>NZ_KE386933.1:0-631700 GCF_000429645.1 Niveispirillum irakense DSM 11586
GAGCCATACCGGCGGGCGGACATTGGTCTGGTGTGATATCGAAGGCGCGGAGGACGTGCTGCTGGACCCTGTACGCTCTCCAGCCCTCACGGATATGGATATATTGGTAGAACTCCACCCAACCGACCGGGGGCACACGCGGGATACTGTGCCCGGCCGGTTCGCGGCCAGCCATGAAATCGAGATTCTCCAGCCGCGTGGCCATGTGCTGGAAATGCCGGAATGGATCAGGGAAAGCGGACAACTGAATCAGCTTCTGGTGCAGTTTGAATGGCGCGGCGCGTCCACCCCTTGGGCCATGATGCGCGCACGCAGCATGGCGCGGCCCGTTTGACGACAGGCACGAGCGGCGAGCGCCTTGGGTCTTGGCAATCATGCCGCAGCCGCCTAAATAGGCTGAGATTATTGAGTGGCAGGGAGTGCGCGTGATGGCGGGCGGGCAGTTTGCGGGGCGGGCGGGTTTGGTCTTCGCCGCGCTCAGCGGGGCAGGGGCGACCTCCATCATTGGCAGTGGTCTGCGCGCGTTGCCCGCTATGGCCGATATTGGCCAGCAATATCCTCAATTATTGATCTGGGGCCCGCTGCCGTTCGGCGCGCTCGTCGCGGTGGCCCATGTCTTCTGGGTCCGGAAGGTGTTGGCAAGCCGTCGCCCAGTGGTCGTCGCGGCGCCCCCGGCGCCTTCGCCCGTTCGCCCAGCCACGCCGGCGCCGTCGGGCAGCCTGCGGGCTCAGGTCCAGGCGGCGCAGCAAGAAGGTGATGGTGCGACCGGGCGATGGTCGCCCGATGTCCGTAACTGAGCCCCTGTGCGATGAACCGAACGCAATTAACCAATGCGCTGGACCTGATGGACCGGCTGTACCCCAATGTGCTGCGGCCTGATTACCGGGACGAGGTGCTGGGGCTGGGCGCGTCCTTCCCACCCCTTGCCCGTACGGCAAAGACATTGGCAGGGCTGCTGCATAATCTGCGGGGCCAGAAGCTGGATGCGCTTTCGGAGCAGGAGATCGAGGCGATCCGGACCCTGCACGACACGCTGCGCCTTGGCGCCCAACGGTTGCTGGACGCCAAGGATTGGCCCTACGACACCTGACCGATCAACCGCCGAACAGGACCGTATGCATCAGCCGGCCTGGTAGCAGAGTGAAGCCGCCGGTAATGATCAGGCCCAGGATATAAAGCAGGATCATGGAGCGGCGATGCTTGGCGATGTCGCCGCGCCGGGCCGCCTGTACGGAACGGTACAGCACGATCAGCACGAAGATGGACAGGAAATGGATCGGGCTGAAGGGCCCGATGATCTGCATCTTATGGATGGCGAAGGAGGACAAGGCCACGATGGCCATGATCCCTACCCAGAACCGACCGATCAGCCGGTGAATGTCCGTGCCCTTGGGCATGGCGAACTGTACCCCGCCCAGCGCGATGGATACGCCTGCCAGGACGGCGTGGATTTGAATCAGTGGTGATGCCGCTGTGAAGGCGGCCAAACCGGTTGCTGCCATGATACCCCTCTGAGCCCGATTTTCGTACCCGCCATGGGTGTGGCGGTACTTTTCATTTCCAATCGGAATATCAGGAAAGGCTTTCCCGGAAAAGAGGCCGGAAAACGCGGCATCCTGTTGATAACAATCTCCCTTGATCGTGACCGATCCGGGGAGATTTTGCGTTCCCTCAGGCGCCGGGCGCTGCCTCCGGCAGCTTGGCTTACGCCGCACGTGCGGCGGGCCGGCGGTCGCCGGCCTCCAATCCGCCGAAAGGTCAACCTTTCGGCGGATTGGTATGATACCGCGTTTTAATTCATACCAGACGGCTGCCCCAGAGATCATACTCATCGGCTTCATCAATGCGCGCGCGCACCATGTCGCCCGGCTTCAGGCCGGTTTCGCCGTTGAGGAAGACATTGCCGTCAATCTCTGGTGCATCGGACCAGGACCGGCCGATGGCCCCGTCTTCGTCCACCTCATCGATCAGCACATCCATTTCGCGGCCAACCTTGGCGGCGAAGCGCTTGGCGCTGATTTCCTGCTGGTGGGCCATCAGGCGGTTCCAGCGCTCCTCCTGCACCTCTGGCGGCACGGCACCGGGGATTTCATTGGCGGGCGCGCCGTCCACCGGCTCGTATTTGAAGCAGCCCAGCCGGTCGATCTGGGCCTCGGTCAGCCAGTCCAGCAGATACTGGAAATCCTGTTCCGTCTCGCCGGGGAAGCCGACGATGAAGGTCGAGCGCAGCGTCAGGTCCGGGCAGCCCTGGCGCCACATCTTGATCCGGTCCAGCACCTTGTCAGTGTTGGCCGGGCGCTTCATGGATTTCAGCACATTGGGGGCGGCGTGCTGGAAGGGGATGTCCAAATAGGGCAGTACCTTGCCCTCGGCCATCAGCCCGATCACCTCATCCACATGCGGATAGGGGTACACATAGTGCAGGCGGATCCAGGCACCGAGATCACCCAGCTCGCGCGCCAGGTCGATGAACTTGGCGCGGACCTGCCGGCCCTTCCACTTGCTCTCGGCATAGCGGGTGTCCATGCCATAGGCCGAGGTGTCCTGGCTGACCACCAGGATTTCCTTCACGCCGGCCTTCACCAGCGCTTCGGCTTCTGCCAGCACCATATTGGCGGGGCGGGAGACAAGATCGCCGCGGATGGACGGGATGATGCAGAAGGTGCAGCGATTGTTGCAGCCCTCGGAAATCTTCAGATAGGCGTAATGGCGCGGGGTGAGGCGCAGCCCCTGCGGCGGCACGACGTCCAGATACGGATCGTGGCGGGGTGGCACCACGTCGTGGACCGCGTTCACCACCTGCTCATACTGGTGCGGCCCGGTGACGGCCAGCACGTTGGGATGGCTCTGTCGGATCAGGCTTTCTTCTTTGCCCAGGCAGCCGGTGACGATAACCTTGCCATTCTCCTTGATGGCCTCCCCGATGGCTTCCAGACTTTCGGCCTTGGCAGAGTCCAGAAAGCCGCAGGTATTGACCAGCACCACATCCGCCCCGTCATAGGAGCCGGAAATCTCATACCCTTCCGAGCGCAGCTTGGTCAGGATGCGTTCACTGTCCACCAGCGCCTTGGGGCAGCCGAGTGAAACAATGCCCACCTTGGGGGCGGTGGGAAGGGAGATGGCAGGCTTGGTCATGGGGGTAGGTCCTTCGCGGGAAGGCGCCTATATAAGGCCAGAGCGTCCGCACGACCAGCCCATGCGCCGCATGACGGGCCGGCGGTGACAGCAAATGGCGCATGGGCGGGACGGCAGCGCCGCCTTGATCGCGGCCAGGGGGCGTGCCGAGTCTGGTCTTTGTCTGCCATTAATGGTCGCTATCCTGTCTGACGACGCACCTCCGGCGGGCACGAAAGGTGCGCGATCCGGGGTCTGGTGCTCTGGCTGCGTCCTGCTGCGCCTCCGGACCAGCCCTGCGGACTCCAAGGGGTGCCGTTGCGTGCTGAACGTGGCGGAAATCCAAGGGTCGCGCTTGACGGTCCCGTGACTCCTCCATATAGTCCCGCAACCTATTTCGGGGGGGAAGGCGTGGTGTGCCCATCGGGTGCCCCAGGCATATCCCCCAGACCTGGCTTGATCCCTGTGCTGAGGGGCTGGCTGGCGCTAACCGGAACAGTCGATAGCCGCAACCGAGTCCTTGTTCGGACGGCGTATGGAATCTGCCCCGCGCGGAGCCTCTGGTTTCGCAAGCGGGTATTTTTCGTCCGTCGTCACGAGTGCCGAATCAGGGAATTGTGCGCGGCCTGGATTGGAATTCGATTCCCCGGTGACGGGGACGACAGCAAGAGCGAAGGGCTTTCATGCCGACGATCAGTCAGTTGATCCGCAAGCCGCGGGCTCCGTTGGTGGCCCGGGACAAGGTGCCGGCACTGCAGGAGTGCCCGCAGAAGCGTGGCGTCTGCACCCGTGTTTACACCACCACCCCGAAGAAGCCGAACTCGGCACTCCGTAAGGTCGCCCGCGTGCGCCTTACGAACGGCTACGAGGTCATCAGCTATATCCCCGGTGAAGGTCACAATCTCCAGGAGCACTCGGTCGTCATGATCCGCGGTGGTCGTGTGAAGGATCTTCCCGGTGTGCGTTACCACATCATCCGCGGCACGCTCGATACTCAGGGCGTTAAGGACCGTAAGCAGCGTCGTTCCAAGTACGGTGCGAAGCGGCCCAAGTAAGGAGATCGAGTTATGTCCCGTCGTCGTAAAGCCGATAAGCGCGAAGTTCTGCCCGACGCCAAGTTTGGCGACATCGTGCTGACCAAGTTCATGAACTGCCTGATGTATGACGGCAAGAAGTCGGTGGCTGAGTCCATCGTTTATGGCGCCCTCGACCGCATCGAGCAGAAGGCCAAGCAGGACCCCCTGCAGCTGTTCCATGACGCCCTGAACAACGTCCGTCCGTACCTGGAAGTTCGTTCCCGCCGCGTCGGTGGTGCCACATATCAGGTTCCGGTGGAAGTGCGCACCGAGCGCGCGCAGGCTCTGGCGATCCGCTGGATCATCGGTGCTGCCCGCAACCGTTCGGAAAACACCATGACCGAGCGCCTTTCCGGTGAGTTGCTCGACGCTGCCCAGCAGCGCGGCACGGCCGTGAAGAAGCGCGAGGACACCCATCGTATGGCCGAGGCCAACAAGGCCTTCTCGCACTACCGCTGGTAAGTGTCGAGCCCAGCCTGAGGCGGAAGTCCAGAGATGTCCCGGTCCCACCCCATCGAACGCTATCGGAATATCGGCATTGCCGCGCATGTTGATGCCGGCAAAACGACGACGACTGAGCGCGTCCTCTTTTATACGGGGCGGTCCTATCGCATTGGCGAGGTCGATAACGGCACCGCCACGATGGACTGGATGGAACAGGAACGGGAACGGGGCATCACCATCACCTCAGCGGCGACGACCTGCTTCTGGAAGGACCACCGGATCAACATCATCGACACGCCGGGCCATGTCGACTTCATGATTGAGGTCGAACGGAGCTTTCGCGTGCTGGATGGTGCGGTGGCGATTTTCGATGCCGTGTCGGGTGTGGAGCCGCAGTCGGAGACGGTCTGGCGGCAGGCGGACAAGTACCGCGTGCCGCGCATCTGTTTCATCAACAAGATGGACAGAACCGGGGCTGACTTTTTCCGCACCGTGGGCATGATCCGGGAGCGCCTTGGCGCCCACCCGGCCATGCTTCAGTTGCCGCTGGGTGTTGAGCAGGACTTTATCGGCGTCATCGACCTGATCGCCTTCAAGGCGGTCATCTGGGACGATGACATGCTGGGTGCCCGTTTCCGCACCGTGGATATCCCTGCTGATCGGCTCGAAGAGGCGAAGGCGCATCGCGCCCGGCTCGTTGAACTGGCGGTGGAGATGGATGAGGCGGCGACCGATGCCTATCTCCAGGGCGATGAGCCCGACGAGGAAGGTTTGCGGCGCCTGATCCGCAAGGGAACCATCGCGCAGCGTCTGGTTCCCGTCCTGTGCGGGTCCGCTTTCAAGAACAAGGGCGTTCAGCCGATGCTGGATGCCGTCGTCGATTATCTGCCGTCTCCGGCAGATGTCGCCGATGTTCAGGCCGTTGCGCTGGATGGGGCCGTTGTGACCTGTCCGGCGACTGATACGGCGCCGTTCGCGGCGCTGGCGTTCAAGGTGATGAATGATCCGGTTGCCGGCTCACTCACCTTTGCGCGCATCTATTCCGGGATGCTTCGCCAGGGGGCCAAAGTGGCCAATCCGGGCAAGCGCGGGGAAGAAGAGATCGGTCGCATGCTGTTGATGCATGCCAACAGCCGGGAAGAAATCGCTGAGGCTTTTGCCGGTGATATCGTCGCTTTCGCTTCGCTGGAAGCGACAAGCACCGGTGACACGCTGTGTGACCCCGCCCATCCGCTCCTGCTGGAGCGGATGGAGTTCCCCGAGCCGGTGATCGAGGTTGTGGTTGAGCCCCATACAGAGGCCGACCATGACCGGATGGCGGTGGCACTCGGTCGCCTGGCGGCCGAGGACCCTTCTTTCCGTGTCGGTCGTGATCCGGAAAGCGGGCAGGCGGTGCTGCGCGGTATGGGCGAGCTTCATCTGGAGATCATCGTCGATCGCATGCGCCGGGAATTCCGGGTGGATGCGGCGGTGGGGCGTCCCCAGGTCGCCTATCGCGAGAGGGTGACGCAGCGGGCGGAAGCCGATTTCATCCATAAGCGGCAGGCTGGTGCGCTCGGGCATTATGCCCGTGTCAGGCTGGCGGTTGAACCGGGTGTGCCCGGTTCCGGTCTGGTGTTTGAGAACAAGGTCGCGGGTGACCATCTGCCGAAGGAATTCGTGCCAGGTGTTCGATCCGGGATCGAAGCGGTGGTTGCTTCCGGTGTCGTGGCGGGTTTTCCCGTTGTCGATCTCCGGGTCGAACTGCTGGATGGTGCTTTCCATGATGTGGACAGTTCCGTCCTGGCGTTCGAAACGGCGGCCCGCGGGGCTCTGCGGGAGGCGCTGGCGAAGGCGCGGCCCGTCCTGCTGGAGCCGGTGATGAAGGTTGAGGTGGTGACGCCGGATGATTATCTGGGCGACATCATCGGTGACCTGAACAGCCGTCGTGGTCAGGTGGCCGGGATCGATCAGCGGGGCAATGCCCAGGTCATCGGCGCTTCGGTGCCGTTGGCGACGATGTTCGGCTATGTGAATACGCTCCGGTCCATGAGCAAGGGCCGGGCGCAATATACGATGCAGTTTGAACGTTACGAGCAGGCGCCGCAGGCGATCGCCGAGGGCATCCGTGCCAAGGTGGCTTGACGCCAAAAGCCGTAAACCAATGATGATGTGAGGACGAGAAAATGGCGAAGGCAAAGTTTGAGCGGACGAAGCCGCACTGCAACATCGGCACGATCGGCCACGTTGACCACGGCAAGACGTCGCTGACCGCGGCGATCACCAAGGTTCTGGCCGAGAAGGGCGGCGCGACCTTCACCGCCTATGACCAGATCGACAAGGCCCCGGAAGAGAAGGCTCGTGGTATCACGATCTCGACGGCGCACGTTGAGTATGAGACGGACAACCGTCACTACGCGCACGTGGACTGCCCGGGCCACGCCGACTATGTGAAGAACATGATCACCGGTGCCGCCCAGATGGACGGCGCGATCCTGGTCTGCTCTGCCGCTGACGGCCCGATGCCGCAGACCCGCGAGCACATCCTGCTGGCCCGTCAGGTTGGCGTTCCGGCGCTGGTCGTGTTCCTGAACAAGATGGATCTGGCCGATCCGGATCTGGTGGAACTGGTTGAGCTGGAAGTGCGCGAGCTGCTGTCCAGCTACGGCTTCCCGGGCGACGATATTCCGATCGTGAAGGGTTCCGCGGTTTGCGCGCTGAACGACACGAACCCGGAAATCGGCCGTGACGCGGTCCTGGCCCTGATGGCCGAGGTTGACCGTTACATCCCGCAGCCGGAGCGTCCGGTTGACAAGGCCTTCCTGATGCCGATCGAAGACGTGTTCTCGATCTCCGGTCGCGGCACCGTGGTGACCGGCCGCGTTGAGAGCGGCATTGTGAAGGTTGGTGAGGAAGTCGAAATCGTCGGTATCCGTCCGACGACCAAGACGACCGTTACCGGCGTTGAAATGTTCCGCAAGCTGCTGGACCAGGGCCAGGCTGGCGACAACATTGGCGCGCTGCTGCGCGGCACGAAGCGTGACGATGTGGAGCGTGGTCAGGTTCTGGCGAAGCCGGGCTCGATCAACCCGCACACGGACTTCGAAGCCGAGACCTACATCCTGACGAAGGAAGAGGGTGGCCGTCACACCCCGTTCTTCGCCAACTACCGTCCGCAGTTCTACTTCCGTACGACGGACGTGACCGGTTCGGTGACGCTGCCGGAAGGCACCGAGATGGTGATGCCGGGCGACAATATCCGCTTCGCCGTGAAGCTGATCGCCCCGATCGCCATGGATGAAGGCCTGCGCTTCGCCATCCGCGAAGGCGGCCGCACCGTCGGCGCCGGCGTCGTGTCGAAGATCGTCAAGTAAGCCTATCGCTTCGACGCATCACAGCAATGTGGTGGGGCCGGCCCGAAAGTACTTGGGGCCGGCCCACTCTTTGGGTATAAACCCTGCTCTTTTTGGGGTCTAGGACATGGACAATCAGAATATCCGGATCCGCCTTAAGGCGTTTGATCATCGCGTGCTCGACCAAAGCACCAGCGAGATCGTCAACACCGCGAAGCGGACCGGTGCGCGCGTCCGCGGTCCGATTCCGCTGCCCACGCAGTTGGAAAAGTTCACGGTCAACCGCAGCCCGCATATCGACAAGAAGTCGCGCGAGCAGTTCGAGATCCGCACCCACAAGCGTCTGCTCGACATTGTCGATCCGACGCCCCAGACCGTGGATGCGCTGATGAAGCTCGATCTGGCCGCCGGCGTTGATGTCGAGATCAAGCTGTAAGTTAGTTTGATGTGAGTACGGGACCTCTCCCGATTGAGGATGTCCCGAGTGAGGAGAAAACAGATGCGATCCGGATTGATCGCGCAGAAGGTCGGCATGACCCGCGTCTTCACTGACGAGGGTGAGAGCGTGCCGGTGACTGTGCTGAAGCTGGACCAGGTCCAGGTGGTTGCTCACAAGACGGAAGAGAAGGATGGCTACACCGCCCTCCAGCTCGGCGCCGTCAAGGCCAAGGTGAAGAACGTCGCCAAGGCCCAGCGTGAGATGTTCGCCAAGGCGAAGGTCGAGCCGAAGAAGAAGCTCGTTGAGTTCCGCGTCGAGCCCGCCAACCTGATCGAGGTTGGTGCTGAGCTGACTGCGGACCATTTTGTTGCCGGCCAGTTCGTCGACGTCCAGGGCACTTCCCTCGGTAAGGGTTTTGCCGGTGGTATGAAGCGCTGGAACTTCGGTGGTCTGCGCGCTACCCACGGCGTGTCCGTGTCCCACCGCTCCATCGGTTCGACCGGTGGCCGTCAGGACCCGGGTAAGACCTTCAAGAACAAGAAGATGCCTGGTCACCTCGGTGCCGAGACCGTGACCGTGCAGAATCTGAAGGTCGTGTCGGTTGATGCCGATCGCGGTCTGATCCTGGTCAAGGGCGCTGTCCCGGGCCATGAGGGCGCCTATGTCCTCGTCAAGGACGCCGTCAAGAAGAAGCTGCCCGAGGGCGTGCCGTTCCCCGGCGCTTTCCGTGCCCCGGCGGCCGAAGCTCCTGCGGCGCAGGAGGGCTGATAAATGAAGACGTCCGTTAAGAATCTGAAGAACGAGACCGTCGGCGAGATCGAGCTGTCGGAAGACGTGTTCGGCCTGCCCGCCCGTCAGGACATCCTGGCGCGCATGGTGCTCTGGCAGCTCGCCAAGCGCCGCGCTGGCACGCACAAGACCAAGGGCATCTCCGAGATCTCCGGTACCACGAAGAAGCCGTGGCGCCAGAAGGGCACCGGTCGCGCCCGTCAGGGTTCCGTCCGTTCGCCGCAGTTCCGCGGTGGTGCGCGCATTTTCGGGCCGGTCGTTCGTTCCCACGAACATGACATGACCAAGAAGGTCCGCAAGCTCGCGCTTAAGACCGCTCTGTCGGTCAAGGCCGCTGAAGGCAAGCTGGTTGTGCTGGAAAGCGCCGCCACTGAGACCCACAAGACCAAGGTGCTGTTCGGCCAGCTCCAGGCCCTGGGCCTGAAGTCCGCGCTGATCATCGATGGCGCCAATGTGAACGAGCTGTTCTTCCGGGCTGCTCGCAACATCCCGCACATCGACGTGCTGCCGGAGCAGGGCGCCAACGTGTACGACATTCTGCGCAAGGACGTTCTCGTCCTGACGCGTAATGCCGTCGAGCAGCTGGAGGCTCGCCTGAAATGAGCAACGCCAAGAAGACGATTGTCTCGGCCGAGCGCATGTACGATCTGATCGTCGCGCCCGTGATCACCGAGAAGGCCACCATGGGCTCCGAGCATAACCAGGTCACCTTCAAGGTGCGTCTGGATGCGAAGAAGCCGGAAATCAAGGCCGCGATCGAAGGCCTGTTCAAGGTGAAGGTCACGGCGGTCAATACCGTCGTGGTCAAGGGGAAGACCAAGCGCTTCCGTGGGACGATCGGTCGCCGGTCGGACTACAAGAAGGCCGTGGTCACCCTCGCCGAGGGCAGCACGATCGACGTGACCACCGGGGTGTGAGGACAGAGCGATGGCACTGAAGACTTTCCGTCCCATTACGCCGAGCCTCCGCCAGTTGGTTATGGTGGATCGCTCCGAGCTGTATAAGGGCAAGCCCGTTAAGATGCTGACCGAGGGTCTTTCCTCCTCGGGCGGCCGTAACAACACCGGTCGTATCACCGCCCGCCGTATCGGCGGCGGTCACAAGCGCACCTATCGTATTGTCGACTTCAAGCGTCGCAAGTTCGACATGCCGGCAGTCGTGGAGCGTTTGGAATACGACCCCAACCGTACCGGCTTCATCGCTCTGGTGAAGTACGAGGACGGCACGCTCTCCTACATCCTGGCTCCGCAGCGCCTGAAGGCTGGTGACACTGTCATCGCCGGCGAAAAGGTCGATGTGAAGCCCGGCAATGCCATGCCGCTGAAGAACATTCCCGTTGGCACGATCGTGCACAATGTGGAGCTCAAGGCAGGCAAGGGCGGCCAGTTGGCCCGTTCCGCCGGCACCTACCTGCAGCTGGTCGGTCGCGACCAGGGCTATGCTCAGCTGAAGCTGCCCTCGGGCGAGCTGCGCATGGTTCGCGGCGAGTGCATGGCCACGATCGGCGCTGTCTCCAACCCCGATCAGTCCAACATTGTGATCGCCAAGGCCGGTCGTAATCGTTGGCTGGGCAAGCGTCCGTCGGTTCGTGGCGTTGCCATGAACCCGATCGACCACCCGCATGGTGGTGGTGAAGGCCGCAGCTCCGGTGGTCGTCATCCGGTCACCCCGTGGGGCAAGCCGACCAAGGGCAAGAAGACGCGTCAGAACAAGGCCACGGATAAGCTCATTATCCGTCGTCGCGCTAAGTAAGGAGTGCTGCCGTGACTCGTTCCGTTTGGAAGGGGCCGTTCGTAGACGGCTACCTGTTGAAGAAGGCAGACAAGGCGCGTGCGTCCGGCCGCAACGAGATCATCAAGATCTGGTCGCGTCGTTCCACCATTCTGCCGCATTTCGTTGGTCTGACCTTTGGCGTCTATAATGGCCAGAAGTTCCTGCCGGTGCTGGTGACCGAGAATATGATCGGTCACAAGTTCGGTGAGTTCTCGCCGACCCGGACGTTCTATGGCCACGCGGCCGACAAGAAGGCGAAGAGGAAGTAATCATGGGAAAGCCTGCTGCAGAGCGGCGCCTCAGCGAGACTGAGGCCAAGGCGTTCGGCGGAATGATCCGCACGAGCCCGCAGAAGCTGAACCTGGTTGCGCAGCTGATCCGCGGAAAGTCCGCTGGTGAAGCCGTCGCCCTTCTGACATTTTCCAAGCGTCGTATCGCTGGCGAAGTGAAGAAGGTCCTCCAGTCCGCCATCGCGAACGCCGAGAACAATCACCAGCTGGACGTTGACCGGCTTTTCGTTTCGCACGCGACCGTGGGTAAGGCCCTGGTCATGAAGCGCTTTCATGCCCGCGCTCGCGGTCGTGGGGCTCGCGTTGAAAAGCTGTTCAGCAACCTGACCGTGATCGTTCGTGAGCGCGTCGAGGAGAAGGCCGGGGAGGCCGCTGAGTAATGGGTCAGAAAGTCAATCCGATCGGCCTTCGCGTCGGTATCAACCGCACCTGGGACAGCCGCTGGTTCGCTGATCGCGACTATGCCAAGCTGCTGCACCAGGACCTGCGTCTGCGCAAGTACCTGCAGGCTCGCCTGCAGGCCGCTGGCGTCAGCCGCGTGGTCATCGAGCGTCCGGCCAAGAAGGCCCGCGTCACCATCCACACGGCCCGTCCGGGTGTGGTGATCGGCAAGAAGGGTGCGGACATCGAAAAGCTGCGCTCTGAGCTCAGCAAGATGGCGGGTTCCGAGGTGAACCTGAACATCGTCGAGATCCGCAAGCCGGAACTGGACGCCCGTCTGATCGCCGAGAACATCGCCAGCCAGCTGGAGCGCCGTGTGGCCTTCCGTCGCGCCATGAAGCGCGCCGTGCAGTCCGCCATGCGCTTGGGCGCCCAGGGTATCCGGATCAACTGCTCCGGTCGTCTGGGTGGTGCTGAAATCGCTCGTATCGAGTGGTATCGCGAAGGCCGTGTGCCGCTGCACACCCTGCGCGCCGACATCGACTATGGTGTTGGCACCGCGATGACCACCTACGGCACCTGCGGTGTCAAGGTGTGGGTGTTCAAGGGCGAGGTCCTCGCGCATGATCCGATGGCGCAGGACAAGCGCGCCGGCGATCAGGCCCCGGCCCGCTGAGACGCCGGATACTGGCAGGGATATAGAGAAGGCTACATGCCATGCTGAGTCCGAAGCGTACTAAGTACCGCAAGGCGCACAAGGGTCGTATCCACGGCGCCTCCAAGGGCGGCACCGATTTGAACTTTGGTGCTTTTGGCTTGAAAGCGGTCGAACCTGCGCGTATTACCGCGCGTCAGATCGAATCCGCTCGTCGCGCCATCACCCGCCACCTGCGTCGTCAGGGACGCGTGTGGATCCGGATTTTCCCGGATCTGCCCGTGTCGTCGAAGCCGGCTGAAGTGCGAATGGGTTCCGGTAAGGGTTCGCCCGAATTCTGGGCCGCGCGCGTTGCGCCGGGTCGTATCATGTTTGAGCTCGATGGTGTGCCGGCGGATCTCGCCAAGCGCGCTTTCGAGTTGGCTGCTGCGAAGCTGCCGATCAAGGTGCGTATGGTCACCCGTCTGGGTGAAGGGGGTGAGGCATGACGAAGGCTACTGACCTTCGCGGCAAGAGCCAGGACGAGCTGAACGATCAGCTCCTCCAGCTCAAGAAGGAACAGTTCAACCTGCGTTTCCAGAAGGCCTCTGGCCAGCTGGAGAACACGGCGCGGGTTCGTGAGGTGCGTCGCGATATCGCCCGCATCAAGACCATCCTCGGCCAGCAGACCTCGTCTGCTGCCGTTGCATCCTAAAGGAGGGGTTAACGATGCCCCGTCGCATCCTGCAGGGTACCGTGGTGTCCGACAAGGCCGACAAGACCGTTACGGTTCTGGTCGAACGCCGCGTTATGCACCCCGTGTATAAGAAGTTCATCAAGCAGTCCAAGAAGTACGCCGCTCACGACGAGACGAACGCTGTCAAGATCGGGGACGTTGTCCAGATCGAAGAATGCCGTCCGATCTCGAAGTCCAAGCGGTGGACCGTGCTGGCGACTCCGGTCGCCGACAATGGCTGAATCGACACCGGCGGCCTCGGTCGCCGGTTTTGATTTTGCCGAATACATTTGAAGATAAGGAAGCCATTCCATGATTCAGATGCAAACCAACCTGGAGGTCGCCGATAATAGCGGCGCGCGCCGGGTGCAGTGCATCAAGGTGCTGGGCGGCGCTGGTCGTCGCTTCGCCGCCATCGGCGATGTTATCGTCGTGTCGGTGAAGGAGGCGATTCCGCGCGGCCGCGTGAAGAAGGGTGACGTGCATCGCGCTGTCATCGTTCGCACCGCCAAGGAACTGCGCCGTGAGGACGGTTCCGTCATCCGCTTCGACCGCAATGCCGCCGTGCTGATCAACAAGCAGGGTGAGCCGATCGGTACCCGTATCTTCGGGCCGGTTACTCGTGAGCTGCGCGGTAAGAAGTTCATGAAGATCATTTCGCTGGCGCCGGAGGTGCTCTGATGGCTGCGAAGATCCGTAAAGGTGACAACGTCGTCGTCATTGCCGGTAAGGACAAGACGAAGACGGGTGAAGTCATCGAGGTGCTGCCGACCGAAGGTCGCGTCAAGGTGCGCGGTGTCAACCTGGTGAAGAAGCACCAGCGTCAGACCCCGATGCAGCAAGGCGGCATCGTCGAGATCGAGGCTGCGATGGACATTTCCAATGTCGCGCACATCGACCCCAAGACCAACAAGCCGACCCGCGTTGGCTTCCGGACCCTGGAGGACGGCCGCAAGGTCCGCTTCGCCAAGGCTTCCGGCGAAGTGATCGACCAGTGAGGCGCACAATGGCTGCCCGTCTGAAGGAACATTACGACGCCGAGATCCGTGGCAAGTTGAAGGCGGAGTTTAACTACGCCAACGACATGCAGATCCCGCGTCTCGAGAAGATCGTGATCAATATGGGCGTCGGCGAAGCCGCCGGCGACAGCAAGAAGGTCTCCCAGGCCGTTGCTGATCTGACCGCTATCTCCGGTCAGAAGCCCGTTGTCACGAAGGCCCGCAAGTCCATCGCGCAGTTCAAGCTGCGTGAAGGCATGCCGATCGGCTGCAAGGTGACGCTGCGCGCTGACCGCATGTACGAGTTCCTTGACCGTCTGGTCACCATCGCACTGCCCCGCGTCCGCGACTTCCGCGGTATCCCGGGCACCAGCTTCGATGGCCGTGGGAACTACGCCATGGGTCTGAAGGAACAGCTCATTTTCCCGGAAATCGATTACGATAAGATCGACGATATCCGGGGCATGGACATCATCTTCGTCACCACGGCCAAGACCGATAAGGAAGCCAAGGCTCTCCTGAAGGCTTTCCAGATGCCGTTCGTCGGTGAGGCGGGTAACAATGGCTAAGAAGAGCTCTGTCGAGAAGAACAAGCGTCGCACCGAGCTGGCGGCGAAGCATCGGGAAAAGCGCGCGGCCCTCAAGGCCATCGCGCGCAGCCGTGACCTGCCGGATGACGAGCGGTTCGCTGCTGTCCTGAAGCTGGCGCAGCTGCCCCGCAATGGCAGCCGTACCCGCATCCGGAACCGTTGCGAACTGACGGGGCGTCCGCGCGCCTTCTATCGCAAGTTCCGCTTGTGCCGTGTCGCCCTGCGTGATCTCGCCAGCAATGGTCAGATCCCGGGCATGACCAAGTCCAGCTGGTAAGGAGGGTCGGGTAATGAACCTGAGCGATCCCCTGGGCGATATGCTGACCCGTATCCGTAACGGTCAGAAAGCCCGCATGTCGGTCGTTAACAGCCCGGCCTCCAAGCTCCGCACCAATGTGCTGGAAGTTTTGAAGCGCGAAGGCTACATCCGCGGTTATTCCGTGGAAGATGTGAAGCCCGGTGTGCGCAATCTGCGCATCGAGCTGAAGTACCATGAAGGCGAACCGGTCATTAAGGAAGTGCATCGCGTTTCCAAGCCGGGCCGCCGGATTTACTCCAAGATCGCCGATCTCCAGCGCGTGTATAACGGCCTGGGTATTGCGATCCTCTCGACGCCGCGCGGCGTCATGTCTGACAACGAGGCCCGCGCCGCCAATGTTGGCGGTGAAGTCCTCTGCAAGGTGTTCTAAGGAGCACGGCCATGTCGCGTATCGGAAAGCATCCGGTGCCGGTTCCGGCCGGGGTAACCGTTCAGGTCACCGGTCAGACTGTCACCGCCAAGGGTAAGCTGGGCCAGCTCAGCCTCACCCTCATCGACGAGATCGAAGCGAAGCTGGAGGACGGCAAGGTTGTCGTCTCTCCGCGCAACGAAACGGTTCGCGCTCGTCAGAACTGGGCCACCGCCCGCACGAACGTCGCCAATCTGGTGACCGGTGTGGAGAAGGGTTTCACCCGCAACCTCGAAATCACCGGCGTCGGCTACAAGGCCGCCGTCGCTGGCAGCGAGCTGGTGTTGAACCTCGGTTTCAGCCACGACATCCGTTACCCCATTCCCGCGGGTATCACGATGAAGTGCGACAAGCCGACCTCCATCTCGATCTCTGGTGCCGACAAGCAGCAGGTGGGTCAGATCGCCGCGGAAATTCGCTCTTATCGTCCGCCAGAGCCCTACAAGGGCAAGGGTGTGAAGTACGATAACGAGACGATCGTCCGCAAAGAAGGCAAGAAGAAGTAAGGCGGCCGTCGATGAGCAAGCAACAGGATCTCAACCAGCGCCGCAAGGCGCGGGTGCGTGCCCGGCTCCGCAAGGTCAGCGGCGGTCGCGTTCGTCTCTCCGTCTTCCGGTCGAGCCAGCATATCTATGCCCAGATCATCGACGACACGGCGGGCCATACGCTCGCCGCTGCGTCGACCCTGGACAAGGGGCTGCGCGAAGGTCTGAAGACCGGTGCCGATATCGAAGCGGCCAAGGCCGTCGGCAAGCTGATTGCCGAACGCGCTCTGGCCAATGGTGTCAGCACCGTCGTTTTCGACCGCGGCCAGTATCTGTTTCACGGGCGTGTGAAGGCTTTGGCCGACGCCGCCCGCGAAGCCGGCCTGCAGTTCTAAGGGGGTAGCAATGGCTCGTAATGAGAACAGCGCGGCCGGCGGCGAAGGTGAGCGGCGTAACCGCGATCGTGGCGAACGCCGCGAGCGTGGTGAGAACCGCGATCGTCGTGAGGAACGCGAAGGCGACGATCTCGTCGAGAAGCTCGTCGGGATCAACCGCGTCGCCAAGGTGGTGAAGGGTGGCCGTCGTTTCGGCTTTGCCGCCATCGTCGTCGTTGGTGATGCCAAGGGTCGTGTCGGCGTCGGTTCGGGCAAGGCCCGTGAAGTGCCGGAAGCCATCCGCAAGGCAACCGATCAGGCCAAGCGGTCGATGATCCGCGTGCCGCTGCGCGAAGGCCGCACGCTGCATCACGATGTGTATGGTCACTTCGGGGCCGGCAAGGTGGTGCTTCGCGCCGCCCCGCCGGGTACCGGCATCATCGCCGGTGGCCCGATGCGCGCCATCTTCGAAGCTCTGGGCGTGGCGGACGTGGTGACCAAGTCGGTCGGCACCTCCAACCCGCACAACATGATCAAAGCGACCTTCGACGCTCTGGCGCAATGCGTCAGCCCGCGTGCTGTGGCCGCCCGTCGTGGCCGTCGCGTTTCCGATATTCTCGGCAAGCGCGAAGGTGAGAAGGAGGCCGCGTAAATGGCTGACAAGAACACCGTCATCGTGACCCAGACGGGGAGCCCGATCGGCCGCAAGGCCGATCAGCGGGCCACCCTGATCGGTCTGGGTCTCAACAAGCTGAACCGCACGCGCGAGCTGGAGGATACTCCGGCCGTTCGTGGCATGATCGCCAAGGTTCGGCACCTCGTGCGCGTCGAGGAGGCCTCGTAAGAGGTTTCCCCGATACGGCTTGAAGGATAGAGATCATGAAGCTCAACGAAATCCGCGAAAACGATGGCGCCCGCAAGGAACGCCTGCGTATCGGCCGCGGCATCGGGTCCGGTAAGGGCAAGACCGGTGGCCGTGGTGTGAAGGGTCAGAAGTCCCGTTCGGGCGTCTCGATCAAGGGCTTCGAAGGCGGCCAGATGCCCCTGCATCGCCGTCTTCCGAAGCGCGGCTTCTCGAACGTGCCGTTCGCCAAGGACTACGCGGTGGTCAATGTCGGTTCCATTCAGAAGGCCATTGATGATGGTCGCCTGAACGCCGGCGAGACCATCAACGCTGAAGCGCTGGTTGCGGCTGGTATTGTCCGCAACGCCCGCGACGGCGTTCGCCTGCTGAACAAGGGCACCCTCACTGCCAAGGTCACGGTTGACGTGGCCGGTGCATCGGCCGGCGCTATCGCCGCTGTCGAAGCCGTTGGCGGCAAGGTGACGGTTCCGGCCGTTGAGGCCGCCGAAGGCTGATAAGCCGACGGTCAGGACATGATGCAAGGCCCCGGGGCAACCCGGGGCCTTGTTTCATTTCAGCATCAGGACAGGGGCGCGCCATTGCGACCATCGTCCGGGGAGGGGGAAGCAGCATTGACCTGACGGGAAAATGCCGATATCCAGCCTACCAACGGTCGTGCGGAGCCGGACCTATTGGCGCAGCACCATTGCATGCCGCACTTTCATATTGACCGCAGCGGCGCCGCCCTGTTCATAGCCATGTAACAACATGGGCCGGGGTGTGCCGGCCGGGTTTGCGACTTCAAGGGGCCTTTCATGGCATCAGCTGCCGAGCAACTTGCCGCCAACATGAATTTCGGCGCCTTCTCCAAGGCGACGGAACTCAAGAAGCGGATTTGGTTCACCCTGGGGGCGTTGATCGTCTACCGTCTCGGGACCTATATCCCGCTGCCGGGCATCAACAGCGAGGCTTTCGCCAGCTTCTTCGCCAACCAGTCGGGTGGCATCCTGGGCATGTTCAACATGTTTGCCGGTGGTGCCGTGGAGCGCATGAGCATCTTCGCGCTCAACATCATGCCCTACATCTCCGCCTCGATCATCATCCAGCTCATGACCGCTGTGTCGCCGACGCTGGAGACGTTGAAGAAGGAAGGCGAGTCGGGCCGAAAGAAGATCAACCAATATACCCGTTACCTGACGGTGATCCTCGCCGTTGTGCAGTCCTATGGGCTGGCATTGGGGCTTGAGGGCATGAACCAACAGGGAGGGGCGGTCGTCATTGATGCCGGCTGGTTCTTCCGCATCTCCACCGTCATCACGATGGTGGGCGGCACGATGTTCCTGATGTGGCTGGGTGAGCAGATTACCGCGCGCGGGGTCGGCAATGGCATCTCGCTGATCATCTTTGCTGGTATTGTGGCGGCCCTGCCGGGCGCCTTCGCACAGATTTTGGAATTGGGCCGGACCGGCGCTATGAGCACCTGGTTCATCATCGGCCTGCTGATCCTGGCCGTGATCGTCATCACCGGCATCGTGTTCTTCGAACGGGCGCAGCGTCGTCTGATCGTGCAGTACCCGAAGCGCCAGGTCGGCAACAAGATGTTCGGGGGCGAGTCCTCGCACCTGCCGCTGAAGCTGAACACCGCCGGCGTTATCCCGCCGATCTTCGCCTCGTCGCTGCTGCTGCTGCCGCTGACCATGGTCGGCTTCTCTGGCGTCGGCGCTGCGGGGGCGGCTGATGGCGGAAGCTGGTGGTCCAGCGCCCTTGAGTTGATCACCCGTAATGTGGCGCATGGCACTCCGCTTTATATGGTGCTGTATGCCGCGCTGATCATCTTCTTCTGTTTCTTCTATACCGCCATCGTCTTCAACCCGACCGAAACGGCCGATAACCTGAAGAAGTATGGTGGTTTCATTCCGGGCATTCGTCCCGGCAAGAACACGGCCGACTATCTGGACTTTGTCCTGACGCGCCTGACATTTGTCGGTGCCGCCTATATCACGGTGGTCTGTCTGTTGCCTGAACTGATGATGGCCGAGTATGGCGCTGCCTTCTATTTCGGCGGTACCAGCCTGCTCATCATGGTGACGGTGACCATGGATACCGTGGCACAGGTCCATTCGCACCTGCTGGCGCACCAGTATGAAGGCCTGATCAAGAAGGCCAAGCTGCGTGGGAGACGTGGATGAACCTGATCCTGTTGGGACCGCCGGGGGCCGGCAAGGGGACGCAGTCCCAGCGTCTGGAGAAGAAGTACGGTACGATCCAGCTTTCGACCGGTGATATGCTGCGCGCCGCGGTGCGCAGCGGGTCGGAACTGGGCCAGCGCGCCGACGCCATCATGAAGGCAGGGCAGTTGGTACCGGACGAGGTCATGATTGAGATGATCTCGGAACGGATCGATCAGCCGGATTGTGCCAAGGGCTTTATCCTGGATGGTTTTCCGCGCACCGTGCCGCAGGCCGAAGCGCTGGATGCCATGCTGGCTGACAAGGGCCTCAAGCTCGACCATGTGATCGAGATGAAGGTGGATGGTCCGGCGCTGGTTACCCGCGTGACAGGCCGCTTCACCTGCGCCAAGTGCGGCACGGGTTATCATGACAGCTTCAACCCGCCCAAGGTTGCCGGTGTCTGCGATAATTGCGGCTCTACCGAGTTCACCCGTCGCGCTGACGATAATGCCGAAACCTTCGGCAAGCGTCTGGCGGCATATGAGCGGGATACTGCACCGATTCTCCCCTATTACCGGGAGCATGGCGTGCTGAAACAAGTCGATGGAATGGCGGAGATCGACGAGGTCACCCGCCAGTTGGAAGCCATTATCGGCTGATTGCCGATTGCTGCTGAACAAGCGAGGGGCGGGTACCGATGGTGCCCGCCCCTTGTTGTTTCTTCCGCGCTTGACAGGGCGTGAACCCTGCCTATAATGCGCGCCTTCGATCTGTTACAGGGTCGATCGCACGGATAGAAACTCTGTTCCGGATAAGTGCCGGGGCGGAGTCTTTTGCGTGTATGCATTTGAAGATCCCGATTATCGGGATTTCTTCGGATGAGATGTCCCGAGTTCGTCCGGCTGCCCCGCCACGGGTGCCGGTGCCGACAGGCGGGATGTGGACGAAGATCGCCCGACTTTCTTGGTCGGGCATAGCGAGGAGAGAACACGTGGCGCGTATCGCTGGCGTTAATATCCCCACGGCTAAGCGTGTGGTGATCGCCCTTCAGTACATTCATGGTATCGGTCCGAAGTTCGCGGCTGACATCTGCTCCAAGGTTGGTATCCCCGACGAGCGCCGTGTCAACCAGCTGACCGACGACGAAGTTTTGCGCATTCGCGAAACCATCGATGCCGATTATCGCGTGGAAGGCGACCTGCGTCGCGAAACCGCGATGAACATCAAGCGCCTGATGGACATGGCCTGCTATCGCGGCCTGCGTCATCGTAGGGGCCTTCCGGTCCGTGGCCAGCGCACGCACACCAATGCGCGCACCCGCAAGGGCCCGGCCAAGCCGATCGCCGGCAAGAAGAAGTAAGACTGGAGACCTGACAAATGGCAAAGCCCAACGCCTCTGCGCGTCTCCGTCGTCGCGAGCGCAAGAACATCACCTCTGGCGTCGCTCACGTGAACGCCAGCTTCAACAACACCATGATCACCATCACCGACGCGCAGGGGAACACCATCTCCTGGTCGTCGTCGGGCACCATGGGTTTCAAGGGTTCGCGTAAGTCGACCCCCTATGCTGCCCAGATGGCTGCCGAGGACGCTGGCCGCAAGGCTCAGGAACACGGCATGAAGACGCTGGAAGTGGAAGTCAAGGGTCCGGGTTCGGGCCGTGAATCCGCTCTGCGCGCGCTGCAGTCGATCGGCTTCCAGATCACGTCCATCCGCGACGTGACGCCGATCCCGCACAACGGCGTTCGTCCGCCGAAGAAGCGCCGCGTCTGATCCAGACCGAGGCATCCCGGCACCCGCACCGTTCGGGAAAGAGGGGCGCACGCCATCGCGCCCCTCCACGCATTGAACGGTTGGCCCCATCTGCGAAAGCCGGTGGGACCGTGGTGTGCCGGAATGTTGCTTTGACCCGATGGCATGAGGCATAGCCGTGATCCAGAAGAACTGGCAGACTCTCGAAAAGCCGAACAAGTTGGAAATCACGCCGGGTAATGACCCGAAGCGTGAAGCCGTTATCGTCGCCGGCCCGCTGGAGCGTGGCTTTGGCCTGACGCTCGGCAATTCCCTGCGTCGTGTTCTGCTCTCGTCCCTGCAGGGCGCCGCCGTCACCTCGATCCATATCGATGGTGTGCTGCACGAATTCTCCTCGATCCCCGGCGTCCGCGAGGACGTGACCGACATCGTCCTGAACATCAAGGCGATGGCGCTGAAGATGGGTGCTGAAGGCCCGCGCCGCATGCGGCTGCGCGCTGAAGGCCCGTGCAACGTCGTGGCCGGGATGATCGATACCGGTGCCGATATCGA
This sequence comes from Niveispirillum irakense DSM 11586, assembly GCF_000429645.1. GTDB lineage: Bacteria > Pseudomonadota > Alphaproteobacteria > Azospirillales > Azospirillaceae > Niveispirillum > Niveispirillum irakense. The sequence continues at coordinate 21,503 of NZ_KE386933.1, forward strand.
GGTGCTGGATCCCGATCACCTGATCTGCACGCTGGATGCCGGTGCGCGTCTCAGCATGGAACTGACGGTTCATTCCGGTAAGGGCTATGTCGCCGCTGCCATGAACCGTCCGGAAGATGCCCCCATCGGCCTGATCCCGGTGGACAGCATCTTCTCGCCCGTGTCCAAGGTCGCCTACAAGGTGGAAAACACCCGCGTTGGCCAGACCACGGACTATGACAAGCTGCTGCTGACCGTTGAGACTAACGGCGCGGTCACGCCGGAAGACGCGGTGGCCATCGCCGCCCGTATCCTGCAGGACCAGCTGCAGATGTTCATCAATTTCGAGGAGCCGCAGGCGGCCGTGGCCGAGACGAAGGCGGACGAAATCCCCTTCAACAAGAACCTGCTGCGCAAGGTGGACGAGCTGGAACTGTCGGTCCGTTCGGCCAACTGCCTCAAGAACGACAATATCGTCTATATCGGCGATCTGGTGCAGAAGACCGAGGCGGAGATGCTCCGTACCCCGAACTTCGGCCGCAAGTCGCTGAACGAGATCAAGGAAGTGCTGGCCCAGATGGGTCTGCATCTCGGCATGGAAATCCCGAACTGGCCGCCCGAAAATATCGAGGACCTGGCCAAGCGTCTGGAAGAGCCGTACTGAGCTTGACGTTACGGGCGGAGCCGACTAGGTTCCGCCCCTTGTTTCACTTTGGGCATTCCGCCCACCCCCGCCGTACTGGCCCTTTTCGGGTACCGGCGCTTGCGGGGATCGCCATCGGTTCCGCCCCGCGGGGCCATGCTATGAAGGAGAGTACCCATGCGTCATGGAATGTCCGGGCGTAAGTTCAGCCGCACCACCTCCCACCGTCTGGCCATGTTCTCCAACATGGCGAACGCCCTGATCAAGCACGAGCAGATCAAGACCACCCTGCCGAAGGCGAAGGATCTGCGTCCGATCGTCGAAAAGCTGATCACGCTCGGCAAGAAGGGTGGCCTGTCCGCCAAGCGCCAGGCTTATGCCGAGCTGCGCGACAATGCCGTTGTGGACAAGCTGTTCACCGTCATCGCCGAGCGCTACAAGGACCGCAACGGTGGTTACACCCGCGTCCTGAAGGCCGGCTTCCGGTATGGCGACAACGCCCCGATGGCTGTCATCGAGTTCGTTGATCGCGATCTGGCCGCCAAGGGCCAGGATAGCGGCCCGGTCCTGGTGAAGGACGAGGACGGCGAAGAAGCCGCCGCCTGATATCAGGTCAAAAGCCTGACAAGAAAAACCCCGCCGGAAGCAATTCCGGCGGGGTTTTTCTTTCGGCGCGGTGATCCGGTCAGCTTTGTCAGGCCTGCTGAACCTTGGTCAGGAAATTCTCCATCGCACCCTGCAGACTGCTCTGTTCCCGCACCACATCGCCCACCGCTTCGCTCACTGCCTGAGCAGCGCTACCGGTTTGCTGGCTGGACTGGGCCAATTGGGCGATGGTGCTGGTCACTTCCGCCGTGCCCTGCGCCACCTGCTGCACGGAAGAGGAAATCTCCCGGGTAGCCGCCCCTTGCTCCTCCACGGCTGCTGCGATGGCTGATGTTCCCTCGCTGATCCGGCTGATCATATCGGTGATGGATTGGATGGCGGTCACGGCGTCTGCTGTCGTCATCTGGATATGCTGAACCTGCTGGGTGATATCTTCCGTCGCGCGTGCAGTCTGCGTGGCGAGGTTTTTCACTTCCGCTGCGACAACGGCAAAGCCCTTGCCCGCTTCACCGGCGCGTGCTGCCTCAATTGTCGCGTTGAGCGCCAGCAGGTTGGTCTGTCCGGCGATTTCGCTGATCAAGCCCACAACGTCACCGATCTTCTGTGCCGCCTCCGTCAAGGCCTCCACTGTGGCGTTGGTGGAAGCGGCCTGACCGGCGGCGGTGCGCGCCATGTCGGCGCTGGCCGTCACCTGATGGGAAATTTCCGCGATGGAAGCGGAGAGTTCTTCGGTCGCGGCGGCGACGGTTTGCACATTCTGGGAAGTTTCCTCTGCCGCATTGGAAACCATCCCCGCCTGGGCGCTGGTATCGCTGGCGATGTGGCGCATCGTGCCAGAGGTTTGGTCCAGCGCACCGGAGGCGGCGCTGATGGTGCTGAGCGCGGCTTGCGCGGCACCTTCGAATTCACGGCAATAGGTGCGCAAAGCTTCCGCCCGCTGGAGTTCCGCCCTCTGGCGTTCCGCCGCTTCCTGCTGAAGACGCTGCGCTTCACCAGCGCTGCGGCGCAGGGCTTCCAGTGCGGTGGCAATGGACCCCAACTCGTCCGGATGGCGGGCAGGGGGGACCGGGATCGTGTAGTCCTGCCGGGACAGGTGGCCGATTGCTTCCCGCAGTACCATGGTCGGCTGGCTCAATCGGCGTTGGATTGCGAACAGGCCGAACAGCGACAGGGCGACGGCGGCGGCCAGGCCCAGGAACGTGGTGATCAACACCAGAAGGGCCGATTGCCGCTGGGATTGTGCGTGGTCAACCGACAGGTCCAGCGCGCCATAGGCAATGGCAAGGATGCTCTCAAAAGGTTGGTTGCAGGCAGCCGTATAGGCAGCCGCTTCCATGGCTGGCTGGCCGGACCCGTCAAAACGGGCGACCAACCCATCAATCGTGGCCTGGGCGCGCTCGATATTGGTGCCGGCAAGGCCGATGGCATCACGCAGGGCAACGGGGGTTCCTGGTCGATCGGCAATTTCCCGCAGCACCTGAAGATCGACACCGTAAGCGCCCCGCCGCACATGCCATTGCCGGGCGGCGTCCGCTGTTAATGGCTTGCTTTCGGTGACGAAGGGGCGGAGCTGGGAACATTGGGCCCCCATATTGTCGCGCAACCGCCACGCCGCCTCGCGGGTTGTCAGCAGGCTGCCGATAAGCGCGTTGCGCTCCCGCATGTCGCTGGACAAAGTGGTGGCGGCCTTTTCCATCGCGGTCGATAGCGTCAGCACGGACCGCCGCCAGCCATCCGTGCTGGCGACATCCCGCCCCCCTTTGGGAAGGGCAAAGAGCGCCTCCACCCTGGCCCATTCCCTGTCCATGGTCTCCAGGTCCGTGGTAATGACCTTTAGCAGATCATCCTTTTCTGCCAGATCGCTATTCTGAAGCAGGCGCAACGCCTCAGCGACCGCGCTTTTGGCTTCGTCGCGCGTCTTGCTGGCGATGGGGCGCGGGTCGTCCTGGGCGACCAGGGCCGTCTGGACGCGTGCGATCTGCGCGCGATTTTTGACCACGGCATCGAAAAGGGCCCGGTTGGATTCCGTATCCGCCACAGCACTGCCGGCATTGCTGAAATTTCTCAATGCCCCGACGGCCAGGGTGCTGGCCGCCAGGAGCAGGCCGCAGAGCATGGTGATCTGCACCGCCATCAGAAGGCGTGACACGGAAGTCCCGAACATGTGCCCCCCAAGGTATGTTGCCGCCCCTGGAAACAGGGGTGTTGGCTATCCCATACTTATTGCTGGCAGAGATGCCGACAACGTGGACCCATATAGCCTGACGGTCATGACCGGCGCGTGACAGCCGGGTGACCTGCGCTCGCTTCTATCCGATCGAACTGTATAGCGGTTGCCGCAGAAGCCAGCTTGCACGGCTGCGTACTGAAGCGGCCTTATCCATCATTGCCAAACTGCGCAGTTGGTCGACAGGAATGATCAAAACGGGCTCCCGTATCGCAGCATCTAGCGCAATACGACGTACACAAGCCGCGCGATCAAAAATTGCCTGCTGTATCAATTCACGACGGGGCGCTGGTATTATGGTCAGGGGCCGTTCGACCATGTCCGGCACCAGCATGTACCGGCCCATGGTTTTATCGACCCATTGCCTTCGCAATCCCACCGTATAATAGGCCACACCTGATAAGAGACAGCGCAGGGCGACCGCGCGCACAGCAGGCTGCTTCGCTGTCCTCGCCAGTGCGGGCAGATGTGCATCAATCTCTGGTGAGATGATGAGTCTGCGTAGGAGAACACCACTTGGACCTTGCTGGCGTGCGGCGAGCTGGTCGACGGCAACACCAAAAATTCCTGCCCCATTAAAGTGCTCTATCAATGACGGGCCTGTCTCACGCCAAGCGGATCGGCGGGGCAGTGTGGCAAGTGCGCCGAGGAATCCTTCCGCCATAATGGCGTGGTCGGTGATCTTTGTTATCCGTTGGAGGCAGGCTCGCGCTTCTTCCCGGACGGCAGGAACCCAGTCCAGAAGTCGATACAACAGAATATGAACCAGAAGCGGGCTGGATAACGGGGCCGTGGCGGAACGTAGTGCCGCCTGACGGACATAGCCATCGCGGCTAAGTGAACAAAGCAGTGCAAAGGTAGAGTGTTGCTTCCATAAAGGTATTAGGACACTTCCAAGATAACGCTGCCATTCTGTCGCGGAAAGAGAGTGCCCACCTGGGAAATGAAAATGCCAAACGATGCCGCGCTGGATGATCGGGGCGACGCTGCACGGCAAATCATTAACAATTTCCTCAAGTTCAACAAGACCCTCCGCAAGTGATGCGTGTGCGTCAAAATCTAGCTCTCTAAGGGTCCTTACGGGGGGGAGTAGAAATCTGACTAGCCGCTGCCCCATACTAGGCGCCAGCGAATGCGCTACCCTTGGTAGCAAATTCGTTGCGGTGGCAACGCATTCGTAGAGTCTACGAACCTGAGTGAGCAGATCGGCTTTAGGTGGCATGGCCTTGACGAGCATTCCTGATAAAGTCCTCAATTCGACAGCGCACCGTCTGCTCAATGATGTCGGGTCTGCGTAAAAAAAATCAGTAGGATTCTAGCCGGCAGCGCTTTTAATTTTTCAACCAGACACCTGCAATCAGGCGCGGCTTCTTCGCCAAGATCGTCACTCACCAAACCTTGCCCTCGGCGGCCAGATCGGAGCACGAACTCGATGACAGCCATTGTGACGTGGTTGCCATGACGGGAAGCCCATCTTCAGGACGCGGGTGTAACTCGCATTACAGTCCTTTGAATGCACGGCGATGAGGGTGAACAGCTTGTTCACACGCGCTTACCCGTCATGCCATATCCCCCCTTGGCATCTGGGCCCATCCGCGCTAAATAGGCCGCCACCGGGGAACCGAGGCGCTTGGCGCTGACGGCACCCCGGTTTTTTTCGTGCGGGTATGGTTTGCCTACGTGGATCGGCCCGCCTTCCGAACACCTGACCTCACCACGCCGGGTCGGTTGATTTTTTTCACACGACGCTGGACGACGGAGCCCTTCTTATGCCCCGCACTACCCCGCTTTCTGATATTCGGAATATCGGCATCATCGCCCACGTCGATGCCGGCAAGACGACCACGACTGAGCGCATCCTTTACTATACCGGTCGTAAGCACACGATCATCGACGTTCATGATACCAAGGATCTGAAGACGTCGACGACGACCGACTATATGGAGCAGGAACAGAAGCGCGGCATCACGATCCAGTCGGCGGCCGTTTCCTGCTTCTGGAAGGGCAAGAAGATCAACGTCATCGACACCCCGGGCCACGTGGACTTCACCATTGAGGTGAACCGTAGCTTGCGCGTGCTCGACGGCGCGGTCGTGGTGTTTGACGGTGTGGCCGGCGTTGAGCCGCAGACCGAGACCAACTGGCGCCTCGCGGACAACTACAAAGTGCCGCGCATGTGCTATGTCAACAAGATGGACCGCTCGGGCGCCAACTTCCGCCGCACGGTGAAGATGGTCGTTGACCGTCTGGGCTCCCGCCCCATCTGCTTGCAGATGCCGATCGGTTCGGAAGATGACTTCCACGGCATCGTCGACCTTGTTGAGATGAAGGCTTATGTCTGGTTCTCCGAGGAGAAGGACAGCAAGTGGGAAATCTGGGACGTTACGGATGATCTGGCTGACAAGCTGAAGATCACCAACGCCTATGACCGCGAGTTGCTGTCCCAGTACAAGCAGTATCGTCAGGATCTGGTCGAAGCCTGCGTGGAGCAGGACGACGCCGCCATGGAAGCCTATCTGGAAGGCACCGAGCCGGACGCCGACAAGCTCCGCGAGTGCATCCGTAAGGCCACCCTGTCCGGCGCCTTCGTGCCGGTGCTGTGCGGTTCTTCGTACAAGAACAAGGGTGTGCAGCAGTTGCTGGACGCTGTTGTGTGGTACCTGCCCGCTCCGACCGACGTGGAAGCCATCAAGACGGTGGATCCCGATGGTAACCCGAACGGCGAGCGTATCTGCTCCGATGAAGAGCCGTTCTCGGGTCTTGCCTTCAAGGTGCTGAACGACAAGTACGGTTCGCTGACTTTCGTGCGCGTCTATTCGGGCGTTGTCACCAAGGGCACCCAGCTGCTGAACACCACCCGTGGCAAGCGCGAGCGTATCGGCCGTATCGTGGAAATGTTCGCCAAGGACACCAACGATCTGGAAGAATGCCGCGCCGGTGACATCGTTGCCTTCGTGTCGCTGGCTGAAACCGATACCGGTGATACGCTGTGCGATGCCACCGCCCCGGTGGTGCTGGAGCGTATGCGTTTCCCCGAGCCCGTGATCTCCGTCTCCATCGAGCCGAAGAACCGTGGCGACCAGGACAAGTTCGGCGCCGCCATCGGCAAGATGGTCCGCGCGGATCCGTCCCTGCGTCTGGAAACCGATCGCGAAACCGGTCAGACCCTGCTGCGCGGCATGGGCGAACTGCACCTGGAAGTGACCCTGGACCGTGTCCGCACCGAATATGGTGTGGAAGGCGTCATGGGCCGTCCGCAGGTGGCTTATCGCGAGTCGATCACCCGTCCGGTCACGCACATCTATACCCACAAGAAGCAGACCGGCGGTTCGGGCCAGTTCGCTGAAGTGAAGATCATTTTCGAGCCGAAGGAACGCGGTGAGGGTTACGAGTTCGTCGACCAGGTGGTCGGCGGTACCGTGCCGCGCGAATACATCCCCTCGGTCGATAAGGGCCTGCAGATGCAGAAGGAAGACGGTGTCATCGCCGGCTATCCGACTGTGGACTTCAAGGCCACCCTGATCGACGGTAAGTACCACGACGTCGACTCGAACGCCCTGACGTTCGAAATCGCCGCCAAGGCCTGCTTCCGCGAAGCCATGAAGCTGGCCGGTCCGGTTCTGCTGGAACCGATCATGAAGGTCGAAGTGGTGGTTCCGGAAGATTATCTGGGTGACGTGATCGGTGACGTGAACCGTCGTCGTGGCACGATCCTGGGTCAGCTGGAGCGTGGCAACAACATCGCCGTTGAAGCCCATGTGCCGCTGTCCGACATGTTTGGCTATATCGGCCAGCTGCGCGGCATGACCTCCGGTCGCGGTTCGTTCACGATGGAATTCTCGCACTATGATCCGGTGCCGAGGAACGTCGCTGACGAAATCGTTGCCAAGCAGGGCAAGAACAACGGCTGATTTCCGGCTGTTGGTTGAGTTGGAAAGCGGCCGTCCCGAAAGGGGCGGCCGTTTTTCTTTGGATATTCAGGTCTGAAAAGCGGTTCCCCATGATCGACAAGCTTGCCCCCGCCCTGTTCGTGCTGCTGTGGAGCACTGGCTTCATCGGCGGCAAGCTGGGTCTGCCCCATGCGGAGCCATTGACCTTTCTGCTGTGGCGGATGGCCCTGGTGGCCGTGCTGCTGATGGCACTGGCAGTTTGGACCCGCGCGCCCTGGCCGGCTACAAGGCGGGAGGCAGGGCACATCGCCCTGGCCGGGCTGCTGGTTCATGGCGCCTATCTGGGGGGCGTGTTCGGTGCCATCCATCATGGTCTGCCGGCGGGAACGGTCGCGCTGATTGTTGGCCTGCAGCCGGTATTGACGGCCCTGGTGGCCGGTCCGCTATTGGGGGAACGGATCCGGCCGCTGCAATGGCTGGGGCTGGGCCTGGGCTTGCTGGGCGTTGCGGCTGTGGTGGGGGAGAAGCTGGCGCTGCGCAATGGCGATGGCTGGTCACTGATTCTGGCCGGCATCGCCCTTCTCGGCATCACGGCTGGCACGCTCTACCAGAAGAGTTTCTGCACCGGCATGGATCTGCGCAGCGGCACGGCCATCCAATATGCCGCCACTGGCACCCTGTTCGCCGTGCTGGCCCCCTGGATGGAGACGATGCAAGTCGATTGGACCTGGGACTTCATCTTCGCCCTGGGCTGGCTGTGCCTTGTCCTGTCGGTCGGCGCCATCTTCCTGCTGTTCATGCTGATCAAGCGGGGGGCGGCGTCACGGGTGGCAAGCCTGTTCTATCTGACCCCTCCGGTCACCGCCCTTATGGGCTGGGCCTTGTTCGGGGAGACGCTGGGGCCGCTGGCGCTGGCCGGCATGGCGGTGACGGCTGGGGGCGTGGCCCTGGTGTTGCGGCGGGGATGAGCTATCCCCCTTGACTGGTTGCACTTATTCCTGTACCGATCGGTAAAATTTTTACTGATCGGTACAGGTGAGGTTTCATGCGCCATTTCATCTCCCGTCATCAGCCGACCCAGCCCTGGCGTGTGACATTCCTTTCCGGCCTGGGCGGCCTGCTGGCAATCGGCTGTGTTGCGGCTTTTTCCGCCTTCATGCAGGCGCCCCTGCTGATTGCGCCCTTTGGGGCCAGTTGTGTGCTTCTGTTCGCAGCACCGTACAGCCCGCTGTCACAGCCGGCCCATGTTGTCGGCGGGCATGTCCTGGCTACGGCTGTGGCGCTGGTCATGCATGCTCTCCTGCCCAATCAATGGTGGGCGGTGGCGCTGGCGGTTGGCCTCGCTATTGCCCTGATGGGCGCGCTGCGGGTGACACACCCGCCGGCCGGCGCCGATCCGCTGCTGGTTTTCGCCCTGTCGCCGGGGCCGGACTTCCTGGTTATGCCGGTTTTGCTGGGCGCTTGTACCCTTGTTGCCATCGCGGTGATGTTCCACCGCGCCAGTGGCGTGACATACCCGCTGCGGCCCGCCTGATGGCCCGTCTGGTGGCAGAGCGGGCCGACGCCATTCCGCTTCTGGCGGAGGCTTTCCGCGAATTCGGCTTTGAGGGCGCCAGTATCAGCCGGCTTTGTAAGAGGACGGGGCTGGGCAAGGGCAGCCTTTATCATTTCTTCCCCGGCGGGAAGGAGGAGATGGCGGCAGCCGTTCTGGAGTCGGTGCAGCACTGGTTCGCAGGAACGATTTTTCAGCCGTTGGAAACGCTGCCCCCGGCAGAAGCCGTGAACGGAATGATCGATGCTGTGGCGGATTATTTTCAGTCCGGGCGCCGTATCTGCCTGGTAGGGGCGTTCGCGCTGGATGGAACCCGTGACCGCTTCGCCCCGGCGCTGAACGGCTATTTCACCCAATGGCACAAGGCGCTGGCTATCGCCTTGCAACGCGCTGGTCTGCCGCCGGCGGAAGCGGAAAGCGCCAGCCTCGATACCCTTGTCACCATCCAGGGTGCCCTGGTCCTGTCCCGTGCCCTGGATAGCGAGCAGCCCTTCCGCGCGGCGATGGAGCAGGTGCGGCAACGTCTATCTGTCGCATGGCGGGGGCCATAGCCCTTGCCACCAACCGGCTTGCTTATCCCCCAATGGCTGGATAAGGTCGCGGCCTTCCCTGATCGAATTTGAACGAGGCATCCTATGTCTGACGCGGCAACCTCTACCGACGTCGGCGGCATTGCGGCCGACCGGCTGCGTTCCTTCATCGAGCGCATCGAGCGCCTGGAGGAAGAGAAGAAGGGTATCCAGGACGATATCAAGGATATCTATGCCGAGGCCAAGGGTACCGGCTTCGACACCAAGATCATGCGCCAGATCATCCGCATCCGTAAGATGGAGTCCAATGACCGGCAGGAAATGGAAGCCCTGCTGGATCTCTACAAGTCGGCGCTCGGGATCGAGTAAGCCGTAGAAAGCCGCTTTTGCGGGATTTTGCCGGCGGCCGGGGGCTTTCCCCGGCCGTTCCCTTTGGTGCTTCAGATAGCGCCTTGACGAGAAGGCCGCCTTCCCGAAAGGTGAAGAAACCTTTCAACGGATGGCCGGCCCGCGCCATCGCGGATCCCAAGCCGCCGGAGTGCCATGCTCTCCCTGGACGTTCGTCCCATTTTCTATGTCATCGGTGCGTTGCTCTCGGTCCTCGCGCTGGCGATGGCCGTGCCGCTGGTTGCTGATCTGGTGGCCGGCTCCGATGACTGGCGTGTCTTCGCCGTTTCCTCGGCCTTGACCCTGTTCTTCGGGGTGCTGTTGATACTGACGAACCGGACCGGGCGAATCGTCCTGTCCTTGCGCCAGACCTTCATCCTGACGACGGCATCCTGGGTGGTGGTGTGCCTGTTCGCAGCGCTGCCTTTCATGTTTTCTGCCAATGGCCTGTCCTTCTCCGCTGCCTATTTCGAGGCGATGTCGGGCCTGACGACAACGGGCGCATCGGCTTATGCGGTGGTGTCCACCCTGCCGCCTGGGTTGCTGCTCTGGCGGTCCTTGCTGGTCTGGCTGGGGGGCATCGGCATTGTCGGCATGGGGATCGTGATCCTGCCTTTCCTGCGGGTCGGTGGGATGCAGCTTTTCCGCAGCGAATCGTCGGACAAGTCCGACAAGGTAGTGCCGCGAGCGGCTGATATGGCCTTGGGTTTTGGCTGGGTCTATCTGGCGCTGACCTTCGTCTGCATCATCGCGCTGCGCGCTGCGGGCATGCCCATGTTCGACGCGATCAACCATTCCATGACGGCATTGGGGACGGGTGGCTTTTCCACGCAGGACACATCGATCGGCTTCTACCAAAACCCCAATGTGGAATGGGTGCTGATCTTCTTCATGTTCTGCGGCAGCCTGCCCTTCGTGCGTTATATCAGCCTGGTCCGGGGCGATTATGTCGGCCTGTGGCGGGACAGCCAGGTCCGGACCTACACCGCCTTCACCCTGATCGTGTCGCTGTTGCTGGCACTCTATCTGGCAGCGATGGATACGCTGCCTTTTGGTGAGGCACTGCGCCATTCGCTGTTCAACTGTGTTTCCCTGATCACGACAACGGGCTTCTCCTCCGCCGATTATCTGCAATGGGGGCCGGGACCGGTGGCCTTGTTCTTCATTCTGACGCTGGTCGGCGGCTGCACCGGTTCCACCTCCGGCGGCATCAAGATGTTCCGGTTCGAGATCATGTGGCTGGCATTGCGGACCCAGGTGAACCGGCTGTTCAGCCCGAACCGGATGTTGCCGCTGACCTATAGCGGCAAGCCGGTCGGGTCTGATGTCATCATGTCGGTGATGAGCTTCACCTTCGTCTATATGGCCCTGATTTTGATCTTCGCGGTGCTGCTGGGGATGACCGGGCTGGATTACACCCATGCCATCTCGGCCGCGGCTACGGCGCTGGGCAATGTCGGTCCAGGTCTGGGGCCGATGATCGGGCCGGTTGGGAATTACCAGCCCCTGCACGAGGCCGCGATCTGGGTCATGTCGCTGGGCATGCTGCTGGGGCGGCTGGAACTGTTCACTGTGCTGGTGCTGTTGAGCCCCAGTTTCTGGCGGCGCTGAACGAGAACGGGGAGCGGGGCTTGCGGGCCTGCTGACCGCCGGCGTCCGGCCTGCTATGGTGCCGGCCATCTTTTCCCTTGCCGCCGGATATGCCGCAATTGGCCGAGCCCGCCCCCTTCCTGACCGATATCTGGTATTTCGCCATGCCGTCCGCCGCCCTGGCGCCGGGTGGCATGCAGGCCAAGATGCTGCTGGGCCAGCCGGTGGTGTTTGCCCGGGGCCATGATGGTGTGGCCTTTGCCCTGCGTGATATCTGCCCCCATCGCGGCATTCCGCTTTCCTGCGGCCGGTTTGACGGGCGGGAGGTTGAATGCTGCTATCATGGCTGGCGTTTCGATGGCAGCGGCGCTTGCACCGCCATTCCCTCGCTGGTGGAGGGGCAGGAATTTGATCTGAACCGGATCAAGGTCCGCCGCTATCCCGTGGCAGATGCGCAGGGCAATCTCTGGATCTGGATGGGGGAGAAGGAGCCGGACGGCCCGCCGCCGCAAATGCCGGATATGGAGGGACGCGCGCCCAACCTGACCGAGGTGATGGAATTTCCCTGCCATGTCGATCATGCGGTCGTGGGGCTGATGGACCCCGCGCATGGCCCCTTCGTGCATCAAAGCTGGTTCTGGCGTTCGGCCAAAAGCATCCATGAAAAGGCCAAGGCCTTTGGCCCGGCGCCCTATGGCTTCGCCATGAAGCGGCACCGGCCCTCTTCCAATTCCGCCGCCTACAAGTTGCTGGGTGGCGCGCCGGAGACGGAGATCAGCTTCCGCCTGCCCGGCATCCGGACGGAACATATTGTCGCTGGCCGCCACCGGATCGTGAACCTGACCACGGTGACGCCACTGGATGCCAACCGCACGGAAGTGACCAACAGCTTCTATTGGACCCTGGGCTGGGCCAATGTCGCGCGCCCGGTGCTGCGCCGATTCGTCCGCCGCTTCCTGGGCCAGGATCGCGATGTGGTGGTGAAGCAGCAGGAAGGGCTGCGGCATGAGCCGACCCTGATGCTGATCAAGGATGCCGACACGCAGGCCCGCTGGTACTACCAGCTCAAGAATGAATATATGCGCGCCCACACAGAGGCGCGGCCCTTCGTCAACCCGGTGAAGGATACAGTGTTGCGCTGGCGCAGTTGAGGGGGGAAGCGGTTACTGCGGCTGTTATGGCACGGGACTGCTGGTGCGGCCCTGGACTGTACTGCCGGAGGGGCTGCGCATTACGCTTTTGCCGGCATCGGGGTTCGGCGTATCGGTCATCCGGTCCAAGCGGCGGTTGGGCGATGTTTCCGGACCGTATATCTTGTTCAGCCGGTCATATTCCTGCTTGTGATATTCATATTGGGTCTGGAAGTCGGGCTCCCCGTCGCGCCGGCCGCGGACGATGATTTCCTCTTCCATCTCCTGTGCCGGCGGGGCTTTCTTCTCTGCCGCTGGGGGCTGCTGCTCGGCAGAAGGCTGTTGGGCCATGGCGGGCAGGGATAGGGCCATCAGGGCCAGTGCCAGAAAATAAATCGCCCGCATATCCATGTTTCTCGCCACTGCCTGACCGCCCTTGCGCGGGCGTTGGCGTCACCCTGCCACAAGCCGCTGATGCCGACCAGGGGCGTCGCACTCAGCCGGCGGCCAACGGTTCATACCAGTCAGATGGCAGCCCTGCCAATTCGCGCGACAGGCCATTGAAGGGGCGCTTCAACTCCCCCTTGAAATGGGTGCGCACCAATTGCTGCCACCAGGGGCCGGCATCCTGGCCCAGGCAGCGGGCGGCCTGTTCAAACCAGCGGCGGCCGGCGGCCACATGCCCCACCTCTTCCGCCAGGATGATCTCCAGCACGGCCACACTGTCCAGGTCGCCGGCCTTGGTCAGGCTGTCGATGATGGCCGGCGTCACGTCCAGCCCGCGCGCCTCCAGCACCATCGGCACCACGGCCAGCCGGGCCGGCAGGTCGTGCGCCGTCGCCTCGCTGGCCTGCCACAAGCCGTCATGGGCCGGCAAATCGCCATAGGCAGCGCCGAAATGGGCCAGCCGCTCGGCGACCAGCGCATGGTGCTTGGCCTCCTCATCCGCCACGCGCACCCAATCATCGTAAAAGGCACGCGGCGGGGTGGTGCCATCGGGCAGGGCGCGGAAGCGGGCCACGATATCCCAGGCCAGATCAATGGCGTTCAGCTCAATATGGGCGATGGCGTGTAAAAGCGCGATACGGTTGGCAATGCTCTGCCCCTTGCCGCGCTTGGGCATATCCTTGGGATGGCGCAGTTCCGGATGGGCGGGGCGCGCGGGCCGGTTGGGCGGGCTGCCCTGGCCGATTTCGCTGATCCGTCCCTCGCGCCAGTCGGCGGCGAAGGCGCGGGACAGGCGCACCTTGTCGGCAGCCTCCGGGGTGGTCAGCACCGCGATGGCGGCGTCGGCAAGGGTAATCATCATCGCTACTGAAGGGACAAGGGCGGGGGATTGGCGCCCTTATACCATGAAGCTCTCGCCACAGCCGCAGCGGGCTTTCTCGTTCGGGTTCTTGAAGGTGAAGCCGGACTGGAACTTGTCCTCGGCATAATCCATTTCCGACCCGATGAGAAACATGGTGGCGGCGGGGTCGATCAGGATGGTCACACCCTTATCCTCCACCACCTCCTCGAACAGCTTCTTTTCCTCGGCATATTCGACAAAATAGCTCATGCCCGAACAGCCGCGCGCCTTCACGCCCACGCGCAGGCCGATAATCGGCTTGTCGGAACGGCTCATCAGTTCCTTCACCCGCTCGGCGGCGGCGTCGGTGATGGTCATTGCCTTGGGCAGGGGACGGGCCATGGTCGGGCTCCTTCACATCAAAACATGTTCAACGCAATGCGGGCTTCGTCGCTCATGCGGCTGGGGTCCCAGGCGGGTTCCCAGACCAGATCGACGCGGGCATTGCGCACGCCATCAACGGCCTGCACCACCTGTTGCACTTGGCCCGGCATTTCGCCGGCCACCGGGCAGGCGGGGGCGGTGAGCGTCATTTCGATCTCAACATCGCCTTCGCCATCCACATCACAGCGATAGATCAGGCCCAGTTCATAGATATTCACCGGAATCTCCGGGTCATAGACCGTGCGCAGGGCTTCCACCACGCGGTCGGCCAGCGGCGCGTCGGCGGGCAGTTTTTCATCTTCCGGCACTTCTGCCGGGGCACCCATGAAAACGCCAGGGGCGATGGGGCGGGGATTGCTGCTCATCTTCTTCGTCCCCCTTAGAAGGCGGAATTTTCAGTGGAGGTGACAGGGTCGCCATGCAGGGCGGCCTTCATCGTGTGCCAGGCCAGCGTGGCGCATTTCACCCGCATGGGGAATTCGCGCACGCCCGACAGCACGGCCAGCTTGTCGGTCGCATCCTCGTCCAGATTTTCATGGACGCCCTGTTCATCATCATCCTTGGTGCAGACATCATGGAAATACTCAAACAGGGCTTCGGCCTCTGCCGCCGGCTTGCCACGCAGGATTTCCGTCATCAAACTGGCGCTGGCCTGGCTGATGGCGCAGCCCCGCCCGTCAAAGCGCAGATCCTGGATGATGCCGTTCCCATCCACGGTCAGATAGACATTGATCTTGTCGCCGCACATCGGGTTATCGCCGCGCGCGGTGCGGTTATAGCTCTCCGGCTTGCCGAAGTTCCGCGGGTTCTTGCCGTGGTCCAGGATCACTTCCTGGTAAAGGTCGCGCAATTCATCAAACATGGGGGAAGCCCTTACCCAAAAAAGCTTTTTGTCGCCAACACCGCATCCACCAGTGCATCCACCTCCGCCTCCGTATTATAGGCAGCGAAGCTGGCACGGGCGGTGGCACCCACGCCGAACCGGTCCATCAGCGGTTCGGCGCAATGGCGGCCCACCCGCACCGCCACGCCCCGGCTGTCCAGCAGCGTGCCGATATCGTGGGGATGAATGCCATCCATGGTGAAGCTGATGATGGCGGCCTTGTCCGGCGCGGTGCCGATGATGCGCACGCCCTCAATCTCCGACAGCCGGCCGGTGGCATAGGCCAGCAACCTTTGTTCATGGGCGTGGATGGCATCCATGCCCAGGGCCGTCACATAATCGATGGCCGCGCCCAGGCCGATCCCTTCCACGATAGCCGGCGTCCCCGCCTCAAACCGATAGGGGGCCTCGCGGTAGGTGGTGTGGGCGAAACTGACGGTGGAGATCATGTCGCCGCCACCCTGCCAGGGCGGCATGGCGTTCAGATGCTCCATCTTGCCATACAGCACGCCGATGCCGGTGGGGCCGTACAGTTTGTGCCCGGTGAAGACATAGAAATCGGCATCAAGGGCCTGCACATCCACCGGCTGATGCACGGCGGCCTGGCTGCCATCAAACGCCACCGGAATGCCCTTGGCATGGGCCAGTTGGGCGATACGCTTGGCCGGGTTCACCGTGCCCAGCACATTGCTGGCATGGGTGATGGATACCAGCTTTACATTGTCGGTCAGCAACTGGGCATAGGCCGCCATATCCAGCGACCCGTTATCCAGGACCGGCACCACCTTGATTTCAATGCCGATCTGGTCGCGCAGCAACTGCCAGGGCACGATATTGGCGTGATGTTCCATCCAGGAAATCACCACCGCATCGCCGGCCTTCAGGAACCGCCGGCCCCAGCTCTGGGCCAGCAGGTTGAACGCCTCCGTGGCGTTGCGGGTGAAGACGATATTCTCCCGGCTGGGCGCGTTCAGGAAGGCGGCCACCTTGTCGCGCGTGCCCTCATACAGGTCAGTCGAGCGCTGGGAGAGGAAATGCACGCCACGATGCACATTGGCGTAATCGTTCTCCAGCAGGTGCGACATGGCGTCGATCACCTGGCGCGGCTTCTGAGCCGAGGCACCATTATCCAGATAGACCAGCTTCTTGCCGGGCCGGCCTTTGCGTTCATGCACCAGCCGGGTCAGAATCGGGAAATCCTGGCGCACACGCTCCACATCATAGGGCGCATTGCCAAGGCTGGCGGGGGAAAGGGTGGCGGTATCGCTCATAGTGTCGTCCCCAGGGGCCGGCGCAGCCAGTAACGGCCATGGCCCAACAGATAATCTTCAATATGCAGCGCAGGCACGTAGCCCTGGGCCTGGAAGAAGCCCGGATGCTGGAATGTCATCGGGCAGGCGGTGGCCCAGCGACAGCCGGCCTCTGCCGCCGTTGCTTCCGCTGCGGCCAGCAGCCGGCGGCCCAGACCCCGGCGGCGCTGGGCCGGTTCCACCCAGCAATCAACCAGGGTGAAATAGCCATTGTCGACGACGCCCATCACACCGCCCAGCGGGGCACCCGTCGCGTCGCGGGCCATCACCGTCAGTTCGGTGTAAAGCCGGTCAATATGCAGCAGCCAATGGGCATCCAGCCCTTCCTCCACCAGCCGCACATCCTCAGGTGCCGGTGGGGCGGAAACCTCCAGCCGCAGGCCCGGCGGCATGTCGGGGGCGGGGGCCTTCTCGGCCAGCGGCTCTTTGCGGAAATACAGCCGGTCATGCCCGCCGGTGAAATCCGCCATCACGCCCATGGGCACATAGCCCAGGCGCGGATAGAAATCCGGGGCCTGGAACCGCATGGTGTTCACCAGGGCGCGGGTGCAGCCGCGCTTGGCGGCCAGCGCCTCGCCCGTGCGCATCAAGGTGGCGGCCAGCCCGTGGCGGCGCCAGGGCGCATCCACCCACAGCATATGCAGATAGGCATCCTGCCCGCGCAGCCAGCAGACCAGCCCGGCCACGATGCGCCCGGCTTCGTCCTTGATGAACAGGCCCGCATCCTCCCGCCCCACGCCCAGGGCCGCGCGCTCGGCTGCCGACACCCGGTCGTGCAGCCAGCGCAGCGCCGACATATCCGCCGGATGGCGGATTTCCAGCACCAGATCGGCCAGGGAGGTGGGGTGGGCGGCGGCGTTCATCAGGCGCGTTCCGTCCCCATCCAGGCTGCGGCAGCGGCGCGGAAATAGGCGCGGACCTGTTCGTCGATGATCTCGTCCATCGCTTCATCCAGGAAGGCACCGATCAGCATCACGCGCGCCACATCGCGCGGCACGCCACGGGCCCGCAGATAGAACATCTGGTCCTCGTCCAGTTCGCCCGCCGTGGCACCGTGGCTGCACTTCACATCATCGGCATAGATTTCCAGTTCCGGCTTGCTGTTGATTTCCGACGTTTCGGAGAGCAACAGGGCGCGGTTCAACTGATAACCGTCGGTCTTCTGCGCATCGGGGCGGACGATGATCTTACCCTGGAAGACGCCGCGCGCCTTGCCGTCGATCACGCCCTTCACCACCTCGCGGCTGGTGCAATTGGGCATGGCATGGTCGATCAGGGTGGTGATGTCGCTCACCTGATCGCCGCCAATGGCATAGGCACCGGACACCCGCGCCTCAATCTTCTCACCGCCCAGCACCTGCCGCGCCTCGTGCCGGGCCAGACGCGCGCCCAGGTTCAGCACGAACGTGTCATAGGTGCTGGCATCGGCCAGATGGGTGTTCAGCGTGGCAATGTGGAAGGCATCGGTGCCTTCACGCTGGATCTTGTAATGGTGCAGCCGCGCACCCGTACCCACCGCCACATCAGCGGCGATGTTGGACAGGTACGCCGCGCCCGGCTGGCCGGCATGATGTTCCACGATGGTGGCTTCCGCCCCATCTTCCACCAGCACCACCAGACGCGGATGCCAAGCGGCGGCCACACCCGCCGGGGCCAGGAACACCAGTTCCACCGGCTGTTCCAGCTTCACGCCCGCCGGCACATGCAGCAGCGCGCCATCGGCCAGGAAGGCGGCATTCAGCGACCGCATTGGGTGGTCGGCACCGGGGAAGCGGGCCAGCAACCCTTCCATCCGGTCGGCCAGCCCCTGCGGGTCAGCTGCCATCTGCGCCGATAGCGCATCCAGCAGCACGCCATCGGGCAGGCCCTGGGTACGCGACAGGTCAGCCCGGAACTGCCCACCGATGAAGACCAGACGCGGCCCCGCCGCTTCCAGGGCTGTGGGAATGGCATCCACCGGCACGGACCGGGCATCCGGGGCGGGCGACAGGGACAGCTTGTCCAGCCCGCGCAGGTTGGTGAATTTCCACGCCTCGTTCCGGGTGGTGGGCAGGCCCGCCTTGGCGAAACGCTCCATTCCCTCCGCCCGGAAGCAGGCCAGCCAGGGATGCGCCACCGGGGCCAGGGCAGGCTGGGCCTGCTTCACCTGTTCGATGAAGGAAGCGCTCGTGCCCTGGGCGCTATGGGTCGGGGTCAGTTCGCCACTCATCTCTCAAAGCCGCATTTCATAGAAGTTCATGCCCATGCCCGGCACCGGGCTCGCCACATAGGCGAAGCGCTGGAAACCGTGCTTCGGATAGAATTTGGGGGCCTGGCAATCCATCGTTTCCACCCCCGCCCGCGTGCAGCCCATGGCCCGGCCTTCATCCAGCGCGCGGGCCAGCATGTCGAATCCGACACCCGTGCCGCGCAGCCGATCATCCAGCCAGACCATATCGACCATATAGTCACCCTGGGTGGCATAGCAGAGCGCACCGCCCAGCACGGCATGGGTTGCCCGGTCGCGCACCAGCGCTGCCACCAGGGTCAGCGGCTGGGCCAGCATCAGCCGGCGCCGCCGGTCCGTCACGGCCCAGGCATCCCGGCCCAACTGGCGCGACGGCGGTGCGTGCAGGGCGACGGAAAGCCCCTCCGCGCTGGGCGGGCTGTCCGGGTAGATCACCGGCTTTTCCATCACGGTGAAGGGGCGGCCATTGACATGCCCATCCACCTGCTGGCGCACCGTGAAACCATAGGCGCGGTAGGGTGCCGTATCATCATGGGCGCGGATGTAGAATTCCATCCGCACCATGTTGCGCCGCGCCAGTTCCTGTTCCGCCAGCCCCAGCAGCACACCCACGGCCCCCGGATGGTCCACCGCATCGGGCAGGGACCAGACACCCCAGAAACAATAGGCCGTGTCGCCCCAGCCGATCAGCGTCATGCCGGCGGCGGGGGCACCTGTTTCGGGATCACCAATCACCAGCATAAAACGGTTGTGACTGGGCGGCAGACGGGCCGTGTTATAGGCCATCAGGCCGGCAATCACCGGTTCGGCCTCCGGGCTGGAGGCCGTGATATCCCGTTCCAGGCTGATATAGGTGTCGGGGGCGGCCATGGCGTGTCGCTTTTCCTCAGGCTGCCGCGTCGCTGATGCCGAACTCGGCATAGCCCTTGGCTTCCAGCTCCAGCGCCAGTTCCTTGCCGCCGGTCTTCTGGATGCGGCCATTGGCCAGCACATGCACCACGTCGGGCACGATGTAATCCAGCAGGCGCTGATAATGGGTGATGACCAGCATCCCGCGTTCCGGCCCGCGCAGCTTGTTCACGCCCTCAGCCACGATCTTCAGCGCGTCAATATCCAGGCCGCTGTCGGTTTCATCCAGAATCGCGAGCTTCGGCTGAAGCACGGCCATCTGCAGCGCCTCGTTGCGCTTCTTCTCCCCGCCGGAGAAGCCGACATTGACGGCGCGCTTGATCATCTCGTCAGTCATGGAGAGATCCTTGGCCTTGGCCCGGATCAGCTTCAGGAACTGCATGGCATCCAGCGGGGATTCGCCGCGCGTCTTGCGGATGGCGTTCAGCGCTTCCTTCAGGAAGGTGGCATTGGTGACGCCGGGGATTTCCACCGGATACTGGAAGGCCAGGAACAGGCCGGCGGCGGCACGTTCTTCCACTTCCAGGGCCAGCAGATCCTGGCCGTCGAACGTGACGCTGCCTTCGGTGATCTCATAGCCTTCGCGACCGGCCAGCACATAGGACAGCGTGCTTTTGCCCGCCCCGTTGGGCCCCATGATGGCATGGACCTCACCGGCCTTGATGGTCAGATCAACCCCCTTGAGGATCGCCTTGCCATCGACCGAGGCATGAAGATTCTTGATTTCGATCAGGGACATAACGCTGCTCCACACCTAATGTGCTTGAGAGGGGAGAAGAACCTTTCCACCCTCTCTCCCTGCCTCCCACTGATAAGCGGACGGTCAGGCTGTTTACTCATAGCAAGGTCGAACTCAGATCATTCCAGTCAGGATTGGATGCTTCAATCAGGTTGATCTTCCACTGTCTGTTCCATTTCTTGAGCTGTTTATCCCGAAAGATCGCATCATCGATCCGATCAAACAGCTCGTAATAGACCAGCATTTTCACGTCGTACTGCTTGGTGAAACCATCAACCAGACCGTCCCGGTGTTCCCATATCCGCCTGCCGATATCGCTGGTCACGCCTATGTAAAGGGTACCCAGCTTTTGACTGGCGAGGATGTAAACGTAACCGGTCATCACTCCTTATCCGTTCATTCGACCTTCAAATCCGTTTGCCTGGTTCGCACGACCATCGCCTCCCTTCCACCGTCATTCCCGCGAAGGCGGGAATCCATACAACGCCACCGTCAGTGAAGCCGCTCCCTTGCTTGGATTCCCGCCTTCGCGGGAATGACGGTGGGGGGCAGGACGACAGTTGAGAGTAAGAGGTGACGGAGGATTGGGCGAAATGACGGGGCATAACCACCATCACCCCACACTCCCCTCCAGACTGATCGCCACCAGCTTCTGCGCCTCCACGGCGAATTCCATCGGCAGTTCCTTCAGCACTTCCTTGCAGAAGCCATTCACGATCAGCCCGACCGCATCCTCTTCCTTCAGGCCGCGCTGGCGGCAATAGAAAAGCTGGTCTTCGGAAATCTTGGCCGTCGTCGCTTCATGCTCCACCCGCGCCGTGCGGTTCTTGCTTTCAATGTAGGGCACGGTATGCGCCCCGCATTTGTCACCGATCAGCAGGCTGTCGCACTGGGTGAAGTTGCGGGCGTTCTGGGCCTTGGGCAGAATGCGGACCAGGCCGCGATAGGTGTTCTGCGCCTTGCCGGCCGAAATCCCCTTGGAGATGATCGTGGACCGGGTGTTCTTCCCGATATGGATCATCTTCGTGCCGGTATCGGCCTGCTGCATATTGTTGGTGATGGCGACGGAGTAGAACTCGCCCACCGAATTATCGCCCTGCAGAATGCAGCTCGGGTACTTCCAGGTGATGGCCGACCCGGTTTCCACCTGGGTCCAGCTCACCTTGCTGTTCTTGCCCCGGCAGGCGGCGCGCTTGGTGACGAAATTATAGATCCCGCCCTTGCCATTCTCGTCGCCCGGATACCAGTTCTGCACCGTGCTGTACTTGATGGTGGCGTCATCCAGCGCCACCAGTTCCACCACGGCGGCGTGCAACTGGTTCTCGTCCCGCTGCGGGGCGGTGCAGCCCTCCAGGTAGGAGACGTAGGAACCTTCGTCAGCAATGATCAGCGTGCGTTCGAACTGCCCCGTATTCTTCGCATTGATGCGGAAATAGGTCGACAGTTCCATCGGGCTGCGCACGCCCTTGGGGATATAGACGAAGCTGCCATCGGTGAAGACGGCGCAGTTCAGCGTGGCGAAGTAATTATCCGAATAGGGCACAACCGACCCCAGATACTGGCGCACCAGTTCCGGATGGTTCTGCACAGCCTCAGAGATGGAACAGAAGATGATGCCCTTCTCTTCCAGCTTCTTCTTGAAGGTGGTGGCCACCGACACCGAATCGAACACGGCATCCACAGCGATGGAGGGGCTGTCGCCAGCGCCTTCGACACCGGCCAGGATGGCCTGTTCCTTCAGCGGGATGCCCAGCTTCTCATAGGTCTTCAACAACTCAGGATCGACCTCATCCAGCGATTTCGGGCCGGGCGTCGTCTTGGGTGCTGAGTAGTAATAGCTGTCCTGATAATCGATGGGCGGATAGTGCAGCTTGGCCCAATCCGGCTCTTCCATCGTCAGCCAGTGGCGATAGGCCTTCAGCCGCCATTCCAGCAGCCATTCAGGCTCCCCCTTCTTGGCGGAGATGAAGCGAATGACGTCTTCATTCAGGCCCTTGGGCGCGGTTTCCGCCTCAATATCCGTGAAGAAGCCGTACTTATACTTCGCTTCCGCCAGATTGCGGACCTGTTCGATGGTCTGTTCGGTGGCGGCCATGGCCTGAAAGCTCCCCTAAACGATCCGTTCCCGATCAACCAGCCAGCGCCGCCGGCGGGGCCGGGGCGTGGATGAAGTCAATCGTGGACGGTGCGGCCATGTCGGCCAGCGTCACATCCTGAAGCGCGCGGCGGACCGCGCTGTTCACCTTGTCCCACGCACTCTTGCGGGCGCAGAGGCTGAGCACCCCGCACGACCCGCTGCCGCCATCCACGCAATCGGTCAAGGCGATCGGACCCTCGATCGCCTCGATGATATGCACCACATTGATGGCGGTGGGGGCCTTGGCCAGCGTATAGCCGCCCGTGGCCCCGCGATGGGATTGCAGAAGGTCGCCGCGTGCCAGCAGCTTCAACAGCTTCTGGACCGTCGGCATCGGCAAACCCGTGCGGTCGGCCAGCGAGGTGGCGGTATGCAGCGCGCCATCGGCATGCGCCAGCGTGGCCAGGACGACCACGGCATAATCCGTCATTTTGCTGAGCCTCAGCATGGGTTGTTGCGACTCCTTCTCAATTCAGTACCAATCTGGTACTGATTAAGTGAGCCGGTCGGAGGCGATAGTCAAGCCTGTGCCCCCAGGCTGCCGGCACGGGAGGCATGCGCTACCCGAAAGGCAATGATTTGCCAAAAGAAAAAGGGGCGAGCCCGAAGGCCCGCCCCCTGCCATCCTGGTGGGAACGCGAAGGTTACATCACTTCGGATTTCAGGCCCTGGCGGTCGGCTTCCTCTTCCGCCGTCTTCAGGGCGGCATCGGTGCCGGCCTTGGCGGCTTCCTTGGCGACATTGGCGGCCTTTTCGGCGGTGCGGCGACCCTTGGCCAGCGCTTCATCCAGCAGCCCGTCGCGGTATTTGCCCATCCACTCATCCTCGGTGCGGGTGGCGGGCAGGGCAGCACCCACAGCCGCGCCTACAGCCAGCCCCACCAGACCGGCGGAGATCGGGTGCTCGTCCACCATGTCCCAGAAGCTGCGATTGATGCGGGCGGCGCGGCGACGGGCGCGATGGGCGATGGCTTCGCTCTCCGCAACGATGCGGCGATAGCGGCGATGGCCTTCGCTGTCATCTTCGTAATGATAGCCATAGGCACTGTCGCCATAACCGGCATACCGGTCGCTCAGTTCCTGCACCTGACGGGAAGGGCGCATCCGCTTCAACCGGCGGCGGGCTTCCGCGCGCAGTTCGGATGCCTTGTCGGAAATGTCATGGGCGGCCTCATCCAGGCGATGGGTGGCCTTATGCAGCCCTTCCTCCACCCGGTGGGACAGTTCATCATATTTCCGGGACAGGCGGTTGCGGGCGCTGCGCGTGTGGTCATCCGCCCAGTGGGCGGCACGATCATAGGCCTCGGTCTTGCGCGCCGCCGACAGCAGCAGCCAGCCCAGGCCGGCGCCGATCAGGGCCAGCGGCACGCGGTTGTCATGGATCAGGCCGCCAATGCTGCTGCCATTGCCATTGCGGGCATGGCCGTTGGTCACCGCATAGCCTTCATCTTCAGGGAAGCGGCTTTGCGACAGCGGATCGCGATAATCCAGCGTATCGCTGTCGGGTTGCGGGGCCGTCCCGGCGGCGCCGGGGCCCTTTGTCGTGCCATAGTCGTTGCTATAGGTCATGATTATCTCCTCGGGATCGGGCCTGTATCGGGCCTTTGGCTGAAGAAGCCGGTCAGCAAAAACGGATTCAGCGCGGTGAAAGCGTGTCGGCCACCTCGCGCACATCGGTGCGCAGGTTCGCCAGCGTCCGGCGCGGCGGTTCCATCACGGGGCGCAGCTTGGCCTTTCCGGCCAGCAGCAGTGCCAGCCCGATCAGGCCGACCACCACCCCGATGATCAGCGCCGCCATCCAGGGCGCCATCACGTGCGACAGGCCAAGCGTGGCCGATGCCAGCAACAGCAGCAGCCCGCAGAACAGAATGGCGCCACCGACCAGCATCTGCCCGATGCCCCGGCCGGCCGCGTTGGCCCGTTCCGCCAGTTCCGCCTTGGCCAGTTCCACTTCCTTGCTGACCAGCGCCGTCATGGAGGCGGCAAGGTCCGCCAGCAGGCTGGTGATTGACCGTTCCGGGGGTGGGGCGGACTGGGCGCCGCCGGGCTCTTCTGCCAGGCTCATGGGATGATCTGCGGGTTAAGGCCCGGGGGGGTCGGGCGCGGGTCCAGACCGGTGGGGCCGGTGGGGGCAGTAGCCGGGCTTGCGGCTGTGCCCATCGCGACTTCAGGGGGTAAATCCATTTCTGATGTGGTGTAGCTGCCGCCGCGCACCGCAACGTCGATATCGCCGGCCATGCGGCGGCGGTTGCTGGTGGAGCGCAGGAAGCGGCCCAGCGCAATGCCGGCCAGCAGGGCGCCGCCGACAAACAGCTCCGGTTGGCGGCGGGCCAGCCCTTCAGCCTGCCCAACCAGATCATCCAGGCCGCGTTCGCGCACCTGATCGGCAAACTGGGCGGCCTTGTCGGCGGCCCCGCGCACATATTTGGCGGTCCCCAGACCCTGGTCCTCGGCGCTCAGCCGTTCGGCCGCATCGCGCAGCGCATCGGCCACGCCGGCAATCTGGTCGGCGGCACGGTGCTGCTGCTTCTCAAAACTGCCACGCACACGTTCCCGCGCGGCATCGACCATCTTTGCGCCGACATCGCGCACCTGCTCGCCCAGCTTATCGTTGGGGGTCGCCTCTTCGAACCGTTCCGGCATCGGGCCCTCCTCGCCATGATGGTGGGCCGCCCGGCCAGATGGCACGGGCGGGTTGCTGTCTGGTGAAACGTTGGCAAGGCCCGGTCGTTCCCAGCCGCGATAAATGCCAAGCTATGAGGTGACCGGGACGCTGGCGCCGCTGGTCATGCCCTGGCCTGGGTTGACCGGTCCGGCAAAGGGGCGCACCATTTTCCTCATGCGGCGGACAGGACGGCATCCGGTTCCGCCCAGGGCCGACTGGCTTTCCCACCCAATGGCGGGACGGCCAGCCGGATGATCGGCCGGATATAGTGTGGCGAAGCCGCCGCCTTTGTGCGGTTCAACAGGGCTTGCGCCCATCCGGCTGAGGCCGAAAAGGCCATGCCACGAAACGGCGGGTCATCCCTGGTGGATGATCCGCCGTTTTCATATTCCCTTCCCTTCAGCTTCCCTTCCCTTCAGCGCCTGCTGCCCCGTCCTCATCTTCGGGATTACCTCCTGCTGATCTGCATCGGGGGCAAAAGGCCGGAAGGGCGCAATCTTTCGGGTAGATGCCCAAGCTCGCCACTTTTTCGTCCCATCTGCGCCATTGCAATCATGGATCAGGTCCGATCTGGCGCCTCGCTTGTTACAGGCAGGTGCCATGCCGGCCGGCACATATGGGGGCCGGAACTGGGCAACCGGATGGCCCCTGTGCCTGATGATGGGTGCCCGAGCTAATGGGAGATGGCGGACTTTGTCCTTTGAGCTGTGCCGAGGTGGATGGGTGAAAAGTGGATGGTGGCGCGTAACCGCGCTGGCCGTGCTGCTGCTGCCTGCCGCCTGTGCGGATAAACCGTCGGCCCCGGCGCCGAAACCC
This sequence comes from Niveispirillum irakense DSM 11586, assembly GCF_000429645.1. Taxonomy (GTDB): domain Bacteria; phylum Pseudomonadota; class Alphaproteobacteria; order Azospirillales; family Azospirillaceae; genus Niveispirillum; species Niveispirillum irakense. Next base: position 47,454 of record NZ_KE386933.1, read on the forward strand.
ACGGCCCCGCCCCCCCTGGCCCTGGTGGCGCCGCCACCCCCGCCGCCGCCCACCCCGGTGCCGTCGCGCAAGCCCAAGGTGCCGGCAGCCACCGCCACCCCCGCCGCCATTCGCCCGCCAGCCCCCTTGCCGGCGGCACCCCCGACGGGGCCAGCGCCCTTGGTGGATCGCTTCAACCCGGAAAAGCTGATCGGCCTGTCCGCGGATGAGACCGAAAGCCTGCTGGGCCGCCCGACGCGGGTGGAGGAAATGCCGCCAGGTCGCACCTGGCAATATGCGAAGGGTGACTGCGTTCTGCGCATCCACATGTTCATGGAAATGACGACACGCAGCTTCCGCACCCTGTCCTACGAACTCAACAGCACGGGAGTAAGCCCCGATGTCGATCAGCAATGCCGAGACTGGCTGGACGTCCAAGTCGCCCACCCGACCGGGCAGGGAGGCTGACGCCATGGCCGAGAACCCGATCGCGCGCGTAGCGCTTGTCGATGATGATGATCTGTTCCGGGAAAGCCTGGGCCTGAACCTGACGGATGAAGGCTATGAGGTGATGCCCTTCGACCGGGGCCATGCGGCGCTGGATTATTTCAGCAATGGTGGTACCGCCGACCTGATCCTGATGGATTGGCGCATGCCGCGCATGGACGGGATTGAAACCCTGCGCCAGCTTCGCGCACGCGGGATTGATATCCCCGTCATCTTCCTGACCGTCCTGTCCGACCAGATCTATGAGGAGACGGCGCTGGGCGGCGGGGCCGTGGATTTTGTCGAAAAATCCCGTTCCCTGCCGATCCTGTTGAAGCGGATGCAACTGATCGTCCAGGGCCGCAAGCCCGGCCCCGATGATGGCACGGCTACGGTTGGCGGCGATATTGGTGCCGATAATGGTGCTGCGGCGGGCCAGACCTACCGGCGCGGGCCGTTGGAACTGCGCCTGGATGTGGCGCGCGCCTTCTGGAGTGGCAACCGGATTGAACTGACCCTGACCGAGTTCAATATCGTGCGCCTGATGGCCACCCGCGCCGGTGAGGATGTCTCCTACCGCGACCTGTATGATCTGGTGCATGGCAAGGATTTCGTCGCCGGCTATGGCCCGGCGGGCTATCGCGCCAATGTCCGCGCCTTCATCAAGCGCATCCGGCACAAGTTCCGCGCCGTCGATACGGATTTTGACGAGATCGGCAATTATCCCGGCTTCGGCTATCGCTGGTCGGACCGTCATGAAGGCGAAATGGTGGGCGAGGCGGCGGCAGCCGCAAGGTGAGGCCGGAATCGGGGAGAGACGGCATGGCTTCACGCCCGGAGCGTGGTGCGGCGCCGGACACGCGCTGGCGCTGGCATTGGTTGTGGCGGTCGCTGGCGTCGCGGCTGGTGCTGGCCCTGCTGGTCTTTCTGACCGTGCCGATCCTGCTTTATGAGCAGTTCCGGGTGGCGGATGCGGAAAAGCAGGTCTTGCTGTTGCGCAGCGCCCAGCAACAGGGCCAGCTTGTCGCCCGCGCGCTGGAGCCTGTGCTGGCCACCCTGGAGAAGCGCGACCTGACCCGGCTGGGCGAGAGGCTGGAACCGTTTGCCGATGCCAATACCTCGGTACGTCTGCTGCTGAGCCCGGCAATGCCGGCGGCGGCGGCCTCCACCGGGCTGCCGGACGGGGAGGGGTTCTTTTATGTTGCCTCTGCCCCGGTGGTGCCCACGGCCCTGCTGGACATTGAACGTCAGCGCCTGATTGAACAGGGGATTCTAGGCAATCTGGCCGGCAGTTGCGCCGGCAACATGCCTCTGGCGATCCCGGTACAGCAGGCCAGCGGCGGCACCGAACTGCTGACTTCCATCACCCCGATCCGTACTTCCATGGGCTGCTGGGCCGTCATCACCTCCCACCGTGCCGCAGCCTATCTGGGCGCTGGTGCTGGCCGGCCCTATTGGCAGACGCCGGAGGTGCAGGCGGCGGCCCTGGTCTATCTCGCCATGGCCGCGCTGATCATGCTGCTGCTGGTGGAAATCTGGCGCAATCTGCGCCGGTTTGGCGCCGTTGCCCGCGCCATCGTGCAGAAAAGCGGCCCCACCGACAGTTTCGCCGCACAGAACCGGGTGCCGGAACTGGCGCCGGTGGCGGAGGATTTCGATCGGCTGGTCGCCACCCTGCATTCCAGCGCCGCCAATCTCCGCCGCGCGGCAGAAGATAATGCCCACGCCTTCAAGACCCCCATCGCCGTTATCCGTCAGTCGCTGGAGCCGTTGAAAAAGCTGGTACCACCCCAGGAGAGCCGGGGCCGGCGGGCGCTGGACCTGATCGAAGGATCGGTGGAAAAGCTGGACGGCCTCGTCTCCTTCGCGCGGCGGATGGATGAGACGACGGCCGATCTGCTGGAGCCGCCCCGTCAGCGCATCGACCTGTCCGCCTTGCTGAACCGCGTGCTTCAGGGCTATCGCGGGCTGGTGGAACAGCGTGATGTCCAGCTTTCCACCCGCGTCGATCCGGGGATTGAGGTGCGGGCGGGGGAGGAACTGCTGGAAACGGTGATCGAGAATATCATCGACAATGCGCTGTCCTTCTCTCCCCCGGACAGCACGCTGCGCATCATCCTGCAACGCCGGGAAAAAGGGGTCGATCTGGTGGTGGAGGATCAGGGGCCGGGTGTGGACCCCTCCAACCTGGACCGCATCTTCGAACGCTATTTCTCCCAACGGCCGGGCGATGCGGCAGAGACCCTGGACGAGGATGGCATGCCGCATTACGGCATCGGCCTCTGGATCGTCCGCCGCAATGTGGAGGCCGTGGGCGGCCGGGTGACCGCCGTCAATCGGGCAGGCGGCGGCCTGTCGTTGCGCGTGTCGCTGCCGGTGGCAGGGTAGGGCAGGGGCGCCTTACCCCCGCCGGAACAGGCCCACCAGTTCCAGATGCGAACTCCACAGGAACTGGTCCACCGGCCAGATTTCCGTCAGCCTGTAGCCGCCGGCGACCAGAATAGCGCCGTCGCGGGCGAAGCTGGCCGGGTTGCAGGAAACGGCAATAACTGTAGGGACGGTGGATCTGGCCAATTCCTCCACCTGGGCCTGGGCGCCGGCGCGGGGCGGATCGAAGATCACGGCCTGGAACGGGTTCAGGTCATAGGGCGGCAGCGGGTCGCGGAACAGGTCGCGCTTTTCCACACTGACCTGCCCCCCGGCCACACGCGCGCCGGCCTGCAAAGCGGCCACGGCGTCGGGGTCGCCTTCCACCGCATGGATGCGGGCCTTTTTGGAGGCCGGGAAGGTGAAGGTACCGCTGCCGGCGAACAGGTCGGCGACATCGGTCGCCCCCTCAATCCCCAGCAGGGCGGCGGCAATCAGCGCCCCTTCGCCGGCGGCACTGGCCTGCAGGAAGGTGCCGGGGGCGGGCGACAGCGTAACAGGGCCAAAGGTGATGGTGCCGCGACGGCGCATGGCGATCGGTTCCGCCGGCTGGCCGGGGCGGGGGCGCCAGCACAGACGCGCCAGATCGGCCTCCTCGGCAAAGGCGGCCAGGGTTTCCAGCACCCGCAGGTCGGGTTCCGGCAGCCCTTCCAGCACCATATCCACCCCATCTTCCAACAGGGTCAGGGCGACATCGACCTGCTGGCCATCGGCCAGGATCTGGCCCAGAACCGTGCGCAGGGGCCCCAGCAATGCCACCAGCGGCGGGGCCAGCACGGCACATTCCGCGAGATCGACCAGACGGTGGGAATGGCGCTCATTGAAACCGACCCAGGTGCGCCGCCCGCGCTGGGCGGCCACCAGCGTGGCGCGACGCCGCCCACCGGCAGGCGTGCGGGCCATCGGGTGCATCACCACATCCGGCCCCAGCAGACCTGCCCGGTCCAGGATGCCTTTCAGCATATCCAGCTTCCACGCCGTATAGGTGGCCTCATCCATATGTTGGGTGGCGCAGCCGCCGCAGGTGCCGAAATGGCGGCAGGCGGGATCGGTACGGCCCGGCCCTTCCGCCAGCAGGCTGACTGGCACACCTTCCCAGCCATCGGCACGCCCCTCGCCAAATTTCACCATCAGCCGGTCGCCCGGCAGGGTCTGAGGCACGAACAGCCGGTGCCCCTGCCATTCCCCCAACCCGTCGCCCCGGCCGCCGACACGGGTGATCTCCACCTCCACCGGGCCATGAGTCGGCGGCTCCATTTTGGGCCGCTGGGCAGGCCGGCTGTGGGGACGGCCCTTGTGCTGTTTACGGGGAGCGGCCATGGGCATGTCCTTCATTCCGGTTTCGATATGATCATGAAACGAGTCTCAGATCGGTGTGCTTATTAATTCCGGTTACGGAATGATAAGGCTCCTGCCTGCTCAGCGGGGGTAGTGACCTGCTGAACGGGCTATTCCGGTCTGTCGACTCCTAATTTTCTGTGCGATGGCATAGGGGGTGCCTGCGCTTTTGGCAAGCCGGGCGCCGGAAACGGTGCTAGAAGGGCCTTTGTATCGACGTACCATCCTATGGAGGATGGGCGCCGGTATCACCGGCAATCTCTACTCCCGGAAGGGTTTCCGTCATGTCCGAACCGACCAACACCAGCGCCGCCGAGCAGCTTTTCGACAAGGCGCTCGATATGGCCGAGAAGCATCTTGAAGCGGCCATGAAGGAAGGTGGTGCACTTTCCGGCTATGTCGCCATCGCCATGATCGAAGCGGCTGTCAATCAGGCCGTGGAAGAAACCAGCCACACCGACGTGGCTGACATGCTGCGCGATCTGGCTGATCAGATCGAAGCCGACGCCGAGGAAGGCGACGAGGAGGAGTGATCCCCTCGCCAACCGGCCCTTCCCCAGGGGCCGGTCTGCTGCCGGCATAGGCTGTCCAGCACCCCGCCCGCCCTCTGGCTGGCGGGGTGTTGTTTTTTAGCGCCCCGCCGCTTCCATGGCGGCGCGGTATGTCGCGACATAATGGCGGGCCGATGCTGCCCAGGAGACATCGCGTCCCATGGCATTGCGCTGCACCTGCCGCCAAAGCTCGGTCCGGCGATGCAGGTTCAAGGCCCGGTCAGTGGCGGCCAGCAGCGCCGGCACCGTAACAGGGGCGAAGGTGAAGCCGGTGGCGGTGCCGTCGGCCAGACTGTCTTCCGTCACATCGGTCACCGTATCGGCCAGCCCGCCGACACGGGCCACCAGGGGCAGGCTGCCATAGCGCAGCGCATACATCTGGGTCAGGCCGCACGGTTCAAACCGCGACGGCACCATCAGCACATCCACCCCGGCCTGCAACCGGTGGGACAGGGCCTCGTCATAGCCCAGCACCAGCCCGACCCGGCCGGGGAAGCGCCGCGCGGCCCCGGCCAGCGCCTGCTCCAGCGCGGCGCTGCCGGTGCCAAGCACGGCGACCTGGGCGCCCTTTTCCACCAGATGGGGCAGGGCCTCCACGACCAGATCAATGCCCTTCTGGTCCGTCAGCCGGCTGACAATGCCGAACAGCGGTGCATGGATATCCGGGGTCAGGCCAAAGGCGCGCTGCAATTCCGCCTTGTTGGGGGTCTTGGCCTCCAGGTTCGTACCATCATAATGCGACACGATATGCGGGTCGCCGGCACTGTCCCAGGAATCCGTATCGATCCCGTTCAAAATGCCTTCCAGCACGGCGGCGCGGGCCCGCAGCAGCCCATCCAGGCCGAAGCCCATCGTCTCCCCCTGGATTTCCGTCGCATAGGTGGGGCTGACGGTGGTGAGGCGGTCGGAATAGACCAGCCCCGCCTTCAGGAAGCCGACACGGGAATGGAACTCCAGCCCGTTGGGCGTATAGGCATCCCAGGGCAGGCCCAGTTGCGGCAGCACATCGGGCGGGAACAGGCCCTGAAAGGCCATGTTATGGATGGTGAAAACGGTGCCGGGCCGCTTGGCCCCGCCATAGGGCCACATCGGATGCACCAGATGGGCGGCGGCCAGTCCGGCCTGCCAGTCATGGCCATGCACCACATCCGGCACCCAGGCCCCGCGGCCCCGTGCGCCGTCACCATCCAGCCCGATCAGGGCGGCGGTGCGTCCCAGGGCGGCAAAGCGCAGATGGTTGTCGCTCCAATCCTTGCCGTCCGGCCCCAGATAGGGGTTGCCCTTGCGACCGAAGAAGGACGGTACGTCCAGCGCATAGACAGGGGCGCCATCCACGCCACGCCCCACCAGCAGCCGCGCCGGCGCCTGAGAGGCGAGACCGGGCAGGCCGCGCAGATCGCGCAGCACCTTCACCCCCTCCAGCCGTTCCAGCACGCCGGGATAACCCGGCAACAGCAACCGCACATCCACCTGTTCCGCCCGCAGGGCGGCGGGCAGGGCGCCGGCCACGTCGCCCAGGCCCCCGGTCTTGACATAGGGCAGGCATTCCGACGTCACGAACAATACGCGCATGATCACTTCCGTATCAGAAGGCGGAGAGAGCGGGAGCCGCAGAAAAGCTGTCGGCAAGGGGCGGCACGGGACAATGAAACCCGGCGGGGGAGAGGGTGAAAATCTCCACCCCCGACGATGTCACCCCCACCATATGTTCGAATTGGGCCGATAAGGAAAGGTCGCGGGTGATGTTGGTCCAGCCATCCGCCAATTGCCGGATACCGGGACCACCCTGGTTCAGCATCGGTTCCACGGTGAAGACCATGCCCGGCACCAGTTTCATGCCCCGGCCGGGCTTACCCCAATGAAAGATATCGGGTGCGTCATGGAAGACGCGGCCGATACCATGGCCGACATAATCGCGCACCGAGCTATAGCCGTACCGCCGCGCCACGGCATCCGTGGCATGGCCCAGATCGCCCAACTGCTGGCCGGGCGCTACCTGGGCAATGCCGGCCATCATCGCATCATAGGTTGCACCCACCAGATGGCGGGCCGGGGCCGCCACGTCCCCCACCAGATACATCCGGCTGGTATCGCCGTGCCAGCCATCCACAATGGCGGTGACATCGACATTCACAATGTCGCCGTCGTGCAGGACGACATCTTCCGCCGGGATACCGTGATTGACGACATGGTTGGGGGAGATGCAGCAGCTTTTGGGAAAGCCATGATAGCCAAGCGTGGCCGGGATGGCGCCATGGTCGCGCAGATAGGTATCCACGATCCTGTCGATGGCAGCCGTGCTGACCCCCGGCACGATAAAGGATGTCAGATGGTCCAGGCAGGAAGCCGCCACCTGTCCGGCCACCCGCAGGGCCGCGAAGGCGGTTGCATCCTGCAAAACCACCCGCCGCCCTGTCGGGTCCAGCACATAATCGCCAGGATAGGTCTTCATTGTGGCATGCCCGCCCCGGTTACCGGCTGGTGCCGGGGCGGGCCATCCCTTATCCCTTCAGGCGTGCCAGCATTTCCGCCGTGATCAATACCACACCATTATCGGTGCGGTGGAAGCGGCGGGCATCCTCTTCCGGATTTTCACCCACAACCAGCCCCGCCGGCAGCACGCAGCCACGATCCACCACCACCTTGGTCAGCCGGACATTCCGGTTGATCTCCACCTCCGGCAGGATCACCGCCTCCGTCAGGGTGCAGTAGGAATGGACGCGCACCTTGTTGAACAGCAGCGACCGGCGCACGGTGGAGCCGGACAGGATGCAGCCGGCAGACACCATGCTGTCCACGGCCATGCCGCGCCGATCCTCATCGTCGAAGACGAATTTGGCCGGCGGCAACTGTTCCTGATAGGTGAAGATCGGCCAGCTCGGATCATAAAGATCCAGCGAGGGGGAGACGTGGCACAGGTCCAGGTTGGCTTCCCAATAGGCATCCACCGTGCCGACATCGCGCCAGTAGCTTTCACCCGGCTGGGCGCGGTTGCGCACGCAGCTATCGGCGAAATGATGGGCCTTCACCTTCGCCCGGTCGATCAGATAGGGGATGATATCCTTGCCGAAATCGCGTGACGAGGTCTGTTCCCCGGCATCGCGTTCCAGATGGCCATACAGGAATTCAGCGTTGAAGATATAGATGCCCATGCTGGCCAGCGCCATGTCGGGCTTGCCCGGCATGGGGGGCGGATCGGCCGGCTTTTCCAGGAAGCTGATGACATTATCATCATCGTCGATATGCATCACGCCGAAGCCCGTGGCCTGCATGCGCGGCACCTCGATGCAGCCCACCGTCACATCCGCGCCGGAGCGGATGTGGCTGGACAGCATATTGGCGTAATCCATCTTGTAGATATGGTCGCCAGCCAGGATCAGCACCCATTCGGCATCATGGCTGCGCAGAATATCCAGGTTCTGATACACGGCGTCGGCCGTGCCCTGGTACCAGCTCGTCTCGTCAATGCGCTGCTGGGCCGGCAGCAGATCGATGAATTCCCCGATCTCGCCACGCAGGAAACCCCAGCCGCGCTGTAAATGGCGCAGCAGCGAATGCGACTTGTACTGTGTCAGCACCGAAATGCGGCGAAAGCCGGAATTGATGCAGTTGGACAGCGCGAAATCGATGATGCGGAACTTGCCGCCGAAATGGACAGCCGGCTTGGCGCGCCGGTCGGTCAACTGCTTCAGCCGGCTGCCGCGGCCGCCGGCCAGGACCAGGGCCAGGGCATTGCGCGGCGCGTGCCGCATTTCCTGGTCCAGACGCTGTTCGGAAACTTCCGTTGCCAATTCCCGTACCTCCCCCGTGATAGCCGGCATCGCCTGTTGTCCGGATGCCGGTGCCTCTCGCGCATGGTTAAACTCGCACAGATTGCGCTGGCGGGCCATGCCCCCGTGTTGGGCCTCGACGATATCGCCATGAGCACGGGGTGGGTAATGCAGTTGCCCAGGAAATGTTCCGAATTGATTGCCTAAATTTTAGGCTGCACTCACTTTTTCGAGATCGGGGGAGCGGGGCGAGGGCGCTGATGCCTCCGAACTGGTGGAAAACCTTTGGTTTCCATGAAAATTGCGCAAGGAAATTACGCCTAAAATTTATGCAATTGACCTATCTGAGGGCGAGTCGTGGACCAGTCCGCCCTCTATCGCCCGTGGTACTGCGCAAGGGAATCCGCCATTTCCCGGCGCGGCACGCTCTTTGAATAAGGGGTCAGTGGCGTGTGCGGCGGCCGGCCGGCCCCGTGCCCACAAGAATGGGGAGCCACATGAATCGTTTGAATAAACTCCTTCTCGCGGCGTGCCTGGCGCTGTTCCCGGGCGTGGCCCTCGCTCAGGACGCGGCACCGACCCTGGATAGCGGTAATACGGCCTGGTTGCTGACCTCGACCGCGCTGGTGCTGTTCATGACCATTCCTGGTCTGGCGCTCTTCTATGGCGGCATGGTTCGCAAGGCGAACGTCCTGACGATGGTGATGCAGTCTTTCGCCATCTGCTGCCTGATCTCCGTCCTCTGGGTGGTAGCGGGCTTCAGTCTGGCCTTCGGGCCGGGCAATGCCTTTGTTGGTGATTTCAGCCGCGCCTTCCTGGCGGGCATGACGGTGGAAGGCCTGTCCGGCACCATCCCGGAATCGCTGTTCATCGTCTTCCAGATGACCTTCGCGATCATCACCCCGGCGTTGATCACCGGCGCCTTCGCAGACCGGATGAAGTTCTCCGCGATGCTGCTGTTCATGACCTTGTGGTCGCTGCTGGTCTACAGCCCGGTCTGCCACTGGGTGTGGGGCGGCGGCTTCCTGATGGGCGACGGCGTGCTGGATTATGCCGGTGGCACCGTGGTGCATATCAATGCCGGCGTGGCGGGTCTGGTTGCCTGTATCATCCTGGGCAAGCGCACCGGTTACGGCACGTCCGACATGAAGCCGCACAATCTGGTCCTGTCGCTGATCGGCGCGGCCATGCTGTGGGTGGGTTGGTTCGGCTTCAATGCCGGTTCCGCCGTGGCCGCTGATGGCCGTGCAGGCATGGCTATGCTGGTCACCCAGGTCTGTGCTGCCACCGCGGCCCTGTCCTGGATGTTCGTGGAATGGGGCGTGAAGGGTAAGCCCTCGGTTCTGGGCATCATCTCCGGTGCCGTTGCCGGTCTGGTCGCCATCACGCCTGCCGCCGGTTTCGTCGGTGTCGATGGCGCCCTGGGGATCGGCGTCCTGTCCGGCGTGATCTGCTACTTCGCTTCCACCACGCTGAAGCATGCTTTGAAGTATGATGACAGCCTGGATGTGTGGGGCGTGCATGGTGTTGGCGGCATCGTCGGCGCCATCCTGACCGGTGTCTTCGCCCGTGAGGCCATCGGCGGCACCGCCGGCGCGCTGGAAGGCAATATCGGCCAGATCTGGACCCAGATCTGGGGCGTGCTGGCCACCGTGATCTGGTCGGCTGTGGCCACCACCATCATCCTCTTCGTCGTGAAGGCGATTGTCGGCCTGCGGGTCGAGGAAGAGGCGGAGCGTGACGGCCTGGATATCGCCCTGCACGGCGAATCCATCCAGTAAGCAAGCTCACAGGGAGGCGGATCCTCAGGGGTCCGACCGGAGCCAAAGACCGCCGCATCGGGCAACTGGTGCGGCGGTTCTTTTTTTTGGCAACAGGAAGGCGGTGGGCATGCGCACGCCCATTACCGCCCGCTACCGGGGCGTGAGCCCCGCACTGTCAGCGTTTGATCCCCTCATCCGTCAGCACCACCACCGGATAGCCGCGATATTCCGCCGGCGCGCCATGGTCGGGCCCGGAGACGCGCAGATAGATGCGCCCTTCGCCAATGCCGGTTCCCACGACGGGGCGTCCGGCCTCGGTCAGTTCCTTGAACAGGGTGCGGGCGGCATCCGCCACGGGATGTTTGTCGGGAAGGGGCTGGTCGGTCATGGTTCTGGCCGCTGATATGTTGCGTTGCCGCCAATTTGGGCCTGATGGCCGGCCCGGTCTAGGGCGATCGTGCCGAAACCTGTCTGGTGCGCTGCAGCATGTCTGCCAATCATCTGGCCTTTAATCAGTACGGAATGGCCTGAAACAGTCATTGCTACCGGTGTCAATGGCGTAATCATCGCGGCAGGCCCCCACATGCCCGCCTTGCATCGCCATGTCCCAATCCTTCACAAAGATTACCTTATCAGGCATCGTGCAGATGCAAATCTATCCGGCGGGTAACCGCGAACGTAACAAGTGGACGATAAGCGCCGCAGGTTCCGGGGCCACGGGACGCACTGAAAGCCAGAGGGGGAATCGGATCGCATGAAAATCGCTATACCGAAGGAACGCCGCGCGCATGAGCTGCGTGTGGCTGCCACGCCCGATACGGTCCGCAAATATGTCGGACTGGGTTTCGAGGTCGTGGTGGAAACCGGGGCCGGGATCGGCTCCGCCATCACCGACGATGCCTTTGCGCTGGCCGGTGCCAAGATCGCCGCCGATGCCGCCGCCACATTGGGCGATGCGGACATCGTGCTGAAGGTTCAGCGCCCGCTGACTGCCGGTGAAGGGGATGTGGATGAACTGGCGCTGCTGAAGCCCGGTTCCATCCTGATCGCCGGCCTGTCGCCCTATGGCGCGCCGGAGAGCGTGACGGCCTATGCCAATGCCAAGGTTGATGCCTTCGCCATGGAATTCATGCCGCGCATCACCCGCGCGCAGAGCATGGATATCCTGTCGTCGCAGTCCAACCTTGCCGGCTACCGCGCGGTGATCGAGGCGGCGAACGAGTTTGGCCGTGCCTTCCCGATGATGATGACGGCTGCCGGTACCGTGCCGCCGGCCCGTGCCCTGGTGATGGGCGCCGGCGTGGCCGGCTTGCAGGCCATCGCCACCGCCAAGCGCTTAGGCGCCGTGGTGTCGGCCACCGACGTGCGGCCGGCCACCAAGGAACAGGTGGAAAGCCTGGGCGGCACTTTCGTCGCGGTAATGGACGAGGAATTCCAGCAGGCCCAGACTGCCGGCGGCTATGCCAAGGAAATGTCGGCGGAATATAAGGCCAAACAGGCGGCCTTGATCGCGGAGACGATCAAGAAGCAGGATATCGTCATCACCACCGCCCTGATCCCGGGCCGCAAGGCCCCGGTGCTGGTGACCGACGACATGCTGAAGACCATGAAGCAGGGCGCCATCCTGGTGGATCTGGCCTGCGAGCAGGGCGGCAATGTCGAAGGTTCCGTCGCGGGTGAAGTGGTGGAGAAATATGGCGTGAAGATTGTCGGCCGCATCAACATGCCCGGCCGCATCGCCGTCGATGCCTCCTCGCTTTATGCCAAGAACCTGCTGAATTTCATCACCCCCTTCGTCGACAAGGAGACGAAGAGCCTGAAGTTGAACTGGGAGGATGAGGTGGTGAAGGGCACGGGCCTGACCCGTGACGGCGCCATCGTCCATTCCGCCTTCAAGCCGGCCGCCGCCTGATCGGGAGGGAGAATAGATGGATCCGCAACAGCACGCACAAAACGCAGCGGACCTGGCCAATCAGGCCAAGGCCCTTGCCGATAATGCCGCCGAACTGGCCAATCAGGCTGCCTCCGTGGCCAGCCATGCCGCCATGGCCGGTGGCCCGCCCTTCATCGTCACTGGTCTGACCATCTTCGTGCTGGCCTGCTTCGTGGGCTATTACGTGGTGTGGAAGGTGACGCCGGCGCTGCATTCGCCGCTGATGGCCGTCACCAACGCCGTGTCGTCGGTCATCATCGTCGGTGCGCTGATCGCGACCGGGGCTTCCATGTCCGGCTGGTCGATCGCGTTCGGCTTCCTGGCGACGGTGCTGGCCGCCGTGAACATCTTCGGCGGCTTCCTGGTCACCCAGCGGATGCTGGCCATGTACAAGAAGAAGACGCCGGCCGCCGGCGGCAACGCCAAGTAAGGGGGGCGATCATCATGGTTATCGTTGCTTCGCTCGCCTATCTGGCGGCGGCAGTCTGCTTCATCATGGCCCTGCGTGGCCTGTCCAGCCCGGCCACGGCCCAGTCGGGCAACCGGTTCGGCATGGTCGGCATGGCCATTGCCATTCTCACCACGCTGGCCGTCATTCCCGATATCGGTGGTCTGGCCTGGCTGCTGATCGTGGCCGGTCTGGCTATCGGTGGCGGCATTGGCTATGTCATCGCCAAGCGCATCCAGATGACGGAACTGCCGCAGCTTGTGGCGGCCTTCCACTCCCTGGTCGGTCTGGCGGCTGTGTTCGTGGCTGCCGCAGCCTTCCATTCTCCGGAAAGCTTCAATATCGGCGCGCCCGGCGACATCCATGTCGGCTCCCTGATTGAGATGAGCCTGGGTGTGGCCATCGGCGCCATCACCTTCACCGGTTCGCTGGTGGCCTTTGCCAAGCTGCAGGGGCTGGTGTCCGGTAAGCCCTTGCAGTTCAACGGTCAGCACCTGCTGAATGCTGCGCTGGGCGGCCTGACCGTGCTGCTGATCGTGCTGCTGTGCCTGACGCAGAGCCCGATCCTGTTCTGGCTGATCGTTGTTGTGGCGTTGGCGCTGGGCTTCCTGCTGATCCTGCCGATCGGTGGCGCCGACATGCCCGTCGTCGTGTCCATGCTGAACAGCTATTCCGGCTGGGCGGCGGCGGGCATCGGCTTCACGCTGCAGAACCCGCTGCTGATCATCACCGGTTCCCTGGTTGGTGCTTCCGGCGCCATCCTGTCCTACATCATGTGCAAGGGCATGAACCGGTCGATCTTCAACGTCATCCTGGGCGGCTTTGGCGGCGAAGCCGCTGGCGCCGGCCCGGCTGGTGGCGCTGCGGTGGACCGTTCCTTCAAGGCCGGTTCGGCTGATGACGCGGCCTTCATCATGAAGAATGCCGCCAAGGTCATCATCGTTCCGGGTTACGGTATGGCCGTGGCCCAGGCGCAGCACGCACTGCGTGAAATGGCCGACCTGCTGAAGAAGGAAGGGGTGGAGGTGAAATACGCCATCCATCCCGTGGCCGGTCGTATGCCGGGCCATATGAACGTGCTGCTGGCCGAAGCGAACGTGCCCTATGACGAAGTGTTCGAACTGGACGAGATCAACCGTGATTTCGGTCAGGCGGACGTGGCCTATGTCATCGGTGCCAACGACGTGACCAACCCGGCCGCCAAGACCGACACCTCCAGCCCCATCTACGGGATGCCCATCCTGGACGTGGAAAAGGCGAAGACGGTCTTGTTCATCAAGCGGTCCATGGGTGCCGGTTATGCCGGCGTGGAGAACGAGCTGTTCTTCCGCCCCAACACCATGATGCTGCTGGGCGACGCCAAGAAGATGACGGAAGAAATCGTCAAGGCGCTGTCAGGCGGCGGGCACTGAGTCCATTGCCCATCCAATGACGGAGGGCCGCCCCGGCGATGGGGCGGCCCTTTTTCGTTGAATGATGGATAAAACGATAACCGACCTCTGGCGCGAAAAAGTCCAGTGATCCTGTAGTTTGGTGCTTTGGACATCGGGGAGGTTCAAAATGAAGGTAAGCGCTGCGCGTACCATTGATTGGACTTTGCCGTCTGTTTGGGCCAAGATAATCATTGACCTCGATCCGATGTCGGAACATCCGGTCTGGGTGGTAACCGCCCATACCCCGCTGGGTACTATGCGGATGCTGGGGCTGTTGCGGTTGGAAGGACGTTGCCTGTTTGTTGAGGATGCTCATGTCGAAGGACTGTTTCCTGGCGCGCTCAGCAGGGCGGGGTTGAACGCCATAGGTTACAGGTTGATGGAGGTGGCGGATGTCGACAGGCTTGTCATTCAGGGCGCGGTTAGAACAACAGGTGCCCGCCCCGGGCACCGGCCAGCCGCTTTCAGGCTCGCCCGCCCACGCAATGCTGATGCGGACAGGCCCGCTGGCGCAGCCGGTGACCCTGGCCCAAAGGCTGGCTGAACTGGGGCTTGGTTTACGTCAGGCGCACAGCCTGCTGAACCGCCTGGCTGCCGACGAACCGGTTGCCATCACCTTCCCCGCTGTCCCTGACCCGGCTGCTGTTGTTTCCGACTTGGCAGCATTGGGCTTGCGGGTGGAATGGCGCTGCGCACCTGCCCATGTCGATGTGAAGGCGATCAGGGAACGGTTGGACTTGACCCAGGCGGCTTTTGCCGCCCGGTTCGGCCTGGAACTGGACAGCGTGCGCAATTGGGAACAAGGGCGTTATACGCCAGACCCAGTGGCGCGCATCTTGTTGAAAATCATCGAACAATCGCCGGAAACGGTGGACCGGGTGGTTGCGGCCTGATCACGCAATCACCCGCGTCTGCCCCGGTTCCAGCCCGTCCAGCCGCCAATCACCCACGGCGATGCGGATCAGGCGAAGGGTGGGGAAGCCGACGGCGGCGGTCATGCGGCGGACCTGCCGGTTGCGGCCTTCGCGCAGCACAATCTCTGCCCAGCTTGTCGGCACGGATTTGCGGAAACGCACGGGCGGGGTGCGGGGCCAGAGCCAGTCCGGCTCCGCCACGGACCGGGCTTCTGCCGGCAGGGTGGGGCCATCCTTCAGGGTGACGCCGGTACGCAGGGCCGCCAGCGCCTCCTCCCCGATCTCCCCTTCCACCTGCACCAGATAGGTTTTGGGCCATTTATGGCGGGGTTGGCTGATGCGGGCGATCAGGCCGCCATCATCGGTCAGCACCACCAGCCCTTCGCTGTCGCGGTCCAGGCGACCGGCCGGATAAATTCCCGGTTGGTTAATAAATTCCGCTAGGGTGCGGTGGCCGGTTCCCTCATCGGTGAATTGGCACAAAACGTCATACGGTTTGTTCAACAAGACAATGCGGGCCATGGCCGGCTTCCATTCAGCTTTCCAGCCCTGGAAAGGCCGGCATCGGTTCGCGATATAAGCGACGGGAAACCGCATCGCCAGCAGTGATTCGGTATGTCGCCGCCCCAGACAGAGGAGAAAGCAGATGACCCGACCCGATACCGCCACCCGGCGCACGGCCAAAACCGCCGCTTTGGGCCGTCGTGACCTGATGCTGGCGGGTGCCGCCGGGGCGGGGCTTCTGGCAGCGGGAGCCGGATTCCTGGCCCCGCGCCCTGTCTTTGCCCAGGTGGCCGGCGCCGGGCCTGTGACCCTGCCGCCGTTGCCCTATGCCGCATCGGCGCTGGAGCCGCATATCGATGCCCAGACCATGGAAATCCACCATGGCAAGCATCACCAGGCCTATGTCACCAACCTGAACAAGGCGCTGGAAGAGCATAGCCAGCTTCAGTCCCTGGCCCTGCCGGAGCTGCTGCACCGCCTGCCGCAATTGCCGGAAACGGTCCGCACGGCCGTGCGTAACAATGGCGGTGGCCATGCCAACCACACCATGTTCTGGTCGATCATGGGGCCCAATGCCGGCGGGCAGCCCACGGGGACACTGGCCGATGCCATCACCCGCGATCTGGGCGGGCTCGACGCCTTCAAGAAGGCATTCAACGCGGCGGGGACGAAGCAGTTCGGCTCTGGCTGGGTGTTCGTCACGGCCGATCAGGCGGGCAAGCTTTCCATCGTTGCCAAGCCCAACCAGGATACGCCGCTGATGGAAGGCAAGGCGGTGCTGATGGGCAATGATGTGTGGGAACACGCCTATTATCTGAAGTACCAGAACCAGCGCGCCGCCTATCTGGAGGCGTGGTGGAATGTGGTGAACTGGAAGGCGGTGGATGCCCGCTATGCCGCTATCCGCCGCGGTGAACTGATCTGATTGACGGGCAGGGGAGGGGGCCACGGCATGCGGGCTTGACGGTCCGCAGGCGGGTGCCATCTTCCCTGCCTATGGACAGGCTGAAACCACTTCCCCCTGATATTCCCCGCCCGGTTGCTGCTGCCGCGACCGGGCGGGCGCTAGGCCCGTGCGGCCTGTGTGGCCGGCCCATGATTGCCGGGCCCAGTGTGGATGCCCATCATCTGCTGCCGCGCAGCCAGGGCGGCAAGGAAACCATCCCCCTGCATCGTGTCTGTCACCGCAAGATCCATGCGGAATTGACAGAGAAGGAACTGGCGCGCGGCTACACGACGCTGGAAGCGCTGCGCGCCCATCCCGCTATTGCCGATTTCATCCGCTGGGTGGCCCGCAAACCGCCGGAATTCACGGCGGTGACCTTCCGATCCAAGGCCCGCACGCAAGCGCGCCGGAAATAGCGGCACCATATCCTGCATCCCTGCTTGAATCTATCGATCCGCCATTATCTCCCTTGTCGGGGAAAAGATAATGATGCATAACTATTATGCAACTTTACGATAGTGCGCCCATCTGCGCGCTTTCAAAAAATAGTAAAAAAGCGTCTCAGGGAGGAAAATATGACCACGGGAAAACACCGGCCTTGGCCGGTGGGGGCGGAGCTTTGTCCATCTTCTGCTAAAATGCTGCTGATGGCGGCTGGTCTTGCCGTTACGGTTGCGGCCCCTGCTGCGTATGCCCAGCAGGAGGCGGGCACGCTGGACGAGATTGTCGTAACGGCGTTGCGGCGGTCTGTGATGCTGCAGGATACACCCGTTGCCGTCACGGCTTTCACGGCGGAGGCCCTGGAAGCACGCAGCATTGATACGCTGGACAGTATCGCGCGCTTTACGCCGAATATCCGCTTCGACGGAGCGGCTGCCCTGTCAGGCGGTAACTATAATGCTACGGTGTTCATCCGTGGCATTGGTCAGAATGACTTCGCTATTTTCAGTGATCCGGGTGTCGGTTTCTATGTGGATGGCGTGTATTACGCCCGCTCCATCGGCGGCATCATGGATGCCATGGATCTGCAAAGCGTTGAGGTGCTGCGCGGTCCGCAGGGCACGTTGTTCGGTAAGAATACAATCGGCGGTGCCGTGCTGATCAACACCCAGCGCCCGAAGGAGGAGTTTGGCGGCCGGATTGAACTGACGACAGGCCGTTTCGACCGGCTGGACGCCAAAGGCACGCTGAACGTACCCCTGGCGGATGGCAAGCTGCTGACCCGCCTGTCCGTTTCCTCCCTCAACCGGGATGGATACGCCAAGCGCCTGTCGGACGGGCAGGATATGGGTGACCGCAATGCCGATAGCGCCCGCCTGCAACTTTCCACCGATTTCAGCGAAGACATTAATTTCCATCTGGTGGGTGACATAACGCGGGCGCGTGAACATTCCGCGCCCAACAAGCTGCTGGCCGTGGCGCCGGCACCCGGCCTGACCGGTGTCCCCTTCCTGGTGAATTACAATAATCTGGTCGCCCCCAGCCGGGGCGTTGTGGCACCCGATGGGGGCCGGACCCTGAATTCCTCCTTCATCACCGACAGCCCGTTCACCACCTGGGGCAGCGGCCCGAACATCAATGACCTGGATTTGTGGGGTCTGGCCGGCACTCTGACCTGGAATCTGGGGATGGTGGAGGCCAAGAGCATCACGGCGTACCGGGAACTGGAAGCAACATTCGCCCGCGACGGTGACAATACCCCCTTCACCTATCGTGAAACCTTCAATGATGATGAGCAATGGCAGTTCAGCCAGGAATTCCAGCTCAGTGGTGAAGGTTTCGATGGGCGCTTCACCTGGGTGGGCGGGGTTTACTATTTCAGCGAAGAGGGCACTGACGATGCCCGCGCGGATCTGGCCATGGGGCTCTGGCCGCCGCTGGGGCCGGCCTTGTCGCCGGCAACCCTGATCTTGAACAAGATCGATAACACGTCATACGCAGTGTTCGGCCAGGGCAATTACAAGCTGACGGATGACTTTGCGATCACGGTCGGCGCCCGCTGGAATCGCGATAAGAAGTGGATTTCGGTGTTCAACCAGCGCCAGCGCGACAATGTCATCTTCACCGACGTTCAGCGTGAGGGGAAATGGGATGCCTTCACCCCGAAAGTTGGCCTGGAATATAAGCCGACTGCGGATGCCATGCTCTATGCGTCGGCTGGCAAGGGCTTCAAGAGCGGTGGCTTCAACGCCCGTCCGCTGGCCGACGAGTCGGAAGTGACGCAGTATGAGCCGGAGACGATCTGGACCTACGAGGCCGGCGCCAAGACCGGCTGGTTCGATAATCGGCTGATCCTCAATGCCGCCGCATATCTCAGCAAATATGACAATATCCAACTGACCGTGAACCAGACGCCGCGCAATTTCGTTGCCAATGCCGCCAAGGGCACAATCAAGGGGGCGGAACTGGAAGTGCGGGCCCGGCCAGCGACCGGCCTGGATGTCGATCTGTCGGTCGGCTACACGGACGCGCAGTATGATGAGGTTGGCGTCGGCCTGGGCCCGACCCAGATCCTGCCCATCACCAAGGATGCCAAATTCGTCAAGACGCCGAAATGGACGGGTAATGCCGGCCTGCAATATACCCACGCGCTGGATCATGGCGGCACACTCAGCCTGCGCGGTGACCTGTCCGTCTACAGCAAGTTCTACAATGATGTGGCCAATACCGAGCTGGTGGCGCAATCCGGCTACGGAGTCGTCAACAGCCGGCTGACCTACACGGCATCGGACGATAGCTGGACCCTGGCCCTGTTCGCCACCAACCTCACCGACCGGCGCTATCTGGTGTCGGGCAATGCCAGCGGCGCCTTTGGTCTGGCAGAGGGAAGCTATGGGCGGCCACGGGAATGGGGCGTGACCCTGGGGGCGAAGTTCTAGAGCCGTGTGCGTTTAATCGGAAACGCACACGGCTTTAAGCCCCTGTTCAGCGAGCAGATTCACGCTCCAAAGCGATTCCGCTTTTCCGCGATCTGCTCTAGGCCCCGTTTGCACTACCGAAAATTTGCCTGGTCTGCCTCTCCCACCCTGGTGGGGGAGGCAGCTTATATGCGCTTATAGCGTCCAAGTGCTTAAAAGACCAAAAGCCGCCCGCGGGTAATCCCAGGGGCGGCGTTTAATCCTGTACTGCCGATCAAGTGGCAGAGAAGGCTATTAGTAGCCCTCACGCTCCAGGCGCTTGCGCAGCAGCTTGCGCGAACGACGAACGGCTTCCGCCTTTTCGCGGGCACGCTTCTCTGACGGCTTCTCGTAATTGCGGCGCAGCTTCATTTCGCGGAAGATGCCCTCACGCTGCATCTTCTTCTTCAGCGCGCGCAGGGCCTGATCGACGTTGTTATCACGAACCAGAACTTGCACGGGTCTTTCCACTCCAATGGATGCGCTGTCCGGCGAACCGGCCACCGCCATAAGGGTTGCAAACAGAAAGAAACGGCAATGGGAACCCTTTCAGGTCCAAGCCATCGCCCGATCCAGTCGGCGCGGTTATACACACGCCCATCGCCCTTGTGAAGGGTCTGCGGCGGATAGATCGCAGATTCCCCGGTATGGCGGGCATGCGGAGCCCCCTGGAACCTGCTTTGAGTGCCTTGCGCCCGCCCTATCCGGCACGCACAATCCCCGAATCGACCCTTTTTTGGAGCCGTCGCATGGCCATCCTGAAGATCGCCCGCATGGGTCACCCCGTCCTGCGCGGGGTGGCGGAGCCGGTGCCCCTGACGCCGGGTGCGCCCCTGCCGGCTGATATCCACCGGCTGGCCAGTGATATGGTGGAGACGATGCTGGATGCGCCGGGTATCGGGCTGGCGGCGCCGCAGATCCATGTCGGTGCCCGCATCATCGTGTTTCGCGTGCCGGGGGACCGGGCCAGCGGGGCGGCGGGTGATGTGGCCATGGATGCGCAGGTGCTGATCAATCCGGAACTGGTGCCTTTATCGGAAGAGACGGTGCTGGGCTGGGAAGGGTGCCTGTCCATCCCCGGCCTGCGCGGTGTGGTGCCGCGCTTCGCCCGCATCCGTTATCGGGGATATGATCTGGATGGCAATCTGGTGGAGCGGGAGGCCGCCGGCACCCATGCCCGTGTCATCCAGCATGAGTTGGATCATCTGGATGCGGTGCTATATCTGGATCGGATGCCCGATATGACGAAGCTGACCTTCACCGAGGAAATGAAGTATTTCACCGGCGAGGCACTGAAACCGACATAATGTCCCCTTCCAGGGCCCGACCACCGGTATCCATCCAGGGAGCAGCCGCATGCAGAACATGACAGAGACCGGCGACGGTGCCGCGCAGGCCGCGGCCCCTGGCCCTGAACTGACAACCGACCCGTTGGCCGAAATGGAGGCGGAGCTGGAAGCGCGGCGCGACGCAATCCTGTTAGGCATGCTGCCGGATGTCGCCTTTGATGGCTGGACCCTGGCCGCCATGCGCCAGGGGGCTAAGCTGGCCGGTTTTGATGCGCGCGAAGCCCAGGCGGCTTTCCCGGAGGGGCCGTTGCAGGTGCTGGACCATTTTGCCGACTGGGCGGATCGCCAGATGCTGGCCGATCTGGCCGCAACCGATATGGCGGCACTGAAAGTGCGGCAGCGTGTGGCATTGGCCGTGCGCACGCGGCTGGAAATCCTGGCGCCTTATCGGGAGGCGCTGCGCCGGGCCACGGCCATGCTGGCCATGCCGTCGGGCCTTTCCCTGGGCCCCCGCCTGCTCTACCGCACAGTGGACCGGGTGTGGCGGCTGGCGGGGGATACATCCACCGACTATAATTTCTATACCAAGCGCCTGCTGCTGGGCGGGGTGGTGACCACCACCACCCTCTATTGGCTGGATGATGCGTCCGATGATCAGGCCGATAGCTGGGCCTTCCTGGACCGGCGCATCAATGATGTGATGACTGTTGGCAAAAGCATGGGGCAGGTGACAGGGGCCGTGGGCAAGGCAGGGGGCCTGCTCGCCCATCTGCCCTCGCCGGCGCGCTTTGCCCGCCATCTGCGTGGCGCCATGGCCCGTTGATGCCGGACGATCTGGCGACACCGGGCCTTCAGGGATTGGATGCCATCCGGGATTGGGTCGTCTCCGCAGGGCTGAATGGCCTGTCGGAGGCCGACCTCCTGCAAGGTTTCTGCCGGCGCTGTCAGGCGGCCGGCATTCCGCTGGTCCGCGCCGTTGTCATTATTGATACGCTGCACCCGATCTTTGAAGGCCGCGCCTTCCCCTGGCGCAGTGACGGCGCCCTGGTCGAGGATATGGTTGAATATGGGCCGACCCTGGATGGGGAAGCCGCCGATATGTGGCAGCGTTCCGTTTTTTTCCACATGCTGCTGGCCGGGCTGACCGAAAAGCGCTGCTGGCTGGAAAAAGGCGACGGCATGCAGTTCGCCAAATTCACCGAACTGGGGGATGAGGGGATCACCGACTGCGTGGCCCATATCCACCATTTCTCCCCCGATGGGGCGCTGGGCGGCATGGATTGCGTCTATTCCTACTGGGGGACCGACCGGGCGGGCGGCTTCAGTGCGGCGGAACGGGCGGCACTTTCCGGGCTGCTGCCCTCCCTGGCGCTGGGCATCAAGGCCAAGTCGCTGGCCCGCATCGCCGGTACGCTGACCCAGGTCTATCTGGGCCGTGATGCTGGCCAGCGCGTGCTGTCGGGCCGCATCTCCCGCGGGGTGACGGACCGGATCAACGCCGTGCTCTGGTATTCCGACCTGCGCGGCTATACCCGCATCTCCGATTCGGCCACGCCGGACCAGATCATCCCGCTGCTGAATGATTATGCCGATGCCGTCGTCTCGGCGATCCATAATGCCGGCGGCGATGTGCTGAAGCTGATTGGCGATGGCACGCTGGCGATTTTCAAGGCGGATGATCCGGCCGATGCCTGCCGCTGTGCGCTGGAAGCCGAAGCCCAGCTTCGCCGCCGCCTGCGCGAACTGAAGCAGCGCCGCGTGGCCGAGGGCCAGCCCGTCACCGACCTGTATCTGGGCCTGCATATCGGCGACGTGTTCTACGGCAATATCGGCAGCCAGGACCGGCTGGATTTCACCGTTGTCGGCCCGGCCGTGAATGAGGTGGCGCGCATCGCGTCCATGTGCCGGTCGGTGGATCGTCATGTGGTGATGTCGTCTGATTTCGCCGCCCATAGCCCGCACGATTCGCGGACAAGACTGGTGTCGGTTGGCCGCTATGCCCTGCGCGGCGTGGGCCGGGCGCAGGAACTGTTCACGCTGGACCCGGGTTTGCTGTGATCGCCCTGCCGGCGGGGCAGTCTCCATTCGGATTAATTCCACCCCTTTAGTCTGGGAAATGCCACTGGCCGTTGTGTCGCCATAAAGGGGACGGCACTCTTGCCCCATGGGTCGTGCAGCCTTTTGCCAATGGGCTGCCGTGGGGGGAGAAAATATGCGGTCGATCATGCAGGTGGCCCTGGTGGCCATTACCATCATCCTGGTGGGTTTGGCTGGGCTGGGCCTGGTGCGTATGCTGGATAAGGATGGGCAGGACGGGAATGCCCGTCCGGTGGCCACTACCAGCCCTGCGACGGGACAAACAGCAGGCAACATGGTTGCCCCCGTTGCCAGTGTGACTGGCACGGATACCGCCCCGGAAGGCGGCTTCCGCTTCCATCGTGTGTCGGTGGAAGCCGGCGGCACGGTGGCGGAAGCCTGCCTCGCCTTCAACGCTCCCCTGGATGGCAGCGGCGCCACCTCCTATGCCGATTATGTCCAGGTGCCCGATGGGGTCCGCCCCGGTTTCCGCGTGGATGGCAACCGGCTGTGCCTGTCCGGCCTTTCCTTTGGCACCGAATATGCGCTGACCCTGCGCAGCGGCCTGCCGGCTGCTGGCGGCAAAGGCGCGTTGGCCGAGGATGTGCCCGTCACGGTCGGGTTGGCCGACCGGCCCCCCGCAGTGGCGATGGGCCAGGGCTTCATCCTGCCGCGGGAGACGGGCGACGGCCTGCCCATCACCACGGTCAATGTCGACCGGCTGTCGATCAAGCTCTACCGTGTCGGGGACCGGCTGCTGGCCCGCATGCGCCAGGATTTCCTGGATGAGCGGACCTTCTATCCCTATGATTCCGAACAGATTGCCGAGGATCAGGGCCGTCTGGTCTGGCAAGGGGAAATGCCGGTCAAAGGCCCGCGCAACGAGGCGGTGACCAGCCTGTTCCCCCTGGCCAAGACCATCGGCACGACCGAACCGGGGGCCTATCTGCTGGTTGCGTCCAACCCGGATGCCCCGCGGGATGATGGCGAGGGCCGCTATTTCTATTCCGACAGCTATCGCCCGGCGGCGGGGCAATGGGTGGTGCAGTCCGATCTGGGCCTGACCAGCTTTGCCGGTGATGATGGGTTGACCCTGTCTGTCCGCTCGCTGGCGGGCGCGACGCCGCTGGCCGGTACGCGCCTGACCCTGATCGCCCGCAATAATGAGGTGCTGGGCGAGGTGCGGACCGATGAAGCCGGGATCGGCCGCTTCGGTGCCGGCCTGTTGCGCGGGGAAGGCGGCATGGCGCCCGTGATGGTCATGGCCTATCGCGGCGATGGCGATTTCAATTTCCTGGACCTGCGCCGCCCCGGATTTGACCTGTCCGACCGTGGTGTGGAAGGCCGCCCGCCGGCGGGGCCGGTGGATGCGTTCCTTTATACCGAGCGTGGCATCTATCGTCCGGGGGAGACGGTGGAACTGACGGCGCTGCTGCGCGACCAGACCGCCCATGCCCTGACCGGTCGCACCTTCACGCTGAAGCTGAAGCGCCCAGACGGGAAGGAACATCGCCGTTATGATCTGGCCGATGGCGGCGGCGGGGCTGGGCACCTGTCCCTGGTGTTGCCGGCCAGCGCCGCGCGCGGCCAGTGGGAGGCGACCCTGCATGCCGATCCGGAAAGCGATCCGGTCGGGCGTGTTGCGTTCCAGGTGCAGGATTTCGTGCCCCAGCGTCTGGCTTTGTCGGTTGAAGGCGGGCCCAAATGGCTGTTGCCGGGGGCGCCGCTTTCCCTGGATGTCACCGCCCGCTTCCTCTATGGCGCGCCGGGGTCGGACCTGACGGGTGAAGCCTCCATGGTGATTGAGCCGGACCCCAACCCCTATCCCCAGCATAAGGGCTTCCGCTGGGGCATCGGGACGGAGGATTTCCGCGCCGACCGTTATGACCTGGAGATCGGCACCACGGACGCCGAAGGGCGTACCCAGGTGACCGGCACCCTGCCGGGCGACCTGCAATCCACCCGCCCCTTGCGCGCCGATATTTCCATCGCCATCCGGGAGCCAGGCGGCCGTGCCACGTCGGAACATGTCTATATCCCCTTCATGGCCCGCGACCGGGCCATCGGCATCCGCCCCCATTTCGATGACAGTGTGCAGGAAGGGGCCCACGCCGGGTTCGACATCATCATGGTCAGCGAGGATGGCCGACCGGTGACGGCCCAGGGCCTGCGCTGGCGACTGGTGCGGGATACCTCCACCTGGCAATGGTTCCGGTCCGGGGGAGGCTGGAAATATCAGCGCGTCCCGCGGGAGCGGGAGGTGGCATCCGGCAGCCTGGATGTTGCCCATGACAAGGTCGCGACCATCGCCCAGCAGGTGCAATGGGGCGGATATCGCCTGATTGTTACGGATCCGGCATCGGGTGCTGCCAGTGCGGTCAGCTTCTCCGGCGGCTGGTATTCCGCCGCCGGGGCCGACAGGCCCGACCGGTTGAAGCTGGCAGCCGACCGCGCCGGCTATGCGCCGGGGGAAACGGCCCGCCTGCATATTGAAAGCGATGTCGCCGGGGAAGCGCTGCTGGTCATCGCCAATGAGAAGGTGCAGGAGGTCCGCACCCTGAGCGTGCCGGCCGGCGGCACCGATCTGGAGGTAAAATTGCGGGAGGAATGGGGGGCGGGCGCCTATGCGCTGGTCACCCTCTACCGGCCGCTGACCGCCCAGTTGGGCCATGCGCCGGTGCGTGCGGTTGGCGTGGCATGGCTGGGGCTGGACCCGTCCCGCCGCACCCTGAATGTGGCGATCCAGGCGCCGGAGCGCATCGCCCCGCGCCAGACGCAGGAAGTGGTGGTGACGGTGCCAGGGGCGGGGCGGCAGGCCCATGTCACCCTGGCCGCCGTAGACCAGGGCATTCTCCAACTCACCCGCTTCAAGACGCCGGAGCCCCAGACCCATTATCTGGCCAAGCGCCTGCTGGGCGTGGCGATGCGGGATGATTATGGCCGCCTGATCCGGGGGCTGGCCCAGGGTGACGACCAGGGCGGCGACAGTTTCGGCGGCAAGGGGCTGGATGTGGTGCCCACCCGCACCGTGGCCTTGTTCTCTGGCATCGTCGCGCTGGATGGGGACGGCACGGCCCGCATCCCGCTGGAGATCCCGGATTTTCAGGGGGAATTGCGGCTGATGGCCGTGGCCTGGGACAAGGACCGGATCGGGTCCGCCGACCGGGCCATGGTGGTGCGCGATCCCGTGGTGGCGGAATTGATCCTGCCGCGTTTCCTGTCTCCGGATGATCAGGGACGGGCCACGGTGCTGCTGCATAATGTGGAAGGCCAGGCCGGTGATTACCGCCTGAGCGTGAAGGCCAGCGGTGCGGTGGCCGGCGGGGTGGAACAGCGCACCCTGACGCTGGCCACGGGGGAACGGCAGGTCTTCACTGTGCCGCTGGACGGGCGCTTGGCCGGCATCGGCACGGTGGGGCTGTCGGTCACCGGGCCGGGTGGCTTCCAGGTGGACCGGTCCTGGCCGATCCAGGTGCGCCCGCCGCAACTGCCCGTGACGCGGGAAGAGGTGGCGACCCTGGCCCCCGGCCAGGGGGTGACGCTGGGCGGCGATCTGGTGGCCGGCATGGTGCCGGGCACGGTGTCGGTCTCCGTCTCCCTGTCGCGCTGGCAGGGGCTGGATGTGCCCGGCATGCTGCGCTGGCTGGACCGCTACCCGTTCGGTTGTCTGGAACAGACGGTCAGCCGGGCCATGCCCCTGCTCTGGTTCAACGATCTGGCCTTGATGGCCGGCACGCGCCAGGATCAGGCCATTGCCGACCGGGTACAGGACAGTATCGACCGGGTGCTGTCCATGCAGCAGCCGGATGGCGGGTTCAGCATGTGGGGCGGCTATGGTGACGGGGCCGATCCCTGGATCTCCGTCTTCGCCTATGATTTCCTGATGCTGGCGGCGGATCAGGGCTATCTGGTGCCGGCTGATGCGCTGGCGCTGGGCCGGCGCTGGCTGATGGAAGCATCCACCCGCGCCTATCCGGTGCCGGTGCAGGCCTATGCCGGCTGGGTGCAGGCCCGCAAGGGCCAGGCCAATGCTGGCGACCTGCGCTATTTCCACGATTCCAACATACCGGAACAGGCTTTGGCCACCGCCCAGCTTGCCGCAGCATTGGACGCGATTGGCGAACGTGCCCGCGCCGCCAGTGCCTATGACAAAGCCCGGCGCCAGTTGGCCCAATGGGCGGCGGCGGAACCGGCGGAAAGGGCGGCACTGGAAACCGCCCGGCGCACCGGCAAACCGGCGAAGGTGCCGGATCGTACCGACAAATATGGCAGTCGCCTGCGCGACACCTATGCCATTGCCGCGCTGATGGCCAATGGTGGTCGGGGTGCGGCGGTGCCGGCCCTGCTGGAATCGGCCCATCTGCTGGATACCAGGGCGGAAGATACCAACACCCAGGAAAAGGCCTGGATGCTGCGTGCCGCTGCCACCCTGGCGGGGGGGCAGGCCAAGCTGGCCGTGGCGGTGGATGGCCGTGATGTGGCCGGCGGTGATCCCGTTGCCGTGCCTGTGGCCCTGACGGCACTGGAACAGGGCTTGACGCTGGAAAATAAGGGCGAGACGGACCTGTACCGCACCTTGTCGGTGGAAGGGGTGCCCCTGGCGCCGGAACCGGCCAGTGCCAATGGCATCACCCTGTCCAAGCGCCTGTTCACCCCGGCGGGGGAACCGGTGGACCCGGCCCAGGTGCGCCGCAATGACCGGCTGGTCGTGGTGCTGGAAGGCAATGCCACGGAAGCGGCCCTGCGCGGTGATTACGCCCTGCTGGACCTGCTGCCCGCTGGTCTGGAGGTGGAAGGCGTGCTGCGGGCGGGGCAGGCCGGTTATGACTGGATCGGCCTGTTGTCCGACACCCAGGTGGCGGAAGGGCGCGATGACCGGATGGTCGCCGCGCTGACCCTGCCGGCCTATCGCGAGGATGATACCGGCCTGACGGGGGCCAGCGGCTTTGCCCTGGATCGCAAATGGGGCTTCCGTGTTGCCTATGCGGTGCGGGCGGTGACGCCGGGCAGCTTCGCCCTGCCGGCTGCGGTCGCGGAGCATATGTATGTGCCCCAGGCCAGGGCGCGGACGGAGATGGGCCGGATGGAGATTGCCGAGTGATCCGGCTTTCCCGATCCTGGCGCCGGATCGGGATTGGGGGGCTTGCCGCTGCCGGCCTGCTGCTGGCGGCGGATCTGGCCTTGCCGCCGGACCTGTCGCGCTGGCAGGGGCGGTCGGCCCAGGTGCTGGATGCCAATGGCGGTCTGTTGCGGCCCTTTCCCACCGCGGAAGGGTCCTGGCGGCTGGAAACCCGGCCCGATCAGGTCGATCCGCTTTATCTGGACATGCTGCTGCTGGTGGAAGACGGGCGCCATGGCTGGCATCCCGGTGTCGATCCGCTGGCCGTGATCCGGGCGGGCGGGCAGGCGCTGCGCCATGGCCGCATCATTTCCGGGGCCTCCACCCTGTCCATGCAGGCTGCCCGCCTGCTGTCGCCCCAGCCGCGCACCTTCCGCGCCAAGCTGGAAGAGGCGGCGCGCGCCTTGCAGCTTCATCGCCGGCTGGGGGCCGAGGGGGTTCTGTCCGTCTATCTGACGCTGGCCCCGTTCGGTGGCCCGCTGGAAGGGGTGCGCGCGGCCAGCCTGTCCTGGTTTGGGCGGGAACCGGCGCATCTGTCCCCGGCGCAGTCGGCCTTGCTGGTGGCGCTGCCGCAATCACCGGAACGGTTGCGGCCCGACCGGTTTCCCGCCGCCGCGCGGGCTGCCCGTAACCGGGTGCTGGACCGGGCCGCCGCCGCCGGGTTGATTGCCGCCGATGTGGCGGCTGCCGCCAAGGCGGAACCTTTGCCCACCCGCCAATCCCCTTTGCCCTTGCTGGCCCCGCATCTGGCCGAACGGCTGGTGGCCGGGGCCGGCCCCGGTGCCGTGATCCGCAGCACCATCCGCCCCGACCTGCAACGCGGGCTGGAAGCGCTGGGCCGCGCCCACCTTGCCCGGCTGGAAGCGGGGGGCGATCTGGCCATTCTGGTGCTGGATAATCGCGACCGCCGGCTGCTGGCCCATCTGGGCAGCGGCGATTGGCAGCGCCGGCAACTGGACCTGTCGCGGGCCGTGCGCTCCCCGGGATCGACGTTGAAACCCTTTATCTATGCGCTGGCCTTTGATGATCTGTCGCTGCATCCCGGCACGCTGATTGACGATGCGCCCCAGCGGTTCGGGGATTGGCTGCCACGCAATTTCGATCATGATTTCCATGGCATGGTGACCGCGCGGGAGGCGTTGCAGCGATCCTTGAATGTGCCAGCGGTGCAGGTGCTGGAACGGGTGGGGCCGGCGCGGATGGCGGCCCTGCTGACGGCATCGGGGGCCAACCTGTCTTTGCCCCCGGCGGCGGAACCGGGCCTGCCGCTGGCGCTGGGCGGGGTGGGCATCCGCCTGACGGACCTTGCCATGCTGTATGCAGCATTGGCCGATGATGGCAAGGTACGCCCCATCCAGACGCGGCTGGATGGGCCGACGGCGGGGCCTGCCGGTCGGCTGGTGGGTGGCCCGGCGGCGCGCGCCACGCTGACCATCCTGCGGGGCAGCCCCATGCCGGATGGTCTGGCCGGGGGCGCTGGCATCGCCCGCACCCGGCGGGTCGCGTTCAAGACCGGTACATCCTATGGCTATCGCGACGCCTGGACGGTGGGGGTTTCCACGGATTACACGGTCGCTGTCTGGGTGGGCCGGGCCGATGGTGCACCCCGACCGGGGGAGGCGGGGCGGCAGGCGGCGGCCCCCTTGATGTTCCGCGTCTTCGACCTGCTGCCGCCCGATGGACCGCAGCCGGAACCGGCCCAGCCCGACCATGCCCTTTTCCGCAGCGCACCCCCGCCAGCCCTGGCCCGGCTGAATGCCGCGCCTGTGGCCGCGATCACGCATGTGGAGAAGCTGCGTATCCTGTTCCCCCCCGATGGGGCGGAGGTGGAGGCACTGGATGAGGGTATTTCCCTTTCCGCGCAAGGCGGGCGGGCCCCCTATCGCTGGGTGGCCGATGATATGCCGCTGGCAGAGGATACGCCCTTCTGGCGTCCGACCGGTGCTGGATTCTCTCGCCTGACGGTCATTGATGCCACCGGCCAGCGTGCCAGCGCCGCCATCCGCGTCCATGTACCAGGGCAGTGATGACGGCCACTTTACAATCTTTGGTCAAGCGGCATGATCCGCCCGAAATGTCTTTATCCTGTTGAGGAAAAACCCGAAATGAGCCTGTCCTTTTATGATGCCTCCGTGCCTGCCCTGCGCCGCGGCCTGGTGGTATTGGACACCCTGCTGGCCAAGGCGGAAGCCTATGTGGCCGAAACCGGTATTGATGCCGCGACCCTGTTGAATGCCCGCATCGCCCCGGACATGCACCCTTTCACCCGGCAGGTGCAGATGGTCAGCGACAATGCCAAGGGGGCCGCAGCACGGCTGGCCGGCATTGCCGCCCCCGCCATGGCGGATGAGGAGCAGAGCCTGGGCGACCTGCGCCAGCGCCTCGCCAAAACCATCGCTTTTCTGGATTCGGTGAAGCCGGCAGACATTTCCGATGATGCCGGGCGGACCATTGTGCTGAAGCTGCCGAGCGGTGAAATCCCGTTCACGGCCCAGTCTTATCTGCTGGGCTTCGCCCTGCCCAATTTCTATTTCCACCTCACCACCGCCTATGACCTGCTGCGTCAACAGGGGCTGGCCATCGGCAAGCGTGATTTCATCGGTCCGCTGGGCTGAGAGACAAGAGCGCTGGGGGCGGTAGGTTGCCGCCCCTTTAGTGTCTGTCAGGTTTAGGTGGAATCGGACATTGTCCTCACTTCCGTCACCCCGGCGAAGGCCGGGGTCCAGTTTCCTAGAGCACAGCGCCTGTGATTCTGGACCCCGGCCTTCGCCGGGGTGACGGTGGAGGTTGATCCAACGTAAACCTGACAAACTCTAGTCCCGCCAATAGCCCCAGACGCTGGCCGGGGGCACATTGGCGATGGTGAAGCCGACGCGCTTGCCCTTGATGCCCAGTTCCTTGCGCTTCAAGGGGGAGCGGGCGGAGTAGGTATAGGCGTAAAAACGCCGGCCCTTGGGCATGATGGCGAAAATCTCGTCCACGATGATGCGCTGGGCTTCCACCGGGATCAGGATCATGGGGATGCCGCAGACCACGGTACCCACCTTGCCCACCAGATGCGGCGGCAGCATGCGGCGCACATCGGCCACATCGCCTTCCAGAATGTTCACCTGGGGAAAATGGCGGCGCAGATAGGGTGCCAGTTCAGGATCACGCTCCACCGTATAGAGCTTTTGCGGCGCGACCCCCTGTTCCAGCAGGGCACGGGTGATGGCCCCGGTGCCGCCACCGAATTCAACCACCACCTCGTCCTGTTCCTGCCGCACCTGCGAAGAGATCAACCGCGACAGGGACGGGGAGGAGGGGGTGATCGATGCCATCTGCATCGGTCTTGCCATCCAGCGCTTGAAAAAAAGCCAAGCAGCGCTGGGCTCCTTGGCGGGCGTGGCGGCCTCGGCGCGGTCGAGTGGCATTCCGGGCAGGACCTTCATGGTTGAACCAGTGAACTGAGAAATGGCACGCGTTTGCGTGCAATGCAATGACAAGGCTGTGCGTTATCGTACTGTATCAACGCGCCTTGGTCCCGGTAGGTGCCCGAAGGAGCCGCCATACTGCGGTAACCATTCGGGGACATGGTGGGCCCCCTGTCCATGCCACTTTCTGGAAATGGCCTTGCTGATCAAGCCGGTGAAGGCCCCGCCCGGCGGCGGGGCCTTCCGGTAGCGTTAAGGGGCTACCCCTTCCGCCAGGGCCTTTTCCATCTGTTCGGACAGGTCCAGCCATTCCATTTCCGCCTCTTCCAACTCGGCGGTCACGCTCCCCAGTTCAATCTGGATCTTGGCCACCTTGTCGGACGGGCCTTCATACAGCTTCGGGTCGGCCAGCTTGGTCTCCAGCTCCGTCTTGCGCTTGGTCAGCTTGGCCATGCGCTTGTCGATATCCTCGATCTTGCGGCGCAGGGGGGCCAGTTGCTGGCGCAATTCCGCCGCAGCCCGGCGTTCATCCTTGCGGTCGCGGGCGGGGGCTGTTGCCGCCCCTCCGCTGCTTTTCTCCGCTGCCCGCTCGGCGCGGCTTTTCTCCAGCAGCAGGCGCTTGTAATCCTCAAGATCGCCCTCAAACGGCTGGCAGGTGCCGTCATTCACCAGCCATAGCCGATCCGCCGTCAGTTCCACCAGATGCGGGTCGTGGCTGATGACGATGACCGCACCTTCATATTCGTTCAGTGCCTCCACCAGCGCCTCGCGGCTGTCGATATCCAGATGGTTGGTCGGTTCGTCCAGCATCAGGATATGCGGCGCATCGCGCGTCATCATGGCCAGCAGCAGCTTGGCCTTTTCCCCGCCCGACAGGCCGGAGATTTTGGTGTCCGCCTTGGGCTGGGTGAAGCCGAAGCGGCCCAGATGCGACCGTGCCTGGCCTTCCAGCGTGCCCGGCGGCATCACCGCCTGCATCTGCTGCAACGCCGTCCAGCCCAGATTCAATTCGTCCGACTGGTGCTGCGCGAAATAGCCGACGCGCAGCTTGCCCGACCGGAACACCTCGCCCGACAGCGGCCCCATGCGCCCGGCCAGCAGCTTCACCAGGGTGGATTTGCCATTGCCGTTGGCCCCCAGCAGGGCGATGCGGTCATCCCCGTCAATACGCAGGTTCAACCGTTTCAGGATGGCCTTGTCGCCATAGCCGGCCACCGCATTGTCCAGCCGGATCAGCGGCGGGGCCAGTTCTTCAGGCGAGGGAAAATTGAAATTGACCGGCGTATCGTCGATCACCTGCACGCGCGGACCCAGCCGTTCGATGGCTTTCAGCTTGCTTTGCGCCTGGGTGGCCTTGCTGGCCTTGGCGCGGAACCGGTCCACGAAAGATTGCAGGTGCGCGCGCTGGGCATCCTGCTTGGCGGCCATGGCCTTGGCATGTTCCATCCGCATGGAGCGGATCTGCACGAACTGGTCGTAATTGCCGCCATAAGAGGTCAGCTTCAACTGATCCAGATGCACGATGGTGGTCGGCACCTTGTTCAGCAGGCCGCGATCATGGCTGACGATCAGCATCGTGTGCGGATAGTTCTTAAGGTACTCCTCCAGCCACAGGGTCGCTTCCAGGTCCAGATGGTTGGTCGGCTCGTCCAGCAGCAGCAGGTCAGGCTCGGTGAACAGCACGCCGGCCAGGGCCACGCGCATCCGCCAGCCACCGGAGAAGTCCGAACAGGGGCGCTGCTGCGCCTCCGCATTGAAGCCCAGACCGGACAGGATGCGGGCGGCGCGCGATTCTGCCGAATGCGCGCCGATATCCGCCAACCGCGCATGAATCTCCCCGATCCGCTCGGGGTCGGTGGCGGTTTCGGCTTCTGCCAGCAGGGCGGTGCGTTCGGTATCGGCGGCCAGCACCGCCTCGATCAGCGTGGTCGATCCCGCCGGCGCCTCCTGCCGCACCCACCCCATCTTCAGGCCCGATGGCAGGAAGATGGAGCCGGCATCGGCATGGATTTCCCCGGCGATCAGGCGCAACAGGGTGGATTTGCCTGTGCCGTTGCGGCCCACCAGGGCCACGCGGTGGCCGGCGGGGATGGTGACGCTGGCGCCTTCCAGCAAAAGCCGGCCGGCGATACGGTAGGTGAGGTCGGTGATCTGCAGCATGATAGGGTGCGCTTTACCACAGCTATCGCGAGCGCAGAAGCGGCGCGCATATAAGCTCCCACAGAAAGGGCGTTGTAGGGCGACCTGTACGTCTGTATAAGCCCGGCCAAGTTTAAACGCCTATGCTCAGGAGATTCCCATGGCTGTCGAACGGACGCTGTCGATCATCAAGCCCGACGCGACCCGCCGCAACCTCACCGGCAAGATCAATGCCCGCTTCGAGGAAAACGGTCTGCGTATCGTTGCGCAGAAGCGCGTTCAGCTCTCGAAGGCGCAGGCCGAGCAGTTCTACGACGTTCACCGTGAGCGTCCGTTCTTCGGCGAGCTGGTGTCGTTCATGATCTCCGGTCCGGTGGTCGTGCAGGTTCTGGAAGGCGACAACGCCGTCACCAAGAACCGCGACATCATGGGCGCCACGAACCCGGCCAACGCCGCCCCCGGCACCATCCGCAAGGATTTCGCCGAGAGCATCGAGGCCAATTCCGTTCACGGCTCCGACAGCCTGGACAACGCCAAGATCGAAATCGCCTACTTCTTCGCTGGTACGGAGATCGTCGGCTGATTTCAGCCTGACGGACAGTAGCGTTTTCCAGTGAAAAGCCCGCCGGAGAGAAGCTCTCCCGGCGGGCTTTTTGCGTTTGGCAGACGGTGTTCCCCTTAATCCGCGTAAACCCCGGCTGCCGTGATCACCGGCTTCCAGCGGTCAATCTCCGTCACCACGAAATCACCCAGGGCCTTGGGCGTGGCGCGGTCTTCGGCGACGGGCTCGGTGCCCAGATCGGCGAAGCGCTGCTTCACCGTCTCATCCTTCAGCGCCACCTTCAGCGCGTCGGACAGTTTTTTCACCACGGCGTCCGGCGTGCCTTTGGGGGCGTAGATCCCGTGCCACACGGCCACTTCCACCCCCGGCAGCCCGGCTTCCTTGGTCGTGGGCAGGTCGGACAGGGAGGGGACGCGGTTGGGCGTGGTCACGGCATAGGCCTTGATTGCGCCGCCTTTGATCTGGCCGGTGGTATTGGTGGTCTGGTCGCACATGATATCGACCTGGCCGCCGACCAGATCATTCATGGCCGGGCCGGTGCCCTTGTACGGCACAGTGGTCAGCGGGGTTTCCAGGGCCTGCATGAACAGCATGCCGCATAGATGCGAGGCGGCGCCCACCCCGGCATTGGCCAGCGTCACCTTGTCCGGATTGGCCTTCACATAGGCCACCAGTTCCTTCAGGTCCTTGGCCGGAAAGTCTTTTTTCGCGACGATGGTCATCGGCACATCGGTTACCAGCCCGACCGGCGCGAAATCCGTTTTCGGGTCATAGGCCAGCTTGCGATACAGCGTGGCGGATGTGGCCTGCCCGATATGGTGCAGCAGGATCGTGTAGCCGTCCGGATCGGCCTTGGCGACGCGGCCGGCCCCGATGGTGCCGCCGGCCCCGCCGACATTTTCCACAATCACCTGCTGACCCAGGGTCTTGCTCATCGACTGGGCGACGAGGCGGGCCACCGTATCCGTCGGCCCGCCGGCGGAGAATGGCACCACCATGGTGACGGGGCGGCTGGGATAATCCTGCGCCATGGCGGGGGCTGTGCCCAGGGCCAGGGCAAAGGCGGTGACGGCAAGGGTGCTGAAACGCATGGTTTATTCCTCCCAGGGATTGTTGTGCCGATGTTAAGTCATTCTTCTTCGTGGAAAACTTCTTCCCGGCGTTTGCGGATGGCGGGCAGCAGCACCAGGATCAGCAGACCCACCGCCACCAGCAGCAGGAAGGCGGAAAGCGGGCGGTTGACGAAAATCATCGGGTCGCCGCGCGCGATCAGGAAGGACCGGCGCAGGTTCTCCTCCATCAGCGGTCCCAGCACGAAGGCCAGCAGCAGCGGCGCCGGCTCGAATCCGTGTTTCAGCAGGAAATAGCCGATGGCCCCGAACAGGGCGACCAGCATCACCTCTATCCCGGACGAGTTTATGGAATAAACGCCGATACAGCAGAACATCAGGATGGCCGGGAACAGGATGCGATAGGGCACCTTCAGCAGCCGCACCCACACCCCCACCAGCGGCAGGTTGATGATGACCAGCATCAGATTGCCGATCCACATGCTGGCGATCATGCCCCAGAACAGGGTGGGGTTTTCATTCATCACCGTCGGGCCGGGCACGATGCCCTGAATGGTCATGGCGCCCACCATCATCGCCATCACCGCGTTGGGCGGTATGCCCAGGGTCAGCAGCGGGATGAAGCTGGTCTGCGCCCCGGCATTATTGGCGCTTTCAGGGCCGGCCACCCCCTCAATCGCCCCCTTGCCGAAGCGCTGCGGCGTGCGGGAGATTTTCTTTTCCAGCGTATAGCTGGCATAGGGCGCCAGTACCGCGCCATTGCCGGGCAGGATGCCCAGGATTGAGCCCAGGCCCGTGCCGCGCAGAACCGGCATGACGCTTTGCCTGATATCGGCCCAGGTCGGCATCAGCCCGGTGATTTTGGCGCCCAGGATCGTGCGATCCTGTGTCTTTTCCAGATTGCGCAGGATTTCCGCCACGCCGAACAGGCCCACGGCCAGCGTGGTGAAATTGATCCCCTCCGCGATCTGGGGAATGCCGAAGGTCATGCGCGGTTCACCGGTTTCAATATCCGATCCCACACAGCCCAGCAGCAGCCCGACAATGACCATGGCCACCGCCTTCAGCACCGATCCGCTGGCCAGCACGATGGCCCCGATCAACCCGGTCAGCATCAGGGCGAAATATTCCGGCGGACCGAAATTCTGCGCGAAAGAAGCCAGAATTGGCCCGAACAAGGCCACCAGGAAGGTGGCCACCGTGCCGGCAAAGAAAGATCCCAGCGCCGCGATGGCCAGCGCCGGTCCGGCACGGCCCTGACGGGCCATCTGGTGCCCGTCCAGCGTGGTGACAACCGACGAAGTTTCCCCCGGCATGTTCACCAGAATGGCGGTGGTGCTGCCGCCATACTGGGCGCCGTAATAGATGCCAGCCAGCATGATCAGCGCGCCCAGCGGGTCCAGGCTGAAGGTGATGGGCAGCAGAATGGCGATGGTGGCAATGGGGCCAAGGCCCGGCAGCACACCAATCAGCGTGCCGACCAGGGCGCCGATGAAGCAGAGCGCCAGGTTGGTCGGCGTGCCCGCCGCGCTGAACCCCAGCGCCAGATTGGAAAAGACGCTGTCCATGGGCTCACATCCGGGGCCAGACGGGGAAAGGCAGGTCCAGCAGGACCACGAACAGCAGCACGGCCAGCCCGATCAACAGCACCGAGGCGACCAGCGTTTCCCGCCATTTCAGTTCGGGCGAGGCAAAGGCGCTGACCAGGAACAGCAATGCGGAGGCCAGCACCAGACCCAGGGGCCGGATGGTCAGCCCGAAGACCAGGATGGCGGCCAGCAGCGGCAAACCATGCCGCAGGTTCAGGCTTTCCAGCCCATGCCCGTCCAGCACCAGTGATCGGGCGGCCAGCACCAGCCCTACCAATCCGGTCAGCCCCGCCAGCACGGTGGGGAAGTATCCCGGCCCCATGCGTGATGCGGTACCGAACCGTAAATCACCGATTTGTGAAAATGCCAGGGCGGCCAGCGCGATCAGCGCGATACCACCCACCAGATCCTGGGGGCTACGCACGCGCATGGCACCCCCGGTTTGAAGAGTTTGTGCCGATGGCCCCATTCATCCAGGCGCCCCTCCCTTATGCGGTTGCGTTGATCCGGTCAGCGCCGGTTCGCACCATTCGATATATTGGGATGATGGTAACGCGGGTGGGCCCACCCGGCAATCATGTGGGGCTATAACCATTGGTGCCCCCGACCAACGTCGTGGGGGGACTTAGAAGGGGGAGGGCTCCCCTTTGCCCAAGGCAAAGAGGCCATGGGCCGCGCCTTTCATGAGGCGTCGGAAGGTGGGGCATTCGATATGACGGGGGGCGGGGCAGGCGGCGGCATGGCGCAACCCGTCGCGCATCGCCACCAGACGGGAGATCGTGCGGTCCAGTTCATCAGCCTTTTCCACCAGCATCTGCCTGTCCAGGGCGGGGGTGCTATCAGTTCCCAGCATCGGGCCGATCTCCGCCAGGGTGAAGCCTGCCGCCCGACCCAATGCCACCAGCGCCAGCCGTTCCAGGATACTTGCCTCGTAAAGCCGGCGCAGGCCCCGGCGGCCGACGGGCGCAATCAGGCCCTTCTCCTCGTAGAATCGCAAGGTTGCCGGGCTCAGGCCGGATTTCCGTGCAACCTCACCAATATCGAGAAGCATCGAATAGCCCTTGACCTCAAGTGAACTTGAAGTGGCAGCCTCTCGCCATGCCCATAGTTTTGCAAGCGGAAGGAAATGGATATGACCGACAGGATGCACCTGCTTCCCAAGGGGGCGGACGATCAGGCGCAGCTATGGAACGGTGCGGCCGGGCGTGCCTGGGCCGAGGAATGCACTATGATGGATGCCATGTTGCACCCGTTTCAGGAAAGGCTGGTTGCTGCCGTGGCGGCACAGGGGGGCCAGCGGGTGCTGGATGTAGGCTGTGGCACCGGGGCCGTCACCCTGGCCATCGCCCGTAATCGGCCTGCCGGGATGGTGACAGGGATCGATATTTCCGCCCCCATGCTGGCAGCGGCGGAAGTGCGGGCACGCGCTGCTGGGCTGGATCCGCGCTTTTTGCTGGCGGATGCAGAAAGCCATGATTTTGCCGAAAGCGGTTTCGATCTGGTGGTGTCACGTTTTGGCGTGATGTTCTTCGGCCAGCCGGTGTCCGCTTTTGCCAACCTGTGGCGGGCGACGCGGCCAGGGGGCAACCTGTGCTTTTTTGCCTGGCGCAGCGCGGTGGAGAACAGCTTCATGTCCCTGGCAGAAAAGGCAGCATCCTCTTTTCTGCCGCCATTGCCACCCCGGCAGCCCCATGCGCCCGGCCAGTTCGCTTTTGCTGACCGCGACCATGTGGCGGGGATTTTGCGGGATTCCGGCTGGGGTGAGATCGACATCGCGCCCATGGATGTTGAATGTGGTCTGCCCCTGGACCGGTTGCCGACATATCTGTCCCGCTTCGGCCCTTTGGGACGGGTGATGGACGGGCTGGAACCAGGCCGGCGCCAGGAAGTGCTGGCGCACCTGCTGACCTCGTTCGCGCCTTTCATACAGGGGGAGGAGGCGCGTTTCACAGCGGCCTGCTGGCAGGTGAACGCCATGGCCTGACGGCGGTGCCGGAATGCGGGCCCGTGCGTGAAATTTGGTGGCGTCTGCCGGCGTTGATCCGGCTGCACGCAAGCTTCTGTCGCAGAGCAGCATTCCTGCGATCATGTATTGCGCCACTGCCCGGCGGCATGGCAGTAAGGGGGCCTGCTTCATTGCCAGCCGTCCGGGTCCTTATCCCATGCAGAAGTTTACGCAGCTTACCGGCGTTGCCGCCCCTCTCCGTCTGATGAATGTCGATACCGACATGATCATCCCGGCGGATTACCTGAAGACGATCAAGCGCACCGGCCTGGGTGCCGGGCTGTTCGCCTCGCTCCGGTACAAGGATGGCAAGGCGATTGAGGATTTTGTCCTGAACAAGCCGGCCTATGCCAAGGCCAGCATCCTGATCGCCGGTGACAATTTCGGCTGCGGTTCCTCGCGTGAGCATGCGCCCTGGGCGCTGGCCGATTATGGCATCCGCTGCATCATCGCCCCCAGCTTTGCCGACATCTTCTTCAATAACTGCTTCAAGAACGGCATCCTGCCGATCCCGATGCCGGTTGAAGTGGTGGAAAGGCTGATGGAGGCTGCCGATAATGGCGCCAATTCCACCTTCACCGTCGATCTGGAAACCCAGAAGATCACCCTGCCCGATGGCAGCACGATTGGTTTCGACGTGGAGCCGTTCCGTCGCGAATGCCTGCTGAATGGCTGGGACGATATCGGCCTGACCCTGCGCAATGTCGATGCCATTGACAGTTTCGAGGCCAAGGCCAAGCAGGACCAGTCCTGGCTCTGGGCTTCCTGAAGGCGGGTGCCCGTCTGATCTTCGCCCTGCCGGTGTCGCCCCATCACGGGCTTGGCGCTGGCGGGCGATCCGTTTAGAAATGCCGCGACGGCGTGGCCGTCCGATGATGAACTTACAGGGGTAGTATTATGTCGAAGCGTTCGCTGCTGCTGCTGCCGGGCGACGGTATCGGGCCGGAAGTGATGCGCCAATTGCGCCGTGTCATCGACTGGTACGCCCGCAAGCGCGGTGTCGAGTTCGATATTGAGGAAGGTCTGGTCGGCGGTTGCGCCTATGATGCGCACGGCACCCCCCTGTCCGACGAGACGATGGCCCGCGCCCTGGCGGTGGATGCGGTGATGCTGGCCGCCGTCGGCGGGCCGAAATGGGATAATCTCAGCTTCGACAAGCGCCCCGAGGCAGGATTGCTGCGCCTGCGCAAGGAGATGGAGCTGTTCGCCAACCTGCGCCCGGCCAAGGTGTTCGATGCGCTGGTCGATGCCTCTTCGCTGAAGCCGGAAATCGTGCGCGGCCTGGACATCATGATCATCCGCGAGTTGACCGGCGGCGTCTATTTCGGGGAGCCGCGCGGCATCTCCGATCTGCCGAACGGCGAGCGTCGCGGCGTGAACACCCAGGTCTATGACACGCACGAGATCCACCGTGTCGCCCGCGTGGCGTTCGAGCTGGCGCGCAAGCGCGGCAACAAGGTCTGCTCGTCCGAGAAGTCCAACGTGATGGAATCGGGCCTGCTGTGGCGTCAGGAAGTGATCGCTCTGCATAAGGCCGAGTATCAGGATGTGGAACTGTCCCACATGCTGGCCGATGCCGCTGCCATGCAGCTTGTGCGCAATCCCAAGCAGTTCGACGTGATCGTCACCGACAATCTGTTCGGCGACATCCTGTCGGACGAAGCCTCCATGCTGACTGGCTCCATCGGCATGCTGCCGTCCGCCTCGCTGGGCGCGCCGGATGCCAATGGCAAGCGCAAGGCCCTGTATGAGCCGGTGCATGGTTCCGCCCCGGACATTGCCGGCCGTGACCTGGCCAACCCGATCGCCATGTTCCTGTCCTTCGCCATGGCGCTGCGCTGGTCCTTCGACCTGCAGGGCGATGCCGACATTCTGGAGACTGCGGTTGAGAATGTGCTGAAGACCGGCATGCGTACGGGTGACATCATGCAGCCCGGCATGGCGAAGGTGTCCACCTCCGTCATGGCGGACAGCATCCTGCGCGAGATGGACAAGCTGGTCGCCGCGGCCTGACCGGTAAAGGCGGAAAGCGCCATGATGATCGGCATCCGTGCGGCAACCCGTGCGGATGCCGATGTCGTTTGTGCCCTTATCGCCGCCCTGTCGGCGGAAGAGGGGATGGTGCCGCCGGCGCTGACCCCCGCCCTGTTCCAGCGGCAGGCTTTTGGCCGCAAGCCGCTTTTCACCGCCCTTCTGGCGGAGCGGCAGGGAAGGGTGGCCGGGCTGGTGCTGCTGACCAGGGGCTATGACAGCCAGTCGGCGGAAGCGGGCCTTGTGGTGGAAAATCTTTATGTGGAGCCGTTGGCCCGGCGCTGTGGCGTGGGCCGTGCCCTGATGGCCGCCTGTGCCCGGCTGGCGGTGGAGGAGGGGCTGGGCTGGCTGTCCTGGCATGCCCGCACCCGCAATGTGCGGGCGGCCCTGTTCTACCGCTCACTAGGCGCGCAGACGGAAGGGGTGACGCTGATGGCGCTGAGCGGCCCAGCCTTGACCGCCCTGTCACAAGACTGATCCCGCAAGGATCGCCAGACCATATGTTATGAAAAAGGGCGCCCCGGTGAGGCGCCCTTTTGCGTGGTCGATTGATCGGGTTTCGGTCGGTTACTCCGCTGGAACCTGATGGGGCCCCAGGCCCCGCTCCTGTTCTTCAATCCGGCGGCGGATGCTGCCGATCGGCTGCACGCCCTTGGCGAACATGCTGTACAGCACCGGGGTGATGAACAGGGACAGCAGGGTGCCGACGCTGACCCCGCCCACGATCACCCAGCCAATGGCCATCCGGCTTTCTGCACCGGCGCCATGGGCCAGGGCCAGGGGCATGGCGCCGAAGACGGTGGCGATGGAGGTCATGAGAATCGGGCGCAGGCGCAGGGTAGCGGCCGCGACCACGGCCTCCAGCAGTTCCTGCCCTTCTTCGCGAAGCTGGTTGGCGAATTCCACGATCATGATCGCGTTCTTCGCGATCAGGCCGATCAGCATGATCAGGCCGATCTGGGTGTAGGTGTTCAACGACATGCCGGTGAGCTTGATCGCCAGGATGCCCCCCAAGCCCGCGGGCAGCACCGATACCAGGATCATGGCCGGCAGGCGGAAATTCTCGAACTGGGCGGCCAGCACCAGGAAAGCGACCAGCATCGCCATGCCCAACGCGAAATAGATGGCGCTGGAGGCTTCAAGCTGCAGGCGGGCCGCGCCTTCGAAATTGACCCGCGCCTCGCCCGGCAGCACCTCTGCTGCGGCGGCCTGAACTTCCCGGATTGCATCGCCCATCGGCGTTCCGCTGGTTAGATTGGCGGTGATGGTGATGGAGCGCAGGCGATTATAGCGGTTCAGTTCCGTCGGGGCCGCGATGTCATGCACCCGAATCAGGTTCGCCAGCGGTACCAACTGGCCGGAGCCGGCCTGGCTGTTGCCGCGCACGAAGATATTGTTCAGGTCACGCGGATTGGCGCGGTCGCCGCTATTGGCCCGCAGCACCACGTCATATTCCTCGCCCCGGTCCAGATAACGGGTCACCTGCCGTTCGCCCAGCATGGTTTCCAGGGTCGTGCCAATCAGGGTGACGGGCACGCCCAGATCGGCGGCGCGTTCCCGATCCACGGTCACGCGGAGTTGGGGCTTGGTCTCGTCATAATCAGCCTGAAAGCCGTTCAGGCCGGGATACTGGCCCAGCCGCGTGATCAGCGTGTCACGCCATTCGGCCAGTTCTTCGAACGTGTTGCCGCCAATCACGACCTGGATCTGATTGGCATTGCCGCTGCCGCCACCCAGACCGGAGGGCAGGATCGGCACGATGCGGGCACCGGGGATTGCATCCAGCTTCGGGCGCAGTTCCGCCACCATGGCCAGCACGGATTTGTCGGAGACGCGCTCACTCCACACAGGGGTGCGGGCGATGACCATGGCGCGGTTGACACCGGCATTGCCGCCCCAGCCGGGGTTGAGGATGGTCAGTGTGCTGTCCAGCTCGCCATTGTCCAGATAGGGCTTCAGCAGCGCTTCCACATCGGCCAGCTCCCGCTTGGTGAACTCCAGGCTGGCGCCTTCAGGGGCTGTCAGAGAGATGCGGAACTGGCCGCGATCTTCCGTCGGGGCCAGTTCGCTGGGCAGGGACAGGGCGATCAGGCCGGTCACAACGATGCTGCCGAACAAGGCCAGGATCACCAGCAGGCGGCTTTTCAAGGCCCCATTCAGCAGGCTCTGATAGCCGCTTGTCACCCAATCCAGGAACCGTTCGGAATAGCGGAACAGCCCGCGCGCTTCCTGATGACCCTTCAGCATCTTGGAAGAGAGCATGGGAGACAGGGTCAGCGCCACAAGGCAGGAGAAGGCGATGGCGGCCATCAGCGCGATGGCGAACTCCCGGAACAGACGGCCCTGATCACCCGGCAGCATGGAGAGCGGTGCAATCACCGCCAGCAGCACCAGGGTGGTGGCGATAACGGCGAAACCGATCTGCCGCGCCCCGCGATAGGCTGCCAGCAGCGGCGGTTCCCCTTCCTCGATCCGGCGGGAGATGTTTTCCACCACGATGATGGCATCATCCACCACCAGCCCTACGGCCAGCACGAAGGCCAGCAGGGTCAGCACATTGATGGAAAAGCCCATCGCCGCCATCACCCCGAAGGCGGCGATCATAGAAACGGGAATGGCGACGACAGGGATCACCGTGGCGCGGAAGGTGCGCAGGAACACCCAGACAACCAGGATCACCAGCCCGATGGCGACCGCAATGGCGTGGAACACCTCGTAAATCGACTGGCTGATATAGACGGCGTCGTCATTCCGCACTTCCAGGGCCATGCCGGGCGGCAGCGTGGCGCGGAACTGGTCCAGCATGGCGCGCACGGCCTGTGACACTTCCACTGTATTGGCGGTGGACTGGCGGACAATGCCCATGCCGACAGCGTCGCTGCCATTAATGCGGAAACCGCTGCGATCGTCCCGCGGACCGACTTCCACCCGTGCCACATCGCCGATCCGGACCTGGCTCAGCCCGTCGCTGCGGATCAGGATGCGGGAGAACTGTTCGGGCGTGTTCAGGCGGGTGTCGGTGCGGACGGTGAATTCACGCTGGACACCTTCGATACGGCCGGCCGGCAATTCGGTATTTTCCCGACGGATGGCGGCTTCGATATCCTGCACCGTCACATCGCGGGCGGCCATGGCGTTGCGGTCCAGCCAGACCCGCATGGCAAAATCGCGCCGGCCATTGATGCGCACAGAGGCCACACCTTCCACGGTGCCCAGCGCATCCAGATAGTAGCGATTGACGAAGTCGGTCAGCTCAAGCTGGTTCATCCGGTCCGATGACAACGAGATCCACATGATCGGGCTGCTGTCGGCATCGACCTTGCTGACTTCCGGCGGATCGGCTTCTTCCGGCAGATTGTCAGCGATGCGGCTGACACGGTCACGGATATCATTGCTGGCAGCATCAATATCGCGGTCGATATTGAACTCCACCGAAACGGAGGAGGAGCCCTCGCGGGAGCGGGAGCGGATGGTCTTGATGCCCTCGATGCCGTTGATGACGCCTTCGATCCGCTCGGTGATCTCATTATCCACCACCTCGGCGCTGGCGCCGGGATAGC
The DNA here is from genome assembly GCF_000429645.1 of Niveispirillum irakense DSM 11586. Lineage (GTDB taxonomy): Bacteria > Pseudomonadota > Alphaproteobacteria > Azospirillales > Azospirillaceae > Niveispirillum > Niveispirillum irakense. The sequence continues at coordinate 91,696 of NZ_KE386933.1, forward strand.
CGGTGCTGATCGAGACGATCGGATAATCGATCTTGGGCAGTTCGCGCACGGGCAGCTTCTCGTACCCCAGCACGCCGAACACCACCAGCATCGCGCTGATCACGAAGGCAAGCACCGGGCGCTGGATCGAGATATCGGAAAGCACCATGGCCGGTTTCCCACTGGAAGGCATTTGTAAAGAATGGCACCGGGCCGGTGCGCGTTGCGGCGCCCGTTACCCTGGTGCATATGCGGGGGCGCCGCCACAGGGGGGCGCCGGTAAATCCATCCTGGCGATCAGGTCTGGCTGGGCTGGGCTGCCGTCTGCGGCGGCACGCCCGTCTCACCGCTGATCTCCACCTTGACCGGCTGGCCTTCGCGGACCTTCTGCACGCCACGGGTGATGACGACCTCGCCACCCTGCAGGCCGCTGACCACCTCGACCTTGCCATCGCTGCGGGTGCTGATCTTGACCTCCCGGCGTTCCACCCGGTCATTGGCAACCAGATAGACGAACTGCCGGTCGCCGCTGGGCACCAGCGATTCCTCCGGCACCAGCACCACGTTCGTCCGGTTCTCCAGCGTCAGGCGGACGGTCATGAACATGCCGGGCCGCAGCCGGTTATCCGCATTGGGCATCTGGGCAACAGCCGTCACCGTGCGGGTCACGGGATCAATGCGGGTATCGACGGCCGACAGGGCGCCGCTGAAACGCTCGTCGGGGTAAACCATGGTTTCGGCATTGATTTGCATGCCAGTACGCAGGTCACGCAGCGTCGCTTCCGGTGCGCTGAATTCCAGCTTCATCGTGCTGGTATCATCGATCGTGGTTACGGGGTCGGCCGGGCGCACCAGCGCGCCGGGGCTGACCTGACGCAGGCCGGTATAGCCGGAAAAGGGTGCGCTGATCGTCAGATCCTGAAGCCGGGCCTGGGCGGCGCGGACGGCGGCCTCTGCCCCCTGGAGCGACAGGTTCAATTCATCCACCCGGGCCTGGGCGATGGCCTGACGCGGCAACAGCGCCTTGGACCGCTCCAGCAACTGGGCGGCATTGCGGCGCGCGGCTTCCGCTTCCGCCAGATTGGCGCGGACCTCGGTCGCATCCAGTTCCACCAGTATGGCCCCGGCTTCCACCTTCTGCCCTTCAGAGAAATTGATCGAGCGGACAATGCCGGCCGTTTTCGCCGTGACGGTCACAGCTTCATTGGCGCGCAAGGTGCCCACAGCATCAAAGCTGACCTGGATATCGCCCCTCTCGACACGGGCGCCCACAACGGAGACCGCGCGCGTGGCGACCTGATTCTGTTCTCCAGCCCCTTTCGGGGTGCCGGCGACATACCAGACACCGCCGCCAATGGCGACCAGGGCAACGGCAGAGGCGATTTGAAGTGGCAGGCGCATTATCCGTTCCGCATAAGAAATGCCTTCACCCCCCGAGAGAATACGGGGCCGAAATACCATTGCGATCCTATCGCAACTGGCCAGGAGGGGCTTGTGCAAAAAGCCGATGGCGAATGCCATGCAATAGTGGCAGTGCGCCGCCAGTGAGATAGGCACAGGTTGACCACATAGCAACTAGTGGCTCCCACCCCGGCTATCTACCGTCTTATTGTTACAACCCTGTAACAGGACGGGCTTTGCGACACTCTTTTACAATTGGGTGCGCGGTGATGCGGATCAGGGCGATGGTGACCACAGATCGGCCAGTTCACGCAGGAAAATCCGGTCGATGGCGGGATAGCGCGAGGGCATCTCAAGCTCGATCCGGTCCATCAGATCCCGCGCCGCATCCTGGCCGTTGGCTTCGGCGTAAATCATGAACCAGGCGACATAGGTACGGGCGACAAGGCGCATATCCGCCCCCTCTCCGACTTCCGGCAATACCCAATATCCCATCCTGCCATCGGCTTTATCGCCGACAAAGGGGAGGCGGGTGATGGGTACTCTGACGGGGTTGGGGGCGACAGGCATTGATAAGGCGATGGGGGTAGAGTTATTGGCAGCGGTGATTCTGTAACCATATCCGCCAGGGCCGCGCCATCCTAAACGGCCCGCACTGGAATGCGTCTCCTGAAACCCTAGCCGAAAGGATAGTATGCACGGTCTTGGCCGACGGATCGTCGTCACGGGACTGGCGGCCATGGTCGCCGTCCTGCGGACAGGCAGGGTCGGGGCGTCGCCCGCCCTCTCCGACATAGAGGCCTATCGGGATGCGTTCCAGGCCATACCGCCGCGGAGTCCGGCGCAACGGCCGCTGGACCGGGTGGAGGCGGCGGCGATGGCGGCCAGCAACCGGGAACGCACAGCGCAACAGGCCGCCGCCCTGCCGGAAGACGCGATATTGACGGCGATTGCGCGTTTTTATGCCCAGGCGCTGGCAGATGGCGCGCCCTTTTCCCACACCGATGCCCAGGGGCGCCAAGCGGGGGAGCGGGTGGCCCTGCTGCATCGCCGCCTTGTCGGCGTCACGGCGGAAAATCTTTATGGCGCCAGCCTGTTCAATCCCGCCCAGGCAGAAAAAGCGGGGACGGAGGCCGTCCGCCACCTGATGGGATCACCCGGCCATCGCCGCAACCTGCTGGATACGCGGTGGACCCATGCCGGCATGGGCGCGGCGCTGGGGCGCACGGGGCTGGTGATCGTTCAGCTTTTCACCGCCCGGGCGGGTTTGCTGCTGACGGAGATGCCGTTGGTGCTGACAGCGGGCACCCCTGTTCCGACCGGATGCCAGCAGGCAGCGGCGGGTGGATTTGACGGCGTTGCACTGGTGCCGGCGGGGCGTAACCCCCAGGCATCCGATTTCACATCACCAGGGATGTTGGCCACACCGACAGAGGCAGGTCTCTACCAGGCCTTTTATGCCCATGCCGACCAGGAGATGACGAACGAAAGCGGTCGTTCAGTCATTTTTTCCCTGCATCCGGGACCGCTGGTGCAGGTGACGGCCCCCTGACCGGGGGGCGCCATCGGCATGGACGGTCAGTGGCCGTGACCGCCGGCGGCCTTGCTCTCTTCCGTCTGGATATAGAGGCGGCTGCAATAGGGGCAGGAGGCCTGACCGGTGGGGGCCAGCGGCAGATAGACCAGCGGATGGCCCAGCGGGCCGCCGCCGCCATCGCAGCCGACGGTATCGTCGTCGATGTAGATGGTTTCCAGCGGCTGCATGGCGGATCGTTCCTTTGGACGTCTGATCATGGAAAAGGCGATATCGCGCGCATCATACAAGCGCCAACCGTTTGCGCAAGCGGTGGCGGCGGATGGGAGCGTTCCCGATTTCATGCCCCTGCCGTGCCGCCCCTGTGATGGCGGTCGTATCCTTTACGCTTCACCGGAGGCACAGTTTGACCAGAGGGCGGCTTGGGTGTACCCCAGATGCAACGCTGTGCAATCTTCCGGCCGCCTGGAACCTTTGTCTTTGTAGTCTGTGCGCGCCTTAAGGAAATGATGTCATGCCTGATAGTGTAAGCCGGCCGACCGCGGCCGACATGGCCCCGGCAGGCCCGGCCGCCGCCATTGCCATCCGCGATCTGCGCAAGACCTATCGCGGCAGCGGCAAGGCCCCGCCCAAGGAAGCGCTGAAGGGCATCAACCTGACCATCCCGCGCGGGTCCATCTATGGGCTGCTGGGGCCGAACGGGGCGGGCAAAAGCACCACGATCAATATCCTGGCCGGTCTGGTGAACAAGACCAGCGGCACGGCGGAGATCTGGGGCATCGATATCGACAAGCATCCCCGCTCGGCGCGTGCCGCCATCGGTATTGTGCCGCAGGAACTGAACCTGGACCCGTTCTTCACCCCGCGGGAAATCCTGGACCTTCAGGCCGGGCTTTATGGCGTGCCCAAGGCGGAACGCCAGACCGACCGGCTGCTGGAGGCGGTGGGGCTGAAGGACAAGGCCAATGCCTATGCCCGCACCCTTTCGGGCGGCATGCGCCGTCGCCTGATGGTGGCCAAGGCCATGGTCCATGCCCCGCCGGTGCTGGTGCTGGACGAGCCGACGGCCGGCGTGGATGTGGAATTGCGGCAGAGCCTGTGGGCCTATGTGCGGGAACTGAACCGCGCCGGCACCACGGTGGTGCTGACCACCCATTATCTGGAAGAAGCACAGGAACTTTGCGACACCATCGCCATTGTCAATCACGGACAGGTGGTGGCCTGTGACAGCACGGCTGTGCTGCTGGGCCGGCTGGACGCGAAGGAGATGGTGGTGACGCTGGATCAGGATATCGCTGCTGTGCCGACGCAATTTGCCGGCTTCGATGCCAGCCTGGACAACCCGCGCCGCCTGACCATCCGCTATCGCCCCACCCAGACCCGGGTGGCGGACCTGCTGGGCGCCATGGCTGCTGCCGGCCTGTCGGTCAAGGATCTGTCCATGGTGGAAAGCGATCTGGAGGATGTGTTCCTGCAACTGACCCGCACACCGGCTTCTGTGGATGGTGGCCTGCGCTGAACCGACAGGGGCGGGCTGGTGGGGCCGGCTGCTGGGGCCGCTGGCCCTGCTGGCCTGCCTGCTGGTGACGGGGTGCGCCGCCCGGACGGAGATGATCGGTCCCGTCCGGCAGGTGCCTTCCCTGGCCGAAGGGGCGCTTGTCACAACGGATGGCGCAAACCTCCCTTTACGGCACTGGAGGCCGGAAGGCCCGGTCCGGGCGGTGATTGTCGCCCTGCACGGTTTCAATGATTATTCCAATGCCTTTGATGCGCCGGCGCGTGACTGGGCGGCCCAGGGCATCGCGACCCTGGCCTATGACCAGCGCGGATTCGGCGCGGCACCGGGCCGGGGGCTTTGGCCCGGCATCAACACGTTGCAGGCCGATCTTCTGTCCGCTGTCGCCGCCGCCCGCCAGACCTATCCGGGCCTGCCCGTCTTTGTCCTGGGGGAAAGCATGGGCGGGGCGGTGGCCGCGACCACCTTTGCCGGGGCGCCCCTGCCGGATGGGGTGGGCGGGCTGATCCTGTCTGCGCCGGCGGTGTGGAGCCGCGCCACCATGCCCTTCTATCAGCGCTGGGCGCTGGCGGTTGGGGGCTGGCTGTTCCCCGATATGGCCCTGACCCCACCCAAGGGGCTGAAAATCCAGGCTTCCGACAATATCGAGATGCTGCGCGCGCTGGGCCGTGACCCGATGATGATCCGCGCCACCCGGATTGATGCCATGCGCGGGCTGACCGACCTGATGGATCAGGCCATGGCGTCGATGGCAAGGCTGCCATCCCCCACCCTGGTGCTTTATGGCCGGAACGAACAGGTGATCCCGCCGCTGGCCGTGACGACGGCCCTGCATCGCATCCCGTCGGGAGAAGGGGTGCGGGTGCTGCGCTATCCCGATGGCTGGCATCTGCTGCTGCGCGACCTGAAGGCTGATATCGTTCGGGGCGATGTGGCAGCCTTCGTCACCGATCCGGGCGGGCCGCTGCCCAGTGGTTTGCGCATCACCCCTGTTTCGATGGTGGAATCATGAGCCGGCCCTGTCCGATCCAGGTGGTGGCGGATGATTATGCGCTCTCCCCCGGCGTCAGTGCCGCCATCCTGTCCCTGGCCAGGGAAGGGCGGCTGACGGGTACGGGTGCGATGACGCCCAGCCCCTTCTGGCGGGAGCATGGCCGCGCCCTGGCGGACCTTCCGCCGCCTTTTCAGGCAGGGCTGCATGTGACCCTGACCGGGGCGCTCGCCCCACTGGGCGCCATGCCGCGACTGGCGCCGGATGGGCGCTTCCCGGCGCTGGGCTGGTGGCTGCGGCACAGCCTGTCCGGTGGCCTGAACGCGGCATGCCGGACGGAAATCGCGGCGGAGATCGACCGCCAGCTTGATGCGTTCGAGGCCGTGATGGGCCGCCCGCCGGCCTATATTGACGGGCACCAGCATGTGCATCTGCTGCCGGGCATCCGGCCGGCAGTGCTGGGGGCGCTGACCCGCCGCTATCCCGCCGGCACGGTGTGGCTGCGTGATTGTGCCGAGCCGGCGGGCGCGATCCTGGCGCGCGGCGTAGCCCCGGCCAAGGCTGCCTTCATCGCCGCGCTGGCTGGCGGGCTGGCGGCGGCGGCCCATGCCCGTGGCATTCCCACCAATGCCGGCTTTACCGGTATTTACGGATTCGACGGGGATTTTCCGGCATTGATGCGGCGTTTCCTGTCACGGGTGCGTCCGGGCCTGCTGATCATGGTGCATCCGGCCCAGGCGGATCACGTGCTGGCGGGACTGGACCCGGTTGTCGGGGCGCGGCAGGCAGAGATGGCCTATCTTGCCGGGCCCCACTGGCCGGCTGATCTGGCTGCCAGCGGCGCGGTGCTGGGAGCCACCCTTGCATAGGGCCCCATCGCTTCCGGCTGGATCGCCGGCAAAGACGGCCCCGCCACCGGCATGATAGATTACCGGTCTATGGTCAGGGGGGCAGGGAGGCCCTGGGGTTGGACGTCAATATCACCCTTTTTGTTGTTTCGATGGTGTGCGCCATTGCGGCAGTGACCCTGGCCCTTGTCCGGCAGATGCTGTTCTATACCCGTCGCGCGCGCATCGATCGCCAGCAGGAGCAGAACCGGGCCTTGACCCGCAAGCAGCAGGCCCTGACCGATGCCTGGCGCGGGACGCAGGAGGCGGTGCGCCAGGCGGAGCAGGACCGCAAGGTGGCGACAACCCAACTGGCCGAACTCCACCGCCGCATCCAGCAGGCCGCGGCCGATAATTATCTGATCGTGCATGAACTGGGTGACCCTGGCAGCCATCGACAGTGCTTTTCCCTGCAATTATCCATCGCCAGCACCATCATGCTGGGACAGACCACGGTGAAGGACTGCCATCTGCGCCATGTGCGGCACATGGTGGAGGTGTGGGCCGATAATGCGGAGGAAGCGACCCGTATCGCCCGGGCTGCCTTCTCCCCCGATGCCGGCTTCTCCCTTTCCAAGCCCGCCCCCTCCATGCCTCTGGCAGCGGCGTAGGCGCATGATCATCCAGCTCGGCCTGTTCCTGCTGATCGTCATTGCCATCGTGTTTTCCGCCGCGCTGATGCGCCGGATCGAGGGGGATGTCATGGACTACCAGCGCGACCTGCGGCTGGTGGAGGAGGAACGGCAGCGTCTGGATGTGGCGTGTGAGACCCTGCGCGGCCTGAATGCGCAAAGCCAGGAGGAACTGGGCCGCGCCAAGGCGGAACTGGCCCGGCTGGCCGATGAAACGATCCAGGCTGAAGCCGATCTGGCCCAGGCCAATGAGCAGCCCAAACAGCGTCTTTTCATGATCGACCGGTCCAGCCTGGGCCAAACCCGTCTGTGGGAGGTTACCATAGCGCAGGAAGGCGGCACGGCGCCGCCATCGGGCGCGGTTGCCATGGACTGGGCGGCGGGGCGTACCTATTTGATTTCTGGGGCCACTGATCGTGATGCCCGGCACCGGGCAGCCTCTCGCTTCTCGGCCGCATCGGGTTATCGGCTGATCAAGGTGGAACGGTTCCGGCGCGCCTGAGCGGGCGATCCCCGCCCCGACGCGCTATCGGCAAGGAAGGCGGACACGCATGTCGGATGCGGTGATCGAATTTCCATTGGCCAAGGCCCGCATCCGCGCGGCTGCCGCTGCTGATCGCCGGGTGACCGGCGCGTTCGATCCCCTGCGCGATGCCTATCGCCAGGAAGGCCCCCTGATGCCAGAGCGCCGCATCGCCGCCCTTGAACAGCTTGATCAGGCTTTGGCCAAGTATGCCCATAGCCTGTGCGAAGCGGTAAGCCAGGATTTCGGCCATCGTTCCACCCATGAAACGATGATGGCAGACCTTTTCACCACCCGTCTTGCCATCCGCCATGCTGCCAAACATCTGCGCCGCTGGATGCGGCCGCGCCGCCGGCCGGTTGATCTGCTGTTCCGCCTCGGCCGGGCACGGGTGGAATATCAGGCCCTGGGCGTGGTCGGCATCATCGCGCCGTGGAACTACCCCGTGCAGCTTGCCCTTTCCCCCCTGGCGGCGGCGGTGGCGGCGGGTAACCGGGTGCTGCTGAAGCCGTCTGAACAGACGCCCCGCACGGCCGCGCTGCTGGAACTGCTGCTGGCAGAGGTGTTCAAGCCGAGTGAGGTGGCGGTGCTGACCGGTGGGGCTGATCTGGCCCATGCCGTCACCCATCTGCCGTTCGACCATCTGCTGTTCACCGGCTCCACCCATATTGGCCGGCAGGTGATGCGGGCGGCATCGGAGAATCTGGTGCCGGTGACGCTGGAACTGGGGGGCAAGTCGCCTGTTCTGCTGACCGATGATTATCTGCTGGATCAGGCGGTTGACCGCATCCTGGCCGGCAAGCTGCTGAATGCGGGGCAAACCTGCATCGCGCCCGATTATGTGCTGCTGCCGCGCGGGCGGGAGGCGGCCTTCATTGACGCATTCGCGCAATCATTGTCGCGGCGCTATCCCACGCTGGGCCGCAATCCGGATTACACCGCCATCATCAGCGATGGTCATTATCAGCGGCTGAATGGCCTGTTGGATGATGCGCGCCGGCGCGGGGCGCGGCTGTTCCCGCTCAGCCCGGCGGCGGAAATCCTGGACCCGGCAGATCGCAAGCTGGCACCGGTCCTGCTGACGGAGGTGCCGGAGCCGGCTGACATCCTGAACCAGGAGATTTTCGGGCCACTGTTGCCGCTGGTGCCCTATGACACGCTGGACGGTGCGATTGATTATATCAACGCTAGGTCCCGTCCCCTGGCGCTGTACCTGTTCAGCCACAACAAGGCCCTGACCCGCCATGTGCTGGACCGAACCCTGTCTGGTGGGGTGACCGTGAATGACACGCTGCTGCATGTGGCGCAGGAAGCGTTGCCCTTTGGCGGGGTGGGGGAAAGCGGCATGGGTGCCTATCATGGGGAGGCCGGTTTCCACCGGTTCAGCCATGCCCGCGCCATCTTCACCCAAAGCCGCTTCAGCCTGACCGGCCTGATGCGCCCCCCTTATGGGGAGCGCATCGACCGGCTGTTGAAATGGCTGATGCGGTAGAGCTGTTTTCGGTTGACCGGAAACAGCTCCGGCGGCGACCGCCGCCGCGCGGCACGTGCCGCGAAGCCAAGCTGCCGGAGGCAGCGCCGGCGATTGAGGAAAACAAAAACCGGGGTGTGTTTCCAGTAAGCAGAATGGCCTTACAGCCGTTCCAACTCGTCGATGAAGCTTTCCAGCAGGCCCAGCCCCTTGTTCCAGAAGGCGGGGTCTTTCAGGTCCAGGCCGAACGGGGCCAGCAATTCCCCATGGTGCAGGGTGCCGGCGGCGGACAGCATCTTGATGTATTTGTCCGCGAACACGTCCCCTTCGCCCTTGGCCGCCGCTTCCTGATAGGCGGCATAGAGGCTGTTCACCAGGCAATCGCCGAAGGCATAGGCGTAAACATAGAAGGGCGCATGGACGAAATGCCCGATATAGGTCCAGTAGGGCCGGTAGCTGTCTTCCCAGCGGAAGGCGGGGCCCAGGCTTTCCTTCTGTACTTCCATCCAGATATCGGCGATCCGCTCGGCTGACAGTTCGCCTTCGCGCCGTTCGCTGTGCAGCTTGCGCTCGAACTGGTAAAAGGCGATCTGGCGGACCACCGTGTTGATCATATCCTCCACCTTGCCGGCCAGCAGGCGCTTGCGCGCGGCCTTGTCGGTGGTCTTGTCCAGCAGCGACCGGAAGGTCAGCATCTCCCCGAAGACGGACGCCGTCTCTGCCAGGGTCAGGGGTGTGGACGCCTGCAAATGCCCCTGGGCGCGGCACAGATATTGATGTACGCCATGGCCCAATTCATGGGCCAGCGTCATCACATCGCGCGTGCGGCCCATATAATTCAGCAGCAGATAGGGATGGGCCGACGGCACCACCGGATGGGCAAACGCACCGGGATTCTTGCCGGGCCGCGGCGGCACGTCGATCCAGGGATTGTCGAAGAATTTCTGGCCGATTGCCGCCATGTCGGGGGAGAAGCGGCCATAGGCATTGCTGACGATGCGCTTGGCGTCTTCCCAACTGATCTTGGCATCGTCATCGCCGGGCAGGGGGGCGTTGCGGTCCCAGTAATCCAGCTTGTCCTGGCCGAACCATTTGGCCTTCAGCGCATAGTAACGATGGGACAGACGGGGATAGGCTGCGCGCACCGACGACAGCAGCGCATCCACCACCTCATCTTCGACATGGTTGCCCATGTTGCGTGCTGACCAGGGCTGGGCGTAGGAGCGCCAGCGATCCTCGATCTCCTTTTCCTTGATCAGCGTATTCATGATGTGGGCGAAGATGCGCTGGTTCTTGCCCAGCACTTCGCCCAGCGCCTGGGCCGCATCGCGCCGCAGGGCCGGATCGGTGGAGGAGAGCAGGTTCAGCGCTTCCGCCGAGGTCAGATCCTTACCGCGCACGGGGAAGCGCAGATCGGCCAGATGTTCATCGAACAAACGCATCCAGGACGCGCGACCGACCACCTGCTTTTCCATCAGCAGCTTTTCCACCTCATCGGAAAGCTGATGCGGGCGGAACACGCGGGTATAACGGATGAAGGGGCCATAAGCCGCCAGGGCCTTGTCGCGCAGCTTGGCCTGGATTTCATGTTCTTCCAGCCGGTTGATCTCCAGCGTGAAAAACAAGAGATGCACGGAAATGGCGGTCACCCGCTCATTCATGCCCTGGTAGAAGCGGCCGATGGCCGGATCAGCCATGTTGGAGGCATAGAGCAGCCCGGCATAGGACATGATCTTGGACAGCGCTTCGTCTATCCGTTCATAGATCGCGATGGCCTTGGCCAGATCGGCACCGGAGAGCTTGGCCAGCTTGCCTTCATATTGTTTGGCAAAGGCGATGCCGTCCTTTTCCGCCTGATCCAGATCGGCCTTCAACGCCGGGCTGTCGGGGCCGGCATAAAGATCGGACAGGTCCCAATTCGGCATCGGGCCCAGATCAGCGGTCGTCAAACTATCGGGCATTGCCCCCTCCGGTGAAGCTGTTCGACTTCACGATATGGCATGGGGGCGGGGAATGTTCAAAGGGGGAGGCACGTTATGGTGGCGTTCGTCCCGTTACGCCGCCATTCCCGCTGCGTGCCCGCTGGACCAGGCCCATTGGAAATTATAGCCGCCCAGCCAGCCGGTCACGTCCACCGCCTCACCGATCACGTAGAAGCCGGGCAGCTTCTTCGCTTCCATGGTTTTGGACGACAGTTCCGCCGTATCGACCCCGCCCAGCGTCACTTCCGCCGTGCGGTAACCTTCCGTGCCGTTGGGCGTGACGCGCCACGCGTGCAGGGCCTGGGCGATGGCGACCAGATCGGCATCCTTCATATCCGCCATGGGGCGGGTGGTCAGCGGCTGTGGGCCGATCAGATCGGTCTCGAACAGCCGTTCCGCAAAGCGCCGTGCCAGGATTTCGCCCAGGATGGTGCGCAATTCCGCCTTCGGGCGTGTCCGCTTGAGCCCTTTCAGATGCTCTGCCAGCGGTCGGTCGGGCGACAGGTCGATGCTCACTTCCTGCCCGTCGCGCCAATAAGACGAGATTTGCAGGATGGATGGCCCGGACAGGCCGCGATGGGTGATCAGCAAGGCCTCGCGGAACTTGCCCTTGTTGCAGGCGACGCTGGCTTCCAGCGGTACGCCGGACAGGTCGCGCAACTTGTTCAGGTCGCGGTCGGCGAAGGTGAAGGGCACCAGGGCCGGGCGCGGTTCCACCAGATTGAGCCCGAACTGCCGTGCCAGCCGGAAGGCGAAATCCGTCGCCCCCATCTTGGGGATGGACGGGCCACCGGTCGCCAGAATGAAGCTGGCGGCGGAGAAGTCGCCCAGGCTGGTGGCGACGCTGTAACCGCCGCCCTCATTGGCCGACACCTTGTCGACCCGGCATTGGGTGAAGATATCCACCCCGGCATCGCCGCATTCCGCCACCAGCATGGCGACGATCTCCTTGGCGGAGCCGTCACAGAATAACTGGCCCAGCTTCTTTTCGTGCCATTGGATGCCGTGGCGGTCGACCAGCGCGATGAAATCATGCTGGGTATAGCGTTTCAGCGCCGAGATGCAGAAAGACGGGTTCTGCGACAGGAACCGGTCAGGCTTGGTGTCCAGATTGGTGAAATTGCACCGTCCGCCGCCGGAGATCAGGATCTTCGATCCCACCTTCTCCGCATGGTCCAGCACGGCCACCCGGCGCCCCCGCCGACCAGCGAAAATGGCGGCAAACAGACCGGCAGCACCGCCGCCGGCAATAACCACATCATAAGCGCGCGTCATTCTGTTTCCGTTCAATCCAGCGCGACCTTGCCGCGCATCTGCTTGATGCCGGCCCGATTGCCCTTTTCATCCAGCCGACGGACCTTCGACGCCTTGGTGGGCCGGGTCGGACGGCGCGGGGCCTGCCGTTCCGCCGCCTTGGCCAGAATTTCCACCAGCCGTGCCTTGGCGTCTTCCCGGTTGCGCTCCTGGCTGCGATGGGATTGCGCCACCAGCACCAGCACCCCTTCCGCCGTCAGCTTGCGCCCGGCCACGCCGCGCACCCGCTGTTTCAGCCAATCGGGCAGGGAGGGAGAATTGGCGACGTCGAAGCGCAGTTGCACCGCCGTTTCCACCTTGTTGACATTCTGCCCACCCGGCCCGCCGGCGCGCAGGAAGCTCTCCTGCAACTCCTCCTCGGCGATGGAAATATAGGGGGTGATGGCGATCATGGAGGAAAAGGTCCGGGGGAAAGGGAAAAGGTCCGCTTGCCTACAGCATAGGGCGCAGGGATGCAAAGCGATGGCGGCTGGCACCAGCGATGCACCATATCAGCGAAGCGGCCCAAAATCTCTGTTTCGATCAGGCCGCCCTCGCCAGGCGCCGAAGGGCCTGCGGCGGCTGGCCGTACTGGCGCATAAAAGCCTCGCGCATCCGGCGTATATCGATAAAGCCGCTTTCCCGCGCGATCTGATCCAGAGGGTGACGGGTTTCCTCGATCATGAGACGTGCGGCTTCAAGCCGGATATGTTCCACCGCCTTGGCAGGTGTCTGGCCGGTTTCCGCGCGGAACGCGCGGCTGAACTGGCGGGGCGACAGGGCTGCGACCTCCGCCAGTTCCTCAACCGTCAGCGGATGGGAAAGATGGGCCCTGGCGTGGATCAGCGCCTTCTGGATGCGGTCACTGCTGGGGGCCAGTTCCAGCAGTTCGGAATGCTGGGACTGACCGCCGGCCCGGCGATGATGCATCACCAGCCGCCGGGCAATAGCGCTTGCCATGTCGCGCCCCAGGTCCTTCTCGATCAGCGCCACCGCGAGATCCAGGCCCGCTGTCAGTCCCGCTGACGTCCAGACCGTCCCTTCATTGATGAAGATGCGGTCATCCTCCACCCGCACATTGGGAAAGGCCTCGCGCATGTGCCGGGCATAGGCCCAGTGCGTCGTGGCGCGACGCCCCTCCAGAAGCCCCATCTGCCCCAGTAGAAAGGCCCCCGTGCACAGGCCTGCAACCCGGCGGGCTTCGGTGGCTTTGGCGCGCAGCAAGGCAAGGGTCGCCTCATTCTGCTGCGGGGGTGGCACAAGGCCAGCCAGAAGCAGCAGCGTGTCAACAGGCTCCACCTGGTCGAGCCGCGTCGTCGGCACGGCAAAGCCGCTTGAGGACATGACGGGGCCGCCTGCAACCGAAGTGATGGAGAGGCTGTAATAAGCTTCTCCCTTCAAAGCGTTGGCCAGCTCGAAGGCGGCCTGCACGCCCAGGGCCAGGAACTGGAAGCCGGGGGTGAGGACCATGGACATGTGGGGCATTGGACCCTCTGGATGGGATGTCTGAAAAACGTACTTTATACGTCATATCAGACGCGGACTGTTGGGTCCATAAAGTCCTTGTCGGAAGCGATCACGCTCTCCTCCCCAACAAGGACCATCCCAATGACCATCAAGGGAACTGCACTTATCACGGGCGCTTCCACCGGCATCGGTGCGATCTACGCTGACCGTCTCGCCGCCCGCGGCTACGACCTGATCCTGGTGGCGCGCAATAAGGACAAGCTCCAGACCCTGGGCGCCCAGATTTCGGACAAGACCGGCCGCGCGGTTGAGGTGCTGGCGGCCGACCTGGGGAACGCGGCTGATCTCGCGTCGGTCGAGAAAGTGCTGCGCGAGGATGCGAGCATCACGGCGCTGGTCAACAATGCCGGTATCGGCACCCACACCAAGCTGCTGGAAAGCGATGTTGATCGCATGGAAGCCATGGTGCGGCTGAATGTGACGGCGCTGATGCGTCTGACCTATGCCGCGGTCCCCGGTTTTGTCGCCCGTGGTGGCGGGACGGTGATCAACATTGCCTCCATCGTGGCGGTAGCGCCTGAGTTGCTCAACGGCGTCTATGGCGGGACCAAGGCTTTTGTTCAGGCATTCACTGCCTCATTGAACCATGAACTGGCTGAGCGTGGCATCCGGGCGCAGGCCGTGCTGCCCGGCGCTACCCGGACCGATTTCTGGGCCTTGGGTGGTCTGCCGGTCGAGCATCTGCCCAGCGAGATCGTGATGCAGGCCGAGGACATGGTGGATGCCGCCCTCGCCGGACTGGATCAGGGTGAGACCAGCACGATCCCGGCGCTGCGGGATGTTGAGCTGTGGAATGCCTTTGAGGCCGCACGCCACGCGCTGGGTCCCCAGCTTTCCGCCACGACCCCGGCCGCACGCTTCAACGTCGCCGTCTGATGCCTCCCGGCTTTCTCTTCATCAGGACTGTTCCCCATGAAACTCACCGGTAACACCATCTTCATCACCGGCGGCACCAGCGGTATCGGCCGTGGTCTTGCAGAAGCATTCCACCGCCTGGGCAACAAGGTGATCATTTCCGGGCGGCGCACCGCCCTGCTGGCGGAGGTGACAGCCGCCAATCCCGGCATGTCGGCCATCATGCTGGACGTCAACAGTCTGGACAGCATCCAGTCGGCGGCACGCGAACTGATTGAGAAACATCCCGATCTCAATGTCGTGTTCAACAATGCCGGCTTCATGCCATTCGACGATGTGTCCGGCCCTGTCGATGATGCGGTGGCGCAGACATTGATCACCACAAACCTGCTGGGCCCCATCCGCGTAACCGCAGCCCTGATCGAGCATCTGAAAACAAAGCCAGCGGCCACGGTCTTGTACACCAGCAGTGTTCTTGCCTTCGTGCCGATTGCCAGCAACGCGATCTATTCGGCGACCAAGGCGGCGTTGCACTCCTTTGCCCTGTCGCAGCGCTTCCAACTGCGTAACACCACTGTCCGGGTGCAGGAAATCGCTCCGCCCTGGGTGGATACCGACCTGATCTACAAGAGCGGGGATCCGCGCGCCATGCCGCTGCCCGCCTTCATTGAACAGACCCTCGCGGCGCTGGCAACCGATGATCCCGAAGTGATCGTCGATGCCATAAAACCGATGCGCGACAATCCGGGCGCCAATGAACACGCCCTTTTCGACGCCTTCAACCAAAGCCTCGTTGAGAACCCGATCCCCGTGGGTGCCTGAGGCGACAATCAATGCCGCACCATCCTGGATCGGCATCCGTAAATCCCCTTCAAGGAAAGGTATAAGCCATGTCTCGTCTTTCGATCCCCGCGCCGCAATCCGCCCCCGACGCATCCCAGGCCACGCTTGGTGCGATCAACGCGAAGCTCGGCCGTGTTCCCAATTTCTTCCGCGTTCTGTCCAACAGCCCGACAGTTATCAATGCCCATGCAGCCCTGAACCAGGGACTTGGCAAGGCGCTTGATACGAAGACCCGGGAGCGTATCGCGCTGACGGTCGCGGCGGTAAATGGCTGTGAATATTGCAACGCCGCCCACACCTTCACCGGTTTCAACTTCGCCAAGCTGAGCCGTGAGGAAATTGACCGGGCACGGCAAGGAACATCGGAAGAGCCCAAGGCTGCCGCTGCTGCCGCTTTTGCCCGCCGTGTCGCGGAGACGCGGGGCAAGGTCTCCCAAACCGATATCGATGCAGTGAGGGCGGCTGGCTTCGGCGAGGGTCAGATTGTCGAGATCGTCGCCGTCGTGGCGGAGAATTTCTTCACCAACCTGATCAACAACGTTGCCGGGACCGACGTGGATTTCCCAGAAATCTAAAGGCCAGAAATCTAAAGGATCGTCCCTTATCCGACGACGCAGTAATGCCTGTGCCGCGCGCCATATCATTCATGGCGCGCGGCATTTGTCCTGCCTGCGATGGATCAATCGATGGATCAGTTGTCCGGCGTGTCCGGCTTGCGTTCCGGCACAGGGGAGGATTGAACCGGGCTGGGGCTGCCTGGTGGTTTGCCATGGGTGATGCGCGGCGGTGGCGGCGTGGTACCGGGCGGGGCGCTGCCCCCCAGGCTGTCGCGCAAGGCCCGGTCATCCGGCGTAACCGGCACCCGACCCGGCCCTTGCAGCGACTGGTCGATGCGATCAGCGTCGCGGCGATATTCCTGCGCTTCCCGGCGTGCCATCGGGTCCGGCGGGCGGACGCCAAGGGTTGGGTCGCGGCTGAGATTGCGCAAACTGTCGGCCTGCATCCGGTCTCGTTCCGCCGCCAGGGGGGAGCGGTTGCCGCTGGGGTTGGTGCCGGGCGCCGGCTGCAACAGCGGGTTATCCGCCGCCGCCGGAAAGGCGGGCAGGGTCAGCAGGGCGGCCAGCAACAGGATGCGTGTCTTTTTCATATCAGGGATATGGGCATGGCGGGAAAGGGTGAACAGGGGCGGGCCATTATCCTGTCCTGAAGGTCAGGTGCTGGAACCATCGGATGCGGTGTGGGGTTTGGCCGGAGTCAGATAACGGAACCCTGTGCTGCCCCGTGACCAAAATGGGAACCGATCTACTATCCTGCCCGTTCAACAGGCAGGGACCAATCCACGAGAAAGGGTATCAACCATGGATGTGATCCGCATCATCTTCGCCATTCTGCTGCCGCCGCTGGGCGTGTTCTTGCAGGTGGGCTTCGGCCTGCATTTCTGGCTGAATATCCTGCTGACCATCCTGGGCTATATCCCCGGCATCATCCACGCCATCTGGGTCATCGTGAAGAAATGAACCAGGGCGCTTCCGGCCCGGCCCAGCGATTAGCGGCGCTCGCCCGGCTGGAAGCGCTGTCCCGCCAGTTGGACAGCCGCTGGCAAATCCCTGGCACCGGCATCCGCTTTGGCTGGGACGGGCTTGCCAGCCTTATCCCCGTGGCGGGCGATACGGCCACGGCCATGATCTCCCTTTATCTGCTGGCCGAGGCGCGGCGCCTGGGGGCGTCGCGCTGGCTGCTGACCCGCATGGCCGGCAATGTCGGCGTGGACTGGCTGTTTGGCAGCGTGCCGCTGATCGGCACTGTCTTTGACGTTTATTTCAAATCCAACAAGCGCAACATGGCTTTGCTGCGCCGCTATCTGGAACGGCAGGGTGCCTTGCCGGGCGAACCTGCGGCGGAATTGTGAAATTTTTGAACCTGACCCTAAAGATGCTTGGCAGGGCCGTTCCTTTTCCCTAAATAGGGGGTAGACGCACCCGCACGTGCCCCTGGCCCTTGCGGCATTCGCCTTCTCCGGCAATGCCCCTGGTGTTTACGCAACGACGTCAGGCGTCCTTTTTGGCAGAACCGGTCGAAAGTGGGCCGGTCCCCGAGAGGGAAGTCGATATGAACGCCGTTATGCCCAAAGGGGCCATGTTAGGCTAAGGCCTATTCTGGTTCCTCTCGTCTGTTGACGCTTTGAGGTTCACTGCAATCTCCCCTGGGGGCCGCAGGATCGACCCGGCAATCACGACGCGACGCCAGACCTTTTCCCCAAGACCATCATCGGTTCCGTGGCCTTTACCGCCTGGGGCCTCGC
The DNA here is from genome assembly GCF_000429645.1 of Niveispirillum irakense DSM 11586. Classification (GTDB taxonomy): domain Bacteria; phylum Pseudomonadota; class Alphaproteobacteria; order Azospirillales; family Azospirillaceae; genus Niveispirillum; species Niveispirillum irakense. Next base: position 109,432 of record NZ_KE386933.1, read on the forward strand.
TTTTTTATTCTTGCCATGTGTGGCCGGGTTTTATCCCGCATCCCGTGGCAGGGGGGATTTTGTCATGGCGCATATCCGCTTCCGTTCCGCTGTCGCACCCTTGCGGCGCAACCTGTCCCACCGCCCCGTCCAGCTTCCCACCGTGGACCGCATGGTGGCGGATTTGCAGCCGGCGGAGCCGATGCACTGCATCCGCCCGCAGGTCCTGTCCGCCACGGCCCGCCGCTTCATCGACCTGTTTGACCGGGCGGTGGGGGGTGATGTGCTGTATGCCGTGAAGTGCAATCCGGACCCGGCCTTCCTGCGCGCGCTCTATCGCGGCGGCGTGCGCCATTTCGACTGCGCTTCGCCGGCGGAAATCCGCATCGTGCGGCAGATGTTCGCCGATGCGCATGTCCATTACATGCACCCGGTCAAGAACCGCGCGGCCATCGCCAAGGCGTGGAATGATTTCGCCGTGCGCGACTTCTCCCTGGATAGCCAGGAGGAGTTGGACAAGATCCTGGCGGTTACCGGTGCCAACGACGATCTGGGCCTGTTCATCCGCTTGGCGATGCCGAAAGGGGCGGCGGCCTATGACCTGTCCGGCAAGTTCGGCGCTACGCTGGAAGAAGCGGTGGCCCTGCTGCGCCGCGCCCGCCCGCTGGCCCGCCGTCTGGGTGTCTGCTTCCATGTCGGCAGCCAGATGATGGACCCGGCGGCTTACGAGGCGGGGATCGCCATTGCCGGTCGCGTGATCGCGGCGGCAGGGGTGGCCATTGATGTGGTGGATGTCGGCGGCGGCTTCCCCGTCGCCTATCCGGACATGACCCCGCCGGACCTGCAGCTTTACATGGATGCCATCGCCCGTGGCATTGCGGCGCTGAACCTGCCGCGGGAGACCCGCATCTGGTGCGAGCCGGGGCGTGCCCTGGTGGCGGCCGGCGGTTCCGTCGTGGTGCAGGTGGAGCGGCGGCGCGGTGGGGATGAGCTTTTCATCAATGACGGCATCTATGGCAGCCTGTCGGACGCCGGTGTGCCGGCCTTCCGCTTCCCCTGCCGCCTGATCCGCCGGTCGGATGCGCCGCTGATGCCGTTCAGCTTCTGGGGTCCGACCTGTGACAGCGCCGACCGGATGAAGGGGCCTTTCCTGCTGCCAACCGACATCCGCGAGGGCGACTGGATCGAGATTGGCCAGTTGGGTGCCTATGGCGCCACGCTGCGGACCGAGTTCAACGGCTTCGACCAGGCCCGTCTGGTGGAAGTGGTGGATCAGCCTTTGCTGGCCACACCCGGCCACCGTATCTTGCCACAGTTGCTAGAAATGGCGGCTTAGGTCACTCTATAAGCACCATCTTCACCAGTGCACGGCTCCAGCCATCCGGCCGGGGCCGTGCACTCCTGTTGTCTGCGTTCACCCTGAACCGTCAACCCCACAAGCCATGAGGCACCCATAGGCGGGTAATAGCCCCGGAGCAAAAACGAAAATGACCCAATATCAGAAGCATTGTGCCCTTCCCGGGCGTCTTGTGATGGTAGGTTTCGGCAGCATTGGCCAAGGCGTGCTGCCGCTGATTCTGAGGCATATCGACATCAAACCTCAGAACATCACCATCGTCACGGCGGACGAGCGTGGACACGGTGAGGCTGACTATTTCGGCATCAAGTTCGTCAAGGAACCGCTGACCCGCGAGAATTACCGCGCCATCCTGGCGCCGTTATTGAGCAAGGGTGATTTCCTGCTCAACCTGTCGGTCGATGTTTCTTCCCTTGCGCTGGTGGAATTGTGCGCAGAGCAGGGCGCGCTGTATCTGGATACCTGCATCGAGCCCTGGCCCGGCGGCTACACCGACCCCAATCTGTCGCCGTCCATGCGCTCCAACTATGCCTTGCGTGAGCAGGCGCTGGCGGTGCAGGCGAAGCTGGGGCCGAACGCCCCCACCGCCGTGCTGACCCATGGTGCCAATCCGGGGCTGGTGTCGCATTTTGTGAAGCAGGCGCTGCTGAACATCGCGGAAGATACCGGCCGCGATGCGACCGCGCCGGCTGACCGTGCCGGCTGGGCGGCGCTGGCCAAGGATCTGGGCGTCAAGGTGATCCATATCGCCGAACGCGACACCCAGATTTCCAGCGTGCCCAAGCGCCGGGGCGAATTCGTCAATACCTGGTCGATCGACGGTTTCATTTCCGAAGGCTGCCAGCCCGCGGAAATGGGCTGGGGCACGCATGAGGCGACGTTCCCGCCCGATGGTATCCGGCATGATTTCGGCTGCCAGGCCGGCATCATCCTGAACCGGCCGGGCGTGACCCAGCGGGTGCGTACCTGGACGCCGATGGAAGGCCCCTTCCATGGCTTCCTGATCACCCATAGCGAGGCTTTGTCCATCCCCGATTACCTGACGGTGCGGGATGAGGCGGGCAACGCCATCTACCGCCCGACCTGCCATTACGCCTATCACCCCTGCGACGATGCCGTGAAATCGATCCACGAATTCGCCGGCAAGAATTATGTGCAGCAGGAAACCCAGCGCCTGTTGATGAAGGAAATCATCGAAGGCGTGGACGAGTTGGGCGTGCTGCTGGCCGGGCACGAGAAGGGGGCCTATTGGTACGGGTCCCAGCTTTCCTGTGCCGAAGCGCGTGAGCTGGTGGAATTTAACAGCGCCACCAGCCTGCAGGTGACCGTGGCGGCCCTGTCCGGCATGATCTGGGCCATTGAGAACCCGAACCGGGGCATCGTGGAAGCCGACGACATGGATTTCCAGCGCTGCCTGGATATCTGCATGCCCTATCTGGGCCCGGTGGTTGGTGCCTATACCGACTGGACCCCGCTGGAAGGCCGCAACAAGCTGTTCCCGGAGGATGTGGATATGTCCGATCCGTGGCAGTTCAAGAATGTAAGGGTGCTGTAAGGGGAGAGCGGGGGCCGATAAGGCCCCCGTTTTCATGATGGGGGGAGGTATACGCCTTGTCGCGTCCCGCCCCCTTCCCCTGACCCGTCCAATATTTGACGGGACCGGCCATTGGCCGTACACTGATCCGGCAAGACCGGAGTTCAGATATGCCGACCGCAACCACCACCACCCGTACCCGTGCCGAACGGCTGGAAGCCCGTGTCACGGCGGATCAGAAACGGTTGATCGAGCAGGCGGCTGCCCTGCAGGGGCGAAGCGTGACTGATTTCGTGCTGGCCAGCGTGCAGGATGCGGCCAAGCGGGCAATTGAAGAGCATCAGCGGTTGGAATTATCCTTGCGAGACAGTCAGGCGCTTGTCGAAGCACTGCTGAACCCTCCCGCGCCTAATGACCGGCTGCGGGAGACGGTTCGGCTTTATCGGCAGGCGACGGGCGCTTGACCGTGATGGCAGGCGGAGTGCCGCTTCGGGTGGAGCCATTGGCGAGCCATCACTCCCGGGACCGCTTCATCAGCGGGGTGCCCGCGCTGGATCGCTATTTCCGTACCCAGGCAGGTCAGGATGTCCGTAAGCATCTGGCTGCCCTATTTGTGCTGTTGGGTGAAGCGGATCAGGTGCTGGGCTATTACACCCTATCCGCCAGTTCCATCCTGTTGACCGAACTACCGGAAAACATCACCAAACGGCTGCCCCATTATCCGCTGATCCCGGCGATCCTGCTGGGGCGGCTGGCTGTGGATCAAAGCCAACAGGGCAGGGGATTGGGGCGCTTTCTGCTGGCCGATGCGCTGCATCGTGCCAGCCGCGCCGACATTGCCGCCTATGCTGTGATTGTTGACGCAAAGGATGACGTCGCGGCGACCTTTTATGTGAAAGAAGGGTTCACGCATTTTCCGGGCAGGCCGCTGAAACTTTTCCTGCCCATGGCAACCATCCGCGCCCTTTTCGCGTAATCCCGCCTCTGTGGGGGAACGGCGGGCGGCGCCGATAAGGCCCCGGCCCGCGTCATCCTTATCAAGCCGCCTTCGTGCCGCCCACGGTCAGCCCATCGATGCGCAGGGTTGGTTGGCCAACGCCGACGGGCACGCCCTGGCCCTGCTTGCCGCAGACGCCGATGCCGGGGTCCATGGCACTGTCATTGCCGATCATGGTGACCTTGGTCAGCGAATCAGGTCCGTTGCCGATCAGCGTGGCGCCCTTCACGGCAGGGCCCAGCTTGCCATCCTCGATCAGATAGGCCTCGCTGGCGGAGAAGACAAACTTGCCCGACACGATATCCACCTGACCGCCCGCGAAATTGGCGGCGAACAGGCCGCGCTTGACCGAGGCGATGATCTCCTCCGGGCTTTTGTCGCCCCCGCGCATCACCGTGTTGGTCATGCGCGGCATGGGCTGGTGGGCATAGCTTTGCCGGCGGCCATTGCCCGTGGGGGCCACGCCCATCAGCCGGGCATTCATCCGGTCCTGCATATAGCCTTTAAGGATGCCATCCTCGATCAGCATTGTGCATTGGCTGGGCGTGCCCTCATCATCCACGGTGATGGAGCCGCGCCGACCCTCGATGCTGCCATCATCCACCACGGTCACGCCGGGGGCGGCCACCCGCTGGCCCAGCAGGCCGGAGAAGGCAGACGTCTTCTTGCGGTTGAAGTCACCTTCCAGCCCATGGCCGATGGCTTCATGCAGCAGGATGCCGCACCAGCCCGGCCCCAGCACCACCGGCATCTCACCCGCCGGGGCATCGATGCTGGACAGGTTGATCAGGGCACCGCGCAGCGCCTCATTCACCTGGGACTGCCAGACCGACGGGTCCAGGAACTCCTGATAGGTGCGCCGACCGCCGGCACCGTAGCTGCCCGTCTCCATCCGGTCGCCTTCACCGACGACGACAGAGACATTCAGGCGCACCAGCGGGCGGATATCGGCCACGCGGCTGCCGTCGGCGCGCACGATCTGCACCGCCTGCCATTCCCCGGACAGGGAGGCGGAGACCTGACGCACACGGCTGTCGCGGCCCCGGGCATAGCTGTCAATATCGGCCAGCAGCTTCACCTTGGCCTCGAACGGGACCAGCGACAGGGGGTTGTCGCTGGCATAAAGCAGGCGGTTGGTGCCGATTGGCGCTTCCGACATGGTGCCCGACTGGCCGCGATGGACGGCGCGCACCGTGTCACCGGCCCGGCGAATCGCATCCTCGGTCAGCACAGAGGCATGGGCATAGCCGCTGGCCTCGCCGGATATGCTGCGCAGGCCGAATCCCTGGCTGGTGTCGAAGCTGGCACTGCGCAGACGGCCATCATCCCAGACCAGCCCCTCGCTCTGGGCATATTCCAGGAAAAGCTCGCCATCATCGGCCCCGTGCAGCGCATCGCGGACCAAGGCCTCCGTCCGGCTCCGGTCCAGGCCGGCCTTGTTGAAGAAGATATCGTCGGTCTGGGACAGCAGGGACATTGCGGACGGCTTCCATCAGGGGGAATCGGAACAGTGATCAAGGGCTAGAATGGCGATCCAGGCTCCGGGCGGCAAGGGCCGGGGTGGGGGAGGGGGGGCGCGGAACGCAAAAGAATAGATGGACCCGCGCAATCATGCGCCGGAAAGGGGGATTCGATGCCTTATCTATTGGCACTGCGACGGATTGCCCACGGGGGAGGCGTCCCGCGCATGGCCGATAAACTTGCCGAGATTGTGACCTGCGAGTATGGTCTGCGACGATATGTGCGCCCCGATTTTGGGCGCATATGTTGTTCGTGAGCCCTGCGCGCGTGTAGTGTCCCAACGAAACGGTTTTGTCCGTTCCGGGTCTGCCATACGCAGCGACAGTCCCGCCCCCTGTCATCCGGCAGGCCGGTGCGGGGATGGGCGGGCGGTCCGGCTGGCTCAACGGGGGTGGTAAAATCCCCGGCAACGACGAGAGTGGTAAGGGATGTCTGTACGCAAGATCGGCGCCGCGCTGTCGGGCCTCTTTATGGGAATGATGTTCCAGGGCATGGCTCTGGCACAGGAAGCCGGCCAGCATATCGGCGCTCCGGTTTCGGGGCAGCTTGGGCTTCAGGAAGCGGCCTCGCCGGTGATGGAGCGGCTGCACAGCTTCCATTCACTGCTGCTGTGGACGATCGCGGCGATTACGCTGTTCGTCACCGGGCTGCTGATTTACGTGATGCTGCGCTTCAACCGCCGGGCCAACCCGGTGCCGTCCACCACCACGCACCACACGCTGCTGGAAGTGCTGTGGACCGGTATTCCGGTGCTGATCCTGCTGGTCATCGCCGTGCCGTCCTTCCGCGTGCTCTATTATATGGACAAGGCGCCGAACCCGGAGCTGACTGTCAAGATCACCGGTCACCAGTGGTACTGGTCGTTTGAATATCCTGATCATGAAGGGATGGAATTCGAAGCCCGCATGATCGAGGACAAGGATCTGAAGCCCGGCCAGCCGCGTCTGCTGGAAGTGGATCAGCGCGTCATCGTTCCGGTGGATACCGATGTGCGCGTGCTGGTCACCGCCGCCGACGTGATCCACTCCTTCGCCGTCCCCTCGCTGGGCGTGAAGAAGGATGCGATGCCGGGCCGCCTGAATGAAACCTGGTTCCGCGCCACCCGTGAGGGCGTGTTCTATGGTCAGTGCTCGGAAATCTGCGGCACCGGTCATGGTTATATGCCGATCGCGGTTGAGGCCGTCTCCAAGGAACGTTTCCAGGCATGGCTGGGTCAGCAGAAGCAGGCCCTGAATAACAATGGGTCCGTCCCCACGCAGCTCGCCCAGACGGGCGCCCAGTAACGGGTCGGAAGAGAGGGTATTACCATGGGTGCTTCCACCGGGGCGCATGCCCACGATCACCATGATCATAAGCCAGGCTTTGTGGCGCGTTGGTTCTTCTCGACCAACCACAAGGATATTGGCACGCTTTACATGTTCTTCGCGGTGCTGGCGGGTCTCATCGGCGGCCTGTTCTCCGTGATCATGCGCCTGGAGCTTCAGGATCCGGGCATCCAGTATATGACGGCCTTCTCCGCCGACGCCGGCCAGCAGTGGAACGTGTTCATCACGGCCCACGGTCTGATCATGGTGTTCTTCGTCGTGATGCCCGCCCTGATCGGCGGTTTCGGCAACTGGTTCGTGCCGCTGATGGTGGGGGCGCCGGATATGGCGTTCCCGCGTCTGAACAATATCAGCTTCTGGCTGATCGTTCCGGCCTTCCTGCTGCTGCTGTCCTCCGCCTTCGTCGGCCCCGGCGCCGGCACGGGCTGGACCATTTATCCGCCGCTGTCGGGTGCTGAATATGGTCATAACGGCCCGTCGGTCGATATGGCGATCTTCGCCCTGCATCTGGCCGGTGCATCGTCCATCCTGGGTGCGGTGAATTTCATCACCACCATCTTCAACATGCGCGCACCGGGCATGACGCTGCACAAGATGCCGCTGTTCGCCTGGGCCATGCTGGTGACCGCGTTCCTGCTGCTGCTGTCGGTGCCGGTTCTGGGCGGCGCCATCACCATGCTGCTGACCGACCGTAATTTCGGCACGGACTTCTTCAATCCGGCCGGCGGTGGTGACCCGATCCTGTTCCAGCATCTGTTCTGGTTCTTCGGTCACCCCGAAGTGTACATCATGATTTTGCCGGCCTTCGGCATCATCTCCCACATCATCTCCACCTTCTCCCGCAAGCCGGTGTTCGGTTACCTGGGCATGGCCTATGCCATGGTCGCCATCGGCGTTGTCGGCTTCATCGTGTGGGCGCACCACATGTTCACCGTCGGCCTGTCGGTCGATACCCGCGCCTACTTCACCGCCGCCACGATGATCATCGCGGTGCCGACCGGTGTTAAGATCTTCTCCTGGATCGCCACCATGTGGGGCGGTTCCATCAAGTTCGAAGTGCCGATGGTCTGGGCGATCGGTTTCGTCTTCCTGTTCACCGTCGGCGGCGTGACCGGTGTGGTGCTGGCCAATGCCGGCATGGACATCGCCATGCACGACACCTACTACGTGGTTGCCCACTTCCACTATGTGCTGTCGCTGGGCGCCGTCTTCGCCATCTTCGCCGGTTATTACTACTGGATCGGCAAGATGTCGGGCCGTCAGCATCCCGCCTGGGCTGGTCACCTGCACTTCTGGACGACCTTCATCGGCGTGAACCTGCTGTTCTTCCCGCAGCACTTCCTGGGCCTGGCCGGCATGCCGCGCCGCATGCCCGACTACACCGACGCCTATCACTTCTGGAACATGGTCTCGTCCTACGGCGCCTACATCGCCTTCTGCTCGACGATCTTCTTCTGCGTGATGGCAATCTACACCCTGTTCTTCGGCCGCCGCGTCGAAGGCGACTATTGGCAGACCGGTGGCACGACGCTGGAATGGACCCTGTCCTCCCCGCCGCCGTTCCACCAGTTCGAAACCCTGCCGCGCATCAAGTAAGTAAGCCGGCAGCGGACATAAGGTTCGGCCCGGAACCGCGCGGGGGGCAACTTCCGCGCGGTTTTGCAAAAGGGTCGGCTTCGGGGGCCAAGGGCTTCAGATCTTTCCCCCGATTTCGACCCGGCTAGCCCCGTCCCATTTTCAGTAGCGTGAAGTGAAGAGACCCCCATGACCGACGGCGTGATTGATAACCAAGCCCTGAACAGCCCGGCGATTGCCGGCGGTTCGGTGCGCGATTATGTGGCCCTGCTGAAGCCGCGGGTCATGTCGCTGGTCGTGTTTACCGGTTTTGCCGGTCTGGTTGTGGCGCCTGGCCATATCCACCCGCTGCTGGCAGCGGTGGCGGTGCTCTGTATCGCGATTGCCTCTGGCGCGGCTGGCGCCATTAATATGTGGTATGATCGCGATATTGATGCCCTGATGGATCGCACCATCAACCGCCCGATCCCGCAGGGTCGCGTCCCCGCGGAAGAGGCTCTGGCCTTTGGTATCATCTTGACCATTGCGTCGGTTGCCCTGATGGGGCTGGCCTTGAACTGGGTGGCCGCCGGCCTTCTGGCGCTGGCGTCGGCCTTCTATATCTTCATCTATACGATGTGGCTGAAGCGCAGCACGCCGCAGAATATCGTCATCGGTGGCGCCGCCGGGGCTTTCCCCCCGATGATCGGCTGGGCCGCCGTGACCGGTGATGTGTCGCTCGCTTCCATCGTCCTGTTTGCCCTGATCTTCTTCTGGACCCCGCCGCATTTCTGGGCGCTGGCCATCTTCCGCAAGCTGGATTACCAGCATGCCGGTGTGCCCATGCTGCCCGTTGTCGCCGGCGAGGCGGAAACGAAGAAGCAGATGCTGATCTACACGCTGATCCTGCTGCCGCTGGCCACGACCCCCTATTTCCTGGGTGTGGGTGGGCTGGCTTATCTGGCGGGGTCCATCGTGCTGGGCCTGTTGTTTGTGGCCAGCGCTATCCAGGTGCTGCGCAGCCAGGATCACAAGCCCGCCAAGCGCATGTTCGCTTTTTCCATTCTGTACCTGTTCCTGCTGTTCGCCATCCTGATCGGTGAGCATCTGGTGGCGGGGGGAGTTGCGTGATGGCTAGCCCGTTGAAGACCAAGCCGGCCCGTCGCCATGGTGCCGATACCGAAATTCATCGTGCCAAGCGGGGAAAGAATTTCGCTGTTCTCGCGGCGCTGCTGGGTTTCGTCATCCTGATTTATATCGTCGCCATGATCCGGATGAGTGGAGGCACTTTCCCATGACCGGTCCACGTCGCAGCAATACCCGCATGGCCGCCGGCCTCGGCCTGCTTGTGGTCGGGATGGTAGGCCTGTCTTTCGCCTCGGTCCCGCTTTATGACCTGTTCTGCCGTGTCACCGGTTTTGGCGGCACGACCCAGGTTGCGACCGGCGCGTCGGAACGGGTGCTGGACCGCGAGATCGAGATCCGCTTCAACGCCGATGTGAACAATTCCATCGCCTGGGATTTCAAACCCGGCATCACCGCCATGAAGGTGAAGGTGGGGGAGCCGGCGACCATGGTCTATCACGCGCGCAACCGCGAGGATCGGCCTGTCATCGGCACGGCGACCTACAATGTCACGCCGGACAAGGCGGGGATTTATTTCCAGAAAATCCAGTGTTTCTGCTTTGACGAGCAGAAGCTGGAGGCAGGGCAGTCGGTCGAAATGCCCGTCTATTTCTTCGTTGATCCGGCCATTGCCGATGATCCGGAGTTGGACGATGTGAAGACGATCACCCTGTCCTACACGTTCTTCCGTGCTGCCGATCAATCGGCGGCATTATCCCCGGCACAAGGGGCGGCCCCGGCCGCACTGGACGCCAGGGGCGTGAAGGTTTACCAAGAAGGGGCGCCGTCCCCGTCCTCCGGGACGGAGATGGATGCCGCTGCTGCGGCCCGGCAACACTGACCGGAACCGTCAAAGATCAAGAAGTACGACCGATCTTGAGTCGAGGGATAAGAGAGATGGCTGACGTTCAGGCCCAAACCGCTGGCGGCATTCCCGAGGAAGGCATTCCGCAACCCTATCACCTGGTCAATCCCAGCCCGTGGCCGATGCTGAGTTCATTCGCCGCCGGCCTGCTGGCGGTGGGCGCGGTGATGCAGTTCCATGGCAGCGGCTGGTATCTGCTGGCCGCCGGTCTGGCGTCCGTGCTGGCCTGCATGTTCGGCTGGTGGCGCGATATCATCAAGGAATCGGTGGTGGAGAAGGCCCACACACCGGTGGTGAAGATCGGCCTGCGCTATGGCATGTCGCTGTTCATCGCGTCGGAAGTGATGTTCTTCGCGGCGTTCTTCTGGGCGTTCTTCGACGCCAGCATCTATTATGATCAGGCGATCCAGTATCTGCGCGTCGAATCGACCGGTGGCGTCTGGCCGCCGAAGGGCATCGTTCCCTTCAACCCGTTCGACCTGCCCTTCATGATGACCGTGATTCTGCTGCTGTCCGGCACCACCGTGACCTGGGCGCATCACGCCATCGTTGAGAACAAGATGCAGGAAGCCGCCCGCGCCCTGGGCATCACGGTGCTGCTGGGTATCGTGTTCTCCTGCTTCCAGGTTTACGAATATAGCCATGCCGCCTTCGGCTTCGGCGAGAATGTCTATTCGTCGGCCTTCTTCATGGCCACCGGCTTCCACGGCTTCCACGTCTTCGTCGGTACCGTGTTCCTGGCCGTCTGCTACTTCCGCACCAAGAAGGGCCATTTCACCCCGAAGAGCCATTTCGGCTTTGAAGCGGCGGCTTGGTACTGGCACTTCGTCGACGTAGTGTGGCTGTTCCTCTACATCTCCATCTACTGGTGGGGTGCCAATGGTCAGTGGGTTGCCCATTGATCGCTGAGTCCTTGCGTTGACCACGCCGGCTCTTCCCTCCCTCCTGCGCGCGGGTTTGCGGTGTCGCTGCCCGCGCTGCGGTGAGGGCGCCCTCTACACGGGCTTCATGCGGGTCGTCGATCACTGTTCGGTATGCGGGCTGGAAATAGCCCGCAACGACAGTGGCGACGGCCCTGCTGTTTTTCTGATCTTCATCCTGGGTTTCACCATCGTGCCGGTGGCGCTGCTGGTGTCACTGCGGGTGGATTGGCCGCTCTGGCTGCATGTGCTGATCTGGGGGCCGGTCATCATGGGGGCCACGGTGGGTATGCTGCGCCCTGCCAAGGGGGTGACCATCGCCCTGCAATATGGCTATCGCCGCGACGAGTTCGACACATAGCGGTGTGATTGCAGGTCCGGGGTTGCGTTGAAGGGGAAAGCGGGCGTCAAATGGCGCCCGTTATTTTTTTGTCTGCCAGGACCCGCCTTTCATGTCGCGCCAGTTCCGCCCCCGCCTGATCCCCACCATCGCCATGCTGGCCGCGCTTGCCATCCTGATCGGGCTTGGCACCTGGCAGATGGACCGGCTGCACTGGAAAACCGACCTGCTGGCCCGCATTGATGCCGGGATGAAGGCGGCACCGGTGCCGCTGCCGGTCCAGATCGAGGGTCTGGCCTCCTGGGATTATCGGCCTGCCACCGTCACCGGCACGTTCCTGCATGACGCAGAGGCCTTTATTGGTCCCCGCCTCTATACCGGCCCCGATGGCCGCGCCCAGCAGGGTGTGCATGTGCTGACGCCACTGCGCCGTGCCGATGGCGGTGGCGTTGTGCTGGTGGACCGGGGCTGGATTCCGCTGGACAGGCGCGACCCGGCGACGCGGGCGGAAGGGCAGCTGGCAGGAGAGGTGACTATTGCCGGCATCCTGCGCCTGCCGACAGAGCGGGCCTGGATGCAGCCCGACAATGATCCGACCGCCAATAGCTGGTTCTGGTTCGACATGCCGGCACTGGCCCGCCATGCCGGCGTGGATGCACTGGCCCCCTTGCTGCTGCAGGCCGATGCCAGTCCCAATCCAGGTGGCTATCCGGTGGGCGGGCGCACCATCCTGCAGCTCAAGAACGACCATCTTTCCTATGCGCTGACCTGGTACGGCCTGGGCCTGACCCTGATCGGCGTCTATATTGCTGCCAGCTTCCGCCGCAAAGACGAATCCGCCGAATGACCGATGCCTATCACGCCCTGGAGGCGCATTTCGCCCGCCGTTCCGCCTTGCAGGGGGCACTCGGCATCCTGAATTGGGATAGCCGCACCATGATGCTACCTGCGGCCTCCCCGGCGCGGGCGGATCAGATCGCGGCCCTGGAAGGGGCTGTGCATAGCGCCCTGCTGGACCCGCATCTGCCGGACTGGCTGGCGGCGGCGGATGATGATTTCGGCCTGGATGAATGGCAGCGCGCCAATCTGGCGGAGATGAAGCGCGAGGTTGATCTGGCTCAGGCCCTGCCGGCCGATCTGGTGGAAGCCAATGCCCGCGCGGCGTCACAGTGTGAGATCATCTGGCGCACGGCCAAGGCGGAGAAGGATTTCCGCCTGCTGCTGCCCAGCCTGTCCGTGGTGCTGGACCGCCAGCGGGAAATCGCCGCCGCCCTGGCCGGCACGCTGGGCTGTGGCCTGTATGATGCCCTGCATGAGCAATATGAGCCGGGCAGCCGGGTGGCGGAGTTCGGCCCCCTGTTTGATGATTATGCCGCTTTCCTGCCGGGGTTCCTCGCCGCGGCGGAGGAGAGGCAGGCGGCAGAACCGGCGCCCGATCCGTTTGAAGGCCCGTTCCCGCTTGAGACCCAGCGGCGCATGGCGGCGGATCTGGCGGCCCGGATCGGCTTTACCGGCCGGCTGGACGCTTCGCTGCATGCTTTCTGCGGCGGGGCGACGGGGGATGTGCGCATCACCACGCGGTTTGATGAGGATAATTTTTTCAAGGCCCTGAAGTCCGCCCTGCATGAAACCGGACATGCCCTGTATGAGATGGCCCGCCCGGCAGCATGGCAGAGCCAGCCGGTCGGGTTGGCGCGGGGCCTGGGCGTGCATGAAAGCCAGAGCCTGACCTTCGACATGCAGGTGGGCCGCCATCCGGCCTTCCTGGAATGGCTGGCGCCTTATCTGGCCCGCACCTTTGGGCGCGAGGGGGAGGCTTGGTCGGCGGACAATCTGCGCCGCCGTTTCCGTCAGGTGCAGCGCAGCTTCATCCGTGTTGATGCGGATGAGGTGACATATCCCGCCCATGTCATCCTGCGCTGGCGGCTGGAACAGGCCCTGATCGAAGGCCAGATGGAACTGGCAGACCTGCCTGACGCCTGGAACCAGGGCATGCGCGACCTGCTGGGCATTACCCCGCCGGATGATGCGTTGGGCTGCATGCAGGATATCCACTGGCCCAGCGGGGCCTGGGGCTATTTTCCCACCTATACGCTGGGCGCGATGATGGCGGCGCAACTGTTCGACACCGCCCGCAAGGAGTTGCCGGACCTGGAAGGGCAGATCGGCCGGGCCGAATTTGGTGATCTGGTCGCCTGGCTGGGCGATAAGGTGCATCGCTGGGGCCGGCGCCTGTCCACGCGAGAACTGATGGTGCAGGCCACGGGCAAGCCGCTGGATGCCGCTATCTTCAAGGCGCACCTGCAGGCGCGCTATCTGTAAGCGGGAATGCGCACGGGGCCCTTAGAGCGGATCGCGGAAAAGCGGAATCGCTTTGGAGCGTGAATCCGCTCGCTGAACGGGATCTAGCGGCCCCGTTTCACCGCATGGATCACGCGGTCCAGTTCCTGAAGGAATTGCGACTTGTCCTGCTTGGTCATGGGGGCATTGCCGCCCTGGACCACGCCCATATCGCGCAGGTCCTGCATCAGCGCGCGGGAGGCGAGGGCAGATCCGATATTGGCGGGGGTGAAGGAACGGCCCGAGGGGCCGATAACCTTGGCCTGATTATCCAGGCAACGCTTGGCAAGCTGGATATCGGCAGTGATCACGATATCGCCGGGGCCGGCCTGCTCCGCAATCCAGTTGTCGGCGGCATCGAACCCGTCCGATACCACCACCAGCCGGACATCCCCTTCCGCTGGCACGCGCAGCGGCCCGTTGGCAACAAGATGGACCGTCAGCCCGTAGCGGAGAGCCACACGGAAAGTTTCTTCCTTCACGGGGCAGGCATCGGCGTCGATGAAGATATGCAGCATTTTCGTCTGGCGGGGGCAGGGGGAACCGTGGCCCCACCATGCCCCGTCCGGGTCAGTTTGGCGAGCGGGTCATGGATTTGATGGGCCCGCGCGGCCGGCCTGACATCAGGGCGATCTCGCGGTCCTGCTCCTCAATGAAGCCACGCACCGGATCGTCGCCATCCAGGCCACCGACCAGGGCGCGCGGCACCTTGCGGTTGGAACTGCGGCTGCCATCTTCATAGATGATATCGAACAGGACATGGCCGGTTTCCACCGGTGCCTTTTTCTTGGCCATGGTTGGCCTCCATTTTTAGGGCATAAAAGGCGAAAGGGGTGCCGGTTGCCCGGCACCCCTTTGCTGATCCTTGATGGTCGCTGAAGAGCTTAGACAGCCTTCAGGTTAACCGCCGAGGTCTTGCCACGGCGCGGATCGCGCTCTTCTTCGAACGAGATCTTCTGACCTTCGTTCAGGCCGGACATGCCAGCGCGCTCAACGGCGGAGATGTGAACGAAAACGTCCGAACCACCGTTTTCCGGCTGAATGAAGCCAAAGCCCTTGGTGCTGTTGAACCACTTGACGGTACCGATCGGCATTGTGCCTCTCCTTCGGTTTATTGGGATGGCAGCGCGCACACGCACACCGCATCAGACGTGTCCAGATAGTCGTCGATCTGGAAACCCGAAGGCAGCAGGCCGGCAGTCCGTCACAGAATGACCCGACACATATGGGCGCCTATGCCGGCCGGTACAAGGTAATTCGGACTCATACTTGCGAAATGACGCGCAATGCTCCTATCTGCTGGCTCAGATGCGGCACGGGGAGGCACCCATGACGGGGGCGAATAGGGAGGGGGAAGGCGCTGCCTTCTCCTGCCAGGATTGCGGTGCTTGCTGCGCTTTTTCAGCGGAATGGCCGCGTTTTACACTGGAAGATGATGCGGAGATCGGCCTGATCCCGGCTGAGCTTATATCGGCCAGCGGTGCCGGTATGCGGTGCGAGGGTGACCGGTGCGCCGCCTTGAAAGGCGTGGTCGGGGAGCATGTCTCCTGCGGCATTTATGCCGTTCGCCCGCTTGTCTGCCGGGATTGTGAGGCCGGCGATGAGGCCTGCCTCATGGCACGGGCCCGCTACGGGCTCTAGGCCATCCCCCACCCGGCACAAGCCGGGTGGGGGGCTTTAAAGATGATCAGGAGGCGGTCGGTGCGACCCAGCTTTCCGGATTGTGCAGGAACTTCTCCACCTCGTTCAGGGTGAAGCTGTCGAAATAATTGCCGTCGCGGGCCACGCGCAGCACATCCCACCAATTGGCCAGGGAATGCAGCTTCACGCCCATCTCGGCCATGGTCGCTTCCGACTGCGGGAAGATGCCGTAATGGAAGACCACCCAGATATGTTCAACAATGCTGCCGGCCTGGCGCAGCGCATTGACGAAATTGACCTTGGAGGTGCCTTCGCTGGCCAGATCCTCCACCAGCAGCACGCGCTGGCCTTCGGGCAGGTTGCCCTCGATCTGGGCGTTGCGACCAAAACCCTTGGGCTTCTTGCGCACATAAACCATCGGCAGGTCCAGCACGTCGGAGACAAAGGCGGCATAGGGAATGCCCGCCGTCTCCCCGCCGGCCACCACGTCAAACGCTTCAAACCCCACCTCCCGGCAGAGCTGGTCCTTGGCCGCCTGCATCAGGAAGCGGCGGGCGCGCGGGAAGCTGATCAGGCGGCGGCAATCAATATAGACCGGGCTGGCGCGGCCCGAGGTGAAGATGAAGGGCTTTTCGGCATTGAACAGGACCGACTTGGTCTCAATCAGGATACGGGCCGCCTGGGTGGCGGCGGTCTGTGCGTCGATCATGTCAAATGGCTCCAGGGATGGGCGGGTTGGGGGTGAAAATAACAGAAAAGGTGAAGGGGGCGAGAGGGACGTTCCCGTAACTGTCCCCCCAGCCTTCGACTACAGGCGCTAACTTCGCCCCCTGAAATAAGGTGCCTCCCCCGCGAAAGCGGGGATCCAGGGGCTCCAGGAACCACGCCTGAGTGCCCTTGGCCCCTGGATCCCCGCTTTCGCGGGGAAGGCATGTAGGCGCAAGGGGCGAAGTTCGCGCCTGTGGGTTTTGCCGAGGTGATGGTTGAGAAGTTGATATGATTGTGAGCGGCTGGTTCAGCGCTGCTTATCCAATCACCCGCCAATCCAGCCGTTCGCCCGACCGGAAGGGCAGCACGGCAAGATTGCCGCCGACATCCAGCACATCGGGTACGATCAGGCCGGATTTCTCCAGGGTGATAAAATCCTCATTCACCGGCAGCCCATAGAAGGCGGGGCCGTTCAGGCTGGCAAAGGCTTCCAGCTTGTCCAGTGCACCTTCCTCGTCAAACACCTGCGCGTACAGTTCCACCGCCGTGGCGGCGGTATAGATGCCCGCGCAGCCGCAGGCGCTTTCCTTGGCCCCGATCGGGTGCGGTGCGCTGTCGGTGCCGAAGAAGAACCAGGGCTCGCCAGAGGTGGCGGCGGCGCGCAGGGCGAGGCGATGCTTTTCCCGCTTGGCGATGGGCAGGCAATAGAGATGCGGGCGGATGCCGCCGACAAAGATGCTGGACCGGTTGATCATCAGATGATGCGCCGTGATGGTGGCGGCCAGCTTGCCGCCCGGCCCATGCTGGCGCACCACGGCCACGCCCTCTTCCGTGGTGATATGTTCCAGTACGATTTTCAGGTCTGGGTGCCGGCCCATCAGCTTGGGCAGCACGGTGTCGATGAACACGGCCTCGCGGTCGAAAATATCGACGCTCTGGTCCGTCACCTCGCCATGCACCAGCAGCGGCATCCCGATCTTGGCCATGCGGTCCAGCACCGGGGCCACCTTGTCGAAATCGGTGACGCCATGGGCGGAATTGGTGGTGGCGTGGGCGGGATAGAGCTTCACCGCCGTGAACACGCCCTTGGCATGGCCGGCTTCGATATCATCGGCGTCGGTGCCGTCGGTCAGGTAGGCCGTCATCAGCGGGCGGAAGCTGCTGCCGGCGGGTAATGCCGCCAGAATTTCGTCGCGGTAGACCTCGGCCCGCGCCGTATCGGTGACGGGCGGCACCAGATTGGGCATGACAATGGCCCGGCCCAATTGCGCGGCACTGTGCGGCAGCACGGCCTGCAACATGGCCCCGGTACGCAGATGCAGGTGCCAGTCATCGGGGCGGCGCAGGGTGATACGCTGGGGCTGGTCGGTCATGGCGGCGCTTGCATCCTTCAAAGACGGGGCTGGGGATGTTTAGGGCGGATGGCACACTGGCTCAAGCGCCGCCACGGAAGAACGGGTTTGCAGTGAGGGAACGTCAGACTGTGCGCTGACTGCCTTTGCAAAATTACAATCGCTTTGGTTGACCCGTCACCTATACACGTTTACGCTGCAACCTCCATGCGCGTCCTCTCCATGTGCGCCTGGATCACGGGGGAAATATGCGCCTTCGCATCCGGTTGGTCCGGGTCTGCATAGCGGTGGTGCTGGCATGCGCCACCATGGCGCTTGGCACACAAGGTCCTCCCGCCCTGGCATCGCCAGACCCACCCCAGGGGCGCGCACTGGGGGATGTCATCCGCGTTGTTTGTGGTCCACTGCCCCATGTATCCGATGGGGAGCGGTGTGAGAGCGGCATCGGGGCGGAACTGGCCCGCCGTGCCTGCCAGAATGCTGGTCTTTCCTGCCTTTTTGAACAATTTCCCTGGCCACGGGCACAGAAGGAAATTGAAACCGGGCAAGCCGATATTCTGATCGGCCCGTATTTCACGTCGGACCGCGCGCGCTGGATGGTGTTCTCCAGCGATTATTTCTATGTCGATCAGATCACCCTGTTCCGGTTGAAGATGCCGGATGGCATGGTTCCGCCGCCGCCCGGCAGGATCGGTGTTCCCCTGGGCTGGGCGGTGATGGACGGGCTGGCCAGCCGCATCGGGGCGCAGGTGGAGCCGGTGCGCAATGTCGATATCGCCTTCAATCTGCTGGTAAGCGGCCGGCTGGATGGGGTGGTCGCCCATGCCAGGGCGGTGGCGCGGTTTCTGCAGACCCGCCCGTCGCTGCGTTTCGAGCCCTATGGCCCGCCGCTTTCCGAGCAGCGTTCCTACATGGGTTATGGGAGTGCCTTTGCCGCCAGCCCCGCGCGCGGGGCGTTTGAGACGGCCTATGCCGCCCTGTTGGGCAGTCCGTTCTATGCCGAGCTGCTGGCCCGCCATCGCCCGATGGAAGGCATGGTGACGGAGGTGGCGGCCCGCGCGCATCAATTTGTACCATCGGATCCTTGACGGGCCAGCGTGCGGGAGCCAATCGTATCAAGAGCCGTCGTTAAAGCGTATTTGCCCTGACCGGAAACACGCTGTAGTATAAATTAAATTTTGTCATTGTTTCATGGTCAATGACTACTCGCATTCATTACAAATGAAAGGCTGTGTGATGCGTTCGTTCATGATCCTGCTTATAGCGCTTACCCTAACTGCACAAAAAGTAGAAGCTTGTGATATCCGAGGCGATCAAGTACAGGTCACATCATTAGATGAATTCGAAACAAAACATGGAAAAAATATGTTATGCAGCGATAGAGATTACGCCGAGTTTCCTGTTTTAAAGAAATTGGCTCGTGACGACATAGGAGAGGTATGGTGCGTGGAGAGATCCATGCTGAGCGCAGGTGAAGCCGGTACCATTGCCAACATCAAAGCAAAAACATATTATATTTTTTTTAATAAAAAACTCATTTCTATTGCTTCATCGTTTTCATCTTCCGATTTCAATCAGATGAAGACATCTTTTATCCAAAAGTGGGGCGAACCTTCAACAAACACTACAGAGGTTTATTCAAATGGATTTGGCGCTGTTTTTAAAGGTGAGCAACTAAGCTGGGCTAAGGATAGTTGCACCATCGCGCTAAGCCAATATGGCAAAAAAATTGACGAGTCAGTAGTTGGAATCACATCATTTATGATGGAGGAGTACCTGAACGCCAAAAAGAAAACACCAAAGCCTTCGCCAGACCTATAATATAATTCACAAGATTTTCTCTAAAACGCTCGCTTCTTCAGGACACCGCTTTAGAGCCGGGTGTGTTTAACCGGAAACGTGCCCGGCTCTACATGTCTGTTCGGAAATTTTTATTTTTTCAATGTTTTGCGCAATTTAAGATTTTGCATCACCGACACCTATGCTCTAGCATCCGCTCAATCGCCCAGGCATCCGCCAGTTCCCGAACAGACAGGCCCGCCCTGCTGCGTGCCCGCTGGCGCGAAAGCCTGAATATCGCCGAAGTGCGCTGAGGTTGGTCCAGCCAGCCCGACCTTGACATAGCCAAGGCAATTCTTCACCTTCCGAACCGTCCAAGGGGAACCCCGGCAAGGGGCTGAGATACCGCTATGGTGCCGTTCTAACGGTGCTGGCGCGGGAACCCTTAGAACCTGATCCGGGTCGTACCGGCGTAGGGATGGGATTCATATAGGGGCCACATATCTGCCCCGCCTATGAGAGCCGCCACGCGCGCTGCCCGGATCTCCATCATTCGAGGGAGGTCCAGAAATGCCAGATAGTCTTTCCATTCCCGACGATTTCAGCGTCACCACCGGGCCCTTGCCGGCCAGCCGCAAGGTGCATGTGCCGGGTACGCTGTTCCCCGATATCCGCGTTGCCATGCGGGAAATTGACCTGTCGCCCAGCGCCAATGAGCCGCCGGTGCGGGCCTATGATCCGTCCGGCCCCTATACCGACCCCACCGTGAAGACCGATATCCGCAAAGGCTTGGCGGAGCTGCGCCGCGCCTGGATCGAAGGGCGTGGCGATGTGGAAGCCTATGCCGGACGCGAAGTGAAGCCGGAGGATAATGGCCTGCGTGCCGGCCAGGAAAGCCCCGTTCCCCTGTTCGACCGTGCTGCCCGCCAGCCGCTGCGTGCCAAGCCGGGCCGCAATGTCAGCCAGATGCATTATGCCAAGGCCGGCATCATCACGCCGGAGATGGAATATGTCGCCATCCGCGAAAATCTGGGCCGGGCCAAGCTGGCGCAGCAGGCCGCCCGTGATGGCGAGGATTTCGGGGCATCCATCCCCGATTATGTGACGCCGGAATTTGTGCGGGATGAGATTGCCCGTGGCCGCGCGATCATCCCCAACAATATCAACCACCCGGAAACCGAACCGATGATCATCGGGCGGAATTTTCTGGTGAAGATCAACGCCAATATCGGCAATTCCGCCGTCACTTCGTCGGTCGCGGACGAGGTGGACAAGCTGGTCTGGGCCACCCGCTGGGGGGCCGACACGGTGATGGACCTGTCCACCGGCCGCAATATCCACACGATCCGTGAATGGATCATCCGCAATTCGCCCGTCCCCATCGGCACCGTGCCGATCTATCAGGCGTTGGAGAAGGTCAATGGCAAGGCCGAAGACCTGACCTGGGAAATCTTCCGCGACACGCTGATCGAACAGGCCGAACAGGGTGTGGATTATTTCACCATCCATGCCGGGGTGCGCCTGCCCTATATCCCGCTGACGGCCAAGCGCGTGACCGGCATTGTCAGCCGGGGCGGCTCCATCATGGCGAAATGGTGCCTCGCCCATCACAAAGAGAACTTCCTCTACACGCATTTTGAGGAAATCTGCGAGATCATGAAGGCGTATGATATCGCCTTCTCCCTGGGTGATGGCTTGCGCCCTGGCTCCATCGCCGACGCCAATGACCGCGCCCAGTTTGCGGAGCTGGAAACGCTGGGCGAGCTGACCCAGATCGCCTGGAAGCATGATGTGCAGGTGATGATCGAAGGGCCGGGCCATGTGCCCATGCACAAGATCAAGGCCAATATGGACAAGCAACTGGCCCATTGCGGCGAAGCCCCGTTTTATACGCTGGGGCCGCTGACCACGGATATCGCGCCGGGCTATGACCACATCACCAGCGGCATTGGTGCTGCGATGATCGGCTGGTTCGGCACGGCCATGCTTTGCTATGTCACGCCCAAGGAACATCTGGGCCTGCCGGACCGCGATGATGTGAAGGTCGGCGTGATCACCTATAAGCTGGCCGCCCATGCCGCCGATCTGGCCAAGGGCCATCCGGGGGCGCAGGAGCGCGATGATGCTTTGTCACGCGCCCGGTTTGAATTCCGCTGGCGCGACCAGTTCAACCTGTCGCTGGACCCGGAAACGGCGGAGAAGTACCACGACCAGACTCTGCCGGCGGAAGGGGCCAAGCTGGCGCATTTCTGCTCCATGTGCGGGCCGAAATTCTGCTCCATGAAGATCACGCAGGAAGTGCGGGATTATGCGGCGGCCCAAGAGGCCGAAGCACAGGCGGAAGCCGGCATGGCGGAAATGTCAGCGGCGTTCAAGGAGAAGGGCGGGCAGGTCTATCTGTCCGACCGTCCGGTGCCGGAAGATCACCATTAACAGAAGGGGCGCCTGGAGCGCATTTCCGTTCAGCAGAAATACGCTCCAGGCTTTCATGTGCCTCAGTCGCCAGCGCTATTTTCGGTTGGCCGGAAACAGCTCTACAGTTTTCCAGGTTTAGGCAGAATCGAAAATGGTTCTCACCACCGTCACCCCGGCGCAGGCCGGGGTCCAGAATCACTAGCGCTTTGCTTTACGAAACTGGACCCCGGCCTGCGCCGGGGTGACAGGTATAGGTTGATCAAACCTACACCTAAAAACTCTAAGATAGCGCGCATTGAAAAGGCGGCCGGGAACCCCTGGCCGCCTTTCCTGTTCATCGCTTGGGAGATGAGCGTCAGGCCCGTGCCAGACGGTCGATCTCCTCCTTCACGCGGAGTTTTTCCAGTTTCAATTTCTTCAGCACAGTCGCATCGGGAAGGGGGCGCCGGCTTTCAACCCGCACCTCATTGTCCAGGGTTTCATGTTTCATGCGAAGCGATTCCACGCGCTCGGGAAACAACATCAAGTCCCTCCTTCGGTTGCTGATGGATATGGCTGACGGATTGAAACCTCTACCTTCGTGCTCCCGCAGCGGCCTTTGATCCCTGTCAGGGACCCCGGTCAGGGGCGGCCGCTGGCTTATCATTTGGTCCGGACGCCGTGATAGTGACACGGAACCGTCATCCCGACTTCATCAATATAGGGGTACGGTTCGTGACTTTTAATAGCGCATGCGGTCATGTCGCACCCCATTGATGTCCCCTCACTCTTCTGAACGGGGGCTATGGACGAAAGCCGGTGGCAGCGCTACATCACCTCTATGGCTTTTCCTCCCGACGATCCGGCCGGTTTTCCCGGTCCTGGCGACAACGCCAAACATCCCCGCCGCCCCCGGCTTATTGTCGGGATCAGCGGTGCGTCTGGCGTTATTTACGGCATACGCCTGCTTGAAACCTTACGCCTGCTGGATGTTGAAACCCATCTCGTTATGAGCAGGTCTGCCGAGGTGACCCTTGCACATGAAACAGGGCTGAAAGCGGCCGATGTCCGGGCGCTGGCCGATGTCGCCTATTCCCCTGCCGATATCGGGGCGGCCATTTCGTCGGGCAGCTTCCGCACCATGGGCATGGTTGTGGCCCCCTGTTCGGTGCGCACCCTGGCAGAAGTGGCGGGCGGGGTGACCAGCAGCCTGTTGACCCGTGCCGCCGATGTGGTGCTGAAGGAACGCCGCCGCCTTGTGCTGATGCTGCGGGAAACGCCGCTGCATCTGGGCCATATCCGCAACATGGCCCAGGCGACGGAGATGGGCGCCATCATCTATCCGCCGGTCCCCGCCTTTTATGCCCGCCCGGCCACATTGGAAGAGATGGTGGACCACACGCTGGGCCGGGTGCTGGACCTGTTCGGCCTGGAAAGCGGGCGGGTGCGCCGCTGGGGTGAAGGGGACAGCCCCGATCCCGCCGCCTGATCGCCGCAATCATTCCTTGATCGGGGTCGGAACAACCGGAACCCGCGCGCCGTTCTTCTGTCCGTAAAACGGGGTACCGCATCGGTCATGCCCCGGACAGAGAAGGGGTAATGTCATGAATATCCGCAAGCTCGCCCATATCGCCGCCCTTGCCACCATCGCCGCCACCCCGCTGGCCCTGACCGCGTGTGAGGAGAAGGGCCCGGCTGAGCGCGCCGGCGAAAAGGTCGATGATGCCGTGGAAAAGGCAGGCGACAAGATCGAGGACGCGACGGACAAGTAAGGTCGGCTGGTTCCTCTCCCGTGGGACCATTGACATGGAAAGGGCGGCCCAATCCGGTGCCGCCCTTTTTGTTATCGCCAACCCGCTGCAACACGGTGATTTCAACAGGCCGCAAAGATGTCAGGCCATTTCAAGGGCAGAGGAAGGTCGGTCGCAGCATAATCGACATGGAGAACCCGCCGTCTTCCCAAAGCCCGCGCCGGCTCTGACGCATGCACGATCAGGCTGGCATAGGCCCAGGCATCGCCGGCTTGGGCAACACAGACCTCATGACCGGCGGCGGCAACAACGGCAGGGATATTGGCTTCCGACACCACGCCCATCTGATGGGAACCGGGAGCAATCAACAGAGGCGCGTTATCCGCCCCCACATCATCCAGATGCAGGCGGATGGTCACCATGCCGGCCAGGATGTCCACGGGTGGCGTCACATGCTGTACGCCGCCTTTGACCGACCAGGGGCCGAATCCCGGCACATCATGGCGCTCGGCCACGATGATCACCCGGTCCTGATGCCAGGGGACTTGCCAATTGGTCTGCGCGGATTTGTCGAACAGCAAAGCCCGGACAGGTTTTGCCGCTTCCCCCAGCAAGTGACGCGCCAGCCCGCCGACAGCCCCATCCCCTGCCAGCAAGCGGGACAGCAAAGGCGTGTGGCCGAGCCGCAGCCCTGGCCTGTCCAGCGGGAAGGGGGCCAGGGCATCGCGCAAAGCCGTCACGGCTTGCGCCTTGATCAGGCCGGGAATGTGGAGCGCTCCGGTTGTTGCGACCGAGGCGCTCCATGACGCACTGTTCAACACAGCGCTCCGCCCCTTCAGACCGGCTTCACCAGGGCGTGGCGCTTCTTGCCGGCGGACAATTTGATCACGCCGTCATTGCCGATATGGGACGGGTGCAGCTTATAGGCCTCGTCCGACACGGCGACGTCATTCACCTTCACGCCATTGCCCTTGATCAGCCGGCGCGCTTCGCCCTTGCTGGCGGACAGGCCGGTCTGCACCATCAGGTCAGCCAGATAAGCCCCTTCAACCAGTACGCCTTGTGGGATTTCCACCGTCGGCAGGCCGTCCGCCGCCGCCCCTTCCTCGAACGTGCGGCGGGCGGTTTCGGCGGCCTGTTCGGCGGCGTCGCGACCGCGCACCAGGGCGGTGATCTCGGTGGCCAGGATCTTCTTGGCCTCGTTGATCTCCGCGCCCTGCAACGCACCCAGCCGGGCGATTTCATCCAGCGGCAGTTCGGTGAACAGCTTCAGGAAGCGGACCACATCCGCATCTTCCGTGTTGCGCCAATATTGCCAGAAATCCAGGTTGGACAGCCGGTCCTCGTTCAGCCACACGGCGCCGGCGGCGGTCTTGCCCATCTTGGCGCCGGACGAAGTGGTCAGCAGCGGGCAGGTGAAGCCGTACAGGTCGGCCTGGGCGATGCGGCGGCCCAGTTCCACGCCATTCAGGATATTGCCCCACTGGTCGCTGCCGCCGGTTTGCAGGGAGCAGCCGTACCGGCGGCTCAGTTCCACAAAATCATAGGCCTGGAGGATCATGTAATTGAATTCCAGGAAGGTCAGCGGCTGTTCACGGTCCAGGCGCAGCTTCACCGAATCAAAGCTCAGCATGCGGTTGATGGTGAAGTGGCGGCCGATATCACGCAGGAACGGGATATATTCCAGCTTATCCAGCCAGTCGGCATTGTTCACCAGCCGGGCGGTGCCGGGGGCGCCATCGCCAAAGGTGAACATGCGGTCGAATACACCCTTGATGCTGTCGATATTGGTATTGATATCCTCGGTCGTCAGCAGCTTGCGGGTTTCATCGCGGCCCGAGGGGTCGCCAATCTTCGTCGTGCCGCCGCCCATCAGCAGGATGGGGTTGTTGCCCGTCTTGCCCAGCCAGCGCTGGATCATGGTTGGCAGCAGATGGCCGACATGCAGGCTGTCGGCGGTGGCGTCATAGCCATTATAGGCCGCGACCGGCCCTTCCAGGAATTTCTTGTCCAGGGCTTCCAGGTCGGTGGCCTGGTGATAATAACCACGCTCCACCATCACGCGCAGGAAGTCGGACTTGATGTTCGCGGGTGCGGTGGTCGTGGTCATGTCTTTAACCTTGGTCTTTCATTTGATCATAATCGCCCTTCAGGGCAGCGCCGTGTTAGCACAGAAGCCGCACTACGGCACGGGGGCACGATGGCAGGGCAGGTTTTCACCGCATTGGGGCTGATGAGCGGCACGTCAATGGACGGGATCGACGCTGCCTTGATCCGCACCGACGGGCAGGGCTGGGTGGAGCCGGTGGGTTTCATCTTCACCCCCTATCGCCAGGCCTTCCGCGACCGGCTGCGCGCCAGCCTGGGCGGGCGGGGCGATGTGGCATCGGTGGAGCAGGAATTGACCGATCTGCATGCCGAGGCGGTTTCCCTGCTGCTGCGCGATCAGGGGATGGTGGCGGGTGAGGTCGACCTGATCGGCTTCCATGGCCACACCATCCTGCATGCGCCCGACCGGCGCCATACCTGGCAGATCGGCGACGGGGCGCGGCTGGCGGCAGCGACCGGCATTGATGTCGTGTTTGATTTCCGCACCGCCGATGTGCAGGCCGGCGGGCAGGGGGCGCCGCTGGTGCCGCTGTACCATCAGGCGCTGGCCGGTGATCTGGAACGGCCGCTGGCCATCCTGAACATTGGCGGGGTCGCCAATGTCACCTGGCTGGGGACGGGTGATCTGGATGTGCTGGCCTTTGATACCGGCCCCGGCAACGCGCTGGTGGATGATCTGGTCCTGTCGCGGCTGGACATGCCCTATGACGAGGGCGGGCGCATTGCCGCTGGCGGGCAGGTGGATGCCGCCCTGCTGGCCCGGCTGCTGGCGCATCCCTATTTCGATGCCGCACCGCCCAAATCGCTGGACCGCGACCAATGGTCCGGCACGGCCCTGACCAATCTGGACACGGCTGACGCCGCCGCCACCCTGACGGCCTTCACCGCCCGCACCGTGCTGCGGGCGCTGGACCATATGCCGGAGGCCCCGCGCCGCTGGCTGGTCTGCGGCGGGGGGCGGCATAATGAAACGCTGATGTGGCATCTGGCCGAGGGGCTGGGCGTGCCCGTCAGCCCCGTGGATGGGTTGGGCTGGAACGGCGATGCGCTGGAGGCCGAGGCCTTTGCCTATCTGGCGGTGCGGTCGCGGCAGGGTCTGCCCTTGTCGCTGCCGGGCACGACGGGCGTGCCGGCCCCGATGAAGGGGGGGCGTTTCAGCCCCCGCCCTTGACCCGCCGTTCCGGGGAGGCCGGCAACAGCGCTGTGGCCAGGCCCAGCAGCGGCAGATAGGCACAGAACTGGTAAACCCAGGTGATGCCGTAGATATCGGCCAGATTGCCCAGCGCTGCCGCCCCGATGCCGCTGATACCGAACATCAACCCGAACATCAGGCCCGATACCAGCCCGACACGGCCGGGCACGATCTCCTGGGCATAGACCACCAGGGCCGCGAAGGCCGAGGACATGATCAGCCCGATGGTGACGGCCAGGACCGCCGTCCAGAACAGGTTGGCATGGGGCAGCAGCAGGGCAAAGGGAGCGACACCCAGGAAGGAGACCCAGATCACCGCCTTGCGCCCGATACGGTCCCCCACGGGGCCGCCCGCGAACGTGCCCGCCGCGATCGCGGCCAGGAAGCAGAACAGGTAAAGCTGCGACTGCTGCACCGTCAGATCGAACCGTTCGATCAGATAGAAGGTAAAGTAGTTGGTGAAAGCCCCGATATAGATGAACTTGGCGAACATCAGCAGGCCGATCACCGCCAGCGCCCGGATGACCGTGGTCCGGCCATAGCGGAAGGCCGGTGCCAAGCCTGCTGCTGCCGCCTTTGCCTGCGGATGATGAAGCCGCCAGCGCGTGACCCCGAACAGGACCCAGATGGCCGCAACCGCCGCGAAGGCAACCCAGCCGACGGCCATCTGGCCAAAGGGCAGGATCACGGCCGATGCCACCAGCGGGCCGATGGCCGAACCTGTATTGCCCCCCACCTGAAAGGCCGACTGCGCCGTGCCGAACCGACCGCCCGAAGCCATGCGCGCCACGCGCGATGCTTCAGGATGGAAGGTGGCCGAACCAATGCCGATAATGACAGACGATACCAGCAGCATCGGATAGCTGCCCGACAAGGCCAGACAGAAGATGCCCAGCAGGGTCACCCCCATGCCCATAGGCAGCAGCCAGGGCTTGGGATGCTTGTCGGTATAAAGCCCGATCCAGGGCTGCAGCAGTGACGCCACGAACTGATAGGTCATGGCCAGCCAGCCGATCTGCCCGAATGTCAGCGTATAATGCGACTTCAGCATCGGATAGATGGCGGGTAGCACCGCCTGGATCAGATCGTTCAACAGATGGGCAAGGGCCACCGCGCCCACGATGCGCACCACGAATTGCGGAGCCGGGGTGGCTTTGGGGGTGGGATTTGTCTCGGCAAGACTGGCTGTCTGCAGGGTCACGATAATGCTCGCTCGAACGCGTTTGATCGGAAGGCAGCTTCCATCCGATCCGTTTTAGGCTATTCACTTTCATCCCGCTTCGCTGCGTGAGACAATATTTTGTGTGAGTGGGACAGAGCGATGCAATGCAGGCAGACGAGAACCTTCTGGCCCGGCGCCCCGCCATGGCGCGCGGTGAGCAGTATCCACCGGCCTTTGAACTGGCGGAGCATCAGCATCGGCGCAGCCAGTTACTTTATGCGGCCAGCGGGGTGATGGCCGTCAGCACACCGCATGGCGCATGGGTGGCGCCGCCGGAGCGGGCGGTCTGGATACCGGGGGGCACCCCCCATTCTGTGCGCATGGTGGGGGCTGTGCAGACCCGCAGCCTGCTGATTGAGCCGGATCAGTGCCCGTCGCGCGGGCAGACCTGTCAGGTTGTGGCCGTCTCCCCGCTGCTGCGGCAATTGATGGTGGCATCGGGCGACATCCCCCCGGCCTATGATGAGCAGGGGCGCGACGGCCTGGTGGTGAAGCTGCTGCTGGCCGAGATTGACCGCGCGCCGCCGCTGCCGCTGGCTGTGCCGTTCCCGTCCCATCCGGGGCTGGCCCGCCGCTGCCATGCCTTTCTGGGGCAACCCCAGGCGACCGCCACCATTGATGAGTGGGCCGATGCGCTGGCCATGAACCGGCGTAGCTTCACCCGTCTGTTCCGCCAGGAGACGGGGATGAGCTTTACCGAGTGGCGTCAGCAGGCCTGCATCTCTGTGGCCCTGCCAAGGCTGGCGGCAGGGGAGACGGTGACGTCTGTCGCCCTCGACCTTGGCTATGACGGGCCGGGGAACTTCTCCACCATGTTCAAGCGCGTCACCGGCATGGCGCCCAGCCGCTATTTCACCTGATCCGGAGCATCCCGATTTGTTTCACCCCGATTTGTTTCACCTTTGTATCAGGCGCTGACCCGGGGCCCATTCCGATGATACCCAGGGTGCCATAAGAACCGGTGGCTTCGGACCGCCATCGGAGGCGACAAAGGACACATGGACAATGTCACTACGGAGCGCGTTGATGACGGCGGCAGCCATTATGGCCCTTTCAGCGACCCCTGGCATCGCGGCCGATGCGCCCGACGCGGCCCCCTTTGCGGCCGCGGAAGCCGCCAAGGACCCGTTCGTCTGGCTGGAAGAGGTGGAAGGCCAGAAGGCGCTGGACTGGGGTCGCAAGCATAATGACACCACCTTCGCCCGCCTGAAGGCCGACCCCCGGTTCGAGAAAATCCGTGCGGAGGCCGAGAAGTTCCTGACCGCACAGGATCGTATCGCCTATGGCAGCCTGGAAGGCGGCAAGGTCGATAATTTCTGGCAGGACCAGACCAATGTCCGCGGCGTCTGGCGCCGCACCAGCCTGGAAAGCTACAAGTCCCCGGACACCAAGTGGGATGTGATCCTGGATATCGACCAGCTTGCCAAGGAAGAGGGCAAGAACTGGGTCTATAAGGGCCATAATTGCGTTGGCGAGGATGCCAGCCGCTGCCTCGTCTACCTGTCCGACGGCGGCAAGGATGCCGTGGTGGTGCGGGAATTTGACGTTGCGACCAAGAGCTTCGTCAAGGACGGGTTCCAGTTGCCGGAATCGAAGCAGACCATTGACTGGGCCGATAAGGACACGCTGATGGTGGCGACCGATTTCGGCCCCGACAGCATGACCGACAGCGGCTATGCCCGTCAGGTGCGCCTGTGGAAGCGCGGCACCGATCTGGCCAAGGCGCCGCTGCTGCTGGAAGTGGGCAAGCAGGATGTCTGGGCGCGGCCCTATGCCGTGCGCCGGCCGGAAGGCACCACGCTGCTGGTCCAGCGCGGGCCGGACTTCTTTACCGAGGAATGGCATGTCGTCGGCAAGGACAACAAGGTCACCAAGCTGGCCTTGCCGCTGGCCATTGAGATGCGCGGCGTAATCGAAGGTGATCTGATCATCGCCCTGCGCGGTGACTGGTCTGTGGCCGGCAAGCAGTTCAAGAAGGGCGATCTGGTGGCGGTCCCGCTGGATCAGGCGGCAGCGGGCGCCATCACCCGTGCCGATATCGTCTATGCCCCGGCAGAAACGGCGGCCATCCAGGGCGTGGGTGTGGCCAAGGATGCCATTTATCTGGATGTGCTGGACAATGTGACCGGCAAGCTGCTGGCCCTGCGCAAGGGCGCCAAGGGCTGGGCCGCAAAGCCCATCGACCTGCCGGCCAATGGCAGCGTCAACATCGTCTCCACCGATGGGTTCAGCACCGATGTGCTGGTCAATTACACCAACTTCCTGCAGCCCGACACGCTGTATGTGATGGAAAAGGGTGGCGCACCGCAGGCGATCAAGTCACTGCCGGCCCGGTTCGATGCCGCTCCCTTCACCACCGAACAGCGTTTTGCGACCAGCAAGGACGGCACCAAGGTGCCTTACTTCATCGTCCGGGCGAAGAACCAGAAGCCGAACGGGGAGAACCCGACCCTGCTCTATGGCTATGGCGGGTTCGAGATTGCGCTGACCCCGTCCTATATGTCCGTGCTGGGCAAGGCCTGGCTGGAACAGGGCGGCACCTATGTGGTGGCGAATATCCGGGGCGGCGGTGAATTCGGCCCCCGCTGGCATCAGGCGGCCCTGAAGCAGAACCGCCAGCGCGCCTATGATGATTTCCAGGCTGTGGCCGAGGATCTGATCAAGACCAAGGTGACCAAGCCGGCCAAGCTGGGCATCCAGGGTGGTTCCAATGGCGGGCTTTTGACCGGGGTGACCATGACCCAGCGCCCGGACCTGTTTGGTGCCGTCATCGTGGCCGTGCCGCTGCTGGATATGATGCGCTACCACACCCTGTTGGCCGGGGCGTCCTGGATGGGCGAATATGGCAATCCGGAAATCCCGGCGGAGCGGGAATGGATCGCGAAATACAGCCCGTACCAGAACATCCGCAAGGATGTGAAATACCCGGAAGCCTTCGTCTATACCTCCACCAAGGATGACCGCGTGCATCCGGGCCATGCCCGTAAGTTCGTGGCTAAGCTGGAAAGCGAAGGCCATCCGGTGATGTATTACGAGAACATGGAAGGCGGCCATTCCGCGGCCGCCAACCTGAAGCAGCGGGCCGAGGTGACGGCCTTGCAGATCGTCTACCTGACCCAGAAGCTGGTGGACTGATAAGGGGTGGGGGAAGCGGTTCTGTCCTGTGGAACTGCTTCCTCCCTCGTGACCGCCTTGTCGTTTATCCGCCCGTCTCCCATAATCAGCTTGGATCGTGCAGATCATGGGGATCGGGAATGGCCGGCACCGGTAAGAAATCCTCCTCACCACCGTCCGACCATTGGTCGCTGCGGGACGCCGAGTCCCGTTTTAGTGAACTGGTCAACCGCGCCCGTCATGATGGGCCGCAGCATGTGACAGTCCATGGCAAGGAAGAGGTGGTCATTATTTCGGCTGCGGAATTCCGTCGCCTGAAAGGGGCCACTACGGGACAGGCGCTGATTGATGCGCTGCAATCCTCGCCTTATCCGGAGATCGAACTGGTCGCCGACCGGGATGCCATGCCGGTCCGGGATGTGGTGCTTTATCACTGATTATCAGCGCACTGGTGTTGCCCTTCTCAATCCCTGGGGGTGAGCGCTGCCTTAACCCGCTCCCCTCGCCCCGCGCATGTTGCAAATGTGTTATGAGGGGCTGCGAAAAGGGGAGCGGAGCGGCTATATACGGGGCGCGTCGATCCAACCGGGACACGAGACCACATTGGCCCGCACCACCAGCCGATATGTCTGCCAGAATTGCGGGGCCTCTTACCCCAAATGGTCTGGCAAGTGTGATGCCTGCGGGGAGTGGAATACGCTTGTCGAAGAACAGGCGACCGAGTCTGTGCCCAAGGGGCTGGGCAAGGGCCAAGGCCGCAAGATCGAGTTTGTCGCCCTGTCGGGCGTGTCCAAGGATGCGCCGCGCCGGATGACCGGTATTCAGGAATTCGATCGTGTGTGTGGCGGCGGGCTGGTCAATGGATCGGCCCTGCTGGTCGGCGGCGATCCCGGTATCGGCAAATCAACGCTGCTTTTGCAGGTCACCTGCTGCCTGGCCCAGGAAACGCGCTGCGCCTATATCTCGGGCGAAGAGGCGGTGGATCAGGTGCGCATGCGCGCCGCCCGGCTGGGGCTGGTCAATGCGCCGGTGGCGCTGGCTGCCGCCAACAATGTCCGCGACATCATCGCCAGCCTGGAAGCGGCGGACGGGCCGCAGGTGGCAGTGATCGACTCGATCCAGACCATGTATATCGACACGCTGGACAGTGCGCCGGGCACCGTGGCGCAGGTGCGCGCCTGCGCGTCGGAACTCATCCGCGTGGCCAAGAAGCGCGGCATTACGCTGCTGATCGTTGGCCATGTCACCAAGGATGGCCAGATCGCCGGCCCCCGCGTGCTGGAACATATGGTTGATACCGTTCTCTATTTTGAAGGGGAGCGGGGGCACCAGTTCCGCATCTTGCGCGCGGTCAAGAACCGTTTCGGCCCGACCGACGAGATCGGCGTGTTCGAGATGGGGGAGGATGGGCTGGTCGAAGTGCCCAATCCTTCAGAGCTATTTCTGGCTGACCGCCGGCGCGATATAACGGGTACAGCGGTATTCGCGGGGCTGGAGGGCACGCGGCCCGTGCTGGTGGAGGTGCAGGCCCTGGTGGCGCCCTCGCCGCTGGGGACGCCGCGCCGGGCCGTGGTAGGCTGGGACAGTTCCCGCCTTGCCATGGTGCTGGCGGTGCTGGAGGCGCGCTGTGGCGTGGCCATCGGCGCCAATGATGTGTATCTGAGCGTCGCGGGCGGGCTGAAAATCAGCGAGCCGGCGGCCGATCTGGCGGTTGCGGCGGCCCTGGTCAGCAGTCTGACGGGCGAGCCGGTGCCGGCCGATGCCGTGGTTTTCGGGGAAATCGGCCTGTCGGGGGAAATCCGCGCCGTGAGTCAGACCGACCAGAGACTGAAGGAAGCCGCCAAGCTGGGCTTCAACCGGGCGCTGATGCCCCAGCCGCGCCGGTCGCGCGGCGGCGGCTCTGCCGATGGGCTGGGCCGGGTGGAACTGGACCATCTGACGGACCTGCTGCCCTTGTTCCAGGCCGATGTGCCGCCGCGTCCGCCGCGCGGGCGGGAATAGGGGACGGGTGATGGAAAATAGCAGCCTGAACCCGGTCGATATCGCCGTTCTGGTCGTCCTTCTGATCTCCGCCCTGATGGCGTTTGCCCGCGGCTTCGTGCGGGAGGTGCTGTCGGTGGCAGCCTGGATCGGGGCGGCGCTGGCGACGCTCTGGCTGTTCCCCATCGCGGCACCTTTCATGCGCGGGCATGTGGACACGCGCTATGTGGCCGACGGCATCACCATACTGGCCGTCTTCACCGCGGCCCTGATTGTCTTTTCCGTCGTCACCCACACGGTATCCACCCGGGTGCAGGAAAGCAGCCTGTCGGCGGTGGACCGGTCGCTGGGCTTTGCCTTTGGCATTGTCCGGGGTGCCGCGCTGCTCAGCCTTACCTATATGTTCGCCACCTGGCTATGGCCGGAGCCGCCGGTCTGGCTGCGGGAAGCAAAGGCAAGGCCGTTCCTGGCGGCTGGTGCCGATACGCTGCGTGACCTGCTGCCTGATGCCAACATGACCCCGGCAGAGCGGGAAGCCGAACGGGTCCGCCGCCGCCTTCAGGACGCGGAGGAGGCAGAGCGGACCCTGGA
The DNA here is from genome assembly GCF_000429645.1 of Niveispirillum irakense DSM 11586. GTDB lineage: Bacteria > Pseudomonadota > Alphaproteobacteria > Azospirillales > Azospirillaceae > Niveispirillum > Niveispirillum irakense. The sequence goes on from NZ_KE386933.1 coordinate 143,122, forward strand.
CCGCCTTGCCAATCCGCTACCCGCCTCTGCAGGGAACGCGGCTGCGCCGGACCCCGAACGCGGCTATAATGATGAAGCGCTGGGTCGTCTCGACCAGTTGATCAAGAATACCGACCAGGAAACCAAGCCAACCGGTACCGGCTCCCGATAGGCCGGATGCTGGAGACAGAATTCGTCCATCGGAAACGATACCCGGACATCGACTGCGTGAAAGGCCGCCTGCCCATGCTTACGACCCACCCCTTCGACGATGACAAGCTGCGTGAAGAATGCGGCGTCTTCGGCGTCTACGGTCCGCAGGACGCGGCAGCCCTGGTGGCGCTGGGCCTGCACGCCCTGCAGCATCGCGGCCAGGAAGCGGCGGGCATCGTCAGCTTTGACGGCCAGGACTTCCCGCACCATCGCGCGCTGGGGCAGGTCGGGGATATTTTCGGCAGCGAAATGGTCATGCGCAACCTGACCGGTGATCAGGCGATCGGCCATGTCCGCTACGCCACGGCCGGCGAACGGTCCTTGCGCAATGTGCAGCCGCTGTTCGCGGAGTTCGAGTTTGGCGGCTTCGCGCTGGCGCATAATGGCAACCTGACCAACGCCATGCAGTTGCGCCGCCAGTTGGTGCGCCGGGGCTGCCTGTTCCAGTCCACGTCTGACACTGAAACCATCATCCATCTGATGGCGACGGCGCGTGGCGGCAATGTCATTGACCGGCTGGTTGAGGCGCTGCGCCAGATCGAAGGCGCCTATTCCCTGGTCTGCATGGCCAAGGATCAGGTGATCGGTGTGCGTGACCCCAATGGCGTGCGTCCGCTGGTGCTGGGCCGCCTGGGTGATGTGCATGTGCTGGCGTCGGAGACGGTGGCGCTGGACATTATCGGTGCCGATTATGTCCGTGACATTGATCCGGGTGAGATGGTGGTGCTGGACAAGGACGGGGTGCAGAGCCTGCGCCCCTTCCAGGACGTCCCGTCCAAGTTCTGCATTTTCGAATATATCTATTTTGCCCGGCCCGACAGCTATATGGAAGGCCACTCGGTTTACGGCGTGCGCAAGAAGATCGGCGCGCAACTGGCTATCGAAAGCCATGTCGATGCCGATCTGATCATCCCGGTGCCGGATTCGGGCGTGCCGGCGGCGCTGGGTTATGCCGAACAGAGCGGCGTGCCGTTTGATCTGGGCATCATCCGCAACCATTATGTTGGCCGCACCTTCATCCAGCCGACGGACAAGATCCGCCGCCTGGGTGTGAAGCTGAAACATAATGCCAACCGGCATTTCATCCAGGGCAAGCGCATCGTGCTGGTGGATGACAGCATCGTGCGCGGCACCACTTCGCTGAAGATCGTGGAGATGATGCGCGATGCTGGCGCCAAGGAAGTGCATATGCGCATTTCCAGCCCGCCGACCAGCCATAGCTGCTTCTACGGCATCGATACGCCGGAGAAGGAAAAGCTGCTGGCCCACCGCATGTCGGTGGACGAGATGCGCGACTATATCAAGGCGGACAGCCTGGCCTTCATCAGCCTGGACGGGCTGTACAAGTCGCTGAACCACGCCAAGCGCGATGGTGACATGCCGCAATATTGCGATGCCTGCTTCACCGGCGAATATCCGATCCCGCTGACCGATTTTGACCCCAACCGTCAGGCAGAAGTCTCCTACCTGACCGGCGGTCGCAAGGTGGGCTGACGGGTACCGCAACCTGTCGCGCTGGGATGATTTTGCCCATCGCGATGGTGCATATTTTACCGGGTGAGCCGTGATCGCCGCCCATTCCCCTTTGATCCCGCGCCGATAATGTCGGCGCGGGATTTGCTTGTCCAGGCGCGAGGACATGTAATGGGGAGCGGGACATAATGACTGCTATTGGATCGGCTGCGCTGCCAGGGGCGGGTGGCGCCCAACCTTTGGCCACCAAGCCACCCCGTCCCAGTGTGCTGACGGGCGAAGCGCTGGAGAAGGCACGGGCAGAGTCTGAAGCCTTCACCAAAGCCCATGCCCATCTGGGTGCCAACGACTATATCAAGGCCAGCCTGGAGCGTAGCCAAAGCAGAACTTCTGAAAAGCTCGCTTCCGGTGAGGCGACCGAAACCTTCAAGCTGCGCTTCGATGGAAATCTCTACACTTTGGCAGGGACTGCGCTGGATTTATCCTCCCTCGCCGTGACAAACGCGCCCCTTGCCACGCTTGCCGAAGCAGCGGCGCGGGGATTTGTGCCGGTGCCTTCCGTTCTTGCGGAAGAACCCGCTTCACAGACAGCAATGATCACATCGGCCACTGGCGAGGCGCCCTCCCTCTCCAACGGGGGATCAGCCCGGACCTTGTCGCGGGAGGATTGGCTTTTCAGTGTCCTGGCTGAAAGGCAGCGCCGCCCTGGATAATGAAACTCGTATCAGGGAATAAAGGCCGGTGGATGCCACCACCGGCCTTGTCCGTTGACTGACTGGTCAAGCCCGGACCCGGGACAGGAAGCCCCGGATCTGGTCGCCCAAGGCATCGGACCGTTTGCTGAGCCCGCCAGAGGCGTCATTCACCCGTCGGGAGGCGTCCTTGGTGGCGCCTGCCCCTTTCAGCACATGGTCCACGCGGGCCGCCACCTGCCGGGTGCTATCGCTGGTTTGCTGAACGCTGTGGACGATCTCGTGTGTCATCTGGGCCTGCTGTTTGACGGCACTGGCAATCTCCAGGCTGGCGCCGCGGATATTGCCGATCCGCTCGGTAATGGCGTTGAGTGCTGCCACGGCGTCCTGGGTGGCTGTCTGGATGTCCGCGACCTGCCCGCCGATCTCGCTGGTCGCGTCAGCCGTCTGGCGGGCCAGCGCCTTCACCTCTGCGGCCACCACGGCAAAACCTTTGCCAGCCTCTCCGGCGCGGGCGGCCTCAATGGTCGCATTCAAGGCCAGCAGGTTGGTCTGGCTGGCGATCTCGCTGATCAACTGTACGACCGTGCCAATCTTCTCGGCGGCACCGGCCAGACCCTTCACCATGGCATCGGTGCGCTCGGCTTCTTCCACCGCCTGCGCGGCGATGGCGGTGGAATGATCGACGCGGCTGCCGATTTCCCGGATGCTGCCTGAAAGCTGATCGGTGGCGTTGGAAACAACGGTGACCTGCTGTGTCGTCGTCTCAATGGCTTCGGCCATGCTCAGCACGGCCTCGCGGGTCGTGTCTGCCACCTGTTCCATCTCCTGCGCCGTATCCCGCAATTCCGCGACGGCGGACAGGGTCTGCTGCAGGGAGGTTGTGGCCTCTCTGTCGAACTGTGCGGACAAATCCTGCATCAGGGCTGCCCGCTGCTGGCTGGCTTTGGCTGTGGCTTCCTGTTCTGCCTGCAGGGTCCGTCGTTCCTCCTCGTTGCGGACGAGGATGGTCAAAGCTTCGGACAGGTGGCCAATCTCATCCCGGCGGCGGCCAAGGGCGGCATCAATGGTCAGCCCCCGCTCACCCGCAGTCAGGCGCCGGGTGATACCGGCAAGGTCCACCAGGGGGCGAGCAATGTTGCGGGAGATGAAGTAGTTCACGGCCAGGATGGCAATGATCAGCGCCAGGATGGCCCCACCCACCATGGCATAGGTCAACAGAAGGGAACGCTCCACGGCTTTGGCATGGGTATCAATGGTTAATGTTTGCGCCGCCTGGATTTTCGCAACCTGCTCCTCCAGTCCCAGTCCAGCCCGTTCCAATCCATTCATGAAGGCAAGGGTTGTGTTCACATCCCCATCAATGACGTCGATAAGGTCCATGCTGCGGGTGATGTATTTCTTGGCCGCCGCCGCCATGGGTTCGGCCAGTTCGGTCATATTGTTATTGGCGGTGACGGTCATCAGCTTCTGCACATCGGCTTCCAGCAGGGCCGTCAGTTCAACAACAACCTTCTTCCGTTCCCCCACCTTTTCGACGCTCAAGCCCGTGGCTGCCGTCGCCACCAATTGGTAGAGCGCCTTGCGCTGCTGCGGCATGTGGATCAGGAAATCATTCATCACCGCGCTGTCATGCATGGTTGGCCCCAATATGGTGCCAACCCGGCTGTCGATGCCCCGCACGGCAATGATCTGGACGATCCCCAGCCCAACCATCGCAACGGCCAGACAGATGAAATAGAGGGCGACTTTCCGGGCAATGGGCATGATTCACCTCACGCTGCCATGCGCGCTGGCGCGGCTTTGGGTGAAGAGGGGAGGGCGGGTGGCAAACGCGCTACCCGCCGGCGGCATCAGGGCCGCATCATTTCTTGTAGACGCCGGCGCAGATCGCGAGGTTGCTTTCCACCTGGCAGTACATTTCCTTCGGCTCCACCTTCTTGGTGGTCGGATTGGTGAACTTGTAATCCTGCCAGAAGCTTTTATTGGCCTTGGCCATGTCCACCCGCTCTTTGATATAGAGCTTGCCGTCAATATCCTCGGCGTCGATCAGGTCCTTGCCGATCAGCTTTTCGTTGGCACCATGGGCCAGGCATTTGCCGTTCAGGTCATAGACGACGACATAGAGATCGCGGTCGGTGAACGCCCCGCCCTTGGTGGAAAAATCCGTGAAGGCTTTTTCCGGTCCGGCGGCGGTCATGTGCTTTGCCGCCCGCTGGACCATGGCGATGGCCTCGTCGCGGGTGGCGTTGCCTTCGGCTGCCTTCACCGGCTGGAAGCTGGCCATGGCCATTCCAATGATCAATGCTGTCAACATATGGGCACGCATGTCGGGCACTCCCTTGCAATTGGTCTTCGGCGTTACCTGCAAGGTTGCACTGGAACAGCAATGCTGGAATCACACTTTAGAATATATGATCTTTTGGACCCCTGATCGGGTGATAATCATCCGCGATTAAAATGCACATGTTCAATATTCATACAAAATAATGCCCCCGCCCAAGGGTAGAACTCCATCGGGCGAGGGCATTACTGTGAATAAAAACGGGGTCGTTTACGCCCTGGGCATGCAGCTATCGAACAAGGTCTGCACCACCGGGCGGGTCAGGTCTTTCACGATGAAGACGATGCGCGTGCTGTGATCATCGGTCGGCCAGGCATCCAGTTGCACCGGTGGGTGGAACAGGTGCTGCACGCCATGAATGACGATGGGGCGCTCGGCCTCTTCCACATTCAGCAGGCCCTTCACGCGCAGGATATTGTCACCCTTCGCCTTGGCGACCGTTTCAAAGAAAGTGACCAGATTGTCCCAGGGCAGCGGCTTGTCCGCCTTGATGACGAAGCTGGTGATCTTGTCGTTATGGCGGTTCACATCATGGTGATGGTGGCCATGTTCGCCATGGTCATGGTCGCAATGGCCGTGATCATGGTCGCAGTGGGAATGATCATGATCGTGGTCATGTCCATGCCCGTGGGCATGATGACCGTGATCATGGTGCCCATGATCATGATGCTCGTGCCCGTGATCATGGTGGCAATGGCCATGGTCGTGATCGCAATGACCATGATCGTGGTCATGATGATGGTCGTGATCATGACCGCCATCATAGGCTTCGGCCTTCAGCCAGCGCTGTACATCCAGCGACTTGGTCTCCGGGTTGTACAGGCCGGCATCGAACAGGAGTACGGGCAGGGCATTGTCGGTCTGGGCATCCACATGCACGGCACCGGGGTTCAGGTCGTGCAGGCGGCGGCGCAGGGCATCCACGGTTGCCTTGTCGGCCAGATCGGTCTTGGTCAGCACCACGCGGTCGGCCACGGCGGCCTGCTTCAGGCTTTCCTCGTGATTGTCCAACTGGCCCATGCCGTGCACGCTGTCGATGGTCGTCACCACACCATCCAGGCGGAAGCGTGAGGCGATCAGCGGATCGGTCATCAGCGTGTGCAGGATGGGCGCGGGGTCGGCCAGACCGGTCGTCTCGATCACCACCCGGTCAAATTCCGGCACTTCGCCCTTGTTGCGGCGCAGATACAGGTCGCGCAGCGTGTCGGACAGGTCGGACCGGATGGTGCAGCACAGGCAGCCGCTATCCATCAGCACCGTATTTTCATCGGCCTTGGAGACCAGCAGATGGTCCAGCCCGACCTCACCGAATTCATTGATGATGACGGCGGTGCGGGCCATGGCCGGGTCGCGGATCAGGCGCGACAGCAGCGTGGTCTTGCCAGAGCCGAGGAAGCCGGTCAGGACCGAGATCGGCAGGCGGGGCGGCGGGGAGGGAGGGGTCGTCTGGGTCGACAAGGCACTGTTCCTGTCTGATTGGAAAGGCCCGCTATACCGGGCCGGATCATGGGGTGGATGTGATCGGATGGAACTGTTTCGTCAACCGGCGCGGCAGGCAGGGCAGATGCCCGTCACTTCCACCGTCTGGCGGGTGACGGTGAAGCCCTGGGCCGAGGCGGTTTCGTTGATGGCCTGGGCGATGCGGGGATCGACCAGTTCCGTGGCATCGCCGCATTTCTCGCAGACCAGGAACTGGCCGCTATGGGCGGTGCCGGGGGTGGGACAGCCGACAAAGGCGTTCTGGCTTTCGATCCGGTGAATCAGCCCCTGTTCCAGCAGGAAATCCAGCGCGCGATAAACCGTCAGCGGCGCCACCCGTTTGCCGTCCTTGGACAGATCCTCCAGGATGGCATAGGCGCCGCGCGGCTTGTGGCTGGACCAGACCAGTTCCAGCACGCGGGCGCGCTGGGCGGTCAATCGGGCCCCCCGGCTGGCGCACACATCCTCTGCCCGGGCCAGCGCATCCTTGACGCAGGCGCCATGGTCGTGGCGGTGGTGGTCCGCATGGGAATGCGGATGGGCATGGGAATGATGATCCATAATCGGGCAGACCCGTCGCGTGAAGCCGGTAGCGATAGGCTTAATCTAGGCGTCCCGCGTGGGAAATGCGAGGGCGGGATGCTGGACGGATGCCGGTGGCGCTCTAGCTCATGTTCCGTTGGCCGGGAAACAGTCCGGCTTTCAGGCAATAGAGGGAAGATATGCCGGCACCCGTCATCATCATCGGCGCCACCGGCGGCGTGGGGGCGGCCCTGGCGCGGACCCTGGCCGGCCGCGGCGTCAACCTGCATCTGATCGGCCGGGATGAAGCCCGCACCGCTGATCTGGCAGCGACCCTGGGTGCCAGCCATGCCAGTGCCGATGTGCGGGACGAGGCGGCGCTGGCCGCAGCCGTCGCGGCGGGGGATCGGGGCGAGGGGATTGCCGGGCTGGCTTACTGTGTCGGGTCCATCACCATCAAGCCGCTGAAGGCGCTGAAGAATGAGGATTTCCTGGCCGCGTATCAGTTGAATGTGCTGGGCGCCGTCACGGCCCTGCGCGCGGCGGAGAAAGGGTTGAAGGCGGCCAAGGGGGCCGTGGTGCTCTTCTCCACCGTTGCGGTGGAACAGGGTTTTGCCAACCATACCGCCATCGCTACGGCCAAGGGCGCGGTGGCGGCTTTGGGCCGGTCGCTGGCGGCGGAATGGGCGCCGCATGTGCGGGTGAATGTCATTGCCCCGTCGCTGACCCGCACGCCGCTGGCGGCCCCCCTGCTGGCATCGGAACAGATGGCCCAGGGTATCGCCGCCATGCACCCGATCCCCCGTCTGGGAGAGGCGGACGACCAGGCATCGGCAGCATCCTTCCTGCTGTCGCCCGACGCGGGCTGGATCACGGGGCAGGTGCTGGGGGTGGATGGCGGGCGCGGGGTCTTGCGCACCAAAGGATAAGCCGGAGGGACATGCCGATGATGATCGACCGCCGTTTCCTGCTGTTGGGCATGGCCTGCACCGGTCTTGCCGGTCGCGCCTTTGCCGCCCCCACCATTCCGGAGGGCGGGCAGATCGCCTTCAGCGTCTTCCGCCAGGGTGACAGCCCCATGGGCTATCACCGGCTGCGCTTTTCCCGCCAGGGCGATGACCTGATCATGGAGAAGGAAATCCATCTGGAGGTGAAGCTGGCCTTCATCACGGCCTATCGCTACCAGCATTTCAACCGGGAGGTCTGGCGCGATGGGCGGCTGATCGCCATCGACACCAGGACCAATGATGATGGCGACCGGTACGAGGTGACAGGGCGCGCCACCGATGCCGGGCTGGAGGTGGAAAGCAGCGCCAATGGCCGCTTCATCGCGCCGGCCACCATCATCCCCACCAGCTATTGGAACCATGACATCACCAGCGCCACGCAATTGCTGGACAGCCAGCGCGGCCTGATCATGGAGGTGGTGATGGAGGATCTGGGGCCGGACAGCCCGCCGGGCAGTACCCTCGCTGCCCGCCATCACCGCATCAATATCCAGACCAACAAGCCCGGCAATACCGACAGGATCGACCTTTGGTACGATGAAACCGGGGCCTGGGTGGGGCTGGCGTTTGAGGCGAAGGACCAGCAGATCCATTATGTGCTGGATGGTGCCGGCATCCCCACGCCGCTCCCCCTCGTGAAGGAGGAGGATAAGCAGGGCGGGAACCGGTCGTGAGTGCTGGCGGTACCTTGCGGCTGGTCCTGGGCGACCAGCTTTCCCACACCCTGCCCAGCCTGCGTGGGCTGGACCCGGCCTGTGACGTGGTGCTGATGGCCGAGGTGATGGGGGAGGCAACCTATGTGCCCCATCACCCGCAGAAAATCGCCTTCCTGTTCAGCGCCATGCGCCACTTCGCCGGGGAACTGCGCGCCCGTGGTGTGGTGGTGGATTATGTGGCGCTGGAGGATGAAGGCAATATCGGCAGCCTGGATGGGGAGTTGCGCCGCGCCATCGAAAAGCACCAGCCAGCGCAGGTGGAACTGACCTTTCCAGGTGAATGGCGGGTGTGGAAACAGATGCGGGACTGGCAGCGCACCCTGCCCATCCCGGTGGAGGTGCGGGAGGATGACCGGTTCTTCTGCTCCATTTCCCGGTTCCGCGCCCATGCAAAGGGCCGCCGCCAGATGCGGATGGAGTTCTTTTACCGGGAGATGCGGCGCGACCATGGCGTGCTGCTGACCCAGGCGGGGGAGCCGGAAGGCGGCCAGTGGAATTTCGATGCGGAAAACCGCAAGCGCCTGCCCAAGGGTCTGCTGCCGCCCCCGCCCTTCACGGTGGAACCGGATGCCATCACGACTGAGGTTCTGGCCCTGGTCGCCCGCCGCTTCGGCCAGCATTTCGGTAGCCTGGAGGGGTTTGGCTATGCCGTCACGGCGGCGGATGCCACCCGCGCGCTGGATCATTTCATCCGCCATGGTCTGGCGGATTTCGGCGATTATCAGGATGCCATGGCGATGGGGCAGGACACCTTGTTCCATTCCATCCTGTCGCCTTACCTGAATGCCGGCCTGCTGGACCCGCGCGCGGCGGTGGCGGCGGCAGAGAAAGCCTATCGCCAGGGCAAGGCCCCCTTGAACGCGGTGGAAGGTTTCATCCGCCAGATCTTGGGCTGGCGGGAATATGTGCGCGGCATTTACTGGCTGAACATGCCGGAATACGCCAACGGCAACGCGCTCTCCGCCCACCGGCCCCTGCCGGCATTCTATTGGACGGGGGAGACGGATTTGAACTGTCTGGCCCAGGTGATCGGCCAGACACGGCGCACGGCCTATGCCCACCATATCCAGCGCCTGATGGTGACGGGCAATTTCGCCCTGCTGCTGGGCGTGGAGCCGGCGCAGATCGAGGAATGGTATCTGGCCGTCTATCTGGATGCCTATGAATGGGTGGAATTGCCCAATGTGCATGGCATGGTGATGTTCGCCGATGGCGGCTACCTGGCCAGCAAGCCCTATGCGGCCAGCGGCAAATATATCCACCGCATGTCGGACTATTGCAGCCGCTGCCGCTATGATGTGAAACAGACAGAAGGGCCGGATGCCTGCCCCTTCAACTATCTCTACTGGAATTTCATTGCCGAGAATGCGGGAGCGTTGCGCGGCAATCCCCGCATGGCGATGATGTATAAGGGCCTGGATCGGATGAGTGCGGAGAAACGCGCCGCGGTGCAGCGGGATGCGGCGCGGTTTATGGCGGGGTTGGTGGCGGGTTATCCGGCGGGGTGATGCCTTTCATCCTTAGCATTTATTTGGGAATTTTCTTTTTTACTCCATATACATAACCGTCATTCCCGCGAAGGCGGGAATCCATCGACAGCGCGGATTTTGGATTCCCGCCTTCGCGGGAATGACGGATATGACACAACAGATGTCGGGAGAGGTTGAAGGGGGCCGGCATATCCACCCCTTGCCCCTTTCAACCACTGATTGGTATGCTGCCTCGGTTCAGCGCCTTTGGCTGAATTGAATGGTTTGGCCGGCGGTGGGCATGGGGCAGCAACTGGCGGCGCAGTTTGGCGCCATCTGGCAGGTTCTGGCGGCGGAATGGGGATGGATAACGGGTTTCGCCACCCTGCTGGGGTTGGTGGCCGATGCCCTGACCCTGCTGGCGCCTTTCGCCTTTTGGTTCCTGATCGTTGCGGTGCTGGTTGGCGGCGGCAGTTTCGTCCTGGCCCTGGTCCATCCGCCGCTTGCGGCGGATGTCTGGACAATCCAGGCCTATGCCCTGCCCACCGCGCTGGCGATGCTGGTGCTTCATCTTGCGCATGTGAAGGGGGACAAGGAACGCGGCCTGCTGGCGGCGTATTTTGCCGTCGTGCGCAACATGCAGGACATGCTGCGCCGCGTGGAGCAAGGCCAGCAAAAGATCGCGGATGCCCAGACTGCTGATTCGGCGAAGCTGGATCAAATCCTTGACATGCTGCGACAGCAGCAAGAGGGCACCCCCTCCCCCCTGACGCAACAGGCACAGGAAACGGCGGTTGACAGCGCCATCCAGGCGGCAGCGGCGGGTAATGACCGCATGGCAGCGGCGGTGAAACGCTTGCAGGCGGGCGATATCACCGGCGCCAGCGACCTGTTCCAGCAGGAGGCGACGGCGCAGGAGGCTGCGGCCCGCGACAGCAACCGGCAGGCCGCCCAGGCCTATCTCAACCTCGGTGCCATTGCCGGGGTGAAAGACCCGATGCGGGCCTTGGCCGCCTATCGCCGCGCGGCGGAACTGGACCCGGATAATGCCCGCGCGCAATTTCTGGCGGGCGATTTCGCCTTGGATACTGGCGACCCTGCCGCCGCCGCCCCCCGCCTGCGCCGCGTGCTGGCCCTTGCTGGGGCGAGTGCCTATGAACGCTATCGGGCCAATCTCCGCTTGGGCGATCTGGCCATGGACCAGGGGGATGGGCCGGCCGCCCGTTCCTTGCTGGATCAGGCCCGGGTGATTGTGGAAGCAACATTAAGGGACGAACCGGATAGCACAGACTGGCAGCGGGAAAAATCTGTGCTGAAAAATCGGTTCGGCGATCTGCTGTCGGCGCAGGGCGATCTGGCGGGGGCCTTGGCGGCTTATCGCCAGGGGTTGAATATCCGGGACAAACTTTCCGTTTCGCAGCAGTATAATATAGGTTGGCAGCGCGACCTTTCCGTCAGCCATAACAAGATCGGTGACACGCTGTCGGCGCAGGGCGATCTGGTGGGTGCGCTGGCCGCCTATCGCCAGGGTTTGTCGATCCGGGAGAATTTGTCCGGGGCGCAGCCGGATAATGCGGAAGCCCAGCGCGATCTTTCCGTCAGCCATGATAATATTGGTGATGCGTTGTCGATGCAGGGCGATCGGGCGGGTGCGCTGGCAGCCTATCGCAGGGGTTTGGTGATCCGTGAGAAACTGTCCGCCGCGCAGCCGGAACATGCGGCATGGCAGCGGGACCTTTTTGTTAGCCATCACAAGATCGGTGACACGCTGTCGGCGCAGGGCGATCTTCCGGGAGCGTTGGCCGCATATCGTCAGGGTTTGTTGATTGTGGAAAAGCTGTCCGTTACACAGGCGGATTATGCACCATGGCAGCGCGACATCCTCGTCAGTCATATCAAGGTTGGTTACACTCTGGTGACGCAGGATGATCTTCCGGGAGCGTTATCCGCATATCTCAAAGGGCTGTTTATTGCGGAGAAACTTTCCGCCGCACAACCGGATTACAAGGAATGGCGGCGCATCCTTTCGGTCAGCCATTCCAACATCGGTGATGTGCATTTGGCGCAGGGCAATCTACTTGATGCGTTGTCATCATATCAGCAGGGGCTGGCACTCCTAGAGAAACTTTCAGTTGGGCAACCGAATAATGCGGAATGGCAGCGTGACCTTTCTATCTCCTATGAGAAGATCGGTAACACGTTGTCTGCGCAGGGCGATCTGTCGGGCGCGCTGACAGCCTATCGTCAGCGGTTGGCGATCATGGAGAAACTGTCCGCCGCGCAGCCGGATCATGCGGCATGGCAGCGCGACCTTTCCATCAGCCATAACAAGATCGGTGACACGCTGTCGGCGCAGGGCGATCGGACGGGTGCGCTGGCAGCCTATCGCCAGGGGTTGGCGATCATGGAGAAACTGTCCGCCGCGCAGCCGGAAAACAAGGAATGGCAGCGCGATCTGGCCGTTAGTTGCGCGAAAATGGGCGCGGTGGCGGCGGCGCAGCGGGATGTGGAAGGGGCCAGGGGCTGGTTTCAGCGGGGATTGAGGATCATGAAGGGCTTGCTGGCAAAACAGCCGGACCATCCGCAATGGCAGAAGGATAAGGGCTATTTTGAAGGGGCGCTGCGGGCACTGGAGGGGTGAGGGTGGGGGCGGGGGGAGCTTGTTTTTCGGTGCCTTGCCCTTTCACCACCGTCATTCCCGCGAAGGCGGGAATCCATATGACAGCGTGGGGTTTGGATTCCCGCCTTCGCGGGAATGACGGTTAAGGGAGGCAATGAAACAAGTTGCCAAGGGGCGTCCAAAGTAACCTTGCCCCCCATCACCCTTCCCCCCGACCCCGCGCGCCCTACATCACTTCCTACCCCCACAACATGCGGAGCCAGCCGATGCACACCCCCACACCCGCCGATGGTTTTGCCTGGGTCACTGGTGCGTCCAGCGGGATCGGGGAGCATGTGGCACTGGCGTTGGCAGCGGAGGGGTGGACGGTGCTGGCGTCGGCGCGGCGGGCGGATGCGCTGGCGGCGGTGGCGGCCAAGGCCAAAGGGCCGGGGCGGATCATCCCCTGGCCGGTGGATGTTACCGATCTGGAAGCGGTGCGGGCCCGGATGGGGCAGGCGGTGGAAGCCCAGGGGCCGATGGCGCTGGCGATCCTGAATGCCGGCACCTACAAGCCTGATGGGGCCAAGGGGCTGGATGCGGAACGGTTTGGCCAGACGGTTGGGGTCAACCTGATGGGCACGGTCAATTGCCTGGATGCCCTGCTGCCCGGCATGATCGGGCGGGGCAAGGGGCATATTGTCATTGTGGCCTCGGTGGCAGGGTATCGCGGATTGCCGCGCTCCCTCTCCTATGGCGCGACCAAGGCGGCGCTGATCAATATGGCGGAAAGCCTGAAGATGGATGTGGAACGCTATGGGCTGAAAACCCAACTGGTGTGCCCCGGCTTCATCAAAACCCCGCTGACGGACAAGAATGACTTTCCCATGCCCTTCCTGATGCCGGTGGAGAAGGCGGCGGCGCGGATGGTGGCGGGGCTGAAAAGCAACAGGTTCCAGATCACCTTCCCACGCCGCTTCACCCTGCTGCTTCAGCTATTGCGCCGCTTTCCCGATGCGCTGTATTTCATGCTGGCGAAACGGACGGTGCGGTAAGGCATGCGCGATGGGCGGGGCCACCCCGTCCCTGGTTTCTTGGCGGGAAAGGTCGGGCAACGGCGGATGGACGGACGGGTTCCCCTGGAAGAGGCGCTGGCCGCCTATATGCGGTTCTATCAGGATCTGCGCCCGGAAACGGTGGCGCGCCTGGACAGGCTGGCCGTACCCGATGTGCATTTCAAAGACCCGTTCAACAATTTCCGCTCCCGCGACCGGATGAAGCATGTCTTCTCCCGCATGTTCGAACTGGTGGAGCAGCCGCGCTTCATCATCCGCGACCATGCGGTCAGTGGCCAGATTGCCTATCTGCGCTGGGGAATGTCCTTCCGCAACCGCGCCAGCCCCCGGCCCACGACGATTGAGGGCATGTCGGAAGTGCGGTTCGATCTGGCGGGGCAGGTGACCTCCCATATCGACCATTGGGACGCGGCAGAGCAGTTTTATGAGCGGCTGCCCGTGCTGGGCTGGGTGCTGCGCCAGATCAAGGCCCGCATGGCGGATTAGCACTTGCGGCGATAAGGTTCCTGCCGTAACCCGCTGGCGCAGGAGATACCGGCCAGCCACGCGGGAAACAGCCATGAGCATCGCCATCGTCCGTACCGTTGCCGACCTGCGCGCCCAGGTGGACCAATGGCACCGCGCCGGCCTGCGCGTGGCCATGGTGCCCACCATGGGCGCCCTGCATGACGGGCACCTGACCCTGGTGCGCCGGGGCCGGGAACGGGCGGACAAGGTGGTGGCCAGCGTCTTCGTCAACCCCACCCAGTTCGGCCCCAACGAAGATTTCACCCGCTATCCACGCGATGAGGCCGGCGATGCCGCCAAGCTGGCCAGCGCCGGCTGCGACCTGCTGTTCGCGCCGGGGGTGGAGGTGATGTATCCCACCGGTTTCGCCACCAGTATCGATGTCGGCCCCATCGCCACCCGCTGGGAAGGCGCCTTCCGCCCCGGCCATTTCCAGGGCGTGGCCACGGTGGTGACCAAGCTGCTGTCCCAGGCGCGGGCCGATATTGCCTGTTTCGGGGAAAAGGATTTCCAGCAATTAGCGGTCATCCGCCAACTGGTGCGCGACCTGGATTTGCCGGTGGCGATTGAGGGCGTGCCCACGGTGCGGGAGGCCGATGGTCTGGCCCTTTCCTCCCGCAATGCCTACCTTTCCGCCGATCAGCGGCAGGTGGCCGGGCAGTTGAACCGGGTTTTGCGCGACACGATCACCAAGGCCCTGACCCGCCCGGATGCGGTGGAAGCCGCCTGCCAGGAGGGGGCTTCGGCCCTGCTGGCGGCCGGGTTCGCTTCGGTGGATTATCTCGCCATCGTGGATGCCGCCACCCTGGAACCGCTATCCACGCTGGGCACCGCCCCCGCCCGCATCCTCTGCACCGCCCGGATTGGCGGGGTGCGGCTGCTGGATAATATGCCAGTCGTCTGATCCGGCTTATTCGCGTGCCATCTGGCGGGCCAGCCCGTCCAGCAACATATCCAGTCCGAACTGGAATCGCGCTTCAAGATCAGTATCGAAAAGCGCCTCCATCATGCCCAGCAGCCTGGGATGGCTGGCGCCGGCCGCCTCGGCAAAGCGGGATTTCAGTGCCGCAAGGTCGACAACCAAGGCGCCTGTCGCATCCACCAGCCCCTGTTCTTCAATCGTGAAGCCGATCACGTAAAAGAACAGGGAGCCGTTGGCCCAGGCGGCGACCTCGGCGGAAAAGCCAGCGCTGACAAGCGCGCCCATCACCCCGTCATTCACCCGCAGGATGTTGGGGGTGACGATATAGGTGCCGGCATAAAGCCGCCCGCCATCCCGCCGGGATAACAGGCCCTGGCGTAACTGGCGGGCGATCTGTTCCACCTGCACCCGCCAGGGGGCGGCGGGGTCGATATCGATGCAGACCCGATCCAGCAGCCGATCGGCCAGATGGTCGATCAGGGCCTCCTTATTTTTGAAATGCCAGTAAAGCGATGGCGCCTGGATGTTCAAGGCCTGGGCCAGCCGCCGCATGGTCAGCCCTTCCAGCCCCACCTCATCCAGCAGTGCCAGCGCTGCCTCTGTCACCTGTTCCCGCGTGATCCGCACTCACATCTCCTCGGTTTCCCCTTGTCACTCTAACAGTGTTAGTTTAACTAACGTTGTTAGATTTTGGCTGGAGGGACGAGATGATCGAGGCTGATACGGATCGGGTGGAAAGTCTGGAACAGTTACGCACGCTCTATGAGATGCCGCAGGATCGTATCTTGCGGATGAAGTTTCCCCGGCTGGACAGTTTCATGGAGGGCTTCATCGCGGCCAGCCCGCTGGTCTTCATCGCCACGGCTGGGCCAGACGTCCTGGATAACTCGCCCCGTGGCGGCAAGCCGGGCTTTGTGCGGGTGGTGGATGCGGGGCACCTGGCCATTCCCGACTGGCCGGGCAATAACAAGCTGGAAAGCATGACCAACATCCTGCATGCCGATGGGCGCTGCGGATTGGTCTTTGTCGTGCCGCATATGGACACGTTCCTGCGGATCAATGGCAAGGCGGTGCTGTCACGCCGTGCCGATCTGCTGGCAAGCATGGCAGAGAATGGCAGTCTGCCTAAGCTGGTGGTCCTGGTGACCGTGGAAGAGGCTTATTTCCATTGCGGCAAGGCGCTTCGCCGCTCCCATATCTGGGAGCCGGCGCAATGGGCAAAGCCGGAATTGCCGTCGGTCGGCACGATGATCAAGGCACAGTCGACTATGCCGGAGGTGACGGCGGATATGATCGACGCCGACTACCAGCGTGCCTTGCGCCAGGATCTTTATGGCTGAAGGCAGGTCGGCCCCCGTCGCTGCGGCGGTGGGGGCCGGTCTTTATTGTTACCACACACCCGTATTGGGCATGCTGGCCCAGGGTTCCTGCTTGGGCAGGGCCGGGCCCTTCTGCAACAACTCGATGGAGATATTGTCGGGCGAGCGGATGAAGGCCATGTAGCCGTCGCGCGGCGGGCGGTTGATGGTCACACCCTTGTCCAGCAGGGCCTGACAGGTGGCGTAGATATCATCCACGCGGAAGGCGAGATGGCCGAAATTGCGGCCGCCAGTATAGACCTCCGGATCCCAGTTATAGGTCAGTTCAACCTCGGCTTCCGGGTTCTCATCAGCGCCGAGATAGACCAGGGTGAAACGGCCGGCCTCATTCTCCATCCGCCGCGTTTCCTTCAACCCCAGCTTGTTGCAATAAAAATCCAGCGACTGTTCCAGATCGGTCACGCGGACCATCGTGTGGAGATATTTCATCTGCCCAATTCCCATCCAGGCGGGGATCACCCCGTAATATCCAATAGATAGAGCCAGCCCCCGGCCATTCCCAGCCCCATGGTGCCACCCCCGCCCTGCATCGGGCGCACAGGGTGACTTTACATTGCGCTGTTGCGCTGCGGCATTATTCATGTTGGCATGGATATTACCGGAAAATGGTGGAAACAGAAAAACCATTACCGGGCAGGGGCGGGCTGACGGGACCACGGATGACGAACGATCCGATCGCGCATATCTGGATATTGTCGGCGGCCGGGCTGGTCTTCGTCATGCAGTTGGGCTTCTGCCTGCTGGAAATCGGCTTCGTCCGCGCCAAGAACAGCATCAATGTCGCCATCAAGAATGTGATGGATTTCTGCATTGCCGGTTTCCTGTTCTGGCTGTTCGGCTATGCGTTGATGTTTGGCCCCAGCGTTGCGGCCTTGGTCGGGGTGGGGCCTGTCATGCCCGGCGCCGATCTGCCGTCGCAACAGCTTGTTTTCCTGCTGTTCCAGATGATGTTTTGCGGCACCGCCACCACCATCGTTTCCGGTGCCGTGGCCGAGCGGATGGGCTATGGCGCCTATATCATGGTGTCGGCCCTGCTATCGGCATTGATCTATCCGATTTTTGGCCATTGGGCCTGGGGCGGGCTGGCGGGTCCGGAAAGCCAGGGCTGGCTGGCGGCCCTGGGCTTTCTTGATTTTGCCGGCTCCACCGTCGTCCATTCCGTAGGCGGGTGGCTGGCCCTGGCGGCGGTCCTGGTCATCGGGCCGCGCACGGGCCGGTTCGATGCCGGGGTCAACACGCTGGGCAACGGCAATCTGACCATGGCCTCGGCAGGGGTGCTGGTCTTGTGGTTTGGCTGGCTGGGCTTTAATGGCGGCTCCGTCCTGGGGGATCTGGAACGGGCGCCGGGCGTGTTGCTGAACACGATGCTGGCCGGCTGTGCCGGCGGGCTGGCCGGGCATTTTGCGTCATCCCTGCTGATGCGCAAGCCGGCGGTCGAACATTTCCTCAATGGCATTCTGGGCGGGCTGGTGGCGGTCACGGCGGGCGCGCTTTATGTCGGTGCCGGCGCTGCGGCGTTGATCGGCGCCATTGGCGGCGTGCTGGTCATCGCAGGCGGGCGCCTGCTGGAACGGCTGCGCGTGGATGATGCCGTGGGAGCCGTGCCGGTGCACCTGTTCGCGGGCATCTGGGGCACCCTGGCGGTGGCCTTGTTCGGTGATGTTGCGCTGTTCGGCACTGGCCTTGGCCGATGGGAGCAATTGCAGGTTCAGGCGCTGGGCGTGGTGGCCTGTGGCACCTTCACGTTTGGCGCCGGCTATGGGTTGCTGCGGCTGCTGAACATGCTGGTCCCCTTGAGGATTGATGTGGAGGCGGAGCGGCTGGGCCTGAATATCGCCGAACATGGCGCGACATCGCCCATGCTGGATCTGGCGGCGGAGATGGAGCGGCACCGGTCGGAGGGCAAGTTCGACCGTCCCGTGCATGTGGAGCCGCAATCGGATGTGGAACTGATCGCCGCGCAATATAACCGCGTCATTTCCAAGGTGCAGACCGAGATACAGCGCCACGAACTGTTGCTGGAGGAACTGGGCAAAGCCAAGGTGGAGGCGGAAAATTCCAACACCGCCAAATCCCAGTTCCTGGCGACGATGAGCCACGAGTTGCGCACGCCGCTGAATGCCGTGATCGGCTTTTCCCACCTGATCGCGGATCAGGCCTATGGCCCGATTGATGAGCGCTATGTGGAACATGCCCAGGATATCAATGATGGCGGTAAGCATCTGCTGGCGCTGGTCAATGATGTGCTGGATTTCTCCCGGCTGGAGGCGGGCAAGTTCCAGCTTAACGAACAGCCGGTGGATTTGCGCCGCGTGATGGTGGGCGTGCATCGGCTGATGCTGCCCTTGGCAGAAGAAGGGGCGCTGGGCCTGACATTGGACATGCCGGAAGCGCTGCCGCCGCTGCTGGCGGATGAACGGGCCGTGCGCCAGATATTGATCAATCTGGTGGGCAATGCGGTGAAATTCACCCCCGCTGGCGCCCATGTCCGCATCCAGGCCCGGTTGGAGCCGGATTGGCGCCTGTGCATCACGGTTGCCGATCAGGGCATCGGCATGGACCCGCAACAGGTGCCCAAGGCGCTTGAACCCTTCACCCAGTTGGAGGGCGGGCTGGCCAAGGGACATGGTGGATCGGGCCTGGGCCTGTCGCTGGTCAATGCCCTGGTCCGGCTGCATGAAGGCACTATGGTGATCCAGACGGCACCGGGCCGGGGCACCACCATCCATATCCGCTTTCCCGCCCGCCGCACGATCGAGATGCCGGCCCGGTCGGGGGCCGGCCGTCCCCTGGCTTCCTCCCCAGCCAATGCGGCCAGGGGCTGAAGGCCGTCTTTCAGCCCGGCAGGCGCCGGTCATGCCAGTGTTTCAGCCATAGGGCGCTGCGCCCCAGCCACCAGCGCTGACCCGACCGGACCAGCCCCTCATGCCCCAGGGCCAGGCGGTGGCTGGGTTTGGCCGGGGGCAGGGCGCGCAGGGACTGTCCTGCCGCCAATGCCATCAGATTACGCGCCAGGGTGCGGCCATGGCGCAGGGCCGGGCCGGGGGCGTTGCTGCAATCGCCGCTGGCCAGCATGGTGGCGACCCCTTCCACCTGTAACCGCTCATCCACCCGGATGGCACCGTCCGGCGTGACGGGCAGGCCGCTGACGCGCGCCAGGGGCGGCGGTATCAGCCCCGTGGCATTGATGAACAGGTCGAAGGCGATACGGTCGCCAGTGGCCAGCACCGCCTCATTCTCCTCTACGCCGGTCACGGCGGCCTGTTCCTGCAGGATCGTGCCGGCGGCGGCTAGTTTTTCGATGATGCGGATGCCCGCCCGCTCCGGCAATTCGGTCAGCAATCGCCCCCGGCACAGGATGGTGATCACCACCTGTCCACCCTGTCGGCCCGCCAGGGTAAGGATCGCCATTGCCAGTTCCACCGCCGTCACCCCGCCACCCGCAATCACCAGCGCCACCGGCCGTCCGGGATGGCGGATGAACCGTTCCGTCAGTTCGTCGCGCAGGGCCAGAAGGCGGGAGAATGGCTTGGGCTGGAAACAGCGCGGATGGTTTTCCGTGCCGGGCAGGGGGCGTGGGATGCTGCCGACGGAGAGGGACAGGATGTCATAGGAAAGGGGCGCCCCGTCATGCCGATGAACCAGACGGGCGGCAGCGTCGATGCCAATCACGGCATCGTCGAAAAGATGTGCCTTGCCGCCGGCCACCAACTGCGACAGGGGCACGCCCTGCTCATGCCCTTCCTCGCCCGACAAAAGTGGGGCGGCATGGCAGCAGGCATGGAAAGGGCCGGGCGAGATCAACCCGACATCATGACCGGCCCCGGTCAGGGTGCCCGCCTGGGCCAGGACATGCAGATGCGCATGGCCGGCACCGACCAGCAGGATACGCGCCACCGGTACCGCTCAGCCCGCCGCCTTGGCGGTCGCGGCCGCGCCGACCGGATCGCGCAGCACATAGCCACGGCCCCAGACCGTTTCGATATAGTTCTCGCCCTCCGTGGCCGTCACCAGCTTCTTGCGCAGCTTGCAGACGAACACGTCGATGATCTTCAGTTCCGGCTCATCCATCCCGCCATAGAGATGGTTGAGGAACATCTCCTTGGTCAGGGTCGTGCCCTTGCGCAGGGACAGCAACTCCACGATGCCATATTCCTTGCCGGTCAGATGGACCGGCTGGTCATCGACGCTGACCGTCTTGGTGTCCAGGTTCACGACCATGCGGCCGGTCTTGATCACGCTTTGCGAATGGCCCTTGGACCGGCGGATGATCGCCTGGATGCGGGCCACCAGCTCGCGCTTGTCGAACGGCTTGGTGATGTAATCATCAGCGCCGAAGCCCAGACCCTTGATCTTGTTGTCCAGGTCGGACAGGCCGGACAGGATCAGGATCGGCGTCGTCACCCGGGCGGCGCGCAGGCGGCGCAGCACCTCATAGCCGTCCATGTCGGGCAGCATCAGATCCAGGATGATGATGTCGTAATCATACAGTTTGCCGATTTCCAGCCCGTCTTCGCCAAGGCTGGTGGCATCCACAATATAACCGCCTTCCGATGTCAGCATGAGCTGGATGCTCTTCTGCATCGCGGTGTCATCTTCTACCAGCAGGACGCGCATGACTTGTTCCTTGCAGCCGATAGCCTTGGTCGTGCGGGCCGGGCCCGCTGGGACGATCCCGTGGCGCCGTCCCCCCTCTCTTCTCCTAACACGGGAAATGGGGTCAGGGTTCGCCGCCAATCTTGGATCAGGTTAACAGAGCGCTTACGCTTATGCTATGCGGCGGCGGGCCATCATGGGTTAACCATGCTGGTGCATTGGTATGTGGTATAGGGTTTGGAGCCGCCCTTCGCGTTGGAGACCCCCATCATGGCTGTGCCCGATCCGGAACAGATGCTGCAGGATATCGAGGCTTTGCCCGCCTATCGTGTGTTCGGCCGTGTCACGTCCGTGCTGGGCATGATGGTGGAGGTGGGCGGCGTGGAGCGGCGGCTGTCCATCGGCGGGCGCTGCCGCGTGTTCAGCCGGGGCGGCCGTGTCGTCCCGTGTGAGGTGGTGGGCTTCCGCAATGGCCGCGCCCTGCTGATGCCATTCGGCACTCTGGATGATATCGGCCTGGGCTGCCGGGCGGAGGTGGCGGAAGGACAGGCGGCGATATATCCCACCCCAGCCTGGCTGGGCCGGGTGATCAATGCGCTGGGGCAGCCTATCGACGGCAAGGGGCCGCTGCCGCAGGGTGACCGGGCGGTGATGATCAAGGCCAGCCCGCCGCCAGCCCATACCCGCAAGCGTGTGGGCGGCAAGATGGATCTGGGGGTGAAGGCCATCAACACCTTCCTGTCCTGCTGCCGGGGCCAGCGCATGGGTATTTTTGCCGGCTCCGGTGTCGGCAAATCGGTGCTGATGTCCATGCTGGCGAAATATACCGAGGCCAATATCAGCGTCATCGGCCTGATCGGTGAGCGTGGGCGCGAGGTGCAGGAATTCCTGGAACATGATCTGGGGCCGGATGGTATTGCCCGGTCCGTCGTGGTGGTCGCCACCAGTGACGAGCCGCCGCTGATGCGCCGTCAGGCGGCCTATATGACGCTGGCCGTGTCGGAATATTTCCGTGATCTGGACCAGGATGTGCTGTGCCTGATGGACAGCGTCACCCGTTTCGCCATGGCCCAGCGTGAGATCGGCCTGTCGGCGGGGGAGCCGCCGACCACCAAGGGCTATCCGCCCACCGTCTTCGCTGAATTGCCGCGCCTGTTGGAACGGGCCGGTCCCGGCACGGGGCAGGGCACGATCAGCGGCCTGTTCACCGTGCTGGTGGAAGGCGGCGATATGGAAGAACCCATTGCCGACGCCGTGCGCGGTATTCTGGATGGCCATATCGTCATGGAGCGCCGCATCGGGGAGCGCGGGCGCTATCCCGCCATCAATATCCTGCGTTCCGTCAGCCGCACCATGCCGGGCTGCAACACGGCGGAGCAGAATGCCCTGGTCGGGCGTGCGCGCCGCTTGATGTCGGTCTATTCCGACATGGAGGAGATGATCCGGCTGGGCGCTTATCGCAAGGGCAGCGACCCGCAGGTGGACGAGGCAATCCATTTCAACCCGGCGCTGGAGACCTTCCTGCGCCAGGGCAAGGGGGATCGCAGCACGCTGGACCAGGGCTATGCCGAGCTTGAAGCCATCCTGCATGGTGCCGCATGAAAGATCTGAAGCCGATCATCCGGCTGAACCAGCGATCTGTCGATGAACGCCGCCGCCATCTGGGGGAGCTTCAGCGCGTTGAGCAGAAGCTGCTGGAGGATCGCGCCGCGTTTGAGGACCGGGTGGTGCAGGAACGCACCCTGGCGGGCACCGACCTGCTGCTGGCCCGCGCGCTACCTTCCTTCCTGCGCCACGCCAAAGACCGGCTGGAACAGTTTGACCGGTCCCATGCCCTGCTGCGGGTGGAGATCGCCAAGGCGGAAGAAATGGTGGCGGAAGCCTTCCGCGAGCTGAAAAAGTTTGAGCAGGTACAAGAACAGCGCGATCTGGCCGCCAAGGAGGCCCGCCGTCATCGGGAAACCCAGATGTTCGATGAAGTCGCCTCCATCCGCTTTTCCCGCCAGCAGGATGGCGGCGGCGGCTCGGAGTAACGCCATCGGCAAGGATTTTGGCCGATGCGCGGGCCGCCCACTGCCGCCGTGCTGCGCGTGCGGCGTGCCCAAGGGCGGGGAGCGCCCGCCCGGCGATTGTGGGGCTCTAAGCGTTTTGCCTGCCGCCCGCTCAGTGCAGGTCGCGCAGGTTGTGGCGGATTTCCAGCATCTGGTCGATATTGGCCAGGAACAGCTTGGTCAGGTCCGGGTCCAGATGCTGGCCGGCAGCGCCGTGCAGAAATTCCAGCACGTCCGGCACGGGCCAGGGGTGTTTATAGGGGCGGGGCGATAAGAGCGCGTCAAAGACATCGCATACCGCCACGATCCGCCCGCTCAGGGGGATACCCTCCCCGGCAAGCCCGTGCGGATAGCCGCTGCCATCCCATTTCTCGTGATGGGTCAGCGCGATTTCCGACGCCATATCCAGCAAGGGCTGACCGCTGCCGGCCAATATCTGCGCGCCCATGGTGCAATGGTTGCGCATCACCACCCATTCATCCGCATCCAGCTTGCCCGGCTTCAGCAATACCCGGTCCGGAACGCCGATCTTGCCGATATCATGCAGGGGGGCAGCATGGGTGATGGTGCTGCAGAAATCCGGGCTTTGTCCGGAAAGTTCGGCCAGGGTGCCGGCCAACTGGCCAATGCGCACGATATGCTTGCCGGTATCCTCGTCACGGAATTCGCCGGCGCTGCATAAGCGATGGATAATCTCCGTCCGGGCCCGTTCCAGTTCCGCCGTCCGTTCCTCCACCAGCCGCTCCAGCACGCGGGCATGGTCACGCTGGGCGCGATGCAGCATATGAAGCTGTAGCAGATTGCGGGCCCGGACATTCAGTTCCCAGGCGGTGAAGGGCTTCAGCACATAGTCGATGGCGCCGGTTTCCAGCGCCCGGCGGCGGCAGGCCTCGCTATTGTCCGCCGTGATCATCAGGACGGGCGGCGCCTCGTTCCCCAGCATCGCGCGCATCCGCTCAATGAAGGTGGGGCCGTCCATCACGGGCATATTATAATCCAGCAGGACCAGATCCGGCGGGTCGTCATGGCACAGGGCCAGCCCCTGCAAGGGATCAACCGTCCCTGTGATCTGGGACAGGCCGTTTCCCTTCAGCATCGCGCTGATCACGTCGACGCTGAATTGAAGATCATCCACGATAAGCACTTTGGCCCGGCGCACCCAAGCGTCACCGGAATGGATCATCTCCATCGCCATCAGGGCCTCTCCGCCATATGCATGTGGCACCGCACAAGATGAAGGAGTAGATGCTTTAATGCTTAATATTAAGCATTAAAGCATGTCATCGCCCGTTGTTCCATGGCGATTCTTTCATCTGATTGGTGGGGTAGGGAAAGCTGCTTCAGCCCATTTGCGTCGGCAAGAAGGCGAGTAGAAGAACGGTATCAGCTTCTTGGTGATTTACAGGCGCCTCTTCCAGGCAAAATAGGAAGGTTCAAAGATTGAAGCATGCGAGGGCTTTCTATCTAATTTCATACAACGAAGGTAGTAATACTGGCAGACGGGGTGGTCGCGAAACCATCCTTAAGTATGCGTTTTGGTGGGTGAGGGCAGATAATTCACCCTTACCGTGTCGGCTGCGAATTCTCTGAATATCTGAGTCGCGAGGTGCGTGCAGGGACATCGCGCCCACACCTATCCTTCCGGATAGGTCCGGTGAGGGAAGGGCCATGACGTCATCCCAAAGGGCGGATGTGAAGGCGCCCACGCCTTTATTTGGTGGGGCACCATCATGCGGTTTACAGAATATGTTCGCGTGGGAACCCGGCGGTGGAGGTGGCCTCTGCGGGTTATGCTCACGGGTGTTGCCACCTTATTGCTGGTTGGCGCCTATCTGGGCGGCCTGCAACTGACGGGCAATTTCCATACGGTTCTGCCGCATGAACTTTATCGTTCTGCCCAACCGTCGCCGACGCAGATTGCGGCCTATGCCGCCACCTATGGCATCCGCAGCATTATCAATCTGCGCGGCGGGAATCCTGGCCGTGACTGGTATGAGGGGGAACGCGCCATGGCCCGGCGGCTGGGCATCCTGCATGTGGATTTTGCCATGTCCGCCAAACGGCCGCTGGATGATGGCAGGGCGGCGCAGTTGATCGCCCTGTTACGCAGTGTGCCTAAACCGGTGCTGATCCATTGCCAGGCCGGGGCAGACCGCACCGGCCTGGCGGCGGCGCTTTATCTTGCTGCCATTGCGGGCCAGGGAGAGGCGGCATCGGAGGGGCAGCTTTCACTTCTGTATGGCCATCTCAGCCTGCCGATCCTGGCACCTTATGCGATGGATGACAGTTTTGAACGGCTGGAGCCGGCTTTGGGCTTTGCCGGCTCCTGACCCCAGCGTTCTATCCAGTTACTCTTCCTGCGCCGCGGCAGCCCCACCGCGGAAGCCCATGGCGACAATATAGGTCTCGCTGCTGTCCTGCCGGCTGGCGGCGGGCTTGGCGTGGCGGACGGTGGTGAAGTCCTTTTTCATCTGGGCCAGCAATTCCCGCTCCGCCCCGCCCTGGAACAGCTTGCAGATGAAATGGCCGCCCGGCGCCAGCACCTCGGTGGCGAACTGATAGGCCATTTCGGCCAGCCCCATGATGCGCAGATGGTCGGTCTGGGTGTGGCCGGTCGTGTTGGCCGCCATGTCGGACATGACGATATCGGCTGGGCCTTTCAACAGCGATTTCAGCCGCTCCGGGGCTTCCGGCACGGTGAAATCCATCTGGAAGGTGGTGGCACCAGGCACCGGCTCCATCTCCAGCAGGTCAAGGCCGATCACCTGTCCGGTGCCACCCTTGTCGGATTTGGATTTTTCCACCGCAACCTGGGTCCAGCCCCCCGGCGCGGCGCCCAGATCAACGACGCGCTGGCCCCGCTTCAGCAGGCCAAATTTCTCGTCAAGCTGCAACAGCTTGAAGGCGGCACGGCTGCGCAGCCCCCGCTTCTTCGCTTCAACCACATAAGGGTCGTTAAGCTGGCGTTCCAGCCACCGGGCAGAGGATACCGACCGACGCTTCGCCGTCTTCACGCGCACGGCCTGATTACGGCCGGTGGGAATATTGCCGGAAGATTTCGTCATGGTCGTAAAAACCCAGGAAAAGAAAATGATCTACAGGGCGGATATCGGCTGAAAGCAGCAGGCGCGCAAGACCGGCGGCCGCAACCCTGCCCATCGGCACGCCGCTGCGGGACAGATCACCGCCGGCGGCGCCGGGCCTGGGCCGCCAGTTCAAACAGGATGCCTTCGCGCACCCCCCGATCGGCGATGCGCAGTTGCGGTACGGGCCATTGCCGCCAGATCGCATCCAGGATGGCACAGCCCGCCACCACCAGATCGGCCCGGTCGCGACCGACACAGGGTTGCCCGGCGCGGCCCATATAATCCAGCCCCAGCAGCGTTTCAGAGATGGAGCGGGCCTGGTCCCGGTCCAGCCATGCCCCATCCACGCGGG
Organism: Niveispirillum irakense DSM 11586; assembly: GCF_000429645.1. GTDB lineage: Bacteria > Pseudomonadota > Alphaproteobacteria > Azospirillales > Azospirillaceae > Niveispirillum > Niveispirillum irakense. The sequence continues at coordinate 169,584 of NZ_KE386933.1, forward strand.
ACCGGTCATAGCGTGACAGGCCCATCTGAATGCCGGCCAATGTGGTCACGGTGCCGGATGCGCCCAGCATCTGTACCCGCCCGGTCTTCACAGCGGCAGCGATGCCATTGCGCCGGTCGAAATCGGTCAGTCCGGCGGCGACCTTATCCATCATGCGGCGGTAATCGTGCGGGCAGACGCGGTCACCGCCATAGGTTTCCGTCAGGTTCACCACACCCAATGGCACGGAAATCTGGTCCAGCACCACGGGGCGGCCGCGGATCAGTTCGATCCAGATCATCTCTGTGGAGCCGCCGCCAATATCGAAGACCAGGGCGTTGGGGATGGTCGGGTCCAGCAGGGGGGAGCAGCCGGTCATGGCCAGCCGCGCCTCCTCCTTCGGGGAAATAATCTCGATCTGCAATCCGGTTTCGGTCTGTACCCGGTCTAGGAAGGCATCACAATTATCGGCCCGGCGGCACGCTTCGGTACCGACGGCGCGGACCAGATTGACGCCACGCCGCTCCATTTTCGACCGGCAGACCTTCAGGGCCTGGACTGTGCGCGACATGGCATCATCGCGCAGCGTGTCGGACCGGGATAAGCCTTCACCCAGCCGCACGATGCGGGAAAAGGCGTCCACGACGCGGAACCCTTCCCGGCAGGGGCGGGCGATCAGCAGCCGGCAATTATTGGTGCCCAGATCCAGCGCGGCCAGCACAGGCGCGCGTCCATATTCTTCCAGGCAGGTAAAAGGCGACATGGCGTAGCGCGTATCACCGGGCGGCAATAGGGATCCTGCCGGCGTCTCCGCCGGTTCAAGACCCTGCTTGTCCGCAGGTCGCTGCGCTAACCCCACCTCCACGCTCTGATCCTCAGTCCAGGGGGCTGCGCCACGCGCGTCCGCACCCCATGTCATCATTCCGATATCATATCGTAACCATTGATGGGCTGCCTGCAAGCATCCATCCGCGTCCGACCTGTGATCAGGCGCTTATATCATGTAGCTATTCGTCATGGTTCATTGAATGCATGCAAGATATGCAAATTTGTTCGCCTTGAGGGCTTCCCAACCCGTGAGGTGGGTGCTATAAGCCCGCCCACCCCGACGGCGGCGCTGAAGACAATCTTCAAAGCCGGTGTCGACGATCTGATGGGGGATCGTCTAACGGTAGGACAGCGGACTCTGACTCCGCCAGTCTAGGTTCGAATCCTAGTCCCCCAGCCATAAGAAGCCCGGCGCAAGCCGGGCTTTTTTCTTTTCAGCCCTCAAAACATCCGGATGTAGGCAGCCAAGAGAACAGTAAATTTCTGTTCTCTTTTCTCTGTTTGCCAATTTTTGGTATCAATTTCCTGAATTTTCCAAACAAACACATGTTATATTCATTTTATATTTCGAATTCGTGGATTATGGTTCTTGTGGTTTTGTTTGTGTGGAAATCGTTTATTATCTATTAAATGGGAAACATGAACTTCAGTACATGGTTCGTATAATTTACTTCTAATTTTTTAGGTGCGAAGCTCCTCCCATAATCCGGCACCAGATAGGCCGGGACGGGATCAGGGGATATATGATGCTGTTCAACAATCATGATGCAGAGGCAGTCCTTCACGCGGTCGGTGATGCCCAGGCCATCATTGAGTTCACGCCGAATGGCACCATTCTGAACGCCAACCCCAATTTTCTGGCGGCGGTCGGATATGCTCTGACAGAGATCAAGGGCCGGCATCACAGCATTTTCGTGGACCCGGTGACCAAGGCCAGCGCCGACTATGCCGATTTCTGGCAAGCCCTGGCCAAGGGCAAGAAAGGGATTGCCCAAACGGTCAAGCGCCTGGCCAAGGGTGGCCGGGAAATCTGGATCCACGGCTCCTATAATCCCGTCTTTGACCGGCAGGGCCGGGTGACCAAGGTGGTCAAGGTTGCCTCTCTGGTCACCGAGGAGCATCGCCGTATGCTGGAACTGGAAGGCCAGATCGCGGCCCTGAACCGGTCCCAGGCGGTCATTTCCTTCGACATGGATGGCACCATCCTGGAGGCCAACGACAACTTCCTGAAGACAGTCGGCTATACGCTGGGAGAAATCAAAGGCCGTCACCATCGCATGTTCGTGACGCCGGAGGAGGCAGCCAGCCCCGATTACCGCGCCTTCTGGGAAGGGTTGCGCGCTGGCCGTTATTCCCAGTCGGAGTTCAAGCGTGTGGGTAAAGGGGGGCGGGTTGTCTATATCCAGGCAACCTACAATCCCATCCTGGATGGCGAGGGTAAGCCTTTCAAGGTCGTGAAGTTCGCAACCGACATTACGGCAACGGTCCTGGCCCGCCACGACAAGGAAGAGACGCTGGATGCGGTGCAGAAATATCTCGGCGATATCGTCCAGGCCGTGGAGCAATCCAACAATCAGGCCCTGACGGCCGCATCCGCGTCGCAGCAGACATCGGTCAATGTTGCGGCGGTCGCTTCCGGTTCCGAACAGCTCGATGCTTCCATCCAGGAAATTGCGCGCAGCATGTCCCGGTCGAAGGAAGCGACGGAGAAGGCCTTTTCGGAAGCCACTGTCGTAGATGAGGCGACGCAACGCCTGCTGACCACCACCCAGTCGATGGGGGGCATCGTCAAGCTGATTGGCGATATTGCCGGCCAGATCAATATGCTGGCCCTGAATGCCACTATTGAGAGCGCACGGGCTGGCGATGCCGGGCGGGGCTTCGCTGTCGTCGCGGCGGAGGTGAAGAGCCTTGCCCGTCAGGCCAGCGATGCGACGCAGAAGATTACCGGGGAGATCAACGGCCTGCAGGGCGTGGCTGATGATGTGGCGGAAAAGCTGGCCGCCATCCGGGGCGCCATTGATGCCGTACGCAACTATGTCATGGGCACCAGCAGCGCGGTCGAGGAACAGAGCGCCGTCGCCCGGTTGATGAACACGAATATGCGGGGGGCATCGGGTGCCGTGGCCCAAATCCACCATAGCGTGGACGAGATTGCCAACAGCACCCAGACGGCCAATAAATATGTCGGCAGCGTGCGCGAAGCCCTGCGCCGGATCGCCTGATCCGCCAGGACCCCGTCTGTCACGGTTTTGCTGCCGCCACCTTTTCTTCATGCACCCGCAGATGCAGCAGGGCCAGTGACAGCAGCGATGTTGTCACCCCCTTTGCGGCGCCTTTTTGCACCATATCGCCCAGGATATGCTCAACCTCTGTCCGGCTGCCGCGGGCCATGTCACGCGCCATGGACGCAGCGACATCACTGGTCTTGTCGGTGACCTGGGCCCGATAACCCTGCATCACCGCCGGGCGCGGGGCATGGCCTTCCGCCGTGGCAATCGCCGCACATTCCGCCAGCAGCGCTTCCATGAAGGCGGTACCGCCGGGCTGGCGGCAGATGGCGCCGACAGGGCCGCGCATCAGGCAGGTGCCCGCGGCCAGCGTGGTCAGGAAGACAAACTTCTCCCACATATCCTGCATGATGGCGTCACTTTGCTGCCAATCCACCTTGGCCGGGGCCAGGGCGCTGGCCAGCTTGTCCACCATCAGCTTCTGTTCCGGCTGTCGGGCGCCGAAGATCAGCCGGTGGATGGGGGACAGGTGGCGCACCACGCCTTCGCCATCCAGGGTGATCGGGATATGGCACAGCCCGCCCATCACCCGTTCAGGCCCGAAATGCCGGTCCAGAACCTCCATATGACGCAGGCCGTTCAGCAGCGGCATGATGATCGTATCCGGCCCCACAGCCGGCCCGATCGCTTCCATCGCGCTGTCCAGGTCATAGGCTTTGCAGGTCAGCACCACCAGATCATAGGGCTTGCGGGCCTTGGTGATGGCCTGGGCCGGCAGCAGCATGTCGCCATGCTGGCTGGTGACCCGCAGCCGGCCTTCCATCAACTGGGCATAGCGGCGCTGGCGGACCAGGAAGCTGACATTGGCGCCGGCTTCCATCAGACGGCCGCCGAAATAACCGCCGACCCCGCCGGCGCCCAGGAAAAGGATACGCATCGCTTACACTCTCTCTGGCTGTCCATGCCGCCTGGGGGCGGGCTTGGCTCACAATACCTGCCGTGGCAGGCGCAGTAATTCCTTGCGGATATCATCCAGGCCCGGCTGCCGGTCACCGGGGAAGGGCAGGGGGCGGCACAGATGCATGGCGGTCAGGCCGATGCGGGCGGTCAGCAGCCCGTTGATCATGCCCTGGCCCAGCCGGGCGGACAGGGCGGCGGCCAATGTACCGCCCAGCATATCGACCACCAGCCCGTCGCCACCTCCCGCAATGCCGGCCACGCCGATATTTTCCGCCATGCGCCGCACCAGCCGGGCGGAGCCGATCAGCCCCGGCCGGGCGGCATAAAGGGTGGCGATTTCCCGTACCAGCCGCATATTGCGCCACAGGACCAGGGCGGCATCCAGCAGGGCCGCCGGGCTCAGTGCCGTTCCCACTGCCACATCACGCGATGCCGCCACCACCAGCCGGTAGGCCGCCGCATCCACCGGGGCCAGCAGGATACGGTCGGTCAGCACCAATGTTTCCCGTGCGTCATGGGCATCGGTAATGGCGGCGTCCAGTTCCCGCAGCGCCGGGGTCAGTGCCGGCCGGTGCTGGTACAGTGCCTGTACGTCCCGGCGCAGGCCTTTCGCCTCCGCCCCCGTACCGCCGGTCCGCAGCAACCGGATGGCGTGCTGGCGCAACCCATCCACCCGGCGCAGCCGCCGCCAGGCCAGGGCTTCCCGCCCGGTCATCACGCAAAGGCTGCCCACGGCCATTGCGGCCAGGGCGGCGAGCGCGCCGCCAGCCCAGGGCGACCAGGCGAAGGCGCGGGTGACCAGATCGGCGGTGTCGAACCCGATGGCGGCCAGCACCAGGGCGGCCAGCGACAGGACCAGCAGCTTTGCAGCGCCACGGCCCCGCCGTCGCGGTGGCAGGATATGACCGTCCAGCGGTATGGCCCCGTCGGCCTCCTGGTCCGGCGGCAGCGGCATGGCGGCGGCCGGGTCAAACTCCATGGGCGGTGCCCAGCCGGGTTGATTGCGCGTGTCGGTCTTCATGCCAGCCGGTCCCCGATCAGGAATTCCAACGCCTGGTCCAGGCGGATATTGGGCAGTCCGCGCCCGTCGCGCCCCAGGCCGGGTGGGGGCTGGAAGTCGGTAAAGCGGAACCGGTCTTCCACCGCCGCGCCGACGCCCAGATGGCTGTCCGGCAATTCACCGGGAAAGATCACCGTCGGCTGTGTCCGGCCCCGCGGGATGCCCTGGACACAGGCCAGTTCCCGGCCTTCATGGCGGGTCAGCACGCTGTCAGTGCATTTGACCGAGGCCAGCGACAGGCTTTTCATCGCGGCGCCGTCAAATCGGATTTGCCGCATGCGATCTTCCATCAACCCTTCCATCAGGCGGGTCAGCGCGGCGTGCTGGGGGGCGGCGACATGGTCGGCCTTGGTCGCGGCAAACAGCACCCGGTCCACCCTGGCGCCGCCCAGCCAGTTCAGCCAACTGCGCTGACCATGGCGGAAACTCTCCATCGTGGCGGACAGGGACCGGCGCAGATCCTCCATCCCCGGTTCCCCGGCATTCAGGGCTGAAAGCAGATCCACCAGCACGATCTGCCGGTCCAGGCGCGCGAAATGATCGCGGAAGAAACGGCGGACGACCTTGTCCTTGTACCCCTCAAACCGTTCCGCCATCAGCCCGGCCAAGGTGCCGGATCGGCCCTCCGCCGATCCCGGTGGCAGGGGGCAGAATGTCAGGATGGGGGCGCCCTCCATCTCCCCCGGCTCCAGGAACCGGCCGGGCTGCAACAGGGAAAGGCCGACATTGCTGTCGCGGCAGGCCCGCAGGAAATCGGTATAAAGCCCGGCCAGATGGCGGGCCGCCGTCTCATCCGCCGGCCCGCCCGGATCAACAGCCGTCAGTGCCGCATGGAATGCGCCGGCCAGGCTGAGGCGGGGTTCCGTTTGCATCAGGGACAGGGTTTGGGCTGACCAGGTGGCATAATCCTGGCCCAGCATCGGCAGGTCCAGCAGCCATTCCCCCGGATAATCGATGATATCCAGGTTCAGCGTCCCCACCCCGCCCAACCGCCGGCGCACCAGCCCGGCGGGCCGGAACTTCAAGGCCACCCGGATTTCCGATACGGCGCGGGTGGCGTGCGGCCAGTCCGGCGATGCGGCTGTCAGGGCGGCCAGATGATTCTCGTAATCGAAACGGGGAATGGCACCATCGGGTTGGGCCAGCAGGCGGGCCCCGATGAAGCGCCCCTGCGCCATCACGTCCAGAAAGGGCAGGCGCCCGGCCTGGAGAAGGTTATGCAGCAGCGAGGTGATGAAGACGGTCTTGCCGGCGCGGCGCAGCCCGGTCACGCCCAGGCGCAGGGTGCCGCCGGAAAAGCGGGCCGCAAGCTGGGCCAGCCCGTCCACTGCGCGGGCGCCGCGATCCTCTAATCCCGATATGATCCCCGCCAATGGTCTTGCTCCCGCCGCGTCCCACGCTATTTACCATCTCCTCCACTTAAGGATGGAGCAAAGGGATTGTAATACCCCCGAGGTCGAGGGCAGACTATGCCGATTGTGCGGTCGAGTCAGGCTGCCGGAGGCGTGGGGTTGCACGATCCATCCGGGGCGGCCAGGCAAAGGCGCCGCCGGGGGGCGGGTTTGAAGGCGGTGTGGGTGTGAAGAGCGGTGCGAAGGCGGATTGGCCGGAAGCGGACAAGGGGGCTGCGGTGGCACCCGCGCGCGTACCGTTGCGCAAGCGCCTGTCGTTCAAACAGGCGCGCAACACGGCTTTGCTGACGCTTGCTCTGGGTTTTGTGGTCAGCACGGCCCAGATCAGCATCGACCTGCTGGATATGGAAAAACAGTCTGACCAACTGATCCATCAGGTTCTTTCCACCCTGCGGGAACCGGCGGCGGAAGCCGCTTACTCCTTTGATCAGGCCCTGGCCGACCGGGTAGTGACCGGCCTTTTTGAATATCGTCCCGTTTATCGCGCCGTGATCCTGGAGGATTTCGGCAACCAGCTTGCCGCCCGCGAACGACCGCAAATCGAGGGTGGGTTGAAATGGCTGATTGAGATCCTGCTGCCGGCTGAGCGGACCTTCTCCATCCCCCTGGTCATTGAGCGCAACAATCAGAATGTGGGGGAGCTGCGCGTCAGCGTCGACCGTCTGATCATCGCGCAGGAATTTTTCCGCCGGTCCGGTCTGGTGCTGACCACCGGCATCATCTGGACACTGGGGCTGGCGCTGATCCTGGTGGTGATGTTCTATTCCACCATCACCAAACCCTTCCTGCGCATGTCATCCGCCATCGCGGAAGTGGACCCGGCCCGGCCGGCGGCCCGGCTGCTGCAGGTGCCGGATCGCCATCATGATGACGAGCTGGGGCTGCTGGCCAACACGACCAACGCGCTGCTGGTCCAGTTCGACCATTCGCTGGTGGAGCGCGGGCGCGCTGAACAGGCGCTGCGGGAGCGGGAAACCCGCCTGTCAGGGATCATGGATAATGTCGCCGACGGCATCATCACCCTGGATGAGGATCTGCGGATCGAAACCATGAATGCCGCCGCCCTGCAACTGTTCGGCTATGAACGGGAAGCGGCGGTGGGCCAGCCCTTTGTGACGCTGATTGAGGAGCGGGACTGGACCCGTGTTGCCGTGGCGCTGATGGCCTGCCTGCGCCGGGGGGACGAGGAACAGCGCCCTGAAAACCGGGCTGAAATTCAGGGACGCCGCCGCCATGGCGAGATTTTCGCCATGGCCTTCGGCGTCAGCCAGATGCGGCTGGGCGAACGTCGCACCGCCATCTGCGTGGTGCAGGACATCACCCAGCGCAAGCGGGGCGAGCAGGCGCTGCGCGAAAGCGAGGAACGGCTGAAGCTTGCCGTGCGTGCCACCCGTTCCGGCGTGTTCGACAATAATTATGTCAAGGACACCTACTGGTGGAGCCCGGAATTCATTGAAATGCTGGGATATGAGCCGGTGGATGCCCTGCTGGCGAACAAGCTGTTCGACGGCCTGATCCATCCCGATGACAAGGAGAACACGCAGAGCCAGATCAACCGCTACCTCCAGGGGGAGGTGGGCGATTATCTGTCGGTCTACCGGCTGCGCCATCGCGATGGAAGCTGGGTCTGGATCGAGGCGCGCGGCCAGGCCATCCGTGATGACCATGGCCGGCCGCTACGCTTCACCGGCACCATGACGGACGTGACTGACCGCAAGCGGTTTGAAGAACAGCTTATGTATGTCAGCACACATGATCCGCTGACCGGGCTGCCCAACCGGACGCTGGTGCAGGACCGGCTGGAACATGCGCTGGCCCATGCCAGCCGCAAGGGCACCACGGTGGCCGTCCTGCTGCTGGATGTCGACCGTTTCAAGCTGGTCAATGACAGTCTGGGCCATCAGGTGGGGGACAAGCTGCTGCGTGCCATCGCACAGCGCCTGGGTGCCTGTGTGCGCGGCACCGACACGGTGGGCCGCCTGGGGGCGGACGAATATCTGGTGGTCGCGGAAGACCTGTCCGACCCGCAGATGGCTGGCCGTGTGGCGGAGACGATCCTGGTCGGCCTGTCCCGTCCGTTCGGCGTTGACGGGCAGCAGCTTTTTGTCACCTGTTCCATCGGGATCAGCCTGTTCCCCGGTGATGGGCAGGATATCCATGCCCTGATGCGCGATGCCGATACCGCCATGCACAATGCCAAGGCGGCGGGCGGTAACGGCTATCGCTTTTTCACGCCTGAAATGAACGAGGCCGCCGTGGCGCGGCTGTCGCTGGAGCGGTCCATGCGGGAGGCCCTGGATCAGGGTCAGTTCTTCCTGCATTACCAGCCCAAGATCGATATGCAGACCATGCGCGCCGTGGGTGTGGAGGCGCTTTTGCGCTGGCAGCATCCGGAGATCGGCATGATCTCCCCGGCCAAGTTCATTCCCGTCGCGGAGGAGACCGGGCTGATCGTGCCCTTAGGCGACTGGGTGATGCGGGCGGCCCTGGCGCAGATCCGCGACTGGCAGAGCCGTGGTTTCGCGCCCATCCCGGTGGCGGTGAATGTTTCGGTCCGGCAGATCACCCTGCCGCAATTCGGTGAAAGGGTTGTGGCCCTGTGCCAGGAATATGGCGTGCGCCATGACCTGCTGGAGATCGAGATCACTGAAACGGCGATGATGTCCAATCTCGCCTATATCGTTGATACTTTGACGGATCTCCGCAACCACGGCTTCCGCATCGCCATTGATGATTTCGGCACGGGCTACTCCTCCCTCTCCTATTTGCGGCGCTTGCCCATCACGACGCTGAAGGTGGACCGCTCCTTCGTCAGCGAGGCGCCGACCAATGCCGATACCGGGGCCATCGCCGCCACCATCATTGCCATGGGCCGCCAGCTTGGCCTGAAAGTGGTGGCGGAAGGGATCGAGACGGAGGAGCAACTGGAATTCCTGCGGGCCCATCATTGCGATGAGATGCAGGGTTACTATTTCTCCCGCCCCCTGCCGGCCGGTGATCTGGAATCCCGTTTCCTGCGGCGTCAGGACCTGCTGCTTCCGGCCGGTTGATCGGCCAGGAAAGGGATCTGCCGGGGGGCGAATCGGGGGCCTGTCTCCCGTTGCCCTGCCGCAAAGGTTGACGTAGACGTCACAAGGCTTTTCCCCTTCAGCGTATCCCGCAAGTGCAAAAACACCCTCATGTCCTTCGCGCCTGCACAACAAACGACCGTTTGAATGCACTGCTGACTAAATGCGCAAACCGTTGGAAAAAGGCCAAAAATCGTGTCTTTTTTGCCAATGTGCGGATCAAACGCTTCGCCGCGTGTTTTCCGTTGCATAGAAGCCTTGACGCTTCCACATGGCGGATTTTTACTCGGATTCGCACTTCCCCGCGCGCTCCCCAAGTGCCGGTCAACCGGCAAGCCGGGGGAAGAAAAAGAATTGGGATGCGAGGAGGAAACGCATGGCACGGAAATCGACGCCGCAGGCGCGCCTGGATCGACGCATATTGGCCGGCGTCAGTGCCGCGGCCATTTTGACGCCACTGATGATGGCGGCCCCGGCGGCGGCTGCGACGTTCAATCGGGGTGATCTCAGTGGCAGTTTCGATACGACCCTGACTGTCGGGGCCCTGTTCCGTGTGCAGGACCGTGACCCGGACCTGATCGGTGTGGCAAATGGCGGTCGGGCCCATTCGATCAATGGCGATAACGGCAATCTGAATTACGGCAAGGGCCTGGTTTCACTGGCCGGACGCGCCACGCACGAGTTGAAGCTGAATTACGGCAATCTCGGCGCCTTCGTCCGTGGCACCTATTTCTACGATGTGGTGAACGCCAAGAAATCCAGCAGCAGTTTCGGCCGCACCAACCGTTTTGCGCTGTCCGATGATGCGCAGGAACGGGTGGGGCGTGATTTCGACCTGCTGGATGCCTTCGTCTATGGCAATTTCGCGGTTGGTGACAGCAGCTCCATTGACGTGCGCCTGGGTAACCAGGTGTTAAGCTGGGGCGAAAGCACCTTCATCCAGAACGGTATCAACACGATCAACCCCGTCGACGTGTCGGCCCTGCGCGTGCCGGGCTCCGAACTGCGCGAGGCATTCCTGCCCGTCCCGATCGCCGACGTGAACATCTCCTTCAACCAGAATTTCTCGATGGAGGCGTTCTATCAGTTCGGCTGGAAGAGAACGGAGCCGGAGGCAGCCAATTCCTTCTTCTCCACCAATGATTTCGCCTCGCCGGGTGGCGACCATCTGTTTATCGGCTTCGGTAACTATCTGTTCACCGACAGCCGTAATCAGGGTGCAGTGGCCGGCGGCAATGTCTTCCCGACCAATCTTTACCCAGATCCCAAGCTGAATGGCTTCCGGGGGGTGCAGTCGCTGACTCCGTTCGGTACCGTGGTGCCGCGTGTGGATGATGACAAGCCCAGCGATACGGGCCAGTATGGCTTTGCCGCCCGCTATTTCGCCGAAAATCTCGGCAATACGGAGTTTGGCGCCTATTTCATCAACTACCATTCCCGTCTGCCGGTGCTGAGCGGCTTCGTGGCGCCGCTGCCGCAATTCCTGTCAAACACCACCCGCTTCACCGATTTCAGCGGTTATCGCGCGGAATATCCGGAAGATATCAAGCTGTTCGGCGGTAGCTTCAATACCAACATCTTCGGCGTTTCCCTGCAGGGTGAGGTCAGCTTCCGCAAGGACCAGCCTTTGGCGCTGGATGATGTGGAACTGTTGCAGGCCACCCTTGCTGCCCCCACCATCCTCGGCTTGGTTACCCAGGGCCAGACGGCGGGCAGTGCCTCCTTCGATCAGGCCGTGGCGCGTGCCGTTGCGTCAAACCCGGCGCTGGCTGTCTTCACTGGTCGCACGTTTGAGCAGATCCAGGCGGCCAGCCCGGCGGCTGCCGGTGCCATCAGCGCCGGTATCGCCGCTGCCGCGGGCTCTCCCGGCGGCACCCGTGCGGCCTTTGTCACGGCCGGGGCCAATAGTGCCGCCAACCAGGGCGCGGCCCTGTTCAACACCAATCAGGTCGTGCGCGATCTGGGCGGCATCAAGGGCAATACGGCCGCTACCATCCAGCAGGATCTGGCTACCAACTGGTTTGGCCGCCGTATCCAGGGCTGGAAGGAACATGACGTTACCCAGGCGCAGATGACCGCCACCAAGGCGTTCGAGCGTGCGTTCGGTGCCGACCAGTGGGTGCTGGTATCGGAAGTGGGTGGCACCTGGATCCACAATATGCCGGGCAAGAGCGAGATGCGCTATGAAGGCCCCGGCACCTTTGTTGGCGGCAATGCCGCCTTCCTGGGCCGTGGCGGCATGGCGGATGTGGCGACGGATGGTTTCGCCGATCCCTTCTCCTGGGGTTATCGCGTCGCGGCGCGCTTCGATTATCTGAACGCGCTGCCGGGCATCAACCTGTTCCCCAGCATCTCCTGGCAGCATGACGTGAATGGTACCACGCCGTCGCCGCTGGGCAATTTTGTGGAAGGCCGCAAGGCCGTCAGCCTGGGCCTGCGCGCCGTGGTGCGCGAGACGGTCACGATCGACCTCTCCTATTCCAACTTCTTCGGGGCAGGAGCCTACAACCTGATCAATGATCGCGACTTCGTGTCGGCCAGCGTCAAATATTCTTTCTAATAAACGCCGCGCAAGACGGAAGAGCGACCGAGGAGGAAACGTATGTTCAGTATGAAAGCAGCTTTGTTGGGCAGCGCCCTTGCCATTGGCCTGGCGCTTCCCGCCATGGCCCAGACGGCCGATGATCTGGGCAAGACGCTGACCCCGATGGGTGCCATCAAGGCCGGTAACGCCGATGGGTCCATTCCGGAATGGACCGGTGGCATTACCAAGCCGCCGGCAAGCTGGAAGCCAGGAACGATCGAGACCGATCCGTTCCCCGATGACAAGGTGCAGTTCACCATCACCGCCGCCAACATGGCGCAGTATGAGGCGAAGCTGCCGGAAGGGCTGAAGGCCCTGCTGAAGCAGTATCCCTCCTACAAGATGAATGTTTATCCGACCCGCCGCAGCGCGTCGGTTCCCCAGCGCATCTATGATGAGACAATGGCCAACGCCAAGCGGGCCAAGCTGGTGGATGGCGGCAATGGTGTGGAAGGCGCCAAGGAAGGCGTGCCCTTCCCGATCCCCAAGGAAGGGGTGGAAGCGGTCTGGAACCATCTGCTGCGTTATCGCGGTAACGCGACGGAGCGTATGGTCGGCCAGGCCAACCCGCAGACCAATGGCAGCTACACCCTGATCATGCTCAGTGAGAAGGTGAAGTATCTCTATGGCGCGCCGGGTGGCACCAACTCCAACAACTCGCTCTACTTCCTGCAGGAAGTGACCAGCCCGGCCCGTCTGGCCGGTGAAATCCTGCTGGTGCATGAGACGATCAATCAGGTGAAGGAGCCGCGCTCCGCCTGGACCTACAATCCCGGCCAGCGCCGCGTGCGCCGTGCGCCCAATGTCGCCTATGACAATCCGGGCACGGCGTCGGACGGTCTGCGCACCACCGACAATTTCGACATCTATTCCGGCGCGCCCGACCGGTATGACTGGAAGCTGGTCGGTCGCCAGGAAATGTATGTTCCTTACAACGGCTACAAGCTCCACTCCAAAGACACGAAGTACGACGACATCATCAAGCCGGGCCATATCAACCAGGATCTGGCCCGGTATGAGTTGCACCGCGTCTGGGTGGTGGAAGCCACGCTGAAGCAGGGCACCAGCCACATCTATGCCAAGCGCCGCTTCTATATTGACGAGGATAGCTGGCAGATCCTGGTTGCCGACCATCTGGACGCGCGCGGCCAGATGTGGCGCGTGGCTGAAAGCCATGGTGTGAACTATTATTCGGTGCCGGCCTACTGGTCGACGCTGGATGCGCTCTATGATCTCCAGTCCGGCCGTTACACTGTGCTGGGTCTGGACAACCAGGAAGCGCCTTACAAGTTCGACGCCCAGTTCTCTGACGCGGACTTCTCTCCCGACAGCCTGCGTCGGGCCGGCGTGCGCTGATATCTGGATGGCAGGGGGCCGGCCTGAGGGCCGGCCCCTTTGCCGTCCCTGGCCTTTTCCTTTGATTCTCGTATAGGTCAAGATGATCGTGCAAGCGTCCGCCCGGATCGCCGCAGCCCTTCTCCTGGCCGCCGGCCTCCCCGTTTCCGCGCTGGCGCAGACGCCGGCGCCTTCCATGCGGCCTGCCATCATGGCACCGCTGGCGAGCCACTCCCTGGTTCTGGCGGCCACCCGCGCTGGCGATCGGCTGGTCGCGGTGGGGGAGCGGGGGCATATCCTGCTTTCCGATGATAATGGCACCACCTGGCGTCAGGTGCCGTCCCCGGCCAATGCTGCTCTGACCGGCGTCACGTTCGTTGACGCACGGCACGGATGGGCTGTCGGCCATGATGCCGTGATCCTGCACACCCAGGATGGCGGTGAGACCTGGACGCTTCAGCATGCTGAACCCGAACTGGAACAGCCGCTGATGGATGTGCTGTTCACCGATGCCAGTAACGGCATCGCTGTCGGCGCCTATGGGCTGTATCTGGAAACCACCGATGGCGGCGCCACCTGGACACCACGCACCGTCAGCGAGGATGATTTCCATTTCAATGCCGTGCTGGCCCCTACGCCTGAGACGCGGCTGATTGCGGGGGAGGCGGGGACGCTGCTGTTCAGTGCCGATGCCGGTACTACCTGGACGGCGCTGGAAAGCCCCTATGACGGTTCTTTCTTCGATGCGCTGGTGCTGGGGCCGCAGAGTTTCCTGGTTTATGGGCTGCAAGGCCATATCTTCCGCACCGATGATGCCGGTGCCACCTGGACTGAAATTGATAGCGGCGGCACGGCGGGCCTGATGGGCGGGGCCGTGCTGACCGATGGCGGCGTCATGCTGGTCGGTGCGCAAGGCACGATCCTGACCAGCCGCGATGGCGGGCACAGTTTCAGTGCGACCCGTCGGCCTGACCGTGTTGGTCTGGCCGATATCGTCCAGGCTGCCAATGGCGGTCTCATCCTTCTCGGGGAGGCGGGGCCGATACCGGCCAATCCCTGACACAAGGCCGGGCGCGATCCTGATCCGCGCCGACCGTAACCCGCCTGACCCTACCGTTTCCCGAGGTGCCCGGACATGTCCCAATCCCCGTCCCTTCCTTCCCGGCTTGAATATTGGACCTTCCGTCACCGGGGGCTGGTGCTGGTGATCTTTGCGCTGCTGACCCTGTTCATGGGCTGGCAGGGGGCGAAGCTGCGTGTCGATGCGGGGTTTGAAAAGACGCTGCCGCTCGAACATCCCTATATGCAGACCTTCACCAAACATATGAAGGAGTTCGGCGGCGCCAACCGGGTGCTGGTGGCCCTGTCGGTGAAGGAAGGCGATATCTACACGCCGGAATTCATGACCCGGCTGAAGCAGGTGACGGATGCGGTCTTCTTCGTGCCCGGCGTGGACCGGGCCAGTGTGACCAGCCTCTTCACCCCGAATGTGCGCTTCATTGAGATTGTGGAGGATGGGTTTGCCGGCGGCAATGTCATCCCGGCGGAATTCCAGCCCAATGACCAATGGCTGCCGATCGTCCGTGAGAATGTGCTGAAATCCGGACAGGTCGGCCGGCTGGTGGCAGAGGATTTCACCGCAGCATTGGTCAGCGTGCAACTGGTGGAAACCGACCCGCGTACCGGCGAAAAGCTGGACTATATGCAAGTCGCGCAGCAGTTGGAGGATATCCGCGCCAAGTTCGAGGATGAGCGCATCCAGGTCCATATCATCGGCTTTGCCAAGGCCATGGGCGATATCGCGGATGGCGCCAAAAGCGTGGTGATGTTCTTCGCCATCGCCTTCGTCATCACGGCGGTGCTGGTCTATGGCTATGGCAAAAGCTGGATGATGACCTTTGCCATGCTGGGCATCTCGCTCTGCACCGTGATCTGGCAGTTCGGCCTGCTGGTGTTGCTGGGCTATGGCATTGATCCGCTGTCCATCCTGGTGCCGTTCCTGGTATTTGCCATCGCCATTTCCCATGGCGTGCAGAATATCGGCACCATGACGCAGGAAATCAGCAAGGGTGCGGATGCAACAACGGCAGCCCGTATCAGCTTTGAACGTCTGCTGATCCCTGGCGGGTCGGCGCTGATCACCGATGCGCTGGCCTTCGTCACCATCGCCATCATCCAGATCCAGATGATCCAGGAACTGGCGGTCTCCGCCTCCGTGGGCATGCTGATCATCATCATCACCCATCTCTGGATCCTGCCTGTCGTCCTCTCCTATCTGCCGCTGGGCGACAAATATCGCAGCCGTGTGGAAGGGCAGGTGGGCCGTTTCGACAAGGTATGGAGCCGGATGGCGATTTTCGCCCGGCCAAAAGGCGCCATCGCCATGATCCTGGTGGCCCTGGTCGTGCTGGGTGTTTCCTTCTACGAACAGCGCAACATGACGGTGGGCGATACGGAGGCCGGCGTGCCGGAACTCTGGCCGGACAGCCGCTATAATCTGGATGCGCAACTGATCGTCGACCGGTTCGCCATTGGCGTGGATATCATCCAGGTCATTGCCGAAACCAAGGCTGATGGCTGTATCGATTACGGCATCATCAAACAGATCGATGATTTCACCTGGGCCATGACCAATGTGCCCGGCGTGCAATCCACCATATCCATGGCCACGGCCATGAAGGTGGTGAATACGGGCTGGAACGAAGGCAACCTGAACTGGCGCGTTCTGCCCCGCAACAGCCAGGTGCTGGTGCGCACGGTCACGCCGATTGAGACTTCCACCGGCCTGTTGAACTCCAACTGCTCCGTCATGCCCGTGGTGATCTACACCAAGGACCATAAGGCGGGCACCATCCAGGGCATCGTTGATGCGGTGGAGGCCTATAACAAGGCCAACCCGTCGGAAACGGTGCAGTTCAAGCTGGCGACCGGCAATGTCGGCGTCATGGCCGCCACGAACGAGGCGGTGATGACGGCGGAAAAGCCGATGCTGCTGCTGGTCTATGCCACGGTGATCCTGTTCTGCGCCCTGACCTTCCGGTCCCTGGTTGGCTCCCTGGCCACGGTGCTGCCGCTGATCGTCGTGTCGATCCTGTGCAACGCCATGATGGCGTGGCTGGGCATCGGGTTGAAGATTTCCACACTGCCGGCGGCGGCGCTGGGCGTGGGGATCGGTGTGGATTACGGCCTTTACATCTTCAACCGGCTGCAGAGCTATCTGAAGCATGGGTTGAGTTTCGCGGATGCCTATTACCGCACCTTGCAGGAAACCGGCAGCTCGGTCCTGTTCACCGGCCTGACCCTGGCCGTGGGTACGGCGACCTGGATTTTCTCTGACCTGAAATTCCAGGCCGATATGGGCGTATTGCTGACCTTCATCTTCCTGGCCAACATGATCGGCGCCATCGTGCTGCTGCCAGCGGTGGCGGCCCTGCTGTACAAGCTGTTCCCGAAGCTGTTCGAAGCGGAGGTCAAGCGCGCCTCCAAGCGGACCTTCGCGGCGCATTGAGGGGAGAGGGCCTGCCTTTCCGGCAAGGGAAAGGCAGGTCCGATGCCGGCATGAAAAAGGCCGCGGAGGGTGCATCCTCCGCGGCCTTTCTTTTGGGACAGGCTAATGCGAACGGCCCTAATTCATCACCGTTCGTATGGCGGCGACTGCCGCCGCCCGGTGCTTGAGCGGCAGGAAAGATTGACCAAAGGTCAAGATTTCCTGCCGCTGGATTAAGGTCAGTAGGTGAATTTGATCCGGGCGTTGAAGGCATGGTCGCTGGGGGAACCGCCCTCAATCCGGCCATCATAGCCGATGCCGATCATCACATTGTCATCCGCCACCATGGCCACGGATGTGCTGATGGCAAAACGGCCGCGCTTGCCCGCACCCGCTTCGCCACGGGCTTGTTCAAGATTGGCGAAGCGACCGGTCACCTCGCGCCCGTCATTGTTGAATTCATGCTCATACGCCAGGCGCATATGCGGGATGAAACTGTGGCCATACCCGCTGAGCTGGACACCAGCCATGCCCACCAGGCTCTTGGCTTCCCAATCATCCCAGGTCAGCGCCAGGGGACCGCCGCCCTGCTCGGCATAGCCTTCGATCCGGGTCTGGGCATAGCGCAGGCCGAAGACCGGACCCATGCCGAAGCTGCCCATGTCCGGCGTATAGCCGACCGTACCACCCGCACCATAGGTCGTGCCCTTGGTGCTGCCACCGGCGGTGGCGTAGGGGCCGAACCGGGTCTGGCGGGACAGGTCATAATCATCGAAGCTCAGGGACAGATAGCCATCCATCCACAATTCCCGCGATGCGGCGGCGGTGAAATAGGCCGTCACATTATAGGCCTTGGCATCCACCGACCCCATCTTGCCGTCCGTGGAGCTATCCGCCTTGCCATAGGAAAAGGCGAGGCCGGCGGTGACCTTGTCATCCACCTGATAATCCGCGCCGATGCCGGCATTGAAGCCGTCATACTTATAGCCCATGCGGCCCGTCGTGGCATCGCGCTCGCCATCCAGATAGGTGCCGAAGCCGTAGATCCCGACCCTGCCATCGGCGCCGGCCTGGGCAGCGGTGATATTCACCGACCCCTGGCCGCTGCGGGCGCCGGCCATGCGGGAGGCGATGCCCTGGTTGGCCAGATCGTACAGGCGCTGCGAGATTTCCGTGGCCGTGGCATTGATGGCCGGTGCTTCAAACGTGGCGGACAGGGTGCCATCCACAAACTGCCCGACAATGGCATGGGCGGCGGCTGTGGGGTGCAGCGGGTCGAAGAAGACGGTGCTGGCCGCACCCGCCGCCGTGGCGCAGGCTCCCGTCGCCACCGTGGACCCGCCAGGACCGACCGGGGCAATGCAGGGGATGGTGGCGTTGGCCAGGCCATAGGTCTGGGGTGAGGCCAGCAGATCGCGGAACAGGGCATTCACATCCACGACCGTTGCCGACATCCCATTTTCCCGCAGCCCCTCGGCCACGCGGGCAATGGCCTGGGCATGCAGATCGGCAACAGTGTTGGCCGATGCGCGGTCGGCGGCGGACAGGCTGCTGGTCAGCGGGATGCTGCCCAGGGGGGGCAGGTTGATCAGCACGAAATGTTCTGCCCCGGCACCGGCCAGCCGTGCCGCCTGGGTGGCCACGGCATTGGCGGTGGCGGCCACCGCTGCCTGGGCCGCGGCCGTCGGGTTGGTCTGCGGCTGGGTCAGTACGGCGATATAATCATTGCCGCCGATCCAGATACCGACCAGGCGGTCGGACGGGATGGAGCTGTTACGGGCCAGATAGGCTGATACCTGTGCCGTCAGGTCGATCGGGTCGGTGCGGGTGGCCCGCGCGCCACCATAAGCCCGGCTGTCCAGGGACAGGCCACGGGCGGCGGCAAACCCCTCCGCCCAGACAGGGCCATTGGTGAAGCGGCCATTGACATAGGGCGCGCCGGGGCGCAGCGCCGGATTAAGATTTTTCAGATTGTCGGTGTCGCTGAGGCTATCACCGAACACGACGAAGGAGGAGTAGTCCAGCGTCTGGGCCTGAGCCGCGCCAGCGCCAAGGCAAAGAAAAGCCGCAAGGGCGGTGCCGCCCAGCAATCGCGAATTCATGCGCTACCTCCCATGATCGGGCTGCTTGGACGCGCCCGTTTGTTACAGTTGGAAGGCTAACGCAGAGCGCTTGGCAGGGGAAAGGGGGTGACGTTACGGAAGGTGGGTACTTCCGGCCGGAATTGATGCTTATGAGACGCTTATGCAACAGATCGCCCGCAATGAGCGAGGGCGGAAGCGGTTTCCGGCTTGGGATGATGCCAATGCGCGGTCGATTATTGGTCAGTTACCCAGAAGACGCCATCCATCCGGCCCTTTGATAAAGGCATTTTCGGTGGTCTGTTCTTGTTCCCCAAGCATGGGAATTTTCATTTTTACGGTGAAGGAGCATATCACCGCCGTCGAATCCTGCTTTTCCTTGCACTGATGCTTGGTCAGGCTAAGGATTTCCACCTTCTGGTCGGTGCCAAGGCGTCCGATGAGGCTGTTGGCGCCCTCAAGCTGGTGATCAAAGGCGCTGCGTATATCCGCCTCTGACGGCTCAGAGCCGCCGCAACCGGCCAGAAGAAGCCCTGAAAGGGCCGCGATGGCGAATATTTTCTGGTTCTTAAACACAGCAGCTCTCAGATGAAGGCGGTAGAGCGAATGCACTGATCCACGTCTGGGATGTATGGATCGCATTTCTTCTTATTATTCTGAGGCGGGAAGCCGGGCCATTGGTCAAAAATGGCCCGGCTCAGCCTTTTCTTACTTGGAGGCTTCTTCCAGATAGGCAATCAGGTCGGCGCGATCCTGCGGGTTCGGCACGCCGGGGAAGGCCATCCGGTTGCCCGGCAGGAAGGTCTTGGGCGAGGCCAGCCACTGGTCCAGCTTATCCTGGCTCCAGACGAAATCGGCCTTCTTCAGCGCGTCGGAATAGTTGAAGCCCTCAACCGCAGCGGTATGGCGACCGAACAGGCCGTGCAGCGGCGGGCCGATCTTCTTTGGCGCGTTGGCTTCAATGGCGTGGCACGCCTTGCAGCGGGCGAACACCTTCTCACCCTTGGCCGCATCACCGGCGGCCTGGGCGGAGGAAATGCCGGCGGCCAGCGCAATCGCGGTGGCAAGGGCGGCGGTGATCATGCGGGGGGTACGCATTGGCGACCATGGCTCCTGCTTCGAAAAGATGAGCGATGATAGCTCACATTCCATCATGCCGGTCAATGCGACCAACCGTCGGGGGGCTCATGGCTCGGGGGTTGACCCCAGCAAATCCAGCATATGGTCGGCGCGGCGCGCCACATCCACCTTCGCCAGAATCTCGACCTGATGGCCGATCCCTCGATAGGCTTCTATCAACCGGTCATATTCCGCCACGGCGGCGGCCATGTCGTGGCGTCGCTCCTTGTCCGTGACATAGATTTCCGGCCAGGGTGGGGTGAGAAACACCAGGGGATGGTAAGGGGCGCCGGGCCTGAACCCGTCCAGGCTGGGGGCGCCCGTCTCATGCGCCAAGCCGCAGGCGGCATCAATCATGCCGCGATCAAAAAAGACCCAGCCCGGCGGGGCCTGCGCCGCCATCGCCAGATCGGCCTGTGCCATGGCAAAGGCGCGGGCAAGAAAGCCCGCCATATCAAGCCAGGGCAAGGCTGTTCCGCCACAGGCGGTTTCCGCCGCCACAATGCGGCGACCGGGTTCTTCCACAATGGTATGGCCCCGGCGGGCCAGTTCCGCCAGCAGGGTGGACTTGCCCCCGCCGGAACAGCCGGACAGCACGACGAAACGCGACAAGGGCGTGCGCTTCGTCATGCTGTCCTTAGGGCCGCATCAGACGTTGAAGCGGAAATGGAAGATGTCGCCATCCTGGACGAGATATTCCTTCCCTTCCATGCGCATCTTGCCGGCTTCCTTGGCGCCGGACTCGCCGCCCAGCGTGACGTAGGAATTATAATCCACCGTTTCCGCCTTAATGAAGCCACGCTCGAAATCGGTGTGGATGACGCCGGCGGCTTCCGGGGCCTTGGCGCCCTTGCGCACGGTCCAGGCGCGGGCTTCCTTCGGGCCGACGGTGAAGAAGGTCAAGAGGCCCAGCAGGCTGTAGCCAGCGCGGATCAGCCGGTTCAGGCCCGGCTCCTCCAGCCCCAGGGAGGCCAGATAATCCAGCTTGTCCGCGTCAGCCAGTTGGGACAGCTCCGCCTCAATGGCGGCGGAGATCACGACGCTGCCGGCACCCTGGCGGGCGGCCATTTCAGCGACCTTGGCGGACAGCGAATTGCCGCTGCCGGCCGATTCCTCTTCCACATTGCAGACATAGAGCACGGGTTTGCCGGTCAGCAGCGCCATCTGCTTGAAGGCATCGCGCTCTTCGTTGGAGACTTCCACCGTGCGGGCGGGCTTGCCCTCCCGCAGCACGGCCAGCACGCGTTCCATCAGGTCGGACAGGGCCTTGGCGTCCTTGTCGCCGCCCTTGGCCTTTTTCTGCAACGGCGGCAGGCGCTTTTCCAGGCTTTCCATGTCGGCCAGCATCAGCTCCGTCTCCACCGTCTCCGCATCGCGGACGGGGTCGATGGAGCCTTCGACATGGGTGATGTCGCCATCTTCAAAGCAGCGCAGCACATGGACGATGGCGTCCACTTCACGGATATTGGCCAGGAACTGGTTGCCCAGCCCTTCACCCTTCGACGCACCACGCACCAGACCGGCAATATCCACGAACTCAAGCTGGGTGGGCACCGTCTTCTGCGACTTGGCGATTTCCACCAGCTTGTCCAGGCGCGGGTCAGGCACGCCGACGCGGCCGACATTCGGCTCAATGGTGCAGAACGGGTAATTCGCGGCCTCGGCCGCGGCCGTGCTGGTCAGCGCGTTGAACAGGGTGGACTTGCCGACATTGGGCAGGCCGACGATGCCGCAATTAAATCCCATGGGTGGTACTTCGCTGCTTTGGATGGTTCAGGATTGGCACCGGTTATGGGCGATTGCGGCGCTGAATGCAAATGACAGGGCTGCAAGGCGGGGCAGTGTGGGCGCACCGTCACCCCGCCGCTGCCATGATCGCCCCCGGCGTCAAGGCCAGGGACAGGATCACCAGGCCCAAGGCCGGATAGGCCCAGACCCCCATGCCGCGCCAGGCCCGGACCCAACCATTGGCCGGGGCCGCCGGGGCCGGGCGGCCATTATGCAGGCGCAGGCTGTAGATCATCACGCCGGTCACCGACAGGCTGGTCAGCAACAGGCCGGCGATGAACCAGATGATCTTGGTGGCAAAGCCGCCCAGCGTGCCGAAATGCAGCGGATCGGCCATTTCGGAAATACGCTGGTGGACGGACAGTTCCTCCCCCTTCGTCACCAGACGCACCGCTCCGCTGGCCGGGTCCAGCCAGACGGCGTTGGCCCGGTCGCGCACCAGCCAGGCATCGGCCTGCCCCATCACCATCAACCCCCGGTCACCCTTGGGGGTGGGGAAACGGATTTCCCGGATCTCCAACCCCGGATAGGCGGCCAGTCCCGCCGCCACCAGCCGGTCAAGTGCGGCACCGTCAAGGGTGGGGGAGGGGGTGGCCAGCACCGGGGGGTAAGGCTGGTCGGGGGCATCGCCCCCCAGCGATTCCACCATGTACCAAAGCCCGGTCACGGCGATCAGGGCGGTGAACCACAGGCTCCACAGGCCCGCCAGCCGGTGCAGGTCACCGGTCAGCCGCCGCCCGTCACCGCCGCGCGGGCGTTTGAAGAAGCCACGCCACCATTTCTTATAGGTCACGATGCCACTGATCAGGGAGGCGACCAGCAACAGGGCCAGCGTACAGACGATGGGCACGCCGATCTTCACCGGCAGCATCAGGTGACGGTGCGTTTCCCGCAGAAAGCGGTGAATATTGTACCAGGGGGCCGTGCCGGTGGCGGCCCCGGTATAGGGGTCCAGATGGACCCGCACCATGCGGGCACCGCCGGCATCCATCCAGGCTTCGGCGGCAAAGCCCGGATGGGTGGGGGCATAGAGGCTGTTCAGCCGTGCGCCGGGCACGGCTTCCTGCGCGCCATCCACCAACTGGCCCCAACTGGCCGGCGCCGCATCCTGCGGCATCACCCGCATCGATGGCGTCACCAGCCAGTCCAATTCATGCGCGAAAACGGCCAGCGTGCCGGTGGCCAGGATGAAGCCCATGAACAGGCTGAGCTTCAACCCTGCCCAGGCATGGACAGACCACCAGAGGGATCGGCCCTTGCGCGCCATCAGAACTGCTTGCGCAGTTCGATGAACCAGGTGCGCGGCTCACCGGGGAAGTGGCCGTTATGCACGGTAAAGCCAGAGGCGGCATATTCCTTGTTGAAGATATTCTTCACCCGGAACATGGCCTCGGCAAAGCCCAGATCGGTGATGATGGAGCTATCGAAGATCGTGTAGGGCTTCACCGTCTGGCCCGACAGGCTGACCCGCTGGGAGACATATTCCCCGCCAAAGGCGAAGGCGGTGTTGATTTCCTGCACCTGATAACGGGTCCAGAAGCCGACCTTGTTGCGCGGCGCATTGGCGAACCGGTCACCCACCGCGTTGGTCAGGCTCTGACCCGGCACGGTGCCGGTGATCTTGGTATCATTATAGCCGTAATTGGCGGTGAACACCCAATCCGGCGTGATGTCGGTGGACAGGTCCAGCTCAAAGCCCTTGGACGTCACCTCCCCGATGGGAGAAAGCTGGTTGACACCATTGACCGGCGGCAGGGTGGTGTCGGTCTGCAGCATGTTCTCCCGCACGATGCGGTAGACGGCCCCATTGGCCTGGATGCGACCGCCCAGCAGGGCGGTCTTGACACCGGCTTCCACCTGCTTGCCGGTGATCGGGTCAAACGGGCCGCCGGCGCTGCCATCCTGGTTGGCCACCGCCTGCGGCTCAAAGCTGGTGGACCAGCTTGCATAGACCGACACGTCATCCACGGGCTTGTAGATCAGACCGGCACGCCAGGAATAATCCCCGTCGGAATAGTCGGTATCATTGACCCGATTGGTATCGGTGAAATGGTCATAGCGGACACCGGCAATCACGTCCCATTGCTCGGTCAGGCTGATCTGATCCTGCAGGTAGATGCCTTCACGCTCCGCCCTGGTATCGGTCGGGGTATAGGGGCGGGTGGCGAAATAGGCGGCGTAATTGGCGGCCGATGTCAGGCCATAGACCCGGTTGGTCAGGCTGGCATCGGGAACGGGGCCGCGCGATGCCTGCGTGGGGGCGATACGGCTCAGCAGCAGCGAATCTTCCCGGTACCAGTCGGCGCCGAACAGGATCTTGTGACGGATGCTGCCGGTTTCGGCATCAGCGATCAGGTTGGCGGCCACGGCGAGGGCGTCGCCTTCGCGACGCTGGTCGCGGAACTCCCGCCGCACCATATCCAGCACGCCATCGCCGTTGCTGTCATAGGTGCCGCGCGGCTCATGATAATTCTGCTGCTCGTTGGATTTGAACCAGCGGATACCGGCATCCAGGCGGATGCTATCCGTGATCCTTGCATCCAGCTTGGCCTGCAACACGTTGGAGGTCAGCTTGGAGAAATCCGTCGGCTCATTATGGTTCCAACTGATCGGCCCCAGATAGACACCATCATCGCTGACCGGGATGCCACGCAGCCGGTTGGCGGCCAGGGTCTGGTCGAAATGGATGGCCTGCAGGGTGAGCTTGATATCGTCGGTCAGTTTGATGCCCAGGCTGGCATCGCCCGTCTTGGTGTCGTTGCCGGCGCCGATACGGAAACTGTCCATCTTCTCGTAGAAGGCGCCGACGCGGTAGGTGAAGCGCCCTTCGGGGTCGGCGGGGCCGGAAATCTGGGCTGATCCGCCGATCCGGTCGTAATTGCCGATGGTCAGGCGCACATCGCCCTGGAACTCGTCCGTCGGACCCTTGGTGACATAGTTGATGGTGCCGCCGGGGGCGGCGGGGCCATAGAGCATCCCGGCCGGGCCCTTCAGCACTTCCACCCGTTCAATATTGAACAATTGCGGCACGGCGAAGCCGATGAACGGGTCACCGCGCATGCCATCGTAATAATTCTGTTCCTGGCGGAAGCCGCGGAAGGTGACGCCGCCATAGGTGAAATAGCTGACGCCGGAGATATTGCGATAAAGGTCGATGACATTGCGGGCGCCCATATCGCGGATCATCTCTTCATTGATGACCTGCACAGCCTGGGGAATGTCCAGAATGTTGGCCGGCATCTTGCCGATGCTGGTTTCTTCCACCCGGTACAGCCGCTGGGCGCGACCGGTGACGATGATTTCTTCCACCGTACCGGCATCCGCCACTTGTTGCGCCTGGGCCGGCATGATCCCTGTCATCGCCAGGGCAGCCACACCCGCCAGCAGCATTGAACCGCGCATCTCTATCCCCTTGATCTCGGCAGCTTGTTGCCGCCGGTCTAAGGGCATTGTTAAGTGCGAGTCAATCGCGTTTGCATTCTCTCATGGAAGCTATGCTCGGCAGAACAGGGAGAAAGGTGACGCTTACCGCATGTGTCGCCGGGCGAGCGTGGCCGCACATAGCCCCAGCAGACCGCCCAACGTCGCGGGCAGTGCGGCGACAGCCGCTGCGATCAGGCTGCGCTCCATTTCCCGCAATTCCGTACCGGGTGGCGGCCATCCAGCCAGATTGGCCACCAGAACCCCGGCGGCCAACCCCAGAACGACGACCCAGGTCAAGCGGGGGACGAACAGTGAAAGGGCAAAAGCGGACACAACCAGGATCGTCAGGGTGACGGCCAACGTCCCGTCGGTCATATCCCACATGCCGGCGCAGGCCCCGAGAAGGGCCGCGAAGCTGATAAGAAGGGTGGCTTTGATGGGGGCCGACATGGCGCTGATCTCCGGTTCGCCGATGAACCGTAATCTGGGCGCTGATTGCGGCGAAAGCCGGTCATTGAGCGGGCCGGTAGGGGGCAGTTGGGCGGTGATGCCGTGATAGTGGCTGATCGCCCGCTTTTGTCACAGGCCCTGCTCTTGCGGTTATTCCGCCGCGACGCCCCCTCGGCCCCGCATGAAAATGGTCACTTTGGCGTCCCGTTCCGTGTCCGGCAGGGCGGGAGCCATGCTGCCCTGGCGGGCGGCCTTTGTCAGGTCCGCGTGCTCACGCACCAGATTGCGCAGCACCGTCCAATGGCGGCGGATCGCTTCCTCCACCTCTTGCAGCCGGGTTTCGGGCCCGGCAGGATGTGCCGGGAGGGCGGCAAGAATTTCCGCCAGGCTTTCATTCCCTGCGCGGTCTTCCTGGCCCGCCAGGGGCATATCCATCGCATCGCCCAGGCCCTTGTAACGGGCGCCTTCCTTGGCACGTTTGGCGAAAGCGTTGGGTTTGGCCGTTGGCGGACGGATCAGACGCTCATACATGCGATGTACCTCCCGGATGAAGCCTCTCTTGTGAACAAGCAAGCCTCATGCCGGGATGGTCTGTTTCGCTTTTTCGTCGTGTCTTTAAGGGGTTGCCGCTGCCGGCGCCCTATGCCCCGTCGGTCAGGCCGGCAGGCTCTGCCCGGTCGGGATCGGGCTTTGCCATGATGTCGGTGCCCCAATCGGCGATCAGCAGGGCGCGCTTTTCTTCCAGTTCCTTGATCTTGGACTGGCTGCGCAGGGCGATGATGGCGGTCACGATCTGGGGGATGAAGAAATACATCATCCAGCCGATGGCGGCGGCACCGAACATGACCAGCCATGTGCTGGGCGTGGCCAGCATTTGGAAAGAGATGGCCAGCGTATGCCCATGCTGCCAAAGCCGGACGATATAGGGGGCGACGCCGGACAGGTTCATTGCCCCTACGGTCAGGGCCGCGGATTTTTCCGGATCGCGATCCACAAAGATGGCAACGAAGGTGGGGATCATCCCGGCCAGCACCAGGGCGCTGGTGGGGAGGATGATGACGCCGACCGGCAGCAGCAGCAGGCATAGCAGCAGCAAGCGGCGGCCCCGCCGCCGGGGCTTCCGGTTATTATTGTAATATCCCCGGCTCATCCGCCCCTCAGCATAAAGATGACGGTTCCGATCATGGTCAGGCCGGCAATGACGGAGGTGACAACTGCTGCGATCTGCCGACCGGCATGGTCCGTCGCATCGCTTTTCAATGAAGCACCTGACCGCAGCCGGTCGATCTGCCGGGTCAGGGACTCATATTGCCGCATCGCGGTCAGAAAGCCCTTATCGTCGGCCCGGATCACGTCGATATTGTCAACGATGCGGACCAGCGCATCCAGCACGCCATCGCGGGCGGCCTGGGCCACCTCTATCTTCATCTTCTCCCGGGTTTCCTTGTTCTTGAACCGTTTGAACACCGGTTCCATCAAGGTGACCATCCAGGCGCAGAGATGGGGCAGCCGCGCCGGCCCGAAACGGTTCTGCACATCGGCCAGGATGCTGATCATGGCAATGATCCGCCGTGCCGGATCATGCTGGCTGGACAGGGGCTGGAGCAGCCGGTCGTTCAGCTTTTTGTGATGGGTTGTCAGGAAGGCCATGACATGGCGATCCACCGGGTCACGGCCGCGTGTCGGCTTGGTGGCGATCTGTTCCAGTGCGGCCAGCAATTCTGCCGGGGTCAGCACATAATAATCGCGCAGGTGCGGTGCCAGGCAGGGGCAGGCGGGGCAGAGTTCATACAGCACCCGCTCAATACCGAACCCCATCCCGACATGTTCCAGCAAGGTCCGCTGCCCGTCATAGCTCTGCACCATGGGGACATATTCGGGCCGGAAATCAGGCTGGCAATTCACCCAGAACATGGGCAACTGCGCCAGCACCAATTCGGCATAAGGCTGTATGCTGCCATTCTGCCACATCGCTTCCGCCATGGCTGGTCCCAGCCCGTCCGGCATGACGGCGATGCCGCGATAGCGGATGGGGGACGGCGGGTCCAGGGCGATGGTCACGCGGGCGACCAGCTTTTCTTCCTGCGTGGCGGCCCGCCCGCCCACACTGGCGGAGGTGATGGCCGTCTGCACCATCTCGGCCCGGGTCTCGTCGCCCACGCTGCGGCGGACCCATTTTTCCACCTCCCCGCGTTCGATCAGGGGGGCGGCGGCGGCCGTATTCCGGGCCAGGGCGCGGGCCAGTGAGCGGCAATGCAGCAACTGGTCGCCCTGGAAATCAAACGGGCGGGCGCCGCGCCGGGGAATTTGCGGCTGTTTGGAGGAATGGCGGCGGCCTTGCAGCCACATATCCAGGTCGGACAGGCTCCACCGCTGTTTGGCATCATCCGTCATCAGCCCGCGCAGCGGTTCCAGCAGGCTTTGCGGCAGGCGCAGATGGCCCGTCAGCGCGGAATAGGTGCCCCGGTCCATCTTGGCGCGGATCAGCCCCTCGTCATCCAGGTCGGGCAGGGGGTGCCGGCCCAGCACCAGCACCAGCAGCGTGATGCCCAGGGCATAGAGATCATCGCCGATCGTGCCGGGGCCGCGCCCGGCGGGCTGGGCCTGGGCCCTCTCGATCGTCTCCATCAGCACCGGCTGGGCATAGCCGGTCGGGGTCGACAGGCAGTCGCCCAGCATGACGGCGCTGGAAACCGTATCCTTGTAAAAAAGATTGTTCGGCCGGATCGCCCCGCAGGTCAGGCCCCGCGCATTCATCTCCCGCAGGACGTACAGCAGGTTGGGCATCAGGGTGCGCGTCACCAGATCATCGTTGAATGGTTCGCGCACATCGGACAGGTCATTCATCACCCGCCGGCCACCGGGCCGTTCATAGACCAGGGCGAAGCGGCGCTTGCCATCGGGCGTCCAGTCCACCGTGCCCCAATCCAGCAGGCGCATCAGGGCGGGGTTCTCGATGGTGCGGAACCCGCTCAGTGCTTCCACCCGCGCCGGGACGGGGCGATCGGTGATGATGGCGAAGCTTTCCGTCTTGCGGTCGCGGGCCATGCGGCTGGCAAAGGCGCTGCCGCCAGCCGAATCCAGTCCGGCCAGGGGGGAGCCGGGCATGATCTCGCACCGGCCGCCCAGATCGACCGGCGCATAATGGGCCGCCGGCCGCATTGCGGGCGGCTCCGGCATCTCGTCAGGGGCGGCGCTGGTTGCCATGCTGGCTGCCATGGTCGGCGGGGATCTCCGGCTTCAAGGGCACGGCCACGCGCGCCGTCCGGCCGGATCATGGCAAACCATGCGGCTTTGCACAATGGTGGGTGGAAAGCTTCACGGACCGGGGGGGGATATGCCGGCGGCGGGGGCGGCGGTGACCCGCATCAGGGCGCCATCCACCGCCACCACCCGCACCTTTGCCCCGGCGGGCAAATCCTCTTCCGCCGTCACGGGCCAGAGCGTGTCACCGACATGGACACGGCCCCGCCCGCCGCTCAGCGCCGTTTCCAGCGTGAAGATATGGCCGACATATTGCTCCGCCCTGCGGTTCAAGGTGCTGGCCGGCCCATCTTCCCGACCACGCGGCATAAACCGGCGCGACAGCGCATAGGCCAGGGCGGCCAGCACGCCGAACAGGACCAGTTCCACCGCCAGGGCCATGTCGGGCAGGACCCAGGCGATGATGCCGGTCAGCGCCGCCGCACCCGCAACCCAAAGAAAGGCGGCACCTGGAATGAACATTTCCAGTGCCGCCAGCGCCAATGCCAGACACCACCAGTACCAGAAGATCATGGGCCGCCTCCCTCAAGGCAAAGGGTCGGATAGGAGATGGGATAATGGATGCGTCAGGCCGGCCCCTGAGGCGTGCCCCAGGGGGAGGGCGGCGGCGATGCCGGACGGTTTGGCGATGGCGGGCGCGGCCCCTTGTTGCCCTCTCCCTCCTTCGGGCCGAAGGCGTCACGGGCAATTTCTGCCAACCCGCCCAGCGTGCCGATGATGCCGGTGGTTTCCATCGGCATGAACAGCACTTTCTGGTTCGGGCTATGAGCAAATTCCTTGAAAGTGGTCAGATATTGCTGGGCCACGAAATAGTTGATGGCCTGGACATTGCCGCCGGCAATGGCGTCCGACACCATGCGGGTGGCAGCGGCTTCGGCTTCCGCTTCGCGTTCACGCGCCTCGGCATCGCGGAAGGCGGCCTCCCGGCGGCCTTCGGCTTCCAGAATGGCGGCCTGCTTCTGGCCTTCCGCCTTCAGGATGGCGGATTGCCGTGCGCCCTCTGCTTCCAGGATCTGGGCGCGACGGTCACGTTCGGCTTTCATCTGCCGGGCCATGCTGTCCACCAGATCGCGCGGCGGCTGGATATCGCGAATTTCGATGCGGGTGACCTTGATGCCCCAGGGCTGGGTGGCATCATCGACCACATGCAGAAGCTGGGCGTTGATGCGGTCGCGCTGGGACAGCAGCTCGTCCAGGTCCATGGAGCCCATGACGGTACGCACATTGGTCATGGTCAGGTTCAGGATGGCCAGTTGAAGCTGGTTCACCTCATAGGCGGCGCGGGCAGCATCCAGCACCTGATAGAAGACGACGCCATCCACGGTCACCATGGCATTGTCCTTGGTGATCACTTCCTGGCTGGGCACGTCCAGCACCGTTTCCATCATGCTCAGCTTTGTGCCGATCCGATCCACGAAGGGAATGATGAAATGCAGGCCGGGGCGCAGGGTATGGGTATAGCGGCCGAACCGCTCCACCGTGAATTCCTGCCCCTGGGGCACGGTCTTGATCCCGGCGAAGGCCAGCAGGATGCCAAAGACGGCGACCACGCCGGCGAAAATACCGAACTCCATGCTTTTCCATCCCTTTATGCGTTGTGGCCCTTTCCCCATTCTATCATTCCAGGTGGGGAAAGGCGCAAGCGGGATGCAACCGCCGGACGGTCTATTTCGCCAGACTGGTCGGAAGAGGTACGCCGCCGACCAGGGCGCCGATGGGACGCAGAACCGGGGTCGCCTCGCAGACGATGCGGAACACGGCCAGGATGGGGACGGCCAGCAGCGCCCCGGCAATCCCCCAGAGCCAGCCCCAGAACAAAACGGTGGCGAAAACGAAAATCGGATTCAGCGTCAAGCGCCGTCCCACGATCATGGGGGTGAGGAAATTACCTTCTATCGAGGTGATGGCGATGAAACAGAGCGCAGGCAGCAGGGATTGGGTCCAGTTGTCGAAACTGACCACACCGACGACGAACAGCATCGCCGTTGTCACGGCCGGCCCCAGATAGGGCACGAAATTGAACAGACCCGCCAGCGCGCCCCATAATATCGGGGACGGGACGCCCAGCAACGTCATGACCCCCGCCGTCACAAGGGCCAGCGCGCTGTTGATGATGGTGATGGTCACCAGATATTGGGTGATATTGGTCTGTACTGTCACGACGATATCGGACAGATGCGTGCGATCATCCCGCCTTGGCAGGGAGGATAATACACAGGTCAGCGTGTTTTTGCCGAAGGCCAGGATGAAATAGGTCAAGGCCAGCACCACCAGGCTTTGCCCTACCACCACCTGCGCCTGGGCCATGACGGCTTCTGCCAGGGAGGGTCCTCGCATCACCACTTCCCGTTGGGCGCCTTCGCTGCGGGTCATGCGTTGCAGCCGTTCGGTGGCCTGCCGGGCGGGGGCCAGGGCGCGCTGCAGGCCGTGCATACGGTCCTGCAAAGTTTCCATGACCTGCGGCGCCCGCTCCACCCAGGCCACCGCCGGTTCGGCCAGCACCCGCACGCCGCTGCCGGCAATCCCCAGGACCAGGACAATAACAAGGGCCGCGCCAACGGGATCAGGCAGGCGCAGGCGGTTCAACCCCCGCACTGCCGGTCGCAGCAGCAGCGCCAGCAGGATGGCGAGGAAGATGGGCAGCAGGATGTCCTGCGCCACAAAAAGCGTGTACATCACGGCCAGGGCCAACAGAAAACCCAGCAGCCAGGTCTGGACCCGGCGGATCTGTTCCTGCCCCTTCACCGCCGGCATCATCCTCGCGGCCAGCGCCCGCCCCGTACCTGCCCGGTCCTCGATCCCCATCAAATCCCCCTGTCATGAAACCGATGCTTTAACGCGGTACAGGCGGGGAAGGTCCGCAGCTTTATTGGTAGCGTTGATATGCTGAGCGACGGCCATTGAAGCGGAGAGGCGGTCGGGATAGCCTGCGCCCATCCCTTATCCTTACCGGATCGCCCCCATGAAATCCCTGTGCCGCCTCGCCGCCGTCTGTCTGCTGGCTTTTCTGCCGGCGCTGCCCGCTGCTGCTCAGCAGGAGGTGGGGGAATTCAGCAATGACTGGACGGGCAACGGGCTCAAGGTGACGGCCTTCAGCGACCCTGAGGTCAAGGGCGTCACCTGCCATATCGTGGATTTCGACCGGTCGCTGATTGACCGTCTGTCCAAGGGTAACTGGTTTGAGGATCCGTCCAATGCTTCTATTGCCTGCCGCCAGACCGGACCCATCGAGATTGGCGATATCGACCTGTCCAAACGGGGGGAAGAGGTCTTCTCCGAACGTAAAAGTCTTGTTTTCAAGGCCATTGCGGTGCGCCGCATCTATGACCGGGAGAATGACACGCTGATCTATGTCGTCTACAGCCGTCAGGTAAAGGATGCCTCTGCCAAGATGTCCATCACTTCGGTGCCCCTGTTCGCGGCCAATCCCGTATGGGTGAAGGGCAAGCCGCAATAAAATCGTAGCCGCTTAATTACTGTGCGGTTGTTTGCGGCCAATTGAATTTCCCGCTGAACTGTCCGATGGTATATATCCGAACGGGGTGGGCGGACGGGGCGCAAAATGTGGCTATCCAGTCTGGTTGGCGGCAGCACCGCAAAAGGCGGGATTGGCCGGCGACTAAATTTTGAAGTACAGGCCTATAAGGTCGATCACTGGGTGATTGAGGAAATCTGCGCCTCTGAGGAAGAGGCGAAGGCGGTTGCCACGCGCCTGCTGCCCCTGCGTGAAGGGGTGCGTATCGTACGCGATTTCACGGGCGCCCCCGGCATGCCGCCCACCCAGACCATTCTTTTTTCCGAGATGCGGGACGGGCAGACCCGGGCCATCACCGTGCAGCCGGTGGATGAGGCACCGTTATGCATGGAAAGCACGGATTATCTGCAGGAAGGCAGCCGGCAGGTCATTTCCCGCATGCTGCGGCAATATCTGGAGGAACGGTCGCTGACGGCGTCGGAGCTTCTCTATAATGCCGGCGAGATGAAGCGGGCCTTCAATTACGAAAATATGGTGCCCATTGCTGTGGGCCGTGTCGCGACCGTTCAGGGCAAGGCCGCCAGCCTGGATATGCGCGAACGCCGCGACCAGATCTATGCCAGCCTGACGGAATTGCAGAACCGGGCCGATGCAGCGCAGAAGCGGGCGCCCTTTTCCATCCGGCAGGATGGTTTCACCACCGCCATGACCAAGGCGGCGGCGCTGGGCGCTGGCGATCCGGCAACGGTGGATTATCTGTCCAAGGTGGTCTTCTGCCGCGATCTGGTGCAGATCCGCAATCTGCTGGGCAAGGTGGAATGGCTGCTGGAAACAGCGGCGGATGCCGCCAACGGACCGGCCTCTCATCTCGCTATCATTGATACGCTGGTGGCGGATGCCATTTCCTTCCCCAGCGTGGTGCAGGATCTGCTGGGCCGCCAGCCCGATCTGGGCACCGCGCTGGGCCGGCTGCTGGATGTGCTGGACGGGCAGTTTGAAACCGATGGGCGGGAAAGCGCCCCGGCCATTACCGCTATCCTCTCCCGCTGGCTGGGCACGGGTCAGGCGCCGCAAAGCGGGCAGGTGATGTTTGAAAGCCTGCTGCGCAGCCTGCGGGGAACGGCCCCGCTGGCGCGTGATCCGCAACGCAACCGGGCGGCTTTCAGCCAGTTGACGGCGCGTGTCATCACCCCGTCCGGCTTGATCGGCGGCAGCCGCATGGCGGAGGCGCTGACCTCTGGCTATCTGCGTTTTCTGGAACAGGGCGGGTCGGAAGGCCGGCGTCTTTCCATTGATGGCATGCTGGGCATCATTGCGTTGCCGCGCGATCGGGCGCTGTATCTGACGGAACTGGCCGATAGCGACCTTGGTCGTCGGGAAATGGATACGTTGGTCGTGCGGCTGCGGCCGCTGCTGGGCCGGGGGATGGATGTCAACACGCTGGTCGGCGCGCAGGTGCCGTTGAAGCCCAAAATGCAGGCCATGGCCGCCCTCTACCGTGCCATAGGCGCCAGCGGCCTGCCGGGGGAGGAGGCGGAACGGTTGGCCGATCAGGTGGATGGGATGGTGGCCGACTATATCGTGGCATCCCGCGTGATTGAGAAGCTGGACGATCCTGGCGCCAGCCTGCGGGTGCGGGCGACCCGTCTGATGCAGTTCGCGGCCAATGATGTGCTGTCCAGCCCCAAGGCGCGGCGCATGGTGCGTGACCAGATTGTCGGTCATCTGCGCCAGCCCAATTTCGACGGCAAGTTCGTTGAAGGCTTGTCCAGCCCGCAGGAACAGGCCCAGGCGCTGCGCAATTTCCACAATCTTCTGCGCCAGGCTGATTTCGTTTAACGCAGCCAGGTTTTCTCCTCAGCGCCGGCCAAACAGCCGTTCAATATCCCCCAGCTTCAGTTCCACATAGGTGGGGCGGCCATGGTTGCACTGGCCGCTATGGGGCGTGGCCTCCATCTGGCGCAGCAGGGCGTTCATCTCATCGACATTCATCGGGCGGCCGGCGCGCACGCTGCCATGGCAGGCCATGCGGGAACAGATCGCCTCCAGCTTCTCCTTCAGGGCATGGGCATCGCCCAGCTCCGCCAGCTCGTCCGCGATATCCTTGATCAGCCCGCGCACATCGGCGCGTGCCCCCAGCATGGCTGGCACTTCCCGTACCACCACGGCACCCGATCCGAAGGTTTCCAGGATCAGGCCCATTTCCGCCAGTTCCGCCGACCGTTCTCCCACCCGGTCGGCATCCGCCGGGTCCAGTTCCACGACTTCGGGGATCAGCAGCATCTGGCGCTTCACCCCGCCGCCCAGCATGTCCTGCTTCATCCGCTCATAGACCAGCCGTTCATGGGCGGCATGCTGGTCCACGATGACGATGCCATTTTCCGTCTGGGCGACGATATAGGTGGCGTGCAATTGCGCCCGCGCAGCCCCCAGGGGGAATTGGCTGGCCGGCGGCGGGGCGGCATCCGTCACCACCTCATTGCGGGCAGCAGGCGCGAAGCTGGCCCCCGTGCCATCGGAGGGGGGCGCTGTTTCCCCCGGCGGCAGCGGGGCCTGGAACTGCCATGCCGCTTCCGCCATCTGGCGGGGCACGGGCGGCGGGGCCTGATATTGGTAGGGATTATAGCCGGTCCCGGCGGGCCGGGCCGGCGGTTCCCACAACAGGCTGGTCTGCGGGGCGACACGCGGCGTCAGGCTGGACAGGGTGTCGGCGGCCACCGTGGTACTGGCCCGGTGCCCGGCAGCGGCCAGCGCATGTTTCAGGGCGCCCACGATCAGCCCGCGCACCAGGGCCTGATCGCGGAACCGCACCTCCGTCTTGGCTGGATGCACATTCACATCCACCTCATGCGGGTCCAGGTCCAGGAACAGGGCCAGCACGGGGTGACGGTCACGGGCCAGGAAATCGGCATAGGCACCGCGCACGGCTCCCACCATCAGCCGATCCTTCACCGGGCGGCCATTGACGAACAGATATTGCCCGGCGGCGGTGGGCTTGTTGTAGGTGGGCAGGCCGATATGGCCGGTCAGTCGCACGCCTGCGCGTTCGGCATTGACGGGGATGGCATTTTCCTGGAACTCCCGTCCCAGCACGGCGCCTAACCGCACCAGACGGGCCTGTTCCGCCTCCCCCGTGCTGGCCGCCAGCCTTACCGGCGTGCGCCCCTCATCATTCACCGTGAAGGCGACATGGGGGTGCGCCATGGCCAGCCGCTCCACCACATCCACCGCATGCTGGCTTTCGGTGCGGCTGCCTTTCAGGAATTTCAGCCGCGCGGGCGTGGCAAAAAACAGGTCGCGCACCTCCACCCGTGTGCCCTGGCCGCCCGGTGCCGGGCCGACGGGCCCCTTGGCCCCCCCTTCCACCAGGATGCTGCTCGCATGGTCGGCATCCGCCGTGCGGCTGGTGATGGTCAGCCGGCTGACAGCACCGATGGAGGGCAGGGCCTCGCCGCGGAAACCCAAGGTGCGGATATCGGTCAGGTCGCCATCAGGCAGTTTGGACGTGGCGTGGCGCTCCAACGCCAGTTCCAACTGTTCCGGCACCATGCCCACGCCATCATCCACCACCGACAGCAGCGCCTTGCCGCCGTCGCGCAGGGTGACATCAATCCGCCGCGCGCCGGCATCCAGCGCGTTTTCCACCAGTTCCTTCACGGCGGCGGCAGGGCGCTCCACCACCTCGCCGGCGGCGATCTGGTTGACAAGCGTTTCGGGCAGGCGGCGGATGATCGGCATGCCCAGGT
Source organism: Niveispirillum irakense DSM 11586 (assembly GCF_000429645.1). Taxonomy (GTDB): domain Bacteria; phylum Pseudomonadota; class Alphaproteobacteria; order Azospirillales; family Azospirillaceae; genus Niveispirillum; species Niveispirillum irakense. The sequence continues at coordinate 205,874 of NZ_KE386933.1, forward strand.
CATAGCACCGATTGGGGCTGGCCGCCAAGGTGGGCCCCATATCGGGGGGTGTTAGAGTCCGTCCGGAAAGTTTCACGTTATCTCAACGTCTTACACGTCTTATCTTTAAACGCTACCGTCACCCCGGCGAAGGCCGGGGTCCAGAATCACAGGCGCTTTGCTCTACGAACTGGACCCCGGCCTTCGCCGGGGTGACGGGATTAAAGCATTAACATGTTGATAAAGAACGAAAATCTTCCGGACAGACACTTAGTACTTCACCCCAATAACCCCTTCCAACTGCTCCCGCCGCATCCGGGCGCCGGACAGGCGGGCGCCGGTCAGGTCTGCCCCTTTCAGTTCCGCCCGCATCAGGTTGGCAAAAGACAGATCGGCACCGGCCAGATTGGCCCGGACCAGCCGCACGCCTGTCAGGTCGGCATAGCGGAGCCTTGCCCCCGCAAGCTCCGCCCGCACCACACGGCTCTCGCTGATCTGGAGATAGGCCAGGTTGGCGCCCGCCAGATTGGCATTGTTGAGATTGGCGCCAGTCAGGTTCAGTCCCCGCAGGTCGCTGGCTGACAGGTTGGCCCCGCGCAGATCGGCATCCTGCATCTGCCCAGCCTGAATCTGGGCCGATGAAAGGTCCACCCCATACAGTACGGCCCCTTTCGCCAGCAACCGGGTCAGGCAGGCATGGGACAGGGCGCCGGTGCCACGCAGGTCGAAGCCGGACAGGTCCAGTGCGCGGCCCTGTTGCCCGGCGCTGCCAACCCACAGCGCATGCTGACGCACCATTTCTTCCAGCGACTGGGGCAGGTCGGCCAGGGGGCGGCCGGCGGGCTTGTCGGTCAGGGCGCCTTCCAGATTGGCGCCGCCCAGCTCCGTCATCACCATCTGGGTCTGGGTCAGCACGGCGCCTTTCAGGCTGGCGCCGCGTATATCGGCACCCGACAGGTCCGCCCCTTCCAGGATGGCGCCATCCAGCGTGGCATTGCGCAGATTGGCGCGGACCAGCTTGGTGCCACGCATCACCGCGTCGGTGAAATCCGTGTGCATGGCAACCGCACCGGACAGTTTGGCCTGGGACAGGTTGGCATTGGCCAGCCGGGCCCCCTGCATATCGGTGGGACTGTCCTGATCCACGACCACAATTTTCAGGCTGCCATCGGCCCCGCGTTCGGCCAATGACCCGTCCCGCAGGTCGGCATTGACTAGATTGGCCCCCGACAGGTCCGCCCCGCGCAGGCAGGCACCACGCAGGTCCGCCTTTACCAAGGATGCGCCGGTCATGTCGGTTTCCCGCAGGTCGGCGGCGAACAGGCTGGTGCAATCCAGATTGGCGCCAGCCAGATTGGCGCGGCGCAGGATGGCGCCTGTCAGGTCGGCATGGGCTAGGTCACGGCCCGACAGATCCAGCCCGGTCAGATCAAAATTGGACAGGACGGCGCGGGCCCCGCCCATGCGGGCGTTGCGGAACATCTCATGCCGCTTGACCAACTGGTCAAGCTGGGCCTGCGTCAATTTATAGATCGGCCTTGCTTCGCTCAACGGGGCGACCTTCGGTTGCTGCTACCTGATGCCTTATCCCTATGATCCGCCATCCGCAATAATGAAAAACCTCACCCAATGGCAGGGGGCGTCGCACCAGGCAGACCAGGGCGTAGGACAGGATCATCAGCAGGAACCAGGAACCAAACTTGGCCGGCGATACCAGGGTCCATTCCGCCTTCTGGCTGGGATAGATCCAGGCCCCGGCAAAGGTGCCGATATTCTCTGCAAACCAGATGAACAGGGCTACCAGCGCGAAGCCCAGCAGCAGGGGCATATGGCGATGCCGGCGCCAGATGCGGAAATGCACCCAGCAGGGCCCGAACAGCAGCCCCGCCAGCGCGAACAGGCCCCAGCGCATGTCCCACCAATAATGATGGGTGAAGAAATTGACATAGGCGGCGACCGCGAATCCCAGCGTGGCCCAGAGCGGCGGATGGCGGGTGAAGCGAAAATCGAACAACCGCCACGCCCTGGCAATATAGGAACCGACGGCGGCATACATGAAGCCGGTGAACAAAGGCACGCCGCCGAGGCGCAGCAGGCTGGGCTCCGGATAGACCCATGACCCCATGGCCGTCTTGAAAATCTCCATGCCCGTGCCGACGATATGAAAAAGCGCGATGACCAGCGCTTCCTCCCGCGTTTCCAGCCGGAATGTGATCAGCGCCACCTGCAGGGTGAGGGCGGCCAGGGTGAGGAAATCATAACGCGCCAGCGGCAGATCGCTGGGATAGAACAGCCAGGTCCCCAGCAGCAGGGCCAGCATCAATCCGCCATAAAAACAGGCCCAGGCCTGTTTCACGCCAAACCGGACAAATTCATAAGCTGCCAGCGCCAGGCCGCCACGGGTGGCGGCGGCCTGGGCGAACCGGGCTTCCCGGTCAATGAAATGCGCCAGAAAGGGCCACGCCCTGGCGCTGGATGGATGCAGCATGGAAATCCCCCCGAAGATAGGATGCTATATCAGGGGGTGATTGGGCGGAAAGATGGCGTTAGCCAGAGCTTCATTAGCCACCACTTACCATCCAGACCGTCGCGTTGGCTTAAACCTGAGTTTTTCTGCGACGGCCCGTAAGGACTCCAGCGTCAACTCATCATTCGACAGCACCCAAATGTGACCTATATCCTGAGGCGGCGGTGGTGGCGGAGGCTCTATCGCCGAGTTATCCGATTGTTCTAGCGGGGCTTCCAGGATCATTTGCCCGCGCAGTGACTCAAGTCCGAACTTGTAGCCATCCACTGGCTTTCGTTGCCAACGGACTGGCATCCCATCCATAAGACCTTCACCTACGAAAGCCTCATTATTGGCGACAAAACTTGGCGCCAACCCTAGATAAACCCCAATCAATCCCGGCGAAATCGTACCCTTGTCCTCGGCGTAGCAAACATAAAAATCAGGGCCGCGCTTGAGAGACCAAGAGAGTCCGCTTTCAGATGGAAGGACAGGGCATATAGCGTCTGCTTCAACAGCGGCATAGGCTGTTGTGCCCCATGCCATTGCAATCAAAGCAGCAACTCCAAGCAAGGCCTTCATAAAGCACCTATATAGCTATGCCCGCTGGATCAACTCCTGCCAACGTACCAAAGCGTCGCCAACAGATACTTCCATGGCTGCCTCCCATCCTGTCCCCGATGATGGATCAGGGACAGGGGGTTTACAAGGCTACGCAGTCCGCCGGGAAGCTCACCCCACCTTGCCCGCATTGGCCACGGCGATCAGGCCCTTGGTGCTGGCATCATGGTCCTTGGCAGCCTCGCCCTCCAACTCGGGCAGGATCACCTTGGCCAGTTGCTTGCCCAGCTCAACGCCCCATTGGTCGAAGCTGTTGATGTTCCAGATGATGCCCTGGACAAACACCTTGTGCTCGTAAAGGGCGATCAGCATGCCCAGCCGGTGCGGGTCCATCGCATCCACCAGAATGGTGTTGGTGGGGCGGTTGCCGGTGAAAATCTTGTGCGGCAGCAAGGCTTCCAGGGCGTCGCCTTCCTTGCCTTCCTTCACCAGTTCGGCCCGCACCTCATCGCCATTCTTGCCGCGCATCAGCGCTTCGGTCTGGGCGAAGGTGTTGGACAGCAGCATGGCATGGTGGCGCCCCACCGGGTTCTGCGAGGCCACGGGCGCGATAAAATCGCACGGGATCAGGTGGGTGCCCTGGTGGATCAACTGATAGAAGGCGTGCTGGCCATTGGTCCCCGGCTCCCCGAAAATGATCGGGCCGGTGGTGTAATCCACCGGGTTGCCCTGGCGGTCCACCGACTTGCCGTTGCTCTCCATATCCAACTGCTGCAGGTATGCCGGCAGGCGGGCCAGATACTGGTCATAAGGCAGCACGGCATGGGCCGATGCACCCCAGAAATTGCCGTACCACACGCCCAGCAGGCCCAGGACCACCGGCATGTTCTGCGCCAGGGGGGCGGTGCGGAAATGTTCATCCATGGCATGGGCGCCGGCCAGCAATTCGCCGAACTTCTCCGGCCCCACCATCAGGGCGATGGGCAGGCCAATGGCTGACCACAGGCTGTAACGACCGCCCACCCAGTCCCAGAAACCAAACATATTGTCGGTATCAATGCCGAATTTCGCCACCTCGCCGGCATTGGTGGACAGGGCCACGAAATGCTTGGCCACATCGGCTTCCGTCCCGCCATTGGCCAGGAACCAGTCCCGCGCCGTATGGGCATTGGCGAGCGTTTCCTGGGTGGTGAAGGTCTTGGACGCGATGATGAACAGGGTGGTGGCCGGGTCCACCTTCTTCAGCACTTCCGCGATATGGGTGCCATCAACATTGGAGACGAAATGGGCGGCCAGATGCGGATGGTGCCAGGGCGTCAGCGCCTGTGTCACCATTACCGGGCCCAGATCGGACCCGCCAATGCCGATATTGACGATATCGGTGATGGGCTGGTCGCTGAAGCCGCGCCATTCCCCGTCGCGCACCTTATGACAGAAGGCATACATGCGGGCCAGAACGCCCTGTACATCGGGCATCACATCCTGGCCATCCACCAGGACCGGCCGGTCGGCACGGTTGCGCAGGGCCACATGCAGGACGGCGCGATCTTCGGTGATGTTGATCTTTTCACCGGCGAACATGGCATCGCGCATGGCTTCAACATTCTGCTGGCGGGCCAGATCGACCAGCAATGCCATCGTCTCATCGGTGATGCGGTTCTTGGCATAGTCCAGCAGCATGCCGTCGAAACCCACCTTGTACCGGTCGAACCGTCCCGTATCGGCGGCGAACAGGTCGCGCATGCTGGTGCCTTCCAGGGCGGCACGATGGGCAGCAAGCGCCTTCCAGGCGGGGGATTGGGTCAAGGCGGACATTGAAGCATCCTTCTCCGGCGGGGGCCGATGGCAAAGCAGACCAAATTGATACCACGATGCGCGCCGTCTACAAGCATCATGTAACGGAAAGACCCTATTTTTCGGTTATTTTACAACATTTCATCTGCCCGACAGTTCAATATTCTTCCATATCGCCCTCAACCGCCTGGGGCGGCGACACCCGATATCCCTTATCCTGGTTGAAGCGCATATTGGCTTTGGCGGCGGCCATTTTCTCACTGGCTGCCCAGACCATATAGCGACGGCCGCTGCGCCAGGAGGTGCAGATTTCCGGCGGAGCGTTGCGGGCCAGATTGTTAAAATCGGGATGGGTGATGGTGAACAGGAAGGCCTGATCACCGGTATTCTTGCGTTCATCAAAGACATAAATCTGGGATTCGGTGCGCTTTTCCCGTTCCGCCTGGGCCTCGCCCTCGGCGATGGAACGGTCGAGCACTATCAGTTCAACCTCCATCTGGCGTTCCTCGCGGCGCAGGTCCAGGGTCACCTTAACCTTTTCCCGCAGGACTTTGCTGGCCTGGGCAACCCGGCCCAACTGCGCTTTGCGCAGGCCATGGGCGCGGCGGATACGCTTGGAGATGCTGGTGGTCACCTGCATGGCGACGACACCGCCGGCCAATATTCCGAACCAGAGCGGCAGCAGATCAAAAATGCGCTCCATCATGGGGTGCTGTGTCCTGCTTCGGCTGCCTTCAAACTGGCTTCTTCCAGGGCGCTCAATTCCTCCTCAGCATCGCTTTGTGGCTCTGTGATGCCAGCGATGAAAAAGCCTGTGGCGGGAGGATAGGATTTTTCCGCCATCGCTTTGGCATCGCCGATGGTCGGGGCCCAGATCACCACCTGCTGTGTGCGTGACCAGGCGCGGGACAGGAACGGGTGTTCCTTATGCTCAAACAGGGTGCGCTGCACATGCCGGTTCACCACCTCGGCGATGAATTTGCGGGCCGGTCGCTCCGGTCGCAGGAAGGCATCCTCCTCTCCCAGCACACGCATAAGCCGGGATCGGGCGATCTTCAGATCGTTCAGTTTTTTGGTGATCATATATTGGCGGCGGCGGGCCGATTTTACCTGCGCGTCCAGCTTCACCAGCCGGGGCAGCATACTGTCCTTGCGGGCCTGGAAGCGCTGGGCCAGCAGATTAAGGCGCATCAGCCGGCCATCCAGCCCTTCCCCCTCCAGCCGGCGTCGCAAAGCGCTTTCCATACTATGGGAGATCGCCATGCCCACCAGATAGGACAGGCCGCCGATAATGGCGAACACAATGGCGGCTTCGACCAGTTTTTCCAGCATGTCTGTTCCGGCACCGGCTTCTTGGACGGCACAGCGCCCTTTTCAAAAGGGATTATAGGGCCAAGTGCACCCGCGGCGAAAGCCCGCCCCGCCCTGACCCCGCGATCATAAGGGCGAGAGACCAAGAAAAACCCGCCATCCGGGGGCGGATGGCGGGTCAGGTGCGGTTATTGGCGCCGGACGGGGAAGAAGGGGTAGGGGGGACCCATCCGGCCACTGAGCGGGGAACGATCAGTGGCTTGACTTTGCCCCAGGCCACCTGGGCTCGCTGTGACCCCCATCACCAGCATGTGCGCTTTTTTCTACGCCCTTCCGGATAGGCCGTTACGCGGTCGCCAAGTCGATCAGTTCACCATGCAGGGCGCAGGCCGGGACGACAAATTCCACCAGGGCGCGGGCAATGTCCGCGGGATCGCCCTGGGTGGCTGTGTCCTCGCCGGGAAAGGCCTTGGCGCGCAGGCCGGTGCGGGCGGGCCCCGGATCGACCATGTTGATACGCAGGCTGGTGTTCAGCGTTTCCGCCGCCCAGGTCCGCCCCATCATGTCGGCAGCCGCCTTGGCGGCAGCATAGGCGCTCCAATAGGCGGTGGGCTGCCGGCCCACACGGTCGGTCAACAGCAGGGCACGACCGGCATCGGACCGGCGCAGCAGCGGGTCGGTGGTGCGGATCAGGCGCATCAGGGCGGCGACGCTGACCCCGAAGACCCGCTCCCAATCCTTGGGATCGGAATGGGCGATGGGGCCCAGCGTGCCGAGCTGCGCGGCGGCATGGACCAGAATGTCCAGCCGGCCGAACCGCTCATAAAGGGCGGGGCCCAGCGCATCCAGCTTGGCACCATCGGCCAGGTCCTGGGGGATCAGGGTCGCAGCGCCGCCGGCAGCCCGGATACGATCGTCCAGTTCTTCCAGGCCGCCGACGGTCCGGGCGACCAGCACGACATGGGCGCCCTCGGCGGCCAGTTGCTCGGCCGTGGCGGCACCGATCCCGCGTGACGCGCCGGTGATCAGGGCAACACGGCCCGCCAGACGGCCGGTGGGGGAGGGGGAGACGCTACTCATATCGGTCCCTGTCAGCGAAGGGGGGAATGGTGGGTTGCTTAGCGCATTCGGCCCAGCCGGGAAAGCATCCCGGCATCAATCAAGGGCTGCCTTTGGCGTGGCACGGCGCCGCGGAGGCTTGTTACGGGTACGTAATGAAAAAGGGGAAGGACGTTATTGCCCTTCCCCTTATCATTTCGGTTCAGGAATGAACCTTAGCCCTTGCGGCTCCACCAACCCCGCTTGGCTTTGACTTCGCCTTCGGCGGCGGGTGCGGGTGCGGGTACGGGTTCTGCGACCGGGGCCACCACAACCGGTTCGGCGACAGGTGCCGTCTCGGTCACGGCTGCTTCGGCAGCCGGTTCAGCAACCTTTTTGCGGCTGCGGGTGGGGCGCTTCTTCGGCTTTGCCTCTTCAGCCACCGGTTCGGCTTCCACGGCCGGGGCGACCACAACCGGTTCGGCGACGGGTGCCGTCTCGGTCACGGCTGCCTCGGCGGCCGGTTCCGCAACCTTTTTGCGGCTGCGGGTGGGACGCTTCTTCGGCTTTGCCTCTTCAGCCACCGGTTCGGCTTCCACGACCGGGGTCACCACGACCGGTTCGGCGATGGGTGCCGTCTCGGTCACGGCTGCCTCGGCGGCCGGTTCAGCAACCTTTTTGCGGCTGCGGGTGGGGCGCTTCTTCGGCTTAGCCTCTTCGGCTACCGGTTCGGCGGCTTCCACAACCGGTTCGCTCACCAGTTCCACCGGTGCATCGGCGGCAATGGCCGGCTCAGCCACCGGGGTGGCCTCGACCGGGGCTTCTGCGGCGACAGGCTCGGCGGCGGCCGGCTCTGCCTCGTCGCTCCCGTCATCACCTTCAGCCTCGCCTTCAGTGGCCTCCAGATCGGACATGCCCTCTTCACCGCGACGGCCACGGCGACGGCCACCACGCTTGCCACGACGGCGCTTCTTCTGCGCGTTTTCGTCGTCGCCATTGGTCGCGTCGGGGGCAGCATCCGTTTCGGAGCTTTCGTCAGCGACGGTGGCTTCTTCGGTCACGACACCATCGGCAGAGGCTTCCACCTCACCTTCGTCCGCATCCTCTTCGCCGGCCTCGCCATTGCCCTCGGGGCCAAAGCCTTCGCCCCGCTCACCCCGGCGGCGACGGCGACGACGGCGACGGCGATCCCGATCGCCATTGCTTTCGCCACGGGCGGCCTGCGGGGCGGTGGTTTCCACCGTCTCTTCGGCTTCCTCGGCGGCAATCGCTTCCTCGGCAACCTCGACCTCTTCGGTCTCCATCTGGCGTTCGGTCTGGGCGAATACGCGATCCGCGCTGACGGGTGCCACCGCGGCTTCATCAGCAGCCGTGCGGGCACGCAGACGCTCCAGCCGGTGGTCGGTACCGGTCAGATGATCATCGGCTTGCAGGTAGACGCGCAAGCCATGGCGCCGTTCAATATCGGCCAGCGCTTCACGCTTGTGGTTCAGGATATAGAGCGTGACATGGGTGGCGCAGGTGACGGTGATTTCCGCCGAACGCTTGCGGATACCCTCTTCCTCCACGGCGCGCAGCACGGCGAGCGCCGCGCTTTCCTGGCTGCGGATCAGGCCGGTGCCCTGGCAGTGCGGGCAGCGTTCGAAATTGATCTCCTGCAGGCTGGGACGCAGGCGCTGACGCGACAGTTCCAGCAGGCCGAAGGCGGAGATGCGACCCAACTGGATGCGGGCGCGGTCGGCCTTCATCGCATCCTTCAGGCGCTTTTCGACGGCCGCGTTGTTGCGGCTATCTTCCATATCGATGAAGTCGATGACGATCAGGCCGGCCAGGTCGCGCAGACGCAACTGGCGGGCCACCTCTTCGGCGGCTTCCAGGTTGGTGCGCAGCGCCGTCTCCTCGATATTCCGTTCCTTGGTGGAGCGGCCGGAATTGACGTCGATGGCGACCAGCGCTTCGGTCTGGTTGATGACGATATAACCGCCGGACTTCAACTGGACGATGGGGTTGAACATCGTCTCGATGGCGCCCTCCACCTGGAACCGGTGGAACAGCGGGATGCCCTCATCCTGGTAAAGCTGAATTTTCTTGGCGTGGCTGGGCATCAGCATCCGCATGAAATCCTTGGCGGTGCGGTGGCCCTGCTCGCCCTCGACATAAACCTCGTCGATATCGCTGGAATAAAGATCGCGGATGGTGCGCTTGATGAGGTTGGCCTCTTCATAGATCAGCGCCGGGGCGACGGATTGCAGCGTCGTTTCCCGGATGCTGTCCCACAGACGCATCAGATATTCCAGATCGCGCCGGATTTCCGGCTTCGACCGTTCGATCCCGGCGGTGCGCAGGATGACGGACATGCCCGACGGCACGTCGAAATCCTCCAGCATTTCCTTCAGGCGCTTGCGATCAGCCGGGTTGGTGATCTTGCGGGAGATGCCACCACCGCGGGGGGTGTTGGGCATCAGCACCGCATAACGGCCGGGCAGCGACAGGAAGGTGGTCAGGGCAGCGCCCTTGTTGCCGCGCTCTTCCTTCGTCACCTGCACCAGCAGGATCTGCTTGCGCTTGATGACTTCCTGGATCTTGTAGCTTTTCAGCGGGCGGCGACGGGCCGGGCGGCTCTCTTCGCTTTCCAGCTCTTCTTCCACCAGATCGGCATCATCCTGCTGGACCTGGGTCTGCTGAGTCGGCGGCGGACCCCGGCGGCGGCGGCCGCGCCGTTCATCCCCCCGGCCATTGCTGTGGGTGAAGGGGGAGCCAGCGGCACCATTCTCGCCTGCCTCGGCGGTCGGGTCGCTATTGTCGCTGGTTTCGCCATCGGCATCGCCGATAAAGGCCGGCACAGAGCCAGCGCCATTGGCCTCATCCACCTCAATCGGGGCGGGGGCGGCACCGCCCACATCCTCCGGGGCAGCCGGCGGCGGGGCCTGTTCAATCGGCACTTCGCCGTCGGTTTCAGCTTCCGCGCGTTCCATCGCGCGGGCTTCCCGCTCTTCCGCCAGTTCCTGCTGTTCGCGCAGCAGGGCTTCACGGTCGGCGACCGGGATGCGGTAATAATCGGGATGGATTTCGGAGAAGGCGAGGAAACCGTGACGGTTGCCGCCATATTCGACGAAGGCCGCCTGGAGCGACGGCTCCACCCGGATCACCCGGGCGAGATAGATATTGCCCTTGAGTTGCTTCCTGGAGGCGATCTCGAAATCAAGCTCTTCCAGGCGGTTACCATTGACCACGACGACCCGGGTTTCTTCCGGATGCGTGGCATCGACAAGCATACGCTTGGCCATATGTCTTCCCCGTGGCATAAGCGCCGCCCGCCCGTGCGACGGGACGGAGGGCGACGACCTGCCACCATATTGGTGCGAGGCACACAGGAAAGGGCGGTACGCGGCGTCGAACAGCGCTGCCCGGAATTGGGAAGCAGCCAGGACGCAATCCCGACCTTTGCCGGGTCTTGCTCCGGTTAACCGGAGCAAGGCCAGCCTCAAGGTTTCCACAGCACCACGTCCCGCCGGGACAATCCCGAAGGCGTCACGATCATCGGGGGCGACGGCGACAAAGCAAAAGCCGGCAGCACGGGTCCCGAAGCGCGACGCCGAAGCCCGGTGCAGGACCTGGGCAGGACGCGGTTGTCGCAAGCGACACCATAAACATTCCCGGCCCCCTTCTACAATGGAAGATTTGTACAGGGCCATGCCGTGATGTGTGTTTTCCATCCCACGGTCGGATTGAGATTCGCCGCAGATGAAGCGATTTCTCATCATCGCCGTTGAAGTGCCTGATTTTCCGTGCCTATAACGGATCAGACGATCCCGTCGGTCCATGGGGGAGGGGAGCGGAGCGCGTGCGGCGTTCTTGTCAGCCAGCATTTGCAGTCCCCATCCGTGCCTGGCGCGCCTTTTTGGCGTTGCTGGCATGGCTGCTTGCGTGCGCGCTGATGCCGGCCCTTGCGGGCGCGCAGCCGGTGCAAACCGCGGCCATCCAGGCCCCGCCATTGCCTGTCCCGGCCCAGGTGCTGGATGCAAGGCTGGGTGTGCATCCCGACAAAACCCGCTTCGTCATGGAACTGACGGAGGCTGTGGCCTTCCGTGTGGAACCGCAGGCCAGCCCGGCCAGCGTCGTGGTGGAACTGGGCAATGCCCGCTGGGCCGGTGGCATCCTGCCGGGGCGGGGGCTGGTGTCCGCCATCGCGTCGGAGATGGTGACGGCGGATCGGCTGCGGCTGGTGCTGGCCACCACCGTGCCGGTGCGCATCGCCTGGGCAGAAGTGATCCCGCCGCGCGATGGCAAGCCACCACGCTTCATCCTGGACCTGGAACCTTCTGCCGGGGCGGCTGCCGACCGCCGGGCGGTGGGGAGTCTTTCCCCGCTGCCGGGTACCGGCGGGACCAGTGCGGCCACCGTTGCCGCCTCCCTGGCATCGGCGCCCAGGCCGCCGATTCCCCCCAAGGAGCGGCCCAAGGCACCGGAATTGCCGCTGATCGTGCTGGATGCCGGCCATGGCGGGCAGGATCCCGGCGCCATCGGCGTCAATGGCATCCATGAAAAGGATGTGACCCTGGCCATGGCGCGGGAATTGCGGCGCCAGCTATTGGCAACGGGCCGGTACCGCGTGGTGATGACGCGGGACAAGGATGTGTTCCTGCCGCTGCGTGATCGGGCAGCCGTGGCGCGGTCCAATGACGCGCATCTTTTCATATCCCTTCATGCCGACAGCATGTCGTCCAGGAAAGTGCGCGGCCTGTCGGTCTATACCCTGTCGGACAAGGCGTCGGACCGTGAGGCAGAAATGCTGGCCCAGCGCGAAAACAAGGCGGATGCGGCCGGCGGGCTGAACCTGAAGACCCAGAGTGCAGAGGTCGCCAATATCCTGATCAGCCTGTCGCAGCGGGAAAAGATGAACCAGTCCCGCCGCTTCGCCGGTCTGGTGGTTTCCAGCCTGGACAAGAATATCGCGGTTCTGCCATCGCCCCTGCGTTCCGCCGGCTTTGGCGTGCTGACGGCGCCGGATGTCCCGTCTGTCCTGGTGGAGATGGGCTATCTCTCCCATGCCCAGGATGCGTCCCTTCTGAACAATGCCACCCATCGCCGCCGCATGGCTGCTTCTCTCGTGCGTGCCGTGGATGGCTACTTTTCGCCGGGCGCGGGGCGGAAGCGGTCATGACCGCGACATAATCCGCCGGACATTGATACATTAAGTGCGGTAGACGGCGGGCCGAATGCGCGGCACCGCTGTTCTGTTGCTATCTGGGGCAAATTGGACCGGTGCCGCATCAAAGGCGCCGGGCGGACGGGTTGAACGATGAATCGCGTGGCGAAGGGGATCCTGCTGGGCGGCGTGGCGCTGGCCACGGTGGCAATTGGTGCGGGTGTCGGCGTTGGTGTGCTGGGCTATATGCATTACAGCCAGGGACTGCCCGACCATACGCAGCTTGCTAATTACACGCCCTCGGTGGCCACCCGCGTCCATGCTGGCGATGGCCGTCTGGTGGCGGAATTCGCCAGTGAACGCCGCGTCTTCGTGCCCATTGCTGCCGTGCCGTCGCGCGTCGTTCATGCGTTTGTGTCGGCCGAGGATCAGAATTTCTTCAGCCATCATGGTGTGGACTGGCTGGCCGTGGTGCGCGCCCAGCTTCAGAACCTCAAGAATATCGGGTCCGGCCGGCGGCCCATCGGCGCGTCCACCATCACCCAGCAGGTGACGCGTATCTTCCTGCTGTCCAACGAAGTCTCCTATGTCCGCAAGATCAAGGAAGCGATCCTGGCCAACCGCATCGAAGATGCGATGACCAAGGACCAGATCCTTGAAATCTATATGAACGAGATTTTCCTGGGCAACCGCGCCTATGGCGTGGGGGCGGCGGCGCTCAACTATTTCAACAAGTCGCTGGATGAATTGACCGTGGCCGAGGCGGCCTTCCTGGCCAGCCTGCCCAAGGCGCCGGACCGCTATTACCGCGAACGTCATCGCGACGCGGCCATCGCCCGGCGCAACTATGTCATCGGCCGCATGCAGGATGATGGCTATATCAGCCGTGAAGAGGCCGATGCCGCCAGGGCCGAGCCGCTGACCTTCGCCGATCGCAGCGGTGATGAGCAGGTCCGTGCCGATTACTTCATCGAGGAAGTGCGCCGCGAACTGGCCAAGCTCTATGGCGAGCAGACGCTTTATGCCGGCGGACTGTCCGTCCGCACCACGCTGGACCCGCATCTTCAGGCTGCCGCGTCCACCGCGCTGCGCCAGGGCTTGATGGCCTATGACCGGCGTGATGGCTGGCGCGGCCCCATCGCCCATCTGGACAGCCTGGATGGCTGGCAGGAAAAGCTGGACGAGGTGCGCATCCCCCCCGGCGGGGAGGAATGGGATGTGGCCGTGGTGCAGGGCACCGGGGCCGATGCGGTTTCCGTCACCCTGGCGGATGGCCGGGAGGGCACGATCCCGCTGGCCGAGCTGAAATGGGCCCGCAAGGTGGAAAATGGCCGCTATGTCGGCCCTTCCATCCAGAAAGCCTCTGACGCCCTGTCGCCCGGCGATGTCATCTTTGTGGAGGCGCTGGGCACCAAGGAGGAGAAGAGCGACAAGGGCGGACAGTTCGCCCTGCGCCAGATCCCGGAAGTGCAGGGCGCCCTGGTGGCGATCGACCCGCATACGGGGCGCGTCATGGCCATGTCAGGTGGGTTCAGCGCCCGGATCAGCGTGTTCAACCGCGCGACCCAGGCGATGCGCCAGCCCGGTTCCGCCTTCAAGCCCTTCGTCTATCTGACGGCTTTGGACCATGGGTTCACGCCCAGCACCCTGGTGCTGGATGCGCCCATCGCCCTGGACCAGGGGCCCGGCCTGCCGAAATGGAAGCCCAACAATTACAGCGACAAATTCTATGGCCCCACGCCGCTGCGCGTCGGGATCGAGAAGTCGCGCAATGTCATGACCGTGCGTCTGGCCCAATATGTGGGGATGGAGCCGATAGCCGAAACCGCCCGGCGTTTTGGCATCACCGATAATCTGCCCCATCAGCTTGCCATGTCGTTGGGGGCGGGGGAAACGACGGTGCTGCGCCTGACCACGGCTTACGCCATGCTGGTCAATGGCGGCCGCAAGATCGAGCCCAGCTTCATCGACCGGGTGCAGGACCGGAACGGCAAGACCGTTTATCGGCATGATCAGCGTGATTGCGTCGGCTGCCAGATGCCGCTGGAAGCGGTGGCCGCCCCGCCGGAAAATGGCACCATCCCTGTGCCCCAGGTGATGCCTGCCGCCGCAACCGGCGCCCTGCCGGTGGCCCCGCCGCTGCCTGATCCCAACACCGTCCCCGTCGTTCCCGATGACCGCGAGCAGGTGGATGATCCGCGTACCGTCTATCAGGTCGTCTCCATGCTGGAAGGTGTGGTTCAGCGGGGTACAGCCGCCCGGCTGAAGGAAATTGGCAAGCCGGTGGCCGGCAAGACAGGCACCACCAACGATTCGATGGATGCCTGGTTCGTCGGCTTTTCCCCCGATCTGGCCGTGGGTGTCTTTGTCGGTTATGACCAGCCGCGCTCCCTCGGCGACCGGGAAACCGGCTCCTCCATCGCGGTGCCGATCTTCAAGGATTTCATGAGCGTGGCCTTGAAGGACCAGCCGGCCACGCCCTTCCGTATCCCGCCCGGCCTGCAACTGATGCGGGTCAACCCGGAGAATGGCCGCGCTGTGCCGCCGGGCACCCCCGGCGCCATCTGGGAGGGCTTCATTCCGGGCACGGAGCCGACCAGCGGGCAGGGCGTGCTGGATGGTGGTGACGGGGGCGCCAGTTTTGTTTCCGGCGGCCAGCCGGGCGCAGCCCCCCCGCCGCCGCCTTCCATCGGGACCGGCACCGGCGGGGTTTACTGATCCGGGAGATTTCGTGCTCCCCCACTCGCCGGGACGGGCGCATCCGCGCCCTAGAGCCGTGTGCGTTTAATCGGAAACGCACACGGCTCTAGGGCCTTGTTCAGCGAGCAGATTCACGCTCCAAAGCGATTCCGCTTTTCCGCGATCTGCCCTAGAGTTTGTCAGGGTTAGGTTGGATCAACCTACACCGTCACCCATGCTGCGGCCGGGGTCCAGGCTCACAAGCGCATTGCTCTACGAAACTGGACCCCGGCCTGCGCCGGGGTGACGGTGGTGAGAACCATTTCTGATTTCAACTAAACCTGACAGACTCTAGGCGGATTGGTATCGAGCGCCCCCCATCACACCTGATAGGCCAGCCGCAGGCCGCCCCAGTGGCGGCCGGCAACGGTGATGGGGGCGGAGCAATCCTTCATCAACGCGAATCGGCCATTGCCCATGTCGCGACGATAGGCCTGTAACAGAAAGGGCCTTGTGTTGCGGCCGGCGGCCAGCCCCACCCGGTCATTGAAGATGCGGCGGTTGCGGCAGTTGGCGCCGTTCCAGGCCGGGTCGCCGGGCCGTTGGGGCTGGCTGAATTTCTTGTTGTGCGTGGGCAGATAGCCGTTGCGGTCCACCGCCGCGCAGAACACCACCTTGTCCGACAGGCCCAGGGCCGCCTCCTGCACCTCCGGCAGCAGCCGGTCGGTCAGGGTGGTGAAGCGGGCCATGTGCTGTTGCGGGTCACTGCCGGCAATGGGCGCGTAATGCTCGTCAAACAGGTCGGCTAGCTGGATCGTGCCATCGGCCAGCGCCCGCTCAAAAGCAGCACTGATCCGCGCGGCCCCTTCCTGCACGGTGCGGATATAGGGTGTGTCGACCGTCTCCACATCCAGTTCCGCCGTATTGCCGATCAGCTTTTCCGACAGGCTCAACAGGCTGTTCAGCCGTTCGCTGGCCTGGGTCAGGGAACGGCTGGAATTTGCCACCCCGCCGGCCAGCCCGCCGATGCGGCTATCCACCGCGCCGATGGATCGGCCGATGGCGTTGGCGGCCTCGTCGATCTGCTCCTGCTCCCCGTCCACCTCGCCCATCGCGTCGGCCAGACTGCGCATCACCTGGCCGATCTGGTTGGTTTCGCTGCGCACGCTGCCGGCCTTGGCCACACCGGCGGCGCTGCGTGTGGAAAGGGCTTTTACCTGGGCGGTCAGGTCGCGCAGGGTGGCGTCGATCTCCTGCGTCGCTTCTGCGGTCTTATTCGCCAGGGCCTTGACCTCTGTGGCCACCACGGCGAAACCGCGCCCGGCATCGCCGGCACGCGCCGCCTCGATGGTGGCATTAAGGGCCAGAAGGTTGGTCTGTTTGGCGATGGTATTGATCTCGCCGGCCACCCGGCCCACCCGGTTCAGCGCTTCGGTCAGGCCGGCAAGCTGCTGTTCGATCCCGGTTACATCCTCGGCAAGGGCGCGGATTTCCCCCAGCGCATGTTCGACCTGTTCGCGGCTGGCCACGGCCTCCCGCCGGGCCTTGGCGGTCACGTCGCGCGCCTTGGCCGTGGCGGCCGTCACCCGCGCATTGCCGGTGGCCATTTCATGCGCTTCCTGTTTCAGCGCCTCGAAAATATGGGCCTGTTCGGATACCCGGCCGCTGACATCATCCACATGGCCGGCAATATCCGCGATGGTGACGCCCAGGGTGCCGATCTCACGGGCAAGCTCCGCGATTGCGGCATTGGTGCGATGGGCCTTGGTGCCGGAATCATTCCAGCTATGGGCGTGATCCATTGTACCTCCCGATGGCCGCGGGGATTTGGATCTATCCCCGCTTGCGACTTTTGTTTGTCATTTTTCATTAAAGGTGAACGCTCGCCTGCCGCGAAGCTATAGGCCTTTGGTCGATTTTTCCGCGATACACCCCCGTTCCCGACCTTGTCACCGCCAAGCCATGCCGGATGGCGGCAGCAGGCCCAACGGTCGGGCGGTGGACAGCGGCCCCGTGGCTTGCCATAACGGGCACAGCCTGAAGAAACGCCCCTGGACGGGCGCCCAACATTGAATGGATGGTCATTCCCATGGCGGACACGCAATTCGATCTCGTCGTCATTGGTGCCGGTCCCGGCGGTTATGTTGCCGCCATCCGCGCGGCGCAGCTTGGCATGCGCGTGGCGTGCGTGGAAATGCGCAAGACTCTCGGCGGCACCTGCCTGAATGTCGGCTGTATCCCGTCCAAGGCCCTGCTGGTCGCGTCGGAAAAGTATAACGAGGCCCAGCATCACCTGGCCTCCTTCGGCGTGAAGGTGTCCGGGGTCGAGCTGGATTATGCCGGCCTGATGAAGCACAAGGACGAGGTGGTGAAGTCCAACGTCACGGGCGTGGATTTCCTGTTCAAGAAGAACAAGGTCACCCGCATCCTCGGCAAGGGTTCCATCAAGGCCCAAGGCGTGGTCCTGGTGACCAAGGAAGATGGCGCCACTGAGGAAGTGACCGCCAAGAACATCCTGATCGCTACCGGTTCCGATGTGATGCCGCTGCCCGGCGTCACCATCGACGAGAAGCGGATCGTCTCCTCCACCGGCGCGCTGGTGCTGGAGAAGGTGCCGGGCCGCATGGTGGTCATCGGCGGTGGCGTGATCGGTCTGGAACTGGGCTCGGTCTATCAGCGCCTGGGCGCCAAGGTTACCGTGATCGAATATCTGGACCGCATCCTGCCGACCATGGATGGCGAGGTCTCCAAGCAGTCCCAGCGCATTTTCGGCAAGCAGGGGATTGAGTTCAAGCTGTCCACCAAGGTGACGGGCGCCACCGTCGAAGGTGAGACCGTGAAGCTGACGGTGGAGCCGGCCAAGGGCGGCAATGCGGAGACGATCGAGGCCGATATCGTGCTGGTCGCCATCGGTCGCCGTCCCTACACGGAAGGGCTGGGCCTGGAAGCCGTGGGCGTGGAACTGGATGAGCGCCGCCGCGTCAAGACCGACCATCATTTCCGCACCAATGTGGCGGGCATCTGGGCCATCGGTGACGTGATCGCCGGCCAGATGCTGGCCCACAAGGCGGAAGAAGAGGGCGTGGTCGCCGCCGAGGTGATGGCGGGCCAGTCCGGGCATGTGAATTACGACGCCATCCCCGGCGTTGTTTACACCTGGCCGGAAATCGCCACCGTCGGCAAGACGGAAGAGCAGTTGAAGGCCGAAGGCGTCGCCTACAAGGCCGGCAAGTTCCCGTTCACCGCCAATGGCCGCGCCCGTTCCATGAACGCGACCGATGGCTTCGTGAAGATCCTGGCCGATGCCAAGACGGACAAGATCCTGGGTGCCCATATCATCGGCGCTTCCGCCGGCGAGATGATCGAGGAACTGTGCCTGGCCGTGGAGTTCGGCGCCTCCTCGGAAGATGTGGCCCGTACCAGCCATGCCCACCCGACCCTGACCGAGGCGATCAAGGAAGCAGCCCTGGCCGTCGATGGCCGTGCGATCCATATGTGATCTCCACCGTGAGGTGTGGACCGGAAGGTCCGAAGTTCCAGGCGGCGTCGGGTAACCGGCGCCGCCTTTTTCATGGCCGTCCGCTTTAGTTGATCAAGGCATGTTCCACATCCAGCCCGATGGTCAGCCCGCCAATCACCTCTCCGCTGTCGGGATCGGTCACACTCAGGCTGACCTGTACCAGGAACAGGCCGCTGGACTGGTCGAAGGCGATGGTATCGATGAAAAGGGCGTTGGCGCCTTCCGCGACCGTGCGGGTGAATTTGCTTTCATCCCCCTGCCAATAGTCGCTGGGCAGGTGGGCTGCGGCGATGGTGAGGCCACTCCTGTCGAAGGCCATCAACTCTCCCACGATCCCTTTTTCCATCTTCAGCAGGTCGGTCAGGCGTTTGGAGGCGGTGGCCTCGCGCAGACCTTTGAGGATGCTGCCATCACCGGCCTGCAACTGGGCCAGATAGAGCCGGTCCTGTTCCAGCAATTCTGCCTTGGTAAGCCCCGCATGCTGACGGGAACCGCCGGTCATGGCGTCGATCAGTTCCGGGTCGCGGCGCAGTTTTTCCAGGATACGGCGGGCATCGCGCTCCACCTCTGCACGTTCCCGATCGGGGAGCTGGAAGTTGGCAGCGGCACAAGCACCGATTCGGTCATTGAAATCCTTCAGGAAACCGGGTTGTTGCTGCAAAAGCTGAGCGGAGAAATAGACACCCAGCGGGGCATATTTCTGGAAACTGGTTTTTACGTTCTCTGGCGGAATACCGGCTTCTGTCAGGGCCAAGGTCAAACCGGCTTCATCCATCAGGACAGCCTGAAGCCGCCCGCCGGCCAGCATGCGCAGGAGCTGAGTGGCGGAGCGGGCGGAATCATCGGCGGTGAATTGATTGCGCTGCAGCCATTTAAGCTGGTTGGACCCCATCACGGCCCCCACACGGGCATCGGGCCTGCCGGATAGAAGTCCCGTGCTTGTAATCTGGCTATCCGCCGGAATTACCCAGAGCCACCGCTCCAATGCCAGGGGCTGGGACAGGCGGCCATCCGCATCCGGCTCCGATTCCGGCGCGACGGAGAAGAAGCCATCCATGGTGCCCACCCGCACCTGCTCCCGCGCCCGGGGCCAGGGGGCGACTTCCACCTCGTAGGGCACATTCATCGCTTTCATGATGCAATCGAGTGCCTCGGTGGAAGAGCCGCCGAGTTTGCCGTTCACCAGCATCTGATAAGGGGGCGCGATATTGGTGACCAGACGCAGGGGTTTGGCATCTTCAGCCGCCATGGCGGCCAGCGCGGGGCCGAGGGAAAGCGTCAGCAGCGTCACAAAACGCATGATGCCTAAAGCCATATCGGGTGTTTCCCTCAGCAGTAACAGCCTTGCGACTGTCCACAACCAATACCCGTCTAACTTATCGCTCTTGATGCCGTCCTTTTAACCTATCCAGAGGGTGTGCCTTTTCCATCTTGGCACTGAACGCGCTGCTGGATGGAACCACGGGACGAAACGCTACCGCGCCCTGGGATGGGCTTTCTCATACACTTCCAGCAGCTTTTCGGTATCCACGTCGGTATAGCGCTGGGTGGTGGACAGGCTGGCATGGCCCAGCAGATCCTGGATGGCGCGCAAATCCGCCCCAGCGCCCAGCAGATGGGTCGCGAAGCTGTGGCGCAGCGCATGGGGTGTAGCGCTGTCCGGCAGGCCCATGACGGCGCGCAACTGCTGCATGTTCCGCCGCGCGACCGATGCGTTCAGCCGCTCCCCCCGCACCCCCAGGAACAGGGGGGCGCTGTCGGACAGTTTGTAGGGGCAGGCTTCCAGATAGTGGGTCAGGGCCGTATGTACCGCTGCCAGCACCGGCACCTGCCGCTCCTTTGAGCCTTTGCCCAGCACCCGGACGGTGCTGGCGCCCGGCGGCAGATCATTCCGGTTCAGGGCCAACCCTTCGGAAATACGCAGGCCGCAGCCATAAAGCAGGGTGAACAGGGCACGGTCGCGCAGGCCCACCCAGGGCGCGTCATGCTGGTCGGCGGCGGCTTCCAGCAGGCCGGCGGCATCCGGCGCGGTCAGGGGCCGGGGCAGGGGGCGCTTGACCTTGGGACTGCCCAGGATCTGGATGGCGGGGTTATGAACGATCCCGTCCCGGTCCAGCCAGCGGAACAGGTTGCGTACCCCAGCCAGCCCGCGGGCGCGGGTGGCGGCCCCGGCGCCACCGCCGGCGCGTGCCGACAGCCAGGCGCGGAAATCCGCCAGGGTCAGGCGCGACAGGTCGTTCAGCCCCGGCGCCTTGCCGCGATAATCCGTGATGAAGGCCAGGAAACCCTGCAGGTCGGTATTGTAGGACCGCAGCGTGGCGGGCGCGCAGCCCTTCTCCGTCAGCAGCCAGCGCTGCCAGCGGGCAATTGCGTCCAGAAGGTCGGGTTGGGCGGCAAAGCCCAGGCTGGGCGCTGCCATGGCATCAATCCAGATGCTGGTGGATGGTGCGTTCCACCACGCCGGCCAGGAACATCAGCAGGTCGGTCGCCTGTCCGGGATGGAACATGGCCGGTTCCACTGATCCGAAGGCCAGCAGGCCCAGTGTTTCTTCCGTGTCATCGTCGCCAAAGCGCAGGCGGACCAGCGCTTCTGACCGGATCGTGCCGGCCCGGTCGCCCCACAGATCGGCATGACCCTGGATATCGGCCCGCAAGGCCACATCGGCGCGGCCCAGCAGGCGGTTGACGGCGCCCCTGGCAGCCATGGTCACCCCGGCGGGGCCCAGGGAAAGCACATCATCGCTTTGCTGTTCCATCAGCAGGATGGCGGCATCCAGGTCCAGCAGCACGGCCAGATCGGCGGTGATGGTTTCCACCAGCGCTTCCAGGCTGGGGCTGGATAGCATGTGCAGCACGGCGGCATGCACACGGCGCTGGTTCAACAGATTGGCGCGGGTGGCATCGACCAGCAGCTTCTGCTGATCGGTCAGCCGGTTCACATCCCCGCGCAGTCTTTCCAGCAGGAAATCCCGCATATCCACCACGCCGCCGCCATGTTCGGATGGCGGCGGCAGCAGGTGGCGGACCAGATCGGGCCGCCGCGACAGGAAATCCGGATGGTCCTGCAGGAAGGCCGCCACATCGTCGGCCGTCAACTCATCCATGGGATGGGGGACGAGGTTTTCCGGTCCGGATGTCATCGGCGGCCTTTGATCTTGCCTAGCAGATGCCGATTAGTCGCGGACCGGCAGCTTCTGGTCAAGGATGGACTGGCCGGTCTTGGCCCAATCGGCCACAAACTGGGACAGGCCCTTGTCGGTCAGCGGGTGGTGGGCCAACTGGCGGATCACGTTCGGCGGCATGGTGGCGACATGGGCGCCCATGCGGGCCGATTCCACAACATGGATCGGGTTGCGCACGGAAGCCACCAGCACCTCGGTCGTGAAGGCCGGGTAGGCGTTGTAGATTTCCACGATTTCCTGGATCAGGCCCAGGCCGTTCTGGCCGATATCATCCAGGCGACCAACGAAGGGCGACACGAAGGCGGCACCGGCCTTGGCGGCCAGGATGGCCTGGGCGGCGGAGAAGCACAGGGTCACATTGACCATGGTGCCTTCATTGGCCAGGGCGCGGCAGACCTTCAGGCCGGCGGGGGTCAGCGGCACCTTCACGGCCACGTTCGGGGCGATCTTGGACAGGTGCTTGCCTTCGGCCAGCATCGTCTCATAGTCGGTGGCAGCCACTTCGGCGCTTACCGGACCGGAGACGACTTCGCAGATTTCCGCCACCAGATCGATGAAGTTGCGACCGGCCTTGGCGATCAGCGACGGGTTGGTGGTGACGCCATCCAGCAGGCCGGTGGCGGCCAGATCGCGGATTTCGGCGAGGTCGGCGGTATCGACGAAGAACTTCATGGGGATCGTCCTGACGGGCGTGGGGCGGGTGACGGGCCACGCCCGTCGGCTTGGGGCCGGACAATAGCCAAGTGCCGCCAGACCTGCCAGCGTGCCGCAGCCTCCGGCCGGCCATGGGCGCCATGCGGCAGGCGGGCGGCTGCCATGGCGGGGCTGGCCTGCCCGTGCCGGGACGGCAATGTTAATTGTTAGGTCAATTGAAGGGGCAGCTGGGATAGCCGGTTAAAGACCCCATACCCGATCCGTTCGAGAGATTAGCCCCATGCGTAACCGCGACGATGCCGCGGGAGCTTCCGCCATTTCCGCCGGCGGTCAGGCCGTCCCCCCACCCACCGGTCTTCCGCCGGGTGTCAGCATGACGTGGTTCGTCGTGGTGTTGGGCGTGTTGACCATGTTCGGCCCGATGGCGATCGACATGTATCTGCCCGGCCTGCCGGCCATTGGCCGCGACCTGGGGGCCGATCAGGCGACGGTGCAGCTGACCCTGTCCCTGTTCCTCATTGGTTATGGCGTAGCGCAGTTGATGTGGGGGCCGATGGGCGACCGTTTCGGCCGGCGCAAGCCGGCGGCGGCGGGTATCGCCCTGTTCATCATCTCCAGCGCCGGCTGTGCGCTGGCTGGCAATATCTGGGCGCTGGCCGGCTGGCGCATGATGCAGGGCATCGGCGCTTGCGCCGCCCCCGTCCTGGCCCGCGCCATGGTCCGTGACGCCTTTGACCGGGACAAGGGTGCTTCGGTCATGTCGCTGATGATGCTGGTAATGGGGGCGGCGCCGCTGGTGGCCCCGGTGATCGGCGGCCAGATCCTGACGCATGTGGGCTGGCGGGCGATTTTCTGGCTGCTCTGCGGGTTTGGCTTCATTGCCGGCCTGGGTCTGCTGACCTTGCCGGAAACCAAACCCGTTTCATCATCGGGCGGCAACTTGCTGCGTAATTATCTGACCCTGCTGGGGAATCGCCGTTATCTCGGCTATGCCCTGTCGGGGGGCTTCGTCTCTGCCGGCATGTTCGCCTATATCTCCGGCACGCCCTTTATTTATATCGAGTATTTCAAGGTTGCGCCGGAGCATTTCGGCTACCTGTTTGGTGTCAATGTGCTGGCCATGATGATGATGTCCATCGTCAACAGCCGGCTGGTGCTGCGGCTGGGCGTGGACCGGCTGATGATGCTGGGCCTGTTTGCCACGGCGGCAACCGGTCTGGTGCTGCTGACCCTGGCGGTCACCGGCATTGGCGGCATCGTCGGCATCGCCATCCCGCTTTTTTGCTATCTGGGCTGGATGGGGCTGGTGGGGGCGAATGGCATGGCCGGGTCCATGGCTATTTTCCCGCATCTGGCGGGCTCCGCCTCCGCCTTGTCCGGGGCGATGCAGCTTTGCCTGGGGGCGGGGGCTGGCGCCCTTGTGGGGTTGTTGTCCGATGGCACGCCGCTGCCCATGTGCCTGGTGCTGGCCGGTTGCGCCTTGACCGGGCTGGTCATCCATCGCCTGCTGGTGAAGTGACCGCCGGCAATGGTAACAACCGGTCGGGACCAATGATGGTGACCGGGGTAGCTGGGTGACGGACGGGAACGGACAGGGCGATCTTCTGGGCAATGCGGTGCCGGCTGTTGCCGCCGCCGCACCGGTGCGGCGTGTGCGCGTGCTGCTGCCTTTGCCGCTGCCGGAACCCTATGATTACAAGGTGCCGCCCGGCATGGCAGCCCCCCCTGGCACCTATGTGGAAGTGCCGCTGGGCCCGCGCCGCCTGTTCGGTGTGGTCTGGGATGATGCGCCAGACGCCCAGGCCGCGCCCGGCGACCGGGTGGCCGATACCAAGCTGCGCGGCCTCGTCCGAACCTTTGACCTGCCGCCCATGCCGGCGGTGACCCGCCGCTTCATCGAATGGGTGGCCAGCTACACCATGTCGCCCGTGGGGGCGGTGATGCGCATGGCGGTATCCGTTTCCGCCGCGCTGGAGGAGCCGCGGGCCCTGACCGCCTATATGCGGGCCGAGGGGGAGGAGTTGCCGGACGGCCTGCGCCTGACGCCCGCGCGCAAGCGGGTGCTGGAATTGCTGCTGGACGGGCCGCCGCGTCTGGCCGCCGATCTGGCGGCAGAGGCCGGGTGTGGCCCTGCCGTGATCCGCTCGCTCGCCGATGCTGGCGCCCTGATGCCGGTGCCCATGCGGGCTTTACCGCGCTTTCCTGTGCCCGATCCCGCCGCCTCGCCGAAAACCCTGTCGGGGGATCAGCGCATTGCCGCCGATATGCTGACGGCACGGGTGGATGCGGCCGCCTATTCCGCCACCCTGCTGGATGGGGTGACCGGGTCCGGCAAGACGGAGGTCTATTTCGAGGCGGTGGCGGAAGCCTTGCGCAACGGTCGGCAGGTGCTGGTGCTGCTGCCGGAAATCGCCTTGTCGGCGCAATGGCTGGACCGGTTTGCCGGCCGGTTCGGCGTGCGGCCGGCGGAATGGCATTCCGACATGGCGCCACCCTTGCGCCGCCATACCTGGCGGGCCGTGGCCAGCGGGGAGGCGCGTGTGATCGTCGGTGCCCGGTCTGCCCTGTTCCTGCCCTACCCTGATCTGGGCCTGATCGTGGTGGATGAGGAGCATGAGGCCGCCTTCAAGCAGGAGGAGGGGGTTGTCTACCATGCCCGCGACATGGCGGTGGTCCGCGCCCATCTGGGGCAGATCCCCATCGTGCTGGCCAGCGCCACGCCGTCACTGGAAACGCTGACCAATGCGGAAGCCGGGCGCTATGCCCGGATCGACCTGCCGGCCCGCCATGGCGGGGCCTCCATGCCGGATGTCACCCTGATCGACCTGCGCCGGAAAGAGGCGGCACCCCCCGCCCGGCACTGGCTGTCCCCCATCCTGCGCGAAGCGCTGGCGGAGACGATGCTGGCCGGCGAACAGGGGATGCTGTTCCTGAACCGGCGCGGCTATGCGCCCCTGACACTGTGCCGGTCCTGCGGTCACCGGCTGCAATGCCCGCATTGCACCGCCTGGCTGGTGGAACATCGGCTGACGCGGCGGCTGCAATGCCATCATTGCGGCTATAATGCCCATAGCCCGGACCATTGCCCGCAATGCGAAGCGGAAGGCAGCTTCGTCGCTTGCGGTCCTGGCGTGGAGCGGGTGGCGGAGGAGGTGACCAACCTGTTCCCCGAGGCCCGCGTGGCGGTGATGACATCGGACACGCTGGTTGGCCCGCGTGCCATGCAGAATGTCATCGAACAGGTGAAGGCGGGGGAGATCGACCTGTTGATCGGCACCCAGGTCATGGCCAAGGGCCACCATTTCCCGCTGCTGACCCTGGTGGGGGTTGTTGATGCCGATCTGGGGCTGGGCGGCGGCGATCTGCGGGCGGGGGAGCGGACCTTCCAGCTTCTGCACCAGGTGGCGGGCCGCGCCGGGCGTGAAAGCCGGCCAGGCCGGGTGATGCTGCAAACCCATATGCCGGAAAACCCGGTGATGCAGGCACTGGCGGCGCATGATCGCGACAGTTTCCTGGCGCTGGAGGCCGACCAGCGCCGCGCGATGGAAATGCCGCCCTTTGGCCGTATGGCGGCGCTGATCATCTCTGGTGAGGATGAAAGGGCGGTGGACCAGATAGCCTCCCGCCTGGGCCGTACGGCCCCCCGCGCCCGTGAGGATTTAACCATCCTGGGGCCTGCGCCGGCACCGCTGGCGGTGCTGCGCGGCCGTCATCGCCGCCGGATGCTGCTGAAAGGGCCGAAGAATGTGGCGCTTCAGCCCATTCTCGCAGACTGGCTGGCCCAGGTGGAAATCCCGGCATCCGTGCGTGTGCAGGTGGATATCGATCCTTATAGTTTTCTATAAGTCCAGATCATTTTCTAATGAGTGCATATCACGTGTAATTTCGCCAATTGATATTGATGGTGGCATGGCGACCCGATAATTTCCCTGATGAGTAGAACAGTCTTTGGGGAAAGGTGTCGGGTATGCGCTCCCTTCTGTCGGTTGGGGTTTTGATTGCCAGCTTGTGGATGATGCCGGCTGTCGCGGCCACGGTGCCAGTCACGCTTTATGCCCAGCCGCCAGAAATGGCGTCGGTGGAAATGTCACCCGATGGCAGCCATGTCGCCTATCTGGCGCCGCTGGGCGGGCGGCAGCATGTGGTGATCAACAAAACCCTCCCCGAGCCCGGCACCCGTCCCGCCGCCTTTGCCCCGCCGGATGAGGCGGAGATCATCGCCATTGATTGGGCGAATGATGAGCGTCTGATCCTCACCATCATGGCGACCGAACGGCTGGCAACCACTGCCGGCATGATGCCGATCCGGTTCATGCGCATGGTCGCCATCAATCGGGATGGCAGCAACGTCAAAGTTTTGCTGAATCGTGGCGCTAATGCCGGGAATTACTATGTTCAGCACACCCCAATATTGCAATATATTGACAATGAAAATGTTCTTGCACTATTTCCAACCAGCGGTCGCCCGGACCCGGATATTGTAAAGCTAAATATTTATACAGGGAGGTTCAACCGAGTTTCCCGCGGTTTACGCAATGCCAGCGGCTATCTTCCCGACCCGACTGGGGAGGTACGGATCGCCTATACCTATAATGACCGGTCAGGCGTGGCGTCCTTTCTGATGCGCGATGCGGGTGGCATGTACAAACCGATGCGCCGCAGCAATATCATCCGGGAAGGCCTTTTCAGCGTGTTGGGCTTCACGGCAGACGGCCAGAAGCTCTATGTCTCCACCCCGGACGAGCAGGGCCGCGATTCCATCTATCTCTACGATATGGAGAAGGATGAGATCGGGGAGAAGGTGCTGGGCGATGACCGGTATGATGTGGATGATGCCGTTCTTGAGCGGGGGGCGGTTGTCGCCTTTGACTGGGTGGATGATCTGCCCCGGCGGCACTGGATCGACCCCGCCCGCCAGCAGTTGCAAGATTTGTTAGACAAGGCGCTGCCGGACAGCCGGGAAATCATCGTTGATGCGTCCAAGGATGACCGGTTGATCCTTATCGCCAGCTATGCCACCAACCAACCCACCACCTATCGCCTGTTCAACCGTGAAACCAAGCAGTTCAGCCTGTTTGGCGATACCTATCCCAACCTGCCCCAGGATCTGGTCGCCACCCACCAGCCGGTCCAGTTCAAGGCCCGCGACGGGCTGGATATTCCAGCCTACCTGACCCTTCCCGTGGGCAGTGACGGACGCAATCTGCCTTTCATCATCATGCCCCATGGCGGGCCCTATGTCAGGGATACGGGCAGCTTTGACCGGTTGGCCCAGTTCCTGGCCAGCCGGGGCTATGGCGTGATCCAGCCAAATTTCCGGGGGTCCAGCGGTTATGGCACGGCCTTCCAGGCGGCCGGCTTCCGGCAATGGGGCGGGGTGATGCAGGATGATGTCACTGATGCGGCCCATTGGGTCATTTCCCAAGGCTATGCCGACCCGCAGCGCATGTGCATCCTGGGCTGGAGCTATGGCGGTTACGCCGCCCTGATGGGGGCGATCAAGACACCGGACCTGTTCAAATGCGCCGTCGCCACGGCGCCGGTCGCCAATATGGAACGGCTTTATGACGAGCTGGCCTGGATTCGCGCCAAGAACTACAACCGCGACCGCATCTTCGGCGAGGGGCCGGCGCAATTACTGGTCAATTCCCCCGTCCATCTGGCCGACCGCATCAAGGTGCCGGTGCTGCTGATTCATGGCGACCGTGACGCCCAGGCTTTCGTCCAGCATAGCCGCGACATGGACTCCGCCCTGCGCAAGGCCGGCAAACAGGTGGAATATGTTGAGATCAAGGGAATGGACCATTCCCCGCTCAATACCGCCGACATGCAGACGGTACTGGAAAATTGGGAACGGTTCCTGGCCGCCCATATCGGGGCTGGCACCACCGGGCATCAGGGCAATTAGCGTTTGTCAGGGATAGGCAGAAGCCCCTTTTTTCGTCATTCCCGCCTTCGCGGGAATGACGGTAGGAAAGCACCATTTGCTTTAGAGTCCGTCCGGAAAGTTTCACGTTATCTCAACGTCTTACACGTCTTATTTTTAAACGCTACCGTCACCCCGGCGAAGGCCGGGGTCCAGAATCACAGGCGCTTTGCTCTACGAACTGGACCCCGGCCTTCGCCGGGGTGACGGGATTAAAGCATTAACATGTTGATAAATAACGAAAATCTTCCGGACAGACACTTAGCCTAAATCTGACCGATTCCAAGCGAAGCCCTGGAGATTCCTGCACATATCTGAGTGATGCAGGCGGCCCTGTTCCGGGGCCGCCTTTTCCTAATTGCGAACCGTCAACCTGGAAGCCATTTCGATAACGTCCCGTGCAGGCTTCTCTTCATCCCAAATATCTGAAAACATGAAGTGGCATACCTCTATTAGAGATAGGTCCAGTCAGAAAGTGGTCAATTAAAGGATAAGAAGGAGTGCCGAATAAAGGGAATACGCCTTATATGGCATAAGGAATATTACTGTTAAGGGATTGTAGAGCATGAGTATATTGACATCTCCTGACATAAATTATCATCAGGGGCGGCATACTTTATCGGCTTCTGCATCCTAAATTCCTGTTGGTGCAGGCCGCTGGTGTGTTCAAGGCGAAATGCCTTGTGCGGTTCCCGTGGGCGTGCCGTCATGACCGATGAGGTTCCCGTATGCCGTCCCAAGCCCGTGCCGAGCCCCAATCATCGCTGTCCGTCTTCGACGCGGTGACCATCATGGTGGGGCTGGTGCTGGGGATCGGCATCTTCCGTGCCCCTTCCATTGTGGCGGCCAATGTGGGGACGGAGTTCAGCTTCATCGCCGTCTGGGTCGCAGGCGGTGTCATCACCCTGGTGGGGGCGCTTTGTTATGCCGAGCTTTCCGCCGCGCATCCCCATGCCGGGGGGGAATATCATTTCCTGTCCCGGGCCTATGGCAAGCGGGTGGCGATGCTGTTCGGCTGGGCGCGCTGCGGTGTCATCCAGGCCGGTGCCATTGCCGGTGTGGCCTTTCTGCTGGGCGATTATGCCGGCGCGGTTTTCCCGCTGGGGCCGCACGGGTCGGCGCTTTATGCGGCAATCGCCATCATCCTTCTGACCGGGGTCAATGTCATTGGCACGGTCCAGGGCAAACGGCTTCAGGTCATTGTCACCTTGATCGAGATCGTGGCCATCGTCGCCATTATCGGTTTCGGCTTTTTCAGTTCAGCCGAACCGCCGGCTGTTCCCCGGCCGGTCGCGCCGGAAACCGCGGCCCTGGGCATGGCGATGATCTTCGTGCTGCTGACCTATGGCGGCTGGAACGAGGCCGCCTATCTGACGGGTGAGTTGGAAAACGCGCCCCACAATATCGCCAAGGTGCTGGTTCTGGGCACGGCCATCCTGGTGGCGCTGTATGTGCTGGCCAATATGGCGCTCCTGTCCATCCTGGGACTGGAGGGGCTGCGCGCGTCCGACACGGTGGTGGCGGATATGATGCGGCTGGCAGCCGGGCCGTCCGGGGCCATGATTGTCAGCCTCGGCATCGTGGTTGCCGGTATCTCCACCCTGAACGCCACCATCTTCACCGGGGGGCGCATCTATTTCGCCATGGCGCGGGATCTGACCCTGCTGCCGCGGGTGGGGGAATGGAATGCGCGGGGCAAGAATCCGGTCAACGGGTTGATCCTGCAGGCCGTCCTGTCCCTGGTTCTGGTGGCGCTGGGCGCTACCACGCCGGACGGATTCAAGGCCATGGTGGATTATACCGCCCCTGTCTTCTGGGGCTTCCTGCTGCTGGTCGGGCTGGCCCTGTTCATGCTGCGCTGGCGGGAACCGGACCGGCCGCTGCCCTACCGGGTGCCGCTCTACCCGCTGACCCCGATCCTGTTCTGCCTGACCTGTGCCTACATGCTCCATGCCAGCATCGTCTATACCGGCATGTCGGCGCTGCTGGGCCTTGCCGTGCTGGCGGCGGGCACCCCCCTTCTGCTGTTCCGCCGCCGCGAGGGCGGGGTGGGGCAGCCTGATCCCGGTCTGATCACTCCCCCCTCCAACCAGAAGAGAGACCTGACATGACCCTTCTCCCCCGGCTTGCCCTTGCCAGCGCCATCTCTCTGTTCGCTTTCGGCCCCGCCCTGGCCGATACGCCGCCGGCCAACAATTACACCCCCAGTTCCGGCCAGGCGGGCAAGGATGTTGTCTGGGTGCCGACGCCGCAGGCGCTGGTGGACCGGATGCTGGAAATGGCCGAACTGACCGACCAGGATTACCTGATCGACCTTGGCTCCGGCGATGGGCGTACCGTGATCACCGCCGCCAAGCGCGGCGCGCGGGCGCATGGCATTGAATATAATCCCGACATGGTGGCCCTGTCGCAGCGGGCGGCCAAGATTGAGGGCGTGGCCGAGCGCGCCACGTTCGAGAAGGCGGATATCTTTGAGTCCGATTTCTCCAAGGCCACCATCATCACCCTGTTCCTGCTGCCGGACCTGAATGTGCGGCTGCGCCCGACCCTGCTGAAAATGAAGCCCGGCACCCGTGTCCTCTCCAACTCCTTCGATATGGGGGACTGGCTGCCGGATGCGCGGGCCGAAGCCGGCGGTGATTGCGTCAGCTATTGCGAGGCGCTGAAATGGATCATCCCCGCCAAGGTGGATGGGCGCTGGCGCCTGGAAAATGGTGAGTTGCGCCTGGACCAGACCTATCAGATGCTGGCCGGCAACCTGCGCCGCGATGGCAAGACCCTGGCAATCAGCGATGCCCGGATGAACGGGGCGGAGATCAGCTTCTTCGTTGACGGCAAGCGCTATACCGGCACCGTGGATGAGACGGGCAAGAAGATCAGCGGCCAGATCGAAGGGGGCGGTACCTGGACGGCATCGCGCGCCTGACAGGCCCTGTTGAAGGGAAAAATCGGGCAGGGCGGATTTTTTTGATCTGCCCTGTCGGCTGCGGGTGTCCTGCTGCGTCCTTGGTTCATTAACCAATCGGAAGGAGGAAATGCCATGCCCTATGTTGACGGTTTCATCCTGGCAGTGCCCAAGGCGAATATGGATGCCTATAAGGAAATGGCCCGCGTCGCGTCCGAAGTGTGGATGGAGAAGGGCGCCCTCTCCTATGTCGAGGCGGTGGGCGATGATGTGCCCTATGGGGAGCTGACCTCTTTCCCCCGGTCCGTCCAGGCTACGGCGGATGAAGTGGTGGTCTTCGCCTGGATCACCTACGCTTCCCGCGCGGACCGGGACCGGATCAATGCCGAGGTGATGGAAGATCCCCGCATCAAGGGTTCCTTCACCGAAATGCCATTCGACGGCAAGCGCATGATCTATGGCGGGTTTGAGAGCTTCATCGTGAAATAGGCATGAGTGTCGGCGGCGCCGGGTTGTTTCCCCGCGCCGCCGATCTTCATTTCCGGCGCCGTGAACGAAGGTCACGCCGCAGCCGACGGATGCCCATCCAGGTCCCGGTAGCGCACACCAGCGTCACCGCCGCCAGCAAGGGCAGGATGATCAGATCCCAGAGCGGGCGGGCCCGCATCCAGGCAAAATCCAGACTGTGCAAACCATCCTGCCACCAGCGGAAGGCCCGTGCCGGCCCATCCACGGCGCGCAGAAGCTGGCCGCTCTCGGCATCAATATAAAGCCGTGTCTGGTCGGCATCCGCCAGGATGGCCCGGTAGACCGGCAGCCGGATGGGGAATTTGTGGCTGTAATAATAATCATCCGGACCCTGCATCAGCGCCAGTTCTGCCACAGGCCCCAGCCCGGCCAGGGCCGCGGCCAGATCAGTTTGCTGTAACGGGGCCGCGTGCCCCTGCGCGTCAAACCGTTGCTGGATGCCGTTCCCCGTCCGGATGGTGAGGTAGAGGCGCCCGTCCAGCGGGGTTGCCTCCATCTCCACCGTATCCGGGGGCAAGGGCAGGGTAGGGGCGATGGCCAGCATCCGGGCAATGTCGGCCCCGCTGATCCCGCCGGCCAGCCGCGCCCGCCACAGGCCGCCCGCCGTACTGTCCAGCAGGCCCCAGGGGTTCATGGACAGCAGGCCTGACAGAACCCAGGTCAGGGTCAGCACGCCTGCCGTCAGCCCCGTGATATGGTGCCAGCGCCACAGCCCGCGATAGGGGATGGACAGGCTGCCATCCCGCCGGCGCAGGCGCTGTATGCCCACCACCAACCCGGTGATGGTCAGAAAACACCCGGCCAGCGACAACCAGATCACCACCTGCGCCCATAAGGCCGTATCCTGGCGCAGCAGCGTCGGGTACAGCCAGTGCGGCACAGCCCCCAGCCAGCCCCAGAACCGTTCATGGGCCGTGGTCTGCTGCACCACCTCGCCGCTGGCGGCGGCAATATAGATCACCGTGCCAGCATCATCATCAAAGGGCACACGGTAAAGCGGCTGGTGCCGCCTGGCATTCTGCACCGTCCATTGATCCTGGATGATCTGTTCAGGCTGCCCGGCATCGCCCTGAACACCGATTCGTTCGGCAAAATTCTGGGCCAGCATGCGCACCCTTTCGGGTTCAAGTGCTTCCGGCTGGCGACCCGTGTTCAGGTCGGTCAGCAGCGGCATGGCGCGGGCCTGTTCGGCATTGCGCAGCCGGCCAGGATCGCTGGCCGGGCGCAGGCGCAGCACCGGGTTGCCGTCCCGCATCTCAATCCGGGCTGCCGCCCATTCCGCCCCCTCTGCCAGCCCCGCCGGCGCGGTGCAGCAGGCGGACAGGTCCAGCGGTGCCAGCCCCTGCAACCGCTCTGCCGGCAGCAGGCGGGGATAATCGACATACAGCATGACGAAGCCGGACAGGCACCAGACCGTCATGACCAGCCCCAGCACCACCCCCAGCCAGCGGTGGGCGAACAGGATCGACCGCATCGCGGTCGATCCCCCGTTCCGGGCTTTGGCAAAGGCCATCAGAAGCTGACGCCGTAATTGACATGCAGCGTGCGCGGCACGCCCCGGTTGGCATAGAGGAAGCGCTGGCTGCTGCCGTCAATCAGGGCTGATCCCAGGCGGGTTGCATATTCCTTGCCCGTGGCGTTCTCCAGCCGCAGGCCCAGCCGGTGCCGCCTGTCCGCCCCATCCAGATAGAGATGCAGTCCCAGATCCAGGATGACGTAATCGCCATAGCTTTGCCGACCGAAGCCGCTGACGGTCTGCCAGCTTTTGCCCACCCAGTTCAGCGCCAGATTGGCCCCCAGCGGCCTGTCCGCCGGTTCGTAATAAAGTGATGTCTTGCCGAAATGCTTGGGTGTGCGGTCGCGCTGGCGGTCAGATCCCTGGTCGCGGGCGCGGGTGATGGTATAGCTGGCGCCGGCCCGCCAATCATCCCCCAGTTGGGCGTTGAGCTGGAACTCCCCGCCGCGCACCGTCACCTTCTCATCAACATTGATGTAGATGCCGTCGGGAAAGGCGGGGTTGCTGTAATCATCGGTGATCAGATTGTCGATATCACGGGCAAAGAAGGTGGCCTGCCAGGACAGGGCCGCCAGTCCCGGTGCCTCCCCGCCAACGGACAGATTGATCGACCGGCTTTCCTCCGCTTCCAGATCGGGGTTGCCGCGTGCGCAGCACGGGTCGATGCCGAACAGCTTTTCCGCATCCGGCAGCAGGAAGGACGTGCCACCCACCCCTTCCACATACAGCGCGTCGGAGATCGTGTAGCGACCGCTGACATTCCAGACCGTGGTCTCCGATCCCTCGCTGATATTGTGGCGCAGGCCGGCGGCCAGCTTCAGCTTTTTGGAGAAATCATCGTCGGTACGGATCTGCAGGATGCCGGCATGGACCTGTTCTGTCTTGCCGTCGATCAACAGCACCTCGTCCCGGCCTTTGAAATTCTGGAAATCATAGCCCAGCAGATAATCCAGCCCCTGATGGGGATGCAGCTTCACCACCCCGTTCAGGCCGTAATCCTGATAGCCCCAATAGGTGCCGGGGGGATAAACCACTACCTCCGCGCCTGTCACCGGGTTGTTCTGGATATTGGCGTAAGTCGTGTCCCAATCATGGAAATAGCCCTTCAGGAAGAACTGGGCGATCCCGGTGGGCGTATAATCCAGGCGCAGGCTGGCAATTTCCTCGTCCCGGCGGTTATAGCTGCGCTTGGTCACGCGGGGCTGGATATTGTCCAGCGTCGCATCGGTGTGCTGGTATTGCAGGTCCAGGCGCAGATCTTCGGCCAGATCGATCCGGTACTTGGCGCCGATGGATTGCACATCATAGCTCTGCCTGGTGTCGGTGGCGCTGGGCTGAACCACGCTGAAGGGGCGGTAGCCATCCGCCTTGTCCTTGGTGCCATAGACCACCAGCTTGTGCGGCCCCATGGCACCACGGGCATAGCCATCCACATGCCAGCCGCCCCGGCTGTCGCCGCCGGCATTGATCTGCCCGTCTGGCGTGTCGGAAAAGCCGCGTGTGACGACATTGACGGCACCCGCCGCCGCCTGGGTGCCGTAGAACAGGCTTTGCCCACCCTTCAGCACCTCGATCCGCTCCACCATGCTGGCCGGCAATGTGTCGACCGGGGTGGTGGAATTATACAGCCGGTTATTGATGCGCACCCCATCCACCAGCCACAGCACATCCTGCGTGCGGGAGCCTTGCAGCGAGACATCGATATAGGAGAAGGGGCCGCTGCGCGGGGCGATATGCAGGCCCGGCGTCAGCATCTGAAGTGTTTGGGACACGTCGCGAAAGCCGCCATCGCGGATTTGCTTGTCGGTCACCGTCTCTACATCGCTGCCATAAGCAGCCAGTTCCTGGGGCAGGGTTTCCTCCAGGGACCGGGCAGTGACGATGATTTCCGCTTCCATGACGGGGGCGGTGGTGGCGGCAGCCGGCAGCGCCGCCAGCATGGTTGTGGCGGCAAGCCGGAAACGCAGGGAAATCGACATCATTACAACTCAACCGTCAGCGTCAGTCGATTTGACGGGAGCGTCCGCGCGAACGGTCGGGCACGCCGACAGGCGGACGCCCTTATCATCAAGGCGCCCGTCGGCATGGTCCGATGCGGCTCCCGCCGCTCGTTCGTCGCTCAAGACGAGAGTAAACCCGTGCCCCGGCCAACCCCTGAGCCAAAGCAGAGAGCGACACGCCGCCGGTCGGTCTCCTGGCTCACGGGTCCTCGCATGGCCTGCACCTTCCCAGATCGGCCCCATCAGGGCCTTTCCAGTGGTTGCGGAGGTATAGCCCCCGCCCGCAGGTCACACTCGCCGCTTACAGTTACAGGGATAGCCTCAGATTAGGATCAGTTGACCCGCACTGCGTTCCCGGTACCGGCGCGTTGATGGATGGTGTGGTTAACACCACCGCAGACAGGGATAATCGAAACATTATTTACGGGCAATGTCCGAATGTTGCGTTTCGCTAGGGGGTGATGTGCGTTCCTTGCCCCGTTATGCTGCCTGATCGGCCAGCCCCTCCGGTGTGAAGGGGCGCAGATTGGCCAGAAACTGACGGGCGCAGGCCTGCCAGGAGAAGGTCAGCGCATGGTCGCGGCAGATCACCGGGCTGATCCCCACCGCTTTCAGGCAGGCGGTGCGCAGATCGGTATCCAGCACGCCCGCGGGGCTGTCGGCAATGACATCCAGCGGTCCCGGCACAGGGAAGGCCGCCACCGGCAGGCCGCTGGCCAGCGCTTCCAGCAGCACCAGCCCGAACGTGTCGGTGCGCGACGGGAAGACGAAGACATCGGCGGCAGCATAATGCCGGGCCAGTTCCTCGCCATGCTTGGCACCAACAAAGGTGACGCCAGGATATTTCGCCTGCAATTCAGCCCTCTGCGGCCCGTCGCCGACAACGACCTTGGAGCCCGGCAGGTCCAGCGACAGGAAGGCCTCGATATTCTTTTCCACCGCCACCCGACCGACCGACAGGAAAATGGGGCGGGGCAGATGGTCGAACAGGCTTTTCTCACGCGGGCGGAACAGGTCCGTATCCACCCCGCGCGACCAGCGGCGGATATTGGTGAAGCCTCGGCTCACCAGATCGGCCTCGATACT
This sequence comes from Niveispirillum irakense DSM 11586, assembly GCF_000429645.1. Lineage (GTDB taxonomy): Bacteria > Pseudomonadota > Alphaproteobacteria > Azospirillales > Azospirillaceae > Niveispirillum > Niveispirillum irakense. The sequence goes on from NZ_KE386933.1 coordinate 242,208, forward strand.
GGCCGTCGCCACCATCACCGAATGGGCCGGTGAATGGAACCGCCGGACGAAGGCATAGGACAGGCGCAGTGGCACCGGGGCCCGGTCGCGCACATATTCCGGAAAACGGGTGTGATAGGCGGTGGTAAAGGGCAGGCCGCGCTTCAGGCAATAACGCCGTGCGGCAAAGCCCAGCGGCCCTTCAGTGGCGATATGGATCGCGTCGGGCTTGGCATCGTCGATCATCTGCCGCAGCCGCCGGCCCGGTGCCAGGGCCAGCCGGATTTCCGGATATGTCGGCATGGGCACGGTGCGGAACCGGTCAGGTGCAATCACCTCCACCTTATGGCCCAGCCGTTCCAGTTCGGCCCGCGTCGTCGTCAGGGTGCGGACGACGCCGTTGACCTGCGGATGCCAGGCATCCGTCACGATCACCAGCTTCACGCTGCCGCCTTCAGGGCCGTGCGGGAGGCGACAATATCCGCCCAGCGCAGGATTTCCAGCCGCCCATCCGGATGCTCGACCAAAGCGGTGCATGATTCGACCCAATCCCCGTCATTGACATAGAGAACGCCGTCCATGTCGCGCATCTCGGCATGGTGAATATGGCCACAGATGACGCCATCGACCTGCCGCCGCCGCGCCTCGTCGGTCAGTGCGGTTTCGTAATCACCGATGAATTCCACGGCTTTTTTGGTCTTGTGCTTCAGATAGGCGGACAGCGACCAGTAAGGGAAACCCAGCTTGCGCCGGACCTTGTTCACCGCCGTGTTCAGCCACAGCAGGAAGGTGTAGGCACTGTCGCCCACGAAGGCCAACCACTTGGCATAGCGCACCACGGCGTCGAACTGGTCGCCATGGATTACCAGATAGCGCTTGCCGTCGGCGGCGGTATGCACCGTATCCTCAAGGATCGTTACGCCACCGAACTGAAGCCCGATATATTCCCGGAACGCTTCGTCGTGGTTGCCGGGGATCAGGAAGACCTGGGCCCCCTTGCGGGCGCGGCGCAGGATTTTCTGCACCACGTCATTGTGGCTTTGCGGCCAGTACCAGCTTTTCTTCAGCCGCCAGCCATCCACAATATCGCCAACCAGATAGAGCCGGTCGGATTCTGTATGTTTCAGGAAATCCAGCAGCATGTCAGCCTGACAGCCGCGCGTGCCCAGATGGATGTCGGAAATCCAGATGGCACGATACCGCGTCACCTCTTCGTCGCCCAGCATGACTGCCCCCACTTGCCGGTCAAACTGTGAACGGACATGATGGAAAGTCGTCGCTATATTATTGTCATGCGACAAGACTAGCCATCACGCCTGCAATGGGCCTATATCGCTTAACAGGAATTTCTGCCACCCGACTTACGGTGAAAAACCCTATGTTCCTGAAAACGTCTTCAGACAGTCATGATGGATACATGGGTTTGTCATCCGATATTCACGAAACTCCGGGATCGGACTTGCCGGTGACGGGCAGGCGGCTGGTGGTGATCTTCAATCCCGTGGCGGGAAGCCGCCGTCCCGGCTTTCTCGACGTCGTCGCGGCGGCGGCGCGGGCGGAAGGGGCCGGACTCGAAATCTGGGAAACCGGGGCCGCCGGCGATGCGGAGCGCATGGCCATGGAATGTGCCTGTGCCGGCCGGGCGGATGTCGTGGTCGCGGCCGGCGGGGATGGCACCATCAACGAGGTGGTGAACGGTCTGGCTGCCGCCAGCCGCAAGGGGGCCAGGGCCTGTGCGTTGGGCATCATCCCGCTGGGCACGGCCAATGTGCTGGCGCATGAACTGGGGTTGTCATTCCGCGCCGGGGCTCTAGGCCGTTTGCTCGCCACCGGCGCGGCTGTCGCCGTACGGGCCGGGCAGGCCAATGGCCGCCTGTTCACCATGATGGCCGGGGTGGGCATGGATGCCCGTGTTGTGGCCGGCATTGACCCGGCGGTGAAACGCCGGTTGGGCAAGGGCGCCTATGCGCTGGGCTCCCTGCGGGAGATCATGCAGGGGCCGGGGCTGGATTACCGCGTGGCGGTCACATCACCGGATGGCACGGTCAGCCATCATAAGGCGGCAAGCTGCATCATCTGCAATGGTCACTATTATGGCGGCACCTTCGTGCTGGCCCCGCAGGCACGGCTGAGCGATGCCGCCTTCCAGGTGGTGCTGTTCCAGCGGCCGGGCCGGATGGCAGCCCTATCCTATGCCGCCGCGATGGTCCTTGGCACAATCCCGCGCCGGCGGGATGTAACGATCCTGCCGGCACTAGCGGTTTCGGTGGAGGGGCCGGCGGCGGAACCGGTGCAGGGGGATGGTGACATCATTGCCCATCTGCCCCTGACCGTCGCGCTGGTGGGCGGTATTTTGCCCGTCCTGGCGCCGTCCTGATCCCTATCCTTATATAGTATGCGCGCGGCTCAGCCGGCTTCCTGGTCCAGCCGCTTGGGCGTGGGGTTGCGGTCGCGGAAATTGTCCCAGACGGACAGGCATTCATCCGCCGTGTTGCCCACGCCGATCTCATGCCAGCCGCGCCGGTCGTTGAAGCACAGATGATATTGGCCCTGGCGGTCACGCTCGAACCGGAAGGCCGGGCGATCCAAACCGGGGAAGCGGACCAGGATGCGGTCATGGTCGCGGCCGGTTTCCCGCATTGTCGGCTCCCACAGGCCCCGACGCACCTTGTCGTCCGCCAGGCGGTTCCAGACCGCAAGGTCGCCGGGGGTGAAGCGCGCGATGGAGAAGGGAATGACGAGGCCCATGATTGCACCACGAGAAAAGGTGTGTTCGATGAGCACACGTTCGCGCCAGGACAGTTAAGGGCGACTTAACCGCTCCCGACACGTTCGGATAGTGGACCTAGGTATAGGGTGTGCGTCACGGACAAGGCAGATGTCAATTTTCGCATCTGCACAACATATCGCGCTGCTACAGGCTGATTATGGCCCGGCACCGCGCTTTTTCAGGTGGGGGCGGTGCAAAACCGCATACCCCCAATCCATGCCGGTCCTGTTGCGTAGGGGCGGGGCCTGTGTTACATGCACGCTCGCTCGACACCGGAGGGCCCTCTTCCGGTAAGGCGGCTTATTGCTAATATCCTGAAATTATTCAGGGTCCACGGACACAACCGGGGTTACCAGGTGGCAACCGAAGGGACTGGCGTCTCCGAACTCGCCTCTCGCTATGCGAGCGCCTTGTTCGATCTCGCAGATGGGCAGCAGGCCCTGGACCAAACGGCCCAGGATCTCTCGCTCGTCAAGGCTCTGCTTGTTGAAAGCGCGGATCTCCGCCGCTTGATCAGCAACCCGCTGCTCGCCTCTGGCGATCAGGAACGCGCATTTGAAGCGGTCCTGGTTGCTGCTGGCGTGGGTGAGCTTGTGCGCAAATTTATCGGGCTCGTCGCGCGCAACCGCCGACTGGCGACGTTGCCGGGCATGATCGAAGGCTTCTTGGCCGAGATCGCCCGCCGTCGTGGTGAGTCCACCGCCCGCGTCACGGTCGCGCAGCCCTTGACCGATGAGCAATGGGCCGCGCTGGCCGCTGCGATCGACAAGAGCGCCGGCGGCAAGGTCAAGCTCGACGTCCGGGTCGATCCCTCGCTGATTGGCGGCATGATCGTCAAGGTCGGCTCCCGCATGGTCGATAGCTCCGTGCGCACCAAACTGAACAAGCTGAAACTCGCCATGAAAGGGGTTGGATAATGGAAATCCGCGCCGCTGAGATTTCCGCGATCCTGAAGCAGCAGATCGCGAACTTCGGCACCGAAGCCGATGTCGCCGAGGTTGGCCAGGTGCTGTCGATTGGCGACGGCGTCGCGCGTGTCCATGGTCTGGACAATGTGCAGGCCGGCGAGATGGTCGAATTCCCGGGCGGGGTCAAGGGCATGGCCCTGAACCTCGAGTCCGACAATGTCGGCGTCGTGATTTTCGGTTCCGACCGTGAGATCAAGGAAGGCGACACCGTCAAGCGCACCGGCGCCATCGTGGAAGTCCCCGTTGGCCGTGGCCTGCTGGGCCGCGTGGTTGACGGTCTGGGCAACCCGATCGACGGCAAGGGCCCGCTGACCGACGTTGTCCGTCAGCGCGTGGAAGTGAAGGCTCCCGGCATCATCCCGCGTAAGTCGGTGCATGAGCCGATGCAGACCGGCCTGAAGGCGATTGACGCCCTGGTTCCGGTGGGCCGTGGCCAGCGCGAGCTGATCATCGGTGACCGCCAGACCGGCAAGACCGCCATCGCGCTGGACACCTTCATCAACCAGAAGCCGATCAACAAGGGCGACGACGAGTCGAAGAAGCTGTACTGCATCTATGTTGCGGTCGGCCAGAAGCGCTCCACCGTCGCGCAGATCGTGAAGACCCTGGAAGAAAACGGCGCGATGGAATACTCCATCGTTGTCGCCGCCACCGCTTCGGAGCCGGCGCCGCTGCAGTTCCTGGCCCCCTATACGGGTGCGGCCATGGGCGAATTCTTCCGCGACAACGCCATGCACGCCCTGATCGTGTACGATGACCTGTCCAAGCAGGCCGTCGCCTACCGTCAGATGTCGCTGCTGCTGCGTCGTCCGCCGGGTCGTGAAGCCTATCCCGGCGACGTGTTCTATCTGCACAGCCGTCTGCTGGAACGCGCCGCCAAGATGAATGACGAGCAGGGCGCTGGCTCGCTGACCGCTCTGCCGGTCATCGAAACCCAGGCCGGCGACGTGTCCGCCTACATTCCGACCAACGTGATTTCGATCACCGACGGTCAGATCTTCCTGGAAACCGGTCTGTTCTATCGCGGTATCCGCCCGGCCATCAACGTGGGTCTGTCTGTGTCCCGCGTCGGTTCCGCCGCGCAGATCAAGGCGATGAAGCAGGTTGCCGGCACCATCAAGCTGGAACTGGCCCAGTATCGTGAAATGGCTGCCTTCGCGCAGTTCGCTTCCGATCTGGATGCCTCGACCCAGCGTCTGCTGAACCGCGGTGCGCGCCTGACGGAGCTGCTGAAGCAGCCCCAGTTCAGCCCGCTGCCGGTGGAAGAGCAGGTTGTGTCGATCTTCGCCGGTGTGAAGGGCTACCTGGACAAGGTGAAGACTGAGGATGTGAGCCGCTTTGAGGCCCGCTTCCTGAGCGAGATCCGCGCCAAGGGTGCCGACATCCTGACCGCGATCCGTACCGAGAAGGCGATTTCCAAGGGGACCGAGGACAAGCTGAAGGCTTTCCTCGAGAATTTCTCCAAGGCTTTCGCCTGATCCAACAGTCCCGATCGAACGGGTCTTTGAAAGCGTAGGGCCGTTATGCCGAGCTTGAAGGACATCCGAAACCGGATCACCAGCGTCAAGTCGACGCAAAAGATCACCTCCGCCCTGAAGATGGTCGCGGCCAGCAAGCTGCGCCGCGCCCAGGAGCAGGCGGAGGCTGGCCGGCCCTATGCGGAGCGTATGGGCCGCATGCTGGCTTCGCTTGCTGCCAATGTGGCGGGTAGCCTGGAGGCTCCCCGTCTCATGGTGGGCACGGGCGAGGACAAGGTGCATCTGCTGGTGGTCATGACGGCCGACCGCGGTCTGGCCGGTGGTTTCAACAGCTCCATCGTCCGCGCCACCAAGCGGACGATCCAGTCCTTGCAGGCGCAGGGCAAGACCGTGAAGCTCCTGTGCGTGGGCCGCAAGGGCCGCGACCTGCTGCGTCGCGAGTTTCCCTCCCTGATCGTCGCGTCGTTCGAGGATGTGGGCAAGAAGCGCCTCTCCTTCGCCGATGCCGATATGGTGACGAACAAGCTGCTTGAACTGTTTGATACGGGCGCGTTCGACGTTGCCACGATCGTTTACAACAAGTTCAAGTCGGCCATGACGCAGGAGGTTACGCTCCAGCAGGTCATCCCGTTCGCGGCACCGGAAGTGTCGAACGATGCGGGTGAGGTCGCCGGCCGGTCGGTTTACGAGTTTGAACCGACCGAAGAAGCGATCCTGACCGACCTGCTGCCGCGTAATCTTGCCATCCAGGTCTATTCCGCCCTGTTGGAGAGCGCAGCCTCCTTCTTCGGCGCGCAGATGACCGCGATGGACAGTGCCACGCGCAATGCCGGCGAAATGATCAAGAAGTACACGCTGATCTACAACCGTACCCGCCAGGCCTCGATCACCAAGGAGTTGATCGAGATCATTTCCGGCGCGGAAGCGGTTTAAGGTCTGTTCCAAGACGAAGTCTAGATATCGGGTTCCGAGGGAGCTTGCCCCATGGCTAATACGAGCAACGCGGTCGGCCGCATCACCCAGGTGCTGGGCGCCGTCGTGGACGTTCAGTTCGACGCCGAACTGCCGCCCATCCTGAACGCCCTGCACACGGTGAACGAGGGCAAGACCCTCGTGCTCGAAGTGGCGCAGCACCTGGGCCAGAACACCATCCGCGCCATCGCCATGGACACGACCGATGGTCTGATCCGTGGTCAGGAGGTCAAGGATACCGGCGCCCCGATCACCGTGCCGGTCGGCCCGGCCACCCTGGGCCGCATCCTGAACGTGATCGGTGAGCCGATCGACGAGCGCGGTCCGGTCGACCAGACCAATGTCGCGGCCATCCACCGTGAAGCCCCGGCCTTCTCCGAACAGGCGACCGAGGCCGAGATCCTGGTGACGGGCATCAAGGTCATCGACCTGCTGGCCCCGTACCTGAAGGGCGGCAAGATCGGCCTGTTTGGCGGCGCCGGCGTCGGCAAGACCGTGACCATTCAGGAACTGATCAACAACATCGCCAAGGCGCACGGCGGTGTGTCCGTGTTCGCCGGCGTGGGTGAGCGTACCCGTGAAGGTAACGACCTGTACCACGAAATGGTGGACTCGGGCGTTATCAAGCTGAACGAGAACGACACCGCCGGTTCCAAGGTGGCGCTGGTCTATGGTCAGATGAACGAGCCGCCGGGCGCCCGCGCCCGCGTCGCCCTGACCGGCCTGTCCGTTGCGGAATATTTCCGCGACCAGGAAGGCCAGGACGTGCTGTTCTTCGTGGACAACATCTTCCGCTTCACCCAGGCCGGCGCCGAAGTGTCCGCACTTCTGGGCCGTATCCCGTCCGCCGTGGGTTACCAGCCGACGCTGGCAACCGACATGGGCGCCCTGCAGGAGCGTATCACCTCCACCAAGAAGGGTTCGATCACCTCGGTGCAGGCCGTGTACGTGCCCGCCGACGACTTGACCGACCCGGCGCCCGCCACCTCGTTCGCCCACCTGGACGCCACCACGGTGTTGAGCCGTTCCATCGCTGAAATGGCCATTTTCCCGGCCGTGGATCCGCTGGACAGCACCAGCCGTGCGCTGGACCCGCGCGTTGTGGGTGAAGAGCATTACACCATCGCCCGCCGCGTGCAGCAGGTTCTCCAGCAGTACAAGGCGCTCCAGGACATCATCGCCATCCTGGGCATGGACGAACTGTCGGAAGAGGATAAGCTGGTCGTGGCCCGTGCCCGTAAGATCCAGCGCTTCCTGTCCCAGCCGTTCCACGTGGCCGAAGTGTTCACCGGTACGCCGGGCGTGCTGGTGTCCATCGAAGACACGGTCAAGGGCTTCAAGGGCATCGTCAACGGCGACTATGACCACCTGCCGGAAGCCGCCTTCTACATGGTCGGCACCATCGAGCAGGCTGTCGAGAAGGCCCGCAAGATGGCCGCTGAGGCCGCCTAAGGTCCGTCATTCGGAAAGCCCTTCCGCCGCTTGCCGGTGGAAGGGTGATCCACAGGAGGGGGCAGCCCCTCCTTTTCGGTATTTTCAAGGTGTGAGCCATGGCCGACAAGGTTGAATTCGAGCTGGTATCGCCGGAGAAGCTGCTGGTTTCGCAGCCGGTGACCATGGTGGTGGTGCCGGGGGCCGAGGGTTTCCTGGGTGTGCTGCCGGGCCATGCGCCGATGATCGTCACCGTCAAGCCGGGTGTCATCGACATCTATGCCAATGACATGACGACCATCACCCAGCGCATCTTCGTCGCCGGGGGTTTCTGCGAGATCACCGGTGGCCGCGTGACGGTCCTGGCTGAAGAGGCATCCGATCTGGCGGCGCTGAAGTCGCTGGACCGCGCCGGCCTGGAAAAGGATCTGGCCGATCTGAACGAGGATCTGGCCGACGCCAAGACCGAAACGGAACGCCATCTGATTGAGCAGAAGCTGGGCATCGTTCTGGCCAAGCTGAATGCCCAGGGCGAAACCCTGCATTGATCAATAGCGGTGAGGCGTAACAATTCTGTCACGTCTTGTCGTTTTTGAGAGCGATTATCACGGGGGCGCTTGGCGCCCCCGTTGCTTTTTTGGCCCAGCTTGCCAATCTGTGCATCAACCGGCGGCATATGGGCCGGATCGCTATTGCTTCAGGAAAGTCTGCCGATATGGCGTATACGCACTGGACCATCGAAGGCCTCCCCTGGGACAAGCTGGACCTGTCGAAGGTTGATCCCGACAAGGTGAAGCTGGCCAAGGCTGCGGCGCTGGTCGAATATAACGGCCACATCTATGCCGACTATCTGTGCAACGTCTTCCGCGACGATCCGGAATTCTGCCGTATCGCCCGCGACTGGGCGGTGGAGGAAGTGCAGCATGGGGAGGCCCTGGGCACCTGGGCCGCCCGTGTCGATCCGACCTGGGACTTCCAGGCCGCTGTGCAGCGCTTCCGTGATGGCTACAAGATCGAGACGGGGGTGGAAACCTCCAAGCGCGGCAGCCGCGCCGGCGAACTGGTGAGCCGCTGCATCGTGGAGACGGGCACCTCCAGCTATTACACGGCGCTGGCCGATGATACGGAGGAGCCGGTATTCAAGCAGCTCTGCCGCCATATCGCCGCTGATGAGCTCCGCCATTACAAGCTGTTCTATGATCACTTGAAGCGCTATCTGGAGCAGGAGAAGCTGAACCGCTTCCAGCGTCTCTGGATCAGCCTGTCGCGCATCAATGAGACGGAGGACGATGAATTGTCCTACGCCTTCTATGCCGCCAATTACTGGACCCGCCCCTATCAGCGGGAAGAGAATAACAACGAATATACCAAGCTGGCCTATTCCTATTACCAGCCCGAACATCTGGACCGGATGGTCGCCATGGTGTTCAAGGCCAGCGGGTTGAAGCCGCAGGGCTGGCTGCACGATATGGCGTCGAAATTCGCCTATAGCCGCATGCGCAAGAAGGCGAATGACGCGGCCATGGCCGCCTGATCAGTCTCGGGAGCGGCCTGCCTTTGGCAGGCCCACCTTTGGCAGACTTGTCCGCCAAGCCCTCCATCCCCATTATTGTGCAATGCAGCAATAAAGGGCGAAGCGTGATGCTGAAGAAGCTGATGGGGGGATTGACGGGGCGGGCCAAGGCAGCGGCACCCGTCGTACCTGTGCCCGCCGGCCCTGATGTCCCTCCGCCTAAGCCCAATCGCCCTACCGGCATGGCCCTGGCCCTTCAGGGCGGTGGCTCCCTGGGGGCTTTTACCTGGGGTGTGCTGGACCGTTTGCTGGACGAGCCTGACTTCGCGCCGCTGCGCCTGTCCGGGGCCAGTGCCGGGGCCGTCAATGCCACTGCTTTCGCGTGTGGCTGGGCCGCCGGTGGGGCGGCGGGGGCCCGCGATGCGCTGGAGCGGATTTGGCACCGTGTCGGGGAGTGCGGGGCCGAGTCTCTGGGCTTCTGCCCGACCTGGGCCAATAATGGTATGGTCCGGGCCGCTAACAATGCCGCGTTCCAGTTCGCAACGCGCTTTTTCTCCCCCTATGCGCTGAACCCGCTTGGGATCAACCCGTTGCGCGACATCCTGTCGGCGGAGCTGGATTTTGACGCTTTGCGCCAGAAGGCAGCACCGCGCCTGTTCATCTCGGCCACGCGGGTGAGCGATGGTGGTGCATGCGTTTTTTCCAACGGTCAGATCGGGCTGGATGTGCTGCTGGCATCGACCACCCTGCCGACGCTGCATCAGGCGGTGGACATTGATGGTGAAGCCTACTGGGATGGGGGGTACACCTTAAACCCACCCGTTGCCGCGCTGCTGGACGGCCCGGCGATTGGCGATATCCTGGTGGTGCAGGCCATGCCCAACCGCACGGCCACCGTACCGCGCACCGCCACCGCCATCCGGGAGCGGCTGAACGAGATCACCTTCTCCCGCCCGCTGGAAGCGGAGATGGACCTCGTGCGGGAGAAGCTGAACCATCGCGACCGGCCCGAACGCCTGAGCCTGCTGGCAATCGACCCCGCCAGTGAAGGCATGGGGAATTTAAGCGGCCTGCGCGTGGACCGCGATTATCTGCTGATGCTCAAAGCCCATGGCCGGGCGCAGGCTGAAAGCTGGCTGCGCAGGTCCGGGCCGTAGCGAGCCGCCTATTCCAACACCTTGCCCGGATTCATGATCCCGGTCGGGTCCAGCAGGGCCTTCACCTGCCGCATCAGGTCCAGTTCCACCGGGTCTTTTGCCAGGGCCATTTCCGCTACCTTGCGGTTGCCGATGCCATGTTCGGCGCTGATGCTGCCGCCCTCTGCCAGCACCTGTTCATGGATGATGGCGGTGATGGCGTCGGCATGGGGCTTGAAATCTTCCGTCGCCATCGCAGCCGGTCGGGCGACATTGCAATGGATATTGCCGTCGCCGACATGGCCGAACGGGTAGGGGCGGATGCCGGGCATATAGGCTTCCAGATTGGCCATCACGGTCGAAAGAAAATCCGGGATGCGGCTGATCGGCACGGACACATCGGTATGGACCGATCCGCGCACGGCCCGGCCAATCTCCGGCAGGCCCTCCCGGATCAGCCACAGGCGGCGGCGCTGGTCCTCGCTTTCCGCCAGTACGGCATCCATGACCAGACCCTGTTCCAGCGCGTCGCCCAGGATGCCTTCCAGCATGTCGCGCACGATGGTGCCGTCCAGCCCGCTGGCCACCTCCAGCAGCACATACCAGGGGCAGCGGGTGGGCAGCGGGTCATGGTCGCGACCCAGCAATTCCCGCGCCCCGTCAATGGCGAAGCGCGGCATCAATTCGAAGGCCGACAGCATGTCGCCGGTGCCCGACCGCGCCTGGGCCAGCAGGGCCACGGCGGCGGCCGGGCTGTCCAGCCCCACCAGGGCGGTTTCCACCCGCCTGGGCTTGGGGTAGAGCTTCAGGGTGGCGGCGGTGATGATGCCCAGCGTTCCTTCCGCGCCTAAGAACAGGTGTTTCAGGTCGTAGCCGGTATTGTCCTTGCGCAGGCGGCGCAGCCCGTTCCACACCCGCCCATCGGGCAGCACCACTTCCAGCCCCAGCACCAGATCGCGGGCATTGCCATAGCGCAGGGTCAGGATGCCGCCGGCATTGGTGGAGAGATTACCCCCCAGCATGCAGCTTCCCTCTGCCCCCAGTGACAGGGGGAAATAGCGGTCGGCGCCGCTGGCGGCCTGCTGGATTTCGGCCAGGATGCAGCCGGCCTCCACCGTCACGGTGTAATCGGCGGCGTCCAGGTCGCGGATACGATTCAGGCGGCTGAGATTGAGCAGGATGGCGCCCGTTCCGGCCACCGCCACCGTGCCGCCGACCAGCCCGGTATTGCCGCCCTGGGGGATCAGGGGCAGGGCGTTTTCCCGTGCCAGGGTGACGATGGCGGCCACCTCTTCCACCGTCCCAGGCTTCAGCACGGCGACCGGGTGGCTCTGCTGGATTTGCCGCTGGTCCTGGGCGAAGGGGGCGATGGCATCCGCCTCCGTCAGCACATGGGCAGCACCGATCAGGGAACGCAAACGGTCAAGCAGATCAGGGGAGAGCATGGCGCTTCTCTCTGGCTGGATAGGGCGGGCACGGCTGTCCAGGCTACCCCAGCTGGTGCCGGGTGCAAATGGTGTCCCGGCATGGCGGCTGCCGCAAATCATCCCTGGCGCGCGCCATTGCCGATGAAGCACCTTTGCTGCCAAAATTCTGGCTAAAAGGTAGAAAAGCGATGGGCAAGGCGCTGCTGATCATTGATGTACAGAATAATATCCTGTTGGGCACGGACCCGCGCGGGGTGGAGACGCTGGCGGCCCTGGATGCCATGGTGCATCGCCTTGCTGCCCTGGCCGATCAGGCCCGCGCCCAGGGCCTGCCGGTCATCCATGTGCAGCATGATGGCGAACCGGGGCACCGGCTGGAAAAAGGCAGCGAGGGCTGGAAGATCAGGGCCGAACTGGGGCCGGCAGCGGGGGAGCCGGTTTTCAACAAAAGCGCCTGCGACGCTTTTCTCGGCACCGGGCTTGCGCAGCACCTCCGCGAGCAGGGCATTGACCATCTGGTGGTCGGCGGCTGCATGACGCCCTATTGCATTGATACCAGCGTGCGCAGCGCCGTGGCCCATGGCTTCGATGTGACGCTGCTGGAAGATGGGCACATGACCTGCGATATCGGCGCGCTGACTTTTGAGCAGATCATCGCCCACCATAACCGTGTGCTGCATTGGTTTGATGCCGGCCCGCGCAAGGCCATGGTGAAGCCGACGGCGGAAGCCTTGGCCTGAACCCGGCTTACCGTGGGGCGGCGGCCCGGCGCAGCCGGTCATTGATGGCGGCGCCCAAGCCCTGTTCCGGCACCGGCATCACGGCGATACCGGACAGGCCGGGCCGGTCCAGCGCCCGCAACATGGCGAACAGGTTGGAAGCCGCTTCCGCCAGATCGCCCTTGGGTGACAGGTTCATCCGCATGGCCCCGCCCCGCAGGAAGGCATCCGGCCCAAAGGCCAGCAATGCCTCGTCTTCCGCGACGCTGGTGGCACCCAGCCGCACGGGCAGGCCGGGGGCGTAATGGCTGGTCATCATGCCCGGCGCCTTGATGCCATCCTTGGCCCCGGCGACATCCACAGGACCCAGTACGGATTCCAACTCTTCCTTCGTGACCGATCCGGGGCGCAGCAGCAGCGGCACGGGGCCGGTCAGGTCCAGCACGGTTGATTCCACGCCGATGCCGCAGCGCCCGGCGGCGACGATCAGTTTCAGCCGCGCGCCCCCGCCTTCGGGAAATTCTTCTGCCACATGCAGCGGGCTGGTCGGGCTGACATGGCCGGACCGGTTGGCGCTGGGGGCCGCCACGGGCCGCCCGGATGCCGCCAGCAGGGCACGCGCCACAGGGTGGGCGGGGCTGCGCACCGCCACCGTATCCATGCCGGCACTGACCAGCAGCGACAGGGGCGCATCGGCCCGGCGCGGCAGGACCAGCGTCAAGGGGCCGGGCCAGTAAAACTCAATCAGGCGGCGCGCGCGCTCATCCAGATGGACCAGCGGTTCGGCTGCCGCCTCATCCAGCACATGCACGATCAAGGGGTTGAAGTTGGGGCGGCCCTTGGCGGCGAAGATGGCGGCCACGGCCTGGTCGCTGCCGGCATCGCCGCCCAGCCCATAGACCGTTTCCGTGGGGAAGGCGACCAGATGGCCATCCGCCAGCACCTGTGCTGCCTGCGTGAAGGTGGCGGGGCTGGCCGTGGCCACGGCGGGGCGGTCGGGATGGGGTGGGGCCGTCTCTGCCACCGGGGCCGCCGCTTCGCCCCCATGCCCGTGATGATGGCTGGGATCGTCACAGCAATGGGAATGATCGTGGGGCACGTCCGCTATCCTTCGCGCGAAGCCTTTAAGGGTTCAGGTGCCCAAGATAGGGGCCGGGGCCGGCGGGAACACGGGCAAATCACGCAGGGGCGCCATCTGCCCACAGGTCCCGGCTTTTCCCGGTCAGGCCACGCCCGGCTTCAGGGAGAAGACGATGCCCCAACCGTCCGGATCTTCAAAACAGACAGCACGCTCGCGCCAATAGGGATTATCCGGTGGCACAGGCTGGCCGCCGCGCGCAATCACCGCCTCGCGCACCTTTTCCAGTGCTGCCCGGTCATCGACATACAGCACCAGCAGATTGTCGCGTGAAGGGGCGGGGCAGGGGCTCCCATCGCGATGCTGGGTGAATTCCAGATGGGTATCAATGCCGGGCAGGCCGATCAGCACCCCGTCATAGCCATGATGGTTGCCGCCCTCATCCTTCCAGCCGCCCAGCACGGGCAGGCCCAGAATATCCCGGTAAAAACCGATCAGCGCGTCCATCTTGTCGGTCGGGCGTGCCACGCGCAACCGGGTGATGGGCAGGTGATCGGGCCATTGTGTCGCCATTTCGGATGATCCTATCGGTTTTGTGCAGCGCAACACTTGCCGCCCCTGCGGGCTGGGGGCACACTGTCCCCGATAGCAGAACCGTTGAACAATCTGCGAAATCAGGGGGAAATGCCATGGCAGGTCGCACCGTCACCATTGCACAGCAGAAAGGCGGCGCCGGCAAGACCACCCTGGCCATCCATCTGGGGCTGGCCTGGGCGGCGGCTGGCCGGTCTGTGGCGCTGGTGGATATCGATCCGCAAGGCTCGCTCAGCTACTGGCATGCCCAGCGGGTGGCGATGCGGCCGGATGCGGCTTTGACCGTCACCCACGCCCAGCTTTCCGGCTGGCGCACCCCGCGCGAGGTGGAGAAGCTGGCCCGCGACCATGATCTGGTGGTGATCGACAGCCCGCCGCATGCGGAAACCGATGCCCGTATCGCTGTGCGTGCCGCCGATCTGGTGGTGGTGCCTGTGCAGCCCAGCCCCATGGACCTGTGGGCCACGCGGCCGACGCTGGATCTGGTCAAGGCGGAAAAGCGGGCAGCATTGCTGGTGCTGAACCGGGTGCCGGCGCGTGGCCGGCTGGTGGATGCGGTGGCGGAGAAGGCGGCGGAACTGGGCGTACCCCTGGCCGAAGCCCATCTGGGCAACCGTATCGGCTTTGCCGCCGCCCTGATGGAAGGGGCGGGGCTGATGGAAACCGAGCCAAGGTCACGCGGGGTGGAAGAACTGGACGCGCTGGCGGCGGAAATTCTGGCCCGGCTGGATGGGGCATAACGGGTTAGGTGACGCGCATAAAAAAGGCGCCGGTGGATCGCTCCCCCGGCGCCTTTTCCGTCATGATTCGGCTTCAGCAGCAGCGGTTGATGCCGCTCCACCGCCGGTCCAGTTCCGACAGGTAGAACGCTTCCCGGTCCAGCGCCGGCTGGTCCGGGTGGCGTTCACGATGGCGGGTGAGATAATTCTCATACGCCGCGTCGCCGGACACTTCCCGCAGAACGGTCCAGGCCGTCTTCAGGAAGCTGGCAGGCCCCGCCATCATGGTCAGTGCCCCCCCACGCCGGTCGGATGCGGCAGCGTCGCCTCATCGACATAGGGCGTTTCCGACAGCGGCGGCACGGGCTTGCCCTGCAGGTGACGCAGGGAGATGCGCGCCATCTCGATGATGGTGACCCACAGCACGATGATGAAGAACACCGTCAGCCCGGCATCCAGCCGCTGGTTGAAGATGATGTGCGGTGCCGATTCCAGGGCGGCCCCGGTCAAAGTGCCGGCCTGGAGCTTGGCTTCCAGGGCGTTGGCACCGGCCAGGAAGCCGACGCGGGGATCGGCATCAAACAGCTTCAGCCAGGAGGCATAGGTGGTGGTGACAGCCAGGAATACCATGGGCAGGCCCGGCACCCAGGCATAGCGCGCCTTGTCCTTCTTCACCAGGATGGTGGTGACGATGGCAAGTGCGATGGCTGCCAGCATCTGGTTGGAAATGCCGAACAAGGGCCAGAGGATATTGATCCCGCCATAGGGATCAATGACGCCGATATAGAGGAAATAGCCCCAACTGGCGACGAACAGGGCAGAGCAGATGATGGTGGACATCTGCGAGGAGGTATTGCCCAGCGGTTTCCAGATATTGCCCAGCAGATCCTGCAGCATGAAGCGACCGACACGGGTGCCGGCATCCACGGCCGTCAGGATGAACAAAGCCTCGAACATGATGGCGAAATGGTACCAGAGCGCCAGCATGCTCTGCCCGAAGGCGCCGGCGAAGATCTGCGCCATGCCGACCGCCAGCGACGGCGCGCCGCCGGTACGGGCCAGCAGCGTGGTCTCGCCCATCTCGCGGGCCAGTTCCGTCATATGTTCGGCGGTGACGGGGAAGCCCCAGCCGCTGATGGTGGCGGTGGCCTGCTCCAGCGTGGAACCGACAATGCCGGCGGAGCTGTTGATGGCGAAATAAACGCCAGGGTCCAGCACGCAGGCGGCGATCAGTGCCATGACGCCGACGAAGCTTTCCATGGCCATGGAGCCATAGCCAACCAGACGCAGGTCGCGTTCCGACATGATCAGCTTGGGCGTGGTGCCAGAGCTGATCAGCGCATGGAAGCCGGAGACGGCACCACAGGCGATGGTGATGAACAGGAACGGGTACAGTCCGCCCGCTACCACCGGGCCCGTGCCGTCGGTGAACTGGGTCAGCGCCGGCATGTGCAGTTCCGGCCGCAGGATGACGACCGCGAAGGCCAGCAGCAGGATGGCGCCGATCTTGATGAAGGTGGAGATATAGTCACGCGGGGCCAGCAGCAGCCAGACCGGCATAATGGCGGCGAAGAAGCCATAACCGATGACCAGCAGCGCCAGCGTCGTGCCTTCAAAATTGAACATCGGCCCCAGGACGGGGTGATGCGCAACCCAGCCGCCGCCCGCCGTAGCGGCCAGCAGCAGGAAAAGCCCGATCAGCGAGCCTTCCAGCACCCGCCCCGGCCTGATATTGCGCATATAGATGCCGACCAGGATGGCGATCGGGATCGTCATGGCCACGGTGAAGGTGCCCCAGGGGCTGTGCTTCATGGCATTGACGACGACAAGGCCCAGCACGGCGACGATCAGCACCATGATCAGCAGCGTGCCGACCAGGGCGGCACCGCCGGCTATGGGCCCCAGCTCGTCCCGGGCCATCTGGCCCAGGGTCCGTCCATCGCGGCGGGTGGATGCCCACAGCACCACCATATCCTGCACGCAGCCGCCGATAACGGCACCCGTCAGCAGCCACAGCGTGCCCGGCAGATAGCCGAACTGCGCTGCCAGCGTGGGGCCGACCAGCGGGCCGGCGCCGGCGATGGCGGCGAAATGGTGACCAAAGGTGATCCAGCGATGGGTGGGTACATAGTCCCTGCCATCATTGATGCGCAGCGCCGGCGTGGCGCGGCTGGGGTCCAGGGTCAGGACCTTGGCGCAGATCCAGCCGGCATAAAGCCGGTAGGCCACGGCATAGATGCCGAAGGCCGCCGCGATGAACCAGAAGGCGTTGATCGTTTCCCCACGATGCAACGCGATGCCACCCAGACAGGCGGCGCCGAAAACCCCGATGGCGATCCATATGAGATTTTGCGCGAATTTGGGCATTCATTGGTCTCCCAGGCGCGGGGGCCTGCATGCCGGCCCCATTTCCCCCAAGGCGATTGAAACGCCGCGAAGGGGATAAAGGCCAGCACCGCCCGCATTTTCGCCTCAAGGGGAGATGCCCGCCTTTTGCCCCCGCAAGGGCGGACACCGCTTACCCCCTGAAACATAAAGAAAAACATCTCAGGGATCGCAGGGTGCAACGCGGAAGAAAATGGGACCAAGGTCGTGCGGCGGCCTGTCGCACCCCAGCTTGGCATACGATGGGCTTCGACTCGTCGGGATGGTTTCCCCCGTCGCCGGCATGATGCTGTTCTGTCAGGGGCGGGAAACGAAAAACCCCACCCGGTTTCCCAGGTGGGGCTTCGGCGCTTTTGGCGCTAATCTCGGACCGGATGGTGGGCGCGGCAGGGATTGAACCTGCGACCCCCGCCGTGTGAAGGCGATGCTCTCCCGCTGAGCTACGCGCCCATCCGTCGTCGGTGGAGCGGGCTTATAAAGGGGTTACGGGGGGGTGTCAAAGGGAAAAAACAGCGGCTTCGGAAAAATTTCCGATGCCGCTTGGCCGAGTGGCCGATTGACCTGAGGTCCACAGGCCCCATCCTGCTGGGTGCGGGTTTGTCCCGGCATCGCCCTATGCTGTTCTGTTCTGGAGAAGGGAAGTCGCCCATGCCCCCGTTCCCCGTCCTTGCGCGTCCCGTGGCCAAGCGGTCCCTGACGGCTTGTGCTGCCCTGGCCCTGCTGGCGGCAGGTGCTGCCTGGGCCGCGTCGCCGCTGCCATCCCCCCGGCATCCCGCCACCCAGGCGCAGGCGGGGGATGCGGCGCTGACCTATTCCATCCATGTCGGCGGCATGCATGTGCTGGATGCCCAGGCCCATATGGGCATTGTCGATGAGATTTACCGTGTGGGGCTGGCCCTGGAGACACAGGGTTTCTTGGGACGTGTCGCCAGTTGGAAGACCGATGTGCGCGCCCAGGGCAGCCTGGCGGCGGACATACCCCAACCGGCCCGTTTCACCGCCCATGGCGCCTGGCGGGAGGAACTGCGCATGACGACCCTGGATTACCAGCCCGATGGCATGCCCCAGATCACCCTGGCCGAGCCGGTGCCGGAGAAGGATCGAGAGCCCGTGCCGGAGGAATTGCGCAAGGACACGCTGGACCCGGTATCCGCCATCGTTGCCGTGCTGGATCAGGTGCAGCGGACGGGTAATTGCGACCTGACGGTCCCGGTCTATGACGGGCGCCAGCGCTATGATCTGGAATTTGCCGACAAGGGGCGGGAGACACTGGCCGCCAGCAACCTCTCTGCCTTTGCGGGAGAGGCGCAGCGCTGCGCCGTTACCTACAAGCCCGTTGCCGGTCGCTGGAAGGAACAGAATAACCGCCGCGACCGGGATGGCGATGGGCGGCGCAATAGCGGGCGTGATGTCTCCCTCTGGATCGCCCCCGCCGCACCGGGCCAGCCGATGGTGCCGGTGCGGCTGGAAATGGCCAGCCCGCTGGGGCCGGTCATGGTCCATCTGGCCAAGCTGGACCGGGTGCGGTGAGGGCCGGCGTCATCCCTGTGATACCAGCCGCTCCAACGCTGCCGGCAGATCGGCGAAGCGGTCGATGATCAACTCCGCCCCCAGATCGGCCAGCGCCATGCGGGGATAGCCATAGGCCACGGCCACCACCGGCATGCCGGCGGCATGGCCCGCCGCCACATCATTGGCATTATCCCCCACCATCACGGCCTGCTTCGGAGACAGGCCCATCCGCTCCAGCGCCCAGAACAGGGGATCGGGCCAGGGCTTGCGCCGGGGGGCGGTGTCGCCGCCCACCACCTGTTCAAACAGCCCGCCCAGCCCGACCTGTTCCAGCACCTCCACCGAAATGGCACCCGGCTTGTTGGTGCAGAGCGCCAGACGGTGCCCCGCCGCCTTCAGCCGTGTCAGCGTTTCCACCACACCGGGATAGACACAGGCGGGGGTGACCGGGATGGCGGCATAGAGTTCCAGATAGCGCGCGGTGAGCGGTGCCAGTTCTGCGGCGGGCAGTGCCGCACCCGTCACGGCCATGGCCTGTTCCACCAGCCGGGGCGCGCCATCGCCGATCAGGCCCTGGACCTGTGCCAGGGTCAGGCTGGGGCGGCCCTGTTCGGTCAGCAGCAGGTTCAGCGCCTCGGCAATTTCCGGCGCGCTGTCGATCAGGGTGCCGTCAAAATCGAACAGCAGGGCCGGGAAGCGTGACAAAACGGACATGGGGTACACCTCGGTAACGGAAGCATCTTGTCGCGAACCGGGGCCTTCATGCTAAACCGGACCCCAACCATCCCCTATCGCAGCCAGTGGCCGATTGCCATGACCGAAAGACAGCTTGCCTGCATCATCCTTGCCGCCGGCAAGGGCACGCGGATGAAGTCCGACCTGCCCAAGGTGCTGCACCCGCTGGGCGGCCTGCCCATGGTGCGCCATGTGCTGGCCGCCGCCACGGCGCTGGACCCCGCCCATATCGTGGTGGTGGTGGGGCCGGGCATGGAGAATGTGGCCCAGGCCGTTGCCCCCCATGCCACGGTTGTGCAGGAAAATCAGTTGGGCACGGGCGATGCGGTGAAGGCCGCTTTGCCGCTGCTGGACGGGTTTGCCGGTGATGTGCTGGTGCTCTATGGCGACACGCCGCTGATCACAGTGGCGACGCTGCGCGCCATGGTGGACAGCCGCAATGGGGACAGCGATCCGGCGGTGGTGGTGATGGGCATGCGCCCCGCCGAACCCGGCGCTTACGGCCGCCTGATCCAGGGGGCCGATGGCGGGCTGGAAAAGATTGTCGAATTCCTGGACGCGAGCGAGGCTGAACGGGCCGTGGGCCTGTGCAATGCCGGCTTCATGGCGTTCGATGGTGCCCGCATGCCCGGCCTGATCGCCGCTATCGGCAATGATAATGCCAAAGGCGAATTCTACCTGACTGATGCGGTGGCCGTCGCCCGTGGCCAGGGCCATGCCTGTGCCGTGGTGGAAGGCCCGGTGGAGGATGCGCTGGGCGTCAATTCCCGCGCCGAACTTGCCGGGATTGAGAAGATATTCCAGCGCCGCCTGCGTCTGGCCGCCATGGCCAATGGCGCCACCCTGCTGGACCCGGATACGGTCTGGTTCGCTGCTGATACCGTGCTGGGCCGGGATGTGACCGTGGGCCAGAATGTGGTGTTCGGCCCCGGTGTGGTGGTGGAAGATGGGGTGGAAATCCGCGCCTTTTCCCACCTGGAAGGGGTGGTGGTGCGCCGGCGCGCCATTATCGGCCCCTTCGCCCGGCTGCGGCCCGGCAGCGACGTGGGAGAGGACGCCCATGTCGGCAATTTCGTGGAATTGAAGAACACTGTGCTGGGCGCAGGCGCCAAGGCCAACCACCTCACATATCTGGGCGACAGCGATATTGGCGCTGCCAGCAATATCGGTGCGGGCACCATCACCTGCAATTATGACGGCTATCTGAAACATCGCACGGTGATTGGCCGGGATGTGTTCGTCGGGTCCAACAGCACGCTGGTGGCGCCGGTGACGCTGGGCGATGGCGCCTTCACGGCGGCGGCCACCATCGTCACCCGCGACGTGCCGGATGATGCGCTGGTCATCAGCCGCGCGGATGAGGTGGTGAAGGAGGGCTGGGCCGCCCGCTACCGCATCGCCAAGGCGGCGCTGAAGGCGAGGGCCCGTAAAGGCTGAGTATCCTGTCCGGTCAGGCTGGTGCGGGCAAGCCGCATTGGCCGGCACAGGCATTCACCTCCGACACGATCCAGTCGCGGAAAGCCTTGATCTTGGGCTCATCCGCCCGGCGTTCGGCATAGGTCAGCCAATAGGACCGGTTGGTCCGCAATATGATGCGCGGGAAGGGCAGGACCAGCCGGCCGCTGGCGATATCCGGGCCGAAAAAGGCGGGGCAGATCAGCCCCACCCCCTGGCCCATGGCGGCGGCCTGTCCGGTAAAGCCATGCACGTCGAACTGGGTGCCGCGCCCTCTGGGATCAAGCTCCACCCCCGCCAGCGCGAACCAGTGCCGCCAGAAGGCAATGTCGTCAGGATGCTGGCAATCCAGCAGCGGCAGCCGGGCCAGATCGGCCGGGCTTTCCACCCCGCCGGCCCGCTCCAGCAGCAGCGGGCTGACCGCCGGGGTCAGGGCGAATTCCACCAGCTTTTCCGCCACCACCCCCGGCCATTGCCCATGGCCGGATCGGATGCCGATATCAAATTCATGATCCAGATCGGCAATGCGGTCGCTGTTTTCCAGCCGCACGGCAAGATCCGGCCGCTGTAGCTGGAAATGACCCAGGCGGGGCACCAGCCAATGTGACGCAAAGGTCATCAGCGTGGTGATGGACAGAACCTTGTCCTCCTGCGCTTCCGTCAGCCGGGCGACCGTGCCGCGTATCCGGTCGAACGCATCATCCACCGCCGCCTGAAGCTCCAGCCCCGCCGGTGTCAGTTCCAGCTTGCGGGTCAGGCGGCGGAACAGGTCGCGGCCGATATGCTCCTCCAACTGGCGGACCTGATAGCTGATCGCCGCCTGGGTCACCGACAATTCATCCGCTGCGCGGGTGAAGGAAAGATGGCGGGCAGCAGACGCGAAGGCGCGCAGCGCGTTCAGCGGGGGCAGGCGACGGTCGGCCATCAGGGTGAACTCTTACATGGATAAAATCAGCTTTTGCATTCTATCCGGATTACTCGTTTGTCGTCGATCCTGATTCGTCCCAATCTCCTGCCATGCCGGGATGCAATCCTTACCTGGAGGCGGGATGATTATGGTGACGGAAAAAATCAGCTTTCCTGTGGCGCGACTCGGTGTGGCGACGGTTCCCCCCTCACGGCGGGTGACCATCCTGGCCGGTCTGGCCGGCCAGATACAGTCGGTCTTGGCCGAATTGCTGGCGGGTGAAACCCATCGATATGGCTTATCCCCGCATCTGCGGCGCGATATCGGGTGGCGGGACTAGGTGGTTCGGGGCGGCTCAGGCCGCCCCTTCATCGCGGGCATCCAGCCCCAGCGATCCATCGAACAGGGCCGGCATCGCCACCAGATCGGTGACGCCGGGATCAATGCCAAGCTGCATCAGCAGCGTGGTCGCCTGTCCGCGATGATGGGTGCCATGGTTCAGCATATGGGTCACCATCACCCAGGCCGGCAGGGTCCTGCGGCGGCGGGTCAGTTTGCTGACATAGGCGTAAGGGGCGGCCAGCCAGTCCGCCGTCAGTTCCCCTGCCGCCCAGTCCCGCATACGCGCATCGGTGGCCTGACGCTGGGCGACCAGTTCTTCCCAGTCAGGATAAAGGATGTCGCCCACCGCCGCGGTGGGGGCGGGTTTGCCGTCGAAGCGCTGCATCCAGATCAAATCGCCCCAGAGCAGGTGATCCATCGTCCCGTGCAGGGACTTGAAAAAAGCCCCCATGTCGCGCTTGCGGTCGGTATCGGACAGGCGGGCCGCCGCATCCACCAGGGTGCGGTTCATCCAGGTGCCATAGGCCACCATGGTGCGCACATAATCCAGGCTGATCATTTCCCCTCCTTAATCTGGCCGGGCGGGTTGACTATGCCGCCCGGCATCACAATTCTGCCTCTCTGATCGTCCCCCGCCGCCAGAGAGAGCAGCATGACCCTTGACGTTGGCGCGCCTGCGCCGGATTTCACCCTGCCGACCGATGGCAATGGTTCTGTCACCCTGTCGGCGCTGCGGGGCCGCGCCGTGGTGATCTATTTCTACCCCAAGGATGATACGTCCGGCTGCACGGCGGAAGCCTGCGGATTCGGGGAGCAGCTTCCTCATTTCGAGAAGGTGGATGCCACGATCATCGGCATTTCCAAGGACAGCGTCGCCAGCCACGACAAGTTCAAGGCCAAGTATAATCTCCCCTTCACCCTGGCATCGGATGCTGAGGGCGACGTGACCGAACGGTACGGCGCCTGGGTGGAAAAGAATATGTATGGCCGCAAATATATGGGGATTGAGCGCAGCACCTTCCTGATCGACAAGGACGGCATCGTCCGCCAGATCTGGCGCAAGGTGAAGGTGCCCGGCCATGTGGATGCCGTGTTGAAGGGGGTACAGGCGCTTTAAGCATCCGGGAGGTGCCGGCGAAGTGGCCGAAAGGGGCCGTTCGCCGGCACCTTTATACGCGCTTGGTCAGGTTGACACCCCTTGGCCTCTGACCCCAGTGTCAACAGGCACGCGGTTAGATTTATCCCAGGCGGTTACCCATGGATGCCCAAGACGGGCTGGAGCCGGTACGATTACTGGAATTCAACGGCTATTGTGGGACCGCCCCCGGCCCGGATGAACGGTTCCTGCCGCTGACCGCTCTGGCGCGACACATGTTTCGCATGCCCAGCGCCATGGTCAATCTGATCGATGACCGGACCTTGTGGCCGGTGGCGGAGGATGGCATCGCGCTTGGTCCCATCCCGCGGGAACAGTCGATCTGCAATCTGGTGATGAGCGGCATCGATTCCCTGGTGCTGCCTGATCTGGCCGCCGATCCGGCTTTCAAGGACAATCCCGCGGTTACCGGGCCATTGGCCTTGCGCTTTTATGCTGGTGCGCCCCTGCGCAGCCCCGCCGGTCATGTGCTGGGGGTATTCTGCGTCATGGACCGCCAGCCCCGGCCCGATTTCGATGCTTCCGCCCGCCGGTCGCTGGAAATGCTGGCCGATATCATCATGGACCAGTTGGCCCTGCAGCGCGCCCAGCGGGAAGCCCAGCGCAACCTGCTGATGGCGGAACGGATTTCCCGCTCGCATCATGATTTCCTGACGACCCTGGATCGGGAGGTACGCAGCCCCCTGGATGCCATGCTGGGTTTCAGCCAGATGCTGACGCAGGAGCACCTGCCTGAACCCCTGGCCGATTATGCCCGCACCCTGCACGGTACGGCGCGCGATCTGGGGACGATTTTCAGGGATGCCATCGGCTATGCAAGGATGGAAAGCACGGCGCTTAGGTTGGAAAATGTGGATTTTCCGATTCAGGAGATGGCGCTGCACGCCATCAGGAGCGCCGGCCGCATCGCCCGCCGCAAGGGCGTGGCTCTGCGCCACAGCTTCGCGCCTGATCTGCCGGCCCGGGTGAAGGGCGACCCGATCCGCATCCAGCAGGTTTTGAGCATCCTGCTGGGCAATGCCGTGCGCTTCACCCATCGTGGCAGTATCGAACTGGCGATCACCGCGACCATGATGGCGGGCAGTCCGGCATTGCGCTTCCAGGTCAAGGATAGCGGCCAGGGCGTTCCTGAATCTCTCCTGGACCGGCTGTTCGACCCGTTCGTCCTGCGCGCAAGCGCGGACGAGGGGAAAGGGGAGGGGAGCAATAGCGGCCTGTCCCTGGCGACCGCCCGTTATCTGGTACAGGTGATGGGTGGGGAAATCGGCTACCAGCCGGGGGAACCGAAAGGATCAATCTTCTGGTTCCACCTGCCGCTGGTTGGTGCTGGATAAGGGACCGGCGCTAGAGCAGATCGCGGAAAAGCGGAATCGCTTTGGAGCGTGAATCTGCTCGCCGAACAAGGGCTTAGAGCCGTGTGCGTTTCCGATTAAACGCACACGGCTCTAGCGGCTATCCAGTTTCATTTCGATCCGGCGGTTACGGGCCAGCACATCGGCGCTGTTGCCCGGTTCCAGGGGCTGATATTCGCCAAAGCCGGTGGCGGCCAGCCGTTCCGGCGGGATGCCCTGGCTGATCAGGAAATTCACGACTGAGATGGCGCGTGCGGTGGACAGTTCCCAGTTGCTGGCATAGCGGGGGGACCGGATGGGCACGACATCGGTATGCCCGTCCACCCGCAGAATCCAGTTCAGATCCTTGGGCAGCTTGGTGGAGATATCCAGCAGGGTGCGGGCCAGATTGCCAAGCTGCACCTGACCCGCCTCGCCCAGATCGGCGCTGCCGCTGGCGAACAGCACCTCTGACTGGAAGACGAAGCGATCACCCACGATGCGCACATCATCCCGGTTGCCCAGCACCTCCCGCAGCCGGCCGAAAAATTCCGACCGGAATTTCGCCAGCTCCGCCACCTTGCCGGCCAGGGCGGCATTCAAGCGCTTGCCGAGATCGGCGATCTGGACTTCCTGTTCCTTGGCTTTGGTTTCCGAGGCATCCAGGGTGGCGGCCAGTTCCGCCAGTTGCTGGCGCAGGGCGGCCAGTTGCTGGTTCAGCAGGGCCACCTGTTCCTGCGCCTCGGACAGGGCGGCTTCGCGCTGTTCCTTTTCTCCGTCGCCGGCGGCCAGTTGCGCTGACAGCGTATCGCGCTCCGTGCCCAGCACGTTCAAGCGGCCTTGCAAATCCTCCCGCTCCGCCAGCGTGGCGCGCAGGCGCTCCGTCAGGGCGGCAATGTCGCTTTGCAGCTTGGCGGAATTATCCTTCTCCAGCGCCAGCGCGTCGGCCAGGGCGGCGATGCGGCTGTTCAGATCGGCCAATTGCCGGTCGCGGCCCTGCAGGGCCGTGGACAGGTAAAATTGCCAGACCACGAACACCATCAGCAGAAAGACGACCACCATCAGCAGGGAGGACAGCGCATCCACCCAGCCGGGCCAGATATCCACCTTCTCGCGGTCGCCGCGCCGGCCGAACCGTGCCATGGATCAGCGTTCCCCCTCGGGGTTGCGGGCTGTGCCATTGGCGGTGCCATTGGCCGCAATGGTGCGGGCCAGGATCTTGATCTCGTTGCGTAATTCCTGCGTCGTCTGCTGGCGGCCCTGCACCGTCTCTTCCAGCAGCCGGGCGGTGTAAAGCTCCAGATTGCGGATATGGGTGCGGGTGGCATCATCAATGCCCAGGCTACCGCCGCCAGACAGGCCGTCGGCCAGCTTCTCCAGGATCGGGCGCATTTGCAGATTGCTTTCCGCCAGCCGGACCATCAGCGATTGTTCGGTGCGCATCTGGTCAGTCAGGGTGGCCAGCCGCTCGGTCAACTGCATCAGATGCTGGTTTTGGGATTTGCGGCCATCCTCGGTGCCGGCCATCGTATATTGCAGCCGCTCGATATTCTCCGCCGTCTGTTCCAGCAGGGCCTGGAGATATGCGGGGACGGAGCCGCCACCTTCGCCCGTCTCCGCCAGGGCGCCGCTGGACAGGCGGGTCACGCTGGCCAGCCAGTCTTCCAGCTCGGTATAAAACCGGTTCTGTGCCTGGCTGGCCTGAAGCTCCAGGAAACCCAGCACCAGCGAGCCGGCCAAACCGAACAGGGAAGAGGAGAAGGCCGTGCCCATGCCCGCCAGCGGGGCCGCCAGCCCCTGCTGCAGGTTGGTGAACATCTGGCCGACATCATCATTATCCAGGCTCAACCCGCCAATCACCCCCCCGATGGAGGAGATGGTCGCCAGCAGGCCCCAGAAGGTGCCCAGCAAGCCGAGAAAGATCAGCAGCCCGATCAGATATTTGGAAATTTCCCGCCCTTCATCCAGGCGGGAGCCGACGCCATCCAGCAGCGACCGGCTGGCCACCGCCGACAGGGTGAAGCGCCCACCCTGGCGCTCGCCCAGCATGCGGGCCATGGGGGCCAGCAGCCGGGGTTGTTGGGATGGCTGCTGCCCGGCCTGGAAGGCTTCCAGCCATTCCACTTCCGGCTTCAGTACCGTCACCTGCCGGAAAATGAACCAGATGCCCAGCAGCAGCGTGAACAGGATCAGCGCATTCAGGGCCGGGTTGGCCATGAAGGCGCTGAACAAGGCCGGGGACAGGATGGCGGCCACCACCGCCACCGCCAGCGTGAAGGCCCCCATCCGGGTCAGGAACCGCTGGGGCCGGGTTGCCGGTGCCAGATCGTTCGCTTGCGGGGGGGAGGGCTGACGGCGGTCGGCGGACAGGTTGGTCATGTGCGGAACACCAGATCGACGCGGTCGGGGGAGGGGGCTTCCGGTGCCGGCGCGCTGGCGGTGCCCACGGCTGGCACGGGGGTTCCCTGGGCGAAAATGATCAGGCGCAGCGGGTCCACCCCTGCCGTCACCAGCCGGTCGCGCAGCAGGCGGGCACGGACCAGGGCGGTACGCCGCGCATCATTGGCACGGTCGGCGGGGCCGGTGGCATGGGCCTTAATCTCCAGCCTTTCATTGGGGCGGGCCGTCAGACGGGCGACAATATCCACGATCAGCGGATCGACATTGGCGGGTACCTGTTCGGCCTGGGGCTGATAGGTCAGGCTTAAACTGCCACCCGCCACCCGTGCTGGCACCGGTGCCAGCGTGGCGGCAGCGGTGCCGATCCGCGGCGGCGGCAGGTCTGACAGGGGTGCCGGGGGGATGCCGGTCTGATCCGGGGGGGCGGGCAGGGGGCCCGGCTCGATATCCGGTGTCTTGGGCACGGGCAGGGGCGCGCGCTGCTGGGGCGTGCCCGGCCGGCCGGGCAGGTCAGTGCCGCTTTGCGCCATCGCTGTCGGCGTCCAGGCGCAGGCCAGCATCAGGGCCGCCAGGGCGGCACCACGGAGAAGGACCGGCGTGCGGTCGGAAAAGGGCGGGCGCGTCATCACGACCGGCATGGGACCTCGCAATTATGGCCCTGTCATGTCGCGAGGAAGTCAAATGTTCCATCGCGACGGGATGTTGGGACCATAGTGGAGGGGGCCGGTCGGCTCAACCCTGGTGGGATTTTTTATACCGGTCACGCCCCGCCCGGCATGGGCGGGGCGTGACCCGGATCGGGGGATCAGGCCTTGGCCGGGGCGGCGGCGGGCGCGGCCTTGGGCTTGCCGGCATTCCGCAGCACGACGGCCAGATGGGAATGCAGGTTGGGGTTGGCGGCCAGGATGGAACCGCTGGAAAGCGGGCTCTTGCCGGGGCCGATCTCGCTGACGAAGCCGCCGGCTTCCGTCACCATCAACATGCCGGCGGCCAGATCCCACGGCTTCAGGCTGGCTTCGAAGAAGCCGTCATAACGACCGGCGGCGGTATAGGCGAGGTCGAGCGAGGCGGCGCCCCAGCGGCGGATGCCGGACACCTGGCCCATCAGCGCTTCCAACTGCACCATGAATTCCTTGGCATTGCCATGGCCCTTGAAGGGGATGCCGGTGGCGATCAGGCTGTCGGCCAGGGTGCGACGGTTGGAAACGCGCAGACGCTGGTGGTTCAGGAAGGCGCCGGCGCCCTTTTCCGCCCAGAACATCTCGTCATGCACCGGCTCATAGACGACGCCGGCGATGATTTCGCCCTCACGCTCCAGACCGATGGAGATGGCCCAGTGCGGCAGGCCGTGCAGGAAATTGGTGGTGCCGTCCAGCGGATCGACGATGAAACGGTGGGACGTGTCCTTGCCCTTGATCTCGCCGGTCTCTTCCATCAGCAGGCCGAAATCGGGGCGGGCCTTCTGGAGTTCTTCGCGCACGATGCGCTCGGCCTTCTGATCGGCAGCGGAGACGAAATCGGCCGGACCCTTGCGGGAGACCTGGAGATGCTCGACCTCACCAAAATCGCGCAGGATGGCCTTGCCGGCCTTTTCCGCCGCACGGGTCATGACGTTCAGGATGGCCGAACGGGCTGCCATGGTCGAACACTCCACAATGTCTAAGAACGGGTCGAACTCTCAGGGCCGCGATCACCGCAGCCGCCTTTAAGAGTCTTATATCAAAAAGCAAAACGCCCGCGCCTTGTGTTCAGCGCGGGCGTCTTATGCGAAGGCACGTCTCAACCGGTCGCCGTCAGCCGGCAACCGGGATGAAGCGGATCAATCCTTGGCGCGTTCCAGATACTCGCCCGTCTCGATATTGACGACGATGCGGGTACCGGCTTCGATATGGGGCGGCACCAGGACGCGGGCGCCATTTTCCAGCACAGCCGGCTTGTAGGAGGAAGAAGCGGTCTGCCCCTTCACCACCGGGTCAGCCTCGGTGATCATCAAGGTCACGGTCTGCGGCAGTTCAACCGACAGCGGGGTGCCTTCGAAGGACTGCACGACAACTTCCATGCCGTCCTGCAGGAAGATCTTGCCGTCGCCGATGATCTCACCGGCGATGGTGACCTGCTCGAAGGTTTCCTTGTCCATGAAGGTGAAATTATCGTCTTCGGCGAACAGGAACGTCATCTCGTGATCGTCGAGACGGGCACGCTCGACGGCTTCGCCGGTGCGGAAGCGCTCGATATTCTTGTTACCGCTCTTCACGTCCTTCATTTCCAGCTGGATGAAGGCGCCGCCCTTGCCGGGCTGCACGATCTGGGTGCCGGTGATGACGTAGAGACGGCCGTTATGCTCAAGGATGTGACCCTTGCGCATGGTGTTCGCATTGACCTTCATGACACGCTTCTCAAACTTTGGAATCGAGCGGCGCGGAACCTAACAGCAAAGGACAGGTCTGGCAAATCCCGCGTAGAAGCGCCCACCGCATAGGCAACCGGCGGGGCACGCAGGGGCGGGGGGGCCAAATGTCTCCCCGACAATTCGCGCCGTGCTTGCTGGGGAGGCGCGGGTTGGTTACCGTGCGCATCAAGATGCCGGGAGAAGTTCCAGACAAGGCCGTCGCCACCGGCCACAGGGAAGGGAACCGCCGGCGGGTCGGACAGGGGAACTAATGGACGCGTCAGCGCTGGGGACGTTTCTCCAATATCTCATCAATGGCCTGACGTTAGGGGCTATTTATGGGTTGATCGCCATCGGCTACACGATGGTCTATGGCATTATCCGGATGATCAATTTCGCCCATGGCGAGATTTACATGATCGGCGCGTTCGTCGCGGTGACGACCTTCTCGCTGCTGGCGTCATTGGGCGTCACAGCGGTACCGCTGGCCCTGCTGCTGGTGCTGCTGGTATCGATCTTTTTCACCGCTGCCTATGGCTGGACGGTGGAACGCATCGCCTATCGTCCGCTGCGCGGCGCGCCCAAGCTGGCGCCGCTGATCTCCGCCATCGGCATGTCGATCTTCCTGCAAAATTATGTGATGCAGACGCAAGGTTCCCGGCCCAAGCCCCTGGCGCCGGTGATGAATGGCGGGATCACGCTGTGGAATGGGGACGGTTTCACCCTTTCAATCTCCTATATCCAGCTTTTCATCATCCTGCTGACCCTGGTTCTGATGCTGGGCTTCACCCAGTTGATCGGCCGCACGGCGCTGGGCCGCGCGCAGCGGGCCTGTGAGCAGGACCGGACCATGGCCGGGCTGCTGGGCATCAATGTGGACCGGACCATCAGCCTGACCTTCGTCATGGGGGCGACGCTGGCCGCCGTGGCCGGTGTGCTGGTGACGATGTATTATGGGGTGATCGATTTCTATATCGGCTTCCTGGCGGGGATGAAGGCCTTCACCGCCGCCGTGCTGGGGGGCATCGGCTCCCTGCCGGGCGCGATGCTGGGCGGGTTGCTGATCGGGCTGATCGAGGCTTTCTTCACCGGCTATATTTCCGGCGCCTATAAGGATGTGGCCAGTTTCAGTGTGCTGATCGCCGTGCTGGTGTTCCGCCCCACCGGCCTGCTGGGCCGCCCTGACATCGAGAAGGTGTGAGATGGCGACTGTTGCATTGCCGACGCGGCTGAAAGATGCCGCCATCGCCGCCGGTCTGGCGCTGGTTCTCGCCATTCCTTTCATCGGCCTTTTCACCGTCTCCACCGATCAGGGGTTGGTGGTTAACAGCCGCTGGTCCTGGGTCGCCTGGGCCGTGGGGCTGGTCTTTGCCGGACGACTTCTGCTGGGGGCCGGGCGCGACGCCCTGGCCGCGCGTGCTAATAGGAAAAACAATGAGCATATCGATCTAACGAATCATCATAAAAATAATCGTATTTTGCGTGGGATTGCTATAGGTTTTGTAGTTTTCATTGTTCCAGTTTTCTTCCTGATTTATGGAGGTGCTTCGGGTATACAGATAATATTGGCGTTGGTTATTTGTCTTTTGATTGGATTTTTTCTGGACATTTTGGGTGGATTTGTTCTGCCTGCCCTGAAGAAAGTGGACCGTTCGTCAGTTGGTACCCGACTGACCCGGGCTTTCATGGTGGCAGCCTTGCTGTTCGCGGTGACGCTGCCTTTCATGCCCTATAGCGACCGTTACATTATCGATCTGGGCACCACGGTGCTGATCTATATCCTGCTGGGCCTGGGGCTGAATGTGACGGTCGGGCTGGCCGGGCTGCTGGATCTGGGTTTCGTGGCGTTTTATGCCATCGGTGCCTACAGCTTCGCCCTGCTCTCCAAATTCTTCGGGCTGGATTTCTGGGTCTGCCTGCCCTTGTCAGGCCTGATTGCGGCTGGATTCGGGGTGCTGCTGTCGCTGCCCATCCTGCGGCTGCGCGGGGATTATCTGGCCATCGTCACGCTGGGTTTCGGGGAGATCACCCGCATCGTCATCCTGAACTGGCAGGGCCTGACCGGGGGGCCGAACGGCGTGTCGGGTATCCCGCGTCCCGGCCTGTTCGGCCTGTCCTTTGAACGGCGGCCCCCGGAAGGGATGGTCAGCTTTCATGAGGTGACGGGCATCGGTTTTTCCGGCGAACACCGTTTGATGTTCCTGTACCTGATCGTGCTGGCACTGGTCTGTCTGGCGGCCTGGGTGATCAACCGTTTACGCGCCCTGCCGGTGGGCCGGGCGTGGGAGGCGCTGCGCGAGGATGAAATCGCCTGCCGGTCGCTGGGCATCAACCCCACGGCCAGCAAAGTGTCGGCCTATGCCATTGGCGGCATGATGGGCGGCTTTGCCGGCTGTTTCTTTGCTGCCCGCCAGGGCTTTGTCTCCCCGGAAAGTTTCGGCTTCATCGAAAGCGCCCTGATCCTGGCCATTGTGGTGCTGGGCGGCATGGGCAGTCAGGTGGGGGTGGTGATTGCAGCATTGTTCATCGTCATGCTGCCGGAACTGGGGCGTGAATTTGCCGATTACCGCATGATCGTCTTCGGCCTTGCCATGATCACCATCATGGTCTGGCGCCCCGGTGGGCTGCTCTCCACCCGCGTGCCGACCGTGAAGCTGGATCAGAAGGGGGCCTGAGACATGAGCGAACCATTGCTGAATGTCACCGGCCTGACCATGCGGTTCGGCGGGCTGGTGGCGGTGGATGGCGTGAACCTGTCGGCTGATACCGGCCGCATCACCGCCCTGATCGGCCCCAACGGGGCCGGCAAGACCACCATTTTCAACTGCCTGACCGGGTTTTACAAACCCACCTCGGGCGAGCTGTCCCTGTCACACCCCACCCGCGGCAAGGTCAGCTTGCAGACGCTGCCGGGTTATCAGGTGGCCCGCCACGGGGTGGTGCGCACCTTCCAGAATATCCGCCTGTTCCCGCGCATGACGGTGCTGGAAAACCTGCTGGTCGCCCAGCATGTCGGGCTGATGCGGAAATCTGTACTGGGTGTTGCCGGGCTGCTGGGCCTGAAGGGCTGGCGCACAGCCCAGAAAGAAGCCATCGAGCGGGCCCGCTTCTGGATCAACCGGCTGGATTTGGCAGCCGTCGCCAATGAGGAGGCGGGCAACCTCTCCTATGGGATGCAGCGGCGGGTGGAAATCGCCCGCGCCATGAATACCGATCCGCTGCTGCTGTGCCTGGATGAACCGGCGGCCGGTCTAAACCCGCGGGAGACGGCGGCGCTGGGGGAGTTGCTTCAGGGTATCCGGGCTGAATTCGGCATCGGCATCCTGTTGATCGAGCATGACATGAAGCTGGTGATGGGCATTTCCGACCATATCCATGTGGTGGAATATGGCCGCAAGATCGCGGAGGGCACGCCCGAGCAGATCCGCACCGATGAGCGCGTGATCAAGGCCTATCTGGGCGAACCGGATGAGGAAGAATTGCCAGCCGTTGTGGCTGCCGATATCGCCGAAGTGGCTGCGGGCGAAGGAGACCGGGTATGAGCCTGCTGCAACTGACGGGGGTCCGTACCAATTACGGCCCCATCGAGGCCCTGCGCGGCGTGGATGTGACGGTGGAGCAGGGGGAGATCGTCACCCTGATCGGCGCCAATGGGGCTGGCAAATCCACCCTGTTGATGACCATCTGCGGCCAGCCCAAGCCGGCAGCGGGCAGCATCGTCTTTGACGGGCGTTCCATCGTCGATCTGCCGCCGCATGAAACCGCCAAGCTGGGCATCGCCCAGGTGCCGGAAGGAAGGCGCATCTTCCCGCGCATGACGGTGTTTGAAAACCTGCAACTGGGGGCCACGCTGGGCGACCCGGCCAATTTCGACGCCGACATCGCCTATTGCTTCGACCTGTTTCCCATCCTGCAAAAGCGCCGGGACCAGCGGGCGGGCACCCTGTCGGGCGGGGAACAGCAGATGCTGGCCATTTCCCGCGCGCTGATGAGCCGTCCGCGCCTGCTGCTGCTGGATGAACCCTCGCTGGGGCTGGCCCCCTTGATCATCCGCCGTATCTTCGATGTGATCGCCGATCTGAACAAGACGCGGGGGATGACCATTCTGCTGGTGGAGCAGAACGCCTATCACGCCCTGAAACTGGCCCACCGCGCCTATGTGCTGGCCCAGGGCCAGGTGGTGCTGCAGGGGGCGGGGCCGGAACTGCTGGCCAATCCAGAGGTGCGGGCGGCCTATCTGGAAGGCGGGGCGCATTGAGGTTTTAGAGTTGGTCAGGTCAGGTTGGATCAACTTCTACCGTCACCCCGGCCTTCGCCGGGGTGACGGGAAAACCCTTTCCATCTGCACCCAACAAATTTCGCGCCCCGCTACAAATCCCGCACCGTGACATCCGGCATCGTCGCCCAATCGTCCCGCAGGATGCCATAGAGCAGGTGGTCGGCCCATTTGCCGTCGATGCGCAGATAGGCGCGGGCATAGCCTTCGCGGGTGAAGCCCACCTTTTCCAGCAGGCCGCTGCTGGGGCCATTGGTCGGCAGGCAGGCGGCTTCCACCCGGTGCAGGCCCAATTGCCCGAAGGAAAAAGACAGCAGCAGCTTTGCCGCTTCTGAAATATAGCCACGACGGGCATAGGGCCTGCCGACCCAATAGCCCATGGTACCCATCTGGGCCACGCCGCGGCGGATATTGGTCAGGCTGATGCCGCCGACCAGCTTTTCATCCCCCTGGGCGAAAACCAGGAAACTGTAAGCCTCATCCTCCCGCCATTCCGAGGCCTGCCGGCGCAGGCGGCGCAGGAAACTGTCGCGGGTCAGGGCGTCCGGGGGCCATGTCGGCTCCCACGGGGCCAGGAAATCCCGGCTCTCCTCCCGCACGGCCACCCATTCCCGCCAGTCACGCGGCTGGGCGGGGCGGATATGGACATGGGGGCCATCCACCCGCATGGGCGGCGGGCTGAGCAACCCGTCGGGGATCAGTCGGATCATGCCCTGGCACCTCCCCTTAACCGGTTGTTCCCCCGCCGCATCCTGGGATCAGGCCGCCAGCCGGCCGGCAATGTCGCCGTAGCTTTCCAGCCCTTCCAGCGGCCCCAGCGCCGTGACGGTGGGGGTGGTGCCGAAGATGCGGTCGGCGCAGGCCGCCACATTTTCCAGCGTCACCGCATCCAGCCGGGTCACGATTTCCGCCGGGGGAATCAGGCGGCCATAGGTCAGCAGGTGGGAGCCCAACTGTTCGGCCCGGTTGGTGGTGCTTTCCAGCCCCATCAACTGGCTGGCCTTCAACTGGGCACGGGCGCGGACCAGTTCTTCCGCCGTCAGGGTGCGGGACAGTTTGCGCACTTCCTCGCAGACCACGGGCACCAGTTCAGATGTGCTTTCCGGGCCGGTGCCGGCATAGATGCCAAACACGCCGCTATCGCTCATCGACCAGTTGAAGCTGTGGATGGAATAGACCAGCCCGCGCTTTTCCCGCACTTCCTGGAACAGGCGCGACGACATGCCCCCGCCCAGCAGGGTAGACAGGACCATGGCATTGTAAAGGTCGGGATCGGTGCTGGCGATACCGTTGAAGCCCAGCAGCAGGTGGGTTTGCTCCAGGTCGCGATCCTCGCGGAACTCCCCGCCCTGATAGCGGCCCGCCTCACTGTCGGCCATCTCGCCGGTCGGCAGATCGGCGAACAGGCGCAGGGCCATTTCCACCGCATCCTCGTGCCGCACATTGCCGGCCGCCGCCAGCACCATGTTGCTGGCGACATAGCGGCCACGGACATAATCGGACAGGGACGCGCGCGGCAGGGAGAACACGATCTCCGCCGTGCCCAGCACCGGGCGGCCCAGCCGCTGCTGCGGGAAGGCGGTGGCCAGGAAATGGTCATAGACGATATCGTCGGGCGTATCCTCCGCCTGACCGATCTCCTGCAAGATGACCTGGCGTTCCTTCTCCAACTCCCCTTCATCGAACAGCGGATGCTGCACCATGTCGGCCAGGATACCCAGCGCCAAGCCGAAATCCTCTTTCAGCACCTTGGCGTAATAGGTGGTCTGCTCACGCCCCGTATAGGCGTTGAGATGGCCGCCCACATTCTCAATCTCCGCCGAGATGGCGAAGGCATCGCGGGTGGGCGTGCCCTTGAACAGCATATGTTCAACCAGATGGGCCACGCCATTGGCGGTCAGCGGCTCATGCCGGCTGCCGACCCCGATCCACACGCCGGTGGTCACGGTTTCCACATGCGGCATCGTATCGGTGGCCACGCGCAAGCCATTCGGCAGGGTGGTGATGCGGATATTGGCGGGAAGGGGGAAGGGGCTTTCGCTCACGTTCAGGTAATCTTCCATCAGGCGTCGGTACGGGCCACGCGGGCGCGGGCACGGACATGGTTTTTCAAAATCTGGATATCATTAGGCAGGATGTCCATCCTCTCCTGACGATCATAGAGATCGGCAAGGTGACGGGGCAGGGGCGGGCGCACACCCGTGGCCTTTTCCACCGCATCGGGGAACTTGGCCGGATGCGCCGTGCCCATCACCACCACGGGGATGGACGGGTCCAGGTCGCTGGCCTGGGCCGCCGCCACGCCCACGGCGCTGTGCGGATCAACCAGATAGCCCGACCCTTCATAGGCTTGCTTCATCACGGCCAATGTCTCTTCCGTGTCGCAGCGATAGCCCTCAAACAGCTCCCGCACGCGGTCCAACTGGCCCTGGCTCACCTCAAACCGACCAGTTTTGCGGAAACCATCCATGCACTGGGCCACGGCGGCACCGTCGCGGTCCATCAGATCGAACAGCAGCCGTTCGAAATTGCTGGAAACCTGGATATCCATCGACGGGCTGATGGTCGGCTGCACCCCATCGGCCTGCATCGCACCGGTGGCGAAGAAGCGGGCCAGAATGTCATTCTCGTTGGTGCCGACGATCAGGCGCTTCACCGGCACGCCCATCTGGCGGGCGGCATAGGCGGCATAGACATTGCCAAAATTGCCCGTGGGCACGGCAAAGGCCATTTCCCGATCCGGTGCGCCCAATGCCACGGCAGCGGCAACGTAATAAACGATCTGGGCCATGATGCGGGCCCAGTTGATGGAATTGACCGCCGACAGGTTCAGCGCATCGCGGAACGGCTGGTCGTTGAACATCGCCTTCACGGCGTCCTGGCAATCATCAAACGTGCCCTGAAGGGCGACGTTATGCACGTTGCTGGACAGCACCGTCGTCATCTGCCGGCGCTGCACTTCTGACGTGCGGCCCTGCGGATGCAGGATGACGATATCCACCCGCTCCCGATCGCGGCACGCCTCAATCGCGGCCGAGCCGGTGTCGCCGCTGGTGGCACCGACGATGGTGACGCGGCTGTCCTTCTTGGCCAGCACATGGTCGAACAACTGGCCCAGCAACTGGAGCGCCACATCCTTGAAGGCCAGGGTCGGCCCGTGGAACAGTTCCATCATCCAGGTGCGCTGGTCGATCTGCACCAGCGGCACCACGGCCTTGTGGGCGAAGCTGCCATAGGCGGCAGTGACCAGCGGTGCGAAATCCTCACGGCTGATGGTCCCGCCCAGGAAGGGGAGCATCACCTCCACCGCCAGTTCGGCATAGGTCAGCCCCCGGAACCGGCGCAAATCATCGGCGCTGAGACGCGGCCACGCGGCTGGCACATAGAGACCGCCATCGCGGGCAAGCCCCGCCAGCAGGACATCATCGAAAGCCAAAGCCGGGGCCTGACCGCGCGTGCTGATATAGGACACCTTATACCCACCCGTTTTTGAGCAACCGTTCTGCGGGCGCTACCCTACCGACGGGTATGGCATACACGCAAGAACCGCCGCACCCCCCGCTGTGCTGACGGCTCATGCCTGCCCCGCCCAAGACGGTTCAGGCTGGCGCGCCGGGGTGTGGCAATCGTTTCTGATTACAGTTGCATGATTGTGTTTCCCTGCACCCGTGCTGAAGCTACACTCTTTCCGGGCCGGCGACACGGGGCGGGTGGACGATGGGCTATGTGGGTATCTTCCTGACAGCGGGGGTGATTGGCGTGGCCGCCTATATCTTCGCCTATCTTGTCGCCCGGCTGATGGAAAGCTCCGTTCAGTCGCGGCCGGAACTGCGTCAGGCAGAAGAAGTGCTGCCCCGTCGGTCCCTGCTGGAGGCCAAGTTCGACAACCGCCGGAGCGAACGCAAGGCCCGGCTGACCCAACTTCAGAGTGAGATTGCCGAGCTGCGCCGTCGCCGTTTTATCCAGGATAAGTTGCTGGCCGATGCAAAGCGGGAGGCGCAGGCCCCGGTGCGGGTGATCGGTGCGGAGGGGCGGGCCCTGCTGCGCTTTCGCGCCTGGATGGTCAACCGGCAGGTTCAGGCTGCCGCCGCCGAGCGTAAACACCATCCGCTGCTGGATACGGAATGGGCGTCGCCGCAGATTGTGGAGGTCTGGGCTGACAATCTGACCGATGCCAAGCGAGAACTTCAGCGCTTTTTCCCCATGCCGTTGGGTTTCGCTGTCTTGAATATCAATATCGCGCTGTCGCCGGAATTGGTGGCCGCTGATGCCGCGGCCAATGGCTGATCGCGGTAAGGGGAGGGCATAGCGAAATGTCCATCTCCTTGATACTCGTCGCCATCTTCGTTGTTGGCGGCCTCGCCTTTGGGGCGGAGCAAGGAATGCGCCGTCTGCGCCAGGCCAGGCACCGGTTTCAGGCGGTGATGACCCGGATGCGTCAGCAATCCCTGCGTCTGCGCCTGGCGGCCCGCGAAAGCATGGTGCTGGGCCGGGAACTTCGTCATTACCAGCGCACCGCTGACCTTCTGGAAGAAGAACTGAACCGCCACGAGGAGGAGTTGGCCGACCTGTCCCAACCCCATAACCGGATATTCGTGCTGGATGAGCGGCGCGCCGCCGGGGATGTGGCATGGCTGGTGACGCTGGATTCTGCCCCGCCGACGCCGGAAACCAGGGAAATGCCGCCCTGGGTCGGTCCTCGCCGCTTCCGCGTCTGGGGCAGCGAGGAAGCGGGCGTGCGCACCAAGGTGGAACGGCGATATCCACCGGAGGCCGGCTTCACCATTGTCAGCATGGCACCGGCACACAGCACCGGTCCCGCCACCGCGGCGGCCCATGGCTGAAACCCTGGCGGAAGCGGTGGGCCTTAGTATTTCGCGACCGCACTGGTGCGACCGGCGGCCACCATTTCCAGGGCACTGTCATCCAGCTCATCCCCCTGGGCTGCCATCCATTCATCTACCTGTGCCGCCTCCAGCGACAGGCCCCGGGCGGCGGCCAGATCAATAATGGCGGCAGTGCGCGCGTCCGCGTCGGGCAGGGCCGAAAGCGTGTCCATCTGCGCCTTATCGGCCTGCAGGGCGGTGGCGAACTGGATGATGTCGGCGGAAAAGGCGGTGCCGGTCATAGCGGGGCGCTCCTGGGGCTGGGGACGGTCCCATCATGCAGCCATTTACAGCCGCGCGCAGTCCCTTTCCCCTATGCCGCCGGCCCTGTTGGGCTATGCCAGCAGGATCACCCGGCCTGTTTGGCTTCCAGCACGGCCTGGCGCAGCAGGGCCAGCCGGTCATTGCCATAGACCATTTCCCGGCCCGCCACGACAAAGCTGGGCACACCGAAACAGCCGGCCTTGACGGCATTGGCAACATATTCCGCCTGCAGGCGCTCTGTTTCCGCCTCTTCCATCATGGGGCCGAACAGATGCGGCTCAATCCCGGCCGTGTCATTGGCAATGCGCAGGCACAGCGCATCATCGGCGGGCGACGCGCCATCGACGAAGATCGCCTTCATCAGCGCGCGGGCGAAAACCTGTCCGGCATCGAACCGCCGCGCCGCCACGCAGGCCAGCGCCAGACGCGGCGGGTTGGGCATCAGCACATCGGCATAATGGCGGAAGGGCACATTATACAGCCGCGCGAACCGCTCCAGATCCTGGCGGCGATAATCGGGGCGGAACTGGCCGGAATGGGGACTGGCCTGTTCCAGGTCATAGCCGGCGGCCTTGATCAGCATGCGGGCGGAAACGGGATACCAGTCCACGCGGCAGCCGGTTTCCACTTGCAGCTTCATCATCTGCGTGCCGGCCAGATAGGCATAGGGGCTGGCGGGGCTGAAATAGAAATCGACAATGACGGGGCCGGGCATCGTTCTGGCTCTTGAAGAGAGGAAGGGATCACATCCCCCACCTCTGCCAGCCCCCGCCGCCCGATGCAAGCGGCCCCGCCATCCTTTCCCTGGGCAGGGATGTGGAAAGGGATATTGGTCGCGATGTTATGCAACCTGTTTGCGACTGTTGATTTTGCCCCCGCCTTTGGGGCAGAGTGCGGGCCGCCTTGGTGGGGGCCTGTAGCTCAATGGTTAGAGCCGGCCGCTCATAACGGTCTGGTTGGGGGTTCAAGTCCCTCCGGGCCCACCAATTTCCTTCAATAGTCACCCTATACGCGAAGCCAACCGGCGCCATGATGGCGCTTGGCGTGTGCTGCCTAAGCCCGCCCGTGCCAAATGCCCGCAGGCGGTGCCCCCTCCGGCCTGCTTCCCACGGGGGCGGGTTGCGGCTATGGTGCTGGCATCATGAGCGACGCACGCATCGACAATGGCGCCCCCAGCGGTGCCGCCGGCCAAAGTGCCGGCACCAACCCGCCCCGTCCCCCCGCTGGCGAGGAAGGGCGATTCTTCGGGTTTCGGGAAATTGACCCGACCGAAAAGGCGCCACTGGTTCAGGGCGTGTTCGGCAGTGTTGCCAGCAAATATGATGTGATGAACGATCTGATGTCGATGGGCGTCCATCGGCTGTGGAAAGACATGTTCGTCGATCACGTCAATCCGCGCGCCGGGGAGGCGCTGCTGGATGTGGCGGGCGGTACCGGCGATATCGCCTTCCGCCTGAAGAAAAAGGCCCCCGACGCCGCCGTCACGGTCTGTGACCTGACGGAAGCCATGGTCCGCGTCGGGCGGGACCGGGCCATTGATCAGGGGCAGGTCCAGCGCGAGGCTGGCGGCATCGACTGGACCGTCGGCAATGCGGAAACGCTGCCTTTCACCAGCCGGTCGATGGATGCCTATACCATCGCGTTCGGCCTGCGCAACGTGACCCATATCGACAAGGCGCTGGCGGAGGCGCGGCGTGTGCTGAAGCCGGGCGGGCGCTTTTTCTGCCTGGAATTCAGCCATGTCGTGATCCCGGTCCTGCGCGACCTGTACGATGCCTATTCCTTCAACCTGTTGCCCAAGCTGGGCCAGATGGTGGCCGGCGACCGCGACAGCTACCAATATCTGGTGGAAAGCATCCGCCGTTTCCCCGAACAGCAGGCGCTGTGCCGCCGGATTGAGGCGGCGGGCTTTACCCAGGTGAAGGCGCGCAACCTGTCCGGCGGCATTGCCTGCATCCATTCCGGCTGGCGCATCTAAGGCCCCTATCCATGCTGCGTCTGTTCCGCAATCTGGGCCGGCTCGTCACCATCGCCCGCACCCTGGCCCGCCATGGCGCCCTGCCGGTGGACATGTTCGCCGACAGCGCGCCGGCGCTGGCCCTTGTCCTGCGCGCTATGAACCGGTCCAAGGCCCCTGGCCGGCGCGGACAGCGGCTGGCGGCGGCCTTGCAGGAACTGGGGCCCAGCTTCATCAAGCTGGGGCAGGTTCTGTCCATCCGCGCCGATCTGGTGGGGGAGGAGGTGGCGGCCGATCTGGCGCAGTTGCGCGACCGGTTGCCGCCGTTCCCCGGCGCGCAGGCCCGCGCCATTATCGAGGCGGAACTGGACCGGTCGCTGGACCAGCTTTTCACAAAATTCGATGATCAGGCCGTGGCGGCGGCCAGCATTGCCCAGGTGCATTTCGCTGAGACGCCGGATGGTCGGCTTGTTGCGGTGAAGGTGCTGCGGCCGGGGATCGAGATCGCGTTCCGCCGCGACCTGGATTTGATGCTGTGGCTGGCGCGGCTGCTGCTGCGCCTGCAACCACGGCTCAGGCGCCTGAAGCCGGTGGAAGTGGTGGACACGTTCGCCCGCACCGTGGCGCTGGAAATGGATCTGCGGATGGAGGCGGCGGCTGCCTCCGAACTGGCGGAGAATTTCGAGGGCGACCCCACCTTCGCCGTGCCGACCATTGATTGGGACCGCACCGCCAAGGGGGTGATGACCCAGGCCCGCGTCATCGGCTTTTCCATCGACCGGCTGGATGATATCCGCGCCGCCGGTCTGGAACCCGACGTGCTGTTGCAGCATGCGGCGGACGCCTTCTTCAACCAGGTGTTCCGCGACGGCTTTTTCCATGCCGACATGCATCCTGGCAATATGTTCGTCACCCCTGCCGGCAAGCTGGTGGCGGTGGATTTCGGCATCATGGGCCGGATCGACCGGCAGACCCGGCTTTACCTGGCCGATATGCTGATCGGGTTCCTGAACCGGGATTATGAGCTGGTGGCCCGGGTCCATTTCGATGCCGGTTTCGTGCCGGCGGATCAGGACCGGGAACTGTTCAAGCAGGCCGTCCGCTCCATCGGGGAGCCGCTGCATGGCCGGCCCTTGTCGGATATCTCTGTCGGCCGGCTGCTGGCCCAGCTTTTTGCCGTGACCGAGAAGTTCCAGATGGAGACGCAGCCGCAATTACTGCTTTTGCAGAAAAGCATGCTGACGGCGGAGGGTATGGGCCGCGTGCTGAACCCGCATGTGAATATGTGGGAACTGGCCCGCCCCCTGATCCAGCGCTGGATGATCGAGAATCGGGGGCCGGAGGCGCGCATTGCCAATGCCGCTGCCGCCGTCGCCGGTATCGCGGTTCGTCTGCCATCCCTGGTGCGCGACCTGGAGCAGACGGCCAACCTGTTGGCCGAAGGGGGCGGCATGAAGCTGCACCCGGAAAGTCTGGCCTTGCTGTCCCAGGCCCAGGCGGCGGAGAATAGGCGCCAGCGCCGTCCACTCTGGGCGGCACTGGCCCTCGCGGCGGCGGCCCTGCTGGTGCTGGCGCTGAAATAGCCGGTCGTCAGAGCCGGCGCGGGACCCGGAAGGATACTGTCCTGGGGAGGACGATGCCGGCATGACATTGCCCACCAATCTTTTCGGTCTCGCCGGCTGGAGTGGCAGCGGCAAGACCACGCTGATGGCACGGCTGATCCCGGCTTTGGCGGCGCGGGGCTATAGCGTCGCCACGCTGAAACATGCCCACCACGCCTTCGATATCGATCAGCCGGGCAAGGATTCCTATGTCCACCGTATGGCTGGCGCGGTGGAAGTGCTTGTTGCCTCCGGTCAGCGCTGGGCCCTGATGCATGAGAATCGGGGGGAGCCGGAACCTGCCCTGGCCGATCTGGTGGCCAAACTTTCCCCGGTAGACCTCATTCTGGTGGAAGGGTTCAAGCGTGACCGCCACCCCAAGCTGGAAGTACATCGCCCCGACAATGGCAAGGCGCGGCTTTATCCCGACGACCCGCATATTATCGCGGTCGCCAGCGATGTCGCTTTGCCGGACTGCCCCTTGCCCGTGCTGGACCTGGATGATGCCGATGCGATTGCCGCGCTGATCCTGCATCGCTGCGGCCTGTCTCCCCGTAAAGGGGAGGGGACGACGCGCCTGGCGCTGGCGGATTGTGCCGCTGGACAAGGGCTCTTGCGCCTGGATGCGGCGGTTGAGCGGCTTCAATCCAGCTTTGCCCCGGTGGCGAGCATGGAGCGGGTGCCGGTGGGGCAGGCCGTGGGGCGTGTGCTGGCGACTGATCTGGTAGCGGAACGACCTTTTCCCGGCTTTGATAACAGCGCCGTGGATGGCTATGCGCTGCGGGCGGCCGATCTGATGCCCGACGCCTGGACGCGACTGGTTCCCAGCCTCCGGATCGCGGCGGGGGATGCGCCGACCAGCCTCTTGCCACCGGGCGGGGCGGCCCGCATCTTCACCGGCGCGCCATTGCCGCCGGGGGCTGATCTGGTGGTGATGCAGGAGGATGTGCGGCTGGAGGATGGGGCCGTGCTGGTGCCGCCGGGCCTCTCCCTTTGGCAGAATTGCCGGCGGCGGGGGGAGGATGTGGCTGTGGGGCGGGTGACCCTGCCGGCGGGCAGACGACTGGACCCGGGTGATATTGCCCTGGCGGTGGCGCTGGGTGCCTCTTCTCTTCCGGTGCGGCGGCCCTTGCGGGTTGCCTTGTTCTCCACCGGGAACGAGTTGACCGATATCGGGGCCGATATCCAAGCCGGTCGCCTGACCGACAGCAACCGCCCCATGCTGGCGGCCCTGCTGGCCGGCGCCGGCTGTGTAGTCAGTGACCTGGGCATTCTGGCCGATGATCAGGCCGGGCTGGAACGGGCCCTTGCGGCAGCCTTGCCCGATCATGACCTGATCGTCACCAGCGGCGGCATGTCGGTGGGGGAAGAGGATCATGTGCGGGCCGCCCTGCTGGCCTTGGGGGGCAGCCTGGATTTCTGGAAACTGGCCATCAAGCCGGGCAAGCCGCTGGCGCTGGGCCATATTGGTCAGGTGGCCTTCTGCGGCCTGCCCGGCAATCCGGCAGCCAGTTTCGTCACCTTCCACCTGATGGTGCGCCCGCTGTTGGCCCGATTGTCCGGGGCAGCGTTGGAGCCGCCGCTGCGCCTGCCCATTCGCAGCGGCTTTGCCCACGGCAAGAAGGAAGGGCGGCGCGAGTTTCTGCGGGTCCGGCTGGAACAGGGTGAGGGGGGCGTGCCCGTCGCTATGCCCGCCGGTGCCGGGCCGGGGGCGGCGCTGTCCAGCCTTGCTGGCTGTGATGGGCTGCTTGATCTGGCAGAGGAAGCAACCGCGCTGGCACCGGGTGACAGCGCGATGTTCCTGCCGCTCCGGCTGTGAGGGAGCGGGGCGGCTTTCAGCCGGTGCCGGGTTAAAGCGCCCGGCGCAGCGCGGACAGGGCGGTGTCGGCGGGGATGGTGACCGGGGGCAGCCCGTCCTGCATCAGCGTTTCCAGCACCAGCCCGTCACCCGTGACGCTGGCGGCATAGGCATTCCCGATCCGGCGGGCCGGGGAGGGAGCATGCCCTGCCAGCGCCTCGGTAAAGGCGATGATGGCGGCCTCGTCCCCCAGCATGTCGCATTCCAGCCAGTCGGTCAGCCAGGCGGCGGTTTCCTCGTTCGTCGTCATGGGCAATCCTGTCCGATCAGGGGGAAGGCGGTGTTGATGTCGCCGTCCCGGTTGGTGCCATAGCGGATGACCAGCCGCTTGCCATCATCCCCTACACAATAACCCTCATCCCGCTCCTTCGGCGCGGAGCAGCCGAGAAAGCCC
Organism: Niveispirillum irakense DSM 11586; assembly: GCF_000429645.1. Lineage (GTDB taxonomy): Bacteria > Pseudomonadota > Alphaproteobacteria > Azospirillales > Azospirillaceae > Niveispirillum > Niveispirillum irakense. The sequence continues at coordinate 286,840 of NZ_KE386933.1, forward strand.
CAGGGCCTTGCATCGCCATATTTATTGGAAGCCGCGAAGCGAATCGATTTCTCGATCTGCGCGCTGCTGCACCGGTCGGGGAAGAAACTGGAGAATTTCTCCCGCCCATTGCTGAAACGCACCGTGGCGCCATAAAGCCCGTCCGGCCCGGCGGGTTTGGCATCAATACCGGCAATAATGGGGGATGTGGCGGCCATCGCCTTGCTGTGAAGCCCAACAGGGTCGCCGTTATTCTTGATCTCACCACAGAAAATATGCCGCAAATTCAGGCGCGGTGATCCGTCCGACCAATGGAACCCCTTATCGTCGCAGCCCGTTGCTGCCTGGGTGGAGTGAATCGCGGGGGATGCCGCGAAGGATGCCAACGCCATGACCGCCAGGGCGGTGCCCCGCCACCATTTCCCATTCATATCCCACCTCCGCTTTGCAGCCGGCAGCGGATGCTTTACCAAGGGAAGATCCTTCGCCGGTGCCCAGAGAGATACCTGAATGAAACGCGACCGTCTGCTGCGCATCGCGCTTGCCTGTCTGTTCGGCCTGGCGATTGCCGGGATTCTGGCCTGGACTACCATCCGCCATGATGAAAGGCGCGCCGCCGCAACCAACGGGGCCGCCGGTACCGGCACGGCCAGCGTGGGCGGCCCCTTTTCCCTGGTAGACCATACCGGCCAGCCGGTGACGGATCAGGATTATGCCGGCCGCTATATGCTGGTCTTTTTCGGCTTCACCTTCTGCCCTGATATCTGCCCGACCGAGCTGCAGACCATTGCCCAGGCCATGGACCAGTTATCGCCCGAGGAGCAGGATCAGGTTCAGCCCCTCTTCATCACCATTGATCCCGAGCGTGACCGCCCGGCAGTGCTGGCCGAATATGTCAACCTGTTCCATCCCCGCATTGTCGGCCTGACGGGTACGCCCGAACAGGTCGCCGCCGCCGCGAAAGCCTATCGGGCCTATTATGCCCGGTCCAAGGAAGCCGGCGACGGGCCGGATTACATGATGGACCATTCGACCTTCGTCTATCTGATGGGCCGGGACGGGCACTTCATCAGCCTGTTCCGCAACGGGGTGACGGCGGATGAACTGGTCACCGCCCTGCGTGCCGAACTGGCGAAAAAGACGGATGCGAGGTAACGCCGCCATGGTCACTACAGGCGATTTGGTCGAAAAAACGGCATCCTCTATCGATTTGATGCGATGCGGTGCAGCATCGGACCTATGCGTAAGTGCTAAGTCATTGATTTTTAAAGGTTTGACTAAGGGGGGTGCACCCTTGACAGGGGTGGGGCCTGCCCGTATGGTGCCGCCGCTTTCGCATGGTAACCAACATCCCTGGCGGAAGGGAGACGCTTCGTGACGAATGAACGCACTCCCCCCTCGCTGGAGGAACTGGACGCCCGTTTGCGGGAGGCCCGGCGCAATGCCGGCCTGGACAAGCCCGAAGACCCGCAAGGGGGTGGCAGTTCGGCCAGCGATATGTCGTTGGGTGTCCGTATCGGGGTGGAACTGGTTGCGGGCGTCCTGCTGGGCCTTTTGGTGGGCTACGGGATTGACCGCTGGTTGGAGACCAAGCCTTTCGGGATGATCATCATGGTCCTCCTGGGGGCGATAGCGGGTTTCATGAACGTGTATCGCGTGGCCAATGGTCATGGATATGCGGCGGGGTATGCAAAGTCCTGGAAAGACCAGGACGGTGGGGAGTGAAGGCATCGTGGCTGGTCCGTTGGAGCAATTCGAGGTCAAGCGCTTGGTCAGCCTCCCGGTTGGCGACTTCGACCTGTCCTTCACCAATTCCGCCCTGTTCATGGTGTTGGCCGTCCTGGTCAGCACCGGGCTGCTGATTTTCGGCATGCGTGGCCGCGCCATGGTGCCGGGCCGTCTGCAGTCCATGGCGGAAATGCTTTATGAGCTTGTCTCGGACATGGTGCGGGAGAATGCGGGTCCGCAGGCGCGGAAATATTTCCCGCTGATCTTCTCGCTGTTCGTGTTCGTTCTGTTCGGCAATGTGCTGGGCCTGGTCCCTTACTCCTTCACTTTCACCAGCCACATCATCGTCACCTTCGTGATGGCGTTGTTCGTGTTCCTGGTGGTGACGGTTGTGGCCTTTGCCCGGCACGGGATGCATTTCTTCCATTTCTTCCTGCCGCACGGCACGCCGTTCCTGGTGGCCCTGCTGATCGTGCCGATCGAAGTGATCTCCTACTTCCTGCGCCCGATCAGCCTGTCCGTGCGTCTGTTCGCCAATATGCTGGCGGGCCATACGATGATGAAGGTGTTCGCCGGTTTCACGGTGTCCCTGCTGGCTGCCGGCGGTGCCGGCGCTGCCATCGGTATCCTGCCTGTGCTGCTGAATGTCGCCATGTTCGCCCTGGAATTCTTGGTCGCCGGCATTCAGGCCTACGTCTTCGCGCTGCTGAGCTGCGTGTATCTGCGTGACGCGCTGGAGATGCACTAAGCATCTCCGGTTGTCCAACCCGTCTTCATCCAAGAGACACTTCCAACTTAGAGGATCTTCAAAATGGAAGCTGAAGCCGCAAAGTACATCGGTGCTGGCCTGGCCATGTTCGCTCTGCTGGGCGTCGGCATCGGCCTCGGCAACCTGTTCTCCAACCTGTTCCAGGCTGCTGCCCGTAACCCGGCCGCGCTGAACTCCTACAAGACCTTCGTTTTCATCGGCTTCGCCCTGACGGAAGCCACCGGCCTGTTCGCGCTGGTCATCGCCTTCCTGATCCTGTTCAGCTAATCGCTTTACAGGTTCGTGACCGGCCGCCTTATCGGGTGGCAGGGCTTCAGCGCCGGGATTGCCGCCGCTGCCGGACCATCTTGGCCGGGCAGCGGCGGTGTCTCTATGGGGATCTATGGTTTCCCTGGTTCCCAAGCTGATGGAATTGGCGTGATCCGATGCCGGGCGTCCTGCCCGTCATAAGGGTCAGCAGTGAATGGGTGCTTCAATGCCTGTGCAACGCTTTTCGCGCCTGTGCGCCGGTGCCGCGTCGGCCCTGACGGTGGCCCTTCTTGCGGTCGGCCCCGTGCTTGCCGCCCCGGAAGGGGAGCATCATTCGGGCGGTCTGCCGCAGCTCAACCCCGCGAGCTATTCCTCGCAGGTTTTCTGGCTGATCGTCACGTTCGGTCTGCTGCTGTGGCTGATGTCCAAGGTTGCCCTGCCGCGGGTGGCCGAGGTGCTGGAAGCCCGCCAGGAAAAGATTTCCAACGATCTGGAAAAGGCCAGTGCGCTGAAGGCGGAAGCCGAGAGCGTGATGCAGGCCTATGAGAAGGCGCTGGCGGAAGCGCGTGGCAATGCCCAGCAGGTGCTGGCCACGGCCGTTGCCGCCGCCGATGCCGAGACCGCCCGCCGCAATGGCGAGCTGTCGGCCGATCTGGCACAGCGTGCCCGTGACGCCGAGGAGCGCATCCAGGCTTCCAAGCAGGTTGCCCTGGGCAATGTCCGCGCCGTGGCGGGCGAGGCCGCGCAGGCTGCCGTTTCCCGTCTGGTGGGTGTTGACCTGCCGGCCGAGGCGGTTTCCGGTGCTGTCGAAACCGTCCTGAAGGAGCGTGCGTGATGCTTCACGACAGCAATTTCTGGTTTGGCGTCTCCTTCGTCATCTTCGTCCTGCTGGTGGCCAAGATGGCCGGCAAGTCCATTGTGGGCATGCTGGATGATCGTGGCCGTCGCATCGCGGCGGAGCTGGAAGCGGCGCAGAAGCTGCGTGAGGATGCCCAGGCCGCCCTGGCGCAGTTCCAGCGCAAGCAGCGTGACGCTTTGAAGGAAGCGGAAGGCATCATCGCTTCCGCCCGTGAGGAAGCCGAGCGTATCCGTACCGAGGCCGCGGTTGATCTGGAACAGGCGCTGAAGCGTCGCCAGCAGCAGGCCATGGACAAGATCGCCCAGGCCGAAACCCAGGCCCTGCAGCAGGTCCGTGATCTGGCGGTGGACATTGCCGTCGCCGCCACGGAAAAGCTGCTGGTGGATAATCTGGACAGCAACCGCAACACCGCGCTGGTCAATCAGGCCATTAGCGAGTTGCCGGGCAAGCTGCACTGATAGCGGTCGGGATCAAGCCTTCCAGGCTTGGCTTAACCGGTAAATTGAAAAGGGGCTGCCCGTCAGGGACAGCCCCTTTTTCTTTGCCCGGCCTCAGGGGGGCGGAAGGGATGGGGGCGCCGGCCCTCATCCCATCACCGCGGTCAGTTGAAGACCGGCACGCGGGCTTCCGACTGCCAGAAGGACCAGCGCAGACCGGCCCCGACATTGACATTCACATTATCACGGTGCAGCGGGCTGTCCCGGTTGACGGCGCCGCCATAGTAACCGACCTGGGCAGCGGTGAAGACCAGCAGCCGGTCATTGACCGGGTAGGCGAGGCCCAGCGTGGTCTCGGTGCCGATATAGCCGCTCTTGGCGCGATAGGCCGGGCGGTCCGGCGTCGCATAGGCAGCGTCCACCTGATAGAAATACTCGTTCACGCCATCATAGCCAAAGACCGGCCCGACCGAGGCATAGGCGCGCAGGTTGGTCCCCAGGAAAGCGCGGTCGAACAGGCTGAGCTGCGGATTGACGGTGATCCCTTCATAGCTGAAGGAGATGAACTCCGCGGCAATCATGGCCCGCACTTCCAGGCTGAGATCAATCTGCAGCGGGTCCGTCTTATGGTTGAAATGCCAGGTGACTTCCGGCCCGGCTTCGATCAGCAGGTCCAGGTCGGGCATGCCGCGCCGCGCATTATTATCCTTGCTGTCGACATCGAAGGCGCCATCCATGCCGATATCCAGCTCCAGCCGGTCATCGGCAAATTCCTTACGGGCGCGGATGATGCCGTTATCGCCGATGCGCAACGTGTCGCCGCGATAAATCAGGTAAGGAATCGGCAGGCCGCGGAACTGGCCCTGGGAAGAGGCGGGATAATGGGCAACATACCCACCGGCGGCCAGCACACCGGCTTCCCATAGAGGGGCGGTGACATTTGTCGTTTCCGTCCCCACCAGGGCGGATTGGGCAAGGGCAGGGGACGAGGCGGCCAAGGCGGCGGTCCCGGTCAGCAACAGGGCGAGAAGGCGACGCATCGGGTGTTCAGATCCCATTATTCGGAAGGCGCACAAGCTCTAACCGAAAGGGACGCACACCGCCAGAGCCACTAAAGGTAAAGGCAGGGGTGATACCGCCCCGCCTTTACCGCCTATGCGTGATTATTTGCGGCCCTTGCTCATGAAAGCCTGGAACGCGGCCATCGCTTCGGGGGAGCGCAGGCAGCGGCCGAAAATATCGGCCTCCTTGCGAATCGTCTCCAGCACCTCGGCCTGGCCCGGTCGCATCAGGGCCTTGGTATGGCGCATGGCGTTGGCGGGCTTGGCCGCCAGGGCTTCTGCCTTTGCCTTCGCGGTGGCGGCCAGATCGGCCGCCGGCACGATACCGGAGAGCAGGCCGGCGGCCTTCGCCTCCTCGCTGTTCAGCGGCTCCCCCAGCATCAGCATGCGCGCTGCCGTGGCATGGCCCAGGGTACGCGGCATCAGGATGCTGCTGGCGGCTTCCGGCACCAGCCCCAGATCGACGAAGGGCACATGGAAGCGGGTATCAGGGGCGGCATAGACCAGATCGCAATGCAGCAGCATGGTGGTGCCGATGCCCACAGCCTGCCCCTCGACCGCCGCCACCAGCGGCAGCGGGCTGGTAACCAGCGCATAGAGGAACTGGAAGACCGGGGCCTTATCGTCGGCGGGCGGGTTGGCCAGGAAATCGCCGATATCATTGCCGCCGGTAAAGAAGCCGCCACTGCCCTGAAACAGCACGGCGTGCACATCCGTACCGGATGCCGCCTCCGTCAGCGCCTGGGCCATCTGGGCATACATGGCGGCGGTCAGCGCGTTGCGCTTGTCCGGCCGGTTCAGCGTGATGTGGCGGACGCGATTGTCGTCCGATACCAGTACATGTTCGGTCATTCTTTTCCTCCCTGGGTCTGATCTTGTCAGTTTCCCACAGGACGCCTGAAGCCCCTGGGCAGGTCAAGAGGAAAGGAACGATCGTGCGAAAATGGAAAATAAAAAAGGGCGGCATGGCGGCCGCCCCTTCAAAGCCCGTAAATGCAGAGCTTACTTTTTACGGAAAGCGTCCAGTGCCACAACCGTGCCGGTGGGGCGGGGGGCATCTTCTTCCGCATCGGCGGTGATGTCAGCGGTCTCGGCAATCTCGACCATTTCTTCTTCATCCTCTTCGGGCAGGATTTCCGCCAGATCATCCGGCTGGAACTGCAGCACGAAATTCACCGACGGATCGGCGAAGGTGACGATAGAGACGAAGGGGATTTCCAGGCGGCGCAGCACGCCCCCAAAGCTGAGCGTCACACCGAACCGCTCGGCTTCCACAGTCAGATCATAGAACTGGTACTGCAGGACGATGGTCATTTCCGACGGGTATTTGGCCCGCAGATAATCCGGTATCTCCACCCCATCCGCATCGGTGCGAAAGGTGACATAGAAATGATGTTCACCTGGCAGAACCCCGCCCCTGTCCAAGGCTTCGCGCAAGGCCTGGCGCACGACGCTGCGCTTGGCGGCCTCGACCATGCGGTCATAGCGGATCAGATCCTCGGACATCGGTACCCTAAACCCCTGGCGATCAACGAAAGCGGGACATCGCGCCCGCAAGACAAGGGCGCCGGCCATCGACCGCCACCCGATATCTGCCAAGACAATCCTATTATCGAGCGATAATCAAGCATTGGACGCGAATAACTGACTGGCACAGGCAGCGCAGCAGTACCGGCGCGCAATAGTCTTGCGCGACGCTCCCTTAAAGGAGGGGCGGCTGAATGCCAGTGATGTTGATTTCAGATCGAGGAAGGTGGGGGGATTCTGTTGCCCAGCTCCCCCCGGGCTGCGAACTAAGCTAACTGACTAACGCCCTTTAGGGGGAATTAGGCAGCCATGCGAAGGTCAGACGCCGAGTTATCGTTGGCATCTATGAGGTTTGACCCGATAACGGCGGTATCATGCCGGGAGAAGACTGTGCCTTTATTACGCGCGTCGATCCTAGTTCGCCCCCATTGACCCGCCGGCAGCCACGATAACCGCTTGACCGGAGGGGGAATGGTGGAGGCGCCGGGTACCGCCCCCGGGTCCGCAACGTCTATTCCACACCGCGTTTATCCCCATAGTCGGGTTGCCCCGACAAGATCGTATATAGGCGGTCGGTTCGGGGAATGGAAGGGGGTTATGGATCAAACCGCCACATCGGCCTTGATCGGCGGGTGCGGGTCGTACCCTTCCAGCACGAAATCCTCAATCCGGTAGCCATCGATGCTGTCCGCCTTGCGGGCCAGCGACAGGCGGGGGAAGGGCCGCGGGGCACGGCTGATCTGTTCGCGGGCCTGGTCCAGATGGTTCAGGTAGAGATGGACATCCCCGCCCATCCAGACAAACTCACCCGGCGTCAGCCCGGCCTGCTGGGCCAGCATCAATTGCAGGGCGACGGCCCCGGTGAAATTGAAGGGTGCGCCGAGTAACAGGTCGCAGGAGCGCTGGAACATCAGGCTGTTCAGCCTGCCATCCGTGGTCACATGGTACTGATAGACCATATGGCAGGGCGGCAGGGCCATATCCGGCACATCCGGCACGTTCCAGGCATGGAACAGCAGGCGGCGGCTGGCGGGGGTGTGTTTCAGCCCATGGATCAGGCCGGCAATCTGGTCATGCTCCCGCCCATCCGGCCCCAGCCAGCGGCGCCATTGCTTGCCATAGACAGGGCCAAGCTCCCCCCAGCGGGCGGCGAAATCATCATCCTCGACAACGCGGCGCTCGAAATCGGCCTGGGAAATCGCCTCACCCGTGGCCTTGCGATAGGCTGCCAGCGGCCAGTCCGTCCAGATCGTCACCTTCTCCTTCAGCAGCGGCTGGATATTGGTGCCGCCGGTCAGGAACCACAGCATCTCCTTCACCGCCATTTTCCAATAGACCCGCTTGGTGGTCAGGATGGGGGCGGTGCCGTCCGACAGGTCGAACCGGATCATGGCGCCGAAGCTGGACAGGGTGCCGACACCGGTGCGGTCCACCCGCCGGTCGCCCTTTTCCAGGATATGCGCCATCAGATCGAGATATTGGTATTCAGGATGGCGCATGGATCGTTGGTTCCGCTGGTGGGCTTCGTGCTGCGAGCCTTTTCATTAACGCGGGGCATGGCTAATGTCATCTTTTGCGCCGCACCCCTATCGGAGAAGCCAGTCTTGTTGATTACCGTGATCGCTGCCGTCGCCCGCAATGGGGTTATCGGTCATCAGGGCCGGATGCCCTGGAAGCTGCCCAGCGACCTGCGCTTCTTCAAACAGGTGACCATGGGCAAGCCCATGATCCTGGGCCGCAAGACCTGGGACAGTTTTGGCGGCAAGCCGCTGCCCGGCCGGCCGCATATCGTGCTGACGAATGATCGGGCTTTCCAGGCCGAGGGCGCCATTGTGGTCCATGATGTGGAAACCGCCCTGGCAGAAGGAAAGCGCTTGGCCGAAGAGGCCGGCGTGCAGGAAGTGATGGTGATCGGCGGTGCGCAGATTTATGCGATGTTCCTGCCCTTGGCCGACCGTGTCTATCTGACGGAAATCGCGGCCACGCCCGAAGGTGATACCTTCTTCCCCGAATTTGACCGCACCGGTTATCTGGGGGAGGAACTGGGCACCCAGGAGCCGGAAGAAGGTCGCCCGGCCTTCCGGGTCATGCGCTTCCATCGCATGAAGCGGCGCAATGGATGATCTGCTGCCCTGGCAGCGTCTGACGGTCGGCAGCGGCCTGCTGCTGGCCGCCCCATCTGTGATCACGCTTGACCCGGACGAGCTGCGCCGCCAGACCCTGTCGGCCATCGCAGCGACGCCGGAGGCGGAAAAGCACAATTTCGCCGGTGCGCCCGGCGGTTGGACCGCTATTTCCCTGTTAAGCAACCCTGGTGCCTATGGCAGCGGCCATGCCCTGCGGTGCCATCCGGGTCTGGATCACCTGCCGTTGCTGGAACGGTCTGTTCTCTCCCTGTCGGGTCTGGTGCTGGAAGGTGTCCATATCCTGCGCCAGCCGGCGGCGGGCGTGCTGGCTTGGCATTATGATCATCAGGGCTTGCATCTGCCGCTTGCGCGGCTGCTGCTGTCTGTCCAGGTGCCATCGGGGGCTTTCACCTGGATCGGGCATGAAAAACACGCTTTCCCGGCTGGCACATTATGGACGGGCGATTTCTCCCAGCCGCATCAGGTGGAGAATGGCACGGATCAGGACCGGTTGATGATTGCCGTGGATGTCACGGTCAATGATGCGGCACGCGCATTGTTCCCAGCCGCACTCTATGCAGAAGGCGCGAGGCGGCAATACCTGTCGCAGGAAGGGATCAATGCCCTGCTTGCCGCGCGAAGCGGCTAGGATGGGGCTTCCGTCCCTCTGCTGGCATCACCCCATCCTATCATGCAGTTGACCCCTATTCCCGAAACGATCCTGCCCCAGGCCCTGGCAAATGTGCGGGCCAACCTGCCGGCTGGCAGCATGGCGCTGGATGTATTCGACCGGATCGCCGCCACCTGGGCTCTGGTGCCCTTGGGCGTGGATCTGCCGGAACATCGTCAGGCCGGCGTGGACCTTGCCCGCGCCTTCGGCATTGGCACCATCGATGAGGAGCCGGCCCAGGCCTTCTCTTATGATGGTCACAATATCCGCACCCGGTCGGAAGCCTATGTCCTGATCCATGAAGTGGGGCATTGGCTGGTGGCGACGCCAGAGCGGCGTCTTCTGCGGGATTTCGGGCTGGGAGCGGGACCGGAAACCGGGTTGATCGCAGAGGCCAACCAGCATCATGCCGTGGACCTGGAGACGGGGATCGAGGAGGAGGCCCTGGCCTCCCTGATCGGCATCCTCTGGGAAGTGGAACTGGGCCAGCCAGCCATCATGGCGTTCCTGGAACAGAACTGGCTGGAAGGTTGGGAACGCCCGGCCTGTGCCGATAATTTCGTGGCAAACCTTGATCTTCTGCTGGAGCGAGGATTGATCTCGCTGACGGGGAGGCCGGTTCCGCCGGAAATATTTCTGGCGCGGCTGGCAGGCTGAGGGAGACTATGCTGGAAACCGCCCCCTTCTGATCTTCATCAAGGCGGTTTCCCTCTTGCCGTCCCTATGTTGGCCCACCATTGCCCACTATGCCGGAGCCGCACGATGATCCATATCCCCGCTACGGTCGATGATATCCATGTCGATATCGCCGCCGCTCAGGTAAGGCGTTTCGATACGGTGTGGAATGAAGGGGGGCGGGACTGGCGCTGCGCTTATGATTTGCGCGGGACTATCCGGGCCTGTGTCGAAGTCCCGGATCTGGTGGGGGCTACCGCAGAGATCGTCCTGTCGAACCACGCCATGAACAACACGGTGAAATCCTATAACCTCACCGTCCATGGTAATGACGTCGTGCTGTTTGCGATTCATGTCTCAGACCAGATCATCCTGGATCTGGAGAAATATTATCTGGCCCGGCTGGCCAGCACCTTCGATCTGCGCCTGCACCTTGTCTGTTCCGAAGCGCAGGAACGGGTTTTCTCTCCCATCGGGTTGCAATTATCCCCCGTCCTTACCCCCGGTTGACCTGGGGGGCATGGCTTGACCGGATCATGGCGCACGGGCTATCCAGCCCCGCCAGAACCCGATGAAAGGGATGCCCCATGATCGACCGCAGCCGCCAGGTCGCGCTTTTCGGCCAGTATGACCAGCCCGCCGTCAATATCGCGGCAGAGGCGGAATGTGCCGATTATACCGTTGCTGCCAAGCAGGCCGGCATTCCCCCCTTCGCCCTGATGCTGCATGCCGTGGGCCGGGCCAGCATGGAGATCGAGAATTTCCGCCTGCGGGTGCTGGATGGCACCGTCAACCGGGTGGGAAATCTCATGATGTCCTATACGGTTCTGGGCCCGGACGATAATCTGAACTTCTCCAACGTCGCCTTCACCGATGATCTGGGCCGGTTCATTGCCGATTATCTGGCGGATCGGGAGCAGGCGCGCCAGGCGCGGGAGATGCGGCTTCTGCCCATGACCCACCGGGATTATCTTTTCACCACCTGCATGCCCTGGCTGCGCTTTACCTCCATCCAGCATCCCATGGCGCGTTTTGGCGATTGCTCCATCCCCAATATCGCCATCGGCAAATTCACCAGGGCCGGGGGTTTGCTGCGCTTCCCCATCGCGGTCCAGGCCCATCATGGGCTGGTGGATGGCATCCATATCCACCGCTTCATGGCGCGGGTGGAAGAGATTCTGGGTGAGTTGGCGGCCGATCCGGGACGCCTGCCACGGATTGGCTGAGGGCTGATTGCCCCGGGGGGAAGGGTGAGGCTGACGGCCCTTCCTTGCCGGTGCCCAAATAAAAAAAGGCACCCGGTTTTGAGGCCGGGTGCCAGTTGTTCAGCAATCCATACACATACCGCCTACATGGCGACTTGCCACACCGGGTTCAGGGTCGGACTTCCCAGGCGAACTCGACATGGCAAGGGGTGTTCGGCATGGCCGCGATGGGGTTCATCTGCAGCCATGTCCAGAATTCCTTGAACGCCAACTGGGGACGGGCTTGCGCATAAGCGCCAAGATGGTCCGCGACCCGTGCCGATAGCGTACGCGTTACTTCCTCATAAGCGACTTCCGGTACGCCATGGGCGACCTGAACATCACCGGTACGGGGATCGGCAGCCCGGAAGAGATGGGCCCCGTCGCGAAACGCGTATGCAACTTTGATCGGTTCGTCGTGATACATCCTGTCCGCCCTCCAGCGGTGAACGAACGAAATGTATCAAAGTGGGTGCAATTGGGAAAGGAAAAATCCATTGCGCGATACGCAGTGCAGCATTCCGTCATACGGGCGGCTGCATTGCGACAGGGAAATTGGCCCTTTCCGTGACTGGCGCTTCGTGTATGGGCGCCCTATACCCGCGATGATCGATATATCGGTCCGATCATCGCGGGTAAGGCATCAATCGATGGTGATGGAGGGGGCGGTGCGGCGGCTGCCACCGCTGCTGATCTTCTGCCAGACCGTGGCAGCAATCCCGCGATAGACCTTGGCATGCTCGCTGTCCGGCTTTTCCACCACGATGGGCGTGCCGCCATCGCTGGTTTCCCGGATGATGATATCCAGCGGCATCTCGCCCAGGAAATCGACGCCCAGCTTGTCCGCTTCTGCCCTGGCGCCGCCATGGCTGAAAATATCGCTGCGATGGCCGCAATTCGGGCAGCAGAAATAGGACATGTTCTCGATGATGCCCAGCACGGGCACATCGACCCGGCGGAACATGTTCAGGCCCTTACGGGCATCCAGCAGGGCGATGTCCTGCGGGGTGGAGACGATGACGGCGCCGGCCAGCGGCACATTCTGCGCCATGGTCAACTGGGCATCACCGGTGCCGGGCGGCATATCCACCACCAGCACATCCAGTTCCCCCCAGGCGACATCGCGCAGCATCTGCTGGATGGCGCTCATCACCATGGGGCCGCGCCAGATCATGGGCGTATCTTCAGCCACCAGGAAGCCCATGGACATGACCTTGATGCCATATTTCTCCATCGGCTTCAGCACCTTGCCGTCCGGGCTTTCCGGCTTGCCGGCAATGCCCATCATGCGCGGCATGGAAGGGCCATAGATATCCGCATCCAGCAGGCCGACACGCTGGCCATTGGCCGCCAGGGCCAGCGCCAGATTGACGGATGTGGTGGATTTGCCGACCCCGCCCTTGCCCGAGGCCACGGCGATGATGGCGCCCACGCCGGGCACGCCCGCCTTGCCCGCCGGCGCCGGCTTGGCGGCGGGGGCGCCGTGGCTGTGCCCGTGGCCGCCATGATCATGGCTATGGCCCTGGCCCTGCGGGCGATTGCCGGACAGGGTGGGGGCGGGCCGGTGCGCTGTCAGCACGGCGGTGACGGAGGTGACACCGGCCAGCGCATCCACCGCGCGCTCGGCAGCCTGACGCAGCGGTTCCAGCGCCGGGCCCCGCTTGGGGTCCACTTCGATGGAGAAGCCGACATTGCCGCCTTTCACCACCAGGCCGGAGATCATGCCCAGCGCAACGATATCCTTACCCTGGTCCGGGTCGGTGACACCGCGCAAAGCATCAAGAACTTGCGCCTCGGTGAGTATGGCCATGGTTGAAAACCCTGATTGCTTCCCAATATTCGCTATGGTCCGAGGCCCAAAGAGCCTTTCCTGCGAGCCCTGTGATATATACGGTGGCTCCGGGCTGTAAGGAAGGCACGGCCGGCCCTGGGCCGGGATGTGTTTTGGCAGTTTGCAATCCTATTTACCAAAGGGTCGATCAATATGCCCTGGAACAATCAAGGCGGCGGTCAAGGCGGTGGCGGGGGGCCATGGGGGTCACCACCGGGTGGTGGTGGCAATGGCAACAATCCCTGGGGGCGCCCGCCCGGTGGCGGTGGCAATGGCCAGCCCCCCGGTGGCCCCGACCTGGAAGACCTGCTGCGCAAAGGGCAGGAACGCTTCAAGAAGATCGCGCCGGGCGGCTTTGGCGGCGGCCGGGGCATCGCGCTGGGTCTGCTGGTGCTGGTCGGCCTGTGGGGCCTGTCCGGCATTTACCGGGTTGAATCGGATGAACAGGGTGTTGTCCGGCGATTCGGCCAATATGTCCGCACCGAGCAGCCGGGCCTGCGCTATCATCTGCCAGCGCCCATCGAAGTGGCGGAGACGCCCAAGGTCACGCGCGTCAACCGGATGGAGATTGGCTTCCGCTCCAGCGGTGACGGTCGGCGGGCCGGTGGCGACGTGCCGGATGAAAGCCTGATGCTGACCGGCGATGAGAATATCATCGATATCGACTTCACCGTCTTCTGGGTCATCAAGGACGCCGGCAACTATCTGTTCAAGATCCGCGATCCGGAACAGACAGTGAAGAAGGCGGCCGAAAGCGCCATGCGCGAAGTGATCGGCCGCACCGAAATTCAGCCCGCCTTGACCGAAGCCCGCCAGGATATCGAGCAATCGACCAAGACCCTGCTGCAGGCGATGCTGGACGAATACCAGTCCGGTATCGAAATCAGTCAGGTCCAGTTGCAGAAGGTGGACCCGCCGGGCCCGGTGGTCGATGCGTTCAACGATGTGCAGCGCGCCCGGCAGGACCGTGAGCGTCTGCGCAACGAGGCGGAAGCCTACCGCAACGACATCATTCCCCGCGCCCGTGGTGAGGCTGAACAGCTTATCCAGCAGGCTTCCGCCTATCGCGAACAGGTTGTCAGCTTGGCGCAGGGTGATTCGCAGCGCTTCGCCCAGGTTCTGTCCGCCTATACCCAGGCGCCGGAAGTGACGGCGCGCCGCCTGTATCTGGAAACGATGCAGGAAGTGCTGGGCGGCACCAACAAGATCATCATCGATCAGCCGCGGGGCGGTACGGGTGTAATGCCCTTCCTGCCGCTGAACGAGTTGACGCGCCAGTTGCGGGACCAGACGCAGCGCGCGAACGACGGCCAGGGCGGCAGTGCCGCGCCGCGCCAGTAAGGGAGGCATACAGCCATGAGCCGTAAACTTGTCGCCCTCGGCGTCACCGCCGCCATCGCCGCGATTGTCGCGTCCGCGTCGCTGTTCACCGTGAACCAGACCCATCAGGCCCTGGTTCTCCAGTTCGGTGAATGGAAACGCACCATCAAGGAACCGGGCCTGCACGCCAAGATCCCGCTGGTGCAGAATGTGGTGCTGGTCGATGCCCGCGTGCTGGATATCGACCCGCCGGTTGAACAGGTGATCCTGGCCGACCAGAAGCGCCTGGAGGTGGATGCCTTCGCGCGCTATCGCATCGTTGATCCGCTGCAATTCTACCAGTCCGCCGGCAGCGAGATGGTGGTGGAACAGCGCCTGTCCGCCGTGGTCAATTCCGCCCTGCGCCGTGTGCTGGGTAATGTGACCCTGTTGGCCGTGCTGTCCAGCGAACGCGCCAAGGTGATGACCGACATCAAGGCCCAGGTGAACCAGGAGGCCCAGCGCTTCGGGGTGGAGATTGTGGATGTCCGCATCCGCCGCGCCGACCTGCCGGAAGCCACGTCCCAGGCCGTTTATCAGCGCATGCAGTCCGAGCGTGAGCGTGAAGCCCGCGAGGCCCGCGCTCAGGGTAACGAACAGGCCCAGCAGATCCGTTCCCGCGCTGAGCGTGAGCGGACCGTGATCCTGGCCGAAGCCCAGCGTGACAGCCAGGTTCTGCGCGGTGAAGGCGATAACCAAGCAATCCGCATCCTGGCTGAAACCGCGTCGAAGAACCCGGATTTCTATGGCTTCTATCGTTCGCTGGAAGCCTATAAGGCGGCCTTGAAGGGGGACAACACCTCCCTCGTCCTGTCGCCTGACAGCGAGTTCTTCCGCTATTTCGACAGCGTCGGCGGGCCTGCGCCGCGCCGCTGAGCCTTTACCTTCGTACCATTGCCGGCCGGACGGGCGACCGTCCGGCCGGTCGTGTTTTGTACGGGATGATCCCCCTAACCTGATGCCTGTGACAGCGTGACCGACTTTCTCACCGCCCTTGCCCTGGTCTTCGTGATTGAAGGCATTCTCTACGCCATCGCCCCCGGTGCCATGGCCGACATGGCCCGCCGCGCCGCCAGCCAGCCGCCGGAAACCCTGCGCCGCTATGGCCTGATTACGGCCTGTGTCGGGGTTGCGGCCGTCTGGCTGCTGCGCGGCTGATCTCCCCCGGCCACCGCCTCGATTTTCCACGGAGCCACTGCCCGCACCGTGCGAAGGAATGCTTCGCGCGGAACGCTCTACAGCCTATAGTCCTGCTATTGGCGGCCCGGTTGTCGGGCGGGGTCGCCGATGCGCTGCCCGGACGGATGCGATCCGCCGGACGGTGCCGGATGTATGCCCATGGAGATTAACGTGACCCATTCCACACGTTCCCACGGCGCCGCGGAGAAGGCGTCCGCCATGGCCCGGGCCGGGCGCTTCCTGGCGCTGCCGCTGGTGGCGGCCTCGCTGCTGTTCGGCGACGTATCCGTTGCCATGGCCCAGCGCGGCGCACCGGAAAGCTTTGCGCCCCTGGCCGAGAAGACCCTGCCGGCGGTGGTGAACATCTCCACCTCTCAGACGATCCAGTCCAAGCCGGGCGGCCGTACGCCGATTCCGATGCCGGAATTCCCGCCCGGCTCCCCGTTCGAGGAATTCTTCCGCGACTTCTACGAGCGTCAGCAGAATCAGGGCCAGCCGCGCCGGGCGCAGTCGCTGGGCTCCGGCTTCATCATCGACGCGACGGGTTACATCGTCACCAATAACCATGTGATTGATGGCGCGGACGAGATCACGGTCATCTTCCAGGATGCCGATCAGACCGAACTGAAGGCGACGCTGGTCGGCTCCGACAAGGAGACGGATCTGGCGCTGCTGAAGGTGGAGACGAAGAAGAAGCTGACCGCCCTGAAATGGGGCAATAGCGATGATCTGAAGGTCGGCGACTGGGTGGTGGCCATCGGCAACCCGTTCGGCCTGGGCGGCACGGTGACCGCCGGCATCATCTCCGCCCGTGCGCGCGATATCGGTGCCGGCCGTTTTGATGATTTCCTGCAGACCGATGCGGCTATCAATCAGGGCAATTCCGGCGGTCCGCTGGTCAATCTCCAGGGCGATATTGTCGGCATCAACACCGCTATTTTCAGCCGCACCGGCGATTCGGTGGGCATCGGCTTTGCCATTCCGGCCAATATGGCCCGTACGGTGGTGGAACAGTTGCGCAAGGGCGGCAAGGTCCGTCGCGGCTGGCTGGGCGTGCAGATCCAGAGCGTGACGCCCGATATTGCGGAAAGCATGGGCTTGCCCGACGACAAGGGCGCCCTGGTCGGCACCGTCAATGATGCCAGCCCCGCCGCTGCCGCCGGGTTGAAGCCGGGCGACGTGATCCTGACCTTCGACGGCAAGGAAGTGGCCAATAACCGCGCGCTGCCCCGCATGGTGGCGGAAACGGCCGTGGGCAAGAAGGTGCCCGTGGTCATCTCCCGCAAGGGCAGCCGTCAGACCGTGACTGTTACCCTGGCCGAACTGCCTGAGGATATCGTCAATCCCAGCGCTGCGACGGAAGAAGAGGCGCCCAAGGATAGCAAGGCCGGGCAGGTTGACGTCGAAGGGCTGGGCCTGACGGTGGCGGCCATCAGTGCGGACCTGCGCAAGCAATATGGTCTGGCCGATGGCACCAAGGGCGTGGTCATCACCCGCGTGGCGCCGAACAGCACCGCCCAGGCGCGTCAGCTTCGCCCCGGTGACGTGGTGCTGGAAGTCAGCCAGCAGCCCGTTGCCGGCACCGGCGATGTGCAGTCGCTGATCGGCAAGGCCAAGGAAGCCGGACAGAAGGCGGTTCTGCTGTTGGTGGAACGTAAAGGCGACCAGCAGTTCCTGGCCCTGCCGCTGGACGCTGCCAAGTAAGGATAGCGGCCAAGTAAGGATAGGGTGACTGCCCCCTGCGGCCTTTCAAGGCTCAGGGGGCAGCATCCTTACCTGCCCCTCTCAACCCGCCTGATCGGCGGGTACGACGAAACTATCCATCACCTTCTTGATGCCGGCGGCATCGAAGCTGATTTCCAGCTTGTCATTTTCCACCGCCTTGACGGTGCCATAGCCGAATTTGGTGTGGAAAACCCGGTCGCCGGGATTGTAGGGCCGGTTGGGGCGGGATCGCGGCGTGACATCCAGGGCTGTGCCCTCGATCAGCCGGCCGGCACCACGGGAAGGGGCCTGTGCTGCCTTCTGGCCCATGCGGTTGAAGCGGTCGCCAAAGCCGCTGCCACCACCGCCCCAGCCACCGCCGAATCCGCCGCCATAGCCACTCTCACCACGGCCGCCGCCGAAGCCGGCCCCGCCGATGCCGGGGTTATTCTCCGTCTCGACATGCTCTTCGGGCAGTTCCTCGACAAAGCGCGAGGGGATGGCCGTGGCCCAGGTGCCATGGATGCGGCGGTTGGCGGCGTGGCTGATATAAACGCGCTTGCGCCCACGGGTGATCCCGACATAGGCCAGCCGTCGCTCCTCCTCCAGCCCGGCAATGCCATTTTCATCCAGCGTGCGCTGGCTGGGGAACACGCCTTCCTCCCAGCCGGGCAGGAAGACAACATCGAATTCCAGCCCCTTGGCGCCATGCAGGGTCATCAGGGAAATCTGTTCGACATCGGCCCCGGCGGCATTTTCCATCACCAGGGAGACATGTTCCAGGAAGCCGGTCAGATTTTCGAATTCCCCCATCGCGTTGATGAGTTCCTTCAGGTTTTCCAGCCGACCCGGCGCTTCCGGCGTCTTATCCTCCTGCCACATGCGGGTATAGCCGGACTCATCCAGCACCATCTGGGCCAGTTCGGTATGGGGGATGCGGTCGATCAGCCCCCGCCAGCGGAAGAAATCCTGCATCAGCCCGGAGAGGGTTGAGCGCATCTTGGGCTTCAGCTCATCCGTCTGGGACAGTTTCCAGGCGGCTTCCGTCACCGGCACGCCCAGGGTGCGGGCGGCGACATAGAGATTCTGGATCGTTGCCGCCCCGATGCCACGCTTGGGCACATTGACGATGCGTTCGAACGCCAGATCATCCTCCGGGCTGACCAGGACGCGCAGATAGGCCAGCGCATCGCGGATTTCCTGACGTTCATAGAAACGCGGGCCGCCAACGACGCGATAGGGCAGGCCCAGGGTGATGAACCGTTCCTCGAACTCGCGGGTCTGGAAGCCGGCACGCACCAGCACGGCCATCTGGCCCAGGCTGGCGCCCTTGCGCTGCAAGGCTTCCACCTCTTCGCCCACCCACCGGGCTTCCTCCTCCGCGTCCCACAGGCCGCGGACCTTCACCTTTTCTCCGCCATCCGTCTCGGTCCAGAGCTGCTTGCCCAGGCGGCCTTGATTGTGGGCGATGATGCCGTGGGCGGCACCCAGGATATGGGCGGTGGAGCGGTAATTCTGCTCCAGCCGGATCACCTTGGCGCCAGGGAAATCATGCTCAAATCTAAGTATATTTCCAACCTCAGCGCCACGCCAACCGTAGATCGACTGGTCATCATCGCCCACGCAACAGATGTTGCGATGGCTCTGTGCCAGCAGGCGCAGCCAGAGATATTGCGCGACGTTGGTATCCTGATATTCGTCGACCAGAATATAGCGGAAGCGGTTCTGATACTCGATCAGCACATCATTATGCTGCTGGAACAGCGTGATATTGTGCAGCAGCAGATCACCGAAATCGCAGGCGTTCAGCGCTTTCAGCCGGTCCTGATATTGACGGTAGAGCGTCAGGATGCGGCCATTGGCGGCGTCGCCCGCTTCCTCCGGCTTCAGCTTGTCGGGTGTCAGCGCCCGGTCCTTCCAGCGCTCGATGATCGACAGCAGCATCCGCGCCGGCCATTTCTTGGAATCGACATTCTCCGCCTCCATCAACTGCTTCAGCAGGCGGATCTGGTCGTCGGTGTCCAGAATGGTGAAGCTGGGCTTCAGGCCGATCAGTTCGGCATGGCGGCGCAGGATGCGGGCGGCGAGTGAGTGGAAAGTGCCCATCCACCAGCCTTCCGACTGGCTGCCCAGCAGGTTATCCACCCGCTCCCGCATCTCCCGCGCGGCCTTGTTGGTGAAGGTCACGGTCAGCACGTTCCACGGGCTGACGCGGCGGGACAGCAGCAGATGCGCCAGCCGGGTCGTCAGCACGCGGGTCTTGCCCGTGCCGGCACCGGCCAGCACCAGCACCGGCCCGTCCAGCGCCTCCACCGCTTCCCGTTGCACGGGGTTCAACCCCTCAAAATAGGGGCGGTGCAGGGTGGCCGGGGCCGGCGGCGGCGGGGGAGGGGAGAAGAGATCGCTCATGGTAGGGAGAACATATACAGAATTCCCCCGCTTTAGAAGGGGGCGGGCTGATCCTTCACAGTGGTTTCCCGCCCCCTTGCGCCCTCCTTACCGGGCCAGACGTTGCAGAATCTGCACCGCGTTCAGCGCGGCCCCCTTCAGCAACTGGTCGCCCGCCAGGAACAGGGCGATGGAACGGCCGGACGGATCGCCGGCATCGCGGCGGATACGGCCCACCAGCACATCACCCTGGCCGGAAGCCTCGTTCGGCATGGGGAAATGGTTGGCACCCCAATCATCCACCAGCCGCACGCCGGGGGCATCAGCCAGCAGGGCCTTGACCGTTTCCGGCGTCACCACCTCGTCGAACTCCACCGTCACCGCCATGGAATGGGCGCGCAGCACCGGCACGCGCACGCAGGTGATGGAGATGTGGAGATCAGGTCGGGAGAGGATCTTGCGTGTCTCCTCCACCACCTTTTCCTCTTCCCCATTATAGCCGGTATCGGGGTTGATGGCGGCGTCATGGCTGAACAGGTTGAAGGCGTAAGGATGCTTCAGCACGCGCGGGGCATAGGCCTCGCCGGCCAGATAGGCTGCGGTGGAGGCGCGCAATTCCTCCATCGCTGCCGCACCGGCACCGCTGGCGGCCTGATATGTGGCGATATTCAGCCGGCGGATGCGGTGGCGGGCGTTCAGGGCCGCCAGCGGCACGGTAGCGATGATGGCCACGCAATTGGGGTTGGCGATGATGCCGGGCTGGTCCGGAATCGCCTGCGGGTTCACCTCCGGCACCACCAGCGGGATATCGGCATCCATGCGGAAGGCGGAGGAATTGTCGATCACCACGGCACCGGCGGCCACGGCGAGGGGGGCAAATTGCTTGGAAATGCCGCTGCCGGCGGAGAACAGGGCATAGTCGATGCCGGCAAAACTATCCTCGCCCAGCGCCTGCACCGTCAGTTCGCCGCCGGCAAACGGCACCTTCTGCCCGGCGGAGCGGGGGGACGCCAGCAGGCGAACGTCGGACAGGTTCAACCCGCTCTGTTCCAGGCATTGGCGGATTTCCACGCCCACCGCACCGGTGGCGCCCACCACGGCCACGGCAAGGGGGCGGCTGGCGGACGGGTTGTTGTGATTGATGCTGTCACTCATGATGGAACCCTCTCACTCCTCATCTCGGGCAATGCCGGGGGCGGGGTTCCGTGCCTGGTGGCCCCGTCCGTCACCGGCGGGGCGTCTGGCTTATATCGTCAGCGGGTCTGAACCGCGCACAAGCCAAAAGCACCGCCCCGAAGGGTGGTGGTCTTTTTGGTCTTAGTGGTGGTCAGGATCATCGCGGACATAGGCGTGACCATGCCGGTGCGCTGGCGGCTTGTAAAGGCCCGCCGCAATGCAGTGCACGCATGCGGGTGATTGCGTATTTGACCTGACGGTGGGACTATATCGCCAACGGGTGGTCCCGATCCTACAGGTGCGAAGAGAAGATGTCGGTGGAGTTGAACGATCCCAAGACCCTGGAAGCAATCGGGATTTTGGCGGGCGTCCTGGATGATGTGACGGGGCCGGACCGGCTGGAATGCCTGATGGCGGCCAATGCGCTGCGCCAAGTGGTGGAGACGCGGTCGGAAAATGCCCTGAATTTCGCCCGTCAGGCTTTTGAGACGCTGGATGCCGATATCCGCCGCCGGGTGGAGGGGGATGCAACCAGCAGTGCGGTGAAGCTGATGGATCAGGCCCGGCGCAAGCCGAATCCGCGCCTGGTCCGCGCGACGAAGCCGTCTGGCAGCAGCTTCCTGGATGCGCTCAACGCGGGTGGCTTGAAAACCGAACGCAAATGGTGAGCGGGCAGGTGCCCGCCCCACCGGCTTTTATCTAATGACATTGACCGGTGGAGCCGGCGCCACAGCGCCGCTGCCCGTCGATCCACAAGGCCCCGCTGAGATCGGTGTTGCGCAGGTCGGCCCCATCCAGCCGCGCCCCGGTCAGGTCTGCGTCCGTCAGCTTGGCGCCCACCAGCTTTGCATTGCGTAAATCCGCCCCTGTCAGGGTGACCTTGGTCATGTCGGCGCGGGTGAAATCCGCTTCGATCAGGCGGGCATCCTTCAAGATGGCACCGATCAGGCTGGCACTCATGAATTTGGCCCGGTAGCCATCCACATTGGTCAGATCGGCATCCGTCAGGTCGCTGCGCTGGAATGTCGTGTCCCGCAGCATCGCCCCGGCGAGGGGCGCTTTTTTCAAATCCCGCCCATCCATATAGCAGCGCCGCCAGTTCACCCCGGCGGCGGCCGGATCGGTACAGGCCGCCAGGGCCGGCGTTGCCCACCCCACCATCAAGAATGCCCCCAGCAGGAGTGCCAGCGGGATATGGCGGGGGCAGGGGGCGGGGCGCATGGCGCTGGGACGGAATGGCTGATTCATAGTCGCATAAATAGGGTGTCACCGGCCGAATGCCAACGCGACATGCACGGCAAGGGTGGAAAAAGTAACCGTTCCCTTAACGTGTCATTTGCATCGGATCGATGGGTGTCGCACAGTCACGCAGGGGAAACGGGGTACGGATATTGATCATGGGGGCACGGCGTTTGTCCGGCCAAGGGGATTGCGTGTGCCGGTGGCTGTCGCTGTTGGGCCTGCTTATTCTGCCTTTTCTATTCGCCACTGTCGGCGCTGCGGCACAATCTTCCTCGCCGCCCCCGCGGGCGGTGGATGGTGTGCTGGATTTGCGCCACTGGGATTTCCGCCGTGACACCAGCCTGCCCCTGGAAGGGGATTGGCAGTTCTGGCGGGATCGGCTTTTAACGTCAAATCTGACCGACGAGAACAGCCTGCCGCCGGCCTTGCTGGCTGTGCCCGGCCGCTGGTCCAATCAGCAGGTGGATGGCCGGCCGCTCCAGTCGGAAGGCACGGGCACCTATCACCTGCGCGTGCTGCTGCCGCCTGATGCTCCGCCTCTGGCCTTGCGGCACAATCAACGTTTCGTCGCCTGGAACGTGCTGGTGAATGGCAGCCGGGCCGTCTATGCCGGCACTGTCGGTTATGGTCCGGACAGTACGGACAGTGTGGGTCAGAAGGCCATCGGCATGGTCACGCCGGTGGATGGGGTGCTGGATATCACGGTGCAGGTGGCGGCCTTTGGCGGGTATGGCGGCATGCCGCGCGCGCTGGAACTGGGCCATGCGGAAGCGATGTATCAGGACTGGGAATGGGAACTGGTGCTGCGCTCCGCCTTTCTCAGCCTCTGCCTGTCGATCGGCATTCTGTATCTGATCCTGTTCCTGCTGCGCCCGCGCGACCGGCAATGTCTGGTCTTCGCCATCATGTCCCTGTCCATTGGCATGGTGCAGCTTACCGCCAACACACCGCTGGGCAACCAGTTGGTCGGCTTCATGCCTGGGCGCGTGCTGGGGCTGCTGAACAATATCATGTTCCCGGCCGTCTGGATTTCGGCCCTGGTTTCCGCCGCCCTGATGTTTCCCGGCGCCATGCGGCGGGCCTTGCTCTGGCCGACCATCATCATCATCGCGACGGTTCCCATCGTCAGTTTCTGGACCCTGGCCTATCCCAGCCTGCTGACGGCAACGGCGACGCTGGGTCTGGTCATGGCCCTGGGGACGCTGCTGGATGTGACGATCACGGCAACGCGGCGGCGGGACGGGCTGGCCCTGCCCATGGCCCTGGCTTGGGGGGTAATGGGGGCGGCCAATCTGGCGCTTGTCCATCGGGTGGGCTTCACCGGGGTGATGGAAGCGGGTTATTGCTTCATGCTGTTCCTTCAGGCGGCCTTGTTGATCGACCGGCTGCGGCGTCTGCTGGATCAGGCGACGCAGGCCAATGAAAGGCTGGCCGCCTTGAACGAGGCGCTGGAAGATCAGGTGATTGACCGCACCCGCCACCTGACGGAGACGGTGGACCGGTTGCGTCTGGCCCAGGACCGGCTGGTCCAGTCGGAGAAACTGGCCAGTCTGGGCCGCTTGGTAGCCGGCGTGGCGCATGAGGTGAACACTCCCGTCGGCACGGCCCTGACCACCGCCACCCATCTGACGCTTCAGGTGGAACAGGCGGATCAGGCCATGCGCGACGGCACCCTGACCCGGCGCCAACTGGCCGAATTTCTGGCCGAAACGCGGGAGGCGTCGGGCCTGATCACATCCGTGGTGGCCCGTGCCGCCGCCGTGGTGCAGAGCTTCAAGCTGGCCGTGGCTGACCGTACCGATGACCGTTTGCGCCGTTTTGATGTGGCGGAGTTGCTGGCGGATATGCGCCCGGCCATGGAAGCCCGCCTTCAAGGGGCGGATATTGAACTGGCCGTGGAATCCCGGCCGGGCCTGCTGGTGGAGAATTATGCCGGGGCCCTGACCCAGGTGATGGGACAGCTTCTGACCAACAGTCTGGACCACGCCTTTCCCCTTGGCTGTTCCGGACGTATCCGTGTGGTCGCTGGCCGCACGCCGGAAGGGGATGTAGAACTGACGCTGGAAGATAATGGTACCGGCATCGCGCCGGAGGTGAAGCCCCGCCTGTTTGAGCCGTTCGTGACAACCTCCCGCGCCGATGGCCGGACGGGTATGGGCCTGCACATGGTCTATACGCTGGTGGCGGGCCGTCTGCGCGGCACGATCAGCATCACCGATAGGCCCGGCGGCGGCACCCGTGCCACCGTGCGCCTGCCCGGCATCAATACCGGGACCGAACTATCAGGTGAGGGAAAGGGCATGTCTGCCATCATCACATAAAGATATCTTTATCTTTGCATGTGGCGCGTCGGGCGGGTAGAAACGATAGAGCGGCTTTTATGCCCATGCCCGCCGGCGGAGGAACCTGACATGACCCGTGATGAACGCCTGAAACGCCTGGATGATATTGCGCGTGAGCGCATCCTGGTGATCGACGGTGCCATGGGCACCATGATCCAGCGCCACAAGCTGGAAGAGGATGATTATCGGGGGGAACGGTTCAAGGACTGGCCCAGCGATGTGAAGGGCAATAACGACCTGCTCTCCATCACCCAGCCGGCCATCATCCAGGGCATCCACCAGCAATATCTGGACGCTGGTGCCGATATCATTGAGACGAACACCTTCAATTCGACCAGCATTTCCATGGCCGATTACGGCATGGAGGAACTGGCCTATGAACTGAATTTCGCCGGCGCCAAGCTGGCCCGTCAGGCCGCCGACGCGACGGAGGCCGCCGACCCGAGCCGCCCGCGCTATGTTGCCGGCGCGCTGGGCCCCACCAACCGCACGGCCAGCATCAGCCCGGTGGTCACCGATCCCGGCTTCCGCAATGTCGATTTTGATGAGCTGCGGCTGGCCTATAAGGAACAGACCGCCGGCCTGATCGATGGCGGGGCCGATCTGCTGATGGTGGAAACCATCTTCGACACGCTGAACGCCAAGGCAGCCCTGTTCGCGATTGAGGAAGTGCTGGAGGAAAAGGGGCTGGTGCTGCCGGTGCTGATTTCCGGCACCATCACCGACCGTTCCGGCCGCACCCTGTCCGGCCAGACGACGGAGGCTTTCTGGAACAGCCTGCGCCATGTGAAGCCCTTCTCCATCGGGCTGAACTGCGCCTTGGGTGCCGACCTGATGCGTCCCTATATCCAGGAATTGTCGCGTATCGCTGACGTGTATGTCTCTGCATACCCCAATGCCGGCCTGCCGAATGAGTTCGGCCAGTATGATGAAAAGCCCGAACATATGGCCAGCGATCTTCAGGGCTGGGCCAAGGATGGGCTGGTGAATATTGTCGGCGGCTGCTGCGGCTCCACACCCGACCATATCCGCGCGATTGCGGAAAGCGTGAAGGGTGTCCCGCCCCGTCAGCCAGCCCAGCCGGAACGGCAGATGCGCCTGTCGGGGCTGGAGCCGTTCACCATGCCGGCGTTTTAAGGGGAAACCCGTCAGGTGCCCGCCGCCTCGTCCCAAGGATCGATCAAAACCAGCCCCGCATCGGCGAAATGCCGGATGTTGCGGGTGGCGAGTGTTGCCCCATGGGCAAGGCAGATGCCGGCAATCATGGTGTCCCGGTGGTCCACGACGATACCGGCGCGCCGGCGGCGGCCCATCAAGGCTGCCGCCAACCGCGCCGCCTGTTCCGACAGAACCAGTGGGGGCTGTACAAACAAAACGCTCAGCATTTGGGCTGTGCGATGCCCTAACTCATCCCGGCGGCGTCCAGGTGGAAGGCCTTCCACCCCGATCCAGAGTTCAAATACCGTGACTGTGCTGGTAAAAAGCTCACTCGGGCTCTGCGCATTCAGCCAGTTGATAATCACCGGGTCTGGCCGTTCCGCTGTAACGGCGGAAATGATGTTGGTGTCCAGAACAATCATTTGGAATAATCAGGCGTCTGCCAGTTTCCGCCCCTTAACTCCTGCACTTCCCCTTCGCGGAAGCCATAGCCGGAGCCGGCAAACAGGTTGGCGATGCGCGTCCCCAACCCTTCCTGATTGGAGGGCCTTACCGGCATCACCGCGTCCGGCACGGTGCTGGCAACGTCGGCCAATATGGCCTCGACCTCAGCATCGAGCGAACGCCCATGTTGTTGGGCACGGGCGGTTAACCGCTCGAACGTATCGGCATCCAGCTTTGTTGTCAGTACAGTCACATATCCCATCGCCACCTCCCGGTCGGCCAATTTCCTAATATAACACGCCCCCTCCTTCCCCCCAAGCACCCCAACCCCCGAGCCGCCGCCATGACCAACGCCCCCCGCACCGCCAGTTTCGTCAATATTGGCGAGCGTACCAACGTCACCGGCTCGGCCAAGTTCAAGAAGCTTGTGCTGGAAGGGAATTATGAGGCGGCGCTGGATATTGCCCGCGATCAGGTGGCCAATGGCGCCCAGGTGATCGACATCAACATGGACGAGGCGATGCTGGACAGCGAGGCGGCAATGGTCCGCTTCCTGCGCCTGATCGCCTCGGAACCGGATATCGCCCGCGTGCCGGTGATGATCGACAGCTCTAAATGGAGTGTCATCGAGGCCGGGTTGAAGAATGTCCAGGGCAAAGCCATCGTCAATTCCATCAGCCTGAAGGAAGGCGAAGACCTGTTCATCGCCCAGGCCAAGAAGATCCGCCGCTACGGTGCCGCCGTGGTGGTGATGGCATTTGATGAGACGGGGCAGGCCGATACCCGCGCCCGCAAGCTGGAAATCTGCAAGCGCTCCTATGATGTGCTGGTGAACAAGGTGGGCTTCCCGCCGGAAGACATCATCTTCGACCCGAATGTCTTCGCCGTCGCCACCGGCATTGAGGAGCATAATAACTACGCCGTCGACTTTATCGAGGCGACGCGCGATATCCGCCGCGACTGCCCCGGCGCGCATATTTCCGGCGGTCTCTCCAACGTTTCTTTCAGCTTCCGCGGCAACAACAGTGTGCGCGCGGCGATGCATTCCGTGTTCCTCTATCACGCCATCCCGGCGGGGATGGATATGGGCATCGTCAATGCCGGCGAACTGCCGGTCTATGACGATATCCCGGAGGAACTGCGCGAGCGGGTGGAGGATGTCATCCTCAACCGCCGCGACGATGCCACCGACCGGCTGCTGGAAGTGGCGGACAAATATAAGGGCGGTGAGAAGAAGAAGGCCGCCGACCTGTCCTGGCGGTCGCTGCCGGTGAATGAACGGCTGGCCCACGCCCTGGTGCATGGCATTGACGAATTCATCAACGATGATGTGGAGCAGGCGCGGCTGGCTGCTGAGCGCCCCCTGCATGTCATCGAAGGCCCGTTGATGGATGGCATGAATGTGGTGGGCGACCTGTTTGGCGCCGGCAAGATGTTCCTGCCCCAGGTGGTGAAATCCGCCCGCGTGATGAAGAAGGCCGTCGCCTGGCTGCTGCCCTATATCGAGGCGGAGAAGGGCGGCGGCAAGTCCGAACCCGCCGGCCGCGTGCTGATGGCCACGGTGAAGGGCGACGTGCATGATATCGGCAAGAACATTGTCGGCGTTGTGCTCCAGTGCAATAATTTTGAGGTGGTGGATCTGGGCGTCATGGTCCCCGCCGCGAAAATCCTGGATGAGGCCAAGGCGCATCGCTGCAACATTATCGGCCTGTCCGGCCTGATCACCCCATCGCTGGATGAAATGGTGTTCGTGGCCCGCGAGATGCAGCGCCTGGGCCTGAAAATGCCGCTGCTGATCGGCGGGGCCACCACGTCCAAGGTGCATACCGCCGTCAAGATCGACCCCAACTATGACGGCCCGGTGGTGCATGTGCTGGATGCCAGCCGGGCGGTGGGCGTGGCGCAGAACCTGCTGCATGCCGATAACGGCCCCGGCTACATCGCCGGCATCAAGGCCGATTACGCAGCGATGCGCGAAGCCCACGCCCGCAACCAGTTGACCCGCGCGCGCCTGCCCCTGGCCCAGGCCCGCGCCAACGCGCTGAAGCTGGATTGGGCCGGCTACCAGCCGCCCCAGCCGCTGAAGCCCGGCCTGACGGTGCTGGAAGATTATGATCTGGCCGAACTGGTGGCCCGGATTGACTGGAAGCCCTTCTTCCAGGCCTGGGAACTGCACGGCAATTTCCCCGCCATCCTGGAAGACGACAAGGTGGGCGAGAGTGCCCGCGCGCTGTGGGCCGATGCCCAGGCCATGCTGCAACGGATTGTGGGGGAGAAATGGTTGACGGCGCGCGGCGTTGTCGGCTTCTGGCCCGCCAATGCCGTTGGCGATGATATTGAGCTTTACACGGATGATAGCCGGGGCACGGTGCTGGAACGGCTGCATATGCTGCGCCAGCAGATGGCCCGCGACCCCGGCCGCGACCGCGCCCATCTCTGCCTGTCCGATTATGTGGCCCCGAAATCCAGCGGTCTGGCCGATTGGGTGGGTGGCTTTGCCGTCACGGCGGGCCATGGGCTGGAAGAACGCGCCAAGGCGTTTGAGGCGGCCCATGATGATTACAGCGCCATCCTGCTGAAGGCCCTGGGCGACCGTCTGGCCGAAGCCTTCGCCGAACGCCTGCATGAACGGGTGCGGACCGAGCTGTGGGGCTACGCAGCAGGCGAGAGCCTGACGAATGAGCAGTTGATTGCCGAGTCCTATCGCGGCATCCGCCCGGCCCCAGGCTATCCCGCCTGCCCCGACCATACGGAAAAATCCACCCTGTTCCGCCTGTTGGGCGCCACGGAGCAAGCCGGCATCACCCTGACGGAAAGCTTCGCCATGGTGCCCACCGCCGCCGTCTCCGGCTGGTACTTCGCCCACCCGGACGCCAAATATTTCGGCGTCGCCAAGGTGGAGCGCGATCAGGTGGCCGACTATGCCCAGCGCAAGGGCATGAGCCTGCCCGACATGGAACGCTGGCTTGCTCCCAACCTGAATTACGAACCGGGGACGGAGGATCGGGCGGCGGTGACGGCGGCGTAAGGGGGCGGGTTACGCTCCCTTACAATCCGTGCCTGTTCCCCTTTTCATTTCTGTACATCCGCTGCCTTGCTCACCGCCTCGCAACTTGCCATATTGAAGTGCGCATTTTGTGGAGGCGTACATGGCCGGTCTGTCGCTGCAATCCCGCCAGTGGGAAATTGTCGGCACCCTTCTGGGGGTGTCGGAACGGCCTTTGTCTGATCTTGATGCCGTCCGGCTGGTGCGCAAGCGTTTCCAGCCGGAGGTGATCGCCCGACTGGGCCGTGCGGGCATCAGCACCGATGTTTTGCACCGGGTCATTCCCCGCCGCACTTTAGAACATCGCCGCCAACGGCAAGAACCCCTGACGCAGGAAGAGAGCGAGCGGGCCTACCGCGTTGCGAATATACTGGCCTTGGCCGAAACCGTCATGGGCGACCGATCCCGGGCCTTGTCCTGGCTTACCACACCCAAGCGTAGCTTGGGGGAGGAGGCACCGATGGACATGCTGGATACTGAACCCGGTGCTAGGGCTGTAGAAGAACTTCTTTACACCATTGATGAAGGCTACTTCGCTTGATCCTCTGGCGGATCAGCAACCATGCCGATCTGAGCGGTATTGGCGGTCTCAAGGCGGCAGGTCGCTGGCACAGCCGGGGGCGCCCCGTGGTCTATCTGGCTGAAAGCCAGCCCGGTGCCTTGCTGGAGGTTCTGGTCCATATTGAGGTTACAAGACTGGAGGATTTACCAAGCCATTACACCCTGTTGAAAGTGTCCGGCGATGCCCCCATCGCCACCTGCCCCACGCTGGCGGAGGGTTGGCTGGACAATCCGCAAATAACCCGCCGGGTCGGTGATGACTGGCTGGCCAGTGGAGAAACCTGCTTGTTCCGTGTGCCAAGTGCTATCATCCCTGGCGTGTGGAACATAATCCTGAATCCGCTTCACCGGGAAGCGGGCATGTTCAGAATCGAAGAGGTGATGCGGGTGCCGTTTGATAAACGACTGTTTGGATTTTAAAATAATTTGCAAATTTCTTATTTTTCTTCTGGTTAAAAAGTATCTTTCTTGCGCCACTTGCTAAGTGGTACGTCATCCTATTATAAGGTGATAGAGAAGAGTCGGTATCATCCTCATCAAACGCTTACCGTTGGTATGATTATTAAATGAAAAAAATACTCAACCGCCGCAATGTCATTATCGGCTTATTGGCAAGCGGTACAGCAACCAGTATCCCAGCCCAAGGACAAGAAGATATGCTGCCTGATTTGAGTAATGTTCCGGAACAATTCAGGGCTAGTGCCGAAGCCGCCTATAAGAAGCTGATTGCGGAATTTCCTTATGAAAGAATAGAGGTTCCGGGCGCCGACATCGCTGGAGAGTGGGAGCGCCTTCGGAAGCTCGGGCGTGGCTGGCCTGTCATTGTCGGGAATGTGGATAAGTTTATTAAACTTGCAGACCAATATCATATTTTTAGTCCTGAAGGTTATAAAGAATTATCCAATATTGAAGGTTTTCCAAAGCCGCGCTCAGTCGAAGAAATACTTAAAATATCGAACAGCATTAGATTTCCGGATGATATTTCAAAGGCGCCTGGAGCCTATAGCCCCGAGGAATTATCTGCGAAAGTTGGCGACTGGCCGAATCTAGGAGAGTTTTCGGATGATGCTCCTGGTATCAGCCTGGCATCCGATTCATTGACTGGAAAGCCTCTCGACAAGGTTCAGGTGATTTTTATTCCAACAGAGAATAGCTGGGAAATACCAGCCTTCCTATACTGGGGAGGCTGGAATGCCTGTCCCCCGCCAGAGTACCACGTCGCGGCTTTGAAGCATTGGCATGAAAAATATGGGCTTGAGCTGGTTGGCATCAATGGCGACAGCATGGATATGCGCATCTCCAGACCTCCAAAAGACAAGGATGAGGCAATATCTGTAGCAAAAGATATTTATCTTTATTGTCCAGATATTGTCGATCAAGGGCCGGGTAATTTGTCGACCCTTGCGGCAATCATGGTAACGCGCAACTGGTGGACTTTCTGGTGGGACTGAGCGAAATCTGCGGCCCTTTTCCAGCCTTGAGGATATAAACACACCAAGCCGTTTGTCCTCTCCCACCCATTCCCAGTAGGATCAGCGCACCGGCCCGCAATGGGCCGGGCGGGTCGCGTTTGTGGCCCGTGGATAAAAACAAGGTTGGATCCATGCGCACGTTCCTGGCCCTTGCGGCCCTTTCCCTTTCCGTCTCCCTGCCGGTGGCTGCTGCACCGGCGGATGATTTTCTGGCGCGGCTGAACGGCCTGTGCGGGCAGGCTTTTGAAGGGCGGATCACCGCCAATGAGGATGCAGGGGCCAGCGCTGCGGCGGCGGCCAATGATCCCTTCACGGGCAAGCGGCTGGTAATGCATGTGCGCGAATGTGCGGCGGATGCCGTGAAAGTGCCATTCCATGTGGGGGACGATCGGTCGCGCACCTGGGTTATCACGCGCACGGCAGAGGGGCTGCGGCTGAAGCATGATCACCGCCATGCCGACGGGTCGGAGGATGCGGTGACCCAATATGGTGGTGACACGGCTGGCCCCGGCACGGCGGAACGGCAGGAATTCCCCGTTGATGCCTTTTCCAAGGCGATGTTCACGGAACAGAAACTGGCCCCCGGTGCCCAGCAGAATGTCTGGGCGATGGAGGTGCGGCCGGGATCGGAATTTGTCTATGAACTGGCGCGGCCCGGTCGTGTCTTCCGCGTCACGTTTGACCTGACGCGCCCGGTCGCCGTCCCGCCCGCCCCGTGGGGGCATGAATGACGGGGCGGGGGTAGCGCCATTACAGCAAAAAGCTAGCAAAAAGGCCGGCCCCGATCAGGGCCGGCCTTCGCCACTCAACGATAGGGTCCGACAAGGACCGGATATCAGAGATTGGCTTCAATCCAGTTCTGCAACTGGGCCTTGGGCAGGGCGCCCACCTTGGTGGCGGCGACCTGACCATCCTTGAAGATCATCAGGGTCGGGATGCCGCGCACGCCATAACGGCCCGGCGTCATCGGGTTGTCATCGATATTCACCTTGGCGACGGTCAGCTTGCCGTCCAGTGCGCCGGCAATTTCCACCAGGCTGGGGCCGATGGCCTTGCAGGGGCCGCACCATTCAGCCCAGAAATCGACCAGGATGGGGCCGGATGCCTTCAGCACGTCGGCGTCGAAGCTGGCGTCGGTCACGTCGATCGGAGCAGCCATAATATCCTCTGGAAAACCTGTTGTCTCGCGACCGGATGGCCGCCTGTCATCTGGGAATGTAGGCAGTGCCGGCGGGGGCGGTCAAGCAGCACCTCCCCGCACATCTGGGCTGCGCGGTCGGGGACTTGGAATAGTCGCGGGGCGCGTGACCCCGTGCACCGGTTCCCTGTACGGCCGGCCAAGGCCGGTCAGAACGGCATCGCCACCCCCAGCGTGACACCGCGCCCGGCCACGCCGACCCGGCTGGACATTTCCCCAGCCTCAGGCGGGGCGTCCGCAAAGGGATTGCGGCCCGGTGCATCGGGCAATAACGGGTTTTCCGGGGGGGCTGCCTCGCCAGCCAAAGAAGGCGCCCCGGTATCCGGTACGCGGGCCTTGCGGGCCGGTACAGGCGGCCGTTCCCGCACCTTGCCAGCGGTCAGGGGCTTGGCGGTCTTTTTCAGCTTGAACTGCGCCAGCCCTTCCGCGTGGCTGCTGCCGGCCGGCTGCGCATGTGCGGCGAGGGCGGGGCCTTGTGCGGCGAGCAGCCAGCCTGCGCAGCAGAGCGCCAGCCAGCGACCGCGACTATTTCCCACTTGGCATTGCATCGGCTTGCCCCTCCAATAGTGGAACAGGTTTCCCATATCGAAGACACGCGGCCGGCGCCGCTTGTTCCGTCCCTACCACGATCAGGGAGATTGGCCCGATGGCCACCACCACCCGCACCGAGACTGACAGCTTCGGCCCCATCGAGGTGCCCGCCGACCGTTACTGGGGGGCGCAGACCCAGCGGTCGCTCCAGAATTTCAAGATCGGCGGCGAGCGGATGCCGCCCCCCCTGATCCGGGCGCTTGGCATCGTCAAGAAGGCGGCGGCCAAGGCCAATGTGGCCCTGGGCGCGCTGGAGGCCAAGCTGGGCCAGGCCATCATGCAGGCCGCCGATGAGGTGATTGACGGCAGCCTGGACAGCCATTTCCCCCTGGTGGTCTGGCAAACCGGGTCCGGCACCCAGACCAACATGAATGCCAATGAGGTGATCTCCAACCGCGCCATCGAAATGCTGGGCGGGGAGATGGGATCGAAAAAGCCGATTCACCCCAATGATCATGTCAATCGGGGCCAAAGCTCCAACGACACATTCCCCACCGCCATGCATATCGCGGCGGCCGAGCAGGTTCACCATGATCTGGTGCCGGCGTTGGAGCAGCTTCACGC
The DNA here is from genome assembly GCF_000429645.1 of Niveispirillum irakense DSM 11586. Taxonomy (GTDB): domain Bacteria; phylum Pseudomonadota; class Alphaproteobacteria; order Azospirillales; family Azospirillaceae; genus Niveispirillum; species Niveispirillum irakense. Next base: position 320,419 of record NZ_KE386933.1, read on the forward strand.
GGCGCTGGCTGCCAAGGCGGCGGAATTCGCCGACATTGTTAAGATCGGGCGCACGCATCTGCAAGATGCCACACCCATGACGCTGGGACAGGAATTTTCCGGCTATGCCCAGCAGGTTGCCTATGGGGTGGAGCGGGCCAAATCCGTGATGCCCGCCCTGTTGCGGCTGGCCCAGGGCGGCACGGCGGTGGGCACGGGGCTGAATACGGCCATCGGCTTCGATACCGCGTTTGCGGGGGAGGTCGCCTCCATCACGGGGCTGCCCTTCGTCACTGCGCCCAACAAGTTCGAGGCGCTGGCCGCCCATGACAGCATCGTGGAGGCGTCGGGCGTGCTGAACACGCTGGCTGTGTCCTTGATGAAGATCGCCAATGATATTCGCCTGCTGGGCAGCGGCCCGCGCAGTGGCATTGGTGAGATTTCCCTGCCGGAGAATGAGCCGGGCAGTTCCATCATGCCGGGCAAGGTCAACCCGACCCAGTCGGAAGCCATGACCATGGTCTGTGCCCAGGTGATGGGCAACCATGTCACCATCACCCATGCCGGTGCCACCGGCCACTTTGAGCTGAATGTCTTCAAGCCGGTGCTGATCTATAATCTGCTGCAATCCATCCGGCTGATCGCCGATGCCAGCCGCAGCTTCACCGAGAATTGCGTGGTCGGGATCACGGCCAACACGGACCGCATCGCCAAGCTGATGGGCGAGAGCCTGATGCTGGTCACCGCGCTCAACCCCCATATCGGCTATGACAATGCCGCCAAGATCGCCAAGAAGGCCCATCACGAGGGCACGACCCTGCTGGAGGCGGGGTTGGCGCTGGGCTTGCTGAATGAGGAACAGTTCCATCAATGGGTGGTACCGGCCCAGATGGTGCGGCCGGGGTGATCCTGGCCGTTCACGGCGAATCGGTCCGCTCTGAAAAGGGGAGGGGCGGACAGAATTGATCAGCGGCGATGGGGTAATGGTAGCGTTCCCATCGCCTGACGGCGCAAATTATGTCAGTTCATGAATTTTGCGCTGCTGAAAATGATTTTCTCGGTGAAAAAGGGAAAAGGCGGGTTGCCATCCTCTTCCTGAATTTTTAGCATATAAATCTTGGGACTGTTGCCCGGCTGCCATAGCTCTGCCCCATTTCCCCGCCAAAGGGGTGGGGTACTCCGCATGCGCCGGGGCGGCAGTCGCCGATCGGGATTGCGGCAATCTGTTCGCAGGTGCAGCATGACGGCGAGTGGTGCTGGGGACTGGAGAGGGGAAGAACGTATGCGGACGCTTACCGGCATGGCATCGGCCCTTTCCGTGGTGGCTTTGACGGCAGCCACCCTGCCTGTGCTGGCCGCTGAGGAGCCGCCGACCATTTTTGCCATCCGTTTCAACGGTGTTGCACCAAGCCAGACCCAGTATCAGGGCACGGATGCGGCGGTGCTGGGATATCCGGCTGCCCTTGCGGATGCGCCCAGCGCCAGCGCAAGTGACCCGGAGGAGGGGCGCAAGGCCATGATGGCCACGGTGTCCGACTGGGTGGGCAAGGTTTATGAAGGTGTGCTGGCCAAGATCACCGGCGACCGTCCCAATGTTGCGGGGCCGACCCCGATCAAGCTGGCGGCTGATCCGCGCGCCTATCAGGCGGCCGGCATCAAGGCCGATGCCCAGCTTTCCGCTTTGGGCATGAATTCCAAGGTCGGCATGCGCCTCGGCACAGAAGAATTGAAGCAGACCGTGCGCCTGTCGCGGGGCTGTGAAGAGGATTGGCTGCCAAATTCCGTTTCCGGCGATGTTGGCGGCGGGTTTGGTGCCTTGACGGGCAGTGTCCAGGGAAGTTGGGGCAATGCCTGTAACAGCGGCCAAGCCGGCTGGCGCCTGACCGCCGGGATGAACGATCTGGGTATCGACCCCCGCGCCAATATCGGTATGGAATATCGCCCCGTCGCGGGCAGTCTGGTGGCAAACCTGACCGGCCTGTCAGCGGTGCGTGCCCAGTTTGCCGAAGCAGGCGGCAGCTTCGGCCTGGAAGCCCCCGTACCGGTGGTGAAGGTCAGCGCCATGCGGCTGAACGCCGACATGACCTGGCACGAGGACGGCGACACCCGTGTCATGCTGGCGACCAAGCTGCGCTTCTAATCGCTGCCGTCCCGCGCGCGGATTTCGGATTTCCTGTGGATGCGATGCGACCTGCGGGCATGGCCCTGCAGGTCGCATCATCATGCTTACCCTTCCAGGCTGCGCGAGATGATCTCGTACACGTCGCGCGACAGGTCAGGCGTGTGGGCCACCCGCTCCAGCGCCACCTTGGCGGCGGCCTGTCGCTGGGCATCATACTGACGCCAGCGGGCGAAGGCCTTGGCCATGCGGCTGGCGACCTGGGGGTTCAGCTTGTTCAGCTCAATCACCCGGTCGGCCAGGAATTCGTAACCTGACCCATCGGCAGCATGGAAGATGGGGGCATTGCCGGTCAGGCTGCCAACCAGGGCATAGACCTTGTTCGGGTTGCGGATAGTGAAGCCGGGATGGGCCAGCAGCGCCTTCACATTGTCCAGCGTATCCGGGCGGCTGCTGATGGCCTGGATCATGAACCACTTATCCATGACCAGCGCTTCATCCTTCCACTTGTCGGCAAAGGCGGCAAGGGCGGCTTCCCGCTCCGGCATGTCGCTATCGGCGATCAGCGCCAGGGCGGCGATGACATCCGTCATGCCGCTGGCGTCGCGATATTGCGCCAGGGCCAGCGCCTTGCCTTGCGCATCGCCGGCGGCCATCAGATAGGCCAGGGCCGCATTCTTGGCTGAACGACGCCCGATGGCATCCGGCGTGACGCTGAAGGGGCCGTTGGTGAGGCAGGCGCTGTAGGTGGCCAGCAGCTTGTCCCGGTGGGTCTGGCCGATGGCGGCGCGCACCTGATCGCGTGCGGCATGGATGCCATCGACATCAATGATATCCATCAACTGACCCAGATAGTTTTCCGACGGCAGGGTCAGCGCCAGGGCGGCAAAGGCCGGATCTTCGCTCACCCGGTCCAGCACATGGCCGAATGCGGCAATATAGCTGTCGGGCACCACCATGTCGCGGCCAGCGGCGCGGTCGGCCACCATGCCCAGCAACAGGCGGGCGGCCAGGGTCTGGCCGGCTTCCCACCGGTTGAACGGGTCGCTGTCATGGCCCATCAGGAAGGCGAGGTGCGCATCGCTGTAATCAAAGGACAGTTTCACCGGGGCGGAGAAACCGCGGAACAGCGACGGCACCGGGCTGGCGCCGACATCAACAAAGGTGAAGCTCTGTTCCGGCTGGGACAGGATCAAAACCCGTTCCGTGCCCTGTGCCGCGGCTTCCCCGGACAGGCGCAGGGGCAGGTCGGTGCCGTCCGGCCCTACCAGCCCCATCGCGACCGGGATCAGCATGGGGAGCTTTTCCGGCTGGCCCGGCGTCGGGGCCAGCGACTGGCGCAGGGTCAGCGTATAGGTGTGGCTGCTGGCATCATAGCTGCCTTCCCCTTCCACCTTGGGCGTGCCGGCCTGGGCATACCAGCGTCGGAACTGTTCCCAATCAACCACCTTATCGGGGTTGGCGTCGCGCATCGCGGCCAGGAAATCATCCGTCGTCACGGCCTGCCCGTCATGACGGTCGAAATAAAGGTCCGTCCCGCGCCGGTAGCCCTGCGGCCCCAGCAGGGTGTGGTACATGCGCAGAACTTCCGCCCCCTTTTCATAAACCGTGGGGGTGTAGAAGTTATTGATCTCGATATAGCTTTCCGGGCGGACCGGATGGGCGGTCGGCCCGGCATCCTCTGCGAACTGCACCTGGCGCAGGCGCGTCACATCCTGGATGCGCTTCACCGGGGCGGAATTCATGTCCGCGCTGAACTGCTGGTCGCGGAAGACGGTCAGCCCTTCCTTCAGCGACAACTGGAACCAGTCGCGGCAGGTGACGCGGTTGCCGGTCCAGTTGTGGAAATATTCGTGCGCCACCACAGTTTCGATGCCCAGAAAGTCGGTATCGGTTGCCGTGTCGGGGCGGGCCAGGATGTATTTGGTATTAAAGATGTTTAGGGACTTGTTCTCCATCGCCCCCATGTTGAAATCGCCCACGGCGACGATGTTGAAAATATCCAGGTCATATTCGCGGCCATAAGCCTCCTCATCCCATTTCATGGAGTTGATGAGGCTGGTCATGGCATGGCCGCACTTATCCTCGTTCCCTGGCTCCACATAGATGCGCAAGGTCACGTCGCGGCCCGACGCGGTGGTGAAATGATCTTCGATGGAAACCAGCTTGCCGGCTACCAGCGCGAACAGATAGCAGGGCTTGGGCCAGGGGTCGTCCCACTGTGCCCAATGGCGCCCGCCTTCCAGATCGCCTTCGCCGGTCAGGTTGCCGTTGGACAGCAGCACCGGATAGGCTGCCTTGTCCGCCTCGATCCGGACGGAATAGCGGGCCATCACGTCCGGGCGATCCAGGAAATAGGTGATCTTGCGGAAGCCTTCCGCCTCGCACTGGGTGCAGAAATTGCCCGAGGACTTGTAAAGACCTTCCAGGGCCGTGTTCTTTTCCGGATGAATGCGGGTGACGATGGTTACCTGACCATCATCGGGCAGCCCGGTCAGGGTCAGGGTGTCGGCGGTGAGGATATAGTCCCGGTCCGTCAGCCCCCGGCCCCCCAGCGCGACAGAAATCAGTTCCATTTCCTGGCCGTCCAGCACCAGCGGTGCGGCAGCGACATCCGCATTCCGACGCAGGGTCAGGCGGGAGGTGACGATCGTCTCGTCCTCTCGCAGGTCGAAGGTCAGGTCGACCTTGTCGATCCAGAAGGGCGGTGCGGCATAGTCCCGCAACAGGATGGCTTTCGGAGAGCCCGTATCGAGAACGGCCTTATCCATGATTGCGACCTTCGACTGTCATTAAGCGGCAATGGTTGGCGGGCAGCATAGGCGAAGCCGAAGGGCCCTGTCACGGCCCGCCTGCTGAATGGTTCAATGCGCGACTTACCTTCAGCAATTCGCGTAAAAATTTCATTCCCACCGGCCTATGGCGCGTTATCATGGTTGCGCGACATGGTGCGCGACCTTGGGAGGGGGACCGGACCGATGCATCTGGAATTTGCGCAATCCGATGTCATCATCCTTGCCATTGCGGCGGCCTGTCTGGTCGGTGTGGTGGTTCTGGAGATGATCCGCTTCGTCCTGCCGGAGGTCTATGCCTGGATCGCCGACCATGAAAAGGTGAAGCGGGAAATCCGGGAGGGGCGTGCTCTGCTGGAAAAGCTGTACCAGCAGAACCAGGAACAGGCTGGCCTGCGGGATCGTCGCAATGCCGAACGTTTCCGCCTGAAATCGCAGATGAGCCGGCTGGAGATGATGCTGGCAGCGGCGGAGAAGGCGCGGGCCGAGGTGTGGCACGAACTGGGGCAGCAGGTCATTGGCGATACATTGTTCGTCGCCAAATTGGGCAACCGGCGGCTGGCCGATATGGCGCAGCGCGATTTTGACAGTGCGCCGGTCATCTGGCGTTACGATAATTCCGTTCGCATCTGGGCACCCACGGAACAGCGTGCCCGGCAGATGCTGGCGGCGGAATTCCCGTCGCGCGATGGGTATGCGGTCCTGGAAATCAATGCTGTCAGCGGGAACCGGGAGGTGGCGAAACCATGATCGTGACCTGGTTGAATATTGTCAGCCTTCTTGCGCTTGCTGTGTGTGGTTCGGCGCTGATCCTGTCCGGGCGGCGTGTCATGCGGGTGATCCGGGAGGTGGAGCGGCGCCTGTCCCGCACGGTGGATGAGAAGAATGTTGTTGCCGCTGCCCTGCGCGCGGGAAAAAAGGAAAGCCACGCCATCCGTGATGCCATTCAGGAGGCGGAGGCCCATATCGAACAGCTCCAGTCCCAATCGGCGCAGGCAGAAGCGCGTCTGGCGCATCTGCGGGGGATACGCCGCCGCACGGTCAATCTGCTGGATCGGGAGTGGCACCGATTCGAACGTCTCTGGTGCGTGCTTGTCATCAACCCCAGTCTGGGCCGTCAAGTCGGTCGCGGCCCCGGCGCAGGCGCCTGGAATGAAGGCCGTGAAATTTATGGTTTCGCCCGCACTGGGGAGGATTTCCGTCAACGCTTGACGGCCCATTATCCTCCGGCTGAAGGTTTCATGACCGGCCATGTCGATATGATCGATCTTGCGGGTGACGAGCCGGGCGGGAACGCGGTAGACCTAAAGACCGGCAAGCGCGGATGAGGGGCTTACGCACTATGGATTATCGGCTGGCCAGCGGTTCGCTTGAAAAGGGGGATCTGGCACGGGCATCCGCGTCATTCGGCCTGCCCCTGGCTGACAAGGCGCCCCAGGCGGTTCAGGTGGTATTGGTGACAGAAAGCGCCGCCGGGGAACTGGTGAACGCGCTGCGGTCCCGGTGCGCTGCGATCATTGAATATACGGAGGGCGCGTTGCCCGCCGCTGCGTTGCGGGATGCGCTTGCAGCGGGGCATCTGCTGGTGTCACTCACCACCCGCATGGCCTGGACATTGGATACAGCGGCCCAGTTCTGTGAAGGATTGATGGCACGTGGCATGATGCCGGAAGGGCTGCGCCATGATGTGGAACTGAGCCTGCACGAGGCCATCATCAATGCGGTGCTGCATGGCAATCTCGCCATGGGCGGTTCCCTGGTCGATGATCCGCGCCAGTTCGATGCCTTTTGCCAGCGCTTGAGCGCAAAACTGGCGGAGCCTGAGCGTGCGCTCAAGCGGATTGACCTGTCCGCCTGGATTGCCGAGGCCCATCTTCATGTCCGGATCGCCGATGAGGGCGATGGCTATGACAGTGACCTGGTGCGCCAGCCGGCCACGCCAGATGCCAAGTCCGGCCGGGGACTGGAAATCATGCGGGTCATGTCGCATGGGTTGACTGTCAGCGATGGCGGGCGTACCGCCACCCTGCGTTTTGCCATTTGAAGAGCGATCCATGACCGAATTGACCGTTGTCCAGGGCGACATCACCGCCCAGGCGGTGGATGTGATTGTCAATGCCGCCGCACCGGGCCTGGGCGGGGGCACCGGCGTGTCGCGCGCCATCCATGATGCCGCCGGCCCGGCTTTGTTCGAGGCGGCCTCAGCCCTGGAGCTGACGCGGCGTGGCGATGCCGGCATCACGCCCGGCTTCAACCTGTCCGCCCGCTGGGTGGTGCATGCCATCGGACCGGTCTATGTCACCGGCCAGATGGGGGAGGATAAGGTTCTGGCCCGCTGCTATACCCGCGCGCTGGAGCTGGCGGTGGAGAAGGGGGCGCGCAGCATCGCCTTTCCTGCCATCTCCACTGGGGCTTACCGTTTCCCCAAGGACAAGGCGGCGGCCATTGCCGTGGCGACCATTCGCGATTTCATCACCGGGCACCCCGGTGTGCTGGACCGGGTTCTGCTCTGTGCTACGGGTGATGCCAACATCTCAGCCCTTAAGGCGGCTGTGGGCTGAAAGAAAAAGGGGCGGCCCGCAGACCGCCCCTCTTAACCTGTTGTGACACAGGCGATCAATTATCGCCCATCTTCAACGCGGCGATGAAGGCGCTCTGCGGGATTTCCACCTCGCCGAACTGGCGCATGCGCTTCTTGCCTTCCTTCTGCTTGTCCAGCAGCTTGCGCTTGCGGCTGATATCGCCGCCATAGCACTTGGCCAGCACGTCCTTGCGCATGGCGGCGATGGTCTCGCGCGCCACAACCTTGCCACCGATGGCAGCCTGGATCGGGATCTTGAACAGGTGGCGCGGGATCAGGTCCTTCAACCGCTCGCACAACTGGCGGCCACGATATTCGGCCTGGCTGCGATGGACGATCATCGACAGCGCGTCAACCGGTTCGGCATTGACCAGGATCGACATCTTGACCAGATCGCCTTCGCGATATTCTTCAAGCTGATAATCGAAGCTGGCATAGCCGCGGCTGATGCTCTTCAGCCGGTCGTAGAAATCGAACACCACTTCGTTCAGCGGCAGCTCATAGACGATCATCGCCCGACCGCCGACATAGGTCAGGTCCTTCTGCACGCCGCGCCGTTCGGTGCAGAGCTGCAGCACGCCGCCCAGATATTCATCCGGCAGCATGATCGTGGCCTTGATCCAGGGTTCCTCGATATGGTCGATCTTCACCACATCCGGCATGTCAGCCGGATTGTGCATCTCGATCACATCGCCATTGGTCATGTGCATCTTGTACACGACCGACGGGGCGGTGGTGATGAGGTCGAGATTGAACTCGCGCTCCAGCCGCTCCTGGATGATTTCCAGATGCAGCAGGCCCAGGAAGCCGCAGCGGAAGCCGAAGCCCAGCGCGGCGCTGCTTTCCGTTTCATACTGGAAGCTGGCATCGTTCAGCGCCAGCTTGCCCAGACTGTCGCGCAGATGCTCAAACTCCGCCGCATCGGCGGGGAACAGGCCGCAGAACACGACGGGGATGGAGGGCTTGAAGCCGGCCAGGGCGGTGGGCGCCAGCCGGCGCTCCTCGGTGATCGTGTCACCGACCTTGGTGTCGCGGATATCCTTGATGGCGGCGGTGACGAAGCCCATCTCGCCAGGGCCCAGCTTTTCCAGCGCGATCTTCTTCGGCGTGAAGATACCCACGCGGTCCAACTCGCGCGTGGCGCCAGTGGCCATGAAGCGCACCTTCTGGCCCAGCCGCAACTCACCATTCACCACGCGGACCAGGATGATGACGCCCAGATAGGCATCGTACCAGCTATCCACGATCAGCGCCTGCAACGGCGCCTCGCGGTCGCCCTTGGGCGGCGGCAGGCGGGTGACGATGGCTTCCAGCACACCTTCGATATTCAGGCCGGTCTTGGCCGAAATCTCCACCGCGTCGGATGCATCCAGCCCGATCACATCCTCAATCTGGGTCTTCACGCGCGGCACGTCGGCAGCCGGCAGATCGACCTTGTTCAGGATCGGCACAATCTCGTGATTGGCGTCCAGCGCCTGATACACATTGGCGAGTGTCTGCGCCTCCACGCCCTGGCTGGCATCCACGACCAGCAGCGAGCCTTCGCAGGCCGCCAGCGAGCGGGAGACTTCATAGGCAAAGTCGACATGGCCCGGCGTGTCCATCAGGTTCAACTGATAGGTGTTGCCATCCTTGGCCTTATATTCCAGGCGCACGGTCTGCGCCTTGATGGTGATGCCGCGCTCCCGCTCGATATCCATATTGTCGAGCAACTGGGCCTTCATGTCGCGCGCCTCGATGGCGCCGCAGAATTCAATCAACCGGTCGGCAAGCGTGGACTTGCCATGGTCGATATGGGCGATGATGGAGAAATTCCGGATTTTCGACAGATCGGTCATGGAGCACGGGCCAGCTTCAGGGATGGCCGGAAGATAGGGGCAGACCGCCCGTCTGGCAATGATTGCCGTGGCCCCGGCCGGGCAGGGGTGGTGTGCGAAGGGGCAGACCCGCAGGTCATCGCTAGGGATGCCAGGGGTTCACATATTTTAGAATATTGTTATAACAATCATTGTCCGATACCTCGAATTCGGATCATCTTAGGTGCTTTGTTGAGATTATTTGGTGAAGGAAATCGCAATGGAATTGGATTATATTCATAATCTCTTGACAGAACATAACGGTCTCATCCGTATGGTCGTGGGGGTTGTGGCGCTGATATTGGCGGCATCCTTTACCAATCTTGTTGTTAAGCGATTGGTCCTTTCTGGTATTCGTCGTGCCATGTCCATGACCCGGCTGGGGCATGATGAAGCCTTCACGCAATATGGGTTGATCCCGCGCCTGGCGAATGTGATGCCGGCGATGGTGATCATGTATGGCATCAATTTTGTGCCGGCCTTGCCTGGGGCGGTGACGCTGGTGGTGCGCAATGTCTGCGCCGCCTTCATCATCCTGACCCTGACCTTGGCGATCAGCGCGCTGTTGAACATCATCACGGCGATATATGCCCGCCGGCCGGATGCGCACCGGCGCCCCATCAAGGGCTATGTGCAATTGGTGAAGCTGGCGATTTTCGCCATCGCCACCATTTTGATCATCGCCACCCTGATGGACCGGTCGCCCTTGATCCTGCTATCGGGGGTTGGCGCCCTGGCGGCGGTTTTGATGTTGGTGTTCCAGGATACGCTGCTGTCGCTGGTGGCCAGTGTGCAGATTTCGTCCAGCGACATGCTGCGCGTGGGTGACTGGATCGAGATGCCGCAGATGAATGCTGATGGCGATGTGATCGACGTCGCCCTGCATACGGTGAAGGTACAGAACTGGGATAAGACCATCACCACCCTGCCGACCCGCAAGTTGATTTCCGAACCGTTCAAGAACTGGCGGGGCATGCAGGAATCCGGTGGCCGGCGCATCCGCCGGTCCATCCTGCTGGATCAGAACAGCGTGCGGTTCCTGACCCCGGCAGAGATGGCGCGGCTGCGCCGCTTCCGCCCGTTGACCGCCTATCTGGACCAGAAGGAACTGGAACTGGCGCAATGGAACGCCCGCCTGGGGGATGCCGACCCGTTCAACGCCCGCCGCCTGACCAATATCGGCACCTTCCGGGCCTATCTGGAAAATTATCTGCGCCAGCATCCCGGCATCCATCAGGAGATGACCCTGCTGGTGCGCCAGATGGCGCCGACGCCGGAAGGCGTGCCGATGGAGATCTATTGCTTCACCAACACGGTCGCCTGGGCCGCGTATGAGGCGATCCAGTCCGACATTTTCGACCATCTGCTGGCCAGCCTGCCGGAATTCGGCCTGCGCGTATTCCAGAGCCCCAGCGGCGCCGATTTCGCCCGCCTGGGGGCTGAGATGGTAACACCCATGCCGCGCGTGGCGAACGAGCGGGGGTGAGGTGGGGAGGGGGTGGCTCGTTGACGGGCCACCCCAATGCACTTACTGATCCTTCAACATCGCCTTGCGCTTTTCCGCCAGGGGCGAGACATAGCCCGGCACTTCCGGCGGTACGTCTTCGGCATAGGCTTCCAGGGTGCCGCGCACGCCCTCATCCGGGCCGTCGGTCGGTTCTTCCAGCAGGTCGGGCCGGTCACGCTCCACCCGCTTCAGGACGGCCTTCGGGATATCTTCTACCGTGCCGGTGATCTTGTAGCTGTGCATCCGGCCCATCAGCACGCCATGCACGCCGCTTTTGCCCATCAGCATCCAGGGCCACCAGGGGGCCTGGCGCATGAAGCCGGCGGTGAAACGCGCCGATGGCAGGGACCGGTCGTCGATCTCGCCCCTCGGTGTGAAAATGGTGAAATGTTCTGACGGGTTGACGCGCCGGCCGGTGGAGGCCTTGGGCCAGCCCTCCGGCGTCACCGGGTTGGTATATTCATGGGCATAATCCCAGCTTAGTAGATACTGGTCACCAATGGGCTGCCAGGGCAGCAGGAAGGGTTTGCCCTTCTGCCCCTTGGTTCCATTGTCATTATTGATGGTCTCGCTGTCCCCGATCTTGAAGACCTTCTGTTCCAGGGTCAGGGTGCCGCGCCAGCGGTCATTCAGGAAGGGGAAAACCTCCACCCGCTCCCCGGTCCAGGGATTGTCCCAGTAATCCAGGATTTCCCCGGTGGCGAGATCGGTGAAATAGCCGCATTCCTTGCCCAGAACCTTCAGTGATCCATCGGACTGCACGATGTTGCGGTTATTGCCAAAGCCGCAATAGCCGAACAGCGGCACGGCGCGCTTATCGCCAACAATGGCATATTGCACACCCTGATAGCCGGACAGCACGGATTTGGGCCCCAGCGTGCCCCACATCTTGCCGAAGGCGTACAGGTTCTCCCGCGGGTCCATCACGTCCAGCGGGCGGATATCGCCCTTGGCGGCCTTGGCCGGGGTCAGGGCCGGGGCCGCCGCCATGGCGCCCATCCCGGCCATACCCCCGAAAAGCGACCGCCGGGTCAGGGATTTGAAAATCGCTTCATGAAACATCGCCTATCCCCCTGTTCTTGTCCGTCTTGTCTGTTGGGCGGGAGAGGATGCCGGGGCAGTCTCTCCCGCCGGTCCAGAGTGGGGGTAAGGCGGGGGCAGGGGATGCTTCGCTTTGTGAACTGACCACCTGTCGGTAATCAGCCCTCCCCATCCTGAGGGCGGAAAGCGCCGACGCGGGCCGGGTAGCGGGGGCCGAGGGCGGAAGCCGGTGCCGTGATCCCGGCCAGCGGGTCAGCCCCTTCGGCATCCAGGAACTGCCGGACCAGACCGGCGACATCCTGCCCATACATATCCAGGAAACCATGGCCCCAGCCGGGGCATTCCAGCAGCAGGCTGTTGCGGGCCAGCCCTTCGGCGCGACGGCTCTGCACATCCAGATCATCGCCGGTGACGAAGATCAGGGCGGGTTGCGCCACCTGTGGCATCCGCCCGGCCAGGTCATAGGCGAAGGCGGCCTGATGCCCCCAGGCTGCCCGGTGCCCGCCCAACAGCGCATCGGGGAATTTCTCGCCAATCTCCTCCAGATCCACACCGGGACGCATATGGTGATAAACAAAGCCCTTCCAGCGATCCAGAATATGGCTGCCATCGGCCAGGACGGGCTTTTCCTTATAGAAGGCGTGGAACTGCGCCCGTTCATCCTCCGTGATGATGGGGGCGGCCACCATGACCAGCCGTCGGACGGTGCCGGGGGCCTGGGCGGCCATCTCAATCGCTGTCATGGCACCGGTGTGATAGCCCATCACATCCACCGGCCCGTCAATGCCCAGCGCCTTCAGGCCCGCCAGAAGGGCCGTTGCATAGTCAGCGATGGAGGGCGGGGCGGGCGGGAAATCCGACAGGCCGAACCCCGGCGTATCGAAAGCGATGGCGGTGCGGTCGGTCCCGATCAAGCCCAGGAACCGCTCGAAAACGCGCCCGCTCATCGGGCTCATATGGATGCAGAGCAGGGGGGGCTTGTCGCTTTTGTCTGCCTGTGCGATGCGCAGATGCATCTGCCCGTAAGGCCCATCCACATAGGCCCGTCTCACCTGAACCATCCCGTTCACCATAATGATATATTATTAGACCATTATCGTTGCGACTTTGCGGCTGCCTTGTCAATGCGCTGCCGGGCGCCTGGATGTGAAAAGGGGCCGGTGTCGCCACCAGCCCCCCTTCATGACTTTCCTGTCGTAGGTGCCTTAACCCGCCAGCAGGCCCCGCAACTGCCGGCTGGCCACTGCCAGCATGGCGATGTCGATCTGAGCGACGCTGCGCAGATCGGTCAACAGGCTGTTGATCCGGTCCAGCGGGCCCTGGCGGGTCTGGCTCCATTCCGCCATCGGGTCGTCGGCGGGTTGGGCCAGCACCCGCGCGGTCAGCCGGGCCTGCAGGTTGAACAGGTCATCCAGCGTGGCGGCGATGGCCTGCCGCTGCCAGTGGTTCTCTGCCTTCACATCGGTCGTGCGAGTGCGCAGATAATCCAGCCCCAGATAATCGCCCAGCTCAAAATAAATCCGGGCGACCTCGGCAGGGGCATGGCCGATCTCCTTCGCCACCTCGGCAATGTCGGTGGCGGCGGCAAGGCCGGGCAGGCAGGCGATGCGGTTGGCCAGATCCGCCGGCACTCCGGCTTCTGTCCACAGGCTGGCATGCTCGGTCACCCATTTCAGGGCAGGGGGAGAGAGGATATCGGTCAGGTTGCCGGCCAGTTCCTCCACCACCGGGGCCAGACGCGACGTTTCCGCCGCGATATCCAGCGGATAGGTGCCATGGGCCAGCACCCAGGGCACAGCGCGGCGCATCAGATGCCCGGTATAGGCCATCATCGCCGTCTGGGTGGCGGCGGGCACCTTATTGTCCAGCCCTTCCACCGCGTCCCAGATGCCACGCAGGCCGAAGGCATCGCGGACGATCAGATAGGCACGGGCAGCATCGCCGAAACCGCGCCCTGTCTGCTCCACCATTTCCCAGGTGAAGGTGGGGCCCACCCGGTTGACCATGCCGTTGGTGACGGCGGTGCAGATGATCTCCCGCCGCAACTGGTGGCGGGCGACGGCATCGCCAAACCGTTCCTGCAGCGCCTTGGGGAAGTAGCGCGTCAGGTCGCGTTCCACCGCCGGATCATCCGGCAGGTCGGTGGCCAGCAACTGGTCATACAGGTCGATCTTGGCATAGGCCAGCAGCACCGCCAGTTCCGGCCGGGTCAGGCCCTGGCGTGCGGCGGTGCGGGCGGCAAATTCCTCGTCATCGGGCAGATACTCAATGGCGCGGGACAGTTTGCCGGCCTTTTCCATGGCGCGGGCAAAACGGGCCTGATCTTCCAGCGTGTCCACTGCGCTGGCCTGGGCGATGGTCAGGGCCTGGGTCTGCTTGTAATTATCGGCCAGGACCAGTTCCGCGACCTCATCCGTCATCTGGGCCAGCAGCACGTCACGCTGTTCGCGCGTCATGCCGCCCTGGTCCATCACGTCACGCAGCAGGATCTTGATATTCACCTCATGGTCGGAGGTGTCCACACCGGCGGAATTGTCGATGGCATCGGTATTGATGGCGATACCGGCCTGGGCCGCCTCGATCCGGCCGCGCTGGGTGAAGCCCAGATTGGCACCTTCGCCCACGACCTTCACCCGCAGATCGCGGCCATTGATGCGGATCGCGTCATTGGCCTTGTCGCCGGCATCGGCGTTGCTTTCTGCGTGTGACTTCACATAGGTGCCGATGCCGCCCAGCCACAGCAGTTCCACCTCTGCTTTCAGGATGGTGCGCATCAGATCGGCCGGGGTGATGCGGTCGACCTGCAGGTCAAGCGCTTCGCGGATTTCCGGCGTCAACTGGATGGATTTCGATCCCCTGTCGAATATGCCGCCGCCGGGCGACAGCTTGGCCGTGTCGTAATCGGCCCAGGAGGAGCGACTGAGATCGAACAGGCGCTTGCGCTCCTGCCAACTGGTCGCCGCATCCGGGTTGGGATCAATGAAGATGTGGCGATGGTCGAAGGCGGCAATCAGCCGGATATGCCGGGACAGCAACATGCCATTGCCGAACACGTCGCCCGACATGTCGCCCACGCCGACGGCGGTGAAATCCTGGTTCTGGATATCCTTGCCACGTTCGCGGAAATGGCGTTTCACCGCCTCCCACGCGCCGCGGGCGGTGATGCCCATGCCCTTATGGTCGTACCCGGCGGACCCGCCGGACGCAAACGCATCATCCAGCCAGAAGCCGTAATCCCGCGACACGCCATTGGCGATGTCGGAGAAACTGGCCGTGCCCTTGTCGGCAGCCACCACCAGGTAAGGATCGTCGCTGTCCAGCCGCACCACATCGGTCGGCGGGATCACCTCGCCTTTCTTCAGATTGTCGGTAATGTCCAGCAGGCCGCGCATCATGGTCTTGTAGCATTCGACCACTTCAGCCATCAGCGCTTCGCGCCCGGCGGCGGGTGACGGCGGGTTCTTCACCACGAAGCCGCCCTTGCTGCCCACGGGCACGATCACCGCATTCTTGACGATCTGCGCTTTGATCAGGCCCAGGATTTCGGTACGGAAATCTTCCCGCCGGTCGGACCAGCGGATGCCGCCGCGCGCCACCTTGCCGCCGCGCAGATGGATGGCTTCGACGCGTGGGGAATAGACCCAGATTTCCCGCCAGGGGCGGGGCAGGGGCAGATCATCGATGGCGCCGCTATCCAGCTTGAAGCTGACATAGGATTTGGGCTGCCCGTCTGCGTCTTTCTGGAAGAAATTGGTGCGCAGCGTGGCGCGGATGATGTTCAGCATCCGCCGCAGGATGCGATCCTCATCCAGGTTGGAGACGGCATCCAGCGCGTGGTCGATCTCCAGGATCAGGCCCTTGCGCCGCATATCCACCTCGTCCCGGCCCAGCCGGGCCAGGGTGTCCGGATCGTGGCTGGTACGGAACAGGTCCATCAGCAACCGGGCAATGGCGCTGTGGGTGGCCAGCGTATTCTCGATATATTCCTGGCTGAAATCGAACTTGGCCTGTTTTAGATATTTGGCATAGGCGCGGAAGACCACCACCTCGCGCCAGGTCAGCCCCGCCATCAGAACCAGACGGTTGAAGCCGTCGCTTTGCGCATCGCCGGTCCAGACGCGCAGGAACGCCTCCTCAAAGGCGGCCTTTACCTTCTCCAGTTCCACGGCGCGGCCATCGGCGGTCACCATGTCAAAATCCTGAAGGAAGATGTTGGGCGTGTCGCCCGGCATCTCCACCTCGAACGGGCCACCCTCGGCCCGGATGCGCAGGCCCAGATGCTCCAGCATCGGCAGAACCTGCGACAGTTCCACCGGGGAGCCTGCCTGATAAACCTTGAAGAAAAGCTGGTTGCTGTCTGCTTCCACAGGGCGGTGCAGGTTCAGCGTCACCTTGCCATCGGCCAGCACCCGCTCAATGCACAGGATATCGGCCACGGCCTGATCGGCGCTGTAGGCTTCCTGGAAGGAGGCGGGAAGGGCGGCGATATATTTACGCGCCAGGGTCAGCCCCGCCGCCTCGCCCTTTTCCTCCACCAGTGCCTGGGACAGCCGGTCGCGCCAGCCGCGCGCCGCTTCGATCAACTGGCGCTCCAGATCGGCGACATCCACATCCGGCACCTTGCCGGTATTGGTCTGCACGATCAGATGCACGCGGGCCAGAACGCTTTCCGCCAGCGTCACATTGGCCTGGATGGTCGTGCCCTCATAGGCCCGCTCGATCAGCGCCTGCAGGCGCTTGCGCAGGTCGGTATCGTACCGGTCCCGCGGCACATGGATCAGGGCGGAGACAAACCGCTCAAACGGGTCTTTACGGACAAACAAAGCAACCCGCTGCCGGTCCTGGAGATGCAGGACGCCCAGCGCGATATCGGCCAACTCATCATCGCTGATCTGGAACAGCTCGTCGCGGGGGAAGGTTTCCAGGATATGGACCAGCGCCTTGCCATCATGGCCGCGCGGGTCGAAGCCGGCCCGGCTCAACAGGCGCGTCACCTTCTGGCGCAGGAACGGGATATCGCGCACCGACCGGTTATAAGCAGTGCTGGTGAACAGGCCGACAAACAGCCGCTCCCCGATCTCCGCGCCGGCTTCGTCAAACAGCTTCACCATCACCGCATCCAGCGGCGCGCGGCGATGAACGGTGCTGTCCTTGTTGGACTTGGTCACCATCATGAAGCGCGGCTGCCGGACGAAGGACCGCACCTCCGGCGGCAGGGAGGAGAAATGACGCAGCCCGTCAAAGACGCTGACATCATCATCGCGCAGGATGCCCAGCCCCTGGCCGGTCTGGATATCCAGCGTTTCCTCATTCCCGTCGCGGCCGAAGCGATATTCCCGCGCGCCCAGGAAGATGAAATGTTCCTCATCCATCCAGCGCAGGAAGGACAGGCCCTCGGCGATATCCTCGCCCGCCACGGGGGTGGGCAGGGTGGGAGTGGCGGCGATGGTGGCGGCCAGCCGTTCCCGCATGGCGGTGAAATCACTGACGGCGGCGCGCACATCGGCCAGCACGGCGGCCACGTCGTTGCGCAGCTTGGCCAGATCAGTGGCATCACCCACCTGATCCACCTCGATATGCATCATGGATTCGGCCACCGCATCGGCGGGCGCATCCTGGGCGCTATGGATGGCCGTGATCCGGCCTTCCCCGTTGCGGCTGACGCGGATCACCGGATGGACGACCAGATGCACGGTCAGCCCATGGCGGTTCAGTTCGGCCGAAACGCTGTCGACCAGGAAGGGCATGTCGTCATTGACGATCTGCACCACCGTATGATGGGCGTGCCAGCCATCGGCATCCACGCGCGGGTTCTGCACCCGCACCAGGGCTTCGCCGGGCTTGCGGGTGCAGCCAAACTGCCAGATGGCAATGGCGGCGCCATACAGTTCATCCGCGCCGGAATGCAGCATGTCCACCGGTGAGACGTTGCGGTAGAACTGACGGACGAAAGCCTCGGCCAGCGGGGCCTTTTCCTTGGACAGGCGGGCATGAACCCTTGCCACCACCTGATCGACCAGCTCGGACTTGCGCTGTTCGAGCTTGAACGCCATGACGCTTCTCCCAAAAAATGCCGGTTCTCGCCGGGGGGTAAGCGTCCCCGGCCCGGCTTCGCGGCAAGGCAGCTTGCCCCAACTGACGTAACGTCTCAAAGGCTTACCGGTGCCATTCGTATGATCCGAAACGGTTGTTTCCCCTACGGGCTGGTATCGGGCATTCCATTGCTTTACAAGCGGCTACGGCTTTGCTTTCGAAGGCGGGGGACAGCATCGCCCCCCGTTTCATCCATGAACCAGGGAGGATGCGTACCGTGCCAGTGGCCGACTCGACCGTCCTGGGTCTGACCGCCGTCATCGTCGCCGTGACGGAGGAGGTGCCGCGCGTGCTGGTGGTGCGGCGCATGACGCATAATCTGGCCACCCCGGAACAGCGCGACGCCACGGCGGGACTGGATTCCCTGCCTTTCGGCCCTTTCGCTGCCGAGCGTGACCGCACCCTGGAACAGGGATTGCGCCGCTGGGTGGAAGAACAGACCGGCCTGCCGCTGCGCTATGTCGAGCAGCTTTACACATTCGGCGACCGTTACCGCGACCCGCGGGAACTGGAGGGCGGGGCGCGGGTGGTCACGGTCGGCTATATGGCGCTGGTGCAGGAAGCGCCTTTGTCCGGCAGTGGGGCGGCCGAATGGCATGATTGGTACGATTACTTCCCCTGGGAAGATTGGCGCGACGGCAAGCCCGACATCCTGACCCGCCTCATCACCCCGGCGCTGCGGCGCTGGGTGGCGGCGGCCCCGGACAGTGCGGCGGCGGCCAAGCGGGCCGAGCGTGTCTCCACCACCTTCGCGGAAGAGGAATTGTGGGATACGGAGCGGGTGCTGGAGCGCTATGAACTGCTCTACAGCGCCGGTTTGGTGGAAGAGGCACGGCGCGACCGTGCCATCCGCGCCCGTCTGGGCCTGGCGCTGGACAGCGCCCAGTTGGACGAGCCGGAACTGGCCGCCGCCCTGGGCACGCCCATGGCGCAGGATAATCGCCGCATCCTGGCGGTGGCGCTGGGCCGCATGCGCGGCAAGCTGAAATACCGCCCCCTGGTGTTTGAACTATTACCCGCCCAGTTCACCCTGTTCCGCCTGCAAAGGACGGTGGAGGCTTTGTCGGGCGTGCAGTTGCATAAGCAGAATTTCCGCCGGCTGGTGCTGGCCGGCGGGCTGGTGGAGGCCACCGGCGCCCAGGAAGCCCGCACCGGCGGTCGCCCGGCGGAACTGCACCGTTTCCGCCGCGATGTGCTGCGCGAACGGGTAGCGGCTGGCGTGGGCCTGCCAATGGTCCGGATGGTGGATTAGCGTTCGCCCTGTTTGAAGGGAATCGGAGATGGTTCTCGCTTCCGTCACCCCGGCGAAGGCCGGGGTGACGGTGGAGGTTGATCCAACTTAACCGACCTTGAGCAACTCTAAGCCCCGTCGCCAACCCCTTACCCCTCCGGCGCCCCGACAATAACGTCGAAATCCGCCTTCACCCCGGCGGCCATCTCCCGCAGGTCGTTCTCGGCGGCGTCGAAGGTCATGTTGGGCAGGGCGTCGGGGAAGGCGGTGCGGACCAGTTGATGCTTCAGTCCGGCGGGGGCCTTGGCGGCATCAAACGCTTCTTCCGTCGTCAGGCGTAGGAAGCCTTGGACACGCCGCCAGGTCTTGTGTGCGGTGATCAGGCGCTTGGCGATCGTGATATCCAGAAAGCCGCTATCGGCCAGCCAGGCCAGGGCGCCGGTCGTGTTCTGGTCCAGAATGTCCGGCTTTTCCGGGGCGTGGCGCAGGGTCAGATATTGTGCGATGAACTGGATGTCGATCATCCCGCCGCGCACATATTTCACACTCCACACATCCTTGGTGCCATGCTGCTGGTCAATGCGGGCCCGCATGGAGGCGACATCGGCGCGCAGCTTGTCCGGGTCGCGCGGCAGGGTCAGCACCGCGCGGATTTCCGCCATCAGGCGTTTGCGCAGGCTTTCCGGCCCGGTAATCACGCGGGCGCGCGTCAGGGCCATATGTTCCCAGGTCCAGGCGCTTTCGCGCTGATACTTCACAAACCCGTCGGCGCTGACGGCCAGGGGGCCGGCATTGCCGCTGGGGCGCAGCCGCATATCCACCTCATAAAGCTGGCCTTCTGCCGTCTGTGCCGTGATGGCATTAACCAGGCGCTGGGTCAGCTTGATGAAATAATCGTTAGGCGACAGGGGCTTGTCCCCGTCTGATTGGGTCACCCCGTCCGGCACCTCATAGACCGTGATCAGGTCCAGATCGGACCGCAGCGACAGGGAGCCCGCCCCCAGCCGGCCCAGGCCCAGAATGGCGAACCCCGCGCCCGGCAGGCTTCCATGGCGACGGGCGAATTCCGTCTCCACCGCCTGTTGCAGCCCTGTCAGCGCCACTTCTGCCACATCCGTCAGGAAGGCGCCCAGCCGGTCGCTATCGGCAATCTGGCGCAGGATATGGACCCCGGCGCGGAAGCGGTGTTCGCTGGTCCAGCGCCGTGTCAGGTCCAGATATTCCTCAAAATAATGGGCACCACCGACCATCGCCTCGAAACTGGCCTCCAACTCCTCCCGCACCGGCAGCAGGTCAAAGAAGCCGGGGGTCAGCACGGCGTCCAGCAGGGCCGGGCGGCGGGCCAGCCGTTCCGCCAGACGCGGGGCCGTGCCCATCACCTCAGCCACCAGATCCAGCAGGTTGGGATTGGCATAGAACAGGCTGAACAACTGCACCCCTGCCGGCAGCCTGCCCAGGAACTCATCAAACATCATGAAGGCATGGTCGGGATGCGCCGTGCGGCCGAAGGCGGCCAGCAGGGTAGGCACCAACTCGGTCAGCAATTCCCGCGCCCGGGTGCTGCGCGTGGCGCGGTAGCGGCCATGGTGCCAGGCCCTGATCTGCCCCGCCACGGCGGATGGGTTGGCGTACCCCATGCCGCGCAGGGTCTCCATCGTCTCCGGGTCATCCTCCGTTCCGGTGAAGACCAGATTGCCGGGGCCGGACAGGGCCGGGCTGTCGGCAAACAGCCGGTCATAATGGGTTTCCACCAGCGTCAGCGCCGCCATCAATGCCTGACGGAAGCCGGCATCGCTGTCATAGCCCAGAAAGGCGGCGATCTGGGCGATGCCCTCGTCACTGCGGGGCAATTCGTGGGTCTGCTGGTCATCGACCATCTGGACACGGTGTTCCACCGTGCGCAGGAAGCGGTAGGCGGCGCTCAATTCTTCCGCCACCTGTGCTTCCACCTGGGCGCTGTCCACCAGGGCGAACAGGGCCGGCACGGTGCCGGGCACGCGCAGGGTACGGTCGCGACCGCCATAGATCAATTGCTGGGTCTGGGCGAAGAATTCGATCTCCCGGATGCCGCCCCGGCCGATCTTGATATTATGACCATTGACGGTCTTTTCCCGGTGGCCCTTATGGGCGCCGATCTGGCGCTTGATGGAATGGATGTCCTGGATGGCGGCGAAATCCAGGTTCCGCCGCCAGATGAAGTGGCGCAGGATATCCATGAAGCCTTCGCCCGCCTCCAGATCGCCGGCCACGGGCCGGGCCTTGATCATGGCGGCCCGCTCCCAGTTCTGGCCCAGGCTGCCATAATAGGCTTCTGCTGCGGAGACAGAGACGGCCAGCGGTGTGGCTCCCGGATCGGGACGCAGGCGCAGATCGGTGCGGAAGACATAGCCGTCGGCTGTGCGTTCCTCCATCAGCCGCACCAACTCGCGGGTGATGCGCACGAAGGTGCGGCTCATCTCCATTTCCGGCACGCGGACGATGCCATCGTCATAAAGGACGATCAGATCGATATCGGAGGAATAGTTCAGTTCCCGCGCGCCGAACTTGCCCATGGCCAGCACGATGAAGCCGCTGCCCTTTTCCGGATCGTCGGGGAAGGGCAGGTCGATCTTGCCGCTGGCGGCGGCCTGGCGCAGCGCGGTGCGGGTGGCCAGTTGCAGGGCGGTTTGGGCGAAATCGGACAGGGCGCCCGTCACCTGCTCCAGCCGCCAGACATTGCCGATATCAGCCAGACCGATCAGCAGGGCCGCACGGCGCTTGGCGATGCGCAGCCCCTTCATCAACCGGGTGCTGTCCTGGTCTTCGCCATGATCCCGCCGCATATCGGCAAGAAGGTCGACAAAGGCTTGGTCGGCCCCCTTTTCCACGATGCTGCGGAAAAAGCCGATCTCCCGGACCAGCGCCGTTCCCAGGAACGGACTGTTCCCGAAAAGCGTTTCCAGCACCGCACGGCCAAGCGGATCGGCCGCATAGCGGGTTGCGAAATCGGCAAGGTCGGCATCGGTGCAGCCCCTGGCTGCCTCATGCCAATGTTCCAGTCCGACGGCGGCACGTTGCATATCGCCGGGGCGGGGGAGGCTTTCTTGATTGAACATCGGGTATCTACCGGGCTATCCCAATCCAGGGGCGGGCGCAGCCACACTGCGCCCCGGCCCGGACCCAGGTCAAGCCCAGCCCGAAAGCGCGTCGAGATCCCGAACTGATGCTCCGTCATAGCGCCCTTATCGTGCTGGAATTATTGGCAGGTCTTCTGTTGGTGCTGGCGCTTGGCAGCGGATTGCTGGCCTGGCGGCTGACACAGGGGCCGGTCTCGCTGGATTTCGTGACCCCCTACCTGGAACAGGAACTGAACCGCCAGGCCCCCACGCGCCTGGATCTGGGGGAAACAATCCTGGCCTGGAACGGGTTTGGCACCCGGATGGATCTGCGCCTGCGCGGCGTTACCGCCTATGGCACGACCGGGGCCGTGGTGGCAGCCGTGCCGGAGGTAAGGCTGGGCCTGTCCGTGCCGGCCCTGCTGCGTGGCACCATTGCGCCGACCCGGATCGAACTGGTGGAGCCGCGCCTTTATGCGGAGCGCACCGCCGATGGCGAGTTCCGCCTGGATATCCGCACCGATGACACGGAACTGGACCCCGAGGCCGGTGCCCGCATCATGCGGGAATTGCTGGAAGCGCTGCGGGCGCCGCCTGATCCGCTGCGCCAGACCGGGGCGCTGCGCGACCTGCGCATCACCCGCGCCCGGCTGGTGGTCAATAATGTCGCCACGGGCACCATCTGGCAGGTGCCGCGCCTGGATCTGCGCTTACGCCGTAACGCCAATGGGGTGTTCGGCACCGCTGCCGCCGACATCGACATGGGCGGCAAACTGAACCAGATTGCGGCAGAAATCGTCTATCGGACCGAGGATGGGGCCATCACCGCCCGCACCACCCTGGCCGATCTTCAACCGGCGGATTTCGCCGATCTGGCCCCGGTGCTGGACCCGCTGCGCGCGCTGGAAGTGACGCTGAACGGCTCCATCACCCTGGAAATGAACGCCGATTTCGCACCCACCGCCATGGTGCTGGGCCTGTCGGGCCGCCAGGGCCGACTGGTGCTGCCCGATAACCTGCCCGAGCCGCTGTCCTTCGACAGTGTTGATCTGCATGGCAGGCTGGAACAGTCGGGCCGGCGGCTGGTGCTGGACCGGTTCGACCTGGATCTGACCGGGCCGGCAGACCTGAATGTCACCGGCACGGCCCAGCAGGATGGCGACACCATCCATCTGGCCCTGACGACGGAGACGACGGGCCTGCCCATGGCCGACCTGCACAAGCTCTGGCCCAAAGGCGTGCAGGAGAATACGCGCGACTGGATGGTGGAGAATCTGGCGGACGGCACCTTCGACCGTACGGTCTTCAAGCTGGAGGGAACGGCCCCGGCCGATGACCCGCTGGATATCACCCCCTCTTCCATGGAGGGGCAGTTTGCACTGTCCGGTTTCACCGTCCATTATCGTCGCCCGCTGCCGCCGGTGACGCAGGTGGCGGCCGAGGCACGGTTTGATGGTGCGGAATTCACCATCGACATCAAGTCCGGCACCCTGATGGACCTGAATGCGGGCCCGGCCACTGTCCGCATCATGGGGCTGGACAAGCCCAAGGGTGAGGCGATGGATATCCACGCCACGCTGGAAGGGCCGCTCTCCTCCGCGCTGGCGGTGCTGGACCATGAACCGCTGGGCTATGCCAGCAAGGTCGGGCTGGTGCCGGCCAGTGTGCAGGGGCACGCCAAGGCGGAGCTGCATTTTGCCTTTCCGCTGATCGCCGCGCTGACCATGGATGATGTGCAGCTTGACGGGTCGGCCCGGCTGACCGGGGTTTCCGTGCCCGATATCGTGGCCGATATCTCCGCCACCGAAGGGACGCTGGATCTGGCGGTCACCGGCCATGATCTGAATGTGACAGGCACGGCCCTGCTGAATGGTGTGCCCGCCGATATCGCCTGGACCGAGAATTTCACCGATCACGCCCCGTTCGGCACCCGGGTCCGGGTGCTGGCCCGCCCGGATGATGAAGGCCGCGGTCGTTTCAAGCTTGATTTCCCGGATTGGCTGAACGGGCCGGTCGGGGTGGATATGGTCTATACCCGCGTTGGCAGCGGGGCCGAGCGTAAAGAGACGATTGAGGCCGATCTGGACCTTATGCCCTCCACCCTGCGCATCGACGTGCTGGATTGGAAGAAGCCGCCGGAGAAGCCCGGCCGGGCCAAGGCGACGATTCATTTTGTTGATGGCAAGCCGGTGCTGATCCCCGCCTTGCATGTGGAGACGGAGGAATTGCACGCCGTCGGGCAGGCGTCCCTGCGGCATGATGATTTTGGCCTGGATCATCTGCTGCTGGAGGAATTCCGTCTGGGGCGCAGTGATGCCCGCGTCGATCTGCGCAGCACCGACAGGCAGGGCGGCATGGCGATTGATGTGCGCGGCCTTGCCTTCGATGTCCGCCCCTTCCGGGGCAAGAAGGATAAGGATGCGGCGGCAATGGCGGGCATGACAGAGGCGGAAAAGCATCGCGCCCGTGACGCCAAGGCCCGGAAAAAGGAACAAGAGGACCATCTGGACCTGCCCGAACCGCCGGCGGAGAAGCTGCCGCCCCTGGCGATCAGCTTCGATCTGGGGTTGGCCGTGATGGGGGACGAGGGGCGGATCATCCGCAATGTCCGCGGGCGGATGGAACGGGATGCCGATATCTGGTTCCGCACCGATCTGGATGCAGAGGTCAGTGATGAAGGCCGTCTGGTCGTGCGCTATGGCCCGGACCCGGCCGATGCCCGTGTGCTGACGCTGGATGTGGAAAGCAATGATGCCGGCGCCACGCTGAACAACCTGGATGTGATCAGCCAGATCAAGGGCGGCACGGTGAAGGTGACCGGCCGCAGTGATCCGGCTGACCTGTCCCGTACCGTCGTCGGCACCGCCGAACTGCGCGATTATCAGGTGCAGGATGCGCCGGTTCTGGCCCGTCTGCTGTCGGCTGTGTCGCTGCCAGGATTGGCCAACCTGATGTCCGGCCAGGGGCTTGCCTTCTCCCGCCTGCATGGCAAATATCAATGGACCGATACCGGCATTTCCCTGCGGGAGATGCGAACCTCCGGCTCCCAGGTCGGGCTGACGCTGGAAGGCAATATCGACCTGAAAAAAAGCCGTGCTGACCTGCAGGGCACCGTCGTGCCCTTTTCCTCCGTCAACCGGCTGTTGAGTGCCATTCCCGTGCTGGGGGATATCCTGGTCGGGGGCGAGGGGCAGGGGCTTTTCGCGGCGACCTATACGATCAAAGGGCCGCTGGATGATCTGCAGACCGGGGTGAACCCGCTGGCGGTCCTGGCACCGGGCTTCCTGCGCAACCTGTTCTTCCTGCCTGAGCCTGCGGGGGAGAATATGCCCAAGGAGGCCAAGCCGCCGCGCCATGGCAAGGGTAAGGCAGCCGAGCCCGAGCCCGCCCCAGCCCCCACGGAAACAAAGCCGGTGGGGGAGCCTTTGCCGCCCATGACACCGGTACCGGCTGAGCCGCCAGCCTCAGACGCGCCGTAACATCCCCCGATACAGCCCCGGTTCCGATCCCGGTATCGGGATGGCGCCGACGGTTTTCTCGTAGAAGGCCACCGGCCCCGCCCCGGCGATGATGGCATAGGCATAGCCATCGGCCCGCATCGCCCCCAAACCCGCCAGCAGCAGCCGGGTACCAATCCCCTGGCCGCGCCCCGTATCATCCACGCCCATGGGGCCGAACAGGCCGCGGCCCCGTCGCATCATGGCAGGCAAAGCCCAGCAGCCTGCCATCCTGCTCCCCGATGGCGATATGCAGGCGGGTGGGGCAGGCGGACAGCGCCACCTGACATTCCGCCCGCCAGCCGGGACCAAACCTTTCCTCGACCCAAGCCAGGATCAGGGGCGCTTCCGGTGCCAGGGCACGACGAACGATGATGCCGGCCGGCATGGGAAGGGGCAGGGGTAAATCATAGAGTTTTACCAACAGGTCCATATGTTTCCCCCTTATCACCGCATCCCTGGAATGTGGCTTTGCTGCTGGTCAGCCTGCCTGCCATCATCCCCACTATCAGCACTCTTCCGCCGCAAGGAGGCAGGAACCGGGCGATGGCCGACATCCATATTATCCCAGCGCTTTCCGATAATTACATCCATCTCTGGCATGATGCCCCGGCCGGTGTGACCGCCGTGGTCGATCCGGGGGAGGCGGGGCCGGTCCAGGCTTTCCTGGCCGCGCGCGGCTGGGGCCTGACCCATATCCTGAATACTCACCATCATGGCGACCATATTGGCGGCAACGCCACGCTGAAGGCGGCATATGGCGCCACGCTGATCGGCCCCAGGGCGGAACGTGACCGCATCCCTGATATGGACCAGACCTATGGCGAGGGCGATGTCTTCACCCTGGGTGGGCAGCAGGTGCGGGTGTTTGACACGCCGGGCCACACACGCGGCCATATCGCCTTTCACGTGGCCCCTGCCGGGTGGCTGTTCAGCGGCGATACCTTGTTCGCGCTGGGCTGTGGCCGCCTGTTTGAAGGCACGCCGGCCCAGATGTGGGACAGTTTGCTGAAGCTGCGCGCCCTGCCGGATGCGACGCTGGTTTATTGCGGGCATGAATATACCGAGGCCAATGCTCGCTTCGCCCTGGCCATCGACCCGGATAACCCGGCCCTGCGCGCCCAGGGGGCCCGGATCGCCAGCCTGCGGGCCGATGGGCGTCCCAGCCTGCCGACAAGGTTGGGCGATGAAAAGGCAGCTAATCCCTTCCTGCGCGCCGATGATCCGGCGCTGGCGGCCTCCCTGGGGCTGGCTGGTGCCGATCCCGCCGCCGTCTTTGCCGAAATCCGTCAGCGCAAGGATGTATTCCGCGGCTGACCCTTTCCTTACCTGACTTTCCCCTCTCTCTGTCATGGAACGATCATCGTGATGAAGCTCCGTTACAGCCAGACCTCCCCCTATGTGCGCAAGGTGTTGATGGTGGCGCATGAGGTGGGGGTGGCCGACCGTATTGAACTATGCCCCACCAATGTCTGGGCACCGGACAGCCCTATCGTGCGCGACAACCCGCTGGCCAAGATCCCCACCCTGCTGACGGAGGATGGTCTGGTCCTGTTCGACAGCCCGGTGATCGCCGAATATCTGGACAGCCTGCATGAAGGGCGCACCCTGTTCCCCGCCACCGGCCGCGCCCGCTGGGTGGCGCTGCGCCAGCAGGCAGTGGGCGATGGGATTTGCGATGCCGCCGTGCTGCGCCGGCTGGAAACGCTGCGGCCGGAGCATCTGCGCTCCGCCGATTGGGACAGCCGCCAGCGCGCCGCCATCCAGCGTGCCTTCGACCGGCTGGAGGAGGAGGCAGACGACCTGCCGCCGCCCGATGCCCCGACCATCGGCAGCCTGGCCCTGCTCTCCGCCATGGCCTATATGGATTTCCGCTTCGGGCACGAGCCCTGGCGCCGGGGGCATTCCCGTCTGGCCAACTGGTTCGATGCGGCATCGAAACGGTCCAGCTTTTCCGAAACCGTTCCGCCAACGGAATGAACATGCAGCCTGATATGACGGTCGCGGACATCATCCGCCTGCTGGATATGCGCCCCCATCCCGAGGGGGGCCATTATGTGGAAACCTGGCGTGACCAGCCACCCGGCGGCGGCCGGGGCCGGCATACGGCGATCTATTTCCTGCTGGCGGCGGGGGAGCGATCCCACTGGCACCGGGTGAAGGACGCGGATGAGCTATGGCATTTCCATGCTGGCGCGCCCTTGATCCTTTCCCTTTCCCCGGATGGGGAACAGCGGGTGGACCACCGGCTGGGCATTGATCTGGCAGCCGGGGAACGGCCGCAGATCATGGTGCCGGCGGGCCAGTGGCAGATGGCCGTCAGCCAGGGGGCATGGACGCTGGTGGGCTGCACCGTGACCCCGGCTTTTGAGTTTGCCCAGTTCGAGATGGCCCCGCCGGACTGGCAGCCAGGGGCTGGGTAAGCGTCGCCTAAACCGTGGTCCGGGGCACGACGATGCGGGGGCGGCGGATCAGGATGATACCGACGCCGCCCACCACCAGCAACCCGCCCAGGATCAGGTTCAGGCTCATCGGCTCGCCCAGCCACAGCACGCCGGACCCGACGCCGAATACCGGCACCAGCATCAGGAACGGTACCGTCTGGTTTACGTCAAACTGTTTGACCAGCGGCTGCCACAGGGCATAGGCGACCACGGTCGACATGCCGGCCATATAGGCGATATAGGCCCAGTTTTCCCAGCCGGCGCCGGTGATCTGGCCGATCTGGTCGGTTTCCATCACCAAGCTCATCAACAGCAATTGCGGCGTGGCGAACAGCGCCATATAGGCGTTGAGCTGGAACGGGTCGATGGAGCCCATCCATTTCAACTGGATGTTGGAGAAGCTGAAGGCGGCGGCGGCCAGCACGATCAGGCCCAGATGCGCCAGATCGCTGCCCCCGCCGGACTTGCCGGCAATCACCGCCACGCCGGAAAAGGCCACCGCCATGCCCAGCCCGCGTCGCCAGCCCAGCTTGTCCTTGAAGAAGAAGGCGGCCAGGATGCTGGCAAAGGGCACCTGAAGCTGGATGACGATGCTGGCGGTGGAGGCTTCTGCGCCCTTCATGCCGGACAGCATCAACGGGAAATGCAGCCCGCCCAGCACCAGGGAATAGAAGAAGATTTGCCGCAGCTTGCCGCGCGGCACCTTCACGAAGGGAACCAGCAGCAAGGCCACCAGCCCAAAGCGCACCGCCATCAGGGTCAGCGGCTGGAACTGGTGCAGCGCCATGCGCGACACAGCGAAATTGGTGCCCCAGATTGCCATCACGGCCAGGGCCATCAGCATATGGATGGGTTTCATCAGGCGGGTGAACCGTTCGGAAAGCAGGGCGCCAAGCCCTTGGCCTTTCAGCAATAGCGTAGGGGTGGGGCCCCGTCGCCTGCGCTTTCGGCAGGGCCACCCCATCATTTGCACGCCACAGCAAGAAGCCGGCATCGGCCCGCCTGACAAAAAAAGCAACCCAGGCCCGCTATCCCTGGTAGCTTCCCAATGCGTGCGGCCTGTGTATAGTGCGGCGAACCTTTTGATCTGGGACATGGAACCGGCCATGGGGCGTTATGCGCCCCCGGCGGGATCGATGTCCCATAAGCCGTATCCGGCGGTTTCGCCCGGCCGCCCTTGGGAGAACAGGTTCATGTCGTACGCCGACCGTTTCCGCGAAGCCCTTACATTCGATGACGTCCTGCTGGTACCGGCCGAAAGCTCGGTCATGCCGGCAGAAGTTGATACCCGTACCAAGCTGACGGGCACGATCGAACTGGGCATCCCGCTGCTGTCGGCAGCCATGGATACGGTCACTGAATCGGCGCTGGCCATCGCCATGGCCCAGGCCGGCGGCATCGGCGTGATCCATCGCAATATGGATATCGAGCGGCAGGCCGATGAAGTGCGCGCCGTGAAGCGGTTTGAAAGCGGCATGGTGGTCAATCCCATCACCATCCGTCCGGGCGCGACGCTGGCCGATGCGCTGCAGCTTATGGCCCGCCATCGTATCTCCGGCATTCCGGTGACGGCGGAAAGCGGCAAGCTGGTTGGTATCCTCACCAATCGCGATGTGCGCTTTGCCACCAACCCCCATCAGCCGGTTTCCGAACTGATGACCCATGAGGGGCTGATCACCGTCAAGCCCGGCGTGGGCAAGGACGAGGCCAAGCGCCTGCTGCACAGCCACCGCATTGAAAAGCTGCTGGTGGTGGATGATTCCTTCCGCTGTATCGGCCTGATCACCGTGAAGGATATCGAAAAGGCCCAGTTGCATCCCAACGCCGCCAAGGACGCCGAAGGCCGCCTGCGCGCCGCGGCTGCCACCGGCACCGGCCCGGATGGGCTGGCCCGTGCGGAAGCTTTGTTTGATGCCGGTGTGGACGTGCTGGTGATCGACACCGCACATGGCCATTCCAAGAAGGTGGCCGATCAGGTGCGCGCCGCCCGTGCCTTGAAGAACTATACCCAGATCATCGCCGGCAATGTCGCAACCGCCGATGCCGCCCTGGCCCTGATCGATGCGGGCGCTGATGCCATCAAGGTCGGTATCGGCCCCGGTTCCATCTGCACCACCCGCATCGTTGCCGGCGTGGGCGTGCCGCAATTGACCGCCGTGCTGGATGTGGTGGAAGCCTGCAACAAGCATGGCATTCCGGTCATTGCCGATGGCGGCATCAAATATTCCGGCGATCTGGCCAAGGCGATAGCCGCCGGTGCCTCCTGCGCCATGATGGGCGGCCTGTTCGCCGGCACGGACGAATCCCCCGGCGAAGTGATCCTGTTCCAGGGCCGCTCCTACAAGTCCTATCGCGGCATGGGCTCCGTTGGGGCCATGGCGCGCGGTTCCGCCGACCGCTATTTCCAGGCCGAAGTGTCCAATACGCTGAAGCTGGTGCCGGAAGGCGTGGAAGGCCGTGTGCCCTATAAGGGGCCGATCGGCCCCGTCATCCATCAGTTGATCGGTGGGTTGCGCGCCTCCATGGGCTATACCGGCTGCGCCACCATCGCGGAGATGCGGACCAAGCCGCAATTCGTCCGCATCACCAATGCGGGCCTGCGCGAAAGCCATGTCCACGACATCACCATCACCAACGAAGCGCCGAACTACCGTCAGGGGTAAGGGCTTTCCAAGGCGGATGGATTGCATTCCGCCCGCCATCATGATGATCTTGCACGCGCCCAGCCCTATGGCCGGGCGCGTGTTTCTTTTCAACGGTTGCCATGTTCCACCAGATCGACAGCGCACAGAACCCGCAGTTCAAGACCTGGGCCGGGTTGCTGGAAAGCCGGGGCATCCGCAAAAGCGGTCAGTTCCTGCTGGCCGGGTTGAAGACTGTGCCAGAGGCGTTGACCCGCTGGCCCCAGCTTTTCACCCGCATCCTGATCCGCCATCCGGAATGGATCGCCGACTGGCCGCTGCCTGACCATGTGCAGCCGGTGGTCCTGGCCGGCCCCCTGTTCCGGGAACTGGATGTGTCGGGCACGGATTACCCGATCCTGGTCGGGCAGGTGCCGGACATGCCGCCGGCTGATCTGTCGGCCCCGCCGCAGGGGCTGGAACTGGTCTGCGCCCTGGGCGATCCGGCCAATCTGGGGGCGCTGCTGCGGTCTGCCGCGTCCTTTGGTGTGTCCAAGGTGATCCTGCTGGAGGATTCAGCCCACCCGTTCCACCCCAAATGCCTGCGCGCGGCCAGCAATGGCGCCTTCAGCCTGACGCTGGCACGTGGCGGGCGCTGGGCCGATCTGGAAATGGCTGCCGGCCCGCTGCTGGCCCTGGATGCGGCAGGAGAGGATCTGGCTACCTTCGCCTGGCCGCAGGATGCGCGGCTGGTGCTGGGGGAGGAAGGGCAGGGCGTGCCCGCCGGCCTGCCGGCCACGCGGCTCACCATTCCCACCACCGGCCATGTCGAATCGCTGAACGCCACCGTGGCGGCCAGCATCGCGCTGTTCACCTATCATGTCGGCGGATAAGCCGGACGAACAGGCGGCCCCCGATCTGGCTGCCATCGCCGATGATCTGCAGGCCAGCCTGTCGGCCCTGTCCAGTGTCGGGGCCGCCGGCCTGCCGGACCTGCTGGCCCGGATCGACGCGCTGAAGGCGCGGGTGGATGAACTGGAACGGCGTATCCGCGAGGGGACATAATCCCTGTGTCAGTAGATTCTGACCTGTCAGAATCTACTGACTTCGGCGGAACGGGCCGCCGCCGCGCCAGTTGGCGCGGATACCAACGTCAAGACCGTGGTATAACCCCGTCAGAACACCGCGACGGACCGGATCACACGGCGCAGCAGGAAGGCCAGGGTCGCGCCCAGCAGCATGCCGGCTGGTCCGGCACCCAGGGCCGATGTGACAATGCCCCAGATCAGGCCGCCGCCGGTCCAGGCGACCACATCGCCGCGCAGCATCGCGGCCCTGTCTTCCAGCAATAAACGCATATCCCTCTCCGCACCTGGCCCCACCAAATGGGGGAGGCGACAAGCCGTCGCCTATGTCAGGCGGACAATATGCGGCAGGGTGGTTGCCAACTGGTTACCGTTGCCCCACCTTGTGAATTGATGGGGTAAAGAGATCACACGGTTAAGGTGAAATTCATTCTTCCCGGCTATGGTCGCTGTCGGAAGTGGCCGGCGCCCGATCTTTATCGGCGCGGGCTGAACAGGAAGGCAATGGTATGCCGACAACCATTGATGATCTGCATGATCTGCGGCGCGATATGCTGCACAAGGCTGCTGAAATGAAGCAGGAAGCGGCCAGGATGGATATGAATGACCGCCCCGACGACGCAGCCAACCTGCGCCGCATCGCCGAGCGGATGATCGCCTATACGCATGATTACCTGGAATGACGGCGCTGGCCGGGCCTGTTGATCAGGCCGGCGGCAATGGCTCCGCCATGCGCGTCAGGAAGGCGCGCAGTTCGGGAATGCCCAGGCCCGTTTCCGCCGAAGTGGCCAGCACCTCCGGATGGGCGGCGCCATGGGTCTTCAGCGCGACGGCGACCTGCTGGCGGATCTTGTCAATCGCGCCGGTTCTCAGCGTATCGGCCTTGGTCAGCACGATCTGATAGGCGACGGCGGTTTCATCCATCATCTTCATCATATCGACATCGTGCGGCTTCAGCCCGTGGCGGGCATCCACCAGCACCAGCGCCCGCTTCAGCGTGACGCGACCGCGCAGGTAGGAGCGGATAAAGGCCGTCCAGGCGGCCGACCGTTCCTTGGAGACTTGGGCATAGCCATAGCCGGGCATGTCCACCAGCACCAGCCGGTTGCCCAGATTGAAGAAGTTGAGCTGCTGGGTGCGCCCCGGCGTCTGGCTGGTGCGGGCCAGGGTCTTGCGTCCCGTCAGGGCATTGACCAGGGAGGATTTGCCGACATTGGACCGGCCGGCAAAGCAGATTTCCGGCAGCATGGCTTCCGGTAGCGTCGTCGCGGCTTCGGCCCCCCAGAAGAAGTCGCATTCCTTGGCGAACAGCAGGCGACCGGCCTCGATCTCGGCTTCCGACAGGTCGCCCATCAGGCTGGGGGTGATGGTCAGCGGCTTGGCCATGGGAACACTCCTTCGCGCCGGTAATGCGCTTTCAAATAAAGACCCCCGGCCGGGGCCGGGGGCGTCAGTTCAGTTCAACAACTAACGTACAACCTCAGGGCCACCCAGGCCGGCGACTGCCGGCCCGCGTGAGCCAAGGCGGCGGAGGCCGCCGCTTGGCACCTGAGGGAACAAGCATCAGGTCGGCTTCACGCCCATGCGGCGCATGATCACCCACTGCTGCAGGATCGACAGCAGGTTCGACCAGGTCCAGTAGATCACCAGACCGGCGGGGAAGCTGGCCATCATGTAGGTGAAGATCAGCGGCAGCAGCATGAACACTTTCTGCTGTACCGGGTCCGGGTTGGACGGGTTCATCTTCTGCTGCAGCCACATGGTGATACCCATCAGCAGCGGCAGGATGCCGATATGCAGGAAGCTGGGGGGATCCCACGGGATCAGGCCGAACAGGTTGAACAGGGTCGTCGGATCGGGCGCGGACAGGTCATTGATCCAGCCATAGAAGGGCGCATGGCGCATTTCGATGGTGACGTACAGAACCTTGTACAGCGCGAAGAAGACGGGGATCTGAAGCAGGATCGGCAGGCAGCCGGCCAGCGGATTGGCCTTCTCCTCCCGGTACAGCTTCATCATCGCCATGGACAGGGCTTCGCGATTGTCGCCGTGCTTCTTCTTCAGCTCCTCCATCTTGGGCTGGAGCTTCTTCATCTTGGCGAAGGCTTCGAACTGCTTGTTGGCAATCGGGAAGAAGGCCAGACGCAGCACGACGGTGAAGGCCAGGATGGCGAGGCCGAAATTCCCCAGCATGCGGCCCAGGAAGTCCAGCGCATGGAAGAAGGGAATGGTCAGGAAGTAGAACCAGCCCCAGTCGATGGCATAGTTCAGATCGGCGATGTTCAGCTTGTCGCTGTACTCGTCCAGCAGGCTGACCACCTTGGCGCCGGCGAACAGGCGGGACGTATTCTCCGCCGTGCTGCCGGGGGCAACGGTGATGGCTTGCGTGCCGCGGAAATCGACCTGATAGAGGTCGCCGCCCACCTGCTGGTGCAGGACGCGGGCCTCAATCGGCGCCGACTGGTCCGGGATCAGGCTGACCAGCCAGTATTTGTCGGTGATGCCGATCCAGCCGCCGGTGGACTTCAGGGTCTCGGTCTTGCCGTCTTCCTTCAGGTCCTTGTACTTGAATTCCTTCAGCGTGCCGTCCAGCACGCCCAGCGGGCCTTCATGGAGGATATACATGCCGGACGTATGCGGCGCGCCACGGCGCTGCACGAAGCCATAGGGCTGCAGGTTGAGGGCAGAACCGCTCTCGTTGCGCACCCGTTCCGTGATGGTGAACATATAGTTCTCATCCACGGCGATCGTGCGCTCAAACACCAGGCCTTCGCCATTGTCGAAGGTCAGGGTGATCGGGTTGCCGGGCGTCAGCGTGTCCGCACTGGCGGTCCAGATGCTGTCGCTCTTGGGCAGGTTCACGGCCGGACCACCGGCAGCCAGCCAGCCGAACTCGGCGAAATAGGGGTCAGCACCGCCCAGCGGGGACAGCAGCACCACTTCAGGGCTGCCCTTCTCCGGGGTGGTGTTGTACTTGGCCAGCGTCAGATCGTCGATCCGGCCGCCGCGCAGGTTGATGGAGCCGTGCAGGCTGGGCGTGTTGACGCGGACGCGGGCATTTTCAGCCAGCACGTCGCCACGTTCACGCGCGGCACCGCCCATGCCATCGCTGGCACCGGGAATGGTGCCGGCCTGGGGCACGGTGCTGGGCACCTGGCCCTGCTCGACCTGCAAGGCCTGCTGGCGCTGCAGCTCCGCCTGGGCGGCCTGCTGGCGCGGGCGTTCATAGAAGAAGTGGAACCCGAACAGAATCGCGACCGAGATCGCGATTGTCAGGATAAGGTTCTTCTGATCCGTCATGGGGGCGTGTTCCAGCTTCAGCTCAAGACCAGGGAGGGGCGGCCCCGGCTAGGTCACATGAAATGGGCGGGCAATCAATGCCCGCCGCAACATTTTCCGCCAGAATGATGCTTCCCCGCCATCGGGGGTGCCGCTGGCGGCACCGGGTCATACCCCGAATCCCCCCAGGGATGGCACCGGGCGATCCGCCGCAGGGCCAGCCAGCCCCCCTTCAGCGCCCCATGGGCGGAAAGGGCTTCCAGCGCATATTCCGAACAAGTGGGGTGAAAGCGGCAGCGCGGACCGAGAATCGGCGAAATGAACCAGCGGTAGAACAGCACAAAAGCCCGGAGCAGCCAGGCCGCCGGGCTCATTCCTTGCCATCCTCACGCGGGGTTACCGCGCGGTCACGCCACACTTTCAACCGCTTCAGGGCCTGGGTCAGATCGGCCTTGAGATCGGCATAGGGGCGACGCACCGTTTCCCCACGCGCCACCAGCACGAAATCGTGCCCGGCGGCTGCATGCGGGGCCAGCACCTCGGCCAATGCCGCGCGCAGACGACGACGGGCGCGGTTACGCTCAACCGCACCACCCACCTTCTTGCTTGCAGTCAGGCCGATCCGAACCACCGGTTCACCCGGATTCGGATGCTGTCGATCATCATGGGCGCGAACCTGGAGGATAACCCCCGGCGTCGCCCATTTCCGCTTGGCGCCCGCAACGGCCAGGAACTGAGGCCGTTTTTTCAGACGGCCCAGTTTGATCCCGGAGCGGGGCGCCACCTGATCAGCCTCAGGCGCTCAGCTTCTTGCGGCCCTGGGCGCGGCGCTTATTGATGATGTTGCGGCCGGCGACGGTGGCCATGCGGGCGCGGAAACCATGACGGCGGGCGCGCACGATCTTGCTCGGCTGAAAAGGACGCTTCACGGTACTTACTCCGGTATTGGAACTGATGTCTAAATCGAAGCGCGTTGTATAGTGGTGAAGGGCGCTTGAGTCAATCGCGCGGCCATTTCACCCCTGCAACGCAGGGCGGCATCCCCCTTTTCGGGGGGACAGGGCTTTTTCAGGCTTAATAACCCGGCGGGCGCTTGGTCGTCTGCACCTTTTTCGGCAGGGCCATGTCGGCCTTCTGCCGGGCATAGGCGGCGGCGATGCGGGCGCCGATGGCGGCATTGTTCAGCAGAAGGGCGCGGTTGGCGATCAGGCTGGCACCCTCGGTCAGTTCCTCCATCCGCTTCAGCAGGAAGGGGGTCAGCGCCTTGCCGCGCACGCCCTGGGCATCGGCTTCCGACACCGCTTGCTGGATGGCGGCTTCCACCGCTTCGGCATCCATGGCCGCTTCCTCGGGAATGGGCACGCCGATCACCACGCCGCCGCCCAGGCCCAACTGCCATTTGGCGCGCAGGACACGGGCCACCTCGTCCGGGCTGTCGCACCGGCCATCCACGGGCAGGGGCAGGCTGGCAGTATAGAAGGCGGGAAACCGGTCGGTGCCATAGCCGATCACCGGCACGCCCTTGGTTTCCAGATATTCCAGCGTGCGGGGCAGGTCCAGGATGGCCTTGGCCCCGGCACAGACGACGGCCACATCGGTGGCGGCCAGTTCTTCCAGATCGGCGGAGATGTCCAGCGTCGTTTCCATGCCCCGATGCACGCCGCCGATGCCACCGGTGGCGAACACGGCGATGCCGGCCAGGCTGGCGGCGATCATGGTCGATGCCACGGTGGTGGCGCCATCGGCATTCTGCGCCAGGGCCAGCGGCAGGTCGCGCCGGCTGACCTTGCGCGCGCCCGGCTGGGCCAGCCGTTCCAGGTCATCCGCATCCAGACCCACGCGCAGGCGGCCATCCAGCACGGCGATGGTGGCGGGCACGGCCCCTTCGGCGCGCACAGCGGCCTCAATGGCCCTGGCCGTCTCCACATTGGCGGGATAGGGCAGCCCGTGGCTGATGACGGTCGATTCCAGGGCCACCACGGGCTGGCCATTTTTCAGGGCCTGCGCAACCTCGGGATGGATGGAAAGGAAGTCCTGCATAATCGTCTCCGTGATTTGCGGCGGAGAATGCGCCCACCCGGCCCCGCTTCGCAACGGGCTTCGACGGCGGCAGGTCTGCTTCTCGCTTGCCGCAACCCAGCACTGCGGTTAGCTCTATCCTCATACTGGCCGGCATCAAGACCGGCCATCGGACAAGAGAGAGGCAGTATGGAAGCGAAGAGATCTGGCGGCATCCTCGGGGTGATTGAACGGGTGGGCAACCGCCTGCCAGACCCGGCCACCCTGTTCCTGATCGCCATCACCATCCTGGTGGTGCTGTCGGCCCTGCTGGCGGCAGCAGGCGTATCCGCTGTCCATCCTGGTACAGGCAAGGAGATCGCGGCGGTCAGCCTGTTATCGGCGGCCAATATCAGCCGCCTGTTCACGGACATGCCCACCATCTTCGCCACCTTCCCGCCGCTGGCCATGGTGCTGCTGGTGATGATGGGTGTGGGCGTGGCGGAAAAGACCGGGTTGATCGGTGCCTCCCTGGGGGCCCTGGTGCGCGCCATGCCCAAGAACCTGCTGACCTTCACCGTCATTTTCGCCGGGGTGCAATCCAGCCTCGCGACCGATGCCGGCTATGTAGTGCTGATCCCGTTGGCCGGGCTGATGTTCCATTCCGTCGGCCGGCATCCGATTGCCGGCATCGCCGCCGCCTTTGCCGGCGTGTCGGCGGGCTTCTCCTCCAACCTGCTGATCACCGGGCTGGACCCGCTGCTGGCCGGCATCACCCAGGCGGCGGCCCGCATGGTTGATCCCGCTTATGAAGTGCCTGTCACGGCCAACTGGTATCTGATGATGTCGTTCGTGCCGCTGTTCAGCATTGTCGGCACCCTGGTGATCGACCGGCTGGTGGAGCCGCGCCTGCTGGCCACGGCGCCGATGCCGACCGGCCATGTGGTGGCGATTGAGGAACAGACCGATGATCAACGCGCGGCAGAAAAGCGCGGCCTGAAATTCGCCGGCATCACCCTGTTGATCGCGGTGGCGGCTATGCTGGCTGCCGTGGTGCCGGAAGGGGCGATCTTCCGCGATGCGGCGGGCACGGTGACGCCCTTCCTGCATGCGCTGGTGGCGATCCTGTTCGTCATCTTCCTGCTGATCGGCATCGCCTATGGCATCGGCGCGCGTATCGTGCGCAACGATAAGGATGTGGTGCGCATGATGGGCCAGTCCATGTCGGACATGGGCGGCTATATCGTGCTGGCCTTCTGCTGTGCCGTTTTCATCGCGCTGTTCTCCTGGTCCAATCTGGGGGTGATCCTGGCGATTGAAGGGGCGGCCCTGCTGCAGGCAGCGGGCTTCGTTGGTCTGCCTTTGATGCTGGCGCTGATCCTGGTGTCGGCCTTCATCAATATCCTGATCGGCAGCGCTTCGGCCAAATGGGCCATCCTGGGCCCTGTGCTGGTGCCGATGCTGATGCTGGTCGGTGTCAGCCCGGAAGCGACCCAGGCCGCCTATCGCGTGGGCGACAGCTTCACCAACCCGATCACGCCGCTGCTGCCCTATTTCCCGCTGATCCTGATCATGTGCCAGCGCTATGTGCCGCGCTTCGGCATCGGCTCGCTGATCGCCACCATGCTGCCGCTGGCCGTGTGGATGGGGATTGCGGCGGTCGGCCTCTTCTCCGGCTGGGTGCTGCTGGACCTGCCG
Organism: Niveispirillum irakense DSM 11586; assembly: GCF_000429645.1. Classification (GTDB taxonomy): domain Bacteria; phylum Pseudomonadota; class Alphaproteobacteria; order Azospirillales; family Azospirillaceae; genus Niveispirillum; species Niveispirillum irakense. Next base: position 359,335 of record NZ_KE386933.1, read on the forward strand.
CTGGGGCCGGGTTCCGCTGTGATGATGCCGGGACGTTGAACCGGGGGCGGCTGGCTTCCGTTATGATCTGGCCTATATCAAGGACATGACCATGCCAGCCGCTTCCCCACCGCCCCCTGATAGCTGGGTCCGCCCCTGTCCGCCGGAACAGGGCGGGGGCCTGTGGGTGGAGCCAGGCGGCTTCCATGTCGATCCGATCCGCCCGGTTGCCCGCGCCGTCATCACCCATGGCCATTCCGACCATGCGCGGCCCGGCCATGCCCATGTGCTGGCGACGGCGCCGACGCTGGATATCATGCGGGCAAGGCTGGGGGAGGGGGCGGGCGGCAATCTGCAAACGCTGCCCTATCACCAGTCTTTGCGTATTAATGATGTGACCGTCACCCTGGTCCCGGCAGGCCATGTGCTGGGCAGTGCCCAGGTGGTGCTGGAATTCCAGGGCAGCCGTGTCGTCGTCTCCGGCGATTACAAGCGCCGCCACGACCCCACCTGCGCCCCATTTGAGCCGGTGGCCTGCGATGCCTTCATTACCGAGGCGACCTTTGGCCTGCCGGTTTTCCGTCACCCGCCAGCGGCGGCGGAGATTGCCCGGCTGCTGCATGCCGGGCAGGTCTTCCCCGAACGGTCGCTGGTGGTGGGCTGTTACGCGCTGGGCAAGTGCCAGCGGCTGATCGCCCATCTGCGGGAGGCGGGTTACGACAGGCCCCTCTATCTGCACGGCGCGCATCTGCCACTCTGCGAACTATACCAGCGCCATGGCGTCGATCTGGGAGAATTGCGCCCCGCCACGGCGACCGCAAAGGAGGAGATGCGCGGTGCCATCGTCCTGGCCCCGCCGTCTGCCATGATGGATAAATGGGCCCGCCGCCTGCCCGATCCGTTGATTGCCTATGCGTCGGGCTGGATGCGGGTCCGGGCTCGTGCCCGGCAGCATGGGGTGGAATTGCCGCTGGTTGTCTCCGACCATGCCGATTGGGATGAGCTGTGCCAGACCCTGCGCGACGTGGCGGCGCCAGAGGTCTGGGTGACCCATGGCGCGGAGGAGGCCTTGGTCCATTGGGCCAACCAGAACGGTTTCCGCGCCCGGCCGCTGCATCTGGTTGGCTTTGGCGATGAGGAGACGTGAGCCATGGAACGGTTCGCCGCCCTGATCGACGCGCTGGCCTATCAACCGTCCCGCAATGGCAAGATCCGCCTGCTGGTGGATTATTTCGCCCAGACGCCTGATCCCGACCGGGGCTATGGGCTGGCGGCGCTGACCGGCGGCCTGTCCTTTGCCGCTGCCAAACCGGCTTTGGTGCGGGAACTGGTGGCGTCGCGCACCGACCCTACCCTGTTCGCCCTGTCCTATGATTTTGTTGGCGATCTGGCGGAAACCGTGGCCCTGATCTGGCCGCCGCGACCGGGCAGCAACCAGCCGTCGCCAGCGCTGGCGGAGATCGTCGCGGCGCTGACGGCAGCCAAGCGGACGGAAGTGCCCGGGCTGATCGAAGGCTGGCTGGATGCGCTGGACGCCACCGGCCGCTGGGCCTTGCTGAAGCTGATCACCGGAGGGCTGCGCATTGGCGTGTCGGCCCGGCTGGCCAAGACGGCTTTGGCCGAGTATGGCGCCGCCCGTGACGTGAGTGTGGATGTCGATGCGATTGAGGAAATCTGGCACGGGCTGAGCCCGCCCTATCAGCCTTTGTTCGATTGGCTGTCCGGCAGCGGTTCCCGGCCGGATGTGGCCGGCACCGGTGGCTTCCGCCCCATGATGCTGTCGCATCCGCTGGAAGAGGGCGATCTGGAGACGTTGCTGGCGGCTGATTTCCGGGCTGAATGGAAATGGGATGGTATCCGCGTGCAACTGGTGGCACGGGGGAGTGCGGACGATGCCCGCCTCTATAGCCGCACCGGCGACCAGATTGCCCCCACCTTCCCCGATGTGGCGGCGCATATGGGTTTCACCGCTGTGCTGGACGGGGAATTGCTGGTGGCCCGCGATGGCCGCATCGCCCCCTTCAACGATCTTCAGCAACGGCTGAACCGCAAGCGGGTGACGCCGGCCATGCTGCGGGATTATCCGGCCTGGGTGCGGCTTTACGATATGCTTTTTGAGGGTGAGGAAGACCTGCGCGGCCTGCCCTTCGATGAACGCCGCACCCGGCTGGAGGCCTGGTTCGCCCGCACCTGTCCCACCGGCATGGACCTGTCCCCCCTGCTGGATTTCAACAGTTGGGAAGAACTGGCCACCCTGCGCCTGAATGCCCGCGACACGAATGTGGAAGATGGCGCTATTGAAGGCGTGATGCTGAAGCGGCGCGACAGCACTTATGTCGCCGGTCGTCCCAAGGGCCCCTGGTTCAAATGGAAGCGCGGGCCGCTGGTGGCGGATTGCGTGCTGATGTATGCCCAACGTGGCCACGGCAAACGCTCCAGCTTCTACAGCGATTATACATTCGGCGCCTGGCGGGGCCCACCGGGGGAGGGTGGCGAGCTGGTGCCCGTCGGCAAGGCCTATTTCGGCTTCACCGATGAGGAGTTGGGCCAGATCGACCGCTGGGTGCGCAACCACACCACCAACCGTTTCGGCCCAGTGCGGGAAGTGTCCCACGGGCTGGTGTTCGAGGTGGCGTTTGACAGTGTGCATGCCTCCAGCCGGCACAAGAGCGGCATCGCCATGCGCTTCCCGCGGATCAGCCGCATCCGTTGGGACAAACCGGCGGCAGAGGCAGATCGGCTGGAGACATTGGAGCGGATGGTGGTATCATGAGGGACATATTTCAAAGATCGAGTGACCGCCCATGAAGCCCGCAGCCTCCCGCGTGCTGATCTATCCTGCCCGCAAGGCCGAATCCCCTGGCATGGCCTACGCCATCGCCGCCTTGCAGGAGATGGAGCCCGCGACCAAGCAGTGGCGCGGGATCGGATGGGGGCGCCTTTGGGGTGTTCTGGCGGCAGGAGTTGGCTTTTTCACCATCCCGGCCATTTTCGCCGTGCTCTATTACGGCGTCTATCCGCTGGAGCGGAAGCAGAACCCGCCCATCATGATCCTGACCCCCGATCAGATCGCGTCGCAGGAGACGCCAGCGGCGCCCACGCCGACACCCTGAGCGGCAGGTAACCAGATGTACGACAAAATGCCCGGAACATCGCTCCGGGCATTTTGGTTTTGATATACCTTTACCCGGCATTGGCGGGTGTCAGGCGGGGATGGCTCCCAGTTCCGCGACCTTTGCCGCCACATTGCGGGTGCGGATGCGGTTCAGGGCAATGATGAAGAAGCCCAGCATCGGCAGGGTGATCATACCGGCGACGAGCCGAACGATGTCGCCCTTGGTGATGCCCAGCATCAGCAGGTTGGTCAGCAGCCCGGCAAAGAGTGGCACGAACCAGAACCACCACATCAGGCGACGGATTTTGTTCTGCCGCACCAGTTCCGCCTGATAGGTCTCCCGCGCTGCGGGCAAGCTGGCATTGCTGGGAATGGCTTTCGTCCAGCCCCGCAGGGCGAGATAGGCCAGGATTACGACATAGCCCGTCACGAAGCTGACGCCGACCGGCAGGATCGGCGGCTTGAACCGGATGAGGAAATAGCCGGACCCGATGATAATGATGGTGAGCGCCCCCATCTCCACCCAGTTACGGATTTCCACACCCCGCGTGAAGGCCTGGTAATCGCTGATCAGGCTGTCCAGCGTGGTGGCCGGTGGCGGCCGGATGTCGCCATCCTTGCCCTCCACCGTGCCGATGATGCACAGCACCGGCAGGGCGAGAATGCCCAGGACATAGATGGAGGGGGAGAGCGTCCATCCCGGCCCGATCATGCCGGCGGATTGCAGGCCGCTGATCGCCAGTTGCGACAGGACCACGATGATTGCGGCGGTTACGGCGTCTAGGATGCCGCGCCGGGCCGGGGTTTCCGGCTGGCGATAGATCGACCGCAGGATCAGCCCCGCCAAGGCCAGCAAGGCGGGCAGCCCGGCGCGCAGCGCATTGGCGACGGGTGCATCTGCCCTGTCGGGTTCAAACCCGCCCAGGCAAGCAAAGAGGCTGAAGATCTGCAGCCCGACGATGGGGATGCTGGAGGTCCGGCGGGCCCGGCTGGTGACGACGTAAGGCACGACCCTTATTCCTTCCGAAGCATATTGCAGGGGGGAACGGTACCTTTCCCACAGGTCCCCCAGCACAGCCTCGCGCGCGGCTGGCGGGATAAGCAGGCGCAGGCACCGGTCGAGCAGCTTCGGTGGCGCGGCTTCTACATCTCGGTAATCGGCTGCCATATCCCATGCCCCCATTGCTGTTCGATCGCATCGCAGATCCGTTTTGCGGTCAGGGCGGCTTCGTGCAGGGCTGCCTCTCCAGCCTTTTCCAGCCGGAAATGCCGCTTGGCGCGCCCCCCCCGTTCCGCTGTCGGACCTGACAGCCAGGACACCACAAGCCTCTTATCCTCCATCCGGTCGAGCGTGGAATAAACCGCCCCCAGGGCCACCTTGCGGGGTTGGGACAGTTCCTCCACCTTGGCGTGGATGGTGACGCCATAGGCGTTTTCGCCCAGCGACAGGATGGCGGTCAGCACGATCTGTTCGAACTGACCCAGGTTGGTCGATGCCGGCTTCATATGTCATACGTTGTAGGAGAAATAACAGCGCGTCAAGCGGGTGATGGGACGCGGGTTGAGATTTTACCGATTGTTCAATCCCAACGTCGGGCGCAGCCAGTGGATCAACACGTCCGGCCAATGGGTTAGCGGGTTGTCGGCGGGGATGCGGTCGCCATGGCCGAAGCCGTGGCCGCCCTTGGCATAGATATGCAGTTCCGCCGGGATGCCGGCCTGACGCAAGGCGGTATGGAACAGCAGGCTGTTTTCCACCGGCACTCCTTTATCGTCGGCGGCATGCAGCAGGAAGGTCGGCGGGGTAGCCGCGGTGACGGCACGGTCAGGTGAATAGGCTGCGCGCTTATCTTCTCCCGCCGCTTCCCCCAGCAGATTGGTGCGGGACCCGGCATGGGTGGCCGGGCCCACCATGTCGATGACGGGATAGATCAAAGCCAGCGCGTCGGGCCGGGCTGACAGACGGTCGGCTTCGTCCACCGCTTCATAAACCTTGGTGTCCAGGCGGGTGCCCAGGCTGGCGGCCAGATGGCCCCCGGCGGAAAAGCCCATCATGGCGATCCGGTTGGGGTCGAGCTGCCAATCCGCCGCGCGATGGCGGATCAGGCGCAGGGCGCGCTGGGCATCCTGCAGGGGCACATCGGCCGCCTGTTCATGCCCCTCGCCGGGCAGGCGGTAATAGAGGATGAAGACGGTAAAGCCCGCTGCCAGCAATGGCGGGACCAGTTCCAGCCCCTCCTTGTCCACCACCACGCGCTGATAGGCGCCACCGGGCGTGATCAGCACGGCCGCGCCATTGGGCTGGGCTGGGCGGTGGATGGTCAGATAGGGGCGGGTGGTACCGGTCGTATAACGGTCGGGCTTGGCCGGATCGGTGGAACGGTCGGTGACTTTCTGGTCGATCTTAAGCCCAGCGGAACCGGGGCCGATGCCGCCGGGCCAGATGTCCAGATGCTCGGTGGTGCTGGCGGGGGCGGCCTGTGCCGGTACCATCGCCATCAGGCCCGTTGCGGCCGTTGCAACCAGCCATCCCCGGCGCGACAGATCCACCATGACGCATCCTCCCCCGATCTTTTTGGAAACCGGTGGACAGGATTAGCCTGGATATTGGGGACAGGGAAGGGGGGCCGGCAGGTCAGCCGGCGGGCGGGTCGCCCTTTTCCTTCTTCGGGCGGGGCGGCTGGGTCAGGCTGGCAACGCGGGAGGCGTATTTCTCCGGCTCGCCCTTCACCAGCAGCGGCAATTCATCGCTCAGCGCGTCCAGCAATTTCGGCAGCCAGGCCTCGTCGGCCTTGGCGAAATTGCCCAGGACCCAGCCATGGACACGGTCCTTGTCGCCCGGATGGCCAATGCCGATCCGGATGCGCCAGTAATCCTTGCCGATATGATCGTCGATGGAGCGCAGGCCATTATGCCCGCCATGGCCGCCGCCCTTTTTGACCCGGATCTTGGCCGGGGCGACATCCAGCTCGTCATGGAAGACCAGCGTGTCGTCAGGCGTCAGCTTATAAAAACGCATCGCCTCTCCGACCGACTGGCCGGACAGGTTCATGAAAGTCTGGGGTTTCAGGACAAAGCATTTCTCGCCGTCCACGACCCCTTCGGCGACCAGCCCCTGGAAGCGTTTCTTCCAGGGGCCGAAGCCGTAGCGGCGATGGATATCATCCACCGCCATGAACCCGACATTGTGCCGGTGCCGTTCATATTCCGGGCCAGGGTTGCCCAGTCCGACCAGCAGACGCATTGCCGGGTTCGCCTACTATACTGCTTAGGCGGCCGTATCGGCGGCGGCTTCAACGCCGGCCGACGGGGTCGCGATGGTGACGACGGTGAAGTCGCGATCATCGATCGTCGGGCGCACGCCTTCCGGCAGCTTCACGGCGGAGATGTGGATGGACGCACCGACATCAGCACCGGCCAGATCGATGACGATCTTTTCCGGGATGTTGTTGGCGCGGGCATAGACCTCGATATCGTGGCGGACGACGTTCAGCACGCCACCGCGCTTCAGGCCCGGGCAGGTATCGGCATTGGCGAATTCCACCGGCACCTTGATGGAGATTTCGGTGGTGTCGCTGACGCGCAGGAAGTCGGCATGCAGCGGACGGTCATAGACCGGGTCCAGCTGAACGTCGCGGGCCAGAACGCGGTGCTTCGTGCCATCCAGTTCGATGTCGAACAGGTGGGTGAAGAAGCCCGGGCGGTGCAGCTCACGGGTGAACTTCGTGCTGTCGAGCGAAATCATCAGCGGCGCTTCCTTGTTGCCGTAGATGACTGCCGGGATGCGGCCTTCACGACGCGTAGCGCGGGCGGTCCCCTTTCCGGCCCGGTCGCGAGCCGTGGCGGCGAGCGCGATAATCTTGGTCATGGTACTCTCCTGAGATGCAAAAAAGACCCTGTCCCGTGGAAAATCCTCCACGGGTCCGGGTCCGGTAGTGGCGCCAGCCTCCAGGGGTGCTGTACGCCGTGAAAAATGTAGGTGGGCGTTTAGGCGAATTGGCGCGGAAAGTCAATGGAAGGCAGGCTTTCCGCCCCCGCATTGCCGGCATTCCCGCCTTCCAGGGCCGCCACGAAATCCTCCCGCCAGCGGGTGATGTCATAGCGGCGGAGTTGGGCGATCATGGTGGCGTGGCGCTCCAGCCGTTCCTCCAGCCCCATATGCAGGGCACGTTGCAGGTTTTCCGCCACTTCTGCCGTGTCATAGGGGTTCACGATCAGTGCGCCATCCATTTCCCGCGCGGCCCCGGCAAAGCGGGACAGGACCAGAACGCCGGGATCCTCCGGGTTCTGGCAGGCGACATATTCCTTGGCCACCAGGTTCATGCCGTCGCGCAGCGGTGTCACCAGACCGACCCGGGCATGGCGGTAGAAGCCTGCCAGGGTGCGGCGGCCGAAACTCTTGTTCAGATAGCGAATCGGCACCCAGTCGAATTCGGCATAATGGCCGTTGATATGGCCGGCCATCGTCTCCAGCTCCCGCCGGATCTGCTGATATTCGGTTACATCGGACCGGGAGGGCGGGGCGATCTGGAGGAAGCTGACCCGGCTCTGATTCTGGGGGTACCGTTCCAGCAATTCCTGGAAGGCGTTGAAGCGCTGGGGCAGGCCCTTGGAATAATCCAGCCGGTCCACGCCGATGATCAGCGACCGGCCGACCAGACTGTCGCGCAGGCGTCTTGTATGCGAAGAGCGGGCGGCCTGCCGCGCCAGGGTTTCCAGATGCGCGGTATCAATGGAGATGGGAAAGACCCGCCCGGTCACCACCCGTTCCGGCGTGACGATGCGCAGGGAAACGCCATCTTCCATCACCTCCACCGCGCCGGCGCCGGTATTGGTGACGCATTGGGCAAAACAGTTCAGATCATCGGCGGTGTGGAAGCCGACCAGATCATAGGCACAGAGCGCGCGGACCAGTTCGGCATGGGCGGGCAGGGCCTGCCACATTTCCGAAGACGGCCAGGGCGTGTGCAGGAAAAAGCCGATGCGCTGCCGACAGCCCCGCTGGCGCAATTCCGATCCCAGCGGGATCAGATGGTAATCATGCACCCAGACCAGATCCTTGTCCCGCAGCATCGGGGACAGCCGGTCAGCGAACAGGGCATTGACGCGGCGATAGCCTTCATAGGTAGCGTTATCGAAGTTGGCGAGATCAAGCCGATAATGCAGAAGCGGCCAGAGCGTCGCATTGGCGTAGCCGTTGTAATATTCCTCAAGATCGCGCCGCTTCAACGGCATGGTGGCATAAGTGATCTGTTCGGATTCCGTTATGGTGGGGCCGGGATCGGTCTGCTCCTCTTCAATCATCTCCCCGTTCCAGCCGAACCAGATGCCCCCTTGCCGGCGCAAAGCCTCAAGGATCGCCACAGCCAGGCCCCCAGCCTGGCTCTTGCCTTCGGTAACGGGGGCAACACGATTTGAGATGATAACAAGCCTGTCCACGTCCGGTCCTCCTGAACTCCCCATCGCGTCCGGCCGGGGAATAATCGGGATGGACGCCAAAGTCCGGCCGGAGGGCGCCACTCCGCACAGGGTAACACCAGACAACGGATTTCGGCCCCCTTTGCGGGCAAAAACTTTGCAGGTGCGGAAAATACCTGTGGCGGAATGGCCGATGTTCGCTGCGTCGCAGCAGGGGTCCGACCTGGGGTGGCGGGGTAAGTTGTTGAGCAACGTCAGAACACGCGCGCATGCCGGGTTTGTTATTTTGCACTTGCACAATGGGGGCGCTGCGGTCATAGTCTGTCTTGCGACACGGCCCTATGCCCTCTGTCGTAACGCACTTCTTGGGCGTTTCCTCCCTAAACTCAGGCCGTGGCATTGCCACGGCCTTTTTTCTTGCCGTGCCGCCGGATAGGTTTTGCGTAGTGAAATTACCGGATCAGGGCATGAAAAAGCCCCTAGCCGTGACCAGGGGCTTTGCGGGAAAAACCAGACCGACCAATCAGGTCGTGGTCTTTGAATATTTCACATTACAGCCATAAGGGCGGCTGGTCGCGACCTGTACTGCGCGTCCGGCCTGGATATCGGCCATGGCCGCCTGCACGTAATTGGTGGCGCCCTTGATGTCTTCCTGCTTGCTGGTCGGCTTGTCGTCGATCGCGCCGTTGTAGAGCAGGGTGCCATCCTTGCCGATAATATACATATGCGGCGTCACCTTGGCGTCATAGGCGCGGCCGATCTCGCCCGCCGGGTCCAGGATCACCTTGGTAGCGGCCCATTTCTCCGACCCGATCCGGGCCTTTGCCTCTTCCGGCGTCACGTGGCCCTGCTCACCGGGGGCGGAACTGATGATGGTCAGCCACGCGACATCCTGGCCGGTATATTGGCGCTGAAGCGCCTGCATATTGTCGCTGTCATAGTGTTTACGCACAAAGGGGCAGCCATGGTTGGTCCATTCCAGGATCACCAGCTTTCCCTTGTAATCGGCAAGGCTGACGGGCTTGCCGTCAATATCGGTGCCGGTGAAGGCGGGGGCTGCCTGCCCCACGGTCCCGGCTGCGGCCAGGGCCGGCATGGCCAGCAGGCCACCGATCAGGCCGCCACCACCGGCGGCAAGGGCAAAGCCGCCGGCCAGAGACAGGCCTGAACGCTGAAGGAATTCACGGCGGGTAGGATGCTGCGACATGGCTGACCTCCGTCGGATGCAGGGCGTTCGCAGCAATGTGGTGACGCCATGGTTCTGCGTCAAACCCAATAAAGGCGAAAAATCGACGATTCTGTTCAACCAGCGTCAATAATGCCGTTCGGGGGGCCGCACCACCGCTATCACACAACCTTGCGCAAGGCCGTCAGGAAAGCCTCCATCTCCTTGTCCAGCGCGGCTGCCTGCTGTGCCAGCCCGGCGGCGGAGCCCAGCACCTGGGCCGACGCGGCACCGGTATCGGCGGCGGCGCGGGTGACGGTGGTGATCCGATCGGACACGTCCAATGTGCCGCGCGCCGCCTGATCGACATTGCGGGCGATTTCCCCGGTGGCGGTGCCCTGTTCCTCCACAGCGGCGGCGATGGCGACGGCGCCGCCATTCACATCCGCGATGACCTGTACGATTTCGCCGATACTGTCCACGGCGGACCGGACAGCGCTCTGGATCCCAGCCACCTGGGTCTGGATATCTTCCGTGGCCCTGGCGGTCTGTCCGGCCAAGTTCTTCACCTCCGATGCCACGACGGCGAAGCCTTTGCCGGCTTCCCCGGCGCGTGCCGCTTCGATGGTGGCGTTCAGGGCCAGAAGATTGGTCTGGGCCGCGATCTCCTGGATCAAGGCCACAACCGCCCCGATCCGGTCGGCGGCATCTGACAGCATGCCGACCCGGTCATTGGCGGCGCGGGCGCGGATCACCGCCTGATCGGTGACGGTGCGCGACCGGTCCACCTGATCGGTGATGGCGCGGATGGAGGCGGTCAATTCTTCAGCGGCGGCCGCCACGGCCATGCTTTCATGGTTGGTGCCTTCAGCCGCCTCAGACATGGAATGGGCGGCCACTTCCATCTCCCCGGCGGCGCGGGCCATCTGGTCCACCACGGTGCGAATCGTGCCCTCGAACCGGTCCGCCATGCCCCGGAACTGGTCCACCTTGGCGGCCATGGTGCCGGTAGCGGCGTTGATGACCCGGCTGCCGGTCAGGAAGGTGCCCAGCATGCCCTTTTCAATCACCCGGCGGTGATATTGCTGCTGGGTCACGGCTTCCAGCGACGCGGTGGCCTCCCGCACGAAGGCGTCGGCCCGGTCGGCCATATCATTGATGCCGTGCAGAAGCGCCCCCAACTCTCCGCCTTCACGGATGCCGGTCACGCGCGCCTCGTAATCGCCACGTGCCAGCCGGGCCATGATCGCGCCAGCATCCACCATCGTGCGATGGGCCCGGGTCAGCAAATATAATGCGGCTCCCGTGCCGGCCAGGGTGATACCGCCGCCGATGCCAGCCAGCCAGCCGATGCCCGAAAGGCACCCCGCGACTGCCACCACGCCGCCTGCCAGGGCGACGCCGGCCGTTATCTGCGCCTTAGAGAGAGAAGATGAATTGGTCATAGGTCTGTCCCCGTTCCCGCAGCTTGCCCGTCAGAAGTGCTTCACTGGCCGCCATGGACTCGCGGATGCGGTCATGTTTGGCCTCTTCGGCTGAAAGGGCGGCGTAAAGCGGGGTGATGATGTCGGTCACAACACGGTGGTCGGCTGTGCGGCGGTTGGAATGATAACCGGTGATGGTCCCGTCCGCGTCGCGTGACGGCGTGACATGGGCGAAAACCCAGTAATGATCACCGTTCATCGACCGGTTCAGCACATAGGCGAATATTTCCTGGCCGCTGCCGATCCGATCCCACAATAGTTTGAAAACGACCCGTGGCATGTCGGGGTGGCGGATCAGATTGTGCGGCTTGCCCAACACATCTGCTTCGCCATATCCCGCCAAACGTAAAAAGGTCCGATTCGCATAGGTAATGCGGCCACCGCGATCGGTCTTGGTGACGATCAGCTCGTCATCGGCGAAGGTGCGCTCCCGTCCCGTGAGCGCCGGTCTGCTGCCGGCTGGTGGCGTCATTTCTGCCTTCCTATTCTTGTTCTGCCCTGGCCTAAGGGATGGCATAATGATTGTGCGCCCGCATTGATTTAGGTCACGGGCCGTTTTCAGCCAAAACCATTACAGGTTGAAAATTCGCTACTGCACTTTGGAGTGTTTTTACGGCATGACACAACCAGGGTGTGGGATTAACCTAAAGTAGAGAAGCGACGAGGAACTGGCGATGCGTTCCCTGGTAGATGCCTTGATCGCCCTGCTGGAGGGAGAAAAGCCCACTCCGCCCCCCGAAAAGGCGAAGAAGGAAGGCCCGGCTGCGCCATCTGCGCCCCCACCGGATGAGCCGCCGCCGCGCATCGGAAGCCCCCAGCTTTCCGCCAACCTGACACGTATCCTCAGCCATCGGGATCCCACCCAGGCGGGCAGCATCCATCTCCTGGGACTCGAAAGCCTGCGTGAAAAACTAGGTAACCGCTGGGAGGCGGCATCCAGCCGTATCCAGCAACTGGCGGAAAAGCTGCTGGATCAGCATCTGGGACCGACCGATGCCTGGTTCCGCCATGGCAATGGTACTTATGTTGTCGTCTTCGCCACCCTAGGGCCGGAACAGGCGCGCCTGATCTGCGCCAAGGTGGTGGAGGAACTGCAAACCCTGTTACTGGGCCATGCGGATACCGAATCCATTACCGTCCATACGGCGGTACATGAAATCGGGGCTGACGTGATGTTCGTTCCCGCCCGTTTGAAAGACATGCTGGATGGTGCCTTGCATCAATCCTTTCACGCGGCCCGTGATGCCCAGACAGCCGGCGGGGCTGCTGGGGGGTGGGCGGCCTCCGCGCCGCAGCCGATGGGGCCCCTGTCGGTCAAATATCGTCCGGTCTGGGATGCCAAGCGTCAGGTTCTGTCTACTTATCTTGCCCGCTGCTACCGGACCCGTCCGGGGCGCAGCCCGGTCTGGGGGTATGACTGCATTGTAAGTCCGGATGATCCGCAGGAAATCCTGGACGTGGACCTTTTCATCCTCAAGAACGCGGTGGATGATGCCCTGGAGCTTTATGAGAACCGTTTCCGCTTTTTCCTGTCCCTGCCGGTGAATTTTGAAAGCCTGGCCGTCTTGACCCGTCGGCGTCAGTTCCTGGCGGCATTGCAGGATATACCTGCCCATATCCGGCCCTTCATCACGTTCCATCTTGTGGGTGCGCCTCAGGGCGTGCCGGCAGGCCGCCTGGGGGAAATGGTGTCCACCCTTCGCCCCTTTGGCCGCAGCATCATGATTGTCGTCGATATTGCCGGCGGTGATCTGGCGGCTGTGGCGGCATCGGGTGCCAAGATGGCCTCTCTGCGTCTGGCGCCGGGATTGCGGGCGGGCCAGGTTCAAGCGGATCTGATCCGCTTCTGCCATATGGCCGCCAAGCTCCGTCTTATGGTGACGGTGGAGGGGGTGGATGACCGGGCCATGCAGCGACTGTGCGAAGAGGCGGGGGTCGCCTTCATGTCCGGCCGGCTGATTGGGGAATGGGTGGACGTGCCGGAGAATGTGCTGCGCATGACGCGCGCCGATCTCATCGGTAACCAATAAGCGGGAAATACGGCCACAGTGACGCGGTAGAGCGCGGTTTCGCCGGAAATATAGAGGGTGAGGAGGGGATGGTGGGCGGTACTGGGATTGAACCAGTGACCCCTACGATGTCAACGTAGTGCTCTCCCGCTGAGCTAACCGCCCGATAATCCTGGAACGTCCCTGACGGGGTGGAACGATCCCATGGTTCCCGACCTTTGGGAACCTGTAAAATGTCGAAGGCCGCCTGCGGGGCGGCCTGGAACGACTTTGCCGGATGGTGGGCGGTACTGGGATTGAACCAGTGACCCCTACGATGTCAACGTAGTGCTCTCCCGCTGAGCTAACCGCCCGATCCGACAGGCCCCCCGGTGCATCGCGCCGGGGTGGGCGGGCTTATAGCAACTGGATTGCCCCTTGGCAACACCCAACTTCAGGGAAAAGAGTCGGAATCTGCGAAGGGCCTTCCCGTCCGCTGGCGGGTGCGAATGGTTTGCGTTACACCTTATCTCATGACCCAGCCGCATGCTGTCCCCAATGCTGAGAGCAACAAGACCTTATCGGGCCCGGAACAGGGTCTGGACGGGGTTTACCGCCTGTTGCAGCCGGCGGAATGGCGTTTGCCGCTGGTCTTGGCCTCCCCCCATAGCGGGCGGGACTATCCGGCGGATTTCACGGCCCAGTCCCGGTTGGACGGGGTGGCGCTGCGCCGTTCGGAAGATTGCTTCGTCGACGAGATTTTCGCCCCCGCCGTGGCGCTGGGCGCGCCGCTGCTGACGGCCCTGTTCCCGCGGGCCTATCTGGACCCCAACCGGGAACCGTTCGAATTCGATCCCGGCATGTTTGACGGGCCCTTACCCTCTTACGTGAACAGTCGCAGCCCGCGTGTTGCCGCCGGCTTGGGCACGGTGCCGCGTATCGTGGCCAGTGGGGAGGAAATCTACCGCACCCGCCTGCGCTTTGCCGACGCCGTGGCGCGGGTGGAGCGGTGCTATTATCCCTATCATGCCGCCCTGCGCCGGCTGGTGGAGGCGACGCGGGCGCGCTTTGGCTATTGCATCCTGTTGGATTGCCATTCCATGCCGTCCATCGGCCTGCCGCCGGAAATCGCGGAATGCGGGGCCGTGGATATGGTGCTGGGTGATTGTTACGGTAGTGCCTGCTCGCCAGCCCTGATGGCGGCGGCGGATGAGTGCCTGTCGGCGCTGGGCTATGTGGTGGGCCGCAACATCCCCTATGCCGGTGGCTACACCACCCGGCATTATGGTCGTCCGTCCACGGGTATCCATACTTTGCAGATTGAGCTGAACCGCTCGCTCTATATGGATGAAGTGGGCTTGTGTCGCCGGCCTTATCTGGGCACGCTCTCTGTCCATATGGGACGCCTGGTTGCAGCATTGGGGGATTTGTCACCGGCCTTGTTGCGTCCGCGGCGTTAGAATGCCGACGATATGCCCACCGGCGGGGAACCGGCGGGAGAACGGGTGGCAATAATAAAAGCAGGGGGAACGCCTTATCCATGAGTGCCGTGACAATCCGATCCGTCCGTCCGGGGGATGCCACCCCCATCGCTGCCATTTACGAACCCCATGTCACGGAAGGGACCGCCAGCTACGAGGCCATAGCCCCCGATGCGGCTGAAATGGGGCACCGTATCGCCGCATTGCGCAGCCAGGGCTATCCTTACCTGGTGGCGGAACGGGAAGGGCGGGTCCTGGGCTTTGCCTATGCCAGTCCGTTCCGGGACCGGCCCGGTTACCGGTTTACGGTAGAAAATTCCATCTATGTCTCCCCAGAGGCCCAGGGGTCGGGCATCGGGCGCCTGTTGCTGCGCACGCTGATCGATCTTTGCACCCGGCTGGGTTATCGCCGGATGGTGGCGGTGATCGGGGATGGCGGTAATGGTGGCTCCCTGGGGCTGCATCGCGCCATGGGCTTTCTGCCTGCCGCTACCATTCCGGGGCTGGGGGTCAAGCATGGCCGCTGGCTGGACTGGGTGATGATGGTCCGCCCCTTGGGTGACCCCGATGCCCCAGCCCCAACCGCCGACGCCATGCCGGCCCCTCACCTGGATTAATCCCATCGGTCAGGTTTGGCCGATAGGGTCCCGCGCCGACTGCGCGACGGCGGCCCATGCTGATGCAGCCTTTACCCCGTCTCCGCCTGCCGGGGTGGGGTGAAGGCTGCCTTGGTCGCCAGCATCTCCCAGGTGCGGGCGGCCAGATGTGCCGTGTCATCCAGGGGATGATAGGTCCAGCTTTCCACCTGTCCCTGGAAGGGCCGGGTGACGCCGCCTGCGCGCAACAGGTCATGGAAACGCTGGAATTTCGGTGCATTTCCGGCGAGGTCGATAATATGGACCGGTTTGCCGGTGCTGGCGGCTTCCGACACCATGGCCACGCTGTCTGCCGTCACGATCAAGGCATCGGCCAGGGCCAGCAGGCCGAAATAGGGATTCTCCCCCGTGCCATCCCAGAGTAACAGGGGCAGGCCGGCCAGCTTTTCCCGCAGGATCGCCTCATTTTCCGCGCCGGTGCGGCGGGATGTGGTGATCATCAGCCCAGCGCCCTGGCGGGCAAGCGCTGCCAGCCTGTCAGCCAGGGTTGCCGTGATTGCCGGTGTCAGGGTGGAAAACCGGTTGGAACCGCCGATCATGACGGCCACCAGCGGCCGCCCCAACCCCTGGGTGATCGGGGCAAAATGGCGGGCAGCCGCTTCCAGCTTTGCCGGTGTCACCCGATGGATGGCGCCCGTGCTTTCCACCACATTGGCGCCGTGCCGGTTATCATGGCGCGGCAGGGACACCAGATCGAACCGGCTGTAAGGCACGCCCGGATTCTGGATATGCACCCGCACCATGCGCGGCGACTGGCGCCCCAGCAGCATGGACAGGCCTACGGCCTGCCGCCCCGATGTGATCAGCAGGTCGGGCCAGGGCGGGGTGAGGGGGCTTGCACCGGCGGCCAGCACCCGCGGCAGGGCCCAAAGACCGGGCAAGGGCAGATAAGGCGTCGTCTGCTGCCAGGGCGTGCGCAGGGCGATACGCTTCACCTGGGGTGTCAGCCCCATCGACTCCGCCAGCCCCAGACAGGGATTTTCAATCCCGGCCCGCCCATCTGACATAACCCAACAGCTTGGCAATGATCCCATGGCGCTATATCCATGCCTTCAAAGAGCAAGAATGCCATGAAATTTGGCAGTTTCGACCGGCCCGCTCTTGCGGGGGCGGGGCTGTCGTGTAATATCATTGCTCAAATCAAAGATCTCCTGGAGTTTAAGAAATCACCATGCGGCGGGTTAAACTCGACCGAATTGATCGGCGCATCCTACGCGATCTGCAGGCGGACGGACGGATGACGAATGTGGAGCTGGCGCGTCGCGCCGGCATCTCCGCTCCCCCGTGTCTCCGGCGTGTCCGGGCCTTGGAAGAGGCGGATTACATCCGTGGTTATCACGCGGATATCAATCCTGAATCCATGGGCTTCCACGTCACTGTCTTTGCCCAGGTGGGGCTGTCCTCGCAGGCGGAATCGGACCTGAAGCGTTTCGAATCCCTGGTCAATAGCTGGCCGGAGGTTCGGGAATGCAACATGCTGGCCGGCGAGACGGATTTTCTGTTGAAGATCGTGGCGGTGGACTGGGACAATTACCAGCGCTTCCTGACCACGAAGCTGACAGCGGCCCCCAATGTCAGCCATGTGAAATCGGCTTTGGCGATTCGCCAGTCCAAGTACGAGCCCGGCGTGCCGATCGACGTGGATGTGGGGCCGGAAACGAAGGACGATGACGAGGATTACGAGGAGTGAGCCGGGCCTGACCGGTTGACTGCCGATCCTGACTGATGAAGGGGCGCCCATTGCGGCGCCCCTTTCGCGTTTGGGGTTCGCCTCACGCCCCCAGCGCTGCCCGTGCCAGCCCGGCCACGGCACCGCCCAGCACCAGCCAATGCAGCCCCAGCTTGAAGCGCAGGGCCACCACCAGGGTGATCAGGGCGACAGCGATGGCAAAGGGGGACGGCCCGTCCGGCCACAGCACATGCAGCCCCAGCCAGACGCCGAGATTAAGGATAACCCCCACCACGGCGGCGGCGATCGCCGCCAGGGCACCGGCTGCCGGGGCATGATGGATCAGCCGTTCCACATGGGGCGCGCCGGCAAAGATGAAGAAGAAGCAGGGCAGGAAGGTGGCATAGGTGGTCAGCAGACTGCCGATAATGCCGGCCAGCAAGGGGGATAGCGGCCCTGGATGGTTCCAGCCGGCGAAAAAGCCGACATATTGGGTGACCAGGATCAGCGGCCCCGGCGTGCTTTCCGCCAGAGCCAGACCGTTCAGCATGTCAGCCGGCTGCAGCCAGTGATATTGCTCCACCGCCGCCGTGCCGATATAGGGCAACACGGCATAGGCCCCGCCAAAGGTGACGAAGGCTGCCTTGGTGAACAGGGTGGCAATATCGGCCCAGGGTTCCATCCCCAGCAAGGCCAGCAGGATGGCGACGGGGATACCTCCCAGCAGGGTGAAGATCAGGGCCAGACGGATCAGCCGATACCAGCCGCTTCTGGCTGATGTGGCTTCCGGCAAGGAAGGATCATCGGCACCTGCCAAAGCCGGGGCAAACCAGTGCCGGCCGTTGCGGGCGGCGATCCAGCCAATGGCGCCAGCCCCAATGATGATCAGGGGAAAGGGTGCCTTGGCGACAAACAGGGCGAGAAAGGCTGCCAGGGCCAGCAGCAGGGCCGGCACGCCTTGCAAGGTGCGGCGACCCAGGCGCCAGACGGCGGCGGCAATGATGGCCACCACCACCGGCTTCACCCCGTCGAACAAGGCGCCCACCCAGCTTGTATCGCCATGCGCTGCCGCCAGCCAGGACAGGCCGAGCAGCACCAGGGCACCGGGCAGCACGAACAGCCCTCCCGCCGCCAGCCCTCCTGCTGTGCCATGCAGGCGCCAGCCGATATAGGTGGCCAGTTGCTGCGCCTCTGGCCCTGGCAGCAGCATGGCGAAATTCAACCCATGCAGAAAGCGCCTCTGGTCGATCCAGCCCCGTTTTTCCACCAGTTCCTGCTGCATCAGGGCAATCTGCCCTGCCGGCCCGCCAAAGCTGACACAGCCAAGCCAGAACCAGAAGCGCAAGGCGGTGGAGAAGGAGGGGAGGGACATGGGGGACCGGGCTTGAATGAAAGGGCGGGGGATGGTGCGGGGTGGCCGCGTGCATGACAAGTTTGTCGTGATGACAAATCCGTGAATGCGCCGGACCCAGTGACAGGGCATCAAGAATGCACCCTTTTGCGGCCCCTTGTCCGGATTTACTGCCATGTATACGCCCCCCGCCTTTGCCATGGATCAGGATGCTGCATTGGCGCTGGTTGAAGCGCGCCGCTTTGCCACCTTGGTCAGCCCGTCACGACGGGGGGATGGGGGAAGCGGCTTGCAGGCAACGGCCCTGCCCCTGCTGCTGGATCGGACGGAGACGGGCTGGCGGCTGCTGGGCCATATCGCCCGGGCCAACCCGCATTGGCGGGATTTCGACCCTGCGGCATCCAGTTTGGCGATCTTTGATGGCGGGGATGCCTATGTCAGCCCGTCCTGGTATCCGGCCAAGGCCCTGCATCACAAGGTGGTGCCCACCTGGAACTATCGGCAGGTCCATATCCATGGCCGTCTGTCCGTGACGGAGGACCCGGCCCTGCTGATGGATATCATCACCGGGCTTACCACGCGGGAGGAGGCGGGGCTGCCATCCCCCTGGGCGGTGACGGATGCGCCGGCCGATTTTATCGCTGCACAATTGCGGGGGATTGTCGGGCTGGTGCTGACGGTGGAGAGGGTGGAAGGCAAGGCGAAGCTGAGCCAGAACCGCCCCCCGGCTGACCGTGCCAGCGTGGCCAAAGCCCTGGCGGGGCGGCTGGATATCCCCGTGCCCGATCAGGGCGACGGGGATTGAACCAGAGTTTACCGCCCGCGCGGGATCAATCCACCTGCCAGCGGGCCGCGTCGGCATCGGGGGCGGCCAGGGTCAGCCGGTTGCCCGCGATGGCCAAGGCGCGGTCCGGTTGCCCCGCCAGCACCAGCCTGACGCCGTCGCCCGCTTCCTGGCGGCGGATGACGGCAGTGGCCCTGGCACGCGGGGCGAGCGTGACCTTGTTGCCCGTTCCCGCCATCACCGCCAGATCGGGACGCAGGATGGGGGAGAGCAGGAAGCTCTCCGCCCCCACATTCACCGGCACGGCCCGGAACTGGCTGTTGGGCAGGGCGGGATTACCGATGCCCAGATTTTCCCCGTCCCGGGCCAGGAAGCGCCCGGTCTGGCCCATGGGACTGAACCGTTCCGGCAGCGTCCCATTCCCTACCGGCACGCCGAAATCAGGGGTGCCGTCGGCGCGGTAGTAAATGCGCTGGATGCGGGTATGGCGGTTGGGGTCGAACAGGGGATTGCCCTGAATTTCTCGATAATCGCGCCCGTGATAGACCAGGATATCGCGGCCCTGTTCATCAACCGTGAAGCTGTTATGGCCGGGGCCGTAAACGCTGGTTTCTGTGCTGGAGGCAAAGACCGGCTGCGGCGATTTCTGCCAGACGGCGGGGTCCATGATGTCGGCATCGTCAGGCGCCGTCAGCAGACCCATGCAATAGCGCGCATCGGTCGCGCTGGCGGAATAGGTGAGGAACAGGCGGCCATTGCGGGCCAGCAAGGCGGGGGCTTCGGCGACCTTATAGCGCTGGGTTTCCCAATCCAGCGTTGGAACGGTCAGCCGCGCCGGCGGGCGGGCCAGCGTGGTGGGCGTGGCCAGGGGGGCCAGATAAAGGTTGGAGTTGGTTTCGATCCCCGGTTCCTTCTGCGCCCAGCAGATATAGCGCACGCCGCGATGATCGAAGAGGGTGGAATCCAGGGTAAAACTGTCCCACGGCGTTTCCAACTGCCCTAGCATCGACCAGGAACCGGTCAGCGGATCGGCATCCCGGCAGGCCAGCACGTAAGTCCGGATATGGAAGGGCTGGTCCCCGTCACCCGCCGCGAAATAAATATGCCAGGCGCCGTCGAACCAATGCAGTTCCGGCGCCCAGATATACCCGCCCAGTTTGCCGCTGGCGGGGCGGCGCCAGACAACCGCCTCGCTGCTGTCCGCAGACAGACCGGCCAGCGTCGGCGACCGCCGGATGATCAGCCGGTCATATTCCGGCACGGAGCCGGTCAGATAATAATTCCCGTCCGGATGGCGGAATATCTGGGCATCCGCGCGCTGGCGGACCAGGGGGTTCAGCGGGGCGGGGCCAACCGATGGGGCCGAGGCCCCCGCAGGGCGGTGGAGCAAGCCGCTCCCCAGTGGCAAGGCGGCGGTGCCGGCCAGGAACAGGCGGCGGGACAGCGTGGCATTCATCGTCGGGCGCTTCCTTTGTCATTCGCATCCCAGCCCCAACCTCCTGCCAGAGATATCCGGGGTGGCGTAATTGTCAGTCAATTACGGCGTGTGCCCGATCCTAACCCTGACGCTTAAGCAAGATCAACGTGTTGCGGTCGGGGTGCCCATCGCACCAGCGGGAAAGGGCGGTCTGATAAAGATTGTCCGCGCTGCCGTCCGCCAGGGCGAACAGGGTCATGCAGGAACGGAATTTCATGTCATCGGGTGTGCCGAACAGGTCGGTCAGGCTGGCCGCCTCGCTGTCCAGAACGGTCCGGGTGCAGGTGGCCAGACGGGGGCCAAGGATGGGATGGGCCAGATAGGCCTGCGCTTCAGGCAGGCCGCTGATGCCATAGGTATCGGCCATGGCGGACCGGCCCAGCCCGAATAATTGGGGGAAGATAAACCACATCCAGTGGCTTTCCTTCCGCCCCGCCGCCAGTTCGGCCAGTGCCGCCTCGTAATGCGTGGCCTGGGCCTTGACGAAGCGGGAAAGGGTGAACGGATCGGTCATGGCGGACCTTGGTCACAGTCGCCCACCGTTGACAGGCAAGGCGAAGCTGGTAGGACGGGGGCGCGGCCGTGCGGGCCGTTCTGGGGAGGATAAGGCATGGCTGCCGACGTGACCATCTATGGCATCAAGAATTGCGACACGATGAAGAAGGCCCGCACCTGGCTGGATACGCGCGGGATCGCCTATCGCTTTCATGATTACAAGACCGACAGCATTGACCGCGCGACGCTGGAAGGGTGGGAAAACCGGGTCGGCTGGCAGGTGCTGCTCAATCGCGCGGGCACCACGTTCCGCAAACTGCCGGATGATGCCAAGGAAGGGTTGGACGGCCCGCGCGCCATCGCCCTCATGCTGGAACAGCCATCCATGATCAAGCGGCCGGTCCTGGCGGTGGGGGACACGCTGCTGGTGGGCTTCAAGCCACCGGATTATGAGGCGCAATTCGCCTGAACCGGGTGGCTGGTAGGGCCCCCAGAAGGGTGCCGCCACCGCTTTACAGCCATTCGAAGACGAGCATCAGCTTGTCCACATGCTGGCCGTCGCGTGCCAGAGGCAGACAAAGAAACTGGAACGGGTGATGCTCCCGCCCTTTCCAGCATAATTCGGGGGTGCTGTCCGGCCGTCCGCTGCGCCGCACCCCCTCAAGGGCTGGAATCCAGGTATCGAACGCGTTGCCCAGAACGTCCTGGCTGAATATCCGGCCCGTCAGTTCTTGGCCCAGATGCTCCGCGATCCGTGTGCCCGCCAGTCGGCAGCGATAATGCCCTTCCTCCCAATCCAGCAACATGACATCGGGTAACAGGGACGGGATCTCCACCGGGTCGATATGCTGGCGCCCCGGCAAACGGTCCGCATTCCCGCGCCCTAGCCAATAGTCATAGGCATTCCGCAGCCGTGCACTATTGCCGATAGTATCCGGTCCTCGGGTCCGAGTAGGGGAGGTGGAGATGAACATTGGCTAATCATCTAGGGTTTTCGGGAAACTCAGCCTATGGTTCCCCTCAGCGCATCACAACTGACCGAAGGGTTAGAAAAGGATTTGGCCAAAAAATATAACCTTCAGGATAGGTCTTTCGGAAGGGTTTCGGATTCTATCGATGCGATAAAAAATGAAGAGAACGGAATGTGAACCAAAGGACTTGATGTTCGCTTTTTGTTCTGTCATGCTCCCTTCACTGATAACGAAGGAGGGCAGTTATGAACCGCTTCGCTTATGTTCGGGATTTCGTCGCCATCACCGGCTTTTTTGCCACCATGTACGCATGGTTCATTGTCGGCTCCGCCTTGATCTGACGGGCCGGTCCCCCAGGGGGCGTGATGGGAATAGGTATGCGTCCTCAGGCCGATTGGTCGATATGGGCGCGGACGTCAGCAAACACGCTTTGGAACATGGGCGCTGTCAGGCGGCCCGTATTGGTGTTGTAACGGGAGCAGTGATAGCTATCGAACAACATCAGGTTTGGCCGTAATTCATGACGCGCGCCATGGCCAAACTTGTAATGGGCGGGCCGCAGGCCGAAGGCGGCCAGGGTGCTGGCATGGGAGACCGTGCCCAGGGCCACAACGGCGCGCAAGTTGCGCATCGCCGCAACCTCTGACATCAGGAACTGGCGGCAGGTTGCCACTTCCGCCGGGGTTGGCTTGTTTTCCGGCGGTACGCAGCGGGCGGCATTGGTCAGCCGGCAATCCAGCAATTCCAGCCCATCATCTGGCCGCCGGCCATACGCGCCACGGGCGAACCCGTAGCGTATCAGCGTGTCATAGAGAAGATCGCCAGCATAATCGCCGGTGAAGGGGCGTCCCGTCTGGTTCGCCCCATGCAGGCCCGGCGCCAAGCCCACGATCAGCAGCCGCCCGTCCAACGTACCGAACGCCGGGACGGGGGCATTATGATAGGAGGGAAAGGTTTCACGGTTCCTGGCGCGGAACTGCGCCAATCGGGGGCACAGGCCGCAATCCCGATCAGGCACGATCAGGCTGCCGCCGATTGGCGCGGTCATGGGCATACCCTGTCCGTCTGGTCTTCAAACAATAAGGATAGGGGCTTATTCCAGCGGTTCGTCGGGCTGTTCCGGCTGGGGCACCATATGGTCTTCCTGCGGCGTGTGGTCATGCTGCAGGGGCGGGTGCTGATGGCGCGGCCCATGGCTGCGCTGGATGGCGCCGGCCAAATCCTGCAATTCCAGGAAATTATCGGCCTGACGCCGCAATTCGTCCGCCACCATCGGCGGGGTGGAACGCACGGTGCTGATCACGGTGACGCGCACGCCCTTGCGCTGCACCGCCTCGACCAGACGGCGGAAATCGCCATCACCGGAGAAGAGCAGGATATGATCGACATTCTCGGCCATCTCCATCACGTCGATGGCGAGTTCGATATCCATATTGCCTTTGATCTTCCGGCGACCGGAAGCATCGGTGAATTCCTTGGTCGGCTTGGTGACCATGGTGTAGCCGTTATAGTCCAGCCAGTCGACCAGCGGACGTATCGGCGAATATTCCTGATCTTCGACAAGCGCCGTGTAGTAAAAGGCGCGGATCAGGCGGCCTTCTGCCGCAAACAACTCTAGAAGGCGCTTGTAATCAATGTCAAAGCCAAGGGAGCGGGCGGCGGCATAAAGGTTCGCGCCGTCAATAAACATTGCCAGCCGTTCCTGCTGGTAAAAAATCTTGCGTGCCATTTCTTCGCCTCAGTATTGGATTGGTTAATAATTAAATCGACCAACAAATGTTTCCCCGTCCCGATATCCACCGTGCGAGGAAACGCGCGGTCGAATGCGGGGCGGTGGTCCCGCCAAACCTACCGCACACGGCTAAGCGAGGCGGAAAGATCATGGCCAGCAATGCTTCCGGTCTGATGTGCCGAGATTGCGTGCCAAGAGGCAGGGAAGTTCAGGCACGGTATGTCAACATTTCGTTTACGGCAAGCGCTCTTGCGCGTGATGTCCCCATATTCTGTGGGTCGCGACAATATTTTACTGGAAAAATCGCGTGATATTGATTGCTCTTGGGTCGAATTTGTCAACAGGCGTCTGGAAGTCGCCTGTTGATATCTGCCTGGCGGCCCTGGACCGGCTTGAGGTGGTGGGGGTTCGTATCTGTGCCCTTTCGCGTTTTTATGAAACCGCGCCGGTGCCGGTTTCCGACCAGCCCTGGTTCGTAAATGCTGTGGCATCAGTGGATTGTGATCTGCCGGCCGAAGCGCTCCTGGCGTTGCTGCATCAGGTTGAAGCCGAATTCGGGCGGGTCCGCCGCGCTGTGAACGAGGCCAGACTTCTGGATTTGGACCTGATCGATCACAATGGTATGATTAATGAGATTGGTCCTGTCCTCCCACACCCAAGGCTGAGTGGCCGAGCCTTCGTTCTCTACCCCCTGCACGATGTGGCGCCCGACTGGCGCCATCCGGTTGATGGGCGTTCCGTTGCTGATCTGATTGCGATGCTGCCATCGGATCAGGCGATCCGGCCGATGGTGCCGCAGCCGACCCGTCATGGCGGGGCTGCCTTGCCGTAAATGGTGTGCGGGATTCTTGCAATGATCGTGGCGGGTCCATATAAATAAAGGCTTGACCGTCGCTGGAGTGTCGTTGGAATGGCCCGCGTTACCGTTGAAGATTGCGTCGAAAAGATCCCGAACCGTTTTGAGCTGGTGATGATGGCGGCCCAGCGCGCCCGCGACATCGCTTCCGGTTCGCCCCTGTCGATCGATCGCGATAATGACAAGAACCCCGTTGTCGCCCTGCGCGAAATCGCTGATGAGACGGTGGTTCTGGATGCGCTGAAGAACAGCCTGATCAAGGGGCATCAGCGCGTCCAGGAGCAGGACGAGCCGGAAGAGGAAATCGTGGAACTGATGGCCGGCGAAGCTGGCTGGGTCCAGGATGAGCCGCGTGCCGGTGGCGATGCTGATGATGATCTGGGCGCCGATTTCGCCGAGGGTGATCTGGGTGCCGCCGATTTGGCCGACGAGGATCTCTAAAGGCCGTCGGAACATACAAAATGGAAGGGCCGTGCTGGTGTAATGTCGTTCTGTCGGGCGGTGTCGCATGAACCGTCAGGCCAAGATTATCCGCCAGTACGAACTGGTTGAGCGCGTCATGGGGTACGACCCCAACGCGGATGAAGATGCGCTCAACCGCGCCTATGTCTTCGCGATGAAGGCGCACGGGTCGCAAACCCGTGCCAGCGGCGACCCTTATTACATGCACCCGATCTGGGTGGCATGGCTGCTGACCAGCCTGAAGCTGGACCACAAAAGCATTATCACCGCCCTGTTGCATGACACGGTGGAAGATACGCTGACGACGCTGGAGGAAATCCAGCGTCTGTTCGGTCCGGAAGTGGCGCGGCTGGTTGATGGCGTGACCAAGCTGTCGCGTATTGAGCTTCAGAATATTGGCGAGCAGAGCGAAAGTACCAAGCAGGCGGAGAATTTCCGCAAGCTGGTGCTGGCGATGTCGGAGGATATCCGCGTCCTGCTGGTGAAGCTGGCTGATCGGCTCCATAATATGGAGACGCTTCAGTTCCTGAAGCCGGAGAAGCGCCGTCGCATTGCCCGTGAGACGTTGGAAATATACGTTCCTCTGGCGGAGCGCATCGGTATCCAGCGCTGGAAGGATGAGCTGGAAGACCTCTCCTTCCGGGAGATGAACCCGGATGCCTATGAATCGATCAAGATCCGTCTGGATGAGATGGAGAAGGTCGGGGCCGGCCGGGTCGACCGCATCATTGATGAGCTGAAAAAGACCATCTGTCTTGGCAACGAGTCGCCGATCCCTGAGGCGGAGATCAGCGGTCGGCGCAAATCGCCTTATTCGATCTGGCGCAAGATGCACGCCAAGAATGTGGCGTTTGAGCAGCTTTCCGACGTGATGGCCTTCCGCATTGTCGTGGATTCGGTGGGGGAATGTTATCAGGCGCTGGGCACGATCCATGGCCGCTATCCGGTGGTGCCGGGCCGGTTCAAGGATTACATCTCCACGCCCAAGCCCAACGGCTACCAGTCCATCCACACCACGGTCATCGGTCCGGAAAAGCAGCGCATCGAGGTGCAGATCCGCACCCGTGACATGCATGAAGTGGCCGATATGGGCGTGGCGGCCCACTGGTCCTACAAGCAGGGTGTGACCCCCGCCGACACGCCCAAGACCGAAGGCCGCCAATATCGCTGGCTGCGTGAGCTGCTGGATATTCTGGAACATGCCACACGGCCGGATGAGTTTCTGGAACATACAAAGCTGGAACTGTTCCAGGATCAGGTGTTCTGCTTCACGCCCAAGGGGGATCTGATCGCCCTGCCGCGGGGCGCGACGCCGGTTGATTTCGCCTATGCCGTCCATAGCCAGGTTGGCGACACCTGCGTCGGCGCCAAGATCAATGGCCGGATGCAGCCGCTGCGCGCGCATCTGCAAAATGGCGATCAGGTGGAGGTGCTCACCTCCAAGAATTCCTCGCCCTCGCCGGACTGGGAAAATTTCGTCATTACAGGCAAGGCGCGGGCCCGCATCCGCCGCTTTGTCCGTACCCAGCAGCGCGATGAACATATCAAGCTGGGCCGTGGCCTGCTGGAGCGCGTGTTCCGCCAGGAAGGCTATGAATATTCAGAAAAGGCCGTCGAAGGCGTTCTGAAGATTTATCAGCAGCAGGGCGTGGATGATCTGCTGGCGGCCATCGGCGCCGGGCAGACCGGCGCGCGCGATGTCTTCAACTCCATCTTCCCCGGCCATCGCACCATCACGCCGGCGGCGGCGGACGAGAAGGTGGCAGCAGCCGTGGCCGCCAAGGCCAAGCCCCGTAAGGGCACGGGCACGCCGCTGGCCATTCGGGGTCTGATCCCTGGCATGGCCGTGCATTATGCCCGCTGCTGCCATCCTATTGTCGGCGACCGGATCGTCGGTATCGTCACCACCGGCAAGGGGGTGACGATCCATACGATCGACTGTGAGACGCTGGAAAGCTTCCACGACAGCCCGGAACGCTGGATTGATGTGTCCTGGAACCCGGACGCAAGCATGACGGAGGATATGGCCGGGCGCCTGTCCGTCGTCGTGGCCAATGAAACGGGCGCCTTGGGCAATCTTTCCACCGTCATCGGCAAGAATGGCGGCAATATCACCAATCTGAAGATCACCAACCGCACCTCCGACTTTTTTGAGATGCTGATCGATGTGGATGTCCATGACGTGAAGCATCTGACCAACATCATGGCGGCGCTGCGGGCGACCCCTGTGATCCATTCCGTGGAACGCGGGCGGTAAAGCCGTTTCCCGATTTGGGGACGGTTGGAAGGAACGGCAGGCCAGATCATGTTCAAGCGGCGAGAACCCCTGTCACCGGTCGGGCGGCTGCGCCGGCTGTTGTGGCCAAGCATGGGGCTGCGTCGGTCCGGGCGCTATTTCGCCTATAAGGTGGGGCGCATCCAGGGCACGGCCCATTCCATCGCCCTGGGGCTGGCCTGCGGGGTGTTCTTGTCCATGACGCCGCTTCTGGGGCTGCATATTCCGCTGGCCTTCGCGCTGGCCTGGAGCCTGCGGGCCAGCATGATGGCGGCGGTGCTGGGCACGGTGGTGGCCAACCCCTGGACCTTTGCCCCGATCTGGTACGCCAGTTACCGGTTCGGCTGCCTGCTGCTGGGGGTGGCGCCGGGCCATAACAGCCAGACCCATCTGACCTTGACCTTCCTGCTGGATCACCCCTGGCAGGTTTTCCTGCCGATGCTGACGGGCGGTTCGGTGATGGGGTTGGTTTTGGGTACGGTAAGCTATCTCGTTGCCAAGCCGGTTATCCGGTTTTATCAGCAACGCAGGATCGACCGGCGCCGTGCGAAGATGGCGGCGGCCGCCACACGCATGAAGGATCGGAATGATGTCTAGGCCGCTGCGGCTGGGGGTGAATATCGACCATGTGGCGACCGTGCGGAACGCGCGCGGCGGCACCCATCCCGATCCCGTCCGGGCGGCCCTGCTGGCGATTGAGGCCGGGGCCGATGGCATCACCGCCCATCTGCGCGAAGATCGCCGCCATATCCGGGACGAGGATATCGAGCGGCTGATGGCCAGCATCGACAAGCCGCTGAATTTCGAGATGGCGGCAACCGAGGAAATGGCCGCCATCGCCCTGCGCCATCGCCCGCATGCCGCCTGTCTGGTGCCGGAGCGGCGGGAAGAACGGACGACGGAAGGCGGGCTGGATGTGGTCGGCAACCAGGATTACCTGGGCCCCTATGTCGCCCGGCTGAAGGAGGCGGGTATCCGCGTTTCCCTGTTCATCGGCGCGGACAAGGCCCAGCTTGACGCGGCGGTGGCGGTGGGCGCGCCGGTGGTGGAACTGCATACCGGTGCTTACGCCGATGCCGAAACCCCGGCGGCGCGGGAGGCGGAACTGTCCCGCCTGATCGCGGCGGCGGCTTATGCGGCGGAAATCGGCCTGGAATGCCATGCCGGCCATGGCCTGTCCTTTGACAATGTGGCGCCTATCGCCGCCATCCCCACCATTGTGGAACTGAATATCGGACATTTCCTGATCGGGGAGGCGATTTTCAGCGGTCTGGAGCCTGTCCTGACGGAGATGCGCTCCCGTATGGACGCTGCCCGCGCGGTGGCGGGAACGCCTGCCGCATGATCCTGGGCATTGGCAGCGATCTGGTGGATATACGCCGCATCCAGGCCAGCCTGGACCGTTTCGGCGACCGTTTCGCCGCGCGTGTCTTCACCCCGGCGGAGCGTGCGCGGGGGGATGCGATGGCTGCCAATGCCCGCACGGCCTATTATGCCAAGCGCTTCGCCGCCAAGGAGGCGGCGTCCAAGGCGCTGGGTACCGGCTATGCCGAAGGCGTGCATTTCTGTGATCTGGAAGTGGTGTCGGCGGCCAATGGGCGGCCGACAATGTGCTTCCATCGTGGTGCGCTGGCCCGGCTGACGATGCTGACCCCTCCCGGTCTGGTGGCGCAGATCGACCTTTCCATGACGGACGAACCGCCGCTGGCCCAGGCCTTCGTCGTCCTTTCAGCCCGGTCGCCCGCATGAAAAGCCCGTCGCGTTCCAAAACGAAGGCCAAGATAAAGCCGGTCCGACTGCCGGCTGCCAGCACCGGCGGCGGGTGGGAGACGGCGCGCACCATCCTGATTGCCCTGCTGCTGGCCATCGGCGTGCGCACGACCGGCTTTGAGATGTTCAACATTCCCACCGGCTCCATGGTGCCGACCCTGCTGGTGGGTGATTATCTGTTCGTGTCCAAATTCTCCTACGGGTTCAGCCGTTATTCGTTGCCGGGCTTCCTTCAGTTCGGGGATAAGGCGCCGCCGGTAACCAAGGATTGCCAGGCCGTGCCCGGCCGCCTGCTGGCCCGGATGCCGGAACGGGGCGATGTTGCCGTGTTCAAGCTGCCCAAGGACACGTCCATTGATTACATCAAGCGGATCGTGGGCCTGCCCTGCGACCGTATCCAGATGATCGGCGGCACGCTTTATATCAATGGCGATGCCGTGCCGCGCATGCGCGTGCCGGATTATGTGGTGGTGGAGACATTTGGCGGCACCTTCACCGCTCCGCAATATATCGAGACCCTGCCCAATGGCCGCCAGCATCCCGTAATCGAGATGTTGGGCGATGATCATCCGCTGGATAACACCCCGGTCTATACGGTGCCGCCCGGCTATGTCTTCGCCATGGGCGACAGCCGGGACAATTCCCAGGACAGCCGGGTGGAGGATGCGGTGGGCATGGTCCCGCTGGAAAATATGGTCGGTCGCGCCACCTATGTCCTGTTGTCCTTGGATGAGGGGGCGTCGATCTGGCAGTTCTGGAAATGGCCGTCGGTCTTGCGGACCGACCGGCTGTGGGAGGCGATTGAATGAGTGGTGGGCGCATACAGGCATTGCCGGCTTCGGCGACGGCTGATCTGGAGGCCACGCTGGGCCATGTTTTCGGCAACCGCCTGCTGCTGACCGAAGCACTGACCCACCCGTCCATGGGCGGGCTGGATCGCCGGAGCGCCGGCAAGGGCTATGAACGGCTGGAATTTCTGGGTGACCGGGTGCTGGGGCTGGTGGTGGCGGAATGGCTGCTGGAACGGTTTCCCAGTGAGCCGGAGGGCGCGCTGGCCCGCCGCCTGACGGCGCTGGTCCGGGCCGAGGCGCTGGTGGTGGTGGCGGAGAAGATCGGCCTTGGCGCCCATCTGCTGCTGTCCCCTGGTGAGCAGGGCAGCCAGGGCGGCATCAAGCCCGCCATCCTGGCCGATGCGTGCGAGGCGGTGATCGGCGCGCTCTATCTGGATGCTGGTTTGGAGGCGGCAAAACGCTTTATCCGGCGGCATTGGGATGCCCCGCTGGAGAAGGCCCGCGCCGCACCCCCGCAGGACCCGAAGACCGGCCTTCAGGAATGGGCGCTGGCGCGCGGGCTCGCTTTGCCGCTTTATGAGGATATTGGCCGCACCGGCCCGGACCATGCGCCCCTCTTCCAGGTGCGGGTGACGGTGGCGGGGTTTGACCCCGTTACCGCCAGCGGCCCGTCCAAACGGGCGGCGGAAAAAGCCGCCGCCGATGAATTGCTTCGTATTGCCAGGACCCGATGACCGACAACAACGACGATATTGTTTCCCGCTTTCTGTCCGGACAGGACACGTCCCCCGACGCGCCCCCGCCGCCGGAAAATCCGCGCTGCGGCTTCGTGGCGCTGGTGGGCGCCCCCAATGCCGGGAAATCGACGCTGCTGAACGCGCTGGTCGGGTCCAAGATTTCCATCGTCAGCCCCAAGGTGCAGACGACGCGGTCCCGTGTGCTGGGCATCGGGACGGAAGGGGACAGCCAGATCCTTTATGTGGACACACCCGGCATCTTCACGCCCAAGAAGCGGCTGGAACGCGCCATGGTCGCCGCCGCCTGGCAAGGCGCAACGGATGCCGATCTGGTGGCCGTGCTGTTCGATGCCAGCCAGAAGCGGATTGACGATGACACGCTGGGCATTGTCGAACGGCTGAAGGAAGCCGGTCGCACCGCCATCCTGGTGCTGAACAAGATCGACCTGATCAAGCGGGAACGGTTGCTGGAACTGGCGCAGCAATTCGCCGCCCATGGCATCTTCACCGATACGTTCATGGTCTCGGCTTTGACGGGCGATGGTCTGCCCGGGCTGCTGAAATACATTGCCGGTACCCTGCCGGCGGGCCCTTGGCTGTACCCGGCAGACCAGCTTTCCGACATGCCGGAACGGCTGCTGGCGGCGGAAGTGACGCGCGAGAAGCTGTTCCTTCAGCTTCACCAGGAAGTGCCCTATGCCACCACTGTGGAAACGGAAAGCTGGGAGGAGTTCGAGAATGGCTCCGTCCGCATTTCCCAGGTGGTCTATGTCCAGCGTGACAGCCAGAAAGCCATCATCCTGGGCAAGGGCGGTTCCCGCATCAAGTCCATCTCCATGGCGGCCCGGCAGGAACTGGCCAGCATGCTGGACCGGCCGGTCCATCTGATGCTGTTCCTGAAGGTGCGGGAGAACTGGTCGGAAGACCCGGACCAGTACGAGGCCTGGGGCCTGGATTTCAATGCCTGATCGGCTTTGATTATTGCCTGATCCCGCAAATAGCCCCTAGCGGTGCAACCTCGCCCCGCCGGTCCCGTTGTCCTTGGCGAACAAGGATATCGGACAAAGATCGGAGGATGCGATGCGGGATCACCCCTGCCAGCACCCGCCTGGCCCCCTGCCGGGCCAGGTATCACGGCGCGCGGTATTGATGACGGGGGCGGCCGGGCTGGCCGCCGCCAATCTGGCCAGCCCGCGGGCGGGTGGGGCCGTACCGCCCGCCGCGCCGGCGACAGGGGCGGGCCCTGCGTCGCCCCCGGTTCCCGTCCGTTTCACGCTGAATGGCAAGCCGGTTGCGCTTGATCTGGACCCGCGCGTCACCTTGCTGGACGCGCTGCGTGACCGGCTGCACCTGACCGGCAGCAAGAAAGGCTGTGACCAGGGCCAGTGCGGCGCCTGCACCGTCATTGTGGATGGTCGCCGCATCAATAGCTGCCTGACGCTGGCCGTGATGAATGAGGGGGCGGAGGTCACCACCATCGAGGGGCTGGGCACGCCGGAGAACCTGCACCCGATGCAGGCGGCCTTTGTGGCGCATGATGGCTATCAGTGCGGCTATTGCACGCCGGGGCAAATCTGTTCCGCTGTCGCCATGCTGCAGGAGATCAAGGACGGCATCCCCAGCCATGCCACTGAAGACCTGGAAAGTGTCGCCTTCTCCGATACAGAAGTGCGGGAGCGGATGTCCGGCAATATCTGTCGCTGTGCAGCCTATCCCAACATCGTTGCCGCCATCCGCGACGTGGCCGATGGGGTGCCGTCATGAGGGCGTTCACCTATCAGCGGGCGGAAAGCCCGCAAGAGGCCGCCGCTGCCGTGGCGGCCCGGCCCGATGCCCGCTTTATCGCCGGCGGCACCAACCTGCTGGATCTGATGAAGGTGGATGTGGAACGGCCGGGCCATCTGGTCGATATCTCCCGCCTGGGGCTGGACCAGATCAACGCGACGCCAGAGGGCGGGCTGCGCATCGGCGCCTTTTTCCGCAATACCGATCTGGCATCGCACCCCCAGGTGCGGCGCGATTATGCCGTGCTGTCGCGGGCCTTGCTGGCCGGCGCGTCCGGACAGTTGCGCAATATGGCGACGACGGGCGGTAACCTGCTGCAACGGTCCCGCTGCCCCTATTTTTACGACACGGCCATGCCCTGTAACAAACGCGCCCCCGGTTCCGGCTGCGCGGCGCTGGAAGGGTTCAGCCGCAATCTGGCGATCCTGGGTGTCTCCAACCAGTGCATCAGCCAGCACCCGTCCGATATGGCCGTGGCCATGCGGCTGCTGGATGCGGTGGTGGAAACCGTAGATGCGGATGGGACCCGTCGCGATATCCCGATTGCCGATTTCCATCGCCTGCCGGGGGAGACCCCGCATATCGAAACTGTGCTGAACCATGGGGAATTGATCACGGCCGTGCGGCTGCCGGCCCCGCTGGGCGGGCACCATTCCTACCGCAAGGTGCGCGACCGCGCCTCTTATGCTTTCGCATCCGTGTCGGTGGCGATGGTCCGGGGCGATGGCGTGCAGCGCATTGCCTTCGGCGGTATCGGCACCAAGCCCTGGCGGGTGGAGGCGGCAGAAGCCCTGTCCAGCCCCGATGCCATCGCCGATCAGGTGCTGGCCGATGCCCGCCCCACGGATGAGAACCGCTTCAAACTGGCCCTGGTGCGGCGGACATTGACCGCCGCCCTGGCCGACCACCCTGCCGGGGAGGGGACACGATGAAATTCGATAAAGCCGCCGGTCCCAATCCGACCGATGCCAAGAAAATCATCGGTCAGCCGCATGACCGGTTGGACGGGCCGCTGAAAGTGGCCGGTCGCGCCCGCTACGCCTATGAGTTTCATGACGAAGCGCCGAACGCGGCCTATGGCTTCATCTTAGGCGCCGGCATCGCCAAGGGCCGGATCACCGCCCTGGATGTCGCGGCGGCGGAGAAGGCGCCCGGTGTCCTGCTGGTGATGACGCATGAGAACGCGCCAAAACAGCGCTTCAAGCCCGGCGAATCGTCTCCGCAACTCCATAACCCGGAGATTTACCATTACGATCAGGCCATCGCCTTTGTGGTGGCGGAAACGTTCGAGCAAGCCCGCGCCGCCGCCCGGCTGATCCGGGTGGACTATAGTCGGGAAGTGGGCAGCTACGATCTGGATAAGGCGCGCGCAACCGCGACCGTTCCCACCCATTATAATGGCGACAACAGCGATACGGCTGTGGGCGACCTTGACGCGGCCCTGGCATCCGCCCCGGTGACGCTGGAGGTGGAATATCGCACCCCGTCGCAAAGCCATGCGATGATGGAGCCGCATGCGACCATGGCCCTGTGGGAAGGCGACCGGCTGACCGTTTACACGGCCCACCAGATGCTGCATTGGGCAAAGCGCGATATCGCCAACACGCTGGGCATCCCGCAAAGCCGGGTGCGGGTGGTCAGCAATTATGTCGGCGGTGGATTCGGGTCCAAGCTGGTCGGCTATGGCGACCTCACCCTGTCGGCCCTGGCGGCCCGGCAATTGGGCCGACCGGTGAAGGTGGCGCTGACCCGCGCACAGATTTTCAACCACACCTCCCAGCGCTCTGCCACCATCCAGCGCATCCGGCTGGGGGCGGGCCGCGACGGAAGGCTGACCGCGATTGCGCATGAAGACTGGTCCGGTAACTTGCCGCCGGAACGGGCGGGCAATACCGGTGCGCCGTCGGAAAACGCCTGTTTCCAGACACGGTTGCTTTACGCCGGGGCCAACCGGATGACGGCGACGCGCCAGGCCCGGCTCGACCTCGCCCCCGGCTATGCCATGCGCGCACCGGGGGAGGCGGTCGGGCTGCTGGCCCTGGAAAATGCGATGGATGAGATGGCGGAGAAGCTGGGCCTGGACCCGGTGGAGTTTCGCATCCTGAACGATATCCAGCATGACCCCGAAGTCGGCCCAGAACGTCCCTTTTCCAACCGGCGGCTGGTGGAATGCCTGCGCCTGGGGGCGGAGCGGTTCGGCTGGAACCGGCGTAACCCCAAGCCGGGCCAGATGCGGGACGGGGATTGGCTGATCGGTTATGGCGTGGCATCCGCCATCCGGGACAATCTGGTCACCGCGTCCCACGCGCGGGTCCGGCTGTTACCGGGCGGGCGGCTGCGGGTGGAATCGGCCATGACCGATATCGGCACGGGCAGCTACACCATCATGGGCCAGACGGCGGCGGAGATGCTGGGCCTGCCCCTGTCGGCGGTAGAGGTCCGGCTGGGCGATACAAACTTCCCCGAGGCTGCCGGTTCCGGTGGCTCCTGGGGGGCGAACAGCGCCACCTCTGGCGTCTATGCTGCCTGCATGGCGCTGCGGGCCAAGCTGGCGGCGCGGGCTGGCGTCAATGCCGAGGGGGTGAGCTTTGCCGATGGCCATCTGGTTTCCGATGGCCGGCGGGTGCCGCTGGCCGATCTGGCGCAAGACCAGGAAATCCAGGCTGAGGCGGGAATCGAGTTTGGCGATCTGACAAAGACATTCGCCCAGGCCAGCTTTGGTGCCCATTTCTGTGAGGTGGGGGTGGACCGCTATACGGCGGAAGTGCGGGTTCGCCGCATGCTGACCGTCGCCTCCTGCGGGCGAATCCTCAACCCCAAGACGGCCCGCAGCCAGTGCCTGGGTGGCATGACCATGGGAATCGGCGCAGCGCTGATGGAGGAACTGGTCGTCGATAAGCGCCTGGGCTTCTTCGTCAACCATGATCTGGCCGAATATCATGTGCCGGTCCATGCCGACATTCCCGATCTCGACGTGATTTTCCTGGAAGGGGATGAAGACGCAAATTCCTCCCCCCTGAAGGCCCGCGGCGTGGGGGAGTTGGGGATTTGCGGGGTCGGTGCCGCTGTCACCAACGCCATCTACAATGCCACCGGCGTGCGGGTGCGCGATTATCCGGTGACGCTGGACAAATTGCTGGAGGGGATGCCCATCCCCACGATCTGAGACCAGCCTGTCAAAGGTTAGACCTTTGACAGGCTGGCGGCCGCCAGCCTGGCGCGTGCACCGTGCAGCCAAACTGCCGGAGGCAGCGCCCGGCGATTAAGGGGTTTGCTATCAAGAGCCTGAAAATGGAAAAGGCGCCGCGGTTAAAACCGCCGGCGCCTTTTTCACAGGACCCGTTTAACAGGCTTACTTCAGGCCGAAGCTCTGGAAGCGCTTGTTGAACTTGGCGATCTGCCCGCCCGTGTCCAGCAGCTTCTGGACGCCGGTCCAGGCCGGGTGGGACTTCGGGTCGATGTCCAGGCGCAGCGTGTCGCCGGCCTTGCCCATGGTGGAACGGGTCTTGAACGAGGTGCCGTCGGTCATGATGACGGTGATCTCGTGGTAGTCGGGATGGATATCGGTCTTCATGGTCGGCAGTCCTCAAAACGAAGCCGGGCTTATATACAATCGGGCGCGGACTGACAACCCCATCCCGCATTGCTGTAACGCAAAGCAGGGTTGGGCTGCGACCGGCGTGCCTGTTGCCCTTCACGCTCGCAGCGGTTACCACGAGCGCCGGGTGATTGCCACCCGCTTTTCCGACCGGGGAGCCGACCCTTGGCTTTAGATGACCGTCAACGTTCCGCTGTTTTGCCCGAACAGGATGCCGCTGCCCGGCGCGACCTGAAGCCATTGCGCATGCTCTGGCCCTTCCTGCGCCCTTATCGGCGGCAGATGGCGGGGGCCACGCTGGCGCTTATTGTGTCGGCTGGAACGGTATTGGGATTAGGGCAGGGGCTGCGCGCCCTGGTCGATCATGGCTTCACGGCCGGGAACGCCGATCTGCTGAACCAGGCACTACTGGTGCTGCTGGTGGTGATCGTGCTGATGGCCGTGTCCACCTTCTCGCGCTTCTACCTCGTCTCCTGGGTTGGGGAGCGGATGGTGGCGGATATGCGCCGCCGGGTGTTCGACCATCTGCTGACGCTGTCGCCGTCTTTTTATGAGACGACGCGGACGGGCGAGATCATGTCTCGCCTGACCGCCGATACGACGCTGCTGCAGCAGGTGATCGGGACCAGCGTTTCCATCGCACTGCGCAATATCCTGTCGCTGATCGGTGGCATTGTGCTGATGGCACTGACCAGTGCCAAGCTGACGGGGCTTGCCCTGCTGGTGGTGCCGCTGGTGGTGGCCCCCATCATCATTTTCGGTCGCAAGGTCCGCCGGCTCAGCCGCGCCAGCCAGGATGCGGTGGCCGATGTCGGCAGCGCGGTCGACGAGGTGCTGGGCGGTATCCGCACGGTGCAGGCGTTCGGCCATGAAACCTGGGAGCGGGAGCGATTCGCCAGCCGGGTGGAAAAGGCGGTCGAGGTCGCGCTTCACCGTATCCGGGCGCGGTCCTGGCTGACCATGCTGGTGATCGTGCTGGTTTTCGGCGCCATCGGTCTGGTCCTGTGGGTGGGTGGCCATGATGTGATCGATGGCCGCATCAGCGGGGGTGAGCTTTCCGCCTTCGTCTTTTATGCCGTGCTGGTGGCGGGTGCCGTGGGCGCCCTGTCGGAAGTGGCCAGCGATCTGGCCCGCGCCGCCGGGGCCACGGAACGCTTGTTCGATCTGCTGGCCACGGTGCCGGATATCCGGCCGCCTGCCAGCCCGCTGCCCTTGCCGCAGCCGCCCCGCGGGGCCGTGGCTTTTGAGAATGTACGGTTCAACTATCCCGCCCGCCCGGCCGAATCGGCCCTGGGTGGCTTGACCCTGACCGTGGCGCCGGGGGAAACGGTTGCGCTGGTCGGCCCCAGCGGGGCCGGCAAGACCACGATCTTCCAGTTGCTGCTGCGGTTTTATGATCCACAGCAGGGCATCATCCGTCTGGATGGGGTGGATATCGCCAAGGCCGATCCGGCCGATGTGCGCGCCCGTATCGGCATCGTGCCGCAGGATCCGGTGATCTTCTCCACCAACGCCATGGAAAATATCCGCTATGGCCGGCCGGATGCCAGCGATGCGGAGGTGCGCGAGGCGGCCCACGCTGCCAACGCGCTGTCCTTCCTGGAAGCGCTGCCCGACGGGTTCAACACCTTCCTGGGGGAAAAGGGCGTGCGCCTGTCCGGTGGGCAGCGTCAGCGCATTGCCATTGCCCGCGCCATCCTGCGCAACCCACCGCTTTTGTTGCTGGACGAGGCAACCTCGGCCCTGGATGCGGAAAGCGAACGTGCCGTGCAGCAGGCGCTGGATGGGCTGATGCGCGACCGCACGACGCTGATCATCGCCCACCGCCTGTCCACCATCGTCAATGCCGACCGCATCGTGGTGCTGGACAAAGGCCAGGTGGAGGCGATTGGCCGGCACGAGGAGCTGATCCGCCAGGATGGTCTTTATGCGAGACTGGCAGCCTTGCAGTTCGACCAGCCGCATGGCGGTGTGCTGGCATAATACCAACCCGCCTTGAGTTTGACTCATGGCAGATTGGTATCGGCGGCGACTGCCGCCGCGCGGCTTGTGCCGCGTTAGCCAAGCCAACGCATGTTGGCGCCGGCGCCTGAGGCCGTCGAAGGGTTGACCAAGGGTCAATCATTCGGCGGATTGGTATAAGGCGCATCGTTTCTCCACCCAGCGAGAGTAACGATTGCCCATGAAAAAAGGCGCCCCGCACCGGGGGCGCCTTTTCCACGATAACGCTGTCGCGTCAGCGGATACGCGACAGGGCCAACTGGGCCTTGGAGGCCTGGACCTGAAGCGCGTCGACGGTCACCGGCAGGCTGGCCGGACGCTTGGCGGTGGGATAGGCCTTTACCAGCAGGTCGATCGCCGCCTTCACATCGGCGGAAACCTCGCCGCCCGCCTTGGTCAGCGCAGCGGCGCGGTCCTTGGCGGCGATAGCGAAGCCATAGCCGTCCAGGTACGGCTCGAACTCTTCCACAGCGGCGGCGGAGCGGTACTGGCGGGCGCCGCGGTCAATCATGTCGGCCAGCAGCTTGGCCTGAATGGCCTTCGGGCTGGCCTTGGAGGTCGGGGCCTTGGCGGCGGTGGCTTCCAGTGCCGTCAGCACCTTCTTGGCCGCGGCTTCCACGTCGGCAACCGGCGCCTTGTTCAGCGCCAGTTCCGACGCCTTCTCCATGTCCGCCTGGAAGGGGGCCGCACCCTGTGCGGTGAAAACCGGCTCCAGATCGATATAGATCTCCGAGATCGGGTGGGCGAACATCTCGCCGGCGGCCTGGGTCTCGCCTTCCTTATAGGCGGCAAGACCGGCATGGTAATGCGCTGCCGTCACGTCCAGCGCGGAGATGAAGGCGACGGGATCCTTGGCGGCCTGTTCCGGGGAGACGCCGGCCTCGCCGCCTTCGCCACCCTCACCCCCTTCACCGCCCTCGCCACCATGGGCGACCTGCAGGGCCAGCCCGGTGGCATCGGCATGCAGGGCGGTGATCGGATCGGCGGCGCTGGCACTGGCTGCCGGCACGGTGCCGGCAAGGACGGAAAGACCAATGCCGACCCACAGTCGCGGACGAATAATCATGCGGGGAACCCTCTGCCATTTGTTGCCATTGAAGCGGCTGCGACCGTGCCACGTGATTTAGGTCATTGCAAGTCATTCGCAATTGAAATCTGATAACCAGCCTAACCTTTGTGGAGCCATCATGATCCTGCCCGTCACCGATATTCTGTCGGCCGAACAGATTGGTCGCATCACCGCCCGCCTGACGGAAGGACGGATGCAGCATGGCGCCGCAACGGCGGGCTGGCACGCGCGTCTGGTCAAGGATAATGAGCAGTTGCGCGCGGATGACCCGGCCCATGCCGATCTGCGTGCCATGGTGGAGCAGGTGGTTCGGACCCATCCGCTGGTAGCGATGGCCACACGGCCTTGCCGGTTCGGTCCCATTCTGTTCAGCCGCTATGGCGGCGGGCAGCATTATGGCAGCCATGTTGACGATGCCATCATGGGCGGGGTCCGTACCGATATCTCCTTCACCCTCTTCCTGGCTGATCCCGCTGAGTATGATGGGGGGG
This sequence comes from Niveispirillum irakense DSM 11586, assembly GCF_000429645.1. Classification (GTDB taxonomy): domain Bacteria; phylum Pseudomonadota; class Alphaproteobacteria; order Azospirillales; family Azospirillaceae; genus Niveispirillum; species Niveispirillum irakense. Next base: position 398,935 of record NZ_KE386933.1, read on the forward strand.
AACTGGTGATGGAAACGGCGGCGGGCGAGATGGCCTTCAAGCTGCCGGCGGGTTCCGGCCTGTTCTATCCTTCGACGACCCTGCATCGGGTGGAGCCGGTGACGCGGGGACAGCGTATGGCTGCCGTAGGCTGGATACGGTCATTGATTCGGGATGCCGGGGACCGGGAGCTTCTGTTCGACCTGGATACGGCCCGCCAGACCCTGTTCCAGCAACAGGGCAAGACGGCTGAATTCGACCTTCTCTCCAAGTGTCTGGCCAACCTGATGCGTAAATGGGCGGAGGATTGACGGCGGATCGGCGTGGCGGCATTGTCCGCCCTTCACGGGGGGCGTCCTTTTGATCGTTCGGACGCCGGTTGCCGTTATTCCTGGAGCGTAAGTGTCGTGAAAGCCATCATTCTCAGTGCCGGGCAGGGCAAACGCCTGATGCCGCTGACGGCGGAGCAGCCGAAATGCCTGATCGACCTCTCAGGCCGCTCCCTGCTGGAATGGCAATTGCGCGGCTTGGCTGCCGCCGGGGTGGGGGAGGCGGTGATCGTTACCGGTTTCCGTGCCGACCGGGTGGAGGCGGCGCTGGCGGGTATGGACCTGTCCGGCATCCGCGTCCGCACGCTTTATAATCCGTTCTACGCGCTGGCGGACAATACCGCCTCCTGCTGGGTGGCCCGGCAGGAGATGGAAGGCGATTTCCTGATCCTGAATGGCGACACCTTGTTCGAGCCGGAGATCGCGCGTCGTCTGCTTGCCCAGGCCACGGCGCCGATCACCGTGACGATCGACGCTAAGGATGATTATGACGCCGACGATATGAAGGTGCGGACCGATACGGCCGGGCGGCTGCTGGATATCGGCAAGACCTTGCCGCTGGATATCGTGAATGGCGAATCTATCGGATTCCTGCGCTTCACAGCGGAAGGCGGAAAGGCCTTCGCGGCGGCGGTGGAACAGACGCTGCGCACCCCGGAAGGGCTGCGGCGCTGGTATCTCTCTGTGATTGATACGCTGGCCAAGCGCGATGCGTCCGTTGGCACCGTTTCCATCCAGGGGCTGGAATGGGGCGAAATGGACTTTCCCGATGATGTGGAACGCAACCGTGCCCTGACATCAGGATGGGACGGGCGTTTTCCGGCGTAAAGATGCCGGATCGCTCATCGGGCGGATCATTGTTTACCTCAACTTTTATTGATCCGTGTCAATGTCGGTTACGGACAAGTGCGGCAGGGTGGGGGCACTGAACTTCCCCCCTCGTCGGAGCCTTGTCATGCCACACACCCCTTTCCGCTTCCGGCCCGAAGACGCGATCTCGCTCTGTCTGCTGGATCTGGCCAATGCCCTGTCGCACCAGAGCGAAGTGGTGCTGGCAGAAGCCGGCCTGACGGCGCCGCAATGGACTGTCCTGATGAATGTCGCTGGCGACATCAACTTCCAGGATGGTCGCGCCGTTGGTGACGGTGTCTTCTCGTCCGAGATCGCAACCGCCCGCGGCCTGTCCCGTCCCCACATCAGCGCCACCGTCACCGAACTGATCCGGAAAGGCCTGATCAGCCAGCAGGATGATCCGCAGGATCGCCGTCGCAAGCTGCTGCGCGTCACGGCTGCTGGCTTGGAAATCCTGTATCGGCTTCAGCCCCGCCGCCAGAGCATCAATGACCGCATGATGCGGGATCTGAATGGTGAGCAGCGTCAGCGTCTGCTTGATCTTTTGCTCGCTGTGCGCCGCCGTGTGCGGGAAAGCACCTGCGACGCGGAGGGCGAGGGATTGCGGATCGCGGGGTGATGGTGGCGGAAGTGCGGCATGACTAGGGTTCAATAATGGCCCCGCCTGCCGTTTCGGCGGGGCCAGGGTTGCAGAAGGGCATGTTGCGTCGCAGCAAAGTTAACGTATGTTAACCAATATGCCGTATGGTTAAGTTTCCCGTATCCGCTGGGTGTGGGGCTTGCGCACTGGTCGATTTATGCCGATATGACAGGCATGGTTTGGTGTCCGCCCCACCGCATGCCCAGGAAGAGTGAATTTTATCATGACCTTGGATATCCGCCCGCTTGTTGATGGGATTGCCGTTGCCCCGCAGATCGATGCGGTCGATCTGCCGGCGATCAAGGCGGCCGGGTACAAGACAATTATTAATAACCGTCCGGATGGTGAAGAGCCCGGCCAGCTTTCTGCGGCTGAAGCGGCGTCACTCGCGTCTGATCTGGGTTTGACCTATATATATCTGCCCGTCACATCCCCGACCTTAGGGCAGAAGGTGGGCGATTTTGCCGCAGCTCTCGCGGCATCTCCGGGCCCTGTATTGGCCCATTGCCGCAGCGGCACACGCTCGACGATTCTTTGGGCGCTCGCTGAAGCGAAAGCCGGAAGCACATCGGAAGAAGCAATATTACGCACAGCGGCGCAGGCGGGTTACGATCTTTCAACCCATGCGCAAATGATCAGGCAATATCGGCAGGCTGGCCGATAATCGTATGCCTGGGATGCTTAAGGGCATTGTGTTGGCGCCAGCGCTGTGACAGTGTCGCTCCCGATCCGGTCAGGGTACCGGTTGGCGGGAGGCAGCACTCGACATGACGCGTAGCTGGGCCCATGGGCTCCTCGCAGTTTTGTTTACAGTGACGTTGATCCAGGGGAACCTGCTCCCCCGGGCGACGACCTTGCCGTTCGCCGCCGCTCTGCTTGCCGGTCCGCTGTCTTTCGTTCATCCGGACGGAACGCAGCCTGCCGCGCGGTTCTCTGAAAAGGGGATCGAGCCGGCAACTTCCCGGCCCTCGGGCCAAACCAAGCGAGACCGGGAAGGGGGTGGCGATGAGCCGACGCTGCTTCCCTCATTGCTTGTCGTCGCTATCGCTCTGTTCTACGCATTGCCCCTGCGTGGCAGTGATGTGGTTCGCACCCTTCGTATCGGGTTAACCCCGGAAGGGCGCCATCGGGAAGCCGGCCGCTGTCCAACCGGGCCGCCGGTCGTTTCTTGTTGAGAGTGTTGCGGAGTCGCACGGCTTTGAGCCTGCCACCTTCCGCCTTGGATTGTCCCCCGTAACTGGTCCTGGCTTCATGTCCCTGCTTGTCAGGGTTGTCAGGCCGCTGCATCTGGTACCGCTGACATTCAACCTATCTTTCCGTCCCCTGCGGGCGGGGGAAAGATTGAGTGTTGCGGAAACTAGCGCGGATCGGTGCAGGAAGTTGCCCAGTAGCCGGCAAATTTTAAGACCGGCGGGTATCGCATCCCACCTATGTGTGCTATTCCGGGTGCCCCATCCCCCGTGGATCGAGTGACCGACCGATGTCCTACCTGTCGCAAACGCCCTATCGGCGGCCCCAGCAGCCGCAAAAGTCCGGGCGGATGGTTGGCATTGTGGTGGTTGTTCTTCTGCACGTCGGGTTGATCTACGCCCTCGCTTCTGGTCTTGCGCGTGAGGCGGTTCAGATCGTGACTGAGCCGCTTGAAACCAAGATCATCGAGGAAGTGGCTCCACCGCCGCCGGAAGAACCGCCGCCGCCGCCGCCGCCGCAATTCGATACGCCGCCGCCGCCCTTTATTCCGCCGCCTGAGATTCAGATCACGCAGCCGCCGCCGCCCAATCCGCCGGTGACGGTGGCGACGACGACGCGGCCGCCGGATGTTCAGCGGCCGACGCCCAACCCCACGAAGGTCGAGGCGCCGCCGGCCCCCCCGACGGGTGGTAAGCTGAACGTCAAGAGCATCCAGAATGCCCGCGCCACCTATCCGTCCCAGTCAATCCGGCTGGAGGAAGAGGGGACGACCGTTATGCGCCTGTTCTGTAATGCAGAGGGACGCATCTCGGAGGGCACCGTTGTCAAGTCGAGCGGTTATGAGCGCCTTGACAATGCTTGGCTGAAGCAGGCTGCCAGCGGCCGCTGGCGCTGTGAGCCTCTGGAAGTCAACGGACAGCCCCAGGGAGCTTGGCTTGCTGCCCAGGTTCCGTTGGTCTTCCGTCTTGAAGATGCGCGCTAAGCGTCAGTCGTTAAGACCGATCGCTCCCAATCGAAACACGTGAGTCTGAAAGCAGAGCTACGATGAACAAGATGTTCACCCTGGCGGGTGTGAGCCGCCTCGCTGCCACCGCCGCCCTGGTTGCCACCCTGTCGGCGCCGGTTTTCGCCCAGTCCACCACCCCGACGGACACCACTGCTCCGGCCACGACCGCTCCGGCTGACCCGGCTGCTGTTCCGGCCGATCCGGCTGCTGTCCCGGCTGATCCGGCCGCTGTTCCGGCCGAGCCCGCCGCCGCTCCGACCGAAGCCGCTGCTCCGGCCGCGACCGAGGAAGCCGCTGCTCCGGACGTGAACCCCTACGGCCTGAGCGCCATCATCGAGCACGGCGACGTTGTCGCTAAGAGCACGCTCGTTCTGATGCTGATCATGTCCGCCGGCACCTGGTACATCCTGGTCACCAAGCTGTTCGAACAGTCCCGTCTGAACAGCCAGGCCAATGCCGCTGAAAAGGAATTCTGGACCGCCGGTTCGGTTGCTGAAGGCGCCGCCCGTCTGAACGAAAATTCGGCTTTCCGTGGCATTGTCGAAGACGGCATGCGCGCCACCGAGCATCATGATGGTGCCCTGACCGACCATATCGACCTGCACACCTGGGTGACCATGTCCCTGCAGCGCTCGGTCGACACCGTCAATGGTCGTCTGCAGGGTGGCCTGGCCTTCCTGGCTTCCGTGGGCTCCACCGCTCCGTTTATCGGTCTGTTCGGTACGGTGTGGGGTATTCTGAACGCTCTGGTGGCCATCGGTCTGTCCGGTCAGGCTTCCATCGACAAGGTTGCTGGCCCCGTCGGTGAAGCACTGATCATGACCGCTATCGGTCTGGCCGTGGCTGTTCCGGCCGTGTTGGCCTACAACTGGCTGACCCGTCGTAACAAGGTCGTCATGGATCGTCTGCGTAACTTCACGTCCGATCTGCACGCTCTCCTGATCGCTGGCCAGGGCTCCAAGTCCGCCCGGAGCGCCTAACCATGGGAATGAGCGTCGGGCCCGCCGCTGACGGCGAAGAATCGGTGGTGTCGGAGATTAATACGACGCCGCTCGTGGACGTGATGCTCGTTCTGCTGATCATTTTCCTTCTGACCATTCCGGTCGCCATCCAGACGATCCCCGTGAAGCTTCCGACGGAAGCCAACGTGCCGACTGTGACCAAGCCGGAAAACATCACGATCGGTGTCGATGAAGAGGGCAATATCTACTGGAATGCTACCCAGTTGCCCGACTACAGCGCGCTGTTCGAGCGTATGAAGGAAGTCGCGGTGCTGAACCCCCAGCCCGAGATCCACATCCGTGGTGACCGGGAAGGCCGGTATGAGTTCGTTGGCAAGGTCGTTGTGACCTGCCAGCGGGCCGGCATCATGAAGATCGGCTTTATCACCGAGCCCCCCGCTGGTGTGATCTCCGGCAGTCGATGACTGCCGGGGTTCCCCTCCGGGAACAAAGCATAGGAGGCCCCAATGGGCATGAGTGTGGGTGCCGGCGGCGGTGAAGAGGGTGCTGTTAATCCGGAAATGAACACGACGCCGTTGATCGACGTCATGTTGGTTCTGCTGGTGATGCTGATCATCACCATTCCGGTTCAGACCCACGCCGTGAAACTGGACATGCCGGCGGGTGTTCCCCCGCCGCAGGAAAACACTGTCGAGCCGGAAGTGGTGACAATCGAAGTTGACTTCGATGGCACCGTGATCTGGAACGGGCAGGCCCTGTCCAGCACTGCCGAACTTGAGCAGCAGATCATGAATGCGGCGGCGAAAAGCCCGCAGCCGGAAGTGCATCTGTGGGCGAACAAGCTCGTCAAGTACAAGAGTGTGGCAACCGTTCTTGCATCGGCCCAGCGGCTGGGTTTGACCAAGATCGGCATGATCGGTGGCGAACAGTTCATGGACTGATGCCGCCGTGAGCGGAAAAAGGCAGGGTTTTCTTCGGACAACCCTGCCTTATCTCTGCCGCCAAGCGTTGATCTAATCCGTATAGCGGTCGGTTGGCCGGCCGTATGGATCACCCGACCAGTGGGTGAGAGCCCTTATTGTGTGCCTCCTTGCTGGTCAGAATCGAGATCGAGACAATGACCCGTACCCGTACCTTCACGGCCGCCCTGCTGGGAACGGCTCTCGCCTTTGGCTCCTTCGCCGCTGTGATGGCGCCGGCCGATGCCTTCGCGCAGAAGGCTAAGGAGGAGAAGGGGAAACCCGCTGGTGACACGGTTCGTCCCGAGGTTGGCAATCCGCTGAACGCCGCCGTGGAATTGATGAAGGCGAAGAAGTTCAAGGACGCGATCGCCAAGATCCGCGAAGCTGACGCTGTCGCCGATAAAACCCCGTTCGAAGATTATACTGTTGAACAGACTCGCCTTGTGGCCGCCTATCAGGCTGGCGACACGGCGACGGCCGAAACCGCGCTGGACAAGGTTATTGCATCCGGTCGCATGGATGCAGCACAGCAGCTCCAGTTTGTGCAGGCCCTGGCACAGCAGCATTATCAGCAGAAGAATTACGGCAAGGCCGTCACCTGGACCCAGCGCTATTTCAGCGCGGGCGGCAAGGATGCGAACATGCGCACCCTGCTGATCCAGGCTTATTATCTGGGTAAGGACTATCCGAACGCGATCAAGGAAGTCAGTGCCAAGATCGCCGCCGTCGAGAAGTCCGGCCAGAAGCCGGATGAGAAGGATCTTCAGCTTCTCGCTGCCGCCAATAACGACATGAAGAATGAAGCCGGCTATGTCGGCGCGCTGGAGAAGCTGGTTCAGTATTATCCGAACAAGAACTATTGGACGGATCTGGCCCTGCGCACGCAGCGCAAGCCCGGCTTTGCCAGTGACCGTCTGGCCTTGGACAGCTATCGGCTGATGAATCATCTTGGCCTGCTGGACACGACCAACGACATCATGGAAATGGCTCAGCTTTCGATCCAGGCCGGTAATCCGGGCGAAGCGATGACCATGATCGACAAGGGCTATGCCACGGGCCTGCTGGGCCAGGGCAAGGAAGCCGAGCGTCATAAGCGCCTGAAGGACATGGCCGCCCGCGCGGTTGCCGAGGACAAGAAGGTGCTGGGCCAGACCGAGAAGGAAGCCATTGCCAGCGGCAATCCCGGTCCGGTTCTGCGCGTGGCTGAAGCCTATGCCGGTTATGGCCAGTACGATAAGGCAATCAGCCTGACGGAGCAGGCCCTGGCCAAGCCGACCGGCTTGAAGAACCCGGATGATGCCCGTCTGCGCTTGGTGACCTACTATCTGAGCAGCGGTCAGAAGGCGAAAGCCCAGGCCACGGCCAAGACCATCACGGCCAAGGATGGCCCCGCCGATCTGGCCCGTCTGTATCTGCTGGCGGCAAAGTAAAGTGAATAGGGCGGGTGGCAATGTCACCCGCCCTTCTCTTGACGGACCGCTGCCAACGCGAGCCTTGCGGGCTCCGCGATCCTTTTCATTCGGCTTGAATTCAGGCCGCCGATAAGGTCGGAACGCCGATGTCGGACCTGGAACCTCTTTTCCGTCCCCGTCTGCATTATCCCGAGCGGGCGCTGCGATTGCGGCGTGAGGGGCAGGTGGTGGTGGAGTTTCTGATCGGGCGCGATGGATCTCCACAGGATGTCCGGGTTGTAGAGGCCGTTCCTCCGGGATTGTTCGAACAATCTGCCCTGCGATATGCCGCCGGTCTGCGCTATTCTCCGGATGATATGCGGTTGGAGGAGCGTTTTCCCCGCCCTATCAACCGGCAACGGCTGGTGGTTCGTTTCGAGATGCGCGGGCAGGCATAGCGACGCCAAATCAGCGATCGAAACCGGCGCCTGCTGTGCGCGTTCCCAAAGGGAGCGCGTGACAAAATCACCTTTCCAGTCTTTATCTGACGGAACGGTCTTCCCAGGGGGGCTTCGACCCCTTATCTGTACCCCATATAAACAGTTCAAAGCGGGAGAGTTCCCATGGGCGCGATGAGCCTCTGGCATTGGGTTATCGTTCTGGTCGTCGTGCTGCTGGTCTTTGGTGCCGGCAAGCTGCCCAATGTGATGGGTGACATGGCCAAGGGCGTTAAGGCTTTCAAGAAAGGTATGCGCGACGAAGACGCGGATACTGCTGAAGGCGCCAAGTTGACCGAGAACAAGCCAGGCGCCGACGCGCCGCGCTGAGCCTTGATTCCGGTCTGTACGTTGCAGACAACGTGCGACCATGGCACCGACGCCCCTTCCGACATCGCCAGCGATGACAGGTTCATCACCAATGGATGAACCTGTTCCGTCGACCATCGCGGGGCTTGCCCGCCTGGTCGGACGGCTTCATCGACAATTTCTCGATCTCATCCGGATTGAGTTGCTGCGGCGTGATATTGAGGATCTTCTGCCCGTCCAGGCGCAGATGCTCCTCTCTATTGCTGACGGCGCCACATCTCTCCCGACGCTCGTTTCCACCGGCCATTATCTGGCCAGCGAAGCGGCATTGCATCTCAGGTCCTTGCTGGATGCCCGTTATCTGGAGCTTCAGGGTGACCGGCGTAAGGGTTTCCTTTGCCTTACACCCAAGGGCCGACAACTCGTCGTGATACTCCAGAAGCTTGAAATCGACTATAGTGCCAGCCTGTTGCTCGGCAGGGATGGCGATGCCGATTTGGCAACAACCTTGCGCGTTCTGCGCAAGGTGGAACAGATTTGGCAGGATACATTACGTCTGGATGCCATTGATCCGGATTGATCCCAATAAATCGTCAACGCCTTGACGCTCCGACGCCCGAGAGACCGATGACAGCCCCATCAAACACGCTTTCCCTGGCCGATGTACGCCGATTGGCTGGCGACCGGTCCGCGGAATCCCGGATCGCCGTCGTTGCCAAGATTGTTCAGACGGCGGAAGCCGGCCTGCTGGCGTTGCAGGAACAGGAAATGGCGCGCGACCTGCTGCGGCGTCTGGCGCGCGATGCCGCCCTTCAGGTGCGGGAGGCGGTGGCCTGGCAAATTTATAACAGCCCCCTTTTGTCCGATGATCTGGCGCATGATCTGGCACTGGATGTGGTCAGTGTGGCTTTCCCCTTGCTGCGCCATTGTGAGCGTCTGGGGGATGATCTGCTCTTGCAGGTGATCGGGCAGGATGAAGCCTCCAAACAGCTTGCCATTGCGGCCCGTAATGGCCTCTCCAGTGCTGTTTCTGCCGCCCTGGTCGATGTTGGTAATCTGGCCGTGGTCGCGACCCTGGCGGCAAATGAAGGCGCCTCCATCTCCGATGAGACGCTGGAACTGATGGCTGACCGTTATGCCAATGTGCCGCTGGTCGCAGAGCCATTGGCTGGTCGTGCCGTTCTGCCGGCCAGTGTGCTGGAGCGGCTGGTGGCCTCGGCCTCTGAGCTTGTCCGCGATCTGCTGGTGGAGCGCCACCGTCTCTCCCCGGTCGTAGCCGGGGAACTTACCGGCTATGCCCGCGATTCAGCGACCCTGGCGCTGTTGCGTCCCATGGACCGTCCGGGTATGGCGCCCGATGCGCTGGCGGTCCATCTCAACAATCAGGGGCGCCTCAGCATCGCCCTGCTTCTCCGCGCCCTCTGTGCCGGGGATTTTGATTTTTTCCTGGCCGGCCTGATGGCCAAATCCCGCATTACCCGCCGCAACATCCATAGCCTGATGGCGGAGGAGACGGGGGAGGGGCTCCGGGCATTGCTGGAACATGCCCATGTGCCCAAGCGCCTGTGCCAGCCCTTCCTGTTGGCGCAGGAGGTTGCGCGCGAACAAGGGTATGCGGGGGGAGATGACGGACGGGTCGCCTTCCAGGCCGCCGTCCTTGGTCGGCTTTACGTCCAATGCGGCCAGTCGGAAGACCGGGCAATGGATGATCTGCTGTTGCAGTTATTCGACGGCAAGGGGGACAGCCTGATCGATGAGGCCATGGATCAGGCCGGTTTGCCCTTCCTGCCCCTGCGTGGCACGGTCCCGCGCTGATCTTTTGTCCGGCAGGAGTTCCGGATAAGGGAGCCCCTTATACCAAGGTGCGGGGGATCGTAACCGATAACCGCGCCTCAGTGGCCGGCACCGCCATTTGGCAGCTTAGCGACGCGGCACGTACCTCGCAGCGGCAGTCGCCGTCGAGCCAGATCCCGGTGAGTCCAGGCCATCGGGATCGATATTAAAAGGCTTTGATCTGCATCTGGATCGGACCTTCGGCCCGACCGTGGATGAACTGATCCACGTAAGGATTGCCGGAATTGTCGATTTCCGACACTGGGCCGACCCAGATCAGCTTGCCCTTGTAGAGCATGGCGATACGGTCGGCGATCTTGCGGGCGCTGGCCATGTCATGGGTGATGGACAGGGCGGTGGCACCCAGATTCTTCACGCATTTCACGATCAGGTCGTTGATCACGTCGGCCATGATCGGGTCCAGACCCGTTGTGGGTTCGTCGAAGAAAATGATTTCCGGGTTGGTGCAAACTGCCCGGGCCAAGCCCACGCGCTTTTGCATGCCGCCTGACAATTCTGCCGGCGACAGTTCGGCCACGTCCGGGCCCAACCCCACGGCGGCCAGCGTGGCAATGGCGCGCTCCCGCGCTTCCCTGCGGCCTACGCCCTGGCCCTGAATCAGGCCGAAGGCGACATTCTCCCAGACCGGCAAGCTGTCGAACAGGGCGGCCCCCTGGAACAGCATGCCGAATTTGCGCATCACGCGCTCCCGGTCGCGGCCCCCAATATGGGTGGTGTCTTCGCCATCAATGCTGATGGTGCCGCTGTCGGGCTGCAGGATGCCGAGAATGCTTTTCAGCAGCACCGACTTGCCGGTGCCGGACCCGCCGATGATGACAACGCTTTCGCCGCGCTTCACATCCAGGTCAACGCCGTCCAGCACCACCTTCGGGCCGAAAGCCTTCTTCACGCCCCGTAGCGCGATTTTCGGCACTTCCATCGCGCCGTTCAGTTCCAGCGGCTCGCTCATGAGAAGAAGATCCCCGTCAGCAGATAGTTCAGGACCAGGATGAGGATGGAGGAGGAGACGACCGCATTGGTGGTCGCCGCCCCCACGCCCTGGGCGCCGCCGCGCGAATGGTAACCGTGGTAGCAGCCCATCAGGGAGATGACGAAGCCAAAGGCCGCCGCCTTCACCAGACCGGACACCACGTCCATGAATTCCAGATATTGCCAGGTATTGTTGATGTAGCTCGACGGGTTGAAGCCCAGCCGATAGACCGACACCAGATAGCCGCCGAACACGCCGATAATATCGGCGATCAGCACCAGGATCGGCAGCATGGTCGTGCCGGCGATCAGGCGCGGCGCCACCAGATATTTATAGGGGTTGGTGGCCAGCGTGGTCAGCGCGTCCACCTGTTCGGTCACCCGCATGGTGCCCAGTTCGGCGGCCATGGCAGCACCGATGCGCCCGGCCACCATCAAGCCAGCCAGTACCGGCCCCAACTCACGGGTGATCGACAGGACCACGACCGTGGCAATGGCGCTTTCGGCGGAGAAGCGGGAGAAACCGCTATAGCTTTGCAACGCCAGCACCATGCCTGTGAACACAGCCGTCAGGCCGACAACGGGCAGGCTGTAATAGCCGATCTCCACCATCTGCCGGCCGATATGGCGCAGGTAGAAGGGGGGGCGCACGCAATGCGAAAGGGCGGTCAGAGTGAACAGGGCCAACCGGCCCGCCGCTTCCAGAAATGTCAGGGTGGCGCGACCGATCCCACTGAGAAAATTCATCAACCTGACCTCTTGGACGGGCAAAGCTGGGCTTACCGCTAGAGAAAGCGGCGGCCCCTGTCAATGACGGGTCATCCCCGGCAGTAGAGCCATGAACATAAGGCGACGGCCACGGTTCCGCCAGTCTTGTGGTCGATCATCCCTGCGCCAGATGAATACGATGATAGCGGCGGCCCAGACGGGTCAGGATTTCATAGCCGATGGTGCCGGCCTCGGCCGCCACCTGATCGACATCGCGGCTGGGGCCGATCACCTCCGCCCAGTCGCCAACGCGCAGCAAGGCTTCCGGCACGGCGCTGACATCGGCTGTCACAAGGTCCATGGAGATGCGGGCAATGATTGGCGCCTTATGCCCGGCGATCATCACATGGCCTTTGCCGGCGCCGGCCCAGGGATAGCCATCGGCATAACCCAGCCCCAGGGCCGCGATGCGGGCGGGGGCCTGGGTGCGGTGGGTGGCATCGTAGCCGACTGTGACATTGGCTGGCACATCGCGCACCTGCAGGATACGGCCCAGCAGCCTTATCACCGGGCGCATCGGGTTGGGCAGCCAGGGGGCAGGGTTGGGGCCGTAAAGGGCGATGCCGGGGCGTACCAGATCGAAATGGTAGTCGGTGCCGTGGAAAATGCCGGCGGAATTGGACAGGCTGGCAGGGGCTCTGGGTAGCCGCCCAAGAATATTCCGGAAACGAAATAACTGTTCTGCCGTCATGGGATTTTCGGGATGGTCGGCACAGGCTAAGTGGCTCATCCACCCTTGCAGAGCGATACCGTCCAATCGGGAGGGGGCGTCCTGTTCCAGCCTTGTGAAGTCTGCCGCATCCATGCCCAGCCGGTTCATTCCGGTATCGATATGGATGAAGGCGGGCAAGGGATTGCCCTGTCTGCGGCCTTCTGCCTGCCAGCGCTCCATCTCCCCCAGCGTATTCAGCACGGGGACCAGTCTCTCCCGTGCCAGTTCGGCTTCCGTGCCGGTGGGCGCGCCATGCAGAACGATGATCCGGGCATCCGGCAGCGCGGCCCGCAATTGGACCCCGGCTTCGATATCAGCAACGAAGAAGCTGCGCGCACCGGCCTGCCACAGGGCTGTGGCCACTGGTACGGCACCCAGCCCATAGCCATCGGCCTTCACGACAGCGGCACATTCGGCCGGCGCGACCCGGCGTGCCATGTCGCGCCAATTGGCAACCAGGGCATCCAGATCGATGACCAGTACGGCGCCGACACGGGCCGCCGCCGGCGACTCCAGGGCGGCAGGCAGGGAAGAAGGGGGGATAGGCATGGGAAACTTCTGAAAGGGAAGGCCACTATGGCGTGCCCGGCAATTGGGGCACCGCTGTGACGGTGCCCTCCCAGACCGCCCGCATCAATCGCCGTAATCGTCGGAATGCTGGGTTTCCAGATCGCCGAAGCGGGTATAATTACCGTCGAAGAACAGGCGCACCGTGCCCACGGGACCGTGACGGGCCTTGCCGATGATCACGTCTGCCGTGTTGTGGACCTGTGCCAGCCGGTCCTGCCACTGGGCATAGCGGTCATTATATTTATCTTCGCTTTCATCCGGGCGGCGGCCCGGCTCGGCGCGTTCCAGGTAATATTGCTCGCGGAACACGAACATTACGACGTCAGCATCCTGCTCGATCGAGCCTGATTCGCGCAGGTCCGAAAGCTGAGGCCGTTTATCTTCGCGGTTTTCCACCGAACGCGAAAGCTGCGACAGGGCGATGACGGGCAGGTCCAGTTCCTTGGCGATGGCCTTCAGGCCGCGGGTGATTTCGGAGATTTCCTGCACGCGGTTCTGCTCACCCCGGCTGCTGCCGCCCCCGCGGAGAAGCTGAAGGTAATCGACCACCACCAGACCCAGCCCGTGCGTCCGCTTCAGGCGGCGGGCGCGGGTGCGCACGGCGGTGATGGTCAAGGCCGGCGTATCATCGACAAAGAAGGGGACGCGGGCCAGATCCTGGCTGGCTTCCACCAGCCGGGGAAATTCCACGTTGGAAATGTCACCGCGACGGATTTTGTCGCCGGAGATTTGGGCCTGATCGGCCAGGATACGCAGGGCCAACTGCTCGGCCGACATTTCCAGGGAGAAGAAGCCGACGGGCGCCCCTTCCTTGCCACCGGTCAGCATATAGGCTTTGGCCGCGTTGAAGGCGATGTTGGTGGCGAGTGCCGTCTTACCCATGGAAGGACGGCCGGCCAGGATCAGCAGATCGCTGGAATGCAGGCCGCCCAGCTTACCATCCAGGTCGCGCAGGCCCGACGTGACGCCGGTGACGTGGCTGGAACGGCGGAAGGCGGCTTCTGCCGTGGCGATAGCCCCGGTCAGCGCGCGGGCGAAGGGGATGAAATCGCCCTTGATGTCGCCGGTGGCTGCCAGTTCGAACAGCTTTTTTTCCGCGTCCTCGATCTGGTCGTTGGCGGCGACGTCAATATCGTGCTTATAGGCCTGATTGACCATCTCCTCGCCAACTTCAATAAGCTGGCGACGCAGATAGCTGTCATGGATGATGCGGCCATAATCCTCGACATTATGGACAGTGACGATGGCACCAGCCAGACGGGCCAGATACTCCTGTCCGCCAATTTCGGCCAGATCGCGATCCTGCTCGAAATAGGCTTTCAGGGTGATCGGGTTGGCCACCTGTCCCCGGTCGATCATCTTCATGATCGCCTGGAAAATCTTCTGGTTGGCGGGATCGAAGAAATGTTCGGGGCGCAGGAATTCGCCCACCTTCTCGAACGCCTTGTTGTTCACCAGAATGGCACCCAGCACCGTCTGCTCCGCCTCCTCATTATGGGGCGGGGTGCGGTAGCTTAAGGCCGGATTGGCACCGGGGATGGCGGCGGGGTCGATCAGCTTGGTATCCATGGGGTGATTTTAGCAGCCCCTGGCCGGGGTGGTTATGCCATCCATCGCCGCACCCCGTGAATACCGGGGACAGTTTGTGGAAAAACTGTGGATAAGTCAGCTTTCAGGCGACGCGGGACGGTTTGCCGCTTGCCGGCGACACCGCAAGGGCAGGGGCGTCCGGCTGATAGATGTAATCTCGTGTCAGCGGCACGGCCTGGACATCACGGCTCAACTGCATCTGGAACACCATATGCCCCTGGTGGCGGAAGGCGCATTCAGCCCCGACAAGGTAGAATTCCCACATCCGGCAGAACCGCTCATCATAGAGGGCGGCCGCCTTATCCCGGTTGGCCAGGAAGCGGCGACGCCACTCCCGCAGGGTTTCAGCATAATGCAGACGCCAGATTTCGATATCGGTCACCCAGAGGCCTGCATTTTCCACAGTGGGCGTCACCTCTGACAGGGAAGGGGAATAGCCGCCGGGGAAGATATATTTTCGAATCCAGGCATTGGTCGTGCCCGGCCCTTCTGCCCGCCCGATGGAATGGAGCAGGGCCACCCCGTCATCGGTCAGCAGGGAGCGGACCTTGGCGAAGAAATCGGGATAATGCGGCCTGCCGACATGCTCGAACATGCCGACGCTGACAATCCGGTCGAATTGGCCTTCCATCTCCCGGTAATCGCACAGCTCAAACCGCACCCGATCCGACAGGCCGGCCATTTCCGCCCGCTGGCGGGCAAGGCCAAGCTGTTCTTTGGACAGGGTTATGCCGGTCACCTGCACATCGGCTTCGCGTGCCAGGGTCAGCGCCATGCCGCCCCAGCCACAGCCGATATCCAGCACATGCTGGCCCGGCTTCAGCAGCAGCTTGCCGGCGATATGGTGCTTCTTGGCGCCCTGTGCCTCTTCCAGGCTCAGGCCCGGCTCGTTGAAATAGGCGCAGGAATATTGCCGGTCGGCATCCAGGAACAGGTCATAGAGCGCCCCGGACAGATCGTAATGATGCGCCACGTTCCGGCGCGACCGGTCCAGCGGATTATATTGCTGCCACAGCCTTTGCAACCCCACACCCCAGCGGCGCAGATTGTCGAACGGGCCGATATAGCCGAAGCCGCTATTGCGCGTGACCAGATCGATAAAGCCGTACAGATCGCCCTGCACCATCTGCAAGGTGCCGTCCATATAGGCCTCCCCGGCATGAAGGCCGGGATTGAGGGCGATTTTCCATTCCAGAGACGGATCGGTCAGGCGGATGATGACAGGATCAGCGCCCTCCGCCGGGCGACCGAAATCATGGTGCCTGCCGCGGGAATCGATCACCGTCAGATGTCCCTGGCGGATCAGACGGGACAGCATGGGGAACAACAGCATGTGGGGGGACCTCCAGCCGTCGAAACCTGCTGAAAGGTTAACCCCATCTCCATCCTGGCAAAACCCCACCAAAGGGGGGAGCGCAGATGGTTGAAATCGCGACTATCTCATAAAGAAAAAGGCGACCCACCGGATGGCGGGTCGCCCTTTCAGCCTCAAGGATAGGCCGGGACCTGAAATCAGGCCTCGGTTTCCTCGGTGGCTTCGGTTTCTTCAACCGTCTCTTCTTCGTCTTCATCGTCGTCGCGGCCGACAACCATGCCGCCACGCTGGGCCTGCACGGTGGCTTCTTCGGCCGAACGGGCGACGTTGACAGTCACTTCAACGCTGACTTCCGGATGCAGGACAACCTTGACCTTGAACAGGCCCAGGGTCTTGATCGGGTCGACGATGGCAACCTGACCGCGGCTGATCGTGGTGCCGGCTTCGGTCACCGCATCGGCCACGTCACGGGAGGTGACGGAGCCGTACAGAACGCCGGATTCGGCGGCCTGGCGGATTACGACGACGGTCAGGCCATTGACCTTACCAGCGACAATCTCGGCTTCCTTCTTCAGTTCCAGATTGCGAGCTTCGAGCTGCGCCTTCTGGGTTTCGAAGTAGGCCAGGTTTTCCTTGGTGGCGCGCAGGGCCTTCTTCTTGGGCAGGAGGAAGTTGCGGGCATAACCTGCCTTGACCTTCACAACCTGGCCCATCTGGCCCAGCTTCTCGACGCGTTCCAGCAGAATGACGTCCATGGTCTTTTCTCCTGGCTCGCTTATTTCACAATGTACGGCAGAAGAGCCAGGAAGCGGGCGCGCTTGATCGCACGGGCCAGCTCACGCTGCTTCTTCGCCGACACGGCGGTGATACGGGACGGGACGATCTTGCCGCGCTCGGAGATGAAGCGGGACAGCAGCTTGACGTCCTTGTAGTCGATCGCCGGCGCATTCGGGCCGGAGAACGGGCAGGTCTTCCGGCGACGGAAGAACGGACGACGACCACCGCCGGAGCGGGGAGCGCCACCGGCCGGGGCAGCACCCTGGGGACGTTCGGCGTTCATGCGCGGTCTCCTTCACCTTCAACGGCGGCGTCACGACGCGGGCCACGGCCCGGACGATCACCGCGATCACCGAATTCACGACGAGGACCACGGTCGCCGAAGCCACCGCGCGGGCCACGCTCAGCGCGCTCGCCCTTGTTGGCCAGCATGGCGGTCTGGCCTTCCTCGATCTTCTCGACCTTGACGGTCATGTAACGCAGCACGTCCTCGTTGATGGACATGTTGCGCTCCATCTCGGCAACGGCCGCGGCGGGCGCGTCCAGGCCGAGATAGACATAGTGACCCTTGCGGTTCTTGTTGATGCGATAGGTGAGGGTCTTCAGACCCCACTGCTCGACCTTCACCACGGAACCGCCCTGTTCCTTCAGGATATTGCTGAAGGTTTCGGTCAGGGTTTCGACCTGCGCGGACGAGATGTCCTGGCGGCAGATCAGGATGGTTTCATACAGTGCCATTAAACTCCCCATGGCTATTGATGGTCCGCCGCTGTGTCCTGGGACCCAAGTCCCGGATCAGCCGCACGGTCCTAGCCGACACCAAGGCAGGGTGCCGGCGGGGTTTCGGAAGTGCGGCACTATACAGAAAAGCCGGGGTGGTGCAAGCAGCGCCAGGGGTTGGCCCTGGCATGGGCTGCCCTGGTTTGGCGCATGGCGCGCCGACCGGCTTGGGAGGGGGCGGATTACTGCCTCTTCCGTATCGTATAATGAGGGTCGTCAGGGCGACAGGGCAGCATGCTATGATGAAATTAATCAGGCTGTCGGAGACGGGGTAGGGTAATCTCTGACGGTATATCTGGCGAATCGCGAAAATAATATTGGGAACAACAAGCGCAAACGATAGCGCTCCAACCTGCGATTCCGTAAGGGGTGGTGTAATATTTTTTCAGAGAAAACAATTATACGGTTTTATTAATTCTTTATGTTTTAATTTATCTCGTATCATCTTGTTTTTTATTTGCAAAATTTTCATTTATTTTTCTGACTTTTTCTTCGTTGTATCCGAATTTTTTCAAGAAAATACAGTATATCGAGGATATTAATATGACGTAAGTGATATGGATAAGTATTTTGTATGGTATCAATTCAGGGGAAATGAATTCTTCTGAAAAAAATGGAAAAGAGAAAACTAAAATAATCCATATAAAATACACAATCCAACCTTCCCAACTGATTGGGTAGTTAGGAAGTTTTCCTGTTTTGAACCAGTATTGGTTGGGCATGTTAGACGCATTTTGATTAGATGATGCAACTTAATCGTCGTGTCTTTGTGGTGTCAAGTGCAACCGATTGGTGGTCTGTGTGTTTCCCAGTATCCTCATGTGAAGCTTCGTGGGAAAGGTGCGTCGATGCGTTTCATCGCTGTTCTCGTCCTCATCATGTCCTTTGCCTTTGCTGCCCAGGCAACCGAGCCCGACCCGGCCCTTGCTGCCATTGCCGGGGTCTACAAGCACCGGTTCCAGAATGGGACGGTCCAGGGCGATAAGTATGAGAGCGAGAATATCCTGGAGATCGTGCCCACGGGCCCGGATCAGGCCTATTTCCGCACCCATCTGGAATATTTCAACGGCCATAGCTGCGATCTGTATGGCATCGCGGACTGGCGCGAGGGCGCCCTTCATTTCCAGGACAAGTCGCAGGGGGAACTGCCCGCCTGTCGCTTGCGGCTGGAGGTGAAGGACGGGAATATCGTTTTTGTGGATGATCCGGATGTCCCGTGCCGGAACGACTATTGCGGCGCGCGCGGCAGTTTCAATCTGGATTTCAAGGCCGGGGAGAAGCGGCGTATCCGCTATATGGACCGGTTGCTGGCGTCAGAAGAATATGCAGCGGCCAAGGAGGCCTATGCCGCCCGCCGTGGGGAATGAGGAAAAACCCTTACCCATCAAGAACAAGTAACCATCATCCCGGTATTGTTCCGGTCATTATCTACTTTCCCTTTACGGAAAGTCGGGTGGCGATTGGCGCGTCCCGGCTTGACTAAGGCCGTTAACGCGCTATCAAGGGCGCCAATTAGCGGCGTTTATACGCTTTTCCAGGCTTCGATTAGGGTGGAACATCCCATGACACGCGCTTTCGTCTTTCCCGGCCAGGGTAGCCAGGCTGTCGGCATGGGCCGTGAACTGGCGGCGAATTTCGCCGTCGCCAAGTCGGTCTTTGACGAGGTGGATGCGGCCCTGGGCCAGAACCTCTCGGCCTTGATGTTCGAGGGGCCGGAAGGCGACCTGACCCTGACAGAGAATGCGCAGCCGGCATTGATGGCCGTGTCTGTCGCCGTGACCCGCGTGCTGCAGGCGGAAAAGGGTCTGGACCTGTCCAAGGCGGCCTTTGTTGCCGGCCACAGCCTGGGCGAATATTCCGCCCTGTGCGCCGCCGGGTCCATCAGCCTTGCCGATACGGCCCGCCTGCTGAAGCTGCGCGGCCAGTCGATGCAGAAGGCGGTGCCGGTCGGCGTCGGCGCCATGGCTGCCATCCTGGGCGCCGATCTGGAGGCTGCGCGTGAAATCGCGGCCGAGGCGGCGCAGGGCGAGGTCTGCGTTGCTGCCAACGACAACGCACCGGGCCAGGTGGTGATTTCCGGTCATAAGTCCGCCGTGGAGCGTGCGATGAAGATCGCGACGGAGCGCGGCTTCAAGCGCGCCGTGCTGCTGCCCGTGTCCGCCCCCTTCCATTGCCCGCTGATGCAGCCGGCGGCCGATGCCATGGCCGGTGCGCTGGCGGGCACGTCCATCCAGGCCCCCGTTGCGCCGCTGGTCGCCAATGTCACCGCGTCGGCTGTCACCGACCCGGAGACCATCCGCCGCCTGCTGGTGGAGCAGGTGACCGGTGCCGTCCGCTGGCGCGAAAGCGTGCTGTTCATGAAGGAACAGGGCGTGACGGAACTGGTGGAGCTGGGGTCCGGCAAGGTGCTGGCGGGGCTCGCCAAGCGCATTGATAAGGAACTGACCGGCCTTTCCGTTGGCGCGCCGGCGGATATTGACGCTTTCACCCTGGCCTGATAGCCCGGCCCGATTGGATTTCAAGGAGACAGGCATGTTCGACCTGACCGGCAAGAAGGCGCTGATCACCGGCGCTTCGGGCGGCATTGGCGCCGCCATCGCCAAGGTGCTGCACGCCCATGGCGCCACTGTGGCCCTGCATGGCACCAAGGTGGAAACGCTGAACGCGCTGGCCGCGGAACTGGGAGAGCGGGCCGTCGTGGTCCCCGCCAACCTGTCCGACGCCTCCCAGGTGGAAGAACTGGCCAAGCAGGCTGAGGCCGCGCTGGGTGGTGGCGTCGATATCCTGGTTAATAATGCCGGCCTGACCCGTGATGGTCTGGTGCTGCGCATGAAGGATGAGGACTGGTCGTCGGTCATTGATGTGAACCTGACCGCCGGTTTCCGCCTGTCGCGCGCCCTGCTGAAGGGCATGATGAAGCGCCGCTGGGGCCGCATCATCGGCATCACCTCGGTCGTCGGTGTCACCGGCAACCCCGGTCAGGTGAATTATGCGGCCAGCAAGGCCGGCATGATCGGTATGTCCAAGGCGCTGGCCCAGGAAGTGGCCAGCCGCAATGTCACCGTCAATTGCGTGGCACCGGGCATGATCGCCACGGCCATGACCGACGTGCTGAATGACGCCCAGAAGGAAGCGATGCACAGCCGCATCCCCGCCGCCCGCCTGGGCAGCCCGGAGGATATCGCGGCCGGTGTGCTGTATCTTGCCTCCGACGAGGCGGCCTATGTCACAGGCCAGACGCTGCATATCAATGGCGGCATGGCAATGATCTGAACAGGTGCCGTCGGATTGAGGTAAAGTCCGCGCCCTTCGCGAATGCTGGTCAGAGGGCGCGGTTCATGTTAAGTGACGGCACTTTGCTGACCGGCGTCGCGAGAGGACGGGGTTTTGCGCCTTTTTCCGGCCGGCCCGTCTTATCCTTCGTCCCTTAAAGTACCAGATAGAGCTGGTTCAACCGGAAGATCCTGAAAGGTCCATGAAATGAGCGATGTTGCTGAGCGCGTGAAGAAGATCGTCGTCGAGCATCTGGGCGTCGAGGAAGGCAAGGTCACCGAGGCCGCCAGCTTCATCGATGATCTGGGCGCTGACAGCCTCGACACCGTCGAGCTGGTCATGGCTTTCGAGGAAGAGTTCGGCATCGAGATCCCGGACGACGCCGCTGAGAAGATCCTGACCGTCAAGGACGCTGTCGACTTCATCACGTCCAAGCAGGCCTGATCGACCGGTTCGGCCAGGCCGGGGGGATGCCTTGTGAAAAACAGGGGCCGCCCGGCCTCGCAACCGGCAGGTTTGCGACCCACCTGATGGGTCTGGGTGCGGCTTTGGCTTGCACCCCACTTCGTTTTAACGTTCGCAGGTCGGACACATGCGCCGCGTAGTCATCACCGGTCTTGGTCTCGTGACCCCGCTCGGGGTCGGCGTTCAGACCAACTGGGACCGCCTGATCAAGGGCCAGTCGGGCATCCGTACCATTCAGGGATTCGATGTTTCGGATCTTCCCTGTAAGATCGCCGGCCAGGTGCCGCGCGGTGACGGTTCCGACGGTACGCTGAACTTCGATCTCTTCATTCCGCCCAAGGAACAGAAGAAGATGGATGATTTCATCATGTACGCCATCGCGGCGGCAGATGAAGCCATCAAGGATAGCGGCTGGAAGCCCAGCACCGAGGAAGAGTTCGAGCGGACCGGCGTCACCGTCGGGTCTGGTATCGGCGGCCTTCCCAGTATCCACGACACATCGCTGCTGATGGCCGAAAAGGGCCCGCGCCGTGTTTCCCCGTTCTTCATCCCCTCCAGCCTGATCAATCTGGCCTCTGGCCATATTTCGATCATGCATGGCTATAAGGGGCCGAATCACGCGGTCGTCACCGCCTGTTCCACGGGTGCCCATTCCATCGGCGATGCCGCGCGCATGATTGCGCTGGACGATGCCGACGTGATGGTGGCCGGTGGTACGGAAGGGGCCTGCTGCCGCCTGGGCATTGCCGGCTTCGCCGCGGCCCGCGCGCTCTCCACCTCCTACAATGACACGCCGGAAAAGGGTAGCCGCCCCTATGACAAGGGCCGCGATGGCTTTGTCATGGGCGAGGGTGCGGGCGTCGTCGTGCTGGAGGAACTGGAACACGCCAAGAAGCGTGGCGCCAAGATTTACGGCGAAGTGGTCGGTTATGGCCTGTCGGGCGATGCCTATCACATCACCTCCCCGTCGGAAGATGGCAATGGCGGCTTCCGCTCCATGCGCATGGCGCTGAAGCGGGCAGGCCTGAACCCGGATCAGATCGATTATATCAACGCGCACGGCACCTCCACGCCGATGGGCGACATGATCGAACTGGGCGCCGTGAAGCGTCTGTTCGGCGCCGATCTGGCCGGTGCCTCCATGTCGTCCACCAAGTCGGCCATCGGTCACCTGCTGGGTGCTGCCGGCGCGGTGGAGGCGATCTATTCCGTCCTGTCGATCCGCGATCAGGTGGTTCCCCCCACCTTGAACCTGGAAGACCCGGACGATGGCACCGAAGGCGCCGATCTGGTGCCGAAGGTGGCCAAGGAACGCAAGGTGCGTGCGGCCCTGTCCAACAGCTTCGGCTTTGGCGGGACCAACGCCTCTCTGGTGTTCAAGGCCTTCGAGTAAGGCCGGGCAGAGGGCGGGCCGAAAGGCCCGCCCTTTTGTTATCCAGGGCATGTCCCTGTTTGCCCCCAAGGCATTCCCTGCCATGTGTGCCGCGCCCTGGCTTCCACCCGGCGCATGGCGGTACGCCCATTGTTTCAGCCAGAGCCAACCGCTTTGACCGAATCCGAATCGACACCGCCCGCAGAAACGCCCCCTTCCGTGCCGCCACCGGACACAGAGGTGCCCGGTCGCAAGCCGCGCCGCTGGGGGCTGTGGATCAGCCTGTTTTTGCTGGCGCTGGTCCTGCTGGCCGGGGGCGTCGGGCTTTATGGCTGGCAGCGTTATACCGGGACAGGGCCACTGACTGCTGATAAGACCCTGGTGATCCCCCGCGGCAGCGGTGTTGCTGCCATTTCGCGGCAGGTCGCGGATGCCGGTATCACCCGCCACCCGCTGGAACTGGCGGTTGCCTTGCGCCTGCGCCGGGATGGCACCGTGCTGCGGGCGGGGGAATATGCGTTCCCGGCAGGGATCAGCCTGCGCGGCGCCATCGACCTGCTGGCCAGCGGCAAAACCGTTGTGCGACGCTTCACCGTGCCGGAAGGCCTGACCTCCTGGCAGATCGTGGAACTGCTGCGTGCGGATGCGGCCTTGTCGGGCGAAATAGCCGCCGTGCCGCCAGACGGTTCCCTGCTGCCGGAAACCTATCACTACGCCTATGGCGATGCCCGTGGCGACCTGCTGTCCCGCATGCAAGGCGATATGGACCGCGCGCTTGACCGGCTATGGGCGGCGCGGGCCCCTGATTTGCCCATCGCGGATAAGCGTCAGGCCGTGATCCTGGCATCGGTGGTGGAGAAGGAAACCGGCGTGGCGTCGGAACGGCCGCGCGTCGCCGGCGTCTTCGTCAACCGGCTGCGGCTGGGGATGCGGCTGCAATCCGATCCCACCATCATTTATGCCCTGTCGGACGGCAAAGGCTTCATCGACCGTCCTTTGACCCGGGCGGACTGGAAGCTGCAAAGCCCTTACAACACCTATATCGTCGATGGGTTGCCACCCGGTCCCATCGCCAATCCCGGCCTGTTGTCGCTGCAGGCGGTCTTGCAGCCGGAAACCCATAAATTTCTGTATTTCGTCGCTGATGGCACAGGCGGGCACGCCTTTGCGGCGTCGCTGGACGAGCATAACCGCAATGTTGTCCGCTGGCGGAAGGTCCGCGACGGGGAATAATACCCCGCCTGTGATGCAGGGCGGCCCGGCATTCCCCGCAGGGGCGTGCCCGGCGACAGGCAATTCCGAGGGTGGTAAGCCGTCGACCATTGCAGCAAGCGGCTGGCATTGGCACAATCATTTCGCCCGTCCAACGAAAGAGGGGCGATGGCGGGCGTTGCGGGGCCGCCGCTAATCCGGGGGAGTGGTCGGGGACGATGGCATCGGCGAAGGTCTACCGATGGATGGCCTGGGGCATGACCCTGGCGCTGGCCGGTGGCGCTGGTTTCGCCGTCTGGATGGAAACCCGGTCCTCCTGGCTGCAATCCGCTGTGCTGGCGCGCTATGGCGCCGATCTGACCTTCCGGGTGGAGCCGGGGCCGAACCCTGATATCCGTTTCCCGGACAAGGGCCCTTACGATCACCGGCTGGGCTATACCGCCATTCCCACCTTTGTCGAGCGACTGGTGGCGGCCAATTACCGGGTCGATCTGCAGGCAAGGCCCAGTCCGGCCTTGCGCGACTATATCGATTTCGGCGGATTCGCGCCCTATCCGGAGAAAACGTCCGGCGGCTTGACCATCCGCGATGCCAGCGGCCTGTCCCTGTTCGATGCCCGCTTCCCCGAGCGTGTCTATGCTGGCTTTCCGGAAGTGCCGAAGCTGGTGGCCGACACGCTGCTGTTCATCGAGAATCGGGAGTTGCTGGACACGAGATATTCCACCCGCAATCCGGCGGTGGAATGGGATCGGTTCGCCCTGGCGCTGGTGTCCGTGCCGTTGAAGCTGGTGAACCCTGATAATCCGCGGGCCGGCGGATCCACCCTGGCGACGCAGATTGAGAAGTACCGCCATTCTCCTGAAGGCCGCACCTCCAGCGGGGTGGAGAAGCTGCGCCAGATGATGTCCGCTTCGGTCCGCGCCTACAAGCATGGGCCGGACACGACGCGGGCCCGCCATCAGATCCTGGTGGATTACCTGAATTCCACCCCGCTTTCGGCCCGGCCGGGGGTGGGGGAGGTGAATGGGCTGGGGGACGGGCTCTGGGCCTGGTACGGCACGGATTTCAACAGTGCCAACCTGATCCTGCGGACGCCGCCCCGCACGGAGACGGAGCTTCAGGCCCAGGCTGTGATCTATAAGCAGGTGTTGAGCCTGCTGTTGGCACAGCGCCGGCCCACCGCCTATCTGAACGGCAATGGCCGCAAGGCGCTGAACGATCTGGCCAATGCCCACCTGACCCTGCTGGAACGGGCGGGCGTGGTGAACCCGGCACTGGCCGATGCCGCCCGCTATTTCCCCCTGCGTTTCCGTGACCAGCCGCCGGCGATTCCCGAACCCTCCTTCGTGGAGCAAAAGGCCACCAACGCCATCCGGTCCCGCCTGCTGGGCATGCTGGGTGTGCCCAGCCTGTACGCGCTGGACCGGCTGGACCTGACGGTCGATACCACGCTGGACATGCCAACCCAGGAACGGGTGACCCAGACGCTGCGCCAGCTTGGCGATCCGGCCCAGGCCCAGGCCTTGGGGCTGGTGGGGGAACGGCTGCTGAACAATGCCGACCCGGCGCGGGTGGTCTATTCCGTCACCCTGTTTGAGCGGACGGCCGATGCCAATCTGGTCCGGGTGCAGGTGGATACGCTGCCCCAGCCGCTGGACCTGAATGAAGGGGCCAAGCTCGATCTCGGCTCCACCGCCAAGCTGCGCACGCTGGCGACATATCTGGAGATTGTGGCCAAGCTGCATGGCCGCTACGCCAGCCGGGAGCTGTATGAGCTGGAGGCCGCGGCACAGGATGCGCCCGACCGGCTGACGCAATGGGTGTTGCGCAGCATGGCCGCCCAGCCGGGCGTGTCGCTGCCTGCCATCCTGGATCAGGCCATGCAGCGCCAATATTCCGCCAGTCCGGGGGAGCGGTTCTTCACCGGCGGCGGGCTGCATAGTTTTGGCAATTTCGACGATAAGGATGACGGGCGGGTGGTGACCGTGGCGGAGGCATTCCGCCATTCCATCAATCTCGTCTTCATCCGGATGATGCGGGATATCGTCAACCACTTCATCGCCGAAGGGCCGGCCCGCAAGGATGATGTGCTGGACGATCCGCGTCACCCGGCGCGCAAGACCTATCTGGCGCAGTTCGCCGATCAGGAAGGGTCCGTCTTCCTGAACAAGTTCTGGGCGGAATATAAGGACATGTCGCCCGATGCGGCGCTGGACCGGCTGGCCAAGCGCCTGCGGCCGACGCCTGACCGGTTGAGCGTGGCTTTCCGGTCTGCCCGGCCCAATGCGACTGTGGCGGAACTAGCGCGTTTCCTGGAACGCCATGTCCCCGCCGGCGCCCCACCCATGGCACAGATCGATGCCATGTATCAGAAATACGCGCCCGATAATTGGTCGCTGAATGATCGCGGCTATATGGCCGGGGTGCATCCGCTGGAATTGTGGCTGGTGGCCTATCTGCAGGACAGTGCCCAGCCGCAGCGCCGCGACATGCTGAAAGAGAGCAGCCAGTCGCGGCAGGAAAGCTACCGCTGGCTTTTCTCCTCCCGGTCCAAACGGGCGCAGGATAGCCGCATCGGTATTGTGCTGGAGGAGGAGGCGTTCGCCCGCATCCATGCGGAATGGCAGAAGCTGGGCTATCCGTTCGGCAGCCTGATCGCCAGCTATGCCACCTCCATCGGCAGTTCCGCAGACCGGCCGGGCGCCTTGGCGGAACTGATGGGCATCATCGTCAATGACGGGGTGCGCCTGCCGACGCGGCGGGTGGGCCGGCTGCATTTCGCCCAGAACACCCCTTACGAGACCGCCTTCGCCCCGCTTGAGGGCGCCGGAGGCGGGGAACGGGTGATGGCACCGGAAGTGGCCGCCGTGCTGCGCCGGCACCTGATGGATATTGTCGAGAATGGCACAGCCCGCCGCGTGAAAGGCTCTTTCGTCCGCGCTGACGGGGTGGAAATCCCGGTGGGTGGCAAGACCGGGACCGGCGATCACCGGTTTGAACGCTATGGGCCGGGCGGTGTGGTGCTGGAAAGCCGCGTCGTCAACCGCACGGCAACCTTCGTCTTCTATGTCGGTGACCAGTTCTTCGGCGTTATCACTGCCCATGTGCATGGGCCGGAGGCGGCGCAATATCGCTTTACCTCCGCCCTGCCGGCCCAACTGCTGAAAATCCTGGCACCGTCTTTGTCGCCGCTGCTGACCGGCGGCACCCAGACGGCGGAACGGGGACGCTGAGGGTTACTCCGCCGCCTGGCTGGCCGGCTGGGCCACACCGTCCTTGCGGAAGGCGATGGTGACCGTCGCCAGATGGATGCCGAATTTGGAGATGGTGGCCCGGTTCAGCAGCACACCGTCCGGCATCAGGAACATCCAGTCATCAAACCGGACCTTGGTGCGGCCCTCGCCCATTTTCAGGTTGAAGTCATAGACCATGTTGTAGGCATTGCCAGAGACGATGCCCTTGGCAGTGCCAAAGGCATCCTGGGTGCGGCCTTCCCAGGTCTGGGGACCGTTCCGGGTCAGCACCCAGACCCGGTTTTCCTTCTCCCCGTCATTCCACAGGAAATCTTCTACCAGGGTCAGTTCCTTGCCGTTCCATTTGCCCTGGATATCCACGGTGAAGGTGCGGCGCACATTGCCAAACCTGTCCTCCACGATGCCATAGGCGCGGGACTGGCCCTGGAAATAGTCTTCCAGCACAAGGGCCGGTGTTTCGTTGGCGAATTGTTCGGGTTTCATGGAGTTGCAACCGGATAGGGTGGCACAGGCCAGGATCAGCAGGAAAAGGCGGCGGAACATGCGGTCCTCGCGCGGGGGCTAATAGGGAAGGGGTGTGGGAGAGGGATCAGCCGGGTGGCCCTGTCTCGATCCGTTCCCGCAAGGCTGATTGGGCTGCCCGGTCCAGCGGCCAGCGCCAGAGCAGGGCGATGGCCACCAGTTTCAAGGCGATGGGCAGCCCGGCATAAAGCAGGGTAAGGCCGGCGAGCGCATTGGCATCGTTCTGCGCCAGACCGGGGTCGAAGCCGAACAGGGCAGCGGCACCCAACCCCAGCGCGGCCAGCGCCGTGGCGAGCTTGGTCGCCAGCCCCCAAAAGGCGAAGAACAGGCCCGTCCGTTCCCCGCCGCCCTGTGCGGTGTCCAGGTCCACCACATCGGCCTGCATGGCCGACGGCAGGATCAGGTCGGCGCCCAGCGACAGGCCGGTCATGACGCATACCAGCAAAAACAGGCCCGAATCCCCCGGCCCCAGCCAGAAAACCGGCAGGAACCAGCCGATATTCCAGAGCATGGCCCAGCGCCATACCCGGTCCTTGCCGAAATACTTGCTTAAACCCAGCCATAGCGGCACCGCCAGCAAGCCAGAGGCGAAATAGCAGAGCAGCAACAGCCCGGCCCGGTCCCCGTCGCCCAGACGGTGCTGAACGAAGAAGAGGAAGAGCTGCGCCGGCAGGCCGTTCGCCATCCCATTGATGACATAGGCCAATAGCAACCGGCGGAAAGGCCCGTTGGCGAGAATCAATCGCCAGCTTCCTGGCTTGGCCTTCGGGGGCGTCTGCATCGCCCGGTCCGGCACGAAGGCCAGCGCCGCCAGCGTGGCGATTGGCAGCATCACCAGCAGCAGCAGGGCCAGCAGGCGCAGGGCCTCCCCCTCCTGCCCGGCAGCCCCCACACCGGCCGCAAAGGGCAGCACCAGGGCCACCAGCGTGCCCAGCACCCCGGCGGCTTCCCGAAAACCATTGATCCGGGTGCGCTGGTGGTAATCGCCGGACAGTTCCGCCCCCCAGGCCGTCAGCGGCACCACCATCAGCGTCCAGCCGAGATAGAGCGCCATGCTCCACCCCAGCAGATGGGCCGGCCCCGCCCCCGCAGGCGGCACCAGCAGGAACCAGAGTGACAGGCAGGTCAGCGGCAGCCCGGCGGCGATCCAGGGTTTGCGGCGCCCAAACCGGCTGTGTGTCCGGTCGGACAGCAGCCCGACCAGCGGATCGGTCACCCCATCCCACAGCCGGGCCAGCAGCAGCACAAGGCTGATCGTGCCCAGCGGCAGGCCGATGCTGGCATAATGGGCCGGCAGGAAGATGTATGTGGGCAGCAGCAGCACCGCCAGCGGCAGGGCAGGCGCAGCATAGGCCAGCAGACGATACCAGGGATGGGGGCGGGGGTGCGTCATGCGGGCCGGTGCCTAGACCCGGCCAATGCCGACATGCATCACATCAATGGTGCCAACTCGGAAGCCGGCGGCGCAGTACCAGAGATATTGCTCCCACATTCGCTTGAAACGGGTGTCGAACCCCTGGCGGGCCAGATCGGGCCAGGCGGCCTGGAAGCGCGTCTGCCATTCCAGCAGGGTGCGGGCATAATGCAGGCCATAGCCCTGACCACCGCGCCAGGAAAGCCCGGCTGCCTCGATCTCCGCCTTCAGCCGTGTCGGGCTGGGCAGCATGCCGCCGGGGAAGATGTAGCGCTGGATATAATCAGCCCCGCGCCGGTAGCTGTCGAAATGCTTCTCGTCGATGGTGATGATCTGCAAGGCGCCCAGCCCACCCGGTTTCAGCCGGTCGTGGAGCGCCTGGAAGAAGGTGGGCCAATAGCGTTCGCCCACCGCCTCAAACATCTCGATGCTGGCGATCCGGTCAAACTGACCCTGGGTGTCGCGGTAATCCTGCAGGCGGATTTCCACCTTCTCCCCCAGCCCTTCGCGCTGGATGCGGGCGCAGGCATAGTCGTACTGTGCCTTGCTGATGGTGATGCCCGTGACCCTGGCCCCCACCTCCCTGGCGGCGAATTCAGCAAAGCCACCCCAGCCGCAGCCCACTTCCAGCACATGATGGCCGGGTGACAGCGCCATCCGTTCCGCGATGGCGGCATATTTGCGCTGCTGCGCCTGTTCCATCGCCTCTGCCCGGTCCAGATCGGCATAAAGGGCGGCGGAATAGGTCATGCTGGGGTCCAGCCAGCCTTCATAGAAGCCGTTCCCCAGATCGTAATGATAGGCGATGTTGCGGCGGCTGCCGGTCTTGCTGTTGGGCTTGGCCAGATGGATCAGGAACTGCAAAGCCTTGACCCAGGGCTTGCCATTCATCGCCCGGTCAAGCTCTGCTTCGTTCAGCAGCGCCATCTCGAACAGGGCCATTGTGTCCGGGCTGGTCCAGTCGCCATCCAGATAGCTTTCGCAGAAGCCCAGCTTGCCGCCGCTCAGCATCCGGGCGGCCAGCCGGTCATTGCGCACATACAGCACGCCATGCGGTCCCGGCTGTGTCCCGTCAAACCGATGGCTGCGCCCGTTGGGCAGCACGATGGTCAGGGCGCCGATCCGGATCGCCGGGGCCATGGACAGCAGAACCCGCATCATGCGGGACGGGCGGTAGGGGGCAGCCCCGGTAAGGGGCAGGAATTGGGTATCGGACTGTTCGGTCATGGCTCCACCATTCTCTGGCGGGCTTTAATCTTGTCCGAATTGGCGGCCCGGCAAGCCGGGCGGTCGGCGCAATCTGCCTTAACTTTTATCGCGCCGCCATGGCCGGGCCGCGCGGTCGGGCATTACGCCCGGCGGGTGAGGCCTCGATCACGTCCCAGGGCCGCTTGGCGCCCAGCGATTCGGCCACCGCCAGCCCGGCGGACAGGCCATCCTCGTGGAAGCCGTACCCGATATAGGCGCCGCAGAACCAGGTGCGGCGCAGCCCCTGAATATCCTTGATCCGGGCCTGCGCCTGGATGGCGCCGGCATCGAACATCGGGTGGTCATAGATGAATTCCCGGATGCGATAGGCCGGGCGTGGCTCCTGGATCGGGTTCAGCGTCACGAAAAGCGGGTCGGCCGGGTCCAGATTCTGAAGCGCATTCATCCAATAGGTGACGGAGACCTTGGCCCGCCGTTCCCGCGTGGCGTTGGCCAGATAATTCCAGGCCGACCAGGCCTTTTGCCGTTTGGGCATCAGGGCCGGGTCGCGATGCAGGCAGGCCCGGTTCAACTGGTAGCGGAAGGCGCCCAGCACCTGCCGTTCTGCCTCTGACGGGTCGGCCAGCAGGGCCAGCGCCTGATCGGCATGGGTGGCGATGATGGCATGGTCGAAATGGCTGGTGGTGCCGGTGGCGTCCTGCAACTCCACCCCATCCGGGGTGCGGCGCAGGCTGGTGATGGCGCGGCCGGTATGAAGGTGGCCCTTCAACGGCGCGGCCAGTGCCTGGACATAGGCCCGGCTGCCGCCTTTGACCGTGTACCATTGCGGCCGGTGCTTGATCTTCAGCAGCCCGTGATTCTGGAAGAAGCGCACAAAGCTCTGCACCGGAAAGGACAGCATTTCCGCGATGGTGGAAGACCAGATGGCCGCCCCCATCGGCAGCAGATGGTCATAGATGAAGCGATGGCCATAGCGGCCGGCATCCAGATATTCGCCCAGCGTCATATCCATGGCCGCGGGGTCGCGCAGCAGCTTGGGCGCCTGCCGGTAGAAGCGCAGGATATCGCGCAGCATCAGGTGATAGGTGGGCGACAGCAGGTTGCGCTTCTGGGCGAACATGCCGGCCAGATTGCTGCCAGCATATTCCAGCCGCCCACGGTCCACGCTGACCGCGAAACTCATCCGGCATTCCATCGCCTCGATGCCCAGATGGGCCAGCATGGCGATCAGGTTGGGATATGTCGCCTCGTTAAAGACGATGAAGCCGGTATCCACGGCCTGGGCATGCCCGTCCGGCCCCGCGACATCAACCGTGTTGGAATGGCCGCCGGGATGCTCGTTCTGTTCGAACAGGGTGACATCATATCCCTGACGGTTCAGCAGCCATGCCGCGCTAAGGCCGGATATACCGGCCCCGATGACTGCGATCCTCATCCACGCGCCCCTTTCCTGCGCCTGTTCAGTCCGGTTCCGCGCGCCCCTGGCGGATGGCAGCAAAGGCATCCAGCGCGCGTTGCCGTCCTTCGGCATGATCGACGATCGGATGCGGATAATCCCGGCCCAGCCGTACCCCGGCCCCGCGCAACACCGCCTCCGGCGCCTGCCAAGGCGCGTGAATATATTTGGCGGGTAAGTGTTTCAGTTCTGGTACCCACCGGCGCACATAATCGCCCTCCGCGTCGAATTTTTCGCTCTGGAGCATGGGGTTGAAGACACGGAAATAGGGGGCGGCGTCGGCCCCGCAGCCACCGATCCATTGCCAGCCGGCCGCATTGTTGGCCAGATCGGCATCGACCAGCGTATCCCAAAACCAAGCCTGCCCGGCCTGCCAGGGCAGCAGCAGATGTTTCACCAGCAGGGAACCGGCGATCATCCGCACCCGGTTGTGCATCCATCCCGTCTGCCAAAGCTGCCGCATGCCGGCATCCACGATCGGATAGCCGGTTTGCCCGCGCTGCCACGCGGCCAGGGCTTTGTCGTTGGATGTCCAGGGAAACTCCTTGAAGGCAGGGTCGAGCGGCTGCTCCGGCATGGTGGGGAAATGATATAGCAGCGAATGGCAGAATTCACGCCAGCCGATCTGGCGCAGGAACGCATCCACTTCCTTCTCTTCGGCTTTTTTCTCATCCGCATGCTGGCGGGCGGCGTGCCAGATCTGACGGGGGGAGATTTCCCCGAAATGCAGATGGGGCGACAGGCGGGAGGTGCCATCCGTGCCGGGCAGGTCACGCCGGGTCGGATAGTGCCCGGCCCTGCCTTCGGCCAGGAATGCTTGCAGCCGGCGCATGGCGGCGGCTTCCCCGATGGCGGCGCCATCCTGCCAGTCCTGGCGCATCCCGCCCGCCCAATCGGGTTTGGTCGGCAGCAGGCCCCAATCCGCCAGCTTTTCCCCCTTGGGCGGGCTGGCAAGCGGGGTGATATGGGCGGGGGCGGGCAGGGGGGCGCCCGGTGCCATCTGCGCCAGGGCGGCCCGCCAATAAGGGGTGAAGACCTTGTAGGGCAAACCGCTGCCGTTCAACACCTTCCAGGGCTCATTCAGCAGGCTGCCATTGCAGCTTTTCACCTCCCGCCCGTCATGGGTCAGGGCGGATTTCAGCCGGCTGTCCCGGTCAATGGCCCAGGGTTCGTAACAGCGGTTCCAGAACACGGCGCCGGCCTTCACCGTCCGGGCCAGATCCTGGATCACATCGCCCGCCGGCCCCCGCAGCAGCAGCAGCGGGCAGCCGCGCTTTTCCAGTGCATCGGCCAGGGCCGTCAGGCTGTGATGCAGCCACCAGCGGCTGGCCCCGCCAGCCTTCCAGGTACCTGGCGTCACATCATCCAGCACATAGACCGGCAGCACAGGCCGGCCCGTATCAACGGCATGGCACAGGGCCGGATTGTCGCCCAGCCGCAAATCCTGGCGGAACCAGATGATGACAGGCGTGCTGTCGGGCATGTCCACTCCATCGACGCTGCCAGGATCAGGGGAACGCGCCCCCATCTTTCGGCTGCCGGCTGAAAAAGCAATGAAAAGCGGCACTTGCCGCCGGCAATGACATAGCGCGATGTGGCAAAAGGCCAGCCCTGGGGTTGATCTTTTCCCGGTGGTTCAACTGGACCACCCCCTTTGCCCTCCGCCTTCCGGCTGATGTGGGCCCGACCAAAGTCGGAGGGGAGGGAGCTTGATTAAGCGACGGGAACGTCCCAATTTCCTGAAAGCCTGACGTGGAAGCGGTTCCGATTACTCCCCCCCGGAAAGGACTCCCCCGTCCCCGCTCCGTCAGGCGAGACGCCCTGGGATGCACCCCCCTGCATTCCGGGGCGTCGTTTTTCAGGCTGTGGCCAGACGACGGCGGGTGGCCATATTGGCTGTCAGCCGTGCGGCTGGCAGCAGGTGCAGCTTGTCGGTGCCCAGCATCCAGACATGGAAAGGCCGGCTGAACAGGCGGCTGATCGCCGGGTCCAGCACATTCAGCCCGCCCGTATAGGAACCGAAGGCCGGCATGATCAGCCGCTGCCCGTCGCTGGCAAAGCAGCGGGCGGACAGGTGCCGGCCCCGCACGGCGGTCACCGCTTTGGGGTGGTAATGGCCGCAGATTTCGCCCACGGCCCCGGCTTCCGGTTCGTGCCGCAGCACCAGCGGCCCTTCCCGTATTTCCCCTGTCACCGATCCCCCCCAACCATCGGGGGGCGCCGGATCATGGTTGCCGGTGATCCAGGTCCAGTCATGGGCGCCGGTCAAGGCCGCGATGCGCCTTCCATCCGCAGGGGATATGCGGGCAGCGGCGTCCCGGTCGTGGAAACTGTCCCCCAGGCAGATGACGCGGGAGGGGTGCAGCCTGGCGCAGGCCGCTTCCAGCCGTCCCAGGGTGGCGGCTGTGTCATAAGGGGGTAGAAACTGGCCGAACCGCGCATAGGCCGACCCTTTTTCCAGATGCAGGTCGGCCACCAGCAGCCATCCCCGTTCAGGCCAGAACAGGGTGCCGGAGGGATCGGGGCACAGCCTTGCCCCGTTCAGTAACAGTTCTGCGGTCATGATCAGGCGATGGTGACGGTGCCGTCCCCGGCCAGGGGCCAGTGGGGGTTCCAGGCAATTTCCCAATAATGCCCGTCCGGGTCGGCGAACATGCCGCTATAACCGCCCCAGAACTGTTCCTCCGCAGGCCGCACCAGCCGCGCGCCCTGCGTCAGCGCGAAGGAGAACAGCGTGTCCACTTCATGTTTGTTATGGACATTATGGGCCAGCATGGTTGGGCCGGGAGCAACCTTGCCGGCATCGCCGGCCATTTCCCGCTGATAGGCATCCGCCCCCAGCAGGCACAATCCCAGGCCGCCAAGCTGAAAGAAGCAGGCTTCCCCTGCACCCATTGCCGCCGGCGTCCAGCCCAGCCCTTCATAGAAGGTGCGGGACCGGTCCAGATCGGCGACCCGCAGCGTGATCAGGGTGACGCGCTGTTCCATCGCTCGCGGTCTTTCGTCTGGTAAAACAAGAGCACATTGGAACATCAAGTGAACAGATGCGCAAGCCCTGTGGGCGGAAGACCGCCCACAGGGTAGCTGTCTGTCATGCAGCCATCGGCTCCAGCCCCTTCACCATATCCGCGAAGCGGGTGGCGAGAACCGATACATCAGCCCCATCCAGATCGAAGGCAGCGTGGAGATGATGGTCGGTCTGCTTCAGGCTGTGGAAGGACAGGCGCAATCCGTCCAGCAGCAGGATGCCGCGTTGCATGGAAAGGCCCGTGCCGCGCAAGGTCACACCGCCTTCAGAGATATTCTCCACCATGACCGGGGTGCTTTTGCCATTCGCCTCTACCGTGGCCGACCGTTCCAGCCGATAGCGCTGGGTCGGTCGCCGCTCCACCTCCTGGGCGGAGGTGCGGACGACCCGCACCAGGGTCTGGCGCAGATTTCCCACACTTTCGGCCAGACCATGAGAAGCGGCGCGCATATGGTCGGCTGCCGCGTCGGTGCCGGCAGCTTCCTGCGATACTTCCTCGATCCGGGTGGACACTTCGCGGGCCGCGTCGGCTGTCTGTTCCACATTGCGGGCAATCTCCGACGTGGCGGCTGATTGCTGCTCCATGGCAGCGGCGATGCCGGAGGAGACCTCGTTCACCTCACTGATAAGGTGGCCGATCTCATGCACGGCGCTTAGCGCCCGGTCGCGCACGCCCTGGATTTCATGCACCCGGCGATTGATATCATCGGTGGCACGGGCGGTCTGGCCAGCCAGGACTTTCACTTCGCTGGCCACGACGGCAAAACCCTTGCCGGCTTCGCCCGCGCGGGCCGCCTCAATCGTGGCGTTCAGGGCCAGCAGATTGGTCTGGGCTGCGATATCGGCAATCATCCCGGCCACGTCGCCGATCTGCGATACGGTTTCGGCCAGGGCATCAATGGCATCCACGGCACGGTTCCCGGCTTCCACACTGCGGCCGGTGGCCTCAGCGGCATGGGCGATCTGGTGGCTGATCTCCTGGATGGAACTGGTTAATTGGTTGGTGGCGCTGGAGACAGTCTGGGCATTGGACAATGCCTGCGCGGCGGCGGCGGCCACGCCCTCGGCATTGCGGCCCACCCGGCGGGCGCCAGCGGCCATGCGGTCGGCCTCCTCCTCCATCGCGCGGGTCTTGGTCGACACATGATCGACGGCCACGCCGGTTTCCCGCTCCACCGTGTCGGCCATGGCGGCCAGGGCTTCCAGCCGGCGGCGTTCACCTTCGGCGCGTGCTTCTTCCTGCTGGGCGCGCAAGGCTTCGGTTTCGGCCAATGCTTCCCGGAAGACGGCGACGGCACGGGCCATGTCGCCCACATCATCGGCGCGCTGGGTGCCGGCCACACTCTGCGACAGGTCGCCCTGGCGCATCGCATCCATCGTGCCGCGCAGGCGCCCCAGGGGCCGCAGCAGCCCGGCCATCACGGCATGCGCGCCCAACCCGGTCACCAGCACGAACAGCAGCACACCACCGCCAATCCAGGCCATGGCCTGGTTGAAATCGGCAAACAGGGTTGCTTTGCGCAGGCCGACATAGAGGATGCCGACCGTCTCGCCACTGGCATTCTTGATCGGGTCATAGGCAGCGAAATACCGCTCCCCCAGAATGTCGACGGCGCCGCGATAGGGCTTGCCCTGGCGGAGCACTGTTTCATAAGCGGGCCCGGCTGCCAGCTTCGTGCCTGTACCGCGCTGCCCGTCGCTGCCGATCACATTGGTGGCCACGCGGTTATCGCCAGCAAACAGGGTGGCGCTGCCGCCCGTCGCCTTTGAAATGGCATCCACCAGCGCATTATCGCCGTTCAGGGCCTTGTCGCCGGCCATCAACTGGCCATTCTGGAGAGAGAAAGCGCCCCCCTCCTTATGCAGCAGGCCCCAGGCCACCTGCATGGAGAGGTCCTGGGTGGCGAGCGCGCTCTGCTCCATCGCGCGCGACATCTGGTGATAGGAGAGGCCAAGGATCAGGG
This sequence comes from Niveispirillum irakense DSM 11586, assembly GCF_000429645.1. Classification (GTDB taxonomy): domain Bacteria; phylum Pseudomonadota; class Alphaproteobacteria; order Azospirillales; family Azospirillaceae; genus Niveispirillum; species Niveispirillum irakense. The sequence goes on from NZ_KE386933.1 coordinate 435,557, forward strand.
TCGCAAGCGTCAGCAACCCCAGGGCATTCATCATCGCCACCTTCGTGGCGACAGGCAGGCGGGCGATCATCATCGGTGGTAATCCATTCTTACGATGTCTGGACTACTCCTAATGGATGAGGTGGTGCTGCGCCTTGATGCAGGTCAAACCCTTCTCCCTTCCGGAACTGTTCGGTGCCGGAAGGGAGAAAAGGGAGTTTGGCATCAATCCCGTTCGGCCTTCAGGATCTCACCGGTGCGGGCATCCAACAGCAGTTCCTGGCGCTGGCCCTGCGGGGTGGTGGCCTTGACCTCGAACAGCTTGTCGCTCTTGCGTTCAACCTCGCGGATATCCTTGTACCCCTGGGCTGACAGATGATCGACGATCTGGGTCATGCCCATGGCGGGGCCGGTGGGGGCGCCAGCGGGGGCCGTTGCGGGCGTGGTCGCGGGGGCTGCGGACTGGGCCAGGGCGATCCCGCCCATCGGCAGGGCCAGCAAAGACAGGGCGGCAGCGGTGCGGATCATGGTCTTGCGCATCGGAATATCCTTTCGTTTGCAGTGATGCGATAACACCATGAATAGGGGATGGGTCCTGAATTGATCCTGAATAGGGTGTTCATCCTGCGTTCAGCTTGTATTTTCTTATATATGACGATGCGATACGCCAGCCTTTCCCTTCTGTTCCTGTCCTGTCTTCTGCTGGCCCCGGCTGCGATGCCGGTGGCGGCCGATGATGGTGACCTTGCCGACCATGACCGCGCCCGCGCCGCCTTGCGCCGGGGGGAGGTAATGCCCCTGCGCGATATCATCGCCAAAGCTGAAGAAGCTTTCCCAGGCCGGTTGCTGGAAGTGGAACTGGACGAGGAGGATGGCCGTATTGTCTATGAGATGGAGATGCTGTCCCCCGATGGCCGTCTGATAAAGCTGGTCTATGATGCCCGCACCGGCACGCTTTTGTCGGCCAAGGGTGCGGGGCTGGAGAAAAGCCGCTGATGCGCCTGCTGATCGCCGAGGATGATCCCGAACTGCGCCGCCAGTTGCGTGAAGCGCTGGAAGCTGCCCATTACGCGGTGGATTGCGCCCCCGATGGGGAGGAGGCGGCCTTTCTGGGCGAAACCGAACCCTATGATGCCGTGGTGTTGGACCTGGGTCTGCCGCGCCGGGATGGATTGTCCGTGCTGCGCGGTTGGCGGGGGCAGGGGCGCACCATGCCGGTGCTGATCCTGACCGCGCGCGGCACCTGGCAGGAAAAGGTGGAGGGCATGGATGCCGGGGCCGATGATTATCTGGCCAAGCCCTTCCGGATGGAGGAATTGCTGGCAAGGCTGCGGGCGCTGATCCGCCGGGCCGGCGGGCAGGCGGCGGCGGAACTGACCTGCGGCCCGGTCAGCCTGGATACCCGCACAGGCCGGGTCAGCGTGTCCGGGCGCCCTGTGACCCTGACGGCGCATGAATTGCGGGTGCTTTCCTACCTGATGCATCATCGCGGCCGGGTCGTCTCCCGCACCGAATTGACCGAGCATGTCTATGCCCAGGATTTCGACCGCGACAGCAACACGATCGAAGTCTTTATCGGCCGCCTGCGCCGCAAGCTGGGGGTGGACGTGATCCATACCGAACGCGGCCTGGGCTATCGGCTGGACGCCGCCCCGTGATCCGGCGTGGCTCGCTTGGCCTGCGCCTGCTGGGGCTGGCTGCCCTGTGGGTGGTGCTGGCCCTTGTCGGGGCGGGCATCGCCCTGACCGATCTGTTCCGCAACCATGTGGAAGCGGAACTGTCGCGCCATATGGAACTGCATCTGGATGAAGTGACGGCGGCATTGGCCCGCCAGCCGGACGGGACGCTGGCGCCGGTGCGCGCCCTGACCGACCCCCGTTTCAACCGTCCGCTTTCGGGCCTGTACTGGCAGGTATCGGACGGGGGTGAGGCGCTGGCCCGGTCGCGGTCGCTGTGGGACCAGTCGCTTCCCATGGCCGGGCCGGTGGCTGATGATGGTGCTGTTCACCGCCGGGGCGTGGCCACGGGACCGGATGGCGCCCGGCTGCTGGTATGGGAACGGCGGGTGCATCTGCCCGATGGCGGCGCACCACTGGATGTGGCGGTGGCCTCCCAGGGGGGATCGGTGGAAGCCGCGACCGGTTCCTTCGCCCGCGCCCTGGCCTTGTCGCTGGGCATCCTGGCGCTGGGGCTGCTGGCCGCTGCGGTGGCGCAGGTACGGCTGGGGTTGGTGCCGCTGGACCGGCTGCGCCAAGCCCTGGGGGAGATGCGGGCGGGCCGTGTGGCCCGCGTCGTCGGTGCCTTTCCGTCGGAGGTGCAGCCCCTGGTCGATGATTTGAACCAGGTGCTGGACGATAATGCGGAGATGGTGGAACGCGCCCGGACCCAGGCCGGCAATCTGGCCCATGCGCTGAAGACGCCGCTGGCCGTCATCACCAACAGCGTGGCGGCGCTGGGCAATGCCGACAGCGCCCGCGTCATCGCGGCGGAAACCGACCGCATGCGCAGCCAGATTGACCGGCATCTGACCCGCGCGCGTGCCGCCGCCATGGCGCGCGGGGCGGGCCTGCGCACCCCCATCGGCCCGCTGGTGGCGGGGCTTGCCCGCACCATCGCCCGGCTGCATCCCGACCGTCCCCTGGATATCCGGGTCTCGGGGGATGATGCCCTGCTGTTCCGGGGGGAGGGACAGGATTTACAGGAGATGGTCGGCAACCTGATGGAGAATGCCGCCAAATGGTGCGCCGGCAGCATCCGTGTCACCCTTTCGGCGGCGGGGGAAAAGGCCTTGTCCATCACGGTGGCCGATGATGGACCCGGTATTCCCGATGATCGCCGTGACACGGTGCTGGCCCGGGGTATCCGCCTGGACGAGGCCATGCCCGGCAGTGGCCTGGGGTTGGCCATCGTGGATGATCTGGCCCGTCTGTATGGCGGGGGGCTGGAACTGGGGCAGGACGAAGCCTTGGGCGGGCTTGCCGCCCGGCTGGTGCTACCGCGCGCGTGATGGCCGGAGGGCGGGGCGGTGGCTTATGGCGCAGGGGGCAGCCTTGCCACCAGCCAGTCGGCAATCAAGGCCAGGACCGCAGGATCGACAGGGCCGCCATAATCCTTCCCGCCCGGCTTCAGCACATGGTTCAGGCCGGCGGGTGTTTCCACCATGCTCCCATCGTCCTTACCCGACAGTGCGGCGCGGTAAAGCGGGGCGTCTGTGCTGGCAATGGTCTGCGCATCATCCTGCCCGATCACCACCAGCAGCGGCACCGGTGCCGCCTTGGCGGCGGCTGCCGGGTCCAGGGCAAGCGCGCCTTTATAGAAAGGGCCGAGATAGGCGGGATAGAGGGCCTGCAGGCCGGGCGGCACCTTCGCCACCGGTATGGTGCCGGTCGCCAGGATATCAGCACGTATTTCCGCATCCTGGGCCAGGATGCGCTGTTGCACCGGTGCCGGTGCGCCCTGTTCCTGCATCTTGCGGCGTAACTGGTCGGCAACGGCATCACCCCAGGGGCGGGCTGGGGCGCCCAGGATGATGGCGGCCTTCGGGCTGGCTTGGCCGCCCTGGATCACATCCAGGGTCAGCAACCCTCCTTCGCTATGGCCCAGAATGGCGGTGCGTGTGCGGTCGATGCCCTTACTCGCGGCCAGGGCCGCATGGGCGGCGATGACATCGCCGGTGAACTTGTCCCACCCGTAAAAAGCGGCCATGGCGCTGGGGTCGGCGGGGTGCTGTGCCTTGTTGGCATCCATGCCGCGCTTGTCATAGCGCAGGCTGGCAATGCCCTTGGTGGCCAATCCATCGGCAAGCTGGCGCAGCAGGTCGATCTCCAGCCCCGGCATCAGGCGGGAATTGCCGTTCCGGTCGGTGGGGCCGCTGCCCTGGACCAGCAAAACGGCGGGCCAGCCCGCAGTGGGGGGCACACCATCGGGCAGGGACAGGGTGGCCGATAATGTGACGCTGCCATCGCTGGTCACGGTCACAGGCTGTTCTGCCGCCAGGGCTGTTGCGGGCACGGATGCCAGCCAGAGCGACAGCATCAGCCGATGGAAGAATGACCGCGCCATGATCCAGCCCCCATTGATTTCCCGATGCACGGATCATGACTGGTGGGCTGTGGGAAATACAACCGGATTTCAGCTTCGCGGCAACGGACGGCCCAGAAGCTGTTCAAGGGCCCGGCGCAGGCGTACGGGGGAGACGGGCTTGGCCAGCAACGCCATGTCGGCGGCCTTGGCAGCCCGCTGAACATCGGGGTGCAGATCACCGGTCAGCAGCAAGGCTGGAATCGCCTGACCATGACGGGCCCTGATCCGGCCAGCCAGGGCGAGGCCGCTATCGCCCTGCGGCAGGTGGAAATCGGTGATCAACAGGTCGGGGGGGCGGCCCGATTCTGTCAGTGCTGCTTCCAGTTCACCGCCATTGCCGCCGCAATGGACGGTGCAGCCCCAATCTTCCAGCATTGCCTCCAGCGCCGCCAGTTGCAGCCGGTCATCCTCCACCACGGCGATGGTGGGGATGGCCGGTCCTTTGGCGGTGGCGGTGCTGAGGCGCGGCGCGGGGATTTCCACCAGCGGGGCCACCAGTTCAAACTGGCTGCCCTGTCCAGCGGTGCTGACCAGCCCCACCTTGTGCCCAAGGGCTTCCGCCCCCCGCCGCACGATGGCCAGTCCCAGTCCCAGGCCACGCCGGCCCTGACCGGCATCCTCAAGCTGGATGAATTCCTCAAAAATGCGGTTCTGATCCTCAGGCGCTATGCCGGGGCCGGTATCCAGAACCTGGATCGCCAGCCCGTCGCCGCGCCGCCGCGCCCCCAGCAGCACCCGACCCCCGCGTCCGGCATGGCGGATGGCATTGCCGATCAATTGCCGCAGGAGACGGTCCAGCATCATGGCATCGCTGCGCACGCTGGCGCTGCTGCCCACCCGGCGCAGGGTTACGCCAGCGGCTTCCGCCTCAGGCCCCAGTTCTTCTATCATCCGGTCCAGCAGATTGCCGACCGACACGGCGCCGATGCTGATCCGCGTGGTGCCGGCCTTCAGCCCGGACAGGTCCAGCAGGGCACCCACTTGCTGCGCCCCGGCTTCCACTGCATCACCCAGCCGGGCCAGCAATTCCGCCTGTTTGGGATCGGTGATGCGGGTTTCCAGCAGATGCATGAACAGCCGCATGGCCTGGAAAGGCTGGCGCAGATCATGGTTAGCCTTGGCGAAAAGCCGTGCATGGTCCCGGGCCGCTTCCTCCAGCACCTGTTCCTTGTCGCGGCAGATGCCGTGCCCGACCAGCCCTGCAATCCGGCCCTGGTCATCACGGACAGGGGCCAGGGAAATTTCGACGGGGCAGGGGCCGGTGGACAGGGGCAGGGGAATGGTCAGGTGCCGGGCCTGACCATCGGCCAGCACAGCACGCTGGGCATTAATCAAATCGGCCGGCAGGTCGACCGGAACGCCCTCCTGCCCCCATTCTTTGAAGATGCCGCGCCCCGCGCGATAGGCCAGATCGGCCCCTTGCACGAAATCACCGCTACGCCCGATCTGCTGGGCGGCTGCAAGGGCAGCCTGGACCCGTTCTTCAAGATAGGCACCCTGGGTGCCATCATCCGGGCGGCTTGGCGATTTCTGCACTCTCGTCGTCCCCTGTCTGGCCGTTGCCGGTGGAGAGACTATCTGGGCATTTTTTTGTCACCGGGAAAGGGATTTGTTGGGGGTAACGCCTTTCCCGGTGACTTTGTCGTGGGTTAAAGAAAGGTGCTGGGCGTCGTGGCGGCGTCGCGATATTCGGCCTTCATCCGCGCCACCAGATCGGCGACGCTGGGCGCATCATGGATGGTGCCGATGCCCTGGCCGGCGGACCAGATATCCTTCCACGCCTTCTTCTTGGACCAATCCTCAATCGACAGGTTGGGATCGGCCTGCCCGCCGCTGATGGCGGTGGGGTCGATGCCGTTGGCGGCGATGGAAGGCCCCAGATAATTGCCGGGAATGCCGCTGAACATGGGCGTATAGACGATGTCCGACGCCGCCCCGTCGATCAGCATCTGCTTATAGGCTTCGTTGGCGTTGGCTTCTGCGGTCGCGATGAAGCGGGTGCCGATATAGGCGAAATCAGCCCCCATCACCTCTGCCGCGCGCACCGACCGGCCGGACGACATGGCGCCCGCCAGCACCAACGGCCCATCAAAGAATTCCCGCACCTCCGACAGCAGGGCGAAGGGGGACAGGGTGCCGGCATGCCCACCGGCCCCGGCGGCCACCAGGATCAACCCATCCACCCCGACCGACAGCGCCTTCTTGGCGTGGCGGATATTGGTGACGTCGTGGAAGACCAGCCCGCCATAGGAATGCACGGCCTCCACAATGCCCGTGGGCGCGCCGACGGAGGTGATGATCAGCGGCACCTTGTGCTTGACCACCAGTTCCACATCTTCCCGCAGCCGGGTGTTGGACTTGTGGACGATCAGGTTGACGCCGAACGGCGCCACAGGCTGGGCGGGATTGGCCGCTGCATAATCTGCGAGATCCGCTGTCATCCGGCCCAGCCATTCATCCAACTGCCCCGGCTGGCGGGCGTTCAGGCTGGGAAAGGTGCCGACGATGCCGGCTTTGCACTGGGCCAGCACCAGTTCCGGATAGCTGACGATGAACATCGGCGAGGCGATGACGGGCAGGGTCAGCTTGCCGGCGAACGTAGCGGGGATGGGCATGTCGGATCACTCCCTTTGAATTTCTTTATGGTGTCCGTGTTTTTAGCACGCTCGTTCGTATCCTGCCAGGGTGCGCGCAAAAGGCCTTCACCGTTCCTGTGCGCCGTGCCAGATGCGCAGGATCAGCACATCCTCCCCGGAGAGCTGGTAGACCAGTACATAAGGATGAATGATTGTCAGCTCGCGCAGCCCATCCGGCCGTACGCGGCCCCGGCGCGGGAAAGTGGCAAGGCTGTTGCCGGCGGCATGGAGCGACCGGACCACTTTACCGGCGGCATAAGGGTTGTAGGTGGCGATGTAGCCGGCATGGCCCGCAATATCGGCAAGTGCCGTTTCGGACCATTTAACCATCGAGATTATTTGCCAGACAGGGGTGGCGGCGGGCGTTCCGCGCCCGTTTCAACCGCGGTGGCAAGCTCCAGCAACCAGGCCGCCACCACTTCATGCGGCACGGTGCGGCCGGCGGCGATATCGGCGCGTGCTTCCGCGATGGCGCTTGCGAAGCGCTCCTCATCCACCCAGTCGAAGATCGATTCCGGTTCAGCCATGGTTGAAAGGATGCCAGCAATCAAGGACCGGCACAAGGCGGGCAAGGGATAGGCCCCAAGGGATCGCCCCCAAGGGATAGGACCATGTCACCCATGCTGCAGGTGCGTCATTTTATGTCATTTGTTGTCTGGTGTGCGCACTAATCGGTCGCTACCATACTACCCATCCCAGCCCTGACGCTGGGCAACGAATAAGGAGTTGTTGGAGATGGCCGGTATTGAGAAGCGTATTACAGAGGAAGAGGCCCTGCTGCTGCATAGCAGCGGACGACCGGGCAAGCTGGAAATAACGCCGACCAAGCCGATGGCGACCCAGCGTGACCTGTCCCTGGCCTATTCCCCCGGCGTGGCCACGCCCTGTCTGCGCATTCATGCCGATCCGTCCACGGCCTATGATTATACCGCCAAGGGCAATCTGGTTGCCGTCATCTCCAACGGCACCGCCGTGCTGGGCCTGGGTGATCTGGGGGCCCTGGCGTCCAAGCCGGTGATGGAGGGCAAGGCCGTCCTGTTCAAGCGCTTCGCCGATGTGGATGGTATCGACCTGGAGGTTGATACCCGCGACGTTGATGAATTCATCAATGCCGTGCGCTATCTCGGCCCCAGCTTCGGCGGCATCAACCTTGAGGATATCAAGGCGCCCGACTGTTTCATCATTGAACAGCGGCTGCGGGAATTGATGGATATCCCCGTCTTCCATGATGATCAGCATGGCACGGCCATCATCGCTGCCGCCGGCCTGTTCAACGCCCTGGAAATGACGGGCCGCAGCATTGATGAGACACGGCTTGTCATCAATGGCGCCGGTGCGGCCGCCATTGCCTGCGCCGAACTGTTTAAAGCCATGGGCCTGCCGCCTGGCAACATCACCCTGTGCGATACCAAGGGCGTCGTCTGGAAAGGCCGGGCGGAGGGGATGAACCAGTGGAAATCGGCCCATGCCGTGGTGACGGATGCCCGCACCCTGGCCGATGCGCTGAACGGGGCGGATGTGTTTGTCGGCCTGTCGGCCAAGGGTTCCATGACGCCTGCCATGGTGAAATCCATGGCCCCCAACCCGATCATCTTCGCGCTGGCCAATCCGGATCCGGAAATCACGCCGGAAGAGGTGGCGCAGGTGCGTGATGATGCCATCGTCGCCACCGGGCGCAGCGATTATCCTAATCAGGTCAATAATGTCCTGGGCTTCCCCTACATCTTCCGCGGCGCCCTGGATGTGCGGGCCAGCACCATCAATGATGCGATGAAGATCGCCGCCGCCCGCGCGCTGGCGGCCTTGGCGCGGGAGGATGTGCCGGATGAGGTGGATGCCGCCTATGCCGGTCGTCGTCTGCGCTATGGTCCGGAATATATCATTCCGGTGCCGTTCGACCCGCGCCTGATCGTCACCGTGCCGGCGGCGGTGGCGCAGGCGGCGATGGATACGGGCGTCGCCCGCAAGCCCATCGTCGATATGGATGAATATCGCCGCTCCCTGCGCCTGCGCCTGGATCCCACCGCGGACAGCCTTCAGCTGATCGCGGAGAAGGTGCGGGCCAATCCGCGCCGCGTCGTTTTTGCGGAAGGGGAGGAGGAGCGGACGATCCGTGCCGCCATCGCCTTCCGCTCCGCCCGTTTCGGCACGCCGGTGCTGGTGGGGCGCGAGCATGTGATCGAGGAGAAGCTCGCCTCTCTCGGGATGGCGGGGATCGAGCCGCTGGAAATCCAGAATGCGGCTTTCGGGCAGCCAACCAATGAACGCTATACCGAGTTCCTCTATCGTCGTTTGCAACGCTCCGGCAGCCTGCATCGCGATGTGCAGCGCATGGTCAACCAGAACCGCAATATCTTCGCCGCCTGCATGGTGGCGACAGGGGATGCGGATGCCATGGTCACCGGCCTGACCCGCAGCTTCTCCGTCAGTTTTGAGGATATCGGGCGCGTCATCGACCCGCAGCCCGACCATATCGTGTTCGGCCTGTCGGTGCTGGCCACCCGTCAGCGTACCGTCTTCATCTCCGACACCACGGTGCATGAACGGCCGACGCCGGAGCAACTGGCCGATATCGCCATCCAATCCGCCAAGATGGCGCGGCAGATGGGGCATGAGCCACGTGTGGCGTTCCTGTCCTTCAGCAATTTTGGCCAGCCAATGCGCGACCGTGCGGCCCATGTGCGCGAAGCGGTGGCCTTGATGGATCAGCGCAGCGTCGATTTCGAATATGACGGTGAGATGTCAGCCGATGTCGCGCTGGATTACGATCTGATGAAGCGGCTTTATCCATTCTGCCGCCTGTCGGGTGCCGCCAATGTGTTGATCATGCCGGCGCTGCACGCCGCCAATATCGGCGCCAAACTGTTGCACAAATTTGGCGGCGGCAACCTGATCGGCCCGCTGCTGATCGGCCTGGATAAGCCGGTCCAGGTGGTGCAGATGGGTGCCACGGCCAGCGACCTGACCACGGCTGCCGTCATGGCGGCGCATGATTCACTGGCCCGGTGACGGGCTGACCCTGTACGCACATATTAAGTTTCCGTGATGGCCGTGCGGGCGGGATCGGGGGATGTTATTTCCTCCGGTCCCGCCCGAAAGGGGCGGCCAAAAGAAACATGACGTACATGTTACAGGGTGGTTGGATCATCATGAAACCGGGATCGGTGCAACTGGGCCTTGCTGGGGCCCTGATCGGCAGCCTTGCTGTCATATCGGTGCTGGCCTTGATGATTACCGGCCTTGTGCCCCCGGTTATCGGTATGGGGCTGATCCTTTTCCATGCTGTGGCGGTCCTGGTGCTGCTGCGCATGGTCCGTCGTGATACACGCGGTTTGCTCTCCTTTGCTGAGCGTTTGGCGGAAACCCCGACCGCGCAAACGGCACCCGTAATGGGATCAGCCGTGGCCAATGACATTGCCCAGGCCATGGCCCGCGCGCACCAGCTCTGGCTGGACCGGGACGATGCCGATGTGCGCCGGGCGGCGGCAGCGGAAGCGGTGCTGGAAACGCTGCATGACCCGTTGATCCTGTTGAATGATGCGCGTGACGTGCTGCGCGCCAATCAGGCGGCCCGCTCCCTGTTGGGGGAACGGATGGTCGGTCGTGATTTGGCCGGCACGTTGCGCAATCCCACCTTGCTGGAGGCGGTTGATGCCGTGCTGGCCGGCGGCGCCTCGCGCACGGTGGAGGTGCTGCTGCCTGTGCCGGTGGAACGCACGCTGGAAGCGCGGGTGAAACCTTTCCGTCCCGCCGGCGCCGATCAGCCGCTCCAGGTGCTGCTGACCCTGCATGACGTGACCGTGCTGAAACGGTCGGAGCAGATGCGGGCTGATTTTGTTGCCAATGCCAGCCATGAGCTGCGCACGCCTCTGGCGGCCCTGATCGGCTTTATCGAGACATTGCGCGGGCCGGCCAAGGATGACCGCGCCGCGCATGAGAAGTTCCTGGGCATCATGTTCGATCAGGCCAACCGCATGTCGCGGCTGGTAAATGACCTGATGTCCCTGTCCCGGATCGAGATGGACGAGCATAGCCCGCCCACGGGTGCGGTGGATGTTGCCCGGATCGTGCGTAATCTGGCGGTCACGCTGGAAATGCGGGCGGCCTCCCGCAAGGTGAAGCTGCGGGTGGACAGCCCGGACAGCCTGCCGCTGGTGGTGGGGGACGAGGATCAGCTTTCCCAGGTGTTCCAGAACCTGATCGACAATGCGATCAAATATGGCAAGGAACAGACAGAGGTGACGGTCACCCTGTCTGCCAATGATCCGGCGGGGGGAGGCAGTGCCGCCGCCCGTGCCCTGGCCGGGCGCGGCACACGGGGGCCGTCCATCACGGTAGCCGTGACCGACCGCGGGGAGGGGATTGCCCGCACCCACCTGCCCCGCCTGACAGAGCGATTCTATCGGGTCGATCCCGCCCGGTCGCGGGCGCTGGGCGGCACAGGCCTGGGGCTGGCCATCGTCAAACATATTGTCAACCGGCACCGGGGCCGCCTGATCATTGACAGTGAAGTGGGCAAGGGCAGCACCTTCACCGTCCTGTTGCCGGCCATGGCAGGGACGGGCGGGGAGATACCGGCGCAGCAAGCCGGCTGAATCAGGCAGCCAGGCTATTCCGCATTTTCTCCATCTGCGGCTGCATAACGCCCATGCGCCTTATAATCCGGGCTTATGACCCCATCCCGGGCGGTGTCATCAAACCGTAACGTAGATGTAGTATTTGCTTCGCGCAGCAGAGCTATGGTCCCGGCACCCAGCAGGGACTTGGCATCCGGAAGAGGTAATTTCCACCCCTCCGGATGCTGTCCAAAAACCGGAGGCTTGTTCCGTGAACACCAAGAAGCTCGTCCTCGCCGCCGTGCTCGGCGCCGTTTCCGTTGTCGGCATGGCCGGCGCCGCCGCTGCCCGCGACCAGATCCGCATCGTCGGTTCCTCCACCGTGTTCCCGTTCACCTCGACCGTTGTCGAGCGTTTCGGCCAGACCACGAAGTTCGGCGCCCCGATCCTGGAATCGACCGGCACCGGCGGTGGCATGAAGCTGTTCTGCTCCGGCGTTGGCGCTGATTTCCCGGATGCCACCGGCGCTTCCCGCGCCATGAAGGCGTCGGAATTTGATAGCTGCCAGAAGAACGGCGTTGAGCAGATCACCGAGCTGGTGATCGGCTATGACGGTATCGGCTTTGTCCATTCCAAGAAGGGCGCCGATGTCAAGGTGACCAAGGCTCAGCTTTTCCAGGCTCTGGCCAAGGAAGTTGAAGTGAACGGCCAGATCGTGCCGAACCCCTACAAGAAGTGGTCGGACATCGACGCTTCCCTGCCGGGTGACGATATCGAAGTGCTGGGCCCGCCGCCGACGTCCGGCACCCGCGACGCCTGGGTCGAGCTGGTGATGGAAACCGGCTGTAAGGAATTCCCGGCCATCAAGGCCCTGGACGCCACCCGTCACGCCGCCGTCTGCAAGACCCTGCGTGAAGATGGCGCCTTCATCGAAGCTGGCGAGAACGACAACGTGATCGTGCAGCGTCTGGATGCCAACCCGAAGGCCTATGGCATTTTCGGCTACAGCTACCTGGAAGAAAACCAGGACAAGCTGAAGGGCGTGGCCGTCAATGGCATCGCCCCGACCTACGAGACGATCGCCTCGCAGGAATACCCGATCTCCCGTCCGCTGTTCATGTACTTCAAGAACCAGCACATGGGCGTGATCCCGGGCCTGAAGGATTTCCTGGGCGAATATGCGTCTGAACGCGCCATGGGCGACGAGGGCTATCTGGCCGACAAGGGCCTGATCCCGCTGCCGGAAGCCAAGCGTAAGGCTTCCGAGCAGGCCGCCATGAAGCTGACCCCGATGGCCAAGCCGGCTTCGTAACGGCTGCGCGTCATCCGGTCCTGGGGTCCGGCGGTGTCCTTGATCGGGCGCCGCCGGTTTCCCCGTAAGTGATGTACCGATGATTTCCCTTTGACTGCGGGCGAGTTCCTCCATGTCAGCCACCTTCACCGTCGGGCTTCTGCTGCTGCTGTCAGCAGTTGGATTCTGGATGGGCCGTACCCGGGCGGTCACCGTCGCGGGGGGGCGTATCGCCACCTTGCATTCGGTGCCCAACTATTACGGTTCCTTTGTCGCCTTGTGGGCGGGCTTGCCGGCCCTGGTTCTGGTGCTGTGCTGGATGGCCCTGCGCGGTCCGGTGATCGACTGGCTGGTGCTGGACGGGCTGACGCCGGAACAAGTGGAAATCTGGGCGCGGGTCATGCTGCCGCCCAACGACCTGTCGGCCTTGCTGGCCAATATCGCGGAAGAGACGGATGCGCTGACCGAGACGCATCGTCAGCTTCTGCTGATTAACATCAACAATCTGGCGGCCGGCCAGGCCCAGTATGTCAATGCTGCGGTGGTCGGTGCGATCCAGCCGGCGGCTGACCATCTGAATTCGCTGCGCAATCTCGCCAACTGGACCCTGTTTGCGGCCGTGGCGGCTTTGTCTGCGGGTGGGCTGGCCTTCACCTGGTCGCGCATCAACCCGTCGTTGCGGGCCCGCAATAATGTGGAACGGATCGTCACCTGGCTGTTGATCCTCTGCTCCACCATTGCGGTCTTCACCACGGTGGGGATCGTGCTGTCGCTCCTGTTCGAGAGCATCCGCTTCTTCACCAAGGTGCCGGTGACCGAATTCCTGTTCGGTCTGCACTGGAGCCCGCAGACGGCGATCCGTGCCGATCAGGTCGGTTCTTCCGGTGCTTTCGGGGCCATCCCGCTTTTTACCGGTACGTTGCTGATTGCCACCATCGCCATGATCGTGGCGGCCCCGGTGGGTCTGATGTCGGCAATCTATCTGTCTGAATATGCGCCCAAGAAGGTGCGCGGGCTGGTAAAGCCGGTGCTGGAAATTCTGGCCGGTGTGCCGACGGTTGTGTACGGCTTCTTCGCCATCCTGACCGTGGCGCCCTTCATCCGTGACATGGGTGCCGCTGTCGGCCTCTCCATCTCCTCCCAGAGCGCGCTGGCCGCCGGTATCGTTATGGGCGTGATGATCGTGCCCTTCGTCTCCTCGCTGGCTGACGACGTGATCAACGCGGTGCCGCAATCGCTGCGTGACGGCTCCCTTGGCCTGGGCGCCACCCGGTCGGAAACGATCAAGCAGGTGGTCTTGCCGGCAGCACTGCCCGGTATCGTCGGTGCCATGCTGCTGGCTGTCAGCCGCGCCATCGGTGAGACGATGATCGTGGTGATGGCCGCCGGCCTTCAGGCCAACCTGACGCTGAACCCGCTTGAGAGCGTCACCACGGTGACGGTGCAGATCAAGTCCATCCTGGTGGGTGACCAGGAATTCGATAGTGCGAAGACCCTGTCGGTGTTTGCCCTTGGCCTGGTGCTGTTCCTGGTCACGCTGGTGCTGAACGTCGTCGCCCTCCGCATCGTCCAGAAATACCGGGAAAAATATGACTGAGATCGCAGAGCCGATGCAGGCAGCCGCTCCCATGTCCACCTCCCGTCACACCGGCGAAGCCGCCATGAAACGTCTGCGCCAGCGTTATGCGGCGGAACGGCGCTTCAAGATTTACGGCATCCTGGCCATCACCTTTGCCTGCGCCATGCTGGCGATCCTGATGTTCACCCTGCTGAAGGGTGGCGTCAGCGCCTTCTGGCAGACGGAGATGCGGCTGGAAATCCTGATCGATCCCGCCACCATCGATCCGCAAGGCACCGGCACCCCCGCGGGCTGGGACCGCGGTGCCTTCCAGACCCTGGTGAATGATGCCCTGTACCGGGACTTCCCTGAAGTCAGTGGCAGGCTGGAAAAGCGCGATCTGCGTGGTCTGGTCAGCCCGGTGGCCGGTGTCTTCCTGGGCAAGGTGTTGGACAAGAACCCGGCCCTGGTCGGCCAGACGGTGGAATTGTGGCTGCCCACGTCCGACGGTATCAACCAGATCGTCAAGGGCGGTATCGACCGTGACCTGCCGGAAGCGCAGCGTCCGATCAATGATCAGCAGCTTGCCTGGTTCAGCCAGTTGGAACAGCGCGGTGATGTGCGCACCACGTTCAACAGCACGTTCTTCACCTCGTCCGACAGCAACTATCCGGAACTGGCGGGCCTGTTGGGCGCGGCTGTGGGGACGCTGCTGACCATGCTGGTGACGGTTGCGATCTCCCTGCCCATCGGCGTCGCGGCCGCTGTGTATCTGGAAGAATTCGCGCCCAAGAACAAGCTGACCGACCTTATCGAGGTGAATATCAACAATCTGGCTGCCGTGCCCTCCATCGTGTTCGGTCTGCTGGGGCTGGCGGTGTTCCTCAACTTCTTCGGCATGCCGCGCTCGGCCCCGCTGGTTGGCGGTCTGGTGCTGGGTCTGCTGGTGCTGCCCACCATCATCATCGCCAGCCGCGCCGCCCTGAAGGCGGTGCCGCCCTCGATCCGGGAAGCGGCGCTGGGCATGGGGGCATCCCGCCTGCAGGCCATCACCCATCATGTGCTGCCGCTGGCCATGCCGGGCATCATGACGGGCACCATCATCGGCATGGCCCATGCCGTGGGTGAAACCGCCCCCCTGCTGATGATCGGCATGAACGCCTTCGTCACGCAGCCGCCGACCGGGCTGCTGGACAGCTCCTCGGTGCTGCCGGTGCAGATTTTCATCTGGGCTGACAAGCCGGAACGCGGCTTTGTCGAACTGACCTCGGCCGCGATCCTGGTGTTGCTGGCCTTCCTGATCACGATGAACGGTGCGGCCATCTGGCTGCGCAAGAAGTTCGAACGCCGGTGGTGAGAATGATGGACACGACGACCATGACCATGCCCACGGAAACCACCGCCACCCAGCCGGTGAAGATGTCCGCCAAGACCGTAAAGGTCTTCTATGGCGAGAAGCGCGCCTTGCACGGTGTCAATGTAGACATCTACCAGAACGAAGTGCTGGCCATGATCGGCCCTTCGGGCTGCGGCAAGTCCACCTTCCTGCGCACGCTGAACCGGATGAACGACACGATCGACATCTGCCGCGTGGAAGGCCAGATCCTGCTGGATGGTGAGGATATCTACGATCCCCGGCTGGATGTGGTGCAGTTGCGCGCCCGCGTCGGCATGGTGTTCCAGAAGCCCAACCCGTTCCCGAAATCGATCTACGAGAACGTGATTTACGGGCCGAAGCTGCATGGCCTTGCTACCCGCAAGGATGAGTTTGACGCCATCGTCGAACAGTCCCTGAAGCGTGCCGGCCTGTGGAACGAGGTGAAGGACCGCCTGCATGAGCCGGGTACCGGCCTGTCCGGTGGTCAGCAGCAGCGCCTGTGCATCGCCCGCGCCGTGGCTGTCAGCCCGGAAGTGATCCTGATGGACGAGCCCTGCTCGGCGCTGGACCCGATTGCCACCGCGCATATCGAAGAGTTGATCGACGAGCTGCGCGAGAGCTTCACCATCGCCATCGTCACGCACAATATGCAGCAGGCGGCCCGTGTGTCCCAGCGCACGGCCTTCTTCCACCTGGGCGATCTGGTCGAGGTTGGCCCGACGGAAGAAATCTTCACCAACCCGCGCGATGAACGCACCCAGGGCTATATCACCGGTCGTTACGGCTGATTGCCTCCCCGCTTGAAGGGCCGAAATCATGGTTACCGAACATACCGTAAAGTCCTTCGAACAGGAGCTGCAGCGCCTTTCCAGCCAGATCGCCCAGATGGGTGGTGTGGTGGAGGCGCAGGTGGAGGCGGCCGTCCAGGCCGTCGGCCGTCGCGATGTCGAAGGCGCCACCAAGGTGATGCAGGCCGATGCCCGCCTGGACGAGATGGAACGCCAGATCGAGCATGATGCCATCCGCATGCTGGCGCTGCGCGCACCGGTCGGCGTCGACCTGCGCGAAGTGCTGGTGGCGCTGAAGGTCTCTGCCGATCTGGAGCGTACCGGCGATTACGCCGCCAATATCGCCAAGCGTTCCATCGCCCTGGCGCAGTTGCCGGTGATGCGCCCCGCCGGCGCCATCCCCCGCATGGGCCGGCTGGTGCAGGAAATGCTGAAGGAGGTGCTGGACGCCTATATCGACCGCGATGTCGAGAAGGCGATTGCCGCCTGGCACCGGGATCAGGAACTGGATGATCTCTATACCAGCCTGTTCCGCGAAGTCCTGACCTACATGATGGAAGATCCGCGCAACATCACACCCTGCACGCATCTTCTGTTCATCGCCAAGAACCTGGAACGGGCGGGCGACCACGCCACCAACATCGCCGAGAATATCCATTTCCTGGTCAAGGGCCAGCCGCTGAATGCGGTGCGGCCCAAGGGCGACCGGTCCAGCTTTACCGTGCTGGACAGCGACGCCACCGATAATTCCGGCGCGCTTTGATCCGTGCTGATCAAAGGGTGTCGGTCCTGCCACGTTCCCTTTAAGGCGCCGGGTGGGCGCCACGATCCCGATGAAGGCCCCGCAAGGGGCATGCTGAACGGATTGTGATCAACCTCTCAAGCCCACCCGCGCCAGCCGCACTGGAACCGCCATGAATTCCGCTTTGAAGCCGCTGATCCTGGTTGTGGAGGACGAGGTCGATCTCGTCACCCTGTTGAGCTACAATCTGGAGCGCGAGGGTTTTCGGGTCATCACCGCCAATGACGGCGAAGAAGCGCTGCTGCTGGCCGATGAGCGCACGCCCCATCTGGTCCTGCTGGACTGGATGCTGCCGCTGATGAGTGGCCTGGAAGTCTGCCGTCAGCTTCGCCGCAACGCCAAGACCCGCGACATCCCCGTCATCATGCTGACGGCGCGCGGGGAGGAAGCGGACAAGGTCCGCGGCCTGAACAGCGGCGCCGACGATTATCTCGCCAAGCCCTTCAGCCCGACCGAGCTGGTGGCCCGCATCCGCGCTGTGCTGCGCCGCGCCGCCCCGGCCCTGGCGGAGGAATTGCTCCGTTTCTCCGATATTTCCATGGACCTTGCCGCCCACCGCGTGCGCCGCAATGGGCGGGATATCCATCTGGGGCCGAAGGAATTCGCCCTGCTGCGCCATTTCATGCAGCATCCGGGCCGCGTTTTCTCACGCGAGCAGTTGCTGGATATCGTCTGGGGCCATGATGTCTATGTCGAGCTGCGGACGGTGGATGTGCATATCCGCCGCCTGCGCAAGGCCCTGAACGAGACGGACGACCAGGACGTGATCCGCACCGTCCGTTCCGCCGGCTATGCGCTGGATACCAAGGCCAGCGCATAAGGCCACGGGAAGACCGTCCCGATTAACCGGCCAGGGGCAGGGTGCAGTCGCGCAGCGCCAGCCCCTTCAGCCGGCCGGGGGCGATGTGGGTGGCGGAAAAGTCGATCCATTCCAGGGCGGCATCCGCCAGCCGCACCGGCAGATGCCCGCCACCCCGCAGGGCCAGATCCTGCATGTCGGCGGCTTCAAGAATGGTGTGCCGCATGGTGGCGCCCTCAAACCCAGCCCCGCGCAGGTCGGCGCCTGCCAAATCCGCGTAGCAGAGATTGGCCCCGTTGAAATCGGCGGCGACCATCTTGGCATGGGCAAGCTGCGCACCCGTCAGGTCCGCGCCGCGGAAACAGATGGTGGATAGTTCCCGGCCCCGCAGGTCCACACCGTTCATCTTGCGACCGGTGAAATCGGCGCGGGTGCCGCTGCGTCCGCCACTATCGACCCATTCTTCATGCGCGGCGACGATCCGGTCGATCTCCGCCAGATTGGCCAGATGTTCGGTGAAGGCGGGCAGGCCCTGGAACAGCCGGCGCGTGGTGTCATCCACCGTGAAGGTTGCATCCTTGATATTGGCATTCTGGAAGCTGGCACCCTGCATGCGGGCGCCCAGCAACACCACGCCCTGCAAGTCCGCCTCACAGAAATCGGCATGCGACAGGTCCGCATTGCGCATATTGACGCCGCGCAGCCGCACCTTGCGCAACACCGCGCTTTCCAGCGATGCATTGGCCAGATTGCAGAAGGACAGGTCAGTCACATATTCCCGGCTGACCACATCCGTCTGCCCGCCTTCCTTGCGCCGGTGCAGGGTCAGATTGCCCATGCGCAGGTCGCTGCCATCCAGCGTGGCCTGGGTCAGATCAGATTTGTAAAAGCGTGAACCGCGCAGATTGGCGCGTGAAAAATCGCAATGTTTCAGATTGGCGCCGATGAACAGGCTGTTGGAGAGATCGGCCTCGCGGAACTGGCACCCTTCCAGATCGGCCTGGGACAGGTTGCAGGCCAGCATCATGCTTTGCGAGAAGTCGAAATTCCGCAGTTTCACCCCTTCCAGGCTGGACAGGCGCAATTCCAGACGGCTGCCCCCCCGGTTGCGCAGGAAAAGGGAATGCTGTGCCAGCCGCGGGGTTACGTCGTCATGTTTGCTGGCATTATTGGCGAATGCAGCGCTTAACAAGATTTCCAACCAAGGATAGGGGACAAGGCCAAAGCCTTTACGTCGATTGAGTCCTATCCTGAAGGAAACGTTTGTTCAGACAATCCCGGACCATGTTAACTAAAGGATAGCTTTTGTTTGCCCTCCTTGTCCGCAGCCCTTCACTTTTCCTCTGGCATCGTGCATTCGCGCAGGACGGCGCCGGCCAACTGGTCGGGCGTGATGCTGCATTGGGAAAAATCGGTCCATTCGATATTCGCACCGGCGAAGCGGATGGATAATTTGCCGCCGCCCCGCAAATCCAGATCACTGAAATTCGCGCCTTCCACGATGGTATGGAGAAGGGTTGTGCTGTCCATGGCGCCGCCGCGCAGGTCAGCATGGGATAGTTCAGCATAGGACAGGTTGGCGCCGGTGAAATCGGCGGCAGCCAGCCGGGCATGGGCCAGCTTGGCCCCCGTCAGATCGGCACCCCGGAAGGACACGGCGGACAATTCCCGCCCCCGCAGGTCGACGCCGCGCAAGGGCATGCCGGCAAAGTCCGCGCGCTTGCCGGCCCGCCCGCCGGAATTCACCCATTCCTCATGCGCGGCGACAATCCGGTCGGTTTCCTTCAGGTTGGCCAGATGTTCCTCGAAAGCGGGGTTTCCGCCGAACAGGCGCCTTGTTTCCTCATTCACCGTGAAAACGGCGTTCTTGATATTGGCACCGGTGAATTTGGCCCGGTCCATCGTGGCGCCCAACAGCACCACGCCCTGCATGTCGGCGCCGGTCAGGTCGGCGTTGGAGAGATCGGCATTGCGCATATTGACGCCGCGCAGGCGCACATTATGCAGCACGGCATCCTGCAACACGGCTTCTTCCATATTGCAGAAGGACAGGTCGGTGTTGAATTCCCGCTGGGCCGGGACGCCCCGGTTATTCAGCATCAGCGACCCGATCCGCATGTCGGTGCCGGTCATGTTGGCCTGCTGAAGGTCCGATTTATAGAATCGGGTGCCGCGCAGGTCAGCGCGGGTGAAGTCGCAATGTTTCAGATTGGCGCCGATGAACAGGCTGTTGGACAGGTTGGCTGCCTGGAAATGGCAGCCTTCCAGGTCGGTGTAGGACAGGTTGCAGGCTAGCAGCAGGCATTGCGACAGGTCGAAATGGTTCAGCCGCACGCCCGACAGGTTCTGCAAACGCAGTTCCAGCCTTTTGCCGGCATGGCCACGGGCGAACAATGTGTGCTGGGCCAGCATGACCTGCATATCATGGGATGGCAGGGAATGGGCACTGCGGGGCTTGTTCATCACACCATCGACCTGTGGCAGGTAAGGGTGCGGATTATGCCGCACCCTGGGCCCGGGGGAAACTCTGCAACATTAGGGAGGGGGTGCCTCAAAAGGGCTATCCTCTCCGTCCGGGTATCAACCCCAGACAGCGGCGATCGGGGGATGCAGCAGGGCCCCGTCATACCGCAGGCCCGGTTCCCGGTCCTGTTGCAGCAGCAGGGGGCCGTCCAGGTCCACATAATCGGCACCCTGTGCCAGCAGGGTGGCAGGCGCCATGGACAGGGAGGTGGCGACCATGCATCCGACCATGATGCGCAGGCCCAGCATTTCTGCCCTGGCCTTCAGCATCAGCGCCTCTGTCAGGCCACCGGTCTTGTCCAGCTTGATATTGATGATGGCGTATTTGGTGGCCAGTTCCTCCAGCCCGTCACGGCCATGGGCGCTTTCATCGGCGCCGAAGGGGACCGGGCTGTCAAAGCCGATCAGGGCTTCATCCTGTCCGGCGGGCAGGGGCTGTTCGATCATCTCCACCCCCAAAGCCGCCAGGGCCGCCGGCAGGATGGCCAGATCATCCGGCTTCCATCCTTCGTTCGCATCCACGATCAGGCGACCCCGGGGTGATCCCGCCCGCACGGCGGCCACCCGGTCCAGGTCCAGACCATCACCGGCCAGCTTCAATTTCAGCAGCGGATGGGCCGTGGCGGCCCGCGCCGCCTGTTCCATGGCTTCAGGCGTATCGACCGACAGAGTGAAGGCGGTGGTGACGGGCAGCGGCTCTGCCAGACCTGCCAGTTGCCAGGCGGGCCGGCCGGTTGATTTCGCCGCCAGATCCCACAATGCGCAATCCAGCGCGTTACGCGTGGCGCCGGCCGGCAGCAGCCGCGCCAGCCCGTCCCGATCCAGCCCGGCGGCAAAGGCGGGGGCCAGCGCCTCCATGGCCGCGACAACCCCTTCCACCGTCTCACCATAGCGGGCATAGGGGACACATTCCCCCCGCCCGATGGCACCATCGGGGGCCTGCAGGGTGGCGGTGACGGTGCGCGCTTCCGTTTTGGCGCCGCGGGCGATGCGGAAGGTGCCGCGGATGGGAAAGGAATCGACAGCGACCGATAGGGTCAGGGGCAAGGGCTGGAAGGCGTCTCTCATCACGTTCTTATCCGTTCTTGCGCAACCACGCCCGACATGGCGGTCGGGATATGGTAACGGCATTCCGGGTCGGCTGCCCATAGGGATGCGACAGGCCGATACACGCCCCAGGCGACGGATCTGCCATGGCGGTCGCGCCTGATCGTCACCATGTGGTAGATCGTGCGGCCTTGTCGCCATTGGCCGGCCAAGAATAGGGTTGTGATACGATGAATTTCCGCGATGCCTGGCGCGAATCACTGGCGATCTATCTGCTTCTGCTTTCCGATCCAGGGCGTGTCCTGCGGTTTGCGGGCGCGCCGGCCCTGGTGCTGGCGGTCTTGAGCCTGGCGCAGATGGTGCCGGGGGAAGGGGCGGGGGGCACCCTGCTGACATTCCTGTCGCTTCTGGGCACGGTCTGGGGCATCGGGGTCTGGACGGTGCGCTGGTCGCGATTCCTCTTGCTGGGGGAAGAAGAGGCCCAGTTCTGGGACATGCCCTTTTCCGGCCGTATCTGGCGCACCGGTGGTCTGGTGTTGAGCCTGCTGTTCATGTCGGTGCTGGTGGCCATTCTGCCGGCGTCACTGGTGATGGGCATTCTGGCTGCCCTGTTCGGTCCGGATGCACCGGTGCAGGCCGATCCGGCCGATGCGGCGGCCCTGGCGGCGGCATTTCCAGGCTGGTTCCATGTCCTTGCCATCCTGATCTCGGTCCTGATGATGATATGGCCGGTGGCGCGGCTGGCGCCCGCGCTGGGATCGGTGGTGCAGGATGGACCGCTGGTGATGGGTGCAAGCTGGAAGGCGACATCGCGCCTGCTGGGGCTGCCGCCGCTTTTCGCGTTGATCATGGTCAATCTGCCTTTGCAGCTTCCAGGTGGGATCTTGCTGCTGCTGGGTATCACTGGCAGTGATGTGACGCTGCTGGTGCTGGGCAATATGCTGCTCGCCATTGCCCACCCGCTGGTAATGGCTGGTTCTGCCCTGTTATGGGCGCGGATTTATGGCGTCGCGATTGGCCCCTATCTTCCCGCCGGGCGATAGGAAGCGCACCGTTCCCTGGTCATGTCATGGGTGGGGAACGGTCAGCACCTGGCACGGTTCCGGCCGATCCAGGCGCAGCGTGGTGCCGTCGGGCCAGGTGATCTCCACCTTTTCCACCTTGCGCGCATGGCCCAGGCCGAAATGGGCAACGGGCTCCATCTGGCAGAGATAGCCGGACCCGGCGCAGATGCTGCGCATCTGCATCCGCCCATCGGCCCACAGGCGCACAACGGCACCGCGTGCCGGGGCGCCGGCCTGTGTCAACGGGCGGATGCGCAGCCAGTGATGACCGCGCGGTTCCGCCATGAACAGCGATAGCGGCTGGGGGGCCTGTTCCCCATGGGCGATCAGCAGTTCCAACTGCCCATCGCCATCCAGGTCGGCCACGGCGGCACCGGTGCCATATCCATGGGGCAGGGCGGCGTCGCCGATTTCCAGCGCCACCCACCGCTCATCCCGCCAGCCGAACAGGCGGTTCGGCTCCCCCATATTGTTGAAGAAGATTTCCTCATAGCCATCATTATCGAAATCGGCGGCGATGACGGTGCGCACCCGCGATGGCTGGGCCATTTCCGGCGGGGCCACATCGGCGAAGCCGCCGCCGGCCGTCTGCTGGAACAGCCGGTGCGGGCCTTCCCAATTGCCCAGCACAATATCGAATCTCTCTTCCCCCTGTATCAGGGCCACGCCCCGCGCTGCCTGGGTGGGGTCGGCCAGACCCAGCGTCTCCGCCAGTTCGGTGAAATTGCCGTCGCCCCGGTTATGGAAGAAGAGATTGGGGCCGATCTCATTGCCGGCGAATACGTCCGGCCGGCCGCCCAGGATGGGCGCGGCCAGCAAAGACCGCCCGCCGGTCAGCGCGTCCAGCCCGCACTCATCCGCCATATCCAGGATTCGCCCGCGTGGCCCCATCTCATAAAGCCGCATGGGGCCGCCATAATTGGCAACGATAAAGCCATAGCGCCCGGTGCCCGTCCGGTCGATCACGGCGATGGACCGGCCAGCGAACCGGTTGGCGACGGCAAAATTCTCCGGCAGGGCGAACAGGTCGATCCAGCGACGGCCAAAACAGGCCAGCAGCCTGTCCACGACCTGCTTCGGCCCGGAAAAGCCGTCGCTGTTCAATATATAGAGTTCCTCGCGGCCATCGCCGTCAATATCGCCACAGGCAAGACCGATGGCGCGGCGCCCATCATCGGCCAGGGCCGGTTCGGCAATGTCGATCAGCCGGTGGCCATCCCATTTCAGCACACGATTCGGGCCGCCATGGCCGGCGATCACCAGTTCATCGGCGCCGTCCCCATCGATATCAGCCACCGCCACCCCGTAATGCAGGGCCGGCAGGTTGCTGGCGATCAGGTTGGAGCATCCGATGAACATGGCGCATCCCCGGCCCGGTGTCGGTGTCACCCCCGATGAATAGCGTGGCGCGGGGGGCTGCTGCAAGCCGACCCTCCGGTCAAGGGTGCGGATACGCATGGCCGGATCGCATCGGCCAAAAGCCTTGCAGGTCCTTCAGTCAACCCTATTCTTGGGGCATAGACCGGCAAAAACCGCTTGTGACGGGGGCGGGATTTGGTACGATCCGACCCCACAGCAAACAAGATATTGTGTCCACAGCTAGTTATCCACAGCGACCGCACTGGGGAAAACGGGGATAGGTCATGCGCGACGGCGAAGTGAATGAATGGGTTCCGCAGGGCGGCGACGTTTTCGGCCAGGTCCAGATGGTTAAGCATCCGGCCGTGGTCGTTGACCGCACCCGCGACGAGCTGTTGACCGCCTTCGGCAAGGCTACGCTGAACGACCGCTATCTGATGCCGGGCGAGTCCTATCAGGACCTGTTTGCCCGCGTTGCCAGCTATTATGCGGACGATCAGGCCCATGCCCAGCGCCTGTATGACTATATCTCCCGCCTGTGGTTCATGCCGGCCACGCCGGTCCTGTCCAATGGTGGCACCAGCCGCGGCCTGCCCATCTCCTGCTTCCTGAATGAAGCCAGCGACAGCCTGGAAGGCATTGTCGGCCTGTGGAACGAGAATGTGTGGCTGGCGGCCAAGGGCGGCGGCATCGGTTCCTACTGGGGCAACCTGCGCTCCATCGGGGAGCAGGTGAAGGATAGCGGCAAGACCAGCGGCGTCATCCCCTTCATCCGGGTGATGGACAGCCTCACGCTGGCGATCTCGCAAGGTTCCCTGCGCCGCGGGTCGGCCGCCTGCTACCTCCCCATCACCCATCCGGAGGTGGAGGAGTTCATTGAGATGCGCCGCCCCACCGGCGGTGATCCGAACCGCAAGGCGCTGAACCTGCATCACGGCATTTCCATTACCGACGCCTTCATGCGCGCGGTGGAGAATGACGAGGAATGGGGCCTGACCAGCCCGAAGGACGGCAAGATCCTGCGCCGCGTGAAGGCACGCGACCTGTGGATTCGCATCCTGACGGCGCGCGTGGAGACGGGCGAGCCCTACCTGCTGTTCATCGATCATGTGAACCGGGCCATCCCGCAGCATCACAAGCTGGCCGGGCTGAATGTGAAGATGTCCAACCTGTGCAGCGAGATCACGCTGCCGACCGGTCTGGACCCCTGGGGCAAGCAGCGCACCGCCGTCTGCTGCCTCTCTTCCCTGAACCTGGAATATTTCCTGGAATGGCAGGATCACCCGACCTTTATCGAGGATACGCTGCGCTTCCTGGATAATGTCATGACGGACTTCATCCAGAAGGCCCCGTCGGATATGGAACGGGCCAAATATTCCGCCATGCGTGAACGCTCGGTCGGGCTGGGCGTCATGGGCTTCCATTCCTTCCTGCAAAGCCAGATGCTGCCGATTGAAGGCGTGATGGCCAAGGTCTGGAACAAGCGCATGTTCGCCCATATCAAGCGTCAGGCGGATGCCGCCTCGGTCAAGCTGGCGCATGAGCGCGGGCCCTGCCCGGATGCGGCCGAATATGGGATCATGGAGCGCTTCTCCAACAAGATCGCCATTGCGCCGACGGCCTCCATCTCCATCATCACCGGCGGCGCCTCGCCGGGGATCGAGCCGAACGCGGCCAACGCCTTCACCCACAAGACCCTTTCGGGCAGCCATTCGGTGCGTAACCCGTATCTGGAAAAGCTGCTGGAAGAGAAGGGCCGCAATGATGAGGATACCTGGTCCGACATCACCCTTACCGGTGGTTCGGTGCAGCACCTGGACTTTCTGACCCAGGAAGAAAAGGACGTGTTCAAGACGGCATTCGAGCTCGACCAGCGCTGGCTGATCGAACATGCCGCTGATCGCACCCCCTATGTCTGCCAGAGCCAGTCCCTGAACGTCTTCCTGCCGGCGGACGTGCATAAGCGCGACCTGCACCAGATCCATATGCTGGCTTGGAAGCGGGGCGTGAAGAGCCTCTATTACCTGCGTTCCCTGTCGGTACAGCGGGCGGAGAGCAACGCCACGAAGGCCATTGGCGCCGATAAGCCGGCAGCCCCGCCGGCTGAAACCAACAAGTACGAGGAATGCTTGGCCTGCCAGTAATGATGGCATGCTGAACGGGTGGGGGCCGCGGCGAGAGCTTGCGGCCCTTTTCTTTTTGTCCTCAGCCGTGGCAGTCGCTACCCGACGCAACCCCCGGGCTGTATGGATTCCCGTTGGTCCATAACCACTCCATTGTATTTCTGTTTGATGTGTGTATTTGAGAAATATAACAATTTTATTGTGTTTATCTGTGCGAGATAAAAAGCACGCAGTCATCCATCCAGTTAGGTGTGTACATGACGGGGGAGCGATTTTCGCATACCCGGTTATGGCCTGCTAGAATAAGCCACCCCGGCGAGGTGCCGCCTCGTTTTGAACGGCATTCCCCGTCCTTCGGGCTATGTATCGGAAAACAATAGATCGAAAGGGGTAGTCACGCAATTTTCGGCTGCTTGGAATCTCAATGTTTGATCTAATTGATAAATCAGAATTTATAAAATATCAGCATATAATAATTTGAAATACTGAAGAAATACATGGAATTAATCCAAATTAACTATGAATTATACTATGTTAATGGCAGATTAATGTGAGTTTTTATATTACCATTCATTCATTCTCCTGTAGATATTGCTTTAGCTTATCGGCGGGGGAATGGCAAATGCTTGCAAATTTTAGGATTGCGACCAAAGTTTATGCATTGGTTGGTTTCTTGTGCATCGTATCAGCCGTGATTGCGGCGGTTGGAGTGAACGGCACGGGCCAGATGTCGGATTTGGCCCATGAATCCAACCGTTCTACCCGCACCACCCTGCTGGTGGCGCAGTTGAACCGTTATGTCGTTATGCTGAACCGTGGCGAATACCGGCTCGCGGCCAATCCGAATGAAGTGGCGGAGGTGGAGCGCCTCACGGCTGACGTGAGAAGCGACGCCATGCGCAATCTGACCGAGCTTGAGGGGCTGGTCGACGAGAAGCAGGCTTCCATGCTGGCCGCGGTGCGTCAGACCTATGCAGTCTATGAGCGGGAACTGGACAAGACGATCGCCAAGGCAAAAAGCGCCGGCACGGTGGAATTGAGCGCTGCGCAGCGGGCTGTTTATAACGAAGTCGTGACCAGCCGCACCGTTGCCGACAAGCTGCGCACAGATATGACCCAGTTGGTGGACTATACGACCAACAAATCCAATGATATCGCCTTGCGCTCCACTGCGACCGGCGAATTCGTCAGCTGGACACTGCTGATCGTTGCGGCAATGGGGGTTGCTGCCGGTGCGGCGGGGGGCTGGGCTGTGGCCAGCTTCGGCGTGGTCAAGCCGCTGTCGGGTGCTGTTGATTGCCTGCGCCGTCTGGCCAATGGCGAACTGGGCTTGAACATCGTGGGCAAGGGCCGCGCCGATGAGATTGGCGAGATCGCCGATGCCATGGTCGTGTTCCAGGACAATGCCCTTCAGCGCCAGAAGCTGCTGAAGGAGCAGGAGGCCGAGCAGCAGCAGCGGCTGGCGCGTGCCGCCGAAGTGCAGCGCCTGGTTCAGGATTTCGAAGCCACCATGGCCAATGTGGTGGAAGTGATCGCCTCGGCCACCACCGAGCTGGAAGCCACGGCCAATTCCATGTCCAGCACGGCGGAGGAAACGGAGAACCAGTCCAGCGCCGTGGCGGCCGCGTCCGAGCAGGCGACCGCCAATGTGCAGACCATGGCGGCGGCGACCGAAGAACTGGCGGCGACCGTGCAGGAAGTCACCCGGCAGATGACCCAGGCCCGCACCATCGCCGATGAAGCGGCGCGGGAGGCTTCTTCCAGCCGCGCCGAGGTGGAATCGCTGGAAGCGGCGGGTGAGCGGATCGGCGGCGTGGTCGCCATGATCCAGGATGTTGCCGGCCAGACCAACCTGCTGGCGCTGAATGCCACCATCGAAGCGGCCCGCGCCGGGGAGGCAGGTAAGGGCTTCGCCGTCGTGGCATCGGAAGTGAAGGCCCTGGCCACCCAGACTGCCCGCGCCACCGAGGATATCCGCGCCCAGGTGGACAGCATGCGGGCTTCCATCAGGGCGGCGGCTGCCAAGATCGGCCATGTCTCTGCCGTGGTTGACCGGTTGAATGGTGTGGCGGCCAGTGTGGCCAGCGCTGCGGAACAGCAGGCTGCCGCGACGGCAGAAATCGGCCGCAACGCATCCGAGGCAGCGCGCGGTACGCAGGAAGTGTCCAGCACGATCCATGGTGTTCGTCAGGCCGCCGGCACCACATCGGCCGCTGCCGGGCAGGTGCTGTCATCGGCTGGGGAACTGGCGCACAAGATGGATGATCTGCGCGGTGGCGTGACCCGCTTCATCGCCGGTGTGCGCGCGGCCTGATCCGCTTTTCCTACCCTATCCTGCCTGTCATCAAACACCCCCAGGGCCGCCGGTCCTGGGGGTGTTCTGTTTGTGGTTTGCTTTTGGGGCCGGGTATCATACCGGAACGGGGGCTTCCTCCCGGATCAGCCCTTCCTTCATCAGATCGGCCCAGACTTCTGGCGGTACCTGTGCCTTCATGGAGGCGGCGTTCTGCTGGGCCTGCGCGGCGTTGCGGGCGCCGGGGATGATGGCAGAGACA
Source organism: Niveispirillum irakense DSM 11586 (assembly GCF_000429645.1). Taxonomy (GTDB): domain Bacteria; phylum Pseudomonadota; class Alphaproteobacteria; order Azospirillales; family Azospirillaceae; genus Niveispirillum; species Niveispirillum irakense. The sequence goes on from NZ_KE386933.1 coordinate 464,098, forward strand.
ACCGGCGGGGCGGCGGCAAAATGCAGCGCCACCGTGCGCAGGTCGGTCCCGTGCCGGTTGGCGATACTGTCCATCCGGGCCCGCTTTTCCCGGAACCCATCGGCAATGGTGCCGCTGTAATCATAGCGGTCCACACCGGCCAGGAACCCTGCATTCAAAGGTGCGCCGACGACAATGGACGCCCCCCGCTTTTCCGCCACGGGGAAAAGCCGCTTCAGCGCATCCTCATGCTTCATCAGGGAATATTGTGTGGCGGAGAGGATGATGTCGGGGTCAGCCGTTTCAAACGCTGCCAGGGCCGGTTCCAGCGTATTGACGCCCAGGCCCCAGGCCTTGATCAGCCCTTCCTTGCGCATACGCATCAGTTCCGGCATCGCGCCCTTGCGCGCCTGCTCGAAATACTCGGTCCAGCGCTCACCCATATCCTTGTTGTCCGGCGACAGGTCATGAATGAAGACAATGTCGATCTGGGCCAGCCCCATGCGCTGCATGCTGTCTTCAATCGACCGGCGGACCCCGGCGGCGCTGTAATCATATTCATGCCGGAAGGGGGGCACCTGTGCCCAGTTGGCGACCTTGGTCCCCGCGACGGCGGGATCGGGCTTCAGCAGCCGGCCGATCTTGGTCGAGATCACGAACTCGTCACGCGGCTTGTCATGGAAGAACGCGCCGAAGCGCCGCTCGCTAAGGCCCAGCCCATACCATGGCGAGGTGTCGAAATAGCGCACCCCGGCATCCCAGGCCGCCTGCAAGGCGCCAGCGGCGGTTTCGTCGCTGGTGGGGAAGAAATTGCTGCCTGCCTGGGTGCCGCCCATCCCCACAGCCGGCGGGCGATAGCGATTGCCGCCTTTGCGATCCATCGTCCCCGCCGCGGGTGCCGTCGGCTGTGCAACGGCGGGGGTGGTGGCGGCGGTCAGCAGAGCGGTGCTGGCGGCGGCCGTGACGATGAAATCGCGGCGGCTGGTCATCGCGGTATATCCTTCCGGTTTTCGGGGTAAGGCGCATCGCCTCCTGCGCCAAACGGGAAACGCCCCCCCTTTGTTCCGCCTGCGCGACAGGAAAGGGCGGGCCAGGGCGTGGCAGGGGCAGATTTTCCTGCGCCGGATTTCATGATGCGTCCGATCCTGCTGAGCTTCGCCTGCCTTGCCCTGGCAGGTCTTGCTGCCTGCTCCCATGCTGACAAGCCAACTGGACCTGGCCCTGGGCCCGGCGGTGGGGGAGGAGGCTTTGGCCGGATACCGACCAGCCCGGCGGGTGAATTGCTGGGGAGCCCCGTGCGGGAGGAGGCGGAGTATGTCGCAGCCCTGACCGGGTGGTTCCAGCGCGTTGATACTGATCGGGATGGCGCCCTGTCACCGGCAGAGGTGGCCGCCGATACTGCTACCTTCTTCGCCCTGCTGGATCAGGATGGTGATCGGGGCGTGAATGCCCGCGAGTTGGCTGATTACCGGATGCGTCAGGCGCGTCCCCCTCGCCAGGAGGATAATCCGCCAGCCCCTGGATCGGGACCGAATAATGCGGCGGGCCCCCGTCGTCAGGGGCCGGAAGGGGGCCCGCCGCCGGGCAATCGTCCCGGCGGGATGGGGGTCTTGGCGGAAGACAAGGTGATGGCTGCCGACCGGAACCTGGATTTCCGGGTGACGCTGGATGAGTTGACGCTCGCCGCACAGCAACGGGTTGCCGCCATGGATACGGACAAGGATGGCCGCGTAACATTGGCAGAGGTGCAGGCGGCGGCCATCAAAGCCTTTAACGAGAAACCTGCCCGTGGCGGCCCTGGCGCGCGGGGCGGCCAAGGCGGTGGTGGGCCACCGGGCGGCGGTGGACGTCGTCCCCCGCAGTGATTTTGCTTTCCGCTGGCCGGTATACCCGGCTTTGGTTTAAGCCATATTCATGGGTTGAGCTTGGAACCGGGGCTGGATAATGGCGCGTCGTGCAGGATTGGAACGGATGGCTGGCCGGATTGCGTCGGTCGCCCTGCTGCCCCTGGTGTTGGGTTTGTCCGCGTGCGGCGGCGGTGATCGGCCGCTGCCGATGATCCGCTATGCCGCCGTCAGCCCGGCGGGTGAATTGCTGGGCGCACCCACTGGCGACGAGGGGGCCTATCGCGATGCCATGCTGGGCTGGTTCAACCGGGCCGATTCCAATGGCGATGGCCGGCTGGATCTGGCGGAGATGATGGCCGATGCCGACCGCACCTTCGCCCTTTATGATCAGAATAAGGATGGTGCCGTCACCTCGTCGGAACTGACGGCCTATCGTGTTGCCTCGCCCCATCATACGCCCCCGGTGCAAGGGGGGGAGAAGATGCGTCCAGGCCGGTTGAACATGACGGCGGCGGAGGCGGAAACCGCCAGCCGTGATTCGCGTGGCCGCCCGCAATATCGGATGGGTGTTGATCCGGTGATGTCCGCCGACGCAAACGCCGATTTTCGCGTGACTCTGGCGGAATTCCGCGTCGAGATGACCCGCCGCCATGCCCAGATGGACCGGAACGGCGACGGGGCCGTCTCGCGGGATGAATTCCTGGCCTATGCCGAGGGCCCGATGCGTGCCTGGCGGCAGGAGTAAGCGACTCCGCAGGAAGCCTTGGTCTCGGCAAAAACAAGCGTCCCATCGGCTTTTGGGTGCTTGCCTTCAGGCCCCGCCGATCCCAAACTCAGGCCCAACAGGCTTTCCTGCCACGCGGCTATTGTGGTAGTAGCTCCGCACCACCCCAACATATAGTGTACCCGCCATGGCTTCCCCCTTGTTGACGCCCAATCCGGTCTACAAGCCCTTCCGCTACCCCTGGGCCTATGAGGCCTGGCTGACGCAGCAGCGCCTGCATTGGCTGCCGGAGGAAGTGCCGCTGGCCGATGACGTGAAGGATTGGCGCAACAGCCTGACCAATGCCGAGCAGAACCTCGTCACCCAGATTTTCCGCTTCTTCACCCAGGCGGATGTGGAGGTGAATAACTGCTACATGCGTCATTACAGCCGCGTCTTCACGCCGACTGAAGTGTGCATGATGCTGGCTGCCTTCTCCGCCATGGAGACGGTGCATATCGCTGCCTACAGCCACCTGCTCGACACGATCGGCATGCCGGAAGCGGAATATTCGGCCTTCCTCCACTATAAGGAGATGAAGGACAAATACGACTATATGCAGAATTTCAACGTGGACAGCCTGACCGATATCGCCAAGACCCTGGCGGTGTTCGGCGCGTTCACCGAAGGTCTGCAGCTTTTCGCCAGCTTCGCCATCCTGATGAACTTCCCCCGGCATAATAAGCTGAAGGGGATGGGCCAGATCGTCACCTGGTCGGTGCGGGATGAGACGCTGCACACCCAGTCGATCATCCGCCTGTTCAAGACCTTCATCGCCGAGAATCCGGAAGTCTGGACCGAGCAGCTTCAGCGCGACCTGTACGAGGCGTGCGAAACCATCGTCCATCACGAGGATGCCTTCATCGATCTGGCATTCGAGATGGGGCCGATTGACGGGCTGACGGCAGAGGATGTGAAGCGCTATATCCGCTATATCGCTGACCGCCGTCTGGAGCAGTTGGGCCTGAACGAGGTCTATCATGTTGGCAAGAACCCGCTGCCCTGGATGGATGCCATCCTGAACGGTATCGAGCACACCAACTTCTTTGAAAACCGCGCCACCGAATATTCCCGCGCTGCCACCAAGGGCAGTTGGGAAGAGGCGTTCGCGGATTGAGGCTGATTGGGGGGCGATAGGGAAAACCCGCCCCCCTTTGTCCTTGCGGCCCTATAGCCGCGCCATATGCAGCAGCGGATAGGGCTTGCCGCAATGGTCCAGCGCGGACCGGCCATAGGTGCGGAAGCCCTGGTTAATATAGAAGGCGATGGCGCCGCTGTTCGCCTCGTTCACATCCACCATCAATTGCCGGTGCAAGGTCAGGGCGTGGGCGATCAGATGCCGCCCGATGCCCTGGCGGTGGAAAGCCGGGTCGACGAAAAGCGCGTCGATCTTCGGCCCTGTCAGCCCCATCAGGCCGGCGGGCCTGCCATCGGCAGCCAGGGCCAGCCAGGGGCGCACCTGGGCCAGATACAGGCTGCGGAACAGCCCATCATAAAAATCCAGATCGTCCGCGCTGATAAAATCATGCGTGGCATCCACCGATGCACGCCAGACCCGGTACAGGTCAGGGATATCCGCTTCGGTGGAGAGCCGGATCGGGGGCAGGCCGGATTGGTGCATCATCTTCCGTCAGTAAAAAGGGGCTGCCCGATGGACAGCCCCTTATCATCGCGCCGTATGGCCGGGCTTACCAGACCTTGCAGGCCTTCTCGCCCCGCACCATGGGATCAGCGGGTTTGCAATTAAAGGCTTCGGCGAACTCCGGCATGTTGGACAAGGTGCCGTTGACGCGGAATTCCGGCAGTGAATGGACGCCCGTCAGGGCCTGAAGGCGGCGTGCCTCCGGTCGTTCCTGCGCACACCAGATATGGGCCCAGCCATAGAAGGCGCGCTGCTGCGCCGTCAGCCCGCCAATCTTTTCCTCCATCCGGGGCCCCAGATGCTTTTTCAGGGCGGCCAGCGCGATGGACAGGCCGCCATTATCGGCCGTGTTCTCGCCCAGCGTCTGCTTGCCGTTCAGGTTCACGCCTTCTGCTGCCTGGAAGCCGCTATACTGGTCGACCAGACATTGCGCCTTTTCTTCAAAGCGCTTGCCATCTTCTTCCGTCCACCAGTTGGCAAGATTGCCGTCGCCGGCATATTTGCGGCCCTGGTCGTCAAAGCCATGGGTGATCTCATGGCCGATCACACCGCCGATGGCGCCATAATTATAGGCGTCGTCAGCGGCAAAATCGAAGAAGGGCGGCTGCAGGATGCCGGCGGGGAAATTGATATTGTTCTGCTGCGGTGAGTAATAGGCATTCACCGTCGGCGGGGACATGCCCCATTCCGTCGGGTCGCGCGGCTTGCCGATGCGGGCTAGGCTGTAACGCTTGTTGAAGCCATCGGCGCGGGCCACATTGCCCCACAGGTCGCCGGGCTTCACCTCCAGCGTCGTGTAATCCCGCCACTTGTCGGGGTAGCCGATCTTGTTGGGCATATTGGCCAGCTTTTCCCGAGCCTTGGCCTGGGTTTCCGGGCCCATCCAGGCAAGCTGGCCAATCCGGTCCTGGAAGGCCGATTGCACATCGGCCACCATGGTCAGCATGCGGGCCTTATGTTCGGGACCAAAGGCCTTTTCCACGTAATATTTGCCCAGATCCTCGCCCAGCGCGCCGTCAGTGGCATTGACGCAGCGCTTCCAGCGCGGGCTCTGCTGCTTGGCCCCGGCCAGGGTGCGGCCATAAAAGTCGAAATTCTCTTCCGCGAAAGTGTTGGGCAGCCACGGCGCCGCGCTGTGCAGCACCTGCCAGCGCAGATAGGTCTTCACATCGTCCAGGGGGACATCGCGCAGGGTGCGTTCCAGGGTTTTGAAGAAGGCGGGGTTGCCCACATTCATGTCGGTAAAGGCGGGCGCCCCCACGGCCTTGATATAGGCCTGCCAGTCGATCGCGGGCGTCTGCTTGGCAAGGGCCGCCAGCGTGGTGGGATTGTCGCGCTTGGTGGGGTCGCGCCGCTCCACGCGGGTCATGGCAGCATCGGCCAGCCGCGTCTCGAACGCCATAACGGCCTGGGCCCGGCGCTGCGCCTCTTCCGGCGTGTCGCCGGCCAGGGTGAACATGCGGGCAATATGGGCGATATAGGCCTGACGCTGTTCTTTGGATTTAGCGTCGGTCTTGAAATAGAAATCGCGGTCGGGCAGGCCCAGCCCACCCTGATCGGCGACGGCAATGGTCTGCACCGCGTCGCTGAATTTCTGCATACGGCTGAAGCTGAACAGGACCGGCACACCCATGTCATGCAGGTCGCCGGTCAGTTGTCCAAGCTGCTTCAGGGAGGTGACGGCGGTGATGCGCATCAAGAGCGGCTGCAAGGGGGCCAGCCCCTGCTGCTCCACCGTCGCCTCATCCATACAGGCGGCATAGAAGGTGGCGATCTTGGCCGTTTCCGGCTTGGGATGGGCCACTGCGTCATCCAGGATCTCGCGCAGCAACACCATGTTGCGCTCCGCCAGAACCTGGAAATTGCCCCAACGGGACTGATCATCAGGGATCGGATTTTCCTTCATCCACACGCCGCAGGCATGGAGGAAGAAATTGTCACAAGCTGAAACCGCCTTATCCAGCACGGGCAGGCCGGGGGCGGGGGGCTTGGGTGCCGCCGGTGTGGCTGGTGCTTCCGCCATCTGTTGCGGGGTGGCAGTACAACCGCCCAGCGCCAACAGCAATGCAAAACCAGCCGCCCCCACGGGCGACGATGCCAGCAAGCCCTTGCGTTTCATTCTTGTTCTTTTCCCTGACGTAACGGGCCGATATCGGAACGGGTCCGATATCGGTACGGTAGTGTATGGATTACCCCATTGTTTGGGACTTGGCTGTGTCAAGCAGAATAGCACGAATGTCCGTTTCAATCGGACCTGTGTTTTTGTAACCCGACGGTAACGCTTGTCGCCATCCTGGTACAGTTGGCCATCAGCGATAGCGGATAGGAAAAAGGGCGGCCCCTTTGCCGGGAGCCGCCCTCTGTAAAAGATCAACGATTGACCGGTCCTTACCAGACCTTGCAGGCCTTATCACCGCGGACCATGGCGTCCGTGGGCTTGCAGTTAAAGGCCTGGGCAAATTCCGCCATGTTGGACACGGTGCCGTTCACGCGGTGGCGCGGGGCGGAATGCGGGTCGGTCTGGGCACGCAGCCGTTCCGCTTCCGGGCGGGCGGAAGAACACCAGACGCTGGCCCAGCCATAGAACAGCTTCTGTTCCGGCGACATGCCATCGGCGCCCTTGGCGGTCAGTGCCTTCTCCCCGCCGACGCGCTTTTTCAGCGCCATCAGGGCCAGACGCAGGCCGCCATTATCAGCCGTATTCTCGCCCAGGGTGAGCTTGCCATTCTGGCTGGTGTCGCCAGCCACCTTATAGGAACCATACTGGTCCACCAGGCACTGGGCCTTTTCCTCGAACCGCTTGCCGTCTTCTTCCGTCCACCAGTCCTTCAGGTTGCCCTGGCCATCAAAGGCCCGGCCCTGATCATCGAAACCATGGGTCATTTCATGGCCGATGACGGCACCGATGGCACCGTAATTCAGGCCGTCATCGGCCTTGAAGTCGAAGAAGGGCGGCTGAAGGATGCCAGCCGGGAAATTGATATTGTTCTGGCTGGCATCGTAATAGGCGTTCACCGTCGGCGGGGTCATGAACCATTCGTTCTTGTCCACCTTCTGGCCGATCTTGGCGAGGTGATAGGCGTTCTCGAAACCGGAAGCGCGCATCTGGTTGCCCAGCAGATCGTCCCGCTTCACGGTCAGCGCGGTGTAATCGCGCCATTTTTCCGGATAGCCGATCTTCTGCGCCATGGCGTCCAGCTTCTCCAGCGCCTTGACCTTGGTCGCTTCGCTCATCCAGTCGAGCTGTTTGATATCTTCGGCATAAGCAGCGCGCAGATCATCCAGCATGGTCAGCATGCGGGACTTGTGCTCCGGCCCGAAGGTCTTCTGCACAAAATGCCGGCCCAGATCTTCACCCAGGGCGCTGTCCGTGGCGTCGGTGCAGCGCTTCCAGCGGGGGCGCAGTTCCTGCGCGCCGGACAGGGTTTTGCCATAGAAGGCAAAATTCTCGTCCACAAACGGCTTGGACAGCCAGGGGGCCGCACGGCGCAGCGCGGCCCAGGTGAAATAGGTCTTCAGATCGGCCAGATCAGTGGCCTGGATGCTGTCATTCAGACCCTTGAAGAATTGCGGGTCGTTGACATTCATCTGCGTGAAAGACGGTGCCTTCACATCGCGCACATAGGCGGTCCAGTCGATGGCCGGCGCGCTGGCGGCGAAAGCCTGGAAGCTGGACGGGTTGTTCAGCTTGGTGGTGTCGCGGCGATCCACCTTGCTCATCGTGTCGCGGGCCAGCCGCGTCTCGAAGGCCATGACGGCGGCGGCCTTCTTGGCGGCAACCTCCGGCTTGTCGCCCGCCAGGGTGAACATGGCGGTGACATGCTTGACATAGGCGTCGCGCAGCCCGGCCGAGCGTGCATCATCCTTAAAGTAAAAATCGCGGTCGGGCAGGCCCAGGCCGCCCTGGTCGAAGGCGGCGATGGTATCTTCCGCCTTCTCGAAGCTCTGCTGCGGGCCGAAGCCAAACAGGGCATCCACCCCGTCCTGATGCAGCATGGCAACCAGCGCGGCGATCTGCTTCTTGTCCTTGATCGCGTCGATCTGGGTCAGCAGCGGCTTCAGCGGCGCGATGCCGGCCTTGTCCGCAGCGGCTTCATCCATGCAGGCGGCATAGAAGCTGCCGATCTTGGCCAGATCGGCATCCTTGCTCTTGGTCGCATCTTCCAGGATGGCGTGCAGGATATCCTGGTTGCGCTGGGCCAGTTCATGGAACGTGCCATAGATGGAGCGTTCGGCCGGCAGGGGGTTGGCCTTGATCCAGGGCCCGCAGGCGTGGAGATAGAAATCGTCACAGGGGCTGACACTGGCATCCACTGCCGGCAGCTTCGATTCTGCCGCAGCGGCATTGCCCATGCCCAGCCCCAGCATCAGGGTCAGGCCCACCGCACCCAGGCATGAATTGGCCAACAAGCCTTTCATCCTCGCGCACTCCGAAAATGTATCGAATTGGTTCAGGCCATTCGTCCGATCTGGCCCTTGGGGCAGGAGCCTAGCACTGGATTTCACCCAACTCGAACGGCAGCGTGTAACGCTTCTGTAACAGCGGTTCGGATGGCGGGCGGCAGGATCAGGGCCAGATTGGCGGTAAACGCATTTTCGGGCTTATTGTCGCAGCGTGTTATAGGGGGCATTTGCGCCAGCAGGGATTGCTGCAGGTGCTCTGCTTCCAGTTCTGCCGCCTTGATCTGCCCGCGCAGGGCATCGCTGGTGGGGCTGGGGGCGGGTAGGGGGCCGGTTTTCAGGCGGCGGCGTAGGGTGCGAAGCGGTGCCACCACCTCCTCCCGCCAGGGGGCGGTGGCCGCCTGGGCGGCGTCCAGTTCCGCCGGGGTCAATAGATGACCCCGCCAGCCCAGCCAGGCCGCCCACAGGATCAGGTTCACATCCTGCCCATGGGCGTCCTGTGCCATCAGGCAGGCTTCTGCCACGCCGGGTGCGTCGTAAACAGCAAGCGAGAAGGACCATAGATCATCGCCGGCGCGGGGAGGGGTCACCCCGCATCCCCGACATAGATGCCAAGGCCGCGCGCGGTGCGGACCAGGATGCCGTTCACATCCACGGCGGCATAGGTCTTGATGGCATCTTCGATCGGCGTGTCGATGATGGTGCGATTGGACCAGGCCAGCAGCCGGTCGGACTTGCCCTCTGCCAGCAAATCCACGGCGGCGACGCCGAAGGCCGAGGCCAGCAGCCGGTCGCTATGGCTGGGCGGGCAGCCGCGCTGCACATGGCCCAGCACGGTGACGCGGGTTTCAGCCCCCGTCGCCTCGGCGATCATATGGCCGATATAATTGCCGATACCGCCATAGCGCTTCTGCCCATCGGCAAATTCCTGCTTGGCGGCCGCGCCCTCCATGGTTTTCACCGCTTCGGAGACGACGACCAGGGCAAAGTTCCGCCCGCCTTCCTGGAGCCGGCGGATCTTGTCGGCGATGCCGTCAATGGACCAGCGCAACTCTGGCAGCAGGATCACATCGGCACCCCCGGCAATGCCGGCGGACAGCGCGATATGGCCGGCATCGCGGCCCATCACTTCCAGCACCATCACCCGGTCATGGCTGGCAGCGGTGGGTTGCAAACGATCCAGCGCTTCCGTCGCAACCGCCACCGCCGTATCGAACCCGACCGACGTTTCGGTGATGCCCAGATCATTGTCGATGGTCTTGGGGATGCCGATCAGCTTGAAGCCGCCCTGCTGCGCCAGCTTGCGCAGGATGGCCATGGAACCGTCGCCGCCAATGCCGATTACCCCATCCACGCCCAATTCCCGCAAACCGTCGATGATCTCGCCGCTGCGATCCTGCTTGCTGCCATCGGGCATGGGATAGGCGAAGGGGTCGCCCTTGTTGGTGGTGCCCAGGATGGTGCCGCCCAGCCGCATCATGGCGCCATCCACCTTGTTGGTATCCAGATGGACGCAGCGCACAGGCCGGGACAGCAGCCCATGGGTACCATCCTCAATCCCCACCACGTCCCAGCCATAATGCCGGGCGCGATGCACGGCGGCGCGGATCACGGCGTTCAGGCCAGCGCAATCGCCGCCGCTGGTCAGGATACCGATGCGCTTGGTGCCGGTCATTGTATTTCCTCGCTTTTGTCTCTTGCGGTCAAGGTGCCAGCAAAGCGGGGCGGGTGGCAAGGTGGGAGGCGGCGAAAACAAAAAGCCCGCCGCGACTATCGCCGGGCGGGCTTTTTCAGTGTTTCCGCAAGGGAATTATTCTCGTGCGAAACCTTACTTGAAGGCGATCCCCACAACCTCGTAGCTCTTGGAGCCGCCGGGGGTGGTGACTTCCACATTGTCGCCGACGGACTTGCCGATCAGCGCGCGGGCGAGCGGGCTTGTGATGGAGATCAGGCCCTGCTTGATGTCGCTCTCGTCCTGGCCGACGATTTGATAGGTCACCTCTTCATCGGTGTCCTCATCCGCCAGGGTGATGGTGGCGCCAAACTTCACGGCATTGCCGGACAGCTTGGTTGGCTCAATCACTTCGGCGCGGCTGATCTTGTCTTCCAACTCCATCACCCGGCCTTCGATGAAGCTCTGCTTCTCGCGGGCAGCGTGATACTCGGCATTTTCAGACAGATCGCCATGCTCACGGGCTTCGGCAATCGCCTTGATCACCGCCGGGCGCTCAACGCTCTTCAGGTGCTTCAACTCATCCTGCAGCCGGTTATACCCCCGAGCCGTCATGGGAACTTTTTCCATCGTACCTTTTTCCCAAGAAAATGGTGGCGCCGAAAAAAAAGAAACCCGCCGGCGCGACATTCGCCGCGCCGCCGACCTGCTTTCTTAATAAGACCCGCTCAGATAGGACTGAAGCGGAGCCACTTCAAGATTGCCGGTCTTCAGGCCTGAGATGGCTTCGACCGCTGCCTCAGCACCCGCCACCGTCGTGTAGTAGGGGATGTTATTGGTCAGGGCCGTGCGGCGCAAGCTGAAGCTGTCAGACATCGCCTGCGGACCTTCAACAGTGTTGAAGACCAGTTGGACCGCGCCATTGATCATTTCATCAACAATGTGCGGCTGGCCTTCCAGCACCTTGTTGATGGCGGTGACCGCAATCCCGGCATCAGCCAGGAATTTCGCGGTGCCGCGGGTGGCGATCACCTTGAAGCCCATGTCCGTCAGGCTGCGGGCCACCGGCACCATGGCCGGCTTGTCGCGTTCCCGCACGGAGATGAACACCGTACCTTCACGCGGCAAAGTGACGCCGGCGCCCATCTGGCTCTTGGCGAAGGCCTTGGCGAAATCCTTGTCCAGGCCCATCACCTCGCCGGTGGAGCGCATTTCCGGCCCCAGCAGGATATCGACGCCGGGGAAACGGTTGAACGGGAACACCGCTTCCTTCACCGCCACATGCGGCGGGAACGGACCGTTCAGCTTGAAGTCAGCCAGTTTCTCGCCAGCCATGACGCGGGCGGCGACCTTGGCAATGGCCGTCCCGGTGGCCTTGGCCACGAACGGTACTGTGCGGCTGGCGCGCGGGTTGACTTCCAGGATGTAGATGTCGAAGCCGCCGGGGCCGGAGCCATCGGCAGACTGCTTCACCGCGAACTGGATGTTCATCAAGCCGACGACATTCAGCCCCTTGGCCAGCTTGACCGCCTGGACGGAAAGCTCATCCACCACAGGTTTGGACAGGGTGTAGGGCGGCAGGGCGCAGGCGCTGTCACCGGAATGGATGCCGGCTTCTTCGATATGCTCCATGATGCCGGCGACATAGACATTGCCGGTGGCATCGGCCACGGCGTCCACATCCACCTCGATGGCATCTTGCAGATAGCTGTCGATCAGCACCGGGTTCTTGCCCGACACCTTCACGGCGGTGGCGATATAGCGGTGCAGGCCCGCCATATCATGCACGATCTCCATCGCCCGGCCGCCCAGCACATAGGACGGGCGGATCACGACGGGGAAGCCGATCTTGGTGGCGACGGCCTCGGCCTCTTCCAGCGAGCGGGCCAGGCCGTTGGCCGGCTGGCGGAGTTCCAGCTTATGCAGAAGCTGCTGGAACCGCTCGCGGTCCTCGGCCAGATCGATGGCGTCTGGCGTGGTGCCCAGGATGGGGATGCCGGCGGCTTCCAGATCGCGGGCCAGCTTCAGCGGGGTCTGCCCGCCAAACTGCACGATCAGGCCCAGCACCTCGCCATTCTGCTGTTCCTTGCGGACCAGCTCGATCACGTCTTCGCCGGTCAGCGGCTCGAAATACAGACGGTCGGCGGTGTCATAGTCGGTGGAAACCGTTTCCGGGTTGCAGTTGACCATGATCGTCTCATAGCCCGCTTCCTGCAGGGCATAGACGGCATGGACGCAGCAATAATCGAACTCGATCCCCTGGCCGATCCGGTTCGGCCCGCCACCCAGGATGATGACTTTCTTCCGGTCGGTCGGGGCGCTTTCGCACTCCGCCGGCTCCAGGCCGTTGCCTTCATATGTCGAGTACATATAGGGCGTGCGGCTGGCGAATTCGGCGGCGCAGGTGTCAATGCGCTTGAACACCGGCACAATGCCCTTGGCGCGGCGTGCGGCGGCGACCGCCTCTTCGCTGCTGCCCGTCAGTTCGGCGATGCGGGCATCGCTGAAGCCCATGGACTTGATGCGGTTGAAGCGCTCGGCATCCAGCCCATCCAGGCCGGCTTCCTTGATCCGGCCTTCCTCGGCCACGATCTCTTCAATCTGGCGCAGGAACCAGGGGTCGACCTTGCAGGCCTCAAACACCTGATCCACCGTCAGGCCATGGCGGAAAGCCTGGGCGATGAACAGCAGACGCTCATTGGTCGGGCGCGACAGGGCGGCGCGGATCTTCATCGGATCAACGACGCCGGTGCCGCCGGTCAGGTCCACTTCGTTGAAGCCGGTCAGGCCGGTTTCCATCGAGCGCAGGGCCTTCTGCACGGATTCGGCGAAGGTGCGGCCGATGGACATGGCCTCACCCACCGACTTCATCGACGTGGTCAGCGTGGTGTCGGCGCCGGGGAACTTCTCGAACGCGAAGCGCGGCATCTTCGTGACGACATAGTCAATCGTCGGCTCGAAGCTGGCCGGCGTCGTGCCGGTAATGTCGTTGGTCAGTTCATCCAGCGTATAGCCGACAGCCAGCTTGGCCGCGATCTTGGCGATCGGGAAGCCGGTGGCCTTGGATGCCAGCGCGGAGGAGCGGGAGACGCGGGGGTTCATCTCAATCACGACCATGCGGCCGGTATCGGGATGCACGCCGAACTGCACGTTCGACCCGCCGGTATCCACGCCGATCTCGCGCAGCACCGTCAGGCTGGCATTGCGCATGATCTGGTATTCTTTGTCGGTCAGCGTCAGGGCCGGAGCCACGGTGATGCTGTCGCCGGTATGCACGCCCATCGGATCGATATTCTCGATGGCGCAGATGATGATGCAGTTGTCGCGGCTGTCGCGCACAACTTCCATCTCATATTCCTTCCAACCGAGGACCGACTCCTCGATCAGAACTTCGCTTACCGGGCTGGCGCGCAGGCCGCCGCGCACAATATCTTCAAACTCGGCCCGGTTATAGGCGATGCCGCCGCCGGTGCCGGCCAGCGTAAAGCTGGGGCGGATGATGGCGGGAAGACCAACGCTCGCCAGGGCTTCCAGCGCCTCGTCATAGGTCTTCACCAGGGCGGAACGCGGGCTTTCCAACCCGATCTTGTCCATGGCGTCGCGGAATTTCAGGCGGTCTTCCGCCTTCTCGATCACGTCGGCCTTGGCGCCGATCATCTCCACGCCCAGCCGCTCCAGCGTGCCGTCATGGAACAGGGCCAGTGCCGTGTTCAGCGCGGTCTGGCCACCCATGGTCGGGAGCAGCGCGTCGGGGCGCTCCTTTTCCAGGATCTTGGCGACCATCGCCGGGGTGATCGGTTCGATATAGGTGGCATCGGCCAGACCGGGGTCGGTCATGATCGTGGCCGGGTTGGAATTGACGAGGATGACCCGGTAGCCTTCCTCCTTCAGCGCCTTACAGGCCTGGACGCCGGAATAGTCGAACTCGCAGGCCTGGCCGATAATGATCGGCCCCGCGCCGATGATGCAGATGGATTTGATGTCGGTGCGTTTCGGCATGTTCAGTCGGACCGTCGTCTTACGGGCGGGAAGGGGCGATGTGGTCGCACGAAAACGCCCCATGCGCCTACTACAGGTGCGGGGGACGTCCGGCTGAGGCGCCTATATAGAGGGGTCGGCCCCCAAGGGGAAGTGCCGAGCTTGGGGCGCTGGGATGCGTGTGGCGGGAAGCGGGCGGAGCAGCCCTGGGTAACCTAATGTATAGCAATGGACCATCGATATAGGTCTTTACTTTACTAAAGGCTAGGGAGCGTGCATCCTCCGGTGGTTTTTGCGCGAATGTTGAGTATGATTTTCTTCCGACAACACCTATGGTGTTTCATGTTGGGCTCTTTGGCTGCGCTTAATGACTTGTTTCTCCACTTTCCAGTGCCCATCCTGGCATTGCGGGAGCAGGCTGGTCATTTATCTTTGGCCTTCTCCAACGCCGCTTTTGCCAGACTGTGTGAACGCAGGCCGGAAACGTTGACGGATTCGCCTGCCTCCTTGTTGCTGCCGGTCGATGGCCATGCGGACCCGGGGCCGGCAATCGCCCGCAGTCTGGCGCAGGGGGGGACGTTGGCATTGGACGCGGCTGTTATGGCCCTGGGTCATCGGCGTCGAATCCGCATTTTGGGTCAGGGGGTGGGGATTGGAGCCGGGCTGCCCAGGGCAGAGCGTATTTTCCTCGCCATTGCCCGCGATCTCTCCGAAGAAATCCGGCAGGCCAGCGCTAAGGATAATGTCGAGCGGATGCTGTCGGCGGTTATCGCCAATATTCACCTGCCCCTGGTGATGGTCGGCCAGAATGATGCGCGCATCATCCTGGCCAACGCGGCGGCCGCCCGCCTCTTCGACCATGCAACCGAAGGGATGACGGGGCGCCATCTCTCCATGCTGTTCGCGCCGGATGAGTGGCAGGTCATGGGAGAGCGTTTTCTGAAAGAGGCGGTGGGGGAGTTTGAATATCGGGGCCCCGTGGGTATGGCATCCCGTCAGGGTTCGCCGCTGAAACTGGAAGTACGCGGCATGCCGATGGGGGAAATCGGGGGGAAGGCGATGCGGATGCTGACCTTCTGCCCCTTCGAGCCGCCCTTGCCCAAAAGTCAGGCCGGGCTGGAAGGGATCCGGAAGGGTCTGGCGCTGGGCCATCCACTGGTGGCTGGGCGCCTGCAGATTGTCGGTCTTGATGATATCAGCACGGCGTTTGGCGACCGGTGGGGCGCCATGCGGGAGCAGGCACTGTCCATTGCCGAGCGGACCATCCGCCAGGAATTATCGTCTCAGGACCATCTGCAACGGATGGCCGATGACAGTTTCGTGATCGGCTTCAATGAGATCTCCGAGGTGGACGCGGCGGCCAAGGCCCGGCGCATTGGCGACCGTATCCGTGACCGCCTTCTGGGGGACGCGGCCTCGAAGGGGCGGGTGGATACAGCCGTTACAACACTTGTGCCCGCTGATCTGGCCGAACAGCCGGCGGAGGATCTGGCGGATTTTCTGGTGCGCAAACTGACCTCGCGCCACGAAGATGGGCGGCGCCATGTCCAGGCCCTTCTGCGCGATGCGATGGGGAAGGCCAGCCTTGACCCGCAAGTCGTCGTGCGGCCCGACGGTGTGCCCCTGACATACTGGATGGCGGAACTGGCCAGCCCGTGGCGGCAGCAGATCGCGGCGGCCCTGACGGCGGTGGGCGACGATGATATGGCCGGGTTTGAGGCGGATCTCGTGACGCTCTCGGTAGCCGTTGACTGGTACACGGTGCGGCAGCGGGACGGCACCCTGGTGGTGCCGCTGCGCTTCGGCAATCTGATGCAGCCCCGGCAACTGGACCGGTATGTCGCTGTCATCCGCAATCTTCCCCAGGCGTTGCGACAGTCCCTCATGCTGCATCTGACCCATTTGCCGCCCGGCACGGCCAGTTCCCGCATTGTCGGGATGGTACAGACCCTGGGCCCCTACTGCATCGGCGTGGTGCTGGAACTGCCCGGACTTGATTATGTGCTGGACCCGATGGGAACGCGGGTTGGCGTCGTCTCACTCGATTTCCGGCGGCTGGATTATGCGGACCCCAATGTCCGCTCCCGGGTCCGGCGGCTGGTCCGCAATTACCATCTGCGCAAGATCAAGGTGCTGGTCCAGAATGTGCCCGACAGGGACGAGGCGGTGAAGCTGGTCGTCGATGGCGCGGATATGGTGACGATTGCGCGGTGACGGCGCATCGGGCGGGTGCCTGCCCGGACCCTCAGGGGCCGATAAAGAAGGCCCGCAGATCATCCAGCCGGGCGGTGAGGACATCGCAGCGGCCCGTATCCTGATCGCGGAAGAAATAGACCATTTCCGGCTGCCGGCGCCGCAGCGGGTCGTGCATATTGGCGGTGAGGTTGCCAAAGCCCACGCCCAGCGGCCGTTCCCCCGGACCAAAGGCGCGGTAATGCATGTTGATCCGTTGCAGGAACTGGCCGCGCCGGCACAATTGGCTCAAGCCTGCATCACGTTTCAGGATTTCCGCGGATGGCCGGTCGAAGGCATAGATGATGCGCTGGTTATAATGGGGTGTGGGGCGGGGCGGGGCGATGGCCGGATCGATCCAGCTTTGCCAGGGCAGGCGTCCATAGCCACCTTCCGGGGCCGGGCGCGGCCGCTCCTGCGCGTCGGCGGCGATAACCGGCAGGATCAGGCTGCCCAACAGCAGGGGCAGGCGCAGGCGTTTCAGCATCGCCTTATCCGTGCCTCGTCAGCGGTTGATGGCATAACGGGCCAGGAACAGGGCCACAGCCTTTTTCCCTGTATCCGGCAGGCTGGTGAAATTGATCTTGGCGGTTTTGCCATCAACAGACGCGACCGTCCCGCTGCCGCGCAATTTCAGATTCTGCTTCGGGTCCTTCAGCGCCAGATCGAAGCTGACATTCTGCCCCGCCTTCAACTTCGCCCCCGTCACCGTGACGCTGTTGACGCCCAGATTGGCAATGGCCAGCTCTTTACCATCAATGTTCAGGTGGGCTGTGTAGTTGGGGACCGAAACTTTCTCGACGACGGTCACTTTCAGAAAGTCAAACATTCCCATCGTCGGTTCTCCAACAATAATCCTGGCTGATTATGCCACCTATTTTTCACTGCGACCAGAATCCAGAGGGATGGGGTGGGGCGTTGAAACTTCTGGCCTTCGCCGGTGTTGATGCTGTGCGGCCCATTATGGCCGGCAAGGATGAAGCCAGGGGGATGTTATGAGCATGCGCGCCGATGAGATTGAACGCGAAATCGAAGAGGCCCGGGCGGGAATGACCCGTGCAGCGGCGGAGATCGAACGGCGCCTGCAGCCCGACAATCTGATTGATGGCGCAGTTTCCTGGTTCAAGGGCAATCCCCAGGCCCGTGCCGTGATTGATGAGGTGACGGATGTCGCCCTGCGCAACCCGATCCCCCTGCTGATGATCGGCCTGGGCGCGGCGTGGCTGGCCTATGATTTCTCCCGCAACCGCCCGCCGGCCCCGTCGCGCGCACCTGCGCCCAACCCTGTGCCACCCCAGCCCGTACGCCACACCGACCGCCCGGCCCCCGCCGCCCCGCGGGACATGGGTACCCCGGCCCCGACCGCCGATACCTTGCTGGGCCGTGTCCCCAGCAACGAATCCGCCGCCGTCGCCGCCCACGTCTTCGCCGAAGCCGGCATGGACGGCCGCAGCCCCCCACGTGGGTCGTGAGGGGGGCGGTACCTCTGGAGAAAGTTGCTGTTTCTGCTGACGATTGATCGCTGGCTACGCTACCCTAGCGGGAGTACGGCAGGGGCGGGCGATGGCGTTGGAAATTACGAAACCAGAGCAGCTGGAAAAGTTTCTAACAGACAAGCCAACGCAATGGTCGCATCTTATTGCGGCACGCGCGGCTATTCGGGTGCTGCCAGTTGCACTATCCGGCTTGCTGGAAGAGCATTGGTTGGCGCTGTTTCGAGCGTGTTTCATATCATGGGCCGTCGGTAAATTCCCGGCCCAGAATATAGCTAGTTCCGCCGCCTATTCCGCTATCTCTGCCGCCCGGTTCGCCCGTGCCGCCACACCGTCCATTGCTGGTTCCATCGCCCTTTCTGCCGCCCGTGCTGCTGCCCTTTCCGTTGCTGGTTCCGTGGCCCGTTCTGCCGCTGACTCCGCTGCCCTTTCTGCCGCCCGTTCCACCGCTGGACCCACCTCCTGGGAGGCGATCAGTGCAGATGCAACTGGACTAACCGGACGAGAACCACCCCAAGATTTCGCCGAATTGGCGCTGTCCCCGCTTTGGCCAGGGGAGGCTCCTCCCTCGATTGCTGCGCGCTGGAAGTCTTGGACTGAGAACGAGGCTGCATATCACTACGCCCCCTGGATCAACTGGTACCAATCCCTCCTCACCGGCAATGGCCCCAGTGCGGATTATTTTGGCCCCGACCTGACCCTCCGCATCGCCCAACAGCCCGACGGATGGTGGGACCGTCCGGCTGAAAAAGTGAATGCCGATATCGCTGCATGGCTGGCGGAACTGTCCTCCGTCAATCCTTCGCAGGAACAGTCTATCGACAGGCAGATATCCGCGTTGCCATCACCAGGGCCGGGGCCTGTCAAAATCTCTCCCGACCCGCAGGGCAGGCTGCATGTCGAAGCTGCACCATCCGACAAGCCGGCCCCTGGTGCCCAAACCTACCTGAATGGTCTTCGGGAAAAGCTTGGCCCCCTTCTCGGTGATATGACCCAGAAAAACGCCGATCCCTTTGTGACAGACATGTTGAAGCGCTTGAATGAGGCGCTGCCTGAAGCGGTCGCAACTGTTGATCCGTTTGAGATTGACCTGCACCGTGTGACCGTTACCTCCATCGCCGATGCCTATGCAAGTGCGGGGGCAGAGGCGGAATTATTCCCCGGTGCTGTGGCGCGTATCCTGGATGTGGGGCGCACCGCATTGCGGCTTTGCCAATGCTATCCCGATTTCCGGGTGACGGAGAATGACCGCCAGGATATTAGCCCCAGCCCCAATTTGGTTCCGCAGTTGCAATTGTCGGCGGACGGTATGGTGCAAGGTCTGAAGGATGCAGACCTGCTTGCCCCATCCGCTCAAGCAGCGTTTGATGAAACCCTTTTGGGAATCGCACAGGCGCGAACGCCGGAGGCGAAACGGGAACTGCTGGCCCGTCTGCTGCAAATGCTGCGAGATGCCATGCTGGCCCTGCTGAAAGTGTCCAAGCCCCCCGCCCAGGCAGTGGTGTTGGAACTGCGATCCTTGACCAAGGATATGTACCAGGGGGCACGACCCAAACTTGTGAAGATCGGCAGCGCCCTCATCGTTGGTAGTGCCCTCACCGTTGCCGCCTACGTCGCCGGCCCCTTGGCCACCCTGGCCGAAAAGGTTCCACAGTTGAAAGAGATATCCGATGTGGTCAAGTCGCTGAAGGACATCATTGATAAGTGAGGTTCCAGGAGCCGTCAGGTACTCACCCCCTTTGCCCCCAGGGCAAACCGGTTCATAATCCGCACCTGATAACGGGATGCCGGAGGCATGAAATGGAAGAGCTGTCGACGGTGGAGGCACAGGCGCAGCTTGCCCGCCTGATTGATCGGGCCCGCAAAGGGCAGGAGACGGTCATCACCGACCATGGTCGCCCTGTCGCGCGCGTGTCGCCGGTCGATCCGTCAGACGTGCCCAGCTTTATGGATTGGGAGACTGTCTGGCAGCGCATGCGCGAACGGGCGAATGCAGCCGGGGTTCGTCCCTTCACGGATGAGGAACGTAAGGCGTTGCGGGACGAGGGGCGTCGGTGAGTTTTGTCATCGACAGTTCCGTTCTGCTGACGTGGCTGCTGCCCGATGAAGCGCGTGAGGATTTGCGCCCCCTGTTCGGCCGCATGACCGTATCAGGCGCGCACGCACCCATCCTGTTGCGGTACGAAGTCACGAATGTTCTCGTGAACGCGCAGCGCCGTGGTCGCATTGACGCAGATTATAGGCTGGGCGCTGTTGCGGACCTGGAAATCATGCCCATCCGCTATGATGTGCCTTTGCAGCCAGAGTCTATGGCCCGGATCGCAGAATTGGCTGCATCGCATGGTCTGACCGGTTATGACGCCGCCTACTTGGCACTGGCTCTGGATTTGCGCCTGCCCTTGGCCAGCGTCGACAGGCAACTGATCCAGGTTGCCACTTCACTGGGCGTGTCCGTTCTGTAGCCCACCCCCCGATTGCACGCCCCGCCCCGCTGCGGTACAAGGCCCGCAATCATTCGTCTGTTTCTTGCCGGTGAAGGGAGCCGCCCGATGGCCGCTTATCAGTATGTCTATGTGATGAAGGGTGTGACCAAGGCCTATCCCGGCGGGAAAAAGGTCTTTGAGAACATCTGGCTGTCCTTCTATCCGGGCGCAAAGATCGGCGTGCTGGGCGTCAACGGCGCCGGTAAGTCCACCCTGCTGAAGATCATGGCCGGGCTGGACAAGGATTATAATGGCGAAGCCTGGTCCGCCGAGGGTGTGAAGGTCGGCTATCTGCCGCAGGAGCCGCAATTGAACCCGGACAAGAATGTCTGGGACAATGTGATGGAAGGGGTGGGGGAGACCAAGGCGCTGCTGGACCGGTTCAACGCCGTGTCGGAAGCCATGGGCGACCCGGATGCCGATTTTGACACGCTGATGGCCGAACAGGCCGAATTGCAGGAAAAGATCGACGCGGCCGACGCCTGGGATCTGGACCGTACGGTCGAAATCGCCATGGACGCGCTGCGCTGCCCGGCGGGCGATGCCGATGTGTCCAAGCTGTCGGGCGGTGAAAAGCGCCGCGTGGCGCTCTGCAAGCTGCTGCTGTCCAAGCCCGACATGCTGCTGCTGGACGAACCGACCAACCATCTGGACGCCGAAAGCGTGGCCTGGCTGCAGCGCTTCCTGGCCGATTATCCCGGCACCGTGGTGATGGTCACCCACGATCGTTACTTCCTGGATGCCGTCACCGGCTGGATCCTGGAACTGGATCGCGGCTCGGGCATCCCGTACGAGGGCAATTATTCCGCCTGGCTGGAACAGAAGCAGAAGCGTCTGGAGCAGGAAGGAAGGGAAGAGGGCGCCAAGCAGAAGCAGTTGGCCCAGGAACTGGAATGGGTGCGCGCCAGCCCCAAGGCCCGTCAGGCCAAGTCCAAGGCCCGTATCCAGGCTTACGAGGAATTGCTGGCTTCCGCCAACCAGAAGGAAGCCATTGGCGAAACCCGCATCGTCATCCCCACGCCGCCGCGCCTGGGCAATGTGGTTATTGAGGCCGAGAACCTGCGTAAGGGCTTTGGCGACCGGCTGCTGATCGACGATCTGTCCTTCCGCCTGCCGCCGGGCGGCATTGTCGGCATCATCGGCCCCAACGGTGCTGGTAAGACCACGCTGTTCCGCATGATCACCGGCCAGGAACAGCCCGATGGCGGTACCTTCCGCGTGGGTGAGACGGTGCAGCTTGGCTATGTCGACCAGAGCCGTGACAGCCTGGACGACAAGAAGAATGTCTGGGAGGAAATCTCCGGCGGGCTGGACGTGATCGAGCTGGGCAAGAAGTCCATGCCCAGCCGTGCCTATGTGTCGGCCTTCAACTTCCGCGGCGCGGACCAGCAGAAGAAGCTGGGCCAGTTGTCGGGGGGTGAGCGCAACCGCGTGCATCTGGCCAAGATGCTGAAATCCGGCGCCAATGTCCTGCTGCTTGACGAACCGACCAACGATCTGGACGTGGAAACCCTGCGGGCCTTGGAAGAGGCATTGACCACCTTCCCCGGCTGCGCCGTGGTCATCTCGCACGATCGCTGGTTCCTGGACCGTCTGGCCACCCACATCCTGGCATTCGAGGGTGACAGCCAGGTGGTCTGGTTTGAAGGCAACTATGCCGATTATGAGGCGGACAAGCGCCGTCGTCTGGGTGCTGAGGCCGACCAGCCCCACCGCATCAAGTACAAGCCGCTGGAACGCTGACCGGCGAAAGTCCCGGCTGTTTGTTGTATCCCCCGTCGGGTTAACCCGACGGGGGATTTCTTTATCCGGGCACAGGCCTGCCCCCTTTTGGTCACAGCCCTGATGGAGTGTAAGGTCTGTAACACCAATCAACCGACGGTTTGCACATGAAACGCCTGTCGCTGGTCCCTCTGGGTGCGTTGCTGCTGCTGTCAGCCTGTGCCGTCGATCCCGCGATCCGGGCGGCTGAACAGCGTAACCAGGAAATCGCTAGCGGCGTCCGGCGTCTGGCGGAATTGCGGCAGGTTTGTATTGGTGATGCTGCCATCCCGGGTCGGGCCCTGGACGCGACCGAGGCGGCGGAACAGCAGTTCCTGGTCCTGAAGCTTCAGGGGCTGGCGCCGACTGTCTGGCCCAACGTCCCCATTTCCAACGCCCGGGTGGAGGAACTGCGCCTGGCCTGTGCTGGCGACGCTGCCGCTGGCAAGCCAGGTCGTGCATTGACGGCGGAGGAAGCGACTGAACTCCAGGCAATTCTCTATCCCCCGCAGGCAATGCCGGCGCCGGAATTTTCCTCCGGAGGCCTGTATGGCAGTGGGACGGGGAGCACGACGATCTGGACCGATTCCTCATCTTCCAGTTCTGGATGGGGCTATGGGGCCGACAGTCGCCGTTGGGAACAAGACCAATACCATCGCGACATGATGTGGCGCATGGAGATGGAACGGCAGGAAGCCGAACGCCGTGCCCGCTATGAGCGCGAGCGTCGCCGGGACCTGCAGCGCGAACTGGCCCGTGAACGCGACCGCGCTTACCAGGAAGCCGAAGAGGCCCGCCAACGCAGGCATGAAGAAGATAGCAGAAGGGCTTATCGCGAACGTCGCGAACGCAGCGAGCAGGCCGACCGCGAGGCGCGCGAGGCCATAAGGCGGCGGACGGAGAAATCCATCCGCGAAGGGGAGGAAAGACAACGCGCCGCCGAAGAGCGGGAGCGTCGCCAGCATGAGCAGGCCCGCCAGCGCCAGCAGCAGGACGAGGCAAGACAGGCTGAGCAAAACCGCCGCCGTGATCAGGAAGAGGCTGCCCGTCAGCGCCAGGAGGACGCCCGCCGCCAGCAGCAGGAAGCCCGGCGCGAAGCTGAGCAGGCGCGTCGTCGTGAGCAGGAAGAAGCTACACGCCAGCGGCAGGAAGAAACTCGCCGCCAGCAACAGGATGCCGCCCGCCAGCGCCAGGAAGATTTCCGGCGCCAGCAGGAAGAGGCCCGCCGTGACCCTCCCTCGCGTGCAGGGGGTCGTCCCGAGCGGTTGAACAAGCGCGAACAGTAATTTCCACTTCCAATACCCCATCCGTGCGCAGACTGCCTCCGGGCGGTGATGCCACCGGCTTGGTCCTTGTCGCCACCCACCTCCAGCCCACGGGGCCATCATGAAACGCCTTTCGTCCTTGTCCTTGGGGTCCGTGTTGCTTTTGTCCGCGTGCGCCGTTGACCCCGCGACCCAGGCCGAACAGCGCCGGCTGCGCGAGATTGAAAGCAATGTCACGCGGCTTGGCGATCTGTTTCAGGTCTGTATTCCCACCGCTGACAGCCCCGGTCGGGCCATGACCCCTGTTGAAGTGGCAGAACAGCAATTCCTGATCCTGAGGCTTAAGACCCAGGAACCAGAAATCTGGCCGCAAATCCCGCTATTCCATTCCCGGGTTGCGGTGCTGCGCGATGTCTGTGCTGGCGATCCGGCCGCAGGCAAGCCAGGTCGGGCGCTGACTTTTGAGGAGGCGGCAACAGTGCTGCCGATCTTGTCGCCACCTCCGCCGGCGCCTTCCAGGGGATCGGACGATGTGGTGTGGGAGGCGCCCTCTAACTCGTCTGGTTATGACAGCGACTATGAAGCCGACCGTTTCCGCCAGGAACAGGAAGAGCGCCATCGCGATATGATGTGGCGGTTGGAAATGGAACGCGAGCAAGCAGAACAGCGGGCCGATCGGGAGCGTCAGCGGCGGCGTGACCTGGAGCGGCAACTGGAACGTGACCGTGATCGCGAACGTGATCGCGACCATAATCGCGCTGAAGCGCGCCGCGAAGAAGAACGCCGCCGCCAGGACGAAGCGGCCAAGAGGCAACAAGAGGAAGCCCGCCGCACCGCCGAGGAGGCACGACGCCGCGCCGAGGCTGAGCGTCGGGAGCAGGAAGCGCGCCAACGTCAGCAGGCAGAAGAGGAGGCGCGCCGGGCTGCCGAGCAGGCCCAGGGCCGCGCCGAGGCTGAGCGGCGGGAGCAGGAAGCCCGTCAACGTCAGCAGGCGGAAGAGGAGGCGCGCCGGGCTGCCGAGGAAGCGCAGGGTCGCGCTGAGGCTGAGCGTCGGGAGCAGGAAGCGCGCCAACGTCAGCAGGCAGAAGAGGAGGCGCGCCGGGCTGCCGAGGAAGCCCAGCGCCGCGCCGAGGCTGAGCGGCAGGAGCAAGAGGCTCGTCAACGCCAGGAGGAGGAAGCCCGTCAGCGTCAGCAGCAGGAAGAAGAGGCCCGTCGTGCCCCCGATCCCCGTTCTGCCGGGCGGCCAGAACGGCTTCAGGCGGAAGAGCGTTGATCTTCTTCCGCCCGTGCGCGCCCTTCGTCAGCGGGGCGCGCGCACACCCAGCATATGGCAGATGGCGACCGTCAGGTCGGCCCGGTTCATCGTGTAGAAGTGGAACTGCTTCACGCCGTGCCGCTCCAGATGGCGGCATTGCTCAATGGCGACGGTCGCCGCCACCAGATGGCGGGTTTCCGGGGCCTCATCCAGTCCGTCGAACAGGTCCATCATCCAGCCGGGAATGGCGGTGTTGCACTTCTCTCCCATCTCCACTGCCTTCTTGAAATTCAAGATCGGCAGGATGCCCGGCACCATCGGCACATCAATGCCGGCCGCCGCCGCCTTGTCGCGGAAGCGCAGGAACGCATCGGCATCAAAGAAGAACTGGCTGATGGCACGGTTGGCACCGGCATCCACTTTCCGCTTCAGATTATCCAGATCCACCTGGGCGTCGGGCGCCTCGGGATGCACTTCCGGGAAACAGGCGACGGAAATGTCGAAATCGGCAATGCGCTTCAAGCCGGCAACCAGATCGGCGGCATAGGCATAGCCGCCGGGATGCGGCTCATACCCGCGCCCGCCCAGGCCACCGGTGCCATCTTCACGCGGCGGCGGATCACCGCGCAGCGCGACAATATGGCGGATGCCGGCATTCCAATAGGTGCGGGCGATCTCGTCGATTTCTTCCTTCGTCGCGGCGACACAGGTCAGGTGGGCAGCGGCGGGAATGCCGGTCTCATCCTGGATGGCCGTAACGGTCGCATGGGTCCGCTCACGGGTGGTGCCACCGGCGCCGTAGGTGACGGACATGAAAGCCGGATTCAGCGGTGCCAGCCGCCGGATCGCCGCCCAGAGATTTTCGTGCATCTTCTCCGTCTTGGGCGGGAAGAATTCAAAGCTGACGGTCAACTCACCGGGCGCCGTGATCAGGGGTGCTGAGAGATCGGTGGCGGGCACATTCAACAGACTCATGACAAGGCTCCGGACAGGGCGGCTTGGGGCACGGGGTCGGGGGAAGGAAGGGCTGCGACCGGCTCCCGCCGGGCGCGCCAGATGCAAACAGTCAGCGGGTCGCCGGGCAGATGGATGGCCGGCTCTGCCGCCATACCGGCGCGGGCAAGAAGCCCCGCCATCTCTGCCTCGTTGAAGCCCAGGCGGCGGTGGGCGTGCTGGTCCCGCAGATAATCCAGCGCGTGACGGGCGAAATCCACTACCAAAAGCGTGCCACCCGGCCGCAGCACGCGCGCTGCTTCAGCCAGCGCCTCGCCTGGTGTTTCTGTGAAATGCAGGACTTGGTGGAACAGGATCAGATCCTGGCTCTGCCCTGGCAGCGGCAACTGGTACATGTCGCCAAGGCGCACTTGGCAATGGCGCAGGCCGGCTCTCTCCAGGTTGACGCGGGCCACGGCCAGCATTTCCCGTGAACTGTCGATACCCAGCCCATGGGTGACATGGGGACCGAACAATTCCAGCATCCGGCCGGTGCCGGTACCGATATCCAGCAGGTCGGTAATCGGTGTGGTCGGAAGCAGGGAGAGCAATGCCTGTTCCACGTCCCGCTCCGGCACATGCAGGCTGCGGATTTCATGCCAGCGGGCGGCATTCTCACTGAAATACTGGGCGGCTTGGGCGCGACGGCCCTGCTTGATGATTTCCAGCCGTTCCAGATCCAGCGCCAGCCCGTCATCATCGGCGGGAATCGCATCGACAAGCGTGCGGGCCAGCTCTGCCACCGCGCCCCGTTCGGCCAATTGATAATAAGCCCAGATCCCTTCCCGGAACCGTTCCAGCAGCCCGGCCTCGCACAGCAGTTTCAGATGACGGGAGACGCGCGGCTGGCTCTGACCCAGAATCTGGGTCAATTCGGTCACCGTCAGTTCCCCGTGGGCGCACAGGGAAAGCAGGCGCAACCGTGTCGGTTCCGCCGCTGCTTTCAGTGCATTCAACAGGAAATCCATGGATGATCCCGATCCGCCAGTTCATTATCTGGATCAATATATAAAGATATCTTTATGCGGTGTAAATGCGCCTTTGTGAACGCATATCGGCGGGGCGACGATTTTGTGACATTGCCAGATAGCCGAAAGGGCGGTGGCGGCGTTTAGGAGGACAGGCCCAACCGTGGCATCCCTATCGGAGATGGCGATCCGACCATGCAGCTTCAGACTTCCTCTCTTGCTTCTCCGCGGCCCTTTCTGCGGTGGCTGGCCTTTCCCCTGCTGGCACTGGCACTTGCCGGATGTGGGACGACATCGGGCCGCGGGGGGACGGATCGTGCGGCAGCCGGCACGCTGGCCACATCCGGCCCCAGCCATATGGAAGGCAGTGCGCCCGGTACGGCAGCACTGGCCCCCCGCCCGGTCAATAACAATGATCCCCTGGAGGGGATGAACAGGGCCATCTTCTGGTTCAATGATGTGGTGGATACGGTGCTGCTGCGTCCCCTGGCCGTTGTTTACAAGGCGGTTTTGCCCACGCCGGCGCAAAATGGCGTGCGCAACGCCATGCGCAATCTGCGGGCGCCTTTGGATCTTGCCAATCAGCTTCTTCAGGGCGACCTGAACGGGGCCGGCGTGGTGCTGGGCCGCTTCACCATCAATACAACTGTGGGCCTTGGCGGTCTGATCGACGTGGCGGGGGAAAACGGGCTGGACTATGAATATGAAAGCCTGGATCAGACCCTGGCGGTCTGGGGTATCCCCGAAGGGCCCTATCTGGTCCTGCCGATCATGGGGCCATCTTCGGTGCGTGATGCGGTGGGTTTTGCCGGCGAAGTCTATGCCGATCCGTTGACCAACTGGGCGCAGAATACCGACCGCGACTGGATCGTTTACACCCGCGCAGGTCTGGTCGGCGTCAGCACGCGCGCCGACGTGCTGGAACCTTTGGATGATTTGAAGCGTAATAGTGTGGACTATTACGCAGCGATGCGGGCGCTCTATCGGCAGCGTCGGGATGGAATGATCCGCGACGGTGCCCCAGATCCGTCAACTTTGCCTGCTATCCCTGATTATGACGCCGGAACCAAATCCGGTGCCGGCACCTCGCCGTGACGCGCATCACTGAAAAGTGCGCCCGTCAGGCTGATGGTGGCGCCAGAACGAAGGACACGAAAGACGTGATCAAGATGAAGAACAATCGTCGCACCCTGCTGACCTCCGCCGCCATTGCGCTGATGGCGGGCTTTGGCGCCGCCATCGTTCCGGCGATCGCCCCGCAGCCCGCCTATGCCCAGGCGACCCAGGCTCCGCAGGCCGCGGCCGGCTTCGTTCAGTCGCTGGGCGACAAGGCAATTGCCACCCTGGCCGATCCGAAGATTTCCGACGACCAGTCCAAGGAAATCTTCCGCCAGTTGCTGAACGAGAATTTCGACGTCAATACGATCGGCCGCTTCGTGCTGGGCCGGTACTGGAATTCCGCCAACGAGGCTCAGCGCAAGGAATATATGGAACTGTTCGAGCGGATGATCGTCGAGGTCTATGCCGAGCGTTTCAGCCAATATGCCGGTGAGAGCTTCAAGGTTGCCGGTGCGCAGCCCGCAGGCGAGCGTGACGCCGTGGTCAGCAGCCAGGTGCTGCGTCCTTCCGGCCCGCCGGTCAATGTCGCCTGGCGTGTCCGGTCCAAGGATGGCGGCTTCAAGATCGTCGACGTGGTGGTTGAAAATGTGAGCATGAGCCAGACTCAGCGCTCCGAATTCGCCAGCGTGATCGAGAATAATGGCGGCCGCTTCCAGGCCCTGCTGGATGCCCTGCGCCAGCGCATCCAGACCGTGCAGGCTCACGCCCAGTAAGGGGCTGACCCTTTTCGGTTTCGAGTGTTTTACTGCTTCTTTCTCGTCCCCTTCAGCCCGCCGGGTTTACCCGGCGGGTTTTTCTTGTGATGGCGCCATGTTGAAGGAGCTGTTGACCAGCCTGTTCGTGCGCTGTCCGCAGGATCTGGCGGCGCTGGGCTATCGCTATGCGGCGGTGGCCTGCATGGCGCGCGCCCGGCGTTGTGCCGCCGCCTGGGCACCGCATCAGCAGAATAGCCGGCAGGCGATCATCGACATGCTGCCCGCTGTACCGGCGGGGACGGACACGGCTGTGATTTTCGGTTCCGGGCCCTGTCTGGATGTGCCGGTCGATGCCTTGATGCAGCGGTTCCGCCGCTTGATGCTGGTCGATGTGGCCCATCCGCCTTCTGCGCGGCGGCTGGCGCGGCGCCATGCCGGGGTGGAACTGGTAACGGCGGAATTGACGGGAACGGCCGGCTTTCTGCGCCGACCAACGGGGACGCGGCCACCGCATCCCCATGCGGAGATCGGCTTGGACTGGCCTTCTGTGGGATTGGTGGTCTCTCTCAACCTTATTTCCCAATTACCGCTTGTCCCGTTGCGGCGGGCCCATCGCCACTGGCCTTCGCTGGATCTCGGCCCCTTTGCCCGTGCCATCATCCAGGCCCATCTGGACCATCTGCGCCGGTTCCGATGCCCGGCTTGGGTGATTGGCGATGTCGAACGGCGCGTGCTGGACGGGCAGGGGCGGGTGACGGAGATGGAAGACCCGCTTTATGGTGTCGCCCTGCCGCCGGGACAGGAATGGGATTGGACAGTTGCCCCCGTGGGGGAACTGTCCGGCGGCTGGTCCATCATCAACCGGGTCCGGTCAGTCCGGGTGGACCGACCGTGACAGGTCAGCGGCTTCTCACCGCCGGGTGAAAATCTGTGCACCCAGTGCCAGGGCCGACAGCCCCCCCGCCAGCAGGCAGACGCCGGTCCAGCCGGCCAGCGACCAGAGTTGCATGGCCGCGGCTGATCCCACGGCGCCGCCCAGGAACATCGCCCCCATGAACAGGGTGTTCAGCCGGGCCCGGGCCTGGGGGCGCAGGGAATAGACGATATGCTGGTTGGAAATCAGCGCGGCCTGCACCGCCAGATCCAGCACCACCACGCCGGCCACCAGCCCGGCCACGCTTTGCCACAGGCCGAAGATGATCCAGGCGCCCAGGGTCAGGGCGGCACCTGCCCGCACCACGGCCCCCGGCCCGCCCTTGTCGGCCAGCCGACCGGACAAAGGGGCCGCCAGGATGCCCACCAGCCCCAGCACGCCGAACAGGCCGGCCACATCGGCGCCTAAGGCGAAATCCGGCTGTTGCAGGCGCAGGGCCAGCACGGTCCAGAAGGCGCTGAAGGCCGCGAACATCAGGGCCTGGGTCAGTGCCGCCCGCCGCAGGGCCGGAAATTCCCGCCACAGATGCACCAGGGATGTCAGGGCATGGCCGTAGCGCATCTTGCCCTCCGCCGGGCTTTTGGGCAGGTGCAGCGCCATCCATCCCGCCATCGCCACGGCCACGGGCACCGCCAGCCAGAACATGGTGCGCCAGCCGCCATGGCTGGCCACAAAGCCCGCGATGGTACGGCTGAGCAGGATGCCGGCCAGCAATCCCGACATGACTGTGCCCACCACTGCGCCCCTTTTATGGCCGGGGGCCAGATGGGCGGCGAAGGGGACGATCTGCTGCGCCACGGTGCTGAACAGACCGACCAGCAGCGATGCGGCGATCAGGGCCGATGCCCCCGGTGCCAGGGCGGCGCAAGCCAAAGCCAGCGCCAGCAGCAGGAAAGTCGCGACCACCAGCAGGCGCCGTTCCACCATATCGGCCAGCGGCACCAGCAGGAACAGGCCGGCGGCATAGCCCAACTGGGTGGCGGTGGGCACCAGGCTGATCCCGCCGCCCAGATCCTGGCCGATCAGGCCCAGCATGGGCTGGTTGTAATAGATATTGGCGACGGCCACGCCGGCACCGGCCGCCATGGCAAAGGTCAGCCCACGGGAAAGACCGTGGGTCTGGGGGGCGGGATCATCCAGTGTGCTGGATGCCATCGGGCTATTCATGACCGTCACTCCTTGTACCGGTCCTTGCGGGTTCATGGCATGCACTCTGGATTGAAACGTAAACCGGTGGTAGTCAGGGTGATCGATATGTCAGCATATCGGAAAATGATATGATCAACCTTGCCGATGCGGAAGTGCTGGTGGAAGCGGTGACGGCCGGCAGTCTGGCGGCGGCATCCCGCCGGCTGGGGATTGCCCCCATGGTGGCGTCGCGGCGGCTGGCGGCGCTGGAAGCGGAACTGGGGGTGCGGCTGGTCCATCGCACCACGCGCGCCCTGTCTCTGACCACGGCGGGGGAGGCGTTCCTGCCCCATGCCCGTGCCCTCCTGGAAGGGGAGGCGGGCGCCCGGGCCGCCTTGCGACCGGAGGCGCTGGGCGCGTCCGGGCTGCTCCGGGTCAGTGCGTCTAACGCTTTTGCCCGCAAGATCATCGGCCCGCTTCTGCCCCCTTTCCTGGCCGCCCATCCGGCGCTGAAGGTGGAAGTGCTGGCCACCGACCACCGGGTGGATCTTGCAGCCGATGGTGTGGATCTGGCCATCCGCGCCGGCCGTGTGCTGGATAACAGCCAGATGGCGAAACGGCTGGGGGACAGCCCGCGTCATCTTTATGCGTCACCGGCCTATCTGGCGGCACGGGGGCAACCGCGCCGGCTGGCTGATCTGGTTGACCATGATTGCCTGACCCAGACCAGTCTTCCCTATTGGGATTTCATGATCGACGGACATGTGCTGCATCATCGTGTCCAGAGCCGGTTGAGCGCCAACAGCATCGACATGATCCATGAGGCTTGTGTTGCCGGTGCCGGTATCGCCTGCATGGCCGACTGGAATGCCACGCGGGAGGTGACCGGCGGGATGCTGGTGCCGCTGACGCTGGAGGATGCTGTGGTTGAAACCTGGGGCATCTGGGCCATCACCCCCAGCCCCCGACTGGTGCCGCCCAAGGTGCGGCTGTTCGTGGCCGCCGTGCAGGAACGGCTTCAGCAATGATCCCCCTGTCCGGGCTGAAGTCCGGGCGGTGAATGGTTCGCTGTTAAAAGTTCTAAAGGGGATGGTTAACAGGGCGGGCAAGGGCGGTTTCTGCGGCTAAGATCAGCGGCGAACGAACAGACATCGTTCGGCATCCATAAACAACCGCTTCTATTCAAAACGATCAGGGCCAGCGCTTCTGACGCGGCCGGCCCGCGCCCGCACATGAAGGAAACCCATCCCATGTCCATTACCGCGACCCCGACGCCCGGTCCGCTGCTGCTGACCCCGGCGGATCACACCCTGATCATGATCGATTTCCAGTCGCAGATGGCCTTTGCGACCAAGTCGATTGATGCGGTGGAGCTGCGCAACAACGCCGCCCTGGTGGCCCATGCCGCCAAGGGTTTCGGCGTTTCCACCATCCTGACCACGGTGGCGGAAAAGAGCTTTTCTGGCCCGATGTTCGGGGAAATCACCGACGCTTTCCCCGGCCAGAAGCTGCTGGACCGCACCTCCATGAACACCTGGGAAGATGCCCCGGTGATTGCGGAAGTGAACAAGATCGGCAAGGATCGTCTGGTCTTCTGCGGCCTGTGGACGTCCGTTTGCATCGTCGGCCCCACCCTGTCGGCGCTGGCCCAGGGCTATGAGGTCTATGTGATCGCCGATGCCTGCGGCGATGTCTCCACCGAAGCGCATGACCGCGCCATGGACCGCATGGTGCAGGCCGGCGTCCGCCCGATGACCTCGCTGCAATACATGCTGGAATTGCAGCGCGATTGGGCGCGGGGTGAGACCTATGACCTGACCACCGGCATCGCCCGGAAGTTCGGCGGCGCCTATGGCCTGGGCATCACCTATGCCAAGACAATGTTCGGTGCGTCCGAAGGCGGGCATTGAGGGGTGTAGCAGGCTTGGCCGGTGGAGGCACTGCTTCTCCGGCCAAGCCTGCTTTTGTGAGTGATCGTTTTACTGGATCGTTTCCGCTCCCATCCACCGTCACCCCGGCGAAGGCCGGGGTCCAGGGGCCACAAGCGCTTCGCCCTACGATACTGGACCCCGGCCTTCGCCGGGGTGACGGTGGAAAAAGGGATGGTTGCGGACAGCCCTCATTCAAGACCGCCGGAAAATGCCCCCCACCCAGGAGCCCGCCCATGAAGCCCTATCTTCTCTCTCTCGCCGCCGGGCTGCTGGTTGGTGTCATCTACAGCCTGTTGAATGTGCGTTCCCCCGCGCCGCCGACCATCGCGCTGGTAGGGTTGCTGGGCATCCTGCTGGGGGAACA
The DNA here is from genome assembly GCF_000429645.1 of Niveispirillum irakense DSM 11586. Classification (GTDB taxonomy): domain Bacteria; phylum Pseudomonadota; class Alphaproteobacteria; order Azospirillales; family Azospirillaceae; genus Niveispirillum; species Niveispirillum irakense. Next base: position 497,001 of record NZ_KE386933.1, read on the forward strand.
GGTCATTCCCGTGGCCAAGCGTCTGTTCGGGGGTGAATCCGTTGTCTCTTACCTCCGCACCGGCTGCGCCAATCATGTGATGGGCCGCCTGCCGGACGCGCAGGATAATGAAAGCCGGCCATCATGACCGGGCTGACGCGCCGGGGCACCTTGAAGGGTGCCGCATCCCTTTTCATGACCCCGTTCCTTGCTGACCCTGGGAGAGCCGCCATGCCCGGCACCGATCTGATCCTCACCAACGCCAAGATCACCACGCTGGACCGCGCCAACCCGCAGGCCCAGGCGGTTGCCATCCGCGACGGGCGCTTCCTGGCGGTGGGCACGGAGGCGGAGGTGCGCGCCGCTGCCGCCCCCGATGCCAAGATCATCGATGCCAAGGGCCGCCGCGTTATCCCCGGCCTGATCGACAGCCACATGCACATCATCCGGGGTGGGCTGAATTACAATATGGAACTGCGCTGGGACGGGGTGCCGACCCTGGCCGACGCCATGGCCATGCTGAAGAAACAGGCCGAGGTGACGCCGCCGCCGCAATGGGTGCGGGTGGTCGGCGGTTTCACCGAACATCAGTTCGCCGAAAAGCGCCTGCCGACGCTGGAGGAGATCAACCAGGCGGCCCCGGAAACCCCGGTCTTCATCCTGCATCTCTATGACCGGGCGCTGCTGAACCGGGCCGCCCTGCGCGTGGTGGGCTATACACGCGACACACCCAACCCGCCGGGGGGTGAGATCATCCGGGATGGCAATGGGGAGCCGACGGGCCTGCTGCTGGCCAAGCCCAACGCCACCATCCTTTATTCCACGCTGGCCAAGGGGCCGAAGCTGGCCCCCGAATATCAGCTCAATTCCACCCGCCATTTCATGCGGGAAATGAACCGGCTGGGCGTGACCGGGGTGATTGATGCCGGTGGCGGCTTCCAGAATTACCCGGACGATTATCAGATCATTGAGAAGCTGCATGGCGATGGCGAGTTGACGCTGCGCATCTCCTACAACCTGTTCACCCAGAAGCCGAAACAGGAATTGGCGGATTTCTCCGGCTGGTCGAAACAGGTGAAGCCGGGGCAGGGCGATGACACCTATCGCCATAATGGCGCCGGTGAAATGCTGGTCTATTCCGCTGCCGATTTTGAAGATTTCCGGGTGGAGCGGCCGGAGATGCCGCCCAACATGGAAAGCGACCTGGAACCGGTGGTCCGCCTGCTGGTGGAAAATCGCTGGCCCTGGCGGCTGCACGCCACCTACAACGAAACCATCACCCGCGCGCTGGACGTGTTCGAAAAGGTGAACCGGGATGTGCCCTTTGACGGGCTGCACTGGTTCTTCGACCATGCCGAAACCATCGACCAGCGCAATATCGACCGCATTGCGGCCCTGGGCGGCGGCATCGCCGTGCAGCACCGCATGGCCTATCAGGGTGAATATTTCGTCGAACGCTATGGTTCCAAGGCAGCCGAGGCGACGCCGCCGATTGCCAAGATGCTGGCATCCGGTGTGCCGGTGGGGGCGGGCACCGATGCCACCCGTGTTGCCAGCTATAACCCCTGGGTGTCGCTGTCCTGGCTGGTGACGGGGCGCACGGTCGGCGGCCTGTCGCTTTACCCCAACACCAACCGGCTGGACCGGGAAACGGCGCTCCGCCTGTGGACGGAGGCCAATACCTGGTTCTCCAACGAACAGGGCAAGAAGGGGCAGGTGAAGGCGGGCCAGTTGGCCGATCTGGTGGTGCTGTCAGACGATTATTTCAGCGTGCCGGAAAGCGAGATCCTGCACATCACCTCTGTCCTGACCCTGCTGGGCGGCAAGGTTGTCTATGGGGCGGGTGATTACGGCCCGCTGGCCCCGGCCCTGCCCAAGCCGATGCCCGACTGGTCACCGGTCGCCACCTTCGGCGGCTATTACCAGCCGGCGCGGGACAAGGATGGCAAGCTGCTGAAGATGGGCTCGCTCTGCGGCTGCGCCACGGCCTGCGGCGTGCATGGGCATGACCATGCGGCGGCGCTGGGGGCCGATGTGCCGGCGGCGGATGCCGGTGGGTTCTGGGGTGCGTTCGGGTGCGGGTGCTGGGCGGTGTGAGGTCGCTTCCTTCCACATCGTTTCCCACTTCACGTTATCCCCAGGCACCCTTCCTCAACCGTCACCCCGGCGAAGGCCGGGGTCCAGTTCGTAGAGCCAGACGCTTGTGGCCCCTGGACCCCGGCCTTCGCCGGGGTGACGGTGAGAGAGATATTGAGCGGGAAGCCCTCTTCGCTGAGCGCCTGTGATGACTACCAATCAACACGCCCCCCAATGAAAGCCCCACCCATGCGCGACACGCCGGCCCCCCTGGCCACCCTCCTCACCGCGCCCTGGTTCGATCTGGCGGCGCGTGTGCTGTTGACGCTGCCTTTCTGGACCAGCGGCATCGCCAAGCTGTTCGACATCCAGGGCGCCCTGGCTGAGGCTGCCCATTTCGGGCTGGAACCGGCCTGGGTGACTGTTATCGCCACGGTGCTGGTGCAGATCGGCGGATCGGCCCTGGTGATCTGGGGGCGCTTCGTCTGGCTGGGGGCGGGCGCGCTGGGTGTGTTTACGGCCCTGGCCACCCTGATTGCCCATCCGTTCTGGACCATCGCCGATCCGATGGCCCGCTTTCACGAACGCAATACTTTCCTGGAACATGGCGGGTTGATCGGCGGGCTGGTCCTTGTCGCCATCCTGTCATGTCGCCGGCGGGGGACCCAATGATGATGACCGCCCCACAATCGTCACCCCCGCCGCGTCCCCTGTCGCTGCCTTTGTTCCGCGCGCTGTGGATCGCCACCATCGTGTCCAATATCGGCACCTGGATGCATGATGCCGGGGCCGGCTGGCTGATGACCAGCCTGTCGGATGCGCCGATCATGGTGGCGCTGGTGCAGGCGGCCACCACTTTGCCCATGTTCCTGTTCGCCCTGCCCGGCGGGGCCCTGGCGGATATCGTGGATCGCCGCCGGCTGCTGATTGGCGCCCAGCTTTGGGCGCTGATGTGCGCGGCGGCGCTGGCGGGGCTGACCTATGCCGGCCTGACGGGGCCGCTGGTGCTGCTGGCGCTGACCTTCGCCATTGCCACGGGCGCCGCCCTGTCAGCACCGGCCTTCCAGGCCATCGTGCCGGAACTGGTGCCGCGCCCGGCCCTGGCCGATGCGGTGGCGCTGAACAGTCTGGGCATCAATATTTCCCGCGCCATCGGGCCGGCGCTGGGCGGCTTCATCATTGCGGCTGCCGGCACGCCGGCCGTCTTCGCGTTGAACGCCCTGTCGGTGCTGGGGGTGATGCTGGTGCTGGTCCGCTGGCACCGGCAGGTGGCAAAGCCCACCCTGCCGGCGGAACGGTTCTTCGGTGCCTTGCGCTCCGGTGCGCGCTATGCCCGCCATTCCCCGGCCCTGCAAACGGTCTTGATCCGGTCCATCGGCTTTTTCCTGTTCGCCAGCGCGCTCTGGGCCTTTGTGCCGATCATCGCGCGGCGGGAACTGGGGCTGGGCCCTGCCGGCTATGGCGGGTTGCTGGGCTGCATGGGCGCGGGGGCCGTGCTGGGGGCGATGCTGCTGCCACGCCTGCGCCATCATGTCAGTGCCAATGGGGTGACTGTGGCGGCGACCATCCTGTTCGCCTTGGTGGCGGTGGGCCTGTCGCAGGCGTGGAATTTTGCCTCTGCGGCCTTATCCATGGCGCTGGCCGGCATGGCTTGGATCGCCATGCTGTCCAGCTTCAACGTGGCGGCCCAGATGGCGGTGCCGGCCTGGGTGAAGGCCCGCGCCCTGGCCGTCAATCTGCTGGTTTTCCAGGGGTCCATGGCGGCGGGCAGTGCGCTGTGGGGCTGGCTGGCCGGGCATCTGGGCATCCCCTTGACCCTGATGGTGGCGGCCGCCGGGATGGTGCTGGGCCTGGTGCTGGCGCTGCGCTGGCGGATCAGCGGGGATGGCGCCGGCAATCTGGCGCCTTCCGCCCACTGGCCGGCGCCGGTCGTGGCAACCGACATGCCGGTGGATCGCGGGCCGGTGATGATCACGGTGGAATATCGCATTGATCCTACGCAGGTGCCGGCCTTCACCCAGGCCATGCAGGCCCTGCGCCGCATCCGCCACCGGGATGGGGCGATAAGCTGGGGCCTGTACGAGGATGCGGCCGCGCCGGGCCGCGTGATGGAAAGTTTCGTGCTGGAAAGCTGGCTGGAACATCTGCGCCAGCATGAACGGGTGACCCATGCTGACCGGGAAGATCAAGAAGCGGTGCGCGCCTTCCATCTGGGGCCTGAGGCCCCCATCGTCCGCCATCTTATCGCCCCGTCATGAGCAGGTGGGGTGCCCTGCTTTGGGTGATGCTGCTGGCGGCGACACCGGCGCAAGGGGCTGCCCCGGTGCTGGAAACCGGCCTGGATTTGCGCCTGCGCTGGGAGGATATGGCCCATAATGAAGGGGCGGCGGGGCGCGACGCCTCTCTTTACCAGCGGGCCATGCCGTCGCTGGCCCTGCGCGGCGACGGGTTCCGCCTGTTTGCGCAAGCCATTGCGGCGGGTGTCACAGGCATGAAAGGCGATCCCGGCCCGCCTGACCGGACCGGGCTGGACCTGCTGCAAGCCGGCCTGTCGCTGGATCTGCTGGCACAAGGTGATGTGAACCTGTCTTTCAGCGGCGGGCGGGAATTGCTGGGCCTGGGGTCGGAACGGCTGATTGGCCGCCGCTATGGCGCCAATGTCCCCCAGGCTTTCGATGGCGGGCGGCTGATCCTGTCGGGCACGGGCTGGCGGGCGCAGGCGCTGGTGGAAAGGCCGGTCATCACCCGGTCGGGTGATTTTAACGACCAGCCGGGCCAGGGCCGTTCCGTGCGCGGGGTTTATGCCACGCTGGAGGGGGCCAAAGGCGTGATGGATGCCTATCTGCTGGCGACTGCGCAGGATGGCGCGCGCTATGCCCAGGGCCGGGGGGATGAACGGCGGCGCACTGCGGGCCTGCGCCTGGCGGGCACGGATGGTCCCTGGTCCTGGAACTGGGAAGGCATGGTCCAGTGGGGCCGGTTCGCCGGTACGGATATCCGCGCCTGGTCGCTGGCCAGCGAAACCGGCTACAGGCTGGATGGGCTGCCCTTGTCGCCCCGGCTGTTGCTGCGCGCCAATATTGCCAGCGGGGATGATGATCCGACCGATGGCCGGCTGGGCACCTTCAACCCGCTTTACCCGCGGGCCAAATATTTTGGCGAACTGACCCCCATCGGCCCGCGCAACATGATCAACCTCCATCCCGGCCTGGAACTGGATATGGGCAATGGGTTCGATCTGTCCTTTGCCGGCCTGTTCTACTGGCGGGAGAACCGGCGGGACGGGGTGTATAGCCTGCCGGGCCAGGTGCTGCACCCCGGCGACCCCGATGCCGGCCGCTATATCGGCCATCAGGGGGAAATGGTGCTGGGATGGGAAGGGCAGGGCTTCTCCATCGCCGCGTCCCTGTCCGCCTTCAAGCCCGGCCCGTTTCTGCGCCAGGGCGGCAGTGCCCGCACCAACACCCTGCTGGGGGTGGAACTGGGCTGGTCGCTGTAAGGGCGGTCAGGGCGTCAGGGACAGGCGGCTGATGGGGTGGATGTCATAGACATTGTCCTGCCAGCCCTGGACGCGGGGAGAAACCATGCGCTGGGAACTGCTGAACAGCAGCGGCAGCACATGGTGGCTCTCCAGGATCGCCCGCTCCTGCGCGCGCAAGCCCTGTTCAGTTGTCGATGTCTCGGCGCCGGGCGGCAGGAATGGGCTGATCGCGTATGAGGGGGCGTAGGAGACCCAGCCTGCGAAGATGAAGCCCGGATAGTCGCCATCGGCCTCTCGCCGGGTGATTATGCGCGGTTCCTGGGCGACCAGGATCGTTTCCACGCCCAGCACCTGTTTCCATTGCGCGGCGATGGACACCGCGCGGCGGCGTACCGCTTCGATCCCCGCATAGATCAACTCTACCGGCGGCGGGGTTTTCCCCTCGCCATAGCCGGCCTGGGCCAGGGCGGCGCGGGCGGCTGCCAGACGCATCTGCGGTTCCGGCACGGGGGCAGGCGGCATTTGCGTCTGCCACAGGCCCAGCGGCACCAGACCATAGGCGGGGCTGAGGCGGCCCTGGCTGGTCGCGGCGATCTGCTCACGATCAATCGCCAGGGCTAGCGCTGTCAAAAAGGCCGGATTGTCCCGCCAGGCGGGCCCGTTCAGGTTGACCCGCAGATAGTTCAGCGCGGTCCAGGGGTGGATATGCAGGCTGTCCGGCATATGGCCGCGCGCCCAGTCGACCATGGCGCCGGGCATGGTGCTGGTGACATGCAATTGTCCGGCACGGAACAGGTTCATCTCCATATCCGGGTTTTCCGACACCACCAGATCGATGCTTTCCACCAGCACCTGATCGCGACCATGGTAATGGTCGGCGCGGATCAGCCGATAGCTTTCCTGTAACCGGTGATCGGCCAGCCGGTAGGGACCGTTGCACATGAAGGCGCGGGCCGTGCCAAAGCCGGTGCCGGCGGCCTGCAGCGTCGGCCCATGGACGGGCAAGGTGACGCGATGGGCCAGCACCATGTCGAAATCGACCATGGGCCGGGATAATCTTACCAGCAGATTGTGGGCATCCAGGGCCTCAACCCCCAGCCGGTCGGACGGCAGTTCCCCGCGCCGGATGGCCGGGGCATTTTCTACGGCATCCAGCAGATCGGCAATGCCGGACCGGGTGGCCGGATCAACGGCGCGGCGCCAGGCCTGAACGAAATCATCCGCGGTGACCGCATCCCCGTTCCACCAGCGTGCATCGGGGCGCAGGTGGAAGCGCCATTCCCGCCCGTCCGCCGATATGTCCCAGCCCGTTGCCGTGCCGGGAACGGTACGGCCGGCGCTGTCTCGGGTCAGCAGCCCTTCACACAGTTCCTGCAAAACGCGCCCCGTCCCCAAGGCCAGACCCCGATGGGGGTCCAGCGTCTCCAGTTCCGGCCCGATACCGATGCGCAAGGTCTCCGCCTGGGCGCATTGGGGCAGCAGGGTAGCCAGGAACAGGGCGAGGGCGCCGACCAGGACAGCCTTGGTGGGGATCATGAAGGGCGCGGCATGTTCTGGGCGCAGGCCCGCACCAACGGGTTAAGGGTGAAACGGTCGCCGGCACTGCGCTCCAGCATGGATTTTTCATGCAGGCTGCCCAGCCATCCCGCTGGGCGGGACGGCTGGCCCTGGTCGGCCAGCAGCTTTTCCGCCTCCGGCATGGCGAAATCACCCGGCTGATCGGCCAGTGCCCGCAGGGCCTGACGTTCCGAAGGGGTCAGCAAATTGAAAGCCCAGCCCATGGCCGCGCTCACGGAATGGTGGCGTGACGGGCCGGGGCGGCGCATGCCGGGCAGGGCATGCATGGGGTCCCGGCTGGCACTGGCGGTAGCATCCAGCCCCAGCAGGCTGGTGGCGCGGGCCGCAATCTCCACCCCCAGCGGGACGCCGCCCAGATGGCGGCAGATGCGGGCAATCGTGGGGGCGGCGGCTTGATCGCCATGGAAATCCAGACCGGCGGCGCTGGCCGCCTCCAGGAACAGGGAGGTGGCGGCGGCAGGTGTCCGATCATCCTCCACGCCGGGCATCCCCAGGGGGGAAAGGCGCACGCAGTAGGGTCGCAGCCGGCGATGGGCGACATGGGACGTGATCAGGATGCCGGCCTGCGGGCAGCTTTCCATGATCCGCAGCACAAGGTCCAGTGCCCCGTCGCCCAGCAATTCTGCCCCGTCCAGCACCAGCAGACACTGGCGCTGGCCGATGGCGGCCAGCAGGGTTGCCACCAAGGCGCCCTGGATATTCAGACCAAGGGGGGCGGCGATCCGGGCTGCCAGCATATCGGCGGCGGGGGCGGGCACGCCATTCAGCCCCACCAGCCATTGACCATCGGGGAAATCCGGGGCCAGTGCGCGGGCGGCGGCCAGGGCCAGCCGGGTTTTGCCCGTGCCGGACAGGCCGGTGATGACCAGCAGCCGGTCCCGCCGCATCAGCTTCAGCACATTGGCCAGTTCCACCTCGCGCCCGGACAGGGGGGCCAGCGTGTGGGGGATATTGCCGATCGCGTGGGGCTGGTTTGGCACCGCCAGCCGGTACCCACGGCCATGGACGGTCAGGATCACCGATCCGTCACTGTCGCCGATGGCGGCGCGCAGGCCGGAAATCTGCACCGCCACATTGGCGGGATCCACAATCTGGCCCGGCCATACCCGGTCCAGCAGATATGAAGAGGACACCTCCTGCCCGACATGGTCGGCCAGGATGGACAGAAGGGTGGTCGCCCGGCGTCCCAGCGGTATGGCAGCACCAGCCCGACAGGTCAGCCTTCCGCTGGCCCGGTCAAAGCGATAGGCCCCCACCGGCATATCCGCCGGGGCCGGTTTGTCGGTTCCACGATCCGTTTCCGGTTGCATGTCGCCCCCTTCCCCCGCAGACGACGGTTCCTGTCCTGATAGAGACAGGAACCGCCAATCTATCCTTAACTGGTTGCGAAGGCCAGCAGGTCGGCATTCAGCCGTTCTTTATGGGTATCCGTCACGCCATGCGGCCCGCCTTCATAAACCTTCAACTCCGCATGGGGGACCAGCCGGGCCACGGCGCGGCCGGCGGCGTCGATCGGCACCACCTGATCGGCATCGCCATGGATGACCAGGGTGGGCAGGCCGTCGAACGACTTCAGATCCTCGGTGAAGTCGGTTTCCGAGAAGGCCTTGATGCAGTCATAGGTGGCCTTGTGGCTGGCCTGCATGCCTTGCGCCCAGAAACTGTCGATCATCCCTTGCGACGGGGTGGCGTCGGGCTTGTTGAAGCCGAAGAATGGGCCGGACGCGATATCCTGGTACAGCTTGGACCGGTCGGCCAGGCTGGCCGCGCGCAATCCGTCAAAGACCTCCATCGGCAGGCCGCCCGGATTGGCATCCGTCTTCAGCATCAGCGGCGGAACCGCGCCGACCAAGGCGATCTTGGCGACACGGGCCTTGCCATGGCGTGCGACATAGCGGGTCACCTCGCCGCCGCCAGTGGAAAAGCCGACCAGCACCGCATCGCGCAGGTCCAGCGTTTCCATCAACTGGGCCAGATCGTCGGCATAAGTGTCCATGTCATGGCCGTGCCAGGGCTGGCTGGACCGGCCATGGCCGCGCCGGTCATGGGCGATGGCGCGTAGCCCGTTGGAGGCCAGATGGAACATCTGGGCTTCCCAGCTATCCGCGTTCAACGGCCAGCCATGGCTGAACACCACGGGCCGTCCGCTGCCCCAATCCTTGTAATAAATCTGCGTGCCGTCATCCGTGATGATCGTGCCCATGGATGTTCTCCGCTTTCGTGCTGGCTGCTGGGCCGGCGCTGGCGCCGGGATGGCTCCAGCGGGATCGGCCGATGGAACTATTCAGCGGAAAAACGGATCGGGGGTGTTAAAAGAAATAAAATCCGTGCCCTATGTACAAAGTCCAGGCATGGTCCCTTGGCCTTCCCCGATGCCCCCTTGCGTCTTTATGAATATCGCAACGACCGATCGCTATATGCTGGACACTGTCCGTCGGCGCCTGCTGCGGAATGGGGAGCCTGTTGCCTTGGGTGATCGTGCCTTCGATCTGCTGCTGGCCCTGGCCGGCGGGGAGGGGCTGCCCGTTCCCGCCGATGATTTAACGGCCCGTGTCTGGCCGGGCGTGACGGTCAGTGCCGGCAATCTACGGGTTCAGATTCGTACATTGCGGCGGGCGCTGGGCGACGATGCGGTGGAGAATGTGCCGGGTGTGGGTTATCGGCTGACGCTGCCCTTGACCCCGGCGGGCATTGCTGGGCCGGGTTCGTCGGTCCTGGCTGAAGAGGTGCTGGTCGGTCGCGAGGAGGAACTGGCCCGTCTGCAGGACCTGCTGGGGCGGTCCCGGCTGGTGACGATCATCGGTCCTGGTGGTGTCGGTAAGACCTGTCTGGCCCGTGCCGCAGCGGACCGGTGCGAGGGGCTGCGTGTCGTTCATGTGGAACTGGCGCCTGTGCGGCAGCCGGGACTGGTGCCGGTGGTCACGGCGGCGGCCTTGTCCATCCCGGTGCTGACCACGGATATGATCGGCGCCATTCAGAAAGCGCTGGCCGACCAGCCGGCCCTGCTGGTGCTGGACAATGCCGAGCATCTGCTGGACGAGGTGGGGGAGTTCGCCGACAGCCTGCTGGGCACCTGCCCGGATTTGCGGCTGCTGCTGACCAGCCGTGAACCGCTGAATATCAGCGGTGAACAGTTGCTGCATCTCTGTCCCCTGTCCGTCCCGCCGGAGGATGAGGCGTCGCCGGCGGTGATCCGTACCTTCGCGGCGGTGGCACTGGTGCTGCGCAACCATCAGCGGGCTGGCTGGCCCGCCCTGGCGGATGCGGAGATGCCCGCCCTGGCCCGGCTGTGCCGACAGTTGGATGGGTTGCCGCTGGCCCTGGTGCTGCTGGCAGCAAGGCTTCGGGATTGTTCAGTGGCGGATGTGGCCCAGGCGCTGGCCGACCGGCTGCATCTGCCCCTGCCTTTGGGTGACGCCTATCGTCATGACAGCCTGGCCCATATGCTGGACTGGAGTTTCGATCTCCTGTCCGGGGAGGAGAAGCTGCTGCTCTCCCGTCTGGCGATCTTTGCCGGAACGTGGCAGCTCCCGGCGGCGATGGAAGTTTGCGGCGAAGCGCCCCTGTCCCCCCCTATCATCCCGGCGCTGGTGGCCAATCTGGTGGCGCGGTCGCTGGTGGCGGGGCCGGTGCAGACACAAAATCCTGGCCTGCGCATGCTGGAAACGATCCGCCAATATGTGGTGGCCCGCGACCCGGACCTGCTGCGGCGTGAGGGGCTGCATGCGCGGCTGGTGCGCCGGGTGGGCCATGACGCGCAGAGTTACTATTGGCAGTCTCAGCGCCTTGGATTGTCAAAAGCCGGATTGGAATCCGATTTTGCGGATCTTCGTACCGCGCTGGACTGGGCGCTTGGCGGCGGGGACATCCTGGCCGGTCAGGCTTTGGTTCCCGATGTGCTGCAGCCCTTTAACCGGGAGGGGCTTTATGCGGAGAGCGCCAGATATCTGACCCAGGCTTGGCTGGCGTGCGATGCCACGACGCCACCGGTCCTGCGCGCGATGCTGGGGCTCGCCCTGCATGGGGAAGGGGTCCCGATCCGGCTGCCGTATCACGCCTATCGGCGGGATTATGCCCGTGATGAGCTTTGGGATGCTGTTGCGGCCTTGGAGAGTGGGCGGGATTATCCGGCATATTGGCTGGCCAGAGGATTGGTTAATGCCGGATGGGTTTTACGTTACACGGGCGACCCCGCACAGACGCAGATCTTATGGGCACGGGCGGCTGCGGTTGCTGAAGCCGCCGGCAGTTATAACGATCAGTCGGCGGTCCTGTCCCTGATTGGGTGGGCGGCGGGGTGTGATGGCGACATGGAAACCGCGCGCCGCAGCTTTGACCAGTCGCTGGAGATTGCCGGGCGTATTGGGCTGCAGGGAAACCTGACCTTGTTGCGTTATGCCGATGCCGAGTTCACCAATGGCTTCACCGATCGGGCCATCGCGATGGCACAGGAGGCCATTAAGGATATGGCGGGCCTGCAGCCGGCCCTGCGCCAGACCCTTTCCGCCAACCTTGCAAGCTATCTGCTGTTAAATGACCGGCTGGAAGAAGCGGTGCCCCATGCCCTTCAGGCGTTGCGGGTATTGATCCGCCATCAATATACCCATGCCTTTGCCTGGACCTTCGAGCGCGGAGCCCTGATCGCGGCCCGGTCAGGCGAGATGGTTTTTGCAAGGCAGTTGATGATGCTGGGCGAGGAGCATCTTATTCGTGACCATCGCGACCGGACAGGCCCGGAAAAGATGGTGCATCAGCGTCTGGTCGCCGCCTTGGGCACTGACCATGCCGGCGTGCCCGTGCTGACACAGGAAGAAGCGCTGGAGCGGCTGGTCCTGCTGCTGGAAATGGGCCAGGCCGCCGCGCCTGTCTCGGGTTAAAAGTTCTAAAGCCGGTTGCTGCGCCCGCGCAAGGGCGGGCCTGGGGATTCTAGGATCGGGGTGTCTTCCCTGATTTCCCGGAACGGTCTTCCCATGGCATATCGGCATGACGCTTGCGAACCGGCCCTGCGTGGCGGGCTGGCGCCCTGGCAGATAAAGCGGGTTCTGGCGACGATGGACGCAAACCCCGTCAGTGTGCCCGCCATTGCCGATCTGGCGCAGGCCTGCGGCGTTTCCCCCGGCCATTTCTCCCGCGCCTTCAAGCAGACGACGGGCAAGCCGCCGCACCAATGGTTGATGGAGAGGCGGGTGGAGCGGGCCAAGGGTCTGCTGCTGGCCCTGGATGTCACCATTTCCACGGTTGCGCAGGAATGTGGCTTTGCCGACCAAAGCCACCTGACCCGCGTGTTTGAGCGGGTGACGGGCACCACCCCCGGCCGTTGGCGCCGTGCCCGTTCATAGCCCGATCTATCGGGCGGGTGCGCGTTCCCATTGCCAGGCATCCACCTCTTCCCCGCGCGGCTGATAGCGGATTTCCAGCCGTTCTTCCCCCCGCTTGATATCCAGCACCAGCCAGCCTTCCTGCTGCCCCTGCAACCCGTCCTGGCCGACCGGCTTCATGATCTGGTCGCCATCGCGCAAGCCCGCGCGGTCCGCGGCAGAACCGGGGATCACGCCACTGACCATGCGGGGGTTACGGGTCAGGCTGGTGGGGTCGAAACCCAGTTCATAGCGGCGCAGGCGCTTCGTCGTGCGCTGGAACTGCGGCCCGAACGCATCTGATGCAGGCAGGACCAGAGCGCCCTTCATCATGGCCTGGAATTCGGTCAAGCCCTGGGTGCCCAGTTCCTTCGTGATCAGGCTTTCCCAATCCGCCTGGACCAGCTTTTCCCCGGCTTTGCGCCGGGCCAGCAGCAGATGGACCAGATCGTCCAGCGACCGCTTGCCCTTGCTTTGCTGGCGCAATTGCCAATCGACATGGGCGAAATAGAGCGAAGCGCGGTCATAGGGCAGCACGCGCACCCGCGTATCCGCCCAGAAGCGGCTGGGGATCTCGTCATTGGGCGTATTGGCCAGCGCGTTGGTGTAGTAGCGCCCGGCATGAAAATTCAGATCCTTCAGGAACTGGTCTTCGTCGATCATCCCGGCGCGCAGCGGTAGGGCGCGCTGGTAGAACACGGCCAGCCCCTCCCCGAACCAGGAAGAGAGCAGTCCCTTGGGTTCATCCAGGGAATTGACCCAGGTGTGCAGCATCTCATGCGCAAGCGTGATTTTCAGATCATCCAGGTCGGTCTTGTCATCGAAGGTGAGCGCGAAGGAATTGGTCAACTCTACCCCGCCGCCGGGATTGACCGGGTTGGGCCGCATGAACACGCCGTAAGCGCCGGGCGTGCTGTCACCGAAGAAGCGGGAATAGAAGGCGTGCAGCGTGTCACCCCAGGCCAGCAGCCCCCCGCCATCAAAAGGCGGGTTGCCCTGCCAACTGCCAAAATAGCCTTTGGACTGTCCATCGGCCGGATAAAGCCCGACCGTGCCCGCCATGTAATAGGTGTCGCTCAGCCGTTCTGCCGGTTGATCTGTCAGGTTGGCATTGCCGATGCCCAGGCTGGACAGGCCCACCGCCCCTTGCGGCTGTGCCGACAGGTCCCAGCGCAGGCTGATATCATAAGGACGGCTGCTGTCGGCGGGCAGGATCACGAAATTATTGCCGGCGGCGGAAAAGCCACCCGTCTCGCTGCGCAGATTATAAGGCGGGGCCGCCCCGCGTACCAAGGGCGCGTTGGTAATGGGGGCACGATAGCGCACCGTCACGGTGCCGGACACAGCCCGGTCCGCGTGCCAGATGCGATAGGCGGTCAGGCCCTGTTCCGGTTCGTCATGACTGGTCAGGGAGAGGGGGCCCTGGCTGTCTGTGGCGGTCAGGCCGGTGATGGCATCGGCCACGGTCACGACATTGCTGGCGACCGTGGGCAGGCGCAGCAGCCCTTCGCCCGCCGGCGTCTGCATGTCCGTCAGGGTGATTTCCACATCGACATACGGGACAAGGCTCGTTGCCTCCGCTGACGCTGGCTTCAATACCAGGGAGAGGGCGGGTCCGGCCGTCTGGGCCCAGGCTGCCGGCATGGCTGCCAGCATCGGCAATGCCAGGGTGGTGATCAGCAGGCTTCGCCGCAGAACAGCAGACATCATCTTCCCCTTGGTATGGATCATGCGCCCTTATGGTCGCCAACAGGGCCCGGTGGCGGCAATGGCCGCCAGGGCGGGGTTTTGAAATATCCATCCCCCAGCGGCTGGTCGCGCGCATAGAAATTCCTGACATCTGTGGGCAACTACCCTCGATCCCCGGATTTTGCGATGCAGCATAAAAATGTCATGAAATGGCATGCCAACTGTAAAAGATCGCGTGAAGATGCCTGTTTTCCTGTGTCTTAGGCAGGATATTGCGGTGCGGGAGTCTTATGATCGGCCCTATATAGCGAGAGGGGCCTGACCGATCATGATCCGCATCCATCACCGGCTTTACGAGGATGTTTTTGCGCTGGCGCTGGGCACGCTGCTCGTCTCCTTTGGCACCATGATCTATTCCCAGTCCCTGTTGCTGGTGGGCAGCATGGCGGGGCTGGCACTGCTGCTGCAATATGTGACGGGGGCTGGTTTCTGGCTGCTGTTCTTCGTGCTGAACCTGCCCTTCTATGTGCTGGCCTGGAAACGGATGGGCTGGCGCTTCACGGTGCGCACTTTCATCGCGGTTTGTCTGGTATCGGCCCTGACCCGCCTGACCTCGCAATGGGTCGCATTTGCCAATATCCACCCGCTTTACGCCGCCCTGATTGGTGGCGGCTTGATCGGCACGGGCCTGTTGATCCTGTTTCGCCACCGGATCGGGTTGGGTGGGATCAACATTCTGGGCCTGTTCTTGCAGGAACGGTTCGGCATCCGGGCAGGCTATGTGCAACTGGCCTGGGATGGGCTCATCCTGCTGGGCGCCTTCTTCGTGCTGCCGCTGGACAACCTCGCCCTCTCCGTTCTGGGGGCCGTCATTGCCAATATGATCATCGCTTTGAACCATCGGCCCGACCGTTATGTCGCCCGCAGCGCCGATCAGGCTCAATTATCTTCAGATCGGCCCCAGGCGGCATAAATGAACCGGAAACCATGTCTGCGCGGCATTAAATCTATTGCCGATGCCGGATAATAAGGGTTAGCGTACCCCTGAACACGGAGGTATGATGTCAGAAGAACTAACCCCAAGCGACATCCGTATTCTGGAACAATTGCAAAAGGACGCCTCGCTCTCCACCAGCGAACTGGCGGACAAGGTGGGGCTGTCGCAATCGCCCTGCTGGCGGCGCCTGCAGCGATTGAAGGAAGAAGGTTATATCAAGGGGCAGGTGGCCCTGCTGGACCGGGAAAAGCTGGGGCCCAGCATGGTGATCTTCGCTGTCATCAAGATGGCGACCCTGAGCGAGGAACAGCGTTCCCAATTCATCCGCACCATCGAACTGACCCCGCAGATATTGGAGTGCTACACGATCTTCGGCGAGATGGACATCATGCTGAAGATCGATGCGCTTTCCATGTCCTGGTATCAGGATTTCATCTTCAACGTGGTGCTGAAGCTGCCGGGCGTGGTGGATGTGCAATCCACCGTGACGCTGAAGGAACTGAAATATACCACGGCCCTGCCGCTGCGGGGCAGCCGCGCTTTATAAGGCGAGCGGCCCGCCGGGTTCTCCCCGCCGGGCCGGTTCGTCGCCATCGGAAATCAGCCAGGGCTCAGCCCAAAGTGGCGAGAGCTGCGGCACGGTCGGGCTGGATGGCGAAGATGGTGGAGAAGCCGCTGATATCGAACACTTCGCGCACATTGGGATGCAGGGCGCACAGCACCAGCTTCACCTGCCGGGCCTTGGCCTGTTTTGCCGCTTTCAGCAGGATGCGCAAGCCCGCGCTGCTGACATAATCCAGCCCGCCCATATCAATGATCGTGGCCGGCGCGCCAGCGATGGCGGCTGTCAGGGGGGCGTCAAGGGCGACGCTGGTCGTGCCGTCCAGCCGGCCATTCAGGCCGACCAGATTGGTGCTGCCGACCTGTTCCAATGCAATATCCATCGCCATCACTCGTTCCCTGTTGCGTCGTTTTTCCAGCCGGCCACGCGCTGGCCGAAACGGAAATGATTGTGATCGTCCTGCCGGCGATAGGACACCATGTCCATCATCGTCCGGACCATATGCACGCCCAGCCCGCCAATCTCCCGCTCCTCAAGATCGGCATCGATATCGACCGGCGGGCGGGCCAGCGGATCGAAGGGAGGGCCGTCATCCACGATCTCGGCCTGGAGCATGATATCGCTCAGCACCAGGGATACCTTGATCTCCCGCCCGGCGGCCCCGTCCAGACCATGCTGGATGACATTGGTCAGCAACTCATCGAAACAGAGATTGAACTGGAAGGTCGGGCGGGGTGGGATGGCGTTATGGTCGCAGAAGGCCTCCACCGCGTCAGCCAGCCGGGGGATTTCCTCCACCCGGCTGTCCAGCACCATGTCGAGGCGGGCGAGTTCGTCCATTCCAACAGGTCTCCGGTTCAGGGCGGTGGTGGAGGCGGGGTTGGTGATCAACGCATAGACGCCGACACAACGCCGTTGAAGGATGGTTGAGAGATCGGCAGCCCGCGCTTCCAGCGCCACATCGACGAACCGTTCCATATATTGGTGCAGCAGTCTTTCGCCGCCGCCGGTCAGCAGGCCGACGGAAAGAATAGCCTCATCCGCTGGGATATTCTCCTGAATCTTGCCAGCGCGCAGTTCCACCAGGCTGGTTGCTGCGCTGTCATGATCCCAACTGACGACAAGCAGCCGCTCCCCGGTCATGCTGCTGGCCATCTCTGCCAAGACCTGGGCCGGCGGGGAGCCTTCGGCCAACCGTGCGGCCAGAAGGTCGCCGATGGCACCGGCGCGGATCGCGCGGTCCAGCGGATCGGCCAGTTGCACGCTGCCCAGCAGAAGATGGCTGCGGCCGGGCTGGCGCACCAGACGCAGGATCTGGCCGGCATCCCCACCCACCCGCTGCACGATCAGGCGCCGCCCGCCGCAGAAGGTGTCGATATCGGGCTGGGTTGCCTCTACCAATGTGCCCACAAGGTCATGCACGGTGCGGAACTGTTCATTTTCTATGCATAGCCGTTCTGACCGGGCGCGGCGGGCCCGCAGCACGCTGTGCATGGTGCGCAGCGCATCGTCCAGATCCTCGATCTCCGTGATGCCGGTCAGGTCCGGGTCGCTGTCCAGCCGGTCGCTGGACATCAGGCCCATACGGCGCTTCAGCGCCCGCAGGCGCCCAGCGATGCGACCGGCCACCAGCAGTGCCGCCACCAGCCCCAGCAGGGCGCCTGCGGCCAGAAGTCCGGCTGCAACCATGTGCAGCCGTTGTTCTTCTGCTCCCTGCCGCGCGGTGGAAAGCTCCAGCACCAGCCAGCCGCCATCGGCAAGCGGTGCGATGGCCGTGGCCACCGTGTCTACCGTGAGATCATCGGGCAGACTTATGCCCACCGTCGTGGGGGCGCTTGGCGGGGATGGGGTTATGGATGTGCCGATGGACAGCGTTTGCCCGCCGGCCGCATCAAACAGACGCAGTCCGACAATCTCATTGCGTGCCGCAATATCGGCCAGTGTTGCTTCCGGTGGGTTGCTGCTGGATGGCACCAGTTCCGCCAGTGCCACGGCGGCAGCGCGCGCCTGTTCGTTCAGGCCCCATATAGCCTCGGTTCGGTGGCCCAGCAGGACCAGCCCGGCACCCAGGCCGGACAGGACCAGCAGCAGCGGGACAAACAGAAGGATGATGCGGGTGCGGAGCGACAGGATCATGGCTGCGTACTCACCAGATCACCGGCCGTGTCGAAAAAGGCCACCAGCAGCCCCGGGCATTCATTGATTATGGTGAAGAAATGCCCGCGCGCGATGGCGAGCCCGGCGGCACCCTGCACCGGATCAGCCAGCAGGGGTGCGGGTACACCCCGTTCAAACAGCAGCGCGGCGGCCCCGATCACCGGCGGCAGCCGCTGGCCCGCCATGATCACCGCCCCTTCACGTATGATCAGCAGATGGCGCAGTTCGTCTTCCGGGGTGGCGATGGTCTCCCCCGGTCGCCAGGACATCTCGCGGGAGATGTCGGCGATCACGGCCAGCTCGTCGCTGCGCAGCCGGTCGAAGGGTGGTGTCATGCGAAGCTGGAACAGCCGGTCAATCGCGCTCATGCCGACAACTCCGCCTGTGGCCGGAAGACCATGCTGCGTCCTTCACCCGTCAGGCACAGGGACTGGCCGGGTGGCAGCGTCAGGTGATGTTCACCCGGCGCCATCCGGGTGCCATCCGGCAGCGCAAGCGTGATGGTATTGCGCAATGTCAGGCTTGTGCCATCCAGGGCGAACAGGGCCAGCAACCCGTGCCCCAGCAGCGGCGCTGTCCGTTGCAGGGCCAGCCTGGGCAGGGGCGGGCTGGTGGCGGCCAGATGGGTCACTTGCAGGGCGCGGATGCGGGCGCGCAGCGGATCGGCTTCCGCCATGGCGATCCAGGCAATCACCCCGCCTTTGCCCAGCGGGACGGCCCCATCCAGCGAGGGGTGGCTGAGCGTGACCAGCGGTGTGCCACCGCCGGGCCGGCCATTCAGCAGGCGCAGCAGGCCGCTTGTACGCCGTTCCCACTCTGTCCGGTGATCGGCGGCCTCCGTCCGCGCCATCTCCTGCCGCACGGTTTCGCGCATATTGTTGAAAGCATGGGCCAGATCAGCCAGTTCGCGCGCCCCGCGTGGCGGCACGCTGACGGATGTTTCCCCCGCCGCCAGACGGAAGCCAGCCAGCTTCATACCAGCCAGGGGGCCGGCGATGCGCCGCGCGGCCAGTACCGCGATCCCCACAGCCAGCAGCAGGGAAGCCGCGCCGATCAGTCCGGCGCTGACAAGGGCCACCCGCAATTTTCGATTGATCGCAGAGATATCCACGTCGGCCCCGGCCATGGCCTCGGCCCGTCGGCCCTGCCGGGGCAAAGGCACAAAAGCTGTCTTGATCAGGCCCCATTGCTCCCATTGCTGGATATCGGTGATGTAGGGCTGACCGGTATCCAGGACAGACAGGATATTACGGGCATCGCTTTCCGGCAGGCTGTCCATGGTGCCTGGCGGGGAATGGTTGTCGTCCGTATTGGCATCCAGCACGTAAACGATATCCAGCCCGCCCATTGGGGCCTGGGTATAAAGGTAGGTTAATGCCAGTTGCTGTTTGATCCGGCGCAGCGGGGCGACCGCTTGCTGGAAGGCTTCCGTCTGTTCCAGCGCGTCCCCCGGTTCCCCGGCATGGATGGCGGCCAGAAGATCGCGATGCACCTGCGGATCAATCAGGGCAGCGGTAACGGTGCCGACAGCGGTCAGCTTGGCATCAAAGCCGGCGATGATGCTGCGGCGCATTTCTCCATAAGCGGTGATGGCGACGGCCAGTGTGGTCAGGACCAGCGCCGGCACCAGGGCCAGCAGCAAAAGCCCCTGAAGGCTGAAGCGTGCGCCCCGGTTCATGCCGCCACCCTGTGCCGGAACAGGCGGATGGCCAGCCGGGGATAAGCCTTTGCCGATTCAAGGATGGCCTGGGCGGGGATCACCAGCACCTCGCCCGCCGCCATGAAGGCCTCGCTTTCATAGCGGGCGCTAGTCAGTGCCTCCATGCCGATCAGGCTGGGTGTATCATGGTCACTTACCTGTCCGTCCGGGGCCGTTACGCGTGCGTGGCCCCGCAATAGAAGGAACAGGCTGTCCGCCCGTTCACCGGGCTCGAACAGGGAGGTGTCGTCGATCTCGCATTGTTCGCTGGCCCCGACAATGATCAGCAGGTCACGCAAGGGCGAAGACTGGAAAAGATCGCACTGCGCCAGTGCCGCCAGCTTCGCCACGGGTGTCAGGCGTTGATTGCTGGCTTCCAGATGCAAAAGGTCCAGCACTGTCTGCTGGGCCACATCGTGCCGGCCGGGGCGCAGGCGGCTGCGCAGGTCGGGCAGGGCCTTTTCCCGCTCCATATCCCACAAGGCCTGGGCGGCGGCTGCTGCTTCCAGGGGGACATCGCTGTTCAGGGCGGTCCGGAAGATGCTGTCGGGCCTATTTGCCCCTTTCAGACGGTGGTAATTTGCCAGACGGGCGGCCTGGGCCTGCGCATCGCTCAAGCCCCGGATCAGGGTGAAGACCTCGTAATCCGCGGCCTGTTCCAGCGCCTCCAGCGCGTTGCCGCGCGCCTTGGGATTGCTGGATTGCAACGTTGCCATCAGCAGTTCGAAATTGGGCAGGCCGCCGCCCAGGGTCAACAGCAGCAACGCAAATTCCAGCCCATCGCGCTGCTGGTCCTGATAGACCCGGCGCAGCATGGCGCTGCCGGTGGAGCCGGCAATTTCCGGGACCAGCGATCCGTCCCGTTCTGCGGCATAGGCCCGGCGCAGTTCCGCCGCCGGCAGCCCGCCTGCCGTGGCGGCGAACTGGGCGGGCGACAGCCGGGCCAGCGCGCGGGCAGCCACGGCCCGGCTGGAAAAGCCATAATGCCGGTCGCGCAACACCCGCACCAGAACCGGGATGGCCGCTGTGCCCAACCCGGCAGCCGCCTGTTCCATCGCGCGGCGCTCGAACGGGGTCAGCAGATCGGCCAGTTCCAGCAAAGGCAGCAGCACGGCTGGGTCCCTGGTCGACGCCAGCACCTCAATCCCCACCGACCGGGCCTCCGGCGATGCCCGGCGGATGGCATTGAGGATATGACCGGTCAGGTGCATCGTCTTCAGGGCGCCCATTTCCTGCAAGGCGACCAGGGCGCCATGGCGCACCTCCGGGGCCGCGTCGGTCAGGAAATCGGCGATCAGGTGGGCGAACCTGTCTTCCTCCAGCCGCCCCAGCGCCTGGACAGCGGCCAGTCTCTCCGCCTCGTCGCCATGGCGCAGTTCCGTCAACCGGTCCAGCGCCAGCTTGCAATTGGCAGGGTCGCTGCTGTGCCAGAGGGCAATCACGGCGGCGGCGGCCATATCGGGTTCCATCAGCCGGTCGCGCAGCGCTTCAACCCGGCCGCGATCCAGCAATTTATGCACGCCAAGTTCCGCCACCATGGCCGCCTGCGACCAGAGCCGGGCCAGGGTAGGGTCATCTGCCAGGCGCAGCACGGCGCGGCCGGCCCCGTCCTCCAGTGCGCGGCGCAGCACCGGTCGCGCTGCCACCTGTCCCCTGGGGCCGGCGACGGCAATGAAATGCAGCAAGGCCTTCAGGTCAGCCAATGTCCAGGCGCCCGGCTGGATCAGCATGTCCAGGGCGGCGATCCGGACATCTTCAGGGTTGTCGGCGTCCAGCGCCAGGGCGCGCAGGGTCAGTGATTCCTGGTCATTGCTGAGGCCGCGCCGGGGATTGCCGAAATCCAGCCAGCCCCGGCGCAGATTATTGACCATGGACTGGCGATAGGCGTTCCGTAGCGCCAGGACCAGCAGGATCAGCGCCAGCGCCAGCAGGATACCGACGGCGGAAAGCTGTTCCGGGCTCAGGTCGTCTTGCAGAAGCAGCAGGATGACACCGGCAAAGGCGGTGACGAACGGCTCGCACAGCCCCTCCACGACGGTGCGGACCTGCTTGCGGTACCGTTCGTCGATGGCGTTGAACAGGAAGTTGAAATTATTGAAATCAATGGCCGGCACTATGCCCTGAAGCAGCAGGAAGCCCAGCAATGCCGGGCCCAGGCCGAAATCGCCGAAATAATAGGTGAAGATCAACACATAGGTGGCGGGAACGATCAAGGCCACCGACCGCACGCCCAGCCGCAGGACCAGACGGTTGAAGATGAAAAGATTGATGAGCAAGGTCAGCGCACTGGCCGTGCCGTAAAGCTGACCGAACATCCGTGCCAGTTCCTGTTCGTCCCGCCCTTGGGCAAAGACGGACAGATATTGGAACTCGTTGATATTGCCCAGCAGCAGGGACAGCAGAAAGACGCCGACCACAATCGGGATGTAGCGGGACCGGCGTAGCCCTTCCCGGATGGTGGCCAGCGTGCCACCGGCGGCTTCTTCTTCGGCACCCGGATCGTCACTTTCGCTCAACCGCACCCAGCGCTGCCGGATCAGCAGCACCAGCGGCAGGGTCATCAGCGCCAGTCCGGCCCATACCAGATAAAGGGAAGCGATGGATAAGCTGCCGGCCAGCATTGTCACGGCGCCGCCACCGGCAATGCCGCCAATGGCGGCGCCCGCGCTTAACAGCGCAAACAGCCGCTTGCCGTCCTGCACATCGAAATAATCGTCAATAAAATTCCAGTAAAGCGTATAGAGGCCGATGAACCAGACTGCCGCGTAAATCCGCACGGCATAAGACAGGCCATCCGCCAGCAGCGGCGGCAAATGGCTGGCATTGGTCAGCCCCAGCCAAGCCAGCACCCCGCCGCCCACCAGCACGCCCAAGGCCAGCATCAAGGCCCCATCCGCGCCAAACCGCCCGGATATATAGGCCATGGCCGGCGTATAGAGCAGCATGGCAACGGCTGTCACCATATAGACATAGGGCAGGCTGGCGGCCCCGGCCGCTGTCAGGAACAGGGCATCGCCCGCACTCATTCCGATGCTGAGGCCGGCCTGCAGCAGAAATGAAAGGGCGGCGAACGGAATGACCTTTGCCAGGTCGCGCCGTTCCAGTCGCAATGCGCGCAGGACCGTGTTGATCATGGGCCCTAGGTCATGGAGCCGCAGGATTGCGGATGGAGGACAGTTGTACAACGACGTATGACCACGCCATCGTCATTTTGCAAGCGTGCCGATTTTACGGCATGATGCCCACCTCTTTCAGGGGGAAACAGACGTGGGTATGGCTAATACCAGTTCGGACCTGTCGCGAAGCCGGCAGGTGTCGGCATGAGACTTGGTCTGGGCATACGGGGCAAGCTGCTGTTGCTGCTTTTTGTTGCCAGCATTGCCACTTCCGCCAGCTACACATGGTTCACCTATCATCGTGAACGCAATGCCGTACTGGCGGGTATTGATGCCCGCCTGCTGGCAGCCGCCCGCGCGGTGGAGCTTTATACCGGGGTTGATTATCACGACCGTATCGACGGGGCAGGTTCGGTTCCGCTAGCCCAGTATCAGGCCATGATGCAGCGCCTGAACACCTATGCCCGGCAGACCGGCTTTACCTACGTTTATACCTATATGCAGTTTGACGGGAATATCCGCACCACCGCGACCAATGCCACGGAGGAGGAACTGGCGGACGGCACGTATGACCGTTTCTTCCACCATTACGACACGGCGTCTCCTGTCCTTTTCCGCGCCTTCCAGACGGGGCAGATCCAGTTCGAGGATCTGGTGGACAGCTACGGCACTTTCCGCACTGTTTTCGTGCCCGTCACCACCCCATCGGGCAAAGTGTTTGTCGCGGGCGCCGACCTGAGCATCGATTTTGTTGAACAGCAGATGAGAGCGGCGCTGCGGGGCGCCCTGCTGATCGGCGGGGCCGGCTTCGTGCTGATGATGGTGCTCGGCCATTTCGTGATTTCCCGCATCATTCAGCCCCTGACGGTCTTGACGGGCAAGACCAAGCTGCTGGTGGGGGACAGTATCGACCGGGATATCGCCGACCAGATCCGCGCCATCATGGCGCGCCGCCGGGATGAGGTGGGGGCGCTTGCCGCTGCTTTGACGGAGATGATCCGCCGCCTGGATCTTTATGTCATCCAGTTGCAGGAAACCACGGCGGCGAAGGAGCGGGTGGAGGGCGAGTTATCAGCGGCCCGTGAAATCCAGCTTGGCCTGCTGCCCTGCCGGGAACCGCCCTTTCCCCAGCATCCCGAGTTTGAGCTGCATGGCCTGATGGAGCCGGCCAAGGCGGTAGGCGGCGACCTTTATGATTATTTCATGGTAGGTGAGGACCATCTGGTCTTCATCGTGGGGGACGTGTCGGGCAAGGGCGTGCCAGCGGCTTTGTTCATGGCCGTGGCCAAGACCCTGTTCAAAGGCAATTCCGCGTCGGCCCCGCCGCCGGCCCCGCCCGACATCGCCTCTGTGGTCGATCTGTTGAACCGGCAGCTTTGCGATGAAAACCCGCAGGAACTGTTCATCACCGTCTGTGCCGGCATCCTGAATATCCGCACGGGTCAGGTGGATTATTGCGATGGCGGCCATGACGCCCCCATCGTGCTTTCCGCTGACGGACAGATAAAGCGGGTGGACAAGGTGCCCGGTCTGGTCCTGGGCGCCATGGATGATTATGACTATCAGGCGGGCCGCATCATGCTGTCGCCGGGTGACACGCTGCTGCTTTATACTGACGGCATCACCGAGGCGATGGACCCGACGGGCCGCACCTTCACCTATGAAGGGCTGCTGGAACGGTTGATGGCGATGCCCGCGGACCTGACGCCGCGCGGCGTCAACGGCTGGGTCCGGGACAGTGTCGCCGCCTTTGCGGAAGGGGCTGAACAGTCCGACGACCTGACATTGCTGACAATCCGTTATCTGGGTGACGCGCAGCCCTCGTCTGTGGTGGAGAGCCGGGAGAGTGTTTTTGCCTGACACACAATCCTTCAGTGCCGATATCACGGCCGAATTCGCCCGCCTTTATCCTGCGGCCTGGGCCCGGCAGGCGATCCCCGCAGATGAACTGGCGCTGCTGGCGCAAGCGGCAATGGGGAATGGCAACCAGTTCCGCCGTTTCCTGAAACGCCGCCTGCATGGTGACCCGGTGGCCTATATCCTGGGCCATGTCACTTTCGCCGGCCGTCGCTTCACCATGGACCGGCGCGCCTATGTCACCGATCCGGAGACGGTGCATCTGGTGGGGGCCGTGCGGCAATGGGCCAGCCCCCGACAGGGGCCCCTCTATGCGGCGGAAGTGGGGGTAGGCGCGGGCGCCCTTGCCATCACTCTGTTGCTGGAGGTGCCGGACCTGCGCATCACCGGTCTGGAACTGGATGACGCCGCTGCCGCCCTGTGCCGGGAAAATGCCGCCCATCATGGCGTGGCTTTGGATGTGGTGGAAAGCGACCTGTTCGCCGCCTGGGGCGACCGGCCGGCCCCGGACCTGATCTATGGCGACCTGCCTTGGGGCGATGATACGACTTTGTATGGTCAGGATCGGGATGCCGATCATTATCATCGTATGCCGCCGACCACGGCCTTCCCCTTGTCTGGCCGGACAGGCGCGCATCAGGATCTGATAATGGCGGTGCGCGACCGGGGGTGGGCTGCCCATATCCTGTTAAATTGCGGCACCTTGCCGGATGGCGATATCGCTGATGTCGTAGCGGCAGCCAGGGACATGCAAGCCCGCTTGCTGTCGCCAGCGGCCACGGCGCGCATTCTGCACCTTTTCCCGCTGTGACCTTTGAGCAAGGTGAAGGAAAGGATAAATTTTCTCTCAATGCGCACTTGCAAAAAACAGTTTCAGACGCAAGGCTTACCCCATCCGAACTGTTTTGGTTCTGTCCCGATGGGTTGCCTGTGATGCTTCTGTCCCAAGCCCGGCGTGCCGCACCCATTGACACCTCTCCAGCTACGGCGGATCGCAGTGTGGCCCGGCCCCTTTATCCGATGGGATTCGTGCTGGGGGCAGGATATCCGACCGATGCCGATTGCATCGTTCACCGGCAGGACGCGGGCAAGGGCCTGGGGGTTTATGCCCGCCGCGCGTTCCAGCGGGGCCAGCTTATCTGTCGTATCAGCGGATCGATCACGCATGAGGTGATGCAGCACACCTTGCAGATCAGCCCCGGTGTGCATCTGTATGATCCGTTCTTCACCGGCTATCTGCTGCATGCCTGCGACCCGAACTGTTTTCTCGATATGCAGCGGTTCGAGCTGTGGGCCCTGAAGGATATCGCGCCGGCGGAGGCGATGACGATGGATTATGCCAGCACGGAGGATGTGCTGTTCAAGCAGTTCCGCTGCCTGTGCGGCTCCGCCAATTGCCGGGATTGGATCACGGGCCGGCGGGAAGCGCCGCAGCGGCCGGCATCGGAATAAACGGGATATCGTGATGGTGGATTTCTGGTGGGCGCGGCCGGACCTGCGCTATGTCGGCGGGCGGCTGCATCTGGCCGGCACCGATCTGGCGCAGGCCGCGGCGGCTGCCGGGGGTCCGGCCTTTTTCTATTCCGGTGCGCGGGTGCTGGATAATCTGCGCCGGCTGCGCGCGGCCCTGGACAGTACCGGGCTGGATGGGGCCATCCGCTATGCCATGAAGGCCAACCGCTTCGCCCCGTTGCTGACCTGGATGAAACTGTCAGGCCTGTGCGGCATCGACGCCTGCTCCCCGGCAGAAGTGCGCCATGCCGTGCAATCCGGTTTCCGCACGGGGGATATCTCTTATACCGCTACCTCGGTTTCCGATGCCGATCTGGCGGTGCTGGCGCGCCAGCCCGATATCTGGATCAATGCCGACAGCTTGTCCATGATCCGCCGGCTGGGCCGGCTGATGCCGGGCCGTGCCATCGGCATCCGGGTCAATCCGGCGCTGGGCGTGGGGTATGGGGAGAACCAGTTGCTGCGCTATAGCGGCGACCGGACCTCCAAATTCGGCATCTATCGCGAACAGTTCCCCGAGGCCTTGGCCCTGGCGCGGGAGGTCGGGCTCTCCGTGGAGGGCATCCATTTCCATGTCGGCTGTGGCTACCTGAACGGGCAGTTGGAAGCCTGGGGTCAGGTGCTGCGGGAATGCCGCTGGTTTCTGGAACAGGTGGACAGGCCGCGTCTGGTCAATCTCGGCGGTGGCCTGGGTGTGCCACATGTCGCGACGGACCAGCCGCTGGACCTGGACCGTTGGGCCGGCTTGATCCGGAATGCTTTTGCGGGCCTGGGTGTGGCCGTGTGGGTGGAGCCGGGGGATTACATCGTCAAGGATGCCGGCTTGCTGATGCTGCAGGTGACCCTGGCGGAGCGTAAGCGCAACACCCTGTTCTATGGCGTGGATGGCGGTTTCAATCTGGCGATCGAGCCGGCCTTCTACAGCCTGCCATGTGAGCCGGTGCCGGCCGTGCTCGGCGCGGAGCCGGCCATTGCCTGGGCACCCGATGCCCTGACACCTGCCACCATCGCCGGCAATATCAACGAGGCGCTGGACCTTTTCGCCCAGGATGTGCCGCTGCCGGCGATGCGGGAAGGCGATTATCTCGCCTTGCTGAATGCCGGTGGTTATGCCGCCGCCATGGGGTCGAACCATTGCATGCGCGGCACGGCGACTGAGCATCTTTTGGTGTAATTCATCTGCTGGTCACAATTTTATTCCGACCTTCTATGGCCGGGCGGTGCGGTGGGGTGGTTTGTGTTCCACCCCACCAGTTCAGGCTCAGGCTGCCTTGGCCTGATTATTGACGCTGCTTGTGGCCAGCTTGCTCAGCAGCGTGTCGGTGCGCTTCTCCTCTTCCAGCGTTTCATCCAGAAGGGATGCTGCTTCAGTCAGGCCCAGTTGCGTGGCCCAGGTGCGCAGGGTGCCGTAACGGCTGATCTCGTAATGCTCCACCGCCTGGGCTGCGGCCAGCAGGCCGGCATCCAGGGCGTCGCTATTGGCGAAATCCTCCATCACCTCCTTGCTTTCATCGATGATGCCGATAATCGCGTCGCAGGTCTTGCCGCGCGGGGATTTGCCGATGCTCTCGAACACTTTTTCCAGCCGTTCGATCTGGCCTTCCGTTTCCGTGCGGTGCTGTTCAAACGCCTGGCGCAGCTCGTCCGATTGGGCGTTCTTCGCCATGCGGGGCAGGGCACGCAGGATTTGCTTTTCCGCGTAATAGATATCCTTCAGCGTCTCGTGGAAAAGGTCGTTCAGGTCCTTGGTCTGCTTGGCCATGGCTTTACTCTGTTTCCGAGGTGGACAGGATAGTGGCCGGCGACAAGAAGTCGACGGCACGCTGCAGCAACCCCGGCCATGCTGCATGGTTCCTTGATGGAAACCAGTATCATTGGGGGCACCCCGCCCTGGCGCTCTTGTCCGGAATCGGGTTGGAACGGGGGTGATGGCGCCAGCGTTTCCTTCTGACACTCTCCCTGACCATCATGGAGACTGTCATTATGACCGCCATTGAGAATGCCCGTATCCTGATTGTGGCCACCCACGGGTTCGAGCAATCGGAACTGATGGTTCCGCGGGATGAGTTGCGGGCCAAGGGAGCGAAGGTTGATGTCGCCTCCCTGGACGGCCAGCCCATCCGGGGTTGGGACAAGAAGGATTGGGGGGAAACCGTACCCGCCGATCTGCGCATCGCCGATGCCAAGGCCGACGATTATGATGCCATCGTTTTGCCGGGCGGGCAGATCAACCCGGATATATTGCGCGCCGATGCGGACACGATGGCGCTGCTGGGCCGCTTCCTGTCCAGCGGCAAGACAGTGGCCGCCATCTGTCATGCCCCCTGGCTGCTGGTGCAGGCTGATGCCCTGCGGGACCGCAACGTTACCTCCTACCCCTCCATTCGCAAGGATGTGGAAAATGCCGGCGGCCGGTGGGTTGATCAGGAGGTGGTGACCGATAAGGGCATCATCACCAGCCGGTCGCCGGATGATCTGCCGGCCTTCGTTGCCAAGATCGTGGAAGAGGTGGGCGAGGGTATCCACCGCCGCCGTGCGGCCTGACGGGAGCAGCCATCATGGACCGTCAGGAGGAAGAGGCGCTGGAACAGCGCATTCGGGAGAAGGCGCACAAACTCTGGCAGCAGGAAGGGTGCCCGCCCGGACAGGCGGACCGACATTGGCAGGCCGCCCGCCAACTGCTTGCCATTGAGACGGAGGCCGATACGGCTTTGATCCCAGTGGAAGAGAGCTTTCGGGAAGCGTCGGAGCCGATCAGCGTTGTGGAGGCGCAGGGCGATGTGCCCGGTCTGACCGATCAGGGTGAGAA
The DNA here is from genome assembly GCF_000429645.1 of Niveispirillum irakense DSM 11586. Classification (GTDB taxonomy): domain Bacteria; phylum Pseudomonadota; class Alphaproteobacteria; order Azospirillales; family Azospirillaceae; genus Niveispirillum; species Niveispirillum irakense. Next base: position 525,870 of record NZ_KE386933.1, read on the forward strand.
ACAGCAATATCCGTCCAGCCCCGACAGGGGCGATTGGCCGGAGCGCTGATAATCCCCTGGTGCCGGCCGCAGGGTGCCCCCCTTGCGGCCGGCACATTTCTGTGGGCCTTTCCTTCCCGATCCGGCTTGCCTAATGTGCCGGCCTTCTGCGGTAGGAGAGCAAGCGGATGAACAGCAGCCCCATTCCCATGATCATGGACGGCGATCCCGGCACCGATGATCTGCTGACCTGGATGTGGGCGCTGGCGCGACCGACACAGGTGGAGATGCTGGGCATCGCCACCGTTCACGGCAATGTGCCGTTGGCCCGCACGACGGAAAATGCCCTGGCTTTGCTGGATTTCCTGGGCGCTGCCGATATTCCTGTCCATGCGGGCGCCCCGGCGCCGGCGGATCAGGACCGGGCGCCGGAGGGCGATGGCGCTTTTGCCGAAAGCGGGCTGGGCGCCTTGACCTTGCCGCCGGCCCGCCGGACTATTGCCTCTGACAATGCGGTGGCCTGGATGGCGCAGACCCTGCGTGCCCATCCGGCGGGCAGCATCACCATCTGCGCCACCGGCCCCTTGACCAATCTGGCCCTGCTGCACCGGCGTGATCCGGAGGCGTTCGCCCGGATCGGCCGGATTGGCGTGATGGGCGGTTCCTTCAACCTGCTCCCGCCCAACCATGTGCGGCGGGGCAATATCACCCCCTGGGCCGAATTCAATTTCTATATGGACCCGGTGGCAGCACAGGAAGTGTTGAATGCCGGCGTGCCGGTCCTGCTGCTGCCGCTGGATGTGACGCATCTGTTTGTCAGCACGCCCGACCGGATGGCCCGCGCCCGCACCCTGCCGCGCCATGGGCAGGAAGTGGCCTTGATGCTGGATGCGGCAGCCCATCTGGACCGACCGAAATTTGGCGCGGACGGTGCCTTTCAGCATGACACGACGGTGTTGGCGGCCCTGCTGTACCCGCATCTGTTCCAGACAATGCGGGGGCAGGTGCAGGTGGTGACCACGGGGCCGGCGGCAGGGGCCTGCCTGCTGCTGCCGGATGACGCGGCACTGGTGGAGGTGGCGACCGGGGTAAAAGACCCAGCCGCCTTCTTCGACCTGTTGTTTGACGCGCTTTCGGGTTGAACGGAAAACCCTGGGGGCGGGTTAGGCCGCCCCCAGGGGAACCTCTATTGCTGACCCTTTACCGCCGACAGGCGGGATGCCGCCAGGGTGACGGGTACGCTGCTGACGATGTCGGTGGCCGATCGGGCGAGATGGACCTGATAATCGCCCGCCGCGATGTTCCAGGCCCGGCCCGCCACATCATAGGTGGCCAGCAGGCGCGGATCGACGGTCACTTCCACTTGCTTGGATTCGCCCGGCGCCAGGGCCAGTTTCTGGAAACCGGCCAGCCGCTTCGGCGCTTCCCAGCCGCTGGCCGCCGGGCCGACATAAAGCTGCGGCACCGCCTGCCCATGGCGGCTGCCTGTGTTGGTCACGCGGGCGCTGATGCGCAAACCGTCCGGCGTCGCGCTGGCTTTCAGGTCGCCATACTCGAATGTCGTGTAGGACAGGCCATGGCCGAACGGGAACAGGGGCTTGTGTCCTTCCCGATCGAACCATTTATAGCCGACCGCAGCGCCTTCCTGATAGGTCACGTCGAACGGTTCATCCTGCTTCTTGTCCGTGCCGTCCAGCACCGGGCGTGGCAACTGGTCCAGCGATTGCGGGAAGGTGACGGGCAGGCGCCCGCTGGCGTCAATCTCGCCATACAGCACGCGGGCAATGGCCTCGCCCCCGCGCGTGCCGGGATACCAGGCTTCCAGCACCGCCGGCACCTGATCCAGCCAGGGCATCAGCACCGGGCCGCCGGTTTGCAGTACGACGACGACATTCTTGTTCGCCTTGGCAACGGCCTGGATCAGCCCTTCCTGACCATCGGGCAGGGTGAGGGAGAAATCCATCGCCTCGCCCGTCCATTGGTTGGCGAACAGGATCACCAGATCGCTCTCCGCCGCCAAAGCCGCCGCTGCCGCCGGGTCGGTGCCGGGGTCGAACCGGACCTGATCCTTGCCGGCGCGCTTGGCGATGGCGTTCAGCGGGGCGGAGGCGTGGAAGACGACAGGACCCGGGAAATGCTGCGGCCCCAGGCCCGGCACCGGGTTGCCGCCAGGGCCGAATACGGTGGAGGAACCGCCACCCGACAGCACCCCCTTATCGGCATAGCCGCCGATGACGGCGATGCGCTTGGCGCTGGCGGCCAGCGGCAGCAGGTTGCCCTCATTCTTCAGCAGCACGATGCCTTCCTCGGCATCGGCCTGTGTGATGATGGCGTGGGCTCCCATATCGATGGGGGCGATTTCTACCGGGTTATCCATCGCGCCGGTCGCGAACAGCGCATGCAGGATGCGCCGGTTCATATCATCCAGCCGTTCCATGGGGATGGAACCATCCTTCAGTGCCGCCCCCAGCAATTCCGCCCCGAAGAACTGCTTCTTGTCGAAGATATAGCCCGATTGCTGGTCAAGCCCGGCATTGGCGGCGGGGGCTGTGCTGTGGACAGCGCCCCAGTCGGACATGACATACCCCTTATAGCCCCAATCCTGTTTCAGCACCCGGTTCAGCAGGAAATCACTCTCGCAGGCATAGGGACCATTGTAGCGGTTATAGGCGCACATGACGGAGGCGGGCTCGCCCTTTTCCATCGCGATCTCGAATGCCAGGAGGTCGGACATGCGGGCGCCCGCCTCGTCGATCTTGGCGTTCAGGACAAAGCGGCCCGTTTCCTGCGCGTTCAGGGCGAAATGCTTGATGGTGGAGATGATGTTGTTGGATTGGATGCCCTTGATCTGGGCGCCGACCATGATGCCGGCCAGCAGCGGATCTTCCCCGCCATATTCGAAATTACGGCCATTGCGCGGCTCACGCACCAGATTGATGCCGCCGGCCAGCATGACATTGAAGCCGGATGCCCGCGCTTCCTTGCCGATCATGGCGCCGCCCTTTTCGGCCAGGGCCGGATTCCAGGTAGCGGCCGTGGCGATGCCGGCGGGCAGGGAGGTGCGCTCCCGGTATGGTGCCAGACTGTCGCGCTGTGTCGCGACACCCACCCCGGCATCGGTCAGCCATTGTGGCGGGATGCCCAGGCGCGCAATGCCGGGGACATAGCCGGCGGAGCCCATCCGCGCCTCTTCAGGGGGGAAATAGCCCTTATCCTTCATCGGCGATCCGAAATAGCCGAAGACGAGCAGCTTCTTCTCTTCCACCGTCATGGCCCGCAGCAGCAATTCGGCCCGCTGATCAGGGGAAAGCTGACGGTCGCCCCAGGGCTGGGCGTTGGTCTGGCTGTTCATGGTGGCAGCACTACTGGTGGCGGCGGGCACTGTCATGGCGGCGGTTGTCAGCAAAAGACAAGACAGCAGCAGGCGCATCTTCCTGGTTTGCATCGGCATTCTCTCACGGCTCGGCTTTCGGGCGCCGGCGGGGTTGCCCCCGTTCCTCCCGGCAATGGGGCCGGATGATGGCCCCTGGACAGGGACGGCTCCGGCTTTATCCTATCAATGACGGCCTTTGGGGGCCGGTGATTGGCACTCAGGATAACATCCTGGCTGATTCAGGCCATAGAAAACAGACAACGTTGTCTAAAAATATGACAACCAATCACCTTCTGTCAGGTTGCATCTGCCTGTATGTCTGTCGGGCAGAGGGCTCCGCCAGGGTGGTTTTCTCCCGCATAACGGAAAATCCTTCGCTTTTGCGAGAAAATGCGGGGCGTTGCCAGGCTCTGTCGGGCATCGCCTCAAAAGGGGTGTGTATTTCAGGTCACGCTCTGTCCGCCGATCTGACAACGCTGACATAAATTCCTTGACACCCTTCTGTCTGTCCGTAATCTCTGTCAGACAAAGTGAAAGCGTGCGGTTTCAAGCGCGCCGTTTGTGGGTGGGAACAAGGGCCTTAACGGGCGGAATTTCAAAAGCCGATAAGTCCATAAGGTGCCGGGCGACTGTCCGGTTGCCGTGCGGTCCCGCGCGCCGACGCGCCAATAATCGTAATCGCCTGTCAAATCAGGGAAACGAGGGAGGAACTCTTGAGGGGCGGATATTCTCTCCTTGGCCGTACAGCGGCCATTGCATTGCTGGCTGGCGCAGCGCCGATGACGATGGCCGGGGCGGCCTTCGCACAGGCTGCCAGCGGCAATGCGTCGGATATGATGGAAGAGATCATCGTTACCGGCGTTCGTGCATCGCAGCAGCGCTCTGTCGATCTGAAGCGCAATGAAACCGCGATGGTTGATGCGATCAGCTCCGAAGATATCGGCAAGCTGCCCGACGTCACCATTGCTGACGCGCTGCAGCGTGTCTCCGGTATCCAGATCCGCCGCGAGGCGGGCGAGGGCACCACGGTGAACGTGCGCGGCCTGCCGCAGGTCATCACCATGCTGAATGGTGAACAATACCTGTCCGCCGGCAATCTGGGTGAGGCGCGGCCGAACCTGAGCGATGTGCCCGCACAGTTGATGAATGCCGTTGTCGTCTACAAGACGACAGAGACGACCAATGCCCTGTCCGGCATTTCCGGCACCATTGATCTGCGCACCCGTCGTCCATCCGATATGCCTTCGGGCCTGACGATTACCGGTGCCGCCGAAGGGCAGACCGGCGAGGATACGAAGGAAAAGGATTATCTGGCCAACGGTCTGGTATCCTGGCGCAATGACCGGGTCGGCGTGCTTGTGTCCGGTGCTGGCAGCAAGGCCAATCTGGGCAATAATTATTCCGGCGTCGCCGGTGGCCTGTCCGGCAACAATGACTGGGGCGGGTCCGCGCCGACCAACTTCATCTCTCCGCATGGCTTTGAAAGCTTCAAGCGTGAGGTGGAGCGCGAGCGCCTGTCCCTCTCCGGTGCGTTCGAGGCCGATCTGGGTGAAGGTTTCACCTTCGTCGCGGAAGGCTTCTACACCAAGATGGACGAGTTCAACCGCTCGGCCGGTATCAACATCTCCAACCGCTGGTCCAGCGATGCCTATGGTATCTGGACCATCCCGACCGCCACGACGCCCGTCGGCACGGGCAACTGGGTCTCGGTGGATGAGTATGATATTGACGCCTGGTGGGTGAACTCCTTCAGCGTCAACCGCGTCAACAAGTCGGAATCGAAGAACTATAACGCCGAGCTGAATTACGATAATGGCGGGCCGTTCACGTTTGAATTCCGCGCCATGCGATCGGATGCCAATCGTCTGTCCATGAACGGTCAGGCCCAGGGCGATTTGTCCAACTGGGAATACGGCCCCAACCGTTTCAACCTGTTCCGCGATGCCAATGACCGCACCCGCGGTACCTTCTACCCCGCCGCCATCGCGTCGAAATTCGACCCGTCCCGCTATTCCAACGGGATCGTTGGCAGCCAGGGCGGCCGGTATGTCGACCCGAACCCGCTGGGCTATGGCGAAAACCCGCGTCTGCACTATGATATTTCCGGTGGCCATCCGGTCTGGTCCGGCTTTGACCGGCCGATTTCCGGTGGGCTGGGTGCGGGCAAGTCGCTGACCGATTACATGGCCAACCAGGACAGCTACGCCATCGGCGCCTTCTCTTCCGAAGGCAATAACGAGGCGAAGTCGGACCTGTCTGTCTATCGTGCTGATGGTCATTATGATTTCGAGGAGCCGCTGTTCGGCTTCTTGAACAAGGTGGATGTGGGTATCCGCCGTTCCGACCGCTCTGTCTCGATCGAACAGTTCCACCTGTTCTCCACCTTCTACAAGGGCCAGGGCGTGAATGCCGCCGGCCAGCCGAACACGTCCGGTTGTTCGGCCCAGTGGAAGGCCATCGACGTGGTGATGAACCAGAATCAGTGCCAGGCGGGTGAGTTTGTGCGCGATCCGGTGACGGGTCTGCCGGTGTTCCAGGGCTATACGATCAATGCGCCGACGCGCCTGGACACTTATAACAATGTCATCTGGGTGGATGATCTTGGTTCCATCACCTCGGGCATTCCGGGCTTCTGGGCCATCGATCCGCGTGACTTCGACGATCCGGCGGCCTTCCACCGCAAGGTCTTCGGCGGGGCGGAGCGGGTCATCGTGCCCGGCCAGTCCTATGATGTGGACCTGTGGGAAGATAGCGGCTACTTCAATACCCACTTCGCCTATGGGGCTCTGTCCGGTACGGCTGGCCTGAAGATCATCCGCACGGAATTGCAGGTCCGCCAGAACATCACGGGCGAGACCAAGAATTACGGCGACACCAACAATGATGATGGCGATGTCACCAGCCGCCGCAGCTATTACGACTATCTGCCGGCGGTGAATGCCAGCTACGACATCAATGACAATCTCCGCCTGCGCTTCGGCTATTCCAAGACCATGCAGCCGCTGGATCTGCTGAAATATGGCGGTGCGTTGAAGATCAACACGGCGGACGATCCCACCTTGGGCATTCGTATCGTCACCAGCGCGGAATCGCAGGGCAACCCGGATCTCGATCCGTGGCGGTCGGATAACTGGGACGCGGCGATTGAATATTATATCGGCCGGGCCAGCATGCTGAACCTTGCCGTGTTCCGCCTGAATATCGACAGCTATGTCGTAACCCGCACCACCCAGGACGGTCAGTTCGCCGACCAGGACGGCATCATCCGCCGCACTGTGCCGGTGACCCGCCCGCAGCAGGGTGAAGGCGGCAAGGTGGAAGGCATTGAAGTGGGCGCCAAGCTGTCCTTCAAGGACTTCCTGGATGAGAACAGCTTCTTCTCCAACTTCGGTGTGGACACCAACTACACCTATTCGCCCAGCGAGCAGACGCTGACGAATGGGACCAAGGTGGCGTTCAACGATAATTCCAAGCATCAGTTCAACCTGATCGCCTGGTATCAGGATGAGAAGTTCCAGACCCGCGTCGCTTATAACTTCCGTAGCAAGCGTCTGCAGGACGTGTTCACGAACCAGTTCCCGGTCTACCAGGAATCCTCACAATATGTGGACGTGAATGTCAGCTACGACGTGACCGACAACATCACTGTCTATGCCAATGGATCCAACGTCCTTGGTGAGAAGGAAGATTACGTCGTCCAGTTCGCGCCCGGCATCAAGCAATATGCCTGGCAGAACGAATATGAGCCCCGCTACACGCTGGGCGCTCGCTTCCGGTGGTAATGATCCGGTAGCCTGACGGGGCGCCCCTGAGCCTTGATCGGTTTGGGGGCGCCCTTTCGTATGAAAGCGGTCCACCCTTTTTCCGGGAAGGTGCGGGGGCATGGATAATCGCATACGCGATCTGGTCATTGTCGGCGGTGGTACTGCCGGCTGGATGACAGCGGCGGCCTTGGCCGACCATTTCCGGGGCAGCGGGCTTGCCATCACTCTGATCGAAAGCTCGGCCATCGGCACCATCGGGGTGGGGGAAGCGACGATCCCCACCATCCGCCGCTTCTATCAGGCGTTGGGTCTGCGTGACCTGGATGTGCTGAAGGCAACCCATGGCACGGTGAAACTGGGCATCCGTTTTGATGGCTGGACGGGCGACGGGGCCGGTTTCCTCCATCCGTTTGGCGTTTATGGCCAGGATTTGCGGGGTATCCCGTTCCATCAATACTGGCTGCGGCTGAACAAGGCGGGCCATGCGACCGATCTTGGCGATTATTCGCTGGCCGTTGCCCTGGCCCAGGCCGGGCGTTTCACCCTGCCATCGCCCAATCCCCCCTCCACCCTGTCGGTCTTTGACTGGGCGCTGCATTTCGATGCCGGCCTGTTTGCCCAGATGATGCGGCAGGTGGCCGAACAGCGCGGTGTGCGCCGGATCGATGCCCGGATCGAGAAGGTGGAGCGGCGGGGCGAGGATGGCCACATCACCCATCTGCTGCTGGATGATGGCCGCCATATCGCCGGTGATCTTTTTGTCGACTGTTCCGGCTTTCAGGGCCTGTTGATCGAAGGGGCGATGCAGGCGGGCTACGAGGATTGGAGCCAGTGGCTGCTCTGTGATCGGGCGCTGGCCGCACAGGGCCATGCCCTGACCCCGCCCCCGCCCTTCACCCGCGTGACGGCGCAGAAGGCCGGCTGGCGCTGGACCATCCCGCTTCAGCACCGCACCGGCCATGGCTATGTCTATTCCAGCCGCCATATCAGCGACGCGGATGCCGAGGCGGAATTGCTGGGGGCCATCGGTCCGGATCTGAAGATGGCGCCGCGCCGTATCGCCTTCACCCCTGGCCGCCGGTCCCAGGCATGGAAGGGGAATTGCGTCGCTATCGGCCTGTCATCGGGCTTTCTGGAGCCGCTGGAATCCACCTCCATCGCCCTGATCGAAACGGGGATCGAGAAGCTGAAGCAGCTTTTCCCCCGCCAGGGCATTGATCCCTATCTGGTGGATGAGTTCAACGACTGGTCCCGGCGGGAGATGGAGCGGGTGCGCGACTTCATCATCCTGCATTACTGGCTGAACCAACGGGGCGAGGATTTCTGGCGGGATTGCCGCGCCATCGACCTGCCGGACACGCTGCGCCACAAGGTGGAACTTTTCCGCCGCCGGGGGCATCTGGTGCGCTATCGCTGGGAGATGTTCCAGCCCGCAAGCTGGCTGGCCATCTTCGCCGGTTTCGGTTTCCTGCCGGAAGAAAGCGATCCTGCCCTTGAGGGGGCAGACATCGCCGGCCTGCGCCGGGGCCTGGATGGCATGCGCCAGGCCGTGGCCCAGGCGGTTGCCGATTGCCCGACCCATCAGGAATTCATCGACCATTATGCGCGGGTGGAAATGCCCGGCGGCAGACAATAATAAATCAGGGGAAGGAAAAGCCGATGAAGCCGTTGCGCAAGATCGTCATCGCCGGCGGGGGCACGGCGGGCTGGATCACGGCCGCCATGCTGTCGCATATGCTGAAAGGCGCGGCAACGGCGGTGGAACTGGTGGAATCCGATGAGATCGGCACCATCGGCGTGGGGGAAAGCACGATCCCGCCCTTCATCACCCTGTTACGCAATCTCGGCATCGATGAGCAGGATTTCATCCGTCAGACCTGTGCCAGCTTCAAGCTGGGTATCCGTTTCCGCGACTGGCTGAGCCTGGACAGCACTTATTTCCACCCGTTTGGCGCCATTGGCGGTCAGATCGACATACACGAATTCTATCAATGCTGGCTGCGGGCCAAGGCCAATGGCCATCCGTCCAGCCTGATGGATTTTGCCCCCGCTGCCGCCATGGCCGATGCAGGGCGCTTCATGCTGCCTTTCAAGGCACAGCGCACCATGATCGGCGGCGCCTCCTATGCGCTGCATGTTGATGCCAAGCGGGTGGCGACATATCTGCGCCGCTATGCGGAGGAACGCGGGGCCATTCGCACCGAAGGCCGGATTGACCGGGTGCGTACCCGGCCCGATGGGGCCATCGAGGCGCTGGTCCTGCGCGACGGGCGGGAGGTGACGGGCGATTTCTTCATCGACTGCACCGGCTTCCGCTCGTTGCTGGTCGGGCAGACGCTGGGCGTGGGCCTGATTGACTGGTCCGACCAGCTTCTTTGTGACCGTGCCGTGGCCGTGCAGACGGAGAATGTCGGCGACACCCATCCCTATACCTTGTCGGAGGCGCTGGGCCATGGCTGGCGCTGGCGCATCCCCCTGCAGCATCGGGCTGGCAATGGCTATGTCTATTCCAGCCGTTTCCTGTCCGATGATGAAGCGGTGGCCACGCTGATGGCCAAGGTGCAGGGCCGCGCCCTGACCCAGCCGATGATCATCCCCTTCAAGACCGGCATGCGGGCACGCATGTGGGAGAAGAATTGTCTGGCCCTGGGCCTTGCCGCCGGCTTTATCGAGCCGCTGGAATCCACCGCCATCCATCTGGTCTATCGCGCGGTGGATTATCTGCTGCGCTTCTTCCCCGACCAGGATTGCGATCCGGCATTGGCGGCGGAGTTCAACCGCCGCATGGGCGCGGAATATGAGGAGGTGAAGGATTTCATCGTCCTGCATTACTGCCTGACCCGGCGCGACGACACGCCCTTCTGGCAGGAATGCCGCCGCACGCCGATCCCGCCCAGCCTGCGGGCGCGGATGGACCTGTTCCGCGCCAGCGGGGTGTTGCGGGAGGGGCTGGATGAGCTGTTCCGCGCCGTGTCCTGGCAAGCAGTCTATGACGGGATGGGCGTGCGGCCCGCCCGCTATCAGGGCATGGTGGAGCGGATGCCGCTTTCGGTGATTAAAGAAACGCTGGATCGCACACCCGACCTGTTGCGCGCCCAGGTCCAGGGCCTGCCCAGCCACGACGATTTCATCCGCGCCCATTGCGCAGCGGAAAAGGATTTTTGAGGGGGCTACGATAAATTCTTCATAAGCTCTCTTGACAAACGCCTACAAGGTAATAGCTTTAAATTCCTATCGCAGCTTGATCGTGGAGATTTTTGTCATGAGTAAATTCGGTGTGGAGCCTTACCATATTGAGGATAAGGAAGAGGCGTTAGATTATTTGAGGAACTTGCTTGCTAAGCCCAAATATAGATCGGAATGCGAGCTGATATGGAGGGCTGTTAATTTAGTTTGGGATGAGGATTTGCGGAAATATTTTATCGACGAAGGCCGAAAAATGCTGAAATCTCCTTATATGTGAGTTTATTTTTGATTCTATGTGCATGAAAGTCGGCCTTCTTTTCTGTAAAAGGACCGACTTCTCAACTTTATCGGGTCGGGGGTTTTGGTATAAATTTCCCATCACCCCAGGTTCAGCTTCCTACGCACATCGTAATCGTGGGTTTTGGCCCATTTTTCGATGAAGCTGGTCAGTTCGGCATCCGGCTTTTCCGGCAGCATCACCATCAGGCGCACATATTGGTCGCCGGTCACTTTGCGCTCGGCATTGGCGATGCCCTTGCCCTTCAGGCGCAGGACGGTGCCGCTATTGGCGCCGGCAGGCACCTTTACCGCCACCTGACCATCCAGGGTGGGCACCTTGATCGGCGCGCCCAGCACGGCTTCCTGCAAGGTGATGGGCACGTCGATATGGATATCGTCGTCGCGGCGGGTGAAGAGCGGGTGGCTGTCCACATGCACTTCCACGATGGCGTCACCCGCACCGGCCCCGCCCAGGCCCGGCAGGCCCTGGCCCTTCAGGCGCAGTTTGCTCTGGTCCCTGGTGCCGGCGGGGATGGTGATATTGATGGTCTTGCCGGTGGACAGGGCCAGTTGCCGTTTCACGCCCAGGCAGGCATCGGTAAAGCTGACCGTGACGGAATAGCTGACATCGCTGCCCTTCGCCTTCACACCCGCACTGCCGCCGGCGGAATAGCGGCGGCGGGCGGAGCCGAAAAAGTCGGAGAACGGATCATCATCCTCAAAAGGATCGGCGCCGCGCGGGCCTGTCCCGGCACCTGCCCCTGCACCCCGTCCGGCGCCAGCCCCGGCATGGGTGCGGCGGTGGGTACGCTGCGGTCGTTCGGTCCCATTGGCGTCGATCTCACCCCGGTCGAACCGGGCGCGCTTATCGGGGTCGGACAACAGGCTGTAGGCGCTGTTGACCTCCTTGAATTTCAGCTCGATATCCTGCCGGCCGGGATTGAGATCCGGGTGGTACTGTTTGGCCAAGCGCCGGAAAGCCTGCTTGATGTCATCGGCCGTCGCCGTCCGTGTCACACCAAGGACTAGGTAGGGGTCGCGCATGGTCACCACAAGCAATAGGATATCAGACGCCGCATCCTACGCTGCGCCCGACGCTGGTCAAGCGGTGGCAACAGGCGGTGCCGCGATCATCCGTATAAAATAATTGCCCCCGGCCATCGGGGATGGCCGGGGGCTGAACAAAGGGGCTGATAGCCGCCCTTAGCTGACGATCTTCCAGCTTCCATCCGGCTGCTGGCAGGCGCGACCAAAAGCCTGCTCGCTGCGTCCGCCGACGGTGATCGTCTGCTGATATTCGCGGCAATAGGCGTTGGTGCCCTGCTGGCGACCTTCCGCCGTCGGGGTGACGACGACGCGGTTGCTGTTATTGGGGTTGTCCCAGACGATCGGCTGGTTCAGGGGCGCGCTGAAGCTGGCATAGGTGTTGCGCTCCAGGGCAGCCTGGTCGGCACGGTCCAGAGAGGAGCCGATTTCCGAACCCAGCAGAGCGCCCAGCACCGCACCGGCGCCCGTGGCCCACAGCTTGCCGGAACCGCCACCGATCTGGCTGCCGGCCAGACCGCCGACGAGGCCGCCCAGCACCGCGCCACCGGTCTGCTTCTGGCCGGCATTGCTGTTCTGGCAGCCTGCCAGCATGGCCACCATGGCGGTGGCGATTACGACCTTCTTCAACATTTTTTGACCTCTCTTGCATGTCCCCCCGGACTGGAAGACCGCGACACATCGTCTACGGATACAGCCATGCGGGGGGAGGCATGGACATTCGTTCGACGCTGCTTATCCTCAACACAAATTCAGGCGCAACTATGACGAAGATCACGAAGATGTCTCTTGCTGACGCCACCGATCCCTTCGACCTTTTCCGCTCCTGGTTTGCAGAGGCGGAAACCACCGAGATAAACGACGCAAACGCCATGTCGGTTGCAACGATCGGTGAGAATGGTCGCCCAACCTCCCGAATCCTACTGTTGAAGGGGTTGGATGACCAGGGCTTCGTCTTCTATACCAATACACGCAGCGCCAAGGGTGGTCAGTTGGCGGCACATCCAGTCGCGGCCCTGAATTTTCACTGGAAGTCGCTGCGCCGTCAGGTGCGCATTGAAGGTGTGGTCGAACCGGTCAGCGAGTCGGAGGCGGATGCCTATTTCGCCACCCGCCCGCGCGGCAGCCAGATTGGTGCCTGGGCCAGCCAGCAGTCTCAGCTTCTGGACAGCCGGGAAACGCTGGAACGGGAACTGGCGGTGGTGGAAGCCCGGTTTGCCGGCAAGGATGTGCAGCGCCCGCCGCACTGGTCGGGCTACCGTGTCGTTCCCGACCGGCTGGAATTCTGGCAGGACCGTGAGTTCCGCCTGCATGACCGGATCATCTTCACCGCCGCCGATGGCGGCTGGGTCCGCACCCGGCTTTATCCGTGATGACAGGCGGGGAGGGGACGGTGCAGGACGGCATGGCCGATGCCATCTGGCGTCGGCGTGCGACCTATGCCAGCGTCGCGGTTGCCATGACGCTGATCGCGGCCAAGCTCGCCACCTATATGGTGACGGATGCGGTTTCCATCCTCTCTTCCCTGATCGACAGTTCGGTTGATCTGCTGGCTTCCGTGGTTACCCTGCTGGGCGTGGCGCAGGCGCTGCAGCCGCCCGACCACACCCACCGGTTCGGCCATGGCAAGGCGGAACCGCTGGCCGCCTTGGCGCAGGCGGCCTTTGTTGCCGGTTCCGGTGTGTTTCTGGGCTATGAGGGGATTGGCCGCATGGTCGATCCGCGACCCGTGGTGGAAACCCGGTTCGGCATTGCCGTCATGCTGTTTTCCATGGTCCTGACCACACTGCTGCTGCTGTTCCAGCGCTGGGTGATCCGGCGGACCGGGTCCATGGCGATTGATGCCGACCGGCTGCATTATAGCGGCGATCTGTTCATGAATGCCGCGGTCATCGCCGCCCTGGTTCTAACGGCCTGGACAGGTTGGCCGCTCTGGGACCCTCTGTTCGCGCTGGGCATTGCCGGCTTCCTGGTCTGGGGCGCGACCCGTATCGTCCGCACCGCCCTGGATGTGCTTATGGACCGGGAATTGCCGGACGAGGAGCGGCAGCGTATCAAGGATATTGTCCGGGGGCATGCCCAGACGCGCGGCCTGCACGATCTGCGCACCCGTTCCACCGGCACCGGCCAGCATGTGGAGTTCCACTTGGAGCTGGACCCGGACCTGACACTGGCCCAGGCGCATGACATCACCGACGAGATCGAGCGGGAATTGCGCGCCGCCTTCCCGACGGCTGAATTTGCCATCCACCAGGAACCGGCGGGCCTGGAGGATGAGCGTCTGGATCACCGGTTGCGCAAGTGAAGGCACTGCTGGCGATCATCGCCAGGCGCCCACCAGTTCCACCTCTTCCCCGCCCATGCCGCGTTTGAAAGCGGTCACACCCGGTGCGGCATCGGGCAGGATGCCGCCCAGATCCAGCCATTCCCTTCCCTGTGCCTTCAGTTCCAGGGCGGCCCGCCACAGCAGCAGATTATGGGCGCGCGTCGTGCGGCCGGCAGCGCCGGCCCAGCCGATCTGATATGTGGCCGCCTTGCCATGGCCCAGCATCATGATGCCGGCCACTGGCACGCCATCCTTCATCGCCCGGAGCAGCAGGATGTCGCCATCCTTATACATGCCGGTCCGCATGCGGGTGACCAGGGCAGAGGAGGGGCCGCGATAGCCCTTGGCTGCCTTGTCTGCCTGATATTGCTCCAGCAGCCAGGGGATCTGCGCTGATCCGTCGCGGTCGATTTCCACTGCCAGGCCGGCGCGTTCCGCCTGGTTCAGCGCGTTGCGCCATTTCTGCGCCAGGCCGGCGCGCAAGCCCGCCTCATCCTGCCGCAGATCCAGCCAGATGGTGCGGTAGCCCGGCCCCTTGTCGCGCCGCCAGCCGGCCCAGCGCATCATGGCCTCTGCCTCTTCCCCCGCCGGCCATTCCGGCACCACGGCCACCCAGCAGAAGGGGCCGGGGCGATATTCCTGGCGCAGCAGCTTCATCACCGTGGCGAAGACCACCGGCTTGCGGGCGGCGGGCAGCAGCAGGGGGCCTCGATGCAGCCGCACCACCCGCACCAGTCGGGCAATGCGCTTTTCCGTCACCACCACCAGCCCCACGGGCCGGTCGGCCAGTTCGATGATGCCCAGCCGCGGGCGGGTGCGTTCGGTCGTGAACAGCGCCTGGGAATAGCCGAACCCCTGGGTCAGCGTGCTTTGCCCGCAATCGGCCAGCAGGCGCGCCCATTCCGACAGGCGGCCCACATCCCAGACGATGCGGATGGGGGGCGGGGTTTCCGGCGTGGGGCTCGACATGGGCGGCAAGGCATGACAGATCAGGGAATTATCCCGGCGAGAGTGCCCGGCTTTTCCATCCCCGTCGAGAACACAAGCGATGCATCAACGCCCTGTCTGGTGGCACAAGGACCATTTTTCCGCCAAGCGCCCGCATCTGGTGGTGCGTCAGCAGGTATTGCGCAGCCTGCGCCGCTGGTTCGAGGGGGAGGGGTTCGACGAGGTGGAGACGCCGGCCCTGCAGCTTTCACCGGGGCTGGAAGTCCATCTGATGGCGTTTGCCACCGATCTGGTCGGTCCCCATCCTGATGACCGCCGCCGGCTTTATCTCCATACCAGTCCCGAATTCACGATGAAGAAGCTGCTGGCGGCGGGCGTGTCCCGGCTGTTCCAGCTTTCCCATGTCTATCGCAACGGGGAGCGCTCGCGCACTCACCACCCCGAATTCACCATGCTGGAATGGTATCGCGCCGGGGCCGGCTATCGCGACCTGATGCAGGATTGCATTGCTTTGACGCGCGCAGCCTGCCGGGCGGCAGGCCGGGAAATGCTGCGCTTCCGGGGAACGGAAAGCGACCCTTTCGCGGAGTGGGAGGTGCTGACCGTGCAGGATGCCTTCCTGCATTATGCCGGGATCGACCTGCTGGCGACCGCGCCTGATCCGTTGCGCCCCGACCGTGATCGGCTGGCGGCGGAAGTGACGCGGATCGGTATCCGGGTGGCAGAAAGCGATACGTGGGAAGACCTGTTTTTCCGCGTCAGCCTGGACCGGATCGAGCCGCATCTGGGCTTCGGTAGGCCCACCTTTCTGACCGATTATCCGGTTTCCATGGCTGCCCTGGCCCGTCCCCGGCCTGATGATCCGCGGGTGGCGGAGCGGTTTGAGCTATATGGTTGCGGGGTGGAACTGGCCAATGCCTTTGGGGAATTGACTGACCCCGTGCTTCAGCGCCAGCGCTTCCAGGCCGATATGGCGGAAAAGCAGCGCATCTATGGGGAGGCCTACCCGATTGATGAGGATTTCCTGGCAGCCCTGGCCCATATGCCGGACAGCGCCGGCATTGCGCTGGGCTTTGACCGGCTGGTGATGCTGATCGCCGACGCGGCGGAAATTGATCAGGTCCTGTGGGCGCCGGTGATTCCGGCCACCTGATAAAAAAGGCGGCGCCGGAATGCCGGTGCCGCCTTTGGCGTTTCAAAACGGAAGACTTCAGTTCACGACGCTGACGGCCCGGCGGTTTTGGGCCCAGACCGCATCGCCGGTGCCGGCCACGGCGGGACGTTCCTTGCCGAAGCTGACCGTCTGCAAGCGGCTGGCATCAATGCCCGCGGCCATCATATAGCGGCGCACACTGTCGGCGCGGCGCTGGGCCAGGGCAAGGTTATATTCGCGCGTGCCCCGCTCGTCGGCATGGCCTTCGATGGTCAGGGTGATGGCGGGGTTGGAGCGCAGGAAGCCGACCTGCTTGTCCAGCGTGGCGGCAGCCTCGGCCGATACCTCATACTGGTCCAGCGAGAAGAAAACCCGGTCGCCGATATTGGCGAGTTGCTGCTGCGGGGACAGGTTGCTGTCCAGGCCGCTGCTATCCACGGGGGCCGTGCCCACACCCTGCTGGCCGCTGCCATAGGGCGTGCTGTAGCCGCCTTCGCCGCCGGCCGATGCCTGACTGTCATCGTCACGCACGCTGCTGCACGCTGCCAGCATCATCAGGGGGGCCAGCAACAGGAGATGGGATCGCTTCATGTGTCGCTTCTCTCGCTTCATTGTCGGCCACACCTTCCCGCATGACCACGGTCCTGCCGGTCCGCCATCACAAGACAGCGCAAGATTGCGGCTGTCTTGCGACAAAAGGCAGGCAGGGCCGGGGCGGATGGGGCCGCCGGGATGGGTAACACACCAACCACCCTGATCGGTTCCCCCGGATCAGGCGTGGCCGACATCCACAGAAAGCATGGACAGGTCGATCCCAAGCTGGGCCAGGGCCCGGTCCCATTTGCTGTCCATGTCGGCATCGAACAGGATGCTGCTGTCGGCGGGCACGTTCAGCCAGCCATTGGCCTGCATTTCCTCGTCCAACTGGCCGGGGCCCCAGCCGGCATAGCCAAGGGCCAGCAGGGCCTGTTTCGGGCCGGTTCCCTCCGCCACGGCGCGCAGCACATCGACCGTTGCGGTCAGGACGACGCCATCGGCCACTTGCATGCTGCCTTCGCGCATATAATCGGCGCTGTGCAGCACGAAGCCGCGTCCCGATTCGACCGGCCCGCCGTAGTGGACACGCAAGCTGCCGCCCGCTGGCTGGTCAAGTTCGATCTTCAACTGGGCCAGAAGGTCGGGAAAGGCGATACCGTCGAACAGGCGGTTCACCACCAGACCCATGGCGCCATCGCCGGTATGGGCACAGATGTAAATGACGGTACGGGCGAAGCGGGGGTCGGGCATTTGCGGCATGGCGACCAGAAACTGGCCGACAAGGCATGCCGGGACGCCGATCTTGGCTGTGTTCTTCATGGGCATATGCTCAAGGAAGGGTGGCCGATCCTATGATAACAGTCGTTCACCCCATGTGGGGTAAATTCCTGTGATTTCCATGACCCGTCATCGACACCCCCGGAGTTCCGCTTGCCGCCCGGCGGGGGGCGGCCTAGAACCTTAACCCTATGTTCCATCACTCACCCTGTGGGGAGACCAAAGATGTCCGTGAAGGTTGGCGATCATATTCCGTCGGTCACGCTGAAGCACCTGACCGAGTCGGGCATGCAGGAGATCAGCACCGACGATCTGTTCAAGGGCAAGAAGGTGGTCCTGTTCTCCGTCCCCGGTGCCTTCACCCCCACCTGCTCCGCCAAGCACCTGCCGGGCTTTGTCGAGCAGGCAGAGGCCCTGAAGGCCAAGGGTGTGGAAGAGATCGTCTGTCTGGCGGTCAATGACCCGTTCGTGATGCAGGCCTGGGGCAAGTCGGCCAATGTCGCCGGCAAGGTCACCATGCTGCCGGATGGCAATGGCACCCTGACCAAGGCTCTGGGCCTGGAAATGGACGGCACGGCCTATAATCTGGGCCTGCGCGGCCAGCGCTTCGCCCTGGTGGCCGAAGATGGCGTGGTCACCCGCGTTGAGGTGGAGAAGCCCGGCGCGTTTGAAGTGTCCAGCGCCGATTACATCCTGAAGCATCTCTGATCCTGCCGGCCCTTCACGCCCTTCTCAAGGGCTGATGGGCTTGCATGTTCTGCGCGTAAAGCCCATCATGGCCACCATCCCTGGCTGTGGTGGGCTTTTATTTTGCTGGCCGCGAATCATTTCGACGTCATTGTCGCTTTCCTTCGACAGGTCGGCATTGGTGTCCATGTCGGGGATTATGGGCCCGATGGCTTTCTGCCTGGCGTGCGGATCGTGGATGGTGCGCTGTGGGTCGATCCTGCCCATCTTTATATTTCTGGCGATCTGCTGCATGAGGCGGGGCATCTGGCGGTCATTCCCGGTCGCTATCGGGCCCAGGTGGGGTCGGATGTGACCGCCACGCTGGAGGCGGCATTGGACGATGATCCGGAGCCAGAGCCGATAAGCCGTGCCATTGCGGAGCGCGCCCTGGTGAGTGGGGAAGTGATGGCGCTGGCCTGGTCCTGTGCCGCGCTGACGGCCTTGACCCTGCCGCTGGATACGGTCTTTTTCGAGAATAGCTACAAGATGGACAGTGCCGGCCACACGCGGCTGTTCCAACTGATCCATCAGGGGAACTATCCGGGCCTGATGCACCTGATCGCCAATGGCATGACCGGCCCTTGCGGCATCGCCGCGCTGCTAAGCAACAGCAGCTTGCCACCATTCCCCACCATGACGCGGTGGGTGCTGCCCTGAGAGGCGCTTTCCTTACAGCAGCGGTGGGGAAGAGAGCAGGCTTTCCGCCGCGGCGCGGGCGGCCTGGGTCACTTCTGCGCCGGACAGCATGCGGGCCAGTTCTTCCAGCCGCTCCGTCCGGGACAGGGGATGAACCTCCGTGACGGTACGCCCCCCGGCGGCCTTCTTACGCACCTGCCAATGGTGGGCGCCGCGTGCGGCCACCTGCGGGCTGTGTGTCACCACCAGCACCTGCAAATCATGGCCACCCAGCCGCGCCAGCCTTTCGCCAATGGCATCGGCCACGGCCCCACCGACGCCGGTATCCACCTCATCGAACACCAGGGTGGGTACGGTGCCGACCTGGGCCAGCACGACCTTCAACGCCAGCATGAAGCGGGCCAATTCACCACCGGAAGCGATCTTGGCCAGCGGGCCGGGCGGGGCACCGACATTGGTGGCCACCTGGAAGGCGACATCGTCGATGCCGCCGGGGCCCCAGCCTTCTTCTTCCAGCGGCGCCACCTTGGTGACGAATCGCGCCTTTTCCAGTTTCAGTGGCTTCAACTCGCCGGCGACGGCCTTGTCCAACTGTGCGGCAGCCTTGGTGCGGGCGGCGGACAGGGCCTTGGCGGCGGTGACATAGGCGGCCTTGGTGGTTTCGGCCTGACCGGCCAGCTTCTGCAACAGGTCGCCCTGATCCTCGATCAAGGAGAGCTTGCGGCCCATCTCCGCCCGCAGCCCGACCAGCCCGTCCACATCCGTGCCATGTTTGCGTGCCGCAGCGCGCAGGGCAAACAGCCTTTCCTCAATCCGGTCCAGGTTGCCGCCGTCGCTATCCATGTCGGCAGACAAGGCCTGCAGGGACCGCGCCGCCTCACTGACATCATTGGCGGCTTCGTCCAGCGCGGTGATCACCGGATCCAGCCGGCCCCCGGCCCGCTCTGCCAGTCGTGACAAGGTGCGAAGCGCGCTGGCCAGCGCGCGTTCTGCGCCGCGCTCGCCGGATAACTCGCCATAGGCCTGGGTGATGCCGTCAATCAGCTTTTCGCGGTGCTGAAGTACCACGCGCTTTTCCGCCAGCGCGGTCTCTTCACCCTCTTCGGGGGCAAGCTGGTCCAGTTCCTCCACCGCGTGGCGCAGATATTCTTCTTCCGCGCGGGCGCGGGCGGCATCCTCGGCGGCGGTCAGGCGGGCCTGTTCCACCTGCCGCCATGCCCGCCAGGAAGCAGCCACCTGCTGGCCCTGCGTCGCGATCTGGGCGTAATCATCCAGCAGGTCGCGATGGGTGCGGGGGTCCAGCAGACCATGGGTATCAAACTGGCCGTGGACTTCCACCAGCGTCTCGCCCAGCCGGCGCAGCAGCGTGACGCCAACCGGCTGGTCGTTGATGAAGCAGCGCGACCGGCCATCCGCGGTCAGGGTCCGGCGGATAACCAGCGTGTCTTCCACCTCCAGCTCCTGCTCCCGCAGGATGGCGAAGGCGGGGTGGTCGGGCTGGCGGGACAGGTCGAATTCCGCCGTCACCCCGGCCTGGTCGCTGCCATGACGGACGAGGCTGCTGTCACCGCGGGCGCCAAGCGCCAGACCCAGCGAATCCAGAAGGATGGATTTACCGGCCCCCGTCTCCCCGGTCAGAACGCACAAGCCGGGCTGAAAGGCCAATGTCAGCCGTTCGATCAGGACGATGTCGCGGATCGAGAGGGTTACCAGCATGACGTCACCGCATCCGGGAAGGGAAGGGGGCTTGGGAGAAGGGTTAGAACAGCCAGTCCACGGCGCGGGTCATGAAGGAGGGCTTTTCCCCCCGTTCCGTGCGCGAGATCAGGGCATAGCTGTACTGATACCACGTGCTGCCGGGATAATTATGCCCCAGCAAGGCGGCGTTCACCTGTGCCTCTTCGCGGATGCCAAGCGCCAGATAAGCCTCCACCATGCGATGCAGCGCCTCCGGCACATGGCTGGTGGTCTGATACTCGTCAATCACGCGGCGGAAGCGCTTGATGGCGCCCATATATTCACCGGTGGCGAGGTAGAAGCGACCGACCTCCATGTCCTTGCCGGCCAGATGATCGCGGGTCAGGTCGATCTTCAGCCGCGCGTCGCGGGCATAAGGCGTGGTGGGGAAGCGGCGCACCACCTCGTTCAGGGCGTTCAGCGCTTCATAGGTCGTGGACTGGTCGCGGCGCACATCGGTAATCCGCTCATACTGGCACAGCGCCTTCAGATAGAAGGCGTAAGCCGCACTGCGGTTGCCGGGATGCAGCGAGATGAAGCGATCCAGCGCGGCGATGGCGTCATCGTAGCGCAGCGCCTGATAATGGGAATAGGCGGACATAAGCTGCGCCCGCACAGCCCATTGGCTGTAGGGGTGCTGTCGTTCGACCTCGTCGAACAGCAGGGCCGCCTTTGTGTAGTTCCGGCTGTCGATGGCGTTCGACGCCTCGGCGTAGATCTGCTCCACCGGGCGTTCCACATAGGGAATCTCCTCCTTCTTGCCGGAGCAAGCGGTGAGGAACAGCAAAGCGGCCGGCACCATGTAACGGGCAACGGACAGCGGGCGGGTGGAACGAGGCGTACGAAGCATCGGCAGGGACAACCAAGCTGCGGGCATTAATGCGGGAAGCCTTATAGCACGCGTGGGACCGCACCCGCCAAGCGGCAAACTGTGCGAATGGCCCCAACCCGATCGCTTTTGCCGTTAAATCAGGGCGGAAGCGTGGCAGAGAGGCCTTTATCCGGCGTGTCCAGCCCTTTTCAGGGGTAGGGAGGCCAAGAAAAAGGGCGGGCCCTGTCGGGAACCCGCCCTTTTCTGATCGATACTGAATCAGGCCACCGTGGCCAGTTCCTCATGCCAGACCGGGGCATCCTCGATCCGGTAAGCGGTGGGATCGGCAAACAGGACGCGCAGGATGGCGTTGTTCATCGCATGACCACCCCGGATGCCATGGTAATGGCCCAGGATCTGGCCGCCGGCCAGATAAAGGTCGCCCACTGCGTCCAGGATCTTATGGCGGATGAACTCATCCGAATAACGCAGGCCGCCCTCATTCAGCACCCGGTCGCCTTCAATGACGATGGCATTGTCCAGGGAGCCGCCGAGGCCCAGGCCAGCCTTGCGCATCTGCTCCACCTCATGGGCGAAGCCGAAGGTGCGGGCGGCTGAAACCTCGTTCTTGAAGCTGCCATCGGTCAGGCGAAGCGAGCTTTCCTGGCGGCGGATAAGGGCCGTATTGTCATAGACAATCTCCGCCCGGAAGCTGGAAACAGGGGCCGGGCTCAGCGTCACGACCTTGTCACCATCTACCGCCTGCACTTCCTTCAGCACGCGGATCACGCGGCGGGCCTTCTCCTGCGTGGCGATGCCAGCGCATTCGATCAGGAAGATGAAGGGGGCGGAACTGCCGTCCATGATCGGCACTTCAGGCGCGCTCACCTCAACATACAGGTTGTCGATGCCGCAGCCGCGCAGTGCCGCCATCAGATGTTCCACCGTGCCGATGGTCACATCATGGTCGTTACGCAACAGGGTGCAGAGACGGGTGTCGGACACGAGGTCCCAGCGCGCCGGAATCACAGCCTTTTCGGCCGGAACATCGGTGCGGATGAAGACGATGCCGGTATCGACCGGAGCCGGGCGCAGGGTCAGGTGGACCTTACGGCCGCTATGAAGGCCGATGCCCATGCAATCGATCGATGATTTCAGAGTCTGTTGCCAGGACATGGGATGTCCCCTTTTCCGATCAATTCTAGACACGCCCCCGAATGTGAATGGGTGCGCCGCCTGTACCAGCCCTCCCAGGCTTTTGCATCCCATCACCTCCCACAGGTGCTGCGATGCGGCGTCGGCAACCGTTCACACCATCAACATGCCGCCCCACCGCGCCATATACAAATCACTCTTTATTACCGATTGTTACATGGACGGATGGTAACGCGCTGATCCAGCGTCACAATTTCGCCCTGTTTCATCGAGGTGGAATCAAAAAGGGCCGACCCCCGCCGGGCCGGCCCCTCTTGTGCGACGCGATAAACTATTGATTTCGAACGTTGTTCAGTTCGCCTGCCGCCGCAGGAAGGCGGGAATGTCCAGCATGTCCTCCTCGCTCTGCGGGGCCTGAGCGCGGGGGGCCTGCTCCACCTGCTGCGGGGCGGGGTGATGGGGCTGCTGCTGCGGGGCCGGTGCATGGGCAGCCTGCTGGGGCTGCTGCGGTGCGCGGGGGGCCTGGGTGAACTGCTGCTGCGGTGCCTGGGGCGCCGGGGCCGGTGCGCGCTGGGGCTGCGGGGCCGGCTGGCTGTTGCCACCCAAACCGAACATCCGGCTGAACAGGCCGCGCTTTTCCTGCGGCTGTGCATGCGGCGGGTTGAAGCGTTCCGGCACGGTCTGGCTGCGCGGTGCTCCTTCTGCCGGACGGGGCGGAATGAAGGCCTCGTCCCGGCGCGGCTGGGCCGGCGGATGCTGCGGATGCATGTCCATCGGTCGCAATTCACGCGCGACGGGCTGCGGTGCGGCAGGGGCCTGCGGTGCCGGGACAGTTTCAACCGGGGCTTCCGCCACCTGTTCGGCGGCCGGCTGGGCAGGGGCCTGCGGGGCGGGCTGCATGGCCACGCTGCCGGGCACCGGTGCGGGGGTCATAGCGGCAAAGTGATTGCCAGCAGTACCGGGAATCGGCGCCGGCTGCATGGCCGGACGCGGCGGAATGGGGGTGCCGGCCGTGGGGATGGCCGGTGCCGGCGGGGCCGCCGGACGACGGGCGGCGCCAGCAGCGCCATTGCTGCCAGCAACGACCTGAAGCTGCGGTTGGGCCGGCGGGCGAAGCTGCTGAGCATTGTCGATGCCGGTGGCGACGACAGAGACCCGCATCTTGCCGGACATATCCTCGTCGAAGGTGGAACCGAAGATGATGTTGGCTTCGGGGTCCACCTCGTCGCGGATACGGTTGGCGGCCTCGTCCACCTCGAACAGGGTCATGTCGTGGCCGCCGGTGATGTTGATCAACACCCCGCGGGCACCCTTCATGCTGATATCGTCCAGCAGCGGATTGTTGATTGCGGCCTCGGCGGCGTCGATGGCGCGGTTGCCGCCCTCGGCCTCGCCCGTGCCCATCATGGCCTTGCCCATCTCGCTCATCACGGTGCGGATGTCGGCAAAGTCCAGGTTGATCAGGCCGGGCATGACCATCAGGTCGGTCACGCCACGCACGCCGGCATGCAGCACATCGTCGGCCATCTTGAAGGCGTCCGCGAAGGTCGTCTTCTCGTTGGCGATGCGGAACAGGTTCTGGTTCGGGATGATCAGCAGCGTATCGACATACTGGGCCAACTCGCCAATGCCGCTTTCCGCCGTGCGCATCCGGTGCGCACCTTCAAAATTGAAGGGTTTGGTGACCACGCCGACGGTCAGGATGCCCTGTTCGCGTGCGGCCCGTGCAATCACAGGGGCGGCACCCGTACCCGTGCCACCGCCCATGCCGGCGGTGATGAAGCACATGTTGGTGCCGTTGAGGTGACCCAGGATCTCCTCAAGCTGTTCTTCCGCGGCGGCGCGGCCCACATCAGGGCGGGAGCCGGCGCCAAGGCCGCGGGTGATGGTGCTACCAAGCTGCACCCGCTTGCTGGCCAGGTTGCCCTGCAGGGCCTGGGCGTCGGTGTTGGCCACCACGAACTCGACCCCTTCCAGGTTGGAACGGATCATGTTGTTGACGGCGTTGCCGCCAGCGCCACCAACACCGAACACGGTGATGCGGGGCTTGGTCTGGACTTCAACGCTGGGGATACCGAGTTTCAGGGACATGGCGGGGCTCCTCTGGCGGGGGAGGGAATTGGTGTGCCCGTTAGGCTTGGGCGGCGCGGGCTGGCGATTGGCGGAGTGGCGTTAAGGATCAGGCTGTCGGCTGCCGAGGGGCGGGCACTGGCCTGGGCCACGGTCTTCGGGCGGATCGTCGGGTCATAGATTTTCCCTCAGCCAGTGCTGGACACGGGTGAACAGGCCCGTGCCCCTTTCCTCGGCCGGGGGAAGGACCGGCAATTCGTGATTCTGTTGCAGGGCATAGGAGAGCAGCCCGGCGGCGGCGGCAAAGGAGGGGCCGGAGACATTGGCCGCCAGCCCGCCGATGCGCAGCGGACGGCCCAGCCGCACCTGCTTGTCCAGCACGCTGGCCGCCAGTTCCCGCACACCGGAAAGCTGGCTGGCACCGCCGGTCAGCACGACGCGGCGCCCGGCAGCCTTGGCGACGCCGGATGCATCCAGCCGTCCGGCCACCAGTTCGAAAATCTCTTCCAGCCGAGGCTGGATGATGCCGACCAGCAGCGATTTGGGCGCATGGTTGGACAGGCCGCGCTCTTCCTCGCCCACCTGGGGCACGTCGATCATCTCCCGCTCGTCGGAGACGGCGGCGACGGCGCTGCCATGCAGGGTCTTCAGCCGTTCGGCCTGGACCACCGGCGTGGTCAGGCCGCGCGCAATATCGTTGGTGACATGCACACCGCCCAGCGGGATGCTGTCGCACCAGATCATCTTGCCATCATTGAAGACGGCCATGGAAGTTGTGCCGCCGCCCATATCAATGACGGTGACGCCCAACTCCATCTCATCTTCCACCAGACAGGACAGGCCGGCGGCGTAGGGGCTCATCACGAAGCCCTCTACCCCCAGATGGCAGCGCCCGACGCAGGTGGAGATGTTGCGCACGGGGCTGGCGGCGGCGGTGACCACATTCATCCGCACGCCCAGCCGTTCTCCCACCATGCCGCGCGGATCGCGGATACCGCGGGACCCGTCAATGGCATAGCCGATGGGGATGGAATGGATCAGCGCCGCATCGGGCGACACGTCCAGCTTTCGCGCTTCTGCCAGGGCGCGGCGCACATCGCCGTCGCCGATCTCCGGCGCCGTGACCAGCGTTTCAACTGTCAGGGTCTGACTTTCGGGCTGGCCGCCGGACAGGCTGACCAGAACCTCGCGGATCTGTTCCCCGGCCATGGTCTCCGCCGCATGCACGGTGGTGCCGATGGCGGTTTCCGCCAACTCCATATCCACGATGCCGCCGGACCGCACGCCGCGGCTGACCTGATGGCCAATGCCGGTCACACGAATGCCGCCGGCCTCTTCCACCTTGGCGATGAAGCAGACGATTTTGGTCGAGCCGACATCCAGGGCGGCGATGGTGCCGCCCCGCGTCACCTTGCGCGGACCTTTGCGTTGGGTGAGGGCGCCGGGAAATGCCATGTTCTCGCCGCCTCCTCAGATCTTCTGTTTCTTTTCGGGCGGCTTGCGCCGGATATCGGCGGCCATGGCCGAGGTCTGCACCGCCATACGGTCGGGCATCCTGAGGTCTATCGCCACGACATCCTTGTCCAGCACCTGATTGGTCTGCTGGACCATGGCGAGCTGGTGCAGGGCGGCCGCCACATCATGTTCGGGCAGGCGCACATCCACCTTGTTCTTCAGCCGCAAGTCCCAGCGCCGGCCATTGACCAGCACGGCGGCTTCAACCCGGTCCGCAATGGTCGGTTCCGCCGCCAGCAGGCGCAGCAGTTCCGGCCCGCGTGCCGGGGCATTGGCGCCCACCAGCAGCGGCAGGTTGGGCCAGCGCGACAGGTCATCCGCCGTCAGCACTACGCCATCGGCATCAATCAGCGACAACTGCTGGTCATTCTGCCACAGCGCCATCGGCACCCGTTCCCGGATAGCGACGAAGATCGTGTCCGGCAGCCGCCGTTCAACCCGCGCTTCCTCCACCCAGGGAATGGCCTTCAGCGCCGCGCGCGCGGCATGGGGGTCGAAAGCCAGGATGGGGCCGCCATATTCCACGCCAAGCGCCGCCAGCAATTGCGGGCCATCGGCCTTTTCCCGTCCGGTGACAAAAACCTCGCGCACCGACAGGCCAGCCTCCACAGAAGCGTGCATGAATTTATCGACCGCCACACTGGTCACCATCTGCGCCTGCCCGCTGGCCCAGCCCCAGATACCGACCACGCCCAGCAACAAGGCCGGGGCAAGGCGGCGGCCGATCCGCATGGCGGGGCCGGCCCAGCGCGGCATGGCGCGGCGGCGGTTGGCCTCCTGCGTTGCACGCAAGGTCGCCCGCTTCGTCTTTTCGGCGAAACGGGCGCGGGGATTATCCGGGATGGGGCTGGCAGACGCTACGCGTGGCATCGGGCATGCTCCACTATCCAGGCACATAGATCGGCATAGGAGATGCCCACCGCCGCCGCCTGTTCCGGCAGCAGGGAGGTGGGGGTGAAACCGGGCTGGGTATTGGTTTCCAGGAAGCAGAGGCCGCTGGCGCCGGGCTTGCTGTCATCCCAGCGGAAATCGGACCGCGACACGCCGGTGCAGCCCAGCGTTTCATGCGCCAGCAACGCCAGACGCTTGGCTTCCGCCGTCACGTCATCGGGGATTTCTGCCGGGCAGACATGGATGGAGCCGCCCTGGGCATATTTGGCGTCGTAATCGTAAAAGCCCTTCACGGGCACGATTTCCGTCACGGCCAGGGCGCGGTCGCCCATCACGCCCACGGTCAGTTCGCGGCCGGGGATGAAGGTTTCCACCATCACACGGGCACCGTAAAGCCAGCCATCCTCGGCCAGCACGGTGTAATTGTCGCCCTGCTGCACAATGCGCACACCCACGGACGAGCCTTCATCCACCGGCTTCACGACATAGGGCGGGGGAAGCACATGGCCGGCCAGCACCTGTTCCTTGGTCACGATCACCCCTTCGGCCACCGGCATGCCGACGGTGGCCAGCAGGCGCTTGGTCATCGCCTTGTCCATGGCCAGGGCGGATGGCATGGCGGGGGAATGGGTATAGGGCAGGCCCATATATTCCAGCACGCCCTGGATCAAGCCGTCCTCACCGCCCTTGCCATGCAGGGCGTTGAAAACGACGTCAGGACGGGGGCTGAGGTCGCGGATCAGGGCGGCCAGATCGCGGCGGACATCCACGCGCGTGACGCGGTATCCCTTCTGCTCCAGCGCCTTGGCGATGTTGGTGCCGCTGACCAGGGATACTTCACGCTCGGCAGACCAGCCCCCCATCAGGACGGCGACATGCTTCGCGTGGACTTCACTCATAATACCAGACTCCCCCTCGACCACGCCTTCGTCAGGTGTGGCCGCCCCAACCGGACTTCCTGTTACAAAAGTCGCTACCGCAAGATTTGGTGTGGTGACGTCCCGTTCGTCCCACAAAATCCGGTGTAAGCGACGATTCGTGCCGCCGCAAGCGCCAATCTGCCGCCCTTTTAAAAAAGGCGAGGGCGATGAACCGAAAGCAAGAGCGACGGAGTCGTGGCCGGGGCTTATGGGATATGTCATCCGGCCCCTCCGGTCGAACGGGGTAAGCCGATGCGACGTATTTCCCACCGGAGGTCGATACCGCTGGTTGCTTTTACCCGGCGACGTACTTCCTCGCCCAGGGACTCGATATCCGCTGCTGTTGCGGTGCCGAGATTGAGCAGGAAATTGCAGTGTTTCTCGCTGATCTGGGCGCCGCCGATGGTCAGGCCCCGGCATCCGGCCTGGTCGATCAACTGCCAGGCCTTGTGCCCTTCCGGGTTGGCGAAGGTGGAACCGCCGGTGCGGGCGCGGACCGGCTGGCTGTCGGCGCGGGCCTGCTGGATCGCCTCGATCCGCTGTTTCACGGCATCGGCATCGTCGGGGCGGCCGCGCAGGGTGGCGGCGGTGAAAACCACATCATCCGCGAGGCCGCAATGACGATAGGTCAGGTGCAGCTCCTCGCGGGTCCAGCGGCGGTGATTGCCCTGCCGGTCCACGCCGTCGGCACTGTCAATCACATCCACCAGTTCGGCACCATAGGCGCCACCATTCATGCG
The DNA here is from genome assembly GCF_000429645.1 of Niveispirillum irakense DSM 11586. Taxonomy (GTDB): domain Bacteria; phylum Pseudomonadota; class Alphaproteobacteria; order Azospirillales; family Azospirillaceae; genus Niveispirillum; species Niveispirillum irakense. Next base: position 554,440 of record NZ_KE386933.1, read on the forward strand.
GATGGCACCGCCGATGGTGCCAGGGATGCCGGACAGGAATTCCAGCCCCGCCAGCCCCGCCTGCTGTGCCGTCAGCGCGACATTCAGGTCCAGTGCGCCAGCACCGGCAATGATCATGTCGCCTTCCACACGGATATCGGCGAAGGGACCGCCCAGGCGGATCACCACGCCGGGCACCCCGCCATCACGGACCAGCAGGTTGGAGGCGACGCCGATCACCGTCACCGGCACATCGGCGGGACAGCGGGCCAGGAAATAGGCCAGATCATCGGCATCAGCCGGACGGAACAGCAGTTCCGCAGTTCCGCCGACACGGAACCAGGTGGTCGGGCCCAGCGGAGCGTCGGCGGTCAGCCGCCCGCGCAGGTCGGGCGCTTCTTTCCGGATCCGGTCATGCAGCGACGGCGCGGACATCAGATGGCGCCCCCCAGCGTGTGCAGCTTGTCCAGTTCCGCCGGCAGGGCATTGGCCCATTGGGTAATGGTGCCGGCGCCCAGGCAGACCACCATATCGCCGGGCTTGGCGATCTCCCGCACCAGGGCGGGCAGGGCATCGGGGCCGGACAAGGCGCGCACGTCGCGATGGCCGTGAACGCGCAAGCCTTCCACCAGATCATCGCGCGACGCCCCCTGGATGGGTTGCTCCCCGGCGGCGTAGATGTCGGACACGATCACCGTGTCTGCATCGTTGAAGCAGGTGCAGAAATCGGCAAACAGGCTTTGCAGGCGGCTGTAGCGGTGCGGCTGGACCACGGCGATGGTACGCCCCGACCCGGCCATGCGCGCCGCCTTCAGCACGGCGGCAATTTCCACCGGATGGTGGCCGTAATCGTCGATCACCACAACGCCATTGCTTTCCCCGGTCTTGGTGAAGCGGCGCTTCACCCCGGTGAATTTGGCGAAGGACTGACGGATCGCCTCGTCATTGATGCCCAGATTGACGGCTACGGCCACGGCAGCCAGGGAATTCTGGACATTGTGCAGCCCATACATGGGCAGATGGATGCCGGTAATGGTCCGCGCCTCGTCCTGGGCGCGGTCATTGATGGCGACATCATAGAAGCAGCCGCGGGTATTGGTTTCCACATTCACCGCGCGCACATCGGCCTGGGGGGAGAAGCCATAGGTCACGACGCGGCGGTCGATGCGGCCCAGCATGGCCTGCACTTCGATATGGTCGATGCACAGGGCGGCAAAACCATAGAAGGGGATATTCTCGACAAACCGGTCGAAGGCCTTCCGCTCCTCCTCGAACGTGCCGTAATGGTCCAGATGCTCCGGATCCATATTGGTCACGATGCCGATGGTGGAGGGCAACTTGGTGAAGGTGCCGTCGCTCTCATCCGCTTCCACCACCATCCATTCACCGCTGCCCAGCTTGGCATTGGTGCCGATGGAATTGATGATGCCGCCATTGATGATGGTCGGGTCCATGCCGCCGCCTTCCAGCAGGGCCGCGACCAGGCTGGTGGTGGTGGTCTTGCCATGGGTGCCTGCCACGGCGATAGACCATTTCAGGCGCATCAGTTCGGCCAGCATTTCCGCCCGGCGGACCACGGGGATCATGCCGGCGCGGGCGGCGACCACCTCGGGATTGTCCTTCTTCACGGCGGAAGAGATCACCAGCACCGCCGCTTCGCCCAGATTTTCCGCCCGGTGCCCGATCTCCACCTTGATGCCCAGCTTACGCAGCCGCTGGACATTGTAGTTGTCGGACATGTCACTGCCCTGGACGGCATAGCCCAGATTGTGCAGCACCTCGGCGATGCCGGACATGCCAATGCCGCCAATGCCGACAAAATGCAGCGTTCCGATATTCAGCGGCAGGGCCCGCATGGCTTACACTCCAACCAAAGGACGCGGATGGCGGTCCGCGGAAAATGCACAAAGGCGCGTGGGGCGGGTTGATGGCCCGCCCGGCGGCATCACGTCAAGCACCGGCCCCGTCGGCCAGGGCCAATACACGGTCGGCCAAATGGTCAGCCGCTTCCGGGATGGCCCAGGCGGCGGCGGCCTGGGCGGCACGGGACAGGGCCGATGGATCGGCCATCAGGGCTTTCAGCTTTTCCGCCAGCACCAGGGGCGAAAACTCATCCTGCGGCATGATCCAGGCCCCGCCCGCCGCCGCGATGGCGCGGGCATTGGCGGTCTGGTGGTCATCCATCGCATGGGGGTAGGGGACCAGGATGGACGGGCGCCCGGCCACCGTCAGTTCCGCCACCGTACCGGCACCGGACCGGCCGATCATCAGATGGCAGCCGGCCAGCCGGTGCGGCATGTCCTTGAAGAAGGTCGCCAGCTCATTGTCGATGCCCATCTCGTAATAGGCTTTGCGCGCGACCTCGATATTCTCCGCTCTCGCCTGCTGCACGATCTTCAGCCGGTAGCGCAGATCGTCAGGCAGCATCTCAATGGCGCGGGGCACGACCTCGCCGAAGATGCTGGCACCTTGGCTACCGCCGGTGATCAGCAGGTTCAGCGGCCCGCCCGGAACGGGGGCAGGATAGGGGGCATCGCGTAAAGCCTGGATATCGGCGCGTACCGGGTTGCCGGTGCGGATGATGCGCTGCCCGTCGGCGGCGCCCAGGCCCTGCACCTCTTCAAAGCTGGTGCAGATCAGCCGCGCCTTGCCGGCCAGCAGCCGGTTGGCCCGGCCCAGCACGGCATTCTGTTCATGCAGCACGGTGGCGATGCCAGCGGATTGGGCGGCAAAGATGGTGGGGACGGAAGGGTAACCGCCAAAGCCCACAGCCACGGCCGGGTTCAACCGCCGCACCAGCCGCCGCGCCTCTGCCGTGCCGCGCACCAGATCCACCATCATGCGCAGCTTGGCGCCAATGCCGGCCCCGCCATTGGAGGCGGGGATGCGTTCCACCTGCACATCGGGCAGCGCCTCACCAAACGCCTTGCCGCGCAGGTCGGTGACCAGGATCGGCGTGCGGCCGCGCGCCATCAGGGCACGCGCCAGCGCTTCTGCCGGGAACATGTGGCCGCCGGTGCCGCCGGCCGCCAGGATGATGGGTCTGCGGCTCATACACTCTCTCCAGGGCCGAAGCGTTTGCGCGTCAAGGCCAGCACCATGCCCATGCCGATCCCCAGCGCCAGCAGGGACGAACCACCATAGGAGATGAAGGGCAGGGTCATGCCCTTGGTCGGCATCAGATGCAGTGCCGAGCCCATATTGATCAGCGCCTGCAGGCCGAACTGCATCGCCAGCCCGCTGGCGGCCAGCATGACGAACAGGCTTTGGTCATTGGACGCCCGGGCGAAGCTGCGCAGCACGATGAAGCCGAACAGGCAGATGATGATCGCGCAGGAAATCAACCCCAGCTCTTCCCCCGCGACGGAGAAGATGAAGTCGGCATGGGCGTCGGGGATGGACATTTTCACCTTGCCCTGGCCCGGCCCGGTACCCCAGACGCCACCATTGGCAAAGGCTTCCAGCGACCGGGCGACCTGATAATTGTCACCCGCTGCCGGGTCCAGGAACCGGTCGATACGGCTTTGAACGTGCGGGAACAGGAAATAGGCGCTGACCAGACCGCCAACGCCCAGCACGACCAGGCTGGCCACCAGCACGATGGGCAGGCCCGCCAGGAAAAACTGGCCGAAGAAGACGGCTGTGATGACAAAGGTTTGCCCCAGATCGGGCTGGCTCATCAGCAGCAGCACAATCATGGCATACAGCCCGATGCAAATCTGGATGCCGGGAAACTGCCCGCCCTGGCCGTTGCCGCTGCGATGCAGGGAGAACATCCAGGCGGCCACCACGGCAAAAGCCGGCTTCAGAAACTCCGACGGCTGGACCGAGGACAGGCCCGGCACATGGATCCAGCGCGTGGCGCCCTTGATCTCTTCCCCGATGAACAGGGTCAGCACCACGCCGGCGACGGAGCCCAGGAACAGGCCAATGGCCAGTCGGCGGACACCCCGTGGTGTCATCAAGGACACGGCGAACATCAGCCCCAATGCCGGGATCAGCATCATCAGGTGACGTTCGATAAAGTGGAATGTGGTCAACCCGATGCGGTTGGCCACGGCGGGGCTGGCCGCCTGGATCAGCACGACGCCGATCACGGCGATCAGGATCACGGTGGCCAGGGTCCAGCGGTCAACCGTCCACCACCAGCGGCCCAGAATGGATTGGTCGGTCCGGGAAAAGGAGATCATGCGCCGTGCCCTTCCGCTGCCGTCAGGCTGCGGACGGCAGCCACGAAGGCATCACCCCGCACCTCGAAATTCGGATATTGGTCAAAGCTGGCGCAGGCGGGCGACAACAGCACGACAGGGGCCGTCGCCCCATCTGCCTTCGCGGCGGCAAACGCGGCTTCCACCGCCTTTTCCATCACGCCGCAGCGCGTATGCGGCACGCCCTTATCCGCCAGCCAGCCGGCGAACGCTTCCGTCGCATCGCCAATCAGGAAGGCGTGGCGGACATCACCGACCAGATCTTCCAGCCCGGCCAGCCCGGTATCCTTGGCCTTGCCCCCCAAAATCCAATAGATCGGGCGGTAGCAGACCAATGCCTTGGCGGCGGCATCGGCGTTGGTGGCCTTGCTGTCATTGATGAAGCGCACCCCGTCCAGCGTGGCCACCTGCTGCTGGCGATGGGCGAGACCCGGGAAGGTGCGCAGCCCGTCCAGGATATCGGCATGGGTCAGCCCACCGGCCCGGGCCAGGGCATAGGCGGCCAGCGCATTTTGCCAATTATGCTGACCGGGCAGGGTGGGCAGTGTCGTCAGGTCGGTGAAAGGGTGGGGGGCGCCTTCCGTGGCATCCACCAGCACGCCTTTTTCCACGCCGATGCCGCCGGGGGGTACGCCTTCAACCGACAGGCGGATGACACGTCCGTCAAAATCGCGCTCCAGTTCGTCGGCCATGCGGCGGCAGGGTTCATCATCGATGCTGATGATGGCGACCTGGGTGCGGCCATCGCCCTTCTGGAACATGCGCTTCTTGGCGGCGATATAGCCTTCCATCCCGCCATGCCGGTCCAGATGGTCGGGCGTGATGTTCAGCAGCACGGCGGCATCGAAGCCCAGCGAAGGGGTCAGTTCCAACTGGTAGCTGGACATTTCCAGCACATAGACACCGTCCTTGCCCAGCTTGTCGAAGCTGAGCGCCGGAATGCCGAAATTGCCGCCGATCTGGGTGGGCCGGCCCGTGCCGGCGAAGATATGCGCCGTCAGCGCCGTGGTGGTGGATTTGCCGTTGGTGCCGGTGATGCCGACATAGAAGGGTGCCGGCACGGCGCGGAACAGCAGTTCCACATCGCTGACCAGCGGGATGCCGGCGGCCTTGGCGCGGGCGGCAACATTATTGGGCTGGGGATAGGTGTGGGGGATGCCCGGCGACAGGACCAGGGCTTCCACACCTGTCAGGTCGGCGCTGTTCAGATCGGTCAGCGGGATGCCGGCATCGGTGGCGGCCTTGCGACCGGCGGCACCATCATCCCAGGCCAGCAGATCGGCCCCGGCATCCAGCAGGCTGCGCGCAGCGGTCAGGCCCGACCGCGCCAGACCCATCACCGCCACTTTACGCCCTTTGAGGATGCCGAGATCGATCATGATGCCCTTAGCGCAGTTTCAGGGTGGACAGGCCGATCAGCGCCAGGATGACGGCGATGATCCAGAAGCGGATGACGACGGTCGGTTCCGACCAGCCCTTTTTCTCGAAATGATGGTGGATCGGGGCCATGCGGAAGACCCGCTTGCCGGTCAGCTTGAAGCTGGCCACCTGGATCATCACCGACAGGGTTTCCAGCACGAACAGGCCGCCAATGATGGCCAGCACCAGTTCATGCTTGGTGATGACGGAGATGGCACCCAGCGCGCCGCCCACCGACAGGGAGCCGGTATCACCCATGAACACCATGGCCGGCGGGGCGTTGAACCACAGGAAGCCCAGGCCAGCGCCCACCAGCGCGCCGCAGAACACGGCCAGTTCGCCCGTGCCCGGCACATGATGGATGCCCAGATAGTTGGAGAAGATGGCATTGCCCGACAGGTACGCGATCAGCCCGAAGCAGGCCGCGGCAATCATGATCGGCACCGTGGCCAGCCCGTCCAGCCCATCCGTCAGGTTCACGGCATGGGAGGAGCCGATGATCACGACGATGGCGAACGGGATGTAGAACCAGCCCAGATTGATCAGCAGATCCTTGAAGAAGGGCAGGGCCAGCCCGGTCCCCATCTCCCACGGCGTTACCATCAGGTACCAGCCGGTGGCGACCATGGCGACCAGCAGGGTGGCGAACAGCTTCAGCTTGGACGACAGGCCCTTGGTGTTACGCTTGGTCAGCTTCAGGTAATCGTCACCAAACCCGACCAGACCAAAGCCCACCGTCACCAGCAGCACGATCCAGGTATAGATATTGGTCAGGTCCACCCAGAGCAGGGTGGAGACGATCACGGCGATCATGATCATCAGGCCGCCCATGGTGGGCGTGCCCTTCTTCTTCAGATGGGTTTCCGGCCCGTCGGTGCGGATCGGCTGGCCTTCACCCTGTTTGGACTTCAGCCACCGGATGACACGGGGGCCGATGACGAAGCTGATGACCAGCGCGGTCATGATGGCCCCGCCGGTCCGAAACGTGATGTATCGGAACAGGTTGAAAAGCTGGAACTCATCCGCCAGGGGATAGAGCAGGTTATAAAGCATTGTGGTCTCTCGGTTCCCCGCCGTTCATTGCGGCAGTCGTCCCCTGCGGGTTGATTTTGTCATTTTTTGAGTCGAGGGCTTTCAAGGCGTCCACCACCAGCCCCATCCGGCTGCCGGCGGAACCCTTCACCATCACCACATCGCCCGGCCGGACAGCCGCTGCCAGCAGCGGCGCCAGGGCGGCACTGTCAGCGGCATGGGCGCCCTGCATGGCAGGTGGCACAGCATTGAACAGATGGCGCATATGGGGGCCGCAGCAGAATAAAAGGTCGCAGCCGGCGGCCACCAGGGCGGGTGCCACGCCGGCATGCAGGTCCGCTGACTGCTCGCCCAGTTCCCGCATATCGCCCAGGGCGGCGATGCGACGGCCCTTGGGCGCCACGGCGGCCTGCCCCAGCACACCTGCCGCGGCCTTCACCGATACGGGGCTGGCATTATAGCTCTCGTCGATCAGGGTAATGTCGCCGCCGGGCAGCGCCACAGTGCTGCGCTGGCCCCGGCCCTTGATGGCGGCCAGCCCACCCAGCGCGGCAGCAGCCTGGGCGACATCGCCGCCCGCTGCCTTTACGGCCAGCAGCACGGCCAAGCTGTTGATGGCATGGTGGCGGCCCGGCAAGGTCAGCCGATACTCCACGATGTGCCCGGCAATGTCGGCCCGCACGCGGCTGCCAGCCGGCTCACCCACCAGATCCAGCAGGCGGCCATCGGCACTGGGATCGGCGCCAAATGTCAGGACATGCAGGCCCTGGGTGCGGGCAGCCGCCAGCAGCCGGCTGAAATGTGCATTATCACGCGGCAGGATGGCGGTGCCGGACGGGTCCATGCCCTCAAAAATTTCGGCCTTGGCATCGGCGATGGCTTCGACGGAAGCGAAGAACTCCAGATGAACCGCCTCCACCGTGGTGATGATCGCCACGTCCGGGCGCACCATGCGCGACAGGGGGCCGATTTCCCCGGCATGGTTCATCCCCAGTTCGAACACGCCGAACCGGCTGTCCGCCGGGAAGCGGGACAGTGACAGGGGCACGCCCCAATGGTTGTTCAGGCTGCCGATGGTGGCAAAGGTCTTGCCCTGGCTTTCCAGCGCCACCTTCAACGCTTCCTTGGTGCCGGTCTTGCCGACGGAGCCGGTGACGGCGATGACTTTGCCGGTGGCGTTCAGCCGACCGACCCGGCCCAGATCCTCCAGCGCCGCCATGGTGTCATCCACCTTGACCAGCCGGCCATCCTGCTCCAGCCCGGCGGGGATATCGGCGACGACGGCACCGGCAGCACCCTTTTCCAGCGCCTGGGCAACGAAGGCGTGGCCATCGAAATTCGGCCCCTTCAACGGGATGAACAGGTCCCCCGGCGCCACGGTCCGGCTGTCAATGGAGACACCGGTGGCGGCCCAGTCAGGCTGGGTGGCGGCGACACCGGGCCGGCGGCCATTACAGGCCGCTGCCACATCATCCGCCGTCCACAGGATGTCCGTCATCCGCCCGCCCCCACTACCAAGAACCTTCCGGGCCGGAGCCACCTACTGGCCTGCCCCAACTTCCAAAAATTAAAGCGCGGCGACGGCGGCGCGGGCCACCGTCGCATCATCGAAGGGACGGATTTCCGTCCCCACGATCTGCCCCTGTTCATGCCCCTTGCCGGCCAGGACCAGCACGTCGCCCGGGCCCAGTTCCGCCACCGCCAGGGCGATGGCCCGGGCCCGGTCATCCACCTCGGTGGCGTCGGGGCAACCCGCCATCACCTCGGCCCGGATCACGGCCGCCACTTCCGTTCGCGGATTATCGTCGGTGACGATCACCCGGTCAGCCAGATCGGCGGCAATGCGGCCCATCATCGGGCGCTTGCCCTTGTCCCGGTCGCCGCCGCAGCCGAACACGACCGAAAGGCGTCCCTGCGTATGCGGGCGAACCGAGCGCAGGACTGTCTCCAGCCCATCCGGCGTATGGGCATAGTCCACATAGACCGCCGCGCCGTTCTTGAGGGTTGCGACCATCTCAAGCCGGCCGCGCACGCCGGCCAGATTGACAAGCGTTTCGGCGGCTTTTGCCGGATCGGCGCCGGTGCCGATGGCCAGCCCCAGCGCGCACAGCGCGTTCCAGACCTGGAAACGGCCAACCAGCGGCACTTCCAGCACCATTTTCCGACCGACCAGTTCCAGTTCCAGCCGCTGGCCATGGGGCAGGGGCGTGGCCTCCAGCACCCGCAATTCCCGGCCCTTGGTGCCGAAGCCGATCACCGTCTGTTTGCGTTGATGCGCTGTGGCGGCGATCTGCTCATATTCCGGGATGTCGGCATTGATGACGGCAGTGGCACCCTTGGGCATCACGCGGTCGAACAAAGCCAGCTTGGCGGCCAGATAGGCCTCCATCGTGCCGTGATAATCCAGATGGTCGCGGGTCAGGTTGGTGAAGCCGGCAGCGGACACCATCACCCCGTCCAGGCGGAATTGGTCGAGCCCGTGGCTGGAAGCCTCCATCGCCAGATGGGTGATGCCGGCGTTGGCCACTTCGGCCAGCGTGGCATGCAGGGCCACCGGGTCCGGCGTTGTCAGGCTGGGCGTTTCGGGGAAGCCATCCGCCACCAGCCCGAGCGTGCCCATGGCACCGGAGCGATGGCCCAGGGCTGTCCAGATCTGGCGGGTGAACTGGGCCGTGCTGGTCTTGCCATTGGTGCCGGTGACGGCAGCGATATGGGCCGGCTGGGCGCCATAGAAGGCGGCGGCCAGCAGGGCCAGCCGGCGGCGGGGATTGGCATCCTCAATCAGCACGACGGCGCCGGCATCCGCAGGCAGTTGCGTGCCCTTGGGCGCCAGAATGGCAGCAGCACCGGCGGCAATGGCCTGGGGAATGAAGGCACGCCCATCATGCACCGTGCCCGGCAACGCTGCGAACAGCGCCCCGGGCACGATCTTGCGGCTATCCGCCGTCAGCAGGGTGATCGGCGGGTCCCGTTCCAGCGCCAGTGCCGAGACGGCAATCTCCGTGCGCGATGCCATGATGTCGGAAAGCCTCTTCATCAGTCGCCATCGCCTCCGGCCAGGGCGTTCATATGCGCAGCGGCAGGAATGGCTGCCATTGACGAGCCGGTGCCCCCCGGCGGGACTGGCCGCACCGACAGGGCGTTAACAATCGAAGGTGACTGGTTGTCCTGCGGCTTCACGCCCAGCAGCGGTCCGATCTGCCCGACGATGGAGCCGATGGCCGGTGCCGCGACCCAGCCAGCGGTGGCAAAGCCGAAGGTCTTCTTGTTGCCCTTCGGCTCGTCCACCATGACATAGACGACATAACGCGGATCATTGATCGGGAAGGCCGCGACCATGGAGGAGACGCGGGCGTTGCCGGCATAGGACCGGCCCTTCACCTTGTCGGCTGTACCGGTCTTGCCGCCGACGACATAGCCGGGCGTATCGGCCTTGCTCGCGGTGCCTTCCGTGACCACCAGCCGCATCAGCTTACGCATCGCGTCGGATGTTTTCTCGGAAATGATGCGGGTGCCTTCAACCGTGGACGGGTCATCCACCTTCAGCAGTGTGGCCGGGTGCATGATGCCGCCATTGACCACACCGGACACGGCCGTGACCAGATGGGTGGGGCTGACGGACATGCCATGGCCGAAGCTGATTGTCATCATGTTCACTTCACGCCAGGGATTGGGGATCATGGGCCAGCCCATTTCCGGCAATTCCAGCTTGGCCGGGCGCATGAAGCCCAGCTTGGTCATGAAGTCCTTCTGCGCCGCGGGCCCCACCTCCATCGCCATCTTGACGGAGCCGATATTGGAGGAGTGCTTGAATACATCAGCCACATCCATCCACTTATTTTCCGGGTGGAAGTCGCTGATTGTAAAGCGGCCGATGCGGATGGGCCGCGTGGCATCGAACATGTCGTTCATATGCACACGGCCGGATTCCAGCGCCATGGCTGTGTTAAAGATCTTGAAGGTGGACCCCATCTCATACACGCCCAGCGTGTTGCGATTAAAGCGGGGGTCGGTATCCTGCTCAGCCTGCGGTGGCGGCGGCGAGTGGGGGTCGAAATCGGGCACGCTGACCATGCCCAGGATTTCACCCGTATGGATGTCCATCACCATGCCGGCAGCCCCGACGGCGCGGAATTCCTCCATCGTGGCGAACAGTTCCCGGCGCAGCACATGCTGCAGGCGCACATCAATGGACAGGCGCAGCGGATCGTCATTCTCCCGCAGGCGCGTGTCGAAGGCCTGTTCAATCCCCATCAGGCCATTATTGTCGATGCCGCTGAAACCCACGACATGGGCGGCCAGGGCACCCTGGGGATAGACGCGGCGATCTTCCATCTGGAAGGACAGGCCGGGGATGCCCAGGCGGAAGATTTCCTGCTGCTGGCGCGGCGACAGGTTGCGCTTGATCCAGACGAAGCGCTTGTCGGACGTCAGGTCAGCGATCAGCGTCTTGCGGTTAAGGTCCGGCAACTGCGTCAGCAGCAGGTCGGCGGCTTCCTCCGCATCCAGGATCAGCTTGGGATCGGCAAACAGCGACGCGGTGTGCAGCGAGGTTGCCAGCAGCACGCCATTACGGTCCACGATGTCGGCGCGCGTGGTGGCGCTGTGCCGGGCGGCGGCCTTCATCCCGGCCCGTTCACTCCCGCCACCGGAATTGACGGTTGCCCCCACCAGCTTGGCGCCAACCGCACCGAAGCTCAGCGTGAATACAGCCATCAGCACCACCAGCCGCGCCCGGCCCTGTTCCAGCGCGCTGCTGGCCGGGCTGTGGACCCGCACGCGCGGCTCCCGGTTCAGCCGGTCGGCACCGGCCAGATCAAACCCGGTCAGGCTGTAATGCGCGTCTGTCATTGGCGGGCCCCGTAATTCACCAGCACCACCGGCATGTCGCGGTGGCTGGTGGTGGTGGACGGAACAGCGGCGATCTGTGCTTCAGGCGCCGGCATCGGAGCCTGATGGCGCGGCGCGCCCGGCTTGCGGCCGGGAATGGGGGTGAGCGGGGCGGCTTCGCCCGGCTGGCGATCAGGAATGTCGGTCAGCATGGCGATCTGTTCGGCCTTGGTGTGGCCAAGCAGCAGATGCTGCGCGCTCATCTTCTCCAGGGCGGCGGGGTCGTTCAGATAGGCCCATTCCGCTTTAAGCACCTGGATATTGGCATGCTCCGCCCGGATTTCCCGGTTCAGGCGCGCCAGTTCACGCTCCTGTTCCTGCGCCTTGTAGCTGGTCTGGTACAGGATGCCGCTGGCGGCGCAGGTGACGCCAATCCAGATGATGGTGGACTTGCCGATCATGCGGGTTCTCCCGTCGACCAGGCGGGGGCCTGGGTGCGGATGGCGGTGCGCAGCCGGGCGGACCGGGCGCGCGGGTTGGCGGCCTGCTCGGCGTCCGAGGCGGCGGTGCCGGACTTGGACAGCAGGCGGAAAGTGGGCGCGGGGCCGGCGGTGACCGGTCCCGGTACATGGCGCGACGGCGACGGCACATTGCCCGACCGCTGGCGCATGAATTCCTTCACCACACGGTCTTCCAGCGAATGGAAGGTGACGACGCAGAGCCGGCCGCCAGGAACCAGCAGCCTTTCGGCGGCTTCCAGCGCACGCTCCAGCTCGCCCAACTCGTCATTCACATGGATGCGCAGCCCCTGGAAGCTGCGGGTGGCCGGGTCGATCCCATCCTTGGACTTCGGTACGCAGCCCCGGATGACCTCTGCCAGCTCCAGCGTGCGGGTGAAGGGCTTTTCGGTGCGGCGGGCGACGATGGCGCGGGCGACGCGGCGCGACATCCGTTCCTCGCCATAGCGATAGAAAATGTCGGCCAGATCCGATTCTTCGGCACTGTTCACCACATCGGCGGCGGTGGGCCCGTCATCGCCCATGCGCATGTCCAGCGGGCCGTCGAAGCGGAAGCTGAAACCGCGTTCCGGCGTGTCGATCTGGGGGGAGGAGACGCCGATATCCAGCACGATGGCATCGACGCCCCGCACGCCCTGGGCTGTCAGCAGGCTTTCCATGTCGCCAAAGCAGCCGCGCAGCACGCGCAGCCGGCCACCATAGGCGGCTTCCAGCGGGCGGGCGCGTTCCAGGGCGGCCGGGTCGCGATCAATGCCCCAGACGGTGCAGGCGGCGCTGTCCAGCAGGGCGCGGCTATAGCCACCGGCGCCAAACGTGCCATCCACAAGGGTGGCGCCGTCGGTCACGGCCATGGCGTGAACCACTTCATGCAGCAGAACAGGGATATGAACCGGCCCTGTCATCATGCCCCCTTCGCCAGGCTCTTGGCCTTGGCCAGGATGGTGGACAGGGAGATGTTGTTGGCGCGCGCGATTTCCCGCTTCGCCTTGTCATGCTGCTCGAACAGGACCGGATCCCACAGATGGAACGTGTTGCGTGTGCCGACGAAGGAGATGTTCTCCGTGATGCCGGCATAGGTGAGGAGATGTTCGGGCAGGATCACCCGGCCTTCCGGGTCGAGCGCCAGTTGAACCGACCGGCCGAACACGGCTGTGTCGATCAGGTCCCGGTCTTCGTCCGGCACATTCGGATTTTCCAGGGCTTCGGCCAGCTTTTCCAAGTAGGAGTAGGGGGCCGCTTCCAGCGCCTGGGCCTGCAGGGATGGGAAAATGACCATGCCTACGGTGCCCGCCTGTCCTGCCGCCAAGGTCGCGCGAAAGGGTGCGGGGATGGATACCCGTCCTTTCTTGTCAACCTTGTTGACATATGTTGACAGGAACAAGCCCATCACGCCCCGCCCTGTGGCACCATCACCGGTGCCGCCCCGCCATCTCACCCGATCAAATCGCCTCCGAGCGGTCCTGGGGGAGGGCCGGCAGGGTGGGCAGCAATGATCTGTGAACCCCCTTCGTTTGGGTTTTTATGGGATATCATGGGCCAGGATTGACGGTCAATGGCCGCGCAATAGAATCTCTATATCCATTTGGTCTATCCACATCAGGTTGCCACTTCTGTGGATAAATTTGTTTCGTAATAAACGATCAGTCTCAACTTCAAGGTATTCAGGCGATTTCATGCGAAAGAATGATTCTGTCCCGCCGGCATATTGGAAAAAAGCCGAATCGGTTGTCGTTTTTGATTTGTGTCTATCCGTTCGTGGTAGGCTTTTTTCTTGTCTTCGTCATGAGTGCAGAAAAGCCCGAATGGGCTTTTAGCATCGAATAAGCATCAAAAATCGAAGTAATATCCTGACTCTGGCAAGAGTTATCTATATATGGTGTCTTGTGATGGTTAATAGGCAATATATATGGTGGATTCGCGCTGATTTGCCGGCCAAAAAGCTTGGCAAATGCTGGGTCGTAGGACACGCCCCGCCTCAACCGCTCAAGCGGTGAAAATAGTTACATGTGGTTAACATAGTAAAATGCCAGACGGCCTGTAAGCCGGGTTCTGTCCGCCGGACCATATCCCACATGTGGATGGTCTCCGGGGGATGGTCATTCCTCTGGGACGCCCGTTACCGGACGCCTCACGCAACCCACCCGGACGACAGCGCGGAAGTGCGCCTGGGCGGTTGCCCGCCCATGCCGTCCCTATTCGGTTTTGCTCCCGGTGGGGTTTACCATGCCGCCCCTGTCGCCAGGGGCGCGGTGCGCTCTTACCGCACCCTTTCACCCTTACCGAAACGCCTTCATCCGAAGATCAAGGAGCGTCGGCGGTCTGCTCTCTGTGGCACTTTCCCTGGGGTCGCCCCCGCCGGACGTTATCCGGCACCGTACTTCCGTGGAGCCCGGACTTTCCTCCCCCGCGCGGGTTTCCCCATTGCGCGGGAGCGACCATCCAGCCGTCTGGCGCAGGCGTTCTAGGCGTCGCGCTTATCAAATGCAACAGTTCCGGTGGTTTCCTGGCGGATCAGCGCGCGCAGGGCAGCCACGCTTGGTTCATCCGCCCCGCGGCCCAGGCTGCCGGGGCACCAGTGACGTTGGAACGCGACCAGGGCCATTTCGGCCTTTTCATCCCATAAAATCCCAAATGGCCTTTTTCCGTCCCATGAAATCCCATGGGGGACGTCGCTGGCGGCTGTTTCATAACCCAGGTGTCCCAGAAGAAGCCGAACTTCGCCCAAATCAGCGGGTCGGTGATCATCCGGGCACGGCGCCGGCCAGATGCCGATGCCGGCGTCGGCCAGGGCTTTCCACTCAAACAGCTCGCCGGGATCCTGCTTCCGGCCGGGCGCCACATCGGAATGGCCCAGCACCCGTAGCGGCTGGATAGCATGCCGTGAACAGATATCCTGCGCCAGTGCTGCCAGCGCCGTCATCTGGGCGCGGGGGAAAGGCCGATAGCCCCATTCATGCCCCGGATTGACGAGTTCGATCCCGATCGACCGGCTGTTAATATCCGTTTCGCCCCGCCAATAGGCCCGGCCCGCATGCCAGGCCCGGCGATCCTCCGCGACCAGACGGTAGATGGTGCCGTCTTCGTCAATCATGTAATGCGCGCTGACCTCCGCCGCGGGGTCGCACAGCCGGTGCAGGGCGCCGGCCGCATCCGGCATTCCCGTATAATGCAGCAGCAGCATATCCGGCGCGCCGCCCAGGCGGGGCCCATGATTGGGGCTGGGATGGTCGATCAGGGGCGGCATGGCATTGATGTCGGACATAGCCCTCTCAACCTGCGTGATGGCACCCGCATTGTCGATCCACTGTTTTCAGCCATCCGTCCCGCCATGGCGGCCTGGATTGATCAGTAGTCCTTATAGCGCTCGCGACATGGCCTGTCCGGTACGGATGGGGCAGGTCGCCTATGTGGCACCAAGTGGACCTTTGCGCCCATGTCATACTCCTGCATGATCCGCTAACCCTCATCATTCGTATAGGGTGCTGGACGTGGATTTATCATCGACGCCGCTTAAATTTACATGCGCTTGAATGAGCCTTCGCAGTGAAAGCCCGGTATCTGCGAAGAGAGTTCATATGATTGCAGATAATGAAGAAGAGGAATTCAGCGTCATGACATATGCGATGCAGGCACAGGAAGCACAGGCACGGCGGCTTGCTTCCTTTAAAATTACCGAGGCCGACATTTCCATTATTCAGGACATGGGATCTGATTTTGCCCGTGACAGTCTGCCGGGCTTGCTGAAGCAGTGGCATTCCCGCTTCGCCGCCTGGCCGGAAATCCAGTCGGCCCTGGCCAGCCCCGATGTGCATGCAGTCCGGGTGGATCATTGGAAGCGGGCAGTATCTGGCCGGATCGATGCGGATTTTCTGGCCTCGGCCAACCGTCTGGCCAAGGCTTTCTTTGATAATAACGTCCCCGGATATGCCGTAGCCATCTGCCACAACACAGTGTTGAATGGCATTGCGGAGGCGCTGGGCCTTGATGATCCGGCGCGTACAGGGCTTTTCGGCAGGAGGGACGGGCGCAAACAGGCTTTGCGCCAGGCGTTGACCAAACTTGTCTGGCTGGACCTGGAACTGCTGCTGGAAACCTATGCCGAGGCGGAGCATGCCAGCCGGGCACAGGCCTTGAGCAAGATGGCCGAGACGGTGGAGCGGGAGGCCAGCATCGCCGTGGAACAGGTCGCATCCCGGACCAGCGGCATGGCGCGCGACGCGGAAGGCATGGCCGGTTCCGCCCAGCGTGTAGGGGCGAATGCCCAGGATGTGGCCGGTTCGGCGCGCGAGGCGTTGAATAATGCGCAGACGGTTGCCAGCGCCACGGAGCAACTGGTCGGTTCCATCCGGGAGATTGCCGGTCAGGTCGCCCATTCCAACAAGGTCACCCGGCAGGCGGTTCAGACCGGCGATCATGCCCATGCGACGATCCAGTCCCTGTCCGAAACGGTGGGGCGGATCGGCGAGGTGGCGCAGATGATTTCCGATATTGCTGCCCAGACTAATCTTCTGGCCTTGAACGCAACGATTGAAGCGGCGCGCGCCGGGGAAGCAGGCAAAGGCTTTGCTGTTGTGGCGCAGGAGGTGAAGTCGCTGGCCAATCAGACGGCGCGGGCGACGGAGGATATTGCCGGTCAGATCACGGCGATCCAGACGGTCACCGAGTCAGCCGTGAAGGCCGTATCGGACATCGGGGCGGCGATTGATGAAATTGATCATGTTTCCAACGCCATCGCCGCCGCTATTGAGGAACAGTCTGCCGCGACGCAGGAGATTGGCCGGAATGTGGCTGCAACGTCCGCTGCCGTCAGGGATGTGAGCAATAATATCGCCACCGTCTCCGATGAAGCGCTCCGCACAGGTGAACAAGCGGCCCAGGTCAAGGCGGGTTCGGCAGATGTGGCGGGCAGCATCACGGATTTGCGGCGGGTGCTGGTCCGGGTCGTGCGCACCAGCACGGAGGAGGCCAACCGCCGCCGCAAACCCCGCTACACGGTGGACGAAATGTGCCTGCTCCAACTGGATGGGGCGGCGGCGCAAGAGGGGCGGCTGATTAATCTGTCCGAAGGTGGCGCCATGATCCGGCTGGCACAGGGGAAAGCAATCGTGGGGGCTGATGGGCACCTGGCCTTGCCGCGCCTGCCGGCTTTTGCCACCCGCCTGCGTGTTCTGACGGTGGATCAGGAGACGGTGCATGTGAAATTCGATATTTCGGACAGTCAGGCTTCCTCCTTCCACCGCGCGTTCGATGAACTGACCCGCGGGCTGCCGGAAGCGGCGTAAAGGGCAGGGGGGGACCTGCCTTCTCGCCCATGCCGGTATCCCTGTCCAGGATGTTTCGTATGATCAGGCCATCTTGTCGGATGGTCCGCAATGATTGCCTGATTTTCCATAGGGTTTGGGTCCGGCTTCTTTTACCCTCATCTGGATCGGACAATTCTGTCTGTTGGAGGACGCGGGAAGATGGAACGGCATCGGGCATTGGCATCGCTGATTGACCGGTACTGTGAGGGGGATGGGGTCCACAGCACGCCCCTTCCCCGTGTCGGCCTGATCCGCATGTCCAGCCCGACGGAGGAAATCCACACCCTTCATCAACCGGCCCTGTGCATCATTGCCCAGGGCAGCAAGCGGGTGATGGTGGGCGATCTGGTTCTCACCTATGACCGGGCCAAATATCTGGTCGTGTCGGTCGATCTGCCGGTGATCGGGCAGGTGCTGGAAGCAAGCGCGGACGCGCCCTATCTCTGCTTCCGGCTTGACCTGGACCCCACTGTGCTGGCGGGGCTGTTGCTGGAACAGCCGGCTGCTGCCGTGCCAGCGGCGGCCACCATGGCGCCGGGTCCCGGCCTGTCGCTGGGGGTATGTGATCCCGATATAATGGATGCGGTGATCCGGCTGCTGCGCCTGCTGGACCAGCCGGCCCATATTCCCGTTCTGGCGCCGCTGGTGGAGCGGGAGATCCTTTACCGTCTGCTGTGCGCGGATGGGGCGTCGCGGCTGCGCCAGATTGCCATGGGGGAAAGCCGGCTGGCGCAGGTGAACCGCGCCATCGACTGGATCAAACGCCATTACGACCAGCCCTTCAGCGGCGATGCCGTGGCAGATGCAGCCGGGATGAGCGTTTCCGCCCTGCATGAGCATTTCAAGGCGGTCACCGCCATGAGCCCGTTGCAATATCAAAAGCAATTGCGTCTGCAGGAGGCGCGGCGGCTGATCCTGGCCGCTGCGATGGATGCGGCCACCGCCGGCTTTCGCGTCGGGTATGAAAGCCCGTCCCAGTTCAGCCGGGAATATCGCCGCCTGTTCGGCGCCCCGCCCCTGCGCGATGTGGCGCGGCTGCGCGCGGCGCAAGGGGCGGGGCAGGGGATGGTCGTTTGACGGGGCGGCCCGCCCGCTTTGCCGCCCCCGACGCCCTTTCGGTTATTTGCGTGCCTTGGGCAGATAAATCAGGCGGGGGGCGTCCGTCACAAATGTATCGAGAACGCCGTCGGCAATTTTCACCGGCCCGCCAAAGCGGGTCGCGCCTTGGATCGATTGGATATTTGCCGCTGCAACCGCCAGCTTCTGCGCCTCATGGAAGTAACGCGAAGCGGCATCGCTGCCCGCAAAGGCGGCTTCAAGCCCATCAACCGTCAGGCGCAGGGAGCGGCCCCACACGTGGGCGGCATCCAGCCAGGGGTCGGCTTCGGCGACAAAGCCGGGCACCGTGACCCCGGCGCGTATCCTGTCGGGCGCGGCGACCAGGGCATCGGCGGCGTCACCCAGGGCGGCCAGGGCCGGGCGGATGGTCGCCGGGTTGCCATCGGCCAGCGCATCGCGGGCATTATCAATCAAGCCCTTCAGCCGGGGGGCCTGGGGTTGCCAGGGAAGATGGCCGAAGGTCGGCGCGACATGCTGTGTGTCGAAGAAGGTCAGCAAGGCCTGGGTTACGATGGGGTCGTCACCGGCAAGGTCGCGGGCGGCCGCCCGCCAGGTCCGCTGCGCGTCATAGCCTTTGTCGTTCCAGGCGAAGGCCAGCAACCCCGCCACGGCTGGCCGGCTGGCGACTTCCTGGTTCATCGGGTTGGCGACAATGCCGCTCAGCTCTCCCGACAGGCCGGCTTCCCGGCGGTCATAGGGGGCCAGCAGCAGACGCCCGGTGGTTTCGGCGAAATCATTGACGGGGTAATTGTCCCACAGCAGGGTCATGCGGCCGAAAGCCTTCGTCGCATTGCGGGCATCAGCAACGGAAATGAAGGACGGCACCACATCCGTGCCCGTCCATTGCACGACGACGCGCGGATCGAGATGCTCCCGCAGGGCGGCCTTGTAGGGGGATTCCGTGGCGTTGAAATATTCCGTCGGCACGGTGATCAACGCGCCGTGGCCGGCTGCGGCAATATCCGCCTGCACGATGTTCAGCAGCTTGGCTTGGGCGATAGCGGCAGCCCGCTCCCCAGGGGCACCGAAGGTCGCCTGATCGGCGTCACAGTTCCATTTCGTATATTCGATATCGTCGAAGGCGATATAGAAACTGCGGACCCCCAGGTCCCGCAGGACGCCAAACTTGCGCCGGATGGCCTCCAGATCGGCCGCATCACTGTAGCAGATCGACGGACCGGGCGAGAGGGCGTAGACGAAATTCACATGTTCATGATTGGCGACCTGGATCACCTGACCCAGTTCGTTCAGCGTTTCCGTGGGATAAGGCTCGCGCCACTGATCGCGGGCAAACAGATCATCCTTGGGGCTGTAAATATAGGTGTTTGCCTTGTAGCGGGCCAGGAAGGCGATATGGGCCTTACGCTCCGCCATGGTCCAGGGCTTGCCGTAGAAGCCTTCCACCGTGCCCCGCACCGGCATTGCCGGATAATCCGCAATAGACAGGGATCCAATCTGCCCGTGCCGGACGATCTGACGGAAGGTGTGTGCGGCATGATAAAGACCGTCACTATCCTTGCCGGCCAGGACGATCAGGCCGCCGCCCTCTGTGGCGCGACTGCCAAGCGCATAGGCTTCAGCGTGATCGGGTACGGTGATACCCACACGGTCCAGCGCGTCCCGTACCGTGGAGTTCTCCGCCGTGCCCAGCACGATCTGGACCCGCTCCGACCGTTTGGACAGGGAGGTGGCGGTCTGAATGTCCGCCACGCCCGCCGCCGCCAGAACGGCCCGTACCTGTTGTTCCGTTGCCGGGTCCATACCCTTCGGCTGTACGATCACCACCGCTTTGCCGAGGGCGAAATCCGTGCCCGTCAATTCCACCGATGCAGGGGTGGGGAAGATTGCCGGGGCCGTGGCCGCCTTGGCGGGGGTTGATGCCACCAACAGCAAGCCCAAGGCCCCGCTGGCAATCAAGGTTCCGGGATTGACGGATCGGGTTTCCCGCATCGATATGGCTCCACGGCTTTATTGGTATTTTCCTGGTATCATTCGTGGTCTGGTGGGTCCAGGGCCAATCTGGACCCACCGGGTTTGATCCTCGTTGCGCGGTGGTTCAGTAGGGGCTGGCTGTGGGGCGGACAATCAACTCGCTTACATCCACATCGGCCGGCTGTTCGATAGCATAGGCGACGGCGCGGGCGATGGCATCCGGCGTCAGGGCGATCCGGCGGAAATCCACCATCGCGGCCTTGGCGCCGGGATCGGTGATGGTGCCGGCCAGTTCGCTTTCCACCACGCCAGGGCAGATGGTGGTAACGCGGACCTTGTCATTCTCCTGCCGCAGCCCTTCGGAAAGGGCCCAGACGGCATATTTGGTAGCGCAATAAACAGCGGCGGTCGGGTAGACTTGATGCGCACCGATGGAGGCCAGATTGATGATCTGGCCCTTTTCACGGGCCTGCATGCCGGGCAGCACAGCGGCAATGCCATGCAGTACGCCCCGGATATTCACATCAATCATCCGGTCCCACTCATCCACCTTCAGGGCGGCCAGCGGGGACAGGGGCATCAGCCCGGCATTATTGACCAGCACGTCGGCGGGCCCAAACTCAGTTTCAGCAAAACGGGCGAAGCGGTCGAAATCCGCGCGATCCGTGACATCCAGCGCCTGGAACCGCAGCTGCCCGCCGGCGGCGGTGATTTCTGCCGCCAGCGTGGCCAGCCGGTCGATGCGCCGTGCGCCCAGCACCACCTTGGCACCCTTCGCCGCCAGATGGCGGGCGATGGCCTCCCCGATGCCGCTGCTGGCGCCGGTAATCAGTACGGTCTTGCCTTCGATCTGGGACATTGACCCATCCTCCAGTCCATGCCGGGCATTGGCCCTGGCTTCGGATAGGAAAATGGCGCCAAATGAGGGGAGAGCGGTAGAACAGCACTCCAGCATCATTGCCTGATTTTCCGGGAAATGCTGGCCGTGTTGGCTGGAAAGAAAAAGGCCCGGATCGTCGCTGATCCGGGCCCTTGCTTTATACCAACTTCCCGTGATCGTGACCGATCACGGGAAGTTTTGTGGTCTCTCAGGCGCCGGGCTGGCGGTCGCCAGCCCCCCGTCAGCCAAGGGTCAAGCCCTCGGCTGACGGGCCTTACATGTTCGGATAGTTCGGGCCCCCGCCGCCTTCCGGCACGGTCCAGACGATATTCTGGGTCGGGTCCTTGATGTCGCAGGTTTTGCAATGGACGCAGTTCTGCGCGTTGATCACGAAGCGCGGATTGCTGCCATCATCATCGCGCATCACCTCGTACACCCCGGCGGGGCAATAACGCTGCGCCGGCTCATCATAGGTGGGCAGGTTATAGGCGATGGGGATGGTGGGGTCCTTCAGCTTCAGGTGCGCCGGCTGGTTTTCCTCGTGATTGGTGTTGGAGATGAACACCGAGGACAGCCGGTCGAAGCTGAATACCCCGTCGGGCTTGGGATATTTGATCTTCCGTGCGGCAGAGGCGGGCACCAGGCTTTCATGATCGGCCTTGGTATGGTGCAGCGTATAGGGCAGCAGCTTGCCCAGGCCCAGATCATGCAGCCACATCTGCAGGCCGCCATGCAGGTTGCCCAGCATCAGCCCGGCCTTCAGGCCCGGCTTGACGTTGCGCACCTTATAAAGGTCTTCGTGGACCCAGCTCTGCTTCCAGGCGGCTTCGTAATTATCCAGCTTGTCGCCGCCCTCAACGCCAGCCGTCAACCGCTCGAACGCGGCTTCAGCGGCCAGCATGCCGGTCTTCATGGCATTATGGGTGCCCTTGATCCGGGGCACATTGACGAAGCCGGCAGAACAGCCGATCAGCGCGCCGCCGGGGAAGGTCAACGTCGGTACTGATTGCAGCCCGCCCTCATTGATGGCGCGCGCGCCATAGGACAGGCGCTTGCCGCCTTCCAGATACTTCTTGATGAACGGGTGCTGCTTGAAGCGCTGGAATTCCTCAAACGGGGACAGATGCGGATTCTGGTAATCCAGGTTCACCACAAAGCCGATGGAAACCTGATTATCTTCCAGATGATACATCCAGGAACCGCCGGCGGTTTTGCTGTCCAGCGGCCAGCCCTGGGTGTGCATCACCAGACCCTGCTGATGCAGTTCCGGGTCGATCTGCCACAGTTCCTTGATGCCGATGCCGTATTTCTGCACATCGCAATCGGCCCGCAGGTTGAACTTCTCCATCAGCAGCTTGGAGAGGTTGCCGCGCACCCCTTCGGCGAAGAAGGTGTATTTGCCGTGCAACTCCATGCCCGGCGTATAATTGTGCGTATGCTCACCGTCCTTGCCGATGCCCATATCGCCGGTGGCCACACCCTTGACGGAGCCATCCTCGTTATACAGCACCTCGGCGGCGGCGAAGCCGGGATAGATCTCCACGCCCAGCTCTTCGGCCTGACCTGCCAGCCAGCGGCACAGGTTGCCCAGGCTGATGGCGTAATTGCCGTCATTATGCATCAAGGGCGGCAGCAGGAAGTTGGGAACGCGGATGCCGCCCTTGTCGGACAGGATATAGAAGCGGTCGTCGGTGACGGGGGTGTTCAGCGGTGCCCCCTTCTCCTTCCAGTCGGGGATCAACTCGTTCAGGGCCTTGGGGTCGATGACGTTACCCGACAGGATGTGGGCACCGACCTCCGACCCTTTCTCGATCACGCAGACGCTGATCTCCTGGCCCTTCTCGGCCGATAATTGCTTCAGTCGGATCGCGGCGGACAGGCCGGACGGCCCTGCGCCAACGATCACGACATCATATTCCATCGATTCGCGTTCCATTCCCCATCCCACTGCAACTTGGTTCCGCTTATCCGTGGCGCCATCGCGGGGGACGTTGCCAGACGGGCCTTGGCGGAATGCCTGTTTTCCAGCCCTTCCCGAAGGGCCGCCATTTCGTCGCTGTTAACACAGCATAGGCCGGTGGTAGGGTCAAACCATGAATGCCCTGGTCGATAGTGTCGCCGCCCTTCGGTTTTTGCTGGATGCCGGCGTTGACGAAACCATTGCGGACAGTCCCACGGACTGGACGAGTGTTGCCACGCGGTCGCGGGCGCAGGCAGCCGTAGCGTCACCCGTTGCCGAGCATGGCCGGGCGCTGCCGCCTGCCGGCCTGGAAGGTCGGGTCGCACAGCCCGCGACTCCGCGACAAAATGTACCGGTAGTGGGGTCGGCGCCGTTACAAGGTGGGGGGGAGCCGGGGCCGCTGGGTGCTGCGGAGGCGGGGGCATCGGCCCGCGCAGCCGCATCTGCGGCGCCGGATCTGGATGCGTTGAAGGCGGCACTGGCTGCGTTCGAGGGCTGTGCCCTGAAGAAGACGGCCACCAACCTTGTCTTCGGCATGGGCAGCCGTCAGGCCCGGATCATGCTGATCGGCGAGGCGCCGGGGGAAAATGAGGACCGCCAGGGTCTGCCTTTCGTGGGGCCGGCTGGCAAGCTGCTGGATTTGATGCTGGGTGCCATCGGGCTGGACCGCACCAGCGACGATCCGGCAAAGGCGGTCTATATCACCAACATGTTGCCCTGGCGTCCGCCAGGCAATCGCAGCCCCACGGATGGGGAAATCGCAGCCTGTCTGCCTTTCATGGTCCGGCATATTGAGCTGATGGCGCCGGATTACCTGATTTTCGCCGGGGGTATCAGCGCCAAGGCCATGCTGGCCCGGACAGAGGGGATTACCCGTCTGCGGGGCCGCTGGTTTGACTATAGCGCGCCCGGCCTGAAGAAGCCGGTGCCGGCCATGCCCATGCTGCACCCAGCCTATCTGCTGCGCAATCCGGCCGCCAAGCGGGAGGCCTGGAAGGACCTGCTGGCCCTGCGGCTGCGCATGGATGGGGTAATCGACCGATAAGTATTTTCCAGACAAGGAAGGCCGCAAAAGAAGCGGCCCCGGTGGGGAGGAGTGATGAAACTCTATGATGATGCCATTGCCCCCACGCCCCGGCGTGTGCGCATGTTCCTGGCGGAAAAGGGGCTGGATATTCCCCGCGTGCCCGTGGTGATCGGTAAGGGGGAGCATCTCGCCCCCGATTATGCCGCCCGCGTCCCATCCTGCCGTGTCCCGGCCCTGGAATTGGATGATGGCACCATCATTTGCGAGAGCGTGGCCATCTGCCGGTACATTGAAGCCCTTCATCCGGAGCCTAACCTGATGGGCCGCGACCCGCTGGAGCAGGCCCGGATCGAGATGGTGCAGCGGCGGATGGAGTTCGAGCTGCTGCTGCCCTTCGCGCATGCTTTCCGCCATTCCCACCCGAAGATGGCGGCGCTGGAGGTTCAGGTGCCAGCCTTTGCCGACGTGCAGCGGGTGCAGGCGGAAAAACGGCTGACGGTGCTGGAGGCGGACCTCGCCCGGCAGGGCTTTGTTGCGGGCGACCGGTTCACCATCGCCGACATCACCGCTTTCACCACCCTGGCCTTCTTTCCGCGTCTGGTCGGGATCACGATTGATGAGCGCTATCCATCGGTGCAGCGCTGGATGGGGGAGGTCGCTAGCCGGCCGAGTGCCGCCGCCTGACGGATCGGATTATCCCGAAAGAACAGGTGCCGAAAATAAGGCGCTAAAGCGGCCCTGCTGCAGGCAGAATCTTAAAGTTTAGGCCCTAGACATTGATAACCTTCGCCTTTACGGTGGCGAAGATCAGCGGGTATTGGGGAAGGGGATCGCGTCATGGCATCCGAAACGACGACAGAACGGTCGATCGAACGCGACATCGTGACAATCTCCCCCATAGGTAAACGTAAAAGTTGGGTGGCGACCCAATTAATGCGCGCCCAGATCGCTGTGATGCTGGGCTTGCTTGTTGCCGTTGGCCTGCCCACTGCCGCGCTGGCCAAATACGCTTCCATCATCATTGATGCCAAGTCGGGCGAGGTGCTGCACGAAGCGGGTGCGGATACGCGCAATTTCCCGGCCAGCCTGACCAAGATGATGACGCTGCATATGGTGTTTGATGCCCTGAAGGCCGGGAAGCTGAAGCTTGCCGACCCGATGAAGGTGTCCGCCCATGCATCCGGCATGGCCCCCTCAAAGCTGGGCCTGCGGCCGGGGGATACCATCACGGTTGAACAATGCGTGCTGGCCCTGGTGACCAAATCCGCCAATGACTGCGCCGCCGTGATTGCGGAGACGATTGGCGGAACGGAAGTGAATTTCGCCCGCATGATGACGGATCGCGCCCGCCAGTTGGGCATGACCCGCACCACCTTCCGTAATGCTTCCGGCCTGCCCAATACCGGTCAGCTTTCCACTGCCCGCGACATGGCCCGGCTGGCGCAGAGCCTGATCTATGATCACGCGCAATATTACGGGTATTTCAACACCAAGAGCTTCACCTACAAGGGCACCACCATCGGCAGCCATAACCGGCTGATGGCCCGCTATCCGGGGATGGATGGGTTGAAGACGGGGTATATCCGCGCTTCCGGCTTCAATCTCGCTTCTTCAGCCGTGCGTGATGGCCGCCGCTTGATTGGCGTGGTGTTTGGTGGCCAGACGGCTGCCTGGCGTGACAACCATATGGCTGACCTGCTGGATGAAGCCTTCAAGGGCAAGAAGTCCGCGCCGATGCTGGTCGCCAGTGCCGACGCCAAGGCCAAAAGCCGCCCGGCCAAGTCGCGGAACGAGGAACGCAGCGTGGTGGCCGCCGTCGCCAGCGAAATCGTGAACAGTGCCGAGGAAATCGCGCTGCCCCGTACCGCTGTTGCCGCCCCGGTCGCCGCCAGCCTGCCGAAGGTTAATGCCAATGGCCGCTGGGCCATTCAGGTCGGTGCCTTCAATGACAAGCAGGCCAGTCAGCGCGCTGTCAGCCAGGCTACCCAGCGCGCAGGCACCCTGTTGGATAGTGCGACGCCGCAGGTGATGGAGGTCTCCACCGCGAAGGGCAAGCTGTATCGCGCCCGCCTGACCGGCATGGACGAAAAGACGGCCCGGCGTGCCTGTGCCCAACTGTCCAAGGGTGGCCATAGCTGCCTGACGGTGCCGCCCGCCGCCTGACAGGGCTGCGACGCATCCGCCCTTGCGCAGCCGATCCTTATTAACGCACATTTCCCCGGGGCGCCGCCAATGCGGCGCCCCGGTTGCGTGAGAGGGGAGGGGATGGAGAAGGGCGAGCCCTATCGCCGGATGCTGCGGCGCCATGATGGCGCGGTTCCCGTCCATCTGGTCGGTGAGCGCATGGGCCTCTCGGTCTGGCACTATGGGGCCGGCGTCGCTCTTGTGGCCTCTATTGCTTATATCGGCACCTGGCTGGTCAATTTCCTGCCACCCCCTCTGGCAGCGCTTACCGGCAGCGGGCCGGATGCCCCGATGGTCCGCCATATCGCCAGTCTGGTCTGGGCCGGTGGTCTGACATTGTGTCTGGGGTGGCTGCTGACCCGCCAGGGGCGTGACCTGATGAGTCTGGTTGCCCCTGGCCGCCCCCTGGATGCCCGGCTTTTCCTGCGTTCCGTCGCGGTCTATGCTGCCGCCTTCCTGCCCATTGTGATGATGGGGGTACAGCAGGGCCATGTCAGTACCGGGACGGTGGGGCTGGCCCTGCTGTGGCTGCCGGTCATGGGCACCTTGATCCTGTTCCAATCCTTTGTGGAAGAGATCATCTATCGCGGCTATCTCACCCAGGCTTTCCAGGTTCTGTCGGGCAGCGCGGTTCTGGCAGCCATACCGGTGGCGATCCTGTTCGTGCTGCTGCATGAAGGGGGGAACTGGGAGGGGGGATGGGGCCGTAAACTGTCTTTGCTGCTGATCTCGCTGGGCCTTTCCTACATCACCTGCCGGCTGGGCCGGCTGGAGGCGGCCATCGGGGTGCGCTTTGCCCATAATTCCCTGATTTACCTGCTGATGGCGCAACCGGCGGGCTTTGCAGCCGAGGGGGCTTTAATGGAGGGGATGGCAAATGGCGCCGGGCCGCTGGATGTGGAAGCCCTGCTGTCCATCCTGCTGCTGCAAGGCGCGTTGTTCGCCAGCTATTGGTTTTTAGGGTTGCAAAGCGGCTTCATCGAACATGGCTGGCGCGGCGCGCCCGATAAGGAGGAATGGTGACCGTGGATTTCGTCCCGGCACGGGAACCGGTACCGGTCCATCTTTATGGTATGTGGGCGGGGCGTCGCCGCCGGTCCTATCTTGCGGCATTGGCGCTGTTCATCGGCTGTCTGATCGTTCTGGGGCTGGTTCTCTTCATCCTTGTCCCGCCCCTTTTGCCGTTGATCCCGAAGGATCTTTACGGGTTCCTTCCCTTGCTGGCGATCATCGCCCTGTTAGGGCCGGTGCTCCTCGTTGCGCGTGTGGTCCATAAACAAAGCCCGATGGACCTGATTGCGCCCGGTCGCCGGCTGGATATCGGCATGGCCTTTCGCTCCGCGCTGGTCTTCGCCGTCCCGCTGCTGGGGCAGGTGGTCTGGAGCCTCTGGACAGGGGAACTGGTACCGGCATCGGCGGGTATGGGTACTTTCCTGCTCTGGATGCCCTTTGTGATTATTGGCTTCGTCCTGCAGGCCTCCACCGAGGAAATCATTTTCCGGGGCTATCTGGCCCAGGGGCTGCGCGTGGTCTGCCGCAATACCCCCGCCATGGTGCTGATCAGCAGTGTCCTGTTCACCCTGGCGCATGAAGGGGGGGATCAACAGGCCGTCTGGGCGGCGCGGGCGCAAATCTTCGTCACGGCGCTGTTCCTCTCCTGGCTCACCGTCCGGCTGGGCCGGCTGGAAGCGGCCATGGGTGTTCACATCATCAATAATATCCTGTTCATCTGGTTCATCGGTGCCGAACAGATCACCTTGCCCGGCCTGTTCCAGTCGCTGGACCCCGATCCGCCGGATTTTGCCGGTTGGACGGATATCCTGACTTTTGTCGGGATCCATGCGGTCAGTATCGGCTTTTACTGGCTGGTGGGCCTGCGCACCGGCTTTGTTGAGCGGGGATGGGCTGGCCGCCCCTCAGCGCGGGCGCAGCAGGCTTGACCCCAGGGCTGCCGTGCAGACCATGGCAATGGCGGTCCAGGTGACAAGACCCAGCCGCTCCCCCAACCCCACCACGCCGACCAGGGCGGCGATGGCCGGCTCCAGCGCCAGCAAAATGCCGAATACCGCCGTCGGCACCCGGCGCAAGGCGACATATTCCAGCATATAAGGCAGCAGGGTGGAGAACAGGGCCACCCCCAGCACCAGCAGCATGCCATGGGCATCGGCCAGGAACGGCCCTGCTGCCATCAGCCCGACGGGGGCGGTGAACAGGGCGGCGGCTGTCAAGGCCAGGGCCAGGCCGGTCATGCCGGGGATCAACTGCCCCGCCTTTTGCGATGTCAGGATATAGGCCGCCCATCCGGCCCCCGCCGTGGCGGCGAAGAACAGGCCCAGCGGGTCCAGATGCGTGGCGCCGCCCAAGGGTGTCAGCAGCAAGACCCCGCCCAGTGCCAGCAAGGGCCACAGGAAATCCAGCCAGCGCCGCCCGCCCAGCATGGCGACCGTCAGCGGACCGATAAATTCCACCGCCACCGCCACGCCCAGCGGCAGGCGGGTGATGGACAGGTAGAAGGTAGCATTCATCAATGCCAGGGCGGCACCCAAGCCCAGGGCCGCGCGCCATTGCGCCCCGGTCAGCCCGCGCAGGCGGGGCCGGGCGATCACCAGCAAAGCCGCCGCACTGATGGCATTGCGCAGGAAGGCCAGACCCAGAATGTCATGGCCCACGGCAACGTGCTTGGCGATGCCGCCGCCAATCGGCGGCAGCATGATGGCCAGCAGCACCAGCAGGAAGGGGGCGATGCGGGTCCAGCGCCCTTCAACCGTGGTGGAAGGGGCCGCCGGGGCGATCACGGCAGCAGGCCCATTCCCATATCCCAGAAGCCTGCTTCCAGCCGGCTGGCGGCATCGAAGCAGCGCGTCAGGTCGGCAAAGCGGGCATCGGCACCGCGCTTGACACCCAGCCGGTCCAGCAGGGCCACCTGTGCCGCCGCGACCTTGCGATATTCTGGATCGGCATACATGGCGATCCAGTCGGCATAGGGATTACCATCCAGCACCGTGGCCGGGTCGGCCATCAGATGGGCGGCGATTTCCGCATAGCCGACGATGCAGGGGGCCAGGGCGACATGCAGGTCCAACAGGTCACCGGCGACACCGCGTTCCAGCACGTATCGGGTATAGGCCAGCGTGGCCTGGGCCTCCGGCATGGCCTGCATGGCCGCCTCGTCAATGCCCCAGCCGGAGCAATATTTGATGTGGAGCCCCATTTCCAGATCCAGCAGCGCCGACATGGACGATGCTGCTGCCCGCATGTCGGCCAGATCATCGGCCTTGAAGGCGGCCAGCGCATAGGCGCGGGCGAAATGGATCAGGAACAGGTAATCCTGCACCAGATAATGGCGGAAACTGGCGGCGGGCAGGGTGCCGTCCCCCATGCCGCGCACAAAATCATGCCGGATATAACGATCCCATGACGGGCGCGCGGCGGTCCGCAGCCGGTCGAACAGCCCGCCGGGCGTCGCCAGATCGGGCAAGGCGGGGCGGGCCGTCATGGTCATGGGATCGTCCCTTCCGGGTTGGGGTCAGCGGCTGCCGGGCAGCTTGACCGTCAGACCGTCCAGTTCCTCGCTCATGCGGATCTGGCAGCCCAGGCGAGAGGTCTTGGTCAGGCCGAAGGCCAGATCCAGCATATCCTCTTCATCTTCGTCGGCGTCGGGCAGCAGGTCGTACCATTCCGGCGTGATGACGACATGGCAGGTGGAGCAGGCCAGCGAACCTTCGCAGGCACCTTCCAGGTCGATATCATGGCGGCGGGCGATCTCCAGGATCGACAGGCCAAGCGGGGCATCCACCTCACGGCGGGTGCCATCGGTCTCAATGAACACCATCTTCGGCATCGCGCCAGAACTCCTAACAACCTTATTGTTGCTGGCCTTGGGGGAGGGGCCAGCCTTATCGTGTCCGTCTTGTTACGAATCCGGCGCGGTCAAGTCCAGCGCCGTTTTGGCGCGGGTGACCGGAGCAGGATGAAGGGGTGGGTGCGGTCAGCGCCGTCCTTCGGCGGCGGTCAATGCCAGGGCCATCTCCTCCACCCGGCGCAGCCTTGTGGCCGCCAGGGAGAGATCGCGCAGGCGGAAGGCATCCAGCAGCAGGCGCAATTCCGCCTGCATATCGGTTTTCACCTCCGTGACCAGCCGCGCCAGGGACGGGCCGTCCGTCACCACTGCCAGCCGCAATTCCCACGCCCCGCCATTGCGGGGCTTTGCCGGGGCCGCATCGGCCAGGGTCAGCAGGGCGCGGGCGCGGGCGGCGGGATCGCGCAAGCTGGCAATGGCATGGGTCAGGGCATCGCGCTGGCGGGCGGCGATGGCCTGGGCTTCTTCCCCCCGCGCGGCGAAACGCGATGGGTCCAGGATGCGGGCAAAGCCGGCCGCCTGCCGGTCCAGCGTTGCAGTTTCGATCTCAAAGCTGGGCAACAGGCCCAGGCGTGTGAAGGGGTCGACATCGCCTGGGGGCTGGATGGCGCCGCACTGGTGACAGAACAGGGCACGGGCCGCCACGCCGGCACCGCAATGCCAGCAGGGAAGAGGATCGGGCTGGCCTTCACCCGGCGTGATCATATCCATATCCATTCCTTCAGGCCGCCGGGCGGGTGCGGGCGGCGATACGGTCCCAACAGGCGATAAAACGGTCTATATCGGCCTCTGTGCTGTCCCAGCCCAGGCTGACCCGGATGGCCGCCCCGGCCAGCGCCTCCTCCAGCCCCATGGCGCGCAGGACATGGGAGGATTTGACCTTGCCGGAGGAACAGGCTGACCCGGCCGATACGGCGATGCCCGCCAGATCAAACGCCATCAACTGGCTGTTGGCCGGCACACCGGGCAGGGCGATGCAGCTTGTATTGGCCACACGCGGGGCGCCTGCCCCGATGATCTGTGCCGTCGGCGCCAGGGCAAGCACCGCCGTTTCCAGCCGGTCGCGCAGCAGGGATAGGGCGGCATAATCGGCAAGCCCGGCCAGCGATGCGGCGCAGGCTGCGCCAAAACCGGCGATACCGGCCACATTCTCCGTTCCCGCCCGCATCCGCCGTTCCTGCCCGCCACCGCGCAGCAGCGGCGCCAGGGGGATGCCGGCGACGGCCAGCAGGGCGCCCACCCCATGCGGCCCGCCGATCTTGTGGGCGGACAGGCTCAACAGGTCGCAGCCCCAGGCCGCCATATCGATGGGGATGCGCCCGGCGGCCTGCACCGCATCACTATGCAGCCAGCCACCATGGGCATGGACGATTGCGGCCAGGGACGCCATGTCCTGGATCACGCCGGTTTCATTATTGACCGCCTGGATGGAAACCAGCGCGGGCTGGCTGTCAGCAGCCAGCAGGGCGGCCAGGGCGGCGCTGTCGATCAGCCCGTCGCCATCCACAGGCACGGCCACCGCATCGGCGCGCACTTCCAGCACCGAGGCATGTTCGGTGGCACCAACCAGCAGACGGCGCTTGTCTCCGGCCAGGGCAAGCGCCTGATTGTTGGCTTCTGTGCCGCCACCGGTGAAGGTGACCTGCGCCGGGCTGGCACCGGCAAGGGCTGCCACCTGTTCGCGCGCATCCTCCACCAGCCGCCGGGCGCGGCGACCGAATCCATGAACGGAGGAGGGGTTGCCAATATGATCCAGGGCCCCGATCAGGGCTGCACGCGCCTCTGGCCGCAGGGGCGCGGTCGCATTCCAGTCCAGGTAAACCATGTCTGCCATCGGGTCACCGCCAGTTCAGCAGGCCGCCAGGGGCCGGATTGCCGCCGAATTGCCTATGAAAACGGCAGTTGAACAGCTTCTCGCAGATAGATGCGAAGAGGCTTGAATAGCAACAGGGCCGCTGTGGTATAGTCCGTGCCCGCTCCGTTGCCTTGATCGGCATCGGCGCGTTTCCCCCGGACGCCGGGGTACGGCCATCCCGGTCGTGCAACGGCGGGCCTTGTCATCACAGGCTGTCCTATAGAATGACCCGGCTGGTCGGTCAAGAACGCCTCCCTTGCATTCTCCCGCCTCCGGGCACGGGTTCGCGCCCGTGTTTTTTCTGTCGGCTGCCCCGCCTGCCGTCTGCTTGCACGCCTGATCGGGACCGGTGAACCAATGCCTGATGTGATCATGAACGGCCCGGCGGGCCGTCTCGAAGGACGCTACTCGCACAGCAAAGTGCCCAACGCCCCCGTGGCGTTGCTGCTTCATCCCCACCCGCAGCATGGCGGGACGATGAATAATCGCATCGTCTATACGCTGTTCCATGCCTTCACCAAGCGCGGCTTCTCTGCCCTGCGCTTCAATTTCCGTGGTGTGGGCCGCAGCCAGGGCACCTATGACCGGGGTGAGGGGGAACTGTCCGATGCGGCGAGCGCGCTGGACTGGCTGCAGACCTACAACCCCAATGCCAGTTCCTGCTGGATTGGCGGTTTCAGCTTCGGCGCCTGGATCGGCATGCAGTTGCTGATGCGCCGGCCGGAACTGGATGGCTTCCTGTCCATCGCCCCGCCGGCCAACATGTTCGATTTCAGCTTCCTGGCCCCGTGCCCGGCATCGGGCCTGATCGTGCATGGCGACCGGGATGAGCTGGTGCCCGAAGCCTCTGTTACCCGTCTGGTGAACAAGCTGTCGGCGCAGAAGGACATCAAGATCGATTATCGCCGTATGGAAGGCGCCAACCATTTCTTCAACGACCGTGCCGATGATCTGGGCCGGATCGTGGATGATTATCTGGATATGGCACTTGCCAAGCCGCTGGGTGCGGCGGCCGGCTGATCGGCATTGCGCCTTGGTCCCGTCGTGCTGGCTTTGGCCGGGATGACGGGATGGGGCGGCGATGAAGCCGGAAAACAAAAAACCCGCCGCCCAATGCCGGGCTGGCGG
This sequence comes from Niveispirillum irakense DSM 11586, assembly GCF_000429645.1. Taxonomy (GTDB): domain Bacteria; phylum Pseudomonadota; class Alphaproteobacteria; order Azospirillales; family Azospirillaceae; genus Niveispirillum; species Niveispirillum irakense. The sequence continues at coordinate 587,673 of NZ_KE386933.1, forward strand.
GTTTTTTGTTGGGGAAATGGTGCTGCCAATTGGAATCGAACCAACGACCTCGTCCTTACCAAGGACGCGCTCTACCGACTGAGCTATGGCAGCATCGACATTTCATCCCGCCCCGACCCTGTGGCCGTTGCGGTGGGCGGCTATGTGCCATTCCAGCGCGGCTGGTGCAAGCGTTTATTCGCATGTCCAGCCATGACCCGGAAAGGCCGATGCCGTAAGTCCTTGAAAACAAAACCCGCCGTCCGTTGCCAGACTGGCGGGTTTTTGTTTTTCTGAAATGGTGCTGCCAATTGGAATCGAACCAACGACCTCGTCCTTACCAAGGACGCGCTCTACCGACTGAGCTATGGCAGCACTGTCATTTCATCCCGTCGCGGCCAAGGCGCCGCTGCGGTGGGCGGCTATGTGCCACTCCACGCCCCGCAGCGCAAGCACAAAAAACGCATTCGGCGATTTTTTCGCCCACCCCTTGACGGCACCGGGGTAAATCCCCTGGAATTCCGCCCGTTTTGAGGGGAGCGACCAGAGATGAGCAAGAACCCGTCCCGCAAGGATGATCGCAAGGACCGTCTGGCCCAGGCGCTGCGCGATAATCTGCGCAAGCGCAAGGAGCAGAATCGTGCCCGCGACACAGCAGATGAGGCCGATGCCCCCAATGATGCCGGGCAGGTAGAAAGCCCCACCGCTTGAGCCTTGTCCGGCGCTGGGCTACAAACTCTTGCGGCCCCGTGGATGGTAAGGGGCCTTTTGCCATTGGGGGACCATTATGCCGATCATGCCTGATAGCTGGATACGGGAACAGGCAACCAAGAACGGGATGATCGAGCCCTTCATCGAAGGGCAGCGCCGCGAGGGTGTGATCTCCTTCGGTCTGTCCTCCTACGGCTATGACGCCCGGGTGGCCGACGAATTCAAGATCTTCACCAATGTCGATAATGCGGTCGTCGATCCGAAGAAGTTCGACGAGACCAGCTTTGTTGACCGCAAGACCGATGTCTGTGTCATCCCACCCAACAGCTTCGCGCTGGCCCGCACGGTGGAATATTTCCGCATTCCCCGCGATGTGCTGGTGGTGTGCCTGGGCAAATCCACCTATGCCCGCTGTGGCCTGATCGTGAATGTCACGCCGCTGGAGCCGGAATGGGAAGGCCATGTGACGCTGGAAATTTCCAACACCACGCCGCTGCCGGCCAAGGTCTACGCGAATGAGGGGCTGTGCCAGTTCCTGTTCTTCCAGGGGGCAAGCCCGTGCGAGGTCTCCTATGCCGACCGCGCCGGGAAGTACATGAAGCAGCGCGGCGTGACGCTGGCGCGCCTCTGATCTGCCGTAGCGGCGCCATGTTCGGCGCCGATAAACCGGTCCCAAGCCCGATCCTTTCATCCCGTACTCGTGAAGAACCTCCCCCATGGACAAGCTCGTCATCCGCGGTGGCAACCCTCTCCGGGGCCAGATTCCTGTCAGCGGCGCCAAGAATGCCGCCCTGCCTTTGCAGGCCGCCTGCCTTCTCACCGATGAGAAGCTGACGTTGACGAACCTGCCGCTGCTGGCCGACATCACCACCATGAACCGGCTGCTGGCCCAGCATGGGGTGGAGGTGCATATCAATGGCCGCGATGCCTTCGGGTCCAGTGGCCGGTCGGTCGAGCTGTTTGCCAACGATATTTTCAACACCACCGCCCCCTATGATCTGGTGCGCAAGATGCGCGCGTCGGTGCTGGTGCTGGGGCCGCTGCTGGCCCGTTTCGGCCAGGCGAAGGTCAGCCTGCCCGGCGGCTGCGCCATCGGTACGCGGCCCGTCGATCTGCATATCAAGGGCCTGCAGGCCATGGGCGCGCAGATTGATATCGAAGGCGGCTATATCCTGGCCAAGGCGCCGGAAGGCGGGCTGGTGGGGGCGGAATTTGTCTTCCCGCAAGTATCCGTCGGCGCGACCGAGAACCTGATGATGGCCGCCACCCTGGCCAAGGGTGAAACCGTGCTGGTCAATGCCGCCCGCGAACCGGAAATCGGCGATCTGGCCCGCTGCCTCATTGCCATGGGGGCGGAGATCGAGGGCGTGGGCAGCGACCGGCTTGTCATCAAGGGCAAGGACCGGCTGCATGGCGCCACCTATGCCGTGCTGCCCGACCGGATCGAGGCCGGCACCTTCGCCATGGCCGCCGCCATCACGGGTGGTGAGCTGGAATTGCTGGGCGCCAAGCTGGCGGACCTGAAGGCCGTGGGCAAGACGCTGGCGGCTGCCAATGTGAAGCTGGTGGAAACCGCCGGCGGCGTGCTGGTTTCCGCCACGGCGGGCGAACTGCTCGGCGTGGATGTGATGACGGAACCGTTCCCCGGTTTCCCCACCGATCTTCAGGCCCAGATGATGGCACTGATGTGCGTGGCCAAGGGCGCTTCCATGATCACGGAGACGATTTTTGAGAATCGTTTCATGCATGTGCCGGAACTGACCCGCATGGGTGCGAATATCACTGTCCATGGCTCGTCCGCCCTGGTCCGTGGCGTGCCGCGCCTGACCGGGGCGCCAGTGATGGCGACCGATCTGCGCGCTTCGGTCTCCCTGGTCCTGGCTGGGCTGGCGGCGCAGGGGGAAACAGTGGTCAACCGCATCTATCACCTCGATCGCGGGTATGAGCGGATTGAGGAGAAGCTGGCCGCCTGCGGCGCGTCCATGGAGCGGGTGCGGGAAGAGGCGGCCTGATCGCGGTCAGCGCCTGCAGGATGGGGGGCATCATGGCGGATGGGTTGCGGCTTCGGGCTGGCGATGCGGAAGATCTGGGCGTGATATCTGCGGTGCTGCAGGATGCCATCCTGCCCATCGGGGAAATGGCCTATCTGCCGGATGAGGCCTGCTTCGTCCTGGTAGCCAACCGGTTCCGCTGGGAAGGGGAGGGGAAGGCGCCCGCCGGCCCCACCCCTGACGAGCCGGTGGCGGGGGAGCGGGTGCATAGCGCCGTGCGCTTCCACAAGGTGGCCCATGTCGCCTGCCGGGGCCTGGACCTGAAGCGGCGGGACCAGTTCCTGTCGCTATTGTCGCTGGAAGCGATGGACGGGGCCATCCTGCTGCATATGGCGGCTGGGGCCGATATCCGCCTGACCGTCAGTGAAATTGACTGTGTGCTGGAAGATATCGGCCTGCCCTGGCCCGCCGGCAGCCGACCGGCCCATCCGGACTGACCCACCCGCCAAATCACGCCGGGCGATAGATGCCGAAACGGCGGATGCGCAGATGGCTTTGCGTCGTCCGCAGGGCGAAATGGCCGCTGGTATAGGGTTCCGGATCGGTGAAATCGAACAGCTTCTTGCCGTCGCGGTAATAACGAACGGTCGGGCCATCAGCGACCAGGGTGATTTCCTGCCAGACATTGGGCGTCAGCATGTCGGCCGGGTCCTGGAGGTCATGGCCCGGCAAAAGCGGCCGGTTGCCAGCCTGCCCGGTATAGCGGCGGAAGCGGGTGGTCTTGTTCCAGTTACCGCCCTGCCCGACATAATAGAGCTTCAGCGTGTCGTAATCCTCGAACTTGCCGGTGCGCGGGTTGGTGAGCGCGTTACCATCGGGCGCGCCGGGATCGGTCGCCATCCAGAAGGCGTTCAGGTCGCTGACCCGGTCATTCGGCCCGCCTTCCGACACGGCCAGCGCCTGATAGCGAATCAGGATCGGCCCTTCCAGCCGCTGGCGGAACCAGACGGAGGTACCGGCGGGCACGTCAATATCCAGGATGCCGCCCTGCGCTGTCACCTTGCCCGGCTGGTGCATTTCCACATGCCACTTGGCCAGCCCCTGGGTGAAATCATCACCATACAGCGGGGCGCCGGCAGCAGGGCCCTGCGCCCCGGCCAGGGCGGGCGGCACGGTGGCGAGCGCAAGCCCGGCCCCGGCGGCGCCCAGGATGATGCGGCGGCTGGGATGATCGGCGGTCTGGCGGGTCAAATCGCTTTTCCTTTCTCCGGCAGGCGCACAAAGCGCTTCTGGTCGTGTAACGGCAGGCAATCTACCGTCCGAAGGTGGGCGGGGGCGACCCAAAACCACATGATCGTATGTGGAAATATCCGGAAAACGGCCATGCGGCGGATAAAACCCCTCCTTCGCCATTGATCCCGGCATCGCGGGGTGCGTTGATGGAGGCAATGAGCCCTTCATTGGGGAATCGGGAAGGAACGCCGCGATGATCGACCTTTATTCCGCCGCCACGCCCAATGGCTACAAGGTGTCCTGCACGCTGGAGGAGGTGGGGCTGCCCTACACGCTCCACGCGGTCGATCTTTCGAAGGGGGAGCAGAAGGAACCCTGGTTCCTGGCGATGAACCCCAATGGCCGTATCCCCGTGATCGTGGACCGAGCTGAGGATTTCACGGTCTTCGAGTCGGGCGCCATCATGGTCTATCTGGCGGAGAAGACCGGCCGTCTGATGCCGACCGACGCCAAGGGCCGGTCGCGCGTGCTGCAATGGGTGATGTTCCAGATGGGCGGTGTGGGCCCCATGATGGGGCAGGCCAATGTCTTCTACCGCTATTTCCCGGAGAAGATCGAACCCGCCATCCAGCGCTATCAGAAAGAAACCCACCGGCTGTTAGGCGTGTTGGACAGCCGCCTGAAGGAGCATGAATTCCTGGCCGGCGATTTTTCCATCGCCGATATCGCGAACTGGTGCTGGGCCCGCACGCATGACTGGTCGGGTGTGGCGATTGATGATCTGCCCCACCTGAAGCGCTGGATTGACCAGCTTGCCGCTCGCCCGGCCATGGCCGCCGGCCTGGAACAGCCGCCCCGCTTCACCAGCGCGGAAAAGCTGGTGCAGTCGGCCCAGACCATGGTGGTGCGGTAATAAACTATTCGTAGCGGTGAGGTGCTAGATCGTAAAATCATAAAAATGAAGCCGCGGGCGCATTAAAAATAAGCTGGACCATAGTGAGGAAGTTCCCGGCCAGCCGTGTCTGGTTGCAAATCTGTGGAGCGGTAAGGCTCAGTGGGATTGGGGGCCCTTGAGCATCGCGGCCTGCTGGTGGCGAACGGAGGTGCTGTCGATTATGGCGCGCGGGTCATAGCGCTTGGGTGGGTCGCGCCACGGCGCACCGGTGCGTAGCACCTAGAAGAGGCCGTTCAACACACGGTTGTCATCAACGCGAGGCACATCTCGCGGTTTGTTCGGTCGAATCGGCTCGATCACACGCCATTCGAAGTCGGTCAGATTAATTGGCTCATGCCGATGCTGAATCAGCAAACGATCGAAATGGAAAGGGCATATAGTCGAGTCTCGTTTGCGATGTTAAGGTTTCAACATGCTATACTACCCGAAAATACAGCTCTCGCGCTTGCGCGAGATTGGTTGGAGGCTTTGGGACCCGATAGGCTTGGCAGATGAGAACGGGTCTTGTGGCGAAGGATGCGCCGACGAATATGACGGTTATCTGCTGCACGTCGTCAGCATGCTCTATCGCGGTAGCTCGAAAGACGAAGCGACAACCTACCTTGTCGGAATCGTATCCGACCATATGGGGTTATCTGTCGTAGATTCCGATGCAGCCGCCGCAACGGCGCGGGCAATCGCGGATTACCTAACCTCACTGTCGGATGGCCCAAAGACCGTTCACTGATTGCGTTTATGAGTTCACAGCCTAGACCTCCCGCCGCTTGTGTGCCGGTTATAACCCTTCCGGCTTGAAGGGGCGGGCCATCAGGCCGTCGATCATGGCTTCCAGATCGGCGCCATGGTTCAGCAGGGCATCCACCGCCTGACAGAGCGGCATGTCCACGCCCTTGGCGGCCGCCAGCTTGGTCACGGCGCGGGCGGTATAGACCCCTTCGGCAACAGAGCGGCGCTCGCCCAGCACCTCTTCCAGCCGCCTTCCCTGGCCCAAGGCGGCACCCAGTGACATGTTGCGTGATTGCAGCGACGAACAGGTCAGCGTCAGGTCGCCCAGACCGGACAGGCCCATCAGGGTTTCAGGCCGCGCGCCCAGCGTCACCCCCAGCCGGGCAATCTCCGCCAAGCCCCTGGTGATCAGGGCGGCGCGGGCATTGTCGCCCAGTGCGCGGCCATGCACGATGCCACAGGCAATCGCCAGCACATTCTTGACCGCCCCGCCCACCTGGGCGCCGATCAAATCGTCGGAGAGGTAGGGGCGGAACGTGCGGCCGCCCAGGGCAGCCAGGAGTTGCCGCCCAAGGTCCGCATCCTCAATCGCCAGCGTCACCGCCGTTGGCAGGCCCTTGGCCACTTCGGCGGCGAAGGTGGGGCCGGACAGCACGGCCAGCGGCTGGTTCCCGAGTTCCGCCTTGGCCGCCTCGCTCATCAGGTCGCCGGTGTCGATCTCGATTCCCTTGGCGCAGATCACCACAGGCACCGTGGGCGACAATAGCGGCTTCAGGCTGCGGCAGGCGGCGCGCAGATGCTGTGCGGGCGTGACCAGCAGCACGGCATCCACGGCTGCCGCTTCAGCCAGATCGGCGGTGGCGCGGATGGCCGGGTCCAGCGGGATACCGGGCAGGAACAGGCTGTTCTCACCATGTTGGGTGATGCTGTCCACCACTTCCGGTTCCCGCGCCTGCAACACCACCTGCCGGCCGGCGCGCGCCGCTGCCATTGCCAGGGCTGTGCCCCAGGCCCCGGCCCCGATCACACCGATACGCTGCATGGCATTTCCCCCTGGTTGCTCTGCCGGCCTTAATCCGGGTTTCATGCCCCAAGGCTTAGCGCGGTCCGGTCCGGAAATAAAGATAAGCCCGGTCAGGCATGAAGGGGCAGGGGTTCCGCCTTCATGCCCGGCCGGGCTTATCCATCGTCACTGAGCCGTCGGCGCTATAACGGGCGGGGCTGGACTGTCCGGGGGAGAACGGTCCGGTGGGGTACGAGCCCCGCCCGTCATGGCGCTGGATCAGTGTCGATTCTGCTTAGTTGGTGGCGGCGGGCTGCGACGACTGGATCGTGCAGTCCGAACCATAGGTCTGGCACTCGGTCAAAGCGGCCTGGCGGGCTTCTTCCTCATTTTCGCGGACCACCCAGCCGAAAGCGCCATCCGTGGACATGGCCAGGGCCTTGGCCCCTTCGGCCTTCTCGTAATCGGCCAGGACTTCGCCCTTCAGGTCGATAGCATCCGTGTTGGTGTTGGCGATCTGGCGCAGTTCACCGCCGGCATTGGCTGCGGTCACCTGACCATCGACAGAGAAGATGCGGCACTGTTCATTGGTCACTTCGGCGCAGCGGCTCAGTGCATTGGCGCGGGCGGTGGCGCCGTCAGCGGCAGAGCTGTAGCCGATGGAGCCATCGTCAGCCAGGGCGAAGGCCTTGGGGCCGTCCAGCTTCATATACAGCGCGTAGCTGTCCTTGCCGACCGGGCTCAGATTTTCCAGCGGGTCGGACTGGGCCATGGCGGCGGCCGGGGTGGCGACGAGGAAAGCGGCGATCAGGGCGGCCTTGGTGTTCTTGTGCATGGTTCATCTCCTAGCCAGGTTGGGCCGGGCAATGCGCCCTTAAAGGCGGCGGCTCCGGCATCGTCCGGGTGGGGTGCGATGATTGAGTTGTTTCAATCAACGCTTGCGTCCAGCCCAGCATCGCACAAACAACGGCCTTCAAAGGGGGTTGTTCCCAAAGGTCACCGACAAAATCGGGAGAAAATAGCGACCGTAAGCGATTCCAACCTATTGCTAAATGTCCGCCTAATTCATCCTGAAATCTCGCCCACTTTTTGCCCTCATCTTTGTCCTATGACGCAATATCTCCATATTCGGTGGTCATGACTGGCTATAGCGAATTCGTTGTGACCGAAATTTGTCACAGAGTCCCCAGGCACTGAATAGAAAGGCCCGGCCATCAGGGATGACCGGGCCATAAAAACAGGCATCAGATACCGTGATCAGGCCTTGGCACCGGCCTTGGCAGCACCGGGGTCGAGCGGCCAGCGGGGGCGGGGGGCGAAGTCCAGACTGTCGGTCAGGCCCAGGCGCAGCCGTTCCAGCCCGGCCCAGGCGATCATGGCGCCATTATCGGTGCACAGGTTCAAGGGCGGGGCGACAAAATCAAACTTTCGCTTGGCGCAGAGCTTGGTCAGCCGGGCCCGCAAAATCTGGTTTGCCGCCACGCCGCCGGCCACCACCAGCGTGTTGCCGTCTGGCCATTGGTCGCGGAACAGTCTCATCGCCCGATCACACCGGTCGATCAGGCTGTCGCCCACGGCCTGGTGGAAGGCAGCGGCCAGATCGGCCATGTCGGCATCGCTCCCCGTCTCCCCCAGCATTTCCACGTGGCGGCGCACGGCGGTCTTCAGGCCGGAGAAGCTGAAATCGCAATCCGGGCGGCCCCTCATCGGCACCGGCAGGCTGAATCGGGTGGGGTCGGTGGCGCGGTTGGCGGCCTTTTCCATCATCGGCCCACCGGGATAGCCCAGCCCCATCAGCTTGGCCGCCTTGTCGAAGGCTTCCCCCACGGCATCGTCGATGGTGGTGCCCAGGCGGCGATAGCGGCCAACCCCTTCCACGGCCAGCAACTGGCAATGCCCGCCAGAAACCAGCAGCAGCAGGAAGGGGAAGGGCACGCCATGGGTCAGCCGCGCGGTCAGCGCATGGCCTTCCAGATGGTTGACGGCGGCGAAGGGCAGGTTGCGCACGGCGCAGATCGCCTTTGCCGTCATGACCCCGACCATGACACCCCCGATCAGGCCCGGCCCGGCAGTGGCGGCCACGCCATCAATATCGTCCAGGGTCAGGCCCGCATCGTCCAGCGACTGGCGAACCAGCCGGTCCAGATGCTGAAGATGGGCACGGGCGGCGATTTCCGGCACCACGCCGCCATAGGGGCGATGCTCGTCAAGCTGGCTTAGAACCACGTTGGACAGCACGGTACCGGGCGCGGAATCGCCATCGGCGGCCACGATGGCGGCAGCGGTTTCGTCGCAGCTTGTCTCAATTCCAAGTATGATCATGGTGGCCCCAAGCTAGTCGTCAGGGGCTGTCACGGCAAGGGAGGCTTCCCTCCGAAGCCATTCAAGGATATTGAGGCGGGTATGAATACTGCCCTCATCCGCATCGGCACGCGCGGCAGCCCGCTGGCGCTGGCGCAGGCCCACGAAACCCGCGACCGTCTGGCCGCCCTGTTCCCCGAACTCGCCGAGCCCGGCGCGGTGGAGATTGTCACCTTCAAAACAGAAGGGGACCGTATCCAGGACCGCACCCTGATGGCTGCCGGCGGCAAAGGTCTCTTCACCAAAGAGATTGAGGATGCGCTGCTGGATGGCCGGGTCGATCTGGCCGTCCATTCCATGAAGGATGTGCCGACCTGGCTGCCCGATGGGTTGAGCATCAGCGCCCTGCTGCCGCGTGAGGATCACCGCGACGGCTGGATCAGCTTTAAGGCGGCCACGCTGGATGATCTGCCGGCCGGCAGTGTGGTGGGCACCGCCAGCCTGCGCCGTCAGGCCCTGGTGCTGATGCGCCGGCCCGACCTGCGCGTGGTGCCCTTCCGCGGCAATGTGCAGACCCGTCTGCGCAAGCTGGAGGAAGGGCAGGTGGACGCCACCCTGCTGGCCATGGCCGGCATGCGGCGCCTGGGGCTGGCCGACCGGGTCACCAGTGTGATCGAGCCGGATGTGATGCTGCCCGCCGTGGCCCAGGGGGCCATCGGGATCGAGACGCGGATCAATGATGACCGCGTGAACCGATATGTCATGGCGCTGAACTGCCCGGCGACGGCGGCCCGCGTGGCGGCGGAACGGGGTGTTCTGGCGACGCTGGACGGGTCCTGCCGCACGCCTATCGCGGCCCTGGCGCTGATATCCGGGGCGGCCTTGTCCGTGCAGGCGCTGGTCATCCGCCCCAATGGACAGCAATGGTTCGTCACCGCCCGTACGGGGGCTATCAGCGATGCTGCCGCCATGGGCATTGATGCCGGCAATGAACTGAAATCCATGCTGCCTTCGGACTTCTTCAAAGGGGCCGAGGCGATGGCGCAAGAGCCCGTGGTGTGACGGGCATCCTTGTTACCCGGCCGGAACCGGCGGCCAGCGAAACCACGGCCTTTCTGGCGGCGCGCGGATACAGCGTTCATTCATGCCCCCTGCTGGAGGTGGAGGGGGTATTAACCCCGCCGCCCGATCTGGCGGGCGTGGCGGCGCTTGTCCTCACCTCCCCCAACGGGGTGCGGGCGCTGGAGGGCCTGATCGGGCAGCGCGATTTGCCGGTTTACGCGGTGGGGGATCGCACGGCCGATATGGCCTTGGCGGCGGGTTTCGCCTCCGTGCGCAGTGCCGGTGGCGATATTCATGATCTGGCCCGCCTGATCCTGACGGAACCGCCGGCCAGTGAAGGCCGTTTGCTGCACATCTGTGGGGCGGATGTGGCGGGCGATCTGGCGTCGCTGCTCCGCCCCGGCAACCTGCAGGTGGAACGGCATGTCGCCTATCGCGCCGTCCCCGTCCGGCACCTGGATGCCGGTACGGTGGCGGCCTTGGCGGCTGGTGACATAACCCATGTGCTGCTTTTTTCCGCCCGTACCGCGCGCGCCTTTGTTACCTTGGCGTGTCAGGCCGAAATGGTGGAAGCGGTGCATGGCCTGACCGCGCTGTGTATCAGCAACGCCGTTGCCGAGGCCGCATCCGGCCTTTCCTGGCGACGGGTAGAAATTGCGGCATCGCCCGATGCCGACAGTCTGTTGGCCCTGCTGCCCCCGGCACCCTGAACACGGGCTCCGGGTTCCCAACAGCAGGACAAGGAGGATCAATGGCGGATGAAATGAACCGGGATGGTGGTGCGTCTGGCTCACCGGCTGAAAGCGCGCGCGCGCTGGCGACGGATACCATCATCGATCGGTTCGGCGGCGTCCGGCCGATGGCCGGCAAGCTGGGATTGCAGGTGGACGAGGTGCAGGGATGGCGCAAGCGTGGATTTATTCCCCAGCGCCATGCCGGTGATCTTGCCACTGCCGCCGCCGCCCACGGCATCGCCCTGACTTCTGTGGAAATCGACGCTGCCGTCCTGCGCGATGCCGACCTGTCTGAACAGGAACGGCGCGGTCTGGCGGAAATGGAAAAGGAATTGGCGGCCAAGCTGGAAAAGCCCGCCGACAAGGCCCAGGCCGCCCCGCCACCGCTTCCGCCGCCCCCGCCTGCTGCCGCAAGCGTCAAGCCAGCCGCCAGCACGACCGGTTCCGCCTCGACCAAGCCGGCCAGCCTGGCGCCGCCGCCGCGCAGCGGTGGCAAGGGGCTGGCCGGTACGGCCTTCATCCTCTCGCTGGCGGCATTGGGTGTGGCCGGTTATGGCCAATGGCAGATGATGCGGTCTGTGGCGCCCGCGCAGGAAGCACCGGCCCCGGTCGTGGATATAGAGCCCCTGCAAACCGAACTGGCCGCACAGAAAGCCGCGAATGCCAGCAACCGGGATGCGCTGGTCGCCCTGACGGCCCGGTTGGCCGCGCTGGAGGCACAGCCCACGCCCCCATCCCCCGCCCCGGAGATGGGGGAGGCGGCCCCAGCCATGCCGGCACCAGCCGCCCCGGATTCAGGCCCGGCTTTGCCCGACCTGGAGCCACTGCTGCAAGCCCAGCGCGATCTCGCGGCACGCCTGGACCGGCTGGAACAGGCCCCCGGCCAGGAGCCCGCGGATCTGGCCCCGGTAACCGAGCGGATCGCCGCGCTGGAGCAACAGGCAGGCGGCCTTTCCTCCCTTGCGGAAGGGCAGGTGGGGCTGCGGGAACAGATTCTGGCCCTGACGGAACGGGTCCAGGCGCTGGAGAGCCGGCGTCAGCAGGCGTCCGCCGGGGAAGGGCTGGTGGTGGCCATCGGCCGGCTGCATTCAGCCCTGGTTTCCGGCCGCCCGTATGAGCGGGAATTGCGGGCGGTGAAGGTCCTGGCTGCCGATCAGCCCGCGCTGCAGGCCGAACTGGCGCCGCTGGAGGCCTCGGCAGGCACAGGACTGACGGGCGATGTCGCCCTGCATCAGCAATTCCGGGATCTGGCGCCGGAAATTCTCCGGGCTGACCGTACCCGTAGCGACGCAAGCTGGACGGATCAGGCCTTGGGCCGCCTGTCCAGCATCATCACGGTACGCCGTGCCGATGGCGATGTGGCGGGGGACGGGGCCGATGCCCTGCTGGCCCGCGCCGAAGCCGCCCTGGCCAAGGGCGATATCGCCCAGGCCGTGGCCGAGGTGGGGCAGATGCAGGGGCCGGCGGCAACAGTTGCGGCCCCCTGGCTGGCCCAGGCGCAGGCCCGTGTCGCCGCTGATCAGGCCGCTTCCCGTCTGTCGGAACTGACCCTGTCCCGCCTGAGCGGTGGGGAGGAGCAGCCGCAATGAAGAAGTCGATCCTTTTCTTCATCAAGCTGGGCATCCTGGTTGCTGCCGCCGTCTGGCTGGCGCAGCAGCCGGGCCGGATGACGGTGGAATGGCTGGGCTATGTCATCGACCTGCCGGTGGCGCTGGCTTTCGCCATCATGCTGTTGATCATGGGCGTGGTGGCGCTGCTATACCGGTTCTGGCGGGCCGTGCGCGGTGGACCGCAGGCGATGGGCAGGCGCCGCGATGCCCGCAAGCGGGAACAGGGCTATCGGGCCTTGACCCAGGGCATGGTGGCGGTGGCGGCTGGCGACGCGGAAGCGGCGAAGCGCCATGCCGCGAAGGCCGAATCCCTGCTGGATGAGCCGCCGCTGACCCTGCTTCTCTCGGCCCAGGCGGCCCAGTTGCAGGGCGATGATGGTGCGGCCACCACCTATTTCAAGGCCATGCTGAACCGCAAGGAAACGGAACTGCTGGGCCTGCGCGGCCTGCTTAATCAGGCGATGCGCCGGGGTGACCGCGCGGCGGCGCTGGACTATGCCCGCCGCGCCCAGGCGCTGCACCCCAAGGCGCAATGGCCTGCCGCTGCCCTGGCCGAACTGGAAGCCGCCAGCGGCAACTGGCTGGAAGCGGACAGCGCCCTGGCCAGGGCCCAGAAGACCAAGGCCTTGGACAAGGACACCGCCCGCCATCGCCGGGCGGCCCTGCTGATCGAGGAAAGCCGGAGTGCCGCCGCGGCCGGCCGGCCGGAAGCAGCGCTTCAGGCCGCCCAATCGGCCTTCGATCTCGACCCCGCGCGGGTGCCGGCGGCGGCCCAGTTGGCCCGTCTGCGGGCGGCATCCGGCCAGCATGGCAAGGCGACAAAAGTGCTGGAACAGGCATGGCGGCTCGCCCCGCATCCCGATCTGGCCGCCGCCTGGGGCGAAACCGCGCCCAAGCAGCAGCCGTTGGATCTGGTGAAACGGTACGAGGCGCTGCTGGCCTTATCGCCGACCTCTGCCGATGCCCATCGCGGGTTGGCGGCGGCGGCCATCAAGGCGCGGCTGTGGGGTGTGGCCCGTAACCATCTGGATCAGGCCGTTGCAACCGATCCCACTGCCGCGACGTACCGGCTGCTGGCGGAACTGGCGCGGGCCGAACATGGGGAGGGACCGCAGGTCAGCGCGTGGCTGGCGCGTGTGGCGAGCGCCGATCCCGATCCCACCTGGATTTGCGGTAATTGCGGCGTCGCGCATGAGCAGTGGCATGCCGTCTGCTCTGCCTGTGGCAGCTTTGACAGCATCGCCTGGCGCAAGCCGGGTGCTGCCTTGCCGCCAGCGGCTTCCAGCCTGTAAAACGCCTGGGTAGCGCCCCGTCCTGCCCCCGTGCGGCGGGTCAGGGCGGGTGAGGGTGCCGGTGGGTACAGAGGGGGCCAGGCCCTGTCGGTGCCTTCCATCAAGGGGTCGCCATGCTGTTGCCTTTTTCCGGCGGGGTGGATGCCCTGTTGCTGTTGATCATCGCCATGATCCTGGATGCCTGCATCGGGGATGCGCGATGGCTGGCCCGTTTGCTTCCGGCACCGGCCACACTCTTCGCCACCATCACCGCACGGCTGGACCGGCGGTTGAACCGGATCGACCGCACCGATTCCACCCGGCGGCTGCGTGGGGCCCTGACGGCGCTGGGCCTGGTGGCGCTTGCTATTCTGTTGGGCTTGGCCCTGTCCTTTGTTGCGCGGTCTGTGCGGTTCGGGGCCGTGCTGGAACTGCTGGTGCTGTTCCGTGCCGTCACGCTGCGCTTGCCCTGGGCCGTGATGGGGCGCACGCTGGGTGCGCTGGAGGCCGGCAATCTGGAAGCGGCGCGCGATGCCGTGGCCCCTTTGACCGACCGCCAATGCTGGAGCCTGGATCACCATGGTGTTGTGCGCGCGGCGGTGGAGGGCATGGCCCTGCGCTTTGCCTGTGGGATGGTGGCCCCGGCTTTCTGGTACGCGCTGTTTGGCCTTGCCGGTCTGCTGGGCTGGGCGGCCATTGATGGGGTGGCCCGCATCATTGGCCATGATGTGCCACGCTTCCGCTATTTCGGTGCCGTCGCCCGGCAGTTACAGCGCATCGCCGGCTTTCCCGCCATGTTGCTGGCGGTCCTGGCGCTTTTGCTGGCCGCCAGCTTTGTTCCCCATGGCAAGGCGCTGGCCGGGGTGCGGGGGGTGAAGGCGGCGCGGCGCCACCCCTGGGGAACGATGGCGCTGCCTGTGGCAGCGGTCGCGGGTATCCTTGACCTCGCCCTTGGCGGTCCCCGCCGGGAAGGGGAGATGGTGGTCAAGGAACCGTGGATCGGCGATGGCCGGGCCCGGGCCCTGGCGCGCGACCTGCGCGTCGCCATGGCCCTTTACATCGTCGCGGCACTTATCATGGCGTGCCTTGTGATGGGCGCCGGTGTTGCGGTGCATTACCAATTATGGACTTAGAGCAGATCGCGGAAAAGCGGAATCGCTTTGGAGCGTGAATCTGCTCGCTGAACAAGGGCTTAGAGCCGTGTGCGTTTCCGATTAAACGCACACGGCTCTAGCGGCCGCGATGGGACATTTTACCAGCGGCCTTTAATCCCCCAGCGCCACCCCGTCACGCCTGGGATCGGCACCGCCCTGCCAGCCATCGGGTGACCAGCGGATGGCATGCAGGCCGCTATTGATTGTCTCCCGCTTCACCTGATGGCCCATGGCGGTCAGGGCGCTGGCCAACGCATCGGCGGCCGGCACGGCCTCTACTTGGGTGGCGCCGTTCCGGTTCAACAGGATGGGCAGGTTGATCGCCTGCTGCGGGTCCAGGTTCCAATCCAGCATGGCGACCAGGGCCTGGGCCACATACCCGATAATGGCGCTGCCGCCGGGAGAGCCGACAGCCACCACCGGACGGCCTTCGGCATCAAACACCACCATGGGTGACATGGAGGAGCGGGGGCGCCGGCCCGGTCCCGGCGCATTGGCGACCGTCGCCCCATCCTGGACGGGGATGAAGGAAAAATCGGTCAATTCATTGTTCAGCACCATGCCGCCTGCGATCAGGCCCGACCCGAAGGCGAATTCCACCGAACTGGTCATGGAAACCATGCGCCCCGCATCATCCACAATGGAGAGATGGGTGGTGGAAGGCATGTCCGGCCCCGTGCCCTGCCCATAATGCAAGGCGCCATGCCGGGTTGGGGGCGTGCCAGGGGCCACCTTGCCCGCGCTGGCCTGCGCGGGGTTGATGCTGGCGCCACGGTCAGCGATATAGCGCCTGTCCAGCAGGCCGCTGGTCGGAACGCTGACATGATCGGGGTCGCCGATCCAGGCCTCTCTATCCGCATGGGCGCGTCGGCTGGCCTCCATCAACAGGTGCCAGGCCTCCGGACTGTCCTTGCCCAGGTCCGCCATGTCGTGGGAGGACAGCATGCCCAAAATCTGCAAAACGGCGACGCCCCCGGCTGAGGGCGGCCCCATGCCACAGACGCGCCAGACGCGATAGGCGATGCAAACCCCCTCCCGCTCCACCGCGCGATAGGCGGCGAAATCCGCCATGGTGATGACCGGCGGGCCGTCCGGTCCGGCGGCAGCCGCCACACGGTCGGTGATGGCCTTGGCAATAGGGCCGCGATAGAAGGCTTCAGGACCCGCCTGGGCCAGCAGGCGCAGAGTGATGGCCTGTTCCTTCATGGGCAATACCTGGCCCAAAGAGGGCGGGCCGGCGCCGTCATTATAGTAGGTGCGGACCAGATCAGGATTATCGGCCAGGAACTTGCGCCATTCCGTCAGCACCTCCACCATGCGGGGCTGTGCTGGAACACCAGCCTCCGCCAGCCGGATCGCCGGTGCGAACAGGTCCGCCCAGGGCAATTTGCCATGCGCGGCATGGGCCTGCGCCATCATGGCGACCAGACCTGGCACCCCAACAGCGCGCCCCTTCTTCAAAGCATCGAAAAATTTCAGCGGTTGACCATCCGCCCCCAGGAAAAGGGTCGGCGTTACGCCCGCACCCGCCATTTCCCGGCCGTCATAGGTGGTGATGTGCCCGCCCGGCTCGGCCAGCACCATAAAGCTGCCGCCACCCAGGCCGGAAGATTGTGGCTCTACCAGCCCCAGGACAAGCTGTGTCGCGATGGCGGCATCCACTGCCGTGCCGCCGCGGCGCAACATTTCCCGCCCGGCTTCGACAGCCAGCGGATTGGCGGCAACCACCATATGGTGCTGTGCGGTGACAAGTGCCTTGGCCGCATGGGCCGACCCCGGCTCCGGGGCCTGCTGGGCCCAGCCGATGGAGGATGAAAACAGGAAGAAGGCGGCCATACCCGCCAGCAGACCCTGTTTCAAGCGGCAATACCTGGAGGGGGATGGCGCAAGGTTCGTCAGCATGGGCGGCCCGGTGCGGGGGAGGGGAATGGTTGACCCCTATCGTGACCCCGCGCGGCGCTGCGATGCAACAAAGGAACGGCAGGGAGTGGCATTTTTCCACTTCCCGAATCCGGCACGGAGACCAAACGCGCCGGCAGAGCAATGGTTACGACCGTATGAAAGTCGCAACGAATATGGGGGGCGCCGCCCGCCGGGGCAGCTCCCCCCATATCAACTTCAAGCACCTGTGACGCAGAGCCTCAGGTCAAAAAGTAAGACAAGGTTATTAGAGAACTTCAACCTTGTTGGCCTGCGGACCCTTCTGGCCCATGCTGGTGTGCAGGCGGACGCGCTGCTCAGGCGTGAGCGCGCGGACACCGGAGCGTTCCAGCGCGGTGATGTGGACGAAAACGTCCTTCCCACCACCATCGGGGGTCACAAAACCGAAGCCCTTGTCGGCGGAGAAGAACTTCACCACGCCTTCAATGGTTTCCGTCGGGCCGTTGTCGAACGAACGCACAGCGCGCGGAGCGCGCGGGGCATCGCCGTAACGGTCGCCACCGAAGCGGTCGCCGCCGAAACGGTCCCCACCGCCGAAGCGATCACCGCCGCCGAAGCCACCGGGGCTGCGGCGCGGAGCCTGGGCCGTCGAGGTGTCGACGCTCTGGATGGAAGCGACCTGCGGACCCTTCTGGCCCTGGGACAGATCGCAAACGATCGTCGTGCCATCGGCCAGGCTGTCATGGCCGACAGCCTGCACGACCGAGGCATGCAGGAAGGCATCGGGCGACCCATCGGAGAGGGTCACGAAGCCGAAGCCCTTCGTGGGGTTATACCATTTGACGGTGGCGTTGACGCCCCGGCGGGTGATCTGCGGGCTCTGCGGAGAACGGCGCTCGTACATGTGGTCTCGAACTCGACTGTCGAAAGTGTCAGGAACTTCACCGGTGGTCCGGCTGCAAGGACAGTACCCGTACCGGCAGCGAACGGGAACCAAAATCCCGTTTATACCGGCTGCCGAGCAGCCACCCCGAATTGAACACTACACCGTCTAACCATCAGATGCACTATCAAAGCCGCATCTTGCCACGGAAGGATGACAGGTCTCAGCGCCCCGTCACGCGGCTCACGCATGGCAGGATAAACATGTTTCCTGACATTCAGACCAACAGCTTACGAACAGGCACTAGGAATTGTGTGTACCGTTGCAACATGGGACTATTACGTGAAAATCCTGACTAAATCGTTAACCGTTGCCCATTCGCCACAGCAAGACTGTTTCGCGCGGCGCTCATAAGGGTTAAGCTCCCGTCCAACCTGGAAACAGCGGTGATTTTCCCGGAACCCGCATGGCTGCGCCCCCCGCCTCGGACGATATGGCAGATACGGCTCTCACTCTTAAGGACCGCTTCCTCGCCTGGTGGGAGGGCTATGACCTGTCCCATCGTCGTCGGTCTGCCGGCGTGGATGGCGGGCTGAGTGGCCATAGTGACAGCCATGAGGGCGGACAGGCTGGTGCCGCCGGCCGGCATACGAACCGGCGGGGAAAACCGCTCTGGAGCCCGACCCGAATCCAGGTTGTGGAGAAGATCTGGGGTGAGGGATTCTCGAGCCCTGGAGGGGAGGAGTTCATCCCCACCATTGTAAAGCCCCTTGGCCTGAACCCGGCGATGAGCGTGCTGGATATTGGCGCCGGCCTGGGTGGGGCCAGCCGGGTGATGGCGCAACAATATGGAACCTGGGTCACGGGCGTAGAGCCGAACCCGGTGCTGGCGGAAGCCGGCATGATGCGGTCGCAGAAAGCGGGCCTTGCCCGTCAGGCGCCGGTCCAGACCTGCGACATGGAGAATTTCTCCTGGACCAAGCGGGTTGATGCCGTCTTCTCCAAAGAAGCTTTTTATACGGTTCGCAACAAGGATGGGATGATCGACGCCATCGAGGCGGCGTTGAAGCCGCGCGGGCAATTGCTCTTTACGGATTATGTGATCGAGCGGGATCAGGTCCGGGGCCGGGATTATGATGGCTGGCTGGCGGCGGAGCCGGTGGAGCCCTGTCCCTGGACGGTGGAGCAATATGTGAGCGCGCTGGCCCAGCGGAATATCGAGCTGCGCATCGCAGAGGATAATTCCGACACCCAGCGCAGCCTGATCCTGAACGCGATCCAGAATCTGGTCCGCCACCTGGAAACCGTGTCGATGGAGCGGGAGACGAAACTGGCGGTGGTGGAGGAGGTGGAAATGTGGGCCCGCCGCGTCGCCGCCTTGTCATCGGGCCTGCGCTACTATCGATTCTATGCGATGAAACCCCCTGAACTGGCCTGAATCCAGGCCTGAGCGGACAGCAGACGGCCCCAGAGCCGGTGCAGACGGGGTTTGCGGCAATGCAGGGGGCGGGTTGGTTGACAGAACAGGGCGTAGCGACTATGTTCCGCGCCTCGCAAAGAATGCAGCCAGCGCCGAGCACCTAAATCATGAAGATCGTCAATTCGCTGAAGTCGATGAAGACCCGCCACAAGGCTTGCCGCGTCATCCGCCGCAAGGGCCGCGTCTACGTCATCAACAAGCTGAACCCGCGTTTCAAGGCTCGCCAGGGCTGATCAACCGGGTCGGGTTGGCCGGGATGTGTAAACATCCCGGTATGCTGAAACCGCGCCTCTTGGCGCGGTTTTCGCATTTCTGGGCTTCGCGTTCCGTGGCGGCTGTCAGGATTAGTCGGGCCGAAAGGCGATTGCTGAGCCCAGATGACTTCTACTGGCCATCTTTCACCGTCAACTCACCTTTTCAGGGGGACGGTGAAAGAGCAGGCTTTGGGATCAGACGTCCAGATCCTGGGCGAATTTCGCATTCTCGGTGATGAATTTGAACCGCAGTTCCGGCTTCCGGCCCATCAGGCTTTCCACCAGCCCCTTGGTCGCTTCCGCATCATCCTTCTGATCCGGGTCGCGCAGGTCCGGTACCACCACCCGCAGCAGCATGCGCTTCTGCGGGTCCATTGTGGTTTCCTTCAATTGGGCCGGGGGCATTTCACCCAGGCCCTTGAAGCGGCTGATCTCGATCTTGCCCTTCACATTCTTGAAGGTGGTGCGCATCAACTGGTCCTTATGCGCGTCGTCGCGCGCATATTGCACCTTGCCGCCGCCGGCGATGCGGTAGAGCGGGGGCAGGGCCAGATAGAGGTGTCCCTGCTGGATCAGGCCCGGCATCTCCCGATAGAAGAAGGTCATCAGCAGCGAGGCGATGTGCGCGCCGTCCACGTCGGCGTCGGTCATGATGATGACGCGCTCGTACCGCAGCTTGTCGACGCTGAAATCCTTGCCGGTGCCGCAGCCCAGCGCCTGGGCCAGATCGGCCAGTTCCTGATTGCCCCGCAGCTTGTCCACGCTGGCCGAGGCCACGTTCAGGATCTTACCGCGCAGGGGCAGAATGGCCTGGGTGTCGCGGCGGCGCGCCTGCTTGGCTGAACCGCCGGCCGAATCACCCTCGACGATGAAAATCTCGGTATCTTCCGCACTCTGGCGCGAACAATCGGCCAGCTTGCCGGGCAGGCGCAGGCGGCGGGTGGGCGTCTTGCGCGCCATCTCCTTCTGCGCCTTCTTGCGCGCCCGCTCATCCGCCTTTTCGATCAGCCGTTCGATCAGGGCCTTGGCCGCATCGGGGGACCCGGAAAGCCAATGGTCAAAATGGTCCTTGATGGCGGCATCGGTCAGCTTCTGCGCCTCCGCATTCACCAGCCGTTCCTTGGTCTGGCCCTGGAAATGCGGATCGCGGATGAAGACGGAGAGCAGCACCATGGCCCCTTCCATCACATCATCGGCAGTGATGGTGCCGGCGCGCTTATTGCCCAGCAGGTCGCCATAGCCCTTGATGGCGCGGGTCAGCGCCCCGCGCAGGCCCAACTCATGCGTGCCGCCCAGCGGCGTGGGGATGGTGTTGCAATAGGTGTGGCTGAAACCTTCGTCATCTTCCGGCCAAGCCACCGCCCATTCCACCCGCCCGGCATCACCGGGGAAATCCGCCTGCCCGGCGAACGGGTTGGGCGTCACGGTGGCGCGGCTTTTCAGGCTGCCGGTCAGATAATCCAGCAGGCCATTGGGGAAATGCAGCACCTCTGCCGCCGGCACCTCGCTGCCCGGCGGCAGCAGGGCCGGATCACAGCTCCAGCGGATTTCCACGCCACGGTAGAGATAGGCCTTGGAGCGGCAGAGCCGGTAAAGCCGTTCCGGCTTGAACTGGGCATCAGCGCCAAAAATCTCCGCATCCGGGTGGAAGCTGACCGTGGTGCCGCGCCGGTTCTGCACCGCCCCGCCACTGGCCAGCGGCCCCAGCGGCAAGCCGCGGGAAAAGCTCTGCACCCAAAGCTGACGGTCGCGCGCCACCTCCACATGCAGCCGGTCGGAGAGCGCGTTGACGACGGCAGAGCCGACGCCATGCAGACCGCCAGAGGTGGCATAGACCTTGCCGGAGAATTTGCCGCCGGAATGCAGGGTGGTGAAAATCACCTCCAGCGCGGATTTGCCGGGATACTTGGGATGTTCATCGGTGGGGATGCCGCGCCCATTGTCGCGCACCGTCACCGTGCCATCGGCGGCAAGGTCCAGTTCGATGCGGTTGGCGTGTCCCGCCACCGCCTCGTCCATGGCGTTGTCCAGCACCTCCGCCACCAGATGGTGCAGGGCGCGTTCATCGGTGCCGCCAATATACATGCCGGGGCGGCGGCGCACGGGTTCCAGCCCCTCCAGAACTTCGATGTCCTGGGCGGAATAGCTGTCCTGCTTGACGGCGGTATTCTGAAACAGATCGCTCATGCCCCATTATAGGGAGGGGGAACGCCAAGGTTCAAGGAGATGCAGTATCTCCGAACGATATATGCCACCATATTTTGTAGTTTGCCCTGGGAGGGCAGTGATGTCTGAGAAAACACCTGATTTTGAACGCGACGCCCCCACCTCACGAACCTTCGCGATGCCCAAGGATTTGAATGGCAATGGCGACGTGTTCGGCGGCTGGGTCATGTCGCAGATGGACCTTGCCGGCGCTGCCCCCGCCAACCGCCTTGCCCGTGGCCCCGTCGCCACGGTGGGCGTGGAGGCGATGAAGTTCCACCGCCCCGTCAGCGTGGGCGATGAGGTTAACTGCTACACGGAAGTCGAACGTATCGGCCGCACCTCCATCCGCGTACGGATTGATGTCTGGGTGCGCAAGATCGACGGTACGGCCTATAAGGTGACGGAAGGCGTCTTCACCTATGTCGCCATCGACAAGGATGGCCGCCCCCGTCCCGTGGTGCCGCAAGCCCAGACGGTGTGATGGACAGGGCCGGAACGGCCCCCCTCTTCCAGCGGGCTTCATGAATGAAAAAGGCCGGGGGTGTTGCCGCCCCCGGCCTTTTCCGTCAAAGACCCGAGGGTCTGCTTACTTCAGGCTGCCGCAGAAGCGCTGGATGCGCGTGCAGGCTTCTTCCAGCACTTCCGTGCTGGTGGCATAGGAGATGCGGAAGAAAGGCGACAGGCCGAAGGCGGCACCATGCACCACGGCCACGCCTTCGGCTTCCAGCAGCTCGGCGGCGAAATCCTCGTCCGTCTCGATCACCTTGCCGGTGGGGGCCGTCTTGCCGATGGTGCCAGCGCAGGACGGATAGACGTAGAAGGCGCCTTCCGGATTGGGGCAGTGCAGGCCGTTGGCCTGGTTCAGCATCGACACCACCAGATCGCGGCGCTTCTGGAACACGCCTGCGCGTTCCTTGATGAAGTCCTGCGGGCCGTTCAGCGCTTCCACGGCGGCGGCCTGGGAAATGCTGGTCGGGTTGCTGGTGGACTGGCTCTGGATCACGCCCATGGCCTTGATCAGCGCCTTGGGCCCAGCGGCATAGCCGATACGCCAGCCGGTCATCGAATAGGCTTTGGACACGCCATTGACCGTCAGCGTGCGGTCATAAAGGGCGGGCACCACCTGGGCGATGGTGGTGAACGTGAAATCATCATAGACCAGATGTTCATACATATCGTCGGTCATGATGTAGACATGGGCGTGGCGAAGCAGCACGTCGCCCAGGGCCTTCAGCTCATCCGCCGTGTAGGCAGCCCCCGTCGGGTTGGAGGGGCTGTTCAGGATCAGCCACTTGGTCTTGGGCGTGATGGCGGCTTCCAGATCGGCCGGCTGCAGCTTGAAGCCATTTTCGGCCGGGCAGGGGACGGAGACGGGCGTGCCTTCCGCCAGCAGCACCATATCCGGGTAAGACACCCAGTAGGGGGCGGGGATGATCACCTCGTCCCCTGCATTCAGGGTGGCCATCAGGGCATTGTACAGCACCTGCTTGCCGCCCACGCCCACGGTCACCTGATCCGGGGTGTAGGTCAGGCCGTTCTCGCGCGCGAACTTGGCGCAGATCGCCTTTTTCAGATCGGGCGTGCCGTCCACATCGGTGTAACGGGTCTGGCCCTGTTCGATGGCGCGGATACCGGCAGCCCGGATATTTTCCGGCGTGTCGAAGTCAGGTTCGCCAGCACCCAGGCCGATCACATCACGCCCGGCGGCTTTCAGCGCGCGGGCCTTGCTGGTCACCGCGATGGTCGGCGACGGCTTGATGCGGGACAGGCGGTCGGCAAGGAACGACATTTATTTTCCCCTGGTTGGGACGGTTTATGACCGGGCACGGACCTTAAAGCCCCCTGTCATTGCGCTTCAAGCACGCGATTGGGATGGGACGGGCGCGTTTTGGGCAAGGGTGGTTAAACCTACCCCTGTCACCACCCCGTGACAAAGGGGGGCGCTTTACGATATTTCCCAAAGCATGCTGACGGATATTGCCAATTCCCTGGGGATTTCAGTCGTCGATCTGGTCACCCTGACGGCGATCATGCTGGTGGTCATCACCTTGATGGCCACCTTCGCCCTGTCCATCCGGCCGCGCAAATACAAGAAGCTGTCCAGCCGGCAATATAATGCAGAGCTGTTCAAGCGCCGCATGGAGCTGGATGAGCTCTCCTATCCGCTGCTGAACGACATCACCATCGGCGGCACCAAATCCGGCGTCACACGCATCGACCATGTCATGCGCCTGCCGACCAGCATCCTGCTGATCATGTCGGGCCCCGCCGATGCCGTGGGCACGCCCCGCTGCAATCCGAATATGGGGCGGTGGCGCTATCTGCGGGCCGATCATTCGGTCGGGAGTATCGTGAACCCCGTGGTCCAGCTTCACCCGCTGATCAGCGCCATCCGGTCGCGATTCCCGCTGGTGCGGGTGCGGGTGCTGTGTGTTTTTCCCAACACGGTCAGTTTTGAAGGCCGCCCCCCGCGCAGTTGTGCCACGCCGGATGATCTGGTTCGCCAGATCAGGGAGATGGCGGCGGAGGATGGTGCAAGCAATCAGGCAATGGATGCGGCGTGGGAGAGTATTTCCCAGGCTTTGAAACAGAGCGCTGCCGAACAGGGCGGTAAAGCCAAGCGCCGATAGGGGTGGCCTGCGCAATTATCGTGAACAAAACCGGATCATCCCCCCTTCCACAAGCGGGTCGGGCGGCATAGATTACCGGCCATGAGCCAGAACCCGACCGAAGCTGCCGCCATGCCCGTCCCTCAGAACCCGTCCTGGCGGGTTATGCTGGAGGAACGTCCCTATCTGGAACCGCTGACCATCGTTTCAGAGTATACGCCTGCCGGCGACCAGCCGCGCGCCATCGGGGAACTGGTGCAGGGGCTGGAAAACGGTGATCGGGATCAGGTGCTGCTGGGCGTTACCGGGTCGGGCAAGACCTTCACCATGGCCCATGTCATCCAGAATTTGCAGAAGCCGACCCTGATCCTGGCGCCGAACAAGACGCTGGCGGCCCAGCTTTATGGGGAGATGAAGAGCTTTTTCCCCAATAACGCCGTGGAATATTTCGTCAGCTATTACGACTATTACCAGCCGGAAGCCTACGTCCCGCGCACCGATACCTATATTGAGAAGGAAAGCTCGATCAACGAGCAGATCGACCGCATGCGCCACGCCGCCACCCGCGCGCTGCTGGAGCGGCGGGATTGCATCATCGTCGCCTCGGTTTCCTGCATCTATGGTATCGGCTCGGTCGAAACCTACACGGAAATGACCGTACCGTTGCAGGTAGGGCAGCGGCTTGACCGACAGCAATTCCTGCAAAGGCTGGTGGAACTGCAATATCGCCGCACCGATCTTGGTTTCGGTCGCGGAACGTTCCGGGTGCGGGGCGATACGGTGGAACTGTTCCCCGCCCACTTGGAGGATCGCGCCTGGCGGCTGTCGCTGTTTGGCGATGAATTAGAGGCGATCCACGAAATTGACCCGCTGACGGGTGAAAAGCTCATCTCCATGAAAGAGGTGCGCATTTTCGCCAACAGCCACTATGTCACGCCCAAGCCGACGCTGTTCCAGGCAGTGGAACAGATCAAGCGCGACCTGAAGGTTCGGCTTGAGGAATTCATGGCGCAGGGCAAGCTGCTGGAGGCGCAGCGCCTGGAACAGCGGACTACTTTCGATATCGAAATGATGGTGGCTACCGGCTCCTGCGCCGGGATCGAGAATTATTCCCGCTACCTGTCGGGCCGTAATCCGGGGGAGCCGCCGCCGACCCTGTTTGAATATCTGCCCCAGGATGCGCTGCTGATCGTGGATGAGAGCCACGTCATGGTGCCGCAGATCGGCGGCATGTATCGCGGCGACTTTGTGCGTAAATCCACCCTGTCGGATTTTGGTTTCCGCCTGCCATCCTGCGCCGATAACCGCCCGCTGAAATTTGAGGAATGGGAGGCGATGCGGCCGCAGACGGTCTTCGTTTCCGCTACCCCCGGCGATTGGGAACTGGAGCGCACGGGCGGTGTGTTCGTGGAACAGGTGGTGCGCCCGACCGGTCTGGTCGATCCGGAAGTCATCATCCGCCCGACCGAAACCCAGGTCGATGATGTGATGGCGGAGGTGCGGGAGGTGGTCGCCAAGGGCCTGCGCGTCCTGGTCACCACCCTCACCAAGAAGATGGCGGAGGCGCTGACGGAATATATGATGGAGGCGGGCATCAAGGTTCGCTACATCCATTCCGATGTCGAAACGTTGGAGCGTATCGAGATCATCCGGGATTTGCGCCTGGGCGTGTTTGATGTGTTGATCGGCATCAACCTGCTGCGTGAGGGTCTGGACATTCCCGAATGTGGTCTTGTCGCCATCCTGGATGCCGACAAGGAAGGTTATCTGCGCTCCCGTACCAGCCTGATCCAGACCATCGGGCGCGCGGCGCGTAACGTGGAAGGCCGGGCCATCCTGTATGCTGACCGGGAAACCGGCAGCATGAAGGCCGCCCTGGAAGAGACGGCGCGCCGCCGGGCCAAGCAGTTGGAATATAATGCCGAACATGGCATCACGCCGGAATCGGTGAAGAAGAACATCGCCGACATCCTGGGCAGCGTCTATGAGCGCGGCGACCGGGTGGAGGTGGATGCCGGCGCTGCCGAGGGCATGGCCCTGGCCGGCAAGGACATCAAGACCATCATCGCCGAGCTGGAAAAGAAGATGCGCGCAGCGGCGGCGGACCTGGAATTCGAGGAAGCCGGCCGCATCCGCGACGAAATCCGCCGGCTGGAGGCAATCGATCTGGGGCTGGCCCCCGGCTCCACCCCCATCCGCGCCTCCGCCCAGGGCGAACGCCCCCGCAGCCCGGCCAAGCCAGAAAAGAAGGCGGGTGGCCGCACCAAAGGGGCAGCCAAGACCAAGGATGGCGGGTTGGAAGTGGGTGGAATCGAGTTTGGCGGCAAGAACACCAAGCGGCGGCGGTGATGTTTTTAAATATTCCTGTATTCCGGGTTGCTGGCGCCAGGAAACAAACCCAGTTCAAGTATGACGGCTGGGCGCGACGCTGAGGCTGAGGCCCATGGCCTTGACCAGTGCCATCAGGGTGCGGAGTTCCAGTCGCTCTCCTGTGCCGGACAGGGTACGATAAAGGCTGGTGCGGGCGATGCCGGCGCGTGATGCCACATCCGCAAGTCCTTGGGCGCGGGCAATGTCATTCAGCGCCGCTGCAACCAGGGCAGTATCGCCTTCTTCCAGCGCGACGCGGAGATGAGTGGCGATGGCTTCAGGGCTGTCAAGATGAGCGGCCCCATCCCAGTCAGACAGGGTGGCATCTGCAGCGGTGACCTTGGTCATGGTCTGTCCTTTCGATTCTGCGCCAGTGTGGCCGCCAGAGCGATGGCCGTTTCAATGTCCGCGCTTTGCGTTCGCTTGTCACCGCCGGCCAGCAGGATGGTGATGGCGCCATTGTCATGGCGGGTGAAATAGACCCGATAGCCAGGGCCATAGTCGATCCGTAGTTCCGAGATGCCGCCGCGCAGGGCCTTCGCGTCACCGGCATTGCCGCCTGCAAGGCGGCGAATGCGCATGACGATGCGGGACTGCGCCTCCTGGTCTCGCAGGTTGCGGAACCACTTAGCATAAAGTTCAGTTTGCTTGATCGTCGTCACAAGGGTGTTTGTAGTCTCACGGCGACAATTGATCAAGGAAATCTGTCGCCGCAAAGCGACGGTACGGCGTCTTTCGCGTTTGTGAATCAGATCGCTATATCAGGTCACATGGACAACCAATTTTGATACCCTTCTGCACCCGCCGGCAACGGCATATAAGGAACAGGAGAGCGGCAATGGCCCAGTTGAAGCGCACGGCGAAAGCGGTTTGGCATGGTACCGGCAAGGATGGCGATGGCACGCTCTCTACGCAGAGCGCCACGCTGAACAATGTGCCCTATTCCTTCGTCGCCCGGTTTGGTGATGGCAAGGGCACCAACCCGGAAGAGTTGATTGCCGCCGCCCATGCCGGCTGTTTTTCCATGCAACTGGCTTTCATGCTGACGGCGAACAATACGCCGGCCACGGAGATCCGCACCGGCGCGGTACTGATCATGGAAAGCGATGGGCCGGGCTGGAAGATTGCGGCCGTGGAACTGACGCTGGAAGCTGCGGTTCCCGGCATCACGCCGGATAAATTCGCCAGCATCGCGGCTGATGCAAAGGCCAACTGCCCCGTTTCGAAGGTTTTGAATGCGGAAGTGCGGCTTAAAGCCAATCTGGTCTGATGCTTTTAGAGGGGTGGGTGCCTTTCGCAGCCACCCCATTCTTTATTCGCAATACCTCCCCCGTTTCCACCCCTGTTGCCGTCTGTGGATCAGTCCACTTATGGTAGAGAAGGCCTGAAATCATGGCCTTCAACGGCAAGGGTATAATCATGCTGAAACAGTTCATGGGGGCTGTTCTGGTCTTGGCGTCGCTGGTAACCGGCGGCACGGCCTGGGCGGAGGGGAAGCAGAATTTCACATTGAAGAACCGCACCGGTTATACGGTTGCGGAGGTCTATGTTTCCCCCGCCAAGTCGGATGACTGGGAAGAGGATGTGATGGGTGGCGATGTGCTGGATAATGGTGAGAATGTCCATATCCAGTTCAGCCGCGCCGCGAAGAGCTGCATGTGGGACTTGAAGGTCGTCTATGATGATGAGGTGGAGGCCGAATGGGCGGGCTTCGATCTCTGCAAGGTCTCAACCATTTCCATTTTCTATGACCGCAAGAAGGATGAAACCTGGGCGGAATATGAATAATCCGTACTCTCTATTCAGAGACACGGACTAAAAAAGAAAAGGGCCGCCGGTATGAAAGCCGGCGGCCCTTATTTTAAGAATACAGCCCGATCAGAACTGATCGACCGGCATTTCCATCATGCTCTTGCCGCCAGCCATCAGGCTTTTGAAGCGGAAATCCACCTCCGGCAGCATCTTGTCCATGAAGAAGCGGGCGGTCTTGATCTTGGCGTCGTAGAAGCCTTCCTTGCCGTCCGCGTTTCCGGCGGCCAGCTTTTCTTGCGCCACCTTCACCATCTTCAGCCACATCCAGCCCAGGCTGACCAGGCCGAAGATACGCAGATAGTCGGTCGATGCCGCACCGGCTTCATCCGGCCGCACCATGCCCTTCTGGGCGGTGATGGCGGTTGCCTGCTGCAACTTGCCGAACGCCTTGGCCAGCGGCACGACGAATTCCAGCAGGGCCGCGTCTTCCTGGCTCTGTTCCAGTTCGGCCTGCATCGGGTGGAAGAAGCGGCGCAGCAGGCGGCCCATATTCTGCGGCATCTTGCGGCCCACCAGATCCAGGGCCTGGATGCCGTTGGTGCCTTCATAGATCATGGCGATGCGGGCATCGCGCACGAACTGTTCCATGCCCCATTCGCGGATATAGCCGTGACCGCCATACATCTGCTGGCTGTTGGTGGCGACCTCATAACCCATATCGGTGAAGTACGCCTTCACCACCGGGGTCAGCAGGGCCACGAAATCTTCCGCTTCCTGACGGACGGTTGGGTCCGGGTGCTTTTCATACAGGTCGATCATCATGCCGACCCAGTAACCCAGCGCGCGCGCGCCTTCGGAGAAAGCCTTGCCCTGCATCAGGTTCTTGCGCACATCGGGATGCACGATGATCGGGTCGGCGGCCTTTTCCGGTGCCTTGGTGCCGGACAGCGAGCGGCCCTGGATGCGGTCCTTGGCATAGACAACGGCGTTCTGATAGGCGACGGCACCGATGCCCAGACCCTGCATGCCCACGCCCAGGCGGGCAGTGTTCATCATGGTGAACATGGCGCGCATGCCCTTGTGCGGCTCGCCCACCAGCCAACCCTTGGCATCGTCGAAATTCATCACGCAGGTGGCGTTGGCCATGATGCCCATCTTGTGCTCGATGGAACCGCACATCACGCCATTGCGCACGCCGGGTTCGTTATCCTCATTCGGCAGGAATTTCGGCACCAGGAACAAGGAGATACCCTTAATGCCCGGCGGGCCGTCCGGCAGCTTGGCCAGCACCAGATGGATGATATTGTTGGTCAGGTCATGTTCCCCGGCGGAGATGAAAATCTTCGTGCCGGTGATGTTGTAGCTGCCATCCTCATTGGGGGTGGCGCGAGTCTTCAACAGGCCCAGATCGGTGCCACAATGCGGTTCCGTCAGGCACATGGTGCCGGACCATTCACCGCTGACCATCTTGGGCAGGTACCGTTCCTTCAACTCATCATTGGCGTGGGCTTTGATGGCGTTCATCGCCCCCTGGGTCAGGCCCGGATACATGGCAAAGGCCATATTGGCGGAGCAGAGAAGCTCCTCCAGCACCACGCCCACGGTGTGGGGCAGGCCCTGGCCACCATAGGCGGGGTCGAAGGCCATGCCCTGCCAGCCGCCTTCGACATATTTGTCATAGGCTGCCTTGAAGCCCTTGGGCGTGCGGACGACGCCATTCTCGTAATGGCAGCCTTCCTCGTGGCCGGACAGGTTGATCGGCTGCAGCTCGTTCTCGCACAGCTTGGCGGCTTCCTCGATCACCGACTGGATCAGGTCGGGGGTCGCATCCTCATAGCCCGGCAGATTTGCCAGGGATTGCGCGTTCAGCACGTCGTTGAGGACGAAATTGATGTCTTCCAGCGGGGCCTTGTAGACGGGCATCTGAATTCTCCGTGTGAACCGCTACCGCGGCAGACCCGCACCCCCTGACACGCCCGGCACCGATGTTGGGATTCTCGGCTTCAGACGGGAAAGAAGATGGGGCACCTCGGGGCGTCGATAGGGTGGACGGAAGGGGGGAATTATGAAGGTACTAACTTCACCCAATTCTGCCTTCCCCGCGAAAGCGGGGAACCAGGGGCCGCAGGCACCGAACCTTGATCCCTTGACCCTTGACCCCCGCTTTCGCGGGGGAGGCAATGAAGCGATCGTGTCTACGTCAGTGCTCTAAGGACGAACCGTTTGGTGATGGCGGGGCCAGCTTGCGCCGGCCCCACCCCTCACCCTCAATTCCGCAGCGGCTTGCCGGTTTCCAGCATATGCTCGATGCGGTTGATGGTGCCCGTCGTCTTGGTCAATTCCAGGAAGGCTTCCCGTTCCATGTCCAGCAACTGGTCCTCGTTCATCACAACCGTGATGTCCGTGTTGCCGCCGGACAGGATATGGCCGACCTTCTTGGAGACCACCACGTCATAGGGCGTGGCCTTGCCCTGCTGCGCGAAGCCATCCACTGCCAGATCGAAGGCCGCCTTGGCCGTAGGGCCGGGCAGGCGGATTTCCGGGGCGGTCGGGGGCGTGTAATCCGCCGCCATTTCCAGCGCCTTCGCCTTGGCATCGGCCAGCAGCCGATCCTTGTTGAAGGTGATGCCGTCGGTCGGCTTCAGGATCAGCATATCCTTGGCCTCAAAGGCGGACTTGGCCACCTTGGCGGTGCTGATCGCCTCAAACGCCGCGGACAAGGCCGGCATCGGCCCGCCCGGACGCTTCTTGTTGGCCAGATGGCGCACCACCATTTCCTTGCAGCCGCCCCAGCCGGGCACGACACCGACGCCCACTTCCACCAGACCGGTATAGGTTTCGGCATGGGCCTGCACGGCGGAGCTGTGCAGCAGGATTTCGCACCCGCCACCCAGTGCCATGCCCGACGGGGCCGAGACGGTGGGGAAGGGGGCGTATTTCAGCGCCTTGTAGGTCTGCTGGCCTTCCGCAATCATCGCCTCAATCTGCGGATAGAGGCCGATATTGATGGCGAACAGGGCCAGGCCCAGATTGGCACCGACGGAGAAGTTCGGTGCCTCATTATGCACGACCAGCGCCTTGTACGGGCCGGACTTGCCGTCGCCGATAATGCCGATGGCCTTGCGGATCAGGTTCATGATGTCCTGGTCCAGCGCGTTCATCTTGCTGGTGAATTCCAGGCACAGCACGCCGTCGCCAATATCCCACAGGCTGGCGGAACCATTCTTGGCCACCGGCTTGGAGCCACGCTTGATATCGGTCAGCAACAGCACGCCGTCCGGGCGCTTCACCTCGGCATACTCGCCGCTGGTGGTCAGGAACAGCAGCTTGGCGCCATCCACCTTGTAAAAGGGCCGGCCAGCGGCGACTTCCACCATGTGGGGAACCTTTTTGCCTTCCGCCTTCAGCTTCTCGGCAAACCAGCCGGTGCCCAGCTGGTCGATCATCTCGAACGGGCCAGCCTTCCAGTTATAGCCCAGCCGCATCGCCTCATCGACAGCGGTGATCTGCTCGGCAATCTGCGGCACCAGATCGGCAGCGTAGGAGAGCGCCTGCGACAGTACCCGCCAGGCATAGGCCCCGCCCTGGTCCGCCGTTTCCACCAGGGCCTTCAGCCCCTTGGCGGAGGCCGACGCCAGCGATGCCTTTTCCGACGCGCGATACACGCCCGTCGTCAGGTCGATGGCTTCCTTGGTGCGGCGACCGTCGGCAGCCTTGGTCTGGCGATAGAAGCCGCCCTTGCCCTTGCGCCCGGTATAGCCTTCGCTGATCATCTTGGTGATCATCGGGCTGTCACGGTGGATGCGGCGGTAATCATCATCCGCCGGCAGGGTGGCTAGCAGCGACTTGGAAATCAGCGGCATCAGGTCCAGGCCGACCAGATCAATCAGGCCGAAGGTGCCGGTCTTGGGGATGCCCATGGGGCGACCGGTGATGGCGTCCGCCTCTTCCACCGTCAACCCGCCATCCATCGCCTCATTCACGGCAACGGCCATGAAATAGGTGCCGATACGGTTGGCGATGAAGCCCGGCGTGTCCTTGCACTCTACCACGCCCTTGCCCAGCACCTTGTCGCAGAAGACGCTAACCGTCTCAAAGGCATCCTGACGGGTCTTCGGACCCTTCACCACTTCCAGCAGGCGCATGTAACGCGGCGGGTTGAAGAAGTGGGTGATACAGAAATCAGCGGCAAACCGTTCGGTCTGGCCCTGCAACAGGATGTTCAGCGGAATGGTGGAGGTGTTGGAAGAGACGATGGAACCGTCTTTCCGCACCTTTTCCAGCTTGGCATAAAGGTCGTGCTTGATGGCCGGGTTTTCCAGCACGGCCTCGACGATCCAATCCACATCGGCCAGCTTTTCCAGGTCATCCTCGATATTGCCGGGGGTGACGAGGCTGGCCGCCTTCCTGTGCATGAAGGGGGCAGGGTCGGTCTTCTGCATCTTCTCGATGGCGCCCTTGGCGATCACCGAGCGGTCGCCGCCATTATCCTTCACGGATTGCGGCACGATATCCAGCAGATAGACCGGGATGCCGGCATTGGCGATATGGGCGGCGATGCCGCTGCCCATCACGCCCGCGCCGATGACGGCGGCTTTCTTGATTGTCATGGTTGCTCCTCCCGTCCGGCCCGGATCAGACCGCTTCCAGAACGGTGGCGATGCCCTGGCCGCCGCCGATACACTGGGTGGACAGCGCCAGCGACTTGCCTTCGCGCACCAGCAGGCTGGCGGCCTTGCCGGTGATGCGGGCACCGGTGGCGCCCAGCGGGTGGCCCATGGCGATGCCGCCGCCATCAATATTCACCTTGGCCGGGTCAAAGCCCAGTTCCTGGCAAACGGTCATGGCCTGCACGGCGAAGGCCTCGTTGCTTTCGATGATGTCCAGATCGGAGACCTTCAGGCCGGCGCGGGCCAGGGCCTTGGTGGTTGCCGGCACCGGGCCATAGCCCATGATGGTCGGGTCACAGCCGGCAACGGCGATGGAGCGGATCTTGGCCAGCACCTTCAGCCCATGGGCCTTGGCGAAATCTTCCGAGCAGATCAGCGTGGCCGAAGCACCATCGGTGAGCGGGGAGGAAGTGCCGGCGGTGACGGTGCCGGCGGCGTCAAAGGCCGGCTTCAGGGTGGAGAGCGCTTCCACCGAGCTGTCACCACGGATACAGCCATCCTGGCTGATCACCTTGCCCGACGGGGTGGTGATGGGGACGATTTCTGCCTCAAAACGGCCTTCGGCCTGGGCCTTGGCGGCCTTGCGGTGGCTTTCCACGGCAAAGGCTTCCTGCTGGGCGCGGGTGAAGCCAAACTTCTTGGCCAGATTCTCCGCCGTGATGCCCATGGACATGTAGGCGCCGGGGTTGGCGGCGTGCAGGGCCGGGTTGGGCATCGGGTTGAAGCCCATCATCGGCACGCGGGTCATGCTTTCCACACCGGCGGCGATGAAGCAGTCACCAGCGCCGAGCGCGATGGCGCCAGCGGCCTGATGGATGGCCTGCATGGAGGAGCCGCAGAAACGGTTGACCGTGGCGCCGGCGACCGAGGCCGGCAGGCCCGCGATCATGGCGATCAGTTTGGCGACGTTGAAGCCCTGCTCCCCTTCCGGGAAGGCGCAGCCGACGATCAGATCTTCCACGGCGGCGCCGTCAACACCCGTGCGTTCCAGCAGGGCCTTAACGACGGTCGCGGCCAGATCATCCGGGCGCACCTTCGTCAGCTCGCCCTTGTTGGCCAGATGGAAAGGCGACCGGGCATAACCGGCAATCACGACATTCTTCATAATCTTCCGCGCTCCTCGCCTGGTGTGGCTTCGGCCCCGGTTCTGTCCCGGTGTGCCGGCTGGTGGGTTTTGACCAATCTTAAACCGGCGGGGATGCCGCCGGGTCTTCATTCCGCCCCGGCAATCATTCAGTCGGGACGGATACGCCCTTGGCGTTGAGATGCGACACGATCATGCCGTCAATCTCATGCAGTTCTTTCAGCGTCTGCTGCACGTCGCGCAGTTGCTGTTCCAGATGGCGGATACGGTTGCGAGCCCCCTTTAACAGGAAGCTCATCTGCTCTACCTGCGCTTCGTCCGTCTCATACAGATCCAGGAAATCCTTGATCTCGCCGATGGAGAAGCCCAGCCGCTTGCCGCGGCAGATCAGTTTCAGCCGCGCCCGGTCCCGATGGGAATAGACCCGCGTCTGGCCGACACGGGCGGGGGAGATCAGCCCCTCATCCTCGTAGAAACGCAAGGATCGCAGCGTCAGCCCGAATTCTTCCGCCAGTTGGCCAATGGAATAGGTCCGCTCCGTCTGCGGGTTGGACCGGGTCAATTCCGCGCTGTTCAGCATGCGACCGTCCCTTGGATAACCAACATCGCACCATATGGTGCTTACGTTTACGTAATAGGTAGATCGCGCTTACCAAAACGTCAAGCGGATTTTGCATGGCCGCCATCCGTCAGAGGGCAAGAATCACTATGGGAGTGGACAAGATCAGCCGCCAGCCGCAAATCTCACCGCCCGACAGTTTCTTTCTTATAATCTAGTGATTGGGTCATGATGATGAAGGGTGAGCAGGCGCGTTTTGTGCTGGTGGTGCGCTGTCCGGACCGGAAGGGCATTGTGGCCGCCGTCTCCACCTATCTGGCTTCGCATGATGCCTCGATCACGGAATCGAACCATTTCAACGACGCGATCAATGATCGTTTCTTCATGCGCGTCGTTTTCCGGCCCGATGGCGCGGGCTTCCCTGATCTGGCGTCGTTGAAAGAGGGGTTCGCCCCCGTTGCCGATGCTTACGCCATGGAATGGGAGCTTCACGATCTGACAGTGAAGCCCAAGGTGGTGATTGCCGTCTCCAAGTTCGGTCATTGCCTTTACGACCTGCTGCATCGTCAGCGTTCCGGCATCCTGCGCATGGATATCCCGGCCGTTGTCTCTAACCATGATGATATGCGCAGCTTCGTGGAATGGAGCGGCATCCCCTATCACCATCTGCCCGTGACCAAGGGCAACAAGGAAGAACAGGAAGCGCAGTTCACCAACATCATCCGCGAAAGCGGTGCCGATCTGGTGGTGCTGGCCCGGTATATGCAGATTCTGTCACCGGAGTTCTGCGGCGTGCTGGCGGGGCGCTGCATCAATATCCATCACAGCTTCCTGCCCAGCTTCAAGGGCGCCAAGCCCTATCATCAGGCCCATGACCGCGGCGTGAAGATCATCGGCGCTACGGCGCATTTCGTCACCAATGTGCTGGATGAAGGCCCGATCATCGAACAGGATATCCAGCGTGTGGACCATAGCCACACGCCGGAAGATCTGGTGAATATGGGCCGTGACGTGGAATGCGCCGTGCTGGCACGGGCTGTGAAATGGCAACTGGAACACCGCATCATCATGGATGGGTCGCGGACGGTGATTTTTAAGTGAGGCGCAAAAAAGGGACCCGTTCGGGTCCCTTTTTTTCAGATGCCATCGGTGTCCACGTCCACCTGCCTCTCTTGGCTGGGGTCATCCGGGCGATATTCCAGAATGTCGCCGGGCTGACACTCCAGTACCGCGCAAATCTGGTTCAACGTGGAAAAGCGGATGCCCTTAACCTTGCCGGTTTTCAGCAGGGACAAGTTGGTCAGCGATATTCCAACCTCGTCCGCCAGCCGTGTCACTGACATTTTCCGCCGCGCAAGCATCACATCGACATTGACGATGATGGCCATCAGATAATCCCCTCGCCATCCACTTCCAGCTTCCGACCAATACGGAACGCCTCCGCCAGGGCCAGCAGGATAAGGCCAGTGAGGGCCATCCAAGCGTTACTTCCGCCGTCCCCCCCTAAAATGACCTTTGCATAGGGTTGATTTGGCACGCCAAACATTGCGGGGCTGTCCAACAGAATGCGCCCATCTGCAAGCATCCAATCGGACACTGGTAGAAGCGGAATATAATTCATAACAAAAGCATATATATTGTACCCAATCAGCAACCAGCCCATCAGCCGCAATCGTGAAGAAGCCTTTGGCGCGAACGGGTTGCCGCTAGTAATATCAATGACCAGTCGACGAAGTACAATCAAGATACAAAGCCACACACCGGCTAAAATAATTGTATGTATTATGAGCAGAATTGTTGCATACGAACCGTCAAGATTGATTTCGAGCCGCCCCTCATTGGCTATAAGCTTGCCAATGATTGTCTTCCCGTCGCGTAACAGTACTTCTGTAGGCTCAGACGGGCCAAGCGTCACCGGAAACGAAACCGACGCTGGCTTTCCCGGGGTGCCCCCAAAAAAGTAGATGCCCAACGCAACGACGACAGCGAAACCGGCTACCCATATGGCGGCCGTCAATAACCAGTTCAGGAAACGCAGCGACATGACACGACACTCCATCCGATCCAAGGATGGTCTATGTGTAATGCATTAATGATTTTATGCAAAACATAAAATGTTCAACGTGAAAAATAATTCCATTTTTCCAGCGGCGATGGGCGACTGATGCTGGTTTATAGCTAAGCCGGCATTCGGGCGTGCGCGGCATAGACGCCGCAGGGCCCCATGATGCAAGACTTCCCCGCACCCGCCCGCGCCGTGCGCTGGCAGCTTGAACGTCGGATCATCATGGATGGCCAGCGGACAGTGGTGTTCCGGTAACGGCAGAGCGGATCGGCTTAGGCAAGCCGGTCGATCTGCGCCGCCGTCAAATTGCCGGGCACCACAACCAGCGGGATTTCCAGCGATCCCGCCAGTTCCGATGCCAGCCAGGAAATCAGCTTCCCTCGCCTTTGTGCCGGGGGGGCTGCCCCCACAACCAGGGCGTGGATATCGCCCCCCTCCCGGATCGCGGCCAGGATTTCCGCGCCGATCGCACCGCGCCGGATATGAAGCTCCGGCACCAGCCCGGTCAGCATATTCACGTCGCCAGCCAGATCGTGCAGCAGCAGTTCGGCCTCCTCGCGCTGCTCCTCCTCCATTGCCGCGGCGATGCTCATCCATTCATGGCATTCCACCGGCTCGTTGATATGCAGCAGGGAGAGCAGCCCGCCGGTATTGCGCGCGCGCAGCGCGGCAAAACGTAAGGCGGCCCGTGATTGTGGACTGCCATCAACGCAGACCATGAATTTGAACCGTTCCACCGGGGCCGGTGCCGGCCCGGTGATCAGGTCCCCGCGGTCGATTGCCGTCAGCGTGTCGCTGGCGACAGCGAAGGATTGCCGCGCGCGAAGGGCGCTGGCCAAGGTCATGAACATGGGGGCACGCTCCTGTCCGTCAGGTGTCAGGGTATGCCGCCAGCGTCAGGCGCGGCCGGCCACATAATCGCGCAGCGATTCCACCTCATGGCTATATTCAGCGATGCGTTGTTTCACCACGTCGCCGATGGAGATTACACCGGTCAGCCGGCCATTATCGATCACAGGCATATGGCGGAAGCGACCTTCGGTCATGCGGACCATGACGCTGGCCACCGTATCATCCGGCCGGCAGGTGACAACACGTGCCGTCATCAGGGACGAGACAGGCCGGTCCAGTACATTGGCGCCGTGGACCGCCAGCCCGCGCACGATATCGCGTTCCGACAGGACACCGGCGATGGCGCCTTCTTCGTCCACGGCCAGGATGGCGCCGATCTTGTTCAGGTGCAGAACATGGGCGGCTGTGGCCACCGTCTCGCTGGGCTTGATGGTGATGATGGTGGAACCCTTGGTCCTCAGGATCGCGGAAACATGCATCACGAAAATCCTCCCTGGGCGGGGCGGGGTGACGGATGGCCACCCGCATCCCTGCAAGGGAACGCGATGTTGCGCCGCACGCGCAAGGATAAATCGAACCGATAGGTCTTCCGGGCATATCCTACCCGTTCGACATTTATTTTTATCGGCGCTGGGTAATATTCTTTCCAGGTCCTGTGATGGAACGGGATGCGCCATCCCTGGCAATGGTCTATCACCAGCACTGAACGCCCGTTCTGCGTGGGTCTTTATTCCGGGGATATGGTGATGAAGCTACAGGATCGCCTTGCCGTCAAACTTCTGGCCCAGGCATCGGCGCAGCTTGGCAAGGCCGTGAACGAGACCTTGTGTACCGAGCCGGATCGCCGTGTGATCCGGGCGCTTGTTGCCGATGCCAAGGAACTGATCGCCGAGTTTGAGGACCAGTACTTCGCCGATACACCCTGACCCCATCGGGGTGAAAGGGCGGTTATACGGCCCTTTGCGCGCTATCCCTCAGCCCCCAGGACCGGAAGACCTGACCCCGGCTGTCCTGCCGGCGACCGGTATGATCCTGCTGCTGTTGTTCACGCCGCGTGGCTGCCCGCTGGACCGCAGCCACGCTGGGATAAGACGTCCCCTCCAGTGCTGCGAACAGCGGGTGGGCGGCGAAAAAGCGGAAGCCATTATCATCGACCACGGCGATGCCGGCTGTATGGCGGGATGTTTCGATGGTGAAGGCGGATGCGGACATTATACCTCTCCCCAGCCGTGAAATAAGTTCGCCGGCCGTCGGATAATCGGATGAACGTGAAGGACAGGGGTGGGCGCCGATGCGAGAACGGCGTCAACAACCCGGCATTCGTCCACGGGGGAGAGCGGGGGGGACGGTATCAAGGCCAAAGGGATGGACCATGTTGCCCTTCCTTCTCAAAGGTTTGCGGACAAACCACGAAGGGGCTTCGTGGCGCTTTAGCGTTTGGTGACGCGGCGCAAGCTGCTGCTCGTCAAATTCCCGCGGGCCCTTGCCATGGAAGGCGCCGGGCCAGGCAGAATCTGTCTTGATCCTGTGGCTATCATTCGGTGCGGTGATGCATCTGTCAAGCCGATATCGCGTTAAAAAATGTAGTTACCGAAATTCAACACATCATAATCACGCATGGTTGATGTGAAATTTGGTATTTCACATTTCGCATTGACGAAAAGGCCCGGATGCACAAACTTCTTCTCCACGGCGTCACCGCCGGCATCAACAAAGGGGCCGATCCCATGTCCTTCCTTCGTCGCTTTGCCATCATCGCCACCGCGGCGACCGCACTTACCAGCTTTGCCCTGCCTTCCCAGGCGGCTGATCCCGTGGTGGTCCGCGCCGGCTATATCCCCGTCCTGGGGGCGGCGGCGGCCTTCGTCATCGACAATCAGGGCTGGGACAAGGAGAACGGCTTCGACCTGCAACTGAAGCAGTTCGACAGCGGGCCGAACATGATCCAGGCTGTGGTTTCTGGCACGCTGGACGTCTATGTCGCCGGCATTGCGCCGGTGATTGTGGCCCGTGGCAAGGGTATCGGTCTCAAGGTCGTGGCTGCCACGGCGGTTGAAGAACTGGTGGTCGCCGCCGCACCTGAACTGGCCAAGACCCCTGGTACGCCTGCGGAAGCGATTGCGGCATTATCCAAGAAGCTGGGCCGTCCGCTGAAGCTGGCCACCCAGCCCGCCGGGTCCGTGCCCAACACCATGCTGCAATATTGGCTATGGGAAGTGGCCAAGGTGGACAAGGCCCATGTGGAACTGGTGCCCCAAGGCATTGATGCCACACAGCAGGCCCTGCTGGCCGGTGCTGTGGATGGCGCCATTATCCGCGAGCCGGCCCTGACCATCATCACCGAGCGTAACCCGGCGGTGAAGGTGCTGGCTTATGGCGGCGACATCCTGAAGAACCAGCCGGGCAATGTCATCGCGCTGACCGATGATTTTGCGGCGAAGCATCCGGAAGTTGCCCAGAAGCTGGTGGAACTGACGGTCAAGGCGACGGAACTGTTGAAGAGTGATCGCAAGCTGGCGATTGAAGCGGTTGAAAGCGCTATCGGCAAGGGCCTGATTCCGGGTCCGATTCTGGATAAGGCTTTGTCGTCCAAGGCGGTGCAGTTTGCCACTGATCCGGGTGCCATTGTTGAGCAGACGGCCACGGTCCAGGATTATCAGGTCAAGCTGGGCACGGTGAAGGAAGCTTTGCCGGTGGCTGATATCTTCGATCAAAGCTATTACAAGAAGGCGGTTGCGGGTAAGTAACTGTCTGAACGGGTGGAAATCCCTTTCTGATTGTTCCTGAAAAGGCCGGGCCGTCCCTATGGGTGTGCCCGGCCCGATGGTTTGTGGTGATGATGAAGACCAACAAGGTGAAAAGGCTGCTGCTGGCGATTACCGGCGTCGTGCTTTTCCTCGGCCTGTGGGAAGCCCTTCCCCGGTTCGGGATCGTGACACCGATGCTGCTGCCGCCCCCCAGCGATATCCCCGAAACCTTCCTGCGGGAGGTTTCATCCGGGGCGTGGCACACAGCCGTGCTGGAAAGCCTGAAACATTATGTCAGCGGCCTTGTGTTGGGCTCCTTCCTGGGGGTGGCGCTGGGCGTGATGACGGGCATGTCCCGTACCTTGGAAGATCTGACAAACTGGGTGGTGCGGTTGCTGCGCCCCATTCCGGGTCTCGCCTGGGTGCCGTTTGCCATTATCTGGTTTGGTGTCACCCCAGCGGCGGCGAACTTCATCATCATCATCGGTGTTTTCTGGATCAATTACTTTGCCGCCTTGGGCGCTGTGCAGGCGGTGGATCGCGATCTGATCGAATTGTCCAACGCCTTCGGCCATCGTTCGCCCCTGGCAAGGCTATTCAAGGTGGTGCTGCCAGCCTCCATCCAGCCGATCATGTCGGGTCTGCGCACAGGCCTGGGCCAAGCCTGGATGGCAGTCGTGGCGGCGGAGCTGTTTGGCGTGGCGGGGTTGGGCCAGCGGATGATGCAGGCATCGTCCCTGCTGGCGACGGATATCGTCGTGGTCTACATGATCACGATGGCCATCCTGTATGGCATTGTCGATACCACCTTCGTTCTTGTGCGTGACCGTTTGCTGGCGTGGAAAGCATGATCACCATTTCCGATCTGACGCTGTCTTTTGACAGCGACCGCGGCCGCACCGTTGTGCTGAAGGACTTCCATCTGGAAATCGCGGATGGTGAGTTTGTGGCCATTGTCGGCGCCTCTGGTGTTGGTAAATCCACGCTGCTGCGGGTTGTCGCCGGGTTGGTCAAGCCGACCTCGGGCATCGTCACCCGCGATAGCCCGGAACGGCCGGGCCGCCGGCCCTATGCCATGGTGTTCCAGGATGCCCGCCTGCTGCCCTGGCGGCGGGTGGTGAAGAATGTGGAATTCGGCTTGGAAGGGCTGGGCCTTTCGCGGGAAGAAAGGCGCCGTCGGGCGCTGGAAGCGCTGGCGCTGGTGGGTTTGACTGACAAGGCCGATCGCTGGCCGCATCAGCTTTCCGGCGGTCAGCGCCAGCGTGTGGCCATCGCCCGCGCCCTGGCGGTTGACCCCGATCTGTTGATGATGGATGAGCCGTTCGGCGCCCTGGACGCCATCACCCGGCAAGCCTTGCAGGATGAACTGGTCGATCTCTGGCAGCGGAC
The DNA here is from genome assembly GCF_000429645.1 of Niveispirillum irakense DSM 11586. Classification (GTDB taxonomy): domain Bacteria; phylum Pseudomonadota; class Alphaproteobacteria; order Azospirillales; family Azospirillaceae; genus Niveispirillum; species Niveispirillum irakense. The sequence goes on from NZ_KE386933.1 coordinate 629,206, forward strand.
GGGCAAGACTATCCTGTTCGTTACCCACGATATCGAGGAAGCGGTCTATCTGGCTGACCGGGTGGTGCTGCTGGCTGGCAGCCCGGCCGGCGTTCGGTCCGCCGACCGGATCGAAGCGTCCCGTCCGCGCCAGCGTGATGATGAGGCGGCCCGGCATACGGCAACAGAAATCCGCACCCGTTTGCACGGCTATGTGCAGTCGGGCGAGGGGATCTGAAATCATACCAATCCGCCGAGGGTTTGACCCTTGGCGGATTGGAGGTCGGCGACCGCCGACCCGCGCCACGTGGCGCGTAAGTCAAGGGCGCGGATGCGCCCGCCCGGCGCCTGAGGGAGCGCAAAATCTCCCTGGATCGGTCACGATCAACGGAGATTGTATCAGGCTGTCTGTCCGCCCAGGGCGCGTCTGCTGCCCTGGGCGCGGACCCAGAAATGCGCGCCCGTCTGAAAGGCGATGGTACCGCCAAAGCCGACATTTTCCAGGCTGGAACGGAAAATATCCCCCATCGCCTGGCGCAGTTCCGCAGGCAACAGGTCGCGGGTCCGGATCATCAGGTCGAACCGACCGGGCCAGACCATGCCGTCCAACTGCATCGGCCCCAGCCGCGACAGGGTAAGGTCCAGCAGGAAACGCTGTGCCTTCGCATTCTCCCCCCGGCCATCCTCTGACTGATCCTGATCCGTGGCGCTGCGGACATGCAGTTGCAGCCGCTGCATCGCCTCAAGGGAGCCGAACGGGATGGGCATGCTGCGCCAGCCATCAGCCGCCGGTTCTGTCGCCTGTTGCGCAGCGGCCAGGAAATCTTCCCGCAACCGCGCCAGCAACGGGCCGGCGCCTTTGCGTTCCAGCAATTGCGTGGCCTCACCCCCCAGCCAGCCGCCGACATCGCCCCCGCGCAGCGCCGCCAGCAGGAAGGTGAGGTTGGTGGTCAGCCTTTTATTGGGCTGCGGCATGACCTGCTGGGCGATGGTACGGGCCAGCATCGGGTCACTGGCGGCGATGACCGCCATTACCTCTTTCAAAACCGGCCAATCCTGGCCCTGTACCGGGTCCAGCGGGGGCAGCATCTGCGCCGGGCTGCGGGTAGCCGGCAATTCCACGCTCACCGTCAGGGGGGTGCCCGGTGGCAGATCGGTCCGGGCCTTCAGCACCATGGTGCCCTGGGCCGTGGTCACCACCGGCTGTCCCTGGCTGGTGGTGCCAACCAGCGTGGCCGGTTGGGTTGGCCCGGCATCCGCCGGAATTGGGGCTGGCCCCACACCCAGGATACGGACCTGCACCGGCTGGCCATTCGGCAGGGGCGGCAGGAGGGGGCGGGTGACGGCGGGACCTTCCGGCGCGGCAGTTTGCTGTGACGGTGTGGCGGCGGTTGCCGTGGGGGATGCCCTGTCCGGACCGGTAGCGGCTGGTGCTTCCGATGGTGCGGGGGTTCGTCCAGGGAGAGGGGCGGGCGGCGTGCCTTTATCCGAATTGATGATGGGCGGTGATGACGGGGGGCGGGACGCCGCCGTCGCCTCCTGCGTAGGGGGCGGTGAAGGGATTTCCGCTTTCGCTGCTGCCGATGGGCCCAGCGGGGAAGGGGGCGGGGCGGCATGTTCCCCCGCTGCTGCGACAGGGGGCGTGCCCTGCATTGCCGCTGCTGTTCCCGGCGCCGATGGTGGGGATACGGGTATGTTTGCCCCCGCCGCGATGCGTGCCTGGGGCGGTGCTGCCGGGGGTGGCGCAACCTTCCCCTCGTCGGTGGGCCCTGTGGTTGCCGGTATGGCTATGGGCGGTGCCGGATTGGCCCTGCCTTCAACTGATGGAGGGTGCAGGGGGGCTGTTGCCGTCACCGGCGACATCTTCGGCTCGCCTTCGGGTGCCATCGCCTGTGTGCCCAAGGTGGGCGGTACGGGCGCGCGTGGTGGCGTCAACTCAGCCGTCACGCTTCCCGTTTTAGGAAGGGCTGACGAAGTTGATGGTGCGGGAGGCGGCGGGGATACCGTCCGGCCGGGAGCGTTCTCCACCGCTGAAAGGGCGGTTTGCTGTGGTGGGGAAGGGGTAACTTGTGCCGGGGTGCCCCCGGTTGTGGCAAGGGGTGTCGCCGGGGATAGTTTACCGGGCGAAGGGGGGGGCATGGGGGCGCCCACCCCCATAGCTTGTGTCTGTGAGGCAGGCGCGGAACCGAAGGGAACCGGGGGGCTGACCGTGCCGGGACTCGAGGGTGGTCGGATAGGGGCGCGGGCCGGCATGTCCGTCGCTGGTGGGCGATCTGTGGGCGGGCGGGCGGCGGGTTGATCAAAATCCGTAAAATTCAGCAGCCCGGTTGGGGCCGGGCGCACCCATCTTTCCCGCACCACTGGCCCCGATACGGGAGCATCTCCCTTTGCCGGTTGGGCAGGAGGCATGGGCTCCCCCTCAGCCACGGGCGGTGAAGAAGGGGCTTGTGGTGCAGCGGGTTCCGTGACAGCGCTCGGTGTCGGTGTCGGTGTCGGTGTCGGTGTCGGTGTCGGTG
>NZ_KE386933.1:631710-731361 GCF_000429645.1 Niveispirillum irakense DSM 11586
TCGGTGTCGGTGTCGGTGTCGGTGTCGGTGTCGGTGTCGGTGTCGGTGTCGGTGTCGGTGTCGGTGTCGGTGTCGGTGTCGGTGTCGGTGTCGGTGTCCGGGGCGGCTGTGCCGATGGGGAAGGCAACGGTGTTTCCGGCAGATCGGGTGATGCGGGGGCCGTGCCGTCTGGCGGGGGCGGCGCCACGGGTGTTCCCGGTGTCGCCGGAGGAGTGGGCGCCGGCGCTGGGGGCGGTGGGGACGGGCCAACCACGATGGCCGGCACGGTTACGCCCGGCTGGATCAATGGCGGCGAGGCGGGGGCCGGTGCTGTCGGTGCCGTGGCGGGGGTGGCGGCGGGCGCCGGTGCCGGCGGCGGCGCGGGTGGCGCCAGGATCACCGCGCGGGGTGGCACGCCCTGCGCGGGCGCGGGGACTTGCAAGGTTACCGGCTTGTCGGTTGGCAACGAGGTGCTGGTTTTAACCTCGATATCACCGGCAGCGGTGCGGATGGTGGCGTTGCCATCCTTCTGCGCTACCACGGTGCCACTGACCATTACGGCCCTTGCCAGCGCGGCCAGCTTTTCCGGCATCCGGGTGATCATCACCTCTGCCAGCAGCATCAAAGGCTGCCCGCCCCCGACCGACCCGGTGGGGACGGCAGTGGCAGGGCTGGTCGATGGCGGCAGGGCCGGGGGCGCGGACATCGGGCCGCGCCGTCTTAGCCGTTGGTGAGGCGCTGGGCCAGGGCCATGATGTCATGCGCCGCGTCAGCGGTGGGGGAGCGGACCAGAAGCGGCGTCTGGGTCTTGATGCTTTCGCGCACCTTCATGTCGCGGCGGATGATGCCGGCCAGTTGCGGGCTTTTGCCCAGGAACTTGCGGCAGGCGGCCAGCAGCGTCTCGTAGGTCTTCTCCCCTTCATTCCGCGTCTGCGCCATGTTCACCACAACGCGCAGATCGGCCATGGGGTTGGCCTGATAGGACAGCTTCAGGAAGGCATAGGCGTCGGTGATGCTGGTCGGTTCGTCCGTCGTCACCACCAGGCAGATGCCGGCGGGGGCGGTGAAGGTGCGGACATTGCGGTCCACCCCGGCCCCCAGATCGATGACGATATTGTCATAGCTGCGCGCCATGTCGGTCAGGTCGTTGCGCAACTGGTTCAACCGTGCCGGCGGCAGGTTTGCCAGACTGCCCGATCCGGACCGGCCGGCGATGATATCGAACCCGCCATCGGTATAGCGCGTCGTGCTGCCGGCCAGGGTGACCACCCCGTCGATCACCTGCCCCAGATCGCGCTTGGGCATCAGGCCCAACTGGATATCGACGTTGGCCAAGCCCAGATCGCCGTCGAACAGCAGGGTCTTGCGACCCAGCTTGGTCAGCGCGTGGGTCAGCGTGATGGAGAAGAAGGTTTTGCCGACCCCCCCTTTGCCGCTGGCGACCGCCAGGATATTGCGTTGGCGCAGCGGTGTGACATTGCCCGGAACGGCCATGGCGTTAAGGTCGTTCATGCGTGGGTCCCCGTCTGTTTGGCGCGCCGTTGCTCGGCTTGCTGGTCAGGCATCATCATTCTGGCCAAAATCGTCGGTGTCAGGGCGATTAACCCATCGGCCACCTTGGTTGTCGCGCTGGCATCTGCAAAAGCCAGGCCAGCCCCATGCGCAGCCGCCAGCAGGCTGCCATAGCGGCGCGCCATGTCCAGGCGGGTCACCAGCATGCGGCGGGCGCCAATCTGGCGGAAGGCGTGCGCCATCTCCACCGCCTCCACCGCATCCAGGCCGGCGGGCATCACCAGCACCGGTTCGATGTCTGCGGCGACAATGAAATCGCGCAAATCTTTCATATCGTTCATATTATAAGGGTTGCGCCCGGCACTGTCGACCAGCACCTGCTCGCTGCCGCGCGCCACTTCCAGCGCATCGGACAAGGCGGTCGGGTCTTCCACCGTCATCAGCCGCAGCTTCAGCACACGGGTGAAAGCCTGGAGCTGTTCGATCCCCCCGGCACGAATGGTATCGGTAGAAATGACCCCGACGGGACGTTTCTGCAGGGCGCAGCGGGCGCAGAGCTTCGCGACGGTCAAGGTTTTCCCCCCACCGGGCGGGCCCACCAGCATGATGGGCCGCACGGCCCGGCCATCGGGCAGCGGCTGGAAGGTGAAAAGATGATCCAGGGCTGCCGCCAGCGCTGCGACGGGATCGCGCGCATCAATATCGGCCAGACTGTCCATCATGCGCTGGTTCAGTTCCGCCGGCACCCCATGCTGGAGCAGTGCTTCGGAGACGATATCGACAGGATCGGGCGGGGCCGGTTCACTGAAGCGCGACGGAGAGGGGGCGGCAATGGCGGGGTGTACCGCCATCATGCCCTCATCCTCCTCAATCGCCGCAGTCACGCGGACGCCGACGCCTTCTTCCTCGCGGGTGGCGACGATGATGGCATCATCGCCCAGCACCTCGCGAACAAGGCGCATTGCGTCCTGCATTGTCGGCGCGTGGAACGATTTCAGCCTCATGCTGCCTCTGCCTTTCGGGCCGCCCTGGCCACCCTTGCCGGTGCCGGGTGCGTGTCCCTTTTACCCATTATACGCGGCCCTCTCATATTTGGCCCAGAGTCTTGATCTTCGCTTTTGGATGAATCTCGTTTTGTGACATTACCACCGTCGCGGGACGGAACCGTTCGATGATCGAACGAACGAAGGGACGGATGCCGGGAGAGGTCAACAGGACCGGGGATTCCCCCTGCATGGCGAATTTCTCGAAGGTCTGCCGCACGGAAGTGATGAATTGCTGGAGATGGGATGGCGCCATGGTGAGTTGACGGTCGTCGCCATCGCCGACGATACTCTCGGCAAAGGCCTGTTCCCATTCCGGCGAAAGGGTGACAAGAGGGATATAGCCCAGGTCGTTGGTGTTGGCGTCGGAAATCTGCCGCGCCAGCCGGGCGCGCACATGTTCGGTGATCTGGGTCATGTTGCGGGTATAGGCGGTCGCCTCCGCCACCCCTTCCAGGATGGTGGGCAGATCGCGCACGGAAATCCGTTCCCCCAGCAGGTTCTGCAGCACGCGCTGCAATCCGCCAATATTGATCTGGCCCGGCACCACATCGGCCACCAGCTTCTGGTGTTCCTTGCCCATCTCGTCCAGCAGCTTCTGCGTCTCCGCATAGGAGAGCAGGTCGGCCATATTGTCCTTGATCATCTCGGTCAGGTGGGTGGTCAGCACCGTGGGTGGGTCCACCACCGTGTAGCCCTTGAACAGGGCCTCTTCCCGATAGGCCATGTCGATCCACATGGCGGGCAGGCCAAAGGTCGGCTCGGTCGTCGCCTCGCCCGGCAGGCCGATCCGGTCCCCACGCGGATCCATGCAGAGCAGCATGTTGGGGCGCACATCGCCCCGGCCCGCCTCAATCTCCTTGATCCGGATCAGATAGGTATTGGGCGGGAGCTGTAGATTATCCTGGATGCGCACCGCCGGCATGATGATGCCGATTTCCCCGGCCAACTGGCGGCGTAGACCTTTGATCTGGTCGGTCAGCCGGTGCCCGGCCTCCGAATTGATCAGCGACAGCAGGCCATAGCCCAATTCCAGGCGCACCAGATCAATCGCCAGGGCAGTGGCGATGGGTTCGTCTGCTACCGGCGGCGGCGCGGTGGCGGCGGCCTGGGCCTCCTGCTTGGCTTCCAGCGCCTCCTTCATCAGGCGGGACCGGGGCAGGAAATAGGCGGCCGCCGCCAACCCGATGGCCAGCAGCCCGAAGGAGATTTTCGGCATGCCGGGCAGCAGGCCCACGGCCATCACCACCGCCGCCGTCAGGCCCAGTGCTGTGGGATAGAAGGTGAGCTGCCCGATCACCGCCTTGTCGGTGGAGCCGGTGGAACCCGACTTGGACACCATCAGACCGGCGGCCAGCGACACCAGCAGGGCCGGGATCTGCGATACAAGACCATCGCCCACCGTCAGCAGCGTATAGGTCTGCCCGGCTTCGACGAAGGTCATTTCCTTCTGGCCGATACCGATGATCATGCCGACGATAATGTTGACGAAGGTGATGACAAGGCCGGCCACGGCATCGCCGCGCACAAATTTCGACGCACCATCCATGGAGCCGAAGAACTGGCTTTCATCTTCCAGTTCCTTGCGGCGTGCCCGGGCTGTTGCCTCATCAATCAGGCCGGAGGACAGGTCGGCGTCAATCGCCATCTGCTTGCCGGGCATAGCGTCCAGGGTGAAGCGGGCTGCCACTTCCGCGATACGGCCCGAACCCTTGGTGATGACGGAGAAATTCACCAGCATCAGGATGCCGAACACCGTGACGCCGATGATGAAATTGCCCCCCATGATGAAATTGCCGAATGTCTCGATGACGTGGCCGGCAGCACTGGCGCCATTATGGCCTTCCCCCAGGATCAGGCGGGTGGAAGCCAGGTTGAGCGACAGGCGCAACATGGTGGAGACAAGCAGGATGGTGGGGAAGCTGCTGAATTCCAGAGGCTTCTGGATCGACAGAACCACCATCAGGATCAGGATGGAAAAAGCGAAGGAGATGGTCAGGCCGATATCCAGCAGGAATGTGGGCAGCGGAATGATCAGCACGACGACGATGGTCAGGATCGCCAGCGCAAATCCCACCTCCCCGCGCTTGACCGCTTCTACGGTCAGGCGCAGCGCGTCTTTGCCCGATGCAAGGTTGGACTGGGGGTCCTTCTGGTCGGTCATGCCGATCGTGCCTGTACTTTCAAATCCACTAAGCCAGCCTTGCCGGGGGCGGTATGGCCGTCAAAACATCGCCAGGGTTTTCGCGGAGAAGCCTCCCCGCTTCAGCCCATCGCCTCTGCATCCACGCCACTGGCTGGCGGCGGTACGGCAACGCCGCCCTCGCTATATTCCTTCAGCTTGTTGCGCAGGGTGCGGATGGAGATGCCCAGGATATTGGCGGCATGCGTCCGGTTGCCCAGCGTATGTTTCAGCGTATCGATGATCAGGTCGCGTTCCACATCCGCCACGGTGCGACCGACCAGCCCGCGTGTGCCGCCATCCGCACCGCCCATGCCGGGCATGGTTGGGATAACAGGGGCCGGCTGGGTTGGCGGCGGCTGATAGGCGGGCGGTGGGGCATAGCCCCCCGCATTGCCGTAGCTGGCGGCAGCGCGCGCGGCGGCAGGGGCCACGGCGGGGGCGGCTGGCGGTGCGGTATAGCTCGGCTCTGCCCCGGTCAGCAGGATGGCTTCCGGACCGATCTCCGTTCCGCGCGACAGAAGCACGGCGCGGTGCATGGTGTTTTCCAGCTCGCGCACATTGCCGCGCCAGTAATGGGCCTGCAGCATCGTCATGGCATCCGGCCCCACAGTACGGGGCGGCAGGCCATTGGCTTCGGAATATTTGGTGGCGAAATGGCGGCACAGCAGGGCGATGTCCGCAGGCCGTTCGCGCAACGGCGGCAGGTTCAGGCTGACCACGTTCAGTCGGAAATACAAATCCTCACGGAACCGGCCGGCCTTGGCTTCCGACAGCATGTCGCGGTTGGAGGTGGCCAGGATGCGGATATCTACCTTTACCGGCTGGCTGCCGCCCACCCGGTCGATCACCCGTTCCTGAATGGCCCGCAGCAGCTTGGCCTGCAGGCGCAGGTCCATTTCCGAGATTTCGTCCAGCAGCAGGGTGCCGCCATTGGCCTCCTCGAACTTGCCGATGCGCCGGGCGACGGCGCCGGTGAAGGCGCCCTTCTCATGGCCGAACAGCTCTGATTCCAGCAGGTTTTCCGGGATGGCCGCGCAATTGACCGACACGAAGGGCGCATTGGCCCGCCGGCTTTTGCGGTGCAGATAGCGGGCCATCAGCTCCTTACCCGTGCCGCTTTCACCCGTGATCAGGACGGAAGCGTCGGAGGGGGCGATCTGGTCGGCCATGGCCAGCGTTGCGGCCATGGCGGGGTCGCGGCTGACGATGGCGTGGCTTTCCTCCGCCACCGCTTCCAGCACGGCGGCGATCAGGTTCGCATCCGGGGGCAGGGGGATATATTCCTTCGCCCCGGCGCGGATGGCGCGGACGGCAGCCTGGGCGTCGGTGCCCACGCCACAGGCCACCACGGGCACGGCGAACCTTTCATTCTTCAGATGATCGACCAGCATGCCGACATCCAGCTTGACGTCGATCATCACCAGATCGGCGCCCTGGCCGGTGCGCAGCGCGTTCATCGCCCCGTCAATACTGTCGGTATGGGCGACCTTGGCACCCTTCTGCAGCGCGATCTTGCCAGCGGCGCTGATATAGCCCTCCAGCGTTCCCACGATCAAAAGACGCATCGCCCTTACCCTCTCGCCTTGGCCGGCCGCCGCTGGCGGCCCACCCCATGAATAACCATTCCCAGAAACTCAGTCATAATTGCTGATCCGCAGATCGGGCGGCAGCACCGTGTTGATCAGCATTTCCAGACGCCGGGGATTTTCCTGCCGCGCCACCGACCCGGCGGCCAGCAGGAACAACCCATCGATCAAGGCGTCCCGGTCGGCATTGCGGTCAATCTTGGCGGCCAGCGGTGCCAGCACCATCGACCCCAGGATTGCCCCGTAAAAAGTGGTGATCAGCGCCACCGCCATGGCGGGGCCGATGGCCGACGGGTTGGACAGGCTGCCCAGCATCTGCACCAGTCCGACCAGCGTGCCGATCAGGCCCATGGCTGGCGCCACCTCCGCCGCGCGGCGGAGCACGGCGGAGGCCATGCGGGCGCGCGCCATGTTGCTGTCAATCTCTGTCCGCAGGATGCGCTCGGCATCGTCGGCCGGCAAGCCATCGACAATCAGTTCCACCGCCCGGTGCATCACCGGCCAGCCGCGCGTGGTGCGCAGCAGCGGCTGCAAGGACAGGGCGCCGTGCCGGCGGGCATGTTCAGCCAGCGACAGCGCGGCATTGGCCGCCGACCGCACATCCAGCGCATTGGCCACCATTGTCCGGCCAATGGCGCCCAACGCCGCCCGCAGATCGGGGGGCGAGAAGGAAATGGCGGTAATGGCGACCGTGCCGCCCAGCACGATCAGGGTGGATGGCAGATCGAAAAAGGCACCGACCGACCCGCCCAGCGCCAGGGCGCCGACCACCAGCGTCAGCCCCACGCCCAGGCCCAGCACCGTCGCCAGATCCAGCCGCCGGTAGAAGCGCGGCATGGTCGGATTGCGCACGCCGCCACCGGCGGTGGCCGGGGCCGCTGTTTCGGCCTCGCCTCGGCCGGCAGGTTGGTTGGCGCTTCGGTCGCTCACGGCTGCCCCTTCACGACCGGTCGGTCTTGATGATTTCGGTCATGGTGACGCCCAGCCGGTCCTCCACCACCACCACCTCGCCACGCGCGACCAGGCGGTTATTGACATAGATGTCGATGGCCTCGCCCACCTTGCGGTCCAGTTCCACCACGGCGCCCTTGTTCAGCCGCATCAGGGTGCTGACCTGCATGTTGGTCTTGCCCAGAACGGCGGAAATCTGCACCGGGATGTCATAGACCGATTCCAGATCCTTCACGACGGGCAGCGTTTCCAGCTCACCGCCATTGCGGCCATTGCCGTCAAAATCGCTCAAGCCCATCTCATCCTTGCCGCTCATACCGGGTCTGGTCCTTCCTCGTTCAGTGCCGTGTCATCATTATCGGGCATCCGCCGGCCCGCCGGGAAAACCTGCCAGCACATTACCGGCGATCCGCTCAATATCGCTCCACAAGGCAGTGGTATCACGCTCTGCCCCGCCGGCAGCCCAGGCCGCCCGCACATCCATTTCCCCCAGTTTGGGATCGGCGATCACCGATACTTGACCGGCAAAGCCGTGATGGGTCGCCATGTCTGCGATACGGTCACGCAGATCGGCAAACCAGCGCTCATGCACCCGGAAGACCAGTTGCGGTTCCTCCGCCAGTTCTTCCAGGAAGGTGGTGATCACCTCCTCGACCTCCGCCTGCCCATGCCGGGCGACGAAAGCGGGCCATAATTTGCGCATGATGGCCAGGACCAGACGGTTGGTGTTTTCCCGCCGCAATGCAGTTTCCCGGTTCTGCGTCGTCACCAGCCCGCCCAGGGCACCTTCCACGGCGCGGAATGCCTGGGTGAGTGCCTGTTGCGCCTCGGTTTCCGCCTGCTGACGGCCCTGGGCGCGGCCTTCTTCCAAGGCGCTGGCCCGTGCTTCGTCCCGCGCCTTTTGCACCTGCTGCTGCAACTGCTCCACCGAGAAGGTGGGCGGCGGCGGCGGGGGAGGCGGCGGTGGCGGCTCCGGGGGGAGTTCCGGTTCCTGGGGGGCGATGGTGGGCGTGGCGCCCCCGTCGAAATCCTCCTCGAACAGGAATTTTTGAATGGTGGCCATGGGTCAGGCGCTCAGCTTTCCTGATAGAGCCAGTTGCGGATGATGGACACGGCTTCTTCCGGATGCTTTTCCACGATCTCGCCCACCTTGCGCAGGGAGGAGGCGCGGACACGGCCATCGACACGGTTGATGTCGATCATCTGCTCCAGCTCTTCATTCGCCTGCGCGGCTTCCATCGCCAGTTCGCGCGCCAGGGCGCCATCGCCGGGGCCGGCAAGCTGCGGCACGCCCGAACCGTCGGACAGAAGATCGGGCTCCTCATCCAGGTGCGGCGTCCGGTCCAGCATGCGGGTGACCATCGGCTTGATCACCAGCAGGATCGCCAGGATGGCGACAATGGCCAGGATCAGCGTTTCCGCGATGCGGACCACATCCTCGCGCGGCATGCCGAAGATGGTGTTATCGGCACCGGCCAGATCATCATCCGGCCGCGCGAACTGCATATTCACCACCTCCACCACATCGCCGCGCGACGGATCGCTGCCGATGGCGGAAGAGACCAGCCGCTGAAGCTGGGCCAGCTCCGCCTCGCTGCGGGGCTGATAGGTGCGGGTGCCATCTTCGGCGGTGGTGTAATTGCCATCCACCAGCACGGCCACCGACAGGCGGCGGATCTGGCCGCTTTCGCGCTCATGCGTCTTGACGGTCTTGGAGATGGCGAAATTGGTTGTTTCCTCCGACCGGCTGCGCTTCTCGGAGGAGCCGCCGGCGGCGTTGGCGCCATCGGCATTGGGCAGGTTGGCGGCCACGGTGACCGGGTCCACCCCGTCGCGGTTCTGCGACTCTGACGTTTCGCTGACCGATTGGGTGCCCAGCGCCACCTGGCTGTCGGGATCGTAGATTTCGCTGTTGGTGGTGATGCGGTCGAAATCCATTTCCACCGACACACGGGCCTGGACATGGCCATGGCCAACGGAACGGCCGATCAGTTCTTCCACCGTGTTGGTCAGTTCCACTTCCCGCGCCAGACGCCGTTCCTCTGCCGAGGCGGCCAGCCCTTCCGGCGTGTTGGCGCCCATCCCGCGGGACAGCAGCGCGCCCTTGTCGTCGATGATGGAAACATTGCCCGCTTCCATCTGCGGCACGGCGGCGGCAACCAGGGTCTGGATCGCCAGCACCTGTTCACGGGATAATTGGGTGCCAGGACGCAGCTTCAACAGCACACTGGCGGTCGGGGTCTGGGCCTGACGGCTGAACAGTTCACGCTTGGCCAGCACCAGATGCACGCGCGCGGTCATCACCGGCTGCAGGGTCTGGATGGAGCGCACCAGCTCCCCCTCCTTGGCGCGGAGCTGCTGCACATTCTGCATGAAGGCGGTGGTGCCCAGCCCTTCCGGCTGGTTGAAAATCTCGTTGCCGACATTGCCCCCGGTGGGGATGCCCTGCTGGGCGAGCGTCATGCGCAGGCGGCCCACCTGATCGGCCGGCACTTCAATCCGGGTGCCGTCGGGGCTGGCCTTATAGGGGATCTGCTGCTGTTCCAATTGCTGGATGATGGCGCCGCCATCGGATGGCGACAGGTCGCTGTAAAGCAGCGACATGGTCGGCGACGACCATTGCCCGGCGAAGAAGATGATGGCGCCAATGGTGACCAGCACGGCCACCCCGATCCCGGCCAGCCGGGCGGTGCCGAGGCCACGCAAGGTTTGCAGAAACGACTCCACGGGAACAGCGCTCCTGTCAGGCAAGGCCGGTCACTAAGATTCTACAAGGGATTAGGCCGGAATTCGAGGAAGATTGCCGCACAGACATGAAGTTGTGGTTAATCAAGTGGGCAAATTTTGCCTGATTTTGTGCAACTGTGGCATTTCTGGAACGCGAAAGGGCAAAAAGGGCGGTTTCTGCAAACGGCTTTGCATTTCGCCAGATCAGGTCAGCGCGATCACGGACAGGAAGCGACCGTAATCAGGCTCCCCGCGCAAGGTGGCGCGGCGATAGCTGAAGAATTCACTCTCCCGCGTCACCGTATCCAGTCCGGCATGGCTGATCTGCCCGATGCCGGCGGCGCGCAGCCGGTTGGTCACATAGCGGCCCAGATCGAACATCCAGTGCTTTTCGCGCGCTGACGGCTTGAACAGTGCCGCATGGGCTGAGTCGCGATCCAGGAACAGGGCGCGGAATTCCGGCCCGACCTCGTAGCTGTCCCAGGCGATATGCGGGCCGACACCGGCGCGGATGCGGGCAGGATCGGCGCCCAGATCGACCATGGCGGCGATGGTGGCATCCAGCACGCCGCCCACCGCACCCTTCCACCCGGCATGGGCGGCGCCGATGATCCGCGCATCGGGATCGCAGAACAGCACCGGCACACAGTCAGCCGTCAGGATACCCAGCGTGATGCCCGGCCGGTCGGTGACCATGGCATCGGCGCGCGGTGCGTCTGCCGGGGTCCAGCTTTCCCTTACCGTTACCACATCGGGGCTATGGACCTGGTGCACGGTGATCAGGCTTTCCGGCGTCTGGCCGATGGCCTGTGCGGCGCGGGCACGATTTTCCCGCACGGCAGCGGGATCATCCTTGGAGCCATAGCCGCAATTAAGCCCGGCATAGAGCCCGGTGGAAACCCCGCCGTCCCGGGTCAGGAAGGCGTGGCGGATGCCGGGAAGCCCGGCAAGGGTGGGCAGGGTGATCATGGCGTCTCTCGCGGGGCGAACCCTGCCGGTGCATCCAGGCCGGGGCTGGTCAGGGCGATGGCTTTGAACAGGGTGCCCATCTGGTCCGGGGCGGTCAGCCGGGCCAGGGCAGTCTCAATATCGGCGGCCTGTTTCGGCGTCGCGCGGGCTTTCAGTGCTGTGGCGCGGGCGGCGATGCCCAGGGCCGTCAGCAGGTCACCCTGGTTGACGGCCCCACCCGCCGCCGGGTGGCAGCGGCCCCCCGCTTCCGTCGCCGCCCGGCCCAGGGCAGTGAAATCGACATGGGCGGTCAGGTCGGCGGTGCCAGGGCCATCCAGCACCGGCACTGGCTTGTGTGCCCGCAGGGCCTGCAGCGTGTCGCCGATGGCCGGGCCGCAATAGCCGTAATCAATGATAAGGGCTGCGCCTGGATGGGCTGCCAGCCGCGCGCCGATTTCACCCGCAATGCCGATCCCCACGGGACAGAGTTCCGCCACGGCCCCCGGCGCGATACGTGGATCATAAAGGCTGGGGTCCAGCAGGCCGACACCGCCCGGCGCCACGGTGAAGGTGAGTTTGCCGCTATCGTCCAGACCCACCATCCGTTCCCCCCAGCCGCGCGGCAGGCGGATAAACTGGCGGATGGGCAGGGCATCAAAAAACTCGTTGGCGACCAGCAGCATCGGCCCGTCCGGCACATCCCCCAGCCGGTCGTACCAGTTAGGGGAAAAGCCATGCAGGGCCGCGGCCTGCCGCTGGCGCAGGGCAGGACTGGTTTCCACCAGCGCCAGCCGTAATGCCGCATGGAAGCCCGGCACGCGGGCCGTGGCGCGCAGGGCGTCGGCCATTAATGTGCCGCGTCCCGGCCCTAGCTCCACCAGGGTGAAGGGGCTGGGGGCGCCCAGACGCAGCCAGCAATCGGCCAGCCAGATGCCCACCATTTCCCCGAACATCTGGCTGATTTCCGGCGCGGTGGTGAAGTCCCCGGTCCGGCCGAGCGGGTCGCGGGTAATATAATAGCCATGGTCCGGATGGCCCAAAGCATCAGCCATGAAGGTGGCGACACTGATCGGGCCGCCCAAGGCGATACGGCGGACCAGCAGCGATTCCAGCGCGCCCGTCATGCCTTCTTGCCGTCGGCACCTTCAACCGGGGCCGCCACGGGTGTGCCGAAGGGGGCGCGCCACACCATCCACAGGCCCGCGGCCAGCATCGGCAGGGACAGAAGCTGGCCCATCGTGGTGCCGAACATCAGGAAGCCCAGTTGCGCGTCGGGCTGGCGGAACAGTTCTCCGATGATGCGGGCGATGGCATAGCCGATCAGGAAACAACCCGACAGGGTGCCGGTACGGGCGCGGACCGTCGGGCTGCGCGCCAGGAAGAACAGGATGGCAAACAGGATCAGCCCTTCCATCCCTGCCTGATAAAGCTGGCTGGGATGGCGCGGAATATCGCCGCCGGTGGGGAAGATCATGGCCCAGGGCACATCGGTGGGCCGGCCCCACAATTCCCCGTTCACGAAATTGGCCAGCCGCCCCAGCAGCAGCCCGACCGGGGCGGCACAGGCCACCAGATCGCCCAGCGCAAAGGGGGAGAAACCCCGCCGCAAGGAGAAGGCGATGATGGCGACGATCACGCCCGTCAGCCCGCCATGGAAGGACATGCCGCCATGCCAGACACGGAAAATTTCCAGCGGATCGGCCAGATAGGCATCCAGATTATAGAAGAGCACGCTGCCCAGCCGTCCGCCGACCAGGATGCCGGCCGCCGCCCAGATCAGGAAGTCGGACAGATCGTCCGGAGTCGGGCGCGTGCCGGTATTGCGGGCCAGCCGCATCGTGTACCAGAGCGCAAAACCGATGCCGACTGCATAGGCCAGCCCGTACCATTTTATCGATATCGGCCCCAGCGACAGCGCCACGGGGTCGAAGGCGGGAAAGGGAATGGCCAGCAGCATCGGGTCTGTCTTCGCTTACATACAAGGGTGCGGGCGGCAAACAGCCCACCCGCCTTATAGGCCCCTGGAACCGGTGCGGCAAGCCACCGGCCCAACCCTGACCTACCCGCCAACGCAATGGACAGGCCCCATGCCCATCCCCATAATGCCGGCCACTTTAATCCAGGGATATCGACCCATGCAGATCGAGAACAAGCTGTTGGACGACCTGGCCCGGATCGCCAGCGGCGCCGCCGGCGCGCTGTCGGGCATCCGTGGCGAGGTGGAGGCGCAGTTCCGCCAGCAGTTCGAGCGCATCCTGTCGCAGATGGATGTCGTCTCCCGCGAGGAGTTCGAGGCCGTCAAGGCGTCCGCCGCCGAAGCGCGCGCGCGCCAGGAAGTGCTGGAGGAAAAGCTGGCAGCATCCTCCCCGCTGGAGGAACGGGTGGCCAAGCTGGAAGCGCTGGTCGCCGAATTGACGGCGGGTCAGGCCAAGACCTGACCGCCTGTTCAGAACGCCTTGAAGGCGGCCTTGATATTTTCCTGTGGCCGTAAGCCGTCAGTGAAAGTTGTTTTGATCGGGTCGGGCATCCGCCGGAAGGCCGGCTTGCCAGTTCCATATGGTACTGGCACCGTATTTCTGGGGGTTCGCCCACCAAATGCCACAACATCTGGATTAAAATCCGGGGGGTGGTTGACCGGCAGTCTTTGGGGAACCAGGGCGCCGGTTGGGGACGAGGAGAGTTGAGATGACGGCCGTGAGCACAGAGAATGGCGCCGCCACGCATAATCCGCTGGATATGCTGGAAGAGATTGTGGTCGCCAATGAATGGGCGTTCGACCGCGTAAGTGAAGAGGAAATGGTGGTGGAGATCGGCGGGCGCTGGTGCGCCTACCGGCTGTTCTTCATGTGGCAGGACGAGGTGAGCGCGATGCAGTTCTCCTGCCAGTTCGACATGAAGGTGCCGGGCCCGCGCCGCACCGCCGTGTCCGAACTGCTGGGAGAGATCAACCCCAAGCTCTGGCTGGGCCATTTTGATGTCTGCCTGGAGCAGGGGACGCCGATGTTCCGCCAGACCACCTTGCTGCGCGGCGCGCGTGCCGCCAGTGCGGAACAGTTGGAAGATCTGGTGGACATCGCCCTGTCAGAATGTGAGCGTTTCTATCCCGCCTTCCAGTTTGTGATCTGGGGCGGCAAAACAGCCGAGGAAGCGGTGGCAGCCGCCATCCTGGATACGGTCGGGGAGGCCTGAGGCCGCAACGGCCAGGGCCGGTTCAATCAATTTGGGAAGGGAGACGAACGTGAGCGCGACATTGCTGTTGGTCGGCTGTGGGAAGATGGGCAGTGCCATGCTGGCGGGCTGGAAACAGGCCGACCCCGCCACCCGCCTTGTCGTGGTGGAGCCGTTCGGTGCGCCCAAGGGCCTGCCGGCCGATGTGCAAGTTGTCGCCAGCGCCGATGAAATCCCCGCTGATTTCCAGCCCGATGCCATCATTCTGGCCGTTAAGCCGCAGATGATGGACGAGGCGCTGCCCGCCTATGCCCGCTTCGCCGACCGCGCGCTCTATCTCTCCATCGCCGCCGGCAAGACGCTGGCTTATTTCGAAAAGCATCTGGGCGCGTCTGCGCGGATCGTGCGGGCTATGCCCAACACGCCGGCCGCCGTTGGCCGGGGGATCAGCGCCCTGGTGGCGAATGGCCGTGTCGATCAGGCGGGCCGTACCCTGGCGCAGCAGCTTCTGTCCGCCGTGGGTGAGGTCGCCTGGGTGGAAGAGGAAGGGCTGCTGGATGCCGTGACCGCTGTGTCCGGGTCCGGCCCCGCCTATGTGTTCCTGCTGGTGGAAACGCTGGCGCGGGCGGGAGAGCAGGCGGGATTGCCGGCCGATCTCGCCATGCGTCTGGCCCGCGCCACTGTGATGGGGTCGGGTGAATTGCTGCGCCAGAGCCATGAATCGGCTGAGCAGCTTCGCCGCAATGTCACCAGCCCCAAGGGCACCACACAGGCGGCCCTGGATGTGTTGATGGCGGAAGGGCCGGCTGGCATGGCCGACCTGCTGCGCCGTGCGGTGGCGGCGGGTACCAACCGCTCCCGCGAACTGGCCGGTTGACGGGGAATAGCGGGATGGCGGGTCCGCTCAGCCCCAGCGCGCAGCGTGTGCAGAACTTGCTGAACGATCTGGGGCATCCGATCCATGTGCTGGAATTCGCAGCCTCCACCCGTACCTCGGCAGAGGCTGCGGCGGCGATTGGATGCGATGTGGCACAGATCGCCAAATCCATCATGTTCCGCACCCGGGACACTGACCGGCCCGTGCTGGTTGTTGCCTCTGGCGCGGCACGGGTGAACGAGGCGTTTGTGATGCGCCATCTGGCCAATGCCCTGGCGGGGGAGCGATTGGCCAAGGCGGACGCAGATTTCGTCCGCCAGAAGACCGGCTATGTCATTGGTGGCGTCCCGCCGCTGGGCCATAATGTGCCGCCCATCGCCTTGTTCGACCGGGATCTGCTGCGCCATGCCACGGTCTGGGCGGCGGCTGGCACACCGAACACGGTCTTCCCCATCGCGCCGGATGTCCTGCGCGATCTGGTGGGTGGCGTGGTGGGGGATGTGGCCTAAGGGCCGGCCCTCATCCCCCTGTCTGCCTTTCATTCCGCCGGGATCAGGTGACGGATGGGCATTGGCCGGGCGCGCTCCTGCCTGGTCCGGTCGATCACCTGTGCCAGCCTTTCCGCCGCCCGGCGCATTTTCTCCGGGGTGAAGGCGGCATAGCCCAGCACCAGGGCGCCCGGATCGTTGGGGGCGGCCGGTATCTGCCGATAATCGGCCAGTGACGGGGCAACCAGCCGGGCGGTGCGCGCCTGTGCTGACAAGGTTCTGTCACTGAAGCCCAGGTCCGGCGCCAGCCGCGCCGTCAGATGCAGCCCGGCGGGGGCGGCCTCCACCGCAAGCGCGCCCGACCATAGCCGGTCGGCGGCGAACAGAAGCGCCTGCTGCCGCTCGGCATACAGCACCCGCGTCCGCCGGAGATGGGAAGCATAGTGCCCTTCGACCAGCAAATCATGGATTGCCATCTGTTCCGGCAGGGGGACGGACATACCCAGCCGGTCCCGTAAGGCACGGGCGGTATCCACCAGCGCCGCTGGCAGGACGAGCCAGGACAGCCGGATGGCGGGGACCAGCACCTGATCCAGCCCGCCCAGATGCAGCACCCGCCCGCTTTCATCCAGCGCCTGCAGGGCGGGCAGTGGCCGACCGGTATAGCGGCAGCCGCCGTCACGGTCATCTTCCAGCAGCCAGCCGCCGCTGCGCCGTGCCCAGGCCAGCAACGCCATGCGCCGGCGCAGCGGCATGCAGCCCCCCAGCGGGAATTGCCAGGACGGGCTGACCACGGCCAGCCGCGCTTCCGGGGCCAGCCGTTGGCCCCGTTCCGGGTCCAACCCCTCCTCATCCACAGAAATGGAGGTGACAGGGCCGGGATGGCGGGCCAGGATGGCAGCGCGCAGGGGACAGCCCGGCTCTTCCAGCCATACGCCATCGCCCGGCACCAGCAGCAGGGCGGTTGCCAGTTCCAGCGCACTGCGCCGGTCGGGCAGAATCAGGATCTGCTCGGCATCGCATCCGATGCCCCGGCTGGTCTGCATATGGGCGGCCAGGGCGCGGCGCAATGGCAGCCAGCCGCCTTGTGTGTCATGCCCCAGCAGCAATCCGCCAGCATCACGCCAGCGCTTGGCGAGCAGCCGTCGCCAGGTTTCGATGTCGAACTGGTCGTAGGCAGGGATGCAGGGCTGAAAGGGGAGCAGATCGGCCGCCGCGGCTGGCACCGCCGACGGGCGGGGGCGTGTTGCCGGTTGCGGTTGTGCCAGCCGTACGGCTGGGGCCATCGCATCATCGGGCAGGGTGCGGCACACATAGGTGCCAGAGCCGATGCGGGCTTCCAGATAGCCTTCCGCGATCAGCCGGTCGATGGCGGCCACCACCGTGTTGCGGGAAATGCCCAGATCGGTCGCCATGGTACGGGTGGAGGGCAGACGCTCGGCCGCACGGATGGCGCCATTGATGATTGCCTCGCGCAGCCGGTCGAACAGGCGCTGCTGCAGCGGCACGCCATCATCGGCGTCGAAGAGGGAGAGCAGGGGCCCTTGTGACAGTTTCATGTGGCCTCGCTTTGTCTGCCCGCCCAGGATGGCGGGGGCCCCGTTGGCGGGGAGCGGGCGGGTGCCGGCGGATAGCGGTTCTGTTAGGGAAAACCGTTACCCGCCGGACCGACCGGGAGGCGGCCGGGTGACACCGGGATGCCGCCTCACCACCGCCGGCGACGGGGCGATGCCGGCGGTAGTCGGTCAGAAGCAGGGAAGGATCAGTTGACGATCTGGCCCGCTGCATCAATCTTCAGGGTCTTCAGACGGATGCCGTCGGCGGACTTCAGTTCCACCTCGTAACCGCCATCGACAGTGCGGATGTCACCGACGCGGCCCTGGCGGACCTTGTTTTCGGTGAGGAAGTTGCGGGCGATCTCGCGCACTTCCTTCTTGGTCACCGGCGTGGCGCTGGCGGCAGCCTGGGTCTGGGCGACCTGGGCATTTTCCGCGGCCTGAACCGTGGCAACGCCGAAGGTGGCGACAAGGGCGATGGCGATCAGGGTGCGCATTGGTGTTTTCCTCATGTTCTTTTACCTGGGTCCAGCCGATCGGTTCCGGCTGGTGACAGGGCTATGAGAACACGGGCCTTTTTCCGTACCATGTCCAAGAGGGTGTGCTTGTGAAACACTCTGTTTCCACCCCCGCCGAGGTTTACATTGTGGTAACAAGATCGGCGTCGGCACCACGCCACGGACAGCGATAGAATTACCGTCATGACCGATACCAGCACCCATCTCCTCGTCGTTGATGACGACCGTGAAATCCGCGATCTGTTGACGCGCTACCTCACCCGCCATGGCTACCGTGTGACGGCGGCCAAGGATGGGGTTGAGATGCGTCGCTATCTGGCGGATCGCAATATTGACCTGATCGTGCTGGACCTGATGATGCCGGGGGAGGATGGGCTTTCGCTCTGCCGTGCCGTCCGCGCCGAGGCCGGCCCGCCTGTGGTCATGCTCTCTGCCATGGGGGAGGATGCGGACCGTATCCTGGGGCTGGAGATCGGGGCCGATGATTATCTGCCCAAGCCCTTCAACCCGCGTGAACTGGTGGCCCGCATCAAGGCCGTGCTGCGCCGGGCCCAGACGCAGAACAGCGGACCGGCAACGGCCAGCGGCGCCATCCATTTCGCGGGCTTCATGCTGGACCAGGCGCAACGCCGGTTGAGCGATGCGAATGGCGAGGAAGTGACGCTGACCGCCGGGGAATATGAATTGCTGGTGGCGCTGGCGACGCGGCCGCGCCGCGTGCTGTCCCGCGATGATCTGCTGGAAATCACGCGTGGCCGCTCCGCCGGTCCGTTCGACCGCTCCATCGATGTGCAGATCAGCCGTCTGCGCCGGAAGATCGAAACCGATCCCGCCGATCCCACCATCATCAAGACCGTCCGTTCCGGCGGCTATATCTTCTCGCCCGAGGTGCAATCATCATGAAGGCCCTCACCGACCGCATGTCCTATTCCATCTTCGCGGTGCTGGTCGGTGGTATCCTGCTGTCCCAGGCCATCGCGCTGGGTCTTTACCGCTCTGACCGGGCGGAGGCGGTGGCCGATGCGGAGGGCGGGCAGTTGGCGAACTGTCTGGACGGTTTCGCCACCGCCATCGAGGAACAGCCGACGGATGTGCGTCTGGCGGTGCTGCGCTCCCTGAAGGAGCGGGAACTGACCGTGCGGACCAGCGCCGGCCACAATGTCATGCTGGATGTGTACGAGCAGGCGCCCAAGGTGGAAGGCAAGCCGGAAATGTCGCCGGCCGTTTCCATCCCGCCTTTCGGCATGCCCGTGCCGCCGCCGCCGGCCCCGTCGGTCATTGAAGTGTCGCGCCAGTTGAAGGACGGCACCTGGATGAAATTCCATGCGCCGGTAACCCCCACCGACGCGCTGCGGGAACCGGGCTTCATCGCGTCGTTGGCCGGCAGTGCCGCCGTGGCGATTTTACTATCAGCCTGGGTCCTGGGCTTCACCACCAGGCCGCTGCGCCGCTTTGCCGCCGCCGCCAACCGGCTGGGCGTGGATATGAACGCGCCCTCCCTGGAAGAGGCCGGCCCGCGTGAGGTTCGGCTGGCCGCCGCTGCCTTCAACAAGATGCAGCGCCGCCTGCGGGCCTTTGTGGAGGACCGCACCCGCATGCTGGCGGCCGTCAGTCACGATCTGCGTACGCCGCTGACCCGCCTGCGTTTGCGCGCCGAATTCATCGATGATGATGCCGTGCGCGAGAAGATGCTGGATGATCTGGAGGAGATGCAGGCGATGATCGGCTCCACCCTGGCCTTTGCCCGTGACGAGGCGGCGAAGGAGACGATGGAGCGCCTGGAACTGAACGCCATGCTGGACCGGCTGGGAGAGGATATGCGCGAGGCCGGCAACCCGGTCACCGTCACGCCCGCACCGTTCGCCGTGCCCATCATGGGGCGCCGCATGGGCCTGCGCCGCGCCATCGGCAACCTGATGGAAAATGCCGTCAAATATGGCCGCAGTGCGGAGGTGGCGCTGGCCATCACGGGTGAGAATGTCACCATCACCATCGACGATCGCGGTCCCGGCATCCCGGAAACGGAATTCGACAATGTATTCCGCCCCTTCTTCCGCCTGGAAGGGTCGCGCTCCCGCGATACCGGCGGCACTGGCCTGGGCCTGTCCGTCGCCAATGACGTGATCCGCGCCCATGGTGGGGAGATCGGGTTACAGAACCGGCCGGAAGGCGGCTTGCGGGTGACGGTCACCCTGCCGATGCTGGCGGAGGGGTGAAGCGGACATGGGAGTGAACCGGGCTTATGTCGGGAAACCATCTTCCAGATTTTGCCCGCCGTAAAAAACACCTTCGATCAGCACGGTGGTTGCCGTGATGGTGAAAGCGATGGTGGTTCGCCGTTCAAAGCCGATGATGCGCAGACCCGTTAATATATCGTCACGTCTGTGACCCCGTTCCGGAAATAGCGCCAAGCCCTCGCAATATTGGATGAGGCGGTTGAGATAATTATCAGCACGCATGTCGCCGCCTTGGGCGGAGATGTAATCATACAGTCTCTCGACCTGCCGCTCTGCCGCCGCCGTGAAAATCACAGTGCGCTGGGTCATGCCGTCCGGCGCGCCTTCAGCCTTGCTAAGACCTGATCGGCGGGAACCCCCGTCTCTGGTTCAGCCACATGCGCCATATGGCCGGTCACGACCTCCTCTTTCAGCCAGCGTTCCACGGCCGCGTCACGCTCCATAAGCGCGCGGATACCGTCCCGCATGACTTCGCTGACTGAAGCGTAAGCGCCGGATTGAATTTTCCGTTCAACCATTTCTGCCATTTCCAACGGCAGAGTGATGCTGAATTGCTGGGTGGTTCGCATCGTCATCTTTCCGTGTGATGGGATTAAATCCTATTCAATCCTATGCCAGGATCAATCCCATAATTTTCCCGTAACATTCTTTCCTCTGCGCCCTGTGCAGGGCAGAAATCGAACAAGCGGCCCCCTCAATGTCATTGACGGCAACCCGGTCCTTCCATAGCTTCAGCGGCGGGTCACATCCCCCCAACGGGATGCTACTATTCTGGAAGGAATAGCCATAATGGCTGCGCCGAAGCCGGGCAATCGCCCCGCCAATCCGCAATTCTCGTCCGGCCCCTGCGCCAAGCGCCCCGGCTGGTCGATCGACGCCTTGAAGGGCGCCCTGACGGGCCGCTCGCACCGCTCCAAGCCCGGCAAGGCCAAGCTGGAGCAGGTGATTAATCTCTCCAAAGAAATTCTGGGCATCCCCGCCGATTACCGGCTGGGCATTGTTCCCGCCTCCGACACGGGCGCCGTTGAAATGGCGCTGTGGTCGCTGCTGGGTGCCCGTGGCGTTGATATGCTGGCCTGGGAATCCTTCGGCAAGGATTGGGTCACCGACGTCGTCAAGCAGTTGAAGCTGGATGCCCGGTCCCTCACCGCCGGCTATGGCAAGCTGCCGGACCTTTCCACGGTGGATTTCTCCCGTGATGTGGTCTTCACCTGGAATGGCACCACCTCGGGTGTCCGCGTTGCCAATGGCGACTGGATCCCGGCTGACCGCGAAGGCCTGACGATCTGCGATGCCACCTCGGCCGCGTTCGCCATGGACCTGCCTTGGGACAAGCTGGATGTCGTCACCTGGTCCTGGCAAAAGGTGCTGGGCGGTGAAGCGGCGCACGGCATGCTGGCGCTCTCCCCCCGCGCTGTGGAACGGCTGCTGAGCTATACGCCGGCCTGGCCGATGCCGAAGATTTTCCGTATGGCCAGCAATGGCAAGCTGTCGGAAGGCATCTTCAAGGGTGAGACGATCAACACCCCCTCCATGATCGCCGTGGAAGATGCGCTGGATGGCCTGAACTGGGCCAAGTCCGTCGGGGGCCTGGAAGGGCTGATCGGCCGGTCGGAAGCCAATCTGAAGGCCGTTGCCGACTGGGTTGCCAAGACCGACTGGGTGGATTTCCTGGCGGAGACGGCGGATAGCCGTTCCTGCACCTCCATCTGCCTGAAGATCGTCGACCCCTGGGCGACGGAACAGCCGGCAGAAGCGCAGGCCGAGATCGCCAAGAAGCTGACTTCTCTGCTGGAGAAGGAAGGCGTGGCTTTGGATGCCGGTTCTTACCGCGATGCGCCTCCGGGTATTCGTATCTGGGGCGGCGCTACGGTTGAGAATGCCGATATCGTGGCCTTGCTGCCCTGGCTGGATTGGGCCTACGCCACCGTCAAGGCCGGCTGATCGGCTGATTTGATAAGCGACATCCCCCGCTTGGTTCCGGCCGGCGGGGGAGGGACATCGGGGCCGGAAGTCACTTCGTCGATCGCCGGCGCCCATGCCCACACTCACTGCTTATCTCTGGCCGGTCCTGCTGCTGGTCGCTTCCAACATCTTCATGACCTTTGCCTGGTACGGGCATCTGAAGTTCAAGTCGGCACCCTTGATCACGGCCATCATGGTCAGTTGGGGCATCGCCTTCTTTGAATATTGCCTTCAGGTGCCGGCCAACCGGCTGGGTCACGCGGTCTATACGGCCCCGCAGCTGAAGATGATCCAGGAGGCGATCACGCTGACCGTGTTCGCCATCTTCTCCGCTTTCTGGCTTGGCGAATCCCTGCGCTGGAACGATTGGGTCGCGTTTCTGCTGATCGCCGCCGCCGTCTTCTTTTCCGTCCATGATTGGAGCTGACCCGCTCCTCGTCTGAGATTTCGGAGTCACCCATGCCCAAGGTTCTTATTTCCGACAGCCTGAGCCCCCGCGCCGTTGAGATTTTCAAAGAGCGCGGCGTTGAGGTCGATGTGAAGGTCGGCCTGAAGCCGGATGAGCTGAAGGCCATTATCGGCGAGTATGATGGTCTGGCCATCCGCTCGGCCACCAAGGTGACCAAGGATATCCTGGCTGCCGCCACCAACCTGAAGGTCGTTGGCCGCGCCGGTATCGGTGTTGACAATGTGGACATCCCCGCCGCCACCGCCCGTGGCGTGGTGGTGATGAACACCCCGTTCGGCAATTCCATCACCACTGCCGAACATGCCATCGCCATGATGTTCGCGCTGGCCCGTGAAATCCCGGCCGCCAACGCCTCCACCCATGCCGGCAAGTGGGAAAAGAACCGCTTCATGGGCGTGGAACTGTTCGGCAAGGTGCTGGGCGTCATCGGCTGCGGCAATATCGGCGGCATCGTCGCCGACCGCGCCATCGGCCTGAAGATGAAGGTCATCGCCTTCGACCCGTTCCTGTCCCCGGAACGCGCTACCGAAATCGGCGTGGAAAAGGTGGAACTGGAAGACCTGCTGAAGCGCGCCGACTTCATCACCCTGCATACGCCGCTGACCGAGGCGACCAAGAACGTCCTGGACGCCAAGGCCCTGGCCAAGACCAAGAAGGGCGTGCGCATCATCAACTGCGCCCGTGGCGGCCTGATCGTGGAAGAGGCGCTGCAGGCAGCCATCGAAGCCGGCCATGTCGCCGGTGCCGCGCTGGACGTGTTCGCAGAGGAGCCGGCCAAGGCCCATCCTTTGTTCGGCAATGAGAAGGTGATTGCCACCCCGCACCTGGGTGCGTCCACCACCGAAGCGCAGGAAAATGTCGCCCTGCAGGTGGCCGAGCAGTTGGCCGATTATCTGGTCAGTGGCGCCGTGGTCAACGCGCTGAACATGCCGTCCGTGTCGGCGGAAGATGCGCCGAAGCTGCGCCCCTACATGAAGCTGGCCGAACAGTTGGGCGGCTTTGCCGGTCAGATCACCGAAACCGGCATCAAGGCCGTGACCATCGAGTTTGAAGGTCAGGCCGCCGAGTTGAACACCCGCCCGCTGACCGCCATCGTGCTGAAGGGCCTGCTGGGCCCGCTGATGGAATCGGTCAACATGGTCAACGCGCCGGTTATCGCCAAGGAGCGTGACATCAAGGTGAGCGAGACCAAGCGCGAAGTGGCTGGCGATTATCAGACCCTGGTGCGCGTCATCGTGCAGACCGAACAGCGCACCCGCTCTGTTGCCGGTACCCTGTTCGGCGGCGACAAGCCCCGTCTGGTGGAAATCGAGGAAGTGCCGGTCGAGGCGGAAGTCACCGACCATATGCTGTTCATCCGCAACGAGGACAAGCCGGGCTTCATCGGCAAGCTGGGCAGCACCCTGGGCGATGCTGGCGTGAATATCGCCACCTTCCACCTGGGCCGTACCGCGCCGGGCGCCAACGCCATCTGTCTGGTGTCGGTCGACCAGGCTGTGTCGGAAGAACTGCTGGGCAAGATCCAGGGCCTGCCGAGCGTGGTGCGCGTGAAGTCGCTGGATTTCTGATCCAGCTCAAGGACGGGCACCTCTTAAGGAAACTATCCTTTGGGGGTGCCCCAGCCGGAAAATCGTCACGATGCGTCCGGCGGGATTGTGCTATGAATGGGAAACCCGGGGCGATCGGGTAATGGATCGTTCAACCATTCAATCAACCCCTAAGACGCAAGGCCTTTGCAGATGAAGTACGGCAGCGAATCGAGCAATTTCTCCGGCGCCGGCAAGAGCGAGGTTTCCTCCGCCCTGCAGGAAATCAGCCGCGAACTGGAAGGTCTTCGCACCGAGATCGAGAAGGTGGGCACCGTTGCCCAGCAGATCGACGCCATCGCCAAGCAGACCAACCTGCTGGCGCTGAACGCCACGATCGAAGCCGCCCGTGCGGGTGAAGCCGGTAAGGGCTTTGCCGTCGTGGCCGGTGAGGTGAAGAACCTGTCCGGTCAGACCGCTGCCGCTACGGCTGAAATCTCTGCGGTGCTGCAGAGCCTGACCAAGCGCACCCAGCATCTGGGCCAGCTTGTCGAACGGGCAATCAGCAACGCCTGATCCGGCGTTCCAAACGCTTGACGCGCAGGGGCGGCACCAGCCACGGTGCCGCCCCTTTGCCATTTCGGGTCCCGACGCGGCCTGCCCATGATTGACGGAAACAAATCCATGTCCGACCGCCCCTTCATCATTATCGGTGCCGGTCCGGCCGGGTTGATGGCGGCGGAAACCATCGCGGCCAGCGGCAGGCCAGTGCAGATTTATGACGCGATGCCCTCGCCGGCCCGCAAGCTGCTGATTGCCGGGCGGGGGGGATTGAACATCACCCATAGCGAACCCCTCGACCGGTTCATCAGCCGCTATGGCGCGGCGCGGCCCCTGTTTGATCGGTTGGTGCGGGCCTTCACACCGGCGGACCTGCGGGCCTGGTGCCATGGTTTGGGTGTGGAGACGTTCGTTGGGTCGTCGGGGCGGGTTTTCCCCAACAGTTTCAAGGCCAGCACCCTGCTGCGGGCCTGGCTGAAGCGGCTGGAAGGGCAGGGGGTGCGCCTGTTCACCCGTCACCGCTGGACCGGCTGGGATGCGGATGGGGCATTGACCTTCGATAGTCCCGCCGGTCCGGTCCGGGTAAGCGACGCAGCCGCGACGCTGCTGGCGCTGGGCGGGGCCAGTTGGCCGCGCCTGGGCTCGGATGGCGGCTGGACATCGATTCTCAAGGAACGCGGTGTGCCGCTGGCACCGTTCCGGCCGTCCAACAGTGGCTTTGATATCGCCTGGACGCCCGGCTTTCTGGAACGGGCGGAAGGCCAGCCCTTGAAGCGAATCGCAGTCAGTTTCGCGGGGCGCACGGTGCCGGGGGAACTGGTGGTGACGCGCAGCGGGCTGGAGGGCGGGGCCCTTTACGCCCTGTCCGCCCCATTGCGTGAGGCGATTGACCGGGAAGGACAAGCCCTTCTGCATCTGGACCTGAAGCCGGACATGAATTGGGCGCAGGTGCAGAACCGTCTGGCCCGCGTACCGCCGGCGGACAGTCTGCCCAACCGCTTGCGCAAGGCGCTTTCACTCTCCCCGCCCATGGCGCCGCTGGTGCGGGAATTTGCTGGCGACGCGGATTTGAACCGGTCCACCGTGCTGGCGGGGCTGGTCAAGGCGCTGCCCGTCACCGTGACCGGCATGCGCGGGCTGGACCGCGCCATATCCAGTGCTGGCGGTATTAAGCTGGCGGCCCTGGACGAGAAACTGATGTTGGGTGACCTGCCGGGCGTCTTCGCCTGCGGGGAGATGCTGGATTGGGAGGCGCCAACCGGGGGCTATCTGCTCCAGGGCTGTTATGCCAGCGGCCGCGCGGCCGCACGGGGGGCGTTGGCCTGGACGGGCGCGTAATACCGACCGGCACGGATTGGAAGCAACGGTGCTAATCCGTGCGCAGGGCCCAAGTGACGACATGCGCCGATTACAGCGTGATGCAAAATGGCATCAGTAGTTACAAATGAGAATGCGTGTCAGTCATAAAAACTTGGCCCGTGCGACTGCCCTGGTTAATAAGAGGCACTTGCAGTTGGTTTCTAAATAAAAAAGGTACAACCATGCTTATGATGCTGTCGCCCTCCGCCCGGAGGGCGCTGTTGGCTTCGGCTGCCTGCTTTCTGGCGCCGGCCGCTTTCGCTCAGTCCGTTCCGGTTGAAAATCCCGCCAATGTCCAGGTGGCCGACCGCACTGCGGTGACGGAAGAGGTGGTGGTGACGGCGGCAGGGTTCGCCCAGAAGCTGGTCGATGCACCTGCCAGCATCACGGTCCTGAACAACAAGGACTTGCGCGAAAAGGCTTATGGCAGCCTGGCGGAAGCGCTGGTTGATGTTGAAGGCGTGGATGTCGGTGACACGGCTGGCAAGACGGGCGGCCTGAACATCTCCATGCGGGGCATGCCCAGCGATTATACGCTGGTGCTGGTCGATGGCCGGCGCCAGAACGCCGCCGGGAATGTCACGCCCAACGGCTTTGGCGAAACCTCTACCAGCTTCATGCCCCCCCTTTCCGCCATTGAGCGGATCGAGGTGGTGCGCGGGCCGATGTCCACCCTGTACGGGTCGGATGCGATGGGCGGGGTCATCAACATCATCACCCGCAAGGTGGGTGAGCGCTGGGGTGGTGCGGTCACGCTGGACACGACGCTGAACGAGAACAGCGATTTCGGCAACACCTCGCAGGCCAATTTCTACCTGAACGGCCCCCTGGTTTCGGGCCTTGCCGGGTTGGCCGTGCGTGGGTCCATCCTTAACCGGGGCAAGTCAGATCTTTCCTATACCGATGCCAGCGGCAATCCGGTGGAAGTGTCCAAGCGGGGCCCCAGCCCGGTAGAGGCACTGAACCGCACTGCTGGCGCGCGGCTGACCCTGACGCCTTCCCCCGATCATGACCTGTGGGTTGATGTCGATGGCGCCTGGCAGCGCTATGAAAACAGCGACAATCAGTTGGGCACGGTCGGCACGTCCGGCGGCTATGGCCCGGTGCAGAAGTTCGAGCGGATGCAGTACACGCTGGCCCATACCTGGCGCATCAACGGGGATTTCACCCTCGACAGCAACATCATGCGCAACCGGACGGAGACTATCGGTCGTACCCTGCCGCCGGGCACGCCGGGCAAGGTGGCCGGAGCCCCGCGTACGCTGGAAGCGGAAAACACCATCTATGACACCAAGCTGAATGCGCGGCTGGGCAATCACATCACCACTGTCGGTGGCCAGTGGTGGGATGCGGAGATGGTGGACGGCGTTGCTCCCGCGCCCTACGAGCATCGCCAATGGGCACTTTTTGCGGAGAATGAATGGCGCTTCATTCCCGATATGGCGCTGACCCTGGGTGTCCGCCACGATGATCACAGCGTCTTTGGCGGCCAGACCAGCCCGCGCGCCTATCTGGTCTGGAATGCCAGCGAGGCCTGGACCTTCAAGGGCGGTGTCAGCCGGGGTTACAAGACCCCGCGTCTGGACCAGTTGGCCGACGGGATCACCGGTTTCACCGGGCAGGGCACCATCCCTTCCATCGGCAGCCCCGGTCTGAAGCCGGAGACCAGCACCAGCACGGAAATTGCTGCCTATTTTGATGATGGCGGCTGGCTGTCAGGCAACCTGACCCTGTTCAACAACGAGTTCCAGGACAAGATCGCCAGCGGGCCGGGCCTGCCCAACTGTTCCTTTGCCGGCAATTTGAACCGGCCGGGCTGCGTTGATTATGGCAACTGGCCGCGCGTCGATCTGTTCAGCCAGAGTGTGAATGTGGACGAGGCGGTGACGCGCGGTGGCGAAGCCGCCCTGCGTGCCCGGCTGGCATCGGACCTGACCCTGTCCGCCAATTACACCTATACCTACAGTGAGCAGAAGAGCGGCGCGCAGAAGGGCCTGCCGCTGAACAACACGCCCAAGCATATGCTGAACGGTGCGCTGCGCTGGGCGACCACCGATCAGATCAGCACCTGGGTGCGCAGCGAATATCGGTCCAAGCGCTATCGCAGCGACGCGGTTTCCCGCACCGCGCTGGGCGACTTCAAGTCCTATGTCCTGTTCCATGTCGGCGGCGCTTACGAGGTGTCGGAGAACGTCACCATCAACGCCACCGTCTATAACGTGCTGGATAAGGATTTCCTGCAATATCTGCCCTATCGCAGCGGTGCCAACACCGTTTACGCCAATGAGTATAACAACAACCAACCCGGTCGCCGCCTGTGGCTGGCGGTGAATGTGACGTTCTGATGTGAAGGGCCCACTGCCGGTCAGGCGTGGGTCAGGGGAGGGGCGGGACCGCCCATCCCCGGTGCCCGAAGGTGGCAGCCATATGCGGCGGGGGTGGAGCGGTGGCGGCGATGGTGCCGCCACCATCCAGGTCCGGAAAGGCGATATGGCGGGCCAGCAGGTGCAGCGGCAGCCGCGCCGGCTGTTCCGCGCCATAAATCGGGTCGCCCAGCAGGGGCAGGCCATAATAGGCACAATGGGCGCGGATCTGGTGCATGCGGCCAGTGCGCGGATGCAGTTCCAGCCAGGAAAGGTTCCCGTCGCTGGCCAGCAGGCGCCAATCGGTCAAGGCCGGCTTGCCATCCAGATGGACCACGACTTTCGATCCGCCGGGGATGCGTACCTTCAGCAAAGGCATGTCGATGGTACCGGTTTCCTGACGCGGGCGGCCTTGCACAACCGCCCAATAGGTTTTGGCGATCCGGCCTGACAGGAAATAGGCGCCCAGCCGCGCGGCGGCATCCCCGTCGCGGGCCAGCACCAGACAACCGGCGGTATCCTTGTCCAGCCGGTGGGCCAGCCGCGGTGGTTCCGCACAATCCTCGGTCAGATGGTGCAGGTAGCGTTCCAGATGATCGGTGGCTTTGGTGCCGTAATGGACCTGCAGCCCATAAGGCTTGTTCATAATCACCACACGCGAATCCTGGTACAGCACCCGCGCCTGGATCTCGGCCGCGGAATAGGCCGGTGGATTGAGAAGGTTCATGCCGGGCGCAGCCGGCTTTCCGCCAATTCGGCAAAGGCCTGAAGGGTGGCATCCTTCCAATGGCGGGTGCGGCGCAACTCCTTCTGCGCCATATCCAGCACGGCGGTGATGAAAGCGGTCTCGCCCTCAGTCAGCGGTTCTTTGGCGGCCAGCCTCTCGGTCACGGTACGCACCAGACCCTGATCCATCAGGCCCGCCCATGTGGAAGTATCCGCCCCCAACCTTGCGCCCAGTTGTGCCAGCCGGATGGCGTGGTCCAGCCGGTGGGCGGCGTCGCTATATCCCGCCCGCACGAAGCAACCATGATGGGCATCGCGCAGCACTTCCATCACATGATCATAGAATTCAGTGAAACCGGTCCCCCAGAACAGGCTGCGCTTCAGCACATTGCGCCAGCGGGTGCAGAAATCCAGCAGCCAGTCCAGCGCCTCGAAATCGGCGATCGGCCTGTTGATGGCCCGTCCTTCGGCAGTGCATCGCTCGACCAGGACGGGATAGAGCTCCGACTCGATCCGTCGCACCATGCGGTCCAGGAAATCCCGCACCTGTCCGCCATAACGCGGATGGCTGATCACATCCAGATCGTCGAACAGGCCCAGAAGCTTGTCCAGCCGACCCAATTCCCGGTTCAGATTATCCTGGCGGGGAGGGGGAAGGGACAGGCCGGCGCGGACCACCTGACCAGTGCCCAGCACCAGACCGATTTCTTCCGTCAGCACAAAGCAGGCGCGGCCCAGATGGCGGACCAGGGCAATCAGGGTCGGTTCCTGCCAAGCCAGCGGGCCATAGGTCAATGTCAGCTGGCCAGCATCATAATCCATATCCTCATGCACCAGCACGAGGGGCAGGATCAGCGCGGCGCCGGTTGCCGGCAACCCGGCCTTGGCCAACACCCCCGTTTCCATATCCGCCAGCAGGCTGGACAGGCTGTGCGCATCGCGCGCGGCGCGCCGCATCTGCTCCATCAAGGGGATCAAAGCGGCCTGTTGCTGCAGGATGCCCAGCATCAGGCGCAGATCATCCGCCTGTAAGGCCCGCGGCTCAAAACCCAGCCGCATCCGCTTGGCTTCACCGTGACGCCAGCGGTTCATTTCCTCCAGCAGGGTGCGCAGGGGTGCCTGTGCGGACAGCAGGGCGGGCAGCGTCTTGATCGCTGCGCCCATCATCTCCGTGCGCAGGGCCTGCACGGCAGGCTGGCGGAAGACACTGCGCAAGGGCCGATTGCTGGCAAGATCGCCCAAGTCAGTATCGGCTTTTCTCGCCAGGGATTGCAGCCCGCCCTGGGCCAGCCTTACCCATAGGGCGCCGACATCCATCGGATGCAAGACACCGGTTGCACCAAATTCCGCCCGGAGCAGGTTGGTGTCATGCGTCAGAAAGGGCTGGAACAGCTCGGTGAACAGGCGGCGTGTATGCTGCCGGCGCTGGGCGTTCAGCTTGTCCGCCAGAGCACGCCGAACGGCACGACGGTCTGGCGTATCCTCCGCCAGGGCGTCCAGTTCGTCATAAAGCTTGTCTGCTTCCGCCGCCGGCAGGCGGGCAACCAGATCGTTGATTTTATTCTCAGCAGCTTTCATCGGCATCGCCGTAGACTTAGTCCCGTCCATTGGAAGGGGCGGATAGGCGATCTGTAACCTGTTTGGTCCGATAGCTCACTTGTTTATTGGCATAGTATTCAGTGCCGGCCCTGGCCGGGCCCGATTATTCGCGCAGCAGAAGCTGATCCATCATCAGATTGGCCCACCGTTTGGACCGGAAGGTGGCTTTGAAGCGCACCGGGTCATAATCTTTTTCGACCCAGGTCAGGAAATCTTCCGCCGTGCGCCCGCCGCTGGCGGCGAAGGTTTCCAGGAAATAATCCAGGATGCCTGTTTTGGCCTCCCGCAGATGGCCGTAGCGCCAGCTTAACTGCTGTTGGGCCGTTTCAAGCGGTTCCCGTTTGACCAGCAGGACGTAAAGCGCACTCATCAGTCCCACACGGTCGGCCCCGGCCTTGCAGTGCATGACGGCGGGATAGCGGATGCGGCGCCACATCTCCACCGCCGCGAAAATATCGTCCTTCCGCGGGGCATCGCGGGACCGGACGGGGAAATCAATCAGTTCAATCCCCAATCGCGCGCAATTCCGGACCTCAAAAAAATAGGAACCACAGCTTTCCCGGCGGCCGCGCAGATTGATGATCGTCCGGATACCGGCTTTCGCCATGTCTTCCACCTGGCCCGGCGTGGGCTGGGCGGCGCGCCACATTCTGTCATCCAGCGGATGCATGTTGCGATAAGCCATGCGGATGAAGGCATGGTCCTTGAAAAGCATATTGGCATAACGGCTGGAAATAGCCCACGGACAGGAGATGCTGGCCCATGCGGGCAGCAGCCGGGCAGGGGAGGCCATGCGTGGCTCTTCGTACTGCATATAAGGCCCCATCGCACCTGTTGGGGATTTGGCGGAGCCGCCCCCGGCCCCCACCCAACGGACTATTCATACGATATAGGTCTAGGCGACGGGAGGGTAAAATCGGCTCACTTTTGGTTATGTTATTTTGACAAATGATTGACGCTTTGCTCAAGAGGGGCTTGGACACCGGGCATCAATCAGGCCGCTTATCCGTTGATGCCGCCAATATCAGCCCTTGAGACCAGGGAATGCCCATGACCCAGGATACTTCTTGCCGTCCCGATACGATTCTCGCCAATGCGCTGGGGCGTCATGACGGGATGACCGGCGGCGTGGTGCCGGCGATCCATACGGCAACAACGTTCCTGCGGGCTGGTGATCTCTCCTACCCCACCGGCATGATTTATGCCCGGCCGAGCAATCCCACCTTTGATGGGGCGGAGGCGCTGCTGTCGCACCTGGAAGGGGCGGCGGAAAGCCTTTTGTTCGGGTCCGGCATGGCGGCGGCGACTGCCTTGTTCCAAACCCTGTCGCCCGGCGACCATGTGGTGGCGCCGAAGGTGATGTACTGGGCCCTGCGCCGCTGGCTCCGCCAGTTCACCGCGCAATGGAAGATCGACCTGGATCTGGTCGACATGACCGATCCCGATGCCATAGCGGCAGTCATGCGGCCAGGCCGCACCCGTATCGTCTGGATTGAGACGCCCTGCAATCCCACCTGGGAGATTACCGATATCGCCGCGATGGCCGATATTGCACACAAGGCCGGCGCCATCCTGGCCGTTGACAGCACGGCCGCCACGCCGCTGCTGACCCGGCCGATCGCGCTGGGCGCGGATATCGTCATGCATTCGGCGACCAAATATCTGAATGGCCATTCAGATGTGCTGTGCGGCACCCTGTCCTGCGCGCGGGCCGATGATTTCTGGGCCAGGATCAAGGGAGTGCGGGGCGATCTGGGGGGTATCCCTGGTCCGTTCGAGGCATGGCTGCTGTTGCGCGGCATGCGGACCCTGGCGGTGCGGGTGGAGCGGTCCTGTGCCAACGCGATGGCGGTCGCGCGGCATTTCGAGGGGCATGCCCGTATTGCCCAGGTGCTTTATCCGGGCCTGGAAAGCCATCCCCAGCACGCGCTGGCGGCCCGGCAGATGCTGGGCGGCTTTGGCGGCATGCTCTCGATCCGGGTCCAGGGTGGGGAGGCGGCTTCCATCCGCGCGGCGGCGGGATTGCGGCTGTGGACTCGCGCCACGTCACTGGGCGGGGTGGAGAGCTTGGTGGAACACCGGGCGTCGGTGGAAGGAAAGGACAGCCCGTGTCCGACCGATCTGCTGCGCCTGTCCTGCGGTATCGAAGCCGCCGCCGACCTGATTGCCGATCTGGAACAGGCGCTGGCAGGGCTGTGACACTGACGATGATGCCGGGCGGTTGCATCAAGGCCCCTTGCCTTGTGTCCGGCAGTGGCCTAGGGTCCGCTCGCCCATTGTGGAGAGGGGTCTTTTCAACCGTGGTTCGTTCCGTGTCGTCCGCCGTTGCGCGCCTGCTGCTGGCAGGTGCTGCATTCTCGATTGCCGGCACTGCTGTCGCGCAATCCAACAGCGCTCCGGCGCAACAGCAACAGCCGGCTGCCGGCGGGCTGATCCTGCCGGGCACCGTGCAATCACCACAGCAGGGGCCAAGCCCCGCTGCGGGTACCATCGGGCAGCAGCCGCAAGCCGCGCCGAGGCCGCAACAGCAGCAGGCTCCGGCCGCTGCACGGCCCCAGCAAGCGCCGGCCGCCGCACCGAGCGCTGCGGCGCCTTCGGCGGCTGCGCAGCCGTCCGCACCGTCCAAGCCCGGTGTCCTGAAGGGCCAGTGGCAGGTGGAGCCGGAAGTCTTTACTGACGGCACATTCAAGATGTGTTCCGCCGGGGCTGAATTCGATAACCGCCTGCACCTGCTGTTCCTGCGCAATCCTGCCAAGCGGACGCAGATGGTGCTGGGCATTCCCGGCGCGCAGATGCCGCCGGGCCAGCGGGCTGAAATCAACGTTTCCGTTGATGATAAGGTCAAGCGGACCCTTGGCGCCGTCGTCAGCCAGCCCAACGCCTTGGCTATCGGCCTGGGTGATGATGCTGAACTGCTGAAGGCCATTGGCAGCGGCAGTGTGCTGAAGATCGATGTGCCGGGCGATACGGCGTCCTTCCAGCTCAAGGGCACCACCAAGGCCTTGTCCGATCTGACCACTTGTGTGGATCAGGGCGTTGCCGGCACGCTGAAGCTGCCGGCCCCGCGGGAACCGGTCATCGCCCCGCCGCTGGCCAAGCTGCTGGTTGATGCCGGTCTGCAGAATGCCCGCGCCATCCCGGTGGATAAGATCCCGCCGCAGCAGCGTCCGGGTGATTATGCCTGGCAGATCGGCGACAAGGTGCTGGGTGCCGTCCGCTCCTTCCCCATCGGGGAAGCCGCCGGTGATTTCAGCAAGGTGACCGACACCTATGTCGAGCAGTTGAAGAAGAGCTGCACCGGCACCTACACGCCCAATATGGCGGCGGTGGAAAACCTGCCGGCCTATAAGCTGCGCACGGGCAGCGTCGCGTGCGACGCTGAGGGGCAGAAGATCCATGTCTCGTTGCTGATGCAGTTCATCGAACTGCCGAAGCAGCAGGGACAGGAACAGGCCGTGCGTGTCCTGAACGTCTATTCGCATGAAGCGACGGACGCGGAGAAGGCGCAGGCAGACGGCGCTACCCAGGGTCTGGCCAAGGCCCTGCGTGAAAAGGGCAAGGAGCCGTTGCCGACGCCCGGTGCGGCAGCACCCAAGGCACAGTAAGGCCAGCCGGTCGTCCTGTCTGGGACGCGATGGACGGAAAGGGGAAGGGGTGCGGATAGTGTCCGACACCCCTTTTTCTTTGCCTCTCCTGTCCTGGGGGCGGGGCTGGGGCCGCTTGCCATACGCGAACAGCCGGTTCATCCGGGTAACAACGGGGTATGATGGGCCTTGTGGCCGCCGGCACGCCCAAGATGCCGGGGCGGGAGGGTGCCCCCATGACCAAACCGTTCCTATCGCTGCTTCTGATTTTCCTTCTTGTGCCCCCGCCATCGATGGCCCTGCCGGGTGTGGAACCTGTGGCTGCCATTACCGTCACCGCAGACCCTGTCTATGCCATTCCCACCCGGCCAGATCGGGCAGGCCGTTTGCTGACCCCGGTGATGGTGGATGGGCTGGGGCCGTATCGTTTCCTGGTCGATACCGGCTGCAGCGGCACCATGGTCGGTCATCATTTGGCCGAGCGGCTGGGCCAGGGGCGCGACCGGCCGCTGGCCCCCTTCGTCCGGGTCCATGATGTGCTGGGGCCGGTGGACTTGCCGGCCGCCAGGCTGGCGCAACTGGATATCGGTCTGTTCACCGCCAGTGACATCACCGCACCGATCCTGACCATCGGCGATGCATCGGGCGCAGATGGGGTGCTGGGAACCAACAGTTTGCTGGGGCGCCGGTTGTGGGTTGATTTCCGCCGCGATCAAATCCGGATCGAACGGTCGAAACGGTCAGCCCCGTCCGGTTACGATACGGTGCGGGGCCGGCTGCATGAAGGGGGCCTGTTGATCGTGCCGGTACGGGTTGGCGGCGTCACCGTGCCAGGGCTGGTGGATACGGGGGCTGAGCGCTCCTTTTTCAATCAGGCGCTCTGGCAGCAGTTGCGGACCAATGAAAACACCAAAGCGCTGGGGGAGGTGGAACTGTTGAACCTGGCTGGCCTGTCTGCGCGCGGTCCGGTTTTCACCCTGCCGCGCCTGCGTGTCGGTCCGATCACCATCCGCGGACTCGATGCAATCCTTGTTGATGCCTATGCCTTCAACACGCTGGGCCTGTCTGAGGAACCCGCCATGGTGCTGGGCATGGACATATTGGGCCTGACAGAGGCTTTCGCGGTTGATTTCGGGCAAGCCGAATTACATTTACGGCTACGACAGCACTGACGTGACAATTTATTGTCCTGCCTCGGATTTTGCCGTGCAACCCGGCAGGATTTTCCGTGTTTCCACAGTCACAGTTTTCCCTGATCGACTGTGGAGCATGAAGATTGTTGCATGGCGACATGACTCCCTAACCCCGGTCGTTTAAGCTGGTCACATTGCTCATGGTGTGGACCCGTGCGTAGAATCGTCGCCGCCCTTCTGTGCCTGACCTGCCTTGCCTCCGCCGGCCGCGCGGCGGAAACAAGTAGCGATTCGGCCCCGGCGACTGGCGATGTCTATATGCAGAGCCTTTCAGGCCGGGCCATCGGCGGCACTGCCCTGGACAATTTCAGCACTGGCGGCGATTCGGCCCTGACGGGCCTTTCGACATTGGGCAGCCCCTCCATGGGGGCGGCGGTCGGCTGGCAACCGATGGAAAGCCTGCGCCTGGAACTGGAATATGCCTCGCGTGGAAAGGACCGGGCCATGTTGCCGCCATCGGTCGATGTGGCCGGCACCGGTTCCGTCAGCCTGATGGCCAACGCCCTGTTCGATGTGAAGGTGACGGATTGGCTGACACCCTATGTCGGTTTCGGCGTTGGCTGGACCCGACAGGAGGCGGACCGTGTCAATGCCACTTTCTCCAGCGATGTCCGGGGAGAGGTCTTTGCCTATCAGGGGATCATCGGGCTGAGCGTGCCTTTCACCAGCCGGCTTTCCTTCTTTGCTGATGGCCGCTATCTGCGGACGGGTGATTTCGCCGCCGCCGCGGCGGATGAATTTGCCGCCCATAGCAATGTTCAGACCTGGAGCGCTTTGGCCGGTATCAGGTTCACGTTCGGCAAATAAGCAGGCGTTCTCGAGTGGCTTCTGCTGGTCGGCGGCCTGGACGCGCAGAAATTCACTCTTCCTTTTTCGGTCGGCCGCCAAGGCCGCGGCCCTTCAGGATAGCGGCGCTGCCTAGTTTGGCGCGCACCGTATCAATAGCGCGCTCCACCTTTGCGCGACGTTCCTGGTCTGGGTCGGCCAGGTCCGGCGGATCGGCGTCGCGCGCATCCACAAGATTATCGCAGCCGATCCCCAGCAGGCGGAAAGGTCTGCCATCGGCCTCCCGCGCCAGCAGGTCGCGCCCATGGCGGAAGATGCGGTCGGCCAGGACCGTGGGGGTGGATAAACGTTGTGACCGGCTGATCAGTTTGAAATCCGCCGTCTTCAGTTTCAGGACCACGGTATGGCCCGCCAGATCGGCTTCCTTCAACCGCCGGGAGACGGTTTCCGCCAGGGGCCACAGCGCCTTTTCCAAGGCATCGCGCGCGGCGATATCCTCGTTAAAGGTGGTTTCCGCCGAGATGCTTTTGGTCGGGCTGTTCGGCGTGACGATGCGATCATCCTCCCCGCGGGAGAATTTGGCCAGCCGCAGCCCGATACTGCCATAGCGGGCGACCAGTTGCTTCACCTCCATCTCCCGCAACTGGCCAATGGTGCGGATGCCGTCAGCCTCCAGCTTTTGCTGCAAGGCCCGCCCTACGCCCCAGATCATGCCAACCGGGCGGGGCCCCAGGAAGGACAGGGCCTCTGCCTGGCCGATGACGGCAAACCCGCGCGGCTTGTCCAGATCGCTGGCCACCTTGGCGAGAAATTTATTGTAGCTCAGCCCGATGGAGGCCGTGATCCCCACCTCCTGCTCAATCCGGCGTACCAGCAGGGCCAATGTGCGCGCCGGACTGCCGCCATGCAGAAGGGCAGTGCCGGACAGGTCCAGAAACGCCTCGTCGATGGAAAGCGGCTCCACCAGGGGCGTGGTCTCCTCCATCATCCGCCTTACGCGATGTCCCACCTCGGCATAGCGGCGCATGTCGGGCTTGATCACCACAGCCTGGGGGCAGAGCTTCAAAGCCTTGAACATCGGCATGGCGGAACGCACGCCATAAAGCCGCGCGACATAACAGCAGGCCGATACCACGCCGCGTTTGCCGCCGCCCACAATGACCGGCTGGTCCGCCAGTTCCGGCCGGTCGCATTTCTCCACGCTGGCATAAAAGGCATCGCAGTCGATATGGGCGACGCTGAGCCGGTGCAACTCGGCATGCGCGATCATGCGCACCGACCGACAGGCACGGCAGCGGCGTGCCGGCACCTGCATCGTGCCGCAATCGCGGCACAAAGCGGTGTTTTCAGCATCGAAAGGATCAGGAGAAGGGGCTATGGGCACGGTATGGTAACGGATGGTTAACGGTTGGGCCGGGATAATCCTTTTTCGTAAAGATAACTTTCCCTACCCTTTCCCCCTGGCCTGCCGGTAGAAAAACCATCGTCGAATGCCGGGAATTGGAGCGGTTCTGATGGATATGGACATGGCCGACGGCATAGAAGGTGGCCCCCTGACCGCAATTGAGGGCGCGCCGCGCGCGCCTTGCGTGCTGATCGTGGAGGATAACGAGCTTAACATGAAGCTCTTCCATGATCTGCTGGAAGCCCATGGCTATGATACGATCCAGACCCGCGACGGCATGGATGCGCTGCGGTTGGCGCGCAAGCACCGGCCAGATCTGATTCTCATGGATATACAGCTTCCAGAGGTATCAGGCCTTGAGGTTACCAAGTGGTTGAAGGAAGATGACGAATTGCGGGCGATCCCCGTTGTCGCTGTCACGGCTTTCGCCATGAAGGGTGATGAGGAAAAAATTCGTGAGGGCGGGTGCGAAGATTATATTGCCAAGCCGATTTCGGTGGCAAAATTCCTGCAAACGGTACAACGGTTCATTTGACAGGCCCGTATGACGGGCTGCCAGAAATAGGAAACCATGTCGGCTCGGGTTCTTGTTGTCGATGACGTGCTGCCCAACGTGAAACTCCTCGCGGCCAAGCTGACGCGGGAATATTTCGACGTGGTGACGGCCAATAGCGGCCCAGAGGCGCTGGAGCGCGTCAAAGCGCAACAACCCGATATCATCCTGCTGGATGTGATGATGCCCGGCATGGATGGTTTTGAGGTGTGTGAGCGGATTCGCTCCGATCCCGCAACCATGCATATCCCTGTCGTCATGGTGACCGCGCTTTCCGATGTCAGTGATCGTGTCCGCGGGCTGGAGGCGGGGGCCGACGATTTCCTGACCAAGCCGGTCAATGACGTGGCTCTGTTCGCCCGTGTCCGGTCGCTGGTCCGACTGAAGATGATGATGGATGAGTGGCGGCTGCGCGAAAGCACATCCGGTCAGCTTGGCATGCTGGTATCCACCGACTCGGTCCAGACGCAGACCTCTGAAGGGGCCCGCGTTCTGGTGGTGGAGGATAGCAGCATCGATCTCGACAAGATCGGGGAGACCTTGTCGCGGGACCGCGACCATGTCGTCGCTGCCGATAATTGTGCCGCCGGGCTGGAACTGGCGCTGGGGCAGGAATTTGAGCTGATCATCGTCAGTCTTACCCTGATGCGCGAGGATGGGTTGCGCCTCTGCTCCCAGTTGCGCAGCCATGAGCAGACGCGCCAGATCCCCATCCTGCTGCTGGCGGATGAAACGGACATGGACCGTGTCGCCAAGGGGCTGGAACTGGGCGCCAATGATTATCTGATCAAGCCCATCGACCGTAATGAGCTGCTGGCCCGTGCCCGCACCCAGGTCCGCCGCAAGCGCTATCAGGACCGGCTGCGCGCCAATTATGAGCAGAGCCTGTCCATGGCGCTGACGGACAGCCTGACCGGGCTGTTCAACCGCCGCTATCTTTCCGCCCATCTGCCGCGCCTGCTGGATCGCAGCGGCGGCAACGCCAAGCCCGTGGCGACCTTGCTGTTCGATATCGACCATTTCAAAGTGGTCAATGACAGTTGGGGCCATGGTGTCGGTGACGAGGTGTTGAAGGAAGTCGCCACCCGCGCCAGCCGCAATCTGCGCAATTTCGACCTTGTCGCCCGGCTGGGGGGCGAGGAATTTGTTGTGATCATGCCGGATACCGATCTGGCCCAGGCCATGATGGTGGCGGAACGGTTGCGCCGCCGGATCGGGAACGAGCCCTTCACCGTCAACGCCCCGGTCGGTAATATCAGTGTTACCATCTCCATCGGTGTGGCGGTGGCCGATGGCAGCCCCACCGATGATGGCAAGCCAGAAAGCGGGGAGCAGTTGCTGCGCCGCGCCGATACCGCGCTTTACAAGGCCAAACGGGCCGGCCGCAACCGTGTGGTGGCGGATGGCGAGGAACCGTGAGTTCTGCTGACCGGTCTTTTGTCGGTGACCGGCAATCATGGGCCGGTCGCGCTGTTTGTTGGTGACCACCTGCCCGGGTGGTGACGGGTCCACAAAAATCACGGGGCGTAATGCTTGAAGAAATCCTGCTGTTCATGGCCATCGGTTTCGCCGCCCAGATGGTGGATGGCGCAATCGGCATGGCCTATGGGGTCACTGCCAGCAGTGTTATGATGTCCATGGGGGTACCGCCATCAACCGCCAGCGCATCGGTCCATGTGGCGGAGATGTTCACTACCGGTGCGTCCGGATTCGCCCATTGGCGTGCCCGTAATATCCGGCCGGAACTGGTGTGGCGGCTGGCCCTGCCCGGTATGCTGGGGGGCGCGTTGGGCGCCTATCTGCTGACCGAGATCGACGGCCACATCATCCAGCCTTTCATTTCGATTTATCTGTTGGCGATTGGTGGCCTGATTCTCTGGAAGGCGCTGCATCCGCGCCTGCCGCGTCCGGATATGGCCCCCAACCGGGTGCGGGCGCTGGGCGTGACTGGCGGCTTTCTGGATGCGATTGGCGGCGGCGGCTGGGGGCCCATGGTGGCCAGCACCCTGATTGGTGCCGGTACCACCCCCCGCTATGCCATCGGCTCCACCAATCTGGCGGAATTTTTCGTCACCCTCACCATCTCCGCCACCTTCGTGGCGACCATCGGCCTTCATCTCTGGCCGGCGATCTTAGGCCTTGTGCTGGGTGGAGTGATCGCCGCGCCTTTTGCTGCCATGGTGACACAGCGCCTGCCGGACAAGCCGATGATGATCCTGGTGGCCGTCATCATCATGTTGCTCAGCCTGCGCAATCTGGTAGAGGCGCTGGACAAGATGATGGGGTGAGGGCACGTCCGCGAACATTGGCTGCGTGGGGTTCAAGCCACCCATAAAAAACCCCGCCGGCGGTGCTGGCGGGGTTTTTATGGGGCGTGCCGGCAAGGTCAGTCGTAATCCGGAATGTCCGGCATCTGGCTGACATCGGGCGCCCCATCCCGGATCCAGCCATCACGGCGCTGGCGGTAGAGGGAGCGCATGGAGGCGTAATAGTCGAAGCTGTTGCGCTTGATATCGTCCAGCGCATCGATGTAGCTGGCGCGTGTATCCACCGCATAAAGGCCGGCGCGGGTATAGCTGATCCAGTCACGGTCGGTATTGCTGGCATAGTTCGATACTGGATCGGCAAAGAACTCACCCGCCGTACCGAAGGCATCGCGCACGGAGGAGGAGCCAAGAACCGGCAACACCAGATAAGGCCCTTCCGGCAGGCCCCAGACGGCCAGCGTCTGGTCCAGGCTCTCATATTCGTACGGAATGCCGTTTTCCGCCGCGACATCCACCAGCCCGACGATACCAACCGTGCTGTTGATGACGAAGCGCTTGATCACATCCCCAGCGCCCTTGGTATCCCCCTGCAGAAGCTGGTTGGTGAAGTCCAGCGGCGAGCGGAGATTGCGCAGCACATTGCGGATACCGGTCTGGGCCGGATCGGGCAGGACAGCGCGGTAAACCTCTGCCGCCGGGCGCAGCAGAATATAATCGACCCCTTCATTGAACCAGAAGATGCCGCGATTGAACGGCTCCAGCGGGTCATTGGCGGAATCGGCCTGGCGTTGAGCCTGGGCTATCTGGTTGTCTGTGCTTTGGGCGTGCGATACGACCGGCGCAGACGTTGCCAGCACAGCCGCCAGCAATGCGGCAAGGCCGCTGCGGCGCAGCGCGGTGTCTGTCAAGGGGCGGGCCATGGGGTGCCTTCAGCAATAGGACGTGTCAGGGGAGTTTAACCATGCGTGATGCGACGGTTAAACCAACAATTAGGTCAGGTACGGGCGCCGCAAAGTGATAGTAGTCACAGTCGGTAATGCCAGTGCGATGGTTGCAAACGTTCCATGTCCCCAAGGATGGCCTAGCCCTTGGCCGCGTCGGCTGCTACATGGGGCGCTATTGTTCGCCGCTTATGCCCGGCGGTCCCTTTTTTGAACTGCATGCGGAATGACCGCCCCTGACCCCGAGGCCGGTGTGACGAAGCCGGCAAATCGATTCGGCTGGTTTGCCGACGACAAGATGCGCCGCCTGTTCGGCAATGCCGGCATTCTGCTGGGCGGCAAGACGGTGAATGCCATTGCCGGTCTGGCTGGGCTGGCGATTGCTGCCCGCGCGCTGGGTGTTGAACAGTTTGGCGTGCTGGTATTGATCCACACATTCACCCAGGCCATTGGTGAGATCGCCAAGTTCCAGTCCTGGCAGGCGGTGCTGCGCTATGGCACGCCGGCCCTGGCCGAGGGACGCAAGGGTGATTTTCAGCGTCTGCTGCGCTTCACCATCTTTCTGGATGGCGGCAGTGCCGTGGTCGGCATGTTCCTGTCGGTGCTGGTGGCCTGGGTGGCCGGCCCGCATTTCGACTGGCCAGCGGACCAGATGCCCGCGGCGCTGATCTATGTCACCTCTGTCCTGTTCATGGTGCAGGCGACGCCCACCGGCGTGCTGCGCCTGATCGACCGATTCGACATCCAATCCATACAAAGCACGCTGGGCGCCATCATCCGGA
Organism: Niveispirillum irakense DSM 11586; assembly: GCF_000429645.1. Classification (GTDB taxonomy): domain Bacteria; phylum Pseudomonadota; class Alphaproteobacteria; order Azospirillales; family Azospirillaceae; genus Niveispirillum; species Niveispirillum irakense. The sequence goes on from NZ_KE386933.1 coordinate 673,565, forward strand.
TGGTGGGCGGTGGCATTGTCTGGGCCGTGGGTGGCGGGATGGTCGGTTTCCTGATCGCCTGGTATGTCGCCACGGCCGTAGCCGGCATCTATCTGGTCTGGGCTGGCTGGCGGGAACTGGGCAAGCGCGGCCTGCTGGACGGGTTTACCTGGCGTGGCGATGGCGGCTCCCTGACGCGGGGCTTCGATGATATCTGGCGATTCGTCTGGTCTACCAACCTCTCTTCCACCCTGGAACTGGCCTATACCCATGTTGGCACGCTGGCCGTGGGCTGGATGCTGGGGCCGAAGGATGCGGCCCTGTTCCGCATCGCCCGCCAGTTGGGCGAAGCGCTGGCCAAGCCGGCCAAGCTGCTGATCCCGGCGATATATCCGGAACTGGCGCGCATGACGGCGGCGGGGGAGCATAAGGCCATGCATGCGCTGGTGATGCGGTCCGCCACCCTGGCAGGCGCCGGTGCCATGCTGGCGCTGGTCATCTGCTGGGTGCTGGGGGAATTCGCCCTGCGGGTCATTATCGGGCCGGAATTTGTCGATGCTTTCCCGGTCATGATGTGGCTGGTGGCGGCGGCGGTGCTGGGCATCTGGTCCTTCCCGCTGGAGCCGGTGCTGGTATCGGGCGGGGAGGCGCATACGGCGCTGAAGGTCCGGATATGGACCACCATCGCCTATATGCCGGTGCTGCTGTTCTGCATCGACCAATATGGGCTGATCGGGGCGGGCTGGGCGCGCATGTTCTCCGCCTTCCTGGTACTGGTGGCTTTTCTGGTTCCTGTGCTGCGCTGGTTCCGCCAGCGCATGGATAATAAGACGGGGGGCTGATGCGGGTCGGGTTCCTTTACATCACCCAGTTCCACCAGATCCTGCACAGCCTGCCGACGGCGCTGGAGCTTTCCATCCTGCGGCCCGATTTCAAGGTGGAGATCTGGGGTGCCACGGCCGGGCATCTGGAATTCATCCAGCGGCTGGTGCCGCTTTATCCGGGCGCCAAGGTGGAATATCACCTTCTGCGCCAGCCCTGGCCAATGCGGCTTTATCAGCGTTACGCCATCCAGAATGTCCCGCCCAAGGTGGTGACCCTGTTCCATAACCGGCGCCGATTGAATGAGTTGGATGCGCTGGTGGTGCCGGACAAGACCAGCCTGATCCTGCGCCGCATGGGCTGTACCCACCCGCTGTTCATCAATACCGAACATGGGGCTGGCGACCGGGACGTGACCTTCGACCCCCGCGTCGCCCAGTTCGATTTCAACCTGTTGCCTAGCCCCAAGACAGCGGCACGCCTGCTGGCCGATGGCTATCTGAAGCCGGGCCAGTATGCCGTCGGCGCCTATGCCAAGTTCGACATTGTGCGCCGGATGCATGCGGGGCGGCCGCCGCTTTTCGCCAATGGCCGACCGACCGTGCTGTACAATCCGCATTTTCTGCAGCGCCTGTCCTCCTGGCACCGCTGGGGATGTGACGTGCTGCGGGCCTTTGCGGCGCAGGATCGGTATAATCTGGTCTTCGCGCCCCATGTCCGGCTGTTTGATCCTCCCACGCCGGCCAAGCTGGCGGATTTCCAGTCCTTCGCCGAGGTGCCGCACCTGATGATCGATCTGGGGAGCGAGCGGAGCGTGGATATGAGCTACACGCTGGGCGCCGATCTCTACCTTGGTGATGTCAGCAGTCAGGTCTATGAATTCCTGATGCAGCCGCGCCCTTGCCTGTTTCTCAACGCCCATGGGGTGAATTGGCACCCGGACAGTTGCTATGCCTTCTGGAAATTGGGGCCTGTGCTGGATGGAGTGGCGGGGTTGATGGCAGGGGTGGATGAGGCCTTTGCCCGCCATGGCGATTTTCTGCCCATTCAGCGGCAGGCGCTGGCCGCCAATTTCGATCTCTCAATCGCCGATCCGGGCCGCCACAATGCCGCCTTGTTGGCCGATTATCTGCTGTCCCGTAAGTGACATGGCTCTTTAACGGGGCGCTTAGACGCGCTGGCGCATTGCCCCGAACCTGTCCGTCTGGTATGAGCGCGCATCATTGTGGCGTTGAAGCCGCGATGCGGCTGCCTGCGCGCGCCTCGGAACAGCTTTCATTCTACCAGAGCGGGCGGGTCGCCTCCCCGTTTGAGCATTCGGAATAGTTCGCCATGGTCAGTCCTACCCCCTCTTTTCATGCGCTGCCCTCCCGGCTGGCGGACTTTACGACCGTACCCGAGGCCATTTCCTACGCGGCGCAGGGTGAGACGGGCCTGAATTTCTATTCCGGCAAGGGTGAATTGCTGGAGGCATTGCCTTACCGCGACATGAAGGCCCAGGCGGAGGCTCTGGCGCGCCGCATGCTGGCCAGCGGTCTGGTCAGGGGGGACCGTGTTGCCATCATCGCGGAGAGCGATGGCGATTTCATGCGGGCCTTCGCCGCCTGCCAGTTTGCCGGGCTGGTTCCCGCACCGCTGCCGCTGCCGGCGGCCTTCGGGGGCAAGGACGCTTATATCGACCATATCCGCCGCATGATGCAGGGCGCTTCTGCCGCTGCCGCCCTGTCGCCGGCCAATCTGGCTGACTGGGTCGCCGCCGCCGCCGATGGGCTGGGCATGAAGGCGGTGGGAACGCTGGCCGTGTTCGACGGTGTGGATGGCAGCGGCATCGAATTGCCCACCATCGGCCCCGATGATCTTTGCTATCTGCAATTTTCCAGCGGCAGCACCCGCTTCCCCCTCGGCGTGGCGGTAACCCAGCGGGCGCTGATGGCCAATGCGCATGCCATCACGGCCCATGGGCTGAAAATCACCAAGGATGACCGCTGTGTCTCCTGGCTGCCGCTCTACCATGATATGGGGCTGGTCGGCTTCCTGCTGACCCCGATGGTTTGTCAGGTTTCGATCGATTATCTCCCGACCCGTGAATTTGCCCGCCGCCCGCTGCTGTGGCTGAGCCTGATCACGCGCAACCGTGGCACGCTCTCCTACAGCCCGTCCTTCGGGTATGAGCTTGCTGCCCGCCGTGCGGAGACGGCGTCCACCGAAGGGCTGGACCTGTCGACCTGGCGCGGTGCCGGCATTGGCGGTGATATGGTCCGCCCCCGCGTCATGCGCAAATTCGCTGAAACCTTCGCCAACCGTGGCTTTAAGGCGCAAGCCTTCGTGCCCTCCTATGGCATGGCGGAAGCGTCGCTGGCCCTGTCTTTCGCGCCGCTGGACACCGGTGTCGTGACCGATCTGGTTGATCTGGACCGGCTGGAGAATGAGGGTGTGGCTGTGCCGCCGGATGCGGACACCCAGCGCTCACGCGAATTTGTGCTGAATGGACCGGTCCTGCCGCTGCATGAGCTGGAAATCCGTGACCCGGATGGCCGTATCCTGCCGGAAAAGCGCGTGGGCCGGGTCTTTACCCGGGGCCCGTCCCTGATGCGGGAATATCTGGATCGGCCAGAGGAAACGGCGGCCGTTCTGTCCCCCGAGGGCTGGCTGGATACAGGCGATCTCGGCTATCTCTGCGACGGGCAGATCGTCATCACCGGTCGGGCCAAGGATCTGATTCTGGTAAATGGCCGCAATATCTGGCCGCAGGATCTGGAATGGTCGGCTGAACATGCGGTGGAGTCGCTGCGCAGCGGCGATGTGGTGGCCTTCTCCGTGGACAAGGATGCCGGCGAGGATGTGACGGTGCTGGTGCAGTGCCGTGCCACCCAGCCTGACGCGCGCGAGGCCCTGATGGCGGCTGTCAGCGGTGTGCTGCGTTCGGCCCATGGGGTGGAAGTGACGGTGGTGCTGGTGCCGCCGCATTCCTTGCCGCAGACCTCTTCCGGCAAGCTCAGCCGGTCGCGGGCCAAGCAGATGTATGTGCAAGGTGCCTTCAGCGCCAAGGCATCGGGCTGATCATGAAGCCGGTGGCTCCGCTGGCGGCTGTCACCGGTGCCACCGGCTTTCTGGGGCGTCATCTGGTGGCGGCCCTGGCAAGGGCCGGATTCCGGGTCCGGCTGCTGGTACGGCAGGACCCCACCCACCCATTGCTGGCAGGCATCCATCCCGAACTGGTGATGGGTGATCTGGGCAGTGATGCCGCCCTGGGCCGGCTGGTGCGCGGGGCCGATGTCGTGATCCACGCTGCCGGTCTGATCAAGGCCCGTAACCGCGATCATTTCTTTGCTGTGAATGAGGGTGGTTCCGCCCGGCTGGGGCGGGCCATCGCTGCCGGCGCGCCGGGCGCCCGTTTGGTGATCGTCTCTTCCCAGGCGGCGCGGGAGCCTCAGCTTTCCGATTATGCGGCCTCCAAACGGGCAGGGGAGGGGGCGGCGATTGGCGCCGCCGGTACCGCGGATTGGGTCATTGTGCGTCCACCGGCCATCTACGGCCCGTGGGACCGGGAGACACTGGCCTTGTTCAAAGCCCTGAAGGGGCCGCTCGTGCCGGTGCTGGGCGGGCCGAAAACCCGGATTGCCATGGTCCATGCAGTTGATGCCGCCGAGGCGGTTGCAGCCCTGGCCCGGCCCGGTGGGCCACCCGGCGAAACCTTTGCCCTGAGCGACGGCGTTACCGGTTATGGGTGGGGCATGATTCTCGATAGTGCCGCCCAGGCCATGGGGCGGTCCCCCCCGCGCGTGGCCATCCCGCATTCGCTTCTGCGTGCGGTGGGGCGGATCGGGACTCTGCGGGCCGCCCTGACCGGCCGGCCGCAGATGTTGACGGTTGGAAAAGTGCGGGAAATCAGCCATCCCGATTGGTCTGTCCCCGCCGCCGATTTGCCCCCGCCTGATGTCTGGCAGCCGCGCATTCCCTTAGCGGAAGGCTTCGCCGAGACCGTTTCCTGGTACCGCGCACATGGCTGGCTGTAGTTTTGTGTATGGAACAGATCAGCAATCTGTTGCGTAATTACCAGTCGCTGTGTCATCTGTCACAGAGCGTGGTGGCGGAACGTGCTTTGTTCTTGCATCCGCGAGCGTTGCATTTACCTTACCAAATCGTGACGCTTTTCTACGACCCAGGTCGGGGGGCACCTTCCTGGTTCGTTTTTCGTGAACAGCAATGGGCGGCCGGTGGCCGTCTCGAGTGATACCCTGGGGCGACTTAATGACTGCTGAGCTTGACGAGATTGTTGACGAAATAATCTCCGCCCTCGGGCCTACCGTTCAAACGCCAGTCACCATCACGACGGACACCAATATCACGCGCGACCTCGGCCTGGATTCCCTGGCCGTGATGGATTTCGTGATGGTGCTCGAAGACAAGTTCGACGTCTCGATTCCGCTGGAGCGGATTGCCGAGGTCGAAACGATAGGCGATCTGGCTAGGACCATTCAGGATCTCCGGGGGCGCGCCTGAGTCATGACCATCCTTGCCAAATTCACGCAGCTTCGTGAATCGTACCAGAAGATGGCGGCCATTGGCCGCGATCCTTTCAGCGTCCGATTCGACGGCATTCTTTCCCCGACCGAGGGGATGTTGAATGGTCGCCGGACCATTCTGCTGGGCACCAACAATTATCTGGGCCTGACCTTCGACCAGAGCTGCATCGACAAGGGCGTCGAAGCACTGGTGGAACAGGGAACGGGCACCACGGGTTCCCGCATCGCCAATGGCTCCTACGGTGGGCATGGCGATCTGGAACGCGATCTGGCGGATTTCTATGGCCGTCAGCATTGCATGGTGTTCACCACCGGCTATCAGGCCAATCTGGGCATCATCTCCACCCTGGTGGGCAAGGATGATATCCTGGTCATCGACGGTGACAGCCACGCCAGCATCTATGATGCGGCGAAGATGACCGCTGGTCAGGTTGTGCGCTTCCGCCATAACGACCCGGACGATCTCTATAAGCGTCTGCGTCGCCTGTCCGACCATCCCGGCAACAAGCTGGTGGTTGTCGAAGGCATCTATTCCATGCTGGGCGACACCGCCCCCTTGCGCGAATTTGCGCAGGTGAAGCGGGAAACCGGTGCCTTCCTGCTGGTCGATGAAGCCCATTCCATGGGTGTTCTGGGTCAGACCGGGCGCGGCCTGGCGCAGGAGGTGGGTGTTGAGGCGGATGTCGATTTCATCGTCGGCACCTTCTCCAAGAGCCTGGGCGCCGTTGGCGGCTTCTGTGTCTCCGACCTGCCGGATTTTGATATCCTGCGCGTTGCCTGCCGGCCCTATATGTTCACGGCATCGCTGCCGCCGTCGGTCATCGCCACCTCCATCCAGGCGCTGAAGCGCATGCGGGAGGAGCCGGGCCTGCGCCTGCGCCTGAATGCGAACTCCCATCGTCTGTATGAGGGGCTGCGCAATCTGGGCTTCCAGGTTGGGCCGGAAGCAAACCCGATCGTGGCTGTTGCCCTGCCGACGAAGGAACTGGCGATCACCTTCTGGAATGCCCTTCTGGAAGCCGGCCTCTATCTCAACCTGGCCCTGCCGCCGGCAACGCCGAACAGCCTGGCCCTGCTGCGGTCCAGCGTCAGCGCTGCCCACACGCCGCAGCAGATTGACACCGCGATCCAACTGTTTGCCCAGGTTGGCCGTGAATTGGGGGTTCTGCCGGACCCTGCCATCGTGCAGGCGGCGGAATAAGGTTTCTCCGTTTCAGGATCAAGAAAAGCCCCCGCGCCGAGAGGTTCGGGGGCTTTTTATGTCGTCAGACGCCAGATGGCGGCGAGCCAGCCTTGGTCCCGGCGGGGTGCTGCCAGCGGCCGCCGCCATTGCGTAACGGGTGCAAAACCCGCATCGCGCATCAGCCGGGTGAGGCTTTGGGGACGGCGCAGGGCGACATGGCGCCCGTCCGGCAATTCCCCTTCACTGTTATCCCCTGTGGGATCACAGCTATAAAAAAGGCCGCCGGCAACCAGCCATTCCCGTACCTGCTTCAGCAGGCCCGGCAGCGCCGGGCTGGGCAGGTGGAACAGCAGGTGATGGGCATAAAGCGCATCATAGCGCCGCCCCTGCCAGGGTGGGGGTGCTGGTGACAGCAAATCATGCTGATGGACGGTCTGGCCCGTGCGGCTGGCGGCGATGGCAACCAGGGCCGGGGCACCTTCTACCCCTTCCACCCGCGCGCCTGCTGCGGCCAGCGCCGTCAGGTCACGGCCATTGCCGCAGCCAAGCTCAAGGATGCCTGGATCAGGGACGGGAAGGGCGGCCATCAGACGGGTGATGGCATCGTGTGTGTCATGATCGGCCAAGGCCGTGTCGTAATGGGCGGCATGGTGCTGGTAATGATCCAGCGTCCGGTTCACCGTACGGCCCCCTGACGGCGTAACCGCGACAGGATGAAGGGCGCGGACAGGATGGGATGGCGCCGCTGCCAGGGTGTCAGTTCCACCCGCACGCCGGAATGGCGCTCGATCTTCCACAGGATGTAATCGACGCCATCTTTGAAGGTGAAGGCGGCCTTGGACAGGCGGGCGAGGTTCAGCACTTTGCCCAGCCGCCGCCGCAGACCCCAGCCGAAGCGGCCGGCGGCCCGCTGCTGCCCGGTCAGGATGGGGCGCAGAAGGTCACCGTCCGACGGCCCCTCCGCAATGCCCGCCGCTTTCCACCCCGGTAACAGCAGGGCGCGGTATCGGGCTTCGGCATGGCTGACCAGGCTGGCGCCGCGTTCCCCCTTCTCCACCCGCAATTCCGCGCCATAGGTGGCCCGGAACAGGGTTTCCCAATAGGCCGGTGCGCTGGCCGTTTCCGGCCCCAGCAAGGCGGCCCAGCGGGCGGCGGTGGTGACAGCAGCGGCCAGCGTATCCGTCACCATCTGCCGCGCCATCGCATCGCGCGCATGGGGCAACATGACCGGCTGGGCAAAGCGAGCCCAAAGCGTGGTGTCCAGGCTACCCGGTCGCATGGCCCGGATAAACTGGTCTGTGCGGATGATCGCCACTTTGGCCCGCAATATATGGCCCTGCCAGGGCAGTTCCCAATATTCCACCGTGGGCGGCAGGATACGGGTGGCGAGCGCCAGGGGGCGCGACTGATGCCAATCCACCAGCCGGTCGACCAGCACATAGAAATCCAGGACCCCCTCCACCGACCCGCTGCGCAGGTTGGACCCGTAAAACAGGATTGCCGCCACGTTGGGCCCGCCATGGGCGGCCAGCGCCCCAGCCATGGCCATGGCCGGGGCGGGCGGTTCCTCCTGTAATTCACGGGCGATGAGTTGCTGGGGCATTGGCCTTGCGCGTCAGGGGATGATGAAATCGATATGGTCGGCGCTGGAAAGCTGGATACGCCCGCCGGGATAGGTTTCCCCATCCATGATGAAGGGGCCGGGCAAGACCATGTCAATCCGATCTGCCCCGCCGCTGCGATAGGCACCGCTTTCCAGCATCCAGGGCGATGGGTTGCCTTTGGCCAGCCGGGGCAGGGCGCGCATCAGTGATGGCGGCGCGGCCGCTACATCCAGATAACGCAACCGGGCATCCCCATGGTTCCAGAAGGGCCATAAACCGAGGATCAGCCGGTGCAAGGTTGTGGACAGGAACAGGAAACGGTTGCCGCTCGGTGCGCGCTCTCCATCGGCGCTGAGGCTGATGGACTCCCCCGCCAGCCAGCCATGGGCATCGCGACCGATCAGCGCCCCGCCCAGCACCCCGGCCATGGCCAGCGCTACCGCGGCCCCCTGGGTGAAGCCGGCATTGTGAATGCGGGCATTGGCCAGTTCCGTCCCGCGAGTAAAAGCGCCAGCCCCCATGAACATGCCCCGCACGGTGCCATGTTCCCCATCCGGCCAGGAAATGGTCAGCACGGGTCGGCGCTGGCTGCCCTGATCCAGGCGGCCGCTTTGCGCGGCATCGATCAACCGGCGCAAGCCTTTCAGCCCATGGCCAGGGGTGCCGACGTCGGCGGCGATCAGGTTGGTCTTGCCAGCGGCCAGGATGGCCATGCGCGGGGGCTTGTCGCCAAAGGCGCCCGGCATGGCGGTCAGCACGTCGCGGACGGTACCGTCGCCCCCATCCACGCACAGCACATCCACCCCTTCACGGGCGAAATCGCTCAAGGTTTCGGCCAGCTCGGCGCGGGTGGCCGGTTCGGCGAAATAAAAGCCCAGCAGGGCTGCCGCCTGCTCGCGCGCATCGCCCCCGCCGCGCTTGTTGCGTTGGCTGCGCGGATTTCGGATCAAACCCAGACGAGACATGGGAAAAGCCGCTGCCCCCGCCTCAAGCCGACAGGTAGGAACGGATCGGCCCATTGGCCTGCGCGCGTTCCGCCTGGATGATCTGGGCCATATGGACCAGGAAGCACAGCACGATCCAGATCGCCACCAGCAACATGCCGATATCCGGCCGGCCCAGCAGGGTGGCAATGGTCAGGACCACCAGATTGGGGTTGCGCCGGGCGGTGATGAGCCGGAAGAAACTGTCGAACGGCCGCCAGGTGTGCATGTCGATCTTGAAACGGCTGAGGAAGTAGCCTTCCTGCAGGCGCTGAGAGACATAGCCGGCCCAGATCACCGCCAGAACCCAGCCCTCGCCACCCGGCATGGTGAAGCCGGCCACGCTCAACCCGGCCAGCCACGCCCACCACCAGAAGGGCGGATGCACCAGATCAATCCCATGATCAAAGATATTGCCCCATTTGCTGGAGGTCAGGGTGACACGCGCCAGCTTGCCATCCACCGTATCCAGGAAGGTCATGACCCAGGCAGCGGCCAATCCAGGCAGATACTGGCCCTGGGCGAACAGATAGAGCGCCAGCAGCATCAGGATGGCACCGATGCTGGTCACCATATTAGGGCTGAGGCCGATCAACGAACACCATTTGGTGACGTGCCGGGCCGGCAGGGGCCAGACATATTTGGTGATGATGTCGGTCACGCCCTTATAGCTGCCGGCAAACATCCGCTTTTCGATCGCCGGCAATGCTTCCCGCGTCAGGCGCAGCAGGAATGGATTCTCCCGCTTGCGAAGCTGGTGATTATAGGTGGAGGACAGGTCCCCCGGCCCGATCACCCGCAGCCGCGCCGACAGGTCGGCCGGCACCACGCGGGATTCGGAGAGCATGGTGGCAGTGGCCACGGTGTCGGCGGCTTCGCAATGAGCGGCCACCGGCTCCCCGCTGGCGGGATCGATCAGGATCGTGTCCGGCGCCTGGATCAGGTCGCGCACCAGCACCTCGTCAAAGACGAAATCGGTGCGCAGCAGGATATGCGCGCTACCTTTGGCATCACCATCCCAGGCCCGCACCTCTGGCACGCCGTTGCGGACCAGTTCACGCCGCAGACGCTCTGCCGAACTCATCCCCCACAAGCGCACGGGATTGGCGCCGATGGTGGCCCCCAGGAGGGGTTGGGTGGAGGGCTTGGCGGCGGCGGCCGGCTTATCGGATGCGGTCACGGGGCGGATACCTGGCAGGCGGAAAAGAAGATGCGCGTCTTCATACAGGCTGACAGGCCCTTTGCCTATGGGCAGCGCACAGCGTAGGCTGCGGCAATGCAACGTTTCCGCTTTGCCCACCTGTCCGACCCGCATCTGCCGCTGGAGCCTGACCGGCTTCGCGGGCGGGGTCTGCTGTCCAAGCAGCTTTTGAGCTACCTGTCCTGGCGGCGCAAAAGAAGGCATCACCACCGCCCGGATGTGCTGGCAGCGCTGGTGGCCGATATCCATGCCCATGCCCCCGACCATGTCGCGGTGACTGGTGATATCGCCAATATCTCCCTGCCCGGTGAGTTCACCCGCGGACGGGAATGGCTGGAAAGCGTCGGTCTGCCAGGGCAGGTCAGCTATATTCCGGGCAATCATGACGCGATGGTCACGGTGCCGTTCGGTCAGGGGCTTGGCTTGTGGCGGGACTATATGGAAGGCGATGTGGTCGCCGCTCCCGGCTCCAGCCTGCCCGACGGGCTTTTCCCCTATGTCCGTCGGCGGGGGCCGGTCGCTTTTATCGGTTTGAATTCCGGCCTGCCGACCCTGCCGCTGCTGGCGACCGGCCGGCTGGGCACGGCGCAGGTGGAAGCACTGGGGGATATTCTGTCCGACCTGGGGCGGCAGGGACTGTTTCGCGTCGTCATGGTGCATCATCCCGTGGCGGATGGTGTGGTCAAACCCCGTAAGGGTCTGACTGATCGGGCGCGCCTGCGGGCGGTTCTCGCCCGCCATGGGGCGGAGATGCTGCTGCATGGCCATGCGCACCGGGCCAGCCTTTCCACCATTGCCGGTCCATCCGGCATCATTCCCTGCCTCACCGTGCCCTCGGCTTCCTGTGGCGGGCTTGGCAAGGATGAGGCGGCGAAATGGAACCTCGTCACGGTGATGCGGGAAGCAGACGGCTGGCGGGTCCAGGTGGACATACGTGGCTATGATAGGCGGGAAGGTATCATCCCCACGGGTGGTTACACATTGTTAGTGCCGTTTCCGACCGTTTAAGCCTGCTTAGTCGCTTTGCCTGGGCGCGGAATGGTTCTATGGTGCCGCCTTTCCGGCCGTTAGCCCCCGCGTGCGCCCATGACCGACGTCCCGAACGCCACCTTGCTGAAATTCGGTTACCCGCACAGCGTGGTTGCCGAAACACCGTTCTGGACAATACAGGTCCGGCCGCAGCAGCCCACACTGGGGTCCCTGGTGCTGGTCTGCCGGGAACCGGTAACAGCTTTCGGTCAGGTCAGCCCGGCTGCCTTCGCCGCCCTTCAGCCCGTTGTGACACGGCTGGAGGCAGTGCTACGCCGTTTCGTCGATTATCAGAAAATCAACTATCTGATGCTGATGATGGTCGATCCCGATGTGCATTTTCACGTTATCCCGCGTTATCAGGGGGAACGGGATTTCCAGGGCACGGTTTTCACCGATGCCGGCTGGCCCGGTCCACCCAATCTGGGGGCGGCTGTGCCCCTGGATGCGGCAGCGATGGCGGAAATGACAGCCCTGTTGAAGCGGCTGTGGGACGAGGTGGCGTGAATTGATCGGAACCGGGGCGTCTGGGGCGAAGGGGCGGGCGGTCAGCACAAGGCTGATTGACCGCTATATCCTGCGCGAAACCCTGAAGCCGCTGGCGGGGTCGCTGGCGGTGGTGCTGATTGCCTTGCTGATGGAGCGGCTGCTGCGGCTGTTCGATCTGCTGGCAGTGCATGGCGGGCCGTTCGATCTGGTCGTGCGCATGGCGGCCAATCTGATCCCCCATTATCTGGGGCTGGCGCTGCCGGCAGCCTTCTTCATTTCCATGTTCATCATCGTCGCCCGCATGGGCGAGGATAATGAGCTGGACGCCCTGCAATCGACCGGTCTGTCCGTGCCCCGTATTGCCCGCGCCTTTCTGGGGCTGGGTGCGGTACTGATGGTCTTCTCCGTTCTGCTGTTCGGCTTTCTGCAGCCCTATGGGCGCTATGGCTACAGCGCGGTCTACCATTTGGTGGTCAATGCCGCCTGGGATGCCACCGTGCCGCAGGCAACCTTCGTGGATGCGGGCGATGGGGTGACGATCAGTGCCGATATTGTCGATGGCACCGGCCGCAATCTGAACCATGTGTTCGTCCACCAGAAGCGCCCGAATGGGGAAACCTGGGTCACCACGGCCAATAGTGGCACGCTGGCGGCAACCGCAGATCGGGAACGCATTCTCCTGACCTTGAATGACGGGGTACAGGTGCGCACCTTGCCTGACGGGCGCCAGCAGGTGCTGGATTTCGGTCGTCTGACCCTGGATCGGCCATTCCAACTGGTGACGGAACCGTTCCGGGCGCGGGGCAGCAGTGAACGCGAGCTGACCATTATCGAACTGTGGCAGGAGATGCGTGACCCGCATTCCATCCTGCCCCTGAACCAGCTTCAGTCGGAATTCCATTCCCGTCTGGCGCGTGCCTTCAGCCTGCCCTTGCTGCCACTGTTGGCTGTGCCGATGGGGATGGCGGCCAAAAGGGCGCGGCGCGGGCAGGGCATCGCCCTGGCCACCCTGATCTTGCTGATTTACCACCACACGATCCAGTTGGGGGAGAGCCTGGCCGATATCGGCCGCGTGCCGGCCCTGCTGGGTATCTGGATTCCCTTCGCCCTGTTTGCCGCGCTCTGTGCCTGGTTATTCCGTCGCGCCCAGGTGCGACCGGGCGAGAATCCCTTTGCCGCCCTTTTCGATGGCATTGATGCGGCCCTGACCCGGCTGGCGCGGCTGTTGCCCCGCCGTGCCAAGGATAAGGACAAGGCCGGGAAGAAGGTGGCACCGTGACCAATACCATCACCCGCTATCTCACCCGTACCTTCCTGATCCGCGTTCTGTCGGTGCTGGCCGCCTTGTCGGCCCTGCTGCAATTACTGGATCTGCTGGATGCTGCCAGTTCCGTGCTGGAACGTGGCGGCGGTATCCTGGATATCCTGCGCTATGTCAGCCTGCGCCTGCCGATGATCGTGGAGCGGCTGGTGCCGCTGGCGGTGCTGATCGGCTCCCTGTCCACGCTCTGGACCTTTGCCGCCACGAATGAGTTCGTGGCCATGCGGTCGGTGGGCATGACGCCCTATCAGATCATGGGCGCGATGTTGCCGGCGGCGGTATTGCTGGCGGCTTTCCACTTTCTGATCGCTGATCAGATTGCGCCCCGGTCGGAACGGGCCTTTGTGACATGGTGGAATTCCACCACTGAGCCGGGAGAGGAGCCAGAGGCGCCGAAGCCGATCTGGTTCCGGCTGGGGAATGCTGTCGTGGGCATCCAGGATACGGGTGATGATGGTCTTAGCCTGACCGGGCTGGAACTGGTGGAGCGTGACGAAAAGGGCCGTGCCACATTGATCCTGCAGGCTGAGAAGGGTGTCTGGCAGGGTGGCGCCTGGATGTTGACCGGTGTTTCCCGCACCCGCGTCGGCACCCCGCTGGAGGTGGAGAAGCTGGCGAGCCTGCGTTGGCAGGCGCCTTTGACCCCGGCCAACCTTGTGGAATTGCGGGTGCCGACGGAGAGCATTTCCGTTAACCGTCTGCTGCGCATTCTGCACGGTGCCTGGGCTGGCAGCCAGAGCCCGGCTTATTATGCGACCCGTCTGCATTCAACCTATGCCGGCCCCCTGGCCTCCCTGGTCATGCTGCTGCTGGCGGCCCCTGTGGCCCATGGGCTGCGCCGCCGGGGTGGGGCGATGGGCAGCGTCGCCCTCGGCGTGGTCGTGGGGCTTACCTTCCTGCTATCGTCCGGGATTTTAGGGTCCATGGGGCAGGCTGGTGCCTTGCCGCCCTGGGTGGCGGTATGGTCGCCGCTGCTGTTCTTCACCGCCGTTGGCGGCGCGATCATGGTGCATGTGGAAGGGTAAGGGAAAGGCAGGGGGCAGACCTGTCCCGCCTTGGTGCTTGCCGTCCCGCACGCGCCGCCCTACTTTCGCAGTGCCGTAATATTTATCTCGCCTTCCCGGCGGGTGTTTCAGGAAAGGATCACGGGCATGTGGGGCGATGCCTGGCGTGGCCGCAGCTATGACCTGGGGAAGATGAATCTGCGCGATCTGGCGATCGCCTATTCAACATATCCCGCTATCCAGGCCTATGCGGCCCTGGCACTGATCAGCGCCGTGCTGGCTTTGGTCTGGGTGGAAAGCTGGCTGCGCCTGGGCGCAGTGGTGCTGGTGGCATCGCTGCTCTATCCGCTGGCCTGGTATGGCATCCACCGTTACATCCTGCATGGCCGCTGGCTTTACCGGATGAAATGGTCGGCCACCCTGTGGAAGCGCATCCATTTCGACCATCATCAGGACCCGCATAAGCTGGAAGTGCTGTTCGGCAGCCTGGCCAACACATTGCCGACCATTGCCCTGGTGACAGTGCCGGTGGGTTGGTTGATTGACGGGCAGGCGGGCGCCGCCGCTGCGCTGGCGACCGGGCTGGTGACCACCTGTGTTTATGAATTTTTCCACTGCATCCAGCACCTGAATTACAAGCCCCGCTGGGCTTGGGTGGCGCGGATCAAGCAGCTTCACCTCTACCACCATTTCCACAATGAAGACGGCAATTACGGCATCATCGCCTATGGGCCGGACATGCTGTTCGGCAGCTATTATGCCGAAGCCAAGCAGATGCCGCGCAGCCCCACGGTTTTCAACCTGGGCTATGATCTGGCGGAAGCTGAGCGCTATCCCTGGGTGATGGAAGCAACCGGCGCCCCGCCGCGTGACCGCCCGCCGCGCCCGCCGGCCCAGACGGGTAACGAGAAGGTGAAGGCGGCATCGTGACCGGCACTTCCATCAATAGCGATGCCATCCGGATCGAGCAGGTCGCCGATCCGTCCGCCATGGATCAGTTCATCCGCCTTCCTTACCGGTTGCATCAGGGCGATCCCAACTGGGTGCCGCCCCTGATGCTGGAACGGCAGGAGGCGCTGTCACCCGCTAAGAATCCTTATTTCCAGCATGCCGAGGTGGCGTTTTTCCTGGCACGGCGCGGGGATCAGGTCGTGGGGCGCATTTCCGCCCAAGTTGACCGGCTGGCGCTGGAAACGCATCAGAACGGCACCGGCCATTTCGGCCTGCTGGCGGCGGAAAATGATCCGGCCATCGTCCAGCTTCTGCTGGCAACGGCGGAGACCTGGCTGCGGGAGCGGGGGATTACCCGCGTTATCGGTCCCTTCAACCTGTCCATCAATGAAGAGACCGGGCTGCTGGTATCGGGCTGGGACACGCCACCGATGCTGCTGATGGGCCATGATCGGGACTATCTGGGCGGATTGGTTGAGGCGGCGGGCTATGCTAAGGCCAAGGATATTTTTGCCTATCTCTATAATATTGAACGCGATTTGCCGCGCACCGTGCGCGGCGTGATCGACCGGCCCTGGCCGACAGACTTGCGGGTCCGCCCGCTGGACATGAAGCGGTATGATGAGGATTTGAAGATCATCACTGCCATCTTCAATGATGCGTGGCTGAATAACTGGGGCTTCGTGCCGCTGACCGAGGCGGAAATCGCCCATATGGCCAAGTCCCTTCGTCCCCTGATCAATCCCCGACTGGTGCAGATTGCCGAGGTGAAGGGCGAGCCGGTGGCATTTGGCGTGTGCCTGCCCAATCTGAACGCTGCCATCCATGATCTGGGCGGCAAGCTGTTGCCCTTTGGCTGGGCCAAATTGCTGTGGCGGCTGAAAGTGACCGGCGTGAAGACGGCGCGCGTGCCGCTGATGGGTGTGAAGCGCAATATCTCCAAAGGGTTGGTGGCGGTGCTCCCTTTCCTGGTGATTGACGCGATGCGCAAGGAAGCCAAAGCGCTGGGATACGAGAAGATCGAGCTGTCCTGGATTTTGGAAGACAATATGCCGATGCGCCGGATCATCGAAGCGTTCGGCACCACCAACTATAAAACCTATCGGCTGTATACCAAGGATCTGTGATGTCCCAGCCGATGACGACCCTGATCCTGGCCGGGTCGCGCGGGCCGGACGATCCGGTGGCGCGGCTGGCTGGGGTCAGCCACAAGGCCTTCGCCCCCATTGCCGGTATTCCCATGCTGGTCCGCGTTGTGCGGGCGCTGACGGCCTCGCCTACCGTGGGCACGATCCATATCGCCATTGAACGGCCTGACCTGGTACGCGACCATCCGGAACTGGGCCTGTTGCTGGATGGCGGTCGGCTGGCCCTGCTGCCGGCGGAAGGCAGCCCCAGCCGCACCGTGGGGGCCGCCCTGGAAACCCTGGGGTCACCCCTGTTCGTCACCACGGCTGACCATGCGCTGCTACGACCGGAATGGGTGCAGTATTTCCTGAACAACCTGCCGGATGGTGCGGATGTGTGCGCCGCCCTGGCCCGGGATCATGTGGTGCAGGGGGCGGTGCCGGAAACCAAGCGCACGTATCTGCGCTTCGCGGACGGGGCTTTTTCCGGCTGCAACATGTTCGCCTTCCGCACCCCGCAAGCCGTTGGTGTTGCCCATCTATGGCGGCAGGTGGAAGCCCAGCGCAAAAATCCGCTGCGGATGATCCGCCTGCTGGGGCCGCTCTCGGTGCTGCGCTTCCTGCTCGGGCGGCTGACCCTGGGGGCGGCGCTGAAGCGCCTGGGTACCATTGCCGGCGCGCGTGCGGCGATTGTGGAAATGCCGTTCGGGCTGGCCGCCGTGGATGTGGACAAGGAAGCGGACATGGTGCTGGCGGAAAAGCTGCTGTCCTGACCGGTTTTTCCGGCGGCAGGACATGAAAAGGGGGATGGCGCGGGCCATCCCCCTTTTCGTTTCAGCCATCGCGTGAGCTTAACCGATTACGCTTTCCGGGCTGACCACCGGGCCCAGATGGGCAATGGCGGGGTGGGTCAGCTTGCCCTTGGCAACGTTCAGGCCGTTGCGCAGATGCACATCATCGGACAAGGCCTGCACCCAGCCCTTGTCCGCCAGGGCCAGCACGAAGGGGGCTGTGGCATTGTTCAGCGCGAAGGTGGAGGTGCGGGCAACGGCACCCGGCATGTTGGCCACGCAATAATGGATCACGCCATCCACAACATAGGTCGGGTCCGCATGGGTGGTGGCGTGGCTGGTCTCAAAGCAGCCGCCCTGGTCGATGGCCACATCCACCAGCACGGCACCTTTCTTCATGCGGCCAACCAGATCGCGGCTGACCAGCTTGGGGGCTTCTGCACCCGGCACCAGTACGGCGCCAATCACCAGATCGGCTTCCAGCACGGCCTGTTCGATCGTATCGACATTGGCATAGACCGTGTTCAGCCGACGGCCGAACTGCTGATCCAGCACGCGCAGCCGGTCCAGCGACTTGTCCAGCACGGTGACGTGGGCCTCCAGCCCCATGGCCATGCGGGCGGCATTGGTCCCGACCACACCACCGCCGATGATGGCCACCTTGGCCGGCGGCGTACCCGGAACGCCGCCCAGCAGGATGCCGATCCCGCCATAGGATTTTTCCAGGCAATGGGCGCCAGCCTGGATGGACATGCGCCCGGCCACTTCCGACATCGGCGCCAGCAAGGGCAGGCCGCCATTGCGGTCGGTCACGGTTTCATAGGCGATGCAGATGGCACCGGATTCCTGCAACAGCTTGGTCTGTTCCGGATCGGGCGCCAGATGCAGATAGGTGAACAGAATCTGGCCGGGGCGCAGCATGCGGCATTCCTGCGGCTGCGGCTCCTTCACCTTCACGATCATGTCGGCCTTGGCGAAAATCTCTTCCGCATTATCGATGATGGTGGCCCCGGCGGCCACATACAGGTCATCGCTTAACCCGATGGCGGTGCCTGCATCCTTCTGCACGATGACCTGATGGCCGTGCACTACCAACTGGCGGACATTGCCGGGGATCAGGCCGACGCGATATTCGTGATTCTTGATCTCTTTCGGAACGCCGATCAGCATTATTTTTCTCCCTGTCTTATGTGTAAAACGATACGCCTGAAGGGGTGTGAAGGTCCTTGCAAAGACAGGGGCCGCCATGGCCTGATTTCGGCGTTTCGTGCATTAAATCTGACTGAGACGGGGGATTATGCGGCCGATCGACCTGGACGCCATTGATCGTAAGATTCTCACCATCATCCAGGCAGATGGACGGATCAGCGTCGCCGACCTGGCAGAACAGGTGGGCCTGTCACCGTCTGCCTGCCATCGCCGCCTGAAACGGCTGGAGGAGGAGGCGGTCATTGAAGGCTATGTCGGGCTGGTCAGTCCGGCGGCTTTGGGCCGGGGCACGTCGGTTTTCGTGCAGATCACCTTGGATCGGCAGCAAGACCAGGATCTGCGCGCGTTTGAGGCGCGGGTGATGGAATGCCCGGAGGTGATGGAATGTTATCTGATGGCTGGCGAAGCGGATTTCCTGCTCCGAGTCGTGGTGGCGGATGGCAGCGATTATGAGCGGCTGCATACCCAGACATTAACCCGCCTGCCGGGCGTGGCACGGATACGATCCAGCTTTACCCTGCGCACGGTGGCCAAAAGGACCACCGTGCCGATGGGGTAAGCGGGCACGCGCCCTGGCTTATTCGGGTACCGGATACATGCCATCAAGACAGATGAAGGCATTGAGGGTGACGTAGGGCGGCGGCGGCAGTGCCGTGCTGATCGTTTGCGGCGTCTGTACGGTTTCCGTTTGGCTACTTCCTTCCGGCTTGGCTGCGGAAACGCCGCTGCCCGACGGAATGGTGATGCTGGTCGCGCCACCCGCGTCACCCAGACGGTTTGTGGAAAGACGACCTGTTGCACCATTTGCCGGCGTGACGGGGACGCGGCCGCGCAGGTCAGGCAGGGCGAAATTTGTTCTGCCATCGCCGCCATAGGCCGTCCCGAGCAGGCTGAAAAGGGCCTGATATTGCATGATCGGCAGGAGACGACCGTCGCACGGCAGCCAGCCGGCTGGCGGTCGCTGGAACGCAAAGAAGCAGACCTGTCCAATGTAGAAATCCGTCATTCCGCTCTCCATCTAAAGGTTGTGTAAAGACGGGTTTAACACAATTTTTTCTTATGTAAATGGAGATCGTGAAGAGGGGCTGTTCGGTTTTTGAAGGTTCAATGCCCAAATTCATGGGATAAACAAGGATACGTAAAGGAAACGTCAAAATGTCCATGATTCGCGTCGGTTGCGGCGCTTTCATCCAGGATGCCGAAGGGCGTCTGTTGCTGGTTAAGCGCCGCCGTCATCCGGAGGCCGACCATTGGGGCTTGCCGGGTGGCAAGGTGGATTTCCTGGAGCCGGTGCCGGTGACCATCGTCCGCGAAATCCGGGAGGAACTGGGGGTGGAAATCGCCCTGACCGGCCTGCTCTGCGTTGTGGACCAGATCGATGCGCAAGCGGGGACCCATTGGGTCAACCCGGTTCACCGCGCGAGAATCGTCAGCGGCGAGCCGGCTGTGATGGAACCGGACGCATTGGCCGACTGGGGCTGGTTTGATCTAGCGGATTTGCCGGCCCCTTTGACCTTTTCCACGCGCACGGCGCTGGCGGCTTTGACCCCTGGATAAAGAAAAGCCCGCGATGCCAGGGGCACCGCGGGCGATAAAGGGAGGCACCTGACCATCCAGGTTGGGGCTGCAGGAGGCCAGGTGATCGTGCCTGCCCTTAGAACAAGGGGAGAGGGAAAGGGTTCCCGCCCTTTGTTCAGGATTCTTTTTTCTTCGCCCCGATCTTTGGCTCCTCGCCCTTCAGCAGGCGGGCGATATTGTCCTTGTGCCGGACAAACACTAGCAAAGTGATGAAAACGCATAGGCCCGCCACAGCCGGTCCGGCCAGGAACCAGCTTGTCACCGGGCTGAGCCCGATGGCAATCAGGGCAGAGAGGGAGGAAATGCGGAACAGGGCTGCCGCCAGCAGCCAGGTACCGCAGGCAGCCAAGCCGACCGGCCAGGAAATGGCCAGCAGCACGCCCAGCGCCGTGGCAACCCCCTTGCCGCCCTTGAAGCCCAGCCAGACGGGGAAGGAATGGCCCAGCATGGAGCCGGCGGCGGCGGCAATGGCGGCTTCCGTACCGCCCAGCCACAGGGCCAGCAGGGTAGCAATGCCGCCTTTGCCGCTATCCAGGATCAGGGTGGCGGCGGCCAGGGGCTTGTTGCCCGTTCGCAGCACATTGGTGGCGCCGATATTACCACTGCCGATCTTGCGGATATCGCCATAGCCGGCCAACCGGGTCAGCACCAGCCCGAACGGGATGGACCCCAACAGATAGCCCCCTGCGAAGGCGGCAAGAAGCAGACCCCAGGCCAGGGACGTGGTGGCCGGTTCAACCATGGTCGCGGCGATCCTTTTCTTCTTCTATCGGGTTCTGTCGGGCGCTGGGGTCAGCCGGCGTGGGTGAACACGGTGCGGCCATCCACGACAGTACGCATCACCATGCCCTGAACCGGGCGGCGATCAAAACAGCAATTTTTCGATTTGGACGCGAGCTTGTCCGCTTCCACGCACCAGGGGCGGTCCGCATCGAACAGCACCAGATCGGCCGGCCCGCCCTTGGTCAGGCGACCCAGGGACTTCAGCCCCAGAATATCCGCCGGGATATGGGTAAGGGCGGCCAGGGCGCGGCTCAGCGGCAACTGGCCCTTATGGACCAGTTCCAGGGCCAGTGGCAGCAGCGTCTCAAACCCGACCGCGCCAAAGGCGGCCTGGGCGAAGGGCACCCGCTTGCTGTCCTGATCATGCGGCTGGTGGTCTGACGTGATGGCGTCAATCGTGCCATCGGCCAGACCTTCGACAATCGCCTGACGGTCGCTATCGCTGCGCAGCGGCGGCGACAGCTTGAAGAAGGTGCGGTAATCGCCCACATCCCGTTCCGTCAGGGCGAAATAGGGCGGGGCGGTATCGCAGGTGATGCGGATGCCGCGTGCCTTGGCCCGGCGGATGACATTGACCGATTCGGCCGTGGAAATATTGGCGGCGTGATAACGACCGCCGGTCATTTCCACCAGACGCAGGTCACGTTCCAGCATGATCACTTCGGCCATGCCGGGGATGCCGCCCAGGCCCAGGCGCGTCGCCATTTCCCCTGCATTCATCACCCCGCCGGCCAGACGTGGCTCGCTGGGATGCTGGAAAATCGTCTGGCCGAAGGCGCTGGCATAGGCGAGCAGGCGGCGCATCAGCGCCGGATCGGCAATCGGCCCGCCATCGGTGAAGCCGATGGCACCGGCTTCAGCCAACAGGCCGATTTCCGTCAGTTCCTTGCCCGCCGTTTCCCGCGTGGCGGCGGCATAGGCGAAGATTTTCACCCGCTTGGTTTCCCGCGCGCGCCGCGCGATGAATTCCAGGCCGGCCAGATCGTCGATCACCGGATCGGTATTGGGCAAGGCGGCCAGGGCGGTGATACCACCGGCGGCCGCACTGCGGCTGGCGGTCTGGATCGTCTCATTATGCTCAAAACCCGGCTCGCCCACGGCGGCCCGCAGGTCCACCAGACCGGGGGAGAGGGTCAGGCCGGCACAATCGACGCGCTCGGCCCCTTCCGGTGCGCCGTTCGCCAGCAGGCCAGGGCCGAAATCGGCGATGCGGCTGCCTTCCACCAGCAGGTCACCCACGGCATCCATGCCGGTGGCGGGGTCGATCAGGCGGGCATTGAGGAAAGCGGTACGATGGGTCATGACAGGGCTTCCCTCAGCGGTTGGTGCCGTTGCGGACCAGCAGGTCCAGGCAGGCCATGCGCACGGCCACACCCAGTTCCACCTGCTGCAAAATGACGGAGCGGTGGATATCGTCAGCCACAAGACTGTCGATCTCCACGCCGCGATTCATCGGGCCGGGATGCATGATCAGGGCGCCGGGCTTGGCTACGGCCAGCTTGTCGTAATCCAGGCCGAAGAAGCGGAAATATTCCCGCTGGCTGGGCAGGAACTGGCCCTGCATCCGCTCAAGCTGGAGGCGCAGCATCATCACGATGTCGGCATCCTTCAGCCCGGTCTTCATCGAATGGTGAACCTCGACGCTCAATTCCCCGATGGCACTGGGCAGCAGGGTGGGGGGCGCGACGACGCGCACCTGCGCACCCATGATGTTCAGCAGGTGGATGTTCGACCGGGCGACGCGGCTATGCAGGATGTCGCCGCAGATGGCGACAGTCAGGCCTTTCAGCGTGCCCAGGCGGCGGCGGATGGTCAGCGCATCCAGCAGGGCCTGAGTCGGGTGTTCATGCTGGCCGTCACCGGCATTCAGCACGGCGCAGTTTACCTTGTCGGCCAGCAGCTTGGGCGCGCCCGATTCCTGGTGGCGCACCACCAGCGCATCCAGGTGCATGGCGTTCAGGGTCATCGCCGTGTCGATCAGCGTCTCCCCCTTTTTCACCGAACTGCCATCGACCGACATGTTGATACAGTCGGCCCCCAGCCGCCGTGCCGCCAGTTCGAAGCTGGTGCGGGTGCGGGTGGAGTTCTCGAAGAACAGGTTGACGATGGTGCGCCCGGCCAGAATGTCGGATTTGCCACCGGCCCGATTCTGGTCGACATAGCGGTCGGCCAGATCCAGCAGCAGGTTGATCTCCGGCGCCGTAAGCCCTGTGATTCCCAGCAGATGCCGGTGATGGAAGGTCTCGGCGCGGCCGTCGATATCGTGCGGATGGGTCGCCATGGGCATCTGTCTCCGGGCCGGGGTCTTGGAACGGGGCGGGACTATGGCCCCGGCTGGCCCCCCACACAAGTGCGCCGCGCGGATGTCAGTGCCGCCCCGCCGGGATGGTCAGGGTCAGCGGCGCCTCCACCCCCTCTGCATGCCAGCGTGCGGTAAGTTCACCCTCATCTGTACCGATCAGGGACAACCAGTTGCGTGCTGTCAGCAGGTGGCGGCCCAGGCCCGGCATCTCCGCCATGGACAGATGCATGTTCCGGCCCATTTTTTCCCGCTTGCCAGCCAGCCGTTCCATCATGTCTACGGCGAATCCGGTGGGAGCCGGGTGGACGATACCGGAACTGACGCATTGGCGCAGGGTAAAGCCGGGGCCCGTGATGGCACCATAGGCCCCCAGATGCACTTCGCCCGACAGGATGGTGACGGTGCAGCCGCTGCGTTTGGTGAAATCAGCCAGATGGCCAATCACTTCCCGCCATTCCACAGCATGGGCAGGGCTGCGCCATTGGTCGCGCAGGTCGTCTTCCATCTTCTGGCGTCCCGGGATCAGGTTGAACATGCGTTCAATCAGCCCGAAAGAGGGAAAGATCAGCGGCACGCTGGACATGAAGAGAAGATGGGCGCAACCGCTGAACCGGTCCAGCCAGGCGGGCAGGTTACGCAGGCTGCGAGGGGAGAGAACCTGATCAGGCCGGCGCTCGCTGCGCAGGTCGGGGGCGAGAATGCCCACGCCGTTCAGCATCATGCCCTGGGTGAATCCCGGCGGCTCGCCGGCGATCAGCGTTTCCGGCGGATCATCATCGGCCATGCCGATCTGATACAGACGGAAGGCGCGCCGGGCCGCCGCGTAGATGGCCTGATAGATCGGGCTGCCCAGTAACTTTTCCGGATGCGACCCCCAGCCATCAATGATGTCGTGGTCATCCCACATGCGCAGGCCCGGAACGCTGGCCAGCAGGGCGGCTGGTTCCGGCTGGTTCCAGGCATGGCGATATGTCGCCAGATACCAGGCGTCCAGTTGCGCCGGCAGTTCTGCCAGCGCTGGCAGGTCGATTCGCCGCATCAAGGGCGCAGAGGCCGCCTGTCGCAAGGCCGGCACCTGTTGCCACAAGCCATCGGCATAGACCTGATCACCGCCCATCAACATCAGATGAAAAGGATCGGCCCGATGGCGGCCCAGCAGATGTCCCCATTGGCCATTGCGCTGCAGGCCGGCAGCGGCGATGTCCCCCTCATCCTCGCACCCGCCGCATGCATTAAAGGCGATGCGGGGCGGCATGGCGGTGCCAGGAACGGTGAAATGCCATCGCCGCTCTTCCCCCTGGAAGCCATAACCGGCGCGCCCATCCTGCAAGCCACGGGGCACGGCGAAATCATAACGCCACATCCGTACTGGCTGGCGAAGGGCAGGGGTGGGTGGCAGGCCGGCGGCTGCGGGCCCCACGGGCGGCAATGTGGCCCATTCATGCAGGAAGCGGGGGGGAACCGACAAACCAACCCCATCCACCGACAGGTCGGGCGGCTCCGCATCCCCTTCCAGCAGGAAGGTTGCGGCTACCCGCCAGCGATTGGTTGAACCCGTCGCCCCCCCACCGCCACGGGCATGAAGGAGAGGGCCCAATAAAATGGCTTGGGGACGCGGGGGCGGCTTACGCCGACGCGGGGAAATTGGCTGCATCACAAAGGTGGTTGGCGGGACGGAAGGCGGATGATGCGGACAGGCTGCCCGCATGGCAAGGCACGATTAAGGCGGTATTTCCCTCCCGCACCCGGCCGGCCCATTTCGGGCTGGCCGGTCAATGGAATGATCAATCTGAGCTTGCCTGATCAACCGATGCTGGAACGGAGCATCCAGGCCGCTTTTTCATGAGCCGCCATACGTTGGTTCATCAGGTCTTCGGTCACGGTGTCGCCAGCCTCATCGGCCAATTCCACCACCTCGCGGCAGGCGCGGGTCACCTGTTCATTGTCGCGGACAAGCTGTTCCAGCATGCCTTTGGCCGTTGGCACACCATGCTCATCCTCGATCTTGGTCAGCTTCAGGAACTGGGACAGGCTGCCCGGCGCGAAATGCCCAAGGGCGCGGATGCGTTCAGCAATCTCATCGACGGCGGCGGTCAAATCTTCATACTGCGTCTGGAACATCTCATGCAGGGAATGAAACTGGTCGCCGGTGACATTCCAATGGAAGCCGTGGGTTTTACCCAGCAACGTATAGCTATCGGCCAGAACACGGGCCAAACCTTCGGCCAAGGCCTTCCGATCCTCAGTTTCGATGCCGGTCATGACCGGCAGTGCTTCGGTGGAAGCCGGGGTGCGATCAGTGTCCGTGGCGATGGCAGGCTTGGACTTGGCCATGATGGATCTCCGGTTTGTGGATTTTTTCGCGTGCAGGCACACATTCGGCGGGCCCTTAGAGCCTGGGCCTTGCGTGTGCTTGGTAACGCTTGCACCCCTTCTTTTGTGCCATCGGCATGAAAAAGAGACGGCTCCCCCATGGCTATGGGGCGGCAGGGCGAACTGTCCCAATATCTAGATAGTATAGCCAATGCGCATAGGGGGCGGGTTGAGTTATGCGCTGCGATTTAGTCCCTTCAAACTGAAGTGAAAATTACGTTATATTGTGTGCCGACTAATCCAGCCGGCAGGGCGAGGGTATGCTTGGCAGTATCGTCGATCTGTTCCGATTTGCTGTGGCTACCTTTGTAGCGGCACTGGTGGTCAATATTATTATCGGCGCATATGCTTATATTTATGCGCGCCATCTTCGCGCCCGTGCGGGGGAGCGGAAGATTCGCGACAGGCTGACACGCTATGCCCGGATCGCAACCGGCTTGGAAAACAGGGTCGATGCCCGCAAAGCCACGGCCGCCGGTGCCGCCTCCGTTCTGTTTGGAACAGAGCGGCAGGAGAAAGGATTGCGCAATCGCCTGCGCGAGCTGGAAAATGCCCCCTATCGATTCGTGCGGATGCTCGGCGCGGAGCAATTTCCCAACAAAGGTTATGAATTTCTGGTGTTCAACAGTTCCGTTTCGCATCAGGTGAAGCGGGGGGAACGGCATCCCTTTTTTGATAGTAGCTGGGCGCGGCCTTGCCCCGTTCACGTGTGGGCACGCAGCGCGGAAGATGCGGTTGCGGATTTGGAGCGGGCCTTCCCACGCGCATCCGGATTTAAAATCGTTTTCTCCCAACCCCTGGCCAGTGGACCCGCCGGGACTGCGCTGCCGCAGGAGGAGATATCGGCGGTTGAGGTAGAAACGGCGGAACGGATGGAGGCGGTGTGAGTCTCTATTCCGTTGCCTTGGGGATTATGATCATTCTGTTGTCGATCCGGCCTTCGGTGGCCCGGGCCAGCCGGATGATACGCACCACGCGTCGTGCCATGACGGAACTGCACGCGCGGCAACGTGCCTTGAGCAATCGTATCCGTATCCTTGCACGTGAGAGCCTGTCACAAAGGCTGACGGCTGGGCAGGATGCCAATGAATCCGATCAGGCGGAAAAGCGCATTGCTGCGTTGCAGCGTGAAGTGGAGAGGCTGGAGGCAGAAGACCGGCGCATTCTTGTGATAGATGAGCGGCGCGGGCTGCAGGAGACCGGGTGGATACTTTGTATAAGACGGGTACCAGCCGCTGCTTCACCTTTGGAGCCAGTCCATATTACTTCGCTTTGGGACGAAGGGCGCTATGTTTTCTTTTTTGCCGCTGACATGCAGCGGGCCCGGCGAAAGGCGTTGCTCCGGTTCTCGGAAGATGCTGGCTTTTTGATTATTGACGCTAAACCCCATGAAGGCGATCTGGCAGAGCCGCCTA
The DNA here is from genome assembly GCF_000429645.1 of Niveispirillum irakense DSM 11586. Lineage (GTDB taxonomy): Bacteria > Pseudomonadota > Alphaproteobacteria > Azospirillales > Azospirillaceae > Niveispirillum > Niveispirillum irakense. The sequence goes on from NZ_KE386933.1 coordinate 700,235, forward strand.
TGCTTAGTCAGCGACAAGCAAAGCCTTGATTCTCCGTACGCAGAAAATCAAACCACCAGGTTGATATAAGTCCCCCTTGGCATTGGCGTTAATTGCTGGGGTGCCAAGGTAATGGGCTGTACCGGCCCCAATCTGTCCAGAGGAACGGGGGGCAATGAGCGATCTGGTAATTGGGGAGCTGGGGCGGGCTCTGGCGGGGGCGGAGCCGGGGCTGGCTCAGGCGCACGCGGTGCCGGCGCGCCTTGGGGAGGCGGCGGGCTTGGTGCGGTATAACCCGCATTGCCATTGATGCCATTTATTGCCATGGCTGGACTATCTCATGGAGAGCAGCCAGCCAAAATCAATCTTCCGATCAGGAAGGATGAGAATCGTAAGGGGACAGGGAAGGCCCTAAACAAAAAAAGGCACTTCGCGCTCCTTTTTACAGGAACAAGAAGTGCCTTTTAAAGCCAGACGCTATTAGCGAGAGGTCGCGGTAGCGGTGGAGGTCGCCGGCGTGGTGGTCGTTGCACCCGGGGTGCTCGGCTCGTCGTCGTTACCACCAGCAGCGGCGGCAGCAACAGCACCAGCAACAGCAACAGCGCCAACCACGGCAACGGTGGTCAGGGTACCAGCAGCGGCACCAGCAGCGCCAGCGGCGCCAGCAGCCGAACCGGAAGCAGCGCCGCTACCACCGGCGCCAGCGCCAGTGTTCTGCGGTGCACCAGCGGCGGGGGTGCCAGCACCAGCACCAGCACCGCCACCAGCAGCCTGGGCCAAAGCCTGAACCGGGAAAGAGAGAGCGAGAAGAGCGGCCACGCAAGTTGCGGTGATACGCATTGGGTTGATCCCTATTAATGAGTTACGCCGGCACCATGAGGCCTCCAGCCTTCGGAGGTAATAATGTCCTCATGCTGATGAAACTGCAAGTACTTCTTTCGACAGCCCTGCCCGAACTGATTGAAAGAGCTCAAGCTTAAAGACACATAAAAGAAAGGCCGGAAATCCGCAAGGATTCCGGCCGAGTTGAACAGGGAGGCTTCACGTCTGGGAGACGCTGGGTCAAGGACCCAACCCCGACCGGGTAATCGGGGTGAAACACCTGCGCTGCATTGCAGCAGCAGGTGGCCTAAGATTTAAGCATTCAGGCTTTTTGCACCAGGGTTGATGTAAAGCCTGAGTTATGCGCCAGACGCATGGCTCGACGGGAAGGTCTCGGCGACCTTCTTTACGAGGAAATCACGGAAGACGGCAATGCGCTTGGAATGGCGCAATTCCTCCGCATAGACGAAATAGGCATCAATGCGCGGGCCGCTGATGTCGGGCAGTACGCGGACCATGTCCGGCTGGCCATCCACCACATAATCCGGCAGCGAGGCAATACCCAGGCCGCTCTGCACGGCGCGGAACATGGCATAGAGGCTGTTGACGCGCAGCGAGGTACGACGCTCCCCACCCGGCGGGTCACCCACATGCAGGGCCCAGTTGATGTTGCTGACCGGTGCCCGTGCTTCCGTCGGATAGGCGATCAGGTCATGCTGGTCCAGCTCTGCCACCGTCTGCGGCACGCCCCGCTTTTCCACGTAGGATTTGTGGGCATAAAGATGGACGCGCACCGTCATCAGATGGCGCTGGATCAGGTCGGGCTGGCGCGGCGCCGACAAACGGATGGCGATATCCGCCTCACGCATCGACAGATCCAGCTCATTATCGTCCAGCAGCAGGGTGAGCTGCACATCCGGATAAAGTGTGAGGAAATCCTTCACCCGCGGCGTCAGCCATGTGGAGCCGAGCGCGATGGTGGTGGTTACCTTGAGCGGCCCCTTCGGATGCTCTTTCGATTCGGAGAGCATGGCCTCCGTCATCGAGAGCTTGGCGAAGACTTCCCGCGCGGTGCGGTACAGCAGTTCGCCCTGTTCCGTCAGGATTAGCCCGCGTGCGTGGCGGTGGAACAGCGGCACATGGAGGCTTTCCTCCAGCGCGCTGATCTGCCGGCTAACCGCAGACTGGCTGAGATTCAGGGTTTCCCCCGCATGTGTGAAGCTGCCCGCCTCCGCCACAGCGTGAAAGACGCGAAGCTTGTCCCAATCCATCGACCCGTCCCTAAAGAAAGTGGCGACCTCAAGCATACGTCAGGGGATCACCCCTCAACTGCCTGTGCCGGGCACGCCTCTTTGGCCGGATGCGGAATGCACCCGACGCATGGATGATATACAGCGACGTTCGCCAATGCTAGGGCTTGTCGCCAAAATATGCATTTGCCGCAAGGTATCGTATTGTTCTTGCAACAGGTTGCTACCTTTAAGCCACAGCGATGGGCTTAAGGCGGGGGAGAAGACCCCTGTTCGGGGGCGACTCAGGGTCGCTTTCCCCCCACCTTCCAACCATCGATTCGGCATCAGGACCGGTTAATGCCCGGCCAGGAACTTCTCTACTTCCAAGGCGGCCATGCAGCCCATGCCGGCGGCGGTGACGGCCTGGCGGAACACCTTGTCCTTTACGTCGCCTGCGGCAAACACGCCCGGAATGTCGGTGCGGGTGCTGTCCGGGTCGGTGACGATATAGCCTTCATCATCCATCCGGACCTTGCCCTTGAAGACGCTGGTCGCGGGATCGTGGCCGATGGCGACGAACACGCCGTCAAGGGACAGTTCCGTGACGGCCTCTGTCTTCACATTGCGCAGGCGGACGCCCGTGACCTGCTTGGGGTCGGAGAAGCTGCTGCCGCCTTGGCCCAGGATTTCCTCAATCACGCTGTCCCAGACCACGTCGATCTTCGGATTCGTGGCGACACGCTCCTGCAGGATGCGCTCACCCCGGAAGCTGTCACGGCGATGGATCAGCGTCACCTTGGAGGCGTGGTGGGTCAGGTAGAGGGCTTCCTCCAGCGCGGTATTGCCGCCGCCGACCACCGCTACTTCCTTGCCCCGGAAGAAGAACCCATCGCAGGTGGCGCAGGCCGACACGCCGGCCCCCTGGTAATGCTGTTCGCCCGGAATGCCCAGCCAGCGGGCCTGGGCACCGGTGGCGATGATCACGGCGTCGGCGATGAATTCGTCACCGCTGTCAGCCTTGCAGACGAAAGGCCGCTGGGTGAAATCGACATCGGTGATGATGTCGAAGAACATCTTGGTGCCATAGCGCTCCGCCTGGGCGCGCATCTGTTCCATCAGGTGCGGGCCTTCCACCGGATCGGCAAAGCCGGGGTAATTCTCCACATCCTTGGTGATGGTAAGCTGGCCGCCCGGCGTCATGCCCTGCACCATCACCGGTTCCAGGCTGGCGCGTGCGGCGTAGATGGCGGCCGTGTAACCGGCCGGGCCGGCACCAATGATCAAAACCTTGGAACGGTGGGTCGTCATGACGGGAATGCTTCCTTGAAGCCGGCTGTCGCTGTTCGGGGTAACCGTTGCGGAGATGGGCATGGCCGGACGGCGCGACAAGCGTGCGCCGCTGGCGGGGCGGGGTTGCGACCCTAGCGGTAGAAGCATCACCATTCAACTGCCCAGGACCGCCGCGACGATGTGATCGGGGGCCGCAGACGCAAACAGGTACGCTAAGGGGTAGCCCTTCGCCGTCGGCATGATTACATCATTGGCCAAACACGATGGATTGCTGCCCATGTTCAAGCCGATCGCCCTGTCGCTGACCGCCCTGGCCCTGCTGACCGCCACACCTGCCCTGGCGGCACCGGTCGCCAGCCAGCCCGGCGTGACGGAAAATGTCAGCACCCGGCTGACACTCGAGACGGATGCGGTGGCCCCCGGCCAGCAGGTCTGGCTGGCCTTGACGCAGGATATAAGGGAGCATTGGCACACGTACTGGCGCAATCCCGGCGATAGCGGCATCCCGACCTCCATTACCTGGACCCTGCCAGAGGGGTGGCAGGCGGGGGAGATCGTCTGGCCGGCGCCGCAGCGCTTCCCCATCGGGCCGCTGGTCAATTTCGGCTATGCCAACACGGTGCATATGCTGGTGCCGTTGACGGTGCCGGCCACGGCTGTGGTGGGCGAGCCGGTGGCCGTGAAGGCGACGGTCGATTATCTGGTCTGCGACGATATCTGCATTCCCGAATCGGTCGATCTGGACTTGACCCTGCCCGTTGCTGCCCAGGCCAGTGCGGAAGCGGCGGTCGCCCCCGTTTTCACGGCTGCCCGCGCCAGCCTGCCGGTGCCCAGCCCCTATGAGGCGCGCTTCACGACGGAGGAGAAGGCCAACCGGCTGGTGCTGGCAGCACCTGGGCTGGATCAGGGCAAAATCCGCGATGTCTTTTTCTTCCCGCATGATTATCAGGCGGCCGCGTCCAACGCGGCCCAGAAGCTGACCCTGACCGGGCAGGAACTGAGCCTGGACCTGGTGCCGGGCGGGGCGCTGCCCGCGGGGCCGGTAGAAGGCGTGCTGACCTTCACAGAGGACCTGGACGGCCAGTCCCTGCGCCATGCCTTCGCCATTAGGGCGGAACCGGTGGCGGCTGGTGCGGGCGGTGCCACGATCACCGGAACCGTTGGCGCAGGGCAGGGGGGCGGCACCACGCTTCTGTCCGCCCTGGTGCTGGCCCTGCTGGGCGGCATGATCTTAAACCTGATGCCCTGTGTCTTCCCCGTCCTGTCGATGAAGGCGATGGCGCTGATTGCCCATGGCCCGTCCCATGCCCGCCAGCATGGGCTTGCCTATACGGCGGGCGTACTGGTCTGCTTTGCCATTGTCGCCGGGGCGCTGCTGGTGCTGCGTGCCGGCGGCGCTGCCATTGGCTGGGGCTTCCAGTTGCAGGACCCGCTTGTCGTGGCGCTGCTGGCTTATGTCATGCTGCTGCTGGGCCTTTCCCTTTCCGGTGTTTTCACCATCGGGTCTTCTGTCATGGGTGTGGGGCAGGGGTTGGCCACGCGGGGTGGGCTGGCCGGCAGCTTCTTCACCGGTGTGCTGGCCACGGTGGTCGCCACGCCCTGTACGGCGCCGCTGATGGGGACGGCGCTTGGGTATGCCATTACCCAGCCCTGGTATGTGGCCATCGGCGTGTTCATGGCCCTGGGCCTGGGCATGGCGCTGCCCTTCCTGGCACTGTCCTTCAGCCCCTGGCTGCTGCGCCACATGCCGCGTCCGGGCGTGTGGATGGACCGGGTGAAGCAGGTGCTGGCCTTCCCGCTCTATGCCTCGGTCGCCTGGCTGGTCTGGGTGCTGTCGGTTCAGGCCGGGCCGGATACGGTGGCGGTGGTGCTGGCGGGTCTGGTGTTGATCGCTTTCGCCGCCTGGCTTTATGGTGCCACCCAGCATGCGGGCAGCGGTTTCTGGCGGGTGGGCGGCACCGTTGCGGCGTTGGCCCTGGTGCTGGTGGCCGGTATCGGCGCTGGCCGCAGTGCCGCCGTTGCCACGCCTGCGATGGCGTCCACTGCCACAGCCGCCGATGGTAGCCGGCATTTTGAGCCGTTCACCGAGGCGCGGCTGGCGGAGCTGACGGGCCAGGGCAAGCCGGTCTTTGTCAATTTCACCGCCGCCTGGTGCGTGACCTGTCTGGTCAATGAACGCACCTCGCTTTCTACCGACGCGGTGAAGGCGGCGATGCAGGATAAGGGCATCACCTATCTGAAGGGCGATTGGACCAACCGTGACGCCAATATCGCCCGCATCCTGGAAAGCCATGGCCGCAGCGGTGTGCCGCTGTACCTGCTGTATGTGCCGGGCAAGGCGGAACCGGAAATCCTGCCGCAACTGCTGACCGAAGGCACCGTGCTGGATGCGCTATCCGCCGTGCCTGCTGGTTGAGCCGGCGGAACCTGTACGACCAACCCGCGTTGAACAGGGGTGACCGCGCTGGCGGTCGCCCCTTTTTTCAACCTGCTGCGGTGGGAACGCTATAACCATGCGGATATAACCCTGCCGGGCCTTGCGGATGTCGGGGTCGCTCCTTATCTTAGAATGGTTCCAAGAAAGGAGCGGCATCCCCGGCGATGCGTCCGGTGCCAATTCCGGGCCGGATTTGCGCATCGCGCCGCGTCCAAAGGAGGACCGACGCTATGGCGACCTATTCCGATACTGGCGACATGCTCCGTACCTTTACGGTGCAGGCCAACCGTTTTCCTATGCTGCCGCCCGAGCAAGAGCAGCAGCTTGCCCGCGCCTGGGTGGAAAAACAGGATCGTTCCGCCTTCGACCGGCTTGTGAAAAGCCATATGCGTCTGGCGGTCAAGATCGCATCCAAATATGCCCGTTCCGGCCTGCCGATCGCCGACCTGATTTCAGAGGCGAATATCGGGCTGGTGAAGGCTGTGCAACGTTTCGACCCGACGCGCGGCTTCCGCCTGTCCACCTATGCGCTGTGGTGGATCCGAGCCGAGGTGCAGTCTTTCGTGCTGCATAACTGGTCCTTGATCAAGGGTGGCAATACGGCGGCGCTGAAGCGCCTGTTCTTCAACCTGCGCCAGACCCAGCGTAAGCTGGGGATCGAGGATCGGGTGATGAATGATGCCGATGCCGCGCTGGTAGCCACCACGCTGGGCGCGTCGGTGGAGGAGGTGCGGGAGATGGAGCACCGCTTCTCCACGCCCGTCTCCTCCCTCAACGTGCCGGTGGGGGAAGAGGGTGATCATGAAGCCATCGACCTGCTGGCCGATGACCGGGACAGTGTGGAAGAGACGCTGGCGGAAAAGAGCGAGCTGAGGGCACGGCGCGCGTTGATGAAGGATGCGTTGACCGTCCTGGGTGACCGGGAACGTCATATATTCGCGTCGCGCAACCTGTCTGAACAGCCGGTGACGCTGGAAACGCTGGCCCGCCAGTATGGCGTCAGCAAGGAGCGTATCCGCCAGATCGAGAGCGGCGCTTACAAGAAGGTGGCCCGCCGGGTGCGGAGCAGTGCTGAACTGCCCGCCGGCCCAGTCCCGCCCATGGTCTCCAAACGGGCCCGTGGCGAGATGCGGATGGTGCAGTGATACAAGGCCGGCGGGTCCCGATCCGCCGGCCTGTTCATTTGCAGCACCCCCCTTTTTGGTGTAGCAGTCCCGCCATCGGCTTTGCCGCAATGCGAAAGAGGGATGGGGATGAGCGCCACCGGACAGATCAAACGCATCAGCGTGCCTGAGATTGCTGCCCGTAAGGGCGGTGAACCTGTCTCCATCTTGACGGCCTATTCCATCTCCATGGCCCGGCTGCTGGATCCGCATACGGATTGCCTGCTGGTCGGGGACAGTTTGGGGATGGTGCTGTATGGGATGGACAGCACCCTGTCCGTGACGCTGGACATGATGATTGCCCACGGTGCCGCTGTGGTGCGTGGCTCGCAACGGGCCTGCGTGGTGGTTGACCTGCCCTGGGCAACCTATCAGGAAAGCCCGCAGCAGGCCTTCCGCTCCGCCGCCCGCGTGCTGGCGGAAAGCGGCGCCCAGGCTGTGAAGCTGGAGGGCGGGGAAGAGATGGCTGAAACCGTCGGCTTCCTGGTCCGTCGCGGCATCCCCGTCATGGGGCATGTCGGCCTGACGCCGCAGGCGGTCAATGCGCTGGGCGGCTACCGGGCGCGTGGCCGGTCGGATGCTGAACAGCGCAAGATCATCGGCGATGCCCGCGCCATTGCCGATGCCGGCGCCTTTTCCATCGTCGTGGAAGGGGTGATTGAGCCGCTGGCCCGCCAGATCACCGAAAGCGTGCCCGCCGTCACCATCGGCATTGGCGCCAGCGCCGCCTGTGACGGTCAGGTGCTGGTCACCGATGACATGCTGGGCCTGTTCAGCGGCTTTACGCCGAAATTCGTCAAACGCTATGCCGATATCGGCGACACCATCTCCCAGGCGGCAGAAGCCTATACGGCAGAGGTGCGTGCGCGCAGCTTCCCTGGGCCGGAACATGTGTTTCCGGTGAAGAAGAACTGAGAGGGGCCGGGCCTATCGGTCCAATCTCCCTCAATCGCCGGGCGGGCGCATCCTTGCCCTTGGCTCCCGCCGCATGAGTGGCGGGCTGGGTCAGGCCCAGCCCAACCGGGTGTGATCGATGAACCGGGCAAGGGCTGCCGTCATCACGGCATCCCGCCGGTAAATGAGCTGGGTGGGGGCAACATCCCACGGGGGCGGTACGGCATGGGTGGCGAGGGCGCCCGCCAGGGGTGACCGTTCCACCGCTGCCAGGGGCAGCAGGGAGAGGCCAATGCCGGCCGCAACCCCACCGATAATCCCCTCCAGCGTGCCGAATTCCAGCAGGCGCGGGCGGCTATGCCCCAGGCCCGCCAGCAGCGCTTCCAGCCGTTCCCGGTATGCGCAACTGGCCCGGAAACAAAGCGCGGTTACCGGGTCCGCGCCCGGCGTCCAGCCCTTGCCAGCCGCTGTCACCACCACCATCCGTTCCTGACCGATATCGGCGGCAACAAGATCGGGATGGTCGATGGGCCCGGCCACCAGCGCAGCATCCATCTGATAAGCCAGCAATTCCCGGATCAACATTTTCGTGCCGCCGGTCCGCAGGCTGATGGTGACGTCGGGAAAGCTGCGGTGATAAGCAGCCAGTACTGGCGGCAGCCGGACCGCTGCCGTCGTCTCCATCGATCCGATGGAAATGGCGCCGGAGGGGTTGTCCGGGTTCAGCAGCTTTTCCAGGCTGGACCGGGCCGCTGCCAGCGAGGCGGCAACCTGCCTGGCATGCGGCAGCAAGGTTTCCGCCGCGCGGGTGGGCACCACACCCCGGCCATTGCGGTTGAACAGGCTGACACCCAGCCCCTTTTCCAGCGACCGGATACGCGCGGTCACATTGCTCTGCACGCAGTTCAACCGCCGTGCTGCCGCTGTGACGCTGCCTTCCTCCACCACGGCGGTGAAATAGGCCAGATCAGTGCTGTCCATCGCATATCATCACTAAATTTGATTTCTTTTATCCTGACGTTTCATTTTTCATGATGTCAAGCCGGTGACATGCTGTGGTCATGGAACGGTTGGACCAGATCATGAGCGAGCGGAATTTTTCCCCCTGGGGGCTGGCACTGGCCGGGCTGGCGGCAACCTTGCTGGGGCTTGGCTTTGGCCGCTTCGCCTATACGCCCCTGCTGCCGGCGCTGGTGGGGGATGGCTGGGTAACGGGGCCGCAGGGGGCCTTGCTGGGGGCCACCAACCTGCTGGGCTATTTCATCGGTGCCGTGGCGGCGGCGATGGCGGCGCGGCATGTCGGCTCCGTCCGGCTGCTTCGCCTGTCCATGGCGCTGACGGCCCTGTCGCTGCTGGCCTGCGCCTGGAATGGCGGGCTGATCTGGCTGGGTTTCTGGCGGCTGCTGGCCGGCATTACCGGGGCCTTCCTGGTGGTGCTGGCGGCACCGGTTGTGATGGCGGCGGTGCCGGCGGAAAAGCGGGCGCTGGTGGCTGGTGTGGTCTTTTCCGGCATCGGGTCTGGTGTCCTGATGGCGGGGTTTCTGCTGCCGGCAATGGCGGGTTATGGCCTGCCGCTCACTTGGGCAATGCTGGGCCTGATCGGTCTGGCCATGACGGGGACGGTCTGGGGGCGCTGGCCGCGTGGTCAGGTGGTTCCCCCGGCGAAACTGACCGGCGGGTCACGCCCATTGCTGCTGTTCGCGCTGGCCTATGGTGCCGACGGCATGGGGTTTGTGCCGCATACGCTGTTCCTGTCCGATTTCGTTGCCCGGGGGCTGGGGCAGGGGGTGGCCGCCGGCGGATTTTATTGGGCCTTGTTCGGCATTGGCGCCCTGGTTGGTCCCATGGCAGTGGCCCGGCTGGCCGGACGCCGTGGCTTCCCGGTCGCCTTTACCCTGGTGCTGGCGGTCAAGGCGGCGGCTGTGCTGCTGCCGCTCCTCAGTGTGGCGCCCCCACTCCTGGCCCTGTCGGCCTTTATCGTCGGCGCCCTGACGCCAGGCAGTGTGACGCTGGCTTCCGGCGTCGCCGGGCGGGTGGTGGGCCCCGCCTTCCATACGGCGGCCTGGGCGCGGATGACGGCCCTGTTCGCTCTGTTCCAGGCCGCTGGTGGCTATGGGCTGTCAGCCCTGTTCGCCGCTACCGGCTCTTATCTCCTTCTGTTCGCCATTGGCGGGGTGGTGCTGGGCCTGGGCGCCCTGTCCGCCCTTGCCGCCACCCGCCTTCTTGCCAAGGAAGCCTCGCCATGAAGCTCTATTTCTCCAAAGCCTCCCCCTATGCCCGCAAGATCCGCGTCCTGCTGCAGGAAAAGCAGGCCGGCGACCGGGTGGCTGTGGAAATGATCGACCCCTGGACCGACCCGGCAGCGCTGCATCAGGCCGTCCCCTCCGGCAAGGTGCCGGCTTTGGTGACGGATGAGGGCTGGTCGCTGGGGGAAAGCTGGGCCATTGCCGATTATCTGGACGAGGTGCTGCCCGGCCCCCGCCTGCTGCCCCCGGCGGGACCGGAACGATGGCAGGCGCTGCGGCTCGCCGCCATTGCCCAGGGCATGCTGGATGCAGCCTTCACCAAGGTGATGGAAGGCCGCCGCGCCGAGGGGGAACGCTGCCCCGGCTGGATCGCCCGCCAGCAGGCGGCACTCGACCGGTCCCTGGCTTTGCTGGTAACGGAACCGATGCCGGCCCGCTTTGACATGGGCGCGCTTTCCCTGGCCTGCGCGCTGGATTATCTGCTGTTCCGCCTGCCCGATCTGGCCTGGAAGGACAGGGTGCCGGCCTGGGCGGACTGGTTCGCCGGGGTTGACCAGCGCCCCTCGATGCGGATCACTGATCCGCGCCTCTGACGATTTTCAAAAATTTTCGTGGGGTCATGTCACATCCGGCACCCGTCCGCTCGTCTTGGGACTGAATGCAACCATTCATCCCGGGATGTGAGGATGGATTTAAGGAGAAGAGACATGACCCCGCGCCTGCTGCCCTTCGACATCGCGCCCGCCACAATGAAGGCGATGATGGATCTGGAAATGGCCGTTCGCCAATCCGGGCTGGAACACAGCCTGTGCGAACTGGTGAAAATTCGTGCTTCCCAGATCAATGGCTGCGCCTATTGCCTGCATATGCACACCGCCGACGCCCGTAAGGCGGGGGAGACGGAAGAACGGATCTATCTGCTGGACGGCTGGCGGGAATCGCCGCTCTATACGGATCGGGAGCGGGCGGCTCTGACCTGGACGGAGGCGCTGACCCGCATCGCCGACACCCATGCGCCGGATGCCGATTATGCCGCCCTGGCCGCCCAGTTCTCCTCGGAGGAACAGGTGAAGCTGACCCTGCTGATCACCACCATCAATGGCTGGAACCGGTTTGCCGTTGGCTTCCGCTATATCCACCCGACGGGTCGTGGCCGTGTCGCCGCCTGATCCGGCTGATCCCTTCACGGGGGTACGTCCGCGGCTGATCCGCATTGCCTATCGCATGCTGGGATCGGTCGCGGAGGCGGAGGATATTGTGCAGGAGGCGTGGCTGCGCTGGCACCGCAGCGACACCACCGGCATCCGGGAGCCGGAGGCTTTCCTGGTCCGCATGGTGACCCGCCTGTGCCTGGACCAGTTGAAATCCGCCCGCATCCGGCGTGAAACCTATGTCGGCACCTGGCTGCCGGAGCCGGTGCTGGACCCCGGTGATGCGGCCGCCGACGCGGAGAATGAGGCGGTGACCCTGGCCCTGATGCTGGCCCTGGAGAGCCTGTCACCGCTCGAGCGGGCGGCGTTCCTGCTGCATGACGTGTTCGGCAATCCGTTTGAGGAGGTGGCGGCCGCACTGGGCCGGGATGCCACGGCCTGCCGCCAGTTGGCCAGCCGTGCCCGCACCCATCTGCGTGACCGCCGGCCTCGCTTTCCAGTGGCGCCGGAACGGGGGCAGGCCATGGCGGATGCCTTCCTCGCCGCCTCGCGCAGTGGCGATGTCAGCGCGCTGCGCACCATGCTGGCCGATGATGTTGTGTTGTATGCCGATGGCGGCGGAAGGCGGCCGGCGGCGCTCAACCCCATCTATGGCCTGGATAAGGTCAGCCGCTTCCTGGCCGGGGTGGCCGCCAAGCATGGCAACGCCATGCCCGTTGTGCTGCGCCGCTGCTTGATCGACGGGTTGCCGGGGCTGGTGACCATGGAAGATGACCAGTTGATCCAGACAACCGCTTTCCTGCTGGATGGCGACCGTATCCGCGCCATCTACATCACCCGTAACCCGGACAAGCTGCATCACCTGTCCGTGGCCCTCTTGTCTTGAAAAGCAGGACGGCCCCGCGCGGCTTGCGCTACCCTGTTGCGCCACCCATCCTGAACGGGGCCATGATGTCGCGCTGGGTTTTGCTGCTGCTGGTGTTTTTGACAGGGGGCAATGTTGCGGCGTCAGAGGCCGACCCCCTGGCTGCTGTCAGCTTTCTGGCCGGGCAATGGCGCGGCGTGGACGGAGAGCGGGTGACGGAGGAACATTATATGCGGTCCGCCGCCGGTACCATGCCCGGTATGCACCGCACCTACCGCCCCGGCCGCCCGCCCCAGACGGAATTCATCCGTATCGAATTCATGGATGGGAAGATCGTCTATCGCGCTTTCCCGGAAGGTCAGTCACCAGCCGATTTCCCCCTGGTCGCGCAGGGGCCGGGTTTGGCCGTCTTTGCCAATCCTGCGCATGATTTTCCGCAGAAGATCACCTACCGCCTGGAGGGTGACGGGCTTACCTGCACTATAGAAGGGCCCGACAAACAAGGGCGGACAAGGCAGGCGCAATGGCGCTGGCAGCGGGTGGGGGCCGCCCCCTGACGGGGCTTGTCTCTCGTGCATAGGTTAATGCCGTCGTCGCCTCGCCCCTTTCGCCGCTTCCGGGGGACTGCTATTACGCAAATAATATTTCCGCTGCTGACAGGAGGATTACCATGGCGGGTCGTATTGATGCGCGTCTGGCTGAACTGAATATCGAACTGCCGGTCGCCGCTGTGCCCCTGGCTGCCTATGTGCCGGCCGTGCGCACCGGCAACCAGCTTTTCATCTCCGGTCAGGTGCCGATGCTGAATGGGCAGTTGAAGCATGTTGGCAAGCTGGGGGATGGCTATTCGATCGAGGATGGCAAGGAAGCCGCCCGCCTTTGCGCGCTGAACATCATCGCCCAGGCCAGGCTGGCGCTGGATGGCGATCTGGACCGTGTGGTCCGCGTGGTGAAGTTGGTCGGCTTCGTCAATTCCACCGGCGATTTCAACGATCAGCCCAAGGTGATCAACGGCGCCTCGGAACTGATGCAGGAAATATTCGGCGATGCCGGCAAGCATGCCCGCTCCGCCGTTTCTGCCGCATCGCTGCCCTTTGGCGTGGCGGTGGAAGTGGAAGCCGTGCTGGAAGTGGCGTAACGGGCAAGCAGCAGGCGGATGGGAGGGGCTTTCCCGGTCCATCCGCCTGTCATGCGTCTGCTTTGCATGAAACATCTTGGCCGCCTGCTCTCCTGGCCCATATCCTTGAGCATCGCTGTATCAATGCCGGGATTGATGAATGCAGGAAGAAGCGGGGCGCCTGTCCCTTCAGCTTGTGGATGGGATGGAAGGGATCACCCCGGACGAATGGGCTGCGTGCGCCGCTGGCGTGACGGGTGGTGCCGACAATCCTTTCATCTCCCATGATTTCCTGGACATTCTGGAACAGTCCGGCTCCGTCGGGGGTGACAGCGGCTGGCAGCCGCGGCATCTGACCCTGCGGGGGGAGGATGGGCGGCTTCTGGCGGCAATGCCGCTTTACGTGAAGGCCCATTCCTATGGCGAATATGTGTTCGACCAGGGCTGGGCCAATGCGTTTGAACAGGCGGGCGGGCGCTATTATCCCAAGCTGCTCTCCGCCGTGCCCTTCACCCCTGTCACCGGCCCGCGCCTGTTGATGCGCGCCGATGCGCCGGCCGGGGTGGTGCCAACCATGGTAAAGGCGCTGGAACGGATCGTGGCGGATAATGGCCTGTCCGGTGTCCATGTCACCTTCCCCACGGCAGACCAGGCCGACCAGTTCCAGGGGGGCGGCTGGCTGCGTCGCACCGGCATGCAATATCACTGGACCAACCAGGGCTATGGCAGTTTTGAGGATTTCCTGGCCCGCTTCTCCTCCCGCAAGCGCAAGGCGGTGCGCAAGGAGCGGCAGACCGTGGCCGATAGCGGGCTGGTGCTGGAAACCCTGACCGGCGATGCCATCGAACCCCGACACTGGGCCGCGTTTGACAGGCTCTATCGCGCGACATCCGACCGCAAATGGGGCTGGCCTTACCTGACCCGGCAATTTTTCACCCTGCTGGGGGAAAGGATGGCCGATCAGGTCGTACTGGTCATGGCCCGCGATGGCGACCGCTATGTCGGCGGGGCCTTGAACCTGCTGGGCGGTGATACGCTTTATGGCCGTAACTGGGGCGGGGTGGGGGAGTATCCGTTCCTGCATTTTGAGACCTGCTATTACCGCGCCCTCGATTTCGCTATTGAACGGGGGCTGAAGCGGGTGGAGGCAGGCGCCCAGGGCGAACATAAGATCCAGCGCGGCTATCTGCCGGTGCCCACATTCTCCGCCCATTATCTGGCCCATCCCGGCCTGCGCGCAGCAGTGGCGGATTTCCTGGAGCGGGAGAGCGCAGCCGTGACAGCCGAAATGGAATTGCTGGCCACGGAGAGCCCCTATCGGCAGGAATAGGCCTCTGCCCTCGCGCATTTTTGCCCAGGCATCTCCAGCGCCGGGAAATTTCGTCCCATCACCCTTGATCTAACCTAGGCATCTCCTGCCACTGGTTTCGCAAACCCCAAGGAAACAGCCCCTTTTTCGGCTTGGCACACCCTTTGCTTTTCCTGTTCCCGAACCGATCGGCCCGGGCAGGGCCCAGAAGAGAGCAAGGAGCCAACCCATGTCGTTCGTCCAGGATTGCGTCAGCATTTCCCGTCAGCATCTGATGGCCGGCTATCTCGCCGAGGCAGAGATGAGCTGCCGTACCGCGTTGCAGGCAGAGCCGGAACATTCCGACGCCACCCACCTGCTGGGCGTGATCGCGCTGCGGTCCAACCGCGCGGCGGAGGCGAACGAGCTGTTCTCCAAGGCGATTGAGCTGGATGGCGCCCGCGCCGAATTCCATAACAGCCGGGGCGTGCTGTTCTATGGTTGCCGCCGGTTCGAGGAAGCGCGGGGCGAGTTCGCCAAGGCCGTGCTGCTGGATGAGCAGGACCCCGTTTCCCACAATAATCTGGGCAATGCGTTGCGGGCGCTGGGCCGGCTGGCTGAGGCGGAACCCTGCTTCCGTCGCGCCGTTGCCCTGCGTCCCGGCTATGCCGAGGCCCATAATAATCTGGGCAACACGCTGCGCGAACTGGGCAACCTGTCGGAAGCGGAATTCTGCTTCCGCCATTCCCTGGCGCTGCGCCCGAAGAACCTGGATGCCAGCTATAATCTGGCCGCCCTGCTGCTTTATACCGACCGCCTGGATGAAGCCGGCCGCCTGTTCGCCAATGTGTTGGCAGGGGACCCGTCGCGGGCCGAAGCCGCCATCGGGCTGGCCCAGGTCTTCCAGGGCCAGGGCCGGATTGAGGATGCGGTGGCGCTGCTGACCGGCGTGCATAACCGCATGCCCGACAATGCCGCCGTGCTGTTCGCGCTTCAGCTTCTGCGCTCCACCCAGGTGCCGGCCTGGCACATCCCCATGATCAATGATCATGAGCGGAACGATGCTTATGAGGCGGCCCTGCTGAACGCGGTGGAACCGGGCGATGTGGTGCTGGAGATCGGCACCGGCTCTGCCCTGGTGGCCATGATGGCGGCCCGCGCCGGTGCCGGCCATGTCTTCACCTGCGAGATGCACAAGCCGCTGGTCGATGTGGCGCGGGAAACCGTGGCCCTGAACGGTTATGACAAGCGCGTCACCGTGATCGGCAAGAAATCCACCGATCTGGTCATGGGCCAGGACATGCCGGAAAAGGCCGATGTCTTCGTGTCGGAACTGATCAATGTCGGCATGCTGGCGCCCGATATGCTGACCATCCTTCAGCATGCCCGTCAGAACCTGCTGAAGCCCGGCGCCAAGATCATCCCGGCGGCTGCCACCGTCTGGTGTTCGCTGATCCAGGCCGATGAGTTGCGCCTTACCAGCCCGATCCGCACCATCAGCGGTTTCGACATGTCGCGCTTCGACCAGTTCCGTACGCCGGGTTACAGCACCATCGACCTTGCCGCCGACCCGCACCGCATGCTGTCGGAACCGGAAAAGGCCTGGTTCTTCGATTTCTACAAGAATATGGCGGACAGCGAGGCCAAGATCCTGAACGTCACGGCCAGCGAAACCGGTATCGCCCATGGCGTGGCCTTCTGGTTCGACCTGCATATGGACGAGAAGGTGACCTACCATTCCAAGTCCGCCGCCCGGACGAACCATTGGAAGCAGGCGGTCTATTTCTTCAACCACGATCTGCATGTGGTGAAGGGCCAGCCGGTAATGATCGGCACCGGCTATGACCGGACCCAGATCCACTTCTATATCTGATTGAGGATCGTACCCGACGCCCGCCACCGGTAAGGTGGCGGGCGTTTTGTCTGTCAGGGCGGCGGGGGGAAGGTGCCCGTGGATAGCCGCCGCCGCGCCTCATCGCTATCGGTGATGATCTGGGCTTTCAGGGCGTCGAAGCTCTCGAACTTCATTTCCGGGCGCACGAAATCCAGCATCCGCACCCTCAGATGCTTGCCATAAAGATCGCCATGGAAATCGAACAGATGCACTTCCAGCCGTTCCACCAGCCCGCCGACGGTGGGGCGGCGGCCCAGATTGGCCACGCCATCATGCCAAACCGTCTGTCCGCCCTGGTCGATACCGGCCTGGATGGCATAAACGCCAAAGCGGGGGCGCAGATAATCACCCAGTTCAATATTGGCGGTGGGGAAGCCGATGGTACGGCCCCGCTTGTCGCCATGTTCCACCCGGCCTTCAATCTCCCAGGCATGGCCCAGCAGCAGTGATGCCGCCGCCATTTCGCCGGCCTGGAGATGCTGGCGGATGCGGGTGGAAGAATAGGCGATGCCGCCATCCGCCATGACCGGCCGCACTTCCGTTACCGCGAAACCATAGTGGGCGCCGGCCTGACGCAGAAAATCGATATTGCCGCCGCGCCCATGGCCGAACACGAAATCATAGCCGGCCACGACATGGCGCACGCCCAGACCCTCCACCAGAATCTGGCGGACGAAATCCGTGGCGGTCAGTTCGGAAAAGGACTTGTCGAAATGCAGGGCGACCAGCGCATCCACGCCCATCCCCTCAATCAAATGCGCCTTGATGCGCAGCGGGGTCAGGCGATAGGGCGCATCATCGGGGCGGAACAGGCTGCGGGGGTGCGGCTCGAACGTGATGACGCCGGACGGGGCCTGCAAATCCTGGGCGGCCTGAATCGCTTGCCGGATGACGGCGCGATGCCCTTGATGCACGCCATCGAAATTACCCAGCGCCACGGCACCGCCACGAAGGGCGGGAGGCAGGTCGGCGGCGTGACGGAAAATCTGCATGGCTCTGGGGGACTGAGAGGGACAGGTCCCTGCATATAGTCGCGATAGGCCTGTACGGTCCAGCCTTTGCGCATAGAACCGGCGCGCCCCCCATATCCGGGTATCATGGGGGAAGGGTGGGCCAGGGGAAGGAAGCGGGGCGATGATCGCCCCGTTCCCCCTTCTTGGCCTGTCAGCCGGCAGTCACCGGCTTGCCCCCGGTCCCCGATGCTGCGGCGGCGCGCTTGGACGGGGAGGGCAGTTCCACATTCACTTCCAGCATGGAACAGCCGCTTTCCCGTTCCAGCTTCACCGCCACCTTGTCTTCGTCGATGGAGACGTATTTCTTGATGACGGCCAGCAATTCCTGCTGCAAGGCGGGCAGGAAATCGGGGCTGTTGCGATCGGACCGCTCATGCGCCAGGACGATCTGCAGACGCTCCTTCGCCTGGGCCGCGACGGTGGGCGGTTTGGAGCGCTTGAAAAGGTCAAACAGGCTCATGCGGACCTCCGAAGCAGTCGGTCAAGCAGGCCCTTCTTCTCGGGCTTGATGAAGCGATGCTCGATCTTCTCGCCCAGGAAGCGGCCAACAGCATCACTATAGGCTTGGCCAGCATTGGACTTGTCGTCCAGTACCACGGGCATGCCGACATTGGATGCCTTCAGGACAGCCGGGCTTTCCGGCACGATGCCCAGCAGCGGGATGGCCAGGATTTCCAGCACATCATCGACCTTGAGCATCTCGCCCTTCTCGACCCGCTCCACATCATAGCGGGTGACCAGCAGATGCTCCTGCACCGGTTCCAGCCCCTGTTCGGCCCGGCGCGACTTGGCCTGTATCACGCCCAGGATACGGTCGCTGTCGCGGACGGAGGAGACTTCCGGGTTGGTCACGATGATGGCGTGATCGGCATAATAAAGCGCCATCAGGGCGCCCTTTTCGATGCCGGCCGGGCTGTCGCAGAGGATGTAGTCGAATTCCTTCTTCAACTCATCCAGGATCTTGCCCACGCCTTCCAGCGTCAGCGCATCCTTGTCGCGGGTCTGGCTGGTCGGCAGGATATACAGGTTTTCCACCCGCTTATCCTTGATCAGGGCCTGGCTCAACCGTGCTTCGCCATTGACCACATTGATGAAATCGAACACCACGCGGCGTTCGCATCCCATGATCAGGTCCAGATTGCGCAGGCCCACATCGAAATCGATGATGCAGGTCTTGAAACCGCGCAGGGCAAGCCCGGTGCCGAAGGCGGCGCTCGACGTGGTCTTGCCTACGCCGCCCTTGCCGGAGGTCATCGTAATGATCTTGGCCAAGAGGCGTCTCCCAAGGTCAGAGGTTAATCGTTACGTACAAAGGTCCGTTAGCCGCCAATTCAGGCGGAAACAGGGTCGATGTGCAAAAAGCCGTTATTCAGATAAATTTGTACCTGACGACGGCGGATATCTTTGTCGATATCTTCTGACACGCGGTAGAGCCCGGCAATGGAGACCAGCTCCGCTTCCAGGTTCTGGCAGAAGATACGGGCATTCTGGTCGCCGGAGACACCGGCCAAAGCCCGGCCGCGCAGCGTACCATAGACATGGATACTGCCATCCGCCAACAATTCGGCGCCGGGGCTGACCGGACCGACCACGATCAGGTCACCACCGGCGGCATAAACCTGCCGGCCGGACCGGATCGGTTCCGTCACGATCATGGAAGGGCGGCCCGACGGGTCTGCCACCGGCGCGGGGGCCGGGGTGGGGGCGGCCTGGGCCGGAGCAGGCGGTTGCCCGCCGCCCTGCACATTCGCCAGGCCTTGGGCCGGGCTGCGGCCCGATCCGGCCAGCGGGTCGAACGTTTCCACCTTGCCGCGCGGGGTCTGCAGAAGCGCCAGGCCATGGGCCAGGGCCGCATCCTGCTGCTCCTTGGTGCCGCCCTGAAGGCCGACAGCGATCAGGCCCAGATTGCGCAGCAGCTTGGTAAAGCTCTCGAAATCGAAAGGCACCCCCGCCGGCAGATCATCCAGGTCCAGCACCACCGGCGCATTGCGGAAGAAATTCGGCGCCTGTGCGATCTTGCCGGACAGCACGGGGAAGAAATTAGGGTTCCGGGGGTCGCTGACCTTCAGCACCATCATCGTGAAGGTGCTGCCGCGCAACTGGAACGGCGCGTCCCGATAGGCGACCTGCGTGCTCATTGCCGACTGCTACCCCACCTTATACGGTCACTGAACAATAGGGCCCCGCCCTGGTCCGCCGTTCAAGCGGAGTTGGTCGCTGGCGTCAAGGATTTCATCAGCCAGATTTTGCGACAAGGGTGGGACTTTCCACAATATATATTGGGTGTACGTAGATTGCGCCGAACGGTCTATCCCCTCGGCGGGTGAAACGCTGCCCTTACAGCCCGTTGACGCCACTGCGTTCCCGCTTGCAGGACAAGCACTTGCGCATCCTGGCGATTAAGATGCCCGTGCGCGTTCCAAGCCTGGGGCCACTTTGCATCTGCAAAGGATTAAGCGGGGCTGGAGGCGTTCGCGTCTGCGAAGGTGCGACTCGGGCGTTTGAACTCGAAAGGGTTACCGCACGATATGTTGTGTGACATTTCAGAAAACCCCGCAATCACTGGTGACGCGGCGGATTTTCTGCGTTACCGTTCTGCGTGTGGCCCACATCCATTGGGGGACGGTTGGTGGCAAGGTCGATCCAGGAATCCGACCCGACATTCTGCGGTGCAGCAGGCATCGTATGGCGCCCCACCCCCTGTGCACCGCCGCACGCATGGCCGGCACCGGCCTTAGAGAAACCGGGTTTCATCAACCGCACGCCTCAGCATGAGGGTGCGGTTTTTTGTTGCCCGTGGCCGGTGGCGTCCGTCGCGTTCCATTCGCCTCATCATCACCTTGAAGGGAGAGCCTGATGGCCAAGCGTTCCTCGCCCAAAGCCGCGTCTGCCGGAAATGATGCAAAGGTCCATCCCCTGTTCCCGACACGCGGGGGCTGGGACCCATTGGGGGAGGAGCGGCGGGATCAGAGCTATGTCCGCACCGTCAAACCGATGAGCGCCGGTCAGGCGCTGCTGATGCAGGCGATTGAGGATCATAATCTGGCGCTCGCCCTGGGCCCGGCGGGTACCGGCAAGACCTATCTGGCCATATCTTCCGCCGTGACGGCCCTGGAGAAGGGCGAGGTGGATCGCATCATCCTGTCCCGTCCGGCGATTGAGGCGGGGGAAAGCCTGGGCTATCTGCCCGGTGACCTGAATGAGAAGATGGCCCCGTTCCTGCGGCCGCTATATGACGCATTGTCTGACCGGCTGGGGGCCAAACGGCTGAAGGCGATGATGGCCGACGGCTCAATCGAAATTGCGCCCGTCGGCTATATGCGGGGCCGCACCCTGAACAATGCCTTCATCGTGATTGATGAGGCGCAGAACTGCACCTATGCCCAGATCAAGATGCTGCTGACCCGCCTGGGCTGGCATTCCACCATGGTGTTGACCGGCGACCCGGATCAGTCCGACCTGCTGGAAGGCATGTCCGGTCTGGCGGATATCGCCCGTCGGCTGGAACCGGTGGAGGGAATCGCCGTGGTGCGGCTGGCGGAAACCGACATTGTCCGTCACCCGCTGGTCGCCAGCATGCTGACGGTCTTGTGACACAAAAGGGTGATGGCGGGATAGATACCCGCCATCACCACTTACGCAGCCTGCCAGGACTGGTTGCTGTGGCCGGCGATAAACCCGTCAATATCAGACAGCACCTGATTGCGGATGGGGTCCGCCTCCATCAGCAATTCATGCCGGGCGCCGGGATAGGTCTTGAAGGTGCAATGGGGCAGGCGTGCGGCTACCTGACGATGCCTGTCGGGCCGAACGATGCGGTCGGCCAGCGCTGACATCAGCAGGATCGGTACAGATACCTGTTCCAGCCGACCGGGGGCCAGCAGATGCGCCATGGACCGGAAAGCCGCGTCCAGCCAGCCCCAGGTGGCGCCACCCAGGGCCAGATCCGGGGTGTCAGCGTAGCAGCGATGGCCGGCCAGAAACCGAACCGGGTCGGAGGTCAGCGGGTTGCCGGCAAAGACGGGATCGGGGGCCGTCCAGTCCAACTGGCCGGGCGCATAATCCGTTCCCCGGCCCCGCTGGGCCATGGTTGATGCCAGCCAGCGGGCCGCCGCCTGCGGTATGGCCCCGGTATGGATTCCCAGCATCGGGGCGCTCAGCATCACGGCCTTAAACGGGTGCTGCCGTTCGGCGACATGGCGCAGCAGCAGATGCCCGCCCATGGAATGGGCCAGCGCGAAGGCCGGTTCTGTTCCCTTTTCCGCCAGCAGCAAGGGCAGGGCGGCATCCAGATCGTCCAGATATGTCTCGAACCGGTCGATATGGCCTTTATGCGGGTTGGGCAGGGGGCGGGAGGAGCCGCCCTGGCCGCGCCAGTCCATGGCGCTGACCCGCAGGCCACGCGCGGCCATGTCCCCGGCAATCTCCGTATATTTTTCCACACATTCGCTGCGCCCGGTCAGCAAGAGCAGGTTGCCGGCGACGGAAGGAGAGGGGGAGGAGGGTTCCCAGAAGGACAGGCGCAGAAAGGCCCCGCCCGGCCGGTCCAGCCGTTGATGGCGCCATGTGCCGCCCGTCCGCGTCATATTCTCCCTCCTGTATTGGCCGGTTTGACCATCGGGTCCAGCCGGCCCTATGCTGCTTAATACCATCCGCGCCGACTGGCGTGGCGGCGGCCCATGCCGCCGAAGCCTTTAATTCCGAAGGATCGGGATAAAGACCGCTGGTATGATGCGCAGGCGCTGAGCATAGGCGAACAGCGCCCTTGCCGCCAGATGGGGAGCCTTGGGAATGCCGATGGATGATGTGGCGATACAGCGCCGGACCGGGCTGGACCCGGCTGATCTGACTGGTTTTTATCTGGAAGACCTGTATGTCGGGATGAAGGGTATCTATGCCCGCACCATCACCGAGACGGACATTGTGATGTTCGCCGGCATTTCCGGTGATACCAACCCGATGCACCTGAACGAGGAATATGCAAGGCAGACCCCGTTCGGCGGCCGCATCGCCCATGGCATGCTTTCAGCCTGCTTCATCACCACGGTGCTGGGCACACGGTTGCCGGGGCCAGGTTGTATCTACATGTCACAGTCGCTGCGGTTCCGCGCCCCGGTGCGTATCGGGGAAACGGTGACCACCACGGTGACGGTCACCGAACTGGTGCCGGAAAAGCGCCGGGCGCTTCTGTCCACCATCTGTACGGTTGCCGATCATGTCGTGATCGAAGGGGAGGCGATGGTGATGGTGCCCAGCCGGGCGGGTTAGTATCCGTGCCGGTTTCAGTAGATAAAGACGTCGCCGGGGCTTGACGGCCCCGGTGCGCCTGTCACAGTCGCGACGCCGATTGTGATGGTGCGCCGATGAACCTGTTCTTCCGTCTGTTTCGTGTTCTGGTCATGGCGCTGCTGTCGCGCCAGCCCTTGGCACCGCTGGGCCAATCCGTCCTGTCCTTCCGGGTGTGGTTGAACGACCTGGATACCAATATCCATATGAATAATGGCCGCTACTTTACGGTAGCCGACCTGGGGCGTGTGGATCTGATGATCCGCAGCGGCATGCTGAAACTGTTGCTGGCCCGCAAATGGATGCCGGTGCTGGGCGGGGCTACCATCCGCTTCCGCCGGGAACTGAAGCCCTTCCAGCCTTATTATCTGAAAACCCGCGTTTTGTGCTGGGAAGGGCGCTGGATTTTTCTGGAGCAGGTGTTTGAGACGATGGACGGCCATCTGGCGGCGATCATCGTTGTGAAAGCAGTGTTTCTGGAACGGGGACGTTCCATCGACAGCAGCGAATTGATGCGGGGCATGGGGCTTGATCTTGTCTCCCCGCCCATGCCAGCCGATATCCGGGCATGGCAGGAGGCTGAGCAGGCGATTACGGATCGCGCCAAAGAAGCGTGAAGGTCAGGATCAGGATAAAGAAGCTGGGTAAGGGCGGTCGGGCACTATCACCCTCGCGCCGTGTAACGCTCAATGCGGGCGCGGGCTGCCATGCCGGCGCAGCAAGGACAGCATCTTTTCCGGCACGGGTTCTTCCAGCACGGGGTCATAAAGTTGGTGCAGGGCATCCGCGTTGCGACGATAGCGGTTCAGCAACTCGCGGGCGGCGGGATCGGCGGCCAACGCCGCCTCCACCTCGCGGCGGGCGGACGGGGAAAGCGCACCATCCATATAGGCGTTGATGTCATTCATGGTCAGTTGCTTCATCAACTTTGTCCAAACCCAAATGCACTTGCCATCCCTGCGACCCGCATGGGTGGGTTGGGTTAAAACCCAACCACAGCATCAACATGCCGCAACGCGCCTTGTTCCCGCCCTGGCAGGAGGGATAAGCGCGCATGGGGTAGCCCCTTAGGCAGCACTCTATCGCAATCCGCCCCAGGATCGCCATGGTCCCGTAACACGAATATGAAACGCATAGAACCGCATGGTGCTGGGACTGTCCTATTGCGTCATACGGCTGTGAAATTATTATTAACCCTTTAGAGTCAGTCTGGGTGGCGCGACGGCTTGCTGGTGCCGCCTCCACCTTTGCCTTTATTGAGAGAACCACATCAATGGATGTCCGGGTCAAGACGCGCGAGATCGGCCGCAAGGCGCTGGATGTGGAAGCGCTGAAGCGCTCCTTCCTGGAATGGCTGGTCTATTCGGTGGGCAAGGATGCCCGCGCCGCCACCCGCCGTGACTGGTTCAACAGCGCGGCCCTGTCCGTGCGGGATCGGGTGACGGATCGCTGGATGGATACGACGCGCGCCGTCTACGCCGCCGATGCCAAGCGGATCTATTATTTCTCCATGGAATTTCTGATCGGTCGGCTGCTGCTGAACAACCTGTCCAATCTGGGACTGGTGGACGAAGCGCGTGAGGCGCTGGACCGGCTGGGCCTGCGGCTGGAAGAAGTGCTGGAGATGGAGCCGGATCCCGCACTGGGCAATGGCGGCCTGGGTCGTCTGGCCGCGTGCTTCCTGGACAGCATGGCGACCTGCAATCTGCCCGGCTATGGCTATGGCATCCGCTATGAATATGGCCTGTTCGAACAGGAGTTCGACCATGGCTGGCAGGTGGAGACGCCCGATAACTGGCTGCGCTTTGGCAATCCGTGGGAATTTGCCCGGCCGGAAGTGCTGTATCCTGTCCAATTCTACGGGAGGGTGGAACGGGTGCGCGATGCCGCGGGGGTGGAGCGGGCGCATTGGGTGGAAGGCGACATGGTGCATGCCATGGCCTTTGATACGCCGGTCGTCGGCTATGGCGGGGAGACCATCAATACGCTGCGGCTCTGGTCGGCCCGGTCAGCGCATGATTTCAATTTTGGCCATTTCAACGATGGCGATTATCTGAAGGCGGTGGAAAGCAAGGTTCTGTCGGAAAACCTGTCGCGCGTGCTGTACCCCAATGACGCGACAGAAGTGGGACGGGAACTGCGCTTCAAGCAGGAATATTTCTTCACCAGCGCCAGCCTGCAGGACATCCTGCGCCGCTATATGCAGCATCACCGGGATTTCGAGGCGCTGCCGGAAAAGGCCGCCGTTCAGCTCAACGATACCCATCCCGCCATCGGCATCGCGGAATTGATGCGCCTGCTGATCGACCAACACGGGCTGGACTGGGACAAGGCCTGGGATCTGACCCGCCGCACCTTCAGCTATACCAACCATACCCTGTTGCCGGAAGCTTTGGAGACCTGGCCGGTGCGGCTGGTGGAGCGGGTGCTGCCCCGCCACATGCAGATCATCTATGAGATCAATGCGCGTTTCCTTAATCAGGTGAAAACCCGTGTCGATCTGGGCACCATCCAGCGTTTGTCCCTGATTGACGAGCATGGCGACCGGCGCGTGCGCATGGGCAATCTGGCCTTCCTGGGCAGCCATAAGGTCAATGGCGTGTCAGCGCTGCATACCGACCTGATGCGCAAGACGGTGTTTGCCGACCTGCATCGGGAATTTCCTGACCGGATCACCAACAAGACTAACGGCATTACGCCGCGCCGCTGGCTGTTGCAGGCCAACCCGGGTCTGGCCGCCTTGATCACCAGCCGCATCGGCAAGGGCTGGGTCACCGATCTGGAGCGCCTGTCCACCCTGGCCGAGAAGGCGCACGATCCGGCCTTCGTGGAAGAGTTCCGCCGCGTCAAACACCAGAACAAGAAGCGGCTGGCGGCGTACATCGCCCGCCATCTGCATGTTGATATCAATGTCGACAGCCTGTTCGACGTGCAGGTCAAACGCATTCATGAATATAAGCGCCAGTTGCTGAACCTGTTGCAGACGGTGGCGCTCTATAACGATATCCGCGACAACCCGACCCGCGATTTCACTCCCGTCACCAAGATTCTGGCTGGCAAGGCGGCGCCGGCCTATACCCAGGCCAAGCTGATCATCAAGCTGGCCAATGATATCGGCCACCATATCAACCAGGACCCGCTGGTGCGCGACAAGCTGCGCCTGATCATGCTGCCCAATTACAATGTCACCCAGGCGGAATTGATCATGCCGGCAGCCGACCTGTCGGAACAGATCTCCACCGCCGGGATGGAGGCATCGGGCACCGGCAATATGAAGCTGGGCCTGAATGGCGCGCTGACCATTGGCACCCTGGATGGGGCCAATGTGGAGATGCGCGACCATGTGGGCGCGGACAATATCTTCATCTTCGGGATGAATGCGGCGGAGGTGCAGGAGCTGCGCGAGGGGGGCGCCTTCGACCCCCGTCAGGTGGTGGCGACCAATCCGCGCCTGAAGCGGGCGCTGGACATGATCGGTTCCGGCACCTTTTCTCCCGATGATCCCGGCCGCTTCCGCCCCATCGTGGACAGTCTGCTGAACGGTGACCATTTCCTGGTTACGGCTGATTTCGAGGATTACTGCAATACCCATGCAACCGCCGCCGATCTCTATCGGGATCGGGCGGAATGGACGGCGAAATCTATCCTGAACACGGCTGGCCTCGGCTGGTTCTCCTCCGACCGGACCATCCGCGATTATGCCGATGAAATCTGGGACGTGTCGCCGGTGATGGTGGTGCCCGGCGGGGATGATTGAGGACCTGTGATAGGGTGGGCAAGACGGCTTTGGCGCCCTGCGCCAAGCGCTGCCCAGCCCTGCTGCCGATTTCGCTGGTGCGGCAAGCCGGTTAGCCCTATCTATCACCCATCACCGAGTGGCTGAGGGGCCCCCGGCGGACTTTTGTGCCGTCACATTGAACGCCCCGAGATTTAAGTCGGGTCGTTCCAAGGAGCCCATCCAGGATGGATGGTGCAGCCCTTCGCTCTCCGAACAAGTCGAGCCGCTCATGCGCAATCGCCGGACCGGAAATTCGGTTCCGTGTCGGCACCCTTGCGCTTCGTCCAGGCCCCGGCGCGCAACTGCGCCGGCAGGCGGAGCGTCGGTTCGTTTGTTTGAGAAGGCACTGCTTTGACCATTACGTTC
Organism: Niveispirillum irakense DSM 11586; assembly: GCF_000429645.1. Lineage (GTDB taxonomy): Bacteria > Pseudomonadota > Alphaproteobacteria > Azospirillales > Azospirillaceae > Niveispirillum > Niveispirillum irakense. The sequence continues at coordinate 727,056 of NZ_KE386933.1, forward strand.
GCTGAACTCGCCCTTCCGTCCACCCTGCTGCAGGCCGTGGAAGAACTCGGTTACGTTAATCCCACCCCCATTCAGGCCCAGGCCATTCCGGCAGCGCTGGAAGGCAAGGACGTTGTTGCCTCGGCCAATACCGGCACCGGCAAGACGGCGGCTTTCGTGTTGCCGGCCCTGGCCCGCATCGCCGCCACCCCGCGTGACGCCGGCTCCTGGGGCCCCCGCGTCCTGGTGCTGACGCCGACCCGTGAGCTGGCCACCCAGGTGCTGGATCAGGTCCGCATCCTGTCCAAGTTTGGTCGCATCCAGACCGGTTCGGTGCTGGGCGGCATGCCCTATCGCGCCCAGATCGAAATGCTGCGCCGCCGCGCCGACCTGATCGTCGCCACGCCGGGCCGCCTGATCGACCATCTGGAAAATGGCAAGGTCGACCTGACCTGCGTTGAAATGCTGGTGCTGGACGAAGCCGACCGCATGCTGGACATGGGCTTCCGCGATGCGGTGGAACAGATTGCCGGCGCCTGCCCGGAAGGCCGCCAGACCATGCTGTTCACCGCCACGCTGGACCGCACGGCGGAAAAGCTGGCCAACAGCCTGACCAAGGATGCGGTCCGCGTGGATGTGGCCGGCAAGGCCGTGACCAACGTTTCCATCACCCAGCATTGGCTGCGCGCTGACGGGCTGGACCATAAGCACAAGCTGCTGGCCCGCCTGCTGGAAGATGAAGCGTTCGGCAAGGGCATCGTGTTCATGGCCACCAAGGCCGATTGCGATGTGATGGCCGACCAGCTGTCCGACAAGGGCCACCGCGCCATGCCGCTGCATGGCGACATGCAGCAGCGGGAGCGTAACCGCGTGGTGCAGTGGATGCGCGATGGCCGCATCAATGTTCTGGTTGCGACTGACGTGGCCGCCCGCGGCATTGATATTTCCGACATCAGCCACGTGATCAATTTCGACCTGCCGCGCGTGGCGGAAGATTATGTCCACCGCATCGGTCGTACCGGTCGCGCTGGTGCCACCGGCATTTCCTACAGCCTGTTCACCCGCCAGGACCGCAATCTGGTCCGCGCCATTGAACAATATACCGGTCAGCCGCATGTGCAGACCACCCTGCCGGGCCTGGAGCCGATGCCGGAGCAGGAGCGCAAGTTCCGCCCCGCCGGTGCCGGTGGCAAGCCGTTTGGCAAGGGCGGCTATGGCGGTGGCAAGTCCTTTGGTGGCAACCGCGGCGGCTATGGCCAGGGCGGTGGCTATCGCGGCGGCCCGCGCCGTGAGGGTGAGCAGGGCGGCCAGGGTGGCTGGAACGGCGAGCGCCGTGAACGCCGCGAGGACCGTTTCGCTGGTGGCGAACGTGCCGAGCGTCCCCAGGGCGACCGTCCGCACGGTGAGCGCCCGTACGGTGACCGTCCGCAAGGCGAACGCCCCTATCAGGGTGGCGGCGAGCGGCGCGGCTGGACCCCCGATGCTGCCCCGGTGGGCGGTGAGTTCGGGGGCGAGCGTCCGGCCCGTGGCCCGCACCCGCACAAGACCAACCCCTACAAGCCCCATGCTGGCAAGGGCCGTCCGCACGGCCATGGCGGCGAAGGCCGCGCCGACTTCCGTGACAATGGTGGTAACGGCGGTGGCGAAGGCCGCCGGGAGTTCCGCGGCGAACGCCGTGGCGAGGCCCGCGCCGAGGGTGGTGCTGCCCCGACGCGCCGTCCGTTCCGTCAGGGGTGATTTTTAGGCAGATATTGCCGTGTGAGTGAGAAAAGCCCCGGACGGTTGTCCGGGGCTTTTTCTATGGGCGGTGGCGTGTCACGGGCCAATGATTTCCAAGCCCTTCTTCCGTTTCAGCACACCAACATCCTTGACCGCTGTGTTGCGGAGGGCGAGGGGGCGGGTGCCTGTCAAGTCAAGCTATTCCCTGATCCACAACAATATTGACGTGTGTTACTGTCCTATCGGTAACGTTGATGGGGTGCGGCGTGGCAGAGTTGGAGCGATTGCATGGGGGGCGTAAGGATGCACCCGCTCTGATATTCATCCATGGTTTGGGTGGCCACCCCAAAGATAGCTGGCGGTATGATGAATGTCAGCCGGATGATTTCTGGCTGCATTGGGTGGGGCGCGATACAGGGTGCGATGTCTGGACACTGGCGTATGACGCAGCATTGTCGGCATGGACGGAACAGGCAATGCCGTTGCCCGACCAGGGCTCCCACATCATGGATAGGCTGTCCACTATCCATGAGCTGCAGAATAAGAGCTTAATTCTTGTTGGCCATAGTATGGGTGGCCTCGTCATCAAGACGATGCTAACCTACGGATTACATGAGGATCCTCGCTTTAAGGGACTGGCAAGGCGCATACAGGGGATTGTATTTATTGCCACCCCCCATGGTGGGGCGCAGTTAGCCAGCCTGTTTGAAGCAATCAAAATTGTATCAAGAGCTAATCCACAAGTCGGTGATTTATCGAAGCATGATCATCATTTGGATAGTCTTAACAGACGATTTTTGAATAGCGTCAGTGAACTTGGGATAAAAGTCCGTATTTTTGCGGAAAAGCGTGGTGTAACGTCAAAGCGTCGCTGGTTTCGCTGGTTTCGTGGTCCGTCGGTTCTGGTGGTGGATCGCCACAGTGCTAATCCTGGTGTCCCGGATTGCCTGCCGATCAATCTGCCTGAAGATCATTTCAGTATTTGTAAGCCGAAAGACAGAAATGCACAGATACATGCCTCCGTCTGTGCGTTTGTGAAGACAATCGCAGCGGCACCGGTGGAGCGGCCCCATGTGCCGCCTACGGATAATGTTGAATTACAACGGTATCCCGGTCAATTGAGCGGTCCAGGCGATAACCTGCTGCAACCACGCGACGGCCGGTTTTATGGCCGCGACGATGAGGTGAAACAGGTTCTGGCATTCCTGCGGGGGACAGAATCAGCGAGTATGGTCAGCACGCTTGTCGGTGGGGTTGGTGGGGCTGGCAAGACAGAGGTTTGCAAGGCCGCACTGAAAAGCTGGTTGGCCGAGCGTTCGGATGCCAGGGCCTTTTATGTGGAGGTTCCCGACGGGGCGGGGCTGGGTGTGTTTATCGCACAGATTGGCGGGGCCATTGGCAAACCCGATTGCGCCACGCCGCAAGAGCTTCTGGCCATCATACCACCGGGTCTGTGGTATTTGGACAATCTGGAAGGGATTGCCGATGACAAGGCGGCGCGTGGCCTGTTGGGGGCCATGCGTAATAAGGATGGGGTGCGGTTGCTGGCATCCTCCCGCACCATGCTGAACAATATTTTCGGGACGCCGATTAAAATTAATCAGTTGCCAGAGGGCAGCGCCCTGCGCCTTTTCCGGGAATTGTGGGGGGGAGAGGGTGGCCAGCTTCCCGATGATCAGGCGTTGGCCCGTTTCGTGATCGGCAAACTGGGGGCACATGCCCTGAGCATTACGTTGATGGCCCGTTTGGGAAATAGCCGATCTTATGCGGCCCTTGTCCGCGATTGGGAGGCGCTGGGCACCGATATTGTTGATGATGGTTTGGACGCCGATGATCGGCAGGGGAGCCTGAATGTCAGCCTTCGCCTGACCGCAAACGCCCTGGCCAGCATCCCGGGTGCCCTGCATCTCTGGACCCTGGTGGCTCTGTTTGATGATGGTGTGTCGGAATCTGACCTGGAAAAATTGGAAACGCGCGGGGAGTGGACCCGTGCTGCGCGGCAGCGTTTAGCGGATCATAATGTGTTGTTCCAACGTGATGGGCGTTGGCATGTCCTGCCGCCGCTGGCCCGGTACGCGCTGCGTGCGGCGCAGAAAGATCAGGATGGTTTTTCCTGGCCCCTGGCGCGCAAGCCAGCCCAGGATCTGTTCATTGAAATGGCAGAACAGGCAAGTGCGATAAAATCGAATTCTGCAAACCTGCATGCAAGAGGTTTTATCATTTCGCATTTTTCAACTGTAGCAAACCTGATTACGCATGAAATTAATTCGCAAACAAGGGACAATAATTGGATACTGCAGATAAACCGGCGCCTAACCAATTTATACCAATTCCGTATTGCCCTGAGCTACCCCCTTCTCTGCAAGTTAGTTGATGCCGGGCTTGGCGAGGCGAATATGTTTCAGAGCCTTGGTGATCTGGAACGTCTGCTTGGGCAGGTTGATGCGGCGCGCCGACGCTATGACGCCGCCCTGGTGCTTTGTCGGCAGGAGCAGGACAGGCTTGGCGAGGCGAATACGCTGCGGTGCCTTGGTGATCTGGAATTTCGGCTTGGGCAGGTTGATGCGGCGCGCCAACGCTATGACGCCGCCCTGGTGCTTTTTCGGCA
>NZ_KE386933.1:732516-1048947 GCF_000429645.1 Niveispirillum irakense DSM 11586
TCGGCAGGAGCAGTCCGGGCTTGGCGAGGCGAATACGCTTCAGAGCCTTGGTGATCTGGAAAGTCTGCTTGGGCAGGTTGATGCGGCGCGGGGGTATTATCGTCAGGCCATCGCCCTGTATCGGATTGAACAGGATCCAATGGGCCTCGCCTACTCACTGGCCGATCTGGCACGCTGCCTGTCAGGGCCGCAGGAAAAGGCAGGGCGGGATGCAGCACTTGCGGAGGCGGAGGGTTTTGCCCGCGCGTCCAATGTAGCAAGCGTGGTTGAGTATGTGCTGGCGGCCATTCAGGAGCTACGGGCGGGGTGAGGTAGCGGCCCATCATGACCGGAAGATGTTGCCGGGATTGGAAATTTTGGGGTGCGTTGTGTGGCCGCTTTGTTGGCCCCGTGTCAATGTCAGGGTGAGTTGGTGTTGTATCCCCCCTCAGGGGCCGGGCGGCGGCATCCGCGCCCCTTCACAGGCCCCCTGCAAAACTTTCCCCCCTGCGATGGTCGCAAATCGGCTATTCAAGCGGCTTGATCCGTGCTCAGCCGTCAGAAGTGTTCCCATGCCCGCCAATATCCTTGAAGAAGAAGTCGCCAAGCGGCGCACCTTTGCCATCATCGCGCACCCCGACGCGGGTAAGACGACGTTGACGGAAAAGCTGCTGCTGTTCGGTGGCGCTATCCAGATGGCGGGTGCGGTAAAGGCCCGTGGCGAGCAGCGGCGCGCCCGGTCGGACTGGATGAAGGTGGAGCGGGAGCGCGGCATCTCCGTCACCGCATCGGTGATGAATTTTGATTATGCCGGGCGTACCTTCAACCTGGTGGACACGCCGGGCCACGAGGATTTCTCCGAAGATACCTATCGCACGCTGACCGCCGTGGACAGCGCCGTCATGGTGATCGACGCCGCCAAGGGTATCGAGGCACAGACGCGCAAGCTGTTTGAAGTGTGCCGCATGCGCGACGTGCCGATCATTACCTTCGTCAACAAGATGGACCGCGAGGCGCGCGACCCGTTTGAGCTGATGGATGAGGTGGAGCGCGACCTGCAACTTGAGGTCACACCGGCCTCCTGGCCCATCGGCTCCGGCTCCGATTTCCGGGGTTGCTATGATCTGATCCGCGACCGGCTGATCCTGATGGACCGCCGGTCGGGTGATGTGGCCACCGACGGCATTGAATGCCACGGTATTGACGATCCCAAGATCGACGAACTGATCCCCGCCGATCAGGCGGCCAAGCTGCGCGAAGATGTGGCGATGGTGCGGGAGCTTTGCCCGCCCTTCAACATGGAAACCTACCGCGAAGGCCACCAGACGCCGGTATTCTTCGGGTCCGCCATCAATAATTTCGGCGTGCGTGAATTGCTGCTGGGGCTGGCCGAATATGCCCCGCCGCCGCGTCCGCAGAAGGCCGATGGCCGTGCAGTGGAGCCGGATGAAGGCAAGGTTACGGGCTTCGTGTTCAAGGTCCAGGCCAATATGGACCCTAATCATCGCGACCGTATCGCCTTTTTCCGCCTCTGCTCCGGCCATTTCAAGCGCGGCACCAAGCTGAAGCATATGCGCTCGGGCAAGCTGCTGGCGGTCAATAATGCCGTACTGTTCCTGGCGCGTGACCGGGAACTGGCGGAAGATGCGTGGCCAGGCGATATTATCGGTATCCCCAACCATGGCACGCTGCGCATCGGTGACACGCTGACCGAAGGCGAGGATCTGCGCTTCACCGGCGTGCCCAGCTTCGCGCCTGAACTGTTGCAGCGCGTCCGCCTGGACGACCCGATGAAGGTGAAGCATCTGCGCAAGGCGCTGGAGCATTTCGCCGAAGAGGGCGCTTCCCAGGTATTCAAGCCCGTGGTCGGTGCCGACTGGGTGGTGGGCGTTGTCGGCCAGCTTCAGTTTGAGGTGCTGGCTGCCCGCATCGAGGCCGAATATGGCATGAAGGCCCGGTTTGAGACGGCGGGCTATGATGCCGCCCGCTGGGTGGAATGCGATGATCCGATCAAGCTGAAAGCCTTCATTGACAGCCGTCGTGCCGACATGGCCGAAGACCATGATGGCGCCCTGGTCTATCTGGCCCGCAATGGCTGGCAGTTGAACCGCGCGCAGGAGGATTTCCCCGAAATCCGCCTGTTGAAGACGCGCGAGCAGAACAAGGGCGTGACCACGGCTGCCGCCTGACGCGCCTGTCCCTCCTGCTTCCTTTCGCAAAAAGCGCCGTATGACCATCTGGTTGTGCGGCGCTTTTTATTGGCACCGATGTTTCCTTCATGACAATGTTGTCAGAAATTCCGGCAACCCAAAAAGCCGGGAGGATCGAACAGGGGAGGATGCGGATGGCGCTTGCCGTCTCACGTCGTGCGGCACTGGCCTTGATGGCCGGTGCGGCTGCCATGCCTTTGCCGGCCAGTGCTACCAACAATGTGCCCTGGCGCAGCCTGCTGCCGCCGCGCCCTGCTGCCGACGGTTCCATCCCCGGCTGGCGGGTGCTGGGTGGACGCGCCGGTTTTCGCCTGGAAAATGGCGAGATCATTGGCCGCTCAGTCGAGAAATCACCGAACAGCTTTCTATGCAGCGAAGCATTGTTCGGCGATTTTATCCTGGAATTTGAGGTGAAGACCGATCCCAAGCTGAATACCGGGATGATGATCCGCGCGCTGAGCCGGCCCGATTATCGCGACGGGGTGGTGCATGGCTATCAGGTGGAGGTCGATCCCTCGGCCCGCCGCTGGAGCGGTGGGCTTTATGATGAACAGCGCCGGCTGTGGCTGGCCAGCCCGGCCCACCGGCCAGAGACCATGGAGAGCTTCCGCGCCAGCGACTGGAACCGGCTGCGGGTGGAGGCGATCGGCCCCCGTATCCGTACCTGGTTGAACGGGTTGCCGGCGGCCAATCTGGTCGATGATCTGACGCTGCGCGGCTTCTTTGGCCTGCAGGTCCATGATGTCGGCCCCGATCCGGCCAATGCCGGGCTGGAGGTGCGGTTCCGGGACATGCGTATCCTGACCGACGATCTGGCCCGCCATGCCGCACCCATCGATGCCAGCGATGAGCAGGATTACATCGCCAACCATCTGACGGCGGAGCGCCGCGCCCTGGGCTGGCGGCTGCTCTGGGAGCCGAACCGGCAGGGCTGGCTGATGCTGAACATGCCCGGCTGGTCGGTGGAGGAGGGGTGCATCGTCGCCCGCAATGCCACCGCCGCCCCGATGACGGCGGATAGTTTCAGCGAATTCGACCTGGAACTGGATGTGCAGATGGAGGAGGGGGCAGAGGGCCATATCGGTTATCTGGACAATGCCCGCTACCGTCTGGCCCAGGGGCCGGCAGGTCAGGGGCGTGAGGCTACCGGCACCCTCGTCTCCCGCGTCGTTGCCAGCAACCTGACCGACCCCAATCCTGACAAACCGTCGGTCAAGCCTGCCGGCCTGTGGAACCGGGTGCAGATCATGGTTCGGAAGGACCGCATCCAGCATTGGTTGAACGGGTCAAAGCTGGTGGATTACCAGCGCGATGATTCCAATATCCCTGCCAAAGGCCGGATCAGCCTGGGCAACCGCACCGGGACCATCCGGTTCCGGTCGCTGCGGATCCGCCCGCTATGACGGCAGGAATGGACAGGCGGCAGGCCTTATGGGCCGCCATCCGCTTGGTGGGTGGGATGGTCGCCCTGCACACGCTGCCTGCCGGCGCCTATGAGGGGACGGTCGTTCCCCCCGGTGTCGCGGGTCGCTTCTTCACGGCGGGAGAGATGGCGCTGCTGGCCGCCGTGGCGACAATCATGATCCCCGCGACGGACACGCCCAGCGCAGGGGAGGTGAATGTCCATGGCGTTGTTGACGGGCTGATGGTGGATTGGGCCGCCCCGGCGACGCAGGTGCAATTCCGCGCCGTCCTGGCAGCCATGGACAAGGTGGGTTTTACCGCCCTGAGCCCGGAGGCGCAGGCTGACTGGCTGGCACGCCGGGATGCGCAGGCCTTCGCCGGTGACGATCCGGATTATCGTCGGCTGAAGCAATTGATCTTCTACGCCTATTTCACGGCCGCAGGGGCGGACCCGGATTATGTCCGCATCCCTGGCGCCTATCATGGCGACCTGTCCCTGGCAGAGTATCGGCATCTGGTAGCGGAGCGGCGGGAATGAACGGGCAATTCGATGCCATCATCATCGGCTCCGGCATCACCGGCGGCTGGGCGGCCAAGGAATTATGTGAGCGCGGCCTGAAGGTCCTGATCATCGAACGGGGCCGCAAGGTGGATCATGGCGGGCCGGAATACACGGATTTCCAGGCACCGTGGGAGATCGAGTATCGCAATCTGGTGCCGGAATCCTATGCGGTGGAAGGCTGGCAATATCTGAAGGACAAGGGTGACTGGATCTACCGGATGCAGCATCTGCAATTCTTCGCTGATACCAAGACCTATCCCTATTCCTATCCGCCCGATCGGCCCTTCATGTGGACGCGGGGTTATCAGCTTGGCGGGCGGTCGCTCACCTGGTGGCGCCAATCCTATCGCTGGTCGGACACGGATTTCAGCGCCAATAAGCAGGACGGGCATGGGGTCGACTGGCCGATCCGCTATGCCGATCTCGCCCCCTGGTATGATCATGTCGAGCGGTTCGCCGGTATTTCCGGCAATCCGGACGGGCTGGCGCAGTTACCAGATGGCGTTTTTCAGCCACCTTGGGAAATGTCCTGTGCTGAGCGGTTCGTGGCGGACAATCTGCGCCGGACCCGCCCCGACCGCCCGATGATCATCGGGCGCACCGCCAATCTGACCGCACCGACAGAAGAACAGATGGCGCTGGGGCGCGGCCCCTGTCAGGCGCGGTCCCATTGCAGCCGGGGCTGTTCCTTTGGGGCCTATTTCTCCAGCCTGTCAGCCACATTGCCCGCAGCGGAGCGGACGGGCAACCTGACCATCCTCACCGACCAGATCGCCCATAGCCTGATCCATGATCCAGCCCGGGGCCGGGTCACGGGCGTGCGCACCATCCATAGCGGGACGATGGAGACGGCCACATATCAGGGGCGCATGGTCTTTCTCTGCGCGTCGGCCCTGGCCTCGGCCCAAATCCTGCTGAACTCACCATCCGCCGCCTTTCCCACCGGGCTTGCCAACCGCAGCGATGCGGTGGGGCGCCATGTCATGGACCATGTCGGGGGCGTCTGGGCAGAAGGCACGGTGCCGGGCCTCATGGACCGCTATGAATTCGGCCGTCGCCCGAACAATATCTATATCCCGCATGATCCGAAGGGCCATGCGGCAGAGGGGTTTGTCCGTGGCTTCGGCTTCCAGGGGGCGGCAGCGCGACAGCGCCCGCTGGAAGGGGCCGGGCGGCACCCCGGCATCGGGGCCGGTGCCAAGGCAGCGGCGCAGACCTTCGGCCCCTGGCGGTTCCGTATCGACCTGTTCGGGGAGATGCTGCCCTATGCCGACAACCGGCTGACCCTGCACCCGACGGAGAAGGATCGCTGGGGCATGCCGCTGATCCATCTCGATTGCCATCTGCATGAGAATGAGCGGCGGATGATCGCTTTCGCCCAAGGGGAAGCACAGGCTTTGCTGGCGGCTGGCGGTTGCGCCGATGTCCGCGGCGGTGCCCGCTATGACCTTCCCGTCGGCGCGAAAACGCATGAGATGGGGACGGCACGGATGGGGCACGACCCGTCCAGCTCCGTCCTGAATGGCTGGAACCAGGCCCATGACGTGCCCAACCTGTTTATCACCGATGGCGCCTGCATGGCGTCCAGCGGGACGCAGAATCCGTCCCTGACCTATATGGCACTGACGGCACGGGCCGCCGACCATGCCGCCGGGCTGATGCGGGAAGGGGTGATCTAACAGGGTGCGGAAAAACCATTTTGCTGCTGCGGTCGGGTTATTTTTGGCAATCTCGCGTCAAGCCCTTGCAAGATACCACCAGTATCTTGCTTCGGCCTTTCCTAATCTTGCCGAAAATTCCCCGCCCTCGCGACGCAAAAGCCTTTTTCCACACCCTGCTAAGCCACCTCAGCAGGGCGGCTTGGGTGCCTTTTCCAGGCTCTCCAGTTCCATCTTTACGCGGAAATCGCCGTAATCGACCAGCATGGAACGGACGACCCCATTTTCCAGCAATTCCATGCTGGTCTCGTAATCGGGCAAAGCCTCGTTCGGATTGGCGGGGAAGAAGGCCAGTGACACCTGCCAGGCTTTCGCCTTCAACAGGTCGCCATCCTTCACCTTCAGGGCCGGCGGGGTGCGCATCTTGCCCAGGACTGTGTTGACCGGGCTGGGACCCTCGGCTTCCGACCCATCAAAAAGGGGGACGGAAAACAGGTTATCGCCGCTGCCCACCTGCGACAGGATGCGCATTGTGTGGGCCGATGGGAACATGGTGCCGGGCTTCAATTCCAGTTCCCGCGCTTCCGGCTTGTCGTAATAAGCCGTGCCGCCCTTGTTCCCATCCAGGGTGGCGCCACCGCTCAATTCCTCGTCCGGGTTGCCATTCACCAGCTTGCGGACGCTGAACCGGTAGGAGGTGCCGTCCTTGGCCTCCCAGGTTGCGTAATTGGTGACGAGGTCCATCTCCTCGCCCTCGGTATAGACGAACTTGACCTGGAAGCGCTGGTCGATGGTCCAGCCATCGCAGGCATCGTTCCAGGCGAAGCTCATCTTCCCGGTCACGTCGGACACGCCGCTTTGCAGCCGGGCATGGTCCAGGCTCAGCTTGTATGTCGCCTTGTGCGGCGCCAGGGCCACGCTGCGCGCGGCGGCCATGGGCGTGACCGACACGCCCGACAGACAGGCCAGCGCCGTCAGCACGGTGATGGCAGACCTTTTACGGGGCAAGGGGCGGGAAGAGGAGGTGGCCGATAAGGCGGGGGAATGGACAGTCACGTTCAATGTCAGCCCGGTAGCGTTCATGACGGGGGCATCTTGCGCCCGGCGGGCGGGGGCCGCAATGGACATTCACGGGCTTGGCCACACGATCCTTCGGCATGTTCTGCCGGAAGGGGGCAAGCATGGTCGGCAAAACCTGCCGCGGGTCGGGTTGGGTGCCGGTTTCAACCAGCTAACCCATTGTGAAACAAAAAAATTGGGATTGGCACGGCCATTGCTTCAACCAAAGCGTGACCATTCGTTTTCCGGAGCCGGATCATGCGCCCCTTCGACATCCCCCTGCCTTCCCCGCTGGTTGCGACCATGGGCAGCGGCTTGCCGTTTCCGGCCCCCCGGTCCCTGACACTGCCGGTTTCGCCGGTACAGGATGATGATCTGGACCCCGCGCTTGAGGCTCTGCGTCAGCGCCTGCGGGAGGCGGAGGCAACCATTGCCTCACAGCGCAACCGGATCGACCATCTGGAAACCCTGACCATGACGGATGAGTTGACCGGTTTGATGAACCGGCGCGGTTTCATCCAGGCCTTCCGTCGGGAACTGGCCGCCGCCGCCCGGCGTGGTCATGGCGGTTTGCTGGTGATGGTGGACCTTAACGGGTTCAAGATGATCAATGACACCCATGGGCATCAATGTGGCGACATGTATCTGCGCCATGTCGCCCGCGCCCTGTCCGATAATGTGCGCGCGCAGGATGTTGTGGCCCGCCTGGGGGGAGACGAATTTGCCGTGCTGCTGACCCATGTCACGCCGGAACAGGGGCAGATGCGCGCCGCGGCCCTGGCAGAGCAGTTCCACGCCCTGTCCTGCCCCTGGATGATGGAGCAATTGCCGCTGCGTGCCAGCTTCGGCGCCCAGCCCTTCACGGGCGGCGACCGGGAGGATGAGGTGATCCGCCGGGCCGATGCCGCCATGTATGAGATGAAAAAGGAAGCCAAGGCCGCCCGTTGAGAGCGGGCGGCCAGGCCCTTACTTGCCGACCTGCAGAGACCGAACAAAATCGGACATGCCCACCTGACGGCGCCGCTTCAGCCGTTCAGCCAGCAGGATGGACTGGACGGCGGCGACCGAGGTCTCCACGTCCTCATTGACGATGACATAATCATATTCCGACCAATGGCTCATCTCGTCATTGGCCTTGGACATGCGCTGGGCGATCACTTCCGCACTGTCCTGGGCGCGGGTGGTCAGGCGGCGTTCCAGTTCGGACGCGCTGGGCGGCAGGATGAAGATGCGGACCAGATCATCAGCGGCCGATTCTGCCAGTTGCTGCGTGCCCTGCCAGTCGATATCGAACAGCACATCGCGACCGGCACGCAGGCTCTCTTCCACGGGACCGCGCGGGGTGCCGTAATAATTGCCGAATACCTGGGCATGCTCCAGCAACTCCCGCCGGGTGACACGGGCTTCGAATTCCGCCTTGTCGATGAAATGGTAATCCTTACCGTCCACCTCACCCGGCCGCATCGCGCGGGTGGTGACGGATACCGACATGGAGAGATTGGCATCCAGCGCCAGCATGCGTTTGGAGATTGTGGACTTGCCCGCACCGGAGGGGGAGGAGAGGACCAGCAGAAGGCCCCGGCGGTGGATATGACGGGACGCGGACGTGTCGGACATGATGATGGTGGCTCTGGTTTGCTGAAAAAGGAAGGGAAGGGCGGTTCGCCCGCTTATTCGATATTCTGAACCTGTTCGCGGAATTGTTCGATCACAGCTTTCAGGTTCATGCCGATCCGGGTCAGTTCCACATCGGCGGATTTGGAACAGAGGGTATTGGCCTCCCGGTTGAATTCCTGGCACAGGAAATCCAGCCGGCGGCCAATGGCGCCGCCATCGGCCAGCATGGCGCGGGCCTGGGCAATATGGGCGTGCAGCCGGTCCAGTTCCTCGCGGATATCAGCCTTGGTGATCAGCAGGGCCGCTTCCTGGGCCAGCCGATCCTCCGAAAGCGCGGGCACCTGTTCCAGCAGGGCGGTGACAAGCTGGCGCAGGCGGGCGCGCAGGGCCTCGGGCTGCAGGCAGGCTGTGGCGGCGGCGGCATCGGTCAGCCGCTCAATCTCGTCCAGATGGGTGCCCAGCACGATGGCCAGATGCGCCCCTTCACCGGTGCGGGCGGCGACCAGCTTGTCGATCGCCAGGGCAACGGTGGCCGCGATGGCCTTTTCCAGAACCTCTCGCTGTTCCTCGGTTTCCTGCGTTTCAGCACTGTCGATCACGCCGCGCACGGAGAGCAGCGTGTCGATGGAGGGCGGCGGGGCGTCCGGCCCGCTGATTTCCCGCGCCAGGGCTACCACCTGATCCAGCAATTCGCGGTTGATGCGCAGGGCGCCGGTCGTTTCCGTTCGGTGCAGGTTGAGGACGACATTGACATTGCCACGGGTGATCCGCGTTTCCACCGCGCTGCGGATGGCGGGTTCCAGACCATCCATCCCCTGCGGCAGGCGGCAGCGCAGGTCGCGGCCCTTGCCATTGACGCTGCGGGCTTCCACCACCCATTGCACGCCGTCGGCGCTGGCTTCGGCGCGGGCAAAGCCCGTCATGCTGATGACAGCGCCCTTGGCGCCCTGCTTGCGAGCCTGATTCATGGGTGGGCCTTGGCTGTTCTATGTCTTTATGCTGCCGCGGGTTATATCGCCCTTGGCGGAACCGAGGCAAGTTCGACACCCGCGCCTGAGGAGTGAGTGATGCGCAACCCGACCCATATTCTGATCACCGGTGCATCCAGCGGCATCGGGGAGGCGCTGGCCCTGGATTATGCCGCCCCCGGCATCCGCCTGTCCCTGACAGGCCGTGATGCCGTGCGGCTGGAAGCGGTCGCCGTGGCGTGCCGGGCCAAGGGGGCTGTGGTTGCGACCACAATTATAAACGTTACCGACCGGGAGGGAATCGCCGCCTGGATCAGGGCGCAGGATGGCGAACAGCCGGTGGATATCCTGATTGCCAATGCCGGCATTTCCGCCGGTACCGGCGGTGGGGTGGAAACGGAAGAACAGGCCCGCGCCATCTTCGCCACCAATCTGGATGGGGTGCTGAACAGCATCCATCCGTTGATCCCCCGCATGGTGGAGCGGGGCCGGGGACAGATCGCGCTGATGTCCTCGCTCGCCAGTTTCCGGGGCATGGCCGGGGCGGCGGCCTATTGCGGGTCGAAAGGGGCGGTGCGGATTTATGGTGAGGCTTTGCGTGGCGATCTGGCGCCGCGCGGGGTGGGCGTATCGGTGATCTGTCCCGGATTTGTCGTCAGCCGCATGACGGCGGTCAACCGCTTCCCCATGCCATTCCTGATGGCGGCGGATCGGGCGGCGCGGATCATCCGCGCCGGGCTGGAACGCAACCGGGGTCGCATCGCCTTTCCCTGGCCAACCTATGCCGTATCCTGGCTGCTGGGCGTGCTGCCGCCGGGCGTGGTGGATATGATCCTGGCCAGGGCGCCGCGGAAATAAAGGGGGATCAGGCGCCAGCGATCACGGCGTTGAATGCCTTCACCGCCGCCGCTGGCCCATCCTTATGGTTCCAGACCCCGCCGCTGACGGCCAGGAAATCGGCGCCGGCTTCCACCAGCACGCGGCAATTTTCCACGGTTACGCCACCAATGGCGACGCAGGGGATTTCCATCATCTCCTGCCACCAGGACAGGATTTCCGGCTCGGCCCTTGCCTTGGGTTCCTTGGTGGCGGTCTCAAAAAAAGCGCCGAAGGCAACGTAATCGGCGCCATCTTCCCCCGCCACCATGGCCAGATGCCGGCTGTCATGGCAGGTCACGCCGACAATGGCATCGCGCCCCATGATCTTGCGGGCCTGGGCATAGGGCGTATCGTCCTGGCCGACATGCACACCGTCACAGCCGCCGGCGGCGGCCAGATCGGGCCGGTCATTCAGGATGAAGGCGACGTCACGTTCCTGCGCGACGGGCCGCAGCGCGTCGATCACGCGCTTAACCGCATCATCGCCCACATCCTTCAGGCGCAACTGCACGCAGGCGACATCGCCGGCATCCAGCGTGGCGGCCAGCAGCGGCTTGAAACTGGCAAGGTCCAGCTTGGGCGGGGTGATCAGGTAAAGGCGGCAATCGGTCATGATATTCTCTGGGCGATAAAGCAAAGGCCCGGTGCGGCTAACCGCACCGGGCCCCCGAACTGGTACTATATAGCAAGGGTCAAACCTGTTGACCCTTGCTATCCACGCCGACCGGCGCGGCGCCTGGGGGGAATAAAGCTAATGCTTATTCCTTGCCCTGGTAGATCTTGACCAGCTTGTCCAGCAGGGCCAGCGCATCTTCGCGGCTACGCTGGAAGGCGTTGCGGCCGATGATGGAGCCGTTGCCGCCACCATCGCGGATGGCGCGGGCATCGTCATACACGGCATCTTCGCCCTTGGCAGCGCCGCCGGAGAAGACAACGATGCGGCGGCCATTAAAGCTGGCCTGCATGATGTGCTTCACGCGCTCGGCCTGGGTGGCGCGCGGAATGTCATGCTTTTCATAGATCTTGCGGGCTTCGTCCTGCTCCAGATCAGCGGTCGGCAGCTTGACCTTGATGATATGGGCCCCCAGCAGGGCGGCCATATGGGCTGCATACGCATCCACATCCAGGGCCAGTTCACCCTTCTTGGAGATGGTGCCGCCGCGCGGATAGGACCAGATCACCGTGGCGATGCCCTTGGACTTGGCTTCGCGCGACAGTTCGCGGATTTCCTCGAACTGGTTGAACTGGGAGTCGGAGCCCGGATAGATCGTGAAGCCGATGGCGGACGCGCCAAGGCGCAGGGCATCGTCAACGCTGGCGGTCACGGCCTGATCGGCGTTTTCCTTGAAGGTGGACAGGCTGTTGGCGCTGTTCATCTTCAAGATCAGCGGGATGGAGCCGGCGAAGGTGCCGGCACCGGCTTCCAGCGGACCCAGCGGCGCGGCATAGGCCGACAGGCCGGCATCGATGGCGAGCTGGTAGTGATAGTGCGGGTCGTAGGCGGCCGGGTTCATGGCAAAGCTGCGGGCCGGGCCATGTTCAAAGCCCTGATCGACCGGCAGGATCACCAGTTTACCGGTGCCGCCCAGACGGCCTTCCATCAGGATACGGGCGAGATTGGCCTTGGTGCCGGGATTGTCGCTCTCATACCAGGAAAGGATTTCTTTGACGCGGCGCGTAAGCTTCATGGTTGGTTCCTGCCAAAGTTCGTGGGTCGGACGACCAAAAAAGTGTGCCGGTGTGATAGCCCACGACAGGGGCGAATGCAACGCACGGGGGAGAGGATGTAGTATGTCCAAAGGCACTACAACCCTTGGAAACCAAGCTGTTGCATGAGCCATTGCTGCAACACCGCATCACGGTTGCGCGTCCAGCACGGCTGAATGGACACCGGTGGCACAGGATAGAGGCAGGCGCCGTGGGCCGCCGCCAGTCCGGCCAGCCGTTCCAGCACCCCGTCCGGTGTCGTGGGGCCGGGGGTGAAGGCGATGGCAGACACCCCGGCACGCAGAGCCGCCAGGGCTTGCCCCGGCATATCCACCACATCCAGCAGCGGCAGGAAGGGCGCCTGCCCGGCTTCCCCGCGCCAGGCCGTCGCCAGTTCCGCCCACCAGCCGGCCCCTGCCAGCCCGGCAATACCGGGTGCGGACAGCAGAATCACCGGCCTGCCTGCCGCTACCTTCAACACCAGCCGTCCGGCCGCCAGCCCATCCACCTGGACGGCAGGCCAATCGGGCAGGGGGGCTGTGCCGGGGGCAGGGGGCAAGGCAGGCATTGTATGGGTGCTTCTGGCTGGTCGGGATTGCCCTTCTTTTGGCCCTGTCGGGCCTGTCAGGCAAGGGCGGGGGTGATAAAGCGGCTGACGCGGGGGCGGCGATGCGCCTAGAGTGGTTGCCAGTCCCTTCTTTCAATGGCTTGCCGCGTGAAGGTCTGATAGGACCAAAGCCCTGGTTCCATATCGAGGTTCCCTGTTGCCCATGCGCCGTTCCGCCCTTGCCCTTTGCCTGCTGTCGCTGTCGGCGCTGACGGGCAGCGCCGGTGCGCAGAACAAGCCGGCAGAGGCGAAAAAGGAATTGCAGGAGGTCCAGCGCGACCTGAAGAGTGCTGATAGCCGCAAGAGCGAACTGGATGCCCAGGCCGAAACCCTGGAAAAGGAACTGGCCGACCTGCGTGCCCGCGCCATTGATGCGGCCGCCAAACAGCGCGAGCAATCGGACGAACTGGCCCGGCTGGAAACGGCGCTTGAGGGGCTGAACCGCGACGAGACGGAACGTCTGGATCGGATCGAGACTCACCGCGCTGCCCTGGCGGATTTGCTGGGGGCCTTGCAGCGCCTGTCCCGGCTGCCGCCGGAGGCGATGATCGCCAGCCCGCAGCCACCCGCCGACACGTTGAAAAGCGCCCTGTTGCTGCGTGCTGCCGTGCCGGAACTGAAGGAACGCGCGGATGCCCTGGCCGCGGAGCTGAAAGACCTGTCCAGCCTGCGCGAGAAACTGGCGGCGCAGCGGACGAAGACGGAAAAAGCCGCGGCAAGCCTTGCCGTTCGTCAGAAGGATCTGGCCGCCCTGGTGGCACGGCGCGAGGAAGTGTCCAAGACCACCGACGCGGAGCGGGCACAACTGACCCGCCAGGTGGCGACATTGGCCGGCCGCGCCAGCGACCTTAAAGACCTGCTGGAAAAGCTGGAGGCGGAACGCCAGGCCGCCATCGCACGTCAGAAAAAAGAAGAGGCTGCCCGCCGCGCGGCGGCTGAGGCGGCACGGGAAAAACGTGCCCGTGATCAGGTCGCCGGGTTGAAACGTGCCCCCACGCCGCCGCAATTAGGGGGTATGGTGGCACCTGTGGGTGGCGAGGTCGTTATCCGGTATGGGCAGACCGACGATGTCGGCGCTGTCAGTCGGGGCCTGACCTATCGCGGTCGTGCCAGTGCCGCCGTTGTCGCGCCGGCAGATGGCGCGGTGATGTTCGCCGGGCCTTTTAAAGGGTATGGGCTGCTCTTGATCCTGGAACATGCCAACGGATATCATTCCTTGCTTTCGGGATTGGGCCGTATCGATGCCCAGGTCGGGCAGCGTGTGCTGGGGGGAGAGCCAGTGGGTGTCATGTCGGGGAGTGGGACTCCGACGCTTTATTTCGAGCTGCGGCGTGGCGGTCAGCCGATCAACCCCGCGCGTGGCCTTGCAGCCTCCGATGGCAAAGGACAAGGTTGATTATGAATAAACTCTTCTCCTCGGCCGCGATCGCGGCCCTTCTGGCCTTCGCTCCCACGGCGATCGTCCCGCACGCCGCCATGGCGCGGGAGCCGCTGAAGTCGGAGACCTACAAGCAGCTTGATCTGTTCGCCGATGTGTTTGAGCGCGTCCGGTCCGAATATGTGGAGGAAACCTCCGACGAGGAGCTGATCTCCGCTGCCATCAACGGCATGCTCACCTCGCTCGACCCCCATTCCAGCTATCTGGATAAGAAGAGCTTCGCCGACATGCGCGTGCAGACGCGCGGTGAGTTCGGCGGCCTGGGCATCGAGGTGACGCAGGAGAATGGCATCGTCAAGGTGATCTCCCCCATGGATGAGACGCCAGCCGCCCGCGCCGGCGTGCAGAGCGGGGATTACATCACCCACCTGAACGATGAATCGATCATGGGGCTGGGCCTGAACGAGGCGGTGGAGAAGATGCGCGGCCCGGTGGGCAGCGATATCAAGATCACCATCCGCCGCGAGAATGTGCCGGAGCCGATCAACCTCACCCTGACCCGCGCCAATATCAAGGTGCAGTCGGTCCGTTTCCGGGTGGAGGATAATGTCGGCTATATCCGCATCTCCAGCTTCAACGAACAGACCCAGCCGGGCCTGGACAAGGCCATCACCAGCATCAAGACCCAGCTTGGCGACAAGCTGATCGGCTATGTGCTGGACCTGCGCAACAATCCGGGCGGCTTGCTGGATCAGGCGGTTTCCGTGTCCGACACGTTCCTGGACAAGGGGCGTGAGATCGTCTCCACCCGGGGGCGGGGCGGCAAGGAAGGGGACCGCTATGCGGCCAAGCCGGGCGATGCCACGGGCGGCCTGCCGGTGGTCGTGCTGATCAATGGCGGGTCGGCCTCCGCGTCGGAAATCGTGGCCGGTGCCCTGCAGGATCATAAGCGCGCCATCATCCTGGGCACGCAGAGCTTCGGCAAGGGATCGGTGCAGACGATCATCCCGTTGCAGGGTAATCAGAGCGCCATGCGCCTGACGACCGCGCGCTATTACACCCCGGCCGGCAAGTCGATCCAGCAGTTGGGCATCACCCCGGATATCGAGGTGCAGCCCGCCAAGGTGGAGGAACTGGCCCAGGCTGGCCGCCGCCGTGAAGCGGACCTGCCCAAGGCATTGCGCAATACCGATCCGGTGCAGCAGCAGCGCCAGGCCAACCCGGCCGGTACCCCGACAACGCCCCCGGCCGCCCCCGGCCCTGGCAATAATGATGCCCGCCCGCAGGTGCAGGCGCCGGCCCCCGCGAATGGGGCGGCAGCCAATGCCGGTGCCCAGGCCAATGGCGCGCAGCCGGATGCGGCCCCGGTTGATTATCAGCTTCTGCGTGCCATTGACCTGCTGCGCGGTGTATCCATGTTCGCACCATCCAAACCGACCAACTGATCCTGAGAACCGGCACCCAAGACCGTGGCCCTACCATTCCGTCGTAAAAACAAGGCAGCCCCTCCACCGGAGGCCAAGCCAAAGGGGGAGGGTGGCAGCGCCGCCATCCTGGCTGCCCGTTTCGGGGTGGGAAAGTCGCGGGCGGGGGCAGCGCCGGATGATGATGACCTGACCCTGACTGATGATGACGGGTTGCCGGCACAGGATGTACTGGCGACCCGGCTGCGTCGGCCGGGCCGTGGCCCGGACCCCTTCCCATCGGGAAGCGGCGGGAAGAAAGGGAAAGGGCGGGTGCGCCTGTCTGCACCCGTTCTCACCGCATCCCTGCTGGTTCTGGCAGGGGCTGGCACCCTGGTCTGGTTGTCGTTGAGTACCCATGACACGGCGGCCCGGCTGGAGGCTTCCCGCCTGCCCGGCGATCCGGTGCCAGTGCTGTTGCCCGACGGCTCCCCCCGCTTCCCCGATCCGGTGGCGGCAGCCGGCCCCGATCAGGCTGAGCCGGCAAGTCCGGCGGATGGGCAGACGGCCCAGGCCGCCGCGCCGGAAGCCCCGCTGGACCCGGTGGATATGCCGGTCACCCTCAGCCCTTCGCGCAATGACCTTCTGCTGGAAAGATTGCGGGTGGGGCGTGTGCCCAAGGTGGCACCAGATGGCCTCACTTCCTGGCAATATTACGCCCGTGCGTTTCCCCAGGATGATAAACGCCCGCGCATCGCGCTGGTGGTGACAGGGATGGGCCAGTCTGTGACCGCCACGCAGGAGGCGATTGCCCGCCTGCCGGGGGCGGTCAGCTTCGTTTTTACGCCCACCAGCGCCGATCCCCAGCCCCTGGTTGATGAGGCGCGGGAAAAGGGCCATGAGGTTTTGCTGGCGGTGCCGATGCAGCCCGTGGGCTATCCCGCCAACGATCCCGGTGCCAATACCCTGTTGCTGAGCCAGAGCGACGAGGAAAATGTTCGCCGCCTTGAGACGGTAATGGCCAGCTTCACCGGTTATGTCGGCATCGCCCCCCGCACCGATACGGGCAGCGCCTTTTTAACCCAGCGGGATAATCTGCGCGCCGTGTTGCAGCAGGTGCAGCGGCGTGGCCTGCTGTTCCTGGACCTTTGGCAGGGCCAGGGCAGTCGCACGGCGGAAGTGGCGCGGGAATTGACCCTGCCGCGTGCGCTGGGCGACCTCCAGCTTGACCGGGTCCCCTCCGCTGCGGGCATTGATGCCCAACTGGCACAGTTGGAGAAACTGGCCCAGGCCAATGGCGTCGCCGTTGGCTATGTCGAGGCGCAGAATCCTGTCAGTCTGGACCGTATTGCTTTTTGGGCGGCGGGTCTTCGGGACCGGGGCATCGTGCTGGCCCCGGTCACTGCTGTGGTCAACCGCCAGGCTGACCGCTGAAATCAGAAATCATAGGCCAGTCCCAGGCCGACCATGAACTGGTCGGCGCTGCCGTCGCGGGCCACCAGCGGGCTGTCGGCAGCGTCGCCCAGCAGGCGGTGATAACGGGCGATACTGGTGATCATCCAGTTATCGGTCAGCTTATAGGCACCAAAAGCCGTTAATCCCGCATCCCGCAGGCCGGATTTTGCCTGATAGGGCTGGCGGCCCGACCGGGCGGCCTGGATGTCGGAAATACCGAACATCGTCTGCATGTAATTATTGCTGGCCCAGGTCAATGACGGGCCGATGGACAGCATTATCCGTTCTGTCGGTGCGAACCGGTAGCCGCTGGTCAGGGCCAGGATGGTCCCGTCATGACCATCCCCCAGCACATCGTTGGACAGGGTGGCGGACAGGTTCAGCGGTCCCAGACTATATTGGGCGAACAGATTGCCCATCGCCATGGCGTTGATATCACCCAGTCCGCGCAAGGCCCTGTTATCATTCTCATCCCGGCCACGGTGATATCCGACGCTGACACCCGCCTGGAAACCATCCGCATTCACCAGATTGACGCCCAGTGTGGCGCGGCGGAGGAAGAAAAGATCGCCATATTCGATGTCGATATCGGGAAGAGCCCGCATCTCATAATCATCGGAGCCTTCATAGTCGGGCATATAGGCGCCCACCGCGCCCAGGCGCACTGACCACGGGCTTTCTTCCCGCGCCGACCCCGGCTGCTGTGCTGCTGCCGGTACGGCGAGAAGAACACCCAATGCCACGCCTGCGAACATACGCGGGTAATTTGAGCTGATCATGAAGCGACTTTCTCCCGATTTGGGCGTTGAACATGCGTTGTGATGGTGAAATGGGGCGTTTTCCTTCTATGGTCGAAGGATCGGCGCCTTTGCCCCCTTTTCCACCAGAGGGTTAACCGATAAGCTGTTCCCCACGTGCAAGCCGCGCCCGCAAGCCCGCCCCATTGGACCGAGGAGGCGGACAACGAGAGTGGCGACAGGAGCGAAGGACGATGCCGATTATTAACCGTATTGCCGAATTTCATGCCGACATGACCGAATGGCGCCGGCACATCCACGAGAACCCGGAAACCGCGTTCGAGGAGTTCAAGACTTCCGAATTCGTCGCCGGAAAACTGAAAGAGTTCGGCATCGAGGTGCATCGCGACATTGCCGGTACCGGCGTTGTCGGTGTGCTGCATGGGGAGGGCGGGCCGACCGGTCGCGCCATCGGCCTGCGTGCCGATATGGACGCCCTGAACATGGAAGAGGCGAACAGCTTTGCCCATGCCAGCAAGGTGCCGGGCAAGATGCATGGCTGCGGCCATGACGGCCATACCACCATGTTGCTGGGCGCCGCCCGCTATCTGGCGGAAACGCGCAATTTTGCCGGCACGGTGAATTTCATCTTCCAGCCTGCTGAGGAAGGGGCCGGTGGCGGCCGCCGCATGGTGGAAGAAGGGCTGTTCACCCGCTTCCCCTGCGACATGGTTTTCGGCATGCATAACTGGCCGGACCTGCCGCCGGGGCAGATCGTGGTCAAGGAAGGCCCGATCATGGCCGGTGCCGACCAGTTCGAGATCAAGGTGGCGGGCAAGGGCGGCCATGCCGCGCTGCCGCATCATACGATCGACCCGATCGTCATTGCGGCCCATATCATCACCGCCACACAGACGGTCGTCAGCCGTAATATCAGTCCGATTGAAAGCGGCGTCATTTCCATCACTCAGGTCCATGCTGGCAGTGCCTATAACGTCATTCCGGAGGAAGTGATCCTTCGCGGCACCGTTCGTGCCCTCAGCCATGAGGTGCGGGAGCTGCTGGAGAAGCGTCTGCGCCATATCGTGGAGACTGTGCCGGTCACGTTCGGCAGCACGGCCACCATCAATTACCGGCGCGGTTATCCGCCCACGGTGAACCATGGCGGCGCCCCTCATGAACTGGCCACCCAGGTGGCCCGCAAGGTGGCGGGTGAAGATAATGTGCTGAACAATGTCGGCCCCAGCATGGGGGCGGAAGATTTCGCGTTCATGCTGCAGGAACGGCCCGGCAGCTATGTCTGGGTTGGTCAGGGCGGATCGGAACTGGGGTGCCTGCTGCACAATCCCCGATATGATTTCAATGATGACATCATGCCGCTGGGCACAAGCTATTGGGCGACGCTGGTAGAGACGGCCTTGCCCAAGGCCGCCTGACCGATGCCGGTCTTCCAGACGTCCTGGCGTCGCGTCGCCCCCGCCGCTCCCGCTTTGGTGGCCCTGCTGGCATTCTCATGCCTGCCGGGCTGCGGCGGGGGCACCACGGCCTGGCTGGCGGGGGAAAGCGGGATTTCTTCCCCCTTGAGTGGTGATGGCCCGCAGCCATTGGTTGGTCGCGCGCAATGGCTGGGGGAAACCAGCCGGGCGCAGGCCCAGTCCTTCCTGGTCGCAAGGACAGAGGATGAATGGGCGGCGCTGTGGGATCTGGCGGGGCGGCCCGCCCCCGGTAAGCTGCCCGACGGCCTGATGGCGCTGGGCATCTTCCTGGGGACCCGCACCAGCACGGGCTATTCGGTCGATGTTATCCGGCTGCGGGCAGAACGCGACATGGGCCAGCGCGACCGGATGGTGGTCGAATTCCGGGAAAAATCCCCGGCGGAGGGCCAGATTACGGCCCAAATGCTTACATCCCCCTATGCCATCATCATGGTGGACCGAAGCGACGCCAACGTACGCTATAATCGCCTGCCCTGAAGGGCCGGGCCGTTTGGGAGGAGATTGCCTTTGACTGTCACCGCAACGACCCGCGGCGGCGGGCGTATCCTTGTTGATGCCCTTCTGGCCAATGGTGCTGATCTCGCCTTCTGTGTGGCGGGTGAAAGCTATCTGGAAGTGCTGGACGCCGCGACCGACCGACCCGACCTTCGCCTGATCACCTGCCGGCAGGAAGGTGGTGCCGCCTTCATGGCGGAAGCCTATGGCAAGCTGACCGGTCGTCCCGGTATCTGCATGGTCACGCGCGGACCGGGGGCGTGTAATGCCGCCATTGGCGTGCATACAGCGGCTCAGGATAGCAGCCCCATGATCATGCTGGTGGGGCAGGTGGCCCGCCATCAACTGGACCGGGAAGCCTTCCAGGAAATCGATTTCCGCCAGATGTTCGGCCCGGTGGCCAAGTGGGTGGCGCAGATCGACCGCGCTGACCGTATCCCTGAATATATCGCCCGCGCCTTCCAGACGGCGACCAGCGGTCGTCCCGGCCCGGTCGTGCTGGCCCTGCCGGAGGATATGCTGCGGGAAACGGCGACGGTTCCCGATATCGTCGCCACGAAGGCGGAAGCCTATCTGCCGGAACCGGCGGGCATCAACCGGCTGGCCGCCATGGTCGCGGCATCATCCCGCCCGCTGGCCATCATTGGCGGCGCTGTATGGGATGATGAGGCTTGCGGCGACCTGCTGCGGTTCCTGGAGGCGTGGCGGATACCGGCGGCCTGTTCCTTCCGCCGGCAGGATCTGGTGGATAATGACAGCCCGGCCTTTATCGGTGATCTGGGCACGGGCGTGGCGCCGTCCCTGGTGGAGCGGGTGCGCAATGCCGATCTGATCCTGGCCATCGGTACGCGGCTGGGGGAAATCCCGACCCAGGGCTATAGCCTGCTGGTCCCGCCGAAATTATCAGTGCCGCTGATCCATATCCATGCCGATATGGCGGAACTGGGCCGGGTCTATCAGCCCGATCTGGCGATCCCGGCCAGCCTGCCGGCTGCCGCCCGTGCGCTGGCGGCCCTGGTCCCGCCATCAACTTGCGCCTGGGCGGATTGGGCGGAAGCCTGCCGGGCTGATTATCTGGCCTGGCAATGTCCCTCGCCTTATGACGGGGCGCTGGATCTGGGGGCGATCTTCACCTGGCTGCGTGACCGGCTGCCCGATGATGCCATCATCACCAACGATGCCGGTAATTTCTCCGGCTGGGGCCACCGCTTCCTGCGTTATGGCCGGCCAGGACGGCAACTGGCGCCGGTCAATGGCGCCATGGGCTATGCCTTCCCGGCGGCACTGGCGGCCAAACTGACCTTCCCGGATCGTCTGTGCCTGTCCATGTCGGGTGATGGCGGTTTCCTGATGACGGGACAGGAACTGGCCAGCGCCATCCATGCCGGGGCGGCCCCGGTGGCACTGATCTTCAATAATGGCATGTACGGCACCATCCGCATGCACCAGGAACAGCGCTTTCCTGAACGGGTCAGCGCCACCAGCCTGACCAACCCGGATTTCGCGGCCCTGGCCCAGGCCTATGGGGCGTTCGGTGTCGTGGTTGAACGCACGGCTGATTTCGCGCCCGCGTTTGAGGCGGCACTGGCGTCAGGCAAGCCGGCGGTGATTGAGCTGCGCATGGACCCGGAGGTCATCACCACCCGCACTTCCTTGTCGGCGATGCGGGCCGCTGCCCTGGCCCGGCAGGCAAAACAGCGAAATGAAGAAGGGGAGTGACGGTCGCCGTCACTCCCCCTGATTCAATCTGATGAGAGTTGGCTTTTTGGTTGGCTGTTAACTGAACAGCCAACCAAAAAGGCCCTTGGATTTCTTCGGTGCCGGCTTGGCGGCGGCGGGTTTGGCAACCGGCTTCTTGCCCTGGATATATTCCAGGCGGAACCGTTCCAGATCCTCCTTACGGCCGAACTTGAACAGGACCAGCAATATCTGCGCGCGCAGGCCGGTATCGACGCTCATCTCCTCCTGCATCCCGACAAATTCCAGCGCCCACAGGCCCTTCACATTGTCGCGGATCCAGTCTTCCGCCTTGTCCATGTCACCGCGATTTTTGAATTTCACGGTGGTTTCAAACGCGTAGCCGACCATGGCGTTCTGTCCTCAATCCGCGAGATGGGAGAACAGGACGATCAGAACGATAGCGATGATCACGGCCATGACCGGATTGTTGCGCAGCCAGTTCAGCACATTGTCGGTCACGGATATATTGTCCGCTGGCGCTGTGGCGGCCGCAGCGGGAGTGGTAGCGGACAATTGGGCTTCCAGTGCCGCGACACGGGCTTCCAGAAGTTCCAGTCGGGAGGGTTGATCTGTTGCAGCAACCGGATCGACCGCCGGGGGCAGGGGCGGCGGCTGGGGGGTGTTTTCAATATCGCTCATGATCGGCAAGGCCTGATTAGCTGTGGAAAGACATGTTCCTTGCGCGGGATAATAGCGTTATCCCCTTGTTCCAGGGAAGAACAACCCGCCCTTCCATATTATTTGCATAAACCGGAAGAAATATGCGTCGTTCCATTCGCCTTGCTTTTACCGCCCTGGTTTTGCCGGCGGCCCTGGCCCTGACGGCCTGTGCCGGTGCTCATGGCGACAATATCCCGGCATCCGTCTCTATCCCGCTGGCGGAAACGGAAAGCCCCATGCTGAAGTTGGGGGAACTGATCTATCGCGGGGGGCTTCACCTCCGGGATCAGAATACGGAATTTGGCGGGCTTTCATCCCTGCGCGTCAGCCCCGATGGCAGCCAGTTTGTAGCGATCAGCGATAGAGGCAGCCGGGTGGCTGGTCGCCTGCATTGTGACCCGCACGGCGCCTTGTCGGCGGCGGACGGCTTTACCATCGGACCGCTTCTGGATGTCGATGGCGGGGCGGTAGGTTTTGGCAAGAATGACAGTGAAGGGCTGGCCATCATCGGTGACTGGCCGGGTGAGGGCTGGGTCGTCTCTTTTGAACGGGACCACCGGCTGCTGCGCTATCCATCGGCCCTGACTGGAGTGGTGCCGCAGCGTCTGGAGGGGCCAGCCGGGCTGGCGGATCTGGATTTCAATAGCGGGATTGAAACCCTGCTGACCCTGGATGATGGCCGGCTTTTCATGCTGGCCGAAGGCGGGGACGATGCGGGGCGCCATCAGGGCTGGGTTGGCCGGTCGGGGGCGTGGCAGCACTTCACCTATCAGGGGCTACCGCCTTTCCTGCCTGTGGATGCGGCGCGGTTGCCGGATGGGGGCGTGCTGGTGCTGGAACGTCGGGTCGGCCTGTTGGGCGGCTGGGGTAACCGCATCGTTCATATTGAAGCGGCTTCCCTGAAGGCTGGGGCCATTGATGGCGGCATGCTGGAAGGCCGGGAGATCGCCCGGCTGAACCCACCGGTGAATGTCGATAATTTTGAGGGGATCGATGTGCGCCGGGCGGCGGATGGGCGGCTGCTGGTCTATATCCTGTCGGATAATAATTTTTTGTTCCTGCAGCGCACCTTGATGATGATGTTTGAATGGCCGGGAAAATGAATTGTGGCGGGGGAGACCCCGCCACAATCACGCCGGTCAGAACCGCACGGTGCCGGATAACACCCACTGGCGCGGGGCCTGCGGGTAGTAGGCGTAGGGGCCGTCATTATTGGAAATGACGGTATTCACCTCCCGGTCGAACAGGTTGCGCCCGGTCAGGGTCATTTCCAGACTGTCGATCGGCGCCCAGGTGATGGCGGCATTGACCAGGGCATAGCCGCCGGCCCGCCTTGTATTGGCGCCATCATAGGCGTAATCGCCGGAAATATCGGCCCAGCCGCGGACGGTCACAGCCGGTTCCGCCCAGTTCTGGCTGATTTCCACCCGTCCGGCATGGCGCGGCACGCCCGCCACATCCTTGCCGGTAAAGTCGAAGGGCCGGTTGGTATCCGGTTCCAGGAAGGCGTTTTCCGTCCAGACCGCATCCGTGTAACCATAGCTGACGGCCAGGGCCAAGCCAGGGTTCATGTCACGCAGATCGGCCTGGGCTTCCACCTCCACCCCGCGGGAGCGCTGACGTCCGGAATTGATGGTCCGGGCGGACGCGCCGACGGGCAGAAGCTGGAGCAGATCGCTGCGCTTCAACTGATAAACAGCCACGGTGCCGGTCAGCCGGCCATCCAGCGCATCGGCCTTCAGGCCGGCTTCGATATTTTTCGACAGTTCCGGGGCCAGGCTGGTGTCCCGGTTGCGGAAGGACCAGAGCGGACCGAAGCCGGGGCTGAACCCTTCACCATAGGTCGTGTAGGCGGTGACATGATCATCCACCTGCCAGCGGACGGACAGTTTCGGGCTGATCCGGCTGTCACTATCCTTGACCAGCACTTCCGGATCGGGACCGTAACCGGTGCCCGACGGGCCGTAGAACACCCGGCGCTTGAACCGGTCGTACCGCGCACCGGCTGTCAGGGTAAGGGCCTGCCAGTTGAAATCCGCCTGGACAAAGCCGGCCTGCGTTTCATTGCGGGCATGGGCATCCATCAGGCGGCTGGAAAGCCATTCATCCTGGTTGAGATAGGCGCCGGTCGCCGCGTCGCGGCGGCGGATATAGAAAAGCGGGCCGAAATCGAACTCGCCATTCCAGGTTTCAATATGGTTGGCGTTGATCCGCTCGGCAGACGCACCGGCGATCACGCGCCAATGATCGTCGATCGTCCAATCGACCTGCTGTTCCAGGAAATAGGTGTCCGTATCACCATCAACCCGGAAACCGCTGAAATCCACGGTCCCGGCCGCCGGGTCAAAGCGCTGGAAGGCACCCTGGACGGCGCGCGTGTCGGCGTGGCGGTAATGCAGGCGGGTGGTGGCAGTCACGCTGTCGCTGATATCGGCATCCAGCAGGGCGGTGCTGGTCCACATGCGCTTGTAGAAACCGGCACCGTCATTGTTCCAGTTGCCCTTGCGGCCGCCCGGCAGTTCCACGGGGACGCCATGGATATCGGTCGGCAACTCGCCGGCCAGATCCTGCTTGGTGTTCACATAGGTGCCGGTCAGGTTCAGGCGCAGCCGTTCATTCAGGTCGAGGCGCTGTTTGACGAACAGGTTTTCCTCGTTCCGGTCGGTGCGATCACGCCAGCCGTCGGCGCGCTGCAACTCCGCTGAAATCAGCAGCGCGCTGGCATCGCCGGTGGGGCGCTGGATCATGGCGGCCGCCTGACGCCAGCCATGGGAGCCGATGCCGGCCTGGGCGGCGGTCTGCGGCTCATCCGTCACCGGGCGGGTGATGTAATTGATGGTGCCGGCAATGGCACCCCGGCCATACAGGGCGGAGGTGGGGCCGCGCACCACTTCCACCTGGCCGACAACGCCGAAGGGAAGCTGTTCCATGTCGCCTTCGTCATCACCGGTGACGAAGGGCACGCCATCCATCAACACGACGATGGTGTCGTTATGGATGCGGTTGGGCACGCCCCGGATGCTGATATCCGTGTAGGTGCCCTGGTCATTGGTGCGGACATTGATGCCGGGAAGGCCGCGAAGTTCCTCCCCGATGAAGCGCGTGGCTTTTTCTTCAAAATCGGCACGGTCCACACGGGAGACCGAGGCCGGGATATCACGCAGCGCCGTGGCGCGGCGGGTGGCGGTAACGACGATTTCGTCGAGGGGGGACGCTGTGTTCGTCTCCTGCGCCTGGCCCGGAAGGGCTGTGCCCTGAAGGGCCAGAAAGGCCGTTGCGGACACAATGCGGGCGTAAAGGCGGGGTTTGTTCATGTTGCGGAACCAATGTACGGGGTTCGATCTGGGTTCCGCGCCTCAATCGACGAAAATATCCCGCAGTGCAAGCACGGCGCAGCCTCCGGATGGCAGCCCTGCGCCGTGCACGGGCGCGTGGTCAGCCTTTTTCCTGATCCTGGAACGGGTTGCTGCCATCGCGGCTTTCCACTTCCACCACCCACAGATCGGGGTCGCGCTTCACATGACGTTCGATGAAGGCGGTGGCTTCCTGTTCATCCACCTGTGCGCCATTGGCGCCGGGCACCCAGCCCAGCCGGCCCGACAGGTCGCGCCCCTGGGTGAAAAGGCGGCTGCCCTGGAAGGGTATTGTCACCTTCAGCAGGATCAAGCCTCCCTCCCGGTCGCCCTTGCGCAGCACATAGGCCGGCACGCCCTCGGCACTGCAGCGCCAGAGATGGCTTTGGATGTAAAGATGGGTCGGCAAACGGTCTTCCATGCCGGTCCTTCCGGGACTATCAATTTCAAACGCCCGTTCCATTGGGAAAGGGCAGATCAACCAACACCAGACGGACCGGCCGATGCAAGCCCAACCTCTCTTCAACCGCGCGCTGCTGACCAATGATGATGGGATCGACGCGCCGGGCATGGCTGCCCTGGTGGCGGCGGTGACACCGCTGGCGCGGGAAATATGGGTGGTCGCGCCCGAACATGACCAGAGCGGGGTGTCCCGCGCCGTCAGCCTGCATGCCCCGTTGCGGGCAAGCCTGCGCGGGGAAAGGCGGGTGGCGGTCAGCGGCACGCCCAGCGATTGTGTGGTGCTGGGATTGCGGGCGGTCCTGCGGGACAACCCGCCGGATATCGTGTTCTCCGGCATCAATCGCGGCGCCAATCTGGCGGAGGAGGTGGGCTATTCCGGCACGGTTGCCGCAGCCCTGACGGCGCGCATGCTGGGTGTGCCGGCCTATGCCGTCAGCCAGGCATGGCGCGACCGTTTCAACGTCCGCTGGCACACGGCCATTTCCGGCCTGGCGGGGGTGGTAGAACGGTTTGGCTCCGCACCGGCTACCGTACTGAACATCAATTTCCCCGATGTGGAGCCGGTGGAACTGGCCGGGATCGCTGTGACACGGCAGGCGATCACCGGGACCATTGATGTGGATGTGGAGAGCCGCACCGACATGCGCGGCTTTGATTATCACTGGATGGCGTTCCGCCGCCAGCCGGCCAGCGCCGTGGATGAGGCAAGCGATGTGGCCGCCCTGCGCCGCCACCAGATCAGCGTCACCCCGCTGGGCTTCAGCCTGACGGATATGGCAGCGCTGCAGGCCCTGGCCTGAACAGCAAAAGGCCCGCCGGGATCAGCCGGCGGGCCTTCGGATCGCTTGATGAGGAAAGCGGTTAGATCCGCTTTTCCGTCGTTTTCAGCACTTCTTTCGGGCTTGCATGCATGTCCGCCGCGTCGGTATGCATCAGCTTCTTCAGGAAGGGGCTGATGAGGGCGACGAGGACGGCGATGATGGTGGCCCAGATGAACAGGTCCCAGAAGACGCTGGTATAGACCGGCAGGCTTTCCTGCGGGGTCATCACCTGGCCCGGTTCCGTGCTGGTGCTGGCCAGCGATGCCACCCAACCGGCCAGGAAATGGGCCCCGGCGGAGGCCAGGAACCACACGCCCATGACCATGGCGGTGATGCGCGCCACCGACAGGCGGGAGATCATCGACAGGCCGACGGGCGACAGGCACAATTCACCGGTCGTATGCAGCAGATAGCCCAGCCCCAGCCAGAACAGGCCGGTCTGTGCATCTTCACCGGCCAGGGAGGCGCCGAACACCAGGGCGCCGAAGCCCAGGCCCACCTGCAGGATAGCCAGTGCGAATTTAAGCGGCGTGGACGGTTCCAGCCCCTTCTGCGCCAGTCGCACCCAGCCCCAGGAAAAGACCGGGGCCAGCAGTACGATGAACATCGGGTTGAAGACCTGCACCACAGAGGCCGGCACGATGATGCCGAACAAGGAGCGGTCGGAATTACGATCCGCGAACAGGGTCAGCGAGGTGCCGGCCTGTTCAAACAGGGTCCAGAACACGACGGACAGGGCCGTCAGCACCAGCACCACGATCATGCGGTCCCGCTCGATCTTGGTGCATTTGGTCAGGCTGAACCACAGGATGCCCGTCAGCACCACGGCAACGATCACCAGCAGCAAGGTGCCGACGATGGCGTGCCACTGGACAAGCTGCCAGTTGATGAAAACAGCGGCCAGGGCGCCGGCATAAATCAGCCATTCCCGCGACAGGCCGATGGGCGTGCGCGCCTTCAACTGTTCCGGATTGGGCGGTTCGGAATTGCGGTACCATTTGGTCCCGCCGGCGAACACGATCAGCCCCAGCACCATGCCGATACCGGCAAGGCCGAAACCATAGGCCCAGCCATAGGTTTCACCCAGATAGCCGCAGGCGATGGTGGAGAAGAAGGAGCCCAGGTTAACACCCATGTAGAAAATGGTGTAACCGGGGTCACGACGCGGATCGTCGCGATCGGCATAGAGCTTGCCGACCATGGTCGAGATGTTCGACTTCAGGAAGCCGACACCGACAATGATGAAGGCCAGCGACAAGAACATGATCTGATCATAAGGCGACTGGCGAACGATCACCCCGTCGATGATCTGCGCCGGGCTGCCCTCGAACGCCATGCCGATATGGCCGCACACCAGAAGGATGGCCCCCAGCATCACCGCCTTGCGGTTGCCCAGATACCGGTCGGCGATCAGCCCGCCAATCACCGGCATCGCATAGTTCAGCGAGGCGTAGCTGGCATAGATGAAGCCCGCCGTCTCATCACTATAGAGGAAATGCTTGACCAGATAGAGGGTCAGCAGGGCGCGCATCCCGTAGAAGGAGAAACGCTCCCACATCTCGGCAAAGAACAGGGGGGCCAGACCGCGCGGGTGGCCGAAGAAGCCGCGCTCCGGGTCGTTAGAGATCAAAGCCATCGTCGCCTTGCGGGTGATATGTCCGAATGGCGGGCCTATATCATGTTTACCCCGACCAGAATACCGGCTTTGCGACATTATCATGACGCCGCTTTCCGCTGTGGATTCCCTTTATGTTCCAGGCGGCGGGCGGCTTCAGGCAGGATTGCCGTGTCTATTGAAATAATCGCACCCGCTTCCTGCCCGCGATGGAATATTGCGCATTTGCTGCACCGCATTCTTGTACGCGACGCGACCCTTAAAATTTTTCCGGTCCGGTCCCTGCGCGAAGAGAGGACGGGGGCAATCAGACCGGTTGGCCCGTCCGCACTGTTGGAATCGGTTCACGCATCGCCTCGGCTGTTCATCTGTGAACGCTGAACTGTCCATTTCCGGACACTGTCCGGGTGCGGACAGTCGGACGTGCCGCGCAAAGCCGGTGTTTCCGCCATTCCGGCTTTGGCACGCGCCTTGCCATTAGTCCCTTGTCCATGGCTGGGCCCACCGGGGTCCGGACGACAGGAGATTGAAGACATGATGATCCAAGAACAGCACACAGCGCAGGAGCCGATCTCCAAGGGGCTTGCCGACATTGTGGCCGGGATCAATCCCGACCTGTGGCTGGGCGGCGTGGTGCTGGCCACGCTGGCGCCGTGGCTGGTGCGCTGGATCTGATTGTCCGGGTATTGGGGGGAGAGGGGCGATGGATCGCC
Source organism: Niveispirillum irakense DSM 11586 (assembly GCF_000429645.1). GTDB lineage: Bacteria > Pseudomonadota > Alphaproteobacteria > Azospirillales > Azospirillaceae > Niveispirillum > Niveispirillum irakense. The sequence continues at coordinate 761,495 of NZ_KE386933.1, forward strand.
GGATTGAAAAAGCGGGATTTGCCAAACACCGCAAAAAGGCGCTGGGGCTGGGTATCGGCCTTTTACTGGCTGGTGCCGGCTTTTATGCCATCAGCCAGACCGGTGGCGGGCAGACGATCAGGGTGGCGCAGGACCGTTTGACGGTTGCCACCGTCCAGGAGGGGCCGTTTGAGGATTTTATCCCCGTGCGCGGCACGGTGGAGCCGCTGACCAGCATCTTTCTGGACAGTGTGGAAGGGGGGCGGGTGGAACGGCGCTTCGTGGAGGCGGGGCAGATGGTCACGGCCGGCCAGCCGCTGCTGGAACTGACCAATACCGATTTGCAGTTGGAGGTCATCAGCCGCGAGGCGCAGGTGATCGAGCAGCTCAACCAGCTCCGCACGGTGGAACTGAACCTGGAAACCAGCCGCCTGTCCAACAAGCAGTCACTGGTGGAGGTCGAGTATCGGCTGACCCAGTTGAAGCGGACGCTGGACCGCCGGGCTGAACTGGTTAAAAGCGCCGCCATTTCCCAGGCGCAGTATGACGAGGCCCGCGACGAGCACGACTATCTGATCCGGCGGCGCGACGTGCTGCGTGAAACCCAGGACGTGACCGATCGGCTGCGGGCAGAGCAGTTTGGCAAGCTGCGCGAAAGTACGGAAAAATTGCAGGAGAACCTGGAATTTGCCCGGCGCAACCTGGACAACCTGATCGTGAAAGCCCCGGTGGACGGGCAGTTGACGGCACTGGAAGCCGAGGTTGGCCAGAACAAGACCCGCGGGGAGCGGCTGGGCCGGATCGACCGGATGGACGGGTTCAAGGTTGTGGCCCAGGTGGATGAATTCTACCTGTCCCGCCTGTCCACCGGCCAGACGGCCGAGGTGGCGATGGCCGGGGGGCAATATGTATTGCGGGTTGCCAAAATCTTCCCCCAGGTCCGCGAAGGCCAGTTCCGGGTGGAACTGGAGTTCCAGGATCAGGCGCCCACCAGTATCCGCCCCGGTCAGACCTTGCAGCTTCGCCTGAAGCTGGGCGATACGGCGACGGCACTGCTGATCCCCAATGGCGCCTTTTATCAGGATACCGGTGGGGCCTGGCTGTTCGTCGTCGATGGTGACGGGGCACATGCGGTGAAGCGCGATGTTGAGCTGGGCCGCCGTAACGCGCAGGTGATTGAGGTGAAATCCGGTCTGCGCAAGGGGGACCGGGTGGTCACTTCCGCCTATGGCGACATGGTCCGGATGGACCGTATTCAAATGAATTGACCCAAATATCCAAAGAACAGGGAGAATGGAAATGTTGAAGCTGGTCGATCTGGTCAAAACCTACCGTACCGAGGAAGTGGAGACGACGGCACTTAATTCCGTGAATATCCATGTCCGGCCTGGAGAGTTTGTCGCCATCATGGGGCCGTCCGGCTGCGGCAAGTCCTCGTTGCTGAATATTGTCGGCATGCTGGATAACCCGACCGGTGGACAATATCTGTTCAATGGCGAAGAGGTGTCGAAATATGGTGAGCGCAAGCTGGCCGACATCCGGAAGAAAAATATCGGCTTCATCTTCCAGAGCTTCAATCTGATTGATGAATTGACTGTTTTTGAGAATGTCGAACTGGCGCTGCTCTATCACGACATCCCGGCGCGCGAACGCAAGGCGCGGGTGCGGGAGGCGCTGGAGAAGGTGAATATCGCCCATCGCGAGGGCCACCTGCCACAGCAGCTTTCCGGCGGTCAGCAGCAGCGCGTGGCCATCGCCCGCGCTGTGGTCGCCAAGCCCAAGATGCTGCTGGCGGACGAACCGACCGGTAATCTGGACAGCGCCAATGGCGATGAGGTCATGCGTATGCTGACCGACCTGAATGCGGAAGGAACGACGATCGTCATGGTCACCCATTCCATGCCGCACGCCCAGTATGCCACCCGCATCATCAACCTGTTCGATGGACAGGTGGTGGCGGAGAATATGCGCGCCGCCTGAGCGCACATGTTGGTGCCATGACCTGATGTGCCGCGCCGGGGGACGCTTTCGCCATGCTTCAGAACTATCTGATGGTTGCCTTCCGCAACCTGCTGAAACACAAACTTTATTCCGCGATCAACGTTACGGGGCTGGCTGTGGGGCTGGCAACCTGTGTGCTGATCCTGCTTTTTGTGCGCAACGAGACGAATTACGACCGGTTCTTCACCGACAGTGATCGGCTGTATCAGGTGGCCTTCCGCGCCCAGTTGCCGGGGCGTCAGGTCGACCAGTTTGCCGCCTCCATGCTGCCCTTGGCGCCTGCCATGAAGGAAGGCTTGCCGGAAGTGGAGATGACAGCGCGCGTCGTGCAAAGCAATATCGTCATCAAGCAAAGTGATGAGAGCTTTTCTGAAAGCGTTCGCGCGGTCGATCCTGATTTTTTCCGCATGTTTGATTTCACATTCCTGCGCGGCGACCGCATGACGGCGCTGGACCAACCCAACAGCATCGTGTTGACCGAAAGTAAGGCGAAAAAATATTTCAAAGATCAGGATGCGCTTGGCCAGACGCTGGATATTGACGGTTCCGGGCTGGTGAAGGTGACCGGCGTGATCCAGGACATGCCGTCCAACACCCATTTCAACCTGGAGATTATCCGGCCCTATGCGGCGCTGGGCACAGCCCTGCGCGAACTGGAAACCAATTGGGGCGGGGTCTGCTGCGAGACCTATCTGCGTTTGAAGCCGGGCACGGACGTGGCAGCGCTGAATGCGCGTCTGCCGGGCTGGTTCAAGGCCACAGCCCCGACCTTGACCACGCCGACCGGCACCATCGTGCTGGGCGATGTCTTCACGCCGCGTATCCGCAATGTGAAGGATATCCATACCGAGCCGATGATGACCTCCATGCGGCCGGCCACTTCCTATGCCGAAATTCTCACCTTCTCCGGCGTGGCGGTGCTGGTGCTGGCCATCGCGTCAATCAATTTCATGAACCTTGCCACTGCCCGCGCCACCCAGCGCGCGCGGGAGGTGAGCGTGCGCAAGGTGGTGGGTGCCAGCCGCGGGCAGATCATTTTCCAGTTCATCGGGGAAAGCCTGCTATTGACCTTGATCGGCCTGCTGATCGCCATGGCCCTGGTGGAACTGGTGCTGCCGGCATATGCGGCATTCCTGGATAAGCCGCTTTCCTTCAACCTGATGGCCGATCCTCTACTGGGGTTGGCGCTGCTGGGGCTGGCCCTGGTGGTGGGCGTCGCAGGGGGGGCTTATCCGGCCTTCTTCCTGTCCTCCTTCAATCCCGCCCGTGTGCTGAAGGGCGCCTCTTCCGGCGTTGGTGGTGGTTCGGGCCGGCTGCGCATGGTGTTGGTGGTCGTGCAGTTCGCCATCTCCATCGCGCTGATGGTGGCGACCGCCGTCGTTTATGGCCAGCTGCTCTATGCCCAGAACAAAAATCTGGGTTTCGACAAGGAAAACACGGTCATTCTGAGTGGCTTCCCCCGGGGTGCTGATCGTGAACGCCAGCAAACCTTTGTGGACATGCTGGGGGCATTGGATGGCGTGGCGGCTGTCGCCGGCGCAACCGCCACCCCCGGTGACGGGAATGAGAACAATGTTGGTGTTCGCCTGCCTGGCGAAACGTCCGACGACATGCTGTTGCTGCGTCAGGTGACGGTTGATTGGAATTATGTGAAGACAATGGGGCTGGGTTTGCTGGCCGGCCGTGATTTCGACCCCGCCCGTGCCGCCGATCAGGTGATCCTGCCACCGCCTTCCGAAAATCCCGACGAATCCCCGGCCACGGCCCCAGGCGCGGTCTATACCGGCTCTGTTATCGTGAACGAGGCAGGCGTGAAGCGGCTAGGCTTCACCAGTAAAGAGGACGCGCTGGGCAAGATATTTGAAGCCACGGCCGATGATGACGGCATCATCCGGCTGACCATTATCGGTGTCGTGGCGGATTTCCACTTCCGTTCTATCCATGACCCCATCGTGCCGGCGATGTTCTATGTCGATAATAACCGCTTCAGCGATGTGATGGTGCGTGTGAAGGGCGGTGATGTCCCCTCGACCCTGGCAAGGATAGAGTCCATCTGGCGCGATCTTTACCCCAACCGGCCGATGCAGCGGGAATTCCTGGATGACCGTATCCAGAGCCTTTATGTGCGGGAAACCAAGACTTCGCAGATGTTTGCCACCTTCTCTGCTTTGGCAATCCTGATTGCATGCCTGGGTCTGTTCGGTCTGGCCAGCTTCACGGCCGAGCGCCGGACCAAGGAGATTGGGCTGCGTAAGGTTCTCGGTGCCAGTGTGACGGATATCGTCCGTCTGCTGATCTGGCAGTTTTCCAAGCCCGTCCTTGCTGCCAACCTGATTGCCTGGCCTGTCGCCTGGTACTTCATGAATGAATGGCTGAACGGCTTTTCTTTCCGGATTGACCTGAACCCGCTGCTGTTTCTGGCAGCCGGCGCAGTGGCTTTGGCCATCGCCTGGGCAACTGTGGGCCTGCATGCCGCCCGCGTGGCCCGGGCCAAGCCGGTGCAGGCACTGCGTTATGAATGATACGAACAAGACGGGGCAGGGGGGCTTGTCATGATCCGCAACTGGCTGGTTATCGCCATCCGTAACTTGATGCGGCATCGGCTTTACAGCGCAATCAACATTATCGGGCTGGCGGTGGGGCTGGCCGCGGCCATGACCATCGCCCTGCTGCTGCGGCATGAACTGTCCTATGATAACCAGTTTGCGGCAGGGGACCGGATCTGGCGCTTGAACCGGACGGAAATCATCAGCGGCCGCCCGCCGGAACCGCTGGCCTCCCAGTCTTTTCCCCTGGCGTCGGCGTTGGCGCAGGCGTTCCCGGAACTGGAAACGGTGGTTCGCATCGGCCGGGCGCGGGAAATTCTGCGTATTGATGGGGAAAGCCAGTATCAGACCATCACGCTGGTCGATCCCGCCTATTTCACCCTGTTCGACTGGCCTTTTCTGGAAGGGGACCGGGCTACCGCCCTGGCCCAGCCGGACCGGGTGGTGTTGACCCAATCAACGGCAAGCCGCCTGTTCCGTCACAGTAGCGCACTGGGCCGGACGGTGGAAATGGGGGATGGGCGCCTATTGACGGTCAGTGGCGTCATGGTCGATCCCCCTTCCAACAGCAGTTTCTATGGGTTGGAAATGCTGACGGCGACCACGACCCAACTGCCCCGGATTGTGCAGAGCCAGGAGGATTGGGGGTCCAATTGGCTGCATATCTTCACGCTGGTGAAGCCGGGTACGGACGTGCCGGCTCTTCAACAGCGACTGCGCGACTTTCTGGTCCAGGTCCGCCCCGGTGCATCAGACGAGGCGGAGAGCGGCTTCCGTGCGGAATTGTGGTTGCAGCCGCTGCATGATCTCCATCTCAACCCCGTGGATGCCAGTATCAGTGGGCGCACCATGGTGCTGGGGTTGACGGCGCTGGCGGCGATCATCCTGGCGGTTGCCTCGATCAATTTCATCAATCTTTCCACAGCGCGGGGGGCTTTGCGGGCACGGGAAGTGGCCTTGCGCAAGGCGCTGGGCGCGCCGCGCCATCTGGTGGTGATGCAGTTTCTGGGGGAATCGCTGTTGCTGACGTTGCTGGCTGGGCTGGTGGCGACAGCTTGGCTGGAAATCTCCTTTCCCGTCCTGCAAACCTATTTCGGGTTGGTGATTGATCCGGCCTTCCGTCAAATCGGCTGGGTTGCTGGGTCAGGCCTTCTCATGGCGCTGGCTTTGGGGCTGCTGGGTGGCTTCTATCCGGCGGTCATGCTGTCAGGATATCGACCGGCGACAATATTGCGCGGCGGCAAGATCGCGGCGGCTGGCGGGGGGCGTCTGCGCGCCTTCCTGGTCGTTCTCCAGTTTACCGTCGCTATTGCCCTGGCTATCGGTACGGCCACGGTTATCGCCCAGACCCGCCACGCCGCCAGCCGCGACCTGGGCTTTGACCGGGAGAATGTAGTTCTGTTGCGCGGCTTGGCCCAAAAGGATGCAAAGGGCAAGCTGGATGTGCTGAAAGCCCGGTTGAACGCCGATCCGGGGGTGATTGGCGTCGCGGCAGGCCCGCGTGCACCCGGCGATCCGTCGGAAAACACCGTCGGCTATACAAGGCGGGAAGTGCCCGGCCTGAACCTGACAATGCGGACCGAGCAGGTGGATTTCGGTTATTTCAAGGTCCTGGACATTCCGGTCATCGCCGGTCGCGTCTTCGAGGAGGAACGTGGTACCGACCTTTTGCCGCCGGAGGCGATGGGTGATCCGGCGCAACGCCTTGATGCCAACGTCATCCTGTCGCGCAGCGCGGTACGTCAGCTAGGATGGCTGACACCGCAGGAGGCGCTGGGCCGCTCCTTTGCCATACCCGGTGATATTGATGTCAGGCTGACCGTTATCGGTGTGGTGGAGGATGTGCAGTACAAGTCCGCCCGCGATGCCACGGTAGCGACCGTCTATCTGGCGGCACCTTACCGCGCAGATTTGGTCTTTATCCGGCTGCGGGGCGGTGATGTGCCGGCCACGGTGCAACGGCTGGAAGAGATCTGGCGGGAGGTGATACCCCAGGTGCCCTTGCGCCGGGAGTTTCTGGACCAGCAGATCGACCGCCTGTATGCCGACTATGTGCAGATGGCCCGCATCGCTGCCGGTTTTGCCGGGCTGGCCATCCTGATCGCCTGTCTGGGCCTGTTCGGGCTTGCCAGCTTCACAGCCGAACGCCGCACCAAGGAGATCGGCATCCGCAAGGTGCTGGGGGCGGGGGTACTGGCGATTGTGCGACTGCTGATCTGGCAGTTCTCCCGGCCGGTGCTGCTGGCGATCCTGTTGGCCTGGGGCATTGCCGGGATTGTGTTGTCGCACTGGCTGGCGGGTTTTGCCTATCGGGTGCCCCTGGACCCGCTGCTGTTCCTGATAGCAGGCGGCGGGGCGCTGGTGATCGCCTGGGTAACGGTGGCCGGCCATGCCGCGCGCGTGGCCATGGCCAAACCGGTGCAGGCGCTACGGTATGAGTGAGGCGGCAATGCCAGTCGCGATCTCAAGGTCTTCAGGTCGGTTGATGTTGAAGAAGGGATCGAAGGGCTTGTCGGAATAGTCAGCATGGGCGGTGCCATGGCGTGCCGCCCAATGCCCCACCCGACGGATGTCTTCTTCCACCAATGCCCGGTGCAGGTCCGCCGCCAGCCTGACGGGCCAAAGGGCCACAACGGGGTGGGGGCGGGCGCCCTGTTCCTGCACGGTTCGGGCGCAAGCGATGGCGGTGCCCGCCGCGGCCCGCGCCTGCCACAGCCGGCATACCAGGTCGGCTGGCAGAAACGGGCAGTCACCGGGCACGGTGACAATATCGGTGATAGTGGGATCGGTGGCACAAGCCCATTCCATCGCCGCCAGCACGCCGGCCAGCGGACCTGGATGCCCCTCCACCCCGTCCGGGATGATGGCACAGCCGTCTGGCAATACCCCCGCGAACCGGGCTGGGTCGCCATTGGCATTCAAAATCAAAGGCCCCACCTGGGGGGCCAGCCGGTCGATAATATGGGTCAGCAGGGGGAGCCCGGCCACTAGGCGCAAGGCTTTGTCGCCGCCGCCCAGCCGCGTTGCCAGCCCCCCGGCGAGGATGACGCCAGCGATGGAGGGGCGCTGCGGGGCTTTTTGCCCCGGCCCATCATTCATCATGGCTTCCATCCTCTGTGTATCTGCGCCGTCATCATTGCCAGGGCCAAGCGCGAAGGCGGGCCTGTCGGGTACTATATCCGGATGAGGCGTATTTGTATTTCCGCGAAATGGCGCGCTGAAAGCAGCAAGGCGACGCGGCGGGAAAAGGCTGTACCGCCTTTTATGTCTTTGATTGTCGGTAAGGAATGTTGGATGCGGCCGGCATATCGGGCCCTGTGGCTGGATTTCCTGTCACCTTCAGTCCGGTGACGCAGCGCTTGAGAGCGCTATTTTCATCCAGCCGTGGCGGGCATCCGTATATGGGTAATGTTTTGTCCTGCACCGCGTGGCGGGCAAGGGCAGGGGGCTTACAGCAGCAAGGCGATGGCGAGCGTGAGGATAACGCCCATGCCCAAGGCCACCACACTGCTGGCGATATCGGACAGGGGCGAGTCTTCCCCACCGATGCGGTCCATGGTGCTGTTGGCGGTCAAGCGAATGGCAGACATTTGATCTTCTCCTTGATTTGAGCAGTTGTTCTGGCGAGGGCGGTTATCAAAGCATCGCATTCAGCAGCAGCGTCATCAGCGCGCCGCAGGCGAGTACGGCAACCGCTTCGACCAGTTCCGCACCCTTGGGCAGGGCGGCGATCAGATCGGCGAACAGGTTGTTCTGGTTGGCGGTTTCGGTGGTGTTGGTCAGGAAGGTCATCGTCAGCTCCATCGGGCTTCGTGTTTCAGATGACCCCATATAAGCAAACAGCGTGCCAAGTGCCGTTCTGGCATATTCTGGAAAATATTGACGGCTCTTGGTGGTGATTTTGTTCGTAGAGTGGCGCGATGCGCACTCTGTCGCCATATTCGCCACTGGGTATTGCTGTCCGACCTGTCCGGAAATGAACAGTCATCCGATTTTTCTGATCGAAACTGGACAGGGCTGAACCGCAATGGTCGCCCGCGTCATAAAAAAAGCCCCGATGGCATTAACCACCGGGGCTTTCCTCAGATAATGGCAGCCTTCAGGTCAGTGCATCTCACTGATCACCTGCTGGCGCAGCACATCGATGGGGGCAAGGGCCCCTTCCTGCTGGAAGTGCCAGAAGGTCCAACCATTGCAGGCCGGCAGGCCCTGCATCGAGGCGCCAACCTTGTGGATGGAGCCCTTATGTTCACCCAGATGGTTCTGGGCGACCAGGGTGCCGTCGGCGCGGATCTTGGCGATGTGGCGGCGGCGATTGTCGAACAGCATGGTGCCGGGCTGCAGGTAGCCGCGTTCCACCAGATTGCCAAAAGGCACGCGCGGCTGCTGACGCTTGGAGGTGACCTCCAGCAATTCCGGTTCGGCGATCTCTTCCACCTCGGCAATGCGCTGGTTGGCGATGCGAGCATATTGATGCTCCCGCTCCAGTCCGATCCAGCGGCGGCGCAGGCGCTTGGCCACGGCACCGGTGGTGCCGGTGCCGAAGAACGGGTCCAGCACCACATCATCCACCTTGGTGGAGGCCATCAGCACGCGGAACAGCAGGGCTTCCGGCTTCTGGGTCGGGTGGGCCTTATGTCCCGTCTCGTCACGCAGGCGTTCGGCGCCGGTGCAAAGCGGCAGCGTCCAGTCGCTGCGCATCTGCAAATCCTCGTTCAGCGCCTTCATCGCCTCATAGGCGAAGTAATATTTGCTGTCCTTGGACTTGGACGCCCAGATCATCGTCTCATGTGCATTGGCGAAGCGACGACCCTTGAAATTGGGCATCGGGTTGGACTTGCGCCAGATGATGTCGTTCAGCACCCAGAAGCCCAGATCCTGCAGGATGGCGCCGACGCGGAAGATATTGTGATAGCTGCCGATCACCCACAGCGTGCCATCATCCTTCAGCGTGTGGCGCGCGGCTTCCAGCCAGTCGCGGGTGAAGCGGTCATAGCTCTCGAAATCCTGGAACCGGTCCCATTCCTCATCCACCCCGTCCACGCGGGTATGGTTGGGGCGCATCAGGTCGCCATTGAGCTGCAGGTTATAGGGCGGATCGGCGAAAATCATATCGACCGAGCCGGCGGGCATGTCCCGCATCAACTGGACGCAATCGCCAACGAGAATACGGTTTGTTGCAATCTTATCGCGCATTTTTTGGCTGCCGAATCGGGAATTCATTTCGCCGACAATGATTCGGCCCCGACTCGGCGTCAACATAAATTTTTCGGAAGAGTCAAAAGAGTCAGAGAGTTAGGCTGAGCTGCTGGGAAACGGGGGCGAAACTGCGCCGGTGATGAGGAGTCAAGCCCAGTGTTTTGATCGCGTCCCGGTGCCTGGCAGTGCCATAGCCCTGATTGGTCTCCCAACCATATCCGGGGTATTGGCGTGCCAGATCCCCCATCATCTTGTCCCTGGTGACCTTGGCGATGATGGAGGCGGCGGCGATGGACAGCGACAGCGCATCCCCTTCCACCAGCGTTTCCACCTGGCAGGGCAGGGCGGGGCGCTGATTGCCATCCACCAGGGCCAGGGCGGGCATACGACCCGCCATCAGGGCCAGCGCATCGACGGCGCGGGCCATGGCCAGGAAGGTGGCGCGCAGGATGTTGACCTCGTCAATCTCCTCCACGCTGGCGATCCCGACGCCGAACAGGGCCTGCGCCTGGATGATCTCGGCCAAAGCCTCGCGCTTGGCCTGCTTTACCTGCTTGCTGTCATTGATGCCGGCACACCATTCCGGAATGGCGCTGCAGGGGAGCAGAACGGCGGCGGCGACAACGGGGCCGGCCAGCGGGCCGCGCCCGGCCTCGTCCACCCCACAGACGGGGAAATGGTCGGCATGGCCAAGGCGGATTTCATGGGCAAGATCGGGCATGGGCTTGGTTTGGCAAGGTTGGTTCGGGGACGCTAACGACAGCAGGAGATGGCGGCCAGATTGCGCTGGATCAAAGCGGGGATGGTTCAATCGGCGCATTGTTGCCGCAACCTTACCTCCCGATCCAGTCAGAGCCAGCCGCGATGCACCCTGATCTTGTCGCCAAATACCGCCACCAGCGTGTGCCGCGCTACACCTCTTATCCGGCATCGCCGCATTTTTCCCCGACGGTGACGGCCAGCACCTATCGCGGCTGGCTGGAAAAGCTGGACCCGGCTTCCAGCCTGTCACTTTACCTGCATGTGCCCTTCTGCCGCAGCATGTGCTGGTATTGCGGTTGCCACACAACAGTCGTGCGCCATGCCGATCCGGTCTGGGATTATGTCGCCGCCCTGTCATCGGAAATCCGCCATGTCGCCGGGCTGCTGCCTAAAGGGCCGGTGGTCCGCCATATCCATTTTGGTGGCGGCACCCCCACCTTGATGCCGCCGCAGGCTTTGCGCGGGCTGATGGCGGAGTTGCGCAGCCGCTTCACCATCGCGCCCGATGCCGAACTGGCGATTGAGATCGACCCCCGGACCCTGACGGCGGAGATGACGACGGCCCTGGGCGATACCGGTTTCACCCGCGCCTCGCTGGGAGTGCAGAGTTTCGATCCCGTCGTGCAGGCCGCCATCAACCGCATCCAGCCGGTAGAGATGACGGCGTTGGCCATCGATGGGCTGCGTCGGGCGGGCATCCACGCCATCAATCTTGACCTTCTCTACGGTCTGCCGATGCAGACGGTGGAAAGCTGTGTGCGCACGGTGGAAACCGCGCTCAACCTGTCGCCGGACCGGCTGTCCATCTTCGGCTATGCCCATATGCCCGGTTTCAAGGCGCACCAGTCCCGCATCAACGAGGCGGAATTGCCCGACGCCGATGCCCGCATCGCGCAGAATGCGGCGATTGAGGAGACGCTGCTGGCCGCCGGCTATGTCCGGATCGGGCTGGACCATTTTGCCAAGCCCGATGATCCCATTGCCCTGGCTGCCGGCAATGGCGGGCTGCGGCGCAATTTCCAGGGATACACGACGGATGATGCCGATGCCCTGTTGGGCTTTGGGGCTTCGGCCATTGGGCGGGTGCCGCAAGGCTATGTCGCCAATGTGCTGCAGGTGCCGGCCTATATGAAGGCGGTGGAGGAATTTGGCGTCGCCACGGCGCGCGGTTACCGCATGACCCTGGATGACCGGCTGCGCGCCACCCTGATCGAACGGCTGATGTGCCATTTCAGCGTCGATATGGCCGAGATGGCGGGTCAGTTCGATGTGACGACTGACAGCATCATGCCGGCGGAACCGGCCCTGGCCGCGCTGATCGCTGATGGGGTGGTGGAACTGCATGGCACGCGGCTGGTGGTGCCGGACCCGGCCCGCCCGCTGGTGCGCAGTGTTGCCGCCCTGTTCGACGCCCATCTGGACCCGGAAGGCGGGCGCCACAGCAAGGCCATCTAAGCCACTAAACCACCGGCAACAGGGACAGCAGGCCCAGGCCCATCCCCACCAGTGCCAGCAGGGACAGGGTGGCGGCCAGGACCGTGCGATAGCCGGCCTTTCCCAGCCCGGTGATATCCACGAAAAGGCCCAGGCCTGCCATCGCCAGCAGGGTCAGCATATGGCTGGCCTCTGCGGCCGGGGTGACCAGCCCGGCTGGCACCAGTCCCAGGGCGCGCAAGGCGGCCAGCCCGGCAAAGCCGATGATGAACCAGGGCAGCAGCGCAGCGCGGGGGCGGGCTGCCGCTTCTCCCTGTCCACGCCCACCGATCAGCGACAGGACCAGCAATACCGGTCCCAGCAGCATGACCCGCGCCAGCTTCACCAGCATGCCCGTATGCAGGCTGACCATGCCGGTCATGGCGGTGGCGGCAGCGACTTGGGGAACGGCATAGACCGTCAACCCCGCCAGGATGCCATAATGCACCCCGTCCAGGCCGAGGGCGGCCCCGGCCAGCGGCAGCATCAGCACCGACAGCACGCCCAGCAGGGCGGTGAAGGCCAGCGCCGTGGCCGTTTCCCTGGCGGTGGCGCCAATCACGGGAGCGGCGGCCACAATGGCACTGTTGCCACAGATGGAATTGCCGCACGCCACCAGCAAAGCCGGCCGGTGGTCCAGCCCCACGATACGGCCGATGCCATAGCCGACCGTCAGCGACAGGGCGACGATGGTGGCGATGCCGGCCAGCAGCATCGGCCCAGCGGCCGCCAGTGCCCCTGCATCCAGTGTGGCGCCCAGCAGCAGGATCGCCCCTTCCAGCGGGTATTTGGCGGCAAACCCAATCCCATCCCCCCAATCCCGCCTTCCGGCGATGGCCCGCACCACCATGCCCAGCAGAATGGCCAGCAATAAAGCATCCAGCCAGACGCGGCCGAACAGATGCTGCTGCGCCAGATGCCCCAGCCAACCGGCCCCGGCCACGCCGATGCTTGCCACCAGCCCTGGCAGCAGGGGCCGGAAAGCGGGCAGGGAAAAGGGGATAAGGGTCTGGCTTTTCATCATGCCCACAGGCTGCGCCGTCTGGACCCATCAATCCAACGAATGATATTGTTTGGATTGAGTGATAAAATCGAATGATTGATGGGTGCCCGCTGTGACGCTTGAGCAATTGCGCATCTTCCTGGCGGTGGCGGAGCGGGAGCATGTGACCCGCGCGGCAGAGGCGTTGAACCTCACCCAATCCGCCGTCAGTGCCGCGATCAAGGCGCTGGAGGAGCGGCATGGCGTGGCGCTGCTGCACCGTGTTGGCCGCCGGGTGGAGCTGACGGAGGCTGGGCGGCTGTTTCAGCCGGAGGCGGCCGCCGTGCTGGCCCGTGCCCAGGCAGCAGAACAGGTGCTGGCCGATCTGGCGGGCCTGCGGCGCGGTGTTTTGGCGCTGGGGGCCAGCCAGACGGTGGCAAGCTATTGGCTGCCGCCCCGTCTTGTCCGTTTCCAGGCGCTTTATCCCGGTATCCGCCCCAGCCTGATGGAGGGCAATACGGCTGCCATCGTGCGCGCCCTGCTGGATGGCACGGTTGATCTGGGGTTGGTGGAAGGGGAGGTGGATGAACCATCCCTGGCCGGGGAGATTGTGGCCGATGACCGGTTGATCATCGTGGTCGCCCCCTCTCATCCGTGGGTGGGGCCGCATGTGGCGGGGTTGCCGCTGGATCTGGCGGGCAGCGGTTGGGTTCTGCGCGAACCAGGCTCGGGCACGCGATCCGCCTTTGCCCAAGCCTTGCCGGCGCTTGGCCACCGGTTGGAGGATTTGGATATTGTGCTGGAGTTCCCGTCCAATGAAGCGGTGTGCAGTGCTGTGGCCGCCGGCGCGGGGGCAGCGGCCCTGTCAGTGCATGTGGTGGCCCCGCTGGTAGCCGCCGGCCGGCTTTGCGCGGTGGGGCCAGCCCTGCCGGCGCGTCATTTCACCCTGCTCTGGCACCGGGAACGGCATCGCACCCGCGCCGCCCAGGCCTTTATTGACCTGTTGCGGCAATAGCCGGCACCTAACCGGTAATTGATGATGGACGCAATCCGGGCCGGCGGGCAAAGTGGATCCCTTCGGACTGTCACAAAAGTGTCAAGAAATGACCTCTCCCCGTTCTGCCCTTGTCGTCGCCCTGACCGGCCTGCTGCTGGCTGGCTGCTCGATCAATGTCAATGACCGGCCAGCCTCTCCGCCGGTTTCTGCCGCAGCGCCCCAGGCCTCTTCGCCCACACACGACCCGCGCCTGAACGCCACGCTCTACATGCAGCGGTCGGAAGAATTGCGCCGCCTGTCGGAGCAGGCCTACGCCCTGGCCACCCTGCGTCTGGGCGATGCGCTGGCCAAGCCCGGTTCCGCCGCGCTGGAACAGAGTGATGGTGGCCAGGGCAAACCGCCCGCCGCCATTTTCGACGTGGATGAGACGGTGCTGGATAACAGCCCGCATCAGGCCCGTGCCATCCTGGCCGGCAAGCTGGAATTTGATGTCGGCTTCTGGGATGAATGGGTAAGCGAACGCGCCGCCACGCCGATGCCGGGCGCGCTGGATTTCGTGGCAGAGCTGCGCCGCCGCAATATCCGCGTCGTCTTCATCACCAACCGGGAATGCCGGCCGCGTGCGAATGCCCCCGCCGATCCCTGTCCGCAGATCCAGGACACGCTGGTCAACCTGAAGAATGTCGGCTTTGGTGATGTCGCGGCAAGCGACCTGATGCTGAAGGGGCAGAATGGCTGGCCCAGCGACAAGGCCAGCCGCCGGATGGAAGTGGCCAAGACCCACCGCATCATCATGTCCTTTGGTGACCAGTTCAGCGACATGATGACGGTGACCCGCCGCCAGGGACCGGATGAGCGGCGTACCCTGTCGGACGCGCATGCCGCCATGTGGGGCACCCGCTGGATCGTGATCCCCAATCCCAGCTATGGCGCCTGGCTCGATGCGCTGCCGGACCCGACGACCAGCGCCCTGCGGACCCGCTGATCTGTCTGTTTGTTCTTGTTGTGTTCTTGTTCATCCATGCCTATGATGGGGCATGGATGAACTGCGCCGACAGCCGCTGAAGGGGCGTGCCGCCATCAGCAATGAAAGCTCCCGCTTTGAGCGGGAGCGTCGGGTATTGACCGACGATGGCTGGGGTGGGGAAGACGTGCTGGCTGAGCCGGTCCGCACCTTCGTCCAGGCGGATACGGCGCGGCACATCATCAGCCGCAACCAGTCGCCCGATGTGCCGTTCGACCAGTCTGTGAACCCGTATCGCGGCTGTGAACATGGCTGCGTTTATTGTTTTGCCCGCCCCACCCATGCCTATCTGGGCCTGTCCCCCGGCCTGGATTTTGAGACCAAGCTGTTCGTCAAGCGCGATGGCGCCGCCCTGCTGGCAAAGGAATTGCGGGCGAAAAACTATGTCTGCCGGCCGCTGGCGCTGGGCGCCAATACCGATCCCTACCAGCCGCTGGAACGGCAGGAACAGATCACCCGGTCGCTGCTGGAAGTGTGCCGTGACTTCAACCAGCCGGTCGGGATCATCACCAAATCGGCCCTGGTGACCCGCGATATCGACATTCTGGCCCCGATGGCTGCGCAAGGGCTGGTCGGGGTTGCCCTTTCCATCACCACGCTGGACCGCGATCTGGCACGGCGGATGGAGCCGCGCGCCTCCACCCCGGCATTGCGGCTGGCGGCGGTGCGGGAGCTGGCCGATGCCGGCATCCCTGTTTCTGTCCTGGCCAGCCCGATGATCCCGGCCCTGAACGATCATGAGTTGGAACGGATCATGGAGGCCGCGGTTGAGGCGGGGGCGGAGGAGGCCAGCTACATCATGCTGCGCCTGCCGCTGGAACTGGCCTCCTTGTTTGAGGAATGGCTGCGGCGGCATTATCCCGATCGGGCCGACCGGGTGTTGAGCCTGGTCCGGCAGAGCCGTGACGGTGCCATCTATCAGTCGGAATTCGGCACCCGCATGCGGGGCACCGGACCCTATGCCGATCTGCTGCGCAACCGTTATCAACTGGCCCGTCGGCGCCTGGGCCTGCAAGGCCGCCGCTGGCGGATGGATTGCAGCCAGTTCAAGCCCCCGCCGGCCAAGGGCGAACAGTTGAGCCTGCTGTGAGCCGGCACTGGCGGCGGGCGCCGGTTGCGTGCATCCTGACCGCCATGCAGCAACAGGGGGAAACCGATGGCGGGACAGACGCTTGATGGCCAGGGCCAGGACGCACCGCTGCTGGTGGCGGAGTTTGATCCCAAGTTGCGGTTTTACCTGTTTCTACAGGCCAGTCTTCTGTTGTGCCTTACCGTTGTCGGGCTGGTGGTTCTGCCATTGACGCTGGCGGCGGCATGGTGGTGGGCCCAACATTATTACCGGACCATCCGCTGCCATGTGACGAGCCGTCGGCTTTATTTCCAGCATGGCATCCTGTTCCAGCGTGAAAGCGCTGTGCCACTGGACAAAATCCAGGATATGGCGTTGGCGAAAGGGCCGGTGCTGAACATGCTGGGCCTGACCAGCCTGCGGGTGGAAACGGCAGGCGGCAGTGGCCAGATGGGCGGTGTGGGCGGCGTCAAGCTGCTGGGCTTGCGCGACGCCAAGGCTTTCCAGGAAAAGGTGCTGCGTCTGCGGGACGCGGGAGAGAAGATAAGCTCTCCTCCACCACCCCCATCGGCGCAGACGGACACGGTGCAGGTGTTGCTTGAAATCCGTGACAGCCTGCGCCGGATTGAGGGGAAACTGGGCCCGGCCCCTTGAGAGAAGGGGGCGGGCCGCGCTCCTTACCGGGCCGGCGTCAAGGCTGCGGCCAGCGCCTGGGCTTCAGGCCGGTAGAAATGGCGATCCACCAGGATGGCGCGCGGATTGGTCTTCTGCCCATAGAACTTATCGTTGAACTCGCTGCGCGGGGCGATGACGGAACCTTCCAGCGCCATGCCGCCGAACAGGCCGCTGGACTTGGAGAAGACATACATATCCGCCGACAGGCCAACCCCGTAGGAGGCGCCGACGCCCGTACCCAATTCACCAATGGCAACATTGGCATCGGCGCCCAGCTTCACCTTGCGGTCGATCACGGCATCCAGGCCCTTCTGGGTCATGATCACCAGCATCATTTCCGATGCCTGCCCGCCGAACTGCAGGCCGAAGCTGGCTTCCGCCAGCGTGTAGAAAGCCGGGCCGCTCCACGCGCCGTCATCACCGCGCGCCACCATCACCCCGGTGCCGCCACCGCCGCCAATGAAGAAACCAGCCTGAATGACATTGGGCAGGATCAATACGGCGCGGGCGCGGCCAACCAGATTTTTCAGGTCGCTATATTGCGGATCGGTCAACAGCGTCATCGCGGTAAGACGGGCCCGCTCCACCATCAGTTCGGCTTCCGTCAGCGCATGAGCCGGACGCACCATGACGAAAACCGCCATGAAAAGGCTGGCCAGGGCCATCGCGAAACGCTTCATCACTCCCACTCCCTTACTTGCACGGGCTGCTGCTTGCTAGCACAGGGACGGCATGACCGCCCAGCTTGCCATAGGTAAAATCCAACCCTAGCCGATGGTACGGGGCATCAGCAGGGCGGAATATTGGCGCTGACAAGGCGCCACGCCACCTGACCATCGGCCAGGGCGATATGGTCGATCCGCGTCAGGTGCAGCGGATCGGCGGCCAGCACCAGCAATTTCGCCGGCGGAATGTCCAGCGCCTGCCCGATGGCGGCGCGGATGGTGCCTGCATGGGCGACAACCACAATATCACGCCCGGCATGGCGTCCGGACAGGTTTATGACCGCCTCGGCGACGCGGGTGCAGAGATCGGCAAAGCTCTCGCCCCCTGGTGGGCACGCATAAGCGGGATCGTCCCAGAAGGATTGGGCTGCCGGCTGGTCTTGTTGCCATACCGCATCATGGGTCAGGCCCTGCCACCCGCCGAAATGCTGTTCCATCAGCGCCGGTTGCGGCAAAAGCGCCTTACCGCCCAATGCCCGTGCCGTATCCAGGCTGCGGGCCAGCGGGGTGGCGATCCAGATGGCGTCCGGTGGCAGTCGTTTGGCGGCGCTGGCCAGCCTGTCCTTGTCCGACAGGTCCGCCGGGATATCAGCCTGCCCGGCGATCAGGCCGGGCGGGGCGGCCAGGGGCGCATGGCGCAGCCACCACCAGCGGGTGATCACCATGCTCATGGCGAAAGGGCCGCCACGATGCCCAGCAGGAAGGTGATTTCCGCCACCTGCTGTCCGGCCCCCAGCACGTCGCCGGTCACCCCGCCGATCTGCCGCCGGGCCAGTCGCCCCAGCAGCACAAGCGCGACCACGCATGCGGCCATGACAGACAAGCTGACTAGGCCGGACGGTAAGTGCAGTTTCGCCAGTACCGTGGTGGCGAAAGAAAAGCCGATCAATGCCGCGACAAAGGGGCGTGCCTTGTCCGGCCGGCCCTGGTTTGCCGATACGCCATTCTGGCGCGCATCGGGCAATAACAGCTTCATTGCCGGCAGCAGGCCACGGGAAAAACCATGTGCGCCGATCAGCGCCAGACCCACCAGCCTGGGGTCTGCCAGCGTTGCCAGGGCACCAATGCGGGCGGCGGCAGCCAGGATCAGGGCCAGCGCGCCATAGGTGCCGACGCGGCTATCCTTCATGATGGATAGCTTGGCCTCCCGGTCGCGCCCGCCGCCAAACCCATCGGCCACATCTGCCAGCCCATCCTCATGCAAGGCACCGGTCAGCAGGGAAAGCCCGGCCACCGTAACCACGGCGGCCAGCGGTGCCGTCAGCCCCAGCAGGGTCAGGCCCCAATAGGCCAGCCCGCCGGCGGCACCGATCAGCGCGCCGACGATGGGGAACCAGGCCAGCGCCCGCCGGTCCAGGTCCGCCGGCCATTCCCCGCGCCAGCGGATGGGCAACCGCGTCAGGAAGATCAGGGCGGCCGTGAACTCCGCCAGGGGGGCGGCACGGCGCTGCTTTCTTGCATCGTTCATGACATCGGTATACGGGAGTGTGGCTGCCGCCGCCAGCGCCGTTAAGCCCCCGTTGCAGGGGGCCGCAACGGGCCAAACCGGCAGGTCAGCGCAACGGTCCCACCCAGGTCCCAAGCAGGATTGCCAACACCATGTCCGCCGATCACGACCATCACCACCCTGCCGATTTGCCGACGCTGGAGGAAATCCGCCGCGTCCTGCGCGACCTGCCCGGCCCGGATCTGGAAGCGGCGACATCGGCCCTGCAACGCGAACAGACATTGTTGAAGCCGCGCGGCGCGCTGGGGCGGCTGGAAGATCTGGTGCAATGGCTGGCCACATGGCAGGGCAACGCCCCGCCGGAACTGACCCATCCCCGCATCGCTGTTTTCGCCGGTGCCCATGGCATCACGGCGCATGGCGTGTCGGCCTATCCGGCCTCGGTCAATGCCCAGATGGTGCAGGCCTTCCTGAATGGTCATGCCGCCGTCAACCAGCTTGCCACGGCGGCTGACAGCGACCTGCGCGTTTATGAAATGGAACTGGATCGCCCGACCGCCGATTTCACCCTGGGCGCCGCGATGGATGAGGCCACCTGCGCCCGCGCCGTTGCCTATGGCATGATGGCGGTGGAGCCGGGGCTGCACCTGATGTGCCTGGGGGAAATGGGCATCGGCAACACCACCTCTGCCGCCGCCCTCTGCGCCGCGCTGTTTGGTGGCACCGGGGCCGATTGGGTGGGGCCGGGCACCGGCGTTGATGGGGAAGGGCTGAAGCGCAAGGCCGCCGTGGTCGATGCCGGGCTGGCCGCCAACCCGTCCGCCCTGACCGACCCGCTGGAGGCGCTGCGCTGCCTGGGCGGGCAGGAACTGGCGGCCATTGCCGGTGCCATCATCGCCTGCCGTTTTGCGCGGGTGCCGGTGGTGTTGGACGGCTTCGCCTGCACCGCTGCCGCCGCCGTGCTGCACAAGGCCGATCCCAAGGCCCTGGACCATTGCATCGTCGCACACAAAAGTGCGGAGCCGGGCCATGCCAAGCTGCTGGCCGCCATTAACAAGCAGGCCTTGTTCGATTTCGGCATGCGACTGGGTGAGGGGTCTGGCGCAGCACTGGCCATCCCGCTGCTGCGCTCAGCCCTTGCCTGTCACCTGAATATGGGCACGTTCGCTGACGCTGGCGTGTCAGGGCCGGCGGCGGACCTGCCGGGTGTGATGCATTGAACCCAGTCGGGCGGGCTGTATCGCGCCCTTCGTCCGGTGCAGCTTGCTGGCGCGAGAGTTCAGCGCGGCCATAACCGTCGGTCAAGGCTGAAGGCGCGGGTAGACAATATCCGCGCCTTCGTCGCATCGGGATGACGGGGGTTCAATAATAGATTGGCGTTCTCCGGTACAATGACGGAGGGCACTTTCAGGATCGGTGTATGTTGCGCCCGCAGCCAGGCATCCCCGATATCCTGACAGTCCTTAGGGAATGATCCGCATTCCTCCATGGGTAGACCATTCAGGTCAATCTGCATGAGGACATAATCATCCGGCATCAGTTCCGGCGGCAAATCCAGATGTACCCGGACCTCCAAAACGGCCAGGGCGGCTGTTTCTGCCATATAGACCATGGGCAAGCCGGGACGGTTCCATCGACCGCCGAAAAGTCGCGCCCCCTCACCAGAAAGATCGGCGAACGGCGCGCGGCAAATACGCCAGCCATCGGTCACGCGGCGATCCCATGCCCGATGCGGCCTAAAAGGGTTTCCACCGCGCGCGTACCTTCATCGGTATCAAGCAAGCTTAAGGGGGTCTCCCCCCCCAGAATGGTTGAGGGTCGACGTAGCCAATGAGCGGCCTTGTCACGGTTGCCGAACGTTTCCACCGTCAAACTCAACACGCGCAGGGCCCGGACGAGGCGGTCTGATTGGCTGGCGGTCAAGCGGCCCTGAACGCGGCGAGCGGACAGGGAGGTGCCGTTCAGGACGATAGTGGAGAGTTCAGCCCGGTTCAGCCACCCTCCATCCACAATGGCTTCGACCGTGGCGAGAGGGAGGCCGGCTCTAACCAGCCGTACCAGATCATTCACATCATGCAGTTCCGCACCCAGGGCGGCGGTGCCTCCCATCATGTCTGTCAAACGATCCGGTTGCATCTTTGCTGCTCCTGTATCGTATCCAAGCGACCTGCAGTGCCCGCATTATAGCGCAAAACCCTTCCCGTTCCATCCAAGCAAGGGCGCTATCTGCCGGGGCCGGGTGACCGGCGGGCCCGCCCGTGCTAGAACCCCGCCGCCATTGCGAGAAATAAGGGGAGCGGGCGATGAAGATCCTGGTCGTGGGTTCGGGTGGGCGTGAACATGCGCTGTGCTGGGCCGTCGCGCGGTCGCCGCTCTGCGACAAGCTCTATTGCGCGCCCGGCAATGCCGGCATCAAGGCCGTGGCCGAATGTGTCGATATTGCCGCCAACAATGTGGAGGCGCTGGTTGAATTCGCCACCGCCAGCAAGATCGATTTCGTGATTGTCGGCCCGGAAGAGCCGCTGGTGCTGGGGCTGGCCGATGGGCTGCGCGCCGCCGGCATCCCCACCTTCGGCCCATCTGCCGCCGCCGCTGCCCTGGAAGGGTCCAAGGGCTTCATGAAGGATGCCGTGGCGCGCTTTGGTGTGCCCACCGCCGCCTATGGCCGCTTCACCGGGCGTGATGAGGCCCGAGCTTTCGTTGAGAAGCACGGCGCCCCGATCGTGGTGAAGACCGATGGGCTGGCCGCCGGCAAAGGCGTGACCATCTGCCAGAATGTCGATGAAGCTTATGCCGCCATCGACGAGGCAATGGTGGGTCGCCGCTTCGGCGATGCCGGGGCGGAACTGGTGATTGAGGAGTTTCTGGATGGGGAGGAGGCCAGCTTCTTCGCCATCTGTGACGGTACCAACGCTGTGGCTTTGGCCGGCGCGCAGGATCATAAGCGCGCCTTCGATGGCGACCAGGGACCGAATACGGGGGGCATGGGCACCTACAGCCCCGCCCCGGTACTGACGCCGGCGATTGAGGCGGAGATCATGGAAAAGATGATCCTGCCGACGGTGCGCGGCATGGCGGCAGAAGGCAAGCCGTTCGTCGGTGTGCTGTTCGCCGGGATCATGGTGGTGAAGGGGCCGGATGGCCAGCCGGTGCCCAAGCTGTTGGAATATAATGTCCGCTTCGGTGACCCGGAATGTCAGGTGCTGATGCGTCGGCTGAAATCCGATCTGGTGGAACTGCTGCTGGCAGCCGCCAAGGGCGATGTGTCCGGCCAGCAGCCGCAATGGCATGACGAGGCGGCGCTTTGCGTTGTCATGGCGGCGGAAGGTTATCCGGGGGACTATTTGAAGGGCACCCGCATCGGCAATCTGGACGCTGCCGGTCAGGTGGCGGGGGTGGAAATCTTCCATGCCGGAACGAAGACCGGTGCCGATGGCGCCGTGCTGGCCAATGGCGGCCGCGTGCTGGGCGTGACCGCGGGGGCCACCCGCATTGCCGATGCGCGTGAACTGGCCTATCGCGCTGTCGATCTGATCGACTGGAAGGAAGGTTTCTGTCGCCGTGATATCGCCTGGCGGGCGATGGCGCGCGGGCTGTAAGGGCAGTTTTGTAGATGGGGGGTCGCGTTACAGCGGCTCCACATCCACGGCGACCAGGATACCGTGGCTGCCGCCGCCCAGGATCACGCCGCGCAGGGGGCACACATCATCATAGTCGCGGCCCCAGCCCAGGGTGACATGGTCGGTATCGGCGCGCTTTCCATTGGTGGGGTCCAGATCGACCCAGCCGGCTTCCGCGCCACACCAGACCTGCACCCAGGCATGGCTTGCATCGGCACCGCGCAGCCTCTCCCGCCCCGGCGGCGGCAGGGTGCGCAGATATCCTGAAACATAGCGTGCTGGCAGACCCAGCGCGCGCAACGCCCCGATCATCAGGTGGGCGAAGTCCTGGCACACACCCCGCCGCTTGGACAAGACCTCCGATATGGGCGTGCTGACCGTGGTGGCGCTGGGGTCGAAGCTGAAATCTTCATGGATGCGGCGCATCAGGTCCATCGCACCCAGCGCGATCGGCTGGCCTGCGGGAAAGCTTTCGCTCGCGAAAGCAATTAAATCCGGCCCCCCTTGGGGCACCCGTTGGCTGGGGCCGATATATTCCACCGTTTCCATCAGGTCGGGTGCCTGTGCCGCGACCATTTCCCAGGCTGGGGTGAAAGCCGGATGAAGCGGCGGCGGCGGGGTGACTGTCACTTCCATCTCCGCCGTCACGGTCAGGTCACGGTGGGGGACCTGGATGCTGGCATAGGTGGCCGGATTGCCGAACCAGTCCCGCCGATCCACCATGGCGGCGGGCCAGGGCAGGATGGACAGTTCCAGCATCCGGCTTTCCTGGTGCGGATGCGGTCGCGGCGCCAGATGCGCGAGCAGATGGGAAGAGGTGACCGTGTCGCTGTAGCTGTAGCGGGTGACGTGGCGGCAGCGATAGCGCATCAGCCCGCTATCTGCCGACCCCGGCTCAGGTGGTGCGGGCAAAGACATGGCTGAAATAGGCCTGGCTCAACAGGTTGGAAATATCGGGCAGCATGCGACCCAGCCGGTCAGTCAGGTCGCACAGGGCGGTGCCATCCCGGGCGGGCTGCGGGTCGCGCAGCAGTTCCCCCGCCGTCAGCAGCAGGGAGCGGGCAAGCTGGGTGGGGCTGACGCCGTTTTCATCGCCGGTGATTTCCGGCAGGTTGGCCAGTTGCCGTTCCACCGTCCGGATCTGAAAGGCGAGAGAGCGGGGATGTTCCTCATCCGCCAGCAACAAGGACAGGACGGGTTCGCGCCGCACGCCCAGGGGGTGGCGTTCGCGATAGGCCGTGCCGGCGGCGCCCAGTTCCAGCAGGACCGACAAGGCGGCGCCGGTTGCGGCAGTGCCGCTGGCCAGCCCGCTGCCCTGGAAGCTGCCGATGATCCCGATCGCCCGTTCCAGCCGGCGGCCCAGCACCAGGAAACGCCAGGCCGGCCCCCGCGACATGCCATCCAGTTCCAGCCCGATCAGGGAGGCCAGCAGGGCGGAAATCTCATCCAGCCGCAGGCGCATCACGGCCGGGTCGGCCCGCATGGGGGCGGCGGCCCGTTCATCCAGCACGGCCAGCACGCCGCTGACATCGGATGGCAACCGGTCACGTACCCCGGCGGCGGCGCGGCGCAGGCGTTCCATCGTGGCGCGCAGGCCACCGGGATTGGCCGCGTCGGCCACGATTTCCAGCGCTTGACGCATGCCACGCACGGCGTCGGCCTCCGGCAGGGAGGCGATGCCGGCCGGGATCATGCCCATCCAGCCCATCAGCCGCAGCAGAGGCACCAGTTCTTCTTCCGCGCCGGGATGGGCGTCGTCGGACAGGCGACGGGCGGCGGCGCGCAGGATGCGCACGGCCTGATCCGCCCGTTCCGCATAACGCCCCACCCAGAACAGATGATCCGCCGCCCGGGAGGGAAGGTCGATGGTCGGCAGGCCGGCATCCCCGGCGCCATCGGGGGCCATCTGGCTTCGCCGGCGGGGCGTGGAAGCGCCCTCCAACGTCTTGCCGGTAATCCACACATCTTTGGCACCCGCCCCCTGTTGCAGGGAAACGGCGGCAAACCGGTCATCGGCGCTGATCCGGGCCAGCCCGCCCGGCATCACCATCCAGTCGCCATCACGGGTGGCGCAGGCAAAGGCGCGCAGCACCAGCGGGCAGGCATCCATATGCCCGTCACGCCAGACAGGGGCCGTGGACGGGGCGATGGCTTCCTGCGCTACCCATTGCTGGGGCCGCTGACGCAGGCGGCTGGCCATCTCCGCCCGGCCCGCCGCATCCAGTTCCCCGCCATAGATCGGCTGATGGCCCAGGCTGGAATAGGCGGGGCGGAAGACCAGCTGGTCCAAGCCACCCAGCATCTCCGCCCGCTGCCCGGCATCACCGCCCCACAATGTGGGCACATCAGGCAGAAGCGGCGCCTGTCCGAGAAGATGTTTCGATAACGTATCCATCCAGGGCAGCAGGGCGGGGCTGTCGGTCAGGCCGCTGCCCAGCCCGTTGCAGACCGTTACGTTGCCGCAACGGACGGCCTGGACCAAGCCCGGTACGCCCAGCGCACTGTCAGGCCGCAATTCCAGTGGATCGCAGAAATCATCATCCACCCGGCGCAGGATGACATCCACCCGTTCCAGCCCGCCCAGCGTCTTCAGGAAGACAGTCTGGTCCCGGATGGTGAGGTCGGCGCCCTCCACCAGGATCAGGCCCAGATTGCGGGCCAGATAAGCATGTTCGAAATAGGCCTCATTATAGGGGCCGGGGGTCAGCAGCACCATGCGCGGGCTGCCGTCAGGGCCGGAGGCACGGGGGGCCAGCGCCGCCAATGTCTGGCGCAACGTGTCGAAGAACGGGGCCAGCCGTTCCACATTGCAGTTCCGGAACGATTCTGCCAGCGTCTGGCTCAACACCACCCGGTTTTCCAGCGCATAGCCGGCCCCGGTAGGGGTTTGCGTGCGGCTGGCCAGCACGCGCCATTGCCCTTCCGGGTCGCGCACCAGATCGGCGGCGAACAGGGTCAGCCGGGCAGCGGGGGCCTGGACCAGCCCGTGGCAGGCGCGCAGAAAACCCGGATCGCCCAGAACCAGACCTGCCGGCAGAACCTGATCGCGGATCAGGGCTTGTTCGCCATACAGATCGGCCAGCACCCGGTCCATCAGGCGGGCGCGCTGGCGCAGACCTTCGCTGATCACCCGCCATTCCGCTGCCGGCAGCAGCAGCGGCACGGGGTCCAGTGGCCAGGGCCGCTCCACGCCCTGCGGGTCGGCATAGGCGTGATAGGTCACACCATTCTGGAACAGCAGCCGGCGTGCTGCATCCCACCGTTCCTCCATCGCGCCGCGCGTCAGTTCATCGGCCAGGAAGAAGCCTTGCCAATGGGGGCGCACGCCCCCCGTGCCTGTGACCATCTCGTCCCAGGCGCGGGATTGTTGCAGGGGAAGGGTGCGTGCGGGTTCAGCCAAGGCGAAGGTCAAGGGTCAGGGGGAAGTCCGGGTTGCGGATCTCAATCGGGGGCGGCATGGGCCCTGGTGTATGCCCGAACGGGAAGAAGCGCGCCAGCCTCCGTCCTTCCGCCTCGTTGGCGTTGACGGGAAAGGTGGTGAAGTTCCGACCGCCCGGATGGGCCACGTGATAAGTACAGCCACCGACGGACCGTCCCGTCCAGCTATCCAGAATGTCAAAAACCAGCGGCGCATGGACCGGAATGGTCGGATGCAGGCAGTTTGGCGGCTGCCAGGCGCGATACCGCACGCCGGCAACAAATTCCCCTTCCGTGCCGGTGGGGGTCAGCGGCACCTTGCGGCCATTGCAGGTGATCACGTGGCGGTCATCCACCGCCCCGGTCAGGCGCACCTGTACCCGTTCCAGGCTGCTATCGACGAATCGCACCGTGCCGCCGCCGCCCGGCTCCTCCCCCAACACATGCCAGGGTTCCAGCGCCGTGCGCAGTTCCAGCGACAGGTTGCGCTGGGTGACTGTGCCCAGAACCGGGAAGCGGAAGGCGATATGCGGCGTGAACCAGGATTCCTCGAACGCATAGCCGGCGGCACGCAGGTCGGCCACCACATCGGCCATGTCCTGCTGCACGAAATGCGGCAGCATGAACCGTTCATGCAGCTTCGTGCCCCAGCGCACCAGCCGCGCGCGATAGGGCTGGCGCCAGAACCAGGTGATCAAGGTGCGCAGCAGCAATTGCTGCACCAGGCTCATCTGCGCATGAGGCGGCATTTCAAAGCTGCGCAGTTCCAGCAAGCCCAGCCGGCCGGTGGAACTGTCGGGGCTGTAGAGCTTGTCGATGCAGAATTCACTGCGATGGGTGTTGCCCTGCACATCGACCAGCAGATGGCGCAGCGCCCGGTCCACCAGCCAGGGCGGGGCGCCCGTCCCGGCCTCATCCAGGATTTTGAAGGCGATTTCCAACTCGTACAGGCTGTCATGCCGCGCCTCGTCCACGCGCGGATGCTGGCTGGTCGGCCCGATGAACATGCCGGAGAACAGGAAGGACAGGGCCGGGTGGTTCTGCCAATAGGTCAGCAGTGAGCGCAACACATCCGGGCGGCGCAGGAACGGGCTGTCCGCCGGCGTGGCGCCGCCGACCACGATATGGTTGCCGCCTCCGGTGCCGATATGGCGACCATCCAGGGCGAATTTCTCCGTTGCCAGCCGGCTTTGCCGTGCATCCTCGTAAAGCTCGGTCGTGTTGCGGACCAGTTCCTCCCAGCTTGTCGCCGGATGGATATTCACCTCGATCACGCCGGGATCGGGTGTTACAGCAATGGAATTCAGGCGCGGATCGCGTGGCGGCGGATAGCCTTCCAGCACGACCGGCATATCCAGTTCCACGCAGGTGGCTTCAATTGCCGCCACCAGTTCCAGCCAATCCTCCAGATGGCTGGTTGGCGGCATGAAGATATAGAGCCGACCGTCGCGCGGCTCTATGCATAGCGCGGTCCGCACCACCCACCAGGCGGACTGACCCCGGTCAGGTACCTCGTCCCTTACATCGGCCATGCGGCGGCGGCGTTCCAGCGGTTCTGTACGGCCTTTACGTTCTGTCGTTTGCTGGGCCAGTTCCTCATAAGCGGGAAGGGGGGTGCGGGGATCGAACGGATCCTGCTCGTAAGACCAGGGATAATCTTTCTCATCCACCCAGGGCAGGCTGCCCAGCGGCAGCCGGTACCCTACGGGGCTGTCGCCCGGCGCCAGGATCAAACGGTCGGTGCGTAGCGGCCAGGTGCTGGACAGCCATACCGGGCCGGTTGCTTCGTGCCGGCGGCTCAGCGGCAGGGCATAGCCAATCGGGCGGTCAAGCCCCCGTTCGAATACACGGGCCAGACGGGCCCGCTCCTCTTCATTTTCCAGCTTGGCGTCGAACGGATCGACATTCACCGGCAGTTTGCGTTCACGCTGGATATAGTGCCAGGGGTCTTCAAAGGCCGCACGGGCATAGTCGGCGGGGATGCCCAGCCTTACCGCCAGGGCGCGGATGAACTCATCGGCATGGCTTGCCTCGAACCCGTAATGGATACGCTCATCCGCCTGATATTCATCATGGGTCCACAGCGCATCGCCATCGCGGCGCCAGTAAAGCTGCAGGGCCCAGCGCGGCAGGCTTTCCCCCGGATACCATTTGCCCTGGCCGAAATGCAGCAGGCCGCCGGGGCCGAACCGGGTTTTCAGCCGGCGGATCAGATCACCGGACAAGGTGCGTTTGGTGGGGCCCATGGCGGCGGTGTTCCATTCCGCCCCGTCCATATCGTCGATGGAAACAAAGGTCGGCTCGCCCCCCATGGTCAGGCGGATATCGCCATCCTGGATTTCCCGATCCACCTGGTGGCCCAGCGCCTCAATCGCCGCCCATTGCTCGGGCCAATAGGGCTTGGTCGTGCGTGGCTGCTCGGCGATGCGGGTGACAGACATCGCATGTTCGAATGACACTTCGCACAGTTCCAGCCCCCCAGTGATGGGGGCGGCGCTGAATGGGTCGGGCGTACAGGCAACGGGGATATGGCCTTCCCCCGCCATCAGGCCGGATGTGGGGTCCAGGCCGATCCAGCCGGCGCCGGGCAGGTACACCTCGCACCAGGCGTGCAAGTCGGTGAAGTCAGCCGTCGGTCCTTCCGGCCCTTCCAGCGGTTTCTGGTCAGCGACAAGCTGGATCAGGTAACCGGAGGCAAACCGCGCCGCCAGCCCCAGATTGCGCAGCGCCTGCACCATCAGCCAGGCGCTGTCCCGGCAGGAGCCGGTGCGTTTTTCCAGCGTCTCCTCGCAGGATTGCACCCCCGGTTCCAGCCGGATGACATAGCCGATCATCTCCTGAAGCCGGCTGTTCAGCGCCATCAGGAAGGAAACGGTGGCCTGCTCGCTCCGGTCGACGCCGGCCAGCAGTTCGGCCAGCAGCGGGCCGGGCGTTTCCGCCTCCAGGAACGGTTTCAGGTCCTTGGCCAGCAGCGGCTCATAGGTGAAAGGGTATTTTTCCGCCGCGGGTTCCAGGAAGAAATCGAACGGGTTGATGGCCGCCATATCGGCCACCAGATCCACCTCCAGCACGAATTCCGTCGTCTTTTCCGGAAAGACGAAGCGGGCCAGCCAGTTGCTCTGCGGGTCCTGCTGCCAGTTCAGGAAATGCTTTTTGGGCGTGACCTTCAGCGAGTAGGAGAGGATGGGGGTGCGGCAATGCGGGGCGGGCCGGAGCCTGACCACCTGCGGGCCCAGCATCACCGGGCGGTCATAACGATAAATCGTCTTATGGTTCAACGCGACATGGATACCCATACGGTCCTGTCTCCCAGCCTCTTAGACGGCGGCTCGTGGTGCCGCCGCAACCCCGGATGGTGACCGTAACATCAAAAGGAAGGCGGGTTAAGCTGCGTTGCAGCATTCTTGTCGAATGGAGGGATTGGCAGCATCTTTCTTGCCCGGTCGCGTGACCGGGGGCAGGGCTAGCGGTGATCGGCGGGCGCACGGGCGGCGCTGGGCGGTGCCCCGTTCAAACGCCCCCAGGCGCGGCGTAACTGCCGGGCGGAGGCGAATCCGGCCCGCTCCGCGACCGTTTCCATGTCCAGCCGGGACGTCTCCAGCAACTGGCGGGCCAGCGCCACGCGCAGCCTGTTCACATAGTCGGGAACGCTCATGCCGGTATATTCATTGAACAGGCGCGACAGATGGCGCGGGCTGGCATGCGCGATGCGCGACAGATCACCCAATGTCCAGTCCCGCGCGGGGTTGGCGGTGATGGCATCCTGGGTTCGGTGGATGACCGGATGCAGATGGTTGCGGCCCTCCAGCCAGGGGGAAAGCTGGGGGTCCGATCCAGTGCGGCGTATATAAACAACCAGATGCCGGGCCACGGCGCTGGCGATGGCCGGGCCAGCCTGCCGCGCGATCAGATGCAGCATCAGGTCGATGCCGGCCGTGACGCCGGCACTGGTCCAGACCGGACCATCCTCGACATAAAGGCGATTCTCCAGCACGCGGGCGGCAGGCGCCAGGCTTTGCAAGAGTGCGCAGTCGGCATGGTGGGTGGTACAGGCCCGGCCGTTCAGCAGACCCGCCCGCCCGGCCAGTATCGCGCCGGAACAGATACAGACCAGCAGATGCTCCGGCCCCATGGTCCGGGCAAGCCAATCAACGATGGCTTGTTCTGCTGTTTCGTCCTGCTGCCCCTCCGGCCCCGCCGGGGGACTGACGCTGCCCGAGACCAGGATCAGGGTGCCGGGCGCCACCATGGCGGGCAGGGGGGCGATGCCGGCCAGTTCCAGGCCGATGGAACTGGTGACTTTTTCCATCGGCCCTACATAACGCACATCATACCCGACCGGGCTGCCCGCTGTCAGACCGCAGCGACGCAGCCCTTCCAGCGGGCCGGCAATGTCCAGCAGCAGGGCGCGCGGCGGCACCACCACCAATACGGGGATCAGCCGCCGCTTCTCTGTCATAATGCAGCCAATGCCTCTTCCACACTGGCGATGCGCGCAAAGCGCCGGGCCAGCACCAGTTCCGTTCGTTGCGCGATCTCCGCAGCGGACCAGAGACGCCCTTCCCGATCCTGCATCGGGAAGGTGAGGGTGGCTTCCGTCACGTAATCCACCTCATAGCCCAGATCGCTGGCGTGGCGGGTTGTGGTTTCGCAACATTGCTCCGTCCGGATGCCGCTGACGATCACGCGACCTATGCCATTCCGGGTCAACCACACATCCAGGCCGGACCCGATCAAGGCGCTGTGGCGGGTTTTCTCAAACCGGGCATCCGTATCAATCCGCAAGGGTTCCAGTGCCCGGACATGGCCCGACGCGATGGAGAAAGGCCCATCCTTTTCGACATGGAAGATCTGCACCACCTTGGCCCCGGCTTCTTTCGCCCCATCATGCAACCGCTGGAGACGGCGGGTGAAGCGATCAAGGTCAGCCACGTCCCAATAGGGGCGGTGACGGAAGCTCTCCTGCGCATCGATGATCAGCAGGGCGGTCTGTGAAGCGGACATTTTATGAACTCCATCGCTCTAGGATGGTGCTCAATTTATTAGGGATATTCCAGGCTAGAAAGGCATGCACCGGACCAAATGCGGACAAAAACAGCCAAATCCATATCCTCCAGAAGCAGGCCCAGTGACCGCGTGCTGCCAGCGGTTTCGTCCATTCTCACAGGCTTTTTCAGCAAAACCGTGGAAACGGTTGAAAGCGCTTGTTAACCACCGCATGATTAGAGTGGCTCAGAAGGGGGTCATTCGCTACGACAGCGGCTGACTGTAACTGTACGAAGCGGTAGGGGTGCGCACACGATGACTGCCATGGAAACCGATGGCGGTGGGTCGACGGAACATGAACAGCCGCGCAAGAAGTTGAGCGGCAAGAAAATCGTTCTGTTCATCGTGCTGCCGATTCTGCTGATCGTCGCGGGGGGTGCCGCGGCCTTTTTCACCGGCATGCTGGATGGGCTTCTGGGCAAGAAGCATGAGGGGGAGGAGGAGCATGTCGAGGAAAAGCATGAGCCTGCCTTGCCGCCTTATAACGGCCCCCCCTTGTTCAAGGACATGCCGGATATCCTGGTGAACCTGAATACCGGGGAACGGCGCGCCACCCTGCTGAAGCTGGGCATCACCCTTGAAGTGTCGCGGCCGGAAGAAATGGCGCCGCTGGATGTGGCGATGCCGCGCATCACCGACGCTTTCCAGGTCTATCTGCGTGAGCTGCGGGTGGATGACCTGCGCGGCTCGGCCGGCATGTACCGGCTGCGGGAGGAACTGTTGCTGCGGGTGAATACGGCGACGGCCCCGATCAAGGTCAAGGATGTGCTGATCAAAGAATTCCTGGTCCAGCAGTGAGACCGGTAGCGGGGATGAAGCATGGCCGGGCCTGAGGAACTGAGCGAAGAAGAACGGATGGCCGCCGAATGGGCGGCCATGGCGGATGAGGCTGCCGGCGACGCCTTCGGTGATATGGGCGGCGGCGGGGGCGGTGGCGCCACCCGGGTGCTGAACCAGGACGAAATCGACAGCCTGCTGGGCTTCGACAAGGACGGTTCCGGCGACGGCGACAATACCGGCGTCATGGCGCTGGTGAACTCGGCGCTGGTCAATTACGAACGCCTGCCCATGCTGGAGGTGGTCTTTGACCGCCTTGTCCGCATGATGTCCACATCCTTGCGTAACTTCACGTCCGATAACGTTGAAGTGTCGCTGGACCAGATCAGCTCCGTCCGTTTCGGCGATTACCTGAACTCCATCCCGCTGCCGGCCATGCTGGCCGTGTTCAAGGCGGAGGAGTGGGACAATTACGGGCTGATGGTGATCGACTCAGCCCTGATCTATTCCATCGTGGACGTGCTGCTGGGCGGGCGGCGCGGCACGGCGGCGATGCGTATTGAAGGCCGGCCTTACACCACGATTGAACGCAATCTGGTGGAGCGCATGGTCCATGTGGTCCTGTCGGACCTGTCCGCCGCATTCGACCCGCTGTCGCCCGTCACCTTCCGTTTCGACCGGCTGGAAACGAATCCCCGTTTCGCCACCATCGCCCGGCAGGCCAATGCCGCCGTGCTGGTGAAGCTGCGCATTGATATGGAAGATCGCGGCGGTCGTCTGGAACTGCTGATCCCCTATGCCACGCTGGAGCCGGTGCGCGAACTGCTGCTCCAGATGTTCATGGGTGAGAAATTTGGCCGTGATAGCATCTGGGAAACCCACCTGGCGTCGGAGCTTTGGCAAACGGATGTTCACCTCTCGGCTGTACTGGATGAAATTGTGTTGCCGCTGAACGAGGTGCTGTCCTGGCGGGTCGGCAGCCGCGTGCTGCTGAACGTCGCGCCGGAGGAAACGATTGAGCTGCGATGCGGGGATGTGCCGATGTTCCTGGGCCGGATGGGCCGCAAGGGGGGCAATATCGCCGTGCGGATCGATCGTGAGTCGCCCAAACCGGAGTCGCAGCAATGATCCCCGGCCTGCTTTCCCTGGTGCTGGACCTGGCCGTTATCGGCCTGCTGGTTGCCACCATCATCTATGCCGTGCGGTTGAACCGCCAGCTTTCCGCCGTTAAGGAAAGCCGGGCGGAACTGGAAGAACTGATCAAGGGTTTCGCGGAAGCGACGGCCCAGGCCGACAGTTCCGTCAAGGGCATGCGCAAGGCGGCAACGGAATCCGGTGAGGCGCTGAGCGCGCTTATCACCCGTGCCCGTACCTTGAAGGACGAGATGGAACTGATTGTCCATGCCGCCGACGATCTGGCCAACCGGCTGGAAGCGGCATCGGGCAAGGCGCGCCAGACGGTGATGCCAACCTCGACGGCGCCCGCGCCGGCCTTGAGCGCACCGCCGCGCGGCCCGGCCCTATCCCAGGCCGCTGCCGCGCCGGCGGCCCGGTCCCAACCGGTGCCGGCATCCCCCGCCACCGGGGCTGAACCCAGATCGCGCGCGGAGAAGGAATTGCTTCAGGCGCTGGAGAATCTGCGTCCATGAACACCAAGCCGCCCCTGGCTGCCGGTCAGGCGCCCCGGCCCGGTGCCGCACCTGCACGGGCAGCTTCCGCTCCCCGTAAAGCAGCGCCCGGCAAGGCTGGAAAACGTCCCCCCGGTCCCGCCCCCCGGAAGCCCCGGCGAGCCTTGTTGCGCCCCGGTCTTTTGCCAGCCGTGATTTGCGCCGCCGGCCTGCTGGTGGGGGTGAAGGTTGGCGATATCTGGGTCAGCCTTTCGACGGGTGCGGCCTTCAATCTGGTGCCTTCATCCATTGCCCAGCAGGCGGAGCCCGTCGGCTTGCCGGAACGGCCGGACGCTTTGCCCGTGCCGCCACAGCAGGTTGCGCAGGCGGATAAACCGGCGCCGGCCGCAACGCCGGCGGCCGCCCCGCATGCCCAGCCACCAGCCGCCGCCCCTGAGGGAACGCCGCCCGCAGAAGGGGCGGCCACCGCGCCCGCCTCGTCGCAGCCTTCCGGTGCGCCGGCCCAGACTTTCAGCCCGACGCAGCTTGAATTGTTGCAGCGGTTGCAGGAGCGCCGCGAACAGATTGACCAGCGCGCCCGCGAACTGGATCAGCGGGAAGCGATGCTGGCGGCGGCAGAGGCTCGTTTCGACCAGAAGATCGCCGAGTTGCAGGATCTGAAAAAGGAAATCCAGGGCCTGCTGACGACCGTGAATGCCGAACAGCAGGCGCAGCTTGATAGTCTGGTGAAGATTTACGAGACGATGAAGCCGGCGGACGCCGCGAAGATCTTTAATGCGCTGGAAAACAAGGTTCTGCTGAACGTCATCAGCCGGATGAAGGAAAGCAAGGCTGCGCCCGTGCTGGCAGCGATGGATTCTGCACGCGCGCAGGAAGTTACCATTTTGCTTGCTGAGCGGAAGAGGCTGCCCACCGTACCGGAATGATTGTATGAAGACCGGTGGAGCCTTTTATTCCATCTTTTTAGTTGCCTGTTATCACCCTTGTCCGCCTCTCTTCTTCTTGCTGTGAAGGTGTTCAGATGCTTCGCACCGCCGTTGATCCCGCTCTGAAGGAACGTCTGGAGGTCGCCCGCGCAGAGGCCCGCCAGCCGCTGTCGCGTGAGGAGGTGGCCGGCATCGTCACATCCGTTGTCGGCTCCCTGGGTGGGGAACTGTCCCAGCACCATCTTCAGGTCTATTCGGAGCTGGAGGGGCTGGCCCGCTTCATCAACAATGCCAAGAAGGAAATCGCGGCGATCCAGCCGGCGGACATCCATTCTGAACATATCCCCCTGGCGACGGATGAATTGGACGCGGTTGTCGGCGCGACGGAAGATGCGACCAACCGCATCATGGACGCTTGCGACCAGATGATGGGGCTGGCGGGCGATGTGCCGGCGGAAGTGTCCACCAAGCTGATGGACATCACCACGGGCATCTATGAAGCCTGTAATTTCCAGGACATTACCGGCCAGCGTATCAGCAAGGTGGTGCGGGCGCTGAAACATATTGAGCAGAAGGTGGAAGTGCTGCTGGTCGCCATGGGCGAGGAAGTGCAGCGCCGCCACCCCGTGACGGCGGAAACGCCGGTTGCTGAGGTTGCCGCCGATACCAAGCTGTTGAACGGCCCCTCCATGCCGGGGGCTGGTATCGATCAGGCCTTCATTGATTCCCTGTTCGACTGATCGCCCGCAACCCGACCCGAGGATGAATGTCGCCCACCGACCTGCCAACGCCCACCGGCCCTGCTTCCGACAGGTTTTCCCCTGACCGGGAGATGACGCTGCCGTTTGGCGCTGGCGTGCCGGGGGGGGGTGCGAGTGCAGGGCAGGGCGGCGGCGCGCCACTTTACGCCTATCTCGGCCTTTTCATGCTGATGCTGGCCTTTTTCATCCTGCTGAACGCCATTTCCCATTTTCATCAGGATAAGGTTGGTGCCGTCATACGCAGCGTGGATCAGGCATTTGCCATGCCCCTGACCGGGCGGGGCGGTGCCGGGGGTGAAGAGGCGGGCCAGCAGGCCGCAGCGGCTTCGCTGCGCGATCTCGGTGATCTGGTGCGCACCCAACTGGCCTTGGCGAAGGTGGATGCCGGGGCGGACGGCACGACATTGGCCGTCATCCTGCCGGCTTCTGATCTGTTTGTGGGGGACACGCTGGCCATCCGCCCAGATCGCATTGCTTTGATGGACCGGGTGGCGGCAACGCTGGCGCCCCGACCGCAAGGAGTGCAGATCCAGGCTGAAATCCTGTTTGCCACGCAAGATGTAGCGGACAGCGCCCCCCTGGTTGCCCGCGCCGGTGCGATGGCACGGGCGCTTGTGGCCAATGGCGTGCCGCCGGCCCCCCTGTCGGTGGGGCTGGAGCGGGGAACTGCGGCGGGACAGGTGCGGTTCCTGTTCACCCTGCCATCGCCGGTCACACCGGTGGGGGTTGGGCAATGATGCGGCGCTCTCTTTCCAGTCTGCCCCGCCTGTTGCCGGCCACTGCGACGGAGGCCGGGCGGGCCTGGATGGTGACCTTCACCGACCTGATCTGCCTGATGCTGACCTTTTTCGTCATGCTCTACGCCATGTCGGAGCCGGACCCGGCCCGTTATCAGGCCCTGGTGGCAGGAACACCGGGGATGAGTGATGTGGGCGGTGGCGTGCAGCCGGCTGGCGCCGCCCTGACGGCAACGGCGCTGGACCGGGGACGGGCGGCCGATCTGGGCTATCTGGGCCGCATCTTTGAAAATCTGCTGGCGGATAACCCGGAACTGGCATCAGTCACGATTGAAAAACGGGAACAGGGGTTGGTGCTGGCCCTGCCATCAGAGCTTCTGTTTGCCCCCGGTGATGCCACCCTTTCGCCGGCAGGACGCCAAGCCATGTTCGTCATGGGGGGTGTCGCCGCCAATATCGGCAACGCCCTGGACGTGGTTGGCCATGCCGATTCCACGCCGGCCGGCAGCCGCTGGCCTTCCAACTGGGAATTGTCGCTGGCCCGCGCCCAGGCGGTGGCCCAGGCCCTGCGGGATGCCGGATATCTGCGCGATATCACTGTACGGGGCCATGGCGACGGGCTTTCCGCCGGTGCTGCCGACAATGCGCGGGCCCGCCGGGTTGAACTGGTGGTCCGTGACCATGGGGGCGGGGCATGAGCCGGCTTTCCTCCCTCTGCGCCCTGCTGATGGCCTCCACGCTGCTGGTATCCCCTGTGCAGGCCCAGCCGGCGGCGACCCCTGGCCCGGCGGCGGAAAAGGTGGGCGTGCGCAGTGGCACCCATCCCACTTACAGCCGGCTGGTGTTTGATTGGCCTCGCAACACGCCCTACAGCGTGCAGCAGGATGGCGATCAGGTGACGATCCGTTTTCCGGTGGCGGCAGAGGCGGATCTGGCGCGGGTGGTGCGCACCCCGCCACCCCGCATCACCGGCCTCAGCCAGGAACGGGTCGACGGTGCCCTCCTGGTGCGCTTCCGCATCCCGGCCGGCGCCGGCATCAAGGATATGCGGGCTGGCACGCGGGTGGTGATTGATGTGCTGGACAAGGCGCCTGCTGCCAAACCACCTGCCCCTGCGCCTGAGCCCACGCAGGCGCCCAAACCCGCGCCGACCGCCACGCAGGCCCCGACCCGGCTGACGCCTGATCCGGCGAAGCCAGCCGCCTCCCCGGAAAAGCCGGCTCAGACGGCAGCTAAACCGGTTCCGGCTGATCCGCGTCGTACCAAGGAAGGGGCGCCGCTGTTCGAGCTTCGCGGTGGTGCTGCGCCTGCCCCTGGTGAACCGGCGGCTGCCGGCGCCGCGCCGGCGCCGACCCCTGCCAGCCCGACCCCGGCACCGGCCCCAGCCGGACAAAACAAGACATCTGTGCCGGCGGCCGCACCCGCCACGCCCGTACCCGTGTCCTCGCCCGCGTTGCCACCGGCGGAGCAGGCGGGTGCCATGAGCATTCCGTTCGATCCCAAGGCTGGTACCGCCGCTGCCGTGTTCGAGCGGGCGGGATGGCTCTATATCCTGTTTGACCGCCCCGTCCCGCCGGAGACGGCACCAGCGCCCGCCGCTGTACCGTGGCTGGGCTCCACGATTGAACCGGTGACCGTGCCTGAGGCTGGAGGCTTCCGCCTGCCGATGCCGGCCTTGATGCGCGCCGCTGTTCGCCGTGATGGCACGGCATGGCATGTCGATTTCAACCGTGTCACCGACTTGCCCGGTGCTGACACGCGCCCCACTGGCCTGATCGCGACCCCCGATCTCGACTTTGCCCTGGGGCCGCGTCTGGTGGTGGCGATGCCGGATGCCGGATCAGTCCTTTCCTTCAAAGATCCGGTGGTCGGCGATACTTTGTCGGTTGTGCCGCTGTCCCAGCCCGGCCCCCATGTCGCCCTGTCCCAGCGTTTCGCCCAGGCGCAACTCCTGCCCACGCTGCAAGGGCTTGTGGTCCGCCCGCTTGATGATGGGTTGAGCGTTCAGCCGGTGCGTGAAGGGGTGGAAATCACAGCCCCTGGCGGGCTGCAATTATCCTCCGCCGCCGATATTTTATCCGTGGCGCCGCCGCCTCCGCCCAAGAAAGAGGTGGATCGTCTCTATGATTTCAAGCGGTGGGGACAGGTGCCTGCTGCGGATTATATCAAGGCGCGGCAGGCCAAATGGGACCAGCTTGTGCAGTTGCCGGAGGCCGAGCGTAATCGGGGCCGGCTGGGACTTGCCCGCTTCTATATCGCCAATGGTCTGGCTTATGAGGCGCAGGGCATGCTGGACCGGGTGCAGGAGGTGCAGCCCGATGTGGATCGCCGGCCAGAGTTTCTGGCCGTGCGCGGCATCGCCCGCGCCCTGACCCGGGATTATGATGGCGCCCTGGCCGATCTGGGCAATCCAGGTCTGGCGGGGGAGGCGGATACCGACCTGTGGCGGGCCGCTGCCCTGGGGGGCAAGCAGGATTATGCCGCTGCTCAGGCATTGTTCGAAGCCCGCAAGGAAGCGCTGGCAAATTATCCGGACCCATATTTTTCAGAATTGTCGCTGGCGGCCGCCAATACTGCGCTGGAACAGAACCAGCCCAAGGCCGCAGCCGCCATCCTGGATCGCGCCGTCAAACGCGGTGTTGCCGAAGGCCAATTGGGCCCGGCGCTGGATTATTATCGCGGCAAGATATTCCGCGCCGAAGGCGATAATGACAAGGCGCTGGCCCAGTTTGAAAAAGCGATGGGCAGTCGTGACCGGCTTTACGCCATGCGGGCCAAGCGCGACTTCATCGATACGTCGCTGGCCGCCGGCAAGATCGACGCCAAGGAAGCCGCAAAGCGGATGGAGGAGATGCGCTTCGCCTGGATCGGCGATGCGCTGGAACTGTCCAATCTGCGCCGTATCGGGGAGGTGCATGCCCTGGCTGGCAATTATCCCCAAGCCTTCGACACGATGCGCCGTACCATCGCCCTGTTTCCGGATACGCCGGACGCCAAGGAGATTGCTGCGGACATGACCCGCACCTTCACCGATCTGTTCGCCAAGGACGGGGCGGCGAAGATGCCGGCCTTGGATGCGCTGGCGCTGTATGAACAATATCGGGAACTGACCCCGCCCGGTCCTGATGGTGACCGCATCATCCAGAAGCTGGCGGAACGGATGGTGGAGATTGACCTGCTGGACCGCGCGGCGGAGCTGCTGGACCATCAGGTGCAATATCGCCTGACGGGGCTGGACAAGGCCAGGGTCGGGACGCGGCTGGCCGGCATCCGGCTGCTGGACAGCAAGCCGGCAGAGGCGCTGGCCGCCCTTGATCGCACCCAGATGGAGGAAATGCCCGCCGATCTGGTGGAGGAGCGGCGCCTGCTGCGCGCCCGCGCCCTGTCGCAGGCGGGCAAGGGGGGCGAAGCGGTGGCCCTGCTGACCGATGACCGGTCACGCAATGCCAACCTGCTGCGGGTGGATATCGCCATGCGGGACCGGCAATGGGCCGCCGCCGCTGCCGCCCTGGGTGATTTGATTACCCCGCCGCCGGCGGCGGGCACGGCGATTGATCCGGCCCAGTCCAAACTGGTCGTTAACCGCGCGGTTGCTTTGTCCCTGGCGCAGGATAATGCGGGGCTGGATGCGCTGCGCCGCGATTATGGCACCGCCATGGACCAGGGGCCGGATGCCACCGCCTTCCAGGTGCTGACCCGGCCGGAAGCCTCGGCGGGGCTGGCCGACGCCGCCACCATCCGGTCACGTATCACGGAAATCGACCTGTTCCGCAGCTTTCTGGATACTTACCGCGCCAAGCAGCAGGAAACAGCGGCCCCAGCCCCGGCGGCGGACCCGGCGACCGCGGCCAGCCCGGCACCGGCAACGCAGCCTCCCTCCTGATCGGTCTGGTTATACGCTTCACCGTTTCCTTTCCGGTTTGGAACGACTATCTAAAGGCAGGAACGGAACGGGATCATCAGCGGGGATAATGTGGCCGCAGGATTGTTCGATGCCGCCGCACCCCGGCCCCTGGCCGACCGGTTGCGGCCCCAGAAGCTGGCCGAGGTGGTGGGCCAGGATCATCTGCTGCGCGAGGGCGCACCCATTGGCCGGATGATCGCCGCGCGGCGGCTTTCCTCCATGATCCTCTGGGGGCCGCCTGGCTGCGGCAAGACCACGCTGGCCCGGCTGCTGGCCCAGACGACCGATCTGCATTTTGAGCCTTTGTCGGCCATTTTCTCCGGCGTGGCAGATCTGCGCAAAGTTTTTGAGGCTGCGCGCGCGCGCCGTACCGGTGGGCAGGGGACGCTGCTGTTCATCGATGAGATCCATCGGTTCAACCGCTCCCAGCAAGACGGTTTCCTGCCCTATGTTGAGGATGGGACCGTTACCCTGGTGGGCGCGACGACAGAGAATCCATCTTTTGAATTGAATGCCGCCTTGCTGTCCCGCGCCCAGGTGTTCGTATTGAACCGCCTGGACGATGGGGCGTTGGAGCAATTGCTGCAACGTGCAGAGGCGGAGGAGGGGCGCCCCCTGCCGGTCGATGGCGATGCCCGCAACGCGGTGAAGGCGCTGGCCGATGGTGACGGCCGTTATTGTCTGAACCTGTGTGAGGAACTGTTCGCCCTGCCGGCGGGCACGATGCTGGACACCAATGGCCTTGCCAGTGCCGTGCAGCGGCGGATGCCGCTTTATGACAAGGCGCAGGAAGGCCATTACAACCTGATCTCCGCCCTGCATAAATCGCTGCGCGGGTCGGACACGGATGCCGCGCTTTACTGGTACGCCCGCATGCTGGCCGGCGGGGAAGACCCGCGCTATATCGCCCGCCGCCTCACCCGCTTCGCGGTAGAGGATATCGGCATGGCCGACCCGGCAGCCCTGACCCAGGCAACGGCGGCATGGGAGGCTTATGAAAGGCTGGGCAGCCCGGAGGGCGAACTGGCTATCGCTCAACTGGTGATCTATCTGGGCACCGCGCCCAAATCCAACGCCGCCTATACGGCCTATAAGGAAGCAGTGCGTGCCGCCAAGGAAACCGGCAGCCTGTCACCGCCTAAACATATACTGAATGCGCCGACCAAGCTGATGAAGCAGTTGGGTTACGGCAAGGGCTATAATTACGACCATGACACGGCGGAAGGTTTCAGCGGGCAGAATTACTTCCCGGAAGAAATGCCCCGCCGCGAATTTTACCGTCCGGTCGAACGAGGGTTCGAGCGCGATGTACGCAAACGCCTGGATTACTGGGCACGGTTGCGGGCGGAGAAGGGGGGCGACTGAGCATCCCCCCTCGGTCCTGGTACTTGGGTGCCAGAAAATAAAAAAGCCGTCTCAACCTGAAGGGCTGAACGGCTTCAACCTGCTTGCAGCAGGATCATGGAGCGGGTGAAGGGAATCGAACCCTCGTCGTAAGCTTGGGAAGCTTCTGCTCTACCATTGAGCTACACCCGCGTCGGGAAGGGCTTATAGAAGGTTCCGGGTGGGGTTTCAAGGCCTTATTCGCCCCGTCCCCTATATTCTTTCCCCGGTGTCGCGCCGGCCTTATCGACTGGCGCGACGACGTCGAGACACCATTGGTGTGGGGGAGGGGGCCAGGGCGGTCGGCTCCATCTCAGTCTCGCTTATCCCGCCATTGGTGGCGGTGGTGACAAGCTGGGTCACCGCTGCGGGCTTGCGTGCGGGCAGGGTGCGGCTGGAACCATTGCTGGTCCGCGACCGGGTGGTGGCGCGGCCGACCGTGCCGGTCACGCCGTCCAGGGCGCCATCCACCAGTTCCAGTCCCAGGAACCGCGCCGGATCAACCGGACCGGGCAGGGACAGGGCCAGCGTCTTTTCCCGGGAGAAGCCGAAGCGCACATAATAAGGTGCATCGCCCACCAGGATCACGATCCGGTGCCCCAGTTCCGCCGCGCGTGCCAGGGAATGCC
The DNA here is from genome assembly GCF_000429645.1 of Niveispirillum irakense DSM 11586. Lineage (GTDB taxonomy): Bacteria > Pseudomonadota > Alphaproteobacteria > Azospirillales > Azospirillaceae > Niveispirillum > Niveispirillum irakense. Next base: position 803,202 of record NZ_KE386933.1, read on the forward strand.
GGATCATCTTGCCGCCAAGGCCACCAGACCGATGTTCGGGATCAATGGCGATGGGCCCCAGCAGCAAGGCCGGCACCGTGCCGCCCAGCATGATGGGCCAATAGCGGATGGTTCCGACGAGTTTCTCGTTGCCGTCAACATCCGTATCCGTCGCGACAAAGCACAGATCGGCCACCGGGGCCACATTCTTGCGCAGCCGGTAAACGGTCTTGGTGTGCCGCTTGGGGCCGAAGGAGGTGTCGAGAAGCTGTTCGATGGCACCGGCGTGCGCCGGCAGCTCAACGGTGATGTTCATGTAATTGGGGTGTCCCGGCAGATTTTATAAAGGGGGCGATGCGCAGAAGCATCGTGGCCGGGGCCCCCTGGTGCGCAATGCGCCATCAGGCCCCGAGCAAATAGACCGGCCAGCCGTGAGGCAGGCACGAGATCTTTCGTCGTCGCAGGGAGATGGGGCGCAGCATTGCGCAACTCATCGGCAGTTGAACCTGATCGCTATATGAAGCGATTGCCGCCAGGACGCAAGTGGCGTTTTCATGTCCAAATCCGGAAGGCGGTCGTCTCATGCTTGGTCGAGCGTCTGACGGGCGCTATGATCGCCCGCTCTGGCGCGGAAAACGGGGTTTTCCATGCTAGAGCCATGATGTATTTCGGCAGCAGTTCGGCGCCCCTGTCCGGTTTGGCCTGGTCGGCGGCCGGAATGGGAGTAAAGCCTTGTATCGTCAGATCACCCGCAACATCCAGGTTACCGTACAGCCGGAATATCTGCCCGACCAATCCCAGGCCGATCAAGGGCGCCATGTCTGGGCCTACCATATCCTGATCGAGAATCAGGGCAGTGAGACGGTACAGTTGCTGACCCGCTACTGGCACATTACCGATGCACTGGGGCGCCAGCAGGAAGTGCGGGGACCGGGGGTGGTGGGTGAACAGCCCGTGCTGCGACCGGGCGAACAGTTCCGCTATACCAGCGGTACGCCCTTGCCAACACCGTCCGGCATCATGGTTGGCAGCTATGGAATGACCACCCTGGAAGGGGAGCGGTTCGACATTGCGATCCCGGCTTTTTCCCTGGATGCGCCCGACGTGGTCAGGCGCCTGAACTGACGGGCTTTTTCTCCTGTGCCGGCAATCGTTCAGATACAGAAACAAAAGCGGGGCTGCCTTGCTTGCACCCCGCTGGGCTTTCGCTTGAAACCGGTGGCGGCTGGCCTAGTTGGGTAGTACCGAATTCATCGGATCGTAAACCCCGACCCCGCGTGTCGGGCAAAGAACAGTTTGGAATCAGTCAAGGAGGGCTTACCCGTGGCCGCATATAAGGACACAGCAGACAAGGTCATTCCCGGCGCCGTTCAGGGTCACCGGGATGCTCCCTTGACCCGCCCGACCAAGGCCGAAGCGGAAGCCGCCGTGCGGACCCTGATCCGTTGGGCGGGGGATGACCCCGATCGGGAAGGCCTGGTCGGCACGCCGGACCGTGTGGTCCGATCCTATGAAGAATTCTATGCCGGCTATGCCGTTGATCCGGTGGAGTTGCTGGCCCGCACTTTTGAAGAAACCGATGGCTATGATGAGATGGTGGTGCTGAAAGGCATCCGTCTGGAAAGCTATTGCGAACATCATATGGTGCCGATCATCGGCAAGGCGCATGTCGCCTATCTGCCGCGTAACCGGGTGGTGGGTATCTCCAAGCTGGCGCGCGTGGTCGAGGTCTATGCCAAGCGCCTGCAGATCCAGGAGAAAATGACCTCCCAGATTGCGAATACGATTGAAGAGGTGCTGGAGCCTTTGGGCGTGGCCGTGGTGATCGAGGCGACGCACCAGTGCATGACAACGCGCGGCATCCACAAGCCGGGTGTCACCATGGTCACCAGCCGTATGTTGGGCGCTTTCCGCGAGGACCCGAAAACCCGGCGGGAGTTTCTGGCCATGATTGGCAATCCCGCCAGTTCCATGGAAGGCTGACGCAATCCGGATTTCCTCCATGGCCTGTCCGCAATGGGTCATGGAGGAATGCATATAGAAGCGCAGCTGGCCAGTCATTGATGGCGCGGACGGTGCATCTAGTCATGGCCGAAAATGGAAAACCCTGCGCTGCGGCAGGTTCCATACAAGGCCGTATTTATGTGGAAGTCACCGTAAAATCACTGCCTGCGCTAAGCGGCGGTGGCGTCCCCAACGGGATTCGAACCCGTGTTACCAACGTGAAAGGCTGGTGTCCTAGGCCTCTAGACGATGGGGACGAGGCCGGTGTGGGGCGGGTATGTAATGGAATGGACGGGGGCTGGCAAGCACAAAATTCACAGAAATTGCTGATTGATGAAAAATCCTTCTTTGAGGTTCATTAGCATGGCCGGAGGGGCTTGAAGGGCTCTCCTGTTTGCCGGGTGATGGGCTTTCTGTCTCTTCCGCCCGGGCGGCTGTGAATGGGGGGAGGGGGTGCCATGGCAAGAAATCCCTCGTCTGCTACCCGGCGCCGGGATATGAACCGACCATGGAAAAGAACGACGCCTTCGAGATCTTCGTGGTCACCACCCCCGGCCTGGAATCCGTGCTCTGTGCGGAGATGAAGGCGGCGGGCTTCCCCCAGCCCAAGCCGGTGAAGGGGGGCGTTGTCACCAGAGGCGACTGGCGGCAGGTCTGGCGGGCCAACCTGATGCTGCGTGGTGCCACGCGGGTGCTGGCCCGGATCGGCTCCTTCCGGGCACTACATCTGGCACAGCTCGACAAGCGGGCGCGTAAATTCCCCTGGGCGGATTTTCTGCGCCCCGACGTGCCGGTGCGGGTGGATGCCTCCTGCACCAACTCCAAGATCTATCACGCCGGTGCCGCCGCCCAGCGCATCGCCCGTGCCATTACAGAGGAATTGGGCGCGCCGGTTACGGAAGACGCGGAACTGGTGGTCAAGGCGCGGATCGATGATGATCTCTGCACCTTCAGCATTGATACGTCCGGCGAGTCCCTGCACAAGCGCGGTCATAAGGAAGCGGTCAACAAGGCGCCGATGCGGGAGACGCTGGCCTCCCTGTTCCTGCGCCAATGCGGATATGAGGGTAAGGAACCGGTGGTCGACCCGATGTGCGGGTCTGGCACCTTTGTGATTGAGGCAGCGGAAATGGCGGCCGGGCTGCATCCCGGCCGCGCGCGTTCCTTTGCCTTTGAAAAACTGGCCGGCTTCGATGCCGCCGCCTGGCATGCCCTTCGGGACCACGCCCGCAGCATCGTTCCGGATGTGCGCTTTTATGGCAGCGACCGCGATGCCGGTGCCGTGAAGATGAGTGGCGAGAATGCCGAGCGCGCCGGTGTCGCGGGCTGGACGGATTTCCGCCATCACGCCATCAGCGATCTGACCCCGCCGGAAGGCCCGCCGGGCCTTGTCATCGTCAACCCGCCTTATGGTGGCCGTATCGGCGATACCAAGCAGCTTTACGGTCTCTATGGTGCCTTGGGCAAGGTACTGCTGACCCGGTTTAAAGGCTGGCGGGTGGGCATCATCACCAATGAGCCGGCCTTGGCCCGGGTTACTGAACTGCCATTCCTGCCCGTATCAGGCCCCGTGCTGCATGGCGGCATCAAGGTGGCGCTGTACCGGACAAATCCTCTGGGCTAAAAGCCCGACGCACCAAAAGAAAACCGCCGCCAGAGTGCCCTGGCGGCGGTTCAATACTGCACCGGTGCGCGGGTGATCAGTCGGCCGGGCCGATATGGCCGTCGCGGATCATCGCCTCGGCGATCTGCACCGCGTTCAGGGCAGCGCCCTTGCGCAGATTGTCGGCCACCACCCACAGGGCCAGGCCGTTTTCGACCGTTGCATCCTCGCGGATACGGCTGACATAGACATTGTCCTCCCCGGCCACTTCCACCGGTGTGACATAGCCTTCATCAGCCCGATGATCGACCACCGAGATGCCGGGGGCGCCGCGCAGGATCTTGCGTGCTTCATCCGCGCTGATCGGACGCTCAAACTCGATATTCAGGCTTTCCGAATGGCCGATGAAGACCGGCACGCGCACAGCCGTGGCATGGACCTTGATGGAGGGGTCGAGGATCTTCTTCGTCTCCACCATCATCTTCCATTCTTCCTTGGTGGCGCCATCATCCATGAACACATCGATATGGGGGATGACGTTGAAGGCGATCTGCTTGGTGAACTTCTTCTTTTCCACCGGATCGTTGACATAGATGGCACGGGTCTGGGTGAACAGCTCGTCCATCGCTTCCTTGCCACCGCCGGAAACCGACTGATAGGTGGCAACGACGACGCGCTTGATGCCGGCAGCGCGATGCAGCGGCGCCAGGGCCACGACCATCTGAATGGTGGAGCAGTTGGGGTTGGCGATGATGCCCTTCTTGCGCCAGCCGGACAGGTGATGCGCATTCACTTCCGGCACCACCAGGGGCACGTCCGGGTCCATGCGGAAATGGCTGGTATTGTCGATCACGCAGGCACCGGCAGCCGCAGCGCGCGGCGCGAACTGGGCCGACACCTTGGCGCCAGGGGAGGACAGGACGAAATCGGTGCCGCTGAAATCGAAGGTGGCGAGGTCCTGAACCTTCAGTACCTGATCTTCACCAAACGACACCTGCTGGCCGGCCGACCGTTCCGACGCCAGTGCCACCACTTCTGAGACCGGGAATTTTCGGTCCGCCAGCGTCTGCAGCATCTCCCGGCCGACATTGCCCGTGGCGCCGACGACAGCGACCTTGTAACCCATCTTCATATCCTCAAATTATTGGTGGTTGAGATGTCAGAAATGCCACGCTTGCTGCTTGACAAGCCCGGTTAGGCATCCTGACTTATAAAAAAGGCGCTGAAATGGCAAGAAAATGACGAGTGCGCCGATGCGACGGGAGGAATGCAACCATGGCACAACACCAATATCGCACGTTCGCCGAGTTCTGGCCTTTCTATCTGCGGGAACATAGCCGCCCCCAGACCCGGGCTTTCCATTATATCGGCAGTGCCATCGCACTTATTTTCCTGGGCGTGGCCATTGTAACGGGCAATCCCTGGTATTTATTGGCCATGCCGCTGTCTGGTTATCTGTTCGCCTGGGCATCCCATGCCGCCATTGAACATAATAAGCCGGCCACCTTCACCTATCCGCTCTGGTCCCTGGTGGCGGATTATCGCATGTTCTTTCTTTTCCTGATGGGACGCCTGCGGGGCGAGTTGCGCCGGGCAGGGGTCGAGGAATAGGGCCAAGGAAGGGAGTAGCGACATTGAGCCAGTCCGTTGTGGAGATTATCGCCCGGTCCATCAAGGACGCCGACAAGACCCTGTTCAATGAGGATTACATGAAACAGGGCAAGGCGGTGATCGACGGATTGCGCCGCGCGGGCCTTGAAGTGGTGCCGGTGACGCCCCCGGAGGCCCTGGTTGCCTATGCGTCGGAAAACATCCCTTTCGGGCGCCTGCGCCCGACAGACTTTATTCGGACCATGTATTCCACCATGGTCGCGAACGCGCGTAAGTTTGTTTCCTGACCCTGGACTGGGCATCTGATCTGGCGTGCCCCCTATCCCGATGGCATCATCCTGGGATGTCTGTGCGTGGGCCTGCTCTGGCATGATTAACAAAGCACAAAAATCAGGCCCCTTTCCGTCATGCCCTTCCAGGCCAATTCAGCAGCTCCGCTGGACCCTCCACAATGGCGTCGTCCGTCACCTGAAGAGTTGACGGAGGCCTTGCGCCGCCATGCCAAATTGATGGAAGGACGGATCGGAGGGCAGCGGGCGGTCTTTGTGTTGTGGGATCTGCGGTCGGTCAATCTGTCCGGCGTGGATCTGCGCGCCGCCGAAATGGCCGGTGCGCGGCTGGACCAGGCGCAACTGGTGAAGACCCGTTTGACCGGGGCCAATCTGTTTGCTGCCGATATGCGGCTGGCGAACCTGGAACAGGCCGATCTGTCCAAAGCCGATATGCGCGGCGTGACGATGCGGGGTGCCAATCTGACCCGCGCCAGGCTTCGCGACGCCGACATGCGGGAAGCCGTATTGGCCAGCTATCATGGCCCCCAGCCGCTGCCGGCTTCCTTTGATGGTCGCGTGGCCAACCTGGCGGCAAGCATTGCCGGCAACGCGGATTTCACCGGGTCCCGCATGAATGGCGCGATCACGCTGAAGGCTGATTTTTCCGATGCGGTCATGCGGAATGTCGACCTGCGCGGGGCCGATCTGCGCGGCGCCCGTTTCCACGGGGCCATTATGGAAGGGGCCAATCTGCAAGATGCGCAGTTGCAGGAGGCGGATTTTGCCGGCGCCATCCTGACGGATGCCATCTTGCGGGATGCCGCGATGGAAGGGGCCAATTTCAAAGGTGCCATCGTGGATGGGGTCTTGATGGCAGATCTGCATAAGCGCGGCGCCATTACACCCGGCATCGGTATGGAAACGCGCAGCATCAAACAGATCCTGCACGACCATGGTGAATGGATCGCCAGCGCGGGCGCCAAAGGTCGCCGGGCCGATCTGACAGGGTGGGATTTGAGTGGACAGGATTTGCGCGGATGCAGTCTGACCATGGCCCGCATGGGCTTTTGTCTGGCCCAGCGTGCCATCCTTACGGACGCTTCTCTTGTGATGGCTGACCTGGAATGCGCGGATTTGCGTGATGCTGATCTGACAAACGCCGATCTCCGCGGAGCCAATCTGGAGCGGGCGCACCTTATGGGCGCGCAAATGCGCGGGGCCAATTTTTGCCCCCTCGTCAGCGCGGATGTGGCGAACCGTCGCTGGCCAGCGCGATTGACCAATGCCCGCCTGCAAAAGGCCGATCTGCGCAATGCCGATTTGCGCGGCGTCATTGCCACCAACGCTGACTTCACCAGCGCTGATATGCGCGGGGCCCGCCTTGATGGGGCGGAACTGGAAGGGGCGATTTTCGCCCTGGTCCGCCACGATTAACGTTTGTTTCGCGGCTGGCATTGGCCAGTGCGTCCTTATCCCCTTGAGACATCCTAGCCATGCGGCGGCACTGTATCCCTGCGGCGGATGGGCTATTGACCCTGCATTTGCTTTTTGCCTATTAAAGTTATGTTATAACATTTTAACTGGTGAGTATCATGAGCCTCTATCGGTCGGCGGCCCGCGTGACGGCCATCATGGGCGGGCTGTTTGTTGCCATGCCCGCCCTGGCACAAACGGCAGAGGTGGCGGATGCCAACCCCCATGCCCGCCAGGGGGTGGAAGAAATCGTCGTCACCGCCTCTCCGCTGGGGCAGAGCCGTTTCGACGTGCTGCAGGGGACATCCGTCCTGTCCGGTGAGGACCTGGACCGCGCGCTGGCGACGACCCTTGGTCAGGCGCTGGAACGGCTGCCCGGTCTGTCGCAGACCGGTTTCGGCCAGGGGGCATCGCGGCCGATCATCCGTGGTCAGGGCGGTGATCGTATCCGTGTCCTGTCCGGCGGTATTGGCAGCATCGATGCCAGCACCACCAGCCCCGATCACGCCCCGGCGCTGGATCTCGCCACGGCCAGGCGGGTGGAAGTGGTACGTGGCCCGGCGACATTGCTTTACGGCAATAATGCTTCCGGCGGCGTGATCAATGTGATCGACGGGCGCATTCCCGTTGCGGCCCCGGAAGGGGGAGTGGATGGCTTCACCCGCGTTGGTATTGGCAGTAATGCCAATGAGCGGTCGCTGGCAGCCGGCATTGACGCAAGCCTGAACAGCCCCTGGGTGCTGCACCTGGATGGGTTCTGGCGCCAGACCGGTGATTACGACATTCCCGGCTTCATGGAATCCGCTGCCTTCCGCGCGGCGGAGGAGGCCGAGCATGCGGGCCATGACCATGGTGACGAGGAAGAGGAAGAAGTATCCGGCAAAGTGCCGAACAGCAGCCTGACCCAGAAGGGGGCTACGGCTGGTCTTTCCTATGTCGGCGACTGGGGTTTCTTTGGTGCCAGCGTCAGTGGCCTGAAATCCAATTACGGTATCCCCGCCGGGCACAGCCATGCCGAAGGGGATGATCATGATCATGACCACGATCATGATCATGAGGAAGAGCACGAACATGAAGAAGGGGATGTCCGTATCGACCTGCGTCAGACCCGCGTCGATCTGATGGGGGAGGTCAACCAGCCGTTCCTGATTTTCGATACAACCCGCCTGCGCTTCGGCTGGGCCGATTACGAGCATAAGGAACTGGAAGGCGGCGAGACGGGTACCCGTTTCCTGAACAAGGGTTGGGAAGGCCGCGTCGAACTGGTCCAGCGCCAGATGGATAATCTTTCCGGTGCGGTGGGCGTGCAGGCCAGCCGGCGCGATTTCCAGGCCATTGGTGACGAGGCGTTCGTTCCGCCCTCGGAGACGGTGCAGATGGGTGTCTTCACCGTTCAGCGGCTGGATTTCGGCCCGCTGGCCCTGGAAGGGGGCGCCCGCCTGGAACGTCAGGATATTGATGCTGACACCATCCGTTTCAGCCGCGACTTCACCACGCTGAGCCTGTCGGCCGGTGCGTCCTACAAGCTGGGAGGCGGCTGGCTGGCCGGTGTCAGCCTGTCCCGCACGGAGCGGGCGCCCAATGCGGAGGAACTGCTCTCCGACGGTGCCCATCTGGCCACCAGCACCTATGAGCTGGGCGATGCTACCCTTGGCAAGGAAAAGGGTCTGGGTGGTGAATTGACGGTTAAGAAGACCGGTGGCCCCATCACTGGTGCGGTCAACCTGTTCCTGACCGATTATGATGATTACATCTACGAATCCTTTACCGGCGCGGAAGAGGATGGCCTGCCTGTCGCGGCTTATGGCGCAACCGATGCCCGGTTCTGGGGTTTCGAGGTCGAAGCGGCAGCCGATCTTTATCGGGATCAGGATCGCAGCGTCATATTGGATGCGGCTCTGGATTATGTCCGGGCGGAAGATACGACGCGCAACATCGCTTTGCCGCGGATGCCGCCCCTGTCATTCCGCACGGGGCTTGAATATGCCCAGGCCAATATCTCCACCCGGGTGGAGATGGTGTGGGCTGATAATCAGAAGCGGACGGGCGATTTCGAACTGCCGACCGATTCCTATACCGTCTTCAATGCCTCGGTCGATTGGCACCCGGTGCCTTCACGTGACATCAGCGTGCTGTTCGAAGTGCGGAACATCACGGATGAAGAGGTCCGCCTCTCCACCTCTTTCCTGAAGGATCGCTTGCCGCAGCCGGGGCGTGATTTCCGCATGGCGTTGCGGGCTGCTTACTGATCGTAAGCTGTCGCGGCAATGTGCCTGATAAGAGGCCCCGGCGGGTTCCCCCGCCGGGGTTTTTTCATTCTGCCATTGGGGCGCCGATGGCGGCGGCAACCTGTATCAGGTTCTGTGCCGGTTCCTTGCCGATCAAGGCATAGCCAAAATGCTGGCCGCGCCAATAGCCCACCACGTAGCCATCGGCCTCTGTCATTTCCAACTGGTCAGCATCCGGCTGGTCATCGCTGGAGGCGACGGTGAGGGTGACCCGATGGCCGTTTCCATCTTCATAAATAAGCTGGCTGCCGGGGCCGTCATCGGTTCCCGTGCGCCGCGCACCAATCAGGCGCAGCCCGATGGAGCGCAATTCGGGAATTTTCACTTCGCTGCCAAGCTGGGCCACCAGCATCCGGTGCAATTCCTCCTGGCGGTTGCCGGGAATTTCCACCGGCGGCACCTGCCGTTCGGCAAAGACCTCGTGGTTTTCCAGCGCGTCCCGGGCATAATCGGGCAGGTCCGGTTCCATCACATAATCGCTGACATCACGGGCCCCCCAGCCCATGACGAACAGCGTGACCGCTGCCGCGATACGGATCAGCCGTTCCCGCTGGATTTGCCGGCGCAAACGGCCGCTCAACCCTGCGACAAGGCCGGGCAGGGGCTGTCGATGCAACAGGCCTTCCGCCTGCGCCGCTTTCAGCGCCAGATCCTGTTCGGCATAGGCGCGCATTCTTTCGCGCAGGCCGGGATCATTTTCCATCCGCGCCAGGACCGCCGCCTCCTGGCGCGGGTCCAACTGCCCGTCCAGAAAGGCGTGGATATCCAGTTCGTCCAGTTCATCCGTCATTTTTGCCCACCCTTGACAAGAGACAGACCCTTCATTCTCCCCCCCATGTCCAACCGTCTACGCAACGCCTCCCGCCCCCGCGAGAGTCTTGACATGAAGGTTCCGATCGGCACCCCCAGATGCCGGGCGGCATCGTCATATTTCATATCGTCCAGTGCCACTGACAGGATCGCTTGCCGCTGCCCGTCGGGTAACTCGTCCAGGGCTGACAGGACCTGTTTCAATTCCATATGAACCATCTGTTCAGCGGGGACGCTGTCTTCGACCACAACCACTTCGGCATAACGGTCGCGAACTTGCCGCTTGCGGCGGTCACTGATATGGCAGGTGTAAAGGATGCGGAACAGCCAGGCGCGCAGATCCGTCCCCGACCGCCATTGTGTTGCGGATACCATCGCCTTGGTCAGGCAATCCTGGACCAGATCTTCCGCTTCCACGGGGTTGCGCGTCAGCAGAAGGGCATAGCGCCTGAGCGCCCCCAGATGCTGTTCCAGGCCCTTGGCGAAATCATCGCTGCTCATCACCACCTGCCAATCGGTCTTTCTGTCAGACCAACGCCCCTATCGTCTTTTCCATCGCATGAAGCGTCAAACAGGAAAATCCCGCCTGGACCGGATCCAGGCGGGATCAGTGGAGCGGGCGCGTTTACCACCATTGCCGGGGCACTGGCGCTGGTGGTCACCCAACCCGGTCCATCCATCCCGGGCGCGGAGATGGATGGCAGAGAGCCGGGTCCGATCAATGAACGTGCGGGTAAGGGATTCCATTCCATCATTCGTTCAATGAACATCCCGACATGCGCTGGTGCAGCATGACCCGCCTGTGGTAGGACCGCAGACATGGGTGCAAGGGGGCCCGACCTTCGCCAAAGGTCCGCGCCATCAATGAAGGAAGTTGGGAGATGACGAAGCTTGTCCTGATCCGCCATGGCCAGAGCGTCTGGAACCAGTTGGATCTGTTCACCGGCTGGACCGATGTGGATCTGTCGCCGCAGGGCGTTGAAGAAGCCCGCGAGGCGGGTGAGAAGCTGAAGGCGGCCGGGTTCGATTTCGATATCTGCCATACCTCGGTGCTGAAGCGTGCCATCAAGACCAGCAATCTGGCGCTGGAAGCCATGGACCGCATCTGGGTGCCGCAGCACAAAAGCTGGCGCCTGAACGAGCGCCATTATGGCGGCCTGCAGGGCCTGAACAAGGCGGAGACGGCGGCCAAGCATGGCGCCGATCAGGTGAAGGTGTGGCGCCGTTCCTTTGACATCGCCCCGCCGGTGCTGGAAGAAGGCGATGAGCGCCTGCCCGATGGCGATCCGCGTTACGCTGATCTGTCCAAGGAACAGTTGCCGCGTACCGAGAGCCTGAAGGACTGCATTGCCCGCGTCGTTCCTTATTGGACCGACGTGATCGCCCCGCAGGTCAAGGCTGGCAAGCGCGTGCTGGTTGCCGCTCACGGCAATTCCCTGCGGGGTCTGGTGAAGTACCTGTCCGGCATGGGCGACGACGAGATCGTCCAGTTCGAAATCCCGACCGGCAAGCCGATCATTTACGAACTGGATGCCGATCTGCAGGCGCTGGACCGGTATTTCCTGGACTGAGGAAAAACTGAATGACGTGGGGCGCTGGCCCCACGTCATTCAGTTTTCGATACTATTCTGGCTTTTGGTGCAGACTTTCAATCAGGTGCGCCGTTTCAACATCGTTACTCCACCAGCGGCGATGAAGGGATTGCAAATCCTCCATCTGCTTTGTCATGACATAAATAATCCCGCCAGATCGCTCGCCAAACTCAGGCGTTCCATCCAGCGCTTTTACGTTTTGAGGTAAAGTCCTCATTAAATATAATGGGTTTTGGTTATTTGAGAATTCTTCGCCAAGATCTTTGAAGTAATCTCCATCAAGAAAAAATTTTGCAGACCCGCGATATGATAATATAATTTTCCCAAATTTCTTGTCTTTTAGTGCTTTTGCGCTTTGAAATAACATCCTTGTGATATCCAAGGGTGAGGCTTGAGAGGTGCGGAGTTCTCTAAGGTCGAGGACTAAGGTGCTATAATTTATGAGATATTGATGATAGGCGATGAGTGTAATTCCGTCATTTCGTTCATCTTCTTCTAGCTCCTGTTTCACCGGATAACTGACAAAAGCTATATTGAAGCCCAGAAACAATCCCGCGACCAATAAAGTGCAGGACATGATCAATAGAAATTTTTTCATAAGCTGATTCCATTTTAAATTACAGCCCTGAGTAAAATTCCTGTTCCGTCATGCAGCTTTTGTCAAGCAATCACCCTTCCAGTTCTTCCCGCAGGGCTTCCAGTTCCAGCCAGCGTTCCTCGGCGGTGGCCAGATCGGCCTGGGCGATGCCCATGTCTTCAGTCGCCTTGGCGAAGCCCTTGGGGTCTTTGCTGTAGAAGGCAGGATCGGCCATCTTGGCCTCTAACTGCTTGATCTTCTTTTCCAGCGCGTCGATCCGGCCCGGCAGTTCTTCCAACTCCCGGTTCTCCTTGAAGGAGAGCTTCTTTTTGGTCTTCGGTGCGGCGCTTTGGGCCGGCGCAGCGGGCTTAGGCGCGGTGGCTGGCTTGGCGGCTTCCGGCTCCTTCTCCTTGCGCTGGGTCAGATAATCGCTGTAGCCGCCTGCATATTCTGACACGTCGCCATCGCCTTCCACGGCGATGGTGCTGGTGACCAGCCGGTCCAGGAAGTCACGGTCGTGGCTGACCAGCAGCAGCGTGCCTTCATAATCGGCCAGCACCTCTTCCAGCAGGTCCAGCGTATCCATGTCCAGATCGTTGGTCGGCTCGTCCAGTACCATCAGGTTGCTGGGCTGGGCAAACAGCTTGGCCAGCAGCAGCCGGTTGCGCTCGCCCCCGGACATCACGCGCACCGGCTGATCCATCATGGAAGGATCGAACAGGAAGTCCTTCATATAGCTGGCAATATGGCGGGGCTTGCCGCCCACCCAGATATTGTCGCCGCCTTCCGGCAGCAGCACCTGCTTCAGCGTGGCATTGGGGTCCAACTGGGCGCGGCGCTGGTCGAAAATGATGGTCTGCAGGTTGGTGCCCAGCTTCACCGTACCGCTGTCGGGCGCCAGTTCACCGGTCAGCATCTTCAGGATGGTGGATTTGCCGGCCCCGTTGGGGCCGATCAGCCCCACCTTATCCCCACGCAGGATGCGGGTGGAAAAATCGCGGCAGATCACCCGCTCCCCCGCGCTGCCGTGGAAGGATTTGGAGACGGCTTCCGCCTCGATCACCAGCTTGCCGGAGACATCGCCTTCCGCGACACCCAGATTGACCTGACGGGATTTGATGCGGTCGGCCCGTTCCTGACGCATGCCCTGCAGGCGGCGGACGCGGCCCATGTTACGGGTGCGGCGGCCGGAGATGCCGCCTTCCCACATCCATTTCAGTTCCGCCTGAATCTTGCGGTCCAGCTTGTGATAGGTGGCTTCTTCCTCCCGATAAACCTCATCCCGCCACGCTTCGAACTGGGAGAAGGATTGATCGGTGGTGCGCAGCACACCGCGATCCAGCCACAGGATGCGCTTGGACAGGTTGGCCAGGAAGGCGCGGTCATGGGAGATCAGCAGCAAGGCACCGCGGAACTGCTGCAACTCCTTTTCCAGCCACAGGATGGTGGGAATATCCAGATGGTTGGTCGGCTCGTCCAGCAGCAGCACATCCGGCTGGTCCACCAGGGCGCGGGCCAAGGCGGCCCGGCGCGATTCCCCGCCGGACAGGGTGGCGCAGGCGCGGTCGCCCGGCAGATCAAGCGCCTCCAGCACGGCTTCCACCCGGTAGAGCGCTGGCTCCTCCTGCCCGCCGGCCACGAACTCCGCAACGGTGTTGAAGCCGCTGAAATCCGGCTCCTGTGCCAGATGAGCCACGCGCGCACCCGGCTGGATGAAGCGTTCCCCCTTGTCGATATCGATGATGCCGGCCAGCGCCTTCATCAGGGTGGATTTGCCACTGCCATTGCGGCCGACCAGGCAAATCTTCTCCCCCCGCGACACGGCGACATCGATATTCTCGAACAGGACGGTGGCGCCCATATGGACGGACGCGCCGGCAAGGCCGACAAGGGCGGGATTATTCGGGGCCATGGGTACGGAACTTCCTGGAACGGGTTGCAGGCCCCGTTCTAAAGAGAATGGTACGGGCAGGGAAGGGGATTACACCCGTTCTTTCGCGGCCTTCTCGATCCGGTCGAAGGCAGCGTTGATGGCAGCCATCTTCTCCTGCGCCAGATCGATGAATTCCTGCGGCATGCCTTCCGCCATCAGCCGGTCGGGATGGTTTTCCCGTGCCAGCTTGCGATAGGCGGCCTTCACGGTGGCAAAATCGCTGTCTTGTGCCACGCCCAGCACGGCGAAGGGATCGTCCAGCGGGTCGCTATAGCCGGCGGCATGGCCGCCATGGATTCGGCAAACCTGTTCGAACTCTTCCGGCGGGAAGCCGAAAATCTCCGATACGCGGCGCAGATAGGCCAGTTCCGCATCATGGATAACACCGTCGGCCACGGCGATATGGAACAGCCCGCCCAGCAGTTCCTCCAGCACCGGTTTGCGGTCCTGGAACATGGTGGCAAGCTGTTTGGCGTAAATCTCGAATCCGGCGGTATCGCGCTTGGCGATGTCAAACAGCCGGCCGACATTGCGCAATTCCTCTGGCGGAACGCGGAAAACCTCGCGGAAGGCGTTCACCTCCATCCGGCAGACAACGCCATCGGCCTTTGCCATCTTGGCGCTCAACACAATCACGCCAACGGTGAAGGCGATGGTCTGGGTCTGGTCCGGCTTTTCCGCGCCTTCTGCGGGGGCGGCGGTAGGGCGCAATTCGTCCAGCGCGTGGCCAGCCACGGCCCCCAGCAGCGCGCCAAGCGGCCCGCCAACCGCGAAACCCGCAGCTCCACCGATGATCTTGCCCCAGATGCTCATGATCTTTCCCAGCTCCTCCAAGCATAGAACAGGATAACGCCTGGCAAGGCAGGCGCAATCGCTGTTGCACACCGGTCACATTCGTATGGCGGCAGGACAGGCGCGGTATGATCGGGGCGCACTTCTCCCCAGGCACCGGGTCCATTATATTGCATCGCACAATGAGACCGGGTCATCCGGCGGTTGGGACAGGGGAGAATGCGCCAGGGGCGTGCATCGGGTTTATCCGCTTTGTTCCCAAGGGCCGTTCCATGACCGTGTTCCGCACCCTGCTCCCGGCTGAAGCCGGCCGCTATACCAGCCACCTGCTGCGCCTGCCCGTTGCCGACCGGCGCGCCCGCTTCATGGGCGGCATGTCGGATGATGCGGTGCGGTCCTATGTGGACGGGATCGACTGGTCGGGTGCCACCATCCTGGTTGCCCTGGTGGGGGGAGAGGTTCGGGCGGCGGTGGAACTGCGACGTGATCCGCACCGTCCGGACCGTGCTGAACTGGCCATTACCATCGAATCCGGCTGGCAGGGGCAGGGTATCGGCTCGACCATGGTGCGCCGTGCCATGGTGCTGGCGCGCAATCGCGGCATTGACCGCATCATGCTGTTCTGTCTTTCCGACAATCACCGCATGTTGCGCATTGCCGGCCGGCTGGACAGCCGGGTCACGTTCGATGGCGGCGAGGTTGCCTGCGATTTCGACCTGGAGCCGGCGGACGCTTTCTCCCTGGCACTGGAAGCCATGGACCGCGGCAGCACGGCGCTGACCATGATGCTGGACCATGGCGGGCTGCCGCGCGCTGCTTAAGGCGTGAGGGTGAGGCGTCAGGCTGATTCACGCGGGCCTTTCAGCCCGCGTTCGCTCAATCTTCCAGATCATCCAGCGGGTCGTGATCTGGCTCTGCCGCCTGTTCTGCCCGTTTGATATAATCCAGGGCGCCTTGCAGGATGTAGGCGGCGGCCATCTTGTCCACCACCTCGTCCCGCCTTTTGCGGGTCATGTCCCATTCGATCATCATGCGTTCCACCGCGCTGGTGGAAAGCCGTTCGTCCCAAAAGGCGATCTCCGGCTCCATATTGCCGAACATCTGCGGGCGCATCAGGACCTGGCGGGCAAATTCCCGCACCGACTGGCAGCGCGGACCCTCTGTCCCGTCCATATTGACCGGCAGGCCGATGATCAGGCCGCGCACGTCGCGGTCCTTCATGGCGCGGGCCAGTTCCTGCACATCCTGGGTGAATTTGGTGCGCTTGATGGTGCCGATGGGCGAGGCCACGGTAAAACCCGGATCGCAGACGGAAAGACCAATGGTCTTCTCCCCGATATCCAGCCCCATCAGCCGCGCGTGCCGGGGCAGGGCGGCCTTCAGTTCCTCAAGGTTGCGGATTGACATGTCGTGGTGCTAGCTTCCCAACCGCTTTCGCGCCCACACCATCGGTTTCCTGATGTGGGCGGCCGGGGCAACACGCCCGCAGCTATGACGAGATTTAGCACCATGTCGCAGGACAAGGCCACCCTGGACGCCAAGACCGTGGCAAAGATCGCCCACCTCGCCCGCATCAAGGTGCCGGAAGAGGAACAGGCGCATCTGGCGGAGGAGTTGAACAAGCTGCTCGGCTGGGTCGAACAGCTTGGCGAGGTCGATACGGATGGGGTCGCGCCGATGACCTCGGTCGCGGCGCAAACCCTGCGTCGCCGCCCCGATCAGGTGACCGATGGCGGCTACCCCGATGCCGTGGTGCTGAACGCCCCCGACGCCGCCGAACATTTCTTCTCCGTGCCCAAGGTCGTCGAATAATGACCAATCTGACCCACCTGTCGATGTCCGAGGCCCTGGACGGGCTGAAGAAGCGGGAATTCACCGCGGTCGAACTGACCGAGGAATATGTGAAGGCAGTGGAAGCGGCCCGTCCGCTGAACGCCTTCATCACCGAAACGCCCGAAATCGCCCTGGAACAGGCCAAGGCGTCCGATGCGCGCTATGCCGCCGGCAATAACGGCCCGATGGACGGGATGCCGCTGGGCATCAAGGATCTGTTCTGCACCAAGGGCGTGCTGACCACGGCCGCCAGCCACATCCTGGACGGCTTCAAGCCGGCCTATGAAAGCACCATCACCGCCAACCTGTTCCGCGATGGCGCCGTGATGCTGGGCAAGCTGAACCTGGACGAATTCGCCATGGGTTCGGCCAATATCACCAGCTATTACGGCCCGGTGCTGAACCCCTGGTCGGGCAAGGACCCGGCGGCGGAAGCGCGCAAGCTGGTGCCCGGCGGCTCCTCCGGCGGTTCGGCTGCCTCCGTCTCCGGCCGCTTCGCCATTGCCGCCACCGGTACCGATACCGGCGGCTCCATCCGTCAGCCGGCCAGCTTTACCGGCATTGTCGGGCTGAAGCCGACCTATGGCCGTTGCTCCCGCTGGGGCACGGTGGCCTTCGCCTCCTCGCTGGATCAGGCGGGTCCGATGACCCGCACGGTACGCGACGCCGCCATCATGCTGCAGAGCATGGCCGGCTTCGATGCGAAGGACAGCACCTCGGTCAATATGCCTGTGCCCAATTTTGAGGCAGCCTTGACCGGTGATATCCGCGGCCTGCGCGTCGGCATTCCCAAGGAATACCGGGTGGAGGGCATGCCGGCGGAGATCGAGCGCGTCTGGCAGCAGGGCATTGAATGGTTGAAGGCCGCCGGCGCTGTGCCGGTGGAAATCAGCCTGCCGCACACCAAATATGCGCTGGCCACCTATTATGTCGTGGCCCCGGCGGAATGCTCCTCCAACCTCGCCCGGTACGATGGCGTGCGCTTCGGCCTGCGCGTCGAGGGCAAGGACTTGCAGGAAATGTATGAGAATACGCGCGGTGAAGGCTTCGGCAAGGAAGTGCGACGCCGTATCATGATCGGCACCTATGTGCTGTCGGCCGGCTATTACGACGCCTATTACCTGAAGGCGCAGAAGGTTCGTGCCCGTATTGCCGAGGATTTCACCAAGGCTTACGAGCAGTGCGACATCATCCTGACGCCGACGGCGCCCAGCACGGCTTTCGCCATTGGCGAGAAGCAGGACGACCCGATTGCCATGTACCTGAACGACGTGTTCACGGTGCCGGCCAGCCTGGCGGGCCTGCCGGGCATTTCGGTTCCCGCAGGGCTGGCGTCGGATGGGCTGCCGCTGGGCCTGCAGCTTATTGGCCGTCCGTTTGATGAGGAAACGGTACTGCGCGTGGCTGGCGTTATGGAGCAGGCTGCGGGCTCCCAGCCCCTGCCGCCGTTCTGCCGTTAAGCCCATAAGGCACGCATAGGTGTTTCCAAAAGGGCGGCATCGGTTCCGGTGCCGCCCTTTTCTTGTCCGCAGGGCGGTCATGCAATGCAACAATACTATTGACTGAATAGGAAATTCTCTTACCTGGGCGCATATTGCGGTTGGCTTCCCCTTCATCTGCACAATTCGTAGGCGGTAGCACGGGTATTGCTGTTTCCTTCGCCAAAGCGGAAATTAAGTATCTTTATGAAGACATTTCACTTTCGTGAAGTGTCAATGGGTTAAGCATTCCTTAAAGATGGGCACGCCCTTTGCATCTGCTCGATAGCTTGTGCGGTGCATATAAAGAGGCGTCTCATGGATAACAGCCTTATCGACCTGACGCGGAATGTCCTGGATGTGGCCAGCCAGAAGGTATCGGCCATCGAAGATATCAACCGCACCACGAAAATGCTGGCGTTCAACGCTTTGATTGAGGCCGGCCGGGCCGGTGATGCCGGGCGGGGGTTCGCGGTGGTCGCGAACGAAGTCAATTCCATCTCCCGGCAGGTCAGCGTGGTCGCCAGCGAACTGCGCTCCGAAATTGGGCAATTGGTCGATCGTATGGCCACGGTGGGCGAAGACCTGATGGTCCGCTTCCGGGGGCAGCGTCTGGCCGATCTCGCTTTGAACATGATCGAGATTATCGACCGGAATCTTTATGAGCGGTCTTGTGATGTCCGCTGGTGGGCGACGGACAAGGCCGTGGTGGATTGCGTGGCCCATCCCACAGCGGAAGCCGCTGTTTTCGCCAGTTCCCGTCTGGGTGTGATTCTGGACAGCTATACGGTCTATCTTGACCTCTGGGTGGCGGACCGGAATGGAAGGGTGATTGCGACGGGCCGCCCGCGTCGCTTCCCGCATGCAGTCGGCACCAATGTGGCTAATGAGACTTGGTTCCGTCAGGCCTTGTCCACCCGTGACGGCTCCGATTTCGCCGTCACGGACGTGACGACCAATACGGTTCTGGATGGCCGCACGGTCGCAACCTATTCCACCGCCGTGCGTCGTGACGGTGCCGTGGATGGTGAGGTCATCGGTGCCATGGGCATCTTCTTTGACTGGGAGCCGCAGGCTCGTGCCGTGACCACTGGTGTCCGCCTGGACCGGAGCGAGGAAGCGACCACCCGGTGCCTTCTGGTGGATGCAGCCGGCCGGGTCATCTCTTCGTCTGACGGGCGGGGGCAGTTGACGGAAACATTCCCGCTGAACACACAGGGCCAGCCCATGGGCCATTATGTGGACAAGTTCGGGCGTCTGGTCGGCTTTGCGCTGACGCCCGGCTATGAAACCTATCGCGGCCTGGGCTGGTACGGTGTGATCGTACAATCCAACAGTCAGGCGCATTGATTGCGCCCTATGCCAATAGGGGGAAGGGGCGGCGAGGGTAGTCGCCGTCCCTTCAACTCCCCGCAAAATAAAAGGCGGCAGGTTTTCACCCACCGCCTTTTATGAACCCCACCAGGGTTTTACGGATCAGTCGAACAGGCTGGATACCGACCGTTCGTTGCTGATGCGTTCAATTGCGTCTGCCATCAGGCGGGCGATGGAAAGCTGGCGGATATTGCGAGAATTGCGGACCGCTTCCGTGGCCACGATGCTGTCAGTGGTCACCAACTCATCCAACGGCGACTTGGCAACGCGGTCCACAGCCCCACCGGACAGGACGCCGTGGGTGACATAGGCGCGGACGGAGGTGGCGCCCCGTTCCTTCAGTGCCATGGCGGCGTTGCACAGGGTGCCGGCGCTGTCGACGATATCGTCGATCAGGATGCAGTCACGGCCGGAGACATCGCCGATCACATTCATCACTTCCGACACGCCGGCGCGTTCACGGCGCTTGTCGATGATGGCCAGATCGGCATTCAACCGGCTGGCGATGGCGCGGGCGCGCACCACGCCACCCACGTCGGGGGAGACAACCATCAGATTGCCGCCCTGGATCTTGTCCTGGATATCCTTGGTGAACACGCCACCAGCCACCAGATTATCCAGCGGAATGTCGAAGAAGCCCTGGATCTGGCCGGCATGCAGGTCCAGCGTCAGCACGCGGTCGGCACCGGCGGTCGTCACCAGATTGGCGACCAGCTTGGCGGAGATCGGCGTGCGCGGGCCGGTCTTGCGGTCCTGACGGGCATAGCCATAGTAGGGCAGCACCGCCGTGATACGGCGGGCGGAGCCCCGGCGCAGCGCATCAATCGTCACCAGCAGTTCCATCAGATGGTCGTTTGCCGGGGCCGAGGTCGACTGGATCACGAAAACATCCTCACCGCGGACATTCTCGTTGATCTCAACGAAGATCTCGTTATCGGCAAACCGCCGGATGGTGGCCTTGGTCAGCGGGACTTCAAGGCACTGGGAGATGGCTTCAGCCAAGGGCTGATTGCTGTTGCCGGCGATCAGCTTCATGTCGTGCTGCCCGTCTTTCGGTGGAAGAAAAGGGGTGAGCGGCGCCGCCGATAGCCGGCGTCGCCAAACCTTCACAAAGGCGGGCGCACCATAACCCCGGCCCCCCTTCCAGGCAATCACCACACCGTTGCGCCCTACAACGGTGTGGCAGACCGTCTGGGCATGGGCGCAGGTTTTGAGATTTTAACGAAGGCTGTGACCATCCCGCTTCATGCGCCGTGCCCGCCGGCGCCGCGCCCATCCCCAATCCAGGCGATGGAAGAAAGATTGGAAGGGAAAGCGCGGCCGCTCCGGATCCAGCAAGGCTTGTTCCACCAGATAGGTTTCCGCAGCATTCACCTCCTGGCAATTCACAGGAATCAGGGTTTTGCCCTTTGGCTGCCGCAAGGCTTCGATTGCAGCGATCAGGCTGCCCTTTTCGTCGATCGTACGGGCGGCGAGGGGCAGGGAGATGCCCAGATGTTCAGCAATAAGCCCGTCGCGTAATGCCCGCAGGCGGACGCGGCCCTCTTCATCCGCGCTGTCCCGTCCCAGGGCGACGGCCAGATCGCATTCCGTATCCACCCCCATGGAACGGTTATTCATGTTGGAAGAACCGATCCGCAGAATCTGATCATCCACGATCAGCAGCTTGGCATGCACATAGATGCGTATGCCCTTCGGTGTGACCGGCGCGTAGCAGGCGAATCGTTTGCCGTCCGGGTCCAGGGCACAAAGCGCATTCATGATATGGTCGCGGGCCCTTCCCATTGCGGCTTCTTCCAGCCAGCCATTGGCAACAGTGGGATTGATCACGACGATTTCGGGGCCGTCCGGCTCCTCCAGTCTTTCGACCAAGGCCTTGCCGATCCGGCGACAGGCGAAATACTGCGCCTCTATATAGATATGTCGTTTGGCGGCGCGGATGGCGGCAATCCACAGCCGTTCGATTTCCACCGCCTCTTCCTGTCCGCTGAAAGCGGGCTGGGTGCGGGCAATGCCAACCATGGGGCAATCGAACAGGGATTGCAGTTTTTCCGGCCACACATCTTTCTCATCAGCGTCACGCGGCGGGACGGGTAATTTCTCACCCGTAGCGTGGAACCAGCGTAATCGCGCCAGATCGCCTAAGGATTTTGCCGCGTCACCATCCACGATGGCTGTCATGTCATGGTACGGCTCGTACAGCTTGGGGCCGGGGCCACGGCGTCGAGGGTCATCATCCAGATGGCCGCGCGTGTCCCATCGCTCTGCGGTAATATCAATGCCGCCGCAAAAGGCGATCCTATCATCAATCACTACAATCTTCTGGTGGTGGCAGGCGCCCAGGGGATGGTCTGACGCCACACGGTAATGCAGGCGCCGCCCACTCATGAGATTGAGTATCCAAAGCGGTGTCATGCCCCGCATCAGGCCCCACAGGCCGCTGAAGCGCCATTTCAGCACATGAACCTGCAGATCGGGGCGGCCCCGGATCAACCATGCCAGATAGCGCCCCAGCTTATCCGGGGCTCCCTTGGGTGTTGGCTGGTCCTTATCCGGTTCCAGTCTGATCCGGGTATCGAAATCCCATGCGATCAGCAGCACCTGATGGCGTGCGTTAAGCAGGGCATGTTTGAGGGTGCGGAAATAATCCTGCGCATCGACGATGACGGCCATTCTATCCGCCCGCTCCACCCGCCAGCAGGTATCGCCAGGGCGGAGCAGAGACCCTGCCTGGTCGCTATCTGACGGGGCAGGAGGGGGGGGCGTGTCCTGCAACGGAATGACGCCGGACGTAAGACCGTCCGGCGTCATCTCGACGAGGTTCAAGGCGGAACCGTCGTGCATCATTCCACCGTTAGCGGGTCACATCGCGGATGGCGTCCTTGGTATGGCCGGCCACCTGTTGCACCTTGCCCTTGGCCTTGTCGGCAGTCCCTTCATTGACCAGGCGCTGATTATCGGTGGCCTTCCCCACGGCCTGCTTCACCTCACCCTTGGCTTCGTTGAACTTGCCCTTGATATTTTCCTTGCTCATGGTGGTCCTCCGTTGATCTGGCGCCGCCCCCGATGGGGTTGTGCGGCATTCACACAGGGATAAACGGCAAACCAGCTATCCGGGTTCCGGGCTTTTGGGTTTAACCTTTATGGCTTGCTCCCTTCGGGTGGTCTACCACTGCCCTTGTTCCGCCACAGGCGCCTGCTTAGTGTGGAATGTCTCCTGGGATTGTGATCCTGGGGTCCGGAGATGAGAGGGGATGGCGCGGAATGTGCCGCTGGCTGGCTTATACAGGTGTGCCGATTGCGATGGACACGTTACTGTTCCAGCCGCGTAACTCCCTAATCAGGCAATCCCTTTCCGCCCAACGCAGTGTCGTGCCGACCAATGGCGATGGGTTTGGTCTGGGTTGGTACGGTGACCTGCCCAGGCCCGGCCTTTACCGTGATACGATGCCGGCCTGGTCGGATGCCAATCTGCGTTCACTGTCTGAGCAAATCCGGTCGCCTTTGTTTTTCGCCCATGTCCGGGCCTCCACAGGTACGGCGACGGCGCGGTTGAACTGCCATCCCTTCCGCTACGGGGATTGGCTTTTCATGCATAATGGCCAGATCGGTGGTTGGCCGATGGTGCGCCAGGATGTGGAAGGTGCCATCCGGCGCGATCTTTATCGCCATCGGGAAGGATCAACCGATAGTGAGGCGTTCTTCTATCTGGCGCTGGGCAATGGCCTGGAGGAAGATCCCCAGAGCGCGTTCGCCCTGACCATTGCCCAGATCATGGGCATGATGCGGAAGGAAAATGTGGATGAACCTTTCCGCATGACGGCGGCCTGCAGCAACGGCAGGCAGCTTTATGCGTTACGGTGGTCCAGCGACGGCAAGTCGCCCAGCCTGTACTGGGCAAGTGGCCATGTGGGCGGCTGCCGTGATGGCCGCTTGAATCTGGAAGGTGGTAAGGACGGTGTTCTGGTCCTGTCTGAACCGCTGGACGAGGATTCCGCGCATTGGACGGAAGTGGCGGAATCCAGCCTTTTGGTGGCCGAGAAGGGCCGCGTCGATGTATTTCCCATCAATCCTTTGGGCTGAAGCGTTCCGGATGATGGATTGGCCAAAAATGGATAGGGAGAATATTGGATGAAGGGTCTGCCCCGTTTTGCCATTGCGGCTTTGCTGACCGCAACTGTGGCCCCTGTGGCCTTTGCCCAGCAACCCGCCGTACATCAGGAACCATATGAGGAGTTCTATAGTGAACTCGTCCGGTTCTATGACAAAAAGGATCGCGACCGGCTGGTGCTGCGCACGACCTTGCTGGCCCAGGATGGTAAAACACTGATCGACCCAATCCGCATCCGCATTGCAACGCGGGAAGGGGTGACTGAGGTGCCCGTCACCACGGATAATGAATTTATGATGCCTTTCAACCCGGCCTGGGTGAAGGAAGGCGCGATGGTCGAGGTCAACCAGCCGGAGAAGAATTACCGCATCCGTGCCCAGATCGGGATGAAGCTGCCGGAAGGGGATCGTTTCCCCTATGCAGAGATCGTGGCGGCCTTCGAGCAGTTTAACAAGCTGATCGACAAGGAGGCCGGGGTTCTGTCCTTTGTGGCACCGTCGGCCAAGGCGATCCGCTTCCATTGTGGGATGGATTGCCGTGTTACCTTGTCGGGCCCCAAGGGGGAACGTGTCTTGACGGCGGACGATCAGGGGCGGGTGGTCATCCCCAATGACAAGGCGATGCGGCGGGAAAATCCGACCGTTCTGGTCAACAGGCCTGTTGCCTATACCGTATTGACGACGAAGGGATGAGCCTTATCGCCATGCCTCTGTCGGCCCGCGCAGGTAGGTGCGCCAGACATGGTCCCAGGGTGTGGCAGCGATCAATATAATCACCAGCCCGCAGGCCACCATGTTCGCCGCCACCCCGTCGCTTACCTGATCCGCCAGGACAGCGGGCAGGGCGACGCGGGCCAGCCAGATCAGCTTCCAGGTGATTTCCCACAGCATCAAGGGCAGCATGCGCAGCGGTTGGCGCAGGCCCAACAGGGCCAGCAGCGACATAGCTCCCAGCATGATGACCACGATGCCTTCCATCATGTCCCATTCGCGGGCCGGGTCCAGGATTTGTGACCAGTTCAGATAACCGGCACCCAATGCCAGCAGCAGATAGGCGGCTCGAAGGATATTCAGTCGCCAGGGGGAGATCATTTTCATAATGTTCAGCCCACCTGTTTCAGGATTTTCTCGACATTGGCCAGCGATGCCCGCGCAGCCGACAGGTCGTTGCGCAGGGCGTTGATACTGTCGGTCTGGTGTTCCAGGGCCATGACGGCGCGTTCGGCCAACTGGCGGTAGCCATCTTCCTCGGCCATCTTGGCGCGTGCCTTGACTACATTGCTGATCATCTGCATGGCGAAGACAGACACGATCAGCACCACGAACCAAAAAACGGAATAGAGATAAGTATCATCGGCCATGTTCGTTCCCCTTTATTCCCCTGTGTCCCCCGGCGCCGGCAGGCTTTTCACGCAATGGCGGATAGATTCCGCCGTCAGGCTCAGGTGGAAAGGTGCCAGTTCCAGATAGTTCAAAGCCTTGCCATCATCGGACAATTCCAGCCGCGATGTGACCAACCCGGCTTCCAGCAGTTTCTGCATATGGAGATGCAGTAACGGCCGGCTGATACCGATCTCGCGTGCCAACTGACTGACATAGTGCCGTTCGCCATCTGCCAGCCGCGCCACGATACGCAAGCGGTGCGGGTTGGCCAGCGCTGCCAGCGCCGCCAGAACCTGCGCCCCATCACATGTCGTTTCGGCAATCTGTAGATCATGTTTCATGTGTAAGGTTTTTCTTACGCATGAAAGGAGATGTCAAGAAATGTTTGGGGCTGGTGCCTGCTGCTCCTGCCCTGCCGGTCCTGACATGGCAAGGGGCAGCCTTGCTTATGTGCGCCTTGTCGTGGCGAGGCTGGTTGGTTAGGTTGCGCCGCATTCTCCGTTCCACCCGCCCAGGAAAATGCGCCATGGCCGCCGCCGCTCCCGACATCGCCGCCCATCCCGACCGCGTCCTGATCCTGGATTTCGGCTCGCAAGTGACGCAGTTGATCGCGCGGCGCGTGCGCGAAGCCGGCATTTATTGCGAAATCATCCCGTTCAGTGCCGGGGAGGAACGCATCCGCGCCTTTGCCCCGCGCGCCATCATCCTTTCCGGTGGCCCGGCCAGCGTGACGGAAGCCGGCAGCCCCCGTGCCCATGATGCGGTGTGGACGCTGGGCGTGCCGGTCTTCGGCATCTGTTATGGCCAGCAGACCATGTGCGAACAGCTTGGTGGCAAGGTGGAGCCGGGTGACACCCGTGAATTTGGCCGCGCCTTTGTGGATGTGAAGGATGATTGCGCCCTGTTCGACGGTCCCTGGCATGTCGGTGCCCGCGAGCAGGTATGGATGAGCCATGGCGACCGGGTAACGAAGCTGCCGGAAGGTTTCCGCATCGTCGCCACGTCGGAAGGCGCGCCCTATGCCATCATCGCCGACGATACCCGCCGCTTCTATGCCGTGCAGTTCCACCCGGAAGTGTATCACACCCCGCATGGCGACGCGCTGATCCGCAATTTCCTGTTCAAGGTGGCGGGCCTGAAGGGCGACTGGACCATGGCCGCCTTCCGCGCCGAAGCCGTGGCCCGCATCCGCGACCAGGTCGGTTCCTCCAAGGTGATCTGCGGCCTGTCGGGCGGGGTGGACAGCTCCGTCGCCGCCGTGCTGATCCATGAGGCGATTGGTGCTCAGTTGACCTGTATCTTCGTGGATACCGGCCTGATGCGTGCGGGCGAGGCCGATCAGGTGGTCACCCTGTTCCGCGACCATTACAACATCCCGCTGGTGCATGTGGATGCGTCCGACATGTTCCTGGGCCAGCTGGAAGGCGTTTCCGATCCCGAACAGAAGCGCAAGATCATCGGCCGCCTGTTCATCGAGGTGTTCGATGCGGAAGCCGCCAAGATCGGCGGTGCCGAGTTCCTGGCCCAGGGCACGCTCTACCCGGATGTGATCGAAAGCGTGTCCTTCACCGGTGGTCCGTCGGTCACCATCAAGTCGCATCATAATGTCGGCGGTCTGCCCGACCGCATGAAGCTGAAACTGGTCGAGCCGCTGCGCGAACTGTTCAAGGATGAGGTGCGCGCACTGGGCCGGGAACTGGGCCTGCCGCACAGCTTCGTCGGCCGCCACCCGTTCCCAGGGCCTGGCCTGGCCATCCGCATCCCCGGTGAGATCACGCGGGAGAAGCTGGAAATCCTGCGCAAGGCGGACACGGTCTATCTGGAAGAAATCCGCAATGCCGGCCTCTATGATGCCATCTGGCAGGCCTTTGCCGTGCTGCTGCCGGTGCGCACGGTGGGCGTGATGGGCGATGGCCGTACCTATGACTACGCCTGCGCCCTGCGCGCCGTGACCTCGGTGGATGGCATGACGGCGGATTATTATCCGTTCGACCATGGCTTCCTGGGCCGCGTCGCCACCCGCATCATCAACGAGGTGCGCGGCATCAACCGGGTGACCTACGACATCACCAGCAAGCCGCCGGGCACGATTGAGTGGGAATGAGGGGCGTCTGATACCAGCGGCTGAGGATATTGATCACCCGTCAATATTCTCAGCCATGGTGATGATTGTCGTCCAAATATCGTATTAACGCCGTTTTGCGAGGGTCCGAAGCTCTTCTGCTTCCGTCTGTGTGACTTTTGACCAGGATTTCGACTGGCCGCAACTATAGTTGATGGACAAGGCCCCTTTGGCGGCGGGCGGGTCTGTTTCCGGCCAAGGGCTGGGTGCTAAGAAAAGTAGATACTCACTGCCTAGATCAGGTGAGCCCCTCTCCTCATTCAGATAAAATCCGCCGCTATTTCGTTCCGTAAATAGCGTGAATTTCATTGGCAAATTCCCCTTATAACTCTCCATGGTTTCGAGTTTATAGAGGGTCCAGGAATCGTCTTCGTCTGACCAATGATAATCTGCGGCGATTAGTTTTGCGCGAACAACCCACTTTGAATCCGTGAATTCCTGCGCAATTGTTGTCTTTGCATAGTCTACGCCACGATAATGACAAAAACTGTGCGCGGGTGAAATTAATGTGACGAAGAGGATGAAATTTATGAAGATCTTTTTTGTCATGTTAATTCTATTTTCGATTTAAATTTTATTTACTATAATAAAAATTACCTCTTTTGCAACGGATTTTCCTCATTTTGATTAATCAGGCGAACTAACTTATCAATCTCTCTCAGAAAAGTTAACGATGAAATGGAAATCCCAAAAAAATGAAAGCACTGTTTTCTGTGGATTTTTACATTTTGAATGTTGTAGCTCTATAAAAAGGAAAGAAATTCCCGATTTATCACCGAGCTGGAGTGACTTCTTTGACCGACAACCTGACCTGCCCTCAATGCTCCTCGGGGCATGTCTATCAGGACGGTAGCCTATGGATGTGCCCGGAATGCGGCCATGAATGGAACCCGGATGCCGCTGGCGCGGAAGAGACGACAGATGCCGTGATCCGCGATGCCAACGGCAATGTGCTGGCCGATGGCGACACCGTGACCGTGATCAAGGATTTGAAGGTCAAGGGCTCGTCCCTGGTCATCAAGGGCGGCACCAAGGTCAAGGGCATCCGCCTGACGGATGGTGCCAATGGCCATAACATCGCCTGCAAGATCGACGGGATCGGGGCGATGGACCTGAAGTCGGAATTTGTGAAAAAGGCGTAAGGCGACTTGATAGGGTGGCGTCATAGCATAGCGCTGCCCTACCAATCAAAATTTTGTGTGCTTTAGGGCTTGATTATCAATGTGATGGCTGATCCCGTCACGCAAATGCCCGACAGATCCGCCGCTATAAGCAGATTCGCCTATGGTCTGCGGAGGCACAGCAGGCGTGATGTGTGGAGCGCACTGCTTTGAAGGCAGCATTCCAGATATCCAACAAACGCTGGAATAAGCTGAGATATTTCATCGTGAAATATGGAATTATCTGACGCAGAACATCCAACCAGAAATCGGAGGATGGCGTCCCCAAGGGGATTCGAACCCCTGTTACCGCCGTGAGAGGGCGGTGTCCTAGGCCTCTAGACGATGGGGACGGGGCCTGCGGTGGAGGCGTGTTTAGAGGGTTGGGCCGTATGGATCAAGCACTTTTTTCACCATGCCATCATTTTCCCCTGGCAGATAGATTTGCCGCAACCGCCAGCAGTTTGGTGACGGAATGTTCATCAGTGTTCCAGGCGGTGACCAGACGGATGGTGCAGCCGTCCCAGCGATAGAAGCCAAATCCAGCGGCTTCCAGGCCCTGGATCATGGTTTCCGGCAGGATCACGAATAATTCGTTCGCCTCCACCGGATGGGCCAGCGTTACGCCGGGCAGGGCCGACAGGCCAACGGCCAGCTTTGTTGCCATGGCATTGGCATGGCCGGCCAGTCGCAGCCACAGGCCATCGGCCAGATAGGCATCCAACTGGGCGGACAGGAACCGCATCTTGGAGAAGAGATGCGCGGCGCGCTTGCGGCGATAGGCGAAATCCGCCGCCTTGGCCGGATCGAAGAAGATCACGGCTTCGGCTGCCATGGCCCCATTCTTGGTGGCGCCAAAGGACAGCACATCCACCCCGGTCCGCCACGTCACCTCCGCCGGGTCACAGCCCAGGTGGGCTACGGCATTGGCGAAGCGGGCGCCATCCATATGCACCGACAGTCCCTGGGCATGGGCGATCTCCGCCAGGGCCGCCACCTCTGCCGGCTGATACACGGTGCCGGCCTCTGTTGCCTGGGTCAGTGACAGGGCGGCCGGCTGCACGGCATGGACAAAGCCCTTATGGGCCCGGGCCAGCGCCTCTTTCAATGTATCTGCATCCAGTTTGCCATGGGCGCCTGGCAGGGGGACCAGCTTGGCCCCGCCGGTGAACATCTCCGGCGCACCGCATTCATCGGCCTGGATATGGGCTTCCCCCTGACAATAGATGGCACCCCAGGGCGGGGAAAGCTGCGCCAGGGACAGGGCATTTGCGGCGGTGCCCGTGGCGACGGGAAAGACGGCTACGGTGCGGCCGAACAGATCGCTGAACCGTTGTTCCATTCGCCGGGTGATCGGGTCGGCGCCATAGGAGGGGGCGGTGCCTTCATTGGCCGCGACCATGGCTTCCAGGATGGAAGGGGCCACGCCAGCCACATTATCCGACATGAAATTCATTTAACGATCAATCCGACTGTAAATGGGTTTCAATGTGACCATGGTCACCGCGCCTGAAGGGGCTGTCCCCCATTTTGTCACGGTGTCGTGGTGACCAGAACGGTTGCAGCGCCATCGCGCGGATCGACCAGCAGAATCTGCACCTGCCCATCGGGCTGGCGTACCTGCAGGGCGATACGGCCACCCACGCTGGCAATGCCGGGCAACAGCTCGGCACCCGCCGGCAGAATCAGGGGCTGGGCCGGACCGGTCAGGGGCGCCATCGTCGGCGCCTCCGCGGCTGGTGCCGGGCTGGTTCCGGTGGGGGGGGTGTCTGAGGGCTTTTCGGTTTTGAAACGCTGGGCAAAGCTGCGCGGATGGTTGGGGTCGACAGAGCGTTTGTAGACTTCGAAGCCAAGGAATGCGAAGCCAGCGACGATAAGCAAGCCCCCGATGACAAGGAGAATTTTAAGTGTCCGCACGTTCCGCACTTCCTGCGTTGGAGACCACCGGCCTGCCGGCCGGCCTGGACTTTGACGATATGGATGACGACCTGATCGGGGGTGACCTGGATGTCGCCACCGATGCAGGCGGGCCGGCGCACCATCAGGTGATGGTCGCAGCCGCCCAGGAGGGGGAACGGCTGGACCGGGCCCTGGCGGACGCGCTGGCCGCTGCTGGCCTGTCGCGGTCACGGCTGGCCGCGCTGATTGCGCAGGGCCATGTCGCCACAGGCGGCCAAACCATAGAGGACGGCTCCCGCCGGGTCAAACAGGGCCAGTGCTATGATGTCACCGTGCCGGCAAGTGCACCGGCGACGCCGCAGCCCCAGGCAATCCCGCTTTCGATTATTTATGAGGATGCGGATTTGCTGGTGATCGACAAGGCAGCCGGCATGGTGGTCCATCCGGCGGCCGGCAATGCCGATGGCACGCTGGTCAATGCCCTGCTGCACCATTGCGGGGCCGATCTGTCGGGCATTGGCGGTGTGCGTCGCCCCGGCATCGTCCACCGACTGGATAAGGATACAAGCGGCCTGATCGTGGTTGCGAAGAACGATAAGGCGCATCAGGGCCTGTCCGCCCAGTTCGCCGACCGGTCGCTGTCGCGCACCTATCAGGCCGTGGTCTGGGGCGTGCCCGCCCCCCGGTCGGGGGAGATCACCGGCAATATCGGCCGCCATCCCAGCGACCGTAAGCGCATGGCCGTGCTGGAGCGGGGCGGCAAACCCGCCATCACCCGATACACGCTGCTGCGGGCCCTGGGGCCGGCGGCATCGCTGGTGGAGTGCAAGCTGCTGACCGGCCGCACGCACCAGATTCGCGTTCACATGACCCATATCGGCCATCCGCTGGTGGGCGATCAGGTTTATGGCCGCATCCGGCAGGGCCGCACACGCGGCGTGTCGGAGGCGGGCAAGCAGGCTCTGGCCGGTTTTCCGCGCCAGGCCCTGCATGCGGCGGCCATTGAGTTCATCCATCCGGCAACGGGCGTGAAGATGGGCTTCACGACTGTGTTACCGGATGATTTCAAGGGCTTAATTCAGGCGCTTGAAACGTTATAGTAGCAGCGGCTTTCAGGAAACCCGCCGCCGGGCCGTCATGGCCGGTTCAGTTTCCTGAAGGTCGTTGCATCATCCATGCAAAAGCCGCCGCCGGTGCCGATGCGGGCCGGTGGGGGACCAAAGCCCATGAAGGGGGAGAGATACCATGTCGAGCGTACCTGCCATTCCGGCCATCAGTTCTGAAAGCAGCCTGTCTCGCTATCTCCAGGAAATTCGCCAATTTCCCATGCTGGAGCCGGGCGAGGAATATATGCTCGCCAAAAGCTGGCGGGAGCATGACGACACCAAGGCCGCCCACCGTCTGGTGACCAGTCATCTGCGTCTGGTGGCGAAGATCGCCATGGGCTATCGCGGTTATGGCCTGCCGGTGTCGGAACTGATCTCCGAAGGCAATGTCGGCATGATGCAGGCGGTCAAGCGTTTTGACCCCGACCGTGGCTTCCGCCTCGCCACCTATGCCATGTGGTGGATCCGGGCGGCTATCCAGGAATATATCCTGCATAGCTGGTCGCTGGTGAAGATGGGCACCACGGCGGCGCAGAAGAAGCTGTTCTTCAATCTGCGCAAGCTGAAGGGCCAGATGCAGGCGATCGACGAGGGTGACCTGCCGCCGGAAACGGTGACCAAGATCGCCCAGACCCTGGATGTGGCTGAATCCGATGTCGTGTCCATGAACCGCCGGCTGGCCGCCGCCGACCATTCCCTGAACGCGCCGCTCCGCGTGGATGGGGAAGGGGAGTGGCAGGATTGGCTGGTGGATGAGACGGACAGCCAGGAAATCAAACTGGGCGAGCAGCAGGAGTTGGGCAAGCGCAAGGCGCTTCTGGCCAATGCTATGAAGTCGCTGAACGAGCGCGAACGCCATATCCTGATCGAACGCCGCCTGCGGGAAGAGCCGACGACGCTGGAAGACCTGTCAGTGCAATATGGCATCAGCCGTGAACGGGTGCGCCAGATTGAGGTGCGGGCGTTTGAGAAGCTGCAAAAGGCGATCAAGAATGCCGCTATCGAGCAGCGTTTGACCTGACGGTGATATCGCGGCGGAGGCCCGCAGCCTCTGCCGACACATACAGCCGGGTTGGTTTCCAACCCATAAAAAAGGGGCGCCGCAGCGGGCGCCCCTTTTCATTTTATCGCTGCCGATCAGCCTTTCTGGGCCGGGGCGGCATACATCTGCTTGTCCGCCTTCACGCCCACCGGCTGGCCCACCACCACGGTGGTCAGCTTGGCCGGGTCCAGCAGACGGGCGGCGACCCGCTTCACGTCGGCCAGGGTAACGGCATTGATCAGGTCGTTGCGCTTGTTCAGATAATCGATTCCCAGATTGTCCTGCTGCACGGACAGCAACAGCCCCGCAATCGCGTTGTTGTTGGTGAATTGCAGCGGGAAACTGCCGGTAAGGTAGGTCTGGGCGTTGCGCAGTTCGGTTTCGGTGATGCCGTTCTTGCCGACTTCACCCCAAATCTGCTTGATCAGGTCAATCGCCTGTCCCGCCTTCTCGTTATTGGTGGAACCGCCGACTGATACCAGGGCCGCATGGTCCCAGGGTGACAGGCCGGAACCCACACCATAGGTCAGGCCGCGCTTTTCCCGCACCTCGTCCATCAGGCGGGAGGAGAAGCCACCGCCGCCCACCACATAGTTCAACACCGTGGCCGCGTACCAGTCGGGATCGTCCCGCTTCAACCCTTCCTGCGCCATGATGATGATGGTCTGCGGGATCGGGCGCGGGATGGCGATGGTCTGGCCCGCAGCGGCTGGGCTGACATCGGTGACGGAAGGACGGGTACCGGTGGCGGGCAACTTGCCGAAAAGCTGATCCAGCACCGGCGCCAGTTCCGCCGCTGTGATATCACCGGATACGGCCACTTTCAGCCCGTCCCTGGTCAGCCTGGTCCGGGTGAACTGGACCAGATCATCGCGGCCGATGGCGGGCAGGGTATCCAGCGTACCGCGCTGGGGCCGGCCATAGGGATGGCTGGGAAACAGGCTTTCCGCCAGGGCAAGCTGACCCCAATAGGAGGGATCGGACTGGGACCGGCGCAGGCCGGCCAGCATCTGGCCCCGGATACGGTCGATGGCCTCCTGATCAAAGCGCGGTTCTGTCAGGGCCAGCCGCATCAGATCGAAGGCTTCATCCTTGGTCTCTTTCAGCGTTGTCACATAGCCGACAAACCCATCGCGTCCGGCGGAGAAGCCGAGGCTGATGGAATTATCTTCCATCCGACCCTGGAAAGCCTGGGCATCCAGATCGCCAGCCCCTTCATCCAGGGTGCTGGCCGCCAGCATGGCCAGGCCCAGCTTACCGTCAGGGTCCAGTTCCGTGCCGCCTTCAAAGGAGAACTGGATGGCGATGATCGGGTTTTTGGCATCGCGGACCAGCCAGGCCTCCACCCCGCCAGGGCTGACCACCCGTTCGATATCAATGGCGGCGGCGGGCAGGGCCACGGAAAGCATCAAGGCGCAGGCACCGGCCAGGGCAAGCGCGGTACGGCGGAATATCATCGCTATTCTCATTGCACGTCTCCCGCTTCGGGCGCGTGGCCAGCCGTGGTGGAGGGCGGGCCGGGCGGCGCGGCGCGGCCGCCGGGCATGGGCGGGGCATTGGGATCGGGCAGCAGGATGCCGGTGGCATGGTTATCCGCGGCCAGCACGGCGCGGGCGGCTGCATTCACCTGTTCCACCGTAACCGCACCAATCCGCTCGGGCCACGCCTCCACATCTTCCACCGTCTGGCCGGTGGTCAGGGCCAGGCCGAAGGCGTAGGCGGGGCCTTGCAGACTGTCGCGGGCGAAGATGGCTTCGCGCTTAAGGCGTGTCTTGGCGCGCTCCACCTCATCCGCTGTTACTCCATCGCGCAGCAGCTTGGTGATTTCCGCCTCCATGGCTTTTTCCACGACAGCCACATCGCCGCCCGGCACGGGCGTGGCCGACAGGCCCAGCGTGCCCAGGTCCAGCGCCGTGGGCTGATACCAGAGGCTGACACCGGCAGCGACCCGCTGATCCACGACCAGCGACTTGTAGAGCCGGGCGGTGGCGCCGCCGCTCATGATGCTTTGCAGCACTTCCAGCGCGTAGGCATGTTCCTTGGCACCAGCATTGTAGCTGGGGGCCTTCCAGATGCGCATCCAGCTTGGCTGGCTGACCTGGGCATCGGTCAGGCTGATGCGGCGGGCACCTTCCGTCGGCGGCTCCGTCACGCGCACGCGGGCGGGGATGTCCTTCACCGGCTTCAGCTTGCCATAGGTCTTTTCCGCCAGCGGCTTCAGGTCCTTGGCGGTGATGTCGCCGGCAACCACCAGGATGGCGTTATTGGGGGCGTAATGATGCTTATAAAAATCCAGCGCATCCTGGGTGGTCAGCTTCTCGACCTCGTGCATCCAGCCGATGATCGGGGTGCCATAGGGATGATGCACGAACAGCAGGGAGTTGAGCTGTTCATAAAGCCGGGAGCCTGGATCATTCTCCGTCCGCTGGCGCCGTTCTTCCTGGATCACGGCACGTTCCGGCAGGGTGATCTCGTCGGTCAGCTTCAGACCGGTCATCCGGTCGGCTTCCATGCCCATCACCAGTTCCAGCCGGTCACGGGCGATATTCTCGAAATAGGC
The DNA here is from genome assembly GCF_000429645.1 of Niveispirillum irakense DSM 11586. Lineage (GTDB taxonomy): Bacteria > Pseudomonadota > Alphaproteobacteria > Azospirillales > Azospirillaceae > Niveispirillum > Niveispirillum irakense. The sequence goes on from NZ_KE386933.1 coordinate 838,203, forward strand.
CGTGTAATCGTAGGAGGTGAAGGCATTGTCCTGCCCGCCATTGCTGGCGATGGTGCGGGAAAATTCCGCCGGCTTCAGCTTGGAGGTGCCTTTGAACATCAGATGTTCAAGATAATGGGCGATGCCGGATTTGCCCGGCTGCTCATCGGCGGACCCCACCTTGTACCAGACCATGTGGCTGACGACGGGGGCACGGGGATTATTGACCACCACCACCTGCATGCCATTGGACAGGGTGAAGGTCTCCGGATCATAGATCCGGGCCTGGGCCGGTACGGCAGCCGTCAGGGCCAGCGCGCCCAAGGCGACGCCGGCGGCGGCACGGGCAAGAAGCGCCCGCAGGCGCCGGGCAGGAGGGGACGGGGGACGGGCGTTCACGGTGATTGCAACCTCCCTGGAACGGGCTACCCCCGCCCAAGGGGACGGGGGTGGATGTTGTGGCTAATGTGCCGCTGCCTTTCGTCTGCGCCAAGGGTTTCCGGTCCTGTGGCGGATTAATTACCTGTCATGGAAGCGCCCCCCGCTGGCATCCACGGAACCCCGACCTGAAATCTGGGTTGTCCTTGCACCAGTGACAGGAGGAAAAAATGCCGATCCGGAGCGAGCAGGAACTGGAAAAGGCCGTCGCGGAATATCAGCGCCTGGGACAAGGCGCGCTTTCATCAGCTGATGCCGACAGGCGCGACAATCTGAATGCCGATATCCAGGCTTACTACACCGAACATGCAGCGGATCTGCGCAAGGCCAAGCCGGAACGCCATGATGATGTGGAACCGGATACGCCGAAATCCCCAGCCGACACGCACCCGTGATAGGATGGGCCCGATATTCCTGGTGTGGAGTGGGTGATCTTGCGTCGCGGTGATAATTGCTACACGTGCCGGTTCTGGCTGGGCCATGGCGTGCGGGAACGGGGGCCGAAAGGAAACTGCCGCCGCTTCCCCCCGGTCGTGACCGACCGCTGTCCTGGCGGCGCTTTTCCCACCACCAATTTCACGGACTGGTGTGGGGAATGGCAGCGCCATGCCGGTATCCGTGACGCGGCCGGCGATGAAGACTCGGGCGAGACCTTATATGACAGTCTCTGATACCAACTTCCTTTGATCGTGACCGATCACGGGAGGTTTCGTGTCCCTCAATTGCCGGGCGGCGGTCGCCAGTCTCCAAACTGCCAAGGGGCAAACCCTCGGCAGTTTGGTATGACTTGGTGCCCCATACCGCCCGTGGCGGCGTGTAGACATGAAAACGGGCGGGATAATTTAATTACCCCGCCCGTTTCAACGCCGGATACTTGAACGATGATCCCTTACGGGGCCGTGCTTTCCTTGCGGCTGATGGCCGGTTCGGCCCCCGGCTGCACGATCTCAGGATTGACGGCACCGTCCTTCCAGAACATCAGGCGGTCCAGCAAATCCTTGTTGGCCACGATCACGCCCGGATTTTCCCGGTCCACGATGGCACGGATGTCGGGCGTATTCTGATCAGCGCCGGCCAGGGAGAGCAGAGCGCCTTCACCGGCCGTCTGGGCCGGATTGGTGCGAGGGTCGACCAGCGCACCGGTGCCCGCACTGCTGGCGCCGAACAGGCTGGAGTGGGCACGGGTGTCACGCTCCAGTTCCTGCGGGCGGGGGCTGCCCGGCTGCGGCGGACGCAGGTTGAAGTCGGGCGGCATTTCCAGCGGTGCGCGTGCGACCACCTGGAACTCGTCCGGGGCATTGCGGTCGCTGAAGATCCCGCAGCCCGACAGCAGGCTGCCGAAGGCGATCAGCGCCAGGGCCGACGCGGCGTTGCGCTTAAGCATGAACACACCCATGGGTCCGATCCGTACCTTTGAACGAAATCATGATTACGGCGTTTGCGGCTTGGCAAACAGCCCGTCGATCAACAACAGGCAGACACCTACCACAATGCAGCAATCAGCGACATTGAATGCCGGCCAGTGCCAGCCGGCGAGATGAAAGTCAAGGAAATCGGCAACCGCACCGAAGCGCAGCCGGTCGATAATGTTGCCGACGGCACCGCCGACAACCAGCCCCACCGACAGGGCCTGAAAGGAACTGGCGCTCCGCCACGCCCAGGCAATCAGCGCCCCGCTGATCACCAGGGACAGTAACACCAGCACATAGGGCATCAAATCGGCACCGCTGGCGAACAGGCCGAACGAGACGCCAAAATTCCACACCATGACGAGGTTGAAGAATCCCGTCACCTCGATCATGGGGCTGTTGACGGCACAGCCAGGACCGCTGGGGCCCGAAAGGCAGGGCAGAACGGATGACAGCACCCACTGCTTGGAAAGCTGGTCCAGCACGAAGGCGACCAAGGCCACCGGCGCACCGATCCGCAGCAACTGCCGCTTCAATCCCACCGGTCCCGCCATTCCATCCACCATCATGCGCCTTCTATCCCTGACCGGGCGATCCTGAAACCTTAACACGGCGGAAAGACGGCAAACTGCTGCTGTCGTCAGAATAAATCCGCCGGGCCGGGATCGTAGCAGCGGCAAGCCCCACGTCAACCCGTCAGACGGCGGGCAATCGCTTCATCGATATGCCCCTTCAAAACAGGGTCTTTCTGATAGAGCCGGGTGAAATCCCGACGATCCAGTTCCAGAAGCTGGCAATAGGTAACGGCGGTGACATCGGCATTGCGGGGCTGGTCGCGAATCAGCGCGATCTCGCCGAAGAAGTCGCCGCTGCCCAGCCGGATGGGCTCATCCAGTCCGGGAACAGCGACTTCCACCACGCCGGAGGAGATGAAATAAACCTTATCACCCCTTTCCCCATGGCGGACGACAGACTCGGCCGGGAAATAGAGCCGGGGCCGCAGCAGCCGTTCGATCCGGCGGAGTTGATCTGGCGTCAGATCAGCGAACAAGGGCACGCGCGCGATAAGCTGATGCGTGGCAAGCCCCAGATCAAGCTGGGGCGGGCTTTCCACGGCCAGGCGCCGATCGCGCAGGTCACGTTCCAGATAGTTCAGGATTTCCCGGCTGATCAGGGCTTCATCGAACAGGGCCTGGGTGGCCCGTTCCTCCATCCGCAAGCCGGCGCGGATCAGATACTGGGCCTGCACACTGTCAAGATAGGCTGGATATTGCAGGCGTATCGTGTCCATCGCCTCGTCCACCCGTTTCAGCCGCTGGGCCAGGATGTCCTGAATCTGCGCCGCGGTTTCACGACCCAGCATGGGTTGCAGCCGTTCCGTCGTGAAACGTTGCAATTCCTGCACGCCGAAGCGAAGCGCGGTCAGCATGGCGAACCGTTCGGACAGCCGGGCTGAAACCGGGCGCTCGATCCCTGTTTTCCGGTGCAGCCAGAAGGCAAAGCGTAGCGGTCGCGAGGGGCGAACCAGCTTGCGCGTGATCTTCAGATAGCCATCAACCCCATAGGTTTTCAGCCCGTCCTGAAGGCGCCCGGCGCCGGCGGTGAGGGTTTGAACCGTCAGGCGGGAGATGATGCCGTCGCGGAAATAGGAGAGGTAGCGCTGCTCCTCATACCGGGCCAGGGTCGAGAGGCCGATATAGAGCTTGTCCGTCGGCTTCAGCGCCCCATACCGGGCATCCAGGTCCAACTGTTCCTGTGCCAGTTCGGCGCCCCGCTCCATCAAGGGCTCAATCGCTTTATTGGTATCCAGGCCGAAACGGGTCGCCACTTTTTCCAGATCCGCGCGGATATTGCTCAGCGACAGACCAAGGGCTCGGTTGCGCAGGTTCAGTTCCACCGGGTTCAGCTTGTCGATCCCCAGCAGCCGGATCAGGGGACGCAAGGTCGTTCCCTGAACGAACAGGGTGAAAAGGACGAATCCGGTCACCACCACAGCGACCGTGTCCTTGATCCCGCCCGATATCTGCCGGTTCTCCGTCACAGCCAGGGCAAGTGCCAGGGATACGGCCCCGCGCATGCCGCCCCAGGTCATCACAATGCGATAGGGCACGGAGATGCGGTCGCTTGCCCCAACCCAGGCCAATACCGGCAGCAGCCCGAAAATCACCAGCGCACGGGCGAAGAGGGCGGACAGGATCAGGGCCGCCAACAGGGCCAGATGGCTCCACCGCATATGAAACAGCGTTGGCGGCACCAGCATGGAGGCGAACATGAAGATCAGCGAATTGGCCCAGAAGCCAAGCTGCGCCCATACATGTTCCAGCCCCACCCAGCTTTCCGGGCTGATCCGGGTGCGCCCCGCCGACGCCATGACCAGGCCGGCCACGACCACCGCCACGACGCCGGAAACGTGGAGATAATGTTCCCCCAGGATGAAGGCGATATAGGGCAGCGCCAATGTCAGGGTGATTTCCGATTGGGGCTGGTTATGCAGCGGCGTGACGATCAGGGCCGTGATCCAGCCCAAGGCCCAGCCAACGGCGATGCCGCCGATGAATTTGAACAGGAAATCCAGGGCTGCGGCTCCCAGATCGGCATCGCCCCCGCGCGTCAGCATGCCTAGCAGCAGGGTAAAAAGCACGATGGCGGCGGCATCGTTGAACAGGCTTTCCCCTTCCACCAGGATCGACAGCCGGCGCGGCGCCCCCAGATCACGGAAGATGCCAATCACCGCCGCCGGGTCGGTCGTGGCGATGATGGAGGCCAGCAGCAGGCAGACGATCAGCGCCCGTTGTGTGGCCTGCCCATGCCAGACACCCCAGGCCCACCACATGGCCAGCCCCGCCAGCAGGGCCGTTGCCAGCACAGCGACGATGGCCAGCAGCAGCACCGGCCCCATATCATCCAGCAGGCGGCGGACATCCACGGCCAGGGCCGTTTCAAACAGCAGGACGGGCAGAAAGATATACAGAAAGGCGGAGGAGGTGAGTTCGACCTCGCCGATGGCGTGGATGAACTCCGTCAGCGGTCCCGTCTGGCCGGTCACCGCGCTGCCACCATGCAACAGCAGACCGATCCCCACGCCAGCCGCCGCCAGTACCACGGTATAGGGCAGGCCCAGGCGCCCCGCCAATGGCTGCATCAGGCTGACCAAACCCAGCAACCCGGCAACGGCGAGCAGCGTATAGACCAGTGTTTCCATGGGGATGCATCATCCATCATCGGCCGGCAAGGCGTTTTCACCATGACATGCCGCTGTGGGGACCGGATAGCGGGGCATTCGTGGGGCAGGCCCGCAACCTTCGCAAGGCCAGTGCTTGCCGTACCGGGGACGCTGTCGTAACGTCAGCGCCAGGGTCGCATCCAGGGGGGGAGCGGTCACCTACCGTCACACCATTTTTCCGGGTATCGGCCGTCTGGGGCCGGTCCGGTGGGTAGATGCCGGGTTCAGGGCCGGAAGGGGCGGTTTATGACGGATGATCTCTTGATTTTCGCGCCGGAGCCTGTTGTGGCTCCCCTGACCAAGCCTGCCCCACCGCCCTGGCTGATCCTGATCGTGGATGATGATCCGGGCGTGCATGCCGCGTCCCGGTTGGCATTGGGCGATATGGTCCATGCCGGGCGCCGGCTTCTCCTGCTTTCCGCCTATTCGGCGGCGGAGGCACGGCAGATCCTGGCAACCCATCCCGATATCGCCCTGGTCCTGCTGGATGTGGTGATGGAGAGCGATCAGGCCGGACTGGCGCTCGCCCGCGCCATCCGGGAAGAGATGGGAAATCACCAAATCCGCATTATCCTGCGGACGGGTCAGCCCGGACAGGCGCCGGAACGTGAGGCCGTCGCCCGCTACGACATTAATGACTACCGCGCCAAGGATGAATTGACGGCCACCCGGCTCTGGACCTCCGTGCTGACGGCGCTCCGTACCTATGAGCAGATACGCGCACTGGAGGGCAATCGCGGGGGGCTGGCTCATCTGCTGGAGGCGACGGCCAGATTGCTGGGCGAACGGGATAGCGGCCGATTTGCCGCCGGCGTGGTGGAAAGCCTCATTCCCCTGGCTGGCGTGGGGGCGGGGGTGCTGGTTGTCCGGGTCGATCAGGTCAATGGGGAGGCGCGGGGGGAGCCGCGTCTGCTGGCCGGACGATTGCCGGTCACGGGGCAAACATCGGCGGCGCTGGCATCACTTCCGCCCGGCCCACTCTCCCATCTCGTGCCGGCGGAAATCTGCCAGCAGGTCACCCAATCTCTTGCCCGGCCTGACGGGATGAGCGAGGGAACCTGGCTGGCAGTGCATGCCCCCCTTTCCCCCAGCATGGCAATTATCATCCACCTGTCCGGCCTTGGCCCCGAGCAGATGCCGGATATGGGCATGATTTTACTCTTCGCCCGTACAATCGCCATGGGGCTGGATAATGCCCTGCTGGTCGAACAATTATCCCGTGATCAGAGCCATGACCGTATCACCGGATTATTGAACAGGGCGGGGCTTGTCCGTGCGGTTGAAGCGGAGATCGCCGCCCTTGACCGGCGGGATGTGGAGAGTTGCGCGGTGGCCGTCATCGATCTCCGCCGCTTTCGCGACATCAACCAGGAACTGGGCGCCCATTGGGGGGACCGGCTGCTGGAAATAACCGCACAGCGCCTGCGGGCATCGGCCGGTGCCGGTGCCCGGTGCGCCCGGCTGGGCGGGGACCGGTTCACCATTCTGTTGCCATCCGGATTGGCGCGGGAGATGGCCTGTGACCGGGTACGCGCCATTGCCGATGCGGTCTGCCAGCCCGTGACCCTGGATGGGCGGGAGTGGCATCCCATGGCCGTGCCCGGTCTTGCCTGGTGCGGCCTGTCCGGACGCCATGCGGAGGAACTGCTCTCCCGCGCGGAAGAGAGCATGCAGATGGCCAAACGCAGCTATGGCCGGCTTCAGGAAATTGTGATCGGCATTGATGGCGCCGGGGAACGGCTGGGCCTGATGTCGGACCTGGGGGCCGCCCTGCGGGAAAGCCAGTTCGAGCTTTACTATCAGCCCATCGTGGAGGCGCAGACGCGCCGGGTGGTGGCATTTGAAGCCCTGGTGCGATGGAACCATCCGGCGCGCGGCATCGTCGTGCCTGCTGCTTTCATCCCGGCGGCGGAGGAAACCGGGCTGATCGTGCCCATCGGCACCTGGGCAATGCGGGAAGCCGCATTGCGTACCGCCGCCTGGTCCCGCGCCGCCGGGCGCCCCGTCTGGGTCAGCGTCAATATTTCTGCCGCCCAGCTTTCCGAGCCGGGCTTTCTGGAGCATGTGCGTCAGGTCATCACCGATGTGGGCGTTGACCCCTCGCTGTTGAAACTGGAAGTGACGGAAAGCACCATCATCGGTGATCCCGCCCATGCCGCCGATATCCTGGCAGGCCTGCGGGAACTGGGTGTCCGCTTGTGCATGGATGATTTCGGCACCGGCTATTCCAATCTCTCTTACCTGCAGACCTTGCCTTTTGATCTGCTGAAGGTGGATCGGGCCTTTGTCCAATCCATGATGGACCGGTATGAAAGCCGCACCATCCTGCGCACCATGCTGGTCCTGGCACAGCAATTATCGCTGGAGGTGGTGGCCGAGGGGGTGGAGACGATGGAACAGGCGGATGAACTGGCACGGCTGGGCTGCGGCTACCTGCAGGGCTATCTCTATGGCAAGCCCATGCCGGTTGCCCAGGCAGAAGCGCTGCTGGCCCTGCCTTCGGCGGCTAAATCCTGAGCCAGTTACTCACGGCCCATCCTTGCGACGCCCGTGAAGCCGATGGTGGAAGGCGGGCGGCTCGGTGGCGGCCCGTTCGGCCATCTCCCGCACGCGCGCTTCAGCGCCGGCGATCAGGTCCGGGATCAGGTCGGCTTCAGGCAGGTTCTTCCAGTATTTCTTAGGCATTTCAGACTGCATCGCCTTCACCTTCAGCCGGGCCGGGTTGAAGATATGGGCGAAATAGGTGCGCCAGAGATCGTCCGCTGCGTCGGTCAGGTCCGGTTTGCTGGCGGGTGTGAGATCGACGCGTAATTGCTGCCCATCCCAGGATGAAGTGCCCTTCGGTGTGGCGATCACCCAATCCATATCGGTGAAACGGCGCTGGAAGAAACCGGCTGTGCGGCCGACGATGAAATGGTCGGGCTCAAACCACGCCAGGAACCGGCGGCGCGGCTGGCCCGCACTGTCCGGCAGTTCCTTGAACCGCACGAAGGCCTTCATCTTGTGCGCATCACGCCGCACCGATTTTTCCAGCCGGTCGGCCTGGGCCACATCGGCATCGGCCTTCATTTCCAGCAGGGCCCGTTCACCTTGCAGCCGCCAGAGCAGACGGTAGAGCAGGGCGAAACGGCCAGGATCGCTGTGGCAGATCACAGTATCGGCCAGATCCAGAAAGGCGCGCGGCACGGTGGGGGCCGCGGCCTGGGGGTGCGGCGGGGGCAGGGGGCTGGGTGATGTCATCTGTCCGTTGAACAGGTCGCCCGCCGCTGCGTCGCCCCCCTGCCATTCCACCTTCTCCGGCGGGATGGCTGCCAGCAGCAGGGCGCGGGCGGCATCCCGCCATTCCGCCAGTTCCCCATGCCCGTCCAGCAGGATGGTCAGCATCAGAAAAGGCTCAATTGTTCAGGCTTGGGCGCAAACAGGTCGCGCAGGTCGGACCGGTCCACCAGCCGCAATGGCGTCCAGCCCAACGCGGCGATAAAGGGCCGGACCTTGCGCAGCGACACGCCCAGCCGGCCCAAATCCTCCAGCCGCAGTGCCTTGTGCGCGCGGGCAGAGAGGATGGCGTTGACGCTGCGCGGCCCCAGCCCCGGCACGCGCAACAGCATTTCCCTGTCAGCCCGGTTGATATCCACGGGAAACCGTTCCCGGTTGGCCAGGGCCCAGGCCAGCTTGGGATCAATCTCCAGATCCAGGTTGCCATCAGGGCGGGTGCGGGTGATCTCCTCCACCGCGAACCCATAGAAACGGTAGAGCCAGTCGGCCTGATACAGCCGGTGTTCACGTACCAGCGGGGGCTTGATCAAAGGCAGCGCCTTGGACGAATCCGGGATGGGGCTGAAGGCGGAATAATAGACCCGGCGCAGACGGTAATTACCATAGAGCCGGGCGGAAGAGGCGAGGATGGTGGCATCATTGGCGCCATCCACCCCCACGATCATCTGGGTGCTTTGTCCCCCGGGCACAAAGCGTTTGCGCCGTCCCCGGAAGCTGGGCTCCGCCGCTGCATCAATCTTCAGCCGCAGATCACCCATGGCGCCCCGGATGCGGGCCGGGTGTTTCTGGGGGGCGAAATTATCGATGCCGGCATCGGTTGGGAGTTCGATATTGATCGACAACCGATCGGCATAAAGACCCGCCTCTTCGATCAAGGCCGGCGAGGCGTCGGGGATGGTTTTCAGGTGGATATAGCCACGGAAGCCATGCTCGGTACGCAAAAGCCGGGCGACCCGGACCAGTTCCTCCATCGTATGGTCGGAAGACCGGATGATCCCGGAGGAGAGGAACAACCCCTCAATGTAATTCCGGCGATAGAATTCCAGCGTCAGCCAGACCACCTCTTCCACCGAAAACCGCGCCCGTTCCACATTGCTGGAAGAGCGGTTGATGCAGTAGGCGCAATCATAGATGCAGAAATTGGTCAGCAGGATTTTCAGCAGGGAGATACAGCGCCCGTCAGGCGCATAGGCATGGCAAATGCCTGACCCTTCTGTTGATCCCAACCCGCCGCTACGCCCGGAATCCCGCCGCTCCGTCCCGCTGGACGCGCAGGAAGCATCATATTTGGCAGCATCCGACAGGATGGCGAGGCGTTCCTTGAGCGTCTTTTTCATCGGATTTCAGCTTTTATGGTCCGCAAGGATATTCACGTTTTGTTCTTCATTGTCAATGAAAGGGGAGCCTTTTTTACTGCGAGGCAGGGATCAAGCGCGCGGGAGGCGGAGAGGGAAGGTGATGATAAACCGCGTGCCCTGGCCCGGCGTGCTGGCCACGTCGATCCGGCCTCCGAGGCGCTGCGTCACAAGATTATAGACCACATGCAGGCCGAGACCAGTCCCCCCCTGGTCACGTCGCGTGGTGAAGAAGGGATCGAAGATATAGGGAAGATCGCTGGCTGAAATGCCGCGTCCGTCATCGCCGATGGCCAGCATCAGCAGATCGGGCGATGCCCCCTGGGACAGGCTTATGGTGATGATGCCGGGGGCGTCGCCGAAAGCATGGATCAGGGCATTCATCACAAGATTGGTGATGATCTGGGCGATGGCGCCGGGCGCGCTGTCCACCACGATCCCGCGCGGCAGTTCGGGTATGACGGTGTGGACGCTGCGACGCAGACGGGGCTGCAGGCTTCGCAGCACTTCTGTGATGTAATCACCAAGATCGAACTGGCGCGGCAGATCATTGGTCTGATCGACGGCAACCTTCTTGAAGCTCTGCACCAGATCGGCGGCACGGCTGAGATTGCCCTGGATGAAGTCCGCTGCTTCCCCGGCTGAGCTGACATAATCCTCCAGGTCCGGACGACGCAGGGTGCCATCCCGATAGGCCTGGTGGAAACGGGCTGTTTCTTGCGCGAAGGCGCTGACGGCGGTGACAGCCACGCCGAGCGGCGTGTTGATCTCATGCGCTACGCCAGCCACCAGCCCGCCCAGGGCTGCCATTTTCTCCCGCTGGATCAATTCGCGCTGGGTGTTCTGCAGCCTTTCCAGTGTCAGGGTCATCTGTTCTGCCGTCAGGCGCATCACGTCGATGCCAAGGCCGATCCCGGCATAATGGCCATTTGGCGATAACAGAACGAAACCGCGATGCAGGGCATCCGGGCGGTGGGTGGAGATTTGCTCACCCAGGGCGGAGATCGGCGTATCCAGCGGCACCAGCAGCGGCGACCGGTCGGCCAGATGCAGCACGGGGCGCTTGGTGTAAAGCTCCCGCCCATAGCGCTGGGCGAAATGCAGCAGGAACGTATTGCGGTCGGCCAGCCCGATGGCAGTGCGTCCATCCTCCCCCACCACGGCCAGGGCAGCCAGCCCCGGATCGCATTGGAACAGTTCGGCGACATCGCCGCAGCTTGCGCTTGCACGGACGGGCAGGGCCTTTCGCATGAGCCGCTCTGCCGTCCAATCCGCCGGTTCTAGCGGTGCCATGATCGCGTGATGCCCCATACCCGGTCAAAGTCCCGCGTCCGTTCATCCAGGCTTCATGCCTGGGGAGGGCGCGTACCCTAGCATGAGATCATAGATATTTTATTGCGCTGGGCTATCACTGTCAGGATCGGTTTCCCGGTACGTGGCGGCGGCCTTGATCGCGTCGATGACGCAGCGGAGGGCAGGTGCCATCTGGCGCTGGCGTGGGTAGCAGAGGAAATGGCCGGGGAAGGGGGCCGTCCAGGCTTCCAGCAATGGCACCAGCGTGCCGCTGGCAATATGGTCGGCCACGCGATCCATCACGACGAAATCAATGCCGACCCCATCCAATGCGGCCCGGATACCCATGGCTTTGTCATTGACGATCAGCGGGCCGTTGACGGCGACGGAAAACCAGCGGCCATTTTCGAAAAACTCCCAGGCGTAGGGTGTGGTCTGACCCGGCCACCGCCAGCGGATGCAACGGTGGGCCAGCAGGTCGCGCGGATGCTCCGGTCGGCCGAATCGTGCCAGATAGGCGGGCGAGGCGACGGCGATCTGGCATAGGTCCGGCCCCAGGCGCACCGCCACCATATCCTGTTCGATCACTTCGCCGATCCGGATAGCGGCGTCGAACCCGCCGGCCACGATATCCGCGACCGCGTCATCCATGGTCACATCCAGGGTCACATCCGGATAATCCTGTGTGAAGCGGGGCAGGATCGGATCAATGAACCGCCGGGCAGCAGAGCGAAACGCATGGATGCGCACCGTACCGGCCGGCCGGTCACCATAACGCCGTATCTGGTCGATCGCGGTTCCCAGCGTCATCATTGCCGGCTGGACCCGCTGCAACAGAGTCTGGCCGGCCTCCGTCAAGGCCACGCTGCGGGTGGTTCGCTGCAACAGGCGCACACCAATCCGCTCCTCCAGCCCGCGCACCAATTGGCTGAGTGCGGAGGCAGAGACGCCCAGAATGGCTGCTGCCCGACTGAAATTAAGGGTCTCCGCCACGGCGATGAAGGCGCGGAGCTGGTGATATTCCGGGCCGGCAGGAAGAGGGTTCATCTTATTTTTAAGTTTTCCTAAACAGATATCCAAGAAATTACATTATTATGTATTTTCACTGAAAAAGCCAATCTCCGCTCGCATCCAGAGAGGAGATCGTTATGAAAACATGGTTCATCACCGGTATTTCACGTGGGCTTGGCCGGTCGCTGGCGCAGGCAGCCCTGTCGCGCGGGGACCGGGTGATTGGCACGATACGTGACCAAGCCCCTGATCTGCATGCTGCGCCGGAACAGTTGCTGATCTTGAAATTGGATATGACGGAGGCGACCACCATCATCCCGGCAGTCCAACAAGCGTTCGACTGGGCCGGACGGATCGACATTATCGTCAACAATGCCGGCTATGGCCTTCTCGGGCCGTTGGAACAGGTCAGCGATCCGGCGATGGCGCGCTTGTTTGAGGTTGATCTGTTCGGGCCATTCCGGCTGATCCGGGCCGCCTTGCCCCGGCTGCGCGCCCAAGGGGGTGGGCATATCATCAACATCACATCCATCGCCGGGCGGGCGCCCAACCCAGCTTCAGTTCTTTACAGTTCGGCGAAATATGCGATGGAGGGTTTATCCGCCGGGCTGTCGCGGGAGGTGGCGCCGCTGGGCATCAAGGTGACGGCCGTGGCGCCGGGGGCCTTCCGTACCGATTTCCTCAGCGATCATTCCATCCGGCGTACGGAGGGTGGGGATGATGCTTATGCGGCCAGTGTCGGTGCCAGTCTGGGCCGGCTGGGGGCGATGGCGGGACAGCAGAAGGGCGACCCAGATCGGGCAGCTCAGGCTTTGCTCTCCCTGGCTGATGCAGAGAACCCGCCGGTTCACCTGCTGCTGGGCAGCGATGCCTGGCAGCGGATGAAAGTGAAGCTGACGGAGATGGAAGCCGAAATGGAAGCGTGGCGGGATGTGACGCTCAGCACCGATTTCCCCGATCAGTGAATAATGTAAAATTTCTGTGGCTTCCCCCCTGGCTATGTGATGGCGGTCATGGCTGACAGGTACCGCTGATGGCCCTTCATCATCGGTGAAAGGCTGTCGGCCATGCCCGCGCCGTTATTTAGAAAAGAGGTTTGCCTTGCTGCTCGATAAGCTTGAATGGCGTTATGCCGCAAAGAAAATGGACCCTGCCAAGCAGGTGCCGGCGGACAAGCTGGAACGAATCCTGGAAGCGATCAGACTGACCCCGACCTCCAGCGGTTTGCAGCAGTTTGAAGTATTGGTGATCACCAACAAGGAAATTCGGGAGAAGATCAAGGCCATCGCCTGGAATCAGGCGCAGGTGGTCGATGGTTCGCATCTTCTGGTCTTTGCGGCTTGGGATACCTACACCGCCGAACGCATCAACGAGATGTTTGATCGGGTGAATGAAGAACGCGGCGTTCACAACGAGGGTTGGGAAAATTACCGCCGGATGCTGCTGAATACCTATCCGCAGCGCGATCCGGAGGTGAATTTCCAGCATGCGGCCCGTCAGGCCTATATCGCGCTGGGCACAGCCATGGCCGCCGCCGCGTTTGAGGAAGTGGATTGCACGCCGATGGAAGGGTTCGACCCGGACAAGCTGGATGAAATCCTGGGCTTGCGGGCGCTGGGCCTGCGCTCTGCCGTGATCATGCCCCTGGGTTATCGCGATGCGGCAGGTGACTGGCTGGTCAATCTGAAAAAGGTTCGTCGCTCGCGCGATACGATGTTCCGCTTCATCGACTAACAAGGTGCGGATAAAGGCCGGCCGGTTTTATACTGGCTGGCCTTTATCCGAGCGTATCTGTGGCCTGTTCAAACTGCTGACGGGCCACACGGATCTGTTCGTGGTGCCGTTCCGCCCACGTAACCAGGGCGCCCAGGGGCATCAGGATGCTTTCCCCCATCTGCGACAGCCGATATTCCACCGCCGGTGGCTTGGTGGGGAAGACATGGCGGGTGATCAGCCCGTCCCTTTCCAGGCTGCGCAATGACTGGGTCAGCATGCGCTTGGAAATATCGGGCACGGCGCGCTGTAATTCGTTGAAGCGGCGGGCACCGGTCTGCAGCGTCAGCAATACCAGGGTCGTCCATTTATCGCCGATATGGTCCAGAACGTCGCGGACAGGGCAGTTGGAAAAGCTGAACCCCATACTGTCCCACCGCTGGATCGGGGTGGGGGCGGCTGGTGCCGGTACGGGATGCAGGTTCCCTTTTTGTAACCTGGACATGGAAAAGTGCCTCCTTACCGGTCTCATATTAGGTCTCTATTATAGACCTATCTTCGATCTGAGACTATGAGGCAGTTTAATCATGAGCAACACGAAAATCCTTGTCACCGGCGCCACGGGTCAGCTTGGCCGGCTGGTGATCCAGTCCCTGTTGAAGCGGCTGGCCGCAGATACCATCATCGCCGGCGTGCGCGACCCAGCCAGGGCGGCCGATCTGGCGGCGCTGGGCGTTGAGGTGCGCGCGGTTGATTATTCCAAGCCGGAAATGTTGGCCGCAGCGTTTGCTGGCGTGGACCGGCTGCTGTTGATTTCCTCATCCGAGGTGGGGGCACGCGCGGCGCAGCATCGCAATGTTGTCGATGCTGCATCAAAAGCAGGGGTGGGTCTGCTGGCCTATACCAGCCTGCTGGGCGGTGAGACATCACCTTTGCCCTTGAAGGCGGAGCATGTGGCGACGGAGGATTATATCCGGGCCAGCGGCTTGCCCTTCGTTCTGCTGCGCAATGGCTGGTATCTGGAAAATTATAACGGCTTCATCCCGTCGGCCCTGGACCATGGCGTGGTTGCCGGTGCGGCGGGGGAAGGGCGTATCTCTGCTGCCGCCCGCGCTGATTATGCCGAGGCGGCGGCGCTGGTCCTGACGGAAGGGGTGGCCCATGCAGGCCAGATTTATGAACTGGCGGGCGACACTGCCTTCACCATGACGGAATGGGCGGCTGCCCTGTCTGCGGCGTCGGGCAAGCCCGTTCGCTACCATGATATGACGGAAGCGGATTATCGCGCCCTGTTGGTTCAGGTCGGGTTGCCGGCCCCGGTTGCGGACCTGTTGTCCAGCTCCGATGCGGGTGCGGCCAAGGGTGGACTTTTTGATGATAGTGGCACGCTGGGCCGCCTGATCGGCCGGCCGACCACCAGCCTGGCAACGGTGCTGAAGGCGGCTGTGGTGTGACGTTCCATCACCGGGCTGCCTGCGCTGATGCGGGCAGCCCGGTGAAGAACGGATCAATCTTCCAGCATGTTTGCCAGCTTCATCGCCACGCCCATATTGCCGCTGACCTTCAGCTTGCCGGTCATGAAGGCCAGGGTGGGGGCCAGCTTGCCCTCTGCCAACTTGACCAGATTTTCCAGGGAAATGGTCAGGGTCGTGTCCGGCGTATCACCCTCTTGCGAAATGGCGGGGGGCGTCGTGCGGCCATTGATGAACAGGGCCTGACCGGCACCGAAATCAAATTTCACCAGGGCGCCCAGGCCGGTAAAATTGATGGCACGTGCCCGCATCTGCGCTTCGACCTGATCGAGGGTCATTCCGTCACCTTATATATGCCGTTTACGTAAAGGGAATTATAAGGGGCCAGCAGAACGGGGGCAAGGGGCTTGGGCGCCCCTATGCCGATGATCGCCATGATAGTCAGCGCGCGGCGACTGCTACGGCCACGCCGGCCATCAGCCCGCCTGTAGCCCGGTTGACGGCGCGCATATGGGAGGGTTTGGCAATGAAACGGCGGGCGCGGTCGGCCAGGGCCGCGTAAAAAACCATGATCGTGGCGAGGATGATGGCCATCAGCCCACATAGTTCCACCACCACCAGGGGCGTCATCTCCTTCAGGGCGATGATCTGCGGCAGGATGGCCAGGAAGAAGATCATCGTCTTGGGGTTGCCCAATGTCAGGGCCAGACCCGCGAGGACCTGACGTCCCCCATCCGCCCCCAGACCGACGCTGCCATCGTCCAGGCCTGTCGGCACGGTGGCCGGCGCCCGCCAGATCTTCCAGGCCATGTACAGCAGATAGGCGGCACCGGCATATTTGATGATGGTGAAGACGATCTGGAAACTCTGTGCCAGAACGGTCAGCCCGCCGGCCACCAGCCCGAACCAGGTCAGGTCACCCAGAACAATGCCCAGGATGAAGGGGAGGGTGCGTTTTGTATTGGTCGCCAGGGCACGGGCCACCACGGCAGCCACACCAGGCCCGGGGGAAAAGACGGCGGCGGCATAGATGCCGGCGAATATGATCAAGGATGTCAGGTCCATGGCGGATGCCCTGAATGCGGGTTGGTCCACCATGATAGCATGAAGGCCAGCTCTGCGGGGAGGGCCGGCCTTCATGCGTAAGGATGTGAGGCGAGAGTTAAGGTGCCAGGGCAGGGCCTTGTACCAGAACCTCGCCCTTCCGGTTCAGCGCCTTGGCCAGTGCGTCCAGCCGGCGCTGCACGGTTTCGCCGTTCAGCATCTCGGCATCTTCCGGCAGCAGCAGGGTGAGTGTGCTGTCCCCCATGCGCAGGCTGGTCCGCTGCAACAGGGTGGCGGCACCGCCGGTCAAGGTGTGGGCCAGGCGCAAGGCCAAGCCCAGTATATAGGCGCGGGCCAGGGCACTGTCCTTCAGCAGGCTCCGTGCCGGTGCCAGAACGGCGCCTTCCATCGTGCCGACATAGCGGGCATGGATGCTGGTGGCCAGGAAGGCGCGCTCCGCATGGTCCACGGCAGCGAACGGCATGCGCAGGATGCGCAGAAAGGCCAGTTCGGCGCGGTAATCGGGATGTTCGGCCCAGCCCAGATCGGACAGCAGGCAGGCGGCCTGCCGCAGCCGGCGGGCGCTGGCATCCTCACCTGCGAACAGCGAGGCGGTCCAACTGGACAGGATTTCGGCATGGCCGAAGCGGCCGATCCGTTCCGCCACCTGGGCACAGGCCGTCAGAAGCGGGTCTTCCTGCTGTTCGTCGGTGGAAAGCAGGTCGTAAAGGTGTCCTTCCCGCAGCCCATAGGCGGAAAAGACGACCCGGCCCGGCTGTACCGCTTTCAACACCCGTTCCATCACCAGGGCGGCCAGGGGCAGCGTATCGGCACGGCGCTTGGACACGCCCTGCATCTTCTCCAGCCCGCTTTTGCCACCCTTGGCGACAAGGGCGGCGAATTCAGCCATCTGGGCACCATCCACCGCATATTGGTGGATGATGTGCAGCGGGTGGTTGACCTGTTCCAGATGCATCTTGGCCAGGGCGCGCCAGGCCCCGCCCACGGGGTAGAAATTCCGCCCCTTGCCCTGGGAGAGCCAACCCAGTTTGGAGAGATGCTGGTCAACCAGTTTTGCCACCGCACCGGGCTTGCCGTCGGTCGCTTCCAGCAACCGCAGCGGACCCAGCGGGGTCGTCACCTGCGCGCCGATCCGGCCCTTGTCCAGCACCACCAGTTCCAGGCTGCCGCCGCCCAGGTCGCCGGCGATACCATCGGCATTGGGCGCACCGGACAGCACGCCCAATGCGGCCAGCCGCGCCTCTTCCTCCCCCGACAGGACATCGACCTTGAAGCCGGTGCGCTGGGTGATGGCGGTGACGAAATCGGCCCCGTCGCTGGCATCGCGCACAGCGGCCGTGGCCAGCACATCAATGCGCCGCACCTGCATCCCTTCCAGCAAACGCCGGAAGCGGGCCAGATTATCCAGGGCCAGCGCAACGCCGTCCGGGTTCAGCCGGCCGGTCTTCTCCACCGTTTTGCCCAGCCCCGGCAGCACCTTTTCATTGAAAAGGGCCACCGGGGACCGGTTCAGCTTCTCATAGACCACGCAGCGCATGGAATTCGAGCCGACATCGATCACCGCAAGGCGATCATCCGCATGGGCATGATCCAAGGTCAGCCGATCCGCTTTCTGTGAAAACATCAGTGTTAGAGTGCCGGGTTACGGGAAATTGCTCAACACCAGTTTCGGCGGCAGGCGGGCCGCACTCATGGCGCTGCCCCGGCCGGACAGGCTGGGGTTGGTCATGAAGTAGGTATGGGCATTGAACCCTTCGGCGCAAGCCTCCATCCGCTGATAGGTTGCGTCCGGTTGAAGCACCCAGCTCTGCGTATTGTCCTTCAGGTTGGCGACCATGATCTGGTCCAGCACCTGTTGATGCACGGTCGGGTTCTCGATCGGCACCAGCGTTTCGATCCGGCGGTCGAGGTTGCGGGGCATCCAGTCGGCTGACGAGATATAGATCTTGGCCTGGGGGGAGGGCAAGCCGTGGCCATTGCCGAAGCAGATCACACGGCCATGTTCCAGGAACCGTCCAACGATGGATTTGACGTGGATATTCTCTGACAGGCCGGGCACACCGGGCCGCAGACAACAGATACCCCGGATCACCAAATCGATCCGCACACCGTTCTGGGATGCCTCGTACAGCTTGTCGATCAGCTTGGGGTCCACCAGGCTGTTCAGCTTCACCCAGATCTGGGCCGGGCGGCCCGCCTTGGCATGGGTGATTTCAGCATCGATCAATTCCACCAGCCGCTGGCGCAGCGTGGTGGGGGCGATGGCGATTTTCTCCAGCGACTCGGGCGTGGCGTAGCCCGTCATGTAATTGAACATGTGGGCCGCGTCATGGCCCAGCGCCACGTCGCAGGTGAAGAAGGACAGGTCAGTGTAAACCTTGGCCGTGATCGGGTGATAATTACCGGTGCCGAAATGCACATAGGTGCGCAGGCCCTGGCTTTCCCGCCGGACCACCAGTGACACCTTGGCGTGGGTCTTCAGATCCACGAAACCATAGACCACCTGCACGCCGGCCCGTTCCATGTCCCGCGCCCAGCGGATATTGGCCTCTTCGTCGAAGCGGGCCTTCAGTTCTACCAGGGCGGTCACGCTCTTGCCCTGTTCGGCGGCGTCGATCAGTGCCGCGACGATGGGGCTGTTCTTGGAGGTGCGGTAAAGCGTTTGCTTGATCGCCAGCACATTGGGGTCGGCGGCGGCCTGGCGCAGGAACTGCACCACCACGTCGAAGCTTTCGAACGGATGGTGGACAACAATGTCCTTCTGCCGGATGGCGGCGAAGCAATCACCGCCAAAGTCGCGGATACGTTCCGGGAAGCGGGCATTATAGGGCCGGAACAGCAGGTCCGGCCGGTCATCGGTGATGATCTGCTTGGTGTCGGCCAGCCCGATCAACCCATCCAGCACGAATACATCGTCAGGGGAGACATGCAACTCGTCGATCAGGAAGGCCCGCAGCTCCTTTGACATGCCGACATTCACGGCCAGACGGATCACGCTGCCGCGCTTGCGGCGCTTCAGCGCGCTTTCAAAGGTGCGGACCAGATCTTCAGCCTCTTCCTCGATCTCCATCTCGCTGTCGCGCAGGACGCGGAAGACGCCATGACCCTTCAGGATGAAGGGGGGGAACAGGCGGCCGATGAAGGTCAGCACCACCTGTTCCAGCAGGACATAACGCGTTTCCACCCCCGGCAGGCGGACGAAGCGGTCAAGCTGCTGTGGCAACATGACCAGCGCATCCAGGTTATTGCCCTTCTGTGGGTCAAAAAGCTGCAAGGCTAGCGCGAATCCGCCGCTGGGCAGGAAGGGGAACGGGTGGGCAGGGTCCACCGCAATCGGCGTCAGGACGGGGAAAATCTCGTCGATGAAGCGGCTTTCCAGCCAGTCATATTCGGACGGGGTCAATTCGTCCGGTTCTACGACGGCGATGCCGGCATCCCGCAACAGGCCGCGCAGCATCAGCCAGCAGCTCTGCTGGTCGCGCATCACGTCAGTCACCCGATGGTTGATGGCGGCAAGCTGCTGTGCGGGGGTCAGGTTGTCGTCCGACGGGGTGGTGACCTTGGCGGCAACCTGCGCCTTCAGGCCCGCCACGCGGACCATGTAGAATTCGTCCAGGTTGCTGGCGGAAATGGACAGGAAGCGCAGCCGCTCCAGCAGCGGGTGGCTGGGATTATAGGCTTCCTCCAGCACACGCTGATTGAAGGCCAGCCAGGAAAGCTCCCGGTTGATGAAGCGTTCGGGATTATCCAGCGTGACAAGTTCCGCCTGCACCGGCTGTGCGGGGGCGGGGGTGGGGGACAGGGTTTCAACGCTGGCGGCAGCGTCCTTCACGGCGGTCACGTCCTGATCTTCCTTCGGTTCCGGGCGGGCGGCGGAAGTATATGTTGCTTCTGTGACGGTTTTGGGATCGGCTGGGGCCTTCGTTGCGCCGGTTGTGCGCCTGTTGCCGCCCCGGCGGCTGGGCGTGCGTGGCGTCTTGGTCCCGGTTCCATCCTGTTGCGATTCCGTCATGAAGACACTCTATCTGCTGCGGCACGCCAAATCCGATTGGGCCGATCCGCGATTGGCCGACCATGATCGGCCGCTGAATGCCCGTGGCGAGAGGGCAGCGGCGACGATGGCGAATTATTGGGCCCGGCGCAAGGGTGGGCCGCCCTTGCCGGAACTGATCCTCTGTTCCACTGCCCTGCGTGCGCGCGACACGTTGCTGCGGGTCATGCAAGCATGGCCGGCCCCGCCGAAAGTGGACTATGAGGAGGGGCTGTATCTGTGCGGGGAGGAATTGCTGCTGGACCGGGTAAAGGCCCTGCCCAGCACGGTCGACCGGGCCTTGATCGTCGGGCATAATCCCGACATCCAGCTTTTGACCCGCGACCTGTGCCGCGACGGGGATGGGCGGCTGCTGGATGCGCTGGCCATGAAGCTGCCGACCTGTTCCTTTGTGGAAATTTCGTTGCCTGAACGGGTGGATTGGTGTGATCTGCGCTGGGGAAGCTGCATACTTGCCGATTTTGTGCGGCCGCGTGATCTGGGGCCTGACGGCGAACGGCTGGCAAATGCGTGATCCCCATCATCGACTTCTACGCTGCTACCCCTTAGCTTTCCGCGCGTTCGACGGGTTTCCCGCTGACGGAGTAACCGCCCTTTGACCGCCAAATCCCATTCCCTGGCTGGAAAATCCGGTCGCCTGCGCCCGTCAACAGGGCGTGAGGTGGAACTGAAGCTGCTGGCAACGCCGGCCGATCTTGCCCGTATCCCCGACCTGTCTTTCATCCGCGAACATGTGGCCGGTGAAGAGGTGCGCGGTCGTGAAGTGACAACATATTTCGATACGCCGGATTTCTCACTGGCCCGTCGGGGTGTGGCGCTGCGTGTGCGGCGCAAAGGGGCGCGCCGGGTTCAGACGGTGAAGACGCTGGGTGCCGGCGATGGAAGCGATGGGGCCGGCGTCGCGGTCCGGCGGGAATGGGAATGGCCGCTTACCAGCGATCAGCCCGATCTGGGGCTGTTGCAGGGGCAGGGGCTGGATGAACTGGTGCCCCCCGGCATTGCCAACCGGCTGGAGCCGCTTTTTTGCACGGATATCCAGCGCACCCTTCTGCCTTTGCGGGTTGAGACGGGGGCCCGGCTTGAAATGGCGCTGGATATCGGGGAGGCGCGTGCCTGGCCCCAACGCCAGGATAGCGGTGGCACAGGCCCCCGCCGTACCATCAGCGAGGTGGAACTGGAACTGGCCCATGGCGATGTGGGAGCATTGTTCCGTACCGCTGCCGCCATTCATGACCGGATCCCCCTGCGCCTGACCATGCGCAGCAAGGCGGATATCGGCCTGTCACTGCTGACGGGCGCGCAGGCAAAGGCAGTGCCCGCCCGGCCCCTGGCCCTGACCCCGATCACTACGGTGACCGAGGCCTTCCGCCATGTTGCGCGCAATGGTCTGGCCCATATGCTGGATAATCAGGATGCGTTTGCCACCGATGCCGGTGCCGATCCGGAAATCCTGCGGGAACTGGCCGCTGCAACGCGGCGGCTGGATACAGGCTATAGCCTGTTCCGCGACCTGATCGATACCGCCCAGGGCGACGGGTTGCACGAAGGGCTGCAAGCGCTTGCCCGCCCCTTGGAAAAAGCGCGCCGCTGGCAGCGTCTGGCCCAGGCGGTGACCGACCTGGACCCCGCCATCCGCAAATCGGCCTTGGGACCCGTCTCCGCCGCGCGGCAGAAAGCGCTGGCCAAAGCGCGCAATGTGTTGCTTTCCCCCGCCTGGACCGGGTGGCAGCTTGGTTTTGCCGTCTGGCTGGAGGGCGGTGAATGGACCAGTCAGCCCCAGAGCTGTCCCTTCGGCACGGCGATGGGGGAAGTGGCGGGTGATCTGCTGGCCCGCCGTCTGGGTAAGGTTCTCAAGGCTGGGCGACCGCTCAGCCGGCAGCAGCTTGTCACGGCCGACCATGTGGTGCCTTTGCATAAGCAGATTCGCAAGCTGCGCTATGCGCTGGATTTCTGCCGTGCGGTATGGCCGGCGGAACGCGTTCGCGCCCTTCTGGAGGTAATGGATACGCTGCGCCCGCTGGTGAAACAGGCAGCCGATGCCGAGCGGGGCGCACGCCTGCTGGCCGATATCGGGCTGGAGGAAGCGGCCAGCGCCATGCGGCGGCAATGGGCCGTGCCAGGGGCGGCATGGCGGCCGCATTGGGAGATGCTGACCGGCTTGGTGGCGCAGATGGATTTGCCACCAGACACCCAGCGCCCTGGGGTGGATACACAATTCTCGCCAGAGAAATCCCGCCGATAAGGTGTCAGAACCAATGTAGGAACCCGGTCGCTTGCGGCTTGACCAACAGGTTACGCGGTGGCCAATGTCGGCTCCTGCTTCCTCCCTGCCAGCGGCATGATCAATGCCACGGCAATGCAGAGCAGGCCTGCCACATAAAAAGCCGGGAAATAGCTGGCCAGCATGGTTTTGGACAGGCCTGCGCCATAGGCGGCGCAGGCAGCGCCCAACTGATGGCCGGCGAATATCCAGCCGAACACCAGATTGGCTTTTTCCCGGCCAAACTTCTCTGCCGTTAGCCGGATGGTGGGCGGCACGGTGGCAACCCAATCAAGTCCATAGAAAACAGCGAAGAGTGACAGGCCATACAGGGTGAAATCAGAGAAGGGCAGATAGAGCAGGGACAGGCCGCGCAAGCCATAATACCAGAACAACAGCACCCGGTTATCGTAGCGGTCGGACAACCAGCCCGAGGCGATGGTGCCGATAAAATCAAAGGCGCCAATCAAAGCCAGGAAACCTGCGGCCTGTACTGCCGGCATGCCGACATCAACGCATAGCGACACCATATGGGTCTGGATCAGGCCATTGGTGCTGACCCCGCAGACAAAGAAGCTGATGAACAAAACCCAGAACACCCGGGTGCGGGCAGCCATGGCCAGGGCGCCCAGGGATGCGGCGATGATTGAACTGGCCGGCGCCGCTGGCGGCGGCTCCGTTCCCGGCATCTCGCCATAGGCTGTAAGCCCCAGATCGGCAGGCCGGTCGCGCATCAGCAACAGCACAACCAGCGCTGAGACCGATAGCAGACAGCAGATCAATATCGCCGCTGTCCGCCAGCCGAACTCGGCCGAAAGCTGAGCCAGCAGAGGCGTGAAGATTAATTGTCCTGTTGCCATGCTGGCTGTCAGCAGGCCAAGCACCAGCCCCCGCCGGTGGGTGAACCAGCGGGTGGCAACCGTGGCCCCCAGCACCATGGCCGTCATACCGGTGCCCAGCCCCACCACGACACCCCAGAGCAGCACCAGATGCCAGATCTCCGTCATGGCCAGTGACAGCACCATGCCGCCGCCCACCAGTGCCACGGAGGATACGACCATCCGGCGCACGCCGAACCGGTTGATCAGCGCAGCCGCGAATGGCCCCATAAGGCCATAAAGGATCAGCCGGATGGCTAGCGCACCGGAAATTTCCGATGCGGTCCAGCCGAATTCCTGCTGCAGGGGCACCATCAGTACGCCTGGCGCCCCCACCGCCCCCGCCATGGTCAGGCTGGTCAGGAACGTGGCGGCGATGATGACCCAGCCATAATGGATGTTCCGGCGCTGTAACCGGCGGGCAACCAGGGTGGACAACATATGAATGCTTCCTTCCTGCTCCCTGCTGGATCGGGCTGGTCCTAGCGGGGTAGAGGGTTTATGATGATGGCCATCATGTTTGTCGGCGCATCATTTGTGTCATGAATATCGGTCGGGCCTGTTATGCGCTGTGGTTGCCGTGAGCGATCTCAGGCCGAATTTAAAATTGCAGGGAGAAGCGAAAGTGCGCGTCAGCAAGGAAAAGTCGGCCGAACATCGGGCAGCCATCGTGGAAGCTGCCGGGCGCCTTTTCCGGGAAAAGGGTGTTGACGGGGTTGGTGTGGCTGAAATTACCCGCGCGGCCGGTTTGACCCATGGCGGCTTCTACGGCCATTTCGCGTCAAAGGATGCGCTTGCAGCGGAAGCCTGCGCGGACAGTTTTCAAACCAAAATCCAGGCATTGGATGCGGCAAGCGATCTGGCAGCCTTCATCGACCAATACCTGTCGGAAACCCACGTCAAGCGGCGGGATATTGGTTGCCCGATGCCAGCGTGGGCAGGGGAGGTGGCGCGTCAGGATACGGGGATGGCTTTATCCTTCGCGGTGGGGCTGGCAGATTATACATCCCAGCTGGCAGGCAAAGTGCCTGAGGGGGCGGGGCCACGCGATGAGCGTGCCCTGGCCCTTCTGTCCATGCTGGTGGGCGCGGTGACCCTTGCGCGGGCCGTGGCAGAAAGCAACCCGGACCTGGCAAATAGGATACTGGCCGCTGCACGGGGTCAGGCAAAGGCGCTCGCCGGGCTGGATTGATCCAGCCCGGCACACGCAGCCGTCAGTTGGCCATCAGCAGCGTCACTTCATCCTGGTCCAGCATGTCGCGGGTTACCCCACCCAGGATCAATTCCCGCAGACGGGAATGGCCGTATCCGCCCATGACGAGCAGGTCCACACCAATCTCCCGGCACTGGTTCAGCACGCTGGCGGCGACGGTTCCGCTTTTCTCAATCCGGTGAGTGGCGGCGGGGATGCCGTGCCAGGCCAGATATTCCTGCAAGGACTTGCCGCGTTCGACATCCGTTTTCGGCGTCCCCACGGTCAGGATATGCACCTCGTCCGCCTGCAAAAGCACCGGCATGGCCAAGGCCACGGCCCGGGTGGCCTGGGTCCGGCCGTTCCAGGCGATGGCAACCTTCGCCCCCACTTTGGCCGGCGGTTTACGGGCGGACAGGATCACCGGGCGCCCGCCATCCAGCAGGACCGCTTCCATCCCCGCCAGCACGGCGGTCCGCAATTCCTGGCTCAGTGGTGGGAAGATGGCGGCATCGGTGACACGCACGGCACCGGTCAGCACATCCTCCGTCACGCCATCCACTTCCTCCCAGCAGGCGGAAACCCGGTCCAGGCCCGGCGGCTGCCGGCATTCCCCCGCACCGGCCTGGATGCAGGCGGTTTGGAAGGCGGCCCGTGCGCGTTCACTGCGGATGCGGTTCTCTTCCTCCAGCGAGCGCATGACATCCTGGATCATGCTGCCGGTCATGCCTTCGCCGATCATCGGCATCGCGTCACGGGGATCATGGCGCATGAAAAGGGCGCTGACATTTCCCTTGCCGGCACCCACCAGGGAAAAGGCGGTTGCCAGGGTGGCGGCATCGCCATCCGTTCCGGTCAAAACGCTAAGCACTTTACGATAGGCCATGACTTCCCCCTTTGTCGCTTCTGGTATCGGGAACCTGTCCGACAGCATAGGGCGCCACCGCCTGACGGCATTGACCTGGATCAGACGGGGCGGCTTTACAGGCTGCAATAAGGTTAACACGTCCGGACGCGATCAGGTCCGCCCACCTGATGGATACAGGTGTCAGTGATGCGCGCCGGTGACATGACGCCGCGCAATCGCGGCCGTTTCCTGCGGATCACCCCCGGCGGAAATAATATCCCAGCGCATATCCCCGATATCATAGGCGGCCTGCCGGCGGACAATGGCGGCATCGGCGTCCGAGGCGTCGCCCCGTCGGCGTCCCACCCTCTCTATCTGCACCTTCTGGTCTGCCACCAGCCACAGCCCGGCAAACGGGACGCCGGCCATCCTGGCCACCATTTCCACGGCCTGACGCTGGGCGGGACGGGCATAGACCCCATCGCAGATCACGCCATGCCCGCCTTCCAGGATCAAGCCGGCGCGCCCGGCCATCTCCCCATAGGTCCGGGTGCTGTATTCCTCGGCATAAAATTTCTCCGGCAGGGCGGATTGCGGGTCCACACCCAGCAGCTTTTTGCGCAGCACGTCGCTGCGCAGGATCACCGCGCCGGGCGCCGGCCCCAGTTCCGGTGCCAGATTGCGGGCCAGGGTTGTTTTGCCGGTACCGGACAAGCCGCCAATGGCCACCAGCCGGGCCGGTGCCGGGCGGAGGAGGCGGGTAGCCAATGCCAGATAGGCCAATGCGTCCCGCTGCATCGCGCCTGCCCGGCCCGGGTCCGTCTGAGCGGCAATGGCGCTGGCAGTCAGGTGGGCGCGGATGCCGGCGCGCACCGACATGAAAAGCGGCAGCAGCGACAGGCCGGCCAGATCGCCCGTCTGATCCAGATAGCGGTTGAACAGGATATTGGCCAGATCGCGCATCCCCCGATGTTCCAGATCCATCAGCAGGAAGGCCAGATCGTACAGCACATCGGTCACGGCGATGCGGTCACCAAATTCGATACAGTCGAAAGGCGTCGGTTTGCCCTCCAGCATCACGATATTGCGCAGATGCAGGTCGCCGTGACAGTGGCGGATATAGCCGGCATCGCGGCGACGGTCGATCAGATCGGCCTGTGCCGCCAGCGCGGTCCGGGCCAGCAGGTCCAGATACGCCACTTCCGCTTCCGGAAAAAGACTGTGCTGGCGCATCTGGCCGGCATTCATCGCCACAAGGGCGGCCATTTCCGTGGCGCCGGGGGCATCGCGCCGCACCTCTGCCGCCTCATGGAAACTGGCGATAATGTCGGCCAGATCGGTCATGACGGCGCCATCCAGATGCCCGGCGGCGGCCATCCGGTCCAGCAGCGCCTCCTGGGGGAAGCGCGCCATGGTGACGACATAGTCCATCACGTCTGGTGCCGGCCCGCCATCCCCGGCCACCGGCGCGTTCTGTATCAGATGCAGCCCGCCATCCGGCCCGCGCATCACCCCGCCAACCCCGAGATAGAGATGGGGCGCCGTCCGCCGGTTCAGCCGGACTTCCGCCTGGCAAGCTTCCAGCCGCTTGGCCAGGGAGCCATAATCAAGGAAAGGAAAGGTAACATTCTTTTTCAGTTTATAGGCCCGATCCCCCGCCAGGAACAGGGCAGCGGCATGGGTGTCTATCCGCTCCACCACAACATCCGGCATCAATCCATGGTTGCGCGGATCGGACAGCGCTTCCATGACGGGGGCCTGGGGATCATTCTTCATGGCCGCTTTCTTTTCCGCCGGATCATGGGCCTTGTGCATGTGCAGCACCCCATTCGCGATCAAATGATGAAGTAAGTGGCATTACATTTTTTCTATCATACCAAAGAGACAGGTGTTGCAGACGGAATATGTCCGCCATTACCCTTTGAGCGTTGACATTGGTAACGTTGTTACCTCACCCTGCGACGCTGCGCCGCAATAGAACGGCGCTACTAACCCTTGCACTGTGGGAACATTTTACATGCCCCTGGACCCGTCGATGCCGCAAGCCGCCGTCCCGTCCGATCTGGAAGTCCTGGCGACCGTGACCGCCAAAGGGCCGCTGCTGCCGACTAAACAGGCGCGTTACACTCCCCCCAAGGGTCTGGATGCAAAGGCGCTGGCTGGCGACCTTCTGGCCCAGCTTGACCGGTTCTCGGCTGAAACATCGCATGATCCTTTCGCCAATCCCGTGATGCTGCTGGCGCTGGACATTTCCCGCCGCCTTGCCGCGGGGGAACTGGCGCCCGGCGCGCTGGAGCAGCTTATCCATTATCTCAGCAGCGAAGGCTTTCTCGCCCGCGCGGCGCGCCTGTCCAGATATCTGGGGGAGGCGGCGCCGGAAGCCAATGCCAGCCGGCTGGAAGAATTGCTGGATGTTGCCATCACCGGCAATGGTGCGGAGAAATTATCGTTCGAAGCCTTCCAGAAGCTGGTGCAGAAGGAAGTGTTCGGCATTGTCATTACCGCGCACCCGACCTTCAACCTGCCCGGCGCCCTTATGGAGGCGCTGGCCTGTCTGGCCACGGGCTATGACAAGGCTGGCAAGGCCCTGGATGAGGATGCCCGCGCCGCTTTGATCCGCAAGGTTGCCACCAGCGACCATACGCCGGAGGATATGTCCCTGGCGCGTGAGCATGAGCTGTCGCTGGATGCCATCGCCAATATCCAGACCGCCATCCGCACCCTGTACCGCGCCGTGCTGCGCGTGGGGCGGCGCCATTATCCGGAGCGCTGGACGGAACTGACCCCCCGCCTGATGACGGTGGCAAGCTGGGTTGGCTATGATCTGGATGGCCGGTCGGATATTCGCTGGTCCGATACGCTGCACAAGCGGCTGATCGTGCAGCAGCGCCAGCTCAACCATTATCTGATGGCCCTGCGCGGTCTGCGGGCCAAGGCGCCGGCGCTGGAGGATCTGCGCCACACCCTGGCTTTGATCGAAAGCCGTCTGGCCCTGGCGTTGAACCAGGTGACGGATGAGATTGCGGCCTTTGGCGGTACGGAAGCGCAGGATATCGACCATCTGCGCCGCATCGCCCGCCGGATGCATGAAGGTCTGCCCCTGCGTCTGGTCGATGCCGGGGAGGCGATTGAGTTTGTGGATCGGGCCATCCGTCTGGCGGCCAGCGTGGAGGGCGAGGGCGCCATTGGGGTGGTCGAGGAACTGGCCGTTTTGCGTGCGGAACTGTCGGCCTTCGGCCTCGGCATGGCCCATACCCATGTGCGCCTGAACAGCACTCAGGTCCATAATGCCATCCGCAAGGCTGTGGGACTGGAGACGGCGGCTGATGATCCGCGCTACCGTCAATCCTACCTGGCGGCACTGACCGACCTGCTGGACAAGGTGGAGCCGGTCAATATCAATTTCGGCAGCATCATTGCCGAACGCACCAGCGCCAAGCGCCTGTTCATGGTCGTGGCGCAGATGCTGAAATATTCCGATGCGCGGGTGCCGATCCGTTTCCTGATCGCAGAGTCGGAAAGCGCCTTCACCGTCCTGTCCGCGCTTTATTTTGCCAAGCTGTTCGGGGTGGACGGGCAGGTCGATATCAGCCCGCTGTTCGAGACGGAAAAGGCGCTGGAGGTTGGCAGCCGCATCATCGAGCAGTTGCTGGAAAACCCGCATTACCGCGCCTATGTGCAAAAGCGTGGCCGTCTATGCATCCAGATGGGCTATTCCGATGCCGGCCGCTATCTGGGCCAGACACCGGCTGCGGCCAGCATTGAGCGTCTGCGGCTGCGCATTCTGCGCCTGTTCAACCGCCATTGTCTGGCCGGCGTCCAGCTTGTCATTTTCGACACGCATGGGGAAAGCATTGGCCGCGGCGGCCATCCCGCCAGCCTGCATAACCGGCTGGCCTATGTCAGCCCGCCGGCGACGCTGGCCTTTGCGGCCAAGCATGGGATTGAACTGAAGCAGGAGGTCAGTTTCCAGGGCGGTGACGGCTATCTTTATTTCGTCACGCCGGCCAGTGCGCTCGCTGTCGTTACCCGCATCCTGGAATATATGATCGGCACGGCCAAGCCGGACCTGGAACATGATGTGTTCTATGCTGAGGGCGATTATATCCGGGAATTCTTCACCACGGTGAAGACCTTCCAGGTCGGGCTGGTGGACGACCCTGATTATGGTGAGTTGCTGGCTGCCTTTGGCACCAATCTCCTGTTCCCCAGCGGCAGCCGCGCCATCAAGCGTCAGCATGACAGCGCCCCCGATGCAGCGGCCCAGGTCATGGCCGGCCAGTTCCGCGCCATCCCCCACAACGCCATCCTGTTGCAGCTTGGCCTGCCGGCCAATGTGTTGAGCGGGGTGGGTGAGGCGATTGACCGGGAGCCGGAACATTTCCGTCGTCTCTATGCCACCTCGCCCCGGTTCCGGGAATTGCTGGGGATCGTGGTTTTCGGGCTCAGCGTCTCCTGCCCGGATGCGTTGAAGGCCTATGTCGATACGCTGGACCCGGCGCATTGGCTGGCCCGTGCCGCCCGGTCGGAAAATCCGCTGGAAGCTGATGATATGCGCCGCATCGCCGCGATGCTGGAAGCGACGCCGACCCATCAGCGGCTGATCAATATCTTCCGCAAGCTGTATCGCGATTATGGTGTCTTGCAGCAGAACCTGAACCGGGCAGGGGCCGCCCCGCCGCCCAACCCGGCGCTGGAACGGCATCTGCGGCTGCTGCACGCGGTGCGCTTGGCCCTGACGCACCAGATCTATAAGCTGGCCGTCCATGTGCCGGAATTCTCCAGCCAGCATTCCATCACCAACCAGCGGCTGGTGACCCGGTTGCTGCACCTGGATGTGCCATGGGCGCTGGAACAGTTGGGCCGCATCTTCCCGGCCCGTAACGAGACGCCGGTGGATGAAGGGTTTGGCGAAGTCGCGACATATGTCAGCGATGAAAGCCAGGATTACAGCCAGGAAAACCAGCATATTTTCCGGCCCATTGCCCAGCTTTACGAATTGATCCGCCGGACGGGCAACGCCGTGTCGCAACGGATCGGCTTCTTCGGCTGATGGACTGATCCCCTCTCACGCCCCTTCGCATACGGGGGCGTGAGAGGGGATGTTGCATTGCAACAAAAGACCGGCGATAAGGGCTTTGTAATCAACGGAGCCTTTCGCCTTGCGTTTGTCCGGATTGGTGGCGGCCCTGGCCGCATTGCTATCGGTCGCACTGCCCGGTGTGTCAGCGCGGGCGGCCACGGTGCCGGCGCTTTTCTCCTTAGGCATCGGTCAGTTCGATGCTTTTGAGAACATCCCGCGCGACAAAGCAGCGGATGTTCGGGCTGAATATCGCTTCGGTACCGGTTCGTTGTTATTTTCCGCAGGCGATTGGCTGGCGGGGCGGCCATGGGTGGGGCTGGAAGTGACCAGTGATGGCGGGCTCTATGGCGCTGGCGGCATTGCAGTTGATTTTACCGCCGGTCCCCTGGTGCTGACCCCCAGTTTCGGGATCGGGCTGTTTGCCGATCCCGGCGGCAAAGACATGGGATATCCCATTGAATTCCGCAGCGGGCTTGAATTGGCTTGGCGCTTTGGCGGCGGCTCCCGTCTGGGAGTTGCGGTTTCCCATATCAGCAATGGCGAGTTGGGGCGTGACAATCCCGGTGCGGAGATCGTGACCCTTTACTATCACCTGCCGGTGGACTGGATGTAACGCGGATGATGGGGGCGGTTGCCCGCCCCCGTCACACGGGTCAGGAACAGGACGGATTGCCCAGCCGGGGCGGGTTTTCCGCCGGCACCGGTGCCACATGGGTTGAGATGGGCAGGTTCAGTTCCTTCAGGCGCTTGGCCACCAGGGCCGCAACGGCGCGGGCGCCCAATTCGCTGAAATGCACATTGTCCGACAGGCCGTCCGGCCAGCGCGCATAGCCGGCTTCCTTGTCGAAATTCATGTAATAGGCCTTGGAGGCTTCTGCCCCGACCTGCTGGAAATAGACCCGGCTGTCATAGTTCAGGTCGATCAAGGGCGTAGCGGTTGCGTGCGCGATTTCGCGCGTCGCTTCCACATAGGGCGTCAGGCTTTCGCCAATGGCGCCATTATCGTCAAAGCGGCGCAGCGCCACGGGGGTGATCAGGACCGGCACGGCACCCTTGTCCCGTGCCATGGCCACGAAGCGCTGCAAATTGACCTTATATTCCGGGACCGGGGTGAAGCGTTCCGGCTTCTTGTCGTTGGTGTCGTTATGGCCGAACTGGATCAGCAGCGTGTCACCGGGCGTAATATCGTGGGCGATGGCATCGAACCGGCCTTCGCTGATGAAGGTCTTGGTGGATCGGCCACCGATGGCCCGGTTTTCCACCTTCACCCCGTCAGTCAGATTGCATTTCAGCAGCATGCCCCAGCCCATCTGGGGATACCAGTCCGGCTTATAATCGGCTGCCGTGCTGTCGCTGGCAATGAAGATGTGCCCTTCAGCAGAAGCAGGGCCCGCCAGAGCCGTCATTGTAAGAACGGCAGCACATAAGTGACGGAATCCTATTTTCATTTTTTCTCAATCCCTCCCGTTTGATGGTTTATCATAATGTGGAATTGCATCCTGTAAAATGGGCAATTCACCCTCTCTCGTTTTCGCAGCCGCCCGTGGAGAAGGGCAGGGGGCAGCCATGGCGGCGCTGCACTTCCGCAACTGGCCGGCTGCCCGTATAGTCCGCCGCTTTGCCGCATCAATTGTATCTACGGGAAATCGCAGTCATGACCCCCGCCGCCCGCTTGGCCACCGCTATCGACCTGCTTGCGGATGTGATGGATACGCCCCGCCCGGCGGATGCGATCACCAGCGCCTTCTTCCGCAACCGCCGTTATATTGGGGCAAAGGACCGCGCCGATATCGCCGGGCAGGTTTATCGTGTGCTGCGTCACTGGGCGCGGCTGCACTGGTGGCTGGAGCGCGGCAACCATATGCCGGACCCGCGCGCCCTGATACTGGCTGATTGCATTCTGGCGCAGGGCCGTGACGCCGATGCGGTGGCCGGTCTGTTCAATGGTTCCAAGTTCGGCCCGCCTCCCTTGAGCGATCGGGAGCGCCGGCTGGCGCGTACTTTGGACAGCCACACGCTGGACCATCCCTCCCAGCCCGACGAGGTGCGTGCCGAGGTGCCCGATTGGGCGGTGGAGCCGATGCGCGCCGCGTTTGGTGACCGGTTCCTGGTGGAATTGTCGGCCATGCTGGGGGAAGCGCCGCTGGATCTGCGCGTTAATCCGGTGAAGGCCACGCGGGAACAGGCGATGGCCGCCCTGGCAGAGGTCGGCATCAATGCCGCGCTTACGCCCCTGTCCCCGGTGGGGCTGCGCCTGCCGGGCCGCGCCCCGATCATGGCCCTGGATGCCTATAAGAACGGGATGATCGAAATCCAGGACGAAGGCTCCCAGCTTGTCGCCCTGATTGCCGACGCCAAGCCCGGCATGCAGGTGGTGGATTTCTGCGCCGGTGCCGGCGGCAAGACGCTGGCCATCGCCGCGATGATGGAGAATAAGGGCCGCGTTGTTGCCAGTGACGTGCTGGAAGGCCGCCTGACCCGCGCGAAGGAACGTTTCCGCCGCGCCGGCCTGCATAATATTGAAACCCGCGCCCTGAAGAATGAACGTGACCCCTGGGTGAAGCGCCATAAGGGCAAGTTCGACCGCGTTATTATTGACGCGCCGTGCAGCGGTACCGGCACCTGGCGCCGCAATCCGGATAGCCGCTGGCGTCCGCTGGGACCGGGCCTTTCCGATCTGGTGCCGTTGCAGGCCAGCATCCTGGAAAGCGCCTCGCGTCTGGCCCGCCCCGGCGGCCGCGTAATCTATGCTACCTGCTCCCTGCTGCCGGAAGAAAATGAGCGGCAGGTGGAGGCGTTCCTGGCGGCGCATCCGGATTTCACCCTGGTGCCGGTGGCCCAGGCATGGCCGGCGGCATGGGGGAAAGCACCGACCGACAGCCCGATGCTGCGCCTGACCCCGGCACAGCATGATACGGACGGCTTCTTTGCCGCCGTACTGGAACGTCGCGCCGATAGTGCCGAGCCGGCTGAAGCGGATGGCGAGCCTGCCGCGTCAGCCGTTGGGACCGAGCAATGATCCGGTGATAATTGGTGCCATCATTTCGGGCGCGGCTGGAGATTGACCGGCCGTGGCCCGAAGGGCATGTTACCGCCGCCAGAGAGCCAAGGGAGTGTTCGCTTTGCGCGCGTTGATCCGGGAATGGGCGGGGCTGATCGGCTTCGTCGCCATCTTCTACCTAGTGACCAATACCCTGATCTTCGCCGGCTTCCATGTTCCATCGGAAAGCATGCTGCCGACACTGAAGGTCGGTGATCAGTTTTATGCGGCCAAATACGCCTATGGCTATAGCCGCTTCTCCACCTCCTTCGTGCCGCTGCCGTTCGGCGAGGGGCGCTTCCCCGACCTGATGCCGGAGCGCGGCGATATTGTCGTTTTCCGCGTGCCGCGCACGGAAGAAGATTATGTGAAGCGGGTCATTGGCATGCCGGGTGACCGTATCCAGGTCAGCGGCGGCCGCCTTTACATCAATGACCAGATCGTGCCGCGGGAAAAGCTGCGCGATTACTCCTATCGCGACCATGGCGGCAGTGTCGTTTCGGTAACGGAATATGAAGAAACCCTGCCCAATGGCCGCAAGCACCTGATCATTGAACAGCGCGATGATGGCAGCGCGGATGACACGCCTGTCTATGTCGTGCCTGAAGGGCATCTGTTCATGATGGGGGATAACCGCGATAATTCCCAGGACAGCCGGTATCTGACGCAGGTTGGCTATATTCCGGTGGAGCGGGTTCTGGGCCGCGTTTCCATGGTTGCTTTCGCCCGTCAGGGCTGTGAGGCGACCGAAGGGTTGATCTGCCCGGGTGGCGGCTGGATGGACCGGCTGTTCCGCTGGGTCGACTGACGGGATCGGCAGTGCCCTGTCATGGCCGGCATCGGACAAATCCGATGCCGGCTTTTTTTATGTCATCTGCGGGTACCGTCACGGCTGTCGAAAAGCCCCATCGCATAGGCGGTGTGGAGCGCCAGCGGGGCCCCCCAGGCGACCATTGGATAGAAGAACCAGACATTGCCCGGTGTCAGCACGAAATTCAGCGGCACCAGCAGTATCGCCACCCCGAAAAAGGCGATGAAATGGTTCAGCAGCGCACTGCGGCGGCGGCGATCCCGGCGGGCCTTTTCCTCATTGCCTTCTGACATGGTGCGCTTTCCTTGCTGATACCCAGATCCCTGGCAGGCATACATCGTCAGGCCTGCCTTGTCAGCCCACAGTGCCACCGGGTAGAAAGAGGCAGAAACCCAGCCGGAACAGGCAAGCCATGGATGTGAATGCTGTTTTCGCCGACGCCGTTGCCCGCCAGAACCAGGGAGATTGGGCAGGTGCCGAAGCGCTCTACCGCAAGATCGACAAGAGCCGCGCGGGATTGGCGCCGGTTTGCTGGAATTTGGGCATTGTCCTGAAGGCGCAGGGCAAATGGGAAGATGCCCTTAGCGCCTTCAAGCGGGCGGGCAAAGCCGATCCCTCCTTCCGGGGCCTGCATTTCCATATCGGCATGTGCCAGCAGCGCCTGGGACGGATGGCGGATGCGGCGGCCAGCTTCCTGAAAGCGGTGGCCGCTGAACCCGATGATCCGACCACCCGCTTCAATGCCGCAGCCGCGCTGCGTGACCAGGGCCGTCTGGCGGAGGCATTGGAGCAGGCGGACGCGGCCTTGCGCATCGCGCCGGATTTCATGGAAGCGCAGTTGCTGCAGACCAAGCTGCGTACCGCCATGCTGCCCGTCTGGCATGTACCCATGGTGAATGATCAGCCGCGCAATGATGCCTATGAGGCGGCGATCAAGGCTCATGTGAAACCGGGCGATCTGGTGCTGGAGATCGGTACCGGCTCGGGCCTGCTGGCGATGATGGCGGCACGGGCGGGGGCCCAGGTTGTCACCTGTGAGGCGGTGCCCTGGATTGCCGAAACGGCGCGGGCGATCATTGCCGCCAATGGCCTTTCCGACCGCATCACCGTGGTCAATAAGCTATCCACCGATCTGACCGTTGGGGATGTTTTGCCACGCCCGGCGGATGTCCTGTTGTCGGAGATCATCGCCAGTGATTTCCTGTCGGAACGGGTGGTGCCGGCCGTGGCCGATGCCAAGGCGCGCCTGTTGCGGCCCGATGCGCGGATACTGCCTGCGCGCGGGGGTATCGCTTGCGCCTTGGCCGGGGGGGAGGTACTGGAGAAGCATCTGTTCACCGGCCTGACCAATGGGTTCGATCTTTCCGGCTTCAACCGTCTTTATCCCCGGTCGGTTCGTTTCGACGCGCGGGAAACCCAGCCGCACCGTCTGTCGAATGTTGCGGAGCCACTTTCTTTCGATTTCACGGCGGGCCCTGTTCCGTCCGGTGAGCGGGTTGATTTTACACTGACAGCCGAAACGACAGGGCGGTGTGTGGCGCTGGCGCAATGGGTGTGGCTGGATTTCGGCCAGGGCATCCGGTTCGAGAACAGCCCGTTTATTGATGCTCCCGCCAGTGGCTGGCAGCCTGGCTTTTTCCTGCCATCCTCCCCCTTTGCGGTCACGGCGGGGGCGGTGGTTCCGGCGCGGGCCATGCACGACACAATTAATATCTGGCTATCGCTGCTGACCTGAAGATCAAGTCAGGCAAAAAGAAGGGCCGGCTACGTAAGTAACCAGCCCTTCTTTCTATCAGAGCGAAGGCGGATTACTCCGCTTCGCCTTCCTTATATTCCTTGATATCGGCAGGGTCCCACACGGCACCGCGACGACGACGGCCTGCAGTGGCAGCGGTGGTGACAGGCGTTGCTGCCTTGCGCTTGCTTCCCGGAACTGGTCCGCGCCGGCGGGGGGCCGGGGCC
This sequence comes from Niveispirillum irakense DSM 11586, assembly GCF_000429645.1. Taxonomy (GTDB): domain Bacteria; phylum Pseudomonadota; class Alphaproteobacteria; order Azospirillales; family Azospirillaceae; genus Niveispirillum; species Niveispirillum irakense. Next base: position 874,561 of record NZ_KE386933.1, read on the forward strand.
TCCTCCACCGGGGTGGCAACCAAAGCCGGCTCTTCCGCAACGACGCTGCTGGCCGCATTGGCTCGGGCGACGGCTTGTGCGGCCTGGGCAGCCTCCTCGTCATAGCCGGCATTGGGCGAGATCGCGCGCAGAAGCGAGCCGACGGCATCGGCGATATCTTCAGGCGCCGTCTTCCAGGCCCGCAGCAGGTCCAGTTCCCGACGCGATAGGATGGGGGACGATCCTTCCGCTGTCGCAGCGAAACTTTCCGGCGGGCGACGCATATCCGGCACATCGAGACCGTCGAAGAAGAAGGTCAACGGCACATCCAGAATATCGGCCAGCCGATACAGCTTTCCAACGGAGACGCGATTGCTTCCCCGTTCATATTTTTGAACCTGCTGGAAAGTGATGCCTAAAGCCTTGGCCAGATCAGACTGGCTCATCCCCAACAGTCCACGACGCAACCGAATACGGCCGGCAACATGGTTCTCGATCACTGTTTCAAGGGCAGCGACGGCTGCGTTTTTGCTGCGTCTCGGCATAGAACTCTTAAGCCCCCTTATCCCGCGCTATCTTGGGGTCGCTTATCATCGGGTTTTGCAACTGTCCGATTAAAGTCAACCATATGCTTCCAAACCGGCAATACAAAGCCGGTAAGACAAACTCGATGGATCAGGTGCCGAAGCCTCACGTTCATCATCCAGTTTGGCATATCGGAATATCCCAATGGCTGGTGTGCCCATGGCTGGCGTCAGTCACATACCATGGTAGGCGAATATCCACCATTTCAAAGCGACTGTCCAGCATCACTACGCCAACTTGGCGCAATAGTTACTTATCAGAACGCGGTCGATGATGGGCACTGGAGGAAAACCATCTGCGAATTTTAACCAGAAAAGGAAAATTTACAATTTAAAGATATGGTTTTTGTTTTTATGTACCCTTACAGGCTGTATCCAGCAGGGTGTCGCACCCCTAAAGGGAAATTCTCTATCTCTCGCTTGGATAATGAGGGCTTTTTCTCCAGGAGTCCAGAAAAACCGGTAATATGCCGTTAACATAGATACTTAAAAGCCCGTCTGGGTCTATCACGGTCGGGGACGGGCTTTTGCCCTATGGCGTTGAAACAGCTCGAATCCAGAGCAAAGGAAACCGCACTTAATTTATGCGGCATTGCCGATTTCAGAAAACATCATGGAGATCACACCGCTGGCCGCCCCATATACCCTGCGTTCCTTACGTAACACTTCCAGCAATTCACGCAGGCTTTCTTTCAGGAAACCATCGTCCTGCTGCGCCATCTCCAGTTCAGTGGCTTGAATGAAGCCATCAAGCAGTCGCGCATGGACAAAAGCGGCGTGCCGAACTTCATCATTTACGATGGCGCCATGCATTGATTTACCCCTTTTCCGTTCCGCCACTCCACTGCCCGGCGGCGATAAGCGCATTCTGCCCCTGTTATTATTAATGAGCCGTAAAGGTACCTCCCTCCGGCCCCTTTGATCTTTGGGATAGGGAGTCTAGGAAGACAGCCACCCCGGTGCCAATTTCAACGGGGGCAGAATGACTTGTCGGATTGAAATAATCGCTCGATTATAAGGGGTAGCCCGTTTGGGAAGAGGAACAAACCTCTTCCCGCAAGGAGAGGGCATGGCCTACTGGGAAGAACCACCCCGAGCAAGGTCCGTACTCATCCTCAGAGGGGGCAAGCCCAGCCTTGCACGATAGACGTGCAGATTCTCCAAAACACGCTGCACATAATTGCGTGTTTCGTAGATCGGCATCGTTTCCATCCAGTCGATGATATCGTCGGTGGAAATGCTGCGCGGGTCGCCATAGGTCTGCAACCAACCGCTGACCCGGCCAGGACCAGCATTATAAGCCGCGATCGCCAGCACATAGGATCCGCCGAACCGATCGATCAGTTCCTGAAGGTAGGCGGAACCGATCTGCACATTATGGCGCGGCTCTGCCGTCAATTTCGCTTCCGTGTGGGCAAGACCCTGCTGTTTCGCCACGGCCTTCGCCGTTGCCGGCATCACCTGCATCAGCCCCCTGGCGCCGGCGCTGCTGATGGCGGTACGGTTGAAATTGCTTTCCTGGCGGATGATGCCATGCACCAGTCCGACCTCAGGCTGCGGTTTCAGGCGATGGTCGATCAGGGGAAAGCCTGCTTCCACCAGAACATAGCCATCCTGCAATGCCGCGCGGGAAACGATCACCCCCAGGTCGGGCCTGCCGAGATCCTTCGCCAACTCGCCGATCATCCGGTAGTTTTCCGGAGTTTTGGCATCAACCGTCATTTTACGGATGAACAGACCGACGCGGTCGCTCTCGCTGCCCTCGATCCGGGCCAGGGCACGCACCACCCGGACAAGATCCAGCTTCTCAAAAGATTTCGCCAAATCTTTCGGCAGCGGTGGTTCCACCGGCATGGCGCTGCCAGGCGGCAGCCCCAGCTTATCGGCGGCCAGCAAGCCATAAAAGGTACCGGAATAGGTCATGGCCGCATCGTACCAAGTATGCGCCAACTCCTTATTACCGAGGGCCTCTGTTGCCCGGCCGGCCCAATAGGCGCCGCGTGACTTGCTGATGGGGGAACTGGTCCCGCGGAACAAGGCCTCGAAATGCTTCTGCGCTTCTTCGGGCTTGTTCAGCTTGCGCAATGCCAGCCAGCCGGCCAGAAATTCCGCCTGGGCAAAGGCCAGCCCGTCTGCCGCGCGATGCCCCGACACCAAGGCATAGGCCTTGGCGAATTGCCCCTGGTCGATCAGGCGGCGGGCCATGATATGACGCTCCACCCACCAGTCGCTGGCATGGGCCGCTTCATCCGGCGGGTTGGCGAGCAGTTCCAGCGTGCCGGCATCCATATCCTTGCGCCGACGCCAGCGCGTCCGCTCATAGGTGATGCCGGGATCATTGGCGAGGTTTGCAGGGACCCGCCGCAGGGCGCCATCAACCCCAGGCGACATCTGGGCCAGTGCGATCCGCGCTTCTGCTACGGCACGGCGGCCAGGATCAACCAGCGGCATCACGCGGGCTGCTTCATCGTAATTGCCGGCCCACAGGGCGCGATCCAGACGGGCGGTGTGGTCGCCCGGTTGAAGCAGTCCGGCATAGCGCTGCCGGAAATCGCGCTCCTCAACCGTGCCAAAGCCGCCTTGGATATAGCGCTTGCGCACAAGATCAATGGCCCGGTCGCTGGCGCCCGTTTCCATCAACGCATCCATATAGCGACCAAATCCCGACAGGGTGATCGGCGGATAGGTCTCAAACCAGGAGCGAACCTGGGTATAAGGCAGGCTGGCCGGCATCACCCCTTCCGCATTACGGCGCAGGGCGACAAGGTTGGGCCAATCTGGATTTTGGGTGATAAAGCTGCTGATTTCCTGCCAATCCGCCGTGGTGGTGGGACTGGCCAGCATCATCCAGCGGATCACTTTCTCCGGCAAATTATCACGGGCGCGCCGGGCGATGCGCATCGCCTCGTCCAGTTTGCCGCTATCGGCGGCCCGAAGGGCCTGACGATACGTGGCGATATCGTCAGCGGAAAGCGCGTGGGCGGGCAGGGTTCCGTTGAGCCCCATGCCAAGGCAGATCAGCATCGCCGCCACGGCACGGGCCCGGCCCTTGTTTCGGACAGGGCTGCTGGTTAAGGTTCGCCGTTTCATCAGGTTTGACCGGGGTGTCCTGCTATGTTCAAGGGGTCCATCGTCGCATTGATCACACCTTTTAGCGACGGGAAGGTGGATCGCAAAGCCTTCAAGGAATTTGTCGATTGGCAAATAAAGCAGGGCACGCACGGCGTTGTACCGGTGGGTACGACGGGTGAGTCGCCGACGCTCAGCCATGACGAGCATCGCCTTGTCGTCTCCATGGCTGTGGAGGTCGCAAAGGGCCGCGTGCCGGTTATCGCCGGCACGGGTTCCAATTCCACCGAAGAAGCGATCCACCTGACCCGGCACGCGAAGGAAGCCGGGGCGGATGCCGCGCTGGTGGTTACGCCCTACTATAATAAGCCGTCCCAGGAGGGTCTGTATCAGCATTACAAGGCCATCCATGATGCGGTCGATCTTCCGATCATCATCTATAATATCCCTGGCCGCAGCGTGATCGATATGAGCGTGGCCACCATGGCCCGCCTTGCCAAGCTGCCGAACATTGTCGGCGTGAAGGATGCAACAGCCGATCTGGCCCGTCCGTTGCGCACCCGCGTGGAAATCGGGCCGGATTTCTGCCAGCTTTCCGGCGAAGATGCCACCGTCACGGCCTTCCTGGCCCAGGGTGGTGTTGGCTGCATCTCGGTCACCGCCAATGTGGCGCCGGCCTTGTGTGCCCAGATGCATAACGCATGGGAGGCCGGAAATATCGCAGAAATGGCGCGGATTCGCGATCTGCTGATGCCTCTGCATCATGCCATGTTCGTGGAAACCAGCCCGGCACCGGTAAAATATGCGGCCTCGCTGCTGGGCAAGTCCACGCCGGACGTGCGCCTGCCGCTGGTTCCGTGCAGCGAGCCGAGCCAGATTATCGTGCGGGATGCGATGGTCAAGGCCGGCTTGATCTGACCGGCAGTGCTGGTCGCTTATTGAAGTCCTGTCGCCGTCCCCCCATAACAGGGGGACGGTTTTCTTTATCAGGTGGATAATCACCCACGATGGCGAACACAGCGCCCGAACGAAAGATGGCGGCACAGAACCGCCGGGCCCGCTTTGACTATTTCATTGAGGATACAGTCGAGGCTGGCATCATGCTGCTCGGCACCGAGGTGAAATCGTTGCGGTCGGGCAGGGCTTCCATTGTGGAATCCTATGCCGGTGAACAGAATGGTGAGCTGTTCCTGGTTAATTGCTACATCCCCGAATATGGTCAGGCTGGTCAGTTCTTCCAGCATGAAACCAAGCGGCCGCGCAAACTGCTGGTGCGTAAGCGCGAGTTGGTGCGGATGCTGAATGCCATCCAGCGCGAAGGCATGACCCTGGTGCCCATGTCGATCTATTTCAATGATCGCGGTAAGGCCAAGGTCGAAATTGGCATCGCCAAGGGTAAAAAGAAGGGCGACAAGCGCGAGACTGAGAAGGCCCGCGATTGGCAGCGGGATAAAGCCCGCCTGATGCGGGCGCGCGGCTGAACCGCTGAATTTTCCTCAGGGGCTGGTTGTCTCAACCTGATCCGGTTGTTCCGGGTCAGGAATGGTCATTTTTGTACTTGCGTCATTTCGTAGCCGGAACATCTTGCTTTCAAAATTGTTTTTCGCTTGAAGTCCGTCCTTCCCTTTACGAAATGGGAAGGAGCGGCCTCGGCCGTCCATAATTCATGCCCAGTGCCGGTCAACGGCCTGCTTAACTGAAACGCCAGAAAGAAGTTACCATGCGTCGTCTCCTCTTCGTTCTTTGCGCCGGCACCAGCCTGGCGGCAGTCGCCACCGCCGCACAGGCTGGTGGTTTCCAGATCAGGGAGAACAGCGCCGCCGGCCTTGGCACTGCGTTTGCCGGTGCCGCTTCGGATGTGCGCGACCTCTCCATCATCTATAACAACCCTGCCGCCATGACGGAGCTTCAGCGCTCTGGCGCGGAAGTGGGTGTCAGCCTGATTACCCCTTCCAGCAAATTCAGCGGCAGTGGTTCGGATGCGATTGGCCGACCGCTATCGGGTCAGTTGGATAAGACCGGTGACAGCATTCCGGTGCCGGCCGCTTTCCTGGCCTATGTGCCGGAACGTCAGAATTGGCGGGTCGGGCTGGCGATCACGGCCCCCTATGGCCTGGAAACCGATTATGAAGATGGCTGGATCGGCCGCTATCACGCGCTGAATTCCCGTCTGGAGACGATCAATATCAACCTCGCCGGCGCCATTGAGCTGCAGCCGGGCCTGTCTGTGGGGGGTGGCATCTCCGCCCAACGCGCCGAGGCCCGCCTGACCAATGCCGTGGATTTCGGCGCGGTTATGGCCGGGCGGGGTGTGCCGGGCTTTATCCCGCAGGGTGCTGATGGGCTTGCGGTTGTGAAAGGGGATGATTGGGCCTGGGGCGCCAATCTCGGCCTGTTCTATGAGCCCGTGGATGGCACCCGCATGGGGCTGACCTGGCGGTCGGAGATCAAGCATAAGCTTGAGGGGTCGGGCCGCTTCGAGGTTCCGACCAATGTCCGCGCCGTCCTCAATGCCGTCGGTTCGCAGGCCTTCCAGCCGCTGGGTGATGTCCGTGCTAATGTCAGCACGCCGCAAAGCGTCGATCTCGGTCTGACACAGGAATTTGGCGCTTTCGCCCTGCACGGCACCGTGTCCTGGACTGACTGGTCCAGCTTTGAGGAAATCCGGGTCCGTTTTGAAAATCCAGCCCAGGCTGATGTGGTGGATGAGCAGCATTGGAAAGACACCTGGTTCTATTCCATCGGCGCGACCTACCAGTTGGACCCCGCCTGGCAGCTCCGTACCGGTATCGCGTTTGACAAAACGCCGACTCAGGCCCAGTTCCGGACCCCGCGTATCGCCGATGGCGACCGCACCTGGCTGTCGGCCGGCGTGGGCTGGCAGGCGTCTGACAGGCTGGCGCTGGATGTCGGCTATACCCATATCTTTGTCGATGACAGTTCGATTGATATCGCGACGGCGACCGGTAATCGTCTGACCGGCAGCTTCGACAACAAGGTGGATATCGTGGCCGTTACGGCCCGTTATTCCTTCTGATCGGTGTTTGCCAGCGCAGCCCCGGTACTGTCAGCATTGCTGGGGAACGCTGGGGTGAAGGAAGGGGCGATGGCGGATTTGTTTGATCATGTACCGTCGCCCCAAGCTCCCCGGGTCCTGGCACCGGGCGCATGGTTGCTGCCCGGTGCGGCCCTGGAACAGGCACCGGCCCTGTTCCGCCTGATCGGTGAGATTGCGGCTGCCGCCCCGTTCCGTCATATGCGCACGCCTGGTGGCGGACAAATGTCCGTCGCCATGACGGGGTGCGGCGACCGGTCCTGGGTCACCGATGGCAAAGGCTACCGTTACAGTCCTACCGATCCGCAAACGGGCGCCCCCTGGCCATCGCTGCCCCATTTGTTCCATGACGTGGCCAGTCGCGCTGCGGCGGAGGCGGGATTTGCCGGGTTCACCCCTGATAGCTGCCTGATCAATCGTTACGCGCCGGGCATCCGGATGGGCCTGCATCAGGATCGCGACGAGCGTGATTTCACTCAGCCCATTGTTTCCATCTCTCTGGGTTTGCCGGCCATGTTCCTGTTCGGTGGGCCACGGCGCGCCGATCCGGTGCAGCGCATTGGATTGAACCATGGCGATATCCTGGTGTGGGGCGGGCCCGCCCGCTTGTTCCATCATGGGATCGGGCCGGTGCGGGATGGCGAGCATCCGTTGACCGGCCCGTTCCGCTTCAATCTCACCCTGCGGCGTGCTTGCTGAACCGGGATGGCCAAGTCATTGTGGCTGCTTGGTTTCGCTGGGACGCGCGGGGGAATGATGGACAGGGATATTCTGGGGCGCCGTGGGTTTTTGGCCGGTGCCGGGGCAGGCCTGGGCCTGATTGCCCTGGGCGGATGCGCCTCGGGCCAGGGGGGAGCAACCGCGACGGTGGGCAGTATGGGCCCCCGGCTGACGCTGTCCCCCCTGCGGACGGGCATTGCCGATATTACGCGCATTACGGTTTGCACCCGTCCTTTCCGACCGCAAGGCCCCCGGATCGAGCGTGAGCGTATCGGGGATAAGGACGTCATCCACCATTACGGCCATGGCGGCAGCGGCTGGTCTCTGTCCTGGGGATCCGGGGCCGTGGCCGTTGATCTGGTCATGGCGACGGGGCAGCGGGATATTGCCGTTATCGGCTGCGGTGCCATCGGCCTGACCACGGCCACCCTGCTGCAACGGGCGGGGATGCAGGTCACCATCTATGCCAAGGAAATGCCGCCGGAGGTGCGCTCCTCCTACGCGACCGGGGTCTGGTCCCCTGATTCGCGAATCTGTATGGAAGAACATGCTACCCCGGCCTTCAAGGCGCAGTGGGCATCCATGTGCCGCCGCTCCTTCGCATCCTTCCAGGACTGGCTAGGCCTGCCGGCGGACCCGGTGCAATGGTACGAGACCTATTCCATCAACGATCTGCCCCGCCCGGTACGGGCGACGGACAGCCGTCCACCTTTCGCCCACCTGCAGCGGGAACTGGTGCCGGAACTGCTGGTGGGGCAGCGGCAGGAATTTGCCCCCGGCCAGCATGATTTCGGTAACCGGTCGGTGCGGCGCAGCAGCAATATGATGTTCAACATCAATGCCTATACCCACCAGCTTCTCTCTGAATTCCTGGCCCATGGCGGCAAGCTGCAGGTGCGAGAGTTCCACAGCCCGACCGACTTCGCCACGCTGCCGCAGAAGACCCTGGTGAATTGTACCGGTTATGGCGCCCGCAGCCTGATGCGGGATGACAGCCTGATCCCCGTCCGTGGCCAGCTTGCCCGCGCCATCCCGCAGGCCGATATCACCTACGGGCTTTATTACAATCAGGTATCCTTCGTGCCGCGCCGTGACGGGCTGGTGTTCCAGCAGGTCGGCGACAGCGATTATTATGGCTATGGCGAGGAAGGGCTGGCGCCTGACCGGACGGAAGCTGAACAGGCCGTCGCCACCATTGCCGGCCTGTTTCAGAACCAAGCAGCATAGTGGCTTCAGTCAAAAAAAAGCCCCGCGATCCGGTGAGGACCGCGGGGCTTTTCCTGGAACGTGCCTGATTTATTCAGCAGCAGCGGCGGCCAGACGGCCATTCACCAGCGCATCGTAATCCAGCATCAGGTTGCGGCACACTTCACCGGGGGTGAAGGTCCAGTCGTCGATCCGGCCAACCGGGGTCACTTCCGCGGCGGTGCCGGTCAGGAAGATTTCGTCGGCATGTTCGACTTCCGGCAATTCGATCCGGCGTTCGATCACCTGATAGCCACGGCGCTTGGCCAGGTCGATCACGGTGCGGCGGGTGATGCCATCCAGGAAGCAATCCGGGATCGGCGTATGAATGACGCCATCCTTGACCATGAAGAAGTTGGCGCCCGTGGCTTCCGCCACCAGACCCCGGTAATCCAGCATCAGCGCATCCTGGAAACCGGCCTTTTCCGCCGTATGCTTGGACAGGGTGCAGATCATATAGAGGCCGGCAGCCTTGGAGGCGGTGGGGGCCGTATCCGGGGCCGGGCGGCGCCACTTGGAAAGCTGCAGGTGGATGCCCTTCATCCGGGCTTCCGGGCTGAAATAGCTGGGCCATTCCCAGCAGGCGATGGCAAGGTGGATCTTGTTGTGCTGGGCGGACACGCCCATCATCTCGCTGCCGCGCCAGGCAACCGGGCGGATATAGCCATTCACCATGTTCGCCGCCTTGCAGGTGGCGATGGTGGCGGCGTCGATCTCTTCCACCGTATAGGGGATTTCAAAGCCCAACAGCTCTGCCGACTTCAACAGCCGCTCGCTATGCTCGCGCAGCTTGAAGACGGAGCCGTTGTAAATGCGTTCCCCCTCGAATACACAACTGCCATAGTGCAGGCCGTGCGTCAGTACGTGGACATTCGCCTCACGCCAGGGCACCAGATTGCCATCAAACCAGATGAGGCCGTCGCGGTCATGGAAGGGGATTATCGACATTGTGGTGGCTTCCTCGTTACTTTATGTCCCACTGGGACGCTGCCCAGGTTACAGAATTGCAGAAATAAGTCAACATGGCTGACGTAAAATCAGGTCCGAACCCGCTCTTCCTCCGTGAGGAGGATCTCCGTCAAGGCATCGAACTGCTGTTCTACGCATATCGTGACTTTACCGCCGAACCGGACGCGATGCTCGCGAAAATCGGCTTGGGCAGGGCTCACCATCGCGTGGTCTATTTCGTGGGGCGCTACCCGTCCATCACGGTGACGGAGCTGTTGGGCATCCTGCAAATCACCAAGCAGAGCCTGAGCCGGGTGCTGGGCGATCTGGTGGAACAGGGCTATGTCGCCCAGCGCACCGGGACCAAGGACCGGCGCCAAAGGTTGCTGACCCTGACGGAAAAGGGGCTGGAACTGGAACGCCACCTGTCCGATGCCCAGCGTGCCCGCATCGCCCAGGCCTATCGCAATGCCGGGGCGGCGGCGGTGGAGGGCTTCCGCACCGTGATGCTGGGCATCATCGACCAGGAGGATCGCGCCCGGTTCCAACCCGCTATCCCGAAAAGGTAAGTGCAGCGCCCTGAAGACCCGCGGCGCGAATGACCCGGGGCCCGTCCCATGATATGACAGCGGCCATGAACGATATCGCTGAACAGCCCCATATCCTTGTCGTGGATGATGATACGCGCCTGCGTGAAGCGCTGCGCCGTTATCTGACGCAGAACGGCTTCCTGGTTGCCACGGCGCAGGATGCGGCGGACGCGCGGGCGAAGCTGGCCGGGCTGGAATTTGACCTGATCGTGCTGGATGTGATGATGCCGGGCGAAAGCGGCCTGGACCTTTGCCGTGACCTGCGCCGCACCGGCACGACACCGGTATTGCTGCTGACGGCGCGTGGTGAACCGGAGGACCGGATCGCCGGGCTGGAAGCAGGCGCTGACGATTATCTGCCCAAACCATTTGAACCGCGGGAACTGGTGCTGCGGGTTCAATCCATCCTGCGCCGGCTGCCGCGTCCGGCGGGGCAGGGCACTGTGCTCACCATCGGCCGCTGGCAGTTCGACCCGGTGCGGGAAGAACTGCGCGATGGTGAGGAGACGGTGCGTCTGACCAGCATGGAGTCGGGCCTGCTCCGGGTGTTGGCCGCGCAACCGGGCACGGTTTTCTCCCGCGAGGCCCTGGTGGAGAAGGCCGCGGTGGATGCCGGGAACGACCGGACCATTGATGTTCAGGTGACCCGTCTGCGCCGCAAGCTGGAAGATGACCCGCGCGAGCCGCGCTATCTGCTCACCGTGCGCGGCGAGGGTTATGTGTTGAGGCCGGATTGAACCGGCTGACAGAGCTGTGGCGCCGCCGGCCGCGTCCCTGGCGGCTGGCGAAACGTTTCCTGCCCGCTACCCTGTTCGCGCGGTCGCTGCTGATCATGATGACGCCGGTGGTGCTGGCCCAGGCCATTGCCACCTTTGTTTTTTATGACCGCCATTGGGACACGATGACCCAGCGGCTGGCGGCTGGCGTGGCCGGTGAGATCGCCCTGGTCATTGAACAGTTGGAACGCGACCCCGATATGGCGGCGCGGGAAGAGACGCTGTCCATGACGGCGCGCAATACCGATATCCTGATCACCTTCAATCCGGGAGAGATGTTGCCCGACGACACGCCGCGCCTGCGCAGCGGGTTGGAGGATACGCTGGCCACCGCTTTGGATGACAGGGTGCGGCGGCCCTGGCGCATCAACAGCAACATCGCCCATAAATGGATCGAAATCCGGGTGCAGTTGCCGGACGGGGTCTTGTCCGTCTTGTCACCGGAACGGCGCCTTTACAGCTTCACATCCTATCTTTTCATCATCTGGATGCTGGGCAGTTCGCTGGTCCTGTTTTCCATCGCGACCATTTTCATGCGCAACCAGATCCGGCCCATCCGGCGGCTGGCTGTGGCGGCGGATGCGTTCGGCAAGGGTCGTGATATCAGCGATTTCAAGCCGGAAGGGGCGATGGAGGTGCGGCAGGCCGCCCACGCATTCCTGGTGATGCGCGAACGTATCCGCCGGCAGATCAGCCAGCGCACGGAGATGCTGGCCGGTGTCAGCCATGATTTGCGCACCCCTTTGACGCGCATGAAGCTGCAACTGGCCATGATGCCCGACCTGCCGGAGGTGGAGGAACTGAAGGCAGACGTGGTCGAAATGCAGGTGATGATTGATGGCTATCTCTCCTTCGCCCGTGGGGCGGGGGAGGAGGCGCCGGTGCCGGTTGACCTGGCTGCCCTGCTGGAAGAGATCGCCATCAATGCCCGCCGTGAAGGGGCGACCCTGACCCTGGATCTGGGCCCCGCAGCGGATGAGGAGGTCGTATTGCCGTTGCGGCCCAACATCCTGCGCCGCTGCCTTGCCAATCTGGTGGGCAATGCGCGCCGCTATGGCCGCACGATCTGGCTGTCATTGGCGATGCGGGATGGGGCGCTGGAAATCATTGTCGATGATGATGGCCCTGGCATTCCGGCCGACCAGCGGGACAATGTGTTCCGGCCGTTCCATCGGCTGGAACCGTCACGCAACCAGCAGACCGGTGGTGTCGGTCTAGGCCTGACCATCGCCCGGGACGCGGCCCGGCGCCATGGCGGGGATGTTCTTCTGCGCGATAGCCCCCATGGCGGCTTGCGGGCAGTGGTGCGCCTGCCGCTATAGGGCAGGCCACAAAACCGGTCAGCGGCCGGTCAGTGGACCGTGCTGCCCAGGCGTTCCAGGATCGGGACCAGATCAGTATCGCTGACGAGGCGGGCGGCTTCCAGCGGGGCCATCCATTGCCGCTCCCGCTGCCGGCGCTCCGGCCATTCGGTCAGCTCTTCTTCCACCCGTAACAGGAAGACGGTGACCTCACAGGCGATGCTGTCGCCATCGGCCATCCGCTTCATGTAGCGATATTCCCCGATGGGTGTGGGGTCGATGCTGCCACGGACACCGGCTTCCTCGAACGCTTCGCGGGCAGCCATGTCGCAGGGCTCAAATTTCTTTTTGGCCCAGCCTTTGGGAATGATCCATCGCCGGGTCTCCCGCGAGGTCACAAGCATGACCTGCGGCTGACCGTCGATCAGCCGATAAGGGAGAGCCGCGCATTGGATGGTCTTGGACATTCTATGAGGCTGACATACGCAAGAGGTTGAGGATTCTGGTAAACGCACCCACAGGGTTTTGGTTCCGCTGATGGATATCAGTATGGGGCAATCGTGCGTCGCCGTCACGATTTGCAAAAGATTATATTTAACGTTCCTGTGGCCCTTTGTCCTCGCAAACATGTCAGTTTCTTGACAATTACATTACAGCGTGTCCCCCAGGTGGTGGTAGAGGGTGGGCAAAGGGCAGGCGGCAAAGCGTCGGCCCATGCACATTCACATGGAACCGATCATGTTGAGCCTGTTCAGGGCTTTGATGCCGAAGGAAGAACGTTTCTTCGACCTGTTCGCCGAGCAGGCGGGCTTCATCGTTGATGCCGCCGAGGCGCTGCGGGAAATGGTGCGCGCCGGCGATGATCTGGAAGGCCGCTTCCAGGTGATCCACGAGGTGGAAGGCCGGGCCGATATGGCGACCAAGGCCATCCAGATGGCGGTGCATCGCAGCTTCATCGTGCCGTTCGACCGCTCCGACATCCAGGATCTGGCCAAGCGGATGGACGATATCGTCGATCTGATCCAGGACGTGGCCCGGCACCTGGCGGAAGCCGGGCCGATGCAATATACGGCGGAAATGCATGCCATGACCGATGGCATCCTTCAGGCCGCCAAGGTCCTGAATGATCTGATCCCGCTGCTGCACGATATTCCGCGCAACGTCACCGCGCTGACCCGCATGACGGACGAGGTTTCCCGCCTGGAAAGCGAAAGCGATCGGCTGCTGCGGGCGGGCAAGGCCCGGTTGCGGCAGGAAAGCGGTGGGTTGGATGCGCCCATCACCTATCGGCAGGCGCTGGTGCGCGAGATCATGGAACTGATGGAATCCGTTCTGGATGCCGGTGAGGATGTTGCCGACATCATCGACAGCATCATCGTCGATCACGTCTGATCCAACGGCTGGGACACTTCCCCATGGAAACGCTTGCCCTGCCGCTGCTGATCGGCCTGATCGGTCTGGCGCTGCTGTTTGATTTCATCAATGGCCTGCATGATGCGGCCAATTCCATTGCTACGGTTGTCTCCACGCGCGTGCTCTCGCCGCGCACGGCGGTGCTGATGGCCGCTTTCTTCAATTTCATCGCCTTCCTGTTTTTTGGCACCCATGTGGCCAGCACCATCGGCAAAGGTATTGTCGATGCCGATGTGATCAACGGACAGGTGATTTTCGCGGCCCTGATCGGGGCCATCGGCTGGAACGTGATCACCTGGTGGCTGGGCATCCCTTCAAGCTCCAGCCACGCGCTGGTGGGTGGGCTTGCCGGTGCCGGTATCGCGCAAAGCGGGCTGGAGGCCATCGTTGCCAGCGGCCTGACCAAGACGGCCGTTGCGATCTTCGTATCGCCCACTATCGGCTTCCTGCTGGCGCTGCTGATCATCCTCATCGTGTCCTGGCTGTTCCGCAACCGAACACCGTTCGGTGTGGACAAGGTATTTCGGACGATGCAGATCGTTTCCGCCTCGCTCTACAGCCTGGGCCATGGCGGCAATGACGCGCAGAAGACCATGGGCATCATCGCCGTCCTGCTCTTCTCCCAAGGCTATCTGGGCGACAGTTTCCATGTGCCGCTGTGGGTGGTGTTGAGCTGTCAGGCCTGCATGGGGCTGGGCACGCTGTTCGGTGGCTGGCGCATCGTGCGCACCATGGGATCGCGGCTGACGGATCTGAAGCCCGTTCACGGTTTCTGTGCGGAGACGGGTGGCGCGATCACCTTGTTCGCCGCAACCTGGATGGGCGTGCCGGTTTCGACCACGCACACGATCACGGGTGCCATTGTTGGCGTCGGCGCCTCCCGCCGGGCATCGGCTGTGCGGTGGAGCTTGGCGCAGGGCATCCTGGTGGCCTGGATTATCACGATGCCGGCGGCAGCCCTGGTGGCCGCCGCCTCCTTCTGGGTGACGACACTGTTTTGATCACCATTCTCTGCGGTGATAATAAGAAAAGGCGCGGGAAGCTGGAGAGCTTCCCGCGCCTTTTGCTTTTTCAATTCCCCTCTACCGGCTACCGGTCAGAAACCGTGCGCCAGCATGGCCGGCATCATGGCCGTCATATCCTCGCCCGCGCGCAGGAACGGGGCGAGCGGTGCCAGAGCAGGGCGCACATCGGCCAGCGCCGCGCTGGCCATATGGCGGCTGATGTCGGCCCGCACATCGCCATTCAGCAATGCCATCACCAGTTCAAACTGGGTGCGCTGACGCGGGAAGCTGACAATGGACAGGGGCGCATCGGCCTCCAGTTCCAGGGCTTCCCGGGTCAGTGCGATGGCGACATGGTAACCGCCCAGCGCATCCACCAGACCCAGATCCTTTGCCTGCCGGCCCGTATAGACCCGGCCCTTGGCGATGGTGCGCACCTGCTCGATCGGCAGGTTGCGTCCCTCCGCCACGCCATCGGTGAAGGCGGCATAGGTGGCATCCAGGAAGGCGTTCAGCTTCGCGTCCTGGGCGGGTGTGAAGGGGGCGGTGGAAGACCACATGCCGGCATTCGCGCCCCGGCTGACCGTGTCGATATGGATACCGACCATATCGGTCAGGCCCGTCGTCACCATCTTGCCGGCGATGACACCGATGGAACCGGTGATGGTCGCCGGCTGCGCGACGATCTTGTCCGCCCCCATGGAGACCCAATAGCCACCCGAAGCGGCAACGGCGCCCATGGATACGATCACCGGTTTGCCAGCGGCTTTCGCCTGCAGCACCTTACGGCGGACCACTTCCGACGCCACGGCGCTGCCGCCGGGGCTGTTCACGCGGAACAGGATGGCTTTGACGTCGGGGTTCTCAATTGCCTCGTCAAAAGCCCCAGCGACGGTGGTGGCGCCAAAGCTCTCCGCCCCGGACAGCGGATCGGCGGCGCTTTCGCCCCGCATGATCGCCCCTTCACCGACGATGACGGCAATCAAGGTCGGCGATTCGGTAATGGATACCGGCTGGTCCTGAATTTGAGCATAAGCGTGGAGATCGATCAGGGTCGGTTCATTCTCCCCAACCGGCTTTTCCATCGGCTGTCCGGCTTCGGGCGGGGTGCCGCCGGCTGCCTTGATCAAGGCCCAGTCCACCGCCTCGTCCCAATAGGCCAGCCGGTCGACCAGCTTGGCGTCCAGGGCGGCCTTATCCAGCAGCGGGGCATTGTCCACGGCCTTGCGGACATCCTCCACGGCCAGACCCCGGCTGGTGGCTACACCGGTGACCCATTGCTCATAAAGATCCCCAACCAGGGCTTCTGTCGATTCCCGGTTGGCGGGGGAGGCTGTGGTCTCGGTATATTGCTCCGCGAAGGTCTTATATTCCTCGCGCTTGCGGAACTGGGGTTCAATCGCCAGCTTGTCCAGCGTTCCGCGCAGGAAGGGCAGTTCCGCCTGCATGCCGGTAATCGCCAAATCGCCCATGGGCTGCAGCCAGACCTGCTCGAATGCGCTGGCAAGGTAATAGGGCTGCATGCCATTGCCGACCTCGCCGAAGCTCTCGGCATGGACGATGGCGAAGCGGCCGGAATCCCTTAACCGCTGGATCGCGTCGCGCAATTCCTGCGATTGGGCGAAGGAAAGCGCCGGGCTGCCCGTCCTGGCAATGATACCCTTGACGCGCGGATCCTTGCTGGCGCGGTGCAACGCCAGGATCGTTTCGTCCAGTGTGGCGCGCTTGTCTCCCAGCAGCCCGGCGAGCGGGCTGGTCGGTTGTCCTTCCGCCAGGGGCTGTTCAAGATCGAGTTGAAGCACGATCTGGTCTGGCAGGGTTGGTCCCTTCCGCGCAAAATAGACCCAGGTGCCGATCACCGCCGTTGCTATAACAACGGTCAGGATGCCAATGATGGCAAATACCCTTACGAGGACACGCATACGTCACTTCCGATAGCAGTGTGATTGCGGACAGAGTAACCGTTGCCGATGGCTGCTTGCCAGAGGTGAAATACGCTATTTTTCTTCGCCCTTTCGGCTATATGCCTTTCCTCTTGCAGCATGCCTATGAAGATAGACCATTCCCTCTGCCCGACGATCCTGTCTTTGCCGCCATTGGACCCGGCAGCGGCCTTTGCTGCTATGGCAGGGGAGGATGGCGCCATGCTGCTGGATGGCGGGGCTGCCGATGCCGGACGGGCCCGCTACAGCATCATCGCCGCCGATCCGTTCGGCTGGCTGGAGGTGGCGGATGGCCGGGTGTTGCGCGATGGCAAGCCCTGCTTCGGTGATCCTTTCACTGTCCTGGCAGAAGCACTCGCCCCTTTCCGGCGGCAGAGTGTGGCCGGTCTGCCGCCTTTCCAGGGGGGGGCCATCGGCCTGCTGGGGTATGAGTTGGGCGGGTGGCTGGAAAGACTGCCTGCCCCCCGGCCGCGGGGCCTGGACCTGCCGGATATGGCGCTGGGTCTCTATGATACGGTGGCCGTCTTCGACCTGATGGCGGGGCATGGATGGGTGATCAGCGGGGGGGAGCGGGAGACCGATCCCGTGCGGCGACCGGTTTTGGCGGCCCAGCGTGCGGTGGCCCTGCGGGACCGTCTGGTGGCGGGGGCGGCATCGCCCCTGACATTGCCCCCGGAGCGGTTGCTGGCGCCACCAGGCTGGCAGGCGGAACTGGCGCCCGATGCCTATCGGTCGGCGGTTGCCCGTATCCTGGACTATATCCGGGCCGGCGATATCTATCAGGCCAACATGACCCAGCGTTTCTTGGGGCGCCTGGCTGCCGGGGTTGGCGCCTGGGATGTCTACCGGGCAATCCGTCCGCGTCTGGCGGCCCCTTTTTCCGCCTTTCTCAATCTGGGACGGGGGCGGGCGGTTGCCTCGGGCTCCCCGGAACGGTTCCTGTCGCTGGATGCGCAGGGGCAGGTGGAAACCCGGCCGATCAAGGGGACGCGCCCCCGTGACCTGGGTGACCCGGCCCGCGATGCGGCACTGGCAGCGGAACTGCTTGCCAGTGCCAAGGATCGTGCGGAAAACCTGATGATTGTGGACCTGCTGCGCAATGACCTGTCGCGCGTGTCGCAGGTCGGCAGCGTGGCAGTGCCCAGCCTTTGGGCGTTGGAAAGCTACCGCACCGTTCATCATCTGACATCCGTGGTCACATCGCGATTGCGGCCTTGCCTGGGGCCGGTTGATCTGCTGCGGGCGGCTTTTCCCGGTGGGTCGATCACCGGGGCGCCCAAGATCCGCGCCATGGAGATCATTCATGAGCTGGAGCCGGCGCGCCGTGGCCCTTATTGCGGGTCTGTGGCCTGGATCGGCTGGGATGGGGCGATGGACAGTTCCATCATCATCCGCACGGTCGCGATTGATGGCGAACGGATGCAGGTCCAGGCAGGCGGTGGCATTGTTGCTGATAGCGACCCGGAAGATGAATATCAGGAGAGCCTGACCAAGGTTCGGGCCATACTGACTGCATTGGACCCCGCCATGTCCTGGCCCCCCGGTGTGGCGGAGGCGGAGGCCTGGATGGCGGCGCAATGACGGGTGCATCATGACCATGATCTGGCTGAATGGGGAGTTTCTTCCCGCCGACCGCCCGGCGATCCTGGCGAATGATCGTGGCTTTACCCTGGGGGATGGCCTGTTTGAGACGATTGCCGTCAAGGCCGGGGTGGCCTTGCGGATGGAAGCGCATTGCCGCCGTCTGCGGGAAGGGGCGGATTTTCTGGGCTTGCCGGTACCGTTGGATGATCAGGGATTGACTGATGCGGTGATGGGTATCGTCGGCGCCAATGGCCTGCATGATGCTGCGGTCCGCCTGACCCTGACCGCCGGGCCGGCGGCACGCGGTTTGCCCCGGCCAGCCAGTCTCAGCCCAACCCTGTTATTGACGGTCGGCACCCTGCCGGGGGAATTGCCGCCGGCCCGCCTGATCATCGCCCGCCGTACCTATCGGAATGAAAAATCGCCTTTTTCGCGGTTGAAGGTGACCAGCTATCTGGATGGCATCATTGCCCGGAACGAGGCTTTGGCGCTGGGGGCCGATGATGCGCTGCTGCTGAATGGCAATGGCCATGTCGCCGAGGCAACGGCCTCCAACTTCTTTGCCTTGATTGAGGGGCAATGGGTCACGCCACCGGTCGCTGACGGTGCATTGCCGGGCACCATGCGGGCTTCCCTGTTGCGAAGCTGGAATGCGGTTGAGCGCAGTCTGTTACCGGCTGATCTTGATAGGGCGACGGAGATGATGCTGACCACGGCGTTGGGTATCCGTCCGGTGGCGGGACTGATTGGCTGATCTGCTGTTCCCACCCCTTTTCAGCCGCTGCTGGCCAGCGGCACCCCTTGAAGGAAATGCCGGCTGAAAATATCCGCCGGCACGGGACGGGAGACGAGATAGCCCTGCATCAAGGGACAACCCTGATGTTGGAGCCATTGCCGCTGTGCCTCGTTCTCCACCCCTTCGGCAACGGTTTCCAATCCCAGCCGCTGGGCCAGATCCAGAACGGTAGCGGCGATTGCGACATCACCGGGCACGGTGCTGATGAACCCGCGATCGATCTTCAACGCCGTCAACGGAATGCGTCGCAGATGGGAGAGGGAGGAGTAGCCCGTGCCAAAATCGTCCATGGCAATCCCGACGCCCAGATCGCGCAGCCGGCGCAGCATGATGAAATCACCGGCTGCCTGATTCATGGCCACGGTTTCGGTGATTTCCAGGGTTAGCAGCGCAGGCGGCAGGCCGCTTTCAGACAGGGCGCGCTGCACCTTGTCGGGAAAGGCGGCATCCGCCAGTTGCCGGGGGGAGACATTCACCGCCATGGTGAAATCACCCTGGACCTGCCGCCAGAGCGCGGCCTGCCGGCAGGCTTCCATCAACACCCATTCACCGATCGGGTTGATCAGGCCGGTTTCCTCTGCCACATGAATGAAATCAGCGGGGGAGACATAGCCATCCTCCCGTCGCCAGCGCAGCAATGCTTCCGCACCCCGCAATGACAGGTCTGCCGGGTCCACGGTCGGTTGATAGAACAACTCGAACTCATGGCGGATTTCTGCGGCGCGCAGTCGCGCCTCGGTTGCCAGGCGCGCCATGGCACGTCCCGTCATTTCGGCGGAGAACATGCGCCAGCAACCGCTGCCCGCGGCCTTGGCGGCATACATCGCCGTATCGGCACAGCGCAGGATCTGTCTCCCATCCGCCCCATCCTCGGGCCAGAGGCTGATCCCGATGGAAGCGCTCGGCTGTAGCTGATGGCCATCCAGATCCAGGGGGCGGGCCAGGGCGGTCAGCACCCGGTCCGCGACCTGGATAACTTCTTTCGGGTCGCTGACATCCTCCACGATGATCAGGAATTCGTCGCCGCCCAGCCGGCCAACGGTGTCGGATTGGCGCAGCGTGTGGCGCAGCCGCTGGGCGACGGCCTGCAACAGACGGTCACCCAATTCATGACCTAAGCTGTCATTGACATGCTTGAAACGATCCAGGTCCATGAACAGGACCGCAACCCCGCGCTGAACCCGTCCGGCGCGGGCAAGAGCATGGTCCAGCCGCTCATTCAGCAAGGCGCGATTGGGCAGGTCGGTCAGGCTGTCCCGTGTCGCCAGTTGCCGCAGCATCTGCTGTGAACAGTCCAACCTGTCCAGCATCTCGTTGATGCGTCCGCTGAGGCGCCCCAGCTCGTCATGCTCATGACCGGCGGGCGCAGTCAGGCGGGCTTTTTTGTCGTGGTTGTCTGGGGCTATCTGTTCAACTGCCTGTTCCAGCGCCAGCAGCGGCTTGGTCAGGAAGCGATGGAAAACCAGGGTCAGGGCCAGACCCAGCAACAGATTGCGCGCCATGCCGCCAAGCAGGGCGGACAGGACGAAGGCAATATAATCGGCAGAAATGCGCCGCATATCCAGATGGATCCGCAGGATGCCGATTGCCGGTTCCGCCCGGCCATTGGGCAGGGGGCGGTATAAAAGCCGCTCCCCCAACGCCAGATCACCAAAAACAAGGGCGCCGAGCGCGCCCGGCTGGCTGGTCCCCGGATTGCTGTCGCTCCACCCTGCATCGGTACGGAAGCGGGCCCAGAGCGGCTCGGTCGGCGACATGCCAATCTCGATCCCCGAAATGGCATCAATCGACAAGGCAGACGCGCCGATCTGGGCGGCCAGACCGTCATCGGCATTCCACGCTGCGGTGGCAGCACTTCCTTCCACCAGATCCAGCATCTGTTCCACCAAGGCAGCCGCCTTCCCGCGCTCCCGCCATGTGGCCCAGCCCAATTCCAGTACTGTCAGCAGCAGACCGATCAGGCATGCCGCCAATACCGCGCAGGCGGCTTGGCGCATTGCCAGTGATCGTTCCATTCCCATTCGCATCCCGCCCCCTCCCCAAACCGGCACGGGTCATTTCCAGCGTTATAAAGCAGTACGCTGGAAATGATGACTACATCACGTATGATGCAAAAGATGGTACAAAAAATACACCTGTTTACTATCGAATGGATAGAGTTTGTGGGGTGCTGGGCGCAGCATGGGAAAGGGATTCTTTCAGGATCCGCGCACCTCACCATTGCAGGCGGTTGTCAATCCACTGATCAGCAGGCGATCAATTTTGCTTTGATCACAAACGTTTGAGGGTGGCCAAAGAAAAGGGGCCATGTTGCCATGGCCCCTTTTCTTTTTGATCCATTATGCTGGATCAGCCAGCACGCTTCAGGCGTCTGAAGCTGGCCCACATGTCGCTTGGGTTCTTGTCCAGGTCAAACGCGCGGGTCTTCGCCGGATCGACGCCCTGACGGCGGCATTCCAGGGCGAAAATATTGGTCTGCTCCGGGTCGAGGCCCAGTTCACGGCAGGTGCTGTCGAAGCTGTTCTGGAAATCGGCGCTCATTTTGTCACCCTGGCGACCTGCATGGCATCGGCGCCGCCGGCCCATCCGGCTAGCTACCTATGCGATGCAGCATGACGGATCATTGTGGCCGGATTAGGAAGCCATTGATCCGTATTGGTCGCGTTTGCCTCCATACAACAAACTTTCTGTTGTTTGGTTGCAATTGCGAAGGCGACATGGCGGCCTTTCACCATATGCGCACGCTATCGATTCGCGCCTCGAAGGACGAACGGAACAGGGGTCCGGTTCCGGGCGCCCTTTTTGTGAGTCTGCCTTTTTATCGCCAAACCTTGGCCCAAGCATGAAAGAGCCCGGCAATCGCAGCGCCGGGAGGATCGTTTCGGCAGAGGTTCTTTACCGGTGGGGATTATCGGATCATGCTACCCAGGATGCGCTCCGGTGCGGCCTTGTCGGCTGGTGCGTCTTGCCATGGGTTGCGGTGTCGGGATGCCCACAACGGGGCCCGCTTATATGACGCTCGTGAAATTCCAGGGCATCATTTCCCGTACCCAGTGGCAAAACTATTCCAATAGTCAGGGATGAAGCTCGGCTGATTAGGAATAATTTAATAAGCAGGGCTGAGAATCAGCGTACCAATCACCTATCGTGATGAGGTGCATGCCGTGATCGGTGACAGGATGGCCAGGGCAGTTTCTCCCGGCCGGCGCAAGACGCCGGGAAGGGAACTGCGGGTTGCATCCACCCCGATATCGATCATTCATGCGTATGGTCCTTTTCTTCCGACCAGAAGAGCGGTCGCCACCAGACCCGCCATTCCATGTTCCGGAACTGCGCCCCTGCCTTTGTCCCCCTGGTCAAGCCAGGGCGGATGGTTCAGGGCCGCCCATGAAGGAGAGCGCTCATGAGCTTGGTCACCGACCTGTTCGCCAGCTATGCCAGCAGCTACGAGAGCCGGCGCGACGTCGAGATGTCGTTGATGGATTTCCTGGAAGGATGCCGGGATGAACCCGTCCGATATGCCAGCGCTGCGGAGCGCCTGCTGCAAGCCATTGGCGAGCCGGAAGTGATCGATACCGCCCGGGATTCAAGGCTTGCGCGTATCTTCATGAACCGGACCATAAAAGTTTACCCGGCCTTTGCCGAGTTTTTCGGCATGGAGGAGACGATCGAGCGGATCGTCGGCTTCTTCCGTCATGCGGCGCAGGGGTTGGAGGAGCGCAAGCAGATCCTTTACCTGCTGGGGCCTGTGGGGGGCGGCAAATCCTCCCTGGCGGAACGGTTGAAGGCCCTGATGGAAGATCAGCCGATCTTCGCCCTGAAGGCCGGGGATGAGATCAGCCCGGTCTTTGAAAGCCCGCTGGGCCTGTTCGATCCAGCCACGATGGGCGCGGTGTTGGAGGAAAAATATGGCATTCCCCGCCGCCGCCTAACCGGGCTGATGAGCCCCTGGGCCTTGAAGCGACTGGACGAATTTGGTGGCGATATCCGCCGCTTCAAAGTGGTGAAGCTGCGCCCCTCGCGCCTGCGTCAGATCGGCATCGCCAAGACCGAGCCGGGGGATGAGAATAACCAGGACATTTCCTCCCTGGTCGGCAAGGTCGATATCCGCAAGCTGGAGCTGTACAGCCAGAATGATCCGGATGCTTACAGCTATTCCGGTGGTTTGAACCGTGCCAACCAGGGCATGCTCGAATTTGTCGAGATGTTCAAGGCCCCCATCAAGATGCTGCACCCGTTGCTGACCGCGACGCAGGAAGGCAATTATATCGGTACCGAAAATATCGGTGCTCTGCCTTTCCAGGGCGTCATCATGGCCCACAGCAACGAGGCGGAGTGGCAGAGCTTCAAAAACAACAAAAATAATGAGGCCTTCATCGACCGTATCTGCGTGATCAAGGTGCCCTATTGCCTGCGGGTGATGGAAGAACAGCGCATCTATGAGAAACTGATCAAGACGTCGGAACTGGCGGCGGCCCCTTGTGCGCCGGCCACGCTGGAGATGCTGGCCCGCTTTACCGTGTTGTCGCGCCTGCGCGACCATGGCAATTCCAATCTGTTCTCCAAGATGCGCGTCTACGATGGTGAAAGCCTGAAAGAGACGGACCCCAAGGCCAAAACCCTTCAGGAATATAAGGACGCCGCCGGGGTGGATGAGGGGATGAACGGCATCTCCACCCGCTTTGCCTTCAAGGTGCTGGCCAGTACCTTCAACTATGACAGCACCGAGGTGGCGGCCGATCCCGTCCACCTGATGTATATCCTGGAACAGGCAATCAAGCGGGAACAGTTTCCCGACGATACCGAGAAGAAATATATGGAATTCATCAAGGCGGAGCTGGCGCCCCGCTATGCTGAATTCATCGGGAATGAAATCCAGAAAGCCTATCTGGAGAGCTATCACGATTATGGGCAGAACCTGTTCGACCGTTATGTCGATTATGCTGATGCCTGGATCGAGGATCAGGACTTCAAAGACCCGGATACGGGCCAGTTGATGAATCGCGATCTGCTGAACCAGGAACTAACCAAGATCGAGAAGCCGGCCGGCATCGCCAATCCCAAGGATTTCCGCAACGAGGTGGTGAAGTTTGCCCTGCGCATGCGGGCGGCCAATGGTGGGCGCAACCCATCCTGGACCAGCTATGAGAAGCTGCGTGAGGTGATCGAGAAGCGGATGTTCAGCCAGGTGGAGGAATTGCTGCCGGTGATCAGCTTCGGCTCCAAAAAGGACAGCGATACGGAGAAGAAGCACAGCGAGTTCGTCAACCGCATGATGGATCGCGGCTACACGGAACGTCAGGTTCGCCGTCTGGTGGAATGGTACATGCGGGTGAAGCAGGCCGGGTGAGGGGGCTGTCAGGAATGATCCCCTCCACTGACGCCATCTCTACTCTCACCCCGGCGAAGGCCGGGGTCCAGACACCAAGCCGCCAGAACTACGATCCTGGGCCCCGGCCTTCGCCGGGGTGACGGACAGAGAGAACGGGAATGCCCAAGCCCATCGGCATCCAGTTCTCTCCGCCATCGAAAGGACGGTGCAACCTTGTTCACCATTGTTGACCGACGTCTCAATCCCTCCGGTAAAAGCTTGGCCAACCGCCAGCGGTTCCTGCGCCGTGCCAAAGATCAGGTGATGCGCGCTGTGCGCGATGCCTCGGGCAAGCGGGGGATCAAGGATATCGATATGGGGGGTGATATCAGCATCTCCCCCGACGGCATTAAAGAGCCAACCCTGCGCCGTGCTTCCAGCGGCGGCAATCGGGACTATGTGGTCCCTGGAAATAAGGAGTTCATGTCCGGTGACCGTATCCGCCGTCCCCCTCAGGGCGGCGGCAGCGGCCAGGGTAGTGAGGGCGCGGAGGACGGAGATGGTCAGGATGAATTCCGCTTCGTGCTGAGCCGGGAGGAATTCATCGACCTTTTCCTGGAAGATCTGGAACTCCCCGATCTGGCCAAGCGGAAGCTGGCGGTGACGGACAGTCTGGACTGGCACCGCGCCGGCTATTCCGTGTCAGGCTCTCCGGCCAATCTCAACCTTGTGCGCACCATGCGCAACTCGCTGGCCCGCCGCATTGCGCTGAACCGTCCGACGGGCGAAGAGATTAAGGTTCTGCGGGAGGAGATCGACCGGTTGGAACGGTCGGGCCGGGATAATGTGCGGCTGGCAGAAGCGCGGGAGGAGTTGGCGCTGCTGCTGCGCCGGACCCAGCGCATTCCCTATATCGACCCGGTGGATGTCCGTTACAACCGCTTCAACGCCACGCCCCGGCCGGCGGCCCAGGCCGTGATGTTCTGCCTGATGGATGTGTCCGGCAGCATGACGGAGCATATGAAGGATCTGGCGAAGCGGTTCTATATGCTGCTCTACCTGTTCCTGACCCGCCGGTACAAGCATGTGGAGGTGGTCTTCATCCGCCATACCCACAAGGCGCAGGAGGTGGATGAGGAGACGTTCTTCTATAGCGGTGAGACAGGCGGCACCGTCGTTTCCACCGCGCTGGAGGAGATGCAGCGCGTGGTGGCCGAACGGTTCCCGCCAGCGGAATGGAATATCTATGCCGCCCAGGCCAGCGATGGCGACAATGCCTTGTCCGACAATGGCAAAACGGCGCAGTTGATGGATCAGGTGATCCTGCCGATCTGCCAATATTACGCTTATATCGAGGTGGGGCAGGATGGTGTGTCCCCCGGCCTCGCCTATGGGGGCGGCGCGCGCGAAACAGACCTTTGGCGCACCTACAAGAGCATTGCCGAAGGGCATCCTGAACTGGCGATGCGACGAGTGACGCAACGGCGTGAAATATATCCGGTCTTCCGCGAGCTTTTCGCCCGCGATGGGGCCGGCCAGCAGACGGAGGCCAGCGCATGAGCGTGACGGCACTGGATGGCGGCATTCCCCTCTATACCGGCGCGGACTGGGATTATGACAAGGTCCGCCGCGTCTATGATGCCATCGAGAAGGTGGCGTTGGGGGAGATGGGGCTCGATATCTACACCAACCAGATTGAGGTGATCACGTCGGAGCAGATGCTGGATGCCTATTCCAGCATTGGCATGCCGCTTTTTTACAAGCACTGGTCCTTCGGCAAGCATTTCGCCCGGGATGAAGCCCTGTACCGCACCGGTCAACGGGGGCTGGCCTATGAAATCGTGATCAATTCAAACCCCTGCATCAGCTATATCATGGAAGAAAACACCATGACGATGCAGACGCTTGTTATCGCGCATGCGGCCTTCGGCCATAACCATTTCTTCAAGAACAACTATCTGTTCAAGCAGTGGACCGATGCCGACGGGATATTGGATTACCTGTCTTTTGCCAAATCCTATATCGCCAAATGCGAAGAACGATATGGGCAGGTGCTGGTGGAGCGGGTGCTGGATGCCGCCCATGCCTTGATGAACCATGGCGTTCACCGCTATCCGCGCCGGCGCGGCCTGGACCTGCGCAACGAGGAAAAGCGCGAACGGGAACGCCAGGAATATAATGAGCAGACCTTCAATGACCTGTGGCGCACCGTGCCGACGAAAGCCGGCGGGGCGGCCGGCCTGAGCGACCGTGACCGGCGTCGTGCGCTCCTGGAACTGCCGGAGGAGAATATCCTCTATTTCCTGGAAAAAAAGGCACCAAGGCTTGCTGGTTGGCAGCGGGAATTGCTGCGCATCGTCCGACATGTCGCGCAATATTTCTACCCGCAGCGCCAGACCAAGGTGATGAATGAGGGCTGCGCCACCTATTGCCATTACCGCATCCTGAAGACACTGCACGAACGCGGGCAACTGACCGATGGCGCCTGGATGGAGGCGATGCACAGCCACACCAATGTGGTGTTCCAGCCGGATTTCGATGATCGCCGCTATGGCGGGATCAATCCCTATGCGCTGGGATTTGCCATGATGCAGGATATCGAGCGGATTGCCACGGAACCGACGGTTGAGGATCGGGAATGGTTCCCCGATCTGGCCGGGCGGGGCGACGCCATGGGGGCATTACGTGATGCCTGGACCCATTACCGGGATGAAAGTTTCATCCTGCAATATCTGTCGCCGTCCCTGATCCGGAAGTTCCGCCTGTTCCATGTTGCTGATGATGCACGGGAATCGGAGATGAAGGTTGCCGCCATTCATGATGAACGGGGCTATCGTGCCGTGCGTCAGGCCTTGGCCCGGCAATATGACATTGCCTGGGCCGAAGCGGATATTCAGATCGTGGATGTGGATCTGATCGGTGACCGGCGGCTGGTGCTGGAGCATCGTGTCCTCAACCAGGTCCTGTTGGAGGAGGGGGAGGCCAAGGCGGTTATCCAACATCTGGCCGATCTCTGGGGCTATGAAGTGGATATGGAGGAGGTGGACGCCGAATCCGGGGCGCGGCTGCGTAAGATCAGCGTCGGGCCGCGCCGCGTGTTGGGCGGTGGCGGCGACTGATCCGGTTCCCATCCTATTCCAGGGTTTTTGGCTGTTCTATGCCCTTGGCGGGGGCGGCTGCCTGATTGGGTAGGGGTATTCTTCCGCATTACTCCGCCGCGTGTCACGCTTCCGCCACCATTTCCAGCAGATAATCAGGCCAGGGCCGTAAGCGGCCTTGCGTTGGACGCGTCTGGTTGGCAAACAAGCGCATCCATGCTGGAACGACGTGGCGAGTGATGATGCGGCGCTTTCTCCCCTTGATCATGATTTTGGCTGTTGCGGGTTGTGTCAGCAAACCGCCACCGCCCCCCCCACCGCCGCCGGAGCCTCCGCCGCCGCCGGCCAAGCCCACCGACATCGTGATGGATGCCGGTGATCTGGCTGCTGTGCAAGGTGCCCTGCGCGAGGCCCAGACCAAGCCGATTGATCAGGTTGTCGGCTGGGCTAACCCGCTGACTGGCAAGCGCGGCGCGGTGAAAATCCTGCGTGACGGCTATGACGGCCAGAACCGTCCTTGCCGGGAATATCATTCGGTCGTGGTGCTGGAACAGATGTTCCTGCACAGCACCGGTTTCCTGTGCCGCCAGCCCAATGGGGCTTGGGAAGTCGTGCAGTCGCACGAATACCCGCTTTACCGCCACGGCGCCTGACGGATTGTCAGCCGTCGCGGGCCGAAGGGAACAGTTATGCGTCGCTCTATTCTTGTCGCCTCTATCGTCCTGACCGCCGCTGTGGGCGGCGTAGGGTGGTGGATGATGACAGAAAGGGACGCAGCGGTATCCCCAGTGATCGCCGTGCCACCACCACCACCGCCGGGTCCGCCGGTGGTGGTGGTGGATGTGCCCGGCAGTTCAGGTGCGTTGATGCCCGTGGCTGACCCCGATGCGGGCATCCTGTCCGATACGGGTGTCGCGGGTTTGCGTGCCTATGCGGATAAAAGCGGCAGCGCGGCCCTGCTTGTATGGCATGCTGGTGCTCTCCAGCTTGAGCATTACGCCCCCTCCGTTCAGGCTGGCGACCGGCTGGATGGGGAGGGGCTGGTCCCCGGCCTGATGGCGCTCCTGACCGGGGTTGCCGTCAAGGATGGCACCCTTCAGGGCATTGATGATCCCATTTCCCGCTACCTGCCGGAATGGGATGGTGGCGATCCTCGGGGCAGGGTTACGGTCCGCCATCTGCTGGAAGGGAGCAGCGGGCTGGACGCCCCGACCAATGCCCCCGGCCGTGATGCAGTAGCCTGGACCCTTTCCGCCGGCCTGTCGGCAGAGCCGGGCACACGGTTCGCACCTAACTTGTTTGAGCCGCAGGTTCTCGGCCTTGTCCTGGCCCGGGCGCGTGGCCAGGCGTTGATACCCTATCTTTCCGACGTTCTCTGGAAGCCGATGGGGGCGCGCGCAGCGGTTCTGGATACAGGCGCTGGAACGAACATGCCCTATCTGCATGCGGGGATGAAGGCGACGGCCCGCGACTGGCTGCGTGTCGGTCTGCTGCTGCTTGATAATGGTATGGTCGGCCAGCAATCGCTGGTGCCCGTGCCATGGCTGGATCTTATGGAACGGCCAACGTCCTTCTCCCGGAACGATGGTTGGCGCGTCCGGCTCGGTTGGCCCTTTGATCGGCAGGGGCCGATTCGTGCGAACAATCCGTTCAGCGAAGGC
Source organism: Niveispirillum irakense DSM 11586 (assembly GCF_000429645.1). Taxonomy (GTDB): domain Bacteria; phylum Pseudomonadota; class Alphaproteobacteria; order Azospirillales; family Azospirillaceae; genus Niveispirillum; species Niveispirillum irakense. The sequence continues at coordinate 903,638 of NZ_KE386933.1, forward strand.
GATACGATCTTTCTGGGAGCCGAAGGGCAGGGGGCCCGGCTTTATGTTTCCAAGGGTCGGGATCTCGTGGTCCTGCGCCTCGGACCGCCTGCAAAGAATTGGGATGAGGCAGAGCTACCCAATCTGGCGGCAAAGTCGATCACCACCGCGCCCGCCTCATTCCGTTCCGAAAATGGCATGAAGGTTCAGCGCGCCCGCGACCTTAATGGCAAAGTGGAAATGCCACCGATCAAAAAGCCGCCGCCGGTGCCGTCGGTCACGGTGGAACCTTTGGATGATGTGCCCTCTGCTTCCGGCACCCCAGGCGAGACCACTGTCCCGTCAATTGCCAAGCCACCGGAAAGCGCGCCGCCTTCTCCTTAAAAAGCGAATCCAGATCAATCATGCGCGCCTTGCGCACATAAACAAATGGGAAATGCGGACGGGGGCCCCGCCCCGCATTTCCCTCCAAGCTGGCCGTTAACCTTATTTGGACTTGAAAGCCCGAAGCTGCTTGTTGAAATCGGCCGCCAGCTTTTCCATGCGCGTGGATGCGTCATTGTAGCGGCGTGTCCAGTCACCGCCGCTGCGCCCCTTACCTTCAAACTCAAGGCAGGACAGGAACTCCTGCGTCTCCGCCACATAGGCCTTTACGGCCTGCTGGGCGGTGAGCATTTCATCCTGGTTTGCGCTTGCGCCATCGGGGATGGCCGGCGGGTCTTTCAGCGTGCATTCCGCCTGGGCGGCGCCTGCGGCGCCAATGGTGAATAGCGCCAATGCCAATGCCGTCCGCTTTTTCATCTCTCTCTCGTCCCCTTCTCTCGCAATGGTAGGACTATCCCATTCCCTGGGACCACTGCTCCCCTATCGGGAGCATCGCGGCACCACCGATGATCTTGAGAAATTTAACTATATGTACGTACCTCGGATCGTAAAGGTAATCCGCACCAGATGGAGTAGATACGTCTACATTTTCGTGACAAGCTCAGCTATACCTATTCGAAAGCATGGGTGGTGGGCAAGGGTGAATGCCTTTGCACGGTCCAGGCGGAAGGTAGATAAAAATTTATATAAATCGAAGCCGACCACTTGTTCCGTAATCCTCCTCCCGGAGCTCTAACAGAGGATGCTGGGCGGGTTAGTGCCGATTTACTCTGTTCTGTGCAGTTATTTGATATTGCTGTCAGTTGCGTCGCGGAGAAGGACAGGAGAGGTTTTTCAAGATGAGCACTATCAATCGGACAATGCGGCCGAGCGGTACTCCCGTTCAGGCGAAACCCGCCTCGTCGGGTGGCCTGTTCAGTAACTGGTCCATCAGTCGGAAGATCGCCTTTGCTATTGCCGTGCCGATCGTGATCGGCCTTGGTGCCGTGATCGCACTCAGCGCTTCGGCTATGCGCACGTCCATGCTGGAACTGTCCAAGCGCTCCGAAACGCAGGTTACGGAGATGATGGCAGCTCAGATGTCTGCCGCTGTCCGCTTCAAGAACGCAGATGCCATCGGTGACAGCTATGCCGATCTGGCCAATGCCAAGGGCACCAGCCTGGCCGGTGTTCGCGTTGTGGATGGTGATGCGGAACCTCTGATCGACTATCCTTCAAAGGATAAGCCGCTGCCTGCTGGCATGCCGGCATTTGATTTTGCCAGCGCCAACCTTGCCAAGACCGTCACCGACGTGAAGGTCTTGGATCTCGGGAATTTCCTGGTTGTTCAGGCTCCTGTCCGCGCCGGCGTCAACCGGGAGCAGGTGGGCACGCTCACCGTTGCCTGGAGCCGTGCGAATGTGCAGGCCTCCATTTCCGAAGCGGTTCTGGGCAATGTGCTGATCGCCCTGGTCGTTCTGGCGGTGCTGATCGGTATTCTGGTCGTGCTGCTGCACAAGATCGTCGGCTCCCCGCTGAAGAACATGCAGAACGCCATGTCCAAGCTGGCTGCTGGCGATCTGTCGGTTCAGATCACCGGGACGGAACGTGGCGACGAGATCGGCGCCATGGCCCAGTCGGTTCAGGTCTTCAAGGACAACGCCCTGGAGGTGGATAACCTGCGCCGTCGTCAGGAAGAAGCTGAGCGGGCTGCCGCGGAAGAGAAGAAGGCGGCCATGCAGAAGCTGGCCTCGGACTTCGAAAGCTCCGTCAAGGGTGTGGTTGCTGAATTGTCCGGCGCGTCCAGCCAGGTCCAGTCCACTGCTGAAGGTCTCTCTGCCTCTGCTGAGGAAAGCCGTGCGCAGACCAGCGCCGTGGCGGCTGCCACCCAGCAGGCCAGCGCAAATGTGCAGTCGGTGGCAAGCGCGACGGAAGAACTGGCCGGTTCGCTGGCTGAAATCAGCAATCAGGTCAACACCTCGGCCCGTATCGCCCGCGATGCGGCCAAGACTGCCGAGAAGACCAATGGCACCGTCCAATCACTGGCCCAGCGTGCCCAGTCGATTGGCGATGTCGTCAAGCTGATCTCTGACATTGCCAGCCAGACCAACCTGCTGGCGCTGAATGCGACCATCGAGGCGGCGCGCGCCGGGGAAGCCGGCAAGGGCTTTGCTGTCGTGGCATCGGAAGTGAAGAGCCTGGCCAACCAGACGGCCAAGGCGACGGAGGAAATCTCCAGCCAGATCACGACGATGCAGGATGCGACCAAGGAAGCCGTGGACGCCATCGTCACCATCAGCCGCACCATTGCTGAGATCAATGATATCTCTGAAATGGTGGCTGGTGCTGTGGAAGAGCAGGATGCGGCGACGAAGGAAATCGCCCGCAATGTCCAGCAGGCCTCCATGGGCACGATGGAAGTGACCCGCAATACGGAAAGCCTGGAGCAGGTCGCTCACCAGACCGGCTCGTCCGCCACGGATATGCTGGGTGCAGCACGCAATATGGCCCGCCAGTCCGGCGAGTTGGGTCGTACCGTTGACCGGTTCCTGGCGCAGGTTCGCGGCGCCTGATCCATCTGTATGGGCGGGGATGACTGTCCCGTCCCGGCCTATATCCTAGCAAAAGGCCCTCACATCATTGATGTGGGGGCTTTTCTTTTTATGAGAGAACAAGCAGCCGTATCAACGGCTTGATGGCGAGCCGATTGCGCGATGCAGCGACGATTCTTCATCAGGACCTTTTCCTTTCTTTTTGCATCTGCCGCCTTTTTCCTGATTGGCGGGGCAGGCAGCGGGCCTGCGCACGCCGATGCTGATTATCTGCACCGTGTGACGCCGCAGATCACAGCGATTATCCGCGAGCAGGCTGAAATCGTGATTTCCGATCCATTGCTTCTCTCCGTCCTGCGGAAGGCGAAGGGACAAAGGCGTGATCCGGCGGAGCTCATGGCTCTGGACCGGCAATGGCGGGAGGAAGCGGGGCCAGGAAAGGGCCCGCTTATTGACGGGATGTTGACCAGCCCTCCCTCACGCCGGCTGGGGAAGGTGCGTCTGCGCCATGGTGCCCTTCTGGCGGATATGATGCTGATCGACAGCCAGGGTCTGCTTGCCGCGGCAACCCGTCTCACCAGCGATTACATCCAGGGGGATGAGACGAAATATCTGGAAACCTTTCCCCGTGGGACAGGGACGATCCATATCGAAGCCCCGCACTATGATGAATCGGTTCAAGATTATGTGGTCATGGCTAGCATTGTCCTTGGTGACCCGGCGGACAGTCGTCCTCTTGGCGTCTTGACCGTCACCATCAACCTGGAAATGCTGAAACCGTGACACGCAAACTTCATCCCCGTTTCCGGCCCTGATCCCTATGGTGCAGGCGTTGCTGGAATGGATGGAAAGTTTGATGCTATGCGCCTGCCGATCCTGTTGCTGACCATGAGCATGTTGATGGCCGCCCCCGTATCCGCTTTTGACCTTCAGGCCCACCGTGGCGGACGCGCGCTCTGGCCGGAGAACAGCCTGCCGGCCTTCGCCAATGCCATCGCATTGGGGGTGACGACGCTGGAACTGGATGTGGGTGTCAGCAACGATGGCGTGCTGATCATTTCCCACGACCGGCATGTTGATGCCAATATTGCCCGTGGTGCGGATGGACAATGGGTGACCGCGCCGACGCCGACATGGCACAGCCTGACCCTGACGGAAATTGCGTCTTACGATATCGGTCGTATCCGACCCGACAGCGACTATGCCAAGCGCTTTAATCGGCAGCAGCCGCTGGATGGCACCGGCGTGCCGACCTTGGCCGCCCTTTTTGATCTGGTGAAGGCGAAGGGGGCGGATCAGGTCCGCTTCAATATCGAAACCAAGATCGACCCCACGGCGCCCGGTGATACGGTGGACCCTGAAAGGTTCGCCAGCCTGCTTGTGGATGCCATCGCCAAGGCGGGGCTGGAAAAGCGCGTCACGATCCAGAGCTTTGACTGGCGGACCCTGCAGGTGGCCCAGCGTCTGGCCCCTGGCATCAGCACCGCCTATCTGACCATCGACGATCCGGAGGAAAGCAATGTCAGCGGTCCGCAGGCCCGGGCCTGGACCGCCGGCTTTTCCCCGGCTGACCATGGCAACAGCGTGCCAGCGGCTGTGAAGGCGGCGGGGGGCGCCATCTGGTCACCCTATTATCGCAACCTGACGGCAGAAACGGTGCGGGAGGCGCAGAGGCTCGGCCTTAAGGTGCTGCCCTGGACGGTGAATGACGCCGCCACCATGGCCAGCCTGATTGACTGGAAGGTTGACGGGATCATCACCGACGATCCCGTTCTGCTGCGTCAGGTCATGGCGGAAAAGGGGCTCAGCCTGCCGAGCCCAGCCAGCGGGAAGTGACCGGGGGCAGGTCGCCCCGCCAGTGGGCAACCTCTGCCGCGACCCGTTCCAGGGCGCGCTGGTCACGATAGCGTTTGCGGGCGCGGTTATTTTCTCCTCGTGCCTGCATATCCTCCAGCCGTTTGGCAACGCGGGGGTCGCCGATGACGACCTGGCGCCACCGTTCCAGCCGCAGTTCGGCGACGCAATCCACGATGGCCTGGGTGGCGGGACGCCGGCCCAGCTTGATTGCCGCCGGGGCCAGCCGGGCGGCAACGGCCGCAGCGACATCCTCAGGGATGCCGGGAAACACCGCCCGCGCCGCATCGGCCAACCCGCCGCGAAGGTCCTGGCCACGCTTGCGGTCATCGCGTGCGACACGCTTGGCAGCCACTTCCATCCGGCGGGCGGAGTGGGCCAGGATATCCTGCGCCACGGTGGCCGCATCATCGTCCAGCCATAATACAGGGCCGGCGTCCAGCAACGCGGTCACGGCAGGCGGAAGGGTCGGGTGCGGGCCTTCTGCCTGCATCAGTAATTGCAGCTTCAGCAGGGAATTCAGGGACCGCTCCCGCCCATCCACGGCGGCCAGCCAGTCAGCGCGGGTGATGGGGGCCTGCTTGAGCAGGCTGTCCAGTGCCTCCAGATCGGCGCCGGTCCAGCGGCGGCCGGCCAGCAGGCGTTCAGCCCGCTCGCGCAGCAGGGCGCGACCCGTGTCACGCGAGAGGGCGGGTTCCTGATCCAGCAGATGCCAGACATCACCGGCCAGCCGGCCCAGCGCCCAGCCCTGATGGTGCTGGATCGGCTGATCGGTCGTAAAGGCGCCATCCGGCAGGTTCCAGCGATTGGAAACCCGGATCAACCCGCGTTCATCCAGGAAACCATCCCCTCCCGGTGAGCGGACAATGACGGGCCACCCCGCGACCTGTGCGGCCAACCCTTCCGGCAGGGCGGAGGGGCGGTTCCATTCACCCAGGCGAAGCAGCCCGTCAAAATGCGTCACTTAATAGCGCCCTTCGATAGCATCGATAAAACGGTTGAACAGATAGTGGCTGTCCTCCGGACCCGGGCTGGCTTCCGGATGGTACTGGACCGAGAAGACCGGCCGATTCTTCAGCCGGATACCTTCATTGGTGCCATCGAACAGGGAGACATGGGTCACCTCGACCTCGGCGGGCAGGCTCTCCGGCTTTACGACGAAGCCGTGATTCTGGCTGGTGATTTCCACCACGCCGGAGGCGATATCCTTCACAGGATGGTTGGCGCCGCGATGGCCTTTTTCCATCTTTTCCGTCCGTCCACCCAGGGCCAGCGCCAGCATCTGGTGACCAAGGCAGATACCGAAGACGGGCTTGCCGCTTTCGACGATCTTGGCAATCGTGGGCACCGCATAGGTGCCGGTGGCCGCCGGGTCGCCCGGGCCGTTGGACAGGAAGATGCCATCGGGGTTCAGCGCCAGCACATCTTCCGCCGAGGTGTCGCCGGGAACGACGGTGACCTTGCAACCGGCGGCAGCCAGACAGCGCAGGATGTTACGCTTGGCGCCGAAATCCAACGCCACCACATGATGCTTCGGCTCACCCTGTTTGCCGTAGCCGTCTTTCAGTGACCAGATCGTCTCATCCCAGCTATAGGTCTGGCGGGTAGTCACTTCCTTGGCCAGATCCATGCCTTCCAGGCCGGGCCAGGATTTGGCGATGGCGATCAGGGCATCGATGTCGAACTTGCCATCCGGGGCATGGGCGATGACGCCATTCGGCGCGCCGACATCACGGATGCGACGGGTCAGGCGACGGGTATCAATGCCAGACAGTCCGACCACATCATGCGACAGCAACCAGTCATTCAGGTGGCGCGTGGCGCGCCAGTTGGACGGTTCCGTCACATCGGCCTTCAGGATCAGACCGCGCGCCACCGGCGTCAGCGTCTCGATATCCTCGGCATTGGCGCCCACATTGCCGATATGGGGAAAGGTGAAGGTGATGATCTGGCCGGCATAGGACGGATCGGTCAGGATTTCCTGATACCCGGTCATGGAGGTGTTGAAGCAGACCTCACCGACGCGATGGCCGGCGGCGCCGATGCCGCGCCCCCAGAAGACCGAACCGTCGGCAAGGACCAGAACGCCGGTGGCTCCGGTCGGGGCGGGCGCGTGGGCGGGGGAACCCATCGGCGGGGTGTCAGTCATCGGCAGGGCACCTTGTATCCAGGGGCGGCATCCGGGGGCGGATGCCGGTCAAAATAGGCCAGCCACCCGCCTGAAAGCGGGGCGGCCTGCCCGCGGGCGCCGCGCCGCGATCGCGCCACCGGCTGATGAAGCAGGGGCTGCGACCGGTCGCGCCGATACCGCGCGCCGGCCAGGGCCGGTACGGTTCGGCCGTTGAGATAGACAATGGCGCGCTGGCGGTCAACCCGAACCCGGCGCGCCCCAGCCGCGCGTGAAATGAAGGCCCGGCCCAACCCGGCTTTCCAGCAAAAGAAGATGGCGTCGGAAGGGCTTGCCCACCCCTTGATCCCATGTCATTCACGGCCATCTTCCGTTGGGTACTGGTACTGGCGGGGCTTGTCCGTTAATGTTGCCAGCTTGTCTTTACCCCAGAAACACCGAGGTATGTGATGTTGCGTCAGACGCTGAACGAGGCCCTGAAGGATGCCATGCGCGCCAAGGATCAGCGGGCCGTTGCCACCGTGCGTCTGATTCTTGCGGCTCTGAAGGACCGCGATATCGCGGCGCGCAGCCGCGGCGTTATGGACGGGGTGGATGATGCCGAGATTCTGGCGATGCTCCAGACAATGGTGAAGCAGCGCAAAGAGAGCATCACCATGTACCAGCAGGGCGGCCGGGCCGAGCTGGCCCAGCAGGAAGCTGAAGAGATCACTGTGATCGAGCGGTTCCTGCCGCAGCAGTTCGGGGAAGATGAGACCCGCGAGACGGTAGCCGCTTTGATCAGCGAACTGGGCGCTACCGGCGTCAAGGATATGGGCAAGGTGATGGCGGAACTGCGCGGCCGTTATGCCGGCCAGATGGATTTCACCAAGGCCAGCGCCATTGTCCGCGAGAAGCTGGCAAGCTGATCACTTAAGGCATTTGGTTGAGGTTCTGGTCGGAAGATTTTGATGCCGATCATCAGATTGATGCCGGGTGATGAAGAGCGTCTGGACGCTTATCTGGCCCGGCACCCTTCCACGTCGCTTTTCCTGCGGTCCAACCTGCGCCGGGCCGGTTTTCAGGATGAGGGAAAGGCTTTCCAGGCCCGCTATGCCGCCATGATTGGTGCTGATGGCAGCATCAGCGGCGTGGTCGCCCATGCCTGGAATGGTAACCTGCTGGTCCAGGCCGTACCGGATCAGGCAATCCCGTTGGCTGCATCGCTTGCAGAAGACGGGGATCGGCCCGTTGCGGGTATTATCGGTCCCTTGCCGGCGGCCCAGGCGGTGCGTTCGCTCTTTCCCCATAGGGAACTGGCGAGCGATGGGACCCAGGATCTTTTTGATCTTCCGCTGGCGGAACTGCGTATCCCCCATATCCTGGGGGAGCGCGGCTTTGCGTGGCGCCGCGCGGGTGCGGCGGATTTCCCGCTGCTGACGGCGTGGCGGCGTGCTTATGGGGTGGAGCTCCTCAATATTCCTGACGATGCGGCCCTCGCCACGCGGTCAGCGACAGAAATTGCCACCTGGGGGGAAGCGGGTGAGATTTTCCTGCTTGTGGATCCGGCGGGGGAGCCGATCGCCATGGCGGTCCATAATGCCCGTATCCCTGATACAGTGCAGATTGGCGGGGTCTGGACTCCGCCCGCTTTGCGGGGACGGGGATATGCCCGGGCGGCGGTCGCGGTGGCCCTGCTGGCCGCCCGCAATGATGGCGCCCTTGTCGGTGTCCTGTTCACAGGCAAACAAAATGAACAGGCGCGGCGCGCCTATCTGGCGCTCGGGTTCCGGTCCATCGGGGATTATGGCATCCTCCTGTTCCGGTGATCCTGTCATTCTTGTGGATAAGGGCGACGCCCGCAGATAAGGTGCCCGTCGCGTGGTGACGCCCCTTATGTTGAGCTATCATTGCCGGCCGGGATCGTTGGCTGGTCGTCCATTTTTCGTCGCCTGAAGGCTGTTCACCCCCATGGCTTTGCCGCCGCAGTTTTTGGAAGAACTCCGTTCCCGCCTTTCCGTTTCGGAAGTGGTGATGAAGCGGATGCGTCTGACCCGTGCGGGGCGTGAATTCAAAGCGCCTTGCCCCTTTCATAATGAGAAGACACCCAGCTTCTACGTCAACGACCAGAAGAATTTCTTCCATTGCTTCGGCTGTGGGGCCCATGGCGACCAGATCGGTTTCGTCATGCGCTACGACAATCTGTCCTTCATGGAGGCGGTGGAAAGTCTGGCGGGCGAAGTGGGCATGGTCGTGCCCAAGGCCACCCCGCAGGAGCGGGAACGGTTTGAACGACAAAAATCGCTTTATGATCTGGTGGAGCGGGCCGCCAAATTTTATGAGCAGCAGCTTTTCACTGCCGCTGGCCGCGCCGCGCTGGATTATCTGCGCCGCCGTGGGCTGGATGAGGAAGGGATCGCCCGTTTCCGTCTGGGGTTCGCCCCGCAGGATGGCGCTGGTCTGCACGGTGCGTTGACCGAGGCAGGCTATAGTGAGGCTGATATGGTGGAGGTCGGCCTCTTCAAACGACCTGAGGCCGGACGCTCCATCCGCAATTTCTTCTGGAACCGGGTGATGTTCCCGGTCACGGATCGGCGGGGGCGGGTGGTGGCCTTTGGCGGGCGATTGCTGGAAGGGGACGGGCCGAAATATATCAACTCGGCTGAAAACCCCCTGTTCCATAAGGGCAATATTCTCTACGGCATGTCCCGGGCACGGCAGGCGGCGGCCGATGGCCAAGCGCTGATCGTCACCGAAGGCTATATGGACGTTATAGCCTGTGTGCGGGCGGGCTATGAAGGGGCGGTGGCGCCCCTGGGGACCGCCATGACGGAAACCCAGATCCAGGAACTCTGGAAACTGGCCCCGGAAGGTCAGCGCCGGCCTATCCTCTGCTTCGATGGTGATAATGCCGGCCGGCGTGCTGCCCAGCGGGCGGTGGAACGCATCCTGCCCGTGCTGACGCCGGATGTGTCGGCCCGGATCGCCTTCATGCCCGAGAAGGAGGATCCGGACAGCCTGATCCGTCGGAACGGCAAGGAGGCCTTTCAGGGCGTGCTGGACCGGGCCCTGTCGCTGGAGGATTTTATTTGGGAATATGCGCGCCAGGGCAATGAGCCGCGCACGGCGGAAGGTCGGCTGACGATCGAAAACACGATCAACCAGCTGACAGAGACCATCGCTGACAAATCCGTCCAATATAGCTATCGCGCGGCCCTGCGCGACAAGCTGCGTGCGGTTATCCGGGGCGGCTTCGCCGATGGTGGCGCGCGTACCTTTGCCGGTGCTGCCGGTCCGCGCCGGCCGCGGCCGGGGGATATTCCTGTCAGTCCGCTCTGGAACAGAAATCATCGCAGTGGTGCCATCCTGACCGATCCGCAGCGGCGGGAGCGTTACCTGCTGGTCACAGTGCTGCACCATCCGGAGCTTTTTCAATCAGTCGGGGAGCGGTTGGCGGAGGCGGATTTCGCCGATCCCGAGTTGGAAATGCTCCGCCAAGCGCTGGTGGAATGCCTGACGGCAGAATCAGCCCTTGACGCGGATGCATTAAGACGCCACCTGTCTTCTCGCGGCTTTCAAGAGACGCTGGATAGTCTGCTGAGTGCAGACGCGCCTAGATTTGCGCAACCAGGAGCGTCCATCGAAGCGGCATTGAGTGGCTGGCAGGAGGTTTGGCTCAGTTCCGAGGAGAGACTGCTTCAACAGGAGTTGCGTGACGCCCAGCGGCGGTTTGCTGAAACATTCAGTGAAGCCGATCTGGAGCGCTTACGTATGCTTCAACAGGAAGTGCTGACTCTCCGCGGTCATGACCACGATCCGGCCTTGGGTGAGAATTGATTAGACGGATGTGCATTGGCGGCATCCGGTCTGCCGGTTCTCTCGGAAAACTGTGTCTGTTTGGACACGGTCAGCCGCCACTTGCCAAAGTTATAGCCAAGACGAGTGTGTGTGGATGACCGGGCCTTGCCCGAGTCGTCCATTTGCGTTTACCGATGGCAGCCTTGAAAGTGCGGGGGCAGCGAGCGAATGGCGACGAAAGCGGCGCAGACGACGGAAGTGTCGGATCAGCGTGAAGAGGAAGCGAATGGCCCGCTGATGGACGGTATGGCCATTGCGGTCAAGAAGATGATCGCGCGGGGGAAGGAGCGGGGCTACGTCACCTATGACGAGCTGAATGCAGCCCTGCCGCCCGATAGTTCTTCGTCGGAGCAGATCGAAGACACAATGGCATCCTTGTCCGAAATGGGCATCAATGTCGTTGAGGCTGAAGAGCAGGAAGAAGGGGGCGCTGAGGCCGGGGAAGGCGAAGGCCGCCAGTCCGGCAATCTGGACGATGACGATATCGGCCGTACCGATGATCCGGTCCGCATGTATCTGCGGGAAATGGGGTCGGTGGAGCTGCTGTCCCGCGAAGGCGAAATCGCCATCGCCAAGCGCATCGAAGCTGGCCGGGAGATGATGATCGGCGCGATCTGTGAATCGCCGCTGACCATTCAGGCCATCATCGAATGGCATCAGTCGTTGCAAGACGGCAAGATGCTGCTGCGCGACATCATCGACCTGGATGCCTCTTACGGGATGGATCCCGAGTCGGGTGAAATGCCGCCGGAAGCGCTGGACGGCCCTGCCGCTGAGCGTGAAGAGGAAGAAGCCGAGCGCCCCGAGGGCGAAGGTGAAGGTGAGGGGGCTGGCCCCGCTGGGGACAGCGAGGAAGAGGGCAATATCTCCCTCTCCGCCATGGAAGCCGAGCTGAAGCCCAAGGTGCTGGAGACCTTCGGCAAGATCGAGGAAACCTACGAGCGCCTGCACAAGATGCAGGAGCTGCGTCTGGCCTCCTTGCAGCGCGGTGAGGAACTGGCCCGTGGTGCTGACAAGAAGTACGACAAGGTCAAGGCTGAGCTGACCGAGTTGGTGAATTCCGTCCGTTTGAACAATGGCCGGATTGAACAGCTTGTTGAGCAGCTTTATGCCCTTAACCGCAAGCTGCTGGGCTTTGAAGGGCGCCTGCTACGTCTGGCCACCGATTGCCGGGTGAAGCGCGAGGATTTCCTTCAGCATTATTACGGTTCGGAACTGGACCCGAACTGGCTGGATCGCTGTAAGAACCTGTCTAAGGCGTGGGGCCGCTTTGCCGAGCGCTCCTATCAGGAAGTCGGTCGCGTTCGGGAAAACATTGGTGACGTGTCTGCCCAGGCGCGTCTGCCGATCAGTGAGTTCCGCCGCATCGTCTCCACGGTGCAGAAGGGCGAGAAGGAAGCCAGCCGCGCCAAGAAGGAGATGGTGGAAGCCAATCTCCGTCTCGTGATCTCCATCGCCAAGAAATACACCAACCGTGGCCTTCAGTTCCTGGATCTGATCCAGGAAGGCAATATCGGTTTGATGAAGGCGGTGGATAAGTTCGAGTATCGGCGCGGTTACAAGTTCTCCACCTATGCCACCTGGTGGATCCGGCAGGCGATCACCCGCTCGATCGCTGACCAGGCCCGCACCATCCGTATCCCTGTGCATATGATCGAGACGATCAACAAGCTGGTGCGGACCTCGCGCCAGATGCTGCACGAGATCGGGCGTGAGCCGACCCCGGAGGAATTGGCCGAACGGCTGATGATGCCGCTGGAGAAGGTCCGCAAGGTGCTGAAGATCGCCAAGGAGCCGATCTCCCTTGAAACGCCGATTGGCGACGAGGAAGATTCGCATCTGGGTGATTTCATCGAGGATAAGAACGCTGTTCTGCCCCTCGATGCCGCCATCCAGGCGAACCTGCGTGAGACGACGACGCGTATCCTGGCCACCCTGACTGCGCGTGAGGAACGTGTTCTGCGTATGCGCTTCGGCATCGGCATGAACACCGACCATACGCTGGAAGAAGTGGGCCAGCAGTTCAGCGTGACCCGCGAGCGTATCCGCCAGATCGAAGCCAAGGCGCTTCGCAAGCTGAAGCACCCCTCGCGGTCGCGTAAGCTGCGCAGCTTCCTGGATACGTAATCTGGGAATGACCACATAAAAGGCCGCCGGAGCGATCCGGCGGCCTTTTATTTTGCCGATGATAAGGGGCCGATGGAAATACCATCGGCCCATCACCGTCTATATTATTGGAATGCGGCTTCAGCGAAACTGCGCAGCTTGCGGCTATGCAGCCGCTCCAGGCCATAATCGCGCATGATCTCCATCGCCCGCATGCCGATGGCCAGATGCTGGTCGACACGGGCGCGGTAGAAATGATTGGCCATGCCCGGCAGCTTGATCTCGCCATGCAGGGGCTTGTCTGACACGCACAGCAAGGTGCCGTAGGGAACGCGGAAGCGGAAGCCATTGGCGGCCACTGTCGCGGATTCCATGTCCAGGGCAATGGCGCGGGACTGGCTGAACCGCTGTACCGGTTCGCTGTGATCCCGAAGTTCCCAGTTGCGGTTATCGATTGTAGCGACCGTGCCGGTGCGCATGATGGATTTCAGCTCCCAGCCTTTCAGGCCCGTGACTTCTTCCACAGCGCCTTCCAAGGCCACCTGGACTTCTGCCAGTGCCGGGATGGGCACCCAGGTCGGCAGATCGGCATCCAGAACCTTGTCTTCGCGCACATAGCCATGGGCCAGGGCGTAGTCGCCCAGACGCTGGGTATCGCGCAGGCCCGCGCAATGGCCCAGCATCAGCCAGACATGGGGACGCAGTACGGCAATATGGTCGCTGATCGTCTTGGCGTTGGACGGGCCGACGCCGATATTGACGATGGTGATGCCATTCCCGTCCTTACGCTTCAGGTGATATGCCGGCATCTGCGGCAGGCGAGCCACCTTGGTGCCATCGCACTCCTTGCCAGGGTACAGATGCTGGTTCCAGGTGACATGATCACCGGGCTCCACAAAGGCCTCATACTGGCTGCGGTAATGCTGGGTCGCCGGATCGTCCGACGGTTCCATGATCTCCAACCCACGCCTCACGAACTCGTCGATATAGAACTGGTAGTTCGTGAACAGGACGTAGTTCTGAAAATGGTCCGGCTTGGTCGCGGTGTAATGCTTCAGACGGTGCAGGCTGTAATCCACACGCGGTGCGGTGAACAGGGCGAGGGGACGGGGCGCACCGGGCGGGGCGATATGGGTACCGTTGACGATGCTGTCATCCATATAGACCAGATCGGGCAGATCAAAATAATCCCGCAACTGGTACAGCCGCTCCGGCGTCAGATCGCCCTCGACATGCATGCCTTCAGGGTAGGCGAACTGGATGGGGATCGGGGTGTCGCTGACCCCGACTTCCAATGGGGCGCCATGGTTCTTCAGCAACAGGGAAAGCTGATGCTTCAGATAATGGTCAAACAGATCGGGGCGGGTGACCGTGGTGCGGAAGGTGCCGATGCCATGGAGGAAGCCATAGGAAAGACGGCTATCGATCCGCGGTTCTGTATCGATCCGGACTTGCAGGAAGGGATAGCAGGCGCGGACCCGCCCACCCATTTCCTCGCCACGGGCGAAAGCGGAAAAACGACCGCGCAAAAATTCAACAGCCTGATCATAAAGGGCCCGGACGCGGGCATAAGCAGCTTCAGCGTCGGTGAAGCTTTCCACCAACGACGTTTGATTAAGATTTTCGGATGAATTCACTGTGCAAGCTCCTACGAGTTTGCACTTTCTTATGCAACATCCACCCCCTGTTTGGGAAGCGGATTGTGCATCCGTTTTTGGACCGCATGTGAGAAAGAAAGCTTTGTGGCGATTGTGCCACCGCCTCTCATTTGAGTCCCCTCAAAAAAAACCCTGCCTCGTGAAGAGACAGGGTCAAATTTTGAGAGGCCGCAACCTTCAGGACATCGGTTGCGGTACCCACAGTCTTTTTTAGAAGCGCATTGTAAAGCCGGTATAGAAGTAACGGCCAATCGGATCGTAGGTACCTGCTGCGGTCTCCGTGCCCGTCGTGTTCCCGGGCATGCCGGAACCGATCAGCGGCGCGCCACGGTCGAAGAGGTTCTCTACGCCCACGTACAACGTGTAGTTTTGAGCGAAGGTGTAACGGGCCTGCACGTCATGATATGTGACGCTACCGATACGACGGAAGTCGCCCGGACCAACGACGTCAAGGTCGTTATCGATGTTAGCCGGTCCGACATAACGGGTTTGCCAGGACAAGGTCATCGGACCACCGTGATAGGTGAGCGACCCGGAGACGCGATACTTGGAAGCACCAACCTCGCCGTCATCGATATCAAGATCCGCACCCGGCAGCGGCTCGAGTTCGAGCTTGTCGAGATAGGTCATGATGGCGCTGAAGCTAATGGTACCCGGCTCGCCGGAACCGAACGCATTGAAGTCCAGGCCGACATCAGCCAGGTCAAAGCGATAATCCACGGCAAAGTCGATACCGCTGGTGGTCTGGGTAGCGATATTGCCTTGCACCAGATCGGTGCGGGTGATCCGGCCGGAGATCGGATCGCGTGCCATCAGGTTACAGAAATTGCCCGACACGTAGCACTGCTCGATGGCGTAGTTGCGCGGAACGCCGGAAATCGCATCCTTTATGTCGATATCGAAATAATCGACCGTAAAGGACAAATTATCGATGAAGCTCGGCGTCAACACCGCACCAAGGGTGAGGGTGTCAGCCTTTTCTTCCTGTAGGTCCGGGTTGCCGCGGTTGAAACCAGTGATCTGCTGGATTTCAAGCTGGGTCGGCGTGTAGACACCCTCCGAAGCGATACGTGATGCAATGCCCGACTCCGCACGGCACCGGCTGTCTTGTGCCCGGCTAGAGGTAGCAGTCGTGCCAGCGCAGATATCGACGATACCGGTCGGGAAGGTCTGACCACCCGGATTGTACAGTTCGGAGATGTTGGGCGCACGGACCGCACGCGCATACTTGCCCCGCAGACGAATGTCTTCAATGACCTGCCACTCTGCGCCGGCGTTCCAACTCGTGGTCTTACCGACGGTGCTGTAGTCAGAGTAACGGACGGCAGCCTGTACACCAACATATTCAGCGAACGGAACATCCTTGATCAGGGGGATGTCAACTTCGCCGAAGGCTTCCCAGACGTCGAACTTGCCGATGACATCCGGCACGGCATTGCCGGCGTTCAGACCGGCGCGCGTCAGCGGATCGGAACGGGCTTCGCTGCTCTCCTGACGCCATTCACCGCCCACGGCAACACCCAGATCACCTGCCGGAAGCTCGAACAGAGGACCGGTAACGATCGCGGATGCGACATGCTGGTCAACTTCAGCCTTGCGCATGCTGTCGGCACGAACGTAGTCAGCCGCAGCCTTGGTGATGGAACCTGCGCCGAAAATATTGATCGGGACGCAGCCATTGGCGCGCGCAGTTGCATCGCGGCAGATGATTTCGGTGCGATTACCGTTGCCGTTCAGATCATTCACGTCAACCAGGGCGTCAAGAGCTTCGCGGAAGCTCTGCTCATTGATCTGACCAGTTGAGTTCTGTGACTGGGTGGTGCGGCCATAGGTGTAAGACGTTTCATACGTCCAGCCTTCGGCTACAGGTATGTCGCCCTTGAAACCGGTTGAGAAGCGGAAGGTCTGACGTGTGTTGTCAGAGCCGCGATCAGCAACTTCCAGCAGACGGCGGCTGAAATTCAAGCCCGTCACCGTCTGGCCGGCGGGAGCCAAGGACTGGATCTGCTGCAGCAGGGCAGCAGGAATGTAGGGGTTGGTCAACGGCATGCCCTGGCCGCTGGCATAGATATCCGTATTGGCCAGCGCGAAGGCTTCCAACTGGGATTCCGTTTTGACGGAGGCGTACGTACCTTCGAGGAAATAGTTGATCGAAGGTGTGATTTCGTAATTGGTATTCAGGCCGAGCAGATAACGTTCGGTCGGGGTCTGGATGTAGCGGGCGCCGTTACGATTGTAGCCGTCACGAACGGTATTCAAAGTGGTGACGGTACCATCGGGCAGGACGACGCGGTTGGCAGTATTGCCGACATAAGTGCCGGAGGAATTATTCCGGATGCCGCTAAAGAAACCACCAGGACCGAAGGAGCTGTAGGCTGGATTGGTCACAGCACCCGTTGCCGGGCTACGCTGAATATCAACGGCAGACAGCTTACGGTCGCGGGAGAAGACTTCCTCTTCCTTGTCATAGGTCAGAGAAAGGACGGCATTACCACGACCGTCGTCAAAATCACCGCCAATGGTGGATGACACGCGGTACTGCTCGGAATCACCGCGATCGCTGATACCGGCCTTACCCTCAACCTGCATACCCTGGAAGTTGTCCTTCAGGATAATGTTGACCACGCCGGCCACGGCGTCGGCACCATAGACTGCGGAAGCGCCACCGGTGATGACTTCAACGCGGTCGATGAAAGCGGTCGGGATGGAGTTGAAATCCACCGCAGAGTTGCCGGGAACGCCAGCAACCATCCGACGACCGTTAACCAGAACCAGCGTACGCGCTTCGCCAAGGTTACGCAGATCGATGGTGTTGACGCCAGAATTGTTAACGTCAAAGTTACCGGTGGTCGAAGAGAAGGTCGAAACGCCAGAAGAGGGTAACTCACGCAGAACATCGGAGACGTTGTCCTGGCCAGAAAGAGCCAGCGCAGCGCTGTCGACAACGGTCACAGGAGTCGGAGACGAAACATTAGTGCGCGCGATGCGCGAACCAGTCACTACGATTTCGTCAAGTGTGGTTGTCTCCTGCGCATGCACACCACCAACGGCAACTGCCAGTGCACCACCGCACAGCAAAGCTGCCTTCAAGCCGCTAGACTTCATATTCATTGTGTAATCCCCATTTATTTCGTCCGATACGGAGGGGTTTGCTGGTTATCCAGCTTGTTCCTTGCCCTGCATCAGGGGGTAGTTAAGAGGCTCGGGTGCGGTGGGATCAATCAACAATCCCCCAAAATTTGTCATCAATCAGTCACTGTTGCACATTTGCCTCGCTATTAAGATATTTATGGAACAAAATTTCGAAATAACTCTTCCTCAAGAAATCAAAAAACGATTCTTCTTAGGGGAAAGTGATCTCCAGATGGTTCTTTGGCTTGGGGGTTAGGGAAACGTGGAAATAAGAGTCTATGGTCGAGGTGTTGAAGGAGTGATTCCGTGTTAGGACGGGGCTTGGCGCATGTCATTTCGATCCGGGGACATGCTTTTCCGATTTTCCTGATGTGAGACCATGACCGGCATCCGATCCCGCACTGTGCCCGACCTTCTTGCGGAAGCCTTCACGGCACAGAGGGCTGGTGACCTACCGAAAGCAGAGCGGCTGTATAAAGCCGTTTTGCAGCAGGATCCGCGTAACACCGACGCATTTCAGTTGCTGGGACTTATCGCTAAGGCGGTAGGTAAGCTGGAGGTTGCCGCTGACTTGATGCAACGCTCTCTCTCCATTAATCCGCGGCAACCACATGTTCAGAATAATCTGGGTAATGTCCTGGTCGATCTGGGGCGTGCTGAGGAAGCGCTGAGCCATTATGGAACGGCTATTCGCCTGCGGCCTGATTATTCGGAAGCAAAGCTCAACCTGTGCCGCGCATTATGCCAGACGGGCCATATGCAGGAGGCCGAGCAGGGGCTGCGCGATTTACTGCAGGACAATCCCCAGGACCGGGGCGCTGCCGTGGAACTGGGAATCCTTTTAACCCGGGCACATCGCTTGGATGAGGCGGAAGCTGTTTACCGTTCCATTCTGGAGAATGCGGGTGCGACCGTCCACCCGTTGCATAATTTGGGATTGGTGCTGAAGCTGAAGGGAAACTACACGGAGGCCATCGCCTGTTACCGACGGGCGTTAACGCTCAATTCATCTGCCAAAGAAATTTGGCTTAATCTCGGTAATGCCCTGAGCGGCATTGATGAGTATGAAGAAGCCATCAGCGCCTATCGTGAGACCTTGCGGTTGGATCCATTCGACCGTGATGCCCATGCCAATCTCAACGGATTGTTATGGCGCACCGGCGCGCATGGAGAGTTGCTTCATTCTTATGAAGCGGCCCGCCAGGTGGCGGCCGATAACCCAGCAGTGCTGGAGATGATTGCGGAAGCAAAGGCGACTTACGGCCGCCTTCAGGAGGCGCTTGAAGAACTGGAAACTGCGATACGCCTCGCGCCGACGGATGCGAATATCATCAGGACTCTGGGCTATGTGCTTCTTCGGCTGGGTCGCCCAGCGGAAGCACTCGGGCATTTTGAAGCCGGTTTGAAGGAAAATGCCAGCGAGATCCCGCTTCTGCGCGGGGCGGCTGAGACAGCTTTGCAGTTGGGACAATCGAGCGTTGCCCTGACATACCTTCAGAAGGTGATTGATATCGTACCGGATGACCAGAAGGCTTTGTCACTGTTGGGGCCTGCATGGCGACAAATGGACAGTCAGAAGGAGCTTTGGATCAACGACTATGATCATTTGATTGGCGTTATTGATCTGGCGTCACCCGCCGACTTTCCTGATATTCATACATTCAATGAGGCGTTGCTCCGCGATCTGGCGCGTGTTCACGAAACGCAGCACGAGCCCGTTGACCAGACCCTGCGAAACGGTACGCAGAGTTCAGACGCCTTGTTCGGGCGGCTGAACGAGCCGTCCGTCCCGATCCTCCTGCTGGAGGAGATGATAAGGGCAGCCGTACGCGACTTTATATCGTCTCTTCCTGATGATCACACGCACCCCTTCTTACGGCGGAAATCGCCCTCAGTTGCCTTTTCAGGCTCCTGGTCTTCCAGGTTGCGGGATGAAGGGTACCATACTGACCATATTCACCCGGAAGGGTGGATTAGCGGATGCTATTACGTAGATGTACCGGACTGCTGTCGGGATAAGACGGCGAGGCAGGGATGGATTAAATTTGGCTCTCCCGTCCTTGGGGAGGCGATGCAGCAACCATTCCGGCGGGCCGTGCAGCCCGTTCCGGGACGCCTGGTTCTTTTTCCATCATATTTCTGGCACGGAACGATCCCGTTCAGATCGCAGCAGACCCGTACGACTATTGCTTTTGACGCTGTTCCCGATATGACCGGACCGAAACAAAACAGCCCGGCGTGAAGCCGGGCTGTTTGTCGGTGTCGTCTGTATAAGGCAGATCAGCTTTCAGACTGCTGCTTCATCCAGCCTTCCATCCACTTGATGTCATAATCGCCATTGATGAAATCGGGTTCGGCGATGATGCGCTGATGCAGCGGGATGGACGTGTCCACACCGGTGATCACAAACTCCTCCAGCGCCCGACGCAAGCGCATCAAGCACTCGTTACGGGTATTGCCGTGAACGATCAGCTTGGCGATCATGCTGTCATAATGCGGCGGCACGCGATAACCGTCATACAGCGCGCTGTCTACGCGCACACCAAGGCCACCCGGTGCATGATACTGGGTGATCTGCCCTGGTGAGGGCATGAAGGTCACAGCGTTTTCCGCATTGATACGGCATTCAATCGAATGGCCGTGGAAGCGGATATCCTGCTGCGTGTAACCCAGCGGGGCACCGGTGGCGACACGGATCTGCTCGCGCACCAGATCGACACCCGTGATCATTTCCGTGATCGTATGTTCGATCTGCAGGCGGGTATTCATCTCGATGAAATAGAACTGCCCGTTTTCGTACAGGAATTCCATCGTACCGACGCCGCGATAGCCCAGGAGCTTGGCGGTGCGTGCGGCGAGGCTGCCGACTTTTTCCCGTTCCTCTGCGTTCAGGGCCGGGGAGGGGGCCTCTTCCACCACTTTCTGGTGGCGCCGCTGGATGGAGCAGTCACGCTCACCGAAATGAACCACATTGCCATGGTGATCGCCCATCAACTGGATTTCGATGTGGCGCGGGTTGGCGAGGTACTTTTCCAGATAGACTTCGTCATTGCCGAAGGCGGCGCGGGCCTCGCCACGGGCAAGCTGGTAGGCCTCCCGCAACTCGTCCTTGCTGTAGGCCACCTTCATGCCCTTGCCACCACCACCGGCGGCCGCCTTGATCAGAACCGGATAACCGATCTGGTCAGCGACGCTGGCAGCCGTTTCAAAGCTGTCGACCGGTCCGTCGGAACCGGGAACGCAGGGCAGGCCCAGGGCGATAACCGTCTTCTTGGCGGTCACCTTGTCGCCCATCACCCGGATATGGTCTGGTGTCGGCCCGATCCAGGCGAAACCATGCTCAATCACCATATCGGCAAACTGGGCATTCTCCGCCATGAAGCCGATGCCGGGATGGATGGCATCGGCGCCCGTGATGGCCGCCGCCGACAGGATTGCCGGGATGTTGAGATAGCTTTCCTTGGCCGAGGGCGGGCCGATGCACACGCTCTCGTCAGCCAGACGGACATGCATCGCATCGGCGTCAGCCGTGGAATGCACGGCCACCGTCTTGATGCCCATTTCGCGGCAGGCGCGGTGGATGCGTAACGCGATCTCACCACGATTGGCGATCAGGACCTTGTCGAACAGGCCACCCTGCAAGTGCGCGGTCATCGCCGGATCACTCAATGATCAGCAGGGGCTGGCCGAACTCGACCGGCTGGGCATCGGAAATCAGGATTTCCGTCACGGTGCCGCCCTTGGCAGCCTTGATCGGGTTCATGACCTTCATGGCTTCGATGATCAGCACGGTCTGGCCGGCCTTCACCGTATCGCCCACCTTCACGAACGGGGTGCCACCCGGTTCGGAGGCGGCATAGGCGGTGCCGACCATCGGGGATTTCAGCGCGCCGGGATGCTGCGCCGGCGACGCAGCAGGGGCGGCTGCGGCAGCGACCGGGGCTGCCGCCACGGCAACGGGCGCCGCCGGCATGGCATAAGCCGCAGGGGCAGCGACCGGGGCGGCGCGGCTGAGCCGGATGCGGCGTTCGCCTTCCGAATATTCCATTTCCGTCAGGCCCGACTCCTCAAGGAGTTTGGCCATGGTACGCACGAACTCGGCATCCAGATCGAAGCTCGACATGGTCTTCTTAACCTTATCCAATGGCTTGTCTTTGTTCATCACGGCCGCGGCATGGTTCCGATCAGGCGAGATGCCGCCTGAAGGGCCAGGATATAGCCGTGCGAGCCAAGACCGCATATGACCCCCCGCGCGACCATCGACACATAGGAATGGTGCCGGAAGGGTTCGCGACGGAAGATATTACTCAGATGAACCTCGATGACCGGCAGGTCAACCGCCGAGAGCGCATCCATGATGGCCACCGAGGTGTGGGTATAGGCCCCCGCGTTCAGAATGATGGCGTCCTGCCGGTCGCGTGCCTGCTGGATCCATGTCACCAGTTCCCCCTCATGGTTGGACTGGCGGAAATCCAGGGCAAGGCCAAGGCGGTCAGCCTCGGCCCGGCAGATCGTTTCCACATCGGCCAATGTCTCCGATCCATAGATCTGCGGTTCACGGGTGCCGAGCATATTCAGGTTCGGCCCGTTAAGCAGGAGGATGGAAGGCGGGTTGGCCAAGGAGGAAAGCCCCATTCTGGTCGTCGGTAAAAGCGGGCCGGTTATATCACGGCTACAGAAAGGGGCAATGGCCCGCAAACAGCAGGCCGCACCGCGCCCCCCGATGATCGGTGATGTCGCTGTTCAGCCACCGGGATCAGCCGGCCTTGTCCGCTTTCTTCGCAGCGCGGGCGCTGGCGAAATAGTCAGCGAACTGGCTGGCATCGATGGCGCCGGGGATCAGGGTATCCCCAATCACGAAGCCGGGGGTGCCGCGGATGCCCAATTCCCGCGCCAGCGCGATATTATCATCAATTTCCTTCTGGATCGCAGGATCCCCCATATCCTCTTCCAACTTCTTAATATTAAGCCCTACATCCTTGGCAACATTGCGAATTGCATTGGTGTCCAGGCGACCTTCATGGGTCATGAGCGCGCTATGGAACGCCTCATACTTACCTTGACGGTTGGCTGCCAGGGCGGCGCGTGCGGCTTCGCTGGAGGAAGCTGCCAGGATGGGGAACTCTTTATAGATGACCTTGACCTTGCCATCCTTCTTCACGGCTTCCTTCCGCTCCGGGTGGCTGCGTTTACAATAGCCGCAATTATAATCGAAAAATTCCACCAGGGTGATGTCTCCTTTGGGGTTCCCCCCGACAGGCCCCGTTTTCTCCAGCGCATCCCGATTCGCTGCCAGGGCTGCGACCTGGCTTGCCTCCGTCGCCGCTTGCTCTTTCTTTTCAAGCGCGTGGATCGCCTCCAGGATCACTTCCGGATTGTTGACCAGATAGTCACGGACGATTTTCTCAACGGCAGCCTTGTCCAGCGGTGCATCGGCGGCCGTTGCGGGCAGGGCCCCCATCATGAGGGCAATGGCGCCTAGGGCACTGCCAGCAGCGAGGCGTCGCAGGGGGGGAGAGAGAGAACGCATGAGTCAGATTCCGTATAATGGTTGCGCGCACGATGCGTCCGGGCGCCTGGAACTGCAACATCCGACTGGATGGGCCGCGCCATTTCATGGGGGCTGGGTGCGATTTCAGCCTTTGTCGACAATTTTCACGATAAACTGGCAGTTAGATGATATCGGGCTGTTCAGTTTTCACCCCTGATGAGGGCATAATCACCGCAGCATTCGCAAAGCCGGGATGGATTGGGCGCCCATGGGTATGAACGACGATGACTTCCTGTTCAGGGAAGAAACGCCGGAGCATCCTGCGGGGGCGTCTGCCATTCCCATTCAGCCATGGTTGATCCTGATCGTCGATGACGATCCTGAAGTTCACACCATGACCCGGCTTGTGATGAAGAAATTCACCTACCGGGACCGACCAGTACAGTTCCTGTCCGCTTACTCAGCGGAAGAGGCCCTGCAAATTCTCCGCAGTGATCCTGGCATCGCCATGATTCTGCTGGATGTGGTGATGGAGACAGATGATGCTGGCCTGAGGTTGGTGCCGCGCATCCGCGATGAACTGAAGAACGAACAGGTTCGTATCATCCTGCGCACCGGACAGCCAGGCCAGGCTCCGGAAGATGATGTCATTCGCAGCTATGATATCAATGATTACAAGGCCAAAACGGAACTGACGGCCCAGAAGCTGGGAACCGCCACGGTCGCGGCCTTACGATCCTATGAACATATTACGGAACTGATCCGATCCCGCCGGGGCATGGAGCGGATCATTGAGGCGTCTGGGAATCTGTTTACCTTGCGGGCCCTGGACTATTTTGCCGAGGCCCTGCTGCGGGAACTGGCGCGGGTTCTGGACCTGCCGTTGGATGGATTGGTTTGTGTACCCCGTGGCAATGCCCGTACCGACGCGCAGATATTGGCGGCGTCCGGGCGCCATGAGGGGATGGCCGGCCTGCCGCTGGCCCATAGCGTCGATGCGGGGCTGGCTGCCCGAATCATGGCTGTGCTGAATAATGGCGCCCATTATTACGACGAACAGAATCTGATCATCTGGTTCCCTACCGCGGATGGTCGGCATGCCGCCGCCTGCCTGCATACCGGCCGCCGGCTGGACCGGCTGGAACGCCGATTGGCAGAGGTGATGGCCGGTAAGATTGCGGTTGGGTTTGATAATATCCAGCTTTACGAACAGATTAAGCGTGCCCACAAGGCAACGGTCATCGCCCTTGCCGGGATGGCAGAATATAAGGACCCGGATGGTGGTGGAGACCATGTCTTAAGGCTGTCGCGCCTTGTGACGGAAATCGCCTTCGCCATGCGGTCGCAGCCGGAAGGGGCGGCGCTGATTGATGACGAGTTCCTGGACCTGATTGCCATGGGTTCCATGCTGTATGATATCGGCATGGTCGGTGTTCCGGATCGCGTGATCATGAAGCAGAGCGTGCTGGACGAGGAAGAGCGGCGCCAGATGGAAATGCACTGTGAACGCGGTGCGACCATTCTGGAAAAGGCTTCCCGCATGGTGGAGGGCAGCAATTACCTCTCCTTTGGCGCCAGCATCGCCCGGTTCCATCAGGAGCGATGGGACGGATCCGGTTACCCGCGCGGCGTGAAAGGGGCCGATATCCCGCTGGCAGCGCGTATTGTCGCTGTAGCCGATGTCTATGATGCTTTGACCCACCGTCGCACCTGGCGTCCTGCGGTGCCTCTGGCCGAGGCTTTACGCATGATCACCGATGGGGCGGGCACCCAGTTCGACCCCGCTGTGGTGGAGGCTTTCTTCCAGGTGATGAAGTTGCGCGGCCGAATGCGTTAAAATGCAGGTGTCCGGTTACCCGCCGCCAAGATGTTCTGGCGGCGAGGGAAACATGGGGTCAACTTCCCCCATCGGTCGGCCATAAGGGTCCAGCACCGCACCGCCACGGCCTGAATCATATGAATCACCGCGATAGCGACGGCGGCTCTTATATTCCATGTCGCTCTGTGACACGGATACGGACATGCCGAACCCGGTTGTGGGGCAGGGATTGGGTGGATAACCGGCGGCAAGCGCCCGGTCATCCCGGCCATAAGCCAGTTCCGCCCCGACATATTTGCCGCTGACACCGCCCATGGCGACGCCGGCTTCCACCGTTTTGCGAACACGACAAGCGGGATCAGCGGCCTGCGCCGCGGGATCTCCAGCCATGGGCATCACCGGCAGGGGCTGTGTTTCCGCCGCCCTGGCGCCGGGGGTGGTGCTGGCAGTGGCTGGATTATCGAGACGGACCCATCCGTTGACGGTGCCGGGCGTGCTGGCGCTGGCGGGCGGGGCAGCACTGGTGTTGTTGCCGGCCCCTGCCACTGTTTCCTGTGCCCATACGGCCGGCACTATCGGGGACACAATAGTCAGTAGCAGCAGGCCGGTATTGAGGGGCAGGAAGCGCATGGCAACTCCAGGATAAAAGGCTGGCTTGAAACTTACACGCAAACAGGCCGCTTGTCCTTGCGCCTGATCGTGTAGTTCCGGAAAGGTTACACCTCCCGCCGTATCGGGTGTTTCAGCGGGCGTGAAACCAGTTGCGCCGTCCAGACAGGGTCAAGCGTCCTTGAACCGTGCTTCATGAGAGAAGCATGGTTCAAGGACGGGCCCGCGTTGCTGCGGAGCGAAGGATCAGGACGCAGCTTTGGTTGTGCGGCTGCGCGCCGGGCTTTTGGCCACAGCCTTGGTGGCTGTCTTGGTCGTCGCCTTTGCGGCGGCCGTCTTTGGTGCCGCCTTCTTGGCAGCAGGCTTATCTGCCGTTTCCGTCTTTGCGGCGGCCTTGCGAGCGGGGGCCTTCTTCGGCTTCTCGGCAGTCTCGCCCGTGTCAGCGGCGGCGGCCCCCTTCTTGGCGCTGTCCTTTGCAGCCTTTGCAGCCAGCAATTCGACAGCCTGTTCCAGGGTCAGCGTATCTGGTGACTGCGCCTTGGGGATACTGGCGAACAGCTTATTATGCTTCACATAGGGCCCGAAGCGGCCGGAGCCGATGCTGATCGGCTTGCCATCCTTCGGGTGGTTGCCCAATTCACGGCCAGCGACCGCCTTCTTGGCGAGGTTATCGCCCAGCAGCATCACGGCCCGGTTCAGCCCGATGGTCAGCACATCATCGTCGGCTGGCACGTTCTTGTAAGCATCGCCATGCTTCAGATAAGGGCCGTAACGGCCAATACCGGCCTGGATTTCCACCCCGGTCGTCGGGTGCATGCCGACGCTGCGGGGCAGGGACAGCAAGGCCAGGGCCTTTTGCAAATCCACGTCCTGCGGGTCCATTCCCTTAGGCAGGGAAACCCGTTTGGGCTTGGCTTCCTTCGTCGCTTCTGCCCCCAACTGGACATAGATGCCATAGGGGCCGCGTTTCATCAGCACGGCCAAGCCACTTTCCGGATCAATGCCCAGGTCGCGGTCGGCATCAGCCTCACCCTCTTCCCCGGCGACGGCGAGCGGGCGGGTATAGCGGCATTCCGGATAGTTGGAGCAACCGATGAAGGCACCGGTCTTGCCCAGCTTCAAGGACAGCCGGCCGCTGCCGCAGGTCGGGCAGGCGCGCACATCAATGGGCTGGCCATCGGCGCCGATGCGGCTGGGGAAGAAGTGGGGGCCCAGCGCCTCATCCAGGGCATCCAGCACCTGGGTGATGGTCAGATCCTTGGTGCCATCAATGGCGGCGCGGAAATGCTGCCAGAAATCACGCAGCACCTCTTTCCAGTAAATGCGGCCACCGGAAATATCGTCCAGCTTCTCTTCCAGCGCCGCCGTGAAATCATACTGGACATAGCGGTTAAAGAAGCTTTCCAGGAAGGTGGTGACCAGCCGGCCGCGATCTTCCGGCTCAAACCGCCGCTTCTCCAGCCGCACATAATTGCGCTCCTGCAGCACTTGCAGGATGGAGGCATAGGTGGAAGGCCGGCCGATGCCCAGCTCTTCCATCTTCTTCACCAGGCTCGCCTCCGTATAGCGGGGCGGGGGCTGGGTGAAGTGCTGGTCGGATTTCAGGGTACCGCGGGTCAGGTCGTCGCCATCTTTCATCGGCGGCAGGCGACGGTTATCCTCCTCGTCCCCTTCATCATCCTTGTCTTCCTGATAGACCTTCAGAAAGCCATCGAACCGGACAATGGAGCCGGTGGCGCGGAAAACGGCTTCGGCGCCCTTGGACATGATGTCTACGGTCACCTGATCCATGATAGCGCTGGCCATCTGGCTGGCGACGGTACGCTTCCAGATCAACTCATAAAGCCGCAACTCGTCCTTATCGAGATAACGGCTCATCTGGTCTGGACGGCGAAACAGGTCGGTCGGGCGGATGGCCTCGTGCGCCTCCTGGGCGTTCTTGGCCGCGGTCTTATAAATGCGGGGCTTTTCCGGGACGTAGGCATCACCCCAGGTCTGGTCGATCAGCCGGCGCGACCCGTCGATGGCTTCCTGGCTCAAGGACACGCCATCGGTTCGCATATAGGTGATCAGGCCAACCGTCTCACCGCCAATATCCACGCCCTCATACAGCTTTTGGGCCGTGCGCATGGTCTTGACGGCGCCGAAGCCCAGCTTGCGGCTGGCTTCCTGCTGCAAGGTAGAGGTGGTGAAGGGCGCATAGGGATTGCGCTTCACTTCCCGCCGCTCCACCCGGCCGACCTTGAACAGCATCGGGCGGATGCGGGCCAGGGCGGCCTCTGCCTGTTCCTTGTTGGTCAGGCTGAATTTCTCCAGCCGCTTGCCATCCAGCTGGGTCAGGCGGGCGGTGAAGGTGGAACCGTCGTGGGTTTTGAACTCCGCCTCAATCGTCCAATATTCTTGCGGTTTGAACGCCTCGATCTCGGCTTCCCGCTCGCAGATCAGGCGGAGCGCCACCGATTGCACGCGCCCGGCGGACCGGCTGCCTGGCAGCTTGCGCCACAGCACTGGCGACAGGGTGAAGCCCACCAGATAATCCAGCGCGCGACGGGCCAGATAGGCCTGAACCAGTTCCTGGTCCACGTCGCGCGGCTTGGAAATGGCATCCAGCACCGCGCTTTTGGTGATCTCGTTAAAGGTGATGCGGCGGATTTCCCGGCCCGCCAGCCGCTTTTCCTTCAGCAGTTCCTGGACATGCCAGGCGATGGCCTCACCCTCTCTGTCAGGGTCGGTTGCGAGGAAGACGCGGGTGGCACCCTTGACGGCACGGGCAATCTCATCGACATGGCGCTTGGACCGGTCACCCAGTTCCCAATCCATCTCGAAATCCTCGTCCGGCCGGACGGAACCGTCTTTCGGCGGCAGATCGCGGACATGGCCGAAGCTGGCCAGGACGGTGTAGTCCTGTCCCAGATATTTGTTGATCGTTTTGGCCTTGGCCGGGGATTCGACGATGACGACACTGCCAGCCACTGAAGGACCCGCCTTTCACGCGACGCTTGACGAAGAGAGAGCCGGTCAGATCAGGCTGATCCGACCGCCAGGATGACGCTGCAGCCGGCCTGCCAGTTCCATTTCCAGCAGCACGGTCATCACCACCCCGGCAGACAATTGGCAGCCACGGACCACTTCGTCAATGAGAACCGGGGTTGGCGACAGGCCTTCCGATATCACAAGGCGTGCCCGGCGCAGCTCTGCATCATCTTCTGCAATTGAAGGTGGTGTGTGGAACGGTCCCCCACCAGGTTCCGCCAGGGGTGTATGGGCTGCGGCCCGCAGGGCCTGGATGATGTCATCTGCCCCCTCCACCAGGGCCGCCCCTTCCTTGATCAGCCGGTTGCAGCCCTGGGCCCTGGGGTCGGCGGGGGAGCCGGGAACAGCGAAAACATCGCGGCCCTGCTCCAGCGCGAAGCGTGCCGTGATCAGCGATCCCGACTTCAGCGCCGCTTCCACCACCACAACCCCAAGGGAGAGGCCGGAAATCAACCGATTGCGCCGGGGGAAGTGACGGGCCTGCGGTTCTGTGCCGAATGGTGATTCGGCCAGGATAACGCCCCGCTGGGCCAGATCATGGTACAGGCCGGCATTTTCCGGTGGATAGATAATGTCGATCCCGCCGGCCACCACGGCGGCTGTGGCCTTGGCGATGGCGCCCTGATGCGCCGCCGTGTCGATTCCACGCGCCAGGCCCGACACGACGGTGAAACCGGCATCGGCCAGATCATGGGCCAGCCGTTCCGCCATCTTGCGTCCGGCGATGGAGGCGTTGCGCGCGCCGACCATACCGACACAGGGGCGCGACAGCAGGGCAGGAAAGCCCAGCACAGACAGAACGGGGGGCGCATCATCGATGGCAGCCAGGGCTAAGGGATAATCCGCCTCGCCCCGGCAGATCAGGCGCCCGCCCGCCCGATCAAGGGCGGCCAGTTCCCGTTCCGCCTCCGCCTTGCCGGGAATACGCAGGGGCTGCTGGCGGCCGCCACGTCGGGCCAGGTCCGGCAGGGCTGCCAGGGCGGCGGTGGCATTGCCGAACCGCTCGATCAGACGGGCGAAGGTGATGGGGCCG
Source organism: Niveispirillum irakense DSM 11586 (assembly GCF_000429645.1). Classification (GTDB taxonomy): domain Bacteria; phylum Pseudomonadota; class Alphaproteobacteria; order Azospirillales; family Azospirillaceae; genus Niveispirillum; species Niveispirillum irakense. Next base: position 933,232 of record NZ_KE386933.1, read on the forward strand.
ACATTGTCGGAACGGATCAGGCGCAACCTGTCCAGACGTTCGGCGGAGGAGAGGTTTTTTGATTGCATGTTGGTATGGTTCTGCAATCCCGTGGCTGGTGTCAATGGTAATGCCCGCTTCGGTTGATGATGACTTGCTATTTGTGCTACAAGATAAAGTGAAGCATCAGACATATGGCCCGCCATGGCGATCCCGCAGCAGAGCATCGACTTCATCATCAATGAGGAGACGGGCGGGGAGGGCTATTACAATGCCGTTGCCTGTCATCCCGTCTGGCCGGGTGGTATCTCTGGCATCACCATTGGCGTGGGCTATGATCTTGGCGAAAATAGCCTGCAGGCTTTTCAGCAGGCTTGGGGCGGAGCGCTGCCAGCCGCTGATATCACGGCCTTGACACCAGCCATCGGTATCAAGGGTGGCTCTGCGGCGGCGGATACGCAGCTTCAGCAGCTTGTCCACCAGCTTTCTGGAATCAGCATTCCCTGGGCCGCTGCCAACGATATTTTCGCGGTCAGCACTCTGCCGCATTATGAGGCGATGACGCTTGCCACATTTCCCGGCCTGTCGGGGCTAAACGGGCTCTGCATCGGGGCCATGGTCAGCTTGGTTTATAACCGGGGCACGTCGCTGGCCGGTCCCTCGCGGACGGAAATGGCGACCATCCATAATTTGATCCAGGCTGGGACCCCCGCCGGTGTGCCAGATCAGTTCCGCGCCATGACCAGGCTCTGGCCCACTGTGCCCGATCTGCAGAAGCGCCGACAGGCGGAAGCCGACATGTTCCAGCAGGGGCTGGACGCGATGGGTATCGCCTGACGACACCGTGCGCGTTATGATGTTCCCATGATTTCTCAAGGCCTCACCCGGAAGGAAGAGATGTTGTTGCGCTGCGCCCGGATTGGGTTCAACCCGCCGGCGTGATCCCTGGCTGTTGCCGCCGTTGCCGCGCTTGCACATCTCACTTTCTCTGGAGCCTTTCTCATGTCCGGCCCCGATACCGCTGAACTGAAACGCCTGTCCGGCGCCCATCACTGGCACCCGTTCACCGATCATAAGGAACTGGCGGCCCTGGGTGGCCCCCGCATCATCACCCATGCCGAGGGTGTGTGGCTGACCGACAGTGCCGGCCACCGCATCTTGGATGCCATGTCCGGCCTCTGGTGCGTCAATGTCGGCTATGGAAGACGGGAACTGGCGGAGGCGGCTTTCAGCCAGTTGAACGATCTCAGCTTCTATCACGGCTTCTTCAAGACCACGACGGAGCCGACGGTGCGGCTGGCGTCCAAGCTGGCGGAACTGACACCGCCAGGCCTGTCCCGCGCCTTTTTCGCCAATTCCGGGTCAGAGGCGAATGACACCATCATCCGCATGGCCCGCCATTACTGGGCGCTGAAAGGCAAGCCCGGCAAACGTTTCATCATCGGGCGGGAGCATGGCTATCATGGCAGCACCATGGCCGCCATTTCCCTGAACGGAATGAAGGTGATGCATGAGCAGGGCGGCCTGCCGCTGCCTGGATTCGCCCATGTCATGACCCCTTATCCGTTCGAGGGCCAGGGCGAGATGAGTGCCGAAGCGTTCGGCCGGCTGGCGGCCCGCGCGGTGGAAGAAAAAATCCTGGAACTGGGTCCGGAAAATGTCGCTGCCTTTATCGGGGAACCGATCCAGGGGGCGGGCGGGGTGATTATCCCGCCAGAAAGCTATTGGCCGGAGATCAACCGTATCTGCCGCGAGCATGACATTCTGCTGATCGCAGATGAGGTGATTTGCGGTTTTGGCCGGCTGGGTCACTGGTTCGGCAGCCACCGATACGGCATCACGCCGGATTTCATGACCCTGGCCAAGGGCATCACGTCGGGTTACGTGCCGCTATCAGCGGTGATGGTCGGCGACCGGGTGGCGGAAACCCTGATCGAAGAAGGCGGGGAATTCTATCACGGCTTCACCTATTCCGGCCATCCGGTGGCCTGTGCCGTGGCGCTGGCCAATCTGGAATTGATCGAGCGGGAAGGGCTGGTCGCCCGCGTGCGGGATGATATCGGCCCCTATCTCTTGTCCCGCCTACGCACCCTGCTGGCTGATCACCCCATTGTGGGAGAAATCCGGGGGGAGGGCATGATCGGTGCTATCGAGATCGTGAAGGATCGGCGCACGCGGGAACGATTCTCCGGCAACGGCAAGGCGGCGCTGATCGCCCGGGACCATTGCTTCCAGAATGATCTGATCATGCGCGGAGTGCGGGAGAGCCTGGTTTTCGCCCCGGCTTTCACCCTGACGCACGATGAAGCGGACGAACTGGCGCGCCGGGCCAAGCAGGCGCTTGACCTGACGGCGCGGGATTTGGGCGCCTTGTAAAAGGCGCCCGGCCTGTATGGCCCCTTCTGCAAGGGGCAGACAGGGAAGGGCGGGCGGATAACCCGCCTGCCTGATTACTTCTTCGCCGGCGCGATATTCGGCAGGTCTTCCGACAGGATGGTCATGTTGAAGGCGTAGGACACATCGCCATCATCTTCGTCACGATACAGCGTGCCGATGAACTCTTCGCCGATCATCACCTCAACCGGCTGGCCCTTCTTGGCCGGCGGCGCGACGGTGATACGGTCATTGCTGAAATTGCGGCGCAGATAGGCCTGCAGGCGGGCGATCTCGTTGGGGGTCATCTTTTTGCCTTTCGGTTTTGCGTGTTCTCTTGAAACACCAAGGGCGCCGTCCGGTCAACGGACGGCGCCCCCATATTGGCGGGATGGTGCCTTGCACCATCCGGGTCAAAGGTTTTTTCAGCCAGCCTTGGCCATGGCGATGACGGTATCGCCCATGCGGTTGGAGAAGCCCCATTCATTGTCGTACCAGGTCAGGATACGCACGAAGTTACCTTCCATGACCTTGGTTTCATTCAGCGCGAAGATCGAGCTGTGGCTGTCATGGTTGAAGTCGGTGGAAACCAGCGGCTCGGCGTAGGCGCCCAGAATGCCCTTCAGCGGGCCATTGGAGGCGTCGACGATCAGCTTGTTGATCTCTTCCACGCTGGTGTTGCGCTTGGCGACGAACTTGAAATCGACCACGGAGACGTTCGGGGTCGGCACGCGCAGAGAGGTGCCGTCCAGCTTGCCCTTCAGTTCCGGCAGCACCTTGCCCACGGCCTTGGCGGCACCGGTGCTGGTCGGGATGATGTTCAGCGCCGCGGCGCGGGCGCGGTGCAGATCCTTGTGGAACGTGTCCACGGTGTTCTGGTCACCGGTATAGCTGTGGATGGTGGTCATGAAACCATGGGCGATACCGACACCCTGGTTCAGCACATGGGCCACCGGGGCCAGGCAGTTGGTGGTGCAGGACGCGTTCGACACGATCTTGTGTTCGGCCGTCAGCTTGTCATGGTTCACGCCATAGACAACCGTCAGGTCTTCGTCGGTGGCGGGGGCGGAGATCAGCACCTTCTTGGCGCCAGCGGTCAGGTGCTTGGAAGCAGCCTCGCGCGAGGTGAAGATGCCGGAGCATTCCAGGGCGATATCGACGCCCAGTTCACCCCAGGGAAGCTGGGCCGGGTCGCGCTGCTGCACGGAACGGATGGTGTGGCCATTGACGACCAGATTGCCGTCAACCACTTCCACCGTGCCGGGGAAACGGCCATGGACGCTGTCATACTTCAACAGGTGGGCATTGGACTTGGCATCGGCCAGATCATTGATGGCGACGACCTCGATATCGGTCCGGCCGCTTTCATACAGGGCGCGCAGCACCAGGCGGCCGATACGCCCGAACCCGTTGATCGCAACTTTAACAGCCATGTTTTCCTCCGATTGAACAGCGTGACCGCCGGCTATGACGGAACGCCGATGAGCGCAGATGGCCCATGCTCCAAAGCCGAATTAACCTTTGATCCGCACGGGTACAAGGGCGCAACCGTCCCTTCCGCCATGCGTGAAGTGCACTGGTTATAGCTTAGTTTTTTTATGAACCCGCCGCAATTCAGGTAACAGCGTTACATGAATGACTCTTTCGGAGCAGGCTTTGTGCGGGGTGACGGGTGCTGGTTGGGTTGGCCGATATTTCCTCAGTTTCATGACGAATATCGCCTATCCCCCCATCTAATCCGATAAAAGGTTAATATCCCGACCGCCATACAGCACATCGTCGATAAAGACCACTTCGTCATCAAGGTGATAGGCGATGGTGACCTTCCGTCGAAATATTGAAATCCGCAGGTTCGGGCGGATATCGTCGCGCCGAACGCCACGCAGGGGGAAGATTTGCAGCCTCATGCAATGGGCATGGATCGCCATTGTAAAATCCATTGCACGATCTCGACCGGAGCGTTCTTCGATATAAAGGTAAATCCGCGCCAATGCGTCCAAAGCTTGGGGCATGAAGCGGACGGTGTGATTCATCTGCTATGCAGGGCCTTGAGATGGTCCAAAACCTGTTCACCCGACAGGGCGGCAGTTGGATTGGCCCTTGCTGCATCGACAATGGGGCCGACCCGGTCACGCAGCCATGTTTCCAGCATAAAATCCCCATCCTGATAAAGGCGCAGGGCCTCGCTTACAGCGCGGGCCTGTGATGGGTAGGCCCCAGATGTCACCAACTTATCCAGGAGGGCCGCGTCCTCTTCAGGCAATTCCAGGATCACTCTGCGCGTGGCACCCATCTGGCTATTCCACCGTCAAAATCCTACATGGCCCTATCATACACCGTGTCGCCTCCGGTGTCCGCCAGGATCCGGCTTGAGGATAATGGCTTGTACCAACCTCTCTTGATCGTGACCGATAGAGAAAGGTTTCGCGTTCCCTCACTCGCCGGGTGGGCGCATCCGCGCCCTTGGCACACGGCGCATGAACGCCGGGCCGGCAGTCGCCGGCCTCCAAACCGCCCGAAGATCACCCTATAGGCACTTCGTATTATCAGCCGCTGCTCCCTCTTGCATGCTTGATCGCGACTGAAAACGCGAAACGGCGCCATGGTTGCCCATGGCGCCGTTTCCGTCACCCCCGATAGGGGATGTGCTTCTTACAGCCGTTCCTTCGCCGCCTTCACGATGGCGTCGGCGGTGATGCCGAAATGCTCGTACAGTTCCTGATAGGGGGCCGATTCACCGAAGCCGGGCATGCCGATGAACACGCCCTTCTCGCCGATCCAGCGATCCCAACCGAACCGCACCATCGCTTCCACACCGATGCGCAGGCCATCGCCCAGCACGGCCTTCTGATAGGCCTCGGACTGTTCGGCGAACAGTTCCCAGGACGGCATGGACACCAGGGCCGTCGGGATGCCTTCAGCTTCCAGCTTTTCCCGGGCGTGATAGGCGATTTCCACTTCCGAGCCGGTGGCAAGCAGGGTCACCTTGCGGGGGCCGCTGGCTTCCCGCAGGACATAGGCGCCCTTGGCGGTCAGGTTCTCGTCCGTATGGTCGACACGCATGGTGATCAGGTTCTGGCGGGTCAGCGCCATCACCGAGGGGCGGGTCTTGGCATCCAGGGCCACTTCCCAGGCTTCAGCCGCTTCCACCGCATCGGCCGGGCGCAGCACCAGCAGGTTGGGGATGGCACGCAGGGCCGGGACATGTTCCACCGGCTGATGGGTCGGGCCGTCTTCGCCCAGGCCGATGCTGTCATGGGTCATGACATGGATGACCCGCTGCTTCATCAGCGCGCCCAGGCGGATGGCCGGACGGTTATAGTCAGAGAAGGCCAGGAAGGTGCCGGAATAGGGGATGACGCCGCCATGCAGGGCCATGCCGTTCATGATGGCGGCCATGCCGTGCTCGCGCACGCCGTAATGGACGTAACGACCGTTCCAGTCATTTTTCTGCACGGCCTTCGCCAGCGCCTTGACGCGGGTATTGTTGGACCCGGTCAGGTCGGCGGAGCCGCCCATCATTTCCGGCACCAGCGGGACGATGACGTCCAGCGCATTGCCGGAAGACTGGCGGGTGGCAATCTTCGGCTTGGTTTCCGACACGGCCTTCTTATGGGCGTGCAGGGCGGCACGCGCCTCCGCCGGGATGTCGCCGGCGATGGCGGCCTTGAAAGCCAGACGGTTTTCGGAGCGGGCGAGGCGCTTCACCCAGGCATCGACCGTCGGATGGCCACGCTCACCAGCGGCGCGCCAGGCGGCCAGGATGGCGTCGGGGATCACGAAAGGCGCATGCGGCCAGTTCAGCGCCTTGCGGGCGCCTTCGATCTCGGCAGCGCCCAGCGGGCTGCCATGGCTGCCGGCGGTGTTCGCCTTGGTCGGCGCGCCATAGCCGATGGTGGTGCGGCAGGCGATCAGCGACGGCTTGTCGGTCGTCTTGGCCGCCTCGATGGCCTTGGCGATGGCAACCGGGTCATGACCGTCAACGGCCGACACATCCCAATTATAGGCGCGGAAGCGGGCCTGGACATCTTCGGTGAAGGACAGGTCGGTGGAACCATCGATGCTGATCTTGTTGTCGTCCCACAGAACGATCAGCTTCGACAGGCCCAGATGGCCGGCCAGCGAGCAGGCCTCGTGGCTGATGCCTTCCTGCAGGTCACCGTCGGACGCGATGACATAGGTATTGTGGTCGACCAGATCGTCGCCGAAGCGGGCATTCAGGATGCGCTCTGCCATGGCAAAGCCGACGGCGGTGGAGATGCCCTGGCCCAGCGGGCCGGTCGTCATCTCAATCCCGCGGGCGACACCATATTCCGGGTGGCCGGCGGTCTTGCTGCCCATCTGACGGAAGCGCTTGATCTCATCCAGCGTGATGTCGTCATAGCCCGTCAGGTACATCAGGCTGTACTGGAGCATGGAGCCATGACCGGCAGACAGGATGAACCGGTCGCGGTCGGCCCAGTCGGGCCGCTTGGGGTCGAACTTCAGGAACTGGGTGAACAGCACCGTCGCCACATCGGCCATACCCATCGGCATGCCGGGATGCCCCGACTTGGCGGCTTCCACCGCGTCCATGGACAGGGCGCGGATGGCGTTGGCGAGATCGGCGTGGGACACGCCGGCGGTCAGATCGGACGACATTGCGCGAGGGGCCTTTCCTGGGTGCGGGGCCTTAATCCGTGGGCCAGGCACCATTTTTTGAAGTCGCAACCACAACACCAGGCACCCGCAGCCCCGGTCCGGCATGCAAGCGCCCTTATCAACGGCGGGAAATTGCGTCAGGCGCCCCGTCTGGTCAAGGGACAGGCAAGCATGGCGGCTGTGCCCATCCGGGAGCCGGATAGAACTGGGTTCCCCACCCCTCATGGCCGTATGGCGTTGGCCGTTATTGACGGCACGCAACCGCCCTCATACTGTCAGCGTCGATGTCCGGTTGGCTGAGGCCACCAGTACCCTTGCCCGCAAAGAAAGTTTGGAACGTGGACCGCCTGACCACAGCCTTGCAGCGTCTGGATACGGCCATCGGCCATCTGGACCGGGCCCTGACCAGTCGGTTGGAAAAACTCGACAGCGCCGGCCCTGCCGCCGATCCGGCCCTTCTGGCCGAGCGGGAACGGCTGGAGACGGAGAATGCCCGCCTGACGGCGGAGTTGGAAAAGGCCCGGATGGGCGAGCGGCAGGCCCAGGACCAGACCCGTGCGGTCAAGGCCCGACTGGACGCCGCAATCACACGCCTGCAAGGCGTGTTGGAGGAAAATTGACATGCGGCGGGTTGATTTCACCCTTAATGGACGCAGCCATTCACTGAATTGCGAGCCGGGGCAGGAGAAGCGCGTTGCCGAACTGGCGTCCTATATCGACCGGCGGCTGACCGAAATCACCGGTGGCGGTGGCGGCAACGACGTGCAGAACCTGCTGGTCACCTGCATGGTCCTGGCCGATGAGCTGATGGAAGCCAAGGCAGAACTGGCTGGCCGTGGTCCGGTCCGCGCTGTTCCGGCGGACACAGCGCGCGACGATACAGTCGTGGTTGCTGCCGTCGATGGTTTGGCAAAACGTATAGAAGACATTGCAGCGCGGCTCGAACGCGCCTAAATAGATATCAGGAAGTAGGCTGCCTGGTGCGTCAGGTCGCTTTATCCCCGGGGCCGATAATCATTTCCTCGAGGGGGCTGTCCCTACCGGCGCCGTGGTGCCGGCATATGGCTCCCACCTGCTTGTGCAGGTCACGAGGGATAGCACACGCCAACGGCCAAGGCGGCCTTCTTCCGCTCAGTTTTCCAGACCAGCCTGATCTGGCTGGTCTTTCTTGGCTGGTTAGAGCACCGGCCCTTCCCAAAGCAGGATGAAGCGCGCGCCATGACGCCCGAAACTGCCGCAAGCCCCGACGCCGCCCTGTTGGCAGAGGAGGTGGAGGCAGTAGCCGCCCTTAAACGGGAGGCGCGGCGGGAAGCACGCGCACGTCGCGCTGCTTGTCATGAAATGGCGGGGGAAGCGGCGGGCAAGGCCGTGGCCTCGCATCTTATGACCTTGTTGCCACAGATTTACGCTGGGACAGCCACCATTGGCGGTTACTGGCCGAAGGGCGACGAACTGGACCTGCGTCCGGCCCTGGCCGACCTGTCGGGGGCTGGGTACGAAACCTGTCTGCCGGTTGTGTCCGGGGTGGCGTGGCCACTGCTTTTTCGCCTCTGGCGGCCGGGACACCCGCTGGTGCCCGGCGCATTCCGGATCATGGAGCCGATGGCCGAGGCCCCGCTGGCTCAGCCTTCCATCGTGCTGGTGCCCTTGCTGGCCTTTGATGCTGATGGCTGGCGCCTGGGGTATGGCGGTGGCTTTTACGACCGAACACTGACTGTGCTGCGGGAAGAGGCGCCGGTCATCGCGGTCGGCGTCGCCTATGCCGGGCAGGCTGTGCCCAGCGTGCCGCGCGATGTTTATGACCAGAAGCTCGACTGGCTTGTGACGGAGCAGGGTGTCACCCAGTTCTTGAGATAAAAAATTAAGGAATGTTTTTATGCGTTTGATTTTTCTTGGAGACATCGTTGGTCGGAGCGGGCGGGAAGGTGTGCTTCGCCACTTGCCCATGTTGCGCGACCGGCTGAAGCCGGACTTCATCGTGGTCAATGGTGAGAACGCGGCTGGCGGCTTCGGCATTACCGAGAAGATCGCGCAGGAACTGTTTGCTGCCGGGGTGGATTGCGTCACCCTGGGCAATCACGCCTGGGACCAGAAGGAATTGCTGTCGCAGATCGACCGCATGCCCCAACTGGTGCGACCGATCAACTTCCCCGACGGCACGCCGGGGCGGGGATATACCGTGCTGCCGGCCAAGAACGGCCGGCACAAAGTTCTGGTCATCAATGCCATGGGCCGTGTCTTCATGGACCCGCTGGATGATCCGTTCCCGCCGGTGGAGAAGGTATTGCGTATCCATCAGCTTGGCGGTGCCCGCATGGGGCCGGCGGGGGTGGACGCCGTGATCATGGATTTCCATGGTGAGGCCAGCTCAGAAAAGATGATCATGGGCCATATTCTGGATGGCCGCGCCAGCTTGGTGGTGGGCACCCATTGCCATGTACCGACGGCGGATCTGCAGATCCTGAACGGCGGCACGGCCTACCAGACCGATGCTGGCATGTGCGGTGATTATGACACCGTGATTGGCATGAAGAAGGAAGCAGCCATCCATAAGATGCTGCGCAAGATTCCGGGCGAACGCTATTCACCGGGTGAGAATGACGCGACCGTCACGGTTTGCGGTGTGTTTGTAGAGACGGATGACCGGACCGGCCATGCCAAGCGGGCAGAACCGATCCGTATCGGTGGCCGGTTGGGCCAGTCTATCCCCACGCTGGCCTGAGCCATCGACACAAAAAAACCGGGAGGCTTTGGACCTCCCGGTTATCTTTAAACGGCTATGGGGCGCTGGTTAGCCCTGCCGTTCCTGGGCGAAACGCACGGCTTCTTCAGCCGCTTTGAACAGGGCCTTGGCCTTGTTCACCGTCTCCTGATACTCGGCTTCCGGGTCGCTGTCGGCAACAACGCCGCCGCCAGCCTGCACATGCATCACCCCGTCCTTCAGTACGGCGGTGCGCAGCGCGATACAGGTATCCATGGTGCCATTGGCGGCGAAATAGCCGATGCAGCCGCCATAGATGCCGCGCCGCGTCTTCTCCAATTCGTCGATGATCTCCATTGCCCGCACTTTCGGCGCGCCAGAAACCGTGCCCGCCGGGAAGCCCGCCACCAGCGCCTCAATCGGCGTGAATTTCGGGTTCAGCTTGCCTTCGACGTTAGAAACGATGTGCATGACGTGTGAGTAATATTCGATGGTGAACTTCTCGGTCACCGTCACCGTGCCGGTCTGCGAGACACGGCCCACATCGTTGCGGCCCAGGTCCAGCAGCATCAGATGTTCTGCCAGTTCCTTGGGGTCGGACAGCAGGTCTGCCGCCAGTTCCTTATCTTCCGCCGCGTTCCGGCCGCGCTTGCGCGTGCCGGCGATGGGGCGGATGGTGACGGTATCGTCACGCAGCCGCACCAGGATTTCCGGGCTGGAGCCGACAACGGACAGTTTGCCGAAATCCAGGAAGAACATGAAAGGGGAAGGGTTCAGCCGCCGCAGCGCGCGATAGAGCGCGAAGGGGGGCAGGGCGAAGGGAACGGAGAAACGCTGGCTGGGCACGACCTGGAAGATGTCGCCGGCGCGGATATACTCCTTCGCCTTCTCCACGATGCTATAATATTCCTGAAGCGCGGTGTTGGAGCTGGGCGGCGGCAGTTCCTCCACCTCCATCACCGTTTCATGCGCCATCGGCACCGGGCCTTCCAGATCGGCCACGGTTTCCGCCAGCAGCGTCAGGGCTGCCTGATAGGCATCGGCAGCGCTGCGGCCGGGCAGGGGCCGCACCGGGGTAACCACCGTGACGACATTTTCGATCCCGTCGAAAATGGCCATCACGGTTGGCCGGATCATGATGCTGTCATCAATATCCAGCTCATCCGGGTTGGTGTCCGGCAGCTTTTCCATCAGCCGGACCATGTCGTAACCCAGATAGCCGAACAGCCCGGCCGACATCGGCGGCAGTTCCGCTGGCAGGTCGATCCGCGATTCCTCCAGCAGGTCGGCCAGAACCTTGAGCGGATCACCATCGCAGGGGGTGAAGCTGCTATCCGGGTTGGCCGCATCCCGGTTGATGGCGGAATGCGTGCCCCGGCAATGCCAGATCAGGTCCGGCTTCAACCCGATCAGGGAGTAGCGGCCCCGCACGGAACCGCCCGTGACCGATTCCAGCAGGAAAGAGTTGGGACGCCCGCGCACCAGCTTCAGCATGGCGGAGACGGGCGTATCGAGATCGCTGACCAGCCGTGTCCAGACGACTTGTGGGGTGCCGGCTTCGTAAAGGCTGGTAAAGGCGCTTTCAGTCGGGAAGGTGCGCACGGACGCCTTACTCCTGCGGGCGATATAGGGAATCGACGAGGCTGCGGTTGATCACCACACCGTATTTGGCGCGCAGGCCCGCCATATACTCGGCCAGCAGATCGGAGGCCAGAGCCTGATTCTGGTTGCTGGACAGCATGGCAATGGCGGTCGCGGCCTGGGCCGTGGCCGGATCAGCCGGGATCACTTCAACCAGTTTGGCAACAACCTGGCCGGTCTGGCTGGCGCCGGTAGCAACCGTATCCGGCTTGGCGGCGAACAGGGTTTCCAGCACCGAAGCCGGGATGGCGGTCGTGCCACCGGCACGGCGCGTCGGCTCGGTACGTTGAACCAGGGCACCGGTGATGCCGGCGGCGGCTTCCTGCGCCGTTGCGCCGTTGCGCAGCTTCTCGGCCACTTCTTCAGCCCGCTTGGCGGCGGTGGCGGCCTTCTGCTCGGCCTGCCAATCGGCCAGCACGCGGCCACGGACATCAGCCAGTGGACGCAGGGCGGACGGGATCACATTTTCTACCTGTACGGCGAAGAAGGCATTGCTGCCGGCTTCCGCCACACTGCCGGTCTGCCCGGCGGGAAGCGAAAAGGCATTAGTCAGGATGGTCTCGACGGCCGGCAGGTCGGCACCTTGCACATTGCCATCCATATCACGGCCCTGATTGTCGATACTGGACAGGGTCACAATCCGGCCACCCACGGCCTTTACCGCTTCGGCCAAAGGCGTGCCGCCTGCCAGTTCGTCCTCCAGCTTGGTGGACAATTCATACAGACGGTCGATCGACTTTTCCTGGCGGACCTTGGCTTCCACCTCAGTGCGCACATCTGCCAGCGCGCGGGTGCCGCCGCCCTTGATGTCGGACACCACGAAGACATGGAGACCGAAGGCGCTTTCAACCGGGCCACCGGCCTTGCCCTTTTCTGCGGCGAAGACCGGATCGGCCAGTTCGGGCGGCAGATCGGCCTTCTGCACATCGGCCAGATCGACAGCTTCGGTCTTGGCAGCGGCAGCGGCCTGCTGGATGGTCTTGCCACCATTCACGGCCGCCAGAACGCTGTCGGCGGCGGCCTTGTCGGCCACCACGACCTGGGTCAGGGAGCGGCGTTCCTGGGTAATATATTCATTGGCGTGGGTATCGTAATATTCCTGCGCCTCTTCATCGCTCACCTCGATATCCTTGGCCAGCGCCGCCGCTTCCAGCAGGGCGATATTCAAGGTGCGATATTCCGGCGCGGTGTAGCGGGCCGCCTTTTCCTGATGGAACTGCGTCAGCACAGCCTCATCCGGTGCCGGGGCATCGGGCATCGCGGTATTGGGGATGGTCACCAGATCGAAACGGCGCTGTTCTTCCCGGTGCCGGAAAAGCGCTTCGGCCAGCGTGCGCGGCACCGTGGCACCGGCAGTGATGGCGCCGGCCATGTCGCCCTGGGCGATATCGGCGCGCACCTGCTCGACGAACTGCTGTTCGGTGTAACCGTTCTGCTGCAGCAGGGCGCGCATCAGGTTCACATCGAACTGGCCCAGGCCGCCCTGGAAGGCCGGCACCTTGCGAACCATCTCGGCCACCGTCTCATCGGCGACCCGGATGCCGGCATCGTCGGCTGCCTTGTCCAGCAGCGCGCGCTGGATCAACTGTTCCAGGGCCCGGTCGACCAGACCGAACTGACGGGCCTGGGTTTCGTTGAAGTCCGGCCCCAGCACCTGGCGCATATTGTTGAACTGGGCGCGGAATTCGCGGTCCAGCTCCTGCGGGCTGATGCTGGTATCGCCCACCTTGGCGACGCCGCCTTGAACCCCGCGCGTGATATCACCAATACCCCAGACAGCGAAGCTGATGATCAGGGCGACGAACAGGATCTTGACGACCCAGGAGCCAGCAGTGCTGCGGATGATCTGAAGCATGGGGTGACGCTAAGGTTCCGTATTGCGGGGCGCGGGAGCGCGCTTGGCCTCACAGCCGATGCTGAAAGGCGGGGCATCATAGGGAAGGCATCGGGGTGGGGCAAGTCCGGGGGGCGGGCGGGGGGCTTGTCCCGGCGTCAGATTTCAATTTGGAACATTGGCTGTTACACCAGCCTTACAACCCGGTGAAAAGCCGCAAGGCCGATAAACGGCCAGAACAATATAATGAGGATATTGAAAATGACCGGAAGACGTTATCTGATCGCCGGCAACTGGAAGATGCATGGCCGGTTGCAGGATGGGACGGCGCTTGCCCAGGCGCTGGCTGAAAAGCTGGGCCCAAATGGTGACCCGCGATTCGAGATACTGGTCTGCCCGCCCGCCACGATTCTATCCGCCGTGAGCGCGGTTGGGGAGAAAACCGCGCTGCTGACGGGCGGACAGGATTGTCATGCCGCCCCGCAAGGGGCGCATACAGGCGATATTGCGGCGGAAATGCTGGCCGACGCCGGGGCCGGCTATGTGATTGTTGGCCATTCTGAGCGGCGGCAGAATCACGCGGAAACCAGCGCGCAGGTGAAGGGTAAGGCCGCCGCCGCCCTGCGGGCTGGGCTGAAAGCCATTGTCTGTGTCGGTGAAACCCGTGAGCAGCGTGACGCCGGACAGGCGGCGGAGATTGTGGCAGCGCAAGTGGCGGGGTCGGTGCCGGAAGGTGCCACTGCCGATAATTGTGTGCTGGCCTATGAGCCGGTTTGGGCAATCGGCACCGGGTTGACACCGACCATTGCCGACATTGCAGCCATGCACAGCATGATCCGGGAAAAGCTGCGGGGGCTGGTGGCTTCGCCCGAGGCGGTACGAATCCTTTATGGCGGTTCTGTTAAAGCCTCAAATGCGGCTGAAATCCTGGCAATTGACGATGTCGATGGTGCCCTGGTCGGCGGTGCCAGCCTGGATGCAGGGTCATTCTGGGCCATTGCGCAAGCCTGCCGTTAGCACTTCGCTATGGCATCGTCGGCGCTTAGCTTGTAAACAGACCGCCGAGCTTATGACGAGCAGGTGGCCGGCTGCTCCCGCCAGGGAGCGGCTGGTATGTTCATGTGTGAACATCGCCTGCCGTTCCGCATCGGTATTCAAGGAAGTGTTGGGATGCAAGAGGTAGTCCTGGTTGTGCACCTGCTGATCACGCTGGCGCTGATCGGCGTGGTGCTGGTGCAGAAGTCGGAAGGCGGCGGCCTGGGCATCGGTGGTGGCACGATGGGCGGTTTCATGACCGCACGCGGCAGCGCCAACCTCCTGACCCGCGTGACCGCCATCCTGGCGGCCATCTTCTTCTGCACCAGCATGATTCTGGCCATCATGGCCGGAACCAAGGGTGGTGGGGACAGCATTTTCGACCGCGTGCCGGCACCGGCCGCTGTTGAACAGCCTGCTGAGCAGCCGGCTACCCCGGCGCAGCCGTCGGTTCCGGTCGGCCAGTAACGCCGCGGGCCCCGTTCCGGTCGGTGCCCTGGCACCGGTGCGGCAGGCAAAAGAGGCGGCAGACATGCCGCCTCTTTCCGTTAGGGCATGGATATGATGGACTGGGGGCTTGGCCCCTTATCCCGGAGAACAGGTGGGGCGGGGTTGTGATCATCCCGGCTCGCCGCGAGTAGAGATTGGGCCAACGGCCCAAGACCATTGGCACGGACGCAAGGTTAGGGTTCCATGACGCGCTTCATCTTCATCACCGGCGGTGTGGTTTCGTCCCTCGGCAAGGGCTTGGCCTCCGCAGCCCTGGGGGCGTTGCTGCAGGCGCGCGGCTACAAGGTCCGCCTACGCAAGCTGGACCCGTATCTGAATGTCGATCCGGGCACGATGAGCCCCTATCAGCACGGCGAAGTGTTCGTGACCGATGATGGGGCGGAAACCGACCTGGATCTGGGCCATTACGAGCGTTTCACCGGCGTTCACGCCACCAAGTCCGACAACATCACCACGGGCCGTATCTATTCCAACGTGCTGGCCAAGGAACGCCGGGGCGACTATCTGGGCGCCACCGTGCAGGTGATCCCGCACATTACCGACGCCATCAAGGAATTCATCGCCGCCGATCTGGATGGTGAGGATTTCGTGCTGTGTGAGGTGGGCGGTACCGTTGGCGATATCGAATCACTGCCCTTCCTGGAAGCCATCCGCCAGTTTGGCAATGATTACGGCCAGGACAAGGTGCTGTTCTGCCACGTCACCCTGGTTCCCTACATCCCGGCGGCGGGTGAGCTGAAGACCAAGCCGACCCAGCACTCCGTGAAGGAACTGCTTTCTGTGGGTATCCAGCCGCAGATGCTGCTGTGCCGTGCCGACCGCGACATTCCGGAGAATGAGCGGCGCAAGATCGCCCAGTTCTGCAACATCCAGAAGGAACGCGTCATTGCCGCCCTGGATGTGGACAATATCTATCAGGTGCCGATCTCCTATCACGAGCAGGGCTTCGATAATGAAGTGCTGAAATATTTCGGCATGCCCGCCGAGGGCGCGCCGGACCTGTCGCGCTGGGAAGAGATCGTCCGCCGGGTGCGCAATCCGGAAGGCACCGTGACCATCGCCGTGGTGGGCAAATATACCAGCCTGCTGGATGCCTATAAGTCCTTGGGCGAGGCGCTGACCCATGGCGGCATCGC
The DNA here is from genome assembly GCF_000429645.1 of Niveispirillum irakense DSM 11586. Classification (GTDB taxonomy): domain Bacteria; phylum Pseudomonadota; class Alphaproteobacteria; order Azospirillales; family Azospirillaceae; genus Niveispirillum; species Niveispirillum irakense. The sequence goes on from NZ_KE386933.1 coordinate 949,082, forward strand.
CAATCATGTGAAGGTCAAGCTGGACTGGATCGATGCCGAAATCTTCGAGAGCGGTGAAGCGATCCAGCGCCTGGAAGGCGTGCATGGCATCCTGGTGCCGGGCGGCTTCGGGGAGCGTGGCACGGAAGGTAAGATCCGTGCGGCCCAGTTCGCCCGTGAGCACAATATTCCCTATTTCGGCATCTGCTTCGGCATGCAGATGGCTGTGATTGAGGCTGCACGCCATATGGCCGGTCTGCCCCATGCCGGTTCCACCGAATTCGGCAAGCCGGACCCGGCCGTTGTCGGCCTGATGACGGAATGGGTGCAGGGCAACCAACTGGTCAAGCGCCAGGAAGGTGGCGATCTGGGCGGCACCATGCGCCTGGGCAGCTATAACTGCCACCTGACCGCTGGGTCCAAGGTGCGGGAAATCTATGGTGCTGACGATATCGTTGAACGCCACCGTCACCGCTATGAAGTGAACATCAATTTCCGCGAACAGCTTGAAAAGTCGGGGCTGAATTTCTCCGGCCTTTCGCCGGATGGCATCCTGCCGGAGATCGTGGAGTTGCCGAACCACCCCTGGTATATCGGCGTGCAGTTCCACCCCGAACTGAAGTCCAAGCCGTTTGATCCGCATCCGCTGTTCACCAGCTTCATCGCCGCGGCCATCGCGCAGAGCCGGCTGGTATAAAGCCAGAATATTCAGATCACGGCCGGGGAGGGGGAAACCTTTCTCCGGCCGTCTGGTTTTCAGCCCTTCGCTTTCCCATATCCGGGTTCAAAGGAGAGAGTTTCCATGAACCGCACCGTTAAAGTCGGCCCGCTTTCCATCGCCAATGACAAGCCGTTCACGCTGATCGCCGGCCCCTGCCAGCTTGAATCGCGTGACCATGCCATGACCATGGCAGCGGCCCTGGCGGAGTTGACGGCCAAGCTGGGGATCGGGTTGATCTATAAGACCAGCTTCGACAAGGCCAACCGCACCTCCGTTTCTGCGCAGCGCGGTCTGGGCATGGATAAGTCCCTGCCGATCCTGGTGGAAATCCGGGAGAAATTCGGCTGCCCGGTGCTGACCGATATTCACAGCGCCGATCAGTGCGCGCCGGTGGCGGAAGCGGTGGATGTGCTGCAGATCCCGGCCTTCCTCTGCCGCCAGACCGACCTGCTGCTGGCCGCCGGTGAAACGGGCAAGCCGATCAATGTGAAGAAAGGCCAATTCCTGGCGCCGTGGGACATGAAGAATGTCGCCGCCAAGATCGCGTCGACCGGCAACCATAATGTGCTGCTGTGCGAGCGCGGGGCCAGCTTCGGCTATAACACCCTGGTCAGCGACATGCGCTCCCTGCCCATCATGGCGCAGACGGGATATCCCGTTGTGTATGATGCCACCCATTCCGTGCAGCAGCCGGGCGGGCAGGGCACCAGCAGCGGTGGCCAGCGGGAATTCGTGCCGGTTCTGGCCCGTGCCGCCATTGCCATCGGTGTTGCAGCCGTGTTCATGGAAACGCACGAGAACCCGGATTGCGCCCCCAGCGACGGCCCCAACATGGTGCCGCTGGACCAGATGGAAGGCGTCCTTTCCACGCTGGTGGCTCTGGATCGGATCGCAAAAGCCAATCCTGTTGTTCTCTGATTTTTAATCCCAATAATCGAAACAAAATCTCGCAATTTGGGATTTAATAATGGCGGGTATTGTCCATGTCGTGGACTGCCCGGCATTCAATTCTTTATTGCCGGCGCAAGCCTGTTGCTTTCATGGCTGTTGCGCAAGGACGAGGGCGAATGGCGATGGCTATCCCCCAACCGCCCCCTTGCCCTGAACGACGCTGGACGTTATCCCCTTCCCACGCACCAGAAATGGTTGATGCGATCCGAAAAGGAAGAGGGCCTCCCATGTCCGCCATTATCGACATTCACGCGCGTGAGATCCTGGATAGCCGCGGCAATCCGACCGTTGAGGTTGAGGTTCGGCTTGAATCCGGTGCTTTCGGCCGCGCTGCCGTTCCGTCGGGCGCGTCCACCGGCGCGCATGAAGCCGTTGAGCTGCGCGATGGCGACACGTCCCGTTACCTGGGCAAGGGCGTGCTGAAGGCGGTTGAGGCCGTCAATGGTGAGATTTTCGACACGCTGGCCGGTCTGGAATCCACCGATCAGGTCGCCATCGACCAGGCCATGATCGATCTGGACGGCACGCCGAACAAGGCCCGCCTGGGTGCCAATGCCATCCTGGGTGTGTCCCTGGCCATTGCCAAGGCATCTGCCGATGAGCTGGACCTGCCGCTTTACCGCTATGTCGGTGGCGCGAATGCCCGCATCCTGCCCGTGCCGATGATGAATATCATCAATGGCGGCGCCCATGCCGACAACCCGATCGACATCCAGGAATTCATGGTCATGCCGGTGGGCGCGGAGACCTGTGCCGATGCCATCCGCGTTGGCGCTGAAATCTTCCATGCCCTGAAGAAGAAGCTGAAGGCCGCCGGCCACAACACGGCCGTGGGTGATGAAGGTGGCTTCGCCCCGAACCTGTCCTCTGCTACCGAGGCGCTGGACTTCATCATCGCTGCCATCGGCGATGCTGGTTACAAGGCTGGTGAGGATGTGCTGCTGGCGCTGGATGCCGCTTCCACCGAGTTCTTCAAGGGCGGCAAGTACGAGCTGGAAGGTGAGGGCAAGAGCCTGACCCCGGCCGAGATGGTCGCTTATTGGGCCGATCTGGTTTCCAAGTACCCGATCGTCTCCATCGAAGACGGTATGGCCGAAGATGACTGGGAAGGCTGGAAGCTGCTGACCGACACCATCGGTTCCAAGGTGCAGTTGGTGGGCGACGATCTTTTCGTCACCAACCCGGCCCGTCTGTCTGACGGCATTGCCAAGGGCGTTGGCAACTCCATCCTGGTGAAGGTCAACCAGATCGGCACCCTGACGGAAACGCTGGAAGCCGTCCGTATTGCCCAGAATGCCGGTTACACCGCCGTTCTGTCGCACCGTTCGGGTGAGACGGAAGATGCGACCATCGCCGATCTGGCGGTGGCGACCAATTGCGGTCAGATCAAGACCGGTTCCCTGTCGCGTTCTGACCGGATTGCCAAGTACAACCAGCTGATTCGCATTGAGGAAGGTCTGGGCGGCGCGGCTGCTTATCCCGGTCGCGCGGCGCTGAAGCGCGGGTAAGGCGATTTCCACTCCTTTCGGGGTGGTCTTGCTATGTCATTCGGGCGGCCCAAATGGGCCGCCCGTTTTATTTTGCCCTTGTTTGATGATGACAAGATAAGGTCATGCAACCGGATTAAAAATCCCGTTGACCATTCTACCTGCCCCATGATTCCATTCGGTCATGTCTACGATACGTCATCTCCGCTCCGCCCTTCTCCGTGCCCTGCGTCAGACAGTCGGTCCCCTGATCGGTGTCTGCGTCGTGGGGTATTTCGCCTATCACACAGTTCATGGTGATCGGGGCCTTGTGGCGCTGACCCACCTGCAGAACGAAGTGGCCGAGGCCCAGGCGACGCTCACCCAGGTTCGGGGGGAGCGGGAAGAGCTGGAGCGTCGTGCCAACCTGCTGCGCCCAGACCATCTGGACCCCGATCTTTTGGAAGAACGGGCGCGTGCTGTACTGAACTATTCGCATCCTGATGAATTAATTATTTTGCTTCCACGCCGGCCTGCTACGCACTGAGTGCAGTTCACCCCCGACCAAGGTCGGGTAAGTCCATGAAATAGTAGCGATTAACCTGAATTTGGATAACCGGAATTTTCTCATATAAAACAGTATATTGCACTGCACTCACCCTTGCCATTGGGTGCAGGTGGGGTTAGGTCTAGGCTTCGCAGATGCGATGCAATGGCGCATTGCACACCCGTTTATCTGGGAGGAGCCAGTGGCAGTCACGAAGCGCCGCACCACTCGGTCCGCGGCCCCCGCCGCCCCGACCCTGCCGAGCAAAGAAGAGCTGATCCGGTATTACCGTGAGATGCTGCTCATCCGCCGTTTCGAAGAGAAGGCGGGCCAGCTCTACGGCATGGGTCTGATCGGTGGTTTTTGCCATCTCTATATCGGCCAGGAAGCTGTTGTCGTCGGCATCCAGTCCTGCATGACAGAAGCCGACAGCGTCATCACCAGCTACCGTGACCATGGCCATATGCTGGCCTGTGGCATGGAGAGCAAGGGCGTGATGGCGGAGCTGACCGGCCGTGCCGGTGGCTACTCCAAGGGCAAGGGTGGCTCCATGCACATGTTCAGCCGTGAGAAGAAATTCTACGGCGGCCATGGCATCGTTGCCGCACAGGTGCCGATCGGCGCCGGCCTGGGCTTTGCCCACAAGTACAACAAGGATGGCGGCTTCAACGCCTGCTATATGGGCGACGGCGCCATCAACCAGGGCCAGGTCTATGAGACCTTCAACATGGCCGCCCTGTGGAAGCTGCCGACCCTGTTCGTGATCGAGAACAACAAGTACGCCATGGGCACCGCCCAGGCCCGCGCCTCGGCCGGTGAGTTGTTCCAGCGCGGCAGCGCCTATGGCATTCCCGGCAAACAGGTCAACGGCATGGACGTTTTGGAAGTCCGCGCCGCCGCCCATGAGGCGATTGAATATATCCGCGCCGGCAACGGCCCGGTGATCCTGGAAATGCAGACCTACCGCTATCGCGGCCATTCCATGTCCGATCCGGCAAAGTATCGGACGAAGGAAGAGGTCAACAAGATGCGGTCGGAAAGCGACCCGATCGACAACCTCAAGAAGCTGCTGCTTGAACAGGGTTATGCTGACGAGGAAAGCCTGAAGGTCGTCGATCGCGAGGTGAAGGATATCGTCACCGAGGCGGCCGATTTCGCCACCACCAGCCCCGAGCCCGATCCGTCCGAACTGTGGACGGATGTTCTCGTGGAAGCCTGAAGTCTGCCGTCACCGGAGGATAGAATATGCCCGTACAGGTCCTGATGCCGGCCCTGTCGCCGACCATGACGGAAGGCAAGCTGGCCAAGTGGTTGAAGAAGGAAGGCGACACCGTGAAGAGCGGTGACGTCCTGGCCGAGATCGAAACCGACAAGGCGACCATGGAAGTGGAAGCCGTCGATGAAGGCACGCTGCTGAAGATCCTGGTGCCGGAAGGTACCGAGAATGTCGCCGTGAACACCCCCATCGCCAGCATTGGCGAAGAGGGTGAAAGCGCGGAGACGGCTCCCGCCGCGGCCGCGGCCAAGCCGACCGAGGTGAAGCAGGAAGCCACGGTTTCCACGCCTTCCACCCCGGCCCCGGTTCCGCCCCAGGCCAAGGCACCGGAGAGCGACGAGGATAAGTACTTCAAGGACGTCAAGACCCAGACCGTGCGTGAAGCCCTGCGCGACGCCATGGCCGAGGAAATGCGCCGCGATCCGACCGTCTTCCTGATGGGCGAGGAAGTGGCCGAATATCAGGGCGCCTATAAGATTTCCCAGGGCATGCTGCAGGAATTCGGTGCCGATCGTGTGATCGATACGCCGATCACCGAGCATGGTTTTGCCGGTCTGGCTGTGGGTGCGGCTTTCGGCGGTCTGCGCCCGATCGTGGAGTTCATGACCATGAACTTCTCGATGCAGGCCATCGACCACATCATCAATTCCGCTGCCAAGACGCTGTACATGTCCGGCGGTCAGATGGGCTGCCCCATCGTGTTCCGCGGCCCCAACGGTGCCGCCGCCCGCGTGGGCGCGCAGCACAGCCAGGATTACGCTTCCTGGTACGGCCATGTGCCGGGCTTGAAGGTGGTCGCCCCCTACAGCGCCGCCGATGCCAAGGGCCTGATGAAGGCGGCGATCCGTGATCCGAACCCGGTGGTGTTCCTGGAGAACGAGATCGTTTACGGCCACAGCTTCCCGGTCCCGACTGATCCGGACTTCATTGTTCCGATCGGCAAGGCCAAGGTGGTGCGCGCCGGTACGGATGTCACCATCGTCACCTATTCCATCTGCGTGGCCCATGCACTGGCCGCCGCCGAGACGCTGGCCGAACAGGGCATCAGCGCCGAGGTGATCGACCTGCGCACCATCCGCCCGCTGGATGTGGAAACCGTGATGGCCAGCGTGAAGAAGACCAACCGTCTGGTCGCGGTGGAAGAAGGCTGGGCCTTTGCCGGCATCGGTTCCGAACTGGCCGCGCTGGCGATGGAACATGCGTTCGATTATCTGGATGCGCCGGTCGTCCGCGTCACCGCCAAGGATGTGCCGCTGCCCTACGCGGCCAACCTGGAAAAGCTGGCCCTGCCGCAGCCGCATGACATTGTGGATGCGGTCAAGTCCGTCACCTACAAGAAATAAGGCAGAGGGGATCAAGATATGCCGATCGAAATCCTGATGCCGGCCCTGTCGCCGACCATGACGGAAGGCAAGCTGGCCAAGTGGGTGAAGAAGGAAGGCGACGCGGTGAAGTCCGGCGATGTTCTCGCTGAGATCGAAACCGATAAGGCGACCATGGAAGTGGAAGCCGTGGACGAAGGCACGCTGGGCAAGATCCTGGTTGCCGAAGGGACTGAGGGTGTGGCGGTGAATACCCCCATCGCCGTCATCCTGGAGGAGGGCGAGGACGCCTCTGCCATCGGTGCGCCCAAGGCGGCCCCCAAGGCTGAAGCAGCCCCCGCCCCGAAGGCAGAGGCTGCGGCACCCACCGCCGCCCCGGCCCCGGCAGCCAAGCCGGCTTCTGCGGCCACGGGTGACCGCGTGTTCGCCAGCCCGCTGGCCCGCCGCTTGGCCTCCCAGGGTGGTCTGGACCTGAAGGCTGTTGCCGGTACCGGCCCGAATGGCCGTATCGTCAAGGCCGATGTGGAAGCGGCCCTGAAGGGTGGTGCGCCCAAGGCCGCCGCGGCACCCGCCGCCGCTGCCCCGCAGGCAGCCGCCCCGGCCCCTGTCGCCGCCGCAGCGGCACCCAAGGGCATTGATGCCAAGGCGTTGGCTGACAAGCTGGGCATGAAGTACAAGGTTCTGCCCAACAGCGGCATGCGCAAGACCATCGCCAAGCGCCTGACCGAAGCCTGGCAGACCATCCCGCACTTTGGTCTGGCCGTCGATTGCGAGATCGACAACCTGCTGAAGCTGCGCGCCGAACTGAACGCGAAGTCGGGGGAGAAGATCTCCGTCAACGATTTCGTGGTCAAGGCGGTGGCCATTGCGCTGGCCCGCTTCCCGGCGGCCAACGTATCCTGGCACGAGGATGGCATTCTCCAGTACGAGAATGTGGACGTCTCCGTCGCCGTTTCCACCGATGGCGGTCTGATCACCCCCATCGTGAAGAACGCCGACCGCAAGGGCCTGGCCACCATCTCCGCCGAGGTCAAGGAACTGGCGAAGAAGGCCAAGGAAGGCAAGCTGAAGCCGGAGGAATTCCAGGGCGGCACGTTCTCCGTGTCCAACCTGGGCATGTTCGGCATCAAGAGCTTCACCTCCATCATCAACCCGCCGCAGAGCTGCATTCTGTCGGTCGGTGCGGGTGAGAAGCGCCCGGTGGTCAAGGGCGACGCGCTGGCCATTGCCACCGTCATGTCCCTGACGCTCACCGTTGACCACCGTTCAGTCGATGGTGCCGTGGGTGCGGAGTTCCTGAAGCTGCTGAAGGGCCTGATCGAAGACCCGATCACCCTGATGCTGTGATGTGGAGTGGGAGCCCCTGTTGGGCTCCCACCGTTCCTACCGTCATCCCGGCGACAAGCCGGGATCCAGGGGCCAAAGGCACTACGGTAGGGTTTTCCGATCAAAGCTGCTGAAACGTTGGGCTTGTGGCCCCTGGATCCCGGCTTATCGCCGGGATGACGGAGGTGGGGTGGGTGTTGGTTGAGGCAAATGGCCTCCCATTGCCGATCTCCTGTGCCCTGACACGAAGGACCAAGATCATGGCCGAGAATTTCGACCTCATCGTCATCGGTGCCGGCCCCGGCGGCTATGTCGCCGCCATCCGCGCCGCCCAGTTGGGCATGAAGACCGCCGTGGTGGAGCGTGAGCATCTGGGCGGCATCTGCCTGAACTGGGGCTGCATCCCGACCAAGGCGCTGCTGCGCTCCGCGGAGATCGCGCATTACATCCAGCATTCCCAGGCCTACGGCATCAAGGTCGAAGGCAAGGTGACGCTGGATGTGGACGCCATCGTCAAGCGCTCCCGCGGCGTGGCCAACCAGCTTTCCGCCGGCGTCAAGGGCCTGCTGAAGAAGAACAAGGTCGCCGTCCTGGACGGCTCGGCCAAGCTGCTGGGCAAGGGCAAGATCGCCGTCACGGCCAAGGATGGCAAGGTGACGGAGGCCGAGGCCAAGCACATCATCATCGCCACCGGTGCCCGCGCCCGCGTGCTGCCGGGCCTGGAGCCCGACGGCAAGCTGGTCTGGACCTATAAGGAAGCCATGGTGCCGACGGCCACGCCGAAGAGCATGCTGGTTATCGGCACCGGTGCCATCGGTGTGGAATTTGCCTGCTTCTACAAGGCGATGGGCGTTGACGTGACCCTGGTTGAGGTGCTTGACCGCATCCTGCCGGTGGAAGACGAGGAAATCAGCGCCTTCGCCGCCAAGGCCTTCACCAAGCAGGGCCTGAAGATCAAGACCGGCGCCAAGGTGGTGAAGCTGGACCGCCACGCCGACAGCGTGACGGCCCATATCGATGTCGCCGGTAAGGTGGAAACGGTCACGGTTGACCGCATCATCTCCGCCGTTGGCATCGTCGCCAATACCGAAGGGCTGGGCCTGGAAAATACCAAGGTCAAGCTGGACCGTGGCCACATCGTCAATGACGGCTATGGTCGCACGGATGAGCCGGGTGTTTATGCCATCGGTGACGTGGCTGGCGCCCCCTGGCTGGCGCACAAGGCCAGCCATGAAGGCATCATCTGCGTGGAGAAGATTGCCGGCCTGCCGCATGTCCACACGATGGACAAGACCAACATCCCCGGCTGCACCTATTCCTTCCCGCAGGTGGCGTCCGTTGGCCTGACGGAAGCCAAGGCCAAGGCCGCCGGGCATGAGGTGAAGGTCGGTCGGTTCCCGTTCATCGGCAATGGCAAGGCCATCGCGCTGGGCGAGCCGGAAGGTCTGGTCAAGACCGTGTTCGACGCCAAGACCGGCGAGCTGCTGGGGGCCCACATGATCGGCGCCGAAGTGACCGAGTTGATCCAGGGCTACACCATCGGCAAGACGGCGGAACTGACGGAAGCGGAGTTCATGCACACCGTGTTCCCGCACCCGACGCTCTCGGAAATGATGCACGAGGCGGTGCTGGCCGCTTACGGTCGCGCCATCCATTACTGATCAGCGCGTTATTAGCAGTGCTGAAAGGGCGGCCACATGGCCGCCCTTTTTGTTTCCTGGCTTAATCCCGGATTGGGCTGGTTACGACATCGGCCGTTGTGCTGACCGCCGTGGCGGCCACATCGACGGTCGTTCCCACCACAGAGGCGGCTGTGCCGACAACGCTACAGGCGGATAATGGCAATACCATTAATCCAGCAAGAGCAAGTACGTAGAATAGCCGCATTTTTCTCCACCTTTCTTGTGCCTTACGCGCTTCACTTGGTTCGCCCTATCACTTCCCACGCACTGGCTTACGAGCTGTGCCGACCGGGATGAGGGGCGCTTTGGGATCTGCTATGAGGTTTCCACTTGTTTGTGCCTTATTGTGATCGGGCTGCCATGAAATTCTCTTTACGTTCCCTTTTGCTTACGGTTGCATGGTTTATAGCGGCGGCCCTTTTCTTCACCAGTCTGCCCCTGTGGGGGGAGTCCTCAATCTCCCTTCTGGCACCGCTGGAGCATTTGCGTATCGGCTATCTTTTTGTGGCCGCTGTATTGCTGACCCTATGCCTTGTTGTACGCTCATTGTCGCTGGGCGTCTTTGTTGGGATTATTACGGCGCTTAATCTTTGGTTTGTGGTTCCCACCCTTAGCGGTGGATCGCGCAGCGCGGGCGGGCCGGTCCATTTCAGCCTGCTGCATGCCAATATCTGGTACGACAATGCGACTCCCAGCCAGACAGCGGACATGATTAATCGGGAAGCACCGGATATCGCGGTGCTGCTCGAAACTTTCGAATATTTTCAGGGTGGTTGGCTGCCCAGTGTGAAGGGGAATTGGCCTTATCGTGCCCTGTGCGGTGATAGTGCCTGCGCCAATATGATCCTGTCCCGTTGGCCGATCACCCTGATTGGGGAGAGGAGCCCCTGGCGGGACGGTGTGTCCTTTCCGGCCATGTTGGCCGTGCGGGTCCATCATCCGCAAGGCGATTTTACTCTTGTGGCCGCCCATCTGAAGCAGCCTTTCGCCCCGGTGCTTCAGATGGAGGAAGCCAAGTGGTTGGCGCAGTATCTTAAAAATCTTCCACAACCAATTGTGCTAACAGGGGATTTTAATTCAGCACCTTGGTCTCCTCTCATCCGCGAGCTGGAGCGGGATGCCGGTATCAGCCGCATCGCCCATACCGGCCCAACCTGGCCGTCGGGCCCGCTCACTTACGTGGGCATCCCGATTGACCATATATTCGGCGGACCGGGGGTGGCGGCGTCTTCAGTTCGCCGTCTGGCTCCCTTCGGTTCTGATCATCTGGCACTGAAAGCGGAGATTGAACTGAGCCCAGCCCCGGCTGGCCCTGCGCCCCTTGCGGGGGAGGGTGGCGACACGCCGCGCTTGGTTCCCACGCCCTGAGGCCTTATCTTTCACGTAACCAATTCAAGGTCGTGCGTGATGTCTATTGAAGAGCCCCGTATCCGCCATCCGGAAAAGGCCAAGCGCCCGGACAACCCGATCCAGCGCAAGCCGGAATGGTTGCGCGTCAAGGCGCCCACCAGCCGCGAATATGCCGAAACCCGCGATTTGATGCGCGGGTTGAAGCTGCATACCGTGTGCGAGGAGGCCGCCTGCCCGAATATCGGGGAGTGCTGGAAAAAGAAGCACGCGACCTTCATGATTCTGGGCGCGATCTGCACCCGCGCCTGCGCCTTCTGCAATGTTGCCACCGGCAAGCCGCTGGCCCTTGATCCGCATGAGCCGGAGAAGGTGGCAGAGGCCGTGGGCGGCCTGGATCTGGAACATGTCGTCATCACCTCGGTGGACCGTGACGATCTGGATGATGGTGGGGCCGACCATTTCGCCCGTACCATCCGCGCCATCCGCAAGACGGCCCCCAACACCACGATCGAAATCCTGACGCCGGACTTCATGCGCAAGCCCGGTGCCGTGGAGACGGTGGCAGAAGCCCGTCCGGACGTGTTCAACCACAATCTGGAAACCGTGCCGCGCCTTTACCCGTCCATCCGGCCGGGTGCCCGCTATTTCACGTCGCTGGCCCTGTTGCAGCGGGTGAAAGACGTTGATCCGTCGATCTTCACCAAGTCCGGCATCATGGTCGGCCTTGGGGAGACGAAGGAAGAGGTCGGGCAGGTGATGGATGATCTGCGTGCCGCGGATGTCGATTTCCTGACCATCGGTCAGTATCTGGCGCCGACGCCCAAGCATGCGCCGGTGGATCGGTTTGTCACGCCGGATGAATTTGCCTCTTATGCAACCATTGCCCGTGGCAAGGGTTTCCTGATGGTGTCTTCCAGCCCGCTGACCCGCAGCTCCTACCATGCCGGGGATGATTTCCGGAAGTTGCGGGCCGCGCGGGAAGCGAAGCTGGCCGGACAGGTGCCGGTGATTGATATTGTTGCCATGGCGACGGCCGGCATTCCGGCGGAATGAGGTTGCGCCAGCATTGCGGCTGGTCTTACAGGGATTGAACGGAGCAACGCCAACCGATGCCGACTCATGCCGAACGGCGTGTACTGCCTTACACGCCGCAACAGCTTTATGATCTCGTCGCCGATGTGGAGCGCTATCCGGAGTTCCTGCCCTGGGCGGTGGCCTGCCGCATTCGCAAGAAGCAGGATAATGTGATCTGGGCCGATCTGGTGATCGGTTTCAAGCTGATCCGGGAGCGGTTCACCAGCAAGGTGACCCTGCACCCGGAGAAGCTGGCGATCCATGTGGAGTATGTTGAGGGGCCGTTCCACCACCTCAATAACCATTGGGTGTTCGAGCCGCATCCTGAAGGCTGCACCGTCGATTTTTATGTCGACTTCGAATTCCGCAACAAGGTGCTGCAGACCATCATTGGCGCCCTGTTCAATGAAGCGGTGAAGCGCATGGTCGCGGCCTTTGAGACACGCGCCAAGCAGCTCTATGGCTGAGGCGGCTGGGGGAAAGGCGCAGGCGCCGGAATTCGATGATGAATTCAGGCGCCGTTTCCGTGATTTGCTGGCTTGGCGGCGGGATGTCCGCCATTTCCGGCCCGATCCTTTGCCATCCGGCCTGCTGGAACGGTTGCTGACCGATGCCGAGCTGGCGCCCAGCGTCGGGTTGAGCCAGCCCTGGCGCTTCGTCATCGTGGAAGACGCGGAACGTCGCGCCGCCATCATCGACAATTTCACCACCGCCAATGCCGCCGCCCTGGCCGATCAGACCCTGGCCGGGCAGGGGGAAAATTATGCCAAACTGAAGCTGGCGGGGCTGCTTGATGCGCCGGTGCATCTGGCGGTCTTCGCTGTGCCCGACCCAGACCAGGGCAAGGGGCTTGGCCGGCGAACCATGCCGGAGACGGTGGATTACTCCGTCGCCATTGCCATACACACGCTTTGGCTGGTGGCGCGCGCCCATGATATCGGGCTGGGCTGGGTTTCAATCCTGGAGCCGGAAACCATCCCGGCGGCACTGAATGTGCCGGCGGAATGGCATTTCATCGCCTATCTATGCCTTGGATATCCGGTCAGTGAAGAGCCATCGCCCGAACTGGAGCGGGCCGGATGGGAAAGGCGCCGCGCTGCTGCGGAACATTGGCTGCGGCGTTGAGGGGCTGGGGCTGATTTTTACCGCCGCCATGCCACCAGCCGGCGGGCGGCCTCAGCAATTTCAGCTTCAGACGCAGCAAAACTGATCCGCAGGAAATGCTGGCCGCGCGTCGTGTCGAAATCCAGGCCCGGCGTCACCGCCACGCCCGTTTCGCCCAGAATGCGGCGGCAGAAGGCTTCGCTATCATCGGTCAGGTCACTGATGTCGGCATAGAGATAGAAGGCGCCATCGGCGGGTGCCAGCTTGGTAAAGCCTGCCTTGGGCAGTTCATTCAGCAGCAATTCCCGGCTACGGCGATACCGCGCGACATGGCCATCCACCTCTTCCACGCTGTCGAAGGCGGCGATGGCGGCGTGCTGGGATAGGGAGGGGGCGGAGATATAGAGATTCTGTGCCAGACATTCGCTGGCGCGCACCAGTTCCGGCGGCACAATCATCCAGCCAAGGCGCCAGCCGGTCATGCTGAAATATTTGCTGAAACTGTTGATGATGATGGCGCGCTGGCTGAAGGCGGCGGCTGTTTGGGCCGGTACGGTGCCAAACTCGATTCCGTGATAAATCTCGTCGCTGACCAGCCGGACATTGTTGCGTTCGCACCAGCCGGCAAGGTCCGCCAATGCGGCGGGGGTCATCATCGTGCCGGCAGGGTTGGAGGGGCTGGCGATGATCAGGCCCCGCACCGGTCGGTCCAATGCTTCCAGCAGGGCGGGTGTCGGTTGGAACCGTGTTTCCGGTCCGGTCGGGATTTCCACCGGTTCCAGGCCCAGCGCCTTCAGGATATTGCGATAGGCGGGATATCCTGGGGCGGCCAGGGCCACCCTGTCACCAGGTTCGAACGCGGCCAGGAAGGCCAGCATGAAGCCGGCCGACGATCCGGTGGTCACGGCGATCCGTTCGGGCGGGACGGAAACCCCATGCCGGTCCCGATACCATTGGGCGATGGCTTCCCGCAGAGCCGGCAGGCCGAACGCGTCTGTATAGCCGATCCGGTCACCATCCAGCGCGGCGCGGGCGGCAGCCAGCACCTTGGCCGGCGCGCCTGAGCTGGGCTGGCCGATTTCCAGATGCAGCACATCGCCGCCGGCCGCCGCACGGGCATTGGCGGCGCGCATCACTTCCATCACGATGAAGGGGGCCACGGTCCCGCGTTGGGAAGCCGCCCAGGCCGCATCTCCCAACAGCGCCCTTCCATCGCCAAGATTTTCATGGCTAGTGTCAGGACGAGGGGCTTTGCCGATGGATAGACTCATGTTTGCGGTTCCAAAGCGGATTGCCAGTGCGGCCGTGGCCTTGCTGATGTCGGTGACAATGGCGGTACAGCCCGCCATGGCACAGCGGAAGATCAGTTTCATCCGCGATACCGAAATCGAGCATATATTGCGGACCTATTCCACACCGATCTTCAACGCCGCCAATGTGGTGCCGGAAGCGGTGACCATCGGGCTGGTGCGGGAGGATTCGCTGAACGCCTTTGTCGCGGGCGGGCAGAACATGTTCTTCCATACCGGGTTCCTGATGGATACCACATTGGGCGAATTGCTGGGCGTGGCAGCGCACGAGACGGGGCATATTGCTGGCGGCCATCTGGCCCGCAGCGGCGATGCCATGTCCAACGCCGCGACCATTGCCACCATCTTCACCCTGCTGGGGCTGGCGGCGGCCCTGGGTGCCGGGCGGGGCGATGTTGCGGCCGGTGTCATGGGCGGTGGTCAGGAAGCGGCGATGCGCACCTTCTTCGCCTTCACCCGCGCCCAGGAAGGGTCCGCTGACGAGGCGGCGATGATGTATCTGGAAAAGCTGGGCTGGTCTTCTGAAGGCCTGCTGCAGATGATGCAGAAGCTGGCCGGGCAGGAATTGCTGCCGGAAAACCGGCAGGTTGAATTCGTCCGCACCCACCCGCTGACCCGTAACCGTATTGAGGCGATCCGTAACTTCGTGGAAACGAAATCGCAGAATAACGGCAAGCGGTTTCCAGAAGAATTCTACGATATGCATGAACGGATGGTCGCGAAGCTGATGGGCTTCCTGCGGCCGTCGCTTGCCCTGCGTCGTTACAGTGCCGAGGATAAGGGCATTCCCGCCCGTTATGCTCGCGCCATTGCCTATTATCAGCGGGGCAGCACCAAGGATGCGCTGGATCTCACCGATGGCCTGATCGCGCAGGAAAAGGACAATGCCTATTTTCATGAGTTGAAGGGGCAAATCCTGTTTGAGAATGGGCAGGCCGCTGATGCGGTGATCCCTTACCGTGAATCGGTGCGGCTGGATCCGGAATCAGGCCTGCTGCGTGCCTCCCTGGGACAGGCGCTGCTGGAGGTCGGGGATGATCGTTTCCTGCAGGAAGCCATTACCCATCTGAACGCCGCGGCCCGTATCGAACGTGGGTCCGCGCTGACATGGCGCCTGCTGTCCAGCGCCTACAGCCGCGCCGACATGCCGCCGCAACTGGCCTATGCCCGCGCGGAAGAGGCGCTGGCCCGCGGCGATATCCGCGCCGCAAAGTACCATGCCGACCATGCCGAGCGCATGTTGCCGGCAGGCTCCCCGGAATGGATCCGGGCCCAGGATATAAGGGTCATGGTGGAAAGCCGGGTTGGCATGAACTAACAGCTTGAAGGCATTATTATTTCAATCCCTCGTTGCGCTGCGTTGAAATGGTGGCAAAACTTCACCGCACCGCAATGATACCGTAACGTAGTTCGGGCACAGCCCTTCCAGCTTTCCGGGAAGGGAGTTTCTTGTGTCCAATCGCTTCAATAGAGTGCTGCTCTCCGCTACGGCGCTGACGGCGACGCTTTCCTTCGGTGCCACCGCATGGGCGGGTGAGATCGTTGGCCGTGTGGGGGTGGATGGGGGTGCCCGCGCGCTGGCCGGCGCCGAAGTTGAGATTGTGGAACTGGGTCGCAAGACGGCGACCCAGCCCGACGGCACCTATCGCTTTGCGGATGTGACGGCTGGCAGCTACACGCTGCGCACAAGCTACAGCGCCGGGGTTTCGCAGCAGCAAGCGGTACAGGTACCGGGCGCCGGCGCTGTCACGGCTGACATATTGCTGGGTGGCGACAGCCAGATGGCCGAGATCATCGTGGTCGGTCAGCGTGCCAACCTTGCCTCCTCCATCGCGCGCCAGCGCGCGGCCGATGGGGTGCAGAGCGTGGTGACCCGGGACAGCGCCGGCCAGTTCCCTGACCAGAACGCGGCGGAGGCCGTGCGCCGCCTGTCCGGCGTCAATGTGTTGAACGACCAGGGGGAAGGGCGTTTCATCGCCGTGCGCGGCCTTGACCCGAACCTGAATGCAGCTTCCATCAACGGTGTGCGTACGCCGTCGCCGGAGGCCGACATCCGGTCGGTGGCCCTGGACGTGATCCCGACGGAACTGGTGGAATCGATCGAGGTCAAGAAGACCCTGACCCCGGATATGGATGCCGATACGATTGGCGCTTCCATCGAGATCAACACCACCAGCGCGCTGGAACGGTCGGAACCGTTCTTTGGCGCCAAGCTGGAAGGGTCCTATAACGACCTCACCAATAGCTGGTCGCCGAAAGGCAGCGTGGATTTCTCCACCATGCTGACAGACAGGCTGGGTATTGCCGGTGGCTTCTCCTACTACAAGCGCAAGTTCGAGACCGACAATGTCGAGATGGACGGCTGGAATGAGGAGGATGGTATTACCTATGCGGATACGGTGGAATATCGCGACTATGACGTGACGCGCAAACGCATCGGCGGTTCGCTCTCCATCGATTTCCGTGCCGATGACAATACCGATCTTTATCTGCGTGGCCTTTACAGCCGTTTTGACGATCAGGAATATCGCCGCCGGCTGATCTTCGACATGGAAGATGCTGTGCCGAATAGCGGCAGCGCCACCACGGCCCGCTTTGACAGCGCCGATGGTGAGCGTTTCACCGTGATCCGCGATCTGAAGGACCGGTTTGAGCGGCAGACGATTTCCTCGCTGGTCGCCGGCGGTGAAACCCATCTGGATGCCTGGACCTTTGAATATTCCGCCTCCTACTCCCTGGCGGATGAGAAGGAGGATGGTTCGCTTGATCCGGGCCGCTTCCGCCAGCGCTTCAGCGGTACGGGCGGCAGTTCCGGTGCCGTGACGTTCGATTACAGCGATCTGGGTAAGCCTACTTTCACCTTCGACCGCAACGCGGCCAATTTCCTTAATCCCAGCCGCTATGCATTCTATCGCCTGGAAGAAACCGACCTTTCCAAATCAGAAGATGAGGAATGGGGTTTCAAGACGGATATCACCCGCAGCTTTGGCCTGGATCAGGGACAGTTTGATCTGAAATTCGGCGCCAAGGCCCGTCTGCGTCAGAAGACCTATGATTTCGATCTGAACTATTTCGATGGGTTCGATGGTAATTTCACCCTGGCGGATGTGATCGGAGAGGGCACCTATCGCATCACGGATATCGGCCCGGTCCCGTCCAAGAAGGGGCTACGCGACTGGCTGGCCAGCAATCGCGCCGATCTGGAACTGAGTGATGTCGATACGATCTATGAATCCGCCATCGCCGATTACGCGGTGGATGAGGATATCTATGCCGGCTATGTGATGGGCCGGTACGAGGGTGGGCCGCTCCGCGTCATTGGCGGTCTGCGTGTGGAACACACCAAGGACAAGGTTGCTGGCAATCTGGTCGAGTTGGTGGCCGAGGGTGCGGTTCGCAACGGTGTAGAATTGGATGAGGATACCGTCTTCATCACGCCGACCGGCCAGTCCAAGAAATATACGGATTGGCTGCCCAGCGTCGCCGTGCGGTACGAGGCGCAGGACGATGTCGTGCTGCGCGCTGGCATCTTCCGCTCCGTTGTTCGTCCCGGCATCGGCAAGATCGCGCCGCGCTTTGTGGTGGAGGAGTCCGAGGATGGTGATCGTGAAGGCGAATTCGGCAATCCGGATTTGAACCCCTATCGCGCCTGGAACTTCGATATCGGTGCCGAATGGTATCCGGCGCGCGAGGCCGTTCTTTCCGGTGGGTTCTTCTACAAGACGATTAAGGATTATATCGTCGATGCCGAGTTCCAGGATGGTGTGCTGAACGGCATCGCCTATGACGAGGCGATCATCCCGATCAATGGTGACAACGCCACCGTGAAGGGGTTCGAAGCCAACTACCAGCAATCGCTGCTGTTCCTGCCGCAGCCGTTCGACGGGCTGCTGGTTTCCTTGAACTATACCTACACCGATGCCGAGGGCGATGTGCTCGGCCGCAAGATTCCGCTGCCGGCATCGTCCAAGAATACCTTCACCGGTGTGGTCGGGTATGAGAAGGGGCCGATCAGCCTGCGCATTGCTGCCACCTACCGCAGTGGCTATCTGGATGAGTTGGGCAGCGATGCCGAAAGCGACCGCTACGTTAAAAACCACATCCAGTGGGATGTGACGACCAAGTACCAGCTCAACGACAATATTCAGTTGTTCGGTGAGTTGGTTAACCTGGGGGACGAGCCCTATCTGGCCTATCAGAAGGGCCCGAATGGCGACCGCCTGCTTCAGTATGAAGAATATAGCTGGACCGGTAAGGTCGGCGTCCGTCTGACCTACTAGAGCAGATCGCGGAAAAGCGGAATCGCTTTGGAGCGTGAATCTGCTCGCTGAACAAGGGCTTAGAGCCGTATGCGTTTCCGATTAAACGCACACGGCTCTAACCATCACCTCATGGAAAAGGCCGCACCGGGAAACCGATGCGGCCTTTTTTATTTAGAGGCGTTACGACGTACTGGATTTTAAACCCTCCGGTACTTCCGTCACTGCCCGCCCTTAATCCGTGAACTTGTTCTTCTTGGGGAAGCCATTGGGGGGTAGCTTGCCTGGGGTGCCCCGGAAGGCGACCCAGCCGGCAAGCTCTGGCATGGCGACGGTGCGGACCCGGCCTTCAGCCCCACCCATCTTCCAGGACAGGCCATCCGCGAGGGTAAATAGCTTCAGGTCGGACAGGCTGGCATCCTTATATTTCTGCAGGGCCACGCCCTTGCCACGCGCCATGACCGGCAATTCTTCCAGCTTGAACACCAGCAGGCGGCGGTTATTGCCAATCACGGCAACCGCATCGCCTTCCACCGGCACGGCCATCATCGCCGTGGCCCCGTCACCGGTATTCAAGACCTGCTTGCCAGCACGGGTTTGGGCGATGACATCATCGGCTTCCACCTGGAAGCCCCGTCCATCGGTGGAGGCCACCAGCAGGCGCGTGCCGGGGCGATGGCGCATCAGGGTGACGATCTCGGCGTCGCCCATATCCACCATCAGGCGCACCGGTTCCCCAAAGCCGCGCCCACGGGGCAGCTTGTCGGCCGACAGGGTGTAGAATTTGCCGTTGCTGGCGAACAGCAGCAGCTTGTCCACCGTTTCGGCATGCAGGACGAAGCCTTCCTTGTCGCCTTCCTTATATTTGGTGTCGGCGGTTTCTGCCGGGCCCAGATGTTTGGAAACGGCGCGGATCCAGCCCTTTTCCGACAGGAAGATGGTCAGCGGCTCCCGCTCGATCATGGCGTCTACCGGCACCACAAGATCGGTCGGCGCCTCGCCGATTTCGGTCCTACGTTCCCCCAGTTCGGTGGAGCGGCCGAATTTTTTATCCATCTGCTGCACTTCGCTGCGGATGGCCTTCCAGCGCTTGCCCTCATCCTCCAGCAGGCCGGCCAGTGTGGCGCGCTCTGCCGTCAAGGAATCATGTTCCTTCTTGATCTCGAACTCTTCCAGCCGGCGCAAGCTGCGCAGCCGCATATTCAGAATGGCCTCGGCCTGGACATCCGTCAGGCTGAAGGTGCGCATCAGCTCCTTCTTCGGCTCATCCTCTTCCCGGATGATGCGGATCACTTCATCCAGGTTCAGATAGGCGATCAGATAGCCGCCCAGCACTTCCAGCCGGTGGTCGATCTGGCCCAGCCGGTGCCGTGAGCGGCGCACCAGCACTTCCTGCCGGTGGTCCAGGAAAGCCTTCAGCACCTCGTGCAGGTTCATGACGCGCGGGATCAGCCCGCCATCCAGCACATTCATGTTCAGGCTGAAGCGTGTTTCCAGGTCCGTGTTGCGGAATAATTGTTCCATCATCACGGCCGGATCGACATTCCGGCTCTTGGGCACCAGCACCAGCCGGATATCCTCGGCCGACTCGTCGCGCACATCTTCCAGCAGCGGCAGTTTCCGCTCGGACAGCAATTCGGCGATCTTTTCCACCAGGCGCGATTTCTGCACCTGATAGGGGATTTGCGTCACCACCACCTGCCAGGTGCCCTGGCCCAGCATCTCCTTGGTCCAGCGCGCGCGGGTGCGGAAGGCGCCGCGCCCGGTGCGGTAAGCTTCAATGATGTTGGCGCGGCTTTCCACCAACACACCGCCGGTGGGGAAATCAGGCCCGCGCACCCAGCTTACCAGCTCGTCCACCGTCACCGGGCGGCGCTTTTCCGGGGCGGGCAGCAATTCCCGCTCAATGATCAGGTTCAACGCGCCGCAGATTTCACCGACATTGTGTGGCGGGATGCTGGTGGCCATGCCGACCGCGATACCTGCCGACCCGTTGGCCAGCAGGTTGGGGAAGGCGGCCGGCAGGACAATCGGTTCCTCGCCATCGCCGTCATAGGTGGGGCGGAAATCGGTGGCGTCCTCCTCCAGCCCCAGCATCAGGGCCTTGGCCACCTCGGTCAGCTTGGCCTCGGTATATCGCATGGCGGCGGCGTTATCGCCGTCGATATTGCCGAAATTGCCCTGGCCTTCCACCAGCGGGTAGCGGCTGGCGAAATCCTGCGCCAGACGTACCATCGCATCATAGACGGACTGGTCGCCATGAGGGTGGAACTTACCGATCACATCGCCGACCACACGGGCCGATTTCTTCGGCATCGTGTTCGGGTCCAGCTTCAACTGGCTCATCGCGAACAGGATGCGGCGATGTACGGGCTTCAACCCGTCGCGCACGTCGGGCAGCGAGCGGGAGACGATGGTGGATAGGGCATAGGACAGATAGCGCTCGCCCAATGCATCGGCGAGGCGCTTGTCCACGATCTCGAAAGCAGCGTCGGTCATGCGCCATCCATATCAGATATGGTTTGATGTCGGGTATAGCGTTCTGCAAATCGCCGTCGCGCCGGCGGCAGGTCGACATGGCGTTGGGCGAAGACGAACCGTTCCAGGAAATGGCCGGTCATGGTCAGGCCCTGCGCCACTTCAACCGGCCCCCCATCACTCAAACCCAGCAGAAAGGGCGGGAGGGGCAGCAATTTGTCCCGGTAAGGCTCTGCGGCAGATGTGCTGACGGCACGACCGCTGCGCGGGCTGACATGGCTCAGCATTTCATTGCCTCCGGCCAGATCCTCAGCACTCCGTCCCGTTACGGCACAGCGCGACAGATCAAGACCGAACCCGACTTCATTCAACAGCCCGATCTCCCACCGGACATAAATTTCGGCCCACACATCCGTCTGCATGGCGTCCAACAGGGCCAGCGTGGCATCGAACAGAGCGGGGTGGGGCTCCCGTTCCGGCAGACTGGAATCCATCAGGGCGCAGGCCGATGCCAGACAGGACAGCCGTTTCGGGTCATCCAGCAGGGCTGCGGCACTGGCGCGTTCCACTTCCAAAGACCATTGGCCCAACTGGTCGGCGATGCGGGCGCGCCAGTGGGCGGCCAGCTGGTTGCCCGGTTCCAGCGTGGCGCGGTGACGGCTGGATTGACCACCATGCACCAGCCCGGCATGCCTTCCATGGTCACGGGTCAGCAGCACCGCCAGGGCGGCGCTCTCCCCATAGGGGCGGGCGGAAAGCAAAATTCCCTGGTCGGTCCATTCCATAGCGGCATTCTATTATAGAATTCGCATGGCTGAGAACAGGCATAGTCAGCCATCATCAAGATGTCGTACGATATGGCAACAATAGCATTCGTCGGCCCTATCTTGACTCACCCCTCTTCTGACGACGAACTGGCACAGCGTTACATGCTGGCGGGCCTCGCCAGCGGCGAAGCCATGTGGGATTGGGATCTTGTTGGCGGCGGGCTGTTCCTCTCCCCCGGGTTCCGCATCTTGCTGGGCCTGTCATCGCCCGACGGGGTGGCGCAGCGGGAAGAACGGCCTGTATTGCCGCAAGATTGGTTCGCCCGTGTCCATCCGGAAGATATGCCCTGGCTGGAAGCCACCCTGCGCCCACCGCAGGAAGAACCGGGCCGTCGCTTCATCATCGAGCATCGCATTACCAATGGCCGGGGTGGCTGGACCTGGCTGATGGTGCGGGGTGCTGCGCTGGAGGAGGGCACCGGCAGGGTTGCCCGCCTGATCGGCACCGCCATCGACATCACCGCCCGCAAGGAGGCGGAAGAAAATCTCCGGATCAGCGAGGAACGGCTGGCCCTTGCGGCAGCGGCCACCAATGACGGGCTTTATGATTGGGACCTGCGGACCGACCGTATTTATTATGCCCCGCGCTGGAAAAGCCTGATCGGCTGTGGCGAGGCAGAGATCGGCGACGGGCCGGAAGAATGGCTGAGCCGGGTTCATCCGGAGGATCTTATCTGGCTGCAGGCAACATTGGATGCGCAATTATCCGCCGGCGGACGCCCGTTCCAGATTGAATATCGCATCCAGCATGGCACGCGCGGCTGGCGCTGGATGCTGTGCCGTGGCATCGCGGTCCTGAATGAAGCCGGCGAGCCGGTACGGCTGGTTGGCTCCCAGTCCGATATCAGCGACCGCAAAATGGCAGAGGAACAGCTTCGGATCAGCGAGGAGCGTTATGCCCTGGCCTCGCAGGGCGCCAATGACGGGCTCTGGGATTGGCGTATCCCGGAGGGCGAGGTCTATTATTCCCCCCGCTGGTCGGACATGCTGGGCCTGCCGGGTGGGGAGTGGGTGGGCACGATTGAGGACTGGTTCAATCTGGTCCATGCGAGCGACTTGCCCGGTCTGCGCACGGCTTTTTCCCTGCATCTGTCCGGCGGCAGTGATCATCTGGAACATGAAGTGCGCATCCGCCACGATAGCGGGGCGGAACTCTGGGTTCTGATCCGGGGCGTGGCGATCCGGGATGGCGTGGGCGATGCCATGCGCATGGCCGGTTCCATGACCGACATCACGGCGCGCAAGCGGGCCGAACAGCAGATATTGTTCGATGCTTTTCACGATGGGCTGACCGGTCTGCCGAATCGCTCGCTGTTGCTGGATCGTATCGGGCAGGCGATCAGCCGGCGCCGGCGGCCGGACGATCCGCCCTTCGCTGTGATCCTGTTCGATCTGGATCATTTCAAGCGGGTGAATGACAGTCTGGGTCCGCTTGCAGGGGATGAAGTGTTGCGTATCCTGGCCCGCCGGCTGGAGCAGGAAAGGCGGGCAGGGGATACCATCGCCCGCATTTCCGCCGATGAATATGCGGTACTGGTCGACGGGGTGGTGGATACAAAGGCGGCTGTTGCTGCGGCGAGCCGCCTTGCCACCCGAATCGCGGAGCCGGTCCTGCTGCCGGGTGGGGAGCGGGTGGTATTGACCGTATCGGGCGGCATTGCCATGTCCCATTCCGGCTATACCCAGGCGGTGGACATGATGCGCGATGCCAGCCTCGCCATGTTCCGCGCCAAGGGGGAAGGACGAAACCGGGTCGATCTGTTCGACAAGGCCTTGCGCGCCCATGCCATTTCCCGTCTGCGGACGGAATCCGATCTGCGGATGGCGGCAGATCGCGACCAGCTTAAACTCTTTTACCAGCCGGTTGTCCGCCTGTCCGACCAGTCGGTGGCAGGGTTCGAGGCGTTGATCCGCTGGTTCCATCCCGAACGTGGCATGATTGCGCCGGCTGATTTCGTGCCTTTGGCAGAAGATACCGGCCTGATCCTGCAGATCGGCCGCTGGGCTCTGCGTGAGGCAACGACCCAGCTTGCCCTATGGCAGAAACAATATGGCTCCGGCCTGTTCATGAGCGTCAATGTCTCCGGCCGGCAGATGCTGGAAGATGACATGGTCACCATCGTGGAAGAGGCGCTGACCCGCAGTGCGATTCCGCCGGATACGCTGAAGCTGGAAATCACCGAAAGCCTGCTGATGGATGATCCGGTGCGGGCGGCCTCCATGATGCAGCAGATCCGCACGCTTGGCGTGGGTCTGTCGCTGGATGATTTCGGCACGGGCTATTCCAGTCTCTCTTATCTTCACCGCTATCCGTTCAGTTCCCTGAAGATCGACCGCGCCTTTGTCCAGGGCGCCGGCCATGGCGACCGGCGGGAGGAAATTCCCCGCATCATCCTGATGCTGGCCAGAAGCCTGGACCTGGATGTGGTGGCGGAGGGGATCGAGAACCAGGCGGAGGTGGATTTCCTGCGCGGGCTGGAGTGCCGCTATGGTCAGGGTTTCTTCTTCTCCCGTCCGCTGCCGGCGGCAGAAGCGGAAGAATTGCTGACATTGTCTTCCCTGCCGCCTGTTGATCCCGTGTGATCGGGACGCACCCCGTGGTAAAATAGGGACGCAAGCCCCCGCTACCATTGAAGGGGACGGGGAAAAAGGGTAACGATTCCGCGCTCGCGGGTGGTGGGCACAGGGCTTGCCCAGGGGTCATTTGCCCGCGACCGATATTCCGGCAGGGTTCAGGAGAGAATTGGCATGACGCGGACCTTCATCTCGATGGCGAAGACGGGTGGGCAGGGCAAGACCCTGACGGCCCAGATGCTTGTGCTGCAGCACGAGCAGAAGGGCGTGCCGGTCAAGCTGGCGGCCGCGGACAGTGACAGTCTGAACAACCGGTCCAAATTCGGCCGCCTGTTCCACCATGTGAAGGAACTGGGCATTGGTGAAGACCTGACCAAGGTCAAAAGCTCCACCGATCCCAACCTTGCCATCAAATATTGGGATGAGTTTGGCCGTACCGTGCTGGAAGGCGGCTATATCATCGACGTTGGCGCCAATGTTGCCGCTGAACTGTTCGCCTGGTCGGAAGCGCGTAATGCCGGCTCCCTGCTGCGCCGCCGCAACTCGCCCCCTATCGATCTGGTGGTGACCACCAAGGCCGAAGGGCAGGCGATTGAGGATGCGCGCGCGCTGATCCAGTACAGCTTCGACAAGAATGAGTGGCTGCCCATTGGCCGCCGTTATGTGGTGCTGAACGAGGTTGCCGGCGGTTTCGGTGCTTATGACAATGACGCCGCGTTCAAGCGTCTGAAGGCGTTTCAGGGCATGGGCGTGCATGTTGTCACCATGAAGCGCTGCGAAAGCGACATCTGGAACCTGCTGGAACGCGAGCTGATTTCCGTCCGCGACGCCCTGAAGCTGACCGAGAACGATCTGGAAAAGCGCTTCGGCATTGATGTCTGGACCGGCCATGGCGGCCTGACCGACCTGAAGGCCTGGGCCGATGAGACGCTGACAGCGTTTGAGCGGGTGGGTCTGGTGCCGGTGCGTGACGGTGGCTCTGCCGGTACGCCCGTTGAAGCGGTCGGCGCCGGCTGCGCCTGACCGGGTTTTACGGGGCATGGGAAGGAGTTGACGGGTGGTCCGTTTCGAGAATGTCGGATTGCGCTACGGCAATGGGCCGGAGGTGCTGCGCGATCTCAGTTTCGAACTGGCGCCCGGCTCCTTCCAGTTCCTGACCGGCCCCACCGGTGCCGGTAAGTCCAGCCTGCTGAAACTGCTTTACCTGTCGGAGCGGCCGTCACGGGGCTTGATCACCCTGTTTGGGGAACCTTTATCCAAGGTGCCACGGGCGAAGCTGCCGGAACTGCGGCGTCGAATCGGCGTCGTGTTCCAGGATTTCCGCCTGCTGGACCATATGACCGTGTTTGACAATGTGGCCTTGCCGCTGCGCATCTCCGGGCATGAAGAACGCCATGTCCGGGAAGCGGTGACCGATCTGCTGGCCTGGGTTGGCTTGGCGGATAAGCTGCATGCCCTGCCACCCACCCTGTCTGGTGGTCAAAAGCAGTTGGTCGCCATTGCGCGGGCCGTGATCAACAACCCGCAACTGATCGTCGCGGACGAGCCGACGGGCAATATCGACCGCGACATGTCGATGAAGATCATGCGGCTGTTCATCGAGTTGAACAAGCAGGGCACGACCGTCATCGTCGCCACCCACGACTGGCCACTGATCGACCGGATGAAACGGCCGATGCTGGAACTGTTCGAAGGCAAGTTGGCCGAAGCCTCCTGGTGGTTGAAGCCGGGCGAACCGCTGGAACCGGAACCGGTTTGAAGCGGCGTATCCGCCTCCCCCATCCTCCCTGCACTCCTCTATTTGACCTCCAAGGACAATTTTCATGCGTCTCGTCCGGCTGATCGCCAATCTGGGCTATGGCAGCCAGCGTGATGTGAAAATGTTGCTGCGGGCCGGGCGCGTGACGCGACGGGATGGCACTATCCTGTCCGATGGCGACAAGGCTGAGCATGAGGATATCCTGATCGACGGGGAGGAACTGGACCCGCCGCAGGGCTGCGTGCTGATGCTGAATAAGCCGGCCGGCTATACCTGTTCCACCAGCGATCCGGGCCGGGTGGTTTATGAATTGCTGCCGGAGCGGTTTGAATACCGCAATCCCATCATCGCCCCGGTTGGCCGGCTGGATCGGGACACGACCGGTCTTCTGCTGCTGACCGATGATGGCCAGTTGCTCCACCGCATCATCTCGCCCAAGGCCAATGTGCCCAAAGTCTATGAGGCGGAACTGGCCCGTCCCCTGACGGGGGATGAGAAGGATATTTTTGCCAGCGGCACCTTGATGCTGAAATCGGAAAAGACCCCGCTCTTGCCGGCGACTTTGGAAGCCTTAGATGAGAAAAAGGCGCGGCTGACCATTCAGGAAGGGCGTTATCACCAGATCCGCCGCATGTTCGCCGCCGTCGGCAACCATGTTGAAACCCTGCACCGCGCCCGCATCGGTGCGCTGGATCTGGGTGATCTGGAAGAGGGGGACTGGCGCCTGCTGGAGGGCGATGAGGTGGCGAAGATATTCGCCTGACCCTGCCCCATAAAAGGGGCAGGGAAACAGAGGGCGGGTCTTACTCCAACC
The DNA here is from genome assembly GCF_000429645.1 of Niveispirillum irakense DSM 11586. Classification (GTDB taxonomy): domain Bacteria; phylum Pseudomonadota; class Alphaproteobacteria; order Azospirillales; family Azospirillaceae; genus Niveispirillum; species Niveispirillum irakense. The sequence continues at coordinate 975,901 of NZ_KE386933.1, forward strand.
CGACCAAGGCGCGGGCGAAGCTGTCGGCCTCGAAGGGGCGCAGGTCGTAAACGCCTTCGCCAACGCCGATGGCGTGGACGGGCAGCTTGAATTTCTCGGCCAGCGCAACCAGCACGCCGCCACGGGCAGAGCCATCAAGCTTGGTCAGGATCAGGCCGTTGATGGACACCATGTCCTTGAACACTTCCACCTGGCTGTGTGCGTTCTGGCCGGTGGTGGCATCCAGCGTCAGCAAGGTGGTGTGCGGCGCGTCGGGCTGCACCTTCTTGATTACGCGGACGATCTTGCGCAACTCTTCCATCAGCCCGGCCTTGTTCTGCAAGCGACCGGCCGTGTCGATCAACAGCACGTCAGCCCCGGCGGCGGTGGCCTTTTCCAAAGCCTCATAGGCAAGGCCGGCAGCATCGGCGCCGGTCGGCTTGGAGATGACAGGGCAGCCTGTCCGCTCCCCCCAGATCTGCAACTGGCTGACAGCGGCGGCGCGGAACGTGTCACCGGCGGCCAGCCACACATTCTTGCCCTCAGCGCGGAACTGACGGGCCAGCTTGCCGATTGTGGTGGTCTTGCCGGTGCCATTAACGCCGACCAGCAGGATCACATGCGGCTTCTTGGTCGTGTCGATCACCAGTGGCTGGGCCACCGGCTGCACGATCTTCTGCACCTCGGCGGCCAGATATTGCTTCACCTCTTCCGCCGTCACTTCTTTGCCAAAGCGGGTCTTGGCAAGGCCAGCAGCCAGACGGGCGGCGGTGACCGGGCCCAGATCGGCCCGGATCAGCAGTTCTTCCAACTCCTCCAGCGCCTCATCATCCAGCTTCTTCTTGGTAAAGATGCCACTGATGCCATCGGTCAGACGCGCAGTGGATTTGGACAGGCCGTCCTTCAGCCGGGAGAACCAGCTTTTGCGTTCCGGCTTGTCCTCCAGTTCCGGCAGCGGTTCCTCCGCCAGGGCGGCGGCCTCGGCGCTGGGGGCAGCGGTGAAAACGGGGATCGGAATTTCGATCTCTGCCGGCTTTTCCGCTGGTTCCGGCGCGGCTGGCTCCGGGCTGGGGGCGGGTACCGGGACGGGGATTTCCACCTCAGCCGGTTCTTCCTTCACCGGCTCCACCACGGGGGTTGGGGGCGGCGGTGCAGGTGGCGTCACCAGCGGTTCCGGCACAACCGGGGCTGCCGGCGGGGCCGGGGGCAGCGGCGGCGGGGAAACCGGGACCGGAATCGGAATGGTGATCTCGCCCGGTTCTTCCTTGACCTGATCGGGCGTGATGTCCGGTTCGTCCCCGGCTTTTTCAAGCGCGGGGGACGGGCGACGAAGCCGCATGTCGTTTTCAGGCGACGGCTGCGGGTCTTTCTTCTTGAACCAGTTCAGCATCAGTCCAGGACCGTGGCGGTAAGTTGGTGGCCGGCAATGCCGGTAATATGGGCGCGCAGGATCGTTCCGGGTTCATAATGGTCCGGTACGCGCACTTCGGCAAAGCCCTCATTGCGACCCAGGCCAGATTTCTCGACCAGTACGCTGACGGAACGACCCACCTGGGAGGCGAGATAGGCTGCCACCTGCGCCTCACCAGCCGCGCGCAGCCGGGCCGCACGTTCCTTGCGGATGGGGCCGGGCACCTGGGGCATCTTGGCCGCCGGCGTGCCGGGGCGGGGGCTGTAGGGGAAGACGTGCAGCCAGGTCAGCCCGCATTGTTCGACAATGCGCAGGCTGTTCTGGAACATCTCCTCCGTCTCCGTCGGGAAGCCGGCGATGATATCGGCACCAAAGACGATATCCGGGCGTAACGACCGGGCCTTTTCGGCAAAGGCGATGGCATCATCGCGCAGATGGCGACGCTTCATCCGCTTCAAGATCATGTCGTCGCCAGCCTGCAAGGACAGGTGCAGATGTGGCATGAGGCGCGGTTCTTCAGCGATCAGCCGCCACAGATCCTCATCCATCTCCACCGCATCCAGCGATGACAGGCGCAGGCGCGGCAGTTCCGGCACGGCGGCCAGCAGGCGGCGGGTCATCTGGCCCAGGCTGGGATTGCCCGGCAGATCGGCCCCGAAGGAGGTGATATCCACCCCGGTCAACACCACCTCATTATAGCCCGACGCCACCAGGGCACGGACCTGGGCGACAATCTCCCCCATCGGCACAGAGCGGGAATTGCCGCGGCCAAAGGGGATGATGCAGAAGGTGCAGCGATGGTCACAGCCATTCTGCACCTGGACAAAGGCGCGGGCGCGCCCTTCCATGCCCTGGATCAGATGGCCCGCCGTCTCCTTCACGCTCATGATATCGTTGACGGCGACACGTTCGGCGGCACCGGTGCCGAAATCGGACCAGGGGGCGGCGGTCAGCTTGGCATCATTGCCCAGCACATGATCCACCTCGCCCATGGCGGCGAATTTCTCCGGGCTGACCTGGGCGGCACAGCCGGTGACGATGATCTTGGCTTCAGGCCGTTCCCGGCGCATGCGGCGGATGGTCTGGCGGGCTTGGCGCTCCGCTTCCGCCGTGACGGCGCAGGTATTGACGATGACCACATCCGCCAGCCCGGCTTGCCGGGCATGGGTGCGCATCACTTCCGATTCATAGGCATTCAGCCGGCAGCCGAAGGTGACCAGCGTGGGTTCCCCCACACCGCCGGTGACTTCCGCCGGGCCGCCTTCGCCGCCCTCATGCGCATGGTCATGCAGGTCGGCGGCATCGGGCAGGTTGGTTTCCACACTCATGCCGGCACGTCCAGCAGGCTGTTATCCAGGGTGCCGGTGAAGGAAGTGGCCACCGGCCCGGTCATCAGCACATGGCCGTTCTCCAGCCATTCAATGATCAGGTCACCACCATCCAGGCTCACGGTGACAAGCCGGCCTTCCACCAGCCCGCGCCTTATGGCGGCCACACCGACGGCGCAGGCGCCCGACCCGCAAGCCTGGGTGATGCCGGCCCCGCGTTCCCACACCCGCATCCGCACCGATGCCGGCCCGGTGACATGCACCACTTCGATATTGGCGCGGTCGGGGAACAGGGGGGCGGTCTCCAGCAGCGGGCCGAACTTTGGCAGGTCCACCGCCTCGACATCTTCCACAAAAAAGACGGCGTGGGGGTTACCCATGTTCACGCAAACCGGATCAGCCAGCGGACCTTCGGCCAGATCGACATGGGCAGTATCAGCGGCGCGGGCCAGCGGTATGGACTGCCAGTCCAGCCGTGCCGGCCCCATATCCACCGTCACAAGCCCATCCGGGCGGATGGTGCAGGCCAGCAGGCCGGAAATGGTCTGGATGGTCAGACGCTCCCGCCCCAGATCGCGCGCCACCAGGGACGCGACGCAGCGCGTGGCATTGCCACAGGCACCGGCCTCGCTGCCATCCGGGTTCAGGATGCGCATGAAAATATCAGCCGCCGGCTCTGCGGGCGGTTCCATGATGATCAATTGATCGAAACCAACGCCTTTTCGCCGGTCGGCGATGGCGCGCGCCTGCGCTGCCGAAAAGCGGATCGGTCGGGTGCGGCCGTCGACAATGACGAAATCATTGCCCAGCCCCTGCATCTTGAGAAAATCGATCATCATGATGGGGCTTTATATGGCGATGCAGGGCCCCAGGTAAACGGGCAGTGCCGCCGGGGCGGGAATGCGCGGGGCAGGGGGATGCGTTATCAACGAAATCGACGAAAGGCTTTAGGAGCGATTGGACCTCAAATCTTCTTGTTACTGCTTCCCGCTGACGATCTTTGATCACTGTGGAAGGCACTTCCAAAGAGTAGGGTTTCGCCTCGCATGCAAGCAGGCGAAAATCTCGACAACGTTGCCACGGATGCGGAAGAACAGACTATAAGGAAATCGGCGAAATACTGCGCGTCTGATGTCCCGCCGTACAATCTGATAAAGAGCTGGATTATCAGCCAACTGCCGGGCGATGTTCAGGAACTCTTCCATGAACCGTGATCCAAGACCGGGCGCCTCACTGTCGTACCAGTCCCGCGCGGCGGCAAGGTCAGCTTCTGCCTGCTGGGTCAGGACGACCTGCATCACCGATAACGTGCCGTCAACTCATCATAGACGGTGAAGGCGTCTCGTCCCTGCTTGATATCTGTGTCCAGTGTTGCATAACGGCGGTCAAGCTCGGCAACCTGTTCCGCCGTCAGAGGGACGTTGTCAGCTTCGATACTGTCCCAAAGCTCGCCGATCAGATCAAGCTTCTCAGCTGACGTCATACGGCTGAAATCGAGCGTCGCCACAGCGGGTTCCTCCCCATAAAATCGTTTACGCCTGCTGTATCGTGCCTAGGTGATCTTAATTGATTGTGGCTTTGGTATCAACGCGACGGGCTGTCCTTTAAATGTCCTACGCCCGCGCCTCAATCAGCTTGAAGCCATCGGCTTCCGCCACCAGCCGGCGTTCCTTGAAATGGGCGTCGATCGCGGCTTCATAGGGAAGCTGGCGGTTGGCGACCATCAGCATCAGCCCGCCTTTTTCCAGGCAATGGGCGGCCTGCTGAATGAAGGCGGTGCCCAGTTCGATATCCGTCGCCTTGCCGCTATGGAAGGGCGGATTCATGATCACACTGTGATAGCGCTGGCGGGGCAGTCCCTTGGTCACATCCGCCCAATGAAAGCGGATGGGGGGTTCGCCGGACAGCGGCTGAATATTCAGCTTCGCCGCTTCCAGTGCTGCCGCATCGGCTTCGAACAGATCCAGCCCTTTCAGGTGGCGACCGGTTTTCAGCAGCATGGCGGACAGGTAGCCCCAGCCGGCCCCCAGATCGGCGATACGGCCGCGCACGTCGCCGGGCAGATGATCGGCCAGCAGCTTCGATCCGCGGTCGATCTTGTTCCAGCCATGCATGCCGGGGCCGGCATGGAATCCAGTTTCCGGGACAAGGCGGGTGGCCCCACCGGCCAGCCAGCCCTTTAACAGCGCCGGCATCTCCCCTTCCTGCTTACGGGTCCAGAAGATGCGGGCATGGAATTTGGAGGCGGTTTCCAATGGTCCCAGCGCCTTGGCCACATCCTTCTGCAGGCTGGCGGCCCCGGTATCATTGTCGCCGGCACAGAGCAACAGGCCACCTACGGGCAGGGCGGCCCAGGCCTGGGCAATGGCGGCCAGGCTGTCGGCCTTGTGCTTGGTCAGCGGGCACAGGGCGGCATCGAAGGGGCCAGCCTCTGCCGGCAAGGCCGCCTCAACCTTGAAACCACCGGCCAGCAGCGCATCATGATCGGGCTTGAACCCGGTGATGCAGAGAAGGTTCTGCCGCCAGTCCGCATCCAGCGCCGCATCGGCATGGGCACGCAGCATCAGCGCCTGGGCAGGCGGCTTCAGCATTCCGGTGGTGAAGGGGTGAAGCAGGGCTTTGATCGTCGACATGGGATCGGGTGGTAACCCAATGCGTTATCCCTGTCGAGCGGAGTGCCGAGGGCGGGGCCGCAAGCCTGCCTTGATCTTGCCCGAAGCCCCGCCTATCACGGAAGTCTGCAACCCGGCCGTTCGGCCCTCCCATCCGGTGAAACCAACCGATGTCCCTGCATCCCGCCCCTGATGCCCGTCGCTGGCATCTGATCGCCCTGGCCGTGCTGATCCTGTTCCCGCTGCTGGTGGGGTTCTGGTCCCTGTCGCTGGGGCAGGATGGTAATTGGGATTTGCGCAATTACCATTGGTACAATGCCTATGCCTATCTGACCGGGCGGGAACTGGCCCTGGATGTGGCGCCGGGGCAGGTGGCCACCTATTATAACCCCACGCTGGATCTGCCGGTTTACTGGCTGGCGCAGATACTGCCGGCGCGCGGTGTCTCCTACGTCCTGTCGGTGGTGCAGGGGCTGAATGTCGTGCCCTTGTTCGGTCTGGCCTTCACCCTGCTGTCGCCGCTCGCGGCCAATGTGCGGCTGCGTACCCTGGCCGCCCTGGCGCTGGCCATTGTCGGCTTTTGCGGGGCGGGGCAGTTGGGCCTGTTGGGCGCCACCTTCTATGACAATGTCATCAGCCTGTTCGTGCTGGGGGCTGCATGGCTGGTGGTGGCCAAGGCAGATATCGTCTGGCAGGGCCGGGCGGGGGCGGCTTATGGCATTGTTTTCCTGGGCGGGCTGCTGGTTGGCAGTGCCGTGGGGCTGAAACAGCCAACCCTGCCCTTTGCCGTTGGCGCCTGTTTTGCCTTTCTGTTTGTGGGCGGTACGCTCTGGCGGCGCTTCTTCCTGTCCTTCTTCTTCGGGATCGGGGTGATCGCTGGTATGGCGATCTTCTCCGGCCACTGGATGTGGCATCTGTGGAGCTTCTACCAGAACCCGCTTTTCCCTTATTTCAACGATCTGTTCCGCTCCCCCTGGGGTGTGCCGGAGCCGTATCGCGATGATAAATTCATCCCCCACGGCTTCCTGAACAATCTGCTGTTCCCCTTCATCTGGTTGGCCGACCCGAAGAAGGTGGGGGAGATCATCTTCCGCGACCTGCGGATCCCGGTCGCTTATATCGTGATGATCGCCACCCCCTTTATCCTGCTGGCCCTGCGGGGGCGGCAAGCCACCATGCTCGTGGCGCGCCGTCCGGCGCTTTATGTGCTGGTGGCGGGTGCCATCACTTATCTGGTCTGGCTGAAGCTGTTTGCCATCTATCGCTACCTGATCCCGCTGGAAATGCTGGCCCCGGTGCTGATGGTGGTGGCGGTCGCGCTGTGGCCGCTGCCGGTGAAGGTGCGGGGCGGGATCGCGCTGGCATTGCTGGTGCTGGTGACGGTGACCGGGAAACCCGGCACCTGGGCACGTATGCCCTTTGCCGACCGGTTTGTGGAAGTGAACGCACCGACGCTGCCCAATCCGAACAATACCATCATCATCCAGACCGGTTATGCGCCCACCAGCTTCCTGATCACGGGCTTTCCGCCGCAGGTGCCCTTCCTGCGTGTCCATTCCTATTTCATCCATCCCGACCATGGCGATATCAAGCTGAACCAGGTGATGCGGGATCGCATCGCCAACCATCAGGGCGATTTTTACTGGCTGGTCGCGCATTGGGAGGTCTGGACGGCTGAGCATATCCTGCCGCGTTACGGATTGGCCGCTGATATGGGGGATTGCCGCCTCGTCACGTCCAATCTGGATGAACCGATGATGCTGTGCCGGCTGGTTCGTGGTCCCACCCCTGCGGCGCCGTCATGAAAGCGGCCGTTTTCGGACGCATCTTTTCCCTGAATGCCGTGTTATCAATTGGTTTCCACCTGCCTTCCGGATTTCCCCATGTCCCTTCTCGATAATGTCCAGGCCACACCGCGCATCGCCGTGCTGGTGCCGTGCTACAATGAGGAAGCCTCCATCGAGGCGGTGGTCCGCGATTTCAAGGCGGCCCTGCCCACGGCCACCATCTATGTCTATGACAACAACTCCAAGGACCGCACCTCGGAGATTGCCCGTGCGGCCGGCGCCGTTGTCCGGCGGGAGCCGTTGCAGGGCAAGGGCCATGTCGTCCGCCGCATGTTCGCCGATATCGAGGCGGATGTGTATGTGATGGTCGATGGCGACGATACCTATCATGCCCCGTCCGCGCCGGCCCTGGTGGCCAAGCTGCTGGATGAGAAGCTGGATATGGTGAATGGCGCCCGCGTAACGGATTGGGAAACTTACCGCGCCGGTCATCGCCTGGGTAACGTCATGCTGACGTCCCTGGTGACGGTGGTTTTCGGCAAGCGCACGGACGATCTCTTATCCGGCTACCGCGTCTTCTCCCGCCGCTTTGTAAAGAGCTTCCCCGTGCTGGCCGGCGGGTTTGAGATCGAGACCGAACTGGTGGTGCATGCGCTGGAAATGAGCATGCCGCTGGGCGAGGTGGAAACGCCCTATAAGGATCGCGCCCCAGGTTCGGTTTCCAAACTCTCCACCTTCCGCGATGGTTTCCGCATCCTGTGGATGATCGGCAAGCTGATCAAGGAGGAACGGCCGATGCAGTCCTTCGGCATCATCGCCGCGCTTTTTGCCATCCTGTCGATCTGCATCGCTTTCCCGCTCTTTGTCACCTATTACGAAACCGGGCTGGTGCCGCGCTTCCCCACGGCTGTGCTGGCGACGGGACTGGGCCTGCTCTCCTTCCTGTCGCTGACCTGCGGGCTGATCCTGGATACGGTGACGCGCGGTCGGCGGGAGATGAAGCGGTTGAAATATCTGGAAGTTCCGGCCCCGGACTTCGACAGCGCCTTCCTGAAGTAAGATAATCCGGCTGCATATTACCAGCGGATGGGAAAGCCCCATCCGCTGCTTTTGATCCAGGTTCTCCGATGTCCCGTTCCGTCTCGCGCGAGTTGCTGACTTTTGGCCTGATCGGCATTGTCGGGCTGGTGGTTGATATGGCAGCGCTGGCAGTGGCGCTGCATCTATTGGGGCTGGACCCCTATGGCGGTCGGATTTTCTCCTATCTGATGGCCGCTACCTCCACCTGGTACCTGAACCGCCGCTACACCTTCACCGGTGTCAGCCGCCGGGGCGCCATACGGCAATGGGGCAAGTTCCTGGCCGCCAATGCGGTTGGGGCCCTGGTGAATTATGGTGTCTATGTGCTGGTGCTTCAGGCTGGCCCCGCGCTGCTCACGGCAACGGGGTTTGAGGCGGCGGGGCGGTTGCTGCCCTATGCCGGGGTGGCGGCGGGCAGCATTTCCGGCCTGATCTTCAATTTCACCCTGTCGAAATTCATCGTCTTCCGCCGGGCCGCCTGACTTCTGGGGTCGGTCAGCGGGCCTTCTGGCCGTTGATATGGATGCTGGAAAGGCCGCTTACATTGATATCGCGGTTGCGGACTTCGCCTTCATAATCCACGCCAGCCATGCCGCTGATGGAAACGCGGAGCATGTCGGTGTCGCCATCTTGCATCTCGATATCCCCGACGCCGGATATCTGGATATCAATGGGTCCCCGTGTCCGGGCTGTGCTGATATTGCCGAAGCCGGAGATTTCGGCGCGCAATCCCTGCTGAACGCCCGTACCATCAAAAGTGCAGGCGCCGCTGACCACCAGCGACAAGGGGCCTTGGATGAAGCCGGCCTTGATACCCGCTGCACCACTGATGGCGAAACTGGCACTGGCCAGGGTACCGGTGGTGATATCGGCGGCGCTGCTGATATTGGCGACTAATTTTCCATCCAGATCGTTCAGATGCAACGTGCCCAGCATATCGTTCACGGTGACATCGCCATTTTTGGGCATGGTGATGTCGATCACGATATCGTCATTCTTCACATTCCAGTCGCGGCCGATCTTGCTGGGCGGACGGCTGCGCGTAATGGTGGCAGCGTCGCCTTTCTGCCCGACGGATAACAGGGCCAGTTCATCCGGTTTGCCATTGATCGTGACGGTGATGTCTTTGGCATTTGCGTCGGTCGCAACCGTGACCGTGCCGATAATGTCATGGATCAACAGATTGCTGGCCCCGATCCGTTGCGGTCCAACAATATCGGCACTGGCGGGCAGGGCGGCCAACAGAAGACCGGCGGACAGGAAAAGGGTGGGCAGGTGCCGCGTATAGCGCATCGCTGGCTCCGATCATGACGGGCGATTTTTCAGGCGAAAAGGAAGGTGTGGGGAAAGGCGGCGATCAGCCTTTGCGCCCATTGATGATCACCGTGCCGGAGCCAATCCGGCTGATGGACTGGCTGCGCACCTGACCATCAATGATCACTTTCCCGGACCCGACGATGGAAACAGTCAAGGGGTCGATAGTGCCGCTCTTCACGATGACGTCACCGCTGCCTTTGATGGCGATCGCCATGGGACCATCGACCCGGTCCAGGGTAAATTTGCCGCTGCCCCGGACATCGGCTGTCACTTTGCCGGCGGTTTCCCCCGTTTGTACGGACCCGCTGCCGGCAATCTCTGCGGAGAGATTATTATCAACCTTCCCCAGACGGATATCCCCGCTGCCGGAAATACCGATGGCAGCCGTGGTGACATGCCCGGCGCGGAAGGTCCCGGACGTGTGGGAATCGATGGTGAGCGGCGCCAGCAGATCCCCTACATTGCCTTCGCCGATGAACCCGCTGACCGCAAGCGGTGTCCCGGCGGGCACGGTGATCTTCACATCAACCCAATCTTCCCGGGTGACTTTGTCGGCACGGTGCCAGGGGCGGCTTTGTTCGATCACCAGTTGCTTACCCTGCTGACGAACAGTCACGTCGGCGACCCTGTTATCCGGGCCGGTGACGCTGGCCGTCACTTTGTCGGCCCCCGCCGCCACCGTGATATCCAGACGGCCGATCAGGTTTTTCACCGATATTTCACGTGCGGTGAAATCCTGAGGGCCGAACGCCAATGCCGGCAACGCGGATAAGGACAGGGCGGCGGCGAACAGGATGGACTTAAAGGACATATGTGGCTCCCCCGAGTGGCCTTGTGTCGAATACATGTTGACCCAACAAGAGCAATGGCCGTGCCAACCTGGAAAAGCCTGGAAATATGCTGATTTTCCCGAGGGTTGCGAAAGATGCGGCGGGAGCGGACGGCGAAAAATTAGCTGTGGACACTATAGTTTCGCCGTTCATGCCAACGCCACTTCAATGGCCGGCGATGAGGGCCGCCCATTCTTCCTCTGACAGGATGGTCACCCCCAATTCCTGGGCCTTGGCGGCCTTCGACCCGGCGTCAGCACCGACGATGACATAATCGGTCTTACCGCTGACAGACCCGGCGACCTTGGCGCCCAGCGCCTCCGCCTTGGCCTTGGCTTCCGACCGGCCCATGGTGACCAGCGTGCCGGTGAACACCACGGTCTTGCCGGTGACGGGGGAGGCGCTGGCAGTGGCCGGGGGCACATATTCCTCCGGCTTCACCTGTTCCAGCAAGGCCGCCAGCGCGTCCAGATTATGCTGTTCGCGGAAAAAGTCGGTCAGGTCATCGGCCACGCTGACACCGATCTGTTCGATGCCGCAGAGTTCGGCATAGGCTTCGCCCACCAGCTCCGGCTTTTTCTCCTCCCGCTTATCAGCGCGTTCGGAGGCGGCCTGCACCATGCGGGCCTGCCAGGTTTCCACGGTACGATAGGCGCGGGCCAGCAGCTTGGCCGTGGCTTCTCCGATCTGGCGAATACCAAGGGCGAAGATGAAACGGTCCAACGCAATGGTGCGCCGTGCTTCGATGGCCTGGAACAGCTTCTCCACCGATTTTTTGCCAAAACCGGTCATGGTGACCAGCCGGTCGATACGCTGCTCCTCCCGCGCTTCCAGGGTGAAGATATCGGCCGGCTGGCGGATGCGCCCCTGTTCAAAGAAAAGCTGGATACGCTCAATCCCCAGCCCCTCAATATCGAAGGCGTTGCGGGACACGAAATGGCGCAGCCGCTCCACCGCCTGGGCCGGGCAGATCAGGCCGCCGGTGCAGCGGGTGACGACTTCGCCTTCCTCCCGCGTGGCAATGGAGCCGCATTCCGGGCAATGGTCGGGGAAGGCGTAGGGATGGGAATCTGCCGGCCGTTTGTCCGCGACATAGCCCACGATCTGCGGGATCACATCGCCCGCGCGCTGGACGATGACCATATCGCCGACGCGGATATCCTTGCGCTCGATCTCATCCTTATTATGCAGCGTGGCGCGGCTGACCACCACGCCGCCGACATTCACCGGCTCCAGCTCTGCCACCGGCGTCAGGGCACCGGTGCGGCCGACCTGGATGGAGATGGTGTTCAGCCGGGTCATCGCCTGTTCGGCCGGGTATTTATGCGCCGTGGCCCAGCGCGGCGACCGGGAGATGAAGCCCAGCCGTTCCTGCAAGGCCAGATCATTGACCTTGTAGACCACGCCGTCGATATCAAAGGGCAGGGTCGGCCGCTGGATACCGATCTCCCGGTAATAATCCAGCAGGGCATCCGCCCCATCGCACAGGCGGGATGGGGTGGAGAGGGTGAAGCCGAAGCTCTCCAGCTTCTGCCGGCTTTCCCATTGTGTACGGCCCAGCGGCGCTGAGACCTCACCCCAGGCATAGGCAAAGAAGCGCAGCGGACGGCTGGCAGTGATCTTGGAATCAAGCTGGCGCAGGGAGCCGGCGGCGGCGTTGCGCGGATTGGCGAAGACCTTGTCGCCCTTTTCCGCCTGCACGCGATTCAGTTCCAGAAATTCGGCGCGGTTCATATAAACCTCACCGCGCACTTCCACGATGTCGGGGGCGTTCCCCTTCAGCGTATGGGGAATATCCTTGATGGTGCGGACATTGGCGGTGACATCCTCCCCCTCCGCCCCATCGCCGCGCGTGGCGGCCTGGACCAATTGTCCTTTTTCATAGCGCAGGGACAGGGACAGGCCGTCAATCTTCGGTTCAGCAACGAAGGCGACGGCGGCATCTTCGCTCAGGTTCAAGAAGCGACGGACCCGGCCGACAAAATCGGCCACATCCTCATCCTCGAATGCGTTGGCGAGGCTCAGCATCGCCACCTTATGCTTCACCTTGCCAAAACCGGAGGAGGGGGCGGCGCCCACGGTCTGGGTCGGGCTGTCAGTCGTCACCAGTTCCGGGAAACGGGCCTCCAGCCGGGCCAGCCTTTGTTCCAGCCGGTCATAATCGGCATCGGAAAGGGCCGGCGCATCCTTGGAATAATAAAGCTCGCGGTGGTGGTGGATCTCCGCGACGAGGGCAGCATGCTCCTCGCGGGCTTCATCCAGGGTCAGCTCTTCGATTTCCGTCAGGCGCAGCGGGCTGGGGGCGGTCATGTCGGCTTCATTGGCAACGGGGAAGTTCGCCACCTGTTCTAGCAGCGCTCTTCCCCGACCGGAAGCAACAAGGATCAGAAGGAATAAACCAGCGTGGCGCGGCTGATCGTGTCGGTGGCCTTGCGGTCATCCGGCGGGTCGCTCTCATTGCGCACAGTGAAGCTGATTTTGGCGGAGAACAGGTCGTTGATGCGGGTGGTCAGGGCAGAGATCGCTTCCACTGTCCGGTTCTCCGCACCGATCAGGCTTTTGGCTGACTGGGAGAAAGAGGCATCGTCGCTGAATTGATGAACGAACTCAGCCGCGGCCCGGAACACGAACTCATTCTCGGTCCAGGCTGCACGTTCTGGCGTGGCGGCGTAGAAAGTGTGGCGCGCACCGGGGCCGCCTTCCACTTCCAGCCGGTTAACGCCATCATCGACCAGGACATAACCGGCACCCACCGTCTCTGTCAGGCGGTGGCGATATCCGGCGAACATGTCGCGTTCCCAGCCGAACTGGCCGGCAACGTAAAACTGGTCATTGATAAAATAATTGGGCTCGTACCCGGCGGTGAACCGCTCCTTGCTGGTCTGGCCGTCACTGCGCTGGTAATCGGCGGTCGCCATCACCCGGTGGCGCCAGGCCAAGGTCTCTTTGCTGAGGGCGAGGCCAAACGCAAAGGCCTTATCATCGCTGTTGCCGCTGGAAAGAGAGGCGCCAAGCTCGCCACTGCCGGTCCAGCCGGCCAGAACGCGGGCGCCATTGGCCCTTTTGGCTGCTTGCTCTGCTGTTTTGCGCTGGGCAACCAGACTGTTATGCAAATCGCGGATTGCCTTTGCCTGGTCGGGATAGGTCTCCACCGCCAGGCCACTGGTCTTTTCCAGCAGATCAGCATCGCCTTTAGCGGCCGCCTGACGGATCATGGCTTCCACGCCGGGCGGCAGTGCCGATGCCGTGGGGGCCTCGATACTATCAACAGCCTGGGCGGCAACGGGGGAGAGAACGGGCAGGGCGATAAAGGAAAGGCACAGGGCCAGTGCCGCAGGGCGCGGCGACCGGAGGATAAGTGACATTGAAAAGACCAAAGCTCCTGAAAAAGACGAGTGTTGCCGGCTGGGATGATCAGGAAGACTGGCCGGGCATCCGACAATGATCAACCCTAAAACCCATTTCTTCAGGCAATGGAGTGCCGACCAAGGTTCATAGCGCCGAAGATTCATGAAAAAAGGCCTGCCAGTCGCCCGGCAGGCCCCTTTTGATAAAGCTCGATCGCCAAAATTACTCGAGCATGGAACGAAGCATCCAGGCGGTCTTCTCATGGATCTGCAGCCGCTGGGTCAGCAGGTCAGCAGTAGGCTCGTCGCCTGCTTCTTCCACCACGGGGAAAAGCGCACGACCGGTGCGGGCCACGGTTTCGTGCCCTTCCACCAACTGGCGGATCATCTCTTCCGCTTTGGGAACGCCGGTTTCCTCGGCGATCTTGGTCAGCTTGGCATATTGGCTGTAGCTGCCGGGGGCGGGGAAGCCCAGGGCGCGGATACGTTCGGCGATCTCGTCCACCGCCGTATGCAGTTCGGTATACTGCGCCATGAACATGGTATGCAGCGTGTTGAACATCGGCCCGGTGACGTTCCAATGGAAATTGTGCGTCTTCAGGTAGAGCGTGTAGCTGTCCGCCAGCAGGCAGGACAGCCCCTCGGCGATCTTTTCCCGGTTCTTGTCGGAGATGCCGATATTGATGGAGGGTGCCTTCTTGGCCATGGCTATAATCCTTGATCCCATGTGGGTTGCTCTTAAAGGATAAGCGCTACGCGGCCAAAGACAAGCGCGACAAACGGCTACAAACCACTGAAAAATATGGGGTGGGCTGCGTATTTACAATGATGCGCACCCACCCCGGAGTTGGATGCCCCCAAAAATATGGAAGGGGGCATATGTGCGGTAGCGGATTGAGGCAGGGCCCGCAGCCGCCCATCCGGTTGGTCGTTTAGGCCAGCAGGCTGCCCGGAATGCTGGAATTTGCGGCCGTGCCCGTACTGGCATTGGCCCCATAGCTGGCGGCGGCGCTGCGCAACTGGCTGATCAGACTGGAGATGGCATCGTCCTCCTCCTCGTCCTCGCTATCAGTGCTGCTGGACAGAAGGCTGGCAATATCCCCGCTATTGCTGGCGCTCCCGCTGGTGCCACCCGCTCCCCCGTCCGGCGGCGGGCCACCGGCCCCGGCCTGGGCATCGATCAAGGCGCCGCGCGTTCCATTCCCCATCCGCTGGAACGCGCTTTCCATTTCAGCCTGTGTCAGCTCACCATTGCTGTCGGCATCCATGGATGTGAATAGTTCGGCCTGATCGACATTGTTGCCGCCGCTGCCCTGTCCCTTGGGTGCCCCAGCCTTGAATTCATCCAGGGAAAGGGTCCCTGATTTATCGGTATCGGTTTGTTCAAACCGTTCCTGCGGCGACGGCCGCCGGCTGCTCGCCGTCTGGAACAGCGATGTCGTGCTGCTGTTGATTTCCATGATAGTCCCATCCATCTCCGATGGGGACAATACATCCCCCGCTGGTTTAACGGATGAGAGGGGCCGGCCTGTCGCTGGTGGATGGCATTTCCGATATCAGGGGCAAGAGGTGCCGGACCAGGGCTGCGGCACCGGCAGCAGCAGCGCGGGCAAACTGGGGGAAGTCCAAGTGGCTTTCCGCCCCCGCCAGATCAGAAAGCGCACGGACCACCAGCAGGGGCGCGCCAAATCGTTCCGCGACCTGGGCAAGTGCTCCCCCTTCCATTTCGATGGCCTGGGCTTGGAAGCGGCTATGCAGTCGTTCTCTCGTCACTCCGCAATTCAGGAAATGATCGCCCGTCAGCACCGTGCCCAGGCGAACTGATGGTTGACGTGGGGTGCCGCCGGCGGCAGCAGCCGGCAGCGGACCCAGAACGAAATGCTGCAAAGCATTGGCGATGACCGTTTCCAGTCCGGCCGGCAAATGATAGCCCACCGGCCCCTCAAGCCCCGGTAAAGGCGGCACACCGGGTTGGTAGGGGGTAATCACCCCGTCGCAAAGGGCGCCATAATCATGCTGGATCAGCGTCCGTGCGATGATGACATCGCCAATACCCAGGCTGGGATCAAGCCCGCCGGCAACACCGGAAAAAATCAGCGACCGGACATTGAATTGTGTGAGCAGCAAGGTGGCGACGATCGCCGCATTCACTTTGCCGATCCCTGCTTCCACGATGACCACCGGCCGGCCATCGATACTGCCGGACAGGAACGAAAATCCGGCCAGCGTCTGGCGCGCCGTGATGTGCAGATGATCACCGAAATGGGCGATCTCTTCCGGTACGGCGCAGATCAGGCCGACAGGTTGGGATGACAAAGGAAATCTCCGGCAATAATTGCGGGCGCCAGCATGGGCTATCTGGTCCCAGACGGGCAACAGGTCCGGTTTCCACTAACCCCGCAGCGCATTCTTCGCCACGGTTCGGATTTTCACTTCAAGCTGCGCTGCGCTGTAGGGTTTGACGATGAAAGCATCTACGCCCCTTTCCCGGGCGGCCAGCACATGATCCACCGTGCCATGGCCGGTTTCCATGATGAAGGGGATGCCGGGTAATATGGCGCGTACGGCGGTCAGCAGATCCATGCCATTCATGCGGGGCATGGCCCAGTCACAGATGATCAGATCAATATAGCGTTCCCGCTTTACCGTCTCCAGGGCCTCCACCCCGTCCGCGGCCGACAGCACATCACGGACCCCCATCGTGCGCAGGACGTCGACGATCCAGGTACGGGTCTGTAACTGATCCTCCACCACCAGGATGCGGATGCTGCGAATCGGATCTTCAGGGATATAGCTGGCACACATTCAAAATCTCCTTCCGTAACAATCAGCCGGATGTGCGGCTGGATGCCAGGGCATCGGCCACGGCGGCCAAAAGCGTGTCCGGGTCGATGGGCTTGTAAAGGACCGGGATATCGGGGGGCAGGTCCATTATGGCAGCGTGATGCCGGCCAGGATAACCGGTCATGAAAAGTACCACCACATCAGGGGCCAGCGCTGTTACCAGATGCGCCAGCCGGACACCGCCGAGATTGGGCATTACCAGATCGGTCAGCAGAAGATCGACCCCGCCCTCTTCAAATCGTTCCAGCGCTTCCACCCCATCCGCCGCCGTGCGCACGACATGGCCGGCCCCTTCCAGCACCTGGCTGACAATGGTCAACAGGTCGGGTTCATCCTCTGCCACCAGGATGGTGGCGCGGTCGCAATCAGCCGGCAGCGCGCGTCCGACAGCCGGGTGAGGATAATTGGCGGGGGCAGGGGCCAGCGGCAGCCAGATGCTGAAACAGGTGCCGCGCCCGGTCGGGCTCTCTACCTGGATCACGCCATTGGCCTGCTTCACGGTGCCATAGACCATGGCCAGTCCCAGCCCGGTGCCCTCGCCAGGGGGTTTGGTGGTGAAGAAAGGATCGAAAATCCGTTCCAGCAATTCCGCAGGGATGCCCGCCCCCGCATCGCTCACCCGTAACAGGGCATAATCGCCAGCGGTAAATCCGGCGGGCGGGGGCGGCCTTTCGGGATCGTCCGCCCTGAACTGGACCAGTTCCACAGTCAGCGGGCCGCCCCCCGGCATCGCGTCGCGCCCATTGATGGCCAGATTGACCAGGGCTTGGGCAGCCATGTCGGGGTCAATGGCCACCCACACCGGTTCCCCCGGCACGGTGACCGAAAGGGAGATGGTGGCGCCCAGCAGCGGTTTCAGCATGAATTCCTGGCCGCGGACAACCGCGCCCAGGTCAATGGTGACGGCACCGCCGGCTTTCTGGCGGGAGAAGGTCAGCAATTCACGCGTCAGGGCTGCTGCCCGTTCCACCCCCTGGACAATCTTGCCCAGATATCCCGCAAAGATGCTTTCCTTTTCCACCCCCTGTCGGGCAAGGGCGGCATAACCGCCGATGACGGACAGGATGTTATTGAAATCATGGGCAATACCGCCTGCCAACTGGCCCAGTGCTTCCATCTTCTGGGCCTGGAGAAGCTGGGCCTCCAGCCGGCGCTGTTCCGTGATGTCAGAGAAAAGGGAGACGAAGCCCCCACCCGGCATGGGGAAATGCCGTACCTGCAGCCAGGTGCCGTTGGGCCTCTGCCGCTCGTTGAAATAGACACCGCCCTTGTCGTAACGAAGCCGTTCATAATCGGCCAAGCTTTCTTCCACGGTTTCCCCTGGATATTCGCCCTGTTCGGCCAGTATCCGGACCAGATCGCGGTCCAGCAGGCCGGGCACCAGGATCTCCGGCGCGACGCCCAGCAGTTCCCCGACCCGGCGGTTGGCCAGCAACAGCCTTCCATCCGCGCCATAGACCTCGATGCCGATGCCGACATTATCCATCATGCTGTCCAGGATGCGCGTCTTCTCCCAGATCTCATGCTCGGCCTGTTTCCGCTCGGTAATGTCGCGCAGATGCACCGTGTAGCGCCGGCCTGGCCCTAAGGGCACGGCCGTCATGGCCAGTTCCACGGGGAAGCGGGTGCCATCACGCCGCACCGCCTCCATCTCCACCCGCCGCCCCAGCAGGCCGGAGAGCGCGGTATCATCCATGCCAAACATGCCGGACGATTGATCCGTTTCCGGATCGGGGGAGAAGATCAGGGTCGCCAGGGGGCGGCCCAGCGCGTCGGCCCGGCTCCAGCCAAAAGTCCGTTCCGCCGCCGGATTGAACTCCAGCACCTCGCCGGCATCGTTGATGGCGATGATGCAATCCATCGCCGTGTCCAGAATGGAGCGAGCCCGCGCCTCGCTTTCCCGCAGGCGGAGATTGGCGGCTGTTTCGCTGGTGATATCGCGGAACAGGCAGAGGACGAGCCTTTCTCCTGCACTTTCAAAGGGAAGGGCGGAAAGGCTGATGACGATCAGGCCGCCATTGCGCGTTTTCAGTTCCATCCGCACGCCGCGGAGCGACTCTCCGGCGGCGGCGCGCCGGATCATCATATCTCCAAGCGCACGCGATTCTTCCGTCGTGAAATCCAGTATCGGCAGACCGATGACCGGTTCATCGGCTGTGAGGCCCAGCATATTGCGCCCGGCGGCATTCAGGAAACGGCCACGGCCCTGGATATCATGGACCCCGATTCCATCCGGCGTCAGGTCCACCAATTGGCGGTAGCGGCGTTCACTGTCACGCAGTTCCGCCTCCCGCCGTTTCAATGCTGTGATGTCGGTGCGCAGGCACAAGGTGCCGCCGTCTGGCATGCGCTTATCCTGTACCGCGATCCAGCGGCCATCGGACAAGCGGAATTCTGTTGGCATTTCTGTTGGGTAGCGGAAGCTCAACATCCGCTCGGCGATATATTCCTCCATGTCCCGATCGCGGGCCGGAAGGTTGGCCTTTGCCTCGATGCCGGCGCGCAACAATTCCTCGAAACGCACCCCTTGTTTCATGAAGGGGACAGTATCGGGAAACAGGGCCAGGAAAGCAGGGTTGGCTGTAACGAACCGCTCCTGCGCATCGAAAATGGCAGCCCCTTCCGGCAGCAGATCCAGCAGGCTGGCAATCGCAAGCGTGTCCAAGCGGGGCACCTTCGGGCGGGACGGCGTAACGGATCCCATGTTGCCGATAGGACGGGGTAACGGCAAGTCGCGGTTGCAACATTTAAAGAGATTTACGCGTCAGGTCGGTAATGCCGGTATCAACCTTGACAGCAATCCCGCCCAGTCACCCCGGCTCTTCTGCCGGAACAGCCGCATGGATGGGTACCATCCGGTACGATTTCCATCTTCCAGCCAGCGCCAGTCAGTATCTGTAGAGATCAGCGTCCAGACCGGACGCCCCATGGCGCCAGCCAGGTGGCACAAGGCACTGTCCGGTGTGATCAGCAGGTCCAGATGACTGAGGATGGCGGCGCTGTCGCCCCAACCGGTGATCATGCCCCCCAGATCAGTGACATGGGCGGGCAGGGGAGTGGCATCAAGCTGATCCCGCCCGCTGGCGACCTGCAGTGCGTACCAGTCAATGCCCGACCGCTCCAGCAGCGGCAACAAGGCTTCCAGGCCTGGCGTGCGCCAGCGGTCACCGGGATGGGCGGGATTGCCGGCCCAACTGATGCCGATGCGGGGGCGGTTGCCCTGCCGGGGTAAACGTCGCCCCCAGGATTCAAGCTGCGCCGGATCGGCGGCCAGATAGGGGCCGTGCCAGGGAATAGTCTGCGGTGTCAGCCCCAGCAGACCGGGCAGATCCAACAGCGCCACCTGCATATCCATGGGGGGCAGGGGCTGGCCCCTGGCGATCGGCCTGCCGAATCGTCCGTCCAGGAACAGCGGCACCAGCGCTGTCGGACACTCAAAACAGACATCGGCACCCGCTGCAAGAAGCGGCTGGATCAGGCGGGCGCACATGATGGTGTCGCCGGCCCCCTGTTCGTCCCAGACCAGCAGCCGTTTGCCGGCAAGGTCACCCTCACCCCTCCATTGGGGAATGGTGCCATGGCGGGGAGGACGGCCGGCCACCGACCAGCGATAATGATACGCGGCAAACCCCTCCGCCCATCTCCCCAGCCGCAGCAGGCAGAGGCTGCGTCCAAGGGCAGCGGCTGCGTCGTTGGGTGACAAGGCCAGCGCACGGTCAAACGCTTCCAGCGCTGCCGCTGGGCGGCCATTTACCCGATGCCAGAGCCCCAAATCGCGCCAGACATAGGGGGTGCTGGGGGAGAGGCTGGTTGCCTGTTCCAACAATGTCCCCGCCTCATCTTCCCGCCCGCTATAAAGCAGCAGGTTGGCAAGGGCGCAGCGGGCAGGCACCAGCCGGGGGGCCACCCGTACCGCATGGCGCAGCAACGTCTCAGCTTTTTCCCCATCACCCTGCCGCCGGGCCGCATCGCCTACACTTAGCAGGGCAATGGGATGGTCGGGGTTCTGGGCCAGAATCTGTTGCCAGATCGGTATGGCGGCAGCGTCGTCACCCCGTTCCGCCAGGGAACGGGCAGCCTGTTCCAAATCCTGCAGACGGGCCATTACCAGTATTTTTCCGTCAGCGTGGGTTTGCCCTGTACCGTGGTGGATATTGCTTCTGGCATCCGCGTCAGACGTTCCATCCGTGGGGGGACGGGTGGATCAGGCTCGTAGATTTCCTTGAGCCGGCGATATTCCTGGTTGTGATAATCCTGCCGTTCCTGGAAATCCGGCTCTCCATCGCGCCGGCCCGTCACGATCACTTCCTCTTCCATCACTTCAGCTTTTGGCTTTTTCGGCGGTTCCGCACCCTGCGCCGTCAGGCTGGGCAAAAGCAGGCCGCACCCAAGCAGCAAAGTGGTGGGTGAGAACAGATGGGGGCGAGGGCGGTATGGCGACATCATGCGCCTATCCTATGCCGCTTTTCGGCTTTTGGTAAGCAGCCAGCCGGCCCGTTCTCTCCCCTTTCAAGGGAAGAGAACTTTACAAGAACATTTTCCCTTGGCGTTCTGGAACAAAAAGAGTACAACAGGTGCAGTTGAACGCGGACACCTATCCGTGCGAGAAGGAAGGGGACAGTTACGATGTCGGCAGCTCCACTTCGCCTGGTTGAAACACCCATGGATAAACAAAAAGCTCTGGACGCCGCCCTGGGCCAGATTGAACGGGCCTTCGGCAAGGGCTCGATCATGAAGCTCGGTGCCAAGGAAGCGATCTCCGAGACGGAGGTGGTTTCCACCGGTTCGCTGGGCCTGGATATTGCTCTTGGCATTGGCGGTTTTCCGCGCGGCCGTATCATCGAGATTTATGGTCCGGAAAGCTCGGGCAAGACGACGCTGGCCTTGCACGCCATTGCGCAGGCGCAGAAGAATGGCGGCGTCTGCGCTTTCGTGGACGCTGAGCATGCTCTCGATCCCAGCTATGCCCGCAAGCTGGGCGTGGATGTGGACGAGTTGCTGATCTCCCAGCCCGATGCCGGTGAGCAGGCGCTGGAAATCGCTGACACGCTGGTCCGTTCCGGCGCCATCGATGTGCTGGTGGTGGACTCGGTTGCCGCATTGGTGCCGCGCGCCGAACTGGAAGGGGAGATGGGCGACAGCCATGTCGGCCTGCATGCCCGTCTGATGAGCCAGGCGCTGCGCAAGCTGACCAGCTCCATTTCCAAGTCGCGCTGTCTGGTGATCTTCATCAACCAGATTCGCTTGAAAATCGGCGTCATGTTCGGCAATCCGGAAACGACGACCGGTGGTAACGCGCTGAAATTCTATGCTTCGGTCCGTCTGGATATCCGCCGCATCGGCGCTATCAAGGATCGGGAGACCGTCACCGGCAACCAGACCCGCGTGAAGGTGGTGAAGAACAAGATGGCACCGCCGTTCCGGGTCGTCGAATTCGACATCATGTATGGCGAAGGCGTGTCCAAGGTAGGTGAGCTGCTGGATCTGGGCATCCAGGCCGGTGTGGTGGACAAGTCCGGCTCCTGGTTCTCCTATGATGGGCAGCGCATCGGTCAGGGGCGTGAAAATGCCAAGACCTTCCTGCGCACCAACCCGGCCGTGGCCGACAGCATCGAGCAGAAGATCCGTGCCAATGCCGGTATCGTTGCCGGTGCGATGATGGGCACGCCGGAAGCCGATGGGGATGCTTCCAGCCCCGAATAATCCTGTCCCGCTGCGGCACAGGTATTGTCCCCTTCAAGGGCGCCCGGCGACGGGCGCCCTTTTTGTTTGTTATGGGGCGCATACTGGCTGGTGCTTGGGGCACCCATGCAGGGTGGGCCATGGCGACAAAGCGCGCTTTGACTTATATCGGCGTCATCAGGGACGCGCCATTTCACAGCGCCCCGATCTGGATAGGTTTGTTTTGCTGAAGCTCGCCCTTTTCGACTGCGACGGCACGCTGGTGGATAGCCAGCACGCCATTGTCGCCGCCATGGTCGCCGGATTCGATGCAATGCGGCTGCCACCCCCGCCGGCTGCCGCCGTCCGCCGGGTCGTGGGCTTGCCCCTGGTGGAAGCGGTGGCCCGTCTGGCGCCGGATTCGGGAGACAATGCCCTGCATGAAGCCATTGCCGAGGCATATAAGCAGGCCTTCTATCGCAACCGGCTGGCCGGCACCCATCCCGAACCGTTGTTCGACGGCTTACTGGCGGCCTTGGACCGGCTGGAGCAGGAAGGCTTCCTGCTGGGCATCGCCACGGGCAAAAGCCGCCGCGGCCTGGATGCAACGCTGAAACATCATGGTCTGGCTGACCGTTTCGTCACCTTGCAGACCAGTGATCGTGTGGCGGGAAAGCCCAATCCCGACATGGTGCTGCATGCATTGGCCGAAACCGGCGCGGATGCAGAGGGCACCATCGTGATCGGCGATACGACCTTTGATATCTGGATGGCCCGGAACGCCAAGGTCGCGTCTGTCGGCGTTTCCTGGGGCTATCATGAATTGAGCGAGCTTCAGGCCGCCGGCGCTGACCGGTTGGTGGAAAATTACGCCCAGGTGCCGGGGGCGTTGATGGATATTCTCGCGGAGAGGAAAACGCGATGAAGCGCTTTTATAAGCAGGTTGCCGTGGTGCCGGTGGATGGTGGCTGGAGCATCGCCCTGGATGGGCGGTCGATGCGCACACCCGCCAAACTGCCCTTGACCCTGCCCAGCCGCCCCCTGGCGGACGCCATAGCCGCGGAATGGGAAGCGCAAGGGGAAGAGGTGAAGCCCCAGACCATGCCGCTGACCCAGCTTTCCAGCACCTGCCTGGACGGGATTATTGACCGCATGTCCGACGTTGCGGCGGCAGCGGCTGAATATGGCGGGTCGGAACTGCTCTGCTACCGGGCGGAGGAACCGCCGGCCCTGGTGGAACGGCAGGCACAATTCTGGCAACCGCTGCTGGACTGGGTAGCCCAGCGCCACGATGCGCATCTGGTCCTGGCAGCAGGCATCATCCACAAGCCGCAATCACCGCAGGCGCTGAAGGCGCTGCGTACGGCGATTGATGCGCTGAACCCCTGGCACCTGACGGCGCTGCAGAATGTCATCGGCATCACGGGGTCGCTGGTGCTGGCGCTGGCTTTCGTGGAAGGCCGCCTGACACCGGAAGAGACTTTCGATCTCGCGCAGTTGGACGAGAATTACCAGATCGAACAATGGGGTGAGGATTGGGAGGCAGCCGACCGCCGCAACAATCAGCGCGCCGATCTGGCGATCACCCGCCAGTTTCTGGATCTGGTGGCGGCCTGAAATAGCGGGAGGGGCGCGGGTAGCAAAGCCGGTTCCGCGCCCATCAACGCATCAAGGCACAGTGCTGTATTTACCGCCGGCCCAGCGGTAGATCACATAATCCGTGTCGCGCCGGTCACCCTTCTCATCGAAGGATAGCGGGCCGATCACACTGTCATAGCGCCGGTCACGTAATGCCCTTGCCACCTTGGCGCCATCGCTGCTGCCGGCCTTTTCCGCCGCCTGTGCCCAGACCTGCAGCGCGGCATAGGCGTAAAGCGTATAGGCACCCGGCTTTTCCCCCCGCGCCTGGAACCCTTCCAGCACCGTCGCGGCGGCGGGCAAGGTGCGGGCATCGGCGCTGAAACTCATCAAGGTGCCTTCGCCAGCGGGGCCGGCCAGCGCCATATAATCATCAGATGCCAGCGTATCGCCGGAAATGAAGATGGAATCCAGCCCCGCCTCGCGCATCTGGCGCACGAACTGGGCGGCATCGCTGTAATAGCCGCCGAAATACACAACTTCCGCCCGCTCTGCCTTCAGGCGGGTGACCAGGGCGGTATAATCCCGTTCACCGCCTTTCAGCGATGTATAGAGAACCTCCTGGATACCCGCCGCATTGAGCGCCTGCTTGGTGGCGTCGGCCAGACCCTTGCCATAGGTGGTCTGGTCCTGCAGAAGCGCGATGCGCTTATCTTTTAAATGGCGGGCGATATAGGCGGCGGCCACCGGTCCTTGCTGATCATCCCGTCCGCAGGTGCGGAACATCAGATCACCGCCATCCTCCGTCACTTCCGGCGCGGTTGCCGTTGGCGTGATGGTGAGAATGCCTTCATCGCCATAGATTTTGGCGGCGGGCAGGGTGGTCCCGGTCTGTAAATGGCCAATGACGACGGCCACATCCTGTGTCACCAGCTTGTTGGCGACGGAAACGGCCTGCGCCGGCAGGCCGCCATCATCTTCCGTCACCAGAACCAGCTTTTCCCCCAGCACCCCACCCTTGGCATTGATATCGGCCAGGGCCTGTTGGGTGCCGGTCCGCAACTGCTCCCCCACTGCGGCAAGGGGTCCGGAAAGCGGGGCCGCGAATCCGACCTTGATATCCGCCAGACAGGGGGAGGCTGAAACCAGCAGGGCCGCACAGCCCAGCAACAGCGATTTGAGAGGCAAACGACACGCTCCGCCAGTAAAACATGGGGGGATCAACAAGCAAGGGCCACCGGACCAGCCCCGATGGCCCCATCTGCCCGCTTACTGACCGGGGATGACGGTATATTTGCCTTCCGACCAGCGATAGACGACATAGTCCGTCGTGCGGCGGTCGCCTTTCTCGTCAAAGGCCAGCGGGCCGATGACGGTAGAGTAGCTGCCGTCGCGCATGGCTTTTGCCACCTTGAACGCATCCGATGATTTCGCCTTTTCCGCTGCCTGCGCCCAGGCCTGCACGGCGGCGTAGGTGTAGAGCGTATAGGCTTCAGGCTCGAACTTGGCGGCGCGGAAACGCTTCACAACATCGGATGCTTCCGGCTTGTCGCGATATTCATTGCCGAAAGTCACCAGCGCGCCTTCGGCGAATTTACCGGCAATGTTCCAGAATTCCTGGTTCACGGTGCCGTCACCGGACATGAAGCCCGCCTTCAGCCCGGCTTCACCCATCTGCCGGATCAACAAACCGGCTTCGGTGTGCAGCCCGCCAAAATAGACCACCTGGATGCCGGCATCCTTCATCTTTGTGACCAGGGCCGACATGTCGCGGTCGCCGACATTGACGGCATCATACATGGCCTCTTTGACGCCGGCCTTGTTCAGCGCCGCTTTGGTGGCGTCGGCCAGCCCACGGCCATAGGTGGTTTGGTCATGAATGACGGCGATCTTGTCGCCCTTGTTATGCGTGACCAACCAAGCCGCGGCCACGTCGCCCTGCTGATCGTCACGCCCGCAGGTGCGGAAAATCAGCTCATATCCCTGTTCCGTCAGTTGCGGGTTGGTGGAGGCAGGGCTGATCATCATGATCCCCTCATCCTCGAACACCTTGGAAGAGGGGATGGAGACGGCCGAATTGAAATTGCCGATGGCGACAACGCCGCCTTCGGTCGCCAGCTTATTGGCAATCGCCACACCCTGGCTGGGGTTGGAGGCATCGTCCAGATTGGTCAGGCGCAGCTTATCGCCCAATACGCCACCTTTGGCGTTGATATCCGCCACGGCCATTTCGGCCCCCCGGCGCATCTGCTCCCCGAACACGGCATTGGGGCCGGTCAGCGGCGCGACCAGACCGACCAGTGTGTCGGCGAAGGCGGGAACGGTGCTGAGCATGGATGCGGCGGCCAGGATGGCGATCAGGGGCCTTCTGGTCTTCATTGTAGGGGCTCTCCGTTTGCTGGGCCGGGGCTGAGGGTGACAGAGGCTAACATGCGGTTTCGCTGGGGCAAATCGGTTAGCCACCAAATATGATGCGATGGGTGTGAGATTGATGTTGAACCCGGTCACATGATTTGCTATCCACCCCGGCACCGACGCAGTGCCAGTCACTGCCAGGTGTTCTGACATGTGTTTTGCGGCCGTGGCGGAATTGGTAGACGCGCAGCGTTGAGGTCGCTGTGGGGCAACCCGTGAAAGTTCGAGTCTTTTCGGCCGCACCACTTGAAGTTACCGCCTTCTACCAAGGGCGATGAAAAAGGGCGATACCGGCAGCGGTGTCGCCCTTTTCGCTTTCCGGGTTCCGCTCGGGATCAGGCCAGGGCGGCCCTTATGCTGGCGGCCAGGGCGCGCAGCGCGTTGGCCAATGCCGGCGTCCCGGTCCGGGCCAGAAAAACAATGTCCGAAGCGGGCAGGGGCGGAAGCCCAAGCGACGGCCCGATATCCGGCATGCCCTGGCTGCCGAAACGGCCCATCGGCGCGATGCCGAAACCGGCGCCGACGCCGCCCAGCAAGGTGCTGCAACTCCCGGCGATCAGGCTTTCCCGCCAGGCGATGCCCGCCTTGTCCAAACCGCGAATGGCGGCGGCCCGGATACCACAGGGCGCACCTAACGTGGCCAGGGGCAGGGGATGACCGGCCCGGAAAGCGGTGATGTCGCCACACCAGATCAACGGGTCTTGCCCCATTAGATCCCCGTCCGTTCCCCCCGCCTCCCGCCGGATGATGGCCGCATCCAGGTCACCGGCATCGAAGGCAAGGCGCAAAGGGTGCGACAGGGACACTTTGATATCCAGGTCGATCTCCCCGCCAAGGGACGCGCGGAACCGCTTCAGGACCATGGCCGCCGCCCCGCCCATGGCATGGTCGCTGATCCCCAACCGGACCCGGGTGACCGGATGGTTGCGGAACGCTGCGGCCCGGTCATGGGCTGTCAGCAGGGCCCTTGCCTCGATCAGAAAACGGGCACCATCAGCCGTGGGCCGCAGGAAACGGGGGGACCTGTCCAGCAAGCGGACGCCCAGCCTTTCCTCCAGTGCCTTGATCCGCTGGCTGACGACAGGCTGCACAGTGCCGGCGGCTTCTGCGGCCCGGGTCAGTCCGCCAAGATCGACCGCCAACACGAAGAGGCGCACGGATTCGAGATCAAGCATGGCAATCATAAAAAAGTACGATGTTATAAATACTCAATCATATAATTCTACTTATGTGAAGCGGCAGGCATGGTGAGGGCATCCGATATCCAGGATGGAAAGAACCAGACATGCCCATGATCACGATTCGCTATATTCAGCCCCCCGGTTCCGATTTGCGCGCGGCGATTGCCGCCGCGGCGGCAGAGTGTGCCAAGGCCTATTTAGGCAAAGACCCCAGCGTCACAGCCGTGCTGGTGGAACCGGCTGATCCAGCAGGCTGGTACATTGCCGGCAGCCGGCCCGCCGATGCCGGGCTCTCTGCCTTCTGGCTTGATATCAAGATCACAGCCGGCACCAACCTGAAGGCGGAAACAACCCGTTTTGTGACGGAAGCATTTATTGGCATGGCGAAGCTGCTGGGGCCGCTGCACCCGGAATCCTACGTCCTGGTCCATGCGGCGGATGGCCATGCCTATGGCTATGGCGGACGGACCCAGGAACAGCGCTGGGCGTCGACCAATCCAGGCTAAGGCGGGCAAGGGAAAGCCGGTCCTTTCCGGATATCCGGAAAATGGTTCCGGCTTTCCAGCACCCCGGAGCGCGCAAGGCAGGTTCGCGCGCTTATTGCCGCACCGGTCAAGGATAAGGGGCTGCTATGGCTGGACAGCGGATAGTGGACGGGCCTAACTAGGATCAAACAAAACAATCCCTTCCGACCCGCTGGGAGCATTCCAGGAAATGACCGACGCCTTCCGCGATGCGGCGCTTGATTATCACCGTCTGCCGACCCCCGGTAAGATCGCCGTTACCCCGACCAAACCGCTGGCGACTCAGCGCGATCTGGCGCTGGCCTATTCGCCGGGCGTGGCCCATGCCTGCGAAGCCATTGTGGAAGACGAGGCAAATGCCGCCAAATATACCAGCCGCGGCAATCTGGTGGCGGTCATCACCAATGGCACGGCGGTGCTGGGCCTGGGTGATATCGGCCCGCTGGCATCCAAGCCGGTGATGGAAGGCAAGGGCGTTCTGTTCAAGAAGTTCGCCGGCATCGACGTGTTCGATATCGAGATCAATGAGAAAGATCCCGAGAAGCTGGTGGAGGTGATCGCCGCGCTGGAGCCCACCTTTGGCGGCATCAATCTGGAAGATATCAAGGCGCCGGAATGCTTCTATATCGAGAAGACCCTGCGCGAGCGGATGAAGATTCCGGTCTTCCATGATGACCAGCATGGCACCGCCATCATTGTCGCCGCCGCTATCACCAATGCGCTGAAGCTGACGGGCCGTGATTTCGCCACGGTCAAGCTGGTCTGTTCCGGTGCGGGTGCGGCGGCGCTGGCCTGCCTGGACCTGCTGGTCGATATGGGCCTGCCGGTGGAGAATATCTGGGTCAATGACATCAAGGGCGTGGTCTATGAAGGTCGCACCGAACTGATGGACCCGCGCAAGCAGCGCTATGCCAAGCCCACCAATGCCCGCACGCTGGATGATATTATCGGCGATGCCGACATATTCCTGGGCTTGTCGGCCCCGCGTGTGCTGACGCAGGACATGGTGAAGAAGATGGGGCCACACCCCATCGTCATGGCACTGGCCAACCCGACGCCGGAGATCATGCCCGATGAGGTGAAGGCCGTGCGTCCGGATGCCATTGTAGGCACCGGCCGGTCGGATTTCCCCAATCAGGTCAATAATGTCCTGTGCTTCCCCTTCATCTTCCGCGGTGCGCTGGATGTGGGGGCGACCACCATCAATGAGGCGATGAAGATCGCCGCGGTGAAGGCCATCGCCCGTCTGGCCCAGGCGGAAGTGCATGATATGGTCGCCATGGCCTATGGCGAGCAGCAGCCCAGTTTCGGCCCGGAATATCTGATCCCGCGCCCGTTCGACCCGCGCCTGATCCTGGAGATTGCGCCTGCCGTGGCGCTGGCCGCGATGGAAAGCGGCGTTGCCACGCGCCCGATCCAGGATTTCGATGCCTATCGGGAGCAGTTGGGCCAGTTCGTCTTCCGCTCCGGCCTGTTGATGAAGCCGGTCTTCGCCAAGGCCAAGGCCGATCCCCGCCGCATCGCCTATGCCGAGGGCGAAGAGGAGCGGGTGCTGCGCGCCGCCCAGCAGGTGCTGGAAGATGGCATCGCCCAGCCGATCCTGATCGGTCGTCGCGAGGTGGTGACACGCCGCATTGAGAAGCTGGGTCTGCGCCTGCGTCTGGATGAGAATGTCCGCCTGATCGATCCGCAGAACGACCCTGCCTATAATGATTATTGGCAGACCTATCACCGCATCATGCAGCGTGGTGGCGTTTCGCCTGACCGCGCCCGTCAGGTGGTGCGCACCAACAGCACCGTCATCGGCGCGCTGATGGTGGAGAAGGGGGAGGCCGATGCCCTGGTCTGCGGCACGGTTGGCCTGTATGACTGGCATCTGAAGCATGTGAATGATGTGATCGGCAAGAAGGCCGGTGCCCGGGTGATGGCGGCGCTGTCCGTGCTGATCCTGACGCGCGGCACCTTCTTCCTGACCGATACCTATGTGAATGCCACACCCACCGCCACCGATCTGGCCGAGATCACCGATCTGGCGGCGGAGGAGGTGCGGCGCTTCGGCCTGTCGCCCAAGGTGGCGCTGCTGTCGCACAGCAATTTCGGCAGCCATAACGACCCAGCGGCGCTGAAAATGCGTGAGGCGTTGCAGATCCTGACCGCCCGCTGTCCTGACCTGGAGGTGGAGGGCGAAATGCATGGCGATGCTGCCATCAGCCCGGAAATCCGCAGCCGCATCTTCCCCAACAGCCGCCTGCAGGGCACGGCCAACCTGCTGGTCATGCCCGACCGGGACGCGGCCAACGTTTCCTTCAACCTGCTGAAGATGCTGGGTGACGGTTTGGCGGTCGGCCCTGTCCTGCTGGGGGCGGCCAAGCCGGCCCACATCCTGACCCCGTCGGTGACGGTGCGCGGGATTGTGAACATGTCGGCGTTGGCCGTGATCGACGCCCAGATGCACGCCCCCTTCGCCGACGCGACCGCATGACCCATCCGGCCGACCCGCATAACCCGGATCGGCCGGAAGAACAGCCCCGGCGCGCCGTCGAACTGGACGGCAGCACCGGGGCCCCGGAAATGCTGCGCGTTTTCGGCCTGATGGATGATGGGGACATGGGTGGTGCGGCCAATCTTCTGGCCGATCTGCACCCGTCCGATGTCGCCGATCTTCTGGAAATGGCTGATGAGGACCGGCGGGAGGAGATGGTGGCGCTGCTGCGCCCCGTCTTCGACGCCGAAATCCTCACATATCTTCCCCTTGACCTGCGCGAAGAGGTGGTGGAGCGGCTGGAGCCCAAGGCCCTGGCCGCCGCCATGGCGGAACTGGACACCGACGATGCCGTCGATGTCATCCAGGATCTTGAGGCTGAGGCGCAGGCGGAAATCCTGGCCAATCTGCCGCCTGAAACCCGGGCCCTGGTGGAAGAAGGGCTGACGTATCCGGAATATTCCGCCGGCCGCCTGATGGGGCGTGAGTTCGTCTCCGTTCCCGAATTCTGGACCGTGGGCGGGCTGCTGGATTATCTGCGGGCCGCCGCCACCCAGGATGAGAGCGACCTGCCGGAAGAGTTCTACGATATCTTCATTGTCGATCCGATGCATCGCGTTGTCGGCAGTGTGCCCTTGTCGCGGGTGCTGCGGGCCCGGCGCGGCGTGAAGCTGAATGAAATTCTGCATGAAGATATTCACCGCATCCCGGTGACCATGGACCAGGAAGAGGTGGCGCGCCTCTTCCGCAATTACGGTCTCGTCTCTGCTCCCGTTGTCGATAAGGGCGGGCGCCTGCTGGGCGCAATCACGGTCGATGACGTTGTGGACGTGATCGAGGAAGAGGCGGAGGCTGATCTGCTCGCGCTGGGCGGCGTGGGAGAAGACGACCTGTATCGCGCCGTCTGGGATACGGCGCGGTCCCGCTTCCGCTGGCTGGCGGTGAATGTCGTCACGGCCCTGTTTGCCGCCAGCGTCATTGATCTGTTTGCCGATACCATTGCCCATATCGTGGCGCTGGCGGTGCTGATGCCCATCGTGGCCAGCATGGGGGGTAATGCCGGTACCCAAACGCTGACCGTTGCTGTGCGCGCACTCGCCACCAAGGAACTGACCCCCAGCAACGCTGCCCGCGTCATCTCCAAGGAGGTGCTGGTCGGCCTGTTGAATGGTCTGGCGCTGGCGACCATTGTTGGCACCATCGCCTATATCTGGTTTGGCAATGGATTGATCGGGATGGTGATCGGCTGCGCCATGGTGGTGAATCTGTTTTGCGCCGGCCTGTTCGGCGCCTTGATTCCATTCCTGCTGGATCGGATGAAGATTGATCCAGCCGTCGCCTCATCCGTCTTTTTGACCACGGTAACGGATGTGGTGGGCTTCCTCTCATTCCTGGGGCTGGCGACTCTGGTCCTGCTTTAATCCCTGCTGGATCAGCCTTCGGCCCCGGCATGGCGAACGAAGGCGGCGAATGCCTCCGCCGGCATCGGGCGGGCGAACAGGTATCCCTGGCCTTCTTCCACCCCCAGTCGGCGCAGAATGTCCCATTGCGCCGGCGTCTCAATCCCCTCCGCCACTACCTTGAGATCCATCGCCTGGGCCATGGCAACGATGGCTTCCACGATGTGACGGGTGGATTGGTCGCGCTCCATATCCGATACGAATTGCCGGTCGACTTTCAGGCAATCCAGCGGCAGTTCCCGCAGATAGGAAAGAGAGGAGTAGCCGGTACCGAAATCATCCAGCGCCAAGGCGACGCCCCGGTCGGCGATCCAGCGCATCTGCTGCAACGCGCCTTCCAGATCATCCGGCAGGATGGTTTCCGTGATCTCAAGCTGCAAAAGATGGGGAGGAATCCGGCTTTCTGCCAACAGAACGTCGATCAAGGCCGGCAGATGTCCCCATCGGAACTGCCGTTCCGACACATTGACGGCAATCTGGATTGGCGGCAGGCCCTCATCCAGCCATTCCCTTATCTGATTGATGGCCTTGCGCAGCACCCATTCCCCGATGGGAACGATCAATCCCGTTTCCTCCGCTGTGGGAATGAAGACGTTTGGCGGGATCATGCCCCGGTCGGGATGGGTCCAGCGCAGCAACGCTTCCCCCCCCACCGGTGTACCATCCTGGATAGCAACCTTGGGCTGGTAATGGACGGTCAACTGGTCCTCGCGGATGGCGGCACGCAGCGCATCCTCCAGATCCAGTTTTTCCTTCAATTCAGAGCGCATGGAGCGGGTGAAGTGGAGATAGCTGGCCGTACCGGATGAAAGGGCCTGCTCCAGGGCGATGCAGGCATTGCGGATCAGCGATGGCCCGTCGGTTGCGTCGGCAGGGGAAACTGCGACCCCGATTTTTGCTGAGACATGGATCTGCTGCCCTTCGATGCTGATCGTCTCGCCCATGCTGTTGGCAATGGCGGAGGCAGCGAACAGCGCCTTGCCGGCATGGTCAAGACCAGGCAGGAAAATGGCAAACTGGGTCTGAGCGAATCGGCAAATTAAATCATCGGGCCCGCAGATCGGCAGCAGCCGCCGTACCAGCATGGACATTGCCTGGTCCAGCGAACCCTGGCCATGAACCCGGAAAAGCTGGTGCATTCGCTCGATTTCCACCACCAGCAAACCGGCGATCAACTGCCCGTTATGGGCGTCCATCAGTTCCGATACACGATTGGCGAAAGGCCGCATCTCCCAGAGACCGGTAACGGCATCACGCGCGATGGAGTCTATTTCCATGGTGCCTGACGGGAGAAAGGGAGTGGAGAGAGTCACGACGGCGAAATTCCGAAACCGGCATAGCAGGTTTGGTGATCAATTCACCCAACATCATGAACCATAGCATGCTCATATCCACCAAACCCACGAAGAATATGATCGAACCATGCCCTTCACATGAATTTCTTTTCTGGAAATTATGGCCATTTGCTGGTTCACACCCCGACGCCTGAATATAGCGGACCGGGGTAGGGGCCGGATTTAGCCTTCCACGCGATATTAACGGAGAGGCCATGGTCTCTCCTGTGCCACTATCCCGACCACAGGGTCTGTATTTTTAGGCGGTGTTGCATGAGTTTTGGTCTCACCAAGTTGCTGGGGGCACTGACCTTTCCAAGCAATTTCCTTGTGGTTACGGGTCTGGTGGGTCTGGTGCTGGGTCTTTTTGGCTTCCGGGCCGGTCGTCTGCTGATGGGGTTCTGTATCCTCTCGCTGGCACTGATCATGGTCACACCGCTTTCCACCTGGTTGCTTCTGCCGCTGGAGCAGCGCTTCCCCATGCCCAATCCCCTGCCTGAGAAGATTGCTGGCATCATTGTTCTGGGTGGTGCGATCATGCCGATCGGATCGGATGAGCATCAGAGCCCGCAATTAAACCAGGATGCGGAGCGGTTGACCGTGGTGCCCGGCTTGATGCGTCACTATCCGGACGCCCCTGTGATCTTTACCGGCGGCAGCGGCGACCCCCGTGCCCCAGATGCACGGGAAGCGCCTTATGCGGCTGCCTTGCTGGCCGATCTTGGGGTGGATATGGCGCGGGTGACCCTGGAAAGTGATTCCCGCAATACCTATGAAAATGCCATTCTCACAAAGCCGCTGCTGACGCCAGGTGCAGGGCCCTGGTTACTGGTGACTTCGGCATCCCATATGCCCAGGTCCATGGGCGTTTTCCGCAAGGCGGGGATTGAGGTTGTGCCCTATCCGGTCGGATTTGTGGCCAATCAGCGGGAGAAATGGCGTTTTTCAATCAGTCTGGGTGAAAATATGGGCCAGATTGACCGTGCGTCCCATGAATATCGCGGTTTGCTGGCCTATTGGCTGGCCGGTCGCACCAGTGCTTTGTTTCCGGAACCCTGATCTGTCACCGATGGGTGACAATCGTTCGACCGCCAGCCCGACGGGTTGCCGCCGTTCAATTGCTTGTGCCACAAACGACGGCAGAGCAAAGGGAGTGACGGTTGATGAAGAACTGGTCAAAGCGTGCGATCCGCTGTGGGTTGCTGGTCTGGACGCTGGCTGGCGGGGTTTTTCCCGCCTTGGCAGCGCCTGATTTCCAGCAATGGCTGGGGGATTTGCGGCAGGAAGCCCTGGCCGCAGGCATCCCGGAACCGCTGGTGACACAGACGCTGACCGATATCCAACCAATTCCCCGTATTCTCGAACTGGATGCGCGCCAGCCCGAACGGACCATCACGTTCGACACCTATCTTTCCCGTGCAGTCAACAAGACCCGCATTGCCAAGGCCCGTGAACTGTACCGCACCCATGGTGCGCTGCTGGAAAAGGTGGGCCGGCACTATGGGGTGCAGCCGCGCTTCATCGTCGCTCTCTGGGGGATGGAAACGGATTTCGGCCGCAATATGGGTGGTTTCAAGGTAATCGACGCATTGGCGACGCTTGCCTATGACGGGCGGCGATCGGCCTTTTTCCGCAGTGAGTTGCTGCACGCATTGCAGATTCTGAAGGAAGGACATATTGCGCCCGACCGTATGATCGGTTCCTGGGCCGGGGCTATGGGGCAATGCCAGTTCATGCCATCCAGTTTCAACCGCTATGCCCAGGATTTTGATGGCGACGGCCGCCGCGATATCTGGGGAACGCCGGCTGATGTGTTCGCTTCCGCGGCCAATTATCTTTCCACCGTTGGCTGGCATGTGGACCAGACCTGGGGGCGCGCCGTTCGCCCACCCAAGGGCAAGGCAGACCTGGTCGCCTGGGCTGGCCTGGACAAGGCCCAGCCGCTTTCTGTCTGGGCAAAGCGCGGATTCCATCAGATTGACGGCAAGCCTTTGCCGACCGCCGCGATGAATGCTGCCTTGATCATGCCGGATGGGGCAGGGGGTAAAGCCTATCTGGTCTATGACAATTACCGGACCATCATGGACTGGAACCGTTCGACCTACTTCGCAACGGCAGTCGGAATCCTTGCGGACCATATTGGCGCAGCCAAATGACTTGATGTAGTGTGCGGCCACAATCCGTAGGGGACTGGTCGGCATGACGCGGGCAAATCTTGTAAAAGTGGTATTTATCGGCGTCGGTCTGGCCGGCTTGTCGGCGTGCGCGTCCAAACCGCCACCGGCGACGCAGAAGCAGGCCCCTGCGGCCTCGGAGCCGGCCGCGATACCCGGCGGCACCTATAAGGTGGGCTCCCCCTACCAGATCAATGGCGTCTGGTACTATCCACAAGTCGATTACAATTATAACCAGACCGGCATTGCCAGTTGGTATGGCCCGGGATTCCATACAAAGGTCACCGCCAACGGCGAGGCCTATAATGAGAATGAGCTGACGGCCGCGCATCAGACCCTGCCGATGCCCAGTCTGGTGCGCGTCACCAATCTGGAAAATGGTCGCTCCATCGTCGTTCGCATCAATGACCGGGGGCCTTTCGTCGCTGGCCGGATCATCGACATGTCCCGTCGCGGGGCCCAGTTGCTGGGCTTCGACCAGAAGGGCACGGCAAAGGTGCGGGTTGAAGTGCTGGCTGACGAGAGCCGCGCCATCGCCGCCGCCGCCATGAATGCCACGCAGGTGGCCGGCGCCACGGTGTCCGATGATGGGGCGCCCATCCCCAAGGCGGCGCCACGTCCCAGCGTTACGGTCGAAGGGGCACCGCCGCCGCCGAGCCGACCGCAGTCGTCGCCGCGTACGGTGACAGCGCCGACCACCCTGGCCGGCTCCACCACGGATGATGGCCGCTTCATGCCGGCCCCTGTGGTGGAACAGAAGCCCTTGCCGCCCGGACCGCAGCGCATTTATGTGCAGGCGGGTGCCTTTACGGTCTATGACAATGCGAACCGGCTGCGGGCGCGGCTGAATTCCATCTCGCCGACGGCCATTTCTCAGGCCATGGTGGGTGACACGCAGTTCTTCCGCGTCCGGGTCGGGCCATTCGACAATGTGGATCGGGCCGATCAGGTGCTGGCGCAGGTATTGGCCACCGGTACCAACGGTGCCCGTATCATTGTGGATTGAGCGCGAACGGATTAATCCCCGATGCCCGGCGGCAGGGGTGGCATTTGCCGCCGCTGCCGGCCATTATGCGGGGGCGCATGGCCGGTGGTGGATTGCCCCGGCATTGGTTACGCAGTCTTGAAGGGTTATTGCACGACATGGAATTCCGGATTGCACGTCGGATGAAGGGCGCTTTCCGCGGGCTGGCGGTTGCCCTCCTTTTCTCCGCCTCCGCCCTGCCGGTCGCCGCCGCCAACCTCGACACGATCGCCGCACAGGCGATCCTGATCGATATGGAGACGGGGACGGTGCTGTTCGAGAAAAATGCCGATCAGCGGATGCCGACTTCTTCCATGTCCAAGGTCGCGACCGCCTATATGGTGTTCGAACGGCTGAAGGAAGGCCGTCTGTCGTTGGACGACACCTTGCCGGTTTCCGAACAGGCCTGGAAGGTCCAGGGCTCCAAGATGTTTGTGGAGTTGGGCAACAACATCAAGGTCGAAGACCTTATCCGCGGCGTCATCATCCAGTCTGGCAATGATGCCTGCGTCGTGCTGGCCGAAGGATTGTCCGGCACGGAAGCCGCCTTCGCGACCGCCATGAATAAGCGGATGAAGGAACTTGGCTTGAATGCGACCAACCTGATGAATGCATCCGGCTGGCCCGACCCCGACCATTATTCGACCGCCCGTGATCTTTCCACTCTTGCGGTTCGCCTGATCCACGATTTCCCCGAATATTTTCATTATTATTCGGAGCAGGAATTCACCTATCACGGCATTAAGCAGGGCAATCGCAATCCCCTGCTTTACCGGAACATGGGTGTGGATGGCATGAAGACCGGCCATACCGAGGCGGCGGGCTATGGTCTCATCGCCACCGGCAAGCGCAATGATCGGCGTCTGGTGATGGTGGTGAATGGCCTGCCCAATATGCAGGCCCGTGCCGATGAAAGCGCCCGCATCCTGGAATGGGGCTGGCGGGAATTCGACAATTACGCCCTGTTCAAGGCCGGTGAGATTGTCGACAGCCTGCCCGTCTGGCTGGGAGAGGCGGAAACGGTGCCGCTGACTGTTGAGCAGCAGGTCAAGATCACTTTCACCCATGAGCAGCGCCGCCAGATGAAGGTGACCCTGGTGGCTGACAGCCCGGTGGAAGCACCGGTTGCCAAGGGGGCCAAGCTGGCAACCCTGCGCATCACGGCACCGGATTTCCAGACCCTGGAAATCCCCCTCGTGGCCAGTGCGGAAGTGCAGCGCAAGGGCCTGTTTGGACGTGTTGCGGCGGCGGCGTCGCATATGCTTTTCGGCGCGCCGGATACCGCGAAACCGGCAGCCGAACCTGCAAAGGCACAGTAAATGACCGCTCAAGGCCGCTTCATCACTCTGGAAGGCGGCGAGGGGGCAGGGAAATCCACCCAGATCCGCCTGCTGGCCGAGGCTTTACGCGCCGAAGGCCGGCAGGTGGTGACCACGCGGGAGCCGGGCGGATCGGCAGGGGCGGAGGAAATCCGCTCCCTGCTGGTCAATGGTTCGGTTGGTCGCTGGCTGCCGGTCAGCGAGGCGATGCTGCTTTCCGCCGCCCGGCACGACCATGTGCAGCGGACCATCCTGCCGGCGCTGGGCGCGGGGCAATGGGTGCTGTGCGACCGGTTTGCGGACAGCACGATTGCTTATCAGGGCTATGGTCATGGGCTGGCGCTTGATCTGCTGTTCCGGCTGCGCGACATCGCGGTGGGTGATACCCGTCCTGATCTCACCCTGATCCTGGATGTCGATCCTGCCATCGGCCTTGCCCGCGCTGCCGCCCGTAACGGGGGCGAAGATCGGTATGAGCAGATGAAGCTCGATTTCCATCGCCGGCTGCGGGATGGCTATCTCGCCATTGCCGCCGCCGAACCGGATCGGTGCGCCATCATCAATGCCGGTAACGGGATCGATGTGATACAGGCCGATATCCGCCAAGCGGTACGGGACCGGCTGGGAGCGTTGCGGTGAGCGCGGAGCCTTTCGATGCGGAGGCTTTCCATCCCCGCCGCAACAGCCATCTGGAAGGCCATGCAGAGGCACAGGCCCTGCTGCTGGAAAGCTGGAATTCCGGTCGCATGCATCATGCCTGGCTGATTGGCGGGCCGCCCGGTATCGGCAAAGCGACGCTCGCTTACCGCATGGCACGTTTCGTTCTGATCAAAGGATTGCCGGAAGAAGCGGAGATGGGCCTTTTCGGCCCGCCGCCCGATCCGACCAGCTTGAATGTGGATCCTGAACATCCCGTCTGCCGCCGTATCGCTGCGGGTGGGCACGCTGATTTGTTGACCATCCAGCGCACCTGGGATGAGAAGCGGAAGCGCTACAAGCGCGACCTGCCGGTGGATGAGGTGCGCAAGATTGCCCCTTTCCTGCGCCTCACCTCAGCAGAAGGCGGGTGGCGGGTGGTCATTGTCGATGGTGCCGATCAGTTGAATACCAGTGGCCAGAATGCCATTCTGAAAATACTTGAAGAACCACCATCCAAGACATTGATATTGCTGGTTGCCGATAATATCGGCGCCATGTTGCCCACCATCCGCTCGCGCACCCGCAAGCTGATGCTCGACCCATTGTCGGAAGCCCAGGTCAAGGCATTGCTGTTCCGCTATCAGCCTGATCTGCCAGAAGGGGACCGAACGGCCCTGGCCCGGCTTGGTGAAGGATCGGTCGGTAAAGCATTGGAATTGCACCAAGCCGGTGGCATGGACCTCTACAAGGCCATGCTGGGCGTGTTCGAGACTTTGCCCAGGTTGGATATACTGGGTGCTTATGCCTTCATTGATGCCGTCCTGCGCGGGAATGACGAGGCAAGCTGGACCGCCATTTCCGAATTGATCGGCTGGTGGCTGGGTCGTGTAGCCCGCGCGGCGGCGCGCGGGGCCATCCCGCCGGAGGTGGTGCCGGGCGAAGCCGCCCTTGTCCACCGTCTGATGCAGGGGAGCCTTCGGAGCGGGCGCCTTGATCGCTGGGTTGAGGTGTGGGAGAACACCAACCACCTGTTCGCCAAGGCGGATTCCGTCAATCTCGACCGGCGTCAGACCCTGATGGGGGTGCTGATGCAGATTGAGGCGGCAACTGCCTGATAAGAGCCGAAAAAACCTCCTCCCGTCGCAGCGGAGAATGATCATGTCCGGGCGTGCGCCCTACTATATTACGACGCCGATCTATTACGTGAACGATGCCCCCCATGTCGGGCACGCCTACACGACGATCGCCTGCGACGTGCTGGCCCGTTTCAAGCGGCTGGACGGTTATGACGTCAAGTTCCTGACCGGAACGGACGAACATGGCCAGAAGGTGCAGAAATCAGCGGAGAATTTTGGCACCACGCCCCAGGCGTTGGCTGACAAAAATTCACAAAATTTCCGTGACTTGGCGGAACTTCTTAATATCTCAAATACGGATTTTATCCGCACGACCGAGCCGCGCCATATCCGCTCTGTCCAGGCCATCTGGCAAAAGCTGCTGGAAAGCGGCGATGTGTTCCTCGGCAGCTATAGCGGTTGGTATTCCGTCCGTGACGAAGCCTATTACGGCGAGGATGAGCTGACCCAGCGCGACGGTCAGCGCTTTGCTCCCACCGGCGCCCCGGTGGAATGGGTGGAAGAACCGAGCTATTTCTTCAAGCTGTCCGCCTATGGTGACCGCCTGCTGCAGCTTTATGAGCAGCAGCCCGATTTCATCATGCCGGCCGGCAAGCGGTCGGAAGTCATCAGCTTTGTGAAGACGGGCCTGCGTGACCTGTCGATCAGCCGCACCACCTTTGACTGGGGGGTGAAGGTACCGGGCGATGACAAGCATGTGATGTATGTCTGGCTGGACGCGCTGGTGAACTACATCACCGCCATCGGCTATCCGGTGACGGGTGAGGGCAGCGATTTCGCCAAATACTGGCCGGCCGACCTGCATATGGTGGGCAAGGATATTCTGCGCTTCCACACGGTCTATTGGCCGGCGTTCCTGATGGCAGCTGGTCTGCCGCTGCCCAAGCGCGTCTTCGCCCATGGCTGGTGGACCGTGGAAGGCGAGAAGATGTCCAAATCGCTGGGCAATGTGGTGAAGCCGCAGGAACTGCTGGACACCTATGGTCTGGACCAGACCCGCTATTTCCTGATGCGGGAAATCCCGTTCGGCAATGATGGCGACTTTTCCAAGCGTGCCATGGTGCAGCGGATCAATGGTGAACTGGCCAATGATTACGGCAATCTATGCCAGCGCGTCCTGTCCATGATCCAGAAATATCATGATGGCAAGGTGCCCCAGCCCGACGCGCTGACCGATGCTGACAATACCCTGCTGGGTGCGGCGTCCGGCATGCTGGATGCAGTGCGTGCGGAGTTGGACAATCAGGCCTTCACCAAGGCGCTGGATGCGATCTGGCGGGTGGTTGGCGACGCCAACCGTTATGTCGATGAGATGGCACCCTGGACCCTGCGCAAGACCGATCAGGTCCGCCTGGGCACGGTGCTGTATAATCTGGCCGATGTGATCCGTCAGATTGCGATCATGACCCAGCCCTTCATGCCGGATAGCAGTGCCCGCATCCTGGACCAGTTGGTGATCCCTGCGGACCAACGTGGCTTTGGCGATCTGTCAACGGCCAAGCTGGTGCCCGGCACGTCGTTGCCGGCACCGCAGCCGGCTTTCCCGCGCTATGTCGCGCCGGAGGGTGAGGAGGCCAAGTGATGCTGGTGGACAGTCATTGCCATCTGGATTTTCCGGATTTCGCCCCGGAGCGTGACGCTGTGGTTCAGCGCGCGCGCGACGCTGGTGTGGGGTTGATGCTGTCCATCTGCACCCATATCAGCAAATTCAACCAAGTTCTTGATATTGCTCAATCCTATCCGGATGTCTTCTGTACGCTTGGTGTGCATCCGCATCAGGCGGCAGAGGAATTTCCCCATTGCGATGTGGAGAAATTGGTTGAACTTTCCCGTCTAAACCCAAAGGTGGTTGGCATTGGTGAGACGGGCCTGGATTATTTTTACGATAAAAGCCCGCGCGACATTCAGCAGGAAAGTTTCCGCCGCCATATCCGCGTGTGCCTGGAAACTGACCTCCCGGTGATCGTCCATACCCGCGATGCAGATGAGGACACGATCCGTATCCTGCGGGAAGAGGGACAAGGCCGGTTGCGCGGGCTGTTACATTGCTTTAGCTCCGGCCGGCAACTGGCTGAAGAAGCGTTGGAATTAGGCTTTTACATTTCCCTGTCCGGCATTGTGACCTTTAAGAAATCGGAGGATTTGCGGGCCATTGCGGCCGATGTGCCGCTGGATCGCATCCTGGTGGAAACCGATGCGCCCTATCTGGCGCCGGTGCCGATGCGCGGCAAGCGCAACGAGCCGGCCTTTGTTGCCCATACCGCCCGCCATATGGCGGAGGTGAAAGGCGTGTCCGAAGCCGAGCTGGCCCAGGCCACGACGGAGAATTTCCGTCGTCTTTTCACCAGGGTGCCGGCAGCAGCGCTGGCCGTGGCAGCCTGACAGGCGGGAAGCGGGGCAGGGCATGCGGGTCACCATTCTCGGCTGTGGCGGTTCCTCCGGTGTGCCGTTGATCGGCAATGTCTGGGGTAATGCCGATCCGGCCAATCCTCGCAATCGCCGGCGCCGGCCGTCCATCCTGGTGGAAAATGCCTCCACCACCGTGCTGGTCGATACCGGTCCCGATATGCGGGAGCAGTTGGTGGATGCGGGCGTCCAGCGGCTGGACGGGGTGCTTTATACCCATGCCCATGCCGATCACGTTCACGGCATCGACGATCTGCGGGCCGTGAACTGGCTGACGGGTAAGCCGGTGGATGTCTATGGCGATGCAGAGACGCTGGATATCCTGGGCCGGCGTTTCGACTATTGTTTCAAGCCGCTGCCACCGGGCGGCAATGTCTATGCCCGG
The DNA here is from genome assembly GCF_000429645.1 of Niveispirillum irakense DSM 11586. GTDB lineage: Bacteria > Pseudomonadota > Alphaproteobacteria > Azospirillales > Azospirillaceae > Niveispirillum > Niveispirillum irakense. The sequence continues at coordinate 1,018,154 of NZ_KE386933.1, forward strand.
CCCGTTCTGGTGCCCCATGTGGTAGAAGGGCCATTCCGTGTCGGCACGATGGATATTGTCCCGTTCGTGCAGGATCACGGCCATTCCAGCAGCCTGGGCTTCCGCTTTGGCCGCATCGGTTATTCCACCGATGTGGTGCGGTTGAGCGATGAAGCCTTTGCCGTGCTGGAAGGGGTGGAAACCTGGATCGTTGATTGTGTACGGCTGGAACCGCCGCACCCGGTCCATGCCCATTGGGAGATCACGCGCGGCTGGATCGAACGGTTGAAGCCTAAGCGCGCCATCCTGACCCACATGAACCATCTGATGGATTATGACAGCCTGTGCCGCATGCTGCCGCCTGGGGTGGAACCGGCCTATGATGGTATGGTGATCGAAGCGATCGGATAGTTTCAAAGGGATATGGGAAGATGCTCAACGTCGCTCTCATCGGGTTCGGCTATGCTGGACAGACCTTCCATGCCCCTTTGATTGCTGCGACACCGGGGCTGCATCTGGCCGCCATTGTGTCCAGCAATGCAGACAAGGTGAAGTCGCAATGGCCCGAGACGCGCGTTCTGCCAGACGTGCAAGCCGCCTTCGATGCGGCTGATATCGACCTTGTTGTCATCGCGACCCCCAATGACACCCATGCCGATCTGGCTCGCCGCGCCCTGGCCGCCGGCAAGCATGTGGTAGTGGACAAGCCCTTTACCGTTGATCTGGCTGATGCCGAAGATCTGGCGGCCTTGTCCGTGAGAGGCGACCGCATCCTTTCTATTTTCCATAATCGACGTTGGGATGGTGATTTCCTGACCCTGCGGCGGTTGATCGCGGCGGGGGAGTTGGGACGTATCACCCAGTTTGAAAGCCATTTCGACCGGTTCCGCCCTGTGCTGCGGAACCGGTGGCGGGAAAAGCCGGGGCCGGGTGCGGGGCTCTGGTATGATCTGGGGCCACATGTGCTGGATCAAGCCCTGTGTCTGTTCGGCCAGCCGGCATCCCTTTACACCGATATCGGCACCCAGCGGCGGGGCGATGGTGCGCCGGATTATTTCCACGCCCTGCTGCGCTATCCTGATGGGCGGCGGGTTATCCTGCACGCCTCCATGCTGATTGCCGCCAGCGGTCTGCGCTTTGCCGTTCATGGTGATAAAGCCAGCTTCATCAGTCATGGCCTGGATAGCCAGGAGGATGCGTTGAAGGCCGGGCAGATACCGGGCGGTTCCGGATGGGGCCAGCCGGCCATGGTACCCATGCTGACCCGGTGGGAAGGCGATCAGCCTAAGACGGAACCTGTTGCGCCTGTGCCGGGCGACTATCTGGCTTATTTTGCCCAGGTCCGTGACGCCATACGGGGCATGGCCCCCAATCCCGTCACCGCCGATGAAGCCGTCCAGGTCATGCGGTTGATCGAGATTGGGTGCCGGAGTGCTGATGAGAAAAAGGAAATCATCCTTTAATCCGGCGCGCCGCCGCGTGCTTATGCAGCTTCAGGAATCCTGGCGATCACCTTGATTTCAAAATCAAAGCCCGCCAGCCAGTTCACACCAACAGCGGTCCAGTTCGGATAGGGCGCGTCACCGATCATTTTCAGGCGAATGGGCTGAATGATATCGAACTGGTTTTCCGGATCGGTGTGAAAGGTCGTGACATCAATAATGTCTGCCATTGTGCATCCGGCCGCTTCCAGCACGGCGGCCAGATTGTCAAACGCGCGTTGAACCTGCCGGGCGAAATCCGGTTCGGGCGAGCCATCCTCGCGGCTGCCAACCTGTCCTGAGACGAACAGAAGATCGCCGGAGCGGATGGCAGCAGAATAGCGGTTGATATCGTAAAGCGCCTGCCGTCCGACAGGGAAAATGGCTTCACGGTTGCTCATGATCTTGGTCCTTCACATAGAGCGAAAAGGGTAAGGGAGACCCATGACGCCAGGAGAGATGGCGCCCTGAAGGAGGTCCGCAGGTGATGGATGAGCCGTCCTCTAAAATGGACGTTCCTCCTTCACGAGAGGATTTGATATACGTTCCGTATGTGAATAAATGATCACATACGCGACGTATGTCAACAAATACATACGTCGCGTATGAAATTTTTTTAAGGAAAGCCGATGGCCGGACGCCGCGCACAGATGGTGGAAGAAACCCGGGGCAAACTGGTCCAGGCAGCGCGCAAAGCCTTTGCGTCCAAAGGATACGCGGCTGCCTCCATGGATGATCTGACGGCGGAAGCCGGGCTGACGCGGGGGGCGCTCTACCATAATTTCGGCGATAAGAAGGGGCTGCTTAAAGCCGTCATCGATCAGATTGACGCGGAAATTCTGGACCATTTGCGGGGCGTGCAGGCTCGTGCCGCTACGGAATGGGAAGGATTGCTGGCGGAGAATATCGCGTTCATCGAACTGGCACTGGACCCGGAAATCCAGCGTATCATGCTGTTGGACGGCCCCGCCGTGCTGGGGGATCCATCGCAATGGCCAAATCAGAATGCGTGCCTGCGCCGGGCGACGGTAACGATCCAGACATTGATCGACAATGGCACGATCCACCCGATGGATCCCGAAGCGGCAGCGCGGCTGCTGAATGGCGCGGCCCTGAACGCGGCCTTATGGATCGCAGCCGCCGACGATCCGCCGGCAACCATGCCGAAGGCTGTGGAAGCATTCCAACATCTTGCAAAAGGGTTACTGCGGGCACCGGCGTGATGTGCTGCGCATTTTACCGAGCGCTTATGTCATAACTATTTGGGGTGAGGGCTGGGCTTCCAGTCACCTTGATGCAGATGTGACGCAGGCCCTTGTTCTGGATTACACCCGCCGGTGGCTGCGCATGGCAAAGCTTGATTTGATGCGCGCGACCCCGGGCAGGCGCGACAGCGCATCGCGGTGGAACGCACCATAATCGTCGATGCCTGCAATCTGCACCCTCAACAGATAATCGCCTGTGCCGGTCATCAGATACCATTCCTGAATCTCGGGATGGGGGCGCAGGGCCGCCTCAAACCGCGTCAGATATTCCTCTGTCTGCCGTTCCAGTTCGATCTGGACGATCGCGGTCGTGCCTTCATCGGGAGCGGCCCCGGAAACGATGGCCGTATAGCCACGGATCACCCCGGCCTTTTCAAGCAGCCGCACCCGCCGCAGACAAGCCGAGGGCGACAGGCCCACCGCAGCGGCCAGCGCATTGTTGGTGATGCGCGCATCAAGCCGCAGGCAGTTCAATATCCGACGGTCGGCATCGTCAAGCGTGCTCATGCAGAAAATTCCAAAGCTTCGCAGATTATGCTGAATATCCGGCCCTGACTGTCAATTCATACGACAGTTAGGTGAGAAATTGACAGGAATTTTTCTTATCTTCCTGTGGGGAGATGAGACATGAATGAACAGAGGCCGGTGCCTGCCGGGTCAAGCCGGCTCACCATCGATCTGGATGCGCTTCGCGCCAATTATCGCTCGCTGGCGGTTCGTGTTGCGCCGGCACGCTGTGGCGCCGTCGTAAAGGCGAACGCCTACGGACTGGGCGTCGCGCAGGCCGCACCGGCCCTTTACCGAGAGGGATGCCGCAGTTTCTTCGTCGCTCAGTTCTGTGAGGCGACAGCACTGGCCCGGGCCATCGGTGCCGGGGCGGAGATCTTCATTCTCAACGGCGTGGACCCTGGCAACGAAGCCTTCTGCGCCGAACAGAATTTCCTGCCTGTGCTCAATTCTCTGTCGCAGGTGGAGCGCTGGCGGGCACTGGCGCGGACCTTGGGGCGTGCGCTTCCCGCCGCCCTGCAGATCGATACCGGCATGTCGCGCCTGGGTCTGCCGCAGTCCGCGGCGATGGCGCTGGCCGGGGATGCATCCTTCGCGCGGGAGGTCGAACTGCGCCTGCTGTTGACACATCTTGCCTGCGCCGACGAACCCGAGCGGCCGGAGAACAGTGCTCAACTGGCGGCTTTCAACGCTGTCGGCGCCTGTTTCCCGTCGGTGCCGAAGTCGGTGGCCAATAGCGGAGGCGTCATGCTGTCGTCTGACTATCATGGTGATCTGGCGCGGCCCGGGGTCGCACTCTATGGCGTCGATCCGGGACCCGCCGACGCCGGGTTGCGTCCCGTCATCGGGCTGGGGGCGCGGGTGATCCAGATCCGTACCATCGCGGCGGGAACCGGTGTCGGTTATGGCCTGAAGCATGTCGCGACCGCAGCGCAGCGCGTTGCCACGATCTCGCTCGGCTACGCCGATGGCTGGCCGCGCAGCCTGAGCGGTGTCGGTGCTGCCTGGCATCGTGGCGTTCGGCTGCCGATCCTGGGCCGGGTATCCATGGACAGCCTGACGGTCGATATCAGCGCATTGCCCGAAGCGGCGCTGGCGGAAGGCGACTTTGTCGAGTTCCTGGGTCCCTCGCAATCACTGAGCGATGTGGCCCGTGACGCGGGAACCATTGCCTATGAAATATTGACCTCGCTCGGCACCCGCCACACGCGGATTTTTGTCGAGAACGGTGTTGCGCAAACCTTCGCTGCTGGAGAACCGCTTTGAAAGTCATCGTTCTGGGTGCCGGCGTCGTCGGTGTGACCTCCGCCTATTATCTGGCCGAAGCCGGGCATGATGTGGTGCTGATCGACCGTCAGCCGGGGCCGGCGCTTGAAACCAGCTTTGCCAATGCTGGCGAGATCTCGCCGGGCTATGCCTCGCCATGGGCCGCACCGGGAATCCCGACCAAGGCGTTGCGGTGGCTGTTCATGACGCACGCCCCGCTGATCATCAAGCCGACCGCCGACATGGCGATGTTGCGATGGATGCTGGCCATGCTGGGTAATTGCACCCAGGCACGCTATGCGCTCAACAAAAGCCGGATGGTGCGGCTGGCAGAGTTCAGCCGTGACGAGCTGGTGGCGCTGCGCGGCAAGCTCGGTCTCGATTATGACCATCGGTCACAGGGCACGCTGCAACTGTTCCGCACGCAGAAGCAACTCGACGGCAGCGGGGGCGACATCGCCGTGCTGCGTGAATATGGCGTCTCCTACGAAGTGCTGGACCGTGATGGGTGCGTCGCCGCCGAACCCGGACTTGCGGCAACGCGCGACAATTTCGTCGGCGGCCTGCGGCTGCCCGGTGACGAGACTGGCGATTGCCATATCTTCACCAACAAGCTGGCCGCCTTGCTGCCGGGCATGGGGGTGGATATCCGCTATGGCACGTCCATCACGTCGCTGGCGGTGGAAGGCGGGCGCATCGCCGGGGTCCATACCGACAAGGGCATAGTGCAGGGCGACGCCTATCTGGTGGCCCTGGCCAGCTACGCTCCGGCGCTGCTCCGCCCGCTTGGGCTGGATCTGCCGATCTATCCGGTGAAGGGCTACTCCATCACCCTGCCGGTCAGCGACCCGGATCGCGCGCCGGTATCGACACTGCTGGATGAAAGCTACAAGATCGCCATCACCCGCCTGGGTGACAGGATCAGGGTAGGGGGCATGGCGGAACTGTCGGGGTTTAACAATGTGCTGCCGTCGCGGCGGGAAGCGACGCTGCGCTATTCGCTCAACAATCTGTTCCCCGGTGCCGCCGACAACAGCGCGCCGTCGCATTACTGGAGCGGCCTGCGCCCCATGACCCCCGACAGCACGCCCATTGTCGGCGCCACGCCGATATCCAACCTATTCCTCAATGCCGGCCACGGCACGTTGGGCTGGACCATGGCGTGTGGCTCCGGCCGCCTGATTGCCAGTCTTATGGGCGGAACGAAACCGCCGATCGACCCTGACGGCCTTGGCATTGCCCGGTATCGCTGAACCGGGCGCTCTGACGGCTGGGGTCCGGGTCAGGTCGAACCGCGTGGTTAGAACGTGTCCGGTTTAGTTGGAATCGGAAATGGTTCTCACTACCGTCACCCATGCTGCGGCCGGGGTCCAGTTTCGTAGAGCAACGCGCTTGTGACCCTGGACCCCGGCCGCAGCATGGGTGACGGTGTAGGTTGATCCAACCTAATCCTACAAGTTCTAGGCAGTGAGATCACCCAAGCTCAATACCTTGGGGATCTCATTAATTTCCATAATCATGCTTATCGATCAAATGGATTAATGTCCGTTCTTAGGTGGAAAAGCCCAAAACACCCTCTGGAATGGGCTGAGAGAAGCCGTTAAGGTCCAACCATCTGCCCCACCTGTCGGAAGCAAACCAATGTCGGAAAATCTCGCCCGTCTGCTCGGTATCATGGCCAGGCTGCGTGATCCCGATGGCGGGTGCCCGTGGGACCTGGAGCAGGATTTCGCCTCCATCGCCCCGCATACGATTGAAGAAGCGTATGAGGTGGCGGATGCCATCCAGTCAGGCGATATGATGGCGGTGAAGGATGAGTTGGGCGATCTGCTGTTCCAGACCGTCTTCTATGCCCAGATGGGCAAAGAGCGCGGCCTGTTCGATTTCGATGCCATTGCCGGTCATATCGCAGACAAGATGATCCGCCGCCATCCCCATGTGTTTGGTGAGGTCTCCGTCGCCACGGCGGACGACCAGACCCGACATTGGGAGGAACTGAAGGCAAAGGAACGCGCAGAGAAAGCGGCGGCCAGCGGTCTCCCCCCTTCTGCCCTGGATGGCATCACCCCCGGCCTCCCCGCCCTCACCCGTGCCACGAAGCTGCAAAAGCGTGCCGCGCGCGTTGGCTTTGACTGGACCCGGGCGGAGGAAATCCTCGACAAGATCGAGGAGGAGATCGGCGAATTACGGGCCGAGATCAAGGCCCAGAAACAGGCGCCGGAACGGGTGCAGGATGAACTGGGTGATCTGTTCTTCGCCCTGGTCAATCTGGCCCGCCGGCTGGAGATTGACCCGGAGACGGCCCTGCGCGGCACCAATGCCAAATTCGACCGCCGCTTCCGGCAGGTGGAGGCGGCTTTGGCGGCCCAGTCACGCACACCCCAGGATGCCAGCCTGGATGAGATGGAAGCGCTCTGGGTTGAAGCCAAAAAGAGCGAACGCCAAACCGCTTGAAGCGATAGGAACCACGTGATGACCAACCCTGCCCCCGCTTACACCCCGCGTACCATTCTGATCACCGGTGCCAGTGGCGAATTCGGCGCCGCCTTTGCCCGCCGTTTCGCCGCCATCGGCTCCAAACTGATCCTGACGGCCCGCGATCTGGCCAAGTTGAAGCCGCTGCTGGACACGCTGTCGGTGCCGGTCCATGTGCTGACGCTGGATGTTCGCGACCGCAAGGCGGTGGAAGAAGCTTTGGCAACCCTGCCGGCTGAATTCGCCGAGATCGATTTGCTGGTCAATAATGCCGGTCTGGCGCTGGGTGCCGACCCTGCCTTCAAGGCCAATCTGGATGATTGGGAGGTGATGATCGACACCAATGATAAGGCGCTGGCCATCGTGACCGGGCTGGTGCTGCCCGGCATGGTCGCGCGCGGTCGCGGCCATATCATCAATCTCAGTTCTGTCGCTGGCAGCTATCCCTATCCGGGCGGCCATGTCTATTGCGCTTCAAAGGCTTTCGTCACCCAGTTCAGCCTCTCCTTACGGGCAGACCTGATCGGGACTGGCGTGCGGGTGACCTCGCTGGAACCCGGCATGGTGCAAACCGGCTTCAGCCTCGTGCGTTTCAAGGGCGATGCCGAGCGCGCGGCCAAGGTTTACGCCGATACGGTTCCCTTGACGGCTGAAGATGTCGCTGAATCAGTCTATTGGGCTGCAACCTTGCCGCCGCACTTCAATGTGAACCGGCTGGAAATCATGCCCACCACCCAGGGGCCCGGCGGGTTGGCCGTGCATCGCACACCGCAGGTCTGACCAGTATAGGAAGGGGCGGGTTTGATGGCCCGCCCCTTTCAGCTTTCAGGCATTGGGGAAAATGAAATCCCGCAACTCGGCCCAGCTTTCGGCATCCGCTGCCATCAGCAAGCCGCCTTCCACATCGGCGGCACGATAAGGGGAGCCGTCGAACTTGGCGACATGGCCGCCCGCTTCCCTATAGGCCAGGGCGCCGGCGGCATGGTCCCAGGGCATGATCCGGTTATACATGGCGAATTGCCCGACACCGGTGATGAGGTTGAGATAATCATGCGCGGCGCAGAAAAGCCGGTAGGTGCCGGCAAAAGACCCGCGCAATCCATCCAGCCGCTTGCGTTCTTCCGCAGAAAAAAACTTGGTGGAGAGCGATCCCTGCATCTCCGCAATGGCGGCGGCCGGTTTGGCTTTCAGCCGCTGGCTACCCATCCAGGCCCCCTCGCCCGCTTCCACCATCGCCATCCGTTCGCCCACCGGATCATAAATCCAACCGGCCGTGGCCTGGCCGCCGTGGGATAGGGCCAGCAGCAGGCCGAAGACCGGTTTGCCGTGGGCAAAATTATGCGTGCCATCCACCGGATCAATGATCCAGGCCGGTTCCGGCGCCGTGGCCAGCCGGTGGACCAGATCGGGGTCGGCGGCACATGCCTCCTCCCCAATCACGATGGAACCGGGCAGCACATCCCGCAACCGGGCCGTCAAAGCCTTCTCGGCGGCCTCATCGGCAACCGTCACTAGGTCACCGGGGTTCTTTTCCCGGATATCACTGGCGAGGAGGTTGCGGAAGCGGGGCATGATTTCCGTCGCTGCAACATCCCGCAGGATAGCAGCGACGGAATCCATATCGACACGCGCCCGCTGATTCAGGGATGCCATGGCTGTCTCGCCGTTTCTGCACGGGGGCGGGCCGTCACCTGTCCCGGACCGGGCTTGGCCTTGTACGGGAACCGATCCTCAAAACGGGCAAGATCTGCTGGCTCCAGTCCTACCCGCAGGTGGACATGGTCCTCATCATCCTCCCGCTCCAGCACCTCACCCTTGCCATAGAGCCAGGCAATGGCAGCGCCGTCGGTATGGGGAAGATCAAAGGTGACCACTTCCCGCCCAGCCACCATGCGCCGGTCAATGGCATCGAACAAAGTGTCGAGCCCGTCACCGGTCAGGGCGGAAATGGCAATGCCACCGGTGCGCCGGGCCAGACGAAGAAGGGTATCGCGATCCTCCCCTTCCAACTGGTCGAGCTTGTTCAACACCTCCATCACCCGGTCATCCGTCTCCGGATCAATCCCCAGATCGCGCAGCACCGATTCCACATCGGCCTTCTGCGCTTCCGTATCGGGATGGGACACGTCACGGACATGCAGGATGATGTCGGCGGCCATCACCTCTTCCAGCGTGGCGCGGAATGCCTCGACCAGCCCATGCGGCAGGTCGGAGATGAAGCCCACCGTATCGGACAGGATGATCTTGCGGTTCGATGGCAGGGTGATCGACCGCATGGTCGGGTCCAGCGTGGCGAACAGCAGATCCTTGGCGAAAACATCCGCCCCGGCCATACGGTTGAACAGGGTGCTTTTGCCGGCATTGGTATAGCCAACCAGCGCCACCACCGGATAGGGCACCTTTTCCCGGGCCTTACGATGCAGGCCACGGGTGCGGCGCACCTCTTCCAGCTCAGTCTTCAGCTTCACGATCCGGTCGCTGATCAGGCGGCGGTCCATTTCGATCTGGCTTTCACCAGGGCCGCCCAGGAAGCCGAAGCCGCCGCGCTGGCGTTCCAGGTGGGTCCAGGACCGGACGAGGCGGGATCGCTGATAGGTCAGCGCCGCCAGTTCCACCTGAAGCTGGCCTTCACGCGTGCGGGCACGCTTACCGAAGATTTCCAGGATCAGACCGGTACGATCGATCACCTTGGCCTTCAGGTCGCGTTCCAGGTTGCGCTGCTGGATGGGGGTGAGCGCGTGATCGACGATGACAAGGCCGATCTCCTCGGCCTCCAGCGCCGCCCTCACCTCTTCCACCACACCGGTACCCAGCAGCGTGGCCGGGCGCGGGCGCATGACGCGGAAGATGCGGGCAACCGCCACATCCAGATCAATGGCTGCGGCCAAGCCGACAGCCTCTTCAAGCCGGGAGTCCGGCTCACGCGCATCGTTCCGGTCCTCGGGCAGGACCGGATGCAGGACGAAGGCGCGGGTGGAAGACCCGCGCGCTTCGAGGTTACCCAACTCAGTCGTGGTCATTCTCCTTCGCCGGCGGGTCGAACAGTTGGATCGGATGCGCCGGCATCACGGTCGAAATGGCATGCTTGTAAACAAGCTGCGAATGCGCGTCACGGCGCAGCAGCACCGAGAAATTGTCGAACCAGGTGATGATGCCCTGCAGCTTGACACCATTGACCAGGAATACGGTCACCGGGGTCTTGCTCTTGCGGACATGGTTGAGGAAGACGTCCTGAACATTTTGGGATTTTTCAGACATTGGAGCAGCCTCGCTTATGCTCGGTTTATTGGGGCGGTCATGAATGGCCTACCCAGGGTTACCACCGACGCCCGGAGCAGCTTCTCAGCCCTCCGTCCCGGTGTCACAGGATATGGTATCACCAATACGCTGAACCAAGGATGAAATCGCAGCACATCCGTCCAGCCAAATCGCCGGGGGAAAACGGTCCAGCCCCTCCCCCACATGCGGTGTGGCGCCGACCAGGATAGGCACACAGCCGGTCCGATGCGCGATCTCCATATCCACATCGGCATCCCCAATAAACCAGACATCGGGGCCGGCTGGGATGGCGGACGGTGCCAGGGCCAGGGCGACCGGGGCCGGGTCAGGCTTGTCCGCGCTGGCATCGGTAGCGCCGATCAGGGCATCGAACAGGCCCGTCCAACCAAGGGCTTCGGCCTCTGCGCGCAGGAAACTGCCATTCTTGTTGCTGACGACACCCAGCCGGATGCCGCGGCCCGCCAGATCGCGCAGCATCGCCTCCGCCCCCGGCAGCACATCCATGTAATCCAGATGATGGGCCTTGAAATGGGCGTAGAAAATGTCGCGGGCCTTCTCCCAGTCTTGCCCGAAAATTTCCGGAAAACTGTCACGCAGGCTGCGCCGCACGCGACCATAGCTTTCCTCCAGCGTCCATTGCGGCAGGCCAAACGCAGCCAGCGCGGCGTTGATGGACGCATGGATGCAGCGCCAGTTGGTGATCAGCGTATTGTCCCAATCGAACAGGATCGCCTTGGGTAACCGGTCGAAAGGTGGCAGGGGCATATCCGCCAGGGTCGGCATGGGCATGGGTGCGTCTTTCATACGCCACCTGCCCGCACAGGATCAGCCACACCACCATGGGCGAGATACATCTCGCGCACGCGTTTTGCCAGGGGGCCAGGCCGGCCATCGCCAATGGGCTGACCGTCAATCCGGGTCACCGGCAGGGCGATGGTGCCGGCACTGGTCATCAGGGCTTCGGCGGCATCCAGCGCCTCGGCCACAGTAAAGGCCCGTTCCTCGAACGCGATGCCCTCTTGTGTGGCGCAGGCCAGAATGGTTTGCCGGGTAATGCCATTCAGGATGGCATGGCTAGCCGGACGGGTCACCAGCATGCCCTGTTTGGTCACGATCCACGCATTGGACGAACAGCCCTCCGTGACAAAGCCATCTGGATCGACCTGCCAGCCTTCAAAGGCACCAGCCTGCACCGCCTGCTGCTTGCCCAGGGCCTGGGGCAACAGGGAGATGGATTTAATGTCGCGTCGCTGCCAGCGTATATCCGGCAGGGTAATGACCGCCACGCCCTTTTCCAGCGCGGAAGCCGGCTGAAAGCTGGTGCGGCGGCAGGTGATGACCAGGGTGGGCGTCGGCTCTGCCGGGAACTTGAAATCGCGGGGCGCCGGCCCCCGCGTGATCTGGATGTAGAGCAACGCATTGGCCGACCGGTTCCGGCGCACCACTTCACGCATGATCATACGCAGGGTTCGCGGCTTCACCGGCCAGGGAATGGAGAGTTCCTTCAGGGAGCGGGTCAGCCGGGCCAGATGCCCTTCCTCATCCATCAGCGTGCCGGCAATAACCGTCACCACCTCATAGACGCCATCGGCAAATTGGAAGCCACGATCCTCAATATGCACGCTCGCCGCAACGTGTGGGACGTAGCGGCCATTGACATAGGCGATTCGGGGCATGGCAAGCGGGTTCCAGTGATTAAATATGGGCCAGATGTCGCGCGTCCTGCCCCGTGTGGTCAAGGGGCGGAATTATATTCGTGGCATTTCCTCAAATGAGGCAACGCAAAAACTAAAAAGTAGAGATTTTATAAAAAAATCAATCAAAAGATGAAATGGTACTTACTCTCAACAGTGTTCACAATATACCAATATTAGATATATTCACATTTTCTTCCCGTCATGGCATGAAGGTGGGACATCTTTCCGCGTGTGCGGTTGATTGATCTAATTGAGAGATTTGAGACATGATCTTTGATTATAGATTGAATTGTTTTCATGAAAATTTCAGTATTAATATAATTAATGAATAATAAAATGAAAAACAATAGAAAATCAAAATCAATATATAATATTGGTCTGCGGGCACATCAGTCCGGAGATTTGGATCATGCAGCCAGCCTATATGCTCAGGTCCTGAATATGGAGGAGCCGGATGCCCTGGCATTACGGCTGACATTGAATAACCTAGCTGCCCTTTATATCGAAAAGGGTGAGTATGAGCAGGCGGGTGAACTGTTCTGTCGTCTGTTGGAGATGGACCCGGAAGATGTGGCAGGGCTCAATGGCATGGGCTTGGTTATACAGTCTAAGCGGGATTGGAACGGGGCTATAGCCTTTTTCAATCGCGCGATCATGTCAGCGCCGGATAGAGCTGACTTATACAGCAACCTTGGTATTTGTTTGACGTCTGCTGGCAGATTTGATGAAGCGCGCATTGCTTTGCAACAGGCTATACAACACCTTCCCAATGCTACTGGTTTCTTTAACCTTGGACGTCTTCACGAAAATACGGGAAATTTAGCAGAAGCGCTCTCATGTTACGATCAAGCACTTTTAAGTGATCGTGATATGTTTGTTGCCTTGCTTCAACGCGGCCTGATCTACCACGCCATGGGTAAGGACACAGCAGCGATTATGGATCTTGAGCGGGCGCTGACGATCGACCCGAGCTCAGCAAAGGCTGCTTGGAATCTATCTATTTGTCTTCTTTCCGACGGCCGGTATGAGGAAGGATGGCGATTGTTTGAAGCGCGCTGGCAGGGCCATGGCGGTATGGCTGCAGCGAAACGCCGCTTTGCCGTCGGACAATGGGATGGTGCGTGCGACCCCAAAGGCCGCCTTTTGATTCACACGGAGCAAGGGATCGGTGATGCCTTGCAGATGGCGCGATATATTCCACTGGCCAAGCAGGCATTCCAGGGAGAAGTCGTGGTTGAGGCACAGGCGAGCCTCGTCCGGTTGCTGAAAAACAGCTTTGCAACCCAGGATATCCGGATTGTGGAGCGGGCCTCGGATTTTCCGGGCGGTGCAGGGTTGCCGCCCTTCACGACCCATGTCCCTCTTCTCAGCCTGCCCGGTCTCTTCGAAACCCAGCTTACCAGCATCCCTAATCTGGTTCCTTATCTACATCCATCGCCTGATCTACGCCATGATTGGGGAAAGCGTATTACGGCAGCGCGAGGCACGTTGCGTGTCGGCCTGGTCTGGCGGGGCAACCCCCAGCACTATAACGATATGAACAGGTCTATCCCCGCCGCCGCGCTGGAACCGCTGCTGTCGGTGCCGAAGGTTTCATGGTTTCTATTACAAAAACATATGGTACCTGCGACAGCCGACATGCTGTCAGACCGCCCCGGCGTTACCGACCTTGGCCCTCTTCTGGATGATTTCGCAGATACGGCGGCGGCGCTGACCCATCTGGATCTGGTTATCAGCGTCGATACTTCCGTTCTGCATCTGGCGGGAGCGTGCAAGCGACCGACCTGGGCACTGCTAGGCTGGCCCAATGACTGGCGCTGGCTGCGTGAGAGGAATTCCAGCCCCTGGTATCCAACAATGACCCTGTTCCGCCAACGCCAATCAGGTGATTGGGCGCCCGTTATTGATCAGGTTGAACGTAAATTGCGGCTGTTGACCAGCTTGTGACCAGCCCGGTCAGAAAAATTCAAGTCGCACGGCGAACATCTTCTCTACCTTCTTCACCTGCCCTACCTCTGCCAGGATGATCACCCGGTCATTGGGCTTGATGACGGTGGAGGGCCGGGGAATGATCACTTCCTGCCCGCGCACGATGGCCCCGACGATGATACCGTCAGGCATGCGGATATCCTTCAGCGGCATGTTGATCAGGGTAGAGGTTTCCAACGCCTCTGCCTCGATCACCTCGGCAAAATTCTCGCGTAGGGAATGTACCGACTTGATGCGGCCCCGCCGCACATGCTGCAGGATGGATGAGACGGTGATGGAGCGAGGGCTGACCACGGCATCGATGCCCAGCGGCTGGACCAGTGGCTGATATGTCGTCTTGTTGATCAGGGTGATGGCGCGCTGACAGCCATGGCGCTTGGCCAGCAGACTGGAGAGGATATTGCCCTCGTCATTGTTGGAGACGGCGACCACGGTTTCCGAGGCGCTGACATTGGCTTCCTCCAGGATCGCCGGGTCCAGGCCGTCCCCATGCAGCACCATGGTGCGCTTCAACTTCTGTGCCACCTGGGTGGCACGACGGCGGTCGATTTCGATGATCCGGGCCGAGACGCCGGGATGCTGGGCTTCAATCTCTTCCGCCAGACACAGGCCGATATTACCACCGCCAACGATGATAACCCGGCGGGCCTCCCGTTCCTCATGCCCGAAAGCGGCCATGGCACGCTGGACATGCTTTGTATCGGCAACGAAATAAACCTCATCACCCGCCAGCATCTGATCATTGCCGCTGGGAATGAACTGCTGGTCGCCACGAATGATGGCGACTACTTCGATGGAGAGATCAGGGAACAGGCCGGTGAGCTGGCGCAGAGGCGTGTTGATGATCGGGCAATTCTGGGAGCAGACAACGCCGATCACCCGCACCAACCCATCCGCCAGCGGGATCATGTCGAAGGCGCCAGGCACCTGCAAGCGGCGGGAAACTGCCCGCGCCACCTCGATCTCCGGCGAGATGATCACGTCGATTGGCATATGCTCGCGGGAGAACAGGTCGGCCCAGATCGGCTGTAGATAGGATTGGTGGCGAACGCGGGCGATCTTGGTCGGCACATTGAACAGGCTGTTGGCCACCTGACAGGCAACCATGTTCACTTCGTCAGCCAGCGTCACCGCAATCAGCATGTCGGCATCGGCCGCACCCGCCGCTTCCAGCACATTCGGATGGGAGGCAAAGCCAACCATTGCCTGTACTTCCAGCGTGTCGCTGATCTTTTGGATCAGCTCCGGCGACTGGTCGATGACGGTGACGTGGTTGCCTTCCGACGCCAGATATCGGGCGATGTTGGAGCCAACCTGACCGGCGCCGCAGACGATGACCTTCATGGCCCTGTCACTCCATGGTCAGCTTGGCACCCTTGTCGGTGCCATGGACGCCCAGGGATTTCAGCTTGCGATGCAACGCCGACCGTTCCATGCCGACAAAGCTGGCGGTGCGGGAGATATTGCCGCCGAAACGGGTGACCTGGGCCAGCAGATATTCCCGCTCGAACACTTCCCGCGCTTCACGCAGGGGCAGGCCCATAATCTCCCCGCCCTTCTCCCATTTCAGCACGGTGGGGGTGATGGCGCCGATTTCCGGCGGCAGCATATCGGCACGGATCGGCTCGGCCGGATCACCGGCCACCATGATCAGCAGCCATTCCACCGTATTGCGGAGTTGGCGGACATTACCCGGCCACTCATAGGCCTGAAGGGCCGCCATTGCATCTTCGCCGAAGACGCGTAACGGCAGGCCGGCGGATTCCGCTGTGCGCTGCATGAAATGGCGTGCCAGCAGGGGGATATCCTCCCGCCGTTCCCGCAAAGCCGGCATTTTCAGCGGCACGACCGACAGGCGGTAGAACAGATCCTGACGGAAGCGGCCCTGCTCAATCTCCGCCGTCAGGTCGCGGTTGGTGCTGGCAATGACACGAACATCCACTTCCACCCGGGAGGTGCCGCCCACCCGCTCAAATGTCTGCTCCTGCAGCACGCGGACAATCTTGCCCTGGGTTTCCAGGGGCATATCGGCCACTTCATCCAGGTACAGCGTGCCGCCATGGGCCTGCTCGAACGTGCCGACCTTGCGGCCGCCCCCTTCCACGGCATGTTCAGTGCCGAAAAGCTCCACCTCCAGCCGGTCAGGCCGCATGGTGGCGCAGTTCAGCGCCACGAACGGCCCTTCCGCCCGGCGGGACCGGGTGTGCAGCATGCGGGCGACCACTTCCTTGCCGCTGCCCGGCGGGCCGGAAATCAGCACGCGGCTGCCCGTAGGGGCCACCTTTTCCACCGAATGGCGCAACTGGTTGACCTGCAGGGACCGGCCGATCAGGTCCACATCCACGCCGGTGCGCAGGCGCAACTCCCGATTTTCCCGGCGCAGCCTTGCCGCCTCAATGGCGCGTTCCACCAGCAGCAGCAGCCGGTCGGCCTTGAAGGGCTTTTCAATGAAGTCATAAGCGCCGGATTTGATGGCCGACACCGCCGTCTCGATATTGCCGTGACCGGATATCATCACCACCGGCACGTCGGGATGGTCGCGCTTCAATTCCGCAAGGATCTGCAATCCGTCCAGCCGGCTGCCCTGAAGCCAGATATCCAGAATGACCAGACTGGGCCGCCGCGCCGCCACAGCGGCCAGTGCCTGATCGGCGTCCGCCGCCTCCCGCGTCTTCATGCCTTCATCGTCAAGGATGCCGGCGATCAGCATGCGGATATCGGCCTCGTCATCGACGATGAGAATATCGTGCGCCATCTCAATCAATCCTTCCGCAACAAGGCGGTCATCGGGTCACTGGATCATTGGGACCGGCACCCGGCGCGGCCGATGCCGTGCTGGGCTGGATGGTGCGCGGCAACAGCAGGGTCACCCGGGCGCCACCGCCCGGCCGATCCTCCAGCAGCAGCGCGCCACCGTGGTCTTCCATGATCTTCTTCACAATTGCCAACCCCAGGCCGGTGCCTTTGGCCCGGGTGGTGACATAGGGTTCGGTCAGCCGGTCACGTTCCTCCGTGGTCGGCAGACCTTTGCCATTATCCTCCACCGTCAGCCGCACATGGTCATCCTCGACCTTGATACGGGCGGTAATATGCCCCGGCACCTTTTCGGCACCGGCGGGCGTGTCCTCCAACCTGCCTTCGATTGCCTCGCCGGCATTCTTCAGCAGGTTGGTCAATGCTTGGCCGATCTGCCGGCTGTCACAGGTGACCAGCAGCGGATCGGACGGCAAATCAGTATCAAATTTGATTGCCGGATAGGCTGATGCCTGCAGCACCACCGCCTGCCGGCAAAGATCCTGCATCGCGGTCGGCTTCATCACCGGCTGTGGCATGCGGGCGAACGCGGAGAATTCATCCACCATCCGGCCAATATCATCGACATGCCGGACGATCGTGTCGGTCATGGCGCGGAACGTCTCCGGATCGCTGGTAATCTCCTTCAGATATTTCCGGCGCAGGCGTTCGGCTGAAAGCTGGATGGGCGTCAGCGGGTTCTTGATCTCATGCGCGATACGGCGGGCCACATCGGCCCAGGCGGCCTTGCGCTGGGCGGACAGCAATTCCGACACATCGTCGAACGTAACCACAAAGCCCTTGATCTCGCCCCCGACAATTTCTGCCGCCACCCGTACCAGCAGGGTGCGATGCTGGCCGGCACGACGCAACTGAACCTGGCTTTCCACCTGACGCCCGGCACGGCGACGGATGTTGGCCATCAGTTCGGCCATTTCCGGCGCCACTTCCAGCAGGTCACGGCCGATCAGGGAGGCAGGATCACCCACGCCCAGCAACTCTGCCGCCGACAGGTTAGGCAGGTTGATGCGCCCTTGATGGTCCAGGCCCAGCACACCGGCGGATACGCCAGTCAGCACGGCCTCGGTGAAGCGGCGGCGCAAGTCCAACTGACGGTTGGCCTCGACCAGTTCGGTTCGCTGGC
This sequence comes from Niveispirillum irakense DSM 11586, assembly GCF_000429645.1. GTDB lineage: Bacteria > Pseudomonadota > Alphaproteobacteria > Azospirillales > Azospirillaceae > Niveispirillum > Niveispirillum irakense. Next base: position 1,036,029 of record NZ_KE386933.1, read on the forward strand.
TTTCCAACTGGCTGGTCATGCGGTTGAAGGCACGGGAGAGCGATGCCAGTTCGTCCACCGGCTCCACCGCGCTGTCCGGCACACGCGCGGTCAAGTCACCAGCCCGGATACGGTCGGCGGCAGCGATCAGCGCCCCGATGGGGGCCACCAGATATGTCGCGAAATTCAATCCCATCCAGATGGCGGACAGCAGCAGCAGCACAGCGATGCCGACAAAGATCACTGTCATGCGCGCCTGCAGGCCAAAGCGCTGGCCTTCCATCTGCCGGTATTCCTGGACCGCGCTCTGCGTCGTGTCCATATGCTCCAGCACCCGGCTTTCCACCGGACGGCCAACGAACAGGAACCGGTCAAAATCGGCATCAAGCTGGATGATCGCATTCACCCGGTTGCCGCTTTCGCTGACGATCAGCACTACCTCACCCTTGCGGGCGCGTTCCAGGTCGTTGGTGTCAACCGTTGTGAAATCGAACGCGAAACCCAGGCCGAACACGGCATCCACCCGGCCCGTGCCATCAAAGATCACTGCTTCGGTCACCGACCGCTGCAGGGCCTGCATCTGGAAGAATTGACGGAAACGTGGCGGGTCCCAATAGAGTGAAGGCGGCAGGCGGGCCAGATCGTTGCGCATCACCTCCGCATCGCGAGACAGCGTCTGCTGATGTTCCTTCAGATAACCTTCGGCAACGGCCAGGGACTCGTTCACCACCAGCCGCACCCGGTCGCTGAACCAGCTTTGCAGGCCGACATAGAAGAACAGGGCCGAGAAGATGGCCATGATGATAGCCGGCAGCACCGCCAGAAGCGAGAAGACGGCGATCAGGCGCATATGCAGCCGCGAGCCCGCCATGCCGCGCCGCCGCTCAACCCACAGCGCCACAATGCGCCGGGCAACCACCGCACCCAGCAGCAGCAGCAGCACACCATCCAGCGTCAGCAGCAGGGTGACCGTGTTCTGGTCCGACCCGACGGGCAGCGCTTCTGTCAGTGCGGCATAGGTGGCGGCGCCGGCGGCAATGGCGGCCAGGGTCAGCAGCACCGCCAGGAATGCTGACAAATGCCTGCCCTGCGACCAGCCCACCAGTTGGCGCCAGAGATGCGTCATCCGGGAGGTTGGCACGTCACTGGAACCGGGTGTCGTCACACTCATACCCGGGCCCCTTGAAGGGCTGGCACATGGACGATCATGACCAGGATCGGGTGAAGCAATCCGCTACCTTGTGGCTTGAAGGAGTGAAGGCCCGGTTCGGCCGGCGGCAGGGTTCGATCCCGACCGCCAACAGAACTGTTACCAGAAAGCTACACCCTGCGCCACAGGGCAACGTGATAAAGCTGCAACAGAAGCAAAGGGGAAAAAGGGCGGCATCCGACGGGAGCCGCCCCCTGTTATTTCAGGCCCCGCACGACCTGGATATCCAGGTCGCGAATCTTCTTGCGCAAGGTGTTGCGGTTCAGGCCCAGCATATGGGCGGCCTTGATCTGGTTGCCCCGGGTCGCCGTCAGTGACAGCGACAGAAGCGGACGCTCTACCTCCCGCAGGATGCGGTCGTAAAGACCAGCGGCTGGAATGCCATCCTTATGAGCGGCGAAATATTCCCGCAGGTGGCGCTCCACCGCCGCACTCAGCCCTTCATTCACCGGTTCCTGGGTCGGTGCCGCCGTGGGGCTGGTTTCCGCCAGTTCAGTGTCAATGACATCCAGGCTGATCACTTCCTGGGAATAGAGTGCCGCCAGACGCTGCACCATATTTTCCAGCTCACGCACATTGCCCGGCCAGCGATAACGCTTCAGCCGGTCCATGGCAGCATTATCGACGCTTTTGTGCGGCAATCCCTGCTGGGCGGCCTGGTTCAGGAAATGGCGCACCAAGGCCGGCACATCCTCCGTCCGTTCCCGCAGGGGCGGCAGGCGGATGGGCACCACATTCAGGCGATAGAACAGATCTTCGCGAAACAGGCCCTGGCGGATCAGGGTCCGCAGGTCGCGGTGGGTAGCAGCCACGATGCGGACATCGGTCTTGATCGGGGTACGGCCGCCAACGGTGGTATATTCGCCCTCCTGCAGCACGCGCAGCAGACGGGTCTGGGCCTCCAGCGGCATGTCGCCGATTTCGTCCAGGAACAGGGTGCCGCCCTGCGCCTGCTCAAACCGGCCGGTGGATCGCATGGTGGCGCCGGTGAAGGCTCCCTTTTCATGCCCGAACAGTTCAGACTCGATCAATTCCCGCGGGATCGCGGCCATGTTGATGGCGACGAACGGCCCGCCGCGCCGCTTGCCGTAATCATGCAGGGCACGGGCCACCAGTTCCTTACCGGTGCCGCTCTCGCCCGTGATCATCACGGTCAGGTCGGTACCCATCAGGCGGGCCAGGACGCGATAAATCTCCTGCATCGCAGGGGACCGGCCAATCAGGGGAAGATTTTCTTCCTCTTCCTCCGCCGGTGGCGGCGGGGCCGGCTGGCTGGACGGTACCGGCGCCGACAGGGCCTTCTGGACAATCGCCATCAGGTCCTTCAGGTCGAAGGGCTTGGGCAGATAATCAAACGCCCCGCGCTCTGCCGCCTTCACCGCGGTCAGCAGCGTGTTCTGCGCGCTCATCACAATGATGCGCAGTTCGGGGCGCAGCTTCTTGATCCGGGGAACCAGATCCAGCCCGTTCTCATCTGGCATCACCACATCGGTGATGACGAGATCGCCCTCTCCTTCCTGCACCCACCGCCATAAGGTGGCGGCGTTGCCTGTAGTCCTTACATCATGGCCCAAGCGGGTCAGTGCCTGGGTAAGCACCGTGCGGATAGCCCGGTCATCATCCGCAACGAGAATGGTTGCGCCCATTTTTTAGGCACCCTCTCCGTGACGTTCTGTATCGGTGACAGGAAGGGAAACCTTGAAGATCGTGCGCTTCGGCATGCTTTCAAAGTCGATCACCCCGCCATGGTCACCGATGATCTTGGCGACCAATGCAAGACCCAGGCCGGTTCCATTCATCTTCGTCGTGACGAAGGGATCGAACAGGTTGGCGCGGATATCATCCGGGATGCCGGGGCCGTTATCCGCCACACTGACCAGCAGGGGCAGATGCATGCGGCTGTCAGAACCGGCCACGGCAAGGCGCACGCCATGCTGATAGGCGGTGGACAGCACAATCTCCCCGCCCTGGTCGGGGCAGGCTTCAGCCGCGTTCTTCACAAGGTTCAGGAAAACCTGCACCAACTGGTCGCGATTGCCCAGAACGGGCGGAAGCGACGGGTCATATTTTTCGATAAAGCGGATATTGCGGGCAAAGCCGGTCTGGGCGATGCGGCGCACATGTTCCAGCACGGCATGGATATTCACCGCGTGGCGCTCCAGCGGGCGGCCATCAGTAAACACTTCCATCCGGTCCACCAAGGCGACGATGCGGTCGGCCTCATCGCAGATCAGGCGGGTCAGGATCTGATCATCCTCATTGGCATTTTCTTCCAGCAATTGCGCCGCACCCCGGATGCCGGACAGGGGGTTTTTCACCTCATGCGCCAGCATCGCTGCCATGGCAACGACCGAGCGGGCGGCCCCGCGATGGTTCAATTGCTTGTCAATCCGCCGGGCGATGGAGCGTTCATGAATGCTCAACACCACCTGATCGGGCGGGTCACCCAGGGGGGCGGCCTGAAGGGTGACGGAATGGGGCCCGATCCGCGCGGTTTCCACCGTCACCCCATATTCACAGACGGTGGAATGGGTCACCCGCGCCTGATCCAGCAATGCCATGACGGGGCTGTCAGCGGGGATCAGTTCCGTCAGTTTGGTGCCCAGGATGCGGGCCGCACTGACATCAAAAAATTCCTGGGCTTCCAGATTGATGAAGCGGATCAACCCTTCCCCATCCAGCACCATGACCGGATCGGGAAGGGCTGCCAGGATTGCCGTCGGATCAATATCGCCACCAGTGCGGCGGGGATAGACCGGGCTGCGCGGCATCAGGCGGCCACCCGTTCGGTGATGCCGCGATCCATGGTGGCCCGGTAGAAACCAACGATATGCTGTTTCATCGTCTCCGGATCCTCCGTTGTCATGATGGCGTTGCGGTAATCGGCGGAACCGGGCAGGCCCTTTGAATACCAGGCGACATGCTTGCGCGCGATCTTCAGCCCGGCGGCAATGCCGTAATGAGCCAGGATGGCGTCGTAATGGTCCAGAACGATGCGCATCTGATCGGCCAATGCCGGCTCCGGCAGCTTCTCGCCGGTGCGCAGATAATGCATCACCTGGGCGATGAACCAGGGGCGGCCATAGGTGCCGCGGCCGATCATGATGCCGTCGGCACCCGATTCCTCCAGGCAACGCACGGCATCTTCGAAGCTGTTAATATCGCCATTGGCGATGACGGGGATCTTCACCGCTTCCTTCACCTCGCGGATGAATTTCCAATCGGCGGTGCCGTTATACATCTGGCAGCGGGTGCGGCCATGCACGGTCAGCATCTGGATGCCGCACTCTTCCGCGATTTTCGCCATGCGCGGTGCGTTCAGGTTATTGGCATCCCAGCCTTTGCGCATCTTCATCGTCACCGGCACGGAAACGGCCTTCACGGTCGCTTCCATGATCTTGCCGGCCAGCGGCTCATCCTTCATCAGGGCGGAACCGGCATAGCCGTTCACGACCTTCTTCACCGGGCAGCCGAAATTGATATCGATGATATGGGCGCCGCGATCCTCATTCAGCTTGGCCGCCTCGGCCATCACATCGGGCTCGCACCCGGCAAGCTGCATGGAGATGGGTGCCTCATCCAGGCTCCATTCCGTCTTCAGCATGCTTTCCCGCGTGGCGCGGATCATCGCCTGGCTGGCAATCATCTCTGACACGACAAGCCCGGCCCCTGTCCGCTTGACCAGACGGCGATAGGGCATGTCGGTCACGCCGGAAAGGGGGGCCAGAATCACCGGATCGTCGATCCGGACCGGGCCGATCTGAATGGGGTTGAGACGCTTGACCATATTACCGAATACCTTTGCACCCGTTTGATGCAACGGCCCGATAGAGGCGCAAAACTGCCCAATAAATGGGCAATTTCCCTAAGTGCATCAAAATTAGGCGAGAACCTATCATATCGCATGAAAATTGCAATATTTCGCACCGCATGCCGGTGATGCCGCAATGCGGCCAACCCCTTCCCTTTTGGCCTCTTCTTTGAGGCAAACCAGACCGGTGCCGGCAAAAGTTGGCGTGGGGCGGGAAGCGCGCTAGGTTCCCCGCATCATTCCCCTGCCATGGTCATACGATGCCGAGTTGTGTTGCCCTGATCGTCGCCGCCGGACGCGGTGTCCGTTTCGGGGCTGATATGCCCAAGCAATATCTGCCCCTGGCCGGAAAGCCGGTGCTGCGCCGGACGGTGGAGTCTTTCCTGCGCCAGCCGGAGATCACCTCCATCCGTGTCGTCATCGACCCGGCTTTCCAGGATCTTTACGAACAGGCCGTGGCCGGGCTGGACCTGCCGCCGCCCATCATTGGCGGCCCGACCCGTCAGGACAGTGTGCTGAACGGGCTGGAAGCCCTGGCCGGGCATGCGCCCGATCTGGTGCTGATCCATGATGCCGCCCGCCCGCTGGTGGATGGCAAGGCGATCCGCGATGTTATCGCTGCTTTGGACCATGCGCCGGGTGCCATTGCCGCCACACCGCTGGCCGATACGCTGAAGCGAGGCAGCGATACAGGCGCCACAGTCAGCAGTGCCGGCACCCTGGACCGCACCGGCCTGTGGCGGGCGCTGACCCCGCAGGGCTTCCGGTTTGCGGATATCCTTATCGCCCATCGCCGCGCTGCCGGCATGAACCTGACGGACGATGCCGCCGTGGCCGAACAGGCCGGGCTTGCCGTTACCCTGGTCCCCAGCAATCCGGATAATCTGAAAGTGACCACCAAGGACGATCTGGCCCGCGCTGAGCGGCTTTATCTCGCAAGCCTGGGCGATGTGCGCACCGGGACCGGTTTCGATGTCCATAAGTTCACGGATGGCGATCATGTCTGGCTGTGTGGCCTGAACGTGCCGCATGATCAGGGGCTGGAAGGCCATTCCGATGCCGATGTCGGCCTGCATGCCCTGACCGATGCCATCCTGGGCGCCATCTGCGCCGGCGATATCGGCCAGCATTTCCCCCCCAGCGACCCACGATGGAAGGGGGCGGACAGTTCCAAATTCCTGCGCCATGCCGCCGATCTGGTAGCGGAAAAGGGCGGGGTCATCGCCCATGTCGATGTCACCCTGATCTGTGAGCGGCCCAAGGTCGGCCCGCACCGTGAGGCCATGGCCGCCCGCATCGCCGAAATCCTGGCCATTGATCCGGCCCGCGTCAGCGTGAAGGCAACGACGACGGAAGGGCTTGGCTTCACTGGCCGGCGGGAAGGCATTGCGGCCCAGGCAGCGGCCACCATCCGCCTGCCGCTGACCCTCGACTGACCCAGCCGCCACCCCCGACGGGAGGATTACCGATGTTCCCGCAGCATCTGACTGATCTGGCCGAGATGATCCGGCAGGCCTATGCCACAAGGGGGCTGTGGATCGCCACTGCGGAAAGCTGTACCGGCGGGCTGATTGCCGGCTGCCTGACGGCGGTGGCCGGTTCGTCGGCCATCGTCGATCGTGGCTTTGTCACCTACACGAACGAGGCCAAGGCCCAGATGCTGGGCGTGCCGGCTGACCTGATCGACCAGCATGGCGCCGTCAGCCATCCCGTGGCAGAAGCGATGGCGCTGGGCGCCATCGCCCATAGCCGGGCAGATGTGGCCCTGGCCGTCACCGGGATTGCCGGTCCGGGCGGCGGATCGGCGGAAAAACCGGTGGGGCTGGTCTATATCGCTTGTGCCCGGCGCGGCGGGGCGGTGCTGGTGGAACGCCATGTCTTGGCCGGCGACCGTACCGATATCCGTCTGGCGACGGTGGAACGGGCGCTGACCCTTGCGCTTGCCGCTGGCAACGGGAATGCAGCAGCATGACCGGCATCACCCCGACGATCGAGATTGCTGACACCATCCTGCGGGAATGGACCGAACAGCCCGACGTGATTGCCGCCTTCCTGGCCGGGTCCGTTGCCAAGGGCAATGCAGGCCCTGGATCGGATATTGATGCCGTGCTGGTCTATAACCACCTGCCCTGCGCCGTGCGGGAAACGCATGAGCGGCTGGGCATCACGGTGGAACTGTTCCTGCACGATCCCGACACGCTGGCCTATTTCTGGGAGGCGGATCGCCGGGTCGGCAAGCCGTCGCTGGCCCGCATGGTGGCCAATGGCCTGCCCATCGCCGGCGATCCCGGATTGATCGAGGAATTGAAGCGACAGGCCCAGACCATCCTGGATGGCGGCCCGCCCGATCTGCCGGAAGAGGAGATGCGGTCGCGCCGCTATGCCATCTCCGATCTGGCAGCCGATCTGGCCCAGCCGCGCAGCCCGGCTGAACAGCTTGCCATCGGTGCCCGGCTCTATATTGATCTGGCGGACTTTACCGTCCGCGCCAATGGCGGTTGGACAGGCAGTGGCAAGGGGCTGGCCAAGGCGCTGATGCGCCTGGAACCGATGCTGGCGGCAGCTTTTGAGCATGCGTTCGGGGAACTGTTCGCCAGTCAGGACCCGTCAGAAGTGCTGGCCCTGGTTGATCTGTGCCTGGCCCCCTATGGCGGCCGCTTCATGGCCGGGGACCGGCGACCGGCGCCGGAAGATTGGCGCCTGGGGGATTGATCCCCCAGCCCGGCGGGCCGGTCAGTACCGTCCCAGTGTAGCGCTCCAGGCCAGCCCTAATTGCCGTGACACCAGCGGGCGCAGCAGGTCGCGGTTCATCGGGTCATGCCCGGCCTTGGCGATTCGGCCCAGATAATGGTCGGCAAGCCTTGCCGGCAACAAGGCTGGCAAGGCGGCCTTGGCGACATCCCGACGCAGGGACCGGGCACGGCGCAGGTGATCAGCGGCGGCATCCGCCACGGCTTCCACCACCTTCGTGATGCCCGGTTCCGGTTTCAGATCATAAAGGGCCTGCTCCGTCACGCCCTGCTGGGCCATCAGGTTGGCCGGCAGCCGGCTGCGATGGCCGCGCGCCAGGAACGGGACGGCGCGGATGATGCCGGTCAGGGCCCAGCCGGTACCGACCAGCCGGGCGGCTTCCTGGCTGGCCGCATCGGTCGCGCCCGTGATCGATGCGGCCAGTTGGGTCACCGGCGCGCCGGTGACCTGGGCGTAATTCACCAGACATTCCAGATCGGCCGGCGCCTCATCATCCATATCGGCCTCGCGCCCGTCGATCAGACGCTCGAACAGGGCGCGGTCCAGGCGGTGCCGGGTGATGGCGGCCGTCAGGGGCTCCACCACCTCATGCCGGCGCGGGGTCCCCGCATAGGCACCCTCTATGCTCTCCCGCCACCATTGCAGGCGAATCTGGCCCAGCATCGGCTCACTCACCACCTCGCGGGTTTTCGCCACCTCGATGTTGAAGGCATAGAGGGCGAACAGATCGTCCCGCAGCGGGGCGGGCGCGAAAAGGGCCGTCAGATAACGGTCATGATCGTGCCGGCGCACGGCGTCCGCGCAATATCCGAGGGTCGGTTCCGCCATGGCGTATAAGGTCTTTCGCGTCGTCCAGATGGGGTTTCCCGCCTTATAGGCGTTCAATGCGCTGGTGCCTAGGGCGCTATCCGATGTGAAACCTTTACTGCCACAGCGGGTTGACCATGTGACATCGCGGTCGTATCTCTCAAGGCCGTGTCAGGCCGCCCCAACGATTGGGTCGGTATAACAATCAGCCACAGGAGCCATCACCATGGCGTTCACCCTGCCGGAACTCAAATACGACACCGCAGCGCTGGAGCCGCACATCGATGCGACGACCATGGGCTTGCACCATGGCAAGCACCACCAGACCTATATCACCAACCTGAACAATGCCCTGGCCGACCATGGCCAGCTGCAGGGTCTGTCGCTGGAAGACCTGCTGAAGCGCCTGGGCGAGCTGCCGGAAAGCATCCGCACCGCCGTGCGCAACAATGGTGGCGGCCATGCCAACCATTCCATGTTCTGGTCCATCATGGGCCCGAATGGCGGCGGTGAGCCGACCGGTGAAGTGGGCGCCGCCATCGCCCGCGATTTCGGCAACTTTGAGGACTTCAAGAAGAAGTTCAACGAAGCCGGCACGAAGCAGTTCGGCTCCGGCTGGGTGTTCGTCACCGCCGATACCGCCGGCAAGCTGTCCCTCGTCGCCCAGCCGAACCAGGACACCCCGCTGTTCAACGGCACCCCGGTACTGTTCGGTAACGACGTGTGGGAGCACGCCTATTACCTGAAGTACCAGAACCGCCGCGCCGACTATCTGGCTGCCTGGTGGAATGTGGTGAACTGGGACGCCGTGAACGAGCGTCTGGCCCGCATCAAGGGCGGTGCGGTCATCTGATCGCCCAACCACCGAGCATCATGCTTGGGGCGCAACCCCGGCCGGGCGACCGGCCGGGGTTTTGTTTATCCAGACGTGTGATCATAGCGAAGCGTGCTTCTCCCAAAGCCGGCAATCTGGCAAACTGCTTCGCCATCGTTGTCCGGGGCTATCCCATGGCCGATTTCCGCACGGTACAGAATCCTGCCCAGCCGGGGGAACCCACGGCGCGCAAAGCCGCGTCGGAGGAGAATTTCCCTGTTGCCTCGCGCCTGATCCCGGCGCGCTACCGGCCCCATGTGCTGGCCTTCTATGGATTCGTCCGTCTGGCCGATGATATTGCCGATGATCCCCATGTCGAACCGGACATGAAGATCGCCCAGCTTGATGCGCTGGAACGCGCGCTGGTCAGCGGCGTGGGTAACCGCGCCTGGCTGGCACCCGCCCTGCAACTGAAGGCCAGCCTGACGGCCACCGGTGTTTCCGGCCTGCATGCGCGCCAGATGCTGCAGGCTTTTCGCCGCGATGCCCAGGGCAGCCATTGCCGGCAATGGGCTGACCTGCTGCTCTATTGCCGTTACTCTGCCAATCCGGTCGGTCGCTTCCTGCTGGAATTGCATGGCGAAAGCATGGTGGCGGCACCGGCCGCCGATGCGCTGTGCACCGCTTTGCAGATCCTGAATCATATCCAGGATTGCCGGGAGGATTGGGTGGAACTGGGCCGCTGCTATCTGCCGCTCGCCTGGTTTGAGGATGCGGGCGGCACTGTGGAACAACTGGTCGAGAAGGCAGCCACGCCCGCCGTGCGCACCGTGATCAACCGCTCGCTCGACCGGGTGGATGAGTTGCTGGCCAAGGCGGCTTTGTTGCCGGGGCAGGTCGGCAATACCGGCCTGCGGCTGGAAGCGGCGATCATCATCCGTCTTGCCATGGCTTTGTCGCGCCGCCTGCGTCGCCGCGACCCGCTGGCTGACCGGGTGGAGGTCGGGCTATGGGCGCGGCTGGGGGCCGTCCTGTCCGGTGTTGGCCGCGGCATCGCGCAGCGTCCGCGCCGGGGCCAGCCCCCCAGTCTGGCGCAGCCGGTGGAGGAAGGTTCAACCTTTTACTGGCCCCTGCGGCTGCTGGCGGCAGAACGGCGGCGTGCCATGTTCGCGATTTACGGCTTTTGCCGCGCCGTGGACGATATTGCCGATGGCACCGCCACACCAGAAGCCAAGCGTGTGGGGCTGGCCGACTGGCGCCGCCGTGTCGATGCGTTGTATAGCCCCGCCACGGCGGAGGTGGAGCGGCGCGGCCCCTTGCGCGATCTGGCCGATGCGATTGACCGGTTCGATCTGCCACAGGCCGAATTTCATGCCGTGATCGATGGCATGATGATGGATGTTGACGGTCCCGTCTGCGCGCCGGAGCCGGAGGAACTGATCCTTTATTGCCGCCGGGTGGCCGGGGCCGTGGGTTTGCTGTCCGTGCGCGTGTTTGGCCGCAGCGATCCGGGTGCCGATGCGTTCGCACTGGCCCTGGGAGATTCGCTGCAATTGACCAACATCCTGCGCGATCTGGGAGAGGATGCGCGAGAGGGACGCTGCTATATGCCCGCCGACCTGATCCGACAGGCAGGCATTGACCCGGCTTTGGCCAGAACCGACCCGGTGGGCATCCTCTCCCATCCGCAATTCCATCAGGCCTGCACGGCGCTCGCCGCCCGTGCGGAAAGCCGCTTTCATGAGGCGGGGCGGTTGCTGACGGGGGATACAAGGCCGCTTTGGCCGGCGCTCGCCATGATGCGGCTTTATTACCGCATCCTGCTGCGTCTCTGCCGGCGAGGCTGGGCACCGGGGCTGCTGGACCAGCGGCCCAAGCTCAGCAAGCTGGAGAAGATACGGGTGGCACTGGGCAGCCTGCTGGGGCGCGTTCCCCGCCCTTGACCGTACCGAACACTCATCCCCACTACCATATTGTCGGCGCGGGTCTGGCTGGGCTTTCCTGTGCCAGCCTTCTGGCGGAACAAGGGGCTGCCGTCACGCTGTATGAGGCCGCGGGACAGGCCGGCGGGCGCTGCCGCTCCTTCACTGATCCGCTGCTGGATCGGCTGATCGACAATGGCAACCACCTGATGCTGGGGGCCAACCTCCATGCGTTTGCCTATCTGGACCGGATTGGCGGTCGGCAGGGATTGATCCGGATTGATCCCGTTCGCCTGCCCTTCCTGGATGTGGCGGATGGGCGGCACTGGCAGGTCAGCCCGGGCATGGGCGCCCTGCCCCTCTGGCTGCTGGACAGGAAACGCCGCCCGCCCGATCTGGGACTTTTGGATATGCTGGCCCCCTTGCGGCTGGCCTTCGCCAGTGCTGCGGACCGGGTTGGCGATGTGCTGGATATGAAAAGCCCGGCGGGGCGCGCTTTGTGGCACCCGCTGGCCGTTTCCATCCTCAACACCGATCCGGCAGAAGCATCGGCCCGGCTGCTCTGGTCCGTTTTCAAGCGCACATTGCTGCGCGGGGCCGAAGCCTGCCGCCCCTATATTGCCGGTGAAGGGGGGCTTTCCGCGGCCTTGGTGACACCGGCCCTGTCCCATCTCACCAGCCGGGACGCAGAGGTGCGGTTTAATCACCGTTTGCGCCACCTGGAGATTGCGGATGGGCGGGTGGTGGCGCTGGGCTTTGCCGATGGCGCGCGGCCCCTCGGTGCAGCGGATCGGGTGGTCCTGGCTGTGCCCCCCGATGCGGCTGTATCGCTCCTTCCCAACCTTGCGGCACCGCTGGAAAGCCGGGCCATCCTGAACCTGCATTTCCGCCTGCCTGCCCCCGTGCCGTCCAGCCTGCCAGGGGGATTGCCCTTAGTGGGGCTGGTGGGAGGATTGGCGGAATGGCTGTTCCTGCGCGGGGATGTCTTGTCCGTTACCATCAGCGCGGCTGATGCCTGGATGGAGGAGACGGCGGAAACAATATCGGCCCGCATCTGGGCCGAACTGGCGCCGCATCTGGGCCGATCCGGGCAAACCTGCCCACCTTGCCGCGTCATCAAGGAACGCCGGGCCACCTTTGCCGCCACCCCTTCCATGGAAAGCCGCCGGCCCGCCGCGAAGGTGCAGGGATTGGAAAATCTCTGGCTGGCGGGGGACTGGACGCAAACCGGTTTGCCCGCGACCATAGAAGGGGCGGTGCAGTCCGGTCATGTCGCCGCCCTGGCAGCCCTGGCTTAAACCAACCTCCCTTGTATGTCTGCTGCGGCCACTCCGTGCGATGGTTTGGCCATCGGCGGGTGAGCTTGTATCTCCCTTTTTCCTTTGAGTTCGAGATTAAGATCAGGCCCCCGCCGTTTTGCCGCGTAGAGACTGTACGGTATCAGAGGCCCCTTTGCCGGTGAGCCTGGATGCACAAGGATGGTCGTCGGACGCGGCGCATCTATTGACTGGCGGAGGGGACGATGGCGGGTTTCCTGGGTATCGACATTGCCAAGCTCAAATTTGATGCGGTGCTGCTGGCTGGGGATAGCAAGCGGCACAAGGTGTTCGACAACAATGAGAGTG
>NZ_AUCG01000016.1 GCF_000429645.1 Niveispirillum irakense DSM 11586
TCGCCCCGATCTCCATCAGAAGACCGAAACCGGCACCCACAAAAGCAGGAGGATCTCGCCGTTGCAATCCCCATCCAGCGCATAACCGCCAAACTCAGAGACTGCGAAACCATCGCCCGGCAGCTTGTCGCCGCCGCGTCGGTGGAGCGCTTTCTAGCCAACCCCAACCAACCAGTCAACCAGTTTTTTTCATCCGTCCGCTTTTTTATTCAGCAGCAACCAAACCGCCAAACCAAAGCAAACCAAAACCCGGCCAACCATCCCACCAAGTCACCAACACCCAGACCCAAATCCAGATACCAGCAACCTAACAGGGGCAATAGTTAAATCCACTTGTCCGAAGGGACAAACCCTTCAAAGAACCTCGGCAATACTGAGAAATCCCAGAACCACCAATCCCAACAACTGCGAAACCAACAAGCACCGCCGTCGTGGGAGGCGCTGTATAGGCGCACACAAACAGAAGGGCAAGCGGTTTTTTGAAGGGTCCCTGCTTTTTCTACGCCAGCCCCAAAGCGCGCAGTTCCGCCAGCAGATGTTCGGGCAAGGCATCACCCCCGGTGCCAGACGCAAGGTCGGCAGGGGCATCTTCCGGCTTTAGATAGCGCCAGCCCTGGAACGGCCGCTTGGGCATGGAGACGGTTTCGATCAATTCGGGGGCCATCAGCATACGGCAATAGGATGTGCCATCGACATCCTGCACCTCATCAAAACCGATGAAGCGCTGACGACATTGGACGAAACCCTTCACCACCCAATAGATGCAGCCGCCATCCAGCAGTTCCGCCATGCGGGTTGGCGCACGCTTTGTATAGGTAGGCACGACAGACTGATCCTGCCAGCGGATCTGATGATCCTGGCGCCATTCCCGCATGGATTGGAGATTTTCGGCCCCGACGGCCAGACGCAGAAGATGAATGGTCATGAAGCAGACAGCCGCTTTCCAACAGGAACGGACCATGGAGGAGCGCAAACTCTCCCTGCCGGTCCGGTGATAGCGGCTGATATGGAATGCCGGTCAGGCCCCGGCAAGCGCGTTCATGGCACGGCACCGTCCCTCAAAGTCAGCCGAGATGAATTCCGGCTTCTTGAAGAGGCCGCGCAGCCACGCCGCCAGCATGCAAAGCTCTTCCAGCTTCAGCACCTCGTCCAGTGTGCCGGCGGGGAAGCGAACATCGAAGCTCTCGGCAATGATTTCCAGCACCTCCTCCACTTGTTCGATGGAGAGGCCACAATCGGTTTCCAGCACTGCGGTGCGTGTCAGGCTTTTCTCGTCGATACCATATTCATCGCGGATCAGCTTCACGATCCAACGGAACATGTGCATCCAGTTAGACACGCCCTCAATGGATCGACTCAAGATTCCGCTCCTTCGGGATCACGACCCGCTATGGGGCCAAGGGATTGGCAGCCGGGCTGCACCTTCGCATTATCGCCGAAAGGGGTTAATCTTTTTTTGCCACTCAAACGAATATCATCCTTCGTCGCGGGTCCCGGATTTATGGTCATCCGTCTCCCGGTAAAGCTGGATCAACTCATCCAGCGCCGAGGAGGGGACGCCGAATGATTCCAAGGCCCCCCGCGCCAGTGTCAGGCTGCTTTCAAATGTTTCGGGAATGACGCTGGTCACACCCATGGAGCGGAGATTGGCGGCATGTTCCCTGTCCCTCGCCCGGGCGAAGAGCGGCAATTTCGGCCAATGGTCCCGGAAAGCAGCGACGGTTCGGGCGGCGGCATGGGGATCATCCAGCGTTATGATCGCGGCCAGTGCCGTGTCCGCCCCCAATTGTTTCAAAAGCTCATGCCGGGCGGCATCTCCGAAATGGATGGACAGCCCCTCTTGCCGCTTTTCCTGGACGAGCGCCGGGTTGAGATCAATCGCCACCATAGGCACCTGCTGGCGCGCCATCAGCGCGGCAACAGTCTGGCCGACGCGGCCATACCCGGCAATGATGACCCGAGGCTCCGATCCCTGCCGCACCTCGGCAAGGGGGGCTGTCGCCGGGGTCAGCACGGCAATCAGACGGTCAGCCAGGAAAGGCAGGAAAGGCGTGATCGCAATGGAAAGACCGACCATGGCCACCACGGCCTGTGCGGTACGGCCATCCAGCAGGGTCATTGCCGTCGCCGTGGCGATGATAACGAAGGCGAATTCCCCCACCTCCCCCAGCAACAGACCGGACCGGATGGCCACAGGGCGCGAAGCGCCAAAAGCCAGCGCCAGCAGAGTTGCGATCACCGATTTCACGACGACCAGCACCACCGTGCCGGTCAGGATCAATTGCCACCGGTCGGCAATGGCGAGCGCATCAATCCCCAGGCCGACAGAGAGGAAAAACAGCCCCAGCAACAGCCCTTTGAAGGGCTGCATGTCCGTTTCCGCCTGATGGCGGAATTCCGTCCCAGCCAGGACCAGTCCAGCCAAGAAGGCCCCCAAGGCGGCGGACAGGCCCCCCTGACTGGTGGCCCAACCCGTGCCCAGCACGATCAGCAGCATCGTCGCCGTGAACAGTTCCGTAGACCGGGTACTGGCCACCAGCCGCAATATCGGCGCCAGAACCAGCCGCCCAACCACGAGGATGAGGAGTACGGCCAGAGCCGCCTTGGCCAGCGCCAGCCCCAGGGCCAGAGGGATGGACTGATCGGCCGGCCCCGAGAGGACCGAGGCATAGAGCAGCAGCGGCACCACAGCCAGATCCTGCAACAGCAGGACGGCGAAGGTGACGCGGCCCGTCGGGGATGCGACCTCCCCCCGTTCGATCAGCAATTGCACGACCACAGCGGTGGAGGACAGAGCCAACCCGCCCCCCAGCAGCACCGCCACCGGCCAAGTCAGCCCCAGAAAATGGGCCAAGCCCGCAATGACGGCGCCAGTCAGCAGAAACTGGGCAAGGCCGAGACCGAATACCCACCGGCGCAGAGCGCGCAAGCGGTCGATCGATAATTCCAGCCCGATCAGAAACAGCAGGAAGACAATACCCAGCTCAGCCAGAGCCTGAACCGGCTCAGCCTCCCGGATCAGGCCGACGCCGGTCGGCCCCAGCAGCAACCCCGCCGCCAGATAGCCCAAGACCGGACTGACGCGCAGGCGATGCAGCACCAGGATGCAGACCACGGCCACAACCAGGAACAGAAGTGCTTCTTCCAGAATCGATATTGCCTCAGTCGGTTCTCCAACCGCCGCCATTTCAACCCCGCCCATCACCGGCACCACCTTATTCTCTTGCCTACGGGAACATCCCTAGCAGTCGCGCGTTCATTTGTTGAGCGGAGAGCTTTAGCCACAGGCATGAAAAGCGGCTCCGCCCTCACGGCACAGGAGGAAGTCATGGACCAGAGCCAAAATCCCGTCCCCCCTTCCCATGGCACGCCATCCGAAGGGGCAACCCGTCTGGCAGAAAGCGAATGGCGCCACGCACGGCAGGAAAGCGAAAGCCAAGCCCGCCATCCCTCAAACCAGCAGCCCCATACCGGGGGAGACGTCCAGTCACTCCGCGGTATCGAATGGGAAAAGGCGCGCCCCAATGATCACGCGCTGCGCAAGGGACAGGTAGGCAGTCGACAACAGCAGACCGATTCCAAAGAATAAGCGAAAAACAATCTATACGGGCATTCCTGGACATTCTATCCTCGCTATCAGGGTGGATGGGGGATGGAATGTCCGGCGATTTTTTCCGCATCATCGATATCGGGCTGGGATTGATCCTGGTCTATCTGGCGCTCAGCGTCGTGGTCACCGCAATGACCGAAACGGTAGCGGGCTTCCTGAAGCTGCGCGCCGGCATGCTGGCCAAGGGGGTGCGATGGCTGTTGCAGGGCGCCGCCAGCGACATGGCAGCCCGGAATGCGCCAGCGGGGTCCCCCGACCATGTCGCGCAGCAGCTTATGGCGCATCCGATGATCAATGGCGCCACCAGCGGCCCCAGCCCGGCCAGTCATATTCCACCGCGCATCTTTGCCCTGACGCTGCTGGATGTACTGCATAAGGTGAATCAGGAGGCTGGCCGCCTGAGCAAGCCCCCCACCGACCCCAGCTTCACCTTTGCCGATGCGCAGCAGCTTGTGGCATCGCTGCCTGACAGCAAATTGAAAAACAGTTTGGCCCTGGTCCTGGCCGACGCCCAACGGCGGACAGTGGCGGCGGAAGACGCTATCGCGCAATGGTATGATGCGGGGATGCAGCGGGTCAGCAACTGGTACAAGAAGCGTATCCAGACCATCACACTGGTATTGGGTATTGTGGTCGCCGCCACCGTCAATGCCAACACGATCCATATCGCCGAGGTGCTGTGGCAGGACGACATCGCCCGCCATGTAACCCTGGATGCGGCCACAAAAATGGCCGTGGGTACGGAGCCCGGCGCCGGATGCAGCCCGGTAAAGGATCTGGGCGAGACGACCGCCATTGCCCAAGCCATCAGTTGCCGCACGGAAGCAGCGATGGAGGCCTTCACAGCCGTCGGCTCCCTGCCCATCGGCTGGTCACAGGATATTGACCAGATTGGCCAGCAGAAGGGCTGGATTACCCTGATCCTGGGCTGGCTGATCACCGGATTCGCCCTGCAGATGGGCGCGCCCTTCTGGTTCAACCTGTTGCAGAAACTGGTGAAGATGCGGGCGAGCTTTGCCGGTGATGGCACCACGCAGGGCGGCACGCAGCCGCCACCCCAGACCTATCCGCCGGCACCCATTGTTGCCGCGACTGCCCTTACCCCGGTGATGGCAGCCCCCAATGAGACCCCGCCCGAGGGCCCGTCCCCTGCCAGCCAGCCGACATAGGGTACGGGATTAATCGGTCGGGTTTTCGTCCGGTCCACGGCGCTGGCGCTTACGCCCGGTCAGCGCCGCCAGGATACCATGGAAGGTGCGAACCTCCTGTTCCGTCATCGCGCAGCGCTGGAACATGTTACGCACATTGCGGACCATGGAGGGCTTCTTGTCCGGATGGGTGTAGAAGCCGGTCTGGTCCAACTCCCCTTCCAGATGCTCGAATAGATTGTGCATCTCCGCCTTGGTCGCCGGGCGGCTGGCCCCGGTATGGAGATAACGCTCCTCCACATCCTGGCCGGCAATCCACCATTCATAGGCGACCAGCAGCACGGCCTGGCCCAGATTGAGGGAGGAGAAGCCGGGATTGAGCGGGATGGAGATCAAGGTATCGGTCAGGGTGATATCATCATTGACCAGCCCCGTCCGCTCCGGCCCGAACATCAGGCCGACGCGACGGCCGGCATCCCAATGGGCGCGCATCTCCGTCGCGGCTTCCCGCGCGGTCACCACCGGCTTCACAAGATCGCGCACGCGGGCAGCGGTGGAATAGACCTTGTGCAGGTCGGCAATCGCCGCTTCGGTACTGTCAAACAGTTTCACATTGTCCAGCACCAGCGTGGCGCCGGCGGAGGATGAGACCGCCTTTTCGTTCGGCCAGCCATCACGCGGGTTAACCAGACGCAGATCGGTCAGCCCGCAATTCAGCATGGCGCGGGCACAGGCGCCGATATTCTCACCCATCTGCGGCTGGATCAGGATGACGGCGGGGCCTTCGCCATCAGCCTGATTCTTGGACAAAAGCCGCTTGTTCGTTCCGCTGGACATCGCACCATCTATCTTGCCATCAGGGCCGCAAGCAGCGACCGCCCCGATCAGGCTGCCGCCTCCGGACTGTCGATAGCGGCACCGGACCGGTAGAGGCAATAGGTAATGCTGTCTGACAGGGCATTGAAGCTGGCATCGATGACATTGGCCGACACGCCGACCGTGGCCCAGCGGTTGCCCGCGCGGTCCGCCGTTTCGATCATCACGCGGGTCACGGCCTTGGTGCCGTCCTGCGCGTTCAGGATGCGCACCTTGTAATCAACCAGCCGCATCCCCTCCAACGCCGGGTAAATCGGGATCAGCGCCTTGCGCAGCGCCTGGTCCAGCGCGTTGACGGGGCCATTGCCTTCCGCCACCGTCATCATCGGCTGGTTACCGCCCGGCGTGGGCACTTCCAGCTTGGTCGTGGCTTCCGACAGGGTTTCCAGGTCACCATTGGCGCTCCAGCGCCGTTCATCCAGCACGCGGAAGGCGGCAAGGCGGAAATAATCCGGCACTTCCCCCAAGGCCCGCCGGGCCAGCAGTTCAAAGCTCGCCTCCGCCCCATCGAAGGCATAACCTTCAAATTCCCGTCGCTTGACCAGATCGACCAACTGGCCCACCCGGTCGTCGCGGGGGTCAACCTCCACCCCCACTTCCCGCAGCCGGGCCAGGATGTTGGAACGACCCGCCTGATCGGACACCAGCACATGGCGGCGATTGCCGACCAGGGCAGGATCGACATGCTCATAGGAACTGGGGTCTTTTTCCACCGCCGAGACATGCAGGCCGCCCTTATGGGCAAAAGCACTTTCCCCGACATAGGGGGCATGGCGGTTGGGCGTGCGGTTCAGCCGTTCATCCAGCATGCGGCTGATATGGACCAGCCGGGCGAGCCCTTCCCGGCTGACGCCGGTATCAAACCCCATCTTCACCGACAAGGTGGGGATGAGGGAGAGGAGGTTGGCATTGCCGCACCGTTCCCCGAGACCGTTCAGCGTACCCTGGATCAGCCGCGCGCCGGCCCGCACGGCGGCCAGCGAGTTGGATACGGCATTTTCCGTATCATTATGGGTGTGGATGCCGATATGGCTGCCGGGGATCAGCGTGGCGACATGGGCCACGATACGCTCCACCTCATCCGGCAGGGTGCCGCCATTGGTGTCGCACAGCACCACCCACCGTGCCCCCGCCTCATAGGCGGCCTTTACGCAAGACAGCGCGTAATCGGGATTGGCCTTGTACCCGTCGAAGAAATGTTCGGCATCGAACAGGGGTTCGCGCCCGCGCGCCTTGATCTCCCGGATACTGTCGGCGATCAGGGCCAGATTCTCCTCCCGCGGGATGGCCAGCGCCACATCGACATGGAAATCCCAGCTTTTACCGACGATGCACACCGCCTTGGCCGGGCTGTCCAGCAGGGCGGACAGGCCGGGATCGTTGGATGCGCTGCGGCCGGGCCGGCGCGTCATGCCAAAGGCAGTGAAAATGGCCCCGCGCAGACGCGGCGGTTCGGCGAAGAAGGCATCGTCGGTCGGGTTGGCGCCCGGCCACCCACCTTCAACATAATCAATGCCCAGCGCGTCCAGTTCCTGGGCGATGGCGATCTTGTCCGCCACCGTGAAATCCACGCCCGACGTCTGGGCGCCATCCCGCAGCGTAGTATCGTAAAGGTAGACGCGGTTCGTTTCGTTCATATTACAAGGCCAAACAGCAATGACGTTGCCGAACATGGCCTATCGGCGGCGCAGGATCAATGGCCATGCACGCATGGCATTGGTGGATGGGACGGATTGTCCTAGATAGGGGGCACCCCTTGAGCTTCAGCAGCGGGACGATGCCATGGCGTCGCCCCCAGGACGGGAACGAGCGTGACCAGCATATTGGAATGGCGGATCAGTGATCAGCCGGTCGAATATCCCGAAGCCATGAGCTTCATGGAACAGCGCGTGGCCGATATCCGCGCCGGCACCGCGCCGGAGACGGTGTGGCTGCTGGAACATCCGCCACTTTACACCGCCGGCACTTCCGCCAAAGCCGCCGACCTGCTGACACCGCAGTTCCCCGTCTATGATGCCGGGCGCGGCGGGCAATATACCTATCATGGGCCGGGCCAGCGGGTTGGCTATGTCATGCTGGATCTGACCGCACGCGGTGGCGACCTGCATGATTTCGTCTGGCGGCTGGAAGAATGGCTGATCCGCACGCTGGCCCAGTTCGCCGTGAAGGGGGAGCGGCGCTGTGGCCGGGTGGGTGTCTGGGTGGATATGGCCCCTTATGGCCGGCCAGGTCAGGAATCGAAGATCGGGGCACTGGGCGTGCGGGTGCGGCGCGGCGTCAGCTTCCATGGCGTCTCGCTGAATATTGAGCCGGACCTGACCCATTTTGGCGGCATCGTGCCCTGCGGCATCCGGGAATTTGGCGTCACCTCCCTGGCCGATCTGGGCCATATCGTCACCATGGATGAGGTGGATATGGCGATGCAGGCCGCCTTTACCGAGATTTTCAGCGCGGATGCACCGGGGCGGCAGGCGTGCGAAGCACCCACCTTGACGGAGCCGACGCATGGATAAGCGGCGGTCCATCACCGCCCTGGTGCTCTATGCGGTGGGCGGGGCGGCCATTCTGGTCGCCATGTTCATGCTGCTGGACCCGGGGCCTGACCGGTTTGGGCCGGCCCTGGTGGGGCTGCTGCTGGGGGTGATGCTGATCGGGCTGGGACGGGCCTGCGCCCACCTGTCCCGCATCCGGGATATTCTGGAAGGCCGGGGCTGAGTCCCCGATAATACTCACACCCGCTTGGTGACACCGGGCCGACCAGGGGCGCCTTCATAGGCGCGGGCGGCACTTTCCGGCTTTTTCAGGTTTTCCATCAGCTTCTGGGCAAACTGGCCGCCATCATTGCGCCCGCGCAGGAAGGCGGTGACGGCTTCGCGCGCCGCCTCCTTATCATAAGGCACCTGATCAGGCGGCAGGGTGCGGGCGGCTTCCGCGGTCTGGGCCGCCCGTTCGGCACGGGCCAGCACCGCCGGGTCGATCCGCTGGCGGATGGTGCGGATCTGGCGCAGCAGTTCGGTCTTGGCGTCGGCGCTCATGCGCAAGGCTCCGGTCGGGCGCTTTGGGTATCTGTTAAAGATGCGCCCGACCGGGGGCCGGTGCAAGCCCCCCTCACCCGATCGGGCCCGGTGGTGCCTTGGTTTTGCTTGCGTATCGGCGTTGATGATGGCCTGATCCCGAACGAATCCGTCCATTTCCATGACCACCGCCGCCCCAGCGCGGCTTGATTGAGGAAGCCCCCGTATGGACCCGATCAAGGACGAGGCGAATTGCCTGATTTCCACCGACCAGGGCGGCATGTCCCGCCGGGCTTTCGCCGTGACCAGCCTGGTGACCGGCTTCGCCCTGTCCACGCTGCCAGTATCAGCGGAGGCCATCACCACCCCCTCCGACGGGCTGGTGGCCGGTGAGGTGAAGATCAAGGTCCGTGACGGGGAGATGCCAGCATATCGCGCCAAGCCGGCGGGAAGCGGCCCCTTCCCCACCGTGCTGGTGGTGCAGGAGATCTTCGGCGTTCACGAATATATCAAGGATGTCTGCCGCCGGTTCGCCCGTGAAGGCTATCAGGCCATCGCGCCGGAACTGTTCGCCCGCCAAGGCAACCCAGCGACCGTCCCCGACATGGCAAACCTGATGAAGGATATTGTCGCCAAGGTGCCGGATGAACAGGTCATGGCCGACCTGGACGCCACGGTTGCCTGGGCCGCCACCGACGGCGGGGCGAAGGACAAGCTGGCCATTACCGGCTTCTGCTGGGGTGGGCGCATCACCTGGCTCTATACCGCGCACAGCCCGGCGGTGAAGGCGGGCGTGGCCTGGTATGGCCGTCTGGCATCCGCGCCGACCGACCTTCAGCCCATGGTCCCGGTCAATCTGGTGCAGAAGCTGAATGCGCCGGTGCTTGGCCTTTATGGGGAAAAGGATAACGGCATCCCCGTCGCGGATGTAGAGCGGATGCGCGCTGCCCTGAAGGCCGCCGGCAAGACCGATAGCGACATCCATCTTTATCCCGACGGGCCGCACGGCTTCCATGCCGATTACCGCCCCAGCTATCGCCCGGAAATGGCGGCTGATGGCTGGAAGCGCTGCCTGGAATGGTTCCGCACCCATGGGGTTGGCTGAGGGGTATCATGCCGCTGCAAGGGGCCATCGCCCTGATCCTTCTATGCCAGCTCGTCGGTGAGCTGGCGGCCCGGGCGGCGGGACTGCCGCTGCCCGGGCCGGTCCTGGGGGCCGTGCTGCTGTTCCTTTATATCAGTGCGCGCGGCGGGCCGGGGGAGGATTTGCGCCAGCTTTCCGATGGATTGCTGCGCCATCTGTCGCTGCTGTTCGTGCCCGCCGGCGTGGGGCTGACCGAACATCTGGACCGCATCGCCCAGGAATGGGTGGCCATCGGCACGGCGGTGATCCTGTCCACCATCCTGACCCTGGTGGCCAGCGGCTGGACCTTCACCCTGGTCCTGCGCTGGCAGGACGGAAGACGCCAGCGGCGGGGGATGGCATGAATCTCTGGGTCTATCTGGCCGCCAGCCCGCTTTTCTGGCTGCTGGCCACGGTGCTGGCCTTCACCATCGCGGTACAGGTGCATGAAAGGACGGGACGGCGCGCCTGGGTTAACCCGGTGGGTCTTGCCATCCTGCTGCTGATGGGGGTGCTGCTGGTCACCGGCACGCCCTATCCCACCTTCTTTGCCGGTGCCCAGTTCGTCCATTTCATGCTGGGGCCGGCCACCGTGGCGCTGGCCGTACCGCTCTGGGTTCACCGGCACGAGGTGCGGGCCACGGCCCTGCCCCTGCTGGCCGCTGTGCTGGTGGGGGCCCTCACCGCCCTGGTAAGTGCCGTTGGGCTGGCCTGGCTGCTGGGGGCCGACGCCGTCACCATCGCTTCCATGGCGCCGAAATCGGTCACGGCACCGGTGGCGATGGGCATTTCAGAAAAGATCGGGGGCGTGCCGTCCCTCACCGCCGCCATGGTGCTGGGCACCGGCGTGCTGGGGGCGGTGGTGGGGCCTGTCGTGCTGCGCCGGGTGGGCGTGCGCGACCCGCGCGCCATGGGTACCGCGATGGGAGCGGCTTCCCATGGGGTGGCGACGGCCGCCGCCTTCCAACTGGACCAGAAGGCCGGTACCTATGGCGGGCTGGCCATGGCCCTGTCCGCCCTGCTGACCTCGGCACTGATTTCCGCGGCGATCCTGTTCCTGCGGTAAAGATCAGGCCGGTTTGTGACAAAGGCAGATCCAGCCCGGCACGGGGCTGCCCCGGTCATGGCGGCTGGAATGGGGGCGCAGCACCTGGACCTGCAACCCCGCCGCCGCCGCGCTGGCGCGGATATGACCGCCGCCATGGGCAAAACGCCGACCTTCATGCAGCAGAAACCCATCAGGATCATCCGCCGCCTCGCAGGTGAAGGCGAACCAGCCGCCCGGCCGCAGCGCCAGGGACGCCGCCTGCATGACGGGGCCCAGGTCGCCCAGATAGACCAGCACATCGGCCGCCACCAGCAGATCGCACCCTTCGGGGCGGGTGGATAGGCCGGCCACAAATTCCCCCACCCACAAATCATCATAAAGACCGCGCGCCCGCGCCCGCTCCACCATGCGGGGGGAGAGGTCAAATCCGGCCAGCGTTGCCGCCAGATCACGCAGTACGACCCCAGCCAGCCCGGTGCCGCAGCCCGCATCCACCACATCCAGGCCGGGGCCAATCTTCTGCGCATCCAGCAGCGCCCGCAGGGCCGATGGCGCGTCGTAGCGCAGCTTGCCCACCAGTTCGCGGTCGAACCGGTCGGCATAGGTGTCAAACAGGGCCCGTACGAAGGCCGGTGGCAAGGTCTGGCTATCGGCACCGGCGCTCAAACCTTCCAGCAGCGCGCCGGCCCCCGTGCGATCATCCGGATCACTGTCCAGCGCCAGCAGCAGGGATTTTTCGGCCTTTTTCGGCTCGCCCAGCGCGATCCAGGCGCGAGCCTGGGCGACGGCGGCTGGCGCCAGATCAGGATCGGCAGGGTGAGCCTTGCGCAGCGCCGTCTCCAGCGCTTCCACCGCCATCAGCGGTTCATCGGCACGGACCAGGACATCGGCGATGGCTGCCAGCAGGCCCAGGTCACGCGGTGCCAGAAACAGCACCTCCCGCGCATGGTCCAGCGCCTGCGTCCGGTCACCGGCTTCCAGCGTCAGGAAGGCCATGTGGCGGTGGCCGGTCGCGTCATCGGGGCGCAAGGCCAGCAGCGTTTCGCAGGCGGCACGCGCCGCCTCCCGGTCAGCCAGTTGCATCAGCGCATTGACATGGCCGCGCCGCCAGGACCGCCGGTCGGGATCGGCCAGCAGCGCCTGGGCATAATGGCTGGCGGCGGCCAGGGCATCCCCGCGTTCCGCCATCAGGTCCGCCAGCAGGCCGGATGCCTCGCCCCGCAGAACCGGATCCATATCCGGGTCGCCAAGTCCGCCATACAAAACTGCCAGCGCCGCGTCGCCGTCCCCCTGATCCAGCAGTTCCAGGGCGCGGGCGAGAAAGTCGGACATGGGGGCCGTCGTTGGCAGGATGGGTTGAATGGCGCCGGCTATATCATGCCGTCTCAACGGCCAGCAGGGGCGCCAACGCCAGGGCAGCCCGTGAGAAAACGCGGTTACGGCCAAATAATGTGTCTTTGTCGCACCAGCGGCCACGATTCCTTGTTGACCCAATGCGTCGGTTCTGTGATTGATATGCGGCCTGCGCATGGTGCAGGTAATTCGCTTTAGGGAGCGGTCACCGCATTTCGTAACGGTGGCCTGATTGTTTCGTCCGCGCACAAGCGGACATCACAGCGGAACCTGCAAAGGTTGACGCGACCAAGGACCGGGGACGGGGAATGAAAGACATGACGATGCGCCAAGACCGCGTTGCCTTTCGCCCTAAATCCGAGTCCCGCTTCCTGCGTCTTTCCGGTCTTGCCTTCCTGCTCAGCCTGATCGCGGTCCCGGCCCATGCCGGTTGCACCGACCATATCCTGGCGGCAGAGAAGGAAAACAATATCCCCAGCGGTATGCTGCTCGCCGTCTCCCTGGTGGAAAGCGGTGGTGGCGGTTCACCCAACCCCTACATCATGAATGTCCGGGGCCGTGCTGTTGTTCCCCAGAGCGAGGCGGAAGCCGCCCGTTATCTGCGCGACAATAAGGGCAACCTGCGCGGTTCTGTCTATGCCGGCTGCATGCAGCTCTCACTGACCCATCACAAGCAGGCCTTCCGCCCGGTTGAGAAGATCGTCAACCCGGAAGAGAATGTGCGCTACGCCGCCCGCTATCTGGTGCAGCTCCGCCGCGAGGTGGGTAGCTGGGCCGGCGCCGTGGTTCGCTATAATGGCGCCTCCGGCCAGAAGGCTGCCGCCTATCAGTGCAAGGTCCGCCAGCAACTGGTGAGCCTGGGTGCCGATAGCAGCGCCGCCCTGATCGGCACGCCCGGTTGCGACTCTGTTGATATGCCCAACGTCGCGCCGCGTACCCGCCGCGCTTTTGAAAAGCACGAGAATACGCCGGTCGGCTGATATCAGCCTCTGACACGGACAAATGCAAAGGGCGGGAAATCATCTTCCCGCCCTTTCTGATTCTGTAACTTTCCGACGATTTTATCGGACGATTTCAGCCACCTGGTCGGGCCGGACACCACCGGCGCGCAGGTTCTGCGCATGCTCCAGCCGGAGCGCCTGCAGCTCGTAGCTGGCTTTGCTCAAACGGGCCGCAAACAAAGCCTGCTCGGACTGCGTCATGCTCTTCCGGTTCTCCCGCACCGTCTCATAAAGACAGGCTTGATAATCGTTCACGGCGTCAGCGTAACGATCAACAGCCTGCTTCGCGGCGTCAGCGGCAAGACCAGCAAGGGAAGGCGCCACCGGCTGGGAGGCGCAGGCCTCAACCAGTCGGTTATTTAACAGGGCGGCGGGGCTGGACGCCTGCACCGGCAAAGCCAACAGCGTGCCCGCAATGGCGAGCATGAGAAGCGGCTTGGTCATCATGGGAGTTCTCGTCAAATCCTGGGGGTCAACGCGGCCCCTGTCTGACGGGACAATGCAATGAAGCCGCTCTTTTGCCTGTGATCGGCCCCACAGGTCATCCTATCGGTTCTGCACAACAGGCGCGCGCTGGACGCAGCGGGTGAATGTGCCCACTACAACAACCGTCCCTGGCGCTGGTCCGGCGGGGCCAGCAGTTCCGGCACCGCTTCCGTCAGCATGTCGCTGGCCGCCTCATCCAGCAGCGCATCCAGGGCGCTGCCATAAACCTGCTCCCGCCCGATCTCCAGCAGCACCGGCACGGCCAGGGGGGAAATACGATCCAGTCGTCGATGCTGGATGCGGCCCTTCACCCGGCCCAGCATGTCGGACAGACGGCGCACATCGGTCAGGCCCGCCGCCGCATCGGCACGGGTGGCGCGCAGCAGCACATGGCCCGGTTCGTGTTTGCGTAGAACATCATAAATCAGGTCGGCACTGAAAGTGACCTGCCGCCCCGTCTTCTCCAGCCCTGGATGGCGCCGTTCGATCAAGCCGGCAATGATGGCAACGTTGCGGAACAGCCGTTTCAGCATGGAGGATTCCTCCATCCAGGCTTCCAGATCGTCACCCATCATGTCCTGATCGAACAGGAAATCCAAGTCGATGGCCGGCTTCAGCGCCCAGACGGCCAGCACATAATCCGTCGCCACAAAGCCCAGCGGCTGCAGCCCCGCCCGCTCCATCCGCCGTGTCAGCAACATGCCCAACGTCTGGTGGGCGTTGCGCCCTTCAAAGCAATAGGCGACCAGGAACTCCTTGCCAGCCCGCGGAAACGTCTCCACCAGCAGGCCCGACCGGTCCGGCAGGGTGGAGCGATATTGCTGCAGCCGCAGCCATTCCTGCACCGTATCCGGCAGCCGGTCCCAGTGGCGCGGGTTTTCCAGCAGCCCGCGCACCCTTTCGGCCAGATGGGTGGAAAGCGGCAGCCGTCCGCCGGCATAGGCGGGGACTTTCGGTGTCCCTTCCCCGCCCTTGGCGACAATCACCTCTGTCTCCCGCAGGCCGACAAATTTCAACAACTGGCCGGCAAAAACGAAACTGTCCCCCGGCACCAGCCCATTGACGAAATATTCCTCCACCCGGCCCAGCACCGCGCCCCGGTTCAGCCGGACATTCAGCATGATCTCTTCCACGATGGTGCCGACATTCAGGCGATATTGCCGCGTCACCTGCGGGTTGGCGGCGCGCCACAGCCCGTCACCATCCTGCGTCAGCCGCTTGAAGCGATCATAGGCGCCCAGCGCGTAACCGCCGCTGGCGACGAAATCGAATACATCGTCAAATTCATCGCGTGACAGGTCGGCATAGGGCGATGCCCGCACCACCTCCCCATAGAGCGCATCGGCGCTGAAGGGGGCTGAACAGGCGGTGCCGGTGATGTGCTGGGCCAGCACATCCAGCGCACCCGGTCGCATCGGGTCGCCATCCAGGGTGCCGTCGGCAATGGCCTCCACCGCCGCTTCGCATTCCAGCACCTCAAACCGGTTACCGGGCACCAGCAGCGCCTTGGAGGGTTCATCCAGCCGATGGTTGGCGCGGCCGATACGTTGCAGCAGGCGCGAAACGCCCTTAGGTGCCCCCACCTGCACCACCAGATCAATCCCGGCCCAGTCGATCCCCAGATCCAGGGAGGAGGTGGCGACCACGGCACGCAGCTTGCCCGCGGCCATGGCCGCTTCCACCTTGCGGCGCTGTTCCACCGCCAGACTGCCATGGTGCAGGGCGATGGGCAGGTTCTCACTGTTCAGCCGCCAGAGTTCCTGAAAGGCCAGTTCAGCCTGGGCGCGGGTATTGACGAAGACCAGCGTGGTGCCATGGCCACGGATGCGCTGATACACTTCCGGCAGCGCATGCAGCGCCATATGGCCGGCCCAGGGCAGATATTCCTTGGTCGCCAATATCTCCACCGTGGGCCGCGCGCCGGCCCGGCCCAGCACGGTGCGCACGGGCGCCAACTCCCCCTCATCATCATGCAGCCGGCCGGTGGGGGAGAGATAGGCCACCAGCGCATCCGGATCGGCCACGGTGGCTGACAGTCCCGCGCGCAAGGCACCGGGCGCCAGACCGGACAGCCGCGCCAGGCCCAGCGCCAGCAGGTCGCCCCGCTTGCTGCCAGCCAGCGCATGCAGTTCATCAATCACGATCCGGCGCAGCGGGCGGAAAATATCCGCCGCTTCGGGGTAGGAGAGCATCAGGGCCAGGCTCTCCACCGTCGTCATCAGGATATGCGGTGGTTTGGACCGCTGGCGGGCGCGCTTGGCCTCCGGCGTGTCGCCGGTGCGGGTCTCTGCCCGGATGGGGAGGCGCAGGCTGGCAATCGGCGTTTCCAGATTGCGCTGGATATCCACCGCCAGCGCCTTCAGTGGCGAGATATAGAGCGTGTGCAGCCCCTCACGCGGGCGTTCCGACAGGTCGATCAGGGTCGGCAGAAAGCCTGCCAGCGTCTTGCCCGCCCCGGTGGGTGCGATCAACAGCGCATGCTGCCCCTCCGCCGCCGCCCGCGCCATCGCCAACTGATGGTCGCGCGGTGCCCATCCCTGGGACCGGAACCAGCCGGCAATGGCGGGGGGGATCAAATGATCAGCAGGCTCAAGCGCATCCATGGGTACATCTTGGCGATACGGAGGGCGAACAGGAAGGGGGATTGCCGCTTGGCATAGCCGAGAGCAAACTAACCAGACTTAATCCGGCAGGGAGGTGACCATGCGTGTTGTGACTATCCACGAAGCGAAAACCAACCTTTCCCGCCTGATTGAAGAAGCAGCGAGTGGAGAAGGATTCATCATCGCCAAGGCTGGCAAGCCTCTTGTTAAAGTGGTGCCGGTTACCGCGACGGAAAAGCCTCCGCGGCGGCTGGGGACTTTGGCGGGACGATACCTGATCCCGGACGATTTCGATGACATGGGCAGCCAAGAAGAAATCGACACCATGTTCAATGGCGGGTGACGAAGGGACCAGCGTAAATGTGCTTTCTGACGATAGACTTACCGGGCTAGCCCCTTGCCAAGCGTGAACCGCGCGCCAGCTTTTATGGGGCACTCAACCCGAAAGCGGCTGCCCATGTTGAAACGCCTTATCCTTCTCGCCCTTCCCCTGCTGGCCTTGACCGGCTGCAACAAGGTGCCAGACGATGCGCCGCCCACGGTCGCCAGCGTGGATATCCAGCGTTATCAGGGTAAGTGGTTTGAGATCGCCTCGTTCCCCGCTTCCTTCCAGGAAGGCTGCACCGCGACCACGGCGGAATATAGCCTGCGCGATGATGGCAAGGTGAATGTCGTCAATAGCTGCCATATCGGGTCGCCCAGCGGCAAAGAGAAGGTGGCCGAAGCCACCGCCCGGCTGGACCCGGATCAGCCGAACGGCTCCCGCCTGCTGGTCAGCTTCTTTCCGTTGATTGAGGGCAATTACTGGATATTGGCGCTGGATCCTGATTATCGCTGGAGCCTCGTCGGCTCCCCGGACCGGAAATATCTCTGGATTCTGTCCCGTACCCCAACACTGGAGGCGGCGACCTATGCCGATATCGTCGCCCGCGCCCAGGCGCTGGGCTTTGATACAGCCAAGCTGCAAAAGACAGTGCAGCCGGGCTGATCACTGCCCCGCTGGGATCACATCCGCGACCAGCGGGTAATGGTCGGAAATGACCTGCCCGTTGATGCTGTCCGTCAGGGTGGCGAACCGCGCCACCCCCAGGTCGGCATCCACGAAAATATGGTCCAGCGCCGGCCCTGTCTGATGGATGTCGAAATCATTGAAGGTGCCTTCCGGCCCGAACAGGACCGGGCTGATGGTCCGGGCATCGCGCAGCCCCGACCCTTGCGCCAACAGGCGATAGGCACCGCCCGACAGGCCGCTATTAAGGTCACCCAGCACAATGATGTGGGCACCCACCGCAGCCGGGATGGATGCCACCTGCCGGGCGCAATCAATGCGCGCCCGGTCACTGACATTATCGAAATGGACGTTGCGCACATCATAAAGCGCGCCGTCGTCCCTATCCTTCAGCACAAGCCTTGTGATGATTCGCGGTTCCCCCGCCCCTTCTGCCTTGCTGGGCCGGTCAGGGGTGGGGGAACACCATTGGGTTTCAGCGCTCACCGGTTCAAACCGGGACCGGCTGTAGAAGATGGCCGTGCTTTCGCCCTGAACCCCATCATTACGGCCCTTGCCATAATGACCGTAGAGCGGCAACCCCCTGGTCAGATCGGCCAGCATATGCGGCAAGGCTTCCTGCACGCCCAGAATATCCGGGGCGGTAAAGCGGATTTGCGCCAGCAGCGTCCCCTGGCGATCACCCCAGTTGGGCCGGTCATCGGGATTGTCGTAGCGGATATTATAGCTCATGACCCGCACCGGGGTGGCAGCCAGGACGGCCATCGGCGCCAGCGACACCACCAAGGCCGTGGCCATGCCAATCAAACAGCGTTTCATAACCAAACCAAGCCATTACGGGGAGATGGGCTTGGTGGCTAAGGGCCAGGGATCAGGAGTGTCTATCCTGTCATCAAAAATTAATTCCCAAGCGCTGCCCGGATTTGGGCCGCGAAGGCGGCATCGTCCCCGTCGGCATAATCCGCCGCATGGCCGCTGCCCCAGACCGGACCGGGCCATGCCGGATCGTCCCGCCGCCGTGCGATAACATGGATGTGAAGCTGCGGCACCAGATTGCCCAGCGCGCCGGTATTGATCTTGTCCGGTCGGCACAGATGTTCCAGTACCTGCGCCGCGGCCGCCGTCTCCCGCGCCAGTTGCTGCTGGTCGGCATCATTCAGCCGGTGAATCTCCACCGCTCCGGCCCGGCGCGGCACCAGGATCAGCCAAGGGAAAAGCCGGTTGCGCATCAAGAGCACTCGGCACAGCGCCAGATCGGTGACCGGAACCGTATCGGCCGCCAGCCGTTCATGCAGCGAGAAAGACGACATCCGCAGAAACTCTCATTCTTCCGGTCACAAAATCCGAGGGATACTGTACCAGCGGCGCACCAATGCGCTATCGTGAAGGTCATGATCCGCGATAGCCATTGCACATTTCACAAAAATAACAGAAACGGCTGCCACATAGGGCCGTGGCGTTGCAGTGCAATAACGGCCGTTTCCAGGGGCAAGTGGAAAAGATGGGCAAAATCCTGATGATGCGCGGTTCAGCCTGGATCGTGCTGGCCCTGCTGGTGCTGGGCAATATCGGCGCCTGGGCCTTGTCGAACCGGCCGATCACGCCGGAAAAGCTCTGGTCTGGCACCATTGCCGGCGTCGCCTTCAGCCCCTATCAGGAAAACCAGAATCCCCAGGACGGGCGGCACCCGTCCCGCGCCGATATTGAGCGCGACCTGGAAGTGGTTGCCCCCTATGTCCGCTCCATCCGCACCTATACCGCCACCGACGGGCTGGAGATCATCCCCGAACTGGCGGCCAAGCATGATCTGGATGTGACCGCCGGCGCCTGGATTTCCGGCGATCTGGGCAAGAATGAGCAGGAAATCAATTCCCTTGTCCGCCTGACCCGCGCCAATCCCAATGTAAAGCGGGTGATGGTCGGCAACGAGGTGATGTATCGCGGCGATCTGGAGGTCGGCGCCCTGATCGATTATGTCCAGCGCGTCAAAAAGCAGCTCGACGTGCCGGTTTCCACTGCCGAGCCGCCCTATGTCTGGATCAAATATCCCGAGTTGGCAGAGTCGGTGGATTACATCACCATCCACCTGCTGCCTTATTGGGAAAAGGTGCCGATCGAGCAGGCGATGGATCAGGTCCGTCGCGGTTATGACGAGATTCGCGCCAAATATCCCGATAAGCACATCCTGATCGGTGAAGCCGGCTGGCCGTCCGATGGCCCCTATCGTGGCGGCGCCCAGGCCAGCCTGATCAATCAGGCCCAGTTCATCCGCAATTTCCTGAACCTGGCCGGTGAAAACCGCTGGGACTATTACATCATGGAAGGGTTCGATCAGCCCTGGAAGCGGGAGATCGGCGGCGCGGCGGAGGCCAACTGGGGCATCTGGGACACCCATCGCCAGATGAAATTCCCCATGGAAGGCCGGGTGTTCGAGGTGCCGGGCTGGCCGGTGCTATGCGCCATTGCCACAGCACTCGCCTTCCTGCCCATGGTCTGGTTCGTGCTGCAGCGCGACGATCTGAAACCGGCGGGCCAGCTCTTCTATGGCGCGCTGATCCAAGGTATCGCATCGGGCCTTGTCTGGACCGCGACGGAGGCGATGACCACGGGCATGAACACCATGTCCTTCATCGCGTTCCTGGTGCTGATCTTTGCCCAGATCCTGCTGCTGATCGTGGTGCTGATCGACGGGCTGGAACTGACGGAGGTGGTGTGGACCGACCGCTGGAAGCGGAAATTCACGCCCGTTAAGGTCAATACCAGCGGCTATTACCCCAAAGTGTCCATCCATGTGCCCTGCTATAATGAGCCGGCGCATATGGTGATCGAGACGCTCAACGCGCTCGCCCGGATGAATTATCCGAATTTTGAAGTCCTGGTGATCGACAACAACACCAAGGACGAGGAAGTCTGGAAGCCGCTGGAGGCGCATTGCGCCAAGCTGGGGCCGAATTTCCGCTTCTTCCATCTGGCGAAATGGCCGGGCTACAAGGCCGGTGCCTTGAATTTCGGCCTCGCCGTGACCGCGCCGGACGCCGAAGTGGTGGGCGTGATCGACAGCGATTATCAGGTGACGCCAGACTGGTTGTCCGCCACCACGCCCTATTTCGAAAATCCCAAGGTCGCCTTTGTGCAGAGCCCGCAGGATTACCGGGAATGGCACATCCATCCGTTCCACCGGATGATCAACTGGGAATATCAGGGCTTTTTCCATATCGGCATGGTGCAGCGGAACGAGCGGAACGCCATCATCCAGCATGGCACCATGACGCTGATCCGCACCTCCATCCTGAAGGAAGTGGGCTGGTGGGCCGAATGGTGCATCTGTGAGGATGCCGAATTGGGCCTGCGCCTGTTTGAGGAGGGTCTGGAATCGGTCTATATGCCCGACAGTTTCGGCAAGGGCCTGGTGCCGGACAGCTTCGCCGGCTACAAGACCCAACGCTTCCGCTGGGCCTATGGCGCGGTGCAGATCATCAAGCGGCATTGGCGGGAATTCCTGCCGTCGGGCAAGAAACTGACCTTTGGCCAGAAATACCATTTCGTTACCGGCTGGCTGCCCTGGTTCGCTGATGCCGCCCATATGGGATTCGTTATCGGCGGTATCTTCTGGTCACTGGGCCTGTTGCTGGCCCCGCAATATTTTGAATTTCCGCCCACCGTCTTCATCATGCCCACGCTGGGCGTGTTCTTCTTCAAGGTGGCCTGCGGCTTGTGGCTTTATGCGGCGCGGGTGAAATGCAGCTTCATCGACAAGGTGAATGCCGCCGTGGCCGGCATGGCGCTGACCCACACAGTGGGCCGCGCTGTCTGGACCGGCCTGTTCACCCAGGGCCGCCCCTTCGTCCGCACGCCGAAATGCGAGGATCAGCCGGCGCTGATCCAGGGCTTCCTGCATGCGCGGGAAGAGGTGGTGCTGATGGTGGCGCTGTGGATCACCGCCTTCCTGGTCGGCTGGCGGGAAGGGGGAGATAATCGCGACGCCTATATCTGGTCGGCGATGCTGGTGGTGCAGTCCCTGCCCTATATCGCTGCCTTGGCCGTTGCCACCATCAACGGCCTGCCCATGCCCAAGCAGGAGGGGCCGGAGCCGGCACCGGCGGCGGAATAATCCCCTTCCCGCTGATCACTCCTCCAGCTTGTGACCATCCAGATGCCGGGCCGCGGCTTGTTCCTCGGCCCGGCTTTTCTTTTTTTCTTCCTTGGTGCGGCCGAACTTCACGCGGTTCTCCGCTGCCTGAACTTCCCGTTCTGCCTTGGCCTTCGCCTTGCGCGCACGGTTGAGATTCACGATTTCGCCCATTTCATCCCCTATCCCTGGCGCTCATTCCCGCGATAGGTTAACGCCCAGCGGGTTCACGATGGCAAGGGGATTGGACGGGTGCGCAAACTGCTGGTGCTGGTGGCGCTGCTGGTGATCGTGGCGGGTGGCGGGCTTCTGCTGGCGCCGTCCCTGGTGCCATGGAACCAGTTTCGCGATCAGGTGGCCGAGATGCTGGCCGGGCTGACCGGCCGGCAGGTCGTGATTGATGGCGATCTGGCCCTGACCCTGCTGCCTGTGCCCACCCTGACCGCCGCCGATGTGCGGCTGGTGGAAGATGGGGAGACGCTGGCCAGCATCGGCAGCGTCGCCATGCAGGTGCGCCCCCTGCCGCTGCTGTCGCAATCCATCCAGTTGGAAAGCCTGCGTCTGGACAATGCCGACCTGCGGGTGGTGGAAGACGCCGCCGGCAATCGCCATTGGCCCATCGTGCTGGACGCGCTGGGCCAATCGGTGCAGGTGGAAAGCCTGCATCTGGCCGACAGCCGGTTGAGCTGGGAACGCCCGGACCAGCCGACCGTCCGGCTGGAGGCGATTGGCGCGGAGATCACCGCCGGCGGCCCGTCCGGCCCGTTCGAACTGACGGGGGATGCCAGCCTGGGCGGCACCCCGTTGCGCCTGAACCTGACAGCCGCCCGCAGGGCGGCCAGCGGTTCCCTGCCCCTGCGGGCCAGCCTGTCCGTACCGAACGGCAAGGGGGAAGTCCGTTTTGCCGGGGTGGTCGCACCCAGCGCAAAGGAAGGAAGGCGCCTGGAAGGCGACCTGAACATCCAGGCCGTCGATTCCACCCCCCTGCTGGGTTTGATGCGCCCCCTGCTGGGGCAGCCCCCTGTAGACACGCCGGAACTGGGCCGCGCCCTGCGCCTGACCGGGCGGCTGAACCTGGATGCCACCAGCATCGGCATGGATGGCATCGATCTGCAATGGGGTGACAGCCAGGCGACCGGCAGCGCCAGCCTGTCCCTGACGGCGGATGGCACCGGCGCTTTGGTCCTGTCCTTCACCCGGTTCGACCTAGATGCCCTTCTGGCCAATGCCCCCCCGATCGCGGATTGGCGCCCGGCGGCAGCGATGGATATCGATCTGCTGGCGGATGAGATGCGCTGGCGCGGCGACCAGATGCGCGATGTCCGCCTGCTGGGCCGCTGGCAGGCCCCCGCTTTGACGCTGGAAACCCTGGCCGCCACCCTGCCCGGCGACATGGCGGTGTCCCTGACCGGCAGCGCCAGCCTGGACGGCGATGCCCCGCGCCTGGAGGGCAAGGTAGACCTCGCCGCCACATCGCTTCGCGACACGCTGGCCTGGGCCGGGCTGGATGTTACCAGCGTGCCGGTGGAGCGGCTGCGGCAGGCGAAATTGACCGGCACGCTGGCCGGCAAACCGCAGGATATGGCCCTGACCGATCTTACCGGCACATTGGACACGACCCGTTTCACCGGGGCCGTCACGCTGACGCGGCGTGATCGCCCTGGCCTCGGACTACGCCTGACCCTGGACCGGCTGGATCTGGATGCCTATCGCCAGCCCGGCACGCCCGGCTGGGGGGAGCGGCTGGCGCCATGGCTGCGTGAGGCGGATATCAACCTGACGCTGGAGGCTGGCCATCTGACCCTGGCCGGGTTGCAGGCCGATGGGGTGGTGCTGGACAGTGCCGCCAATAACGGGGCCGTCACCCTGCACAATGCCGATATTCAGTCTCTGTCCGGCATCGCCCTGCGGGGAACCGGCCATTATGCCGGCAGCGGGCAACCCGGTTCCCACCTGACGCTGACCGGATCGGCCCCGACCCTGGGGCCTTTATTCCGTGCGCTGGACATTGGCAGTTCCACCCTGGCCGACCGGATCGGCGCCGTTACGCTGGACGCCCGGATCGTGGGGGATGACAGCAAGGCCGCCCTGGATATCCGCACCGGGCTGCTGGGCGGCACCCTGCATATTGGCGGCGATCTGCTGGACCCGGCCGGCAGCCCCCGCCCAGCCCTGAAAATGCGGGCCACCCTGCCGGAAACGGCGGATCTGTGGCGGTTGACGGCCCCCTCGGTCCAGTTCCCCCCCGCCCCCTGGGGAGCAACGGACCTGTATGGGGAACTGACCGCGGAAGACGACACCTATGTGCTGACGGCCTTGCAGGGCAGTTTCGCCGGCCATGCCCTTACCGGCACCGTGCGTCTGACCCCACCGCCCTCCCCACCCGCCCCGGACGGACAGCCCGTTCCCCCCGCCGTGGAAGCTGCGGCCAAGGCCCCTGGCCTTGCCCAACTGGCAGGGGAATTGACCTTCGGCGCCCTGGACCTGGACCGGCTGCTGCCCGGCCTGACGCGGGAGGATGGCGATATCGGCCTGGATTGGACCCGCCGCCTGAACGGACAGGTGACCCTGGCTGCCGACCGGCTGACCCTGGCGGGCGAAGAGATCACCAAAGCCCGCCTGCCTTTCCGGATCGGTGCCGGGCTGGTGCGGCTGGAAGAGGGGACGGCCGAATGGCAGGGCGGCAAGGCCGTTATTGCCGCCGGTCTGGCGCAGATGGAAGCCGGGCCGGAGGGTGGCGAAGCCCCCCTGACCGGCAACCTGACCCTGACACTGGCCGATGCCGCCCTGCCCGCAGAGGCCGCCCCCGCCGCCACCGGAATCGGGGTTGATGGCGGGCGCTTCGATATCCGCTTCACCGGCAATGGGGAGGGGCGAAACCCCCGCCAGCTCTGGTCCGCCTTGAACGGCCAGGGCAAGGCCAGCTTCCGCGCGGGCGCGTTGGTGGGGATCGACCTGTCCGCCCTGGGCGCAAGGCTGGGTGAGGGAGGAACCGGCGCGATACCCGCCTTGCGGACCCTGACGCTGAAAGGCGGGCGCACGCCCTTCACCACCCTGGGCTTTGATTTCAATCTGGCCGATCAGGTAGCCGCCCTGTCCGCTATCGACATGGCCGCACCGGGCGGCACCTTAAGCGGTGCCGGGGCCTGGAACCTGCGCAGCCGCACCGTTGATCTGAACCTGTCACTCACCCCCGCCGTCCCCGGCAAACCGCCCGCCATGGCCCTGGCCGTGAAGGGGCCGGATGGGGCCGCGTCGCGCAATCTGGACCTGGGCGCGGTGGAAGCGTGGCACAAGAAACGCGAAGCCGCCCGACTGGCGGCGGCAGAGAAAAAGGCCGCCCCTGCCGCAAAACCTGCAGCCCCAGCCCCCAAACCCGCCGCGAAAGCGGTCCCGGCACCCCCGCGCAACGATCCGGTTGGTTCCATCCTGGACCGGCTGAAGCAGCAGGGAGGCTGATGCACATGGCCGGTCTGCGACATGGCACGGGCTGGAAGACACCATTTCCGCATTACTAATCGTTCAGCCACCTTTCGAATTCGGGAGCCTCAGACCATGTTGTTGAAGGGGAAAACCGCCATCGTCACCGGTTCCACCAGCGGAATCGGGCTTGGCATTGCCCGCAAGCTAGCGGCCGCCGGGGCCGACATCATGCTGAACGGGTTCGGTGATGCGGCAGAGATTGAGGCTGTGCGCCGCGCTGTGGAAACCGATTATGGCGTGCGCGCCCTTTATTCCGCCGCGGATATGAGCAAGCCGGATCAGATCGCCGATATGGTGGCCGCCGCATCTGCCGGCCTGGGCGGGGCGGATATCCTGGTCAATAATGCCGGCATCCAGCACACGGCCAGGGTGGAGGATTTCCCGGCTGAACGGTGGGAAACCATCATCGCCATCAACCTGTCAGCGGTGTTCTATGGCAGCCAGGCCGTGCTGCCACATATGAAGGCGCGCAACTGGGGCCGTATCATCAATATCGCGTCGGCCCATGGGCTGGTGGCCAGCGCCCAGAAGGCGGCCTATGTCGCCGCCAAGCATGGCGTGGTCGGCCTGACCAAGGTGGTGGCGCTGGAGAATGCGGAAACCAACATCACCTGCAACGCCATCTGCCCCGGCTGGGTGCTGACACCGCTGGTGCAAAAGCAGATCGACGCGCTGGCCGCGCGGGAAAATATCTCGGTGCAGGAGGCCCAAGTCCGTCTTCTGTCGGAAAAGCAACCCTCCAAGCAGTTCACCACGCCGGAGCAATTGGGCGATCTCGCCGTCTTCCTGTGTGGCGACGCCGCTGCCAATATCCGTGGTGCCTCGCTCAGTGTCGATGGGGGATGGACGGCGCAGTAAAAGCGCCGTCACCATCCTTTATCGGTGCTGATTTACACTTTTCATTCAAGGTTCGCATGACCAAGCCCCCCACCGCCCACACACCGGGCCGGCGCGCTGCCCCTGTTACCAATCAGGCCGAGGAAAAGCCCGGCAAAAGCCGGATCAATCTGGCCCTGCAGGGCGGCGGTGCCCATGGTGCCTTCACCTGGGGCGTCCTGGACCGGCTGCTGGAAGATGGGCGCCTGGATGTGGAAGGGATCAGCGGCACATCCGCCGGCGCGATGAACGGGGCGCTGCTGGCCCAGGGCCTGCTGACCGGTGGGCCGGACAAGGCGCGGGAATTGCTGGAACGGCTATGGCGGCGGGTGGCCAAGTCACACGGGCTGGGGCCGCTGGCCCCGTCCTGGCTGATGCCGTTCAGCACCGGCCCCAATCTGGACAGCCACCCCGTCTATGCCGGGATGGACATGATGGTGCGCATGCTGTCGCCCTATCAGTTCAACCCGATGGGGGTGAACCCGCTGCGCGATGTGCTGGATGGGCTGGTGGATTTCGACCTGCTGCGCCGGGCACAAGATGTCCGCCTGTTCGTCAGCGCCACCAATGTCAACCGCGGCCAGCTTCGCGTGTTCAGCGGCAATGAGTTATCGGTTGATTGCCTGCTGGCCTCGGCCTGCCTGCCCATGCTGTTCCAGGCCGTGCGGATCGAGGGGGAGCATTACTGGGATGGCGGCTATATGGGCAACCCGGTGCTGGACCCGCTGATCAAGCAATGCACCAGCCCGGATGTGCTGGTGGTGCAGGTCACGCCCATGCATCGCCCGGACCTGCCCCGCACGCCCACCGCCATCATCGACCGGATCAACGAGATCAGCTTCAATTCCACCTTTTACCGGGAATTGCGGTCGATTGAGCTGGTGAACCGGCTGCTGGACGATGGGCGGATCAACCCCGATGCCGGCCTGCGCCCGATCCATCTGCACATGATTGAAAGCGACGCCAGCATGGGGGCGCTGGGTGTCTCCTCCAAGCTGAATGGGGACTGGGGCTTTCTCAGTGAATTGCGCGACCTGGGCCGCGCGGCGGCGGAAGGCTGGCTGGACGCCCATCACGCCGCCATCGGCCAGAAAAGCAGCTTCGCCACCGGCCCGTTCTTCGTGTGAGCCTGGGGGGCGATGCCCCCCGCTCCCGCTGACAGGGGCCTGTCAGAGACGGGCCAGACGTTCCACCAGCAGGTCGAAGAAGCCGTCCGAATCGGCCTTCATCATATATAGCGCGTTCAGTGGCCGGCCCGTCTTGGCGAACTTGTCCACAACCGTCTGGCCGATGGTGAGCGGGCTGGCCGTCTCCACCGCCACATTGCACAGCTTGCCTTGAAACAGGTCCGGCTTCAGCAGCCAGGCGATGACGCAGGGATCATGCAGCGGGCCGCCATCGGTGCCGTATTTCGCCTCGTCATAGCGACGGTAGAAATCCAGCATCTGATAGGTGACGCGGCCAACCGCGCCGGGGATCGCCTTCACCCGTTCCATCTGGCGCTGGGAGGTCAGCACCTGATGCGTCACGTCCAGCGGGAACATGACGATGGGGGCACCGCAGCGCATGACAATATCGGCGGCATGCGGATCGACGAAAATGTTGAACTCCGCCACCGGGCTGCTATTGCCGCCTTCGGTCTGCGCACCACCCATCAGCACGATCTGCTTGATACGGGGCGCAATATCCGGTGCGCGCACCAGGGCCGTGGCAATATTGGTCAAGGGCCCCACGGGGCACAGGGTCACGGTCCCCGCCTCGTGGCTGCGCAGCGTGTCGATGATGAAATCGACGGCATGCTGTTCTTGCAGCTTCATGGTCGGCATCGGCAGGTCGGGGCCATCCAGGCCGGTTTCCCCATGCACTTCCGGGGCGGTGTGCAGGTCCAGGAACAGCGGGCGGTCGCAGCCGGCATAGACCTTGATATCGGGCATGCCCGCCACTTCGCAGATCTTGCGGGCATTCAGTTCGGTCAGATGCAAGGGGGCGTTGCCGGCCACCGCCGTGACGCCCAGCACCTCGATCTCTTCCGGGCTGGCGAAGGCCAGCAGCATGGCAACGGCGTCGTCCTGGCCGGGATCGGTATCGATGATGATCTTTTCGCGCGCCATGATTTTCTCCTCGCATGCGGTCAGGCTGCTGCATTACCCGGAAAGGGGTTGAGAGAAAAGCGCCAACCGGCTTTGATGCGCGCAAAGTCGATGAGGGGGAGGCCATCCTGTTCCAGCGCATGTTCAGCCATTTCGCCAATGGCGTGCTGATCTATGCCATCTTCTATGCGCTGCTTTGGCTGCTGATGCTGAAGACGGGCGCGCTTCTGGCCGCCACCATGGGCGATGGCGTGCCCGATCTGGTGGAGGGGGCCCTGATTCCCTTTGTCCTGTCGGCGCTGGCCGCCTTCCTGGCCCATGCCGGGTTGCGGGTAACGCTGAAGCGGCTGCGCCTGAAACTCTCCACCCCGGAGGCCACCGCCAGCAGCGTCTTTCTTGGCGTGCTGACGCTTTTTGCCTTCAGCGGCATCATGGGTGAAATTTTCCAGACTCCGGAATCGGTCTGGTGGTCGCCCCTGTGCGTTATCTTCGGGGCGTGGGTGGGTGCTGCCATCCGCCGGCGCCTGCCCTTATGACCGCCCTTTGCTTGACCGGACAGACATGAGCCAGGCTATCGCCATTTTCGATTTTGACGGCACGCTGATCGCCGGTGACAGCCTGCTGCCCTTCCTGGAACGGGTGGCCGGCAAACGCCGCGCCCGCTATGCGCTGGTGCGCTCCGTCCGCGCCGCCCTGATGCGGGCCGGGCGCGGCAAGGGTGGCGATGTGCGCACCCAGGTGAAGGAAGGACTGCTGGCCCGCACCCTGAAAGGCGTGCCGGAGGAAAAGGCCCGCGCTGTGGCGGCAGAGATGGGAAGCTGGGTCCGCTGGCACAACCCGATCCGCGACACGCTGTTGCGCCACGCTGACCAGGGGCACCATGTCGTCGTCGCCACCGGGGCGCTGGCGCTTTACATGCCATCCCTGCTGGAAGGGTTGCCGGTCAACCATCTGATGGCAACGGAGATGGAAGTGGTGGACGGGCTGCTGACAGGCCGCATGTGCCATGGCGGCAATTGCGTGCGGGATGAAAAGGCCCGCCGCGTGCAGGATTACCTGTCCGGCCAGGGGCCCTTCAGCGCTACCTATGGCTATGGCAACCGGCCATCCGACCTGCCCTTCCTGGCCATGATGCACCACCCGACCATCGTGCCGACCGTATCGCGGCGGGGAAGCGATAAAAAACAGCAGCAAGCCGGGTAATGCCAAACCCATTGCGGACTGGAGACTGGGACCGCCAGCCCGGTGCATGAGGGAGATTGGTATAATCCATATACGAAGACGGAGCGGGTTTGCCGTCAAACTGTTATAATCCCGCCCTTGTTGCCCCCGGCGGCACGCTTATATGCTCTCTGGATAATTTTGAATCATTCCAAACTGGTTGGAACCTCCCCTGTGACGAAGCCGGACCGCCCCTTGCCGACGCGCCGATCTCTGCTGGGCCTCGCCATGGCATGTCCGCTGCTGGCTACCCTGCCTGCCGCTGCCCAGGGCAAGCGCCCGGCCCTGCTGGCCACCACGGGGCAGGTGGCGGAACTGTTGCGCGGTGTCGCCGGGGATGGGGCCGATATTTCCAGCCTGATGGGCGAAGGGATCGACCCGCACAGCTACAAGCTGACCCGCGCTGATACGGTGGCGCTTATGCGGGCCGAGGCCGTCTTTTCCAGCGGGCTGTTCCTGGAAGGGAAAATGACAGAGGTGCTGGAAAGGGTGGCCCAGGGCGGCAAGCCCGTCCATGCCGCGGCCAGCGCCATCCCCCCTGCCCGGCTGATCGGCCAGGAAGGGGAAGGCAGCCACCCAGACCCGCATGTCTGGATGGATGTGGCGCTTTGGTCGCTGGCGCTGGAAGGGGTGCGGGACAGGTTATCAACCCTCTACCCCGATCAAGCCGACCATTTCGCCGCCCGCACGGCGCAGACGCTTTCCCTGTGGCGGCGGCTGGATGAATATGCCCGCACCGCGATGGCGTCGGTCCCGGCAAGCTCC
Source organism: Niveispirillum irakense DSM 11586 (assembly GCF_000429645.1). Taxonomy (GTDB): domain Bacteria; phylum Pseudomonadota; class Alphaproteobacteria; order Azospirillales; family Azospirillaceae; genus Niveispirillum; species Niveispirillum irakense. The sequence continues at coordinate 29,836 of NZ_AUCG01000016.1, forward strand.
CGCGTGCTGGTGACGGCCCATGACGCCTTCTCCTATTTCGGTCGCGCTTACGGCCTGGAGGTGATGGGCATCCAGGGCATCAGCACGGAATCGGAAGCTGGGTTGAAGCGGATCGAATCCATGGTGGCGCTGCTGGTGGAACGGCGCATCCCGGCCGTATTCGTGGAGACCTCCGTCTCCGACCGCAATATCCAGGCGCTGGTTCAGGGTGCGGCAGCCCGGGGCCATACGGTCAAAATCGGTGGCGCGCTCTATTCCGATGCGATGGGGCCGGCGGGCACCTATGAGGGCACCTATCCCGGCATGATCGACCATAATGTGACCATCATGGCGCGTGCCCTGGGTGGCGCGCCCCCGGCTGGCGGCTTTCAGGGCCGGCTGGCCGCGCGGTGATGGGGGAAGGGTCCGCGATGCTGCAACGCCTGAAAAGCCGGAACTTCATTCCCCCCGCCGATGCCGGTGTCAGCCCGCTGACCGTCGCCGGCCTGTCGGTCGCCTATCACCGCCGGCTGGTGCTGCGCGATGTGGACTGGACCGCGCCGGCGGGCGGGCTGGTGGCCGTGATCGGCCCCAATGGCGCCGGCAAATCCACCTTCCTGAAAGCCGTATTGGGGCTGGTGCCACCCTTGACCGGGACGGTGGAGGTGTTTGGCCGCCCCCTGTCCCGGCAGCGGGCCCTGATCGGTTATGTCCCGCAGCGGGAAAGCGTGGATTGGGATTTCCCGGTCAGCGCCCTGGATGTGGTGACCATGGGCCGCTATGGCCTGATCGGCTGGGGTCGCCGCATCACCGGCGCCCATCGCCGCGCCGCCATGGAAGCGCTGGACCGGGTGGGTTTGGCCGATCTGGCAAAGCGGCAGATCGGCCAGCTTTCCGGCGGGCAGCAGCAGCGCGTGTTCCTGGCCCGCGCGCTGGCGCAGGAAGCGCGGATTTATTTCATGGATGAACCGCTGGCCGGCGTGGATGCCGCCACGGAACAGACCATCCTGGCCGTGCTGCGCGACCTGGATGCCGAAGGGCGTACGGTCATCTGCGTTCATCATGATTTGCAGACCGTAGCCGCCACCTTCGACCATGTGCTGATGCTGAATGGCGGGGTGGTGGCGGCAGGCCCGGTGGCCGGCACGCTGACCGATGCCAATCTGCGCCTGACCTATGGCCAGCGCGCCGCCGGCCTGTCGCTGCTGGCACCATGATGGAAGCCCTGTCCCTGGCCGGGCTGGGCCATAACACCTTGATCGTCCTGGCCGGGGCCACGGCGCTGGGGGTGGCCGCCGGCATGGTCGGCTGCTTCATGGTGCTGCGGCGCCGGGCCTTGCTGTCCGATGCGTTGAGCCATGCCACCCTGCCCGGCATTGTCATCGCCTTCATGGCCGCCACGGCCCTGGGGCTGGAAGGCCGGTCCCTGCCCCTGTTGCTGCTGGGGGCGGCGGCCAGTGGCGTCCTGTCCGTATTGTGCGTCCAGGCGATCAGCCGCTGGACCCGGTTAACGGAAGATGTGGCCATCGGCGCGGTGCTGTCGGTCTTTTTCGGGCTGGGTGTGGTGCTGCTGTCTGTGGTGCAGGAGATGCCGGGGGCCAATGCTGCCGGGCTGAAAGGTTTCATCCTGGGCCAGACGGCGGCGATGCACGCGGGCGAAGCCGCCAGCCTGGGCGGGCTGGCACTGCTGGCGGCCCTGGCCGTCACCTTGCTTTATAAGGAATTCACGCTGCTTTCCTTCGATCCCGGATTCGCGCGGGCTGCCGGCTGGCCGGCGGGGCGGTTCGATCTGGCCTTGATGGCGCTGGTCACGCTGGTGACGGTGGTCGGGTTGCAGACGGTTGGGCTGGTACTGATCATCGCCCTGTTGATCACGCCCGCCGCCGCCGCCCGGTTCTGGACCGACCGGCTGCCGGTGATGCTGGCCGTGGCGGCGCTGATCGGCGGCGTTTCCGGTGGGGTGGGCGCGCTTTTATCCGCGCGCTTCCATGATATTCCCGCCGGGGCCGTCATCGTGCTGGTGGCGTCGGCCCTGTTCACATTTAGCCTGCTGCTGGCACCGGGGCGCGGGTTGTTGGCCCGGTCCCTGCGCCGCAACCGGCTGCGGGAGGATTTGATCGCCGGGCGGGGGGCCGCCTGATGCCGGATAGCCAGACCTTCCTGTCCATCGACCTGCCCGCCCTGCTGGCGGCCACGCTGGCCTGCCTTTCCTGTGCGCTGGTCGGGAATTTCCTGGTGCTGCGGCGGCAGAGCCTGATGGGCGATGCCATCACCCATGCCGTACTGCCCGGCATTGTCGCCGGCTTCCTGGTCGCCGGCACGCGCGACACCTTTCCCATGATGGCCGGCGCGCTGACCGCCGCCATCATCGCCGCCATCCTGATTGAACTGGTCCGCCGGCTGGGCCGGGTGGAGGCAGGCGCGGCCATGGGCGTGATCTTCACCGCCATGTTCGCGCTGGGCGTGGTGATGATTGAGCAGGGGGCCGCGCGGCAGGTCGATCTGGATGCTGACTGCGTGCTGTATGGCCAGTTGGAAGGTATCCTGTGGTTTGCGCCGCAAGGCTGGGCCAGCCTGGCCGATCCCGCCGTCTGGGCCGACATGCCGCGGCAGGTGGTGCAGCTTGCCGCCGTCTTCGCCCTATGCCTGACGCTGGTGCTGGTCTTCCTGAAGGAGTTGACCCTGGTCAGTTTCGACCCCGCCCTGGCCGATACGCTGGGGCTGAAAAGCTGGATGGTGCAGCATGGCATCGCCGCAATGGCCGCCCTGGCCGCCATCGCGGCGTTTGAGGCGGTGGGGTCCATCCTGGTCATCGCCATGCTGATCTGCCCGGCGGCCACGGCCCGGCTTCTTTGTGACCGGGTACCGGCACAGTTGGGCCTGTCGCTGCTGGTAGGGGCGGCCACGGGGATCGGCGGCTATCTGCTGGGCGCCTTTGGCCCGCATCTGCTGGGTTACGACCAGTCGGTCAGTGCCGCTGGCATGATCGCCACCCTGGCCGGTCTGATCCTGGCCCTTGCCATCCTGTTCGCGCCCCGCTACGGGGTGCTGGCCCGCAGGAAGCGGCTAGGCACGGTGGATGGGGTCTTGGTGTGACAGAGGAAAAGCCGGCGGCGGTACGGATGGTGCCGGCCCGCATTGCCTATGTGCTGGCCGGGATTGATCCGGCCATGGCCGCCACGGCCCGGCAACTGGCCGATGGCGGCGCCAGCTTCGTCATTCTGGACCCGCCCGGCGGACCGGGCCGCGCCCTGGTGCTGGAACTGAATACCGGCAGCCGGGGGCGTGCTGTCTATATGCCGGGCAATCCGGCCCTGGCATCGGAACGGGCAGAAGCGCTGGTGGAATGTGCCCGCTGCTGGCCCGACCAGACGCCCATCCTTATCCAGCGGCCCTGATTCGTTTCACCCCGTCCAGAATCTGGCGCAGCATTGTCTGACGGGAGGAGATTTCCGCGAATCGCGCTTTTGCCTTGGCCTGCCGGTCCTGCCGCCACGCCGCATCATCGGCCAACCGGGTGGCACAGGCGGCGAAATCACCATAATCGGCCAGATGGAAATCCGGCCCGATCACGGTGGCGACATCACCCCAGCCCAACCCATAGGCCGGCACCCCACAATGCAGGGCGTAAGCCGCGGACGTACCCCCACCGCCACGCGGCGGGTTCAGATACAGATCGGCCAGCATCAAGAGCCCGATCACATCCGTCTCATACCCATGGGCGCGGGAGTGGGTGGCCAGGGCCGGATAGGACGCTATCAGGGTGGCATAGGTTTCCAGCGGCCCGACGAACAGGAAGAACAGGCGCGGTTCCTGCGCGACGGCCCTATCCAGGGCGGCGACGAAATCAGGCGTCACCTCCTGTGTCAGCCGCAGGCCGACAATCACGGTCAGGATGGCATCGACCGGCACGCCCAGCGCCGCCCGATCCCTGGCCGCCCCCGCCGCTGGCGGGGCATAGGTGTAATTGATCGGGATCACCCGGCCCGGCGTCAGCCCGCCCGCTTCCAGCGCGGGGCCATCGCCCGGCGTCAAGGGGCGGGGTAAAGCCAGATATGTGGGCGTGGCCAAGGGCAGATAGCTGCCATAGGGGATGGCCACCACCTCCAGCAGCCCCCGGCAAAGATCGGCCACCGGGCTCATCGTACCGAAGGACAGAACCAGATCCGGCCGCTGGGCCAGCAGGTGATCCACCGTCGCCGCCGCCATCGCCGGATCGGTAAATCCCGCCGGCAGGTGCAGGAAGGGCACCGGCAGCTTGTCGATCACCAATTGATTAGCCCCGGCCAACCCCTCGTCCGCGCCACTGACAAAGCCGCCCAGGAAAGGGACCTGAGGGGTAACCGGGCCATCCGCCGTATTGACCAGCAGCACGCGCCGCCCCAGGCGCAGCACCAGCTTGGAGACAAAATCCATCGTATCCAGGCTGGGCTGGTGCATGCCGCGCATGAACTGGCCCGTCAGCACCACCACAAGATCACGCTGCCTTTGCGCCGGGGCCACCGGCAGCCGCCCAGCCAGGGCTGGCTGGTAGCCATCCAGGATCGCCGCCCACAAGGCCCGCTCCACCCGGTCATGGGCCGCCTTGTCACGGACATGAAGGCGGTTGATCCACAGGCCGAACAGGACGGCACGCAGGATATAATCGGCTTGCGCCAGACTGAACGCCCCGCCGCCCTCCTCCCGGTCGGCCAGCACGGTTTGCAGGGCCTGGGTGGGTGCCGCCCCATCCTTCAGCAAGGTGGCACGCAAAAGGAAGATCATTACGATATCGCAACGATTATGCGACGAGGGCAATTGCTCCAGCATCGTCGCCACAGGGGCCGGGTCGCCTCCCCGCTGGATCAATGTCAGCAGGGATTCCATCAAGCCATCGGCCCGGCGCCATAAATCCTGGCTCTCCAGCAACCGGCCACATCCGGGTGCCAGCAGGTCCCCTAGCAGCCCGGCCTGCCCCCGCAGGCTCTGGTCAAGATCGGGCGCCCCACCCATCGCTTCCCCCGTCATCATTCGGACGCGATCATAAGGGGGCAATCGGGGCCTGTCACGGAAGCGCCCTTACCGGGGTCGATTCTTATGCCGCCGCCATTTACGTTCCCCCCAGATGATCAGCCGGCACACCGGCCTCTGGATCGGCGGTATCTCGAAAGCCAGCAAGGCAATGCCCAGCGGCAGCATCCAGAAGCCCAGAACCGGCAGGAACCAGAGAAAACCACCCGCAATCAACAGGATACCGGCCGGAATCCGCACCCAGCGCGAACCTGGCTTGCGCAGCCAGCGCAAAGACTTGGCCATGAAGCGGGGCAGATCCCGTTCCAGCCGTTCAAAACAGCGATCAAGGCGCTGGTTGTCTCTATCGGACAAGATGTCTCCGCTCATCAACCGGGCCTCACAGGGCCCGGAAACGAAACCGCCCGGAACAGGGGTCTGTTCCGGGCGGCTCGGTCAACTTCCTCGATACCGGTACTTACCGGCACAATCCTTATTCGTCGCGCTGGCCCATCAGGGACAACAGCATCTGGAACAGGTTGATGAAGTTGAGGTACAGCGACAGCGCGCCCATCACGGCCATCCGGCCATTCGCCTCATCACCATAGGAAGAGGCATAGCCTTCCTTGATCGCCTGGGTATCCCACGCGGTCAGACCGGTGAAGACGATCACACCGATGATGGAGATGGCGAACTGCAGTGCCGACGAGCCGATGAAGATATTCACCAGGCTGGCGATGACGATGCCGATCAGGCCCATCACCATGAAGCTGCCCATCTTCGACAGGTCAGCCTTGGTGGTGTAGCCATACAGGCTGGTCGCCGCAAACATGGCGGCGGTGATGAAGAAGACGCGCGCGATGCTGCTGCCGGTAAACACCAGAAACACGCTCATCATCGACAGGCCCATCAGGACGCTGAACACCATCAGGCTGGTGCGCAACGCGCTGGCCGACATCCGGTCCGGCTTGAAGCCGAAGAAGATGAAAGCCAGCGGGGCCAGCATCACCACCCATTTGAGCGGCGTACCGTGGATCAACTGTACCAGGGCCGGAATCTGGGATCCCACAAAAGCGGTCACACCCGTGATTGCCAACGCCAAGCACATGTAATTATAGACGCGCAGCATATGCGCGCGCAGACCAGCGTCAAACTGCGCCTGGTCCATCGCGCGTCCTGCCGACGCATACGGATTATAGGGTCCGTTGACCATTGAAGTGTCCTCGACACGGGATGTTGGACATACAGGTCACTATATTGGGAAGCACCTGCCCCGGATCAATGGCTAATCATCCGGTGAGGCCAGATCACCACCGATTTCCTATTCCTTGCGGAAATCGAGCAGTTTTCCGGTCCGGGTTCCAGCCTGCATCTGCTGTTTGCCGAAGGCACAGATTTCCATCTGGCCTTGCCCTCGCAAGCTGTTTTCCGCCTCGAACTGGTTGATCGCGGCCAGGACCTGCGCTTGATCAACAGTATCCTCTCCCATCTTCCCCCCGGACCGGGCCAGGACCGGATAAGATCGGAGTTCAGCCATCAGGCCATCGAAGCTCATCACCAATTCGGGGCATTTGCGCTGCACATAGCGCGACTTCGCGACCTCTATGGAATATTGGGTGGCGGCGGCTTTGAACGAGGTATCCCCCACCGGGGCCGCCATCTGGCCGGAACTGGCCCGGTTGCTACAACCGGACAGCAAAAGCGGCGACACAAGCAGCGTCGCGACCAGAAATTTACGCAGACCATCTTCACGCATGACCATCGTCTGCCCATGCCTCCGCTCAACCAAAGGACGGGCATGGTAACGGCCTGCACTCCCCTGTCGACGGCGCATAAGTCGACCCGCAGACACAGTCATTACCCGCTGGGGTTATTCCCCAGCGGGTAATCAACCAGTACGCATCCAGCGACGGGCAATCAGGAAGCCGGGCTTACCGGTTGCGTAAACCGGCCACCGATGCGGTACTTGTCCAGATATGTGGGCAGGATCACTTCCACGGCCGTGGGCTGAACGCCCAGGTCGGTCAGGCCCGGCTTGGCACCGCTGACGACATTGTCGGTCTTCAACAGTTCCACCTGATCGGCGGTCAGCATCTGGCCCGGCAGGTTCTGAAGGATGCCACCCAGCAAGCTGGCCATGCCGAAGCCCAGCGACAGGGTGCATTTCTTCGGCCGGCCCACCTGGGCCAGCGTCAGGTCGATCAGTTCCTTGAATGTGTAGGTCCGGGGACCGGCCAGTTCGTAGATCTTGCCTTCCGTCCCCTCGGTTTCAACCGCCGCAACGATGGCATCAGCCACATCGCCGACATAGACCGGCTGCATCCGGGTATTCCCGCCCCCAATCAGGGGCAGGAAGGGGGCCGTCTGCGACATGGCGGCGAAGCGGTTGAAGAAACCATCCTCCGGCCCGAAAACGATGGAGGGGCGGAAAATGGTGGCGCTGGGGAAGGCTGACAGCACCGCCTGCTCCCCCTGGGCCTTGCTGGTGGCATAGGCAGAGCGGGAAGATGCATCAGCCCCCAGGGCCGACATCTGCACAAAGCGACGCACACCGGCGGCCTTGGCGGCGCGGGCGATGCGGGCGGCGGCCTGATGCTGAACGGCCTCAAAGCTGTTACGCCCGCTCTGCGCCAGGATGCCGATCAGGTTGATCACCAGATCGGCGCCGGCAACAGCATTGGCCACCGACTGATCATCATGGATATCCACCGCGATCGGCACGATCTGCCCGACGGCCCCGGCGGAGCGCAGATATGTCGCCTGCCCCGGATGGCGGGACGGCACGACAACCTGGCAACCGGTCTTGGCAAGGCGCCGGACGATATAGCGGCCGATAAAGCCCGAGCCACCGAATATCACGGCGTTGCGATACCGATTGACCATCGCACTTTCTCCACGAATGACAGCAAGACTGGAAGGACCGGCCGGTGCCGGAACAAGGAATGTCGCTATATAGCCCATAGGGATGGCCCGGTGAAGCACCGCGAGATGCAGCCCGGTGCCGCAGCAGCATAGGGGCAGCAATCGCGGCGAAGCTATTGGCTGGAACCGTCCTTTTTCGCCTTGTCACAAAAAAAATGAAAAACATCGTTGACAGCCTGTCGCGCCCCTCCTATAAGCCCGCTCCACGAAGCGACGGCAACGCCGCAGCGTGGACGCCCAGATGGCGGAATTGGTAGACGCGCAGGTTTCAGGTACCTGTACCGCAAGGTGTGGAAGTTCGAGTCTTCTTCTGGGCACCATTCCGAATTGATGTACACTTCAGGCCGCTGGTTCTTCCAGCGGCCTGAAGTGTTTCTAGGCCCCTGTTTTTGCTCGATTTTCACAAGCCGACCCGGTTGGTGACAAATTTCAGCAAAAATGAAAAACAGGTGTTGACGGCCCGTCGGCGGGCCTTTATACACCGCCTCCACGAAGCGACGGCAACGCCGCAGCGTGAACGCCCAGATGGCGGAATTGGTAGACGCGCAGGTTTCAGGTACCTGTACCGCAAGGTGTGGAAGTTCGAGTCTTCTTCTGGGCACCATTTCCAAAAACACTTCAGGCCGCTGGTTATTCCAGCGGCCTGAAGTGTTTTTGGCCTTGTGCCACAGATCACCGAACCCCTTATCGCATCCGACCCTTGCGGCATCACTGCTTGTGGCGTCCCGTACCCTCGCGGGATAAAGCGCGGTGCTGCCGGCGGGCGGCCGCAACCGATGCAGGATGGCAGCGCGATGTCGAATTTTCTTCATGTTGGTGATTTGCCCGATGGGCTGGATCTGGGCCCCGTGGTCGCCGTGGATACGGAGACGATGGGCCTGAACCCCATGCGTGACCGGCTGTGCCTGGTTCAGCTTTCCAGCGGCGACGGCACCGCCCATATGGTGCAGATCCGCCGGGGCCAGACCAGCGCCCCCAATCTGGCGCGGCTTCTGTCCGATCCCAACACCCTGAAGCTGTTCCATTTCGCCCGTTTCGACGTGGCCGTCCTGCGCCATGCGCTGGGCATCGTCTGCCAGCCGATTTTCTGCACCAAGATCGCCTCCAAGCTGGTCCGCACCTCCACCGACCGGCACGGGTTGAAGGATCTGTGCAAGGAACTGACGGGCGTGGAACTGTCCAAGCAGCAGCAATCCAGCGACTGGGGCGCAGACGAGTTGAATGCCGAACAGTTGAAATATGCTGCCTCCGACGTGCTGTATCTGCACGAGATCAAGGCCAAGCTGGACCTGCTGCTGGACCGTGAAGGCCGGCGCGAGTTGGCGGAAGCCTGCTTCTCCTTCCTCCCGACCCGCGGCCAACTGGACCTGCTGGGCTGGGATGAACCGGACATCTTCACGCATTAATATAGACGGCATAATGCCGACAGGTGGAGACGGCGGCGGTTCCTGCCGCCGTTTTCTGCGGTCACTGTGCGTTGCGTCATAGAAATGCCGCCAAATCCTGGCATCTCCTCTATCATTGTCGATCAAGGTCGGGACCCTGACCGCCCCGAAATTCGTTACCATCCCTCTGCCCGCCGCCCTTTTTATTGAGCCTCCCGCCCGCATGATCCCTCCCTCCGACAGCGACGACAGCCGACGCGCAGCGACCGCCGGCGCGCCCGATGGGCGCCGGCGTGATCCCTATGCCCATACGCGGCTGGTGCGCACGGCGCGCGTTGCGCTGCCCGTGGTGGCGGGGCTGGTGCTGCTGCTGATCGTGATATGGCCGCTGGTCGGCGGCGGCGGAGGGTCGGACGGCAAAGGGGCCGGCCCGGACCAGGGCGACCTGGAAATGACCAAAGCCCGGTATCTGGGAACCGATACGACAGAGCGCCCGTTCGAAATCCGCGCCAACCGCGTGATGCAATTGGGCAATACCGGGGCAGAGGTGGATTTGGACGCTCCGGAAGCCGATATAACGCTCAAAGGCGGCGACTGGCTGTCCATGGCGGCTGAAACCGGCCGTTATGACCAGGAAAAGAATGTACTGACCCTGAAGGGCAAAGTGTCGATGTTCCATGGCGAGGGCTATGAATTCCGCACCGGCGAAGCCTTGCTGGATGTGGATAAGGGCATTGCCTGGGGCAACAAGCCGATTGAGGGACAAGGACCGCTGGGCACAATTGAAGCTGGCGGCTTCCGTATTGTGGAGGATGGGGACGTGCTGATCTTCACCGGCAAAGCGCGGTTGCGGGCGCTTGCGGCCCGCGGCGGGGACCAGAACCGTCCGGAAGGGGCTGCCCCATGACCCGCCCCTCTCCCCTCTCCCCGCGCTTGCGCCGGTCTGCCACGCTGGCCGCCCTTGGCCTGTCGCTTGCCGCCTTGTCGCTGGCGGTGCCCTTGGGCTGGGCCCAGGACGGCACAACCAGTGTGCAGGCCGATGATGCGTCCCTGCATATGAGCGGGGAGAAGCCCATTGATGTAGTAGCCGAAGGCGGGTTCGAGTTCCACGAACAGCAGAATGTCGCCATTGCGCGCGGCGGGGCTACCGCCACCCAGGGCGACCTGACGCTGAAGGCTGACACGCTGGCCGCCTATTTCCGCAAGAATGCGCAGGGCACGAACGAGATTTTCCGCCTGCTGGCGGAAGGTAATGTGGAGATGCGCAGCGCCAGCCAGACCGCCTATGGCACGCGCGGCATTTATGACCTGGACCGGTCGGTCGCCGTGCTGACGGGCGAAGGGCTGCGGCTGGTGACCGAACAGGACACTGTAACCGCCACCGACAGCCTGGAATATTGGCGCGAGCAGAACCTCGCCGTGGCGCGCGGCAATGCTATCGCCATCCGGGAGAATAACCGCGTGCGCGCTGACCGTCTGGTCGCCCTGCTTTCCCCGGACGGGAAAGAGGGCAGTGACAAGATGGCGCTCAGCCGCGTGGATGCCACCGGCGCCGTGGTCATCACGACCCCGCAGGAAGTGGCCCGCGGCGACAAGGGCACCTATGATCTGGATTCTGAACTGGCGCTGCTGACCGGCAATGTGAAGGTCACGCGCGGCCAGAATCAGTTGAATGGTCCCGCCGCCGAGGTGGATCTGAAGTCCGGCGTCAGCCGCATGCTGTCGCGGGTTCCGGCGGCTTCGCCCGTGCAAGGGGGGGCGACAACCGGACCGGCCGGCCAGAATGGCCGGGTCCGGGGCCTGTTCATCCCCAACGAGCAGGGTCAGGGCGGTGCGCCGCAACAGCCCGCCCAGCCGCAGCCGTCTGGCCAAGGGAGCAAACCATGAGCCGTCCGACCAAGCCCACCACGCCCGCCGCTGACCCGTCCACGGGCACCGGCCCCCGGCTGGTGGCCGACAATGCCGGTCTGGTGGCCAGCAACCTGGGCAAGTCCTATAAAGGCCGGCCGGTGCTGCGCGATATCAGCCTGTCGGTGAAACGGGGGGAGGCGGTTGGCCTGCTGGGCCCGAACGGCGCCGGCAAGACCACCTGCTTTTACATCATCACCGGCCTGATCCTGCCCGATTATGGCAGCATCACCCTGGATGGGCTGGAAGTGACTGACCTGCCCATGTATCGCCGCGCCCGCCTGGGCATCGGCTATCTGCCGCAGGAAGCCAGCATCTTCCGCGGCCTGTCGGTGGAAAATAATATCCGCGCCGTGCTGGAGGTGGTGGAGCCGGACCGCGATGTGCGCGAACAGAAGCTGGATGAGCTTCTGGCCGAATTCTCCATCACCCATCTGCGCCGCACCCCCGCCATTGCCCTGTCAGGTGGTGAGCGCCGCCGTGCGGAGATCGCCCGCGCCTTGGCCAGCCAACCCAATTTCATCCTGCTGGATGAACCATTCGCCGGCGTGGACCCGATCGCCGTGAACGAAATCCGGGAGTTGGTCAGCCATCTGCGCGAACGCAGCATCGGCGTGCTGATCACCGACCATAATGTCCGCGAAACCCTGGATATCGTGGACCGCGCCTATATCCTGCATGATGGCGTGGTGCTGATGGAAGGCGCGCCGTCGGAGATTGTCGCCCACAAGGATGTGCGTCGCGTCTATCTGGGGGAGCGGTTCAGCCTTTAATATCAAGCTTTCTTGATCCTGACCGATCAAGGAAGATTTCCAATTCCCTCAACGCCGGGCGCTGCCATCCGGCAACTTGGCTTCACGGCGCACGAGGACGGGGCTGGCGGTCGCCAGCCTCCAGTCAGCCAAGGGGCAAACCCTTGGCTGACTGGTACAAGCCAAAAATAATTTTGAAGCCGGCGTAACCTTTCCGGGGATGCCGCGAATAGAGGGATATGGGGCGCTGATCCGGTGCCCCAACCCGCCGATCTCCGGCATTCGCGCATTTTCCCCGAAAGGTCTCCATCATGAAGTCCCAAGCCAGTTTCGCGCTGTTGTCCCTGGGCGCCGCCGTGGCCGGTGCCCTGTCGCTGGCCGCCATGACGGCCCCGGCCCAGGCGGCCGAAGGCGAGAAGGTGCATTGCTACGGCGTTGCCAAGGCTGGCGAGAATGATTGTGCCAACAAGGCCGCCGGCCATTCCTGCGCCACCCAGTCCAAGGTCGATTACAGCGGCCAGGATTTCAAGGCCATGACCAAGGAAGCCTGTCTGGCCGACGGTGGCAGCCTGACCGCTTTCGAGGGCACCAATCCCAAGAAGATGAAGTAAGGGCCGGTCCGATGCACCACCGGCCACCCGATCCCCTGCCCACCCTGCCCGCCATCGCCGGAATCGGTTTGCGACATGCGCATGTCGCGGCCTTCCTGGCCGGACGGCAGCCGGTCGGGTGGCTGGAGGTGCATGCGGAAAATTATCTATGTGCCGGCGGCCCGCGCCTGGCGCAGTTGGAAAGGCTCCGCCAGGATTATCCGGTCTCCTTCCATTCCGTGGCCCTGTCGCTGGGTGCCGCCGATGGGGCAGACCCCGCCCATCTGGCCCGCCTGCGCCGGCTTTACGACCGGTTCCAGCCCTGCCTTGTCTCCGACCATCTGGCCTGGTCCGGCACGGGGGGCCTGCATGTGCCCGACCTGTTGCCATTGCCGCTGAACAGCGAAAGCCTGACCATCGTCGCCGCCAATGTCGACCGGGCGCAGGACATGCTGGGGCGGCGGTTGCTGGTGGAAAACCCCTCCCTCTACCTCGCCTTCGTCGATGACGAGATGGATGAGGCCGATTTCCTCACGGCACTGGTGGCGCGGACCGGCTGCGGGCTGCTGCTGGATGCCAATAACCTGCATGTCAGCAGCCATAACCGGCAGCGCGACCCGCATGATGTGCTGCGCCGCCTGCCGGCGGATGCCGTCGGGCAATATCACCTTGCCGGCCATGCAAGGCTGGACGTGGATGGTATGACGATGCTGATCGACGACCATGGTTCCCGGGTCGACCCCGCGGTCTGGTCGCTCTACCAAGCCGCGTTGGACCAATGTGGTGCCAGACCGACCCTGGTGGAATGGGATACGGCCTTGCCCCCCCTACCCGTGTTGCTGGAAGAAGCCGCGCATGCCGACCGGTTGCTGGCAGCCTTTAGCGAACGGGAGGAGACGATATGTCTGCCCCCGTCACGCTGACAACCCTGCTGGGGCGGTTACAGGCGGCAAGCTTGGGGGATCCCACCGGCTTTGCCGACACCCTGCCGGCATTGCGACCGACATGCCTGCCCCCTGCCAAAGCCCTCTATATCCATACCGCCACCGTAACGACGGCCCTGTCCAACCTGTTGGCGGAGGCTTATCCCGCCACCCGTACCCGGATGGGAGAAACAGCCTTTGCCACAGCCGCACGCCGGTACCTGCTGGCATCCCCGCCTGACCATCCGGTTCTATCCGGCTATGGCCATGGTTTCGCCAATAGTCTGGGGCCGGAACTGGCCTTGATGGCTACTGCCGATTGGGCCGCGCATGAGGCTTATTTTGCAGCCGATATGATACCGGCGGGACCGGATATCCTGCGGCCGGAAGCACCGGAGGATATGGCGGGGTTGTGCCTGACCCTTGTGCCATCCGCCCGGATTTTGTCCGGCACTGCCGATATATTCCGGCAATGGCAGGAAATGCGTACCGACCTGCACCATACAGCCCATGCCGATCCCGATGCGGCCAACAGCCTCCTGGTCTGGCGTGGACCGGATCTTCTGGTCACCAGCACCCTGCTTCTGCCGGGGGAGCGGGCGCTGGTCATGGCGCTTACCGCCGGTCACTCCCTGCTGACGGCAATGACGATGACCGCCGGCAGCCCTCCCTTCGATCTGTCCCTTCTGCTCGCCCTGCTGCTGACACGCGGAATCGTCGCGGTTCCGCCGCCAGGGTCATGAGGTTACCCCATGCACATGCACCGGCTTTTCCATTTTCTCATTGATCCTGGTCCGACACTGGGCCTGCGCCCCCTGCCCCGCCTCGTCACGGCGCTCGCCCTGCTGGCCGGTCGCGTCTGGCTGGCCCTGCCCTTCCTGCGCGCCGGCCTGCACCGGTTGAACAGTTGGGATTCCCAGGCCTATCTCTTCACCGAAATCCATCCCGTCCCCTTCCTGCCAGCCACGATCTCCGCCCCCCTGACCACGGGGGCGGAGATCGTGCTGGGGCTGGCGCTGATCGCGGGGTTGGGTGGGCGCGCCGCCGCCGCTGGCCTGGGTGTCATGGCCGCCGCCCTGTTCCTGGTCATTGGCCGCACCCCGCAAGGGTTGGAGAATGGCATCGCCCTTGCCGGCGAACAGGTTCCATGGATAGCTGCGGCTCTGGTCCTGACAATTCTCGGTCCCGGCCTGCTTTCCCTGGATGCAGCACGGCGCCGGCTTTTCTCATCACCCGCCGGCACCCTTCCATAACGGAGAATGCCCATGAAGCGCCTGACCTTGCTTGTTTCCTTATCCCTGTTTGCCACCATTCCAACGGGAACGGTGGCGGCACAAAGCAGCAGTAGTTCAACGCTCACCGCAAGGGAAAAGGCGGAAAAGCAGCAGCAGAACGAAGAAGCGGAAACCCTGTGCCGGTCGATCCAGGACAAGGACAAGTTCGACGAGTGCATGGATCTTTATTTCCTGGATGCCAAGAAATTCAAGGAGTTCCTGGATAAGCATAGCCGCCGGCCCGCACCGGCCACAAACTGACGAGCGGGCCGAAATCCCGATGGGGGAAGCGCAGGATGCCGTGCTGGCCGCGTTGCTAGCCGCAAGCCAACAGGGAGATGGCACTGCCTATGCCGCCTTTCTGGCGGCGGTGGCCCCCTTGCTGCGCCAATATGGCCGGGCGAAGCTCGCCGGCCGGACGGCTGATCTGGAGGATTTCGTTCAGGATAGTTTGCTGAGCCTGCATCAGGCGCGGGCAACCTATCAGCCGGGCCGGCCGGTCATGCCGTGGATTTATGCCATCGCCCGCAACCGGCTGGCCGATCTGTTGCGCCGACGCTATCGCCGGCTGGCCGTGGAGGCCGATTATGATGACACCCTGGCCGACAGCGTGCCACAGCCGCCAGTCGAGGAGCCCCCGGATCTGGCGCCGTTGCTGGCCCGGCTACCCGCCGGGCAGCGCCAAGCCGTGGAACTGGTCAAATTACAACAACTAAGCCTGCAGGAAGCATCGGCCCGCAGCGGGGTTGGCATTGGTGCCTTGAAGGTGGCTGTGCATCGCGGCATCGCCGGCATGCGGCAAATGATGTTAGGAAAGGATACGCATGATGGATGAAACCAGCCTTCTGATCGAGCGGTTGAGCCGTGAGGCAAAACCGGTACGACGCCTGCCCACCCTGCCCTTGCGTCTGGTGGTTTGGCTGGCCCTGTCCATAGCTCTGATCCTTGGCGTGTCGGTTTTCCATGGCATCCGACCCGACCTGCTGGCGATGGCAGGCGATCCGCTTTGGTTGTTACAGCAGGGACTGACCCTCGGCACCGCCCTGACGGCGGCCCTGTGCGCCCAATCGCTGGGCATACCGGGAAATGGTCGATGGCCCTGGCGGCTTTGGCTGTGCATGCTGGCCGGCTGGACCCTTGCCATCCAGATCGACCTGTCCGGCATGGCCGGGCCGCCAGAGGCGATGGCGTCGGATTGGGAACTGTTCTGCCCTTATTGTTTCCCGATCATCGCGATTGGCAGCAGCCTGGGGCTTTACGCCGATATCCGCCGCGCCGCGCCCCTGGCGCCGCTGCGCACCATGGTGACCCTGGCCATTGCCAGCACCGCGATGGGGATTTTTGGCGAAAGATTGATCCATGACGATCTGGACGCGCCCTTGCTGCTGCTGATCCAGATTCTGACGATTCTGGCCGCTGCCGCCGTGATGGCACCACTGGGGCGAGCCTTGTTCCGGTGGCGGAATGGACGCATCCCTCGTAATCTCCAGGGCGAATAAGCCACAGTATCTGTAATAATGTTACCCGATCTGCCGTAATTGTTGCGATATGGAGCCGAGCTTCGTACTGTTGCCGTGTTATATCGGCTGGCTTGGTCTACCCCTGCGAAAGGCGTAGGCTGGGCTCCTTCCTTCAGCATCGGTGTTTTCAGGGAAAATGGCGCTCCAGCAACGGCTCGATATCCGTCAGTCCCAATCGCTGGTGATGACGCCGCAGCTACAGCAGGCCATCAAGCTGCTGCAGCTTTCCAATCTTGAGTTATCGGATTTCGTGGAGCGGGAACTGGAGCAGAACCCGCTGCTGGAACGCGACGATGGCGAGGGATGGAGCGATGCCGCCCCCAATGGCGTTGACCGGGAGGAAGCAGCCCCCGCCCCTGTTGAGGGGCGCGTCGCCGATACGGTCGAGCTGGCATCCAGTGACCGGATGGGCAGCAGTGACGATGCCCCGCTCGATACCGATTTCGAGAATGTCTATACCAACAGTTCTGCCGCCGACCTGGACGGAGCCGGGCTGGGGTCGGGGGAGCAGTTTGGCGACTGGTCGTCCCGCAGTGGCGGATTCGAGGATGAAGAGAGCAGCCTCGAAGCGACGCTGACCGAGCGGCCCAAGCTGCGAGACCATCTGGACGAGCAGATCAAGATGGATCTGCCCGACCCGCTGGACCGCATGGTCGCCTATGCCCTGATGGATCACCTGGATGAGACCGGCTATCTGACCGTCAATCTGGAAGAGGTTGCCCTGACGCTGGGGTGCGATCTGGCGCGGGTTGAAACGGTCCTGGCCCGGCTGCAACGCTGCGACCCTGCCGGGGTTTTCGCCCGCAGCCTGTCGGAATGCCTGGCCATCCAGTTGCGGGAGAAAAACCGGCTGGACCCCTGCATGCAGGCTCTGCTGGACAATCTGCCTTTGCTGGCCGCGCGCAACCTTCAGCAATTGCTGAAAGTGTGCGGCTGCGACGCGGAGGATCTGTCCGACATGGTGTCGGAGATCAAGGCCCTGAACCCCAAGCCGGCCCTGGCCTTCGATTTTGAGCCGGTGCAGACCGTGGTGCCGGACATCCTGATGCGCGCCGCCCCCAGCGGCGGCTGGATCGTGGAACTGAACACCGACACGCTGCCCCGTGTGCTTGTGAACCAGCGCTACCATTCCCGAGTCCTGTCGGGTGCGCGCAACAAGCAGGAAAAGGAATATATCGCCGAACAGTTCCAGTCGGCGAGCTGGCTGGTCAAAAGCCTGCATCAGCGGGCCACCACCATCCTGAAAGTGGCAACGGAGATCGTGCGCCAGCAGGACGCCTTCTTCCTGCACGGGCTGCAATTCATGAAGCCGCTGATTCTGCGCGATATCGCGGAAGCCATCGGCATGCATGAAAGCACGGTCAGCCGCGTCACCACGAACAAGTTCCTCTCCAGCCCGCGCGGCGTGTTCGAGCTGAAATATTTCTTCACCTCCGCCATCCAGGGGGCCGATGGGCAGGCTGCGCATTCCGCAGAGGCGGTGCGCTTCCGCATCAAGGCTCTGATCGATGCCGAGAAGGCCGACGACACCCTTTCGGATGATAAAATCGTCGAGATTCTTCGGAGTGAGGGGATCGATATTGCGCGACGGACCGTCGCCAAGTATCGTGAGGGTATGAAGATCCCATCTTCAGTCCAGCGCCGTCGGGAGAAGGCCCTTGGGTTGTAGTCCCTGCGCTGACCGTACGAGGAAGACCCGCCCGGGGGATTCTCCCGGACTGGATGCCGGACCCGGGTGGCGGTTCCTCGCTAACGGTCAAAAGCGCGCCTGATAAAGAACAGGTCGAATATGCAAGTCACCGTCAAAGGCAAGCAACTGGATGTGGGCGACGCCCTGCGGACCCATGTGAAAGAACAGCTCGCTACTCAGGTCGGCAAATATTTCGGCAACCCTGTGGAGGCAACCGTCATCCTTTCCAAGGATGCCAATCGCTACAAGGCGGATATTCAGGTCCATGCCGGGCGTGGCATCCTTCTGCAATCCACCGCGGAAGCGAACGAGCCCTATCCCGCCTTCGATGAGGCGGCGGAAAAGGTCGCCAAGCGGCTGCGGCGCTACAAGCGCCGATTGAAGGACCATCACGAGCGCAAGACCCTGGCGGAGCTGCCGGTTACGACGGCGCGCAAATATATCCTGGAAGCCGACGGCGAGGAGGCCGAGGGCCAGGGGGATGAATCCGACGCGGCGCCGGAAGTCAATGGCCATCACGCGATGATCGTGGCCGAGATGGAAACGGCGATCGAGATGCTGACCGTGAGCGAGGCCGTGATGCGGATGGACCTTGCAGATTTGCCCGCTTTGATGTTCCGTAATCGCGCACATGGCGGTCTGAACATGATCTACCGCCGTCCGGACGGCAATGTCGGCTGGGTCGACCCCGCTGGCACGACCGGAACCGTGAAGCAATGAGGCGATTTATTACCTATGTCCGTTTCCCTACGTTCTCTCTCCTCCTCCTCGCAACAGACGTCCCCGGCTGCAATGAATGATCTTCTGAAGCCGGAGGCGATCCTCCCGAGCCTGAAGGCCAGCTCCAAAAAGCAGGCCTTGCAGGAACTGGCGAAGAAGGCCGCCGAGCTGACCGATCAGCATGAGCGTGCCATTTTCGATGTGCTGGTGGAGCGGGAACGCCTGGGCACCACGGGCGTGGGCCGCGGCATCGGTATCCCGCATGGCAAGCTGCCGGGCCTGCCCGGCGTGATGGCCATCTTCGCCCGGCTGGAAAAGCCGGTCGATTTCGAGGCGATCGACGAACAGCCGGTGGATCTGATCTGCCTGCTGCTGGCCCCGGAAGGGGCCGGGGCCGATCACCTGAAAGCGCTGGCGCGGGTGTCGCGCCTGCTGCGGGATCAGGTGCTGTGTGACAAGCTGCGCGGCGCGGAATCGGGCGATGCCCTTTACGCACTGCTGGCCCAGACCGAACAGGTCAGTGCGGCCTGATCCGGACTGAAACCATCTGGTCGTGACAAACCGGCGCCCTGGCAACAGGGCGCCGGTTTTCGTTTAAGGCGATCCGCCATGGTCGGAACCGATCAAGGTGGGTTTCGTGTTCCCCTGCGCCTTGTCGCCTGCACCGGGCTGGGATCACATCAGCGCAAGGCCGATGAAGATGCTGGCAATACTGGCGACCAAGACCAGGCCGCAAATGACCAGCACCACCTTGCGCGCGGTTGACAGAGGCGGCATCCGGGCATCGGGTGCCACGTTTTGTGCCTGCATATGGCCGATGGTGCCAAAGGCCAGGGCCCCCACCAGGGCGCCGATAAAAGCGTAGACCAGAACACCGGACGCGCCCGGCATGTCGCCCCCCTGCCGCGCCAGCGCCACCATGGGGCCGGGCCCCACCAGCACCCCGATCAAAGCCCAACGAACGCGAAGTGCGGTGCGCATCAGCATGGATCACCTCCACCTATGTCATAGATTGAGTAATTTCAAAATTACAACATTTAAAATAAATCAATCTCACAAACAAATAAATACAAACCATACATCAGGAAATATTCTCAGACTGCTTCCACTATAAATACTTAAGAAATAGAAATTAAATTTTTAGTATTTTATGGTTTAAATTTCCCCAAAAAATTCTCTTGAAAAGTCCAAAAATTAATAATAAGAATCACTATCATCAACCGATGGCGATGAGGAACCAATGAAAATCTTCAAATTTATCATCCCATTAGCGGCTGTTTTGGTTAGCAAAGCAGGATTTGCCGGGGTCGTTGACCTAACAATGTTCTCTCGAGCAAATTGTGTCGGTGTAAACGAATCAATATCCTGGGCGGGCACTAGTATAATTAGCAAGGATTATCAGTTCAATTTAGCCATAATATCAAATCAAGATAACTCGGAATTGCAATTGAAACGCTCCTTCATGGAAGGATATGAACAAACATGGAGGCTACATGCTGGGTGCTTTCTTTGTGGAGATGATGGATGGTTTGTAGAAGCTGAGCACTTTGCCGACCCTATGAATAAGGAACAAGAAGAGTATCTTGAACAGTATTGCGATTCCGATTGGACTAACTCCGGTCAATCTTTTTCTGGCCCATGCAAAGCAACAACTGCAACAGATTGCAATCTTGAGGAGTGGTAACGCCATGAAGAAAACCATAATTATCGTCGCTTTATTTCAATTTTTCTCAACCTCAGCCGTCTATGCAGATGACAAAATGCCACCATCAATAAAAAAATTTCAGGAATCGTCTAGAGAAAAAATGATAGAAGACAGCAAGAAATTTGGCGACCCCTCCAAACCAGCTGAATCAAATTTCAAACCCCCTACTGGTCATATCACTTCATTGCAAGGCAGTAAAACACAAGAGGATCATATTTTATCTGAACGCAAATTAGACCCAAAAAAAGAAACCAGCATCGACCCTATTGGCCCTATTCTAGCGACCGAAATGGGGTGCACCATTGTCATTGCTGACGTATCGGGCATCATGCGGCGGGATAATGGCAAGATGAGTGGCTATCGTACTGTAATGGAATGCGAGAACTACATACTCGATATTCAGGAGAATGATTATCCTCAAACTAAAACTCAACGGGTGTTTACCTTCATCCCCGCCGAAGCAACAAATATAGACCTCGGCCCAGGCCGAGCGATTGCCCGATATTTTACCCACCCGAAGGGCGGGCTTAAGGCGACGTTTGGATGGACGAATGATAAGCAGGAAGTCCTTGTTCAAGCGATCAGTGACCCACAGCCAGACGCTCTGTCCTGGAACCTTAAAATGGCAGAAGTGGCCCGCCGCGTCGTTGCTGCCAGAAATAGCCAATAGTTCAAGCTTTCCGTTCTTCCGGCTCAGCGAATGCCGGACCAGAACGGAAAAGGGGGCGGCACCTTGGCGGTGCGCCCCCTTCCCTTCCTCGCTAAACTCAGCTTATTCGGCGCTGAGCCGCTCCGGCGCCGTTACCGGCACCGGCAACCGGTGCAGCATCTCCTTCGGCACAACCTGCCAGAATTTGCCCCGCACCAGTTCCCAATCGTTGAGAAGCTGGGCCGCCCAACGGCTGCCCGTCTCATCGACATGCTCCTGGATCAGCGCCTTGAGCTGTTCCTCGTAATGGGGAACTTCCAGACGCTGATAAATCACGCTCTCCGGGTTCACATAGAGCGAGAAGCGGTTGTCCTCGTCATAGACATAGGCCATGCCCCCGGTCATACCGGCACCGAAATTATCGCCCACCGGCCCCAGAATGGCGGCCAAACCGCCCGTCATATATTCACAGCCGTTGGAGCCGCAGCCTTCCACCACCACGGTGGCGCCGGAATTGCGCACCGCGAACCGCTCACCGGCCTGACCGGCGGCGAACAGCTTGCCGGACGTGGCGCCGTACAGCACCGTATTTCCGATAATGGTGTTCTCGTTGGTCTTCAGCGGGCTGGCGGTCAGCGGACGGACCACGATGGTGCCGCCCGACAGGCCCTTGCCGACATAATCGTTGGCATCGCCGAACACTTCCAGCTTCAGACCCTGCACCGCGAAGGCGCCTAAGCTCTGCCCGGCGGAACCACGCAGCCGCACCGTGGCATGGCCGGGCTGGAGCCCCTTCATGCCGAACTTGCGGGTGATCATGCCCGACAAAGCCGTGCCGATGGCGCGGTGCGTGTTCTGGGCGTGATACTGCATCTGGGTCTTCTCGCCATCCTCGAACAAGGCGCGGGCGTCCTTGATCATCTGGGCGTCCAGCGTGTCCGGCACCTCGTTACGGCCTTCCAGCGTGCAGTAACGGGCATATTCGCCGGGGTCGGCCACGGCCAGCAGCGGGTTGAGGTCCAGATCGTCCAGATGGGCGGCACCACGGCTGACCTGATGCAGCAGGTCCGACCGGCCGATCACCTCGCGCAGCTCCCGGAAGCCCAGGCTGGACAGGATCTCGCGCACCTCTTCAGCGATGAAGCTGAACAGGTTCACCACCTTTTCCGGCGTGCCGGTGAACTTCTTGCGCAGTTCCTCATCCTGCACGCAGACGCCGACGGGGCAGGTGTTGGAATGGCACTGGCGGACCATGATGCAGCCCATGGCGACCAGGGCCGCCGTACCGATGCCGAACTCCTCTGCCCCCAGCATGGCGGCGATCACGATGTCGCGACCGGTCTTCAGACCGCCATCGGTGCGCAGGGTGACGCGGTGGCGCAGACGGTTCAGCGTCAGCACCTGCTGCACTTCCGACAGGCCCATTTCCCACGGCACGCCGGCATACTTGACCGAGGTCTGGGGCGAGGCACCCGTGCCGCCATTATGGCCGGCAACCAGGATGATATCCGCACCGGCCTTGGCCACACCGGCGGCGATGGTACCGATGCCGGACCGCGACACCAGCTTCACGCAGACCTTGGCGATCGGGTTGATCTGCTTCAGGTCATAGATGAGCTGGGCCAGATCCTCGATGGAATAAATGTCATGGTGCGGCGGCGGGCTGATCAGCATCACGCCCGGCGTGGAATGGCGCAGCTTGGCGATCAGTTCGGTGACCTTGAAGCCGGGCAACTGCCCGCCTTCGCCGGGCTTGGCGCCCTGGGCCACCTTGATCTCGATCTCGCGGCACTGGTTCAGATATTCCGCCGTCACGCCGAACCGGCCCGACGCCACCTGCTTGATGGCGCTGTTCCAGTTATCGCCATTGGCGTCCGGCTTGAAGCGCGCCGGGTCCTCGCCGCCCTCACCGCTGACCGAACGGGCGCCGATCCGGTTCATCGCCACGTTCAGCGTGCCATGGGCTTCGGGCGAAAGCGCCCCCAGCGACATGCCCGGCGTGATGAAACGCTTGCGCAAGCTGGTGATGCTCTCCACCTCGTCCACCGGCACGGCCTTGCCGGCGGCACGGAAATCCAGCAGGTCGCGCAGGTTGATCGGCGGGCGCTTATTCAGCGCTTCGGAATATTTCTTGAAGGTGGAATAGCTGTCCGTGCCCACCGCCGTCTGCATCAGGTGGATCAGGCCACCTTCCCAGGCATGGCGGTCGCCGCCCTTGCGGAAGCGGTAGAAGCCGCCGACCGGCAGGGCCACCACATCTTCATCATAGGCCATTTTGTGCTGGCCCAGCACTTCCTCCTGTACGCCCAGCAGCCCCAGGCCGGAGATGCGCGACGGCAAGCCCGGGAAATATTCCGCCGCCAGGGAACGCGAAAGGCCGATGGCTTCGAAATTCAGGCCACCGCGATAGGAGCTGATGATGGAGATGCCCATCTTGGACATCACCTTCAACAGACCGTCATTGATCGCCTTCTTATAGCGCTTCAGGCACTCTTCCAGGCTCATCTGCCCGAACAGGCCACGGCGGTGGCGGTCAGCGATGGCTTCCTGGGCGATATAGGCATTGACCGTCGTGGCGCCGACACCGATCAGCACCGCGAAATAATGCACGTCCAGGCATTCGCCCGACCGGACATTCAGGCTGGTAAAGGTGCGGAGCTGCTGGCGGATCAGGTGGGTATGGACCGCACCCGTGGCCAGGATCATCGGCATGGGCGCACGGGTGGCGCTCATCGCCTCGTCCGTCAGGATGACATGGGTGGCGCCACCGCGCACCGCGTCTTCCGCCTCCTGGCGGATACGACGCAGACCATCGCGCAGCGCGTTCTCACCGCCGGCCAGGTCGAAGGTGCAGTCGATCTCCGCCGCCGTGTCGCCCATGTAATTGCGCATGGCGCGGAATTCGGCCGTCGTCAGCACAGGGCTTTCAAGCTGCAGAAGACGGCACTGGGACGCATCTTCATCCAGGATATTGCCCAGATTGCCCAGCCGGGTCTTCAGCGACATGACGCGGGTTTCGCGCAGGCTGTCGATGGGCGGGTTGGTGACCTGAGCGAAGTTCTGGCGGAAATAATGGTGCAGGCCGCGATACTTGTCGGACAGCACGGCAATGGGGCTGTCATCGCCCATCGAGCCGACGGCTTCCTTGGCATCCTCCACCATGGGCTGAAGGATAAGTTCCAGATCCTCCATGGTGATGCCATAGGCAAGCTGGCGGCGGCGCAGCTCTTCCTTGGACAGTTCCGCCGGCTCCACCGGGGCCTTCTTCACCAGATCGTCCAGAACGGTGATATTGCCGATCCAATTAGTATAGGGGCGATTGGCGGCCAGATTGTCCTTGATCTCCCGATCATGGAACAGCTTGCCTTCCTTCAGGTCGACCGCAATCATCTGGCCGGGCCCCAGGCGGCCCTTTTCCACCACGGCCTGTTCGTTGATCTTGACCATGCCGGCTTCCGAGCCGCCGATGATCAGCCCATCACCCGTGATGACATAGCGCAGCGGGCGCAGGCCGTTACGGTCCACACCGCCCACAACCCAGCGGCCGTCATAGATGGCCAGCGCCGCCGGGCCGTCCCACGGCTCCATCACCGCATTGGAATAGGAATAGAGGTCGCGATGCGCCTGCGGCATCACTTCCTTGTTCGACCAGGCTTCCGGCACCAGCATGGTCTTCACCATGGGGGCGGAACGGCCGGCCATCATCATCAGCTCGAACACCGCGTCCAGCGCGCCCGAATCAGACGAGCCGACGGGGATGACGGGCTTCAAATCTTCGACATTGGCGCCGAAAAGCTCATGATCCATGCGGGTTTCATGGGCCTTCATCCAGTTCACGTTACCGCGCAGCGTGTTGATCTCACCATTATGGGCGAGCGTGCGGAACGGCTGGGCCAACTGCCAGGTCGGGAAGGTGTTGGTCGAATAGCGCTGATGGTAGACGGCGAAATTGCTCTCGAACCGCTCGTCCAGCAGGTCGGGATAAAAGGCCGTCAACTGCTCGGCCAGGAACATGCCCTTATAGATGATGGAGCGGGCGGACAGGGTGCAGATATAGAAGCCGCCGATCTGCTCACCGGCCACCGCCTTCTCGATCCGGCGGCGGATGACATAGAGATCCCGCTCGAACTTTTCATCCGGCACCTGCTTGGGGTTGCCGATCATGATCTGCTCAATCTCGGGCCTTGTGGCATTGGCCTTCTCGCCGATGATCGAAATGTCGATCGGCACCTGGCGCCAGCCATAGATCGTGTAACCCCAGTTGAGCACTTCCGTCTCAACAATGGCGCGACAGCGTTCCTGCGCCGACAGGTCGGTGCGCGGCAGGAAAACCTGACCAACGGCGATCAGGCCCTTGGGCTCCGGATGGCCGGTGCGCACCACAACTTCGCGGAAGAAGGCCTGGGGCAACTGCACATGAATGCCGGCGCCGTCGCCGGTCTTGCCATCGGCATCCACGGCGCCGCGGTGCCACAGGGCGCGCAGCGCCTCCACGGCCTTTTCCACCACCTCGCGCCGGGGCTTGCCATCAATGGCCGCCACAAAGCCGACGCCGCAGGCATCATGCTGTTCGGTATCGACAAAGGCAGTGCTGTCCAGCAGGGCCTTGTTGGCCGCGTATTCGGCCGCGAAAATCTCACCGCGATTGGTCAGCTTGTCGGTCATGTCGGCCCCACTGGGAAGGTTGGTCATCTTGTTCATGGCGGGAAATCCCCGTGACAGGTGGCCCGTTCGCGCCAGCCAGGGGCGGCGCGTGGGCCTTTATTCTGATCTCTGGCGGGCTTATTCAGCCGCCACGGCCACCGGCTGCGTCGCCTTGGCCTGGATGAATTTGTGGATGCCTTCGGCGGCGTCGCGGCCATCCTTGATGCCCCAGACGACCAGCGAAGCGCCGCGTACGATGTCGCCGGCGGCAAACACGCCGTCCAGGTTGGTCATCATGGTGGCGTACTTCACCTGCACCGTGCCCCAGCGGCTGACCTTCAGTTCCGGCGCACCGAACAGGGTGGGGATTTCCTCCGGATCGAAGCCCAGCGCCTTCACCACCAGATCGGCGTCCAGCGTGTAGCCGGAACCTTCGATGGGCAGCGGGGTCTGGCGGCCGGTGGCATCGGCCACGCCCATATGCATCTTATGCACCTTCACGCCCGTCACATGGGCGTCGCCGGTGAAGCCTTCCGGCGCGGTCTGCCAGACGAACTCCACACCTTCTTCCTCGGCATTCTGGGTTTCGCGCTGGGAGCCGGGCATGTTCTTGCGGTCGCGGCGATAGACGCACTTCACCGACATGGCGCCCTGGCGGATGGCGGTGCGCACGCAATCCATCGCCGTGTCGCCGCCGCCGATGACGACGACATTCTTGCCCTTGGCGTTCAGCTTGCCGGTCTCAAAATCCAGCACCGTGTCGCCCAGGCTCTTGCGGTTGCTGGCGGTCAGGTAATCCAAGGCGGCGACGATCCCATCCAGCCCGGAACCCGGCCCGCCCAGATCGCGCGCCTTGTACACGCCGGTGGCGATCAGCACGGCATCATGCTGGGACCGCAGGGTGCGCAGGTCGATATTGCGGCCCACTTCCACACCCAGGTGGAACTGGACGCCCGAGTCTTCCAACTGCTTCCAGCGGCGGATCACCACTTCCTTATCCAGCTTGAAGCCGGGGATGCCATAGATCAGCAGGCCGCCGACGCGGTCATACCGATCATAGACATGGACCTTGTAGCCCTTCTGACGAAGCTGGGCAGCGGCGGCCAGACCGGCGGGGCCGGCACCGATAATGCCGACAGACTGGTCACGCTCCACACGCGGCACAATGGCCTTCACCCAGCCGCGTTCCCAGGCCGTGTCGGTGATGTATTTTTCCACCGCACCGATGGTCACCGTGCCGTGGGTCGATTGCTCAATCGTGCAATTGCCTTCACACAGCCGGTCCTGCGGGCAGATGCGGCCACAGATTTCCGGGAAATTGTTGGTGGCCTGGGACAGCTCATAGGCTTCTTCCAGCCGGCCCTCGCGCGTCAGCTTCAGCCAGTCGGGGATATTGTTGCTGACCGGGCAATGCACCTGGCAGAAGGGCACGCCGCACTGCGAGCAGCGGCCCGCCTGGTCAGACGCCCCCTCGTCGCTGAAGCGTGCATAGATCTCGTCAAAATCCTGACGGCGCAGCGCTGGCTCCCGTTTATCGGGCATCTGCTGTTCGGTATGGACAAATCCGAGCATCTTCTGCTGCGCCATGACACAATCCTTTTCAACTTTCCCGATCCGGCGCCGGCCTGCTGGCACCGAATGCCGCCCGAAGGCGGTAATGGCATTTCCGTTTTTGACGGTTGCTGTTCATATAAAGTGGCTTTTGGCGGCTAACCAGCATTTTTTCATCGATACGACAGCAAAGCTGACCATTTTTCAGCGCATACTTCCATTGCGCCCAGCACAAAGGCACTTGCGAACGAGTCTCAACTGTCAAATTAGTCCCGTTTCGGACCAAACATCTTTTCCACCTCAAACCCCGCCCCCGAACCTCGCCATTGTGCGGGTGCGAATGCTATAAGCGCCCCGCCCCTATTTCCTGGCAATGGACAGCCTTGATGGACACCACACCCTTTTTTGACGCCATCCTTCTGGGACTGCTGGAAGGTCTGACGGAATTCATCCCCGTCTCCTCCACCGGTCACCTGATCATGCTGGGTGAGTTGCTGGGCTTCAAAGGCCAGGCAGAGGATGTGTTCAAGGTCGTGATCCAGTTGGGTGCCATCCTGGCGATCCTGCTGGTCTATTTCTCCAAGCTCTGGGGTGTGCTGACCGGCCTCTTCCGGGGGGAGAAGGAAGCGGTTCGCTTCACCATCGCCATCCTGCTGGCCTTCCTGCCGGCGGCTGTCATCGGCGTGTTCGCCCATTCCTATATCAAAAGCGTGCTGTTCAACCCGACCGTGGTGTCGGTCGCCTTGATCGTCGGCGGCATCATCATCCTGGTGGCGGAAAAGGCCGTTAAGACGCCGCGCTATTTCGAGGTGGAGCGGTTCCCGGCCCGGCTGTCGCTCTCCATCGGTTTCATCCAGTGTCTGGCGATGATCCCCGGCGTGTCGCGCTCCGGCGCCACCATCATCGGGTCGCTGCTGATGGGGGTGGAGCGCAAGACGGCGGCGGAGTTCAGCTTCTTCCTCGCCATCCCGACCATGCTGGGTGCCGCTGTTTATGACCTGTACAAGAACCGCGAGGTGCTGGCCGTGGACAGTGTCGGCATGATCGCCGTCGGGTTTGTCTGCGCCTTCCTGGCAGCCCTGCTGGTGGTGCGCTGGCTGGTGAATTTCGTCGGCAAGCACGGTTTCGCACCCTTTGCCTGGTACCGCATCGCCATTGGCAGCATCATGCTGAGCTACCTTCTGTTCTTCGCGGCCTGATCCGATCATGAACACCACACCGTCGCGGCCGACCCTGTCGCTGAAGCCCGCCACCCCGGCCAAGCCGGGACGGCGCAAGCCCTTCCGCGTCGCCGGCTGGCCGGCTGTGGCAGCCCTCTTCGCTCAAGACCCCGACCGGGTGGAAAAGCTCTATTTCGATGATCGGTTCCGGGCCGATACGGGGGCTTTTTGCGCCCGGCTGGCGGAGCAGCGCAAACCCTACCGGCTGGTGCCGGCGGCGGAGTTGGAGAAGATCGCCGGTTCCGCCATGCATGGCGGCATCGTGGCCGAGGCCCAGCCCCGCCCCATCCTGCCCTACCCGCCAACGCTGGCAGCGGAATGGGCCAAGGCAGGGCGGCGGCTGTTGATCCTGGACGGCGTATCCAACCCGCATAATCTGGGCGCCATCGTTCGCACCGCCGCCTTTTTCGGCATCGACCGCATCCTGCTCTCCAGCCACAAGGCCCAGGCGCTGCCATCGGAAGCCGCCTATCGCGTGGCGGAGGGCGGATTTGAATATGTGGACATTCATCAGGCGCGGGATTTCCCGGCGGCCCTGGCCGCCCTGCGCCCGCATTACCGCACCGTGGGCACGGCGTTGGGCGAGTATCCCGGCCTGGACCAACTGGCCCCGGCAGCCGATGGCCGCCCCACCGCCTTCATCATGGGCAATGAGGAACATGGCATGCCGCCGGAAAGCCTCACCGCTTGTGAGACATTGGTCACGATCCGGGGCAGCGGCAAGGTGCAGTCGCTGAACGTGTCGGCGACGACGGCCATCCTGGCGTTTCTATTGGCACGGTGACGGCGGGCAGCACAGGCTGCCCACCTTCCCAATCTGCCCGTCAGCGGTTCACACCGCCCATGAGCAGGTATTTCACTTCCAGATAATCTTCGATCCCGTACTTGCTGCCCTCGCGGCCGGTGCCGCTTTCCTTCACGCCGCCGAACGGGGCGACTTCGGTGCTGATAATGCCTTCGTTGATGCCAACGATGCCATATTCCAGCGCCTCCGCCACCCGCCAGACCCGGCCGATATCGCGGCTGTAGAAATAGGCGGCGAGGCCGAACTCGGTATCATTGGCCATGTGAATGGCCTCCGCCTCGTCCTTGAAGCGGAAAAGCGGTGCCACGGGACCGAAGGTTTCCTCCCGCGCCACTTTCATGGCCGGGGTGATGTCGGCCAGGATTGTCGGCTCGAAGAAGGAACCGCCCATGGCGTGGCGCTTGCCGCCCGCGATCACGCGGCCACCCTTGGCCTTGGCATCGGCGATATGGTCTTCCACCTTCTCCACCGCCGCCATGTCGATCAGCGGGCCCAGTGTGGTGCCTTCTTCCAGCCCGTTGCCCACCGCCAGTCTGGCGACGGCGGCGGCCAGCTTTTCTGCAAAGGCATCATAGACACCTTCCTGCACCAGCAACCGGTTGGCACAGACACAGGTCTGGCCGGCATTGCGGTATTTGGAGGCAATCGCCCCCGCCACAGCGGCATCCAGATCGGCATCATCAAACACGATGAAGGGCGCGTTGCCCCCCAGTTCCATGGACACCTTTTTCACCGTGCCGGCGCACTGCTCCATCAGCACCTTGCCGATCTCGGTAGAGCCGGTGAAGGAGAGCTTGCGCACGATGGGATTGCCCGTCATCTCCCCGCCAATCGC
Source organism: Niveispirillum irakense DSM 11586 (assembly GCF_000429645.1). Classification (GTDB taxonomy): domain Bacteria; phylum Pseudomonadota; class Alphaproteobacteria; order Azospirillales; family Azospirillaceae; genus Niveispirillum; species Niveispirillum irakense. Next base: position 59,897 of record NZ_AUCG01000016.1, read on the forward strand.
CCTGGCCGAACCGGTCAGCACTGACAGCACCCCCGCCGGGATGCCCGCCCGCTGGGCCAGCACGGCCATGGCAAAGGCGCTGTAGGGCGTGGCCGAGGCCGGCTTGATCACCATGGGGCAGCCAGCAGCCAACGCCGGGCCGGCCTTGCGGGTGATCATGGCCGCCGGGAAGTTCCAGGGCGTAATCGCGGCGGTCACCCCGATCGGTTCTTTCGTCACCACGATGCGGGCATCGGGCTTGAAGCTGGGAATCGTGTCGCCATAGACGCGCTTGCCCTCTTCCGCGAACCATTCGATGAAGCTGGCGGCATAGGCAATCTCACCCCGGCTTTCCACCAGGGGCTTGCCCTGTTCTGCCGTCATCAGCCGGGCCAGATCCTCCTGGTTCGCCATCATCAGATCGAACCATTTGCGCAGGATGCCGGCCCGTTCCTTGGCCGTCTTGGCGCGCCAGGCGGGCCAGGCCCTGTTTGCGGCCTCAATCGCGCGGCGGGTCTCGTCCGCACCCATGTTGGGAACCGTGCCGATCAGATCGCCCGTAGCGGGGTTTGTCACTTCCACCGTGGTGCCATTATCGGCATCCACCCATTCCCCCGCCAGAAAGGCCTGGGTGCGGAACAGGGACGGGTCTTTCAGGCCCAGACAGGCCGCAAACGTCTCGCTCATTCTTTTGTCCATCCTGGTGGTCTGGCTTACGGCGCCGCGATGGCGCGTGTTGCTGCCAGGGGAGCCCTCCAGCGGCACGCCGTCAACCCTTGCCGACGGGCGCCGCGCCTTCCCAGGATGGAACGTCCACCAGGCGGTGGCGTTCCGCCGCTTACGGCGCTTCTGCCGCTTCCAGATAGGCTGCGGCCGGACGCTGGGGCGTGTAGTAGATGCCCGACTCCATCCGCGCCCGCTCCTCCGCCTGCTGCCACAGGCCCAGCAGCGGCAGGGACCAGGCCGCCCCCAGCAAGCCAACCCACAGCGCCACGGTTCCCAAGCGGTTGCGTACCGCCTCATCAAAATGGGGCATATGGGGCACAGTCCATGATGACCAACGCATGATAAGCTCCCACCACCAATATTGATCGCCTTGGTTTCCATCATAGCGGGGGGACTTTGCCGCCTTCTTAACGCCACGGCGGCAAGGGCGGTGCAAAAGTATGGTGACTTTACGGATAGGCGACGGGCTGGGTGGGATCAGGCCCGGCCAAACGCACTTTCCGGCAGCATCTGGTCCAGATGCAGGCGCAGCTGGTCGGGGTCGATCGGCTTTTGCATCAAAGGCAGATCATCCTCTTCATCTGTCGATATCGCCCCTACCTGATCACCCATCTGGCCTGTAAGCAGCAGCACTTTCAGCTTCAGCTTCTGGCGCATCTCCCGCGCGGCGGCCAGACCATCGGTTCCCTTGGCAAGATCGACATCCACCAGCGCCAGTTCCGGCCGGTGATAATCCGCCAACGCCACAGCGCGAGGGCCGGTGGAGGCCAGTCCGCAGACAGTGAAGCCCATATCTCCCAGCAGGGTCTGAAGATGCAGGGCCGCACGCGCATCCCCCTCGGCGATGAGGATGCGGGGCAGGTTGCTCGGGACGAAGGAATGCGGCATGGGACACCTCGCTTCCGCTCTGGTTGATCCGGTATGCCGCTGTAACGGCGCGATAGACGACACCGGCCCCGTTTGTGCGCACATTCTTCCGGATATACCCCGCCTGCATGGCACCTACCTCTTTGGTTCCGCAGACCCCTTTGGGAACCGCAAGGGCCAAGGCAGCGTTAGGTGGCAAAACAGCGCATCAATGGAAGGCTGAAATGGGAATCATCGCCACCCTGATCATTGGATTGCTGGTCGGGATCGTCGCCAAGCTGCTGATGCCGGGCCGCGACCCCGGCGGTTTCATCATCACCACCCTGTTGGGGATTGCCGGCGCCTTTGTTGCGACATATCTGGGCCAGGCCGTGGGCCTTTACGAAGCGGGCCAAGCCGCCGGCTTCATTGGCGCCGTGGTGGGCGCCATCCTGCTGCTGCTGGTCTATCGCACCGTGGCGGGCAAGCGGGACTGACAACCAATCAACTGGTGCGTCACACGTATGGGTCAGCCCCCCGGTACTTTGCCGGTCTCCCGCAATTGCCGGGACCGCCATTCCCACGGGGGGTCAATCCGTCCGGCCCACATGCCCCGACGATAGGAGGACGCCCGCGCCTCCGACGAGACATAATCATAGGACAGGGCGCGGTAGGCGAGTGCGTAGCCGAACTCCACCATCGCCCGCGCCAGATCGTCCCCACCGGCCTTACACAAGGCCAGTTTCGGGCCATTGGTGGGGCTGCCCTTCCGGGGCGTGCATTCCACCTCCCCATTATTGATCAAGCGTTCCAGCATGGTGCGGGACAGGGTGAAGCAATCATATTCAACCCCGCGCACATTCTTGCATTTCTGCCCCGGATCGGGCGCGTCGATCCCGAACAGGCGGAAATCTTGACCATTAACGGTGACCAGATCCCCTTCCTTCGCCTTACCCGGTCCCGTGACCGGCGCCTCCCAAACGGCACCCGCCGGTGGCGGGACCTGTGCCGACACGGCCGGGACAACGCCCAGCGCCATCAGGGCGAACAGAGGACAGGAAGCAATCCGGATCATAATAACAGTCCCGCCGGCTGGGCCGCAGGCGGTGCCCGTTCCATCAATTCCGGCCCGTCATGGCGCACCGCATTGACCAGGGGACCGACCGGCCAGCATTGCAGGCTGCCCGCCGGCGCGGGCTGCAAAAGGGCCTGCCGTTCACCCGGCGGGGTATTGGGGGCCAGCCAGGCAGCGCAGGCCCCCTCATCCATCAACAGCACCGGCATCCGGTCATGCAGATCGGCGATATCGCCATTGGCCTGGGTGGTCAGGATGGTACAGGTGAATAAGGGCCCCTCCGACCGCCCGCGCCAGATTTCCCATAAGGCAGCGAAAGCCAAGGGGCGACCATCGGCCCGACTGATAAACCAGGGCTGGCGGACCGCCGCCCGCGGTGGCCATTCATAAAATCCGTCGGCGGGGATGATGGCGCGGCGGCGCTGATAGGCCTCCCGGAAAGAGGGTTTCTCTGCCGCACTTTCCGACCGGGCATTGAACAGGCGCCCACCGCCCGTTTCATCCTTCGCCCAGGCAGGCACCAGCCCCCAGCGCATCCGGGTCAGTGACCGGGTGCCCGCCGGGGTCAACCCGATCACCCCCACCTCCTGCGTCGGCGCGATATTGTGATGCGGCGTCAGGGCGTCCGGGGGCAGATCATGCCGCAGGATGGCATCGAATGCCTCGGCCAGACTTTTCAGATCCTTCTGCACGAAACGGCCACACATGGCGCCTTTTCATCCCGCCGCCGTTATAACCGGCGGGAAGCTTAACAGCCCCCCACCCGGTCAGGGGAAAAAAGCGCATTGCATGGGCGCCTCCCCCCTCTATGATCGCCGCCTGTCTCTCCAGCCAGGATCAACCCCATGATAACGCCAGAAAAACTCAACGGCCTGTTGCCTTCAGTGCGTGAAGCCGCTGTGCAGGCCGCTGCCGCCATCATGGAATATTATACGGACGACATGGAGACAGAGACCAAAGGCGATGGCAGCCCCGTCACCGCCGCTGACCGTGCTGCCGATGCCGTGATCCTGGCCGCCTTGCGCAAACTGACCCCCGACATCCCCATCATCACCGAGGAAGAGGTGGCCGAAGGCCGCATCCCGGACATTTCCGGCGGCACCTTCTGGCTGGTTGACCCGCTGGACGGGACTAAGGAATTCATCAAGCGCAATGGCGACTTCACGGTGAACATCGCCCTGATCCAGGGGGGAGAGCCGGCCCTGGGGGTCGTTCTGCTGCCAGCAACGGGGGAGCTTTACGCCGCCGCCGGCCCTGGCACTGCCATCCGCAGCCGCCCGATGGAAAAGGACGAGAAGATCGAGGTGCGGCGCGTGCCCTCTGCCGGACTGACGGTGCTGACGTCGCGCAGCCATGCCGATCAGGCGGCTCTGGACGATTTTCTGAAGGGGCGTCGGGTGGCGACGAAGCTGGCCGCTGGCAGCTCGCTTAAATTCTGCCGGGTGGCGGAAGGGGTGGGCGATGTCTATCCCCGCCTGGGCCCCACCTGCGAATGGGACATTGCCGCCGGCCACGCCATTCTGCTGGGGGCCGGCGGCAGCCTGACCCAGATTGATGGGGAGCCAATGCACTATGGCAAGGCCCCCACCTTCCTGAATCCGCATTTCGTCGCCTGGGGTGGGGCATAGAGCTGCGACCGGCATCACATCATGCCAAGTGGCAGCAGCATGCCAGCAATCCGGACCCGTCCAGATGGAAAGCCCTTGCTTCACTGCCTGTCAGGAAGCATCTGAAAATATCTGCCTGTGGCCCGCTGAGGATTAACCGCCCATGCCCACCTATGATTACGATCTCTTCACCATCGGTGCTGGTTCCGGCGGGGTGCGTGCCTCTCGCATCGCGTCCCAGCATGGTGCCCGCGTCGCTGTGGCAGAGGAGCGCTATTATGGGGGCACCTGCGTCAATGTCGGCTGCGTGCCCAAGAAGCTGCTGGTCTATGCCGGTGAATATGGCCATGCGTTCGAGGATGCTGCCGGCTTCGGCTGGAATGTGGAAAAGCCGACCCATGACTGGAAAGCGCTGATCGAGGCCAAGGACAAGGAGATCGGCCGGCTGAACGGCATCTATCGCCGCCTGCTGGAAGGGGCCGGCGTCACCCTGTTTGATGGCCGCGCCACCATTGTGGACGCCCATACGGTGGAGGTGAACGGCCAGAAAATCACCGCCGAACGCATCCTGGTCGCCACTGGTGGCTGGCCGGAACTGCCGGACCAGCCGGGCGCCAGGGAATATGGCATCACCTCAAACGAAGTTTTCTATCTGCCCACCTTCCCCAAGCGGGTGCTGGTGGCCGGCGGCGGCTATATCGCGCTGGAATTTGCCAGCCTGCTGAAGGGGCTGGGCGCTGATGTCACCCTGCTCTATCGCGGACACCAGATTTTGCGCGGGTTCGACAGCGATGTCCGCACCTTCGTAACGGAGGAACTGGTCAAATCCGGCATCAACCTGCGCCTGAACACGATCATTGAGCGGATCGAGAAGAGCGACGATTGCCTGCTGGCCACCCTGACCGACAATCAGGCCGTGGAATGCGATGCCGTGATCTATGCCATCGGCCGCAAGCCGCTGACCGCCAATCTGGGGCTGGAGCAGGTGGGCGTTGAGCTGGACAAGAACGGCGCCATCAAGGTGAATGACCAGTACCAGACCAGCGTGCCCAGCATCTATGCGCTGGGCGATGTCACCAACCGCATCAACCTGACGCCGGTCGCCCTGGCGGAAGGCCATGTGCTGGCCGACCGGCTCTATGGCAACAACCAGCGCGATGTGAATTACGACAATATCCCCACTGCCGTTTTTTCCATCCCGCCTGTCGCCAATGTCGGGCTGACGGAAGAACAGGCGCGGGAAAAGCTGGGCAAAGAGGTGGATATCTACCGCACCAGCTTCAAACCGATGCGCCACCAGCTTTCCGGCCGCGACCAGCGCACCATGATGAAGCTGGTGGTGGACCGGGCAACGCAAAAAGTGATCGGCGTCCACATGGTGGGGTCGGATACGCCGGAGATGGTCCAGGCCATCGCCATCGCCATGAATGTGGGCGCCACCAAGCAGGATTTCGACCGCACTATCGGCCTGCACCCGACGGCAGCGGAGGAGTTCGTGACCATGCGGGTGAAGGCACCCGATCCGGATTGATCTCAATCTGCCTTGATCGTGACCGATCAAGGCAGATTTCGTGTTCCCTCAGGTGCCGGGCGGGCGCATCCGCGCCCTTGGCTTGCGCGCCACGTGGCGCGGGCTGCCAGTCGGCAGCCTCCACTCCCCACCCTGGCAGCACCGCCAGGGTGGGGAACGATCATCAGGTTGGGGACAGCCGTATCCAGGTCAGCTCATGCTTGTTCTGGCAGAGATGGACCAGTTGAGAACCGGGAATGGCGGCAAAGGCGCGCGCCGTCTCATGATCCGTCTCGCCCTGGAATTTCAGGGTGCAGATGAAATTCTTCACCAGCCCGGACTCGATCCAGCCCTGCACCATGCGCAGCAGCTTGGACGGGTAGCAGATCACGTCGCAGCACAGCCAGTCGACCGGGCCAATATCACCCGGCTTCAGGCCAAAGGCGCTTTCCCGCCGCTCACTCACGCCGGCCAAAGCCGCGATCTTGGGGTCCAGCGGTGCCTTGTCGATGGCGATCACGCTGGCGCCACAGCTTTGCATCACCCAGGTCCAGCCCCCGGGACAAGCCCCCAGATCCAGGCAAACCTCGCCCGGCCCCGGCGTGCGGCCGATGCGGGTAAAGGCTTCCCACAGCTTCAGATAGGCCCGGTTGGGTGGGGTGACCTTATCTTCGATGAATTCGATCTCGCCATTGCGGAACGGGCTGGAACAATGGGCCGCCGCCAGGATCGTATTCTCATTCAGCAGCGTCCATGACCCCAACGGGGCGGCCGGCGGCGGCGTGAAGAAAGTCAGCGGCTTGGCCGAGACATGGGGCAGGTTGTCCTGGATAAGCTGGGCCCGGCGGTGATGCTGGAAACCGTATAGCGCCCAGTTGCGCTGGATGGCGCGCAGGGCCTTGGCGCCCTGCTTGATGGACGCAATCTGGATCAGCACCGGATCGTACCAGACATTCTGGGCCCAGGCGCTGGGACGCGCCGGCCCTTCCGCCAGGACCAGCCTGCCATGGACGGATTGCACCGTGCCCAATTCCGCCAGCAGCGGTTCCAGATATTCCTCAGCCGCCAGATAGGCGGTGGCCCCGAGCGGTGTCACCGTCGGGGCCATCATCTCTTCATTACTCATCGGTTCTCAGCGCTTCCTGCGATGCCGGCCCGGCCATTTCCAGCCCGACATCTACCATGGCGCAGGCGCGCTGGTTCAGCGGAGAAATGTCAGGGCAGGATGTCCGCCGACGCGATCACCGCCTGCGTCCGGTTGCGAACGCCCAGGCTGCGCATCACGGCGGTAACATGAATCTTCACCGTGCCCTCAGACAGGCCCAGTTCATAAGCGATCTGCTTGTTGGACTTGCCTTCCCGCAGGCAGCGCAGCACGTCGCGCTGGCGCTGGGTCAGGTTGGGGGAACCGGCACCGCCGGACCCGCTGCCCTGGCCGCTATTGCCGCCACCCGAGCCGGTCGCTTCCGCCTGCAAGGCCGCAGGCGGCACATAGATGCCGCCGGAGAAGACGAGGTTCAGCGCGCTCAGCATGATTTTGACGCTGGAGCTTTTGGGAATGTAACCCGAAACCCCCGCATCCAGCGCCGCCCGCACATCGGCCTGCGATTCGGAGGCGGAGACGATAACAACCGGCGTACCCGCCTGGGTTTCGCAGATTTCCTGGATACCGCTGAAGCCCGGAAACCCGGGCATTTGCAGGTCCATGAGGATCAGGTCGAATTCCTGGTCGCCCCGCGCCAGCTCCAGCACCTCATCGAAAGTGCCCGCCTCTACGAAGGCGGCCTTCTCGTCCAACTGCAACAGCAGCCGGCAGAGACCTTCACGAAAAAGCAGATGATCGTCACCAATCAGGATATTCATCTCTGGTCCTAACCCCAGGGGCAAAAGGGGTTCCCTCCAGTATGGAACCCGCCGCGGCCACCCATGTCGGCGACCCGCGTGGACACCATATCAGCGGGATTCTTCCCTTAATAAAACAAAATCCAGTGTTTGTCTGTTGTTACCGCCAAATAACCTGCGGCGGTCGCCAAAAAACCCGTGACCAAAGGATTAACATGTTCACCGGGTATCGGAAATCCCCTCACCCTATCCGTTGTGGCCTATACCCACCTAGGCTTTAAGTTGACGCAACTATGCCGGACAGGGTTTGATCAATGATAGCGAGGCTGATGGGGCGGAACCATTTGCCATCCAGCCGTGTTGCGGGCAATGGTGCGCCGTGGCACAACAGTTTCGGGCGCTGGTATCTTTACCGGGGCTCGGGTCATTCACTCCATGGCTGTTATTCATAGGGACCATAGATGCCCAAGAAAGTGCGCAAGGCCGTATTTCCTGTCGCGGGTCTGGGGACCCGCTTCCTGCCGGCCACGAAGGCCATTCCGAAGGAAATGCTGCCACTCGCCGACCGTCCGCTGATCCAACATGCGGTGGACGAAGCCAAGGCGGCCGGGATTGAGCAATTCTGCTTCGTCACCAGCCGCGGCAAAAGCCCGTTGGAAGACCATTTCGACCTCAATTATGAGCTGAACGAGACACTGCGCCATCGCGGCAAGAACGATCTGCTGAAGATCGTTGAGGATATCCAGATCGAATCGGGTTTCCTGTCCTATGTCCGTCAGGCCCAGCCGCTGGGCTTGGGCCATGCTGTCTGGTGCGCGCGCGAATTTGTCGGCAATGAGCCGTTCGCTGTGCTGCTGCCCGACGAACAGGTGCTGGGCGACCGGCCCTGCCTGGCGCAGATGATGGACGCCTATGAGCAGGTCGGCGGCAATATCCTGTCCGTCTTCGAGGTCCCGCGGGAGCAGACCAATAAGTACGGCATCCTGGATATTGGCAGTGAAGATGGCCAGTTGGTCGCGGTGAAGGGGCTGGTGGAAAAGCCGGAACCCGCAGCCGCCCCCTCCAACCTGTCTATCCAGGGCCGCTATATCCTGCAGCCGGAAGTGTTCCAGCATCTCTCCGTCTTTGAGAAGGGTGCCGGCGGCGAAATCCAGTTGACCGACGCCATGGCAAAGCTGATCGGCAATCAACCGTTCCACGGTTTCAAGTTCGAAGGCCGCCGCTTCGATTGCGGCGACAAGCTGGGCTTCGTTCTGGCCAATGTCGCCTACGCGCTGGAGCGGCCCGACATGGCCGGCAAGGTGCGCGCGGCCTTGAAGGACATGCTGTAATCCGCCCCCTTGGGGGAGGGTAAATTATAATTACCCCGCCAGCCCCCTTGGGTTGGCGGGTTTTTTTGGATTATCCTGGCGGCAACGCCACAACCAACCATTGATCAGGTGACGAAATCATGACCCTGGCGCATCAGTTCCACCCCACGGTGCTGCGCGAATATGATATCCGCGGCATTATCGGTAAGACGGTGAATGCCGACGATGCCCGCGCCATCGGGCGCGGTTTCGGCACCCAGGTCGTCCGCCAGGGCGGCACCAAAGTCGCCATTGGTTATGATGGCCGCCATTCCTCCCCGGAACTGGAACAGGCCGTGGTGGAAGGGCTGAAATCTACCGGCCTGCATGTTGTGCGCATCGGCCTTGGCCCCACGCCCATGCTTTACTTCACCGTACGCCATCTGAAGCTGGATGCCGGGTTGATGATCACCGGCTCCCACAATCCGCCAGATTATAACGGCTTCAAGATGATGATGGGCAAGGCCCCCGTCTATGGCGCCCAGATCCAGGAAATTGGCACCATCGCGGCGGCAGGCGATTTCGCCACCGGCGACGGTTCGGAAGAAACCATCGACATCCAGGACACCTATGTCGACCGTCTGGTCCAGGATTATGATGGTGTAAAGGACCTGAATGTCGTTTGGGACAATGGCAATGGCGCGGCGGGCGAAATCCTGCGCCGTCTGGTCGCCAAGCTGCCGGGCAAGCACACGCTGCTGTTCGATGATATCGACGGCGATTTCCCCAACCACCATCCCGACCCGACCATCCCGGAAAACCTTGAGGACATCATCCACAAGGTGAAGGAACTGGGGGCCGATCTGGGCATCGCCTTTGACGGCGACGCTGACCGTATCGGCGCCGTGGACGAAAAGGGCCGCATCATCTGGGGTGACCAGTTGGTCGCCATCTATTCCAAGGATGTGCTGCGCGACCATCCCGGCGCCACCATCATCGCCGATGTGAAGGCCAGCCAGACCCTGTTCGACCAGATCGCCAAGCTGGGCGGCACGCCGCTGATGTGGAAGACGGGCCATTCGCTGCTGAAGGCGAAGATGGCGGAAACCAACAGCCCGCTGGCGGGTGAAATGTCCGGCCACATCTTCTTCGCCGATAAATATTACGGCTATGATGATGCGCCCTATTGCGGCGTACGCCTGATCGGCCAGGTCAGCCGTATGGGGGCCCTGTCCACCCTGCGCGACGAGTTGCCCGAGGTGCTGAACACGCCGGAAGTCCGCTTCCAGGTGTCGGAAGAGCGCAAGTTCGCCTCGGTTGAGGAGATCAAGGCCCGCGTCAAGGCTGCCGCTGCCACCAGCGGCGACGAGGTAAATGATATCGACGGCGTGCGCGTGAAGACCAAGGATGGCTGGTGGCTGCTGCGTGCCTCCAACACCCAGGACGTGCTGGTCGCCCGCGCCGAAGCCTACAGCCCGGAAGGGCTGGAACGGCTGAAGGGCTTCATCAAGGCCGAACTGGCCACCAGCGGGATCGAAGCGCCAGCGGATTTCTGATACCCCACTTCCGTTTTGAAAAAAGAAACCCGCCACCCCTTTGGGGTGGCGGGTTTTTCTTTGGAGAACTCCCGCATGCGCGGGCCCTGGCTGGTTAAGCCCTGAGAAAAAGACAGTTTCCACGCCCGACCGCTGCGCAACTTTCGGAGGGCGGCTCAGCATTCCAAGCAATAGTATAGTTCGAATATATAAATTTAATTGATCTATATCCCTCTCTTGCCGTGGGACGAAACGGGGTAGGAATTTGATGCAAAAAGATAAAATGCTACAGATCGGATTGGCGGCGGGCGGTCTGATAATCGCCCTTCTGGTGGGGGGTGGCACCCTGTCCGGCGGCTTGTTCTGGCTGGGACTGGCGATCGGTCTGGGTGCTATCCTGGCGGCCTTCCGGCTGCGCTCATCCGCAACGGTGGGGTCCACTCTTTCCAAGGAGGAAGAGTTGATGGAAACCCTCCGCCGTATCGCCTTCGACAAGTCGCCAGACCCCGTGCTGGTCGCCAATGCCACCAGCTTTGTGATCTCCAACGAAGCCGCACTGAAATTCATCAAAGCCAAGGATGTCAAACAGTTGCGGGGCGTGCTGCCGGGTGCGTTATCACCGGAGCGGCAGCCTGACGGGCGCGTCTCCGCCGACGTGGCCGGCGCCTATCTGAAAGAAGCGATCCGCGATGGCTTCCGCCGCTTCGAATGGCAGCATCAGGCGTTGGATGGCACCCCACTCCCCGTGGAAGTGACCCTGATCCCCTTCGATATGGGGGGCGATATCCATGTGCTGGTCTATTGGAAGGATATTGCCGATCTGTGGCGGTCCAGGGAACAGAGCAGCCGGCTCGCGACAGAGGTCAATCTGGTCGTCGACGGCTTCGCCGACGCCTCCACCGCCTTGCAGCAGGCCGCGACGGAGAATGCCGATCTGGCGGAACAAGGCAAAGCCCAGATGCGGGACGCCGGCGATGCGGCCAGACGTGTTTCTGCCGATACCCAGGAAGTAGCGGCAGCAGCCGGGCAGCTTTCTGCCTCCATTAACGAGATCAACCGCCGCGTTGCCGATGCGACCAGCATTTCCAATACGGCGGAAGACGAGTCGCGCCATGCCAACGAACTGATTCAGGGGCTGGCTGATATGGCCGGGAAGATCGGTACCGTGGTCAACCTGATCAATGAAATCGCAAGCCAGACCAATCTTCTGGCGCTGAACGCCACGATTGAGGCCGCCCGCGCCGGGGATGCCGGCAAGGGTTTTGCCGTAGTGGCCGGTGAGGTGAAAAATCTGGCAACCCAGACCGCCCGCGCGACCGGAGAGATTGCCGAGCAGATTGCCGGCATCCAGCACCAATCGCATATGAGCGTGGACGCCATTCAGACGGTCAGCAAAGTGCTGGCTCAGATGAAGGAAATTTCCAGCGCCATCGCCGCCAGCACCGAAGAACAGGGTGCCACCACGCGCGACATAGCCAGCCGCGCTGACAGTGTGGCAGCAGGCGTCCGGCAACTGGCCGATAATGTGGAGAATGTCGGCGCCATGGCAGCCCGGACCGGTGCAGGATCGGAAACCATGCTGATGGCAACGGCTGATCTGGATCGCAATTTCCGCCAGCTTCGGGAAAAGGTGGCGGCCTTCATGGCCGGGCGCCCGTAAGCGCCGCCTGCCACCCAACACGGTATCTCATGCGCCGGGCGCTGCCTGCGGCAGCTTGGCTTACGCCGCACGTGCGGCGGGCCGGCGGTCGCCGGCCTCCAATCCGCCGAAAGGTCAACCTTAGGCGGATTGGTATCACTCCGCCGCCGCACTGATGGTCGGCGACGGGTGGCGCCAGCGGGAAAGCAGGTCGGCCTCTGCCGCCTTCGCTTTTTTCAGATGCTCTTCCTTCACATGGCCGAAGCCGCGGATATCCTCCGGCACGCTGGCAATTTCTACCGCCAGACCGTGGTTGGCCGGTGACAGACCGGCGAGCAACTCCTCCACCACAGCGACATAATCGCTGATCAACTGGCGTTCCATCTGCCGTTCCGGATTGCGGGCGAAAATATCCAAGCGGGTGCCGCGCAGCCCCTTCATCTTCGCCAGCAGGCGGAAGCCCAGCATCATGGCGGGGCCGAATTCCTGCTTCTTCAGATGGCCGGTCACCGGATCAATCTGCGCCGTGGCCGGCGGGGCAAGGTGGAATTTCAGCTTATAATCGCCCTCGAACTGGCTTTTCACCTGATCGATGAAGCGGCCATCGGTATAGAGGCGTGCTACCTCATATTCATCCTTGTAGGACATCAGCTTGAACAGATAGCGGGCGACGCTTCTGGAAAGCTGATCACGGCCGGGCGTGCGCTGGGTTTCCACCGCACGCACCCGCTCCACCAGCGCCTTGTAGCGGCCAGCATAGGCAGCGTCCTGATAGTCAGTGAGGAAGGCCATGCGGCGTTCCACCATCTCTTCCAGGCTTTCCGACAGTTTACGGTGGGCAAAGGCACCAGAGGTATCGGCCTTGGGCGTGGCGGCATCGATCACACGGGGCAGATCCACGGCGGCGCGGCGGCCCCAGCGGAAGGCGTCGGTGTTCATCTTCACCGCCGCACCGTTCATCTCAATGGCCTTCTCGATGGCCTCGGCGCTGGTGGGGATCAGTCCCTTCTGCCAGGCATAGCCCAGCATGAAAAGGTTGGTGGCGATGCTGTCACCGCACAGCGCCGTGGCGATCTTCGCGGCATCCAGCGCCTGCACCGACTCCGTCCCACCAAGGGCATTGGCGATGGTGCGGGTCAGGCTGCCCGAGGGCACCGTGGCGTCGGGGTTGGTGATGAAGGCGGCGGTGACATTCTCCGCCGTGTTCACCACCGCCTTGGTGCGGCCCGGTGCCATCTTGGAGATGGCATCGGCATTGGCCGCCACCACGATATCGCAGGCCAGCACCAGATCGGCCCCGCCGGCAACGATGCGGTTGGCATGGATCAGGTCCGGCCGCTCAGCAATGCGCAGGTGGGAGGTGACGGAACCGCCCTTCTGCGCCAGGCCTGCCATATCCATGGCGGTGAAGCCGCGCCCTTCCAGATGCGTGGCCATGCCCAGGATGGCGCCGATGGTGACAACGCCGGTGCCACCAATGCCGGTGACCAGGATGTTCCAGGGCCGGTCCAGCGTGGGGATTTCCGGCTGGGGCAGCGGCCCCCACTCATCCCCATCCTTCTTTGCCGCCGGCTTTGGCTTTTTCAAGGAACCGCCCTCGACCGTCACGAAGCTGGGGCAGAAGCCCTTCAGGCAGGAGAAATCCTTGTTGCAGCTGGATTGGTCGATCTGGCGCTTGCGGCCGAACTCCGTCTCCACCGGCACCACGGACAGGCAGGAGGACTTGGCCGAGCAATCGCCACACCCTTCACAGACCAGTTCATTCACCACCACCCGCTTGGCCGGATCGGGGAACTTGCCGCGCTTGCGGCGGCGGCGCTTTTCCGCCGCACAGGTCTGTTCATAGATCAGGATGGTGACGCCCTTTTCCTCCCGCAGGTCGCGCTGAACCTGATCCAGCTCGTCGCGGTGGAAAATCTTGGTGCCGTGCGGCAGGCCACGCCCCAGCCCGTACTTGTCCGGATTGTCGGAGACAACGACGACTCGGCTGACCCCTTCCGCATCCAGTTGCTGGGCGATGTCGAAGACGGACAGCGTGCCATCCACCGGCTGACCGCCGGTCATGGCCACGGCGTCGTTATAGAGGATCTTGTAGGTGATGTTCACCTTGGCCGAAACAGCGGCGCGCACGGCCAGAATACCGGAATGGAAATAGGTGCCGTCGCCCAGATTGGCGAAGACGTGGCTTTCCTCGGTGAAATTGTTCTGGCCGATCCAGTGTACGCCCTCGCCGCCCATCTGGCTGAACACATCGGTGTTCCGGCCCATCCAGGTGACCATGTAATGGCAGCCGATGCCGGCCAGCCCCCGGCTGCCCTCTGGCAGCTTGGTGGAGGTATTGTGCGGGCAACCGGAGCAGAAGAACGGCGTGCGGACGACAGTGGAGGAGGATGCGGCCCGCGCCATCCGCGCCTCAATCCGTGCCAGCCGCTCGCTGACATAATCATTGGGGCCGAAGGAGAGCAACCTTGCCCCCAGCACGCGGGCAATATCGATCGGGTTCAGTTCCGCCTTTTCGGTGAAAAGCGGCTGGCCGGTATGGTCCGTCTTGCCCAGCACGCGGGGGCGGCGGTCCCAATGGAAAAGCTGTTCCTTGATCTGGCTTTCCAGCAAGGAGCGCTTTTCCTCCACCACCAGCAATTCCTCGGTGGTCTGGGCAAAGGCGCGCATGCCCTCGGGCTCCAGTGGCCAGGCCATGGCGACCTTATAGATGCCCAGGCCCAGTTCGCGCGCCAGTTCCTCCCCAATCTCCAGCTCATCCAGGGCCTGGCGCACGTCCAGATAGGATTTGCCGATGGTGACCAGCCCCAGCCGGGGCGACGGGTGGCCAAAGACGACCTTGTCGAGATTGTTGGCACGGGCGAACGCCTTGGCAGCATTCAGCTTCCAGTCGATCATCCGCGCTTCCTGGATCAGCGGGGTATCGTGCAGCCTTATATTCAGCCCGCCGGGCGGCAGGGCGAAATCCGTCGGCTCCACGATGTTCACCCGCTGCGGGTCCAGGCTGACAATGGCGGTGGTGTCGATGGTATCGGCAATGGTGGTGAAGCCAACCCAGGTGCCGGCATAGCGCGACAGGGCAAAGCCGATCAGCCCCATATCCAGGAATTCCTGCACGCCGGCCGGGTTGATCACCGGCATGAAGGCATGGATGAAAGCATGGTCGGACTGATGCGGCAGGGTGGAGGATTTGCAGCTATGGTCATCGCCGGCAAAGGCCAGCACGCCACCATGGCGGCTGGTGCCGGCGAAATTGGCGTGCTTGATGGCATCGATGGAGCGGTCAACGCCCGGCCCCTTGCCGTACCAGATGCCAAAGACGCCATCGACAGTGGAACCTTTCCACAGGTTCACCTGCTGGCTGCCCCAGACGGCGGTGGCCCCCAACTCCTCATTCACGCCGGGCTGGAAATGGATATTGCCCTTGGCGAGGAACTTCCGGGCCTGCCATAGCGCCTGATCATAGGCCCCCAGGGGAGAGCCACGATAACCGGAGATGAAGCCGCCCGTGTTCAAGCCCGCCGCCAGATCGCGTTGCCGCTGCAGCATGGGCAGCCGCACCAGCGCCTGCGTGCCGTTCATGAAGGCCGTGCCCTGTTCCAGGGCGTATTTGTCATCCAATGAAACGGTGGCGAGCTTGCGGGCGGCGTTGGTCATGTCGTCCCCTCGATTCAATATCGGCCCGTCAGAGCGGATCGATAGCATGTCCCTGTTGACCAAAAGCGTAACGTCAAAAAATAGGTCAATGCTACTGACTTATTTTCGATCCAAATCGACGCATCTGAGGAGGCGGATCGTGCAAGAAACCGTCTCAACCGGAACGTTCCTTACTGCCGCACTGCGGTGGTGCGGCGCATGATGCCGCACGCCCATCCGCCGATTCGGGCCATGCATCCCAGGTGACGGCTGGCCCCGATCTCGGCTAGGGTCGGGAAAACAGCAGCCCATACGGAACATATGGCCATGGCCAAGCCCGATTACAGCAAACTTCCCTACCGCCCCTGTGTCGGCATCATGCTGATCAACCGGCAGGGCCGTATCTTCGTTGCCAAGCGCACCGACACGCCCGATGCCTGGCAGATGCCCCAGGGCGGAATTGATGAGGGGGAGACGCCTGCCATCGCCGCCCTGCGGGAGCTGGAGGAAGAGATCGGCACCGCCAAGGCCGTCGTCCTGGCGGAAAGCGGGCAATGGCTCTCCTATGACCTGCCACCCCATCTGCTGGGGCGGGTCTGGGGCGGTAAATATCGCGGGCAGACGCAGAAATGGGTCGCCTGCCGCTTCACCGGGTCGGACAGCGATATCAACATCGCCACCGAACATCCGGAATTTGATGCCTGGCAATGGGTGGATGTGGAGGCGCTGCCGCGCCTGATCGTCCCCTTCAAACGGGCGATCTATGACGCGGTGGTGGCGGAGTTCCGCCATCTTGCCGTGCCGGTCTGATAGGCTCTACCCTTCCCCCGGCCAAGCAGAGCCGCCGGGGGAAGGGCAAAACCTTTACCGCTGCATCGCCAGTTCAATCGCCGGGCGCATGGCGATGGTGGCGGTATAGCCAAGCTGGATCAGTTCTTCCGCCCGCTCAAAATCCAGGATGCCGATATGGCCGATGCGCGGCGTCAGCAGCACGTCCGGCGGTTCCCCCGCCAGACGGGACCGGGTGATGCGGTCCTGCATGATGTCGATGGAACTGGCCATCACTTCCAGGATATTGGGCGTGGGTTGCTTGGGCGCGCGGAACTGGGCGGCGAGCGACTTTGTCCGCTCCCCCATCGCGTTCAGCGTCGCGGCAAGCTGGGCCAGCGGCTTCACCCCCGATCCGCGCGGCGGGGCCGGCGGATCGGCGGCGGCGCTGGCCTCATCATCAATCGTGTGATCAGGCAGGGAGACGCTGACCGGCCCCAACTGCGCCTTGGACAGGCGGGGGAATTGCGACAGGTCGCCATTCAGATTGACGGCGATCACCACTTCCGCCCCCAGCGCCCGGCAGAGCGAGACCGGCACCGGGTTGACCAGCGCCCCATCCGCCAGCCACATGCCCTGGAAAGGCACAGCCGGGAACAGGCCGGGAATGGCGGCTGAAGCCCGCACCACATCCAGCATATGCCCTTCCCGCAGCCAGACCTCTTTCCCGGTGGAAAGATCAGTCGCGATGGCGGCAAAGGGGATGGGCAGGCTTTCAATCGGCACATCGGTGCGCGGGTTGCGGAACATCTCATAGGCCTTTTCCACACTGACCAGCCCACCACGGGAAAAGGTGATGTCCAGTAGTTTCAAGGCCCCCAGCATGCCGAAGCTCTGGGCATATTCCTGCAAGGCTTCCAACTGGTCGGTCAGAAAGGCAGCACCGACCACGGCACCAACAGAGGTGCCGCAGAGAATATCCGGTTTCAGGCCAATCTCATTCAGCGCCCGCAGGACACCCACATGGGCCCATCCGCGCGCCGCGCCGCTGCCCAGAGCCAAGCCGATCTTCATGTCACCGCACCGATGGAAAGAGGGGCAAAGGTATCGCCCCGATGGAGACGGATTGCCGCGTTGGGATATGTTTACTTGCACCCCAGGCACCGACGCGGCAATAAGCCCATTACATTACGCCAAAAGGAAGACTGATGCGCGCGATAACCGCCCGTCTGCTCTGGCCGGGACTGCTGGGGCTCTGCATTGCAGGCTACTGGATCGGATGGCAATCAGGCCATGCGGTGCTGGCTTTCAACCTGACCTATTTCGGTCTGGCGGCCGTGTTGCTGGTGCTGGAGCGGGTGCTGCCCTATGAGCAGAGCTGGATGCCCAGCGACGGCCAGCTTTTCAACGATATCGCCCATACGGTGCTGAACAAGGGGCTGGGACAGGTGATCGCGGCGACGGTCGCCATTGCCGGCGTCAGCCAGGCCGGGCCGGAAGCGGCGTCCGGCTGGTGGCCCGGTCATTGGCCGCTCTGGGCGCAGGTGTCGCTGGCCCTGGTGGTGGCCGAGTTCGGCCTGTACTGGGCGCATCGCACCGCCCATGAATTCCGCGCCATCTGGCACTGGCATGCCATCCATCACAGCGTCACCAAGCTGTGGATCGTCAATACCGGTCGGTTCCACTTCCTGGATTCCCTGTGGAAGACCGGTTTCGCCATGGCCGTCGCCTGGGTGGCCGGTGCGCCGAAGGATGTGATCCTGTGGGTCTTGGCGATCACGACCTATATCGGCTTCCTGACCCACTGCAATGTGGATATGCGCTGCGGCCCGCTGAACTGGGTGTTCAGCACGCCGGAACTGCACCGCTGGCACCATAATCGCGACCCGATCGAGGGGAACTGCAATTATGGGGAAAATCTGATCATCTGGGACGTGCTGTTCGGCACCCGCCTGCTGCCCAGCGACCGCAAGCCGCCGGTCAATATCGGCTGCAAGGATGCCGTGCCGGAGACATTCCTGGGCCAGCTCGCCTATCCGTTCCAGGCCTGGGCGCGGCGGGACTTCTGGGCCAAGAAGCTGGGCTAGAGTTAGGTTGGATCAACCTACACCGTCACCCATGCTGCGGCCGGGGTCCAGTTTCGTCGGGTACCAACCCATGATTCTGGACCCTGGCCGCAGCCGGGGCGACGGCGACAACGATGGCCAAGCCCCTCAATAATCCCATTCGAACTGCACGCCGACCTTGCTTTCGGTGCCCAGCTCACCACGCGCCTTGATATGGCGGGTGATGCCATATTCGACCGTGGCCTTGCTCTCGCCCGTGCCCAGTTCCTGCTCCACACCCACATAGAGATTGTCGCCGATATAGCTGCCGGCAGCGACGGTGCCGGCACCGGTACCATCTTCCGAACCCCGGAATTCCAACCGGTCGACGCCAAGGGATCGCTTCACATCATCCACGAAGCCGGGACCGCCACCGAACAGGCCGGTCAACTGCGCAGCACTTTGCGCCAGTTGCAGCGCTTCCAGGGCCGAAAGCTGGCCCGCACCCCGGTTGAACAGCAACCGGGCCAGCACCTCATCCTCCGGATAAGGCGGCTGTGAGGAGAGTTTGACCGTCGGCTTGGACGGACGCCCGCTGACCTCGACAATGGCGGTCAGGTCGCCGCGCTGGGTCCGCGCCTCGATATCCATCCCCGGTTCCAGCGAACCATCGCCCAGGAAGGTCATGTTGGCCCGCATGATGGTGAAGGTCTGGCCCAGCAGGGCCATTTCACCCTTCACCAGGGAGACGGAACCGGACACCAGCGGTTCGGCAGCCGTGCCGCGGACCTTCAGGCTGGCTTTCAGTTCCGCGTCCAGCCCCCGTCCGCCGACATAGATCTGGTTGGGGGCCTCCACGTCGATTTCCAGCCGGACCACCATCACCTCTGGCGGGGTATCGGCGGACTGATTTTCAGCAGAGCTTGCCCCGCCCGGCGGTGCCAGACGCATGGGGTGATTGATCTCGGTCACGGGCAGTTGCGCCACCGTCGGCGGCAGCTTGTCCGGGATGCGGACATGCGCCTCGTCCACATTGATCCGGCCGGCCACAAGCACGTCGGTCAGGGAACCGGTAATGGCGATCTCCGCGCCGGCAACCGCATCCACCATGTCGATCTGCGCCAGTCTGGCCCTGCGCGCAGACAGTTTGAAATCAATCTGGCGGTCGTCGCGTTCCGGCCGGAAGCCGAAGGAGCCGCTGGCCGACACGGTGCCGCCGCCCGGCGTCTTCCCGTCGAAGCTGCGGATGGACAGCCCTTCCGAATCCCCTTCCAGCACAGCCTGGATATCGGTGATGCGCGTTCCCCATTCCTGGTTCTCGTAAGAGGCGCGATCCAGACGGACGGTGCCGCTCAACTGTCGCTGGGCCAGGGTGCCGGCGACGGTCAGGTCCATGATCACCTGCCCCCCCAGCCGGTCCCCGCTGCCGGCCAGCAGATCATTGAACCGGCGCAAGGCCATATTGCCTTCCAGCCGGCCACTGATCGGCTGATCGGTGGGAACAGCGAAGGCGGTAGCGCTGCCTTCCAGCACCAGGGGCAGTTCCCCCCGTGCCGTCAGCCCGACGCCGCTGCCTTCGGAATCCAACTTGAGCGTCACGGCGACACGACCATTACGCCAATTAGCGGAAAGCTCCGCCCCCAGCGGGGTTGGCCCCTTTTCCACCGGCGGAGCGAGGGCAAAATCCCGCAGACGGATGGACATCACACCTTCGGGTGCCGCCACCGTACCGCTGATGCTGGCCGTGCCGTTCAACTCGCCATACAGCGTCCAGGTCGGGTCGATGATCCGGGTCCAGGTCAGCGGCACCTTTACCAGTTCGGCCCGGCCATTCAGGCCGCGCCTGTTCAGGTCCATATTCACGGCCATGCGGCTTTCGCCGGATACCACGGCCAGATTCTGCACCTGCAACAAGCCATCGCCATAGGCGAAGCTGGCAGGTTGCGCCGTCTGGAAGCCGGTTTCGCCATAAGTGCCGCTGAAGCGCTGCAGCAGGAAGCGCAGGATCACGCCCTGCCCCTGCACCGGATCATTGGCGGCAGCAGAGAGGGTGCCGGCCAGCGCCACCTTGACCGGAGCGGATGCCTTGCCGGCAATATCCAGCGTCACATCGGTGGCGGTCAGCGGCCCCTTGGCCGTGGCGGTCAACGTGTCGATCATCGCGTCACCGGGATCAATGCCGGTAGCGCTCAAGGTCATGTCCACCACCGGATCGGTGGTCGCGGCCCCAACCCGGCCATCCAGGGAGACGGTCGCGATGCGCTGCCCATGCCAGCGACGCCAGATTTCCTTGAAATTGGCATCCACCACCACATCCTGGCGGCCACCGCTGTTGGACAGGTCAACGGTGAAGGTGCCATTACCCCACACCTCATCGCCGGCAATGAAGCCGATAATGCCAAGGTCCGGCACCGTGCCGGCCAACCGGCCATCGGCGGTCCCGGTGGCGAGATCTGCCTGGATATTCCCTTCGATCCGGTTGATGCCGACCACGGCTTCCAGCCCGTTCAGGGCTAGCCGGTCACCATTCAGGACAAAATCGCCATTGGCGGCCACCCGCTGGCCGATGATGCTGGTCGTGGCTGCCAACTGCCCACGCGCCGCATCCGGCCCGCCCGTGCCGGTGATTTCCACCAGCGCATCCCCCATGGACAGGCCATCCAGCACCAGATCGCTGCCCTGAAGCCGGGCATTCAGCATCGTGGCGCCGGCGGGCCCTTCTGCCTTGATACTGGCTGTCATTCCGCCAGTCAGCGACCGGCCCAGGGCGCGGCCCAGCGGGGCCAGATCGGCAATACGGCCATTAATGTCTGCAACAAGCTGCTGACCCGCCAGGGCAGCACTGCCGCGCAGGTCCAGCACCGGCGTGACCAGCACCAGATCACGCACCCGCGTTTCCGTTCCCGTCGCGACCACGGCGGACAGGTCCGTCGTGGCGCCCAGCAAGGCGTCCGCTGCCGGCACCCCTACCGAGAGATTGCGGCCACGGGCCTTGATATTGGCTTCCACCCGGTCGCCATTGCGTTTCACGGCGATGTCTGCGCCCAGCGCGCCCGCCAGATCGCGTCCGGCCAGGGCCGACAATGTCGCAAGGTTGGGGCTGTCGATCGTAAGGGCCAGATCGGCCTGCTGCCCCCATTGCCGCAAAGTGCCCTTGCCGGTGCCCCGCAGCAGCGGGCCATCCATGGTCAGGCTGCCAATATCCACCCGCTGTTCCGGCACAAGGACATTGGCTTTCAGGCCCAGCGTCGCACGCTCCCCCTTAAGGGCGCCGCCGCGCATGCCTTCCACGGCGCTGGTCAGGTCCAGGGCGAACCGGTCCAGGGAGCCCTGGGCGGCAACGCTGCCCTTCACATTGATGCTATCGGCGCCAAACTCCTGGAAGCGTGGCGCCTCCACCGTGAAGTCCGTCACCAGATTGGGCACGTCCGGCGTGCCGGTCAGGGTCAGGGTGCCGCGCGTGGCGGTGAAATAGCGCTCCTCGCCCAGGAAAGGATGCAGGGCGGATGTCTCCGGCACCTGGATATAGGCCCCCAGATTGATAGCGCGGCTGGTCAGGTCATAGGCACCACCGCCGGCCAGCGTGCCGGCAGCCACTTCCACCGTCACCCCGTCCAGCGCGATGCTGCGACCGGGATCAATCAGGCCGCCGGCGCCGATCTTCAGGTTCGGCCCCACCAGTTCCCGCCAGGATGCCGGCAGCAGCGCCTGGATATCGCCATCGGCATCCAGGCCAAAGGTCAGCTTGCCGCCCGCCGGACGGATCCGCGCCTGGGCACGGCCATTGACGATATCGCCGGCCCTGGCTGTCAGGTTGCCGGTCCAGTCATTCAGCGGCCCATCGCCTTCCAGCGTTACGGTGAAGGCGGGACGGCCGGGAATGTCCAGCAACTCCGCCACCAGACCATTCTCCGGTTCCGCCGCGATGGCGGCCAGGGTCAGGCGCTGGCCCGGCTGATAGGTGGCATCCAGCTTCAAAGTGCCAGGCCGGTCATCGATCCGGGCGATTTCCAGATGCGCCTGCCCGCTGGGCAGACCCGCCGGGATCAGGGCATGGCCCTGAAGGTTCAGAACTGCCGGGTCGCCGCCCAGCAATTCAGCCCCCAGGTCAATACGGCCCGCCTGGACCCGCGTCAGATCGATGGCGACCGGCAGGCGGAAAGCGGGTGCCGTGGGGTCTTCCGGCTCCTCCGGCCCTGGCAAGGGCGCGCGGACGACATTGATCTTGTCAGCCGACAGCAGATCGATATCCACCCGCCGCGACAGCAGCGCCCAGGGCGACCAGTCCAGCCGGGCGCCTTCCACGGCCAGCCAGACACCATTGGCATCCGCCATGGTCAGCCGGGCCAGCCGCAGATCGAACAGGTTGCCTTCCGCCCCGGCCAGGCCAAGGCCGGGCACCAGCTTCTGCGCCTGGGCCAGGGCGAAATCCCGCCCCGATCCGGTGCCCAGCCAGATGATGGCGGCAGCCAATATCAGAAGAACCAACCCGATCAGGGTGGCGAAGCCGGCAGCGATCCAGGCTAAAGGTGCGCGCATGATGGTTCCCTCCCCGCCTCAGAACGCCTGACCGATGCTGACATAAAGCTGGAAACTATTGTCTCCGCTCCGTTTATTCAGCGGCATGGCGGCATCGACGCGGATCGGGCCGATGGGCGTGTAATAACGGCCGCCAATACCGGCGGCATAGCGCATCCCTTCGCCAAAATCGGGATACTCGGTCGTATAGACATTGCCGGCATCGACAAAGGGGACGATGCCGATATTCTCCGTCACCTTGATGCGCATCTCCGCGCTGAATTCCAGCAGCGAGACACCGCCCGTCGGCTCTCCGTCCGCATCGCGCGGTCCCACCTTCTGGTAACCGTACCCCCGGATCGAGCCGCCGCCGCCGGCATAAAACCGCTTATCGGCCGGCACATCCAGCAGCCCGCCGCCGATAACAGCGCCATAGACGCCGCGCAGGGCCGCAACATAGTTGCCATTATCGGAAAAGTCGAAATAGGTGGAGCCGCTGACCCTGGCCGTGGCGAAGCTGCTGCTGTCACCAAAGGCCGCGAAATAGGGAGTGACATTGCCAGCCAGCCGGAACCCTTCCGTCGGGTTCAAGAGATCATTGCTCTTGTCCCAGGTCAGCGCCACGGGGAAGCCCAGCAGCGTGTTGGTCGTGGATTGCTGGCTTTCGTCAATCTTGGACTGTTCCAGCGTCACACCCAGGGAGCCGGTCAGTTCCCGGTTGAACTTCCGGTCCACCGCCGCCGTCAGCACGATGGCGTCCCGGCGATAGGCATCCGGCCGTTCCGAAACGGCCTCCGCCGACAGGTTCAAAGACTGGCGGCGGGACAGGAAATCCGGCTGCTTGTAGGTGGTGATCAGACGGTAATCCAGTTCACTGATATCGGTTGTCGTGCCCCGGCGGGAAATGCCGGCGATCTGCGCCCCGACCCGGAACTGTTCCGCCCCGCCCAGCAGGTTGCGATGCCCCCAATAGGCATTGGCCCCGAAGCCGTCCTCGGTCGAATAATCGGCCCCGAAGCCGACATAGCGCATGTCGCGTTCCTGCACATCAATCAGCACGGGGGCGTTGCCCTCATCGTCCGGCGCATCGGCCAGGCGGACACGAACGGAAGAGAAGACCCCCAGATCGGCCAGGGCCTGGCGCCCCTCCTCCATGACGGATGGATGGTATGGCAGGCCGGGGCGCCAGGGCATGCGCCGACGCACGGCGCGCTCCTCCACATCCTCCAGCCCGGACACCTGGATGCGCCCGAAATTCACCTTCGGGCCGGGATCGATCATATAAGTGATGTCCATGCCCGTCTTGGCATGATCGACAATATATTTACGGTCCAGCACGGTCGCGTAGGCATAGCCCTTCTCGGCAAAGCGGGGCAGGATGCGCCCCTCTGCGGTCTGGATTTCCGGCCCGTCCGCCGGGCTGCCCACGGCCAGGCCCAGATCGGCGGCCGTCGGCAGGTCGCCGGCCAGATCCTTGCCATCCTTGCCCTTCAAGGTCAGGGAGGTGATGCGGTAACGCTCCCCCTCCTCCACATTCACAATCACCTTGGCCGGTTGGGCCTCCACATCGATTTCAAGATCGATGATGGCATCGTAAAAGCCGGCGGAACGCAGGGCCGCCGTCATCCGATCCAGATCGGCATCGGCCCGGCGACGAAGCCCGATGGGCGAGGGCGGCGGCTCGTCCCGCAAAGCGACCAGACGGGAGACATCGCGCAGGAGATTGTTCAACCCCTGGCGATCCTCCACCCCCCTTATCTCCACCTCGTACCGCGTCTCCTGGGCCAGGACAGGCATAACCGCCAGCAGCGATACACCCGTCAGGGCCGACATCAGGAACCGTTTCCGCATCTTCCGTATTTCCCATTAACTTCGGGCTTGGCGTCTATCGTGGCAGGTGAGCGCAGCCGGCACCAGACGGAACCCGTAACGCCTTGGGGCTACATCTTGTTGCATATTGGAATAAGAGACTTCGACTTAAGGTTAGGGGACCGTGCCAGCGAAGCAACCATACAGGCGAATTGGGGCGGTCCTGCAGCAGGGTCCTGTCACAGAAACTTCACCCACGCCTCGCGCAAGGCAGCCCGGCAGGATGCGCCCTAGGCGTCAAAGGGCGGCTTGATTATATTGCGCCGCGATAGACAGCCCGACCCCAGACCTGATGGCCATCGCCGCCGCAGGCCCGGTGGCGGGCATTTTTCGTGCGCGAACCTCTTTCCGGTGGACCAGGATTGGGCGGCGCGCTCGCGACCAAATTCAGGGCCCCACATGGAATTGCGCAATATCGCCATCATCGCCCACGTCGACCATGGCAAGACCACCCTGGTGGACATGCTGTTGAAGCAGTCGGGTACGTTCCGCGAAAACCAACAGGTCGCCGAACGCGCCATGGACAGCAACGACCTGGAGCGTGAGCGCGGCATCACCATCCTGGCCAAGTGCACCTCCGTTGTCTGGAACGACGTTCGCATCAACATCGTCGATACCCCCGGCCACGCCGATTTCGGCGGTGAGGTGGAGCGTATCCTGAACATGGTGGACGGCGTCTGCCTGCTGGTGGACAGCGCCGAAGGCCCGCTGCCGCAGACCAAGTTCGTGCTTGGCAAGGCGCTGAAGCTGGGCATGCGCCCGATGGTGATCGTCAACAAGATCGACCGTCAGGACGCCCGCCCCGACGAAGTGCATAACGAGATTTTCGACCTGTTCGCTTCGCTGGACGCCACCGACGAACAGCTCGACTTCCCCACCCTGTTCGCTTCCGGCCGCAATGGCTGGGCCGTGAACAACCTGGATGACGAGCGCAAGGATCTGACCCCGCTGTTCGAGCTGGTGGTCAACCATGTGCCGGCGCCGAAGGTGGACAGCGTCGATGCGCCGTTCAAGATGCTGGCGACCACCCTGGAAGCCAACCCCTATCTGGGCCGCATCCTGACCGGCCGTATCCAGTCCGGCCGCATCAAGACCAACATGGCCATCAAGGCCCTGACCCGCGATGGCAAGCTGATCGAGCAGGGCCGTGCGTCGAAGGTGCTGGCCTTCCGCGGCCTGGAGCGCGTGCCGGTTGAAGAGGCGCAGGCGGGTGACATCGTCGCCATTGCCGGTCTGGTGAAGAGCACGGTCGCCGACAGCATCGTGGAAATGAGTGTGGATGAGCCGTTGTCGGCCCAGCCGATCGATCCGCCGACGCTGGCCATGACCTTCTCGGTCAATGACAGCCCGCTCGCCGGTCGTGAAGGCGACAAGGTCACCAGCCGCATGATCCGTGACCGCCTGATGCGCGAAGCGGAAGGCAATGTCGCCCTGCAGATCCGCGAAACCGCCAATGCCGACGCTTACGAAGTGGCCGGCCGCGGCGAATTGCAGCTTGGCATCCTGATCGAAACCATGCGCCGCGAAGGCTTCGAGCTGTCGATCAGCCGTCCGCGCGTGGTGATGCAGACCGACGAAAACGGCCAGAAGCTGGAGCCGATCGAGGAAGTCGTCATCGACGTGGATGAGGAATTCTCCGGCGTCGTCGTTCAGAAGCTGAACGAGCGCAAGGGCGAAATGCTGGAAATGAAGCCCTCGGGCGCCGGCAAGCTGCGTCTGGTGTTCCACGTCCCGTCGCGCGGCCTGATCGGTTATCAGGGCGAATTCCTGACCGATACCCGCGGCACCGGCGTCATCAACCGCCTGTTCGCCGATTACATGCCCTATAAGGGCGCCATCCCGGGCCGCCGCAATGGCGTGCTGATCTCCAACTCCGATGGCGAGGCCGTGGCCTACGCCCTGTGGAACCTGGAAGATCGCGGCCCGATGATGATCGAACCCGGCTGGAAGGTTTACGAAGGCATGATCGTGGGTGAACATACCCGCGAGAATGACCTGGAAGTGAACGTCCTGAAGGGCAAGAAGCTGACCAACATCCGCACCACCAGCAAGGATGAAGCCGTCGTTCTGACGCCGCCGATCCGCATGTCGCTGGAAAAGGCCCTGTCCTACATCCAGGACGACGAGCTGGTGGAAGTGACGCCGAAGTCGATCCGCCTGCGTAAGAAGCTGCTGGACCCGAACGCGCGCAAGCGCGCCGAGCGTGCGGCCGAAGCCGAGTAATACCAACGGTCATAATTCATGACCGTTGGTACGGCGGCGACTGCCGCCGCGCCGCTCATGCGGCGTAGCCAAGCCAGTGGATGCTGGCGCCGGCGATTGAGGAGCAGGAAAGGTTGACCAACGGTCAAGATTTCCTGCCGCTGGTATAAGGCTTAACGGTTTCGCTGAATGACAAAGCCCCCGCCGGAGCGATCCGGCGGGGGCTTTTGTTTTTGTAACCGCGTTGGGCCCTAAGGGGCCGCTGTATCCCGGATCAGCGATCCGCCATGGTGCGGGTGCGGGCATCCCATCCCAGCATGGCTGTGGCGGCCACATCCTCCAATTCAGCCCGGCTGGCCCCATCGCGGGCCAGGATCGACATGCCGCTCTGTATGGTTTGCACAAAACGGGCAAGGCCATGGGTGTCGATAGAGGCCGATATCTCACCTTCCGAGACAGCCCGTTCAATCCGCGCCAGGAGACGGTGCAAGGTCACGGCACGCGCCCCCTGGACCAGTTCCCCCAGCTCCGCATGCCCTTCACAGCCCACAGCGGAAAGGGTCACCATGCAGCCACGGGGCATATCGGCGGTGCAGCCGGGCAAAACCTTGGCGGAATCCATCAGCAGCGCATGGACGGCCGCCCTGGCCGTCGGGGCGACCAGAAAGCCGCCCCAAACCAGATGCTCATATTGTCCGCCGTAATAACGCAGCGCTTCAGCATAAAGCGCCTCCTTCGATCCGAAAGCCGCGTAAAGGCTGGGAGAGCCGATCCCCATCGCCTGGGTAAGATCGGCAATCGATGTCGCCTCATATCCCTTGGTCCAGAACAAACGGGTGGCTTGGGCCAGCGCCATGTCGCGGTTGAACGCACGCGGGCGGCCACGGCTGCGCGCAGCAGGTACTTCAGGATTTTCGAGGGGCGGTTCTGATTTCTGCATCGATCAATATATAATTCGATTGACATGCCATGGCAATGGGTCCAGCTATTTATGTATCAATCGATACATAAAGGATCGACTCATGAGTGACTTGATTGGCAAGCGCGCCCTGGTAACCGGCGGTTCGCGCGGAATCGGGGCCAGCATCGCGCTGGCGCTGGCGGAAAGGGGCGCAGATGTCGCCATCACCTACGAACGCTCTGCCGACCGCGCGGCAGCGGTGGCGCAGGCGATTGAAGGCAAAGGCCGGCGCGCAGTCGCCATCCAGGCGGATAGTGGCGATCCGGAAGCCGTAAAGCGTTCTGTTGCAGAGGCCGTAGCCGCTTTGGGCGGGATTGATATCCTGGTGAACAATGCCGGCATCGCCCGCGTCGGCGCACTGGCTGACATCAGCCTGGAAGATATCGACGCGCTTTTGAATGTGAATGTCCGCGCAGCCATCCTGTTTTCCCAGGCGGTTATCCCGCATCTGGGGCGGGGCGGGCGCATCATCCTGATCGGATCGTGCCTGGCCGACCGTATGGTGGGCACAAATGTGACGGTCTATGCGATGACCAAATCGGCCCAGGTCTCCCTGACCCGTGGCTTGGCACGTGAACTGGGCGACCGTGGCATCACCGTCAATCTGGTGCAGCCGGGGGCAACCGAGACGGATATGAACCCGGCGAACGGAGAGATGGCCGATGCCCTGCGCGCCCTGACCCCGCTGGGTCATTATGGGGAGCCGGAAGATGTGGCGGCCGCGGTCACCTTCCTGGCAAGCCCCGCTGCGCGCCAGATCAATGGCACCAGCCTTACCGTGGATGGCGGGCTGAACGCCTGACCACAGGTTTTTCAAATAACTTTGCTTTGCGGGGGGCCGGTGAAAGCCGGCCCCGTTCCTTTTAGATTTCTGCGAAAAGCTCCCCCTGATCGCGGACGCGCTTCAACATGCTGACACGCAGCTTGTTCATGGCCCGGCTTTCCAACTGCCGGACACGCTCCTTGCTGACGCCCAGAACGCGGCCCAGTTCTTCCAGCGTCACCCCTTCATCACGCAGGCGGCGTTCCGCAATGATCTGGCGTTCACGGGGGGAAAGCTCGCCCAGCGCCTCCGCCAGCCATTTTGACCGCATGCGGCCATCGCGCATGCCAATCACCACATCTTCCGGCGAGGGGCGCTGGTCGGGCAGCAGATCCTGCCATTCGCCGTCCCCCGCCTCAGTCAGCGGATTGTTCAGCGACTGGTCAGCGGCGGCCAGCCGCATTTCCATCGTCTCCACCTCCTGCACATCCACATCCAGGATGCGGGCAATCTCCTGCCGGCCTTCCGCGCTCATCGCATCGGAAGAAGGGTTGCCGGCGATCTGGGCCCGCAGGCGGCGCAGGTTGAAGAAGAGGGATTTCTGCGCCGCCGTGGTGCCGGTGCGCACAATGGACCAGTTGCGCAGGATATAATCCTGCATGGCGGAGCGAATCCACCAGGCGGCGTAAGTGGAAAAACGGACATCCCGTTCCGGCTCAAACCGGCTGGCAGCCTGCATCAGACCGACATTGCCTTCCTGGACCAGTTCCCCCATGGCCAAGCCGTAATGGCGGAAACGACCGGCGGCGGCCACGACCAGGCGGGTATAGCTGCGCACCAGTTCGTGCAGCGCCCGCTCATCCCCTTTTTCACGCCAGCGACGCGCCAGTTCCTGCTCATGGTCGCGTTCGAGCAGCGGTTCCTTCATCGCGCTGCGGATGAAGGTCAGATTGGCGCGTTGGGTCTGCACGTCGTCAAGGTGGGCCATTGCCTGTTTCTCCCTGCCAAACCGCCGCCAGGGGGCGCATCGGTTGTCATGGCCGGAATACGTGACAGGCCCGCCGTTGGATCACTGGCGGGGATACTTCCTTTGGTTATAGTCCCACGATTACCGATCCAGACCGGACCCGGCGGGCGGTTGCCGGATCAGGCTTCCACCATGTCCAGCAACGCCCCCTCAGGGGAGAAACAGCCGCACACCAGCCGGCCGCCAAAGCCGGCCCCGCCATCCAGGCTGGCCGTGTGGGTACCGATCACCGGCCCCTGTGCGTGAGTCGGGTCATAACCGCGGACGATGCGCCGGACATCGCCATAGGGCGTATCAATCCGGGCAAAGCTGCCGCCCCCCCACCAGAAAATATCCGCCTGCATATGCAGCGGCTTGGCGGGATCAAGCCCGGCATTGACGAAAAGCAGGCTGGCCGGCTCCCCGTCCGGGTTGCTGGTATAGGCGGCGCGGCGCAGGCAGGCGAACAGATTGTCATGCCCGGCGGCATTGCGGACGGCGGTCCGCAACTCGTTGGTCCAGCGGGTCAGCCCGACAGCCCCGTCGCGCGCTGCCGCCATCCCGTAAGCCGCTGTGCCGCCATAAGCGATCAGCGTCGCCTCCACGCCCTGGCCGATCATCCATTGCAGAACGGCGCTGGGGTTGGGCGCGAACTGAAGCTGCAGCAGCTTCTGCCACATCTCTTCCTGCCCGCCGCGCAGATAGACGATATCGCTGGCCAGCACGCTGGGCTTGGCCATCAGATGGCGGCGGAAATAGAGCAGCTCTTCCATCGTCTCAAACACGGTCGGTCCACGCCCGATCATGTTGCCGAGATAGATCAGCCGGTCACCCGCCTGGAAACGGGCGCCAATATCCTCATGCAATGCCGCCAGCCGGCCCGCCTCGCCATGAATGGCGCCAACGGCCCAGATGCGGCGCGGCCGTCCGAGCAGGGCGAATTTCTGGTCGTCTGACATCCGGGAAGAAACTCTCGGGCGAACGGAAAGGAACGACCCTGAGTGTACGGGGGCGCGCGACGCAAAAAAAGGGGCGACCCGCATCGGGCCACCCCTTTTCATACTAAATATCCCGTCCTGTCACCACCGGCTTAGCCGATCTTGTGGTATGGGCCGAACGGGCCCTGTGTTCAGGAACGGATCAGGCAGCCTTGCTCAGCACGGCTTCCAGCTTTTCCGTCGCCTTGCGCTCGTCGATCTTTTCCACAACGGCCAGTTCACGGGCCAGACGCTCCAGCGCGGCATGATAAATCTGCCGCTCGCTGTAAGACTGGTCGGACTGGTCTTCGCCGCGATACAGGTCGCGCACCACTTCAGCGATGGAAACCGGGTCGCCGGAATTGATCTTCGCCTCATATTCCTGGGCGCGACGGCTCCACATGATGCGCTTGATCTTGCTGGGGCCCAGCAGCGTCTCCATCGCGGCCTTGATCCGGTCCTTGGAGGACAGGCGGCGCAGACCGGAAGCCTTGGCCTTCGCCACCGGAACCTTCAGCGTCATCCGTTCCTTTTCGAACTGGATGGCGTACAGCGTGACGCTCATGTCGCCAATGCTGTGGGTCTCGATCCCGATGATCTGGCCCACGCCATGGGCCGGATAAACAACGTGATCGCCGGTAACGAAATCTTGGCTGTCAGACATCTTCGCTTGGCTCTCATTCTTCGGCACAGCTCGGGCACCACAGGAAAAAGACGCCTTCCACCGCCATATTTACAATGGCGGGGTGCAGGCATCCTCTCGCGGGGCTCGGGCGAAAATGGACCGCGCGCTTAAAAAGGGGCCAAACGGCCGGCGCACGGTTCCTCGCGAAGACCAATATAGTGGATATTACCGCCGTATGACAGAGCTAGCACGCCTTGTTCCGCAAAAGTTCCGAAGGAAAGCGGTTATGTCGGGCATGCAGGCGCCGCATGGACGCAAAAAGTGACCGGCCAGCGCATTATAGTGCCGGCCCAGTCGCCTTCGGTGATTACTTGCCCGGATTGGGGCTGAAATATTTGGCGAACTTGTCCGGCACACCCTTCCAGGCGTCGGCATCGTCCGGGGCCTTCTTCTTACGGGTGATGTTCGGCCACTTTTCCGCGTAATCGCGGTTCATGCCCAACCACTGCTCAGCCTGGGGATCGGTATCGGGGATGATGGCTTCAGCCGGGCATTCCGGCTCGCACACACCGCAATCGATACATTCATCGGGATGGATGACCAGGGTGTTCTCGCCTTCGTAGAAACAATCCACGGGGCAAACCTCGACGCAATCCATGAACTTGCACTTGATGCACAGTTCGGTGACGACGTATGGCATCCTTCCATCACTCCTCAACGGCGGCGCCCACGGGGCCGGCTTCCCGGCGGGCGCCCCTTGCTCAACAAAACCCGGCTTGGCCGGAAGACCCCGATCAGGTCAGGCCCAGGGCAGCCTTGACCCGGCGCTGGGCTTCACCACGATCCCGGTCGGAGACGTAGAGCAAACCACCCACCCGGCGCAACAGGCTGGATTCGAGATGGTGCAGCGCGCCATCCGCATAGACGACATGCCACAGCATTTCGATAATCGCTACCCGTTCGTCATACTCCATCGCGTCTTTCAGCCGCGACGTGAAAGCATACCATTGCGCCGGCCCGTCGGAGAGGGTGGACGCCGACCGCACCAGTTCCTCCACCTCGGCCTCGTCCAGCTTGAAATGGCTGGAAAGCAGGGTGCGGATTGTTTCCATCTCCTCCCCGCTGGTGGTGCCATCCAGGCGGGCCGCCTCCACCATCAGGCAGGCGGCTGCCAGATGCACGCGGTCGGGACCATCCAGCCCATCAAGGGCACGGTCAGGCTGGGTGAAAAGGCGGCGAATTCGGTTCAGCATCGCAACGGTCCCG
The DNA here is from genome assembly GCF_000429645.1 of Niveispirillum irakense DSM 11586. Lineage (GTDB taxonomy): Bacteria > Pseudomonadota > Alphaproteobacteria > Azospirillales > Azospirillaceae > Niveispirillum > Niveispirillum irakense. Next base: position 92,581 of record NZ_AUCG01000016.1, read on the forward strand.
GCTCTCTTTAAAAAGGTCAGATAGGGATGGGGAAACCGTTTGGCGAGAGCGCATGTTCCGGCTAGCGTGCCACCATGAATGATGATGTCCGCCGCCACGCCCCCGCCACACTGCGCAACCGCGCGCCCATTCTCGCCATTCTGGAACAGGTTCTGCCTGCCACGGGGCATCTGCTGGAAGTGGCCAGCGGCAGCGGGGAGCATGCGGTTTTTCTGGCCAGCCATCTTGGCGGCTGGCAGTGGCAGCCCAGTGATCCGGACGCGGATGCCCGCGCCAGCATTGCCGCCTGGACCCAGGCGGAAGGCGTGCCCAACATCGCCCCGCCCCTGGCAATCAATGCCCTGGACCCGACCTCATGGCCGTCCGGGCCTTTCGACGCCATGCTATGCGTCAACATGATCCATATTGCACCCTGGGAGGCGACCCTGGGCCTGTTCGCTGCCGCCGGTCGGTTGCTGCCCACCGGTGCGCCGCTGATCCTTTATGGCCCCTATAAGCGGGGCGGCCAGCATACGGCCGACAGCAACGCCGCCTTCGATGCCGATCTGCGCGCCCGCGACCCGCGCTGGGGCGTGCGCGACCTGGAAACAGTGGCCGACCTGGCAGCCACCCACGGCTTCGGCGCGCCCGCCATCCACGAAATGCCAGCCAACAATCTGACCGTCATTTTCACCCGGCAGTGACCAAGCCCCAGCCGGCAGGCCGCGTCTCGCTTGATCCGTCGATATATTCCATGAGATATAACGATTCCCCTTCCCCAGCGGGATATGATCATGCGGGCATTGCGTCGTTCCCTCATCGCCGGCCTGTTGGCTGGCCTGACCCTGTTGCTGGCCCCGCTATCGCCGGCACTGGCACAGGATCGGCCCGTCACCATTTTCGCCGCCGCCAGCCTGAAAACGGCATTGGACAAGGCGCTGGCGGCGTACAGAACCCAGACGGGAACGGCTGCCGTCGCCTCCTATGCCGCCAGTTCGGCCCTGGCCAAGCAGATCGCAGCCGGCGCGCCGGCAGATATCTTCATCTCCGCCGATCAGGACTGGATGGATAATCTGGCGCAGCAGAAGCTGATCAAGCCGGAAAGCCGCGTCACCCTGCTGGGCAACCGGCTGGTGCTGATCACGCCGAAAGCCACCGGCAAGGCGGGTGAGATCGCTGACCTGCCCAGCCTGCTGGGCGACGGCAAACTGGCCATGGCCGATACAGCGGGCGTGCCGGCGGGCAAATATGGCAAGGCGGCGCTGACCAAGCTGGGCCTGTGGGACAAGGTGCAAGGCCAGGTCGCCCAAGCGGAAAATGTACGCGCCGCCCTGGCCCTGGTGGCACGCGGAGAGGCTGCCGCCGGCATCGTCTATGCCAGCGACGCGGTTGCGGAACCGAACGTGACAGTCATCGCCACCTTCCCCGCCGACAGCCACGCGCCGATTGAATATCCGGCCGCCCTGCTGGGTACCGCCGGACCAGAGGCCGAAAAGCTGTTGAAGTTTCTTTCCAGCCCCGCCGCGCGGCGCTATTTCGAAGAACAGGGTTTCACCTTTCTGGTCAATTGATCCGTGCTTGATTTCACGCCCGAGGAATGGACGGCCATCCGCCTGTCCCTGAAGGTCGCCTTCTGGGCGGTGCTGGCCAGCCTGCCGCCGGGCATCCTGGTGGCGTGGCTGCTGGCGCGGGGCCGGTTTCCCGGTCGTATCCTGCTGGATGGGCTGGTGCATCTGCCGCTGGTGCTGCCGCCGGTGGTGACGGGCTATCTGCTGCTGCTGTTGTTTGGCCGTCAGGGCCCCTTGGGCAAGATGCTGGCAGAGGTGGGGATTACCTTTGCCTTCAACTGGACCGGTGCGGTGCTGGCCTGCGCCATCATGGCCTTTCCCCTGCTGGTACGGGCCATCCGCCTGTCACTGGAAGCCATCGACCCGAAGCTGGAACAGGCCGCCGGCAGCCTGGGCGCGCCGCCCTGGGCCGTGTTCGCCACAATCACCATGCCCCTGGCCCTGCCCGGCATCCTGGCCGGCGCCATCCTCTGCTTTGCCAAGGCGTTGGGGGAGTTTGGCGCCACCATCACCTTTGTTTCCAACATCCCCGGCGTGACCCAAACCCTGCCATCGGCCATCTATAGCCATCTTCAGGTGCCGAGTGGCGACGGGCCGGCTTTGCGGCTGACCCTGGTATCGGTCGCCATCGCCATATTCGCCCTGATCGCCAGCGAATTACTGGCACGGCAGGTGCGCCGCCGGGTGGGGGGTGGCGATGCTTGAGATTGACCTGACCCACCGGCAGGGCAATTTCACCCTGACCGCGCGGTTCACCACCGGACCGGGGGTGACCATCCTGCTGGGACCCTCCGGGGCGGGGAAAACCACCCTGCTGGATCTGGTCGCCGGCCTGAAGCGACCGGAGAGCGGGCATATCAAGGTTGAGGACACGGTGTTGACCGATGCCGGGGCCGGCATCTTCCAGGCCCCGCACCAGCGCCGCATTGGCTATGTCTTCCAGGAAGCGCGGCTGTTCCCACACCTGACCGTGCGACAGAACCTGCTCTATGGCCGGCTGTTTACGCGGGCAACACCGCCCGCCGGGCTGGATACCATTGCCGATCTGCTGGATATCGCGCCGCTGCTGGCCCGCCGCCCGCGCGACCTGTCCGGGGGGGAACGGCAGCGCGTGGCCATTGGCCGCGCCCTGCTTTCCGCCCCCCGGCTGCTGCTGCTGGATGAACCGCTTTCCGCCCTGGATGCCGCGCGCAAGGCGGAATTGCTGCCCTATCTGGTGCGCCTGCGCGACCAGATGCAGCTGCCCATGCTCTATGTCACCCACCAGCCGGCGGAGGTGGCGAGCCTGGCCACGGGCTGGATCGGCGTGCAGGATGGGCAGGCGGGACCAATCCCGCCCCCGGCCCAGGCTCAATAACCCAGGCTGCCCACCGCGGGACCGACGGCAACGCCGATCTCCTTCAAGATCACATCCAGCAGGCCCGACGCACCAAAGCGGAAACGGGCCGGCGAGACCCAGCCTTCGCCGCAAATCTCATCCGCCAGCCCCATATAGGTGGCCGCTGCCGTAAGGTCGCGGATACCGCCCGACGCCTTGAAACCGACCGGGCGCGGTGCCGTGCGGCAGGCTTCCAGCATGATGCGGGCGGCACTGGGCGTGGCCCCGGCAGGCACTTTGCCGGTGGAGGTTTTCAGGAAATCAGCGCCCGCCGCCACGGCAACCGCCGAAGCACGCTCCACCAGCACCGGCTTGGCCAAGGCACCGCTTTCCAGGATCACCTTCATCAGCGCATCGCCGCAGGCTTCCCGGCAGCGGGCCAGATGGTCGGCGGCGCGCTGCCCCGATCCGTGCATGATGTCGGCATAGGGCATCACCACATCAATCTCGTCGGCACCGGCTTCCAGCGCCCGCGCGATCTGGTCGGCCACCTTATCCGCGCCGAAACTGCCGCCGGGGAAGTTCACCACCGTGGCGATCCGCACGCAAGTACCATCCAAAAGCTGTTTCGCCTGCGAAACAAAGCTGGGCCACAAACACACAGCAGCGACATTTCCCGCCGCCGTCACCGCCTTGGCGCACAGCGCAGCCGTGCTTTCAGCATCATCACCATCATTCAGGCTGGTCAGATCCAGCAGCGGCAAGGCGCGACGTGCGACAGCACCGAAATCCATTTCGGCATCGGAATGATCAGCCATTTGTCAGAATCCCAGATTATCGGGGCCGAAGCTGAAGGGCAGCAATTCCCCCAGTGTGAAGCTTTGGCGATAGCCGCCGGCATCATAGATATGGATCGGCGTGTCGGGGCCGGCAAATTCCCGGATGCGCTGGCGGCAGCCGCCGCAGGGGGTGCAGATCAGGCCGGAACCGGCCTCTCCGCCCACCACCACCAGTTCAGTGATGCGCCGGTCGCCCGATGCCACCATCAGGCCAATGGCCGTGGCTTCCGCGCATTGGCCCTGGGGATAGGCCGCATTTTCCACATTGCAGCCGGCATGGATGCGACCGCTTTCCGACCGGATGGCGGCACCGACCTTGAAGCCGGAATAGGGCGCATGGGCCAGCAGGCGCGTGGCCTTGGCCGCATCAAACAAATCGGGGGCCGACGGAGGGGCGTGATCACTCATGGCATCTGCCTGTGGGAAGAAAAATCACCCCAGCATAGGCCGCCGGGGGCCGCGCGGGAAAGGCCTACGATCCGGCAGCGTCATAATGGCCGACCGCATCGGCCGGCACGACCAGCCGGTCCCCCGGTTGCAGCACGGCCAGCAGCGCCAGCATGGAAGGTCGTTCCAGGGCGATGCAGCCGGCCGTGCCGGGAAAACCAGGCCGGGCCAGATGGACAAAAACGGCGCTGCCCAGCCCCGGCACGGGCGGGTCATCATTATGGCCGGGCACCAGCACCAGATCGTAAATATCCTCGTCCATCCACATCACCTCATGCGAGGCGGTGAACGGCAGCTTCACCGGACGGTTATAATCCGGGTGGGCCGGGTCGTCGCACCAGCCATCTGCCCGTTCAATCCCGTCCAGGGGCAGGCCGGTGAAGGGCGGCACCTGTCGGTCGGGCCGGTAGAAGGCGCGGCGGAAAGGGAAAACCCCCACCGGGGTCGCCCCATCCCCTTCCCGCTTATCCAGCCGCACCCCGCCCCTTCCCACCGCGCAAGCTACGCGATTGCCCGGCCAGCACAGGGCATAGGTGCCATCCTCCTGCCGGATCAGGGTCACATCCATGATGGATCAGGAAGTGGGCGTGGGCTGGAAGCTCTGCGGCGCCGGATCAATGGCGACATTGCCGCTGCGCGTCACTTCCATCACCGCCAGCCCCCGTTCCGACACGCCGGACGGCAGCAGGCGGAAAATGCCTTCCACTCCGCCAAACCCGTTGGGGCTGGTCAGGGCCTGGGTGGTGAAGCCTTCGCGACCACCATTGCGGGCCAGCACGGCGGCCAGCGCCGTGGCATCATAGGCCAGCGAGGCCAGCCGGTGCGGCTTATAGCCGTAAAGCTCCTGGAAGCGGCTTTCAAAGGCGGTGCGGCCTTCCGCCGGCGGGGCCGCGAACCAGCCGCCGACCAGCGCCGGCTCCCGTCCCAGACCCGGCTCATCCCACAGGCCCGTGCCCAGCAGGCGGACCGGGCCCGTATCAATATCAAAGAAGGGCAGCACCGCCGCCACTTCGCGCAAGGTCGCCCCGCCTTCTGCGATCAGCAGCGCATCGAACGGCAGATCGCCGAACGTGTCGGCATTGGACAGGCGGCGCAGGGCCTGAAGCGACGCCTCATCCCCCAGGCTTTCCAGCCGCGCCCGTTCCGTCGCCAGGGCGGCGCGGCGATTATCATAATCGGACAGGCGCTTGATAATCTCGGTCAGGTCGGAGGCTCCGGGGGCAAACCGCTCCACCTTGGTGACCTCCGCCCCCCATTGGCCTGCCGCCTTGGACAAAGCCTGCACCGTGGCCTCGCCATAAGGCGTGGCGGGGGCCAGGATGGCGAAGCGCTTGGCCCCCCGGTCTGCCGCAAGGGCGGCAACGCGGCGCACCTGCTCATGCGGCTGAAAACCCAGGATCCAGACGCCACCGCCAGCAACATTCCAATCACTGGAGAAACTCACCACAGGACGGCCGGCAGCCGCCGCGATGGGCCGGACGGCGGATGCCTCCGCCGCGAAAACCGGGCCCAGCACGATGGACGCACCATCTGCGATCACGGTCCGCGCTGCTGCCGCAGCCCCATCGGGCGCGCCCTTGCTGTCGCGGGGCAGCAGCAGCAGCTTTTCATCCCCCAGATCGAAGATGGCCATTTGCGCAGCGTCCAGCATGCTCTGGCCAATGGCGGCACTGGCGCCCGACAGCGGCAGCAGCAGCGCCACCCGCACCTTGTCATCCACCGGTTGGGCAGCCATGGGCGGGGGCGTCACCACCGGGGGCGGGGTTGTCACGACAGGGGCTTGCGGGGCAGGGGGCGGGGCCGTTACCGTGCCGGGGCTGGCACAGGCCGACAAAAGCCCGGCCCCCAGGGCCAGCACTGCCAGCTTGGCGGCCATCCGGCGCCCGTCGATCCGTCTCATCCGCAACCCCATCCTGTTGAAATCGAACCCATGGACGATGCTCCCACCCCCGACGACACCCTGCCCGATGATGATGATATGGGCGAGGTGGTCCCCGGCGATGCCGACATGTCGGTGGCGGAAGGTAACGGCACGGGGCCGATCCGTAAACCGGCCGCCGGGCTTTACATCGTCGCCACCCCCATCGGCAATGCCGGCGACATAACACTGCGCGCGCTGGAAGTGTTGCGCGGCGTGGATGCCATTGCGTGCGAGGATACGCGCGTTACCGGCAAATTGCTGCGCCGTTATGGTATTGGCACCCGGCTGGTGCCGTATCATGACCATAACGCGGCAAAGATGCGGCCACAGATTCTGGGCCGCGTCGCCGGCGGGGCCGCCATCGCGCTGGTCTCCGATGCCGGCACGCCGCTGGTCAGCGATCCCGGCTTCAAACTGGTGCGGGAAGCGCGCGAACAGGGCCTGCCCGTCACCCATCTGCCGGGCGCCAATGCCGCGCTGACGGCCCTGGTCCTCTCGGGCCTGCCGTCCGACCGTTTCCTGTTCGGCGGGTTCCTGCCGCCCAAATCCGCCGCCCGGCGCACAGCGCTGGAGGCGTTCCGCACCCTGCAGGCCACGCTGATCTTCTACGAATCGGCGCAGCGGCTGGGCGACATGCTGGCCGACATCGCCGCCACCCTGGGCGCGCGTGAAGTGGCCGTGGCCCGGGAACTGACCAAGATGTTTGAGGAGGTGCGGCGTGGTGGCGCGGCCGAACTTTCCGCCTTCTATGAGGAAAACGGGCCGCCAAAAGGCGAGGTTGTCGTCGTGATCGGCCCGCCCGCTGCCGATGCTGCCGCCACCGATGCTGCCGATCTGGACACGCTGCTGGCCCAGGCGCTGGAAGGAGGCTTGAGCGTGCGCGACGCCGCCGCCCATGTCGCCACCATCACCGGCCAGCCGAAAAAGGCGGTCTATGCCAGGGCGCTGGAACTGGGGGGCGGCGGCCGTGGCCGCACGCCGTAGGGCACCCGGTGACCGGGACAACCGGCGGCGGGCCGAAAGGCTGGGCCGCTGGGCGGAATATGCCTGCCTGCTGATGCTGTGGCTGCAAGGCTACCGCATCCTGGCCCGCCGCCTGCGCCTGCCGGTGGGGGAAATTGATATCATCGCCACCAAGGGCAAGGTCCTGGCGGTGGTGGAAGTGAAGGCCCGGCCCAGCCTGGAGGCAGCCCTGGCCGCCCTGCCCCAGACAAGCTGGCGCCGCCGCCATGCCGCCATCCATCATTTCATTGCCCGACGCCCGCATCTGGCCGGCCATGGCATCCGTTTCGACCTGATGGCCGTCCTGCCCCGCCGCCTGCCCCGGCATATCCCGGATGTGTGGCAGGCCGGGCGATAGGGGCGCTTAATCCGACGATCGCGCCTACCTCAAAAATTCAGGCTTATCCTGGCTTTTGGCGAAGGCGGTGAAGGGGGCAACCCCTTCTGGGCGGAAACCCGCCTGGAATAGCTTATCGACCGCCTGTTTCTGTTCCGGCGTGGTCGCAGGCCCGCCCATCTTGGCAACGGCCCGGCCCAACCGGGCATTTGCGGCTTCCATCGCCATGCCCGTGGCGTCCTGTTTCAGGATTTCTGCATGTTCCTGCTCAAACGCCTCTTCCTGCCGGCGATATTCAGAAATGCGCTCGCTCATTTCCTCGCTTGTGATTTCGCCTCGCTCATGTTGTGCGGAAATATCCGTTAGGGACTGCATGTTGCTGATTATCTGCTTTTGCAATTCACGCTGCTTATCCATTATTCGGTTCGCTTCAGCAGATTGAGCCTTCTCCGCTTCTGTAAAAGGCTCTTCACTCCAAGCCTGGATAAATATGGATTGGTTCGCCATATATTGCAGACCAAGCTCAACATCCTTGGCCGTTACACTGCCTTTTTCATATAAAGACTGAAGCTCATCCTGGTCTTTTTTATCAAGAGAGGCGAATATTTTTGCCGTATCGCCAGACAAAATACCCGCCAACCCATCCTGTTCAGAAGGGGCGGACGGCGTAACCATCTTACTGGCAGAAGAACTTTCCTTTTGCTTTAACGCCTTAGCCAGGGGACTCAGAACAACCTGATCCTCAGGACGAGCCGGGTCGGCGTTGACGGCCGATGAAGGTAAAAATTCCTTCTTCTGGAACAGAGCGGCAGGATTTGACGGGCCATACCCTGCTGAAACACGAAAAATATCTGTCACATTGACAACCATAGCCACCTCCCCTGCAAGAGAATACCGATTATTACATAGTACAAAGCGTGATGATAGATTTAGTACGCGAGATAAGCCCGCCCGTTACCACCATCCCACAGCGCACAAGCTTGCCATGCCCGATCAAGGGTGCCCAAACCGGGGTCCGCGGCGTAGTCCTGTCTTGTCACGCGATAAAGAGGATGAGGTGATGCCGAACGCCGTGGTCCGCCGGGGGCGGCAATTATGGGTGGCGCCGCATATCTGGCGGCGGCGGTTCGTCTTTTGGGGCGGGGGGCTGTGTGTCGGCGTCGTCGCCGTGCTGTTTGCCTGGGCTGCCGATGGTGCCGCAGAGCTGTTCACCCATATTGCCGGTCGCTGGCCCTGGCTGCCCCTGATCCTGACCCCTGGCGGTCTGGCCTTGTCGGCTTGGCTGACCAGCCGCTATTTCCCCATGGCCGGCGGCAGCGGCATTCCACAAGCCGTTGCCGCCCGCGCGACCAAGGTCCAGGAACTGCGTGACCGGCTGGTATCGCTGCCTGCCGCCGCCGGCAAGATGGTGCTGACCCTGCTGGCACTGGGTGTCGGTGCCTCAGTGGGCCGCGAGGGGCCGACAGTGCAGGTTGGTGCTGCCATCATGAACGCCATCGGCCGCAAGCTGGGCGACCGGATGCCCGGCCTGCTGCTGGCCGGTGCGGCCGCCGGTGTCGCCGCCGCCTTCAACACACCCCTGGCCGGGCTGGTCTTCGCGATTGAGGAGATGGGCCGTGCCTTCCAGGTCCGCTCCGCCCATCTGGTGCTGTCCGCCGTGCTGCTGGCCGGTATCGCCTCGCTCGCCATGCAGGGGGACTACACCTATTTCGGTCACACGCGGGAGGTGCTGCACGGCTGGCAAGACTGGTCGCTGGTGCTGGCCTGCGGTGTTGTCGGCGGCCTGATGGGTGGGTTGTTCAGCCGGCTGATGGTCAGCTTCGCCTATGGGCTGCCCGGCCGGCTGGGCCGGGGCCTGAAGCGCCATCCGGTGCTGTTCGCCGCCGGCTGCGGCCTGTTGATCGCCCTGCTGGGGCTGGCATCCGGCGGCGCCACCTACGGCACCGGCTATGAACAATCCAAGGCCTTGCTGGATGGCGAGGGCGGCGTTTCCCCCTTTTTCATGCTGACCAAGTTCGCCGCCACGCTGCTTTCCTGTATCACCGGCGTGCCGGGCGGCTTTTTCAGCCCATCGCTGGCGATCGGGGCCGGGATGGGGGCCACCATTGCCGATATCCTGAACAGCCATGCCGTGGGTGCGGCTGCCCTGCTGGGCATGGCGGGATATTTCGCCGGCGTGGTGCAGGCCCCCATCACGGCCTTCGTCATCGTGCTGGAAATGACCGGCAACCATGCCATGGCGGCCCCGGTGATGATGGCCAGCCTGATCGGCTTTTCCATCTCCCGCATGACGGGCGCGCCGGCCGTCTATCACGCACTCGCCCACCGCTATCTGCCCAAGGCGGCGGAAACGGAGAAGCGGGACCAGCAGGCCCCTTAAACCACACATGAAAACGCCGCCCGGTGGGGCGGCGTTTTCTAGTCAAACCAGATCAATCCTCAAACGGATCCTTCATCAGGATCGTGTCGTCGCGTTCCGGGCTGGTGGACAGCAGCGTTACCGGCGCTTCGATCAGTTCCTCGATACGGCGGACATATTTGATCGCAGCGGCGGGAAGCTGGGCCCAGGAACGGGCACCCTGGGTGCTTTCGCTCCAGCCTTCAAAGCTCTCGTAAACCGGGCGCACTTCCGCCTGCGCCGTCTGGCCGGCCGGCAGGTGCTGGATCACCTCACCCTTATACTCGTAGCCGACGCAGACCTTCAGCTCGTCGAACCCGTCCAGCACGTCCAGCTTGGTCAGCGCGATGCCGGTGATGCCGCCGGTCTTGATCGCCTGACGCACCATGACGGCATCGAACCAGCCGCAGCGGCGCTTGCGGCCGGTGACAGTGCCGAATTCATGGCCGCGCTGGCCGATCTTGTCGCCCGTCTCGTCCAGCAGTTCCGTGGGGAACGGGCCGGAGCCGACGCGGGTGGTGTAAGCCTTGGTGATGCCCAGCACATAGCCGACCGAGCCCGGCCCCATGCCCGACCCTGCAGCGGCATTGCCGGCCACCGTGTTGGAGGAGGTGACGAACGGGTAGGTGCCGTGATCCACGTCCAGCATGGCGCCCTGGGCACCTTCGAACAGGATGCGCTTGCCCTGGCGGCGGGCTTCGTCCAGCCGCTTCCAGACCACAGCGCTGTAGGGCAGCAGGCGCGGGGCGATTTCCGCCAACTGCGCCAGCACTTCTTCCTTCTTCAGCTCTTCCGCGCCCAGGCCGCGCAGCAGGGCATTATGGTGGAACAGCAACTGCTCCACCTTGCCTTCCAGCACAGCCTCATCGGCCAGATCGCAGACGCGGATGGCGCGACGGGCCACCTTGTCCTCATAGGCGGGCCCGATACCGCGACCGGTGGTGCCGATCTTGTTGACGCCACGCGCTTCCTCGCGCGCCTTGTCCACGGCGCTGTGCAGCGGCAGGATCAGGGCGCAGTTCTCGGCCACCAGCAGCGTGTCGGGGGTGATTTCCACACCCTTTTCCCGGATGGCGTCGATTTCCTTCAGCAGCGCCCAGGGATCGACCACCACGCCATTGCCGATGACCGACAGCTTGCCGGGGCGGACGACGCCGCTGGGCAGCAGCGACAGCTTGTAGACAACCCCGTTGATCACCAGCGTATGGCCGGCATTATGGCCGCCCTGGAAGCGCACCACCACGTCGGCGCGGCTGGACAGCCAGTCAACGATCTTGCCCTTGCCCTCGTCGCCCCACTGGGACCCGACGACCGCCACATTGGCCATGATTTTCTCCGCTCTTCTCGCAAGGTGGCAGCACCCTTCTCCTGAAGGGCGCTACCCGCATTGAAACCCAATAGGATCAAACAGCTTCCGGCACGCCCTGGCGCAGCACATGCGAACAGCCCAGCCGCTTCGCCTCTGCCACCACATCATCGGCATTATCCATGGCGGCAACCGTGTGCCAGCCATCCGCCCGCAGCGCCGATGCCGCCGCATAATCCGTACCCAGCGGCAACAGCACGCGGGGGACCGGCTGCGGGCCGGGGATGGCGCGCAAAACCGTGTCGGTGAAAATGGTGAAGCCGGTCGCAGGCTCGCCCACCGGGCTGTCGCCACCGGTGCGATAACGCCCGCCGCGCCCCACCTCGCCCCGCACTCCGCGCGCAAACAGGGTGAAGCTGACACCGGTCTGATATTCAAAGCCGCGCATTTCCACCGGGTCGATGGTCACAGCCAGATGCGGGGCCGCCTGCCCGATCAGCGCCACCACTTCGGTCAGGCGCTGGCGTGCGGCTTGGGCCACGGGCGGCAGGTCGATGGCGGCCAGCCGCTCCACCGCCGCCGGGGCGGGACCGCTGGCGCCAAGGATGGCGGCAAACAGGTCGGCATGCGGACCGGCCGCTTCCGCCAGCGCCTTGGCATCCCGGTGGTCCAGCGCCGCACGCAGGCGGGCATAATCATCCGCGGTCAGGTTCAGCGCCTGGGCCACGGCAGGCACCAGGGTGGGCACGGTCAGATCAATGGAAACGCCCTTGGCGCCGATCACCGACAGGGCAGAGGCGGCCAGCAGCACAATCTCCGCATCGGCCTCGGCCCGGTCGGGGCCGACCAGCTCCACGCCGACCTGGCCGAACTGGCGTTCCTGGCGCAGACTGCTGCCCTTCACGCGCAGCACCTGGCCGGCATAGGACAGGCGCAGCGGCCGGGCGGCCTTGCGCAGCCTTGTGGCGGCGATGCGCGCCACCTGGGGCGTCATGTCCGACCGGACACCCATCATACGCTGGGATACCGGGTCCATGATGCGGAAGGTCTGGTTGGCGAGTGCCGCGGCGGAGCCAGAGAGCAGCCCCTCCTCGAACTCCACCAAAGGCGGCTTCACCCGCTCATAGCCGTGACGGTGAAATTCCTTCAGCAGGCGGCCGACAACCTGCGCCTCATGCTCCGCATCCGGCGGCAGCAGGTCACGCAATCCGGTAGGCAGCAATGCCTTGGCGGCCAGCGCCTTGGTGGGCGTATCGCTCATGGGGCAGGAACCGATGTCTCATACATGCCAATGGCCGGGGGTGGCCCCCCAACACCGGTAACCGGTCTTAGCCCACACCCCGCCTTCACGCAAATGCAAAGGATACCCGGCATAGCGCGGCTGCCCTGCGCGCGTGCAGGGTGGATAGGGCAAGCAGCCAACATGCACGAGTGATGGTCATTGTAATATACAACTATGGACGAATTGCTGCTTATCCGTTCACCCATTTCCAGCTTTTTTCAAGGTGATAGGGCTAAATTCATATTCAAGGATATGAAATATGGATTCTGGCACAGAATAATTACAAATATTGATGCCTAAATTTTTCGCATCATTTTAAATCAAAAATTATCATTTTTAAATTAAATTGCCGTATTAAACTATAATATAATTGAAAATTACAACAAATATATTATAGTTGTACATTATTATTATAAATTAAATTATTGGCACTTTTATACATGAATTTTTTACCTAACTCAAATAAGGCACGTGAACTTAGTATAAACACTGGATTTTAATCCAACCCCATTGGTATTTATCCACACCATTTACCAGTGAGAATTACTAGGTGGAGCTTTCTGACCTATTACGGGCGGCGCCCCTATGGCTGTCTGACGCGAGCGCCGCCCCCTCCTATCCGGATAGGCTTATATTAAAAACACCCGGAAGCAGTTAGCGTCGCACCAAGTCAGGAGAGGGGACCATATCTTTCATTTCAATGAAGCATAATGCCTCAATATGCCCCCACAAATTTGGGTCCTTATCTTTTTTAGCTTCTTGTTCGTCACACGTCGTCCAATCACTTTTTTTACCTACAAGATAATCCAACCTTTGCCAAAACAGATCAAATAAAGCAGACCCCCCCGCCAATCTTCCACTCGAGTAGTTATTTTGGGATAATGCTTCCAATTTTGCAATTACAACCCCACCATCTTCACGAACACGAAAATTCCACACAGTTCCCTGCCCTGGAAGAAGAGTAGAACTATGAGATGCAGAAAAACCATCACCAAATTCGGAAAATTTGAAGTCATCACCATCGGCGAGAACAAGAACATTCATTGCAGATTTTTTAACATCTTCTTGTTTTATTCCCTCATATCGACGCTCGAACATTGCATCGACCTGCTCTTTTGTCATTACGTGAGTCGATCCACAGCCTGACAACAAAAGGGCAAATGCGATAAAAATTTTACGCATGCTAACGACACTCCTCTTTAATGATTTCTAAAAAAATTAGCATTCCAAAATTCAAACCGTCAATATCGCTTTGAAAATAGAAAAATAATTCAACAAATAGATGAAAATTTATTAAATCAATAGCGTAGGCAAGGACGCCAAGGACGGCGACCCTGCTACCATGGGAGAGACGCGACGTCATTGGCTACCGTCGTTTCAAGCACCGCCAGCGACCATCTCACGAAGTCACTGCCCGTTTCCGGTGGAACCTGATAAAGCTGCGCCATTAACCGGTACGGTCAACGGAACCGGGACAGGAACGGGATTAAGACAAGATGGCAGGGGAAACGGGGCGGCGATGGGCCGGCGCGCTGCTGCTGTGCGCGGCCCTTACCGGGTGTGGTAAGGGGCCAGACGACAGAATGGCGGCAGAGCGGCAGGCCGCGGTGGCCGGGGTGTTATCCGACCAATGTGACGGCGTGGCCGCGCAGCCCGACACGCTGCCGGGCGCGCAAAGCGTCACTTATGCCCATCCAGGTGATCGCGACCTGCGCCTGCATCTGTTTCACCCCACCGGAAACCCAACGGGTGGCCGGCCCGCCATCCTGTTCTTCTTCGGCGGCAGTTGGCGCACCGGCAATATCGAGGCGTTCAGGCCCCAGGCCGAGGCCTTCGCCGCCAGGGGATATGTCGCCATCCTGGCTGATTATCGGGTGAAATGCCGCGATGGCTCCACCCCGGTGCAGTCCGTCAGCGACGCCGAAGCCGCCTATGACTGGCTGCATGACCATGCCAGCGCCTATGGTATCGACAGTCGGCGTATTGCCCTGGCGGGTGGTTCTGCCGGGGGGCATCTGGCGTTGATGGCGTCATTGGCCGCCAGTGCCGGCGCCAAGCCGGCGGCCCTGGTCCTGTTCAATCCCCCCGTCGATCTGGTCAGCCCCGCCCCGATTTACTTAAAGCCCCTGGCCTGGTGGATTTCACCAAGCCGCATGGGCGTTGGCGGTCTGCCGCCGACCTTGATCCTGCACGGGTCGGCTGACAGCAAGGTGCCGATTGCCAGTGTGCGGGCCTTCTGCGACCACGCCACGGATGCCGGCCGTATCTGCCGGCTGGTGGAATATGAGGGGCTGGAACATAGCTTCTATAACAGCCGCGTCCCCGATCCCGTCACTGGCCGTTCCCCTTATGATGACACGCTGGGCCGGGCATTGGGGTTCGTGGAACAGATGCTGGATATCTGATCCGTCAACGACTCGGGAATGGCGATGACCGCCTGCGACTCCGTTTCCAAGTAAGGATAGAGAGCAGCTACACGGCCCGAAAGCAAGGAAAGCCGGCCTTTTCGGGCCGGCTTTCCATTGGACGGCAGTGCCTATCCTTACTTATAGCTTCTGTGGAGCCCCGGCGAGCGTGTAAAGCCCCCGCTGACCTTCCATCGGCTTGAACTTTTCCGTGATGCCAAGCACCGTTTCCGCACCGCCCAGATACAGAACGGCATCCGGTGGCATTTGACGGGCCATGGCCTCCAGCACCTTGGTCTTCGTCGGCTGATCGAAATAGATCAGCACATTACGGCAGAAGACGATGTCGAACTGCCCCAGCGGCGCCAGATCACCCAGCAGATTATATTCGCGATACTGAACCCGGTTGCGGATGTCATCGCTTAATTGCCATTTGTCACCCACCTGCTTGAAATATTTCACCAGCAGGGTGATGGGCAGGCCGCGCTGCACCTCGAACTGCGTGTAAAGGCCGGCTTTGGCCTTCTGCACCATTTCGCCAGACAGATCGGTACCGACGATCTCAATCTTCCAGCCGGCCAGCTTGGCACCTTCCTCGGCCAGCAGCATGGCCAGGGAATAGGCCTCCTGCCCGGAAGAGCAGGCCGCCGACCAGATCCGGATCACCTTCTTGGCCTGACGGTTGGCCAGCATCATCGGCAGAACGACGCTCTTGAACTGGTCGAACGGCTTTTGATCCCGGTAGAAGGAGGATTCGTTGGTGGTCATCGCCTCGGTGATGTCACGCAGCAGGGCTTCATCCCGCTTTGTGCGCACCTGGGCCGCCATTTCATCCAGACCCTTCAGGTTCCATTTGCGGGCCACCGGCATCAACCGGCTTTCCAGCAGATAGGCCTTGTCAGAGGTCAGCACCAAGCCGGAACGCTGCCGCAGCAGGGTGCAGAACATATCGAAATCTTCGACCTTCATGCTGCCTGCCTCAATGCGAGCTTACGGATATAGGGGCCGATTTCTTTAAGGGGCAGCACCGCGCTGCAGAGACCTGCCGTGGCCACCGCACCCGGCATGCCCCACACAACGCTGGACGCCTCGTCCTGACCGATGATGGAACCACCGGCTTGGACCACATTCTCCGATCCGCGCTGACCATCATGGCCCATACCGGTCAGAATGGTCACAAGCACGCGGCGGCCATAGGCCTTTACAATAGAGCGCAGCATCGGGTCCACCGCCGGCCGGCAGAAATTCTCCGGCGGATCCTTGGTCAGAGCCAGACAATTCACACCGTTCTTCTGGACCACCAGCATGTGGAAATCGCCCGGTGCCACATAGGCATGGCCGCCGACGATGGGTTCCCCATCCTTGGCTTCCGTACAGGCAATGCCGCACTGCCGGGTAATATGCTCGGCCAGAATGGTCGTGAAGGTGGCCGGCATATGCTGGGTGATCAGGATCGGCTGCTTCAGATCCTTCAAGTGGCTCAACACCTCAAAAAGGGCCTGGGGACCACCGGTTGAACTGCCAATCGCCAGGACATCGGGCCGGAAATCCGCCGGCGTGCGCAAGGTGATCGGTGCCGGTTCCGGCTTGGGACGGACCGGGGTCGGCAAGGTGTAACTGGTGGTCGGCTGCGCCGTGACGGTGGACGGCGTGGCCAGACCCGGGCGGGCAACAGGTGCCGCCGGGCTGGTTGCCGGCGCCCCCCCCGCCTTGCGGGGGTCGGCGCGCCGGGCCGCCTGGGCCAGCACCTTCACCTTCTCGGTCAACTCGCGCTTGAAATCATCAGCGCTGGTCAACTCCCGCGTTGAAGAGGGCTTGGGGATATAGTCCGCCGCCCCCGCCTTCAAGGCGCGCAAGCTGATATCCGCATTTTTCGCCGTCAGGGTCGAAGCCATGACGATTTTCACATGCGGATCAATCGCAAGCAGGTGCGGCAGGGCGGAAAGCCCGTCCAGCACCGGCATCTCGATATCAAGGACAATCACGTCGATCGTCTGGCGCTGCAACGTGTTGATGGCCATCTGACCATTCGCCACAGATGCAACGACCTTGATCTCCGGATTTCCCTCAAGGGAACGGGTCAGCAGCCCGCGGATGACAGCACTGTCATCCACGACCATGACCCGGTAGGGCTCTGTGCCGGCCGATGCCACCTGGGGCACCGATCTTCCGGGAAGCTCATTCATTGTCTGCAATCCCGGACGGGCTCAGAGGAGCCCGACCTGCTGGAACTTGGTCTGGATAATATCGCTGTCGAAGGGCTTCATGATGTACTCATTGGCCCCGGCCGACAGCGCTTCCTGGATGTGTGCCAGGTCGTTTTCGGTGGTGCAGAACACCACCTTCGGCGCCTGGCCACCCGTCATTTTCCGCAGACGGCGCAGGAACTCGATGCCGGTCATCACCGGCATGTTCCAGTCAAGCAGGATCGCGTCGGGCATGACCCGGGCGCAATGATCCATGGCCTGCTTGCCATCTTCGGCTTCATCGCAGGTAAATCCCAGTTCTTCCAGGATCTTACGCGCCACCTTGCGGACGACGCGACTGTCATCGACGACAAGACAGGACTTCATCAATCGACCTCGGATGTCGTACGTGGTTTACGCCGCTTCAATATTAGCAAAATTCAGCAGCTTGGAGACATCCAGAACAACGAGAAGAGTCTCCTTCAGGCGATAAATACCTGTGGAAATTTCTCTCCAGCGCTGATCCATGGTTGCCGGGTGACGTTCGAAATCGTCGGTGGTGAGGCTCAACACCTCGCCGACATGGTCCACCATAAGGGAATAAAGCTCCCCCTTATGGTCAACAACGATGCTCATCCCCGGCTTGCCACCCGTACGGGCGGGCAGGCCAAGGCGCAGGCGCACATCGATCGCAGTGACGATGCGGCCACGCAGGTTCAGGCTACCCGCCACTTCCGGCGGCGCCAGGGGGATGCGGGTGATCTTCTGCGGCCCCAGAACGTCCTGTACCTGCAGAACCGGGATACCGAAAAGCTGATCCGCAATGGTCGCCGTCACGAAATCTTCGTTCTTGGCGATGGCGATTTCCTGGGAACCAGCCTTCTTGACGGCAGGGAGACGCGCGCTCATGCGGCACCTTTTTCGGTAATGGTCTGCTGCAGGGTGAAGAGCAGAGCTTCACGGTCGAACTTGGCGACATAATCGTTGAAGCCGGCCTCGCGGCCACGATCCAGGTCGCGGGGCGTGGAATGGCTGGACAAGGCCACCAGCGGTGTGGAGGCCCAGCGGGTGGTGGCCCGCACAGCCTGGGCGAAGTCCAACCCGCTCATGCCCGGCATCTCGATGTCGGACACAATCACGTCGAACTCTTCGCCATTGTCGCAGAGGGCCAGCGCCTCGTCGGCACTTTCCACCGCTGTGACATCATAGCCGGAGACGGTCAGCAGCGGCGTCAGCAGGTTCCGGAAGAACGGGCTGTCATCCACCAGCAGAACGCGGTGCTGACGCTCATCCTCGAAGCTCTCATGCGCGTTGCCGAACCAGTCCTTGAAGGCGCGGGTCAGGTAGAAACCGGCATCGATAACATCGGTCGCCTTGCTGGCGATGATGGCGGAGCCCAGGAAGCCCGGACGCTCGGTCCCCAGCTCGACCTGGAGACGATCCTCGACGATATCGACGATCTCGTCCACCACCAGACCCATGGAGCGCTCGCCATCGGCGAACACCACCACCGGCTGGCGCTTGTCGCGCACGATCTTCCAGTTGGGATCGATGGGCACCAGCGGCATCAGCTTGCCGCGATACTGGACCACCGGCTCGCCGTTGGACAGTTCCACCTGGTTGAGATCGATATCTTCCAGACGGGCGACCAGCGACAGCGGCACCGCCTTCGGCCCACCCTCGCCGGCGCTGAACAGCAGCAGCGCCATCTTGTCGTCTTCCCGGCGGGTGGAAGCCTTGGCCACTTCCTGCGCCGCACCATGGGTGTCCTGCACCGTCATATTGCCGGATGCGGTGGCGATACCGTTCGGGTCCAGGATCATGATCACCGAACCATCGCCCAGGATCGTATTGCCGGAGAACAGTTCGATATGCCGCAGGATCGGCGCCACCGGCTTGACCACGATTTCTTCGGTGTCGAAGACGCGGTCCACGATGATGCCGAACGTGTAATTGCCAACCTGGCTGACGACGATGAAGGTTTCCCGCTTATCGTCATCCTGGGCATCGCCCAGCTTCAGCAGGCGCTGCAGGCTGACCAGCGGCAGCAGACGGTTGCGCAGACGCAGGACCGGCGCACCATTGATACGCTCAATCTTGTGTTCGCTGTCATCAGCGGCGCGCACCAGCTCAACCACGCTGATCTGCGGCACCGCGAACCGTTCGGATGCGCATTCCACGATCAGGGCCGACACGATGGCCAGCGTCAGCGGGATCTTGATGGTGAAGGTCGTGCCACGGCCTTCAACCGACCGCATCTCGATCGTGCCGCCGATCTTCTCGATATTGGTCTTCACCACATCCATGCCGACGCCACGGCCGGAAACAGACGTGACCTTGGCGGCGGTGGAGAAGCCCGGCTTGAAAATAAATTGCTGGATCTGCTGGTCCGACATCTGAGCAAGTTCGGACTCGCTCGCCAGACCATTCTGAATGATCTTCGCCTTGATCTTGGACAGGGCCAGACCCTTACCATCATCGCTGATCTCGATGATGATATGACCACCTTCATGGAAGGCGTTCAGGGTGATGCGGCCCGTCTCGGACTTGCCGGCGGCCAGACGTTCAGCCGGGATTTCCAGACCATGGTCGCCGGAATTGCGAACCATGTGGGTCAGCGGATCCTTGATCAGTTCCAGCACCTGACGGTCAAGTTCCGTCTCGGCACCGAGCATCTGCAGCTCGATCTTCTTGTGCAGTTCGTGGCTGAGGTCGCGGACCAGACGCGGCAGCTTGGCCCAGGCATTGCCGATGGGCTGCATGCGCGTCTTCATCACGCCTTCCTGCAGCTCCGACGTTACATGGTTCAGGCGCTGCAAAGGTGCTGCAAATTCGCTGTCTTTCTGCGACCGCAGGATCTGGAGAAGCTGGTTGCGGGTCAGCACCAGTTCGGAAACCATGGTCATCAGGTTTTCCAGCAGATCCACATGCACGCGAATGGTCTGCTGGGCCAGCGCGCTTTCCTTGGCGCTTTCGCCACGCACATCGTCGGCCGGGGTGCTGGCGGCTTCCACGCGCGGCGGCGGCGGGGGCGGCTCTGCCGGCGGGGCGGCGTGGGCAACAGGCGCCACATCGCGACCAGCCGGCGCCGCGGCCGGGGCCGCAGCGACCGGAACCGGCGGCGGGGGCGGCGGGGGCGAAGCCGGCTCCGCGGTGGCAGCAGGGCCCAATGTGTGGGTCAGATGGGCCGGAACCGGCTCGAAAAGCTGATCGGGATCGCTCTCGGCGGCGGCAGGGGTTTCCACCACAGCGGGGGCAGCACCTGCCTTGGGCAATTCCCGGCCTTCGGCCATGGCATTCAGCCGGTCGATCAGGTCCTGATCACCACCGGGCGGTTCCGCCTCGGTCTGCTCAAGAACCGAAAGGATACCCTTGATCGTATCCAGCGATTCGAGGATCAGCGAAACGGCGTAGGGGGAAACATGCAGTTCGCCGTCACGGAACTTGCCCAATACATTCTCGGCAGCATGCGCAACGGATTCAAGCCGTGGCAGCCCCAGGAACCCGCAGGTTCCCTTGATGGTATGGACCAGACGGAAAATATTGCTCAACAGCCCCGGATCATTGGGGTTCTGTTCCAGTTTGACCAACTCGACGTCGAGGACGGCAAGATTTTCATTGGTCTCGGTGAGAAATTCACTCAGCAGATCATCCATGGTCCATGCCCCGTTCGGGAAAACCCCAGTTTCCGCACTGTCCGCCTACTGACTTGCGCACTGGCCGGAAGCGATCCGGCCACAGAGCAGCGCCAAAGGCCAATGAAGTTAATCCGAAGTTCGTTTAAATCATCTTACTATCCGAATTGATGGCCCGCCGCCCCACACTTTGGCAAGTGGAACCTTACCTCTTTTCGGTTAGGTAGGGCCATTCGAATATCGTGTTTCCACGCCCTTCGCGTTGAGACAAATCATATGGAGAGGGGAAATGTTTACCCGCTCACCGGCTCGATCAGCAGCGCGATTTCACCACCCGCCTGCCGGGTAGACAGGCTGAAACCATAGAATGCAGCCATGCGGGGCAGAAGGTGGGCCAGCACCGACCGCGGTTCCAACGCCGTATCATCCAGCGTCCCGGCCAGGGCCGGCAATGCTTCCGCCCGGAAAGCGGCCCCCTGCCCGGTGCCGGTAATGGTGAGCCCCCCCTCATCAGGCGTCGGGGAGAGGCGGAGGACACCGCCACGGGGCATCCCCTCCTCCACCACCAAGGCCGCCAGAAGGGCCAGCTTCAACAGGCCCGGTTTTGTGGATGCTGGCATCGACGGGGGCGCAGCCCAGTCCAGGGAGATGCGGCCACCATGGAACCAGCCATCCAGGGCGGCACGGGCATCGGCAGGACGCAGCCCCCCCTGCGCCCCGGCGGCCCCCAGCACAAGCCGGAACAGGGCAAGCCGCCGCGCCGCACTGGCGGCACTGTCAGCGATCAGATCCAGCGCATCCCCGGCCTCAATGAGATTTGACCCCTGATCGGCCATCTCCTCCATCAACTCGACACCGTTATTCACGGCGCCGACCGGGCCCACCAAATCGTGGCAGAGGCGTGAACAGAGTAATTCCACCGCCCGCAGCCCTAATACCGCTTCCATGACCGATTCCCCCTGTCATCGGAACGCTGATACAACCATGCTGTTACATATATGTGTGAAGAAGCCAGGTGCTTGTTCTTTTTACCCGGCAGGAGCATAGACCGGCCGGATCATGATCGGGAACAGACGATATGGATGAAACACTTGTGCCGGGCGCTTTCGTGCGCCATCCCGCGCAGCCGGACTGGGGGCTGGGTCAGGTCCAGTCCGTGATCGGCCACCGGGTGACGGTCAATTTCGAAAATGCCGGCAAATTACTGATCGACATCACAGCCGCCCCCCTCAGCCTGGTGGATGATGACGACCCTGCCCTCGCCGGGCCGTGACGTCACCCGAATCGGCACGGCACGGCGGGGCACGAACTGTCAGGGGTTGAGCATCCCTGCCGGCATGCCATATCCTGATCTCTGTTGAACCCGAGGCATCTCCTCATGCCCCTTGCCGATGGACTGGCGCCTGCCCCGCGCGGCGGCCTTGCCCCCCTGACCGACCCATTTGGCCGGGCCATCACCTATGTCCGCGTCTCAGTGACGGATCGGTGTGATTTCCGCTGTGTCTATTGCATGTCGGAAGACATGCACTTCCTGCCCAAGGCCGACATCCTGTCGCTGGAGGAGTTGGACCGGCTCTGCTCCGCCTTTGTGGCGCTGGGGACGCGCAAGCTGCGCCTGACAGGGGGGGAGCCGCTGGTCAGGCGCAACATCATGGAACTGATCCGCAGCCTGGGCCGCCACGTGCGCAGCGGGGCGCTGGATGAGTTGACCCTGACCACGAATGGCAGCCAGCTTGCCCGCCATGCCGATGATCTGCGCGCCGCCGGTGTCCGGCGGATCAATGTCTCCGTCGATACGCTGGATGCCGGCCGGTTCCAGTCCATCACCCGCTGGGGCCGCCTGCCCCAGGTGCTGGAAGGGCTGGAAGCGGCCAAACAGGCCGGGCTGGAAGTGAAGATCAACGCCGTCGCCCTGAAAGGCGTGAATGACGACGAGTTGGACGGGATGCTGGCCTGGTGCGGCGAACAGGGCTTCGACCTGACGCTGATCGAGGTGATGCCGCTGGGCGACATGGATGGCAATGGCGGGGGCGCGGTGCGGGAGGAACAGTTCCTGTCCCTGCGCGATGTGCGGGCCGATCTGGAAAAGCGCTGGACCCTGCTGGACAGCGATTACCGTACCGGCGGCCCCGCCCGTTATGTGACGGTGAAGGAAACCGGGCGGCGCCTGGGTTTCATCACGCCCTTGACGCATAATTTCTGTGAAAGCTGCAACCGGGTGCGCGTCACCTGTACCGGCACGCTTTACATGTGCCTGGGGCAGGAGGATGCAGCCGATCTGCGCGCGCCCTTGCGGGCCGCCGATAATGACGGGCCGCTGATCCAGGCAATCCGCGAAGCCATCACCCGTAAGCCGCAGGGGCATGATTTCATCATCGACCGTCGCCGTGGCCCTGCCGTGGGCCGGCATATGAGCGTGACGGGCGGTTAACCACGCCCGTAATGGCCGGCCCCCTTTATTGACACCGGATGACAGATGACCGGCGCGCACAACCTGTATAAGGTGCCGCCACCCTCCGGAGCCGCCAGGAACCCAGCTTGACGCCTGTTCCCCAGCCCCTCGCCTTTGTTGCCGCCGACACGGCCGATGCCTGCGCTGCCCGCCAGAGGCTGGCACAGCGCTATGGCGGCGTGCCGCCGGAGGAGGCCGGCATCATCGTCGCCCTGGGGGGCGACGGCTTCCTGCTGGAAACCTTGCACCGCTATCTGACGCTGGGCACGCCTGTCTATGGCATGAACCGGGGATCAGTCGGCTTCCTGCTGAATGATTTCAGCGAGGATGGGCTGAGCGCCCGGCTGATGCGGGCGCAGCGCGTGGTGCTGCATCCGCTGCGCATGACGGCAACCCGTCAGGATGGCAGCGTGACCGACGGCCTGGCCTTCAACGAAGTGTCGCTGCTGCGGGAAACCCGGCAGGCCGCCAAGCTGCGCGTCATGGTGGACGGGGTGGAACGGATGGAGGAACTGGTCTGTGACGGGGCGCTGGTTTCCACCCCCGCCGGCAGCACCGCCTATAACCTGTCCGCCCATGGGCCGATCCTGCCGCTGGGCGCCGACATCCTGGCCCTGACCCCGATCAGCGCCTTTCGTCCCCGGCGCTGGCGCGGCGCCCTGCTGCCGCATACCGCCAAAATCCGCTTCGATGTGCTGGAACCGGCCAAGCGCCCGGTCAGTGCCGTGGCCGACTTCACCGAAGTGCGCGATGTGGCGCGGGTGGAAATTCACGAGGATCGGGGCGTGGCCAGCACCCTGCTGTTCGACCCGGAACTGGCGCTGGAGGAACGGATCCTCAAGGAACAGTTCACGCCATAGCAACGTCTATCCTTCGAAGATCGGGAGGACCACATGCCATTCATGGACCGCAATAGTTTCATCGACCTGCTGGACCGGCTGGGAGATGAGGATGATCAGGTGGTGCTGGCCGCGGCCCGCACCATCCATGCCCGCGTCGCCGAATCCGGCTATGGCTGGGATGGGCTGCTGCTGGGCGCCGATGCCAGGACAGCCCGCCCGGCACCGCCGGAAGCCTCCATCCCCGATCCCAATCCCGCACCGGGCCTGGCGCCCGACCGTTCGTGGGAAGATGACGATGATGCCGCCCTGATTGCCCGGCTGTTGAGTGATTTCGTCCTGTCCGATGATACCCGCCAGGATCTGCTGGACATGCAGGACGAGGCCGGCCGCGGCACCCTGCCATCAGGCGACAGCAAATATATCCGTGATCTTGCTGCGCGCCTGTCCCAGGCACCGGGCGTGGATGCCTGAATGATAAAGGGCTGGCCCGGCGGGGAAACCGCCGCCGGACCAGCCACCGGGCTCATACCAATCTCTCGTGATCGTGGGTGATCACGAGAGATTTTGTACTGTCTCAGTCGCCGCCCTCCAACCCGCCTGAAGGTCAAACTTCAGGCGGGTTGGTCTTATCTTTAGAAGCTGTAGGAAATCCCCAGCCCGCCGAAGAACTGATCGGCACTGCCATCCCGGTCAACCAGCGGACTGTCCGCGGCGTCCCCCAGCAGGCGGTTATAGCCGGCGACGCCGGTCAGCGACCAATGTTCGGTCAGCTTGTAGATGCCAAAGCCCATCAGCCCGGCATCCTTGAAGCCAGATTCAGCACGATAGACGGCGCGACCGGAACGGGCCGCCTGAACCGTATTGATGCCGAAATAGCTCTGCATGTAATTGTCGCTGGCCCAGGTGATGGACGGCCCGAGAACAACCATCAGCCGTTCACTGGGCGTCATCACATAGGAGAAGCCGAAGCTGGCCGTGGTGCCATCATGCCCATCGCCCAGCATGTCGGTATTCACATCGGCGTTCAGTACCCAGCGGCCGATCTGGTAATTGGCGAAGGCGCCGGCAATGGCGGTATCGCCCACCTTGCCCATGCCGCGAAGGGCGGCGTTGCGCTTTTCCTTGCGCCCGCCATCATAACCCACCGTCACCCCTGCCGTCAGCGGGCCAGACTGGATCAGGTTGGCGCCCAGGCCCCGCCGGTCCAGGAAGAACGTATCACCATAGGTGATCTCGATATCCGGCAGCGGCTTGAAGCGGTAATCATCGGAGCCTTCATAATCCGGCAGGGCACCGCCGAGCACGCCCAGCCGAACCTGCCAGCCATCATTCTCGTCCGCCGACTGGGCCTGGGCGGTGCCAAAAGCCAGCACGCACATCGTCAGCCCCATCGTCAGGGGAAACACCAACTTCATAGACATCTCGCATTTTCTCCAACTGCCGGCGATGCTTATGCTGCCGAACAGATGTTTTCTCCGTGGGATATACAAGCGCGGCAGTGATGCCTGTCACCGGAGAACTAAGGAAGGTCCAATATCCGGCCAGGGTGGGGGTGCGCTTTTCTGGATCTTGTCTTAAAAAAGGCCGGACGGGAGGTGGAGAGATCAGCGCGTGGAGCGGAAATAGCGCAGCAGGTTCTGCAATTCCGCCCGCAGGCCCTCATCCTCCCGCAGTCGGGCCTGCAGGGCCATATCGCGCCGGGCCAGAAAGACCACATGCTCTTTGGGCGGCAATTGGCGATAGGCGGGCTTTGGCGCGATGGTGCCGTCATCCTGGATCGTGGACAGGAAAAAAACCACGCGCATGAATTTGGAAAACAGCTTGGTACCGGATTCCGGGGGTTCCCGCGCGATGATCGCGAAGATGTAATTGACCCGGAAAAAATAATAGCTGGTGTAGATGCGCTGAATGGTGCGGAACTGCTCCGCCTCGCTGCCGCCCCGGCTGAGAAGCTGCTGTTCCTTATAGCCAGCATAGAAATGGTGCGACGCTTCCCTGGCAAATGTCATGGGGCGTTCCCGCCCCGCGCTGATCCTGGTGCGATAGTCAGCCAAAGCGCGGCCGATCAACCCCTGCATCATCCGGCGTTCCGGGGTCAGGTCCGCCGGCAGGGACATCATGAACTCAATCGCCGGCATCAGTTGCAGCGGGTGGGTAATGCTGGCCCGCCGGCCCCGCCCCCGGCCCAGCAGGGAGGTTTGAAGCGTGTCGATCATGTCACGCGCCTGCCAGCGCAGCCGCACCACGCCTGGCACCACCGTAAGCCCAGCGGCCTGGAGCGTCAGGCGCAGCTTGTCGCGCCAGTTTTTCTGGGGCAACCGCACATAATCGACATTGGTCAGGCGGATGGGATTGGCCAATATCTCTGCCGATGGCGGCAGGGGCCTGAAATCCAGGCTACGGCCATAGATCACGCCCTTGGACTTGCCCTCCGACGGTGGCATCGACCGGCTGGTTCCTCTCTGGCGCTGGTCTTCGGGCCAGCTCCTATTAATATACCGTTATTACCATCAAGCCGGCATCAACGCACGCGCAAGAAGTGATGCAGGGTTTTCCGCCGCCCCCCGTATCAGGATTGAACGAGGCGACATGGCGCCGTGTCCGACCTCCGACCGCAGCAGGATCAATCCCGCTGCCCTGTTCCCTGATCGGAGTGATAAAGATGCAGACCCTGACCCGTTCCCTGACCATTGCCACCCTGGCCGCCGGCCTGGCCCTGACCTCCATCGCGGCCGTTGCCGCACCCGGCCAGGAGGGCCCGCAGCGCCCCGGCCGTGAGGCGATCCGTCAGGAAATGCTGGCCAAGTACGATACCAACAAGGATGGCAAGCTGGACGATGCAGAGCGCGCGGCCATCAAGGCAGAGCGCTTCAAGAAGCTGGACAAGGCCGGCAAGGGCCAGATCACCCGCGCCGACTTCCCCGCCGCCCTGATCGCCGCGGAAAACGAAGCCCGCAACGAGCGTGCGCTGGCCATGTTTGACCGGATGGACGCCAACAAGGACGGCATCGTGACGGCGGAGGAATTCAACGCCTTCAAGCCCGACCATGGCCGCGACCATCCCCGCAAGG
Organism: Niveispirillum irakense DSM 11586; assembly: GCF_000429645.1. GTDB lineage: Bacteria > Pseudomonadota > Alphaproteobacteria > Azospirillales > Azospirillaceae > Niveispirillum > Niveispirillum irakense. The sequence continues at coordinate 119,569 of NZ_AUCG01000016.1, forward strand.
AGCGTGGCGAAAAGAAGCCGCAGTAACGGACAGGATCGGGGTCAACCGCCATGGGCATGACGGCCACGGCACAATTGCGTAGAGTAACGGACGGTCCGCCCCTGGCGGACGATGACCGGAACGATGCGCAACAACGGGGCGTGATCATGCGCCATGACGGATGGCGGCCGGGAAGCGAAAGGCAACCCGGCCCGCCGGCCCCCCGGGGTGATGATCCGGCTCTGGACGAAGAGGCCAGCGATGAGGCCCTGGTGGCCCGCGTCGCGGATGGTGACCGCCGGGCCTATGGGCTTCTGGTGTCGCGTCATCTGGACCGGACGGTCACCATTGCCCGCCGCGTGCTGAACAATATGGCGGAGGCGGAGGATGTGGCGCAGGAAGCCTTCCTGCGGCTCTGGCAGAATGCCGGGCGGTTTGATCCGCGTGCCGCCCGGTTTTCCACCTGGTTCTACCGCATCACAATGAACCTGTGCCTGGACCGCAAACGGCGGCCGGTCACCGTGGACCTGGACGCCGCCGGCGATCCGGCCGATCCGGCCCTGGATGCAGAAAGCACCCTGGCCGTTAATCAGACACGGCAGGCGGTGGCCGGTGCCGTGGCAGAATTGCCGGAACGGCTGCGTGCAGCCGTGACATTGACGTATGAAGCGGGCCTTTCCAATGCGGAAGCGGCCCGTTCTCTGGATATCAGCGTCAAGGCGCTGGAAACACTCCTGGTCCGCGCCCGCAAAACCTTGCGGGAGAAACTGGCCGGGTGGGGTTCCGGTGCCGGGCGCGACGGGGCTTGAGGGGATTGAGCGATGAGACATGAGGAATTCACCAATCTGCTCGACCGGCATGGCCCCGATCTGGACTCCTGGCCGCCGGCCAGCCGCGCAAAGGCCATGACCGCACTGGCGGTCGATCCGGAACTGGCATCGTTGCTGGAAACGGAACGGCTGCTGGTTGAAACGCTGGCAACCCTGCCCCCGTCCCCCGCCTCCGCCAGCCTGCGGCAGGCAGTGATGGATATTCCGCTGGCCCATCCCCGGCAGGCCCGCCAGCCATCCGGTCTGGCGGCATTGCTGGCGGGGGTGCAAGGGGCGTGGCGGCAATGGTCCGCCGGCATGGCGACGGCCAGTGCTGCCGCCTTCTTCGGTTTTGTACTGGGCTATGGCCAGATGCTGCCGGCTGCCGCCCTTGGCACCGACCGGTCAACCAATGCGGAGGATCTGGTGGCCCTGTTGAATTTGACCGCCGATTATGACGCGGTGGATGTGGAGCAAGGGGAATGAAACGGTCCACCCTGATCCTGGCCGGCGCCCTGGTGCTGTCCCTGTCGGTCAATCTTGGCGTTGCCGGCCTGACATTGGGGCGCTATCTGCGCGATGATCCAGGCCCCACCGACCGTTATCTGGGGGCCTTGCCGGACCCGCTGCGGGAGGATGTGCGCGAGGCGATGAAGCCCCGGTCCCCGGAAATCCGCCAGCGGGTGGAAGCAATGCGCGCTGCCCGGCGGGACGTGAACCGCGCACTGCGCGCCCGCCCCTTCGATGCGGAAGCCGCCAGCCAGGCCCTGGCGGATTTGCGCAACGAAACGACACGGGCGCAGGAACATCTGCACAGCACGATTGTTGAACGGATGGCGGCAGCCCAGGCTGCCGGCACTTTGCCTCCACCGCCGGAGCCGAAGGACGATAAAGGCCCTGCCAAAGGTCCGCATGACGGACCGGGCAAGCCCGGCGACCGTCCCCCGCCCCCGCGCCCCTAGGCCACCGTCGCCCGCCGGACAGATATCCGCCGGCCTTGAGGGAGATGTGCCATGACGATGCTTGTCCCCGACGCCGCCGGTGCGGCGGCGCATGCCCTGTCACGCTTCGGGTTCGGCGCCGCCCCCGGCGATCCGGCCCGGGTGGGCCATGATCCCAAAGGCTGGGTGGAAAGCCAGCTCAAGACCGACCTGCCGCTGACACCTGCGATTTTCCTGGACCATCCCGGCAGCGCCGCACGGATGCAGGAGGTTTTTGCCGCCAGGATGTCGGAACCGGAAGAGCGGGAGCAGCGGCAGAAGGCCCTGCGCGAAGCCTATCGCACCGACATTGTCGCCCGGACGCGGACCGCCATTGCCAGTGAGGCACCGTTCCTGGAGCGGCTGGTCCAGTTCTGGTCCAACCATTTCACCGTGTCCACCCAGCGGGGCGAGGTGGCACCCCTGGCCGTGGCCTTTGAGAATGAAGCCATCCGCCCCAACCTGCTCGGCCGGTTCGAGGATATGGCGAAGGCCGCCATCCTGCACCCGGCCATGCTGGTCTATCTGGACAATGTGCAGTCGGTGGGACCGGGCAGCCGTGCCGGATCAAAGGGTAAGCGCGGCCTGAATGAAAACCTGGGACGCGAAGCGCTGGAACTGCACACACTGGGGGTCAATGGCGGTTACGATCAGGATGATGTCCGCGCCCTGGCCCTGATCCTGACCGGATGGGCCATCGACAAGGAAACGGGTGCCGCCAGCTTCAACCCCAACACGCATGAGCCGGGAACGAAGATCCTGGTCGGCCACAAGGTCGCCGAAGCCGGCGCGGAAGAGGCCGGGCAGGCCATCACCTTCCTGGCGAACCATCCGGCCACCGCCCGGCATGTGGCGGTGAAGCTGGCCCGCCATTTCATCGCCGATGATCCCCCCGACGATGCCGTAAAAACCCTGGAGCGCCAGTTCCGCGACAGCGGCGGCGATCTGACTGTTCTTTACCGGACCCTGGTGGGGCTGGATGCCGCCTGGGCCCATCCGCTGGCCAAACTGCGCAGCCCCAACGATTTCCTGATCGCAACCCTGCGCGCCACCGACCTGCCGATGGACGAGAAGCAACTGGCCAACACATTGGGCCTGTTGGGGCAGATGCCGTTCAGCGCCCCCTCCCCCGCCGGATGGCCGGATCGCGCCGCCGATTGGGCCGGGCCCGACGCTGTGGTGCGGCGGGTCGACTGGTCGCTGGCCCTGGGCCAGCGAATTGGCAGCCGCATTGATGCGCGCGCGCTGCTGGCCGACATATTGGGCGGCAGGGCCAATGAGGACCTGCACCGCACCGTGGAACGCGCGCCCTCGCCAGGGGAGGCATTGGCCCTCACCCTGCTTTCCCCCGCTTTTCAGAGGAGGTAAGGATGCATCGCCGCCAATTCCTCAACGCCGCCCTGGCCGCCACCGGTGGGCTGGCGCTGGCCGCATCCCCTTTCCGGGTCGCCTTTGCCGATGCCCGTACCGATCACCGTCTGGTGCTGGTGGTGCTGCGCGGGGCGATGGACGGGCTGGGCGCCGTCGCCCCCTATGCCGATCCCGATTACCGCACCATCCGGGGCGGCCTGGCCCTGGCGGAACCAGGACAGCCGGACGGGGTGCTGGATCTGGATGGCCATTTCGGCCTGCATCCGGCCCTGGCACCCATCCATGGCTGGTGGCAGGAAGGGGGACTTCTGGTCGCCCATGCCATCGCCACCCCCTATCGGGAACGCAGCCATTTCGACGCGCAGGATTTGCTGGAAAGCGGCGGCAACAAACCCGGCCGCATTGATAGCGGCTGGTTGAACCGCGCCCTGGGACGGCTGGATGGCGGCGGGCGCGGGCTGGGGCTGGCGCTGGGCCAGGGGGTGCCGCTGGTCATGCGCGGCACGGTGCCCGTGGCAAGCTGGGCCCCCTCCACCCTGCCGGAACCGACGGATGATTTCCTGGCCCGTGTCATGAACCTTTACGAGGATGATGCCGTGCTGGGGCCAGCGCTGAATGCCGGGCTGGGCATTGCCGACATGGCGCAGCAGGCCAGCGGCATCATGCCCGGCAAGCCCCGCGCCAAGGACCGGATTTTATTGGCCACCACCGCGGGGCGCATGCTGGCCGACCCCGCCGGCCCGCGTGTGGCCGTGATGGATATCCAGGGCTGGGACACCCATGTCGGCCAGGGCGCCGCCAAGGGCCGGCTGGCCAATGCGCTGGGTGACCTGTCGGATGTGCTGATCAATCTGCGTGAAGGGCTGGGCGAAGCCTGGGGCAAGAGTGTGGTTGCGGTGGTGACGGAATTCGGTCGCACCGTGCGGCCCAACGGCACCAACGGCACCGACCATGGCACCGCCGGTGTCGCCTTCCTGGCCGGCGGCGCGGTGGAAGGCGGGAGGGTCATCGGCACATGGCCGGGCCTGCGCGAGGACAAGCTGTATGAGAACCGCGATCTGGCCCCGACCACCGATATGCGCGCCTTGCTGAAGGGCGTGCTGCGGGACCATATGGGCGTACCGGCCTCAGCCCTGGACCGGCAGGTCTTCCCCGACGACTCCAAGGTGCGCGCCCTGCCCGACCTGATACGGGCCTGACCGCTGGCCATGAGGATGAATTTTCAGAAAAATCCAACTCTCTAATCAAGCTGAAAGAATAATGAACCGGTAAGGCCCGTTTGCGCGGCGCCCCGGCGCCGGTCTAAGATCGCCGCCTGTTGCCCCGAGTTCCGGAAGCCCTTCATGGCCAGCACCCCGCCCGCACCCGATGCCGTTACTGCCTGGACCGATGTCTATTTCCAGCGCACCCGCGCCGTGGTGGAAAAGTTTGGTGATGTAAGCGTCACCTATGCCGTGTTCATGCGCCGCCCCGTGGTGTTCGCCCCCCGGCTGGCGTTGGAATGGCTGCGCGAAACGGCGGCCGCCCGTGGCTTCACGCCCGATATCCAGCAGAATTACGAAGAAGGCAAATGGGTCGGCGCAGGCGAGCCGATGATGTGGATCACCGGCCCCTTCAGCCAGATGGCGGAACTGGAAACCCTGTTCCTGATGAAGCTGGGCCCCGCCTGCGTGGCCGCCTACAACGCCTATATGATGTGCGCCGGCCTGCCCAAAGTCTCCTTCCTGGCCATGGATGCGCGCCATTGCGCCGGGACGGAGATGGCAGAGATCATGGCCTATGCCGCATCCGTCGGCTCTGCCCGCGCCCGGCGCAAGGACGGGGCCATCGGCTTCATCGGCAATGCCACGGACGCCACGGCCCATTATTTCGCCCAGGATCGCGGCATGGGGACCATGCCGCATGCCCTGATCGGCTATGCCGGCTCCACCGTCCGTGCAGCGGAGATGTATCACGAGACCTTCCCTGGCCAGCCCATGACCGTGCTGGTCGATTATTTCGGCCATGAGGTGACGGACAGCCTGGCCGTCTGCCGGCGCTTCCCCGATCTGGCCGCCCAAGGGGCCCTGGCCCTTCGGCTGGACACGCCCGGCGGGCGCTTCGTGGAAGGGCTGGACCCGCCCACCTCCTATGCCGTGCTGGACCGCCGCGCCCCGGAAAGCATCCGCGGCTATCGCGATGAAAGCGAGTTGCGCCACCTGATCGGGGCCGGCGTCTCCGCCGCTGCCATCCACTGGCTGCGGGAAAAGCTGGATGCGGAAGGCTTCACCAAGGTGAAGATCGTGGCCAGCAGCGGCTTCTCCCCGGAGAAATGCCGCGTCATGGCTGACGCCCTGGCCCCAATTGATATTGTGGGCACCGGCAGCTATCTGCCCGACAAATGGTCGGAGACCTATGCCACCGCCGATATTGTGGAATATGCCGGCGTGAAGCGGGTCAAGGTTGGCCGCGAATTCCTGCTGCGGCGATAAGAACAGGCCGGGGCGCCGCACAGAAGGCGGCCACCCCGGGACCAGCATTGAAAAGCGCCCGGCGACAGGGACAGACCATGAGCAGCAAGAAGCATTATCCGCCCATCCACCTGAACCCGACCCTGGATCGGGAGGCGATCCGCGAGACGCTGCGCCAGCGCCGGCGCGTGCAGATCAAGAATGTCTTCCCCGAAAAAGTGGCGGAGCGGCTGCACAAGTGCCTGAGCGAAGAGGTGGAATGGAACACGATCTTCAGTGACGGGGACGAGAAGGTGCATGCCATGCACCCGACCCAGGTCAAGGCAATGACGCCGGCACAGAGCCAATGGCTATCGAACTACATCATCGATAAAGCCAAATTCGACTACCAGTTTCTATATCACAATTACCCGATCTGGGACCTGCTTCAGAAAAAGCTGGCGCCTGATCTTTACGTCTTCCGGTTCGTTGAGTTCTTCAACAGCCCGGAATTTCTGGATTTCATCCGGTATATTTCCGATGTCCCTTCCATCGGCATGGCGGATTCGCAAGCCACCCTGTTCCGGCCCGGCCATTTCCTGGCCCGGCATACGGACCGCGACCATACCTACAAGGGCCGCCGCATGGCCTATGTTCTGAACATGACCCCCGTCTGGCGGACGGAATGGGGCGGCATCCTGGAATTCCTGGATGAAGACGGTAACGTCATGGAAGGGTTCGCCCCCTGCTTCAATACATTGAACATGTTCCATGTCCCGATATGGCACCATGTCAGCTATGTCGCCCCCTTCGCGGCGGCTGGTCGATATGGCCTGACCGGCTGGCTGCGGGACAAGCAGGACGACGATAGCGCCTGATCTGCCGCGCCTACCAACCATCAATCATGCCGGATGGCCCCAGCGGGACGGTCATGATGCGATGGCGGAAATTGTTGTCCTTGTCCGGCACCCTCTGGGGAAAACAGTTGGAACATCATTTCGATCTCACGGGTATCGCCATCGTCACCTCGGTGGCCTTGCTGTGCGGGCTGGGGCTGTCTCGCCTGAAGCAGCCAGCCATTGTTGGCTATATCGTCGCCGGTATCGTTCTGGGGCCGGGCGGGTTCGGGCTGGTCAGCAACTCTCAATCCATCCACACCCTGGCTGAACTGGGCGTGCTGATGCTGCTGTTCCTGGTCGGCATGGAATTGTCGGTCAAGTCCTTCCTGGCCGTGTGGAAAGTCGCGCTGCTGGCGGTGCTGGGCCAGATCGGCCTGTCGCTGGCTGTAACGGCCCTGGCCGGGCTGGTGCTGGGCTGGCCGATGGAAAGATCCATCGTCTTTGGCTTCATCGTCGCCCTGTCGGGCACGGCGGTCGCCATCAAGATGCTGGAAGATATCGGGGAACTGAAGACGGAGACGGGGCGCATCACCATCGGCGTGCTGATCGCCCAAGACTTGGCCTTTGTGCCGCTGCTGCTGATCACCAACGGCATGGGGTCCGGATCGGGCCTGGATGCCGCCATCATCGCCAAACTGGCCGGGGCCGTCGCCGCGCTGGCGGGTCTGGTCTGGTTCCTGTCGCGCCGGGAACGGATCACGGTGCCTTATGGCAACTGGTTCCGCCGTAACCATGATGTGGTGCCGCTGGCGGCCCTGGCCTTGTGTTTCACCATGGCGGCGCTGACCGGCGTGCTGGGCCTGTCCACCGCCTTCGGTGCCTTCATCGCCGGCTTCATGCTGGGCAATTCCGACGGGCGCACCCTGTCGCTGCGCGCCACCCACCCGATCCAGTCGGTGCTGGTGGTGGTCTTCTTCCTGTCCATCGGCCTGCTGATCGACCTTACCTATGTGTGGGATCATCTGGGCGAGGTGCTGTTGCTGCTGCTGATCGTGACCCTGGTGAAAAGCGCCATCAATGTCGGTACGCTGCACCTGCTGGGGGAACCGTGGGAGCGGGCCTTCCCGGCTGGCGTGATCATGGGATCACTGGGGGAATTCAGCTTCGTGCTGGCCGCCGCCGGCCTTTCCATCGCCGCCATCGACCCGCAGGGCTATCAGTTGGCGGTAACCGTCATCGCCCTGTCCTGGCTGGCCAGCCCGCTCTGGCTGGATGCCGCCAAGCGGTTCCACGCGCTGGCTGCCGGCAGTGCCGGTTCCCTGCGCGGCGCGCTGGAGCAGGTCTATGGCGGGGAAATCGCCGTGGTGAACCGGACAGCGCGTACCACGATGCGCGGGGCGCGGGCTGGCGTCGCCCTGATCCGGCGCATGGCCGGGCGTAATGGCACCAACAATCCGGACCCATCATGAACGCACCTGCCCCCCTGACCCATCCGCGCGTCGGCGTCGGTTGTATCGTCTGGAAAGGTGACCGGATATTGCTGGTCCAGCGGGGCAAGCCGCCCGGTGAGGGGGAATGGTCTCTGCCCGGCGGCAGCCAGGAACTGGGGGAAACCCTGTTCGAAACGGCGACCCGCGAAGTGATGGAGGAAACCGGCGTCACAGCCGAAGCCCTGTCCATCCTGACTGCCGTGGACAATATCGTCCATGACGCGGCGGGCGCGCTGCTGTTCCACTACACGATCGTGGATGTGGTGGCGGAATGGCGTGCAGGCGCCCCGGTTGCCAATGATGATGCCCGCGCCGTCTGCTGGGCCACAGCAGCAGAATGGGAGGAACTTGTGACGTGGGAGCCCCTGAAACAGGTGCTGCGCCGCGCCTGGACGGAACGGCAAGCCCCGCCCTGATGCTTCAGCTCTTGAGTGTCAGGTCCCGCGTCGTCTTTTCCAGCCGCAGGGCCAGTTCCCGCATCACCGCCACGGCAATCTGCGGGAATTCCCCCACCAGACGGAAAAACTGGTCCTTGCTGATGCGCAGGGTGGTGACCGGTCCCACGGCCTGGACAGTGGCCGTGCGGGGCACGTCGCACAGGATGCCGATTTCCCCGACAATGCCATTATCCCCGACCAGGGCGACATGACGCTGGCCATTGGGTGTTTCCACCTGCACCTCCACCGTGCCATCCAGGATGACATAGGCGGCGTCCGACACTTCATCCTGGCGGAACAATATCGCCCCGCCGGTGAAGGAGGCCCGCTCGCTGGTGAAGGCCAGTATTTTCAGCTTCGAGAGTTCAATGCCTGAAAAGATCGACAGGCGGCGTAAGGCTTCAATCTCCGTCGTCAGGCTGGCCCCCATATATCCCCCTGCGCCCCCCTGCGGGCTATGATTTTTATTAGGTTCTTCGTGCCGTAACCGGCACTGCTTGTCCAGCCAGTGAATGGAGAAGACCGCGTGTCGGTTCCCGTATTTACCCATGATGTGCTGTTCTGGGCGCAGCCTTTGGACAGGGACGATGGCGCGCGGATTGTGGCAGCGGCAAACGGGCTGGCTGGGGCAGGATGGCGGCTATTGCTGGCCTGGGGCGGAAGCACCATCCGGGATATCGACCCCGGCATCACGCTGGCCCCACTGCCCCCGTCCCAGCCTTTGGGAGACGGGGCAACCGCCGGGGATGAGGGCGGAAACCCTGCCGACCCCGCCTGGAAGAAAAGGCGCACCGCAGCCTTATTGGCCCTGTTCGCCCAGACCCGCCCCCGCCTGCTGCTGCTGGACCGGTTTCCCTTCGGCCATGCCGGCTATCGCTATGAATTGCGGCCCTTGATGGAAATGGCCCATCGCCGCCGGCCGGCCCCCGCGCTCTACACACTGGGCGGTGGGAACGAACCCATAGATGCCAAGCTGGCGGACCTGCTGATAGGGCGGGCAGCCAGCCTTCCCGACCTGCCGCCCGCCCCCGTGCCTTATGGTTCCGGGGAGACCTGAACCGCCAGCTTGCCCCGGTTGCCGCCATTGAACAGCTTGGCAAAGGAGGTCAGCGTGTTTTCCAGCCCCTGGTCCAGATCGACCCGCCATTTGATGCGGCCTTCCGCCACCCAGGGCCCCATCTCGGTATAAAGCTCCCCCATGCGGGGGGTGTAATCCAGCACCAGGAACCCTTCCATCCGCGCGCGCTTGGACACAAGCACAGACAGGTTACGCGGACCGGGGGCCGGCTGGGTGGCGTTATACTGGCTGATGGCACCGCAGAAGGGGATGCGCCCCTTCAGGTTCAAAAGGTCAAGTGCGGCTTCGGTGATCTCCCCGCCGACATTCTCGAAATAGATGTCGATGCCATTGGGCACGGCGGCACGCAGGGCCTTGCGCCAGCCACTGGCCTTGTAATTGATGGCGGCATCGAAGCCTAGTTCATCGGTCAGCCAAGCGCATTTCTCGTCCGATCCGGCAATGCCCACCGCGCGGCAGCCTTTCAACTCGGCAATCTGTCCGACCAGGGAGCCGACGGCCCCGGCAGCGGCAGAAACCACCACCGTTTCGCCCTCCTTGGGGCGGCCAATATCCAGCAGGCCAAAATAGGCCGTGGCCCCCGTCATTCCCAGCGGCCCCAGATAGGAGAGCAGCGGCAGGCCGGGCAGGCGCGGCACCTTGCCCATCCCCTCCCCGTTGGTGATCAGATAATCAGCCCAGCGGCCCATGCCGCTGACGATATCACCCACCTTCACCTTGGGATGGTTGGACTTGTCCACCACACCCAGCACCAGCCCGCGCATGGTGCTGTTCAGCGGCACCGCCGGCAGATAGGTGTCATATTGCATCCAGACCGCATTGGTCGGGTCCAGTGACAGATAGATGGTGCGGACGCGGTATTCACCCTCGCCCGGCTCGGGCGCCGCTTCTTCCCGCAGGTCCAGGACCTCGTTGAAATTGCCACCCTTGGGCCGGTCGGTCAGCACCCAATGCCGGTTGGTCTCGCTCATCTTTTCCTCCCATCCGCGGCGGTTCGCCGTCTCAACTGCCAGGATCATTCAAACAAATGTTCGAGACAACCGAATTCAGCAAGCCTTCCCGAAATGGTCATGCCAAGGTCGCTCTCCCCGCCGACCAATCTTTGGCGCAGGATGGACCAAAGCGAGCGGCCCGCCGTTCCCCAGGCGGAAAATCAGCCATCATGTGGAAGGAAGGCGCCCATGGATTTCACCACAGCCGATCTGGTCGATGCGCATGAAAAGGTGATCGCAAGCTGCGCGGCCCCTTTGCGCAACCATGGCGGCCAGGCCCGCTTCTTCGGCCGGGTGCGCACGGTGCGCTGCCACCGTGACAATGCGCTGTTGAAATCCATCCTGGCCACCCCGGGTGAGGGCGCGGTGCTGGTGGTGGATGGCGGCGGCTCGCTCTCCTCCGCCCTGGTCGGGGATCTGATCGCCGGGATGGCCGTGAAAAATGGCTGGGCCGGGATTGTGGTGAACGGGGCCATCCGCGACAGCGTGGCGATTGCCGCCCTGCCCCTGGGCGTGAAGGCCCTGGGCACCAACCCGCTGAAAAGCGCCAAGACCGGCGCCGGCGATGCCGATGTCACCGTGCATTTCGGTGGCTGCGACTTCACCCCCGGCCAATGGCTTTATAGCGACGAAGACGGGATCGTCCTGCTGCCGCAAAAGGCCTGATGGCGGGAAAGGCGGGTGGACCCTAAACTTTTGTTTTGTCGTGTGATTCACGGTTCAAATGATTCCATTTGAACCGATCACACTCTAGCGCACCCGCCGCAGCCGCGCGGCGAAGAAGCCGTCCATGCCGCCCTGATCGGCCAGATGGCCGGGATGGCAGCGGACAAACCCTTCCGGCGTCAGCAATTCCGCCATGCCGCCCACCTCATCCGCCGTGACGGGGACAACCTCCATCTCCGGCCGGCGATAGAGCAGATTGGTCACCTGAACCTCCCCTTCCTCGGGCTGGAGGGAGCAGGTGCAATAGACCAGCGTACCGCCGGGCTTCAGCATATCAACGGCGCGATAGAGCATGCGGGACTGGATGCGGCCCAGCTTCTCCACATCCTCCTCATCCTTCAGGCGCGCCACATCGGGGTGGCGGCGGATGGTGCCGGTGGCGCTGCACGGTGCATCCAGCAGCACGGCATCCACCGGCGCATCGGGACGCCATTCCGTGGCATCGGCCACGATGGTGGTCACCTTGTCCAGGCCCAGGCGTTGCATATTCTCGGTCAGGCGAACCAGCCGCTTGTCCGACCGGTCGACCGCCGTGACACTGGCACCGGCAGCCGCAAGCTGGGCCGTCTTGCCGCCGGGCGCGGCGCAGAGATCCACCGCGGTGCGGCCCTTCAGATTACCGAACAGCCGGGCCGGGATAGCGGCGGCGGCATCCTGCACCCACCAGACACCATCCTCGAAACCGGGCAATTCCGTCACCTGCCCGCCGGACGGGCGGCGGATGGAGCCGGTGGGCAGCAGCACGCCGCCCAGCTTCTCCGCCCAGGCAGCACCATCACCCTTGACGGTGATGTCCAGCGGTGCTTCGCCCAGGTGGGTTTCCACCATCGCGCGGGTGGGGCCGGTGCCATAATGCTTGCGCCAGGACAGCCACAGCCAGTCCGGCGTATTCAGCCGCCCGGCATCCTGGGCGGCCAGCAGGGTCTGCCCTTCGCGCGCGAGCCGGCGCAGGATGGCGTTGATCAGGCCCTTATAGGGATGCTGCTTGCGGATGATCGCCAGTTCCACCGCCGTATCGACGGCGGCATGGGCCGGCGTGTTCAGGAACAGCAACTGGGCTGCGCCCAAGCGCAGGATATCCTGCACCACGGCCTTCAACTGCTGACCCGGCTTGGTCAGGCTGGCAGCGATGCAGGCATCAATCTGGCCCAGCCGGCGCAGGGTGGTGGCGCAGAGCAGGCGGACGAAGGCACGGTCGCGCGGCTCCAGCAGGCGCACGCCGCGATGGCCCTCCCACGCATCGTCGAACGGCACACGCCGGGACAGGACGGCGGAAACCAGATCGAGGGCGGCAACGCGCGCGGCCAGCGCGGCGTCTATGGCAGGGGTCTGTTCAGTCATGGCAGGCGGGTTTAGCGCGCTGCTTTTTGCTTGTCGAACGCCGATCCTGCACAGGTGCCCCTCCGGGATGCGGGTGTGTGCGGCTGGACTTGGGGCGCACCCGTGCCCACCTTCCAGTCCATCACGCATCAATGGATGATGGAGATTATCATGGCGGCGGAAAAGGCCATTCTGGCCGGGGGCTGCTTTTGGGGCATGCAGGATCTGATCCGCAAGGTGCCGGGCGTGCTGGGCAGCCGCGTCGGCTATACCGGCGGCGGCCTGGCCAACCCCACCTATAAGGACGTGAAAACCGGCCGGACCGGCCATGCCGAGGCGATCGAGATCACCTTCGATCCGGAAAAGCTGACCTATCGCCGGCTGATCGAGTTCTTTTTCCAGATCCATGACCCGACGACCAGCAACCGCCAGGGCAATGATATCGGCACGCAATACCGCTCCGCCATCTTCACCCTGGATGAGGCCCAGGCGGAAACTGCGCGTCAGGTGACGGCAGAAGTGGACGCATCCGGCCGCTGGCCCGGCAAGGTGGTGACCGACATCACCCCCGCCGGTCCCTTCTGGGAGGCGGAGGATTTCCACCAGGATTATCTGGAGCGGACCCCCAATGGCTATACCTGCCACTGGGTGAGACCGGATTGGGTTATCAACGGACGCTAGCCGTTACCGTCCCCTCGGAAATCCCATCCCCTGCGGCATCGGAAAGAACCGAAGCCGCAGGGTCATTCCTCAATTTCGGATTCCTGCGCGTCAGGCTCGTCCTGCGGTTCCATCTTTGCCTTGGCGAATTTGGCATCACAGTCTTCGACCGTCTCATTCTTCCGCCATGCCGAGAAGGACATACGTCCCTGTAACAAGGGCCGAAGGCGCTTGTACTCATTGTCATCATCGACATGACAAGCAAATGATGTGGCAGCATTCAGCCAGTAATCACTGTCTGGATGATGATCGATAAGCCCCCGCATCCCTTCACGGACAATCCCCCACCGCATCCCAACTTTGCGGATCAGGTCCAAATCATCGTTCTCCAAATTCCGATATGACCAAAAGAGCCGGGCGTAGAGTTCCTTTTTTTGTTCCTCTGGGACACTCTCAACTTCTTTGTTGATGAATATATGGACAGCGCCATGCGATCCACCCCAGCGCGGCATCATTGAGCGCAGCACTTGCCTGTGCAAAGCATAATAGGTCGGGAAACGGGCGCTCCCAGCCCGGAACAGATCGAAAACCTCATCCTTATTTGAAATAGAAAGCTGGACTCTCATCGCCTGAGAATACCAGCGCGGGTGACCCGCCGCTTGCTCCTTAATCTCTTCCAAAACCGCATTGGCCATCTGGGAGCGTATCGAAAAAAGGGCCGCCGCCTGCGCGGGAACCGCATTGGCAACCCCGTGCCCACGGGCCGCCCATGCCCAATCTTCCAGGAACTGGGCCTGCATCAGCATCGCCGACATTGATTGGGGGTATTTGTCCGCCCAGGTAACCAGCCGACCAAAAGCGTCATCTATGGTGATTTCACCAAACTCGAACAAATTTGAGAGACCGGTCGACGCCGCATCGATGCTGGAACTCCCGTCAGGCAGGTCACCCAGCTTTGCAGCAGAAGCGTTAAACAGGGCTTCAAGCGCCTCATAATCCGCCTCCAAAAAGAGACGCTGTGCTTCACACGCTGTCGCCGCCCATCGTGCAGGACCATCCTTGGGATTATCCTCGCCACTCGCCTGCTGATGAAAAACCTCAGGCGGCTCCACACATGTCGGCTCACCGCCGAACAGGCGGCGGGACAGATAGTCCATGACAGTGTTATTGGCCAAGCTGCCAGGATGATGGCTGGCCGCAGCACGCAGTTGGAAAACCTGCATATGCGCCATAACAGTCATCAACTTATTGGATTTTTCGGAAAGCTCTTCTTCATCAGGGTTGCTACTGCGCAGAACCCTGACAAGCGCTTCAGCCATTTCGCGTCGACTTTGAATCAGTTCCCGCATCACAGCGGAGAACTGCACATAGTCGCCCGTAACCCCAGCGTCTTCCCGCTCCAGCCGGCTTTCTGCGTCCACCCAGAAGGGAATAACCTCCTTTTCAAAGGCATCAGCGACCACCAGATTGCTGGCTTCCCCGATGCCCAGGCTCTGAGCAAGCTCCCCCCATCGCTGATCATTCCGCCCGGCCCCGTCACTGAACCAGGCACGGGCTTGGATATACTTTTCCCACGGGGCCAAACCCAGATCACTGTTGCGCGTATGAGCGTAACCTGCGACCAGCGTTGCAGCCGCCAATGAGGTCACTATCCCCATGCGCGACAGCGACCAGCGCGCAGGCCCGTTCTCGTCCAATCGGGGTGCGGCGACCAAGCCCAAAAGAAGGCCGCCCAACAACCCGCCCACATGCGCCGCATTGTCCACGCCGGACTGTTGCATGCCGTTAAGCAGGCTGAATATGACGAAAACAAGGGTACTGGGCCAATGCGCCCAGATCAGGGAAACGGGCACCCGACGGAAATGACGCCCCAGATAGCCAAGAAACAGGCCGAAAACGCCGTAGATCGCACCAGACGCACCGATACTGACGACAGAGGGGTGCCAGGACAGGGATACCATCCCAGCGATTGCCGCCAGCACCAGATAAAGACCCGCATAGCGCCAGCGTCCGTAAAGACGCTCCGTCAGCCGACCGATACCGGTCAAGGCCCACAGATTGATCAATAAATGCCATAGGTCCATATGCAGGAAAGCGTAAGTGACCAGGCGCCACCATTCACCGCTAACCGTCAGCGGGCCGTAATTCCCTCCCCAATTCATGATATTGTTGATGGAGAATTCACCAAGCTGCTGCGCCTGCCACGACTGGGCGGCAAACACACCAATGTTGAGAAGCGCCAATGCCAAGGTTACCCAGGCATATCGCCCGCCTGCCGCCAATTTCAGGTTGAATTGACGCGTGGCCCTCCACTTCCGTTCAAACCCATTGGTCTGGAAACTTGGCAGCACGTCTGTCAGAGCGGTCGCGGCAGCCGGCGAAACAGCCTGGAAGCAAACCCTGGAGAAGCGACCACAATTAAACCAGATGTTCGCGCCGTCCCTGACCACATTGCGGATGCGATCAAACGGCACCCGCACACTGGCTTGGGTGGCAATACCCAGCCATGTCCGGCGCCACCCGTGTAAGATCAGGCCGTCCGGCGCAAGTTCTATCGCTGCCTCGCCGTAAAGGGGCTGCCGCTCCCGGATCGCGGTGATCCACCCCAGGATGCCGTCGGCGGAGGTAAAACGCCCGGTCCACAGATAATCCGTACCGTTCCGCCGCGCGATTTCTTCCTGCAGATGGTCATGGTCCAAAGGCCTGGAAACAGGGTCGATCAGGCTTTTAAGTTCGGAGAGCTGCGCCACCGTGTAGCGACTGAAATCAATGGAGCCATCCTCGCCCTGCCGCGGCGTGTCTTCCTGATCCAAGCGTCAATTCCCCGCGTTCCGCCGGGTACGGCCAATGCCGCCGGCACCATATTTTCCAATTGGTTAAGATTTATCCGGTTTCGCGCTAAGAGGGAACACTCTCATCATCATGCACTATACAAAATAAGCCGCAGCACCTCCCCCCTGGACGGCGCGGACGGGTGCGGATAAGCATGGGCCCTCAATTGCAAGCCGAGGGGCGATCACGATGCACTTCATTCTGGAATGTCATGACAAGGCGGGCGCGCTGGACCTGCGTATGGCGACCCGCCCGCCGCATCTGGAATATCTGACCGGCCTTGGCGACAAGATCACCATTGCCGGCCCGATCCTGGGCGAAGATGGCAAGCCGGTTGGCAGCCTGCTGATCCTGGATGTGGCCGATCTGGCGGAGGCCGAATCCATCGCCGCCAATGATCCCTATGCCAAGGCCGGGCTGTTCCAGACCGTCACCCTGCGCCCCTACCGCAAAGTGCTGCCGGCCTGACCGGAGGGGGAAAACACCATGGCCCATTGGCTGGTCAAATCCGAACCGTTCAAATATTCCTGGGACCAGTTCGTCAAGGATGGGCGCACCCATTGGGATGGCGTGCGCAACCATCAGGCGGCGAAGAACCTGAAGACCATGGCCATTGGCGACCGGGTTTTCTTCTACCATTCCAATGAAGGGCTGGAGATTGTCGGCATTGCCGAAGTGGTGGCCACAGCCTATCCCGACCCTGGCGATCCGGCGGGCCGCTTCGTCATGGTGGATCTGAAGCCCGTCGCCCCGGTGAAGGTGCCGCTGACCTTGAAGCGGATCAAGGAAGACCCGGTCCTGTCGGAGATGCAGTTGGTCAAACAGTCGCGCCTGTCCGTCTGCCCGGTGACCGATGATCAATGGGCCTATGCCTGCGACCTGATGGGCGTGCCGGCATGAGTGGCGACGCCCCCGTCTTCTGTCGGCTGGACGAAATAGAAGACGGTACGGCACGCGGATTCGGGTGGGACCGGGGCGGCGAACGCCCCGTCCCCATTCTGATCTTCCGCCAGGGTGACAGGGTTTTCGGCTATCGCAATGCCTGCCCGCATATCGGCGTGCCGCTGGAAATGGACCCTGATCGGTTCATGAACCGCGAGGGCACCCATCTGCAATGCAGCACCCATGGCGCCCTGTTCCGGGCCGAAGATGGCATGTGTGTGGAAGGCCCCTGTGTGGGGCGCCCGCTACGGCCTGTTCCGCTACAGATCGGCCCGTCAGGGGAAATCCAGCCGGCCTGACGGCGGCTGGATGCTGCGCTCAGCGCATTGCCTCATGATAATCATGGGTCGCGGACAGAACACGGCGCGCCAGGATGCGGGCTTCCCCCGCCGCATTGGCAAAGCCCTTGTCCCCCGACGGGACCAAGGTCAGCAACGTATCCAGCGCCAACAGGGCCGTGCGGTTGCCAAGCTGGGCCAGTTGCCCATCCTCCAGGCCCGTCGCACCGTCATTTTTCTTTTCGGTCGCCATATCGGTTCCCTGCACCATCATTCCGGCTGCGCAACGTGTCGTTCGCCCTGCGCAACGGTAGTCCTATCTTCATAGCATATCGGCGGCGGCGGTACACCTGCCCATCCGCGTATGTTGGGGGGATATGCAACCTTGCCCGCCCCGTCCAAATGCGCCCGCGCCCGTCACGACGAATGTCCATGTTCCCAAAAACATTTGTAATGCTTACATGAAACCAAGCCCCGCAGGTGCCTTGCGTCCTTGAATCGGATGCCTGTGCCATCAGATAGTAGGGGCGGGAAAAGAAGCAGGGGATCTGCCAGGCCCGCACAGGCGGCAGGATCCGGCGACCACCGTGGGAGATTAAAACGCCATGAGCAGCACCAACTTCTTTCCGGTTTCGGAAGAGGCCGCCAGCAGGGCCTGGGTCGACGCCGCCAAGTATAAGGCGATGTATGAGCAGTCGATCACCGACCCTGACGGCTTCTGGGGTGAGCATGGCAAGCGGATCGACTGGTTCACGCCCTACAGCAAGGTGAAGAACACCAGCTTTGAGGGCGATGTCGCCATCCGCTGGTACGAAGACGGCACCACCAACGTCGCCTATAACTGCATCGACCGGCATCTGGCGAAGCGTGGTGACCAGACGGCCATCATCTGGGAAGGCGACAACCCGGCTGAAAGCGCCCACATCACCTATAATGAGCTGGCGGAGAAGGTGAACCGTCTGGCGAACGTCCTGAAGGCGCATGGCGTCAAGAAGGGCGATCGCGTCACGATCTATCTGCCGATGATCCCGGAAGCCGCCTATGCCATGCTGGCCTGCGCCCGTGTGGGTGCCGTGCATTCCATCGTTTTCGGCGGTTTCTCCCCCGACAGCCTGAAAGACCGGATTGAGGGCTGCGAAGGCAAGGTCGTCATCACGGCCGATGAAGGCCTGCGCGGTGGCCGCAAGGTGCCGCTGAAGGCCAATGTCGACAAGGCGCTGGAAAGCCTGCCCGACGTTTCCTCCGTCATCGTGGTCAAGCGCACCGGTGGCACTGTCGGCTGGAAGGAAGGCCGCGACCATTGGTACCATGACGAAGTGGCCAAGGTTTCCGCGGACTGCGCGCCGGAAGTGATGAATGCGGAAGACCCGCTGTTCATCCTTTACACCTCCGGCTCCACCGGCAAGCCCAAGGGCGTGCTGCACACGACCGGCGGCTATCTGGTCTATGCGTCCATGACGCACCAATATGTGTTCGATTATCACGAGGGTGACATCTACTGGTGTACCGCCGATGTGGGCTGGGTCACGGGCCACAGCTACATCGTCTATGGCCCGCTGGCCAATGGCGCCACGACACTGATGTTCGAAGGCATCCCGAATTATCCCAATGTCAGCCGCTTCTGGGACGTGATTGACAAGCACAAGGTCAACATCTTCTACACCGCGCCCACCGCCATCCGCGCCCTGATGCGCGAGGGCGAGGAGCCGGTGAAGAAGACCAGCCGCGCCTCCCTGCGCCTGCTGGGCTCGGTGGGTGAGCCGATCAACCCGGAAGCCTGGCTTTGGTATCATTCCGTCGTCGGTGACGGCCGCTGCCCCATCGTGGACACTTGGTGGCAGACGGAAACAGGCGGCATCCTGATCACGCCGCTGCCGGGCGCCATCGGCCAGAAGCCGGGCTCCGCCACCCTGCCCTTCTTCGGCGTGAAGCCGGAGATCGTGGATAATGAAGGCCAGATCCTGGAAGGAGCGACGGAGGGCAATCTCTGCATTTCCGATAGCTGGCCGGGCCAGATGCGCACCGTTTATGGCGACCATGAACGGTTCGTGCAGACCTATTTCAGCACCTTCAAGGGCAAGTATTTCACCGGCGATGGCTGC
Organism: Niveispirillum irakense DSM 11586; assembly: GCF_000429645.1. Lineage (GTDB taxonomy): Bacteria > Pseudomonadota > Alphaproteobacteria > Azospirillales > Azospirillaceae > Niveispirillum > Niveispirillum irakense. Next base: position 138,833 of record NZ_AUCG01000016.1, read on the forward strand.
CGCCGCGATGCGGACGGTTATTACTGGATCACCGGCCGCGTCGATGACGTGATCAATGTGTCGGGCCACCGGCTGGGCACGGCGGAAATCGAAAGCGCCCTGGTCGCCCATCCCAAGGTGGCCGAGGCCGCCGTGGTGGGATATCCGCACGACCTGAAGGGTCAGGGCATCTATGCCTATGTGACGCTGAATGCCGGCGAGGAAACGTCGGACGAGTTGCGCAAGGAGCTGGTCGCCTGGGTCCGCAAGGAAATCGGCCCGATCGCCACGCCGGACCTGATCCAGTGGGCGCCGGGCCTGCCCAAGACCCGGTCGGGCAAGATCATGCGCCGTATCCTGCGCAAGATCGCCGCCAACGAGCATGAAGCCCTGGGCGATACCAGCACGCTGGCCGACCCGAATGTGGTGACGGAACTGGTCGGCAACCGCATGAACCGGACCTAACGCCAATCTGCCTTGATCGTGACCGATCAAGGCAGATTTCTTGTTCCCTCAAGCGCCGGGCGGGCCGTCGCCAGCCTTCAATCTGCCAAAGGTCAAACCTTTGGCAGATTGCTATGGTCAGCATACGGTAAACACAAAGGGCCGGTCGCAATGCCGGCCCTTTTTCATTTCCAGCAGAGCAGAAGGCCATTACAGGCCGCGCGTGCCATCCATCAACACGCCAGACAGATCGGCGCCATCCAGCACCACTTCCGTCAGGTCGGCGCCGGTGAAATCCGTCCCAACCAGTTTGGCGCCCCGGAAGATGGCCGCCGCCAGCCGGGCGCGGACCAGCGAGGTCCGCAATTCATGCCCGCGCGCGGTCTTCAGCATGGACAGATCGGCCTTTTCCAGATTGGCGTCGATCAGGTTGGCCCGGCCCAACGCAGCGCCGCGCAGATCGGCAAAACGCAGATCAGCAGAGCGAAGGTCGATATTGGACATCTGGGCCGCCTGCATCTGGGCACCGCGCAAATCGGCGCCGCGCAGGCTGGCCCCGGTGGCCTTCATCATGGTCAATACCCGCCCGGCCAGATCCATGCCCGACAGATCAAGACCACTGATATCCAACTGGTGACCGGTGCGGCCGGCACTGCCCACCCATTGGGCATGGGATTGCAGCATCGCCTCCAGCCGTTCCGGGCCCAGGCTGTTTGAGCCCTCAGCCGCCTCTTCCGCAGCAGCGGCCGCCGGCAAGCCCAGTTCCGCAGCACGGCGGACGGCATCCGCATCGGTGCGGATGGCGGTCCGCAGCATTTCCGGCGGCACCTGCGCACCGGATAGATCGGCCCCCCGCAGATCGGTATCCAACAGGTCGGCGCCCATCAGGTTGGTGGCGCGCAACTGCGCATCGCGCATGTCCACCCTGGCAAGCTGCGCCCCGCAGAGCAAGGCACCGGAGAAATCCGCCTCCCGCGCGCAGGAACCGGACAGGCGCGCACGGGTCAGATCGGCATCGGTCATGATGGCGGCACTGATATCGGCGGGCCCGATCTCCATCCCCAGAATGCGGAAATCGGTGCGGCTGCTGCTGGCCATGCTGCCATCACGCAGGTCGCATTCCACCATTCGCGCGCCACGCAAAACCGCACCCCGCAAGGTCGCAGCCCGCAGGTCGGTCCGGTGCATCTGCGCCCGCCCCAGATCAGCCCCTTCCAGATCACAGCCGAACATGTCGGCATAATCCAGCTTCGCCCCAACGAAATTCGTCCGGCGCAAGATGGCACCGGACAGGTTCGCATTGGTGAGGTTCCGTCCCCGGAAGGAGAGGTCGGACAGATCAAAAAAAGGCAGGCTGAGCTTTGCCCCGCCGGCGGAGCCGGAGAGATAGGCCAAGTGCCGTTCGCAGGCGCGATCGAGTTGTGCCTGTGTCAGGCGGACCCGTGGGGCAACTGGCCGGGCATCTCCACTCATCGGCTTTTACCCGAACAAGGCATCGATATCCGCCTGCGACACCGTTCCCCCAGACGAGGGCGGCGGGGGAGGAGGAGGCGGCGGAGGCGGTGGGGGCGGGGGTGGAGGAGGCGGAGGAGGTGGTGGGGGAGGCGGAGGCGGAGGCGCGGGCGGTGCCACTTCCTCTTCAGCCGCCAAGCCCCAATCATCCATGCTGGACATGTCACCGCCAGCAGAAGCAGGCGTGCTCGTGTCCAGGCTGTCGAACAGCGCGTCGATATTGTCCTGGCTGACGGCCTCCATCGAGGGCCCATGCAGCAGATGGCGGTCGGGCCGGTCATCATCCGGACGCAGGGCAATCAACCCATCGGCACCGACCTTGTCACCCTTACTGGTATCCTCCACGCCCCAGATTTCGATCATCGTGTTCACGCGCTGCTCGATATAGCGCAGCGTGTTGACGACCTTGGTGGTGCGCTGACCGGTAATGTCCTGGAAGGAACAGGCAGTCATGATCTCGATGGTCTGCGCATCGATATCATTGGTGATGTCACTGGGCGGCAGACGGTTGACCAGCGCCTGAATCCGCTCCGTCGCGTTCAGGATGTCAGAAGTGGCGCGCTCGGTGGCGGTGACGATGGCATCCAGTTCTCCCGTCGCCGCCATGATACGGTTCGATCCGGCATCCATGGGGCGGAGCTGGGCAATTTCCTGGCGGGTTTGTTCGATATAACTGGAGAGCTGCTTCAGCTCTTCCCGCATGATGTGCAGATGCGGGCTTTGCGTATCGGGGGCGGCAATACCGGGGCTGGCATGGCCCAGCCGTGCCACCTGCTCGGTCATCGCGGTCAACAGGGCGCGCCAGTCATCCTGGGCAACGATGCGGGTTTGCCGGTCGCGCATGCGCAGGAACGCACGTCCCCGGGCGGAAGCCAGCAGCGCCTCTTCCAGCGCCGTGTACTCCTTCTCGGAGAGTTCCAACGGATCCATCACGCCTCCAAAAACCCGGTCCACACACATCCCCAAAATCGAAGGATGATGCCCAGGATCGAACCACGGGTCCAGTGTGACCCGCTATCCTGCTTTATGACCAGAAGCATATGCCGCGATGCCGGAATAATTCCAACCGCCAAATGACCCAAAGCACCCGTGACAAGATACGACATGTTTTGATCCGCGCTGCGCGGCATGTAATTTGGCTTTTTAGAAAGTTGAAGGACCGGCCAGACAATCACCGCTGGCAACCATTGGCCGGTCAACCCTGAGGGATGAACGCTATGGACATGTTGATCGGCTTTCCTGAAGGCGAGGCGCTGGCCCGTGCGCTGGCCACCGCCCTGGGCTTGCCGCTGCATATTGTGGGACTGCACCGCTTCCCCGATGGGGAAAGCCTGGTCCGCCTGCCGGGTGCGCCAGAACGGGCCATCATCCTGCGGTCGCTGGACCAGCCCAATGACAAGCTGGTGGAATTGCAGTTCCTGGCCGGCGCCTTGCGCGAGCGGGGCACGCGGGAACTGACCCTGGTTGCCCCCTATCTGGCCTATATGCGCCAGGATATTGAATTCCGCCCCGGCGAGGTGGTCAGCCAGCGCATCATGGGGCGCTGGCTGGGCGGGCTGTTCGACCGAATCGTGGCGGTGGAGCCGCATCTGCACCGCACCCATGATCTGGGAGAGGTTTTTCCCGGCACCCGCGCCGCCGCATTGACCGCCGGTCCCCTGCTGGGCAACTGGGCTCGCCGCCAGGGTGCCGATGCCACCTGGCTGGTGCTGGGCCCGGACGAAGAGGCCGACCATCTGGTGCAGGCCACGGCAGATGCCGCCGGTATCCCGGGGCTTGTGGGGGCCAAGGTACGGCGGGGCGATCATGATGTCAGCGTCGCCCTGCCCGAGGGAACCGATCTATCGGGCCGTACCGTGCTGATCGTGGATGATGTGGTCAGTTCCGGCGGTACGCTGATTGATGCGGCCAAGGTCGCGCGGCGCCATGGCGCATCACGCCTGCTGGCCGCCACCACCCATGCCGTCTTCCCGATGGAAAAAATGGAAGCATTCCAGGCCGCCGGGATTGAACAGGTGATCTCCGCCGACGGTATCCCGCATCCGACCAATGCGGTATCGCTTTGCGACCTGCTGGTGGATTGCCTGAAGCACCTGTAAGGGCGCGCAAACCGACCCGTCCCGCCGGATGGGGACGGGTCGGTTTGACTATCCGTTGGCGGCCAGGATTGTCCCGGCCAAATAGAGCGATCCGCAGATCAGGACGCGGGCGGGTTCACCGTCGCCGCCCAGCGCCACCAGATCGGCCAGGGCGGTGGTCACATCGGGGAAATCTGCCGCTTCCATCCCCGCTTGCCGGGCAAGATCAGCCGCTTCCGCTGCCGTCACGCTGGCCGCCTCACCGGGAATGGCAACGGCGCGCAGCCGGCGGACATGCGGGGCCAGCGGGCGCAGGAAATCCAGCGGACGCTTGCTGCCCAGCATGCCGAAGATGATATCCAGCGGCCTGCCATCCGCGCGCCAACCGGCCAGATGCCGGGCCAGCACCTCCCCGGCGCTGTCATTATGGCCGCCATCCAGATGCAAATCCCACCCCGTCGGCAGCATCTCCACCAGCGGTCCCCGGCGCAGATGCTGCAGGCGGGCCGGCCATTCCACCGATGCCAGCCCCTGGCGCACCGCCGCCTCACCGATCGGCAAGGCAAGCTGCGTCACGGCAGCAATGGCGGTGCCAGCATTGGCAATCTGATGGGCACCAGCCAGGGCCGGCAAGGGCAGGTCCAGCGTGCGGGCGGCGTCACAATAGCGGAAACCATCTGCTGTGGCTTCCACCGACCAGTCACGGCCCGCCAAAGCCAGGGGGGAACCCAACCGGGTGGCCACATCCTGGAAGACATCCGTCACGGCCATATCGACCTGCGGTCCGGCCACCACGGGGCAGCCGGGCTTGATGATGCCCGCCTTCTCCGCCGCGATGGCGCCAATGCTGTCGCCCAGGAACTGGAGATGATCCATGGAAATCCGGGTCAGCACCGATACGGCCGGGGCCTGGATGACATTGGTCGCATCCAGCCGGCCACCCAGCCCGACTTCCAGCAGCACCAGATCAGCCGGTTCTTCGGCGAAGGCCAGGAAGGCGGCGGCGGTCGTGATCTCGAAGAAGGTGATCGGCGCACCGCCATTCACCTGCTCCACCTCCTCCAACAACCCCGCCAGCCGGTCATCGTCGATGAAATGGCCGGCCAGCCGGATGCGCTCATGGAAATGGACCAGATGCGGCGAGGTATAGACATGCACCCGCAAGCCCGCCGCCTCTGCCATGGCCCGCAGAAAGGCAACCGTGCTGCCCTTGCCATTGGTGCCGGCAACGTGGATCACAGGCGGCAGCCGCCGCTCTGGATTGCCCAGTTTGGCCAGCAGCCCCTCAATCCTGCCCAGCGACAGGTCGATCACCTTGGGATGCAGCAGGCGCATCCGCTCCAGCACCGCCTCCAGCCGGGGTGCGGCCGGCACGATGGCGGCAGCCTTGATCATCGCGGAGCGGCACCACCCTTGATGCTGACCGGCTTGCGCGGGCCGCCACGGTCAGGACCGTCGCCCCGCGGGATGGCCACGATCTCCGCCCCCGGACCGGGACGGCGCAGCAGATCGACCAGACGGCCCAGCGTGTCGCGCAAATCCTGGCGATGGACAACCATATCCACCATGCCGTGATCCAGCAGATATTCGGCGCGCTGGAAACCTTCCGGCAGGGTCTCACGGATCGTGCTCTCGATCACGCGGGCACCGGCAAAGCCGATCTGCGCGCCCGGCTCGGCAATATGGATATCGCCCAGCATGGCGAAGCTGGCCGTCACGCCGCCGGTGGTGGGATCGGTCAGCACCACGATATAGGGCAGGCCCGCTTCCTTCACCATTTCCACGGCAATGATGGTGCGCGGCATCTGCATCAGCGACAGGATCGCTTCCTGCATGCGCGCGCCACCCGAAGCCGGGATGGCGATCAGCGGCACCTGCTGCAGCACGGCCAGCTTGGCGGCTGCCAACAGCCCCTCGCCCACTGCCATGCCCATGGAACCGCCCATGAAATTGAAGTCGAAGACAGCGGCAACCGCCCCCTGGCCATTGATCTTGCCATGGGCAACGACGATGGCGTCCTGCCGGCTGGTCTTGGACTGGGCTTCCTTCAGCCGGTCCGTATAGCGCTTCTGATCGCGGAACTTCAGCGGATCGACGATGACCTTCGGCAACTCGATCGTCTGATAGCCCGGATCGAACAGCATCTTCAGCCGGCGCGCCGGATCCAGGCGCATATGGTGGCCGCAATGCTGGCAGACATGCAGGTTCTCCTCCAGATCGCGATGGAAGATCATCGCGCCGCAGGAGGGGCATTTGTGCCAAAGATTATCAGGAACCTCCTTCTTGGAGACGAGGGCCTGGATCTTGGGTTTAACGAAGTTGGTCAGCCAGTTCATGGGATACCTTCAAGGCGGGCGAGCATCCCGCTGAGTTTGGCGGCGATCATGGCCACATTCGGCCGCGTGTCAAGAAGCTCGCCATGGGCAATACGGTTGCGTTCCCCGTAATGCTCCTCGACCATCCTATAGTCCGGACCGCCCTTCGGCGTCAGCAGAGCAACCTGACGAAGAAAGTTCATCCGTTCAACGTCAAGCGCCATCCACACACGCCGCACCGGCCAATCGCCTGCCGATGCTTGGGCTTTACAAAGGTCAACCGCCCTGCTCTTCACATATTGCTCGAACCGGGCGAACAACATCATGAAATAAGCACAATCATTGATCAGGCGGGCACCGTCATCCGACAACCCGACATCAATGATGGCTCCATCGTGCGGAAGTGTGCTTTCCGCACGAAGAGACTGCTCTCGAAAGACGCGATCACATGTCTCATGGGCCTGGAGGATATCGTCGAACGAAATCACTCCATCGCCTCAAGCAGTTGCAAAAACACCTCCCGGGTAAAGGGCTCCAGGTGAATGGAACCATCCCGGATCAGCACCCAATCCGGCGCATCAGCCGTCCCGCCATCCGCCACGCAGTGCAGGCGATCCCCATCGCTCAAAACAAGTTGGCCCCGTGTGCCCGTAACCCACCGATATTCAGGGAAAAGCACCAGCCCGCGACCATCTCTTTCAATAGAAAGAATCGGGACGTCGTATGGCTCGGTTATCCCGACCATCTGCATCCGGCGCTCGAAGACCGTCTTGGAACCGTGCAACACCTGGAAACCGCCATCCTGGGAGATCCAGGCTTCAACCGTTTTCAGGAGATGGGCGACACGCGCCTGCCACTCGGCAATGTCGGCCTCCACTGCCGCGCGCGTCGGCACGGGCGGCAGGGCATCCTCCTCATGATCCAAAGCGTAGGCCATGCTTGTCCTCCTGACGGACAGCTTTACCCACGGGCGGTACGCACCCCCTGGGCCAGCGTTGCCACGAAGCCTAACACATCATCGACCAGACCGGCAGACGGCACACCATCCGCATCCAGACCGGCTTCGATCTTGCGGACAATGGCGCTGCCCACCACGGCGGCATCAGCCACGCGGGCCACGGCAGCGGCGGCTTCCGGGGTGGAGATGCCGAAGCCAACGGCCAGCGGCAGGTCGGTGTGGCGGCGCAGGCGGGCGACCGCCTCTTCAATCGCCGCATTGCTGGCGCTGGCGGCACCGGTAATGCCGGTGACAGAGACGTAATAGACAAAGCCCGACGTATTGGCCAGGACGGCCGGCATGCGGGCATCATCCGTGGTGGGCGTGGTCAGGCGGATGAAGTTCACACCCGCAGACAGGGCCGGCACGCACAGTTCCCGGTCCTCTTCCGGCGGCAGATCCACCACGATCAACCCGTCCACGCCAGCGGTGCGGGCATCGGCCAGGAACCGTTCCACCCCGTAGGAATAGATCGGGTTGTAATAGCCCATCAGCACGATGGGGGTGTCATCATCGCCTTTGCGGAATTCACGCACCAGTTCCAGCGTGCGGGTCATGCGCGCACCCTTGTTCAGCGCACGCAGGCCCGCAGCCTGGATGGCCGGGCCATCCGCCATCGGATCGGTGAAGGGCATGCCCAGTTCGATGACATCGGCACCGGCGCCCGGCAATCCCTTCAGGATGGCAAGCGACGTGTCGTGATCGGGGTCGCCTGCGGTCACGAAGGTGACCAGGCCGGCACGGCCCTGCCCCTTCAACGCTGCGAAACGACGGGCGATACGGCCGGAATCGGGGATGGGGGCGGTGATGCTGGTCATGGGGCGTTTCTGATCGACAGAAGACAGGAAGGGCGGCGCACCATACCGGCTGCCCCCCGGTGAAACAACGCCCCAATGCGCCACCCCGCCCGGCGCAGGCGGCAGAGGCGGGTGAAAACATTGCACCCACCCCCCAGCCTGTCTAATCTTGACGCCCGACGCAGCAGCCCCAACAGCGCGAACATTTTGCCAGAACACCGCCATCATGGTCCCCGGATGCAACGGCGCATTCTGGATGCGGCCCCGTCACGCACCGTCGTCTGGCTGGCCCTGGGCGTGCTTTTGATCGCCTTCGGCCTGTTTGCAATGGATCTGGCCCTGGGCCGGCAGCGCATCTTTGATCAGGCGGAAGCCGATGCCAGAACACAGGCAAAGCAACTGGCCGACCATGCGACCAAGATCATCGGCATCCATTCCCTGATCCTGAAGAATGCGGAATGGGTTTATAAAACCCAGGGCTGGGATGGGATGGCCGGGACACCGATGGTCCATGACTGGCTGCGTCAGTTGGCCGGTGAAACCCCGGAGGTTCAGTCCTACTGGCTGGTGGATGACAAGGGTGATGTCAGGGTCAACACTTTCCATTGGCCCGCCCAGCCGCTGAATGTGGCCGACCGCCCCTATTTCACCGCCCAGACAGAGCGGGACCGGGGCCCCTTCATCGGCGGGCGCATGTCCGGTCGCCTCAACCCGGAGATATTCTTCGCCATCAGCCGCCGGATCGAGGGGACGGATGGCCGCTTCCAGGGGGTGGCCCAGGTCTCCCTCCGCCCTGCCTATTTCGAGGCGTTTTACGCCTCGGTTGCCGCACAGCCAGGGGTGGAGGTGATGCTGGTGCGCGATGACGGGAATGTGCTGGTCCGCCATCCCGCCCTGTTGCCGGCACCGCTGGACCTGCCCAGCGCCAAGGACCTTCTGGCACAGGCCACCCTGGCACAAGGTGATCGCTACCTGCTCCCCGGCCTGTCCCCTTTTGACGGGAAACGGCGGCTTTATACCGTCAGCGCGGTGGAACGGCTGCCCCTGCGGATCGTCTATGGGATCGACCGCGCCCGGCTGGACCGGGCCTGGCTGGAATCCTCCCTCGCCCATATCAGCTTCGCGCTGGTGGCTTTCATGCTGCTTTTGCCACTGGCCGCCATCGCGCTGCGCCAGACCCGGCAGATCGAACAGGCGCAGGCCGATCTGCGCAGCGCCAACAGCGATCTGGAACAGCGGGTAGCGGAACGGACCGCCCATCTCGACACCGCCCTGCATGACCTGCGGCGCAGCGAGGAGAGGCTGACCCGGCTGGTGGCCACCGTACCGGTCGGCATCATCGAACTGGATTCGACCGGCCTGATCATTGACACCAATGCCGCCGCTGAACAGATCCTGGGTCAGCCACAAAGCGCCCTGGTCGGTGTGCATTATGCCGATCCCTGCTGGCAGATCAGCCGATTGAGCGGGGAACCGCTTCCAGCAGCGGAAATCCCCGCCGGCCGCGCCCTGGCCGGGGAAACCATAACGGGGTACGAACTGTCGATGCGGGATATCCGCACCGGCGCCCGCCAGATCGTCGCCATCAATGCCGCCCCGATCCGGGCCGGGGATGGCAAGATCATCGGCTGCACCGCCACCATCATTGATGCCACCGCGCGATATGAGGCCGAGGACCGTCAACGCCTGCTGATGCGGGAAGTCGATCACCGCGCCAAAAATGCGCTGGCCGTCGCCCAGGCCGTGGTTCGGCTGAGCAAGGGCGACACGATCCGCGATTTCACCCGCGCCGTGGAAGGGCGCATCTCCTCCCTCGCCCGGTCCCACAGCCTGCTGGCGCAGGCCGCCTGGGCCGGGGCCGACCTGCGGCGGCTGATCGAGGATGAAATCACCGGTTTCACGCAGGAAGAAGACCAGCTTCTTCTGCAGGGGCCCGATGTTCAGCTTGGCGCTGATCAGGTCCAGTCGCTGGGTCTGGCCTTCCATGAACTGGCGACCAATGCCGCCAAATATGGCGCCCTGTCGCAGCCGGAAGGGCACATCCAGGTCCGCTGGCAGGTCCAGCGCGCCGTGCTGCATCTGGAATGGATGGAACAGGGCGGGCCGCCGGTCACCGCCCCACCTGCGCATAAAGGCTTCGGCTCCACCCTGCTGGGGCAGGTGCTGCGCCATCAGTTGGGGGGCGACATGGCGATGGAATGGACGTCAGCCGGCCTGATCTGCCGCCTGACCCTGCCCCTGGAATGACCCGGCAACCCTGAACGAAAACGGGCGGCCCTTGCGAGCCGCCCGCTGATCGTGCCCTTACCGATCCGGGGATCAGGCAGCCGCAACCTTGGCTTCAGTCTTCGCCGCGGACAGGATCTCGCGCGCCATCTGGTCGGCGATCTCGCTGGTCGGGCGGGCTTCACGGTCGGCGCGGCGGAAAATCTCCGCCAGCGTCACCGGGATACGCTCCACCTGCCGCAGCACCGAGTCGCGATCATAGGTATTGGTGATCTCGGCCGACACATTGATGATGCCGCCGCCATTGATGACATAATCCGGCGCATAGAGAATGCCGGCTGCCCGCACATCCTCCCCGATGGAAGCGGTGGCAAGCTGGTTGTTGGCACCGCCGGCCACGATCTTGGCCTTCACTTCCGGCAGGCTGACATTGTTCAGCACCGCGCCCAGGGCGCAGGGAGTATAAACATCCACATCCGCAGCATGGATGCGGTCAGCGGCCACAGCGGTGGCCCCATACTGGTCCACGGCGCGCTGCACGGCATCGGCATGGATATCGGCAACGGTCAGCACCGCCCCGTCATCGGCCAGCCGGCGCAGCAGGTTGGAGCCGACATTGCCCAGGCCCTGCACAGCGATGCGCACACCCTTCAGGCTGTCGGTGCCCAGCTTGTGCTGAACAGCGGCCTTGATGCCCAGATAGACGCCATAGGCCGTAAAGGGCGACGGATCGCCACTGGCAGCATGACCATTGGCCAGCCCTGCGACATGGCGGGTGGTCTTGCCCATCGTCATGACATCGGCGACGGAGATGCCGACATCTTCCGCCGCGATATAGCGGCCGCCCAGGCTCTCGATCACCCGACCGAAAGCATGGAACAGGGCGTCGGACTTGTCCTTGCGGCTATCCCCGATAATCACCGACTTGCCGCCCCCCAGCGGTAGACCGGCCATCGCGTTCTTGTAGCTCATCCCGCGCGACAGGCGCAGCACATCGGTCAGCGCTTCAGCATCGTTGGCATAAGGCCACATGCGGCAGCCGCCGCAGGCAGCGCCCAGCGCCGTGGAATGTACGGCGATGATCGCCGACAGGCCCGATGCGGCATCGCGACCGAACAGCACAAGTTCGTGATTATCGAAATCGGGAAGATCGAACAGCATGGCAAGAACTCCAGCCCTGACCCATGCCACCGTTACCGTTGCGGTGGCTTTGTAAGGGCAAGTCTAGGCCGGCCATACCGTCGGGGTCGATTTCGTTGTTTGGCAAACTGTTGCACTTTTCCGGCGCCCCGATGGGCGGACACGAAATCTCCTGTCCGCTTCGTCTGGAAACTACCGGTTGCCTGCCCTCAAGGCCGGCGATGCGGGTCCCGGCTGGGGGCAGCGAAAACGGGATCGCGGCGACCGTTCGGGCCGGGCGGATTGCCGCCCAGGCTCGGTTCCCGCCGCACGGGACCCGCCGGCGCCTTCACCGCAGCGGCCCGGCGCGCAACCGGTCGGCGACGGCGGCCGCTCAGCCACCAATTCACCACCATGCCCAGCACCACAAGCGCGATAGCACCGATCAGGCCGTAACGGGCCCAGTTCGGCGCATCGAAATTGGTCAGGCTGAAGCCTGTATCCTCGCTGACGCTGCCATCCAGTTCCTCCGCCTGCACATTGCTGCGCGGGCTGGCACCCTCTACCGCCCCTGCGGTTGCCGGCACATCGGCACGGGAGACGGGCGCCGTGGTCGGATAGGCGGTGGAAGGGGCCGGCGTCGGTGCCGTGGCGCCGGGTGTTGCTGCCCCGCGTGATGCACCCAGCACCACGCTTTCCGCCCCCTGCCCCCGCTCCACGCCGGGCGCGGTGGGCGCGGCCTGCGGCCTCACATCCGATTCCTTCAGGATCGGCTGGGACGGGCGGGCACGGCTGCCGGGATCGGCCAGATTGCCCACACCCTTGCGTTCCGGCTGATCCTGCAGCAGCCGGTCGACAGTCCCCTGGTCCAGCCGGCCTGTCGCCTTCAGCCCATGCTTGCGTTGATAGGCAGAGATGGCCGCCGCCGTGGCCCCGTCCATCTTGCCGGTCGCACGGCCGGAATAAAGGCCCTGCTGGTCCAGGATCTGCTGTGCCCACTGGATGGTGGCGCTGTTCACCTGATCCTGGGCCGATGCGGGCACCGTGAGCAACATGCCCGTCAAAGCCAGGGCGGCGACACGGACAGACAGGGAACGGGCGGAAGAGGCGGAACGGGTCGGCATCGACACTTTCACACACCTTGATGGAGGGTGGAGGGGCAAAGGGTAAAACACGCGGCCATAGCAGCCGTTCAGGTCCACAGCCATGACACCGGACCAGGGTGAAGGCAAGGCCATGACGAACAATAGCCGCCATATCCTCCCACTGCACCATGGACCGCGGGCATCAAGGCCCTATAAAGTCGGCCGGATTTTGCCAATTCGATGGCCGCCTTGCCAGATAACAATACCCTTCCCCCTCCGATCCCGCCCCCTGGCGGCAGCACCGCCATGTCGGTGGACCTGCTGCTGGCCGGGGCTGGCTGGGTATTGGTGATGACCCTGATGGATCTGCTGCTGGTTGGCGCCGCCCCCCTGCTGCTGGCCCTGCGGCTGGCCGGGTTGGCACTGCCGGTCTGGTGGTGGCTGGATCGGCGGCCCCGCGCCTGGGTCGCCCCTTTCTGGCTGGGGGAACTGGCGGTCGGGCAGGTCGTGGCCATCTATGCCTGGGCAGATGCTGGCGCCCCGCCCGTCGCCCTGGCCGCAGGGGCCCTGTGCGGCTTTCTGCTGATGCCAGTGGCGGCAGTCGGCGGCTTCCGCTGGCGCCCGGCGGAAAGGGGATTGGCAAAAACCGCCGCTGCCGCCCCCACCCCGCCGGCCGGCCTCGCTGTGCCCTTGCCCGTGCTGCGCCTGTCGATGAGGGATTTGCAGGCGCGGCTGCTCTCGCTTTCTGCCAGCCTGGACCAGTTCGCCGCCCGCCAGAGCGACCCGGCACATGCCGCCGACCTGCGGGCCTTGCGGGCAGACCTGGATGCCACCGGGCGGCACCTGCGCCAGAAGCTAGGGCTGGAGACTGTCAGCCCCGCCCCTTCCCCGGCCGCCGCCCCATCCCCACCCCGCGCCCCGGCCGCCCGTTCAGGCCCAAAGGTCAAACGGGATTTATCCGTGCTGCTGGTGGATGATGATGGGGTGGGCCGAACCTTGATGCGCCTGTTGCTGGAGCGCGACGGCTACGCGGTGGAAGAAACCGACGACGCCAAGATGGCGCTGGAGATGGCGCTGGTGGAAGGCCCGGATATTGCCTTCATCGGTGCCCGGATCGGTCGCCACCGGGGATTGGCGCTGGCCCGCTGCATCCATGATGGCGGCGGCCCGCCTGTCTGGCTGCTGCGGGGGCCGGCTGACCTGATCAGCGACCGGCACCAGGAGCGGGCGGGCTTGCTGGGCATCCTGGACAAGCCTGTCACCCCCACGGCACTGGCCGACGCGCTGGACAGGCTGGGCAATCCGGTACCGATGGTATCGCCCGGTCACAAGCCCGCGCCTGCGCCGTCCCCCCGATCATACAGCGCCCTTCTGGACATGTCGGTCCTGGAAGAGCACCTGGATCTGCTGGGCCGGGGGCGCGTGGTCCATATCATTGACAGTTTCCTGGCCACCGCGCCGGTAACACTGGATGTGGCCGCAACCGCAGCACAGGCGCGCGATCTGGTGGCACTGGGACGGGCTGCCCATAAGCTGGCTGGCGGTGCCTTGACCGTGGGTGCCGCCGCCCTGGCCGCCCATGCCCGCAAACTGGAAGCCGCCGCCAGGGCAGACGATATGGATACAGCGCTCACCACCACCGCCGACCTGCCCGCCACCTTCCAGGCGGCGGGGGACGCCCTGTCCCAGTTCAGGCGTGATCGCCTGGATCAGACCGGTGATTGATCGGTGACTTCCGCCGCCAAGCGGTAACCCAGCCCCTTTTCCGTCACGATCATGTCGGGCGAACCGCTATCCTGCATCTTGCGGCGCAGACGGCTGACCAGCACGTCGATCGTGCGGTCATTGGGCGTGCGGTCGGTGCCGCTGACGGCGTCGATCAACTGGTCACGGGTGACGACCCGGCCACCGGACCGTACCAGCAGGCCCAACAGCTCAAACTCCCCGCGCGTTACCCGCACTTCCATACCCGCCGGGTCCACCAGACGGCGGCGGGCCATATCCATGGTCCAGCCGCCGAAATACCGCACTGCCCCTTCCGCCTTGTACATCTTGCTGGGATGGGTCCGACGCAGCAGGTTGCGGGCACGGGCCAGCAGTTCCCGCGGGTTGGGCGGCTTGGTTACATAATCATCGCCCCCCGTCTCCAGCCCGAAGACGCGGTCGCCATCATTGGCACGCTGGGTGACGATGATAATCCCCACATTGGAGATTTCGCGGATGCTTTTCGCCAGGCTGAACCCGTCCTCGTCCGGCAGTTCAATATCCAGCAGCACAAGGTCGGGCGGCTGACGCAGCATCACCTCGCGCATCTGCTTGCCGTTCTCGGCTTCCGCAACCAGGAAGCCGGCCTCATGGAAATATCCGGCCAGCAGGGACCGGGTGGCGGGCTCATCCTCAACGATCAGGACCAGAGGGGCATCGGCGATTTCAGCCATCCGCAGCCGGGCTCCGTACAAAGCGGGAAAGAAATAAGGCCCGCAATCGGGACCGCTTGTTTTGCCTATACCCGTTTCCGTCAAAAAAATGAAGCCACAGGACAGGGATAATCGAAACGTACAGCGCCAAGGCCCACAGCCTTGAATTGCCAATCCCTGACCTATACGTCCCGAAAAAACATTCGCGGCGGCGCGCTTTTGCCGCACCCCCGTTCTGGGGAGTATCCACTTAACGAATGTTCGCCACTCCCCTCGCAAACCTACATGGGTATGCGAGGGGAGTAGGGCATGACCGGATCAGGCCCCCAGTTCCAGCAGGGAAGCATTGCCGCCAAAGGCCGTCGTATTCACGGTCAGGGTCTTTTCCGTCACGAACCGGTGCAGATAGTGCGGGCCGCCAGCCTTCGGCCCCGTGCCGGACAGGCCCTGGCCGCCGAAGGGCTGCACGCCCACAACCGCGCCCACCATGTTGCGGTTGATATAGGTATTGCCCACCGGCAGCGCCTTGAACAGGTTCTGCGCCCGGCCTTCCAGGCGGCTATGGACACCAAAGGTCAGGCCATAACCGGTGGCCGCGATCTCTGCCACCACCTTGTCCAGATCCGCCGCCTTGAAACGGACGATATGCAGGATGGGGCCGAAGACTTCACGCTTCAGCACCGACAGGCTGGGGATTTCATACAGGCGCGGGCCGAAGAAGCTGCCATTGGGGCGGCTGGCCGGTACCGCCACCGCCTTGACCAGACGGGCTTCCTTATCCATGCGCTGGGCATGGGCGACCAGGATGGACTGGGCTTCCTCGTCGATCACAGGACCGATATCGGTAGCGACATCCATCGGGTCGCCCAAGCGTACCAGTTCCATGGCACCAGCCAGCATATCGGCCAGCTTGTCGGCAATGTCATCCTGGGCGAACAGCACCCGCATGGCGGAGCAGCGCTGGCCAGCCGACTGGAAGGCGGAGATGATGCAATCATCCACCACCTGTTCCAGCAGGGCGGTGCTGTCCACGATCATGCAGTTCTGGCCGCCCGTCTCCGCGATCAGCGGCACGATGGCGCCGTCGCGGTTGGCAAGGCTGCGGTTGATGGCGCGACCGGTTTCGGTGGAGCCGGTGAAGCAGACGCCAGCCACACGGACATCGGCCACCAGGGCGGCACCGACAACCGCACCGTCACCCGGCAGCAGATGCAGCACATCGCCCGGCACGCCGGCCTGCAACAGCAGGCGCACGGCCTCTGCCGCCACCAGCGGCGTCTGTTCAGCCGGCTTGGCGATGACGGCATTGCCGGTCACCAGGGCTGCCACCACCTGACCAATGAAGATGGCCAGCGGGAAATTCCACGGGCTGATGCAGGCGAAAACACCGCGCCCGGTCAGGTGCAACTCGTTCCGCTCCCCCGTCGGGCCGGGCAGCAGCACAGGCTTCAGCCCGCTGCGCGCCTGGACGGCGTAGTAGCGGCAGAAATCCACCGCCTCACGCACCTCTGCCACGGCGTCGGGCAGGGTCTTGCCCGCCTCGCGTACCAGCAGCGCCATCAGGGCGGCGTGGTTGGCCTCCATCAGGTCAGCCATCTTCTCCAACGTACCGGCGCGGTGGTCGGGACCGGCGCGGTCCCAGCCGGGCTGGGCCGCCACGGCCAGGGCCAGGGCTTTCTCCACCGCCGCTGTGTCAGCTGGCACCACCGTGCCGACAATACGCGCCCGGTCGGACGGGTCGGTCACATCCTGCGCCGCACCTGAATGCTGCTGGCCGCCAATGATCGGACCGGCAGTCCAGGTCCGGCCCAGCGCCTTGACCATGTCGGCCTGCAGGGTGGCCACGCGGTCGGCGTCCGTCAGGTCGATACCCATGGAA
Source organism: Niveispirillum irakense DSM 11586 (assembly GCF_000429645.1). Taxonomy (GTDB): domain Bacteria; phylum Pseudomonadota; class Alphaproteobacteria; order Azospirillales; family Azospirillaceae; genus Niveispirillum; species Niveispirillum irakense. Next base: position 155,681 of record NZ_AUCG01000016.1, read on the forward strand.
TTGGCGCGCGCCGATCCATAGATGTCGGCGGGCAGCGGGATACGCGGGTGACGCAGCATACCATCATTCTCCAGGAACGCGGCCGGATCGGCCACCACATCGGACACCGGCACATCGGGGTCCATGTAAGCATTGACGAAATTGCTGTTGGCGCCGTTTTCCAGCAGGCGGCGCACCAGATAGGGCAGCAGATCTTCATGGGTGCCGACCGGCGCATAGATGCGCACGCGCGGCATGTTGGGCAGCACCTCGCGCGCCGCGGAATAGAGCAGTTCGCCCATGCCATGCAGACGCTGGAATTCCAGATCGCGATTGTCGCCGGCCAGATGCAGGATGGCGGCGATGGTATAGGCATTATGGGTGGCGAATTGCGGGAAGATGGCGTCCTTGGCCGCCAGCATCTTCCGCGCACACACCAAGTAAGACAGGTCCGTCGCCGCCTTGCGGGTGAAGACCGGATAATCACCATGCGACGCGATCTGGGACATCTTGATTTCCGTGTCCCAATAGGCGCCCTTGACCAGCCGCACCATGAAGCGGCGGCCCGCGTCGCGGGCCAGGGCCACCAGCCAATCCACCATATGGGTGGTGCGCTTCTGGTAGGCCTGGATAGCCAGCCCCAACCCTTCCCAATCCTTCAGATCGGCATCATAGGCAAGCGCTGCCAGCACTTCCTGGCTGAGGTCCAGCCGGTCAGCCTCCTCCGCATCAATGGTCAGGTTGATGTCCCAGCGCTTGGCCTGCAGCGCCAGCCCCTTCACCGCCGGCACCAACCGCGCCAGCACATCATCCTGCTGGGCGAAAACATAGCGCGGATGCAGCGCCGACAGCTTGATCGACACGCCCGGCGCCGCCATCGGGCCCCGGCCCGCCGCTTCCTCACCCACTGCGTCGATGGCCTTCTGATAGGCTTCCAGATAACGCTCGGCCTGTTCCCAGGTGCGCGCGCCTTCGCCCAGCATGTCATAGGAATGGACCGTGCCGACGGGCTTGGCCTTGCGTGCCTCCGCCATCGCTTCCTTGATGGTGCGACCCAGCACGAAATGGCCGCCCATCACCCGCATAGCCTGCCCCATGGCCGTGCGGATGACGCTTTCACCCGACCGGGCCACCATGCGTTTCAGGAAATTGCCGGCATCGCGCTCGCCACCGCGTTCCAGATCGGTGATCTTGCCCGTCAGCATCAGCCCCCAGGCGGCGGCATTGACGAAGGCGCTGTCGCTGCGGCCCAGATGGGCATCCCACTGGCCCTGCGCGATCTTCTCCGCAATCAGCCGGTCTGCCGTCTCCGGGTCGGCGATGCGCAGCAGGCACTCGGCAATGCACATCAGGGCAATGCCCTCATTATTCGACAGGCCGAATTCCTGAAGGAAGCTGTCCAGCGGCCCCAGTTCCTTGCGACGTTTGCGCGAGGCGACCACCACGGCACTGGCCCGGTCATGGATGCTGCCGCGTTCCACCGGGCTCAGGCCCAAGCCACGCAGCAAACCCTTTACGGTTTCCACCTCATCAGCGTGCTTGGTCTGGCGCATGGTGGCGCGGATCGCGTCGAGCGTCGTCATCTGCATGGTTCCGGCGGGTAAGTATCAGTGGATGTGCTGGATTATCGCAGAGATAGCGGACGATTTTTCTCCAAACTTAGGCAATCGACCAGATATTATCCGGTGAAATTGCCATTTTACGGGATATCATCATGCGCAGCACCGACACGCTCGACCGGATCGACCTGAACATCCTGCGCATCCTGCAGCAGGATGGCCGCATCGCGAATGTGGAGTTGGCGCGCCGCGTCAATCTCTCCCCCACACCCTGCCTGGAACGGGTGCGCCGGCTGGAGCGGGATGGCTATATCCGGCAATATGTGGCCCTGCTGGACCCGGAGAAGATGGAACGCGGCCTGGCCGCCTTCATTGAGGTGCGGCTGGACCGCACCACACCCGACGTGTTCCAGATTTTCGCCGATGCGGTGGGCCGGATGGATGAAATCCAGGAAGCCCATATGGTGGCCGGCGGCTTTGATTATCTGATCAAGGTCCGGGTGGCCGATATGGCAGCCTATCGCGCCTTTCTGGGCGACAAGCTCTCCTCCATCCAGGGGGTCGCGCAGACCCACACCTATATGGTGATGGAGGAGGTGAAGAATACCCATGTGGTGCCGGTGCCCAAGGGCTGAGGCACCGGGGGGGCGTCAAAAGGTCTGCAAGGGCGGTGGGGCGGTTTTCAGCAACCCGTCCAGCAGGACGACGATTTCCTCAATCTGGGTCCGGACCTTGTCCAATTCCATGGAAGTCTTGTCGTCCACGGCCGCTTCCATCAGCAGATTATCGAAATCATTGAACAGGCTCTGCTGGCTCTCCCTTTCATCCTGCAGGATGTCATAGGCGCCCAGCGCATGGACCAGCAGGTCCGGCGGGTTCCGGAAAAAGCCCAGCGACAGGCGGGTGAAGGTGGCAATGGCCCGAAGCCGCATCCGCACCAGCCACCCCCCCAGATCCGCCGGCACGCCCCGGTTGGGCGCCTCCGCCGCCTTGTCGGAGATGGTGAAGATCATGGCCTGGATTTCCAGATAGCGGGCACGCGCCTTCTTGAAATCCGGGAAGGTCGCCAGCTTGGTGCCTTCCTGCTTCTCAAACAGGCTGACAGCGCCGGCCAATGATTGCGACAGGTGCCGCAACACCGTCGCCCGCTGGGCCGCATCCTGTTCGTAGCGCATGAAGTCCCCTTCTGGATCGCGTGCGGATGATGGCGCAACCAGCAGAAGAAGCGCAAGGGCGGGAAGCCTATGCGATTGCGGTAAGCATCCCTGAGCAGAGAAAGCCAAACGCTCGCCGGTTGGAATTATCAAATCGTTGGGTCAAACCACGGATTTCAGCCGTCGCGTATAGGGTCGGGATATCAGTTGCAAGCAGCCCTCTATCAATATCGATATAACCCAAATGGATTAAATATATAGACATATAACAATCTCCCGATTCGACGCACAGCGCCCCATGCCCAACATACGATTGAATTCGTTTTGAATTTTGAACAATCATCGAACAACTTATTATGTCATTGACATATTTAGATTTTTGACAATGCGCTTTCTTTACCAGATAAGCTCATTTGCCGAAAAAATCGGCACCAATTAAAAAAGGGGACGGTACAGTGAAATTAAAGATTGTTGCGTTAGCAGCCCTCGCGATGGTTCTGCCTGCTTGCTCCAGCATCATTGAAGGCACCTCGCAGGAAATATTGGTTAACACCAATCCTTCCGGTGCGAACTGCGAACTCATCCGCGAAGGCCTGCCGATTGGTCGGATCAACCCGACCCCCGGCGCAATTACCATTAAGAAAACCAAACATGATATCACCATGAACTGTCAGAAGGATGGTTTCGAGGTGGCGACGTATCTGAATAAATCGGACGTCGCAGGTGCCACTGTTGGCAATATCATCTTGGGCGGCGGTATTGGATGGGCGATCGACAGCGCAAGCGGCGCTGACAATAAATACACCTCGCCTGTTACCGTAACTCTGGTCCCCAAGACTGGGGGGCAACCCGCAGCACCTGCGGCAGGCATCGTCGAAGGTTCCGCAGCCGGACAGCCTTCCTCGTAACTGGCTATTGGCCGGGGTGCTGCACCCCGGCCATCAATCAGGCAACACAGGACAATCCACCATTATCAACTGCATCGGCTGGTTAATAACGGACCGGCATCCCATAAACAGCGGCAGGCCCAGATAGCCGTCGCTCTGCCATGCGCCGGCTGCCCCATCAGGCAAGACGGTTGCGGGCACGTTTCGTCTTGTTATGGCGCCAAGCGTCAGGTGATCAATCACCAGACGCCGGCCGCTGACCGGGCCACCCGCTGTTATGGCTTCATAGGACGGGGCATCCTTCAATGCCGCCACGCCGACAACCCGTTCGGCTGCCCGCCTGTCCAGTGCCAGGGGCGCCAAACCATATCCCAGGTCCAGGCTCAGGGTCAGGTCGGTGCCGTTAACCTGGGCGGGAAATAACATCTCACCAGCCCGCACTTTCCCCCTTATGCCCGCTCCGTCGTCTGAATGTTCCAGGTCCGGCGGCAAGAAGGTCAAGGTCCGGTCCAGAAGATCAAGTCGAACCGCGTGATGCTCAAACAGGGCCGCACCAACAAAGCCGGCAATCTCGCCACCGCCCGGACGGTGCCGCAAAGCCGGGGGCAGATCGGCTACGGCAACAGGCACTTGCGCCATAGCGAGGTTTGCCACCTGCACCCGCGACAGCGTCGCCGGCCATGTTGCGATATCCCCACCATCGGAACGGGCAGCCCTTTCATCCCCACCCTGCGGCAGAGACAGGCCCAACGGCGCGGCAATCCGTCGATCAATGACGGCGGCGCCCATAACCCCATTATCCAGGATCATGGGAAAGGGGCCGCGACCGTTCAGCAGAACGGGAACGATCAGGCTTCCGCCCTCCACCTCTATCGCCGCCGGCGCGCGCCCCTCCAACGCAACATGTCCAATGGAGGGGGCACAGCCGACGGGCAGCAGCAACAGCAGCGCCAGTGCCAATGCCAGGGGCAGACGGATCAACACAGTCTCCCGATTACTCCACCCCACCCGCCAGCACCTTCACCTCAAACCCGCCCTTCTCCCGCAGCGCCGCCACCACACGCTCGGCGTGGCGCTTGGAACGGCATTCAATGGTCAGGTCGATATCGGTGGCCTTGACGGAGGTTGTGGTGAACAGGCGCTGGTGCAGCGCCTCGATGATATTGCCGCCGGCATCACCCACCAGACCGGCGATGCGGGCCAGCGTGCCGGGCCGGTCGGGGATCATGACCCGCACTGCGATCAGGCGGCTTTCGCGCACGGCATGGCGCATGATCACCTGGGCCAGCACGCGGCTGTCAATATTGCCGCCACACAGCACCAGCCCGACCTTGCGGTCCTTGAACTTTTCCGGCTGGGCCAGCACCGCCGCCAGACCAGCCGCCCCCGCCCCTTCCGCCACCGTCTTTTCAATATTCAGGAACAGGGCGACGGCATTTTCCACGTCCGCATCGCTGACCAGGATCAGGTCATCCAGCAGGGCGCGGCAGATTTCCAGCGTGTGGCGACCGACATTCTTCACCGCGATGCCTTCGGCGATGGTATCGCCACCCACCTGGATCGGCTGGCCCTTCAGGGCCTGATCCATGGCCGGATAGGCCTCCACCTCCACCCCGACGATGCGGATGGAGGGTTTCAGCGCCTTGGCCGCCACGGCGATGCCGCTGATCAACCCGCCGCCGCCGATGGGCACCACCAGCGTGTCCAGTTCAGGCGCAGCGGCCAGCATTTCCAGGGCGATGGTGCCCTGGCCGGCGATCACATCAGGATCATCATAGGGATGGACGAAGACCAAGCCCTCTTCCGCCGCCAACCGTTCCGCCTCTGCCGCCGCTTCAGCCAGCACGGAACCTTTCAGCACCACCCGCGCGCCATGGTCCTCCGTCCGTTCCACCTTGCTGAAGGGCGTGCCCTCCGGCATCACGATGGTGGCGGGAATGCCCAGCCGGCCCGCATGGTAGGCCACGCCCTGGGCATGGTTGCCGGCAGACATGGCGATAACGCCGCGCGCCCGTTCCTCCGCATTCAACTGACGCAGCTTGTTCAGCGCCCCGCGCTCCTTGAAGCTGGCGGTGAATTGCAGATTCTCGAACTTCACCCAGATATTCGACCCGGTCAGTTGCGACAGGGTGCGGGACGGCACACAGGGTGTGTCCACCAGATGCCCGTGCAGCGCCTTGGCGGCATCGACAACATCATCATGGGTGATGGCAAGCGCGGCGGTCATTGGTGCTGAACCCCTGATTTCTGATTTATGGCTGCCTATAGTGCGGATGGGATGCCGGGTGTAAAGCCGCAATGGCGGGGGCACCCGTGCATGCCAGCCCGGCAGGGCGATCCGCTATGGACGGGGGATGGCCGCACGCGGCACACTCCCGCACCATTTGACAGGTCAGTGGCTGGAAGGATCAGGCATGGGTTCGCGTTGGCAATTCTGGATCGACCGTGGCGGCACCTTTACCGACATTGTCGCCTGCCGGCCCGATGGCACCCTGCTGACCCATAAGCTGCTGTCGGAAAACCCTGAGCGCTACAAGGATGCCGCCGTGCAGGGCATCCGGGAATTGCTGGGCGTGGCTGCTGGGGAGCCGGTGCCCGCGGACGCGGTGGAAGCCGTGCGCATGGGCACCACGGTCGCCACCAATGCGCTGTTGGAACGCAAGGGGGAAGCGGTGCTGCTGGTCACCACCGCCGGGTTGGGCGACCAGTTGCGCATCGGCTATCAGGCCCGCCCGAAGATTTTCGCCCGGCATATCCAGTTGCCGGAACAGCTTTATACGCGCGTGCTGGAGGTACCGGAGCGGGTGGCGGCCGACGGCACCGTGCTGCTGAATCTCGATGAGGATGCCGCCCGCGCCGGGTTACAGGCCGCCTTCGATGCTGGCCTGCGCGCCTGTGCCATCCTGTTCATCCATGGCTATCGCCACAGTGCGCATGAGGCACGGGTGGCGGACATCGCGCGGGAAATCGGCTTTACCCAAATCTCCGCCAGCCATCAGGTCAGCCCGCTGATGAAGATGGTGGGGCGCGGCGACACCACGGTGGCCGATGCCTATCTCTCCCCCATCCTGCGCCGATACGTGGCGCAGGTGGCCGACGCGCTGCCGGGCATCCCGCTTTATTTCATGCAATCCAATGGTGGGCTGACGCAGGCCAAGCGCTTCCAGGGACGCGATGCCATCCTGTCCGGCCCGGCGGGGGGCATTGTCGGGGCCGTGCGCACGGCGGCGGCGGAGGGGTTCGGCCAGATCATCGGCTTTGATATGGGCGGCACCAGCACCGATGTCTCCCACTATGCCGGGCAGTATGAACGGTCGCTGGAAACCGTGGTGGCCGGGGTGCGGCTGCGGGTGCCGATGCTGCGCATCCATACGGTGGCGGCGGGTGGCGGGTCGATCTGCCGGTTTGATGGGGCGCGGCTGCGGGTGGGGCCGGAATCCGCCGGCTCCAACCCCGGCCCCGCCTGCTATCGCCGGGGCGGGCCGCTGACGGTGACGGATTGCAACGTCATGGTCGGCAAGCTGCACCCGGATTTCTTTCCCCCCGTCTTCGGGCCGGCAGGGAATGAAAAACTGGATGTCGCCATCGTGCGGGAGAAATTTGCCGAACTGGCGGCGGAAGTCGCCGCCGCCACCGGCACGGCGATGGCACCGGAGGCGCTGGCCGAGGGCTTCCTGCGAATCGCCGTGGAGAATATGGCCAATGCCATCAAGCATATCTCCGTCCAGCGCGGCTATGATGTTACCCGCTATGCGCTGACCTGTTTCGGCGGGGCCGGCGGGCAACATGCCTGTCTGGTGGCCGATGCGCTGGGCATGAAAACCGTTTATCTGCACCCGTTCGCCGGCGTGCTGTCGGCCTATGGCATGGGGCTGGCCGATCTGGGCGCGCTGCGCGACCGGGCGGTGGAAACGGTGCTGGAAGAAGCCGCCTTCCCCGGCCTGATCCAGACCATTGGGGAGTTGGGGCGCGACGCGGCCGCCGAATTACAGGCCCAGGGGGTGGAGCCTGCCCGCATCGGCCTGCACCCCACCGCGCGGGTGAAGGTGGCCGGCACCGACGCCACGCTGGAAATCACCTTTGGCGAGGTGCCGGCGATGCGCGCCGCCTTTGCCGAGGCCCATCGCCAGCGCTTCGGTTTTGACGTGCCCGACCGCGCCCTGGTGGTGGAAAGCCTGTCGGTGGAGGCGGTGGCCGCCAGCGGGGAAAAGGTGGATATCGGCCACGGCCTGACCAACACCCCCGCCCCCCTGACCCCGCCAGCCCCCCTGGCGGAGGTGCCGCTGTGGCTGGGGACCAAGACCCGGAACGTGCCCGTGCATGACCGGGCCAGCCTGCCCCCCGGCACCCAGGTGCCCGGCCCCGCCATCCTGCGGGAACCGACCGGCACCACCATCGTGGAGCCCGGCTGGCGGGCAGAGGTGACGGCGCGCGGCGGGCTGGTGCTGCGCCGGGTGGTGCCGCTGCCGGCCCGTGTCGCCATCGGCACCGATGCCGATCCGGTGATGCTGGAGGTATTCAACAATCTGTTCATGTCCATCGCCGAACAGATGGGGCTGGCGCTGGAAAACACGGCCCATTCGGTGAATATCAAGGAACGGCTGGATTTCTCCTGCGCCCTGTTCGATGCTGGCGGCAATCTGATCGCCAACGCGCCGCACATCCCGGTGCATCTGGGCTCCATGGGGGACAGTGTGCGGGCGGTGATTGACGCCCGCCGTGACAGTTTGCGCCCCGGCGATGCGGTGATGCTGAACAATCCCTATCGCGGCGGCACCCACCTGCCCGATGTCACGGTGGTGACGCCGGTCTTTGATGAGGCAGGACGCCATATCCTGTTCTGGGTGGCGTCACGCGGGCATCAGGCGGATATTGGCGGCATCACCCCTGGTTCCATGCCGCCCGACAGCACCAGCATCGACCAGGAAGGCATCCTGATCGATGATTTCCTGCTGGTGGAAGGCGGACGCCTGCGCGAACAGGCCGTGGTCGACCTGCTGTCCAGCGGCCCCTACCCCGCCCGCAATATCAGCCAGAATCTGGGCGACCTGCGCGCCCAGGTGGCCGCCAATGCGCGCGGGCGGGATGAATTGATGAAGATGGTCAGCCTGTTCGGGCTGGAGACCGTGGCCGCCTATATGGGCCATGTGCAGCGCAATGCCGAAGAACAGGTCCGCCGCGTCATCAAGGTGCTGAAGGACGGGCAGTTCACGGTGGCGATGGATAATGGCGCCAGCATCGCCGTTGCCATCCGCATTGATCCGAAACGCCGCACGGCGAAGATTGACTTCACCGGCACCAGCCCGCAGCAGCCCAATAATTTCAACGCCCCCTCGGCCATTGTGCGGGCCGCCGTGCTCTATGTTTTCCGCACCCTGGTGGATGATGAAATTCCGCTGAATGATGGTTGTCTCGCCCCGCTGGAAATCATCATCCCCGAAGGCTCCATGCTGAACCCGCACGCCCCCGCCGCCGTGGTGGCCGGCAATGTGGAGGTCAGCCAGGCCGTGACCAACGCGCTATATGGCGCGCTGGGGGTGCTGGCCGCCGCCCAGGGCACGATGAACAATTTCACCTTCGGCAACGACACCCACCAATATTATGAGACGATCTGCGGCGGGGCCGGGGCCGGACCGGGGTTTGACGGCACCGATGCCGTCCATACCCACATGACCAATTCCCGCCTGACCGACCCGGAGGTGCTGGAATGGCGTTTCCCGGTGCGGCTGGAGAGTTTCCGCATCCGCCAGGGCTCCGGCGGTCAAGGGCGGTACAAGGGCGGTGAAGGGGTGGAACGGCGCATCCGCTTCCTGGAGCCGATGATTGCCGCCATCCTGTCCAACAACCGCATCAACCGCCCCTTCGGGCTGGCAGGCGGTGGCGATGCGCTGCCGGGGGCCGCGCGGGTGGAACGCGCCGATGGGCGGGTGGAGACATTGCCCGCCACCGGCAAGGCCGCCATGGGGGCGGGTGACATGTTCGTGATCGTTACACCGGGCGGGGGCGGCTACGGTTCATAACCGCCCCCAACTGCGCATCAACCCCACGGCCCGCGACGGCTGGGACCGCCGCTGGTCGGCACGCTGCCCGCCGTCCGGCGGGGCGGCTGCGGGGGTTGGTGGCCGCGCGGCGGGCTGCCCGTCATCATGGCGCGCAGGCGGCGCACCCTTTCGGCCGTGCTGGGATGGGTGGAAAACAGGCTATCCACACCCCGCCCATGCAGCGGGTTGATGATGAACATGTGGGCCGTGGCGGGGTTGTTCTCCGCCGCCTGGTTGGGCACGCGGCGGGCACTGTCCTGGATACCTTCCAGCGCATCAGCCAGCCAGTCGGGCCGGCCGCTGATCTCCGCGCCCATCTTGTCGGCTTCATACTCCCGCGACCGGCTGATGGCCATCTGCACCAGCATGGCCCCCAGCGGCGCCAGGATGGCGACCAGGATCACGCCGATGAAACCCAGCGGGTTGTTGCGGTTGTCGCTGCTACCGCCAAAAAACAGGCCGAAATTGGCCAGCATGGACAGGGCACCGGCCAGCGTCGCCGTGATCGTCATGATCAGCGTGTCGCGGTTCTTGATATGGGCCAGTTCGTGCGCCATCACGCCCGCCACCTCCTCCTGGCTCAACCGTGACAGCAGGCCGGTGGTGGCGGCCACGGCCGCATTTTCCGGGTTGCGGCCGGTGGCAAAGGCGTTGGGCTGGGGATTGTCGATGATATAGACCTTGGGCATCGGCAACCCGGCGCGCTGCGCCAGCCGCTGCACCATGGTGTAGAATTGCGGCGCTCTGGCCGCATCCACCTGCCGCGCGCCATACATGCGCAGCACCATCTTGTCGGAGTTCCAATAGGCGAACAGGTTGGTGGCAACGGCGAACAGCAGCGCAATCATCATGCCGCCACGCCCGCCCAGCATAAATCCGACCGCCAGGAACAGGCCGGTCAGACCCGCCAACAGGATCGCGGTACGGAAATAGCCACTCATTTTATCCGGCTCCTTCAGGGCCAATCAGGTGAGGGCAAGTGCCCTCGTCCCCCCTGATATGGGAAGGCCCCCCATCCCGTATCAAGACTTGGCAGGATCAGGGGGCCGGTCCATATCCTGGGCATGCACCGCCTATAACGCGAAGGACAGGCCCATGGTCACGCCAAAGAACCCGGCACAAACCGAAATCCCGACCGCGGATCAATCCACGGGCACTGCCAAGCCGGCCACCGGGACCGTCCAGCCCGGCCCCGTCGCCCAGCCGCCGGGTGAAATTGGCGGGCGGGAAGGCCCCGAACCAACCCGGTTCGGCGATTGGGAAGTGAATGGGCGCTGCACTGATTTTTGATCCGGCCGCATCCAGAAAGTTGCATTTGTACCTACTTGTATTCAGATAACGGATCATCATCCGTACTTTAGGATAATGATCACAAATGCAGCTCGACTTCACGCCATGGCAGGGTAAGATAGTGGGGTCATTTCCCTTCACCCCCTGTCCGCCCCATGCGCCCGCTTGCCCTCATCCCGTTTCTGATCGCCCTGGTGCCCGTCGGTACCGGGATGGCGGCCAGTCGTCTGGCGGGACCGGTGCCGGCGCGGGTGATATCGGTGGTGGATGGCGATACGCTGGCCGTTCGCGTCACTGTGTGGCTGGACCAGGAAGTGGTGACACGGGTCCGGCTGAACGGGATCGACACACCGGAAAGCCGGTCGACCTGCGCGGATGAGAAGCGACTGGCCGCCAAAGCGCGGGAAAGGCTGACCAGCCTTGTGGCCACCGCGATGGACGGCACGGGCGATCAGGTCGTGCTGCTGCACAATGTGGTTTACGATAAATATGGCGGGCGGGTGCGGGCGGAGGTGCGTCTGTCAGACGGCACCGATATCGCGTCCACCTTGATCCGCGATGGCCTCGCCCGCGCCTATCAGGGGGGAAAACGGCTGCCCTGGTGCCATGGCGGCACCATCCTTTCCAGCACCGACGAGACGGACGAGGGCTGACCGGAACAGGGGGCCGGGGAACAATATCCCGTCTCCACGCGTTCGCTTCAGCGTCCAACCCCTGTGTTTCACAGCTCGGAGGCGAGCGTATCTTGTCCCATCTCCCGGCTTTCCCGCACCGCAACCCCTTGGTAGGGGCGACCCTGTTGGGTTCCGCCCTTTTGGGGTGCGCCCTGTTGCCGGCGGGGGCTGCCCTTGCCGCCAACCCGCCTTCCCCGGAACCCGGCTTCACGCTGGAAGTGCGCGGCGCGCCGCCGGAAGTTGCGCCGGAGCAATTCCGCCGTGACGTGCTGGCGGCATTGCCGCCCGAGATGTTGAATCCGGAAAGCAATTTCACCAAGGCCGAAGGGTACCAGCCCGGTGGACGCTATCGCGTGGTGATGCGGTTCCATCGGGGGGAAGAGGCGCCGGCCGGTGAGCTGTGCGCCGCTGAGGATGCCACCCAGGGCGACGCGCCCGCGCCGGAATTGAACAATCTTCAGACCACCACCCATCTGACGGCGGCTTTCTGCGACAATACGGAAGCGCTCAGCATGGCAAAGGGCCGGCTGACCGGGGCGACATCGCCGCAGCAGGCCAGTTTCCGATTCATGGTGGCCGATGTGGCTAAACAGCTTTTCCCCAGTGGCTTTGGCGTATTGCCGGGCGTGGGGGCAGCAGCAACCAGCATCGTTCCCTGACGGCCAGCCGGGAGGGGAGCCTGACAGGCTCTCCCCCGGTGGGATATCGGGTCAGTTCCGGCGCTTGGACCGGTCACCTGTTTTCAGCTCAGACAGCAGGGTCGGGCTGATCTCCCCCGTCAGCGGGCGGTTACTATCCAGCTCGAACTGGCGGATCGCCTCTGCCGTCTGCCGGCCGAAACGGCCATCGGCAGCGCCTGCCCAGTAACCCCGACGCAGCAGTTCCTCCTGCACCTGCACCGTCTCGGTCGGACTGGCGGGGCGCCGATCGCTGTAGATTTTCGGCAGGCCGAAGGACAGGCGCTGAAGCAGGGCCTCGCTGGGGCAGCCGTCGGACCGCTGCCCGGCCAACCGCTGATAGGCGCGGATGGCGGTGCGGGTGCGGCTGCCCACCACCCCATCCGGCTGGCCGGCATCAAAGCCGGCAATCGCCAGTTCGGTCTGGATCTGCTTGATCATGGCGGCGGACTGCATCGGGGTCACCCCTTCCGCCGCACAATCGCGGCGCCAGTCGGCATGGGCCGGCAGGGCCAGAAGCAGCGGGGCGGCCAGGAGCAGGGCGGCGGCAGAAATCGAAGGGCGCATAGTTCATCTTCCGGCGCAGTTGTGACATTCCACAGCCATCCTGGCCGCCAAGGGTGGCAACAGAATGGCAACCCGATGCGCCGCCCTGCCGCTTGCCTCACCGCTTCCGGGACAGGAATTGCTGTGTCTCCTTATCCAGCGCCAGGGCCATCCCGTTGAGATCGTCGGCCACCTCCAGCAACGCCTTCACTGAACGACCATTGCGGGCGGAAGCATCGGCCACCCCGCCCATACTGGTTTTCACCTGCCGGGTTGCCACTGCCTGCCGGGCAATGGCCTGGGAAACATCCCCGGCGATGCCGTTGAGTTTGCGTGTCGTCTCCCCGATCTTGCCGATGGCCCCCACTGTCTCACCCATCGCACCCTGGATCTGTTCGATCTGTTGTTCAATCTCCTCCGTCGCCTTGGCAGTCTGGCCGGCCAGGTTCTTCACCTCCGCCGCCACTACGGCAAAGCCCTTGCCTGCCTCGCCCGCCCGCGCAGCCTCAATCGTGGCATTCAGCGCAAGCAGGTTGGTTTGCGCGGCGATGGATCGGATCAGGTCAACAATGACCGTAATACGCTGGGTGACGGCGGAAAGCTCCTCCACCTTCTCCGCCGAGGCCGTCGCATCTGATACCGCTCCGCGAGAGATGTTGGAGGCCTCGTCCATCTGCTGGGCGATGGCATTGATGGCCGACACCACCTCTTCTGTGGCGGTGCTGGCGTCACCGACCAGCTTGCGCATCTCGTCGGCCGCACCGTCCAGGGCTTGCGCCGCCTGCGACAGGTCGCCCACATTGCCAGATACGGCCTTCACCGCATCTTGAACCTTCTCTCCCATCGCCCGGTTCGCGGTCTCGATGGACCATGTCAGCATCGGCCCGATATAGGTTCCCGCGCTGTCCGTCATGGCCGAGACTTTCAGATGCAGCGTCTCCGGCCCTACCTTGATGAAGGTTTCATGAGGAAGGTTCTTGGGATCGGCCAGCATGGTGCGCTGATGCGTCGGGCGCTTATGGAAGATGTCGATGGAAGACCCGACCAGTTGATCCGCCTTGATCGGCAAATGTGCCTCCAGCGTGCGCAGCGTGTCGATGCTGGTGCGGTTGGCATAGTCGATCTTGAATTCGTTCTTGGGATCACAGGTCATGACATTGATCGGCATCCGGTCGATCATGCCGATCAGCCTTTGGGTCTGGCGTTCCACCCGGACCTGATCGGTGATGACATTCCAGGTCAGCATCGGCCCGACATAAGTGCCGGTCTTGTCCATCACGGCACTGATATTCAGTTCCAGCCACTCATCCTCAATGGCGATACGGGCGCGGTGAGGCAGATTTTTCGGATCGGCCAGAAGGCGGCGCTGATGCTGCGGGTTCTTGTGGAAAATGTCGATCGACTGGCCGACGATCTCGTCGGGCTTCACCTTCAGCACATGCGCGATCCGGCGCAGCAGTTCCTGTGACTTCCGGTTGGCGTAGGTGATCCTGAAATCCTTAAGCTCACACAGCATGACGGCGATCGGCATCCCGTCCAGCATGCTTTCATAAACCCCAGCCACGGCCATCTGGCCTCGCGCCCGGCCCAACCAGCCCAGTCCACCACCCACATCCATCCGCCCAATGAACATGATATCCCCCGCGGTTCATGGCGACGCCCCTCGCATCGCCGCAATGGCGATTGATTTTTTGCCGGCCCAACATATCGACCAGATATGCTGAAGGTTATATATCCCCACTTGGGCCGTTACAGAGCCGTTACAACAGCGCGCTTTGCGTTCAACCACTGACGGCTAGGATATATCCCAACCTTTAAGGGCCGCCCGTCCGGGCACATCAGGCCCGATCCATACGATGCCGGAGTAGACATGCCGATGCTGACCCGCCGCGCCGCCCTTGGCGGACTGTTCGCCCTTTCCGCCACCGCCGCGGCGCTGGATGGTGTAATGGCCCGTATGACAATGGCAGCCCCCACCGCCCCGGCAGGCGATCAGGCATTCAACGCTTTTCTGGAAGAGATGTGGCAGCAGGAGCTGGCCCGCAGCCCGGAAATGCGCACGCAGTTGGAACTGCCGGGCCGGCACAATGCCTGGACCCTGGCCGATGAAGGCCACCAGCAGGAAAATCTGCGCATTGCTGCCGACACGCTGAAGCGCCTGGCTGCTTTCAATATCAATACACTCTCCCCCTCGGCGCAGATCAGCCACAAGCTGTTCCAGCAGAAGCTGGAGACCGCCATTACCTTCTATCGCTGGCGCAATCACAGCTTCGCCGTTTCGCATCTGGGCGGGGCCCATACCAGCATCCCCTCTTTCCTCATGGGCTATCATGCGGTGAAGACGGAAGAGGATGCCCAGGATTATGTGACCCGCCTGGAAGGGGCGGCCACGGTGCTGGACATCACGGTGGCGGAGATGCGCCGTCAGGCCGGAAAGGGTGTGCTGCCGCCGGCCTTCAGCTTCCCCCGCATCCTCACCGCCGCACGCAATGTCATCACCGACGCACCCTTCACTGCCGGCGCCAAGGACAGCCCGCTCTATGCCGACCTGAAGGAAAAGGTGGAGAAGCTGGAAATCAGCGCTGCCCGCAAACGCGCCCTGATCCAGGCCGGCGCGCGGGCCCTGACCACACAGTTGAAGCCGGCTTATGAGCGGTTCATTGCCGCCGTCACCGACCTGCAGGGCCAGCAGACGGCCAGCAACGGCGCCTGGTCCCTGCCCGACGGCGCCGATTTCTACCGCGCCCAGATCCGCTATCATACCGGCCTGGAAATGACGGCGGATGAAATCCACGCCCTGGGCCTGACGGAGACCGAGCGCCTGCATGGTGAGTTGCGCGAGGCCATGGCCAAGCTGGGCTTCCAGGGCACAGTGCAGGATTTCTTCCACTTCACCCGCACCGATCCGTCCGTCCGCTTCCCGGACAGCGAGGCCGGGCGCAAGGAATATCTGGCCACCGCCACCGCCTATATTGACGGCGTGAAGGCCCGCCTGAACGAGATGTTCACGGTATTGCCCAAGGCGCAGGTGGTGGTGAAGCCGGTGGAAGCCTATCGGGAGAATGCCACCCCCAGCGCCTTTTATGAGCAATCCTCCCCCGATGGCTCACGGCCCGGCGTCTTCTATGCCAACCTGTCCGACATGTCGGTGCAGACCCGCCACGATCTGGAAGCCCTGTGCCATCACGAGGCATTGCCCGGCCACCATATGCAGATCGCCATTTCGCAGGAAGCGGACGGCATCCCCACCTTCCGCCGCTTTACCTGGGACACCGCCTATGGTGAAGGCTGGGCCATGTATACCGAGCGCATGACCAAGGAGTTCGGCTTCTATAAGGAACCCCTGTCGGAGGCCGGGCGCGTCATCTCCGAACTGTTCCGCGCAGGCCGGCTGGTTGTGGATACGGGTATCCATGCCAAGCAATGGACGCGCGAACAGGCCATTGCCTGGATGGGGGAAAATACCGGCAACCCGTTGAGCGACAACGAGAACGAGATCGAACGCTATTTCGTCTGGCCAGGACAAGCGCTGGGCTACAAGATCGGCATGAACCGTATCCTGGAACTGCGCGCGCAGGCCAAGGCGCAACTGGGCGACCGGTTCGACCTGCGCAGCTTTCACGATACCGTGCTGACCAACGGCCCGGTGACCTTGCCGATCCTGGGGGAAATCATCGACCAGTGGATCGCCAGCCGTAAGGCGGCGTAATGAAAACCGTCGGGAAGGGGCGCCCCTTCCCGACGGTTACGATACAGCCTCACCACCGCCCGGATGGCTGACATTGACCGGGCGGGGCAGCGTGCCCTGCCGGACCGATGCCGCCGGGAAACGGAACCGGAATGTGGTGCCCTGACCCGGCCGGCTTTCCACCGATACCGTCGCCCCATGCAGTTCCGCCAGGGCCCGGGCGATGGAGAGGCCAAGGCCGGTACCGTTCTGGTGATCCCGGCTCCCCGCCTGCTCGAACGGACGCCAGATCCGCTCCATATCCTCTTCCCGGATTCCGATCCCGGTATCGGCAATGGCGATGGTCAGGCCGCCATCAGCCTCGGTGACCGCACACAGGTCAACATGCCCCCCTTCGGGCGTGAATTTCACGGCATTGCCAACGATATTCAGCAAAATCTGGCGCAATGCCCGTTCATCGGCATGAAGCAACAGAGGCGTGTCGCCCTCCGGCAGAGAGAGCCTGATATCCAGTCTCTTATCCTGGGCCAGCCCCAGGGTGATGCGATGGACCTGCCTTAACTCCGTCTCCAGCGGGATCCAGCATTGTTCCAATGCCAGCCGGCCCGCCTCGATCTTGGACAGATGGAGCATGTCATTGATCACCGCCAGCAGGTGCCGTGCCGCCAGGATGATATCCTCGGCATATTCAACATGGCGGGAATCCTCCTCCCCATCGGCGGCGAGGATGCCGGCAAAGCCGAGAATGGCGTTCAGCGGGGTCCGCAATTCATGGCTCATGGTGGCGATGAAGGCGGATTTTGTCCGGGATGCCTCCTCCGCCGCCAGTCTGGCTGCCTCCGCAGCCGCCGCCTGGGCCTGGGCCGTCACATCCACCACAGTGGCCTGGATGGCATAATGCCCGTCCCAGATGATGCGCCGCGCCAGCACATCGACATAGATTGTGGTGCCATCCTGCCGCAGGTTCCGCAGCCGCCGCATCAAAGGAATCTCTTCCCCCCCCAGCAGCCGGGCGATCAGTTGTCTCGCCTCGTCCACCTCCTCCGCGGGGATGATCTGATCGACCGGCATGCCGATCATCCGCAGAACAGAATCGTAGCCAAGCATGTCGGCATAGGCGGGGTTGACGAACAGGACCCGGTTATCCCGATGAACGACAATCCCCTGGACTGATCCTTCCACGATGTCACGCAGGCGCTGTTCGTTGGTGCGCAGCGCATGTTCGATATCGCGGGCCTCCGTCACATCGCGCCCCTCCACCATCAGGCGTGAGGTGACGCCATAAGCATCCGTGATGGGGGTGATGGACAGATCGAAAACCAGAGGCGCACTGAAACCCGACCCTGTGGGCAGGTCAAACCGTATGGTGGCGCCATTTTCTGCCACAGCCTGGACGGCGGTCCGCAGCCGGTCCTGCGCGGGCTCGCTGTCGCGCCACCAGGGCGCCAGCCAGAACGGTGCGCCGATCATCATGCCCATGTCGGCGCCCCCTTGCCGGCATGCGGCCCGATTGATCGCCAGAATGGTGCCGGACGGGTCCAGCAGGATCAGCATCTGCTGTGTTGAATCGAAATAGGCGTCGAACAGGCGGTCCATTCCGACTGCGCCTGCGGCCCCCGGATGCGCGCTTACCTCCAACGCGGACATAGAGCAATCCTTGCCAATGCCCGATGGAGCCGGAACAGGCTGCGGGCAGACATAAAGACATAATGCGCGTAAAGGCGCCGGCAACATATCCCAATGAACAGGATTGCCGGGCCGGAGACCACTTCAACTTAACTAAGATTTCTGATCCAAAATAAAAGGCCAGGCAACAGAATGTTGCCCGGCCCAGAGAAAGACCCTTCAAAGGGAATAAAAAGCGTCACCCGCCACATCATTTGGTCAGGATGAAGCCTCGTCCCCGTGCCCTTGGATGCGATGCGCAAGGGCAGCCTGCAGAAACTGATCCAGGTCGCCGTTCAAAACGCCGGCACTGTCACTCGTCTCCACATTCGTGCGCAAATCCTTGACCATCTGGTAAGGCTGCAACACGTAGGACCGGATCTGATGGCCCCAGCCGATATCGGTCTTCGTCGCTTCCAGGGCGTTGGCCGCCTCTTCCCGCTTGCGCAGTTCCATCTCATAGATGCGCGCGCGCAGCATGTCCCACGCCTTGGCGCGGTTCTTGTGCTGTGAACGCTCCTGCTGACAGGAAACAACAATGCCGGTCGGGATGTGGGTGAAGCGAACGGCACTGTCCGTCTTATTGACGTGCTGACCACCGGCACCGCTGGCGCGGAACGTATCGACCTTCACATCCTTTTCGTTGATCTCGACATTGATCTTGTCGTCGATCACCGGTGTCACGGACACAGACGAGAAAGAGGTGTGGCGACGCGCCTGACTGTCGAACGGGCTGATACGCACCAGCCGGTGCACACCCGATTCCGTCTTCAGCCAGCCATAGGCGTTATGGCCCTTGATCTGGATGGTGGCAGACTTGATGCCGGCCTCTTCGCCATTGGTTTCGTCCAGCAGCTCGACCTTGTAATCATGCTGCTCGGCCCACCGGGTATACATGCGCAGCAGGATCAGCGCCCAATCCTGGGCTTCTGTGCCGCCAGCACCGGCATTGACTTCCAGGAAAGCGTCATTGGCATCAGCCTCACCGGAAAGCAGGCTTTCCAGCTCCATCTTGGCCGCGCGATCCTTCAGCGACAACAGGACCTTCTCGGCCTCGGCGATCATATCCTGATCACCTTCCATTTCGGCCATTTCCAGAAGTTCCAGATTGTCCTTCATGTCGCGTTCCAGCTCCTTGGTCCCGGTGAGGGACGATTCGAGCTGGTTTTTCTCCCGCAACAGCTTCTGGGCACGATCACTGTCGTTCCAGAGGTTGGGGTCTTCACAAAGGGCGGTCAGTTCGTCGAGGCGGAAAAGGGATTTCTCCCAGTCAAAGATGCCTCCTCAGCAGGACCAAGGACTGTTCAACAGCCTCAGTCACCGCTTGGATCTCGGCGCGCATGGGCGGCTCCTGTCGATCGCGGGTGATATGGCCGCCCAGGATGGGCAGCCTTTCACGGGAAGGGTTTTGTAACCGTCCGTTCCCCCCAGGCCAAGCCTTATCGCAGCATGACGGTGTCCCGCCGGGACCGGTCGCTGACCGCCGGAAACGACAAAACCCGCCACCCTCCGGTCAATCGACCGGAAGATGGCGGGTTCCGCCAGGCGCCCCGCGCGGGATCAGAAGCGGTAGCCGAAGCCCACGCCGATCAGCCAGGGGTCGATATCAACATCGGCCTTGATCAGCGACGGCAAGCCGGCATTGACCTTCACATTCGTGTTCAGCCACAGCTTCTTGACGTCCACGTTGAACGACCATTTCTCGGTCAGCGCGAAATCAACACCGGCCTGCAGGGCATAGCCGAAGCCGTTATCATATTTGGTATCCAGGGCAGCACCCGGATCCTCACCATAGAAGATGGTGTAGTTGATGCCGGCACCCACATAGGGGCTGACCGTGCCCTTGGGGTTGAAGTGGTACTGCAGGGTCAGGGTCGGCGGCAGCAGCCACACATCACCCAGATCGACGGAAGCACCCAGCGGCGTCGCCTGGGCCTTCGGATGATGCTGCGTCGTCCCCAGGATCAGCTCGGCGGCGATATTGTCCGTGAAGAAGTAGCTGAAATCCAGTTCCGGGATGATCGAAGAGTCGAGGGCGACATGGCCAGGAATGGCCGTGTTGCCGAGGCTCAGCTTGCTGCTCTCGTCCGGCTGAACCAAGACGATGCGCGCACGAGCAAGAATATCACCAGCACTCTTCTCCGCCATGGCGGGGGCTGCCATAGAGCACAGAAGGGCGGCGCCACCAATAGCGGCAGCCAGGGCAGTCTTTTTCATCACTGAGGCTCCTGTATCATGTGCCGGGTGAATTTTTTTCTTTCCCCGACCGCGCGCCATATCAGCGCGTCCTACAGGCATCTTTTTATAGAGAAGTCGAATGCCAATCCCTGACCTGGATCAATTCTTGTGAATATTGTTATTCGGCTGCCATGACCTTGGGCTGCGGCAAGCGAATCTGCGCCCCCGCCAGAATGGCATCCATGGCGGCCTGGGCTGTTCCCAGCGCCTGTCCGGGTCGCAACAGCGACAGACATTCCCGCAGCGCCTGGGCATCGACGGCCAATCCGACCGTATCCAGCGCATCGGCCAGACGCAGGGCCGTCTGCCGCAAGGTCGCGATATCGGGCGTGGCATCAAAGGCCAGGATGCGGCGGGCCTTGGCAACATTCTGGGCCGCCAGCATCAACAGATGATCAACGGCCACATCCCCCAGCGTCTCCCGCAAATGCGGCACAAGCCGGGGTGGGGTTGCGGGGGTGGCGGCTGGCGCGGCCATGGTCCCGTATCCCGTCGGGCGGTATCTGCGCGGCAAGGGCATTCAGCAGCTCTTCCAACCGGATCGGCTTGGCGATGAAACCCTGCATACCCACGGTCCGGCACCGGGCAACCGTCTCCGGCAATACATTGGCGGTCAAGGCCAGCACCGGCACATCGGCCATCGGCCCCACCGACCGTCGCAACCGGATGGTCGTTTCAAACCCGTCCATACCGGGCATGCCAATATCCATCAGCACGGCCGATACCTTCATCTGGCTCAGCATTTCCAGCGCCGCCTCCCCATCCGGGGCCGGCACCACCTCCAGCCCCTGGCGGGTCAGAAGCTGGCTGGCGACGAAGCGGTTGACGGCATCATCCTCCACCAGCAGCACGGTCGGCCGGCGGGTCCAGTAAGGCAGGGTCCGGACGGGGGATGCCACCTGCTCCGGCGCGGGGGCGGCCGGCATGGGCACATCGACCGTGAAGGCCGTGCCCCGACCGACGGCGCTGTCCACACGGATTGTCCCGCCCATCATGCCAACCAGACGGCGACAGATGGCCAGCCCTAGCCCCACCCCGCCATAGCGGCGCTTGTCCCCGGCCTCCACCTGATAAAAGGCTTCGAAGACATGGGGCAGCTTGGCTGCCGGGATGCCGATACCCGTATCCGCCACGATGATTCGCACCGGGATACCGCTCCCTGCCGGCAGGGCAGCATCGGTGGCCCGGCCAGCCAGCACCTGCACCCCGCCCTGCTGGGTGAATTTCACCGCGTTGCCGATCAGGTTCAGCAGGATCTGGCGCAGGCGCGCCGGGTCGATGCTTACATAGCGCGGCACATCAGGGGCGATGGACAGATCCAGTGTCAGCCCCGCCCCGGCGGCCCGGCTCGCCATCAGGTCCACCGCGTCGCGCAGCCGCTGGTGCAGATCGACAGGCTGCGGCTGCAAGGACAGGTGCCCGGTTTCGATCCGGCTGATATCCAGCAGGTCATCCAGCAGCGCCAGCATCGACTGCCCGGCCTTGTCCATCACCGCCAATATCCGGGTACCGCCATCATCCAGGCTGTCATTGCCGCCCAGGATTTCGACGCCCCCCATGATAGCGTTGATCGGGGTGCGGATTTCATGGCTGACCGTGGCCAGGAACAGGGATTTGGCCTGATTGGCGGCTTCCGCCGCCTGGGCGGCCTGATCCCGTTCCCGCGCCACGCGGGCATTCTCCGCGGCCTCCATATGCAGCCGGCGCTGCAGCCATTCATTCGACAGGCCCATCATCGCAATGGCCGCCGCCACCACCCCAACGATGGAGAGCAGGAAATTCACGCCCTGGGCCGGGTTGGGTGCGAACAGCGTGGTATTTTCCGGGTCCAGCAGGATGCCGACGATACGGACAGCCATGACCACGGACATGGTGACAAAGACGACAGCCGGCAGCACCCAGAGACGGCGGGCCGTCCCCCTCTGACCGGTGCGCCAGCATTCCATAGCGCAGAGGCTATAGATGCCGGCCAGCCAGACCGCGCAAATGATGGAGCGGAAGACGATATCGTTGCGCGTCAGCACATCATAAAGCAGCACCGCCATCATGATGGCGATGGTCAGCAGCGGCATGGTCCAGTGCGGCTTGCGTCCCCCAAAGCAGCGGATGCCGCCCAGAATGAAGATGCAGCCCAGAAAAACGCCGAGATTGCCGAAAAAGACCGATACCCAGAGCGGAACCGCCCCGCGCGCCACCAGTGCCCCCACCCCGAAGGCACCGCAAAGGATGGCCACCGTCCACAGCCCCAATCCGGGAATCGTCTCCTGCCGCGCCCAATAGACGCCCATGGCGATGGTCAACATCACGGCCATCACCGTGAAGGTCATCATCAAGGTCGGTACATGGAGAATCTGGAGCAGATCGTTCATGTCCTGCGCGCCACAGCACCGGGATAAGAAAGGGGGCAGACCGCAGAGCGGCGGGAAATCCAGGCATTATTCAGAGCCGGCCAGATCGGCCCGTCAACGCAAAACAAAACCCCGCCCGGTGAAGGGCGGGGTTTGCCAGGAGATCAACGGCTGAACCGGGATCAGACATCCAGCAGGATGCGTTCCGGGTTCTCGATGCATTCCTTCAGGCGAACCAGGAAGGTCACAGCCTCGCGGCCATCGATGATGCGGTGATCGTAGGACAGGGCCAGATACATCATCGGGCGGATCTCGATCTTGCCATTCACCACAACCGGGCGTTCCTGGGTCTTGTGCATGCCCAGGATACCGGATTGCGGCGTGTTCAGGATCGGGGTCGACAGCAGCGAACCATAGACACCACCGTTGGAGATGGTGAAGGTACCGCCCGACAGTTCGTCCAGCGACAGCTTGCCGTCGCGGGCCTTCTTGCCCAGTTCGCCGATCTTCTTCTCCACACCGGCGAAGGAGAGCTGGTCGGCGTCGCGGACCACCGGAACCACCAGACCCTGCGGCGTGCCGACGGCAACGCCGATATCATAGTAGTTCTTGTAGATCAGGTCGGTGCCGTCGATCTCAGCATTAACCGCCGGCAGTTCCTTCAGCGCCACCAGGGCAGCCTTCACGAAGAAGGACATGAAGCCCAGCTTCACGCCATGCTTCTTCTCGAAAGCGTCCTTCAACTGATTACGCATGGCGATCACGTTCGTCATGTCCACCTCGTTGAAGGTGGTCAGCATGGCGGCGGTGTTCTGCGCTTCCTTCAGACGCTCGGCGATGCGCTGACGCAGACGGGTCATGCGCACGCGCTCTTCCTGATCACCCTTGGCGCGCGGGCCGGACGGGGCCGGGGCGGCCTTGGGCGCCGGAGCGGCGGCCTTGGGCTGTTCCAGATGCTGGATCACGTCACCCTTGGTGACGCGGCCATCCTTGCCGGTGCCGGACAGGCTGGCCGGATCGACGCCATTATCGTCCGCCATCTTGCGGGCGGCGGGCATCACGCCCGCACCTGCGGTCGGGGCGGCTGCCGGAGCGGCGGGGGCCGGGGCAGATGCCGCCGGGGCCGGCGCGGCAGCAGCGGGCTTCGGGGCGGCAGCGGCAGCGCCGCCCTCACCGATGACGCCCAGCAGCGCGCCGACGGCGACATTCTCGCCCTCGCCCGCCACGATTTCCGCCAGCGTGCCGGCGGCCTGGGCGTTCACTTCCAGCGTGACCTTGTCGGTCTCAAGCTCAACCAGCGCCTCATCCATCTGCACGCTGTCGCCGACCTTCTTCAGCCAGCGGGCGACGGTTGCTTCCGTCACCGATTCGCCGAGGGTCGGCACCTTGATTTCCGTCGCCATGACTGCGGACCTTTGTCGTTTGCCGTGTGGATTATGTGTGAAGGATCAGGGCGGATCAAACCGTCAGCGCATCATCCAGAAGCTTTGCCTGCTCCTGGTTATGACGGCGCAGAAGACCGGTAGCGGGAGCCGCAGACGCGGGGCGGCCAGCATATTTCGGCCGGCCGGCCTTGTGACCGATGGCGGTCAGCACCTTCTCGATCCGGCGATCAACGAAGGTCCAGGCGCCCTGGTTCTCCGACTCTTCCTGGCACCAGACGATATCCGCGTTCGGATACTTGGCCAGTTCCGCGCCCAGCGTCTTTTCCGGGAAGGGATAGAGCTGTTCCAGACGAACGATGGCGATATCCTTGATCCCGCGCGCTTCACGCTCCTGCACCAGATCATAATAGACCTTGCCGGAGCAGAGGACGACGCGGCGGACCTGTGCGCCCGCAGCCAGATCGGGGGCGGCATCGCCCAGCACCCGGTGGAAGGTGCTGTCACCGGTAAAGTCGGCCAGCGGGGACACCGCCAGCTTGTGACGCAGCAGCGACTTGGGCGACATCACGATCAGCGGCTTGCGGAAATCGCGGCGGACCTGACGGCGCAGCGCGTGGAAATAGTTGGCCGGGGTCGTGATGTTGCAGACCTGCCAGTTATCTTCCGCCGAATTCTGCAGGAAACGCTCCAGACGGGCGGAGGAATGCTCCGGACCCTGGCCTTCCATACCGTGCGGCAGCAGCATGACCAGACCGGACATGCGCAGCCACTTCGATTCGGCGGAGCTGATGAACTGGTCGATAATGACCTGCGCCCCGTTCACGAAGTCACCGAACTGCGCTTCCCAGATGGTCAGGGCATGCGGCTCAGCGAGCGAGAAGCCATATTCGAAGCCCAGCACAGCCGCTTCCGACAGCGGGCTGTCATGCACTTCGAAGGTCGCCTGATCGCCGGGGCGGATATGGTTCAGCGGCACGAACTTGTCTTCCGTGACCTGATCAATCAGCACGGAATGGCGCTGGGAGAAGGTACCGCGGCCCACATCCTGACCGGACAGGCGCACGGTGGTGCCTTCCACGGCCAGGGTACCAAAGGCCAGCGCCTCGCCCGTGGCCCAATCAATCCCCTCGCCGGTCTCGATGGCCTGCTGCTTGGCCTTGAGCTGACGGACGATCTTGGAATTGACGTTGAAGCCTTCCGGCGCGCGGGAAATGGCCAGACCCACTTCCTTCAGCAGTTCCGGGGCCACGGCGGTCTTGCCGCGACCATCATCGGAACCAGCCGCAGACAGGCCCGCCCACTTGCCTTCCAGCCAGTCGGCCTTGTTCGGCTTGTAGGAATTGCCGGCCTGGAACTCCTGTTCCATATGGCCCATGAATTCCGAAACGTAGCCTTCAGCCTCGTCCTGGGTCAGCACGCCTTCAGAGACGAGCTGCTGGGCATAAAGCTGGCGCGTCGTCTCCTGCTTGGCGATGGTCTTGTACATCACCGGCTGGGTGAATGCCGGCTCGTCGCCTTCATTATGACCCTGGCGGCGGTAGCAGACGATATCGACCACGACGTCCTTCAGGAACTTCTGACGGAACTCGATGGCGATGCGGCTGATATGGATGACGGCTTCCGGATCATCGCCATTCACATGGAAGATCGGGGCCTGGATCGACTTGGCCACTTCCGTCGGGTACGGGCCGGAACGGCTGTACTGCGGCGCGGTGGTGAAGCCGATCTGGTTGTTGATGATGAAGTGGATGATACCGCCGGTGCGGTAGCCCTTCAGTTCGGACAGCAGCAGCGTCTCGGGCACTAGGCCCTGGCCGGCAAAGGCGGCATCGCCATGCAGCAGCACACCCAGAACCTGGTTGCGGCTTTCATCGGACGGCGGCACCTGGCCGGAAATCTGGCACTGCTTGGCGCGCACGCGGCCGCAGACAACCGGGTTCACCACTTCCAGGTGCGACGGGTTGGGCGACAGCGACAGGTGGATGGTGTTGCCATCAAAGTCACGGTCGCTGGACGTACCCATATGGTACTTCACGTCGCCGGAACCCTGGACATCTTCCGGGTTGGCCGGGTTGCCCTGGAATTCGCTGAACACGGCCTTGAAGGGCTTGCCCATCACGTTGGTCAGCACGTTCAGGCGGCCGCGATGGGCCATGCCGAGAACGATTTCCTTCAGGCCAAGCTGGCCACCGCGCTTCATCACCTGTTCGATGGCGGGGACCAGAACCTCGCCGCCTTCCAGGCCGAAACGCTTGGTGCCGGTATATTTAAGCTGCAGGAACTTCTCGAAGCCTTCCGCCGCCGTCAGGCGCTGCAGAATGGCCTTCTTGCCCAGATTGGTGAAGTCCGTCTGGTTGCGGATACCTTCGATGCGTTCCTGGATCCAGGCCTTCTGCTCCGGATCTTGGATATGCATGAACTCCACGCCGATATGGCCGCAATAGGTGCGCTGGACGGCGTCCACGATCTGGCGCAGCGTCGCCGTTTCCATCCCCAGCACATTATTGATGAAGATGGGGC
Source organism: Niveispirillum irakense DSM 11586 (assembly GCF_000429645.1). Classification (GTDB taxonomy): domain Bacteria; phylum Pseudomonadota; class Alphaproteobacteria; order Azospirillales; family Azospirillaceae; genus Niveispirillum; species Niveispirillum irakense. The sequence goes on from NZ_AUCG01000016.1 coordinate 182,332, forward strand.
GGTCCAGATCGGCGTCGGTGAAGCCGTAATGGCGGTAATCCAGCTCCGCATGCTCGGCCCGCTTGTCCATGCCCAGCGGGTCCAGCTTGGCCAGCAGATGGCCACGGACGCGGTAATTGCGGATCAGCATCAGGGCGCGGATGCTGTCCAACTGCGCCTGACGGACCTGTTCGGGCGAGATCCCGCTGACCACGGCCGGTGCCGCGGCGGCCTTGTCCCCCTTGGCGTCGCCCTTACCCGGCTTGGCGGGGGGCGGAGCGTCCGGATCGGCGGCGCCGATCACCTTGGCGGTGTTCTTCGCCCAGGAGGCGCCGTTCAGCTCGGCCAGGATGGCGTGGCCATCATCGCCCAGCTCGGCGAAGAAGCGCTGCCAGCTCTCGTCGACTGCGGTCTTGTCCTGCTGATACCGGGCATACAGTTCCGCGATGAAGGTGCCGTTGGCGCCGAAAAGGAAGGAGTGGCGCTCGTTCGGGGCTTGATCGTAGGGGGCCATGGGGGGTTCCGGTCGGATAGGCCCACCGATTCGGACGGCAGGCCGGGGCAGAGGCTTGAAATTCCGCGACGGTTTTACGTCACTGCCGACACAGCTTCAATATGCAGGTCTGCGGTGTCTGCCTCTTGCCTGTAGCACGGGTAGGAGGCGTTACACAGCCGCTTTCGTTACTGCTGTCGGCACCCGCTACAGATAATATCATTTCCGGAAGGGTCCAGGATTTTCGGGGAAAAATCGGAATGGCACGGCAAACGCGAGATGAACTTGCACGCGCAACCCTGTACGAGGCGCGAAGGCTGGTCGCCGAACAGGGGCTGGCAGCCCTGACGGCACGGCAACTGGCACAAGCTGTGGGGTGTTCGATTGGCACCCTATACAACCTGTATCCCAACCTGGATACGATCCGGCTACATCTCAACGCAGAATTGCTGGATCGCCTTTCGGTTGCCGTGGGGGCGGCGGACGAGGCGGCGGGGGGAAGCGGCGCCACGCCGGAGACACGGCTTCTGGCCCAGGCGAATGCCTATCTCGCCTTTGCCAGCACCCATCTGAACCTTTACCTCGCCTTAATCGATAACCGCCCACCGGTCATGGATGAGCCGACACCCGACTGGTTTTTGGAAAAAGTGGCCCGGTTGCGGCGCGGGGTGGAGCGTGCCATCGCCCCCCTGATTCCCGATCAGGACCCAGAAAGGCTGGAACGGGCCGCCACCACCATCTGGGCCGCCGTGAACGGGCTGTGCGAGGGGATCGTCTCCGGCAACCTGTCCCGCGTATCCGATACCGATCCGCATCTGTTGATGGAGGAACTGGTCGCCACCCTGGCCGCCGGCCTGCGGGCACGGGGGTGAAATAGCGAGGGTGCTACCCCATTTAGCTGTCATATCAACGGCTGGCGGTCGCCGCCCTACCAACGGTCACAATTTATGGCCGTTGGTAGAACGCATCCGTTAAACGTTTGAAAACAAGAGGATGAGGATGTCGGTGCGACGGTTCAGGCGTGGAATGCTGGCAGCATGCGCTGGCTTGATGATCGCCGGCATGATGGCGGCGCCCTCCCTGGCGCAATCCCGCCCGGCTGCCTTGCTGGCCAATCGCGGCTGCGCTGCCCTGACGGTTGCGGTCGATTCGGTGCCGGGTCGCGGTCCGGCCTTCCTGCGCAGCTATGATGCGCCTGCCGGCCATGGCGCCCCGCCGGAACCGGCCATGGCCACCGCCGCCTTCACCTATGACAACGCCCTGGCGACCATCGCCCTTCTGTCCTGCGGCAAGCCGGCCCAGGCAAAAAGGCTGGGCGATGCGCTGCTGCTGGCGGCAACCGCCGACCGGGCCGGGCCCGAGCAGGGGCGCCTGCGCAACACCTATCGCGCCGGGCCGCAGCAGGAACGGCCGATCCCGCCCAATGGCTGGTGGGACAGCCGGCAGAATCGCTGGCTGGAAGATGCCTATCAGGTGGGGACTGCCACCGGCAATGTCGCCTGGGCGGGCCTGGCCCTGCTCACTCTGGCGGAAGCAACGGGGGAGGCGCGCTATCGCGATGCCGCTGCCGGCCTGGGCGCCTGGATCGTCACCCATGTCAGCGACACAAGGGGTGCTGGCGGCTTCACCGGCGGCATTCATGGTTTTGATGCCGACTCGGTGCCGATGCTGTGGAAGGCGACGGAACATCATGCCGACCTGCTGGCCCTGTTCGGCTGGCTGGATCGCAGCGGCGCCCCAGGCGGCGACTGGGCCGCCGCAGCCAAGCAGGCGCGCGGCTTCCTGGATGCAATCTGGCGGGACGATAAGGGCTATTTCCCCACCGGCACCCTGCCGGACGGGGTGACGGTGAATGAAGGCAATTCCGGCCTGGACGCCCAGCTCTGGCCGCTGATGCTGGAGGGCGCACCCGACGCTTGGCGCCGCGCCCTGGATCATGCCGATAGCGCCCATGGCGTTAACGACGGCTATGATTTCAATGCCGACCGAGACGGGGTCTGGGTGGAAGGCACGGCCCAGGCCGCGCTCGCCTGGCGCATCGTTGGCAAAGATGATAAGGCCGACGCGTTGCTGACCGGGCTCAGCGGCGATATCAGCGGCGGCGGCTATCTCTGGGCCGTGCGGGGGGAGAAGCTTTCCACCGGCTTTGCCATCGGCCCGGACAGTACAGAAGCCGACTTTTTCTATCACCGCCAGCCGCATCTGGGCGCCACCGCCTGGGCCGTGCTGGCGGCCAAGGGCTGGAATCCGTTCACCGGGCGTCTTGTGGCACCTTGAGGGGGAAGACGGCTTCTGTGACACTACCGGCAAAACCCTGCCGGAGAAGCTGATCCATGCCCTTGCCCGCCCTGCGCAGCGCCCTGACCGCGCTTGCCCTTTTGGCCATCGCCGTCCCGGCCCCTGTAACCGCATCGGCACAGCCGGCCAAGCGCCCCACGTCGAAAGAGGTGCTGGACAGTTCACCGCCGGCTGACTGGCGCCAGCCGGTGCCGGAGAACACGCTTTATCTCGACCTGCCCGCCGGGCGGGTGGTGATCGAGCTGGCGCCCGGCTTCGCACCCATCCATGTCGACAATATGCGCAAGCTGGCGCGCGAACATTGGTATGACGGCACCTTCATCGTCCGGGTGCAGGATAATTATGTCACCCAATGGGGCCAGCCGGAAGAAACGCCCAAGCCAATGAAGACGGCGCTGGAGAAACTGGCACCGGAATTCACCGTGCGCGGCGGTGCCAAATCCCTGCCCTTCACCCGCCTGCCCGACCCGGACGCCTATGCGGCAGAGGTCGGCATCTCCGACATTTTCCCCGCCGCGCGCGATGCGAAAACCGGGGAAGCCTGGATGGCCCATTGCTATGGCATTGTCGGGGTTGGTCGGGGCATGCCACTGGATAGCGGCAGCGGGGCGGAGCTTTACACCGTCATCGGCCACAGCCCCCGCGCCCTGGACCGGGTGATCACCCTGGTAGGGCGCGTCCTGTCCGGCATGGATCATCTGACGGCCCTGCCGCGCGGCACCGGCCCGCTGGGTTTCTATGAAAAGGTGGAACAGCGGGTTCCCGTCCAACAGGTCCGGCTGGCAGCGGACGTTCCGGAAGCAGAACGGGAGAAGATCGAGGTTTTGTCAGGCCAAAGCCCCACATATCAGCGCTGGCTGGACGCCCGCCGCTTCCGTCAGGATGATTTCTTCATCCGTGCCGCCGGCCATATCGACCTGTGCAACGCCATGCCGCCGGTAAGGGCAAAGCAGGGCTGACACAAAGGCAGCAAAGGGCGGGAGGCCTCATGCGCTGTTCCGGTGAGTTCTCCTCATCGGGATTGGGTAAAGATCGCCACCCGCCCGCGGCTGGGCCAGACCTATATCAGCCGTTCAACCATCAGGGCGTCCCCCGTCACCAGCAGCCGACGGAAGTCAAACGCCGCCCAGCTCCCATTCGCGAAGTGCCGTTGATAGGTGGCCAGGCGGGACCGGTTCAGCAAGCTGGGGATCAGGATCTTGGAAAAGGTGCCGGAAGCCCCGGCATCGTGCCATTGGCGCAAGCTGGCCAATGTGAACGCCCCCGCCAGGAAATGGCCGCCGGCCGATGCCAGCAATTCCCCCTTCTCGATCCGGGCCAGGCTCTCCCGCTGCCAGTTCATCCCGACAATCAGCACATCCACGCCCGGCCGCCGCCCTTCCGCAATGGCTGCATCGACCGCACCGAGCGCCATATCATCATTCGCGCACCAGATGCCGCTGACCTGGGGATGGCGGCGCAGCAGGGCGGACACCCACCGGAACGCCGCATCGCGGCTCCAGTTCAAATAGGCCTTGTCCGTCACATCAACGGCGCCATCCTGCTCAGCCAGCTCGATCAATCCGGCCAGCCGGTCGGCCGCAGTCCGTGTCGCCGCCGGGGCGCCAACGGCCAGAAGCTGGATACGGCCATTACGGTTCAGGCCCTGCTCCCGGATGGCCGTGATCAGATGGCTGGCCATGGCGGTTCCGGCGACATGATTATCGACCAGAACGTCACCGATCATACTGCTGGCCATCTCTGGCCGCGCCGCCTTGACCGCCTCATCCTCCGGCGTGAAACCCGCAAATCCCAGGATCGTCGGCACCTGATGTGATCCCGCCATCTCCATGATCGGCAAGGCGGTGCGATATTCGTTCACGACGATCATATAGTCGGGCCGCCGGGCGGCAGCCACCGCGCCCATCACCAGGATCGCCGCGCGATCCCGTTCCCCCCAGGAGAGCGTCAGGTCAATCCCGAAGGTCCTGGCGGCGCTCTCCATCGCCTGGGTGGCCATCTGCCAGAACTCATCACGCCGGCGGCCGGGCACAACACATTCCACCCGCAGCGGTGCCGTCTTCGCCCATAGCGAGGGTGTCAGCACCAGAGACGCGAAGCCGCCGGCGGCCGCGATGAGGTGGCGGCGATGGATGGAAGAATGGTGCATCGGCCTCTTCCTTCCGGTGAGAAACGGTTCATTTACAATACATACCGCAAGCCAATAAGAAAGGCCGCCGGGTTGCCCCGGCGGCCTTTCTCACGACTGTCCGGTTGTGGGCTTAGCCCAGCGCCTTCACCATGGTCGAGCCCAGGCTGGCCGGGCTTTCGGACACATGGATACCGGCGGCGCGCATCGCTTCCACCTTGAACTCGGCGGTGTCGTTACCGCCGGAGATCACGGCACCAGCATGGCCCATGCGGCGGCCCGGCGGGGCGGTGCGACCGGCGATGAAGCCGACGACCGGCTTCTTCAGGCCGGAAGCCTTGATGTATTCCGCACCCATCACCTCAGCGTCACCACCGATCTCACCGATCATGATGATGCCTTCGGTTTCCGGGTCCTTGGCGAACATCTCCAGCGCGTCGACAAAGTTGGTGCCGTTGACCGGGTCACCGCCGATGCCGATGCAGGTGGTCTGGCCCAGGCCAGCCGCCGTCGTCTGCGCCACGGCTTCATAGGTCAGCGTGCCGGAACGCGACACGATGCCGATCTTGCCACGGCGATGGATGTGGCCCGGCATGATGCCGATCTTGCACTCGTCCGGGGTGATGACGCCCGGGCAGTTCGGACCGACCAGACGGGTCGCGCTGTTGGCCAGGGCGCGCTTCACGCGCACCATGTCCAGCACCGGAATGCCTTCGGTGATGCAGACCACCAGCGGCAGTTCGGCATCAATGGCCTCCAGGATGGCGTCAGCGGCGAACGGCGGCGGCACATAGATGACCGAGGCATTGGCGCCGGTCTTCGACACGGCATCGGCCACGGTGTCAAACACCGGCAGGTCCAGATGCTTGGAACCGCCCTTACCGGGGGTCACGCCGCCGACCATCTTGGTGCCATAGGCGATGGCCTGTTCGGAATGGAAAGTCCCCTGCGCGCCGGTAAAGCCCTGGCAGATGACCTTGGTGTCTTTATTGACGAGAACGGCCATGTTACGCGGCCTCCTTCACGGCCTTGACGATCTTCTCGGCGGCGTCGGCCAGGTTATCGGCCGACAGGATCGGCAGGCCGGATTCGGCCATGATCTTCTTGCCGAGATCGACGTTCGTGCCTTCCAGACGAACAACCAGCGGAACATGCAAGCTGACTTCGCGGGCGGCGGCAACGACGCCATCCGCAATCACGTCGCAGCGCATGATGCCGCCGAAGATGTTGACCAGGATGCCTTCGACATTCGGGTCGGACAGGATCAGCTTGAAAGCCGTCGTGACGCGCTCCTTGGTGGCGCCGCCGCCAACGTCCAGGAAGTTCGCCGGCTCACCGCCATACAGCTTGATGATGTCCATGGTGGCCATGGCCAAGCCAGCGCCGTTCACCATGCAGCCGATGTTGCCATCCAGCTTCACATAGTTCAGGCCGTGCTTGGTGGCTTCCGTTTCCGAGGCTTCTTCTTCGGTCGGATCGCGCAGCTCTTCCACGTCCGGATGACGGTAGAGTGCGTTATCGTCGAAGTTCACCTTGGCATCGAGCGCGATGACCTCACCCGCGCCGGTCACGACCAGCGGGTTGATCTCCACCATGCTCATGTCCATGTCCACGAACGCCTTGTACATGGCGGCCATGAACTTGGCGGCGGCATTGACCTGCTTGCCTTCCAGGCCCAGGGCGAAGGCAACCTTGCGGGCGTGATAGCCCTGCAGGCCCTGCACCGGGTCGATGGCAACCTTGGTGATCTTTTCCGGGTGGCTGTGGGCCACGTCCTCGATCTCCATGCCGCCTTCAGTGGAGGCGACGATGGTGACCCGGGACGAGGCGCGGTCCAGCAGCATCGACAGATACAGCTCGCGCTTGATGTCGGCACCTTCCTCGATATAGAGGCGGGTGACTTCCTTGCCGCTTTCGCCGGTCTGCTTGGTGACCAGCACCTGGTTCAGCATGGCGGCTGCATTGGTCTTCACGTCTTCGACGCTCTTGACGACGCGCACACCGCCCTTGCCGTTCGGGTCGTTCTGGAAACGACCGGCGCCGCGACCACCTGCGTGGATCTGCGACTTCACCACCCAGACGGGGCCGCCCAGCTCCTCAGCGACCTTGGCCGCTTCGTCGGGCGTATAGGCAACGCCGCCGCGCGGAACCGCGACACCGTATTTCTTCAACAGGCTCTTCGCCTGGTACTCATGAATATTCATTGGTCAGCCGTCTTGCTCTGGATGGGAGACGGGCCGGCCGCGACGGATGTCCACGGACCGCGCGCAGGGGCCGTCCCCACGCGGGCGGCACTTTAGCACTATGCCAAGCGGGATCAACCATCCAAAGGTCCCCCCATCAACCGACCGTACCGGCGGTGCGGCACAGCAAAAAGCCCGGATTTGCCGTTGTTTCAAGCGCAACGGCCCTTGCGTCTATGGCATCGCACAAGGCGCAAGGGTGCCATGTAATGGTAGCGGGTCCACTACCCTGCCGGTGATCGACCCGGATTGTTGCGTATCGTGGGATAGTTATTCCCACTTATCCCATCTGGCGGAAATAGCCGACTGGATAAATAATGCGCCCCACGTATCACCCACCGCATTCTTTCACCCGAAAGGCACCCATCATGAACCGCACCCTTGCTGCCGCCCTTCTCGGCACGGCCCTGCTGCTGAATGCCGGCCAGTCCCTGGCCCAGGACGTGACGCAGGACCCGGCCAAGGTCCAGTCCGGCACCTATGAGATTGAGCCGACCCACACCAAGGTGATCTTCGCCATCAATCACCTGGGCTATTCCACCTATTACGGCGCCTTCCCCAAAGCGGAAGGGACGCTGGTGCTGAACGCGGCTGACCCGGCCAAGTCGGTGCTGAACGTGACCGTGGATGTGACCGCCATTTCCACCGATCTGCCGGCCCTGAACGAGCATCTGCTGGCCCCGGATTTCTTTGACGCCGCCAAGTTCCCCAAGGCCACCTTCAAGAGCACGAAGGTGGAGCCGGCGGGCAAGAACAAGGCCAAGGTCACCGGTGACCTGACCCTGAAGGGCGTGACCAAGCCGGTGACCCTGGATGTCACCTTCAACCAGGCCGGCCCGAACTTCATCAACAAGGTCTACAGCGTCGGCTTCGATGCCACGACCACGATCAAGCGCTCCGATTTCGGCGTCAGCGCCTATGTCCCCGCCGTGGGCGACGAGGTGACCCTGCGCATCGGTTCGGAACTGCAGCTCAAGAAGTAAGAGTAGCCGGGGCGCCGGCCATCAGGCGGCGCCCCCACTTGCCCTTATCCCAAGCACATGTAGGAGACCGGGGCCATGGAAGGCACGGTTGAACGCGATCCGCGCTATGGCGGGGTTGCAATGGCACTGCATTGGCTGACGGCGGCCGCTATCCTGTTGATGCTGGCAAGCGGCATCGCCATGACCCGGATGGAACCGGGCATGACCGCCTTCAATCTGTATCAATGGCACAAGGCGCTGGGCATCACCGTGCTGGCGCTGACGTTGATCCGTATTCTCTGGCGCTTCACCCATCGCCCCCCTGCCCTGCCCGCCGCAATGCCGCATTGGGAGAAGACGGGCGCCCGGCTGGCGCATCTGGGCTTCTACCTGCTGCTGCTGGGCCTGCCTTTGTCAGGATGGCTGCTGGTTTCCGTCTCGCCCTTGAACCTGCCGACCAGTTGGTTCGGCCTGTTCCTGATCCCCCACCTGCCGGCCCCGGCGGAGATGGCGACGCGGCAGATGCTGAATGACTGGACGGAGCAGGCCCATGTCCTGGCCGGCTGGACCCTGCTGGCGCTGCTGGTCCTCCATGTCGGAGCCGCACTGCGCCATTCCCTGATCCTGCGCGACCATGTGGTGCGCAGCATGCTGCCGCGCTGGATCGCGGCAAAGGCAAAGGACTGATATGATGAAGATGTTGCGTCCGGGTCTGCTGTCCCTGGCTCTCCTGCCGGCCACTCTCCTTGCGCTGCCGGCGAGCGCCGCGACTTGGCAGGTCGATCCCGCGGCCTCCACGCTTGGCTTCACCGGCACCCAGTTGGGCCAGCCCTTCAAAGGCCGGTTCGAGAAATTCAGCGCCGATATCGATTTCGACCCCGCCAAGCCCGAGCAGGGCGGCAAGGTCACGGTGCTGATCGACATGGCCAGCGCACGCACGGGCGATGCCCAGCGCGACGGCGCCATGCCGGAAACCGACTGGTTCGCCGTCAAATCCTTCGCCCAAGCCAAGTTCGAGGCCACCAGCTTCCGCCGCACCGGCGATGACGCTTATGAAGCGGTCGGCACGCTGACCCTGCGGGATGTGACCAAGCCGCTGACCTTGCCCTTCACCCTGAAGCCGGACGGCAATGCCACCCGCGCCCAGGGCAAGGTGACGCTGGTGCGGAGCGATTTCGGCGTCGGCCAGGGCCAATGGGCCACAGGCCAGTGGGTAGCGCTGAATGTCGATGTCACTTTCGACCTGAAAGCCACGCCCAAGAACTGAGAAAATTTCTTGGACGGAAATAAAATACCGGCGGCACGCCCATGCCGCCGGTATTTTTTTGAACAAGCTACCCGTTCTTGGATTTGAATGCCTTCAGCCGTTTATTGAAATCGGCAGCCAGCTTTTCCATTCGTTCTGTCGATTTATTGTAAGATTCAGCATCAACGCGGCCACGGACCTTGCCCTCAGCCGTCAGGCAGGCCTGATATTCTTCCGTGGCGACGATATAGGCTTTCACACTCTTCGCGGCGACAGCCATATCAGCCTCGCTGGCACTGCCACCATCCGGCAGGCCGGGCGGATCGCCAATGTCGCAGGCAGCCATGGCGGCCGGCACATTGACCAGGAACGTAACGGTAAGGAGTAAAGCGACCGTCGCCACGGCTGAAGCCGGCGTGACGGAACCGGTGCGTTTTGCCTTCTGCATCTGCCCCTCTCCCTCTCTTTATCCGCGCAGGATGAATAGCCGATGGCAAAGCCATCAGGTTCTAATCTCCTGCATCTGAACAGCCAGAAGGCGTCAGGTCAGCGGATATGGTTGGTCAAACGAAGCAGCCGGCCACCTTTCCTCTACATAAGGGTGAAGGGTATTTGTGCAGCGCAGCAACGTCAATCCCTGATCACATCCTTACCAAAAATTAAAACTCTGCCGCCGTCCACCAGACGGACAAAAGAAAACCCCGCACCGAACAGGCGGCGCGGGGTCTTCCTTGATAACCGGGACCGTAACCGGACAGAGCCGGCCGGCCTGCAACGCTGAAAATCAGCCGTTGCGGGACTTGAAGGTCTTGAGCTGCTTATTGTAGTCGGAAGCCAGCTTTTCCATCAGCTCGGTCGACTTGTTGTAAGCAGCGGGGTCCACCTTGCCGGAGGCTTCCAGGCAGGCCTGAAATTCCTGGGTAACGGTGATGTAGGCCTTCACGGCCTTCTGGGCAGCGCCCATCTCGGCTTCCGAAGCGGTGGCGCCATCCGGCAGGGTCGGCGGGGTGCCCTGCTCGCACTCGGCAGCGAAAGCGCTACCAGCGGAAAGGGTCAGGAGAGCAGCGGAAACAATGAAGGCAAACTTTTTCATCGCGGGGGAGATCCTCGGTAGATCAGGGAAGATTGTCGATAATAATGTCGAAGCGTCCAGCCTGCGGAGACCAAGAATAACCAAGACCGAAGATTGAATACTGATTGCGTTACCGCATACAGCCAGACATCTTCAGTTATATCGTCCTAGTCAACCCGACGCGCGAGAGAGGAAATACTTTTTCCCAGACAGATCGTCAATTCCCGATACATCGCATTCTGCTATGCAGCATGTGCATTATCTAAAATGCAAGATATCTTTCCCCCACTGCGTCTGTCGAAAGGATATGCGCCACCCCTTTCGGATTGGTTAACAAGCTTAACGAAAAGCGCCCCACCCCGCCAAAAAACAAAACCCCGCACCGGCGAACCGATGCGGGGTTTGCTTATCCCAACCTTATACGGGTTGGAAAACCGTGGCTTATCAGCCCTCGGCGGAGACCTTCTTGGTCACATCGACCAGAACCTTCACCGCATCGACGGACTTGTCGAAATTGGCCTTCTCTTCGGCGGACAGGTCGATCTCGATGATCTTTTCCACGCCCTTGGCGCCGATGATGGTCGGCACGCCGATATAAAGACCATCAACGCCATACTGACCGGTCAGCTTGGCGGCCACCGGCAGAACGCGCTTCTTGTCCTTCAGGAAGCTTTCGGCCATGGCGATGGCGGAAGCGGCCGGGGCATAGAAAGCGGAGCCGGTCTTCAGCAGGCCCACGATCTCCGCACCGCCGTCGCGGGTACGCTGCACGATCTGGTCCAGCTTTTCCTGGCTGGTCCAGCCCATCTTCACCAGATCCGGCAGCGGAATGCCGGCAACGGTGGAGTAACGGACCGACGGCACCATCGTGTCGCCATGGCCGCCCAGCACGAAGGCGGTGACGTCTTCGACCGACACGCCGAATTCTTCAGCCAGGAACCAGCGGAAGCGGGCGCTGTCCAGCACGCCAGCCATGCCGACCACCTTCTCCGCCGGCAGGCCGGAGACTTCCTGGAACAGGCCGACCATGGCGTCCAGCGGGTTGGTGATGACGATGACGAAGGCGTTCGGGGCGTGCTGCTTCACGCCGGCGGCAACGTGCTTGATGACCTTGGCGTTGATGCCAACCAGATCGTCACGGCTCATGCCCGGCTTGCGCGGCACGCCGGCGGTGATGATCACCACGTCGGCGCCAGCGATGTCGGCATAGTCGGACGTGCCCGAGTAACCGGCGTCAAAACCAGCGACCGGCGACAGTTCGGCAATGTCCAGCGCCTTGCCCTTGGCAACGCCCGCAAAGTCGGGAATGTCGAGCAGGACGATATCGCCCAGTTCCTTCTGGCCGGCCAGCAGAGCCAGCGTGCCGCCGATCTGGCCGGCGCCGATCAGAGCGATCTTCTTGCGTGCCATGGGTCTTTTCCTTCGATTTGGGTCGGATCAGGAAACATGCATCTGTGGGAGGCCGGCGCCGTTTTTCAGAAGTTGCACGGACCGTATTTCTCCCTGCGGCGCTGGCTTAGCCCGAAATGCGGGGCCGGGCAAGCCGACAAGGGTCGAGGGTCGGGGGAAGCAGGCCAGCGCCTTTTGCATCCCAACCATGCGTCCCTCTTCCCTATCGGGGCAGCACCACCGTGAAGACGGCGCCGCGCACCGTGCCATCCGGATTTTTCAGATTGCCGGCAAAAATCCGCCCCTGATGCGCGTCGATGATCTGTTTGGAAATCGACAGGCCCAGGCCGGAATGTTTGCCGAACGCCTCGCTCTTGGGCCGTTCGCTGTAGAAGCGGTCGAAGATCGCGTCCAGCTTGGCTTCCGGGATGCCAGGGCCCTGATCCTCGCAGGTCACTTCCACCCGGTCGGGCAGGGCCCTGGCGGTGAAGCAGACGACACCGCCAGGCGGGGAGAAGGACAGGGCGTTGGACAGCAGGTTCTGGAACACCTGGGTCAGCCGCCCTTCCAGGCCGGGCACGACCAGCCCCTTGCCATCCTTTGGCAGGTTCACTTCCACCCGCACCGGGGCGGGAAGGTCTGCCACCTCGCCACCAGCTTCAGCCGCCGCTTCGCGCAGCGCATCGGCATTGCCCAGCGTGGCATCGTGGATATTGGCCAGCATGGTCAGGGTCTGGCCGATATCCGCCGGTTCCGCCCGGGCGCGCGACAGTTCGGCATCCAGACGGCTGGCATTGGAAATGTCGGAGATCAGCCGGTCCAGCCGCTGCACATCATGCTGGATGATGGCCAGCAGGCGCTGGCGCTGCTCATCCGTCTTCACCCGCTGCACCGTCTCCACCGCGCTGCGCATGGAGGTGAGCGGATTCTTGATCTCGTGCGCCACATCAGCGGCAAACCGCTCAATCGCGTCCATCCGGTTCCAGATGGCCGAGGTCATTTCCCGCAACGAGACGGAAAGATCACCCACCTCATCATGCCGGCGGGAGAAGTCGGGGATCACCACCTCACGCCCATGGCCGTGCCGCACCTCATCCGCGGCTTGGGCCAGCCGGCGGATCGGGCGGGCGATGGTGCCGGCCAGATAGAGCGACAGCAGCACCGTGACGCCCAGCGTGATGGCGAACAGCCGCATGATATCCATGCGGAATTCCCGGACCGCCCGGTCCACCTGCGCCCCTCCGCGCGAGATATAGACGGCCCCCAGCACCTTCTTATAGCGCTGCACCGGCACCGCCACGGTCAACAGCATGTCGCTGCGCCCGTCCGGCCGGCCCACGCGCCAGACATTGCGGCCAATTTCCCCGCCCAGCGCCCGCTGGACATCGGGATAATTTTCCGCACTCTGGTCCTGCTCCCCCGGATATGCCGGCAGATGCTCCCGTTCCGGGACAGCATTGACGATATAATCGTAAAGCTCGATGCCGATCTCGGTCAGCCGGTTGCCATTGCGCAGCGGCGGCAGTTCCTCGATCTGGACCATGCTTTTCGGCCCGCCCAGCACGCGGCTGTCGGCGATCAGATCGCCGGAAGGGGCGAACAGGCGGGTACGGGTGTCGGTCGTCTCCACCAGACGGCGCACCATCTGGCGGGCCAGTTCATTCGAGAGCTGGTTGGTTGGTTCATTAAACTCGTCCACGGCGGGCTGCATGGCGCCTTCGCCCAGGGCACCGGCGAAAATCCGCGCCTCCGTTGTCAGCGCCGCCAGTTCCTTGTCGATCAGCCATTGCTGATAGGTGGAGAGATAGAGCAAGCCGCCCAGCAGGATGGCCAGGGCCAGCACATTGACGGCCAGGACGCGCAGGGTCAGCGGCGAGAGATGGCGCACGCGGCGGCGACGGGAGATTTCCGCCTTTTCCGTCTGCGCCTTCTCCTTCACCGGCTTGATACTGGCCGGCTTATCGGGCGGGGCAGCGGGGGGCGGGGGGACAGCCTTGCCATCCCCGGCGCCCGGCTTAGCCGCTGTCAACGGCCGCCGGGCCCGTAAATCCATATTCATGGGCCGCGCCCCCTGGAACCGGTAACGATATTGCCGACACTACCGGCTAAAATGGGTAACGCTGATAACACCGCTACACGCCTCCCGCATACCCGCTTTCCTGCTCATTCCTTGTACTTATAGCCCACGCCATACAGGGTTTCGATCTGCTGGAAATCGTCATCCACAGCCTTGAACTTCTTGCGCAGGCGCTTGATGTGGCTGTCGATGGTGCGGTCATCGACATAGATATGCTCGCCATAGGCGGCATCCATCAACTGGTCCCGGTTCTTCACATGGCCGGGACGGATGGCCAGCGCCTTGACCAGCAGGAATTCCGTCACCGTCAGGTCAATCTCCTTGCCCTTCCAGGTGCAGAGATGGCGGGCGCCATCCAGCACCAGTTCGCCGCGCACCAGGGTCTGGCCCGGATCAGGTGTCGCCCCCTTGCCCTGGGCCAGTTCGGTCCGGCGCAGCAGGGTCTTGATGCGCTCAATCAGCAGGCGCTGGCTGAAGGGCTTCTTGATGTAATCATCCGCGCCCATGCGCAGACCCTGCAGCTCATCCGTCTCATCATCCTTGGAGGTCAGGAAGATGATGGGCATCTGGGTAGTCTGGCGCAGGCGCTGCAACAGTTCCAGCCCGTCCATGCGCGGCATCTTGATATCCAGCACCGCCATATCCACCGGGCGGGAAGTGATGCCGCGCAGGGCCTCGTCACCGTCGCTATAGGTGCGGACCTCGTATCCTTCCGCCTCCAGCGCGATGGAGACCGAAGTCAGGATATTGCGGTCGTCATCGACCAGCGCGATTGTTTGGGCCACCGTCTTGTTCTCCAACGGAATCGTACTGCAAAGGCGCTATATTATGCCTGGAGCGGGACAAAGGATCACTATCCCTTTGTCTTACCCCTTGCCGCCCCTTTGCCAAGGTCACAGCTTCACTTTCAATATGGCACGAATACGGCGTGAAAATGAGCCGCAACCAAGAAAAGGGATCGGCAGGAAAATGGTGATAGACCAGGTGGAAGGGGCAGAGCCCCCTGTCGAAGATCCCGGCGCCACCGCGCGCACCCTGATGCGGGCCAGCATCCAGGCCACCCTGGCGACCAGCCAGCGGGAAACCGGTGCCGGCATTGGCGGCTGGCCCAGCCCATCGCTGGTGCTGGTCGGGTTCGATCTGGATGCCACGCCCCTGCTGTTGATATCACGCCTGGCGGAACACACCTTGAACCTGGAGGCCGATCCCCGCTGCGGCCTGCTGTTCGATGGCACTGCCGGCCACCCTGACCGGCTGACCGGGCCACGCCTGTCCATCCAGGGCCGTGCGCGGCGGGATGATGACACGCGGCGCATCGGCCGGTTCCTGGCCCGCCACCCCTCCGCCGCCGCCTATATCGGATTCGCTGACTTCGGCCTGTGGCGGGTGGATGTGGAACGCGGCCATATGGTGGCGGGCTTCGGCCGCATCCGCGCCATGGGCGCCGACCAGCTTCACCTGCCCCCCGCCGACTGGCTGGAACTGGCCCCAGCGGAAGAGGATATTGTCGCCCACATGAATGCCGACCATGCCGACGCGCTGGCACTGTACGCCACCCGCCTGCTGGACCTGCCGGCGGGTGACTGGCGCATGACCGGGATCGACCCTGACGGGTGCGACCTGCGCGACGGCCCCCAGGCCGCCCGCCTGCCCTTTGCCACCAAGGTCCGCAACGCCGATCAGGCACGGGCGGAACTGGTACGGCTGGTGAAACGGGCGCGGCAGTAAGGGCAGCAGCCTGCCATTTGCCGCCAAGCCGGTACCGCCCAACACCCTTTCCATTTGCTTCCCTCCCATGCGGGACTGGGGCAAAAGGCCCTATTGCAGCGCGCACGATAGAACGGTAAGGGTACAAAACTCGTTACATAACCCCGCCGGTAACAGTCCCCAACGACAAAACAAGGGGCCCCCGGCGCCGGTTCACAAGGGGAGTGCGCGCGCGTGGAAACGACCGGTCCCGTCATCAGCGGTTTCGGCCTGGACTATCTGGGTCTGGCCAATCTGAAGGCCGCCCATTGGAATCTGAGCGCCGGCGCGCTCTATGAGCAGGCGCTGCGCCGCAGCGAGGCGAAGCTGTCCAAGGATGGTGCGCTGGTCGCCATCACCGGCCAGCATACCGGCCGCTCCCCCAATGATAAGTTCACCGTGCGGGAGGAAACGACCGAAGCCGATATCTGGTGGGGGCCGAACAAGCCTTTCACCGAAGAGGCTTTCGACCGGCTGCATGCGCGGATGACGGCCTATCTCCAGGGTCGGGACGTGTTCGTGCAGGATCTGTGGGCCGGGGCCGATGCCGCCTATCGCCTGCCCGTGCGCATCGTGACCCAGCATGCCTGGCACAATCTGTTCGCCCAGAACATGTTCATCCGCCCATCGCTGGCCGACCGCGCCCAGTTTGAGCCGGGCTTCACGGTGCTGCAGGTCCCGGATTTCCGCGCCGTGCCGGAACGCGACGGCACCCGCTCGGACGTGTTCGTCGTCATCAATTTCAAGAAGAAGCTGGTGCTGATCGGCGGCACCTCCTATGCCGGGGAGATCAAGAAGTCGATCTTCTCCGTGCTGAATTTCATGCTGCCGGCCCAGGGCGTGTTGCCCATGCATTGTTCGGCCAATATCGGGCCGGGCGGCGACACGGCGATCTTCTTCGGCCTGTCCGGCACCGGCAAGACCACGCTGTCAGCCGATGCCAGCCGCACCCTGATCGGCGATGACGAGCATGGCTGGTCGGATAATGGCGTCTTCAATTTCGAAGGCGGCTGCTATGCCAAGGTGATCCGCCTGTCGGCCGAGGCCGAGCCGGAGATTTACGAGACGACCCGCCGCTTCGGCACGGTGCTGGAAAATGTCGTGATGGACGAGGGCACCCGCGCGCTCGACCTGGATGACGCGCGCCTGACGGAAAATACCCGCGCCTCCTACCCGATCGACTTCATCCCCAATGCCAGCGCCACCGGGCGCGGCGGCCAGCCGCTGAACATCATCATGCTGACGGCGGATGCGTTCGGCGTGCTGCCGCCAATCGCGCAACTGACCGCCGATCAGGCCATGTACCATTTCCTGTCCGGGTACACCGCGCGCGTCGCCGGCACGGAAAAGGGCGTGACGGAGCCGCAGGCAACCTTCAGCACCTGCTTCGGCGCCCCCTTCATGCCGCGCCATCCCACCGTCTATGCCAAGCTGCTGGGCGAGAAGATCCAGGCCCATGGCGCCCGCTGCTGGCTGGTCAATACTGGCTGGACCGGTGGCGCCTATGGCACCGGCAGCCGCATGAAGATTGCCCATACCCGCGCGCTGGTGAATGCCGCCCTGTCGGGCGAGTTGGCCGGCGTGCGCCATATTCCGGAGCCGAATTTCGGGCTGGCCGTGCCGGAAGGCTGTGCCGGGGTGCCGGCGGATGTGCTGGTGCCGCGCAATAGCTGGTCCGACAAATCCGCCTTCGACGCCACCGCCCATGAGGTGGCCCGGCGTTTTGAGGCCAATTTCACCCAATTCCAGGATCAGGTGGACGAGAAGGTTGTGTGCGCCGGTATCCGTACCGCCGCGTAACAATCCAGGCATCACCTGTTCTGGCGCCTCCAAGACCGGGGAGGCAACCGGCGGGCCGGGGGAGCGATCCTCCGGCCCGTTTGTTTTTCAGGGGGTGAGGTTCACACCCCTTTTATAAACCTCCCGTCGGTTCCCGATGGTCAGCACCAGAATGCGCAGCTTGCCATCCTCGATATGGGCGATGATCCGGTAATCCCCGACACGATATTTCCAGAACCCGGCAAGCGTGCCGCGTAGCGCCTCACCTATGGCCCGCGGATCTTCAAGCGGTCGCACCCGCTGGTCCAGGAATGCCAGAATGCGACGCGCCTCTTGAACCGATAGTTTGCCCAGCGCCTTTTCTGCCGCTGCTGAAAAGATGATCTCCCAGGCCATGGATCAGCCGGACACCGGCAGGTCATATCGGTGCAGCAGATCATCCAGGGAGGTGGTCTCGCTGCGTCCGGCCTGCACAGCCTCAAGTTCCGCCTTGGCCAGGTAAGCGTCTTCCATATCCTGCAAATATTCAGTGATGGCTTGGCGAATATAGAAAGCCTTGGTCCGCCCTGTGGCCTTGGCCAAACCATCAAGGCGACGCTCAATATCCTCTTCCAAGCGGATGCTGACAGGCATGATAAGACCCTCCCGGCAAATGAGATACATGTATCGCAACCTGCCCCTTGTCGCCACACGAAACCGCGGATTCTGGGGCGCCCTGGACAAAGCTCCTTTCCCAGAAAGTTCGACCTATTTGCTTATGGGGTTTCAGGAGAGGTCAAACTTACGCCCCTGTTGAAGCAGCCGCCGGCAAACTCTCCCCCTCTCCACCGCTCAACGCCTCCACAATCCGGCACTCCCGCACCGTGCCGCCATGGCATTGGTTGGCGACATGGGCCAGTTCGGCGCGCAGACGGGTCAGGTCGGCGATCTTGGCATCCACTTCGGCCATCTGGGCGCGGGCCAGTTGGTCGATGCTGGCACAGGGCTGGTCCGGGCGGTCCACCATGCCCAGCAGGTCGCGGATCACATCCAGGTGGAAGCCCAGCGCCCGCGCCCGGCGGATGAAGCGCAGCCGATGCAGATGCCCATCGCCATAAAGCCGGTAATTGCCCGTCGTGCGCGGCGGCTCTGGCAGCAATCCGATGCGTTCATAATAACGGACCGTCTCCACAGCCATGTCGGTGGCGCGGGCCAGATCGCCGATCCGGTAATCGCCCTTCATCCCCAATCCCCTTGACCCTGTAGTGGCTACAGGGTCCATCTTTCAGGGCAGCTTTCCCCCTGACAAGGACAAATCTCATGTCCGCTTCCTGCTGCCCCACCCCCACCAATGGACCTGCCAGCCCGGCCTATCGCCGCGTGCTGTGGGCGGCCTTGCTGATCAATGGCGGCATGTTCGCCTTGGAAATGATGGCTGGCCTGCAATCAGGCTCTGTCGCCCTGAAAGCCGATGCGGCCGATTTCTTCTCCGATGCGACCAATTACGGGATCAGCCTGTTCGTGCTGGGCGCGGCCCTGCGGGTGCGATCGGGTGCCGCCTTGTTCAAAGGCCTGTCGATGGGCGCCATCGGCCTGTTCGTCGCCGTGCAGTCACTCCTCAACGCGCTCTCCGGTCGCATACCGGAAGCAGAGACAATGGGCTGGGTTGGCGCCCTGGCCCTGGCCGCCAATGTCGGCACGGCCATCATGCTGTATGCGTGGCGGGAGGGGGACGCCAATATGCGCAGCGTCTGGCTCTGCTCCCGCAATGATGCGCTGGGCAATATCGCGGTGATGCTGGCGGCCCTGGGTGTCTTTGGTACGCAGACCGGCTGGCCGGATATCGCCGTGGCCTTGATCATGGCCTGGCTGGCCATCAGCGCCGCCTGGCAGATCAGCCGGCAGTCACTGCACGAGATACGCACCGGGGAAGTTCAGGGCCGGCCTCATGGGCATGGGCATGGGCACGGACATGACCATGATCACCCTCCGAGGCATCACCACTGACCCGGGTAATAAAAGACCCCTCCGTAAATGCCACCGCGCCATTCCGTTATAAGGGTGCGCGCGGGCTTGGAAATGTGGCGCGGGCGGTCTAGGTTCCAGACTTCTTGTCCCTGTCATCGGTCCGCCCCATGAACGCGCCTCTGAACAGCTATCGCAACGGTCCCGACGACCATGGCCATTTCGGCATTTTCGGCGGCCGTTTCGTCGCCGAAACGCTGATGCCGCTGATCCTGGAGGTCGAAAAGGCCTACACGGATGCCAAGGCGGACCCCGCCTTTCATGCCGAATTGCGCCAGTACCTGACCCATTATGTCGGCCGGCCCAGCCCGCTTTATTACGCGCAGCGGCTGACCGAGGAACTGGGCGGGGCCAAGATCTACTTCAAGCGTGACGAGCTGAACCATACCGGCGCGCACAAGATCAACAATTGCATGGGCCAGATCCTGCTGGCCAAGCGCATGGGCAAGACCCGGATCATCGCGGAGACCGGCGCCGGCCAGCATGGCGTGGCCACGGCCACGGTCTGCGCCCTGATGGGCCTGCCCTGCACCATCTATATGGGCGCGACCGACATTTCCCGTCAGGCGCCCAACGTGTTCCGCATGAAGCTGCTGGGCGCGGAGGTGAAGCCTGTCACCAGCGGTGCCGGCACCCTGAAGGACGCGATGAACGACGCGCTGCGCGACTGGGTGACGAATGTGGAAGACACGTTCTACATCATCGGCACCGCCGCCGGCCCCCACCCCTACCCGGCCATGGTGCGCGACTTCCAGGCCATTATCGGCCAGGAAACCCGCGCCCAGATGATGGAAGCCGAAGGCCGCCTGCCCGACATGCTGGTCGCCTGCATCGGCGGCGGCTCCAATGCCATCGGCCTGTTCCATGATTTCCTGGACGAGCCGACGGTGAAGATGGTGGCGGTGGAAGCCGGCGGCCATGGGCTGGAAACCAAGACCGGCCATGCCGCCAGCCTGGCCGGCGGCCGTCCCGGCGTGCTGCATGGTAACCGGACCTATCTTTTGCAGGATGATGATGGCCAGATCATCGAAGGCCATTCCATCTCTGCCGGGCTGGATTATCCGGGCATCGGCCCGGAACATGCCTGGCTGCATGAGGTGGGCCGGGTAGAGTATGTCAGCGCCACTGACCGGGAGGCGCTGGATGCCTTCCAGCTCTGCGCCCGCACCGAAGGCATCCTGCCGGCGCTGGAGCCCAGCCACGCCCTGGCCGCCGTCGCCCGCATCGCGCCCACCCTGTCGAAGGACACGCTGCTGGTGATGAATCTCTGCGGTCGTGGCGACAAGGATATCTTCACCGTCGCCAAGGAACTGGGCGTGGAGATGTGATCCTACCCCAGGCCGGGCTTCTTATACCAACGGTCATAATTTATGACCGTTGGTACGGCGGCGACCGCCGTCGCGCCGCTCGTGCGGCGTAGCCAAGCCAGCGGATGCTGGCGCCGGCGATTGAGGGGCACGAAAGCGTGACCATCGGTCATGATTTCGTGCCGCTGGTATTACAGCCCGGCCTGGAAATCCGCCATTTCCGCCATCACCCACTCACAAAAGGCTTTTACGGCCGGGCGGCGGAAATGGGCGGGCGGGGCCACAAGATTATAGGATTCGTAAATCGCACTCTGCGGGAAGGGCCGGATCAGCCGGCCTGCCGCCAGATCATCGCGTGACAGGATCATATCCCCCAGCGCCACCCCCTGCCCCGCCACGGCCACATCCATGGCGTGGCTGGCATCAAAGAAACGGGTGCCGCGCAGCGGACGGGTCAACGTAATCCCCACGGCGGCAAACCAGGCCCTCCAGGGCAGATCCATCTCCTCCAGCAGCAGATCAGCATCCAGCAGATCGGCCGGGCTTTCCGGCAAGGGCGTCAGGCCCGGCGCGCAGACGGGGAAATTCTCCACCTCCGCCAGCCTCCGCCCCTCCAGTCCCGGCCAGGGGCCGCTGCCATAACGGATGCCCAGATCGGCGCCACCGCGGCGGAAATCCGCCGCCGTGCGCGTGGCATCGACAATGACATTGATGGCGGGGTGGGCTGTGCGGAATCGGCCCAGGCGCGGCACCAGCCAGCGCTGGGCAAAAGATGGCTCCACCGACAGCAGCAGGTTGCGCTGGCCCTGTTCCACCGTTGGCGGGCGCAGCAGGGCCGTGGCCCCGTCGATCATATCAAAGGCGCGTGTCGCCGCGTCGCGATAGGCGCGGCCCGCATCGGTCAGGGTCAGGCCGCGATTATGCCGGTGGAACAGGGCGCAGCCCAGCCACGCCTCCAATTCCCGCACCTGACGGGACAGGGCCGGATGGGCGACATTCAACTCCTCCGCCGCACGGGTCAGGCTTTCATGCCGGGCCGCCGCTTCAAAGGCACGCAGGGCCGTCAGGTTGGGAAGATGACGCATCAGGGCTGCCGTAACTTTTTGTTACATCGACTGTACCCAACCGGTATTCGACGATCAAGGCCGGGCCGGCGCATGATCCGTTCCAGAAAATGAGGGAGACGATCATGAGACAGGCTCAAAGCCCGATCAGCAGCCTATCCTGGCGCTTCGCACAGTTGTTCAGCCTGCTTTCCTGTCAATTCTCCGTGGCAAAAGCCCGCCACCGGCATTGACAGGCGGCCCCCGTTTCCGGCAGTTGAAAGCGACTTAAATGTCACGGGCGGCCACCGCCCGCATGTCAACATTGCCGGGATACGCCAAGATGACCGACGTCGCCAATGCCGACGCGCCCCAGATGCCCCTGTTCTATTCCAATCCGGTGCCGGTCAGCGCGCAGCGCCACGCCGATTGGAAGGTGAAGGAAAAGCGCACCTTCGAATATGCCGCCAATGTGCATGCCGTCCCGGTCCTGGCGGAAGAACTGCCGCAGCTTCAGGCCTTCTATCCGCTGGTGTTCAGCGGCGGTCCGAATCCGGGTGTGATGGCACTCCTGGGTCTGCGCGCCGGCCAGAACCTGTTCGTCCAGGCGGACGGCTCCTGGCGCCCCGGCAATCAGATCCCCGCCTATGTGCAGCGCTATCCCTTCCTGCTGGTCGAAGTGCCGGAAGACAAGCGTCTGGTCCTGATCGTGGAAGAGGATGAGCGTCTGGTCGGCCCGTCCTACGATGTCCCGCTGTTCCAGGACGGCAAGGGCACCGAACAGGGTGAGCAGATCCTGAATTACTGCGTCAACTTCAACAATTCCGCCCGCCAGACCCAGGCCTTCTGTGAAGAGCTGGCCAAGCGCGACCTGCTGGTGGAGCAGCGCGCTGATGTGGTGACCCCGGACGGCAAGCGCCTGTCCCTGTCCGGCTTCCGCGTCATCGACGAGAAGAAGTTCAACGAACTGCCGGACGAGGTTTTCCTGGAATGGCGCAAGCGTAACTGGATCGGTCTGGTCTATGCCCATTTCGTGTCGCTGGGCCGCTGGCAGTCCCTGATCGAACTGGTCAAGGACGCCCCGGAAGTCGAAGCCTGATAAAGGATATCCTGCCGGGCACTCTGCCTGGGCAGGGAATCATGGCACAGCCCCGGCGGGTATCCCCGCCGGGGCTGTTTCATTTTGACAAACCATACGTTTGCACGCTGTCAACGGGCCTCGATCCCTTCTGCATATACGGAAGAGAGGTGTAAGCGTAACAGGGCCGCGCTATAGTGGCAGCAGGCGGCACCCCGCCGCCATTGGATCGGTCGGTGAGCCGGGATATGCCCGGCGGCCGTTCTAGCCAGGAATGGTGAGGCAGGATGAATCTCGAAATCCGTACTTTCACGATCCGCGACGCCTCCCCCGAGGAGGATGAGCAGCGCGTTGCCGGCTTCCTGCGGTCGGTGGAAGTGGAACGCATCGACACCGCCTATGCCGATGGCGCTTGGCGTGTGCTGGTCCATTTCCGTGACCTGCGCAGCAAGGAGGAAAGCGCCCAGATCGAAACCGCGATCCAGGCGGCCTTGAACGCCTGGCGCGCCGATATTGCGCGCAACCTGCAAGTGGATAAGGAAACAGTGTTGCCGGGCACTCTCGTGGTGGAAATTGCCCGCTATGCCCCGACGACGGAGATTGAACTGTCGGTCATTGCCAATGCCGCCGGTGTGGGCAGCACGGTCCGCGAACATGGCGCCGACATTGTCCGCGTCGTTCGCCAGACGATGGAAGACCTGACCGGCTGATTGGCGGCCCATCACCAGGGCAAGCCCTTGCGGGGGGAGTAAATCCCGAACGGGATACTCCCCTACCGGGTCATATTGCCTGGGTGCCCGTCAGGGTGATAGGTGGAGACCCGTGCCAGCCTCCACCTTTTACAGGGTCGGTTTATGTGGGCCGTGATTGACCGACCTCATAGACCCGCAAATTGCGTTCCCCAATTCCAAGGGCCGGCCAGGCGGATCGCCATTCAGCGATATGTGCAGAGGCAAAATGGCGATCAAGCGCAGCTTGGTCCGTCCAAAGCTCTTTGACGTGAATGAGGCCAAGATCAAAAACATCCTCGGCATAACCATACTCAAGGCATCCTGCCTCAGCGCGGCTGGCCTCAACCATGCGCCTCATGACTGGCCGTGCGCCGGGGAGGTTTTCCGCGGGCAGCCGGACAGTGCCAATAATCAATAACATTGGACAACCATGGTGTTGTTGCTGGCCGCTTCCCGTAAATAGGGCCTAATTATCGACCTTTTCATTGGGATAGGCACCCCAAAAATCCGTGCGCTCCATCCAGCCGTGATAGCCCTGGATTTCCACTTCGCACCAATCTCCCTTGCAGGCGACCAGGCGGCCCATGGTGCCGGGCTCGGCCTGGGCGACGGCGGCGGCCGTGCTGGTCGGACGCTCCCTTATGGTGCGCAATTCCTGCGTCACCACAAGGCTGCGATGGCCGGACAGCATGCTTTGATGCACCCAGCCCTGGGTGCCTTCCACATCCCGGATGCGCCGCCAGGTATCGAATTCAGCCGTGATCTCCACCGGCATGCCGGCCCGCACGAAGACCCACTCGATCGGGTAGGCGCGACCGGGGCCAGCGCGAAGATTAACCTCGTTGGAGCGAAGCGAAACGAACCGGGGGATCGGCAGGCCGCTGCGCACGATCATGTCGGAGCGGGGATCGGTTTCCTGGGCCGTTGCCGGCACAATCATGCCCGCCCATGCCAGAACCAATCCTGCCAATGCCCGGCGGGCCCATGCCTTCTGGCGATGCAGCCAATGTGACCTCGTCATGCGCAACTGATGGTCCCGAATAGCGACAGACAGCATAGAGTACAATCTTGTCCTTTTTGCCCACCGCCACAGGACGGGTCAAGCACCGCTGCCGGCCCCGCCTGCTGACCATTACCCTGGAACGGGGCAATGGTATGGCACGCTGATGCCTGGACAAGCTTCGCTGCGGCTTGATACTGCTATCACCTGCCCATAAGGCAATACCAGCAAGAACAGCTTCAGGGAGACCGGCGGTCATGATGGAACGGAAAAAGCCCCTTGTCATCGTGACCCGCAAATTGCCGGACGCCATCGAAACCCGGATGATGGAGCTGTTCAACACCAGGCTGAACCTGGACGATCACGCGATGAGCCGGCAGGAGCTGGTCGAGGCCATGCAGGTGGCCGACGTGCTGGTGCCCACCGTGACCGACATCATCGATGAGGCGCTGCTCAGCCAGGCCGGACCGCAACTGCGCCTGATCGCCAATTTTGGCAATGGTGTCGACCATATCGACCTGCGCGCCGCGAAGGCGCGGGGCATCACCGTCACCAACACGCCCGGCGTGCTGACGGAGGATACGGCCGATATGACCATGGCCCTGATCCTGGCCACGGCACGGCGTCTGTCGGAAGGGGAAAGGCTGGTGCGATCCGGGCAATGGACCGGCTGGGCCCCCACTGTGATGCTGGGCCAGCGGCTTGCCGGCAAAAGGCTGGGCATTATCGGCATGGGCCGCATCGGTCAGGCCGTTGCCCGGCGGGCCAAGGCCTTCGGCCTGTCCATCCATTATCATAACCGTAAACCGGTCCATCCCCAGATCGAGACGGAACTGGATGCCGCCTATTGGGAAAGCCTGGACCAGATGCTGGCGCGCATGGATATCGTTGCCGTCACCTGCCCGCGCACCCCGGCGACATACCATCTGCTGAATGCCCGCCGCCTGGGCCTGCTGAAGCCCACCGCCATCCTGGTCAATATCAGCCGTGGGCAGGTGGTGGATGAGGCGACCCTGACCCGCATGCTCCAGCATAAGGAGATCGGTGCCGCTGGTCTGGATGTTTACGAGAATGAGCCGAATATAGATCCCAAGCTTCTGAAGCTGGAGAATGTCGTTCTGCTGCCACATATGGCATCGGCAACGATGGAAGGTCGGCTGGACATGGGGGAAAAGGTCATCGTCAACATCAAGACTTTCGTTGACGGCCACGCTCCACGCGATCGCGTTTTGGAGATTATGTTCTAAATATTAAAATCGAATGCAAGGCCACTTGTTTTATTTCATATGAAATATAATGAGAGGTGAGACCAATAAACAGCAGCCCCGTTCAAGGGGCTCACCCTTCCGCAGTCTGCCCCAGACGGGCGAACCAGGCACCGGCGGCAATCAGGTTCTCTGCCTCTTCCGGGTCGGCACAGCGCAGCGAATCCCGGTAGCAGTTCAGGGCCGCCAGGGCGTAAAGCTGTTCCATATCCGCAGCCTTGCGCGGTTCTGCGCGGCTGGCGGGACTTGGCGGTTCGTAAAGGCGATTATCGAGAGGCATTGTGACACCCTGCAGGCAATCTCGTGAATTGCTGCGGAGTATTACCGGCACCCGTAAACAAAACCTTTATTGTTTGCCGTAGGATTGCTTATCTATACGCGTGTATAGATCATCTGCCATGCAGCATCACGTGTCACGGGCCGATGGATAGATAGCGGGACAGATGGATGTCGCGGATATTGTCCTGCCATCCCTGGACCTTATCCGCAACCATGTGGCTGCTGACATAGGTGTAGATCGGGATAACCGGGTGATCGGCCAGCAGCATGCTTTCCGCCTGTTGCATCAAAGCCCGCCTCTTCGCCGCATCGGGTTCACCCGCCGCGTCACGCACCAGCCGGTCATAATCGGGATTGGCATAGCCGGCATGGTTCTGCCCGCTGACATCGGACCGGAACAGCGACAGGAAGCTGTAGGCATCGTCATAATCGCCGATCCAGCCACCGCGCACGATATCGTCAAACTTGCCGGCGGCACGGTCGGCCAGCAGCACTTTCCATTCCCGGTTCACCAGCCGGGCCCGGACCCCCAGCTTCACCCGCCACATGGATTCCAGGGCGATGGCAACCTTGCGGTGGTTGTCGCTGGTGTTGAACAGGATTTCCACTTCCAGCGGCTTGCCCCCCGGCCCGTAACCGGCCTTGGCGATCAGTTCCTGTGCCTTGGCATCACGCTGCGCCTGCGTCCAGGCGGCGTATTTTGGCTCCGGCGCGGTATAATCGCTGACGCCCGGCGGGGTGACCGTATAAGACGGGATCTCTCCGCCCCGGGTGATCTTCTCCGCGATGATGGCGCGATCCACCGCCAGGGACAGGGCGGCCCGCAGGTCTGGGTTGGATTTCCACGGCTCCCGCCGCAGGTTGATCACGTAATAATAACTGGACAGGAACGGGGCCAGACGCAGTTCGGATGGCATATTTTCCCGCAGCCAGGGGATCTGCGCATCCGGAATGTCATAGGTCACATCCAGCTCCCCAGCGCGAAACCGCTTCAGTTCGGTGTCCCGGTTTTCCGTGGAATGGAAATAGACGCTATCGAGTTTGACATCATTGGCGGCATGGAAGTGCGGGTTGCGGACCAGCTTCACATGGCTTTGCGGCACCGCCGCCGCCAGCATGAAAGCCCCGTTGGAAACCAGCTTGCCGGGACGGATGAAATCATTGCCATGCGCCTTCACATTGGCGTGGCTGAGCGGGAATGTGGACGGATGCTGCAGGGAGGCGAGGAAATAGCCGGTGGGCGCTTCCAACTCCACCTCCAGCCGGTGCGGTGACAGGGCCCGTACGCCCAGGCTCTCCGCCGGCGCCTGCCCCTTGCTGATCTTCTCCCCGTTGCGCACGGGCCAGAGGAAAAAGGCATAACGGGACCCGGTGGACGGCGAGACCAGCCGGCGCCAGGCGAACACAAAATCATCCGCCGTCACCGGGGTTCCGTCCGACCATTTTGCCTCAGGCCGCAGATCGAAATGGTAGGTGCGGCCATCTGCCGAAAGGGTCCAGTGCTGCGCCACACCCGGCACCAGATGGCCGGCAGCATCCAGCGTCACCAACCCTTCAAACAGATCATATTGAATCCAGGATTCAGCTTCGCCCGTGGATTTATGCGGGTCCAGGGTTTCCGGCTCCGCGCCATTGCCACGGTGAAGCACGGCGGACAAGGCCGGCATCGTCATGCACAGAACCAGAAGGATCGCGGCCAGAACCCGCCGGCCAAACACCGTCACACCAACCGCCGCCACCCCGGCCCTCCCCTTGATCGGCAAAGAGCTATCACAGCATCAAAGCGCGGACAGGGGCAAGGTTCCTGACCGGCATAGGCCGGTAGCCACCTTATTGCCGACCGGTCAGGCGGCGCAGCAGATCGCCAATCGGATCGCCCCCTTCCGGGTTGGCGGCGGGCTCTGGCGGGGGCGGGGCGCCCAGCGGTTCGCTCTGCACCTCATAGATGCCATCGCCACCGGTCGTGTCCATGCCGTCCGTGGCACTGGTGGGGTTCTGCGCCACCAGTGCCTCCGGGGTAGGCGCCATGTTCAAGCCGGGCAGCGTGCGCACGGGCAGCCCCTGATGCACCTCCATCATGATATCGTGCCACAGCCGGGCCGGCAGGCCACCGCCGGTCACCTTCTTCATCGGCGCACCATCATCATTGCCCAGCCAGACCCCGGCCACTAGATCGGCGGTATAGCCCACGAACCAGGCATCCTTGTAATCCTGGGTCGTGCCGGTCTTGCCCACGGCGGGGCGATCCAGACGCGCGGCCTTGCCCGTGCCGCGCTGGAGGGGGCCTTCCAGCAGCCGGTTCATCGCCTCCACATAAGGGGCCGCGACAGCATAGCCGGCGGTGGAGCCACGCCGTTCATAGATGATGGCGCCCGACGCATCGCGGATTTCCAGGATGGCATAGGGGATTACGCCCTGCCCCTGATTGGCCAGCGTGGCATAGGCACCGGTCAGTTCCAGCAGCGTCGTTTCCGATGTGCCCAGCGCCAGCGACAGGTCACGGCGCAGCGGCGTGGTCAGGCCCAGGCGCTTGCCGGTGCGACGCACATTATCCACGCCCGCCGCCTCCATCAGGCGGATGGTGGCGGTGTTCAGCGACTGGGCCAGCGCGTCGCGCAGCGTCACCTCCCCCCGGAAGCGGCCATCATAATTACCCGGTCGCCATTTCGCCTTCACGTAAGGCGCATCCAGCACCATGCTATATTCGCTCCACCCCGCTTCCAGGGCCGTCAGATAGACGATGGGCTTGAAGGCGGAGCCGGGCTGGCGCAGCGCCTGGGTGGCGCGGTTGAACTCGCTATTATCATAGCCCCTGCCGCCCACCATGGCGCGCACGGCGCCATCCGGCGTCATCAGCACGGCCGCCGCCTGCCCCACCCTGGCTTCCGCGCCGGGTCCAGCCAGCATCTCCGACAGCTTCGCCTCGGCCACGCGCTGGGCCTTGGGGTCGAAGGTGGTATAGACGGTCAGGTCGCCATGGTCGGCACCGACAAAGCCCTGCACCTGATCGGCCACCCAACTGGCGAAATAGCGCCCGTCGCCATCCGTCTCCTCCCGGCCCGTGGGCCGGGCAGGTTCGGACAGGGCAGCCAGCATCTGTTCTTCGGTGATGTAATCCTCTTCCAGCATCGCCTGGAGAACCACATTCATGCGGCGGGCGGCGCGGTCGGGATTGGCGGTGGGGGCATAGCGCGACGGCGCCTTCAACAGCCCCACGATCATCGCAGATTCCCGCAAGGTCAGGTTACGGGCCGATTTGCGGAAATAGGTGCGGGCCGCTGCATCCACGCCAAAGGTGCCCGCCCCCAGATAGACGCGGTTCAGATAGGCGGTGATGATCTGTTTCTTGGTGTATTTCGTCTCCAGCCAGATGGCCAGCAGCGCCTCCTGCCCCTTCCGGCGCAGGGTCTGCTCCGGGGTCAGAAACAGGTTCTTGGCCAATTGCTGGGTGATGGAGGAACCACCCTGGACGGTGCGGCCAGCCCGATGATTGGTATAGGCCGCACGCGCCACACCAATCGGATCGATCCCGAAATGATACCAATAGCGCCGATCCTCCGTCGCCACCAGGGCATCAATCAGGGACCGGGGCATATCCTCGAATTCCAGCGTCTCCCCCCGCAGGTCGCCATAGCGGTGGAAGGCGGTGCCATCAGCGGCCACCAGCGTCACCGCCGGTCGGCGGTCGGCCTGGGCCACCTGGGAAATATCCGGCAGGTCATAGGCGAAATAGGCCACCACGCCGAGGGTGAAGATGAAGCCCCAGATGGCCAGCACGGCAAGGCCCGACAGGATGCGCCGGCCCCAGCCGTTTCCCCCACCGCCCTTTCCCTTGCCCCCGCCTTTGCGTTCAGGCGGACGCGCCGGGGGAGGCGCCGGCGGCTGGCGCGGCCGTGGCGGGGGTGGCCCTGGCGGGCGGGGACGGGGGGGAGCGCTCAGCATGGTCAAAGTCAAACCGGGATCAGGCGGGATCGGGGACGCCGCCGCCAGGATAGGCGGGCGACCACACCGGAACAAGCTGATGCGCGGGGATTGGGGCGATTTCAGGGAAGGGTTTTAATGTTCGCCCCACATGGCACCCATTTGCCACAGGGGGCCCTAAGGCTCACTTCACGCCGCTGGCCGCATTCTCAATCGCCAGGATATGGTCCAGACCGGGCTGGATTTCCGACCGGATGAACTCCACCCGCTTCTGCGGCCCCGCCCCGCCCTGAGGGAAGCGGGCTTTCCACAAGGCCATCTTCACCGCCAGCCCGCACAGCACGCCGCCGATGGTGACGTGGTGGCTTTCAATCTGGTGGCGGACAGAGCGGAAACTCTCCGCGCTGATATCGTTCCAGAAATCCTTGCTGCGCCGGTCGAACGCTTCGAACCGGCCGGTGATGGAGGTGGTGATGGAGGTCAGCTTGGACTGCACGTCGGCCAGCATCTTCATCACTTGGCGGTCGCGGGAGATCAGTTCGCTGCTTTTCGGCTCCATCGCCCAGCCCATGAACTTCTGCACCTCCGGCACGATCCCGTCCAGGCAACTGCGGAAATAGGCCAGCGACAAAAACACATCGCCATAATCTTCAAGGAAATCAGGGATTTCATTCAACTTGACCTTCAGCTTCTCTGACAGAAGCCGCAGGTTGGACAAGGCTTCGTCCCGATCCGGATTGGCCAGCATGGCCAGGATGTCCGACACGTCGGTGATCTGCCGCTCCTCGCTGCCATAGACCTGCTGCAGCAGCGGGCGGGTGAAATCCTTCATATAGCCGGTCAATTCCGACCTTTTGCCCTCGGAAAGTTGGAGCGATTTGGCGTCATTGACGGCGATTCCCACCCGGCGCAGCTCCTTGCGCAGGGAATAGACATCGAAGCTGTTGATCTTCACCAGCTTGTTGATCTGCACCATATCGGTGCGCAATGCCTTGGAATGGCTGGGAAACAGGCTACCGAGATGATCGGGGTTGATCTGGCCGCTGCCGGTCTGCCGGTCGTGGAAAATCTCCACCACCGTTTCCAACCGGGCATTCTTGATCAGCTTGGCACGGCGCAGACCCGGCGTTTCCAGCGGCAGCATGCCCAGCGGCAGCACATGCAGCGCATCACGCCCGCTGTCATCGAACAGCAGTTCCTCCGCCTCACCAGCGGTGGGCTCGGCCTGGGCGGCTGCATCTGCTACGCTATCGGACATCTGCTTTCCTGGACCGGCCAGGCCGGGTAAACGGGGCGTCGCAGGAGTATAGGGGGATGAGGGCACAACGCAACGGTGCAATGTCCCTGCGGCAGCCTTGTCCGTTCTCCTGCCTGCGTCTGGATGTTATTTAGCTGCCGGCAGCGTTGGTGGGCAAAGGTCCATCGGGATATGCAGGCCAGCAACAAGGGGGAACTGCCCGTTATGGATTATTATCTTTGGATCAAGGCCCTTCACGTCATCAGCGTTATCGCCTGGATGGCAGGACAACTCTATCTGCCGCGCCTGTTTGTCTATCATTGCGAGGCACCCGTCGGTTCCGCCCAGTCGGAAACCTTCAAGGTGATGGAACGCCGCCTGCTGAAGGCGATTATGAACCCAGCCATGATCGCCACCTGGCTCTTCGGCATCACCATGATCGCCCTGGACCCCGGCCTGCTGAAGGGCGCCGGCTGGCTTCACGCCAAGCTGACCCTGGTGCTGATCCTGTCCGGCGTGCATGGCGTGCTGTCCAAATATGTCCGCGTCTTCGCCAATGACGCCAACACCAAGCCGCAGAAGTTCTTCCGCATCCTGAACGAGGTGCCGACCCTGCTGATGATCATCATCGTCATCCTGGTCATCGTCCGTCCGTTCTGATCCGACTTACCGCCGGGGCCTGGAACCGGTCGCGGTAATCACGCGGGGCCAAGCCGGTCGCGCGGGTAAAATGGTGGCGCAGGCTGGCGGTATTGTTGAAGCCGGCCAGCCGCGCCACCTCCTCCACCGGCCAGCCGGTGGCTTCCAGCAGGCGTTTGGCCGCGTCCACCCGGACCATTGCCAGCCAGTCCCCCGGCGATTGCCCCGTCGCTTCCATGAAACGACGCAGAAAGGTGCGCTCGCTCATCAAGGCAGCCCGCGCCATGTCGCCGACCCGCCAGGGGCGCTGTGGTTCGGCCCGGACCTGATCCAGCAGCGGGGCCAGCCGGCCCTGGCCCTGCTTCTGTACCGGTCGTTCCACGAACTGGGCCTGTCCGCCGCTGCGATGGGCCGGCACCACCAGCCGCCGCGCCACG
Organism: Niveispirillum irakense DSM 11586; assembly: GCF_000429645.1. GTDB lineage: Bacteria > Pseudomonadota > Alphaproteobacteria > Azospirillales > Azospirillaceae > Niveispirillum > Niveispirillum irakense. Next base: position 214,685 of record NZ_AUCG01000016.1, read on the forward strand.
CTGTTGGCCGCATCGGGGCCGAAATCACCCCGGATGATGTGCAGCAACAGGTCAATGCCCGCCGCACTGCCGGCTGAGGTGAATATCCTGTCCGTCTGCACATACAGCACCGCGGCATCAAGCTGGATCGCCGGATAGGTCGCGCGCATCTGGTCGGCATAGCGCCAGTGGGTCGCCGCCCGGTTTCCATCCAGCAGCCCCGTCGCCGCCAGGACGAAAGCGCCGGAACAGATGGAGGCAAGCCGTGCCCCCCGCCCATGGGCCGCCAGCAGCCGATGGCGGAGATAAGGCGGCACCGGCACATCCGCCCCCTTCCAGCCGGGAATGACGATAAGGTCGGCCTGATCCAGCAGGTCCAACCCGCCATCAACATGGAACCGCAGCCCGCCTTGGGCCCGCAACGGCCCCGGCTCCACCGCGCAGGCGGCAAAACGGTACCAGCCCGCCCCCATCTCCGGACGGGCGAGGCCGAAAATCTCCGCCACAATGGCAAATTCGAACGTGCAGAGCCCGTCATAGACCAGAGCCACAACCAGCGGACCGGTCAAAGTTGGGGCCATGTCGGCCGTGATTGGCGGGATATTGTCCATAGATGGCATTTCTGCCACTTGGCGACACGCCGGCAAAGACGGAATTTCTCCCCCATTCCACCAGGGAGAGACAGAAATGAGTGCAGTGACAGAAATCCCGGCGGCCCCGTCCGATCAGGCGGCGGCGCATTTCACCGCCCAGTTCACCTTTGAAACTGACTGCTGGGACGTGCAGGACGCGCTGCGATCCGGGGCCGATTTCGTGCTGCTGGATGTGCGCGGCCCCGCGCTTTACGCCCAGGGCCATGTACCCGGTGCCCTCAATCTGCCCCATGGCAAGATCACGGCGGGCCGCCTGGCGGAATGGCCGGCAGAGACGCTGTTCGTCACCTATTGCGCCGGGCCGCATTGCAACGGGGCTGCCCGTGCAGCCTTACGGCTGGCCCGGCTGGGCCGTCCGGTCAAGATCATGACCGGTGGTATCACCGGCTGGCAGGATGAGGGGTTCCCCTTGAAAACGGGCGCATGAAAAAGGCGGCGGGGCCCTGTGCCACGCCGCCTTTCACTTTGCCCAAAAGGGGCCGGACCCTTCAGCCTTACGGCTTGATGTCCAGGAACCGGCTGGGGTGGCTGTCCAGCAGGTTATCCGTCCAACCGATCAGCTTCGGGCTGACCATGTGCTTGGAGCTGTAGAAATGCAGCGGGAACACAGCCACATCATCCACCATGATCTTCTCCGCCTGCTGGAGCAGTTGGATACGTTCCTCCTCCGTCGTGGCCTTGTTGGCGGCTTCCATCAGCTTGTCGAAGGCGGGGTTGGAATAGCCGGACGGGTTCTGCTTGCCGATATCGCCGCGGGCCAGTTCCAGGAAATTGTTGGCATCGACATAATCGCCGATCCAGCCGTGGCGGACCACGTCCTTGAAGTTCTTCTCATCGCGGGTGCCCAGGAAGACCTTCCATTCCTGGTTATTCAGCGTGACCTTCACCCCCAGCTTCTGCTGCCACATGGAAGCGACGGCAATCGCCAGCTTCCGGTGGTTTTCATGGGTGTTGTAGAGGATTTCGATATTGAGCGGCTTGGCCCCCGGCCCGTAGCCAGCCGCCTGGATCAGTTCCTTGGCCTTGGCTTCACGCTGGGCCTGGGTCCATTTGGCGTAATCGGGCACCTGCTGGGTATAGCCGGCCACGCCCGGCGGCACGAAGCTGTAGGCCGGCAATTCGCCGCGCTGGTTGATCTTCTCCACCAGGATATCGCGGTCAATCGCCAGGTTCAGCGCCAGCCGCAGATCCTTGTTGGACTTCCACGGCTCCTTCGTCATGTTCGCGGCGAAGAAGTAGGTGCCGAAATAGGGCGCCAGACGCAACTCGCTGGCCAGATTGGCCCGCAGCCACTGCATCTGCGTTACCGGCACCTCGTAGGTGATATGCAGCTCACCGGACCGGTAGCGCTTCAGTTCCGCGTCCAGGTTCTCGGTCGGATAGAACATGACCGTGTCGATCTTGGTGTTGGCCACATCATAATGATGCGGGTTCTTCACCAGCTTGATCCGGCTCTGCGGCACCGCTTCGGCCAGCATATAGGCGCCGTTGGTCACCAGATTGCCCGCGCGCAGGAACTGATCGCCAAACTTCTCCACATTCGCCTTGGAAACGGCGTAGGTGGCATGATGGTGCAGCATGGACAGGAAATAGGGGGTGGGCTGTTCCAGCGTCACTTCGAACGTATAGTCGTCCACGGCGCGGACGCCCATCTGATCAACCGGCATCTTGCCCAGATTGATGGCCTGGGCATTCTTCACCGGCCACAGGAAATAGCCGTAATTGGCCGCCGTCTTGGGATCGACCAGACGCCGCCAGGAGAAGACCCAATCCGCCGCCGTCACCGGGGTGCCGTCCGACCATTTGGCATTGCGGCGCAGATGGAAGGTATAGACCAGCTTATCCGCGCTGACATCCCAGCGTTCCGCCGCACCGGGGATCAACTCCCCCTTGCCGTCAGGCACCAGCAACCCGTCGAACAGATCATATTGCAGCCAGCTTTCCGGCACACCGCTGGACTTGGCGGGGTCCAGCGTCTCCGGCTCCGCTCCATTGCCGCGATGCAGGACTTTCTCGGCCGCCGCTGGCAAAGCGGCAAGGCCCATGCCCGCCGTGGCCAAAAGCACTGCGGCCGTAAAACGGCGCAAGGGTCGCATAAAGGATGCCATCCGTACTCTCTCCTGTTCATTCATGGATGCTGCCGGTCGCCGGGCCTGTTACCGGCCCTTGGAGCGAGAGGGAAAACCGCGCGGTGGTGGCGCCGCCCGGCACTCTAAGCAAACAAAATCCCCCTGGACCGGCCACGATCCAGGGGGATGGGAATTACTTCGCGCCCACTTCCAGATAGCGGGATAATTGCACGCCCATCGGGTTGGCGACCCAGCCCTTCACGCGCGGATGAACCAGATTGCGGTAGGACTGGTGGAAAATCGGGATGATGGGCGCATCTTCCAGCAGGACCGCTTCGGCCTGGGCCAGCAGCTTCATGCGCGCCGCCGGATCGGTCTGCTCGTTCGCCTGCTTCAGCAGGTTGTCATACTTGGCGCTGTCATAGCCGGCCCGGTTCATCTTGCCGACATCGGACAGGAACAGCTTCAGGAAGGTGTAGGGATCGGGGAAGTCCGCGATCCAGCCCAGCATGACGGTGTTGGCGTAGCTCTTCTCACCGGCATTCTGGAGGACGATTTTCCATTCCTGGTTATTCAGGCTGACCTTGGCGCCCAGCTTGGACTGCCACATCGAAGCAACAGCCACCGCGATCTTGCGGGTGCTCTCGTTGGTATTGTGCAGGACTTCCACGGTCAGCGGCTTGCCGCCCTTGCCATAGCCCGCCTCTTCGACCAGCTTCTTGGCGGCGGCATCGCGCTCGGCCTGGCTGGCCTTGTCCAGTGCGGTCAGGGGCAGGTCATAGCCTTCAATGCCCGGTGCCGTCAGGGTGAAGGCGGGCGCGTCGCCGGCCTTGGTAATCTTGTCGACGATGATCTGCCGGTCCACCGCCAGCGACAGGGCCTGCCGCAGCTTGGGATTGGAGGCCAGCGGCTCCTTCGTCATGTTGATGCCCAGATACTGGGTCGACAGGACGGGATAGAACTGGATCGTCTCCGGCATGTTCTGGCGCAGCCAGTCGATCTGGGTGACGGGTGCCATCTGCACCACATCCAGTTCCCCGGCGCGGAAGCGACGCAGCTCCGTTTCCGGGCTGTCATTATGGTGGAAGACGACGCTGTCCACCTTCACCGATGCCGCCTCGCGGAAATGCGGGTTCTTCACCACCTTCACATAGGCCTGGGGCCGGTAATCCACCAGCTTATAGGCGCCGTTGGACACCATGTTGCCCGGCTTCACGAAATCATTGCCGAACTTCTCTACATTGGCCTTGGAGACCGGATAGGTCATGCGATGGACAAGGGAGCTGAGGAAATAGCCGGTCGGCCGTTCCAGCGTCACCTTGAAGGTGCGGGCATCCACCGCTTCCGCGCCCAGGGCCGAGGACGGCATCTTGCCATTGCTGATCGCCTCACCATTCTTCACCGGCCACAGGAAATAGGCGTAATCGGACGCGGTCTTGGGATCGACCAGTCGCTGCCAGGCAAAGACGAAATCCGCCGCCGTGACCGGCGTGCCGTCCGACCATTTACCATCGGCGCGCAGGGTGAAGGTGTAGGTCAGCCCATCCTCGCTGACGGTCCATTTCTCCGCCGCACCCGGTATGGCCTTGCCATCGGGGGCGAAGGTCAGCAGCCCTTCAAACAGGTCATAACCGATGCGGGCTGACTGAACGTCCGTGCCCTTCTGCGGGTCCATGGATGTCGGCTCGGCCTGATTGCCGCGGTTCAACACCATGTCGGCAAAGGCGGTGCCGGCTGAAAAGCCGGTGGCCAGCGTCAGCGCGACAAAGGCCGTCGCAAGGCGGGCAAAACGCATTCTTCTTCTCCACGCTTTCCTGTACCCACCCGTGTCCGACGGGGAAGGCATCGGGCTGTATGTGCGGTCTGATAGCCCCCAAGTCCAGGCCATTCGGCCAGATTTGGCACAAAAACGTGGCTTTTTCCGGCTCTGCCAAATGTCATGGCGCCAGGGACAGGAAGCGGGTCGGGTTGCAATCCACGGGGTTGGGCTGCCAGCCGATCACCTTGGGCGACACCAGCCGGGTGCGGGCAAAGAAATAGAGCGGGATCACCGGGCTGTCCGCCACCAGCAGGCTTTCCGCCTGATGCAGGATCTCCCGCCTTTTTGCCGGGTCCGTCTCCTGCGCAGAAGCCGCCATCAACCGGTCGAAGGCGGGGTTGCTGTACCCGGCCGGGTTCTCCGGCCCCATCTCCGTGCGCAGAAATTCCAGAAAAGCGTTGGGATCATCATAGGCACCAATCAGGCCCGCCCGGACGATGCCGGGGAAATTCTTGGTCCGACGGTTGGAGAGATAAACCTTCCATTCCTGATTGGTCAGGGTGGCGCGCACGCCCAGCGACTGCTGGAACATGCTGGCCAGGGCCACGGCGATACGGCGGTGGTTTTCCGCCGTGTTGAACAGGATATCCACCTCCAGCCCCTGGCCGCCGGGATATCCGGCCTCGGCCAGCAGGGCGCGGGCGGCTTCCACCCGCTTTTCCATCGGCCAGCCGGCCCATTCCGGTTCCGGCGCCACATAATCGGACACCACCGCTGGCACATAGGCCGCACTGGCCACTTCCCCGCCCTGGGCAATCCGCTCGGTCAGGATATGGCGGTCAACGACCATGGACAGGGCACGGCGCAGGGCCGGCTTTGATTTCCACGGCTCCCGCGTCAGGTTGATGGCCATGAAGTAATTGCCCAGCAAGGGCGTGTAGCGGAAGGCATCGGGCAGATTGGTCCGCGCCCAGCCGATCTGCGCCGTGGGCACCACGGCGGTGGTGTCCAGTTCCCCGGCGCGGAACCGCTTCAGTTCCGTCTCCTGGTTCTCCGTGGGATAGAAATAGACGCTATCAATGGCGATGCGGGCGGCATCGCGGTGATGGGGATTGCGCTCCAGCTTCACATGCCCCTGGGGCACCGCCTCCACCAGCCGGTACCCACCGGAGGAGATGAGATTGCCGGGACGGAAAAAATCCCGTCCCAGCGCCGTCACCTTGGCTTCCGGCAGGATCACCAGCATCGGATAGGCCAGCAGCGACACGAAATAGGGGGTCGGCTCTTCCAGCGTGAAGCGGACGGTGCGCGCATCCAGCGCCTCCACCCCCATCTGGGTCAGGTCCGTGATTGTCCCCTGGGTGATGGCGCGGGCATTCTTGATGGCCCAGACATAATTGCCGTTGCGGCTGCCCGATGCCGGATCGGCCAGCCGCCGGAAGGAAAAGACGACATCGCCCGCCGTGATCGGGCTGCCATCGGACCATTTCACCCCATCGCGCAGATGGAACGTGACCTGAAGACCATCCTTGCTGGTTTCCCACCGGTCCGCGATAGCGGCCTGCGGCTTGCCATCCGGCCCGCGCGACAACAGCCCTTCATAAAGATCGTAGAAGATCATTGCTTCCGGCAGGCCGGTCGCCTGATGCGGGTCCAGCGTCTCCGGCTCTGCCACATTACCACGCCGAAGCACGGTTTCCGCCTGGGCAAAACCGGTCAAGGTCAGCAGGCAGAGCAACAGGGCGGCGAGCAGGCGCATCGGCATCGGATAAGTCCGGCAGGGGGCGATGGCTGATTGTGCGGGACTTTTGCCCCCGGCTGCAACCCGCTCCGCTCTGTCCCTTGATAGTCAATGATAAAAGACCATCCGCAGACTGGCTGTTTCCCCCGATTGGCTGCTGCGGATCTGGTCGGAAAGATGCCGCAGCAGGCGTGCGGAAACTTGCCGCATCATCGCCTCCATCTCATCCTCCGCCATATCCAGGGCTGCCTGCGCGTCGGGGGCGACAGCTGGCATCTCCAGGCGCAGGGCGCGTCCGCGATAGGAGAGGATGCAGACAAGGTTGAACTCGTCAAAGCTGGCCTGGAGGGTGAAAGCACCTTCCGTCCCGCTCTCACGCAGGCTCTCCGTCGCTTCTCCCACGGCCGTGGCGGCGCGCAGCACCACATCACGGCGCGCTCCCCATTGTTTGCCCCAATGGTCCAAGAAATGCGCCGCTTCCGCTGCCTCTCCGGTGAGGGGCAGTTCGATCCCGGCGGCGCGAGCCGTCCCGATACGGAACAGGCCGTTCAACAACACCGCCATGACGGATCCGACGATGAAGCCGGACCCGATGATCACCTGGCTCCATTGCGGGGCGGCCTGCACGAGTTGTGGCAGCAACATCACAGCCGTACCGGCCACAACGGACAAGCCGACCGTCAGGCTGCGCTTCGGGTTCATCATCCGCGACATGATCAGTTCCATGCCGGCGACGATGATATAGGCCGCCGTATAGACCAGGATGCCGCCGATGACGGCGGTGGGCGTCTGCGCCAGCAGGCCCGCCACCGGCGGCACGAAGGCGGCCATGATCATCACCAGCCCAGCCACGATGCCGACGCGACGCGCCGTGATACCGCTGGCATGGGCCAACCCGATATTGGCCGAGGAGGTGCCCCCTGACAGGGTTCCCGTCAGGCCATGCAGCAAATGGGTCAATCCCAGGCACGTGATGGCGCGGGCCACCAGCCCCATATCCGCCCGCCGCCAGTCGGCATCATCCATCTTGTCCACTGACAGGGCACAGGCAAACTGATCCATCACCGTCAGAAGGGCGGAGATCATGAAAATGGCGATTGGGGCGGGGTGGAATTCAGGCACCGGCAGATGCAGCCCCAGAACAGGCACTGCCAGCAGCGGCATTTCCGCTACTGGCGCCAGCGCAGAGCCATCAAGCTGGCCGGTGATGATGGCGACGATAATCCCCCCGGCAGCCCCCACCGCCATGGCAACCCGCTTCAGCCCCGGCGTGCCCCAGACCGCAATGGCAACCATGCAGGCCAGGGTGGTGCCAGCCACCGCCATGGCGGCAAGGGAAAAACCACCGCCAGTCTGGATGCCGAAGCTGCGGGACACGCCACCGGTCACCAGCGTCACGCCGAGCAGCAGAAGCACGACGCCGATCACCTCTGGTGGAAAAATGGCGCGCAAGCGCGGGATGAACCGGGCCGTGACCACCATCATCAGCGAGCCGACCAGCATGGCCCCCATGGTGGCCGCCAGCCCATATTGCAGTGTCACCGCGACATGGAGCGCCACCTTGGCCGGTCCGGGAATGCCGATCAGCAGCACCCCCGCCCCGAAACGCGTTACCATCCCCTGAAGCACGGTGCCCAATCCCAGGATCAGGATGGTAGCACTGGTGAAGGTGGCCACGGCTGCCGGTTCCATGCCCATGGATTGGGCGGCCAGCACCGCATAGAGGGAAAACATCAACGCCAGCAGCGCATGTTGTATCCCCATTGCAATCAGGGTGGTGCGGGGCGGCATCTCCTCCACCGCCACCAGCAGTTCCTCCGGCCGTTGCCGCCGTCGCGCCACCGGTGGCGGAAACAGGAAATCCAGCAACCGCCGGCCGGATACCGCGATGTGCGGTCCCGCCCCCCCTTTGAAGGCCCCCATGCCTGCCCCGTCCCGTCATTTCTGGCCCGATTCCAGTCCGGCCACCCCAAACTCACGCCGCACTGCAACATTGGTATGTTACATGCTGTGTATCGGCGCACCAGCAGGTATTTCCATCTGGAACCGGTCACGAGGACTGTTTTTACCTAAGCCAGGATCATGCTGCGGGTGTTCAATTTCTCCGATTGAACATAAATTCGACGCCACTAATTGACTGGATGACAATAAATAATATCATCATGTAAATTATTTAACTTAACGCCAGATCGTTACATTACAGATAAAACATATTAAAATTAGATGATTTATGATTTTGCCGCAGAACTAAAACTGCATCATATTGATACTGAATTTAGCGAATACTTAGGTGCGTCGAATTGTTGCAGTGCGCGCCTCATTGCCGCAGCCCCATCGCCATGGGCATATTCAAAAAATAGGGCCGCAGCCACTTGAAGATGGCCAGCACCACTGGAAAAACGCCTAAGAAGGTAGAAAATGTACGAAGACCGGATTCGCCGTCAGTCCCTGCTGGATAAGATCGTCACGCCGGAAGAGGCCGCCCTGCTGATCAAGGATGGCATGACCATCGGGATGAGCGGGTTCACCCGCGCTGGCGATGCCAAGGCCCTGCCGATTGCCATTGCCGAACGCGCCGCCAAAGAACCGATCCGCATCACCCTGATGACGGGTGCCTCGCTGGGCAACAATATCGACAAGATCCTGACAGAAGCCGGCGTGCTGGCCCGCCGCCTGCCCTTCCAGTCCGACCCCACCCTGCGCGCCGCCATCAATCGGGGGGAGGTGATGTTCATCGATCAGCACCTGTCCGAAACGGTGGAACAGTTGCGGTCCGGCCAGATGGGGCCGATTGATTATGCGATTGTGGAAGCGACGGCCATCACCGCCGATGGCGGCATCGTGCCCACCACCTCTGTCGGCAATACGGCCAGCTTCGCCATATTGGCGGAAAAGGTGATTGTGGAGTTGAACCTGTCCCAGCCGCTGGAGCTGGAGGGGCTGCACGATATCTATATCCCCACCAAGCGGCCCTCGCGCACGCCGATCCCGGTGGTCTCCTGCGACAGCCGGGCTGGCACGCCCTATATCCCCATCGATCCGGCCAAGATCGCTGCCATCGTGGTGACGGAAAAGCAGGACAGTGCCGCCAATGTGGAACCGCCGGATGACGGTACGCGCGCCATCGCCGGCCATCTGATCGAGTTTTTCAAGCATGAGGTGGCGCGCGGCCGGCTGGACATGACGCTGAACCCGTTACAGGCCGGCATTGGTTCCATCGCCAATGCCGTGCTGCATGGGCTGATCGACAGCCCCTTCCATGACCTGCGCATGTATAGCGAGGTTTTGCAGGACAGCACGTTCGACCTGTTCGATGCCGGTAAGCTGAATTACGCCTCGGGTTCGTCGGTTACGCTCTCGGCGGAATGTGGCGGGCGGGTCTTCTCCAAGATCGCCCAGTACCGTAACCGCTTGGTGCTGCGCCCGCAGGAAATTTCCAACCATCCAGAGGTAATCCGTCGCCTGGGCGTCATCGGCATCAACACAGCGCTGGAATTTGACATTTACGGCAATGTCAATTCCACCCATGTCGATGGCACGATGATGATGAATGGCATTGGCGGCTCAGGCGATTTCGCCCGCAATGCCTATCTGTCCGTCTTCGTCACCAAGTCGCTGGCCAAGGCGGGGGCCATTTCCTCCGTCGTGCCCATGGTCAGCCATGTCGACCATACCGAGCATGATGTGGATATTCTGGTGACGGAGGTCGGGTTGGCCGACCTGCGCGGGCTGGCCCCGCGGGAGCGGGCGCCCTTGATCATCGCCAACTGCGTCCATCCCAGCTACCGCGACCAGCTTTCCGACTATTTCACCCGCGCCAAGGCCCGCGGCGGCCATACCCCGCACCTGCTGGAAGAAGCGTTCTCCTGGCATGTGCGGCGGCGGGAAACCGGCAGCATGAAGGCCTGAACCAAGGCAGGGCCTGCACCGTCCCCCGGCGCAGGCCCTTCCCCCTTACGGCGTCACTTCCAGGAACTGGGACAGGTTGAAATCGGTCGGGTTCGGCGCCCAGCCTTTCAGCTTGGGGCTGACCAGACGGCGGCGGGTATTGTGGTGCAGCGGGATGATGCTGTCGCTTTCCAGCGCCACTGTTTCCGCCTTTCCCAGCAGTTCCACCCGCTTGGCCGGATCGGTCTGGCGGTTTGCCTCATCCAGCAACTGGTCGAATTCGGCACTCTTGAAGCCGGACAGGTTCTGCTGTTCCACGTCGGAACGGAAAAGCTGAAGGAAGGAATTGGCGTCGGGATAGTCCCCGATCCAGCCGTAATATATCACATCCTGATAGGCCTTCTCGTTGCCGATGCTGGCGACAACGCGGAATTCCTGATTGTTCAGCCGCGTCTGCACCCCCAGCTTCTGCTTCCACATCGCAGCCACGGCGACATTCACCTTGCGGGCATTGTCGCTGGTGTAATGCAGCACCTCGATCTCCGGCAGGGGCTTTCCGCCCGGCCCATAGCCAGCCTCGGCCAGCAGCTTCTTCGCCATGGCGTCGCGTTCGGCCTGGGTCTGTTTCGTCCAGGGCAGGCGCGGCGGCTCGTATCCGCCGACATTGCCGGGGGGCGTGAAGCTCCAGGCCGGCAATTCACCGCCGCCCACCACCTTCTCGGCAATCACCTCCCGATCGATCACCAGCGACAGGGCGGCGCGCAGCTTGGGGCTGGATTTCCACGGCTCATGCGTCAGGTTGAACGCCATGTAATAGGTGGAATAGGTGGAACCAGCGCTGAAGGATTCCTTCAGATTCTCCTGCGCCCATTTGATCTGGCTGTTGGGCAGGGTGTTGGTGCTGTGCAATTCCCCGGCGCGGAACTTCTTGAATTCCGTTTCCTGATTGTCGATCGGGTAGGAGAAGACGGTGTCGATCTTCACCTTGGCCGCATCATGGTAATAGGGGTTCTTGACCTCCTTGATATGGCTCTGCGGCACATTCTCAACCAGCATATAGGCACCGTTGCTGACCAGATGACCGGGGGCGGTGAAGCCCTCCCCATATTTTTCCAGGCTGGCCCGGTGCAGCGGGAACATCGCCACATGCTGGAGGGAGGCCAGGAAATAGCCGGTCGGCTGGGTCAGCGTCACCTTCAGCGTATGGTCGTTAACAGCCTCAACGCCCAGCGTCTCCGGTGCCTTCTTGCCTGCGGTGATGTCCCGCCCATTCACGATGGGCCAGACGAAATAGGCATAGGGCGACGCGGTTTTCGGGTTGGCCAGCCGGTGCCAGGCATAGACGAAATCCGCCGCCGTCACCGCACTGCCATCGGACCATTTGGCATCAGGCCGCAGCGTGAAGGTGTAGACAGTGCCATCAGGGCTGACCTCATAGCTGGCAGCCACGCCATTGCGGCGCTGGCCCTTGGCATCCAGGGAAAACAGCCCTTCGAACAGGTCATAAATGATGAAGGCCGCCGGCTGCAGCTCCGACTTGGTTGGGTCCAGCGTGTCAGGGGCCGCGCCGGTGCCCCGATGATAAACCATCTCGGCGGCAGCGGGCTGGGCAAACAGGATGCCGGCAAGGCCGACAGCGGCAAGAAGCGTGCGTTTCATGGGATGATGGATCGCCGTTTGGGGAAAGGGGCCACTGCCAGCGGGGGCTCGCCCGGTTTGTCCGGGCGCTTTGGATTTTAGTATTTGCCGGTTCGGGATTTACCCCACATCCAGCCAGCGCGTCGGGTTCTGGTCCAGCGGTGTGGGCTGCCAGCCTTTCACCTTAGGCGACACCAGCCGGCGCCGGTTATTGTGCAGGATGGTGCAGATGGGGAAATCCGCCTGATACATCCGCTCCGCCTCGGCCAGCAGGGCCATGCGGGTGGCGGTGTCCAGGCTGGCATTGGCCTCGTCCAGCTTGCGGTCAAAATCCGGGTTGCTATAGGCGGACAGGTTCTGCTGCGCCACGTCGGAGCGCAGAAGCTTCAGGAAATTGATCGGGTCGGGGAAATCCCCGATCCAGCCGTAATAGATGATGTCCTGATAGGCCTTGCGGTTGCCGATGCTGGCAACGACGCGGAATTCCTGATTGTTCAACTGCGTCTGCACGCCCAGCACCTGCCGCCACATGGCAGCCACGGCCACCATCACGCGCTTGCTGTTCTCATTGGTGGAATGCAGCACCTCGAAGGTTGGCAGCGGTTTGCCGCCCGGCCCATAGCCAGCCTCGGCCAGCAGCTTCTTGGCCTGTTCATTGCGCTGGGCCTGGGTCAACCCGCGCCAATCCGGCTGCGGCGGCTCATACCCGCCCACCTTGCCGCTGGGGGTAAAGCTGTAGGCCGGCTTGATATCGCCGCCCATCACCTTCTCGGCAATCACCTCCCGGTCGATGGCCAACGTCAGCGCCGCCCGCAGCTTGGCATTGGATTTCCATGGTTCTTTGGTCAGGTTGAAGGCCATGTAGAAGGTGGAATATGTCGGCGTCGGCGTATAGGCCTGCTTGCCTTCCGTGCGGGCCCAGTTCACCTGCGTGATCGGCAGGTTATAGGTGACATCCACCTCCCCGGCGCGGAAGCGTTTCAGCTCCGTATCCACATTCTCCGTCACCAGATGGTAGACGGTATCCACCTTCACCTTGTCGGCATCATAATAATGCGGGTTGCGGACCAGCCGGTAATGGGTCTGCGGCACCATCTGCGCCAGTTGATAGGCGCCATTGCTGACGGGTTTTGCCTCGTCCCCACCCTTCTTCACCGGTGACATGGACTGATGCGAGAGCTGGCCCAGGAAATAGGCCGCCGGCTCCTTCAACACCACTTTCAGCGTGCGCTCATCCAGGGCGGTGACGCCCAGCGTCTCCACCGGCTTTGTCCCAGCCGACACATCCGCCCCATTTTCGATCACCCAGGTGAAATAGCCATAGGGCGAGGCGGTCTTGGGATCGGCCAGCCGGCGCCAGGCATAAACGAAATCCCCCGCCGTTACCGGGCTGCCATCGGACCATTTGCCATTGGCCCGCAAGTGGAAGGTATAGGTCTTGCCATCAGCGGAAATGTCCCATTTCTCCGCCGCGCCCGGCCGGGGCATGCCATCAGCCCCCGGCGTCAGCAGCCCTTCATACAGATCATAAATCACGATGGAGGCGGGGTGCAGTTCGGCCTTGCCCGGATCAACCGTATCGGGCGCAGAGCCCAGGCCCCGGCGCAGCACCTTGCCATCCTGCGCGAAAACGGGGGGCACCAGGCCCGCCATCGCGAGCGTCAGCGCGGTGGAGATCATGAAGGAACGGCGATGGATATGCTGCATGTCCGGGGCCTCTCTGTCGGGGGCGGTTGACAGCAACGCTAAGCACAAGTGCCAGCCGGCGCAATGATCGATCGAGGGTCAGCCAAAAGACGTGATTGAAAGGAAAGCCCAATGGTGCGACGCATTGTAGCGGGCCCCTTGAAGGCCCACCCATCTTCCTCTCTTGGCAGAGACCCATCATGTTTGAATGGTTGTCCGACCCCAACGCCTGGGCGAGCCTTCTGACGCTCACCGCGCTGGAGATCGTTCTCGGCATCGACAACATTATTTTCATCTCAATCATGGCCAACCGGCTGCCCGAGCACCAGCGAGCCAAGGCCCGCCAGTTCGGTCTGGCCCTGGCCTTGATCAGCCGTCTGGCATTGCTCGCCTCCATCGCCTGGATCGTGAAGCTGACCGACCCGATCTTCACCCTGTTCGACATGGGCATCTCGGTCCGCGATATGATCCTGTTCTTCGGCGGGCTGTTCCTGCTCTACAAGGGCACGGCGGAAATCCACCACACGATGGAAGGCGGGGCGGAAGATGGCGGGCCCAGCCGGACCGTTGCCACCTTCAGCGGCGTGATCATGCAGATCATGGTGCTGGATATCGTCTTCTCGCTGGACAGCGTCATCACCGCCGTCGGCATGGCGACCCAGTTGCCGGTGATGATTACCGCCGTCGTCATCGCCGTGGCCGTGATGCTGTTTGCCGCCGGCCCGACCAGCCGCTTCGTGCAGAATCACCCGACGGTCAAGATGCTGGCGCTCAGCTTCCTGATTCTGGTGGGCGTGGCGCTGATTGCCGACGGCCTGCATTTCCACATTCCCAAGGGCTATCTCTACTTCGCCATCGCCTTCTCGGTGGCGGTGGAGATGCTGAACCTGGCGGCCGCCAAACGACGCCGCCGCAAGGAAGCCCAAGCCGGACACTGATACCGGTTCCGGTTCGTGGTAAAGACAAGGGCGGCCCGATCCGGTGCCGCCCTTTTTCTTGATATCACGCTGCCCGGACCACGCACCGATGACACTGCGCCTGACAATCCGCCTGGACCTGCCCAATGGCCACCGGATCGGCCCCGGCAAGATCCGGCTGCTGGAAGCCATTGCCACCACGGGGTCCATCTCCGCTGCCGGCCGGTCGCTGGGCATGTCCTATCGCCGCGCCTGGCTGCTGGTGGATGAGATCAACCGCGCCTTCACCCAGCCGGCCGTCGCTGGCCAGACCGGCGGCAGCGGTGGCGGTGGCACGGCACTGACCGATTGGGGGCGGGAGCTTGTGGACCTTTATCGCGGGCTGGAGGCGGGAAGTGTAACGGCCAATGCGGCGGGGCTGGACCGGGTGGAAGCCATGATGGCGACTGGGCCGGCACTGGAAGCCGCCCCTTCCTGATCCACACCGCCTTGCCGCCGCCGCAAAGCTGGCCCTATAGTCGGCGGCGACTGTCGGACCAGGAGATTGACCCCGTGCGCGTTCCCACTTCCCCGCTCTCCCGCCGTACCGCCCTTGGCCTGGGCGCCAGTGCCGCCACGCTGATGGCCCTGCCGGCCTGGGCGCAGAATGCTGCTGCCATCGACCTGAAGGCCGCCACCGCCGATATCGTCTATGGCGATCCCAAGGCCAAGGTGACCGTGGTCGAATATGCGTCGCTCGCCTGCTCGCACTGCGCCGATTTTGAGATCAATATGCTCCCCACCTTCAAGAAGGAGTTTATTGATACGGGCGAGGTGAAGCTGATCTTCCGCGATTATCCGCTGAACGCGCCCGGCCTGCGCGCCCATATGCTGATGCGCTGCCCCGGCGGTGCCAAGACCCAGGCGCTGAAGACGGCGATCATGCGGTCGCAGCACACCTGGCTGAACCAGGATTACATGAAACATCTGGCCCAAGTGGCCCGGCTGGCCGGGATCAGCCAGGAGCAGTTTGATGCCTGCACCACCGACAAGCAGTTGGAGGATTTCCTGATCAAGAGCCAATATACCGGCAGCCAGGAAAAGCAGATCAACTCCACCCCCACCTTCATCGTCAATGACAGCGCGGTCGTCCTGGGCGCCAAGCTGGATGAGTTAACGGAAGCGGTGCAGAAGGCCGGCGCCAA
The DNA here is from genome assembly GCF_000429645.1 of Niveispirillum irakense DSM 11586. Lineage (GTDB taxonomy): Bacteria > Pseudomonadota > Alphaproteobacteria > Azospirillales > Azospirillaceae > Niveispirillum > Niveispirillum irakense. The sequence continues at coordinate 230,199 of NZ_AUCG01000016.1, forward strand.
GCGCAAGGCGTCGTAAGCCTTCTGCAAAGGTCGGCGCTACGGCTTTGATATAGATTGACGGGGGTGGTGTCTGCTGGCACCACCCCCGCTTCGTTCCGCCCCTCCCCTTTTCTCCGCCATAAGCCGCCATCCACGTGCAGTTCACCAAGCTCCGCCTTACCGGCTTCAAATCCTTTGTTGACCAGACCGAACTGCTGATCGAACCCGGCATGACCGGCGTGGTCGGCCCCAATGGCTGCGGCAAATCCAACCTGCTGGAGGCGTTGCGCTGGGCCATGGGGGAGACCTCGGCCAAGCGTATGCGCGGGGAGGATATGGATGATGTGATCTTCGGCGGCACCGCCACGCGCCCTGCCCGCAACATTGCCGAAGTGACCATGGTGCTGGGCAATGATGCCCGCACCGCACCCCCGCCCTTCAACGAGTTTGACGAGTTGGAGATCAGCCGCCGGCTGGAACGCGGATCGGGGTCGGATTACCGCATCAACGGCAAGATCGTGCGCGCCCGCGATGTGCAAATCCTGTTTGCCGATAATGCGTCTGGCGCCAACAGCCCGGCCCTGGTCAGCCAGGGCCGGGTGGGGGCGCTGATCAATGCGCGGCCTGCCGACCGGCGGCAATTGCTGGAAGAAGCCGCCGGCATCAGCGGCCTGCATGCCAGACGGCATGAGGCGGAACTGCGTCTGCGCGCGGCGGAAACCAACCTGACACGGCTGGAAGATGTGCTGGGCACCATGGATGCCCAGCTTCAAACCCTGCGCAAACAGGCCAAGCAGGCCGCCCGCTATCGCAATGTGCAGGAAAATATCCGCCAGACGGAAGCGCGCCTGCTGCATATACGCTGGCAGGATGCGGAGGCGACGCTGGACCGCGCCCGCAGCGGCCATGCAAAGGCGGATGAGGCGGTGCGCCAGGCCATGCTGGCCGGGACCGCCCTGGCCGAAAACCGCGCCGCCATCGCCGCCACCCTGCCGCCCAAACGGCAGGCCGAGGCCGAAGCTGCATCCGCCCTGCAACGGCTGGTCCTGTCGCGCGAACAATTAGCGGCGGAGGAAGCACGCGTGGCCGAGGCCCAGGCCGCCACCCAGCGCCGGCTGGCCCAGATCGCGTCCGACCTGTCGCGCGAACGCGCACTGGCCACCGATGCCGACAATGCCCTGCTGCGCCTGCGGGAAGAGCGCGCCCAGCTTCTGATGGCGCAGGAAGAAGAAGCGCTGGAGCAGGAGGAAGCCCAAGAAGCCCTGCTGACCGCCCGCGATGCGGTGGAACAGGCCGATCTGGCCTTGGCCGCCCTGCTGGAACAGGCCGGGGCCGAGGAGACGGCGCGCAACACCCATCTGGGCCGGCTGCGCGACCAGCAGTCCCGGCTGGCCGTGCTGGATAAAAGGCTGGCCGACCAGAAGGCCCAGGAAGCCCAGTTGCGCCAGGGGTTGGCGGATGGGCTGGAACTGGCCACCGCGGAAGAAGCGCTGGCCCTGGCCGAAGAAAGCCTGGAAGGCGCGCGGGAAGAGGCGGAAGAAGCCGAAGCCGCCAAGCTGGAAGCCGACCGCCGGCTGGATCAGGTGCGCAGCGATGCCCTGACCGCCCAGGCCCGCAGCCGGGAGGCGCTGACCCAGGCCGAGTCGCGCTATACAAGGCTGAAGGCCGAGCGCGACGGGTTGCGGGCCTTGCTGGGGCTGGACGAGGCCGACCTGTTCCCGCCCTTGATTGACGCCGTGACCGTGGATACCGGGTATGAGCAGGCGCTGGCCGCGGCCTTGGGCGATGACCTGACGGCCCCCCTGGATGCCGCCGCCAATGTCTATTGGCAGGGCCTGCCGCCCTTGCCCGACCATGCCGCCCTGCCGGCGGGCGTCGTGCCGCTTTCCACCCATGTGAAAGCACCGCCGGCAATGGCGCGCTGCCTGCCTTATATCGGCATTGCCACCGATGCCGCCCAGGCGGCATCCCTGGCCCCCCGCCTGTTGCCCGGCCAGATGCTGGTGACCCGCGATGGCGGGGCGTGGCGCTGGGATGGCTTGACCCGCAAGCCCGGTGCCCCCACCGCCGCCGCCATCCGCCTGACCCAGCGCAACCGGCTGGCTGAGTTGGACCTGGATCTGGACGCCGCCACAGAAGCGCTCGACAGTGCCCGCGACCGCCACGCCACAGCGCGCCAGGATGCGGCGCGGGCGGAAGCAGACGCCCGACAGGCCCAGGACAGGGCCGCCCAGCGCGACAAGCTGGCGCGCGAAGCCGTGCGCACCGGGTTCCGCACCGTGGAGCAGGCGCGCGATGCCCTGTCCCGGCGTAAGGCGGAGATGGAAGCCGCCACCGCCCGGCTGGACGCCATCCAGGGCAGCCTGACCGCCCTGGAGGCCGACCGGGCAGAGGTGGCACTGGCCGAGGCGGAGGCCCAGGCCCTGCTGGATGCGCTGCCCGATGCCGCCATCGCCCGCGATGCCATTGCCCAATCCCGTACCCGGCAGGGGGAATTGCGCGCCACGCTGGCCGCCCGGCAGGCCCGCGCCGATCAGGTGCTGCGGGAGGCAGAACAGCGCCGCCGCCGCCTGTCCCTGCTGCAACAAGAAGAACAGGGCTGGGCCACCCGCGTGGAAGGGGCGGCCAGCCGGCTGGCAGAACTGGAAGAACGCGCCCTGGAAGGCCGGGAGGAGCTGGAGACCCTGGCCGAACGTCCGCTGGCCATTGCGGAGGAGCGCCAGATCCTGGCCGCCCAGATCCAGACGGCAGAGCGCCACCGCGCCGATGCGCTGCAAGCCCTGCAGGAAAGCGAGGCGGAACTGGCCGAGGCCGAGCGCGCCCGCACACAGGCGGAAACCGCCCTGGCCGATGCGCGCGAGGCCCGCGCCCATGCCGAGGCCGCCGTCGCCCAGTCCCTTCAGCATATGCAGGCCCTGGCCGAGCGCATTGCCGAAAAGCTGGAATGCGAGCCGCACCAGATTGCCGCCGCCACCGGCCTGGACGGAATGGCAGAAGGGGAGCGGCCCGACCCGGCCGCCCTGGAACAGCGCCTGTCCAGGCTGCTGGAGGAGCGGGAGCGGATCGGCCCCGTCAACCTGCGGGCCGAGCAGGAAGTGGCGGAAATGGAAACCCAGATCGGGACCATGACCAGCGAGAAGGACGACCTGACCGCCGCCATCGCCCGCCTGCGCCAGGGCATCAACAGCCTGAACCGGGAGGCGCGGGAACGGCTGCTGGCCAGCTTCGCCAAGGTGGACAGCCATTTCCAGGATCTGTTCACCCGCCTGTTCGGCGGTGGATCGGCGCATCTGAAGCTGACGGAAGCCGAAGACCCGCTGGATGCGGGGCTGGAAATCTATGCCAGCCCGCCGGGCAAGAAATTGCAGGTTCTGTCCCTGCTGTCGGGCGGGGAGCAGGCCTTGACGGCGCTGGCCCTGCTGTTCGCCGTGTTCTTGTGCAACCCCGCCCCCATCTGCGTGCTGGACGAGGTGGACGCGCCGCTGGACGAGGCCAATGTGGGCCGCTTCTGCGACATGGTGGAGGAAATGGCCCGCAGCGGCGCCACCCGCTTCCTGATCGTCACCCACCACCGCCTGACCATGGCGCGGATGGACCGGCTGTTCGGCGTCACCATGATGGAACGGGGCGTGTCCAAGCTGGTATCGGTTGATCTGGCACGGGCGGCAGAGATGGTGGAAAGCTGAATTTCCCATTGGGCGGGGAAAGGTTGCTTTTCGTCACATTGCAACAATGCCCCACCGATGCCATTTTATAGAGACAGGGTATGTGATGACGGTCGTGTGAGAAGGGGGAAACCCCTGGCATGATCCACACAAAGGGGCGGCAGTGTGGGCCTTCCGCATAGGCCTCCGGACGCATGAAGGAGTGTGAGAAATGGTTTCTCGTCTGAAGACGGGCATGCGTGTTGCGATAGGGGCGGCCGCCCTGATGGGCCTTGCCGCCTGTGCCAACCCGCAGGCCGATCAGGCGCTGTACGCGCAACAGGCTTTTGTCGGCATGCCGAAGCAGACCCTGCTTTCGTGCGCCGGCGTGCCCACGCGCAGCGCCACCGTCGATAATGTGGAATATTTCACCTATACCAGCGAGCGCATCGTCACCACGCCGATGCCCAGCTTCTCCGCCAGCTATGGCTATTACCGCCCCTGGTCGCCCTGGGGCTGGGGTGGTGGCTTCCGCGATTATCCGGACACGGAAACCCGCGATTGCCAGGCCACCTTCACGCTGAAGGATGGGGTGGTGCAGCGCATCGTCTATGGCGGCGCCAGCCAAGGCCCCTCCTCCCGCCTCGGCCAATGCTACCGCATCGTGGAAAACTGCCTCGCCCTGATCCCGCAACAGGGCCAGCTCCAGCGCTGACCATTGGGGGATGGACGGAAATGAAAAACCCGGTGGAGCGATCTGCCGGGTTTTTTATTGGGCGCGGTGGGGCGTTTGGGCCCGGCGGCAGAATGGGCAGAGTCCGTTGGCGTAGAGATTGTGGGGGTAAGCCGAAGCCCCCCTTTCCGTCATTCCCGCGAAGGCGGGAATCCAAGCAACGCAACGGATTATGGATTCCCGCCTTCGCGGGAATGACGGAAGAAAAACACCATCCGCTTCCATCTCAATCTGGCAAACTCGAAGCCACCGCGACTGGTGCGGGTCGATGACCGGGCCGATTATGGCGAGACGCGGTATGAGGCGATTGCCCCCTGAATGGTCGCCTTTGCGTCCTGGTCTTCACCGTCCGCGAACAGACGATCCGCGTCATCAGCCTGCGCAAGGCGAACAGCAGAGAGGTCAAGCGCCATGCCAACCGCCCGTAACCCCCGCCCCACCTTGGCCGACGATGCCACCATTGATGCCGGCATCGCCGCCGATCCTGATGCCCGGGAATGGACGGATCAGGATATGGCCCAAGCCCGCCCGGCGACTGAGGCCTTACCCGCTGCCCTGCTGGCCGCCTTTGACGGTGCCCGCAAACGCGGTCGGCCCGTGGCCACCAACACCAAGGTCAAAGTGATGCTGCGGATCGACCCCGATGTCGTGGACGCCTACCGTAAAACCGGCCCCGGCTGGCAAACCTGCATGAACGACGCCCTGCGCAAGGCGGTGGGGTTGTGAGTGGGAGCGGCGGTCATATTGGACAGAATTAGGCGTTTCTGCTTTCAATCAATTGTCCTTTAGTGTCTGCCCAAGAAGGTATCTAATCAATTCAGACGGATAGGAAATGGATGGAGGTGGTGACGCTGATGTGATTTTTCACGGGCATCCTCTTCTGGACAGGGGTTATGTTGACGCCCGAGAATCGCCCTCCTTTTTAACGGGGATCACCTTCATTACCCGAGCGACGTGACGGACGCGGAATGAGCGCTTGTGTCGCCGCTTCCGCCTCCGGCCAAGCGTAGTGGCCGCCTAAATTTGGCTTCCCATTTTTAGTAGAACCTCAAATGCAATACATTTCAAGAATGTATCGTGATAATAATACGGAGTATAAATTGATATGATGAATACCGTTGGCGGATATGTGTATATAAAGGCCCTCCGCATTGCGAGAAATGAAGGGACTTTATCATCTATTCCAACCTTATTGGAGGCTGTACGGCTTGGAAATGGAAAAGCCGCCTATGCTCTTGGGCGTATCTATCTGGAAGGTGACATAGGTATTGAGCCGAATATTGCTTATGCGGCGTTATTTTTTAAGCTGTCGGCTCGGCATTTGGAAAGATCGGGAATACATGATCTCGGCGTTATGTACTATAAGGGGAATGGCGTTACAAAAAGCAATGCTCTAGCATTGTTTTATTTTTTTATTGGCTCTCAATTGGGAGATAATTTGTGCTCCTCTAGTGTATCATTTCTTTTAGATGAAGTTATTCAAAGTTTTGATTTAAAATTTGTTAGCAAAATATGGTGGCGTGCGCAAACTACTATCAATACCCTAAAAAACAACAAAGAAATTTCAATTAAGTTCGCAGGAAAAATAGGTTTAATGCAATGATAATACGATATAACTATGTACAAAACTATTTGTTTTCAGTGTTTATTTTATAATTTTTAAATTTTGAGGCGTATTGACGATAAAAACTTGCAACAATACTTGTGACAATGAGATTTATGAAGTCTTTTCTTTTGCCCTTAAAAGTGGCGTCTTAGGGGCAGAACTGAAATATTTAATTGAAATTTCTGTGTGAATATTATTTCAAGGTGTTGAATTTGCCTTGGAGAGATTGCGTGCGGGAGATTTTCTGGCTTTAGGATAAAGCGTGGGTAGCGATTGAGCCGTACCTTCCCTGCCATACCGTTGGTGCACCGCGTGTTGACGACCGGCGGATCATCAGCGGGATTATTCATGTACTCAAGATCGGCTGTCGCTGGAAGGACTGCCCGCCGGAATATGACCCGCCGACCAATCGCTTCAACCGCTGGTCTGGGCGCAAGCACTGGCACCGGATATTGCAGGCGCTGGCCGCCGGGCATATGACAGCGACAAATTACGAGCCGGGATCAAGGAAAAGGGCGCGAAGCCTGTCATTCCCGGCAGAAAGTCACGCAAGAAGCCCATTCGCTTCGACAAGGTCCGGTACAAATTCCGATGGATGGTCGAGGCCGTCTTCTGCCGCCTCAAGGACTTCCGACGCGTCGCCACCCGGTACGACAAGCTCGCCAGAAACTTCATATCCACCCTCGCAATCGCAACCATCGTCGCTTACTGGACCTGATTGAGTCTGGCCCCTAAGTCATGCGCAGACGAAATGACCGGATCGAAGCGCAAAACAGTAGCCATCAGACCCAGATATTAACGAAAAAAAGCCCGGCGGATCGCTCCACCGGGCTTCTTTTTCGTCCACCCCACCGCCGGGTCACCCCGGCGGCAGGTGTAACACCAATACTTACTCCGCAGCGGCGGGAACCGCCAGATTGCGCAGCACGTATTGCAGGATGCCGCCATTCTTGAAGTAGTCGACCTCGTCCAGCGTGTCGATACGGCAGAACAAGTCCAGCGTCTCCTTCGACCCGTCGGCGCGGGTGATGGTCAGCGTCAGGTTCATGCGCGGCTTCAGGCCGGCTTCGACACCCACGATGTCGAAGGTTTCGGTGCCGTCCAGCTTCAGCGTCTTGCGGTTCACACCGGCCGGGTACTGGAGCGGCAGGATGCCCATGCCGACCAGATTGGACCGGTGGATACGCTCGAAGCTTTCCGCCACCACGGCGCGAACACCCAGCAGGCGGGTGCCCTTGGCGGCCCAGTCACGCGAGGAGCCGGTGCCATATTCGGCACCCGCGAACACGACCAGCGGCGTGCCCTCGGCCTGATACTTCATGGAGGCGTTGTAGATCGGCATGACCTCGCCCGTGGGCACATACTTGGTCACGCCGCCTTCAACGCCCGGCACCATCTCGTTCTTGATGCGGATATTGGCGAAGGTGCCACGCATCATGACTTCATGGTTGCCGCGACGCGCGCCATAGCTGTTGAAGTCAGCGACGGTGACGCCGTTTTCCAGCAGGTACTCACCGGCCGGGCTGGCCTTCTTGATGTTGCCGGCGGGGGAGATGTGGTCGGTGGTGATGCTGTCGCCCAGGATGGCGAGCGCACGGGCCCCCTTCACATCGGACACGTCGCCCGGCGTCATGGTGATGCCGTCAAACAGCGGCGGACGCTTCGCGTAGGTCGACTTGTCGTCCCACTTGTAGGTCATGCCTTCGACGGTCTTGATCTTCTGCCACTGCTCCGGGCCTAAGAACACGTTGGCATAGCGGCTGACGAACATGTCGCGCGTCAGGAACTGGGCGATCGTGTCTTCGATCTCCTTGTTCGACGGCCAGATGTCCTTCAGATAGACGGGCTTGCCGTCCTTGCCGGTGCCGATCGGGTCCTTGGAGATATCCAGGTGCAGCGAGCCGGCCAGGGCATAGGCCACCACCAGCGGCGGGGAGGCCAGGTAGTTGGCGCGGACCTGCGGGGACACACGGCCTTCAAAGTTGCGGTTGCCCGACAGGACGGACGCAACGGTCAGCTTGCCCGCGTCAACGGCGGCGGCAATCGGGTCCGGCAGCGGGCCGGAATTGCCGATACAGGTGGTGCAGCCATAGCCGACCAGATTGAAGCCCAGCTTGTCCAGGTAGGTGGACAGGCCAGCGGCGTTCAGATAGTCGGTCACGACCTGGGAGCCCGGTGCGAGCGAGGTCTTCACCCACGGCTTGGCGGTCAGGCCCAGTTCCACCGCCTTCTTCGCCACCAGACCGGCGGCGAACAGCACCGACGGGTTGGAGGTGTTGGTGCACGACGTGATGGCGGCGATCACGACATGGCCGTGATCCAGCTTGTAATCAGCGCCGGCCACATCGGTCGGCTGGCTGGTCGGGCGGCCGGCAACGTCGGTGGCCAGGAAGTCACCGAATTCCTTGGTCACGTTGGACAGCAGAACGCGGTCCTGCGGGCGCTTCGGACCGGCCAGCGACGGCTCGACGGAGCCTAAGTCCAGGTCCAGCGTGTCGGTGAAGACCGGATCGGGCGAGGACGCATCGCGCCACATGCCCTGGGCCTTGGCGTATGCTTCCACCAGCGCCACGCGGTCGGCATCGCGGCCGGTGAAGTGCAGGAAGCGGATGGTCTCGGCGTCGATCGGGAAAATGCCGCAGGTGGCGCCATATTCCGGGGCCATGTTGGCAATCGTCGCACGGTCGGCCAGGGTCAGCGCGTCCAGGCCGGGGCCGTAGAACTCGACGAACTTGCCGACGACCTTCTTCTTGCGCAGCATCTCGGTGACGGTCAGCACCAGATCGGTGGCCGTTGCACCCTCGCGCAGCTTGCCGGTCAGCTTGAAGCCGACCACTTCCGGGATCAGCATGGAGATCGGCTGGCCCAGCATCGCGGCTTCCGCCTCGATACCACCCACGCCCCAGCCCAGCACGGCCATGCCGTTGACCATGGTGGTGTGGCTGTCGGTGCCGACCAGCGTGTCCGGGTAGGCCACGGTCGCACCGGTCTGGTCGGTATCGGTCCAGACGGTCTGGGCCAGATATTCCAGGTTCACCTGATGGCAGATGCCGGTGCCCGGCGGCACAACGCGGAAATTGTTGAAGGCCTTCTGGCCCCAGCGCAGGAACTCGTACCGTTCGCCATTGCGCTGGAATTCCAGGTCCACATTCTCGTCAAACGCCTGCGGGGTGCCGAAGGCATCGACCATGACCGAGTGGTCGATGACCAGATCGACCGGGGTCAGCGGGTTGATCTTGGTCGGATCGCCACCCAGCGACACCATGGCTTCGCGCATCGCGGCCAGATCGCAGACGGCGGGCACGCCGGTGAAATCCTGCATCAGCACGCGGGCCGGGCGATAGGCGATCTCGCGGTCGGACCGCTTATCGACCAGCCACTGGGCGACGGCCTTGACGTCGTCCACGCTCACCGTGCGGCCATCTTCGAAGCGCAGCAGGTTCTCCAGCAGCACCTTCATGGAGAAGGGCAGGCGCGACACATCGCCCAGGCCGGCCTTCTCGGCTTCGGGAATGCTGAAATAATCAACAGACTTGCCGCCGGCGGTCAGGGTGCGGCGGACTTTCAGGCTGTCCTGGCCGGTGATCGTGGACATCGGGGGTGACTCCTCCATCGGGGTCGAAAGCGGCAGGCGACATGACTTCTTGCCCCGGCTCCAGCGTCCGGGGCCAAGGCCTGCCAGGTTGGCTTTTCGGAGCGTGGTTTAGCGCTTTTCGACGTGCGGAGCAAACCCCTCTAGGGGGGATCAGCCCCCCTTTTCACTCATATTCGATCAAGGTAGGGTCTTGTTGCGAAACGATCTTAACTGGAAAGGCGCCGACATCGGCTTGGATCGCCCGCACAAGCGCGGATGCGGGGGCCACAGGCCAATCCCTGATCCTGCGCGGGATGGCAGACCCGCCCCTGGCCGAAAGTAGATAGCCTGCGCCTGCCCCCTATATGAGCCTACAAAAATGTCCCTAACCGGCCTTTGGGGAGCGCAAAACGCGAACAAATATGCCCTGAATTTGAAATTATGCCTCTTTTGCCCGGACGCGGTTGACAGGGGTGGTTTTTTCACAGAAACGTCACTCCCGTCCGCGCGGGAATGCGTCCGGTGCATGGCAGGCCCATGCAGGATGAAGGCGCGATGGAGGGTTTCTGTAGATGCTGTCTTATGCTGTCCGGCGACTGCTGGAAGCGATCCCGACATTGTTGGTGATCGTTGCCCTGTCTTTCTTTCTGATGCATTCCGCCCCCGGCGGGCCTTTCGACAGCGAGCGCGTGTTGCCGCCGGAGATCGAGGCCAACCTGAAGGCGGCCTATAATCTCGACAAGCCGGTATGGCAGCAATTCGCGATCTATCTGGGCAATGCGCTGCAGGGTGATTTCGGCCCGTCCTTTACCTATAAGGACTTCACCGTCTCCGAACTGATCAGCACGGGCTTCCCCGTCTCGCTGAAGCTGGGCCTGTCGGCGGTGACGCTGGCGGTGATCATCGGCTGTACGCTGGGCATCCTGGCCGCCATGCGCCAGAACACCAAGACCGACTATACGGTGATGGGCTTCGCCATGGTCGGTATCACCATCCCGAATTTCGTGATGGCACCGCTGCTGACGCTGATCTTCGGCATCTATCTGGGGCTGCTGCCGGTGGCGGGCCTGGGCGACGGGTCGATCCGCAATCTGGTGCTGCCCGTCGTGGCGCTGGCTCTGCCGCAGATCGCCATTGTCAGCCGCCTGACCCGTGGCGGCATGGTGGAGGTGCTGCGCTCCAACTTCGTGCGCACCGCCCATGCCAAGGGCCTGCCCGAACATCTGATCATCACCCGCCACACGCTGCGGGCAGCGCTGCTGCCCGTCGTCTCCTATCTGGGACCGGCGATTGCGGGGCTGGTGACGGGCTCGGTGGTGATCGAGCAGATTTTCGGCCTGCCCGGCATCGGCCGCTATTTCGTCCAGGGCGCCATCAACCGCGATTACACGCTGGTGATGGGCACGGTCATCACCTACGGCTCGCTGATCGTGCTGATGAACCTTCTGGTCGATCTGGTCTATGGCCTGATGGACCCGCGTGTCCGGTACGACTGATCCAGGCCCTTTACGCATACCCGACCGCAATCTTCGCCTGAAGGATCCCTCCATGCGGCTTTCCCACCTGCTTCGTACCGGTGCCGCGATCGGCACCCTGTTCCTGCTGACCGCCTGCCAGCCTGACGGTCAGAAGGACGCTGAAGCGACCGCCCCGGCCAAGCCGACGGTGGCGGATGCGGCCGCATTTGTGGAGCGGGCGGAAGCCGAACTGGGGGCGGCACGGGTGACGGCGAGCCGCCAGTCCTGGGTGATGAACACCTATATCACCCCGGATACGCTGGCCCTGTCGTCAGCCGCCGGGGCGGAGTATAGCGCGCTGGTGGCCCGGCTGATCGCGGAGAGCAAGCAGTTTGTCGGGCTGGACCTGCCCGCCGATGTGGCGCGCAAGCTGGCCCTGCTGCGCAATGAAACGGCCCTGCCGTCGCCCGCTGATCCGGCCCTGAACAAGGAATTGTCGGAACTGGATGCCAAGCTGGGCGAGCTTTATGCCACCGGCAAGGTGTGCCGCGAGAATGGCAGTGACTGCCTGACGCTGGACGAGATCGACGATGTGTTCCGCACGTCGCGCGATGAGAAGGAGTTGAAGCGGCTCTGGACCGGCTGGCACAATGTCGCCCAGCCGATGCGCCCGATCTATCAGCGCGAGGCGGAGATCGCGAATATCGGCGCCAAGGAACTGGGCATGCCGGATGCCGGCACCCTGTGGCGCTCCGGCTATGACATGACGGCCGACCAGTTTGAGGCGGAAACCGACCGGCTGTGGGACCAGGTGAAGCCGCTCTATACCAGCCTGCACTGCTATGCCCGCACCAAGCTGGGCGAGACATACGGCACCGATGTGGTCCCGCAGGACAAGCCGATCCCGGCCCATCTGCTGGGCAATATGTGGGCGCAGGAATGGGGCAACATCTATGACATCGTGGCGCCCAAGCAGGCGACGCAGAATGTCGATGTCACGGCCCTGCTGACCAAGGCTGATTACGACCCGATCAAGATGACGAAGTCCGCCGAGGGCTTCTTCACCGGGCTGGGCTTCGAGCCGATGCCGCAGACCTTCTGGGAACGCTCCATGCTGACGCGCCCGAAGGATCGGGAAGTCGTCTGCCATGCCAGCGCCTGGGATATCGACGACAAGGATGATATCCGCATCAAGATGTGCATGCGGGTCAATGGCGACGATTTCCAGACCATCCATCACGAGATGGGGCACAATATCTATCAGCGCGCCTACAAGGCGCAGTCGACCCTGTTCCGCAATGGCGCCAATGACGGCTTCCATGAAGCCATCGGCGATTTCATCGCGCTGTCGGTGACGCCGGGCTATCTGGTGAAGCTGGGCCTGCTGGATAAGGAACCCTCCACCGAGGGGGATACCGGCCTGCTGCTGCAACAGGCGCTGGACAAGGTGGCCTTCCTGCCCTTTGGCCTGCTGATCGACAAATGGCGCTGGGACGTGTTCAACGGCAAGATCAAGCCGGAGGATTACAACAAGGCCTGGTGGGATCTGCGCACGAAGTATCAGGGCGTCGCCGCGCCGGTGGAACGTACCGAGGCGGATTTTGACCCCGGTGCCAAGAACCATGTCGCCACCAGCGTGCCCTATGTCCGCTATTTCCTGGCCCGTATCCTGCAGTTCCAGTTCCATCAGGCAGCCTGCCAGCAGGCCGGCTATACGGGGCCGCTGCACCGCTGCTCCATCGCCGGCAATGCGGAAGTGGGCAAGCGCTTCAATGCCATGATGGAAATGGGCGCCTCCAAGCCCTGGCCGGAAGCGCTGAAGGCCTTCACCGGCAGTGAGCAGATGGATGCCGGCGCCATGCTGGCCTATTTCGCCCCGCTGAAGGACTGGCTGGATAAGCAGAACGAAGGCAAGAGCTGCGGCTGGCAATAAGCAGCCTTCGGTGCCGGGGGCTTCCGGCACCAGAGTTTGAGTTGAGATAGTTTGCGTCACCCCCACGGGCTGTTGCCCGGCTGATGGAAGAGTTGAGACGATGGTGAAGGACGTCACCGGGTCCGGCGCCCGATCAAAGCTGATCGAGAAAGCCGCCGAGGAGGTACAGGGCCGGTCGCTGTGGCAGGATGCAAGGCGCCGCCTGTTTGCCAACAAGATGGCCGTCGCCAGCATGATCGTGCTGGGGATCATTGCATTGATGGCGATTTTCGCCGACCTGCTGTCCCCGCACGCCTATGACGAGGTCTATTGGGACTATATCGGTGTGGGACCGACGCTGGAGAACAGCCACTGGTTCGGCACCGATGCCAATGGCCGTGACCTGTTCATCCGCACCCTTTATGGCGCCAAGGTATCGTTGATGGTCGGCATCGTCACCACGCTGGTGGCGCTGATCATCGGCGTGGTCTATGGCGCCATCGCCGGCTATTTCGGCGGGCGGATCGACACGATCATGATGCGCATCGTCGACGTGCTGTACTCCATGCCGCTGATGTTCTTCATCATCATCCTGGTGGTGGTGTTCGGGCGTCACATCGTGCTGGTCTTTGTCGCCATCGGCTGTGTGGAATGGCTGACCATGGCGCGTATCGTGCGCGGCCAGACCATGTCGGTGAAGCGCAAGGAATTCATCGAGGCGGCGCGGGCGTCAGGGGTTTCCACCCCCAACATCATCCGCCGCCACATCATCCCCAATGTCATCGGGCCGGTGATCGTGTTCGTCACGCTGATGGTGCCGGTGGTGATCCTTGTGGAAAGCTTCCTGTCCTTCCTGGGTCTGGGCGTGCAGGAGCCGATGACGAGCTGGGGGGTGCTGATCTCCGAAGGGGCAGCGCAGATGGAAAATGCCCCGCATATGTTGATCTTCCCGGCCGTCTTCCTGGCGGTGACGCTGTTCTGCTTCAATTTCATCGGTGACGGTCTGCGCGACGCGCTGGACCCGAAGGACCGCTAAGGGGCGCCGGATATGACCGCAGTATTGGAAGTCCGCGACCTGAAGGTTCGCTTCGCCACGCCGGATGGCGAGGTCTCCGCCGTCAATGGCGTGTCCTTCGACGTGAATGAGGGCGAGTGCGTCGGCATTGTCGGTGAAAGCGGATCGGGCAAGAGCCAGCTTTTCATGTCCGTCATGGGCCTTCTGGCCAAGAATGGCCGCACGCTGGGGTCCGCCAAGTACCGGGGGACCGAACTGGTCGGCATGCCGGTGAAGGCGTTGAACAAGATCCGTGGCGACAAGATCGCCATGATCTTCCAGGACAGCATGACCGGCCTGACCCCGCATCTGCGCATCGGCAAGCAGATGACCGAGGTGCTGGTCCAGCACAAGGGCATGAGCGAGGCCGATGCCCGCAAGCGCGCCCTGGAAATGCTGAACCTGGTGCGCATCCCGGAAGCCGGCCGCCGCCTGGCCCAGTATCCGCATGAATTGTCCGGCGGCATGCGCCAGCGCATCATGATCGCCATGGCGCTGCTGTGCGAGCCGGAACTGCTGATCGCGGACGAGCCGACGACGGCGCTGGACGTGACAGTACAGGCCCAGATCCTGGACCTGATGGCCGACCTGAAAACCGTCACCAAGGCCGCCATCGTGCTGATCACCCATGATCTGGGCACGGTTGCCGGCCTGTGCGACAAGGTGCAGGTCATGTATGGCGGCCGGTTCATGGAAACCGGTACGGTGCAGGAAATTTTCTACAAGCCGGCCCATCCCTATACGGCCGGCCTGCTGGCCTCCATGCCGCGCCTGACGGAAGAACGGCAGGAAAAGCTCTACGCCATCCCCGGCCAGCCGCCGAACCTGCAGCGCCTGCCCAAGGCCTGCCCGTTCCAGGAACGCTGCACCTATGTGCATGACCGCTGCATCGACGAACTGCCAGTGCTGCGCCAAGTGGGCGATGCCAACGCCACCCTGACCGGCCATACCAAGGCCTGCCATCTGGTCAGCCTTCAGAATCCCGTCAGCGCCCCCCACGCCCCGTCCATCAATGTGGCCGCCGACGAAGCCCGGAGCGCCTGATATGTCGAAAGAACTTCTCCGCGTCGAGGGGCTGAAGGTCCATTTCCCCATCCGCACCGGCGGCATCCTGATCGGCCAATATACGCCGCTGAAGGCGGTGGACGGCGTGTCCTTCACCCTGAATGAAGGGGAAACGCTGGGTATTGTCGGTGAGTCAGGTTGCGGCAAGTCCACACTGGGCCGCGCCGTGCTTCAGCTCATCAAGCCGACCGATGGTCAGGTCGTATTCATGGGGTCGGAACTGACGGGCGTCGGCGCGGAGGTGATCCGCCAGAAGCGCGCCGACATGCAGATCGTCTTCCAGGACCCCCTGGCCAGCCTGAACCCGCGCATGACCGTGGGCGACATCATTGGCGAACCGCTGACCGTCTTCTTCCCCAAGATGAAGGCGGAGGAGCGCAAGGAGAAGGTCCGCGCGCTGATGGCCAAGGTCGGTCTGCTGCCGCAGATGATCAACCGCTATCCGCATGAATTCTCCGGCGGCCAGTGCCAGCGCATCGGCATTGCCCGCGCCATGATCCTGAACCCCAAGCTGGTGATCTGCGACGAGCCGGTGTCGGCGCTGGACGTGTCGATCCAGGCGCAGATCGTCAATCTGCTGATGGATCTGCAGCAGGAATTCGGCCTGTCGCTGATGTTCATCAGCCACGACCTTTCGGTCGTGCGCCATGTCAGCCACCGGGTGATGGTGCTGTATCTGGGCAAGGTGATGGAAATCGCCACGCGCGACGCCATCTATGCCGCGCCGCTGCACCCCTATACCCAGGCGCTGATCTCCGCCGTGCCGGTGCCCGACCCGGATATTGAGAAGAACAAGCAGCGCATCGTGTTGGGCGGTGACCTGCCCAGCCCGATGAACCCGCCGTCCGGCTGCGTCTTCCGCACCCGCTGCCCGCGCGCCACTGACATCTGCGCGCAGGAAGTCCCGGTGCTGGAGGAGAAGGCACCCGGCCATCGGGTTGCCTGCCATCATTGGGGCTTGCCGGAACAGAAACTGGTATAAAAACCTTCATTTTCATGCTGCTCAATAAAAACCCGGCGCCTTAACAAGCGCCGGGTTTTCTTTTGGAAATAAACTTTAGGATATATAAAACCATCTCCATTCATTTGAGAAGAAGACAATACAGTACTGGTATTATTAATATAAAAATTGCCTATATAGCAGGCAATTTCCATTGGTTTTGTTTTGTATGATACAAAAATAATGCACGATACGAATGTCGGGATTGCAATATAAAATTATATCCATTCGATAATGGAAAGGTTTGGTTAAGGAACATTTGAAAGCATGAGAAGTGTTCGAGCCAAATGCTCGACAGCTTCCCTTGCCAGCTCATGAGGTTCCAGCATGTCACCCAGATCGCCCGGGTTTCTCAACGTCAGCCTGTCCGGGCGGATCGTCGCCCTCTCCATCCTGTCGATGGCTTTCCTGGCGGCCGCGCTGTTTTTCACCAGCAATAAACTGGTGGATGACTATGCCCGCGCGGCCGGTGCGGAACAGCAGGACCAGGCGATGCGGGTAGCGTGGCAGGTGCTGGAGACTGTGGGGAAGACCTATCGCCAGGAGGGCGGTACGCTTTATGCCGCTGACACGGCGCTCAACAATTTCTTCGATCCTGTCGACACGGTCAGCCGCATCGCCGGCAGCACGGCGACAATCTTCATTGTCGACAAGGGCGAAGCGACACGCATCGCCACCAATGTCAAAAAGCCCGACGGCAGCCGTGCTGTCGGCACCAATCTGGCCCGCAACGCCGCTTTTGAAGCGGTCGTGACCCAGGGCAAAGCCTATCGCGGCGAGGCTGACATCCTCGGCACCACCTATCTCACCGCCTATGATCCGATCAAGGATGCCCAGGGCAAGGTGGTGGGTGTTCTCTATACCGGTGTCCAGAAGGACCGCTTCATGGCCCCGGTGGAGCAGTTGCAGAATACCCTGCTGCTGATTTCGGCCGGCATCACACTGGCGCTGGGTATCCTGTGCTGGTGGCTGATGCGCCGCTGGGCCGCCCGCCCGCTGCATGCCCTGTCCGATCTGCTGGAGAAGCTGGCTGAAGGCGATGCCGATGCCGTGCCGCCCGCCAGCGGCACCCGCCAGGACGAGATCGGGCGCATGCAGCGCGCCGCCATCACCCTGCGCGCCGCCGTGCTGGAGGCCTTCCGGCTGAAGCAGATGGTGGAGGATATGCCCCTGAACGTCATGCTGGCAGATGCCGCGCAGGATTTCCGCATCGTCTATGCCAACCGTGCCACGCTTACGGCATTGCCAAGCATTGCCGCCTCGCTGCCCGGCGGCGTGACCGATCCCGTCGGGCACCCGCTCAATATCTTCCAGAAGGAAAAGGGAGAGATTGGCAGCATCATAGCGCATCCGGAAAAACTGCCCTGGCGTGGCCATATCCAGGTCGGGGAGGAGCGGGTAGATGTGCGCATCGCTGCGGTTCGTGACAATAAGGGCCGCTATATCGGCCCCATGCTGACCTGGACCCTGGTAACGGCGCAGGTTCGGCTGGCCGAGAATTTCGAGGCCAATGTCCATGCCCTTGCCGCCCGTGTGGATGAGGCATCAAAGCAAATGTTGGGAGCGGCCGACGCCATGCGCCGCACTGCCGTGGGAACCGGCGAGAAGTCGGAGCATGTGGCGGCCGTGTCCGGCCGCGCCACCGGCAATGTGCAGACGGTGGCTGCCGCCGCGGAGGAATTGGCCGCCAGCGTGGCCGAAGTGGACCGTCAGGTCGGCCAGTCAGCCAATGTCGCCGGGCGCGCCCGCCTGGAAGCGGATGAAACCGGCCACTCCATGGCGGAACTGGCCGAAGCCGCTGCCCGCATTGGTCAGGTGGTGGAACTGATCAATGCCATCGCCGCCCAGACCAACCTGCTGGCGCTGAATGCCACGATCGAGGCGGCCCGCGCCGGGGAAGCCGGCAAGGGCTTCGCCGTTGTGGCATCGGAGGTGAAGACCCTGGCCACCCAAACGGCCAAGGCCACCGATGATATCCGCGAGCAGATTACCGCCATCCAGCAACGGACGGAAAAGGGCGTGCAGGCGATGAACCGGATCGGTGGCACGATCCGGGAGATCAGCGACGTGTCGGAGATGATCCTGGCTGCCGTCTCCCAGCAGAGCCAGGCAACGCGGGAGATCGCCCGCAGTGCTGCCGAGGCCGCCCAGGACACCCAGGACGTTTCCGACACGATCCTGGAGGTAACCCAGGCCGCCAGCGAGGCCGGTGGTGCCGCCACCCAGGTGGAGGCCACTGCGGGCACCCTGGACAGCGATGCGGGCAAGCTGCGCCAAGCCATTGATGATTTCCTGGCCCGGCTGCGGGCGGTGTAACCAGCCGGCTTGATCAAAGAATGGAAAAGGGGGAGGCCGGCACCTCCCCCTTTTCACTTTGCGCATGTTATTGATCGGGCCGCACGCTCTTGCCCGCAGGGACGCCCCAATGGCCCACAAGCTCCCCCTCTCCGCCTTCATCATCGCCCTGAACGAGGCCGACCGGATCGGCCCCGTCATCCGCGCCGTGCGGGATTGGGTGGATGAGGTGGTGGTGATCGACAGCGGCAGTACCGACGGCACCCAAGCCCTGGCCGCCTCCCTCGGCGCGCGGGTCATCCATCATGACTGGCCGGGCTATGGGCAGCAGAAACGCTTCGGGGAGATGGAATGCCGGCATGACTGGCTGCTGAATATCGATGCGGATGAAGAGGCCGTGCCGGAACTGGAAGCGGAGGTGCGCGCCCTGTTCGCCACCGGTTCACCGCCGCTGCAAGGCTATCGCATCCAGACGGTGATGACGCTGGACGGGCAGGCCCGGCCCCACCGGTTTGCCCCCCGGCATAATTACATCCGGCTTTATGATCGCCGCCACGGGCACTTTGCCGACAGCGAGACCCATGATGCCGTGATCATGGAAAGCGGGGCGGTAGGGCAGATCAAGTCGATCATCATCCACCGCTCCATCCGGTCCCATGCCGACCTGATCAACAAACTGAACCGCTACAGCAGCGCCCAGGCGGCAGAGATCATTGCCAGGGGCAAGGCCAGGCGCTTTTCGGCCTTGCGGCTGATGGCGGAATTCCCGGTCAACCTGCTGCGTTACTTCTTTCTGAAAGGCTATTGGGTGTTTGGTCTGCAAGGGCTGGAAATCGCGGCCATCATCGCCTTTTTCCGCTTCGCGCGGATAGCCAAGGTCCGGGAAAATCTGCGTAAAGGATAGGCCGCAGAACTTTCTTCATAGCCCCCCTTGAACAGAGGAACGCGCATACCATCTCGTGATCCGATCCGGGCCCCTCTGGCAGCCGATGGCGTCGGCTGTGATGTCGGAACGCGAAATCCCTCCCGCTTAACGCCAAGCATTATGGATGGAAGCGCTCCCCCATGGAGTTCCTGCTCACTTTCCTGTTCGATCCATTCATGGGCAAGCCCGTCTGGATCTGGCTCCTCTTCATCTCCATCGTCATTGCCCTGCTGATCTTCGATCTGGGCGTCTTGAACAAGAAGGATCATGAGATCGGCGTGAAGGAGAGCCTTGTCCTCTCCGCCTTCTATATCGGTATCGCCGTCCTGTATGGCGGCTGGGTCTGGTGGTATCTGGGTGCTGAACCGGGCGTCCAGTATTTCACCGGCTTCGCGCTGGAAAAGGCGCTGGCGCTGGACAATGTCTTCGTCATTTCGATGATTTTCAGCTATTTCGCCATCCCCCGCCTGTATCAGCACCGCGTGCTGTTCTGGGGTATCCTGGGCGTGATCATCCTGCGCGGCATCATGATCGGCCTGGGCGCGGCCCTGGTCAGTGAATGGTCCTGGGTGATGTATATTTTCGGTGCCTTCCTGCTGTTCACCGGCGTGAAGATGCTGTTCGCCAAGGACGAAGAACAGTCACTGGAAGGCAACAAGCTGATCGCCTTCCTGCGCCGCCACATGCGGGTAAGCGACGAAATCCACGGTCATTCCTTCTTCGTGAAGAAGGCCGATCCGGTAACGGGCAAGGTCGTGCGCTATGCCACGCCGCTGTTCCTGGCCCTGATCACGGTGGAACTGGCCGACGTTGTGTTCGCGGTGGATAGCGTTCCCGCCATCTTCGCCATCACGACAGACCCGTTCATTGTCTACACCAGCAACATCTTCGCCATCCTGGGCCTGCGCGCGCTGTATTTCGCGCTGGCCGCCATGGTCCACCGCTTCCATTACCTGAAATATGCGCTGGCCCTGGTCCTGGTGTTCATCGGTGGCAAGATTTTCTGGAACCAGTTCTTCGGCAAGGCCGACCCGGCGATTTCGCTGGCTGTCACCTTGATCCTGCTGACCGGTGGTGTTCTCTACTCGCTCTACCGCACCAAGCGGGACGCCCTGAATAGCATCGCTGCCGATTGATCGCCCCACGCCTGTTTCGGCAGGCAGAGAGGCATAAAAAAGCCGCGCAGGGGCGCCCCCTTGCGCGGCTTTCCTTTTAGGTACCCAACGCCCCCTTCCCCGGCGGGCGCGGGTGACAGCTAGATATATACGCTTACAGGGTCAGCCCGATCAGCGGTGCGACTTCCTGCGAGCCCCGCCAGATCATATCCAGCGCGACATAGAAGATCACAGCCAGACCGATATAGGCGATCCAGTGGAAGCGGTTCAGCAGCTTGGCAATGGCCGTTGCCGCCGCCCCCATGAAGGCCACCGACAAGGCCAAGCCCAGGATCAGCACTTCTGGATGTTCCTGCGCCGCACCAGCCACAGCCAGCACATTGTCCAGCGACATGGATACGTCAGCGATGATGATCTGGCGAATGGCCTGCCCCATCGTCTTGCCGCCATCGGCGGGCGCGCCTTCGGCCCGCGGATTGGCACCTTCGGGGCTCATCCCCTCGGCCACCATTTCCGCGCCCAGCGCCTCCTCCTCCCGGCTGGCGCGCAACTCACGCCACATCTTCCAGCAGACCCAGAGCAGCAGGATACCGCCGGCCAGCATCAGGCCGACAATGGCCAGCAGCTGCGTCGTGGCCAGCGCGAAGATGATGCGCAGGCCGACCGCCGCCAGAATGCCCCAGAAGATCACCTTGGCGCGTTGATGGGCGGCCACCCCAGCCGCCGCAAGGCCGACGACAATCGCATTGTCCCCCGCCAGCACGATGTCGATCAGAATGACCTGCCAGAGGGCATTCCAGAACGACACTTCAAAAAACATTTCCATTTACGATGCCCCTCTCCACTGCACTGGGCCCGTCATTACCACGGGACCGCTGAATGGCAACGCGCTGACATGGAAGGCCTGGGGCACTTGGCCTGCAGTGAAAAAAAGCCCGCTTCCGAGCGAATAGGAAGCGGGCCTTAAGTCTTGGCAGTTGGATCCTGCATGAATGATGACAGGACATCCGGAACATGGCCCCATAAAAACGACCTGTCAACGAAGTATTTTCAAATAAAGCGAAATAACTACTTACACCATTACTTATAAAAAGACAATAGAAATTTGTGGCTCCACTATAGACGGGCAGTAAAATCTAAAATATGAGATGAAATAAGGGTAAGCACGACCGTGGCGATCAAAATCGCAGCGGAACCCTTAAGCGGAAGGGGGGCCGGTGGGCCAGGGATTGAGCGCGCGGGATTGTTCACGCGGGGGGGCGCCGCCAAGCGTCAGATTGGTCAGGCGCAGCAAGGCCGGCAGGGATGCCACCGACTGGGCGGGCAGGCCATCGCCGCCGGACCCATCATCCCCACCCTGGGGGAAAGCCAACCCTTCCGTTGCGGAAGGGGCCGTGATGACGGGCTGCTGCTCGTCCGGTTGATCCAGGGGGGAAAGCGGCAGGATCGGCTGTGCCGGGGCGATGCCAGAACCAGGCATGCCCGCCGGCTCCCCCAGTTCGCGCGCCATCGCGCCCGCCCCTGACGGTGTCAGCAGCAGGATCGACAGGCTCAAAACCAGGATCAGGAGCCGATAAGGCGCCACGCCTTCCTTCCCCTCTAACGAGACAGAACGATCATCCCGCATCATGGACATAGTTTATGCGACGGGTCCAGATGATGCGGTCAGGTCGGCTCCGTATATGGCGCCGGGCAGAGGCGCTTCCAACCGGTTTCCGGCCAGAAGTTTCCACCGGATGGCGCCGAAGCATCATGGTCATTTTCACCAATTTTTGCGCCTCGCCCCAGTTTATCGCCTGTCAGACCAATGCGCCGCCCCCAACCGGAGCGGCGCGATGCCGGTTTTCCGCCCTTTTTCACGGATCACGCGCCTTGGCACGGTCGCTGCAATCGTGGCGGTCAACAGGCGCCGACAGGATCGGTCGCCACCGGGATCGAAGGGGGATGGTGATGAGTTCAGTGGAAACAGTGCTGACGCGGCCGGAGGAACAGGCCCGCACAATCACCGCCGCAATCCGCGTCCAGGCCGCGCGGGAGATGGAAGGGGTGGTCTGGCGGGCACGGTTGCGGCGCTGGCGTCGGCCCTTGGGGGTGGCCGGTATCCTGGCCGTGGGCATTAGCGGTTTCACGGCCCAGGTGGCGTTGAAGCCCGACGTAATGCGCGAAAGCCCGGCGGAACGGGTATGGTCAGTGGAAGCCGTCCCGGTCAGCCGGGGCGACCACCGTCCAGACATGATGGTGATGGGCACGGTGGTTGCCGGCCGGTCGGCGGAACTGCGCCCCCTGGTTGCCGGCACCGTGACCGCCATCGCCCCCGCCCTGCGCGATGGCGGCGTTGTCCGCGCTGGTGACATGCTGATGCAGATCGAAGCGCTGGATTACCAGCTTGCCCTGGACCAGAGCCGGGCCGAACTGGATGAGGCCCGCGCCCGGTTGGATGAATTGCGTGCCAATGCCAAGGCTGAATCGGCCCGTGCCGAGCTGGCCCGCCAGCAGATCGCCCTGAAGGAGCGTGATCTGGAACGCCACCAGTCGCTGTTCGACAAGGGCACCATCGCCATCGCCCGTCTGGAACAGGCGAAGATGGCGCTGGCCCTGGAACAGCAGACGGCTGAGGCGATGCAGAGCGCGCATCTGGCCGGTGTCGCCCGCATCCGACAGCAGGAAGCCGTGATCGACCGGTTGAAAGCCCAGGTGACCAAGGCGGAAACCGATCTGGCCCGCACCACCCTGACCGCGCCGTTCGATGGCTATATCGGTCAGGTCCGGGCGGAAATGGGCATGCGCGTGTCGGCCGGCGACATTGTCGCCACCCTGTCGGGCGCCCAGGGCCTGGAAGCCCGGGTTGCCCTTTCCACGGAAGCCTATGGCCGTCTGGTCGGCGACGGGGAAGGCGTGGTGGGAAGGCCGGCCCGCGCCACATGGCATCTGGGCGGGGAAAGCCTGACCTATGAAGGGCGGGTGGAACGGGTGATCGACCGGATCGACACCAGCAGCGGCGGGGTGACCATTTTCGTCCGGCTGAATGATCTGGGGGTGGAGCAGCCCCTGCGTCCCGGCGCCTTTGTGGAAGTGTCCCTGCCCGACCGGGCCTATGCCGGCGTCTATCGCCTGCCCGCCACCGCCCTGCATGGCGACAACATGGTTTACGCCGTGGATGGGGAAGGCCGCCTTGCCGCCCGGCAGGTGCAGGTCGTCGCCCGCACCACCGACAGCGTAATCGTCAATGGCGGTCTGGCCGAGGGGCAGAACATCGTCACCACCCGGTTCCAGGAGATCGGGCCGGGCCTGAAGGTGACGATGCGCACCGATACCGCCACCCTGCCCAGCCAGCAGGCCGAAGCCCCCGGCCAGGAGGGCGGACAATGAGCAGCGCCGCCATGATCCGCACCTTCATCCGCCACAAGGTGGCCGCCAACATCCTGATGATCCTGATGCTGATCGCGGGAATGTGGGCACTGGCCCGGCTGGAACGGCAGGTGGAGCCTGATTTTGAGGTGCCCGCCATCAATGTCACCGTCGTCTGGCCCGGCGCTTCCGCCGATGACGTTGACCGCAGCATCGTGGAAGCCCTGGAACGGGAGGTTCGCTTCCTGGATGGGGTGGACGAGCTTACCGGCCGCTCCCGTGAAGGGGTGGGCGAGCTGTTCGTGAATTTCAAGAACGGCACCGACATGACCAAGGCCCTGTCGGAAGTGGAAAGCGCCGTCGGCAATATCACCACCCTGCCACAAGGGTCGGAGCGGCCCATCATCAACCGCCTGACCATCTATGACGAGATCATGGAGGTGCTGATCGCCGGGCCGCTGCCGGAACCGGCAATGCGCGCGCTGGCCAAGCAGATGCGCGACAAGCTGATGCAGGAAGGGGTGGACCAGATCTATATGTCCGGCATGCGGGACACCGAGATCTGGGTGGAAATCCCGGCGCATGAGCTTGAGCGGCTGGATACCAGTATCGGCACCGTGGCCCAGCGCATCGGCAATGCCTCGACCGACGTGCCGTCCGGCACGCTGACCGGCACCATCGAAAAGCAGTTGCGCGCCCTGGGCCAGCAGCAGGATGCCGCCGGCGTCGCCGGCCTGACCATGCAGACGGACGCGGAAGGCCGCCGCCTGACCCTGGGTGACATAGCAACCGTGCGGGAAAACTATAAGGACAATTCCGTCTCCGGCCGGCATGAAGGCCAGCTCGCCATCCGGCTTTCCTTGCAGAAGGCCAAGAATGGCGACCTGATCGCCATCACCGAACGGGTGGACGCCTATCTGGAAAAGCTGCGCCCCACCCTGCCGCCGGGCGTGACCATCAAGAGTTTCGACCGCAATTCCGATGCGCTGGAACAGCGTGTGGGCATGCTGGTGGACAATGCGCTGGGTGGCATGATCCTGGTGGTGGCCGTGCTGGCCGTGTTCCTGCGGCCCTGGATCACCGGCTGGATCGTGGTGGATATCCTGGTCAGCTTCGCCGTCACCTTCGCCATCATGATGGCGCTGGGACAGAGCATCAATATGATGAGCCTGTTCGCCCTGATCATGATGATCGGCATCATCTGTGACGATGCCATCGTCGTGGCCGAACATGGCCAGACCCTGCATGAAAAGGGGATGGAGCCGCACAAGGCAGCGGAACGCGCAGCCCAGCGCATGTTCTGGCCCATCATTGCCGCCGCCACCACCACCATTGCCGCCTTTGCGCCGATGCTGCTGATGCGGGGCACGACGGGCGATTATGTGAAGCCGCTGCCGATGATCTCCATCGCCGTCATCCTGGCCAGCCTGGTCGGCTGTTTCCTGATCCTGCCATCCCATATCCGGCACGCGCTGCACAAGGACAGCGGCCCGCCGTCGCGTCTGCGCGCCGCTTTTGATGCCCGGTTCAACGCCTTCCGCGACGGCCCCTTTACCCGCGCCATCGCCTGGGCCACCCATAACCGCTATGCGACGGTGGCGACCGCCATCACCGTGATGCTGCTGGCCATCGGCCTGCAGGCGGGCGGCCACGTCCCCTTCACCTTCTCCCCCAGCCCGGAAGGCAAGCAGGCGCAGTTGAACCTGCTTTTCTCCCCCGGCACCCCGCGGGAGACCGTGGCCCGCCAGCTTGACGAGGCCGAAGCCGCCCTGTTCCGGGTGGAGGCCGCCTATGGGCTGAAGCGCGGCGAACTGGTGGAAATGACCTTCGGCCAGTTGGGCGTGACCACCGGCAATACCCTGCCCGAACAGGTGGGCGATTATGTCGGCTCCATGCGGGTCGAATTCTCCGAAGCCGACAACCGCGACCAGCGCCTGCCCGATATCATGAAGAAATGGGAGGCGGAGACCAAGCTGCTGCCCGGCATTGATCAGGTGATCTTCTCTGCCGAGCAGGACGGGTTCGGCGGAAGCTCCATCGGCTGGCGGCTGGCCCATGACGATCCCTATGTGCTGAAGGCCGCGTCGGAGGAACTGAAGAAAATCATGCTGACCTATGGCGGGGTCAGCGGGGCGCGCGACAACCTGCCCGCCGGCAAGCCGGAAATGGTCATCACCGTCACCCCGCGTGGCGAGGCCCTGGGCTTCACCACCGAGTCGGTCGGCCGTCAGCTTCGCGACGCGCTGGACGGCGCCATCGCCAAGCGCTTCGCCCGGGGGGATGAGGAAATCACCATCCGCGTCCGTCTGCCCGAAGCCGACCAGACGGAGGAACGGCTGCACAGCCTGAAGCTGAAGGCCCCGTCCGGCGAACTGGTGCCCCTGGCCGATGTGGTCAGCCTGCATGAACGGCCGGGCCTGTCCCGTATCCTGCGGGCCCAGGGACAGCGCGTTGTCTTCATCTATGCCGAGGTCGATCCCCATAAAGGCAATCCCGGCGAAATCCGGGAAGCGATCGAGAAGGAACACCTGCCCGCCATCATGGAAAAATACGGCGTGCGCCGGGACATGGGCGACGGATCACGCCAGGAGGCGGAGTTCTGGGCCGATTTCCAGCTCGGCATCTGGGTGGCGCTGGTGGCGATCTACCTTGTGCTGGCCTGGATCATGGGCGGGTTCGGTCGCCCGGCGGCGGTGATGGCAATCATCCCCTTCTCGGTCGCGGGTGCCATCTTCGGCCATTGGCTGATGGGGGCCGACCTGACGATGTGGAGCTTCATCTCCATCATGGGCATGGCCGGCATCCTGGTGAATGACAGTATCCAGGTGGTGACCAGCATCGACGACCGGATCGCCGCGGGGGAAGAGGTGGAAAGTGCCGTTGTCCATGGCGCAGCGGAGCGGCTGCGGCAGGTGGCCCTGACCTCGCTGACCACCATCTTCGGCCTGCTGCCGCTGATGCTGGAAACCCAGACCCAGGCGGCCTTCCTGGTGCCGATGGCCATCACCTTCGTCTTCGGCATCGGCACCGCCACCGTGCTGGTCCTGATGCTGATGCCGGCCCTGCTGCTGACCATCCACGATGCGGGTCGGGGCTTCCACCGGCTGGGCGGCTGGGCGCGCGCCTTTACCGGCTGGGTGATGCGTGATCCGGACAAGGCCCGGTCCTGACCAGGCACATGTGACATGGCGCGGTCCCGACCGCGCCATGTCTGTTTCAATACCCGTAAATCACAGCAGCCGGATCAAGGGCGCCAACACGGGATTGCCCTGAAGGGCGGCATGGAAGCGCCGGTCGGCAGTGATGATCGTACCGCCGCTGCGCTGGGCGGCGGCGACATAAAGGCAGTCATAAACCGGGTGGTTAATTGCCGTAGCCACAGATAAAGCGTCGGCTGTCAATTCCAGACTATCCATCGGGCGCACCGGTGCATCCCGAAGCGCTTGCAGCAACTCATCCGCCTCTGTTGATAATAATGTGCCCTGACGAACGCGACGCCACAGGGCGTTGGCACATTCCAACAACCAGATCGACGGCGCGACCAGCGTTTGGCCATTCAGCAGATCGGCTGCCCGATCACTGCCGACCTCCGGTGAAACCCATTTCAGCGCAACAGAGGCATCAATGATGATCGTCATCGGCTGTCACGATCTTCACGAATCAAATCGGCGCTATCATCCGTGATGCGACCAGCCAACCGGCTTCGCAAGGCTGCCGCCTTCAAGGCGAACAGGGTGGTATCCCAAACCAATGCCTGTTCCAGCAAGGCCCGATGTTCGGCTTCCACCGACCGGTTATTGCGGGCCGCCCGCGCCTTCAGCTTGGCGACCAGGGCATCATCCAGGCCGCGGACCAGTAATTGTGCCATGACCGAAGCTCCCTCAGGGGAAAATGATATCATGACGATATCATCTGCTTTTGCCCCTGTCGAATCGGCGTAAAAGCCGCTGCTTTGGTGCCATGCCATGTTCCGGCTTCGTTGCCCCTTGCCAGGGCGCGGGCGGTGAACGATCTTGGCTGGGCTTTTCACGTCCCCTCACAGGCAGAACCCTTTGGCCCGCCGCACCCGCCCGCCTGCTTCCCTTCCGCCTGTGGCGGCTGCCGTCCCGGCGGCGCCGGATGGGCCTGGGCTGCTGCTGGCTGCGGCGGCCGCCCTGGCCAGCCAGCAATTACGCCATGGGGCCGCGGTGGCGGGGCTGGTGACGGAAGCCTATTGGGCAGCCCTGGATACGGGCCTGCCCCTGGCACCGCCGCCCCGCGCCCTGCCCGCCCGGCTGGAAGCGGGGCTGGACGCGGGCATGGTTCGGATGGCGCGGGATTATGGCGCCGCCCTGGCCCCCCTGCCCGCCCCCATCGTGTGTGAGAAGCTGGGCGCGCTCTATGCCGGGTTGTTGAGCGCAGAGCATCGCGCCCGCCATGGCGTGTTCTATACCCCGCCCCCCCTGGCCGCCTGTCTGGCCGATCAGGCGGAAAAGGCGGGGCTGGACTGGACGAATGCGCGGGTGCTGGACCCGGCATCGGGCTGCGGTGCCTTCCTGGTCACCTGCGGCCTGCGCATGGCCGGCGCCTTGCGCGATGTGGAGCCGGCGCTGGCCGCCCGCGCCATCGCCACCCGGCTGCGCGGCTGGGAACTGGACCCCGTGGCCGCCTGGATTTCCGTGGTGATGCTGGAAGCGGCCTTGCTGCCGCTGCTGCGCGGCACCGGCCAGCGGCTGGGGGACTGCGTGCTGCCCGGCGACAGTCTGGACCGGGGGGAAGAACCCACCTTCGATCTGGTGATCGGCAACCCGCCTTATGGGCGCCAAGTGCTGCCCAAGCCGGTGCGCGCCCGATTCGCCCGCAGCCTGTTCGGCCATGCCAATCTGTATGGCGTGTTCATGGATCTGGCGGTGCGGCTGGCGCGGCCCGGCGGGCTGGTCTGTTTCCTGACCCCCAGTTCCTTCCTGGCTGGTGATTATTTCAAGCATCTGCGCCGCACCCTGGCGGAAGAAGCGCCCCCCCTGCGGCTGGACTTTGTGGAACAGCGCAAGGGCGTGTTCGACAATGTGCTGCAGGAAACCGTGCTGGCGACATATCGCCGGACCGGTGGCGGCACAAGGCGACCGCGCCGCGCCGATGTGCGGATGATCCAGATTGCCCCCGGCGGTGGTGCCATCACCCTGCGCGCTGCCGGCCATTTCACCCTGCCGGCGGAACCGACATCCCCCTGGATATTGCCCCGGCATGAGGGGGAGGCGGATTTAGCGGCCCGGCTGCGCGCCATGCCGCACCGGCTGGCCGATTGGGGCTATGGCGTCTCCACCGGCCCGCTGGTGTGGAACCGGCACAAGCCGCAGATCGGCGATATCCAGGGCAAGGGGGCCATTCCGCTGGTCTGGGCGGAAAGCATCACCGCCGATGGCCGCTTCCTTTATCGCTGCCAGAAGGCGAACCACAAGCCCTGGTTCACCCCTGGCCCCGGCGATGAATGGCTGGTCATCACTGCCCCCTGCGTGCTGTTGCAGCGGACCACAGCCAAGGAGCAGGCCCGCCGCCTGATCGCGGCGGAAATGCCGGCCAGCTTCATCGCCCCCCATGGCGGGGTGACGGTGGAAAACCATGTCAACATGCTGGTCGCGAAGGTGACAAAGCCGGCCATCGCCCCCGCTGTGCTGGCCGCCTTCCTGAACAGCCGGGCGGCTGACCGGGCCTTCCGCTGCCTGTCCGGGTCTGTTGCCGTCTCCGCATTTGAACTGCATGCCCTGCCGCTGCCGGCACCGGCGGATCTGGCACCATTGGCAAGGCTGGTAGCGCAAGGGGCGCCGCGTGACCGGCTGGACCGCGCCTGCGATGCGCTGTACGGCCTGTGACCATGGCCCTGCCCCCCCTGCTGGACCGGGCGGATATCTCCACCCGCCTGAAGCTGATCTTTCCGGAAGGCACGCCGGAGCGGGATAAGTGCATCCGTGATGCCGCCGCCGCCACCGTGGCCGCCTTCCTTTATATCGGCGCGGTGGAAGGGGCGGATATCTGGGCCAACCCGGTCCATGTGGTGCGCATGGGCGATAGCCGCATGCTGTTCGCCGCCGACGATGCGGCCCGCGCCGCCTATGCCAAGGCGGCCACCGCCATGGGCAACCGCTGGTATCAGGATAATAGCCGCGAACAGGTGCGCGACGAGGTGATCCGCCAGGGATTGATCCCCAATGGCGCCATCATCGAACGACCGGGCGTGCCCACCACCTCTTCCAAGCCGCGCTATGCGCTGGCTGCATCCTTCGCCGCCCTGTTCGCCCCGGCGCTGGCAGGCGATGCCCTGGCCGATGCGGCGGCGGCCTGGGCGCAGGCGACGCTGAACGCCGCCGCGCGTGCCCGCATCAATTCCCTGCGCGTTTCCACCGACCATGATGGGGAGGAGGTGCTGGTCCGCTTCCCCAACCGGGAAACGCGGCTTCTGGCGCCGGGCCCCAGTTCCCAGATCGCCAAGGCGGTGGTGGAGGAATTCGCCCCCCGTTTCCTGGCCGATCCCGTGGTGCTGTGGCTGAGCGAGAGTGCCGCCAAGGTCGCCGCGCGGGATGAGGGCTGGATCAAGCGTCTGGGCCTGCGCATCACGCCCGACCGCACCCTGCCCGACCTGATCCTGCTGGATCGCGGGCGCAGCGCGGACGACCTGATGCTGGTCTTCGTGGAAGTGGTGGCCACCGATGGCCCGGTGACGGAACAACGCGCCCTGGCCTTTGTGGAAATCGCCCGCGAAGGCGGCTTCCCGCCGTCACAGGTGGCCTGTGTCACCGCCTTCCTGGACCGGTCGCGACCAGAGGTGAAAAAGGCCCTGCCCTCGCTGGCCTGGGGCGGTCAGGTGTGGTTCGCATCCGAACCGGAACGGCTGATGCGCCTGTCCCCGGCCCCGGGACGGTTGCAGGGGTTTGGGACGGAGTAGGGGGGACTCCTTACCCCTGCCGCCCCGCTGCGGGCACGATATGGGACAGCAGGAACAGGCCGGCGGCGGATGCCACAATGGCCGGGCCGGTGGGCACATCGCCATAAAGGGAGGCGGCAAGCCCGCCGATCACCGATGCAGCGCCCAGCAATGCCGCCAGCCCGGCCATCACTTCAGGGGAGCGGGAGAAGCGGCGCGCCGTGGCGGCGGGGATGATCAGCAGCGATGTCACCAGCAGGATGCCCACGATCTTCATCGCCAGCGCGATGGTGGCAGCAATCAGCAGGGTGAAGCCCAGCCGCACCCAGCGCACCGGCACCCCTTCCACCCGCGCCAGATCCTCATCCACCGTGATCGCCAGCAAGCGGCGCCAGAGCAGGGCGAGGGCGGCCAGCACAACCACCCCGCCGCCCCAGATCGCCATCAGGTCAGCAGGCGTGACGGCCAGGATATCGCCGAACAGATAGGCCAGCAGATCAACCCGCACCGACTGCATCGCCGCCAGCGCGATCAGCCCGATGGACAGGGTGGAATGGGAAACGATGCCCAGCAGCGTGTCCGACGCCAGCCGCCTTTGTTCCTGCAACAATGTCAGGGCCAGCGCGATGGCGACACAGACCAGCATGATCCCGATATTGAGATCCAGCCCCAGCAGGAAGCCCAGCGCCACCCCCAGCAGGGCGGAATGGGCCAGCGTATCGCCGAAATAGGCCATGCGCCGCCAGACGACCAGACAGCCCAGGGGGCCGGCCAGCAACGCCAGACCAATGCCGGCGGCCAGCGCGCGGATCAGGAAATCATCCATGGCTGTGACCGCCGCCAGCAGAAGAAGAATGGGTATGGTGATGGTGGTGGGAATGGCCGGCACCGCCATGGTCATGGCCGCAATCGCCATGCACCTCATGCGGGGTATGTTCCTGCCCCACGGGCACGACGCAGCCATCATCGGCATGGGCATGGTCATGCAGATGGTGATAGACGGCCAGCGCCTCAGCATGGCGACCGAACAGGGCCATATATTCCGGATGGCGGCTGACATCTTCCGGCTTGCCCTGGCAACAGACATGCCGGTTCAGGCAGATCACCGTATCGGTGCGGGCCATCACCAGATGCAGATCATGACTGACCAGCAGCACACCGCAGCCGCGCCGGGCGCGGATATCAGCGATCAGGCCAAAAAGCTCAATCTGCCCATGCACATCCACGGCCTGCACCGGTTCATCCAGGACCAGCAGGTCCGGGTCGCGCAGCAGGGCGCGGGCCAGCAGCACGCGCTGCGTCTCCCCGCCCGACAGGGTCTGGATGGCGCGGTCAATCGTGTGGGCCGCCCCCACCTCTTCCAAAGCTGACTGCATGCGGGCGGCATCGGCCTTGACCCACAGGGCCAGGAAGCGCCGCACCGTCAGCGGCAGGGTCGGGTCCACCGCCAGCCGCTGGGGCATATAGCCGATGGAAAGGTCCGGCGCGCGGCGCACGCCGCCGCCATCAGGTCGCACCAGTCCCAAGGCCGCCTTGACCAGCGTGGTCTTGCCGGCCCCATTGGGGCCGATCAGGGTCACGATCTCCCCCGCCCGCACAGTCAGCGACACGCGGTCCAGCACCGTGCGCGACCCACGGCGCACGATCAGGCCATCTGTTTCCAGCAATATCGGGGGCGCGGACAAGAGACAGGGAACTCCGGACAAGGCTAGGCCCCGGCAGGCATGCCGGGGGTCTGCATAATGGGTATCCCGGTCGCCCAGAGCAACGCCATCCGGGCCAGCCCATGCCCGCCTTGCAGAAGGCGCAGGCTTAACCCCGCCCGCATGGCTTGACAAATGTTACATTGTAACAATTTATGCAGCAGCTTTGCCTGGAATATGATCATGCGCCGTTTATTGCCCCGCCTGTCGCTGCTGCTGGCCCTGTTGGCCCCCCTCCCCGCATTGGCCGCACCCGCGCCGGAGGTGGTGGTATCGGTGAAGCCGCTGCATTCCCTGGTGGCCGGCGTGATGGTGGGGGCGGGCACGCCCTATCTGCTGGTGCCGGGGGCGGCCAGCCCGCATGCCTTTGCCATGCGCCCGTCTGATGCCAAGGCGCTGCGTCAGGCCCGGCTGGTGGTCTGGGCCGGACCGGCGCTGGAAACCTTCATGGAGAAGCCGCTGACCGCTTTGGCTGGCAATGCCAAACGCCTGACCCTGATGGATGTGCCCGGTATGCGCACTGTGCCCGCCCGCGCCGGCGGGGTGTGGGAAGCGCATGATCATGATCACAGCCACGATCATGACCACGATCACGGGCACGACCATGATCACAGCCATTCCCATGATCATGATGCCACCCTGCTGGACGGGCATCTGTGGCTGGACCCACGCAATGCCCAGGCCATCACCCGCGCCGTGGCGGCAGAACTGGCCCGTCTGGACCCGGAGCGGGCCAGCCTGTACCAGCGCAATGCCGATGCCCAACTGGCCCGCATCGCCGCCCTGGATGCGGAACTGGAAGCATCCCTTGCCCCCGTGCGCAATCAGCCCTTCATCGTCTTCCACGACGCCTATCATTATCTGGAAGATCGGTATGGGCTGAATGCCGCCGGCTCCATCACCGTCAGCCCGGATCAGCGGCCGGGGGCCGCCCGGCTGGCCGCCTTGCGACAGGTGATCCTGGACCGCAATGCCGCCTGCGTCTTCTCCGAACCGCAGTTTGAGCCGGCCCTGGTCAGCACCCTTGTCGCCGGCACCAAGGCCCGCACCGGCGTGCTGGACCCGGAAGGGGCAAACCTGGCGGAAGGGCCAGAGCTTTACGACGCGCTGATGCGCTTCAACGCCCGCTCACTGGTGGATTGCCTTTCCGGGGGCTGATTCCAGACCCTGGCCTGTGCTATGCCGGTGCTTAGGCTTTGAGTGTGGAAAGCAGAAGGAACAGGGTTATGCGGATCGGGATCGTCGGCGGCGCAGGGCGTATGGGGCAGATGTTGATCCGCGAGGTAGCGGCAACGAAAGACGCCACCCTGTCCGGCGCCACGGAACGGCCCGGCGCCGGTGCCGTGGGTCGTGACCTGGGCACCCTGGTCGGGCTGGAGCCGATGGGCCTGACCCTGACCGATGATGCACCCACCCTGTTCGCCAACAGCGATGCGGTGATTGATTTCACCAGCCCCGCCGCCACCCTGGCCCATGCCGAACTGGCCGCCAGCCTGCGCACGGCGCTGATTGTCGGCACCACCGGCCTTTCCAGTGATGATCACGCCAAGCTGGCCGAAGCCGCCACGCGCACGCCGCTGGTCGTCTCCGCCAATTTCAGCCTGGGCGTGACCCTGCTGGCCGGATTGGTGCGCAAGGTCGCGGCCACGCTGGGCCCGGATTGGGATATTGAGGTGCTGGAGATGCACCATCGCCACAAGGTGGACGCCCCCAGCGGCACCGCCCTGGCCCTGGGCCGGGCCGCCGCCGCCGGGCGCGGCGTGGCGCTGGAGGATGTGAAGGATGCCGTGCGCGACGGCCATACCGGTGCCCGTCGTGCCGGCGATATCGGCTTCGCCACCCTGCGCGGCGGCGATGTGGTGGGCGACCATACCGTGATGTTCGCCACCGACGCCGAACGGCTGGAACTGACCCACAAGGCCGGCAGCCGCGCCATCTTCGCCCGCGGCGCCGTCCGCGCCGCCCTGTGGGCCGCCGGCAAGCCGGCCGGGCTTTACAGCATGGATGATGTGCTGGGGCTTTGAGGGTCTTGCTGTGCCGTCACCCATGCTGCGGCCAGGCTTCAGAGACCACAGGCGTCATTCTCTACAAACTGGACCCCGGCATCCGCCCATAGGCTAAGTCAGTCCCTTGGATAACGTGCCTTCCCCGCGAAAGCGGGGATCCAGGGGCCACAAGAACCAACGCTCAGGCGCCCTTGGCCCCTGGACCCCCGCTTCCGCGGGGGAGGCAGGACGGGTGCATTAGGCGAAGTTAGCGCCTATGGGCCTACGCCAGGGTGACGGGAGATATACAGCGCCCCCCTGACAAATCACCCTCACGCAATCTCCGTCACCAGCTTGCCCAGGATGGCAGCGCCGAAATCCTCCAGCGTGGCGGCGGACCGCACAAAGGCGGTGCGGCCGGTGATGACCTGATCGCTGTAATAATCTTCCAGCCAGTCATATTCGTTCAGGATCGCCAGGGCGTTGATGCCGACATTGGCCGCCGCCGCATAGCCACGGGCCGAGCGCGGATCAATCCCGGCATTGCTGAAACCGTTGGATACAACGTCGATGGTGCGTCGCGCCGACCGGTAGGGTGCCTTGTCCAACAGTTCCACCGCCCGCACCATGGCGCTGCCCAGCGCCGTTGATCCGCCCATGGCAATACCGGGGGCGGCATCGATCTCGGCGGCGAAGCTGTCGCAATCCGCCACCGATCCCAGTTCCCGCCAGGGGATCAGTGCCGTCAGCGTCTCCGGCCCGGCAAACTGGGCCAGCATCACGGCGATCCGGCGATGGGGGCCGTTGGTGATGGCATCGGCCACCGCCGGATGGCGGAAGGCCGCAGCATGGCCGCGAAGCTGGAAATCCAGCAGGCCTGTGTCGATGCTGGCGGACGCATCGACGGCCAGCAGCAATTGCAGATCCACCACGGGCGATGCCTGCGCCATCACCGGCCCCGCCAGCGACAGGGCCGCCGGCAGGGCGACGGCTTTGCCCAACAATTCACGACGCGACAGGCGCACTTCCGGTCAGCCTTCCAGTTATACCAACCTCCCTTGATCTTGACCGATCAAGGGAGGTTTCGTGTTCCCTCAACGCCGGGCGCTGCCTCCGGCAGCTTGGCTTACGCGCCCATGGGGGCGCGGGCTGGCGGTCGCCAGCCTCCCTTCTGCCTAAAGTCAAGCTTTAGGCAGAATGGTATTAGGCCCCTTGCGTCAGGGCATGGCGCAATATCTTCCGCATCACGGTGGGCAATGCCTCCTCCCCCAGCCGGTCAGGCGCGGCGAGCACCAGTCCGGCGGGTAAGGAGCCCCCTTTCAGCCGCCCCGTGACCACCGTAATCTCGAACTCGAAATGGGTGAAAGTGTGACGGACAATGCCCGGTAAGGGTTGCCATGCAATACCGGCAGCGGGCGCATGGGAAAGCACCGCCCCCATCTCCGGCATCGGGCCTGTTTCCCAGGGGGAAGAGGGCACTTCCATCATGCCCCCCAGCAATCCCTTTTCCGGCCGGCGACGCAGGGCGACATGGCCCTGCCCGTCGATCAGCACAAAGGCCAGGGCGCGGCGCACCGGCTTGGCCGCCTTGGCCTGCTTGGCGGGCAAATCCTCTGCAATGCCCAGGGCGCGGGCGCGGCAGGCCGCCTGCCAGGGGCACAGGATGCAGCGCGGCTTGCGGGGGATGCAGATGGTGGCCCCCAGATCGAACAAAGCCTGGGTGTAATCCCCGGGCCGCCTGTCCGGCACCAGGGAGGCGGCATGGGCCTTCAATACCGGCTTGGACCCCGGCAACGGGTCCGTCACCGCGAACAGCCGCGCCATCACCCGTTCCACATTGCCATCCATGGCGGTGGCCGGCTGGTCAAAGGCGATGGCCCGGATGGCGGCGGCAGTATAGGCGCCGATTCCCGGCAAGGCCAGCAGGGCAGCCTCCCCCGACGGGAATCGCCCGCCATGGTCGCGCACCACGGCCTGGGCGCATTTATGCAGGTTGCGGGCGCGGGCATAATAGCCAAGCCCCGCCCAGGCCCGCAGCACATCATCCAGATCGGCCGCCGCCAGGTCGGCCACGCTGGGCCAGCGTTCCAGAAAATTGCGGAAATAGGGGCCGACGGTCGCCACCGTCGTCTGTTGCAGCATGATTTCCGACAGCCAGACGCGATAAGGGTCCGCCGTCTCTCCCGGCAGGGCGCGCCAGGGCATGGCGCGGCGGTGCCGGTCGTACCAGTCCAGCAGCAGGGCCGGCAGGTTACCGGCTTGCCCCTGGCGCGCGGCGTCCGGCTCTGCTTTGATGGGGCCGCGTGTGGCAGAAGTGGCGAGCATGAAAGACCCTCAGCAATATGGTCCCCGGCGGCTGGGCCGGACCCTGACATCTGTGGCCGGCAAGGCGCTGGGCAAGCATGGCATGGCGTTCGGCGCGCTGCTCAGCGACTGGGCGGCGATAGTCGGCTCCCGGCTGGGGGAACAGACAGCGCCGCTGAAGCTGGTCTTCCCCGGCAACCAGCGCGACAATGCCACCCTGCATGTCCGTGTTACCAGTGCCGCCGCCCTGCTGGTCCAGCATGAGGAACCGCAGATCCTGGAACGGATCAACAGCTTCATGGGCTGGCGCGCCGTGGCCCGGCTGAAGCTGGTGCATGGGGCACCGGTTCTCAAGTCCAAAAATTTCGCGCCCGTTGTGCCCAAGCGCCTGTCGCCGCAGCAGGAAGTCACCCTGTCCACCACCACCGCCCAGGTAGAAGACCCGGAATTGCGCGCCGTGCTGGAGAAGCTGGGCCGCGCTATCGGTGGGTAATCGCCGTCCCGTTTTATTTCGCCAGCCGGCGCCCGGCGATGATGGCCCCGCCGACAATCAGCACACAGGCCCCCACCACCGGCCAGGACAGGGCCGCGCGTCCGGCCAGGATCAGCAGGCCGGTGGACAGAAGCGGCGTGGCATAGGATAGCGCCCCCAGCGCCTGGATATCGCCGCGCTTGACCCCATGGTCCCAGACGAAGAAGGCCAGCCCCACCGGCCCCAGCCCCATGGCCACCACCGCCGCCCAGCCCCAGCCGGTCGGCCACACCGTCTGCTCAAACAGCAGGTGACAGGGCACGGCCAGCAGGGCCGTCGCCAGACAGAAAAACACTACCGTCTCCGTCGGCACAGTGCCGAACCGCCGGCTCAACACCGAATAGGTGGCCCAGGTGACAGCACACGCCACGGCAGACAGATATCCCGGCAGATAATCCAGCCGCACCTGCAGCCCGGCCCCGCCGGTGATCAGCAGCAAGGTGCCCGCCAGCCCCGCCAGCGCCCCCAGCACCTGCGCCTTTCCCAGCTTTTCCCCCGGCAGCAGGCCGGCAAACAGCACGATCAACAAGGGCCAGAGATAATTGATCAAATTGGCCTCTGCCGCCGGTGCGGTCTGCAAGGCCAGGAAATACAGGAAATGGTAGCCGAACAGCCCGCCGATCCCCAACAGCCAGACAGGAAGTGGCTGGCGCAATGCACCCATCAGCGGCCGGCGCGTCGCCAGGATCACGCCCAGGCTGACCAAGGCGCCCACGCCCAACGACAGGGCAACCAGCAGGAAGGGCGGCACCGGCCCGGAAAGGCCCGTCAACAGCGCCAGCGTCGCCCACATCACGATGGCGCTGGCCCCCACCAGGGTGGCGCGGCGGACGGCGGGCCCGCCCTTTGGGTTCATAGCGGCGGCAGGGGATGCGGTAGTCACGCCATCGGCTCCATCACCCGGTTGCGGATCTTGGTGGACAGCACCATCACGCTATGGGTGGCGCCGAAGGGGGAAATGCCGGTCAGGACCCGGTCCAGATGATGCACGTCGGTGGCGGTGATTCGCAGCAGATAGCTATCCTCCCCCGTCACCTCATGGCATTCCAGCACCTCAAACCGGTCTGCGACATATTCTTCAAACGCGCGGTCGCGGCCGGGATAGGTGCGCAACCGGACAAAGGCTGTCAGTTTCAGCCCCAGGGCTGCGTGGTTGACCTCTGCCCGGTAGCCCTGTATCAGGCCGTTGGCTTCCATCCGGCGCACGCGCTCGGCCACGGCGGGCGGTGTCAACCCCACCTGCCGCGCCAGATCGGCGAAGGATTGCCGCGCATCGCGCTGCAATTCGCGCAGCAGATGCAGGCCGATATCGTCGAGGAGGTCTTGGGCGGGGCTGTGGCGGTCTGGCATGGTCATGCATCCTAGACACAGGCCATGCCCGCTGTCATGCGTGCCGCAGGCATCGCCGTGAAGGCGCGCTGCCGCTGTTGCAGGAGTGTTTCGGTTTGCTGGAAGAAATGGGCATCCTGTGGCGCGGTGTGGTGCTGGGCGTCATCATCGCAGCACCCGTCGGCCCCATCGGCCTGCTGTGCATCCGGCGCAGCCTGGAACGGGGCCTGACCACCGGATTCGCCACCGGCATCGGGGCCGCCCTTGCCGATGCCATGTTCAGCGCCGTGGCCGCCTTTGGCATTACGGCGGTGCTGGATGTGATTACCGGCAATATGCTGGTTTTACAGGTGGTGGGCGGGCTGTTCCTGCTGGCGGTGGCCGTGCATAGTTTCATGCGCGATCCCAAGCCGCTGGCGGAAGTGCCGGTGGCCGGCAACCTGCCCGCCGCCGTGCTGACCGGCTTTTTGCTGACCATCACCAACCCGGTGACCATCCTGGGCATCAGCGCCGTGATTGTCGGATTCGGCAATACCAAGGGGCCGGCACAGGATGCCACGCTGGTGGCAGGCGTGTTCCTGGGCTCCCTGCTCTGGTGGGCAACCCTGTGCGGTGGCGTCACAATGCTGCGCCGCCGTGTCACCAGCCGCACCGTGCATTGGATCAACCGGGGGACCGGCGGGCTGCTGGCCGTGCTGGGGCTTTACGCCCTGGGCAGTGCCGCCACGGGTGCCATGGCGGCCTGAAGCCATATCAAGGGGCAGTGGCCTTTCCGGACCGCCTGCCCCTCAAATCCTTATTTCAGGACCGATCTTATTCGGAGATCGGGCGATACCGGGCCTTGTAGGCGGCATCCACGGCCGCCTCTTCATCCAGGGCGCGGCTGTCCTTGATATGGCCCAGCAGGGTATAAAGCACTTCCTGCACCCCCTGGTTCGCCGCGCCGGACATCACCATGACGGGCTTCTTGGCCGACCGGCGCAGCTTGGTGCGCTTGAACTCGATCTCCTCCTCCGTCAAGGCGTCGACCTTGTTCAGCACCACCACTTCCTGCTTGTCGGCCAGCCCGCCGCCATACATGCGCAATTCGCGCCGGATGGTGCGATAGGCCAACTGCACATCTTCCTGCGTGCCATCCACCAGATGCAGCAGCACGCGGGTACGCTCCACATGGCCCAGGAAGCGGGTGCCCAGGCCGTGGCCCTCATGCGCCCCTTCGATCAGGCCGGGAATATCGGCAATGACGAATTCTTCCTCACCGGCCTTCACCACACCCAGGTTCGGCACCAGGGTGGTGAAAGGATAATCGGCAATCTTGGGCCGGGCGCGGGAAACGGCGGCCAGAAAGGTGCTTTTGCCGGCATTGGGCAGGCCCAGCAGCCCGGCATCGGCAATCAGCTTCAGCCGCAGCCAGACCCAGCGCTCTTCCCCCGGCCAGCCGGGGCCGAAATTGCGCGGGGCGCGGTTGGTGCTGGTCTTGAAATGTTCGTTGCCGAAGCCGCCATCGCCGCCCTTCAGCAGCACGATTCGCTGGCCCACTTCGGTCAGGTCGGCGATCACCGTTTCCTGGTCATCATCCAGCACCTGGGTACCTACGGGTACGCGCAGCACCGCATCTTCGCCCCGCCCGCCGGACCGGGAACGGCCCATGCCGTGGCCGCCGCGCTTGGCCTTGAAATGCTGCTGGTAGCGATAATCGATCAGGGTGTTCAGCCCGTCGACCGCCTCAATCACCACATCGCCACCCCGACCGCCATTGCCGCCATCCGGGCCGCCATGGTCGATAAACTTCTCCCGCCGGAACGACACCGACCCCGGCCCGCCATCACCGCTTTTCAGGAAGATCTTGCACTGGTCGAGGAACTTCATGGTGACACCGCGAGAGAAAAGAACAAGGCACTGGAAAATCAAACAAACAAAATCGGGGGAACGGTTGCCCGCTCCCCCGACCGTACTCTTGTCTGGCGCTGCCGGCCGGGGCCGGCGGCGGACACCTTACTCAGCGGCGATCGCCGGGGCGTCTTCAATAACCAGCTCGTTGACCGCAACGAAGGTGCGACCCTTCAGGCCGGTCTTGAACTCGACATTGCCGTCGACCAGGGCGAACAGGGTGTGATCCTTGCCGATGCCGACATTGGCGCCAGCATGGAACTTGGTGCCGCGCTGACGGACCAGGATGTTGCCGGCCAGAACCAGCTCGCCGCCGAAGCGCTTGACGCCGAGACGACGGCCAGCGGTATCGCGACCGTTGCGGGACGAGCCGCCTGCCTTTTTATGTGCCATGACTTCTACTCCTCAACAGATAGCTTCAAAAAGGCGCTCAGGCCTGAATACCGGTGATGCGCAGCACCGTCACTTCCTGACGGTGGCCGTTCTTGCGGCGGTAATTCTGGCGACGCTTCTTCTTGAAGATGATGATCTTGTCATTGCGGTCCTGGGCAACGACATCGGCCGTCACGGCAGCGCCGGCAACCAGCGGCGACCCGACAGTGGTGGTGCCCTCGTTGCTGACCAGCAGGACTTCGTCCAGCTTCAGGGAGGCGCCAGCCTCACCAGCCAGCTTCTCAACCCGAATGACGTCGCCGGCCGCGACCTTGTACTGCTTACCGCCGGTGCGGATGACTGCGAACATTCTAACCACCACTTCTTCAAAGATCCGGGAAACCCCGCAATTGGGGCGGTCCCTTTCGTTTTAGCCGCACAAAGGAAGTCGGCGACCAGACAAGGCCCCGTTCCAGAGGCGCGGGAATATACCCAGGATGGCCGATCTGTCAACCGGGAACCGACTCTTTCCCTAGGCTTTGGGCCCTTCCCACAGCGCAAGGGTGCAACATCAGCTTCGCATGAAGCCCCGTCCGTTCCATAAAACAGAAGCAGAAACCCGACCGCATGGTGGGGAGCACAAAAGCTCATGGAAGCCAGAAAAAGGAGTATTGCATAGAAGTCGGGCTTTGTGTAGGTTCCGCGCCACTTCGCGAATGATGCCGGGACGGACCATCCCGATAATGTGCATCTGCGGGGTCATGCGGAGAGGTGGCGGAGTGGTCGAACGCGTCGGTCTCGAAAACCGAAGTACCCGCAAGGGTACCGTGGGTTCGAATCCCACCCTCTCCGCCATTTTACCAACCACCTAAAATCATTAAAAAATCTTCCTGATCACGCTCCCTGCGCACCAGGCGGAAGCGCCTATTGGTGCCCTCACGAATCCGGGGACGCGTCCGGAGGGGTCATATCCTCGCGCAATGCCGCCCAGGATAAGAGCGCATCAAGTGCGGGGCATAGCGCCTGCCCCCATTCCGTCAGGCAATATTCGACCTTCGGCGGCACCTGATGATGCACGATGCGGCGAACGATGCCGTCACTTTCCATCTGGCGAAGCTGCTGGATCAGCATCTTTTGCGACACAGCCGGGATCGCGCGTTCAAGGTCAGAAAAGCGCATGACCGCGCCACCAAACAGGTGGAACAGGATGATCAGCTTCCACCGCCCTTCCAGCAGCTTCAGGACATTCTCAACGCCTTCAGCCGCGGTTTCGCGCGTGTACTGGATGGACTTACTTTTTGGTAAGTACCTTACTTTTTCGTCGGTTCTTGTCATTTGGGCAGGTTACGGCAATCTAGACCCAGGAACAAGCAAATCGGAGAATGATCATGCCGATCCCCCTGCCAGGGCCGATCGCGGCCTATTTCGCCGCCGATCAGAAGGATGGCGATGCCGTCGCCCAATGCTTCACTGAAAAGGCTGCCGTGATTGATGAACGCCGGACCCATACGGGCCGGGATGCCATCCGCCAATGGAAGACGGATGCCGCCGCGACCTTCAGCTACACAACCGACCCTTTCGCCATCAGTGAGGAAGGCGGGCACATATTGGTGAAGGCCCATGTCGCCGGGGACTTTCCCGGCAGCCCGGTCGATCTGCGCTATGCGTTCGTTCTGGAGGGCGACAGGATCGCACGGCTGGAGATCACGCCATGAGCTTTGATCTGGGTCTGAAGGGCAAGCGCGCCTTCGTGACGGGGGGAACCAAGGGCATCGGGGCGGCCGTGGTTACGGCCCTGCGCGATGCCGGTGCCCGCGTGGTGACCACGGCGCGCACCCTGCCCGCCATTGCGGCGGACGACGTTCACTTCATCGCTGCCGATCTGATGACCGCCGAAGGCTGTGCCGCAGCGGCGGCCAATGCGCGGGATCATCTGGGTGGTGTGGACATCATCGTCCATGTGGTGGGCGGCTCCGCCGCGCCCGGCGGGGGATTCGCCGCCCTGGATGATGCAGGCTGGTATCAGGAATTGAACTGGAACCTCATGTCGGCGGTGCGCATCGACCGCGCCCTTCTGCCTGGCATGGTCGCCCAAGGTGCGGGCGTCATCGTGCATGTCACCTCGATCCAGAACCGCTTGCCGCTTCCGGAATCCACGACCGCTTATGCGGCCGCCAAGGCCGCACTCTCCACTTACAGCAAGAGCCTGTCGAAGGAGGTTGCCTCCAAGGGGGTCAGGGTGGTG
Organism: Niveispirillum irakense DSM 11586; assembly: GCF_000429645.1. Taxonomy (GTDB): domain Bacteria; phylum Pseudomonadota; class Alphaproteobacteria; order Azospirillales; family Azospirillaceae; genus Niveispirillum; species Niveispirillum irakense. The sequence continues at coordinate 273,164 of NZ_AUCG01000016.1, forward strand.
CGGGTTTCGCCGGGGTGGGTAGAGACCGAGGCGTCGGTTGCCATGGCCGAACGGCTGGCCGAACAGGCTGGCACTGATTATGAGGGCGGCAAACAGATCATCATGCAAGCGCTTGGCGGCATCCCGCTTGGCCGCCCGGCAAAGCCGGTGGAAGTGGCCGACCTGATCGCGTTTGTTGCGTCACCCCGCGCGGGCGCGGTGACGGGTACGGAGTTCGTTATTGATGGCGGTACCACACCCACGGCTTAGGCGTAGTTACTCCAAATGGTGATGTTCACAGCGCAATCACATGACAAACAGAAGCTGAACCTGCCCGGTGTTTAGGCCAGTGCGATACGGATGCCCGCTTCTCCGCCATCGCACGATGCCCCGCGCCACGGCTATTACCGAGGCGGCCAGATCGCGGGAACGCCGGAGACCCATTCGCGATGCAGAATGGCGTACTCGAAGGTATTTTCGTAGATCGGGTTGCCCGCATCGTCCTTGGTGAACGAAATGAACTCTAAGAACAGGCCTTCGCGGCGCATGCCCAGCTTTTCGCAAAGCCGCTGCGAGGGATGGTTATGGTCCTCGACATAGGCATAGATTCGGCGAAAGCCCTTTACCCGGAAAAGATGGTCGAGCAAGGCCCTGGCGGCTTCGAGCGCATATCCCTTGCCAGCGAACTGCGGATTGAGGTGCCAGCCGACCGAGGCCGTCGCTTCTTCCTCATTCTCCCCGCCGCCAAACAGATCGCCGATGAGTTGACCGGTCTGTTTCAGGCATATCGCCACACTGCCCTCGTCGAGGGCACGTTTCCTGACCTCAACCTCCGCTTCCGCCAGGTCTGCGAGCTTGAGCGAGAGGAAACAGGGTGCGGTGGGGGCGTGCAGATAGGCGAAAAGCTCTGCGGCATCCCCCTCCCTGAAGGGTCTCAGGATCAGGCGTTCGGTTTCAATGATCTGCATGTCCAAGACTCTGGTGAAAAGCTGTTAAGGGTGTACGCGAGCGGTGTGGGGGTAGTGAGATTAGTAAGGAAACGAAAATGACCGACAGACCACAAATTTACATAACTGGAGCCTCCTGTTCCGGCGTCTCAACCCTTGGCGAGGCCCTGTCGGTTCACTTCGGCATCCCGCAAATCGACGTTGATTATTTCTACTGGCTGCCAACCGACCCGCCATTCAGCATTAAGCGTCCCCCTGAGGAGCGTGTGCGATTAATTTCTGAACGGCAAAGCGCATCTGATGGATGGATATTAACCGGCTCATTCATCGGATGGGGCGAGGCGCTGATCCAAGACGTTGATCTGATTGTCTTCCTCTACACGCCGGCAGCTATACGGCTGAACCGCCTCGACCAGCGTGAAAGTGCCCGGCACGGTGATCGCATTCTTCCTGGAGGGGATATGCACGAGGCACATTTGGCATTTCGGACCTGGGCCTCACGCTACGACGACCCGCTCTTTACCGGACGGAACCTTGCCCAACATGAAAGCTGGCTCCGTCAGCAAACCGCTCCAGTTCTCAGGCTGGAAGGCGAAAAGCCCCCCGTTGAACTGGTAAAGGCCGTCATTGAGCGGTTCCGGGCGTATCAATAAGCGGGCGGGGAGCGAACCCGCCCGCTTACAGCCGTTCACGCGCGCAGCGTCAGTTGCGCATTCTCGAACGGAAAGCCCTCGTCGTCGCAAGCGCGCCGCGACACTTCCCTGAACCCAAGGTTCGTATAGAATCGAACGGCCCGTTCGTTCTGCGTGTAAACCTCAAGGGTGAATGGAGCGCCGGCCCCAGCCTATCTGCCCCCTGCCATCGCGCAAGGTGTATTAAGGCGGCGACCGGTCACAGAACGCGCGGCCGCCTGAACCGGGTGGATGCTGTGGATACAGCCGGCAGTGCGCTCAACCACGGCCAAGCGCACTGCACCGGCCCTGGACTTAGCCCGGCAAAGACAGATTCCTCTCCAAGAACAGCCGGATCAGGTCCGCCACTGCCGCCGCATGGGTCTCCAGGGCGAAATGGCCGGCATCGAGCAGATGAATCTCCGCATCCGGCAGATCCCGCTTATAGGCTCTGGCACCGGCCGGCAGGAAGGCTGGATCATGCTGGCCCCAGACGGCAAGGAAGGGCGGTTGATGGGCCCGGAAATAGGCTTGGAAAGCCGGGTACAGCGCGACATTGCTGCGGTAATCCAAAATCAGGTCAAGCTGGATATCCGCCGCCCCAGCCCGCGCCATATAGGCGATATCCAGCTCATAGCCGTCCGGTGACAGGCGGGTGGGGTCGGCACCGGTGCCATATTGCCAATCCCGGATCGCCTCGGGCGAGAGTGAGGGGCGGCAGGCCTCCCGGTTGGCGGCGGTGGGTTCCTGCCAATAGGCCTGCCAGGGCGCCCAATCATCACTGAAACCATCAAGATAGGCATTGCCATTCTGGGAGATGATGGCCGTCACCCGATCCGGGTGACGCATCGCCAGACGCAGGCCCACCGGGGCGCCATAATCGAAAATGTAAAGCGCGTAGCGGTCCAGCGATAAAGCCTCGGTGAACCCCTCCACCACATCGGCCAGCCGGTCGAACGTATAATCAAACGTCCCGCGCGGCGGCGCCTTGGTCTGCCCAAAGCCGGGCAGGTCCGGTGCGATCAGCCGGAAACGGTCGGCCAGAAGCGGCATCAGGTCGCGGAACATGTGGCTGGCCGTGGGGAAGCCATGCAGCAGCAGGATCACCGGCGCATCGGCAGGCCCGGCCTCCCGATAGAAAACCTCAACATCCCCGACCTGCTGAAATCCGTAACGCATCGTCATCATGCCCTCCTTCCAGGTGCCTCCGGAATTTGGGCTATTTCTGATTTTGATATAATGAGACGATAGAGAAAGATTTGATTTCAGATTTGGAAAGAGTTTATGGACCGTCTTGATGCCATGGCGATTTTTATCGCGGTGGTCGATACCGGATCACTGGCGGCGGCTGCCCGGACCCTGGGCCATTCCCCCGCCACGGTGACGCGCGCCGTCGCCCAGCTTGAAGCCACAGCGGGGGAGCGGTTGCTGGCGCGCACGACGCGCCGCTTCGCCGTCACCGAGGCGGGCGAACGCCACGTTGCCACCTATCGGCATATTTTGGGGGAGCTTGCGCATCTGGGGCCGCAATCCAGGGACGTTGCCCTCAGCGGCACCATCGTCCTCACCGCGCCGGAACTGTTTGGCCGCCTGCATGTCATGCCGGTGATCGACAGTTTTCTGGCCCTTCACCCCCATATCAATGTGCGGGTCCTGCTGCTGAACCGGCTGGTTGATCTGGTGGGGGAAGGGGTGGATATCGCGATCCGGCTGGCAGCCTTGCCCGATTCTTCCCTGACAGCGGTGAAACTGGGCAGTGTGCGGCGGCTGACCTGCGCGGCCCCCACCTATCTTGCCGACCGCGCGCCGCCGCAAACACCTGCCGACCTGTCGGACCATTGGTGCATCGGGCTGAACGAGGCGGGCACCCAGGAACTCTGGCGGTACCGGGAGGGGCCGGGTACGGGCCGCATCCGCCCGGTCCGGGTCACCTGCCGACTGGCGCTGAACAGCGCCGCTGCGGCTGTAGAGGCAGCATGGCGGGGCCTGGGCATTGTCCGTCCCCTCTCCTATCAGGTGGAGCAGCAGATCGCGGCAGGAACGCTGGTCTCCCTGCTTCAGGAGTATGAGCCGGAGCCGGTCCCCGTCCATCTGGTCTTCCAGACCCGCTCACAAGGCGGCGGGGCCGTCCGGGCATTCATCGACCACGCGGTCCCGAGGATGCGTCAATCGTTTGGCAAGTCCAGCATCCCGAACTGAGTGCTGTAATCATGCCAGGAAGCGGAAACGCGAAAAACCCTCGCAGGAAAGCTGCGATGGTTGGATTTTAAACGTCGTTTAAGTAGAGTTGGCGCGCCCGAAAGGATTCGAACCTCTGACCCCCAGATTCGTAGTCTGGTGCTCTATCCAGCTGAGCTACGGGCGCACACTTATGATCAACCGGTGACGTGTGAGGAAATGGCGCGCCCGAAAGGATTCGAACCTCTGACCCCCAGATTCGTAGTCTGGTGCTCTATCCAGCTGAGCTACGGGCGCCTATTTCCGCACTGTCCGGCGCTTCGTTAGAGGCACCGTCCGGTGAGGTCGCCGCTTGTAACGGAACCCCCGGGGGAATGCAATGGGTATTTTTTGTTTTGGGCAAACATATCCATCCAGCGCGTTGCCGGACGCGGTGGCTTGGGCTATCAGTCAGCCAATCCACAAGAGATAGGCCTCCGCCCGTGTCCAACAAAATCACCGATCCGCAGAAGAATTTCCCCGTCACCTGGGAAGAGCTGCACCGCAATGCCAAGGCCCTGGCCTGGCGGCTGGCCGACCTGCGCCAGTGGAAGGGCATCATCGCCATCACCCGTGGCGGGCTGGTGCCGGCCGCCATCATCGCCCGCGAGCTGAATATCCGCGTCGTTGAGACGATCTCGGTCAAAAGCTATGATGACAAGAGCCAGGGCGAAATCCAGGTGCTGAAGGCGCCGGACGCCGTGACGGATGGCGGCAAGGGCTGGATGCTGATCGACGATCTGGTCGATACCGGCAAGACGGCGGCCTATGTGCGCAAGATGCTGCCCGAGGCGCATTTCGCCACCCTTTATGCCAAGCCCGCCGGCCGGCCGCTGGTGGATACGTTCATCACCGAGGTGAGCCAGGACACCTGGATCTATTTCCCCTGGGACCTGCTGCCCGTCAGCTATTTGCAGATCGAACGCTGACAGGTCCAAAGGGACGCAGAAAAAAGGCCCCTGCCGTGCTGGCGGGGGCCTTTTTCATGAAAGCGCTCAATTCTCGCTGAAGGTCTGGGTCAGGCGGGGCGCCGTGGCAATATCATCCCGCAGGCCACTGCGGTAATTGGGGCCCTGCGTCTCTGCCCCGACCGCGAAGGTTTCATCCCCGCGTCCGACCGGGCGCTGCTGCGGCGGGCCAAATTTGGCATGCAGGCGGGCATATTCCTGACGGTGATAATCATCCGATTCCTGGAAGCCCGGCTCCCCATTGCGCGGGGCGGTGACGATCACCTCATCCATCTGTTCCGCCGGTGCGGAAGCGGGCGGCGGCGGGGTGTCCTGTCCGCGTGCCATCGGCACACCCAGTGCCAGGGCGCCGGCCAGCAGCAGAAAGACAGCCCCATGCCGGAAGGCGGGAACCGGGGCCGGCAGCGCCAGCGTCCGCGGGCGCGGTTGACGTCGCATCAGCATGATCGTTCCTTTCCGTTGTTCATGGGGCCGGTGGCACCAGGACCGCCCGCCTTGTTTCTGTATATGGGAACGGCACAACCCGCGCGGTAGTTGCGCCATGTCCCATTATTATACCCACTGACGACGGGCCTGTCGGCTGTCGCTTCCCTATACGGAAAGGCAGGCGGGGTTTATTCGTTCCAGCCGCCCAGCAGGGGGCGCATGCGCAGGCTTTCCTTGTTGCGCACCCGCACGCGGCCATGAACATGGTCGGGCATCGCCTCCCGCGGGCCGCCCACACGCACCGGCCGTTCAGCAAAACGACCCAGGGAGATCATCCGGTCATAAGTGACGATGGCGGCTGCGACGGAGACATTGACGCAGAATTTGGTGGGGATCTTCACCACATGGTCGCATCGTTCCAGCATGCCCTGAGACAGGCTGCCCCGTTCCGGGCCGAACACATAGGCCGCCCGCAGCGGGTGGCGGAAGCTGGGCAGTTCCGATGCGTCATCGGTCAATTCACAGCCGACAAGCTGGCAGCCCGCCGGCAAGGCCATATCCGCGACCGATTGCCAGCCATAGAAGGGCACATGATCGATGCCGCCGGACGTGTCGGTGACGCGCAACTCGCTCATATTCACCACACCATTGACGGTGAAGATGAAACTGGCACCAAAGGCATGACCGGTGCGCATGATCGTGCCGACATTGCCGGCCTTGCTGATGCCCTCCGCACCGAGGGCGAAATAACCACGCATGGGAACCTGATAGGATAGATTGCGAATCAGCGCCGCGGGGCCGACATGGCTTGCATGGAACGGCCGGCCGGCGCAGGTTGCGCCCACCCCGGCCAAGGCGGGGCGGACAGGTGACCGGGCGATCATGGCACATAATCACGAACAGATGCTTTCCGATTCCACAACCCGGACCGACCTGCCGGACCGGGCCGGCGGCCCGATGCTGGTGCGGGTAACGCGCGGGCCGATGGTTGAGTCGGTGCATCGGGTGCGCGCGGTGGCCGTAGGCGCCGATGGCCATGTGCTGGGCGCCTGGGGCGACCGGCAGGCCCCCACCTTCCCCCGATCCGCCAACAAGGTGATGCAGGCCCTGCCCCTGGTGGAGACGGGCGCCGCCGATGCCTTTGGCCTGGGGACAGAGGAATTGGCCCTGGCCTGTTCCAGCCATAGTGGGGAGCCGGCCCATACCGAGCGGGTGGCCGCTTGGCTGGACCGGATCGGCCTGCCCGTCACAGCGCTGGAATGCGGCAGCCATGCCCCCTATCACGCCCCCACCTGGGAGGCGATGCTGCGCCGGGGGGAGGAATGCTGCCCCCTGCACAATAACTGTTCCGGCAAACATTGCGGCATGCTGACCACGGCGCTGCACAGGGGCGAGAAACTGGCCGGTTATGTCGGCTATACCCACCCGGTGCAGCAGCGCATCCTGGGCGTGATGGAACAGCTTTGCGGGCAGGACCTGTCCCGCGCGCCCTGGGGTACGGATGGCTGTTCCATCCCCACCATCGCCCTGCCGCTGGAAGCGCTGGCCTATGGCATGGCGCGGCTGGCCGATCCGCAGGATTTACCGGCGGTGCGGGCGGACGCCGCGACACGCCTGCTGGCAGCCTGGGGCGCGCATCCGCATCTGGTGGGCGGCACCGGCACCTTCGATACTGGTTTCATGCAGGCCCTGTCGTCCCGCGTGCTGGTGAAATCCGGCGCGGAGGGCGTGTGCTGCGCCATCATCCCGGAATCCGGGATCGCAGCGGCGGTGAAGGTGGAAGATGGCACCGCCCGCGCCGCCGGCCCGGCGCTGGCCGCCCTGCTGCACAAGCTGGACCTGATCAGCGACGCGGAACATGATTCCGTGGCCGACCTGGCCCGCCCCGCCCTGCGAAACCGGGCCGGCATCAAGGTGGGGGCGGTGGACGCTGGGTTTTAGGGGCTTCGGCCTGAACCGGACAAACTCTCGACGCGTGCCCTTACGTCCGCACCGGCACCGACAGTTCCACCGCCGCGTCGCGGCCATCGGTGATGTCCAGGGTGCGGAAATCGAAATCCCGTTCCGGGCCCTTGAACACATCATATTCCAGCACCCGGTCAACGCTGTTATCGGCGTGGAAGGTCAGGACCTTGGGCTTGATATCGTAAAGCTGGTCCGGGGTGATGCTGGCCGACGCGGCGATGATGATCTCATCCCCCTTCTGGCAGGTGCGGGCGGCGGCACCGTTCAGCACGCAGGCCTTGGACCCCGGCTCCCCGAAAATCACGTAGGTGGAGATGCGGGCACCGCTGTTCTTGTTCCAGATTTCCACAAATTCCAGCGGATAGAATCCGGCCAGGGCGCATTGCTCCGGGTCCAGGGTGATGGAGCCATGATAGTTCAGGTCCGCACCGGTGACGCGGATGCCGTGGAACTTGGCGCGGACGATCTTGATCATGCCCTGACGATCCTTGCGGGGAAGAACTCAAAAAAAGTGGGGTCAGGCGATCAGCCCGGCCGCCACCGGTTCGGTAAGCACGGGTGGGGTATCGGTGATTTGGCAGGCTTTGGCAATCATCCCCGCCGCCATTGCCGCCGCAGCCGCGTCATGCGCGTGGATCAGGCATAAGGGCGGCCCGTCCGGCCCCACCCTGGTGCCCAGCGGCACCCAACCAGTCAGCCCGACCGCCGGGTCCACAGGGTCTTGTGGCCGGGTCCGCCCGCCGCCCAGCGCCACCACCGACAGGCCGATGGCCCGCACATCCTGCGCCGCCAGGAAACCGTCGCGCGCCGCCATCACCGGCACCGTCACAGGCGCCCGGGGCAAATGCCGGTCCGGCTTTTCCAGCAGATCGGCAGGACCACCCAATGCGGCCACCATCCGGGCGAAGATTTCCGCCGCGCGACCGCTTTCCAGCGCCTGATCCACGCGCTGGCCAGCATCCGCCCGGTCCGCCGCCAGCCCGCCCAGCAGCAGCAATTCCACCGTCTGCGCCCGTGTCACCTGCCACAGCCGTGGGTCACGCCCGGCACCGGTCAGGAAGGCGATGGATTCGGCCACCTCCACCGCATTGCCGGCGCTGGTGCCCAGCACCTGATCCATATCGGTCAGCAGCGCCACCGTAGGCAGGCCGGCACCCTTGCCCGCCTCCACCAGGGCGCGGGCCAGGGCTTGGGCACGCGCCTGTTCCGGCATGAAGGCACCGGAGCCATATTTCACATCCAGCACCAACCCCTGCAGCCCCGCCGCCAGCTTCTTGGACAGGATGGAGGCGGTGATCAGGTCGATGCTTTCCACAGTCGCCGTCACATCGCGGATGGCATAGAGCCGGCGATCCGCCGGGGCGATATCCGCCGTGGCGCCGACAATGGCGCAGCCCACCTCCGCTACCACCCGGCGCAGGCGGGCCGTGTCGGGCTGACCGATATAGCCGGAGATGGCGCCCATCTTGTCCAGCGTGCCGCCGGTATGGCCCAGCCCCCGGCCAGAGATCATGGGCACGAACCCGCCACAGGCCGCCACGATGGGCGCCAGGATCAGGCTGACCTTATCCCCCACCCCGCCGGTGGAATGCTTGTCCAGCACCGGCCCCGGCAGATGATCGCCCGACCAGTCCAGCACCTGCCCGGATGCTGTCATGGCCCGCAGCAGGGCCACCCGTTCATCCAGATCCATGCCCCTCAGGTAAACCGCCATGGCGAAAGCCGCTGCCTGGCCTTCCGATACGGTGCCATCGGTGATGCCGGCAACAAAGCGGGTGATATCCGCCGCCTCGATCTGCCCACCGTCACGCTTGATGCGGATAATCTCCTGGGCAAGGAACATGGGGCTTCTCCCGGTGCTGGGGGCTGGGTGTCTTTACCCGCACTCTATACCAACAACGCCCGCCCGTGGCCGCCGCCATACCCCCTTATCCGAAACGCCGGGCAGCAGCGGATCAGCGTGGGCCGCCTTTGGGGCACGCCATCACGATGGGGGCGGGTTCGGCGTAGATACCTTCCAGCCCCGGATGCAGCGGCGCCGGCATGCGCAGGGCCACGGGTCGCACCAGGGTGAAGCCGCGATCCCCCCGGACCATGGCAGCACGGTTAGGGTCGCTGGAAAGCGCCCGGGCCAGCTTGGGCGCAAGGCCCGCCGGCAAAGCCGGTCCCGCCACCCAGACGATGGGCTGCATCAATGTGGCAACCCCTTCCAACCCCTCATAAGCGCCATCGGCAATCTGCCCCATGCCGCCAAACGGGTGCAGGCCGGACAGGCGGCTGGCCGCATCCCCGGTCACCGGCAGCAGATGCAGACCGTCCACCGCTTTTGCCGCCAAATCGGCAATGGCGGCATCGGGCACGGCAGCGATGCGGAACAGCGCATCAACCTGGCCATCGGCCAGGGCCGCAAGCGCCGCCGCCTCGCCCAGATCCACGCCGCGCACCTGCCGAAGCGTCAGGCCATAGGCCGACAGCACCCGTTCGGCCAGCCGCCTCTCATCACTGCCCGGCACACCGATGGCGACGCGCTTGCCCTTCAACCCGGCGACATCGTCGATCCGGGTACGGGCCACGACATGCAGCGCCTCGTTATAGATTTCACCAATGATCGACAGCTCTGCCGGCGGGGTGCCGGGGGCAGGCTGGCAACGCGCGGCATAGACGCGGTCGGCGGGGGCCAGCCCCGTCTCAATCTCGCCCCGCGCCACGGCGCCAACAATGTCGGTGCGTTCCGGCTGGCTCTGTGCCAGGGCCACCAGCCCGGACACGCCACAGGGGCGGCCATCATCCAGGCAGGCGGGCAGGCCGGGCGGGCGGGACAGCATGGCGGCCAGGGCAGCGCCGACATCAAAGCCGCGCTCCCCCGACGGGTCCACGGCAATGCGCAGATAGCGCGTGCTCTTCACATCCGATTCCGCTGGCGGGCGGGCAAACACCGCCAACGCCGCCAATGGCAGCGCAAGGGGAAGAATCAGCCCATATTTCCAGGAGAATCGCATGGCCGCCGGCCCAAGCCCAAAGCGGCCCCACATCGCCCCGAAGCGACAGTGAAGTCAAATGCCGGGGGCATATGGCAGCCCCCTGGCAAGGGCGGGGCATCATCAATCATCCGGTAAGGATTCGTCAGGGTGGTTGCAGGCGACAGCGCACCGCCCTACCGGGGGCGGTATTTCCCCAGTTCCATCTTGCCGACCTGGGCGCGATGCACCTCGTCCGGCCCGTCGGCCAGCCGCAGCGTGCGGGCATTGGCATAGGCCCAGGCCAGGGGGAAATCATCCGACACGCCGCCGCCGCCATGGGCCTGGATCGCCATGTCGATCACTTTGCAGGCCACATTGGGCGCCACAACCTTGATCATGGCGATCTCGGCCTTGGCCACCTTGTTGCCCACCGTGTCCATCATATGCGCGGCTTTCAGCGTCAGCAGCCGGGCCTGATCAATGGCGATGCGCGCCTCCGCGATCCGTTCATGCCAGACGCCCTGGGTGGCGACGGGCTTGCCGAAGGCCACCCGCGACAGCAGCCGCCGGCAGGTCAGTTCCAGCGCCCGTTCCGATGCGCCGATCAGGCGCATGCAATGGTGGATACGCCCCGGCCCCAGGCGGCCCTGCGCAATCTCAAACCCCCGCCCCTCGCCCAGCAGGATATTGCCCACCGGCACGCGCACATTGTCGAACAGCACTTCCGCATGGCCATGGGGCGCGTCGTCATAGCCGAAGACGGGCAGATGCCGCTTGATTGTCACGCCCGGCGTGTCGGTAGGCACCAGGACCATGGATTGCTGGTGATGGCGATCAGGATTGTCCGGGTCGGTCTTGCCCATGACGATCATGATCTTGCAGCGCGTGTCATTGGCGCCGCTGGTCCACCATTTGCGGCCATTGATCACATACGCATCACCATCCCGCTCAATACGGGTGGCGATGTTGGTGGCGTCGCTGGAGGCCACCTCCGGTTCCGTCATGGCGAAGGCGGAGCGGATTTCCCCCGCCAGCAGCGGCATCAGCCAGCGCGCCTGCTGTTCTGCCGTGCCATAGCGCACCAGCACTTCCATATTGCCCGTGTCAGGGGCGCCGCAATTGAAGATTTCCGGCGCCCAATGGCTGCGGCCCATGATCTCGCACAAGGGGGCGTAATCCAGGTTGGACAGGCCGGCGCCATGCTCGCTATCGGGCAGGAACAGGTTCCACAGCCCTTCCCGCCGGGCGCGGTCCTTCAATTCCTCCATCAGCGGCAGGGGCTTCCACCGCGTCTCCCCCGCCGCCACCTGGGCATACAGCGCCGCCTCGTTCGGGTAGACATGGGCGTCCATGAAGGCGGTCAGCCGGGCATGCAGGGCGTGCGCCTTAGACCCCATGGTGAAGATACCGGTCTGCGGCGATAGCGGATCCATCATTTCCTCCCCCAAAGGGCCTTGTCCGGGCAGTTGCCTGTATGGCCCCTTATATGCTGCCTATGTTAAATTCAAACACTTGTTTAAGTCAATCGCCCAGCCGCCTTGGCCAAAGGACCTTTGCAGCCGGCGGGGCCGGGCGATATGGTGGAAACACTTGTTTGACAGCGGCTTTTAGACCGTGTGGGAAGGGAAGGAAGGCCTTGACGCAAAGTGTGGGTGCGCCTGTCGCCGGGGTTGGGGTGGGAATGGGCAATGCCGGCAGTCCCAAGCCAGATACCAAGGAACTGATCCTGGATGCGGCGGAACGGCTATTCGCGGAGAAAAGCTATGCCAGCGTCTCGCTGCGGGAACTGACGGCGGCAGCCGGGGTCAATCTGGCAGCGGTGAATTACCATTTCGGGTCCAAGGATGCGCTGCTGATCGCCGTGTTCCGGCGCGGCGCCGTGGCGCTGAACAAGGAGCGGGCCCGCCTGCTGCGCGATGCGGAGGAACGGGCCGGCGGCGGCACCCCGCCGCTGCGGGAGATTGTGGAAGCCCTGGTGGTGCCGTCCATCCGCTATAGTTTCACCTCCACCCGACTGGCGCTTTATAACCAGTTCGTAGCCTTTGCGCGGGGCGACGGCCCGCCGGAAGCGCGGGAGATGCTGGACAAGGATGTCGGCCATCTTCAGCGCTTCGTGCTGCCCCTGGCCCGCGCCCTGCCCCACCTGCCGCAGCAGGAACTCTATTGGCGCCTGCATTTCATGATGGGGGTGCAGCACTCCCTTTACACCGACATGAAGCGGCTGGAGACGCTGTCCGGCGGCCAGTGCCATCTGGACAATCTGGATGCCGTGGCCGCCCGCGTGGTGGATTTCGTCATTGCCGGGCTGGAAGCGCCCTACCGCGCGCCGGGCGGATAAAAAAGGGCGTGCCCTTCCCGCGGGCACGCCCCCTTTTCCGCATGACAATATCGCCGGGCGGGCACCAGCCTCCGGTCAGCCAAGGGCACTCCTCGGCTGACTGGTATAAGGCCGGTCAGGCCAGCAGGCGCAGCTTTGGCTCCCGTGCCCATTGGCGTTGCGACGCCTTCTGGATGAAGGTGCCGTCCAGCGGCGTGATGCCGTCATCGGGTTCCACGCCGGCCTTGTCCAGAAGGGGCTGGGCGGCATCATTGCGGCCGATGGTCTTCAGATGGCCAAACGCATCCATCACCCATTGAATGGCCGCCGCCTCCTTCACCAGCAGGGCGGCGGCATCGGGTGCCAGCAGCACCGCCACCGCGTCGAACAAGGCGGAGGGGGAACCCGCCAACTGCCCATCCACCGCAATCACACTGCCATCCGACAGGCTGGTGCCAATATGCGGCGCCACCAGGAAGGGGGTAGCGCCCGCCCCTTCCACCGCCTGTTTCAGGCTGGACAGGGCCGCAGCATCGGTGCCATCGGCAATCAGGATACCGACCATCCGCCCCTTCAGCGTATCCAGCATGTTCTTCTGGATCGACAGGGCTGGCGAGGGCTTCATGTCGATGGGCGCGCGGGCAGCCGGGTTTGCCTCCGGCAGGGAAAGGCCCAGCCCCTTGGCCACGCGGCGGGCCAGTTCCTCATCCACATTGCGCAGATTGGCGATCATCCGGCCCGGCACCTGGGCCATCTTCACCTTGGACAGTTCAAAGGTGAAAGCGCTGGCGATATGCGCCTGTTCCGACGGTGTTTGGGAGCGCCAGAACAGCCGCGCCTGGCTGTAATGGTCGGCGAACAGTTCCGGCCGTACCCGCAGCTTGTCGCCCTGCTCCTCGCTGTCCGCGCGACCGGGATCGGTACGGAAGCCGGTGACCGGGCATTCACGCGGGCCCGGTTCCTCCCCATGGGCGGAAAGGCTGTTGGGCTCGTAATTGGCGCGCCCCTTGGGCACATGCATCTGCATCTGGCCATCGCGCTGGAAATTGGCCATCGGGCATTTCGGCGCGTTGATCGGCAGTTGATGGAAATTGGCCGTGCCCAGGCGCGACTTCTGTGTGTCGAGGTAAGAGAACAGCCGCCCCTGCAACAGCGGGTCGTTGGTGAAATCCACCCCCGGCACGATATTGGCCGGGCAGAAGGCCACCTGCTCCGTCTCGGCGAAGAAATTATCGGGGTTGCGATCCAGCACCAGCCGGCCAACCGGCCGCACCGGCACATCCTCTTCCGGGATGATCTTGGTCGCATCCAGCACATCATAAGGCTGGGCATCAGCAAAGGCCTGATCGAAGACCTGCAGGCCCAGTTCCCATTCCGGATAATCACCCTTCTCGATCGCTTCCCACAGGTCGCGGCGGTGGAAGTCATTATCGGCTGATTGCAGCTTCAGCGCCTCGTCCCAGACGGTGGATTGCAGGCCCTGCACCGGTTTCCAATGGAATTTCACGAAGCTGACCTTGCCCGCTTCGTTGACCAGCTTGAACGTATGGACGCCAAATCCCTGCATGGTGCGCAAGGAACGGGGGATGGTGCGGTCGGACATGGCCCATAGCAGCATATGGGTCGTTTCCGGCATCAGCGACGCGAAATCCCAAAATGTGTCATGGGCGCTGGCGGCCTGGGGGAAGGCGCGGTCCGCCTCCATCTTCACGGCATGAACCAGGTCAGGGAACTTCATCGCATCCTGGATGAAGAAGACGGGGATATTGTTCCCCACCAGATCCCAGTTGCCTTCCTTGGTATAGAACTTGACCGCAAAGCCGCGCACATCGCGCGGTGTATCAACCGACCCGGCCCCGCCGGCCACGGTGGAGAAGCGGACAAAGACGGGCACCTTCTCGCCCTTGCGCTGGAACAGGTCGGCCTTGGTCAGGTCCGAGAGCGATTCGTAAGGCTCGAAATAGCCATGCGCACCCGACCCGCGGGCATGGACGATCCGCTCCGGGATGCGCTCATGGTCGAAATGGAAGATCTTCTCCCGCAGGACGAAATCTTCCAGCAGGCTCGGCCCGCGCGCGCCGGATTTCAGGCTGTTCTGGTTGTCGGAAACACGGATGCCCTGGTTGGTCGTCAGATGGCCCTGCCCGTCATGCGGGCCTGCCGCCGGCACTTTCTGGTGGGTTTCCCCACCCTGCCCGCGCTCCATCTCGTAACCGCCACTGGCCATGGATTCCTCCCGCTGCCGCTTTTCATGAAGGGGTGACGGCAAGGCAACGGGGGTGGGTTAGAACAGTTCCAGACTGAAGGGAATTTGTCTCAGGGCCGGCGCGTATCCCCGGGCGCGAAAATGAAAAGGCCGGGGTCGCCCCCGGCCTTCACCATGTCAGCAGATGCCTCGAACGCTATCAGGAAGCAGCACCGTGGCAGTGCTTGTACTTCTTGCCGCTGCCACACGGGCAGGGTGCATTGCGCGGCGTGTTCAGCCAGGCTTCGTCGCTGACCAGATCGGTTTCCTGCGCCACGGGCAGGCCACCGGCGCCAAAACCGCCACCGGCAAGGGCTGCGGCCGGGGTACGGCGCACCATGCCGGCGGGCAGCGGCGCATCGGCCGGCGGTGCGCCGGCCAGGGCCGGATCGAAGCGCGTCTCCTCGCCCATGAAGGGCTGGGGCGCGGGGATTTCCGGCTCCGCCACACGGACCTGGATCAGCATCAACATCTGGGTCACCTGCTCGCGCAGATTATCCAGCAGGCCGGAGAACAGCTCGAACGCTTCCTTCTTATACTCGTTCAGCGGATCGCGCTGCGCATAGGCGCGCAGATTGATGCCCTGGCGCAGATGGTCCAGCGACAGAAGATGGTCCTTCCAGACCTGATCCAGAATCTGGAGCAGCAGGCTCTTCTCAATATTGCGGATCAGGTCGGGGCCATAGGCCGCCTCCTTCTCCGCCATCTTGTCCTCAGCAAATTTCAGCAGGCGCTCGGTGATCTCCTCATCGGCGATCCCCTCTTCCTTGCCCCATTCACGCACCGGCAGGTCGGCGCCCAGGATACGCAGGCATTCCTCGTGCAGCAGGTCCATGTCCCACTGCTCGGCATAGGCATTTTCCGGAATGGCGCGGCGCACCATGTCGGTAATCACCTCGTGGCGCATTTCCTTGACCATTTCCGCCACATCAGCGGCATCCATGATCTCACGACGCTGTTCGTAAATGACCTTGCGCTGGTCATTCATCACATTGTCGTATTTCAGCAGGTTCTTACGGATCTCGAAATTGTGGCCTTCAACACGCTGCTGGGCCTTTTCCAGCGCCTTGTTGATCCAGGGATGGATGATCGCCTCGCCCTGCTCCAGCCCCAGCTTCTGGAGCATCGTGTCCAGACGCTGGCTGCCGAAGATGCGCATCAGATCGTCATCCAGCGACAAGAAGAACTTGGAAGCGCCGGGATCGCCCTGACGGCCGGAACGGCCACGCAACTGGTTGTCGATACGGCGGCTTTCATGCCGTTCCGTACCCACCACATAGAGGCCACCGGCTTCCAGCACCACCTGCTTGGCGGCCGCCACCTCTTCCTTGATAGCCTGGATGCGGGCATCCCGCTCCGGCCCTTCCGGCAGGTCGGCCAGTTCATGCTCGATCCGCATGTCCAGATTGCCGCCCAACTGGATATCGGTACCGCGACCAGCCATGTTGGTGGCAATCGTTACGGCACCGGCACGGCCCGCCTGCGAAACGATATAGGCTTCCTGCTCGTGATAGCGAGCATTCAGCACATTATGCGGAATGTTCTTCTTCTTCAGCAGCGTTGACAGCGTTTCCGATTTCTCGATCGACACGGTGCCAACCAGCACCGGCTGCTGGCGGACGCGGCATTCCTCGACCAGCTTGACGATGGCCTCGTATTTCTCCGCCGCCGTGCGATAGACCTCATCATCGGCATCGATACGGCGAACCGGCAGGTTGGTGGGAATATCCACCACTTCCAGCCCATAGATTTCCTGGAATTCCGCCGCCTCGGTCATGGCCGTACCGGTCATGCCGGCCAGCTTGGGATAGAGACGGAAATAATTCTGGAAGGTGATGCTGGCCAGCGTCTGGTTTTCGCGCTGAACGCTCACGCCTTCCTTGGCTTCCAGTGCCTGGTGCAGCCCTTCGGAATAGCGGCGGCCATCCATCATGCGGCCCGTGAACTCGTCGATGATGATGACCTTGTCATCCTTGACGATGTAATCCACGTCGCGGGTGAACATCTTGTGCGCCTTCAGCGCCTGATTCACGTGATGGACAAGGCTGATATTGTGGATGTCGTAGAGGTCGCCGGTCTTCAGCAGCTCCATCTCCTGAAGGATCTGGGCCACCTTCTCGGTGCCGCCTTCGGTCAGGGAGATGGCCTTGGCCTTCTCGTCCTTCTCGTAATCCTCCGCCGTCAGGCGGGCGATCACCTTGTTCACCGCGATATACAGCTCTGACCCATCGGTGGAGGGGCCGGAGATGATCAGCGGCGTACGCGCCTCATCAACCAGGATGCTGTCCACCTCGTCGACAATGGCGAAGTTGAAGGCGCGCTGGGCCATGTCCTCGCGCCGGTACTTCATATTGTCGCGCAGATAGTCGAAGCCGAATTCGTTGTTGGTGCCATAGGTGATGTCGGCGGCGTAAGCGGCGCGGCGCTCATGATCATCCAGCCCATGGACGATGACGCCCGTGGTCAGGCCCAGGAAATTGTAGAGCTTGCCCATATGGGCGGCGTCACGGCTGGCCAGATAGTCGTTCACCGTGACGACATGCACGCCCTTGCCCTGCAGCGCGTTCAGATAAACGGCCAGCGTTGCCACCAGGGTCTTACCTTCACCGGTGCGCATCTCGGCGATCTTGCCGGAATGCAGCACCATGCCGCCAATAAGCTGCACGTCGAAATGGCGCATGCCCATGACGCGCTTGGAGGCTTCACGCACGGTAGCGAAGGCGTCGGGCAGGATGTCATTCAGCGATTCGCCCTTCTCCAGCCGCTCCCGCAGCCAGTCGGTGCGCATCTGCAATTCGGCATCCGACAGGCCCTGCAGCTTCGGCTCCAGCGCGTTGATGGCATCGACTTGCCGCCGCAAGCCCTTGACCACCCGCTCATTCGCGTTGCCGAACAGTTTGCGGGCAATGGCACCGAACATGGAATACTCCGCGAAGGCAAAAGGCAAAGATAGTGGTGAACGCAAGAAAACCCGGGCCGGCCACACCGGCCGCCGGGCACCCTGGACCGTTGCGCTTTCCCTGGGGGAGGAAAGGCACGGCCTGACAGATAAGGCCGCGCAGCCTTGCGGTCAACGTGGCATCGGCCATGCCAGCCCGGCGGGCCTGAGAAAAAGCGCCGCGGGGGGATGCCGGCACCATGATCATGTCGCTTTCAGCATGCATGAAAGGGGCGAAAACCGGCAGACCCTTGCCCGCTGCCCCGACTCATGCTTTATGCGCAGACAGCGAAAAGGCGGGCGTCGTGGGGAAGGCCTGGCCGGGCGCTGGCGTGACATGATCGACGGGCAGACCGACAGACAGGCCGGCCAGTCTATTTATCTTCGAGGGAACTTTAGCAGATGCTGGTCAAGACTATGCGTGCCGCCCTGTTCGCCGCCACCGCGGCTGCCGCGCTGGGCGCCGTTTCCATGCCCGCCCTGGCACAGGATGCCAAGGCACCCGCCGCCAAGGCCCCGTCGCTGGCCGACGATCCGGTGGTGGCCCGCGTCAACGCCAAGGAGATCAAGCGCTCCGACGTGCTGGCCATGCTCCAGCAGTTGGGCCCGGAAGTGCAGCAGATGCCGCTGCAGATGATCTATCCCCAGCTTCTGGAACAGCTTGTCCAGTCCGAGCTGGTGTCGGAAGCAGGCTATAAGGCCAAATTGCAGGACAGCGCCGAAGTGAAGCGCCGCCTGAAGGAAGCCGAGGAGCAGTTCGTGCAGCAGGCCTGGCTGCGCGGCGAGATCGACAAGCGCCTGACCCAGGACAAGCTGAAGGCCGCCTTCGACAAGTGGACCAAGGAAAACCCGCCGCAGGATGAAGTCCGCGCGCGCCACATCCTGGTCGCCAAGAAGGAAGATGCCGACGCGATCATCAAGCAGCTCAAGGGCGGTGCTGATTTCGCCAAGCTGGCCGCCGAAAAGGGCACGGACGGCACCAAGGATAATGGCGGCGATCTGGGCTATTTCGTCAAGGACCAGATGGTCAAGCCCTTCTCCGACGCCGCTTTCGCCATGAAGCCCGGCGATCTGAGCCAGACCCCGGTGAAGACCGATTTCGGCTATCACGTCATCAAGGTTGAGGATAAGCGCAAGCAGACACCGCCGACCTTCGAGCAGGCCGCCCCGCAGCTCCGCCCGATGGTGGCACAGGAAATCGCCGAGGAAGTGATCAGCGGCCTGCGCAAGGGCGCCAAGGTCGAGACCTTCAATATCGACGGTTCCGCCATGCCGGCCCCGGCCGCCGCCGCAAAGCCGGCCGAGAAGAAGTAAAAACCCTCCCCTTACCGGGAAGGACCAAATCCGCGGAAGGCCCAACGCCTTCCGCGGATTTTCTTTTTCAGTTCCGGAAACGCGCAGCCGGTCAGCCCAGCGCCGCCGCATGGGACAGTTTCCAGGCTTCCACCCGGTTGCGACCGCCATGTTTGGCGGCGTAAAGTGCCTGATCGGCCCGTTCGATCAATTGTTCGGGCTCCAGATCGGGATGGGCTTCCGCAAGACCGAAACTGGCGGTCACCTGCAAGCTGCGCCCATCGGCCAGTTGCACCACCTGGGCCGCCAGATCGGCCCGCAGCCGTTCCAGCACGCCCAGCGCCTGCGCCAGTTCGGCATCCTTCAGCAGGATCAGGATTTCCTCGCCCCCCAGGCGGAAGGCTTCATCCATATCGCGGATACCGCCGCCAATGCAGGCCGATGCCGCCATCAGCACCCGGTCGCCGGCATCATGGCCATAGGTGTCGTTGACGGATTTGAACCGGTCCAGATCGCACAGCGCCAGACAGAAGGGGCGGCCGCTGCGACGCAGGCGGCTGGTTTCCCGGCCCAGTTCCTCCATCAGCCCGGTACGGTTGCGCAGGCCCGTCAGCGGGTCGATGCCGCTGCCGGCCAGGCTCATCGCGCGTTCAAACCGGCGGCAAAGCTGGATGAATTCCTCATACCGGTCCAGCACCGCCTCATAGGCCGCCAGGGACAGGATTTCATCCGCCGCGACGCGCATCAGCATCAGCCGGGCCAGACGGTGTAATTGTTCATGCAGGGCGATCAGCCGCTCCACCGCCGGCTGGGGCGTCAAGGCCTGGGCCTTGGCTTCCCGCATCCATTGGATAAAGGATTGCGGCATGGGGACCGAATCCGCCCCCAGCATCCCGGTTTCCCGCCCGAAGAAAGCTGCCCGGTGCCATTGGGTCAACCACCGCATATGCTCGTCAATGACGAGGGAAAGGCCGACGCTGGAGAGGGAGGAAGGCATTAATCCGGGCTCTGACAAAGCGGAAAGCGCCACCCGGTAGAGGGCGGCGCCTTTGCAATGATGAATTTAGCCCAAATTTACATCTAATTCGATCAAACAACTACCTCTTACGGTCATTCCTCGCCGCCGGGCTGCCAGACCCATTTGCGGCGCGCTTCAGCCAGGGTGCCGGTGATGATGGCGGCGCGGATGTCGCGCATCAGCCGGTTCATGGTGTGGACATTGTGCATGGTCAGCAACTGCATGCCCAACATCTCCTCCGCCTTCAGCAGATGGTGGATATAGCCCCGGCTGGCCGTGCGGCAGGCAAAGCAGCCGCATTCGGCATCAATCGGCTGGTCATCATCCTTGAAGCGGGCATTGCGCATGTTCAGCCGCTCCCCCTTCACGCCCGGTGCCAGGGCCCAGCCATGGCGGGCGATGCGGGTAGGGCTGACACAGTCGAACGTGTCGATGCCCCAGGCCACACCTTCAAAAATATCGACAATGCCGCCAATGCCCAGCAGATGCACCGGGCGGTCGGGATGCACATGGCTCATCGCCATGCCCACCACCTCATGCATCTGTTCGCGCGTCGCGCCCAGACAGCCGCCCACAGCCGTGGCGAAGAAATCGCGGCTGGCGGTATATTCGGCACTTTCCTTGCGCAGGTCCGGATAAACCCCGCCCTGGACGATGCCATACATGGCCTGCGGCAGACCATTGGCGGAGATACCGCCGAAATTGCGGAACGCGGCCAGCGACCGGTCGCCCCAGCGATGCGACATTTGCATCGACCGGGCCGTGTAGCGCCGATCCACATGGAAGGGCGTGCATTCATCCAACTGCACCACGAAATCCGGCCCCAGCTTGCGCTGGATATCGATGGATTTTTCCGGCGTCAGGAACAGTTTCTCACCGCTGGTATAGGAGCGGAAGGTGGCCCCCTCCTCGGTGATTTTCAGCAGGGTCTTCTCGCGCGTTGTCGTGCGCCTGCCCTTCACCTCATCCGCCACGCTGCCATGGCCCATGGCGAAAATCTGATAGCCGCCGCTATCGGTCAGCATCGGGCCATCCCAATTCATCATCTTGTGCAGGCCGCCCAGCTTGGCGACCAGATCGGCACCGGGCTGGATCATCAGATGATAGGTATTGGCCAGGATGATGTCGGTCTTCTCGTCCCGCATCTGCTGCGTGGTCATGCCCTTGATGGCCGCCTTGGTGCCGCAGAAGATGAAATTCGGCGTCTGGATGGCACCATGCGGCGTGGACAGCGTGCCGATACGCGCCTTGGACCCCGCCGGGTCGCGGTGCGTGATATCGAAGGAGAAGCCGGGATAGGAGGACATTTTTATCAAGAACCGTCGGTCGGGATCGCTGAAGATGAAGCCATTGGGTATGGGGGAGCGAGCCGCACTTGTACAGGGGGTGCCGGCGAATGGCAGGCAGGAAGGGGCCGGCGCAGGCAACCTCAGCGCGGCCACGTCGCCGGGTCGCGATGATGATGGGCGCAGGCCAGGATATAGACGGCATCCGGCTCAACCCGGAAGAACAGGGCATAGGGAAAGCGACGGAGCAGCGCCCGCCGCAACCCATCATGGCTGAGTGGGAAGACCCGGGGATTCTCCCCCAGACGGCGCGGATCAGGTGATCAATCTCGACAAGGAAGCGCGCGCCCAAGCCCCGCCTGTTGCTAATCGTACCAGCGTCGCGCCGCGTCCATGTCCGCCTTTGCCGGCGGCAGGACAAGCACGCGAAGCATCAGTGCCGGTCGGCCCGGAGATCGGCCAGCACCTGTTCCCAAGGCTCCGCCTGCTCGCGCATTTCCTCAAACGCCGCGTTCCGCCGCTCCAACTCGGCCTTCCAGGCCGGCGACAGCGGAACCTCTGTCGCATCCAGGCTGTCATACAGCTCCGCGATCAGATCGAGCTTCTGCTGTACAGAGAGCCGCTTCACATCAATCATGGACATGGGCCTTGTCCTTCACCGCAAGCCATCGCCTTGTCCAGCAGGGCCAGCATCGTCTGGTTCTGCCGGGCCGAGGCCTGATCCCGCCGGATCAGGTCGCGCACATAGTCGCTGGCACTGGCATAGTCGCCGGATTCGATCTGGCGCTGCACCCATTCCCGCAAGGGATCGGGGATGGAGATATTCATCGACACCATGGGCCACCTCCACTTTCCAACAGGATGGCAATTTTTGCCATCGGGGGGAAGGGGGCGCGGATCAAGACAGGGCGGAGGTTCAAGCGCCGGACTGACGGAAGCGGGCGAGGTCTTTCTGCATCTGGGCAAGCCAGCGTCCGGCTTGGCTGTCCGGATAGGCGGTTGCCTGCGGGGTGATCAGGGTGATGGCGCGCTCCATCAGGCGGATGGCCTCCTGCTGGTCGCCATTTTCTGCTGTTCGCAACGCGAGATTTGCCAGGCTGGCTGCCAAGTCGGGATTGAAACGGGCGGGGTTCTCAGCGGCAAGCTTCTCTCTTATCGCCACCGCCTTGGCGATGGCACCCAGCGCCCCCTTCACATCGCCAACAACCGACAGGTGGACTGACAGGTTGTTCAGGCTACTTGCCAAGTCGGGATTGAAACGGGCGGGGTTCTCGGCGGCAAGCTTCTCGACAATCGCCACCGCCTTGGCGATGGCGGCCAGCGCCCCCTGCCCATCACCGGCATCCGACAAGCAGCTTGACAGGTTGTTCAGGCTCAATGCCAAATCGGGATTGAAACGGGCGGGGTTCTCGGCGACCAGCTTCTCGTAAATCCCTACCGTCTTGGCGATGGCGTCCAGCGCCCCCTTCCCATCGCCCACATCCGACAAGCGGAGTGACAGGTTGTTCAGGCTAATTGCCCAGTCGGGATTAAAACGGGCGGGGTTCTCGGCGGCAAGCTTCTCGTAAATCGCTACCGCCTTGGCGATGGCGTCCAGCGCCCCCTGCCCATCGCCAGCAGCCGACAAGCAGTTTGACAGGTTGTTCAGGCTGCCTGCCAAGTCGGGATTGAAACGGGCGGGGTTCTCGGCGACCAGCTTCTCGTAAATCCCTACCGTCTTGGTAACGGCGGCCAGCGCCCCCTGCCCATCGCCGGCATCCGACAAGCAGAGTGACAGGTTGTTCAGGCTGCCTGCCAAGTCGGAATTGAAACGGGCGGGGTTCTCGGCGGCGAGCTTCTCTCTGATCGCAATGGCTTTAGTGGCGGCATCCAGTGCCGACGGGGTGTCCCCGACATCAGCTAGCAGTATTGATAATTGATGCCAGCCGTCCGCTAAAGCTGCGTTGAAACGGGCCGGCTCCTGCCCGGCAAGTTTGAGCCGGCGTTCAACTCCAGCCTTCGCCGTTTCTACAGCATGTTCGCGGATCCGCTCCGGGTAGCCCGCCCAACTGAATGAGAGGAATATATCATAAATTTCCGACAGGGCGTCATCGATACCGGTCCAATCTGATCCTTGCGCATCAATGAGATGATGGATTTGATCGATGCACCAAAGCACTTTCTCCATCAGGTCGTGATCACCAGATGGTTTGGCATTCTCAGCAGTGAAATGCAGAATCTCGACCAGGACACCCTGATATGAGTCCGGAGAGACAGCGGCCTCAATCTCTTGCCAGGCCCCACCGACATTACCCGCCGCGATATGTTGGCGGATTTTCTCCGCAATCTCCGACGGGGCGTCCACTACTCTATGCGTCTGGCAATCCTTGAGTTGTTGCAGCCGCCTTGTGTAATCATCAATCAGCGATGTGATGGTGTTCTCATATGTGCCAGCGACATTAGATGGTTTGACGATCTCCTCGGAGCGATCCATCCAGAACTGGACCGGATCAAGCATCCAGTTGGGCAGGCTGATTGTGAGCTGTTGCATAAGGGCGCGGAAGAAATCATCCGCGTCCCAATCACCCATGAAGTAGCGGGGCTTCCGGGTCCGGTCATGGTCACTCAACAGGGTCCGGGTCGCGGGTGACTGGCTTTCCAGGCTGGTACCCTTGGTCACCCAGAAAATGGGCTTGTCCGGATACCGTTTCACGGCCTCGCCCAGATGGCGCATCACCGCTTCTTCCCCACCAGCATAGCCGACAACAACAAGAGCGGTGGAATCGCGCAGCAACTCCGCGATCATCTGTTTCAGATCATCGCGATCAGCGGTGCCGGTGAGGTCGGCGGCCTTGTTATACTGTGAATAAGCATGGCGCGATCCGTGCAGATGCACCAACTGCGGATGCCGTGACTTGCCGCGAATCCGATTGATGGTATCCAGACTGTCGGATACGGCCGGGATCGTACCGCAGCGGACAATACCGTCCAGAATCAACGTATCGAAATTCGTTGTCAGGACGGTATGAACGTACCGTTCATGCACCAACTGTCCCAAACAGATATGCGCCCAGTTGATCCGGTTGCGCCCGAACTCCAGTGCCTTACTGATGACCTCGTTTTGCTGACTCTGGTCACTGAACAATTGCTCAAAGATATGGCTGTATTCGGTGGCCAAGCTGGTGCCGCGGCCCAAGAGCGCCTTATCCTTCAAGAATTCCAGTGCTTCTTCAAAGATGATCTCGTTCTTCGACAGGTCAGGCAACAGTGTAAATCGATCCCGCATGTCGGCAGGGGCCAGTTTTTCCGCCATCATGGCACAGGCGATGCCGGCAACCTCCCAGCCTAGGGGAACGCCAGCGGACCGCGAGCAGCCGGCCCCAATCAGAAACAGGGCACCCCCGCGGTGGGCGGGGTCGCGTGGCATGAAACCGCTGGCCATGGCCAAGGCGACACGACGCAGCATATCGCCACGACTTATGTCCCCCCCTCCGCCGTCAACAATGTTCCGGCTATCACTTGCAGCACTGATCGCCCGGAATTCGCCACCGCCGCCGACATCATCCACAACACACCTCTCTCCACCCGACAGGAAATCTTATGTCAGGTTAGGGAGCCGTTTCAATCTTCTGGGCGAAATTTTGGGACTTCCATCAACCCTGAACCGCCGCCCCCACCTGCCGCCCCAGCGCCCAGCGGGACAGGTACATGAAGGGGGTGTCCATGATGGTCAGCACCACGCGCATGCCATAGGTGCCCAGGATATAGGTGTAGAGCAGGGCTTCCCAGCCCACCGGGTCGGGGGAGAAGACCACCCAGGCCAGGACGGAGAAGATCACATTATCCACCAGCGAGGAGAGCATGGTGGAGCCGTTGTTGCGCAGCCAGAGGTGACGGTCGCCCGTAGCCCCCCGGATGCGCTGATAGATCCAGACATCGAACAGTTGGCTGGTCAGGTACGCCGTCATCCCCGCCGCGAACAAGGCCGGGGCCGGGGTGAACAGGGCGGCTATATGGTCCTGCATGCCCAAGGCCCAGGCCATCTCCGTGCCCGCCTGTTCCGCGCTCATGGGCCGGAAGCCCAGCGTCAGGATCATCAGCAGGGTGAACAGCAGATAGGCGGCAAAGGACAGGAACACCGCCTTGCGCGCGGCCTGACGGCCAAAATGCTCGGTCAGGATATCGGTGGCCAGATAAGTGGAGCTGAACAGCACCGTGCCCATGGCGACCGGATGGTCGTAAAAGCCGAACTGCACCGCCTTCAGCACTTCCACATTGGCGGCGATCACGGCCACGGCAATATAGAGATATAGGCCCGCCGCGCCGAACAGCCGGGCCATCACCAGGATGGTGCTGAAACAGAACAGGGCCTGGAAGGCCAGCAGCGCTTCCGGCGGGATCTGGTTCAACCAGGCAATAAGATCGGCAGGCGACAAAGGCATGGGACGGGATTTCCGGGATCGGGACGGGTGCCTTTCCGGCACCCCAAACGGCAGCGGCCCCGCGAAACACCCAAGCGGGGTCTCGCGGGGCCGACGATACCGTCAGCAGCGAACTGTAACGTCAGACGCCGATCAGGCGGCGGCCTTGGCGGCCAGCACCTTCTGGATCTGCTTCTTCACCTTGCGGGCGTCGTCGCTCAGCTTGGCGTCAGCGATATCCAGCAGGGCGGCGTCCAGGCCACCCTTGTGCTCGATCGTGCGGATGCCGTTGGTCGACAGGCGCAGGCGCACCATGCGGCCCAGCGCGTCGGACATCAGGGAGGTTTCCTGCAGGTTCGGCAGGAAGCGCCGGCGGGACTTGTTGTTGGCGTGGGAGACGTTGTTACCGGTCTGCACACCCTTGCCGGTCACGGCGCACTTGCGGGACATTGGAACCACCTATCTTAATTGCTGCTGGCGGCCCGCAGATGGAACCGGGGCGCACCGGGACAAGAATTACCACAGCCGGCCAGGGAAACCCCGGTCGACGGAGCCGCGTTGATATACCCGAGCGCCCGGTGAGTCAAGCCCGTGTCCCGCCGCTTTTCACGCATGGGCGGGCTTCGTGCGGCAGGGATATTAAGGTCAGGGCCGATACCCGGCCTTTCCCGCGGCACCCGCCGGGCTTATGATCACCTGCAGCATCATTCCGGCCCCGGCTGGAAGGGAGAGATATCATATGGTCGAGACAAGGGTTGGTTCTTCTGCCGGCGGCGTCGGCGGCTCTGTCAGTGAAAGCGGCGGCCGGCGCACCGGCGGGGCCGTGCCCAGCATCCCCGGCAAGGGTATCCTGCCGGGCCGCCCCGGCAACCGCTGGCCCAATGCCAAGGAACTGGCCGCCCTGATGGTGGATGGCATCCTGCGCCTGCCCGCGCGCTATCGACGGGGCATGTATCTGGATGTGCTGACCTGACAGGCCCCGCGGCCCCTTTGTGCTGGCGCGTGAGCGCGCACAGCTTTATGCAGGGCCCTGTTCTGGCCTGTCCTTAGAAATGCGTGTCTTCCGCCCGTGCGAATCGCCCTTTACCAGCCGGATATCCCGCAAAATACCGGCACCCTGATCCGGCTTGGCGCCTGCATGGGCGTGGCCGTGGATATTATCGAGCCCTGCGGCTTCATCCTGGATGACCGGCGTCTGCGCCGGTCGGCCATGGATTATGCCGAGCATGCGGACATCACCCGGCATATGAACTGGGCACGGTTCACGCAGAGCCGCCAGGGCCGTCTGGTGCTGCTGACCACGCGCGCCGCCGTGCCCCATATCGACTTCCACTTCCAGCCTGACGATATCCTGCTGCTGGGCCGGGAAAGCAGCGGCGTGCCCGATGATGTGCATGACAGCGTGGAGGCGCGGGTGCTGGTGCCGATGCAGCCCGGTTCCCGGTCGCTGAATGTGGCCGTGGCTGCCGCCCTGGTGCTGGGGGAGGCGATGCGGCAGACTGGCCTCTACCCGACTGCCAGCCCCTGACCATATCGGACATCCGGGATTCCCCCCTCGCTTGCGGCGGGGAATCGGACTAAACCCTTTCCCGCCGCCGTTATTGCCCCGGAACCGTTCATGTCCCACGCCGCCTCCCCCTCCCCGCTTCCCCCTGCCGATATCCTGGCCGACCGCCAGGCTCAGGCCCGCGCCTGGTTTGAAAGCCTGCGCGACCGGATCTGCGCTGCGTTTGAGACGCTGGAGGATGATCTGGCCGGCGGCCCGCATGGCGACCTGCCCGCCGGACGGTTTGAGCGCAAAAGCTGGAACCGGACCGACCATAGCGGTGGCGAAGGCGGCGGCGGGGTGATGAGCATCATGAAGGGCCGGGTGTTTGAGAAGGTGGGGGTGAATGTCTCCACCGTTCACGGCACCTTCTCCCCGGAATTCCGCGCCTCCATCACCGGGGCGGCGGAGACGGGGAATTTCTGGGCCAGCGGCATCAGCCTGGTGGCCCATATGCGCAGCCCCCTGGTGCCAGCGGTGCATATGAACACCCGCATGCTGGTGACGGGGCAAAGCTGGTTCGGCGGCGGCGCCGACCTGACGCCCATGTTCCTGGACAGTATCGAGACGGCGGAAGACGCAGCCGATTTCCATGCCGCCCTGAAGCGGGCCTGCGATGCCCATGGGGCTAATTATTATTCCCGCTTCAAGGAATGGTGCGACCGCTATTTCTTCCTGCCCCATCGGGGCGAACCGCGCGGGGCCGGCGGCATTTTCTATGACCAGTTGGACAGCGGCGACTGGCAGGCCGATTTCGCCTTCACCCGCGCGGTGGGCGAGGCGTTCCTGGAAATCTATCCCCGTATCGTCGCACGGCGGATGAACGCAGCCTGGACGGCAGCCCAGCGCGACCATCAATTGATCCGCCGGGGTCGCTATGTCGAGTTCAACCTGATCCATGATCGCGGCACGCTGTTCGGCCTGAAGACCGGCGGCAATATCGAAGCCATCCTGATGAGCCTGCCACCGGAAGTGAAATGGCCCTGAGCGTCCCCTCCCCCCGTTCCACCGCTTCCCCTGAACGGGCTCCCGCCCTGCCCCCCCATCCGCTGCTGCTGGTGCGCCATGGGCAGACGGAATGGAATGTGGCCGCCCGCTGCCAGGGCCAGCGCGACAGCGACCTGACCCCGCATGGCCGCACCCAGGCCGATCATGTCGGCCAGGTGCTGCGCCGGCTGGTGGCGGCGATTCCCGACTGGCGGGCACAGGTGCGGTTCGTCGCCTCCCCCCTGGGGCGGACGATGGAGACGGCGCGCATCATCAACCGTTATCTGGAATTGCCGGTGGAAACCGATCCACGAGTCGCCGAAGTCAGCTTCGGCGTGTGGGAAGGCATGACGCGGACGGAAATTCAGGCCGCCAATCCCTGGCTGGCCGACCATGGCCCGCATGGCTGGCAGTTCCACGCGCCCGAGGGAGAGCGGTATGAGGAGGTGCGCCAGCGCCTGCTGGGCTTCCTGTCCGGGATCGACCGCCCGACCATCGTGATTTCACATGGGATGAGCGGGCGCGTGCTGCGCGCCCATTATGCCGGCCAGGACCAGGATACCGCCGTGCGCCTGCCCGTGCCGCAGGACAAGGTCTGGCGCCTGACCCCGCACGGGGTGGAGGAACTGGGGTAAAAGGCTGATCCCGGTTAAGGATCAGCCTTCCAGCATCCGGCGCAGCAGTTCCACATCTTCTGCAAAGGCGGGATCGGTGCCGCACAGCTCATCCACCTTGCGCACCGCGTGCATCACGGTGGTGTGGTCGCGGTCGCCGAACTTGCGGCCGATTTCCGGCAGGGACCGCTGGGTCAGTTGCTTGGCCAGATACATGGCCACCTGACGCGGCCGGGCCACGGCGCGGGCGCGGCGCGCGCTGCTCATGTCGGCCAGGCGGATGTTGAAATGCTCCGCCACCTTCTTCTGGATCTCTTCGATCGTCACGCGGCGGTTGCTGGCGCGCAGCAGGTCATGCAGCACGTCCTGCGCCGATTCCAGCGTGATGGCGCGGCCCACCAGTTCGGCATGGGCGACGATGCGGTTCAGGCTGCCTTCAAGCTCACGCACATTGCTGGTGATCTTGTGGGCCAGGAATTCCAGCACCTTCTGCGGGATCTTGGCGCCGATCCGGTCGGCCTTCTGCTGGAGAATGCCCAGACGCAGCTCATAGGTGGTGGGGTGGATATCCGCCACCAGCCCCCAGCCCAAACGGGAACGCAGCCGTTCTTCCATGCCTTCCAGATCCGACGGGCTTTTGTCGGCGCTGATGATCACCTGACGGTTCTGGTCCACCAGGGCATTGAAGGTGTGGAAGAATTCTTCCTGCGTGCTGTCCTTGCCGGAAATGAACTGCACATCGTCGATCATCAGC
This sequence comes from Niveispirillum irakense DSM 11586, assembly GCF_000429645.1. Taxonomy (GTDB): domain Bacteria; phylum Pseudomonadota; class Alphaproteobacteria; order Azospirillales; family Azospirillaceae; genus Niveispirillum; species Niveispirillum irakense. The sequence goes on from NZ_AUCG01000016.1 coordinate 302,695, forward strand.
ACGTCCACGGAGCGGAACTGCTCCTTGAACGCCATCGTATCCTTGAAGCGCAGGGCACGGATGAACTGGTACATGAATTTTTCGGCCGAGAGATAGATCACCCGGCGCGATGGGTCCTTCTTGCGGATGGCCCAGGCAATAGCGTGCATCAAGTGGGTCTTACCCAGACCCACACCGCCATAGAGGAACAGCGGGTTGAACGGCACGGAATGGGATTCGGCCACCCGGCGGGCGGCGGCAAACGCCAGCTCGTTTGGCTTGCCGACGACAAAATTCTCGAAAGTGAAGCGGGGGTCCAGCGGGGCCGACATCTCATCGGCCCGCTCATCGCCATTGGCACTCGCCGGCACCGGCTCAATCACCAGTTCCGCCACCACCTCTTCGCGGGCCACGGGGGCGGGGGCAGAGCTGGGGCTTTCCATGGCAGGGGGGGCTGTATCGGCGCGCACAGGGGCGGCGACCACGATCTCGACCGATTGAACCAGATTATTCTCACCCGACCAGAGGGCGCGGATACGGTCGGCGTAATGGGTGCGAATCCAGTCGCGCATGAAGCGGGTCGGCACCAGGATGCGGACCTGCCCCCCTTCCAGGGAACCGACGGTCAGCGGTTTCAGCCAGCTCCGATAAGCGGTCTCGCCGACTTCATCCTTGAGGCGGTCCCGCACCCGCGCCCATTGCTGATCCAGCGAACTCTGCACCGACATTCGACCGCCGCTCCCCCCAGCCCGCTGCCTGCACGCCAATGCCGGATCGGCAGCAGCGCCCCGCCTCTCGCGGACTTCAATGCCAAATCATTCCCTTCGGGCCGGAAACCACGGCAAGACACCATGGCACAGCCAGCCCAGGCTCGGTCACGGATACCCATGCAGCCACCGCCGCATGAATAATCACCAGAACCGTCCAGAATATAAGCCCCACATAAGGCGCACCTGAAGGGTTACGCCTTTCGCACAGGTTCTTATGTCAAGAACGGGCAGAAGCCCGACAGGCGGGATTTTGGACGAATTTTAAACGTCCATTATCGCGCCAGCCCCCTAATACTTTCTCAGGACATGCGCACATGTCCCGTTCAGCTACCCCTTGTCGCGCATCACGCGCGGGTAAGGATGCTAGTGGGGCCGATATCCCGCCGCAACGGGACCGAAAAGGGAACGACTAAAAAAGCAAAAATCGTGCGCGCACCTATTGGTGCATCGCATCGAAAACAGCCAGCACAAGGCTGGCGCGCCCTACCGTGACAGGAAGCGGACCTGAACAGGCCGCCCCCGCACCAGGGGCAAATCGCAGACGCACAAATCCGCGCGATCCATCAGATCGCGCGGTTCATGCTACGGCGACAGCCGCTCAGCCCAGGGCCTTGATACGGCCGGACAGGCGGGACAGCTTGCGCGACACGGTGTTCTTGTGCAGAACGCCCTTGGTCGCACCGCGCATCAGCTCCGGCTGAGCGGCCTTGAAGGCCTCGGCGGCGGCGCCCTTGTCGCCGGAAGCAATAGCGGTTTCGACCTTCTTCAGGAAGGTGCGGATGCGGCTGACGCGAGCGCGGTTGACCTCAGTCCGGCGGGCGGTCTGACGGATGCGCTTCTCAGCGGACTTGTGATTGGCCATGGAAAACCTTTACGCGGAACTTGGATGTGCCGTAGGAAGCGGCGCTTATACAGGGGGTCCGGCTGAACGTCAAGCGGGTGAAGGCAGCCCGCCCATGCCAAAGTTGCGACTCTCAACCGGTCAATTCTGAGTCCTGTGTAGTCATGGCGGTTTTTGACCAGAGCAGGGAATAATGATAGCGCAGTTTTTCACAGATATAGGGGGCTGATTGAAAGCAGACACCCAATTCTGGGGGGACTGACGATTCGGGCCTGCTTCCCGGATCAACCAGGAAAGCTCTAGCACAAATCGCCCTTGGATCTCAGCGCTGACACCGCCCGCAATAGAAGGTGGACCGGCCGGCCTGGGTGATCCGGCGGATCAGGCCAGCCGGGTCTCCGTCATGACCACAGGTCTGGCACGGCTCATCCTCCCGGCCATAGACCCGGAAATTATGCTGGAAATAGCCCAACTCCCCATCCGACTGCACAAAATCCCGCAAGGTGGAACCGCCGGCGGCAATCGCTTCCGTCAGCACATCGCGGATCACGGGCACCAGCCGGGCAGCATCGGCCCCCGCAACGGTGGCGGCCAGCCGGTCGGGCGCGATGCCTGCGCGGAACAAGGCCTCGCACACATAAATGTTGCCAAGCCCCGCCACGATGCGCTGATCCAATAGCGCCGCCTTGATCGGCGTGCGGCGGCCTGCCAGCCGCGCCGACAATACCGCCTCGCTGAACCCATTGCCCAGCGGCTCCGGCCCCAACCCTGCCAGCATGGGGTGGGTTTCCAGCGCCGTCTCCGGGAACAGGTCCATCGCGCCGAACCGGCGGGCGTCATTATAAGTGACGACACAGCCATCATCGGTATGGAACACCAGATGGTCATGGGTGCCGGGCGCACCGGCAGGGCCCGGCTGCACCAGCATCCGGCCCGACATGCCCAGATGGATCAGCCAGACCAGCCCGCCTTCCAGCCGGGCCAGGATATATTTGGCCCGCCGGTCCAGCGACAGGATGCGCCGCCCCGTCAGGCTGGCGGCAAAATCCGGCGGCAGGGGAAAGCGCAGATCGGGCCGGTACTGATCCACCCGCGCCAGTACCCGCCCCTCCAGCTTCAGCGCCAGACCACGGCGGACGGTTTCAACCTCGGGCAATTCGGGCATGGGAAGGCTCCCTTGAGCGGGTCATACTAGCCGGCGGTGATAGGCCGTAATCCCCCTCATGTATATGCCGCCTGTCATTCTGCAAAGTCTGGCGGCCACGCTATAATGTCGGCCCTTTCCCACCCCGATCCCGGCTGTGGGACCAGGGCGGGAGGGCCGAGCATGGGCTGGAATCCGGACCAGTATGAGTTGTTCCGCGCCGCACGGGAACGGCCCGGGCAGGATTTGATCCGCGCCCTGCCGCCCCTGGCGCCGGAAAGGATCGTCGATCTGGGCTGCGGCACGGGCTATCTGACCCGGCAACTGGCGGATAATTACCCCCATGCACGCGTCATCGGCGTGGATAATGACCGGGCCATGCTGGCCAAGGCCGCGCATGAGCCGTCCGGCGTGGTGTGGGAGTTAGGGGACGCCGCGCAATGGCGCCCCGAACGGCCCATGGACCTGATTTTCTCCAACGCGGCCTTGCACTGGCTGCCACGCCATGGCGCCCTGTTCGGCCATCTGGCGGGTGCGCTGGCGGCGGATGGGGTGCTGGCCATCCAGATGCCGCGCAATTTCGACGCCCCGTCCCACCGGCTGCTGCGCGATCTGGCCGGCGAGCCGGAATGGGAGGAGGCGCTGCACGGGGCCCTGGACCATGAGAATGTACTGACACCCGATGCTTACTGGCGGGTACTGCGCCCCTATTGCCGCACGGTGGAGATTTGGGAGACCGAATATCTGCACGCCCTGCCCGGGCCCGATCCTGTGCTGGAATGGGTAAAGGGCACCACGCTGCTGCCGGTCATGCTGCGCCTGGACGAGGATGCGGCGGCACGCTTCCGCGATGCTTATGCACAAAGCCTGCGCCATGCCTATCCGGCGGAAACGGACGGCACCACCTTGTTTCCGTTCCGCCGCCTGTTCATCATTGCCCAGAAATGACCCGCCAAAGGCGGGCTGGAGGAAAAACGCATGCCCCTGAACGTGTTTGAGGTGACGCTCTATGCCATGGTGATGGCGGGTGGCACACAGCCCTTGACCTGCAGCCGCCAGGACGCGACGGAATCGCTGGTGATGTGTACGAATGGCATCGTCGCGCGCCAGGATGAGAAGGGAAATATCCGTTATTCCAACGGGGTCACCGTCACCAAGACGGCAGACGGCAACCCCAGCTTCTCCAACGGCATCCAGTCACATTGGGGCAGCGCCGGGTGGGTGCAGTTCACCAACGATGTCGCCGTGCGCCGCAACCCCGACGCCACCTTCAAGAACAGCAAGGGCCTGGTCTGCCGCATGCTGTCGGAGGAGAAGTCCACCTGCCAGAAAGGGTGAGCGCTTTTCGCCTCACCCCAGCAGCTTCTCCGCCGCCCGCATGAAATCATGGTCCAGCGGGGGTGGGGAAATATCCATATCCTCCGACAAACGCTCCACGATGTGGCGCAGCACCTCCACCCGCGCATACCATTTCGCATCCGCCGGGATCAGATGCCAGGGGGCGCTGGGCGGGCTGGTATGGGCGAACATCTCGTTGATCGCCTCCTCATAGGCCGGTCGCTTGGCCCGGTTGCGCAGATCTTCCTCGGTCAGTTTCCAGCGCTTGTACGGATTGTGCAGCCGTTCGTGGAAACGCTCCTTCTGTTCCTCGTCGCTGATATGCAGGAACAGTTTCACGATGCGCACGCCGTCATCGGTCAGCATCCGCTCAAACTCGTTGATTTCCCGATAGGCGCGGCGCCATTCAGCCGGCTTGGCGAAGCCTTCCACCCGTTCCACCATAACCCGCCCATACCAGGACCGGTCGAAGATGGCGAAGGTGCCCGGCTCCGGCAGGCGCTGCCAGAAGCGCCACAAATAATGCCGCCCCTGCTCCTGCGGCAGGGGTGCCGCGATCGGCCAGACATGGGCGCCGCGCGGGTCCATCGTCTCCGTCAGGCGGCGGATCGCCCCGCCCTTGCCAGCAGCATCCCAGCCTTCAAACACAATGATGGCGCGTTTCTTGGCATGCCAATAGGCCTGCTGCACATGCATCACGGTCTGCTGCAGGGCGGCCAGTTCCCGCTGATAGCTTTCCTTATCGGCATAGCGGTGGCTTTTCATATCCACCCGATCCAGGCGGGGATGGTCCTTGTCGGCGCGGCTCATTCAATATCACCTTGGGCGGTTACGCGGAGGCCGGGCGTATAACGCCCCACTGGCGGGATCGGGCCAGAAGGCCACCTATTCCGTCCATGGATTGTAACGCTCATGTTACAGGCCTTGCCATGCGGCTTTTATTCGCCGACCCATGATCCCCTCGGACAAAGACTCTGGCAAACGGAGATTGATACGGTGAAGAAGGTCTTGATGGCGGGGGCTTCGGCCCTGATCCTGTCCATGGTTGGTGCGGCGGCAACCATGCCGGCGCTGGCCGCCGGCAGCACGACGCAGGTGGCACAGACGGATACGAAGGCGCAGATGAAAGACAATCCTTTCTTCCAGGAATGGAAGACCCCGTTCGGCGTTCCGCCGTTCGACAGCATCAAGCCCGCCCATTTCCGCCCCGCCTTTGAAAAGGCGATGGAAGAGCATCTGGCGGAAATCAAGGCCATCAGCGAGAACAAGGCCGCCCCGACCTTCGCCAACACCATCGATGCGATGGAAAAGTCGGGTGAGAGGCTGGACCGCGTGTCGAGCGTCTTCTCCAACCTTACCTCGTCCAACACCAATGACGAGCTGCAGAAGATCCAGCGCGAGACGGCCCCCCTGCTGGCCGATCACAGCAATACCATCAACCTGAATGCGGCTCTGTTCGCCCGTGTCGATGCGCTTTACAAGCAGCGCGCCACGCTGAAGCTGACGCCGGAACAGGATCGCGTGCTGGAACGCTACCATTCCGGCTTCGTGCGCGCCGGCGCCGAGTTGAAGGGCAAGGACCGCGAGCGCGTGGCCGCGATCATGCAGCGCCTGGCCGTGCTCTCGACCGAGTTCAGCCAGAATGTGCTGGCGGACGAGAAGGAATATAAGCTGGTCCTGACCAGCAAAGACCAGTTGGCCGGCCTGCCTGATTTCGTGGTCGCTGCCGCGTCCCAGGCGGCCAAGGAACGGGGGGAAGAGGGCAAATATGTCATCACCCTGTCCCGCTCCTCGATCGAGCCGTTCCTGACCTTCTCCGATAATCGCGGCTTGCGTGAACAGGCCTGGAAGGCCTGGATCGCCCGTGGCGACAATGGCGATGCGCACGATAACAACGCCATCATCAAGGAAATCGTCCAGCTCCGCATCGAGCGGGCCAACCTGCTGGGCTTCAAGACCTTCGCGGAATACAAGCTGGCCGACACCATGGCCAAGACCCCGGCAGCCGTGAACGACCTGCTGATGCAGGTGTGGGAGCCGGCCAAGGTGCGCGCGGCGGAAGAACGCGACGAGATGCAGAAGCTGGCCGCCTCTGAAGGCCAGAATATCCAGATTGAGCCGTGGGACTGGTATTATTACGCCGAGAAGGTCCGCAAGGCGAAGTACGACCTGAACGAAGAAGAGATCAAGCCGTACTTCCAGCTCGACAAGATGGTCGAGGCGATGTTCTACACCGCCAACCGTCTGTTCGGCGTCACCTTCACCGAATTGCAGGGCGTGCCCACGTACCATCCGGACGTGAAGGTCTATGAGGCCAAGGACAAGAACGGCAAGCATCTGGCCGTCTTCTACAGCGACAATTTCGCCCGCCCGTCCAAGCGGTCCGGCGCCTGGATGTCGAGCCTGCGCGACCAGCAGAAGCTGGCCGGCGACATCCGCCCGATCGTGCTGAACAACAACAACTTCGCCAAGGGCGCCGAAGGTCAGCCGACCCTGCTCTCCTTCGACGATGCAACGACCTTGTTCCACGAATTTGGCCATGGTCTGCATGGCATGCTGTCAGAGGTCACCTATCCGCGCGTCTCCGGCACAAGCGTGCTGCGCGACTTCGTGGAATTCCCCAGCCAGGTGCTGGAACATTGGGTGGCCGAGCCGGAGATCCTGCAGAAATTTGCCGTCCATTATCAGACCGGCAAGCCGATCCCGAAGGAACTGCTGGACAAGATCATCGCCTCGCAGACCTTTAACCAGGGCTTTGCCACCGTCTCCTACACCTCTTCGGCCCTGGTCGATCTGGCCTATCACAGCCTGACCGATGCCAAGAACCTGGATGCGGATACGTTCGAGCGGGAGACGCTGACCAAGCTGGGCATGCCGAAGGAAATCGTCATGCGCCACCGCAGCCCGCACTTCCTGCACATCTTCTCCGGCGACGGCTATTCGGCCGGCTATTACAGCTATATGTGGGCTGAAGTGCTGGATGCCGACGGCTTCAACGCCTTCAAGGAAGCCGGGGACATCTTCGACCCGGCCCTGTCGAAGAAGCTGTACGAGAATGTCTATTCCGCCGGCGGCTCCCGTGATCCGATGGAAGCCTATATCGGCTTCCGTGGCCGCGCGCCCAAGGTGGATGCGCTGCTGAAGAATCGCGGCCTGCTGGATAACCGCGTGAACTGATCACCCTGTTTAAGGGTGATGGCAAAGGCGCTCCCGGCAACGGGGGCGCCTTTTTCTTTGGTCGGGGGACCGATAAACCGGGTCAGGAAACCTTGGTCAGCGTCACATCCCGCGCCGTGCCCGCCCGCAGCGCATCCAGTTCCTTTTGCAGCTTGTCAGCCCGGCTCTGGTGCTGGCGCTCAGCCTTGCGATGGTGATGCTGCCCAACCCAGACGGTAAGCCCCCCCAGAAGGAACCCGACCACCAGCGTCACCAACACCAGCGCGAAGGCCGGCACCTCCACAAAGAAGGGGAACGGCCACAGGCTGAGTTGTACCGGCATCAGGTTGGAGACGGCGAAGGAGATGGCGATGACCGTGAGCGGCAAGGTGATCAGCCAGGACAGGTAACGCACGGGGCTTGCTCTCTCTTGTTATCGGCCCGGATAGGGCGCCTGGAAAAAAAGACGGCCCCGAAGCATAACGCCGGGGCCGTCAAAAGTTTCCAGCAAATCCGCCATAACGGAGAATTTGGCGGAACAGGTGGCATGCGCAGAACAGGGACCAGACGCATGCCGGGGGATCACACGATCATCGCCCCGATCAGCAGGGCGAAGGACAAGCCCAGCAGGGCGGTGGATACACGTTCCAACCGCTCCAGGCGCTCGCGCGCGCTACGCAACGATCCGGCCATCTCGGCATAGGCACGTTGGGGTTGTGGCATCCTCGACCCTCCATGGCAGACGCCTCGCAAGAGGCGCTGGTCGTAAAAAGCCGGTCCGGCCACAATCGGGAGGGAGTTGCTGGGGGGCCTTTCTGTCACCCGGCTGCAACCGAACCGTCATGAAAGACTGCCCCCAATCGGGATCGGCCACAAGAGATAAAGTCAGATTATAACCTTCTGTATCGGATTTCCGAAATTTCCTTAGTTGCGGCGCAACAGGAAAAGGCCCTGCTCCCCCAACCAATTGGCACGCGCAGAAGCGGCAGGATGGGGCAGAGGGCGCTCGCCAGCGCCCAGAATGACACTGCGTTCTATCGATATGCCCGCATCATCGCACAGGGTGATGAAATCGCGGATGGTGCAGAAGTGGATATTGGGCGTCTCATACCATTGATGGCCCAGCCGGTCGGTAACCGGCATCCGCCCCCGCAGCAACAATTCCATCCGCACCCGCCAATAGCCGAAATTGGGCAGGGAGATGATGGCATAGCGGCCAATCCGCACCAGATGTTCCAGCACCTCACGCGGGCGGCGGGTGGCCTGGAGCGTCTGGGACAGGATGACATAGTCGAACCCGTCGGACGGATAATCCTTCAGGTCGGTATCAGCATCGCCCTGGATAACCGGCAGCCCATGACCGACGGAACAGCGCACCCCGTCCATCGACAGTTCCAGCCCCCGCCCGTCCACCTGCTTGCGGCGGACCAAAGCATGCAGCAATTCACCATCGCCGCAGCCGACATCCAGCACACGGGCGCCCGGCTGCACCCATTCGACAATCCGTTCCAGATCGGGCCTTATATGCCCGTTCGTCTCATGCCCCGCCATGATCAGATCACCCTACCCTGGCGGCCAGGCCGCGCCGTTCCGCATTGCCATCCACGAATCCGCGCACGACCTGATAAAATTCCGGCTCATCCAGCAGGAAGGCGTCATGCCCCTTGTCGGTCGTGATCTCCACGAAGCTGACATTGGCCGCCACGGAATTCAGCGCATGCACAACCGCGCGGCTTTCGCTGGTCGGGAACAGCCAGTCGGACGAGAAGCTGACCAGACAGAAGCGCACCGGCGTGCCTGTGCGCTTGCCGTCCGGCCCCGTCACCTGGAAGGCATTGGCCAGCACCCCGCCATGGTCAGCCGCCAGATCGAAATAATCCATGGCACGGGTGATATAGAGATAGGAGTTGGCGTCAAACCGCTCCACGAAGCTGATGCCCTGGTGGCGCAGATAGCTTTCCACCTGGAAATCGGCATCAAAGCCGAAGGTGACAGCCTTGCGATCCTGCAGGTTGCGGCCGAATTTGCGGTGCAGCGCCGCCTCGGACAGATAGGTGATGTGCGCCGCCATGCGCGCAACCGACAGGCCCTTGGTCGGCTTTGTGCCCTTGTTCAGGTAATCACCGCCACACCATTCCGGATCGGCCATGATCGCCTGGCGGCCAACCTCATGAAAGGCGATGTTCTGGGCGCTGTGCCGGGCGGCGGTGGCGATGGGCAGGCAGCAATAAACCTTGTCCGGGTAGGAGACGGCCCATTGCAACACCTGCATCCCGCCCATGGACCCGCCAATGACGCAGAAAAGCTGGTCAACGCCCAGATACTCCACCAGCAGGCGCTGGGCCCGCACCATGTCTGCAATGGTGATGACGGGGAAATCCAGCGCCCAGGGCTTGCCGGTGACGAGGTTCAGTTCCTTCGGCCCCTCGCTGCCCATGCAACTGCCGATGACGTTGGAACAGATGACGAAATAACGATCGGTATCGATCGGCTTGCCGGGGCCGACCATCAGGTTCCACCAGCCGGGCTTGCCCGTCACCGGATGCTTTTCGGCAACGTAATGATCACCGGTCAGTGCATGGCAGACCAGCACCGCGTTGGTGCGGTCGGCGTTCAATGTGCCATAGGTCTGATAGGCGATGCGGAAGCCGCCCAGTTCCACCCCGCTATCCAGCCGGAACGGCGTATCCTGGCCCAGAACGACGATCCTGGCCGGGGAAAGGGGCGGATTTCCAGGGGAAAGAACCTTGGTATCGGGAAGCGCGGCGGTCATTACAAGTCCTGCACAAACCGCGCCGATTGCCGGGCGGCGGCATCGGCGGCCGGGTGCCTACAGCTAGGGAACCGGCCCGGCGGGTGTCAATGTTTTCTTTGCTTTTGGAACAGTGCCCGCTTACTACTATCCGGCCCTGTACGGTAGATTTTTTCCGGCTTTCCATGTCCCCCACACCCACGCTGGACGACCTGCGCCGCGAGATCGATGAGATCGACGTGGCCATCCACAAGCTCCTGATGCGGCGCACCGAAGTGGTGCAGGAAGTCGCCAAGGTGAAGCCGGCGGGACGTCCCTCCATCCGGCCCGGCCGGGAGGCGGAGATTATCCGTGCCCTGGTCACCCGCCATGACGGCCTGTTCCCGGTGCCGGCCCTGGTCCGCATCTGGCGGGAGATGGTGGCCGCCTTGACCCGCATCCAGGGGCCACTCGCCGTCGCCGTCGTCTGCCCGGACGATCAGCGCAGCGCCCTGTGGGACAATGCCCGCGACCATTTCGGCAGTTCCACCCCGGCTTTTGCCGTCAACACCCCCATGGCCGCCATGCGCGCCGTGTCGGATGGTAATGCCGTGCTGGCCGTCGTGCCCTGGCCGGAGGAAGAGGATCAGGACGCCTGGTGGCGCTTCCTTGTCTCCCCCGACCCGAAAACGCCGCGCATCATCGCCCGCCTGCCTTTCCTGCGCTATACCGGCCAGCAGGTCGGGCGCGAGGGGGGGGACGCCCTGGTCCTGGCTGCTGTGCCCATGGAAGCCACCGGCGATGACCGCACCCTGCTGGCGGTGGAATTCACCCAGGATATCAGCCGTGGCCGGTTGAAGGATGTGCTGGAGGCGGTGGGCTTCACCACCTTGCAGCTCCGCACCCATCATCTGCCCGGCGGGGCCGGGGCCGTGCATCTGGTCGAGGTGGTCGATTTCGTCCCCTCCGACGATCCGCGTCTGGCGGCGGTTGCGGCCAAGCTGGGCGACAATGCCGTGCGCGTGCTGCCCATCGGCGCCTATGCCACCCCCATCATGCTGACCCGGCCCTGATCTGTCCTGATCAAGGACAGGTCGCCCGGCCCTAAGCCTTTCCACCGTCCTCCTGCCAAGGTTGCCTTCATGACCGGCCCGATCCCCAATCCCGGTATCCTGGACATCGCCCCCTATGTCGGCGGGGAGGCCCATGCCCCCGGTGCCGACCGGTTGATCCGGCTGGCCTCCAATGAAGGCGCCCTGGGTCCCAGCCCCAAGGCGATGGAAGCCTATCGCAACCTGACGGGGGAGCTTCACCGCTATCCCGATGGCACAGCCAAGGCCCTGCGGGAGGCGATCGGACGCCGCTATGGCTATGATCCGGCGCGCATCGTCTGCGGCGCTGGCTCGGACGAGCTCCTGCAGCTTCTCGCCAAATGCTATGCCGGGCCGGGGACGGAGGTACTTTATTCCCGTCACGGCTTCCTGATCTATCCGATTGCCGCCAAGTCGGTGGGCGCCACCGCCGTGGCCGCCCCGGAAACGAACCTGAAATCCGATGTGGATGCCCTGCTGGCGCGGGTGAATGAACGCACGCGCATCGTCTTCATCGCCAACCCGAACAACCCGACCGGCAGTTATCTGACCGCGCGCGAACTGACCCGCCTGCATGCCGGCCTGCCCGAGCATGTGCTGCTGGTGATTGATGCCGCCTATGCGGAATTTGTGCGCACCAATGATTACAGCTCCGGCGCGGAACTGGTGGAAAGCTTCCCCAACGTCGTCATGACGCGGACCTTCTCCAAGATTTACGCGCTGGGCGGGCTGCGGCTGGGCTGGGCCTATTGCTCCAGCAATGTGGCCGATGTGCTGAACCGGGTGCGCGGGCCCTTCAACATCTCCTCTTCCGCTATCGCCGCCGGCGTGGCCGCGATGGAGGATGTGGAATTCGTTGAGAAGTCCCGCATCCTGAATGACGAGAACCGCAACTGGTTCGTGGAACAGGTGCAGGCGCTGGGCCTGAAGGTCCATCCGTCCGTCGCCAATTTCGTGCTGGTCGATTTCAGCGAGCAGTTGGGCCAGAAGGCCGACCCGGAAGCCGCCCGGCAATTGCTGAAATCACGCGGCATCCTGGTCCGCCAGATGAGTTCCTACGGCCTGGGCAACTGCCTGCGCATCTCCATCGGCCTGCGGGAAGAGATGGAGCAGGTGGTGAAGGGCTTGGCTGATTGGGTGCATGGATAATCCCAGCCCCATCGGCATCGTTGTGCCGGCCATGGGATTGGATGATCCCGGCCGGCATGATAGTGACGGTGGCTTAACTCCCCGAAGGTAGCTTTCCCATGACCGCCCCGCTTTTTACCCGCGTCGCCATTGTCGGCTTCGGCCTGATCGGTTCCTCGATCGCGCGGTGCGTGGCGGAATATCCGGGGCTGGCCGGGGATGTTGTCTGTATCGACCGCAGCCAGGCCGTTTGCGACCGGGTGATGGAACTGGGGCTGGCCGCCACCGCCAGCCCGGATCCGGCGCTCGCCGCCACGGCTGATCTGGTGGTGCTGGCCACACCCATCGGGGCCTTCGCCGATCTGGGCGCCGTGATCTGCCCGCATCTGAAGCCCGGCACCATCCTGACCGATGTCGGGTCGGTGAAACAGTCGGTGCTGCGTGATATCGGCCCGCATGTGCCCGAGGGCGTGCATTTCATCCCCGGCCATCCGCTGGCCGGCACCGAACATTCCGGCCCCGATGCCGGGTTTGCCGCCCTGTTCAAGAACCGCTGGTGCATCCTGACCCCGCCTCCGGGCGCGAACCCGGATGCGGTGGAGAAGCTGGCCGCCTTCTGGCGCGGCTGCGGCAGCCAGTTGGAGATGATGGAGCCCGGCCACCATGACCGGGTGCTGGCCATCACCAGCCATCTGCCGCACTTGATCGCCTATACCATCGTCGGCACGGCGACCGATCTGGAAGACCATCTGAAATCGGAAGTGATCCGGTTTTCCGCCAGCGGCTTCCGCGATTTCACCCGCATCGCCGCCAGCGACCCCGTGATGTGGCGCGACATTTTCCTGAACAACCGGGAAGCCGTGCTGGAAGTGATCCAGCGCTTCACGGAAGATTTGACCGCGTTGCAGCGTGCCATCCGCTGGGGCGAGGGGGAAAAGCTGGAAGAATTATTCACCCGCACCCGCGCCATCCGCCGGTCCATCATCGACGCGCGGCAGGCCTGAGGGGCCCTTCCCCCCTCCCCCTCATCCGAATGACCCGGCCGCCCTCCCCCGATGACGGCATGCGCCATCTTGTAAGCCCCGGCCACTTTGATAGGCTGGCGCCACATTATCGTCGCCAGGGGGATTAAGCGTGGGCTTCGCCGCGACACTGGGCCGGACACAATACCGGTTCGATGATCTGGGCACCCTGCTGGCCAAGGCAGGGCCCGCCCGTTCCGGCGATGTGCTGGCCGGGGTCGCTGCCGCCAGCGATGCTGAACGGGTAGCCGCCCGGCTGGCGCTGGCCGATGTGCCGCTGAAAACCTTCCTGTCCACTGACCTGATCCCCTATGAGGCGGATGAGGTGACGCGCCTGATCATGGACAGCCATGAGGGTACCGCCTTCGCGCCTGTATCCGCGATGACGGTGGGGCAGTTCCGCGACTGGCTGCTGTCGGATGCGGCGGATGGCCCGGCCCTGGCCGCCTTATCGCCCGGCCTGACCCCGGAAATGGTGGCCGCCACATCCAAGCTGATGCGCAACCAGGACCTGATCGCCGTGGCGCGCAAATGCCGGGTGGTCAGCCGCTTCCGCACCAGCATCGGCCTGCCCGGCCGCCTGTCCGTGCGCTTGCAGCCCAACCACCCGACGGATGATCCAACGGCCATTGCCGCCGCCATCCTGGATGGGTTGATGTATGGCTGCGGTGATGCCGTGATCGGCATCAACCCCGCCACCGACACGGTCGGCAGCAGTCTGGACCTTCTGTCCATGATGGACGAGATGCGGCGGCGCTGGGATGCGCCGGTGCAGACCTGCGTGCTGGCCCATGTCACCACCATGATGCAGGTGATGGAGCGCGGCGGCCCGGTTGATCTGGTCTTTCAGTCCATTGCCGGGTCGCAGGCCGCCAACCGCGCCTTCGGTGTGGATTTATCCCTGCTGGCCGAAGCGCAGGAGGCCGCATTGGCCCTGAAGCGCGGCACCATCGGCGACAATGTGATGTATTTTGAAACCGGCCAGGGCAGCGCCCTGTCCGCTGATGCCCATCACGGGCTGGACCAGCAGACGATGGAGGTGCGGGCCTATGCCGTGGCACGGCACTTCCGCCCGCTGCTGGTCAACAGCGTCGTCGGCTTCATCGGGCCGGAATATCTTTATGACGGCAAACAGATCACCCGCGCCGGGCTGGAGGATCATTGCTGCGGCAAGCTGCTGGGCCTGCCGATGGGGGTGGATGTCTGCTACACCAACCATGCAGAAGCCGATCAGGATGATATGGACAATCTGCTGACCCTGCTGGGGGTGGCCGGCTGTTCCTACATCATGGGCGTGCCGGGGGCCGATGACATCATGCTGTCCTACCAGAGCACATCCTTCCATGATGCGCTTTATGTCCGCTCGGCCCTGGGCCTGCGCCCGGCACCGGAATTTGAGGCCTGGCTGGCCCGGATGGGGGTGATGGATGGCAACGGTCGGATGCGCCCGGCCTTGGACGGCACCGGCGCCGGACGCCTGCTGGCGGGAACGCTTTGATGAGCGATAACGAGGCTTTCGACGGTCCTTGGGCGCGGCTGCGGCGGATGACGCCGGCCCGTGTCGGGCTGGGACGCACGGGTGACGGGCTGCCCACAGCCCGGCTGCTGGAATTTCAGGCCGCCCACGCCCTGGCGCGCGATGCCGTTCACCAGCCGCTGGATGCCGATGCGCTGGCTGACCAGCTTTGCTCCGAACCCCATCTGATGGTGCGCAGTCAGGCGCCGGACCGGGCGACATATCTCCAGCGGCCCGACCTGGGCCGGCGGCTGCATCCGGAGGACGCCACCGCGCTGTCGGCGATGAGTTGCCCGTCCGGGGGCCGGCACGATGGATATGCGGCCGTGATCGTGCTGGCGGACGGGCTGTCCGCCCGCGCGCTGCATGATCATGGCGTCCCGCTGCTGCGCGCCCTGCTGCCGCATCTGGAAGGCTGGGAACTGGCCCCTATCGTCATTGCCCGTCAGGCGCGCGTGGCCCTGGGCGATGATGTCGCCGCTGCGCTGAACGCGCGCATGGTGCTGATGCTGATCGGGGAGCGGCCAGGATTGAGCGCGGCCGACAGTATCGGCGCCTATCTGACCTTCCAGCCGCGACCGGGCATGAGCCGGGATGCCGAGCGCAACTGCGTATCCAACATCCGTCCCGACGGGCTGCCCCTGGCCGTCGCCGCCGATACCATCGCCTTTCTGATGCGGGAGGCACAGCGCCTGAAGCTGACCGGTATCGGCCTGAAAGCGGACCGCCCGCCGGCTCTGGGCGAAACCATCAAGTCCCCCGCCACCCTGACGGCGCCACAATGAACAGCACAAGGCGGCTTGCCCTGGCCGCAAGCGCCATTGCCCTTCCCATGCTGGTTTTTGCCGGTACCCTGGTCGGCGTGCTGGACCGGGACCGCGAACGACAGGCAGAGGCCGCCGTGCGCACGGTGGCCCAGGACGGTCTTGCCGCCGTGGAAGCGGAACTGGCGGCGGAACTGGCCACCTTGCAGGCACTGGCCAGCACGCCGGGCCTTGCCCGGTCGCAGCCAGAACCCTTCATCGCCTATGCTAACCGCATGCTGGCATTGCGGCCCGGCTGGTGCGCCGTGATCCTGTTCGACAGTGACGGCACGGTTCAGGCTCAGGCCGGGCGGGAGGGGCAGGTTCAGGCACCGATCCTGCCAGCCCCGGAGCAGCCGCGTATCAGTTCCCTTTTCCAACCATCCGAATGCGGGGATGGACCGGGCATCGCGCTGGATATCGCCATCGGCCGGCAGGGCCAGCAATTACGGGCAGTGGTGCGCCCCGCCGTGCTGGCTGGCGGCCTGGAGGAAATCGCAGCCCCCACCGGCTGGGTGGTTGGCCTGCTGGATAAGGACCAGCAGATCCTGGCGCGCCTGCCCAACCCGGAAAAATATATCGGCCGGTCAATCTCCCCCAGTCTGGCGACGCGCCTGCACGAGATGGCCACATCCGGCAGACAAGCCGATTTTTTCTACACCGCCAGCCAGGCGACGGGTGAGAACATGGCGGTCGCCATGCTGCGCGGCGACCGCAGCGGCTGGTGGGTAATCGCCGCTGCACCGGCCGCCACGCTTGAGGAACCGCAACTGCGATTCCGCCTGACCATGCTGGCAGCAGGGGGGATCAGCATCGCCATGGTGCTGGTGCTGGCGCTGGCCTTTGGCCACACCACCGCCCGCCGCCGGGAGGCGGAACTGGCATTGGCCCGGTTGCGGGGGGAAAAGCGGGAGGAAAAGCGGCTGACGGAGGTGGCCAGCAACCTGCCGGGCATCATCTATCGCCGGGTGCGCCACCCGGACGGGTCGGTCACCTATCCTTACCTCAGCGCCGCTGCCGCGCCCTTGCTGGGGGTGTCGGTTCAACCGGGCGGCCTTTCGGGCGAGGATATGGAAAAGCTGATCCTGCCCGAAGAGCGCGCCCTGTGGGCTGCTGAACTGGACCGGTCGGCGCGGCTGTTGCTGCCTTATCGGGTAGAGGCGCGCATCCGCCGTCCGGATGGCAGCATCCGCTGGCTGCGCAGCGGCGCATCGGCCCGGGCGCTTGGCGATGGCAGCATCATCTGGGATGGCGTCGCCATCGACATTACCGACCTGAAGGAGGCGGAAGGCGCGTTGCGGACGCAGCAGCATATGCTGACTGTTGCCATGCGCTCCGGCCGGCTGATGCTGTGGTCAGTTGATCTGGAAACGGATGGGGTGACCTGCGCCCCCGAACTGGCAAACCTGTTCGGCCTGTCCCATCTGGAACAGCCCTTCCCGGTCCACCACATCTTCGACCGGATCGTCCCGGAGGAACGGGAGGCGATCCAGGCCGATTATGAAGCGGCAGCACGTGAAGGCGGCGACTATCAGCATGAATTCCGCGTGCTGGATACGGGTGACGGGCCGCGCTGGCTGGCCGTTTCCGCCCAGGCGGACACCACCCCGGATGGACGCCCCTTGCGCATGGTGGGCGTGACCCGCGACATCACCGCCCGCAAAAAAGCCCAGGCCCGGCAGGAATTGCTGATGCGGGAGGTGGATCATCGCGCCAAGAATGTGCTGGCCGTGGTGCAATCCCTCGTTCGCCTGACCCGCGCCGACAGCCAGCAGGCATTCGTTGCGGCGGTGGAAGGCCGGGTTTCCGCCCTGGCGCGGGCCCATGCGCTGCTGGCCCGCAACAAATGGAAGGGTGCATCGCTCAGGGCCCTGGCAGAAGAGGCACTTGCGCCCTATCTGGGCGCCGATGCCCTGGACCGCACCCGGCTGACCGGGCCGTCGCTGGATGTGGGGCCGGATGCCACCCAGGCCGTCGGCATGATCTTCCATGAACTGGCGACCAATGCCGCCAAATATGGCGCGCTCGCCACCCCATCGGGGCGGGTGGCGGTGGATTGGGAAATCGTGGCGGGGGATCTGCACCTGATCTGGCGCGAAAGCGGCGGGCCACCGGTGCAGCCACCGGCAGGCCGGGGCTTCGGTTCCCAGATGATCGATGCCAATGTCCGCATGCAGCTACGCGGCCGGCTGGAGATGCAATGGCACACGGATGGGCTTCTCTGCCATATCGTGCTGCCGCTCGCCGCCCTGACCGGCACCGCGCCGGACTAGAGTCCATCCGATGCTGATTGAAGCATCGGATGGACTCTAAGTTTTTGTTTTGTCGTGTAATTCATGGTTCAAATGATTCCATTTGAACCGATAACACTCTATGGGCGCGGGGGCCGGGTCAGCCCGGCGGCGCGCCCTTGGTCGCCATGGCCCGCACCCGGTGGCTGCCGGGGGCGCCCGGCGGCAGGCGCCGTTCCAGCGCCCAGATCAAGGGCGGGCCAAGCAGGGTGGGCACCAGTGTCAGCAGGGCAACAAGCTCCATATGGATCAACTTTCCATCGGAGGCCGTTTCCAGGATCAGACTGGAAAGCAGGGCCGCCATGCCCCCGGCAATCTGCGTCACCGACTGGACCAAAGCCATGAAACCGGCCCGGTCAGCCGGGGCCGGCACCTTGGACACGACCGTGCTCTGCGCCACCATGCGGGCGGTATTGAACAGCATGAAACCCGGCACCAGCGCCAGGATCGGCAAGCCCAGCCAGAACCAGTCATAATAAAGCACCCAGGTCAGCAACCCGATGCAGAGGGCCGTGACCAGGGTCACGGGCGCGGCGCCATAGCGGTCGACCATCACGCCCGTGGCGCGCATCCCGAAGAAGGAAACGACCCCGCCGATCATATAAAGCAGGCCAAGCTGTTCACGCGGGAAACCCAGGTTGAACTGCACGAAGATCGCCATGTTGGTGATCAGCATGAAACCCGGCAGGATGGAGACGAAAGCCAGCATAAAGGCCAGCCTTGGCAGGGGCCCATGCGCGATGCGGAACAGGCGCAGCGGTGCATCGGCCAGCCGGCCAGTCCCTTCCGGGGTGATATGGGCGCGCTGCGGCGGCATCAGCACCATGGCAATGGCAATGATGACCAGCCCCAGGCCCGCCACCACGAAGAATGGTGCCCGCCAGCCGAACAGATGCGCGATTTCCAGGGCGGCCGGTATGCCCAGCACACTGGACAAGGACAAGGCACCCATGACCATGCCAATCGCCTTGCCCCGCCGCTCCGGCGGGACATTGTCGGCGACGATGGCCACGGACAGGGCCCCCGCCGGCCCACCGAACACGCCCGCCATGGCGCGGGCCGCCACCAGGGTCCAGAGATCGACCGCGAAGGCCGCCGCCAGATTGCAGACCATCAGCCCGACCATCGCCACACCGATGGCTGGCCGCCGGTCAAACCGGTCCAGCACCATGGCGGCCAGCAGGCCTGAAATGGCCGATGATCCCGTATAGGCCGCCAGCACCCAGCCGACCCGCGCCGGATCAATCCCCAGATCGGGTGCGAAATCCGGCCCCAGCGGCACCACGACCATGAAGGAGAAGACGGACACGAACTGCACCGCCGTCATCAGCCAGGCGATGCGCTTTTCTTGCGCGGTCAGGGACAGGGCCGCCTCCGTCTTTTCATCAAGCCCCCGCGTGCACCCTGAAGGCGCCGCGGGGCACCCGCCGTTGATACGGGATAGGTCCGGACATCTTCAATGGTTCAATGCAATGGGCATGACATAAAGATGCGCATGCCCACGCAATGGAGGGGGTGAACAGAAGCCACCTCCTAATGCCCTTTGCGCCACGCCTTCAGGGGCGCGGGCATCTCCCACGGCAGCGATCCGTCCATCAGCCGCCTCTCCATCCAGTCGCCGGCAAGGGTGGCCCCCAGCGTCAGCATCAGCACCAGGCCCAACGCCAGGATCAGATATCGCCAGGGACGCAGGCCCAGCGTGCCCGCCGCCTCCGTCATTCGCCGCGACGTGGAGACGAGAGGGGTATCGCCAGCGACAAAGGCCGTGCCCGTTGCCAGCAGGGCTGCGCGGCTGACCCCAAACTCGACATGGTGCATCTCCACACCGGCCAGAACCGTCGCCCCCATCTCCGCCGCCTGTTCGCGCAGGCGCAGCAGCGCCTCCCGCCTTGCCTGTTCCAGCAGGCGCACGCCATTGACGCTGTACCCGCCGATAAGGCGGCGCAGACGCTGTGACAGGCGTCCCAGCAAAGGCGGGCTCAGCACGACGCTGGCGGTCAGCAGATGCGGCGTCCCGGTGACACCAGGGGGTAGCGGCCCTGCCAGCAGCAGAATACCAGCCGCCGGGCCCGTGACATGGGCCAGCCTCTGTTCCAGCCGCCTTTCCATCATGGCGCTGAAAACCAGCACCCCGCCATTGAACAGCAGAACCGACAGCACACCCAGCAGCCAGAACGCGCCGGCCATTTCCTGCCAGACAACCATGCCGGCCATGACCCAGTTCAGGACCTCGCTACTGTTCATGGGCTGGGGGTCGCCCCGGGCGACAAGCGCACAGCCGTACCGTAAACCAGGATTTCCGCCGCCTTGCCGCCAATATTGGCGGCGCCGAAACGG
Organism: Niveispirillum irakense DSM 11586; assembly: GCF_000429645.1. Classification (GTDB taxonomy): domain Bacteria; phylum Pseudomonadota; class Alphaproteobacteria; order Azospirillales; family Azospirillaceae; genus Niveispirillum; species Niveispirillum irakense. The sequence continues at coordinate 322,842 of NZ_AUCG01000016.1, forward strand.
ATGGACAGGATGGCATCAGCACCCAGTTCCTCCGCGGCAGCACACATGCGGGCCACCGCTTCTTCCCGCGCTTCATTCAGCAGTTCGGTATAGCCCCGCAACTCACCACCGACCAATTCCTTGACGCTGGCCATGATATCCCGCCCCAGATGCTTGGTGCGCACAGTGCTGCCCTGGACCAGCCCCAGATGTTCGACGACCCGGTAGCCCGGCACCCCGTCCAAGGTCGATGTCAGCATGAATCCCCCCCATTGCTTGGCGGCCCATGATGGGGGGCAAGGAGAAAGTCCGGCAAGCCCCTGGCTGTAACAGGGGTGTGACAGGCAAGTAAGGGACAGCGCCAACAGGGTAAAACTGTAACTTCAGCCTTCCGCCGGCTGGCGAATGGCGCTATACCGGGCGCCGTGGTTTTGCGTCCGTAGCTCATCAGGATAGAGCGCCGGTTTCCTAAACTGGAGGCAGCAGGTTCGAGTCCTGCCGGGCGCACCACAATTCCCGCTTGCAGGGGGCTGCACGCGCCAATTCTTCACATGTGCTGAACTTCCATCCAATGGCCGGCCACAATTTGTGCCGGTTGCCCGGCTTTCTTCGCACTTGCGGGAATATTAAACTCGGGTTACGGATCAAATCGGTCGCCCTGACGCGGCCGATGCTGGAAAATATAGCCATGCCCGATTCGATTGCCGAGGCCGCGCCCCGCACCTATGCCGGGTTCCTGTTCGACATGGACGGTACGGTGCTGAGTTCCATTGCCGCCACAGAGCGGGTCTGGACGCGCTGGGCCCTGCGGCATGGGCTGGATGTAGAGCAGTTCCTGCCGACCATCCATGGCGTTCGCGCCGTGGAGACGGTGCGCCGCCTGGGCCTGCCGGGCGTTGATCCGGAGGCCGAGGCCGCCTTGCTGACAGCGGAAGAGATGCAGGATGTGGGCGGTATCGCCCCCATCGCCGGGGCGTTCGATTTCCTGGCCGCCCTGCCATCGGATCGCTGGGCCATCGTGACATCCGCACCGCGCGCCCTGGCGCTGCGCCGCATTGCCGCCGCCGGGCTGCCTGTGCCGGAAGTGCTGGTCGCGGCAGAGGATGTGCGCAACGGCAAGCCGGCGCCGGATTGCTTCCGGCTGGGGGCCGATCGCCTGGGCCTGGCGGTGGAGGATTGCCTGGTGTTTGAGGATGCGCCCGCCGGCATCCAGGCCGCAGAGGCAGCCGGGGCGGATGTAATGGTGGTGACCGCCGCCCATCAGCATCCGGTTGTAACACCCTATCCGATGCTGGATAGCTATCAGATGCTATCGCCCCTTATGGTGGCTGACGGCATCCGTCTGGAATGGACCGCCGCCCCGCTTCAATCATCCCCGCCCATCGCCATGGCGGGATAAGGCACCGCTGCCGGGGCGCGGAAGGCGGCGACCGGCATCGCCGGCCGTTCCGGGCGGAAGACCCCGTGATGGATCGCCAGATCCAGCACCCAATCCAGATACATCTCGATCATGCCGGCAACGTGGAAGGCCGGGCAACCGGTATAAAGCCGGTCATGACCCGTGCTGAAAGGCTGGATGGGCCGGCTGTCCAGCCGCAGCCGCACCCCGTCTTCCGTCTCCTCAATCCGGAAGGCGCAGGCCTCCCCCGACGTCGGGTTCACGGCACTCTCCCCCTCCGGCTCCAGATGGGAGGCGTGGAGGAAGGTGACGATCATGCCCAGCGAGCCGGCAGCCAGGGTCTTCAACTCCTTACGGCTGCGCCACATGGCGTCGCGCCATTCCGCCGCCGGCAGGTCAAGGCGCAGATGCAGCCCGGCTTCCACCAGGCTGAAGCACATATGCAGCGCCGTATTGCTGCCGGTCTTGGAGATGGACACCATGTCATGGTCGGCGCGGGCATAAAGCGCCGACCCTTTGAAAAAGCCCTGCGCGAAACGGGCCAGCCGGGCGAAGGGGCAGGCCGGCATCGGCTTGCCCGCCAGATCAGCCGCCCAGACATCCAGCACCCGGTTCAGGCTGATACAGCTTTGTGAGCGCAGCCAATTCAACCGCTGTGCCTGGCTCAGCCCCGGCGGCAGGGGCATGAAGGGGCCGGTGCCGGCCGCCTTTTCCGCCGCCATATGGGCGCGCAGCTTTTCCCGCAGATCATGGAACAGGAAAGCCAGGAAGACATTGCCCTTCACCCGATCCAGATTGTCCGGGGTGATGGGGGCGCCATCCTCAATGCGTGCATCGATCCCGTCCGCCGCGCCACCGCGCCCGGTCAGCCAGTCCAGCAGGGCCGCGACCCCCAACCGCGACAAGCCGGCCTTGCCATGGGCGTGCCGGTAAAGCTGGGCGAAGCTGCCATCCGCCTCACCGCCATCAATGCCCTGTTCCAGCCTGAGATGCGCGCCGCCGTCCATGATGATCCCCGCAATGGTTGCTGCCTTGACGGCAAGCAAGCCGTGGGCCAGGGGATCATCAGAATAAAATCAATATCTTAAGAAACTCTCTCCAGCGACGTTTCCAGCAGCCGGGCAGATTCTGCCCGGCTGTTTCAGCCCCGCACGCCCCACAGCATGTAATTCACGTCCAGGTCCTTGGGCGCCAAGCTGAATTTGTCGCTGATCGGGTTGTAGCCGACACCGCAAATATCCCGCACATCCACGCCTGTCCGGCGCAGGCCACCGGCCAGTTCCGACGGGCGCAGGAACTTTTTCCAGTCATGGGTGCCGCGCGGCAGCCAGCGCAGCACATATTCCGCCGCGACAATGCCCAGCAGCCAGGATTTGGTCGTGCGGTTCAGCGTGGCCATGAAGACCAGCCCGCCGGGCCGGGCCAGGGCCGTGACCGCCTGAAGGAACAGATCGACATCGGCGACATGCTCCACAATCTCCATCGCCAGCACCACGTCGAATCGCTCTCCCGCCGCCGCCAGATCCTCCGCCGTCGTCGCCCGGTAATCCACCGTCACACCGGTTTCAGCGGCATGGGTGGCCGCCGTCTTCACATTCTTTTCCGCCGCATCGATGCCGGTGACAATGGCCCCCATCCGGGCCAGCGGTTCCGCCAGCAGCCCGCCACCACAGCCGACATCAACGATGCGCAACCCTTCCAGCGGCTTCAACGCCTGCGGGTCACGGCCAAAGGCGGCGCAGATGGCATCGCGGATATAGCCCAGGCGCACGGGGTTGAACTTGTGCAGCGGCTTGAACTTGCCGGCAGGGTCCCACCATTCCGCCGCAATGCGGCTGAACCGTTCGATCTCACCCTGGTCGATGGTGGTGCGGGCGGTGGCGGCTTGGCTCATGGTGACAGGCTCCTGAAGGTTCCGGCCGTGGCTTCAATCATAAATGTAGGGCGCCCGGCGCAAGGGCGTAGGGGGCAGTGATCACAGGCGGCGTTTCTGTGCCTTGGCGTACAGCAGCGACCAGAGGAAAATCACCACCAGATTGATGCCACCGCGCAGCATCGGCCGTTCGGCAATATCGGGGATCAGCAGCGGCAGGCCCACCATCACCCCCACCGCCAGCACCATGAACAGCACCAGCTCCAGCAGGATGATGAAGGCGCGGGCAAGGCCGGTGAAGGTCCGGCCCGTTGCCCATTCGGTCAGGCTGGTGAAACGCGGGGTCGGCTGGGTCAAAGCTGTTTCCAATCCAATGGGACAGGCCATGCCTGCCTTGAAAATGTTGCGGATGGCACCCGCTTGCGCGCAATTTTGTGCCAGAGTATGGATAGCCCGCTCTGGCGGGCAAGGTTGGCAACGTCCGTACCGCCGCCAGCGCATCATGTCTACCTTATCCTTGGCGGAAATGGCGTTATGGCGCGGCTTGTCCTGAAATTCGGCGGCACTTCGGTTGGCGATATTGAACGCATCAAGAATGTCGCCAAGAAGGTCAAACAGGAGGTCGATGCCGGCCACGAGGTGGCGGTGGTCGTCTCCGCCATGTCCGGCGTGACCAACCAGTTGGTGGATTATTGCCGCCAGATATCCCGGGTGCATGACCAGGCCGAATATGACGCCGTTGTCGCGTCGGGCGAGCAGGTCACCTCCGGCCTGCTGGCGATTGCCTTGCAGGAAATCGGCATTCCGGCCCGGTCCTGGCAGGGCTGGCAAATCCCGCTGATCGCGGACGAGACGCATGGCAAGTCCCGGATTGAGCGGATCGAGACCACCCCTCTGTCGGAAAACATGTCCCAGGGTGTGGTCGGCGTCGTCGCCGGTTTCCAGGGCGTGACAGAGAAGGGCCGCATCGCCACGCTGGGCCGTGGCGGGTCGGATACCTCTGCCGTGGCGCTGGCCGCCGCCTTGGGTGCCGACCGCTGCGATATCTATACCGACGTGGACGGGGTCTATACGACCGATCCGCGCATCGTGAAGGCGGCGCGCAAGCTGCACCGCGTCACGTATGAGGAAATGCTGGAAATGGCGTCGCTGGGCGCCAAGGTTTTGCAGACCCGCTCGGTCGAAATGGCGATGAAGCACCGGGTGCGGGTCCAGGTGCTGTCAACCTTTGAAGAGGCGCCGGGCAGCGACCTGCCGGGCACCCTAGTCGTGGACGAGGACGAAATCGTGGAACAGGAACTGGTCAGCGGCATCGCCTACAGCCGGGATGAGGCGAAGATTACCCTGGTGGGCGTGGCCGACCAGCCGGGCGTTGCCGCCCGTATCTTCGGCCCGCTGACGGATGCCGCCATCAATGTCGACATGATCGTGCAGAACGTGTCGGAAGACGGCACCACCACCGACATGACCTTCACCGTCGGCAAGGCCGATCTGGACCGCGCCGTCCAGGTGCTGGAAAAGTCCAAGACGGAGCTGAATTTCCGCCGCCTGATCTCCGACGCCAATGTCGTGAAGGTGTCGGTCATCGGGGTTGGCATGCGTTCCCATGCCGGTGTTGCGCAACGCATGTTCAAGGCGCTGGCGGATCGCGGCATCAATATCCAGGTCATTTCCACCAGCGAGATCAAGGTCTCCGTCCTGATCGCCGAGGAATATACCGAGCTGGCCCTGCGCTCCCTGCACACGGCCTATGGGCTGGACAAGGCGTAACCGGACGCGGTTCTCCTGGCCGGTTGTGTAAAGCATCCTGCCAGGGTTTTATTGCTGCATTTCAGACTAGGAGCCGGCCCATGGTCAAAAGCACGAAGGGTCGGGTTTTCATGATCCTGATGGTGCTGATGGCCTTTTGGTCGGGCTGGCGATTATGGGAGAGAAACTCCCCCCATGCGCCAACCCGTCTGGCGGCTGAGATTGCCTGGTTTAACGCTACCGGGCAGATTTATCCCATCCGTTCACTGCAGCCCGATGAATTCTCCTATCTCTGCGTACTTGGCCCCTATAGGTCAGCAGAGTGGACCCGTGGCCCTTATGCTGATCTGCTGTTACCATCTCTTTCCGCCGTGAAACCGGTGGAGGATGAGGGACATATAAAGCTGCTACTGCTCCGGCCCGATAGAAGGCAGATGAAGGACGGCAAGCCGGTTTTCACTGTTGAAGATATAGAGATAAACCGCAGCCTGCAGTTTGACCTGTGGGAGACTAGACGCCATGATTGGCCGGCAACACCACCAGCAGGGTTCAGGCCGATGGATTGTGCAGCCGTGGAGAAGGCCAGTTTCCTACGGATGAATCCTGGGGCTTATGGTCGGCAATATTTCATTTTCGGCGAACGAACGGTTGGGGAATAGCCGCTCCGCCCCTCCCATCCCTTGACCTGCCGATGGCGCGGCGCTAGTGAACCCCGATCTTTCGATCCTTACAGCGAATAGGGGCCCCGCTGATGAACGCTCGCCAACGGCTGGAACAACTCTGGGCGCGCGGGCGCGATTATCTGGGCACGGAGCGCGCCATCATGGGCGGCGCCATGACCTGGGTGTCGGACCGTAATCTGGTTGCCGCCATCTCCAATGCCGGTGGTTTCGGCGTCATCGCCTCGGGCTCCATGTCGCCGGACCTGCTGCGGGCGGAAATCCAGGCCACGCAAGCCCTGACCACCAAGCCCTTCGGCGTCAACCTGATCACCCTGCATCCGCAACTGGACCAGTTGGTCCAGGTCTGCCTGGAAGAGAAGGTCGGGCATATCGTGCTGGCCGGTGGCCTGCCGCCCGGCGCCGCCATCAAGGCGGCCCGCGATGGTGGCGCGCGCGTCATGTGCTTTGCCCCGGCCCTGGTGATTGCCAAGAAGCTGATCCGCAGCGGTGCCGATGCCATCGTGATCGAAGGGGCGGAAGCCGGCGGCCATATCGGCCCCGTCTCCACCTCCGTCCTGGCGCAGGAAATCCTGCCGGAAATCCGGGATGTGCCCGTGTTCGTGGCCGGCGGTATCGGTCGGGGTGACGCCATCGTCTCTTACCTGGAGATGGGGGCCGCTGGTGTGCAGTTGGGCACCCGCTTCGTCTGCGCCACGGAATGCCGGGCCCACCCGAAATTCAAGCAGGCCTTCATCCGCGGCCATGCGCGTGAGGCTCTGGCCTCCGTCGCGCTGGATGCCCGCTTCCCCGTCATCCCCGTGCGTGCCTTGCAGAATGAAGGCACCAAGCGCTTCATGGAAAAGCAGCGCGAGGTGATCGCCCGGTTTGATGCCGGTGAACTGGACCAGAAGGCCGCCCAGCTTGAGATCGAGCATTACTGGGCCGGCGCGCTGCGCCGCGCCGTGATCGACGGCGATGTGGAAAACGGCTCCCTGATGGCCGGCCAGTCGGTCGGCATGGTGACGAAGGAACAGCCGGTGGCCGAGATCCTGGCCGAACTGGTGGAACAGGCCGAAACCGCGCTGGCCCGGCGCGGGTAAGAAGCAGGGGGCGGGGTACAGCCCTTCCCCCTCTATTCCCTAAAAATTCACTGCCAATTTGCCTGACGCGGCGGGTGCAAACCTGCTATCCATCGGAAAGGGGTCTGTCGGTCACAGCCCCTTCCCGTCCGTGGCCTGTCGGTTAGGAAGAATGGTTAAGATGACGATCTCGTCGGGCGCCCGCGACCAGGGCCATGACCCCGGTGCTGGCGCACGCCGGTTGCTGGCGCGCCTGCGCGACATCATGGCCGGCAGCGGCTCCGCGCAGGACCGACTGGACAAGATCGTCAAAACCATTGCCCATGAAATGTCCGCCGATGTCTGCTCCTGCTATGTCATGCGGGCGGGCGAGGTGCTGGAACTGTTCGCCACCATCGGTCTGAACCCCGATGCCGTTCACAAAACCCGCATGCGGGTGGGCGAGGGCCTGATCGGCGATGTCGCCGCCCATGCGCGGCCCGTGGCCATGGCGAACGCGCAGAGCCACCCCAATTTCGCCTATCGTCCGGAAACGGGGGAAGACCCGTTCCATGGCTTCATGGCCGTGCCCATCCTGCGCGGGGGCCGGGTGCGCGGCGTGCTGGCCATCCAGCATAAGGACCGCCGCGATTACCACGAACAGGAAGTGGAGACGCTGCAGACCATCGCCATGATCGTGGCCGAACTGGTGGTGACGGGCGAGCTGGTGGACAGCCGCGAACTGTCCATCGCCAATGATCTGGTGCTGCTGCCGTCGCGCCTGGAGGGGATTTCGCTGAATCGCGGTGTGGCGATGGGGCTGGCCGTGCTGCACCGGCCGCAACTGACCATCCGCCAGATGGTGGCCGACGATCCGGAGGCCGAACTGGCGCGGCTGAAGGAGGCGGTGGAGAGCATGCACTCCGCCATCGACCAGATGCTGATCGCGGTTGGCGAATCGGACAGTGAACATGCCGAGATCATGCAGACCTACCGCATGGTCGCCGCCGACCGGGGCTGGCTGAACCGCATCCGGGAGGCGATCCGGTCCGGCCTGACGGCGGAAGCCGCCGTGCAGCGGGTGCAGAATGACAATAATGTCCGCATGGCCCAGGTGGCGGATGCCTATATCCGCGACCGGCTGCTGGACCTGAACGACATCACCAACCGGCTGTTGCAGCATCTGGCCGGCAAGCCGGTGGAAACGCTGGGGGCCACCCTGCCGGATGAATTCATCCTGGTGGCGCGCAATCTCGGCCCCGCCGAATTGCTGGATTATGACCGCCGCCGCCTGCGCGGGCTGGTGATGGAGGAAGGCTCGGCCTATTCCCACGTCTCCATCGTCGCCCGCGCGCTGGATATCCCCGTGGTCGGGCAGGCCGCCGATGTGCTGCGGCGGGTGGAGCCGCTGGATTACCTGATCGTCGATGGCGATAATGGTCAGGTCTTCGTGCGGCCCGCCGATGATATCCAGGATGCGTTCAGCAAAAGCCTGGCCGTGCGCGCCCAGCGCCAGGCCGAATATGCCCAGCTTCGCGACCTGCCCGCCCAGACGGCGGATGGGGAGGCGGTGGAGCTTCTGCTGAATTGCGGGCTGCTGATCGACCTGCCGCATCTGGAAACGACGGGGGCCGACGGGGTGGGCCTGTACCGGACCGAAATACCCTTCATGGTCCGCCCCTCCTACCCCGATGTGGAAACCCAACACGAGACCTATGCCAGGGTGCTGGACGAGGCGAAGGGCAAGCCCGTCGTCTTCCGCACCCTGGATGTGGGCGGTGACAAGACCCTGCCCTATTTCCCCGAACTGGGGGAGGAGAACCCGGCACTCGGCTGGCGCGCCATCCGCATCGGCCTGGACCGGCCGTCCATGCTGCGCAAGCAGGTGCGCGCCATGCTGATGGCGGCGGCGGGACGGGAAATGCGCATCATGTTCCCCATGATCGCCACCGTGGCCGAGTTCATCCAGGCCCGTCGCATCCTGGATCTGGAGGTGGCGCGTCTGGCCGCCGCCGGCCAGCCCGGCCCTACCCGCCTGAAAGTGGGCGTGATGATGGAAGTGCCGGCGCTGCTGTTCCAGTTGGATGCGCTGCTGCCCCTGATCGACTTCATGTCCATCGGGTCCAACGACATGCTGCAATATCTGTTCGCCAGTGATCGCGGTAACCCGATGATGAATAACCGCTACGACCTGCTGTCACCGGCCATGCTGCGGGTTGTGCGGATGCTGGTGCAGAAATGCGATGCGGCGGGCGTCGCCTTGTCGCTCTGCGGGGAAATGGCCAGCAAGCCGCTGGATGCCATGGCGCTGTTGGGGGTGGGCCTGCGCCGGCTGTCCATGTCCGCGCCCGCCTTCTTTGAGGTGAAGGGCATGGCCCGATCCCTGAAGGTGCGGGAGTTGGAGACCTATATGGAAAGCCTCTACAACCGCCCCGACCGCTCCGTCCGCGCCCACCTCCGCGCCTGGGCCGCCGACCATGGGGTGCGGCTGGGGTAGGGGCCATAGCCACTCACCCCATCCCCGGCAGCGGCAGTTCCGTCGTCTCCTTCACGGTGGAGACGGAGATCATGGAGTTGATTTCGCGCACGCCCGGCAGCTTCGACAGTTTCTCGAAGAAAAGCTGTTCATAGGCTTCGATATCGCGGGTGACGATGCGCAGCAGGAAATCCACCTGCCCCATCAGCACGAAACATTCCTGCACCTCCGGGATGCGGCGGATGGAGGCGCGGAAATCATCCAGCAGGTCGCCGCTATGCGCTTCCAGCTTCACATGGCTGAAGATCAGCACATTCAGCCCGATGGCCTTACGGTCCAATAGCGCCACCCGGCGCTTGATGATCCCATCTTCTTCCAAACGCTGGATGCGGCGCCAGCAGGGGCTTTGGCTCAACCCCACCTGTTCAGCGATCTCTGCCGCCGTGGCGGACCCGTCGCGCTGAAGATGCGCCAGGATACGCCAGTCCAATCCATCCAGCGGTTTCTGCATGACAATCTCCCATTTCTCTCATTTTGTGCATTACGAATGCACAGATTATGCCCTGACCTGCCAACTTGCAAAAAAATACCCGCGATATGGCGCTATTCTCCGGCCGCTTGAAACCTGATCCCACTTGAGAGCCAGCCCATGTCCGCCTTTGACAGCCATGCCAGTCTTACCGTCTATCGCGATGATGCGACGGGGACGAAGATCGCCCTTGCGGTCCACCGGGCGGCCAAGGGCGTGATTACGCCCGTACCCTGGCAGCGACTGCCCGGCGTGCCCCTGGAAGAGGCGGTGGATGCCGCCTTGCGGGCCGCCCGCCAGACCCGCGTCTTCGCCATGCTGGTGCCCGATGGCGATGAGGTGGACGGCGACGATCCCGTCAGTGTGCTGTCCCGCTGCCTGAGCCGCACCGACAATGACCAGCTTGCCGTTGGGCCGGAAATGCGCGGCGCTTCCAAACAGACCCCCTTCCTGGCCGCGGAGTGAGACGGATGCCCGCCCCCACCCTGACCCCGCCGCCGCAGGAAGCCCGCCCCACCGATCCCAACCGCACGGCCTGCTTCGCCGTGGTGGCGGAGCCGGACCCGGCCAGCCTGCCCCGCGTGCTGGAACTGTTCGCCAAGCGCGGGCTGATCCCGTCCTCGGTGCAGTCCCGTCTGTTTGATGGCGAGGATTCGTTGCAGGTTGACCTTCAGGTGCCGACCCTGACGCGCGACGAATCCGACTATGTCGCCCGTTGCCTGCGGGCCATCCCCCTGGTCCGGCAGGTGCTGACCTCCGAACGCCACCGCGCCGTGGTAGGGCCGGAGGCGCTGACGGCCTAGAGTGTGATCGGTTCAAATGGAATCATTTGAACCGTGAATCACACGACAAAACAAAAGCTTAGAGTCCATCTGATGCTTCAATCAGCATCGGATGGACTCTAATACCAACCCCCCTTGATCTTGACCGATCAAGGGAGGTTTCATGTTCCCTCAACGCCGGGCGCTGCCTCCGGCAGCTTGGCTTACGCGCCCATGGGGGCGCGGGCTGGCGGTCGCCAGCCTCCATTCTGCCTAAAGATCAAGCTTTAGGCAGAATGGTTAAGCACAGACACCTGCTGGTGGCCATCGCTGGACAGCGGCGGCGGCATGGGCCATGTTCCGGGCGTGAACGCACCCGGAACGACAGGTCTCCCCATGCCCACCGACATCACAGCCGCTGACACCGCCGCCGCCCTTCCGGTCGCCGATGGCAGTCCGCTTTATCTGGTGGATGGGTCTGGCTTCATCTTCCGGGCCTATCACGCGCTGCCGCCGCTGAACCGGCCGGACGGCACGCCCGTCAATGCCGTGATGGGCTTCACCAACATGCTGATGAAGCTGCTGGCGGAGTTGAAGGCCGATGCCGTGGCCATCATCTTCGACGCCAAGCGGCTGAATTTCCGCAATGAATTCTATCCCGACTATAAGGCCCACCGCCCTGACCCGCCTGAAGATCTGAAGCCGCAATTCGCCCTGATCCGGGAAGCGGTGGATGCCTTCTGCCTGCCCTGCCTGGAGATGGAAGGGTATGAGGCGGACGACCTGATCGCGACATATGCCCGCCAGGCCCGCGCCCAGGGCCGGCCCGTCACCATCGTGTCATCGGACAAGGATCTGATGCAGTTGGTGTGCGATGGCGTGCGCCTGCTGGACCCGATGAAGAACCGGCTGATCGGCCCGGATGAGGTGTTCGAGAAATTCGGCGTCACACCCGACAAGGTGGTGGATGTGCAGGCGCTGGCCGGCGACAGCGTGGATAATGTGCCGGGCGTGCCCGGCATCGGCGTGAAAACCGCCGCACAATTGATCACCGAATATGGCTCCCTGGAACAGTTGCTGGACCGGGCGAGTGAGATCAAGCAGGCCGGTCGCCGGCAGAAGCTGATGGAGAATGCCGAACTGGCCCGCATCTCCAAGCGGCTGGTGCAGTTGGACGGCAATGTGCCGGTAACGACCCCGGTGGAGGACCTGAAGGTCCGCGAGCCGGATGCGGAAAAGCTGCTGACCTGGCTGGCGACCCAGGGCTTCCGCTCCATCATCGCCAAGGTGAAGGCGGAGATCGCCGCCGATGGCACCCTGGCCGATGGGGTGGTTGCCCGCGCCATCGCCGCCGGCGGATCAGACCAGAATCGCCGCGACCTGCGCGCAGCCTTGGATGGCCGTACCTATGCGCCATCCGCCCCGGCGGAAGTGCGCGCCGATGCCCATATTCCCCGCCCGGAAAAGGTGGAGCATGTGCTGGTGGTGGAGGAGAGCGACCTCGCCGCCTGGGTGGCGGAAGGGCTGGAAGCTGGCGTGGTCGCCGTGGATACGGAAACCGACGGGCTGACGCCCACCCGCTGCAATCTGGTGGGCATCTCGCTGGCCACCAGACCGGGCCGGGCCTGCTATATCCCCATTGCCCATATCGATCCTTCCACACCGAAGGGTGACCAGGGCGGCCTGGATTTCGGCACCGCCCCGCCGCCGCCGAAACAGATTGCGTGCGACCGTGCCATGGACATTTTGCGTCCGTTGCTGGAACAGCCGGGCGTGCTGAAGGTCGGGCATAATATCAAGTTCGACCTTCAGATGTTCGCCAAGCATGGCGTCACCGTCGCCCCCATCGACGATACGATGCAGCTTTCCTATGTCATTGGCGGCGGCAAACATGGCCATGGCATGGATGAATTGGCCCAGCGCCATCTGGGCGTCACCTGTATTTCCTATGACGAGGTGACGGGCACCGGTAAGGCCCGCGTCACCTTCGACCGGGTGCCCCTGGACAAGGCCACGGCTTACGCAGCGGAAGATGCCGATATCACCCTGCGCCTGTGGCATGTGCTGAAACATGACGTGCTGGCCGACCATATGGTGACCGTCTATGAGACGATCGAACGCCCCCTGATCCCCGTCGTGGCGCAGATGGAACGCGAAGGCGTGCTGATTGACCGGGGGGTGTTGCGGGAGCTTTCCAGCGATTTCGCCAAATGGATGGCGGCACTGGAGACCGAAATCCACGCGCTCGCCGGCCGCAGCTTCAATGTCGGCAGCCCCAAGCAGTTGGGCGAAATCCTGTTCGACGAGATGAAACTGTCCGGCGCCAAGAAAAGCGCCAAGACCGGCGCCTATTCCACTGACAGCTCGGTGCTGGAAGATCTGGCCGACCAGGGCGTGCCGATTGCCCAGAAGGTGCTGGACTGGCGCCAGTTCGCCAAGCTGAAATCCACCTATACCGACGCCCTGGCCGAGCAGATCGACGCCAAGACGGGCCGTGTCCATACCAGCTTCGCGCTCGCCGCCACCTCCACCGGCCGGCTGTCCTCCACCGAGCCGAACCTGCAGAACATCCCGATCCGCACGGAGGAGGGGCGCAAGATCCGCCGCGCCTTCGTCGCCGCCCCCGGCCATGTCATGCTGTCGGTGGATTACAGCCAGATCGAGTTGCGGCTTGTGGCGGAAATGGCCGGCATCCCGGCCCTGCAGCGGGCCTTCCGCGATGGGATCGACATTCACGCCATGACGGCGAGCCAGGTGTTCGGCGTGCCGCTGGACCAGATGACGTCGGAAATCCGCCGCCGCGCCAAGGCGATCAATTTCGGCATCATCTACGGCATTTCCAGCTTCGGCCTGTCACGCCAGTTGGGCATCACACCGGGTGAGGCTGGCAGCTTCATCAAGGCCTATTTCGAGCGGTTCCCCGAATTGCAGGCCTATATGGACAAGACCAAGGCGGAAGCGCACGCCCAGGGTTATGTCACCACGATGCTGGGCCGCAAATGCTGGATTCCCGGCATTCAGGAGAAAGGCGCCCGGCGCTCCTATGCCGAGCGTCAGGCCATCAACGCCCCCATCCAGGGCACCGCCGCCGACATCATCAAGCGCGCCATGATCCGCCTGCCACACGCGCTGAAAGGCGCCGGGCTGAAGGCGCGCATGCTGCTTCAGGTGCATGACGAATTGCTGTTCGAAGTGCCGGAAGCGGAGATTGAGGCCACATCCACCCTGGTGAAACGGGTGATGGAAGGGGCGGCGGAGATTGGCATTCCGTTGGTGGCGGAAGCCGGTCACGGCCCCTCATGGGCAGAGGCGCATTAAGGGCGGAAAGGCTGCGCGACGATCCCGAAAGCCAGGCGCGTTTCACTGGAAACCCACCTGGCTCTCGACCCTTGTTCAGCGAGCGGATTCACGCGCCAAAGCGATTCCGCTTTTGTGCGATCCGCTCTACCGCCAGGACGCATCGTCGCGCGGCAGCCGGCCCGCATCATCCACCACCTGCACCTGATGCGGCGGAACGGGCGACCAGCGCCAGAAAATCGCGTTCACATCGCCCGGCTGCGCACCCGCCGCGAAACTGGGTGCCAGAATGCCGGCACAGCCTTCGCCAATCAGCCGCCTTGCCAGTGCCCAGCTTGGTGGTTCCTGCCCCCGGTCAGCCACATCCTCCCAGGCGCAGGCCAGATCGGCCCCGGTAACCCCCAAGGCCGCTAGAATCGCGGCATCGGTCAGATCGACCATATCCGCACAATCCACCTGATAGGCCATCAGTGTCATGGGCTGGGCCTTGAAGGGAAAACCCTGCTGCGCCTCCGTCCACGCCCCCTGCAGGCGCAGGGCCGTATAAAGGGCGGGCGTGCCCAAGGGGTTGAAGCGCCCGCCGAACCGCGCCGCGCCCTCCCCACTATCCGGCGCGAAGGCCCAGCGCGGATGATGGGCGCGGTAAACCACGCCTGCCCAATGCTGCTTCACGCGAAGCCGCCCAGCGCCAGCCGGGACAGATAGCGCTTCACGGCTTCCGCCCGCCCCTCCCGCACCAGATCTTCCGCGGTCTGATCCCCGAAGGAGGGCAGCGGCTGCGAGCGATACCAGGCGAAAGCCTGCTGCACCGACCCTGCCCAGGGTTGCGCCCGGTTGATGATCTCCACCAGATCGCGCAGGCGGGCCTGCGTGTTGCGGCTGTGCAGGCGTGCGGTCTTGGAGACGGCATCACGCGACAGGCCCGCCGCCTGCGCCAGTTCTGCCTTGGTCAGATGCAGATGATCAGCCAACCGATCCGTGGCGACCACACCATCCGGCAAGATCATGTCACCCAGGATAGATGCGACAGCCATTGGCAATGCCCCTGAATTTGACCCACTTCCTGGACATATGATGGGGCATCTCATGCTTTGGCACAAGCCCACGCCTTGTCCAGCGAAAGCCATATGCGGGAAAGGCGGGGCCGGGCGGGTGGAATTGTGGCATGGTGCGCGCCACATGAACCCTTTATCTCCCCTGTCTGGATTTGCGCGCCCGTGAAGAACCCGAAGAAAGAAGCCCCCTTCCCCACCAAGGAACAGGTCCTGGAATTTATCCGGGAAAGCCCGGTGCCGGTGGGCAAGCGGGAAATTGCGCGGGCCTTCCACATTACGGGCGATAACCGCGTCCTGTTGAAAGACGTGCTGCGCGACCTGGAAGGCGATGGCGCCATTGAAAAGGGCGGTCGCCGCCGTCTGGCCCCGCCGGCCAGCCTGCCGCCCGTGGGCGTGCTGATCATCAGCGATATTGATGCCGATGGCGAAGTGATCGCCCGCCCGATGAACTGGGCCGACCCGGAGAATGATCCGCCGCGTATCGTTATGCTGCCGGAACGACGGGGTCAGGCGGGCTTTGCCATCGGCGACCGAGTGCTGGCGCGGCTGAACCGGCTGCGCGACGATTATTACGAAGGCAAAACGATCCGTAAGTTGGATGGAAACCAGCAGGCGCAGATGGTGGGCGTCTATGAGCTGGGACGTGAGGGTGGGCGGCTGCGCCCCGCCGACCGCCGCGCCAAGGCTGAATTCGTCATCCTGCCGCAGAATGCCGGCGACGCGAAGCCCGGCGATCTGGTGGTGGCCGAAGTGCTGCCCTCTTCCCGCCTGGGCCTGAAACAGGCCCGCGTGGTGGAGGTGTTGGGCGGCATTGATGAACCCCGCGCCATCAGCCTGATCGCCATCCACCAGCACGGCATCCCCACCATTTTCCCCAGCGCTGCCCTGGAAGAGGCGGCAGCGGCGGAGGAACCGACGCTGGCCGGTCGCACCGACCTGCGCGATTACCCGCTGGTGACGATCGACGGCGCCGATGCCCGCGATTTCGACGATGCGGTCTTTGCCGAACCGGACACGGACCCGAACAACAAAGGCGGCTTCCATCTGCTGGTGGCGATTGCCGATGTCAGCTTCTATGTCCGCCCCGGCAGCGCGCTGGACCGGTCGGCCTATGAGCGGGGGAATAGCTGCTACTTCCCCGACCGGGTGGTGCCGATGCTGCCCGAGGCGCTGTCGAACGAGCTGTGCAGCCTGAAGCCGAACGTCAACCGCGCTTGCCTGGCCGTGCATATCTGGATCGACGCATCGGGCCAGATCAAGCGGCACAAATTCGTGCGCGGGCTGATGCGGTCCGCCGCGCGGCTGGTCTATGAGCAGGTACAGGCGGCCCAGGATGGGCAGCCGGACGAGGTGACCGGCCCGCTGCTGGACCCGGTGATCCGCCCGCTTTACCAGGCCTATGAAGTGCTGGCGCATGCGCGGTCGCGCCGGGGCACGCTGGAACTGGATCTGCCGGAACGCAAGGTGGCGATCGGGGAGGATGGCAAGGTGGCCAGCATCGGCGTGCGCGCCCGGTTGGACAGCCACCGGCTGGTCGAAGAATTCATGATCGCCGCCAATGTGGCCGCCGCCGAAGCCCTGGAAGCGAAATCCAGCCCCTGCATGTACCGCGCCCATGCCGAACCCGCCCTGGACAAGCTGGAACCGCTGCGCGAGTTCCTGAAAAGCATGGGCTATAATCTGGCCAAGGGTCAGGTGCTGCGCCCCGCCGCCTTCACCAACATATTGGAGAAGGCCAAAGGCACGCCGGAATCGGAACTGATCTCCACCGTCATCCTGCGGTCCCAGGCCCAGGCGGTCTATCAGCCGGATAATATCGGCCATTTCGGGCTGGCGCTGACCCGCTACGCCCATTTCACCAGCCCCATCCGCCGCTATGCCGATCTGCTGGTCCATCGCGCCCTGGTGCGCGCCTATGGGCTGGGTGATGGCGGCCTGACGGATGAGGAGATGGGCCGGTTCGACAAGATGGGTGAGCAGATTTCCGGTACCGAGCGCCGCGCCGCTGAGGCGGAACGTGACGCGCTGGACCGTTATGTCGCTGCATATCTGTCCGACCGGGTGGGCGCGCTTTTCAGCGGCAAGACCAGCGGGGTCACCCATTTTGGCCTGTTCGTCACGCTGGACGAGACGGGGGCGGAGGGCATTATCCCCATCTCCACCCTGCCCGATGATTTCTATGACCATGACGAAATCCACCATGCCCTGATCGGGCGCCGTCACCGCCGGGTCTTCACCCTGGGCGACCGGGTGAAGGTGCGGTTGATTGAGGCTGACGCCATCACCGGTTCCATGGTCTTCCGCCTGCTGCACGATGATGGGTCGGAAATGCCGGCCGGCCGGGGCAGCGGCGCCGGGGCCAGCCATCGCGGCAAGGGCAAGCGGGGCGAAGAAGCGCCGCCCACCAGCATCGACGCTCCCCGGCCCGCCCGTCGCCGGCGGTGATGGAAACCCCCGTGACAACAGTAAATTGTGACCTTTTGCGACCATGCACGGCTTTACGACACCGGCGCGCTGGGGCAGAGTTAACCCTATGAGGTGCGGCAGATCATAAGCGGCACCCGCCCATGGGGGAAATGTTCGCATGGTGAAACGGCTGGCGCCTGTCCTGCTTCTGTTCAGCCTTATCGGGGGGTGCGCCGCCAATCATGCCGGCCCGTCGGCCACGTCCAAATCCGCCAGCGTCACGGCAGAACAGCTTTTCACCGTCGCCCTGCGCCCCATCGCCGATAATTGGCTGAAGCCGGTTGCCCTCCAGCAACTGGTGGGGGACGGGCTGCGCCGGGTGGCGGCCGCCGACAAGGCATTGTGGCTGGTGGAGGATACGGACCATTTCGTGCTGGTGCGCGATGGCAAGGAGCAGGCGCGCCTGCCCATGCCCACCGATGCCATGCCGGAGCGGTGGGCCAGCCTGACCGCAGACATGCTGCGGGCCATGATCGCCGCCTCCCCCACCCTGGCACGCAAGGACAAGGAAGCCGTCTATCGCGACATGTTCGATGGAATGATGGCCGATCTGGACCCCTATTCCCGCTATGCCGAACCCAACCGTGCCCAGCAGGAACGCTCGCAACGGGAAGGCTATGACGGGATCGGCATCACGATCCGGGAAGTGAACGGCTTTTACGAGGTGGCCGATCTGGTGGCCGATGGGCCGGCAGCGGAAGCCGGCGTGCGCCAGGGAGAACGTATCCTGGCCGTATCCGGCACGCGCACCATCGGCATCCCTTACGAGACGCTGGCCAGCCTGATTCAGGGGCCCGACGGCACCAGCGTGGAAATGAAGCTGGGCACCGATGAACAGCGGGCGCGGACCCTGACGGTCAAGCGCCGCCATCTGGTGCCCAATACGGTGAAGGCCAGCCTGGAAAACGGCATCGCCGTCCTGCGGATCGAACGGTTCAACAATGGCACCCAGGATTATGTCCGCGCCGCGCTGACCAAGGCCCAGGCATCGCCCGGCGGGCTGAAGGGTGTGGTCATGGATCTGCGCGGCAATCCCGGCGGCGTGATGGTTCAGGCCGTGGGCGTGGTCAACCTGTTCGTGAACCAGGGCCGCATCATCACCACGCGCGGCCGCCACCCCAATTCCGTGCAATGGTTCGAGGCGCAGCGCTCGGTCGCCGCCTTCCCCGATGTGCCGCTGGTCGTGCTGATTGACGGGCATACCGCGTCATCGGCGGAGATTGTCGCCGCTTCCCTCCAGGATGCCGGGCGCGCCATGCTGATCGGCACGTCCAGCTTCGGCAAGGGCAGTGTCCAGCTTGTCAGCCAATTGCCCAATGGCGGGGAGCTGTTCATCACCTGGTCGCGAATCTATGCCCCCAGCGGCTATAGTTTCGACCTTCAGGGCGTGCAGCCCAATCTTTGCATCGCCCGGCCGGGTGTGACGCGCGAGTCGTTGCTGGCCGCGGCGGCACGACCGGACCAGGGCGCACAAACCACACTGGTCCGCCAGCGGATGGCAGCATCGGATGATGCCCAGGCCCTGGCCGCCTTGCGTGAGGCCTGTCCGGCCAGCCTTCCAGCCGATGGCGGGATGGTCACGGCGGAAACCGGCCTGTCGCTGGCCCGGTCGCTTTTGGCCGATACCGGGCTTTACCGGCAAGCCTTGGCATCCCGTCACATCAACGTTGCGGAACGATAGGGTCTTTACCCTTGACAGATGGGGGCGGATCAGTAGATTCCGCCGCTGTACCGTGTCGGGATAGCTCGTCGCGGAGAGGATTGTTTTGGATCGGCCGCGCGTCCTTGCGGTGGCCGCAAGTCAGACGCAGGTAGGATTTATCATGGCTAAGCAGAACACTGTGCTGATCAAGTTGGTGAGCACCGCCGACACGGGCTACTTCTATGTGAAGAAGAAGAACCCGCGGAAGACCACCGAGAAGCTGGAATTCAACAAGTATGATCCGGTGGCCCGCAAGCACGTTGCCTTCAAGGAATCCAAGATGAAGTAATCTTCCCCTATGGGAAGATGCCATCTGGCTCCGACAGAACCCCGCCCTCACCGGCGGGGTTTTTGTTTTGGCGCTTCGGCTAGGGGGGCGGCGCTGAAGGCCCTCAGCAGGCGGGCGCGCCACCCCTCTTTGACAAAGCCATCTGCTTGGTGAAATTAATATTGATTCTCAAAATCAATCGCATTATCAAATTGCGAGTAGTTCGCAACTGATGATGAAGGCGCCCGACAAATGCGGCGGAGTATGACGGCACTTCCCCTGGTGATGATGGCCCTGGCCGGCCCGGCGCACGCCCAGACGGCAGAGCAGGCCCAACAGGTGGCGGAAGCCCCCACCCAGGTGAGTGAGATCACGGTGATCGCCACCCGCACCCCGAAGGAAACGGTGGATGCGCCCGCCACGGTCAGCGTGATCGACGCCAAGCGAATCGACGATCTGCTGGTCAAGGACATTAAGGATCTGATCCGGTATGAGCCGGGCGTGTCCGTGCGTACCGCACCCGCCCGCTTCACCGCCGCTGGCGCCAATACCGGCCGCGATGGCAATAGCGGTTTCAATATCCGTGGCCTGGAAGGCAACCGCGTCCTGATCCAGACTGACGGCATCCGCGTGCCGGATGCCTTTGCCTTTGGCGGCCAATCGGTCGGGCGGGGTGATTATGTCGATCTGGACCTGATGAAGTCGGTGGAAATCCTGCGCGGCCCGGCATCGGCGCTCTATGGCAGCGATGGCCTGGCCGGTGCCGTCAGCTTCGTCACCAAAGACCCGGCCGATTTCCTGAAAGACGGGAAATGGTATGGCGGTCAGGTGAAGGTTGGCTATGCCGGGGCGGATGATAGCTGGTCCAAGGGCATGGTCTTCGCCAGTGGCAGCGGCGCCTGGGGGGCGATGGTCGCCTATAACCGGCGCGACAGCAAGGCGACCGAGAATCAGGGCGATGTCGGCGGCACGGGTGCGGCCCGCACCAAGCCCAACCCGCAGGATATTGGCAGCAATAGCGGCTTGGCCAAGCTGGTTTTCCAGCCCAACGACGCCCATCGCCTGCGCTTTACCTATGACCATAGCGACAGCGACATGACAGCCGATGTGCTGACATCGGCCAGCGCCACGGTCACCGGCACCCGCGTGCATGACACATCCTCGCGCGACCGGATCAGCCTGGACCATGAATATCAGGCCAATCTGCCGGCGCTGGAAGCACTGCATTGGACCGCCTATCATCAGGATAGCGACACGCGGCAATATTCGTTGGAAGATCGCACGGTTCTGGCCGACCGGGTGCGCGACAATTATTTCGATAACAAGGTCACCGGCATCAATCTCGATGCCCGTACCCGCCTGAAGGGCGATGGCGTAGAGCATCTGCTGGTCTATGGCGGCGATTACTCCCTCACCAAGCAGGTTGGCACCCGTGATGGCACCCTGCCGCCGGTGGGGGAGACCTATCCGACCCGCGCCTTCCCGACGACAGATTACACGCTGGCCGGCCTGTTCCTGCAGGATGAGGTGACGCTGCTGGGCGGTGATCTCTCCCTGTTCCCGGCCCTGCGCTACGACTATTACAAGCTGGACCCGCAGAATGACCCGATGTTCGTCGGCACCCCGACAGGACAGAGCGATGACCGGCTGTCGCCGAAATTCAGCGCGCTTTACTGGGTAGACCCGATGGTCGGCCTGTTTGGCAATTATGCTGAAGGCTTCAAGGCCCCCGCGCCCAGCCAGGTGAATAACGGCTTCGCCAACCCGGTGATGAATTACCGCTCCATCTCCAACCCCGACCTGCGGCCGGAAACCAGCCGCACGGTGGAAGGCGGCTTCCGCTTCAAGGGTGAGGACTGGAATGCCAGCGTCACCGCCTATGCCGGCTGGTACAAAAACTTCATTGAGCAGGTGATGGTATCCGGCAATTTCACCCCCACCAACCCGGCAACATACCAGTTCGTCAATCTGGCGCGGGTGGAGATCAGCGGTGTGGAGGCCAAAGGCCATCTGAAACTGTCTGAAGGCTTCGGCCTGATCGGGGCCGCCGCCTATGCCAAGGGGGACGAGAAGGAAGATGGGGTCAAGACGCCACTGGCTAGCGTCGATCCGTTCAAGCTGACCGTCGGCCTGACCTGGCAGGAGGAGGAGGACCGGTTCGGCGGTCAGGTGATCGGCACCTACAGCGCCGGCAAGTCATCGGGCCGCGTGGCCAGCACCACGGCCTTCCGCCCGGATGATTTCCTGCTGCTGGATGCCACCGCCTATTGGAACATCTCCGAAAACGCCACGCTGCGCGCCGGCCTGTTCAATATCTTCGACAAAAAATACTGGTGGTGGAGCGATGTGCGCGGCGTGGCCGCCACCTCCAGCACGCTCGACAGCTACACCCAGCCCGGTCGCAATATCAGCGCCTCGCTGACGATCAAGCTGTGAGGGGGATGATGACCATGCTGAAGCGCCGCCACCTTCTCGCCGCCGCCCTGGCCCTGCCGCTGTTCTCGAGCGTGCCCGCCCTGGCGCAGAATGCCGCTGCCCCGGCAGCGGATTGCGGCAAGCCCGACTGCACGCAGTTCAACCGCGACCGTGCCGCTATCCTTTCCATGACCGGCACCTACCGCGTCACCTTCCATTTCCATGAAACCGCCGCCTTCGTGCCCGGCTATGAACCGCTGGAGCCCAAGCGCTCCGGCGGGTTCGAGGCGGTGCGGGTGATTGAGGATACGGGCCGCACCATCCGGTTACAGCATTTGCTGGTGGTGAAGGATGAGGAAGATAAGCCCTTCATCATCAAGCATTGGCGCCAGGACTGGACCTATGAGCCGGAAAGCGTACTGACCTATGCCGGCCCCGACCAGTGGAAGGTAAAGCAAGTGGATGCCGCCAAGCGCGAAGGTGCCTGGGCACAGACCGTATGGCAGACGGACGATTCGCCCCGCTATGGCGGGGTCGGCCACTGGTCCTATGATCGCGGCGAAACCCGCTGGATCAGCGATGAAACCGCCCGCCCGCTGGCCCGCCGCGATGCCGTCCGCAAGCCGGTTTATGACCATTATATCGGCACCAACCGCCATGCGCTGACCCATGAGGGATGGGTGCATGAGCAGGATAATGCCAAGGTCGGCACCCGTGACGGTCAGCCCCAGACCATCGTGCATGAGGTGGTGCTGAACAGCTATCGCCCGTCGACCGAGTTCGATTTCGCCGCCGCCGACAGCTATATGGCCAAGACCGCCACCTTCTGGGCCGCCGTCCGGCGCGCCTGGGACGAGGTGGCAGCCCAGACCGGCGGCATCCATCTGGTGCAGGAAGCCGAGAATGGCTCCTCTACCGGTAAGCAGTTGATGGAATTGGCCGATGCCGTGAATGACGGCAAGACGGCGACCAATGATGCCGTGGCGCAGGCCAAAGCCCTGATTGCCAAAGCCACGGCCCCGGAACCGGCGAAAGCCGGCGCGTCGCGGGGGTGACGCGGGACCGGGCGGGGATGGAACCTGAAGCCCCCATCCCCGCCGGTCCGTCTTCTCTTATGACTACTCTCAACCTGGAAAGTCCCCTGACCCCGGAAGCCGCCGCTTCCGGGGTACTTTTTTGGGGAAGACGAACGGGACAGCGCTGGAATCAAGCCGGCAACCAGTGGCTTTGTGCTGATGTCCGTGATTTCTGAAAGACAGTAGCGGTCTTGCCCGGCCCCCGTCCCATGACTGACGTGTCAAATCCCATATGGGCGTAAAATCCGCGCTGGTCGGCGGCCGGAAGGGCCACCTCCATATCAGACACATGGCGGGATGTAATTTCCTTTGCCATGGCAAAGACCAGCAGAGCACCAACGCCCTTCAGGTCATCATACCCATGACCCTTTGTTTCAATATGCATCAAGTAGGCAATTGGGGATTCTTTATGGTTATTATAATATTGTATTTCGAATTTTATGAACATATCCGTCAGTTTTCCATCAACAAAGACGGAAACCTTGAAATTCCGACACATCCCCTTACGATTTGTGGCGACTGATTTACTCTGGATCAGCGTGAGGAAGCGATTTTTTGAAAAAAATCCTGTATGCGCATATTTAAAGCGCAATTGATCACCATGAACCACCCCAGACGATTCCGCCTGCTGGCGCGCTGCAATAGCCCCCATATCCTCCATTTCGACCTCCATCGGAGGGTCCTGGAAAAAGGGCTGTAAGACCCTGCCCCGACTGAAATGGGGATGGTGGCGGTGAGCTAAGGGAAGGAGAGGAGAACGGCCAGCCTTCCTTTGTACTGGACCAAGTTGCCCGTGGCCTGTTGGCCAGGAAATGGGCGGGGGTGGGTAGCGTTTCATAGACCGCAACCTCCAATGACCAGATCATCCAGTCAGACAGGTCAGCGGCCTTCTGTCAATTTCCAGGCACGGAAAGGCCCGGCTTCAACCTCCAAGCGGGACGGCCCTCGCACAAGGAGGGCCGTCCGCTCAAAAGATCAAGCCATCAAGCCGCCGGCTTCACCCAACGCAGCACCGGCTTGCGAGCCGCCTGGGTTTCGTCCAGGCGCTTGCGCGGGGTCAGGCGCGGGCTGGCCTGGAAATGGGCCAGATCGCCGGCCTTCGCCTTTTCCGTCAGATGGCGCATGGTGGCGATGAAACGGTCCAGCGTCTGCTTGCTTTCCGTTTCCGTCGGCTCGATCAGCAAAGCCCCATGCACGACCAGCGGGAAATACATGGTCATGGGGTGATAGCCCTCGTCGATCATCGCCTTGGCGAAGTCCAGCGGCGTGACGCCGGTGCCCTTCAGGAAGCGATCATCGAACAAAGCCTCATGCATGCAGGGGCCGTCGAACGAGGCCGACATGACATCCTTCAGGCTGGCCAGCACGTAATTGGCATTCAGCACCGCATCGGATGCCACCTGCCGCAGCCCATCCGCCCCGTGGGACAGGATATAGGCCAGCGCGCGCACGAACATGCCCATCTGGCCGTGGAAGCCCTTCAGCCGGCCGAACGGCTGGGCCTTGCCGGCATCCTTGGCATGTTCGACCAGCGTGAACCCATCCTTGCCATGCACCACGAAGGGCAGCGGGGCATAGGGAGCCAGCGCGTCGGACAGGACCACCGGGCCGGAGCCCGGACCGCCGCCGCCATGCGGGGTGGAGAAGGTCTTGTGCAGGTTGATATGCATGGCGTCCACGCCCAGATCGGCGGGGCGGACCCGGCCGACGATGGCGTTGTAATTGGCACCGTCGCAATAGAAATAGCCGCCCGCCGCATGAACGGCATCGGCGATTTCCCGGATCTGCGGTTCGAACAGGCCGCAGGTATTGGGGTTGGTCAGCATGATGCAGGCGACATCATCGCCCAGCTTGGCCTTCACCGCCTCCACACTGACGCGGCCATTTTCTTCCGCCGGGATGGTGTCCACGGTGAAGCCGCAGAAAGCTGCCGTTGCCGGGTTGGTGCCATGGGCCGATTCCGGCACCAGCACGCGGCGCCGATGGCTTTCGCCCCGCGCATCCAGGGCGGCATGAATGGCCATCAGGCCGCACAGTTCGCCATGGGCACCAGCACCGGGCGACATGGCGATGGCGGGCATCCCCGTCAGCGTCTTCAGCCAATGGGCCAGCTGGTCGATCAGCTCCAGCGCCCCCTGCACGGTTTCCACCGGCTGGAGCGGGTGGATATCGCCAAAGCCCGGCAGCCGCGCCATCTTTTCATTCAGGCGCGGGTTATGCTTCATCGTGCACGACCCCAGCGGGTACATGGTCGTGTCGATGGCAAAATTCTTCTGGGACAGCCGGGTGTAATGGCGCACCACATCCGGCTCGGCCAGGGAGGGCAGGCCGACGCCGGCGCGGGTCTTCACCCCACCCAGGCGGGTCTTGGTGGTGACCGGGGCTTCCAGGTCAACGCCGACAGCGCCGGGGTTATCCAGCTCAAAAATCAGCGCTTCTTCCTGCTGCAACGCCTTGTTGCCGGTGAAGGTGACAAACTCGCCGGCGACCGTCACGGCATGGGGGGTGCTGTCGCGACCCTGATTATTCATGGCCATCAGAGAACCTCCTCCAGGCCGCGCACCAGCGCGTCCATGTCTTCCAGGCTGTTGACCTCGGTGCTGGCGACCAGCAACAAATCTTCCAGCCCTTCCATATCCGGGTAGAAGCGGCTGACCGGCACACCGGCCAGGATGCCGCGTTCGGCCAGCTTGGACACGACCTTGGCCGCCTTCTTGGGCAGCTTCACGGTGAATTCGTTGAAGAACCCGTCATTGACGAGTTTCACACCCTTCACCGCTTCCAGCTTGTCAGCCAGGGTCACGGCATTGGCGTGGTTCACCTGGGCCAACTGGGTCAGCCCCTGTTCGCCCAGCAGCGACAGGTGGATGGTGAAGGCCAGCGCGCACAGGCCGGAATTGGTGCAGATGTTCGACGTGGCCTTCTCGCGGCGGATATGCTGCTCGCGCGTCGACAGCGTCAGCACGAAGCCGCGCTTGCCATCGGCATCCACCGTCTGGCCGCAGAGGCGACCCGGCATTTGGCGCACATATTTGTCGCGGGTGGCGAACAGGCCGACATAGGGGCCGCCGAAATTCAGCCCATTGCCGATGCTTTGCCCTTCGCAGACGACGATATCGGCACCCATCTCACCCGGCGGGGTCAACAGGCCCAGCGACACCACCTCCGTCACCACCACGATGACCAGCGCACCCTTTGCATGGGCGGCCTCGCACAGGGCGGTGAAGTCACGCAGGTGGCCGAACAGCGACGGCGTCTGCACCACGATGCAGGCGGTCTCGCCATCGATCAGGGCGGACAGATCCTCGGCATTCTTCCAGTCCGGGGCCTGGGCGCGGATATCCATGCCCATGACGCCGCAGGTGGTTTCCACCACCGACCGGTAATGCGGGTGCAGCCCGCCGGACAGGATGACCTTGTTGCGCTTATTGATGCGGGCGGCCATCAGCACGGCTTCCGCCGTGCCGGTCGCCCCGTCATACATGGAGGCGTTGGCCACATCCATACCGGTCAGCAGCGCCACCTGGGTCTGGAATTCAAACAGGTACTGCAAAGTGCCCTGGGTGACTTCCGGCTGATACGGCGTATAGCTGGTCAGGAATTCCCCGCGCAGCAGCAACTGGTCGACCGAAGCCGGCACATGATGCTTATAGGCGCCGCCGCCGATGAAGAACGGCACGGTGGAGGCGGTGGTGTTCTTGGCGGCCAGACGGGACAGATGGCGTTCCACCGCCAACTCGCCCATATGGTCGGACAGGCCCGCGATGGGGCCCTTCAGGCGGGCCTGTTCGGGCACGTCACGGAACAGGGCATCCACGCTGTCCACCCCGATGGTGGCCAGCATGGCGCTGCGGTCGGTTTCGGTCAGCGGCAGGTAACGCATCACAGCCCCGCGATGAAGGACTTGTAGGCGGCCTCGTCCAGCAGCGCCTCAAACTGGGCCATGTCCTTGATCTTCATCTTGAAGAACCAGCCGGCCCCTTCCGGATCGGTGTTGACCAGCGACGGCTCGTCGGCGACGGCTGCATTGCCTTCCACCACGGTGCCATCGACCGGGGCATAGACCTCAGAGGCGGCCTTCACCGATTCGACCACGGCGGCATCCTTGCCCTTGGTCAATTCGCGGCCGGCTTCCGGCACCTCAACAAACACCACATCGCCCAGCGCCTGCTGGGCATAATCGGTGATGCCGACGGTGGCGACATCGCCGTCAAGCTTGATCCACTCATGGTCCTGGGTGAAACGGATGGTCATGGTCGGGTCTTTCGGGTCTTGGGGGATAAATGACGTGTCGTTGGTGAAAAGGGACTGTCGGCTTTGCTCTCTCAACCGTCACCCCGGCGTAGGCCGGGGTCCAGTTTCGTAGAGAAAAGCGCCTCTGGCCCTGGACCCCGGCCTTCGCCGGGGTGACGGTTAGGGCGAGGCGCGGCCCGTCTCACCCCTTGAAATAACGATGCGGTGCGAACGGCAGGGCCGCGACGGTGGCCGGCAAAGCCTTGCCGCGCACGATCAGTTGCACGCGCGTGCCCACAGCGGCGGAAGCGGCCGTGACATAGCCCATGGCGACGGGGCCGCCGGCGGTGGGGCCGAAGCCGCCGCTGGTGATCTCCCCGATGCGGTTGCCGTCCAGGTCCTGGATTTCGGTATGTTCGCGGGCAGGGGCCTTGCCTTCCGGCTGGATGCCCACGCGCTTGCGGGCCGGGCCTTCCGCCAACTGCGCCTGCACGATGGCGGCACCGGGGAAGCCACCTTCCGTGCGGCGACGCTTGGAGATGGTCCAGGTCAGGACGGCTTCCACCGGGCTGGTGCCGGTGTCGATATCATGGCCATAGAGGCACAGCCCGGCTTCCAGACGCAGCGAATCGCGCGCGCCCAGCCCGATGGCCTCCACTTCCGGCTCGGCCAGCAACAGGCGGGCCAGCTTCTCGGCATCGGCGGCACCGACGCTGATCTCATACCCATCTTCACCGGTATAGCCGGACCGGCTGATCTGTACCGGGATGCCCTGGATGGTGGCCGTCCGGGCGCTCATGAAGCCCAGGGTGGCAGCTTCCGGCAGCAGGCGGGCCATCACCGTTGCCGCCGCCGGGCCCTGCAGGGCCAACAGGCCGGCATCGTCACCCAGATACTCAATCTCCACACCCGCCGGCAGACCGGCCTTCAGATGCGCCAGATCGTCTACCTTGCAGCCGGCATTGATGACGACATAGAGGTGATCGTCGAACCGCGTCACCATCAGATCGTCCAGAATGCCAGCCTGATCATTGGTGAACATGGTGTAGCGGATGCGGCCGGGCGCGAGTGCGGCGATATCACCCGGTACCAGCGCTTCCAGCGCCTTGATGACGGCATCAATATCGGCCCCGCGCAGGCGCACCTGGCCCATATGGGAAACGTCGAACAGGCCCGCCTTCTCGCGGGTATGCAGATGTTCCTTCAGCACGCCCAGCGGGTACTGCACCGGCATGTCATAGCCGGCGAACGGCACCATCTTGGCGCCCAGTTCGACATGGAGATCGTAAAGCGGCGTGCGCAGCAGGCTGGTGTCACCCAAGGCGGGACACTCCCATCAGGACAGGTTACGGCCGTCGCGGGGATCGTCCCCGCGGCGGTTGCCCCCCTCTGTCCTGGCCCCTGAGAGATTCGCCGCGTGATTTACACGTCGGCTTACTCCGTCGGTGGGCTGTCGGCCGGGGTGGAACCCCTGCCCGCCTGCTTTCCAGATGCGCCTACCCTGAGCGGTCCTTTTGCCTGAGAGTTTCCGGGGGCGGTTGCTCCTTCGGCGCTGTCTTCCCTCTCTGTCCACCAGATCAGGGCAACAGTCTCTCCCGCAAAGGGTAATCGGCTATGCACGCGCCAAACTAGCCATAAGTCGGCTTCTGTCAAGCCGCCATATGCTGCCCGTCGGGAGCAGGCGGATCAGACCACCCGCACCCGATGACAGGCAGTCTTACTGACCCTGGTTGCGGGCGCGGTTGGCGTCCACTTCGGCCGGGTCCATCTGGAAGCCGACCATCACCTCGTACCAGCGGGCATCCACGGTCTTGGGTGCGGGGATCGACTGTTCCAGCGTCTCCTGCACCGATCCGGTGCCGCCATCCAGCGGCACGCTGGTGGTGAAGGTGCGCTTGGTCAGGATATTGCGGTTGGGGTCGGTGATGGCGACGAAATAGGTCACCGGCAGCGACGTGGCCGACCCGCCTTCCACCGCGCGACCGGTGATCAGCAGGTTGGCGGCCACCTTGACCGACGTATCATCATAGGCGCAGGTCGCCACAAGGCTGGACAGCACCGCCACACCCTGGTCGGTGCGCAGCGTGCCGGCATCGCGCAGCACGCCCACATTGGGGCAGCCGGCAACCATGGCATCATTTTCGGCACAGCCGGCAAGCGCCAGCATGGCCAGTCCCGCACAGGCGGCCATGCGCCAGGACCGGGCGGCTTTCCTGGCCGGCGAACCTATATTATGGTCAATCCGGCGCGTCATCATGCAGGGGCTGGTCATCAAGCGTCCGTTCACTTCCGTCATCCGGGACATGTTCCGTACCGGCGGAGCCGGAACCGATCCAGCCCGCCGCGGCGCGGCCACGCGACAATATAGAGGCCCAACCGGCGGCACAAGCCTGCCAGAAGGGCCTTTTCATGGCACACCTACTTACACGCAGCGTCAGGGAACTTCCCAGCATCATGATCGACAAAGCCGCACCCGTCTCTTCCCGCCCGTCGGACCTGCCGCCGCTGCATGTGCTGCTGGCAGCCCCGCGCGGCTTCTGCGCCGGGGTGGACCGGGCCATCCAGATCGTGGAAGTGACGCTGCAGAAGTTCGGCGCGCCGGTCTATGTCCGGCACGAGATCGTGCATAATCGCTTCGTGGTGGAAAGCCTGGAGGCCAAGGGGGCGGTCTTCGTGAAGGAACTGGATGAGGTGCCGGACGACCGGCCCGTCATCTTCTCCGCCCATGGCGTGCCCAAATCCATCCCGGCGGAAGCCCAGCGCCGCAACATGATTTATGTCGATGCCACCTGCCCCCTGGTATCCAAGGTGCATCGGGAAGCCGAGCGCCATCACGAGACCGGCCGCACCATCATCCTGATCGGCCATGCCGGCCATCCGGAGGTGGTGGGCACCATCGGCCAGTTGCCGCCGGGCGCCGTGCATCTGGTGGAAACGGTGGAGGATGTGGCGAGCCTGGAGGTGGCCGATCCCGACAATCTGGCCTTTGCCACCCAGACCACCCTGTCGGTCGATGATACGGGCGCCATCGTGGAGGCGCTGCGCGACCGGTTCCCCACCATCGCCGGGCCGAAGAAAGAGGATATCTGCTACGCCACCACCAACCGGCAGGCAGCGGTGAAGGCGATTGCGCCAAAGGCCGATGCGTTGCTGGTGCTGGGGGCGCCCAATTCGTCGAACTCCGTCCGGCTGGTGGAGGTGGCGCGCGTACATGGCTGCACCCGCGCCATGCTGGTGCAGCGGGCCTCCCAGATTGACTGGGACCGGCTGGAAAAAATCCGCAGCCTGGGCATCACCGCCGGCGCATCGGCCCCGGAAGTGCTGGTGGATGAAGTATTGGAAGCCCTGCGCCAGCGCTTCCAGGTGACGGTGGAAGAGGTGGTGACCGCAACTGAAAACGTGTCCTTCAAGCTTCCCCGCGTGCTGGCGGCGGAGTGAACTGGAGTAATCCACTTTGAAAGCAAATGGTTAGGGAGTGTTTCAGACAACCAGAGTGACGGGGCGCACAGCAGGGGAAATGACGGGCGATTAATGTCAGCGACGTTCCGGGCTGGATATTCACGCCGGTCCGCACTCCATCCATAATCGCTGTCATCGTCCGCCGCCCCGACCGGCCCATGGCGTTGAGAGTATTATCCATTCATTTCCGCCCCTCGGCCCTCTGGTCGGGGCCGACAGGGAGGATATGCCGATGCTTGCCCCATCCCCGATGATCGCTGCCTGTCTGGCCCGCGAACTGGTGCCGGTGGACGATATCCTGGCCCGTGCCATCGCCGCGCCGCTGGCCAGTGATGGCAATGGCGGCGCCCTGACCAGCTTTCAGTTGCGCCGCGTGGTGCTGTTCATAGAACAGAACCTGGATGCCGATCTGTCCCTGAACCGGCTGGCCGCTGTCACCAGCCTCAGCCCCAGCCATTTCGCCCGCCGTTTCAAGGGCGCCACGGCCATGGCCCCCCACCAATATGTGCTGGCCCGCCGGATCAACGGCGCCAAGCAGTTGCTGCTGGAAACAGAAATGAAACTGGCGGAGATCGCCATTGCCACCGGCTTTTCCAGCCAGGCCCACCTGACCGGGATGTTCGGTCGGACGGTGGGCATGACACCGGGCGCCTACCGCACCCGCCGCGATGCCTGCCACGCCTTCCTGGCGGCGCAGGGCGGGGAGAAACAGATGGTAACGGCGGCGTAAGAAGCGCCGCCGTCCTTGTCACCAAGCTTTCAGGCCACCCGCAAATCCGCCAGTTTCAGCTTCTGTTCCAGCCGCTGACCGCCCGTGACATCGCGGATGGTGATGGTCACGCTCCCGGCAGGCCAATCGATCTCGATCAGGCCGAAATTCTGGGATCGGTACGCCTCCCCCACCCGCCGCGCATTGGGCGGCAGTACGGGCCACACCTCTGTCAGTCCGGAAGAAGTGAAGTCCCACAGTGGATAGGGCACGTTCAAATCCAGGCGGGAAAGTTCCGCATAATGCGTATCGCCGGAAATGCAGAACAGGCCCTGGGCCCGCTTGGCGCGGATGGCCTGGATCAGGCGCTGGTGATCATGGGTGAAGTTGATCCAGGCTTCCCAGCCGGGGAAATCTGACACGACCTGAAGCGAGGATGCCAGGATGCGCAGGTCAGCCGGCTGGGCCAACCGATCCTCCAGCCAGCGCCACTGGCTTTCGCCCAACTGACTGACCTCATCCTCCGGCTGGCGCTCATAGGGGCCGGGAACGCTTTGGCCCGCCGCATGCCGCGCCTTGGCCCAATGTTCATAATCCTGCCCGCCCATGTCGATGGTCTTCAAGGGCGCGCGGTTCCAGCGCAGATCGGGCAGGATGATCTGCAAGCGCTGGCCCGGGGGCCCGAACAGGTAATCGGTGTAGATGCCATCGGGCCGGCTGCGGCGGATACTGTCCGCCGGCTCCCCGAAAAAATCGCAGAACAGCTTCCGGGACTCATGTTTCATGGGGTAATCGGCGCCGGCATCATTCTCCCCGAAATCATGATCGTCCCAGGTCGCCACGATGGGCACCGCATCGCGCAGGCGCTGGAAGCCGGGCTTGGCTGCCAGCATGGCGTATTTGGCCTTCATGTCATCGACATTGCGGGTGTCGAGATAGACATTGTCGCCCAACAGGATCATCAGGTCCGGCTTTGCCGCCAGGATGGCATCCCAGATCGGCTGATCCTTGCTCTGGTGCGCGCAGGAACCAAACGCGATGCGGGTCGGGCTGGCATCCGGCGCCAGCCGCCGGGCGGGGGTGCTACTTGCCTGGGGGGCGACGGTGGCGGCAGCGGAGAAGGCCGCCATCCCGGTCAGCAGCGCACGGCGGTCAAGCGATGACATCGGATAAACCTCACTGAACAAGAAAGACGCCGGGCGGAGAGAACCGCCCGGCGCTGGTAGGGTCTTCAACCGCCCTATACGATCGGTCAAAATTCTTGACCGATCGTACGGCGGCGACTGCCGCCGCGCCGCTCATGCGGCGTAGCCAAGTCGCTGGATGGCGACGCCGGCGATCGAGGTGCACGAAAGCGTGACCATCGGTCATGATTTCGTGCCGCTGGTATTAGAACTGCTTCTTCAGCGACACGAAGAATTGCTGCGGCGCGCCCGGCAGCAGCGTCTGGGCATTGCCCGACGGATCGCTGTTGGTGAAGCCGTTGGAGCCGATGGTGGCGATGTACTTCTTGTCGAACAGGTTGGTGGCATTGGCCTGGATCACCAGACCTTCCATCCAGGGGGAACCCTGGAACCGGTAGCCGATGCTGGCTTCCACCAGCGTGTAGCTGTCGACCGAGGCATCGTTCAGATAGGTGTAATAGCGCTTGGACGTGTAGTTGGCGCCGATGGAACCGAACAGGTTGCCATCATCATAACCGACCTCGCCCTTCAGCAGATGCTTGGGCGTGTTGACGACTGTTTTACCATCGGTGCGGACGGTGGTGGTGCCATCCACCACATCATCGTCATAGGTGCTGTCATTGTAGGTGTAGGAACCGAACAGCGACAGCTCGTCAGTCAGGTTATAGGTGCCGGCGGTTTCCACACCACGGGTGGAGACGCCACCCACATTCTGCAGCGACGGCGGCAGGCCCTGAATGCCGGAACCGACGGTGACCGTCAGCAGGCGGTCATCAAACTGCACATCATAGGCAGCAACCACGCCCTGGAAATTCTCGGTCCGGAAACGCCAGCCCAGTTCGATGGTACGGCTGGATTCCGGCTCCAGCCCGTCGCGGATACGGTTGAAGGCATCCGCCGTCGTGCTGAACGGGCCGCCGGTGCCGGAGGATTCGAAGGCACGCATATTCTCGGTATAGGAGGCGAAAATCTGGTGCTCGTTGTTGATATCGTAGAGCACACCGGCCTGGGGCAGGAAATTATCCTTGGCCTTGATGGAGCCGGTCTTGACCGGGCCGACCAGCGTGTCGGCCTTGTTCTCCACATTCACTGACTTGAAGCCGGCGGTCAGGGTCAGGTCTTCCATCACTTTCCACGCGTCCGACAGGTGGAACTGCGTGGTCTTGGTGTTGAAGCTATATTCCCACTGGGTGGCGAACGGGCCGGTCTGGAACTCAGTGGAGAAGCGGCCCGGCGAGGCGCGGTTCAGCCCGTAAAAGCGCCGGGCATGGTTGAAATCATTATCCTCGTACCAGAAGCCGCCATTGATCGTGTGATCGCCCAGCGTCACCGTCAGGCCACCCGTGGCCCCATAGCGCTCAATGTCATATTCGGTGGTGCGGATGGACATCGGCGCGCCGCCCGGCGTCGGCACGTAAGGGGTGAACCACACGCCCTGGCCATCATTGGTATGGCCATAACCGGTCAGATCGACACTGACGATATCGCTGATCGGATAATTCAGGGTGACGGCGCCGATCGTGTCCTTGCGCAGGCCGGCGGCATCGTAATAGGCATCATCCACCGTCTGGACCGGGGCCGGGTAAGGACCGGTGGCCAGACCGTTATAGATATCGGCAACCTGAAGGGCCAAAGCCCAGTTCTTGGCGAAATTGTCCCAGTCATGGCCGAGGCGATTGATCATCGACTCCGACATGTCCTGGTAATCATTTTCACGCCGGTCGGACCAGTTGATCCAGCCGGTCAGCGTACCCTCACCGACATTCTGGACCGCCTTGAAATTGAACTGGTCCTGCTTCTGGATGCCGTTGCCTTTCCACTTCTCGCCATTCTGGCGCATGTAGCTGAGATAGGCGCGGGTGCCGGTTTCCAGCTCACCCGTATCCAGGCGCACGAAACCGCGACCGGTATTCTCACTGCCATAGGAACCGGCGACATAGGCCCCGGCGTCTTGCGACGGATCGCGGGAGATGAACTGTACCGTGCCGCCCAGATTGCTGGTGGAAGGCGTGGCCAGCGAACCCGCGCCCTGGGCCACCGTCACGGTGCCGATATTTTCAGAGCTGATGGCGCGGCTGATATGCAGGCCATTATGGTTGCCATAGGACATGTCGCCCAGCGGCACGCCATCCAGCGTGAAGCCCAACTGGTTCTGGTTGAAGCCGCGGATGCTGATACGGGCCGACCATTCATAGGCGCCGAACGCATCGGCTGACTGGAAGCTGACACCCGGCAGCTTGTCGATCGCCTTCAAGGGGCTGGTGCCCGGCGCTTCCAGCGCGATGGCAGCCTGGCTGATCCCCTGGACCTGACGGGCTTCCCCCCGGCCAAAGACGATGATTTCCTCCAGCATTTCACCCGCATCGGCGACCTGTGCTTGCGGAGCGGTCTGGCCCATGACGGGCGAGACGAGGATCAGCGTAGCCAGCGCCGTGCCGGCCAGAAGACGATCATGTTTCATGTGAGACTTCCCTGGAAGGCCGCTGGTGGTTGTTTTGCTGCGGCGCACAGGGGCGATAACATGCTAATATTGCGCTGATTTGACGCTACGGTTCCTGATTCTTGACGGTTTTTGAACGCGATTGCGAAACAGGGGATGCCACCCTTGTTGGAAAGCCCGATTGCGATAGGGCGCGGCGGCGGCTAGAACAGCCGCATCATCTTTCTTCCATGTGCCGGAAAGGGGCGGAGTTCCATGCAGCCGATGTGGCGTGTCGCGTTCGAGGTGCCAGAGGCGCTGGTTCCGGTCTTTGCCGATATGGTTGAACCGCATGTCGATGCTGTTTCCACCTTCGAATTGCAGGAAGGCGGTCAATGGCTGATCGAATGCACCTCCTATAACGAGCCGGACACCACCCGGATCGGCATGAAGCTGGCCGTGCTGGCCGCCGCCCATGGCATTGCCGAGCCGCAACTGACCAAGGAACCGCTGGCCCCCATCGACTGGGTGACCCAGACCTATCTCTCCTTCCCGCCGATTGAGGCCGGGCGCTTCTTCATCCATGGCAGCCATCACAAAAAGCCCGTGCCGAAGGGCAAAATGGGCCTGCAGATCGAAGCCGCCATGGCGTTCGGGTCGGGTGAGCATGCCACCACCCAGGGCTGCCTGCGCGCCATCTCCGAACTGGCGGCCAAGGGCGGCATCCGCAATGCCCTGGATATGGGCTGCGGTTCCGGCATCCTGGCCTTCGCGCTGGCCAAGCTGGCCCGCATCCCCGTGATCGGCGTCGATATTGATGAATTGTCGATCGAGATCGCGACGGAAAATGCCGAGTTGAACCGGGTGGATAAGCTGGTGAAGCTCTATGCCGCCAATGGTTACGCGGCGGAAGCCGTGCGCCGCCATGGCAAGTTTGACCTGATCGTCGCCAATATCCTGGCCCGCCCCCTGGCCAAGATGTCGCCCGACCTGCGCCGCTATTTGCAGCCCGGCGGCACGGCCATCCTGTCCGGCCTGCTGCACCGGCAGGAACCGCTGGTGATCAACGCCCACCGGGCCCAGGGCCTGCGGCTGGTCAAGCGCTACCGTCTGGGTGACTGGTCCACCCTGGTGCTGAAGGGCTGAGGGCTTTGCCCTCCCCTGCGCTTCTTCTGATCTATGGCGGGGCAGCGTGCGCGGAAATCGCCGGCTGCTTCGCCTTCTGGGCCTGGCTGCGGCTGGACCGGTCGGTCTGGTGGCTGGCGCCGGGCATGGTATCGCTGGCCTTGTTCGCCTGGCTGCTGACACGGGTGCCCGCCGATGTCGCCGGGCGCGCCTATGCCGCCTATGGCGGTGTTTATATCGTAGCCTCCCTGGTCTGGATGGGACTGGTGGAAGGCCAGCGCCCCGACCGCTGGGACCTGATCGGCGCCGCCTTCTGCCTGATCGGCGCCGCCATCATCCTGCTGGGACCGCGCAGCGGTTAGGGTTTTCAGGATCGGGGTGAAGCCCCACCCGCTCTTACCCAAGCCTGACATAGCTTTAAAAAAGGCCCGGAGAGGTTACCCCTTCCCGGCCTTTTCATCCTTTCCTAAACGGCGATGTCAGATCGCCGCCGTTGCCTGCTGCAGCCAGGCCAGATCAGCCCCCTCCACCATGGGGGACAAAGCCGCCGCCACGCGGGCGTGATAGGCGTTCAGCCAGTCGCGTTCTTCCGCACTCAACAGGCTGGCATCGACCATGCGGGTGTCGATCGGGCACAGGGTCAGCGCCTCGAAGCCCAGCATGGGACGTTCGGCACCAGGGATATCCAGCGGCACCACCAGTTCCAGATTCTCCACCCGGATGCCGTAGGAACCAGCCAGATAATAGCCCGGCTCGTTGGACAGGATCATGCCCGGCAACAGGACGACGCTGTTGGGCATCTTGGCAATGCGCTGCGGCCCTTCATGCACCGACAGGTAGGAGCCGACGCCATGGCCCGTGCCATGGTCGTAATCCAGCCCCGCCTGCCACAGGAATTGCCGCGCCAGCACGTCCAACTGGCTGCCCACCGTCCCCGCCGGGAAGCGGGCGCGGTTGATGGCGATATGGCCTTTCAGCACCAGGGTGAAATGGCGGCGCGCCTGGGCACCCGGATCACCCACGGCCAGGGTGCGGGTAATGTCGGTCGTGCCGTCCAGATATTGCCCGCCGCTATCCAGCAGGAACACGCTGTTGGGTTCAATCCGGCGGTTGGATTTGGCGCTCACCCGGTAATGGACGATCGCGCCATTGGGGCCGGCACCGCTGATCGTGTCGAAGCTGGGGCCGCGGAAATCGGCGGCCCCCCGGCGATAGGCCAGCAGCGTCTCCACCACGGTCAGTTCGTCCAGGGCGCCCTTGGGCGCTTCCTCGTCAAACCAGCGCAGGAAGCGAACCAGGGCGGCACCATCGCGCTGATGGGCCGCCTTGGTGCCGGCAATTTCCACCGCGTTCTTGGCCGCCTTGGGCAGCACGCAGGGATCGCCCCCCAGATCGACACTGGCGCCGGCCTGTTCCAGCCGGTTGATCACCCACAGCGCCGCTGTATTGCCATCCAGCCGTACATGGGCCTGTGCCGCGCCCAGCGCATCCAGGGCCGAGGCCAGATCATCCGGTGCACGGATGGCCACGCCATTACCCAGATGCAGTTCCAGCCCCGGTGCCAGCTTGCGGGCATCGACAAACCAGTCGACCTGCCCATCCTTGCCGATGATGGCGAAGGAGAGGGGCAGCGGCGTGCAGGGCACATCGGCACCGCGCACATTCAGCAGCCAGGCGATGCTGTCCGGCTGGGTCAGCACGGCGGCATCGGCGCGGTTGCGTTCCAACTGCGCGGCGATATCGGTCCGCTTGTCGGCGGAGGACCGACCGGTGACGGAAAGCGGCTGGATATTCACCACCCCCAGCGGCGGTGGCGGCTGATCTTCCCATACAGCATCAATCGGGTTGCCGTCGGTCGGGACCAGCGCAATCCCTGCCGGGTCCAGCGACGCACGCATCTTCTCCGCCCAGCCGGCGGTGTGCATCCAGGGATCAAAGCCCAGCTTGGCCCCGGCCGGCAGGTTGGCCGCCGCCCAATCGCCGTGGAACTCCTCCGTCAGATGGTGATAGCTGAAATAGTCAGCCGATACTTCCTGGCGTACCTGGATCGTGTAGCGCCCATCAGCAAAGACGGCTGCCTTGTCCAGCAGCACGACCACCGCCCCGGCGGAGGCCGTAAAACCGCTGATCCAGGCCAGACGGCTGCCGCGAAGGGGCACATATTCGCCCTGATATTCATCGGCGCGCGGCACGACGAAGCCATCCAGGCCCAGGCGCTTCAATTCCGACCGCAAGGCCGCCAGACGGGCG
This sequence comes from Niveispirillum irakense DSM 11586, assembly GCF_000429645.1. Classification (GTDB taxonomy): domain Bacteria; phylum Pseudomonadota; class Alphaproteobacteria; order Azospirillales; family Azospirillaceae; genus Niveispirillum; species Niveispirillum irakense. Next base: position 360,986 of record NZ_AUCG01000016.1, read on the forward strand.
CCATGGTCGCCGGCCGCCGGATCAGCCGGCCGCGCGATGGTGGCGCGCAAGGCCAGCAACTGTTCCGTCAATTCCGGTGACCGGCGGGCGGCAACCAGGTCCAGCCAGGCATCCGGCAATTCCCCATCCGGGGCGGCATTGACGCCGGCGATCAGGTCGCGAATGGCGGTGACATCGGCGGCAACGCCATTGTCGCGTAGCAGACGGTCCAGGGTCGCATCACCCTGATAGGTGGCAGGCGTGGAAGGGACGGCGTTCAAAGGGAGGCTCCCATTCTGGGCGGTTTGATCACGGATTGCTGGCGCCAAAGCTAGAGCGGCGGCACCGCCCGCGCAAGGCCGCGCAAGGGCTCGCGATCAAGCCACCCTGCCGGCTGGCCAGTATGCCCCCTCGCTTCAGTAAATATCGGATCGGGGTATAGGGCCGACATATGTGAAAAGGAATATGAAAGCCTTCCAAAGAGGATACGCAGAAAAATCCCATCTTCTGCGCACAGTTTTGCCCTAATTGTCGTCAAATCTCCGATCCGTCGCAGATAAGATTGAGACCGGTTACTTGGGACGGTGACATTCTTGGGCACATCGCCTGCCGTGTTGCTGAATTAACACAGTTAAGATCAGAGAATGAATGCAGAGTTCTTGATCCGGAACTGATCCCAAAAAGCCGACGTTATCTGCCGCGAAACGGGAGTTGATGATTGACCTTGGTTCACAAGGGCGATCCCTTTCAGGAGGAAGTACAGAAATGAAGAAGCTGCGCCCGATGCTGGTATCAGCGGCATCCGCCGTCGCGCTGCTGGCCGCCATCCCGGCGGTCGTCCAGGCACAAGAGACGAACACCAATGTCGTTGAGGGCCCCTATATTGGCCTCCAGGGTGGTTATCTCTGGAACCGCGACATGGAGGTGAATGCCGGCACCGCGTCCAACGAGATTTCGTTCAAGGATGGCTGGACCGGTATCGTCGAGGGCGGCTACCGCTTTGATAACGGCCTCCGCCTGGGCCTGGAAAGCGGCTTTAACCGGAATTCCGTGAAGGAAATTACCGGCGGCCCGACCGGCCGCGCCGGCGATTTCGGTCGCGTCGACGCCATCACCATGATGGGTGTGGCGAATTATGAATTCGACACGAACAGCCCGCTGCGCCCCTATGTCGGCGCTGGTGCCGGTGTCGCCCGCCTGCATTTCAACAATGTCGGCGACCTGTCCACACCCGGCCTGCGTTATAATGATTGGGATACGGCCTTCGCCTGGCAGATCGGTGCCGGTTTCTCCTACGCCGTGTCGCCCAATGTCGACCTGTCCGTGGGCTATCGCTATCTCGACACCGCCGCCGTCACCATGAAGGAAGCGGGCCAGCGCGCGAAGTTCGACTATAATAACCATGCACTGCTGATCGGTGCCCGCTACACGTTCGGCGCCCCGGCACCGGAGCCGGTGGCGACCACGACGGTAGCTCCCCCGCCGCCCCCGCCCCCGCCGCCTCCCCCCCCCCCGCCGCCCCCGCCGCCGTCGATCACCCGTAACTTCACGGTCTTCTTCGACTTCGACAAGGCCACGCTGTCGCCAGACGCCGAGGGTGTGCTGCGCAACGTGATCCGCGATGCCGAGGCCGGCAAGATCGTCAGCATCACCGTCAACGGCCATGCCGACACCTCCGGCTCAACCCGGTATAATGAGGAACTGTCGCGTCGCCGTGCGGAATCGGTGCGTGAATATCTGGTGAGCCAGGGCCTGGGCAATGCCCAGATCTCGGTTGAAGCCAAGGGTGAAACGGACCTGCTGGTCCCGACCGCCGATGGTGTGCGTGAGCCGTCCAACCGCCGCGCCGTCATCATCTTCCCCGAAGGCGGCCCGAACAGCTAAGCCCTTGGGAAATTGAGATGAAGAAGCCCCGGTGGAGTGATCCGCCGGGGCTTTTTTCATTCGCCGCTTCTGCCACTGACAAAGAAAAAGCCCGCAACCAGTTTCCTGGAAGCGGGCTTTTCCCTGTTTAAGAGGCTCTGGCCGGTAGCCGGAGCCTTATTCCGCCGTCGTGATCTTCGGCTTCGGCAGGTCCAGCTTGATGTGCAGTTCCTTCAGCCGGTCCGGGGTGGTGGCGTTGGGGGCCTGCATCAGAAGGTCTTCGGCGCGCTGGTTCAGCGGGAACACGATAACCTCGCGGATGTTCGGCTCGTCCGCCAGCAGCATCACCATGCGGTCGATGCCGGGGGCCGAACCACCGTGCGGCGGGGCGCCCAGCTTGAAGGCCGACAGCATGCCGCCGAACTTGGCTTCCAGAACCTCCGGCGGGTAGCCGGCAATTTCGAACGCCTTATACATGATTTCCGGCTTGTGGTTACGGATGGCGCCGGACGACAGTTCCACACCGTTACACACAATATCGTACTGATAGGCGTTGATGGTCAGCGGGTCCTGGTTCAGCAGCGCGTCCAGCCCGCCCTGGGGCATGGAGAACGGGTTGTGGCTGAAGTCGATCTTCTTCCGCTCTTCGTCATATTCGAACATCGGGAAATCGACGATCCAGCAGAACTTGTAGGTGTCCTTCTCGATCAGGTCCAATTCCTCGCCGATGCGTGTACGGGCCAGGCCCGCCAGCTTGGCGGCAGGGCCTGCCTGATCGCAGACGAAGAAGACGGCATCGCCATCCTGCAGGCCCACGACCTCGCGCAGGGCCGCTTGGGCGGCTTCCGGCACGAACTTGGCGATGGGGCCCTTGCCGCCAGCGGCTTCAAACAGGATATAGCCCAGGCCGGGCGCACCCAGGCCACGGGCCCAATCGTTCAGCTTGTCGAAGAAGCTGCGCGGCTTGTCGGCGACCGAGGGGGCGCGGATGGCGCGGACAACGCCGCCATTGGCGATCACGCCCTTGAAGGCCTTGAACTCCACATCGTCGCGCTGGAACACAGCCGTCACGTCGGTGATCACCAGCGGGTTGCGCAGGTCCGGCTTGTCATTGCCATATTTCAGCATCGATTCGGCGTAGGGGATACGCACGAACGGGTAGGAGGAGACGGTGCGCTTGGTGCCCGTGAAACCGCTGAATTCCTCAAAAATGCCGTGGATCACCGGCTCGATGGCGGCGAACACATCTTCCTGGGTGACGAAGCTCATCTCAAAATCGAGCTGGTAGAACTCACCCGGCGAGCGGTCGGCGCGGCTATCCTCATCGCGGAAGCAGGGCGCGATCTGGAAATAGCGGTCAAAGCCCGACACCATCAGCAACTGCTTGAACTGTTGCGGGGCCTGCGGCAGGGCGTAGAACTTGCCGGGATGGTTGCGGGACGGCACCAGGAAGTCGCGCGCGCCTTCCGGGCTGCTGGCCGTCAGGATCGGGGTCTGGAATTCCACGAAACCCTGTTCGATCATGCGGCGGCGGGCCGACGCGATGACGTGGGAGCGCAGCAGAATATTCTTCTGCATCTTCTCCCGGCGCAGATCCAGGAAGCGGTAACGCAGGCGCAGTTCCTCACCGGCATCCTGTTCGCTGTTGACCTGCAGGGGTAGCGGGTCGGCGGCGGACTGCACATCCAGGTCGCGGACCTTCACCTCGACATGGCCGGTCGGCAGCTTGTCGTTCACGGTTTCGGGCGTGCGGGTCACCACCTCACCGGTGATGGTCACAACCGATTCCAGGCGCAGGCCGTCCAGCACCTGGAAATGCGGGGACGAGGTATCAACCACGCACTGGGTGATGCCGAAATGGTCGCGCAGATCGATGAACAGCAACTGCCCATGGTCGCGCTTGCGGTTGATCCAGCCGGACAGGCGGACATTCTGGCCGGCATGGTCCGGGCGGAGTTGGCCACAATTATGCGAGCGATAGGCGTGCATGGTGGATCGACCTTGGGTGCGGATGGGCAATAGGAAAGGCTGCCAGCGGGCAGGCTGCCAGCATGGTTTGCGCCACACCACACCGGACGGGGCTTGCTTGTCAAGCACAGCCCGCGCGGTTCTGTCACCCTGTTACGCGCCACCGCTCCATAATGGCGCCGATGGCCCCGTTCGCCATCAGCGTCTGGCGGGCAACCTCCAGCCGCTGCGCCTTATCCTGCCGGTCCAGCGGCAGCGCGATATAGTGGGGCGAAACCGACAGCGGCTTCGGCAGGAAGCGTATCTTGTCCAGCACGCCCAGTTCCTTCGCTTTCCAGGCCAGCGCCAGCCTGTCCCCCACCACCAGATCAATGCGCCCTGCGGCCAGCTTGCGCAGCGAGAACTCATCGCTCCGGGCCGGATCCCGTGTGAAATGGGTGGCCGTGTCGAAGGCAGCACCATAATGGTTGCGCTGTGCGGTGCCGATCACCAGCCCTGTCAGATCCTCAAGCGTGTTGAAGGTCAGCGCACAATCGGCACGGGCGGCGAAGGCGATCTCCCCGTCGCGGAACGGACCGACCATCAGGAAGTCCCGGAAGCGTTGTTCCGATGGGACCAGCCCGAACAGAATATCGCATTGCCGCTGTTCCAGTTGCACCATGGCGCGGGACCAGACCATCTGCTGGAAGCGATAGGGGGCGCCGGCTTCTTCCAGCAGGGCGGTGACGATTTCCACATCCAGCCCCGCCGGGCCATGATCGGGGATGGTGAAGCAATAAGGCGGGAAATCGTCGATGCAGTTGACGATCCAGGGCGCTTCCCGTCCCGGATCACCCTGGGCGCGGGTAGGCTGGGCCAGGGCGGACTGACGTAGAAAAAGGGGAAGACCGGCAATCCCGATCAGCAGATCGCGCCGACGCACGCCAAATATGGTCGCGGCTGATGGCGACAAAGGCCCTGTGTCCGACATCCGGTCACCTTCCTTCACGCTTCAGACCCCTGGAATATCTTATACGCATGCCCGCTTGCCGGATATCGGTATTCGACAGCGGCCAGCATGTCATGTATCAGTCCTGCTCATGACTCTGATCACCAATACCGCCGACCTTTCCGCCTTTATCGACCGTATCCGGGGTGCCGATTACGTCACCGTCGATACGGAGTTCATGCGGGAAAAAACCTATTATCCCCAACTCTGCCTGGTGCAGGTGGCCGGCCCCGACGATGCCGCTGCCATCGACCCGCTGGCGCCCGGCATCGACCTGACGCCGCTGTTCGATCTGATGAATGATCCGGCGGTGCTGAAGGTGTTCCACGCCGCCCGGCAGGATCTGGAAATCTTCTTCCACCTGACCGGCAAAGTCCCGGCGCCGCTGTTCGACACGCAGGTGGCGGCCATGGTCTGCGGCTTTGGCGACAGCGTAGGCTACGAAACGCTGATCACCAAGCTGACCCCGGCGCGGATCGACAAATCCAGCCGCTTCACCGACTGGTCGCAGCGCCCGCTGACCGACCGGCAATTGACCTATGCCCTGTCGGACGTGACGCATCTGCGCCCGGCTTATGAGAAAATCCGCGCCAAGCTGGCCCGCACTGGCCGCGAGGAATGGCTGGCGGACGAGATGGGCATCCTGACCGAACCGGCGACATATCGGACCGAGCCGGAAGATGCCTGGAAGCGCCTGAAGGTACGAACCGAGAAGCCGCGCTTCCTGGCCATCCTGAAGGAAGTGGCGGCTTGGCGGGAGCGGGAGTCCCAGCGCAAGGATTTGCCGCGCAACCGCGTGCTGCGGGACGAGGCGCTGGTGGAAATTGCCGCGCACGCCCCCACCAAAGTGGATGATCTGGCCCGCACGCGCGGCCTGGGCACCGGTCTGGCGCAAGGCCGTTATGGCACGGAAATCCTGGCCGCAATCCAGACAGCGCTCTCCATCCCCGACGCACAGCTTCCCCGTCCGGAACCGCGTGTTGAACCGGCCCCCGGCATCGCCCCGATCGTGGAACTGCTGCGCGTGCTGCTGAAGATGGTCTGTGACGAGAATGAGGTGGCGAGCCGTCTGGTCGCCAATTCCGCCGATCTGGAAGCCATCGCCGGCAATGACAATGCCGATGTGATGGCCCTGAAAGGCTGGCGCCGTGACCTATTCGGCGAAGCGGCGCTGAAGCTGAAGCGCGGCCAGTTGGCCCTGGCGATTGCCGGCAAGAAGGTAAAGCTGGTGGAGTTGGAGAAGTGACAGTGCCGGGCGGTGGCTGAACCGGCAAGCCTTGCCATTCGCGGCGGGAACGGCACAATGGCCGCCTTTGCCCGATGATGTGAGGTCGCCCCGATGTCCGCCCCCGCCCTGCCCGCCGGTTTCGAGCCCGCCGGTTTCGAGATTGTCGAAGCGCACCGTTCTTCTGGCGGCACACAATATGTGCTGGCCCATGACAGCACGGCCACCGGCTGCAGGATGCGGTTCGGCCTGTATCTGCCGCCCCAGTATCAGACTGCCAAGGCAAAGCTGCCGCTGCTGGTCTTCCTGTCGGGGCTGACCTGCACGGAGCAGAATTTCATCACCAAGGCCGGCGCCCAGACCCTGGCGGCGGAACTGGGGCTGGCCATCCTGGCGCCCGATACCAGCCCGCGCGGGGTGGAAATACCGGGCCAGGATGACAGCTATGATTTCGGCTCTGGCGCTGGCTTCTATGTCGATGCGACGGAGGCGCCCTGGTCGGCGCATTACCGGATGGAAACCTATGTTCTGGAACTGCTGGATGCAGTGCTGGCAGGCTTTGCCCTGGATGGCGCCCGCGTCGGCATTACCGGCCATTCCATGGGCGGGCATGGCGCGCTGACGCTGGCCATGCGCCATCCCGACCGGTTCCGCAGCCTGTCCGCCTTCGCCCCCATCGCCTCGCCCACCCGCTGCCCTTGGGGACAGAAGGCGCTGGCCGGCTATCTGGGGGGGGATGAAACCCTGTGGGCCGGGCATGATGCCAGCCTGCTGCTGACCAGCCGGGGCTGGAAAGGCGATATCCTGGTTGATCAGGGGCTGGACGACAGCTTCCTGGAAGGGCAATTGAAGCCGGAACTGTTGCAGGAAGCCGCCGCCAAGGCCGGCGTTTCCCTGACGCTGCGCCGCCAGCCCGGCTATGACCATTCCTATTATTTCATTGCCAGCTTCATGGGTGACCATCTGCGCTGGCATGCTGAACGGCTGGTGCGCTGATCCATCATGAAAGCCGGCAACAGCACCCTTTCCGCCTATGGCACCACCATTTTCGAGGTGATGTCCCGGCTGGCCGCCCAGCATCAGGCCGTCAATCTGGGCCAGGGCTTCCCCGACGGGAACGGCCCGCCCGATCTGGTGCAGGCCGCCGCCACCTATCTGGCGGAAGGCTGGAACCAATATCCGCCGATGCTGGGCCTGCCCGCCCTGCGGCAGGCGGTGGCCGCCCATAACCAGCGTTTCTATGGGCTGGAGGTGGATTGGGCGACGGAGACGATGGTGACCAGCGGCGCCACGGAGGCGCTGGCCGCCTGCCTGTTCGGCCTGCTGGAACCGGGTGATGAGGTGGTGCTGTTCCAGCCGCTTTATGACAGCTATGTCCCCATCATCCGCCGGGCCGGGGCCATCCCGCGCTTTGTCAGCCTGAAGGCGCCGGACTGGGGTTTCACCCGCGCCGATCTGGAGGCTGTATTCAGCCCCCGGACCAAGCTGGTGCTGGTCAATAACCCGCAGAACCCGGCGGGCAAGGTCTGGCGGCGGGAGGAACTGGACCTGCTGGCCCGCTTCATCCTGGCCCATGACACGCTGGCCGTCTGCGATGAAGTGTATGAGCATCTGGTGTTTGGCGATGCTAAGCACATCCCGCTGATGACCCTGCCCGGCATGCGGGAACGGACCATCCGCATCGGATCGGCCGGGAAAAGCTTTTCGCTGACCGGCTGGAAGGTCGGATACCTGACTGGTCCCGCCGCCCTGATGCAGCCCGTGGCCAAGGCCCACCAGTATCTGACCTTCACCACCCCGCCCAATCTGCAGCACGCCGTGGCGCTGGGGCTGGGGAAGGACAACTCTTATTTCCAGGAATTAGCCGACGAGATGCAGCTTGGCCGGGACCGGCTGGCAAAAGGGCTGCGGCAGGCGGGCTTTACCGTGCTGGACGGGGCCGGCACCTATTTCCTGACCGTGGATTTGGCGGCCAGCGGGATCGAGGAAGAGGATGCCGCCTTCTGCCAGCGCATGGTGGTGGAAGCCGGCGTCGCCGCCATCCCGATCAGCGCCTTTTTTGAGCAGGATGCCCCAAAGCATCTGATCCGCTTCTGCTTCTGCAAAAAGGCGGAAACCTTGGACGAGGCCATCCGCCGGCTGACCGCCTGGCGGTGCTGACGCAAAAGGGGCAGTGGCTGACCGCAAAGGCGGCATGCAGTCGCAGGCATATCGGGCAGGCGCGGTCCACGGTAATTTCCTAACCTGGAACCTGCAATCCTGCAGGAACGCCTGCCCCCGGGTCGCTTCCCCATGTCTGCCGCCACCACGTCCACCACCAGCGCCAATGGCTCTGGCGAGAATTTCATGACCGGTATCCTGCTGGCCTTCCTGGCCTTTGCCGGATACAGCATCATGGATGTGACGGTGAAGATGCTGGTGAAGCATTATTCCGTGCCGCAGGTTATCGTTTTTAATAACCTGTTCGCCTTCGGCCCGATCCTGACCTATGCCATCATCAGCGGCGGGTTGTGGCGCAACCTGCGCACAAGGCGGCCGGGCATGCATCTGGCCCGCGCCTGCTGTGGCCTGTGCAGCGGCTTTTTGGGCTTCTACGCCTATTCCCAGATGCCCATTGCCGATGTCTATGCGCTGGCCTTCACGGCGCCGCTTTTCATCACAGCACTCGCCGTGCCGGTCCTGAAGGAACCGGTGGGCTGGCGGCGCTGGACCGCGGTGGGCGTGGGTTTCCTGGGCGTCATGGTCATGCTGCGGCCGGGCAGCGGGTTGCTGAACCCGGCGGCTTTCGCGGCCCTGGGCGGGGCCTTCTTCTATTCCATCGGCATGCTGATCACGCGGCTGATGCGGGGGACGGAAAGCAGCGTTTCCTTCGCCTTCTATTCCTCCCTGTGCGGCCTGCTGGTCTATGGCTGCATGCTGCCCTGGCTGGGCCAGATGCCGACATTGCCACATCTGGGCCTGTCGGCCCTGGGTGGCACCTTCTGCGGTATCGCCTTTGTCTGCCTGCTGACCGCCTTTCGCAAGGTGCCCGCTGCCGTCGCCGCCCCGTTCCAATATACCCAGATCATCTGGGGCGTGCTGTATGGTTATATCTTCTTCGGCGACCGGCCGGACGGGATGCTGTTTGTCGGTGTCGCCATCGTCATCGCATCCGGGCTTTACATCCTTTATCGCGAAACCCTGCTGGGCCGGCAGGTTGCGGCACAGCCGGTCGCGGACGGGGCTTGATCCATGGGCGCTAAATCACTGGCCGGCATCGCCTGGTTCCAGCTCGCCATCCTCTGTTTCGGGGTGATGGATGCAGCGATCAAATATCTGACGGCGGATTTCGGCACCTGGCAGATCATGTTCTTCCGGGGTTTCTTCTCGCTGATCCCCATTGCCGTGCTGATCCGCCAGTCCGGCGGGCTGGCAACGCTGCGCACCCGGCAGCCCCTCTCCCATGTCGGCCGCGCCCTGGTGGGGATCGCGGCGGCCTTCTGCTTTTTCTATGCCTACGCCATCATGCCGCTGGCCGATGTCTATGCCATCGGCTTTGCCGGCCCGCTTTTCATGACCGCGCTATCCGTGCCGGTGCTGGGGGAAAAGGTGGGCTGGCGGCGCTGGATCGCGGTGCTGGTCGGCTTTGCCGGCGTCATGGTGATGCTGCGGCCAGGGGAAGGGCTGTTGACCCTGACGGCGCTGATCCCGCTGGCGGCCGCTGCCTTCTATGCCCTGACCATGCTCTATATCCGGGTGCTGGCCCGGACGGAGAGCAATGCCGCCATCACCTTCTATTTCGTCGTCACCATGTCCGCCGTGGCCGGCATCGCCATGATCCCGGACTGGCGCATGCCGGTGGGCTGGCAATGGGGGCTGCTGGTGATGGTGGGGGTGATTGGCGGCGTGGCGCAGATTGCCTTTACCCAGGCCTTCCGCCTGACCAGCCCGTCGCTGCTGGCGCCGTTTGAATATACGGCCATGATCTGGGCGGTGCTGTTCGGCTATCTGCTGTTTGGCGATGTACCGGACCGGGCGATCTGGATCGGGTCCGCCATCGTCATCGCCGCCGGCCTTTACATCATCCACCGTGAAACGGTGCTGCACCGGCAGTCGATCCTGGCTGCCAAGGCGGCGACACCCCGCGAAGGGTGAAATAATCGGTGGGCAAACCATTGATTTTAGCCAACAGATACTTGGCGTCGTTCTTCCGGATTGGCATGCTAGGGGCCGGCTTGCCATGATAGGTCGTTGTCCGGATTGGCAGGACACCCGTTACGGGCAATTCGCAGGCAGGGGATCGGGCGGTCGATGAGAACAACAGGCGCAGCGCGCACGATTGTCTGGCCGGGCCGGCCGAACCCGCTGGGGGCAACCTGGGACGGTTTCGGGGTGAATTTCGCCCTGTTCTCCGCCCATGCGGAGAAGGTGGAACTCTGCCTGTTCGACTCCGACGGCACGCGGGAGATTGAGCGGGTCACCCTGCCGGAATGTACCGACGATGTCTGGCACGGCTATCTGCCGGAGGCGCGGCCCGGCACGCTCTATGGCTACCGTGTCCATGGGCCCTATGATCCTGGTCGCGGCCACCGGTTCAACCCGAACAAGCTGCTGCTGGACCCCTATGCCAAGGCGCTGGAAGGGCCGATGCGCTGGTCGGACGCGCATTTCGGCTATCGCGTCGGATCGGCGAAGGAGGATCTGTCGCTGGACCGACGCGACAATGCCCGCGGCATGCCCAAATGCCGCGTCATCGACCCCGCCTTCACCTGGGGCGGGGAGCGGCGGCCCAATGTCCCCTGGACCGACACCATCATCTATGAGGCCCATGTCCGGGGCCATACGCTGACCCGCCAGGACCTGTCCCCCACCCTGCGCGGCACCTTCAGCGGGCTGGCCAGCCAGCCGATGATCGACCATCTGAAGGGGCTGGGGGTGACGGCAGTGGAATTGCTGCCGGTACAGGCCTTCACCGATGACCGGCATCTGGTGGAGCGGTCTCTGCATAATTACTGGGGCTATGCCACCATCGGCTTCTTCGCGCCGGAACCGCGCTATATGACCGGCCGGTCCACGCGCGAATTCAAAAGCATGGTCGCCCGCCTGCATGATGCCGGGATCGAGGTGATCCTGGATGTGGTCTATAACCACACGGGCGAGGGCAACCATCTCGGCCCCACCCTGTCCTTCCGTGGCATCGACAATGCCAGCTATTACCTGCTGCAACCGCAGGACAAGCGCTTCTACCAGGATCATACCGGTACCGGAAATACCCTTAATCTCGCCCACCCCCGCGTGCTGCAGATGGTGATGGACAGCCTGCGCTACTGGGTGGGGGAGATGCATGTCGACGGGTTCCGTTTCGATCTCGCAACAAGTTTGGCGCGGGAAGCCCATGGCTATGATCCGGGCAGCGGCTTCCTGGATGCCGTGCGCCAGGACCCTCTGCTCTCCTCCGTGAAGCTGATCGCGGAGCCGTGGGATATCGGCCCCGGCGGTTACCGTGTGGGCCAGTTCCCGTCCGGCTGGAGCGAGTGGAACGACCGCTACCGCGACACGGTGCGCCGCTACTGGCGCGGGGATGAGGGGATGCTGCCGGAACTGGCGGCGCGCCTGACCGGCTCCGCCGACCTGTTCGACCATGACCGGCGGCGGCCCTGGTCCAGCATCAATTTCGTCACCTCCCATGATGGCTTCACCCTGGCTGACCTTGTGGCGTACGAGGTGAAGCACAATGAGGCAAACCAGGAAGGCAACCGCGACGGGCACGACGCCAACTTCTCCAGCAATTATGGGGTAGAGGGACCGACCGACGATCCCGCCATCCAGGAACTGCGCCGCCGCCAGTCACGCAACCTGATGGCCACGCTGCTGCTGTCCCAGGGCACGCCGATGATCCTGGCCGGCGATGAGCTGTTGCGCAGCCAGGGCGGCAATAACAACGCCTATTGCCAGGACAATGAGGTGAGTTGGACCGACTGGGAAGGCGCCGGGGAGCCGGGGGAAGCCATGACCAGCTTCGTCACACGGCTGACCAGCCTGCGCCGCCAGCATCCCGTCTTGCGGCGCGGGCGCTTCCTGCATGGGCGGGAAGTGTCTGCCGACGGGGTGAAGGACATTACCTGGATTACGCCGCAAGGGCAGGAAAAGGCGCCCGAGCAATGGCGCGATGGCCGCGCCCGCTGCCTTGGCCTGCTGCTGAACGGCCGGGCCGGCACCCACCTGTCGCATGATGGCACGCCGGCCCATGATGAGGTGCTGCTGCTGATCATCAATGCCGACCACGAGACGGTGCCCTTCATCCTGCCGGCGGTACCGGTGGGCAGCGAAGGCCAGGAATGGAAATGCCTGCTGGATACGGGCAGCCCCACGGGCGCGCCAACTGAGCAGCCGGGGGAATGGCAGCCGGTCACCGGCCAGCCCCTGCCCTTGCCGGGCCGCACCACCTGGCTGTTCCAACTGACAGAACCGGCGGCCCAGCCGGATACAATGCTCTCCGGCCCGGGAGGGCGGGCCCATGGCTGATTATGACCTCCGCCCCCTCCAGGTCATTGTTGTCGATAAGGAAGGCAACACACGGCGCCTGCTGCGCGGCATCCTGGCCCGGCTGGGCCTGGACAAGGTGACGGATTACGCCGATACGACCGACGTGACGGCAGCGATGACGGCCACGCCACCCGATCTGCTGTTCATTGATGCCGACGCACCGGAAACGGACGGGCTGCGCTTCACCCAGATGCTGCGCCATTCCCAGGCGCCGATGAACCCGTTCCTGTGCATCATCGCCATGACCTGGCAGCCCACCCAGCCCCTGCTGATGCGCTTCACCGCATCGGGGGCTGATGATCTGATGGCCAAGCCGTTCAGCGCCAAGCAGGTGCATGACCGGCTGATCAACCTGATCGATAACCGGAAAAGCTTTGTCGTCACGGCGGATTATATCGGCCCGGACCGGCGGCGGCAGCCGCGCGAAGGGGTGCAGATCCCCCTGTTCAACGTGCCCAACACGATGCGGCAGAAGGCGATGGGCCTGTATGACCGCAGTAAATCAGCCGACGCGATCACCGACGCGCTGGAAGCGATCAATGTGCAGAAGGTGGTGCGCTGCGGCTTCCAGGTGGCGTTTCTGGTGGATTTCGCCGCCCCTGGCGCCACCAATGGCGGCGACCGGATGGCGCTGGAGCATCTGGTCCGGGCCGGCGCGGTGCTGGAAGACATGATGCGGCGGCTGAAACAGGATAGCGACCTGCGCCATCAGGCGGAAAAATACGCGCATACGCTGCGTGCGGGGCTGGAAGCCATGCGGTCCCACCCACCGGAACATCCCGTTGCCGATATCCAGGCCATGCACAAGGCCGCCCTGGGGCTGGCCGCCCTGACATCACGCCGCACCGATATCGCAGCGGTTGAAACAGAAGTGCATAGCGCCGTCAGCACCTACCGCAGCCGCCTTGCCGAAATCGCCCAGGCGAAGGCGAGCGGTCAGGCAGCGGGGGGACAGCCGGCAGATAAACCGGCTACGGAATGATGCCCGTCTTCCTTGATCGTAATTGACCAAAGAAGGCTTCATGTGGAGAAGGCTAGGCGCTCCCTTAGTGTTTGTCAGGGTTAGGTTGGATCAACCTCCACCGTCACCCCGGCGAAGGCCGGGGTGACGGAAGTGAGGACAATGTCCGTTTCCACTTAAACCTGACGAACTTTAGGCCTCTTCCTGGACATTGGTGGCGGTGACCAGCACCTTGTCGATACGGCGGCCATCCATATCCACCACTTCGAACCGGTAGCCATCATGCTCCACCAGTTCACCGGCGGCCGGGATATGGCCAAATTTGAACAGCAGGAAGCCGGCCAACGTGTGATAGCCGCCTTCCTCGTCCCGCAGGCTCTTAAGGCCGAGATGGGCTTCCACCTCCTCCACCGCCATCATGCCATCGATCAGCAGGGAGCCATCGGCGCGGCGGACAATATCGGCATCATCATCATCGAAATCGGGCAGTTCACCGGCAATGCCTTCCAGCATGTCGGTCAGGGTGGTGATGCCCTCTACTGAGCCATATTCGTCCACCACCACGGCCATCTGCTCGCCTGACTGTTTGAACAGTTCCAGCAGGCGCATCACCTCCATCCCGTCATGCACGATCAGGGCGTCACGCACCACGGGGTGCAGGTCGAACGGTGCGTCCTCCAGCAGCTTATGCAGGATATCCTTGGTGTGGACGATGCCGACCACATCATCCAGCGTGCCCCGGCAGACCGGCATGCGGGAATGGCCGCTTTCCCGGATGTCGCGCTTGATATTCTCCGCCGTGTCGGCAACGTCCAGCCACATCACTTCCGGGCGCGGGGTCATGATGGAACGGACGGTGCGGTCGGCCAGCCGCATCACGCCTTCGATCATCCGCTTCTCATCAGCGTTGAACACGCCCGATGCAGTGCCCTCGGCAATCAGGCTTTTCACCTCTTCTTCCGTCACGGTCTGCTCTGCCCGCTCCGGCACGCGCAACAGCCTCAGCATCGCCTCGGTGGAGGCCCCCAGCAGCCAGACAAACGGGGCCGTGATACGCGACAGGCTTTTCATCACCGGTGCCGCGAAACTGGCAATGGCCTCCGCATTGTTCAGGGCAATGCGCTTGGGCACCAGTTCACCAGCGATCAGCGACAGGAAGGTGATGATGATGACGACCAGGGCAAAGGCCAGTTCCTGGCCATAACCGGTCAGCATGGGGATCTCATCCAGCACCGGCCCCAGGCGGCCGGCGATGGTCGCACCACCCACGGCACCATTGATGACACCGATCAGCGTAATGCCAATCTGCACCGTGGACAGAAACCGGGAGGGTTCTTCCTGCAGGGACAGGGCGATGGCAGCGCCGCGCCGCCCCTCCTCTGCCATCTGCTGAAGCCGGATCTTGCGGGCGGAAACAACCGCCAGCTCCGACATCGCGAAGAAACCGTTGAGAAGGATGAGGAACAGGACAGCGGCGAGTTCGAGCGAGACCATCTTGTGCGGCAGGTGACGCGAGCCAGGAAGCAGCCCGCCCCACATCCTACCGCATCGCGGTGGAAATGCGAGGGCGGTTGCGGGACAGGATACGGAATTCCCGCTTCGGGGGCGGCGCCATACCGATCCGCCTGTCACGGTTGGAACGGGAACCAGCCAGAAGCGATAGACCGCAAGTGTGGCGCAACCAGGGCCGGGGTGGCGGCGTTATTGCCTCACCCTTCTTCCCCGGCCTTCATGCGAATGAAGAAAAGGGTGCCGGCTTCATCCAGGTTTCCCCCATGTCGCACGTCGCCTTCACCGCCCGCCAGCCTGCCGCCATTACCGCCACCCCAGTGCGCCTGGGCGCCCTGCGCCTGGCCAACCGACGGGTCGTGATGCCGGCAATCCGGTGCCAGACAAGTTTGGGGCAAGTGGCCACCCTGGCGATGATGGAACATTACGCTGCCAATGCCGATGCCGGCCTGCTGCTGACCGAGGCGACCTATACGCTGGAAGGCGGACGGCGCCACCCCAACGCCCCCGGCATTCATAGCGCCGAGCAGGTTGTCGCCTGGCAGGGGGTCACCGATGCCGTACATCAGGCCGGGGGGCGGATCGCGCTGCATGTGGTCCATAGCGGACATGGCGACATGGCAAGTGCCCATATCGCTGCCGCCGCGCAGCGGGCGCGCCGTGCCGGGTTTGATGCGATGGAGATTGACGCCACCGTCACCAGTTGTTTCGGCCTGCAACTGGCGTCAGGGAATTGTAACGGGCTGGTTGATGCGGTTGATGCCGCCATGGCCGTGATGGGGGCCAGCCGCGTTGGTGTCCGCCTGGGATTGAACGGCGCCTGCCCGATGGGCCGCCCAGGCGAGGCGATGCGCATCACCGCCGATGCCATCGTGGCGATGGAAAGGCTGCGTCCGGCCTTTCTGCATCTTCTGGCCCCACTGGCCGCCGATGACATGGCAGCTCTGGCCCGCAGCCTTTTCCAGGGCAGGGTTATCCTGAATGCGGGACTGGGGCACGATAGTGTGGGGCGGATGCTGGATACCGGGATGATCGACGCCGCGACCTTCATGGCCAAGCCCCCGGTCGCGAATGATCTTTTCAGCCGCGCGGTCCCTCGGGCTCCCCTGCTGGCGGCAGAATAATCGGGTGCCACGACAGGGACATAGAGAGTGGCACAACACAAAGCCCCGCGGACCCGGTCCGGCGGGGCTTTGTCTATCTACTTAAAGCCGGGGACTTGGGCCGCCGGGGCCCGGTCAGGCAGCGGCCAGACCGGACGGCAGCGGGCCGCAATCATTGCCCACGATACGGCATGCCATGACACGGACCATGCTGAACACATCTTCAGCCGCCACACCATCGCGGGCCAGAAGCAGGTGCATGATCGGATCGTCCATCAACTCGTGCAAACTGGGTTCACGGCGGTCCGCAGCGTTCAGGTCCGGCAGATGGACACCCATCATGGCGTCTTCACCTGCAATAGCGGTGGGAGCGGTGGTCAGGTGCGTCATCGCTTCTTCTCCCTCTTCCTGATCTGTTACGGTCTGCGTGTCCATGGTGGCTGCAAGAACGGCATTATCATGCGCCGGTTCCATGACATTCCCATGTCAAAAAACATGTTCGCAGGGGCAACTATCCTTATGCGCCCCGCCACGCCTGTGCGGACATAGACCCACCCTATCTATTCAGTAAGACCGGGTCCGTGATCTATGTCACCAATGGCCGGGCCAACCATGAAAAAAGCCACCGCCGACAGGAACGGCGGTGGCTTGGCAGCGTGGTGAGGGGGCGGGCGCCACACGCACCCGCCGCCTATCACTGATTCATGCTGTCGAAGAAATCGTTGTTGGTCTTGGACTGTTTCAGCTTGTCGACCAGGAACTCCACGGCATCCTGCGGGCCCATCGGGTTCAGGATACGGCGCAGGATCCACATCTTGGCCAGTGAACCACGATCGACCAGCAGATCCTCCTTGCGGGTGCCGGACTTCTGGATATCCAGCGACGGGAAGACGCGCTTGTCGGACAGCTTGCGGTCCAGCACGATTTCGCTGTTACCGGTGCCCTTGAACTCTTCGAAGATCACTTCGTCCATGCGGCTGCCGGTATCGATCAGCGCGGTGGCAATGATGGTCAGCGACCCGCCCTCTTCGATATTGCGGGCGGCGCCGAAGAAGCGCTTGGGACGCTGCAACGCGTTGGCATCCACACCACCGGTCAGCACCTTGCCCGACGAAGGAACAACGGTGTTATAGGCACGGCCCAGGCGGGTGATGCTGTCCAGCAGGATCACCACATCGCGCTTGTGCTCCACCAGACGCTTGGCCTTTTCCAGCACCATTTCCGTGACCTGCACGTGGCGGGTTGCCGGCTCGTCGAAGGTGGAGGACACCACCTCGCCGCGCACGGAACGGGCCATGTCGGTCACTTCTTCCGGACGTTCATCGATCAAGAGAACGATCAGATAGACTTCCGGATGGTTGGTGGCGATGGAATGGGCGATGTTCTGCAACATCACCGTCTTACCGGTGCGCGGCGGTGCCACGATCAAGGCGCGCTGACCCTTGCCCAGGGGGGCGACCAGATCGATCACCCGCGTGGTCATATCCTTCCGGCCCTTGCCGGTATTATCGACCTCGATCTCCAGCTTCAGCCGTTCATCCGGGTAAAGCGGGGTCAGATTGTCGAAATTGATGCGGTGGCGCACCTTGTCGGGATGGTCGAAATTGATCGTGTTGATCTTCAGGAGCGCGAAATAGCGCTCCCCATCCTTGGGCGCGCGGATCTGGCCTTCCACCGTGTCGCCGGTGCGCAGGCTGAAGCGCTTCACCTGGGAGGGCGAGATGTAGATATCGTCCGGGCCGGGCAGATAGTTCGCTTCCGGCGAGCGCAGGAAACCGAACCCGTCGGGCAGTACCTCCAACACCCCTTCGCCATAGATCGGGACATCATTGTCAGCGAGTTGCTTGAGGATCGCGAACATCATGTCCTGCTTGCGCAGGGTGCTGGCATTCTCGATCTGGAGTTCCTCGGCGAAGGCGAGCAACTCGGCGGGGGTCTTGGCCTTGAGTTCCTGGAGGTTCATCGCGGGCTTATGGTCGGTCGGTCCAGAAGGACCGGTTGCGGGGGAAGGCGGAAGGGAAAGCGCTGACGTGATGAGAAGCACGGGGACGACCAGTTCAACGGGCGGACCCGGGACCGGTGAGGCACCAGGCTGTCACCCGATGCGATTGCTGCTCCTAACGATCCGGGAACGGCAAAGGTTGCGGCCGGAGCCGCTGAAAGGTCGGGGCGTGTTCTGGTCTCGCGTCAAACGGCGTTCAGTATGGCGGGGAAGGACACAGCGATCACACCAGCCGGCATGCCGGCGGCGGAACACAGGGGAGTTAAGGATCGGTCGGGCAACCCCATCCCGAATGGAGATGGTCTCCAAGACCACGGGCCGTCGCCGGCCGATGGCAGGGTGCGGCTGGCCGCAACCCGGAGGCGACCTAGCGCCCCTGGCTGTAGGGAGATGGTTATCCTACCGATCATTACAAGTCAAAACAAAAGCTGCGCACCGGTGTCGCAGGCGCCACACCGGTGCGGGATGCGACATTGGAGAGACTATTTATAGCGCAATTGCGCGAAACCGGGGCTGTGCGAAACCACTTCTTGCTGTAATATAGGTGTCAAGGCTGGGTTAGCTCCGGATTGGATGCGATGCGTCTTTTGATTGCCGATGATCATGATCTGCTGCGCGATGCGTTGCGTTCGCATTTTGAACGTGAGGCTCCCGGCACGATCGTCAGGGGGGTGGGCACGGTCAGCGAGGCGCTGAAGGCCCTGGATGACGGAATACCTTTCGATATCCTGCTCCTGGATCTGCGCATGCCGGGGATGAATGGCCTGAACGGCCTCGTCCGGCTGCGGGAGCGATATCCGTCGCTGAAGATCGCCCTGATGTCGGGTGAGGCGAAGAACGAGGATATCCGTCTGGCGCTGGCCCATGGCGCCGTGGGTTTCCTGCCCAAGACCCTGCCGGGCACCGCCCTCCTCCAGGCCTTGCAGCGTATGCTGGCGGGTGAAATCTTCATGCCGGAGAATATCGCAGAGAACGCGATACAGGCCGGCACCAATGCGCTGAACGGCACCTTCACCAAGCGGGAGCGGGAGGTTCTGGACTTTCTGCTGAAAGGCCAGTCCAACAAGGAAATCGCCCGCGCGCTGGAACTGGAAGAAGTGACCGTCAAGCTGCATATCCGCGGCCTGTGCCGGAAGCTGGGTGCCAAGAACCGGACCCAGGCCGCGATGCGCGCGGTGGAGCTGGGCCTTGCCCGCTGACCCCTCGCCTTCGTCGTCTGGCGGCATCCCGCGCGATCCCAACGGTTTGCCGCGCGGGCTGCGCCATGACCTGATCAATGCGCTGAACGCCATCAACGGATTCGCCTCCATCCTGGAAATGGATCTGACGGACCCGGCAGCCCTGGATTTCGTACGTCGTATCCAGCAGGCGGGCGCTGAAGCCATGCGCCTGGCCGGGGAAATCCCCTCCAGCCCGCGCGACATGGTCCGTATCATGATGGTCTCCGCAGATAGTGCTGCGGATGGGCTGGCCGTAGCCCTGGAAGGGTATGGCTGCGACGTCACGCTGGTTGAGAACGCTGCCCAGGCTGCCCAGGCCCTGCGCCGCGCACCGCACGCCTGGGATCTTGTCCTGTGCGACATGGACCCGACCGCCCATACCGGGTTCGCCCAGGCGGCAGAGGCATCCGGGTTGCCCCTGTTGCGCCGCGATCCGGCCATGCCATCGCCCGATTTGGCGCTTTTACTGCGCCATACCGTGAAACCCGGCGACTGAACCGGCGTTATAATCGGCATTGCTTCATTTTATGCAGGCCCGACTACATTGCCGCAGTGCGGCAAAGTAGTATTGCCTCAACTGAAATTCATGCGACAGTTGAGAAAGAATCACGGGCTGCGAAAGGACCAAACGCATGAGCCTTCGCCACACTGCCTGCCTTGCCGCCCTTCTTCCGTCCCTGTTGCTCCTCGCGGGAACGGCCATGGCGGCTGAGTGCCAGATGCCGGAATTGCAGAGCGCCAGCCCACCGCGTGCGGCTGGCACGATCGACAATGATCGGGCCGCCCTGTTGCGATACGAACAGTGCCTGCGTGAAGAGCAGACCCTGCTTGAGGCCCTGCAGGCTGGCTCCCCCGAACGCGCGGCCCGCCAGCGCGAAGCCGCGGCCAATCTTCGCCGCACGCTGGATGCCTGGCAACAGACTCTGCGCGCCGCAGACGCACGCCCCAAAGGCTCATGAGCCTTCGGACGGCGCCCGAGCCGGGCATAGGCTGGGGCGGGTGGCATTTAGCCAGCCTACCCGCCGAGGTAAAATCCGTTCCAGCGGTCAGTGGCCGCTATTGCTGGCTTTGAAAGCGGCCTGCTAGTCGGGGGATGCTTCCCGCTGATATCGGTCCTTCCAGTCGGCATACGGCATGCCATAGATGATCTCGCGCGCCTGTTCGTAATCCATGGCGGTTCCCTGATCTTCTGCTGCGGCGCGATACCATTTCGCCAGACAGTTACGGCAGAAGCCGGCCAGATTCATCAGGTCGATATTCTGCACATCCGTCCGGTCCCGCAGATGGGCCACCAGACGGCGGAAGGCGGCGGCTTCAAGTTCGATGCGGGTCTGCTCGTCCATATCTCTTTCCATTCATCAAAATTCCAGGGGGGGACCGGAACATGATCGCCGGCGATCATGTTTCCATATGAGCTTTCCTGAACAGTTTATGTATCCCCTGCGCGCCAGCAGCCTCGATTTTCGTTGCCACAAAACAAGATAAAATTTTACGTGGTTTTATCTATATAAAAATATATCGCTTCAGGTCTTCCGATGTGAAAACCATCACAGGTCCAGTCAACTTTTATCCCTATAGTTCCCTAACCAAGCACCGGCGAAGAAAAAGTCGGCCTCCCTCTAGAAAAGAGAAAAGCTATGGTTATCGACATGCGCACCCGCCTGCCGCACACTCATCTTTCTTCGCGCGTCGCCGATATGCATTTCCATGCGCAGCAACTCGCCCGTGCCACCCGCAACCTGTCCGAAGCACTGGACCAGTTGCGGGCACTGGACCTGAACCCCCTGATCAAGGCGCTGGAAGCCAGCCGCTGAACGGACAGGGCGGCGGCGGTAGGCCGATTACCCGGCCGTGATGGCGGTCGGAGTCAGCAGGGGCGGTAAAAGCCGGGCCAGCCGGGCAGCCCATTCTGCCGCCCCGTCATCATCCCCGATCAAATCCTGACGGATTTCCAGCATGACGCTGGGGATGTTGTGGCGGGTGGGATGGGCGATGATGGTGTAATCCGTGCCGGTGCGGGCGCTGTAGGGCTCATTATCCCCGACCACCAGATCTTTTTCTGCGGCCAGGGCCTGGATCAGCGGCTGGGCGATGCGCCCATCCTGGTCCCACAGCACACCGACATGCCAGGGCCGGTGGAAGCCGCGCATCACCGGCGTGAAACTATGGATGGAAACCAGCACCGGCACCTGCCCGGTAGCGGCAATCCGTTCCAGCCGGGCCGTGATGGCATCATGGTAGGGATGGTAAAGTGCATCCAGCCGCGCCTGACGGTCTGCCGCCGATAAAGCGGCATTGGCCGGCACGGGCGTGCCGTCACTGATGGCCGGCATGCTGGTCGGATCATCTGGCCGGCGGTTGCAATCCACCACCAGCCGGGAATAGCGGGTCAGGATAGCGCCGGCCCCCAGATGCCGGGCCAGCCCTGCCGTGACGGCGGCGGCCCCGATATCCCAGCCGATATGCCGGTCCATCTCCGCCGCCGGCACGCCCAGATCGCCCAGCGCGCGGGGCACCGCCTTGCCGGCATGGTCGCAGACCAGCAGCACAGGGCTGGTCGAGTCGGGGTTGATCAGCCAGACCGGGGCGGGATCGGCATCGGTCAGCAACGGCGGGTGGGGGATCGGTGCGTGCGGCATGATCCCAACAGCTTTAGCGGAAAAATCATTGTCACGCAAAGCGGGCCTGCCCATGCGGCCCGCTACGGTGTTTCTGCTGGATGGCGGATCGATAGGCGATGGGAGGGTTCCCCATGACCACAACCCCGACGGAACTACTGTGCCAGTTTTATCAGGCGGGACAGGCGGCGCTGGCGGGGCGCCGCCCCCCCCCCCCCTCAAGGCCACCTGGGGCCGCGCTGGATGCCGTCACCCTTCTTGCCCGGCAGATCGGGCTGGATGTCATCCTGACCGAAGCCATTGCCGCCGATAGCCGGGAATGGGCGGCTGAACAGGCGGGGTTGGCCCGCGCCACCCCCGCCGGCACCCTGATCCTGGATAGTGGCACCGCCCCCCGCAACGGCACCGGGCGCGACAGCAGGACATTGGCCAGTGGGACATTTGCCAGCGGGACATTTGAATGTCTGCTGGCCCTGGGACTGGCGCTGGACGGTGCCAGCGATATCTGGGCCCTGGCCTGCGATCATCAGCCCCAGGACGGGGCGACGGGCGCCTTTCTCTGCCCGGACAGTCTGGCCCGCGCCATGGCTGCCGGGATGGACCCTGCCGCCATGCTGGCCGGTCGGGAAGCCCAAGACCTGTTCCATCATCTGGGCGATCTGGTGCCCGCTGGCGACGGCGCCCGCACCAGAGGCGATTTTCGCGCCATTCTGGTGTTGTAACCGGCGTTCAGAACCCGGCCGCCGAGGCTGGCGTGGGGTCGAAAGCGGCAGGGGCCCGCCCCACCGATCGGGCCACCGCGACCCCGCCTTTCCATAGGCCCAGATGGCGGGCCGGGTCGGCGGCATTGTGGATATCGGCGACCGGATCGCCCGGCACCAGCAGCAGATCGGCCACCGCCCCACTGACAATCCGGCCATGGTAGGGCAGGTCCAGCAGGGTGGCGGCATTGGCCGTGCCGGCCACCAAGGCGGCCAGCGGGTCCATGCCCAGATCGACCATATGGGCCAGTTCCTGCGCATTCTGGCCATGATGGTTGCCGGGCGTACCGGCATCCGTGCCCAGCGCCACCGTGCCGCCGGCCGCCACGAAGCGCTTGAAACTGTCGAAATGCATGGCGCTGAACCGGTCGGCCTTGTCGCGGACGAAGGCGGGCAACCGGTCCCTCATGGCCAGCAGCGCCATCATTGCCGACAGGGTAGGCACCAGATAGGTGCCATTGGTCAGCATGGTTTCGATAATGGCGTCGGTCAGTTCAAATCCATGCTCAATGGAATCAACGCCAGCCTCCAGCGCCCGCTGGATGCCGCGCGCGCCTTGGGCATGGGCCGTGACCTTCAGGCCGAAATCATGGGCCGTCGCCGTGGCCGCCGCCAGTTCCGCCACGGTCGGGTGCGGGGCCAGCGGATCGACACCGCCGGTCAGCACGCCCCCCGTGGCCATCAGCTTGATGCAGTCGGCCCCGTTTTTCACATTCAGCCGCACGCCCTGAGTATAGGCGGTGGGGCCGTCACATTCCAACCCGATCCAGGCGCCATGGCCACCGGTGATGGTCAGCACTTTACCGGCGCAGCGCAGGGTGGGGCCGACATGACGGCCCTGGCGGATCGCCTCCCGCACAGAGATTTCCAGCCAGTCGGTGCCACCCAGATCACGGATGGCGGTGAAGCCGCCGGCCAGGGATGCCTGGGCATTTTCCAGCAGGCGCAGGGTCAGGTCGCCTGGCGGCCGCTGTCGCAGCGTGCTGACAACATCGCCCGTCGCCTCCAGCGCCAGATGGACATGGGCGTCGATCAGGCCCGGCATCAGGGTCGCCCCAACCGTATCGACGCGCCGGCCGGCGAAACCGGCAAATTCCGCCAGCGGCGCCACGGCGGCGATGCGGCCATCCCCTATCAGGACCCCCATCCCGTCACGGGGGGCAACCGTGCCGTCAAACAGCTTGCCACCGGCAAACAGGATGGGATCGCGCGACATGGAGATGGTCCTTTCCAACCCTCATACCGAGGTCAGGAAATCTTGACCTCGGTATCCGCGCCGACCAGCGCGGCGGCGGCCCATGCCGCCGAAGTCAGTAAATTTACTGACACCAGTATAAGAAGCCAGAACCCGGTCAGCCCTGCTTGGCCGGTGCGGCATATTTGGCCAGCCAGTCGGCCATGGCCTGCGGCGTCATCTTGCGGGCATTGGCCAGTTCGGAACTGTCAGTGGCGTTGATCAGGGTGCCGTCAGCGGACACGATCATCACGCTGGGCACGCCGCGCAGCTTCTCCACGCCATATTTCTGCGGGATATGCAGGTTCTTGTTGAAGCGGCCCACATCCACCTTCACCAGTTCATAATGGGCGTCCAGGAACGCCTTCACCTCCGGCAGTTCCATGATGCCGGCCAGCACGCGGCAATCCGGGCACCAGTCGCCACCGAAATTCAGCATCACGCGCTTGCCATTGGCCTGGGCGCGGGCGAAAGCCTTGGCAACATCAGCATCGGCGTCGGCCGCCTCGTCATAAGGCAGCGGCAGCGGCTGCGGCAGATCGTTGATATCCTTGACAGTGACGGTGGGAGCCGCCACCTGCGCCTGGGTGGGCGCGGCCATCAGCAGGGCCACCAGGGCGGCACCGGCCAGGGAGAGAATGTGACGCATCGGATTGCCTCAATCTTTATCGCCCCCTGGGGTCGGGGGATTTTCATGCCCACCAGTGTAGCCGGACCGGGGCCGGCGTGAAGCCTTATCTGTCATATAAGCCGTTGGAACCATGATTGATCCCGCCCTGGCCGGCCTGTTCGGCATCTCTTTCGCGGCGGCGACCCTGCTGCCCGGCGGGTCAGAGCTGGCCTTCCTGGCCCTGCTGGCCCAAGGTGGTCATAGCCCCGCCCTTCTGGTCACGGTGGCCGGGGCCGGCAATGTGCTGGGCAGCGTGCTGAACTGGTATCTGGGCCGGGGCCTGCGCCATCTGGTGGGACGGCGCTGGTTCCCCGTTACACCAGCCGCGCTGGAGCGGGGGGAACGGCAATTCCGCCGCTATGGGCTGTGGACCCTGCTGTTCGCCTGGGTGCCGGTGGTGGGTGACCCGCTGACCGTGGCCGCCGGCAGCCTGCGCGTACCCCTGGCCCCGTTCCTGCTGCTGGTCACAATCGGCAAGCTGGCGCGATATAGTGCCCTGGCGCTGGCGACAGGTCCGCTTCTGGGCCGTTAACCTGACAGCAACCCCCAACCGGGAGAGGATAGATGGACCTGATCGACAATAAGGACCACCAGCGTTTCGAGCTGCCGGAAGAAGGCGGCACCGTGATCGCCAATTACCGGCGCCAGCCAGGGCTGATCGAGATCACCTATGTGGAATCACCACCGGCCCTGCGCGGCACGGGTGCCGCTGGCCGGATGATGGAAGCCTTGATGGACCTGGCCCGCGCGGAAGGGGCCCGCATCCGCCCCATTTGCGGCTATGCCCATGCCTGGATGCGCCGCCACCCCGCCCATCACGACCTGATGGCGTAATGCCGGACGGGCAGTGGCCGCCCCGCAAAGGGCAGTTTGAGAGAATGGAGGATAGGAAGACAGGCGATGGCGATACGGATGATGAAGGCCGCCACGGCGCTGGCCCTGATACTGGGTGCGGCGATGACCAATCTGCCGGCGATGGCGCAGCAGCGCCCCACCTATGGCGTGCAACTGGAAGGGTTTGAGCAGCCCTATCCGCTGCAGCGGTTCAACTTCACCAGCCAGGGCCAGGACCTGTCCATGGGCTATCTGGATGTGGCGCCCACCGGCACGCCCAATGGCCGCGCCATTGTCCTGCTGCATGGCAAGAATTTCTGCGCCGCCACCTGGGGGGCGACCATCGCCGTGCTGGCCGATGCCGGCTACCGGGTCATCGCCCCCGATCAGGTGGGCTTCTGCACCTCCACCAAGCCGGTGCGCTACCAGTTCAGCCTCGCCCAGCTTGCCGGCAACACCCGCGCCCTGCTAGACCATCTGCGCCTGCCCAAGACGCTGGTGATGGGCCATTCCATGGGCGGCATGCTGGCCATCCGCTATGGCCTGATTAATCCGCAGGCGGTGGAGAAGCTGCTGCTGGTCAACCCGATCGGGCTGGAGGATTGGCAATATGAGGGCGTGCCCTATGCCAGCATCGACCAGCTTTACCAGCAGGAACTGAAGACCAGCTTCAACAGCATCAAGGCCTATCAGAACCGCTTCTATTATAATGGCAACTGGAAGCCCGACTATGACCGCTGGGTCGAGATGTCAGCCGGGCTTTATGCCGGGCCCGGGCGCGAACAGGTGGCCTGGAACCAGGCCCAGACGTCGGAGATGATCTTCACCCAGCCGGTGGTGCATGAGCTGGTAAGGCTGCGGCCGCCGACCGTGCTGTTCATCGGCGCCAAGGACCGCACCGCCCCCGGCGCCAACCGGGCGTCGGAAGAAACCCAGATGCGCCTGGGCAATTATGAGGAACTGGGCCGCCGCGCCCAGCGCGCCATCCCCACATCCACGCTGGTGGAATTCCCGGAACTGGGCCATTCCCCGCAGGTGGAAGCGCCCGACCGCTTCCACAAGGCTTTGCTGGAACAGTTGGGGTGACCCCAAGGCGAGGGAGGAGAGGCCGCCCGGCCTCTCCTCTTCATCCTCGTCAGGCCTGGGCTGCCAGATCGACCGGCATGTCGCCTTCCTGCACCATGCGCCCGACATGGTCGGCCAGACGCAGGGCAAGTGCGGCGATGGTCAAGGTGGGGTTGGCCCAGCCGGCGGTGGGGAAAACGGAGCTGCCGGCAATATGCAGGTTGGCCTTGCCCCACACCCGGCAATCCCGGTCCACTACACCCTGACGCGGGGTGGTGGACATGCGGGTGGTGCCAATATGATGGTGGCCCCCCTGCAATATCTCGTGATGATCATCGCCTTCCAGATGGGTCGGCCAGTCACCATCGGGCGTCAGCAACCAGTCATCCATCACCGTGCGGCCCAGCCCAAGGCGCTGGAATTCCTGGCCCACCAGCCCGGTCAGCACGCGGGCGGAGCGCTTGTCGATATCCGACAAGCGCCAGTCCAGCCGCGCCCGGCGATAGCCCAGCCCGTCAATCTGATCCGACAGGGTGACGCGGCTGTCCGGATTGGGCGCCTGCTCCCCCCGCACCAGCAGATAAATCGCTTCGGGCTTGGCGATCAGCGCACGGCGACGGACATAGCGCCGGACCAGATTGGCCGGCAATTCCCCCATCACCGGCAGCAGGGCCAGCAGGTTGCGCCCGGCCCCTTCCGGCCACCAGATCCCCTTCTTCCAGCCAGCATTCAGGTCCGACGCCGCCTTGGTCACCGAGGGCAGCGACCGGTAATAGACAGCGATGGAGCTGTTCAGCACGCCATGGGTTTCCTGCGCCTTGGCCGACAGGACCAGGCTGGGGCAAAGCGCTGCCATGTCACGCGGATAGAAGCTGCGGAACTGTTCCAGCAGGCGGTAGGGGTCATCGGTCCGGACCTCCGCCGTGCGGCATTTGGGATGCTCCATGAAGAAGCGGCCCACCATATCCTGGGCATTGCCGATGCCGGCCCGCTCCACCCGGGTGGAGGCCAGCATCAGGCGCGCATTCTCGATCCCGCCGGCAGCCAGCACGAAATGGCGGGCGCGGACCCGGTGGCGCCGCCCGCCGATCCCGGCCAGAAGGATGCTTTCCACCCGGTTGGTATCCGGGCTGACACTGATCTCCACCGCCGTGCCGTGCAGCAGTAATTGCACATTGGGATTGCCGATCAGGTCGCGCTTATACTGGTCGCCAAAGCGCACCGCCTTCAGGCGCCAGAAGCGCACTTCCACCTGTTCGGGGTCCAGGCCGGGGTCGTCGATCCCCGCCTCTTCCCACAGGTCGCGATAGCCGCTTTCTGGATCGGCCTCTCCCACCCCGCATTCCACCGCCGCCTGACGGTAGAAGGCACCCAGATCGGACGCTTTCACGGGCCAGCCGCTGTGGGGCACCCATTTACGCCGTTCGAAATCGATCGGGTCCAGCGGCACACAGCGGCCGGACCAGGTATTGCTGGTGCCGCCCAGGCCACGGTTGCGGGAAACATCCAGGGCGTAATAGGGCAGGCCGACATTCTCGCCCCGGTTCAGTTCCTGCGCCGCCGCTTCCAGCGTGGCGCCGCCACTTTCCACCAGACAGACGGACACACCCGTAGCGGCAAAGCGCCGGGCCATCAGGATTCCGGCAACGCCGGCGCCGATGATGCAGACATCGGCCTCGAAACCCTGACCATCTTCGATCATATGCAGGTCGGTCAGCACGGCATTTCACCCGTGATTGCAGAGAGGTTGTGCCGTGTACGCACGGGCGCGCGGGTGCATTCCCCGCTGCGGCGCACAATTAAGCGCAGCCCAGCCTTGCAATTACCGCTCATGTCGATCGCGCAGGCATGCGCTGCGCGAGGGGCGCCATAATTTCGATCGGATCGATGGAATAGGCTCGCGCCCGGCGCGTCTATGCTGACAGACTGCCCATTCCCCTGCTGACGGAAGCGCCCTTGTTACCCGATATTCCCCCCCACATCCCGGCCCTGCGGCGCTACGCCCTGGTGCTGACCCGTGATGCCGACCGGGCGGAAGATCTGGTGCAGGAAGCGTTGTCGCGCGCCATTGCCGGCGCGCGAAGCTGGCGGCCGGGGGGCAGCCTGCTGACATGGCTGCTGGCGATCCAGCACAATACCTTCATCTCCGGCTGGCGGCGGGAACGGACCGAACGGGACGCGCTGAGCCAGATCGCCCAGGCCGGCATGGGGGATGCCGGCAGCCCCGCTGCACAGGCAACGGCGGTGGAACTGGGACAGGTGATGGAAGTGCTGATGACCCTGCCCGACGGCCAGCGCGAAATCCTCGTGCTGGCTGCCGTGGAAGGGTTGAGCTATCGCGAGATCGCCGACATCCATGACGTACCGGTGGGTACTGTCATGTCACGACTGTCCCGCGCGCGTGAAGCGTTGCGGGCGGCGTTGAACGCAAGACCGCCCGCAAGGGGAAGGGCGGCCCTGCGTGTGGTGGAAAAGAAGGAGGGGTAAGGGGATGGACGATCCGGTGACGGAGGATGAAATCCAGGCTTATGTCGATGGGCAGTTGGATGCCCGCCGACATGCCATGGTGGAACGCTGGCTGGCGGCCCGGCCCGATATCGCCGCCCAGGTCATGGCCGACAAGGCACTGGCCGGGCTGCTGCGAACCGGGCTGACGGCGGCGTCCACCCCGCCACAACCGCGCCGGCTGGAAACGGAGCGTCAGGCCCGGCGGCTGGGCCGCCGCCTGCTGGTGCGGCGGGTCACGCGCGGCCTGGGACAGGCGGCGGTGGCATCGCTGCTGCTCAGTGCCGGGTGGGGGCTGCATGCCGGGCTGGCGGCAGTCTATAGCCCTGCCGATGCCGCCCCCCGCATCCCGCTTTTTGTGGATGAGGCAGCAGACGCCTATCGCACCGCGATGCGGGAAAACATTACCGAACACAAGCTGACCTATCAGGATCTGACAGCGCCATCGCAACTGGCCTCGCTGGACCCTGCCAGCAGCGTGACCATCCCCCTGCCCTCCCATGGCTGGACGCTGCTGGGCGCCCAGATCGTTCCATGGGACAAGGGGGACGCGGCACAAATCTTCTGGCAGGGCAACGACAAGACGCTGGTGCTGTTCGCCTCCCAAACAGACGACAATATCTTTCCCGCCCTGAACGAGGATGGCTTGCAGGTGGCGACCCTGGACCAGCACAGCTACGTCTATTGGCGCGCGGGGGAACAGGTCTATGTCCTGTCCGGCAACCTGACGGAAGATGTGTTGCTGCTGATTGCCAACAGCCTGCAGCAGCAGACGGGCTGATCCCGATCACGCCACCGGTGCAGCCAGCGCCACCACCATCCCGTCCGGCAAGGGGTTGTCGAAACTGACATGCGCCCCGCCGGGCGCCAGGGCCCGGATGGCGAAGGGGACTGGTTCGGCAGCCCCCGGCAGATGGACACGTCCCCGCACATCCGGGTGCGAGAGGCCAAGCCCGTGCAACGTGGCGCCGCCGGTGGACAGTTCCACCAGCCGCACCGGATGGCGGCCCTGCGGCGCATCAAGCGACACATCGCAGGTCAGATCGGTTGGATAGCGGGGGGCTGTCCGCCGGTCGGCATCGGGCGTGGATGTCCTCACCACCCGCACCAGCAGGGAGCGGAGATGCTGAACCGCCTGCTCCACATCACTGGCATTGGCGCGCACGCCATCGGCCTGGGCACCGGCCGCTGCGGCATCCCCCGCCACGGCGGCAATCAACGCCGACACCTGATGGGCGGCCTGGGTTGTTTCCACCACATTGCGCGTAATCTCCTGCGTGGCGGCGGCCTGCTGGGCCATGCCCTCGGCGATAACGCTGGCCACTTGGTCGATCTGCTGGATACGCTGGCCGATACCGGCCACGGCAGCCACCGCCTGGGCGGTGGATGTCCGGATATCGGTAATACGGGTGCGGATGGCATCGGTGGAATGGGCCGTCTGGGTCGCCAGGTGCTTCACCTCCTGCGCGACGATGGCAAAACCGCGCCCAGCCTCGCCGGCCCGCACCGCTTCAATCGTCGCATTCAGGGCCAGCAGATTGGTCTGGGATGCGATCTCTGCGATCAGATCCGCCATGCTGCCAATCCCTTCGACATGGCGGCTCAGGCTGTCGATGACCGCCATCGCGGCCTCCCCCTGCGCCACAGCAGCCTGCGTGCTGTCGCTGGTCTCCACGATCCGGTCGGCGATGGCGCCGATGGAAGCGGAAAGCTGCTCTGCCGCGGCTGCCACCGCCTGGGCATTGGCCAGGGCCTGATCAGCCGCCGCCGCCACGCCGCCGGAAGCACTGCCCACCCGGTCAGCGGAATCCGCCATGGCGTCGGCATCTTTCGCCATCAAGCCTGTCCGCTGGGCCACCCGCGCCACGGCCTGGGTGCTTTCCTTCTCCACCGTCTCTGCCATTTCCCGCACGGCGCGCAGGCGTTGCGTCGTCACCCGGCGTTCACTTTCCGCCGCTTCTTCCGCCCGATAGGCCAGTTGCGCCCGCAACACCCGCAACCGGCCGGTGACAAGCGCGAATTCCCGCATCTTTGGCATCTCGATTGTGTGGCGACGCGGATCCTGGGTGATTGCTTCCAGATGCTGCGCCAGACGGGCCAAGGGCGCGCTCATCCCCCTGCGCAGCAGAAACCCGGCTAGCAGCGCAAAAACCAGTCCCCCCAGCAGCAGCAGGATCAGGGCATCAGCATAGAGGCCGATCTGATCCTGCATCAGCGCCATATCCGGATCAGGGGCGGCAATGGCCTGCTGCACCGCCCAGAGCGCGCCAAGACCGGTGCCCGCCATCATGGTCAGAAAAAGGGTCAAACCGGCAAAGGCACCATGCAGACGCATGGAGAGACTGTGGGTCATACGCCAGAACCAGCCCCCCAGCCCCGCTGGCCGCACCTCCCCGCCGCGCAGCCGTATCGACTGGGGGCCCTCCCGGCGCAGGGACTGGTAAAGCTGTTCCGCCGCTGCCACTTCCTGGCGCTGCGGACAGGTGCGCACTGACAGGAAACCTGTCACCTGCCCGCCTTCCACCACCGGGGTCACATTGGCCCGGACCCAGTAGAAGCGGCCATCCTTGCGCCGGTTTTTGACCAGCCCTTCCCAGGCCCTGCCGGCGCGGATGGTCGCCCACAAATCGGCAAAGGCCGCTTTGGGCATGTCGGGGTGGCGCACAATATTATGGGGCCGGCCGACCAGTTCCTCTGCCGTATATCCAGACGCGCGGACGAAGGCGTCATTCACAAACTCAATCCGCCCCTGCCGGTCTGTCCGTGAAACCAGGACGTCGTCAGCACCGATCTGCCATTCATCCATCATCGCCGCCTTGCCCGATTGGAAGCAGGCGGAAGATGTATGTAAAATTAATACAAAATCTTAGATATAGATCAATTCAAACAAATAATATGGGCAGTGTCACAACCTGCAATCGTGAATAAAATTCATTCATTTCTGCCGGAAGAAAGTTTATCGACATAACCATAAATCAATTCGGATCAATATTACCTTTACGCTCCCCTCCTGACAGGGAGATCAGCCTATCAACTTGGGAAAGAAAGTCTTTTTCATCAATTAGATAACCGGGGATACCGGCCGCATGGGCCGCTTCCAGGTCGCTCTGGCGGTCACCGATGAGAAAACTGGCGACGCGGTTGACCGGCCAATGGTCCATCAGGTCCAGCAGCATGCCGGGGGCGGGCTTGCGCCAGTCATGGACGCGGCGATAATCAGGGTGAACGCCGTCGGGATGGTAGGGGCAATAGCGCCAATCATCAATGCGGGCCCCGGCGGCGGCCAGTTCCGCGCCCATCCAGTCATGCAGGCGCCGGACCGTGGCCTCATCATAATAGCCGCGCGCCACGCCCGCCTGATTGGTGACCACAAACACCCAGTAGCCCGCCTGGTTCAACCGGCGGACAGCCTCCATGGCGCCCGGCACCCAGATGATCTGGTCGGGTCGGTGAGGATATCCGGTATCCCGGTTCAAAACCCCGTCCCGGTCCAGAAAGGCGGCGGGGCGCGGGGTCATTCGCCCTGACCAGGCAGGCTGTAATTGAAATCGTAGAAATGATCGCCATTGGTGATCTTGATCCGCATCTCCCCGGTAATGCCCACCAGATCGCCCGTGCCGCTATCGGGCACGACGGAGATGGACAGATGCTGATGTCCCCTGTCCATGGTGCCGACATGGCGCAGCACGAAGCTGCCCTGCCGCCCCTGCAAGGTGCCGGTCACCCGCTCAACCGCCACATAGACGGCTGATCCTTCCGTGCCCGTCATGGCGGTCAGCATGCGTCCCTTGCCCACAGCATCCAGCGGACCGTGGAAGCGCTTGTCCAGCAGCATCATGCCCAATGTGGTGCCGTCGGCGGCATCGGGTGTGCCATCGGGCTTCATCGATACCTCGAAGGCACCGGTCGCATGCAAATCCATCTGCTTCCCCTTTCCACGCCACGGGTATGGCGGAACCATAAGGGAACCCGGCCTGCCGACAAACAAAAACCCCCGCTGGATCGCTCCAGCGGGGGTCTTCGCATTCAGGCCAGTTCGGCTGAACGGCGTGGGACTTAGAAGTCCATGCCGCCCATACCGCCCATGCCACCCATGCCGCCCGGGGCAGCGCCACCAGCGGCGGGCGGCTGCGGCTTCTCGCCGATCATCGCCTCGGTGGTGATCAGCAGGCCGGCGATGGAAGCGGCGTCCTGCAGGGCAGCGCGCACAACCTTGGTCGGGTCGATGACGCCGAACTTGAACATGTCGCCATATTCACCGGTCTGGGCGTTGAAGCCGTGGTTGGTGTCAGCCTGCTCCAGCAGCTTGCCGACGATCACAGAACCGTCGAAACCGGCGTTCTGGGCGATCTGACGGACCGGGGCCTGCAGGGCCTTGCGGACGATGTCGATGCCGAACTTCTGGTCCGCATCGGCGGCCGTCAGCTTCTCCAGGGCCTTGGTGGCGTACAGCAGGGCTGCGCCGCCGCCAGCGACGATGCCTTCTTCCACGGCGGCGCGGGTGGCGTGCATCGCGTCATCAACGCGATCCTTGCGCTCCTTCACCTCAACCTCGGTCGCACCACCGACGCGCAGAACCGCAACGCCACCGGCCAGCTTGGCCAGACGTTCCTGCAGCTTCTCGCGGTCATAGTCGCTGGTGGTTTCTTCGATCTGGGCCTTGATCTGGGCGATGCGGGCCTCGATGTCAGCCTTGGCGCCTTCACCATCAACGATGGTGGTGTTGTCCTTGGAGATCGTGACCTTCTTGGCGCGACCCAGCATGTCCAGGGTCACGTTTTCCAGCTTGATGCCCAGATCTTCGCTGATGACCTGGCCGCCGGTCAGGATGGCCATGTCTTCCAGCATCGCCTTGCGACGATCACCGAAGCCCGGGGCCTTGACGGCGGCGATCTTCAGACCGCCACGCAGCTTGTTGACCACCAGGGTGGCCAGCGCCTCGCCTTCCACATCCTCGGCCACGATGACCAGCGGACGGGAGGACTGAACGACGGCTTCCAGCACCGGCAGCATGGCCTGCAGGCCCGACAGCTTCTTTTCGAACAGCAGGATGTACGGGCTTTCCAGGTCCGCAACCATCTTGTCGGCGTTGGTCACGAAGTAGGGCGACAGGTAGCCGCGGTCGAACTGCATGCCTTCGACGACATCCAGCTCGGTCTCCAGGCTCTTGGACTCTTCAACCGTGATCACGCCTTCGTTGCCGACGCGGGCCATGGCTTCGGCGATCTTCGCACCGATGAAGGCTTCGCCGTTGGCGGAGATGGTGCCGACCTGGGCGATCTCGTCGTTGGTCGTGACCTTGCGGGAACGGGCCTGGATGTCGGCCACGACGGTGGCAACAGCCAGATCAACGCCGCGCTTCACGTCCATCGGGTTCATGCCGGCGGCAATGGCCTTGGCGCCTTCACGAACGATGGCCTGGGCCAGCACGGTGGCGGTGGTGGTGCCGTCGCCGGCCAGATCGGCCGTCTTCTGCGCCACTTCCTTCACCATCTGGGCGCCCATGTTCTCGAACTTGTCGGACAGTTCGATTTCCTTGGCGACCGAGACACCGTCCTTGGTGATGCGGGGAGCGCCGAAGCTCTTCTCGATCACGACGTTGCGGCCCTTCGGACCCAGGGTCACCTTCACGGCGTCGGCCAGAATGTCCACGCCGCGCAGCATCTTGGCGCGGGCGTCGGAGCCGAACTTAACTTCCTTGGCAGCCATTATTTTCGTCCTTCGAATGAATAGGGATCAGATAGGGTTCAGTGAACCGACTCAGGCGGACATAACGCCCATGATGTCGCTTTCCTTCATGATCAGGTATTCGACACCGTCGATCTTCACTTCCGTACCGGACCACTTGCCGAACAGAACGCGGTCGCCGGCCTTCACGTCCAGGGCGATCAGCTTGCCGGATTCGTCACGGGCACCGGAACCAACCGCAACCACCTCGCCCTCCTGGGGCTTTTCCTTGGCGGTGTCGGGGATGATGATGCCGCCGGCAGTCTTCTGCTCGGATTCGACGCGCTTGACCACGACGCGGTCGTGCAGCGGACGGAACTTCATGGATCTCTCCCTGAGATAGGCAAAAGGGTTTGGCGTGAGCCTTGTGTTAGCACTCACGCTCGGTGAGTGCCAAAGAGCTATTCAACGCCCCCCTCCCTGTCAAGAGGCGCCTTGTCACAATTCAGGGACAGATGGGTGACAGTTTGGCAGCGCCCCCGCCAACAGAAAGCTAAGTTATTGATATAGAAATATATTATGAGACAGAAAAAGAATGCCAGACTTCCCCCCCCAGCTACGCGGCTCTCATTCTTTCCAAGGGAAGGGAACATCTTCCTGAGAACACGCTTCGGCCATCGGCCCTATGGCAACTTGCATAACCGTCACCCTGGCCCGGTATCTTTCCGTCGGTTTCCGTTCAGGCTTTCTGTATTTTGCTCCTACCAACAACCCAGCCGGGGAAACCGGCTTTCGGACAGGGGCAACAGACAGTGAAGATCAAGCGCATCCTTTTGGGGACCGTGGCAGGGGTGGTCGTGCTGGCGGCAGGGGCTGCCACCTGGGCCATCTTCGGGCCCTTACCCATCCACCCGACGATTGAGCGCCAGACCATCCTTCAGGTCATGGACAGTCCGGAGACCTTGAGCCAGATCGGCCTGATTGATGGCACCTTACTGGATTTCCACAGTGGAAAGCTGGATGAGATCAGCCAGGAGCAGCAGGAAAAAAGCAGAGCCGACCTGTTGGACGCTATCCGCGAGTTGGAGGGCTATAAGGACCTGACCGGCCAGGAAGCGATTTCCCAGAAGGTGATGCTGGAATTTTACCGCACCCAGCTTGGCCTCTCGAATTTCTCCTGGTCCAGCCCGGCCGCCACGCTTTACCCGGTGGATCAGCTTTTCTCTGCCCCTGTGCGCCTGCCGCAATTCTTTGCCAACGGCCATAATGTGAACAGCGCGAAGATGGCAGAGCGCTATGTCAGCCGCCTGAAGGCCGTGCGACACAAGTTCAGCCAGTTGGAGCAGGCGGTGCGTGACCAGGCCGCTGCCGGGGTGGTGCCGCCGGATTTCGTCATCGACAAGACATTGGTTGTGCTGGACGGTTTCACGCAGCCGGCGCCGAAGGACAATCCCCTGATCACCAGCTTCGCCACACGGCTGGAGAAGGTGGAGGGGCTGTCGGCGGATGCACGGGCAAAACTGCTGGCTGAGGCGACCAGCGCCGTGGAACAGGATGTCTATCCAGCCTATCGCGGGTTGGCGACGCTGCTGCGGGATGAGATCCGCCCCAAGGCCACCGCCGATGCCGGCGTGTGGCGCCTGCCCGATGGCGATCGTTTCTACAAGGCATCCCTGCGCTCCTACACGTCGGTGGATATGGAACCCGATGCCATCCACGCCCTGGGGCTGGCAGAGGTAGAACGGATCAGCGCAGAGATGGATGCGCTGCTGCGCGGCCTCGGCCTGACCGAAGGCACCGTGGCGGAACGCGTGCGCCAGTTGGAGCAGGACCCGGCCCAACATTATCAGGGCGGCCGTGCATCTTATGCGGAGGAACTGGCCGATTTGAAACGCATGACCGATGCGGTGATGGCCAAATCCGGCGAGTGGTTCAACAAGCTGCCGCCCCAGCCGGTGGATATCCAGGCCGTGCCGGAATATGCGGAGGCGACGGCACCCGGCGGCTATTACAACCCGCCGGCCCTGGACGGGTCGCGGCCGGGCATTTTCTATATCAACATGGGCGAGAAGTCGCGGGCGCCGAAATTCTCACTCCCCACCCTGGTCTATCATGAGGCCGTGCCCGGCCATCATTTCCAACTGGCCCTGGCCCAGACCATCGAAGGCATCCCCACCTTCCGCAAGCTCTATCCCTTCTCCGCCTATGCGGAGGGCTGGGCGCTCTATGCCGAGTTGCTGGCCAAGGAAATGGGCATGTACGACAATGACCCGCATGGCGATATCGGCCGTCTGCGGGACGAATTGTTCCGCGCCGTGCGGCTGGTGGTGGATACCGGCATCCATGCCAAGCGCTGGAACCGGGACCAGGCCATCGCCTATATGCGCGACACGACCGGCATGCGCGAAGAAGGCGTTGTGATCGAGATCGACCGCTACATCGTCATGCCCGGCCAAGCCTGTGCCTATAAGCTGGGGCAGATCAAAATCCTGGACCTGCGCGACAAGGCCAGGGCGGCCCTGGGCGACAAGTTCGACATCAAGGGCTTCCATGATGTCGTGCTGGGTTCCGGCGGCCTGCCGCTGAGCGTGCTGGAAGGGCTGGTGAATGACTGGGTGAAACAGAAGGCCGCTGCCTGACGGGTGGCCAGCGCCGCCCCTTCTCCCTGGGAAGGGGCGGCGCTGATCCCGACCGGTGAACCCAGATACGTCAGAGGGACCGCAGCCACCGGGCGCCAATCGCCACCCCGATCAGCCCCACGCTCAGCAGCAGCAGGGCGGCTGACAGGCTAGTCAGATGGGCGATGAAGCCGATCAGGGCCGGCCCGGCCAGAATACCGGCATAGCCCATGGTGGAGACTGCCGGCAGGGCCAGACTTTCCGGCATCCGCTTCTGACGCCCAACACTGCTGAACAGGACAGGCACGATGTTGGACGCACCGATCCCGACCAATGCGTAGCCGAACAGCGCCCCCTGCCAGAAGGGCAGCAGCGTGGCGATGGCAAAGCCCGATGCGGCGATCAGTCCCCCCAGGGT
Source organism: Niveispirillum irakense DSM 11586 (assembly GCF_000429645.1). Classification (GTDB taxonomy): domain Bacteria; phylum Pseudomonadota; class Alphaproteobacteria; order Azospirillales; family Azospirillaceae; genus Niveispirillum; species Niveispirillum irakense. Next base: position 398,719 of record NZ_AUCG01000016.1, read on the forward strand.
CAACACCCGGATCGGGCCGAAATGATGGACGATCCTGTCCCCGGCAAAGCGGCCCACCGTCATGGCGGCGGCAAAGGCGGCATAGCCCAGGCCGGCAAAGGCCGGGTCCATACCCACCACCGTGTCAAGGAACACAGCACTCCAATCCAGCATCGCCCCTTCTGCCAGAAAAGTGACGAAGCACAGCAGGCCGATCAGCAGAACGATACCGCGCGGCAAGGCGAAGGCAGGCCCTTCCGATTGGCTGCCATAAGGCAACAACCCGCCATAGGCCAACCCCAACAGCACCAGCAGGCCGATCACGACAAGGCCGACCGCCAGTAAAGGGGTGGCCCCCACCCCGAGCAGCGCCGCCATCCCTGCCGCACCGACAATACCGCCAACGCTGAACAGGGCATGGAAGCCGGACATCATCGGGCGACCTGCTTCCCGCTCGACAATAATTGCCTGCACATTGATGGTCACATCGGCCGTACCAATGGCAGCGCCAAAGAGGAACAGGGCCGGCACCAGCCAGACCAGCGCACTGGCCGCGGCCAGCAACGGCAGCATGGCAACCGCAATGACAGCGGAAACGATAATCACGGCCCGGCAGCCGAAACGGGTCGCCAGCACACCGGCCAGCGGCATCATCAGAATGGAACCGGTGCCCAGTGCCAGCAGCAACAGGCCAAGCGTGCCATCGTCAAGCCCGGCCCGCGCCTTTACGAAAGGGACCAACGGCGCCCAGGCCGCCGTGGCAATACCGGCAAAGAGAAAGACCAGCCGTGTGGCCAGCCGCGCTGCGGGAACCGCCGCAACGGAAGTAACGGATGTCATGATCGGCCTGAAGTCAGTCAGCTATATGGATCGTGGTGCCGGCATCACGGATGGAGGCCAGCAGGTCGGCCGGCACACCGGTACCGACAACCAGATGATCGATGGCGCTGATGCCTGAGACGGCAAAGGGGGCGGTGGTACCGATCTTTTCCGGCGTCGCGGCCAGCACCACGGTACGGCTGGCACCAATCATCGCCTGTTTGAACTCGGCATCTTCCATCATGAAACAGCGAACACCCGCTTCCGCCGATATCGCACAAGCGCCCACGAAGCAGAGATCGGCTGCGTAGGCTGCGATATCACGGACTGCACGGGCCCCGATCGTACCGCCCACACGGGCATCCATGACGCCGCCGACCAGGATCACCTCAAACCCGCCCCGTTCCAGCAACAGCAGGGCAATATCAGGCGCATTGGTAATGACCGTGATGCCCGCCCCTTCCTGCAAACAGGCGGCGATGGCACGGTTGGTACTGCCGGCATCCATGAAGATGACAGTGCCAGGCCGGGCCAGATCGGCCGCATGGCGCGCAACCAGCGCCTTGCCTTCCGGATTCTGCCGGTTTCGCGCCTGAAGATCCCCGGTCGCCGGTGATCGGCGGAGCGCCCCGCCATAAACCCGCTGGCAAATTCCCAAGGCGGCCAATTCGCGCAGGTCACGCCGGATCGTATCCTCAGACGTTCCCAATTCACGCGCGAGATCAATGGCCAAGACCTTGCCATCCGCTTCCAGCCTTTGCCGGATCAGCCGATGTCTCTCTTCTGGAAGAATGGGCGAAACAGACATAAACACGTAACCTTCACGCATGAACCTGCGGAGAGATTACGCATTAGCCAGACCATATCAAGCATAAACTTTAAATATCGTGCAAAAACACGTATTCCAAATTTTAAGCCACGCGAAAAGCAAAAAGGCCGCCGGGTTGCCCCGGCGGCCTTCTTACTACTCTAACGACCTGAACAGATCAGGCCAATCCGTTGCCGGATCAGTCGTTCTGCTGGCGGCGCTTCAGAGCGGCGCCCAGGATGTCGCCCAGCGAGGCGCCCGAGTCGGACGAGCCGAATTCGGCCATCGCGGACTTCTCTTCCTCGACTTCCTTGGCCTTGATCGACAGGCCGATCTTGCGGGAACCGCGATCGACCTGGGTGACCTTGGCGTCGACCTTTTCGCCAACGGCGAAGCGGTCGGGGCGCTGCTCGGAACGCTCACGGGACAGGTCGGACTTGCGGATGAAGCCGGTGAAGCCTTCACCAACCTCAACCTCGATCCCGCCTTCGGTGATCTGGGTCACGGTGCAGGTGACGACATCGCCCTTCTTGACGCCAGCGGCTGCGCTCTCGAACGGATCGGAAGCGAGCTGCTTGATGCCCAGGGAGATGCGTTCCTTCTCAACGTCAACGTCCAGGACCTTGACCTTGACCTGATCGCCCTTCTTGTATTCCTGGATCGCCTGCTCGCCGGGGGTGTTCCAGTCCAGATCGGACAGGTGCACCATACCGTCGATGTCGCCCGGCAGACCCACGAACAGACCGAATTCGGTGATGTTCTTGACCTCGCCTTCCAGCTCGGTGCCGCCCGGGAACTTCTCGACGAAGGCTTCCCAGGGGTTCTGCATGGTCTGCTTCAGACCCAGGGAGATACGGCGCTTCACCGGATCCACGTCCAGCACCATCACTTCCACTTCCTGAGAGGTGGAAACGATCTTGCCCGGATGGACGTTCTTCTTGGTCCAGCTCATCTCGGAGACGTGCACCAGACCTTCGATACCGGGCTCCAGCTCCACAAACGCACCGTAGTCGGTGATGTTGGTGACGCGACCCTTGAACTTGGCCTGCGGCGGGTACTTGGCTTCCACGCCTTCCCACGGATCGGCCTCAAGCTGCTTCATGCCGAGGCTGATACGCTGGGTCTCGGAGTTGAAGCGGATGACCTGGACCGTAACGGTCTGGCCGATCTGCAGGGCTTCCGACGGGTGGTTGATGCGGCGCCAGGCGATGTCGGTGACGTGCAGCAGGCCGTCAACGCCGCCCAGATCAACGAACGCACCGTAATCGGTGATGTTCTTGACCACGCCCTGCAGGATCTGGCCTTCCTTGAGGGAGGCGACCAGCTCGGAGCGGGCTTCCGCACGGCTTTCTTCCAGCACGGCGCGGCGGGAAACGACGATGTTGCCGCGCGAGCGGTCCATCTTCAGGATCTGGAACGGCTGCGGCGTGCCCATCAGCGGGGAGATGTCGCGAACCGGACGGATATCGACCTGGCTGCCCGGCAGGAAGGCCACGGCGCCATTGAGATCGACGGTGAAGCCACCCTTGACGCGACCGAAAATGATGCCGGTGACGCGGCTCTGGTCGGTGAAGGACTTCTCCAGCAGGGTCCAGGCTTCCTCGCGCTTGGCCTTCTCACGGGACAGGACGGCTTCGCCGTTCTTGTCTTCCATGCGCTCCAGATACACCTCAACGGTGTCGCCGGTCTTCAGCTCGACCGGCTGGCCCGGAACGGCAAATTCCTTGAGGGCGACGCGGCCTTCGGACTTCAGACCAACGTCGATCAGCACCATGTCGTTGTCGATGCTGACAACGCGGCCCTTGACGACGGTGCCTTCCAGGCTGTCGGCAGTGCCGAACGATTCTTCCAGCAGGGCGGCGAAGCTTTCCTTCGCGGCGGAAACCTGTGCCATGTAAACTCCAATGGGCAGACTGTTTCGGGTTGCTCTTAACGGCGCTTCCACCCATCCCCGGCACGCCCGAACCGGTTCTGTAGCTTCACCACCGCCGCACCGGGCACCGCGCCCGGCGACTTGGCCTTGATCACCACCGGCAACAGGCCGGCGCTGTCCTGATCCCGAAGAGACCGGCGCCGGGCGCCAGCCTTGATGAAGGTCCATGGCTACGCCACGATAGCGCGGCGAGGACGTTCAAATAGCTGAACGCGAGCAGCACCGCCGGGACCATACCGGTCCCTGGTGCCGCACGCGTCACGTTCCTTCATACCCTTCGGGGCAAGGCGGGCTATATAGCCGGAATGGCGGCCGCCCGCAACCGATAGAGTCGCATAGGGCAAGGCCTCCGTCGGTTATCATACCGAGCTCGAGAAATCTTGACCTCGGTATCCGCGCCGACCGGCGTGGCGGCCCATGCCGCCAAAGTCAGTACATTCTGACAGGTCAGAATGTACTGACGCGGGTATCAGAGGTGCGACCGGATCACCCGCATGGCGGCATCAAAGGCGGCATCGGCATCCAGGTCGGACGTGTCCAGCACCACGGCATCTTCCGCCGGCACCAGGGGGGCGAAGGCGCGGGTCGTGTCGCGCTCGTCGCGGGCGCGCATATCGGCCAGCACCGCGTCGAAATCCACGCCCTTTTCCGCGCCGCCCAGTTCCTTGAACCGGCGCGTGGCCCGCACTTCCACGCTGGCGGTGACGAACAGCTTTACCGGTGCGTCAGGGCAGATCACCGTGCCGATATCCCGCCCATCCAGCACCGAACCGGCGGCACCATCCGGCGGCGTGGCGGCAAAGCCGCGCTGGAAATCCAGCAAAGCCTGCCGCACGCCCGGATATGCCGACACAATGGAGGCGGCCTGCGCCGTCGCATCCTGGCGCAAGGCGGGATCAGCCGTCAGATCGCGGATCTGCGCGGCATCCAGGGCGCGGGCCGTGACGGTTGCCCGTTCAGCATCGCGCAGATCGGTACCGGCGCGCAGCATGGCCAGCCCCACCGCCCGATAGAGCGCCCCCGTATCCAGCAACGCATAGCCCAGGGTCTGGGAAACGCGGCGGGCCAGCGTACCCTTGCCGCTGGCGGCGGGACCATCAATGGCGATGACGGGTGCAACCGATGAGACGGGGGACATGGGGAAAACTCGTCGAAAAGCGGTGGAACAGGGGGATACCCTGGCGCGCTGATACCCACAGCGTCAAGCCCCCGTGGAGATATGCCACAGGGGCGATCACTGAGGATGCAAAGGGTGCCTGACGGGTGGAGATGCCGGGCACCCTTTTGCCTGCGCCTCACACCTCCGTGATGCCGGCGCCCAACTGGTTCATCAGTGTGACGAAGCCGGGGAAGCTGGTATCAATGAAGCCGCCATCATCCACCGCAATCGGCTGGTCGGATGCCATGCCCAGCACCAGGAAACTCATGGCGATACGGTGATCCATGGCGGTGGCGACGGTGGCGCCGCCGACCGGGGGCTTGCCGGTGCCATGCACAACCAGCCAATCCTCACCCATTTCCAGCTTCACACCGCAGGCGTCCAGACCGCTGGCGATCATGGCCAGACGGTCGCTTTCCTTCACCCGCAATTCAGCCAGACCGCGCATCACGGTCTTGCCTTCCGCGCAGGCCGCGGCCACGCCCAGGATCGGATATTCATCGATCATGGAGGGTGCGCGATCCGGCGGCACCTCAATCCCCTTCAAGGAGGAGGCGCGGACGAGCAGGTCGGCCACCGGCTCGCCTCCCTCCTCACGCGCATTCTCGAACCTTATATCCGCGCCCATTTCCACCAGCGTGGTGTAAAGCCCGGTCCGGCGGATATTGGTGCCGACATTGGGCAGGCGCAGTTCGCTGCCCGGCCGGATCAGCGCCGCCACCACGGGGAAGGCCGCCGATGACGGATCAGCCGGCACCTTCAGGTCGCGCCCGCGCAACTCGCCCTGGCCGGTGACGGTGGCGGCCAGCGCCCCGCCTTCCACCTCTTCCACCACCACTTCGATGCCGAAATGGCGCAGCATGCGCTCGGTATGGTCGCGGGTCGGCTCCGTCTCGATCACCGTGGTCTTGCCCGGCGTGTTCAGCCCCGCCAGCAGGATGGCCGATTTCACCTGCGCCGAGGCCACGGGCAATTGATAGGTGACGGGCATCGGCGTGGATGTGCCGATAACAGCGCCGGGCAGGCGACCCTTGGACCGCAGCTCAAACCGGGCGCCCATCTGCGACAAAGGCCCCGTCACCCGCGCCATGGGCCGCTTGGTCAGCGAGGCATCGCCGGTGAAGATGGAGGTGAATGGATGCGTCGCCACCAGCCCCATCAGCAACCGTGCGGCCGTGCCGCTATTGCCCATGTCCAGCACGCGGTCTGGCTCGGCCAGGCCGCCGACGCCGCGGCCACGGGTACGCCAGATGCCATCCTCACCACGGACGATCTCTGCCCCCAGCGCGCGCAGCGCATCGGCGGTCCGCAGCACATCCTCACCGGTCAGCAGACCTTCGATCTTCGTCTCCCCCAGGGCCAAAGCACCAAACATCAAGGCGCGATGGGACATGGACTTGTCACCCGGCACCGCCACGGTGCCGGACAGCGCGCCGGTACGCGCGGAGGAAAGCGGACGAACAGGGGACGAAGCGGACATGTGATTGCTCCGGAACTCGTTTAGGGCGACAGAATGTTATAAGCGACATAGCATGGTGCCCGGCGGGCCGGAAGGCCCCGACCCGGCAGGGCCGCCCCGCATAACGGGAAAGCGGCACAGACCGGCCAAGTTCGTTGACAGGGGGCGGCTATCATGGCAGATGCCGCCCGGATCGTGGCGCTATCTATGGGCGCGCGTGTATGGATGGAGGTTACTCGTGGCCAAACCCGAATGGGGTGTGAAGCGCATCTGCCCGAGCTGCGGCGCGCGCTATTACGACATGCGCAAAGACCCGCCGGTGTGCCCGTCTTGCGGTACGACTTTCGACCCGGAGGCCTTGCTGCGCTCCCGCCGTGCCCGTCCCATCCCGGTTGAGGATGCGAAGAAGCCGGCCCCGCGTGACGAGGAAGCGCTGGATCGGGAGAATGAGGAAGAGTTGGAGGAAGTCGTCGAGGATACCGTCGATGACGATGCCGACGTGGCCGACGAGATCGAGGCCGATGATGTCGATGACGCCGTCGTCGATGAGGACGAGGATGTCCTGCTGGAAGACGCCGACGAGCTGGATGACGGCGACGATATGGGCGAAGTGGTCGACATCGAGAATGACGAAGACCGCTAAGTAAGCCATTTCAAGCAGTTACGGTCCGGCTTGAAAAAAATGACCGGACCGTGAATTTTCCGCTTGCATATGGTCGCGGGTTTCTAGATAAACCCGCCCACGGCGCTGACGACCCAGGCAGCGCCAACGAGTTAAGGGGCCATAGCTCAGCTGGGAGAGCGCTACAATGGCATTGTAGAGGTCAGCGGTTCGATCCCGCTTGGCTCCACCAAATCGAAGGCCCGGTCGGCAACGACCGGGCCTTTCGCTTTTCCAGCCCCTGCGTCCCGGCGACGGGCTTGGAGAAAAATCTCATCGGGCGCTGATTTTTCCGCTTGCATAGCGCGGGCAGTTTGTCCATAAACCCGCCCACGGCGCTGACGACCCAGGCAGCGCCAACGAGTTAAGGGGCCATAGCTCAGCTGGGAGAGCGCTACAATGGCATTGTAGAGGTCAGCGGTTCGATCCCGCTTGGCTCCACCAAATCGAAGGCCCGGTCGGCAACGACCGGGCCTTTCGCTTTTCCGCGATCTGCTCTAGGGGGTCAGCCCCCCTTCTCCTCGCCATAGCCTTCCACCACCTCCGGCACACCGCCCAGATCGCGCAGCATGGCCACCACATCGGCGGTCGCCGCATCCAGGGCCGCCACGTCGGCCGTGCGCAGGACCAGCGCAGTGGAAACCTTGCCCTGACGGAAGGCGGGGTAGGAGCCGATATCCACCCCTTCATGCTTTGCCGCCAGCAGGCGCAGCGGATCGGCGAAGCTGCCTTCCGGGATGGCGCTGGCGACAGAACGGGTCAGCGTCACCGGCCCGCCGACCAGACGGCTGGTAATGCCGGTCAGCATGGCCTGCATGATCTTGGGCACGCCGGCCATCACGAAGACATTGCCGATCTGGAAGCCCGGTGCCGTGCTGACCGGATTATCGATCAGGATGCCGCCTTCCGGCACATTGGCCATGCGCAGGCGTGCTTCGTTCAGCAGGCCCGTATCGGCATAATGCGCCTCCAGCCGGCGCACGGCTTCCGGATGGCGCAGCAAGGGCACGCCAAAGGCCTTGGCCACGCATTCAGCCGTGATGTCATCATGCGTGGGGCCGATGCCGCCGGTGGTGAAAACATAGCTGTAGCGGTCGCGCAGCGCGTTCAGGGCGGCAACAATCTCCGCCTCCACATCCGGCACCACCCGTACTTCGCGCAAGGGGATGCCAAGCCCTGCCAGATGCCGGGCGATGAAGGCCAGATTGGCATCCTGCGTGCGGCCGGACAGTATCTCGTTACCGATAATCAGCAGGGCGGCGGTGGGGGCGGACATGGGTCAGGGTCTCTCAAAACCGGAAGCGGGTAAGAGAGTATAGGCCGCCACCCCGGCGCCGTGAATGGCACCAAATGACAAAGGGCGGCGATAAGACCGCCGCCCCGTCACCTGCATCCCGTCAGACCGTATCAGCCCAGAACCAGATCGTCGCGATGGACCATCTCGTCCCGGCCGCGATAGCCCAGCGCTTCCTCAATCTCCGCGCTGCGGCGACCCGCAATGGCACGGGCATCGGCAACGGCATAGGCTGACAGGCCCCGGCCCACAATGCGGCCGTCATGACCCTTGATCAGCACCAGATCACCGCGGTCGAACTCCCCGCTGACATCGCGCACGCCGGCGGGCAGCAGGCTGCCCCCCTTCAACAGGGCCGCCACCGCGCCATCATCCACCACCAGCGTGCCCAGGGGCTTCAGCGATCCGGCGATCCAGCGCTTGCGGGCGGTGCGCGGCTCCGCCCCCGGCACAAACCAGGTGGCCGGCGCCCCACCCTCTTCCACCGGCTTCAGCAGGGCCGCCAGCGGGTTCATGCGCTTGCCCATGGCAATGGCCATGCGGCAGCCGGCGGCCATGGCGATGCGACCGGCCACGATCTTGGTCACCATGCCGCCGCTGCTGTAACCGGGGGGCGGTTCACCCGCCATGCCCACAATCTCCGGCGTGATTTCCCGCACCAGGGGGATGTGCCGGGCGTCGGGGTTGTTGCGCGGATCGGCGGTATAAAGCCCGTCAATATCCGACAGCAGCACCAGCGTGTCGGCGCTGATCATCTGGGCCACGCGGGCCGCCAGCCGGTCATTATCGCCAAAGCGGATTTCCGCTGTGGCCACCGTGTCATTCTCGTTGATGACGGGCACGGCCCCCAGCTTCAACAGGGTTTCCATCGTCGCCCGGCCATTCAGGTGGCGGCGACGATCCTCGGTGTCGTCCAGGGTCAGCAGAACCTGGGCCACGGTGATGCCATGGCGGGCCAGCGTCTCCTGATAGGCATGGGCCAGCCGGATCTGCCCGGTGGCGGCGGCGGCCTGCTTTTCCTCCAGCTTCAGGGGCCGGCCCACCAGCCCCAGATGCTCCCGCCCGCAGGCGACGGCGCCAGAGGTGACAACCAGCACCTCCACCCCTTGCGCACGCAGCGCGGCGATATCATCGGCCACCGAATCCAGCCAGTTACGGCGGACCTGATGGGTGGCGGCATCCACCATCAGCGCCGAGCCGATCTTGACGATCAAACGCCGGGCCGAACCCAGATGCTGCGCGCCAACCGCTTCCATATTTTCCGCCATCCCAAGGGGCCAATCCTGGCCGACATTTGCGGAAAATGGCCCGACAGCGTCAATCCACGAAGCAATATTGCCGCCATGCGCCCGTGATGGGGCGGGATGGGCCCCGTCCGGTCAGAACTGCCAGGTCACCGCCACCGCGCCATATTGGTCGCCCTTGTCCTGGGTCTTGAATTCGCGGCTGCGGAAGACATGGGTATAGGTCAGGCGCGCCCGGTAGATATTGACGGCCATGCCGGCCTGGAAATCACCGACGAGGATTTTGCGGTCAACCGAGCGGCTGTCGCGGAACGTATTGCCATCCAGGAAGATGTTGCGCGCCACCGCACGCCCCGACACACCGGCAAACAGATACCAGCCGATAGGGTGGGCCACGTCATGCTCAAAAAAGCCGGCACCGGGCAGCGAGGGCTGGATGCGCGCGGGACCGAAATCAGCCGGCAGCCGCCAGCCAGCCCGGACCATCAAGCCCGTATCGGCATAGGTGGCCACATTGCCGATAGCCCCACCGAAATGGGGCATCATGTCGATCCCGAAACCGTCGCCGGCCAGGATATCCTGACGCCAGCTCCGCTCGTAGGTCAGCACCAGCCCCGGCTCATTGTGAAGCTGGGTATCCCAGCCGCGCGGCTTGGGTGACCCCACGATCCGGTGGATCAGCTTTTGCGTCGGCTCCGCCAGGGACGCGGGGCCGACAACGCCGACGGTCAGTTGCAACTGGTCCATCCGGCGGTTGGTCTCATTGATCAGCCCCACCGATCCGTGCAGCCAGCCGGCATAGGGCCGGTCGGTCTCTGGCGGGTCGGGCAGGTTGATGTCGCTGGCCGTATACATGTTCTGCCCCAGGGAGAAGACGGCCCGCACATGGCCATCCTGGGCGAAGAAGGGCACCAGTTTCGCCCATTCCCGCGTCCAGCCCGGCACGGCATCGCGTGCCGTGGTCCAACTGGCCTGGACGCCGTTCGTGTAATGGCGGTCGATATTATAGAACAGGTCATTTTCCAGCTGCAGGGTCAGGGTGCCCCGATCCGCGCCCACCGTCGGCGCCCCCGGCAGGGGGGAGGCCGGTTCCGGCTCCGCCGCCATGGCCCCATCAACCATCTGCGCCGATGCGGGCAGGGTCAGGCCCATCGTCAGCAACAGAACCGGCAAAAATGACAGCGACGACCGCCACAGGAAGGATGAGGGCATGATGGGGGATCAACTCTCGTAAAACAGCGCCAAGGGGGCGGCACAAAATCTATGGCCGCCAATTATGGCGGTCATTGGCGCATGAAAGCGCGCAACAGGTCGAATGTTCCCTGCGGATCATCGCGGAAGGTGCCATGGCCGCACTGCGCAAAACGCTTCAACATTGATGTCGCCGGCGGCAGATGGGCGAAAATCTCTTCTGCTGCTTCCCAGGGGGTGATGGGGTCCTGATCGCCGGCCAGCACCAGCACGGGGCTGGCGGCGCGACCCAGGCTGGGGCGGAAATCCATGCCCCACATCTCCCCGTTCCGGCCGGAGAAATGTTCCAGCACCTCCGGCTTCACGATGGAGCGCGACCGGCCAACAATGCCGCCCGGTGGCGGATTGACCGTGTAACAGCCCATGCAGATGGCGGCATAAGGCGCCACCTTGTCCGCCGTCACATCGGTCCAGAAGGTGCGGGCGGCAGCCGCCACCGCTGGCCCCGCCCGGCGGTCAAACGCCTTGACGATCAGGTCCAGTTGCATGCGCGCCGCCGTGGAGGACAGGATCACCCCCGCCGCATGGCCGGGATGGCGCTGCATATAGGCCTGAGCGACGAAGCCGCCGAAGCTGTTGCCCAGCACAAAGGGCTTTTCAATCCCCAGCGCATCGCAGAAGCCCTTCACATCATCGGCCCATTGCGCCAGCGTCCAGGTGGCCGGATCGCTGCCGCCGCTGCGGCCCTGGCCGCGATGGTCCAGATAGATCACCTGCGCCACATCCGTCAGGGCGCCAAAGGCGGGCTTGAAGGTGGCATGGTCGAAGCCAGGGCCGCCATGCAGCAGGATCAGCGTTGGCCGCTGACGCATCCCCTCCCCGTCCGGCACCAGCCCCGCGCCTTCGACATCGAACCAGAGCGGCGCACCATTCACCATCACCCGCACGATCACTCTTCCTTTATCTCAATAATCCTGCGTTCCAGGCTGGCACGGAGAGGCGCTGGCCGCAATGGTTGCCCCATACCGCCGCATGGCTTTAAAACCATGCGGGTGGGAACACATAAGGGGCGCAAGGCCTCATCCATGCACAGGAAGGCTTTCGGACAATGGCTTGGACATTCACGCGGCGCGTGGCGCTGCTACTGCTGGGAACTGTACTGACCATGCCGATCATGACGGAAACGGCGGTCGCTGCTGAAGAGGCGTCACTGCCCCAGGCCGGGCGCGGTGACCGTCTGGTTGGTGCCAATTTCGCCGGCCGGTCGGAAATCATCGCCGCCAATGGTGCCGCCGCCACCAGCCAGCCGCTGGCGACGCAGGTGGCCATCTCCATCCTGCAACAGGGTGGCACGGCGGTGGATGCGGCCATTGCCGCCAATGCCACGCTGGGGCTGATGGAACCGACCGGCAGCGGCATGGGTGGCGACCTGTTCGCCCTGGTCTGGGATCCCAAGACCAACAAGGTCCATGGCTTGAACGCCTCGGGCCGCTCGCCCAAGGGCCAGAGCCTGAAGGATTTGACCCAGCGGCTGGGGCCGGGCAAGCCGATCCCCTCGCACGGATCGCTGTCCGTCACCGTGCCGGGGGCGGTGGATGGCTGGTTTGAGCTGCACCAGAAGTTCGGCCGCCTGCCGATGGAACAGGTGCTGGCACCGGCCATCAACTATGCCCGCGACGGCTTCCCCCTCTCTCCCTTCATCGCCAAGGGCTGGGGCAATAATTTCCGCCGCTTCGGCCAGTTGGGTGAGGTGATCGAGGAACTGGACAACGCCAAAAAGACCTATCTGATCGACGGCAAGCCCCCTGTGGCTGGCCAAATTTTCCGCAATCCGGACCTTGCCAATTCACTGACCCTGGTGGCCAAGGGTGGGCGCGATGCCTATTACAAGGGCCAGATCGCCCGCACCGTGGATGCCTATATGAAGCGCATCGGCGGCCCGCTGCGGTACGAGGATTTCGCCAGCCATCACAGCGACTGGGTGGAACCGATCACCACCAATTATCGCGGCTATGATCTGTGGCAGATCCCGCCCAACGGCCAGGGTCTGGCCACCCTTCAGATGATGAACATCCTGGAAGGATATGATCTGAAGGCGATGGGCCATAACAGCGCCGATTTCATCCATGTCTCGGTAGAAGCCAAGAAGCTGGCCTTCGCCGACCGGTCACGCTGGTATGCCGATCAGGCTTTCGTGAAGCTGCCGATCGACACGCTGATCTCCAAGGATTACGCCGCCAAACGCCGCGCCCTGATCGACATGGCCAAGGCCGGTGCGCCGGAAACCGGCATCATGCCGGAAAGCCATGACACCATCTTCCTGACCACCGCCGACAAGGACGGGATGATGGTGGCACTGATCCAGTCCAATTATCGCGGCATGGGGTCGGGGCTGGTGCCGGACGGGCTGGGCTTCATGCTGCAGGATCGCGGCGAACAGTTCGCGCTGGACCCCAAGCATCCCAATGTCTATGCGCCCGGCAAGCGCCCCTTCCACACCATCATCCCCGGCATGGTGACCAAGGATGGTCAGTCCTTCCTGGCTTATGGCGTGATGGGCGGGGCGATGCAGCCGCAGGGCCATACCCAGGTGCTGGTCAACATCATCGATTTCGGGATGAATGTGCAGGAAGCAGGCGACGCCGCCCGCTGGCAGCATGAAGGCTCCCCCGAACCGACAGGGGAAAAGGGCGAGGGCACCGGCACGCTGTACCTGGAACAGGGCATTGCGCCGGATGTGGTGGAAGCCCTGAAGGCCCGCGGCCACAAGGTGGAGATCAAGCCCGGCCTGCATTATGGCAGCTACGAAGCCATCCTGCGCGACCATGCCAACGGCACCTACCATGCCGGCACGGAAATGCGCGTGGACGGCAACGCGGCGGGTTATTGAGGATAAGCGGCGGTCATCACGGCTATCCGTCCATCATCGTGATGACCGCCGCACCTTTTTCAGTCTGCTCAAAACACCTGAAAAGAAATTCCGTTGCGATACCGGAATATTTAAAGCCTCATCGCAAAATCATTCCCTGTCCAAAACGATAATTGAAAATCCTTATTTTTCTCACTATTGGCAACCGTGCCGCAGTTACCTTACAGGCCAGTCGCGCTACATTTCCTCCCAGTGACGATGACACCCGGACGGGTGGATGGGGAGACTTGAAATGGCGTGCGAGCGTTCCACCCAACATGATGTGATCGTGATCGGCGGCGGTCCCGCCGGTCTGGCCTTTGCCCGGTCGCTGGCCGATAGCGGCTTGCGCATCGCCATTGTGGAACGCCAACCCCATGACGCCCTGGCCGATCCTGCCTTTGATGGGCGGGAAATCGCCCTCACCCATCGCTCGGCCGATATCCTGCAAAAGCTGGGTGTCTGGGACCGGATCGACGCGGCGGAAATCGCACCCTTGCGCAAGGCTGTGGTGCTGAATGGCTCCTCTCCCTTCGCCTTGAGTTTCGGGGGTGAGAGGGAAGGGGCGGACAGGCTGGGCCATCTGGTGCCCAATCACCTGATCCGCCGGGCCCTGTTCCAGTCGATCGACGGGCAGACGGGCCTGTCGCTGATCACCGGGCAGGCGGTGACAGAGGTACGCACCGATGCGGATGGCGCCATGGTGCGCCTGTCCGATGGCACGGTATTGACGGGCGCGCTGCTGGTGGCCGCCGATTCCCGCTTTTCCGATGTACGCGGGCGGCTGGGCATCGGGGCGGAGATCAACCGGCTGGGCCGGTCCATGATGGTGGTGCGCGTGGCGCATGAGGGCGAGCATGGCGGCGTGGCGACGGAATGGTTCGAACATGGGCACACCATGGCCATGCTGCCTTTGAACGGCGCTCTCTCCTCTGCCGTGCTGACCCTGCCGGCAGGGGAAATGGACCGGCTGATGCGCCTGGATGAAGCGGCGTTGGGCCAGGAATTGACCCGGCGGTATCAGGCACGGCTGGGGGACATGCGGGTGGTCAGCAGCCCCCATGTCTATCCCCTGGCCACCACCTATTCCCACCGTTTCGTCACGCGCCGCGCTGCTTTGATCGGGGATGCCGCCGTCGGCATGCACCCGGTGACGGCGCATGGCTTCAATTTCGGCCTTCAGGGACAGGCGACCCTGGCCGGGCTGATTGCGCAGGCCGTGGCGAAGGGTGGCGATATCGCCGCCCCGGCCCTGTTGTCCCGGTATGAATGGACCCACCGTCTGGCCACCAAGCCGCTTTACAGCGCCACCAACCTGATTGTCGGGCTTTATACGGATGAAAGGCTGCCCCAGCGCATTGTCCGCCATGCCGCCCTGCGCGCTGCCGCCCGTTTGCCCTTGCTGCGGGGCGGCGTCACCCGGCTCTTGATGCAGCATTGAGGTCGCGGGGCGCGACAGGATGCACCCGTTCGTTCATGAACTGTTCCATTCTGGATGATAAGCGCGTAGCATCGGCGCCGGATAATCTGCCGGAGCCTTGATGCCTGTGCCCAGTTTCGCCCTTGATCCGCTGTCGCTGTTGATTGGTGCCGTGCTGGCCGCCGGCATCACCGCCTTGTGGCTGCGGCAGGCGGCGGGCGGGCTGCGAACGGAACTGGCCGCCCTGCGGGTAGAGCGCGACCATCTGGCCCGGTATCAGGCGGAATTGCGCCAGGAGCTGGTGGAGCGGGACCGGTTGCTGACCAGCACCCGCCGCCAGCAGATGGAAGAAGCCGCCGCCCGTGCCACGGCAGAGGCGGCGGCTGCCCGCGTGCCGGGGCTGGAGGAGGCGCTGGCCTATCACCAGGATGAGCAGGCGGAGTTGCAGGCCGCCCTTGCCGAATGCCGCACCGCCTTGGAGCAGGAGCGCCAGACCCATGCCGACAAGCTGGCCCTGCTGGATCAGGCGCAAACCCGGCTGGCCGATGCCTTCAAGGCCCTGTCGGCAGAAGCCCTGTCGGCCAATAACCGCGATTTCCTGACCCTGGCCCAGGCGCAGTTGGAGAAGTTCCAGGAAAGCGCCAAGGGCGACCTGGAGAAGCGCTCCGCCGCCATCGATGCGCTGGTCACCCCCATCCGCGACCATCTGGTGAAATTTGGCGAGGCGGTGCAGGGGATCGAGCAGGCCCGTGTCGGTGCCTATGCCGAGTTGAAAACCCAGGTGGCCCACCTGATGGAAGGCCAGGGGCAGTTACGGTCAGAGACGGCCAATCTGGTCCGCGCTTTGCGCAGCCCGGCGGCGCGGGGTCGCTGGGGGGAAATCCAGCTTCGCCGGGTCGTGGAAATGGCCGGCATGGTCGATCATTGCGATTTCCATGAACAGGCCAGCATGGAAGGCGGCGACGGCAATCGGCTGCGCCCGGACCTGATCGTCCGCCTGCCCGGCGGCAAAAGCATTGTGGTCGATGCCAAGGCGCCGCTGGAAGCCTATCTGGATGCCAGCAATGAAGGCGATGATGCGGCCCGACGGCTGCACCTCTCCCGCCATTCCCGCCATATCCGCGACCATATGAAGGGGCTGGGGGAAAAGCGCTATTGGGCGCAGTTCGACCCGGCGCCGGAATTTGTCGTGCTGTTTTTGCCGGGGGAGAATTTCTTCTCCGCCGCCCTGGAGCATGACCCGGCCCTGATTGAGGCTGGCATCGACCAGTCGGTGATCCCGGCCACGCCGACAACGCTGATCGCCCTGCTGCGTGCCGTCTCCTATGGCTGGCGACAGGAAGCCCTCGCCCGCAACGCCCAGACCATCAGCCAGTTGGGCCGGGAGCTTTATGAGCGGCTGGGCACCATGGCCGACCATATGGGCAAGGTGGGCAAAGGGCTGGGCAGTGCCGTGAACAGCTATAATGCCGCCGTCGCATCGCTGGAAACGCGGGTGCTGGTCACGGCCCGGCGCTTCAAGGATCTGCGCGCCACCCCCGGCAATGGCGATTTGCCCGAACTGGCCCCGCTGGACCATGTGCCGCGCCAGCCCGTGCCGCCGGAACCCGCCCTGCTGCCGGGGGAATGAGGGGGCACCCTGCGCCAAACCCGCTTGACGCCCGCCCGCCCTGGTCCTATCTGGCCTACTGATTTCTATCGCTGGAACGTCCCATGTCTCTTCTGCCCATCCTCACCATTCCCGATACCCGTCTGAAGGCCAAGTGCAAGCCGCTGGACAATGTGGATGGGCGTGTCGCGACGCTGATGGATGACATGCTGGAGACCATGTACAAGGCCCCCGGCATCGGGCTGGCGGCACCGCAGATCGGCGTGCTGGAACGGCTGATCGTGGTCGATGTCACCGACCACAAGAATGAGAAGCCCAACCCCATCGCCATGGTCAATCCGGAACTGATCCTGGCGTCGGATGAGCTGGCGGTGACGCAGGAAGGCTGCCTGTCCATCCCCGAAATCTATGCCGATGTCACCCGCCCGGCGCAGGTCCGCGTGCGCTATGTCGACCGCGATGGCGAGGTGCGGGAGATGGATGCCGACGGCCTGCTGGCCACCTGCATCCAGCATGAGATTGACCATCTGAACGGCGTGCTGTTCATCGACCATCTCTCCTCGCTGAAGCGCAACATGATCCTGCGCAAATATAACAAGACCAAGCGCCAGCCCTGACCGGCGCCGTCTGCCTGCCGCCATTTGCCTTCAGATAAAGGAAATGCCCATGCCGTTGCGTCTCGCCTTCATGGGCACGCCTGATTTCTCCGTCGGCATCCTGGATGCGCTGGTGCAAGCCGGGCACGATGTCGTCTGTGTCTATAGCCAGCCGCCGCGTCCTGCCGGGCGGGGGCAGCAGCTTCAGGCCACGCCCGTGCATCGCCGGGCCGAGGCGCTGGGCATCCCTGTGCGCACGCCGAAAAGCCTGCGCAAGGCAGAAGCGCAGGAAGAATTCGCCGCACTCAACCTGGATGCCGCCATTGTTGCGGCTTATGGCTTGATCCTGCCGCAGCCGGTGCTGGATGCGCCGCGCCTGGGCTGCATCAATGTCCATGCCAGCCTGCTGCCGCGCTGGCGCGGTGCCGCCCCTATCCAGCGCGCCATCCTGGCCGGCGATGCGGAGACCGGGGTGACAATCATGCAGATGGATGCCGGGCTGGATACCGGTGCCATGCTGTTGAAGGATACAGTCGCCATCACCCCGCACATGACCGCATCGGACCTGCATGACGCGCTGGCGGCCATGGGGGCCCGGCTGATGGTGCAGGCCCTGCCCGGCATCGCCGATGGCAGCCTGCCCGCCCTGCCGCAGCCAGAGGACGGCGTGACCTATGCCGCCAAGCTGGCCAAGGAGGAAGGGCGGCTGGATTTCACCCGTCCGGCGGCGGAACTGGACCGGCAGGTGCGCGGCCTGACGCCCTGGCCCGGCTGCTGGATCGACCTGTCGAACGGGGAACGGCTGAAGGTGCTGATGGCGGAACCGGTGGCCGGTACAGGCACGCCCGGCACCTTGATTGATGAAGGCCCGACCCTTGCCTGTGGCGAGGGGGCTTTGAAGCTGCTGCGGGTGCAGCGCCAGGGCAAGGGGCCGGTGGACGCCACCGCCTTCCTGCGGGGCTATCCGCACCAGATCGGCGGGGGGCTTTAGAATTTATCAGATTTGGTTGAATTATCTTCTACCGTCACCCCGGCGAAGGCCGGGGTCCAGTTTCGTAGAGTACAGCGTCTGTGATTCTGGGCCCCGGCCTTCGCCGGGGTGACGGGATAAGAGCTATGTCCGATTCCATTTAACCCTGACAGGCTCTAGCTCTCACAAAGACCTTAGGCTTCGTCCTCAGGGTCCGGCTGGTTGCGCATGAAATCGGCCAGGGGGGCCATGGCTTGCAGGATGGCGTGGCGCACATCCTCGCGTGCCACCGTCTCATCCAGCGCGCGTTTCATGCACAAAAGCCAGGCATCGCGTTCCGCCGTGCCGATGCGGAAGCCCAGATGGCGGGCGCGCAGGCGGGGATGGCCGCGTTCGGCGGAATAATCGGTTGGGCCGCCCATCCATTGCATCAGATAGAGTTTCAGCACCCGCTTGGTTTCGCCCAGATCGGGGGCGTGGATGGCGCGCAGCTCGCGCGCTTCCGGCAGCGTGTCCATCTGATGGTAGAAGGCTTCCACCAGCCGGTCGATCACCGGCTGACCACCGATCAGGTCATGGATGGTGGTGGTGCGGGCGGTTTCAGTGCTCATGGGGCAACCTGTTCTGCTTATTGCCGTTGATCGGCGCTGGCATCGCGGGCGGGGCGGAACTCGCTGTCCCCGCTCCAGTTCGGCCAGTCACGGCCGGCGGCCAGCCTGTGCCCTACAGCATAGAGCAAATCCAGATCCTGCCGTGCCCCTTCCAGGTTCCAATCCGCAGACCATTCATCGGATTGCCGATGGTAATGCTGGCGGGTGTACTCATCGCTCCATTTCTTGCCGGCCTCCCGGCCGCCTTGCAGCAAATCCTGGCCGGGACCGAAGGAGATGGCGGGCACGCCCTGCTTGGCGAAGGGGAAATGGTCGGACCGGAAGAAGCCGCCAGCCTCCACCTTCGGGTCGGGCGTATAGGTACGGTCGCGCGCCTTCGCCTCTTCCACCAGCAGGTCCAGCAGGCCCAGGCGGGCCTGGCCGGAAATGGTGAAGTCCCGCGCCGGGCCGGCCCCGATGATGGAATCCATGTTCAGCACGCCGGCCGTACGGGCCAGCGGCCAGACCGGGTTGGCCGCGTAATAGGTGGAGCCGAGCAGCCCTTTTTCCTCTGCCGTCACGGCCATGAACAGCACGGAGCGTGGCAGGGCAGGTGCAGCCTTGAAGGCCCGCGCCAGTTCCAGCATCCCGGCAATGCCGGAGGCATTGTCCAGCGCACCGTTGAAGATGGTATCCCCCGTTGCATCCGGTGCGCCCACGCCCAGATGGTCCCAGTGGCCGGAATAGATCACCGTTTCTTCCGGATGAAGTGTGCCAGGAAGCAGGCCCAGCACATTCTTGGAAATGATGGTTTCCGGCTTCACCTGATAGCGCGCATCCAATGTCGCCTTCAGCGGCATGGGACGGAAGGTGGGGCTGCGGGCTTCCACCCGCGCCTTCTCGAAATCAAGGCCCGACGCCTTGAACAGTTCCACCGCCACATCGCGCTGAATCCAGGCTTCCAGGGCCGTATGGGCGGCCTTGGGATCATCGCGCACAATGTCGAACATCGTGTTGGTGTTGGAACTGGCGACCGTGCCCCAGCCATAGGAGGCGGGCTCGCTCTCATGCACGATCAGCATGCCGGCGGCACCCTGGCGGGCGGCTTCCTCGAACTTGTAGGTCCAGCGGCCATAATAGGTCATGGCCTTGCCGCCGAACCGGCCTTCCGGCCCTTCGAAATCCGGATCGTTGACCAGCACGACAAGGATCTTGCCGCGGACATCCATGCCTTTGAAATCGTCCCAGTCGCGTTCCGGCGCCCTGATGCCATAGCCCACGAACAGCAGCGGCGCGTTCTGTAGCGAAATGGCGGTGTCGCCGGTCAGGGCCGCCCGCACGGCCACCTCCTGGCCTTGCGCCAAGGCGCGACGGGTTCCGGCGATGGTCAGGCTCACCTGGGGCGTGCCGGTAATCTCGGCCTTCAGCAGCGGCACATCCTGGGTCCAGGCCCGCTTGCCATCGGGGCCCATCGTGCCGCCCGGTTCCAGCCCGGCTTCCCGCATCCGTTCAATCAGGAAATCGACTGTCTTCTTCTCCCCCGCCGTGGCGGGGGCGCGCCCTTCAAAGGCATCACTGGACAGGGTGCGGATATCGCCGGAAAGGCGCTGCATATCGAACCGGGGTTCGGCAGCGAAGGCGGCGGTGGCGGACAGGGCCACCGTCGCAAGAAGCAGGAACCGCATAAGCTGAAAACTCCCCCAGGAACCAAACATATGTTTGATATCAGCCCTGAACGGGCTTTTCCATGGGGCAGGTCAATGGCCCGCCTGATGCGGGCACAAGGATCAGGGCTGGCCCTGCTGCATCACCAGGATGGGGAACAGGTTGGTGCGGATGGCCGGTTCAAGCTGCCCGTCCAGATCGGTCACCAGATCATTGACCAGGGCCGCCATGGTCTTTTCCCGTTCGTTGAGGCTGATATCCTCCGTCACGGTGGTGGAACGGGCGACGGCGGCGGATGCGCTGCCGGCATAGCCGCGCGCGGTGCCATCGACCACAATCTCCACCCGGATGCGGCCTTCATATTTCTGCGACTGGTCCTTGGTGAACCAGCCGCGAATACCCTTGGTCCGCTCCAGATCCTGCTCCACGATGGCGGCATCATGGATGATGACGCGGGCGCGGCCCGCCGTGCCGCCTGCCTTCAGCCGCTGCGACACCCACAGCCGAACCGCGTTGGACGGGGTCAGCGGCAGCAGATGATCGACATTCGGCTCCTTCATCGGCGGCACATAGGCGCTTTCCACTTCGATGGAGACGACATCCAGCGTGATTGGCGGCTTGGACGAGAAATCCAGATTGGTCTGCGCCAGCGCCGGCAAGGCTACGGCGGAAAGCAGCGTGGCGATGAACAGGCGACGGAGCATCATGGGTAATCCTGGGGGATGGGCGAGGAAGAAAAGAATGCCGGTCATTGATGGCCGTGTCATGGCGACGATGCCACCCCGGTTCCGGACATCGGATACTGCAAGAACGTCTGCATATCGGAAAGGATGGCATCAACCAAGGTGTTTAGCGGTCCGTTTGTCCCCACCATGGCGGTTTCACCCCCCTCTGGCGCCCGGCACCCGGCTTCCCGGCAGATGCAGGTCCAAAAGCCCGTCCGGCAGTTCCATCGTGTAGGGTCCATCGGTCCAGAGCAGCAGGCAATGCAGGGAGCGGCCGGGATAGAGCTGGCGCATCGCCTCCCGATAGGCTGCCATCTGCTGCAAATAGACGATGGGCACATCCTCGGCCCTGCGGGGCGGGGGCCGGTTGGTCTTGTAATCGACGATCCAGACATCGCTGTCCGTCACCTGCAACCGGTCGATCTGGCCGGAAATGGCCCATTCCCCCACCAGCCCTACCACCGGCACTTCCGCCCGGCTGCCGGGCGCGAACAGGGGGGCAAAGCGCGGATCGGTCAGCACGGCCATCGCTTCATCGGCGATTTCCCGCTGTTCATCCGGTGACAGGTCATGGGCCGGGCGGGCCAGCCAGGCCCTGGCGCTGTCATAGCGGCGGGCGGGATCGGTATCGGGCAGCACCTGCAACAGCTTGTGCATCAAGGTGCCGCGCCGGTAGCGCCAGCCATCATCGGCGCCCAGCGGCGACCGCACGGCGGGATCGGGCCCGTCCGGCTGCGAAGGTGTCAGCGGTTTGGACGGGGTGGGATCACGCGGGGCGGCGGCACGCACCCAGCCCGGCAGAGCCAGCGCGGGGCCGGTGCCTTCCGGCGGCGGCTTGGGCGGGGTGACGGTGACCGTCTGCACATCGCGCAGGGCCAGCCCTTCCCCGCTCCACCCGGCGGGGGAGATGGTGGTGAAATCGAACGGGGCCGGCTGAGCCATCCCGGCCAGGGCCTGCTCCACCAGCCGGTACCAGCTTCCCGGCCCGCCGGATTTGGCCTGCTGTTCCCAGCCGCAGATGATCAGCCGGTCCTCTGCCCGCGTCAGGGCGACATAGAGCAGGCGGCGATATTCCTGGTCACGCCGCTGGTCGGCGGCGGCCCGCACCTCCCGGCTGGTCTTATCCTCCATCGACCGGCGCGGGGCGTAAAGCGGCACATCCGGCCCGCTGGCCTGGCTGCCACCAATCTCGGGCCACAGGATGCGCGGGCTCATGTCCGGTTCGCCCATCGTATCGGGCAGGAAGACGATGGGCGCCTGCAGCCCTTTGGAGCCATGGACGGTCATGATCCGGACCAGCCCGTCGCCCTCGCCGCCACCGGCCTCCAATTCGCGTTTCACCTCCGACTTGGCGGCTTCCAGCCAATGGATGAAGCCCTGAAGGGAGGCGACATGCTCCCGCTCGAAGGTCAGGCAGGCGGTCAGGAACTCATCCAGCGGGTCAATGGCTTCCGATCCCAACCGGGCCA
Organism: Niveispirillum irakense DSM 11586; assembly: GCF_000429645.1. Taxonomy (GTDB): domain Bacteria; phylum Pseudomonadota; class Alphaproteobacteria; order Azospirillales; family Azospirillaceae; genus Niveispirillum; species Niveispirillum irakense. Next base: position 421,218 of record NZ_AUCG01000016.1, read on the forward strand.
GGATGGCGCGGCGGCCCGATCCTTCCCCTTCCGCCGGGTCGGCGGGACAGGGCCGGGTCAGCAGGCCGGCGAACAATTCATAAGGGGCGCGGTAATCGGTATCGGCCAGGATGGCGCGCAGATAATCATGCGCCGGGGCCAGGGCAGGATCGGTCTTGGCCTTGGTGGTCAGGGCCATCCACAGGCTGCCGGGGCGGTCATGGGCGACGGTGAAAAGCTGTTCCTCGCTCAACCCGATCAGCGGGGATTTCAGCAGGGTGGCCAGCGTCAGATCATCTTCCGGCAGGATCAGGAAGCGGCCCAGCGCCATCAGATCCATGACGGCCAGTTGCTCGGTCAGCACCATGCGGTCGATACCGGCCACGGGCACGTCACGATCCTTCAGGGCGCGCACCAGATGGGTGACGAACTGGTTGCGCCGGCGGACCAGCACCATGATGTCGCCCGGCCGCACGGGCCGCGCCTTGGGCTCCAGCATCTCCTTGTCGCGCAGCCAGCAGGCAATCTGGTCGGCCATCACGGCGGCCAGCCGGGCGACCGGCTTGTCCGCCTGTTCCGCCGTCACGGGCGGGGCCCAGGGGGTGGGTTCCACCGCGTCTGCCGGGCGAACCAGGGGCCATATCTCCACCCGACCCGCCATGCCCCGGCGGAAGGGGATATGGCGCACCTCCACCCCCGTCGCCGCCACGCCGTCGCGGGCGATGCCGGCGGCAAACACCTGGTCCACCGCCCGCAGCACGGCGCCGACCGACCGGAAGGAGGTTTGCAAGTCCACCACCTGCCAGTGCCGCTGCGCCGCCGTAACGCGGGCGGCGAAATGGGCGCGCATGCGGGCAAATTCAGCCGGATCGGCGCGCTGAAAGCTGAAGATGGATTGCTTGTCGTCCCCCACCACGAACAGGGTGCGGATTTTATCGTCGCTGGCGGACAGGCCGGCGAAAAACTCCTCCGCGATGCTTTTCACCACGGACCATTGTTCGGGGTTGGTGTCCTGCGCCTCATCGATCAGCACATGGTCCAGGCCGCCATCCAGCTTATACAGCACCCAGGCGCAGGCATCGGCCCGACCGGTGGCGGCACCCTGGCCGGACAACAGAGCCGATGCCGACAGGATCAGATCGTCAAAATCCAGCAGGGCGCGGGCATCTTTCAGCCGCTGATAGGTGCCCAGCATTGCATCGCCCAGCCGCAGCAGGGCCCCGGTATAGGTGGCCACCTGTACCCGGCGCAGTTCTTCCAGCAGCGCCACCAGCCGGGCGGCTTCACGTTGCAGGATTTCCAGCGCCATCGGGTCGGCTTCCGCTGGCTTCTTGGTCATCAGGCTTTTGCGCGGTTCCAGCTCCGCCGTCAGCAGGGCCGGCAGATAGGCACGCCAGGTGGCGGCACGGGCAGCCTCATCCCGGTCCAGCCACGCCTGCAGGGCAATGCCGCGCTCAATATCCGTCTTGGTGCCGCCGGCCAGCACGGTGCAGGCCCGGCGCAGCCCCACCATGTCGAACGCCCCTTCGGCGCAGGCCCGCGCAATCAGCGTCGCCTCATTCTCATCGCCTTCCACGCCCAGCGTGGCGCGCAGGGCGGCGATGGTGGGGGCCAGCCCGCCATGGGCATCCAGGATGCGGCGCAGGCGCCCGCGCTCGGCCGTGATATCGGCCAGAAGCTGGTTGAAATCATCCTCCGATACCGTGCCGGCCAGCAGGGAGACGGCCTGGGCCAGATCGCTTTCCGGCTCATACCGCCCGACCAGCAGCACGGACTGTTTGGCTTCTTCCAGCAATTCGGTGGCGGTGCGGTCGTCCATCACCTCAAAATTGGGGGCAAGCCCGGCTTCCAGCGGGAAGCGGCGCAGCAGCGACTGGCAGAAGGCATGGATGGTCTGGATCTTCATGCCGCCCGGCGCATCCAGCACACGGGCGAACAGCCGCCGCGCCGCCGTCACATCACCCCGCGTCGGGGCCTTGCCGGTCAGCGACTCCAGGTTGGCGCGCAGCTTGTCATCATCCGCCACTGCCCAGACCGACAGGCGGTCGGCGATGCGGTTGGACATTTCCGCCGCTGCCGCCTTGGTGAAGGTCAGGCACAGGATGCGCGACGGCTCCGTCCCCGCCAGCATCAGGCGCAACACCCGGTCGGTCAGTACCTTGGTCTTGCCCGTACCGGCGGAGGCACCAACCCAGACAGAGCTTTCCGGGTCCGACGCCCGGCGCTGCAGGACATTGGGGTCGGTGGAACGGTCGGGGGCGGTGGCGATATCTGTCGGCATGATGGCGGCAACAGTAGCGGGATGGGTGGGGGATGGTCCAGTCCCGGGCTTAACCATCCACCTTGCGGGCCAGCCGATCCCACCAGCCACCGCCGGGGCAGGTTTCGCCGTCAGGCTGGCAGGGCGACCGGGTGAAGGCCACCCTGTCAACCCGCCCAAGCAACCGTTCCACCGGGATCATGCCCATGCTGGCAAAACGGCTGTCGGCGGAATTGTCGCGATTGTCGCCCATCACGAAGATATGGTCGGGCGGCACCTGATATTCCGGCGTATTGTCGGCCAACTCGGTATCGCTGCGTTCCAGAATCAGATGCGGGGCGTGACCGGGAAGGCTTTCCCGATATTCCGTCACCTGTTGCGACCGGCCCTGATCATCCTTGTAGGTATAGCGCCGCGTCTGCACCCGCGGCACGATCTGGCCATTGATGAACAGGCGTCCGGCGCGAACCTGCACCCGGTCGCCGGGCAGCCCCACCACCCGTTTCACCACATCGGCGCTATCCTGGGGGGAGCGAAAGACCACGATATCCGACCGCTCCGGCATCTTTCCGCCCAGCCGCCCCGCCAGTCCTGGCGCACCTGTAACCGGCAAGGGCACGAGCGGGGTGGAGAAGCGGCTCCAGCCATAGGCATATTTGGCGGCATAGAACTGGTCGCCCACCGTCAGCGTCGGCAGCATGCTTTCCGATGGAACGTGAAAGCCGGCCCAGGCCACCGTGTTGAAACAGAGGATCGCCAGACCATAAAGGCCGGCGGGCAACACCCATTCTTTCCAAAGGCGCGACATCTGGCATCTCCTGGGACGGGAGGCCATGGTTTCACCCTCCAGGCGGTGGCGCAACGTCACCAATCCTGTGGTACCGGCATCGGCGCCGTTTTTGGCCCTTTCACCTGCGGGGGCAGATGACAGGAAGGCCGGTTGCCCCGATCTCACCCCAGCAGGTCGTTGAAATCATCCAGCAGGGCGGCGATGCGGCCGCTATCCACTTCGGCCATCATCGTCTCGGCATGGCGGCTGGCCTTTTCCAGGTCCAGGGTCCGCACGCGCCGTTTGACCAGTGGCAGGTTGCCGGGCGCCATGGACAGGTCGCGCACGCCCAGCCCCAGCAACAGGGCGGTATAGCGGGGGTCACCTGCCATTTCACCGCAGACGGAAACCGGGATGCGGGCACGGGCAGCCGCCCCCACGGTGAACTGCACCAGCCGCAGCACAGCCGGGTGCAGCGGGTCGTAAAGATGGGCGACCTGCTCGTCGCCCCGGTCAATGGCCAGGGTATACTGGATCAGGTCATTGGTGCCGATGGCGAAGAAATCGCTCACCTGGGCCAGCGCGTCGGCCGACAGGGCGGCGCCGGGAATTTCGATCATCGCGCCCAGCTTGGGCAAGGTGTCGGGCAGCTTCTCGCCGCGCCGTTGCAGGCGGCGGGCGACGATGCCCATCATGTCGCGCACATGGCGCAATTCCCCCGGTGAACAGATCATCGGCACCAGGATGCGGAGCGGCCCATGGGCGGCGGCGCGCAGCATAGCGGCAAGCTGGGTTTCCAGCAGCTTGGGTTCCTTCAGGCCCAAGCGGATGGCGCGCAGGCCCAGGGCCGGGTTGGCGGGGGTGGCAAAATGCTGGCGCAAGGGGCCGGCCAGCTTCTCCCCCCCGATATCCAGGGTGCGGGCGGTGACCGGATGACCATCCATCTGTTCCACCAGCGCGCGGAGGATTTCGTACTGTTCCTCTTCGCCAGGCAGGTCGTCGCGGTTCATATACAGGAACTCGGTCCGCAGCAGGCCGATACCGGCGGCCCCCACCTCCAGCGCATTATCCAGCTCGCGCGGCAGTTCCAGATTGGCCTGAAGGGTGACGGCGTGCTTGTCCCGCGTGACGGCCGGCACGGCGGCCAGCGTCTTTAACTGTTCCCGTTCCGCCCGCCACAGGGCGCGGCGCTGACGGTATTCTTCCAGCACATCCGGCGTGGGGTTCAGCAGCACGCGGCCAGCGCGCCCATCCACGATGATGATGTCGCCGGTCTGCACGCCTGTCAGCAGGCCGGCAGCGCCCAGCACCGCCGGCAGGCCCAGGGCACGGGCCATGATGGCGGTATGGCCTTCCGCCCCGCCCAGCACCGTGGCGAAGCCGGCGATGCGCTTGGGGTCCAGCAGGGCGGTATCGGCGGGGCTCAACTCCTCCGCCAGGATGATGGAACCTTCCGCCAGTTGCGAGAAGGCCTGGAAAGGCCGGTCCAGCAGGTTCCGGATCAGCCGGCGGCCCGCCTCGCGGATATCATCCACACGGGCCGCCAGATAGGCATCGTCCATGGCGGCAAAGCGCTGGGCCAGCAGGGCAATTTCCTGCTGCACGGCCGCTTCGGCATTCTGCCGGTCCTCGGCAATGCGCCGCTCCACCCCCCGGATCAGGCGGGAGCCGGACAGCATGGCCTGGTGCGCCTCCAGCAAAGTGGCGACGTCGGCAGCCGCAGCATCCGGCAGGGCACCGGCCTTGGACTTCAATTTGGAAAGCTGGCGCCGGGCCTTCTCCACCGCATGGTGGAAACGCTTCACCTCCGCCGCCACCGCCTCCGGTGCCAGCACATATTCAGGCACCTGGGGGGTGCCGGCATCGACCACATGGGCAACACCGATAGCGATGCCGGACGACACGCCCAGGCCGCGCAGATTGCGCGGGCCCGTGGCGGGCAATGGCATGGAATGGGGCACCCCGCTTTCGCGGGGGCGGTCTGAACGCGGGTTCATCGGCGTTTCCCGGCCTGTGACGGGCGACTGACCGGCCATGCCGGCCCCTTGTTCCGGGGGCGCCCGTCTTATAATCAAGAATGATGAAAAAATATCATGTGCGCGGGCGCACACCGTAAATCGGATTGCACGCCTCGCTCTACAAGGGGGCAGGAACAGGCCACCTGCAAGTGGGTAACCGGATAGGCGTCACCGTCTTGCCGGCTCAATCCTCCCCGAACTTATCCTCAACCAGTTTGGTCAGGGCTTCCAGCACGGCTGCGGCCTGCGGCCCTTCCGCCAGAATCTCGATCGAGGTTTCGATGCTGGCGGCCAGCATCATCAGCCCCATGATTGATACGCCCGATACGGCCGTATCTCCCCGCACCACCTCCACCTGGGCGTCATACTCGCCGGCCAGCCGCACAAACTTGGCGGCGGCACGGGCATGCAGGCCGCGCCGGTTGCGGATGGTGACAACCGCCCGCAGGGCGTTGGGGGAAAGGCTGCTATCGGTCATTTCCTGATTCTCTTTTTCAGCCGTCGGACAAGAGGGCAGAGGCGACATTGATATATTTGCGCCCGGCTTCCTGGGCGGCTTTGACAGCGTCATTCAAATCTTTGCCCGTTTTACGGATCGAAGCCAGCTTGATCAGCATGGGCAGGTTGACGCCGGCAATGACCTCCACCTTGGCGCGATCCATGATGGAGATGGCCAGGTTGGAAGGGGTGCCGCCGAACATGTCAGTCAGCACAACGACCCCCTGGCCATCATCGCAGGCGGCGACGCAGCCCAGAATGTCGTTGCGGCGTTTTTCCATGTCGTCATCCGGGCCGATGCAAACGGCACGGACCTGGGCCTGTGGGCCATGGACATGTTCCAACGCGGCGATGAATTCCTCGGCCAGGCGGCCGTGGGTGACGAGGACCAAGCCGATCATGCGCCTTCCTTCGGTATTTCCCTGGCGGGGGTGCCGCCTTGGTCTGTTGCAGGTGTGACGGCGGATGCTGCTGCCGCCGGCTCCTTGCGGTCAAGGTCGCGATGCGCTTCCCCGACCTTGTATCCCAGCCCCGTCAGCCAGCCGGCCAGGGCATGGGTGATGAAAACCGACCGGTGCCGGCCACCCGTACAGCCGATGGCAATGGTCAGGTAATGTTTGCCCTCCCGCACATAGCGGGGCAGCAGCGGCTCCAGCAACCGGGTCAGGTTGCTGAAGAAATCGGCGTAATCCGGATCCCGCGCCACATAATCGGCCACAGGCTGGTCCAGCCCGCTCATCGGCCGCAGGCGTGGGTCCCAATGCGGATTATCCAGGAAGCGCACATCAAACACCAGATCGGCCTCCCGCGGGACACCCTGGCGGTAGGAAAAGCTGGTAACGAAGATCCGCAACGCCGCCCCATCATCCAGATGGAACAATCCGGCCAGATGGCGGCGCGCATCGTGGATGGAGAAATATGTGGTGTCCACCACCTCATCCGCCGCGTCGCGCAACGGCTGCATGATCACCCGTTCATGGGCGATGCCATCCAGCACAGGCCGGTCAGCCGCCAGTGGATGGGGGCGACGGGTTTCGGTATAGCGGCGGCGCAAAGTGTCGGCATGCGCATCCATGAACAGCAGCCGCACCCGCAGGTCCGGTCGGGCGCGCAGCCGGTCAATCTCCGCCAGCAGGGACTGGGCGTTGAAATCACGGGTGCGGCTGTCGATGCCGATCACCAGCGGCCGGTCATGGGACTGGGACACCAGCGGCTGCAAAAGGGACAGGCGCAGATTATCCACCGCCTCATAGCCCAGATCTTCCAGGCATTTCATCGCCGTGGACAGGCCGCTGCCCGACATGCCGGTCGCAACAACAACGGGCAGGGGCGCTTCAGCGTTGAAGCCGGTGGGATGGGGATCGGTAATGCTCATCCTGCAATCTCTCCGCAGGCCGCCTGCCAGGGGGCCTCACCGGGTACCAGCGGATGTCCTTCACGCCACGCGCGCAGGGCCAGCCGCAGAAAGGCAGGGGCGGAAGCATGGAACGGGTCCAGTTCCAGACGGGGCAGCCGGATGCCCGCCAGATCGGTGACACTGGGCGGCGGCAACCGCTCTGCCGCGCCACCCGGCCGCAGATCGACCAGCAGGGCGACCGGAGCCATCGCGATATGGGGAACGGGCAGGATGCCCAGGCCGCGCACCTCGATCAGCCCGGCCAGATTGGCGGGGGCACCGGCGCTGGCCGTCGCCATCAGGTTTCCACGCCCGTCCGTTGACAGCAGCACACGGTCATCGGCCACCAGATGCGCGCCGCCATCCACCAGCCGCAGGGCAAGGTCTGACTTTCCAGCACCAGACGGGCCACGCAGCAGCAGGCCGGCCCCATCAATGCTGACGCAAGTGGCATGAATCTCAATCATGGTCGTCCATTCATGAGGGGCAGGCCGCGTCGCGTCAACCACCCGGCGATGCGGGTTTTCCGCCATCACCGGCCCTCCTTCTGGACATGCTTCACCCGCATCATGCCTCAAGCCTGGGCCCCGCCTGCCGACAAGAAGGTTAAAGCATTAGCAAATGCACACATTCGTAGCGAGCGCTATTCGCATCCGCGATCAAAGGATGGGCGGGGCCCGCATGGCTGCACGGCGATGATGGCGGAGACCGCCCCCTTCCCCCCTTGCCCCGAACGGGTAGAAAGAACAGGTTTCCCATCGCGCCGGGGCCAGAGCCTGCATGTTTCCCGATTTTCTCACCCCCGATCTGCTGGCCTTCCTGGCTGCTGCCGCCCTTCTGGCCGGGTTTATCGATGCCATTGCCGGTGGCGGCGGGCTGATCACCATTCCTGCCCTGCTGTCTGCCGGCCTGCCGCCGGCGGCGGCCCTGGCCACCAACAAATTGCAGGGCAGCTTCGGCACCGCCATGTCCACCTACACCTTCTGGCGGGCCGGGCAGATTGAGATCAGGCCCATGCTGTTCACGGTCGGCTGCGTGTTCATCGGCGCCGGGGCGGGGACCTTTGCGGTGCAATATGTCGGGGCCGGCTTCCTAACCGCGCTGATCCCCATCCTGCTGGTGGCGATCGCGCTTTATTTTCTGCTCAGCCCGCGCGCCGGGGATGTGGAAGCGCAGGCCCGGCTCAGCCTCAAGGCTTTCAGCCTGACGGTGGGAATCGGCGTTGGTTTCTATGACGGGTTTTTCGGGCCGGGCACGGGCAGTTTCTTCGCCCTGGGCTGCGTGGCCCTGCTGGGCATGAATATGCGCCGCGCCACCGCCAATACCAAATTGCTGAACTTCACCAGCAATGTGGTCAGCCTCGCCGTGTTCGCCCTGGGTGGGGAGATGGTATGGGCCGTGGGCCTGCTGATGGCGGCGGGACAGATGGCCGGGTCCTGGCTTGGTTCCCATGCTGCGTTGCGATTCGGTGCCCGGCTGGTGCGGCCGCTGCTGGTGCTGGTCTGTCTGGGCATGACGGTGCGGCTGGTAGCAAATCCGTCCCACCCCCTCTATGGTTGGGCGCAGTCGCTGTTTCAGACCCTGTGAGGCGCTCCGGCCATGATGGATTTGTCCGATAGCCAGATCGAACGTTACGCCCGCCACATCATGCTGCCCCAGGTTGGCGGGGAGGGGCAGTCGCGCCTCTTATCCGCGTCTGTCCTGGTGGTGGGGGCTGGCGGGCTGGGGGCGCCGCTGCTGCTTTATCTGGCCGCCGCCGGTGTGGGCCGGATCGGCATTGTGGATGATGATGTCGTCGATCTGTCCAACCTGCAGCGCCAGGTGATCCACCAGACCGACGGAATCGGCGTGGCGAAGGTGGAGAGTGCCGCCGCCCGCATGCGCGCCATCAACCCCGATGTGGTGGTGGAACTGCACCGTTTGCGCCTGAACCGGGGCAATATCGAAAGCCTGATCGCCCCGTATGATCTGGTGGTGGATGGCACGGATAATTTCGCCACCCGCTTTTTGTTGAATGATGCCTGCCATTTTGGCGGCAAGACGCTGGTCAGCGCCGCCATGCTGCGCTTCGATGCCCAGATATCCACCTTCAAGTCACATCTGGGCGACCCGCATCCCTGCTATCGCTGCATCTTCCGTGAACCGCCGCCGCCGGGCATGGTGCCCACCTGTTCGGAAGGGGGCGTACTCGGGGCGCTGGCCGGCACCATGGGCAGCCTGCAGGCCGTGGAAGTGCTGAAGGAACTGCTTGGCATCGGGGATAGCCTGTCTGGCCGGCTCTTGCTTTATGCTGCGCTGGAGACCAGTTTCCGTACCGTGAAGGTCAGGCGCGATCCGGATTGCCCGCTCTGCGGCACACACCCAACCTATAAAGACCTGTCGCACCATCCCTTCTGATTTCCGACCGTAACGGAGAGGAGCAAGGCCGAGGATGCCTGAAGGTTCGCAAGGGCTCGCCCTGATCGTGCAGTCCGGCGGCTATGACCGCGTGCATTACGCCCTGGTGACCGCCGCTGCCGCTGCTGCCACTGGCCGCCCCGTTACCCTGTTTTTCACGGGGCGCGCCCTGCCGGCCTTGATGCCCAAGGGCGGCTGGCGGCGGCTGGATTTCTCCGATGATGGTACCAGCCCGGAGGCCCGCGACCAGACCCTGGCCCATCGCGGCGTCGCCACGATGGAGGAATTGCTGGAAGCCTGTGCTGCCCTGGATGTGCGCTTCCTGGCCTGCGAGATGGGGTGGCGCGCGCTGGGCCTGCGCGATGTCACCACCCGGCCCGACCTGAAGGTGGAGACGGCGGGCATGGTCACCCTGCTGGGCATGGTCCCGCCGTCACACCATCTGATTTTTGTGTAAAACCTTTACCAGCGCTTCAGGGTCGCCAGTGCCATCAGGGTGGACGGTTCGATGGTGGTACGGCCTGCCCCGGACAGCATCTGCACAACGGGGTTGGATGCCGCCGCGTTGCTGTTATTGCCGTTAATGTCATACATCATCATGAACCGTTCCAGCAGCTTGGTCACCTCTGCCGGATCGGACAGTTTCTTGATGTCGAAGCGTGAGGACAGGATGGTCACCTGCCGGTCCAGGTCGATTTGGGCGGCCTGGGCCGGCAGAGCAAAGGCCGTGCGCACCACTTCCGCCAGAGCCTTGTCCGCCAGCACCTGATACCAGCTTGTGATACCACCGGCCTTACGCTCGAAATAGAGACCCAGACGCAGGGCTTCATTGGCATTGCCGGCAGATACTTCGAAACTCTGCGTCTCGTACCGCTTCACGATGTCATTGATGAAGGCCGGGCTGCCGCGCCGCTTCGCCCCGCTATTGTTGGGGCCGAAGGCCAGTGCCAGGGCCTTTTCCTGATCGCCCGCCTTGGCGGCGAAGGAATTGGCGTCAGCCGGATCGCTCTCCAGCACCTTGCGCAGATAGTTGGTATCGACGCCCTTATCTTCCAGATCGTAGGCTTTCAGGATGAAATTGAGCGTGTTGCGATCTTTCAGCAACGCATCGACCGAACCCAGAGAGGTGATCTTCTGCTCAAACGTGCTGATGGTCCGCTTCACATCATACCGGGCGCCAACGGCGGCAAGTTCCCGGTCATAGTTGGACATCAGCATCTGCCACTGCACCTTGGACCGGACAGGCCCGCCGCGCGGAAAGCCGTTGCTATCCCAGACGTCGAAGAAATTATTGGCGAATTCCGTCTGTGTCGGCCCCAGTTTCATTTCCGCGAAGGAGATTGTGTTCTCCAGTGCCGTTGCCTGGCTGGCCGCATCAGCGGGACCGATGGGCTTTTCCAGCCCATAGACGATGCGGACAACCTCGGCCATGTCCGGATCGTCCATCACCGCGGCCCAGCTTGTCTTGGTGGGCAGCTTGCGCGTGAAATCCAGCATCATCTGCAGGGCTTCGTTACGCTCCCCAACTTCATCCTCATAGACCGCGCGGACATAGCTTTGGGCGATGCTTTCCGTGAAGGACACGCCCTTGCTGCCCGAAGCGCCAAAATTGAAAGCACCGGCCAGTTCCCGGAACCGCTGGTCGCCCATGCGGTTGGCAACCGAGGCATTGTCGGAAAGATCGCTTTCCAGAACCTTGCGCACCAAAGCCTGGGAATTGATCTGATCTTCCAGACCAAAGGCGCGCATCACATAGGTATAAAGCCGTCGGTCGGACATCAGTTCATCGACCGATCCCACCAGCGGCAATTTCGCCTTCGCATAATCGGTATCGGCCTTGTTGACCGGGTCGGCCATCATCACCGTGCGCTGGCGTTCTTCCGTGTTTTGCAACAGACGCCACTGCACCAGGGAAGAACCGAACCCGCCCGTCACCAGGCTGGAGCCGAACCCGACAATGCTCATAATTCAATCTCCTGGCGCGGCGCGATACCTGCGTCAGCGGCCTTTTCCTCAGGCGAGGCGTAACCGGGCGGGATGCGCAGCAGCACATTCCCGGTGCGCGTATCGATCACTTCGGTGAACAGTCGCCGCGTCTCCGGGTCCAGCAGGACACGGTAGGGACGGAAGGCGGGCGAGGGCTCGATCGGCGGCGGTGCCGGCGCGGGCGGGTCCTTCTCCCGTGCTTCCAGGGTTCTGTTGGTCACAATGGCCGGCTCCGGCAACCGCATGCGGGTTGCGGATTCCGATGAGGAAATGCCCTCTACGGACTTTTTCTCACTCATGCTCCCCCTCCTCTCGCGGGGACGATCAAAGCCCCCGCGTTGAGACCGGCCTTGCTGCCCCTCATTCCGGGCGCCTACATACCTGCCGCCCGTTCTGGCAGCGGTTCGGCCGGAGCCACCGTCATGGGTGACGGCAGCAGCACTGCTTCATAGGCGATGACCGGCCGCAGGGCCGCCAGCGCCTTGTAGAAGTCCCCTTCCCTGACATAGCGGTCGGTATCAGCGAGATGATAGGTCATCTCCGGATCACGGATCGCCGTCTGCAACTGCTTCAGCAGCGCAGTATAGATCGACCTTTTCTCGTCCGCATGCGGCGGATCAAGCAGCATGGCCTGCACGGCATAGTACGTGCGCTTGACGGGGGTTGTCGCTTCTTCCGGCTGAAGAATACTGCGCCCCGTCATCACCTGGGCATGATTGGCAACGGTCAGCGTATTGCGGTGGCGACCATTCTCAATCACCACACCGTTCACGATGAATTTCTCAAAGGGTTTCAGCTTCAGCTTCAATCCCATGATACACCTTCCAGAAAATCGGGCTGTCTGGAGGATCAGGCGGCGGGGGCAGCCCCCAGTCCCTGAATGATTGCCCGGTTCACATCGACCAGGGGCGAGAGGGAGCGATCCGTGCTCAGTGCCTGACCACTATATTTGTCCACCCAGATCCCCAGCGAAATCAGGCCGGCCTTGAGCTGGTCAGGAAACAGATTTTCCGCGTCGGCCAGATCCGCAATCAGGGTGTTCCACAGGCGCCGGTTCCGGTCGATTGCCCGGATACGGGCCAGAGCATCATTGTTCCGGGTGGCGGTTTCCAGTTCCAGGGTCACCTGCTGGAAGACTTTGCGTTCCAGTTGGCGGGGACTGGCCGTATCCATAATGGATTGTCGATAGGCTGCAACGCTCATGGACTTGATCGTCCCTTCATCGAACTCGGATAAGACGAGCGTATCAGCAGGCTATTAAACGGCGGTGAAACCTAAATACTGGTGTGAAAAAGAAAAAGGGAGGCGATCCTGCTGGATCGCCTCCCCAAATCCATCAACCGCCCGCGATTAACGGAACAGCGACAGGATGTTCTGCGGCGACTGGTTGGCGATGGACAGCGCCTGGATGCCGAGCTGCTGCTGCACCTGCAGGGCCTGCAGGCGAGCGGACTCTTCATTCAGGTTGGCGTCAACCAGGGTGCCGATACCTTCGTTCAAGCTATCCACCAGCTTGCTGGTGAAGTCAGCCTGCAGGTCCAGACGCTTACCAACGTTACCGAACTCAGCGGCAGCGCTGATCACGGTGTCCATGTGGGCTTCCAGGGCCAGAAGCTGGGTCTGGGCAGCCGCCGCGTTGGCGGAACCGTCAGCACCGCCGGTGATGGCGGCGGCCAGGCCAGCCACGAAGGTCTGGACAGCGGTCATGTTCTGACCATCAATCGTGTCGGTCACGGCCGTGATGGCAGCGCCGCTACGGTTGATCGACACCGTCAGGGTACGGGTATCGCCATTGTCCAGCAGGTTTTCGCCATTGTAGCTGGCGCTGGAGATCGTGTTCTGGATGTTATCGGCCAAGCTGTTCAGCTCATCACCAACCTTGGCATGATCGACCGAAGCGGAGGTGGCCAGCGACAGCTGGTTCTTCACTTCGCTCAGCAGCTTCTGGATATTTTCCGCACCAACGCGGGCGGTCTGCACGGTGGCGGCGTTGATGGCGATGTTTTCGTTCAGCGCCTTCAGGGCCGACACGTCGGACTTCATGACGGTCGAGATGGACCAGTAGGACGAGTTGTCCTTGGCGGTCGCAACCTTCATGCCGGTGGAGATGCGATCCTGAACGGTCTGCAGATCCTTGCTGGTCTTGTTCAGGGTCTGCAGCGCAACCATCGCGCCGACGTTTGTCAGAATGGAAGAAGCCATGATCTTTGTCCTTCGTGGATGGGTTTCGATCTAGCGCCTTCTGACGCAGCCGCCGCCCGGAACCTCGTGGGTGCTTGGCTTTAAGAAGCCCGGGAGCTACAGGGGGAACTCTGGCAGATCGTGGTTAAAGCCGGTTAAAAACCGGCCCGCTCCGCCAGAGCCTTATTCAGAGATTATGGTCGATGCGACCATAACCGGGCATTGCCCGCTGGGACGCGGCACCGGCACGACCATACACACCATCGGTGCGCTGGCGCTCGGCGATGCTGGCCATGCGCTTGGCAATGGCGGTCACCGCCTCCTGGGCGGATTGCAGGGCCTGATGATTGGCCTTGGTGGCCGCACGCAGCCGCTGGGCGGCAGCGCGCACACGGGCCGGCGGCGCCGGGTCAACCGGCTCCTCGCCATCGGCTTCCACATCCGTCCCGTTATCCATCCCACCCGTGCCATCCGCGACGGCGACACCCGGATCGGCAGGAAAAACGGGCAGTGCCGGGGCGCGGTTGGCCTCCCGCATCAGGATACCCAACTGCTCGAACAACCGCTTTTTGGTATTGAAATAAAGATCCAGCCCATCGGTCTGGGCGGTGGAAACCCGACCGGTTTCCTCCTCCAGCAGATCGGCCAGGGTCTCGAACGCCTCGGCCAGCCGCAGGCGCATTTCAGGGCACAGGGTATCGGCATTCATCGCGGATCATCCCTTCTTGGCGTCAGCATAGGCGGCGATCTGGGCCCGCACAGGACCCGCGATGCCAAAGCCGGCACCGCTGTTCGCCATGCTCTGCGCCACCGATTCCAGCATCATGCCGCGAAACACCTCTTCCCCGAAGCCGCCACCAAAGGCGCCATCGGTGGAGATGCCCTCAAACATGGCTTCCAGCGTCTGGTGCAGCAGCAGGGCTTCGAAATTGCGGGCCGCCTTGTCGGCGGCCCTGGCATCGCTGGGCACGATATCCGGCCGGGTGGACATGGCCGGCGGATTGGCGGCGATGCGCAGATCGGACGCGTCCATCACATGACCTCCAGTTCAGCATGAAGGGCACCGGCAGCCTTGATCGCCTGCAAAATGACGATGATGTCACGGGGCGAGGCGCCCAGACGGTTCAACCCATTCACCAGATCGCGTAAGGAGACACCGCCCTCCAGCACCGCCAGCTTGCGCCCTTCGCCCTCGTCAATCTCGATCTGGGTGCGCGGCACCACCACGGTTTGCCCCTGCTGGGCAAAGGGCGCCGGTTGGGAAACTTGCGGCGTTTCCTCGATTCGGACCGTCAGATTGCCCTGGGCGATGGCAACGGTGCTGATCCGCACATTCTCGCCCATCACCACCGTGCCGGATTGTTCATCAATCACGACGCGGGCGATCTGGTCGGGCTTGACCGGCAGCGTTTCAATCCGCGTCAGCAAGGCGGCGACATTACCTTGATACGCCGCCGGCACCGTCAGATCGACGGTGGATGGGTCTGTCGCCCGTGCCGTGCCCGCCCCCAGCGACTGGTTGACGGCGGCAGCAATCCGGTTGGCGGTAGAGAAGTCGGGATTGCGCAGCGCCAGACGGACACGCCCCAGCGCATCCAGATCAAAATCCACTTCCCGTTCCACAATGGCGCCATTGGCGATGCGGCCTGAAGTGGGAATGCCCTTGGTCACGCTGGCCGCTGCCCCTTCCACGGAATAACCCGACGTGGCGACGGGCCCCTGGGCCACCGCATAGATCTTGCCGTCCGCCCCCAGAAGCGGGGTGGCAACCAGATTGCCGCCCGCCAGGCTTTTCGCATCGCCCATGGTTGAAATCGACACATCAACGCGCGTGCCTTGACGTGGGAAGGGCGGCAGTTCCGCCATTACCATGACCGCGGCGATATTGCGGGTCTTCACATTCAACCCGGTGATATTGACGCCCAGCCGCTCCAGCATGCCTTCCAGGCTCTGCTGGGTGAAGGGTGAGTTCTGCAGACGGTCGCCCGTGCCGTTCAACCCCACGACCAGCCCATAGCCCAGCAACTGGTTGCTGCGGACCCCCTCCACCTCCACCAAATCCTTGATGCGCATCTGGGCTGCCGCAACCGTGGGAAAGGCAGCCAACAGGCAAGCCAGGATCAGGGCCGGGATGCGGCAAGCGTTACGGCAAGTTGCCATTTCCTACCCCTCAACATCTGCAACCCGCGCACCATAGCCGCGAAGGGTTAAAGCGGCTTTTCGATGGCTAAAAGGTGGCCTGGCCAAGGGATGGCTTTAATAACCGTTTAATAGTTTGAGTCGATCTCGCCTTGACTACGCCGTACTAGGTAGTCATTGCTCTTTCGAGGCACCTAGTCATGAATGAGCATGGCAGAAATACAAACAAATTCGAAGTTTTTTCTTCTACTGCCAGACTTATTCGAAAAATTCCCATAGAATTTTTCTTAAATGCAGGAGTTGGGGCAATGCGAGTCCTGTTGATCGAGAACGATCAGACCATCGGGGGGGCGATTTCCCGTGCCGTTGGCCGCGTCGGCGTCCGTTGCGAACAGCAATCCCAGGCCGCCGTTGAATCACTGGTTGCAGACCGGGACGGTTCGCTTGAAAATTACGATGCCGTCCTTATCGGCACGGTTGCATCGGCGGACACTATGATTGCGGGCCTGCGGGCCGTGGTCGGACAGACGATCATCGTCAGCCTGCTTGACCATCGCTGCGTCAACTCCACCATCCAGCATCTGCGGGCGGGCGCGGATGATGTGCTGGTGAAGCCGATCAACCCGCAAGAGATTGAGGCGCGGCTGCATGCCGTTCGCCGCCGGACCCACGGGCACAGTTCCCCGGAACTGAATGTCGGCCGCCTGACCGTGTTCCTGGACGGTCGCGACCCGATGGTGGATGGCCAGCGCCTGCGCCTTTCCCATCGCGAACATGCGATTTTCAGCGTTCTGGCGCTGAATGTCGGTCGCGTTGTCTCCAAGGAAAAAATCTATGAATCGGTCTATACCCTGTCCGGCTCCGACCCGCTGGACAAGGTGATCGACGTCTATATCTGCAAGCTGCGCAAGAAGATCGCGGAAGCGACCGGCGGGGATAAGTATATCGAGACTGTCTATGGTCGCGGTTACAAGTTCGAAGCGCCATCCGATGATGAGCGCGATGCCACCGACCCGGCTTTCCTGAAAAGCAGCTTCCCGATTTCTTCCCTGGTCGCAGCAAGCGCTACCGCCTGATCTGGTTTCAGCGCTTGTTTCCAAGGGGCTGGCCTAAGGTCAGCCCCTTTTTTATGCATGAAACATCCCCTGGCAATCACCGCATTGCCAGGGGCACGCGCTTCATCATGCCGCCGAAGCCTTTAACCCCGAAGGCCGGGATTAAAGGCCGCTGGCATCAGATATAGTTGGTCAAGGACAGTTTGCTGAGATTGGCGGTGAGCGAAAAGGTCGCTTCCAACTGCGTCTTCAGAACATCAATACGCAGGGTGCTTTCATAAGGATCGGCCTCTTCCAGCTTGATGATCTGCTTGGATACCAGGGTTTTCTCCACTTCCAGACGGCTCTGGTTGGTGGTGATCCGCTCCTCATCAAGACCCAGCACGCTCTGGGTTTCGATCATCCCCTGCTCACCGGCATTCAAGAAACCCCAGGCGCGTTCGGAAACGCGCTTATAGGCTTCTTCCGACACGCTATCGGCTGGCACAGAGGCCAGCAGATAAAGCCCCTTCAGCGTATCGCGGAATGACTGGTCGCCGGCGGTGGCCCCATAGGTGACGGTGACGGAGCCGTCGATCCGGGCAACAACCGGATCGGTGGAGCCATTGAAGAATACATCGTCGAATTGGCTGTCGAACAGGGTGGCCAGCGCGCCATCGACCATGGCATCGACATCGGCCGCATTGGTCAGCGGCGCCGCCCCCACCACGGCCTGTACCGCCGCCATGGGTGACGTGCCGCTGCCCCCCACCTCGTCCGGGCCCTGCACGGGCTGGCGGTCGAACCGGGTACCGCCGAACAGGAAGCGGCCGCTCATGGCGCTGTTCAACATATTGGTGACGGATCGCAGCGCATCCTTGGCCGCATCGTCGATGGTGGCGGTTGTCGTCTCGTTGGCGCCGCCGCTGGCCGTCAGCGCCAGGTCGCGCACCGGGCGGGCGGAATCGCGGATCGAATCCATGGCGTCCTGCATCATCTTCATGCGGGCAGCCTGACCGGACATGGCCGTCTGGAAATGTTCGATCTCGTTATAAACATTGCGCAGATCAAGCAACTGGGCCGTGCCGCTGCCCAGCGACCCGGCGACATCGATCTTGCGACCGGAGGAAAGCTCCTGCTGGAGCGTCTGCATCTCGTTCTGGATCTGGCGGACGCTGTTACGGGTCAGCCGAGCCATCGAGAGGGTGGAAACGGAGCCGAGTGACATGGGGTCAGATCTCCAACAGCTTGTCCAACATACGCGCGGCGGTCTGCATGATCTGCGCGTTGGCGGCGTAGGTGCGCTCCAGCACGATCAGCTCCTGCAATTCCTCCTCCACATTCACGCCTTCACTGGCTTCGCGGCTGGCGCGAACCGTCTCAAGCTGGATGTTGAGGGAGGTGCTGGCAGAGGCGGCGGAAGCCCGCACCGCATGCTGCTGGCTGATTGCGGCATTGGTGAAATTCTTGATCGTGCCGCTGGTCATCAGCCCCGCATCGGCCGAGAAGGAGACCGGCTTGGTGAAAACGGCGATGAATTTCTGAAGCTGGGTCGTATCGCCCACGGGTACGGAGCCGGGGGCTGCGTTCAGGCCAGTGCGCACCAGCCCCGGATTGCCCCCTTCCGACAGCATCACCGCGCTGTTCACCCGGATCGTCGCCGCCAGTCCGGCTGTGCCGGTGCCAATGGCCGTTCCCTGGAACAGGCTGCCGCCCGTGGCATCGGCTGCGGCGAATTCATTGATCAGGGTCTTCGCCACCTCATCGACCTGGCGCTGCATTTCCGGCATCACCTGATCGCGGATGGCAAACAGCCCTTCCAGTGACCCGCCCTTCAGGGCCAGCGGATAGCCGCCACCGGGAGCGATATCATGCCCATCCACCGTCAGGCCGGACAGCACGCCGCCGGGATAGGCATCCGCCGGTCCCACAACGGCAGTGGGGCTGAATTCCAACTGCCGCGCACTGCCATCCAGCAGCGGCACGCCGCTGGAGGTCAGCACCACCAGTTCATTGCTATCGCGGGTATAATATTGGACGCCCACCTTCTCCGACAGGCTGTCCAGCAACCGGTCCCGCTGGTCCTGCAATTCGGAGCTGTCCTGGCCGCTGCCGGTGCGCACGGCGACCTGACGGTTCAAGCCTTCCAACTGCTTCAGCGTGCTGTTGATGTCGGTCACTGCCTCCGCGATGCCGGCATCCGCCTGCTGGCGCGCATCGGTGATCGCCTTGCTGGTGGCGTTCAGCCGGCTGGTCAGATTGACGGCGGCATCCACCACGGCGCGCTGCTGGGTGGGGCTCTCCGGCAGATCCTCCAGCGCCAGGAAGGCGGTTTCCAACTGGCTGATGGCAGAACTGAGGCTGCGCTCTTCCTGCGGCTGGCCGATCAACTGGGTATAGGTTTGCAGAATGGAAGCCTGGGCCTGCTTGGCGGCATAGGCAGCATTCTGGGTCCGCGTCTCACGCGCCAGCGACGCATCGACGGAACGGCGGATTTCGCTGACATGGACGCCCCGCCCCTCCCCGCCGACGGTCAGGGAGGCCAGCACGGCCTCCTTGCGGGTATAGCCGGGGGTCAGGGCGTTGGCGATGTTGCGGGACAGGACGGCGGTCCTGGCCTGGTTGGTCTGCAGCCCGGTCAGGGCCGTCTGAAGCGCGAGGCCGATGCTCATGATCGCAGCCTTTCTGGCGAATGGGGATCAGAGACGGGGATCAGCGCATCAGGCGCGTGATCTCGTCCATCATCTCATCCGCGGTCTGGATGATCTTAGCGTTGGAGGAATAGGCCCGCTGCGTCTCGATGATGCTGGTCAGTTCCTCCGCGATATCAACGTTGGAGGCTTCCAGGGCGCTGCCATCAATGCTGCCGGCGGGGCCGGTGCCGGCATCCCACAGATAGAAATCACCCGACGCGCGGCTGACCTGGAAGGCATTGCCGCCCACGCGGGTCAGGCCGTCCGGGTTGGTGACATTGGCGACGGGGATCTTGTAGGCGGCCTGACGCAGACCATTCTGATAGATCGCGGTCAGCACACCATCCTCGCCAATCTCCACCCGCTCCAGCGGGGCGTAACCGGCGCCATCCTTGCTGATCGTGCCCGGCACATACTGGTCGCCCCATTGGGTGAGACCGGAGCCGTTGGCGCCGAGATTGAGGCTGATCTGCTGGCCGGAATTCAGCGTCACATCCAGCACGCCGCCCAGCACGCTGATGGTTTCGATCCGGCCTGCCGGCTGGGTCCCGGTGATGCCATCGCTGAAGGTGATATTGGCGGACCCGACCACCGTGCCATTATCGACGACATTGAGGGTCCAGGAATTGGACGGGGCCGCCGCCGTGCCGCCCGTCGGCACCCATTGCAGTTCCAGCTTATTGGTGAAACCAAGCGGGGTGTAATAGTCGATCGGCGTCGAGAAGGATTGCGGCGCCGCCGTCGTCGTCATGCTGGCCGGCAGGTTGGCCGCGTAACTGATCAGCTTGGTCCCTTCCGCCGTACCGGTCAGGGCACCCAGCGTGACCGTTTGCAGATCCTCGAAGCTGGTGCGCGACGGGTCACCACCGCCCACCACCTGGCCATTATTGTCCAGCGGCCAGCCTTGCAGATAATATCCGGCCGAATTGATCAGGTTGCCATTATCGTCCGGGCGGAACGCGCCGGCGCGGGTCAGCAGCCGGCTGGTGCCCTGGATATCATTGCTGTCAGCGGCCGTGCCGACAACGAAGAAGCCATTGCCGCTGATCGCCAGATCGGTGGCGTAGGTGGAGCGGGAAATGATGCCCGACCGCGACACTTCCGTTTGCAGGTTCGCCACCACACCGCCAGCAGAATAGGTGCCAGCCGAGGATGACCCCGTCACCAGGGTGGAGAACTGGGCGCCGGTGCGCTTGTACCCGACCGTGCCGGAGTTGGAGATATTGTCGGAGATGGCACCGAACTTGGCGCTCTGCGCAGCCAGACCGCTGACGCCCGAATTCATTGCGCTATAGATGCTCATGGACGAACTCCGCTTACGGGATCGGTTGAGAGGGTTTCCGTCAGGAAATTTCTAAGGGCGGCCCGTTGCCAGCGCGCCACGGCCGCCGCACCATTTGCTGTGCGATCGAGGCCGGGCCGGGCTGGCCGCTGCGGGTGGCCGGCGGTCGCCCCCGCCGATACCGGATCCCGGTGAGTTCTCCCACCACCTTCCGATATACGTGATGGCGCTTAAAACCGGATAAAACCCGCGGTCAAAAGCCGGACTTTACGGCGTTGGCCCCATGGGCAACGCCACCTGCCGCAGCACGGTGATGGAGATGCGGCGGTTGCGCGGGTCGGCGGGCGCATCGGGCAGCAGATGCACCGTGTCGGCCAGCCCCTCCACCCGCGCCAGCCGTGAAGAAGGGATGCCAGCCGCCGACAGGATGCGGCGGGCGGCATTGGCGCGGTCGGACGACAATTCCCAATTGCCGTACCGCGCCGTTGCCGCAAAGGACAGGCCATCGGTATGCCCCGCCACCGCAATGCGGTTGGGCACCGGCACCAGCGCCTCCCCCACCACCCGCAGCAAGTCGGCGGCGCGGGGGGCAAGGTCGATGGACCCGACATTGAACATGGAGAAATGCGGCCGGTCGGTCAGTTGGATACGCAGGCCTTCCGGCACAATCTCAAACATCAGATTGTCCTTCAGGCCGGACAGATCACCGGCCAGCGCCATGGCCGTGCGCACTTCCGCCTCGATCCGCTCGAAAGAGGCCTGTTCGGCAGCGATCAACGCCAGCCGGTCGGCCAGCCCCGGCTCCATCAGGGGGCCGGCGGGGATACTGCCCGAGGCCACCTCGCCCAAGGATAAATCGCCCTTGGCGTCGCTGGCTTCCCCGATCGGCTGCGCCTTGCCGGGGCCGGGCGTGCCTTCCATGATCACATTTTCCGGACCCGGCTGGGCCAGGGCAGGCACGCGCGCGGTGGGGATCGTCTCCCAGGCGCTGGCGGCGCTGCTGGTCAACGCGCCCTCGTAATCGGCCACGCTGCGCCCGGCCAACTGCCCATCGGCGCCGGAATTGCTGCTGGAAATATTGATCGGGTTGAAATAGTCGGCGATGCCTTCCTTCTGTTCCGGTGTGGTGATGTTGACCAGCCACATCATCATGAAGAAGGCCATCATCATGGTCGTGAAGTCGGCATAGGCGATCTTCCACGCGCCATTATGCTGCTCTTCCTCGTGCCCACCATGGTGCTGCTTGCGGTGAACGACGACGACCTGCCCCAGCTTTCCCGTCGGTGCCATGATCAAGCCGCCTGCTGGCGCTCACCCATGCGCTGGGTGGCGTTGGTGGTCACATCTTCCACTTCGTTGAAGGTCGGCTGCACCTCGGCATAAAGCATCTTGCGCGCATGCTCGACCGAGATGGTGGGCGCCGCGCCATGCAGATGGGCCACCAGGGCCGCCTTGATGCAGTGGAAATATTTGATGTCATCGTCGCGCATCCGGTTCAGCGCCGCCACCAGCGGGCTGACAATGCCATAGGACAGCATAACGCCCAGAAAGGTGCCGACCATGGCGCCGCCGATCAGCTTGCCCAGCACTTCCGGCGGGGCGGAGATGGACCCCATGGCCTTGATCATGCCCAGCACAGCCGCCACGATGCCCAGCGCCGGCAGCGCCTCCGCCACCATGTTCAGCGAACGCGGCGCGCGGTGGAATTCCTTGTTCATGGTAGACAGTTCCTCGTCCATCAGCGCTTCCATCTCCGCCGGCCGGTCGGCCCCCAGGGAGAAAAGGCGCAGATAGTCGGTCAGGAAACGGATGGCCCGTTCCTGCTTCAGGAAGCGGGGAAACTGCTGGAACAGCGGGCTTTCATGCGGCCGCTCAATATCCTTTTCCAGGCCCAGCATGCCCTTGGTGCGCACGGTGCGCAGCACGGTGTAGAGCAGGGCCAGCAGTTCCAGATAATCGTCGCGGCGGTTCTTGCCGCCCCGGAACAGCAGCACCAGACTGGCGCCGGTTTCCCGCACAATCCGCCAGGGATTGGCGATCACGAAGGCGCCGAGCGCGGCACCAATGATGATGATCGCCTCGAACGGCTGCCAGAGAACAGATAGATGCCCCCCCAGGGCCAGGAAGCCCCCCAGGACGCAGGCGAAGACGATAACCGTGCCGAGGACGAGATTCATCCGAGGATACTCCGGAAAAGGCGGCGGGCAGGAACCATCATCCTGACGCGGCGCGGTTAAACCTGGTTTTCAATTGCCCGCACGGGGCTGCATCATCCGGCGGACCTGGTCCGCATCCTCCAGCAGGCCCCGCAGATCCCGTTCACCGGCCCCGTCACCCGGCACCGGCCGTGCCAACTGGTGCAGATCGGCGGCCCAGGGTTGGTCGGCCATGGCTTTGGTCTGGCTGTCCAATGTGCGGGGGGCGGCAGGATCATCGGCCAGCAGGCCCGCAAGGCTGTAGCGGGCGGCATCATCCGCCGACAAAGCCCCTTGTCCGGACAGGGTGCGATAGGCGTCCACCGCATCCGACCAGCGCTCCTGCTGCCAGAAGGCGGCGGCCTTCACCGCCAGCGTCTCAGCGTCGCTGCCATCGCCCGCCAGCTTCAAAGCCCCGGCGGCATCACCGGCCATGACCAGGGCCCGGGCCCGCAGCAAGGTGCCCCGGCGCGGCCCCTTGGCGGGATCGGCCCCCATTGCATCCAGCGTGGCCAGCGCGGCAGCGGCATCACCGGTCGCCAACTGCATTTCCACCAGATCATGCAGGATGGCTGGTCGCTCCCCTTCCGGCACCTCCTCCCCCAGCGTCCGCAGCTCCATTTCCGCCGCCCCACCGGCCCCCAGATCGGCCAGCATCGCGGCGAACTGGCGGCGCACGTTCCAGCCCGCCGGCTCCTTGGGCAGCAGGTCGCGGCCCCGGCCATAGCTGGTCATCCGGTCGGCAATGGTGATGCCCGGTGTCCTTTCTGGATCGGACAGGCGGCCCAGCAGATCGACCGCCATGTCGGCCAGCGCCGCTGCATCCGCCGGTGTCCGGTCATGGAAGCGCAGATCCAGCAGGCGCAGCTTTTCCAGCGCGCCGGTCACATCCCCCTCATCCGCCGAAAGCCGGGCCAGCCGCATCAGGCTATCGGCCTCCACCGATGTGGCCGGCCAGTCGCGCACCGCCTGTTCCAGCACATGGCGCAGATCGGCAATCGTCGCCTCCCCTCGTTCCAGCCGGGTGCTGGCGGCAGCGATTCGGGCCTCAGCCGCCACCTCGCCATGACCCGCGGCCGCCTTGTCCCATTGCGCCAGCGCCAGGGTCTGGCGACCGCCCGCCGCGTGCAGGCGCCCGATCTCATAATAAAGCCGGGCCAGCATGCGGGGGGTGGCGTCGCCGGTTTCCAGGTCGCGGGCGATGGTGCGGGCCATGGCATCCAGCCCGACCCCTGCCGCCAGCGCCAGCAGGTCCAGCCCCACCGCGTGGCGCATGTCCAGCGGCAGGGATGGCAGCGCGCGGGAAGCCGCCGGCAGATAGCGCACCGCATCGCGCCCCTGGCCCCGGCGCTGCAACAGCACCGCCGCCCAAAGCGGCCCATCGGCACTGCGCAGCGCCTGATTGGTCAACAGCCAGTCGGCGCGGGTATCGGTCGGATCGGCCAGGGTGATGGAGACGGCCAGCAGCGCCTGATCCTGCTGGTCGCGCGGCAGGCTGTCCAGCGTGGTCAGCACCTCTGCCGCCATGTCCCAGGCCAGATGGAAGCGCAGCAGATCGCGCATCGCGTCGGGCCCCGGCTTTTCTGCTGCCAGCGCCTTGCGCAGCCGGTCGCGCTCTGCCCGATAGGGGCCGGTACGCCATGCCGCCAGATCGACCAGTGCCGGCCCCGTACCCCATTGCGGGTCGGGCCGGCGGGGATCGCGGCTGCCTTTCTCCGGCACCGGTGGTTCCGCCGCCCGGCGCAAGCCATCGGCGACCGCATCACGGGCATAGGCGGCATCACGTTCCGCCTGCGCGACGGAGGCCGGCTTGGGCGGCGGGGCCAAAGGCTCCGCCACCGGTTTTGGGGCCGGCGCTGGCCCCGGCGCGACGGCAGGGCCAGGCGCTGATGCCGATTCGGGCCCGGCGACAGGGGGCGGCGGAACCAGGGGAACGGGGGAAGCCGTGGCAAGGGCAGCATCCGCCACCACCGGAACCGGCTGCCCTGTGCCTGGCTTGCGCGCGGGCACAACCGGGGCTGCAACGGTCACCACCATCTGGCCATCGCGCCGGGCCAGCCCGATCTCCGCCCCGCATTCGGTGGCAATCGCCAGGGTGTGCGGGTTCATCAGGGCGATGGTCTGGATGCGGCCCACCGCCCCGCCAAGCTGGCTGATATCCAGCCCATCCTTGACCGGCAGCGACAGGGTGGCGCCACAGCCATCGCGCAGGAACCGCTGCGGGCGCCGCACATCACTGTTGATCAGCAGCTCTGTCACGGCACCGTTTTCCCGCACGGTGACGGTGGCCGGGGCTGCCAGGGCGGGGCCTGCGCAGCAGAGCCAGGCCGGGATGGAGGCCATCAGGAAATGCAGGAAATGTCTCATTGCCCGTCCGCTGCCGATCTTGAACGCGGATTTAACCTAGCCCCTGCACATTAAAGCCGGTTCAAAGCGGCGGCCCCGGAACAGGTTCCGGCCCGCCTGCCCTGAAAAGCAGGAGACCGGAACCTTGGAAAACGCGCTGTACGTGGCGTTGTCGCAGCAAATGGCGCTGCGCCGCATGCTGGATGTCACCGCCAATAACGTGGCGAACATGAATACTGCGGCGTTCCGTGCCGAACGCCCGGTCTTTGATGATTTTGTCAGCCGGGTGGGGCGGGGCGACCCGACGGCCTTCGTCGTGGACCGCGCCACCTATACCGACACGCGTGAAGGTGCGCTGACCACCACGGGCAACCCGTTCGACATTGCCATCCGCGGCGATGCCTGGCTGCAGGTGGAAACACCGCAGGGCCCGCGCTACACCCGCGACGGCCGGTTGAACCGGTCGCCGGAAGGCGAGTTGGTGACGGTCGCCGGCCTGCCCGTGCTGGATGAGGGCGGCAACCGCATCGCTGTGCCGGAGGATGTGGGGCCCCTGACCATCGCCGCCGATGGCACCGTCTCCTACACGGTGGAAGGCGGCGGACAGGAAATCCAGTCTGTGGATCTGGGGCGGATCGGCCTGTTCACCCTGCCGGGGCAGCAGGCCCTGCTGCGCGATGGCGGCGGGCTCGTCACCGCACCTGAGGGCGTAGAGCCGCAGCCCGCGCTCAACGTCACCATCGTCCAGGGCACCCTGGAAGGGTCCAATGTCCAGCCGATCGAGGAAATGGTCCGGCTGGTCGATATCACCCGCGCCTATGGCTTGGCCAACCGTATGGCCGAATCGGAAAACGAACGGCAGCGCAACGCCATCAACAAGCTTGGCGGCCCCGCCACCTGACCGCCGGAAGGAAAATCCATGCGCACGCTCAATATCGCCGCCAGCGGCATGATGGCCCAGCAGATGAATGTGGAGGTCATCTCCAACAACATCGCGAACATCAACACCGTCGGCTACAAGCGCTCCCGCGCCGAGTTTCAGGATCTGATGTACCAGTCCCAGCTCCGGCCCGGTTCCACCTCGTCCGACCAGGGCGATATCGTGCCGGCCGGCATCCAGCTTGGCCTGGGTGTGAAGGCGGCGGCCGTCGCCCGTTCCCACAGCCAGGGGCCGCTGACCCCGACGGAAAATGATTACGATCTGGCCCTGGAAGGACGGGGCTATTTCGTTGTCACCCTGCCCACGGGTGAAAGCGCCTATAGCCGCGCCGGCAATTTCAAGCTGTCGCCGGAAGGCACCATCGTCACCGTGGACGGGTACGAGGTCAGCCCCGGCATCACTGTGCCGGAAAATACCCGCGACGTGACGATCAACCGCAATGGCGAAGTTCTGGCCTATGTGGAAGGCCAGACGGAGCCGGAAAATGTCGGCCAGTTCGACATTGCCATGTTCGTCAATGATGCCGGTCTGGAAGCCATTGGCAGCAACCTCTACCTGGAAACACCAGCCTCGGGCGTGCCGCTGCTGGGCATTCCCGGCCAGTTGGGCTTTGGGTCGGTGCGCCAGGGCTATGTCGAGGCGGCCAACGTCAATATCGTCCAGGAGATCACCAGCCTGATCTCCGCCCAGCGCGCCTATGAGATGAACAGCCGCACGGTCGAAGCCGGCGACCAGATGTTGAACACCCTGGTCCAGATGCGGTGAGGCGGTGATGCGTGTGCTGCCCTGCCTGCTGACCGCTGTCAGCCTCGCCCTTGCTGCCGCCCTGCCGGTTACCGCCCAACCGGCGGCACCGGTCACCACACCCGGCATGGAAGCCCAAGGTGGGGCGGAAGCCGCCCTGGTCGCGGCTTTCCGGGAACGGTACGGCGCGGCATTGGGGCAGGGCACCTTGCGCCTGCGCATCACCCCCCTGCTCACCGGCGCGGTGGAGGCGGTGGAGACCTTGCAATTCGACCCGTCCAGCCGCCGGTTCGCCGCCATCCTGGTCCAGGACGGCGCCCGCAAGCGGGTGGATGGCGAATTATGGTCGGAGGTCGAGGTGCCGGTGCCCAACCGCCGCCTGTCACCCGGAGAGGTCATCACCAAGGATGATCTGGCCATGATGCCGATGCGCAGCGACCAGATCGGGGGGCGTGCCCTCACCGATCCGGCCAGCCTGATCGGGATGGAAGCGCGGCGCGTGCTGTCGCCGGGCCGGCCGATCCCGTCCAATTCCGTCATCAACGCCCCCCTGGTCCGGCGCAATGGGGCGGTGACGGTGGAATATCGCCAGGATGGCCTGGTGCTGACCGCCAAGGGGCGGGCCCTGGGTGACGGGGCGCAAGGCGATGTTATCCGGGTCCAGAACATGGACAGCAACCGCACACTGACCGCCACCGTCACCGCCCCCGGCGTGGTTTCCGCCGCGAATTGACCGGTTATTGCCCAGTCCCCCGACCACAAGGAACGGCCCCATGTCCGCCATCCGCCGCCCGGCTCTGTTGCTTCTGGCCCCCCTGCTGCTGGCCGGCTGCGCCGATCAGTGGGACCATATCGGCCGCGCGCCGGGCATGACGCCGATCGACAATCCAGGCCGGCAGGCGGAAGCATCGGCCGTGACCATGCCGATGCCGATCCCGTCGCAGACCATGCGGCAGCCGGCATCCCTGTGGGAATCCGATGCGCGCGGCTTTCTGCGTGATCTGCGGGCCAGCAAGATCGGCGATATCGTCACCGTCATCGTGGACATGGCCGAGCAGGCGCAGATCCGCAACCAGACCACACGGTCACGCGGGGCGGGCGAATCGCTGGGCGTGCCCAACCTGTTCGGGCTGGAAACGGTGGTGCCGGACCGGGTGGACCCGGACAATCTGGTCAATATGAATTCCAGCAGCAACAGCAGCGGTGCCGGAGCCGTGAACCGGCAGGAACAGATCCAGTTGAAGGTGGCCGCCGTGGTCACCGACATCCTGCCCAATGGCAATCTGGTAATCGCCGGCCGGCAGGAAATGCGGGTGAATTACGAATTGCGGGAGTTGCGCATCGCCGGCGTCATCCGCCCGCAGGACATCACCACCCGCAACACCGTGTCTTACGAGAAGATCGCCGAAGCGCGCATCGCCTATGGCGGTCGCGGCCAGATCACCGATGTGCAGCAGCCCCGTGTCGGCCAGCAGGTGCTGGACGTGATCCTGCCCTTCTGATCCTGCCCGCCCTTCCCCTTTGATCGGATACCCGGAGCCGGCGCATGTGGACCCTTATCCTGAAGGCGGTTGTGGCCGCTGCCCTGGCCTTTGGCGCGGCCTATGCTGCCGCTGCCAACCTGCCGGCATTCCCAGCCCAGACCCTGAACGAAGAACCGGTGCGGGCGGAGGATATGGCCCTGATCGTGCCGCTCTGGCAGCATGGGCGCATCGATTCCTTCGTTTCCATCGGGTTGCTGGTGGATTTGAAACCCGGCAGCAATGCCGCCCTGCTGCTGCCCGCCGTGCGCGACCGGCTGCTGGCCGATCTTTATGAATATGGCGCCGATGGCTGGCTGCGTCCCGGCGTGACCAACCCGGAAGCACTGCGCACCACCCTTCTGCAAGCCGCCGCGACGGTTTCCGACAGCCGGGTGCGGGAATTGACCCTGACCCAGTTCATCCACCAGGAAAACAGCCGCCGCGATTAGGGCTCGTCCGGGTTAGGTTGGATCAAGCTACACCGTCACCCCGGCGCAGGCCGGGGTCCAGGGTCACAAGCGCGTTGCTCTACGAAACTGGACCCCGGCCTGCGCCGGGGTGACGGTAGTGAGAACCATTTCCGATTCCAACATAACCTGACAAACCCTAAGCAGGTCCCATTCCAGACAATAAAAAACGCGGCCCGCCTGGAGCCGCGTTTTTTTACTGGCCGTCTGATTCCCCCCGGCTCAGGCGGCAGAGACAATCCGGTCGCGCTCCACCGTCAGACCGTTTTCCAGGCGGAACAAGGTGGCGCCATCATCGCGCGTGATCCGCACCACCTTGGATGATTGGTAGACATCCGTGGTCAGCCCCTTGCCCGCTTCATCCGTGGCGACAACTTTCACCGTATAGGTGCCATCGGACATGAGGGCGCCTTCCGTATCCTTGCCATCCCAACTCAGCGCATGCAGGCCGGCCACCTTTTCCCCGGTGAAGCTGCGCAGCACACGGCCTTCATTGTTCACGATGCTGATATCCACCTTGGCCGCCCCGTCCGGCACATTATAGGTGGCATCCAGCTTGCCATCCTTCAGCGCCACCCGGTCGCCCGCCACCTCCACCGACCGGCCAATATAGGACAGGTCCATCCGGTCGCCGGTGGAGCGCAGTTCGGTCAGCACCTCCGCCAGACGGGAATTGGAGGTGACCGCCTGTTCCACGGTGGAGAACTGGGCCAACTGCGCCACCCATTGGGTCGGGTCAACCGGCTGCATCGGGTCTTGGTTGGAAAGCTGGGCCGTCAGCAGTTTCAGGAAGGATTGGGTATCGGTCGTCAGGCGGGTCTGCGCCGCCTGGCTGGCGGCATCCGTCGCCACGTTGCTGTCAACACCGGAAACCGTCGTCATGATGGGAACCCTTTCGGATCAGATATGGATATCGACCAAGCTGTCGGAGGTGACCGACGGCGGGGACAGGGGATTGATCGCGGGATCAGCCTCCGCCTGCTGGCCATAGAGTCTGGTGCCCCGGCGGCCCTGGCCGGCTTCGGCCCATTGGCCGCCACCGCCATCGCGCAGGGAGAATTGCAGCCCGTCGGGCTGGACCTGCATACCGCCCTGCTCCATCGCCCGCTCAATCAGGCGGGCATCGCGCTGCAGCATGTCCAGGGTGGCCGGGCGTTCGGCGGAAATCAGCGCCGTAACCTTGCCATCCTTCATTTCCAGCTTCACCTCCACCCGGCCCAGATGGTCCGGGTCTATATGGACGGTGAGGGTTGTCTGGCCGTTGGATATTGCCTGATCGATCCGCGCCACCAGTTGCTGGGCCGGCGCCAGCGGCGCACCGGCAAAGCGGGGGGCACTGATGGCATGGGCAGCGGCACTGTCCCGCCCCGGCAGCACCTGCCCGGCCTGGGTCACGGCCAGCGATGGGTCGGATATGGCGGAACTGCCGCCACCGGGCAGGGCGGACAGGCTGCCCGCCTCCTCAGCCGGCATCCCGGCCACCGCCATGCCCTCATTCGCGCCTTTCAGGCTGAAGGCGGCGGGGCGGGCCTGGACCGGTGCGGCGGCGGTTTGCGTCTGGTTGGGGCTGCTATTGTTGACAGCATCAAAACGTGGACGGGCGCCCCGCCCATTGCCTGTGGGGGCGGGCGCCGCTGTTCCGGGCGTCACCGACGCGGGCACCGGCACCGTCCCGGAAGCCGCAGCCTCCGCTGCTGCCAGGGCTGCGATGGCCGGCGTTCCTGCCTGCCCGGTCGGGGCGGGCACTACGCCCGCCCCCGCTTCCCGGAGCTTGAGCGCAGCGGCACCCACCTCATCCGCCGTTAATTGTGCGACCTCATTGCCGGCGGGTCCTGCCGGCAAAGGCGGTGCCGTTGCGGCCTGGGCCTGCCCCTGCGGGCCGGTGGCTTGCGCGGCCTGCATCTGCGCCATGACCCCGCCGGGGACCGGAGCCGCCGCATCCACGGACGCATCACCACCGGTCTGCGGTGTGGCAACGCCGGGCGTGCCGCCGGGAAGGGTCACCGCCCCCTGTGCCTGCGGTGCCGTCACCAACCCCAGCGCCTGCATCAGCCCGGCCATGACGGTGCCATCGACCGTTTGATCCAGGCCCGGCGTCATTTCCCCTTGCGTTGGCGATGGGCCGGCAAGCCCTTTGCCCCCCACCGCCCCTTCAACCAGCGCGCTAAACCCCTGCCCGCCCTGCGGATTGCCCCCGGCGGTACGGGCAGCATTGGCCGACGCGGTATCACCGCTGGGCATAGGCGTCATAAGGGCAAGAGGCTGCATGGTCGGGCGATCCGCTTGGCTGAACCAAGCCTGCATCGTAGCGCCGCTTGTTTAAGTCCGCTTTTAAGCGGCGCCCAAGGGAAGGCTCACTGGCGACAAAGCCGAGCGCGCGCGCATCACAAGCGCGTCGAGAATTGAGAGCTGATTATATGGATTTTCTGGTTTGCCGTAACGGCATCTGCTGGCGCCTGGAACATCTCAGCAGAAAATGGCGGAGGGGATGAGATTCGAACTCACGATACGCTTTTGACGTATACCCGCTTTCCAGGCGAGCGCCTTCAACCACTCGGCCACCCCTCCGCACTGGAGCGGCGCGGAACATAATGATGTCCGCGCAGGTCCGCAAGCCTTCTGTTGCGAAAATCAGAACTTTTTATCAAATCCCTTTAATATCAAAGGGCTTACAGTCAAATCCGGCACTGTTTCCAGCGCCAGAAGGGCCTGATATGGGTCCCCTTCCAGGCCGAAATGGCTGGCAAAAGCCGGTTCGGTCTTCATGCCGGCCCGCTTGAGCGACCTTATGGCGGCACGGGAGTCGGGGAAAGCCGCCAGCAGCCGCGCCTCCACCACCATATGCCGCCAGGCCATCTGCTGTTCCACTGGCCGGGCCTGGGCGAAAATCTCCACCGGTACATCTTGCAGCATGAAGCCGGCCACCAAAGCCGGCCCGTCGGCGAATTGCCCGATATGCTGGGTGAAACCCGGCAGATGGCCGTAAAGGTGGGGCAGATGCCCGACCAGGGCCGCCGGTTCATCCACGGCGACCAGGATATCCAGGTCGGAGCCGGGCACCTGGATATCCAGCGGAAAGGTGCCGGCCAGCGCCCAGTCCAGCGGGGCCAAGGCGGCAAACGGATCATGCCGGCGCAGCAGCGACCAGACATGGCGCTGATCGGCACTGCCGCCGGCCAGATAATCCAGCCGGCGGAAATCCGGCAAAGCCGGTTCAGCCATGATCCTCGCCATCATTGGCCGCAACCTTCACCCGCTCCCCGAAAATGGCGGTGCCAACACGGACATAGGTCGCCCCCAGGCGGGTGGCGACATCGTAATCGCCGCTCATCCCCATGGAGAGTTCGGCGATGCCATGGCGCCGCGCCAGTTCCGCCAGCAGGGCGAAATGTAGCGACGCCTCTTCCTCCACCGGCGGGATGCACATCAGGCCGGCAATCTCCAGCCCGTGCTGCTCACGGCATTCAGCCAGGAAAGCACCCAGATCCGCCGGCGCGATGCCGGCCTTCTGCGGCTCCTCGCCCGTATTCACCTCGACAAACAGCTTGGGCAGGCGGCCCTGGCGACGGCCTTCCTCGGCCAGGGCAGCGGCCAGCTTGG
The DNA here is from genome assembly GCF_000429645.1 of Niveispirillum irakense DSM 11586. Taxonomy (GTDB): domain Bacteria; phylum Pseudomonadota; class Alphaproteobacteria; order Azospirillales; family Azospirillaceae; genus Niveispirillum; species Niveispirillum irakense. The sequence continues at coordinate 453,665 of NZ_AUCG01000016.1, forward strand.
GCCGGTCCAGGGTCTGGATCACATCGAACAGGGCAACGGCTTCCTTCACCTTGTTGGTCTGCAAAGGGCCGATCAGGTGCAGTTCAATATCCGGATAGCGCTCCCGCAGGGCCGGGAACTTGGATTTGGCTTCCTGTACCCGGTTCTCCCCGAACACGCGATGTCCGGCGGCCAGCGCCGCCTCCAGCCTTTCCAGCGGCTGCACCTTGGACACGGCGATCAGCGTGACCGCATCCGGATCGCGACCGACCGACCGGGCCTCTGTGGCCAGCGTGTCGCGGATGGCGGTCAGATTGGCGGCAATGTCGGTGGAAGGGGTCGATACGGTCATGATGATGCCCAATGCTGGCTTTCGGTGATACTGGTGGTGGGGCTGGACTTTGGTGCCCGGCAACCCACCTGTTGCCCACCTGTGCCATAATCCTGCCCGACGGGCCACCTAGTCCGTTATCTTATCGCCCGCCACTTGACCGGACCCAGAAGACAGCATGCAGACGACGACCCGCAGCAGCGCCGCCCGCCGCCTCCTGCCGCTTGCCACCCTGCTGGCCCTGGCCACAACACAAGCAGCCCAGGCCGCCAGCATGGAATTTGACTGGCGGGGCATCGGTCAGGTGACCGGCGTGCGCGCCACCGATGTGCCGCGCGGCAGCGGCGATGGCTGGAACGCCTATGCCGGCTATGCCCTGTCCGGCGACGCCAATGTCATCACCGATAGCGGCCTGTCCTATGGGTTGAGCGGCACTGTCGGTTCCGGCGATTACGAGAAGAGCCTGGACCGGCCCGGCAACAATGCCGACCTGACCATGAGCGAGGTCTATGTCCATGTCACCTCGGCCTGGGGCCGGGTACGGATCGGCGATGACGATGGTGCCGCCAAGCGCGCCATCGACATGCTGCCGCTGCTGGCCGGCGGCCAGATGGACGGGTTCTGGGCCAATACGGAGGGGGCCGGCTCCTACTGGAACCATCTGGGCCGCGACAGCGACGATGCCACCAAGGTGCTGTATGAGACACCACGCCTGATGGGCCTGCGGGCCGGTGTCTCCTATGCCTGGAAGCGCGACAGTCTGGTGGAGAATATCAAGAAGGAATCCCCCATCCCGGCAGAGCGGGACATGTGGGAATTCGGCCTGAATTATCAGGGCGACTATCGTGCCTTCTCCTATGAACTGGCCGCCGGCTATGTGCGTGGGGAGGCTGGTGCCCCCGGCATCCATGATACCGAAAGCCTGAAGCTGGCCGGCCTGCTGCTCTATGGCGGTTTTTCTGCCGGTGCGATCTGGACCGATGATGGCAAAAGCGGCCAGCCCGACGGCATTGGCTCTTCCACCGGCCTCACCCTGATGGGCAGCTATGAGAATGGCCCCTATGGGCTGGCTGTCTGGTGGCAGGGGTCCGAACGCGGTCGGGTAGAAGATTACAACGCCTATGGCATGGGCCTGTCCTGGCGCTTCTATGAACAGACGTCGCTGGGCTTCGATCTGGTCCGCTATGACGCCGACCGGCTGGCTGGCTTTGGGGAAAGTGCCAAGGGCTGGTCTGGCGCACTGACCCTGCAGACGCGGATCTGACGCCCAGGAAAGGGAACAGGGTTAAGTCTCTATCCGAGAGGCGGCGGGCCGGTTCTGCCGCCTTTTTACTGGCGGTGAAAGGGGGGCTTACGACCGATTCGCCCCCCTCACCTGCCGCAAACCCTTTCCTTCTATGTGAAATTCACCCATCTCCCGCGCTTGACCCGTGCCCTCCACCCGGTCAAAAGTCGCGATCCCATCATTCTCCCAACTTTTTTCAGGGGAAAGCCATGTCTTCGGCCGACGTGCCCGTTTCCAGCGCCCAGGTTGCCATTACGCTGCCCGATGGCAGTGTGCGGACCTATGCGCAGGGCACTACCGGGGCCGACGTGGCCGCCTCCATCGCCAAGTCGCTGGCCAAGGCCGCACTGGCGGTCAAGATCGACGGCGAGGTCAAGGATCTCGCCCTGCCGATCAAGCAGGATGCGCGCCTGGAAATCGTCACGGATAAGAATGCCGATGTGGCATTGGACCTGATCCGTCACGACGCCGCCCATATCATGGCCGAAGCCGTGCAGGAGCTTTATCCCGGCACGCAGGTGACGATCGGCCCGGCCATCGCCACGGGCTTCTATTATGATTTCGCCCGCGACACGCCGTTCACGCCCGACGATCTGGTGAAGATCGAAAAGCGGATGCACGAGATCGTGGACGAGAACCGCCCCTTCACGCGTGAGGAATGGGACCGGACGGAAGCCATCGAGCATTTCAAGTCGATCGGTGAGAAGTACAAGGCCCAGATCATCGAGGATCTGCCGGCTTCTGAGACGATCACCATCTATCGCCAGGGCAAATGGTACGATCTGTGCCGGGGCCCCCATCTGCCCAGCACGGCCCGCGTCGGCCATGCCTTCAAGCTGATGAAGGTGGCCGGTGCCTATTGGCGTGGTGACGCCAAGAACGCCATGCTTCAGCGCATCTATGGCACCGCCTGGCGGACCGAGAAGGAACTGGCCGACCATCTGCACCAGATCGAGGAAGCGGAAAAGCGCGACCATCGCAAGCTGGGCCGCGAGATGGACCTGTTCCATGTGCAGGAAGAGGCCGTCGGCTCCGTCTTCTGGCACCCCAAGGGCTGGGCGCTGTATCAGGCGCTGGAAAACTATATCCGCGCCAAGCTGAAGGTTGCCGGCTATGTGGAGGTGCGTACACCGCAGCTCTATGACAGCAGCCTGTTCAAGGCATCTGGCCACTGGGATATGTATGGCGACAACATGTTCAAGATCCGCGAGTCGGTGGCGGAAGACGGGACGGAGAAGTTCCTGGGCGTGAAGCCGATGAACTGCCCGGCCCATGTGCAGATTTTCCGCCAGGGGCTGAAAAGCTATCGCGACCTGCCGCTGCGCATGGCCGAATTCGGCAATTGCCACCGCAATGAGCCGTCGGGCGCCCTGCACGGTATCCTGCGCGTGCGCAACTTCACCCAGGATGACGCGCATATCTTCTGTACCGAGGATCAGGTCGGCGACGAGGCGAAGGAATATTTCGCGCTCCAGCTTGGCGTGTACAAGGATCTGGGCTTCGACAAGATCGCCGTGAAGCTGGCACTGCGCCCGGATGTGCGTCTGGGCACCGACGATACCTGGGATAAGGCCGAAGAAAGCCTGCGCGTGGCGCTGCGTGCCAACGACCTGGAATTCGAGGAACTGCCCGGCGAAGGCGCCTTCTATGGCCCGAAGGTGGAATTCCACCTGACCGACGCCATCGGCCGGTCCTGGCAGTGCGGCACCCTGCAGCTTGATTTCCAACTGCCGGAACGCCTCGATGCCAGCTATATCGGCCAGGATGGCGCCAAGCACCGCCCGGTCATGCTGCACCGGGCCATCCTGGGCAGCCTGGAACGTTTCATCGGCATGATGATCGAACATTATGCCGGCAAGTTCCCGCTCTGGCTGGCCCCGACCCAGATCACCGTCGCCACCATCGTGTCGGATGCGGATGCTTATGCGGAAAAGGTCGCCAAGGCCCTGAAAAAGGCCGGTTTGCGGGTGGAACTTGACACCCGCAACGAGAAGATCAATCTGAAGGTCAGGGAACACAGCTTGGCCAAGGTGCCTGTGATGCTGGTGGTGGGCGCGCGGGAGGCGGAACAAAATACCGTCGCCATGCGTCGTCTGGGCTCCAATGCGCAGGAATTCCTTGCCCTGGATGACGCCATCGCTAAGCTGTCGGCAGAGGCGCGGCCCCCGGCGGGCAGCGACTCGACCGATTCCGCGTTCTGATATAGTCTACACATCAATCGCACCAACCGGATGCGCCACCGCCCCTGAACGGGACGGCAGTTCCCGTCACCAGCGCGGTGGCCATCCAAGGTAAATAGGAGAAGTTTCCATAGCCAGGCCTACCAACCAGGACCGCGAACCGCAACGCGACGGTCCCCGCATCAATCGTGAGATCAATGTCCGCTCCGTGCGTCTTGTCGATGCCGAAGGTGAGATGGTCGGCGTCGTCAGTCTGCGCGATGCCCTGTTCGCCGCGGAGGAAGCTGGCCTCGACCTGGTCGAGGTGAGCCCGAACGCCGATCCGCCGGTCTGCAAAATCCTCGACTATGGCAAGTACAAGTACGAGGCGCAGAAGAAGGCCAACGAGGCCCGCAAGAAGCAGAAGATCATCGAGGTCAAGGAAATCAAGCTGCGTCCGAACATCGACGAGCATGATTACGACATCAAGATGAAGGCCATGCGCCGCTTCCTGGAAGAAGGCGACAAGGTCAAGGTCACCATGCGTTTCCGTGGCCGTGAAATGGCCCACCAGGATATCGGCATGAATGTGCTGGTGAAGGTGCGCGACACGCTGGAAGACCTGGGCAAGGTCGAACAGATGCCGAAGCTGGAAGGCAAGCAGATGATCATGGTGCTGGCACCGCGCTGAGCGGACCGCCGATATCATTATCGCTTCCTGCAAAGAAGGGTCGCCCTGGTGGGCGGCCCTTTTTCGTTATCGCCGCGCCGCCACCGCCCCTATGCGGATGCACTCAATCGACCCGATACATTTTTCGTTATGCTGCGCAGATAGGGCGGAAAGATCGGCGTGAGGTCGCTTCCGCTGGTTTCAATCGGCGGAGCGCCGCGCATGCGTATCTCGACAAAAATCCTGGCACCGGTCGCCATCCTTTCCCTGGTCGCCGCCATTGTCACCACCACCGCCCTCTGGTCGAAAGCACGGGTGGATACCCTCACCACCCAACTGAACCGGGTGAATAGCGCCGCCTTGGCCGCTTCAGAGATGCGATCCACCAGCCGCGCCTTGCAGCGTGATGCCCTCAATCTGATTTTCGAGCCGGCGGAAGGTCGGGCGGATATTGAGCAACGCTTTATCAAGCGGTTGAAAACGCTGAATGATGCTGCAAGCGATCTGATTGTCTCCGGCAGCGGCGACCGGGCAGACCTGACCCGGATGGCCGACCTGCAGCGGCAGGTCGCTGCCGATCTGGAGGCGGTGCGGACCGCCGCTGCCACCGACCCCGTCGCCGCTCACACCCTTTTCCGGGAGAAACTGCGCACTGATGAGCGGGCGGCATCGGAACGCACCGACCCCTATATCGCCAACCTGCAAAAGCGGGCGGGTGAAATGACGGCCGAACTGGCGGCATTGGAGATTGAGACCCGGTGGGCACTGGCCCTGATCGCGCTGATCGGCATTGCCGGCGGTGTTGGCCTGTCCCTGCTTGTCGCGATTAAGGGCGTGACCCAGCCGCTGGGGCGGCTGACCGGTGCGATGATGCGTCTGGCCGATAATGATTTCAGCATTCGGCTGACCGAGGACCAGCGCACCGACGAGCTGGGTGCCATGGCCCGGGCCGTGGCGGTCTTCCGTGACGGTATGGCGCGCGCGGCGGAACTGGCCGGCGAGAAGGAGCGCGAGCAGGCAGCACAAGAGGCCCGGCGGCAGGCCCGCGACCTGCTGATGCGGGAATTCGTGCAACGCATGGACAGCATCGCCACCGAACTGGCAACCGGGGCCGGTGGCCTGCAGAGCGAAGCGACCGATCTGCGTGATGCCGCGACGCAGGGCGCCGACCGGACGGGGGCTGCGGCAACCGCCTCCAATCGCACCGCCGGCAATGTCCAGACAGTGGCGGCTGCCACAGAGGAACTGGCCGCCTCCATCGGCGAGATCAGCCGTCAAGCCGGTCAGGCGGCGGTGGTCGCGCGGCAAGGGGCAGAAACCGCCAATAGCAGCGCCCAGGAAATGGAAGCGCTGAACCATGCCGTCGCGGCCATTGCGGAAATGGTCAGCCTGATCGACGGCATCGCCGCCCAGACCAACCTGCTGGCCCTGAATGCGACGATCGAGGCGGCACGCGCCGGTGATGCCGGCAAGGGCTTTGCCGTCGTCGCGTCAGAGGTGAAGATTCTGGCCAACCAGACCGGCAGCGTGACTGAAGATATCCGCAGCCGCGTCGGTCACATCCAGACGGTGATGCGGGGGGCCGTAGATGCCATCAGCCGCATCGTCACCGCCATGCAGAACATCCAGGCCATGAATTCTGGCATCGCGGCGGCCGTGGAACAGCAGGCGGCCGCCACGGCCGAGATCACCCGCAATGTGCAGGCCGCCGCCCAGGGCACCGACGAAATCCGCCAGGATCTGGAAGGGCTTCGCGCCGTGGCCGCGCAGACGGGCTTCGCAGCCGGCCGCCTGACCGGATCGGCAGACGGCTTGGCCGATCAAGCGGCCAGCCTGCGCAGCAATGTGTCAGGCTTCGTCGACCGGCTGGAGGCGGCGTGAGCAGCCCCCGCCCGACACCGGATCAGGGCTTCGCCGCCGGTGCGGATTTGGCCTTGTAGGCCCGGAGCTGCTGGTTGAAGCGGTCGGCGAAAAGCTGCATGGCGGAGATGGTCAGATCATGCTGTGCCGTCAGTGATAGATAATCATGCACGCTCAGCTTGGCGATATTGGCCTGGACCAGCTTGTCCAGACAGGCGTTGAAGGCTTCCGACTCGGTCACATAGGTCTTCACCGTGACCTGCGCCTTGCGCATCTCCTCATCCGTGGCCTTGGTGCCATCGGGCAGGGTGCCGGGCGGCTTGGGCCGGGTACAGCCGTTGGAACCGGCAGCGGGGGCAGCGGCCTTGGCCTGCCCTTCCGTCTGCTTCACGATATCGCCCATGGTGGGCAGGTTTGCAGCCGGCAGCGCCGGCCCCGCAGCGGCGGGGGCCGCTGGCTGGGTCGCCTGACGCACGATATCGCCCATGGTGGGCCCGGTGGGCGTGGTCGGCTGGTTCTGGACGGAAGCCTGCGCGGTGCCGGCACCGGCAGCCAGACACAGGCAGAGCAGAAGACGCGACGGCAGGGACACGGACATGGTAGGCGGATCACTCCGGAAACCGGTTTCGGAACTGGGGGGAGTTAGGCACAAGCTCCCCTCGCTGGCAAGCCTGCCACGCCATCAATCGGCCCTTCCTTCGCCATCAACCCATGCTAAACCGGGAGCAGTACCCCCAAGGCCGGGGTGTCGGCGCGACAGGCAGGCAGGGCGACAGGGATGATCGGTGTTTTTGATTCCGGGCATGGCGGGCTGACGGTACTGAATGCCTTGCACCGGTCCATGCCCCAGACCGATTTCCTGTATCTGGGCGACCATCATGACGCACCCTATGGCGACCGGACGCCGGACGAAATTTACCGTCTGACACTGGCTGGCGTGTCGCGGCTGTTCGATGCCGGGGCGCGGCTGGTCATCCTGGCCTGCAACACGGCGTCTGCCGTCGCCCTGCGCCGCCTGCAGCAGACCTGGCTGGATGCCGCATATCCCGGCCGCCGCGTGCTGGGCGTGCTGGTACCCATGGTGGAAGCCATTACCGGCGTGCCCTGGATGGCCGATCTGGCGGCGGAACGGCCGGCGGGCCCGCCCCGCACCATCGGCATCTTCGCCACCAGCCGCACGGTCGATAGCGGTGCCTATCCACGGGAGATCAGCCACCGCGCGCCGGAAGTGCGCGTGGTGCAGCAGGCCTGCCCCGATCTGGTGCCCTTGATTGAAGCCGATGCACCAGCAGAGGTGATCCGGGCCGCCGTGGCCCGCTATACTGACGGGCTGTTGAGCCAGTTGGGTGGGGAAATGCCGCAGGCGGTGATGCTGGGCTGCACCCATTATCCGCTGGTGGCGGACCATTTCGCCGCCTTGCTGCCGCCGGGGGTGGAGGTACTGTCCCAGCCCGATCTGACGGCACGCAGCCTGACAGCCTATCTGGAACGCCACCCTGAATTCGACCGGCCCGGCACCGGTCAGGTCCATTTCCTGACCACGGGCGATGCCGACCGGGTCAGCCGTCTGGCGACCCGCTTCTTCGGCAAGCCGGCCCGGTTTGAGAAGGCTTGAAGGCCCCGCTGCCAGTCAAGCCTCTCCGCTACCCCCTCACCGCCGCAGCGTGTGCAGGGACCAGACCATCAGGCCGATCACCACCATGGCCCCGCCCTGGTGGGCGGACCCCAGCGCCACGGGCACGGCCATCAGCAGGGTCAGGATGCCCAGCCCCACCTGGGCCAGCACAGCCGCCGTCACGCCCAGGGCAACGCCGCGGGCCGCCGGCACCAGATTGGCGCGCTGCCCCACCCGCCAGGCATAGCTGACAACGGCAAAGGCGGTGGCAATGGCCAGCCAGCGATGGGTGAACTGCACCGCCGCCGTATTTTCCAGGAAATTCAGCCAGGCCGGCGACAGGTTCCAGATTTCCGGCGGCGCGAAATCGCCATTCATCAGCGGCCAGGTATTATAGGCAAAGCCGGCATCCAGCCCCGCGACAAAGGCGCCCCAGACCACGGTGATCGCCACCATGACCAAAGCCAGCCGGCCATGGGCCACCAGCCCAACCCGGTCCGGATGGGCCTTGGCCTGGGGGTGCAGCAGCCCCAGCGCCACCCGGATCAGCAGCGCATAAAGAATCAGCGCCATGGAAAGATGCAGGGCCAGCCGGTAATGGCTGACATCGGTACGATCCACCAGCCCGGACTGGACCATGAACCAGCCGATAAAACCCTGAAGACCGCCCAGCAGGAACAGGCCCACCAGCTTGGGCAGCATGGAACGGGAAATCTGCCCCCTTACGGCGAACCAGACCAGTGGCACAGCAAAGACAAGGCCGATCAACCGGCCCCATAGCCGGTGGAACCATTCCCAGAAGAAGATGGATTTGAAATCATCCAGGCTCATCCCCCGGTTCAGAACCTGATATTCGGGGATCTGCTTGTACTTCTCGAACTCGACCATCCATTGCGCCTCCGACAGAGGCGGGATGGTGCCGGTGATCGGTTTCCATTCCGTGATGGACAGGCCGCTTTCCGTCAGGCGGGTGATGGCTCCGATAATCGCCATGGCGAAAACCATGCCGGCGCAGAACAAAAGCCAGTGCGCCACGCGGCGGGAATTGGCCTCAACGGGGGAAAGGGTCTGGGTCACGGGCTGTCACCGCCTGTCGGTGGGTAAATCATTCGGATGGGCAAGCCCCCGATATGGCCCGCTTACCGCTTCCGGTCAAATGCCGGCCTTGCGGCCCGGCGTCGCAGCCGCATTCCAGGCCGCGATAAGGGCAGCCATTTCCGCCGGACGCCGCATCGGCCCGCCCATCACGGCAAGGCCTGCCGCCCCGGCAGCGCGGCAAGCCGCCACCTGTTCCACCCCCACCCCGCCCAGCGCCAGCACCGGCAAGGGCGCCCCGGTCAGGGATGCCGGGCCTAAGGCCGGGCCATAACCGGGCTTGGAGGCGCTGGGGTAAATCGGGCTGAGGCTGGCATAATCCGCGCCCTCCCGGGCGGCCAGCGCCAGTTCCGCCTTGCTGTGGCAGGACAGGCCAATCAACGCCCCCGGCCCCAGCAGCGCCCGCGCCGCCGCGACATCCCCGCCCGCCCCCAGATGCACCCCATCGCAGAGCCGGGCCAGATGCGGGTCCCCATGAAGGGTCAATATGCCCCCCACGGCCCGCACCATCGGGCGCAGCCGTTCCAGCAATGCGGTCTGCGCCGCCAGGGGCAAATCCTTTTCCCGCAGGGACAGCCAGCGGCATCCCGCCTCCAGCGCCGCACCCGCCACGGCCACCAGATCACCGCCCGCCGCCTGGGTGCGGTCGGTGATCAGCAGCAGCGGCGGGTTAGGCAGGCGGGACGCCATCACGTCCCGATCAGGCCCAATTCGGGGCTGGAGGCTTCCGCCCGCAGGCGCTTGGGGATACGCCCGGCCAGCCGGGCCATGCGCCCGCCTTCCACGCCGGCCCGCATGGCCGCCGCCATACGCACCGGATCCGTGCTTTTCGACACGGCAGTGTTCAGCAGCACGGCATCGCAGCCCAGTTCCATGGCCAGCGCCGCATCCGATGCCGTGCCGATGCCGGCATCCAGCACCACCGGCACCGTGCTGGTGCGGCAGATATGCTCGATATTATAGGGGTTCAAAATCCCCAGCCCGGTGCCGATGGGGGCGCCCAGCGGCATGACGGCGGCACAGCCGACATCGGCCAGCCGGCGGCAGACGATGGGATCATCGGTGCAATAGGGCAGCACGGTGAAACCGTCGCGCACCAACTCATCCGCCGCACGCAGCAACTGTTCCACATCCGGGTAAAGCGTCTCCCGGTCGCCAATCAGTTCCAGCTTGATCCAGTTGGTGTCCATCGCCTCGCGGGCAAGCTGGGCCGTCAGCACGGCATCCTTCACCGTGGCGCAGCCGGCAGTATTGGGCAGCAGCCAGACCTTGCCGGCCACCAGATCCAGCAGCCCCTCGCCATAGCCGGACAAATCGGCCCGGCGGACGGAGACGGTCAGAATTTCCGCACCGGAAGCGGCCAGACTGTCCAGGAATACCTGCTGGTTGGGATAGCCGGCGCTGCCCAGGAACAGGCGGGAGCCGAAACTTTTCCCGGCGATTTTCAACGGGTCTTGATGGGTCATTTCTCAGCCGCCCTGCAGAACCTTGACGATTTCGATCTTGTCCCCCGGCACCAGCACCGTATCGGCCCAGCGCGCCCGGGGCAGCACTTCCCCGTTCAGCGCCACGGCGATGCCGCGCGCCGCCGGGTCGATGCCCTGGTCCGCCATGATGGCAGTCAGGGCATGATCATCGGGCAGCAGATCCTTGCCATTGATGGTGATCATGATTCTTCCTCGGAAATCGGGGCAAGCTTTTCCAGTCAATCGAGCTTGCGAAAGAACGCCCTTCGGGATTGTTTCGCCTCCGTGGCAAACAACATGCGCAGGCGTTCTTTCACAACCTCTCAGGCCGCGCGGGCCGGGGCGAAACGGCCGGGACCGAAAGCGCGGATACGCTCGTCCACATGGCCGGTCAGCATCATGGCGGCCACGGCATCCGCCGTGATCGGTGTCAACAGGATGCCGTTACGGTGATGGCCGGTGGCCAGCATCAGCCCTTCCACCCCCAGCGCCCAGCCCAGGATGGGGGCATCATCGCGGCAGCCGGGGCGGAAGCCGTGCCACATCTCCTTGATGGGCAGTTCCTCCACCCCCGGCAGGGTGCGCCATGTCGCTTCCAGCAAGGCCAGCACGCCACCGGCTGTCATCTGGTTGTCAAAGCCCTTTTCCTCCGTCGTGGCGCCGACGATCAGCGTGCCATCGGCGCGCGGCACCAGATAGCATTTCGGCCCCCAGACGACATGGCGCAACAGCGGCGCTGCCGGGTCCATCTGCAAGGACAGCATCTGCCCCTTCACCGGGCGCACCGGCGGCGGCACAGGCAGGCCCGGCAGCAGCCGCGACCAGGCACCCGCCGCCAGCACCACCTGATCGGCAGCATGAACATGGTCCCCCAGCCGCACGCCCGTCACCCGGCTGCCAGCCATTTCCAGGCCCGTGACGGTCACCCCTTCATGGATGCGCCCGCCGGCCTTTTCCAGCGCCACGCGCAAGGCGGCACTGGCCAGACGGTTATCCACCTGCCCGTCCCGCGGGCTATAGACAGCGGCAGCGGTGCGCGGGTTCAGGAACGGTTCGCGCTCCTTGGCGGCGGCACCGGTCAGCCATTCCATCTCCAGCCCCAGGCTGCGCTGATAATCGTAATTGCTGCGCAGCGTCTCCACATCGTCGCGGGTCAGGGCCACGACCATGGTGCCTTCCTGGCGCAACCCCACCGGCAGGCCGCTGGCAGCTTCCAGTTCCTGGGCAAAGGCGGGCCACATTTCCCGGCTGGCAACGCAGAGCGGCACCAGGGTCTGTTCCCCTGGCTCGGCTTCCACGGCGGCGGCCAGCATGCCGGCGGCAGCACGGCTGGCCGACTGGCCCACCTGATCCCGCTCAAACAGATCGACCGACAGGCCGGCCTGGGCCAGACGCCAACCGATGGACAACCCGATGATACCGCCGCCAATGATGGCAATACGGGACCGGGGGGAATTTAAATCAGTGGACATGGATGCAATCCTCCCTTCGCCGGCATGACCCGGATCAGGTTCGATGGGTATGATCTCAGCCGTGCCAGCATCCGTTGCCGTCCACGGCACCCCAGTTAACGATGCCCAGAGTCATGGGCCTGTCACACGGTGAAAGCAAGGGGGCCGGGTGCCGCAGCACCCATGCGGGGAGGGGAAATCCACATCAAAAAGCCCCGCCGGATCAACCGGCGGGGCTGGATAAAACAGTCCGGAACAGCGTGATCAGGCGGCGATCAGCGTCTTGACGAACTTGTCCACTTCCACATTCAGCACCTGCGACTGACGGGTCACGTCGGATGCCGTGTCATGCACCATGGTGGCGGCCCCGCCGGTGTTGGCAGCGGATTCGCTGACCCCCTGCACCGCGTTGCAGACGGCCTGGGTACCATTGGCCACATCCTGCACCCGGCGGGCGATTTCGTTCGTGCTGGCCTGCTGTTCCTCGATGGCGGCGGCCAGCGCCGTCGTGATCTCCCCGATCTTGTCGATCGTATAGGCGATGCGGTTGATAGCGCTGACGGCAGCCCCGGTTTCGCGCTGGATGCTGGCCACCTGGGCGGCGATATCCTCCGTCGCCCTGCCGGTCTGGGTCGCCAGGGTCTTGACCTCGCTGGCCACCACCGCGAAGCCTTTGCCAGCCTCCCCGGCGCGGGCCGCCTCGATCGTCGCATTCAGCGCCAACAGGTTGGTCTGGGCGGCGATACCCTGGATCAGGGTAACAACCTCCTCAATCCGGGTCGCGGCGCCCTGCAAACCATCCATGGTGCGGGTGGTTTCGGTCGCATCTTCCACCGCATTCCGGGTGACATTGTTGACCTCCACCACCTGCCGGGCGATCTCCGCGATGGAAGCATTGATCTCTTCGGTCGCGGCGGCCACGCTCTGAACACTTCCGGCGGATTCATTGGAGGCCTGGGCCACTTCGGAAGCCTGCCCGGCGGCAGACTGGGCCGCGGCAGTCAAGCCTTCAGCACTGGTACGCATATCCTGGGCCGAGGTGGCCAGGGCGGCGGACACTTCGCCCAGCTTGGTGGCAAAGGCAGTGGTCATGCGTTCCAGTTGCTGGCGGCGCTGTTCCTTGGCCACCTGCTCGGCCTGCTGTTCGGCAGCCATGCGGCGGCCATCCTGCAGGCGAGCCTTGAAGACATCCAGCGCATTGGCGATGTGGCCGATCTCGTCGCCCCGGCCCGTTTCCGGAACAATGGCATCATAATCGCCACCGGCCAGGGTCTGCACCGTGTTGGTGACACGGGTCAGCGGGCGAGTCACCTGGCGCGACACCATCCAGGAAGCGAAGCTGACCGACGTAAAAATGCCGATACCCGCGATGATCAGCATCAAGTTGCGCTCGGTGTTGGCGAAGGCATCCAGTTCGGTGATTGTGCTATCGACATAGGCGACCTGCTGCTGCGACAGCTTGATCATCACATCGTTGAAGGCCTTGCGGTTGGCGCGGTTTGCATCATTGTCGCCGATCACGCGGGCGGCATCGGCACCGCCCTGACGGCCGGCCTCCATCATGTCGGTACGGAAGCGGATAAATTCGCGGCCACGGGCAATGGCATCGCGCATGTCGGTTTCCACCGCTGGGTCGATCACCGCCTCGTAAGCAGCCAGACGCTTATCCAGCGTTGCCAGGCTGGCCGTCATGGTCTTGGCGAATTTTTCCAATTCCGCCGCGTCGCGGGCCATGTAAATGCCCCGGCTATCCATCACGACGGCGTTGATCAGGCCGTTGATCTGCTCGGACAGGACCGCGCGTTGACTGGCGGCACCCATCTTTTCCACTTCGCGCTGATAAATAGTCAGCGACTGAACGCCGAGAACCACCATAACGACAGCAACAAGCGTCAGGAAAGCGACAGCCAGATTGACCTTGATGGTAATTTTCATGTCCCGGAAATTCAACATCATACCCTCCTGACATCCCCAATACTGGCCGTTGCGACAAGCGAACAGGCAGATTTCACTCCACCCACAATGCCACAGGAGAGGATTTTAACCAGATATGCAGAGGGTTATGTCGGAAAGAGCGGCTCGCTCTTCGAAATCAAATAGATAATATTTAATGATTGTGTTTGAGAATTATTTTTACTACCCACAAAAACAGCCCAGATTATCGCCGAGACGTTCCCCTATGACCGGACAGGTCCAGCCATAGGGGAAATAAGCCCCGTTTCCATCACGCTCTTCAACGTGGACGACGACGGAACCGCAGGAAAACAGGACGACACCCCGTCAGCATTTTCTGCTCATACCGGGTTGCGGGCCAGTCATCCGGCCGGGTCCGCCAGTCGGACGGCCCTTGGGCCATCCACTCGAAATCCGGATGGCGCCAGGTATGTTCCAGCATCCAGCGGGCGAGTTGCATATCATCCGATGCCAGGCGCAACTCAGCACCGTCTTTCAGCACGCGCGACAATCGGGGCAGATTATCCGGACCAATAAAACGGCGGAAGGCATGACGGGCCTTGGGCCAGGGATCGGGGAACAGCACAAAGGCCCGGCCAACCGACGCATCGGGCAGGGCATCCAGAATGGGGCGCGCATCGTCCGGGACCACACGGATATTCCGCTGCCCCCCCTGCTCGATATGTTTCAGCAGGGAAGAGACGCCATTGATGAAGGGTTCACACCCGATAAAACCGATATCCGGATTGCGTTCGGCCTGCCACGCCAAGTGCTCACCACCGCCAAAACCCACTTCGAACCACAGGTCGCGGACCGGCTGGTCGAACAGGCTGGCAGGATCCAGACGGCTGCCATCCTTGGGGGCCTCCACCTTCAGGCCGGGCAGCAGCGTCTCCAGCAATTCAAGCCGGCCCTTACGCAGCGGTCGCCCCAGGCGGCGGCCATACAGGACCTTACGGTGCGGGATGTCGTTGCTGTCGGCGCTGTCGGACATGGCTCTATAAACTCAAAGAAAAGGATCGATAAATGGCAAACGGCCCGCCCAAAAGGGCGGGCCGCTGTGCGTTACCGCAGACCGTGCGATCAGGCGCCGAAGGCGGACTTCAGATCGGCAACCAGATCGGTCTTTTCCCAGCTGAAACCACCATCATGGTCCGGCTCGCGGCCGAAATGGCCGTAAGCCGCGGTCCGGGCATAGATCGGCCGGTTCAGCTTCAGATGCTCGCGAATACCGCGCGGGCTGAGGTTCATCAGTTCACGAAGCACGTCGGACAGTTTGTCCTCATCCACGCGACCAGTGCCGGCGGTGTCGATATAGACCGACAGCGGATGGGACACGCCAATGGCGTAGCTGAGCTGGATGGTGCACTTGTCGGCCAGACCGGCGGCAACGACATTCTTGGCCAGATAGCGCGCGGCATAAGCGGCAGAACGGTCAACCTTGGTCGGATCCTTGCCCGAGAAGGCGCCACCGCCATGCGGGGCCGCACCACCATAAGTGTCCACAATGATCTTGCGGCCGGTCAGGCCGGCATCACCATCGGGACCGCCAATGACGAAACGACCCGTCGGGTTGACGTAGAAGGCGTCCTCCGGGCACATCCAGCCTTCCGGCAGCACGCCCTGCACATGACGGCGTACCGTCTCGCGAATTTCTTCCTGGCTGACGCTTTCGCTGTGCTGGGTGGACAGCACAACGGAGGTGGCGCCCACCGGCTTGCCATCACGGTACTGCAGGGAGAACTGGCTCTTGGCATCGGGGCCAAGCCACGGGGTTGCACCGGAATGGCGTGCCTCCGCCAGACCTTTCAGCAGCTTGTGGCTGTAATAGATCGGCGCCGGCATCAGGGCCGGGGTTTCGGTGCAGGCATAGCCGAACATGATGCCCTGGTCGCCGGCACCTTCGTCCTTGGCACCAGCCGCATCGACGCCAACGGCAATGTCGGCGGACTGCGCATGCAGGTGAACCGAAACCTCAGCGGTACCCCAGTGGAAACCATGCTGCTCGTAACCAATGTCGCGCACAGCGGCGCGGGCCACATCTTCGACCTGCTTCAGCAGTTCCCCGGGGCCACGCACTTCACCTGCGATAACGATCCGATTGGTCGTCGCCAGTGTCTCGCACGCAACGCGTGCATAGGGGTCATGGCTCAGATAGAGATCGACCACCGCATCGGAGATCCGGTCGCAGACCTTGTCAGGATGGCCTTCGGACACGGATTCGCTGGTAAAAACGTAATTCGATTTGGCCACTTGCGACGCCTCGGTTGGAAGGGGTTGGCACGAATGCAAAACACACTGCCCCGAAAACCTCAGAGCAGTGTGTTTGTCGCAATCTTTTGTATATCCGTCAAGCCGGCCCGCCTGACCCGCATGGCGGATCAGACTGTCTCGGAAGCGTTGGCAACCGCCTTGGTCAGTTCAAAAATGCGCTTGCGCACGGACGGGTCAGTGATGCGGTAATAGGCGCGCACCAATTCCAACGTTTCGCGCTTGGCCATCGGGTCCGGCTCACCGGCTTCCGGCATCGGGGTGGGCGCCGGATCGGCCGCTTGTCCGTCCTGGCTCTGCATATCGTCGAAGAAGAAAGAAACCGGTACGTCCAGCACGCGGGACAGGTCGAACAGGCGGGAAGCGCCAATACGGTTGGCCCCACGTTCATATTTCTGCACCTGCTGGAATGTCAGGCCGATGGCCTCACCCAGCTTTTCCTGGCTCATCCCCAACAGGGTACGGCGCAGACGGACACGCGAACCGACATGGACATCAATCGGATTCGGCTTACCGAGCTTGGGACGACCGCCACCACGACGGCCACGGGTTGCGGTTTGCATTTGAACAACCTCCGGGTTGGAACTGAGCCAATCCTGCGACATACGTTTGCATGCCGTCAAGCTATTAACCCTATTCTTCGGGATGATAAGGGCTTCAGTTGGAGCAACGCGGCAATGCAGAAGGCTGAAGACAGTCTGTCTGATGCCCAAAAGGCAACTGAATCATGGCTTTTTTAGCGACAAATCCGCAAACCACCAAAGTGCCATTTGGTCACATACCCCTTCGCTCATATCGCCTTTTGGGCGACATGAGCTTGATTAGAAGACGAGAAATCGAGGGCAATAACGAGAAAGCTTCTCGCCCAGCACCACCATCAGCGTTCAATTTCAGGCTGTTATGCAAATCCCCCCTCCGCCCGAAATGGAAAGGACATGAAGGGCACCCGTAAAGTCATCCATCCAGATGTTGAATATCCGTATCAAATATCCGGCGTGCTTCCATGATGGTTGCCGCATTGGCATTGGCCCAAGCACCAAGATGGCGCACCGGCTCCCCCAGTGACCGGCCAAGGTCCGTCAAGGCGTAATCCACCCGGGGCGGTACGGTGGGATAGACCGTCCGTGTCACCAGCCCGTCGCGTTCCAATCCCCGTAATGTCAGCGTGAGCATCCGCTGGGAGATACCCCCGATCATCCGTTTCAGTTCATTGAAACGCCGGGGCCCGTTTTGAAGCAGCATGACAACCAGAACGGTCCATTTATCCCCGATCCTGGCCAGCACATCGGATACGACCGTGCAATTATTGGGGTCATGCCCGGCCGCAACCGCCGCCAGCAGCGCCTGCTCGGGCACATTTTTGTGCCTGGGTTTCAAAAATGTGCCTCCTTGCGGGGGTTTAAGGTGGGCACCATCCTAGCCCTGGTTACAAAACCATACCAGGATTAAGGTGTTTCCATGATGATCCTTCACATAGACAGCAGCATCCAGGGTGAGCAGTCAGTCAGCCGGAAATTGACAGCAGCAGCAGTTGCCAGCCTGCGGCGGCAGCAACCGGACGCGACTGTGATTTATCGCGATGTCGTGGCCAACCCCGTGCCCGCACTGACCCTGCCGGCGATGCTCAGCATGCCGGCGGCACAAGGGGCGGAACCAGCCGAAGTCGCTGATCGGGCGCTGGGGGAGGAGGTGCTGGCGGAATTCCTTGCCGCGGACACCATCATCATCGGCGCCCCGATGTATAATTTCTCCATCCCGGCACAGTTACGCGCCTGGATTGACCGGATTATCGTTGCCGGTCGCACCTTCGCCTATGGGGAAAAGGGGGTGGAGGGGCTGGCTGCCGGGAAAAAGGTGATTGTTGCCATCAGTTCCGGTGGGGTCTATGCCCCGGCAACAGCAATGGCTGCCTTCGACCAGAATGAGCCCTTTCTGCGTACCATCCTGGGCTTTATCGGTATCCGCGACATCACGTTCATCCGCGCGGGCGGTATCGCCATGGGGCCGGAAGCCCGCGCACAGGCCGAAGCCACCGCCCTGGCCGAGATCGAAACATTGAAGGCGGCCTGAGACTGTCACGCAAACCATGAACCCGTGGGCGCGGGCGCTTCCGCGCCCACGGGTCACGTCTCTGCGGCGCTTTTACTTCCGCCGATAGAGCTGGCTCACATCGCGCACGGCACCCTTGGCGGCTGACGTGGTCAGGGCGGCATAGGCCTGCAACGCCTGGGAGACATAGCGTTCGCGGGGAGCGGTGGGCTTCCAGCCGTCCAGGCCCTTGGCATCCATGGCGGCGCGGCGGCGGTCCAGTTCGGCATCGGTCACATCCAGGTGGATGCGGCGGTTGGGGATGTCGATCAGGATCAGATCGCCTTCCTCCACCAGACCGATGGTGCCGCCCTCGGCGGCTTCCGGGCTGGCATGGCCGATGGACAGGCCCGACGTGCCGCCGGAGAAGCGGCCATCGGTGATCAGCGCGCAGACCTTGCCCAGCCCCTTGGACTTCAGATAGCTGGTCGGGTACAGCATTTCCTGCATCCCCGGCCCGCCCTTCGGCCCTTCATAGCGGATCAGCACCACATCGCCGGCCTGGATGCGGTTGCCCAGGATAGCGGAAACAGCCGCATCCTGGCTTTCAAACACGCGGGCAGGTCCACTGAAGGTCAGCGCCGAGGCATCCACGCCGGCCGTCTTCACGATGCAGCCTTCTTCGGCCAGATTGCCGAACAGCACGGCCAGACCGCCATCCTTGGAGAAAGCGTGTTCAACCGAACGGATCACACCCTTGGCCCGGTCGGTGTCCAGTTCCTGATACCGGCTGGCCTGGGAGAAGGCGACGGTGGTGCGCACGCCGCCGGGGGCAGCCTTGAACAGCGTCTGCACATCCGGGTCGTTGCTGACGGCAATGTCCCAGCGGGCCAGCGCATCGGCCAGGGTCGGCGCATCCACGCGCTTGGCATCGGTATGCAGCAGGCCGGCGCGGGCCAGCTCGCCCAGGATGGACATGATGCCGCCGGCGCGGTGCACATCTTCCATATGCACATCGGCCACGGCGGGGGCGACCTTGCAGATATTGGGCACGCGGCGCGACATGCGGTCAATGTCGGCCATGGTGAAATTCACCTCGCCCTCATGGGCGGCAGCCAGCAGGTGCAGCACGGTATTGGTGGAGCCGCCCATGGCGATATCGAGGGCAATAGCGTTTTCAAACGCTTCAAACGTGGCGATGTTGCGCGGCAGCACGCCCGCGTCATCCTGGAAATAATAGCGGCGGGCCAGATCGACGATGGTGTGACCAGCCTGCACGAACAGGCCCTTGCGGTCGGCATGGGTGGCCAGCACGGTGCCATTGCCGGGCAGGGCCAGCCCCAGCGCCTCGGTCAGGCAGTTCATCGAATTGGCGGTGAACATGCCGGAGCAGGAACCGCAGGTCGGGCAGGCCGACCGTTCGATCACCTTCACATCCTCGTCGCTGTACTTGTCATCGGCCGCCGCCACCATGGCGTCGATCAGGTCGATGGCGATTTCCTTGCCCTTCACCGTCGCCTTGCCGGCCTCCATCGGGCCGCCGGACACAAAGATGGTGGGGATGTTCAGGCGCAGGGCCGCCATCAACATGCCGGGCGTGATCTTGTCGCAGTTGGAAATGCACACCAGCGCGTCGGCGCAATGGGCATTCACCATATATTCCACCGCATCGGCGATCACCTCGCGCGACGGCAGGGAATAGAGCATCCCGTCATGGCCCATGGCGATGCCATCATCCACGGCGATGGTATTGAATTCCTTGGCAATGCCGCCCGCGGCCTCGATCTCTCCCGCCACAAGCTGGCCCAGATCCTTCAGATGCACATGGCCCGGCACGAACTGGGTGAAGGAATTGGCAATGGCGATGATCGGCTTGCCGAAATCCTCATCCTTCACGCCGGTGGCGCGCCACAGGCCACGGGCGCCGGCCATGTTGCGGCCATGGGTGCTTTTGCGGGAGCGGAGCTGAGGCACGGGGGCTATCCTCTGGGCAACAAGATTTCAAAAGTGTTGGATTGTTGGATATAAACATATGCATGGGCGGGAGGGGCCGCATCCAACATTCCTGCAACCCGTGTATGACGGTAATCATCAGCCGGTCAAGCGATGCCCGCCATCGCCCGTCGGCGGGCCAGGGCGACCGTCACTTCATGCAGGCCGATCAGCATGACCATGCCCAGCACCAGCCATAGCGGCAGCACCCCCAGCCCCCAATGCTGGGCCAGCCAGCCCAGGGCACCGGGGATCAGGGTAGAGCCCAAACCCGCCGCCATCATCTGAAACCCCACGGCATGGGGGGCGATGGCATCGCCCACCCGGCCAGGCGTCAGCGAAACCAAGGTGGGGAATGTGGGGGCCAGGCCGAAGCCCAGCCCCAAAGCCGCCGCCATGCCCAGCGACGGCGTGGGGAACCAGATGAAGATCAGGGCGGAAGCAAACGCGATGACCAGCCCCACCCGCAGCGTCTTCAACGGATGCACACGCGCCGTGATCTGACCGAAAATCAGCCGCCCCGCCGTCAAGGCCCCCCAATAAAGCCCGGCAATGGTCCCGGCGGTGCCGACATCAATGCCGTGCAGGCGGGTCAACAGGGTGAACAGCCATTGCCCGGCGGCCATTTCCACCCCGCAATAGATCATGAACAGGCCGACATTCAGCCAGATCACCGGATGGCGCAGGGCCTGGGCAAAGGGGGCAACGGCCGGCAAGGGGGGCGCGGCACTGGCACCGGGCGCCGGCACCCTGCCCTCTTCCCATCGGCGGCGGGTCAGCAGGAACATCAAGGTCATGGCCGCCAGGACCACGGCCAGCAGCAGATACCCCATCCGCCACCCGGCCCCCAGCGTGATGCAGACCGTCATCATCAAGGGGCCAGCCGTTGCCCCCAGCCCCCAGGATGCGTGCAGCCAGTTCATGACGCGGGGGGAAAAACGCCGTGCGCCATAAAGATTGATGCCGGTATCGATCCCGCCGCTGGCCAGCCCCCCCAGGATGGCCGCCGGGATCAGCAGATAGAAGGACGGCGTGACGGCATAGGTCAGCAATGTCACCACCATGGCCCCACTGCTGACGGTCAGCACCATGCCCAGGCTGGTCCGCCGTACCAGCGTGCCGCCGGCCAGCCCGCTGAACAGATACCCACCGGTGGAACAGGCCAGCAGAATGCCCAGATTGCTGAGTGGCCGATCAAACGTTTCCCGGATGAAAGGCCAGGTCACCCCCGGCAGCCCGTCTGGCAGGCCCAGGCTGATGAAGGCGATGAACGCCATCGCAATCAGGGCCTTGGACAAGGGCGGGCTGGGGCGGGTCATCTTTTCGCCAGGGCTGCGGCCGGCCATGGGTAGCCGGGGCATGATACCGGTCCCGTCGCGGCACCGAACGGCAAAGCCGTATCATGCCCCAGCCAAGGACGGCAAGCCGGTGGACGCAGGGCCGTCGGCTTGGTAAAGCGATTAGAACTTTTCCCGAACGAAACCCGAGGCCATCCCGTGCGTATCGCCACCTGGAACATTAATTCCGTCCGCCTGCGCATCGATCTGGTGATGAAGCTGCTGGACGAACACGCGCCCGACGTTCTGTGTTTACAGGAAACCAAGGTGGTGGACGACGCCTTCCCCCGCAACGCCTTCAAGGAGCGCGGGTACGAGCATATCCATATCCATGGCATGAAAAGCTATAACGGCGTCGCCATCCTGTCGCGCCTGCCCTTTTCCTCCCATGATATCCGCCATTCCTGCGGCAAGGAGGATTGCCGCCACGTGCTGGCGACGCTGGAAAACGGGGTGGAGATCCATAATCTCTACATCCCCGCCGGCGGTGACATTCCCGACCCGGCGGTGAATGACAAGTTTGCCCACAAGCTCCAGTTCCTGGCGGAAATGCAGGAATGGTTCCTGGCCAACCGCCGCCCGGATCAGCCGATGATCCTGGTCGGCGACCTGAACATCGCGCCGCTGGAACATGATGTCTGGTCGCACAAGCAGTTGCTGGATGTGGTGTCCCATACCCCGATCGAGGTGGAGAAGCTGACCGCCCTGCAAAACAGCCTGAACTGGGTGGATGCGGTGCGCCATTTCGTGCCGGCGGACCAGAAGCTTTATAGCTGGTGGTCCTATCGCGCCGCCGACTGGAACGCCTCCAACAAGGGCCGCCGCCTGGACCATATCTGGGTGACGCCGCCGCTGGCGGGGGCCTTGAAGGGCCAGCAGATCCTGCGCGATGCGCGCGGCTGGGAGCCTAAGCCCAGCGACCATGTGCCGGTACTGGTCGATCTGGCGCTGTGACCCCCAGCATCCCATGAAAAAGGCCGCCGGTTTGATGCCGGCGGCCTTTTTCATGTCTGCGTGATACCGCCCGTCAGCGGGTCAGTCCCTGGGCCAGGTTGGGCTGGTCCAGCGGCACGAAGCCGTAATGCTTCAGCCAGCGCAGATCCGCCTCGAAGAAGGTGCGCAGGTCGGGGATGCCGTATTTCAGCATCGCCATACGCTCGATCCCCATGCCGAAGGCGAAGCCCTGGTACTTGGTGCTGTCGATGCCGCAATTTTCCAGCACCTTGGGGTGCACCATCCCGCTGCCGCCAATTTCCAGCCAGTCGCCGAAATTGCCCAGCTTCATCTCACCGCCCTTGCGGGCACAGCCGATATCGATCTCCGCCGACGGTTCGGTGAAGGGGAAGAAGCTGGGGCGGAAACGGATGGGCAGATCGTCGATCTGGAAGAAGGCGCGGCAGAATTCCAGCAGCGTGCCCTTCAGATGGCCCATATGGATATCTTCGCCGATCACCAGCGCTTCCACCTGATGGAACATCGGCGTGTGCGTCTGGTCATAGTCGGAGCGATAGGTGCGGCCAGGCGCGATGATGCGGATCGGCGGCTTTTCCTTCAGCATGGTGCGGATCTGCACCGGGCTGGTATGGGTGCGCAGCACACGGGCCCCGCCATCGGCATCCGGCGGCAGATAGAACGTGTCGTGCATCTGGCGGGCCGGATGCTCGGGCGGGATGTTCAGCGCCGTGAAATTATGGAAGTCGGTTTCGATATCCGGCCCTTCCGCCACGGTGAAGCCCATATCGGCGAAAATCGCCACGATCTCGTCAATCGTCTGGGTGATCGGGTGGATGCGGCCCAGGCTCTCCGGTCGGGCCGGCAGGGTCACGTCGATCCGCTCGGCTTCCAGCTTGGCAGCCAGTTCAGCGGTCTTCAGTTCCGCGCGCCGCGCCTCGATGGCGCTTTCCACAGCCGTCTTCACCGCGTTCAGCGCCGCACCGCGGGCCTTGCGCTCCTCCGGCGACAGGTTGCGCATATCGCCCATCAGCGCCGTGATACGGCCCTTCTTCCCCATGGCGGAGACGCGCACCTCTTCCAGGGCGGCGCTGTCGGATGCTGCGGCGATGGTGGCCAACAGGTCGGCCTGGAGCGTGTCGAGCGTGTCCATGATGGTTCCGATAAGACAATGAGACGGGCGTCAGCCCGGTTGGAATTCAATCAGCGGCGTGATGAGGTACGCCCATGAGGGGGAAGGTGACAAGGCCCGTATCTTCGCGACCAGCCTTGTGTCAGCGGTGATGAACGGTATCTCCCGCTGGATCGCTAAGGCGACATAGAACATGTCGTATGCGGGATGCCCGATCATCATCATCCGCCATCAAGGTCCGCGAAGGCACAACATTCAGATCAAGCTCAGCCAGGACCGACAAAGCCTCCTGGCCAAGCACCGCCGTCAACTCACCCCGCACCTGCTTCTTCCACAGGATATTGGCCATATCCGCGAAGAGCAGATCCGGCGCGGTCCGGCCGATATGAAGCAACGGCTCTGCCAAGGGGGAATCGGCCTCTGCCGTGGCGAGTTTGACCAGGACACTGGCATCTGGGACGCCCCTCACCGGTCGTCACCATCGCGATCTTCTTGCAGCAGAATTTCCGATGGTGTCCGGCTCATGCCTGCTGTGGCCCGCCGCAGGGCGGTTAAGCGGGCAATCATGTCAGGGCGCTGCCCCTGGGCCAGCGTCTGCGACAGGATGAATGCCACTTCCTGATCAACAGTACGGCCCGACCGGCTGGCCCGATCCTCCAGGCCCTTGATCAGGCTATCATCCAGGTTCGGGATAGTCAGCGATCCCATCACATGTCCCTCAAGGCTGATGGCCGTTCTGCTGAAATCTAGCACGAATCGGCAGCGCCATCGAAGACCTCAAGAAAAAAGGGGAGCCGACCTTGCGGCCGTCTCCCCTTTTCTCAAACCTTCCTGATTCCCTTGGCGGGTATCAGGCGGCCTGCTGCAGCGCGGCCTGGGCCTTGCCGCACAGATCCTTGAAGGTATCCGGCTCGCGGGCGGCGATGTCGGACAGGACCTTGCGGTCCAGTTCGATGCCAGCGCGCTTCAGGCCATGAACCAGCGTGGAGTACTTCAGGCCGTGCAGACGCGCACCGGCGTTGATACGCTGAATCCACAGACGGCGGAAATCGCGCTTCTTGTTGCGACGGTCGCGATAGGCGTAACGAAGCGCCTTTTCGACCTTTTCAATCGCAACGCGATAGCACTTGGAACCGCGACCCCGGTAGCCCTTGGCGAGCTTCAGGATCTTCTTGTGACGGGCGTGGGTGGTGACGCCCCGCTTAACGCGTGCCATAGGTCAGCCTCCTCACTTAACCCGCAGGAAATTCTCGGCGATCTTCTCGCCGTCGGCCTTGAACATAACGAACGTGCCACGTGCGTTACGCTTCATCTTCAGGGGGCGCTTGCTCATACCGTGGCGCTTGCCAGCGGCCTGGGCCTTCACCTTGCCGGAAGCGGTGAACTTAAACCGCTTCTTGGCGCCCGAATGGTTCTTCAACTTGGGCATTTTCGGTCCTTCTCAATCTATATGGACGGTGGGCATGCCCCGGGCATCGCGCCCGGCCGCGCCGTCCGATAGAGCGGGTGTGTATAGAGGAGGGGCGGTATGTTGACAAGGATTAAGCCGCGCGCCGCCGGCATGGCGGCCCGGATTCAATGAAAGGCCATCGATATGGGAAAGGCCCGGGATATGGAGCTGTTCACAATCGGATATGAAGGCGCTTCCCAGGCCGCGGTGATCGCGGCCCTGAAGGCAGCCGGGGTAAAGCGGCTGATTGATGTGCGGGAGCTGCCCTCCTCCCGCCGCGCCGGCTTTTCCAAATCGCCCCTGCGCGCCAGCCTGGAAGCGGAAGGGATCGCGTATCTGCATCTGAAGAAGCTGGGCACGCCCAAGGAAGGGCGGATCGCCAACCGCGCCGGGCGGATGGAGGAATTCTGGCGCATCGTTGATGAAGGCCTGGCCCGACCGGAAGCAGAATATGAACTGGCGCTGGCGGGGGAGTTGGCAGCATCCACCCCGTCTTGCCTGCTTTGCTTTGAAGCCGACCACCGCACCTGCCACCGGCTGGAGGTGGCGAACCGGATGGCAGGCAGCCGGCCTTTCGCCGTCACCCACCTGAGCCCCGATCCGGGCTTCTGATTTTCACGATATCGGGGCTGACATTCACGTCCCGAGATGCAATTTTCAGCCGACCGCGCCAGATTCCTGCCGCGATTTGCGTGTAACTGCTTGCACCGTCGCCCAAGACAAGCACCCGGCCTTGCCTAGCGCCGGCTTTTTTGCTCTAAGGGTGGCTCATTTCCCGCTTGTTGTTGCCAGGTGGCTAGCCCCATGTCCTTGCGTCCTCTGTCCTTGATCGGTCGTTCCGCCCTGTTGGGCACCCTGGCGCTGGGTTTGTCCGCGTGCAGCCTGATGAACAGCATCGGCCTGGGCTCATCGGAACCCGAAGCACCCGCCCCCAACCAGATCCTGCGCCAGAACAGCGAAGGCGTGGCCGGCATGAATGCCGCCGCCCGCCCCGCCGGCACGGTCGCCGTGAATGCCTATCTGTGGCGCGCCGCCCTGGATACGGTGGATTTCATGCCCATCACCCAGGCCGATCCCTTCGGCGGCGTGATCCTGACCGACTGGTACAGCCCGCCGGCCACCCCGTCGGAGCGGTTCAAGATCAATCTCTATATCCTGGACGCCGCCCTGCGCGCCGATGGCGTGCGCGCCACCGTGTTCCGCCAGGAACTGCGCAACGGGATCTGGGCTGACGCCCCGGTCACGGCGGAGACCAACACGCAGCTTGAAGAAAGCGTGCTGACCCGCGCCCGCCAGCTACGGCAGGCCTCGGTGGCTTCGCCCGCCGGCTGATAGAGTAGAAACGCCGGGCGGCAGCCCCTGTAACGGGTGACGCCGGCGAAGCGACACCCGTTACCCCTTCCAAGGCTGCCCCCGATGTCCCGCTATAACGTCCGTGAAACCGAAGCCAAGTGGCAGTCCGTCTGGGACGAGCGCCGCAGCTTTGCCGTCACCGCCGATAAGTCCAAGCCCAAGACCTATGTGCTGGAGATGTTCCCCTATCCGTCGGGGCGCATCCATATGGGCCATGTGCGCAATTACACCATCGGCGACGTGATCGCCCGCTACAAGCGGGCCAAGGGTTTCAACGTACTGCACCCGATGGGCTGGGACGCCTTCGGCCTGCCGGCGGAAAACGCGGCACTGGAGCGGAACACCCATCCGGGCACCTGGACGTACGAGAACATCAAGGCGATGCGCGCCCAGTTGAAGACGATGGGCCTTGCCATCGACTGGGAGCGGGAAATTGCCACCTGTAAGCCGGAATATTACCGGTTCGAACAGAAGATGTTCCTGGATTTCCTGAAGGCGGGGCTGGCCTATCGCAAGGAAAGCTGGGTCAACTGGGACCCGGTGGATAACACCGTTCTGGCCAATGAACAGGTGATTGACGGGCGCGGCTGGCGCACCGGGGCCCTGGTGGAAAAGCGCAAGCTGTCCCAGTGGTTCCTGAAGATCACCCATTTCGCTGACGAATTGCTCTCCGCCATCGGCACGCTGGACCGCTGGCCGGAGAAGGTCCGCATCATGCAGGAGAACTGGATCGGCAAGTCCCAGGGCTGCCGCTTCTTCTTCAACCTGTCGGGCAGCCATGCCGATCTGGAAGTGTTCACCACCCGGCCCGACACGCTGTTCGGTGCCAGCTTTGTGGCCATCAGCCCCAACCATCCGCTGGCGGCCAAACTGGCAGAAGATGATGCCGGCTTGGCCGAGTTCATTGCCGAATGCAACCGCATGGGCACCAGCGAAGCCACGCTGGAACAGGCGGAAAAGAAGGGCTGGCGCACCCCGGTGACGGCGGAACATCCCTTCGTCAAGGGCTGGCACCTGCCGGTCTATGTCGCCAATTTCGTGCTGATGGAATATGGCACGGGGGCGATTTTCGGCTGCCCGGCGCATGACCAGCGCGATCTGGATTTCGCCCGCAAGTACGATCTGCCGGTGAAGCCGGTGGTAGTGCCGGCCGATGCCGATCCCGCCAGCTTCCAGGTGGGGAGCGAGGCCTATGCCGGCCCCGGCCTGTTGCGCAATTCCGACTTCCTGGATGGGATGGAAGTGGAAGCCGGCAAGAAGGCCGCCATCGCCAAGATCGAGTCCCTGGGCCGTGGCCAGGGCACGACCATGTTCCGCCTGCGGGACTGGGGCGTGTCGCGCCAGCGTTACTGGGGCTGCCCGATCCCCATCATCCATTGCCCGGATTGCGGCGTGGTGCATGTGCCGGAAGACCAGTTGCCGGTCACCCTGCCGCCAGACGTGACCTTCGACCAGCCGGGCAACCCGCTGGCCCGCCATGCCACCTGGAAGCATGTGAAGTGCCCCAGCTGCGGCAAGGATGCCGAGCGGGAGACGGACACGTTCGACACGTTTATCGAGTCGAGCTGGTATTTCCTGCGTTTCGCTGACCCGCGCAACGAGCAGGTGGCCTTCGACAAGGAACTGGTGAAGTACTGGCTGCCGGTCGATAATTATATCGGCGGCATCGAACATGCCGTGCTGCACCTGCTCTATTCCCGCTTCTGGACGCGGGCCTTGTCCCATGTCGGTTATCTGGACCTGCCGGAACCGTTTGGCGGCCTGTTCACCCAGGGGATGGTGACGCACGCGACGTTCCAGGATGGTGACGGCAAATGGATGTTCCCGACCGACGTGGAAATCCAGGGCACGACGGCAAAGAAGATTGCTGACGGGTCGCCGGTGACGGTCGGCCCCGTCATTAAGATGTCGAAGTCGAAGAAGAACGTCGTCGACCCGGAAGGCATCATCGGTTCCTACGGTGCCGATGCCGCCCGCCTGTTCATGATGTCCGACAGCCCGCCCGACCGCGATCTGGAATGGACCGAGGCTGGCATTGATGGCGCCTGGCGCTATATCAACCGGCTGTGGCGTCTGGTGACGGAACCGGGCTTTGACCTGCCCGCCGCCAACAGCGCCCTGCCGAACAGCTTCAGCGCCGATGCGACATCCATCCGCCGCGCCGCCCATAAGGCAGCCGCCGGCGTGGGGGAAGATATCGAGGGCTATCGCTTCAACAGTGCGGTCGCCAAGCTGCGCACCTTCACCAATGCTTTGGGCGATGCCTTGTCCAAGCTGGCCGCGAAGAAGGGCGCCGTCGGCGCTGACGAAGCCTGGGCCGCGCGCGAAGCGCTGGAATATATGGCGCAGATCGTACAGCCGGTGATGCCGCATCTGGCCCAGGAAATGTGGGCCGAGTTGGGCCATGCCGACCTGCTGGTGGAACGCAACTGGCCGGTGGCCGACCCGTCGCTGGTGGTGGATGACAGTGTCACCATCGGTGTGCAGGTGAATGGCAAGCTGCGCGCCACGCTGACCCTGCCGCGTGACTGCGCCCAGGACGTGGCCCAGGCCGCAGCCCTGGCCGATGCCAATGTCCAGCGCGCCCTGGAAGGCAAGGAACCGCGCAAGGTGATCGTGGTGCCCAACCGCATCGTCAATATCGTGGCGTGATGGGGCTAGGGGCCGGGCAACCGGCCCTTGTTATGTAATTGCTTTTCCTGCGTCATCCCGGCGAAGGCCGGGATCCAGGGGCCATAATCACAGACCTTGAAGCTGTGTTGAATTCTGTCGAGAGGTCGGGCCAACGGCCCTGGATCCCGGCCTTCACCGGGATGACGGAAATGAAGATGGCAGGATGTGGTGAAGCAAACTAAGAGGCCATACCCAACCACCCATGGCCGCCGCCCCCCATCCACGTTAGACTGCGCCGCCCATTGAGGGTCCCCAGAGGGAACGATTACCCCATGTCCAAACGCCTGATCGCCGCCGCCCTGATCGCCCTGCTGCCGCTGGCCGGCTGCGGGTTCCAGCCGGTTTATGGCACAAGGGCGGGCGGGGTTGCCGCCGGCCAGTCCCTGGCCCAGGTGCAGATCGACCCAATCCCGGAGCGCAACGGGCAGGTGCTGCGCAACAACCTGATCGACCGATTCTATACCGATAGCCGGCCGTCCGATCCGCGTTACCGCCTGTCCATCGCCCTGTCCGCGGTGGAAGAAGAATTGGGCATCCAGAAGGATGCCACGGCCACCCGTGCCCGGCTGCGGCTGCAGGCCAATTACGAACTGATCGACAATACGAACAGCCAGGTCGTCTATCGCACCAGTTCACGCTCTGTCGTGTCCTACAATCTGCTGGACAGCCAGTTTGCCGTGCTGGCCAGCAAGCAGGATGCCTATGATCGCGGCCTGACCGAACTGGCGGAGGATATCCGCTCCCGCCTGGGGCTTTACTTCGCCCGCGAGTCGGAAAAAGGCTGATCCGGCCAATGAAGGTCCAGCCCCGCAACGCCGACGCCTTTGCCAAAAAGCCCCCCGCCGCCACGCGGGTGGTTTTGTTCTATGGCCCTGATAGCGGGCTGGTGCGGGAGCGGGGCAAGGTGGCGGCCCAATCGGCCTGTCCCGACCTGGGCGACCCGTTTCGTGTCAGTGACCTGAAATCCGATCAGGTGGCGGGCGATGCCGCCCGGCTGGCGGACGAGATGGCCGCCATCGCCCTGACCGGTGGCCGGCGCGTGGTGCGCATCCGCGACGCGGATGAGAAACTGGCCCCCGTGCTGGCCGGCCTGTTGAAGGGCATGCCCCCCGGCGACACGCTGCTGGTGCTGGAAGCCGGGGAGTTGGACGCCCGGTCCAAGCTGCGCAAGCTGGCTGAGGATGCGGGCGACGAGGCCGCCTCCATCGCCTGCTATGTGGAGAGCGAAGAGGAACTTGCCACCACCATCGGCCGGATGATGGTGGAGCATGGAATGCAGATCGACCCGGACGCGCGCGACTGGCTGGCCGGCAATCTGGTGGGCGACCGGTCCATGGCACGGGGCGAGATCGACAAGCTGGCCATCTATATGCTGGGCGCCAAGCGGGTGACGCTGGAGGATGTGCGCGCCGTGATCGGCGACAGCGCCGCCCTGGACCTGGATGAGCCGGCCCTTGCCGCGGCGGGGGGCGATCTGGCGGAAGTGGACCGGTCCTTACGCCGGCTGTTCGCCGACGGGACCGCCACCGTTGCCATCCTGCGGGCCGCCCAGCGCCATTTTCAGCGGCTGCATCAGGCCGTGGCCCATGTCGCCCATGGTCAGACGCCGCAACAGGCGGTGAAGTCGCTGCGCCCACCGGTCTTTTTCAAGATGGAAGCGGAAATGACGGCGCAGGTCCGCCGTTGGACCCTGCCGCTGCTGGCTCAGGCCCTGACCCGCCTGATGGAAGCCGAAGCTGATTGCAAGCGCACCCATCTGCCGGACGAAACGATATGCGCCCGCGCCTTTTTCCAACTGGCGCAACTGGCCCGCCGGGGCGGCTGAAGCCACCCGGACGGGCTGATGCGATACCCAATTATCGGGGTTCAGTCGTCGGTGTTCAGCCGTTCGCGAAGCTGCTTGCCGGTCTTGAAGAAGGGGATGACCTTTTCATCCACATCCACGCTTTCACCCGTGCGGGGATTGCGGCCGGTGCGGGCATCACGCCGCTTGACGGAGAAAGCGCCGAAACCGCGCAACTCCACCCGGTCGCCCCGGGCCAGCGCCTCGGTGATCTCATCGAAGATCGTGGTGACGATCTTTTCCACATCCCGCTGGTAGAGGTGCGGATTACGCTCCGCCAACCGCTGGATCAGTTCCGACTTGGTCATACTGGACATCCCCCCGTGGGTGGTGGCGGCCTGGTTTGGACGGAACATGGCCTGATCAGGCCTCTCCGCCGCATCCCTGCCGCCGGCCAAGGCCTATGGCCCTTTAGCTTTCTTTTTCCAGATTGCCGGAAGCCGGGGCGGCGCGCAAGGGTAAGTCTTTATGAAACAAGACCTTTCAAGGGAGATTCCGCTGGCTTGACAAGCCTTGCCAGCAATACCCATATCTTGTCCCTGTCTGGCACCGCACCAACAGGCCGACGGGGACGACCCCGCCCATGCGCCGCAGTGCCTTCAACAGGGGACGACCCCGGCTTAAAAGGGGTTTTCCATGGCGTGGCTTTACCTGTTCCTGGCCGGATTGCTGGAAATCGTCTGGGCCTTGGGCCTGAAATATACTGAAGGCTTTACCCGCCCGCTGCCGACCGCCATCACCGTGGTCGCCATGCTGGGCAGTATCGGGTTGCTGGGCATGGCTTTGAAAAGCCTACCGCTGGGCACTGCCTATGCCATCTGGACGGGCATCGGCACGGTTGGCACCGTCATTGCCGGCATCCTGTTTCTGGGAGAGACTGCCAGCGCCCTGCGGCTGGCCTGCGTCGCACTGATCGTGGCCGGCATTGTCGGGCTGAAACTGCTGCATGGCGGGGCCGGCGGCGGCTGAGTCGCGCCCTCTCGTTCTCTTATTGTTCTGGTCAGTACTTTGCGGCATGCTGGGCGTCCGTTTCCTTGAGCGGAGCCCCGATGCAGCCCCCGGCCCTGACCATCACCCTGCCCCAGATGCTGGCTTTCCGCCTGGAAAGACAGCATCTGCTGGCCCCGGCCACGGATGCGATGATTGCTGCCGGCAGCCTGATCGGCGCCCAGGCCCAGGTCCATTCCGCCGGTATCCTGCAACTCCGCGCCCGGTCGCTGACGGGTGCGGACGATGCCGCCATGACACGGAGCTTGATGGGGGACCGGACGCTGGTGAAGCTGTGGGCCCACCGCTCCACCCTGCATCTGATGCCGGCAGCCGATCTGCCGATGGTGCTGGGCGTACGCCGGCTACGCACCGCCGCTTACCTGAACTGGTACACCAAGGAAGGGCTTTCCCCCGATCAGGTGGATCGGCTGATAGAGGCGATTGTGGACGCCCTGGCCCTGGGGCCGCACAGCCGCATGGATCTGTCGCGCCGGCTGGTTCCCACCCTGGGGGAATGGGCCCGGCCCTGGCTGGAACATAGCTGGGGCGGGGTGATCAAGCTGGCCTGCGCATTGGGACATCTGTGCCATGGTCCCGGCCCCGGTTCAGGCGGGGAGATGGCGGCGGGGGATGCGGAAACCGGATTGCGGGAAGCCCGCTTCGTCCGCCTGGATCGCTGGCTGCCCGGCGGCGCCCCGGTGCCGATGGCGGGGCCGGCGGCGGTGACGGCCCTGCTGCGCCGCTATCTGGCTGCGTTCGGGCCGGCGGGCCCGGCGGATTTCCGCAAATTTACCGGTCTTCAGGCAGAGCCGATCCGCGACGCCTTCGCCTGCTTGGCGCCGGAACTGGTGCCGGTGGAATGGGGACGCGGGCGCGGCTTCATCCTGGGCGAAGACGTTCCTGCCCTGATCGCTGCCGCGCCACCGCCGGGCCATATCAGCGTATTGCCCTTATTCGACCCCTGGCTGCTGGCCCACCAGGATACCAGCCCCTATGTGGAGGACCGGCACAGGCCCGCGATTTATCGCACCGCCGGCTGGATCAGCCCTGTCGTGCTCCGCCAGGGTCGGGTGGTGGCGCATTGGAGCCACCGGCGTGTCGGGGGCATGCAGACCGGAAAAACGGCACCCCGGCCGGGCTGGCAGGTGGTCCTGACCCCGCTGGAGAAGGTCTATAAGAAGGAATTGCCCGCCATCCGCCAGGGCCTGCGCCGCCTGTCCGGCGGGTTGCCGGTGGTGTTGGCGGATATATAGTAAAAGGGGGCGGGAAAGCCCTGTTAAGCGCTATCGCTTATGCTATGTTACGGCCCCCTTGAGGGGCTTATGCGTCCGCGCAGCAGGAACCTCAAGGACCAGTGAAACCCCCTGTCCCGCGCCATCTCGCTGCGGGAGGCGACAAACTGACCGGACCCAGGATGAAGATCACCATCGAACGTGCCGCCCTGCTTCGCTCCCTCGGGCATGTGCAGAGCGTTGTCGAGAGGCGCAACACCATCCCGGTCCTCTCCAATGTGCTGCTGCGCGCCGAGAATGGCGAGTTGTCGCTGACCGCGACCGATATGGACCTGGAGATTGTGGAGAGCGTGCCGGCGGACATCGCCCGCCCCGGCTCCGCCACCGCCCCGGCCCATACGCTGTATGACATCGCCCGCAAGCTGCCCGACGGCAGTCAGGTGGAACTGGATGCCACGGGCGATGTGCTGACGCTGCGTTCCGGCCGCTCCAATTTCAAGCTGGGCACCCTGCCGGTGGATGATTTCCCGCAGATGACCCAGGGCGACCTGCCCCACCGGTTCAGCCTGACGGCGGCGGCCCTGAAGGGCCTGATCGACAAGACCAAATTCGCGATCTCCACGGAGGAGACGCGCTATTACCTGAACGGCATCTATGTCCATGCCACCAAGCCCAAGGCCGGGGAAACATCCGCCCTGCGCGCCGTGGCCACCGATGGCCATCGTCTGGCGCGCGTGGAAGTGACCCTGCCGGAAGGGGCCGAAGCCGTGCCCGGCGTCATCATCCCGCGCAAGACTGTGCTGGAAGTACGCAAGCTGCTGGACGAAGCTGCTGACAGCATCGAAGTGCAACTGTCCGAAACCAAGGTCCGCTTCACCTTTGACAGCATCACGCTGACCTCCAAGCTGATTGACGGTACCTTCCCGGATTACGAGCGTGTGATCCCGGCCGGTAATGACAAGACGCTGGAAGTGGATGCCAAGCTGTTCGCCGCCGCCGTTGACCGCGTTGCCACCATCTCCACGGAGAAGTCGCGCGCTGTGAAGCTGGCGCTGGCCCAGGGCGTGCTGACCCTCTCGGCCAATTCCCCCGATGCCGGGTCGGCCATGGAAGAGATCGAGGTCGCTTACGAGCAGGGCGGGCTGGAGATCGGGTTCAACAGCCGCTACCTGCTGGACATCACCTCGCAGATCGAAAGCGGCACCGCCAAGTTCCAGATGGCTGACAGCGGCTCTCCCACCATCGTCCGCGACGCCGCGGATAATTCGGCACTCTATGTGCTGATGCCGATGCGGGTGTGATCGGCGGCTTGCCCCACCCCTGCGTTACGCGTTACGATAACGGGTAACGCAGGAGGGCGTGATGGGACAAGCTGCTGAACGGGTAAAGGCGTTCCGGGAGCGTAAGCGGGCACAGGGTTTACGGGAAATTCGCCTGTTCATCCCAGATGCCCGTTCGCCCCAATTACGCGCCCGTATCGCCGAACAGGTTGCCCAGCTTGACCCGGTTGCTGAGGCCGACGCCATGGATTGGATCGAGTCCGTCAGCGACTTTGATAATGAAGACCTGACGGATGCAACGCGGTGATGTGGTGGTTGTCGCCACCAATGGGGATTACGGCAAACCCCGCCCGGCGGTGATCCTGCAATCCGATGCGTTGCCACCAGCCCATCAATCCGTTGTCATTGTTCAGTTCACCAGCGATCTGGCCGTAGCCGATTTCCGGGTCACGATTGAACCCAATGCTGACAACGGGTTGCGATCCCGTTCCCAATTGATGGCGGACAAGCCGGTTACGGTACGCCGTGACCGCATTCAGCAGGTGATCGGGCATTTATCACGGGATGAAATGGCGGAGCTGACACGGGCCGTCGCCTTCGTCATCGGCTTGGCCGACGCTTGATCAACAGACCGCCAGCGATCCGGGCAACCTTGACATAGATGGCTGCAATGTCAGATTCTGTGAATGTGACACCAAGGAACCCTGCCATGCCCGCCATCACGCAAGCCAACCTGACGGTCGCCCCGAATGGGCGCGTGGTTATCCCCGCCGGGATGCGCACTGCCATGGGGATTCCGGAAGGGGGGCCGGTGGTCGCACGGCTTGTAGATGGGGTGGTGATTCTGGAGCCGATTGCCGTGGCGATAAAGCGGGCACAGGATTATGTCCGCCAATTCGTGCCCGAAGGCGTTAGCTTGGCCGATGAGGTGATCGCCGAACGCCGGGCCGCCGCCGATCATGAGTAATCCTGTGCTGGATTGTTCCGCCCTGCTGGCCTTTCTGCTGCGGGAGCCGGGGGCCGAACAGGTGGAAGCCATCCTGCCTGCCGCTGTCATGTCTGCGGTAAACTTCACCGAGGCGCTGACGAAACTGGTGGAGCGCGGCATCCCGCCGGCAAATGCACGCGATGTGATCCTGGGGTTGGGCATAGAGATTATCGATTTCGATACCGATCAGGCCGTCCGCGCAGCCGCTTTGCGGGAGCCAACGCGTAAGGCCGGCCTGTCTCTGGGCGACCGGGCCTGTCTGGCGCTGGCGCTGCAACGGCAGGCCCCCGCTTTCACCAGCGACAAGGCGTGGCTGCGATTGTCGGATGCGGACATGCCCCCGATCATTTGCATTCGCGGCGTTTCATCTTGACCCACCCCACCCTCGCCGTCACCCGC
Organism: Niveispirillum irakense DSM 11586; assembly: GCF_000429645.1. Taxonomy (GTDB): domain Bacteria; phylum Pseudomonadota; class Alphaproteobacteria; order Azospirillales; family Azospirillaceae; genus Niveispirillum; species Niveispirillum irakense. The sequence continues at coordinate 489,448 of NZ_AUCG01000016.1, forward strand.
CTGACCCTGACGCGCTTCCGTTCCTACGCCTCTGCCCGGCTGGAATGTGATGCGCGGCCTGTTGTGCTGACGGGAGAAAACGGGGCCGGCAAGACCAACCTGCTGGAAGCGGTCAGCTTTCTGGCGCCTGGGCGCGGGATGCGCCGGGCCAAGATTTCGGACGCCGAGCGCATCGGCGACAGCCACGCCGCCGACTGGACCGGCGGCCCCGGCTGGGCCATCGCCGCCCAGGTGCAGACCCCGCTGGGGCCGGTGGAAATCGGCACCGGGCGTGATCCAGCCGGCGGGGAGAGTGAGCGGCGGCTGGTGCATATTGATGGCCGCCCGGCCAAGGGCCAGATCGCGCTGGCCAACCATGTCGCCGTGGTCTGGCTGACGCCGCAGATGGACCGGCTGTTCCAGGAGGCGGCATCGGGCCGCCGGCGCTTCCTGGACCGGCTGGTGTTCGGCTTCGACCCCGGTCATGCTGGGCGGTTGACCAAATATGAAAATGCCCTGCGCGAACGCGCCCGCATCCTGCGTGACGGTCCCGTCGATCCTTCCTGGCTATCGGCCCTGGAAGACCAGATGGTGGAAACCGGCATCGCCGTGGCGGCGGCGCGGGCGGAGATGTCCCACCGGCTGGAAGCCGCCGCCTCCCAGGGCGTCGGCCCCTTCCCCGCACCCGGCATCCGCATGGCAGGCGCCATTGACGATTTGCTGGCGGATCGCCCGGCGCTGGAAGCCGAAGAGGCTTTCCGCCGCGCCCTGGCGGAAGGGCGGCGGGTGGATGCCGTGGCCGGCGGTGCCGGCATTGGCCCGCATAAATCCGACCTTGCCGTCACCTACCGCGCCAAGAACATGCCTGCCGACCTGGGCAGCACCGGCGAACAGAAGGCCCTGCTGATCGCCATCGTGCTGGCCAATGCGCGGCTGATGAAGGCCGAAACCGGCACCCCGCCCCTGCTGCTGCTGGATGAGGTGGCGGCCCATCTGGACGAGGGCCGCCGACAGGCCCTGTTCGATGAGATTCTAGCCACCGGCGCGCAAGCCTGGATGACCGGCACGGATGCGGAAATCTTCCGCCCACTGGGGGGGCGCGCCAACCATATCCGGGTTGCCCAATCGCAGTTGATCCCTTGTGATGATTAGTTTCGCTAATCATCACAAGGTTGGCGCGTTGAGCGCCCGCGCGCCCATGCGCGCGCAAGCCAAGCGGCCCGGACGGGCCGCGCCGGCGATTGAGGACCGCCTGTATGGTCAACGACCATGCAGGCGGTAAACTGGTGGAAGCCATGCGGAAATTCCGTAGGCTGAATACGCTTTTACCCCTCTTTTTGCGCCCTTTCTGATAAACTCCGCGACCATGACCCAGACTGATCTCCCCCCCAACGAACCCATGGCCCCGCAGCAGTCGGAGGAGTATGGCGCCAGTTCCATCAAGGTCCTGAAAGGCCTGGATGCGGTGCGCAAACGCCCCGGCATGTATATCGGTGATACCGATGACGGGTCCGGCCTGCACCACATGGTCTATGAGGTGGTGGACAATGCCATTGACGAGGCATTGGCCGGCCATGCCGACAAGGTGGAAGTGCGGCTGAATGCCGATGGGTCGGTGACGGTGCGCGACAATGGGCGCGGCATCCCGGTGGATATCCACAAGGAAGAAGGCGTGTCGGCGGCAGAGGTCATCATGACCCAGCTTCATGCCGGCGGTAAGTTCGACCAGAACAGCTACAAGGTGTCCGGCGGCCTGCATGGTGTGGGTGTTTCCGTCGTGAACGCCCTGTCGGAAATCCTAGACCTGCGCATCTGGCGCCAGGGCCGGGTCTGGGAAATGCGTTTCTCCCACGGCGATGCCGTGGCCCCGCTGGCCGATGTGGGCGAGGCGCCCGTGGTGGCGGAAGGCCCGCGCAAGGGCCGCCACCTGACCGGCACGGAAGTCACTTTCCTGCCGTCGAAGGGTACCTTCACCAAGACGGAATTTGATTTCCAGACCCTGGAACATCGTCTGCGCGAACTGGCCTTCCTGAATTCCGGCGTGCTGATCCTGTTCACGGACGCGCGCGGGGTGGAGCCGAAGACGGTTGAGCTGTTCTATGAGGGCGGGCTGGAAGCGTTCGTCGCTTACCTGGACCGGTCCAAGACCCCGCTGCACAAGCCCGGCATCTATGCCAAGGGGGAGCGCGCCACGGAGATGGGCGTCGGCATTGGCGTGGAAGTGTCGTTGCAGTGGAACGACAGCTATCACGAGACGACGCTGTGTTTCACCAACAACATCCCACAGCGCGATGGCGGCACCCATCTGGCCGGCTTCCGCGCCGCCTTGACCCGCACGGTCAATAAGTATGCGGAAGAAAGCGGCATCCTGAAGAAGGAGAAGGTGGCGCTGTCGGGCGACGATATGCGCGAAGGCCTCACCTGCATCATCTCCGTCAAGGTGCCGGACCCGAAATTCTCCAGCCAGACCAAGGACAAGCTGGTTTCGTCGGAAGTGCGCCCGGTGGTGGAAGCCATCTGCGCCGACGCGCTGTCCACTTGGTTTGAAGAACATCCCGCCGATGCCCGCAAGATTGTGGGTAAGGTGGTGGAAGCCGCCGCTGCCCGTGAAGCCGCCCGCAAGGCGCGCGAACTGACCCGCCGCAAGGGCGCGCTGGATATGGCCAGCCTGCCCGGCAAGCTGGCCGACTGCCAGGAACGCGATCCGGCACTCTCCGAACTGTTCATCGTGGAGGGCGACTCGGCCGGTGGTTCGGCCAAGCAGGGCCGTTCGCGCCAGAATCAGGCCATCCTGCCGCTGCGCGGCAAGATATTGAATGTGGAGCGGGCGCGCTTTGACAAGATGCTGTCCTCAGCCGAAATCGGCACGCTGATTGCCGCCTTGGGCACCGGCATCGGGCGCGATGAGTTCAATATCGAAAAGACGCGCTACCACAAGATCATCATCATGACGGACGCCGACGTTGACGGCGCCCATATCCGCACCCTGCTGCTGACCTTCTTCTACCGGCAGATGCCGGAGGTGATTGAGAAGGGCTATCTCTACATCGCCCAGCCGCCGCTTTACCGGGTGAAGCGCGGCACCGCGAAGGAGCGGTATCTGAAAGATGACCGGGCGCTGGAAGATTACCTGATCGGCCAGGGCACGGATGATGTCTATCTGGTCGGCCAGGATGAGAGCCAGCGCGGTGGTGATGATCTGCGCGGGCTGGTGGAACAGGCGCGTGCCGCCCGGTCCGCCATCCAGACGCTCGCCCGCAAGGCCGGCAACCGCGATGTGGTGGAACAGGCCGCCATCCTGGGTGCCCTTTCGGCCAAGCTGCTGGATGATACGCCGCGCGCCATCGACCTGGCCCGCCAATTGGCGGAACGGCTGAATGAACTGGCCCGGCGGCGGGCACAGGCATCTGGCGATGCCATGGCCACGGATGCCACATCCGGCGGCTGGCAAGGGGATGCCACAGTTGATGGCATCCTGATCTCCCGCACCCGGCGCGGCGTTACCCACCGCCATATGCTGGATGGCGACCTGCTGAAAAGCGCGGAAGCCCGCCGCCTGGATGCCATGCAGGACACCCTGTCCGCCACCTATGACAAGGCCGCCACGCTGCGCCACCGGCTGAAGGATCTGCGTCTGGTCACCGGCCCGACCTCCCTGTTTGATGGGGTGATCGAGCATGGCCGCCACGGCATGACCATCCAGCGCTATAAGGGCCTGGGCGAGATGAACCCCGACCAGTTGTGGGAAACCACCCTGGACCCGGTGAACCGGTCGCTGCTGCAGGTCAAGGTCAACCATGCCGACGAGGCTGAAGACGTGTTCAGCACCCTGATGGGCGACGTGGTGGAACCCCGCCGCGCCTTCATCCAGGACAACGCGCTGAAGGTGGCCAACCTGGACGTTTGATGGGTGGGGGTGCGGACTGTCACGGTTTGTACCCCCTTCACCGTCACCCATGCTGCGGCCGGGGTCCAGGGCCACAGACGCTTTACTCTACGAAACTGGACCCCGGCCGCAGCATGGGTGACGGGAGCGGAGAGAGGTTACGGTTGGTGTCTGTCCGGAAAGTTATTCTTCCTTTCGAAACTTCGGCCTTTCTCCACCTTCATTCCCGCGAAGGCGGGAAGCCATACAATAGCGCGGACTTTGGGTTCCCGCCCTCGCGGGAATGACGGTTAAAAGATTGGAAAAGAAGTGAAAGCTCTTGGACAGTCTCTTAGGGATAATCCCCAACCTTCAACAAAAGCCCCTCAGCCCACCGGCTTGCCAATTGGGCAGACCTCTTCCCGGTCCACGATATCGTATGTGAAAATCAAAATGGCTGGCCGTTACGGCCTACTCCCCCAGCACGCAGTCCGCCAGCCCGTCACGACGCACGATTTCCATCCGCTTTTGCAGCGTGCCGGCGCGCGAGGCGACGTAGCGGCCGGGCGGGTTGGCTTTCCATTTCAAGGGGCTCGGCAGGATGGCGGCCAGCAAGGCCGCCTCCCGCGCGGTCAGGTCCTGGGCGGGCTTGTTGAACCAGTGCCGTGCCGCCGCTTCCGCCCCATAAACACCCGGCGCCCATTCCACCACATTCAGGTAAATTTCGGCGATCCGCCGTTTGGACCAGATATTTTCGACCAGCAGCGTGAACCAGAATTCGATCCCCTTGCGGGTCCAGCTCCGGTCCGGCCAGAGAAAGGCGTTCTTCGCCACCTGCTGGCTGATGGTGCTGCCGCCGCGCAAGGTGCCGCCCTGTTCATTGCGGGCCAGTGCCTGTTCAACCGCGCCCCAATCCACACCGGCATGGGCGCAGAAGCGGGTATCTTCGGCTGAAATCACGGCGCGGACGAGATCGGGGGAGATCTTCTCCAGCGACTGCCAGTCCTTTTCCCAGCCCTGGCCCTGGAAGGTGCGAATCACCATCAGCGGCGTGCCGGGGACCGGCAGGATGGCATAGGCCATCACCCAGATCAGGCTGAAGCCGACCAGCCCGGCCACAGTCCAGGCCCCTATCCGTGCCATGCGGCCCCAGCCCGGCCACTTCCACTGCCATCGGGGCGACCGTTGATCCCCCGTCGCCTGCCTGTCCGTCACCACGCGCTGCCCACCTGTCTTCCCCGTTTGCCGGTATTATCAAACCGTACCATTGCCCCCGGAAACAACGTAAAAGCGGGCCCGTCGATCCCATGGATGCAAAGAGAAGGTGATGGCGATCTATACCCTGTACGGCAATGCCGGCATGGCCAATCTGGCCCCGCACATGGCGCTGGAAACCATTGGTGCCCTCTACCGCTTTGTCCGGGTGGACACGGCGGCGGGGGAACATGAAGGGGATGCCTATCGCCGGCTGAACCCGACCGGCCGCATCCCTACGCTGCTGGATGGCGCACAGCCCGTGTTTGAAACGGCGGCCATTCTGCTGCATCTGGCCGACAGCCATCCGGAGGCAGGCCTGCTGCCCCCGCCCGGCAGCATCGATCGGGCGCTGGCCTATCAATGGCTGGTGCATCTGACCAACAGCGTCCAGGTGGCCTATCTGGCCTATTATTATCCGGAACGGCAGGTAACAGACCCAGCCCATGCCCCGTCGGTGAAGGCCGCCGCCGAGGCGCGGGTAAAGGAACTGTTCGCCGTGATCGAGCGGGAGTTGGACGGACGCCGCTGGCTGGTGGGAGATCGACCAGGGATTGTCGATTTCATGCTGCTGATGCTGGTCCGCTGGGGCCGCAATTTCGCAGATAATCCGCCGCGCAGCCTGCCCAATATCGGTGCCCATGCCGCACGCACGGCCGCATTGCCAGCCGTGATTCGCGCCTTTGAACAGGAAGGGCTGGCCCAGCCCTGGTACTGACCCGCCGGAAGCGACGGGGATAGGGACAGGCCAGCGCCCCTATCCCCGCCGCAGCCTTTCCAGCAGGGCCTGGCTGGCGGTGCCATCCACCTTCAGCCCCTTGGCCTTCTGATAGGCGCGGATGGCGGCACTGGTGCGCTTGCCCAGAAGGCCATCCGGCTTGCCCTTGTGATAGCCCTGGCGAATCAGCAGGGTCTGGATTTCCTTCACCCCGGCCTGATCCACGGGTACCGGCCGGTCGGCAACAGCGGCAGGGGCTGCATTGCTTGTGGTGGCAGGGGCCGTGGTGGCCGGTCGCCGCTGCTGCCCGCCCGGCGGGCCACCCAGCATGCCGGGCGGCGGGCCATCGGTCAGGGCCACATTGGGCTGGCCCGCCGCCAGCCGTTGCAGCGCCACCCTTGCGTTGACATCGCCCCCATCGGCGGCGCGCTGATACCAGCCGGCAGCGCTCTCCGGATCGGGGGCGCCATCCACGCCCTGCTCATACAGCGTGCCCAGCATGAAGAAGGCGCGCGCAATACCGGCATCGGCCGCCTGTTCAAACCAGCCGGCGGCGCGCACGGGGTCAGGCTCCACCCCCTCCCCGTCCATATATAGCAGGCCCAGATCGAAGGCCGCTTCCGCATGGCCCAACTCGGCGGCCTTTGTGTACCAGGAGGCTGTCTGCTGCAGGTCCGGCGTCACGCCCAGATCGCCGCGGAACAACTCCGCCAGCGTCCAGCAGGCATCGGCATCACCCTTGGCCGCTGCCTGCCCGTACCAGTAAAGGGCGCGGCGCATATCCCCATCCGCCGGCGGGGTGCCGGAGGCAAAATGTTCGGCCAGCGCCATCTGCGCTTCGACATCGCCCTGGCGGGCCTGTTGCTCCAGGTTGCGCACGCCCTGATCGGCATCGCGCGGCAGGGCCGGTGCTGCCAGGGTGCCCAGCGCCAGCCCCGTGGCCGTCACCGCCGCCACCTGCCCCGCCACACTGGCCGGCGCAGAAGATTTGGGCGGCGCCACTTTTGATTTCGGCTTGGCTACCGGGGCGGGCTTCTTCACCACCGGCTTCTTGACCGTGGGTTTCTGCACCACCGGTTTGGCCACGCTCGGCTTGGCCGGTGCTGTATTGGCCGCAGCCGGCAAAGTGGGCAACGGCAGCGCCAGCAACAGGCTGGCAGCCAGAAGGGTGGCGCGGAAGCGGCGGGTGCCGGTGCCGGGCGAAGGGGACGGATTTATACGCTGCCGGCACATCGCCGGGCCTCCAACACAAGACCTTGGGGGTATATCGTCAGCCTAGCATGAAAGATTGTGGCGACCAGCCCCGGAAGCCCCCCATTCCCCGCATGATTTTTCCCAATTCAGCACCATTGCAATGGCTGATCTTTTTGATTATGGTGCGCGCCGCCCGCCAGTCGGGCCTATGATGCTGGGGCGTCGCCAAGCGGTAAGGCAGCGGTTTTTGGTACCGCCATGCGGAGGTTCGAATCCTCCCGCCCCAGCCATCATCTCCCTCCCCTTCCAAAATCAACCTCCCTCTGCCACCCGTCCTTTCGCGGGTGCTGGGCTGGCCTGCGTGTGTTTGCGCCGGGTCGGTCGTTGATCTGGCGGGATGATGCGGATATTGATGGCCCTCCGGCCGCCCGCGCTGGCTGGCCGCGCCGCCCAAGATTCTAGAAAACGGTCTGCCTCCCCATGAAGTTCACCCTCTCCTGGCTGAAGACGCATCTGGATACCGACGCCGATCTGGACCAGATCACGGAAAAGCTGACCGCCCTTGGCCTGGAGGTTGAAGGGGTGGAAGACCGCGGCAAGGCGCTGGCACCCTTCCGCATCGCCCATGTCGTCTCGGCGGAAAAGCACCCCAATGCCGACAAGTTGCGCCTGTGCATGGTGGATACCGGTGCCGGCGAGCCGGTGCAGGTGGTCTGCGGCGCCCCCAATGCGCGCGCCGGCATCAAGGTCGTGTTCGCCAGCCCCGGCGCGGTGATCCCGGTTTCCGGCGACACCCTGTCCATCGGCAGCATCCGCGGCGTGGAAAGCCGCGGCATGATGTGTTCGGAACGCGAATTGCTGTTGTCGGACGAACATAATGGCATCATCGAACTGCCGGACGATGCCCCCATTGGCGGTTCCTTCGCCGATTGGCGCGGCCTGTCCGACCCGGTGATCGAGATCGCCCTGACGCCCGACCGGGTGGATTGCGCCGGCGTGCACGGCATTGCCCGCGACCTGGCAGCCGCCGGCCTGGGCACGCTGAAGCCGCTGCCGGCCACGCCCGTCGCCCCCGGCTTCGATAGCCCGTTGACGGTGAACCTGTCCCACCCCGGCTGCCCGCAGATCGCCTTCCGCCTGATCCGCGGCGTGAAGAACGGCCCCAGCCCGAAATGGCTGGCCGACCGGCTGCTGTCCGTGGGCCTGCGCCCGATCAGCGCCCTGGTCGACATCACCAATTTCTTCAGCCTGGACCAGTGCCGGCCGCTGCATGTGTTCGACGCCGCCAAGCTGACCGGCGCCATCACCCTTAAGCCGACGGGTGAAGGCGATACGCTGCTGGCCCTGAACGGCAAGGAATATTCCACGCCCGCCGGCCTGATTGGCATCTATGACGATGCCGCCATGATCAGCCTGGCCGGCGTGATGGGCGGTGAGAAGACGGGCGCTGATGCCGACACCACGGATGTGGTGCTGGAAGTGGCGACCTTTGAGCCGGTGCGCATCGCCGAGGCTGGCCGCGCCCTGCAGATCGACAGCGATGCCCGCTACCGGTTTGAGCGCGGGGTGGACCCGGCCAACCTGACCGATAGCGTGGAACGCGCCACCGCCCTGATCCTGGAACTGTGCGGCGGCACCGCCGGCAGCATCACGCTGGCCGGGGCCGAGCCGGCATGGCAGCGCACCCTCACCCTGCGTCCGGCCCGCGTGGCCGCCTTGGGTGGGGTGGATGTGCCGGTTGCCGAACAGCGCCGCATCCTGGAAACCCTGGGCTTCACCGTCACGGAGGCCGACGGGCTGCTGTCCTGCACCGTGCCGTCCTGGCGCCGCGATGTAGAGGGCGAAGCCGATCTGGTGGAAGAGGTGCTGCGCGTCCATGGGTTCGACAAGATCCCGGCAACCTCCCTGCCGCGGGACGAGGGTATCACCAAGCCGGGCCTGACCGCCGGGCAGCGCCGTGTCGGCATTGCCCGCCGCGCTGCCGCATCGCGCGGGCTGCTGGAAGCCGTCACCTGGTCCTTCATCGACCCCAAGGTCGCCGCCCTGTTCGATGGCGACAAGCCGGAACTGCGGCTGGTCAACCCGATCAGTGCCGATCTGGCCGTGATGCGCCCCAGCATCCTTTCCACCCTGGTCGCCGCCATCGGGCGCAATGCCGCCAAGGGCTTCCCCGATGTCGCCCTGTTCGAGGCCGGGGCCGCCTTCCGCGATGGCAGCGAGAAGGGCCAGGACATGGTGCTGGCCGGCGTGCGCGCCGGGGCCGCCGTGCCGCGCAACTGGGCCAAGGGTGAACGCGCCGTCGATGCGTTCGACGCCAAGGCCGATGCCATCGCCATCCTGGAAGCCGCCGGCGCCCCGGTCACCAACCTGAGCGTCACCCGCGACGCACCCGGCTGGTACCATCCCGGTCGTTCCGGCGCCCTGCGCCTGGGCCCCACCGTGCTGGGCCGCTTCGGGGAACTGCACCCGTCGCTGCTGGAAGCGATGGATGTGGAAGGCCCGGTCGTGGCGTTTGAGCTGTTCCTGGATGCCATCCCGGCACCGAAGAAGAAGGGCGGCACCGCCAAGCCGCTGCTGGTCCTGTCGCCCCTGCAGCCGGTGCAGCGCGATTTCGCCTTCCTGGTGCCGTCCGCTACCGAGTCGGACAAGCTGGTCAAGGCCGCGAAGGGTGCGGACAAGGTGCTGATCACCGATGTCAGCCTGTTTGACATCTATGAAGGCAAGGGCGTGGAACCGGGCTTCAAATCCGTGGCGTTGACGGTCACCCTGCAGCCCCAGGACAAGACCCTGACCGACGCGGAGATCGAGGCTGTGGCCGCCAAGGTGGTGGCTGCCGTCGCCAAGGCAACCGGCGCATCCCTGCGCGGCTGATCGCCTCTCCACACCAGTATCGCTGCTGATTGAAGGGCGCCTGCCAACCGGCAGGCGCCCTTTTTCCGTATCCGGCGGTTGCCGCAGGCACCTGACGCAGTGGAAATCCTCACCTGCCCTGGACGGAAAGTAAGTGGAAATCCATTCATGCTGCGCGCGATGGATACTTATAATTTCATTTGAAACAATTCTTCACTGTGATGATTTTCGTTTGATTGGCAATTGACCATCAACCATATCAAAATTCTTACTGATATTTTCAAGATCAACTACGTAATATGGATAAGTATTCTTTAACAAATTCTCGGAAAAGACATATAAATATACCATCTTCTACATGTAACATGATTTCCACATACATAAATTTATTAAAAAATCCTCTTCAGCTCCCTTGGCTCCCTTTGGAGAATCACGCAAGATAGCCTTCAAAAAGAAAGCGTGTTTCCAGTCCATGCGGGGCAAGGGAACGCCGGAGAACCGGGGAGGTGAAATGCGCGCCTTGAAGAATCTGCCCATCGTCTGGAAGCTGGTGCTGCCTTTGCTGCTGATGGGACTGCTCACCATCGGCACTTCGCTTTACGCCCTGTCACAGATGCGCGGCGTCGGCAGCCATTTTCAAAACATGCTGGGCCGGTCGGAATCCAGCAAATCCATCCTGCGTGCCAGCGAAGCCGCCACCGATCTCGGCCGCCTGGGTTATATGATGGCGGCGGAAAGCGACAGCTTCATCCTGGAAAGCATGAAGGATGAGTTGGCGCTGAAACGTGAGCAGTTGCTGACCCATCTGGCTGAGGTGGAAAAACTGCTGCCGGAGCGCAAACCCGATATTGATCTGGCCCGCCAGGATACGGCCCGGATGATGGATATTGTGGAACAGGCCCGCCGGCTGGCGCTGGACGACAAGGGTGACCAGGCCGCCGCCGTGCTGGTTGATCGTTTCGATATCAAACTGACTGACCTGCTGGACCGGCTGGCCGTGACCACCGAGGATGTGCAGGAGGCCATGGATGCGGGCAAGCAGGAGGCGGAAGCCCAGTTTGACCGCGCCCTGGCCGTGACATTGGCCGGGGGCCTGTCCGGTACGCTGCTGGTCTTGGCCCTGGGGATCGCCATGGGCATGATGGGCATTTCCCGGCCGCTTCAACGCATTGTCGCCAGCATGACCCGGCTGGCCGATGGCGATCTGGATGTCGCCCTGCCCGCCGCTGACCGGCGGGACGAGATTGGCGCCACCGCCAAGGCCCTGGGCATCTTCCAGCGCAATATGCGCGATGCCGCACGGATACAGGCCGAACAGGCGCAGATGGAAGAGCGGGTGGAAGCGGAAAAGCAGGCCCAGCTTGCCCGTCTGGCCGATGAGTTCCAGGCCGGGATGCAGGCCGTGGTGGCCACTGTGGGCGGAGCGGCGGGCCGCATGCGGGGCACCGCCCAAGGGCTGGCCGGGGTAGCGGACCAGACCAACCGCCAGTCGGAGAAGGTGGCCAGTGCCGCCGAACAGGCGGCGGAGAATGTGGGCACCGTCGCCGCCGCCGCCGAGCAGCTTTCCGCCTCCATCAACGAAATCGGCCGCCGGGTGACGGAAAGTGCCGGGATTGCCGATGAGGCTGTTGCAGAGGCGGAACGATCCAATGCCACCGTGGCCGGGCTGGTCGACGCCGCCCAGCGTATTGGCGAGGTGGTTCGCATGATCAGCGATATTGCCAGCCAGACCAACCTTTTGGCCCTGAACGCCACGATTGAGGCGGCGCGCGCCGGAGAGGCCGGCAAGGGCTTTGCCGTTGTGGCATCGGAAGTGAAGGCGCTGGCGACCCAGACAGCCAAGGCGACAGAAGAAATCGGCAGCCAGATCGCCGCCATGCAGGCCGCCGCCGGCAGTGCGGCCCATGCGATCCACGGGGTCAGCGGCACCATCGGGCGCATCAACGGCATCGTCGCCACCATCGCCACGGCGGTAGAGCAGCAGGGGGCGGCCACGCGGGAAATCGCCCATTCCGTCAGTCAGGCGGCAACAGGCACCCAGAATGTCAGCGCCACCATCACCGATGTCACCCGCGCTGCGGCCGAAACCGGGGTGATGGCCGAGGATGTTCTGTCCGCCGCCGATGAACTGGTGGGGGAATCAGACGCCCTGTCCCGTCAGGTGGAACAGTTCGTCGCCCGGGTCCGCACCGGCTGAGGGCGAGGAAAAAAAGGGGGGCCGTCACCGCCCCCCGGCCTGTCAGGCCAGCAGCGGGCCCAGCGGGCGGCCGCCGCAGATATGGATATGGAAGTGCGGCACTTCCTGATGGCTGTCCGGGCCATGATTGGCCAGCAGCCGATAGCCGCTATCATCCAGCCCAGCCTGGCGTGCCACCAGACCGGCGGCGCGGATGAAGCCGACAATCTCGTTCTCTGTTGCCTGGGCGCTGAAATCGGCGAAAGAGACGAAAGGCCCCTTGGGGATCACCAGGATATGGGTCGGCGTCTTCGGGTCGATATCGTGGAAGGCCAGCGCATACTGGTCTTCATAGACCTTCTTGCACGGTATCTCCCCACGCAGGATACGGGCGAAGATATTGTTGCGATCATAGATCAAGGTGCCGTTCCTTCCGCTTGCTCGTTCCCCGCGCGCCCCGTGCCGGTGTTCAGTCCGGTTCAGTCCGGCTTGCGGCTTTTCTTCTCGGCGATGCCGCTGATGCCGCGCCGTCCTTCCAGGATGGCATAAACCTGCGCCGGGTCCAGCCCGGCATCGGCCCACAGCACCAGCAGATGGTACAGCAGATCGGCCGATTCGGCCGCCAGCTTATCCTTGTCGCCGGCCATGGCCTCGATGACGGTTTCCACCGCCTCCTCGCCCACCTTCTGCGCAATCTTGGCCCGCCCGCGGGAGAAAAGCCGCGCGGTGTGGGAGCTTTCCGGATCACCGCCCTTGCGCGACAGCACGGTGCGGTAAAGCTCGTCCAGCACATGCCCCGCTGCCGGGGGCGTAGGGGCCGTCTTGTCCTTCTTGTCCGCCATGGACCTGCCTTTGCGTTAGAGCCTGACCGGGATGCCGGCGGCGGCCATATGTTCCTTGGCCTGACGGATGGAATAGGTGCCGAAATGGAAGATGCTGGCGGCCAGCACGGCAGAGGCATGGCCCTGGGTCACGCCTTCCACCAGATGATCAAGCGTGCCCACACCGCCGGATGCGATGACGGGGATGGGCACGGCATCGGCCACGGCACGGGTCAGTTCCAGGTTGAAACCCTGTTTGGTCCCGTCACGGTCCATGGAGGTGAGCAGGATTTCCCCCGCCCCATATTCGGCCATGCGCCGCGCCCAGGCGACCGCATCCAGGCCGGTACGGTTACGCCCGCCATGGGTGAAGATTTCCCAGCGCTTGGCCCCGTCCGGACCCGGCTCCACTTCCTTGGCGTCGATGGCGACGACAATGCATTGGGAGCCAAATTTCTGCGCGCCCTCGCGCACGAATTCGGGGCGGTGGACGGCGGCGGTATTGATCGACACCTTGTCCGCACCCGCCAGCAGCAGCTTGCGGATATCTTCCACCACGCGCACCCCGCCGCCCACGGTCAGCGGCATAAAGACCTGTTCCGCCGTGCGGCGGACCACGTCATAGATCGTGTCGCGATTGTCGGAACTGGCGGTGATGTCCAGAAAGGTCAGTTCGTCGGCGCCGGCGGCATCATAAAGGCGGGCCTGTTCCACCGGATCACCGGCATCCACCAGCCCGACGAAATTCACGCCCTTGACGACGCGGCCGTCCTTCACGTCCAGGCAGGGGATGATGCGCGCCTTCAGCATCCGCCTTACTCCCCGCGCAGCAGGGCCAGCGCCGCCGCCGGATCGATGCGCCCGTCATAGAGCGCGCGACCGGAAATCACGCCGACGATGCCGGTATCTTCCACCTTCTTCAAGGCGGCCAGATCGGCAAGCGAGGACACACCGCCCGAGGCGATGACCGGGGTGGTCAGGTGGCTGGCCAGATCAGCCGTCGATTCCACATTCACGCCGCCCATGGCGCCATCACGGTTGATGTCGGTATAGATGATGGCGGCAACGCCGCAATCCTCGAACTTCAGCGCCAGATCCAGGACACGCATATCGCTGCGCTCGGCCCAGCCTTCCACCGCGACATAACCGTCACGGGCATCAATGCCCACCACAACCTGATCGGGGAAGGCCTTGCAGGCCTCCTTCACCAGGGCCGGGTCCTTCAGGGCCACGGTGCCCAGGATGACGCGGGTGACGCCACGGGCCAGCCAGCCTTCAATCGTGGCCAGGTCACGGATGCCGCCGCCAAGCTGCACCGGCAGCTTCACGCGCGACAGGATGGCATCCACCGCCTCGCCATTGACGGGGCGACCGGCGAAAGCGCCATTCAGATCGACCAGATGCAGCCACTCATACCCCTGCGCGGCAAAGCTTTCCGCCTGGGCGGCCGGATCGGTATTGAAGATGGTCGCCTGTTCCATCTCACCGCGCAGCAGGCGCACGGCATTACCGTCCTTCAGGTCGATGGCAGGAAAAAGGATCATGGCGTCAGGCCCCCGCTTGCGGGGTGTCCTGCACCCCTTCTTCTTGCAAAACTTTGTAATAAAAATGGCCGGCAATGCTGCGCCCGCGGGCGCGGGCATAATGGGGATGGGTGCCCCAGCGCACAAAGCCCATCCGCTCATACAGCCGGATGGCCGCGTGCTGGGTGTCGCGCACATCCAGGTTCAGAAGCTGGAACCCTTCTTTGCGCCCATGGTCGATCACCGCCTGGGTCAGCAACCGCGCCAACCCATGGCCACGCGCCCAGGGCGCGACGAAAGAGGTGGTGAGGGTGCAGGCAAAGCTCTGCGCCTCATTATTGCGGGTCGGGCGCATCAGTTGCACGGAACCGGCGACGATCCCGTCCAGCCGGCCGATGAACAGCACCCGTTCCGGCACTGCCAGCACCCCGCCCCAATAACGCTCCATCACATCGCGGTCGGGCGGCGATACCCAGCCGAACCCGCCGCCATCCAGGATCGCCGCCTCTGTCGCGTCACACAGATCCAGCATGTCGATGCGGCGCAGTTCCGTCACCAACTCCACCGACGTTTCCGTCTTCGGGGGCAACAGCTCCGTCATGGCCGCCACCGCAGGAAATTGGCGATCAGGCTCAATCCCGCCTGCTGGCTTTTTTCCGGGTGGAACTGGGTGCCGATCATGTTGTCACGACCAACAATGGCGGTGAACGGCCCGCCATAGTCACATTCCGCCAGCACCGCCGCCGGATCGGCCGGGCGCATGGCATAGGAATGGACGAAATAGACATGCGAACCGTTACCCAGCCCGGCCAGCACCGGATGGTCCGGCGCGTTCAGCCGCAACTCGTTCCAGCCCATATGCGGGATTTTCAGCGACGGGTCAGTCGGCGTCAGCGGCGACACCTCTGCATCCAGCCAGCCCAGGCCCGGATGGTCGCCATGTTCCCGGCCCACCTTGGCCATGAGCTGCATACCGACACAGATGCCCAGGAAGGGCCGGCGATGCACGATCACCGCCTCATAAAGCGCCGACACCATGCCTGGCACGGCATCCAGCCCGGCGCGGCAATCCGCGAAGGCCCCCACGCCCGGCAGCACCACCCGGTCGGCCTTGCCGACATTCGCCGGATCGGCGGTGACATGGATTTCCATATCCAGACCGGCATCCAGCGCGGCACGTTCCAAAGCCTTGGCAGCGGAACGCAGATTGCCGGAGCCGTAATCGATGAGGGCGACGGTTTGGGTCATGGCACGCAACCTTCGTCGAACGGGCAGAAGGGGAGGTTACAGCGAACCGCCCAGCACGCCCTTGGTGGAGGGCACGGCATCGGCCTTGCGCGGGTCGATCTCGATCGCGGCACGGAATGCGCGGGCCAGCGCCTTGTAGCAGCTCTCCACAATATGGTGATTATTCTCACCATAGAGGTTTTCGACATGCAGCGTGGCACCCGCCGCCTGGGCAAAGGCCTGGAACCATTCCTTGAACAGTTCGGTATCCATGTCCCCCAGCTTGTCGCGGGTGAACTGGACCTTCCAGATCAGGTAGGGGCGGTTGGACATGTCGATGGCGACACGGGTCAGCGTCTCGTCCATCGGGATCATCGCGTCGCCATAGCGCTGGATGCCGCGCCGGTCGCCCAGGGCCTTGGCCACCGCCTCGCCGATGGCAATGCCGCTATCTTCGGTCGTGTGGTGGAAATCGATATGCAGATCGCCTTCCGCCTCCACCTCCAGATCAATCAGGGAGTGGCGGGATAATTGTTCCAGCATATGGTCCAGGAAACCGACGCCGGTTGACACCTTGTAGATGCCGGTACCATCAAGGTTGACGGACACACGGATGCGGGTTTCCTTCGTCATGCGTTCCACAACGGCACGACGCGGGGCACGGGCGGGGGAGGCGGGATCGTTCGACATAGGGCTTTGGTATCAAGCACAAGCCCCGCTGTCACCAGACCTGATTGCAAGGCAGGACAAAGGTTGGCGCGGCACGGGCTGGATTGCCACACCGATTTAATTGTATTTTGGCGCGATTGATCGCTTTACCAAACTGTCGGGGCGGGACTGAATTGCGACCGAATCATGCGTGGCCGTTTCTGTTCGCCCTGTTGGCCGCTGGCTGTGGCCATGATCCGGCCCCCCCGGCGCTGCCCCCTGCCGCGGTCGCGGATGCAGGCACGGGGGTGCCGGGAATTTTCCTGAACACGGCACGGGTGGAATTGCCGCGCGGCGGCAAGATCGGCGGCTATGGGTTCGGTCTGCTCTGTGTACCGCCCTATAATGACATTGCCTGGAACCAGCCCCCTTCCTGGCCACGGGCGCTGACCGTGGGGATCGCCGACGGGCTGGCGGCCGCCGGGCTGGGCACGGCCGGGCAATCAGGCCGGACGGCACCACCCGCCGGGGCGGCGGTGCTGTCGGCCCGGGTGACGGGGCTGGATTACGACCTGTGCCGCAGGATCGACCTCTGGTTCGGCCGCCGTACCGGCGAAACCGGCAGCGCTGAGGTTACCGTGGCCTGGGAGATGCGGCGCGATGGCCGGCTGCTGTTCAAAGGGGAGACGGTGGGCACGGGCGGCAGTGACGATCCCGCCCTGACCGACAGCAAATTGCTGATCATGGCCAACGCCCTGGCCGATGCCGCCCGCGTGCTGGCACAAAGGCCGGATTTCCGCGACGCCCTGTCCGCCGGCGCCCTGGAGGGCACCGACACCATCGCATCCACAGCCCAGTCAGAGACCACGCCGCCAGAAACCCTGACGGAAGAAGCCGATGCCGGGCCGACCCCGGCGGGCGGGCCCCTTGTCACCTTGCGCACCCCCCGCGCCCGGCTGACCGGTCTGGTTCTGGCCGATGGGATGCTGCTGGTCCGGGATGATCATCTGGCCCGACGCCTGCCGGACGGCGATACAGACCTGACCGCGGCCCTGCCGGATGGCCGTCAGGTAAAAGCGGTTCTGCGCTGGCGGGATGAGGGGCGCGGGCTGGCCCTGCTGGCCCTGGAAGGGTGCGCGTGTGAACCAGTACCGGTGCGTCCCCGCAGCCCAGCCCCCGGCACCCTGCTCTATGCCCCGGAAGGGGGACCGCCCGCCATGATGGCCGGACGGCGTACCACACCACAGGGCCGGAGACCTTGCTGCTGGTCGATCTGGCCGGTAACCGGCCCGCCCCGCCCTTTTTGCTGGACGGCAATGGACGGTTGGCGGCCATCGCCGCCGGACCTGTGCTACCGGGTGATCCCGCCCTCTACCATCTGCCCGGCCGGCTGTTGAAGGGGCTGGGGCTGCTGCCTGCTTCCTGAAACAGTCAGCCCCTTCAGCCCGGTATTACTTGGCCCAGTCGCGCAGGCCGTAACGGCCCAGGATTTCAGCCAGCTTGCCATTACCCCGCATTTCCAGCAGCTTGGCGGAAATCAGCTTGGCATAGGTAGCGCTGTTGGGATCCTTCGGGGAGAAGCCGATGGACACTTCTGATTGCTCGCCCAAGGGCACATAGGCGAACAGATTGCGGTAGCCCTTGGATTCCAGCAGGTAATCGACAACGTTGCTGTCTTCGACCAGGGCGTCGATCTTGCCCTCGATCAGCATATTCACCAGGTCTTCGGTCACGTTATCGCCAGAGACCTGGACAAGGTTCGGGGCGTCCTTGTTGGCATCGATGAATTTGTTGATCCGCTCACCGTAATAATAATCCTTGATCAGGCCGAAGCGCAGTTGCTTCAGCCCGTCCAGCTTATCGGCACTCAGCCCCGTAATATTCTTGCTGCGGTTGACCACCAGGGTCGGGCGGGACATGCCCAGTGGTAAGTCGGGATAGATCAGCGACGGCGCTTCATCGGCCACTGCCCCCACGGCAGCGGCGACCTTGCCGTTGGCGGTGCCTTCCAGCACCTGGGTCCAGGGCATCAGGGCATAATCAACCTTGTGCCCAGCCCCTTCCAGCGCGGCGGTGGCAAGTTCGATCAGGTAGCCAGGGTGATTGCCCGGCTCGCAATTATAAGGACACCAGGCATCGGCACGCAGGGTTACCTCTGTCGCAAATGCGGTACCAGCCGGCGCCAGAAGAAACAGCGTGGTGCAGAGCGCGGACGCAAAACGCGACATGACAGAAAAACGCATAAACCTGCCCCCTGAATTGATTCAGCAGGAGGTAAATCAAAAGATGTGGAAAGCTGTCAATGTTTCCAAGGGATAGAATGGCCTCTTCAAGGCCGTCAATTCCGCCCTGATATTAGAAACGGTAGAGCATCCCCAATTTGACGGCAGGGTAAAAAGCGAGATTTTTCAACTCTTTTACCAGACGGCGCTCTTCCATTTCGATCACCGGCTGGAAACGGGGATCGTCCGTCACCGGACCGTCCGCGGACAGGCGTACCCGCGGCTTTCCCTGATAGAGCAGCCCGATATCCAGGACTGACAGCCATCCTTCATTGCCGACCGGCCCCGTAAAACCAATACCGGCATAAGGGGCGGCGCGTGGGAACCATGCCCTGCCCTTCACCAGGCCCAGTTCTTCCGGGGTCAGGGCAATCTGGCCAACGCGCACCAGTTCCCGCGCCCGGCCTTTGGCCCGCAATTCCGTGAAATTGGCGCGGCCGCCAACACTGACCCGCCACCCCCGGTCGTCCCAGGGGAAATAATCCACCGTGCCCCCGACGGAGGTCAGGCGGGCATCGCCATTATACTGGACCCCGGCAATGCCGAATTTGCGATCCAGATAGAAAAAGGCAGTGTCGGCGCGCAACGCCCACCGGGCGGATGGCCACCATGCCAGTTCCGGACCGATGCCACTGGTGGAGACGATTACGCCAGCCGCCACATCGCCAGCCGTCCGGGTGACGACAGGCTCTCCCGCTTCAGCCATGGGTGAATGCAGCAGCATGAAAGTGACAGCAAGAAAAACTGCATTCAAACGCATGAATATTCCGACACAGATAATAAGCGGTGCCGAGTGTTTAGCAGCCCCTTGAACGCCCGGCAAGCGCGCCCACCCGGCCTATGCACCCTGGCAGGGATACCGGGCTGAAGAACAGGTGGACGCGCGAGGGGCAGCACACCACCTTATCAGCGTGGTTGCAGAGGCGGGGTCGCGGATGGAATGGGTGCATTTGTCAGTCTGCATGTCGCTGGACGGTCATATCGACGCCGCCAATGGCGACCGGCTTGTCCTGTCCAGCGAAGAAGACTGCCACGACATGCACCGGCTTCGGGCAGAATGTGATGCGATCCTGGTCGGGGCGGGCACGGTGCGGCGGGATGAACCGCGCCTGACCGTGCGCTATCCCGAGTTGGTGGCGGCCCGGCGTGCGCGGGGCCAGCCCGACCAGCCGACCAAGGTGACCCTGACGCGATCCGGCCTTCTGGACCCGACGTCCGGCTTTTTTGCCCAGGGGGGCGACCGGATCGTGCTGTGCGAAGAAGCACTGTTGCCAGAGTTGCGGCAGCAACTGGGTGGGGTGGCCCATCTGGCGGCCCTGTCATCCCCGGGCCCGACCGGCATCCTGGAGGCGCTTTCCCGGCTGGGTGTCCGGCGCCTGATGGTGGAGGGCGGCTGCCAGATCCTGACCCAATTCCTGGCTGCCGGGGCTTTCCATCGGCTGCGGCTGGCCGTGGCCCCCTTCCTGCTGGGGCAACCGCAAGCCCCCCGTATCACAGGGCCCGCCGATTTTCTGCACGGGCCGGACCGGCGCCTGCGCATCCTGGGCACACGCACCCTGGGCAATGTCGCCGTGATCGATATGGAGAATGAAACGCCGCGCTTCGCCCCGGATTGACGGCCCTGTGGGGAGACCTTACCCCGCCGCCAGACGGAAACAGCCGGCCGGCTGCCAGGGGGACAGGTTTGGCGCCTTGCTGCGCAAGGGCAAGCTGCACCCGCCCAGGGCCAGCCCCGTGGCCACCGCCAGCAAGGCGGGGCGCAGATCCCGGCGGATGGCCGGGGTGGTCAGGCGTGCCAACAGCAAATCACCGGACGCGGCACGGGGATGCTGCAAGGTGGCCAGCACCGTCAACAGGGCCCGTTCATCACCGGAAAGCGCCGTCATGCAGCCATTCCCGATATCGGGACGTGTGGTGGGATAGGCGTGCAGCACTTCCAGCGCCTCTTCCCAGGCCAGCAGAATATCGGCCCAACCCTCTGGCAGCAGGCGGCGATATTCCGCCTCCACCTGATCCCAGCGATACCGGCCATGGCGCCAGCGCCGGGCGGACCAGAGCAGTAATTGTTCGGGCCGGGACAAGGTGAAGACCGTCATCCCGTCCATCTCCCCGGCCAGGGCGCGGGCGCGCGCTTCATGGCTGGCCCTGTCCCCTTCCCCGGGGCGAGGGTTGCTGCCGACGGTCGGCGCGGTCGCAACCAGATCGGGCCACCAGGGCGCGTGTTCACTCATCCTCGCCATCTCCCTATCCATCGGGTTGATAGGGAGAGAATATTGCGAATCATTCTTAATTACAATGGGACAAATGGGAGACGGGAGTGTTTCTTGAAGCCGGTCGGGCTATTCCCCGGCCGGCTCCGGCGTCTTTTCCGGTGACGGGGCATCCGATGCCGGCGGCTTGCAGATCGCCTGTAACGCTTTCCATTCCGTCTCAGTCAAAGCCGGGGTCGGGTTTGCCGGCGCGGGATAGGCGGCAAGGGTGGCTACCCGTTCGGAGATTTGCGGATGGGAGCCCAGCCATTTTTCAAGCCGGCCTTCCTTGAGCTTCAATTCCTGCTTCAGCGCATCGAACAAACCGCCCAGCGCCGCCGGTGAATAGCCGCCATCCAGCAGGCGATCGGCGGCATAGGCGTCGGCCTCCCGCTCCTCATCCTGGCTGAAGCCGGATTCGCTCATCTGTGTGACGCCGACGGCCAGAACGCCACCCCCGACATCCCCCACCAGCATGGAGACCAGGGTGGAGGCCAGGCTGTAACGAATCACCCGCTCCATCGAATGGCCATGGACGATGTGCCCCACCTCATGCGCGATGACGCCCAGGGCCGCTTCCGGCGTGGGAGAAAGGCGCAGGATGCTGTCCGTCACCACCACATGCCCCGGCAGGGCAAAGGCATTGGGGATTTTGGACTGGATGACGCGCAGGCGGAAGGGTGGCACCTCCGCCCGGGGCAGGCGCCCCACAAGCCGGTCCAGCGCAGCCTGCCCGGCAGGGGCCTGGCAATTTGCGTCCCCACCTTCGTCTGTCAGGATCGTGACCAGAAGGCTGGAAACCTGATCACCGATCCGGCGCTGCCAGCGATCCGGCACCATGGGCGCCAGAATGGTAGCCAGCATCGGCATGATGACGAACAGCAGCAGCAGAACAGAAACCGTCGCCCCGCCGATCCAGACCAGCAGGGGCAACTCGAAAATCTTGCCATGGCGCTTCCGGGCGGTGCCCTGCGGCGCCATGGCATGGAAAAGGGCGACATCCTGCACGACAAGCGCCGCATGGGCATCAGCCGCCAGGCCATACCGCGCGGCCCCGTCGGGGAAATCGCCCTCCACCTGCGCCACAGCCCGCCACGGCCAGCGGTCCAACTCCCGCCCATCGGCACGGGTGATGACCAACTGGTCGCCCTGGCTGGACAGGCGCACGGGCACGCGCACGCCCCGTGGCTTGTCCTCATAAATGGCGTCAATTTTCATGGATCAGATACCGATATCGCCCAGGGCATCGGCCATCCCCTCACCCCGGCGCGGGGCGGGTCGGCCGCGATTGAAGATATCGGACACGGCATCGATATTGTCGATCCGCAGATAGCGCCCCACCGCCTTCATCATCTCCACCATCACCCAGGCGACGGAGACCAAGTTGAGACCGACAAACAACATGAAGGTCACGGCCACAATAACAAGGAAGGCCGTGAACCCCTGCGCCGGATCGCCCGAATCAACACCGGCAGTGAACCCGGCAAAAGCCGCCACCATAATGCCGATCAGGACGGCCAACACCACCAGCGTGACAATGGGAATGTAGAGAAGGCGGGCCGTCGGCAGCGACAGCCGGAAGCTGATCGCCCCCAGCCGGCTGCTGGTGATGAACTGGCTCCACATCCGGCAATTATAATGGAAAAAGACCAACGCCGCCGGTACCAGCAGGGCGAAGTAGCCAAAAGCCCCCATACCGCCCATCGCCGGCATGATGTCATCGGGCAGCGGAGGCAACGGGTCCCCCGCTTCCTGCGCCGCCTGCATCTGCATGGAATAGATAAAAAGCGGCCAGAAGGAGGAGACGAACCCGATATAGGCCGCAGCCACCAGCCCCCAGGCCAGCAGATAAGGGCCCCACAGCCCTGCCGGCTTGGCGTCGGCGCTGAACTGCTCCGTCCCGAAATAGGTGATGCCGGCGCGGTAATTGTGAACCTTCGCCTGCGACCAGGGCAGCATCAGACCCAGGGTCAGCACGCTGGGCAGAT
This sequence comes from Niveispirillum irakense DSM 11586, assembly GCF_000429645.1. Lineage (GTDB taxonomy): Bacteria > Pseudomonadota > Alphaproteobacteria > Azospirillales > Azospirillaceae > Niveispirillum > Niveispirillum irakense. The sequence continues at coordinate 512,222 of NZ_AUCG01000016.1, forward strand.
AGAATTTCAGATGCGTCCCGATAAACTGGGTAAAGCTGCCCGTCTGGCCGGCATGGATGCCGCGCCATGCCGTCCGGCTCAACAGATAGCGCCGGGCGAAATAGATGGCCATCAACCCCAGGAAGGAGAAGAAAACCAGCGTTCCGAGATTGACGATCAGATGCGTCAGCGTATTGGGCGGGGTCATGGCGGAGATGACACCGAACACACCCATGACCGGAACCAGAATGATCAGCGCCAGCAGAAAGCCGATCAGCAGCTCCTTGGCCCGACCGGTATAGGCCAGCGGTTCCCCCTGGATCGACACAGAAGACCAGAGGCGGCGACGGACATTGGTCCGCGCCCAGAAACGGTAAATGCCCAGCGTCAGGATGGTCAGCACCAGATTTTTCAGCAGCAGGCCGATCAGGGCACCGCGTGCCACATTGACCTCTACCCTTGTGCCGTCACCCGGCCCGCCCTGCGCCGGAACCGGTATTTCCCCTGACATTGCTAACTCACTGGTCATTCGACCCCCCATTTCATCTTTTTGATGTAGGGCACTATGAATGGCTTAAAGGGGCCCTGTCCAGCCACACAGGCAGACAATCTTAATTTTTTCAAAGACATACATCCATGTGAGGTAGGCAGGCAAAAAGTATTTGCGAATCGCTCGCACCGGAGGGGTTGACATAAGCCCCCCCGGACCCCGACATAACGGCAACCCTCATAAATCAATGGCAGGAGTTGGATGATGGTTTTCCCCACGCGGCGCGCATTTACCAAACTGGTCGGCGGGATGATGATGGGCACGGCCCTTCTGACCCTGGCCGCGTGTGGCGAGAAAAAGGAAGAACAGGCCGCCGCCCCGGCACCCCAAGAGGTGAACATCTATTCCTCCCGCCATTATGATGCGGACAAGCTGCTGTTCGCCGCGTTTGAGGAAAAGACCGGCATCCTGGTCAATGTCATTGAAGGCAAGGATGACGAATTGATCGAGCGGCTGCGCGCGGAAGGGCAGAACAGCCCGGCCGACCTGCTGCTGGCCGTGGATGCCGGCCGCCTGTGGCGCGCCCAGGATGCCGGCGTGCTGCAGCCGGTGCGCAGCGACGTGCTGGAGAAAAAGGTACCGGCGGCATATCGGGAGCCGGAAGGCCATTGGTTCGGCCTGTCGGCCCGCGCCCGCATCATCATCTATAATAAGGAGAAGGTGCAGCCGACGGATCTGGCCCGGTACGAGGATCTGGCCGATCCGAAATGGCAGGGCCGGCTGCTGATCCGCAGCTCCACCAATATCTATAACCAGTCGCTGGTCGGCTCCATCGTCGCGGCCGACGGTCCGGAACAGGCGGAAGCCTGGGCGCAGGGCGTGGTGAAGAATTTCGCCCGCCCGCCGCAGGGCGGCGATATCGACCAGATCAAGGCGGTGGCCGCCGGTGAAGGGGATATCGCCGTGTCCAACACCTATTATCTGGCCCGTCTGCTGAATTCCAGCAACGACGCGGAAAAGGCCGAGGCCGAAAAGGTCGGGGTGATCTTCCCCAACCAGGGCGACCGGGGCGCGCATGTGAATATATCCGGCGCCGGGGTCACCAAACATGCCCCGCACAAGGACGCCGCCATCAAGTTCCTGGAATTCCTGACCACGGCAGAAGCGCAGCAGATCTTTGCTGAAGCCAATTACGAATTCCCCGTGGTGGACGGTATTCCCGCCCATCCCGTCGTCGCCGCCTGGGGTGACTTCAAGCGCGACAGCCTGAATGCCGCCGTCTATGGCCGCAATAATGCCGAAGCGCTGAAGATCATGGACCGCGCCGGCTGGAAATAAGCCGTACCGGGCGGAGAATTAAAAAGGGGCGGCCCCGCACGGTGCCGCCCCTTCTGTTTGTCCGCTTTCCGGCTGCGGCCTCAGCCGCCGACCGTTGTGGTCAGCGTCTGATCACCCCGGCGAACGCTGATGGTCCAGCGGCGGGCCTGATCCTTCACGGCAGCGGCAAGCTCCCGCACGCTGGCAATGGCCCGGTCATTGACCCGCAGCACCAGATCGCCGGGACGCAGGCCCAGCGCAGCCGCCGCGGAGCCGCGCGTCACTTCCAGCACGACAACCCCTTCCGCCGCACCGTCAAAGCGGATTTCCTCCGCCAGGGCCGGCGACAGGTTGGCAACCTTGGCCCCGACCAGCGGATGGCGACCGGACAGAACAGTCTCCTCCCGGGGCGGGTCTTCCGGCGCGCCGATCAGCTTCAGCCGCAATTCCTGTTCCCGCCCCTGGCGCAGCACCTTCAGGCTGGTTGAGCCGCCGACGGCCAGGGTTGCCACGCGGAAGCGCATCGAGTCGGGATCGTCCACGGCACGGCCATTCACGGCGACAACCACATCGCCCACGCGCAGGCCTGCCTGTTCCGCCGGCCCGCCTTTGCGCACCTGATTGATCAGCACGCCGGCGGGCCGGGGCAGGCCCAGGCTGGCAGCGATATCCGCCGTCACCGCCTGTCCACCAGCCCCGATCCAGGGCCGCACCAGCTTGCCGCCCGTGCGCACCGCATCCACCACCGTGCGCACCATATTGGCCGGGATGGCGAAGCCGATACCAATCGACCCGCCGGAGCGGCTGAAGATGGCCGTGTTGATCCCGACCAGCTTGCCATCCATGGAAATCAGGGCGCCGCCGGAATTACCCGGATTGATGGCCGCATCGGTCTGGATGAAAAAATTATAGTCGGAAATGCCGACCGCCGTGCGCGCCACTGCGGAGACAATGCCACTGGTCACTGTCTGGCCGACGCCGAACGGATTGCCGATGGCCAGGACCAGATCGCCGACCTCCAGATCGTCACTGTCATGCATGGCCAGGACGGGCAGTTTCTCCGTGCCAGGATCAATGCGCAGCACGGCCAGATCGACCTGTTCGTCAGCCGTGACCAGCTTGGCCGGGAATTCCCGCCGGTCGGCCAGCACCACGGTGATCTCGTCGCTGCCCTGGATGACATGGGCATTGGTGACGATCAGGCCATCGGCCTCCAGAATCACGCCCGACCCCAGGGAGCTTTCCACCCGCTCACGCGGGATGCCGCGAAACGCCTCCCCGAAGAAGCGCTGGAATAGGGGGTCCTGCAACAAGGGCGACACCTGGGTCTGCACCCGCCGCTTGGTATAGATATTGACGACCGCCGGCCCGGCCTGGCGCACCAGGGGCGCGAAGGACAGGGTGATGGCGCCCCGGTCAGCCGGCACCGCCCGCTCCTGGGCCGGGGCGGCAACGGGCAGGGACAACAAAGCAGCCGCCAGCAGGGCCGGCAGGGTGAAACGGTTTTTCTTCATTGCCAAAAGTCCATGACAGGGGATCAGCAGCGGGCGAGGCAGCTTTCCAGCTCGATCCGGCAGGTGGCGCCCATGCCATAGGTGCTGTTGCCGCCCTGGGCCGATTGCTGGTCCATGCAGACATTATTATCGCGATTGCACTGGGCCATGCAGGCCCGGCGCGGGTCCATGCCGCCACTGGCTTCGCGCTGCGCGGGGGCCGCCATGCAGCCGGCCAGCATCAGCAGGGCCATAAAGCCAGCGGTTCGCGAAAGGGACTTCGTCATGACGGTCGGTTCCAGGCAGGGGATGAAAAACATCCCGCATCCTATGCCCTTGGTCGCCAAGCGCAACGGGCTTCGCATACCCGATCCCGCAGAAGGGCCGGATCAGCGCCGCGTCAGCAGCATCGGCCCCGCCACCGGCAGGCGCAATGTGACAATGGTGCCCTGGCCCGGCGTGCTGTCGATCAGCAATTTGCCCCCATGCAGTTCCACCAGCCCCCGGGCCACGGGCAGGCCCAGGCCGGTCCCTTCCCGGTTGCGGCTCAGATGGCTATGGACCTGACGGAAAGGCTCCAGCGCCGTCGCGATCTCCGTCGCATTCATGCCGCGGCCCGTATCTGAAACCTGGATTTCCAGCCAGCCACCATCGATCGCACGGGCAGAAACATGCACCTGCCCACCTGCCGGGGTGTGTGCCACGGCATTGTTCATCAGGTTCAGCAGCACCTGTTTCAACTTCAGCGGATCGGCCTTCAAGGCCGGGGACGGGCGGGACACATCCCCGGCAAGGGCAACCCGGCCCTTGCCGGCCCGCCCCTGCAGCATGCGGACACAATCATTCACCAGGGCAGCCAGATCGACCGGCTCCACCATCAGATCCATCCGCCCGGCCTCAATCTTGGACAGGTCCAGGATATCGTTGATCAAGGCCAGCAGATGCAGGCCGCTGCTTCGGATATCCCCAGCATATTCCATATATTTGGGACTGCCGAGCGGGCCGTGGATCTGCACCTCCATCACCTCGGCAAAGCCGATAATCGCGTTCAGCGGTGTGCGCAACTCATGGCTGGCCACGGCCAGGAACTGCGATTTCACTGCAGAGGCATGTTCAGCCTCGATCCGGGCGGCCCGGGCCGCTGCCTCGCTGGATTGCAGCCGCAGAACATAGACATTCACCAGCAGGCCCAGGGACAGAACCAGGACCGTGCCGGCAGCCCCCTGCAACAGCATCTGGTTGCGCATCTGGCGATGGCTGCGCAGCACCGTTTCCATATCCTGGCCGATGGCCACGATCAGGTTGGCACCTTCCAGCTTCTCATAGCTGGAGATGCGGCGCACCCCATCCACGCCGCTATAGCCGACCACGACGCCGCGGGGCTCTTTCCGGGCGGCATCGACCACACCCAGATTGCGGAAGGTCTGGCCGACAACGCTGGGGTTTTCGCCGCTGCGGGCATAGATGGTGCCATCGGTATCGACCAACGTGGCCACCCCGCCGACATCCAGATCCATCACCCCGAACAGGCCGGCAAAATATTCAGACAGCACGTCCCCGACCACCACGGCCTTCAGGCGCCCCTGCCCATCCTGCACCCGCACCCAGAAAGGGATGGAGGACATCAACGGCGTGCGGCCGATGATCGGCTTGCCAAACCCATAGGGGGGCGCCCCCGGCGCCGTGGCACGGCGGTAATAATCACTGTCGGCGAAATCTTCCCCCAGCGCGCCGGGCCGGGTGGAATAGATCACCCGGCCATCGGCATCCAGGATGCCAAGGAATTTCGACACCCGGTCCAGGCCCGGCACCCGCCGGCGCATCAGGTCCAGATCAACCGGATATCCAGCCTCCACCCGGTCGGACACTTCCAGCAGTAATTGCTGCACCTGGCTCAGGGTGCGGCTGACATGCTGGGCGAAGGCACGGGTCAGATTGCCGGTATCACGACCGGCATCCGCCTGGGCATCCCGGTAAGAGGTCTGGATCTGCCAGCCGATCAGCAGCCACAGGCCAAGCAGCACCATGGCCGATAAGATGTTGATCCCGCTACGGCCAAGCAGCAGCAGGGGATTTCGCAAAGGCATGGGACAGGTGCCGGGTTGTGGAAGGCAGGCATCCCACATCTATCATGCCCGCACGCCAGCGTCACCGCGCTCTATGGCGTATGACAGGCCTCAGACCAAACTCTCCGCCAGTTGGAGCATCAAGGCGATATCCTGCGGGCGGGACAGGCGATGGTCGCCATCCTTCACCAGGGTGATACGCACATCATCCGCCGAAAGCGCCTCAGCCAGATCCAGGCTGGTCCGCCAGGGGATGTCGGCATCGCGCTGACCATGCAGCAGCCGCACGGGACAATGCAGCGGGATCGGCCCTGGCAGTAGCAGATGGTCACGCGCCTCCTCCAGCAGGTGCCGGGTGATCGGGTAGCCTTCCGGGTCATAGGCCGACGGCGCGATGAAACGGCCCTCGCGGGCCAAGGCGTCGATCTCCCGCGGGCTCAGCCGGGGGCGGATCATCCGTTCGGTGAAATCCGGCGCGGGCGCAATCCCCAGCAGCCCCGCCACCCGATCGGGCCGGGCCAGCGCCGCCAGCAGCGCGATCCAGCCCCCCATGGAGGAGCCGACCAGCACCTGCGGCCCTTCCGTCAACTGATCCAGCACAGCCAGCGCATCATCGCGCCAGCGGCCGATCGACCCGTCCGCCCACTCCCCGCCCGACGCGCCATGTCCTTGATAATCAAAGCGGATAAAGGCCCGCCCCTGGTCCCGCGCCCAGCGCTCCAGGCTGGTGGCCTTGATGCCGGTCATATCGGACCGGAACCCGCCCAGGAAGACCAGCCCCGGGCCGCCCCCTGCACTGCGCCGATAAGCTATGGCCGTACCATCCCGTTTAAGGCTATGTATCGGCGATTCGTTATCCATTGCTTTCCTGTCCCATGCCGAACCATGACAGCGCCGGCAGCCTAGCCAGCCCCGACCAACCGGTAAACCCGGAACCGGAAGCCTTTTTCGGCAATGGCAAGCCCGTCATCCTGCAAGTGATCCCCACGCTGGTCACCGGCGGGGCGGAACGTGGCTGCATTGATATGGCCGCGGCCATCCAGCGCGCCGGCGGCACCGCCATAGTCGTGTCCGCCGGCGGCCCCATGGCGCGGGAACTGGAACGGTATGGCGCACGGCACATCACCCTGCCCGTCCAGTCCAAAAACCCGATTACCATCCGCCGCAACGCCAACCGGCTGGTCGAGATCATCCGGGAATATCGGGTGAACCTTATCCATGCCCGGTCCCGCGCCCCGGCCTGGAGCGCGATGTGGGCGGCGCGGCGCACGGGCATCCCCTTCGTCACCACCTTCCACGCGCCCTATAATTTCAAGTCGCGGCTGAAGCGCTGGTACAATTCAGTCATGGCCCAGGGCGACCGGATCATCTGCGTTTCCGGCTTCGTCTATGACCATGTCGCCAGCACCTATGGGGTCGGGCCCGACCGGCTGCGCCTGATCCACCGCGGGGTGGATGTGGAAAACATGGCCCCGGACAAGGTGACCCAGGCCCGCATGGCGCAACTGATCCAGCAATGGCGTTTGCCGGAGGATCAACGCATCGTGCTGCTGCCGGGCCGCCTGACCCGCTGGAAGGGCCAGACGGTGGTGATTGATGCCATCGCCCGGCTGGGCCGCAAGGATGTGCGCGCCGTGCTGGTGGGCGGCGACCAGGGCCGAACCGATTACCGGGCCGAGCTGGAAAACCAGATAAGGCTGTCCGGGCTGGAAGGTCAGGTCAGCATCGTCGGCCACTGCAACGACATGGCCGCCGCCTATATGCTGTCCGATGTTGTGGTCAGCGCGTCGATTGAACCGGAAGCCTTCGGGCGCATCATCGCGGAGGCCCAGGCCATGGGCCGCCCCGTCATCGTGTCCAATCTGGGTGCGGTGAAGGAGACAGTGATCGACGGCACCACCGGTCTGGTCGTCCCCCCCAATGATCCCGACGCGCTGGCCAAGGCCATCCAGGTGGTGCTGGACCTGGACCCGCTGCAGCGTCAGGCGGTGGGCATGGACGGGATGCAGCATGTCCGCGCCAATTTCACCAAGGCCGGCATGTGCCACGCCACCTTGTCGGTTTATGTGGAATTGCTGGCGAAGGGATAAATCAGGGCTGGAGCGTCAGCGGCGCTTCAGTTCCAGCAAATCCCACTTGTTGCCATACAGGTCGGCAAACACGGCGACACTGCCATAGGCTTCATGCCGGGGCGCTTCCAGGAAGCGCACACCGGCTGTCTGCATGGCGGCATGGTCGCGGGCAAAATCATCTGTATGCAGAAACAGGAAGACACGGCCCCCGGCCTGCTGGCCGATGGCGGCCTCCTGTTCCGGCCCCACCGCACGGGCCAGCAGCAGGCAGGTCTGCCCCCTTGCCGGATCGCTACCGGGCGGTGCCATAAGCACCCAGCGTTTGCCCCCGCCCAGATCGGTATCTTCCAGCAGGATGAAACCCAGCTTGTCGCGATACCAGCCGATAGCCTCGTCATAATCGCGGACCAGCAGGGACAATGCGCCCAGATGCGCGGCCATGGCGGGAACTCCGTAAGAGAAAAAAGAAAATGGGCGGTCAGGGCCGGTGGAACCGGTCCAGCAGCCGGTCGATATAATCGCGTTCCAGCTTGGGTCGGCCCGGTTCCCCGGCGCGGCGGCGCAATTCTTCCAGGATTTCGCGGGCACGCTGCATCTCGCCTTCAGCAGGGATTTTCACTTCCTCCCCATTCAGGCTGCCATTGCCCGGCAGGGGGCGGCCCAGCGGGTCACGACCGGGCTGGCGACCCGCCTGACTGCGCTGGCCACCAGCCTGCCCCTGCTGACGGGCCATCTGCTGCTGCATGTTCTGCAGGCTCTGCTGCAACTGTTCCAAAGCCTCCCCCTGCGCCGCCAGCGCCTGACGGGAAGAACCCTGTTCCAGCGCCTGCTGCGCGTCACGCATGGCGCGTTCGGCATTGCCCAGGGGGCGGGGGATATCGCCGCCCAACTCCCCCAACTGGCGCATCAGGTCGCCCAACTGGCGGCGCAGCGCATCCTGCCGCTCCGCCGTGGCCGCCATGCCGTTGGGGTCATCCCCCTGGCCCTGACCGGGCTGGGATTGCTGGCCGGGCTGCGGCTGCCCCTGCTGGCCCTGGCCCTGCTGCTGGCCATCGGGCCGGCGGTTCTGCCGGTTGGGCAGGCCGAAGCCGGGCATCTGGTTATTCTCCAGCAACTCCTCCAGCGACGGGTTATCGCGGTGGGACTGCTGGAATGTCTCATCCATCAATTGCTGCTGCTGGCGCTGCACGTCCTGAAGCTGCTGACCCAACTGGCGCATTGCTTCCTGGCGGGCGGCATCCTCCGCCGTCTGCGGCGGCGGGGGAGCGCCATTCTGCAGGTTTTCCATCATCTGCTGAAGCTGGGACAGCATCTGGCGCGCGGCGTCCCGGCCACCGGCCTGGGCCATTTCCCGCATCTGCTGCACCATCCGCTCCACATCCTCCCGGCTCATCACCTGGGTGTTGGGATCGGCGGGGCCTTCCGGCGGCGCGCCCTGCTGCCCCTGCTCCATGGCCTGCCGCTCCAGCGCATCCATGAATTGCTGCATCGCCTGTTCCAGACGCTGCATGGCCTGCTCCACCTCCGCATCGGGGGCGTCGCGGTCCAGCGCGTCCATCAGTTCCTGCTGCGCGGTGCGCAGGTCACGCTCTGCCAAAGACAGGCCGCCATCCTCAATCCGCAGCGCCACATCCCACAGCATCGCCACCGTGCTGGGGATGCTGTCCGGCTCCCGGTTCAGTGCCAGCCGGCCCACGGCACTGCGCAGCGCCAGGAAGGCGGCAGGGTCACCATTATAGCTGCCGGGCCGGGCGGAAATCTCGTTCAGTTCACGGGCGGCCGGCTCACGCGCCGGTTCCCCGATCAGCAGCAGCGCCTTGCGTTGGGCGATGATGGCGCGGGCCACCGGATGGTGAAATTCCCGCTCCGGCAGGGTGAAACCACGCTCCCCGCTTTCCCCCTTCTGGCCGGCCCCATCCTCTGCGATCAGGCGGATCTTGACCGGCAGGCCGGCCCAGGGATGGGGGGTCAGATCATGGAAGCCGGTGCCATTGACCGTCTGGCGCGCGCCCCGCCCCGGCACGGGCAGGTCCAGTTCCACCGGCGTCGTATCAATCGTCTCCGGCACCTCGATCCCCAGTGTCAGGATCGCCTTGGCGGACTTGATGCCGTAATCATCGCCGGCGGTGTAATCAATGCGCAGGGCTTGGCGTTCCGTGGCGCTGGGCGCCGTGCGGAAGGCGATGCCCGGCGGCACGTCCGGCACGATCTGCACCTCCCAGCCGGCCAGTTCCCGCCCGCCCTGGCGAATCGCCACCCGGTCGCCTTCCCGCAAGGCCAGTTCCATCTGCCAGCCGCCGCCATCGACGGGCTGGAACGGCTGCTCCCCGTCATTGGCGATCAGCTTGGGCGTGCCATAGCCGCCATTCAGCCGCGCGGTCAGGGTGCTGCCATGGGGGATGGCAACACGTGCCGGCTCCGCGCCCTCTGCCGGGGCCGGCAGCCTTGTCAGGAAAATCGGTGCCTGACCGGTATAATCCGGCGGCGTCACCCAGGCTTCCACGCTGGAAGGGGCCACCACGCCCCCCATGCCCAGGGACGGGAACAAGGCCGCCCCCAGCCGCCCGCCCAGATCACCCCAGCCGACCGTGACGCCCACCGCCAGCAGCAGCACGGCGATGGAGCGCAGGGCCCAGGGGTCGCGGGCGGCAATGCCGGGCTGCGGCCCGTCCAGGCGCAGATGGCCCAGTTGCCGGCGGGCACGGGCCTGCGCCTCCCGCCACAAGGCATGGGCCAGCGGGTCGCCAGCACCGCCGGCAATACCATCCTGAAGCTGGGACAAGGGCCGGTGGGCCAGACGGCTATCGGTTTCCAGCCGGCGGCGCGCGGCTTCCACCGTGGCCGGACGGAAAGTACGCAGGCCCCGCCAAGCCGTGTAACCAACGCCGCCGAGAAAGCCCAGCAGCAGCGGCACATGCAGCCAGGGCGACAGCAGGGCGAACAGCCCGATCCAGGCCAGTGCCAGGAACAGCAGCACCAGCGCCGCCGGCTGCCACAGCGCCCGCCACAGCCCCTCAAAATCCAGCACCAGCCGCGCCAGCCGCAGCTTCACCGCCTCCCCCGTTACCCCCCAGCGGGGCCGGCGAAGGGGCGCGCGGCGGCGACCCCCGGCGGGGGGCTGTTCACGCGGCGGGGCGGCGGGGCGTTGATCCATGGGGCTCCGGTTATGCTTTCCCGAAATAAAGACCTTAACAGCCTAGTGCATCGGTCACCCGGCAGGCGAGAACCATTGCGGCATGGCCTCCAATGCCAGGCTTTCCTCAAAGCTGGGACGGCGGCGCACCACCGCATAATCCCCGCCGGAGACCAGCACTTCGGCCACCAGTGGACGGGAATTATATGTCGAAGACATGGCAGCGCCATAGGCCCCGGCAGTTAAAAATGCCAGTAAGTCGCCCGGTGCCACCGGCGGCATCGGCCGCTGGCGGGCGAACGTGTCACCCGTCTCGCAGATCGGGCCGACAATATCCACCTCATTCAGGGCGGCATCAGCGGCGGGCTGGGCCACCGGCACCACCGTATGCCATGCCTCATACATGGCCGGGCGGATCAGGTCGTTCATGGCACCGTCCACCACCAGGAAGCGGCGATGCAGCCCTTCCTTGACATGGATGGTGCGGACCAGCAGCAGCCCGGCAGCGGCCACCAGGGACCGGCCCGGTTCCAGCGTCACCCGGCAGCCCAGATCGCCCACCGTATCGGCGATGGCCTGGGCATAGGCCGGGTAATCCGGCGTGGCATCTTCGGGCTTGTAGGGCACGCCCAGGCCGCCACCCAGATCAATGCGGGACAGCGGCACGCCCTGGGCCTGCAGCTCCCGCACCAGCCCGGCCAGCTTGCCGAACGCCTTGCGGAACGGCGTGGTCTTCAGCAATTGGGAGCCGATATGCACGGCAATGCCCACCGGCTTCAGCCCCGGCAGGGCCATGGCCTTGGCATAGGCAGCCGACGCATGGCCGTAGTCGATGCCGAACTTGTCTTCCTTGCGGCCCGTGGCGATCTTGCCATGGGTTTCGGCATCCACATCCGGGTTGATGCGGATGGCGATGGGGGCATCAATCCCCAGTTCCACCGCCACGGAGGACAGCATGTCCAACTCGGGCAGGCTTTCCACATTGATCTGGTGGATGCCGGCCTTCAGCGCGTCGGCCAACTCATCCCGCGTCTTGCCGACGCCGGAAAAGACGATCTTGTCCGCCGGGATGCCGGCGGCCAGCGCGCGGCGCATCTCCCCCACCGACACCACATCACCGCCGGCCCCCAACTGGGCCAGGGTGCGCACGACGGCGAGGTTGGAATTGGCTTTCAGCGCGTAGCAGATATCCACATCCTGCCCGGCAAAGGCATCGGCATAGGCGCGCCACGCCGCTTTCAACCCTTCGGTCGTATAGACATAGGTGGGCGTGCCGATCTCCGCCGCGATGCGGGAAAGGGCCACGCCCTCCGCATGCAGGACACCGTCGACATAATGGAAGCCGGGGGTAGGAAAGCAGGTCATTGCGGTTGGGTCTCGGTCGGCTTGGACGGGTTGGTCGGGCTTTGGGCCGGCTTGGGGTCGGTGGCCGGATCAGGGTAGGTGCGCGGCGGCGGGCTGCCGGCCGGGGCTTTCGGGAAGGTGGGTTTCATGCCGCAACCGGCCAGCGCCAGCAGGGCGACGAGGATAAGGGTGGTGCGCATGGGCGGGTGTCCTGGTTGGGGGGGTGTCTTTTGGCTAAAACAGAACCCATCTTTGCCTCCCCCGCGAAAGCGGGGGTCCAGGGTCACAGGAACAACGCTTCAGTGCCCTTGGCCCCTGGACCCCCGCTTTCGCGGGGGAGGCAGAGAGAGATGAAGGCGGAGGGGCGGAGACGAAACCCGCCCACCCCCTCACAAAAACCGCGCCCGCGCCATCGCCACGGCGGCCTTCACCCGTTCCGGCGCGGTGCCGCCAAAGCTGGTGCGGCTATTGACCGAGGCTTCCAGGGTCAGCACGGCGTAAACGCCCTCATTGATGTCCGGATGCACCGCCTGCATCTTGTCCAAGGGCAGATCGGCCAGACCGCAGCCGGCCTCCTCCGCCAGCTTCACGATGCGGCCAGTGACATGGTGGGCATCACGGAAGGGAATGCCGAGGCTGCGCACCAGCCAGTCGGCCAGATCGGTCGCGGTGGGGAAGCCCGCCTCCACCGCGCGGCGCATGGAGGCAGGGTCCGCCACCATGTCGCGGATCATGCCGGTGGTGGCGGCCAGACACAAAGCCAGGGTCTCATCGGCCATGAAGACCGGTTCCTTGTCTTCCTGCATGTCCTTGGAATAGGCCAGCGGCAGGCCCTTCATCACGATCAGCAACCCGTTCAGCGCACCGATGACACGGCCCACCTTGGCGCGCACCAGTTCCGCCGCATCCGGGTTGCGCTTCTGCGGCATGATGGAGCTGCCGGTGGTGAACGCATCGGACAGGCGGATGAAGCGGAACTGCGTCGTACACCAGATGACAATCTCTTCCGCCAAGCGCGACAGATGCGTGCCGGCGATGGACGCGATGGACAGATATTCCAGCGCGAAATCACGGTCGGACACGGCATCCAGCGAATTGGCGGTCGGGCCGGTGAAGCCCAGCAGCCCCGCCGTCATCTCCCGGTCAATCGGATAGGGGGTGCCGGCGAGCGCCGCACTGCCGAGCGGGCATTCATTCAGGCGGGCGCGGGCATCGCGGGCACGGGACCGGTCACGGCCCAGCATTTCCACATAGGCCAGCAGATGGTGGCCGAAGGTCACCGGCTGGGCCGTCTGCAAATGGGTGAAGCCGGGCATGATCGTGTCGACATACTGTTCGGCCCGATCGATCAGCGCTTCCTGCAGCGCCTTCAGGTCGCCATCCAGCCGGTCCAGCGCGTCGCGCACCCACAGCTTGAAATCGGTCGCCACCTGATCATTGCGCGAACGCGCCGTATGCAGCCGGCCCGCCGGTTCGCCAATGATCTCCTTCAGGCGGGATTCCACATTCATGTGGATATCCTCATGCTCCACCGTGAAGGTGAAGGTGCCGGCTTCGATCTCGCCCGCCACCTGATCCAGCCCGGCCAGGATGGCATCGCGGTCGGCCCCGCTGATGATGCCGCGCGCGGCCAGCATGGTGGCATGGGCCTTGGACCCGGCAATATCCTGCGCCCACAGCTTCTGGTCAAAGCCGATGGAGGCGTTGATCTGCTGCATGATGGCGGCGGGGCCGCTGGCGAAACGCCCGCCCCACAGCGCGTTGGCATCGGCGGCAGACGGGGCGGTGGTTGCTTTGGGCTCGGTCATCTTCAGCTTGCGTCGGTTTGTCAGGGTTGACGGCGGTCGCCTGGGGTACGAACTGTTTGTCGGCTATGGCAACCCGGTAACGGGTATAAGACAACAGAGGGCAGAATGGCTATTTTCGGGCGTATCGCAACAATCGTGGCCGTGGGTACAGCAATTCTTTTTGCGGGTGGCTGCGGCGAGAAGACAGAAAATGGCGCGGCGACCGGCCCGATGCCGGCTTTCCAGGGCGAAAGCCGGCCCTTCGTGCCCGACCCGTCACGCCCCGCCCTGCCCGACCTGGCGGTGAAGGATCGCGATGGCCAGCCGGTGGCGCTGGCCGATCTGAAGGGCAAGGTGCTGCTGATCAATCTCTGGGCCACCTGGTGCGCGCCTTGCGTGCGGGAGATGCCGGCCCTGGACCGGCTGCAGGCCGATCTGGGCGGCGACAAATTCCAGGTCGTGGCCATTTCCGTGGATCGCGGCGGGCTGAACGAGGTGCAGCCCTTCTTTGAAAAGGCCGGCGTACAGCATCTGCCGATCTATCTGGACCAGAAAATGGCCTCCATGAAGGCCTTCCCGCTGAAGGAAGGCCTGCCCTTGTCGATCCTGGTGGATGCGCAGGGGCGTGAAGTTGGCCGGCTTGCCGGTGCCGCCCATTGGGATGGGGAAGAGGCCAAGGCCCTGATCCGCCATGTGATGGCAGAAAAGTGAGAGCATAAAAAACCCCCACCGGATTGCGCCGGCGGGGGTTTTTGTCGTTAGGGCTTATCCGGTTTAGGTTCGATAAACCTGCACCGTCACCCCGGCCTACGCCGGGGTGACGGTCGTGAGAACCATCCGATCCGACTTAAACCTGGCAACCTCTATCACTCAGCCCCGATCACTCGCCAAAGACGCGGCGGAAAATCGTGTCGGCATGCTTGGTGTGATAGCCCAGATCGAACACATCATCGATCTGCGCTTCGCCCAGATGCTGCACCACATCGGCGTCGGATTTCAGCATGGTGCGGAAATCCTTGCCTTCCAGCCAGACCGGCATGGCGTTGCGCTGCACGGCGCGATAGGCGTCCTCGCGGCTCATCCCCGCCTGGGTCAAAGCCAGCAGCACGCGCTGGGAATTGTGCAGGCCGCCCAGCATATCCAGGTTCTTCTGGAGATTCTCCGGGTACACCACCAGCTTTTCCACCAGACCGGTGGCGCGGGCGAGCGCGAAATCCAGCGTCACGGTGGCGTCGGGGCCGATCATACGTTCGACGGAGGAGTGGGAGATATCCCGCTCATGCCACAGGGTCACATTCTCCAAAGCCGGGGTGACATAGCCGCGCACAATGCGGCTCAGGCCGGACAGGTTTTCCGACAGAACCGGGTTGCGCTTATGCGGCATGGCGCTGGAGCCCTTCTGGCCGGGGGAGAAATATTCCTCCGCCTCGCGCACTTCGGACCGCTGCAAATGGCGGACTTCGGTGGCCAGATTGTCCAGCGACGCGGCGATAACGCCCAGCGTGGCGAAGAACATGGCGTGGCGATCGCGCGGGATCACCTGGGTGGAATGCGGTTCCACCGCCAGCCCCAGCTTTTCCGCCACATATTCTTCCACGAACGGGTCGATATTGGCAAAGGTGCCGACGGCGCCGGAAATGGCGCAGGTGGCGATTTCGGCGCGGGCGGCTTCCAGGCGCTTGCGGTTACGGGCAAAGGCCGCGTAATGGCCGGCCAGCTTCACGCCAAAGGTCGTCGGCTCGGCATGGATGCCGTGGCTGCGGCCGATGGTGGGCGTGTATTTATGTTCCAGCGACCGGCGCTTCAGCGCGTCCAGCAGCTTGTCCAGATCGGCCAGCAGCAGGTCCGCGGCCTGGGTCAACTGCACGGCCAGACAGGTATCCAGCACGTCAGAGCTGGTCATGCCCTGATGGACGAAGCGCGCTTCCGGCCCGACATGTTCGGCCAGATTAGTCAAAAACGCGATGACGTCGTGCTTGGTCTCCCGCTCGATCTCGTCGATCCGGTCGATCTCCCAGGCCCCGCGCTCCCACACGGCCTTGGCGGCCTCGGCGGGGATCACCCCCAGCTTGGCCTGCGCATC
The DNA here is from genome assembly GCF_000429645.1 of Niveispirillum irakense DSM 11586. GTDB lineage: Bacteria > Pseudomonadota > Alphaproteobacteria > Azospirillales > Azospirillaceae > Niveispirillum > Niveispirillum irakense. The sequence continues at coordinate 527,986 of NZ_AUCG01000016.1, forward strand.
GCAGGCATGGGCCTCGATCTCGAACCAGATGCGGAACCGGTTTTCCGGTTCCCAGATACGGGTCATTTCGGGGCGGGAATAGCGGGGGATCATGGTCGTCGGCCCTGCGCAAAGGATGTGGCGGGAAAGGCGGGGCGGACCATAAGGGCAAGTCCCCGCCCTGACCAGTGCGGGACCGGACGGGGTGCCATGCCCTGCTTTCCCGGATCAGGCCGGAGCCTGCCAGGGATCATAAGTGCCGAAATGCCAGAGATGGCCTTCCGGGTCCTTGATGGTGAAGCAGCGAGAGCCGTAATCGGTCTCAATCACCCCGCCCTCCAGCGCCGCTACGCCCGCCGCCATGACCTTTGCGTAAAGATCGTCAATCCGGCTGATCAGGAAACAGCACATCGCGGCGCCGGTCCCATCCGGATGGGGGGCACGGAAGCCATACTGATCTTCCCGGTCGGAGGAGAGCATCACCAGGCCGGCCCCCAGCGTCAGTTGGGCATGGGCGATGCCGCCTTGGCCATCCGGCACCACAAGCTGCTGTTCAAAGCCGACAACCCGGCACAGCCAGTCAATCGCGGCGACCGCATCGCTATAACGCAGACAGGGGCAGACCTTGCCTTCCCCGGCACCAGTCCCCGGTTGGATTTCCGTCATTGGCTTTCCCCCAGATGTTCGCACGCCGAAATATGCACCTTCCGTTACGTCATCATATTGTGACCAAGCGGGCCACCCCCTCTTTCGCTCCGATATCTTTTCCTATATGCACGCTCATGGATTAAGCGGCGGCCGGCGGGCCGGTGCGCGCATAGGTGGGTTTGGAGGATAAGGTGAAGGCGCTTCAGCCTCTGGTGATGTCCGGCAAGGAAGTTCTGCCCGTGATCGAGGGTGGCAAGGGCATCGCCGTTTCCAATGGTCAAAGCTCGGGCGCCTGGGCGGCGGCCGGTGGGATCGGCACCTTTTCCGGCGTGAACGCCGATAGCTATGATGCGGATGGCAATGTCCTTCCCCAGGTCTATCGCGGCAAGACCCGCCGGGAACGGCATGAGGAGCTGGTGGCCTATGGCATCAGCGGCGGCATCACCCAGGCCCGCATCGCGCATGAAATGTCCAACGGCCAGGGCCGTCTGCATGTCAATGTGCTGTGGGAAATGGGTGCGGCAGAACGTATCCTGGAAGGCATCCTGGAAGGGGCCCCCGGCCTGGTGCATGGCGTGACCTGTGGTGCTGGCATGCCTTATCGGGTGGCGGAGATCGCCGCCAAGCACAATATCCATTACTACCCGATCGTCAGTTCTGCCCGCGCCTTCCGCGCTTTGTGGCTGCGCGCCTATCACAAGTTCCCCAACCTGCTGGGCGGCGTGGTCTATGAGGACCCGTGGCGGGCCGGCGGCCACAATGGCCTGTCCAACAGCGAAGACCCGCAGGTGCCGGAAGATCCCTATCCGCGCGTCGCGGCCCTGCGCCAGATGATGAACAGCTTCGGCCTGCAGAATGTCCCGGTCGTCATGGCCGGCGGCGTCTGGTGGCTGTCGGAATGGGAACACTGGCTGGACAATCCGGAAATCGGCCCGGTTGCCTTCCAGTTCGGCACCCGCCCGCTGCTGACCAAGGAAAGCCCGATCTCCGACGCCTGGAAGCAGCGCCTGCTGACACTGAAAGAAGGCGATGTCTATCTGAACAAGTTCTCCCCCACCGGCTTCTATTCGTCCGCCGTGCGCAACCCCTTCCTGGAGGATCTGCGCCTGCGGTCGGAACGGCAGGTGGCGTTCGCCACCGAGCCGGTGGGCGAACTGACGGAAGAATTCGCCATCGGTCCGCGCGGCCGCCCGGTCTATCTGACCAAGGCCGACAAGGACCATGCCCAGGGCTGGCTGTCGCAGGGCTTCACCACCGCGCTGAAGACCCCGGACACGACCCTGATCTTCGTGACGCCGGAAGATAGCCGCACCATCCTGAAGGATCAGGTGGATTGCATGGGCTGCCTGTCGGCCTGCGCCTTCTCCAACTGGTCGCAGAATGAGGAAGGCACCACCGGCCGCCGCGCCGACCCGCGCTCCTTCTGCATTCAGAAGACCTTGCAGAACATCTCCCATTCCGAGGATGTGGAGAACCAGTTGATGTTCGCGGGCCACAATGCCTATCGCTTCGCCAACGACCCCTGGTACCAGGGCGGCTTCGTGCCCACGGTCAAGCAGTTGGTAGAACGGATCGCCAGCGGGCAGTAACAACCCGGCACATCATTCCGTACCCGAAAAGAAAGGCCCCGCCGGTCCAACCGGTGGGGCCTTTTTAGTTACGAGAAGGAAAACACCCTTTCAGGGAAAGGGGGTGATGCAGGGTGGAGACGGGGACCGCACCGCCGACAGCCGGATGGAAGGGGCGATCCCATCCAGACCATCATGGCGGCGGCACGGTCCCGGCCGGCACCCGTGGTGACCGCCACAAGGGGAGGGGGGCGGGTCACCGTCAGATCCCGTCCGGCCTGGGCCGGCATATCGGGGTCTGATATGGCTTATACGCAACAGGCAAAAGAAACCTTCGCCCTTTGCCGACTTTTTTTCGGCCCATCGACACGATAGCATTCCGCGACAGCCGGGACCGGGATGGTCCGTGCAAGGGGACATCCGGCCTTCCCAACCGTCGGCAACAGACCGACAGGGACACCGGATGGTGACAGAACGGACCGAAGGCAGGGGAATGGAACTAGCCGTGGCAAGCCGTATGGACGAGGTGGAATCCTTGGCCGACGACGATACCCTGCTGGCGCGTGTCGCCCGTGGGGACCGTGGCGCCTTTGCCATCCTGGCAAACCGGCACAGCGCGCGTGCGCTGTCCGTGGCCCAGCGCATATTGGGCAGTGCCGGAGAGGCGGATGAGGTGGTGCAGGAGGCCTGGGTGCGGGTCTGGACCCGCGCCGGGCAATGGGATGCGGGCGGCAGCGCGCGCTTTTCCACCTGGCTGCACCGGGTTGTGGTCAATCTGTGCATCGACCGGCGGCGGCGACCGGGTTTCGCGCCCATGGAAGAAGCACCGGAAATGGTCGATCCGTCCCCGGAAGCCGGCGTGCTGATCGCGCGGCGGCAGATGGCGGAAACCATGGCGACAGTCATGGCCGAACTGCCGGAACGGCAGAAGGCCGCCGTCGCGCTTTGTTACTATGAGGAAATGAGTGCCGCCGAAGCGGGACGGGTGATGGAATTATCCGTCCCGGCGGTGGAATCCCTGTTGGCACGGGCCCGCCGTACGTTGCGGACCCGGTTGACAGCCCTGGGCATCAAAAGCGTCGGGGATGGTACGGAATGAAAAAAGAAAGTTCGGAGCCGAGTAAGATGATGAAACTGGCCGCCTTCGAGGCGATGCTGGGCACCTACGGCGCTGCCATGCGCCGATGGCCGCCCGACCGGCGGGCAGCGGCGCAAGCCCTGCTCGCCCATTCTCCACAAGCACGGGATATGTTGCGCGAGGCGGCATTGCTGGATGCCGCCCTGGATGCGGCCGACCCGGCACCGGTGATTGATGACGCCCGGCTGGGCGCTGTCATTGCCGGGGCTCTGGCCGCCCTTCCCGCCGGTACGCCCGCGCCGGCCCGGCGTTCCTTCCGCCCTTTTGCGGCGCTGGAGCGACAGCATTGGTCGCGGGGCATGCCGGCGGCATGGGCCCGTGCCAGCGGGCTGGCCGCCTGCACGGCCGCCGGCATCCTGGTCGGGCTGGTGTCCCCCCTGCCCGATCAAACCGGCAGCGAAGGGACAAAAGTCGAGACCGCTGAGGGGGCGGGTACCGATCTGGCAACCGCCTTCGTCTCCCACTCTGCTGTGGAGAGCCTGTTCCAATGAGCAATAGCCGCATTCTGCAGACAGTCCTTCTGGCCTCGGTCGGGCTGAACCTGTTTCTTCTGGGCGTCATGGTGCCCGGCTGGCTGGGTCATCGTGGCGGACCGCCGCCAATGGACCGGAATGGCCCTGGCGGCCCTGTCCATGGCGGCATGCCGGGTCCTGGACCGGGGCCGATGGGATCTGCCTTCATGCTGTTTCATCAGGCGGCTGAGCGACTGCCCCCGGCCGATGCCGCGCTGCTGCGCGATCATCTGGAAAAGGTCCCCGATCAGATGCGTGAGCGCATCGACCAGATGGGCAGCCATATCGAGAAGGTCCGCCAGTTGATGCAGGCCGACCCGTTTGATGCCGACGCGCTGACGGCCGCCCTGACGGAAATGGCCGATTGGCGGGCCGCCGAGGATAAGGAACAGATGGCCGGCCTGTCCGCCATTATGGCCCAAATGTCCCCGGAAGGCCGGCGCATCCTGGCGGAAATCCGCATGCCGCCCCTGCGGAGTGAAGCCCGGCGCGGCGCAATCCCCTTTGATCGGGAACGGGGGCCGATGGCCGGACCGCCGCCAGCCGGGCCGCCACCGGAAAAAGGGCCCGGTCCAGGGCCGGATGCCAACTGACAGCAAAAAACGGGATCGGCCCTGCCGGTCCCGTTTGCATTTACGGCTACTGTTTTCTCACCCTGCCTTGGCAGTGCGGGCCGGCTTTTCCTCTTCCACCGCGGCTTTCGCCTCCTCTTCCGCCTTTGCCTCATCGGCGGTCGCGTCCGGCGCGTCGTTCGCAATATCGGGGGCCGCGTCGGGCACAGATTTTACCGTCACCGCGTCCGAACTGACGGTTTCCGCAGCAGGCACCGACGCTTCCTTGGCCGGTTCCGCAGATCCGGCGGGTTCAGCCTTCTCCGCCTCCGGCACCGGGGGCGCCAGCATGGCGGGCCGGCTGGCGGGCTTTGGCGGGCGCTCGGCCCCGGCCACGCGGCGGCGCACAGCCCCTTCAAAAGCGGCGCCGGGCGCGACTTCCAACACCATCTGCACAATGTCACCCTGCACGGTCGACCCGTTCAGCAGATAGACCTCATCCGCGTCAATCTCCCCTTCCACCCGGCCATGGACCCGGACCGTGCCGGCCTCCACCAGACCATGGACGGCACCGGTCGCGCCGATGATCAGCTTGGCACAGCGCACATCCCCATGGATGGTGCCTTCCACATGCACCTCCCCCGGCGTGGCGAGATCACCGGTGACCACCATGTCCCGGCTGATGATGGAAGGCATGGTGCGGTCCGCAGCCCCCGCCGCCGAAGCGCCGCCGCCGGCATGGCTGCCGCCGGACCGGGAGGCACTGTCCTTACGCTCTTTAACCTTCGCAAACATGACGGCTTTTCTCCATGAAGCGCAGGGGGTCGACGGGCCGGCCCTCCAACAGGACTTCGTAATGCAGGTGCGGACCGGAGCTGCGACCGCTATTGCCCAACAGGCCGATCGTGTTGCCCGGTTCCAGCTTCTCGCCCGGCTTCACCATGGCCTTGGCCAGATGGGCATAGCGGGTGCGGATGCCGAAACCGTGATCCACCTCCACCATCCGACCATACCCCTCATCATAGGTGACATCCACCACCGTTCCAGCCGCGGGAAGGGTAATGGGTGATCCTTCCCGCGCCACCAGATCCAGCCCGGTATGGCTGGCCCAGCCATTGGTGAACGGATCGCGCCGGCTGCCGAAGCCGCTGGATACATAGAAATTATCCACCGGCGGGGTCAGCGGCAGGTAATTGTTCAAGGCACGCAGCCGGGCCTGACGCTCCAGCAGCGACTCCAGTTGCGTCAGCGCCGCCACGGCTTCCGGCGGCAGGCCCCCCTGGGGCAGTTCCGGCAGATCGACCAGCGGCCCGCCCACGCTCCGGCGGGCATCCGCCACCTGACGCAGGGCCTTGTCCAGATCAATGCCGGTGCTTTTCAACTCATCCTCAATGGCGCCGATGCGCAGGCCCGCATGCTGGGACAGGCGGCTGAGCAGCGCCACCTGACCAGCGGCAACATCCGTCATGCGCTGTTCGGCGGCGGCCATGCGCGCGGCATAATCATCCCGTTCACGCTGGGCCGCATCGGCCAGCGCGGCCTTCCGCGCGGCCTCAGCCTGCGCCTCGGCCAGGGCCTGACCCAGCCCATCGGTGGCCAGCATCAGCCTGGGCAGGGAGGCGGGGTCGGTGTCACTATCCAGTTCGGTCGCGACCATCGCCAGGGCAGCGGCGGCAGCCTGGGCGCGGCGGGCGGCGAACTCCTGGCTCATTTCCGTCACGGACACCAGGGACTGTTCGGCGGCACGCAGATGGCTGCCCCCTTCATCCATACCGATCTTCAGCGGCAGCAATTCCGTCCGCGCGGCGGCCAGAATTTGGCGCAAGGGCTTGGCGCCGGGCTTCTCCGCCTCCGCCAGCACGGCCAGGGCGGCATCCAGGCGGGCCTGGGTTTCCTCCTCCTCCGCCAGGGCGGTGGCCAGCGTGCTGCGCGCCTGCTCCAACTCTGCGGCGACGCGGGAAAGCTGCTCCCGGCTTTCGTCCAGTTGCTGGGCCAGCGGCTGGGTCCCCTGTTCAACAGCAGCGATGGACTGGCTTTTATCCGACAGGTTGACTGCGGTCACAGCCCAGCCGACACAGGCCAGAACCATACCGCACAGGGCAAGGCCGACATAAAGTTTGGGGCGCAAACGCTCACCCGGACCGATCGTGACGGCACGGACACAATCATCATCAACAATGATGACCCGTTCGCTTCGCGTGAAGAAACCGCGCAACTTTCCCCCTCCCCATCAGCACCGATACCACGCCGCCGGATATCGCATGTCCAGGACGCCCGGACGTGCGACAAACGAGGGGGCGGCGGGATCCGCTTATACTGTCCAGCCCTTCGGCCTTGCCGACGGAGTAACCCGTCAGAAAATCGACCTTAAATGGAAGAAGGGGGGTGGGGCAAGGCGCGATTCGCCCTTTGTCTACCACTAATGGCCAGGATCGACCGTATGGGCCGCCACCTTCGGTAGGTGTGCTTCAATCAAGGGCCGCCCGCAGGGCTGCGGCCGTCCCCAGCGGTGCCAGCGTCGCCGCCCCCGCCAGAAGCCCGCCCAGTAACAGCAGATGCGGCCGGGCACTATGTCCCATCAGGGCCGAATCGATGGCAGCGGCGGCAAAAATCAGGGCCGGCACATACAAAGGCATGACTAGCAGCGGCAATAATACCCCACCCCGCCGCGCCCCCAGGGTCAGCGCCGACCCCACCCCACCGATCAGGGACAGGAGGGGGGTGGTGAGGGCGAGCGTGAGCAGCAGGATGGGAAAACCATCCGCCGGCAGATTGAGGAACAGGGCCAGCAACGGCGCGGCCAGGATCAGCGGCAGGCCGGTGACCAGCCAATGGGCCACCAGCTTGGCGGCGGCCACCGCCTCCAGCCCCAGGGGGGACAGGGACAGCAGTTCCAGGCTGCCATCCTCGTAATCGGCCTGGAACAGCCGGTCCAGCGACAGAAGCGAGGCCAGAAGCGCCGCGACCAGGATTACGCCCGGCGCGATACGCGCCAGCACATTGGGTTCCGGCCCGATGCCGAAGGGGAACATCACAACGCACAGCACGAAGAACAGCACGGCCATGGCGGCATCCGCCCCCTGGCGCAGGGCCAGCCGCAATTCCCGGCGCAGCAGTCGCAGCCAGCGGGTCATGGTGTCACATCCCCGGCGCCGGGGGCGCCTTCATCCTCGTCCAGCCCGTCGGTTTCATCCTCATCCGCCACCACGCTGAAGCGGGACACGTCCAGCGTCTGCGCCCCCGGCAGATCCAGCGCGCTGTGGGTGGACAGCACGACCATGCCGCCCTCCGCCCGGTGGCGGGCGATCAGCAGCGCCAGACGGGCCACCGAGTCGCGATCCAGCGCCGTCGCCGGTTCATCCAGCAGCCAGAGGGGCGCCGCCACCGCCGGCACAAGCGCCAGACGCGCCAGATTGACCCGTTTTTTCTGTCCGGCGGAAAGATACCGGCCGGGCAGATCGGCGACATGGGACAGGTCCACCGCCGCCAGGGCCCCGCGCGCGCGCGGTTCCGGATCGGGCAATCCGTCCAACCCGGCCCAGACGGACAGGTTCTCCACCGCCGTCAGCGCCGGTTTGACCGCATCCTGATGGCCGACATAGCGCAGCCGGATGCGGTGGGCATCAGGATCATCGGCAAGCGGGACGCCGTCCCAGGACAGCAGGCCGGAAAAGGGGCGCGAGAGACCGGCAAGCAGGCGCAGCAGGCTGGATTTACCGCTGCCATTATGGCCGACCAGCACCAGCGCCCCGCCGGGCGGCAGATGGAAATGCAAACCGGCAAACACCAGACGCGGCCCGCGCAGACAGACAAGATCGCGCGCAGCAAGGCCGGCGCTGGCCGGGGCAGGTGCTGCGGATATGCCGGAACCGTCGGGAAACAAGATGGAAGCCCACTCCGAAAGGCAGAAAATCGTCAGGCCTGCCGCCACCAGGGACTGGCAGGGCCGGCACGATGCCAGAAATCACCCGGCAGAGGGGCAAAAAACAGGAGGGGCGTAAAGGCGCATAGCACCAAAGAAAACGGCCACCGCGGGGGGCAAAGTGCGGTGGCCGTAAAATTGTACCGATCCGGGGCGCGGACCGGCTGACAGAGGACGATCAGAGGATCGGGCTCCACAAGGACCATCAGTGCCGGGGCAAGGGTGTCTCAATCCGCACCCGGCGATCCAAACCCGATTCTGTCACGCCCGTGATTGATAATTTGGGCCTGGAAAGTGGCAAAAATTTGATTTGATCCGGGCGCGTGGCAGATGCGCAAAGTTTCATCAAACGGATACAAAAAATCTCTTTCACGGATGGGGCTTCGGCCCTATATAGCGCTCATTCGCAGCGCACGTGCCTATGGCCCCCACACCTGTCCCCCCGGCATTTTCCGCCCCGGACAGAGCCGTCGACCCGGTGGGGTTATGCAACGACGTAACGCGTATCCTCGTCCGTCCCTTAAGCAAGGCGGCGAATTGGAGGCTACGATGGTACTTGTTGTTGTTGGTGGGCCCGCCGTGCCTGCCCTTCTCCGACTTTTCTCGCAGCTCCCCGCCTATGGGAGCGATGCTGCTGGACGCATGTCCAGTATCTGACCCGCTTGGGCCGGCTGCTGCGTCGGCACGCCTGAGCGGAACCGGGCCCTGAGGGGGCCCGGCATATTACTATTGCCTTCACCTGACATCGCTGACCTTGTTGCCTCGGAGTCTTTCGCAATGACCGAGAAGATCGCCCGTTTTTTTGCCGAACAGACGCCCGCCACGCCCTGCCTGGTGGTCGATCTCGACGTCGTTGCTGAAAACTATGCCAAGCTGAACGGCGCCATGCCCGATGCCCGCATTTTCTATGCGGTGAAGGCCAATCCCGCGCCGGAAATCCTGCGCCTGCTGGTTCAGGCCGGTTCCTGCTTCGACACCGCATCGGTGCCGGAAATCGAATATTGCCTGGAAGCCGGTGCCACCACCGACCGGATCAGCTTCGGCAACACGATCAAGAAGGCCGCTGACATCCGCACGGCCCACAAGCTGGGTGTGGATCTGTTCGCCTTCGACAGCATCGAAGAGCTGGAAAAGATCGCCGAGAACGCCCCCGGCGCGCGTGTCTTCTGCCGTATCCTGACCTCCGGTGAAGGCGCCGACTGGCCGCTGTCCCGCAAGTTCGGCTGCGAGCCCGCCATGGCCAAGGAACTGCTGATCAAGGCCGCCAGCATGAATGTGGTGCCCTATGGCGTGTCCTTCCATGTCGGCAGCCAGCAGCGCGACCTGACCCAGTGGGATATCGCGCTGGCGACCTGCGGCGACATTTTCCGCACCTGCGAGGAAAAGGGCGTTCTGCTGAAGATGGTCAATATGGGCGGCGGCTTCCCCACCCGTTACCTGAAGGATGTCCCGACCAGCCAGGCCTATGGCGAGGCGATCAACGAGAGCCTGCGCCGCCATTTCGGCAACCGCATCCCGGAAACCATCATCGAGCCGGGCCGCGGCATGGTGGGCAATGCCGGCATCATCCAGTCGGAAGTGGTGCTGATCTCCCGCAAGTCGGCCAATGATGACAAGCGCTGGGTCTATCTGGATATCGGCAAGTTCGGCGGTCTGGCTGAAACCATGGACGAAGCCATCCAATACCCGATCCAGACCGAGCGTGACGGCCCGGCTGAACCGGTGATCCTGGCCGGCCCGACCTGCGACAGCGCCGATGTGCTGTATGAAAAGGCTGATTACCGCCTGCCCAATTCCCTGCGCATCGGTGACAAGGTGACGATCATGGCGACGGGCGCCTATACGACCACCTATTCCGCCGTCAATTTCAACGGGTTCTCCCCGCTGAAGGCCTATTACATCTGATCTAGTCGGCGGCGTCTTTCGCGTCGCATCAAGGCCGCCCCTCACCGGGCGGCCTTTTTTATGACCATTTTTGGTCAAATTTTAGGCAACCCAACAGCAACTGCGTATTTATTTTGCAACAGTGCGGCGGAATGTTGCACAGCAACAATGCTCGTTCTAGGCGCAAACTATAGAAAACCGCATAATCCTTGACTGTGTGTATCCGCCCGACAGGTTGGCATCGCTTTTGCTAATTCAGTCGCGGACCCTAAACCATAAATGCCTCATAAGGAGTGGTTCATGCGTTTCTCCCGGTTGCTCGCCTCCACGGCCATCGCTGGCCTGATGCTCGCCGGCGCCTCCGCCGCTCAGGCCGAATCGCCGTTCTCTTTCTCCGGCACGGCCGCCATCACCTCGGATTATGTCTTCCGCGGCTACAGCCAGACCGGTGAAGACCCTGCCTTCCAGGCCGGCCTGACCGCCAGCCATGAAAGCGGCTTCTTCGCCGGCGTCTGGGGTTCCAACGTCGATTTCGGCACCGGCAGCGACGCCGATGTGGAAGTGGACCTGTTCGCCGGTTACACCAACACCGTCAACGACCTGACCTATACGGTCACGGCGCTCTACTACACCTATCCCGGTGCCTCCAGCGATTTGGAGTATGATTATTTCGAAGCCGGTCTGGATCTGGTCTATTCCATCGGCGATGTCTCGATTTCCGGTAAGGTCTACTACTCGCCGAAATTCTTCGGCACCGCCGGCGGCGACGCCTGGTACCTGTCGCCGGGCTTCAGCTACGCCCTGACCGACATGATCACCATCAATTACGCTGTCGGCTTCAACGAGCTGGAAAATGGCGCCGACTACAAGGACTGGAATGCCGGCGTGGCATTGAAATTCGAGCCGTTTGTTGTCGACCTGAAATATTACGATACCGACGTGTCGGGCGTGAAGGAAGCCGATTCGCGCTTCGTCGCTTCCCTGACCTACGCGTTCTGATCGGTTGCGCCGGGGGATGCCCCCCGGCCTGCCTCATCGTTCGGCAACGGCCGGCCTCCTCGAGGGCCGGCCGTTTGCTTTCCGACCGGCTTTTGCCACCCGGCTTCTTGAATACCGGACCCTTTGCATAGTTGCCCCGGACCCGCCTGCGGCGGATAATCGGGATGAGAAAAGGAACGGTCCGCCATGTCCGCGATCACCACCGGCACCACCAGCATCGCCCTGTCCGGCGCGCTTGCCCAGACGCAGCGCTTGGCCGCATCGGCGAATAATGTCGCCAATGCCGGCAGCATCGGTGCCATTCCCGGTGCTGATGGTGCCGTGGCCGCCGGACAAAGCCCCGCCTATGCCCCCACCAGTTCCAGCCAGACGAGTGTGGCCGGTGCCAATGGCCAGGGCCAGGGCACACAGGCGGTTTTCCGCCCCAAGACCCCGGCCTATCTGCCGGAATACCAGCCCGACAGCGCCCAGGCCGATGCCGATGGCATGGTCGCCCGGCCCAATGTCGATCTGGCAGCAGAACGGGTGGACCAGATCGGGCAGCTCCGCGCCTATCAGGCCAATCTCGCCGTTCTGCGCACTGAAGATGAGATGCAGCGCAGCGCCATCAACAGCCTGGCCTAGAGCGGATCGCGCAAAAGCCGAATCGCTTTGGAGCGTGAATCCAGATCGCTGAACAAGGACTTAGAGTTTGCCAGATTTAGGTTGGATCAACCTCCACCGTCACCCCGGCGAAGGCCGGGGTCCAGTTTCGTAGAGCGAGGAGCCCCTGATTCTGGACCCCGGCCTTCGCCGGGGTGACGGTGGTAAGAATCATGTCTGATTCCATTTAAACCTGACGAACTCTAAAGCCGGGTGCGTTTCCGGTTAAACGCGCCCGGCTCTGGCCTTATTGGTCATTGCTGCTGCCGGGCCGGCTTTTGGTGATGGCGCGCGACAGCATCACCACGGGGATGATCCCGACCAGCACAATGGCAATCGCCGAGGTGCTGGCCTCTGTCAGTCTTTCATCACTGGCCAGCGTATAGACGCGCACGGCCAGCGTGTCGAAATTGAACGGCCGGACAATCATGGTCGCCGGCAGTTCTTTCATCACATCAACAAAAACCAGCAGGCCCGCCGTCAGCAGGCTGCCTTTCATGATCGGCACATGCACCTTTGCCAGGGTGCGCCCCGCCGTCTGGCCCAGGATACGGGCGGCATGGTCCATGGTTGGCCTGATCTTGGACAGGCTGGCCTCCACCGTGTTGAAGGAGACGGCCAGGAAACGCACCAGATAGGCATAGACAATGGCGGCGATGGTGCCGGACAGCAGCAAACCGGTGGAGACACCGAACTGCGCCCGCATGAAACCATCCACCGCATTATCGAAGCGGGCGGCCGGGATCAGGATGCCCACCGCAATGACGCTGCCCGGCACGGCATAGCCCATGGCCGCCACACGCGCCGCGCCGCGTAGAAGCGGGGTCGGGCGCAGGCGCAGCCCATAGGCGACCAGACAGGCAAGCCCCACCGCCAGCAGCGCGGTGATGCCCGCCAGGGTGAAGCTGTTGCGGGCCAGACGCAGGAATGTGTCACCAAACAGCGCATCACCGCCGCCCCATGCCAGGTGGAACAGGATGGCCAGCGGGATCAGAAAGCCCAGCGCCAGCGGCAGCAGGCAGGCCACCAGGGCTGAAAAAGCCCTGAAGCCCGTCAAGCGATAGGAGGGTAGGACGCGGTAGCGACCGGTAGCATGGAAATAGCGCGCACGCCCGCGGCTATAGCGCTCCATCACCACCAACCCGGTGACGAACAGCAATAGAACCGAGGCAAGTTGCGCCGCCGCCACCGGTTCCCCCAGGGCAAACCACGTGCGGTAGATACCGGTCGTGAACGTATCGACGGCGAAATATTGCACGGTGCCGAAATCGGCCAGCACCTCCATCATCGCCAGCGCCAGACCGGCAGCAATGGCGGGGCGGGCCAGCGGCAGGGCGACACGGATGAAGCTGCGCCAAGCGCCCGCCCCCAAGGTGCGGGCCACTTCCAGCGCACAGACCGACTGTTCCAGAAAGGCCGCCCGCGCGAGCAGATAGACGTAGGGGTACAGCACGAAGGTCAGCACCGCCACCGCACCTCCCAGCGACCGGATATTCGGGAACCAGTAATCATCCCTCGTCCAGCCGAAAAAGGCGCGCAACCCGCTTTGCAGCGGGCCGACATATTGCAGCAGATCGGTATAGGTATAGGCCATCACATAGGCTGGCATCGCCATGGGCAGCAAAAGCGCCCATTCCAGCCAGCGCTGGCCGGGAAAACGGCACATGGTCACCAGCCACGCCGTGCCCACCCCGACAACCAGCACCCCCATAGCAACCCCACCGGCCAGCATCAGGGTGTTGGTGATGTAGGTCGGCAGGACCGTTGCCGCCAGATGATCCCAGACCCCATTGCTGGGCACCAGGACGCGGCTGGCCACGATCAAAACCGGAAGGGCCACCATCAGCGCAATGGCCAACAGCAACAGGGTCCAGCCGGAGGGCAGAGCCGACCGCCATCGCGCGCCCAGAGCGGGACCGACAGGCGAAGGTAATGGCGTGGCCACGGGCGGAACGGGGCTATGCAGCGGTTGGTCGGTCATGACCAGACTTGTCCCACCCTTGCGAACCGCTCGCAATCGAATTCAGCCACAAGGCTTCTTTGGGCTGCCCGTACCGGCCCGCATGATCATCCATCTTGAAAGAAACGCGGGATCGTCCCACAGGCCGCGCCATCATTCCCCAGGACCAGGGCCCAGCGGCTCACGCCCCCGTGTGGCCTGGGGCATCAGTTCCACGATGGTGAGACCCAGCCTTCCATCCACGACCACGAGTTCCCCCCGCGCCACCATACGGTCATTAACGAACACGTCCACCGGCTCGCCGACCGCGCGCTCCAGGTCCACAATATCACCGGGGCCCAACCGCAGAAGCTGGCTGATCCGCAGCCGGCGTCGGCCGAGACGCACCGACACCTGCACCGGCACCTGCAGCACGCTGGTGCGATCAAGATCATCGCCGGCAAGCAGGTCTGTCATCGGGCCGAACCATCCGCGCTGGAAAATACGATCAAGCCGGGCGCGAGGCCCCTGCCATCCATCCATTATAGCGGCATCCGCCCGGCCAGGGAAAGCGTGGCGGCAAAGCCAAACCGGATATGAAAAAGGCTTGGCCCGCATCCGCAGGCCAAGCCTTTATTCAAGCCATCGCGATGGGCTTACTGCGTTGCGGTCGCGGTGGAAGTGGATGTGGAGGTAGAGGTGGTGGGCGGGCCGCCGCCTTCCTCATCATCCCCGCCGGCAGCGGCGACGGCGATGATCCCGGCTGCCGCAACCACACCGACGGCGGCCAAGGGCACCAACGACCCGGCCGCAGCACCAACGGCGCCACCGCCCGCCGCACCGCCCGTCACGGTGGGCTGCGGCGCGGCATCCGGGGGCTGTGTCGCCCCTTGTTGCGCAAAAGCCGGCAGCGCAGTGCCGGCGGCGAGCATGACCGCCAAAGCGGCAGAAACGGAACGGCGCATGATATTCCCCATCCGATGTGAATGTCGGCCTTTGATCCCGAAAGGTGCCACAGGATAACGCGCAGGACCTGTGATCGGACGGGGACAACGCCGTGTCATCGTGCTTAACACCATGGAAAAGCGGGCATTCCTCCAGACGGGCAAACCTACCGCTAATGCGCCGATCACACCGGACCTCTTCACCTATCCATCGTATTTGACATTAATCTGGTCTGTTTTTCTGCCTACCAATGCAGAGGCGGGCTGGTTGCACCGGCCCGGCGGGGTTGTTAAGACTGGGGTCGGGAACAGGCTTGGCTCAGCCGGCGGGGGACCATGGCAGATCATCACGGGCACCATCACGATATGCGCGACAGGATCGCAAAGGCGGGCGGCGGAGATCACCCTCCGCAGGTAACACCCGACGGGCCCCGCCATGTCGGCGAATTGCTGCGCCAGCAGCGCGAGGCGCTGGGCTATCCACTGCCAGCCCTGGCAACCAACCTGCGCATCCGCCAATCCTATCTTGAAGCGATTGAACAGGGCCGCTGGACCGATCTGCCGGGTGCTGCCTACAGCACCGGCTTTTTGCGGTCCTATGCGCAGATCGTGGGGCTGGACCCGTCCGACGTGCTTGCCCGCTACAAGCTGGAATCGGCCGGTTACAAGGCGGACCCCGAGCTTTACTTCCCCGAACCGGTGAATGAAAGCCGGGTGCCGGGCGGGGCTATCCTGCTGATCGCCGGCCTGCTGGCTGTGCTGGTCTATGGCGGCTGGTATGTTCTGTCCGCGTCCGACCGGTCAGTGGGCGACACGGTGGCCGATCTGCCGGACCGGCTGTCCAAGCTGATTTATGGCGACCAGATCACCGAGCCGGAACCGCCGCCCATCCGCGTGCTGGACCCGGCACAGGTGGAGGCCCTCTCCACCCCGCAGACGGCAACCCCGGCCCCGCCACCGCCCGATACGGTTGACAAGGCGGTCGATAAAGCCGCCATCGCGGCCGATACGGCACCAAGCGATGCGCCGCCGCCCGCCACCGACACATCCCGTCCCAACGGGGAAGAAGAAAGCGAAGTGCCGCAACTGCCCGATCTGGGCCAGGGGGCGGCACCGGTGGCTGAGCCCGCGACACCGGAAGCCGAACCCGTGGTGCGTCCGGAAGGCACACCACCCCCGCCGCCACCCTCCGGTGAAGATGCGCCCCCGCCCCTGCGATCCGCCGACATCCCCCCCAGCGGGCGGGTGTTTGGTGTCGCCGAAGGACCGGTGCGGGTAACCTTGCGCGCCTCGGAAGATAGCTGGGTGGAGGTGAGGGATGGCAAGGGTACGCTGTGGGCATCGCGCGTCCTGCGCCGGGGTGATCTGTTCCGCGCGCCCGACGTGCCGGGGCTGGTGCTGAATACAGGCAATGCCGGCGGTC
Organism: Niveispirillum irakense DSM 11586; assembly: GCF_000429645.1. Lineage (GTDB taxonomy): Bacteria > Pseudomonadota > Alphaproteobacteria > Azospirillales > Azospirillaceae > Niveispirillum > Niveispirillum irakense. The sequence goes on from NZ_AUCG01000016.1 coordinate 544,135, forward strand.
TGCTGGTGACCCTGGATGGGCGCGACATGGCACCGCTGGGGGCAAAATCCCAGGTGCTGCGCAGTATCGACATCACGCCCGATGCCCTGGCTGCGCGCTGAGACGCCCTGATCCGATAAGGGCGGCCCCGTAAAACCTGCCTTGTGCTATAGAAGGGGGGCGGGCCTGCGCGGCCTGCCTCTTGCCTTATCGGCGCCGATAACCGATCTGGTCACTGAACCATCCCGTACAGGCTTGCCATCATGACTGCCGACCCCGCCGCCCATCGCCCCTGGCGCCAGATTCTGCGCCGCCCCTCCCGTCAGATCCGGGTTGGATCGGTGCTGGTGGGTGGCGATGCGCCGATCACCGTGCAGACCATGACCAATACGGTCACCGCCGATGCCAAGGCCACGATCGAACAGATTCGCCGGGCGGAAGAAGCCGGGGCCGATATTGTCCGCGTCTCCTGCCCGGATGAGGAAAGCACGGCGGCGCTGAAGGAGATTGTCGCTGCTGCCCGCGTGCCCATCGTGGCCGATATCCATTTCCATTACCGCCGCGCCATCGAGGCGGCGGAGGCGGGTGCCGCCTGCCTGCGCATCAATCCCGGCAATATCGGCAGCCATGAGCGGGTGCGCGAGGTTGTCCAGGCCGCCAAGGACCATGGCTGCTCCATGCGCATCGGCGTCAATGCCGGCAGCCTGGAGCGGGAATTGCTGGAACGCTATGGCGAGCCCTGCCCCGACGCGCTGGTGGAAAGCGCCCTGACCCACGCCAAAATCCTGGAAGATCATGATTTCCGGGAGTTCAAGATTTCCGTGAAAGCATCGGAAGTCTTCATGGCGGTCGCCGCCTATCAGGGGCTGGCAGAGGCCTGCGACTATCCTTTGCATATCGGCATCACCGAAGCGGGCGGCCTGCGCGCCGGCACGGTGAAAAGCTCCATCGGGCTGGGCATGCTGCTCTGGTCCGGGATCGGCGACACGATCCGCGTCTCGCTTTCTGCCGATCCGGTGGAAGAGGTGAAGGTCGGGTACGAGATGCTGAAAAGCCTGGGCATGCGCCGCCGGGGTGTCACCGTCATCTCCTGCCCCTCCTGCGCGCGCCAGCAGTTCGATGTCATCAAGACAGTGGAAGTGCTGGAGGAGCGGCTGGCCCATATCACCACGCCGCTGACCGTATCGGTCATCGGCTGTGTGGTGAACGGGCCGGGGGAAGCCACCATGACCGATATCGGCCTGACCGGTGGCGGCAAAAATACCCATCAGATTTACCTGGGGGGTGTTTCAGCCCATCGCCTGAAAGACCAGGGTATCGTCGATCATCTGGTGGAACTGGTGGAAGCCAAGGTGGCGGAAATCGAATCGGCCAAGGCTGCGACCGCGGCTGAATGATATTGGTCCCCCCGGGGGGACCTGTGGGGCCTGGGGATGTGCAGGCGGTGGTGAAGCGTCGCCGCCTGTCAGCTCACCAGCAGGGAGAGGATCAACGCCTCCTCCACCAGCGGCTCCCCAATCGCGACATTGGCAATCTCGACCAGCCGTTGCTTCAGATTTTCCACCTGCTCCGGGCCTGACCGGTAATTGACCAGATCTTCCTGGGGCAGCATCTCTGTCACCAAGCCGACGATACGCGGGCGGTAAGCGTTTACCGACTCGACCTCCGCCACCACCTTTTCCGACGCGCGGACCACCAGATCGACCTGCAGCCTGACATAGGAATAGGGGCGCCGCCCCGGCAGGGTCATCACGGGTAACTTAACGAAACGGATTTTCGGATCTTCTGGATTGCCACCGCCCGCAGCGCGGGACGGGAGAGCATGACCCAGCGCAGCCAGCGTCAGGCCGCCAGTCAGCAGGCGCAGAAAGCCGCGGCGATTCTCTCCGCCAACCGGCATTTCCCAACTGTCGCTCATGGCCTGCTTCCCACATCTGTATGACGCAGCCTGTTTTATGTACCAGACAATCCTAATGATTGGTTGCTGAACCGATCAGCTCCCCACTTTTTTCCATGCAATAGCGGCATGGCAGCCCAGGGCATTTCCATACGGATCAGTCCAGTTATTCCCATTGACGGGTTCGCGTACCCGGCGCAGTTTTGCCACAAAACTGGACCGTCCAGTTCCGTAATATCATTCTGGGGTGTGTCATGACCAAGAAAAGGCTGGGGCTTCTGCTGGCCATTCCCCTGCTGGCCGGGGCCGCCTATGGCGGGTGGAACTGGTGGCAGGTCGGACGCTTCATCGAGAGCACGGACAATGCCTATGTCGAGGCCGACATCATCCTGTTGAGCCCGCGCGTTGATGGGCATATCGCCCAGTTGCTGGCGGTGGAAAACCAAGTGGTGGCGGAGGGTGATGTGGTCGCCCGGCTGGATGACACCGACTACAAGGCCAAGCGCGATCAGGCTTATGCCCGTCGTGATGCTGCCAGCGCCGCCATTGCCAATATCGACAGCCGGCTGGCGCTGGAAGAAACGCTGATCGCCCGTGCCGCCGCCAACGTCGCCTCGGCAGAAGCCGAACAGCAGCGCGCCGGGGCTGATGCCAAACGCTATGTGGCCCTGGCCGACCGTGATTTCGCCAGCCAGCAGAAACTGTCCACCACGAAGGCTGATGCCGCCAAGGCCGGTGCCGCGTTAAGGGCGGCCCAGGCCGCGCTGACGGCAGAACGCGAACAGGTGGATGTGCTGCGCACCGAACGGGTCAGCGCCCAGGCCAATCTGGCCGAAGCTGAAGCCGCCCTGGCTTTGGCGGAGAACGAGTTGGAAAAGACCGTGCTGCGGGCCCCCCGGGCCGGGGTGATCGGCCGTAACAATGCCCGCGTCGGCCAGTATGTCCGCGCCGGCACGCAATTGATGGCGCTGGTCCCGGTACAGGACGCCTATATCACCGCCAATTTCAAGGAAACCCAGATCAACCGGCTGCGCATCGGCCAGCCGGTGACCATCCATGTCGATGCCTATCCCGGCCTGGAAGTCACAGGTCGGGTGGCCAGCCTCTCGCCGGCATCGGGCGCCCAGTTCAGCCTGCTGCCACCGGAAAACGCGACCGGCAATTTCACCAAGATCGTGCAGCGCGTGCCCGTGCGCATCGCCCTGCCCGCCAAGGGCCCGATGGCCGGTCGGCTGCGGCCGGGCCTGTCGGTGGAAGCCCGTGTCGATACACGCCATGACGGCCAGGATCTGATCGGCATTGCCGGCCCCGGCGCCAACGACCCGCAGGTCGCGGAGCGCTGATCCATGTCCACCGCCGCCCCGACCCTGGACGCCCCTGCCACGCCCCTGCCTGCCCCGGCCACCGACCGCCGCACGGTGATCGGCTTCGTGGCCATGGTGTTCGGCATGTTCATGGCGATCCTGGATATCCAGATCGTCGCCTCCTCCCTGTCGCAGATCCAGGCCGGGGTGGCGGCCAGCGCGGATGAGATCGTCTGGGTCCAGACCAGCTATCTCATCGCCGAAGTGGTGATGATCCCGCTTTCGGGCTTCCTGTCCCGGCTTTTATCCACCCGTGTGCTGTTCACCCTGTCCGCACTGGGCTTCACCTTCATGAGCTTCCTGTGCGCCCAGTCGAACAGCATCGAGGAACTGGTGTTGTGGCGCACGCTGCAGGGCTTCATCGGCGGCGGCATGATCCCCACCGTATTCGCCACCAGCTTCACCGCCTTCTCGCCCGCCCGGCGTGCGGTGGTGACCGTGGTGGTCGGGCTGGTCGCCACGCTGGGACCCACCATCGGCCCCACCCTGGGCGGCTATCTGACCGAGCAGTTCAGTTGGCACTGGCTGTTCCTGATCAATCTGGTGCCCGGCCTGGTCGTGGCATCGGTGGTCTGGAACTGCATCGATATCGACAAGGGTGACCGTAGCCTGCTGAAGGGCGTTGACCTGATCGGCATCGTCCTGATGGCCATCTTCCTGGGCAGCCTGGAATATGTGATCGAGGAAGGGGCGCGGAACCAGTGGTTCGAGGATGAAGAGATCGTCCGTTTCAGCATCCTGGCCGGGGTGGCCGGGCTGATGTTCTTCTGGCGGATGTTCACCTATGCCCAGCCCATCGTCGATCTGCGGGCACTGCGCGACCGTAACTTTGCCATTGGCAGCCTCTACGGCTTTATCATCGGCATCGGGCTTTACGGGTCGGTCTATATGCTGCCCCTCTATCTGGGACAGGTCCGGGGACTGAACGCGCAGCAGATCGGCGCCACCATGATCGTCACTGGCCTGTGCCAGTTCCTCTCCTCGCCCTTTGCCGGGCGGCTGTCGGCCAAGATCGATGTGCGCAAGGTGCTGGCCATCGGCTTTGCCCTGCTGGCCACCAGCTTCTATCTCTCCGTACCGGTCACGGCGGACTGGCAGTTCGATCAGTTGCTGATACCGCAGATGCTGCGCGGGGCCGGGCTGATGTTCTGCATCATCCCCATCACCAATCTGGCGCTCGGCACCCTGCCGCCGCAGGAGGTGAAGAATGCGTCCGGCCTGTTCAACCTAATGCGCAATCTGGGCGGCGCCTTTGGTCTGGCGGGGATCAATACCGTGATCACAGAAAGGCTGGCCCATCACAGCCGCAGCCTGTACGACTGGATCGACCCGACCCGGCCGGCGGTGCAAAGCTGGCTGGACGGAATGGGCGCCCGCCTGACGGACAGCGTGGGATCGGATGCAGGCAGTCTGGCCATTCTGTCCCGCATGGTGCAGAAACAGGCGACTGTAATGACATTCTCCGACCTGTTCCTGGTGATGGCCGTGCTGTTCACGATCGCGCTTCTGACCCTGCCCTTCGTCCAGCGCCCCGTCTTGCGGGGGGCCGCCGCTGATACCGGGGCACATTGAGATGACGGATACCATCGCCGCCCCCCGTCGCGCCGGCAGGCCGCTGGATCTGGCCAAGCGCGAGGCCATCCTGTCCGCCGCCGAGACTGTCTTCATGGATGAAGGCTATGGCGTCAGCATGGACCGGGTGGCCGAGGTGGCCGGCGTATCCAAGCAGACCATCTACAAGCATTTCGAATCGAAGGAAGCGTTGTTCGACGCCACCATCCGGCGACGGGTGGATCTGGTTACACAGCCCATTACCGCCGTGCCCCCGGATACCCCGCCGGAGATGGTGCTGCGCGCACAGGGGGAACGGTTCCTGGAGATGGTGATCCGGCCGCGCTATTCCTGCCTGCTGCGGGTGGTCATGACCGTGCAGGGCGGCACCGATATCGGCCGGCATTTCTATGAGGAAGGCCCCCGCACCTCGCTGCGTCGGCTGGCCGACTACCTGTCCCGTCAGCATGAGCGGGGCAGGCTGCGGGTGCCGGACCCCTTGCTGGCGGCTGAACATTTTTTCGGCCTGCTGAACGGGCATTTGCAGATGCGCAGCCTGTTGAGCGGCCCGCTGGAACTCTCCCCGGACGAGATGGAAGCACGCGCCACCGCTGCCGTCCGGGTGTTCATGGCTGCTTACGGCCCGGAAAATTGACAATAGAGTCAAATTATTTGGCCAATTCAGGCTGAATTTCAGAAATTCCAGCCTGAATTTATTGGGTCAAGCCTCAAGCGCTGCGCCGCAAGGGGGGGCGCTGCTCCGTCTGGATCAGGGCGGACAGCTCGGTTGCCAGCGCCCGGCCCTTATCGGTCAGGGTGATGATCTTGCGGCGGCGTTCGCGCGGGTCTTCTTCCGCCTGCACCAGATCATGGCCGGCCTTGCCGAAGCTGTGCCACTTCGACAAGGCGGCCACATTGCGCGACGCCGATGATTGGGCGATGCCCAGGCGTTCCGACAGGTCACGGATCGACAAGCCCTCGTTCTGCGCGATGGTCAGAAAAGACAGCGCATATTGGATGGGCAGATCCGGGTCCAGACGGCGCAGGGCTTCCAGGACGCGGACCAGCGGGTCCAGCGCGTCAGGATGCCAGTCGGCAATCTGTGGGGGATTGACGGTCATTGGATGTGGGCCCCCTGGCTACCGGGCGCCATTGCGCCGGCGTATAAATCAGGTGGACGCGACCAAGCCAGATCAGCAGCTCGCCATTCTCGCGGCGCACATCACAGGCGCGCCCGTCCCGGCTGCTTTGATCGGCCCAACGCGCCAGTTCAATGAATAATTTGGGGCCCCTGCCCAACGACATGAAGAGACTCATGACAGTCCTCGAATGTTCGGAAGATTGTTTCTTGATTGATTGTTTGCTGCGGTCCGATTTGTCGGTTTCCGGCCATACGGCGCGCCGCGCCGGTGGTACCGGTATTGGTAAATGACTTATCCATGGAAAATGCCTCCTTGTGTTTGGGGTTTCGGGGAAGGGTTCAACCGAACCTATCGCCGATCTGCGGGAAGGTTGCAATAAACAATCTGTCCCGATATTCCGTGAGTTCCGATATCGGATGAATACGGAACGACAAAGGCGCCCGGCCGGTTCCCGCCCCCTGCTCGGTAAAGTGACGCCCCTCGGCATCAAACTCCCGCAACACCGCCACGGGCAGGTCATGCAGCCGGGGCTGGGGCAACAGCCCCGCCACCAGCCGCGACAGGATGTATGTGATGGTCATGATCTCGATCCACAGATTAATGCATTGTCGAGATATATCCGATATCGGATTATTTACGTCAAGCGGGCAACCTTCCCACTGATCGAAGGGCCATCATGAGCCGGGCGCAGGCGCGTGACCCCGCATCACCATTCCTGTTCAGTCGCCAGACCGCGCAGCAGAATATCAAGATGGGTGCGGATCAGGTGCGGGTCCGGGCGATGGCGGAAGGGGGCGAGGCAGAGATCAGCCACAATCAGGCTGTCATGGGGGCGGAAAAGCCCGGCCTCCACCCCGTCGCGGTGCAGATCGGCCAGCAGATCACGCAACGCAATGGTCACCGGATCACGCCCATCCATCAGCCGCATACGGAAATCCAGTGCCGCCGCATCATCGGCCAGCAGCAGGGAGGCTACCTGCCCCAAGACCCGCCGCAATCGGGCGGGGGCGGGCATCTCGCCCCCCCCCGCCGCCTTGCGCAGCTTTTCAGGGAGCGGGTCGGGGTGGGTGGGATAAAAAGAAGGAACTGTCATGATGGCTGTATCATAGCCGGAGGCCGCAGCGAAATCATGCTTGTCATGAGCCTTTGAAAGCATCATATTCCCATAACGGGAACACCACTGGTTCCGAATGAATATCATCGCGAAGCGAACGCTCAAGCAGTTCTGGGAGAAACACCCCCAGGCGGAAGCGCCCTTGATGGTCTGGTTTGCCGCCGTTTCCCGCGCCCAATGGGATGGGCCGGGGGATGTGAAGGCAGCCTTTGGTGCCAACGTGGATTTCGTGGCCGATAACCGGCTGATCTTCGACATTGGTGGCAACAAGTTCCGGCTGATCGTCAGGGTGGCCTACCGGCACCGTCAAGTGATGGTGAAATTCATCGGCACCCATGCCGAATATGATCGCGTGGACCCGGCGACAATTTAGGAGACATTCCCCGCTTAAGCACTCAGGGCTTACTGAAGCAAAGACTTCTCTCTCCGGTCGAAAGGCCGGAGCCTCATTGAAGCCAGGACTTCTCTCCGGTCGAAAGGCCGGGGCCTCATTGAAGCCAAGGCTTCCATCCCCACCTGAAGGGCGGGGCCTTTGGAAAGCGATGATCATGGATATGGATATCCGCCCCCTGCGCACCGAAGCGGATTACGAATGGGCCCTGGGTGAGATCGAGCCATATTTCGATGAAGAGCCCGCCCTTGGCAGCCCGGAATCAAACCGGTTCCTGGTTCTGGCGGATCTGATTGCCGCCTATGAGGCGCGGCACTGGGCGATTGATGCACCTGATCCCATCGCCGCCATCACCGCCGTCATGGCGCAAGGCGGCTATCGTCAGGCCGATCTGGCCCAGCTTTTGGGCTCCCGATCCCGGGCCAGTGAAATCCTGAACCGCAAACGCGCGCTGACCACCGATATGATATGGCGCCTGCATCAGGAATGGAAAATACCGGCTGAGTTGCTGATCCGTCCCTATCATCTGGCCGAATGAAGAAAGGGCCGCCCGGATGGACGACCCTTTCCTCTACCAGAACCTATACGGCCCGCTTACGGCTTGGCGGCCAGCGCTTCCGTCAGGCCGGGGACGAAATCGGCCCCCGCCGGCACCTGGATGGTGGCACCGGTGAAATCGCTGCCCACCGGCTCCTGCCGGCCGCCCAGGCAATGCGACAGGAAACCTTCCGCCACGGCATAGAAGCTGGTGCGGTTGGCCGGGCGGGCGAAACCATGGCCTTCATCCGGATACAGCACATAGGTGACCGGGATGTTCTTGGCCTTCATCGCCTCGACAATCTGGTCCGATTCAGCCTGCTTCACACGCGGGTCATTGGCGCCCTGGGCGATCAGCAACGGCTTAGTGATCTTGTCCACATGGGTCAGGGGCGACCGCTCGGTCAGCAGCGCCTTGCCTTCCTCAGTCCGCGGGTCACCGACGCGGCGGGCCAACTGCTCGAAGAAGGCGGCCCAATATTCCGGTACGCTGGCCAGCAGCGTATTCAGGCTGGACGGGCCGACAATATCCACGCCGCAAGCGAACCGGTCCGGCGTGTTGGTCATGCCCCACAGCGTGGCGTAACCACCATAGGAGCCGCCATAGATCGCCACCTTATCCTTGGGCGTGATGCCCTTATTGATCGCCCAATCGACGGCATCAATCAGGTCGTCATGCATGGTCCGGCCCCATTGCTTGTCGCCGGCATTGGTGAAGCCCTTGCCGAATCCCGTAGAGCCGCGGAAATTGACCGACAGCACGGCATAGCCGCGGTTGGCCAGCCATTGATGCTCGCCATCATAACCGAAACTATCGCGCGCCCAGGGCCCGCCATGGACATTCAGCACCATGGGCAGCGGCTGGTCAGGCTTGCCATCGCCATCCTGATCGGCGCCGGGCGGCAGGGTCAGATAGCTGACCAGCGTCTTGCCATCGCGGGACGGGATCTCCAGCGCCTGCATGGGGGCCAGCGGCTTGCCTTCCAGGTTCGGGCGCACGGTGAACAGGATGGTCAGCTTCTTGGCCTTGCGGTCATAAAGATAATAGGCCGCCGGCTCCGTCACCCGGTCGATCACGATGGTCCAGAGATTATCATCCTTGGACCGGCTGGTGACGCTCCACTGGCCCTTGGCCTGCTCGTTCAGGAAGCTGATGTCGGCCGCCACGGCGTCGCCCACCGGCGTCCATTCATCCTTCAGATAATCGACATTGAAGGCTTCAACCGCGCCCGTCTCCGGGTTGGCCAGGATGCCGCCAATATCGGCCTGATCACTTTCCGCCAGCAGCACCTTCTCCCCGCTGGTCAGGTCCATTGTATAAAGCGCGGCCTTGTCGCGGTCAGCAGTGGAGAGCAGGTAGGCGACATTGCCTTCCGCCGGGATGCCCTCAATCTCGGTGGAAAGGGCATCATCCGCGCCGATGGTCAGGATCGGCTTGCCAAGCTTGCCGTCGGCGCCGAAGGACTGCAATTCCATGCCGCCATCGGGCAGCGGCTTGGCGGCCAGACGCAGCTTCAGGTCCTTGTCAGCATTGAAGCCGGCATAGCCATCATTCTTGAACACCAGTTCCAGCTTGCCGGTCTTCAGGTCCAGACGATGAACATCATGCCAGCGCGGATCGCGGTTATTCAGCCCGACCAGGATGGCATCCGGCACCTGGCGCGATACGGCAACGATCTGGACCGTCGTCTTCTCGAACGGGGTCAGCGGCTTGGTTTCAGCGCTGGCAACATCCACACCATAAAGCAGGAAATCCTCATTCCCACCCTTATCCTGCAGATACAGGATCTGATCCCCCGTCGGGGTCCAGAAGAAGCGGCGGATGGGGCGGTCCGTTTCGGCCGTCAGCGGCTTGGCCGCCTCGATATCGCCAATAGGCGCCACCCAGATATTCATCACCCCGTCACGCGGCGCGAGAAAGGCGACCGACTGGCCATCCGGGCTGATGGTGGCAGCGCTGCGGCTGGGATTGCCGAACAGATCCTTGCGGGCAATCAGTTCCGGGGCTACCGGGGCCGCCGCTTCAGGGCGTGCCTGGGGCTGTGCCGGCTCTTCCTTGCCGCAGGCCGACAAGGCGGTTGCGAAACCCAGCGCCAAAATCGTGGAGCCGAGCAGCGGCGACAGCTTCTTCTTCATTGGAGATGGTCATCCTTCATCTGGGGCGTGGGTCCCTCCCGGCATGTGCCGGGAAGCCCGGCGCCACTATCGCAATGGAAATAGGGCGACGGCAAGCCGCACACCCGATCTTGGCCCGCGCGTATTGGAAATCAATTGTGGCTATTCAAGAGGCTCCCTGCCTGAAAGGCGCAATGGCCTCATCGCACGGGCGCATGACTTGTGTGATGAACCGCACATGGAACAGCGTTCAATCTGGTCTATACCCAAATCGCACCACGGAACGACGGCGATCGATCAAATGATCGGGCCGCATCCGTAAATAGAAACAGAAACAAACCTAGTCCCATAACGCGCAAATAATTTTGCGCCACAGGTTTTTACAACCTGAAGGGAAGCCACAGGAGTCTAAAATGTCGCGCTTTGCTTATGCTCTGCTCGCTGGTGTCGCCCTGGTTGGTGCCGCTGCCGCGCCGTCACTGGCACAGTCCACCGCTTTCAATGGCCCGTATGTCGGCCTTTACACCGGCTATAACTTCTCTGACGCGGAAACCAAGACCACGGGTCTCAGCCAGGATCTGAACCAGGATGGCTGGAGCTATGGTGGTTATCTCGGCTACGGCCAGACCTTCGACCGCATCTATGTTGGCGCGGAAGGTGAAATCGGCGGCAATGATCTGAAGGGTTCCAAGACCCTGGCCGGCCGCGTCACCAGCCTGGATGCCAATGAAACCTATGGCCTGTCCGTCCGCGCCGGTTATCTCGTGACCGACAATGCCCTGGTCTATGGCCGCGTGGGCTGGCAGCGGACCAATTACGAGATCAACTCCGGCAGCCTGTCGCGCCATACCGACCTTGACGGTGTGCGCTTCGGCGGCGGTGTCGAGGTGGCGATGACCGAGAATGTCGTGGCCCGCCTGGAGTACAATTACACCGACTATGACAAGCTGAACTACAATGTCGGCACCGCGAACTACAGCGTGCAGCCGGATGGCGGCCAGCTCCGCCTGGGTGTTGGCTACCGCTTCTGATCCTGACGCCTATTGCTGGTCACGCGGAGGATGGCAAGTGGCGCCCCCGCCCTTGCCCGAAGCCTTCCCATGATCGGCATGACGACCGGATGGCGCCCTCGGCCTCCCCTCTCCCCTTCGGCCGAATCCCTCCCACAGCCATCCGGCCCAACCCCCGGCATTCTCGCGAATGCCGGGGGTTTGTCTTTCTACGATTCATGCCTTTAGTATTACATGTACGAAATAAGTTTGATGCCCAACCTAACCTTTAGGGTGAGGCATTTTAGTTACCACGCGAACATTTGAACGGGGTAACGCGCCTGCATCTCCAATAACTCTGCTGCATCGCACAAACACTAACGAGGTGAATCGGACGGGGACGGGATCAAAAGGGGCGATCGCTTCTGTTGCACAGGCGATGAGAGTCTTAGAAAAATTTCAAATCAAATTTGTTAATATTTTCAGCACCATGAACTGGCGCTAACCCACGGAGATCACAGCGTTTCCGATGGAACGAAATTCATAATTTATCGCTGGCACACCGTCCGGAGCCGGCAGCATTCCCTATCCGGAGCAGGACCAGTCACCATGTTGAGCAGGGAGCAGACCAGATCTCTGCAATGCGCGCGCGTGTCATGATCCCAAAATGGCTTGACAGTTTATGATGCAACAGCGAAAAAAACGTCCCATGCGATGGCTGTTCAAACGCGCATGGCCTGAACTTGTAAGTAATTTTTCTAACTTCGAAATTTAGACAGCAAGTTCAACAGGAGTAATTATGAGTCAGCAAGAAAGCAATATGGTGCTTGGTGCCGACGATATTATAATTTCAGAAGATATTGCCAGTCCCGCCATGCGGACGAGCAGCGCGAAGCGGCTTCTTGATATTGTTGGCTCCGCAACCTTGATCATCTTGTTGTTGCCCGTGATGTTTATCGTGGCTTTTTTGATCAGCCGCGACGGGGGCAGCCCCATTTACCGCCAGCGTCGGGTTGGCCTGAATGGCAAGATGTTCGATTGTCTGAAATTCAGGTCGATGATTCTGAATTCTCAGGAAGTTCTGGATAATCTGCTGAAGTCGAATCCCGAAGCACTCCAGGAATGGCGCGAAACCCAGAAACTGAGCAACGACCCGCGAATCACGCGGATCGGTAAGTTCATCCGCGCAACCTCGCTGGATGAGTTGCCCCAGCTCTGGAATGTGCTGAAGGGTGACATGAGCTTGGTCGGGCCGCGTCCGATTATCCGGGATGAGATCATCCGCTATGGTTGCTATTTTGCGCATTATAAATCGGTTCGCCCAGGTCTGACTGGTCTGTGGCAGGTTTCCGGGCGCAGCAACACGAGCTATTCTCATCGTGTCGAGCTCGACACAAATTATGTGAATAACGTCTCCGTTTTAGGCGATATCCAGATCTTGCTGAAGACTGTAAAGGTCGTCCTGAAGCGCGAAGGCGCGCGCTGAATCTTAGCAGCGCTGATGTTTAGACACCTTTATTGAGCCGTTGGGTTATACGGCGCGTGATGTGCAGGTGGGAGAAAGGCCCAGGATACCATTAGTGGATCCTGGGCCTTTTTGTTTGGCTCCGTCAGGGCAAAGCATCTTCTTATAGGGTCCGAGTCGACGACCTGCCCTTGATATGCCGCCTTATCCCGTGTCAGTCGGTGCGGATCCCAAGGTTAAGATTCATGGATCTTTGGATTAGAATGCGCCAGGAGCGATAGCTGGCATGGCGGGAGTGGCGGCTGTTCCATTGTCGCTCCGCCGCTGCTGCGCCTGATACTTGCTCAGCCCTGCCATCATCATGTCGGCAAATTTATCCTGCGCCACCGGCTGGGGGGGAAGCGGGACAACAGAAGCCGGGGCCGGGGCGGCTCCAGCCTCTTCGCCGACCGGCTTACCAGAAGCAGTCGGCACCCGTGCCACGGTCGGCATGGCCTCGGCCTGCTGTTGCACCATCTGTACAGCCGCATTCGGCAGAAGCGGCTTAGGCGCCATGCTGCCCCGGACAATGGCGTTGCTGCGATAATCAGCCAGGGTGCGGCCGGTGCCGGCATTGCGGTGACCGGTTGATGCCTGATCCTGGGCCAGGGCGGCCACCATATCGCTTCCGCCCCCCTCCCCGGGTGCCGGCAGGCTGGCGACAGAGGCCCCCGCCCCCAACCCCGCAGCGGCCATCTTTGCGGCGGAAGCGCCCGGCACCGCCTGCCAGGACTTCAACTGCTGGGCATTACCAATACCGCCCAATGCCGCCGCAGAAGTGGAGCCAGCGGCGGCGGGCACCGCACCCGGTGCCGGCATGGCGCCACCCTGCTGCATCAGGCTTTCCAACAGTGCCGCCTGTCCGGTGGAAAGTTCGGGAACCTCCCTGTTCTCCACCGCAGACTTATGCCCTGTGGAAGAAGGCGCCCCATCGGGAAGCGGGGCTGCCTGGGCATGGCGAGGACGCGGCGCCGTCACGGTGAAGGGATCATCCTCCGCGGGCGGGATGACATTCTTACCCTCGCCGTTGCCGGTGAACAGACTCACGACATTATCGGCGATGTCCTTGCCCGTCTCATGCTCCACCACCGCATCAGCGGCGGCGATGGCCATGCCGATCGGCCCGAAGAACAGGGCACTGCCCGCCACCTTCGCCGGTGTTTTGATGGTATCGCCGGTAATGGCCTGGTAGATCTTGTTGACGACGGGAATGTGCTGCAGCGGGTTAACCACATCCAGCACATCCCAGAAGGACATGCCGCCTTCCCCCTCAGCCTTGCCCTCAGCACCGCCATCCTGCGGGACCGTTCCGTTCGTGGACAGGGAAGCCGGGGTCGCCGAGGCGCGCTCCTCCCGCATCATATGATGCGTGGCGCGGACATGATCCATATGGATGCTGCTCGGCGGCATGGTGGGCTCCCTTGTGACGGGATGCACCATGCAGAACCCATGCCAGATACGGGTCCATTAATAATGATACAGAATCAACTATTTATAGCCCGACAGGACATATCCGCCGCCCCTGCTGATCCGGCAAGCGGCGGAATTTGCCGGGCGCGCGGCCCATCCTGCCGGGTCAGAACAAATGGCCGGACCGTTCCGCCTTGGTGCGCAGATAGGCCTCGTTATGGCCATTGGCGGGGAAGATGTGCGGCACCCGCTCCACCACTTCCACCCCGCACCGGGCAAGCTGTTCCATCTTGTCCGGGTTGTTGGTCATCAGCCGGACCTGGGAGAAGCCAAGCTGCTTCAGCATATGGGCAGCCGGCAGATAGACACGCTCGTCAGCATCGAAGCCCAGAACGGTGTTGGCATCCACCGTATCCAGCCCGCCATCCTGCAGCTTATAGGCGCGCAGCTTGTTCATCAGGCCAATGCCGCGCCCTTCCTGGGCCAGATACAGCACGATGCCGCTGCCGGCGGTGGAAACCTCCCGGATGGCGCCGCGAAGCTGGGGGCCGCAATCACAGCGGAGCGAGCCCAGCAGATCACCGGTGAAACATTCCGAGTGCAGGCGGGCCAGCACCGGCTGCCCCGGCACCGGATCGCCAATGATGATGGCCAGATGCTCCGGCCCGCCATCACTGGGGCGGAAAGCGACGATGCGCGTGCGCTCCGCATCCTCCAGCGGCACAGCGGCCTCTGCCACCCGTGTCAGCGACCGGGCAGAGCGGCGGCGATAATCCACAATATCGGCGGCAGCCACCATCAGCAGGTCATGGCGGCGGGCGAAGACCCGCACTTCCCGATCCGCCGGCAGCGGCACCACCAGGGCTGCCGGCAGCAGGCGGGCGATCTTGGCCAGGATCGTGGCCGCCCCTTCCGCTGTCACGTCACCGGGCAGGGAAACCGCCCCCAGCCGCTCTGCCAGATCGGCACCGGTCAGGGATTTCAGCGGTCGGGTCGGGTCTGCCAGTTCCCGCACCAGTTCCAGCCCCAGGCCCTTGGGTGGGGACAGGCGCACCGGCTGATCGACCGGCATATCCAGGCCCAGCGCTACCGCCCGCTGCCCGGTCACGATCAAAGACGGGGTTGCCCCGCCCAGCACGGTCAGATGGTCCAGCGATGCCGCCGTCACCGCCTCCGCCGCCAGGACCAGCAATGTGCCTTCCACCGCCGTGACCAGAACGGCCTCACCCCGGCGCAGATCGGCCAAGGCACGGTCTACGGCACGTTGGGCCGCCTGATCCGGCAGGGCATCGATATCAGCGGAGGCGTAATCCAGTGCCATATTATCCATGTTCCGTTCCGTTGGCGCGGCCGCCATGGCGTATCAGCCAGACGGTATCGGTGGTAAAGGAGAAAAGCAAAAGCGCAAGGGCTGCACCTGCCGCAACGCCGGTCAGCGGTGGTTCCATCCAGGGGCTGGCGCCGGCCGCCAGCACGGCGACCTGCACAACGCAGATGGCCCGGCGCCGCTGGCTGAAGGGCAAGGGGCCGGCCAGCACCGGCCAGACCATCCCGGCCAGGATGAACAGGTGCCGCATGAGGCCCAAGCCCAGCACCCAAACCCCCGCTTCGCCCCACAGATAGAGCAGCAGCGAGAGAAGCAGGATCAGCAGCGCATCCAGTTCCATGTCGAAGCGCGCACCATAGGGGCTGCACATGCCCTGCCGCCGCGCGATCCAGCCATCCACCCCATCCAATGCCAGGGCCACCAGCGCGATAACGGCCAGCATCCACGCCTGTTCCGCCGCCATGCCGGGGGCCAGCGGCAGGGCACCGCCCACCAGGGCGATCAGGCCGCCACGCAACAGGGTGATCCGGTTGGCCGTACCCCAGCCGCCATGGTTGAGATGCCCCGGCAATCCCATCCAGGCCAGGCCTGCGACCACACAGAAGGCGCCCAGCGCCGCCGCCGCATACCAGGCGGGCAGTTCCATCATCCCGGCCAGGACCAGCGCACTGGCCACAACCAGGGGGGCTGCGACCAGCAGATGGGCGGAAACCTCAAGACGCAGGCGGGAAAGAGTGATGGGGGCAGCGGTCATGATCTGGAAAGATTGGTCGTTCTGCCGGTTTGGCAAGGGTATGCAACAGACAGAAGAGAAGGCGCCGGAGGACCTATGGCATCCGTCCGGTTGCCATGCCACAGTGCCTGCGGGCAGCATTGCGGGACAAGTCTTCCGTTTCCCGCCGCCATTCCGGCATCCCGCCGCCTTCCCTGCCCCACGGATATCAGCCACCCCATGTCTCTTATTGCCCGGTCCTTCTGGACACTCGCCCCCGGACGCGGTGCCGTCTGCCAGCAGGCGCTGACCGATCCCGGTCCCGATGCCGTGCTGGTACGGGCCCTGGCCAGCGGTATCAGCCGGGGCACCGAATCGCTGGTTTTCCATGGACAGGTACCGGGTGAACTGGCTGATATCATGGCCTGCCCGATGCAGGAGGGGGCCTTTCCCGGCCCGGTGAAATATGGCTATTCCCTGGTGGCGCGGGTGGAGCGGGGGCCGGAAGGCCTGGCAGGTCGCCGGGTCTTCGTCCTGCACCCGCATCAGGACTGGGCCTTTGTGCCCGCCGATGCGTGCCGGCTGATCCCAAACAGCGTGCCGGATGAACGCGCCGTGCTGGCCGCGAATATGGAGACAGCGCTGAACCTGTTATGGGATGGCGGTGCTGCCCCCGGTCAGCGCATCGCCATTGTCGGCGGCGGCATTGTCGGCTGCCTTGCAGCCTATCTGGCCGCCCGCCTGCCCGGCGCGGAGGTGACACTGGTCGATCTGGCACCAGAGCGGGCGGACATCGCCCGGACACTGGGGGCCGGCTTCGCCCTGCCGGCGGCGGCGGCGCAGTCCCTGGCAGGGACTTGCGATCTGGTGATCCATTGCAGCGCCAGCGAGACCGGCCTTGCCACCGCCCTGTCCCTTGCCGGGACGGAGGCTACCCTGGTGGAAGGTTCCTGGTATGGCACAAGGCCGGTGGCGGCCCCGCTGGGGGCGGGGTTCCACCCCAGGCGCCTGCGCCTTGTTTCTTCCCAGGTTGGCATGGTGTCGCCGGGCTTCCGCCCACGCTGGACCCACGCAAGACGGCTGGATAAGGCCCTGTCCCTGCTGGCCGATCCGGTCCTGGACAGTCTGCTGGGGCCACGCCTGACACTGGACGAGGTGCCCGACGCCATGATCAGCCTGGACCGGCTGCCATTTGGTTGTCCTGTCATCCGCTATGAGGCTATCAACAATCCCTGATCTGAAAACCGTTCCGCCTTCGGGAGACGCCATGTACGCCCTGACCGTTCGCGACCACATCATGATCGCCCATAGTTTCACCGGCGCCATCTTCGGCCCGGCGCAGAAGCTGCACGGCGCCACCTTCGTGGTCGATGCCGAGTTCCGCCGCACCAGCCTGTCCACCGACGGGCTGGTGGTGGATATCGGGGCCGCGGCGGAAATGCTGAAGCAGGTGCTGGCGCCGCTGAATTACACCAATCTGGACGAAGTCCCGGAACTGGCCGGCCGCAACACCACCACCGAATTCCTGGCCGGCGAGATCCATCGCCGGCTGGATAAAGCCATTGCCGGCGGCGCCCTGGGGGCCGATGGCGCAGCATTGGCATCGCTGAAAGTGTCGCTGCACGAATCGCACACTGCCTGGGCCAGCTATGACGCCCCGCTGACCGGAGGGACGGCATGAACCGGCGCATCAACCGGCCTGTCCATATCATCTCCCCCGGCAGCATCGACCAGTTGACCGGCGGCTATGGCTATCTGCGCCGCCTGCGCGACGGGCTGCTGGCGCGGGGGGAAAAGGTCACGGTGCATGAGGTGCCGGGCCCCCATCCTTTCGTGGAAGAAGAGGCGCGGCTGGCCGCCGATGCGGTGCTGGCCACCATTCCCGATGGCGATGTGGTTCTGGTCGACGGGCTGGCTTTACCGGCTGCCGGCCATGCCCTGTGGGTGGAGCGCTACCGGTTGCGGCAGGTGGCGCTGGTCCATCACCCGCTGCATCTTGAACATGGATTGACGGCGGAACAGGCGACCATCCTGCGCCGGCTGGAACGGGACAGTCTGGCCCAGGTGCGCCGGGTGATCGTGCCCAGCCGCGCCACCCGGGCCGGGGTGATGGATCTGGATGTGCCCGCCGGTCGCATCACCATCGCCAATCCCGGCACCGACCGCCAGGCCCCCGCCCCGGGCAGCGGCGGAACCGCCCCCGTGCTGCTGACCGTGGCGACATTGACCCCGCGCAAGGGCCATCTGGTGCTGGTGGAAGCCCTGGCCCGGCTGCACCACCTGCCCTGGTCCCTGGTGCTGGTCGGCAGTGATGATCGCCATCCCGGCCATGCCGCCGCATTGCGCACCGCCATAGCAGAGGCCGGGTTGGCTGACCGCGTGCGCCTGACGGGGGAATTGTCCGGCCCGGCGCTGGAGACGGAATGGCAGGGGGCAGACCTGTTCGTGCTGCCCTCCCTGCATGAAGGCTATGGGATGGTGGCGGCCGATGCCCTGGCGCGCGGCCTGCCGGTGGTGACCAGCGATGCCGGTGCTTTGGGCGAGTTCGTGCCGCCCGCCGCCGGTGCCCTGGTCCCGCCCGGCGATCCGGTGGCACTGGCCGCCGCATTGGAACCGCTGCTGACCGACCCCGCCGCCCGCAAGGCCGCGGAGCAAGCGGCACGAACGGCAGGGGCCAGTCTGCCAAGCTGGGACGATACGGTCGGCATCATCCGGTCCGCGCTGGCCGCCAGTGTCTCCCCCCTGCCCGAGATCGAGCGCATCGCATGAGCGAGGGATTTGACGCCGGCTGGCTGCGCCTGCGGGAACCGCTGGATGCGGCGGCATTGGACAGGCCCCTGGCCCGGCAGTTCGCCCGGCTGCTGCCACCGGCGCCGAAACTGATGGATCTGGGCGCCGGCACGGGCAGCCATGTCCGCCTGCTCTGCCGCGACCTGGGCCAGCCGCGTCAGGATTGGACGCTTGTGGACCATGATCCCCGCCTGCTGGCGGTGGCACCGGCGGAACTGGCGGGCTGGGCCGGGGAACAGGGCTGGGGCACGACATGGGAAACCGGCGCCTGCCATATCCAGGCGCCTGGCCTGGAAATCGGCGTCACCCTGCGCACCCTTGATCTGGCGGCAGGGCTGGAGGGGCTGGATCTGTCCCGCTGCGACGGCATCACGGCCAAGGCCCTGTTCGACCTTGTATCCGCCGACTGGATGGCCGCTTTTGCCACTGCGCTTACGGCAGCCGGCCATCCGCCCCTTTATGCCAGCCTGAATGTCGATGGCAGGGTGGCCTTCAGCCTGCCCGATCCGGATGATGATTTCGTGCTTGGCCTTTTCCATGCCCATATGACGCGCGATAAGGGGCTTGGCCCTGCGCTGGGGCCGGCGATTGCCACCGCGATGCCGGACATTCTGGCGCGGAACGGTTATAAGGTGGAAACGGCTTCATCAGACTGGCAGATCGGCCCGGAACATCCCGGCGCCTATCTGGCCCTGCTGGACGGGTATGAACAGGCGGCGCGGGAGCAGGAACCAGCGGCAGCGGCACAGATCGCCGCCTGGGGACAGCGCCGGCGGGCGCTTGCGGGACGCCAAGACAGCGGGTTGATGGTGGGCCATGTCGATCTTCTGGCCTGGCGCCAGGGCTGAAGCGGGGGCAGGTTGGGGAGTGCCATGGCACCATGACCGCAAAGCATATCCTTCTGGTCGATGATGATGCGGCCCTGCGCCCGCTGATCGCCGAGCAGCTTACAGCCGCTGGCATGCAGGTGACAGAAGCCGCCTCCATGGCCGAAGGGCTGGAGAAGGGGCTGCACCAGGGCCCGTTCGATGCCATGCTGCTGAATAGCGATCTGCCGGATGGCGATGGCGGGCACCTGTGCCGGCATCTGCGGGCTCAGGGCATCACCTGCCCCATCATCCTGCTGACCGCCCCCGGCGGCCCCGCCCCCGCCCTGGCGGAAAGTGGCGCAACCGGCCATATCGCCAAGCCGTTCCGGCTGGCGATGCTGCTGGCACGGCTGCGTGATCATCTGCGTCAGGGGCAGGCGGCAACAGACCAGGGGCTGGATCTAGGGCCCTACCGCTTCCATCCCGGTGCCAAGCAGCTTCTGGCCGGGACACAAAAAATCCGCCTGACGGAAAAGGAAACCCAGATCCTGCGCCATCTGCACGGTGCCGGCGGGCAATGCGTGCCGCGCGATGCGCTGCTGGATGCCGTCTGGGGCTATGCGGACGGCATCACCACCCATACGCTGGAAACCCATATTTACCGCCTGCGCCGCAAGATTGAACCCGACCCCGCACAGGCCAGCCTGCTGGTGACGGAACCTGGAGGCTATCGGCTGGTTGTTTGACGGGTTGTCCCGACAGCCCCTTTTTTGTCACCCTGTACCCGTCACCCGACTTTCGCGCCCGCTGCCCGCCGGAGCCCACCCCTTGTCCCTGTCACGCCGTACCTTTGCCGGCCTGCTGCTGGCTGCCCCCGCCCTGTTGACCGCCTGTTCCACCCGCCCGCCGAAAGCCCCGGTGGAAGAGGAGATGCCGCCGCTTCCGCCCCTGCCGGACATCCGCCGCATCGTGCTGTCCCACCCGCGCAGCAAGGAGCTGGTGGACGTGATCTATTTCCACAATGGCGGTTACGACAAGGACGCCATGGCCAAGATCAACCACCTGCTGCGCGACCGGCGCACCGGCGAGGTGGGCAGGATCGACCCGCTGCTGATGGATTTCATGTTCGATCTGCTGCTGCGCACCGGCCTGCCCCCCACGACGGTGGTGGAGGTGACGGATGGCTTCCGGTCCGCCGGCACCAATGCCGATCTGGTCAAGGTCAACAGCAATGCGGCGCGGGAAAGCTACCATCTTTCCGGCCGCGCCATGGATTTCAAGGTGCCGCTGCTGCCCGGCGCCGCCTTGGGCGAGATTGCCAAGACCATGCAGCGCGGCGGGGCTGCCTATTATCCCTCCACCGGCCACACCCATATTGATACCGGCCCCAACCGCACCTGGAAAACACGATGAGCAGACGCCCCCTTTCCCTGCTGGTGCGGCTGGCGGCGGGCCTGTTCTTGATGCTGGGGCTAGGGGGCTGCCTGCTGACGCAGAGCGACAGCGTGTTGCTGCCCACGGGGGAGGCGCTGCCGCCGGGCCTGCTGTCCCGCGATATCCCCACTGGGCTGGGCGATACGTTGAGCGTGCGGGCAGAAGGGGGGCGCAACGGGACGCGCTATATCGTCTCCGGTGCCGGGGGGCTGATTGGCAGCCTGGCCTTCCAGGAATTGCCTGGTCTGCCCCTGCAATCCCTGTCCGTTCCGGGGGGAGAGGCGCGGGCGGTTTATCTGGTGCAGGCCCGCCTGACCGGTGACGGGTTGCGCCGGCTGGACAGACGGGTCCGTTTGCCCGATGCCATGCGCACCGATGGGGAGGCCCAGCGTTACGCCTATCTGCCGCTGGCCCTGGTGCGCCAGGGCACCGATGCGCCCACCCTGGCCTTTATCGATTGCGAAGGGACCGATATCGGTACGCTATTCCGGTCAGAAGCAACGAAATCCGGCTTCCGCTTCAGCCGGGATGGCGTGCTGCGCATCGGCGACCGGGCCGCGACATTGCGCGCCATGCGGATGAGCATCGCGCAGCAGATCGAAAGCGGCACCTGCCGGGCGGAGCGGCGGCTGGAACTGTCCCAGGCCCATCCACTGCATCTGCCATAGTGCTGCGGCTTGACGCGGGCGTGCGCCTGCCCACATAGCAGGGACCCTTTTCCGATCCGTCAGGCAGCGAACCCGACATGAGCCAATCCAACCCCCATGATCCGATCCAGTGGCATGGCACCACCATCATTTCCGTCCGCAAGGGCGGACAGGTGGTCATTGCCGGCGATGGCCAGGTTTCCATGGGCCAGACCGTGATGAAATCCAACGCCCGCAAGGTGCGCCGCCTGGCCGGCGGATCGGTGATGGCCGGTTTCGCCGGTGCCACCGCCGATGCCTTTGCCTTGTTCGAGCGGCTGGAAGCCAAGCTGGAACAGCATCCCGGCCAGTTGACCCGTGCGGCGGTGGAAATGGCCAAGGATTGGCGCACCGACCGTTACCTGCGCCGGCTGGAAGCCCTGATGGCCGTGGCGGACAAGGATGTCTCCCTGGTCATCACCGGCAATGGCGATGTGCTGGAGCCGGAGGACGGCATTATCGGCATCGGTTCCGGCGGCTCATACGCGCTGGCCGCCGCCCGCGCCCTGATTGATATTGAAGGGCTGGACGCGGAAACCATCGCACGGCGGGCCATGAAGGTGGCCGGCGATATCTGCGTCTATACCAACCATTCCGTCACGCTGGAGAAGATGTGACCGCCATGAGCACGACGACCGCCTTCTCCCCGCGTGAGATCGTATCCGAACTGGACCGCTATATTGTCGGCCAGAATGAGGCCAAGCGCGCCGTTGCCATTGCGCTGCGCAACCGCTGGCGCCGCCAGCAGTTGGATGCCGGATTGAAGGATGAGGTTCTGCCCAAGAACATCCTGATGATCGGCCCCACCGGTGTCGGCAAAACCGAAATCGCCCGCCGTCTGGCCAAGCTGGCCAATGCCCCCTTCCTGAAGGTGGAAGCCACCAAATTCACTGAGGTCGGTTATGTCGGCCGCGATGTGGAACAGATCGTCCGCGATCTGGTGGAGGTTGCCATCGGCCTGTCGCGCACCCGCCTGCGCAAGGAAGTGGAAGCCAAGGCCGAACTGGCGGCGGAAGAACGGGTGCTGGATGCGCTGGTCGGCAATGGCGCCTCCCCCGATACCCGCGCCAAGTTCCGCAAGATGCTGCGTGAAGGCAGCCTGAACGACAAGGAGATCGAGATCCAGGTGGCCGACAATGCCGTGCCCGGCATGCCGACCCTGGATATTCCCGGCATGCCGGGTGCCCAGATGGGCATGGTCAATCTGGGCGATATTTTCGGCAAGGCGTTCGGCGGCGGTCGCACCAAGACCCGCAAGATGAGCGTGTCGGAAAGCTACGAAGTGCTGATGGCGGAAGAGAGCGACAAGCTGCTGGATGCCGAGAAGGTGACGGCTGATGCCATCCATGCGGTGGAACAGAACGGCATCGTCTTCCTGGACGAGGTGGACAAGATCTGCGCCCGCAGCGAGGCGCGCGGCGGCGATGTCTCCCGCGAGGGCGTGCAGCGCGACCTGCTGCCGCTGATCGAGGGCACGACAGTGGCCACCAAGCATGGGCCGGTGAAGACCGACCATATCCTGTTCATCGCGTCCGGCGCCTTCCACATCGCCAAGCCCAGCGACCTGCTGCCGGAATTGCAGGGCCGCCTGCCCATCCGCGTCAACCTGACCCCGCTGACCCAGGGTGATTTCCGCCGCATCCTGACGGAGCCGGAAGCCAGCCTGATCAAGCAATATGTGGCCTTGATGAAGACCGAAGAGGTGGAACTGGTCTTCGAGGATACCGCCATCGACGAACTGGCCCGGCTGGCAGCCGAGATCAACCGCACGGTAGAAAATATCGGCGCCCGCCGCCTGCATACGGTGCTGGAACGGCTGCTGGAGGAAATCAGCTTCTCCGCCACCGAAAAGGGCGGCCAGACCATCACGATTGATGCCGACTATGTCCGCCAGCAGTTGGACGGGCTGGCGCAGAATACCGACCTGTCCAAGTTCATCCTGTAAGGGGTTTGACAGGGGACGGGGCCGCCAAAAGCCCCATCCCTTGGGGTCTGTCAGGTTTAGGTGGGATCAACCTACACCTGACGGACCTTAGAATCCCAAGCCGGAATAGGCATCATTACGATTACAAAATAAACCCCAGTGGCAGATCAGGCCGCTGGGGTTTTTCATTGCGAATACGGAATGATAAAGGCAGGGGCGGCGTGCCTCACACCGCCACCATCTCCCCCTTCGCCCCGCTTTCCTGCTGGCGGGCCCACAGGGCGGCATAGGCACCGCCCTCGGCCAGCAGGTCGGCATGGCTGCCGCGTTCCACGATGCGACCGGCATCCAGCACGATAATCTCATCCGCATCCACCACGGTGGACAGGCGGTGGGCGATGACTAGGGTGGTGCGGCCGCGGGCGGCATCGGTCAGGGCAGCCTGGATTTCCCGCTCCGTATGGGTATCCAGCGCGCTGGTCGCTTCATCCAGGATCAGGATCGGCGGGTCCTTCAGCAGGGTGCGGGCAATCGCCACCCGCTGCTTTTCCCCGCCGGACAGTTTCAGCCCCCGTTCGCCCACCATCGTGTCCCAGCCATCCGGCAAGGCCTTGATGAAGTCCAGGATCTGCGCTGAGGCGGCCACCCGGTCCAGATCGGCCTGACTGGCACCGGTACGGCCATAGGCGATGTTGTAACGGATCGTGTCGTTGAACAGCACCGTGTCCTGCGGGACGATGCCGATGGCAGCCCGCAGCGAGGTCTGCGTCACGTCGCGCACATCCTGCCCGTCGATCAGCACGGCGCCATCGGTCACGTCATAAAACCGGTAGAGCAGGCGGGACAGGGTGGATTTGCCGGCCCCGGTCGGTCCGACCACGGCCACGGTGCGACCGGCAGGCACGGCCAGATCGATCCCTTTCAGGATCGGGCGGCGGGCATCATAGGCGAAATGCACATCGCGGAACCGGATGGCACCACCCTGGGGGGCCAGGGCAGGCGCGCCCGGCTTATCCTCCACCTCCCGATCCACGGTCAGCAGTTCGAACATCCGCTCCATATCGTTCAGCGACTCGCGGATGCCGCGATAGACGAAACCGAAAATATTCAGCGGCTGGTAAAGCTGCAAAAGATAGGTGTTCACCAGCACGAAATCGCCAATGGTAAGCTGGCCGGCCACAATCCCCGCCGCCGCCATCCACATCACCGCCACCACGCCGACCGCGATGATGATGCCCTGGCCCACATTCAGCAGGGAGAGGGAGGATTGGGTGCGGACGGCCGCATCCTCATAGACCCGCAGCGCCTTGTCATAACGGTTGGCCTCGAACGCCTCGTTGCCGAAATATTTCACCGTCTCGTAATTCAGCAGCGTGTCGATGGCCTTGGCATTGGCGCTGGTATCGGCATCCAGCATCTGCCGGCGGATGCGGGTACGCCAGTTGGTGACCGTGATCGTGTAGGTGATGTAAAGCGCGACCGTGCCGAAGGTGACGGCGGCGAAACGGAAATCGAACAATTTCCACAAGATGCCCGTGACCAGCAGGATTTCCAGCAGGGTCGGCAGCACATTGAACAGGGACGTGCTGAGCAGGCTGTCGATGGATTTCGTCCCCCGCTCCACAATGCGGGACAGGCCGCCGGTCTGGCGTTCCAGGTGGAAGCGCAGCGACAGGGCGTGCAGATGGCGGAAGACATTCAGCGCCGCCACCCGCATGGCGCGCTGGCTGACCCGCTCAAACACGGCGTCGCGCAATTCCCCGAACGCCAGGCTCAAAACCCGCGCCAGCCCATAGGCCAGGATAAAGCCCAGCGGGATGGCCACAGCCGGGTTGGCTGCGGCGGCCTGGGCCACCCCTTCCGGCGACAGGGTATCAACCGCACCCTTGTACCAGATGGGCACCGTGACGTTGGCCCCCTTGGCCGCAGCCAGGAACAGCAGCGCCACCACCACCCGCACCTTCATGCCCGTCTGCCCTACCGGCCACAGATAGGGCAGCAGGCGTTTCAGCACCTGACCATCGGTCAGACGGGTACGATTGCCGCGATCGGCATTCTGGGTGCCGCTGGGGCGGTCGTGACGGCGCATGGGGACTTTCCGGGGAACCGGGACGGGCGGGGGTGAGGCCAAAGAATATGGGCCATAACCCGCCGCCGGCACAGCCCATGGTGGCTGCGCGGCTGCCGCCCGCCGGGCGCAGGGGTCGGCCACGGGCACGGATGCGCCCGCCCGGCGCCTGAAGGGATGGATATGCCGCGCATCTGGACGCTGACGCTGGCGGCATCACTCGCTATGCTGGGCTTATCCTTCAAAGAGCTTGAGCCCGGTGGCCATGACGACCGACCTGCCCAACCTGCATGTGCTGACCCACCCGCTGATCCAGCACAAGCTGTCGCATATGCGCGATAAGAACCGCTCCACCATGGGTTTCCGCCAGTTGCTGCGGGAGATCGCCCTGCTGATGGGGTATGAGATCACGCGCGACCTGCCCATGACGACGGAGCGGATTGAAACACCGCTCTGCCCGATGGATGCGCCCGTGATCGAGGGGCGCAAACTGGCCGTGGTGCCTATCCTGCGCGCCGGCCTGGTGATGGCGGAAGGGCTGCTGGAACTGGTGCCGGCAGCCCGCGAAGGCCATATCGGCCTTTACCGCGACCATGAAACCAAGCGGCCGGTAGAATATCTGGTCAAGCTGCCGGACCCGGTGGGCCGCATCTTCATCCTGGTCGATCCGATGCTGGCCACCGGCTATTCCGCCGTCCACGCCGTGGATGTGCTGAACCGCCATGGCGTGGCGGACAGCCAGATCCGCTTCATGGCCCTGGTTTCCGCCCCCGAAGGGGTCAAGGTGTTCCACCAGCACCATCCCGATGTGCCGGTCTTCACCGCCGCCCTGGACAGCCACCTGAACGATGATTCCTACATCGTGCCCGGCCTGGGCGATGCGGGTGACCGGCTGTTCGGCACGAAATAAGGGGCTTTCCGCCTTTTACGGGGCCGGCATCGCCTTGACGAAGCCGGTCACCACCTTGGCCGCGTTGGCAGCGGCCAGGTTTAAGAAAATCCTGAACCGGTTTTCATCCGGATCGGCGCCGGCCAGATCGGACACGGACCGGAAGATGATGAAGGGGACGCCGTTCTGTTCCGCCACCAGGGCAACGGCGGAGGATTCCATATCCACCACCCGCGCCTGCATGGTGGCGAACAGATATTCCCGCCAGGCCGCATTATCCATGAAGGCCGGGCCGGAGACGGCATTGCCGCCCACCGTCGCCACCGGCTGGCGATCCAGGCAATCCGTCTTGGTGGCACAGCGTTCCAGCGTGATGCCCGGCACCACCTTCCCGGCCAGGGCCAGCAGGTCAGCCGACGCCTCGAACCAGAATTTACGCTCCGGCTCCGCCTTGCCGGGCCGGCGGATATAGGCGTTGGAGGGCTGGATCACCCCCATGGGCGGATAGGGCAGGCTGGCCCAGCCCACAGGTGCCAGCTTTCCATCCGCCGTCTGGCGCACGATATGGCTTTCCAGATACTGGCCCCAGCGCTGCGGCACGCTGACATCACCAATATGCAGGCCGGGATCAACCCCGCCGGCAACGCCGCTGAAAACCAGGCTTTTCACGGCAAACCGGTCGAACAGCATCTGCGTCGTCATGGCCGCATTGACCATGCTGATCCCGCTTTGCACCAGCACCACCGGCTTGCCGCCCAGCGTGCCGGTGGTGAAGCTGATGCCATGCTGGCTGTGGGTTTGCCTGTCCGCCGTCGCTGCCAGCAGCGCTTCCATCTCCGGATCGAAGGCCGACATCACGGCGATGCGCGGTGTCTTGTCAACCGACTGGGCCTGGACAGCAGCGCCCGGCACCAGCAGGGCAAGGCACAGGGCAAGGGCGGCGGGCAGTTTCAGCATGCGTCGGTCCTTGGGGAAAGTAGGTGTCGGGGAAGGCGGTGTCGGATGCCTATATCACTTCACCGAAGCGATCCAGGCATCCACCTGTTCGCCCAGGATATCCAGGGGTACCGCACCGGTGCGCAGCACCACCTCATGGAAGCCTTTCAGGTCGAATTTGGCACCCAATTCCCGGCGGGCCTTGTCGCGCAGTTCCATGATGCGGAGCATGCCGACATAATAGCTGGTGGCCTGACCGGGATTGACGATGTAGCGATCCACTTCCCGGATCACCTGATCCCGGTTCAGCGGCGTGTTGGCGACGAAATAATCCACCGCCTGTTCGCGGGTCCATTTCTTGGCATGGATGCCGCTATCCACCACCAGCCGCACGGCGCGCCAGATCTGGGTCGTCAACCGGCCGAAATCGGCATAGGGGTCCTGGTAGAAACCCTGCTCCTTGGGCAGCATCTCCGAATAGAGGCCCCAGCCCTCGGTATAAGCGCCATAGAAGCCGAAGCGGCGGAAGCTGGGCACATCGTCCCCCAGTTCCTGCGCGATGGCGATCTGCATGTGATGGCCGGGAATGCCCTCATGATAGATGATGGCGTCGGACTGCCATTTCGCCATTTCCCGCATATCGGCCAGATTGGCGTAGAAGATGCCGGGCCGCGAGCCATCCGGGGAGGGCTGGTTATAGAAGGCCGGCGGGGCCGATTTTTCCCGATAGGCTTCCACCCGCTTCACCACCAGCGGCGCCTTGGGCTTGGTGATGAACCATTCATCCAGCCGGGCGGTGAATTCAGCCAGGATCTTCTCGCAATGGGCCAGATAGGCCGCACGCCCGGCATCATCATTGCTGAAGTAGAATTTCGGGTCGGTGCGCAGATGATGGAAAAATTCCGGCAGCGTGCCTTTGAATTCCACCTTGCGCATGATGGTCTGCATTTCCTTTTGCAGTTCGGCCACATGCTTCAGGCCCAGTTCATGGATCTGGTTGGGTGTCAGGTCGGTGGTGGTGTCCTGCTTCACCACGAAGCGATAATAGGTTGCCCCGTCCGGCAACTTCCAGACGCCATCTTCCTGGGTGGCTTGGGCTTCCAGCTTCCCGGCGGCCACATCCAGCGCCTCATAGGCGGGCTTCACCTTCTCCACCAGGATGCGGGCGGCTTCGGCCACCAGCTTGTCCTTCTCGGCCTGGGGAATGTCCAGGGCTGTGACCTTGCCCTTGAAATCGGCATAAAGGGCGCTGTCCGCGCCGCCATCGAACGGTGCGCCGGTAATGACGGACCGGATATCCGGGCGCATCTTGGTCAGGGAGAATTTGGGCGGGATGATGCCCTTGGCCGCGCTGTCATAGCCCCGGTCGATGGTCTGCTGGATCACGCGGGGGATGCCTTCCAGCCGGGCCAGATAGGCCCGCGCATCACCGATATCCGCGATATCATGGGCATTGGCCAGGAAGCTGGGGATGCCGGTATGGCGCCCGCCCAGATGGTTCAGCGGATAGCCATAGGGCCGCCATTGCAGGGCGGCGATTTCCAGCTCGCACCGGTTCTCAAACAACCGGTAATTCAGTTTGGCCGCCGGCGGCAGCCGGGCCGGGTCCCAACCCTGGCGCAGCAGCTTCAGCGCCGTGCGCGTGCGCTCCACCGCCAGCGCGGCGAAGGCGTCGCTGTCATCGTCCCAGCGGTCATAATTGGTCTTGCGGCCCAGATAGGTCTGCATCTCCGGGGAGAGCGACACCCCGGCCTCGAACACTTCTTCCAGGAAGGCGTTCAGGGCCGTCACATCATCCTTGGTCTTGGGCGTGGCTGCAGGCGACAGGGTAAGCGGGCCAAGGCCCGACTGGGCCAGGGCGGCGGGCAAGCCACCGGCCACCAAGGCAAGCGTGGCCGCAGCCCCCAGCAGGGTACGGCGGGAAAACGACTCAGACATGGATTGCCTCGCTGACAGTTTGTTATAGGCCGCGCTTTACGCTTTGCGGCCATTGATCCAGCCATCCACCACCTGTTCCAGCACCGACAAGGGCACCGACCCATTGGCCAGGATGGCATCGTGGAACCCCTTCATATCAAAGGAAGGCCCCAGTTCCTTCTTCGCTTTTTCCCGCAATTCCAGCACCTTGCGCAGCCCGATATAATAGGCGCAGGCCTGTCCTGGATAGACGATGTAGCGATCGACCTCCCGTTCCGCCACTTCGCGCGTGAAGGCGGTATTGCGGGTGAAATAGTCTATCGCCTGCTGGCGTGACCATTTTTTCACATGGATGCCGGTATCCAGCACCAGCCGGATGGCGCGCCATAACTCAAAGGTCAGGCGGCCGAAATCGGAATAGGGATCTTCATAGAAGCCCAGTTCCTTGGGCAGCCGTTCCGAATAAAGCCCCCAGCCCTCCACATAGGCCGTGTGCATGTCATGCCGGCGGAAGGCGGGCAGGTTGGTGGCTTCCTGTGCCAGGGCGATCTGCATGTGATGGCCGGGAATGCCCTCGTGGAAGGCCAGAACCTCCATCTGCCAGATCGGCATTTCCTTCATGTTGGACAGGTTGACGTAATAAATGCCGGGGCGCGACCCGTCGCTGGCGGGGGGGGAATAGCGGGCAATGGTCTCGCTCGCCTCCCGATACCGTTCAAACCGCTGCACCACCAGGGGGGCCTTGGGCTTCAGGTTGAACTGCCCGTCCAGGGCGGCCTTCACCTTTTCCAGGATGTGTGTGGCACCGTTGATATAGGCGGCATGGCCTTCATCGGTATCGGGGAAGTAAAAGCGCCCTTCTTCGCGCAGGAAGCGGTTGAAGGCCGCCATATCGCCGGTGAAGCCGACCTTATGCTTGATGGCGGCCATTTCGTCCTGGATACGCCGTACTTCCTGCAGGCCCAGGGCGTGAACGGTTTCCGGCTCCAGTTCCAGGGTCGTGTGGCTGCGCAGGCACCAGCGGTAATAATCCTCACCATCGGGCAGTTTCCACACCCCGTCGCGATCATCCGCCCGTGCCGCCAGCCCTTCCAGGCTCGTGGCCAGCCGCTGCCAGGCGGGGGCGAAAGCATCTTGCAGCGCGCCGCTTGCCTGGCGGGTCAAATCCTGCTTCTCCGCCTCCGGCAAGGGCAGGTCGGCGACCTTGCGGGCAAAACCCGCCAGCAGAGCACTGTCCGCTGCCGCATCCGGCTGGAAAGGCCGACCTGTCAGGACGTTGCGCACGGCCCCCAGGGTCTTTTCCACAGAAAAGCGGGGCGGGATCACGCCATTGGCGGCCCGTTCCTCCAGCGCCTGGATCAAGTGTCCCACCGGCTGGCCGACGCTGCGGACACGCGCGATCCAGGCGCGCGCGCCTTGCCCATCCCGCACCGGATGGTATGTCGACAGCAGATCGACGATTTCCCCATGCCGACCATTGAAATGGTCAGCGGGATAGGAATTGCCCCGCCAGCGGGCAGCGGCCAACTTTTCCCCGGCCTGATATTCCCATAATTTCTTGTTCAGCCGTCCGGCGGGGGTCAGCCCGCCATCGGGGAAATCGCGATGCAGCCGATCCAGGGCGGCGGCCAGCACCCGGTCATTCTCGGCCAGGGCTGCTTCCGACCGGTCATCCCAGCCATCCTGCGGCCCGCCCAGGCCCAGCCATGTCCGCATTTCCGGTGATCGGGCGGCGTCGGCGTCAAATTGTTCGGCAAAAAACCGGTCCAGTGCCGCATCCGGGCCGGTCGCCATGGTCTGCGCCTGCGCGATGCCGCGGCCCAGCATCATCCCGGCGGCAAGGGCGCCACATCCGGCCAGCAAACCCCGCCGGGTAAGGGGGCCATGCACCAATCGCTGCGGGGCATTGTGCTGGACCATCGCCGATATCCCTTGCTGTCTCGCGGCACAGGACTTTGGCGCAGCACGGCCCATCCGGCAAGATGGCGTGAAGGCGACGGGCCTTTCAGGACCAACTGAAGCGGCCGTTTCTTCAGCCCTTCGGCCCTTTGCCGGTCAGCGCCTGGAAAAGCCCCTGCGGCGTATCAGTGAAAATTCCGGTGACACCCCAGGCGAACAGGCGGCGGGCCTGCTCCGCCTCGTTCACCGTATAGGCCAGAACGGGGCGGCCCGTGGCGCGATAGGCAGCGATGCTCTCCGCCGTCTGACGGGCGGCGTTGATGTTGATGGTGCGGACGTCCAGCCGGTCGGCAATGGCGGCCCAATCGTCCGGGGGCTCATCCATCAGATAACCGCGCGGCCAGTGCGGCGCCACCTGCTGCGCCATCTCCAGCGCCGTGACGGAAAAGCTGCTGACCAGCGGTGGTGGCCGGTCGGCGGGCCAGAGCGACAGGGCCATGGACAGGGCAATGCCGGCTGTCTGTTCATCCCGCCCGGGGCAGGGCTTGATCTCCAGGTTCAGGCCGATATCCAACAGGATGGCAGCCTGCAGCGCTTCCGCCAGCGTCGGCACCCGTTCCCCCCGGAAACTGGCACCGAACCAGGAACCGGCATCCAGCCGCCGCAAGCTGGTGAAATCCATCTGCGCCACCGGGCCATGGCAATTGGTGGTGCGGTCCAGATCATCATCATGGAACAGGACCGGCACACCATCGGCCGTGATCTTCACATCCAGTTCCACCCACAACGCCCCCTGCAACGCGGCGGCGCGCATGCCGGCAAGGGTGTTTTCCGGCGCGTGGCGGGCAGCACCGCGATGGCCGATCAGGCGGGGGATGGAAAGGCTCATCGGTCCCTGCTTATCCGGGGATTACCTGGGGAGAGTTTGTGAGGGTTTGGGGTTGTCAGGCGTAAGCTGAAGCAAAGGGGGGCAGCCTAGAATTTGTCAGGTTTAGGTTGGATCAACCTCGACCGTCACCCCGGCGCAGGCCGGGGCCCAGGATCACAAGCGCCTTGCTCTACGAAACTGGACCCCGGCCGCAGCATGGGTGACGGTAGTGAGAACCATGTCCGATTCCAACTAAACCGGACACACTCTAAACCCGACAAGCCTTAAAACCCGCCGCCATAGACCTTATCCAGGTCGGCATCATTGAAGCTGTAGGTGGTGTTGCAGAACTCGCACGTCACCTGCACCGCCCCATCAACCCGCAGATCGTCCAGTTCCGCCCGGTTCAGGCTGGCCAGCACCGTTTCCACCCGCTCACGCGAGCAGCGGCAGCCAGGGCGCAGGGCCGTACGGTCATAGATGCGCGGATTTTCCTCGTGGAACAGGCGGTACAGCAGATCGTTGGCCGGCAGATCGTCATCCAGCAATTCCGCCGCTGTCACCGTATCCAGCAGGGCATTGGCGCGGTTCCAGTCTTCTTCACGGCTGCCCTGGATATGGTCGGCGGCGATGCCGGCCGTTTCCGGCGGCAGGGCCTGAAGCATGATGGCGCCGCCCACCCATTTGCCGTCCTTATCCTGGCCGACAAAGGATTTGATGCTGGTCGCCATCTGTTCGGACTGGCGGAAATAATGGCGGGTGGCTTCCGCCATCGTATCGCCGCGCAGTTCCACAATGCCCTGATAGCGTTCAGTATGTTCGCCCTGATCCACCGTGAAGGCGACATAGCCCGACCCCAGCAGGGAACCGAGATCGGCCTTGAAGCCCTTATGGCTCATCTGCTCGGCCAGACGGTCGGCATCAAACCGGGCATAGCCGCGCATATCGCCGACGGAGGTCACGTCGGAGACGGTATAGGCGACCGGCCCGTCGCCCTTGGTCTGCAACGTGAAGATACCTTCGTACTTCACCGCCGATGCCAGGGTCGCCGCCAGCAGGATGGTTTCCGCCAGCAGCGGCTGCACCTGGGCGGGATAGGCATGCCGGGTCACGATCTCATCCAGCCCCGGACCCAGCCGGACAAGGCGCCCCCGGAAGGAGGCGCTGTCGAGTTGGAAGGGCTGGACGATATCGAACTCGGACGAAACAAGATCGGTATCGTGGCGGGGGCTGCCCGCCACGGGGTCACGCGAAGTCATCGGTCAAGACACCAGGTCAAAATGCCCTTCTGGGCGTGCATGCGGTTCTCCGCCTCGTCCCAGACCGCCGATTGCAGGCCGTCGATGATGGCGGAGGTCACCTCCTCCTCCCGGTGGGCCGGGAGACAATGCATGAATATGGCGTCTTTTTTCGCCAGACCCATGACATGGGCGTTGACCTGATATGGCTTCAGCAGATTGTGACGGCGCTGGCCGTCCTTATTATGCATCGACACCCAGGTGTCAGTGACCACGGCATCGGCATCCCTTGCAGCCACCTCAATATCACGGGTGACGCTGACGCGGCCCTGATGCTGACGCACCCAGTCCAGGGTCGCTGCCGGCGGGGACAATTCCTCCGGACAGGCGATGCGCAGTTCGAAATCGAACAGCACCGCGGCATGGATCCAGCTTTCGCACACATTATTGGCATCGCCGGCCCAGCACACCACCGCATCCTTGATCGACCCTTTGCGTTCCTCATAGGTCAGGATATCGGCCATGATCTGGACCGGGTGGGAACTGTCGGTCAGGCCGTTGATCACCGGCACGGTGGCGGCAGCGGCCATTTCATGCAGCTTCGCCTCATGGTCGGTGCGCAGCATGATGATATCGACATAGCGGGACAGAACGCGCGCCGTATCGGCGATCGTCTCGCCGTGGCCGAGCTGGATTTCCTTGCCGGTCAGGCAGATCACCTCACCGCCCAACTGGCGCATCCCCACTTCAAACGACACGCGGGTGCGGGTGCTGGGCTTTTCGAAGATCAGTGCCAGGGTCTTGCCCAGCAGCGGCTTTTCCGCCCCCGCCCCGCGCTTCATCATGGCGGCGCTGTCCAGCATGCGGCGCAGGCTGGGCAGATCATGCTGGTGGATATCCAGAAAATGGCGGACCTTGCTTTCAGAAGTCATTGCGCGAACTCCCGGCAGGTCTTCTCAAGGATTTCCATGGCTTCGGTCACTTCCTTTTCGCCGATGGTCAGCGGCGGCAGAATGCGCACCACATTATCCGCCGCGCCCACGACCAGCAGGCCATTCTCGCGCAGGCGGGTCACCATCTCCCCGTTATTCACCACGCATTTCAGGCCCAGCATCAGGCCCTTGCCGCGCGCATCCGCCAGAACGGACGGATAGCGGGCGACCAGTTCCCCCAGCTTGCCCTTCAGCAGGTCGCCGATCTGGCTGACATGGTCCATGAAGCCCGGTGCCGTCACCACATCCAGCACGGCATTGGCAACCGCCATAGCCAGCGGATTGCCGCCAAAGGTGCTGCCATGGGTGCCGGGCACCATGCCCAGCGCCGCCTTTTCCGATGCCAGGCAGGCACCGACAGGGAAGCCGCCGCCAATGCCCTTGGCGATGCACATCACGTCCGGCGCGATATCCGCCCATTCATGGGCGAACAGCTTGCCGGTGCGGCCCACGCCGGTCTGGATTTCATCAAACACCAGCAGCAGGCCGAACTCGTCAGCCGCGGCGCGCAGGGCCTTCAGATAGTCGATGCTGGCCGGGCGGATGCCGCCTTCGCCCAGGATCGGTTCTACGATGATGCCGGCCGTCTCCGGCGTGATGGCGGCGCGCAGTTCGTTCAGATTGTCATAAGACACCTGATCGAACGCATCCAGCAGCGGGCCGAAACCGCCGACCATCTTGTCGGACTTGGCGGCGGCAATGGCGGTGGTGGAACGGCCATGGAAGGCACCGCCGACCACGACGAAGCGGGTCTTTTCCGGATGCCCGCTGTCATGATGGTATTTGCGTACCGTCTTGACGGCACACTCCCACGCTTCCACGCCGGAATTGGTGAAGAACATGGTGTCGGCGAAGGTCAGTTCCTTCAGCCGCGCGGCCAGCTTTTCCTGGCCCGCAACCCGGAACAGGTTGGACGTATGCCAGAGCTTGCCCGCCTGCTCGGTCAGCTTTTCCACCAGATAGGGGTGCGCGTGACCAAGGGCGTTCACCGCGATACCGGCGGTGAAATCCAGGAATCGTCGGCCATGTGTGTCCCAGATGTAGGCGCCTTCACCCCGTTCGAACACGGTGTCGATCCGGGAATAGGTGGGCATCACTGCTGGAATCACGGCACTTGCTCCTGATTTCACAAAGCACGGCGGCCAAGAAGCCGATAAGGGACCGCCGGAACGCGCGACTATCCTGTGTCCGTGCGCGCACGTCAACGGAGCCCCGCGCATCCCTCTTGTGATACGGGCAAGAAGCGTTGCGGATTTAACCCTTTCAGCTTATGAATAAACCAGAAACGACAGGCTGCCGGTTTCTGTAAGGCCGGCCTATTGGCGGAGAATGTTGAGGCGATGCCGAACGATATCCTGGACCCGCGCAGCTTCCAGCGCCCCGGCTTCAACGGCGCTGCGGAAGCAGTGGCCGATAGCGGGACGACGACGGGCGGCATCACGACCATTTCCGCCGAGGCGCGGATTGAGGGCGCGAAGATTTCCCACTGCCATACCCTGCATGTTGCGGGACGGCTGGCGGATGTGACCCTGGCCGACATCAAGATCCTGGAAGTGGCCGAAGGTGGTCATTTCGAAGGCACGGCCAAGGTGGAGCAGATGCGCGTCAATGGCCGCGCCACTGGCACGATTGAAGTGACGGGCACCCTGTCGGTGGGTGAGACCGGGCAGGTGGATGGCACCATCCGCTATGGCCGCATCGCCATTGCCGATGGCGGCAGCGTCACCGGTACGCTGGCCACCGGCAAGGTGCAGTAAGCACCGTTGGACCAAGGTGCAGTAAGCACTATTGGACCAGGGTGCAGTAAGCACCGTTGGACTAAGGTGCAGTAAGCGTCACAGGACAAGCCGCTCCCATTCCGCCGGGAAGGGGGCTTGTCCAGGGGATAGAATAAGGGGCTGTATTTGCAGCCCCTTTTTTCATACCCCCGCCATACGGTTCAGATTGTCGCGCAGCGTCACGATATTGCGCCGCAATTCCCCGATCTCCTCCACGCTCATGCCGGTGGCTTCCACCAGCTGCTGGAGGAAATCAGCAGTCTGCTGCTGCATGTCGCGGCCTTCCGGGGTCAGCCGGATCAGTACCTGACGCTCATCGGCGGGGTTGCGCTCCCGCTTTACCAGGCCTGCCGTCTCCAGCCGCTTCAGCAACGGGGTCAGGGTGCTGCTTTCCAAAAACAGCTTTTCCCCGATCCCGCCCACGGTCTGGCCATCCTGTTCCCACAGGACCACCATCACCAGATATTGCGGGTAGGTCAGGCCCAGCCGCTCCAACAGCGGCTTATAAATCCGCGTAAAAGCGTGGCTGGCGGAATAAAGGGAGAAGCAGATGAAATCTCCCAGACGCAGTTTCGTATCCATCGCGGACCACCCTTTCAAATCACCCTCCATCCCCGCACCCGGCAGGATGGCGACAGCGTGACCGTGCATATTATATCGCAAGCGATCTAATCGCAGGCGCGCACATCGCATGGCTCCCATTCATTTAATTATATCGTACACGATTAAATCGTGATGTACCAATTTGTCCATGCCGAGCGCCGCTCCTGGCGCCCCTCACTGGAGAGCCCAAAATGAACAGCCTGCGTAACACCGTCGCCGCCGTCGCCCTTTCCGCTGCTGCCCTGTTGTCTGTCACTGGCCCAGCCGCTGCCGATGTGGTGCTGGAGCCCAAGACCCAGGCTTTTGTCGATGCTGTTGCCGCCGCCGGTGGCAAGCCGATCTATACCCTGACCGCTGAAGAGGCGCGTGCCGTGCTGGCCGGTGCCCAGGCACAGACCCTGCCCAGCGCTGCGACCACGGTGCAGGATACCAGCTTCCCCACCGGCCCCCATGGCAAGGTGAATGTCCGCATCGTCCGGCCGGAAGGGGCCAAGGGCGTGCTGCCGGTGGTGATGTATTTCCATGGCGGCGGCTGGGTGATGGGGGACCGCAATACCCATGACCATCTGATCCGGGAATTGTCTGCCGCTGCCGGTGCCGCCGTGGTCTTTGTTGATTATGCCCGCGCCCCCGAAGCCGTCTATCCCAGCCAGAATGAGGAAGGCTATGCGGCCATCCAATATGTTGCCAAGCATGCCCGGTCCCTGGGCCTGGATGCCAGCCGGATCGCCGTGGCCGGTGACAGTGCGGGCGGCAACATGGCCGCTGGCATCACGCTGCTGACCAAGCAGCGCGGCGGGGCCAAGCTGGTTCACCAGTTGCTGTTCTACCCGGTGACCGATGATGTGTCGCAGAACGGCTCCTACACCCAATTCGGCGAAGGCCCCTGGCTGACGA
This sequence comes from Niveispirillum irakense DSM 11586, assembly GCF_000429645.1. Classification (GTDB taxonomy): domain Bacteria; phylum Pseudomonadota; class Alphaproteobacteria; order Azospirillales; family Azospirillaceae; genus Niveispirillum; species Niveispirillum irakense. Next base: position 581,895 of record NZ_AUCG01000016.1, read on the forward strand.
CGAAGGCGATGCATTACTTCCTGGATGCCACCTTCCCGGCTTCCGTGCGCAACGACGCCAACACTTTCCCCCTGAAGGCCAGCCAGGACCAGTTGACCGGCCTGCCGAGCGCCACCGTGATCGTGGCGGAGAATGACCTGCTGCGGGACGAGGGCGAAGCCTATGCCCGCAAGCTGGCCGCCGCCGGGGTGACGGTCACCTCCACCCGGTATAATGGCACGATCCATGATTTCGTGATGCTGAACGGTCTGGCCGACACGCCCGCCGCCAAGGGTGCCATCGCCCAGGGCGCTGCCGCCCTGAAGGCCGCCTTTGCCAAGTAACACCATATCTTAAACGCAAAACGCCGCCCGGTTATCCACCGGGCGGCGTTCGCGTAACCATATCAAATCGCCAGAATTTGGATTACAGATCCTTGGCGATATTGTTCAGGCGCAGGCGCAGGGCGTTCAGCTTGATAAAGCCTTCGGCGTCCTTCTGGTTATAGACGCTGTCCGCCTCAAACGTCACATAATCCAGCCGATACAGGCTGTTCGGGCTCTTGCGACCGACAACGCGGGCCGAACCCTTGAACAGCTTCAACCGGACCATGCCGTTGACGCGCTCCTGCGTCTTGTCGATCAGGGCCTGCAGGGCCTCACGCTCGGCGGAGAACCAGAAGCCGTTATAGATCAGCTTGGCATAGCGCGGCATCAGCTCGTCCTTGAGGTGCATCGCCTCACGGTCAAGGGTGATGCTCTCGATACCACGATGGGCAACCGACAGCAGGGTGCCGCCCGGCGTCTCATACACGCCACGGCTCTTCATGCCGACAAAGCGGTTTTCCACCAGATCCAGGCGGCCGATGCCGTGCTTGCCGGCCAGACGGTTCAACTCGATCAGCAGGTTGGCCGGCGACAGCTTGACGCCGTTCACGGCGACCGGATCGCCCTTCACATATTCGATCTCGACATATTCGGCCTCGTCCGGGGCCTTTTCCGGCGCCACGGTGCGGGTGAACATGTCCTCATCGGGCTCCACCCACGGATCTTCCAGCGCCTTCCCCTCGTAGGAGATGTGCAGCATGTTGGCATCGGTGGAATAGGGCGCCTCGCCGCGCTTGTCCTTGGCGATGGGGATCTGGTGGCGCTCCGCGAAGTCCAGCAACTGGGTGCGGCTGTTCAGGTCCCATTCGCGCCACGGCGCGATCACGGTCACATCGGGCTTCAGGGCGTAATAGCCCAGCTCGAACCGGACCTGATCATTGCCCTTGCCGGTGGCGCCGTGAGACACGGCATCGGCACCGACCAGATTGGCAATCTCGATCTGGCGCTTGGCGATCAGCGGGCGGGCGATGGAGGTGCCCAGCAGATAGGTGCCTTCATACAGCGTGTTGGCCCGGAACATGGGGAACACGAAATCCCGCACGAATTCCTCGCGCAGATCGTCGATGAAGATGTTTTCCTGCTTCACGCCCAGCAGTTCGGCCTTCTTGCGCGCCGGCTCCAGCTCTTCGCCCTGGCCGAGATCGGCGGTGAAGGTCACCACCTCGCATTTATAGGTTTCCTGCAGCCATTTCAGGATCACCGAGGTGTCGAGGCCGCCGGAATAGGCAAGCACGACTTTCTTCACGCCGCTCTTCATGGGAAATATCCGTCACGGTTACATGTGGAACCGGGCTGCGACGTTAGCGACAGGCCCCGCCCCTGTCCAGACCAACGCCGGAATGGCGGGACAACCCAGCAATTACAAAAGTCCCCATGCCCATGCTAACCATGAGGTCACATTGCCCCCTGAGCCTGCCGGAGTCATATAAATGAGCCGTGGTGCCTTGCTGATAATTGCCTGCCTCGTGGGGCTGCTGGCCCTGGCCATCACCCTGGCTGTTATCGCCTGGAACGCGATGGATGCTCCTTTAAACATCTCCCTCCACGGTTTCATCGCCCTGGGACTTGGCGCTGTTGGTTCCCTGGCTGTGGGGGGTGGGCTGATGGCGCTGGTCTTCTTCTCCAACCGCAGTGGCCATGATCAGGCCGTACATGAGGAAAATAGCCGTACCCTGGGCGAGCCACCCGAAGATGATTGAGAAGAGCGCCAGTTATCACAGCCGGGCCTGTAAAACGGCTGCTATTGGAATATAACGTTCGGGGTAACCCGCAGTCTGTCAAAGAAAGGCGATCGGGTCTCCTCTCATGGCATTTCTCAGTCAAGCTCTTGAAAAGCTGGTCGATGAGCCGCGCAGCCTTATGTTCCGCTACGGCTTGGCCGTCGCAGCGACAGTCATCGCCTGGGCGACGCGGCATGTGGCGGACCCTATTCTGCCGCAGGGTTTTCCTTTCCTTACCTTTTTTCCCGCCGTTATCCTGACCGCCCTTTGGGCAGGTCTGTGGCCGGGTATTTTGGCTGGGGTTTTATCAGGACTTACGGCCTGGTACTTTTTCATCCCCACGCTGAACAGCTTCGACATCAGCGGGCCGACCGCGCTGGCACTGGCATTTTATGCGCTGGTGATCGGGGTCGATATTGCCATCATCCATTTGCTGAAAAGCTCTTTGCAGCAGCTCCGTCAGGAACGGGGGCGGGCGCAAATGGCGGAAAGCAAGGCATTGGACCATGCGCGCCATCGCGATGTGCTGTTTGCCGAGCTTCAGCACCGCGTCTCCAACAATCTTCAGATCGTATCCGCCCTTTTAAGCCTGCAGCGCGCCGGCGTGTCAGATGAAAAGGCGCGGGCGGCATTGGCCGATGCGGCCAACCGCCTGGCTCTGATCGGCAGCATCCATCGCCGGCTGTATAATCCGGGAAGCGAAAACGTGGATTTCGGCCAGTTTCTGCGGGATCTGTCTGATGATCTGCTGACCACGGCGGGGATGGAGAATGTGGCCAGCAAGGTGGAGGCGGTTGCCCTGTCGCTGCCGCCGCACCTGATGGTGCCTGTCGCCCTGATTGTCGCCGAGCTGATCAGCAATTCCCTGGAACATGCCTTCATCGACCGGCCGGCGGGGGAAATCGCCATCACGGTCCAGACCGAAACACCGGGCCATATCGCCATTGCCGTCCGCGATGATGGGCGTGGCCTGCCATCGGGTTTCGACCTGGAGAAGACAGAAAGCCTTGGCCTCCGGCTTGTCCGGCTGCTGGCCCAGCAGATCGGCGCCCGATTCGAGATGATGGCCGATGGCGGCACCCATGCCCGGCTGCTCTTTGCACCGGACTAGAGCCGTGTGCGTTTAATCGGAAACGCACACGGCTCTAAGCCCTTGTTCAGCGAGCAGATTCACGCTCCAAAGCGATTCCGCTTTTCCGCGATCTGCTCTAATAGCCCACCCCTGTGATCGTAACCGATCACCAACCTCAATCCCCGGCGCCAACGTCCGTTGTCTTGGGCGCGCTGCACATACGGCGCAGCGGCTTATGAGTATGCGGGCCACAGCCCGCGACGGCGCAGGATATCGCGCAGCAGCGTCGGGCGATCCGTGATCAGCCCGTCCACCCCCAGATCCAGCAGCCGTTCCATCTCCGTCGCCTCATCCACCGTCCAGACATGGACGGGAAGGCCCCGCCGATGGGCGCTGGCGATGAAGCGGGGGGTGATGATGGGGATACCATGGTGGTGAACCGGCACCTGCAGGCAATCGGCCTTGGGTCGGCCCAATGGCAGGCCATTGGCGGCTGACCAGATACGGGCCACCTCCATCGGACCGGCAGAACTGCACAGGTTGGGGCCCAGCCGGCGACGGAGCCGGTTAAGGCGCTGACCGGAGAAGGAGCCGACACAAACCCGTCCCAGCGCACCATGTTTTTCCAGCGCATCGGCCAGGGCAAGTGCCGCCGCGTCGCTTTTGGGATCAATATTGAAATGCAGGCCGGGCCAGCGTTCCAGCACCTCGTCCAGCAGGGGGATGGGCTCCCGGCCGGCGATACGGGCCTGTGAGACGATGGCCCAGGGCAGGTCACTCACCCGCCCCTGTCCATCCGTCAAATGGTCCAGCACATCATCATGGAAAATGATGAGCCTTCCATCCGCCGTCCGCTGGACATCGGTTTCGATATAGCGGTAGCCAAGGGATACGGCATTGGCGAAAGCGGCAAGGCTGTTTTCTGGCGCTTCCAGCCCACCGCCGCGATGGGCAAAGGCGATGGGGCCGGCATGGGTCAGATAGGGATGCATGCCGGCCTGCCTTTCACTTTGCCTGGGGGTCCTTTTCCGGCCGGGGCCAGCGGCTTACGGCCACAAACCACAGACCAGCCGCCAGCAGCGGGGGGAAAACAAAGATCACCAGCGCCCAGAGCGGGTTGCGGCCCGTCTTGCCCAGCGCGATGCCCAGCATGCAAACGGTCCAGGTGACGGCAAGGACCATGATCAGCATGGAAAGCCATCCCGGCAGGGACAGCATCAGTTCGGTCATATCGCCATAGCGTGGCATCGGATCAGCCCTTTCTGGCGTCGGCAGCCGCACGCTCGCGGCGCAATTTCTCACGCGGGTGCAGCTTTTCCGGACGGGGCGGCATGTTGGGCCAGGTGCGGAACGCCAGAAGGCTGGCAAAGACCGGCCAGCCCAGAACGGGCACTATAAGCCACGCCACCCAGACCGTGGGCAACCCGGCGCGGCGCAACAGCCGGATCGCCGGCCACAGGCAGAGCAGCGCCAGGGCGACGTGGATGGCCAGCGCCACCGGCCAGCCGCCGATCCCCCCCATGACATTGTCCATCTTCATCCCATCCGCGCATCGCTTATGGGGCGGAGATAGCATGCCTGCCGTCCGCGTCAACCGCTTATGTCCTGTGGGACCCTGGGGGTGCGGGCGTCTTTTGTGGACGGCTGCTTGCCAAGACCTGACAGGATGCGGAAAAATGCAACTGTGGGTCTGGTTCGACCGTGTCTTGCCCGGAAATCGCGATCAGCATTGCGCCCCGGCCCCGGTGGCTCGTCGTCGCCTCCCTCTTTGGGCCGAAAGCTCTTCATCGACGCCCAGGCTTCCAGCAACGTGCCATCGACCGAGAAATGCTCGTCCGACAGCATTTTGCGAGCCCGGGCCTGCGCCACCAGCGCAGACAGAGACACTGCGAACGTCACTGCCGCGCATCTCGATCTCCAATCCGGTACAGGACCGCAGCGAATCACGATCAAATCCCGGCCAGAAGACTTTTTAAGAAGCCCACTAGCCCTGATAAACATTCGCCTGTCGCAGGCGCAGCGAAACCTGCTGGCCGGGGGTGGGCACCTGCAGGGTGGCTTCCCGGTCCAGCACGGCTTCCACCGTATGGCCATCCAGGTCCAGATCCAGGCGAAGCTGGGGGCCGACCGGCTGTACCAGACGCACCCGCGCCGGCAGCGTACCGGGACCGGGGCTGGTCAGTTCGATATCATGGGCGCGGATATAGGCGACGGCGGGGCCGCTGACCGGCACATTATTGAGGATCGGCACCGATACGCCGCCGATCAATGCCGCCCCATCCTGCACCTGACAATCAAGCCGGGTGCCGCCGCCCAGAAAGTCGCAGACAAAGGCCGAGGCCGGCCGGTCATAGACTTCCGCCGGCGTGCCGATCTGCTCGATCCGGCCGCGATGCAGGATGGTGACCCGATCCGCCAGTTCCAGCGCTTCTTCCTGGTCATGGGTGACGAAGACGGTGGTCACGCCCATGCCCTTATGGATGTCGCGCAGCCAGCGGCGCAGTTCCTTGCGCACCTTGGCGTCCAGCGCGCCGAACGGCTCGTCCAGCAGCAGCACGCGCGGTTCTGTTGCCAGGGCGCGCGCCAGGGCCACGCGCTGGCGCTGGCCGCCGGAAAGCTGGTTGGGATAGCGTCCGGCCAGCGGTGCCAACTGCACCAGATCCAGCAGGTCCATCACCTTGGTCTTGATGGTGCTTTCCGACAATTTCGGCTTGCGGCGGGAGACGCGCAGCCCGAAGGCCACATTCTCAAACACGCTCATATGTCGGAACAGGGCGTAATGCTGGAAGACGAAGCCGACGCGGCGGGCATGGGGGGCCGTGACGGTCGCCTCCTCCCCCTCAATCAGCAGCCTGCCTTCATCGGCGAAATCTAACCCGCCGATCATGCGCAGCAAGGTGGTCTTGCCTGAACCGCTGGGCCCGAGCAGGGCCATCAGTTCCCCGCTTTCAATGTCCAGATCAATGCCGTCCACGGCGGCGAAGCCGCCGAAACGCTTGGTCAGGGCTTGGATGGAAATGCTCATCGAACGGGTTCCGGCGCGAAAGGGTCAGTGGCGGCGGGCGGTGGCGGCCAATTCGGCCCCATACCGCCATTCCAGCAGCGATTTGGCGATCAGCGTCACCAGGGCCAGGATGGCCAGCACAGAGGCGACGGCAAAAGCGGCGACGAAATTATATTCATTATAAAGGATTTCGACATGCAGCGGCATCGTGTTCGTCTCCCCCCTGATATGGCCGGAGACGACGGACACGGCACCAAATTCCCCCATCGCGCGGGCATTGCAGAGCAACACGCCATAAAGCAAACCCCAGCGGATATTGGGCAGGGTCACGCGGCGGAAGGTCTGCCAGCCGGACGCGCCAAGGGTGATGGCCGCCTCTTCGTCGTCGCTGCCCTGGGCCTGCATCAGGGGGATCAGTTCGCGAGCGACAAAGGGGAAGGTGACGAAGATGGTGGCCAGCACCAGCCCCGGCACGGCAAAGACGATCTGTATGCCATTATCCCGCAGAAACGGGCCGATCAGGCTGTGCGTGCCGAACAGCAGCACATAGACCAGACCGGAAATGACCGGGCTGACGGAGAAGGGCAGGTCGATCAGTGTCAGCAGCAGCGATTTGCCGGGGAATTTATGCTTGGCGATGGCCCAGGCGGCACAGATGCCGAAGACGAGATTGGCCGGCACGGCGATGGCGGCAACCAGCAGCGTCAGCCGGATGGCGGCCAGCGCATCCGGTTCCACCAGCGCTTCCCAATAGGTGTCCAGCCCGCGGCGCAATGCCTCTGTGAAGACAGCAGCCAGGGGCAGCAGAATGAAGAAAGCGAGGAAGGCCAGGGAAAGGGTGATGATTCCGGCCTTCACCCAGGGGCTTTCACTGACCACAGGGCGGGCGGGTGTTGCGTTCCTGAAAGCGGCCATGTCACGCCCCCGCCCAGCGGCGGTTCCACCGCTGCAAAAGATTGATCACCAGCAGCATCGCGAAGGAAAGGATCAGCATGGCGACGCCAATGGCGGCGGCACCGGCATAATCAAACTGTTCCAGCTTGATCACGATCAGCAGCGGGGCGATTTCCGACACCAGCGGCATGTTGCCGGCGATGAAGATGACCGAGCCATATTCCCCCACCGCGCGCGCCAGGGCGAGTGCAAAGCCCGTCATCAGGGCCGGCAGGATCAGGGGGAAGATCACGCGGGTGAAGGTTTCCCAGCGCGTGGCGCCCAGGCAGGCGGCCGCCTCCTCCAGTTCCGCATCCAACTCCTCCAGCACGGGCTGGACGGTGCGGACCACGAAGGGCAGGCCGATGAAGGTGAGCGCCACCACAATGCCCAGCGGGGTGAAGGCCACCTTGATCCCCAGCGGGTCCAGGAACTGGCCGACCCAGCCATTGGGGGCATAGAGCGAGGTCAGCGCGATGCCAGCCACGGCGGTGGGCAGGGCAAAGGGCAGATCGACCATCGCATCCACGATGCGTTTGCCCGGAAATTCATACCGCACCAGCATCCAGGCGACGCCCAGGCCGAAAACGGCATTGATGGCGGCGGCAAAGAAGGCGGTGGTGAAGCTGAGGCGCAGGGCGGCCAGCACGCGCGGTTGCGTAATGGCCTCCCAGAAGCCCGCCAGCCCCATTTCCCAGGGGCGCAGCACCAGGGCCGCCAGCGGGATCAGAACGATAATGGTGAGGTAGAAGAGCGTGATACCCAGCGTCAGACCGAAACCGGGGATGATCGACCTTTCCCGCCGCAGGAACGCGGGGACGAGAGAAAGCCTCGTCACGAATGCACCTGTTCGGTCATGACGCGAGATATCCCTATTTACCCTTCAATCCAGGATGAGCTTACTGGCCCGGCTTGTAAATCTGGTCGAAGACGCCACCATCGGCAAAATGGGTCTTCTGGGCGTTCTGCCAGTCACCGAACTTGGTGATGTCGAACAGTTCCAGCTTGGGGAAACGGTCGGCATATTTCTGGGCAAGCTGCGGCAGGCGCGGGCGGTAATAATGCTTGGCCGCCAGTTCCTGGCCTTCCGGCGTGTAGAGATATGTCAGATAGGCTTCAGCCACCTTGCGGGTGCCCTTGCGATCGACATTCTTGTCCACCACAGCCACCGGCGGTTCCGCCAGGATGGAAACGGAAGGAACAACGATTTCCAGCTTGTCCGGCCCCAGCTCATTGATGGCGAGGAAGGCTTCATTCTCCCAGGCCAGCAGCACATCACCAATGCCGCGCTGAACGAAGGTGGTGGTGGCGCCGCGGGCGCCGGTATCCAGCACCGGCACATTCTTGAACAGCTTGGTCACGAAATCGCGGCCCGCCGCCTCATCCCCGCCGGCCTTGTTCACGGCATAGCCCCAGGCAGCCAGATAGTTCCAGCGCGCCCCGCCCGAGGTTTTCGGGTTGGGGGTGATGACCTGGGTACCGGGCTTCAGCAGATCATCCCAATCCTTGATGCCCTTGGGGTTGCCCTTGCGAACCAGGAAGACGATGGTGGAGGTGTAGGGCGAGGAATTATAGGGCAGCTTGGCCTGCCATTCCTTGTCCAGCAGGTTGCCATTCTCGACCAGCGCATCGATATCGTAGGCCAGCGCCAGGGTGACGACATCCGCGTCCAGCCCGTCGATGACGGACCGGGCCTGCTTGCCGGAACCGCCATGCGAGGCGCGGATCTGCACCGCCTCACCGGTCTGTTCCTTCCAATGCTTGGCGAAGGCCTCGTTAAATTCCTTGTAAAGCTCGCGGGTCGGGTCGTAGGAGACGTTGAGGATCTGGCCGTTACCCCACACCGGCGTTACCGCCAGGGTCATGAGGGCCGCCGTTGTAAAAGCAACGCGTTTGAACCACTTCATTGGATGTCTCCTTCGACTGGCCGCGTCCGACAATGGTACGCGGATGGTGGCGGGCCCACGAAGGTTTTTCGTGGCGCTTTAGCGTTTGGTGCGCGGCGCAAGCTGCCCTGATCAAATTGCCGCGATGAGCTGGTTAATCCCTACTCATGAGATGGAAATTCCATGATATAGAAATTGGTGTCAATTAAAAAAATAAACACATATTTTTTGTTATTTTTGAAACGCAAGAAGTGCCCGAACATCCGGGATGACAAACAGTCTCAAAAATGCTGAAAAACGCTGGAGATCAGCCGTTACGTTGCCAGACTTTGCTGATCAAAAAATTCTTGGCCAGGAACTGGTAGGTGCGTTTCAGCCGCCCTTCCGTTTCTGGATCACGATCAATTTCGTGGCCATGCCACATCTCGATCATCTCGTCCCATACCATCAACATGGTGTGCAATTCGTCGCGCATGCCGCGGATAAAGGTGATCTGCGCATCGAAAGAGCGCAGCATGGCCATCACTTCCGAAGTTTGCCCATCGATTTGGTCGAATATATCGTCGAAAGTGGAAACTGGCGCTTTAGCCAGGGCGATCATCCGGCTCACTTCAGATGATAATTGCTGGTCACTGCGGAAGACCCGCTTGGCCTGACCCAGGCGGACCATGATTTTCTGTACCTCGGCATACCGCTCACGCAGTGCTTCGATATAGGACAGTTCCCGCGCCAGGTGATCGACCTTGTCGACCATCTCCTGCTTGCGTTCCTCGGGCAGGCCGAACTGTTTGGCCAACTTCGCGAAGGCTTCCTGTGCCCGCTGTTTGATGTTGGGGTCTTCGATCAACTGTTCCAGCTTATACCGGTCAGTGATCATCTCCTCCCGGCCGGTGATCCAGGAGACAAGCTGCAGCGTCAAACGGCCCCGGGCCACCATCAGGTGATGCTCATCCACACGCCATGATGCCGACCCATCCAGCAATTCCCGGGGGATACTGTCACCGGGCCGGATTTCCTTCACATATTTCAGGCCTTTTTCCACTACGGTCAGAAGGCGTGCATCTTCGCTCTTCTCGTCGATGGCGAAGCTATCCCGCAAGGTGCGGAAATTGATCTTGCCCCAGACATCCCCCAGATGGACGTTGAAGACGGGGTCATTATTGTCGCGGGACAGACAGAAATAGCCGCCCGGCAAGGCGAAAACCTTGCTGCTGAAAAGGAAATGCGTGCTGGTACTATTTTCTTCCCCGGTGGATGAATCCGGCGCGGGTGCGGTGGTTGCTCTTTCAGGCACAGACGCTATCGGGGGTTTCCCCCGTCCCTATTCATCGCGAATGAAAGACATCCTAGCAGATTGCGTCCAGGATCGCCCAATTAAGGTTCATATCGCAAGGATAGGGCACAATGGCGCAGCATTCCCGACTGCGCAAAGTCCTATGTCACTCATGCATCATCTTGGCGCTTTTGATCGCATCCCGGATCAGCACGCCCTTGCGCAGGATGTTATCCACAATCCGGCCCTGGACCAGGTCAATCCCAGCCTTCTCTGCGAACATCAAGCCCGATACACTGCCGCAGCGGGCCAGGATGAAACGGCAGTTGCTCTGCCCCTGGATTTTGTCTGCGAAGGATTTGTATTCATAGTCCGACATCTGGTCCATTTCGTCGGTCCAGAATATCTTGGCATAATCACAGGCCATATATTCCAGGTCCATATGGGTGACCCAGAAGTCATTCAGCCCGTCGATACAGATTTTGTAGCCTTTGGACGAGGCGAAATCGACCACCTCCTTGTAGGTGTCGATATTCTCCACAAGATCGGCCTTGTTGATTTCAAGAATCACATTGCCGCGCAGATCGGCGGTCAGCCTTTCATCGAACTTCACGAAAGCAGAGGACATAACGGTGGACAGGTTCAGGTTCAACCCGATCCGCCGGCCCCGCAGGAAATCCACGCCGTAATTCAGCGCCTTGAGCACTGAATTATCGAGATTGGCCGTGAAATAGCTGAACAGCCATTTATTGGCTGTGATGTCGTAACTGGGGGATAGCCGCTCTTCCAGCGCCTTGATGGCGATATAGAGCTCAAAATATTCGTAATGAGTGGCGTCGCCGGTCTGGATATTGACGACAGGCTGGTTGAGCATAAAAGGTGACAGATCGAACATCTGCACCGCGCGCTCAATCTTGCCCAATTCCTCCAGCGTGATCGGCGGCTTGGTCTCCGCTTTCACCGAATCGGCGCTGCTTTCCCGTGCCAGCCCCTCGATGAAGCGGATGACATTCACAAAATTGAGCGACAACTCCATGATCGAATAAAGGCTGTCCTCCCCATAGGGATTGCGCTTCATCATCACGGTGCGCGCCAACATCAATTTTTCGATTTTGGAACAGACTTCCGAAATCAGGGAAAACTTGATGCCCTTGTACAGGATGATGACATCATCATTGGACAGGCTGAATATCTGCAGATAGGCGGACTGGTCGGCGGTTTCCTGCATCGCCCGCTTGATGGAGATGTTGTCGAGCTGGCTCTTATCCTTCAACAGTGACATGTGAAGGTGGATAAGGCGCAGCCCCTGCACTTCCCGCTTGGCTGATTGCAGCAGGGTCAAAAGTTTCTGGTCGTCATGCTCCGGGCGCTCGGCCATCGCAGTCGCTGACCGTTCGCCGGGTTTGACCCGGACCCAGTCGCGCTTGGGTGCATTGGGCTGCCGATTCATGAAACCGCCTGTGCCTGATCCTGCTGACATCCCGGCTTTTGCTTAATCGAGGCAGCCGACCCTCGCCGTCGCCACTGATACCAGCCCTGCAGAAAAAAGAGCGGCAACGGCAAAGACGGACGCATTCAATCTATAACGAATTTTATCCAATGTTAACACAGTAATCCTACCCTATCGCATAGTCCGGTAGGACGTATGAAACCGGGACGTCTTACCCTTCCGCGTGTAACGGTGTGATAGGGTGTCGCCTGTTCACTCCCATTCGATAAAAGGCATTTGCCCCACGCGGATCGGCCCGATGGAAAATTGCTGATCCTGGATGGTCAGCGGCACCCGCACGACCCGGCGACCATCCGGCTGTTGCTGGGAAAGAAAGCCCAGCGCCGTCTTCATCGCCTTGCCCTGGTCCCGGCTCAGCGTGCCGCGGGCAACCATCATGTCGGCCAGGGCATCGGCCCCGGACAGTTCCGCACTGCCGGCCATTTGGGGCTGCAGCATCTCGTCCAGCGCCAGGGTGGCGTTGCCGCGCAGATCCATTCCGCTCCAGAGCAGGCGGAAACCCGTCACTTCCACTGTGCCGCCGGCCTCGCTCCATCCACGCAACGCGGCCGGATCGGGGTTGGGCGGCAGGATGCCGTGTAATTGCGCTTCCAGGGCGATTTCCTGCATCTCTGCGTCCAGCGGCGGCGGCACGGGGCCGGGCAGCGTGATGGCGCGGGCCAGCAGATTGAAACTGCCGATCACGGGTGTGGGTGTTGCCGCCGTCAATGCGGGCACCGTCCAGGACAGATCCAGGCTGGATGCGGCCAGCGGGCCCATCAAGCCACCGCTTTCAAGACGGGGCTGGTCCAGATGGATTTTCCACTGCTGAATGCCGCCCTGTCTGGCAAGCCGCAATTCCCCTTCGCCGGCGGGGGCCGTCAGGGCCAGGGTTCCTTCCGTCCCGCGCGGCGGTCCGACAACCCGCGCGCCACCATCCAGATGCAGGGTGATGCGCAGCGGGTCCCAGGGGCGGGCCCAGGCCTCCAGGCTTCCGACCTCCACCAGCATGCCATCGGATCGTTGCCAGCGGGCCTGATCCAGCCGCAGCGACAGGCGCAGGGGAAAGCCGCCGATGGCGGGCTCGGTCGGGTTGATGCTGTTGCCCTGTGCCTGCTGTGCTGCCACGACATCGTTGACGGCACGGCGTAATTGCGCCGATGCCGCCACCCACCATCCCGTATAGGCCAGGAACAACAGCAGCAGCAGGGCAACGGCAAGGGAGATCGGGCGCAATCGCATCAGGCGGGGTCCAGCACAGGCAGAAAGAGTGGTCGGCGGCAGGGCGCCACGGAACGGGCGGGCCGTCAAGGGCGGGTTCCCTGCGCAGGCACCTTGCGCTAAGCTTCGCAGGTGCGAAAGTGCCAGGATAAGATGAACGTTCAAGCCTCCCCATCCGCTCCCGTCCCCATCGTCGATTTCGACCATCCGCCGGGGGAGGATCTCTGGGTCTTCGCCTATGGCTCCTTGATGTGGAACCCGGCCTTCCCCTCCGTGGCGCGGGTACAGGCCCTGTTGCGCGGCTGGCACCGCTGCTTCTGCATCTACAGCCACCAGCATCGCGGAACCCCAGAAAAGCCGGGGGCTGTGCTGGGGCTGGATCGCGGCGGTTCCTGCAGGGGCATCGCCTATCAGGTGGCGGCGGCGGATGTGCCCGCTGTGCTGGCTTATCTGTGGCAGCGGGAAATGGCCTATCGCGTCTATGTTCCCCGCCGGGTGGGGCTGGAGGCTGAAGGTGGGCGCATCACGGCGCTTGCCTTCACCGCAGACCGGTCCCACGCCCAATATTGTGGGCGTCTTGGCCCCGACGGTACAGCCGCGCTGATCCGGCAGGGGGAGGGCCAGTCCGGCCGCAATATCGATTACCTGGACAGCCTGATCGCCCATCTGCGCGAACTGGGGATCCATGATCGCGGGCTGGAAGACCTGCGCGCCCGCGTCTGAGCCCTGTGCACGCCCAGGCCGGGCGCGATGCAACAAGCCGATGCCAAAACCGTTCCCCTATCGGGTGCAAGGAACAGTCAGGCGGGTTGCGCATGATCGGCACATGGATCAGCACGGGAGTGCGGGATACGGTAGGCACGGCACAGGCCGCGGCCCGCACGGTCCAGGCCGCACGGGCGCCGGGCAGTGCCCGGCGGCTGGTTCTGCGTGTCGGCGCCGGCATCCTGGTCATTATCGCCATCGCGCTCGCCTGGGCGCTGCTGCCGGTGGGCGAATGGATGGGCGCTTTCCGGGAATGGATCAATGGCTTCGGCTGGTGGGCGCCGCTCGCCTTCGCCGTGGCCTATATCATCTCCACCCTGGCCATGGTGCCGGGGGCGCCCATGACCATGGTGGCGGGTCTTGTCTTCGGCCTGTGGGGGCTGCCGCTGGTTGTGGCATCGGCCACGGTCGGCTCGGCCCTGGCCTTTCTTTCCGCCCGCTATCTGGCGCATGAACGCATCGACCGGATGATCGAACAAAGGCCGAAGTTGAAGGCGGTGGCCCGCGCCGTGGCAGCAAAAGGCTGGACCGTCATCACCCTGCTGCGCCTCAGTCCCCTGATCCCGTTCAACATGCAGAATTACCTGCTGGGCGTGACGCGGCTTTCCTTCGGCTGGTTTCTGCTGGCCACGGTGCTGGGCTCCCTGCCGGGGTCGCTGCTGTTCGTCTATATCGGCATGGCCGGGCGGCCAGGGGCAGAGCGCGGCTTCTGGGAATGGGTGATGATCGGCATCGGTCTGGCGGCCACGGTGCTGGTTGCCATCGTCATCGCCAACCGGGCCCGGCGGGAGCTACGCGCCATTGGGCTGGAGGAAGGGGAGGATGAAGGCTTCCCCCTGGCCGAAGAGGGTGGGCCCACGCCCCGACCGGCGCGGGCCGATGGTTGACAGGGTCGGCTGGCAATGTCACCCACGGGGAATGTGAACCTCCTCCCGCACCGCCGTGAAAGACCCGATGATGAGCCAGACCCCGCCCCTGAAAGCCGTGATCATCCCGGTCACGCCATTCCAGCAGAACTGCTCCATCATCTGGTGTACCGCCACCAACCGCGCCGCCGTGATCGACCCCGGTGGTACGGTGGATGCGGTGCAGGCCGTCATCGCCAAAAACGGGCTGACGGTGGAACGCATCCTGGTGACCCATGGCCATATCGACCATGCCGCCGGCGTCGCCGACCTGAAGGAAGCGTTGAAGGTACCGGTGGAAGGCCCGGCGATTGAGGATAATTACTGGCTGATGGGCCTGAAGGAACAGGGCGCCTCCTACGGCATTCCCTATGCACGCTCCTTCACCCCTGACCGCTGGCTGGTGGAAGGGGATACGGTGACAGTGGGCGACCAGACCCTGTCCGTGATCCAGTGCCCGGGCCATACGCCGGGCCATGTTGTCTTCTTCCATGCCCCGTCACGCTTCGCCATCGTCGGCGATGTGATCTTCGAAGGCTCCGTCGGGCGGACCGATTTCCCCGGCGGCAATGCAGATGATCTGATCCGCTCCATCCGAGACAAGCTGTTCCCGCTGGGCGACGACATCACCTTCCTGCCCGGCCATGGCGGCCTGTCCACCTTTGGCCGGGAACGGCAGAATAATCCCTATGTCGGGGATCGGGCGGTGGCGCGTCAGGCCCACTGACCCCGCTACCATATAGGGATATGGAAAAGAGGCGCCCCGTGCAGGACGCCTCTTTCCAACATGATATTCGGTGCAGATCAGGCGGCCCGGATACCGGCCAGGAAGCTCTCCACCTCGCCCTTCATCTCCTGGGCTTGACGACCCAGGTCGCGGGCTGCACCCAGAACCTGACTGGCAGAGGTGCCGGTTTCGCTGGCGGCGACATTCACATTAGCAATGTTCTGCGAGACCTCGCGGGTACCGACAGCCGCCTGCTGCACGTTGCGGCTGATTTCCAGGGTTGTGGCGTTCTGTTCTTCCACCGCGGCAGAGATGGCGGCCATGGCATCATTGATCTGGGCAATGGTGCCATTAATCGTGCGGATGGCACCGACAGCCGCGCCGGAAACCGACTGCATCGCCTGCACCTGCTGGCTGATCTCGTCCGTCGCCCTGGCGGTCTGGAGCGCCAGGCCCTTGACCTCGGCAGCGACGACCGCGAAGCCCTTGCCCGCTTCACCAGCCCGTGCTGCCTCGATGGTGGCGTTCAGGGCCAGCAGGTTGGTCTGGTGAGCAATGTCAGAGATCAGTTGTAAGACATTGCCGATCTTATTTGCCGCCTCGGCCAGGGCCTGCATGGTGGCGTCGGTCCGCTCGGCTTCTGCTGTTGCCAATCCGGCCACCTCGGTGGAACGGTTGACCTGACGGGCGATTTCCTGGATGGAGGCAGCCATCTCCTCTGCGGCTGATGCCACCGTCTGCACATTGGCTGCCGTCTGCTCCGCCGCACTGGCGGAGGCTGTTGCCTGGCTGCGGGTTTGCAAGGCAATCCCGTTCATGCCCTGGGCGGTCGCGTCGAGCTGGCTGGTCGCCCCGGACACGGTACCGAGCATCGCCGCCACCTTGTGATCAAAACCAGCGATCAGGGCATCAATCGCGATGGCTCGAGCGATCTTCGCTTCCTGTTCGGCAGTCTGCGCCGCGGCCAGCCGCTCAGCCTCAATGGCGTTCTGGCGAAATACTTCCAGCGCCTGCGCCATGTCGCCGATCTCGTCACGACGATCCAGCCCGCCAACCACGATCTCCTTATCGCCATCGGCCAGTTTGCGCATCTGCGCTGTCATGGCCCCGATTGGTCTGGCGATGGCGGATGTCAGGCCGAAACCAGCCATGATCGCAATCAGAAGTGACAGAAGACCGCCGCCGATGGTGGCGATATCGGCCATGGAAAAAGCCCTGGCCAACGCACTGGAACGCTGTTCCAGCAACCGGCGCTCTTCATTCTGGGCCTCTTCAGACATGGCGCGAAGCTTGTCGGTCAGCCCTTTTCCGGTGCCGTTGCCAACACTGGCGAGCGTGGCTTCCCGGGTTTCCGCGTTCTGAATGCCCGCGATCTGGGGACGCGCCACCTTTTCCAGCCATTCATCAGAGGCCTGCTGGATGATGTCCAATCGCCGGAGTTGGGCGGGATTGTCCCCCACGAGTACGCGGGCGCGTTCCATGGATTCCGCGAACACCTTCATTCCCATATTGTAAGGTTCCAGGAATTCCGGGTTCTGTGTCAGCAGGAAGCCGCGCACGCCGGTTTCCTGATCTGCCTTCGCGGTTACCAGCTTGCGGATTGTGCGCATCACCTCATAGGTGTGCACCGTCATGTCATTGCTGCTGCGGATAAAAACCAGCTGCGTGCGATTGATTGCACCGACCGCAACAGTGGTTATGATCAGCGCGCCAAACACCATCAGAAATTTGCGGCCGATACGAAGATCCCTGAACATCTTTTTCATCTTCATTGCCCCATTTCCCGGTTCGATTTGATATGACGATGATCAAGGAAATAGGGGTGCAGGACGCGGGAGTATTAACTCTGCGCCATATCCCTGTTTCCAGGTAAGAAGTCATTGATTGGTTGATTTGTCTTGCCAGAGTTTGTTCTGGTGACTTTGATTATTAATTGAGAATCATAAAAATTGGTTAAGTGCGCGTTGATGGAAACATAGGAGATTTGAAAGAAAATCAGTTTATATCAATTGGATATGGGTGGCTGAATGCCTGTGTGTGCATGATATATGCTTAAGGCTAGTACATGCGTGAAAAAAGACGGAAACGTCAATTTTTCCGAGCGCTTACAGGTCAAAAAGAGAAAATGGTCTAGGTTTCCCCGAAGTATCTTTTAGCGCAGCGTCTTGAACCGTTCCATGGCCTGGACCAGACCCGTGCGGATGCCGGGTTCCATGGCGCTGTGCCCGGCATCGGACACGACGATATAATCCGCTTCCGGCCAGGCCCGGTGCAGCGCATCAGCCGTGGCGATGGGGCAGACGATATCGTACCGGCCCTGGATGATCACAGCCGGGATGTGGCGGATCTTCTCCACGTCGCGCAGCAGCTTGTCTTCCGGGTTCAGCATGTTGTTGCGGAAATAATGCGCCTCAATCCGGGCCAAGCCCAGCGCATGCACGTCCTCGCCGGAAGCAGCCACCAGCTCCGGGCTGGGCAGCAGGGTGGAGCAGGCCCCTTCATACATGCTCCAGACCCGTGCCGCCTGCATCCGCACGCTGGGATTCTCATGGGTCAGGCGGCGCCAATAAGCGTCCAGCAGGTCGCCGCGCTCCGCCTCCGGGATATAGGCGGCGAACTGGTTCCAGGCTTCGGGGAAGATGTTGCGCATCCCGTAGAGGAACCAGTCGATCTCGTGCTGCTGCATCAGGAAGATGCCGCGCAGTACCAGTCCGATCACACGGCCGGGATGGGCCTGGGCATAGGCGATGGAGAGGGTGGAGCCCCAGGACCCGCCGAACACCATCCAGCGCTCAATCCCCAGCAGTGTGCGCAGCGCTTCCAGATCAGCCACCAGATGCGGGATGTCATTATCCCGCAATTCGCCCAGCGGGCTGGACCGGCCGGCCCCGCGCTGGTCCAGGATGATGATGCGGTAATGGCTGGGATCGAAGAAGCGGCGATGGGTGGGCGATGCCCCCGCCCCCGGCCCGCCATGCAGGAACAGCACCGGGACGCCGTCTGGATTGCCCGACTGCTCCCAGTACAGGGTATGGATATCATCGACCTTCAAACGGCCGGTCTGGAAGGGCTCAAGGGGGAAAAAAAGGTCGCCGCGCGGCATGGGTCCGATCCCGCTGTTCTTTGGATGGGATTGTAGGCAAGCGCGCGGCGCAACGCAAACCGTCCTGCGGCGGGCGGGTGTCAAAACCTCCCCGCTGCTATCATGCGCCCGTCCTTAATCCGCAAAGCCCCGTGCGTCCCATGAATGCCTATGACCGTATCGACGATGAAAGCATCGCCGCCCTGATCGTCGCCTTTTATGGCGAAGCGCGGCGCGACCCCGTGCTGGGCCCCGTTTTCTCCCGCATGGTGGGAGAAGGGGAGGCGGAATGGGCCATCCATCTGCGCAAGGTGCATGATTTCTGGTCGTCCGTCATGCTGGCCACCGCGCGCTATGATGGCAGGCCGATGCAGACCCATGCCATGATCGACGGGTTGAAACCCGCGCATTTCGCCCGCTGGCTGATCCTGTTCGGGATGGAAGCGGAACGGCTGTTCGTGCCGGAGATCGCGGCGGCCTTCAAAGCCAAGGCCGATAAAATGGCCCAGGCGCTGCAGAACGGAATTGCCCTTGCGCGCGGCTGAAGACAGGGCCATCTCTATCGCCTGCCTATTTTGATTTGACGTGCCCCCCGACCCGATGCCACCCGCCCCCACCCTTGCACAGTTGATTGCCGGCCCGATGGGCCGGTGGCTGCGCCATGGGTCGGACAGGGTGAAGGCGGCCTTGCTGCTGGTCGCCCTGGCCCTGGTGGGGGCGGCTGCCCTGCCGGTGCCGACGGGCACGGAGAGCGACCGCCAGACCGGCAGCAATGCCAGCAGTATCGGGCGTGTCCCTTCCGGCGTCGCCAGCCTGTCCCTGGCCCCGGTCGTGACCGCCGATGAAGGGGCGCGACCGGACAGCAGCCATGGCGGGGACGGGCATCCGGCCCGCATCGCCCTTGCCGTCGACCCGGTGGTCCCGCCGCTGCCGCCACGGGTACTTGTCCTGGCCGGCTGGGAGATGCCGCCCCCTGCACGACCTGTGCATCAGGGACCCCGCCAGCCCACCGGACCGCCGTTCCATTTTTCCTGACCTGATCCAACCTTGAACGATCATGCGCGCCCCTGAAGGGCTGCGCCTGCGCGCTTCCTGCGCGCATACTGGAAAATGGAACGCGAAATGAAAAAGTCTCTGGTGATCTACGGCCTCGCCTTTGCCGCCGCCCTGGGCGTGATGAGCGTCAGCCGCCAATGGGGTGGCTTCATGCTGCTGACAACCTGCATCGGCTGGTTCCTGCACAGCGTCTTCGCCAGCACAGGCGACCAGCCGCGCATGTGAGGACGGGTGGGATGGCGGGGGCCATGCCCCCCCGCTAGTCCCGCAGGCCGTCCAGCAGGTCGCAGAGATTGATCAACATCCCCGCCGTGGCGCCCCAGATATAGCGCTCGCCATAGGGGAAGGCCCAGAAATGGCGCATCGCGCCTTTGAATTCCCGCGTCTCCCGCCGGCGGCTGGCCGGGTCCAGGATGAAGGAGAGCGGCACCTCGAAGATCTCGGCCACCTCATGCGGGTCGGGATTGAGGATGAAGGGCGGGCGTACAAAGCCCACCACCGGCACGACGCGGAAGCCGGTGCGGGTGATATACGTATCCATGTGGCCCAGCAGCTCAATCCGGTGGCGGGGCAGGCCGATCTCCTCCTCCGTCTCCCGCAGGGCGGTGTCGTGGGGGTCTTTATCCTCCGGCTCCACCCGCCCGCCGGGAAAGCTGATCTGGCCGGCATGGGCGGCCAGATGCGCCGTGCGCTGGGTCAGCAGCACGGTAAAGCCATCCGGCCTATCGACCAGCGGCACCAGAACGGCGGCGTCGCGCAGTTCCGCCGGCAGCGAAAAACCGGGATTGCCATCCTGATCACCCCGCACATTGGTCATACGGCTGGGCGGGGTCCGGCGACGCATGAACAGTTCGCGGATCGCGTTCTCCGTCGGAATATCCGCGCTCACGCCGGGGGTAGCAGGCCCAGCGGAAAGTACATTCCCTTGCTCCATAGCCCGATCTCTGTTCCCCGGTCGGTTACCGTCGGCTCCGCCCGGTCCACCAGTTCATAAAACACCGCCCGGTTGATCCGGGCCTCAAGCGGTGCATCGGCACCGCCACGGACCAGGATATAGGGGTTGGGCGCCCCTGTCTCGGGGTCCGTCCTCACCCGGATGGGGTGGTCGGGTCCGGCGGTGACCATCTCATCCAGATTGGTGCGGAAAGTCAGGGTCTGATCCGGCCCTTCCCCTTCCATCTCCACCGCCACGGCGGTGAAGGGTGCATCCTCCACAATGATACGCCCGCGCTCGGCCGGGGTGATCAGCCAGAAATCGCCTGCGGCATCCCGCCTCAGCACCGTGGCGAACAGCCTGACCATCGCTGGCCGGCCAATGGGGCTGCCGTGATAATACCAGGTGCCGTCGCGGGCGATGCGGATATCATAGGCTTCATCCGCCGCCGTGGGCACCCGCGACGGATCGTGCGGCGGCCGGGCACCGGCCAGGGCACGGGTGGCGGCGTCAGCGGCGGCACCATCGGTTTCAGCCGCACTGGCGGCGGGTGCCGCGTCATTCTGCTTGCTTTCCGTCATGGTGGAACAGACCATCCCCTGTCCAAAATGCCAGGGCCTGTCGGCATTTGTTGATAGGTGCCCTATTGATAACATAGTCGCGGTGTCTTGGTTCTGGTACCCGTTGGCCCTACATGCAGCATAGGCGCTTGGGCCCGACCCGCTGCCGCACCGCATCTCCCAAGGATTGACGATGGTGAATGCCCTGGATCTCAGCCGTTCGACCGATACGCAGGCCCTGATCCGCGAGGTGGAGGCGCTGGGCGCCAAGCTGGCAACCGCGCGCGACGCCATTGGCCGGGTCATCTATGGCCAGCATGAGGCGATTGACCTGTCGCTGGTCACCCTGCTGGCCGGCGGCCATCTGCTGCTGATCGGCGTGCCCGGCCTGGCCAAGACCCGGCTGGTGGAAACGCTGGGCACGGTGATGGGGCTGGATGACCGCCGCATCCAATGCACGCCCGACCTGATGCCCGCCGACATTCTGGGCTCGGAAGTGCTGGAAGAAGGGGAGGATGGCCGCCGCGCCTTCCGCTTCATCCCCGGTCCCGTCTTCTCCCAGCTTCTGATGGCGGATGAGATCAACCGCGCCAGCCCGCGCACCCAGTCAGCGCTGTTGCAGGCGATGCAGGAAGGCCGGGTATCGGTCGCCGGCCATTACCACCCGCTGCCCCGCCCCTTCCATGTGCTGGCAACCCAGAATCCGCTGGAACAGGAAGGCACATATCCGCTGCCTGAAGCGCAGTTGGACCGGTTCTTGATTCAGGTGGATATGGATTATCCCGACCGGGATGCCGAACGGCGGATGATGATCGCCACCACCGGGGCCGATGCCGCCACCGCCCTTGCCGTGCTGACGCCGGTGGAACTGATGGCAGCCCAGGCGCTGGTGCGCCGCATCCCCGTGGGTGACAGCGTGGTGGATGGTATCCTGGATCTGGTGCGCAATGCCCGTCCGGGGGAATCGCCGCTGCCCGCCGTGCGCCAGCATGTCGCCTGGGGGCCGGGGCCGCGCGCCAGCCAGTCGCTGATGCTGGCCGCCCGCGCCCGTGCCCTGCTGGAAGGGCGGCTGACGCCGTCGCTGGATGATGTGCTGGCCTTGGCCAAGCCGGTGCTGCGCCACCGTATGGCGCTGAATTTCTCGGCCCGTGCCGATGGCGTCACGCTGGACGATATTATCGACCAGCTTTGCATCCCCTTGCGCTGAAGGCTGGCATGGACCGTATCCAGGCTGCCCTTCACGCGCAGCATCGGGCCGAGGATCTGGCGCTCCGCCTGCCGCCGCTTTTGGTGGCGGCGGAACGGGTGGCCGCCAGCGTTGCCCAGGGCGTGCATGGCCGCCGCCGTGTCGGCACGGGGGAGGCGTTCTGGCAGTTTCGCCGCTATCAGCCCGGTGATGGCAACAACCGGATCGACTGGCGGCAATCGGCCAAGACCGCCCATGTCTTTGTGCGGGAAAATGAATGGGAAGCCGCGCAGACCGTCTGGGTCTGGCGCGATGACAGCCCATCCATGAACTGGCATTCCGCCCGCGCCCTTCCCACCAAGCGGCAGCGGGCCGACCTGCTGGCTTTGGCGCTTTCGGTCCTGCTGGTGCGGGGCGGGGAACGGGTGGCCCTGGCCGGTGCGCCGGTGCCGGCATCGGCGGCCCGGTCGATCATGCCCCGGCTGGCCCTGTGGCTGACGGGGCAGGAGGGGGAGCATGGCGGCAGCGGCCTGCCACCGCCGGAACCCTTGCCCCGCCATGCCCAGGCCGTGGTGATCGGTGACTTGCTGGCCCCGCTGGATGAAATCCACGCCGCGCTGAAACATCTGACCGGGCGCGGCGTGCGTGGCCATCTGGTGCAGGTGCTGGACCCGGCGGAAGAGAATTTGCCCTTCGACGGGCGGGTGGAATTTCGCGGGCTGGAAGGGGAAGGCAAATTGCTGGTGCCCAGGGTCGAGTCGGTGCGTGCCGCCTATCGCGAACGGCTGGCCGCCCAGCGCGAGGGGCTGGCCAATCTGGCCCGCGCCGCCGGCTGGACGCTGACCTTGCACCGGACGGACAAGCCGCCGCAGACGGCGCTGCTGTCGCTCTGGTCCTCGCTGTCGCAGGCTTTGGGATAGGCCGATGCTGAGTTTCGGATCACTGGCCTTCGCCGCCCCTTGGCTGCTGCCCCTGCTGGGGGTGCTGCCAGTGCTGTATTGGCTGCTGCGGGTTACCCCGCCCAATCCGCGTGCCATCACCTTTCCGGCGCTGCGCCTGTTGCGCGACCTGACCCAGCGGGAGGAAACACCCGCCCGCACCCCGCCCTGGCTGCTGATCCTGCGCCTTGTCCTGGCCGGTCTGGTGATCCTGGCCCTGGCTCGACCCTTGCTGAACCCCGCCGCCAGCCTGCCCGGCGGCGGCCCGGTGCTGCTGGTGGTGGATGATGGCTGGGCGGCAGGGCGCGACTGGCTGGCCCGCCAGCGGGCAATGCAGGATCTGGTGGAACAGGCCGATCGCCAGGGCCGCCCCGTGGCCATGCTGACCACCGCACCCGCCGCCAATGGCGATGCCCCGCATGTGCGCGGGCCGATGCCGGCGGGCACAATGCTGCCGCTGTTGCAGGCCATGCGCCCCAGCCCCTGGCCCACCGACCGGGCCGCCGCGACCAGGGCGCTGGCGGAATTCCGGCCCGAAGGCACGCCCTATATCGCTTATCTGACCGATGGCACGGCAGCGGCGGGGGAGGATGCGGCCACCACGGGCCTGCTGACGGCCCTGCGCCGCGCCGGCCCGCTGGAACTGGTCAGCGACGGGGCTGAACGCCCGGCGCTGCTGATCCGCGCGCCGCAGGTGGACAATGGCAGCTTCACCGTGCCGGTGGAACGCTCCCATGCCGACCTGCCGCAGCCGGCCCTGCTGCGGGCGCTGGGGGATGATGGCAGGCTGCTGGGCAGTGCCGATATCCGGTTCGAGGCGGGACAATCCCGTCTGAACGTGGCACTGGATCTGCCGGTGGAACTGCGCAACGAGGTCTCCAGCCTGCGCCTGGAAGGTCAGGACACGGCGGGTGCCGTACTGCTGATGGATGAACGCTGGCGTCGCCGGCCCGTGGGGCTGGTATCGGGCAATGCGGCGGGTGAGCAGACGCTGCTGTCGGACCTTTATTATCTGGACCGGGCTTTGTCGCCCTTTGCCGAGGTGCGGCGCGGATCGGTGACGGAATTGCTGGAACGGCAACTGGCCGTGCTGATCCTGGCCGATGTCGGCACCTTGTCGGAGACGGAAACCGCCCGGCTGGAAAGCTGGATCGACCAGGGCGGCGTGCTGCTGCGCTTTGCCGGCCCCCGTCTGGCACAGCATGCCGATGGTCTGGTGCCTGTCTTCCTGCGTGCGGGCGACCGGGCGCTGGGCGGGGCGCTTTCGTGGGAGGAGCCGGCCCGGCTGGCCCCATTCCCGGAAAACAGCCCCTATGCCGGGCTGACGGTGCCGCCCGATGTGACGGTGAAGCGGCAGGTGCTGGCCGAACCCTCCGTCGATCTGGCCGATCGCACCTGGGCCCGGCTGGGCGATGGCACGCCGCTGGTCACGGCGGAACGGCGCGGGCGTGGTGCCCTGGTGCTGGTCCACACCACGGCGGGGCCGGACTGGTCCAACCTGGCCTTGTCCGGCCTGTATGTGGAGATGCTGCGCCGGACCGTGGCCCTGTCCGCCGGGGTCAGCGGGGGGGAGGATACCGGCACCCTGCCGCCGCAGCAGGTGCTGGATGGCCAGGGCAGGCTGGTGCCGCCGCCGGCCACCGCCTTCCCCGTCGCCGCCAAATCCCTGTCTGCCGCCCCTGCCGGCGGCCTGCCGGGGCCGGCCCATCCGCCGGGCTTCTATGGCACGGCGGAGGCGCGGCGTGTGTTGAACCTGTCGCCCGCCGTGGCCACCCTGGCCCCCATCGACCCGCTGGCGGCGGGCCTGCCCCACCGGTCCTATGCCGGGGGCGGAGAGATTGATTTGAAGCCGGCTTTGCTGACCATCGCCCTGATCCTGGCCCTGATCGACCTGCTGGTGGCGCTGCGCCTGCGCGGGCTGCTGCCGCTGCCCGCATTGCCCCGCCGGCGCCCGTCGGCGCTGGGTGCCCTGCTGCTGCTGGCCGGGCTGGCGCTGGCCCCGCCGCCATCGGCCCAGGCCCAGCCGGTCACTGTGCCGACCAACCCGGATGAGCGGGCGGTGATGGCCACCACCAGCAACTGGCTGGCCTATGTCAGCACGGGTGACACGCTGGTGGATAATAATAGCCGCAGCGGCCTGCAGGGGCTGGCCCGCGCCCTGGATGACCGCACGGCGATTGAGGTGGCGGGTGCCATGCCGGTGGACCTGGAACAGGATGAACTGGCCTTTTTCACCCTGATCTATTGGCCCCTGACACCGGGGCAACAGCCTTTATCGGACCGGGCGCGGGAACGGTTGAATGAATATATGCGCCAGGGCGGCATGCTGCTGGTGGATACGCGCATGCCCGGCGGCGGGGCCACCGGCCCCGGCGGGCCGGAGCTGGAGACCATGCTGGCAGGCCTGGATATCCCGCCTTTGGCCCCGGTGGGGCCGGACCATGTGCTGACCCGCGCCTTCTATCTGCTGAATGATTTTCCTGGCCGCTATAATGGCGGGGAGGTCTGGGCAGAAGCGCAGGAAGACCAGATGAATGACGGTGTATCCAGCATCATCATCGGGTCCAGCGACTGGGCCGGGGCCTGGGCGGTGGATGAGAATGGCCGGCCGCTGAATGCCGTGGTGCCGGGGCCGGAACGCCAGCGTGAAATGGCCCTGCGCACCGGGATCAATATCGTGATGTATGCCATGACGGGCAATTACAAGGCCGATCAGGTCCATGTGCCGGCCATCCTGGAAAGGCTGGGACAATGAACGGTGCCGGCATTGCCCTTTCCCCCCTGATCCCGCTGGTCTGGCTGCTGCCGCTGGCCGGCATCGCCCTGGCGCTGGCCGCCTATGGGCTGTGGCGGCGCGCGCGCGGCGGCTGGCTGCGCTTTGCCGCGCTGGCCGTGCTGGTGCTGGCCCTGCTGAACCCGTCCTGGGTGGAGGAAAAGCGGGAGCCGATCAAGGATGTGGCCGTGATCGTTCTGGACCAGTCGCCCAGCCAGCAGATCGGCGAGCGCAAGGCGCGGGGGGAAAAAGCCCTGGCCGACCTGCAGGCCCGGCTGGAACGGGAACAGGATCTGGATGTGCGCGTGGTGCGCAGCCAGTCCGCCGAAGGGCCGGAAGGGGCCGCGGTGGATGAAACCCGGCTGATGGAGGCAATGACCCAGGCGGTGGCCGATGTGCCCCGCCGCCGCATCGCTGGCGCCATCCTGATCACGGACGGGCAGGTGCATGATGTCACCACCGCCCTGCCCGGTCTTGCCGGCTTCGGCCCCGTCCACACGCTGCTGACGGGGGAGCAGGACGAGGGTGACCGCCGGCTGTCCATCGTCCAGGCCCCCAGCTTTGGCATTGTCGGCAAGGAGATCAGCGTTTCCATCCGGGTGGATGACCTGCCCGGCACGGGCCCCGCCGGCCCCGCCATGGTGCGGTTGCGCCAGGATGGGCGGGAGGCCACCGCCTTCGCCGTGCCGGTGGGGGAAGAGGTGCCGCTCAGCTTTCCCATCGGTCATGGCGGGCTGAATGTGTTTGAACTGTCGGTGGAATCAGGACCGCAGGAACTGACCCTGGCCAATAACAAGGCCGCCATCGTCGTCAATGGCGTGCGCGACCGGCTGCGTGTGCTGCTGGTATCGGGCGAACCCCATGCCGGGGAGCGCACCTGGCGCAACCTGCTGAAGGCCGACCCGTCGGTCGATCTGGTGCATTTCACCATCCTGCGCCCGCCGGAGAAGAATGACGGCACGCCGATCCGGGAATTGTCGCTGATCGCCTTCCCGATCCGGGAATTGTTCGAGATGAAGCTGTCGGAATTCGACCTGATCATCTTCGACCGCTACAAGAAGCGCGGCGTCATCAACAATATGTATCTGGCGAATATCGCCGATTATGTGGAAAAGGGCGGCGCCTTCCTGGAAGCCAGCGGCCCGACCTTCGCCACGCCTTTGTCACTGTACCGTTCCCCCCTGGGGCTGGTCCTGCCGGGGGAACCGACGGGCGA
The DNA here is from genome assembly GCF_000429645.1 of Niveispirillum irakense DSM 11586. Taxonomy (GTDB): domain Bacteria; phylum Pseudomonadota; class Alphaproteobacteria; order Azospirillales; family Azospirillaceae; genus Niveispirillum; species Niveispirillum irakense. Next base: position 609,001 of record NZ_AUCG01000016.1, read on the forward strand.
AGTGACGGAAAAGCCCTTCACGCCCAGCGTGACCGAGTTGGGCAAGCGCCATCCGGTGACGGCAGGCCTGACCGATGCCGCTGATGGGGTGGGGCAATGGGGCCGCTGGTTCCGGCAGGTGGATGTGGTGGCCGACCGGGGCAGCACGGTAATGGCCGGTGCCGATGGCAAGCCGCTGCTGATCCTGGACCGGGTGGGCGAGGGGCGCGTGGCGCAACTGGCATCCGACCATATCTGGCTCTGGTCGCGCGGTTATGAGGGCGGCGGCCCGCAGGCGGAACTGCTGCGCCGGCTGGCCCACTGGCTGATGAAGGAGCCGGAGCTGGAGGAAAATGACCTCCGCACCGCTGTCGATGGCAACCGCATCACCATCACCCGCCGCTCGCTGGAGCCGGATACCAGCCCGGTGCGCGTCACCTCCCCTTCGGATGTGGAACGGGAACTGGCGATGCAGGATGGCGGCGACGGACAGGCCAGCGCCTCCCTGACCGCGACGGAACCGGGCATCTGGCGCGTGACCGATGGCACCCGCACGGCGCTGGCCGTAGTCGGCACCATCAACCCGCCGGAACTGGCCGATGTCCGCACCACGGACGAAAAACTGGCCCCCGCCGCCAAGCAGACCGGCGGCGGCATCTTCTGGCTGGCAGCATCGGGCGGGACGGGGGATATCCCCAGCATCCGCCGCACCCAGCCTGACCGCGACCAGCATGGGCGCGACTGGCTGGGCCTGCGCGCCAATGGCGACCATATCGTCACCGGCGTCAATCAGGTGCCGCTGGTACCGGCCTTGGTGGTGCTGATGCTGGCCTTGGGCCTGATCTTCGCGGCTTGGTATCGGGAAGGGCGGGGATAGAGTCTGCCAGGTTTAGGCTGGGTCGGGATGGTTCTCACTCACGTCACCCCGGCGCAGGCCGGGGTCCAGTTTCGTAGAGCAAAGTGCTTGTGACCCTGGACCCCGGCCTGCGCCGGGGTGACGGTGTTGGTTGGTCCAACCTAACCCTGATAACCCCTCAAACCGGGTGCAGTACCACCAGCCGGTGACCGGGCTGGGTTTCCAGGGCGAAGGTCAGTTGCTGGAAGCGCAGCAGGCCCTGTGTGGGGTGGTTGAAGGCGCGTTCGCCGCCTTCCCGGCCCTGCACGGCGGCCTGCTTCCAGCCCGTGGCGAAATCCCGGCTACCGGCTTGCAAAGCGGCCAGCAGGTCGGCCAGTTCGGCATCTGCCAGATGCAGGCTGTAATCGGCGCGCAATTCCGCCAGCACCCGCTGGCACCGCTGCTGCCAATCCACCACCAGCATGCGCGCCGCCGGGTCCAGGAATAAAAAGCGCAGCATATTGGGCGGCGGGTCAGCCGGGCGGTCCAGCCAGCCGGTGAACAGCCCTTCCGCCGCGCCGTTCCAGGCCAGCATGCGATAGCGATGGTCCATGGCATAGGCGGGTGCCGTGATGGCCGCCACGGTGCGGCGCAGCAGGGCGATGCGTTCCGCCGCCGGATCGGGGGCGGCAGCCCCGGCATCGGGATCATGCCGCCCGGCAAGCTGGAACAGATAGGCCCGCTCCGCCCGCGACAAGGACAGGGCCGTCGCCAGCCGCGCCAGCGCATGGGGGGAGACGGCAATCTCACGCCCCTGCTCCATCCAGGTGTACCAGGTGGCGCTGATGCCGGACAGCATCGCCACCTCCTCCCGCCGCAGGCCGCGCGTGCGGCGGCGGCTCCCCAGCGGCAGGCCCAGTTGCACCGGGTCCAGCCGCTGGCGGCGGTCGCGCAGGAAATCGCCCAGCAGGCGGCGTTGCATATCGGGAGGTGACTGGCTCATGTCAGGTTTTATACCAGGATAAACGCCAATCTTGTACCCGGATAAAACAGGTCTACCCTGCCGGATATCCACCCAAGCAGAAGGTTCCAGGCAATGTCCAACAGCACCCCCGCAGAAGCAACCAGCCCGGATGAGGGGCAGCATACGCTCGTGGCCCGGCGTTTCGGTGCCCGTGCCGATGCCTATGTCAGCAGTGCCGTGCATGCCGCCGGCCCCGATCTGGTGGCATTGGCGGACCTGTTGCGCGCCACCCCGCCGGAAAGCCTGCTGGACCTGGGCTGCGGCGGCGGGCATGTCAGCTTCACCGCCGCCCCGCTGGCTGGCAGCGTCACCGCCTATGATCTGTCGCCCGACATGCTGGCGGTGGTGGCGCGCACGGCCAGGGAGCGGGATTTTGCCAACATCACGACGCAGCAGGGCCCGGCGGAGGCCCTGCCCTTCCCCGATGCCAGTTTCGACCATGTCGTCACCCGCTACAGCGCCCATCACTGGCGCGATGTGCCGCTGGCCCTGGCGGAGATGCGCCGGGTGTTGAAGCCGGGCGGGCGGGCTGTGGTGATGGATGTTTTCGCGCCGTCCCATCCCCTGCTGGACAGCCATTTGCAGACGCTGGAAATGCTGCGCGACCCCAGCCATGTCCGCAATTACGATCTAGCGGAATGGCAATCCATGCTGGAAGAAGCCGGCTTCCGCCCCCAGGCGCCGCATTGCTGGCGGCTGCGGCTGGAGTTTCAAAGCTGGGTGGACCGGATCGGCACGCCCGATCTGCATCGCCCGGCCCTTCTCTCGCTCCAGGCCAAGGCGGCGGCAGAGGTGAAGGCCCATTTCGCCGTGGAACCGGATGGTACCTTCACCCTGGATACGATGCTGATAGCGGCGGAAATCCAGGATTGACCGGAGAGCAAAAGGCCGGTTTGGGCTTGACTCCCCGGCCTGATGGGGGGCGGAATATCTCTATCATGATCATCCCGCCCGCCCAGCCGCCCATGGTGGCGAACACGGTGACGCCGACCACGCCGCAGCAGAATGCGGCGCTGGCTTCGGCCAGTGCCGCTGCGCAGAAGGTGGCGCAGCCCACCCAGACGCAGACGAAACGGGCCCCGGGGGCGGTAGCCCGGGCCGATGCCGGGCGGGGCGGCACCGATGCCGGCTTTGTCGGCCACGCTTTTGACAATGAAGCCGCCGCCGTGCAGGCCCAGACCAATGGCCCCCACGGCACACCGGACCGCCAGCGCGGCGGCAAACTGGATCTCAGCGTCTGACCGGCTGCCACCGGCTCTGATCAACGATCCTCAACAGCTTGCTAAAGTTCCTTCTTCCCGTCCCTATACCCCTCTTGCGGGAAACCGGGTGCTTGCCCACATTGGAATTGATCCCTCCCGGATCGCACATTGACGTGGATCATCGCATCTGTCGGGCCCAGCGGGGACGATAGGGCAGCAATGGGGAGCTTTGTTCACCATGGACTTCAAGAATTACACCGAACGCGCCCAGGGCTTTGTCCAGGCGGCGCAGAACATGGCCCTGCGCGACGGCCATCAGCAACTGACACCCGAACATCTGCTGAAGGTGTTGCTGGACGATAATGAAGGTCTGGCCGCCAACCTGATCCGCAGCGCCGGCGGCGACCCCGCCAAGGCGCTGACGGCGGTGGATGGCGAGTTGAAGAAGCGGCCCAAGGTGGAAGGGGCCGGTGCCGGGCAGGTCTATCTGACCCGTGAACTGGCGCGCGTGTTTGAGACCGCCAATGACGTGGCCAAGAAGGCTGGCGACAGTTTCGTCACCGCTGAACGCATGCTGCTGGCCCTGGCGCTGACCACGGGCACGCCGTCCGCCACCATCCTGGCCGATGCCGGCGCCCCGCCGCAGAAGCTGAACGAGGCGATCAACGCGCTGCGCAAGGGCCGCACGGCGGATAGTGCGTCTGCCGAACAGGGCTATGACGCGCTGAAGAAATATGCCCGCGACCTGACCCAGGCCGCCCGTGACGGCAAGCTGGACCCGGTGATCGGTCGGGATGAGGAAATCCGCCGCACCATCCAGGTGCTGGCCCGCCGCACCAAGAATAACCCCGTGCTGATCGGTGAGCCCGGCGTGGGCAAGACCGCCATTGTCGAAGGGCTGGCGCTCCGCATCGTCAATGGCGATGTGCCGGAAGGCTTGAAGTCCAAGCAGTTGCTGTCGCTCGACCTGGGCAGCCTGGTGGCGGGCGCCAAATTCCGCGGTGAGTTCGAGGAGCGGCTGAAGGCGGTGCTGTCGGAAATCCAGGCGGCTGCGGGGGAAATCATCGTCTTCATTGACGAGTTGCATACCCTGGTCGGCGCAGGTAAGGCCGATGGCGCGATGGATGCCTCCAACATGCTGAAGCCCGCCCTGGCGCGGGGTGAGTTGCATTGCGTCGGTGCCACCACGCTGGATGAATACCGCAAATATATCGAGAAGGATGCGGCGTTGGCCCGCCGCTTCCAGCCCGTTTTCGTGCCGGAACCGACGGTGGAGGACACGATCTCCATCCTGCGCGGGCTGAAGGAAAAGTATGAGCTTCACCATGGCGTGCGCATCACCGACAGCGCCATCGTGTCGGCTGCCACGCTGTCCAACCGCTATATCACCGACCGGTTCCTGCCCGACAAGGCTATCGACCTGATCGATGAGGCGGCCTCGCGCCTGCGCATGATCGTGGACAGCAAGCCGGAAGCGATCGATGAACTGGACCGCCGCATCATCCAGTTGAAGATCGAGCGCGAGGCGTTGAAACGCGAAACCGATCAGGCTTCCAAGGACCGGCTGGAAAAGCTGGAGGTGGAACTGGCCGATCTGGAGCAGCGCTCCGGTGAGTTGACGGCGCAGTGGCAGGCGGAGAAGGAAACGCTCACCTCCGCCCAGAAGCTGAAGGAGGATCTGGACCGCGCGCGGGCTGAGTTGGAACAGGCGCAGCGCGCCGGCGACTGGGCCAAGGCCGGGCAGATCACCTATGGCGTCATCCCGGAACTGGAAAAGAAACTGGCCACCGCGCAGGAGGCCAGCCAGCACCGGATGCTGAATGAGGCCGTGCGCGACCAGGATATTGCCGCCGTTGTCAGCCGCTGGACCGGCATCCCCGTTGACAAGATGCTGACGGGGGAACGGGAAAAGCTGTTGAAGATGGAGGAAAAGCTGCGCAGCCGCGTCATCGGGCAGGAAGAGGCGGTGGTGGCCGTTTCCAACGCTGTCCGCCGCGCCCGCGCCGGCCTTCAGGACCCCAACCGTCCCATTGGCAGCTTCCTCTTCCTCGGCCCCACCGGCGTGGGCAAGACGGAACTGACCAAGGCTCTGGCTGAATTCCTGTTCGATGACGAGACGGCGATGGTCCGGCTCGACATGTCCGAATATATGGAAAAACACGCCGTTTCCCGCATGATCGGTGCCCCGCCGGGCTATGTCGGTTATGATGAAGGCGGGGCGTTGACGGAGGCGGTGCGCCGCCGGCCCTATCAGGTGGTTTTGTTCGATGAGGTGGAGAAGGCCCACCCGGATGTGTTCAACGTGCTGCTCCAGGTGCTGGATGATGGCCGCCTGACCGACGGCCAGGGCCGCACCGTGGATTTCCGCAACACGCTGATCATCATGACCTCCAACTTGGGCTCGGAGTTCCTGGCCAACCTGCCCGATGGGGAGGATAGCAACCAGGCCCGTGCCCAGGTGATGGAGGTGGTGCGCGCCTCCTTCCGGCCGGAATTCCTGAACCGGCTGGATGAGGTGCTGATGTTCCACCGCCTGTCGCGGCACAACATGACCGGCATCGTGGATATCCAACTGGCGCGACTGAAAAAGATGCTGGCCGACCGCGATATCGCGCTGGACCTGACGCCGGCTGCCCTGCAATGGCTGGCCGACAAGGGCTATGATCCCGTCTATGGCGCGCGCCCCTTGAAACGGGTGATCCAGCGGGAATTGCAGAACCCGCTGGCGACCAAGCTGCTGGAAGGCGTGATCGGCGATGGTGGCACGGTCGCCGTGGATGCGGTGGCCGATGGGCTGACGCTGAACGGGGAGGCGGTGCATGGCGCCGTGCCCCCGCCATCGGAGTCGGCCTGGGGCCAGGACCGGCCCGTCCTGCACTGATCGCAATTCCCCCCCCTGGATCGGGCCTGATCCAGGGGGGCGTTCCCACATGCGTCAGGCGGATGGGCGCCAGCATCATATCCGCCAAGGGGCGAACCCTCCGCGGATGGCTATGATCCCAATAAAAAACCCGGCCGGATCGCTCCGGCCGGGTTTTTCATGAAACGGCGGTGGCTTATTCGCCGATGCCGCTATCCGACAGGTCGGCCACCGGGGTGGGGGCCGGCGCGGGGGCGAAAGTGACGGCGGGCTTGGCCAGACCGCCGGTCAGCACTTCGATGGAGCCGGAAAGCTGGCCGCCATTTTCCACTTCCAGCGTGCCATAGCGCACATTGCCCTGGATCTTGCCGGTGGCGCGCACCTTCAGGGTGCCGCGGACGGTGATGTCGCCTTCAAACCGGCCACCAATATCGGCATCGTCTATTTCGACCGAGCCCTTGAACAGGCCGGTATCGGCGATCTCGATGGTGCGGCCATCGCGCAGCTTGGCTTCCACCGTGCCTTCGACCACCAGCACGTCGCAGGCGGCGATCTCACCGGACAGGCTGATGTCGCGGCCGACGATCAGCTTGCGCATTTCCGCGCTGCTGGCGGCCGGCGTGGTGCCTTCGGTGCCGGTCGGGGCCACGCGCTTGGGCGGGGTGCCGGGGATTTCCACGACGCGGCGGGGAATGTCCGACTTCAGCGGGTTGGACGGGGAGATACCGGTAGAAGGATTGGTCGAAAAAGGCGTGTTCATCGTCGTCCTCGTGCTGGTGTCGGAACCCCGGTCGGCGATCGCCGACCCGATGGTGGTGTCGGCCGGGGCCGACGATAGGGCGGTATCAGCAATGTTCGGCGCAGACGCCGGCTCCGACGGGCGGAAACCAAAGCCGTTTTCCGTCTGGCCGCCACCCTGGACCGCGGCCGGTTCCTGCTGTGGCGGTTCGGGTGGCTTGGCGGGCAGGGTAGGCGGTCTCTGGCGTCGGAACATGGTGATATCGTCCCCAATCTCGCAATCGCAAAAAGGCAGTATCGCCTTCGTGGCCGGACACCCCGATTGGTAGCACATCCAGGCCCGTCACGCAGCCGCCTCGGGCGGCAGGTCGCGGCGAATATCCTCGAAAATGTGCACCATGAAGGCGGCAGCCAGCACCGGCACGACAAGATTCACGATTGGGAGGGTCGAAATAAAGGCGATAATGATGCCGGCCGCAAAAAGTCTCACCTTGGCCTGCGCGCGCAGGTAACGAACCCCCGCCGCATTCAGCCGCCGCACGGCCACCAGTTCATAATATTCCCGGCCGATCAGATAGCCATTGACCAGGAAATAGACGATCAGATTGACCACGGGCACGAAATAAAGCGGCAGGGCGGCAAGGTTGAGAACCAGCACCAGCCCCAGGAAACGCAGACTTTCCAGGATGGAGCGCCAGAGCGGGATTTCATGCGCCGGCCCCAGATGGGGATAATGGCGCCGTTCCACCGCCACCACGATGCTTTCCAGCATCAAGGAGGAGACGGCGACCATGACGGCGGGAAACATCAGCCAGGACAGGGCCAGGGCGGCAACGCCACCCAGCAGGCTGACCGATGTATCCAGCCACCCCGTCTCGAACAAGGTCGTATTGGCCAGCACCCAGCCGAAGCCGCCCAGCAGCAGGGCGAACAGGGTGATGCTGGACAGGATGGCGGTGATGAGAACGCGGGTGAAGGTGGGGTCCGGCAATTGCCCCACGGCGCGCATCAGCGGTCGAATCATCGGGCAACGGGTTCCTGCTCTGTCACCACCCATGCGTGGTGCATCTGCATATGGGGATGCACATGCACTTGCCGCAAGACGGCCATCCACTATACTCCGCGCCAATTCCCCTTACAAACTGGAGACCATTCGTGGCGGCTGAGGCTTTACTGGATGTTGTAGGTATCGGTAATGCGATCGTGGACGTGATCGCCAAGGCCGATGAAGACTTCTTGACCGCCAACGGCATGGTGAAAAGCGGGATGCGGCTGATCGATGCCGCCCAGTCGGAAGAGTTGTACGGCAAGATGGGGCCGGGCCTGGAAATGTCCGGCGGATCGGCCGGCAATACCATGGCCGGCATCGCCGGGCTGGGGGGCAAGGGCGCGTTCATCGGCAAGGTCGCCCATGACCAGTTGGGCAAGGTCTATCGCCATGACATCCGCGCCGTGGGTGTGCAGTTCGACACGCCAGACCTGACCGATGGCACGCCCACCGGCACCTGCCTGATCCTGGTGACGCCGGATGCGCACCGGACCATGAATACGTTCCTGGGTGCCTGCCAGCTTCTGACCCCTGACGATATCGACCCCGCCCTGATCCAGTCGGCCCAGGTCACCTATCTGGAAGGCTATCTGTGGGATCCGCCGGAAGCCAAGGCGGCCTTCCTGAAGGCGGCCAAGCTGGCGCATGAGGCTGGTCGCAAGGTGGCCCTGTCTTTGTCGGACGCTTTCTGTGTCCATCGCCACCATGACAGCTTCCTGGAACTGGTGCGCGACCATATCGACATCCTGTTCGCCAATGAGAGCGAGATCACGGCCCTTTACGGCGGCGATTTCGACAGTGCGGCTGCTGCCGCGCAAAAGGATGTGGAAACCGTGGTGCTGACCCGCAGTGAGCAGGGTGCCCATGTCTATACCGGCGGTCAGGCCTATCATGTGTCGGCAGAGAAAGTGTCGGCGGTGGTGGATACGACCGGTGCGGGCGACCTGTTCGCCGCCGGCTTCCTCTATGGCTACACCAATGGCCGCAGCCCGGCGGATAGCGCCCGGCTGGGCGCCATCTGCGCTGGCGAGATCATCAGCCATTTCGGCGCCCGCGCCGAGGCCGATCTGGCAGCACTGGTGAAGTCCAAGGGCCTTTAAGTATCAGGTGCAGCCCCTGCCGGCCACCGGCAGGGGCATTTACCGAGGACCCAAGTGGGACCTGGTCTCACGCCCCGCAAGGGATGCAAGGCACCCTGACCGGCTGCGCCTTTGACAGAAGGGCGTTTCTGCCCCATTTAACCGGCCATGGGCATCGAAAATCATAGCGACAAGTTCGCCGCCGCTCCCCGCGCGGACGGGCTGACCAATCTTGTTGGGCTTTCCCGCGAAGAGCTGGAGGCGACGCTGGTCGCTGCCGGTTTCGAGAAGTTCCGCGCGCGGCAGGTCTGGCACTGGATCTATCATCGCGGCGTCACCGACTTTGCGCAGATGTCGACGCTGGCCAAGCCCGCCCGCGAGAAGCTGGCCGAAGGCTTTGTGGTGGACCGCCCGACGGCCGTGAAGGCCCTGCTGTCGGAGGATGGCACCCGCAAATGGCTCTGCCGTTTCCATGACGGGCAGGAGGTGGAGGCCGTCCACATCCCGGAGGAGGATCGCGGCACGCTCTGCGTTTCCTCCCAGGTCGGCTGCACGCTGACCTGCCGCTTCTGCCATACCGGCACCCAGCGCCTGGTGCGCAATCTGACAGCGGATGAAATTGTTGGCCAGGTGATGCTGGCGCGTGACCATCTGGAAGAATGGCCCAGCCCGCCGGACGGGCGCATGCTGTCCAACATCGTCATGATGGGGATGGGGGAGCCGCTTTATAATTACGACAATGTCGCCAAGGCGCTGAAGATCATCATGGATGGGGAAGGTATCTCCATTTCCAAGCGCCGGATCACGCTTTCCACCTCGGGCGTTGTGCCGCTGATGAAGCGCTGTGGCGAGGAACTGGGCGTCAATCTCGCCGTGTCACTGCATGCGGTGAATGATGATCTGCGCGACCGCATCGTGCCCATCAATCGCAAATATCCCATCAAGGAATTGATGGAGGCGGTGCGGACATATCCGGGCCTGAACAATGCCCGGCGCTGCACCTGGGAATATGTGATGCTGAAAGGCGTCAATGACAGCATGGCGGATGCCCGCGAGCTGGTGCGCCTGATCCGCGGCATCCCGTCCAAGATCAACCTGATCCCCTTCAATCCCTGGCCCGGTTCGCCGTTTGAGCGCAGCGATTGGGATCAGATCGAGAAGTTCAGCGATTATCTGAACGAGGCCGGCTATGCCAGCCCGATCCGTCGCCCGAGAGGCGACGATATCCTGGCCGCCTGCGGTCAGTTGAAGAGCGAAAGCCAGCGGGCGACGGCATCCCAACGTTCTGCCCAGTTGGAACAGCATAAAATTCTGGCGGCGGAATATGCCGCGCAGATTGCCGCCAAGGAGGCGGCGCTGGCGCTCTGATAGCCTTTCCTTCCCGCCCCTTCCTGGTTTTCCATCCCCTTCCACCCTTCTTCTGATCTCATTGCAGAAGCATGAAGGGTGGTGGGGGTGGTGCGCCATGCCGGCCTGTCTGCCAATCCAGACCCCGCCCCAGCCCCCGCCCAAAGTCGGGGTTTCCTGCTGGCTGGAAGGGGATAACACTTTCCTTAATCAAAAATTCACACCCGCCCCTGTAGGGCGCTAGTAATCGCATATTCATGTCTGTGCGATTGCTTTGATTTGTGAACTATCCAAAAGAACTGTTGCTGCTTCGCCACATGGGCAACAGAAGCTAGTAAGCAAATGACAGGCGGCCTTGGCAGTATTTCACAATAATGTCATCTTAATGTAAGAAATGAATTGCCCCATTTGAGGGCAATCACCGGGAGGAAAGCGCAATGAAGTTGAGGTCGCGTGCGGCATGCACCCTCTTGGCGGGTGTGGCCTTCTGTTCGCTCGCCTTTTCGTCCCCTGCGGCTGCGCAGCAGACGGCTGAGGTGGAGGCGTTGCGCAATCAGGTCAAGGAACTGATGGCGCGGATTGAGCGTCTGGAAAAGGCTCCGCCGCCGGCTGTGGCTTCCGGTGCGGCGGCTGGTGCGCCGGCCCGAACGGATGTGCCGCTGGTGGCGGCTGATGCCTTCAAGGCTCCCCAGATCGTGCAAAGCGGGAACAGCAAATACAAGCTGACCCTGACCGGCTGGGTCAACCGCATGGTTGTCTATGCCGATGATGGCGTGGCTGACGACTTCATGTTCACCGACAATAATGGCGCCTCAAGCCGCTTCCGCCTGTTTGGTGCGGCCAAGCTGGATGATGAATGGAGCGCTGGGACGGACATCGAGCTGGAGGCGATTTCCGCCAATAGCCGATCCAGCGGTCTGAACACCGATAGCGGTGCTTTCAGCTTCAATGAACGCAAGATCGAATTTTATATTGAAAGCAAGCGCCTGGGTCGCCTGACCGTGGGCCAGGGCGATACCGCTTCCAACATCACCTCTGAAATCGATCTGTCGGGCACGGCCAATCTGGGCGGCTATTCCGACATTGGCGCCACCTTCGGCGGTATCGCCATGCGCAACAAGGCCACCGGGGCTGCCGGCGGCACCATCAATGCCCTGTTCAGCAATCTGGACGGCCTCCATCGCGAGGATCGCGTCCGGTACGACACACCGACCTTCGGGGGCGGCTTCGTCGCCTCCACCAGCGTCACCGAAGGCGGCGCCACCGATGCCGTCCTGCGCTATAACGGCAAGATCGGAACCGCCACCGTGGCCGGTGCCATCGCCTATGCCAATTCCGACAGCCGGGATCTGGCCGGCTTCGACTTCAACGATCAGGTTAACGGCTCCGTCTCCGTCCGGTTGGAAAATGGCTTCAACGCCACCTTTGCTGCCGGCACGCGCGACCAGAAGGCCGGTTTTGATACCCAGTTCTATTATGGGAAGCTGGGATATCTGACCAAGCTTAACAGCCTGGGTACTACTGCCTTCTCCATCGACTACTTCACCCAGGACGATTTCGGCGTCCGCACCGCCAAGGGCGATGCATATGGCGCCTACGTGGTACAGGTGATCGACGCCCTGTCGACCGACCTGTATGCCGGCGTGCGCAATCACGAGTACAGCACCAGCACGACGGATTATCACGACGCGATCGCCTTCATGACCGGTGCCCGCGTCCGCTTCTGATCCTCTCTGCTTTCGTCTCCGTTGGGTGTGGCCGGCGTTTTGCGACAGTCGGCTGCGCTCTTCACTCGATACCCTGTTTAGCATTCTCTGCGATTAGACTGCCTTTCCATGGCCCGTGTTATGGACACGCTCTGGGTCCGGCTGATCAGCCGGACCCTTTTTTCTTGGTGCTGCCTAGAGCAGATCGCGGAAAAGCGGAATCGCTTTGGAGCGTGAATCTGCTCGCTGAACAAGGGCTTAGAGCCGGGTGCGGAAGAATCCGTGAATGGCCTCCTTTCCCCGTTGATCAGCTTTGTTTTGCGGCGCTGATGCGGGGTTACGGGCCGCGTTTGTGGCCATTTTTGCCATTTTCCGCTGATCTGGGACGGAGTCCGGGTGTTATCAGGCAGCCTGTATGAGCTTTGACATCCTGATGAGGTTGTAGGCGGCGGCGTTCGGGGTAAAGGTCCAGTCGACGCGGTCTGTGCCCTTGTGACGGGTTTTGCGCAGGCCCGTAGCAGCCTTGATCCAGCCGAACACCTCCTCAATCCGCTTGCGAATGCGCAAGGACACGGCATAGCCGGGGTGGCGGGTGATGCGGCCCCTGGGTTTCAGACCGTCGATCAAGGCCAAGGCGGCTTCACGCCCCGGTACAGGACCGCAGCGAATCACGATCAAATCCCAGCCGAAGACTATTTCAGCAGCCTGCTAAGCGACCGGGCCGGTGCCGGTGACAGCCGTGCGCCGGGCCTGATCGTGATGCAGGAAAGCGCGGGTCTGGCGGACAGCCTCGGCCAGACCCACCCGCTGAATCTCCACCCCTTCCGGAAAGGCGCCGGCCAACCGTGTCGGCATCATAGGGTCCAGCAGCACGAAAACGCCGACATCATTGGCCCGTCGCACCAGCCGGCCAAAGGCCTGACGCAGGCGCAGACGGGTGATCATGTCATCAAAGCCGCGCCGTCCCTGCACCTTGTCGAAATAGTTGCGCCGCGCCTTGTGCAGAATGTCGGGCCGGGGCCAGGGCACCCGGTCGAACACGATCAGGCGCAGGGAACGGCCCGGCACATCCACCCCGTCGCGCACCGCATCGGTGCCCAGCAGGCAGGCATCTTCCTCGCCCCGGAAAATATCCACCAGGGTGGGCACATCCATGCCATCCAGATGCTGGGCCAGCAGGGGAATGCCCGCTTCCTCCAGCGGTTCGGCGATACGTTCATGCACGCCGCGCAGCCGCTGGATGGCGGTGAACAGGCCCAACCCGCCACCGCCCGCCGCCAGAAACAGTTCCCGGTAGGCGGCGGCCACCTGGCCCAGATCATCCTTGCGCACGTCATTCACCACCAGAACCCGTGTCTGGCCGGCATAATCAAACGGGCTGGGCACGGCGGCGCGCAAGGGCAGGGCGCCCATATGGTTGGCCCCGGTGCGCACCGATGCCGCCTGCCAATCCTGTTCCACATTGCCGGTGCCGTCGGTCAGGGTGGCGCTGGTCAGCACCAGCCCATGGGCCACCGCCCCCACCGTATCGGCAAAGGGAATGGTCGGGTCCACCCAGTGGCGATACATACCGGTATCGAAATCCCGCCCCTCCACCCGCTCAATGCCGAACCAGTCGACATATTTGCGCGGGGCCTCCTCCTTCAGGCTTTGCAGCATCAACCGCCAGCCATTCACCTCATTCTGGGCGCGGCGCTTCAAGGCGCGGGAGATGCTGTCCATACGGCGGCGGGTTTCGCTGTCCAGCTCATCGGATTCCTCCTCCAGCATTTCCCGCAGCCGATCAGACAGCTTTTCCAGCGGCATGGCCAGCTTGGCCAGGGCCACATCCAGTTCCAGGGCCGTTTCCAGCAGCGTATCCACCACCGGCCGGCATTCAGTTTCCAGGCTGTAGGGATTATCCACGCCTTGTGCGCGGGCCAGCACTTGGCCCCGTACCTGGGACAGGAACTGTTCCAGCACGCCCTTGGGTTCCCCGCCATGGATGCGCTGCGGCCAGGCATCGCCCGGCAGCACCTGGGCCGCCTGCTGGATTTCGGCCAACAATTCCAGCGATGTCTGGTCGCCGCCGACCAGATCTTCCACCCGGCGGCGCAGGCCCCTTGCCCGGCTGCGGCCCGATACCTCCGCCCCCAGCAGCCAGCGCCGCAGTTCCGAGGTTTCCGTCGCCGTCAGATGGCCGGCAAAGGCATTGTCGGCGGCATCAAACACATGATGCCCCTCATCAAACACATAGCGGGTTGGCACATAGGCATCATCCCCACCGCCCAGCGCCGCCTGCACCATCACCAGCGCATGATTGGCCACCACGATGTCGGCCTTGCGGGCACGGCGCACGCTTTTTTCAATGAAACAGCGGGTATAATGGGCACACGCATTATAGACGCACTCACCGCGCCGGTCGGCCAGCCCCATGGTGCGGCCCTTGCCCAACAAATCCACCAGCCAGCCGGGGAAATCCCCGCCCGCCATATCACCATCGCGCGTCGCCGCCGCCCAGCGCGCCATCAGCCCCATGGATGTCGCATAGGCGGGCTGGGTGTGGGCAATGTTGGTCGCCTCCTCCAGATTCAGCAGGCAGAGGTAATTTTCCCGCCCCTTGCGCACCACCACCTTGCGCGCCTTGATCACCGGGTCCGGGTGCAGCCGGTCCAGTTCCTTGTCGATTTGGTGCTGAAGCTGGCGGGTATAGGTTGAAATCCACACCGGCCCGCTGTTTTTCTCTGCCCACAGGGTGGCGGGGGCCAGATAGCCCAAAGTCTTGCCCACGCCCGTGCCGGCCTCTGCCAGCACCAGATTGGGCACGCCCTGTTCATCGCGCGGGGTGAAGGCAGACGAAACGGCGCTGGCATAATCGGCCTGCTGCGGGCGCGGTTCGGAGGCGGCACCGCTGGCCACCAGTTCGGCCAGCCGCCGCCGCGCCTCGTTCGGTTCCACCGGGATATGGCCCGGTGGCGGCTCCGGCGCTTCGGCCTGCCATTCCTTCAACCCGTTCCACACCATCAGACCACGCCGCGCCCGGTCATTCCCCGGCCCGTGCGGCAGGCCCAGGGCTGCCATCACCGATGGCGCCCAGGTCCAGCCGGCCTGCCCCATGAACCAGCCGATGCCGGCGGCATCTGATTTCTCCCGCAATTGCTTGCGCTTTTCGCCATCCGGTTCCGGTCGGTTATTTTCCGCCAGCTCGCCCAGCAGGATGCGGGCAGAGTCGATCAGCGACAGGGCCTCAGCCTCTGCGTCCTGCGGCACCGGCTGGCCCGTGGCTTCCGCCAAGCCCTTTGGTGTGGGCAGGCAGAACCGGGCCGGGCGGACAAAGGCGAACAGTTCCAGCAGGTCGAAGGCATCGGCCATCCGGTCGGTCTTCAACCGCCGCGCCACGGCGCGGCCATGGGCCAGGATGACGCTGTTATGTTTCAGCCGATACGCCGCCTCATCATGGGGGATCAGTTCCACCTCGCCATCCGGCGTCACCCAGGTGACACCGCGCGCCCCCACCACAATGGCCGGCGCATCGGGCAGCAGCAGGCGCGGCGGTGCTGTGCGCACAGGCGCGGCGTCTCGCCGGCCCGTACCGGGAAAGGGAACGATGCGATCATCCATGCGGCTGGATTATAGGCAAGCCGGCGGCAGATGCATCAACAAAACGGGAACAGGGGGATGAAGAACACAAAGGTTCGTAGGCTGAACTCCCTATGAGAACTACAATTTTTCCTGCCATGCCTTGAAACGGGAAAAGCAGGGCAGTAGATATGAAATCTGCAATCTATGGAGGATATAAAATGGATGAAACTTGGAAAATCAAAGCATACCAGACAATCAAAGAAATTGCCCTTAGCATGAAGGAATTTACAGTCGACGATGTTTGGGCGACAGGTCTTAAAAAACCCAGTGAAGCAAGAGTACTGGGCCCTATAATGTCAAAGGCAAAGAACGATGGATTGATAAAAAAAAGCGGCAGATCTCGACCGACGACGCAAAAAGAAAGCCATAGTGCGGATGTGACCATTTGGGAGTCTCTTATATATGATCAGTAAATCTCATCTATTCAGCACCTTCTCCAGCGCCTCTGCCTGTGCCGTCATGCCGGCTAGGTTGGGGTGGTAGGGGACGCCGCCCGCCGCCGGGAAGCCCGTCGTCCAAGGTGTCGCGGCACAGGCGTCATGCCCCTGGGACAATGTGGAGACCTTGACCAGCTTGGCGCCGGTTTCCTGCGCCACCTGGGCGGTCAGCGCCTCCACACGGGCTGTGGCGGCGCGCGCGGCATCGGCGGCTTTATCAGGCAACGGGGTGGCGCTACAGGTGCCCTGGGGCGGCAGCACGGCGGGGTAATCCAGGAACATCAGGGTCGCGTTGGGCGCCCGTTGTTTCACCCCGGCAGCGATGCGGCGCAGACCTTCTTCCAGCCGGGCATAATCGGCTTCTGTTGCAGTCTGGGGCGGGCGGCATTTATCGGCCGGCATCTTCCCCTGCCCTGCCAGTTCCTGGCAGGAGATCGACATTATATTACCGATGTAAAACACATCATTACCGCCGATCGTCACCGTCACCAGCGTGGTGTCGCCATCCACCGCGTCGATCTGGGCCGGCAACTCGTTCCACGGTTCCAGAATGGCGGCGGTGGTGGCGCCGCTGCAGCTCACATCCACCAGATCCAGCCCACGCCGTTCCGCCAGTTGCTGGGCATAATTGCGGGTGGAGCGGCCACAGCGTTGTGGGGCATCGGCCACATAGGGCGTGATACCGGGGCCGGCGGCAAAGGAACTGCCCATGGCGACATATTTCGGGGCGGCCTGGGCCGCAGCGGGCAGAAGAGACGCCCCCAGAACCAGGGCAAGAAAACCAACCCGCATCGCATTCCCCTTATGTGACTGGCTCGCCACGATAAGTCTGTCCCGCTGTCGGCGCCAGCGCCAGGGGACTGAACCATCCGGCAGGCGGAGGCTCACGGGTCCTTGCCGGCCGGCTGCGTGTCAATCTTCCTTCGTCTCCGGATCGCCCTGGCGACGTTCCGCCGCGATGCGACCGAAGACGGGCTGGGCGGCGGGGGACAGCAGACGGTGCCGCTCCTTCTGCTTGACCCGGCCGGCATTGGCGTAAATCTGCTTTGACGCCTCAATCATATGCACGCCAGCAATGGCCCGGAACCAGCGCCGGCCCAACTCCTCCACCGGACCAGCACTGGCCAGCAGGAAGCGGGATTCGGTGGGCGGCAGGAACAGGGCGTAATCCTCCCGCTCCGGCACAAACATGTTGGCGCGCAGGGTGCGTTTCAACTGGGAGGGGGAGAAGGGGCTGCCCATGCCAAAGGGGGTGCGGTCGGAACGGGCCCAGATGCCGCGCCGGTTGGGCGCCACCGTGATCAAGCGACCGCCACCGCCCATGACCCGCCAGATTTCCCGCATCAGCGGCCGCAATTCCTCGGTACATTCCAGCCCGTGGATCAGCAGCACCCGGTCCACACTCATATCCGGGAAGGGCAATTCCGCCTCTTCCGCCAGGGCGACAAGGCCGGGGCCGCTGCGGGGCCAGGCAATCACGCCCTGGCCGGCCGGCATCACCGCCATTACCCGTTCCGCTTCCTTGAACAGGCCCAGATAAGGGGTGGCATAGCCAATGCCCAGCACGCGCATCCCCGCCAGGTCGGGCCACAGCGCGCGGATGCGACGGCGGATCAGGCGCCGCACCATCTGTCCGGTGCTGCCCTTGTAAAAATCGGCAAGGTCGAGAACATCGCTGTACATGATGACAGCTTAACACAGCCGGAAGAGAAGATGGCTTCAACGGCGTGAAAGAAGCCAAAGAAAAAGCCGGCTGTGCCATGCACGCCGGCTTCCAGATGATCATCCCCGGATCGGCGAGACACGCCCGGGGTTCCATCCTGTTGTGGCGTCGATCGCTCGCCACTAGGCAGAACGGACAATACGCGAATTGCCGGGGGCCGCCAGCCCCCTCACCGTGCCGCCGTGACGCATTTGCCCCGACGTAACATTTCGGCAACAGGGCGGGGCCGATAGGTAATATTTATGCGTGCGCCCTTTTCAAAAATATCACCCACCAGAGTCGTCCGGCGCTGGCTGGGCAAAGGAGAGCCTCCCGCACTCCCCTGCGGCAGCCGGCCGCACAGGGCCGAGAGAAGTCACGAAAGTTCATTTAATATATTGATATGTATATAAGTTTCTTACCGTCGCCGACCTCTCCGCTTACAGTCGGCATGTCCATGCAGAGATAAGAGTGACTTGCATTCGTGTTCGCGCAGGCATAAGCCCGCCTCTTATCCTGATTGGAGGCCCGCATGAAATTATCGACCATGCGCCGGGGCGACCATGCCCGCATCCGTCACATTGAGGCATCCGACGCCCTGACCCGCAAATTGCTGGAGATGGGGCTGGAGGAAGGCATGGATGTGACCTTGCTGCACGAGGGCCCGGTCGGCCGCTGCCCGATTGCCATCCGCATCGCCGGAGACAGGGTGATCGCCCTGCGCCGCCGCGATGCCGAGGCCATCCATCTCGAACATTTATCCTGAGCATCATGGCCACCCAACCGCTGATCGCCATTGCCGGCATGCCCAATTCCGGCAAATCGGCCCTGTTCAACCGGCTGACCGGCAGCCGCCAGAAGGTGGCGAACTATGCGGGTGTGACGGTGGAGCGCAAGGAAGGCAGCTTCACCACACCCGCCGGTCGGCAATGCCGCCTGCTGGACCTGCCGGGCGCCTATTCGCTGCGCGCCCGCAGCCCGGACGAGGCCGTAACGCGCGATGCGCTGCTGGGCCGGCTGCCGGATATTGGCCGGCCGGATTTCCTGATCTGTGTGGCCGATGCCACCAATCTGAAGCTGCATCTGCGCTTCACCCTGGAAGCCAAGGCCCTGGGCGTGCCCATGGTGCTGGCGCTGAACATGTTCGACATTGCCGAGCGGCGGAAATTCACCATTGATCCCGCCGCCCTGTCACACCTGCTGGGCGTGCCGGTTGTCTCCACCGTCGCCGTGCGCGGCGGAAAGCTGGATGCATTGCTGGCGGTGATTGACCAGTATCTGGCGAACCCGGTGGAAACCTCTCCACCGGCTGACTGGCAGGAACCGACAACGGCGGAATTGCGGGGGATGAATCGCAAGGCCATGACGTTGCTGGATCAGTCCGGCATCGCCTATGGCGTACCGCCGGTCACGACCTATGCGATCGACCGGGTGCTGCTGCACCCGGTATTCGGCCTGCTGATCCTGATGGGGCTGATGTTCTTCGTGTTCCAGTCGGTCTTCACATGGTCGGCCTGGCCGATGGACCAGATTGATACCGGCTTCTCGGCCCTGGGCACCTGGCTGGGGGATCTTTTGCCAGATGGGCTGTTGCGCAGCTTCCTGGTCGATGGGCTGG
Source organism: Niveispirillum irakense DSM 11586 (assembly GCF_000429645.1). Taxonomy (GTDB): domain Bacteria; phylum Pseudomonadota; class Alphaproteobacteria; order Azospirillales; family Azospirillaceae; genus Niveispirillum; species Niveispirillum irakense. The sequence goes on from NZ_AUCG01000016.1 coordinate 628,197, forward strand.
TGGCGGGCATCGGCTCCGTCATCATCTTCCTGCCGCAAATCCTGGTTCTCTATTTCTTCATCCTGATACTGGAAGATAGCGGCTATATGGCCCGCGCCGCCTTTTTGCTGGACCGGTTGATGGGCGGGGTGGGGCTGCATGGCAAAAGCTTCATTCCCCTGCTCTCCTCCTTCGCCTGCGCCATTCCCGGCGTGATGGCGGCCCGCACGATTGAGCATAAGCCCGACCGGCTGACCACCATCCTGCTGGCGCCGCTGATGACCTGTTCGGCCCGGCTGCCGGTCTATACGCTGCTGATCGCCGCTTTTGTGCCCAACCGCGATGTGGCTGGCGGTTTCAGCCTGCAGGGGCTGGTGATGTTCGGCCTCTATATGGCGGCGCTGTCATCCGGCCTGCTGGTCGCCTTCGTGCTGAAGCGCTTTGTCTATACCGAGCAGGTGGATAGTTTCGTCATGGAACTGCCCACCTATAAGATGCCGTCGCCCCATAACCTGCTGTTTGGGCTGATCGAGCGCGCCAAGATTTTCCTGCGCCGGGCCGGCGGCATCATCTTCGTCGTCATGGTCATCATCTGGGTTCTGTCCACCTTCGGCCCCCAGGGCGTGACGGACAATATCAACCAGAGTTTCGCCGGCATCATCGGCATCACGCTGGCCCCGTTGTTTGCCCCCATCGGCTTCACCTGGCAGATGGTGATCGCGCTGATCCCCGGCATGGCGGCCCGCGAAGTGGCAGTGGCCGTGCTGGGCACCGTCTATTCCATCAGCGCCGATAATGAGGAAGGCCTGGCCAGCGGTCTGGCCGCCACCCTGCAATCAAGCTGGGCCTTGCCGGCGGCCATTTCCTTCCTGGTCTGGTACATCTTCGCGCCGCAATGCATCAGCACGCTGGCGGTCATCCGGCGAGAGACGAACAGCACCCGCTTCATGTGGGCGACCTTCGCCTACCTGTTCGTGCTGGCCTATGTGATGTCGTTCCTGGCCTATCAGGTCAGCAGCGCGCTGCTGGGGTAAGGATCGAGGGTCAGCGGCAGATGAGGCGATGCCGCTGACCGCCCTGTCTGGCCCTTAGTCCAGCACCCGCACTGCATCGCCCTGGCGGATCTCGCCCCCCGCCACCACGCGGGCATAGACACCGCAGACCGCATGGCCGAAGCCGGTCTTCAGCGCTTTCAGCAAGGCCATGTCCCGTTCACCGGAATGGGGGTTGACCTCCACCGCGGCACAACGGGTCGTGGTCTTGAAAACCTCAAGCTCCACCCCGCCCACGGCGATGCGCTTGCCAACCCACTGCATCTCCGCCCAGGCCGGCAGGCCGGCCAGATGCAGGTTGCCCCGCATGCGCAGCGGATCGACCGGGGCCTTGGTCACCCGTTCAATGTCCTGCACGCTGGCAAGGTTGATCAGCGACACCGCCTTGTCCGGGATGTCCGTGAAATTATGACCGGGGCTTTCCACCAGCTTGTAAGGGCCGGGCGCTGCCGTGCCGTCCATATAGGCGGACAGGAACTGGTCGATCAGCAGCCGGCCGGTGGCCGTGTCAATCCGGCCGCGCGCCACCGCCTTGCCATTACGATGCAGCACCAGCATGGCGCTTTCCGCATCATAGACGGCATCCAGCGTCGCCAGCTTCTCATCCCGGACCAGGGCCAGGAAGTTGGTCTTGGGCTTCCAGACCGGGTTGGCGAGGTCGAAATGGGTCGCCCTATGCAGGATGGCGAAGCGCCGGTCCTGCGGCAGGCATTCACCCGGCATCAACTGGACATGGTCCAGCCGCTGGGCCGTCAGGCCCTTCACCGGATAATAATGGATGGCGTCGATGGTCATGGACATGATGCGGCAACTTAAGCATCCACCCCACACCCGCGCAACCGTGCCGAAGGTCATCCTCCGTCGGGTGCGGGCGTCGGATACAGGCGGCAAGGGGCGGGATTTCGCTGAAATGGCTGGGGGCCGGGCCGTTCCCCGGCCACGACCCCCGACCAAAGTCGCGGGTGCTGCAGATCAGAAGCCCAGCGTGATCAGAACGGACGCGACATCCTCCGGCCGGCCCAGGCCGGGCAGGGAGACATCCGCCGCCGCGACCGACAGCAGCCGCTGTGCAGAAGCCAGCGTGCCCGTGCTGCGGGCATAGGTCAGGATATCCTCCCGGTCCGGCAGGATATTCAGGTGGCCATGGCCATAGACCAGCACCGGCAGCACAACCACACCCGGTTCCGTCTGCTCCACCAGGCTGGCCGCCCCCAGCAGGGCGCGCCAGCAGGCGGTGCGGACAGAGGCCGGCCGATCCGCCGTTTCAGCCGACGACATTTCCGTGCCGCCAGCCCCCAGCGTCCAGGTCCGGCCGCACAAATCCTCCGTCGCCACCAGAACGACCAGGGATTTGCCGTCGCGCCGGCCGGTGCCAATGGCAACGATGCCGGAGCCGCGCGCCGTCTGCGGTGGCACCACGACACTATCCAGCCGTGTGCGCACCGCAGCCACCGTGGTGCCCACCGCGTGGCGCAAGGCTTCCGCCCCCGCTGGCTGGGCCAGCCGGTTCCAGGCGCCCATCACCAGGGCGGCAAGGGCAGTGGCTGAAGGGCCTGCCACGGGTGCGGGCGTCGGAGCCGGCACAGGCGCGGGAGCCTTGGCAAAAGCGGCAACCTTGTCTTCCAGCAGCCGCAGCCGCTGGTCCAGATCGGGGGGCAGTGCGGGAGAGGGGGCGCCATTGCCGCCGGCGCGGACATCGCTGCGCAAATCCCGCAGGTCAAGCTGCAGGTCGCGCACAGCGCCGACAACCCGCATCAGGCTTTCATGCACCTGCCCGATCACGGCGTTCAACTGGTCCTGGCCGACAAAGCCCCCCGTCGGCGACGGCAGCGACGGGGCATCGCCCTGCGCCAGGGTCTGACGGGCGGCTGCGATCCAGGATTCCAGGCCCGCCACCCGGTTCAGCAGGTCGGAGGACAGTTTGGCCACCCGGTCCAGTTCTTCCGGATAACGGGTGACCTGCTGGCTGACCACGCCGGTCAGATGGGCCAGCCGTTCCCGCAATTCCTGGATGGACTGGCCCAGGGCGTTGATCTTCATCGTCTCCGGCAGTTGCACCACCGCTGTGTGCATCGCCGCCAGATCGGAACGGAAATCGCGCAGGCGCGTGCCGACATGCAGGGCCAGATCGCGGACGATCGTCTCGGCATAATCGAACGGATCGACCGCTTCCTGCAGCTCACCTGTCAAGGGCGGGGTCATGCTCGTCGCCGGGTCGGCGGCGGCGCTCTTCTGCCCGTCGGGGAGGTCGCTGGACGGCAGGCTCATGGGGCGGCCTCGCTGGAAGAAAGGTGGTCGGACAGGGCGGCCATCAGCCGGGCCCGGCGGTCTTCGGCATCGGTGCGTGTCAACCGGGGGACACCCGGCACCGTCGCGGCGGGCCGGGGGGCCGGCGGCGGCGGCGGCATGGGGGCCGGCGGCTCAGTGATCGTCACCGCAAGGGGGACCGTTTCCACCGGCGGGGCCGGGGGAACGGGGGGGAGAGGGTCGAATAACGGTGCCGACGGGCGCGGCGGGTCCACCGGCTGGGGACGCGGCGGGCTGGCCGGTCCCAGCCGGGGGCGGGCCAGGGGCGGCGGCACAGGCGCAGGCTTGGCAGCCGGGGGGGGCGGCACGGGCGCCGGCGGCTGGGTGGGCCGGGGGGCCATCACGCCGGGGGCCGGGGTAGCCGGGGGCGGCATGACAGGGGGGGGTATTGGCGGCGGCGGCGGCGAGGGCCGGGCCACAGGCGCCAGCGGCGGCACCACCGGCATCTTCGGCGCGACCAGCGGGTTGAGCCGGCCCTTATCCGGAAAGGGGCCGCCAGCCAGATCATCCAACAGCTTGCGCAATGAGGCGATCCGGGTGCCCTTCATCGGTTCCACCCGGCGCTGTGCCCGGCCGATCAGGCCCGGTTCGGCGGAAAGCTGAAGGAAATTGGTCTGTTCCGCCGTCAATGCCTCCAGGCGGCGGGCCAGTTCATCCACCACATCCTGGCCGGCGACAAACCGTCCCAGCGTGTCCAGCGTGGCGGTGACCACAGTGGCATCGCGTACCGCGCGGGAGGAAAAGACAGGCCCATTGCTCCCGCCATTTCCCGCATCCGTGTTTCCAGTCGGCACAGGGATGGAAATGGACTCGTCCCCCTCATCCGCTGTCGGGGCGCCATCCGGCTCCCCTTCCGGCGTCCCGGGGGACAATGTCAATGAACGTACAGGGGCCGCCGACTCAGGCCGGCGACCGCTCAACCGGCGCAGCAAAGTGCCCAGCATCCCGCTTCCCTCCGTCCCGTCCAGGCGGACGGGCCATTACGAACAGCCGCGCACCGTTCCCGGTCCCGGCAAGCGGCCCACCCCGCCAAACCTGAAACCGGAACCTTTCCATCCATCCGCATCACAAGGGGCGCACTCCGGCCTGACCATCCTTTTGCCATTATCGTTATCACGTCATCCGGTTGTGATGCAATTTCGTGGCTTCCGCAGCAGCCACTATACGAAAGGATTATTTTTTTCGAGAAGCCTGTTGCACCGGACGGGCAAGAGCCACATGCTCGTCGATAGAGAAGAAACACCTGATCGGTTCTAATTTGGAACCGTGATGCAAACCAAATATTAACAACCTAAACCTACTCTGGCGGTCGGGTCCGCAGCCTGAAAGATGATGGTCTAGCGTTTCGATGGTCCAGCCGACTGCATCCTCCCTCCCTGCAACCACCACGCTCGCACCGGGCCAGCAGCCCTGGCCGGGATTGATGGATCACATCCAGGCCCATGGCTGGCTGATGATCCTGGATCGGGATGACATCATCCGCCATGCCAGCGCAAATCTGGCTCTCCTGGCCCATCAGCCTTTGGAAATGATTCTGGGTCGTCCGGTGCGGCAGGTCATCGGGCGCGTTGCCGCACAGGCGTTGAGCCGGGCGCGCCGGCATGATGGCGATGGCGGCGTCGGTCCCCTGACCGTAACCGTGGTGACCGGTAAAGGCCGGGTGCGCGCCGTCATGCAGGGCCATCTGGAGACCTATGGCCTGGTTTTGGAACTGGAACCGGTTTTCCAGGGGGACAGCAGCCTGGTCGCCGCTTCCTTCGGTGCCGCCATCCGCCGTTACCGCCACCTGCAGGATATCGAAGCCCTGGCCAGGGCCGTCACCCGTGACGCCCGGCTGCTGACCGGCTTTGATCACGCGATGATGCTGCGGATCGGGGATAAGGGCCAGCCGGTGATGATCGCCAGCGATGCCGCGACGGAGGTGCCGCCGCTTCCCGCGCCCGCGTTCGAGCCCCTGTCACCGGCCCTGCAATATCTGCTGGAATTGAACCGGGTGCGCCTGCTGGCCGACATTCCCGTTCCACCTGTTCCCGTGCTTCCCGGCCATGATCCGGCAAGCGGCGCCCCCATTGCCCTGCCGCGCGCGGTGCTGCGCCCGGCCACCCATGGGTTTGCCGAGTTTGCCAGCGCGCGCGGGGTGCGATCCGTGCTGATCGTGTCGCTTCTCTGCGCCGGGCGGCTTTGGGGATATATCTGGTGTGAAAACCGGCGCCCCCGCCATGTCAACGTGCCGGTCCGCTCCGTCTTTGAGGGGTTGGGGGAAATTGCCGCCGCCCAGATCGCAGCGATGGAAGAACGCGATGCCGGGCATGCCCGCACCCGCGCCACCCGCGCACTGACCCGGCTGGGCCGGCTTATGCAGGGCGAGATGGATATCGTCCAGGCCCTGGCGCGGTTGCACCCGGTGCTGGAGGAAATTCTTCCCCATGATGCGCTGGCCATCACCATTGAAGGCAAAAGCTGGCAATCCCCCGATACCCTGCCGGCCAGCCATTGGCTGGAACAACTGGACCGGCAGGACAGCCCCCGGCATGAGGGGTTGCGCTGGGGCAGCCGCGATTTAAACGGGCTTTCCCGGGAAGAGAGCGGGCTGACCGATATCCTGGATATCGACCTGCAGGGCGGCCATATCCTGATCTTGCGCCGGGGCCAGCAGCCCTGGTCAACGGCGGAACTGGAAGCCGCCCACGAATTGCATCATCTGCTGGCCGAACGGCGGGCCGAACTATACCGCCGCAATGCCGAGCGGCAATTGCACCGCCTGACCAATTTCGACCGGGCCACCGGCCTGCCCAACCGCGCGCATCTGCTGCGCGCGCTGGAACAGGCGCTGGAGGTGGAGGCCGATGTCGCGGTCACCGTGCTGGGGCTGGACCGGTTCCGTGTGCTGAAGGCAGCCTTTGGCGAGGAGGCAGCCGACCGGCTGCTGGCCGCCGTCGGCCAGCGTCTGCGTGAGCATCTGGACGGGGGCGATCTGGTTGCCCGGATTGATACCGGTGAACTGGCCGTGCTTCTGCTGGAAGAGGGGCCGCAACGGATTGACCGGCTGACGGCCAGGGTCCGCGATGCGCTGCGCGCGCCGATCAGCCTGGATGGGCGTGACATTTTCGTCAGCGCCAGTGTGGGCGTGGTGGTGACGGGTTCCGATGCCGCCGGCATGCTGCGCGACGCGGAAATCGCCAGCGCGGAGGCTGAAGCGGCCGGCGGGGGCCGGCGCGTGTTCGACGACGCCATGCGCACGCGCCTGACCGAGCGGCATGAGATTTATGACCGGCTGCGGCAAGCGATCTATATGGATGAAGGCGTTTATGCCGCCTATCAGCCCATCATCCGCCTGTCCGATGGCCATCTGGCCGGTTTTGAGGCGCTGGCCCGCTGGACGGATGGGGAGCGGGGCAATGTTCCCCCCTCCATCTTCGTTCCTGTAGCGGAAGAGACGGGCCTGATCATGGCACTGGGAAACCATATCCTGGTGCAGGCCTGCCGGCAGGTGGTGCGCTGGAACCAGGGCCGGGTTGGCAAGCCGCTTTATATTTCCGTCAACCTGTCGCCCTACCAGTTCGACCCGTCACGGCTGGATCTGGTGCGCTGGGTGTCGGGCGTGCTGGACATGACCGGGTGCCGGCCGGAATGGCTGCAGCTTGAAATCACCGAAAGCGGGCTGATCGGCCAGGGCGGGGTGGCGCCGGAACTGCTGCGCGGGCTGCGTCAGTTGGGCGTGGGGCTGGCGATCGATGATTTCGGTACCGGCTATTCCTCCCTGGCCTATTTGCAGGAACTGCCCGTCGATACGATCAAGATCGACCGCAGCTTCGTGGAGCGGATGATGGAGAGCGAGAAGGGCAAGGCCCTGATCACAGCCATCCTGCATATTGCCGGCATCATGGAATATGGCGTGGTCGCCGAAGGGGTGGAAACGGTCAGCCAAGCCGATCTGCTGCGCCAGATGGGCTGCGAACGCGCCCAGGGCTATCATTATGCCCGCCCCCTGACGCCCGACGCCGCAACGGCGATGGTGCGGGAAATGGCTGGTCTGGTGGCAATCCAGGGCGGGGAAGCCGCAGCGCCGCCGCCGATGCTGGACCTGCGGACCGCATGACCCGCCCGCTGCGGGTTGCGGGGAAGGCGCCCGCACCTGAATGATGCGGTGCCTGCATAATTGTCCTGGATCAAATCAACGCAGGCGGCGTGTCCCCCGGTGTGAAAACCGGGTCGCGCATGCTACATAGGGCCATCATGCATCGCTTCGCCAACCCTGCCCGCTTCCTGCGACTGGCCGCCGTGATCCTGCCCTGGACCACGGGTGCCGCGCTCATCCTTTTCGGTGTCGGCCTGTATCTGGCCCTGTTCGCCAGCCCGCCCGACTATCAGCAGGGCGACACGGTGCGCATCATGTATGTGCATGTGCCCGCCGCCTGGATGAGCATGTTCACCTATAGCAGCATGGCCGTGGCCGCCGCCTGCGCCCTGGTCTGGCGCCATCCGCTGGCGGAGGTATATGCCCGTGCCGCCGCCCCCATCGGGGCTGGCTTCACCCTGCTCTGCCTGGTGACCGGCAGCCTGTGGGGAGAGCCGATGTGGGGCACCTGGTGGGTGTGGGATGCGCGGCTGACCAGCGTGCTGATCCTGTTCTTCCTGTATCTGGGCTATATGGCGCTGGCCAATGCCTTTGATGATCCGGTGCGCGGCAACCGGGCCGGCTGCATCCTGCTGCTGGCAGGTGCGGTGAATGTGCCGATCATCAAATTCTCGGTCGATTGGTGGAATACGCTGCACCAGCCGGCCAGTGTGCTGCGCATGGGCGGGCCAACCATCCATGGTGACATGCTGTGGCCGCTGCTGATCATGGCGCTGGCCTTCCAGACCTATTTCATGGCCGTGGTCATCCTGCGTATGCGGGCAGAACTGGCCGACCGCAAAATCCAGACGCTGCGCATGGCCCGCGCGGCATCCGGCAGTGCCTGACGGGGCGGTGATGAGCGAGTTTTTTGCCATGGGCGGCTACGCGCCCTATGTCTGGGGCAGCTACGGGCTGGCCTTTCTGGTGCTGCTGGTGCTGCTGGTGGTCAGCCTGCTGTCGCTGCGCCGGACGGAAGCGACCCTGCGCACGCTGGAGGCGGGCCTGCCCCGCCGTCGCCGGCGCAAGGAGACGGCGCAAGTGGCCGGCCAGGATGATACTGGCCTGCTGGCCATGACCGGTGGGGCGACCACCGTGCAGGGACCAGCCGGCAATGGTGGAGGCGAGCGATGATGACGCGCAAGAAGCGCCGGCTTTACATGCTGGGTCTGGCGATGCTGGGCCTGGGCACCGCCACGGCCCTGACGCTTTCCGCGTTTGAGGAGAATGTCGCCTATTTCTTCTCCCCCTCCGATCTGGCGGCCAAACCGCCGGGGGATAAGCGCATCCGCGTCGGCGGTCTGGTGCAGGATGGCAGCGTGACCCGGCCGGATGATGTGACGACCAATTTCACCATCACCGATGGCGCGCAAAGCGTTGCCGTCACCTTCTCCGGCGCCCTGCCTGACCTGTTCCGGGAAGGACAGGGCGTGCTGGCGGAAGGGCGGATGCGCCCGGATGGCGTGTTCCAGGCCGCTGAGATCCTGGCCAAGCATGATGAAAATTACATGCCCAAGGAAGTGGTCGATGCCTTGAAGAAGGCTGGCGAGTTCCGTCCCGAGCCGCCGGGCAAGCCCGTCTATGGCGGGGCCGGTTCCTGATCTGCGGGTCCGGTGGCGCGGCCCTGTGGCGCACGGGCATCGACGCTGAATGATGGTAGGAACGGCTGGGGGTGACCAGGTTCGCCCCCAGCCGGCTCCGGATGTTTTTTGAGGGAAGAGACGAGATGATCCCCGAGATTGGTCATTACGCGCTGGTGCTGGCGCTGCTGCTGGCCATCATCCAGGGGACATTGCCGCTGGCCGGCGCCGCCCGGCGCAATACCGCCTGGATGGAAGCCGGGCGCGTGGCCGCTTTCGGCCAGTTGGCCCTGGTCTTCATCGCCTTCTTCGCCCTGATGTGGGCCTATGTCGTTTCCGATTTCAGCGTCCTGAATGTGGTCCAGAACAGCCATAGCCAGAAGCCGATGCTGTATAAGGTGGCCGGCGTCTGGGGCAATCATGAAGGCTCGATGCTGCTCTGGGTCATGATGCTGGGCCTGTTCGGCGCCGCCGTGGCCGGCTTTGGCCGCAACATCCCGCCAACGCTGAAGGCCCGCGTGCTGGGGGTGCAGGGGTTGATCGGGGTCGGTTTCCTGCTGTTCATCCTGGCGACCAGCAACCCCTTCATCCGCGTGCTGCCGGCCCCGCCGGATGGCAATGACCTGAACCCGCTGCTCCAGGACCCCGGCCTCGCCTTCCATCCGCCCTTCCTCTATCTGGGCTATGTCGGTTTCTCCGTCGCCTTCAGCTTCGCGGTGGGCGCCCTGATCGAAGGGCGGGTTGATCCCGCCTGGGGCCGCTGGGTGCGGCCCTGGACGCTGGTGGCCTGGGCATCACTGACCCTGGGCATCGCCATGGGGTCCTGGTGGGCCTATTACGAATTGGGCTGGGGCGGCTGGTGGTACTGGGATCCGGTGGAAAATGCCTCCCTGATGCCGTGGCTGGCCGGGACCGCCTTGCTGCATTCCGCCATCGTGGTGGAAAAGCGCGACGCGCTGAAAACCTGGACCATCCTGCTGGCCATCCTCACCTTCTCCCTCTCCCTGATGGGCACCTTCCTGGTGCGGTCGGGCGTGCTGACCTCCGTCCATGCTTTCGCCGTCGATCCCAAGCGCGGTGTCGCCATCCTGGCGCTGCTGGGGCTGGCAACCGGGGGCGGGCTGCTGCTGTTCGCCATGCGGGCGCATGTGCTGAAGGTGGGCGGCCTGTTCGCCCCGGTCAGCCGTGAAGGGGCGCTGGTGCTGAACAATCTGCTGCTGTCGGTTTCTACCGCCGTGGTGCTGATCGGCACGCTGATGCCGCTGGTGCTGGATGCGTTCGGGCACAAGATTTCCGTCGGCGCGCCCTATTTCAATTTCATCACCCCGTTCCTGGCCATCCCGCTGGTGCTGGCCATGGCGCTCGGCCCCTTCCTGCCCTGGAAGCGGGCCGATCTGGCCGGTGTGCTGGGCCGGCTCTGGGTGGTGGCGCTTTTCACCCTGGCGGCGGTGATGGTCGCCCTGTGGCTGCAGGGCGTACGCCCGGTGATGGCACTGGTCGGCATCGGGCTGGCCGCCTGGGCCTTTATCGGTGCCTTCTGGGAAGTGGCGGACCGGGTGCGCCTGTTCCGTATCCCGCTGGGGGAAAGCCTGACACGGGCCGGTGGCCTGCCACGCGGGGCCTGGGGCACGGCCCTGGCCCATGCCGGCATGGGCATCGCCATTGCCGGCATGATCGGCACCAGCTTCTGGCTGACAGAAGATGTGCGCGTGATGGCGCCGGGGGCCAAGGCCACCATCGCCGGCTATGAACTGACCCTGGAGAAGGTGGAACAGGGGCGTGGCCCCAATTTCACGACCGAGATGGGTTATTTCACCGTACGCACCCTGAATGGTGACATGGTGGGCACCCTGACGCCGGAACGGCGCTGGTATCCCGTGGCCCGGATGCCAACCACGGAGGCCGCCATCCACACCACCTTCTTCGCCGATCTTTATGCCGTGCTGGGGGAGCCCAGCGCCGACGGGCGTGGCTGGGTGGTGCGGCTTTACCATCATCCGCTGGTGCCCTGGATCTGGATCGGCTCCCTGGTGATGGTGGCAGGCGGGCTGCTCAGCCTGTCTGACCGGCGCTTACGGGTGGGCGTGCCGCAGCGTCGCACAGCATCCCTGCCCACCGCCATCCAACCCGCCGAATAAGGGCCGGACCCGCATGTCGCCCCATACCAAGCACCGCCTGCTGCTGCTGCTGCCCTTCACCATCTTTCTGGTGCTGGCCGCCTATTTCGCCATCGGGTTGACGGGCGATCCGTCCAAGCTGCCCTCCAACATGATCAACAAGCCGGTGCCGGAATTCGCCCTGCCGGGGCTGGATGGCGGGCCGGGTCTGGCCAGCACCGACCTGAAGGGGCAGGTGCGGCTGGTCAATATCTTCGCAAGCTGGTGTGCGCCCTGCCGGGTGGAACATCCGCTGCTGGTGCGGCTGGCGCGGGAAGAAGGGATCACCATCCACGGCATCGCCTATAAGGACAAGCCGGTCGATTCGCAGGCATTTCTGGACAGTCTGGGCAACCCCTATACCAGCGTGGGCAGCGACCGGGATGGCCGGGTCGGCATCAATTTCGGCGTTTATGGCGTGCCGGAAACCTATGTCATCGATAAGGAAGGCCGCATCCGCTATCGCCATGTCGGGCCGCTGATGGCCTATGACATGGACGAAGTGATCCTGCCGATGCTGCGGGAACTGGCGAAATGAAGAGGTTTTTCTGTTCCCTCAAGCGCCGTTCCGCGATTGGTTTGACCACGCTTGCCCTGGCCTCCCTGCTGTCCGCCCCCGCCTTCGCGGTGATGCCGGACGAAAAACTGTCCGACCCGGTGATGGAGGCGCGCGCGCGCGACATCTCCAAGGAACTGCGCTGTCTGGTCTGCCAGAACCAGTCCATCGATGACAGCAATGCCGATCTGGCGCGCGACCTGCGGGTGCTGGTGCGCGAACGGCTGGTGGCCGGCGACAGTGACCAGCAGGTTCTGGCCTATGTCACCGACCGGTATGGTGATTTCGTGCTGCTGCGCCCGCCAGTGAAAAGCTACACGATCGCGCTGTGGGCCGGCCCCTTTGTCGTGCTGCTGCTGGCCGGTCTGGGCACCGCGTTTTATCTGCGCCGCCGCCGCCACGAGGTGGAAACCACCACCCTGCCGGAATTGACGGCGGAAGAAGAAACACGGCTGCAGGCCCTGCTGGATGATCTGGGCACTGACAAGGGACAGCGGGGGCCGTCAGCATGATTGGGTTCTGGTTGGCGGCCGCCATCATGACGGCCCTGGTCGTGCTGCCGCTGGTGCGGGTGCTGCTGCGCCCGCGTGCGGAAGCGGGCAACGCGGCGGAATTTGCCCGGGGCGTCTATGCCCAACAGGTGGCAGAGGTGGAGCGCGATCTGGCGCGCGGCATCCTGTCCCCCGATCAAGCCAAGGCGGCGCGTGCGGAAATTGGCCGCCGGCTGCTGAACGCCGCGGCAGAGGCGGAGCGGGCTGCCGATGGCACGGCGACCAAACCCAGCACCAAGCTGGCTTTGCTGGTCACGCTGGCCCTGCCGGTGCTGGCGCTCGCCCTCTATCTGCCGTTCGGCAATCCCAACCTGCCGGCCCAGCGCTTTGCCGAACGCACCGACCGGCGGGAAGTGCCGCCCCAGGTGCTGACGGCGGTAGCCAATCTGGAAAAGGCGCTGCAGGAAAACCCGAACGATCTGGGCGGCTGGACCCTGCTGGCCCAGACCTACAGCGCCATGGGCCGGCCGGATGATGCCGCCACGGCCTATCGCCATGCGCTGGGCCTGTCACAGGGCGACCCGGAATTGATGAGCGCGCTGGCCGAAGCGCTGACCGGCGCCACCGATGGCATTGTCGGGGAGGAGGCACAACGCCTGTTCACCGCCGCAGCCGAAGCCGACCCGATGAATGCGCGCGCCCGCTTCTTCTTAGGTGTGGCCCGGCAGCAGGCCGGCGATGTGAAGGGCGCGCTGGAGCGCTGGTCTTCCCTGGTGGCGGACAGCCCCGCCGATGCGCCCTGGCTGCCCATGCTGCGCCAGCAGATCCATCAGGCCGCCGTGACCGTAGGCCTGGACCCCATGACCTATACGCCCCAGCCCAAGCCTCCCGCCGGCGGCAGCCCGGCCCCGGAAGGCGCGCCGGCAGCGCCGGGCACCCCGCCTGCCGCCGGTGCCCCGGCCTTGTCCCCGGAACAGATGCAGGCCATGGCCGCCCTGTCGCCGGAAGAACGCCAGGCCGCCATTGGTGGCATGGTGGAAGGGCTGGCAGCCCGGCTGAAGGATAATCCCGACGATGCCGAAGGCTGGATGCGTCTGGCCCGTGCGCGGGAAGTGCAGGGGCGGGTGGATGAAGCGCGCGAAGCGCTGCGCAACGCCACCAAGGCCGACCCGCAACGCCTGGATGCCTGGCTGGAACGGGGCCGCCTGCTGGCCCCCGATGACCGGACCGCCCAGGCGGGGGATGAGTTCATCAGGGTGATGGAGCAGGTGCTGGCCCTGCGCCCGGACAATCCCCAGGCGCTTTATTATCTGGGCCAACAGGCTGCGAACCAGGGCGATAAGGACACAGCCCGCCGCCATTGGCGCAAATTGCTGGAAACAATGCCCGCCGACGCCGCCGAACGCCCGGAATTGCAGCGCCGTCTGGACGGGCTGGAAGGGTAAGCCCCCCGCCCTACCGGAGCTTGGCCAGGGCGGCGAACGGGTGATCGGTATCCAGGGGCACCGGACGCGCCGCCTTTTCCGCCTTGGCGCGGGTGGGGCGGCGGCGGGTCCAGACCGGGGGTTTTGCCGCCTCCCCTTCCGCCGGGGGGGGCTGGCGCTTTTCCCGCCAGCCCAGCGCCGCCAGGATGCCCGGCACTTCCGCTGCCGTGCAGGCGGCCAGCGGGGCCAGCCCTGACAGGTCAGATAATTCTCCCTTCGGGGCCCGTTCTGCCAGAACGGCCTCTAGCCGGTCGGCCATATCCACCCGCACGGCGCGCGGCCCCAGCGGCAGGAAGCCGACCGCCGCCAGCAAACCATCGGGCAAATGCCCCCGCGGGACGGAGATACGGCCCGGCGGTGGCAGGGCAACCGGCAGGTCCCCCCCTTCCCGCACCGACCAGAGCAGACCCAGCATCGCCATGCACCGCGGCTTGGCCAGTGCCGGCAGGAACACGCGGCTGAAGCCCAGCCGCACACCCAGCCGGGCCAGGGCCTTTCGCCCGTCCCTGTCCAATGTCTGGATCAGCGGGTCCAGGGTGGCGCGCGGCAGGTTGCCGGTGGCATCAGCCAGTTGGAAGGCGATGCCGCGGGCGGGACCCGACAGATCGGCATCACGCAGACGCAGCAGCGGTGAAAGGTCCGCGGCGATGCGGGCCTGGACAAAAGCGGTTAGCCGCTGGCGCACCCGGTCGCGCTGGGTACCCTCCAGCAGGTCATCGCCCGTCACCCGCACCGCTGGCACCAGCAGGCCGGTCCCCGGCACCAGCCGGGCCAGCGCCACATCCTGCCATAGCAGATTGCCATCGGCGCCCAGCGTAAACGCCTCGTCCCCTGCCGCTTCCAGGGCGGCCACCCGGCGGGCCACCTCGTCGCGCAGCACGCGGCGGGCGGCACTCATCAGCGTGGGCCGGTCATCCTCGCCCACATCGGCTTCCATGGCGAAGGACAGGCCGGAGAGCGCGCCCACCGGGTGACTCTCCACCCGGACGATCCCGGCCTCGTCGATATGGCCCAGCAGGTCGCGCCCATCGCGCAGCACCTTGACCAGCCCGGCGGAACGCTTATCGACAAAGCGCTGGGTCAGCCTTTCATGCAGGGCATCGGACAGCCTATCTTCCACCGCCCGCGTCACGCCCTGCCAATGGCGCGCATCCTTCAGCCAGTCGGGCCGGTGGGCGACATAGGTCCAGGTGCGGACATGGGCGATACGGGCGACCAGCGCGTCGATATCACCTTCCATCTTGTCCAGCCGCTGCACCTGGGCGGCGATGAAATCGGTGGGCAGCCGCCCACCCGGCGCCATCAAATGCTGATAAATCTGGGCCAGCAGCTTGGTATGGGCATCCGTCATCGTCTTGCGGAAATCGGGGATCTGGCAGACCTCCCAAAGCTGCTTAACCCCGTTGGGCCGCCTTGTCAGCGCCATGACATCGCTATCCTGCGCCAGCGCCTGCAAAGCCAACTGGTCATCCGCCGGACGGGCGCGGATCAGCAGTGGCGAGGGGGGCCGCGCCTCCAGCGTGCGCAGCAAGCCGTCAACAGAGCGCAAATCCAGATCGGCATTGCGCCAGGTCAGGCTGGTGAGCGGCTGGAATGTGTGGTTTTCCACCGCCTGCACCGTCTGTTCATCCAGGGGCGAACAGTCCCAGGTGGTGCCGAAGGTGCCATCGGTCAAATGGCGCCCGGCGCGCCCGCCAATCTGCGCCACCTCCGGCGCGGTCAGCCGGCGCGGGCGCTGGCCGTCAAACTTGGACAGGCGGGCGAACCAGACATGGTCCACATCCATGTTCAGGCCCATGCCGATGGCATCGGTGGCCACCAGATAATCCACATCACCCGCCTGATACATTGCCACCTGGGCGTTGCGGGTGCGGGGGCTGAGCGCGCCCATCACCACCGCCGTGCCGCCGCGTGACCGGCGCACCATCTCCGCCAACTGATAGACCTCCGTCACCGAAAAGGCGGTGATGGCGCTGCGCGGCGGCAGCTTGGTCAGCTTCTTGTGCCCGGCATAGGTCAGGCTGGAGAAGCGGGGCCGGGAAATGATCTCCACCCGGGGGATCAGCTTCTGGATCAGCGGCCGGATCATGTCCGATCCCAGAAACATCGTCTCCTCACCGCCGCGCGCATGCAGCAGCCGGTCAGTGAAGATGTGCCCGCGTTCATCATCGGCACAAAGCTGGATTTCATCGACGCAGAGGAATTGGACCTGCCGGTCCAGCGGCATGCTCTCCACCGTGCAGACCCAATAGCGCGGCGCGGGGGGGATGATCTTTTCCTCCCCCGTCACCAGGGCCACCTGGGCCTCGCCCTTCAGCTTCACCAGCTTTTCGTAATTTTCCCGCGCCAGCAGGCGCAGGGGAAAGCCGATCATGCCGGTGCGGTGGGCGCCCATCCGCTCCATGGCCAGATAGGTCTTGCCGGTATTGGTCGGGCCGAGAACGGCGACGATGCGGCCGCCGGGTGTGGCGAGGGAGGCAGGTGCGGAAGACATGGCCTTATCCATGGGCGGGAAGCTGCCCGATTGCAAGGGCCGGACGGTCAGGCGAACCACGGGGCCGCGTGAACGCCCCGCCACGGCCATAGAATCGCCATGGCGAAGCGCCAGATCATGTTCCATGCGACAGATCATCCGCCTTATCGCCCGCCCCGCCCTGGCCCTGGCTTTGCTGGCCGGGGCCGGCACCACCGCGATGGCCCAGACGGCCAGCCCCGCCGGGGCCGCCGGTTTGCAGGCCATGATCCAGGAACGGCTGACCGCGGCCACCCGCACCGAACCCGACCAGTTCCGCCTGGAACGGGTGCCCGAGGTGGAGGTGACGGCCCAGGGCGACCGTTATGCCGTGACCATCCCCAAGCTGCGGGTGCTGACAGCCGATGGCTGGCTGCTGGAAGCCCCGCTGGTGGAGGTGGAGGTGATCCCCGAAGCGGGCGGCGGCTGGCAGGTGGAGGCGGAAATCCCGCAGCCCCTATCCGTCTTCAGCGAACGGGGCTTCCGCGCCGGGGATCTGACCCTGGGGCAGCAGAAATTACGCGCCCGCTGGTCGGCAGATGGCTATCTGCTGACGGCAGCGGATCTGTCGCTGGGCAAGGTTGCCTTCACCCCCATGGTCGGTGGCGGTGCGTTCTCGCTGGGTTCCTTCAGCCTGAAGCTGGAGCCGAAAAGCATCAGCGGGGAGAGCTGGACCGGCCTGTTCAATCTCACCCTCGCCAACCTGTCCTGGCGTGATCCCGCCGGGGTGCAGCGTCTGGCCGTGGGTAATTTGTCCGTAAAGGGCGATGCTACCAGCCTGGACCTGACCCGCTTTGCCCATGTTGCCCGTGCCTGGCGCGGCGGCACGGTGCCGGCCGCCAATCAGGCGGAGAGGATGGCCAATGCCTTGAAGCTGGATGTAAATCTGACCGGCTTCCGGGAGGTACGCGATGATGGCCGGGCGACCAAGCTGGATAACGCCACCGGCAAACTGTCCCTGACCAATCTTGAAGGTGACCGGGCCGGCCTCCGGCTGGATTGGCGCCATAGTGGGCTGGACCGGCGCGGCCCCGATGCCAACCCGGCCCTGACCCCGGCCAGTGCCGATCTCTCCCTGGCGGGTGAGCGGATGCCCGGCCAGCCTTTGCTGACCATGATCACCCTTTATGCGGCAAGCGAGGATGAAGCGGCGCGCAAAGCGGCCTGGAACCGCCTCTCCGACGCCATGGCCCGTGCCGGGTCACAAATTTCCATCACCCGGATGGATATGCAGAACGCCACCAGCGCTGCCAGCGGCACCGGCGATTTCCGCTTCGGGTCGCAATCACCACGCGGGGTGACGGGGCAGGCCGATATCACCATGCGCGGCATCGACCGGCTGATAGCCGCCGTCAATGCCACCGGCGGGGCCAAGGCCACGGGCACGGCGATTGCGCTTTATGCCCTGCAAGGGCTGGGGCAACCGGCCGATGGCGGCACACACCGCTATGAGGTGCGGTTGATGCCCGATGGCCGCATGCTGGTAAATGGCGCCGATATGGCCTCCATCGCCGGGATGATGGGGCGGTAACGCTTGCCCCGCACGGTGCCTTTGGGGAAACTGTCCCATCGCATCTGGTGATGGGGGATATTTTGGGCAAAAGCAGCGTGGCCAGCCGTCTGGGACGGGGATTGGCCTATGGCGTGGCCGGTATTGCCGGTCTAGTGCTGCTGGCGGCGGGTGGTGTCACCTATACGCTGATCGCGTCCAAACCGATGCTGGACGGGGCGATGGCCGTAACCGGCCTTTCCGCCCCCGTCACCATCACCCGCGACAATCAAGGGGTGCCCACGATCCAGGGGGCCACCCGTGCCGATCTGGCCCGCGCCCTGGGCTTCCTGCATGGGCAGGAACGGTTTTTCCAGATGGACCTGATCCGCCGCGCCTCGGCGGGGGAATTATCCGGCCTGCTGGGCCCGATCGAGGCGGTGATGAATATCGACCGCCAGCGCCGGCTGCACCGCTTCCGCCACCGGGCCGAACAGGCCGTGGCCAATGCCAGCCCAGAAGAAAAGGCCCTGCTGAGCGCCTATGCCGAGGGGGTAAATGAGGGCTTGTCCAGCCTGGGCGCCCGGCCTTTTGAATATGCGCTGCTGCTTTCATCCCCCCGGCCCTGGCAGCCGGCGGATAGTATCCTGGCAGGATATTCCATGTATCTGGACCTGCAGGACGACAGGGCCGTGATGGAGCAGAGCCGCGCCACTGTGCTGGAGAAGCTGGGGCCGGACCTGACGGCCTTCCTCTATCCAGGCGGCACCGCCCTGGACAGCGCCATTGATGGCACCATCCTGCCGGCCCCGCCCTTGCCCGCCGCCCTGCCCCCGGCACCGGCCAAGGCCGCCCTGGACCTGCCGCCGCTGCCGCCCCCCACACCGGGCAGCAATGCCTGGGCCGTGGGCGGCGGGCTGACCGATAGCGGGGCTGCACTGGTCGCCAACGACATGCATCTGGGTATTTCGGTGCCCGGCACCTGGTACCGGGCACGGCTGGTGCAGACGGGCGGTGAAGGGGGCATGGATATTACCGGCGTGACCCTGCCCGGCACGCCCATGATCATCGTTGGCGCCAATGGCCATATCGCCTGGGGTTACACCAATTCCTATATCGACACCGCCGATCGCATCCTGCTGGACCCGGTGCCGGGCCAGCCCGACCAGTACCAGACCCCGGAAGGCCCGAAACCCATCACCCAGGTGACGGAGAAAATCTGTCCCGCATGGACCGGCTGCACCGATCTGGTGGTGGAGGAGACCATCTGGGGGCCGGTGGTCGATAAGGATGGCCAGGGCCGCCGCATCGCCCTGCGCTGGACCGCGCACGAACCAGACGCCGTCCGCCTGGGCCCGATGGCCCGGATGGAGCGGGCGCGCAGCGTGGAAGAGGCGATCACCATCGCCCATGAGGCCCGCCAGCCGCAGCAGAATTTCGTGGTCGGCGATGCCGCGGGCGCCGTCGCCTGGACGATCATCGGCGTGGTTCCGGCCCGCTATGGCCATGATGGCACGCTGCCGACAAGCTGGGCCGATGGCAGCCGGGGTTGGCACGGCATGCTGCCGCCGGAAAAAGTGCCGGTGGTGCTGAACCCAGAGCATCAGCGCATCTGGACCGCCAATGCCCGCATCGTGGGCGGTGAGGCTTATGCGCTGCTGGGCGATGGCGGGTACGATATGGGCGCCCGCCAGGGCCAGATCCGCGACGAGCTCTTTGCCAAAACCCGCCTGACACCCGCCGACATGCTGGCCATCCAGCTTGATGATCGCGGCCTGGTGCTGGATTTCTGGCAAGGGGAGATGCTGGCCGCGCTGCAGACCCGCACCACACGCCCCGGTCTGGCGGCCATGGTTGACCCGGTGAAAAGCTGGGGTGGGCGCGCCATACCGGAAAGCATCGGTTACCGGCTGGTGCGGGAGTTCCGCTCCCGTCTTTCCCAGCGGCTTTATGGCGCCTATCTGGCCGCCGATGGCGACCTGTCCCGCCGCGAAATCGCCCGGCAGATGGAAGCACCGCTGCGCCGCCTGCTGACCGAACGGCCCCCCGCCCTGGTCCCCGCCCCCTACAAGGATTGGGACGCCCTGATCGATGCCACCCTGGCTGATGTGGCCCAGGCGGTGGAAAAGGCCGGCGGGATCGACGCCTTCACCTGGGGGGCCCGCAACAATGCCGGGGTGAAACATCCGCTGGCACGCCTGCTGCCGCCCTTGTCAGCCCTGACCGACCCGGAAGATGTACCCGTGCCCGGCGACGCGCTGCAGCCCCGCGCCCAGGCCCCGGGTTTTGGCGCCAGCGAGCGGTTTGCCGTATCGCCAGGGCGGGAGAAGGATGGGTATTTCCACATGCCGGGCAGCCAGAGCGGCAATCCACTCTCTCCCTATTATCTGGCCGGGCACCAGGACTGGGTGCGGGGGCGACCCAGCCCCTTCCTACCCGGCCCCGCCCGCTGGATCCTGACCCTGAAACCAGCCACCTGATGGAAAGTTTACTTTCCATGTAAAGCTCGCTTGACACATCAGCAATCCGCACCCCATATGTAAAGCACACTTTACATATGGGGGCCATCATGGGTAATGCACGACGCTATGTGATTGAACTCTCATCCACCATCCTGGCTTACGCGCTGATGCTGGTAGGTGTGAACAAGGCCATGCAATGGGGTTGGGTGCCCGACGGCATGCAGATCCCGGTAGCGCTGCTGCCGATGCTGCCCTGCCTGCTGGTGGTATGGGTAATCATGCGTCACATCCGGCGCCTGGACGAGTTACAGCGCCGGATGCAGTTCGAGGGGCTGGCCTTTGGCTTCGCCATGACGGCGCTGCTCACCTTCTCCTACGGCTTTCTGGAGAATAAGGGACTGCCCCGCCTCTCCATGCATGTCGTCTGGCCAGTAATGTCGTTCTTCTGGGTCACAGGATATGTCCTTGCCTGCCGCCGCTATCGCTGAGGGGGGGCGGCATGAAGAACCGATTGAAAGACCTGCGCGCCGAGCGCGGCTGGTCACAGGGTGATCTGGCGGAAAAGCTGGCCGTGTCCCGCCAAACGGTGAATGCGCTGGAAAATGGCCGCTATGACCCGTCCCTGCCGCTCGCCTTCACCATTGCGCGGCTGTTCGCCCTGCCGATTGAGGCGATCTTCGATCCGGAATGAACGCGGCGGTCTTGTTGCGGGCAAGGAAGGCGGGTTGCTGTCACCCTTCCCGCAGCATCCGGCGGATCGCTTCTGCCAGCACAGCGTAAGGGTCTTTGCCGCCGGCACCGGCTGCCTTTTGCAGATTGTCGCGCAAGCCCGTCTCCGACGCATGACGCCGCAGCCGGTCCAGTTCAGCCTGCTGGATACGATCATCCAGCGGGGTGGTCTTGGGAACCGGCTTCGGTCCCGGCTTGGCCGGCGGGGGCGCCACGGCCATCACTCGCCCAGATGGATGCCGCCGCTGCCGCTGCTGTTCAGGCTGGGGGTACCCTCATGCTTCGCGATGGAGACAGAGCCGGAGCCGGCGGCCGTAACCTGCGGATTGACCGCCACACCGCCAAAATCCAGCGAGCCCGCACCGTTCAACGTGGCCTGAAGCGGTTCCGCCCGCCCGTCCTTGATTGAAATATTGCCGGCCCCGCCAAACTTCACCCGGACCGGGCCATTGACGCGGTCAATATTGATATCGGCATACCCCGGTACGGCAATGTTGGTGGCATCATTGATGCGACCGATGGAAATGTCGGCGCGGCCCATCACTTCCAGGTCTGCCGTTTCGGTCCGATCCACCCGGATATCCGCTGAACCGCCGATCCTGGCCCTGAACGGGCCATCGACCCGCTCAATATAAACCGACCCCGACTCGGCGATATTAACCGTGGCACCGCTCGTGCGGTCAGCCCGCAGGGTGCCCCGCCGCATCTGTACATCAAGGGGCGCTTCGGAACGGCCGGCGATGGTGACATCGCCAGCATGGCCGGCAATATTCATGCGGGCGCTTTCCGGCACAACCAGGCGCACATCGGCCCCATCATCGCCCCGCCCGCTGATGGTCAAAACCCCATTGGTCAGGCTGGTGCGCAGCCCGCCGCCGCCATCCACATTTACCTGCACTTTCTCCGCGCGGGAGGAGACCTCGATCATCACGTCGCCCTGGATATTGGCAAGGCGCACGCCACCGGGGGCCGTAAAGCTCTGGCGATAGCTATCCCCGACAATTTCAGATTCTTGGGTGGCTACCCCGGCAACCGAGTTCGAAACGATGCGGGCGCGTTCGGCCTGCACCTGGGCCTTGGCCGCCGCCAGCGCCTCCTGGGCTGCCTTGGGGATCATCCCTTCCATGGCCGCCAGCTTTTGCTGCGCCATGGCCAGCTTTTCTTCCGCCATGCGCAGCTTGTCCGGATCGTTATTCATCTCCGCCTGACGCATTGCCTCTGCCACAGAGCGGCGGATGCCTTCCACATCCACATTGATGGACGGGGCTTCCGGCGGGGCGGGAGGGGCAGGGGGCGCAGGGATGGAGAAGTCCGTATCAACCTTGAAGCTGACCGTGTCGCCCACCGGATCGCCGGCGATGGAGCCCCAGACAATGACGCCCAGCGCAACCAGCACGGCAGCCACGCCACCGGCCGGCACGCCAGGGGTCAGGCGCGGGCGATGCGACAAGGGGGAAGGGGCGGAACCGGAAGGATGGGCATCCATGGCACGTATCCTGCGCGTCATCTTAACGTCGGTTCCTTGACTATGCGGCCCTTCCGCGCCCCTGTCCGCCGCATTTTCAGGAGCGTTACAATTTCACCGCCGGCCGTTACGGACCGGTCCACCCTGTTACAGGGCGCTTAACTTTTCATGTGCCAGCCGATGGAATAAAGCCGGGCAGACAGGGCGTACAGCAGCGCGCAGGCTGCCAGCACGATCAACGCCGCCACAGCCGGATCCGCGTGACCTTGCCCTACCATGCCGTACCGGAAACCATCCATGGCATAAAAGATGGGATTCGCCTGCACAATAGCCGCGAACAGGGGGGGCATACCCGCCACCGGCGCAAAAACGCCGGACAGGAACGACAGGGGCGTGAACAGGAAGGTGAAATAGGCTGCCATATGGTCCCACTTGGTGGAGGCCAGACCGGTCAGCAGCCCGCACATCGACATGAGCAAGCCTGCCAGCACGGCAAAGCCCAGCGCCACCAGCGGATGGGCCACCGGCTGCGGCCAGAGCAGAAGCGACCCCAGCCAGACAAACAGGCCGGAGATGAAACCGGCCACGGTGCCGGTCACGGCATAGACCAGCACCACCTCCCGCGCGCCGATGGGCGCCATCAACTGGTCCAGCACATGGCCTTCGATCTTGGCATAGAGCAGGGAAAACCCCGTATTCTCCGCCGCGCGCAGCAGGATGGACAGCATCACCAGACCCGGCACCAGGAAGGTCAGCACCGCATCGCCTTCCGGCGTGCCGCGCTGCGGCCCCAGCCCGAACAGGAAGCAGACGAAATAAATCACGGCCATGAGCGCAGGCGCGATGATGATCATCGCCGCCATCTTCCATACCCGCTTCATCTCCTTCACCAGCAGGGTCTTGAAAGCCTGCCAGAAAAAGGCCGGCACCTGACGGCGCATATGCGGCCGGAAGGCGCCTGCCGGCAGGGTATTGGCATCCGGAGCGGACATCGCTTTTCCCCCTGTCCCGGCCATCAGGCCTTCAGCTTGTAGCCGCGCTTGATCATGGACCAGGCGACAAAACCCAACACAAGATTGATGCCCAGCATCACCAGAATGCCGGTGCCCAGCGTGCCATCCGTGCGGCCGATGAAGCCATAACGGAACCCGTCGATGAAATAGAAGAACGGGTTGAGATGGGCGATGAAATGGAAGGTCGGCGGCAGGCTGTCCACGGAATAGAAGGTGCCGGACAGGAAGGAGAGCGGGGTGACGATGAAATTGGTTACCGCCGCCATATGGTCGAACTTGTCAGCCCAGATACCGCCGATCAGCCCCAGCAGCGACAGCAGCATGGCCGCCGCGATGCCGTGGAACAGGATATAGAACGGGTGCGCCACCGTGACCGGCACGAACAGCGAAATGGTCAGCGCCGTCACCAGCCCGACCAGCGCCCCACGCACCACCCCGCCCACCACATAGGCCGCCGTCAGTTCCAGGGCGGAAATGGGCGGCATCAGCACGTCCACGATATTGCCCTGGACCTTGGACACCAGGACGGAGGAGGAGGAATTGGCAAAGGCGTTCTGCGCGATCGCCATCATGATCAGGCCCGGCGCCAGGAAGGTGAGGAAAGGCACATCCCCCACCATCCGCACCACGCCGCCCAGCGCCAGGGCGAAGACGGAATAGAAAAGCAACGTCGTCACCACCGGTGCGGCGATGGTCTGGACCCAAACTTTCAGGAAACGGCGGATTTCCTTTGCGATCAGGGTGGAAAGCCCGATCCAGTTGACGGCACCCACATGGCGGGGCATGGGAAAGCTCGGCTGCGTCATGGCGCGGAATTGCCTTTTGGGCGAAGGGAAGCGACAGAGGCGGCGGGGTCGCCAGCCTTTGATTGGCCGCAACACTACGCCCCACAACAGATCGGGGCAATTACGGCCATCACACCGGGGCCATGAAACCGGCCAAAGGGAGGGAAAGAGCGATGGAAGAACGCAAGGCCCCACAACCGGGGCGCAAGATAAGGCGGGTGACGCCGGATTATCTGGACCGGGCCGCCCTGCATTATCTGGAGCGGTTCGCGACTTCCAGCGCCAATCTGCGCCGGGTGCTGATGCGGCGCGTGCTGGCCTCCGCGCAGGCCCACGACACCGATCCGGCACAGGGCGCGGAATGGGTGGAAGCCCTGATCGCGCGCTATCTGCGCTCCGGTCTGCTGAATGATGCGCTTTATGCGGAGATGAAGGCTGGCGGTCTGCAACGGCGTGGCGGCTCCACCCGCGCCATCCGGCAGAAGCTGCGGGCCAAGGGGCTGGACGAGACGGAGGTGGAAAAGGCCATTGGCGGGCTGGAAGGGGCGGCGGAAGGCGAAGCCGACCTGAACGCCGCCATCGCCTATGCCCGGCGCCGCCGGCTGGGTGGTTTCCGCCCCGACCGGGATGGCACGGGCGAGGCGAGGCGCCAGCGCCGCGACAAGGATATCGCCGCCATGGCACGGGCCGGGTTTGACCTGGCCACCGCGCGCCGGGTGATTGATGCCGACCGGACGGGGGATGATCCCGACGGGATCACCCCCGACGAAGCCGATACGGACTGCCTGGAGGATTGAGGTCGCCCGCCGGATTTGATCCCGTCAGGCGTCCCCGCCCGCATTGCCCGGCAGGGGGACCGGAGGCACCGTAGTGCCACTGGCCATATGCAGCGTGCGCTGAGGATAGGGGATGGAGATCCCCTCCTGCTCGAACCGGCGACGCATGCGGCGGTTGAACTCACGCCCCACGCCCCATTGCTGGATGGGGCGTGTCTTGATACGCGCCCGGATCGTCACCGCATTTTCGCGGATGGCATCAACGCCCGCAATATCGATCGGATCCAGGATCACCGCGGCGAAATTGGGCTCCGACATCATCTCGGTACAGATTTCACGCAGGATGGCGACGACGCGGTCCGTATCCTCCTTGAAGTCGATATTCACGTTGAAGACATAGAAGCTGAAATCCTTGGTCAGATTGGTGGCTGTGGTGATGGAACTGAACGGGATCGTGTGGACAGACCCATCATAGTCGCGCAGCCGGATGGTGCGGATGGTGATCGCTTCCACCACCCCGCCCTTCTCGGCGACATTCACCACATCGCCGACCGACAGCGTATCCTCGATCAACATGAACAGGCCGGTGATCACATCCTTCACCAGGGTCTGGGCCCCAAAACCGATGGCCAGACCAACCACGCCCGCGCCCGCCAGCAGCGGCGCAATGTTAATGCCCATTTCGGACAGCACGATCAGCCCGACCATGGTGATCATCAGGATCATCAGGGCGTTGCGGGCCAGCGGCAGCAATGTGCGCATGCGGGCACTGCGCTGGATGGCGGTGCCGCTTTCATCCTTGGCGTTCAGATAGCGGAAGATGGCACCACTGGCCATTTCCCACACAATCAGCGACACCGCCAGCACGATCAGGATGGTGATGGTGGATGCCGTCAGCCGCTGCCCGAAATCCGTATCGAACCAGCCCAGGGCATTGGCGCCCCAGGCCTGGAGCAGCAGCAGAATGGTGAATATCCACAATATCGTCAGCAGCAGACGCCGCAGAATGGGCAGATAGCGGTTGGCCCGCTGCTCCAGACCGGGGAACTGGATCAGCAGATCCGGAGAAATGGCAAAGCCACGCCGCAGGCTGCTGTCGATCCCCTCCCCGATCAGGCGGGAACCGACCAGGATGGCGCCGGTGACCAGGGTAGCCCGCATCACAAAATTAAAGCCGTCGGCGATTTCCAGCACCCAGATGAAATAGATGGCGGACACATAGAGAATGGCCAGGATATGCCAGATATCGGCCAGCCGCCGCCGCACGGCCCGAACGGCAACACGGCGCTGCGCATGCGCATGGACGGTCCCAGCACCAGCAGGTGCGATGACGGGATTGTCCAGATCACTGCCATCGCTTTCCCCCGCCACCACGGCGCGCAGGGCATCATCCACCGGATCGACAGGGGGCTGCGGATCGGCAGGCCGGTCACCACGGATCCATTCCGCCACCATGGTGCGGTTCTGCAGGATCAGCACCACCACCATGACCGTCACCACCAGCCCCAGCAGTTTCAGAAGCGCGGCATAAGGCTGCTGCGGCAGCCCCAGCACCAGCGCCGCCTGGGCGATGAAATAGCCATAGATGGCGACCATGACGATGCGCCGGACCCAGATCACCAGATAGTTCGCCGTTTCATCCGATACCTGCACCAGCCGCAGATTGGCGGTGGAAGGTGACAGCAGGAACCGCGACACGGCCAGCACCCCCTGTACGATCAGGCTGGCATTCAGGATGGTGAGAGACGCCAGACGCACCGACCGCGGTGCTTCACTCAGGGACAGGACGCCATAACCGGCAATGGCGAAGGCGGCCATGGGCAACAGGTCGATCAGCAGCCGCAGGGTCAGCAGCGGGATCTTGGTCCACCAGTAATGGCCATTGCGCCGGCCCAGGGACTGGCGCGGCTGCGCCAGCAGCCGGCTGGTCACCCAATGGGCCAGGAAGCCCGCCGCGATAATGGCCACCAGATGCACGGCCAGACGCAGCCAGTTATTGCGGCGCGCCGGGTCGGATATCTGCTGCTCAGCCCAGCGCAAGGCGCGCGGCGTGTCGATAATGGCTTGGCTGGCGCCGGCGATCTGCTGGCTCAACCGCTCAATCCGGTCGGACAGGGTCGCCAGGAACCGGCTGCCGACACTACCGACGGGCGTCTCCTCCCGTTGCTGCTCCACCACCGTCAGCGCCTTCAACTGGGCCAACAGCGCGTCGCGTTTGGCCGGATCTTCCAGCGTGCGGACCAGATTTTCCACCTGCTCGCGATCCACGCCCGCATCCTCTTTCGCGGCGGCGGCCGATGCCGGCACCATCTGGGCGCGAACGGGAGAAGCGAAGAAGAAGGTAGCGGCGATCAACAGCAGGGCCAGCAGGCCGGGCAGCGCCCTGATAAGGGGCGGGCAGGCGAAGCGGTTCATGGCGCGGCGTTTCTCCGGCATCGGACGGGAAAGGGCGTCAGGCCACGATAGCGGCCCTACCCGGTAAAGCCAACCCACGGGGGTGGGGTCCTGTTCCCCGGTGCCTGACAGGCATGCGCATGGTGGGCCTGCATTATCCGGCAATCCCTCGCCGGACGGCAGCGGGAACGCTATCTTGTCCCGCATCAGCATTCCAAACCCAACGGACCCACCATGTCGCAGGATGATGGCCTGATCCCCCCACCCAATGCCAAGCTGGTCGATCGTAAGGAGAAATGGGCCGAGGAGGGCCGGCTGATGACCGGTGCCGCCGCCCCGCGCGCCCAGCGCCTGCCCCCCGGCCAACGCGAGGTGAAGAACTGGCCCGTGCTGGATCTGGGCATCCAGCCGGAAATCCCCGTCGATCAGTGGGAACTGACTATTGATGGTCTGGTGGCCAACCCCTTGACCTGGGGCTGGACCGATTTCCGCACCCAGCCGCCCTTTACCGACATGTCGGATATCCATTGCGTCACCGCCTGGTCACGCTACGACAATCATTGGGAAGGGGTGTCGGCGCGGCACATCCTGGATCTGGTAAAGCCGCTGCCCCAGGCGCAGCACATCATCTTCCATTCCTATGATGGCTACACCACCAATGTCGCCCTGTCGGTCTTTGATGATGCCGATGTGCTGCTGGCCCATAGCTGGGAAGGCAAGCCGATCACAGTGGAACATGGCGGCCCGGTCCGGGTGATCATCCCGAAATTCTATTTCTGGAAATCAGCCAAATGGATCAAGCGCATCGAGTTTGTCGATGCTGACCGCCCCGGTTTCTGGGAAGAGCGCGGCTACCATAATGAAGGCGACCCCTGGACCGAGCAGCGTTATAGCTGACGGCTAGCGCGGATTGTGGCCGGGGATCAGCCCCCGGCCAGGTCGGCCAGCGTCTTGGACATGGAAAAGACGGCAAGGCTGATCGTCAGATCCAGCAGCACCATCGCGCTGGCCAGCAGCCCGCCGCATGCCAGCGCCTGGCGCACAACGAACCAGCCATAAAACACGGTCCAGATCATCGCGCAGAACAGCAGTAAGCCCGCCGCCGGGGGCATGGCCTCCCCCTCCGCGCCCAAGGCGCGGGCCAGAAGCAGGGCGGTGCCATAGAAAATGGCGGAGATGACGCCCGACCAGTTGGACGCCATGACAAAGCGACCAATCCTGTTGCCATAACCAAATGCCTGGGCCAGACGGCAAGCTGCCAGCAAGCTGGCAGCCACAGTCAAAACCGTACGCACGGCATCCTGCAGGATGAATAAAGGCAGGTCCACCTGTTCAAGACCCTTGTCCCCCATCAGCAGGGACAAGATCAATCCCGCCGGGATGATGAAGAAATAGGCGTTGAAACTGTGCCAGAGGGCGACATCACTCTCGTCCCGGAACTCCTCCACCCCACCCCGATCCAGGCGAAACAGGCGCCACGCGCCGCGCAGGCCGCGCGCCGTCAGACTGGCCCCTGACGGACCGGGTTGCGGGGTCTCAGGATGGTCGCTCATGCCGCCGGCTTGCCGAAAAAGTCTGACAGGATGCGATCATAGATCGCCGTCAGTGACAGGATATCGGACAGGGCGACATTTTCATCCACCTTATGCATGGTGGCGCCGACCAGACCAAACTCCACCACCGGGCAATGGTCCTTGATGAACCGGGCATCGGACGTGCCGCCGCTGGTGGACAATTCCGGCTCCCGCCCCGTCACGGCCTGTATGGCACCGGCCACGGTTTTCACCAGCGGGCCGGGCGGGGTGAGAAAGGCAACGCCGCTGACCTGCATCTTCAGGTCCCAGGTGCCGCCCACCTCTTCCAGCACATCACGGATATGGGCTTCCAGACTGTCCGGCGTATGCAGATCGTTGAAGCGGATGTTGAATTTGGCCGTGCCCTTGGCCGGGATCACATTGCTGGCCGGGTTGCCGACATCAATGGTGGTCAGGGCCAGGGTGCTGGGCTGAAAATGGGCCGTGCCCTCATCCAGCGGGCTTTGGGTCAAGAGGGTCAGCGCCTCTGTCAGACGGGGCAGCGGGTTGTCGGCCAGATGCGGATAGGCCACATGACCCTGGGCGCCATAGGCGGTCAGGGTGGCGGTGACGGAGCCGCGACGGCCGATCTTGATCATATCGCCCATGGCGCGGGGATTGGTCGGCTCCCCCACCACACAGGCATCCATCACCTCTCCCTGCTGGCGCATCCAGTCCAATACCTTGCGGGTGCCATTGATGGACGGGCCTTCCTCATCCCCCGTGATCAACAGGGAAATGGAGCCATCGGGCATACCGTTGCGATCCAGGAATGACCTGACGGCGGCAACGAAGCAGGCAATGGCCCCCTTCATGTCGGACGTGCCGCGACCGTAAAGTTTACCGTCGATAATTTCGGCACCGAAAGGATCAACGCTCCAGCCGGCGCGGTCCCCCGTCGGCACCACGTCGGTATGGCCGGCGAAGCAGAAATGGGGGCTGGCCGTGCCCAGACGGGCATAGAGATTATCCACCGGATCGGTGCCCGCCTCCTCAAACCGCAGCCGGGTGCAGGTAAATCCCATAGCGGTCAATTCCCGTTCCAGCACACCCAGCGCCCCTGCATCCGCCGGGGTGACGCTGGGGCAACGGATCAGGTCCTGGGTAAGGGCGATGGGATCGATAGGCATAGGGACGGCTCGGGGGTTGGGAAACTGAACAAGGGGTCGATAAGCTTAAGCTTGCGTCCGTCAACGTTTCTCTACCGTCACCCCGGCGAAGGCCGGGGTCCAGATTGACAGGCACATTGCTCTACGAAACTGGACCCCGGCCTTCGCCGGGGTGACGGTTGTGGAGGAGTAGCGCCCGCAAACGCCGGAAAGCAATTCCAGACGATTATTGGCAAGCCATCCCCGCTTTCATGAACGCAGCCGAAGGGCCCAGCGTCACCGCCCTGCCCTTCGTCACATCGCTCAATCGCGCAGCAGGTCGTTGATGCTGGTCTTGGAACGGGTTTGGGCATCCACGCGCTTCACGATCACGGCGCAGGACAGGCTGGGGCCGGGCGTGCCATCGGGCAGCGGCTTGCCGGCCAGGCTGCCGGGCACAACGACGGAATAGGCCGGCACGCGGCCCACAAACACTTCACCCGTGGTGCGGTCGATGATCTTGGTGGTGGCGGAGATAAAGACGCCCATGGACAGGACAGCGCCCTGTTCGACGATCACGCCTTCCACCACTTCCGACCGGGCGCCGATGAAGCAATCATCCTCGATGATCACCGGGCCGGCCTGCAGGGGCTCCAGCACGCCACCAATGCCCACGCCGCCGGACAGATGCACATTCTTGCCAATCTGGGCGCAAGAACCAACGGTGGCCCAGGTATCCACCATCGTGCCCTTGTCCACGAAGGCGCCGACATTGACGAAGCTGGGCATCAGCACCACGCCCGGTGCCACATAGGCGCTGCGGCGCACGACGCTGCCCGGCACGGCGCGGAAGCCGGCCTGACGCCAGGTCGCCTCATCCCAGCCGACAAACTTGGACGGCACCTTGTCCCACCAGGTGGCCCCGCCGGGGCCGCCTTCGATGACGCTATTGTCATTCAGGCGGAAGGACAGCAGCACCGCCTTTTTCAGCCACTGGTTCACCACCCAGGTGCCGTCGATCTTTTCCGCCACGCGGGCCTCGCCCTTGTCCAGCAGGGACAGGGCCGTCTCCACCGCGTCGCGGACGTCACCCTTGGTGCTGAAGCCCAGACCGTCGCGGTTGTCCCAGGCGGTGTCGATGGTGCGGGAAAGATCGGCGTGGCTCATGATTCCAAAAATCCGGCTGATGGGGACAAAAAAATAGCGCCCGGACAATGGGTGCCGGGCGCCTGCCTGTCAACGCGCAAGGGGGGCCAAGGTGCTATGCCCCGGCCCCCTGCCCGACTGTCAGTCCTTCAGGTCGGCCCAGAGTTCCTTGACCTTGGCGAAGAAGCCTTCCGATTCCGGGTTCTGGCCCGTGCCGGCATCCGCTTCCTTGTTGAATTCACGCAGCAATTCCTGCTGACGCTTGGTCAGGTTCACCGGCGTTTCCACTACGACCTGGATATACATGTCGCCCCGCGCCGGGCTGCGCAAAACGCTCATCCCCTTGCTTTTCAGGCGGAACTGGTGGCCCGTCTGGGTGCCGGCGGGAACGTTGATCTTGGCGCGCGTGCCTTCCACCGTCGGCACCTCGATCGTGCCGCCCAAGGCTGCCGTGGTCATCGGGATCGGCACCCGGCAATGCAGGTTGGCCCCGTCGCGCTGGAAGAAGCGGTGGGGGGCGATCGACAGGAAAATATAAAGATCGCCGGGGCTGCCACCCCGCAGACCCGCCTCGCCCTCACCGGCCAGACGGATGCGGGTGCCATCTTCCACGCCCGC
Organism: Niveispirillum irakense DSM 11586; assembly: GCF_000429645.1. Lineage (GTDB taxonomy): Bacteria > Pseudomonadota > Alphaproteobacteria > Azospirillales > Azospirillaceae > Niveispirillum > Niveispirillum irakense. Next base: position 659,970 of record NZ_AUCG01000016.1, read on the forward strand.
CGGGATATTGACCTGCAGGGTCTTTTCCTTGCGCACCCGGCCCTGGCCGCCACAATGGCGGCAGGGATCCTTGATCACCCGGCCAGCGCCGCCACAGGTGGGGCAGGCACGCTCGATGGTGAAAAAGCCCTGCTGGGCGCGTACCTTGCCGCTGCCGCTACAGGTGGTGCAGGTGGTCGGGCTGCTGCCATTCTCCGCGCCGGACCCACCGCAGGGATCGCACATCACGCTGGTGGGCACGCGCACCTGGGTGGTGCTGCCCTTGAAGGCATCTTCCAGCGAGATTTCCAGGTTGTAGCGCAGGTCGGCACCGCGATTATTCGCCTGCCCCCCACGACCACGGCCCATGAACTCGCCGAACATCTCGTCGAAAATATCCGCGAAACCGCCGCCGAAATCGAACCCGCCAGCGCCAGCCCCCGGACGACCACCGCCATTTTCAAAGGCAGCATGGCCGAAACGGTCATAAGCGGCGCGCTTCTGTTCGTCCTTCAGGCAGTCATAGGCTTCGCTGACTTCCTTGAATTTCTGTTCCGCAGCCTTGTCACCCTGATTGCGGTCAGGGTGGTACTGCATGGCCAGCTTGCGATAGGCTTTTTTCAGATCGTCCGCGCTGGCGGATTTGGTGACGCCGAGAACGTCGTAATAATCACGCTTGGACATGGCGGCTTCTAGCCCCTTCGCATCCGGTCCGGCCGCCCTCCAGAGGCACGGCTGCCGGTTTCCGCAAAATAATCCACAACATCTGGCATGGCCGGCCCCATCATGCAACAGGCCCGCCCGGAAACCTTTCCGGACGGGCCCGCGCATCAATCAGCAACCGGCGGTCCCGCCCCCAAACAGGGGGAAGGGCTGGGATCAGCCCTTCTTACGGTCGTCGTCCACTTCCTCGAAGTCGGCGTCGACCACCTTTTCGCCGCCCGTGGCTTCCTCGTCGGAAGCAGCAGCACCAGCGCCGGCAGCACCGGCAGCCGGGCCTTCCTGGCCGGCCTTGTAAAGGGCCTCACCCAGCTTCATGGAAGCCTGGGCCAGGGCATCGGTCTTGGCCTTGATCTCAGCCGCATCCTCGCTGCCCATCACGCCCTTCAGGTCGGCGATGGCGGCTTCAACCGCGGTCTTATCCGCGGCGTCCACCTTGTCGCCATTCTCCGACAGGGTGCGCTCGGTGGAATGGATCAGACCGTCAGCGTGGTTGCGGGCTTCCACCAGCTCCTTGCGCTTCTTGTCATCGGCGGCATGCGCCTCCGCGTCCTTCACCATCTTGTCAATGTCGGCATCCGACAGACCGCCGGACGCCTGGATGCGGATGGTCTGCTCCTTGTTCGTCGCCTTGTCCTTGGCGGACACATTGACGATACCGTTGGCGTCGATGTCGAAGGTCACTTCGATCTGCGGCACGCCGCGTGGGGCGGACGGGATGCCCATCAGGTCGAACTGGCCCAGCATCTTGTTATCGGCGGCCATTTCGCGTTCACCCTGGAACACGCGGATGGTCACGGCCGACTGGTTATCTTCCGCTGTGGAGAAGACCTGGGACTTCTTGGTCGGGATCGTCGTGTTGCGGTCGATCAGGCGGGTGAACACGCCACCCAGCGTCTCAATGCCCAGCGACAGCGGGGTGACGTCCAGCAGCAGCACGTCCTTGACGTCGCCCTTCAGCACGCCGCCCTGGATCGCCGCACCGATGGCCACCACCTCGTCGGGGTTCACGCCACGGTTCGGCTCCTTGCCGAAGATCTGCTTCACGGTCTCGATGATCTTGGGCATGCGGGTCATGCCGCCGACCAGGATCACTTCATCAACCTCAGACGCCTTCAGGCCGGCATCCTTCAGCGCGGCCTGGCAGGGGCCGACAGTGCGGCGCACCAGATCATCCACCAGGGCTTCCAGCTTGGCGCGGGTCAGCTTGATGTTCAGGTGCTTCGGACCGGATGCATCAGCGGTGATGAAGGGCAGGTTCACTTCCGTCTGGACGGAGCTGGACAGCTCGATCTTGGCCTTTTCAGCGGCTTCCTTCAGGCGCTGCAGGGCCAGACGATCCTTGCGCAGGTCGATGCCCTGCTCCTTCTGGAATTCCTCGGCCAGATAATCGATGATCTTGCCGTCGAAATCTTCACCGCCCAGGAAGGTGTCGCCGTTGGTGGACTTCACCTCGAACACGCCGTCGCCGATCTCCAGGATCGACACGTCGAAGGTGCCGCCGCCCAGATCGTACACGGCGATGGTGCCGGCGCCCTTGCGCTCCATGCCATAGGCAAGGGCGGCAGCCGTCGGCTCGTTGATGATGCGCAGCACTTCCAGGCCGGCGATCTTGCCGGCATCCTTGGTGGCCTGACGCTGGCTGTCATTGAAATAGGCCGGAACGGTGATGACGGCCTGCGTCACCTTCTCACCCAGATAAGCCTCAGCGGTTTCCTTCATCTTCTGCAGGATGAAGGCGCTGACCTGGCTGGGGCTGTACTTTTCACCATGAGATTCGACCCAGGCGTCACCATTGCCGCCGGAGACGATCTTGTAGGGAACGAGGGCGGCGTCCTTCTTGGTCACCGGGTCGTCATAGCGACGGCCGATCAGGCGCTTGATCGCGAACAGCGTATTGTCGGGGTTGGTGACGGCCTGGCGCTTGGCCGGCTGTCCCACCAGACGCTCACCGCCCTGCGTAAAGGCGACCATGGACGGCGTGGTGCGCGCGCCCTCGGCATTTTCGATGACCTTGGCCTGCGTGCCTTCCATAACGGCCACGCACGAATTGGTGGTGCCCAGATCAATCCCGATAACCTTGCTCATGACGACCTCTCGTTTCCGGCAGATCACCCGCAGCCCAATATGCTTGGCACCGCAGGGGCGATCCCCATGGGTTTTGCTGATCCATATATAGCCGGCCTGCTGCCGGCCCCAAGGGCAGAAACCTCTGCCCCCAACGCAGACCAGATATAGGCACCTCCGGCCCTGGCTGCAACTGGCAAACCCCCGCATCCTTTTTGTGACCGGCGGAACCATCCCGGTTTCAGCGTCAACATAATACGCAGGTATGCTGCGACGTCGTCGGTTGCATTTATCAACATAACCATTTGGATATAAGTAATGACCTTGCTGCATTCGATCTGTATGTCAGAGCACAACCAGCGTTTGCCGCCCATCTTTCAGTAATCAATGATTGATCTATTATGAGACACGAAATATTAATGCGTTTATGTCTCCCAAATGGCCGGAATAATGTGTATTATTGCCGCCACAAGGGCTAACCGAAAGGTTAGGGTCAACGCGGGGGCGAAGTACCATGACCTATTCAAGCAAGAATGCTGAAATAGACGATGGCCTGATGCAGACGGCTGGCGGAGAGCGGGAGGTGGCCATTGCCATCAAGCGCTGCCTGGAAAGTCTGGTTCAGGACGCCAAACGGTCCCATATGGGTGATCTGGCCGAGTTTCTGGCCCTGGCGGCCCTGGCGGCTGAAGATGCGGCCCGCGCCGCCTCGGCCCCGGTCAACAGCCATTTCGGCGACCTGCGCAGCCGCAAGGCTGTCGGCTCCTGCTGATCCGCTTACAGGACGGGATGGCCGGCGTTCAGCAGCGGGCCATCCCGCCGCATTATAGTTTTATCGTAATAACCCCGCGTCCCCGCATCAATGCAGGGTGACCTGCCCTATCCAGGCGGAAACGATATCCTCCGCCTTGGGGGGCGACGCTTCGGGATGGTGCCAGCGATAGACTGTCAAGGCCGCGTCCAGGCAGTGGCTGTCGGGCGCGCCACTGGCCTGCATTTCCCGGTAGGCCCGTGTCACCGCCAGGCGGCAGCAATCGCGACCGCCGCCACCATCCCCTGCCCGGTCATGGCACATGATGGATCAAACCTTGGGGAAACTGGTGATATTGGCCGTGGGCAGGGAGCTGACGCGATCCTTGCGCACGCCGTAAAGTTCCAGCCGGTGACCGATCAGCTTATAGCCCAGCTCGTCGGCGATCTTTTCCTTGATCAGCTCCAGCTCCTCGCTGGAAAATTCCACCACGGCGCCGGTCTGCACATCGATCAGGTGGTGGTGATGTTCGTCGCGCGCTTCCTCGTAGCGGGCGCGACCGTCACCGAAATCCAGACGCTCGATCACATTCGCCTCTTCAAACAGACGCATGGTGCGATAGACCGTGGCGATGGAGATATGCGGATCGATCTCGATGGCCCGCCGGTATACCTGCTCCACATCCGGGTGGTCCTGGCTGTCCGACAGGACGCGGCTGATGACGCGGCGCTGCTCGGTCATCTTCAAGCCCTTTTGGACGCAAAGCTGTTCAAGGCGGGAAGGCATGTCGGTCGGCTCCGGAAAATGGTCAGCGGCGAATTATTGGCCCAGCATATGGACGCCAACTTACATCAAAGGGAAGGGAGAGGCGGCAAAAATTTGCAGCCCCTGGCGACCGGATATCCTTTATGGCGCCAATCAGGGGGAACCACGGTCATGCCGGCGCAGCACGGCCAGGATCGCCGCGAGATCCGACGCTGACAAAAGATTGACCCGCCGGGCCAGCATATTGGCCAGCAGCGTATGGTCCGGCGTCAGCCCGGCCGTATCCACAATGGCGCGGGGATCGCTATAGGCGGCCAGCCGCTCCATCTCCTCCGCCTCGTCCCAGATCAGACCGAAATAGGTGCAGATCTGGCGCAGCAGCATGGGCGAGGGCAGCCCCTTGCGGCCATGTTCCAGGGCAGAAAGATAGGCGGAGCTGATTTCCAGTTCCGTGGCCATCTGTTTCAGGGAAACGCCCTTGCGTTCCCGCAGGCGGCGGACACGGTCACCAAACGGCGTCATCAAGGCACCGGCTTTAAGGGGAAAGACGAGGTGAAGAAGGATAAAGGTCGATATCCAGGACATAACGCCCCCTGGCGCGGCTGGCAACCGGGCTGGCGCATCCCCTCTCTTGACGGCAGGCTGTCCATCCTTTAGCAACACTGCCCCTTTTGGCGACCCGGCCGCAGCGCCGCTTGCATCCCCCCGTTGAACCGGTATGCCCGCCAGGGTGCGCCGGTCGAAAGATGTTGATGATGACGGCTTGCGGCCTTGATTTCGGCACCTCCAATTCCACCCTGGGCATTGCCGGGCACAACCAGTCGGCCCTGGTGGCGCTGGAGGGGGATCACACCACCCTGCCCAGCGCCATCTTCTTTGATTTCGAGACGCATCGGCCGGCTTTTGGCCGGGCGGCCATCCGGTCCTATGTCGCGGGCGGTGAGGGGCGGCTGATGCGGTCGATCAAATCAGTGCTGGGCACCAGCCTGATTGATGAAGAAACGCTGCTGGGCCGCCGGCGCATCGGCTTTCGCGATGTGATCGGGCTGGTGATCCGCCATATCAAGGAAGTGGGGGAACAGGCCGCGGGGCGGGAACTGACCCATGTCGTCCATGGCCGCCCGGTCCATTTTGTGGATGGGGATGCGGCGGGCGATGCACGGGCGGAAACCGCACTGGCGGAAATCGCCCGGTCCTGCGGCTTCCAGGATGTCAGCTTTCAGTATGAACCGATCGCCGCGGCCCTGGCCTATGAGGCGCAGATCACGCGGGAAGAGATTGCCCTGATCGCCGATATTGGCGGCGGCACCTCGGACTTTTCCATTGTCCGCATCGGGCCGGACCGGGCCGGCAAGCCCGACCGGGTGGATGATATCCTGGCCAATGACGGCCTGCGCATCGGCGGTACGGATTTCGACCGGCTGCTGAGCCTGGAAGCGGTGATGCCGCATCTGGGCTATCGCGCGCCGCTGAACCGGGCCGGCCTGCTGACCCCCAACCATCTGTTTGTCGATCTGGCCAGTTGGGCCAAGATCAACTTCCTGTATGCGCCGGGCGTACTGGCCGATGTGCGCCGCCTGACCCGCGAAGTCCAGCAGCCGGAATTGCTGGAACGTCTGGCCACCGTACTGGAACAGCATCTGGGCCACGCCCTGGCCATGAAGGTGGAAGAAACCAAGATCGCCTTGTCGGATGCCGATGAGGTGGCGGTGGACCTGTCGCTGGTGGAAGACGGGCTTAAGGCCCCCGCCAGCCGTGCAGGCCTTGCCCGCGCCGTGGCCGACCCCGTGGCACGGCTGGGGGCCATGACGGCGGACTGCCTGACACAGGCGGGCATCACGACTGACCGGATTGACGCTGTGTTCCTGACCGGCGGTTCCACCCTGCTGCCCGCCGTGCGGGCCGCCATTACCGGCGCCCTGCCCCAGGCCCGCATTGTGGAAGGCGACAAGTTCGGCGCCGTCGGCTATGGGCTGACGCTGGAAGCCAGGCGCCGCTACGGCTGACCTTCCTGCGACCGCAGCAGGGAAACCAGCCCCTCGGCCAGCGCATCGAAGGCCGCCCGGCAGCGCGGCTCCTGGCGCAGATCCTCGTGCATGGCGATCCATGTATCCAGGTTCATCTGGAACTGGTCGGCCAGCAGCCGCACCAGTGCCGGATCACGCTGCGCCAGCAGGCTTTGGCAAATGCCGATGCCAAAACCCGCCCGGATGGCCGCCAGTTGCGCAAGATCACTATCCGCGCGCAGGGAAAAGGGCGGCATGACAATGCCTGCCCGTTCCCGCATGGCGCGGATGGCTGGCGTTTCCCGGTCGTAACCGATCACGCTATGGCTGGCGAGGTCGGCCCAGCTTTCCGGTACACCGCGCCGGTCCAGATATCGGCGATGGGCATAAAGGCCCAGGCGCACAACGCCGACATGCCGGGCCAGCAGACTGTCCTGGGCCGGCGCCACCATCCGGACCGCAATATCCGCCTGCCGCAGCAGCAGATCATCGACCTGATTGCTCAGGACCAGTTCGACAACAAGGCCCGGATGCCGCTGGTTGAGGTCCGCCAGGATCGGCGGCAGCAATTCCGCCCCCACCACTTCACTGGCGCTGATGCGCACATGACCGGTGATGACGCCTTCCCGGCCATGGCCGCTGGCGGTCCGCCGCATTGCCGCGACTGTCGCGGCCAGGCTTTCCGCATCCGGCAACAGGGCATGGGCGGCATCGGTGGGCGCCAGCCCCCGTTGAGACCGGGTGAACAGGCCGCATCCCAGCGCCTGTTCCAGCAGGTCAATATGGCGGGCCAGGGTCGGCTGGGTCAGGCCCAGCGTACGCGCCGCAGCCGAAAGGGAACCCTCCCGCATGACGGCGAGAAAGCTGCGATAAAGGTCCCAGCCCGGGTCCGCTATGTTCATCGGTTTTTCTATAGCATCGCTATAATTTCATCTAATTTCCTTTATCGCCTACCCAGGTGATCCTGTCACCACGGCATCTGGCTGGAGACAGGGAAGAAGACGATCATGACCAAGGCCAAGACTGCATTGATCCTGGGCACCACGGGCGGGATTGGCGGCACATTGGCGCGCCGTCTGCTGGCTGGCGGCTGGGCCGTGCGCGCCATGCATCGCCAGCCGCAGGGGCGGCAAAGCGGCACGGGGATCGAGTGGGTACCGGGCGACGCGATGGTGGCGGCGGATGTGGTCGCCGCGGCCACGGGCGTGGACTGGATTGTCCATGCCGTCAACCCGCCCGGATATCGTGATTGGGACCGGCTGGTGCTGCCGATGCTGGATCATTCCATCCTTGCCGCCCGCCGGCACGGGGCCCGCCTGCTGCTGCCGGGCAATGTCTATGTCTTTGGCCCCGATGCCTTTCCCGACCCGGACGAGGACGCACCCCAGAACCCGCAAACAGCCAAAGGCCGTATCCGTGTGGAGATGGAAGCCCGGTTACGGCGGGCCGCTGATACGGGCGTCGCCTGCCTTGTGGTGCGCGCGGGCGATTTCTTTGGCCCGCAACCGGGGAATAACTGGTTCTCGCAGGCGATGGTGAAACCGGGCCGTTCCATGCGGGCCATCACCTATCCGGGCAAACCCGGCATCGGCCATCAATGGGCCTATCTGCCCGATGTGGCCGAGACCATGGCCCTGCTGATGGAACGGGGCGACACGCTTCCCGCCTTCGCAGCCTTCAACATGGAAGGGCATTGGGATGGCGATGGCACGCAGATGGTACAGGCAATCCGTCGGGCCATCGGACGGCCAGACCTGCCCGTCCGCGCCATGCCCTGGTGGATGATGCGCCTGCTATCCCCCTTTGTGCCCCTGTTCCGGGAACTGCTGGAGATGCGGTATCTGTGGCAGCAGCCGGTGCGGATGGGCAATAGCAGGCTCCGCGCCCTGCTGGGGGCAGAGCCGCATACCGATTGGGATGCTGCCGTCACCGCCAGCCTGCGCGGCCTTGGCGTGCTGGATCAGGGGGATGGCGGGCGCCAGCGGCTGTCCGGCGGCGGCAGTTCTTCCTGATCCGGCGGCGGACCGGGTCGGTTGACCTCCACATAATCGGCATCAATCACGGTGCTGGTACGGGAGCGCGGTTGCCCGGTGCCGGGGTCATAGCTTGCGGACATATGCACCGTGCCATTGGCCACCAGCACCGACAGACGGCGGTACAGCATGGTGCGCAGCGGCGGCAGGAACAGGGCCAGCGCCATCAGGTCGGTGACGAAACCGGGGATCAGCAGCAATATGCCCGCCAGGGCGAAGCACAGCCCGTCGAACGCATCGCGCAGCGGCGCTTCCCCGGCCTGCATGCGCCCCTGGGCCTTGCGCAGTGCCTCCAGACCCTGACGCTGCAGGATCAGCACGCCTAGAATGGCCGACAGCAGCACCAGCATCAGGGTGTTCAGCACGCCGATCTCACTGCCTACCCAGGCAAATCCAGCGATCTCCACCAGGGGCAGAAGCAATAGGGGTAACAGGAAACGCATGGGCTCCTTGCTCTTTCCGGGTTCAGGGCCTATCTAAAACAACAGGACGCGGGTGGCGATGCCGCCCCTGATACCAGATTGCGCGGCATTATATGCCTTTGGGGCGCTGATCGCGCACCAAAAGGACAGATGGAAGAAATAGCGGGCACCTTTTGGCGCCAGCGCCGTTCCTTCCAGATATAATGCCGCACACTCGTCAGTTGAAGGGCCGGCATCAGAACCGGGCGCGAAACGTCGTTGGCTTGGCAATTGGATTGGATGGGCGTCGCATGGGTGGAGGCTCCGCTTTGCTGGAAATCGTGATCTTTGCCATGGTTGCGGCTTTCTTCATCTACCGGCTCCGCAATGTGCTGGGGCGCCGCCATGGCGAAGAACGCGAACGGCCCAACCCCCTGGCCCAGCGCCAGGGTGACGCGCGCGCCGATGCGCCGCAGGGCCCCACCAATGATGGCGACAATGTCATCAACCTGCCGGGCCGGCGGGATATGCCGGACCTGCCGCCGGTCGATGGCCCCGTCTCGGTCCTGGATGGCGTGCGCCTGATCCAGGCCGCCGATCCGAATTTCTCCGAAAAAGGGTTCATCGCCGGCGCCCGTGGCGCGTTCGAGATGATCGTCGGTGCCTTCGCGGCTGGTGATACCGCCACGCTGCGCCCGCTGCTGGCCGATGATGTCTATGACCGGTTCGCCGCCGCCATCCGGCAGCGCCAGCAGGCTGGGGAAACGCTGGAAAGCCGCATCCACAGCATTGAGATGGTGGATTTGAGCGCCGCGCGCCTGGAAGGGCGCCACGCCCACTGCACCGTCACCTTCACCAGCCATCAGACCCATGTCACCCGCAACGCCGCCGGCGACATCATCGATGGCGATCCTGATCGTCCGGAAGAAGTGGTGGATATCTGGACCTTCAGCCGTAATACGCGCGCCAGCGACCCGAACTGGCTGCTGAGCGAAACCCGCACGCCCGAATAAGGCTGGACCGCATTGCCAAGGGGTGGCCCGACGCCACCCCTTTTTGCTGTCTTGGTGCCCGCGCCGCCGCGCACCCTCCGCCCCGCCCTTACCCACCATTCCCCGTCGTTTGAAGGTTACCGATGCGTTATCCGTCGCGCCTGCTGACCGGTCTGGCCCTTGTCCTGTCGCTGGGCCTTTTCACCGCCTGCACCCAGGTGCGCCCGCCGGCAGAACCCGCGAAACCGGGTACGGCAGGGCCGGTGGCGCCGGTACCGAAGCTGACCCTGCGCGCGGCAACCTTCACCGATCTGCCGGGCTGGACCGCCGACCGGCAGGCCGAAGCCCTGCCCGCGCTGGCAAAAAGCTGCGAGCGGTTGATGCGCCAGCCCGCCGACCGTGCCCTGGGGCCGGATGGCGCCATGGGCCGTATCCAGGACTGGAAGGCCCCCTGCGAAGCGCTGGCCGCCGTGCCGCGCGGCAATGACGCCGCCGCCCGCGCCTATGTGGAACGCTGGTTCCAGCCCTGGGTTGCCGCCAATAACAGCGATGAGAAGGGCCTGTTCACCGGCTATTATGAAAGCGCGCTGCGCGGCAGCCTGACCAAGCAGGGCCGTTATCAGCATCCGCTGTATAAGCGCCCGGCCGATCTGGTCATGGTCGATCTAGGGGAATTCCGTCCCCAGTTTAAGGGGGAGCGGATCGCCGGTCGGGTAGAGGAGGGGCGCCTGCGCCCCTATGCCGACCGCAAGGCCATTGATGCCGGCGCCCTGGCCGGTAAGGGGCTGGAACTGCTCTATGTCGATGATGCGGTTGATGCCTTTTTCCTGGCCATCCAGGGATCGGGCCGGGTGACCCTGCCCGATGGCAAGGAAATCCGCGTCGGTTATGATGGGCAGAATGGCCATCCCTATGTCGCCATTGGCCGGGAACTGGTGGCACGCGGCGCGCTGACGCGCGAAGAAGTGTCGATGCAGTCCATCCGGGCCTGGCTGGATGCCCATCCGGGTGAGGCGCTGGGGCTGATGCAGGCCAACCCGTCCTATGTCTTTTTCCGCAAGCTGGATGGCGACGGGCCGGTGGGCGCCCAGGGCGTAGCGCTGACGCCGGGCCGGTCACTGGCCGTGGACCGGAACTTCATTGCCTATGGCGTGCCGGTCTGGCTGGAAGCGGATGATCCGCTGGGCGCACCCAGCCCCATCCGCCGCCTGCTGGTAGCCCAGGATACGGGCGGCGCCATCCGGGGGCCCGTGCGGGGTGACCTGTTCTGGGGTCACGGCAAGGACGCGGAAAACCGCGCCGGCCTGATGAAGAGCAATGGCCGTTACTGGCTGCTGCTGCCCCGTGGCGTGACGCCGGCGGTGAGCTGAAGGCATGGATTGAAGGGTGCAGCAAGCGCTGCGCCCTTCAATGTGACAGCTTCTATCAGCAAGCCCTTACTGCGACGATTCGCCACGGGCAAAGGCGGCCGCACCGCGCATCAATCGTTCCATTTCCCGGACACGATCTGCCTGCAAACGCGGCAAATCAGGGGGCAGGGTGGTTACTGCCTGACGTCGCTGCCTACTATCCTCATCGGATGGTTCCCCCTTGTCCGGCCGATCCCCCGCCTCGTCCCCAACGCCCATCAACCTAACCCCTTGATAATAATCATCTCCAGGTATGCTTCTCCAGACCGATCCCTGTCGGTCCCGCCCCCGCTGATTATTGTCCGGCAGGAAGGGAGCCAAGGCAATTCTCGACAATGGCGTAACAGGCGTCGGTGTCATAACGTTGCGGCAGGAACTGCAGCGACGTAACAATTCCATCGCGCAGGGCGAAACGCGCCTCGCAGGTCGGTTCATCATTACTGGTCAGGGGCAGGCTGAACCCGATACCCCCGCCCACGCGGCCCCCGCCGCCACCCAGGCCGATGCCGACACGGCTGCCATCATCGGCAGCATTATCCATGATGTAGCTGAAATAGCGGGTGCCATCCGGCCCGGTACCCTGGCGCAGCGGCACCCCGGCACAGGACAGCAGCGCCGTTTCCGACAGGCCCACCATCCGCGACGGCGCGCTGGCCACCAGATCGGCATGGCGGCTGGTGCATCCGCCCAACAGGGGCAGGGCCAGCAGGGCCGCCATACCGGCGGCCATGGACAGGAACTTCATCGCCCATCTCCGAATTGAAATGCCCCTTGGGGAGAGATGGGGCATCCGCATCCCGCCGCCAAGTCAGCCACCCGGTCCAAAAGGGCAGGGGCCTTCGTCTCATCCACACAAGGCAACGGCCTGTCAGACATAATGGCCCAGATGGTGGAAATTTTCCTGGCTGGCCGTATCCAGGATCAGCCCGCGTTCAATCACCGCCTCCGCCACCTTGCCGGCAATCGCATCAAAACCGGCAAGCTGACTTTCCAGGGCAATGCTGCGGCCCCCGCCCGTCACTTTCAGCCGCATCCAGCCCCCGGACCGGTCCCGCTTGGTGGAATAATAGGTCAGCCTGACCGATTGCAGGCACGACCAGGGGATATGGCGCGGGCGCAAGCTTGTCAGATGCAACCCCGCATCATCCGCCCGCACCCGCAGCCATTGCCGTTCCGCCGTGCGCAGGGCGAAGATCAAGAACAGGGCCGCCATCGCCAGCAGCGGCACGGCCACCAGCGGATGCGGCCAGACGAACAGGAACGGGCCCAGCGCCACCGCCAGACCCGCCCCCGCCCGCAGCCAATCCGCCTTCAGCGCATCGGGCGGATAATGGCCCTCCACACTCACGGCGTGATGCCATGGGCGCGCAAGATGAAGGCCTGGGACAAGGCCACTTCCTTCAGCTTGTCAAAACGGCCGGTGGAGCCGCCATGGCCGGCACTCATCTCCGTCTTCAGCAACAGGACATTATCGTCCGTCTTCAGGGTGCGCAGCCGTGCCGCCCATTTGGCCGGCTCCCAATAGGTGACGCGATAATCATTGAGGCCCGCCGTAATCAGCAGGGGCGGGTAGGGGCGCTTGGCCACATTGTCATAGGGGCTGTAGGTCTTCATGACATTATAGACCGCCGGATCGTTGGGATTGCCCCATTCCGGATAATCGCTGGCGGTCAGCGGCAGCGTGTCGTCGAACAAGGTGTTCAGCACATCGACAAAGGGCACATGCGCCACGGCACCCGCGAACAGCCCGTCAGACGCCATGTTCAGCACCGCCCCCATCAGGGTGCCGCCAGCCGACCCGCCCTCGATGGAGATATGGCCGGGGCTGCTATAGCCCTGGTTCACCAGGAACTGGGCCACATCGATAAAGTCGGTGAAGGTGTTGGGCTTGTTCAGCACCCGCCCAGCATCGTGCCAGGGGCGGCCCATCTCCTCGCCCCCGCGGATATGGGCGATTGCATAGGCAAACCCGCGATCCAGCAGGCCGATGCGGCTGGTGGAGAAGCTGGGATCAATGGCGATGGAATAGGAACCATAGCCATAGAGATGCAGCGGCGCCTTGCCGTCCTTCTTGAAGTCTTTGCGATAGACGATGGAGACGGGGATCAGCGTGCCATCGCGCGCCGGCGCCATCAGGCTTTCCGACGTATAGAGCGAAGGATCATAGCCGCTGGGGATTTCCTGCACCTTGCGGGTGGTCAGGGTGCGGGCGGCCAGATCGTAATCATAGGTGGTCGGCGGCGTGACCAGGGAATTATAGCGCAGGCGCAGGGTGCCCGTGTCATAGACCGCATTATTCATCGGGCCGACGGCGAAGGCGGCGTCGGGGAAGGCGATCGTATGGGTGTCGCCCTTGGCATCGCGCACCCAGACCTGCTGGTTGCCGTCCTGGCGGCCAAACACGACCAGCCAATCCTTCAGCGCCAGCAGGCCGGTCAGGTATTGACGGTCCGAGGCCGGCATCACCTCTTCCCAGTTCTTCTCCGACCAGTCGGACAAGGGGGCCTTCACCAGCCGGAAATTCAGGTGCTTGTCGTTGGAAAGGATCCACAGGCTGTCGCCCTGGTCGGCCACGCTATAGAGATGCTCGTCCCGGCGCGGGATCACCACCTTGGGCGCGGCCGTGGGATCATCGCTGGGGATCAGCATCGTCTCGCTGGCGACCAGCGTGCCGCTGCCGATCTCAATAAAGCGGCCGGACTGGCTTTCGGAAATGCCCACCCACCAGGACGGGTCTTTTTCCTCATAAACCTCCACATCCGTGTCATTGGCCGTGCCCAGCGTGTGGCGCATCACGCGCTTGGGGCGCTGGCTCTCATCCCGCAGCACATAGAACAGGGTCTTGTTATCTGCGGCCCAGACGATGGGGCCGGAGGTATCGGGGATCGGTTCCCCGATCAACGCGCCGCTTTGCAGATCCTTGACGATGACATTGAAGCTCTCCGAGCCATTATCATCGTAGCTATAGGCGAGATAGCGGCCATCGGGGCTGGGCTCCGCCGCTTCCACATCGAAGAAATCCTTGCCCTCGGCCAGCGCATTCACGTCCAGGATGGCAGTTTCAGACCCTTCCGGCGCATCCAGCGGCCGGCGCAGATAGACCGGGTGGTCCTGGCCGGCGGAAAAGCGGACCTGATAGATGAAGCCGCCGCGCTGGTAGGGCACGCCGCTATCATCTTCCTTCACCCGTGCCTTCAGTTCAGCGAACAGCTTGGCGCGGGCCCCTTCCTCCTCCTTGCCCATCACCTGCTCGGTATAGGCATTCTCCGCCTTCAGGTAATCCAGCACCTCGGCATCATCGACCTGGGGATAGGAGCGGTCGCGCAGCCAGTCATAGGGGTCGATATAGGTGTCGCCATGGCGCACATGCTCCACCGGCACCTGTTTGGCCACAGGCGCCGCAGGGAAGTTGCCCTGCTTCAACGGGGGCAGGGCGGCGGTTTCGCCGGTGGATGTCTGGGGATTATCGGGCATTTTGGGGCCGGGCTGGTTGCGGGAGACGAAGACATAGGCGCCGGTCAGCGCCGCGACGATGGCGACGAAAAGAAGCAGGATGCCGGGCTTGCCACGCCGACGCCCCTGATGACTGGATGACATGTCCCCGCCTCTCCCTTGTTTCCTGATACGGGATAGATGCCGGATGGCCGGCAGGATGCCAGGATAAGGGGGCCGCATCCGCCCCGCCAGCATCTTCACCGATCCAGTAATCATTGAATAAGTGCAAGCATTCCTTGTGCAGTCGCGATATAGTCGTGCCCGTTCGCCGGGCAGACCAGGGGGGAATCCGGTCTTTTCCCGCACAATATCCATGACCCCATGGGGAGCGTTCAGGTGGGTGGGATGGAAGATGATTTCCTGTTCGCGGCGGATGGTTCCCTGAAGGGTGAGCCGTCGCCAGCACTGGAAAACCCATCACCCCTGACAGCGCCCTGGCGTCTGCTGGTCGTGGATGATGACCCGGAAGTCCATTCCGTCACGCGCTATGCGCTGCGCAAGGTCCGCTTCCGCGACCGGGGGCTGGAACTGCTTTATGCGTTCAGCGCAGCAGAGGCCCGTGACGTGCTGGCACGCGAAGCCGATATTGCCCTGGTCCTGCTGGATGTGGTGATGGAGACGGATGATGCCGGGCTGCGGCTGGTCCATGCCATCCGCGACGAACTGGGCAATAATGCCGTTCGCATCATCCTGCGCACCGGACAGCCGGGACAGGCACCGGAAGAACGGGTGATCGTCGATTACGACGTGAATGATTATAAGGCCAAGACGGAGCTGACGGCCCAGAAGCTGTACACCACCGTCATCGCGGCCCTGCGCGCCTATGATGATATCATGGCGATTGAGGCCAACCGCCGCGCCCTGCGCCGGATGATCGCGCTGGATGACCGGCTGCGCCCGGATATGGGCCTGGAAGCCTATGCCCAGACCATGCTGGAACAGACGGGATCGATCCTGGGCACCCAGGTGGATGGGCTGGTCTGTGCCGTGGTGCCGGACGCGGACGGGTCGCTGGACGCGCCGCGCTATCGCCTGCTGGCTGCCAGTGGCGCCTATGCCGGCACGGCGCTGCCCCTGCCCGGCACCCCCCTGCTGGACACGCTGGCAATGATGGAAGCTGGCGGCCAGACATGGGTGGAGGGGCGCCGGGCCTGCCTGCACCTGCCCGGCGCGGATGGAACCCTGTTCCTGACCCTGCTGGAGTGCGACCGCCGGCTGGAGGGGCCGGATGCCGATATATTGGGCGTGCTGGCCGCCAAGCTGGCCACCGGCATGGCCAATATCGTGCTGTATGAACGGCTGCGCCGCGCCAATGCCGACCTGCGCGGCATTACCCAGACGCTGGAAAGCCGGGTGGCGGAACGCACGCGCGAACTGATCGAGGCGAATGCCAAGCTGCTGAAGCTGGCCAGCATCGACAGCCTGACCGGCGTCATGAACCGCCGCCGCTTCATGGAAGTGGCGGAGGTGGAGCGGGAGCGGGCCTGCCGCCATCGCCGGCCCCTGTCCCTGCTGCTGATCGACCTGGACCGGTTCAAGCTGATCAACGACAATTACGGCCATCATGCCGGCGACCGGGTGATCTGCCACGCCGTGGACCGGATCGCCGAGACGCTGCGCACCGCCGACAGTCTGGCCCGCTATGGCGGGGAGGAACTGGTGGTGCTGCTGCCGGAAACCGGGCTGGAAGCGGCGGGCCGGGTGGCCGAAAGGGTGCGCGCCGTCATCGACAGCACCCCGATCCTGCATGAAGGCCACGCCATCCCGCTGACCATCAGCATCGGTGCCGCCGAATGGCAGGGGGAGAGCGAAAATCTGGTCGCCCTGCTGGACAGGGCCGACCGCGCGCTTTATTGCGCCAAGCAGTCCGGCCGCAACCGGGTGGAACTGGCCGGCGAACAGATGGCGTGATAGGACGGCCTTTGCCGCCCTGTCCTGTCACTACCCGGCCATCACATCATGACGCTTTCCCCATCGCCGCTTCTGCGCTGCCCCGCCTTTCCCCAGCCCATCCAGGCCGTGATCTTTGACATGGATGGCCTGCTGATCGATACGGAACGCCATGTGAAGGTGGCGACGCTGGCAGCGGCCGAAGCCATTGGCCAGCCGATGCCCGAAAGTTTCTATGCCGGCATCATCGGCACGCCCTGGCCGGAAACCTATGCCATGCTGTCCGATTTCTTCGGTGGGGAGGAACGGCGCGCCGTTTTCACCCAGGCCTTCCAGCCGCTGATGGAAAAACTACTGGCAGAGGTGGAATTGATGAAGGGGGTGGTGGAACTGCTGGACCATCTGGACGGGATCGGCATGCCGCTGGCCGTCGCCACCTCTACCGGGCGGGCCAAGGCCGATGAACATCTGCGCCATGTCGGCATCCATCACCGGTTCCGCACCATCGTGACACGCGATGATGTCAGCCGCGGCAAACCCCATCCGGAACCCTATCTGACCGCCGCCGCCCGGCTGGGGGTGGACCCCGCCGCCTGTGTGGCGCTGGAGGATAGCCATAACGGCATCCGCGCCGCCCATGCCGCCGGCATGATGGCGGTGATGGTGCCCGACATGCTGCCCGCGACGGACGAGATCAGCGCCCTGTGCCACCATGTCGCCACCGACCTGCACCATGTGCGCGGCCTGCTGACGGTTGATTGAGGGGTAACGTTCCCCGGCCCTGATGCGATCACCAGGGCCGGGAACGGGATCAGACCAACGTATCCAGGCCGCGCTTCAGGTCAGCGATCAGGTCGTCAGCATCTTCCAGCCCGACGGACAGGCGGATGGTGCCGGGGCCGATGCCAAGGGTGGCCTTTTCCTCCACCGTCAGGCGCTGATGCGTCGTGGTGGCGGGATGGGTCGCCAGGCTTTTGCTGTCACCCAGATTGTTGGAAATCTTGATGACGCGCAGCGCGTTCAGCGTGGCAAAGGCGGCAGCCTTGGCATCGCCCTGATGCGGCTTCAAGTGGAAGCAGATCAGGTTGCTGCCGCTGGACATCTGGCGCTTCAGCAGGGCGCGCTGCGGGTGGCTGTCCAGCCCGGCATAGAGCACCCGTTCCACCGCCGGGTGGCTTTCCAGGAAGGTGGCGACCTTCAGCGCAGACGCGCTTTGCGCCTTCACCCGCAGTTCCAGCGTCTCCAGCCCCTTCAGCAGGGTCCAGGCGTTGAACGGGCTCATCGCCGGGCCGGTATGGCGCAGATAGGGGGCCAGCAGACCCGCCACCTCGTCATCGCACAGGATGGCGCCACCCAGGCAGCGGCCCTGGCCATCAATATGCTTGGTGGCGGAATAGACGACGACATCGACGCCATAGCGGCGCGGCTTCTGCAAAACCGGCGTGGCGAACACATTATCCACCACGACGCGCGCACCGGCCTTGTGCGCCAGCGGCACCACATGGTCCAGATCCACCACTTCCAGGCAGGGATTGGACGGGGTTTCCAGGAAGACCAGATTGGTCGGCACCGACAGGGCCTTTTCCCATTCCTCCGGCTTGGTGCCGTCGATGATCACGCTTTCGATGCCGAAGCGCCGGGCCAGATCGCTGACGATGTAAAGGCACGAGCCGAACAGCGCGCGGCTGGCCACCAGCCGATCACCCGCCTTCAGCAGCCCGATAACGGCGGCATGGACGGCTGCCATGCCCGACGCGGTGGCAAAGCAGCGCGGATAGCCTTCATACTGGGCCAGCCGATCCTCGAACATGGCCACGGTCGGATTGCGGAACCGGCTATAGACGAAACGGGAACCGTCATTGGCGAACGCCGCCTCGGCGGCATCGGCGCTGTCATAGACGAAACCGGAGGTGAGGAAGATCGCCTCGCTCGTCTCCTCGAACTGGCTGCGGCGGGTGCCGCCATGGACGAGAAGCGTGGCGGGGTGAAGGTCGTCGGGCTGATCCATAGCCATCTCTTTTCCCAAAATCCCGGTGGTCGCAGGCGTGCGACCCAGGACATCCCGACCGGTCCGGATCGAGGCCGCTTGTCCGACTGCCGTGGGCGGGGGGATCAATGGCTTCGACCTTTTAGCAGTTTCTTTTACGTGGTCTGCAATCCGGTCACCAAATCACCACGGTACGGTTGTTTTAAGCGCGCCCGGCCGATGCTTGTCAAGCCCGCCCCCGGTGATGCCATCATTGCCGAAAAGGGGGTTTCCGTGCTAGTCCCGGCCAGAATAGCCATGCTGGCCATCTTTGCGATCCCTGCAACCGGAGCACTTTTCAGTCATGACTGACGAGACCATTGCCAACGGCACCGACGAAACCGCCGATACGTCCAGCACCCCGCCCATGCCGCTCGTCGTCAATGTGCAGTACGTCAAGGATCTCTCTTTTGAGAACCCGAACGCCCCGCGCTCCCTGATGGCCGGCAACGAAGCCCCGAAGATCGACCTGTCGGTCGACCTGCAGGGCCAGTCCCTGGGTGAGAATGTGGCCGAGGTGCAGTTGCGCCTGCGCGCCGAAGCGACGGTCGGCGACGCCACCGCCTTCATCGCCGAGCTGGTTTATTGCGGCGTCTTCACCCTGCCGCCGCTGCCGCAGGACCAGCAGCGCGCCGTGCTGCTGATCGAAGGGCCGCGGCTGCTGTTCCCGTTTGCCCGCCAGATCATCGCCGATGTGACGGCGCAGGGCGGTTTCCCGCCGCTGCTGCTGCAGCCGCTGGATTTCGTGGAGCTGTATCGCCGTCAGGTGCTGGGCCAGGGCATGGACACCCAGGGCAACGCCTGATCGCTTCGCGGCATTTTCCAAAAAGTACAAAGCAGGCGCCGGACCCGTTCCGGCGCCTGTTTCATTTCCGACCGCTCACACCGGCTTGGGCACAAAAACAAGCCGGATCAGGCCCGGTTCCAGATCCAGGATGCGCACAGGCCGGTCCGTCGCCCAGCCTCGGACGGTCAGATATCCTTCCTGTCCGCGATAAAGATCATCCGGGCCGGCACAGCAGAAAGCCGCGCTGGTACGCGACAGGCTGTGCGCCTCCCCCCGGATCACCTGCATATCATCCAGCATCAACAGAGCTGGCCCCTTCAGGGGAACCGACACAAAGGGCGGGCGGGGGTAGGGTGGGGCAGCGTCCGGCGGATCGTCGCGATGGGCCAACCATTGCGCCATATCCATCCAGCGGCGGCTTTCCTCCGGATCATCCGTGTGCAGGGCGCCCTGCCAACAGGCGATCAGCCGTGCATTCAGCCCGGCATCCACGCCCCTTTCCATCCCCACCATATTCTGAACCACAGCGGTGTCTCCCCCTGCTTTGGCTCTAGTATTCAGCAACGACATTTAAAATGAAGTCAAAAGCGAGAGTCCTGGGAAACCAGATAGCATCTGCACCGCCAAAAACAAAACCGGCGCCCCTATCTTGTGGATAGGGCGCCGGTTTCTTGGAACATATGGTGGGGGCGAAATCGCCCCGCCCGTTCAATCGTTACGCAGCAACGGGGCCGCCGGCTGGCCCAGCGCCCGCCAGGTGCCGATAAAGCCGAGGGTGAGGGTGATCCCGGTACAGAGCAGCGTGGTGAGCAGCACCGATTCGGGCAGGAAGACGAAATCGAATTCCATCACCCGGGTCAGCACACCCCAGGCCACGAGGGTGCCCAGCACCCCGGCAAAGGCCGCCGTCATCAGGCCCAGCAGGCCATATTCCAACAGGAAGGCGCGCAGCACCGTGCCGCGTGTGGCCCCCAGCACTTTCAGCACCACGGCATCATAGACGCGGCGCTTATGCCCGGCGGCAATGGCCCCGGCCAGCACCAGCGTGCCGGCCACCAGCGTCACCGCCGCCGTCAGCCGCACGGCGATGCCGACATTGCCCAAGATGCCGGAAATGGTTTCCAGCGCATCCTTCACCCGCACCGCGCTGATATTCGTGAACTGGCGGGCGACATCGCGCTGGACCTGCATTTCTGCCTCTTCCGGGGCGCGAACAGTGGCAAGGTAGGTCTGGGGGGCCCCCTCCAGCACACCGGGGGAGAAGATCAGCGTGAAATTGATGGTGACGCTTTCCCAATCAATTTCCCGCACCACCGCGACTTCACCCTCGATATCGCGGCCCAGGATGTTCAGCGTCATCCGGTCACCGGGGCCGATGCCGAAAGCGTTCGCGATATCCTTATAGATCGCCAGCTTGGGCGGACCCTGATAATCCGCCGGCCACCATTGCCCGGCCAGCACAGTGTCATCCGCCGGCGCTTCGGCCTGATAGGTGACGCCGCGATCGCCGTTCAGCACCCAGGCATGCTGCTTGTCCTTGACCGCATCCTCGGCATTGACGCCATTCACGGCGACGACGCGACCGCGCAGGTTGGGCACCATGTTCAGGTCTTCGGTACCCGGCACGGCCAGCACGGTGCGGCGGAAGGCATCCGCCTGATCGCCCTGGATATCAACGAAGAAGAAGGAGGGGGCATCGACCGGCAGCTTGTCCTGCACCTCGCGCCGGAAATTACCTTCAATCAAGGCAATGGCGACCAGCACGGTCAACCCCAGCCCCAGCGACAGGACCACGGCACTGGTCGGGTTGCCCGGCCGGTGGATATTGGTCACGGCCAGCCGCAGCACGGGGTTACGCGGCCGCCCCATGGCGCGGGCCAGCCGGGTGATCACCCAGCCCGAGGCCCAGAACAGGCCCAGCGTCGCCGCCGAGCCAAGGACGAAGGCGGCGGCAAAGCCCTGCTCCCGCGCCGTGACAATGGCCAGCGCCGCCAGCCCCAGCCCGGACAGGGCGATGGCGACCAGATAGGCCGGGCCGGGCCGGCCGCCAACCTTCTGCACCAGATCGCGGAACAGGGCGATGGCCGGCACCTGCCGCGCCCGGCCCAAAGGCCAGAGCGAGAAGGCCAATGCCGTCAGCAGGCCGAAACAGGCCGCCATGGCCAGCGCACCGGGATAGACCCCGATCCGCGCCGTAATCGGCAGCAAGCCTGCCAGGGCTTGGCCCGTCAGCAGCGGGGCCAACGCCCCGATGACAAGGCCGATGGCGATGCCCACGCCGGCCAGCGCCAGGATCTGGATCAGATAGACTTGGAAGATCAAAGCCCCCGGCGCGCCCAGGCATTTCAGCGTGGCGATGGTGGCAGATTTGGTATCCAGATAGGCCCGCACCGCATTACCGACGCCGACGCCACCGACCAGCAAAGCCGTCAACCCGACCAGGGTCAGGAACAAGGCCAGCCGGTCAATGAAGCGGGAAAGCTGGGGGGAGGCATTGGTGTAATCGCGCAGGCGCCAGTTAGCGTCTGCCATCTCCGCCTTAGCCTGATCGCGGAACTGGTCCACGCTGACGCCATCATGCAGCTTCACCTGATAAGACCAGGTGATCAGGCTGCCCTGCTGGATCAGGTCCGTCCGCTTCAGGGCCGCTTCCGACACCATCATGCGGGGGCCGAGCGTGAAGCTGCCGGACCCGGCCTTGTCCGGTTCGGACGCGATGATGCCGCGCACCTGCACGGTCAATTCCCCGATCCCGACATCATCACCGGGCTTCAGGTCCAGCCGGGTGGCCAGCGTATCCTCGATCACCGCGCCGAACCGGCCCTCCTTCTCCGCCAGCACCTGCTGGATATCCACAGTCTGGGGCTGGCCGTCCGGGCCCTGGATCTGGAAATCACCATAAAGCGGATAGGCGGTGCCGACCGATTTCAGCTCCACCAGCGCGCTGTGCCCGGCATCCGCCGGGTCGCGCGCCATGGCCCGCATTTCCGATGTGGTCAGCACCTGGCCACGCGCGGCCAGCCATTGCATCTGTTCGGGTGTTGCTTCCCGGTACAGGATGCGCGCGGCGACATCGCCGCCCAGGATGGCCCGCCCGTCACTGCGCAAACTGTCCGTGATCCCGGCGGAGATCGACTGCACCGTGGCAATAGCCCCGACGCCGATGGCCAGACAGGCGATGAAGATACGGAAGCCGGACAGGCCACCGCGCAATTCCCGCCGTGCGATGCGGAACGCCATGGCCAGTTGCGGCAGGAAGCCCCGGTCGGTGGCGGGGCGGGTGGTGCTGCCGGGCAGGGTCGTCACACTCATGGCGTCACCGCCGCGAGACGGTCGGCTGTACTGTCGGACACGATCAGCCCATCCACCAGCCGGATTACCCGGTCGCACTGGTCGGCCAGTGACGGGTCATGGGTGATCAGCACGATGGTGGTGCCCAACCGGTCGGCCATGCCGAACATCAGGTCAATCACCTTGCGGCCCGTATCGCCATCCAGATTGCCCGTCGGCTCATCCGCCAGCAGCAAGGCCGGCTCCGGCGCAAAGGCGCGGGCCAGCGCCACACGCTGCTGTTCACCACCGGACAGTTGGCCGGGATAATGGCTCAACCGATGGGCCAGCCCCACCGCCTCCAGCCCGCGCCGGGCGCGGTCAAAGGCATCGGGCAATCCGGCAAATTCCAGCGGAATGGCCACATTCTCCAGCGCCGTCATGGTCGGGATCAGATGGAAGCTCTGGAAGACGATGCCCACCTCGTCCCGGCGAAAGCGGGCCAGCGCATCCTCGTCCATGCGGGTCAATTCATGCCCATTCACCCGGACAGAGCCGCTGCTGGGCGGCTGCAGCCCGCCCAAAATCATCATCATGGAGGATTTGCCCGACCCGCTGGGGCCGACCACACCCACCTTCTCCCCCCGCCCGATCGCGAGATCGATTCCTTTCAGGATGTTGACGCTGCCCGCCTCGCTCTCCAGCTTAAGGTGGACCCGGGTCAATGCGACGACGGAATCGGCCGGAGGAACAGGCTGCGCCATGATGAGATCCCAAATGATGTTCAACCCGAAGCGATATGGCCCCGCGATGCGCTTATTCAACCGAATGGCCGCGCTGGCCGGGGCTTTTCTGCTGCTCTGCACGCTATCCTTTCCGGCATCCGCACAACAGAGCCAGTCCATGACCATCGTGGTGCTGGGGGACAGCCTGTCCGCCGGCTACAAGCTGCCGCGCGAGGCCGCCTTCACCAGCCAGTTGGAAAAGGCGCTGCAGGAAAAGGGCTATCAGGTATCCGTCCCCAATACAGGTGTGTCGGGGGAAACAACAGCCGGCGGGCTGGCGCGGCTGGACTGGATTTTAGCTGACAAGCCCGATCTGGTGCTGGTGGAGCTGGGGGCCAATGACGGGTTGCGCGGCATCGACCCCGCCAGCACGCGCGACAATCTGGACAAGATCCTGGTCAAGCTGAAAGAACGCGGCGTGCCCGCCGTGCTGGCCGGCATGATGGCGCCGCGCAATCTGGGCAGCGCCTATGGCAAGCAGTTCGACGCAATTTACCCCGAGCTTGCAAAGAAGCATGATATTCCGCTCTACCCCTTCTTCCTGGATGGGGTAGCCATGGACCCGAAATTGAACCAGGAGGATGGCATGCATCCGACCGCCGAAGGGGTGGCGGTGATCGTGAACCGTATCCTGCCGACCGTGACGGCGGCCCTTGACCGGCTGAAAGCGGGCTGACACCGATCATGACATCAGGAACGACGGGCACCGCCCGTTTCGCGGCATCGCTGGGGCAGGGTGAGGATTGGCAGACGGCGGCAAAGGCCTGCCTGGATACGCTCTCCACGCCAGAGGGCGCCAATCTCGGCTTCATCTACGTTACCGATCAACTGGCTGACCAGTTGGCCAGCATCACCACGCTGCTGCGCGGCATTACCGGCGTGCGCGACTGGGTGGGAACCGTGGGGCTGGGTGTGTGCGGCGGGGACGGGGCCATCTATGACCAGGCGGCCGTGTCCGTGCTGGTCGGGCGGTTTGATGCCGACAGTTTCGCCATCCTGCCACCGCAGACCGACGGGCTGGCACCGCTGACGGCGCTGGAACCGTGGCTGCGCGACCGTGCCCCGCTGCTGGCCCTGGCCCATGGCGATCCCAAACAGGCCCGCACGCCCGCCCTGCTGACCGATCTGGCCGGGCGCACCGGCAGCTTCATCGTCGGTGGGTTGACGGCATCGCGCGGGGAGCAGGCGATTGCCGCCGGCGATCAGGTGGTGGCGGAAGGTCTGTCCGGCGTGCTGTTCGACGCTGATCTGCCGGTGGCAACGGGACTGACCCAGGGCTGCACGCCGCTGGGCCCGGCCCACACCATCACGGCGGCGGAAAACCATGTGATCATGGCCATCGACGGTCGTCCGGCGCTGGATGTGTTCAAGGAGGCGATCGGCCCCGCTTTGTCGTCGGAATTGCGGCGCATTGACGGGCTGATCTTCGCCGGCCTGCCGATCCAGGGCGATGATAGGGGCGATTATCTGGTCCGCAACCTGACGGCCATCGACCTGACGCGCGGCTGGATCGCCATTGCCGAGAATGTGCAGGCCGGCCAGAAGCTGCTGTTCTGCCGCCGCGACCAGGAATCCGCCCTGCAGGACATGGACCGGATGCTGTCGCAGCTTCAGCGCCGCCTGTCCGGCCCACCCCAGGCCGGTATCTACATCACCTGCGTGGCGCGGGGCGCCCGGCAATTTGCCGATGATGGGGCGGAGATTCGCGCCATCCGGGAAAAGCTGGGTGATTTCCCCCTGACCGGCTATTTCGCCGGCGGCGAAATCTCCAACGCCCAGCTTTACGGCTATACCGGGGTGCTGGTGCTGTTCACCTGAAGAGGGAGAGGGGCCGGAACCGCTCCATGCGCGACATCCAGCCCCCCTTTTTCGCAGCCACCCTTGTAGAAACGCGCCCCACCTGATAGCTTCCCTGCCGGTCGGCAGTTCACCCAGGCGTCGCCAACCCTGGCAACAGGGGCGCTAAACCTGCCATCGGCTGTCCATTCCGATTTTAATTCGACCGACCACTCTGATCCTTCAGCGTGCCCGTGTTCGGCAAGATGGCGACCCCCGACGGACCAAGGCGTTTAACACCGCCCGGCCCTTGCGGCACGCTCCCCGAAGGGAAGTGACGTCATGTCGAAGAGTGACCTGCCTTATCATGTGGATGATATCAGCGCGCTGGCCCGCTCGCTGAAACACCAACTGGCCGCACAGACCGAACCAGTCGGCCATGTCAGCCTGTTGAACATGCTGGCGCGCGGCGCCGGCTATCGCAATTTCCAGCATCTGCGGGCGCAATGGGCCGCCCATGACACGCTGGAAAAGCCGCCGCAGCGCCCGGCCCCATCGCCCCTGGTGGATTATTCCAAGGTGCGGCGCATCGCCCGCCATTTCGATGCCACGGGCAAAATGGTCCGCTGGCCGCCGAAATTCAGCGAGCAGCAGGTGGTTTTGTGGGTGCTGTGGTCACGCATCCCACCCCGGCAGAGCTTTACAGAACGGCAGATCAGCGATCTGTTGCGCGCCGAACATCATTTCGGTGATCCGGCCCTGTTGCGGCGGGAACTGGTGGAACAGGGGCTGATGACCCGCACCCTGGATTGCCGCGATTATCGACGGGTGGAACGCCAGCCCAGCCCGGAAGGGCTGGCCCTGATCCGCCATCTGTCGCTGGTGGGGTGAGGGGAGCGCCCTCTACAGCACGCAGAACAGGGACAGGCACGGACCCAGCCCGGCCAGATGTGCGCGGTAGAGCAGGTAATCCAGCCCGACGCAGAGCGCCAGGAAGGGCAGGGCCACGAACAGCAGCAGATAGGCCCAGCCCCGCGCCGTCAACCGGCGGCGCGGGATGGAGGGGACGCGGTCGGGGGGATGCTTGTCTGCCATGGGCGGGCAGGATAAAGCCTATCTTCCCGTTCCGGCAATCGGCAGGTTCCCCCTTCCCATGTCCGCCCCGCACCCACTGGCTGATCTGACAATGCGACCGGTGACGGCGGAGCGGGAATGGACCGCCCTGCTGGCAAAGCTGGACCGGCTGCCGCTGGAACAAAGCTGGGCGTTCGGCCAGTCCATGGCCGCATTCAGCCGCCAGCCGCACCGGTTCTGTTTTGAGCAGAATGGCAAGGCGCTGGCCGTGGCACAGGTGGTGGAACAAGGGCTGGGGCCGGTACGGCTTTGCCATCTGCTGCGCGGGCCACTGCTGCTGCCGGGCACCAGCCCTGATCTGCTACCCTCAGCCATGGGCCTGCTGCGCCAGCATTTCCGCCGGCGTGACCGTCGCCTGCTGCTGGTCACACCGGAACTGCCGGCGGGGGATGATGCCAACGCCCTATGCCAGCAGGCCGGCCTTGCCCGCATCATCACTGGCTATGCCACCAGTTGGGTTGACCTGACCCGCCCGGACCTGGAAGGTGGCATGGGCGGCGGCTTCCGCAAGGCGTTGAAGAAGGCGCGCGGGGAAAAGCTGACCCTCGCCGCCAGCCATGGCGGGGCCGATCTGGACTGGATCATCCGTCATCATGACGACCATCGCCGCCAGCGCCGCCTGATGGCCCCACCCGCCCGGCAGGCGGCATCCCTGGTGGCGGCACAGTCACGACCGCGCGATGTGCTGGCGCTGGTCGCCAAAAGCGGGTCCAGCGTCCTGGCCGGCAGCCTGTTCATCCGCCATGGCGGGGCCGCGACATATTATCTGGGCGCCACCAGCCCGGAAGGCCGCGCCGCCTGCGCCCAGCATCTGCTGCTGCGGGAGGGGATGGCAAGGCTGGCCGCGGACGGCGTGCGCTGGCTGGACACGGGCGGGCTGAACAGCGACGGCATGCGCGGGGTGGCCCAGTTTAAGCTGGGTCTGGGCGGGGAACTGGTGACCCTGGCCGGCACCTATCTATAGGTCGGCTTTACGTCTCCACATTGTCGATCTGGTCCACCGCCTTGGGCCGCATCACCAGATACAGCAGGATGATGAAGGCCAGCATGCCCACGGCCAGGGCCGGTGCGCGCCAATCCCCCGTGAACAGCCGGTTGAAGAACAGCAGCGCGCAGACCAGCGCCCCGCCCAGCGGCACGAAGGAGGGCACCTCGAACCCGCCCCTGGCCTCACTGGGGCGGCGCTGCAGGATCAGCAAAGCCAGATTGACGATGGTGAACACGGCCAGCAGCAGCAGCACCGTGGCCGACGCAAGCTGGGCAATGTCCCCCGCCAGCATCAGGCCCACCACGATCACCAGCAGCACCAGGATGGCCATATGGGGCGTGTGACGCCCGGCATGCACCCGGCCCAGCAGGCGCGGCAACATGCCCAGCCGCGCCATGCCATAAGCCAGACGCGAGGCCATGATGTAATTCAGCAAGGCCGTGTTGGCGACGGCGAACACGGTGATGATGATGAAGACAAGGCCCGGTATCCAGGGTGCTGCCCGGTGCGCCACCTCCACCAGCGGGCCGGACGCTTCGGCCAATTCCTGCCAGGGCACGACCGATACCGCCGTGACGGCCACGGCCAGATAGATCAACGTCGCCGCCACCATGGCAATGACGATGCCCCAGGGCAAAGCGCGCTTGGGGTCCTTCACCTCCTCGGCCACGTTGAACGTGTCCTCAAAACCGATGAAGCTGAAGAAGGTCAGCACCGCGCCCTGCAACAGCAGGGCAGCATCAATCCCGCCGCTTTCCACCGGCACTTCCAGCAGGTCCACGCTGCCCCAATAGGGGATGCCGACGGCGATGATCACCAGCAAACCGCCCGCTTCCAGCAGGGTGCAGAGGATATTGGCCCACATGCTTTCCTTGATGCCGCGATAGACGATGCCGGCCACCAGCAGCAGAAAGCCCAGCGCCAACGCCAGCACCGGCACATCGCCGAACATCGGCAGGCGCTGCAGGGTTTCGGCCACCACGCGGCTTTGCGTCGCGACGGAGGTAAGGCCCGAAGCCATCACCGTCAGCCCGACCAGATAGGTCAGCAGCGGCATGCCATAGGCGCGATGGGTGACATAGGCCGCCCCACCGGCCCGCGGATAGCGCGACCCCAGGGAGGCATAAGACAGGCCCGTCAGCAATGCGGCGACCATGGAGACAAGGAAGGCCAGCCAGACCGCATTGCCCATGATGCCGGCGGCCTTGCCGATCAAGCCATAAATACCGGCGCCCAGCATGCTGCCCAGCCCATACAGGGCCAGTTGCGGCAGGGTCACCCGGCGCAGCAATTGCGGTTCCTGCTTTTGTGGCGTGGCACTGCCTGTCATTTCTTGGCCTCCCCTTGTTCCGGAACCCCGGTGGCTGAGAAACGGCCAGACAGTGACGCCGGTTCCCCGAAAGGGGCAGGCCTACCCCAACAGGCTGGCCAGTACCGCGTTCAGCCGCTCACGCCCGTCTATGGTGGCGCGCAGAACAGCAGCCTCACCCTGTCCGGCTTGTTCCAGCATGCCGATCCGCGTCAGATGGGCCAACCGATCGGCAGCCAGCCAGTCCGTCAGGGGCTGGCCCGTTTCCGCGGCCACGCGGGCCAGCGGCACCCCTTCCGAAAGACGCAGACCCATCATCAGCATCTCGGTCAGCCGGTCGGCTGCCACCACGGGTTCAAAGGGTTTGGCACCGGTGCCGCTTTCCAGCGCACGCTCCAGCCAGATTTCCGGCGCGCGGTGGGTGCGGGTGGCCACCTTGCCCTGACCGGCCAAGGTCAGCCTGCCATGGGCACCCGGCCCGATGCCGACATAATCACCATAGCGCCAATAGGTCAGGTTGTGCCGGCTCTCCTCCCCCGGCCTTGCATGGTTGGATACTTCATAGGCCGGCAGGCCGGCGGCACCCAGCACCTCCTGGGTCATGGCATAAAGGTCGCCCTGTACCTCCTCTGCCGGCAGCACCAGATCGCCCCGCGCATGCAGGGTGTGGAACTGCGTCCCTTCCTCGATGGTGAGCTGGTAGAGCGAGAGATGGCCGACTGCGTGATCCAGGGCCCGCAGCAACTCCTCCCGCCAGGCCGGCACCGTCTGGCCGGGGCGGGCATAAATCAGGTCGAAGCTGTAGCGGGGGAACAGGTCACGGGCCAGCGTGATGGCGGCCAGGGCCTCTTCCGCTGAATGGCGTCGGCCCAGCGCCTTCAAGTCGGCTTCGTTCAAGGCCTGGATACCCAGGCTGACACGGTTGACGCCAGCGGCGCGGAAAGCGCGGAACTTGTCCGCCTCCACGCTGGTCGGGTTGGCCTCCAGCGTCACTTCCGTGCCCGACGGCAGGCCCCAGCGTTCATCCGCCCGGCGCAGGATGGCTTCCACCGTCTCTGGCTGCATCAGCGACGGTGTGCCACCGCCAAAAAAGACGGAGGTGAGGCGACGACCCGGTGTCAGATCGGCGAAATGATCCAGTTCCCGCAACAGGGCTTCCGCCCAGCGTGCATGGTCCACCTTCTCCCGGACATGGGAGTTGAAATCACAGTAAGGGCATTTGCTGGCACAGAAGGGCCAATGCACATAAAGCGCAAAACCGGGATCGGGGACGCCATCCGCCGTCACATCCCCCGTCACCGCTGCCGCCTGTTCAAACCCAACGCCGCCCATATCCAGCCCCTGTTGCATGGGGCTGGATATGGGGCCAGCCAGCCGGCCCTGGCAAGCGCCCGACCTTTCATGGCTGCCCGGTGTGCCGGCACAAACAGACCGGTCAGAACGGCCCGGTCATGACGAAGGCATTCAGCTTATTGCCATCCAGGTCACGGAAATAGGCGGCATAGAAATTATCACCGCGTGGACCCGGCGGGCCTTCGCAGGTGCCGCCCATATCCATCGCGATCTTGTAAAGCCGGTCAACCTGCTCTGTATCCTTGGCCTCGAACGCGGCCATGACGCCATTGCCCACCGTTGCGGGCTTGCCGTCATACGGCTTCATCAAGGCGATGCCGGCCCCGGCATCGGGCTTGCCCCAGGCAATGCCGCTGCTGGTTTCAAACATCCGGCCCACCCCCAGTTCAGCGGCGATGGCGTCGTAGAATGGCGCACCACGGGCAAGGTCATTCGTGCCCAGTGTGACATAACCGATCATGTTGTTCCCCCCTTTGAGTACCCGGATCGGGCAAAGAGAACATTAGCAGAACATCAACCAGGGGACGAGTCATTTTGCGCCGAAGCAGCGCGCCTTCAACTTTTTGAAAGCGTCGGCCCGATGGCTGATGGCCTGCTTTTCCGCCGGGTCCATTTCCCCACAGGTGATGGCATAGCCATCGGGGATGAAGATGGGATCATAGCCAAACCCGCGATCCCCGCGCGGCGGGAAGGTCAGCGTCCCTTCCAGGCGGCCTTCCACCGCCTCCACATGCCCATCGGGCCAGGCCAATGCCAGGGCGCAGATGAAGGCGGCGCGGTCGCCCTTGCGGTCAAGCGCGGCTTCCAGTTCCTGGCGAACCCGGTCCATGGCCAGGGTGAAATCCTTGGTCGGCCCGGCCCAGCGGGCGGAATAGATGCCGGGCGCCCCATCCAGCCCCGCCACCGACACACCACTATCATCCGCCAGCGCCGGCAGACCGGACGCAAGGGCCGCCGCCCGCGCCTTCAGCGCCGCATTGCCGATATAAGTGGTCTCTGTCTCTTCCGGCTCCGCCAAACCCAATTCCCTCGCACTGGGGAATTTCGCCACATACTCTTTCAACAGGGCGGCAATCTCCGGCACCTTGCCCTTGTTATGGGTGGCGATAACCAGCGTATCGCCGGTGAACTGACGGGGGGCGGACATAAAGACGGCTCCAACTTGAAACGAACGGCACAGAGCTATTGCCTGATGCCCGCGTTTGCAATGGATCAAATCTCAGATACCGGACAGAAGAAAATCCAGCGCCCCCGTGATGATGAAATCCTGATCTCGCAACCGGGTAACAGACTGGGTCAGTTCAGTGGTTGGCACGGCTGCCATCCACTGGGTCATCATGATCAATTCCACCCCGGCAACGGAAAGAATGGGGTTGAGACGGCTGATAGGCCTGGGGGCCTGAGAAAGAGGAAGTAGCGGCACAACCATCCGCGTATTCAGGTCCCGCAGGATATTGGCCTGAACATCCAGCAGATAACCAGCCTCGCCATGGGGAAAGACGTCAAACCGCGCCATCAGAACTGCCGGAACCGGGCCAATGGCACGCCATGGCGTTCTACATATTCATTGGCGCTTTGAATCGCCTCACGGTTACGATCGAACCAATCTAGATCGGTCTGCTGCCGGATAGCCTCCTGGATGCCTTTTTCAGCAGCAGAGGCAAGATCAATCGAGAGCATCTCCGCCTGCGCCAACAGATCAGCGGAAATAGCAAGATTAGCATGCCGCTTAGGCCCGGCAGGGTTGGACTTGATCATTGTCACCCGCTCCTTCAATCTTCTCACCATGGTGGAGATTCCTGGATGCAGGTCAAGGGGTAGCGTTGGCCGGCACCACCCCCGTCCCGCCCTTACAGCCCCAACACGGCCCGCTGCATCGCCGTCAGCTCGGCAATCCCCTTGCGGGCGAGTGACAGCAGGGTCAGGAATTCGGCTTCCTGGAACGGCTTATCCTCTGCCGTGCCCTGGATTTCCACGATGCCGCCGCGACCGGTCAGCACGAAATTGGCGTCCGCCCCGGCATTGCTGTCTTCCGGGTAATCCAGGTCCAGCACCGGCACGCCATTATAGATGCCGCAGGAAATGGCGGCCACCTGGTCGGTCAGCGGGATTTCCTTCAGCACGCCGATGCGCTGCAGGTGTTGGAAAGCCAGATGCAGGGCGACATAGGCACCGGTGATGGAGGCGGTGCGGGTGCCGCCATCGGCCTGGATCACATCGCAATCCACCTTCACCTGGATCTCGCCCATCGCCTTCACATCGGTGACGGCCCGCAGGCTGCGGCCGATCAGGCGCTGGATTTCCTGGGTGCGACCGGACTGCTTGCCCTTGGCGGCTTCACGGTCGGAACGGGTATGGGTGGAGCGGGGCAGCATGCCATATTCCGCCGTCACCCAGCCTTCGCCCTTGCCGCGCAGGAAGGGCGGCACCTTTTCTTCCACGCTGGCGGTACACAGCACATGCGTGTCGCCGAACTTCACAAAGCACGACCCTTCGGCATGGCGGGAGAAATGGGTCTCCAGGCTGACAGTGCGGAGCTGGTCGGCCAGGCGGCCGGAGGGGCGGGTCATGATGGCATCCATCGGTTGATCTCTATGATGGTCCCTTCAATAGCAACCGCATCCCCGCCCGTCCATGATGCCCTGGCACCATTGCGGCATGGCGGCTCCGTTGATTTGCGCGGCGGCGGCTACTACTCTCTTATCCGACGAGGATGGATGGCATGCGACGGGCATGATCAGTGAACTGAACCAGCGGTCGCGGGAAATATTCCGCCAGATTGTCGAAACCTACGTGCAGACGGGGGAGCCTGTCGGCTCGCGCACCCTGTCGCGCCGGCTGACATCCAATCTGTCACCCGCCACCATCCGCAATGTCATGGCCGACCTGGAAGAGCTGGGCCTACTGATGGCGCCGCACACCTCTGCGGGCCGTGTACCCACCGATGCCGGCCTGCGCCTGTTCGTCAATGGCCTGCTGGAAGTGGGCGACCTGACGGAGAAGGAGCGCGCGGATATCGAGGTGCGATGCAGTGCCAGCGGCCGGTCGCTGCCCGAAGTGCTGGAGGAGGCGACGAACCTTCTGTCCGGCCTGTCATCGTGCGCCGGGCTGGTGCTGGCGCCCAAGACCGACCGACCGCTGAAACATATCGAATTCATCAACCTCGCCCCTGCCCGCGTGCTGGTGGTGCTGGTGACGGAAGACGGGCTGGTGGAGAACCGGGTGGTGGAGGTGGCGGAAGGCCTGCCGCCCGCCGTGCTGCAGATGGCCAGCAATTACCTGAACGCCCGCGTTGTCGGCCGCACCCTGGCGGAGGCCCGCGCCTTCATCCAGCGGGAGATTGAGGAGCAGAAAAGCCAGCTTGATGCCCTGACCGCCAAGGTGGTGGAAACGGGGCTGGCCACCTGGGCCGGTGCGCGTGGCAGCCAGGGCTATCTGATCGTTCGCGGTCAGGCCCGGCTGCTGGAGGATGTGACGGCCCTGTCGGACCTGGAGCGTATCCGCAACCTGTTCGAAGCGCTGGAAACGCGTGAACAGATGATGCGGATGCTGGATGCCACCGGCAAGGCGGACGGGGTGCAGATCTTCATCGGGGCGGAGAATAACCTGTTCTCCCATGCCGGCTGTTCCATGATCGTCAGCCCCTATGCCAACACCAAGGACCAGATTGTCGGCGCCATCGGGGTGATCGGCCCGACCCGCATCAATTATGCCCGCATCATCCCCATGGTCGATTACACGGCCAAGGTGATTGGCCGGCTGATGGGGTGACACCTCTTGCAATCCGCCCCCATGCGGCCCCATCTGTGGGCTGCCTATCATCTCGACAGGCGGGGTTTTCCCGCCTAAACCTTTGCAACCGGCCCTGGTGCCGGCACGCATTTCCCAAACGGCATAAGAAAGCCCGAGGCTTGAACCGCGATGAGTGACACGACCAACATCAACGAGACCGAAACCGCAGCGGACACCGCCGACAACGCGGCCCAGGCGACGGCAGGCTCTGCCGCCCCCGCCGCCGATGCCGGCCGCGTTGCCGCGTTGGAAGCCGAGGTCGCGCAACTGAAGGATCAGGTGCTGCGCGCCCTGGCGGAGGCGGAGAATATCCGCCGCCGCGCCGAGCGGGAGCGCGAGGATACGGCCAAATATGCCGTCGCCAAATTCGCCAAGGACCTGCTGGCCGTGGCCGATAATCTGCGCCGCGCTGTGGAAGCGGTGACCCCGGAAACCCGCGAGGAGAATGCCGCCGTCAGCAGCCTGCTGACCGGGGTGGAAGCGACCGAACGCCAGCTCACCGCTTCGTTCGAGCGCGCCGGCATCGCCCGCATGGAAGCCATGGGCCAGCCGGCCGACCCCAATTTCCATCAGATCATGATGGAGATCGAGAATACCGGCAAGGCACCGGGCACCGTGGTTCAGGTTCTCCAGCCCGGCTACACCATCCATGGCCGCCTGCTGCGCGAAGCCATTGTCGGGGTGGCCAAGGGCGGTGAAGCCGGCCATGTGAAGACCAGCGCATAAACTTTCCACGCCGCTGCGTGCGTGAAAGACCGAAAAGGGCGCCCTCCAGCCGGAGAGCGCCCTTTGTTTTTTAGCATCCAATCACCGCGCTGGGACTTGGACAAGAAGCCCGACAATGCGCCGTACCAGCGGCAGGACCAGCAGCAGGGTGGGAAAAGCGATCAGCCAGGACAGGCCCCAGGCCTGCAACCAGTGCCCGGCCACCCCCTCAACAAGACCGATATTGCGCAAGGTGGAGACAGCCGAGACGACGCACGTCATCAAGATCGACAAGATCAGCGGCATGACGAAAGCGGCTGCAGACGGGGGGAGTTTGCGAAACAGGACACGTCCGGCCCGGCGGCCGGGGGATGTGAAACGGGTATTGAAATCAGACATGAAGGGCACCTTGAAAAGGGCCCCGAAGCAGGGTCAACGGCATAATGCACCGTCAGCTCCCGCTCAGGGGCTGTTGGTGCGTTGGTTGACGTTGAACGCTTACGGCAATCGTCCCGCGATATGCCCCTTTTTATAGGCACGGCATTTCAGGCCGGACAAGCACAAAGAAAAAGGGCGCCCCCTTATCAGGAAGCGCCCTTTTTCTTTACTCAAAGACCCGCTGGAGCCGGGCGCCTTCAACCTTAAACGCACCCGGCTCCAAGCCTTTGTTCAGCGAGCGGATTCACGCGCCAAAGCGATTCCCGCTTTTCCGCGATCCGCTCTTGCCGATCAATGCACGTCGGCCCACAGGCGGCGCTTGGCGGCATACATGATGCCGGCAAACACGACCAGGAAGCCGATGACCATGATACCGACGCGGCGGCGTTCTTCCAGCTTGGGCTCAGCGGCCCAGGCCAGGAACTGCGTCACGTCACGGGCCTGCTGGTCGAGGGTGGCGGCAGTCCCATCGGTGTAGGTGATGCCGTTCTCGTACAGCGGCTGCGCCATGGCGATGGCGTGGCCCGGGAAATACTTGTTGTAGTTGCCGCCGGGCGGCATGTCGAAACCAGCCGGGGCTTCCGCATACCCAACCAGCAGCCCGTGGATATAATCCTCGTGATGGGCGCGGGCCTTCACGATCAAGGACAGATCCGGCGGAGCCTTGCCGCCATTGGCGGCAGCGGCGGCCTGCTTGTTGGGGAACGGGTTGTGGAACCGGTCGGACGGAATGCCCGGACGGGTGAACATCTCGCCCTGGTCATTCGGGCCGTCGGTGATTTCCACCGACGCCGCAATGGCCTTCACCTCTTCCTCGGTGAACCCGATGTCATGCAGGTTGCGGTAGTGCAACAGATGCATGGAATGGCAGGCCGAGCAAACTTCCTTATAGACCTGGAAGCCGCGCTGGACGGCCGCATAGTCATAGCCCTTGAAGAAGGACAGGAAGCTGTTGACCCCGCCATGGGCCCATTTTTCAGCCGGCGGAACCGGCACGTCGCCGGCCGCCTGGGCACCGGCGGTCAGGCCGGCAATGGAGAGAACGCCTGCGGCGATAAGGGTACGAAGACGACGCATCAGGCCTTCTCCATCACTTGAGCAGTAGCGCCGGTGGCAACCGAACCACCACCCAGAACGGGCTTGGCGATGGAAGCGGGCAACGGCAGCGGCTTCTCGATCCGGCCGATGATCGGCAGGAGCAGGAAGAACGCGAAATACATGACGGTACCGAGCTGGCCGATCAGCACATAGGGCTGTTCAGCCGGCTTGCCGCCCGCATAGCCCAGCATGAAGAAAGCCGGGACCAGGCAGAGCAGCACCCACCACTTGAAGATCGGGCGGAAGCGGGAGGACCGGACCGGAGACGTATCCAGCCAGGGCAGAACGAACAGGATCGCGATGGAACCAAACATGGCCAGCACGCCGCCCAGCTTCGCCGGGATCAGCACCACATCCGTGAAGGGCAGGCCGATCGAGAAGGTGATGGAACGCAGGATGGCGTAGAAGGGCAGGAAGTACCATTCGGGCACGATATGCGCCGGCGTCACCAGCGGATCGGCCGGAATATAGTTATCCGGATGGCCCAGATAGTTCGGCGCGAAGAACACGAAGGCGGCAAAGAAGATCAGGAAGACCGTCAGGCCGAAAATGTCCTTCGTGGTGTAGTAGGGGTGGAACGGCAGCGTATCCTGCGGGCCCTTCGGCTCAATGCCGAGCGGGTTGTTGGAGCCGGTGATGTGCAAGGCGGCGACGTGCAGGAACACGACGGCCAGCAGCACGAACGGCAGCAGGAAATGCAGCGCGAAGAAGCGGTTCAGGGTCGGGTTATCGACCGAGAAGCCACCCCACAGCAGGGTCACGATGCTCTCACCCACCACCGGGATGGCCGAGAACAGGTTGGTGATCACCGTGGCGCCCCAGAAGGACATCTGGCCCCAGGGCAGCACATAGCCCATGAAGGCGGTGCCCATCATCAACAGCAGGATGACGACGCCGAAGATCCAGATCAGTTCGCGCGGGGCCTTGTAGGAACCGTAATAGATGCCGCGGAAGATGTGGATATAGACGACGATGAAGAACATCGACGCGCCGTTGGCATGGATGTAACGGATCATCCAGCCCCAGTTCACGTCGCGCATGATGCGCTCGACACTGTCGAACGCCAGCAGCGTATTGTTCGTGTAATGCATGGCCAGAACGATACCGGAGACGATCATCGTCACCAGCACGAACATGGCAAGCGCGCCGAAATTCCAGAAATAGTTGAAATTCCGCGGAGTCGGGAAAGACCCGTACTCCTTGTTCATCATCGTGATGACCGGCAGGCGCTGGTCGATCCAGTTCACCACCGGATTACTGAAATTAGACTGGGGGGCGTGGGCCATCTGGCACTCCCTCTACCTGGATCTGTTTTTAGCCGATCTTGACGCGGGTATCGCTGATGAAAGCGTATTCCGGCACGTGCAGGTTCAGCGGCGCGGGGCCCTTGCGGATACGTCCCGACGTATCGTAGTGCGAACCGTGGCAGGGGCAGAACCACCCACCAAAATCGCCCTTGGCTTCACCGGGGGAGGTGCCCAGCGGAATGCAGCCCAAATGGGTGCAAACGCCAACCAGCACCAGCCAGTTATCCTTGCCTTCCTTCACACGTTCCTGATCGGTCTGGGGGTCGATCAGATCGGCCACCGGAACCTTGCGGGCGGTGTCGATTTCTTCCGGTGTGCGGTTGCGGATGAAAACCGGCTTGCCGCGCCACATGGCCTTGATCGCCTGACCCGGCTGGATCGGCGCCAGATCGACTTCGATCGTGGCGAGCGCCAGCGTATCGGCAGCCGGATTCAGGCTGTGGATGAAAGGCCACAGGGCGGCGGCTGCACCAACGCCACCCATAGCGGCGCCAGCCAGATAAATGAAGTCGCGGCGGGTCTGGCCGTCGCCCGCATGCATGGTGTCCGCCATACCTTGTCGTCTCCTCGGCGAAAAGACGCCTGCCCCGCCGGGCTTGCGCCTTGAACTGCTAACCTGGGGTCTACCCCCGGGAACGGGGGCAGATGGAATTGACTTGTCCGACCGGTCTGCCATCCCCATCTGACGCCGGGCGGGCAAAGCCCACAGAGGCGCCACCGGACATAGGGAACAGGCAAAGACGAACGGAGCGGCCGGAGTACCCCCGGTCGCGGATGTTCGATATACATGGCCCGCCAACGGTTGGGAAGCTTTCGGTTCCGGACAATCTGTCGCGCGCACCCTTGCGGATTATAGGATTGCGGCAAACACATGGCACCCGCCCCCCGGTGTGCCCCGAATGCAGAAGAGACGGACCCGATGGGCGTTCGCCGGCTTGCATCGCACCCATAATGGGCATATCTAGGATTTTACATCCGCGTCGCCGTTCTTTGACCGTCTTTCCGGCATGGATTGCACGTCAAACCCGGCACCGGCGCATCTGGCAATAGCAGGCGATGATGAGCGGGCCCGTTCCCCATATCTCCGCACCCCTGATGGGAAAACGGATCCTTCTGGTGGTGGCCGGCGGCATCGCCGCCTTCAAGACCCCCGATCTGGTCCGCCGCCTGCGGGAGCGGGGGGCATCGGTACGGGTGGTCCTGACTGATGGCGGTGCGCAGTTCGTCACACCGCTGACCCTGCAGGCCGTCTCGGAGGATAAGGTTTACCGCGACCTCTGGTCCCTGACCGACGAATCGGAAATGGGCCATATCCAGTTATCCCGGTCCGCTGATGTCATTCTGGTGGCGCCAGCCACAGCCAATATCCTGGCCCGCATGGCGCATGGGCTGGCCGATGATCTGGCCACCACCGTGCTGCTGGCGACCGATAAGCCGGTGATCGTGGCCCCGGCGATGAATGTACGCATGTATGAGCATCCGGCCACCCAGGCCAATCTCGCCCTGCTGGCGGCGCGGGGCGTCACCATCATCGGCCCGGATGATGGCGCCATGGCCTGTGGAGAGTTCGGCCCCGGCCGGATGAGCGAGCCGCTTTCCATCGCCGCCCATCTCGCCGACTGGTTCACCGGGCAGGCCGGACCGAAGCCCCTGGCCGGACGCCATGCGCTGGTGACCAGCGGCCCGACCCATGAACCGATTGACCCCGTGCGCTATATCGCCAACCGGTCCAGCGGCAAACAGGGCCATGCCATCGCCGCCGCCCTGGTCGCTCTGGGCGCGCGGGTGACCCTGGTCAGCGGCCCGGTGGCTTTGCCCGACCCGGCGGGCGCAACCGTTCTGCATGTCGAGTCGGCGCGGGAAATGCTGGCCGCGTGCGAGGGCGCCTTGCCGGCAGACATCGTTGTCGCCGCCGCCGCCGTTGCCGACTGGCGGGTGGCCGATGCGGCCGGGCAGAAGCTGAAGAAAGATGGTGGCGCGCTGCCCAGCCTGACCCTGGCGGAAAACCCGGACATCCTGGCCACCCTGTCAAAGCCGGGACCGGAGCGGCCCGCCCTGGTGGTGGGCTTCGCTGCCGAAACCAACGACGTTCTGGCCTATGCCCAGG
The DNA here is from genome assembly GCF_000429645.1 of Niveispirillum irakense DSM 11586. Classification (GTDB taxonomy): domain Bacteria; phylum Pseudomonadota; class Alphaproteobacteria; order Azospirillales; family Azospirillaceae; genus Niveispirillum; species Niveispirillum irakense. The sequence continues at coordinate 699,353 of NZ_AUCG01000016.1, forward strand.
CCAAACTGGCCCGCAAGGGCTGTGACTGGATCCTGGCCAATGATGTGTCACCCGCCACCGGCACCTTTGGCGGCGACCGCAACCTTATCCACCTGATCCGCCAGGGCCAGTCGCCCGAGACATGGCCCGACCTGCCCAAGATGGAAGTCGCGACCCGGCTGGCGGCAGAGATCGCCAGTCATTTTGAATTTGAAAATGGAAAGAAATAACATGTCCAGCATCTCCATCGCCGTTCGCCGCCTGCCCCATGGCGCAGACCTGGCCCTACCGGCCTATGCAACCGCCCATTCCGCCGGCATGGACCTGCTGGCCGCCGTGACGGAACCGGTGGTGCTGGCACCCGGCGCGCGCAAGCTGGTCCCGACCGGCATCGCCATCGCCCTGCCGGAGGGCTATGAGGCGCAGGTGCGCCCCCGGTCCGGCCTGGCGCTGAAGAACGGCATCACCCTGTTGAACAGCCCCGGCACCATTGATGCCGATTATCGCGGCGAAGTGGGCGTGATCCTGGCCAACCTGTCCGACCAGCCCTTCACCGTGGAGCGCGGCATGCGCATCGCCCAGATGGTGATCGCCCGCTATGCCCAGGCGCAGTGGCAGGAAGTGGATGATCTGGATGAAACCGCGCGCGGTGCCGGCGGCTTCGGCTCCACCGGCACCAAGGGATAAGGACCAGGCCATGCTGCGCATTTCCAAAAAGCTGATGTTCGCCATCGAGACGGTGCTGGACATTGCCTACAATGCCGGCTCCGCCCCGGTACAGTCGGCGGAGATCACGCAGCGCCAGGGCATCCCCAAGCGTTATCTGGAACAGGTACTCCAGGCCCTGGTCCGGGCTGGCGTGCTGGCCGGCGTGCGGGGGCCAAAGGGTGGCTATCGGCTGGCTAAGGAACGCCGCCGCATCAGCGTGGCCGAGATTGTCCGCGTCGTCCGTTCCCTGGAACAGGGCAGCGACCCGATTGAAGAAGAAGTCGGGGCCGAGTTGGGCCGTCAGGTCGTCCGCCCGCTCTGGGCGGAATTGCAGGACGAGGTGATGGCAAGGCTGGAGCAGACCAGCATCGAGGATCTGTGCGTGCGGGCGCATCAGGCCGGTGTGGCCAGCGAAGCCGCCTCCAAGCTGGATTTCAGCATCTGACAGGCTTATATACCGATACATGATCGGTATTTTCCAATAAATACCAGAACGGAGATGTAAAATGTCGGGAGAGAACGTACAGGCGTCCGGCGAATTCCGCGGCCGCATCTATGACAGCATCCTGGACACGGTGGGCGCCACGCCGCTGGTCCGGTTGAACCGTCTGGCCGCCAAGCATGGCGTCGTCGCCGACGTGGTGGCCAAGCTGGAATTCTTCAATCCGCTGTCCAGCGTGAAGGACCGGATCGGCAAGGCGATGATCGAGACGGCGGAAGCGGAGGGCAAGATCTCCCCCGACCGCACTGTGCTGATCGAGCCGACCTCGGGCAATACGGGTATTGCGCTGGCCTTCGTGGCCGCCGCCAAGGGCTATCGCCTGATCCTGACCATGCCGGAGAGCATGTCGATCGAGCGGCGCAAGATGCTGAAGCTGCTGGGTGCCGAACTGGTGCTGACCCCTGCCCCGCAGGGGATGAAGGGCGCCATCGCCAAGGCCGAGGAACTGCTGGCCAGCACCCCCGGCGCCTATATCCTCCAGCAGTTCAAGAACGGGGCCAATCCGGCCGTCCATCGCGCCACCACGGCCGAGGAAATCTGGAACGACACCCAGGGCAAGGCCGATGTGCTGATTTCCGGTGTCGGCACCGGCGGCACGCTGACCGGCGTGGCCCAGGTGCTGAAGGCCCGCAAGCCCGGCTTCAAGGTCGTGGCCGTGGAGCCGGAGGATAGCCCCGTCCTGTCCGGCGGCTTGCCCGGACCGCACAAGATCCAGGGCATCGGCGCCGGCTTCGTGCCCGACATCCTGGCCAAGGACCAGATCGACGAGGTGCTGCGCATCTCCAACGTCCGTGCGTTCGAACTGGCCCGCGATGCCGCCCGTACCGAAGGCATCGCCGTCGGCATCTCCTCCGGCGCGGCCCTGGCTGCGGCGTTTGAGATCGGCGCGCGGGCGGAGATGAAGGACAAGCTGATCGTCGTGATCCTGCCCAGCTTCGCCGAACGCTACCTCTCCACCGCCCTGTTCGAGGGGCTGGAATAAGCATCGGCCCCTTGGGTCCATCGCTTTCAGGAAAACCCCGATGTCGAAAGGCATCGGGGTTTTTCATTTCCAAAACGGATCGCCGGCGATATCTCCGGTTTCCATCTACAATATACGTTGCATTTTTTAGGAGGCCCGCCAGGATAGCGCGTTTTTTCCAGCCTCGTTCTTTTGGAATTCACATGATGCGACGCTATCTGAGCTTATCCCTGGTTTTCCTGTCCGGCTTTTTCGCTCTCTCCTCTTCAGCCTCAGCGGAGGAGACAAACCCAATGGACTTGAATAAGGTCGTTTGCGATCAAGCAGCCCATTACTCCCGCGAAATGATCTCTGAATCACGGGAGGGATGGGTGGAATTGCGTTTCACCATGAAGCCAGATGGCAGGTTCACTGATATCGAAGTTGTTTCTTTCTTCGGGGAAAATTATTTCGCAGAAGCTGCACAAAAAGCTATGGAAAGTTGCCGTTACACGCGACCGGATTTGATCTCCCCGCAGGGAACCGAAGTACGCAACCTCAGAACTCCATATTTTTTTAAGCTTGTAGATGGAAAAAGCGAGCGAACCGATAAAGGAAGCTCCGAAGAAGTTTATAAAAAAATAAGAGTTTCAAAAAATTTACTTAATATTGGAAACATCGAAGAGAGCGAAAAAATATTGAACGAAGCCGAAGCAGTTAGCCGTAAATTATATGAATATATTCATATTATAATCCAAAGAGCTGTTCTGGAAACGGCGCGTGGACATAAAAATTTATCCCTAATTTATTTGCGTGGTATCAGCAAGCATAAACAATACATTCAAGAAAAAGAATTCAGGCAATTGCTGCGTATGCGATTGGCAATTGAGTTAATGGAGGGTCATTATGTCCAGGCTGAAAAAACGGCATCTGAAATGGCGGAAAAGCCTATGGATGGCGATGAAAAATTACTTGCCCAAGTCGCTCTGTTGAAAGGGGTGATGACTGCGGGCGCGCCGGTCAGCGTCGCGGGCGAGCTTCCCGCGAACTGTCATCCCGCCTTCTGTGACCTCAAGGAACCGGAATGGTCTTACCTTCCCTATAACCGCACAGTCTCTCTTGCGAATATCCAAGGGAAGTTGACCAATATATTTTTCCGCTGTGAAAACAAAACAGCAAAATTTAAGGCTGACCCAGATATAACATGGACAATTCCAGAAAGCTGGGGAAGCTGTTCAATTGATGTAAAAGGTGAACCAGGAACAAAATTTGAACTAATTGATGAATATATATAAGGATAATCTAAAATGAAAATTTTACCGCTTTCGTTTTTGATAACAACACTTATTTTGCCGTTTTCATATGAAACAGCCAATGCACAAACCACCCCTATTTTCAGTTACGATCAAATACCTCTTGGTAAAATCGACTGTGGGGACATCCGGTTTACAAAAACACCAGAGGGCGCCAGGTTCAGTTGGATAGATATACGCTTTACCGTCCTGCCGAATGGCCGTTTAGCGGATGTTGAAACCGTCGGCCAAGTCGGCAGAGAAAGTTTCCACGCCGATATCATGCGCGCCTTGTCCAAATGCCGCTTCAGCCAACCCAAGAAGGAGAATGGTAAGCCCATCGCTGTCCGCAATATCTATACACGCTTCAGCTATATCGAGGCTCCCGCCAAACCCGGCGTTGGTGTGAAAGAGAAGCTGGCCGCCAGCGAGCAGCTCTTGATACAGGGAAAGCTGGATGAGGCTGCGGCAACATTGGATGAGGCTGAGCAGGCAGCAAATTCTTTCAGTGAAATGTACAATATCATAATTAGGCGCGCGCTCCTCATGACCAAACGGGGTCGGGACGACATTGCCCTACGATATCTCCACAGCGTTCCCTTCGCCGCGGTGGATGAGGAGAGGATCCGCGTGTTGCGCATGCGGCTGAGCCTTGAACTGAAGCTGGGACTGTTGGCCAGTGCAGGGGCAACAGGCAGAAAACTGGCCGACGCCAAGCCTGATCCAGAGACCACGGCACTCCTTGCGACCCTGGATCAACAACGCCAATTTGGTGCCTCTGGTCAACCGCTGGAAATCCAGGGCAGGGTGCCTGCGGAATGCACCTTGATGATCTGTGATCCGGCGAAGCCCGGCTGGGAATATGTCCCGACTAATCGCACAATCTCCCTGGCGAACCCGGTCGGACACCTGGATCAGATCGCTATACGCTGTACCCATCAGACGCTTATCACCGCCGCTACCATCGGCACCACCTGGACCATCCCCGCCAGCTTCGGCCAATGTGCCGTGGAGGTAACCGGAGAACCCGGTGCCACCTTCACCCTTATCGACGAGACGATCCCAAGCTGAGGGAGCGGTGACACCCGATCAGTTCCGCCACCTCGCCCTCACCAACCCTGTGAACGCGGCCTTGATGGAAAGGCTGCCTTCCCTGGGGCTGGGGGATTGCTGGCTGGTGGCCGGGTGCCTCTATCAGGCGGTCTGGAATGCCCGGGCAGGACAGGCCGCAGGATGGGGCGTGAAGGATTACGATATTTTCTATTACGATCCCGACACCAGTTGGGAGGCGGAGGATATCGCCATCCGCCGGGCCGATGCGCTGTTCGCCGATCTGGGCGTGATGGTGGAACTGCGCAATCAGGCACGCGTCCATCTCTGGTATCCACAGCGCTTTGGCCGCACCATCGCTCCCATCCCCAGCGCGCAAGCTGGGATCGACGGATTTCTGGTGGCCTGTACCTGTGTCGGCCTGTCAGCAGCGGGGGCACTTTACGCCCTTACGGGCTGGATGATCTGGCCGCCGGCATCCTGCACCCCAACCCGCGCGCACCCGATCCGGTCCAGTACCGGCTGAAGGTGGAGAGCTATCGCGCGCGTTGGCCGCATCTGCGCGAAGGGGTTACCACGAGAGAGGGGTTGGAACCAGAAGATCGCCTTCATCGTTTCTGATGCGTCCCCAGCCACATGCGGCTGGGCCCGAACGAATGATAGGAAACGATCATGGCTCACCGTTCCACCAAGGCTGTGCTGACCGCCGGCGCCCTGCTGCTGGCCCTTTCCTCCCTGACCGCCTGCAACACGGTTGAAGGTGCCGGCAAGGACATCAAGTCCGGCGGCAAGGCGATTGAGGAAACCGCTCAGGACGCCAAGAACTGATCCGGCGGGACGGCGGGGCCCTTTGCGACCACCCTGGCCCCGCCGTCCATTCCGCTGACCAAGGTTTACGCATCCCATATTGCGGGGGCAGCCCATCAGGGGCATGGTATCGCGTATGAGCGACGATATCCCCTCTCCCGCCACAGCCGGCCCAAGGCTGCGGACCATTCCCCCCGGCGAGGATCGGGAGCGGCTGGTCTGCCCGGAATGCCACTATATCGCTTATGAAAATCCCAAGATCGTCGTCGGCTCCATCGTCACGGACGATGCGGGCCGTATTCTGCTGTGCCGCCGGGCGATAGAGCCACGCAAAGGCTACTGGACCCTGCCGGCCGGCTATATGGAATTAAGCGAGACGACGGAACAGGGTGCCGCCCGAGAGGCGCGGGAGGAAGCCTGCGCCGAGATTGCCATCGAGGGCCTGCTGGCCATTTACAACATCCCGCGCATTTCCCAGGTGCAGCTGATCTATCGCGCCCGTCTGGCCACCCCCTTCATAGCCGCCGGACCGGAAAGCCTGGAAGTCGCGATGTTCGCGTGGGAGGATATTCCCTGGGACGATCTGGCCTTTCCCTCCGTCAGCTGGTCATTGCATCAGCATCGTGACCGGATCGGCCAGATGCTGGGCGCGCCTGCCACCAATCCACCGCCCCCGGTTGAAGGCTTGTAACCAGACCGCTGCCCTGGCAAGAATCGGCACCCGCCCTTGCACGCCAGGAAAGGCCAAAGATGCGTAAATCCCCCGCCGCCGCCCGCGGCACCGTCCACCGTCTGGTCCTCGACAGCCAGCTTCTGCGTGGCAACCGTCAGGGCGACCCGACAGAGCGGGAGATCCATGTCTATGTGCCCGCCGGCCATGATGGCGCGGACCTGCCGCTGCTGTTCGATATTGTCGGCTACACGGCGGGCGGCCCCGCCCATACCAACTGGAAGAATTTCGGGGAGAATGTACCCGAACGGCTGGACCGGCTGATTGATAGTGGCGCGCTGCCGCCGGTCGTGGTCGCCTTCCCCGATTGTTTCACCCGCCTGGGCGGCAACCAATATATCAATTCCGCCGCGCTCGGCCCCTGGATGGATTTCCTCTGCGATGAAGCGGTGCCCTTCGTGGAGGGGCATTTCCACTGCGGCGGGCCGGGGCGGCGGGGCATTTTCGGCAAAAGCAGCGGCGGCTATGGCGCGCTGGCCCATGCCCTGTTGCGCCCCGATATCTGGTCCGCCGCCGCCAGCCATTCCGGCGATGTCGGGTTTGAACTGTGCTATCTGCCCGACATGCCGGGCGTGCTGCGGTCACTGGCCCGCCATGGCGGCAGCGTCGAGCGGTTCATGAATGCGTTTGAGACCGCCCGCAAGACCGATGGCAAGGATACCCATGTGCTGATGATCCTGTGCATGGCGGCAACCTATGACCCCGATCCCAGCCAATATCTGGGCATCCGCCTGCCGGTGACAGACGATACATGCGAGATCATCCCCGACCGCTGGGCCAACTGGCTGGCCTGGGACCCGGTGAATATGCTGGAAAAACAGGCTGATGCGCTGCGCAGCCTGAAAGCGCTCTATATCGATTGCGGCGACCGCGACCAGTATAACCTCGTTTATGGCGCGCGAAGGCTGCACCGGCGGCTGGAGCAATTAGGCATCGCCCACCGGTACGAAGAATTCCCCGACGATCATTCCTCCGTCGATTACCGGATGGATGACAGCCTGCCCTATCTGGTCCGCGCCCTGACCGGACCGGGATCATGAGCGGGGAGGACATCACCGCCCATGATCCCGGCGATGCCGCCGATATCGCCCGTGGCCGGCTGCGGCTGGATAAATGGCTCTGGTACGCGCGCTTTCTGAAAACCCGCAGCCAGGCGGCCAAGCTGGCAGCATCGGGCGCGGTGCGGCTGGCCGGCGCGCCCGTGGCCAAGGCCAGCCATATGGTGAAGGTGGGCGATGTGCTGACTTTCCCGCTGGGGCCTTACGTCCGGGTGATCAAGGTGAAAGCCCTGGCCGCCCGGCGCGGCCCCGCCCCGGAGGCGCAGACGCTCTATGACGACCTGGACCCGCCCAGCCCGGAAGGCAAGATGGCGCGGGGGTAAGCGGGATGGCGGGACGGTTAAACAGGTACTACCACTACCCCTCATGCGCGGCCTATGAATCTGCCTTGCAGCCAGCCCCCGGCCAGATGCCCCGGCCATGCTTGTCGGGTTCGCCTCCTGTCGCTATGCTCCGCAACCATGTAACAAAGTGACAGGAAGGTACGCCGTACCTTTCCGGTTCGATCTTTACCCCCGGTTCGACCCCCAGGTGATTGATATGGCACGCACGCTCTACGACAAGATTTTCGAAAGCCACACCGTCCACCGCCAGGAAGACGGCACCAGCGTGCTTTATATCGACCTGCATCTGGTACACGAGGTGACCAGCCCGCAGGCTTTTGAAGGGCTGCGCGTGGCCGGTCGCAAGGTGCGCCAGCCGGGCAAGACCCTGGCCGTGGCCGACCATAATGTGCCGACCAGCAAGGATCGCCTGCAGGGGATCAAGAATGAACAGGGCCGCATCCAGGTGGCGCAACTGGGCATCAATGCCAAGGAATTCGGCATCGAATATTTCGATATGGCCGATATCCGCCAGGGCATTGTGCATGTGGTCGGCCCCGAACAGGGCGTGACCCAGCCGGGCATGACCATCGTGTGCGGCGACAGTCACACCGCCACCCATGGTGCCTTCGGCGCGCTGGCCTTTGGCATCGGCACGTCGGATGTGGAGCATGTGCTGGCCACCCAGACGCTGCTGATCAAGAAGTCCAAGAACATGCTGGTGAAGGTGGATGGTGCCCTGCCGCTGGGCGTCACCGCCAAGGATCTGACGCTGGCCATCATCGGCAAGCTGGGTACCGCCGGCGGTACCGGCTATGTGATTGAATATGCTGGTCAGGCCTTCCGCGACCTGTCGATGGAAGGGCGCATGACCGTCTGCAACATGGCCATTGAAGCCGGTGCCCGCGCCGGCCTGATCGCCCCGGATGAAAAGACGTTTGAGTATCTGCGCGGCCGCCCCCGCGCGCCGCAGGGTGCCGATTTCGACCGCGCCGTGGCGTACTGGCAAACACTGCCCAGCGACGAGGGTGCCGTGTACGACAAGGTGGTGGAACTGAACGCCGCCGACATCGTGCCGCAGGTGACCTGGGGCACCAGCCCCGAAGACGTGTCGGCCATCACCGCCTCGGTGCCGAACCCGGCGGACTTCAAGGACCCGCACAAGCAGAAGGCCGTGGAACGCGCGCTGGCCTATATGGGCCTGACGCCGGGCACGCCGCTGACCGAAGTGCCGGTGCAGAAGGTGTTCATCGGTTCCTGCACCAACAGCCGCATCGAAGATTTGCGCGCCGCCGCCGAAGTGGCGAGCGCCGGTCTGGCGAAGGGTCGCAAGGTGGCCGATGGCGTCTATGCCATGGTCGTCCCCGGCTCCGGTCTGGTGAAGGAACAGGCGGAAAAGGAAGGGCTGGACAAGGTCTTCATCGAAGCCGGCTTTGACTGGCGTGAACCCGGCTGTTCCATGTGCCTGGCGATGAATGACGACAAGCTGAAGCCCGGTGAACGCTGCGCAAGCACGTCCAACCGCAATTTTGAAAGCCGCCAGGGCCCCGGCGGCCGCACCCATCTGGTCAGCCCGGCCATGGCTGCCGCAGCAGCACTGACTGGTAAGCTGACCGACGTGCGCACGCTGGGTTGATTACTGAGACCAACCTCCCTTGATCCTGACCGATCAAGGGAGGTTTTGCGCTCCCTCATACGCCGGGCGCTACCTCCGGCAGCTTGGCTTACGCCGCTACCAAGCGGCGGGCCGGCGGTCGCCGGCCCCAATCCGCCGAAAGGTCAACCTTTCGGCGGATTTGTATTATTCCCTCAGCGCCGTGCGTTACTTCCGCCTGCGCCCAGCGCCACCGGCCAGGGGATGGTGGTTTTCCACCGTCCGGCGCAGCCGCTCCCCGACCACATGGGTATAGATCTGGGTGGTGCCGATATCGGCATGGCCCAGCATCTTCTGCACCGACCGCAGATCGGCGCCATGGTCCAGCAGATGGGTGGCGAAGCAATGGCGCAGCACATGGGGGCTGACCTTGGCCGGGTCCAGCCGGGCATCCAGTGCCAGTTGCTTCAAAAGCTGCCCCATGCGCTGGCGCGTCAAAACCCCGGCAGTGGCACGGGACGGAAACAGGAAGGCCTGCTGCTTGGCCTCCCGCCCTGGGGTCATGAACCAGGGGCGGTCGGGCAGATAAGCCGCCAGCGCGTCCCGCGCCGGGCCGGACAGGGGCACCAGCCGTTCCTTGCCGCCTTTGCCGCGCACGATCAGGGCGCGGGCATCGCGGGCCAGCGCCGCCATGGGCAGGCCCACCAGTTCCGACACGCGCAGGCCCGTGGCATAGAGGATTTCCAGCAGCGCAGTCAGGCGCCGCCCATCCGGCCCGCCCCGGTTGGCGGCAGCCGCAAGCAGGGAATGCACGTCTTCTTCCGTCAATATCTTGGGCAGGGCGCGGCCCTGGCGGGGCGTGTCCAGCACCGAGGCCGGATCTTCCGCCCGCTTTCCCTCCGACACCAGGAACTTATAATATTGCCGCAGGGCCGACAGCCGCCGCGCCACGGTGCGCACGGCGGATTTCTCCTTGATCCGGTCGGCGGCTAGATGGTCCAGATAGGCCCGCAGATCGTCGCTGGCCGCATTGTCCAGGGTGGGGCGGCCCTGCTGCTTCAGGAAACTGGCCACATCCTCCAGGTCACGGCGATAGGCGTCGCGGGTATTGGCCGAGGCCGCCCGCTCCGCCACGATCATATCCAGGAAACCATCGACCTCCGGCGGCAGCGGGGCCGGCGCCTTGCGGGGCCGGCCCGGCCGGGCCTTGGCGGGGCTGCTGGAGGAAGGGGAAGCCGGCCCCGCCATCAGACCGGCCGCAGCAGATGGGCCACCATTTCCACGGCCAGCCGGCGTGCCGCCGGGTCCAGCCCGGCGCGGCGCAGATCGGTGACGATGGCGGCGATGTCCATGGCCGTGGCCCCCGCCGGCCCTTCCGGCCCCAGCAGGGCCAGGGCGTCCAGCAGCACCGCGCCCTTGGGCTTGGTTGCCGGGCTGCCATCGGCATGGGGGGGCAATGGCTCCACCACACCATCAACGGCCGACAGGATGATCAGGACCTGATCCGCCAGATCGCGGGCATTGTCGCCGCCCAGTTCCCGCACCCAGCGGCCCTGATCGAACGAGGCCTCCTTCACCAGACCGGCAGCCGCCGCCACGGGCCAGAGCCGGGCAAAGGCCCCTTCATCCTTGGCAGCGTTGAAATCCTCCTGCGCCAGCCCCAGCCAGGCGCGGGCGGAATCTTCCTGCCCCTGCAGAATATGCAGGCGGGCAACCAGCGGGGCGACCGACGCAAACCCCACCGTCAGGCGGAAATCAGCAATCTGGTCCAGCAGCAGCTTGCCATAGGCCCCCCCCTGCTGGCCGGTGCTGGTGGCCAGCATCGCGCCTTTGAACAGGCCCGCCCGGCCCGCGGGCGACGGTTCCGCCTTCAAGGCGCGCAGGAACTGGGCCCGCAGCAGCGGGCTTGCCTTGCGCGCGGCGGCCAGGGTCAGGCCCTTGGGGTCTGGCGCCGTCACCGCCTCATACAGCCGGTCCAGGCCGGTGGGGTTCAGCCCGCCCAGCGCCGCCGCCCGTTCACCTGCTGCCAGTCGTAGCGGCAGGGGCAGTGCCTCCACCCGGCTCAGCGCGGCCAGGGGGCCGGGGCCTTCCACCTTTACATCCGCCTGTGGCACCCGGCCGGATGCCAGGATCATGGCAAGCTGGATGGGGGTGGGGGCGGCCACACCCTTGACCGGGGCCGTCTGGCCGCTGGAGGCAGCTTCCGCCAGCCGGAAGAAGATATCATCCTTCTCCCCCTGCTCCCGCAGCAGGTCGATGCCCAGCAGGGCCAGATCGGGATTGCCGGCGCCGATCTGGCAGACCATCTGCCATTTCTGCCAGACGGGATGGTTGAAGCGGCCCAGCAGGTCGGGCATGCGGTGGCAGGCCGTTTCCGGCGTGCCGGCCAGATATTGCAGTTCCACCCAGGCCTGGGCCGCCGCCTCATCCTCCAGCGGGCGCGACGTGCGGTCCAGCAGCGCATCAGCGCCGGCCAGATCGCCGATCCGGGCCAGCGCTTCCAGCCGCAACGCCACCAGGCTGCGCGCCGCCCCATCACCCGGCGGCGGGTCCGCCACCGTCAGCAACAGCCGGTGCGCGATATCCCGCATGGCGGGGGAGGTGAGACCGGCGGGAATTCCGGCCAGCAGCGCTTCCAGTTCCGGCCGGGGCAAGCCAGCCCAGAGATCGGCCGGCAGGCCACCATTCTCCGCATCCAGCGTGCCGGCCATTTCCGGATCGGGCGCGCGCAACTCCTCCACCATCACGCCGGACGGGCTGCGGGCAGGGGGGGCGGTGACGGCACCGGGCGCCACGTCCGTTGCATCCGGGGCAAGGTCGGCACCGGGATTGGCGGGATCGGCAGCCGGGGCGTCCTGGGGTGCCGGCTCCATCGTTGCCGGCGGGGTCTGCGGGAACAGGGGCACCGGCGCGCCCGATTGTGCCAGGACGGGGGCCGACAGCAGCCCCACCAGCCCCAGCCCGGCCAGCCGCAACGCGCCGCGCGCGCCGCGCCGGCAGGGATCAGCCGAAACGGTCATTCGGGATCACCCGTTCCACCGGCTGCGAGGGTGCCGGCATATCCCAGGTCGCCAGGAAGGCGAAGCCGCCCACGCCAACAACAAGGATCAGCAACAGCAGGAACTTGAACAGCTTGCTCATGAACAACCGGTTTCCAGGCGCGCCCGAAACAATACCCGCACCTGCCCCGGCGCGAAGGCGGGCAGGCAGGGCGACCCCGGCGGCGAAGGCGACCCCGTTCATCCCCCGTCAGCGGGGGACAGCCCCCCACGCATCGGGGGTGCAGGGCGCGGGCCTGCCATGCTATGCAGACCGCCGGTGCCAAAGGCTTGCAGCCACCATACCGCCCGGACAGGGGACTGGCAACGCTGCCAGCCGGTCCGATTTGCCCTATGCCTTAACGCCTGGATTTTTGCCCCATGTCCGCCAGATGCGCCGGCCTGCCCTTGACCAAAACCCTGGTGTTGATCGGGCTGATGGGGGCTGGCAAGACATCCATCGGCAAAAGGCTTGCCGCCCGGCTGGGCCTGCCCTTCGTGGATGCCGATAACGAGATTGAGCGCGCCGCCGGCTGCACCATCCAGGAAATTTTCGACCGGTTTGGCGAGGCGGGTTTCCGCGATGGTGAGCGGCGCGTGATCGCCCGCCTGCTGGAACAGCCGGTCCATGTCCTGTCCACCGGCGGCGGCGCCTTCATGGATGCGGAGACGCGCGGCCTGATCCGGGAGCGTGGCCTGTCCCTCTGGCTGCGTGCCGATCTGGACCTGCTGGTCCACCGCACGGCGCGGCGTGACCATCGCCCCCTGCTGCGCCAGGGTGACCCGCGTGAGGTGCTGCAGCGCCTGATGGATGCCCGCTACCCGGTCTATGCCGAGGCCGATCTGGTGGTGGACAGCGATGACAGCCCGCCGGAAGTGACCACGGAACGGGTATTGGAGACGCTGCGCCAGCATCTGGCCGTCCCCGCCGCCCACCCCTGATCCGCCTTTCCTGAAGCCACCCGACCGACCGGAACCCGACATGTCCGTTGCCGCCAGCACCAGCCCCGCCGCCCGCAGCATCGTTCCCGTCGCCCTGGGCGACCGCGCCTATGACATCCATATCGGCGCCGGGCTGATCGCTGGCGCCGGGCCGCTGATCCAGGCCGTCGTGCCGGGCAGGCCGCTGGTGGTGCTGACCGACAGCAATGTTGCCGACCGGCATCTGGCCCCGCTGATGGCATCCCTTGCCGCCAGTGGCGCCAAGGTGCTGGAGCCGATCATCGTGCCGGCGGGCGAAGCCTCCAAGGATATGGAGCGGCTGGGCGAAGTGATGGACGCGCTGCTGGCGCGCGGGATTGAGCGCAAGACGGTGCTGGTGGCGCTTGGCGGCGGTGTGGTGGGCGATCTGGGTGGCTTTGCCGCCGCCATCGCCCTGCGGGGGCTGGATTTCATCCAGGTGCCGACGACGCTTTTGTCCCAGGTGGACAGTTCCGTCGGCGGCAAGACCGGCATCAACAGCCGCCATGGCAAAAACCTGATCGGCGCCTTCCACCAGCCCCGGCTGGTGCTGGCCGACACGGTCAGCCTGGACACGCTGCCCCGGCGCGAAGTGCTGGCCGGCTATGCCGAGGTGGTGAAATACGGGCTGATCGACAATCCCGGCTTTTTCACCTGGCTGGAGGCCAATGGCCAGGGCGTGGTGGATGGTGATCCCGCCCTGCGCGCAGAAGCGATCCGCGTCTCCTGTCTGGCCAAGGCCGGCATCGTCGCCCAGGATGAAAAGGAAGGCGGCCTGCGGGAACTGCTGAATCTGGGCCACACGTTCGGCCATGCGCTGGAGGCCGAAGCCGGCTATGGCGGGGAATTGCTGCATGGCGAAGCGGTATCCATCGGCATGGTGATGGCGTTCGACCTGTCCGTGCGCATGGGCCTGTGCCCGGCGGCCGATGCCGCCCGCGCCCGTGCCCATCTGGCCGCCGTCGGCCTGCCTGTGGATGCCCGCCATCTGGGCGGCGGCACCTGGACCGCAGAGACACTGGCCGCCCATATGGCCAAGGACAAGAAGGTGAAGGATGGGCGCGTCACCTTCATCCTGGCGCGCGGCATCGGTCAGTCCTTCCGCTGCGCCGATGTGCGGCTGGACGATGTGCGCGATGTGCTGGCCGCCTCGCTGGCCGGTCACGCAAGCTGAAAGACGGGCAATCTGAAAGAAAGGGTTAAACTCCTTTGGTGTAGCGGGATTTTCCGCCTTCGTTTGCGCCGGCGGTTCCGTTACAACATGCCTATGCGCACAAAGATAACCGCCTTTCTCCTGGCCGTGTCGGTGCTGCTTCCCAGCAGCCGGCCGGCCCATGCCGCCGAGCCGAGGCTGCTGGGCAGCTTCCGCGACTGGAACGCCTTCGTGCTGGAGGAACCGTCCGGCCCCGCCTGCTGGATGGTCAGCCGCCCGAAAAAGCAGGAGGGCGATTTCGCCCGCCGGGGCGATGTGTTCATCCTGGTCACCCACCGCCCGGCGGAAAAAGCCCTGGATGTCGTCAATTTCATCGCTGGCTACCCGATTGAGGAGCGCAGCGACGTGACGGTCCAGATCGGCAAGAAAAGCTACAAACTATTCGCCAGTGCCGAGGAAGCCTGGGCCCGCGACGCTGAAACTGACCGCGCCATCGCCCAGGCCATGCGCCAGGGCACGATCATGATTGTGCGCGGCACCAGCATGCGCGGCACCAACACCACTGACACGTTCAGCCTGTCCGGTGCCACCGCCGCCTATCAGGCGATCAACGCCGCCTGCGGTGTCGCGGAAGGGCGGTGAGCGGCCACGGATGCCATGGCGCATCCCACCCACCCCTTCCGCACAAGGGCGGCGATATTGACTAAGCCCCAGGCTTGCCTATTTTGGGCGGTTTAGGGGGTGGGTATTGTATCCACCATTATCCTTTTCCTTTTGCCGGAAGGTCCGCCCGCAGGGGCGGGGGGCGTTGTTGAAGAAGAAGCTGTTCATCAAGACCTATGGCTGCCAGATGAATGTCTATGACAGCGACCGCATGGTCGATGTCCTGGCGCCCTTGGGGTATGAGCCGACCAACACGCCGGAAGGCGCGGATATGGTCATCCTCAACACCTGCCATATCCGGGAAAAGGCATCGGAAAAGGTTTATTCCGAGCTGGGCCGCCTGCGCGTGATGCAGAATGACAAGGCCGCCGAAGGCGGGCGCATGGTGCTGGCCGTGGCCGGCTGTGTCGCCCAGGCCGAGGGGGCGGAAATCATGATGCGCGCCCCGCATGTGGACATGGTGTTCGGCCCCCAGACCTATCACCAGTTGCCGGAAATGGTGACGCGCGCCGTGCGCGGCGCCGGCGGTGTGCTGAATACCGATTTCCCGACCGAGAGCAAATTCGACCTGCTGCCGGAGGAAGGGACCCGCCATCACGGGCCCGCCGCCTTCCTGTCTGTCCAGGAAGGCTGTGACAAGTTCTGTACCTTCTGCGTCGTGCCCTATACACGCGGGTCGGAATATAGCCGCCCGGTCGCCCAGGTGCTGGCGGAGGCACGGCGCATGGTGGCTGGCGGCACGGTGGAAATCACCCTGCTGGGCCAGAACGTCAACGCCTTCCATGGCGAAGGGCCGGACGGCAAAGCGTGGGGCCTGGGACGGTTGATCCGGGCGCTGGCGGAAATTGATGGGTTGCAGCGCATCCGCTACACCACCAGCCACCCGCGCGACATGGATGATGATCTGATCGACGCCCATGGCAGCGTGCCGCAACTGATGCCCTTCCTGCATCTGCCGGTACAGTCGGGCAGCGACCGCATCCTGGCGGCAATGAACCGCAAGCACACATCCGATGATTACCGCCGCCTGATCGACCGGCTGCGCGCCCGCCAGCCTGATCTGGCCCTGTCGTCGGATTTCATCACCGGCTTCCCCGGTGAGACGGATCAGGATTTTGCCGATACGCTGCGTCTGATCAGCGATGTCGGCTATGCCCAGGCCTACAGCTTCAAATATTCCGCCCGCCCCGGCACCCCCGCCGCGTCCATGGGCGACCGGCAGGTGGAGGAAAGCGTGAAGGATGAGCGGCTGCAGGCCGTCCAGCAATTGCTGAACGCGCAACAGGTTGCCTTCAACCAGGGCCTGATTGGCCACACCATCGGCGTGCTGTTTGACCGGGTGGGCAAGCTGGAAGGCCAGTTGCTGGGCCGCAGCCCCTTCATGCAATCAGTCCATGCCGTGGTTCCGTCGCACCTGATGGGCCGCATCGTTGATGTCCACATTAATGGCGCGCATGCCAACAGCCTGTCCGGCGATGCGGTCGGCCTGCCCCCTGTCCTGCCGGTGACCCCGGCGGAGGCGGTGGCGTGAGCGGGGATATGAACGCCCCGGTCAAGACCGGTCACGAGGATGGTCGGGTGGAGCTGAGCTTCGCCGATAACCGTCTGCTGCCGCTGCTGTTTGGTGAGCATGAACAATATCTGGCGCGGGTGGAAAAGCAGCTTGCCGTCAAGCTGGTGACCCGCGGCAATATCCTGACCATCGCCGGCAACAGCCAGGGCAGGGATGCGGCGCAGGCCGTGTTCAGTGCGCTCTGGGAACGGCTGCGCGCCGGCCTGTCTGTCGGCCCGGCGGAAGTGGATGCCGCCGTGCGCATGGCGATCAGCGCCGATCTGCCTTCCGCCGGCCAGGGACTGGCCCAGTTTGCCGATCCCAATGGCGCAATCCGCACCAAGCGCAAGGTCATCGCGCCCCGCAGCGCCACCCAGGCCCGCTATCTGGAAGCGCTGAACGAGAATGAACTGGTGTTCGGCCTGGGTCCCGCCGGCACAGGCAAGACCTATCTGGCCGTGGCCCAGGCGGTCAGCCTGCTTCTGCAGGGCAAGGTTGACCGTATCATCCTGTCCCGCCCCGCCGTGGAGGCGGGGGAACGGCTGGGCTTCCTGCCCGGCGACATGAAGGACAAGGTGGACCCCTATTTACGCCCGCTTTACGACGCGCTGCACGACATGATGCCGGCCGATCAGGTGGCCAAGCGCATGGAAACAGGCGTGATCGAGGTGGCGCCGCTTGCCTTCATGCGCGGCCGGACGCTGGCCCATGCCTTCGTCATCCTGGACGAGGCGCAGAACACCACGCCGATGCAGATGAAGATGTTCCTGACCCGCATGGGCGATGGCAGCCGCATGGTGGTGACGGGCGACGTCACCCAGATCGACCTGCCATCGGGCACCAAATCCGGGCTGAAGGAGGCACTTTCCATCCTGCGCGGGGTGGAAGGGGTCGGCTTTGTGGAATTCAGCGATCAGGATGTTGTGCGCCATCCGCTGGTCGGGCGCATCGTCCGCGCCTATGATGCCGCCCAGCGCGCCCAGACGGCAGCCAATGCGGAAGAACGGCGATGAGCGCTGAGGCCAACCCGGTCGAAATCCTGATCAGCATCGAGGATGACCGCTGGGAAGAAGCGGTTGGCGATATTGAGGCCCTGTGCCAGCGCGCCGCCCGTGCGGCCCTGGATGCCGCCCATGCCGAAGACCCGGATTATCTGCCCCAGGGACCAGCGGAACTGTCGCTGGTGCTGGCCGATGATCCCACGGTCCATGAGTTGAACCGCACCTATCGCGGCAAGGACAAGCCGACCAATGTCCTCTCCTTCGCGCTTTATGCCGATGGGGAGACGGGGACGGAGGAGGATGAGTTCGCCCCGCCCGATGATTGGCAGGACGAAGAAGACGAGGAAGACGATCCCGACAGCGCGGAAGAGGATGATGCCCCGGATGGGGAGGGCGATGATTTCCCCTCGTCAGGGCCGGCGGTTCCTGTATTGTTGGGTGATGTGATCCTGGCGTTTGAAACCGTGGCGCGGGAGGCGGATGAACAATCCAAGCCCTTCGCCGATCATCTGACCCATCTGGTTACCCATGGGGTGCTGCACCTTCTGGGTTACGACCATATCGAGGATGCCGAGGCCGAAGTGATGGAAAGGCTGGAAACCCAGATCCTGTCCGGGCTTGGCATTGCCGATCCCTATGCCGGACGCGACCCTGCCCAGGGATATCGCGCCCCGGATGATGCCGGGGATGATCCCGGTTCCCTGAAACCCGTTTGATAAGAAGATGGCCGACCTTAGCGACAGTCGCTCGCCCCGCGAAGACGGGGCCGAAGAACAGACCTCCTTCAGCCAGCATTTGCGCGGCTGGCTGCGGTCGATCCTGGGTGTACGCGGGGGCGATACGCTCCGCGATACGATCGAGGAATTGATCGAGGAGAATGAGGGCCAGAAACCCTCAATGGCGGAAGGCGAACGCGCCCTTCTGGCCAATATCCTGAAATTGCGCAGCCGCAAGGTCATCGACGCCATGGTGCCGCGCGCCGATATCGTGGCGGTGCCGGACACCATTTCCCTTCCCGATCTGATCCGCCGATTCTCGGATGAGGCGCATAGCCGCATGCCGGTCTATCGGGAGGAATTGGATGATGTGATCGGCATGGTCCATATCAAGGACGTGCTGACCTGCGTGGCCGCCGGCAAGCCCTTTGATATGGCCGCCATCACCCGCGATATGATGATCGTCGCCCCCTATATGCCGGTGCTGGACCTGCTGCTGAAAATGCGCCAGACCCGCCAGCATCTGGCGCTGGTGGTGGATGAATTTGGCGGCATTGACGGGCTGATCTCCATCGAGGATCTGGTGGAGGAGATTGTCGGCGAAATTGAGGACGAGCATGACGAGGCCGCCGAACAGCGCCTGGTCCCGCGCCCCGATGGCACCCTGACCCTGGATGCCCGCCTGCCGATAGAAGAGTTTGAGGAGCAGCTTGGCCGCTATTTCGATCCGGAAGAGCTGGAAGAGGTGGATACGATCGGCGGGCTGGTCTTTGCCATGGCCGGCCGCGTCCCTTCACCGGGTGAACGGTTCGACCATCCCAGCGGCCTGCAGTTCGAGATCATGGAAGCCGATCACCGCCGCATCAAGCTGCTGCGTGTGCATAACCTGACCGTACCGGGCGCATCGGACGGGGAAGGCTTGCACCGCGCGTCGGCTTAAAGACCATCAAGGGTTAAGTTAACCTGCTACAGGGGCCGGTAGCGCGTGTTCGTTTGGCTTATGAAGCAATCACGCCAAGACCGAATGCGCTACCGGATCTCCCTTGTTGGTCAGATATGGTGCCAAACTCTATATTTCAGCGCCAGAAGCGGTGGTTCATCGAGAGGTGAACCTTCCAGGACTTTGGTAATTTATGTTCCATACGACCGAGCTTATAGGCGCCATATTTCAGAAAAGTCCTCAGGATAGCTGATGGTATCAGCGCCGGGGAGTTTTTATAAAGATACTTCAATTCTGATTTTACAAACTTAACACCTTCACCAGATGCACCCCCGAATTTTTGCAAAATCCAGGCTTCCCGCGTATGTAATACGCCAATGTCAAAATAACGCTTAAAGTCCTGGATTACATTGTAGCTGTGAGAATGGAAGACGACTGCCTTCGAAGCATATATTTTTTTCCAGCCTGCAACGAGAAAGCGGCCTGCGGTCACGACATCCTCACCAAATATCGTTTGGGAGGGGAAACCACCAACAGATCTTAAAGCTTCTGCACGGTAAGCAGAAAATGAGTTCGAACAAAATGTAGCCTTGATCCCAAATTTTCTAGCATTTTCCAACGAAATGACATTATCGGTGTCGGCGTAATTGAATAATCTCGCATGGGCTTCAATTGGTTCAGCGCCAGGGCGGGGTAATTGTCTGCCATATGCCATTCCGACTTCTTTATCTGAGAATGGCCGAAGAATTTCTTCAATCGAAGTCGGACTGGCTAAATAAGCGTCCTGTGTCATGAAGACGATTATGTCCATATCAGACATAAAATCGGCACCAAGTTGCCGCGTTCCACCATGATCAAAATCTGCCTTATTTATGATTTTAAGAGGAATATTATTCCCCATAATAATATTCTGTGTATCATCCGATGATGATGAATCAATAAATAAAATTTTATCGAATTTTTTGGTCTGAATTTTCAAACTGTCTAATAGATTGTTTATGTCACTTCCAGCATTTAGAGTCGGGACAACAAGACCAACTTTAAATACATCCATCATAATTATCTCCACTAAAAATAGTACGTAATCAAAAATTACGTTCAATCACATAAAAATGTTAGTTATTAACGCGGCCCGCCATGACAGGCCGCATCAGTCTGGCTGTGAGGAAATTTACATACTGTTTCTCTGCCTCAAAATTGGCTGATTTGCATCGTTGGAATCACCATTCAGCGCTTCTATGATCAAAACGGGCAAAATCAGTATCTCGGCGATTTATAGGGGGTTTGGCGTCTGGGAGCAAGCAGACGAGCCTCATATACCGTTTGAGAACAAGCAGACGCGCCTCGTATACAATGCTGGAAACCGTGCGCCGGCCCTTTGCCACAGAGATATCATGACCACCCTTGATGCCCAGACCTTCGGGCCCCGTTTCGCAGGTCGCCTTGGCATGTTGACCGGTTGGCGTCGCTATGCAGCCGCGATGCTGGCGGGGGCGGTGGCGACGTTGGCCCTGCCGCCATTCCATCTGATCCCGCTGCTCTGGCTATCCTTTCCCGTCCTGCTCTGGCTGATGGCCGGGGCGGAAAAGCCGAAGCAGAGCTTCTGGATCGGCTGGTGCTTTGCCTTTGGCCATCATGTGCCGGGGCTCTATTGGATTTCCGTCGCCCTGTTCGTGGATATCGGGCGTTTCTGGTTCATGCTGCCGCCGGCCGTACTGGGGCTGCCGGCGGTGCTGGCGCTTTTTGCCGGTTTGGGATGTCTGGTCCATCACCTGCTGGTGCGGCGGTTCGATCTGGGTTCCCTGTCATCGGCCCTGCTATTCGCCTTGTGCTGGGTGGCCATGGAATGGATACGGGGTCATGCCTTTACCGGCTTTCCCTGGAACCTGATCGGCTATGTCTGGATGCCGGTGCTGCCGGTGCTGCAGAGCCTGTCCCTGGTCGGCACCTATGGCCTGTCACTGGTAACAGTGGCAGTCGCCGCCCTGCCGGTGCTGCTGGGCGATGCCAAGCGCCCGCTTGGCCACACAATCCGCCCGGCACTGGCCGGGTTGGGCGTTCTGGTCCTGCTGGCCGGGTGGGGCGGCTGGCGGCTGGCAGCAGACGGGCAGGGGACTGTGCCGGGCGTGATGCTGCGGCTGGTCCAGCCCAATATCGACCAGAGCCTGAAATGGGCCGCCGGTGCCAAGCTGGCAAACCTGCGCAAAACTATTGCTCTTTCAGCCGCCGAGGGCTGGGAGAATGTCACCCATGTGATCTGGCCGGAAACGGCCATCCCCTATTTCATGCAGGTGGGCGGGGCGGGTGAAAGCCAGGTGCTGGCGCAGAGCGTGGGCCGCATCGCCCCGCCGCAAGGCGCGCTGATCACCGGTGTGCCGCGCCTGGGACAGGATGGGGAAGGGCGGGAGCGCTATTATAACAGCCTGATGGCCATCACCGCCGATGGCACGATCACCGCCAGTTTCGACAAGTTCCATCTGGTGCCGTTTGGGGAATATCTGCCGCTGCGGGACTGGCTGCCGGATGGAATCAACGCCGTGGCGGCATCAGCCGCCGATTTTACCCCCGGCCCCGGTCCGCGCGGGCTGCATCTGGCGGGGCTTCCCGCCTTCAGCCCGCTGATCTGTTACGAGGTAATTTTCCCCGCCGCCGTGATGCCCGGTGATGATGGGATGGGCCGCCCGCGCTGGATGCTGAACCTGACCAATGATGCCTGGTATGGGCGCAGCACCGGCCCCTATCAGCATTTCGCCATCACCGCTGCCCGTGCGGTGGAGGAGGGTGTGCCCATCGTCCGCGCCGCCAATACCGGCATTTCCGGTGTGGTCGATGCTTATGGCCGCGTCACGGCCCGGCTGGGCCTGGGGGTGGAGGGGCATATTGATGCGGCGCTGCCGGAAGCAACGGCCAAGCCGCCGCTCTACGCCCGGTTTGGCGACTGGATGCTGTTGGGGTTGATGGCACTGGTCGGCGGGCTGGTCATCCTGTTCCGCCGCCACGGATACCTGCAGAAGTAGCCTGCAAGCACCTATTCCTGGGTGCCGGGAACCTTGCCCGGTTCCTCATAGGCAATCACGACGGCCACCTTCCAGCCCTCTGCCCCATCCCGACGCAGCACATAGGAGGTGGAGAAGCGCATAATCTCCTCCCGCTGTTCACTGCGCAGCAGCCACAGCACCTCTGCCCGCGCCAAGCCCTCTCCACAGGGCCAGGCCCAGACCGCCGCCGGCACCGGCCAGGCCAACCCGATCCCATGATAGGCAGCGAACATCCCCTCAACATAGCGGGTGACCGCCGCACCATCGCCATGGATGGTGGGATGGGCCGCGGTCAAAACCGTCAGGGGCTGGTCGAACAACGACACCAGAAGGGGCGTGTCATAAGCCGAAAAAGCAGCGCTGTAGCGGTTGAAATAGGCCGCAACCTCTGCCCCGACCTGATTATCCGGCTCCATGACGCTCTCCCGCTGCGCGATGCTGATTAACTGAAGGAAGACCCCTTTATCGGCGCAGGATGCGGTTCAGCACACTGTCCAACTGGTCCAGGTTTTTATAATGGATCTGCAAAGTGCCCTTCGGCCCATTGGAGGAAAGCGTCACTTTCAGCCCCAGAACGTGCGACACTTCTTTTTCCAGCGCCACCGTATCCGGGGCTTTTTCCTTCGGTGCTGCCGGCTCGGCACTGGCCGGGGCGTCTGCCATACGCTTCACCAGCGCTTCGGTCTGGCGGACATTCAGCCCATGCTTCACCACTTCCTGCGCCAGGGCCAGCGGGTCGGCCGCCGTCAACAGGGCGCGGGCATGGCCCATGGACAGGCTGCCATCCTGCACCATTGCCTTCACCGCATCGGGCAGACCCAGCAGCCGCAGCATATTGGCGACATGGGATCGGCTTTTGCCGACGGATCGGGCAAGATCTTCCTGCGTATGCTGGAATTCATCCATCAACCGCTTGAAGCCTTCCGCCTCTTCCAGCGGGGTCAGGTCGGCGCGCTGGATATTCTCGATCAGCGCAATTTCCAGCGCCTCACGATCGGTCAGCGTGCGCACCAGGACCGGGATTTCATGCAGGCCCGCAAGCTGGGCAGCACGCCAGCGCCGCTCACCGGCAATGATCTCGTAAGAGGTCTGGCCGGGGGCGGCCGCCGGGTCCTTGCGGACCAGCAGGGGCTGGAGCACACCGCGCTCCCGCACGCTTTCCACCAGCGCCGACAGATCATTCTCATCGAACTTGCGGCGCGGCTGGTATTTGCCGGGATGGACCTGATCAATCGGCAACAGCCGGGTCAGGCGGACCCGGTCAACCTGTTGCTCCTCCTCATTCCCCGTCGCTTCGCCAAACAGGGCGGACAGGCCGCGTCCCAGCCCCGTCCGCTGCGGGTTCTTTCTCGGTTCATCCATAAGCCAACTGCCGCTTCCGCTCACGCTTCAACATCTCACCCGCCAGATGGATATAGGCCTGCGCGCCGGCCGACTTGTGGTCGTACAGCAGCACCGGCTTGCCATGGCTGGGCGCCTCTGACACCCGCACATTGCGGGGGATCACCGTCTCATAGACCTTCTCCCCGAAGAAGCCGCGCACATCGGCGGCCACCATGTCGGAGAGATTGTTGCGACGGTCGAACATCGTGAGCACCACGCCATTGATTTCCAGCGTGGGGTTGAAGGCCCGCTTGACCCGCTCGATGGTGCGGATCAGGTGTGACAGGCCTTCCAGGGCATAGAATTCACATTGCAGCGGCACCAGCACGGCATCCGCCGCCGCCAGCGCGTTCAGGGTCAGCAGGCCCAATGCCGGGGGACAATCAATCAGGATATAGTCGAAGCCGCCGCTGGATTTCTCCAGGCTGTCTTTCAGGCGATATTCCCGCCGCTCGACATTGACCAGTTCCACCTCGGCCCCGGACAGATCGACATTGGCCGTCACCACCCACAGGCCGGGAACAGAGGTGGCAACCGCCACCTCTTCCACCGCCAGATCGGCGAACAGCAGGTCATAAATGCCGAATTCACGCGCGGCCTGGGGAATACCCAAGCCGGTGGAGGCATTGCCCTGCGGATCATTATCGATGATCAGCACGCGCTTACCCACCGCCGCCAGGGCCGTGGCAAGGTTGATCGTCGTCGTCGTCTTACCCACGCCACCCTTCTGGTTGGCGAGCGCGATGACATGGGCGCGGGGAGCGGGGACGGGCATGCCGGACACTCTCTTCAACCTCTCTGTTACGGCCGATTGCGTGACGGGATCATCGCGGAGAAATGTCTGACAGGCGGAGCAGGGTGCCTGCAGGGTCGGTCAGGCTGGGAAACTGCTCAATCCGCATATTCCAGGAATCCCGCACGGCGGTCAATTCATCCGCAGCCGTTTTCCCTTTGGGGAACAGGCAAAATCCACCCGGTTTCAACAATCCATGCGCCCAAGGCAGCAAAAGCGACAGATCGGCCAGGGCGCGGGCCGTGACCAGATCAGCCGGCGGCACATCCGCTACCTCGATCCGCACCGCATGCACAGTCACCGGGGCCCCGGTCAACCGGGCCGTTTCCCGCAAAAAGGCTGCCTTGCGCACATCTGATTCGACCAGATGCACCGCCGGCACGCCCAAGATCGCCATGACCAAGCCAGGGAAACCGGCGCCAGAGCCGAGATCGACCTGCAGCGTCGTCCCCTCCGGCACATGCTGAAAAAGCTGGGCACTGTCGGCCAGATGCCGGCCCCAGATATCATTCAGCGTGCTTTTGGCAACAAGGTTGATCGCCGGGTTCCATTTGCGAAGCTGGGCCTCATAGACCTGCAGCTTCTCCAGTGTTTCACGTGAAACACGGAACTGCTCCTGGAACTGCGCCGGCGTCATTGCTCAAACCTGAAATTTCGTGATGGGAGCTTATAGCAGTGTCACGGGCACTGCGGGAAGCCTCCCGAAAGGGCAGGCCTGCAGGCGACACATCACCTGCAGGCCATTGCGCTCCATCAAGCCGCCGCCCCGCGCTTTTTCACATGGCGCAACAAGGCCGTGAGGGCTGCAGGCGTCATGCCGGGGATACGGGCAGCGGCACCCAGGGTCGCCGGCTTCGTCGTGCGTAGCTTCTGCCGGATTTCAGCCGAGAGGGAAGCAATACTGTCCGGGTCCAGATCGGCCGGCAGTTCCAATGCCTCATCCTTGCGGAAGGCGCGGATATCAGCCTCCTGCCGGTCGAGATATCCCGCATATTTGCCATCAATTTCAACCTGTTCGGCAATATCCGGGGACAGTGCCGTCAGTGCCGGCCAGACCTGGCAGAGCCGGGGAAAGTCGATCTCCGGATAGCGCAACAGGTCCAGCGCCGTGCGCCGCACCCCATCCTTGTTCACATGCAGCCCGTGCTTTTCCAGCTCGTTCGGGGTGGCGGTCAAGCTGGTGATCAGGGTGCGGGCATCGGCCAGCGCCTGCTTCTTTTCCGCCCAATGGGCGGCCCGTTCCGCGCCGATCACGCCAATCGCCAAGCCCCGATCCGTCAAGCGCTGGTCGGCATTGTCGGCGCGCAGCAGCAACCGGTATTCGGCCCGGCTGGTGAACATGCGGTAGGGTTCCGTTGTGCCGCGCGTGATCAGGTCATCGATCATCACGCCGATATAGGCTTCCGCCCGGTCCAGCACGAACGGTTCGGAGCCTGAAACGGCGCGCGCGGCATTGATACCCGCGATCAGCCCTTGGGCGGCGGCTTCCTCATACCCGGTCGTGCCATTGATCTGACCGGCCAGGAACAGGCGGGGCAGGCGGCGCGTCTCCAGCGTGCGGGTCAGCTCGCGAGGATCGATATAATCATATTCGATGGCATAGCCGGGGCGGATCATGCGGACCTGTTCCAGGCCCGGAATATGCTTCAAAATCTCCAGCTGCACATCGCGGGGCAGACTGGTGGAGATGCCGTTGGGATAGACGGTATCGTCGTCCAGCCCCTCCGGCTCCAGGAAAATCTGGTGCCGTTCCTTGTCAGCGAAGCGGACGATCTTGTCCTCCACGCTGGGGCAATAGCGCGGGCCGACCCCCTCAATCTGGCCGGAATACATCGGCGCCCGGTGGATATTCTCCCGGATGATGCGATGCACTGCCTCGGTCGTATAGGTGATGGCGCAATCGATCTGCGGAGTGGTGATGGCGCGTGTCAGGGTGGAGAAGGGCGGCGGCGGCATGTCGCCCGGCTGTGCCTCCAACCCGGCCCAATCAATGGTCTTGCCATCTAGGCGGGGCGGCGTACCGGTCTTCAGCCGGCCCAGATTGAAGCCCACCCGTTCCAGCATATCGGACAGGCCGAGGGCTGGCGCTTCACCCACACGACCGGCGGGAATTTTCTCCTCGCCAATATGGATCAGCCCGCGCAGGAAGGTTCCAGTGGTCAACACCACGGCCCCGGCGCGGATGGTTTCCCCCGCACCCGTCACCACGCCGGCGCAATGGCCAGCGGCGTCGATCACCAGATCTTCCACCGCGCCTGCGATGATGGTCAGGTTCTCCTGTGCCGCAAGTGCCGCCTGCATCGCGTTGCGATACAGTTTGCGATCCGCCTGGGCGCGGGGGCCGCGCACGGCAGGCCCCTTGGATCGGTTCAGGATGCGGAACTGGATGCCACCCTGGTCGGTGACACGGCCCATCACCCCATCCAGCGCATCGATTTCCCGGACAAGATGGCCCTTGCCCAAACCACCGATGGCCGGGTTACACGACATCTCGCCAATGGTTTCGATCTTATGGGTCACCAGCGCCGTGCGAGCCCCCGCACGCGCCGCCGCGGCCGCCGCCTCGCATCCCGCATGGCCGCCGCCAACCACGATCACATCATAGTTCTGCATGGCGCGGAATGTATGGGGAAGCGGGCAGCAAGTCTAGTACTGAACCTATTTGAGTTCTCACTGGAATGCCAACTTATGACCGATGATGAGGTTTCAGAAGCAATCCTTTGAATCGTAAGGAACAAAGCAAGACCACATTTCTTTGTGACCCAACATGTAGGGGGTACATAAGAGTTTTGGCCCATTTTGTTGTATAAGTTGTGGAAAAAGAGTCTGGACTCGCTAAAGGATTCGAGTCATGAGTCGATCCGATACATCTACGAAAACGGCCCGGAGTTGCAGCTCCGAGCCGTTCGATAGAAGTAAGTCCGCATTGATTGGAAATCGCCGCGGGCTAAGTTGCATGCAGGTACCACCAGATGCACTCTAAAGCGTACTCTCTAGGCATGTGGCTTTCAAGGCGGTTTCCTATCCTGCTATAGGAGAGCCAGATGGTTAAGCGAATCCCAAGTTACCGTATCACTCCAAGTGACGTTCCGATCATTAAACGTCGGATCTTAAACGGTGAGTACTTGAACAGGATAGCGGCTGATTACGACGTCAATCCTGGACGTATCGCTGAAATCAAGACGGGACAGAAATTTCCAGATATCCCACCGGCACCGTAAGTGAATAATTTGTGCAACAGAACAGGCCAGAGATACAAACTCTGGCCTGTTTACTTCCCGATGCAGAAGTCCCGAAAGATCACGTCCAGCAATTCCTCCACATCCACCCGACCGGTGATGCGCCCCAGGGCGCGGGCAGCGAGGCGGACATCTTCCGCCGCCAGTTCGGGCAGGGGGGCCTGCAGCGCCCGCTGCAGGTGGGACAGGCAATCCTCCAACGCGGAGCGATGCCGCGCGCGGGTCAGCGCCGGGGCGCCGGATGGGGCGTAGCGTTTGGCCACTTCCGCCTGCAGCGCTGCCAGCAGGTCCGGGATGCCATCGCCGGTCCGGGCGGAAACCTGCAGCACGGAAGGGCCGGAAAGGGGCGGGCGGGCCCCCGGCTGATCCGCCTTGTTCATGACCAGCAGCGCGTCGCCATCCGCCAGGGCCAGGGTGGCGGCATCGGGATCAGACAAGCCGTCAAAGACCAGCAGCTTCAGATCGGCCTTGCCGGCGCGGTCCATGGCCCGGCGGATGCCTTCGCTTTCCACCTGATCCGCGGCTTCCCGCAGGCCAGCCGTATCCGCCAGCAATACCGGATAACCACCAAGGTCCAACTGCACCTCGATCACGTCGCGGGTCGTGCCGGCCTGGTTGGAAACGATGGCCACATCACGCCGGGCAATGGCATTCATCAGGCTGGACTTGCCGGCATTGGGCGCACCCAGAATGGCGATGGAAATACCGTCCCGCAGACGCTCGCCCCGCCCCTGATCCGCCAGATGGTGGTGCAATTCATCCACCAGCTTCAGCACCACAGGCCGCACCGCATCGGACAGGCCGCCGGGCAAATCCTCTTCCGGGAAGTCGATATCGGCTTCCAGATGGGCCAGCGCCCGGGTCAACCGATGCCGCCAGCCATCATAAAGCTGGCCCAAAGCCCCTTCCATCTGGCGCAGGGCCTGACGGCGCTGCGCCGCCGTTTCGGCATCCACCAGATCGGCAATGGCCTCTGCCTCAGTCAGATCCAACTTGCCATTCTCAAAGGCACGGCGGCTGAATTCTCCTGGCTCCGCCACGCGCAGGCCCAGCCCGACAAGCGCAGCGGTGGCCGCCTGCAACACCGCGCGACCGCCATGTAAATGCAACTCCGCCACATCCTCCCCGGTGAAGCTGGCGGGGCCGGGGAACCAGAGCAGCAGGGCCTTGTCAAAAACCTCCCCCGTCGACGGGTCTGTCAGCACGGCCAGTCGGGCCTGACGGGGCAGGGGCAGGTGACCCGCCAGGGCCTGCAGCACCGGCCCTGCCTGGGAGCCGGAAATGCGGATGACCTGCACGCCAGCACGGCCAGCGGCAGAGGCGAGGGCGAATATCGTATCGGATAACATGGGTCAGTGTTCCACGTGGAACATCGGCTGCGCTTAGCCGGGCTGCCGGGCGGCGAGATCGGCGGGATATTTATCGGTCGGCTGCAGCATCAGCCGTTCCACCCGCTTCCCCTCAATCAGATGGGTCTGCAGGATTTCGTCAATATCCGCCTTGTCGGTAAAGCTGTACCAGACACCTTCCGGGTAGATGACGAGGCAGGGGCCCAACTCACACCGGTCCAGGCAACCGGCATTGTTGACGCGCACCTGTTTGCCCAGGCCCAGCCCGGTGGCCTTCTTCTTCATATAATCGCGGAGTTCATCGGCACCGCGTTCCTTGCAGCAGCCGCGCGGATGGCCCGGCTCCCGCTCATTCGTGCAGCAGAAAACATGGGCGCGGTAATAGAGCGCGGGATCGTCTGTCACTTCCTGGTATCCTTCGGCGTCGTGCCCATGGCCGACGACATTTGCGACCACATCATTTTCTGGAACTGTTCAAAGCCCTGGATACCCATGGGCAGCCAGGTCTTGAACATGGTTTCGGGGTCCATGGCAGCCAGATTGGCGGATAACTGGTCCTGCATCTGGCGCATCAGGGCATCCTGCATCGGCTTTACATCCGGCAGGCCCAGGAAGGCCCGCGCTTCCTCTGGTGTGCAGTCGATATCGACGGTGACCTTCATGGTGCGGTTCCCCCTCACTGGCTGGGGCGATTTTTCCCATACCCTGACTTTGATACAAGGATAAACTACATGCTGGTCATGCGCCTGACGCGAAAGCACGTCATCATGACCGCGTAGAGCGGGCGTGGCAGCGCCTGCAGGAGGAAAAAGATGAACGTGACCGAGCATGCCCCGGTCCCCGGTAACCGGCTGGGGGAGGAAACAAGCCCCTACCTGCAGCAGCACAAGGACAATCCTGTCCATTGGCTGGCCTGGGGGCCCGATGCCCTGGCCCAAGCCCAACGGGAGAATAAGCCCATCCTGCTGTCGGTCGGCTATGCCGCCTGCCATTGGTGCCATGTGATGGCGCATGAGAGTTTTGAGAATCCCGCCATCGCCGGGCTGATGAACGATCTGTTCATCAATATCAAGGTGGACCGGGAGGAACGGCCGGAGATCGACCAGATCTATCAGCAGGCCCTGGCCCTGCTGGGGCAACAGGGCGGTTGGCCGCTGACCATGTTCCTGACCCCCGATGGCCAGCCTTTCTGGGGTGGCACCTATTTCCCACCGGAAGGACGCTGGGGTCGCCCCGGCTTCCCGGATGTGCTGCGGGGTGTGGCCGATACTTATGCGAAGGAGCCGGACAAGGTTCAACGCAACGTCACCGCCCTGCGCGATGCCATGCTGCGACTGGCGGAAGGGCGGCCCGGCAGCGGTATCGGCCCCGATACGCTGCTGCAGGTAGCCGACCAGTTGGTGAATGAGGTAGACCCGAAATTTGGCGGCATCGGCAGCGCGCCAAAATTCCCCCAGCCCTCCATCTTCGAATTGATCTGGCGGGCCTATCGCCAGAATGGCCAGCCCCGGCTGGCCCAGGCTGTGACCCATACGCTGACGGCCATGGCGCAGGGCGGCATCTATGATCATATCGGCGGTGGCTTTGCCCGCTATTCCACCGACGACATGTGGCTGGTGCCGCATTTCGAGAAGATGCTCTACGACAATGCCCAGCTTCTGGACCTGATGTGCTTGGTCTGGCAGGAAACACGCACGCCCCTGTTGGCCACCCGCATCACGGAGACGGCAGAGTGGGTGCTGCGGGAGATGGTGGCAGAGGGCGGTGGTTTCGCCGCCACCCTGGATGCCGACAGCGAAGGGGAAGAAGGCCGTTTCTATGTCTGGAGCGAGGCAGAAATCCGCGGCCTGTTGGCCGCTGATGATGCTGACCTGTTCTGCCAGACCTATGGCATTGAGAAGGACGGAAACTGGGAAGGGCATAATATACCCCACCGGATCGGCCAGACCGGGTTGGGTGATGTGGATACGGAAGCCCGCCTGGACCGCTGCAGGCAGATTCTGAAGCAGACACGGGACACGCGCATCCATCCCGGCTGGGACGATAAGGTTCTGGCAGACTGGAACGGGCTGATGATCGCCGCCCTGGCCCGCGCCGGCCTGCTGTTCGGGCGCGGAGATTGGCTGGGGGCGGCTGTCACCGCCTTCCGCTTCGTTACCACCCATATGCGGCGCAGCGATGGAAGGCTGTATCACAGCTATCGGGAAGGGCGGGCCCGGCATGATGGCACGCTGGAAGACCATGCCAATATGGCCCGCGCCGCCCTGGCCCTTTACGAGGTGACGGGCGAGGGGGATTATCTGGACCATGCCGTCAGTTGGGTGGGGCTGTGCCAGCGCCATTTCCATGATGGGACGGATGGGGGCTATTTCACCACGGCGGATGATGCCACCGCCCTGATCATGCGCCCCCGTCATGCCCATGATAATGCGGTGCCTGCAGGCAATGGCACCCTGGTCGGTGTGCTGGCCCGGCTTTGGTACCAGACGGGGGAGGATGAATACCGCCGGCAGGCCGATGATCTGATCACCGCCTTTGCCGGCGAGGTGCGGCGCAATTTCTTCCCCCTGGCAACATATTTGAACGGGATCGATCTACGGCATAATGCGATCCAGCTTGTGCTGATCGGCCCGCCCGACCGGGAGGATACAAAGGCCCTGCTGGCAGAGGCGTTGCGGCCATCACTGCCCAATCTGGTGCTGACCCGGCTGTTGCCGGGTGCGGCATTGGGGCCACTTCATCCGGCGGCGGGGAAGAATATGGTTAATGATCGTGCGACAGCTTATGTCTGCAGGCAGCAGAATTGTTCTCTCCCGGTTACCGAACCGGCTGAACTGGCCGCCTTGCTCCGCGGTTGATGGCAAGGTGGAAGGCGTCTTTTAAAACAACATGGTAACGCCAACCTTTTTCCTGTGTTGGTGTTTATCATTCTCGATAAAACCTTTGCGAACAGAGGGACTGATATGAGCGACGTGACGATCCAGGCCGGTGATGGCGGCAGCTTCAGTGCCTATCTGGCCACCCCGGCCGGGGGGAAGGGTGCGGCCATCGTGGTGATCCAGGAAATTTTTGGCGTGAATGCCAATATGCGTGCTTTGTGCGACGGCTTCGCCGCCAAAGGCTATTTCGCTATTTGCCCCGATCTGTTCTGGCGGCAGGAGCCGGGCGTACAGATCACCGATCAGAGCGAAGCGGAATGGAAGAAGGCTTTCGAACTCTACCAGGGCTTCAACGAGACGAAGGGCATTGAGGATCTGGCCGCGACGCTGGCCTTTATCCGCCAATATCCCGGTGTGACCGGCAAGGTGGGTACGGTGGGCTTCTGCCTGGGTGGCAAGCTGGCCTATCTGACGGCCACCCGTACCGATGCCGATGCCAGCGTCAGCTATTATGGCGTGGGTATTGAGAAGGATCTGGGTGAAGCATCGGCCATCGTGAAGCCGTTGCTGATGCATATTGCCGGGTCCGACGGCTTCGTGCCGGCGGAGGCGCAACAGAAGATCAGGGACACACTCGCCAACAACGCGCTGGTGGAAATCCACACTTATCAAGGCCGTGACCATGCCTTCACCCGCATCGGCGGTGCCCATTATCATGACGAGGATGCCAAGCGGGCCCATGCCCGGACAGACGCGTTCTTCGCCAAGAACCTGGCCTGATCCTGCCCCACAATCGCATCACGTCCGCGACAGGAAAGATTGACCACTGGTCAATCTTTCCTGTCCCCTCAATCGCCGGCGCCAGCATCCGCTGGCTTGGCTGACGCGGCACAAGCCGCGCGGTGGCAGTCGCCGCCGTACCAACGGTCATGAATTATGACCATTGGTATCATATCGCGAAAGGCCCGCCCCTCCGGCGGGCCTTTTTTCTGGGAGACAGAACATGACCCATGCCATCCGCGTCCATGCCCATGGGGGTCCGGAAATGCTCCGTTGGGAGCCGGTGGAAATCGGCCAGCCCGGCCCCGGCGAGGCTCTGATCCGTCACACGATGGTCGGACTGAACTTCATTGATGTCTATTTCCGCACCGGCCTGTATCAGCCCCCAAGCCTGCCTTTCACCCCCGGTATGGAAGGGGCGGGCGTGGTAGAAGCGGTGGGCCCCGGTGTTGCCGATCTCGCCCCCGGTGACCGCGTTGGCTATGGCAGCGCACCGCTCGGCGCCTATGGGGAGAAACGGCTGATCCCGGCTGATCGGCTGATCAAACTGCCCGACTGGCTGGATGACCTTACCGCTGCAGGCCTGTTGCTGCAGGGACTGACCGCGCAATATCTGCTGCGGCAAACCTATACCGTGAAAGCCGGCGAAACGATCCTGATCCATGCTGCTGCCGGCGGTGTGGGTCTGCTGGTCTGCCAATGGGCGCATGCCCTGGGCGCCACCGTCATCGGCACCGTGGGAAGTGAAGAGAAGGCGGCCTTAGCCCGCGCCCATGGCTGTGACCATACGATCCTGTACCGGGATGAAGATGTCGTGGCCCGCGTCCGCGCCATTACCGATGGCAGGGGCGTGGACGTGGTTTATGACAGTGTTGGCAAGGATATGTTTGACCGCAGCCTGGATTGTCTGAAACGGCGGGGGCTGATGGTCAGCTTCGGCAATAGCAGCGGGCCGGTGCCGCCCTTCGATATTTCCCTGCTGAACAAGAAGGGGGGCCTGTTCATCACCCGCCCCTCCATCGGCCATTATGCCGGTACCAGGGCTGAGTTGCTGGCCATGGCCGATGACCTGTTCGATGTTGTGGGAAGCGGCAAGGTGAAGGTTAATGTGAACCAGAGCTTCCCCCTGCGCGATGCCGCTGAAGCCCATCGCGCATTGGAAAGCCGTCAGACGACAGGTGCCACCGTTCTGGTGGTGTGAGGCCCAAACTCACCCGTGTTTCACGTGGAACATCACTCTGCCAGCCAAAGCGGGGCTTTCATCCCCTTGATGAAAGCCTCATGCGCCGCCAGTTCTTCCGCCGTCGGTGCATGGGGTCGGGCAGGGCGGACAGGGCGGCTGATCACGGTCTGCTGAACCTCAACCTGGATCGACTGGCCGGCCCCCAGGACCAGATCGGGCTGCCGCCCGCCCATCAGTTCCAGATAAACCTCGGCCAGTAATTCGGCGTCCAGCAGCGCGCCATGCAGGGTGCGGTTGGAATTGTCGATCTCAAACCGACGGCACAGCGCGTCCAGGCTGGCCGCCGCACCGGGAAAGCGGCGCCGGGCAATCTTGACCGTATCGGTGACCGGATTGGTCAGCTTGGGCATACCCAGCCGCGCCAGCTCCGCATTCAAAAAGCCCATATCGAAGGTGGCATTGTGGATCACCAGCGGGCTGTCCGCGATGAAATCCAGGAAGTCGCCCACCACGGCGGCAAAGATCGGCTTATCAGCCAGGAAGGTGGCGGAAAGGCCGTGAACCGCCTCCGCCTCTGCCGGCATATCGCGTTCCGGGTTGATATAGACATGATAATGCCGGCCCGTGGCGACATGGTTGATCGTTTCCACACAGCCAATTTCCACCAGCCTGTCCCCGTTCAGCGCATCCAGGCCGGTGGTTTCGGTATCAAGAATGATCTCACGCATGGGGCGGTTTCCAGCGACGGGCAAGAGAAGGCGTATCGAAGCGGGGCCGCTGGCGTGGTGGCCAGATGCGGCCCTGCTGCTGACGGCGCAGCAAAGTGACGATCCGCTGCAGATGTTGCAAGGTGAAGTGTCGGCCAAGGCCGGTGGGAATAACGAAATCAGCCAATTGCCGTTTCATCACATCCGGCATCTGCCGGGCCAGGATATGGTTGAACTTTTCCACCGTCATCCCCGGACGGGCCAGGACACGGGCGCGCTGCAGGGAAGGGGGAGCGGTAACGACAGCGATATAATCCACCCGTTTCCAGCCCCCCCCTTCAAACAGCAGGGGCACATCCATCACCACAAGCGGCACGCCACGCCGCGCCTGCTGAACCAGAAAGGCACGGGATTGTTGCTGGACCAGCGGATGCACAGCCGCTTCCAGCCGGCGCATCGCCGCCGTGTCCCCCAGAACTACCCGTCCCAAGGCCGCGCGATCCACAGCCCCATCCCGAATGACGGATGGAAACAGCTTGGCGATGACCGGCACCGCCGCACCCCCTTGGCGATAAAGGGCGTGAACGGCGGCATCGGCGTCATGCACGGGGCATCCCAGGCCCCGCAGCATGGACGCCGCCGTTGATTTACCCATGCCGATGGAACCGGTCAGCCCCAGAACAATCATGCCGACCCCAGCACATGGGTGCGCAGCGCATCCGTCACCGCCGGGTCCACACCGAACCAGGCATGAAAGCCGGGCCGAGCCTGATGCAGCAACATGCCCAACCCATCCACGACCGGGTTTCCGCGCGCGGCAGCGACGGCCAGCAGGGGGGTGGTCAGCGGGGTATAGACGATATCCGTCACCAGGGCCGAGACGGGCAGGGCGGACAGGTTAATCTCCAGCGGTGGGTGACCGTCCATGCCCTGTGTGGTGGTATTGACCAGCAGGCCCGCCCCTTCCAGGGCGGCATCGCGTTCCGTCCAGTCAAAGACCTGCAGACGCGGATCACCAATCTCCGCGGCCAGTTCCTCCGCCCGGGCCCGGGTCCGGTTCAACAGGCGGATCACCGGCGCCCCTTCGTCCAGCAGGGCAATCAGGATGGCCCGCGCCGCGCCACCGGCCCCCAGCACCACAGCCGGCGCCATCTGCGCGGACCAGGTGACAGGCGCGCCGGCAATCAGGTTTTCCCAGAAACCGAACGCATCGGTATTGCGACCTTCCAGCGTGCCATCGGCATGGACGATAATCGTGTTCACCGCACCGATACGCTTAGCCACGGGATGCAGATGATCCACCAGTTGGAAGGCGGCCTCCTTGTGGGGCACGGTGACATTGCAGCCCATGAAGCCCAGGGCGGGCAGGGCACGGATTGCCTGCTCGATCCGATCGGGCGACACGGCCAGCGGCACATAGGCCCCGTCAATTCCATACTGGTTCAGCCAGAATCCGTGCAGCACCGGGCTGCGGGAATGGCCGACCGGCCAGCCCATCACCCCCGCCAGCAGACCTTTGCCGGTCAACATCTCAAATCCCCTATCAACAGGCTTATCAATCAGGCCGGCAGCAGCCGGCGCACACGCAGGAAATCCAGCAGCGGTAACAAGGGCAGACCCTGAATGGTGAAATGGTCGCCCTGGATCCGGTTGAAAAGCTGAGCGCCCAACCCTTCCACCATATAGGCGCCGGCACAGCCCAGCACCGCATCACCCGCCGCGTCCAGATAGCGATCAATAAACGCATCGGATAAGGACCGCATAGTCAGGCTGGCCTGACCGATATGGTGCCAGACGCGGGCGCCATTATGGAAAACGACGACGGCGGAATAAAGCGTGTGGGTCCGCCCCGACAGTCGGCGCAAATGGTCAGCGGCATCCGCCCGGTTCACCGGCTTGTCAAACCAGTGCCCGTCACATTCCAGCATCTGGTCAGCGCCGATAATATAGGGGCCAGTATATTTGCGGGCGAGCTTGGAGGCTTTCAGATCGGCCAGCGCTTCCGCCACTTCAGACGGGCGCATGCCGGCGGCACGGCCGGCATGCTTCATCTCATCCTCATCCACCCGTGCCGGCTCGGCATGAACCTCAATGCCGGCCGCTTCCAGCATAAGGCGGCGGGACGGGCTGGCCGACGCCAGGATCACCGGCTCCGATGACAGGAAGGCGCTCATCATTCTTGCTCTTCGGTCTTGGGGGGAAGGGTCTGGTCCGAGGCAAGGGGCAGGGATTGGGCCGCGGCCTTGGCCATCTGTGCCATCTGCGGACGCCGTCGGGCCAGGATCATCATCACTTCCGCCGCTGTCTCCTCAATCGACCGACGGGTCACGTCAATAACCGGCCAGCCCTTGCGGGTATAGAGGCGGCGGGCCTCCATCAACTCATCCCGGACCTTTTCCGGATCGGTGTAGTTGGTGTCGTCACCCTGGTTCAACAGGCGCAGGCGGTTACGACGGATCTGGACCAGCCGCTCAGCATCCTTGGTCAGGCCGACAATCAGCGGCCGGGTCAACTGGTCCAGCTCCGTCGGCAGGGGACATCCGGGCACATAGGGGATGTTCGCCGCCTTCACCCCGCGATTGGCCAGATAGATGCAGGTCGGCGTCTTCGACGTGCGGCTGACGCCAACCAGAATGACATCGGCATCGTGCAGACCCCAGGCGCTTTGCCCGTCATCATGGTTGAGCGCGAAATCCATCGCGTCGATGCGGTCAAAATATTCCGCCGTCAACGCATGCTGGCGACCGGGCTTGCTCTGGCTCTGCAGGCCGAGGAAGGCGGCCAGCGCGTTGATCAGCGGGTCCAGCACGGAGATGCAGGGAATGGCCAGTTCGCGGCAGGTATCCTGCAGGCGGTGGCGCAGCTTTTCATTCACCAGGGTGAACATGACCAGACCGGGATTTTCCCGGATACCCTCCACCACCATGTCCAACTGGCGTTCGGTCCGGACCAGATTCCAGAAATGCTCGATCGGCTCGGCATGGTCGAACTGGCTGGTACAGGCGCGCGCCACGGAATTGATCGTCTCACCCGTCGCATCAGAGACCAGATGCAGGTGAAAAACCTTCACCTGGCCTTGCAGGTCAGCCCGGGGGGGACGGGGCGGGGGGGGTGGAAAGGGGGGCGGAGGGGTTGTGGGCATCTTTGGGGACCAATATGGAAGAAGCAGGCATTTACGGGTAACCGGCCTTTTTGATCCCTGGCAAGCAGCCATTTTACCGCCCACTTGCCGGCTTGCGGATTAACCGTGCGGGTTTGGGCTGGAATCAAGGACGAATCACTTTTCCCATTGACTCTATCCCCAAAATCCAACCTGTCCCGAAAGCCAGAGAAACTGCGGCTTACAAACTGTATGTACGCATGTTTTTCCACAGAAGTTTTCCACATGTGTGGACCCATCCCCGATCTGTGGACAAATATGCGGACAAACATGAATTCCCGTTATCCACAGGCCCTACTTCATCTCCAATAAACTTTCTAAAAAAGTACAATAGAATAGAAGGGCATGGGATAAGGTCGCCAAACCGGTTTCATGCAAGCGATGGATAGAATGACCGCATCGATAAACGCCCCGACCAAGCCGATGCTGGCAGCCCTTGCCGGGCAGAAGCTGGAGCGGCCGCCTTTCTGGCTGATGCGACAGGCAGGCCGTTACCTGCCAGAATATCGCCAGGTCCGCGCACAGGCAGGCGGGTTCCTGGATCTCTGCCTCAACCCGGAACTGGCGTGCGAAGTCACCCTGCAGCCCTTGCGCCGCTATGGGATGGATGCCGCCATTCTGTTTTCCGACATCCTGATCGTGCCATGGGCTCTTGGCCAGGGTTTACGGTTTGCGGAAGGGGAAGGCCCCGTTCTGGACGCCATCCGTGATCAGGCTGGCCTGTCCAGGCTGGACCCTGCAGGCCTGCAGCGGCGGGCCGCACCGATTTATGAAACGGTGTCACGCATTCGGGCCGCCCTGGACCCGCGTACCGCCCTGATTGGGTTCGCCGGCTCGCCCTGGACCGTCGCCTGCTACATGGTGGAAGGGGGCGGATCGAAGGAATATGCGCAGGTAAAGCGCTTCGCCTATGGCGATCCGGTCGGCTTTGCCCGGCTGATCGACTTGCTGGTGGACGCGACCACCGATTATCTGGCCGCCCAGGTGGAAGCCGGCGCGGAAATCCTGCAGCTTTTCGATAGCTGGGCCGGTGTGTTGAGCGCCGCCGATTTCCGGCGGTTCTCCATCGAGCCGAC
Organism: Niveispirillum irakense DSM 11586; assembly: GCF_000429645.1. Classification (GTDB taxonomy): domain Bacteria; phylum Pseudomonadota; class Alphaproteobacteria; order Azospirillales; family Azospirillaceae; genus Niveispirillum; species Niveispirillum irakense. Next base: position 737,946 of record NZ_AUCG01000016.1, read on the forward strand.
GCGGCGCATCGTGGCGGCGCTGAAGCAGCGCTATCCCCATGTGCCGATCATCGGTTTCCCGCGCATGGCGGGGCTGAACCTGGAAGCCTATGTTGCCGCCACCGGTGTGGATGCGGTGTCACTGGACCCCGGCGTGCCCCCGGAATGGGCGGCCAAGCACCTGCAGCCCAAGGTGACCGTGCAGGGCAATCTGGACCCCGTATTGCTGCTGACTGGCGGTCAGGGGCTGGATGATGCAACCAACCATCTGCTGCAGACGCTGGGGCAGGGGCCGTTCATCTTCAATCTCGGCCATGGCATCATCAAGGAGACGCCGCCGGATCATGTGGACCGGCTGGCCAAACTGATCCGTGGCTGATTATCAGGGCAAACGTGCTGCGCATTGCATTGATCCTGCTGCAGGCGGGGGGGCCGGCTGAAAAACCGGCCTTCAAGGCCTGGCAGGCGGATATATGCCGGGCTCAGGCAGGAGCGGGGCTGGCCGGGTGGCTGCGGCGCCTGCAGGCGGGTGGTGCCGCGTCTCCGCCGCCGGTAATGCCCTATGGGCTGGATGAACTGGCCTTCGGGCTGGAACAGGCATTGTGGGATCAGGGGGCGCTGCAGGTCTTCGCCGCGCCCCACCTGCACCGCACCATCCTGGACCCGCTGGCGGGGGCTGTGGCCGCGTGGCAGGCAACGGAGATGGTGATCCTGCCCCTGGACCCGTTCTTCACGCCCTGGCGCAATGGCGCGGCCCTGCAGGCCTGGCAACAGGCCGCATCGGCAGCCGGCTTGGGCAGCGTGCCCAGCCGCAGGCTTTGTTGCCACCCCACGGACCCGATGCTTCTGCGCGCCCTGGTGCGCCGCCTGCAGCCCCATCTGCCAGCGGATAAAGCCCAAGACGCGGCTCCGCTGGTGCTGCTGCTGACACCCTGGCCACTGGGCCGGGAGGAGACAGAGACCGGCCCCTGGCAGGCGCGGCAGCTTGCCCGTGAACTTGCCCTGGCCACGGGCCTGCAGGCAGACAATATCTGGCTTTCCCAGGCCAGCCCCAAGGGCATGCGCCTGGGGGGTGCAGTGCCGGGCCTGGATATCATGCTGCGCCGGCTGTCCGGCCGTAAGGTGGTAGCCCTGTCCGTGACTTCAACACCACCGGACCTGCAGGAACGCGCCGCCTCTGCAGGGGTGGATCTGATCATTGCTGATCAAGCGGGAGCGCTCGCCCCGCTGGCTGATGATGTCGAACGGCTGGCCCATCTGGTCCGCCAGATGCGTGTCGTACCGCCGGGAATCCGTGCCGCTTTTGGCAGGCGGCAATGCGCTTCCGGCCTTGCCGCCTGCCCCTATCCATTGGTGGTGGACCCTGCCATGCGCTGAGACGCTTGATTCCGCCGCCGTTCCGTCCCACCTTCGGCGCAATGACTGGCGCCATGATGGGCGCTGCAGGCCGTATCAGGCCGACGCATAGGGATCGCCACTCCATGTTCATCCAGACCGAAGAAACCCCCAACCCGGCGACGCTGAAATTCATCCCTGGTCGGGATGTGCTGGGCAGCGGTACGGCTGATTTCACGCAAGCGACTGAAGCGGCTGGGCGCTCGCCCCTGGCAGAAGCCCTGTTCGCCGTGGAAGGGGTAACCCGCGTGTTCCTGGCCGGTGATTTCATCACCGTCACCAAATCTGACCAGCGGGACTGGTACGTGATGAAGCCGGGCATCCTGGGCGCCATCATGGAGCATTTCGCCGCCAACCGGCCGGTTCTGCTCTCTGCCCTGGCGGATGATAACGCGATTTCCGAAGATGATGACGAGATCGTCGCCCAGATCAAGGAACTGCTGGATACCAAGGTCCGCCCGGCTGTGGCCCAGGATGGCGGCGACATCACGTTCCATGGTTTTGAACGCGGTATCGTCTATCTGACCATGAAAGGCGCCTGCGCCGGCTGCCCCAGCAGCACGGCTACCCTAAAGTCGGGCATAGAGAACATGTTGAGGTACTACATTCCGGAGGTTGTCGAAGTTCAGCAAATCCGGTAATGTCACCCAATCGCCAAAATTTTAGCTAATTTGGCGGGCAGAAGCAGTGCCGGGGAGCCGTGCTCCTCGGGGGTATTTGCAAACCCCACCCGGCACCGGTTTCCCGGTCACGAGAGGCCCGAAGGAGGTCGACCGGTTACCAGTGCTTCCGCTTTGGCCAGCCCTATTTTGGGCATCCATGGCCAGTTTACGGAGTTTGCTCCGGCAACGGGAATAAAAGGCGGGCTATCCCGGGAACGGGAAGCGGTGCCGTTTGTTCCCTTCGGCTTGGACTATACAGGGGTTTTACAAATATGCAGACAGACGCGAACGAGGGCCGGTCCGGCCCCCGCTATACGGCTGTTTGTGCCGGTTTCCTGCTGATTGTGGGGCTTATCCCGTCCATCATGTTCACCTGGGCATCCGGGTTGGCGATGGATCGGGGGGCACGTGAGCTATTCTTACCGGTTTTGCGACCGGCTGTTGCCCAGGCGGCGGTTCCCGATGGGAAAGACCAGCCGAAGGGGGACGAAGCCCAGATCGTGGCAGAGGCGTTCTCGCTCGATGCCCGTTCGGTGATGGAACTGTTTCATCAGCGGGATTATCATATCGAACAGGTGCGCTCTGGGGCGCTGCAGGTGCCGCGTCTGGTGTTGAGCGATCTGCCGACCGGCCTGAAATCCCTGTCCAGTGCGGATGACCGCAAAGCCGTCTTCGTGAAGACGCTTTTGCCGATGATCCTGCTAACCAATGAGAAGATCGAGAAGGACCGCCAGCGCCTGCAGCGCCTGCAGGTGGTGCGGGCCAACGGCCATGCTTTGTCCGCCCCGGACCGGATGTGGCTGGCCTCCATCGCTGAACGCTATGGCGTGAAAGCCGATGGCGAGGTCAATATCAAGTCGCTGCTGCAACGGGTCGATATCGTTCCCGCTTCCCTGGCGCTGGCCCAGGCGGCGGAAGAAAGCGGCTGGGGCACCTCCCGGTTTGCCCAGAAGGGCAATGCGCTTTACGGGCAACTCACCTGGAATGCGGAGCATCAGGGTATCGTGCCCCGTAACCGCCGCCAGGGTGAAACCCACCGGTTCCGGGCCTTTGATGATCCCAAGGCCAGCATCGAAAGCTATATCCATAATCTGAACACCCATCGCGCCTATACCCAGTTCCGCCAGATGCGGTCAGGCCTGCGTGGCCAGGGCAAGGTGCTGGAAGGTGCGCAACTGGCCAGCGCCCTGGTCAGCTATTCGGAGCGGGGGCAGGATTATGTCCGCACCATCCGCAGCCTGATCCGCGTGAACGCCCTTTCCGATTTCGACCAGGCGGTGCTGCGGGACGATATGGGGGAAGAGGTGCTGCGTCTGGCCAAGAAGGTGGAGCCGATCACTGTTGCCATGCGGCGGTGATTGTTCTGCCAATGGCAACGGTTTTTCCTGATCCCTGAACTTGCCGGACCTATAGGGCCGGGTCATAAATCTTTCCGACGCTGAATTTTCAGCTTTTTGAGGAAATGAGATGACCCAGACGCTTGATGCTGCAGGGCTTGACCTGCTTTTCCGCGAGGCCCGCACGCATAATGCCTGGCAGGATCGGCCTGTCGATCCGGCCCTGCTGCATCAGATTTACGATCTGGTGAAATGGGGACCGACCAGCGCCAATTGTGAGCCGCAGCGCATTGTCTTTCTCACCTCGGCCGCTGCCAAGGAGAAGCTGCGCCCGGCCCTGTCCCAGGGCAATCTGGCCAAGACCATGGCGGCACCTGTCACTGCCATCCTGGCCTATGACATGCAGTTCTATGACAATCTTCCCCGGCTGTTCCCCCATGCCGATGCACGGTCATGGTTTGTGGGTAATGATGCGGTGATCGAGGCGACGGCCTTCCGGAACGGGTCGCTGCAGGCCGGATATTTCATCCTTGCCGCGCGGGCGCTGGGGCTGGATTGCGGGCCGATGTCCGGCTTTGACGCCGATCTGGTCAACAAGACCTTTTTCCCGGATGGCCGGTTCCGGGTCAATCTGCTGTGCAATCTGGGTTATGGCGATCCGGCGGGTCTGCATCCAAGGGGTCCGCGCCTGGATTTCGCGGATGCGTGCGATATCCTTTGAGGATGAACGCGGTTGGCACCTGTTTTCCGGCAGGTGCCAACCGGGAATTTCAGCCACCCATGATTTTTGGTCCCAAGGCGCCATCTTCGACCAGCGGATAGCGGGCGGCATCCGGCAACTGATAGTGCCACCATTCGCTCTCATAATGGTCCCAGCCGGCAAGGGCCATCAGCCCGGCCAGCAGTGCGCGGTTGCGCTGAATTTCCGCCGGCAGGTCGGCAGCGCCATGATAGGCCAGCGGCCGCATGTCATCGAAGCCGGTTCCCATATCCAGCATCACGCCATCGCGACTGACCAGGGTGAGATCAATGGCGACGCCGCGCCCATGGTTGGATCCGATCCGGGGATCGGCAATGAAGGTGGGATCGGGCAGGGCATGCCATAAAGCCCACTGGGCCGGCGGTGGCCGATAGCCATCAAACAGATGCAGGCGCAGCCCCAGCCCGGCGGCCAGATCAATCGCCCGTGCCAGCGCTGCGGCTGCGGCCGGGTGCAACAGGCAAAGCGGCTGCGCATAGATCGGTCTTCCCGTCAGATTATCGGACGTGGCATAGCGGATATCCAGATCGACATCGAAGACGGGCGGCGCGATGGTCGTGAAATACATGGATGGAATGCCGGTCCTTGAAAAAGGCAGGTGATCCTGTCTATCGGCCATCTGCCCCTTTGGGAACAGGAAAGCAATCATGATCACCCTTGGCCTTGATACGGCAACCAGCGCCTGCGCCTGCGCCCTCTGGTCGGCGGATCAAGGACGGGTGCTTGCGGCCCAGGCCGAACAGATGGAACGGGGGCAGGCTGAGCGGTTGGTGCCCCTGGTACAGGCGGTTCTGGCTGAAGCGGGGATCGGCTTTGGTGACATCGATCGGATCGGGGTCACGGTGGGGCCTGGCACCTTTACCGGATTGCGCATTGGGCTTGCCGCTGCACGGGGTTTTGCCCTGGCGGCGGGCTGCCCGCTGGTGGGGGTCACCACGCTGGAAGCGGCGGTTGCCGGCCTGCAGCCGCTGCCGGCGGAAGGGATTATCCTGGCGGTGATTGAAAGCCGGCGCGAGGATCTTTTCGTCCAGCCCTTTTCCACCCAGGGGGAGGTACTGGGCGAAGCCGTGGATATTCTGCCGGTGGATTTTCCCGCCTATGCTGCGCGCTTCGGCAATGATGGCCCATTGACGCTGGTTGGTGATGCCGCCATCCGGGGCGCAAAGGCGTTGGAGGGTGTGTCAGCCCCTCTCCATGTTGTGGAAACCCAGGGAAGGGCGGAGGCGCTGGCGGTGGCCCGGATCGTTGCCGGGCTGACAGCGCCGGCGATCGCTTCGCGGCCCGCCGATCCTTTTTATCTCCGTCCCCCCGATGTCAGCCTGCCCAAGGACAGGCTGGCGAAAGGGGCGCAGGCATGACGGGACAGGATAGGCGCATCGTTGCGGCCTCACCGGTCCATGTGCCGGTGATGGCAGCGCTGCATGCCAGCGCCTTTGCCGATCCTGCCATCAGTGGGCCGGCCTGGGATGCCGATAATCTGGCGGCGCTTATGGCCATGCCGGGGGTTTATGCCCGCATTCTGCTTGCCGGGGAGGTTCCCGTGGGCCTTGCCCTGTGGCGTGTCGCGGCGGATGAGGCGGAATTGCTGACGCTGGGTGTCGATGCCGCGGCACGTGGTAAGGGCCATGGCCGCGAACTTCTACGCGATGGTATCGAACTGCTACATTATTTGAAGATGGATAAGATTTTCCTCGAAGTTGCCGTTTCCAACAACTCCGCCATTTGCCTGTATCTTTCCGCTGGTTTCACCAGTGTGGGCCGGCGCCCCGGCTATTACCGGCACGGGGGGGTTGCAGTGGACGCGGACATTATGATGCGGCCTCTGCACGAATAGATAAGCAGTTGAAAGGTCTATATCTGGCAAATAGATTTCATTAGATTTTATTCACAAGCAGGCGATATGGGCCCTGCGGAATATCTGGATTTTCAGGTTGAACGTCAGACACATGATAACCGTGTTCACGAAGGCTTGCCGGTACATTCTGAAGCGGTTCACCAAAATTCATTCTGACTTCAAGCACTTCACCAGCCTGTAACCTTTCAACGGCTAGTTTTGTCCTGACGAATGTCATGGGACAAACAAGCCCGGTTAGGTCCAGAAAGTGATGACCGGACTTTTCCATAAAAATTGTTCCTCTTCTTTGGCTTTAAAACGTTATTGCACATCACCTGGATAAGACTTATATCACGGGTGAGTTCCTTATCCGGAGCAATGATAGATGACCAGCGCCTCCTCCTCGCCCGAACTTTTGTCTCTCACCACAGAGATAGTCGCGGCGCATGTTTCCAACAATACAGTTGCCATCAATGATCTTCCGGCGCTGATCGAACATGTGTATCGCACCCTGTCCAATATCGGCGCGGAGCCGGTGGTGCAGAGTGAAAAGCCGCAGCCGGCCGTCGCCATCAAGAAATCCGTGACGCCCGAATATATTATCTGCCTGGAAGACGGTAAGAAGTTGAAGATGCTGAAGCGGCATCTGAAGACCGCTTACAACATGTCGCCGGAAGAATATCGCGACCGCTGGAGCCTGCCGCCGGATTATCCGATGGTCGCCCCGAATTACGCCAAGCAGCGTTCGCGTCTGGCCAAGCAGATTGGTCTGGGTACGCGCGCCCGCCGGGGTGGCGAGGACGAGTAATCCTCCCCCGATAGGTGAGAAAAAAGGGCCGGCCCAATCCGGGGGTCGGCCCTTTGGCTTTTTTAAGCCATGATTTCGCGCTTCTCTGTTTGATGTTTGCGCGTCGCTGCGGTTAAGTTTTGATGATCAGGTCTTCCATGACGACAGAGTCGGTTGACCGGGTGCCGCCGCTTTGTGATATGGCAATATCCGACAGCAACCGGTGCCTAAGCCCGGTTCGTGATGTCGCGGGATTGGTCTTCGGCTGCGGCCGATATCCAGATGATGTGAGAGCATGGCTGACATCACGACAGATGCCCTGATTTCCGGCGAGCTTCGCTTCGGTAATCTGGAAGTTCGGCTGGCTGAAACCGCGGCCGAGGTTCATGCCGCGCAGCTTTTGCGGTTCCGCGTCTTCTATGAGGAGATGCAGGCCCGTCCGACGCCGGAAATGGCGGCGCAGCGGCGCGATTACGACATGTTCGATGAGTTGTGCGATCACCTTCTCGTGATCGACCACAATGTGGGCACTGGTGCTGATGGTGTGGTTGGCACCTATCGCCTGATCCGCCGGGCCGCAGCGGCCCGCGCGGGCTCGTTTTATTCCTCCGACGAATATGACATCTCGCGGATTGAGGAATATCCGGGCGAAGTGCTGGAACTGGGCCGCTCCTGCGTGGATCACGCCTATCGCAGCCGGGGAACGATGCAGTTGCTGTGGCGCGGTATCGCTGCCTATGCCGCGCATTATGACATCAAGCTGATGTTCGGCTGTGCCAGCCTGCCCGGGACCAATCCCAAGGCGCTGGCCCTGCCGCTCTCATATCTCTACTACCATCATCTGGCACCGCCGGCCCTTCGGCCCGTGGCCTTGCCGCATCGCTATGTCGAAATGGCGATGATGGAAGAACATGAGATTGATCCAAGGCGCGGGATCAACGAGGTCCCCCCCCTGATCAAGGGATATCTCCGTCTGGGTGGCTTCGTCGGCGAAGGGGCTGTGGTGGATCATCAGTTCAACACCACAGACGTTTCCATCGTGGTCAAGACCGACCTGATCACCGACAAGTATCTTCGGCATTATGAGCGGCGCGGCAGCTCCCTCCTGTAAGGGCAACGATATGGCGACGGGCGGTTGAGTATGGAAATCGGCTCGGCGTTGCGCGGTGTCCTGCGGCTGGCTGTCTATGGTGTGTGGACGGCAATCTGCATTCCGGTTCAGATGGTGCTGATAAGGCTCAGCGGCCGGGCCAAGGCCCGGTTTCCCCGCTTCTACCATCGTTCCTGCCTGAGGCTTCTCGGCCTGTCGGTAACGGTGAAGGGAAAGGCGGTAGAAGACAGGCCCATCCTGTTCATCGCCAACCATTCATCCTATCTCGATATCCCGATCCTTTCTTCCCAGCTTGCCGTCAGCTTTGTCGCCAAGTCGGAAGTGGGAAGCTGGCCGATTTTTGGCCTGCTGGCGCGGTTGCAGCGCACGGTCTTTGTTGATCGCCAGGCACGGCATAAGGCGGATGAGCAGCGGGAGTCCATTTCTGGCCGCCTGCAGGCCGGGGATAGCCTGATCCTGTTCCCGGAAGGGACCAGCAGCGATGGTAACCGCACGCTGCCCTTCAAAACCGCATTGTTTGCCGTTGCCTCTACCCGGATCGGCGATCAGCCCCTGACGGTGCAGCCGGTCAGCGTTACCGCCACCCATATGGATGGCCTGCCCCTGGGCCACACCTGGCGGGCGCTTTATGCCTGGTATGGCGACATGGAATTGCCGCCCCATCTTTGGCAGCTTTTGTGCCTGGGCGCGCGGATTAATGTGACGGTGGAGTTCCACCCGCCCGTGACATTGGCCGATTTCAGCAGCCGTAAGGCCCTGGCCGACCATTGCTGGCAGGCGGTAGCTGCAGGCGTGGAACGGGCTGTGCGCGGTGGTGACCGGCCGCCTGTTAGCGGGGCACCTGTGAAAGCCCCCTCTCCGGAAGGGCAGGCCGCCGTCGCCTGATGCGGGGTTGGCTTTTGGCGGCCTATGCTTCGCGCCGCCGCCTCAGATAAACATAATAGGCACCGCCCCCGCCATGCTGCGGCTGGGCCTGATGGACAGCCAGCACAAGATCGCGGGTCAGCGTTTCATTCAGCCATCGGGGTACTGACTGGCGCAGAACGCCTTCGCCGCGCGGCATCCCCCCTTTGCCGGTAATCACCAGCAACAGGCGCCGGCCCTGGGTATGGCTGCGCCGGACAAAGCCGACCAGCGCATCATGCGCCTCGCTCTGGGTCATGCCATGCAGGTCGATGCGGCCATCAATGCCCAGGCGGCCGCGTCGTACTTTTTCATCCGTCCGTTTATCGAGCCCGGCCCGCGTGCCCAGGCTGCTGGGCGCCAGTTGAACCGTGACCGAGCCCTTTTCCTTCACCGGCAGACCGCGCAGCAGCTCCGCCAGCCGTTCGCCGGGAACGACCGGCGGCGCTGCCTGGGCTTTGCGCGACAGAAGGGGGGCAGGGCTGGTCACGCCAGGATCGGGGGTGGCGACGGGTGCCGGCGTGACAGCAGGCAGGGACGTGCGGCGGGAATGGCGCAGAGGCGCCGCATCCCGCACCACCAGGCGCCAGAGATCCAGTTCCTCTGCCGATGGTTTTTTACCCCGCCGTTCAGCCATGCGACACCATCCGGCGATAAAGCCGCTGCTGGTCCGACCAAAAAGGGGAAGGGGGAAGAAACACGGGCGGAAAAGACCCTGGCCGGAGAAATGGTTGCTTGAGGCTGCTCCTATCATCCACGGCCCGCAGGGGCAATGGCCGGCACAAGCTGACAGGGAGATGGGTGCCCCGTGTGCCGATGGCAACCGGGCCTGAAAACCCCTCTTGCCCTGGTTTAGAGCCCATCCAGGCGCTGCATTCCCTGCAGGTGTGGCGGTAAATGGCCGCCTTGTTTCAGCTTCTCATCAAACTGCCGGGCCAGATCGCCCAGACTGACCTTGGCAAAATGGTCCAGCAACTGGCCCCGGACGGTGGCCAGCGCCGCCCCCAGTTCCGCATTCACTGCCTGTTCAACCAGACAGGTCGGATTGTCGGTGCTGGGGCCGATGGCGAAAAGCTGGGGTTCCCCCAATGCCTGATAGATATCCAGCAGGCTGATCTGATCCAGCGGACGGGCCAGAGCCCAGCCCCCGCCATGGCCTTTTTCTGACCGCACCAGCCCCTGATCGCGCAGGCCGGCCATGGTCCGTCGCACGACAACGGCGTTGGTGCTCAGCATATCGGCCAGGACCTCGGATGTCGCGGCCCCGGCCAACCGATCCATATGGATCAGGGCATGCAGCATTCGGGAAAGGCGGCTGTCACTTCGCATGGCTTCCTATAACGCAGCCTGTTTCATGTAACAAGCAACGTTGCAAATCGGCGCGCTGCTTCCTATCATGTAACTTATGAAGATTCATGAAAGGAAAATCCCATGATCCATGATGTCCTGATCATCGGCAGTAGTTTTGCCGGGCTTGCCGCGGCCATGCCGCTGTCGCGGGCCCGGCGCAAGGTTCTGCTTGTGGACGCGGCCCAGCCGCGCAACCGTTTCGCCACGGCCTCCCACGGGTTCCTGGGCCAGGATGGGGTGGCCCCGGCAGAGATCATGGCCAGGGGCCGGCAGGAACTGGCGGCATACCCCACCTTCCGTATGCGGGAAGGGCTGGTGGAAAAGGTGGAGGGCGAGATTGATGATTTCAGGATCACCCTGGCCGATGGCCGGCAGGAAAGGGGACGCCGGTTGATCCTGGCGACCGGCATTTCCGATGAATTGCCCAGCATCCCGGGCCTGCGTCCGCGCTGGGGGCAAACCGTGGTCCATTGTCCCTATTGCCATGGGTATGAGTTGGCGGGCCGGCCTCTGGGTGTGCTGGCATCCGGTCCGGGATCGGACATGAAGGCGCTGCTGGTTGCAGATTGGGGGCCTGCCACCCTGTTTACCCAGGCCGCCTTCCAGCCGGAACCGGAAATGGCCACCCGCTTGAAGGCGCGCGGGGTGACAGTTGAGGAAAGCCCCATCGTGGAACTGCTGGGGCCAGAACCGGCGCTGGAAGCGGCAAGGCTGGCTGATGGCCGGGTCATCGCGCTGGGTGGCCTGTTCGTTGCGCCCCGCACCCATATGGCCAGCCCGCTTGCCCTGCATCTGGGCTGCAGGCTGAGCGACGGGATGACCGGCCCGCATATCGAGGTGGATAACTGGAAAAAGACCAGCGTGCCGGGGGTTTATGCCGCCGGGGATGCCGCTGCGCCGATGCATAGCGCGCCCTTGGCTGTCGCGGCCGGTATGCTGGCCGGCGTCGGTGCGCACCAATCCTTGCTGTAACGGCAAGGTCCGGCTGCGGGCAGGGTGCGCGCGATCAGGTGGCGGTGCTTTCCGGCAAGGGCGGTGGTGACAGGGGCAGGCGGCAGCGGATCACGCTGCCCCGCTCGCTGTCGCTGTCGATACTGACTGTCCCGCCATGCAGTTCGATAAAACTTTTGACCAGGGACAGGCCCAGCCCGGCCCCACCGCTGCCCTTCAGGCCGGTTCCCCGCTCAAACCGCTCAAACACGCGGGCCTGATCATCCGCCGGGATGCCGATGCCGGTATCACTGACGCACAGCACGATATGGTCGGCTTCGCGCTGTGCCCCCAGCAGGATGCGACCACCGGCCGGGGTATATTTGATGGCATTGCTGACCAGATTGAACAGGGCCTGCTTCAGCCGCTTCTCGTCCCCTTCCATGGTGCCCAGCCCCTCTGGCGCTTCCACCTTCAGTTCCAGGGCCTGCTTACGGGCCCAGTCACGGGTCAATCCGCCGACAGAATGCAGTAGCTGGGCGATATCGAACCGTTCCCGGTCCAGCACCATGAAACCGGCCTCGATCGTGGCCAGATCCAGGATGTCGTTAACCAAGGAAAGCAGGCGGCGACCGGCTTCCAGCACGCCCTTGGCATATTCAAGCTGGCGTGTATTCAGCGATCCGAAATACTGGTTATGCAGAATTTCGGCAAAACCCATGATCGCGTTCAACGGCGTGCGAAGCTGGTAGGAGACATTGGCAATGAATTCCGCCTTCAGCCGGTCCGCCGCCTCCAGCGCCTCGTTGGAAGCGCGCAGCGCCATCTCCACCCGGTCGCTGTCGGTCACATCCAGGCAGGAGAAGAGGACGGCCCCATCCGGCAGCGGCACCAGGGCATAGCGCAGCACGGTATCATCCATCCGGCGGATCAGCCCGGCATCGCTGGACCGGTCCAGCAACCGTTCCACCAGGTCGCGCCGCTGCTGGATCCAGGCATCCGGGCGGCCACGATCCAGCAGATGGCGCACGCTTTCCACCACCTGCAGGACATGCGGCTCGCCCCGCACCATTTCCGGTCGCAGGTTCCAGAGACGCAGGAAGGCAGGGTTGCACAGTTTCAACCGCCCGTCGCTGCCGAACACGGCCACCCCTTCAGCCAGATTGTCCAGCGTCTCCTGCTGTACGGCCATCAGGGTGTTGTAGGAGGATTCCAGCGCCAGCGTATGGGTCACATCCTCGGCCACGAACATCAACCCGCCGAACGGGTGCGGGACGGACAGGGAGCGCAGGGTTCGTCCATCCGGCAGATGGGACAGACCTTCCAGGGGTTCGATCAGGGAGGTGAACAGCCCGAGCTGCTCTTTCTTCCAGCGCTGGAAATCCACCTCCTCCGACAGTTTGCGCTGGACCCGCAACTGTTCCAGCACCTCGCCGAAGGTCGGTTCCTCCACCAGCCAGGCAGGGTCCAGTTCCCAAAGCTGCTCATAAGCCCGGTTATGGAATTTGAGCCGCATATCCGGCCCGAAAATGGCGATGGCCGATCCCAACTGGTCCAGTACCTCGCCATGCACGGCGATATGGCGGGCCAGTTCATCGCGCAGTGACCGTTCCACCGTGCGGTCGATGGCCATGCCGACCAGTCCACCCTCCGGGCAGGGTATCTCCGCCAGGCTGTAAAGGCGACGGTCGCCTTCGGTGACCAGGAAGCGATCTTCCTGCTGCATCCCACCACTGTCCCGGGCCCGCTCCGCCAGGGCACGGGGGCTGCTGAAGGGCGCTGCACCCGGCAGTTCCATCCCCTTGGCCATGACCTGCGCCGGCCGGCTGTCCATCAACCGGGCATAGGCGGCGTTGCACCAGACAAGGTTCAGGTCATGATCCCGTCGCCAGAGGGGCAGGGGCAGCATTTCCAGAAGCCGGGTCAGCCTTTCCTGCTCCGCCTGATTTGTCGCCAACTGGTCTGCCCGGCGGCTGGCTTCCTGGCTTTGCTGGGTAATGTCGCGCAACCAGAGCGCATGCAGGACGGTACCCTCGCCACCCGGCGCCGTGCCGGTACCCCGCCGGCCACAAACCTGGAAGATACGGGACCCATCAGCCAGCCGCACCGTGATGTGGAATGGCTGGCCGCTATCGGTCAGATGGCGGAAGGAACCGTGCAAAGCCGCGGCGTCGCTGGGTGCCAGGGCCTGTTCGATATCGTCCAGCCGGTCGATCCGGTTCAGGCCCAGCAGCAGGGGCAAGGTGGCCGATGTGGCAAGCCCATCCGCAGCACCCATTTCCCCCGTCTGGGTCAGGGATTGGGCGAACCAGCCATCCGGCATGGAATCGATGAGGGCTGTCAGGCGCGCCTGCTCTGCACGGGCTTCTGTCAGGTCGATCTGGCGGGATCGTCCCCAGGCCAGCAGCCGCAGCAGCATGGCCAGGATTGTGACCAGAAGCGACAGGGCCACCAGACCAATGACAGGGGTCACCGCCTCCCACAGGGGCAGCAATAACAAGCCTATCCCGGTCAGGCCCAGCAGGGCGGCGGCGGCGATGGCGATGAAGGGTCCGACAGAATTCTTCACAAGGACGCAGTGTGTGCAGGCGGATCGGGAAAAGCAAGCGGGCGGGCCCAGATTGGACCCGCCCGCTTTCACTTCTATCCGCCGCCCCAGGGTGGAACGACGGTAATCATCGGTCGATTAGTACCGGTAATGATCCGGCTTGAACGGACCCTGAACCGGAACGGCGATGTAATCAGCCTGCTTCTGGGACAACTGGGTCAGCTTGGCGCCGATCTTGTCCAGGTGCAGACGGGCCACCTTCTCGTCCAGGTGCTTGGGCAGAACGTAAACCTTGTTTTCATAGTTGGTGTGGTTCTGCCACAGCTCGATCTGGGCCAGCACCTGGTTGGTGAAGCTGGCGGACATCACGAAGCTGGGATGGCCGGTGGCGCAGCCCAGATTGACCAGACGGCCCTGAGCCAGAACGATCAGACGCTTGCCGTCGGGGAACACGACCTCGTCCACCTGCGGCTTCACTTCTTCCCACTTCAGATTACGCAGGGCGTCGATCTGAATTTCGCTGTCGAAATGGCCGATATTGCAGACGATGGCGCGGTCCTTCATGACGCGCATATGGTCCAGCGTGATCACGTCCACATTGCCGGTGGCGGTGACGAAGATGTCGCCCTGGGGGGCGGCTTCTTCCATCGTCGTGACCTGATAGCCTTCCATGGCGGCCTGCAGGGCGTTGATCGGATCGATTTCCGTGATCAGAACGCGGGCGCCCTGGGTGCGGAGCGATGCGGCGGAACCCTTGCCCACGTCACCATAACCGGCAACAACGGCGACCTTGCCAGCCACCATCACGTCGGTGGCGCGCTTGATGCCGTCCACCAGGCTCTCACGGCAACCATACAGGTTGTCGAACTTGGACTTGGTGACGCTGTCATTGACGTTGATGGCGGGAACCTTGAGGGTGCCGGCCTTCACCATCTCGTACAGGCGATGCACGCCGGTGGTGGTCTCTTCGGACAGGCCCTTCACCTCGGCCAGCATTTCCGGATACTTGTCGTGCATGATCTGGGTGACGTCGCCGCCATCGTCCAGGATCATGTTCGGGGTCCAGCCATCCGGGCCGCGCAGCGTCTGCTCGATGCACCACCAGAATTCTTCTTCCGTCTCGCCCTTCCAGGCGAAGACCGGGATGCCGGCAGCGGCGATAGCAGCAGCAGCCTGATCCTGGGTGGAATAGATGTTACAGGAGGACCAGCGGACGGTGGCGCCCAGGGCCGTCAGCGTCTCGATCAGCACGGCGGTCTGGATCGTCATGTGCAGGCAGCCGACGATGCGGGCACCGGCCAGCGGCTTGGAAGCACCGAACTCCGCGCGCAGAGCCATCAGGCCCGGCATTTCGGTCTCGGCGATGGTGATCTCCTTGCGGCCCCAATCGGCCAGGGAGATGTCCTTGACCTTATAGTCGGTAAAAGCGGACATGGATGCTCCTTCACGCGCGCTGGCGGGATCTGGTTATGAATGCTGGACAGCAGCCGGCAGGCATGGGAGGCCCCATGCAAGCCGCTACGATGGCAGAGATGTATCAGCGCTGCTGTTTGCGGACAAGCATAAAGATATCTTTATGTCTATATCCGTAGGGATGGGATCGTTACCGAGCCTGCAGCCCATAGCCCGGTTTACGGGGCGTCCCGGCGGGGCCGCTGACCACAGGTACCGGCGGCGGCACATAGGGTGCCTGCCGCTTCGGCCCTTCCTCATCAAACAATTCGGCCAGCTTTTCCATCACTGTGCCGCCCAGTTGTTCGGCATCCACAATGGTGACGGCGCGGCGGTAATAGCGCGTGACATCATGGCCGATGCCGATGGCCACCAGTTCCACGGGGCTGCGTGTCTCGATCCAGTCGATCGCCTGACGCAGATGTTTTTCCAGATAGGAGCCGTGATTGACGGACAGGGTGCTGTCATCCACCGGGGCGCCATCGCTGATCACCATCAGGATGCGGCGCTGTTCCGGCCGCATGACCAGCCGGTTATGGGCCCAGAGCAGGGCCTCCCCGTCGATATTCTCCTTCAGGATGCCTTCGCGCAGCATCAGGCCCAGGTTCCGGCGCACGCGCCGCCAGGGGGCATCGGCTGCTTTGTAGATGATATGACGCAGGTCGTTCAGCCGGCCCGGATTGGCCGGCTTGCCATCGGCGATCCAGCGTTCACGGGATTGGCCCCCCTTCCAGGCGCGGGTGGTGAAGCCCAGGATTTCCACTTTCACGCCGCAGCGTTCCAGCGTGCGGGACAGAATATCCGCGCTCATGGCAGCGATGGAGATGGGGCGCCCGCGCATGGAGCCGGAATTGTCGATCAGCAGCGTCACCACCGTGTCGCGGAAATCCGTCTCATTCTCCCGCTTGAAGGAAAGCGGGGTCATGGGATTGATGACGACGCGGGCCAGACGCGCCGCATCCAGCATCCCTTCTTCCAGATCAAACTCCCAGGACCGGGTCTGCTTGGCCAGAAGCCGGCGCTGCAGGCGGTTGGCCAGCTTGGAGATCATGCCCTGCAGGTGCTGCAACTGCTGATCCAGCATCAGGCGCAGGCGGGCCAGTTCGTCCGCATCGCACAGGTCGGCGGCATCCACCACCTCGTCGAACGCGGTCGTATAGGCGCGGTAGGCGGCGGGGTCCGGCTCGTTCCGGCGATCATGGTGGGGTTGGGTGCTGGGGCTGCCCGGCTCTTCTGAGCCTTCGCCTTCCGCCATCTCCCCTTCGCCCTGCTCGCCTTCATCGGCGCTGGCCGCTTCTTCCTCGCGAACCTGACGGCGCTGCTGCTCCGTCATCTGCTGGCTGTCATCCTCGCCAGATTGCTGCTGCCCGCCCTGGTTCTCGCTGTCATCCTCCCCGCCATCCTGCGGGGCCTCGTCCGATGCCTTGTCTTCCGCCCCTTCATCCTCGTCCGTCGGGTCGGCACCGACATCCATATCCATGTCGGAGAGAAGCCGGCGCACGGCTTTGGCATAGGCATCCTGATCATGGATCAGGCCTGCCAGATCGCTCAGGGCGGTGCCCAGCTTCTGTTCCACCGTGTCGCGCCACAGATGCACGGCACCGGCAGCGGATGCCGGCGGGGTGGCGCCGGTCATGGCCTCGCGCGCCAGCAGGCGCAGCGCGTCGGCCAGGGGCACCTGTTCCCGGTCCTGGATACGGTCAAACCCGGCCTTGCGGTATTTTTCTTCCAGCGAGGCTTCCAGATTGCCGGCGACGCCGCGCATCTCCAGCGCGCCGATGGCCTCTACCCGCGCCTGTTCCAACGCTTCATAGGACTGGCGGGCCTGATCGCTCTGCGGCAGGCGATGGGCGTGGATGGCGGCATCATGGTGGCGCAGGCGCAACGCGGCGGCATCGGCGGCACCCCGCACGGTGGCCACCTCCCGGCTGTTCAGGTCACGCGGTGGCAGGGGCACCCGCACGCGGGCACCACTGACGCCTGCTGGTTCGGCAGAGAAACCAACCGTCAGGTCCCGCCGGTCGGCCATCGCCCGCACGGTGGCGGCGGTGGCGCGCTTGAAACTCTCAAGGGGGGATTCCTGGGCCATGATCCTGATCTCGATATGATGCCCACCCCTTGATCCCCAACCGCACCGTCAGGCGGGCGGTTGGGGGAGGGAGGGATTATTGCAGTTCCATCTGCATTTTGCCGCCCGATGTCGGATCGCGCAGCATCTCGTTGGCGTTTTCCCGCTGGCTGCGGGTGAATTCGTCCCATTCAGCCTTGGTCTTGCAGACCTTTTTCGATGACAGACGGGTACCGGTCACCTTTTGGGACTTGCAGATCTGCTTGTTGGCGTCCGGGTCGGTGGTTTCCGTTACGATGGCAGGTGCCGAAGGTGATGCCCCCGTATTTTCCGAGGTCTGGGTCTGTGCCCCAGCCCCCGTCGCCCCAACCATGAACGCCACAACCGCCAAGGATGAAACCATCTTCTTCATTTACAACCCCCATTACGTTAGCCCCGTGGGGCGGATCGTAATGGAAAGATTGCAAGGCTGCAATTGCAGCTCCGTTTTCAAACCAGCGAGCCTGTGAAGGTTCCCGTCGCCAGTTCCTGGCCAAAACAGCGCTGGTAATATTCGGCCACCGTCGCGCGCTCCACCTCGTCGCATTTGTTGAGGAAGGTGACGCGGAAGGCGAAGCCGACATCGCCGCCGAAGATGGCGGCATTCTGCGCCCAGGTGATGACTGTACGCGGGCTCATGACGGTGGAGATGTCACCAGCGATGAAACCGGAGCGGGTGAGATCGGCCAGGCGCACCATGGCGGCCACCGTGGTGCGCTTTTCCGGCGTGTCGTAATCCGGCACCTTGGCCAGCACGATTGCCGTTTCCTGCGCGTGCGGCAGATAATTCAGCGTCGTGACGATGTTCCAGCGGTCCATCTGGCCCTGGTTGATCTGCTGAGTGCCGTGATAGAGGCCGGTCGTGTCGCCCAGGCCCACCGTATTGGCGGTGGCAAACAGGCGGAAGGCCGGGTGCGGGCGGATCACCTTGTTCTGGTCCAGCAGGGTCAGCTTGCCTTCCACTTCCAGCACGCGCTGGATGACGAACATCACGTCCGGGCGACCGGCATCATATTCGTCAAACACCACGGCACAGGCGTGCTGCAGGGCCCAGGGCAGGATGCCTTCCCGATATTCCGTCACCTGCTTGCCGTCGCGCAGCACGATGGCATCCTTGCCGATCAGGTCGATACGGCTGATATGGCTGTCCAGATTGACGCGGATGCAGGGCCAGTTCAGCCGGGCGGCCACCTGCTCGATATGGGTGGATTTGCCCGTGCCGTGATAGCCCTGGACCATGACGCGGCGGTTATAGGCAAAGCCCGCCAGGATGGCCATGGTCGTCTCACGGTCGAACCGGTAGGCCTCGTCCCGTTCCGGGACATGTTCGCTGGGCGTGGAGAAGGCCGGCACCACCATGTCGCTGTCGATGCCAAAGACTTCGCGCACCGATACGGTGATATCGGGCAGCTCGTGATGGGTTGCCTGGGTGGTGGATGCCATGTCGGGTGCCATTTCTTCCGGTTCTGCTCTGTCGTCTCTGGCGCGGTTGCGGATCATGCCCGGATCGGGCCATCCGGGTCAAACGCCGCCGCCGAATGCGGCCTTCAATGTGTTGTAGGCCTGATTGATCGTTTTCAACTTTTCTTCCGCCTCCTTGCTGCCGCCATTGGCATCGGGATGGTGCGTCTTGGCCAAGGTGCGGTAACGGATTTTGATGGTGGCAAAATCCGCATCAAAGGGCAGGTCCAGCACGGTCAGCGCCTCTTCTTCCGGGGTACGGGGGCGCTGGGCGCGGGTTTGGGACTTCTCCGCCCCCTCTTCGCCGGTCCAGTCCGCGCCAAAGGCGAAGCCGCCATTGAACACCTTGTCGCGGACGCGGCGTTCGCGCGTGCGCCAATCCCCCATCGGCCAGGTCGGGCGCTGCCAGGTTGCATCCTGGCGCAGATGGCGTTCGATCTGAGCCTCGGTCATGCCGGCGTAGAAATCCCAGGACTTGTTATATTCCCGGACGTGATCCAGGCAGAACCACCAATATTCATTCAATTTGTCGCGCCCCTTGGGCGCGCGATATTCGCCATGACCCGTGCAGCCGGGATACCCGCACGCGCGCGTCTCTGCGCGGGGCTTTTCCCGGAAATCGAAAGAGAGGTTGGGCCGGTTCTTCTGCATGGCAGGGGGGAGTATGGGTGCCCGGCCCCGGCATGACAAGAACGCCGATGCGGGCCGGATCAGGCGGCGGCCCTGCCGGATATGCAGGGATCGGGGGCTTGATCCCTAGCCCGTTCGATGAAAAAGGGCGCCGGCCATTGCCCGGCCGGCGCCCTG
This sequence comes from Niveispirillum irakense DSM 11586, assembly GCF_000429645.1. Classification (GTDB taxonomy): domain Bacteria; phylum Pseudomonadota; class Alphaproteobacteria; order Azospirillales; family Azospirillaceae; genus Niveispirillum; species Niveispirillum irakense. The sequence continues at coordinate 757,369 of NZ_AUCG01000016.1, forward strand.
AACCTTCATGTGCCTGACCTGAAGATCAGCGCTTGTCGGTCACGGCCTCCGGGCCGGTCTTGGCGCCCCACAGGGCGTAGAACAGGATGTAAAGCTCACAGGCCGCCGTCAGCAGGAAGGAGGTCTGCAGGCCATAGATATCGGCCAGCCAGCCATGCACCACCACCAGCGAGCCGCCGGCGATGGCCATGATCAGCAGGCCCGACCCTTCCTCGGTCAAGGGGCCCAGGCCCTTGATGCCCAGGGTGAAGATGGTCGGGAACATGATGGAATGGAACAGCCCGACCAGGATCAGCGCCCACATGGCCGTCTGCCCTTCGGCAAAGACGGTGACGATCATGACGATGAAGGCACCGATGGAGAAGGCGGCCAGCACCGTTTCTGCCCGGATCGACTGCATCAGGAAGCTGCCCAGGAAACGACCAACCATCATCCCGCCCCACAGCAGGAACAGATAGTTGGATGCCTGCTGGTGGGTCAGGTTGCCGATATCGGGCTGGGAGACGAAATTGATGAACAGGTTCGCCACCCCGATCTCAGCGATCAGGTAGATGAAGATGGCCGGGATGCCGAACACCAGATTGCGGTGCTTCCACAGCGACATGCCGGCGCGTTCCTGCGCGGCGGCGCGGCGGGTGGCGCCGCCCATGGCCGGCAGCGGATAGCGGGCAATGACGATGGCCAGCAGGATCAGCACAGCGGCCACGATCAGATAGGGCAACTGCACCGACTGGGCATCGGCCAGACGCTCGGCTTCGGTCAACACCACGCCGGCTTCCGCCGTGCCGCCGGTGGAGCGGCCCAGGATCAGATAGCCGCCGAACAGGGGCGCCAGGGTCGTGCCGGCGGAATTGAAGGCCTGAACCAGATTAAGGCGGGAAGAGGCGCTTTCCGGCGGACCGATCACGGCGACATAGGGGTTGGCGGCCACCTGCAATAAGGTGATGCCCGAGGCGATGATGAACAGCGCCACCAGCGTCACCGTATAAGAGGGCAGGCGGGCAGCCGGGATCATGCCAAGGGCGCCAACGGCCATGATGATCAGGCCAATCACCATCGCCCGCTGATAGCCCACCCGTTCAATCAGCTTGGCCGACGGGATGGAGGCGAAGAAATAGGCGATGAACCAGACGGATTCGATCAGCGTTGTTTCCGTATAGTTCAGATCAAACACGCTGCGCAGATGCGGCAGCAGCGTGTTGTTGATGACGGTGATGAAGCCCCACATGAAAAAGAGGCTGGCCAGCAGCGTGAGGGCGGAGCGATAGGAGCCGCCAGCACCGCCTTGCGGCTGTGATGCGGGGGCGGGCGCGTTGACGGGGCCTGGCACGGTCGCGTTCCTTCCGAACATTTCTTCCCTGATGCCGCTTCCTCAGCCGGTGCGGCGGGGGCTTTTTATAATACTTATTCGGTCACTTACATGATTAAATATCGCGGGCAGGCGGTTTCAGCGCCGATCGGCCAGGGCCACGGCCAGCAGGCCCGTGGCAATCAGGCCAAGCCCGATGACATTGGTGGGGGTCAGCGGTTCCCGCAGCCACAGCGCTGCCGATACCAGCCCCACGACGGGCACCCCCAATATTGCCAGCGACATGGTGATGGCGGGCAAAGCGCGGTTCACGGTTACCACGGCCCAGAAGCAGAAGGCTGTCGCCAGGGGGCCGTTATAAATCAGGAGGGTGACAAGCTGGCCCGACCATTGGATTTGCCCCTGATCTTCCGTCAGGGCGGCATAAAGCCCGGTCAGCAATGCCGCCATCCCCATCTGCCAGGGGGCCAGCGACAGGGGGGTGCCCGCCCAGCGATGGCCCCGCACCTGCACGATATTGACGGCCCAGAGGGCGGCACCGGCCATCAGCATGCCATTGCCCCAGCGCACCGATGGATCGGACCAGTCAAACCCGGCCGGGTTGAACAGCACGCCAACCCCGGCCAATCCCAGCAGCAGCCCCGCGATCTTCAGCCCCGACAATTTCTCTTTCAGGAAGATCAGGGCCAGGGGCACCACCCAGAGCGGTGTCGTATAGGCCAGGATGCCGGCGCGGCCAGCGGGGACATGCTGCAAGGCCAGCGTCACCAGGGTCATGAAACCGGTCATTTGCAACAGGCCGATGGACAGGATCACCGGCAGGTCATGCCGGTCAGGCACGCGCAACTGGCCGGCCAGGGCAGCGGCCACCACCAGGGTCACGGCGCCCAGGCCCAGGCGTGAGGCGACGAAGGTCATGGGCGGCATCTGCCCGACCACCATTTTCATCACCGGCCAGTTCACGCCCCAGAGCAGAATGACCAGACCCAGCAGCATTGCGGCCAGGGCCGGATTCACCGGTCGGGAGACAGGGGCACGCCCCGCCGTGGCGGGCTGATCCGACCCGAGGGGCCTTTCATCCGGCATGCTGTTCCTCTACCTCTTCTCACCAGACGGTGGGCGGTGCGCCCGCCTGCCAGCGTGAAGGACAACGGTAATGACGGTCTATGCGACCCGTATCGAAAGCAAACTGACTCAGGCTCTAGCCCCGCAGGCGCTTAGCATCAAGGATGTCTCTCACCAGCATGCCGGCCATGCAGGGGCGGACCATCCCGGCGGGGAGACCCATTTTGATGTCACCATCGTATCGGACCGGTTCCAGGGTCTGGGCCGGGTAGCACGTCAACGTCTGGTCTATGACGCGCTTGCCGCTGAACTGGCCGAGCGTGTCCATGCCCTGTCCGTCCGGGCCCAGACCCCGGCGGAAGCAGCCGCCCCGGCCACGCATCCCTGATATTTGCGCTGCGAGTGCGAAGGATATCTTGCACTGCAACAAAACAGGCTTACCCTGCGGATAAGGATGGCTGACGGTCATCCATCACAGATAAGGGGGCGGCCATGGCACAGCGGAAGACCAACCCGGCACTTTCCCGCCCGGGACTTTCCCGCAATGTCGAGGTGGCGGCCGAAATGGCGGCCACCGCCATCGTCCTGGGGGAAACCCTGTGGGCGGCGCAGCAGACCATTGCCCTGCGACTGGCCCGGCTGGCCGGCACAACCTTCGACCCTGCAGTGCTGCGCGACCCGGAATTTGTCCGCATGGTATCGGAGAAGGTGACGGCGGCGACCCAGGCCGGGCTGGCTGTGGCTGGCGGTACGCGTGCCATCGGCGATGCCTGGCTGGAATGGGCCAGCCATCAGATGGTGGCAGCGGAACAGTTTCTCCTGGCCCTGTGGGGGATACCGGACCCGCTGCGGGTGGGGCGTGCCACCGGCGATCTGGCGGAAACCAGCCTCAATATTGCGGAAATTGCCTGTGCCCAGATGGTGCTGGAGGCAACACGCCTAGCCGGTCTGGGGCTGGCCCCCTATCACAAGGCGACAAACGCCAATGCCCGGCGCCTGCTGCGGCAGATACCCGGCCATTTCAGCAAATCCGCGTGAGGCATAGCGGTTATTCGGGATAGAAGCAGAGGAAAGACAGGATGGTGCGTGGAAGGTCGAAGCCTGGCGATCTGTTTCGTGGCATGATAGGCCGCAGGGCCAAACCCGGAACCAGCAGCATGCCCGCCGATATCGACCGCACCGACAATATTCCCCCCCAGGCGACCGCCGCCGCTTCTTCCGCTCCGTCCGTGCCGGTGGCCGCGTCGCCCCGGCGGGGCGATGGCGCCAAGCATCCGCCGATCCCGACCCGGGCCGCCATCGTGCGGCGCTTCAATGCCCTGGTGGAGGGGCATGAAGGCAATACCGACCGTTTGCGCGCGCCGGCCCTGGCGCTGCTGAAAACGGTGCTGGAGGAGGGGCGCGCCGCCATCCGTTCCCGGTTCGAAGCACGCCATCGCGGTGATGAATGCGTGCATCAGACGGCACGGCTGACGGACGCCATCGTGCAGTCGCTGGCCGATTTCACCCTGGACCATATCTACCCCACGGCGGAACTGACCAAGGCCGAGCGTTTGGCCATCGTCGCCATTGGCGGTTATGGCCGGGGCGAGATGGCACCGTTCTCCGACGTGGATCTGCTGTTCCTGCTGCCCTACAAGCGCACGCCGCGCGTGGAGCAGGTGGTGGAATATATGCTCTACCTGCTGTGGGATCTGGGCTGGAAGGTGGGCCATGCCGTGCGGTCGGTGGATGAATGTATCCGCCTGTCGCTGGAAGACATGACCATCCGCACCAGCCTGCTGGAATCCCGCTTCCTGTGGGGCGAAAATGTCCTGTTCGCGGAACTGCGCCAGCGTTTCACGCGGGAGGTGATGGACGCGCCGGGCAGCGTGACCGCCTTCATCGAGGCCAAGATGGCCGAGCGGAAGGAACGGCACCGCAAGGTGGGCAACAGCCGCTATATGCTGGAACCCAATATCAAGGAGGGCAAGGGCGGCCTGCGCGACCTGCAGACCCTGTTCTGGATCGCCAAATATGCCTATCAGGTGGACGAGGTGTCGGCCCTGGTCGACAAAGGCGTGCTGACGGCGGAAGAGGCGCAGCGCTTTGCCAAGGCGGAAAGTTTCCTCTGGGCGGCGCGCTGCCAGCTTCATTACCTAGTGGGCCGCCAGGAAGACCGGCTGACCTTCGACATGCAGGCGGAGGTGGCGAAGCGGTTCGATTATACCGAACATGCCGGCACCAGCGTCGTCGAACGGTTCATGAAGCATTACTTCCTGACCGCCAAGGATGTGGGCGACCTGACCCGCATCTTTTGCGCCAATCTGGAACAGGAAAACCGCCGCGCCCCGCGCTTTGCCTTCCTGCGCCGGGCCTTCGCGAAGCAGGATGTGGACGGGTTCACCCTGGATAATGGCCGCCTGAATGTGAAGGTGGACCGGCATTTCCGGGACAATCCGCGTGACATGATCCGGCTGTTCCGCGTGGCGCAGCAGCAGGATCTGGATATCCATCCCAATGCGCTGCGGGCCATTACCCGTGCCCTGTCGGTCATCGGGTCAAAGTTGCGCGATGATGCGGAAGCCAACCGCCTGTTCCTGGAAATCCTGTCTTCCCGAAAGGACCCGGAAGTGGCGCTGCGCCGGATGAGCGAGGCGGGCGTCCTAGGCCGTTTCGTCCCGGATTTCGGCCGCATCATCGGGATGATGCAGTTCGACATGTATCATCACTTCACGGTGGATGAGCATACGCTGTTCGCTGTCGGCATCCTGCACCAGATCGAAACCGGGCAGTTGAAGGATGAGGTGCCGCTGGCATCAGAGGTGATCCACACCGTCAACTCCCGGCGCGCCCTTTATGTCGCCATGCTGGTGCATGATATCGCCAAGGGCAGAGGGGGCGACCATTCCATCCTGGGGGCCAAGGTGGCGGAAAAGCTCTGCCCCCGCCTGGGCATGACGGAGGAAGAGACCGAAACCGTCGTCTGGCTGGTGCGCTGGCATCTGGCCATGTCGGCCACGGCGCTGAAGCGTGACCTGGATGATGAAGGCACGATCCGTAAATTCGTCGATCTGGTGCAAAGCCCGGAACGGTTGAAGCTGCTGCTGTGCCTGACGGTGGCGGATATCCGCGCCGTTGGTCCCGGCCGCTGGAACAATTGGAAGGCCACGCTGCTGCGCCAGCTTTACCGCCGGTCGGAAGAGCTGATGTCCGGCACCGTGCTGCCGGATGGGCGGGACAGCCGTGTGACCCTGGCGCAGGAAGGGTTGCGGGCGGAATTGATCGACTGGCCGGCGGCGGAAGTGGATGCCCATCTGGGCCGGGCCTATCCCGCCTATTGGCTGGGCTTCACGGCGCAGACGCTGGCCCACCATGCCCGCCTGATCCGGGAGGCGGAACGGTCCCGCGCGCCGCTGACCCTGGATACCCGCATCGACCGGGGACGGGCAGTGACGGAAGTGACGGTCTATACCGCCGACCATCCGGGCCTGTTCTCCAGGCTTGCCGGTGCGCTGGCGCTGGCGGGGGCTGATATTGTCGATGCCCGCATCTTCACCATGACCAATGGCATGGCGCTGGACGTGTTCAGCGTTCAGGCGGCGGGCGGCGGCCCGTTTGACAGCGGCGACAAGCTGGCCCGCCTGTCGGTGATGGTGGACAAGGTGCTGGCCGGTGAATTGCGGCTGGTGGATGAGTTGGCAAAGCGCCGCCCGCCGCAGACGGCGCGGACCCGCGCCTTCAAGGTGGCGCCGCGCGTGCTGGTGGACAATACCATCACCGGCAACCATACGGTGATCGAGGTGAATGGCCGGGACCGGCCCGGTCTGCTGTTCCACCTGACCCGTGCGCTGACCCAGGCGAACCTGCAGATCGCTTCGGCCAAGATCGCCACCTACGGCAATGTCGCCATCGACGTGTTCTATGTGAAGGATGTGTTTGGCCTGAAGGTCACGCATGAACGCAAGCTGGCCGATATCCGCAGCGCCCTGCTGACGGCCCTGGCCGACCCGGAGGGGGAACCGGAAAAGACGGCAAAGCCTGGCCGGCGCAAGGCGGCATAAAAGGGGGATTTCCCATCCGGATGGGGACGGGGGTCTGAATTCATTCATAAACCCCTGTTATCGTCAGCGCTTCATCACCAACTGGCCGTGGTTTGCCGCCGTTGCGAGGGGAGCCCCTGCCGACATGCGTCGCTTCTTTGGACCGATCATCGCCGCCCTGTTGCTGTCATTGCCCTTAACAGCCCAGGCTGCCAGCCCCCGCTGTGCCATGCCGGGCAGTTTCATGATCAAGGGCGATATGGGGCGCCTGCATGCCGCCCTGTCCCGCGGGGGGCCGGTGACCATTGTCGCGTTCGGGTCCAGCAGCACCCAGGGCGTGGGGGCCACGACGCGGGAAAATGCCTATCCGGCCCAGTTGGAAGCGATCCTGCAGCAAAGGCTGCCCGGCGTGCCGTTGCGCGTGATCAACCGGGGGATCGGCGGCGATACGGTGCGCCAGATGATGGTGCGGCTGGACAAGGATGTGATCCAGGCCGATCCCGATCTGGTGATCTGGCAGACCGGCACCAATGATGCCTTACGCAAGATTGACCTGGACCAGTTCGAGGCTTTGACCGAACAGGGGTTGGACCTTATCCGGGAAAGCGGTGCCGATGTGATGTTCATCGAGCCGCAATATCTGCCCCATGACACACCCGGCTCCCTCTATGCCCGTTATGTGGAAGAGGTGCGCGCCATCGGCCGGGATGAGCGGGTGCCCGTGCTGCTGCGCCATGACGCCATGGCCCATTGGGTGAAATCCGGCGCCATGACCAATGCCGCCCTTCTGTCTTCCGATGGGCTGCACATGACCGATGCCAGCTATCGCTGCCTGGCGGAACTGGCGGCTGATGCCATCGTCCCGGCTGTGGCGCAGCCGGTAACGCCGCAACCACAAACGCCGCCGATTGCCCAGCCAGCGCCATCTGGCCCTGCGGTGGCGCCGCCAGCCCCGGCCAAGGGTGGGGTTGTGCCGGTGCGCAGATAGCGCCGGTCCTATCGTTCTTGCGGCAAACCATCCCCCCGGTGCGGGATTTTGCTGAAGTGCTGCGCCGGGCAGGCTATTGCTGTGCCGCCCGATGACAGTACCGGTTCCCCTCTATCATGAGCTTCGCCCGCGCCATCGCCACGGTTGGCGGCATCACCATGGTTTCCCGCATCCTGGGTTTCGTGCGCGACATGCTGATGGCGCGCTTCCTGGGGGCGGGGCCGGCGGCCGATGCCTTCTTCGTCGCTTTCCGACTGCCCAACCTGTTCCGTTCCCTGTTTGCGGAAGGGGCCTTCACGGCGGCCTTCCTGCCCCTGTTCAGCGGCACGCTGCAGAAGGAAGGGCAGGACAGTGCCAAGGGACTGGCGGAAGAGGCACTGTCCATGATGGTGACGGTGCTGCTGGGCTTCTGCATCCTGATGGGGCTGGCCATGCCGCTGGTCGTCTCCATCCTCGCCACCGGCTTCAAGGATGATCCCGACCAGTTCATGCTGGCGGTGGCCATGTCGCGGGTCATGTTCCCCTATCTGGCGCTGATCTCCCTGACCGCGCTGCTGGGGTCGATCCTGAATGCGCTGGGCCGCTATGGTCCCTTTGCCGCCGCACCGGTGCTGCTGAACATTGTGCAGATTACGGGCTTGCTGGCCTCCCAGCCGCTGGGCTTGCCGGTCCATTGGGTGCTGGCCTGGGGCGTGCCGGTGGCCGGCATCGCACAACTGCTCTGGATGGTGCTGGCCTGTCGCCGGGCCGGCATGGTGCTGCGGCTGCGCCGGCCTCGCCTGACGCCCCGGGTGAAAAAGCTGTTCGCCCTGCTGGCACCGGGCATCCTGGGGGCCGGCGTCTATCAGTTCAACCTGCTGATCGGCACCAATCTGGCGACATGGCTGCCCACGGGTGCCGTCTCTTATCTGCAATATGCCGACCGGTTGAACCAGTTGCCCATGTCGGTGGTGGGGGTGGCGGTGGGCACCGCCCTGCTGCCCCTGCTGTCACGCCAGATCGCGGCGGATGATCATGATGGCGCCCGCACCAGCCTGTCGCGCGGGCTCGAATTTGCAGCATTGCTGGGCCTGCCGGCGACCCTGGCTTTGATCGCCATTCCCCAGGCCCTGGTGCATGTGCTGTTTGTCGGCGGCGCCTTCGGCACGGCGGCAGCAGAGGCCACGGCGGCGGCGCTGCAGGCCTATGCCATTGGCATTCCCGCCTTTATTGCCGCGAAAATCCTGTCCACCGCCTATTTCGCCCGCCAGGACACGAAGGGCCCGGTCAAGATCGCCATCGTCGTGCTGCTGGGCAATGTGGGCGTGTCGCTGGCCCTGATCGGCCCGCTGGGCCATGTCGGGCTGGCGCTGGCCCCTGGTTTGACGGCGTGGCTGAATGTCGGGTTGCTGGCGCTGGGCCTGTGGCGGCGGGGGCTGCTGCGGCTGGATGCGCGGCTCTGGTCCCGGCTGTGGCGCACAATACTGGCGGCCTTTGCCATGGGCGGCATTACCTGGGCGCTCTGCCGGGAACTGACCCCCTGGCTGTACCAGGGCGGCAATCTGGTCCAGGCGCTGGCGCTGGGCGTGCTGATCCTGACGGCGATTATCTCCTATGGCGTGCTGTGCCTGTTGCTGGGGGCGGCCAAGGCCGGCGAAATCAAGGGTCTGTTGCGGCGGAAGAAGGGGTCGGCCGCTTGACCGGCCGGCATCGGCCGCGCGATATCTGACACCGACCGGCCCCATAGGGGGGCCGGCGCCCTCGCCCTCCACCAGCGAAACATCCTTCGGGAACCAGACCCATGAACCGCATTTTCTCGGGCATGCAGCCCACCCGCCAACTGCACCTCGGCAATTATCTGGGGGCTTTGCGCAATTGGGTGCGCCTGCAGCACGATTATGAGGCCATTTTCTGCGTTGTGGACCTGCACGCCATCACGATCGACCATGATCCCGACGTGCTGCGTTCCAACATCCGCGAAGTGGCGGCGGCCTATATCGCGGCCGGCATCGATCCAGAAAAGAACATCCTGTTCAACCAGTCGGCCGTTTCCGGCCATGCCGAGCTGAACTGGATTCTGGCCTGCCATACGCCGCTGGGCTGGTTGAACCGCATGACCCAGTTCAAGGAAAAGGCCGGCAAGCAGAAGGACAATGCCGTTCTGGGCCTCTATGCCTATCCGGTGCTGATGGCCGCTGACATCCTGCTCTACAAGGCCACGCATGTGCCGGTGGGCGAGGATCAGAAGCAGCATCTGGAACTGGCGCGCGACATTGCCGGGGCCTTCAACCGCTATTACAAGCGCGAGGATTATTTCCCCCTGCCGGAACCGCAGATCCTGGGTGAAGCCACCCGCGTGATGAGCCTGCGCGACGGCACCAAGAAAATGTCCAAGTCGGATGAGAGCGAATATAGCCGCATCAACCTGACCGACGATGCCGACACCATCGCGCTCAAAATCCGCAAGGCCAAGACCGACCCGGAACCGCTGCCGTCGGTGGTGGAAGGGCTGGAGGGCCGGGCGGAGGCCGCCAATCTGGTGACCATCTATGGCGCCCTGTCCGACCAGACCAAGGCGCAGGTGTTGGCCGAGTATGGCGGCCAGCAGTTCAGCGCCTTCAAAGGCGCCCTGGCCGATCTGGCCGTCGCCAAACTGTCCCCCATCGCCGGCGAGATGAACCGCCTGCTGGGCGACCGCGCCGAACTGGACCGCATCCTGCAAAAGGGTGCGGAGCGGGCCGGCGCGATTGCCGAGAAGACGGTGAATGAGGTGAAGGATATCGTGGGGCTGGTGCGGTTCTGATCGCACTGCCTGTCCCCTGCGGCTCTTTCGGGCCGTGGGGGTCATTTCATCGTGACTGTCAGTTTCAGGGGCTCGGTGGCTGCCAAGGTATCATCAATCAACAGGACAGCTTCACCCGCTACTATGCCGGTTCTGCCAAGAAGAAGAATATCTGCGCCAACAACATCCAGCGATACCGAGGCCGGAGCGGTACCAATCCATTTCGCGGAGTAGGACTCTTGACCACCTGAAACTCGCAGACGTACATGCGTACCGCTGCTGATCGGTGGTATTGTGTCTGGCAAAATCGACAATGGCTTCACTTCTGCCAAGCTTACGTTGCAGCCATCGATTTTTTTTAGCTCGACTTTTGCCAGATCGACCAATTTCTGCTCAACCATAGTCCGCGCACCCTGGATATCGGCCGTGCTTATAAGCACGGTAGCAAGTTTTGTTTTTAAATCGGGATTTGGCTCCTCTTTCTGACGGTCATTGGGATTAATGGTGCTTTCGGTATACAGTGATCTTGGGCCTTGAGGGTCGGGGAAAGTAGATTGGGCGGCCGTCATTACCATCTGTAATGTCGGTGTCGCAGCAGCAGCCATGTTGTTGACATCATTAACGATCTGCGTTGCGGTTGCGATGATGGTTTCTGCCAGAATCGCTTCGTTGCTGGCAGCCACGTCTGCCTGGGTTATTGCCTGTTGGCTCGGCACAATCTCTGCCCACCCTTTGCTCAGCGCCTCCGCCTTGGTGTCCCAATGGAGTGAGCTTTTATCTAATGAGATGCTTTCTAGGGCAGCCATCGCCTTTTGATGGTCTATAAGATAATTGTTCAAAGTCCGGCGGCTTTCCGCCAATTGTGACAATGCCGTGGCATATCCCACAGTGGGAAGTTCCAGACACTGCAGGGCGCTATAACCGCTGCGGTACACGGCCATTACTTGCGATGGGGTCAGCAGGTTGCCTGCGGAATAAGCTAGCCCGCCTGTTCCTGCCAATCCTAGGATCAATTCAGTGTTTGCTCCATAGGCTGTCGCTCCCGCCGCCCCGGCCATTGCAAGAAAAGTCACGACGCTTGCCTCATTCCCCATCGTGTTTCGCTTCTCCAGTTCTTCATAAATATTTTTTTTTGCTTCTCTAACCAGCAGCAAAGCCTTGTATAGGGATCCCCCTTGTCCAACGCTGGCATCGCGGCTGGGTGGGATTGGTGGGGGAATCATGCTGGTGCAACTCGTCATTCCCAGTATGGTTCCTGCACAGAGTGCGCGTGAAGAGAAACGCATCTTACCCTTCCTATTAAATTTATATTGTATTTCTTTAATAATTTACCCCATTAAATTGATGTTGATATATGTTGATTCAGCGTGATGTCTGCCTACAGCGTTGCGACCCAGACAGGGGAAGGATAGCGTCGTGTAATTCCGTATGTCTGGAGCCAACGCCCATGCCCACCATCCTGATCACCGGTTTCGCCCCGTTCCTCGGCCATGCCGTCAACCCAACCGCCTGGCTGGCGGGCCGGCTGGATGGGGTGGTGATCAGGGGTGCCCGTATCCGGGGGGTGGAACTGCCGGTCACCTTCACCGGTGCCGTGCCGGCGCTGCAGGCGGCGGTTGCGGCCAGCCAGCCCGATGCGGTGGTGATGTTCGGGCTGGCCTATGATACCGACGCCATCCGGCCGGAACGGCTGGCGCTGAACCTGGATGATGCGACGGCCCCGGATAATGATGGAATGGTTCGCCGCAACAGCCCCATCGACCCGGCCGGCCCCATGGGATACTGGTCGTCGCTGCCATTGGACGCCATCGCCGATGATCTGATGGCAGAAGGCGTGCCGGTGAAATTCAGCCGCGATGCCGGCGGCTATATCTGCAACCATCTGTTCTTCGGCATGCGCCACTGGCGTCCGGATGTGCCCGCCGGCTTCATCCATGTGCCGCCTTTCCCCGACGGGTTGAAGCCCGAAGATCAAGGCCATCGCACCGGCATGGGGCCGGAAAAGCTGGAACAGGCGGCCCGCCTGTTGCTGGCCCGCGTCGCCACCAGCCTTGCCATGGCTTGACCCACCGACCATTGGCCTAGCCCTGCTTTAGGGCTTGGGTTGCGGGGGCAGGGGGCGTAAGCTTATGGCTTGAATACCTGCCCGGAACCGGCCCCACGGGATCATGCAGATTTACCTTCCGATTGCGGAAATCTCGGTCAATGCCCTGCTGATCCTGCTTCTTGGCGGTGGTGTCGGCTTTCTCTCCGGCCTGTTCGGCGTTGGTGGCGGCTTTCTGATGACGCCGCTGCTGATCTTCATTGGCGTGCCGCCGGCCGTGGCCGTGGGCACCCAGGCCAACCAGCTTGTGGGTGCCTCCGTTTCCGGCGTTCTGGCCCATTGGCGCCGCAATAATGTGGATGTGAAGCTGGGCTTGGTCATGCTCAGCGGCGGTACTGTGGGCACGGCGCTGGGCGTGTGGATTTTCGGCCTGCTGCAGGCGCTGGGCCATATTGATCTGGTGATTTCCCTCTCCTATGTCCTGTTTCTGGGCACGGTCAGCAGCCTGATGCTGTGGGAGAGTGTGGGCGCCATCATCCGCGGCCGGGGCAGTGTCGCCACACGGTCCAAGCTGCATCACCATACCTGGCTGCATGGCCTGCCGTTCAAGATGCGCTTCCCGCGCTCCCGGCTTTACATCTCGGCCCTGCTGCCGGCGCTGATCGGTTTTGTCTGCGGCCTGCTGGTGGCCATCATGGGGATTGGCGGCGGTTTCCTGCTGGTGCCGGCCATGATCTATATTCTGGGCATGCCCACGGCCCTGGTGGCCGGCACCTCGCTGTTCCAGATCGTTTTCACCACCGGGATCGCCGCCTTCCTGCAGGCGGTGGGCAACCAGACGGTGGATATCATGCTGGCCCTGCTGCTGCTGGTCGGCGGCGTGATCGGCGCCCAGTTCGGCACCCGCATCGGGGCAAAATTGCGCGGTGAACAGGCCCGCGCCCTGCTGGCCCTGGTGGTGCTGGCCGTGGCAGCCAAGCTGGCGGTTGATCTGGTCCTGCGGCCGGAGGATCTTTTCTCCATCACCCTGCCGGGGGGATCATGAGGGGGGTAAGGCGTCTGCTGATCCTGCCGGCCGGGTTGCTGGCCGGGTTTATCCTGATGGTGGCAACGCGGCCGGACGCCTGGGCCCAGTCGCTGGTGGCGGACCTGTCCAGCCACCTGATCGCCATCACCACCGGTTTTACCGGCACCGATGTGGTGCTGTTCGGGGCCGTGGATGGGGAAGGGGATGTCGCGGTCGTCGTCCAGGGGCCGGAAGGTGAGGTGACGGTGCGGCACAAGGACCGCGTGGCCGGCATCTGGATCAACACGGACGAGATCGAATTTGCCCGCGTGCCCGCCTTTTACACCGTCGCCCTGTCCAACACGCTGGATGGGGTGGTGCCACCTGCCGTGTTGCAACGGCATGAGATCGGGCTGGATTATATCCGTCTGGCACCGGTGAAAAAGATCGACAAGGCGGAAAAGCTGGCTGAATACCGGGCGGCCCTGATCCGCAACAAGCAGCGCATGGGGCTTTACACGACGGAAGTGGGCGAGGTGTCCTTCCTGGGGCAGCGCCTGTTCCGCACCCGCATCTATTTCCCGGCCAATGTGCCGACCGGGACTTATACCGCCTCGGTCTTCCTGATCCGCGATGGCGATGTGGTCAGCGCCCAGACCACGCCGCTGCTGGTGTCCAAGATCGGCTTTTCCGCCAGCGTGGCGGAATTTGCGCAGCGCCAATCCGTTTTCTATGCCGTGTTGGGCATTTTGCTGGCGGTATCTTTAGGCTGGCTGGCCGGCATCATCTTCCGTAAATCCTGATTTTTGATCCTACCCAAGCCGCAGGCCCGTCGGGGGTTCCCATGAGTGAGAATAAAACGCGCATCTTCCTGGTCGTGGTGGATGAGACGGAGGAAATGACGGTGGCGCTGCATTATGCCGCCCGCCGTGCCCGCAATTCCGGTGGCCGTGTCGCCCTGCTGAACGTGATCGAGCCGGGAGAGCTGCAGCAATGGGGTGCCATCCAGGGCCTGATGGAACAGGAACAGCGGGAAGAGGCGGAGCAACTGCTCCAGCGGCTGGCGAAGGAGGTGGTGGATATTTCCGGCACCGTCCCCACCCTCTATATCCGCCATGGCCAGCCCAGCGACCAGTTACTGAAACTGATCCGTGAGGAGCCGAGCATCTCCATCCTGGTGCTGGCGGCGGGCACGGGAAGGGGCGGGCCGGGGCCACTGATCTCTTATGTGGTCGGTCAGATGGCGGGCGACCTACGCATCCCCGTCACCATCGTGCCGGGCTATCTCTCCGACGACCAGTTGGACGCGATTACGTAATAGGGCGGTGCGGTGAGTTGTTCTTGCTGGGAGTGAGATAAAGCGGTGCCCCGCTAAACCCACTCCTCGCCCGGATAGAAGGCATGGGTGAAGTAAAGCCCGTCGGCAGGGGCCGTCTGGCCGGCAGCGGAGCGGTTGCGGGCTTCCAGGGCGGCGGTGACGTCATCGGCGGTCCAGCGCCCTTCGCCCACCATCTTGATCGTGCCCACCATGTTGCGCACCTGATGATGCAGGAAGGACCGGGCGCGGGCAATGATCCGCACCTCTTCCCCCACCCGCGTCACGGATAGTTCGCTCAAGGTCTTTACCGGGCTTTGTGCTTGGCAGAGCGAGGCGCGGAAGCTGGTGAAATCATGCTGGCCGATCAGCCTTTGCGCGGCCTCGTGCATCGCGCCCGCATCCAGCGGATGCATCACAAGCCACGCCCGGCCGGCATCCAGCGCCAGCGGCGCCCGGCGGTTGATGATCCGGTAGAGATAGGACCGGCCAATGCAGGAGAAGCGGGCGTGGAAATCTCCCTCCATCGCTTCGGCCTTCACCACGGCGATGGGGTTGGGCTTCAGGTGGAAATTCAGCGCCTCGCGGACTTTTTCCGCCGTGGCTGGTTTTTCCAGGTCGAAGCTGGCAACCATGGCCAGGGCATGCACGCCGCTATCGGTCCGGCCGGCGGCATGGACGGTGACATTCTCCTGCGCGAAGCGGCGCACCGCTTCTTCCAGACAACCCTGGACGGAGGCGCCATGGTCCTGCCGCTGCCAGCCAAAGAACGGGCGGCCGTCAAACTCGACGGTGATTTTCCAGCGTTGCGCCATGGTAAGGGGTCAGGGCCCATCAAACGTGCGGTCATGGCCCAGCGACGGCACCATGCGCCGCGCCTCCGCCACTTTGGACAGGTCCAGATCGGCGATGATATGGCCCACACCCTCGCCGGCATCGGCCAGCACTTCGCCCCACGGGCTGATGATCAGGCTGTGACCATAGGTGCCACGATTGCCATCATG
This sequence comes from Niveispirillum irakense DSM 11586, assembly GCF_000429645.1. Classification (GTDB taxonomy): domain Bacteria; phylum Pseudomonadota; class Alphaproteobacteria; order Azospirillales; family Azospirillaceae; genus Niveispirillum; species Niveispirillum irakense. The sequence continues at coordinate 772,883 of NZ_AUCG01000016.1, forward strand.
CAGCCCGGTCTGGGCCGGGGCCAGGACGAAACAGCCGGTCTCAATGGCACGGGCGCGCAGCAGCACATGCCAATGCGCCTTGCCCGTGGGCACGGTGAAGGCGGCAGGCACGGTGATCAGGCTGGCCCCGGCCTTGGCCAGTGCGCGATAGAGATAGGCAAAGCGCACATCATAGCAGATGGACAGGCCCAGCCCGCCCCAGGGCGTGGGCGCGACGACGGCGCGTTCACCCGGACGGTAAGTGGCGCTCTCGCGATAGCTTTCGCCGCCGGCCAGATCCACATCGAACATGTGGATCTTGTCATAGCGCGCCACGATATCGCCCGTGGGGGCGATGACGAAGGCGCGGTTGGCCACCCTGCCATCCTCCAGCAGGCATCCCAGCGTGCCGGTCATGATCCAGGCCCCGGTGTCGCGCGCCAGATCGCGGAAGAAGGGCACGCCGGGATGGCTCTCCTCCGGCTTCACGCGGGCCAGGATTTTGTCCCGCCCCTGCGCCATCAGGGAGACATTCTCCGGCAGGCAGACAAGCTGGGCCCCATCGGCCACCGCATCGCGGACCAGCCTTCCGGCAGTTTCCAGGTTGGGAAGGATCTCCGGCCCGGCATTGACCTGGACCAGGGCGGCGCGCAGCGTGGCCTTATCCATGATCAGCCGGCCAGGCCCAGCAGCGGGTCCAGCTTGCCCGCCTTTTCCAGCGCATAGGTATCGTCACAGCCGCCAATATGCTGCCCGTCGATGAAAAGCTGCGGCACAGAGGTGCGGCCCCCGGCGCGGTCCACCATTTCGGGGCGGCGGCGGGGCTGGGCCTCGATATCGATCTCTTCATAGCGGACGCCCTTGGCATCCAGCAGCTTCTTGGCGCGGGCGCAATAACCGCACCAGGGATTGGTATAGATCTCGATCGTCGGCATCGGGCGTATCCCTGTCCTTGGCAGATGATCTTAATATGACGGTCGCGGCGGCCAAGGCAAAGCCCGGCGGTGCGCAGATCACCTTTTCGCGGTCAGGGGGCGCTTTCTGCTTCCACCGCCTGCATGGCGACCGGCTTCACCACCCGCGCCAGGGTCAGCACATCCACCCGCACGGCGCCGGCCCGGCGCAATACCCGGGCGCATTCCCCCACCGTGGCCCCGGTGGTGAATACATCGTCGATCAGCAGGATGCGCGCGCCCTTGATCTGTCCGGCATGGGCCGGGTGGGGTGTGAAGGCGCCGGCCACATTGCGGGCCCGGCCCTTGCGCGTCAGGCCGCCTTGGCGCGCTGTGGCCCGCCGGCGCACCAGCAGGTCGGGCGCCACCACCCGGCCACTCAGCCGGCCCAGATGGGCCGCCAGCAGGGCCGATTGGTTGAAGCGGCGGCGGAACAGCCGCCAGCGATGCAGCGGCACTGGCACAATCAGATCAACATCCCGCAGCAATTCCCCCCCGGCCCGGGCCAGCCATTGCGCCAGACCGGGGGCATTCTCCGTCCGGTCGCCATGCTTGAACCCCAGGATCAGGGGGCGCGTCGCCTCATCATAGGCAAAGACGCTGCGGCAGCGGTCAAACCGGGGCGGTTTGGCGATGCAGGCCCCGCACAGGGCATCCTTCCCGCCGGAATCATAATCAAAGGGCAGGCCGCAGCAGGCACAATGGGGTGCCGCGATGAAGCTGATCCGTTGCCAGCAGGCGGCGCACAGGGCGCCGGTGCGGTCCACCTCCACCCCGCAGGCCATGCAGCGCGGCGGCATCACCAGATCCAGGGCGGCCGCCATCCAGGCCCGCAGGCCCCGGCCAACCTGCCTTGCGCGTTGCCAAGTGGCTGTATCATCACCTGCTTCCATCGCGCCAAGGTAGCATGGTGATGATATTTTTCCATCTCCCCCGGCTTTTTGCCTGCCCGCTGTTGCCAGCCGCTGCCCCGCGCGATATGGCAGGGGCATGAGCGACGCCGACATCATGACCCTTTTCGACCGCCGGCTGGTGCGACGCCATCGCGACCGCGCCGGTGCCCGCATCGCCGACCATGATTTCCTGTTCCGGGAAGTGGCGGACCGACTGGCGGAACGGCTGGACCTGATCCGGCGGGACTTTCCCCATGTCCTGGACCTGGGCAGCCATGGCGGGGAAATGGCGGCGGCGCTGGGCGGGCGTAGCGGCATCCGCCATCTGACCCATGCCGATCTGTCGCCCGCCATGGCCCGCATGGCTGCCGGCACCACCGGCAACCCGGCTTTGGCGGCGGATGAGGAGGCCTTGCCCTTCGCGCCCGGCAGTTTCGACCTGATCGTGTCCAACCTGTCGCTGCATTGGGTGAATGACCTGCCCGGCGCCTTGATCCAGGCCCGCCAGGCCCTGCGGCCTGATGGGTTGTTCCTGGCGGCGATCTTCGGCGGCGACACGCTGTTTGAGCTGCGCCGCGCCCTGATGGAAGCGGAGATGGAGATGATGGGCGGCGTCAGCCCGCGCATCAGCCCCATGGCGGGCCTGCGCGATGCCGCCGGCCTTCTGCAGCGGGCGGGTTTTGCCCTGCCGGTGGCGGACATGGATACGCTGACCGTCTCTTACCCCAATCCGTTCCGCCTGCTGGCTGACCTGCGCGGGATGGGGGAGACCAACGCCGCCCTGTCGCGCCTGCGCCGGCCAACCTCCAGCGCCCTGATGGCGCGGGCGGCAGAGCGCTATATCGAGCTGTTCCAGGAAGCCGATGGATCGGTGCCGGCAACGTTCGAGATCATCTTCCTGGCCGGCTGGGCACCCGACCCCAGCCGCCAGCAGCAGCCGGCCCGGCGCGGCAGTGCGACCCACCGGCTGGCGGATGCGTTGAACAGTGTGGAACAGCCTACCGGCATCAAGCCCCATTGAGGGGGTGTGATGGCCCTTCTAGGAAAGGAACAGGCGGCAATGGACGCTGAAGAAGATATTGTCGAACGGCTGCGCCGCCGCGCCGCCCGCGCCCGTGACCGCTATCCGGAGGAAGCCGAAGACCCGGCGACGCTGGTCGGCGGCCTGATTGCGGATTACGAGGCAGCGGCGGACGAAATCCAGCGGATGCGCGAAGCATTGAAGGATCTGTCCCGTCAGGCGCTTCGTGTGATGTTGGGCTAACAAAGGTGTTTGCAAGGGCGGGATTGTTGCGCTATGGTCCGCGCCGCCCGCCCAGGAAGCCTGGGCCGATGGCCGGCATGGACCCGTAGCTCAGCTGGATAGAGCGCTGCCCTCCGAAGGCAGAGGCCGATGGTTCGAATCCATTCGGGTCCGCCACTCTCAATCGTTAAGTCAGCAGATTGACCTGCTTCTTGAGATGAGCCAGGCGCTTTGAAAAGCGCTGCTCGTAAATCCCCCCTTCGACCCCCTCTCTCTTATCATATCGTGTCGATACTATATAGATTACTTCGGTCTGCCGATCCGGGGGCAGCGTTCATCGTTTTCCAGGGTTGATTTTTCTATACCTCCGATGGGCGATCCGTGTTCTATGAGTAAGAGGTAAATCAACCAGCAAGCGTCCCGGCCATGAAGATCATTGATGCGGTCTATCGCGATAATTCTTCCCAGCGCACGCCGTGCGTGATCGTTGTCGACGGTTCCACGTCGATGGAGGAGGGCAATGCCATCTTCCATCTGAATGAGGCGCTGCAGGCGTTCGAGCGGGCGTTGAAGGAGGATGACGAAGCCTCCGTCCGCGTTCAGGTGAAGATGATCCGCATGGGCGGGCACGACGAAGCGACGGCACTGGGCGACTGGACCGATGCCATTGATTTCCGCGCGCCCCATGTGGAAGCCAATGGCAGCACGCCCATGGGCAAGGCCATCGATATGGCGATGGGCGAAATCCAGGCGCAGAAGGAAGTCTATAAGCGCAACGGCATCCCCTATACCCGGCCCTGGCTGTTCGTCTTTTCCGACGGGTCGCCGACGGACGAGGATGTGTGGCGCGATGTTGCCGCCCGCTGCCGGCAGGCGCAGGAGGATAAGCGTTTTGTCCTGTTTGCCGTGGCCGTGGGGGCCAATGCGCGGGTGGATGCCCTGCGTGCCTTCTGTGGTCCGGACCGGCCGGTCCTGTCGTCGGATAGCCTGAAATTCAAGGAAATGTTCCTGTGGCTGGCGGCGTCGCTGGCCGCCACCTCGCGCAGCCAGCCGGGCCAGCAGGTGGCCCTGCCCAGTCCCGCCAACTGGCTGACGGTGGCCACCTGACCCGGGTGACGGCAATGGATACGCTGCGTTGGGATGGGATCAGCCAGGGGCGCTGGAATCTGGTTGCGGCGGCGGTCCAGGGGCCCAGCCACCGGCTGGATGATACGCCCTGCCAGGATGCCTTTGCCTTTTCCATCAGGGATGACCGGCTGGTTGCCGTGGTCAGCGATGGGGCCGGTTCCGCCGCCCGCGCGGCGGAAGGTTCCCGCATTACGGCGGACCGGATGGTGGCGGGCCTGTCCGCCCTGACCCTGGACCCGGCGGCAGATGGGGTGGAGGCCTGGCGCCCGGCGGTGGAACGGGTGATCGAGGATCTGCGCGCCGGCCTGGCCACCCTGTCCGACAATGGCGACATTGCCGATTTCCATGCCACGCTGGTGGCAGTGGTGGCGGGCCCGGCCGGCGGGCTGTTCATCCATATCGGCGATGGCATGGCGCATGCGGCTGATGCCGCACTGGTGCCGGTGGGCCATAGCGTGCCGGTAAATGGGGAAGAGGCGAACAGCACCTATTTCGTCACCTTGCCCTTCTGGCGGGAAACGCTGCGCCTTACCCCGTTCGGCCCCTTTGCCCGCATCATCCTGATGACGGATGGGCCGATGCCGTTCGCCGCGGCTAAGAAGGGTGTGGGGTTGGAGCCGGCCTTCATGCGGCCGGTGGATGGGTTCCTGTCCAGCCATCCGGTGGCAGAAGGGGCGGAAGCCCTGGCCGGCACGCTGGACAGCCCCGACGCGCGGCGCATCAGCACCGATGACAAGACCATTCTTTGGGCAGCGCTGGCCTGACGGCCCGCCCTGTGACGATAATGAAATTCCGTACCTCCACCCGTCAGATCGACCTTAGCCAGCAGAAGCCGCTGGGGGAGGGCGGCGCCGGCATTGTTTATCCCCTGCCGGGCAAACCCGATCTATGCGTGAAGATCTATCGCCGCGACACCAATGGCGACCATGCCCGCGATCACGCGGACAAGGTGAAGGCCATGGTGGCCCGCCCGCCGGACAAGGTGATGGCGCCGGATGGCAAGACGGTGCAGATGGCCTGGCCGAAGGAGGTGGTGACCGACGCCAGCGGTACTTTCCGCGGCTTCGTCATGCCGGTGATCGACATGAAGGCGGCCCGTGCCATGCCGCGCGTGCTGAATCCTAAGCTGCGGCGCCAGCATAATATCCCGGATTCACTGCTGTTCCGGCTGACGGCGGCGACCAATCTGGCCATCCTGATGGAATCGCTCCACAGCGTGGGGCACAATATCATCGACCTGAAGCCGCAGAATATCCTGGCCTATCTGACGCCGAAATCCCGCACCGGCTTCCTGGCTCTGCTGGATTGCGACGGGTTCAGCATTGAAGGGGCGGGCGGCAAGCGCTATCCGGCCGCCCTGGCCACGCCGGAATTCGCCCATCCCCAAGGATTGCGCGCCGATGGCGGCATTGATCTGGATTGGATGAATGCGCATGGCCGGGAACAGGATCTCTGGTCGCTGGGCATCCTGATCTTCCTGTTCCTGAACGAAATGCACCCCTTGCAGGGCGTGCCGGAAGATGGGTTCCGGGACTTCCCAACCGAGTTGCCGCTGCTGGCCCGCCGGTACAAGGAAGTCTATGCCTATGGCGTGAAGCCCAATCCAAGGGTGCGGCCGCGCGCCAACAGCCTGCATGAATGGTTCGATCCCCGTTTGCGCAACCTGTTTGACCGGACCTTCTCCGGTGATTACGGGGCGCTGCCCTCGGCGCGGGAATGGTCGGACGTCCTGAAAGAGTTGATGAGCACGAAGCGCGCCTGCCGCCATAACCGCGACCATTGGCGGCTGGGGGATGAGTGCGGGCAGTGCGCGCTGGAAAAAAGGCTGGGGCCGCCCCCGTCGCCGCCACCCGCCCCGGCGCAGGTGGCCATGCCGGTCAACCTGCCGCCGCCGCCCCGGCAACCCCGGCAACCCAAGCGTCAGGCACCACCGCCGGTGGGCTTCCCCGGTTTCACGGGCGTCAAGCCCCTGTCCTTATCCTGGGCCTGGACGCTGGGGCTGTTTTTCTGTGCCTTGATGGGGGTGGGGGCGGGGGCCGCCATTTTCCTGCTGCGGGATGGTCTGCTGGCGGGCTGGACGGCACAGCCGGCAATGATCACGGCCATCATCCTGTGGGGGCTGGCCTTCCTTCTGGCGCGCGTGGCCGTACGCCGCCGGGCGCGGCGGCGGGGCCGTCCCCTGCTGCCGGCCAACCGGCTGTGGGCCCTGCTGACAATGGTTGCCGGGCTGGCGCTGTTGCCGGTCACAGCCATCCATAGCCATGACCAGTTCGCCCGCAATTTCACACCTTCTGTGGCGGATACCCCCATTCCCAGCACCAAGCCGGCGGCTGAGCCCCGCGCGACCATGGCGCAGATACGGGCCGTTCAGACGGAACTGTCGCGCCTGCAGCTTTACACAGGCGGGGCCGACGGGCGGGTGGGACCAAAAACGCGGGACGCGGTTGCCAGCTTTGCCCGAGGCCAAGGCATCGCCATGCCCGATCTGCAGAAGCCGGATGATGTGGATGCGCTGATCACCCGTTTGAAGCGCCAGCCCACACCGGTCCCGGCCCCCCTTCCCACGACCCCGCCCCCTGCCGCGGCACCGGTTGAACCCGCACCGGCCCCGGCTGCCACCATTGGTCTGGAAGCGGCGCTGAACCGCAGCATCGGCCTGCCCATGCAGGCCCTGGCGTGGGAGCAGGACGGGCATAGCGGCTTTATCACCAATCTGGGGCCGATCACCGGTCGGGATGGCTGCTATATGACTGAACTGGTCAGCGGCGATATTAACCGGACCCGCATTGCCTGCCGGTCGGGCAATGGGGAATGGCGGTTCGACTGAACGGTTGAGAGGTGGGTACCAGACTTGACCGCCCGTGCCCGCCCTGGCATGGTCCGCAGCAAAATTCATCCGCTATCGGATATATTGCTGTCCAGGTGTTATTATGCAGTCTCGTATCATCGTGTGTGGCCTGTTGGTGATGGGCACTTTACTGGGGATCGCCGGGATTGATCTGGTGCTGCCCGCCCTTCCGGCCATGGCTACCTGGCCCGATGGCGGCACGGCCAAGGCCCAGCTTATCATCGCCGCCTATATTGGCGGCGTGTCGCTGGGGCTGCTGCTGTTCGGCTGGCTGGGAACGATGGTGGAGCGGCGCCTGCTGCTGATTGGCTCCATCGCTGCCTATATGCTGCTGTCGCTGGCCTGTACCTGGACCCAGAATATGGATGTGCTGATCGCGCTGCGGTTTGCACAGGGATTGATCGGCTGTGCGCCCGGCGTCTTCGCGCCCGGTATGATCCGGCGCATGTTTGATGAGAAAGGCGCCATCCGCGCCATCGGCATCCTGGGCAGTATCGAGGCGATTGGGCCGGGGGCGGCACCGCTGGCGGGGGCTGCCCTGCTGGCCTGGGGTGGCTGGCAGGCCCCTTTCCTGGCCAGTGCCGCCCTGGCCCTGATCACGGCCATCAGCCTGACGCTGGGCCGTAACCTGTTGCCGCCGGGGTCGGCCCCGCGCGGGATGGGCAGTTACCGCCTGCTGCTGACCGATCCGGTTTTCCTGCGCTATGGGCTGACCCAGGCGCTGGTGCTTGGCGGGCTGCTGGTTTTCATCTTCGGTGCGCCGGTGGTGATCGTGAACAGTCTGGGTGGCACGCTGGGCGATTTCATCCTGATGCAGATGGTGGGCGTGGGCCTGTTCATGATCTGCGCCAATCTTTCCGGCCTGCTGTGCGGCCGGTTCGGGGTGGAGCGGATGATCAGCTTTGGCACCGGGCTGGCGCTGCTGGCGGCATTGCTGCTGACGGCTTATGCGCTGGCGGGTGGCGCAAATCCGAAGATTCTGATCCTGGCGCTGGCACCGATGAATATCGGGCTGGGCCTGCGCGGGCCGCCGGGCTTCATGCGCGCCGTGGCGGCAGGGCGGGGGGATGATGACCGGGCGTCGGCCCTGGTGATCCTGGCCATCACCCTGTTTGCCGCCTGTACCACAGCCTTCCTGGCGCCTTTCCTGGAACTGGGCTTACCGGCCCTGGCCCTGGGGGCACTGGCCTGTCAGGTGTTGGCCTGCCTGCTGCTGGTGCTGCTGCCGCGCCTGCCCGATCCGATACAGTAAGTCTATGGCAAAGGGCATCGTCCGCCCGGCCCCTTGCGGCACGCGTTACCCTGGCACTAGGGTGGGGTGGGAAACGGAGGACGGGGCTTGAATTGATGCGATGGCGCAAGGCGATGGATCCGACGGCGGCAACAGCCCCGGATGTCCCTGGGGTCGGGGAGATCGATGCCGGATCGCTGCCTTCCGGCTTGGCGGTGCGGCTGGCCGACTGGCAGGCGGCAGGGCTGATCGGGGCGGATACGGCGTCCCGCATCGCCGCATTTGAAGCCGCGCGCCACCGGCCGCGCCTGCCGGCGGCGCTGGCCATCCTGGGCTTTTTCGCGGTGGCGCTGGGCATCATCGCCATTGTCGCCGCCAACTGGGATGCCATCCCCATCGCGCTGCGTCTGGGCCTGCATGTGGCATTGAACCTGGCTTTGGGGGTGGCTGCCTGGGTCTGGTATCGGGGGCAGGGGGAAGGCATGCCCCGCTTCCGGCTGGAAGGGGCGCTGCTGCTGCTTTCCCTCTCCACCCTGGCGTTGATCGCCCATATCGGGCAGAGCTTTCAGCTTCAGGGCGACCTGTCCGGCCTGCTGGGCTTCTGGCTGCTGCTGGTCACGCCCTTCACCATTCTGGTGGTGCGTGCACCGCTGCATCGCTGGCTCTGGCTGCTGGGCCTGGGCTGCTGGCTGGGCTCGGTCCTGTCCGACCATTGGCTGAGCCTGCATGAATGGCGGCTGTCCGGATCGGCGATCATGCTGTGCTTTGCCGCCCTTTATGCCTTGCGGGCATTGCCGCCGCCGGTTGATCCGGGCTGGACCCGCCATGTCGGTCGCGCATCTGCCGGCACGCTGGTGGCGACAACCAGCTTCGTGCTTCTGGTGCTGCGCCCGCTTTTGCAGGAAACGCCCCCGCCGGAAGCGGTGACCGATGCCTCAATCGCGGCAGGGATCGGCTTTGTTGCCATTGCCGCCGCCCATGCCCTGGTCCCGGCGGACCGGGTGGGGCTGCGCCGGGGCGTGGGCCTGCTGCTGGCTTTGTCGCCAGGGCTGGCCGTGCTGCCCTTCATGCTGGAAGGGACGGCGGCGGCCATCATCACCGGCATCCTGTTCTGCCTCTACTGGATCGCTATTGCCAAGATGGCGCTGGTGGCGCATCGGCCCGGCCTGTTCAAGCTGGCGGTGGCCTTGATCGCGCTGCGGGTTTTCGTGGTCTATCTGGATGCCACGGGCGGGCTGCTGGCCACCGGCTTCGGGCTGATCATCGGCGGTCTGGTGCTGCTGGGGCTGGCGCTGGGCGCGCGGCGGGTGATGGAATGGGGGGATCGGCTGGCCGCCCCGGCGGAGGAGAAGCCATGACCAAGCCCGACCGTTTCTCCCTGCTGCTGCTGGCCTTGCTGCTGGTGCCCACCCTGGTGCTGGCCGGCTGGGCCCTGTCCATCCGGACGCAACGGGCCGAACAGCCGGCCTTGCGCATCGGTGTTGTCGGCTTTGACCCGCGCGACCTGCTGCGCGGTCATTACCTGCAGGTGCGGCTGGATATTGGCGGGCTTGCGGAACCGCTGGCCGCCTTGGGTGATGTACCGGATTGCGTCTGCGTCACCCCGTCCGCCGAGCCATCGGACCGGCCGGGTTTTGCACCGCTACCGTCCTGCCAGCCGGTCGATATCGGGCAATGCTCCTATCCGTTGGCCAATCCACGGCAGACGCTGCGTGTCTATGTGCCGCAATCCCGCGCCGCGGACCTGGAAGAAAAGCTGCGCCAGGGCCTGTCCAAACTGGATGTGGAGGTGCGCTTTGCCGGTGACGGGTCCATCGCCGTCGGCAAGCTGGCCGTAGATGGTGTGCCGGTGCAGGATTGAGCACTCATCAAGCAAAGGGTTTTGAGAAATGGAACGTGAAGGCCGCCTGATCCGCCTGGAAATCGTCCGCACCCATCTGGATGGGTTTCTGGAGGCGATGGGCGCCAATGTCCTGGCCAGCCGGCAGGAACCGGGCAATTTCGCTTTCGGCCTTGCCCGGTCCCTGACGGAGGAACAGCCGGACGGCCCCGCCATCTTCTATGTATGGGAAGAATTCACCGACGCGGCGGCTTTCGCCCAGCACCACGCCTCGCCCCATTTCCTGGCTTTCCAGGCTTGGCAGAAGGCGCAGCCGGATGGGGTGATCGTGCGCCGGGGGCTGGTGACGGTGCCGCTGCTGCGGGATTGATATCGCCTTCCGGTGCTGCTTGCCGGGGCGGGGGCGGCGGCGGGTTCAGCGTTGCCGGATCTTCCCCCGCCCAGCCGCAGGCCAGCAGGGCGGCGCGCATATGGGGCGGCACCGGGGCCGTTACCGTCACCGGGTCCTTGGTGGCCTGGATGGGCACGGTGATGGCGCGCGACAGCAGGTGCAGCGGTTCTCCGTCCCGCCGGCCGGCATAGATCGGGTCGCCCAGCACCGGGCAGCCCAGTGACTGGCAATGGACCCGGATCTGATGGGTGCGCCCGGTCTTGGGGTTCAGTTCCAGCCAGGCAATGGGGCCGATGCCCGGCAAATCCCCCCGCCCGCGCACCCGCCATATGGTGACCGACGCTTGGCCCCCCTCCCGGTCGCCCACCATGCGCCAGCCGCGCTTGGCATCGCTGATCTTGGTCAAGGGCAGGTCGATCTTGCCGCTATTATCGGCGGGCTGGCCGGCAACCACGGCCCAGTAGGTCTTGGCCACTCGCCCTTCCTGGAACAGGATACCCAGTTTGCGCAGCGCCTTGGGGTGGCGGCCCAGCACCAGACAGCCAGCCGTGTCCCGGTCCAGCCGGTGGGCCAGGGATGGCGGATTGGGAAAGCCGAAGCGCAGCGCATCGAAATGGCGTTCCAGATTGTCGCCATCGCCCGGCCCGGCATGCACGGCAATGCCGGCCGGCTTGTCCAGCACCAACATCAGCCCGTCGCGATAGAGCAGGCGGGCAAGCAGATCATCTTCATTCATGACCGGGCTTTAGCATGGATTGCACCGGCTGCGTAGGCGGCTTGGGCGCATCCATGGCCCGCGGTTGGAAAACCGTTTGGCCGTTCACGGACGGAACAGGTCCAGCAGGCGCCGGGCTGCGGCGCCCGGTGTGGTGGTGCCGGCTGCGGCGGCCTTTTCCAGCCCTGGCAACTCCGCCCGCACGGCGGGGTCGCGGCGGAAAGCGTCCAGCAGATTGTCCTGGATCTCGCTCCACATCCAGGCACGGGCCTGATCGGCCCGGCGGCGGGTGATGTCGCCATTGGCCCCCAGCGTGTCGCGATAGGTGCCGATCATCTGCCATATCCGGTCGATGCCCTGTTGCAACAGGGCGGAACAGGACAGGACCGGCACACGCCAGGACGGGTTGGTGGGGCGCAGCATGGACAGGGCATGGCGATATTCCGCCTCCGCATGGCGGGCGGCGGCGGCCAGATCGCCATCGGCCTTGTTGACCACGATCAGGTCGGCCAGTTCCACAATGCCCTTCTTGATGCCCTGCAGTTCATCCCCGCCGGCGGGCGGCAGCAGCAGCAGGAACAGGTCCACCATATCGGCTACTGCCGTTTCCGACTGGCCCACCCCCACCGTCTCAACGATCACCACATCAAAACCGGCGGCCTCCACCAGCAGCATCGCTTCCCGCGTGCGGCGGGCGACGCCGCCCAGGGTGCCACCCGCCGGTGAGGGCCGGATGAAGGCCAGCGGGTTGCGCGACAACAGCTCCATCCGCGTCTTGTCGCCCAGGATGGACCCGCCGGTGCGCTGGCTGGTCGGGTCGATGGCCAGCACGGCCACCTTATGGCCCTGGCCGATCACATGCAGGCCGAACGCCTCAATGAAGGTGGATTTACCCACGCCGGGCACGCCGGAAATGCCGATCCGCACGGCTCTCCCCGTATGGGGCAGCAATGCTGCCAGCAAATCGGCGGCCTGGGCGCGATGGTCGGGCCGCGTGCTTTCCACCAGAGTGATGGCCTGCGCCAGCGCCCGGCGGTCCCCCCGGCGCAGCCGGTCGGCAAGATCGGTTGGGGGCAGGGCATCAGGCATGGCGGGGTCCGGGCTCACACTATCCATCGGGCAGGTGCCAGTGTGGGCAAAGGGGGCCCCTTAAGTCAAACGTGCAAGCCGCCGCATGGCCATGCCCCGGTCGCCGACTACCCCTTATGGATATGTGGCGTCGGTGTCGGTTTGCCAGGACCCCGGTATATGAGAGTCTGGCAGGTGAGACAGTGAGACAAGCCCGGTCATGGTGATGACGGTCAATCCCCCACCCCCTGATGTGGTGCCGCCCGCATCCCGGCCTTCCTGGCTGGCCCGGCTGTTTGGCCGGGACCGGCGACGGGCGGCGCGTCAATCCGCCACCGGCCTGACGGTCATGCTGAATGGGCAGGCCATGGCCCTGGCGGACATTGGCGCAACGGGTATGTGCGTTATCGGGTACCGGGGACTGCTGGCGCCGCAGGACCGGTTCGGCTTTGCCCTGGTGATGGACGGGCTGAAGGTGGAAGGCGAGGGCATTGTCGCCTGGCGGCGGGGCGACCGGATGGGGGTCGCCTTCTATGCCCTGACGCCGGAGGCGCGGCTGCTCCTGTCCCGGTTCGCCGGATGAGGGTGGGGGGGCCGGCCCGACCGGTTACAGCCGGCCGGACAGGTCCACCAGCCAGCGCTCCAGATCGTCGATCACATGATGGACATGGGGGCCGGGATTGTGCGGCACCGGCTGCGGCGTGCCCAGATGTTCAGGATGGGAAAATTCGCTTTCCCCCCGGATCCAGACCGTGGTCATGCCCATGGCGGCGGCAGGGGCCAGATTGCGATGCAGATCTTCCACAAACACCGCGCGGGGCGCGTCCACGCCAAACCGGGCGACCATCTCCGTATAGGGGCGGGGGTCGGGTTTGGGCACATAATCGGCGGCGACAATATCGAAGATACCCTGGAAATGCGTGGCCACGCCCAGCCGGGTCATCACATTTTCCGCGTGGCGGACGGAGCCGTTGGTATAAATCAGCTTGCGTCCCGGCAGGGCGCCAATCGCGTTGGCCAGCGCCTGGCTGGGCTGAACCGGCGATACGTCGATATCATGGACATAGTCCAGGAATTCCGCCGGGTCCATGCCATGGTCGATCATCATCCCGCGCAGCGAGGTGCCGTAGCGCAGGTAATAATCCTTCTGCTTGGTGCGCGCTGTCTCCTTATCCATCCCCAGCGTATTGGCGATGAAATCGGTGATGCGCACATCCACCTGGGCAAACAGGTTGCAGCTTGCCGGATAGAGCGTGTTGTCCAGATCGAAGATCCAGGTATCGATATGGGCAAAATGGTCAGGCGCCGGCAGGGTCGGGGACACGGCAGCGGGCGCACGGGGGGCCGGGGCGGCGGAAGGATCAATCTTGGTCATGGCTGCCAAGATGTGATGGAACGTGCCGCACCGCAAGCCCGGTAGACCGCAAGCCGGGACTGCGTTACGACTTTAGGGCGCGAAGCCCATTGGGAGAACCCATTAACCGTGCCTGTTTCCCTTGATACGGTGCCTGATCCTGCCGCTGCGACTGGCTCTTTGCCGTCGTTGCTGGATGGCTGGCCCGGTCCGGCCCTGTGCCTGACCGCTGAAGGTCAGGTGCTGGCTGCCAATGCGGCTGCCCAGACACTGGCCGGCCTGCATGATGGCTGGATGGTGGATTTGACCCGTTGGGTGGCGGCTGGCGGGTCTAGTGGGGAGGCAACGCGGTCGGTACCGGTTGAAACTGGCCATGGGCCTGGGGTGGTGGAATTTACCGCCGCTTTGCTGCCAGGTGCCCTGGTCCTGTGCCTGGGCCGTGATGTGACGCTGGAACGGCGCCTGCGCCACGCATTGACGGAATCGCGGCAGCGTTACAAAGATCTGGTCGATATTTCCTCTGACTTCGCCTGGGAAGTGGGACCGGACGGGCGCTTCGTCTTTGTCTCCGCCGCCGGCGCCATCGGTTATCGCGCCGAGGAACTGGTGGGCCGCCACCCGTCGGAATTTGTGCTGGATGATTTTGTCGACCAGCCGCTGCCCTTCGATACAGGTGTGCCGATTGAACGCACGGAAGTGTGGCTGCGGGCCCGTGACGGGCAGGGCGCCTGCCTGATCTCTTCCGCGGTGCCGCTGCTGGGGCCAGAAGGGGAATGGATCGGCGCGCGTGGTGCCTGCCGGGATATCACCGAAGCGCGGATCAAGGGCATGGAACTGGCCCAGGTTCGCCTGCGGGAAAAATATCTGGGCTATATCGTCTCCTCCACCCGCGATGATGTTGATCCCGGCAAAACGCTGGAGATTGCCGCCGGTGTAGCGGTGAATGCCATTGGTGCCGCGGGGTCCCGCCTGTTCGCCTGTGCCGGCGATGCCTTTGCCGAAGCGGCGGGCCAAGGGAAAATGCCGCCGGATATCATCGCGCATCTTCCCGCCTTCCTGGAAGCGGCTGCCGGTTCAGCCGGGCCCTTGACGACGGAGATGGCGGATTATTGCCTGCTGGCCCGCCGCACCCTGTTCCGGCATGAGGTGAATGGTGTGGTCCTGGCCTGGCGTGACCGTGCCCAGCCCTGGGTGGAGGATGATTGGTCCATGCTGCAGGCCATCGCCGATCAGGTGGGGGTGGCGGTGGCCCAGGCCCGTTACCAGGAACGGCTGAAAACCCTGTCGGAGCGCGATGGCCTCACCGGCCTGTTCAACCGCCGCACCTTCATGGAGATGCTGGAACAGCGGCTGGAGAAGCAGAGGGGCGGCGGGTCGGCCCTGCTTTATTTCGACCTCGACAATTTCAAGGCCGTGAATGACAAGCTGGGACATGGTGCGGGCGACGATGTGTTGCGCGCCGTGGGTGATTTGCTGGCGCGGCTGGCGCGTCCTGCCGATCTGCCCGGCCGGCTGGGCGGGGATGAATTCGCGCTCTGGATCGACCGGGTGGACGAGCAGCAGGCCATGGCCGTGGCCGACCGGCTGCTGCGGGAAGCGGCGGAAATGCTGCGCCCGCTGTCGGCTGGCCCGGACAAACCGCTGGGCGTCTCAATCGGTGTCGCTGTCTATCGCGGCGGGTCGGGAGAGATCGCCCAGGGGCTGGTGGATCGTGGCGATCAGGGCATGTATGGCGCCAAGCGCATGGGCAAGGGCCATCGGGCCCTGGCGCCCGCTTTTGATGACCGCCCAGGAGTGGAAGGGTAAGGCCGGAAGGTCATGACGAACCGACAGACGACGATATTGGATTACGAGGAAGCAAAGCGTCTGGCCGCCAGTACCGATCCGGGCGACCGCCGGACCGTGGCCAGCCGCACCGACACCCAGCCGGAAATCCTGTTCTTCCTGGCCAATGATGCCAGTGCCGAGGTGCGGCGGGAAATTGCCCGCAACAATGCCACCCCGCGCCATGCCGACCTGATCCTGTCCCGCGACCCGGATGAACAGGTGCGCAGCGGGCTGGCGGCCAAGATTGCGGCCCTGGTCCCGACCCTGACTGCTGACCGGGTGGG
This sequence comes from Niveispirillum irakense DSM 11586, assembly GCF_000429645.1. Classification (GTDB taxonomy): domain Bacteria; phylum Pseudomonadota; class Alphaproteobacteria; order Azospirillales; family Azospirillaceae; genus Niveispirillum; species Niveispirillum irakense. The sequence continues at coordinate 788,637 of NZ_AUCG01000016.1, forward strand.
GCAGATCGAGCGCATGACCCTGGATATTGTGGAGACATTGGCGCGCGATCAGGCGGTTGCCGTCCGCCGCGTTGTGGCGGAAGCACTGAAGGATCAGGCCGGTGCCCCGGCCCATATCATCCAGCAACTGGCCCGTGACCTGGAATTGTCGGTCTGCGGGCCGGTGCTGCGCCATTCCCCCATCCTGACCGATGATGACCTGCTGGACATCATCAATGGCCAGCCGGCGGATGAGCGGCTGGTGGCGATTGCGCAGCGCGCCGGACTGTCCGGCCCCCTTTCTGCCGCCGTGGCGCGGACGGAGAATGAGGCGGCGGTGGCGGCCTTGCTGGGCAATGGTTCCGCCCAGATCCGGGAGGAGACGCTGGACCGGATCGTTGATCTGGCCCCCCGGTTTGAGCCCTGGCACGCGCCCCTGGTGCGCCGTCCCGCCCTGCCGCCGCGGGCAGCGGCGCGCATCGCGGGTTTCGTCAATGACCAGTTGGTGAAGGTGCTGGAAAGCCGGAGCGACCTGCCGGCCACGGTGCGCGATGCCGTCCGCGCCGCTGTGGCGGAAAAGGTGACACCGCGCCCGGCCCCCGCCCCCTTTGCCGGGGCGGAACCGTTGGGCATTGCCGACGAGGATGAGGAGGCCACCCGCGAGCGGCCGGCGGACCGGGCCCGCAAACTGCATGACGCCGGCAAGCTGGACGAGGAGGCCGTGTCCAACGCCCTGACCCAGGGTGACCGCGGCTTTGTGCTGGCGGCGCTGGCGCTTCGTGGCAATGCACCGGCGGAAATCGTGGATAAGATCATCGGCGGGCAGAGCGCGCGGGGCGTGGCGGCCCTGTGCTGGCGGGCCAAGCTGTCCATGCGCTTCTGTCGCCAGATCCAGTTGCGTCTGGCCAATATACCGCCAACATCCGTCCTGAATGCCCGCAATGGCGAAGATTACCCGATGTCGGAAACGGAAATGGTCTGGCAGTTGGAATTTTTCGGCCTGAAGGGCTGAGCCATGGAAGTGGCTTCCCCCCCACCGGAGAGGGCCCTGTCGGCATCGCCCATTGGCGCCATGGCCGGGGAGCCGGCGCGCCGCGTGATGCAGGTGCTGATGCGGTCGGGGCAGGAGGCGCGCTTCATCGGTGGTTGTGTGCGCGATGCGCTGCTGGGCATCCAGGCCGCCGATATCGACATTGCCACCCCGCTGCCCCCGGATGAGGTGATGCGGCGGATGAAGCAGGATGGCATCCGCGTAGTGCCGACCGGGATCGACCATGGCACGGTCACGGCGATCGTGGACCATGTACCGTTTGAGATAACGACCCTGCGCCGGGACGTGGAAACCGATGGCCGTCACGCCAAAGTGGTGTTCACCGATGATTGGCGGGCCGATGCCAGCCGGCGCGATTTTACCATCAATGCCATGTCGCTGACCCCGGAGGGGGAGCTTTACGACCCGTTCGGCGGTCGCGCCGATCTGGAGGCGGGCCGCGTCCGGTTCATCGGTGATGCCCATCAGCGCATCGTGGAGGATGTGCTGCGCATCCTGCGCTTCTTCCGCTTCCATGCCCGTTTCGGCCAGGGGGCGCCGGAGGCCGTCGGGCTGGCGGCCTGCACTGCCCTGGCACCGCTGCTGCCCGGCCTGTCGGGGGAGCGGGTGGCGCAGGAGGTGCTGCGCCTTTTGCAGCAGGACCGCGCAGCGGAAACCTGGCGGTTGATGCTGTCGGCGGGGGTCGTGGCGCAGATCCTGCCCCAAGCCACCCATGTCAACCGGCTGGAGGCACTGGACCGGCTGGAATGGCTGGTGGGGGAGGCAGACCCGATGGCGCATCTGGCCGTGCTGCTGCCGCACAGTCCGGTGGCGGCGGTCGATGTGGCGGTCCGGCTGAAACTGTCGGTCGCACAGCGGGAGCGGCTGGCCGCCCTGGTGGTGCCCACTGTTGATGTCCATCCCGACCTGACCCCGGTCAGCCGCCGGCATGCGCTGCAGAAACTGGGGGCGGACCTGTTCCGCGACCTGCTGCTGATCGCGGCGGCTGATCGCGGCACCCCAGCCCCCTATCTGCTGGAAGCACTGGCGGAAGCGGCCTGCTGGGTGCGGGTCGAGTTTCCGTTGAAAGGCCGTGACGCGCTGGCGCTGGGCGTGCCGCCAGGGCCGGGGGTGGGGCTTTTGCTGGCCGGTGTGGAAGGATGGTGGGCGGCGCGTGATTATCGTCCTGGCCGGGAGGATTGCCTGGAGGAACTGCGCCGGCGCATCGCCGCTTCATGATGTTTCCGGTCCAGGGGTGAAAAACGCTGGCGCCATACCAACCTGTTCATCATCACGGAAGATAGGATGAAGGAGATGGTGGATGGCTGCCGATAGCGCGATGGTCCTGGATTTCTGGTTCGGCCCGCAGGCCGGGCCTGCCGCCTGGTTCAATGGCGAGGAGGCTTTTGACCGGCTGGTGGCGGAACGGCTGGGCGCCCTGCATGAACAGGCGGCATCCGGCGATCTTGCGGGCTGGGCCGGTGATGGCGACGGGGCGCTGGCCCTGTGCATCCTGCTGGATCAGGTGCCGCGCAACATCTTCCGGGGTACGGCGCGGGCCTTCGCCACCGATGCGGCGGCCCTGGATGTGGCCAGGAAAGCGGTGGCTGCCGGCATGGACCTGCCCATGACGGAAGACCGGCGCGCCTTTTTCTATCTGCCTTTCGAGCATGCGGAGGCGATGGAGGAACAACGGACGGCGGTGCGTCTGTTCGCAGGGCGCACGACAAACCCGGTCTATCTGGATTATGCCTGCCGCCATCTGGTGGTGATCGCGGAATTCGGCCGCTTCCCCCACCGCAACCCCCTCCTGGGTCGCGACAGCACGCCAGAGGAGCAGGAATATCTGGCCCGGCCGGGGGCGGGGTTCTGATACTTGTGCGGAGCGGACACTGACGTGCCGGCGGGATCAGTCCCCTGTCAGGGGACCGCGCAGGCGGCCCATGGCGACGGTTTCCACATAGCGGCCGTCGCGGAAGGCATAATCAGGCATCCGCCCTTCCTCCTGGAAACCAAACCGCTGATAAAGCGCGATGGCGCGGTGATTATCGGCAAAGACGGTCAGTTCCACCCGCCTTATATCCAGCCACCGGTCGGCGGCGTCCAGCAGCGCATCCAGCAGGGCAGCGCCAATCCCCTTGCCCTGATGGGCATCATGCACGGCGATGCCCAGGCTGGCGCAATGGCGCCGGCGGCCACCTGCCCGTGTCAGATCGGCGGAACCGACCAGTTCCCCACCCAGCAAGGCCACGATGGCCAGATCGTCGCGCGATGCCTTTTCCAGCCAGGCGCGTGTGGCTGCCGGGTCGGGGAAGGGCGGGCGCAGCGTGCCGTGCCGCACCAGGGGCAGCGCGGTCATCGCCGTCATCGCGTCGGCATCTTCCACCCGGCGGGCACGCAGCCACAGGCCGGGCGGACCCAGGCGGGCAGCGCTGCAGCCGGGCGGCGGGGTGGTTGTCATGGCTCTGGCCGATCCTTGGTGCCGGCGGCATCCACAGCGGCCAGGAAAGCCTGGATACGGGCCACGCTTTTCACGCCCGGCCGTTCCTCCACCCCGGAGGAGACATCCACAGCCCTGGCGCCGGTGGCGGCGATGGCGGCGGCGACATTCTCCGGGTCCAGCCCGCCGGACAGCATCCAGGGCTTGTCCCAGCGCCGGCCCGCCAGCAGCGACCAGTCAAAAGACAGGCCATTGCCGCCGGGCAGCGCGTCCTTCAAATCCGCTGGCGGCTTAGCATCGAACAGCAGTAGATCGACAACCGGCTGATAGGCTGCGGCGGCATCCAGGTCGGCGGCGCTGGCGACCTTCACCGCCTTCATTACCGGCAGCCCGTGCTGGGCGCGGATGGCGGCCACCCGTTCCGGCGTCTCCTGGCCGTGAAGCTGGATCATGTCCAGGGGCACATGGCCCCGCACATCCTCCAGCAGCGCGTCCGTCGGATCGACGAACAGGCCCACGGTGCGGGTACCGGTTCCCACCATGCGCGCCAGCTCCGCCGCTGTGCCAATTTCCACATGGCGGGGGGAACGGGGGAAGAAGACGAGGCCAATATAGCGCGCCCCGCCCTGCAGCGCTGCGTTCAGCGCGTCGGGATGGTTGATACCGCAGATTTTTGACTGGATTTTCATGCGCCCAGCTCCGCCGCGATGCGCTGGGCGGCGGCGCGGGGGTCAGGATCGGCCGTGATCGGGCGGCCGATCACCAGCCGGTCAGCCCCGGCGGCGACGGCCTCTGCCGGGCTCATCACCCGCTTCTGGTCGCCCTTGGCGGCCCAGCTTGGCCGGATGCCGGGGATCATCAGGGTGAAATCGGCCGGCAGATCGGCGCGCAGCAGCGCCACCTCCGCCGGGGAGCAGACGACCCCATCCACGCCGCTGGCCTGCGCCATGGCGGCCAGACGGCGCACCTGATCGGCGGCGGGGCCGCGCTGGCCGATGGCGGCCAGATCATCCTCCCCCAGGCTGGTCAGGACGGTGACGGCCAGGATGCGCATGCGCGCAATACCCAGCCGGGCGGCCTCGTCCGCGGCGGCATCGGCAGCGGCGCGCAGCATGTCCGGCCCGCCGCTGGCATGCACGGTCAGGAAGGCGGGGGCCAGGGGGGCGACGCTGCGCACGGCACCGGCCACGGTGTTGGGGATGTCATGCAGCTTCACATCCAGGAACAGGGGCAGGTCGGTGCCTTCCATGGCGGCGCGGATGCCAGCCGGCCCCTGCGCCATGAAAAATTCCAGCCCCAGTTTCACGCCCCCGACCAGCCCGGACAGGTTTTTCGCCATCGCGCGGGCGCCTTCCACCTCCGGCATGTCGAGCGCGACGAAGATACGGTCGGTGGGACGCATGGGAACCTTCTCCAGGATAGGGGCCGGGGCCGGCAATCATCAGGTCTTGATGTAACCCGATTTGCCATGGCGGCGAAGGCTCCCCACCGCATGGGAGGCTTGACCGGCCCTGGCAAGGGTCGCCACCATCGCCCGACCCCACTGCCGGAGACCCCCATGCCGCTTCCCCCGCCCGCCGCCCCGCGCCAGCAGATCCATCGGCGCGATATTACCTGTACCGGGTATCGCCGGGCGGATGGCTTATGGGATATCGAGGGGCATCTGCTGGACCGGCGTGACTATCCGTTTGAAAATCAAAGCCGTGGCGTCGTCCCGCCGGGAGAGCCGGTGCATGAGATGTGGATCAGGCTGACGGTGGACGACCGGCTGGAAGTGCGGGCGGTGGATGTGGCCACCGACCATGCGCCATTCCCTGTCTGTCCGGCCATCCTGCCCAATTTTCAGCGTCTGATCGGGCTGCGCATCGCCAGCGGCTGGACCGCTGCCGTCAAGGAACGGCTGGGCGGTGTCCAGGGCTGCACCCATCTGGTGGAATTGCTGGGGCCGGTGGCGACATCGGCCTTCCAGACCATCGGCCCCCTGCTGGATCAGGAGCGGCAGGCCAGCCGAACTGCCGCCCGTGCGCGCGGCGAAGCGCTTCCCCCCTATCCCCGTCCGCCGGTGATCAATACCTGCCACGCGCTGATCAGCGGCAGCGAGGCCGTGCGTCACCGCTGGCCGGAATGGGAGGGGGAAAATACCAACTCCCCATGAAAAACACTCACCGGGCGTTGGCACGGCGGCGAGAGCCGCCGTGCGCCGCAGATCCAAGGCGTGATTATGCGTAATTCACGGTTTGGTCGTACCGGTCGGGAGTGATCAGGCAGCTTTCTTCAAAAGCGTATTCAAGGCGATGTCGATAATATCAACATCCCCCTGGCCATGCCCGGCCTTGCGGTGCCCGTCTTCCGTGGAAGACATGCGATAATAATTGACCAGAAAAACCCGGATTGCTGCCGTCAGCGACGCGGCGGACGGCTTGGATTCCACGATCCGGTTACAGATATCGTGGACGGAATGCTTTTCCCGATCAGCCACATCGGCCAGGGCGTCCCACATTTCCGGTTCCATGCGCAGGCTGGTGCGCTTGCCCAGAACGGTGACATTGCGGATGAGCAGGGTGCTGCTGCCTTCTGGCAGGCCAGAACCGGTAAATCTCTTGGAACGTGGCGGCAAAACAGGTCTCCCTTGGCAAGGGGGGATTGGCGGATGGCGCCATTCAGGGCCGCCATCCGCATATATCAATATGCCAAGGCATATGACCTGTTCAATCCAAAACATGCGCGGGTCAGAAGAATAATGGGCGGGATACGCAACCAGCCGCCGATCCGCTGTATATCTTGCCAGTAACTGTTTGTAGCCTGCTGGCTCTATTCATCCGTCTGCTGGTCGCTGGCACCCTCCAGCGCCTCCATATCGTCATCGCTGAAGCCGAAATGGTGGCCGATCTCATGGATCAGGACGTGGCGCACCAGATGGGTCAGGTCTTCTCCCGTTTCGCACCAGTAATCCAGGATCGGCCGGCGATAGAGGAAGATCAGGTCCGGTTCCAGCCTTGGGTGGGTGACGCTTTGCCAGGGCATGCCCACCCCCTGGTAGAGGCCCAGCAGGTCAAACGGGCTTTCCAGCCCCATCTCCCTTTCCGTCTCTTCGTCGGGGAAATCTTCCACCCGGATCAGCACATTGCGCACATGCTGGCGCAGGGCTTCCGGGATGGAAGCGGCCGCACGGTCGGCGATGGCCTCCATCTCGGCAAGGGAGGGGGCGGTGGTGAAACGGCGCAGTGATGTCATGACACCTGCCTGATTGCGGCGAAAGGGGAAGGGGGCCTTGAGAGAGGCCGCTTGACGGGTGCGGCGCGTCAGGCCACCTATCGGGGAGAAATGGGGATTGTCAGGCGAGGATGAAATGGCAAATGAGCGTCAAAAGCCGGTGCGGCTGGATCAGGCGGCATTGGATCAGGCCTTGGCGGGCTTGCCGGGCTGGCAGGTCCGGGCCGATGGGCTGGCCATCACCCGCCGCTTCAGCTTTGCGGATTTCAACCGGGCTTTTGCCTTCATGACGCGCGTGGCCCTGCTGGCGGAAAAGCGCGACCACCATCCGGAATGGTTCAATGTCTATGGCACTGTGGATGTGACATTGACCACCCATGATGCCGGCGGCATTTCTGCCCTGGATATCGAGATGGCCAGCTTCATGGATCGTGCCGCGGGATGAAGCGGCAATGCCTCAAGCGCTGGCGGGCAATCCCCAATAATTTTGGATCAGCCGCTTGAACTCCGCCAGCAGGCGCTGTTTCAGGGCAGGAGCCTCGACTGGCTCAGCGGCAGGCAGCACGGCCAGCGCCTGCAGGAACTGCCAGGTCAGATGGTGCCCCATCTCAAACTTCACCGGGTCGGCTTCCAGGAAGCTGCCATAGATGGATTTCGCCGCCTCTTCCCAGCGGCGGGCGAATTCCTGCTTGGCGGCTTCCATGATCGGACGCAGTTCAGGATCGGTGCGGGCCGCGGCATCCAGTTCCTTCCATACCACCAGCAGCGGATGGTGGGCGGCGTTCCACAGGGCGTCGATCCCCTGTTCCAACGCCTCGCCCCCCTGTGTCGGCAGCTTGCGGGCGATGGTCTCGAACTCTGTGATCACGCGGTGGGTGATGTGGTCCACCGTGCCATGCAGCACTGACGGCGTGGTGGGGAAGTAATATTGCACCGCCCCCCGTGTCACCCGTGCCTGCTTCGCGATCTCTGATGTGGTGGTGCGGTGGTAGCCGATTTCCTGAAAGCAGCGTATCGCCGCCTCCAGGATACGGGCGTGGGTGGCAATACTTTTCGGCGTCTGGCGAACGCGGCTTTCCACCTTGTCCCGCGAGGCATCATTGTTCATCTGGCCGGCCTGCACCTTGTTTCCTGACCATTGCCCGATCCGTATATCGGAATGATTGTCTTTTACGGGAGAAAGGGGTAGCGGGGCAACAGGCTGATCAGGGTGATGCGCTTCCTGCTCGACACTTCTGCCCCGGCTGCGCTATGGGGGAGGCGTCTTTCGCACGACCTTCGGCCCATCGATCCGCGATGGCCGAGTTGCAGGGGAGCTTGTATCCGCCCGTGACGATGCGCCAACAGGCCCTGGACCTTCTGCGCCTTATCGGCACTGTCGAGGATGATGCCATCGACGTGGCCGAAGCGGCCCTTGCCCTGGCGGTGCTGGATAATCCGGTGCCCGATCTCGCCCCCTATCGCGCCCATCTGGCGCAACTGGCCGCTGATCTGGCGGCGCGGGTGGCGGCAGCGGCGGCACCGCTTGATCTGGCTGACCGCATCGCCCTGCTGGGGGCCGTGCTGACGGAGCAGCATGGCTACCAGGGCGATACCGAAACCTATGCCGACCTGCAGAATGCCAACCTGATCCGGGTGATCGACCGGCGGCGCGGCCTGCCGGTGACGCTGGGCATCCTGATGATCCATATGGCACGCGCCCAGGGCTGGCTGGTGCAGGGGCTGGGCTTTCCCGGCCATTTCCTGATCCGGCTGGTCCATGATGGCCACCGTGCCATTCTGGACCCGTTTGCCGGTGGTACGGTGTGCGAGCCACAGACCCTGCGGGAATTGCTGAAACAGACCGCCGGGCTGGAAGCGGAGCTGAGCCCGGATCATTACGCACCCGTTTCAAACCGGGACATATTGGTCCGGCTGCAAAACAATCTGAAACTCCGCCATCTGGGCGCCGATCTGCCGGAACAGGCCCTGGCAGTCGTGGAGAATATGCTGCTGTTCGCCCCCGATCTGCCGCCGCTCTGGCGGGAGGCGGGGCTGCTGCATGCCCATCTGGGCCACCTGGGCCAAGCCATCCGCGCCTTTGAGAATTTCATGGAAACCGGCCGTCGCCGGGGGGCTTCCGACCAACTGCTTCAACATACGGCGCACTTGATCCAGCAGCTTCGGACGCGGTTGAACTGATCCCTGTGACCGGGCGCACGGCGTCCGGCCCGCTTTCCCGCTTCATTCTTTGCCAACAGCCTGCTTCGCCCGGAAAGAGACGTGATGCCATGACCCTGAAGGTCGCCATTCAGATGGACCCGATCCAGTCCATCAATATCGACACTGACAGCACCTTCATGATGGCGCTGGAAGCGCAGCGGCGTGGCCATGAATTGTGGCATTACCATCCGCGCGATCTGGCCCTGCGCGGCAATAAGCTGTTCGCCCGTGTCAGCCCGGTATCGGTGCGGCGGGTGCGGGGTGATCATTTCACTCTCGGCACGTCGGAGATCATCGACCTGTCGACCATGGATCTGGTGCTGATGCGCCAGGACCCGCCCTTTGACATGGCCTATATCACCGCCACCCATCTGCTGGAACATATCCACCCCAAGACCCTGGTGGTGAATGACCCGGCCTCCGTGCGCAACGCGCCGGAAAAGCTGTTCGTCACCCATTTTCCCGAATTGATGCCGCCGACCGTCATCACCTCTTCCAAAGAGGAAGTGCTGGCCGCCCGCGCGGAATGGAAGGACATCATCGTCAAGCCCCTGTTCGGCAATGGCGGGGCCGGTGTGTTTCACGTGAAGCCGGATGATGAGAATCTGGGTGCGCTGCTGGAAACCTTCACCCAGCTCTATCGCGAGCCGGTGATCGTGCAGAAATATCTGCCGGAAATCCGCCAGGGCGATAAGCGCATCATCCTGATCGACGGCAAGCCGGCGGGCGCGGTTTCCCGCATCCCGCAGGAAGGGGAGGCGCGGGCCAATTTTCATGCCGGTGGCAGTGCCGGCAAGACCGTGCTGACCCGCCGGGAACAGGAAATCTGTGAAGCGATCGGGCCGACCCTGCGTCAGCAGGGGCTGATCTTTGTCGGGATCGACGTGATCGGGGATTATCTGACAGAAATCAATGTCACCAGCCCGACCGGCATCCAGGAGATCAACAAGCTGGATGGCTCTGCCCTCGAATCGGTGCTGTGGGACGCGATGGAAGCGCGCTTCGCCGCCACGCGCGGGTGAGACCGGCTGCTGCTGGCGGCCATTATATTATACCAATCCGCCGAGGGTTTGACCCTTGGCGGATTGGAGGGCGGCGACCGCCGACCCGCGCCACGTGGCGCGTAGCTAAGGGCGCGGATGCGCCCGCCCGGCGCCTGAGGGAGCGCAAAATTTCCCTGGATCGGTCACGATCAAGATACCGTGTTTGCAGTCAAGCGGGTTTGAAGGGTGTGCGTGTTTTCAGGACGCCGTAGGCGATGACCAAGAGCTTTCTGGCGACGGCGACGAGGATTGCTTTTGGTGCCTTGCCGTTTTCCATCAGCCTGTCGGCAAAGGCCTTCAGGACGGGATTATGGCGTCTGGCGGACAGGGCGCACATGTAGAGGACGGCGCGGACCCTGGGGTTGCCGACCCTGCTGATGTGGGCTCGACGGTTTACGGAACTGCCGGACTGATGGTCTCTTGGGTCCAGCCCGACGAAGGCGGT
>NZ_KE386934.1:0-646750 GCF_000429645.1 Niveispirillum irakense DSM 11586
CGGGCTTTCTCGCATAACAAGCAGATCACCGCCTTCGTCGGGCTGGACCCAAGAGACCATCAGTCCGGCAGTTCCGTAAACCGTCGAGCCCACATCAGCAGGGTCGGCAACCCCAGGGTCCGCGCCGTCCTCTACATGTGCGCCCTGTCCGCCAGACGCCATAATCCCGTCCTGAAGGCCTTTGCCGACAGGCTGATGGAAAACGGCAAGGCACCAAAAGCAATCCTCGTCGCCGTCGCCAGAAAGCTCTTGGTCATCGCCTACGGCGTCCTGAAAACACGCACACCCTTCAAACCCGCTTGACTGCAAACACGGTATCTTGATCGTAACCGATCCAGGGAGGTTTTGTGTTCCCTCACTCGCCGGGCGGGCGCATCCGCGCCCTTGGCTTGGTATTAGACCGGCAGCAGCGCGGCAGCCACTCGGCGACCTTCCGCCAGCAGGATATTATAGGTGCGGCAGGCGGCAGGGCTGTCCATGACATCGGCCACGATGCCCGCCTCCCGTAATTGCCGACGCAACGCCGACGGCATCAGTTGCATGCGCGGCCCGCAGCCGACCAGCAGCACCTCCACCTTCGGGTCAAGGCCCAGCAGCGGCGCGAAATCCGTCAGGGTCAGGGCGGCGAAGCTGGTAACCGGCCAGGGGATCGTCTGGCCCGGCTGCACGATCACGGCCCCCTCATGCACCTGATTGCTGACGCGGAAGATGCCGGGGCCATAGGTGTCGATGACCTGACGGTCAGCCGGGATGATCGGGGTGATGTCCATGAGTGCGCCTCCCCAGGTGCAGATGGTTTTCCATGCCGGACAAGGCAAGGCCCGCAAGTGCCAGGGACACTGCGGGCCTTATAACCAACCTTCCCGCTCGCCCTGGATGGGCAATCGGGCCGGCTCCGCCTGCAGGCGGTATTACTTCTTGGTCTCGACCTCGGCCTTGGCCGGCTCGGTCTTGGCCAGAACATTGGTGATGGTGCCGCGCATGACGCGCACACGCACGCCCTCGGCGATTTCCACCGTCACATCCTCTTCGGTGCCGACCTTGACGACGGTGCCGATGATGCCGCCACCGGTGACAACCCGATCACCGCGACGCAGCGCACCCAGCATCGCCCGGTGTTCCTTCATCTTCTTCTGCTGCGGACGGATCAGCAGGAAATAGAAGACGACGAAGATCAGCACCAGCGGTGCCAGCGACATCAGGGATTCCATACCGCCACCCGGTGCGGCCCCGGCAGCCTGGGCATAGGCCGTGGAAATGAACATCAACTGCTCCTCATGTGACTTTCGGCTTCGCGCCAGACGCCGGGACTATACAAGCCACTGGTCCGGTTGCAACCGAAACCGGCGGCCAGCCATGCGGCAGCGGCGTCTTCGGCTGGTGCCGGCTTGCATGATAGGGTCCATCGCATTGCCATCCCGCGCCAGATGGGCCCGCATACTCCCATGCGCAAGCCCTTGTCCGACCTGAAAAACGCCAGAAAGACCGATGACCGATCTTCAGGATAAAAACGCCCTGCTGCCGCTTCTGTCCCGTATCGCCGATGCGCTGGACCGGCTGGCCCCTTCCGCCGTGGCCAAAGCCGATCTGTCGGCTGCCGACGCCTTCGTCTGGCGGGCGGCGGAACTGACCCTGGTGCCGGTAACGCGCGTCTCCTTCGTGGAACTGGAGCTTTTGCAAGGGGTGGAACGCCAGTGCCAACAGTTGCTGGAAAATACAAAGCGCTTCGCCCAGGGGCTGCCGGCCAACAACGCCCTTCTCTGGGGTGCGCGCGGCATGGGCAAAAGCTCCCTGGTCAAGTCGGTCCATGCCCGCATCAACCGCGATGCGCCGGGCAGCCTGGCGCTGGTGGAAATCCACCGGGAGGATATCCCCACCCTGCCCAAGCTGCTGGATGTGCTGCGCGCCAGTGACCGGCGCTGCGTGCTGTTCTGTGACGACCTGTCTTTCGGCAGTGACGATGGCAATTACAAGTCGCTGAAGGCCCTGCTGGAAGGTGGGATCGAGGGGCGGCCGGATAATGTGATCCTCTACGCTACCTCCAACCGCCGGCATCTGATGCCGCGCGACATGATCGACAATGAACGTTCCACCGCCATCAACCCGTCCGAAGCGGTAGAAGAGAAAATCAGCCTGTCCGACCGTTTCGGCCTGTGGCTGGGCTTCCATTCCTGCAATCAGGATACGTTCTTTGCCATGGTGGAGGGCTATGCCGCCGCCTATGGGCTGGACATCCCGACGGAGGAACTGCATGCCATTGCCGTGGAATGGTCGGTGACGCGTGGCAACCGGTCCGGCCGTGTAGCCTGGCAGTTGCTGAACGAACTGGCTGGCCAGCATGGCAAGCGCCTGGACTGACAGCATAATGGGGGGCGGTGACAGGTATCACTGACGCCGCCCTGTCTGCCGCGTGATGCCATTCCCCGCAAGGTCGCCGCCAAGGGAGAAGAGATGAGCCTGATCGCTTCCGACAATGCCATGATACTGGAAAGTGCCGCTGGCTGGCTGGCGGCGGGTCGGGGCGTGGCCTTGGCCACCGTCACGGGCTGCTGGGGCTCTGCCCCGCGCCCTGTGGGCAGCCTGATGGCCATTGCCGATGATGGCGCCATGGCCGGTTCCGTTTCCGGCGGCTGTATTGAGGGGGCGGTGGCGATGGAAGCCGCCAGGGTGATCGAGGATGGCGAACCCCGTCTGCTCTCCTTCGGGATCAGCAATGAAATGGCGTGGGAGGTTGGGCTGGCCTGTGGCGGCAAGCTGGAAATTTATCTGGAGCCTCTGGCATGAAGCGCCGCCTGTTCGATGCGCTGCACCGCGCCCTGGCTGACCGGCGGGCTGTGGCCCTGGTCACTGATATGGGCACGGGCTTCCAGACCCTGGTGGGGGCCGATGGCCGCCAGCAAGGCGATGCCGGGCTGGAGGATGAGTTTCTGCCCACTGTGCAGGACGCCATCCGCCGCGACCGCAGCGGCATGGTGGATTATTATGATGGGCGCTTTTTCATCAACGTCTTCGCCCCGCCGCTGCGTTTGATCATCGCCGGGGCGGTGCATCTGGCCCAGGCCCTGGCACCGGCAGCGAAACTGGCGGGCTATGACGTGACCATCGTCGATCCCCGCGCCACTTTCGCCACACCGGAACGGTTTCCAGACTTTACCCTGGTGGGAGACTGGCCGGATGAGTCGCTGACGACGCTGAAGCCTGATATGCGCACGGCCATCGTCACCCTGACCCACGACCCCAAATTCGATGATCCGCTGTTGATTGCCGCCTTGGGCACGCCCGCCTTCTATATCGGTGCGCTGGGCAGCCGGAAAAGCCATGCCGCGCGGGCCGAAAGACTGGCGGCTGCGGGGGTGGATATGGCGGATTTCGTCCGGATCAAGGGGCCGGTGGGCCTGGATATTGGCGCTGTCAGCCCGTCAGAAATCGCCATTTCCATCCTGGCAGACATGACACTGACCCTGCGCGGCACAAAGCAGAAGAGCCCTGCCACCCCCGTTGAGGCGGGCTGAGCGCATGTGGTTCGGCACCCTCCCCAGCGGGGAAGCGGAAGGGGCGATCCTGGCCCATGGCGTGCGGCTGCCGGAAGGGCATTTCGCCAAAGGGCGCGTCCTTTCTGATGCCGATATCGCGCGGCTTCGGACGGCGGGTATTGATCACGTCACCGTCGCCCGGCTGGAGCCGGGTGATATCGGGGAGGATGAGGCGGCAGCCCGTCTGGCCGCGCGGCTGTGCGGCGCCGGGACCAGCGCCAGCGCTCCCTTCACCGGCCGGGTGAATTTATTCGCCGATACCGATGGCGTGGCGGTGATTGAAGCCGCCGCCATCCATGCGCTGAACCGCCGGGACGAGGCGGTGACCATCGCCACCCTGCCCCCCTTCACACCGGTGCGGGCGGGGCAGATGCTGGCGACGGTGAAGATCATCCCCTTTGCCGTGTCGGAAAAGGTGGTGACCGATCTGGAATGGATGATGGCGGGGCCCGCCCCGGTTTCCCTGTCGCCCTGGCAGGGCCTGTCCGTCTGCCTGATCCAGACCGTGCTGGATGGCACCAAGCACAGCGTGCTGGATAAGACGGAGATGGTGACCGCTGCCCGGCTGGATGCGGTCGGGGCCCGCCTTGCCCGCACCCTTCGCCTGCCACATCAGGTGGATGGGCTGACTGACGCCCTGTCGCACGTGACGGAGGATATGGTGCTGGTCGTGGGGGCGTCCGCCATCACCGACCGGCGCGATGTGATTCCGGCGGCGCTGACGGCTGCCGGCGGCACCATCCGCCATTTCGGCATGCCGGTCGATCCCGGCAATCTGCTGCTGCTGGGGGAAATGGACGGGCGTCCTGTCTTGGGCCTGCCGGGCTGTGCCCGCTCGCCCAAGCTGAATGGTGTGGATTGGGTGCTGCAACGCCTCTGCGCCGGGTTGCCGGTGGCGCCTTCGGACATCATGGGCATGGGTGTGGGGGGATTGCTGGCAGAAATTCCAGGCCGTCCCCAGCCGCGCAGCGCCGCCCCCCGACGTGCCCAGATCGCCGCCTTGGTGCTGGCCGGCGGCAGCAGCCGGCGCATGGGGCCTGAAAACAAGCTGCTATTGCCCTTCCAGGGCCGTCCTATCCTGCGCCATGTGGTGGAAGCTGCCCTTGCGTCCCAGGCCGGGCCGGTTCTGGTCGCGACCGGCCATCAGGCCGACCGTATCCATGCTGCGTTGGTGGGGCTGGATCTGGCGCTGACCCATGCCGATGCCCATGAGGACGGCTTGAGCGCTACCCTGCGTGCCGGCCTTGCCGCTTTGCCCGAGGATATTGACGGGGTGATGGTGTTGCTGGGGGACATGCCGCTGATCACGCCGGCAGAAATTGATCGGCTGATCGCCGCCTTCAACCCGGCGGAAGGGCGGCGCATCTGCGTGCCGGTCCAGGGCGGGCGGCGCGGCAACCCGGTCCTGTGGGACAGGACATTGGTCGCCGATATCATGGCCCTGTCAGGCGATCACGGCGCGCGGTCGCTTCTGGACCAGCATCCGGACATGATCTGTGAAGTACCCATGGCCAATCCCGGCATCCATCTGGATATCGATACGCCGGACGATTGGACCACACTTAACGCCGGGGGATAAGGGCGGTGCCACCACCGGGCCGACCCCGCTGTTCCAGGATCGGCCCTTCCGCCGGGCGATGTCCACCGGCCAGGAAATCCAGGATTTCCCCCAAGGCACCATGGGCGAAAAGATCATGATGCCCTGCCTGTGACGGCCGCCAGGATCGTACCGGGCTGGTGATCGCCTTTTCCAACGCCTCCCCCAGATGCACCGGCACCGTGCGATCAGCCCGGCCATGCAGGATGAGAACCGGCGCGCGGACATGGGCGATGGCAGCGGCGCAATCGGCATGGTGGCGCAACAGGGCACGCACCGGCACCAGCGGATAGCGACTGGCCGCCAGATCGACCAGCCGGGTAAAGGGTGCTTCCAGGATCAGGGATGCGATGCGCCGCTCCGCCGCCAGGGCAATCGCCACTGCCGTGCCCAGGCTCTCGCCATACAGTACCAGATGATGGCCGGAAATGCCCTGGCCGATCAGGTAATCCAAAGCCGCCCTGCCATCGGCCACCAGCCCCGGCATGCTGGGCACACCATCATTGCCGGCATAACCGCGATATCCGGCGATCAGCACGCCATAGCCGGCATCGGCCAGCCCGCGTGCCTTCTGTGCCCGCAAGCCCGGATGGCCGCCATTGCCGGGCAGGATGACGATGGTGGGTTTGGCAAAACCATCGGCTGGCCGATACCAGCCATCCAGAAACAGGCCATCACCGGTGGCCGCCTGAATGATGCGGAAATCCCCCAGCCCCCAATCCGCCGGGGCCACCCGGCCGCGATGGGGCCTGAAGATTAACTGGTCCTGCCGCAGGGCCAGCCAACCGATCAGGCCGGCATAGATCCCCAATAATATCAGCAGCAGGACCAGAAACATCAGCCCTCCCCGGTCGCCGCCGGTTCCAGCCCCGCCTGGAGCGCGTAATAGCGGGCATAGGCCCCGCCGCGCGCCAGCAACTCCTCATGCGTGCCGGATTCTACAATGCGCCCATGATCCATCACATGGATGCAATCGGCATCGATGATGGTGGACAGACGATGGGCGATAACCATGGTGGTACGCCCGACTTGCAGACGGCGCAGCGCTTCCTGGATCAACCGTTCCGACTGGCTGTCCAGGGCAGAGGTCGCCTCATCCAGCAGCAGGATAGGCGCATTCTTCAGCATGGCGCGGGCAATGGCGATGCGCTGGCGCTGACCGCCTGACAGCTTCACCCCCTGCTCCCCCACCATCGTTTCATAGCCTTCCGGCAGGTCGAGGATGAAATCATGCGCGGCCGCGTCGCGGGCCGCCTGTTCGATCTCCGCCTCCGAGGCGCCCTGGCGGCCATAGGCGATGTTGGCACGGATCGTATCATCGAACAGGACCGATTCCTGGCTGACCAGCGCAATATTGGCGCGCAAGGATGCCATGGAGACATCCCGCACATCCTGCCCGCCAACCAGCACCTGCCCTTGGCCCACATCGTAAAAGCGCGGCACCAGGTTCAGCATGGTGGTCTTGCCGGAACCGGAGGCCCCCACCAGCGCCACGGTGCGCCCCGCCGGCACATCCAGATCGACCCCATCCAGGGCACTGCGATCCCCGCCATACCCGAATTGCACGGATTTGAACTGGATGCCATGCCGGGCCGTGGGCAGGGCAATGGCGTCCGGCCTGTCGACGATGGCCGGCTTGGCATCCAGCACCGCCAGCACCCGCTCCGCCGCCGCCAGGCCGACCTGAAGCTGGGCATTCAGCTTGGTCAGTGCCTTCATCGGCTGGAAGGCCAGCATGAAGGAACCGATGAAGCTGACCAGCTGACCTGCCGTGCTTTCCCCGGCGGCGATAGCAATGCCGCCATAGACGATGACGCCAACCACAGCCATACCGCTGAAAATCTCGTTGATCGGCATGGTGGTGGCCGCCGTGCGATAGCTCTTGGCTGTCAGCTTGCGCAGCCGGTCGATGGTGCCGCCGACCCGCTTTTCCTCATACGCCTCCATGCCATAGGCCTTCACATGGCGCGCGCCCTGAAAGGTCTGGCCCAGCACGGCGGAGAAATTGCCAAGTTCCGCCTGCTGGCTTTTGGCGATACGGCGCAGTTTTTTGCCCAGACGGGACAGGAACCAGCCGGAGAATGGAAAAACCGTAAAGGCGATCAGCCCCAGCCGCCAATCCTGATAGAACATGACCCCGATCAGCACGATCAGCGTCAGGCTGTGATTGACCAGCCCGGTCAGGCATTCCGACACGGCCAGCCGCATCTGGTTCACATCATTGACCAGATGGGAGATCAACTGGCCCGACGCATGGCCTTGCAGGAAAGCCAGATCAGAGCGGATCAGGTGGCTATAGACCTGTCCCTGGATCTTGGCCACGACCCGCTGGCCGACATGGTTGACCATGACGGAATGGCCATAAGAGGCCGTGCCCCGGATGACAAACGCCAGGAAGATCAGAAGGCCGAAAGGCAGCAGAAAACCCTGATTATCCGGCTGGAACGCAACATCCAGCAGCGGCTCAAAACCCCAGCCGATGGCGCCGGTGGCCCCGGCTTCCATCGCCATCAACAGCAGCGCCAGCCCCAGCCGCAGGCGATAGGGGCCCAGATAGGCGCGCATCAACCGGCCCAGCAGCTTGGACGTGCTGTTGCGGGGCGAACCAGCCAGATCCAGCGGGCGGGCCGGGGCGGAATTGTTCAACGAGGCGGCTTTGGACAATATGAAGGGCTTTTCTGGCAATGTGGATCAGAATGGCAAAGGTGCATCCATGCCAGGGAATATCGGTCCCTGCCCGCCAGACCGCAAGGTTCGGCTGCGCATGGCGGCCCCTGTTTTACTTTGCCATCATCCTGCCAGGGGTGTTTGCCCCTGGGTCCAGCCGGCAATGATGGCCCCGACCCCGTCCCTGGAAAATTCGATGGCAATACCCGCCGGCAGGTTCCGCACCACGCGCGCCTCCGCGCACAATGCAACGGCCGGAATTTCCAGTATTACCGGTGTGCCGGGGGGAAGTACCGGTGCGCCGGAAAGAAGCGCGCCGCTGGGCGATACATCCCGGATCAGGCAATCATGTCCGGCATCCTGCACAAGCAGCCGCACCGCGCAGGCAACATTACGCCGGTCGTACCGCCGCCGGTTCAACTTCATCTGGGTAAGCCAGGCACGGATGAAAGCGGGCATCGGCATATTATAACCTGCTGATGCAGATCGCGGTCAGGTCATCGGCCAGGGGCCGCTGTACTTCATTGTCAAAGGCTGCGATCAGGCGTGCAAGCCTGTTCTCGCGATGCGGGAAAATATCGCGCACCAGACGGATCAACCCGTCCTCTCCCAATAGATGCCCCTGACGATCCAGCGCCTCTGTCACCGCATCGGAATAGATCAGCAGGCATGCCCCGGCAGGGAACGGCACCTGATCGGCGGTCATGATCGGGTTGCGCGTTACCCCCAGCATCAGGCCGCTGGCATCCAGCATCGTGACCTGACCATCCAGGAACATAAGCGGGCTTGGCGCCCCCGCCGCCGCATAGGAAAGCGTGCCTTCCCGGCTATCGATGATGGCATAAAAACAGGTGGCAAACTGGCCAACCGGCAGCAAATCCTTCAAGGGCCGGTTCAGCATTCCCAACCATTCCGCCGGTTCATACCCATGCGGGGGGATGCGTTCGATCAATGTATGGAAACGGAACGTGTTGATGGCGGCAGAGATACCATGACCGGAAAAATCAGCCGCCAATATGCCCAGACGGCCTTCGCCCAGGTCGAACAAGGTCCAGAAATCACCGCCCAATTCGTCAGACGGCTCGAAACGGCCTTCGATCATCAGGCCATGACGGGCACCGGCATCGGCCAGGACACGATTGTCCGGAATCAGGGATTTTTGCATGCCCCGCGCCAGTTTCAGATCATTCTGCAGGCGGCGGTGAAAGTCCGTCAGATTGCGGAAGAAAAACTGTTTCTCCAGATTAAGCCGCACCCGGGCCATGAACTCCCCGGCATTGATCGGCTTGCCGATAATGTCGCTGGCGCCCGCTTCAAAACAGCGGACTCCTGCCGGATCGGAGGCGGGTGATGTCTGCATCAACACGGGCAGGTCGGCCCAGCCGGGCGTCGCGCGGATGCGGCGGCACATTTCCAGCCCGTCCATGACAGGCATATCGATATCGAGCAGCACCAGATCATAGGTCTGGGCCGCCATCCGCTCCAGCCCGCTTTCCCCGTCGGCGGCGAAATCAATCCCGCCGATACCAACCCATTGCACGAATCGCGACAGGATTTCCCGGTTGAAGCGGCTGTCATCCACAACCAGAACCCGGCAATCAGAAAAGCTGATACGGTTGGGACCGGCAATCGGGGCAGGCAGATCAAGAGCGGGGATCATGGGCGGAAAATCAGCATTACACGCCGTCCCCCGTCAGAGAAGACCACATCATCGGCCAGTTCCCGCATGATCTGGATGCCCCGTCCCGATTTGGCATCGGGCGGGGCAAGGCTGCGCCCCTGATGGGCCTTATGGCCCTCACCTTGATCCTGAATGGTGATACATAATCCTCCTGCATCGGCGGCGGCGTCAATGATCACGCGGCGCCTGGCCCGGTCAGGATCATCCAGCCGACGCCGGATTTCCGCATAAAACCGGTCGAAGGCCCCCTCTTCCCCACCCGGACCTTCCTTCAGGCCCAGATTGCCATGGATCAGGGCATTATTGAGCGCTTCGTGCAGGCAGATTTCTATATCCCCACGCCGCATGGGTGGCAGCCAGCCCCGCAGCTCCATTGCTGCGCAGAGAAGAGGTGCCAGATCCAGCCCGAATGTACCCGCCGTGGTAAGGCACAAATGCAATGAACGGGGCCGTTCAACCAGTCGGGAAAGGCCATCTTCTGTCAGGTCCGCAGCACCGCGCCGTTCCACATAGGCCCGACACCCGGACGCCAGCACATTGATTAACTGGCGCGGATCCGCCAGGGCGGTGAGGAAAATCTGCGGTTTCTCGCCCTTTTCCGGATCGGCGACGGTAAGCCCATGCCGGATGGCAGTGGCAGCCAGCTCATCCGGCGGCAGGGTCCCGCCAACAAGGAAAGCCGGCAGCGGCGGAAGCGGTGGCGGAGGTGTGCCGGGAAGCGTGCTGGTCACATCCACACACTCCCGCTGGTCAGGGGGTGACCCGGAACAGGGTGTTGAACTTGGCGATCTCCAGGATACGTTTTACCGTATCCTGCGCACCGGCAAGTTCAATCTCCACGTCCTTGGGTTGGGCAATGTCGCGGGCAATCAGGAACATGCCCAGGCCCGAACTATCGACAAATTCCAGACTGGAAAGGTCGAACACGCAAACCTGCCCCTCCATCCGTTCGATCGCTTCCACGACGGCACGGAATTTCTCGTGATCGATCAGAGTCATACGACCGTTAAGGGCGACACGCATCCCGTTGGGGGTGGTGTGGACGGTATAGTCCATCAAAGGTCTCCGTTTGATCAGTCGAACAGATTGTCGATTTCCGATTGGTCCAGCGGGTTGGGAGGATCATCATCCGCCGCTGCCGGTGCGGCGGGCCGCGCCGGGGCCGCAGCCGCCGGTGCAGGAGAGGCAGCCGGCTTCGCAGCCAGTGTCTGACCGGACAGAAGCGCATCCACATCATCCTGATCCACACCGTCCGACCGGGGGCCGCCCAGCAGATGCGCATCAGGACGGTTGTCCACCGGACCGGTGGCCGTGGGCGTGATCCCCTCAATGTTCCAGATGGAGATCATGGCATTGACGCGTTGTTCGACATAGCGCAACGCATTCACCACCTTGCTGGTCCGCTGGCCGGTCAGGTCCTGGAACGAGCAGGCGGTGAAGATATTGGTGACTTCGTTCTCGATATCGGCGCAAAGGTCGGGATCAGCCCCCAAACGCTTCAACCGGCCCGCCACTTCCATCAACCGCTCGGCCGATTGCAGAATCTCGATGGATGCCCGTTCCGTGGTGGAGACGATGGCATCCAACTCGTTCGTGGCGATATCCAGCCGATTATTCTCTGTATCCTTGGGGCGGAGTGCAGCAATTTCCCGCCGCGCCTGCTCAATGGAGGCGGCCATTTCCAGAAGTTCGTTGCGCAAGGCTGCGGCGCGACCGGCAGTCTGGTGCATGCTGGCCTGGGAAACGAACATCTGCCGCAGATCGCCCATCAGCGCATCAAGCCGTGTTTGCCCGCCATCGCCGGCACGGCGCGCATGTTCGCGCAGGAATGCCAAACCCTGCGGCGATTGCGCGATACGATCATAGAAGGCCGCGTACTCGCTTTCCGACAGGCCCAGAATAGTGCCCATTTCGTACAAGATACTGTTCTTCCCTGCCCTTTTACCGGTTCGTCCCGCACACCACCCCGATGCCCGATCCCCGGCCTGACCATATTGCTACCACCATCCGGGTTAGGGCAGCAAATTGATTACAGCACTCTTCCGGTCAGCTTTTTACCCTTGCTTGTGTTTCATTTCAGATACCGGAAATTGATACGTTTCCTTGATGACATCTTTTCCATCTTTCCAGACTGGACATAGGCAACGGCCTTGATATGTTGTCCAAAATGGACAGGCAATGGCTTTGGATAGGGCCGCACCCAAGCGATGCTGGATTTTACGAAACTGGCCAAGGTCCTGGCCCTGGCCGACAGCCCTAATGTGGGCGAAGCATCGGCGGCGATTGAATCGGCACGGCGCATCCTGGCCCGTGACGGCAAAGGCTTTGCCGACCTTGCATCATTGCTGATCAAGGCACAGGGCGCTTCTGCCCTGCCAGCCACTGCCGCTCCACCCGCCACACAGCATCCCCCAGGCCCTGCCGCCACCCAGGCTGAAAGCCCTACCGATGCACAGCGACTCCAGTCCCTGATCACACGCTATGGCAGCCGGGAAGCGGTACTGGCCCCTTGCAGCCGGGAAAAGTTGCTGCGCCAGGCCGTAAACCGCTGGGCCCGCCATGCGCCTCCCCCTTATGAGCGGTGGACGGTCAGTCTGGACGGTTGGACGGTGGACAGCCCGCCGCGCCACATGCCGGCAGAGATACGTCGCGCTGTGGAGGCTGCCTACTCCCTGCCGACCAGCGTGACAGGGGCCATTGCTGAACTGGAATATTGGGAAAGGCGGGATGGCGAGATTGCGCTGTTACGCCCAGCGGCAAGCCGGGGCACGGAACGGGCCGACGTTTCACAACTCGACCTGCCCGCCCTGGCGCGGGCCACGGTGATCCGACGCATGGTTGAACATGGGTTGCGTGCCCGGACCGTTGGTGACGCCCTGGCCCGTGTGGAATATTGGCGGCGGCGCAATGGGCGCGGCACATGGATGGAAGCGGCAATCCTGGAGGATTTGCGCCATCTGGCCAGCCAGGAATTGGCCTCGGCCCCACCGGATCAGGGCGAAAAGCCCCCCACGCATTTCCGCACCGCGTCGGAACGCCGAGAAGAGGTGATTCGTCTTTTGAGCGATGAAGCCATTGCCGCCCTGCCGGACCGGGAAATTGCCCGTCGTGTCGGCGTCTCACCGCAGACGGTCGGTAATCTCCGCCGCCGCGTAGGGTGACAGGCGCCCCCTATCCTCTTACCATCAGGCGCAACGAAGAATGATCATCGGGAGCGCCCATGGTTTCCCCCTTTCTCAAAGCAGGCTTTGCAGCCTTGCTGATGATCGCGGTTCCTTCTACCGGCCTGGCAACGTCAAAGCCGCCCTACACCATTGCACCCGACCTGTTCGACATGACAAGGCCAGGGCATCTGGGCCTGGAACTGGCACCGGGAACGGAAACCTTCACCATCTTCGCCCCTGATGAGACGAGCGATAAATTCCACAATGGTGTGGTGCTGATCCCCTTCAAAGGGCGGCTTTACGCACAATGGCAGGCCTCCGCCTGCGACGAGGATTCCGCCGATACCTGGGTCGCTTACAGTCATAGCGACGATGGCGCGCGATGGAGCCCGCCCGCCACCCTGGCCCCCAGGGGCAGCCGGCCGGGGGAGATGCGGTCGAACGGCGGCTGGTGGACCGATGGCAAGGTGCTGATCGCCTTCACCAATGTCTGGCCTACCGGCTTCCAGTCCGGCGACGGTGGCCATGCGGAATATCAGGTGAGCAGCGATGGCACCCATTGGTCACCGCCGTCACGGGTGATGGGGCGGGATGGCCAGCCGGTCGAGGGCATTATCGAACAGGACCCCCACGCTTTGCCCGATGGCCGCATCATCACGGCCTTCCATCGCCGGCCGGGGCTGATTGCCACCCCCTTCTATACCGATCATCCTTTGGGGATTGCCGGCTGGGTGGCAGGGCAGATGGAAAATCTGCCCCAGGACGCCAAGGCGGAAAAGAATGTCAGCCGGGAGTTGGAGCCCAGCCTGTTCCTCCGGCCCGATGGCTGTGCTGTGATGGTGTTCCGCGATCAGGCCAGCAGCTTCAAGCAGTTAGCGGCGGAAAGCTGTGACCGGGGGGAAAGCTGGACCCGGCCAGTGCTGACAGAGATGCCGGATTCCCGGTCCAAGCAAAGTGCGGGCAACCTGCCCGACGGCACCGCCTATCTGGTCAACGCGCCATCACAAGACCGGGTACGGATGCCACTGGCCGTGACGCTCAGCCCTGATGGCCGGCATTTCACCAAGGCCTATCGGCTGCGGGGCGTGGACGACCTGCAGCCCCTGCGATTTGCCGGGCAATATAAGCGGCCCGGTTACCATTATCCCAAAAGCACGCTTTGGCAGGGCTATCTCTATGTCGGATACACCACCAACAAAGAGGATGTGCAGGTGACGCGGATACCGCTCTCTTCCCTTCAATAAGGGAGAGGGTGCGCTTCAGACAGCTTATGGCTTATCTTCATCCTTTACCTGACCTAATGCCCATAACAGCATGGATTGATAGATTTTTTCTTTAAAATCATCAGGCTGGTTAAGTTTCATACGCGACAGGGCGTCAACATGGCCACCCGCATTCTGTTTCGCTGTCAGGGCGGCCAGAACCGTCTTTGCCGCCCCCCATGTCGTTGCCGTCTTTTCCTTCAACACGCCAAGCGCCGGCAACAGTTCCCGCTCCACCGGTGTAAAGTCCGTCCCAAAAGGAAAAGTCTGACAATGGCCGGCATCGCGGGCTGGTCGCAGGGCATGGCTGATCTGGTCGGGATTGTTGCGGTGGGCGGGGCGGTAACCCGCTTCGATCTTCCCCACCTTCTGCGCCTGCTCCAGCAATTCATCCTGAGAGGCGCTATCTGTAATCGCCAGCATCGCATCAATACAATCGCGGTCACTTTTGCCGCGAAGATCGGCGATGCCGTATTCGGTGATGAAGATATCGCGCAGGTGGCGGGGAATGGTGATATGCGGGGCACGGGCCAGGATGCGCGACTGGCGCTGTCCCTTTGATTGCCTTGTGGCGTTAAGGGTGATGATCGACCGCGCACCTTCCAGCGCGAAAGCCTGGGAGACGAAATTATACTGCCCGCCAACGCCCGACACGACACGGCCATCGTCCAGCGTGTCGGAAACGGTTTCGCCCAGCAGCGTCACCATCATCGCACTGTTGACGAAACGGGCATCTGCCCGGTCCCGGCGTTTATCCGCTTCCCCGCCATAAAGCTCATTAACGAAAGAGATGCCGCGCATGGCGAAAAGATCGCGTTCCGCCGCCGGCAGATCGCGCAGAAAACGATAAAAATCCCGGGTTCCGAGGAAGAAGCCCGCATGGAGAACAGCCCCATCCGCTGCCTTGCGCTTCAGGATGCCCGCTTGATAAAGCAGCATGAAACCATCGACGAACATCTCCGTCGCGGCATAAAGTCCAGCCTCAAAAGGCCCGGTTTCCAGCCCCGCCGGCAAGGTGCCGCCATTCAAGGCGGTCAGGGTTTGGCGGAACAGGTCTGGTGCCTGATGGCGCATTATCAGCGCCGCAACGAAGGCATCACCCAGAGAGCCAATGCCGATCTGGATCGTGCCACCATCCTTCACCAGGGAGGCGGCATGGATGCCGATGGCATGGTCAGCAGCGGATACAGGCTGTTTTGGCACCACGAACAGGGACGGCTCCCGCCCCGGCGTATGCAGCACATGGTCGAATTCATCGGCGGACAAGGCCGCCTCGCCCCCCATGAAAGGCAGGTCGGCGCTGACCTCTGCCGTGAGCAGGAAGGGGCGCCCGGCTTTCCGCAGGCTGGAGAGGATATCCAGGGTGATGTCGCTGTTACAGGCGACGCTGTAGCGGGTTTGGCCGTCAGTGTCCTGACAGGCGACCAGTTGCGCCAGGACATTGACGCCCTTATCCAGCAACATCTGGCCAGCATGGGTATAGTTGGCGGAAATATAGTCCTGCTGCACAGCAGGCACCCCCAGCCAGCGACCGGCCATCAGGAAAAATTCGCTGACCCGGATATTGTCCGGCAGGGAGCCATCTCGCAACGCCTCGGCATAGGCCAGCCGCTCGTACCCGCCATAAAGCCGTTCGGCAAACGGCTCTATGAAACGCTTTTCCATGTCGGATGTGCCGACGGGCGGCGCCAGCGTCAAGGCCGTAATGATGTGCAACGATATGGCCGGATCACCCGCTGCGCGGCGATAAAGCGCGTTGGCGATACGGTTGGCCTTGCCCAGTCCCAAGGGCAGCCCCAGCACGATACGCCCATCCAACGTTTGGATGATGCGGTCAGCCAGCCTGTCCGCATCATCATGGATTATAGGGCCGGCCATATCAGGCCCCCAGGCGCAGCCGGGCCCAGCCCTCATCGGGGGTGAAACGGGCACCATGGGTGGCCGCCAGACGATGCAAGGTCGCCTCCACCTCTGCGATACCGCGCTGGCGGGCATAATGAAGGGGACCACCCCGGAAAGGTGCGAAGCCGGTGGCAAAGATCATGGCAGCGTCCACCGTCTCCTCATCCGGGGCCACACCTTCCCGCAGCAGGCGGACACAGGTGTTCAGCACCGGCAGGATCAGACGATCGGCCATATCGGCAGGCGGGGTACCGGCTTCTCCCTTCCTGGGTTTGCCCTTGTCATCATAATCATAAAGGCCCCGGCGGACCTTGCGCCCGATTTCCCCCTTCTTCACCTTGGTTTCCAGCCAGGCGGGAATGTCCGGCACCTCACCGGGGAAGGTTTCACGCAGGGTGCGGGCAACCTCCAGCCCGATGTCCAGGCCGACACGATCAGCCAGTTCGACCGGCCCCATGGGCATGCCGAATTCTTCGGCCGCACGGTCGATCACCTCCTTCTTCACGCCTTCATCCATCAGCAAGAAGGCTTCCACCAGATAAGGCGTCAGCGCGCGGTTGACGAGGAAGCCGGGCGCACTTTTCACCGCAGCCGGCAAACGCCCGATATCGCCACAAAAGGCCGCCGCCCGTTGCACAACATCTGGGGCGGTTCCGTCATGGGCGACGATCTCCACCAGTTCCATCTTCGTGACGGGATTGAAGAAATGGATACCGACCAGTTGGCCCGGATCCGGCAGCCCGTCACGCAGCATTTCCAAGGGGATGCTGGATGTATTTGTTGCCAGGATGGCGCCCGGCTTCAGGCGCGGCACCAGATCGGCGAATATCTTGCGCTTGATCTCCACCTTTTCGGCTGCCGCCTCGATAATCAGATCGGCACCAGCGACACCATCGCCATTGAAATCCGGGATCAACCGGTCCAGCGCATCCCGCCGGTCGATGCTGGAATGCAGCTTCTTGTCATAAAATTCGGTAGCAATGCCAATGGCCTTGGCCAGCGCTTTGGGGTTCAGGTCGGCCAAGGTCACCCTTTTACCGCGGGCGGCACACCAGGCGGCAATCTCCGCCCCCATGGTGCCGGCACCGATAACATGGACATGGTGAATGTCAGAGACACCCTTGCCCGCTGCGCGCAGACCTTCCCGCAGGAAATAGACCCGGATCAGGTTTTGCGCCGTCTCCCCCGCCAACAAACCGGCAAAGGATGTTATCTCCGCTGCCCGCATGGCGCGGATGTCATCGCCATGCTGTTCCCACAGGTCGATCAGCCGTTGCGGGGCGGGATAATGCCGCGCCGGGGCTCGCTTCTCCACCTCCGCCCGCATGCGCTTTGCAATGATCCGCCGGGCTGGCGCCAGGACCATCAACCGGGATTTAAGGCTGGTGGCTGGCCGCTTCAACGTGCCATCAGCCGCCGCCTTTACCGCGGCCGCCGCATGCCGCTCCTCCACCACCGCATCCACCAGACCCAGGCGCTTGGCCTTGACCGCCGGCACGGATTTGCCGGTCAGCATCATGGTCATGGCGGTTACCGGGTCGATCAAAGCTGGCAGGCGGAGTGTGCCGCCCAGGCCTGGATGCAGGCCCAACAACACTTCCGGGAAGCCCAGCTTCGCGTCCGGCGTGGCGATGCGATAGCGGCACGCCAATGCCAGTTCCAACCCGCCCCCCAGACAATGGCCATGGATCAGCGCGATAGTGGGAAAGGTCAGGCCGGCAAGACGGTCAGTTATGCGGTGCGCCTCCTTCATCCGGGTTTCGATTTCCGCCGCATCGGTGACGCCACGGAAATCCCGGATATCGGCACCGGCGGCAAAACCACCCTTCTTGGCCGACCGGATCACCAAAGCGCGGGGGGACAGGCCAAGGACGCGATCCAACATGGCATCCAGTTCCGCCAGGACGGTCGCCGACAGGGTGTTGGTACCCTCCCCGGCCCTGTCCAGGGTCAGCCATGCCACGCGGTCTTCATCCACCGCCAGACGCCAATGGGTGAGATGGTGCTGAACCGCTGCCGGTCCGGCTTCCCGCTCGCGATCCGCAAGGGCGGCGCGCACGCCTTTTTCCGCTACCTCGATCATACCGCCTCCAGCAGCATGGCGCCGCCCTGACCGCCACCAATACATTCCGTCGCGATGCCGCGTTTGTCGCCGCGGCGGCGCATGGCATTGGCGAGGTGAAGCACGATGCGGCTGCCGCTCGTCCCCACCGGGTGGCCCAGGCTGATGGCCCCGCCATCGACATTCAGCCGCTGATGATCGATACGCCCGAAGGGCTGGACCAGGCCCAGCACATCACGGCAAAAGCCTTCATCCTCCCAGGCTGCCAGACAGGCCAGCACCTGCGCCGCGAAGGCCTCATTCAATTCCCACAGGTCAATATCCTCCCGAACCAGCCCCTGGCGCTGCAGGATCGGCGTGGCGGACATGACCGGCCCCAGCCCCATGATGGACGGGTCCAGGGCCGCCCATTCACTGTCCAGGATGCGGGCGAGCGGCGTCAGCCGGTGGCGCTCCACAGCCGCTTCCGATGCCAGCACCACCCAGCAGGCGCCATCGGTGATCTGGGATGAATTGCCGGGCGTTACCTTGCCATAGGGCCGTTCGAAGGCCGGTTTCAGCCTTCCCAGCTTTTCCATACTGCTATCCGGTCGTACCCCGTCATCCGCCTCATACAGGGTGCCGTCACGGGTGATGGCGGGCACCACCTCTCCCGTCAGGTCGCCCGCCGCCTGGGCGCGCGCCAGCCTCTGGTGGCTTTCCATCGCATAGGCATCCGCTGCTGTGCGGGAAATATTGAACAGATGCGCCAGCACTTCCGCCGTCTGGCCCATATTCAGGCTGGTCACGGGATCGGTCAGCCCCCGTTCCAGCCCGATGACGGGGGACAGGAAATGCGGTCGCAGACCGGCCAATGCCCGCAGACGCTGGCCAACATTTTTGGCCATGGCGAAACGACCGAACCATTCCGTTGCATCACGCCGCAGCACCAGGGGGGCATGGCTCAAGGCTTCTGTGCCGCCCGCCAGGATGAGATCGGCCTTGCCGGCCTGGATGGTGCGGAAAGCGGTGTCGATGGATTGCATGCCGGAGCCGCAATTAATCTGCACCGTGAAGGCGGTCATCTCCTCCCCCATGCCCATGCGCAGGGCCGCCACCCGGGCCGGGTTCATTTCATCCGCCACAACATTGACGCAGCCGAGAATGACCGTATCGAACAGCGTGGGCGCGAAGGGCTGACGCATCAACAGCGGTCGCCCGCATTGCACCGCCAGATCAACCGGGGTGAAGGGACCGGGCCTTCCCTTGGCACGAAGGAAGGGTGTACGCGTCCCATCCACCAGATAAACCGGGCGCCCGACAGATTGCGCATTCTGTTGAAGGGCCAAGGGGTCCAGGGCTGGCATCAAGGCTGTTTCCAGGGGTGCCATTACTCTGCCGCCTCCTGCGTTCGCAGAGACGGATCAGGCCGGTGCTGGCGTGACAGGGGGGAAACCTTTTCCATGGGGAAAGCATCCACCGCCACCACACGGGCACTGGCCGCCTGGGCGGCACGAACCCGCGCCAATTCCTCATCCGTGATGATGCCAGCGCTACGCGCCTCTGCGGCATCCCGGATTTTCGCTTCCTTCATCTTCTTTTCGATCGGGCCGATGCCGACGACAAGACGGAACGCTTCCTCCAGATCGCGGGCCGGATGCTCGTCATGCTCCTCGCCGAGATAAAGGTTCGGGGTCAACCGTTCCCGTTGGGCCGTAGGATGCAGCAGGATTTCCGCCACCTCATTCACCAGCCTGTCGGACGGCGTGGCATAGGGAACACCCGTTGGGAATGCCAGGAAACGCACCAGCCACGCCGCCCACCGCGCCGGCAGGTTGGCCAGCACGCCATCAAAAGCCACGGCGATACGGTCCAGTCCCCGCAGCATCAGGTAATCGACGATGGGAAGGTCTTCTTCCGGACGCCCCTCATCCTCATACCGTTTCAGGACCGCGCCCAGCAGGTAAAGCTCGGCCAGGATGTCACCCATCCGGGCCGACAGCATCTCCTTACGCTTCAGCGCCCCGCCCAGGGTCAGCAGGGAAAGGTCGGATAACAAGGCGAAGGCGGCGGAAAAGCGGGAAAGCTGGCGCCAGTGATGCGGCAAGGCCGCATTATCCGGCACAGGCCCTACCCGGCCACCGGTCCAGCCCCGCCCCAGGGTGCGGAAGGCATTGGTGATGGCGTGGCCGGCATGGGCCCAGAAATTCCGGTCAAAGGCATCCAGCCCCGCATCTGTGTCGGGATCTGACAGGGCCGCCATTTCCTTCAGCATATAGGGGTGGGACCGGATGGCGCCCTGACCGAAGATCATCAGGTTCCGCGTCAGGATATTGGCCCCTTCCACCGTTATGCCGATCGGCACCGACCGGTGCTGGCCGCCCAGATAATTTTTGGGGCCGTCGATGATGGTTTTGCCGCCATGGATATCCATGGCCTTTTCAATCGACCGGCGCATATGCTCGGTCGCGTGATATTTCATGATGGCGGAAAGCACGGAAGGCCGGTGGCCTGCATCCAGCGCCGCCACAGTCAGGCGCCGCGCCGCGTCCACCAGATAGGCATTGGCCGCCAGTTCGGCCAGATGCTCCCGCACCCCCTCGAAATCACCGATGGCGATATTGAACTGGCGGCGAACGCGGGCATAAGCACCCGTCACCCGCGCACACATGGCCGTGGCACCGGCTGATTGGGATGGCAATGAGATGCCGCGACCGGCGGCCAGCGCCGTCATCAGCATCTTCCAGCCCTGGCCGATCTGTTTCTCCCCACCCAAAATCCAATCCAGCGGGAT
The DNA here is from genome assembly GCF_000429645.1 of Niveispirillum irakense DSM 11586. Taxonomy (GTDB): domain Bacteria; phylum Pseudomonadota; class Alphaproteobacteria; order Azospirillales; family Azospirillaceae; genus Niveispirillum; species Niveispirillum irakense. Next base: position 20,642 of record NZ_KE386934.1, read on the forward strand.
GAAAACATCCTTGCCGTAGAGCGGACCGTTCTGGAAATGGGTGAATTGCGGGATATGACGCTCACCATGGCTGACGCCGGGTGTGCTGGTGGGGATCAGCGCTACGGTGATACCCCGATCCACCCCGCCGCCCAGCAGATTGTCCGGATCGCGCAATTTGAAGGCCAGCCCCATGACGGTAGCGATGGGGCCCAGCGTGATGTACCGCTTATGAAAATTCAGCCGGATGCCCAGCGTCGGCTTTCCCTCGAACATCCCCTGTTCGACAATGCCCATATCGGTCATGGCCGCGGCATCGGACCCCGCATCTTCAGATGTCAGGCCGAAGCAGGGTATTTCCCGCCCATCGGCCAGACGCGGCAGCCAATGGTCTTTTTGCGCCTCGGTGCCGAAATGCAGCAGCAATTCACCGGGCCCTAAGGAGTTGGGCACCATGACGGTGACACCCGCCACCACGCTGGCCGTGGAAATGGTGCGCACCACTTCCGAATGCATGGTGTTGGAAAAACCCAGGCCGCCATACTGCTCCGGGATGATCATGCCGAAGAATTTCTGCTCCCGCATGAAGGACCAAACCTCCGGCGGCAGGTCATGATCTCTCCAGGCGATCTTCCAATCATCGATCATGCCGCAAAGCTGGCGCACCGGCCCATCCATGAAGGCCTGTTCGCGCGCATTCAGCGTCGCTGGCGGCAGGGAGAGCAGCGCGTTCCAATCCGGGTTGCCGGAAAATAGCTCCCCATCCCACCAGACAGTGCCGGCATCAATCGCATCCCGCTCCGTTTCCGATATGGGCGGCATGACGGTGCCTGCCCAACGGAAGATCGGCTTGGTGAGATAATCTCTGCGGAAGGTCTGGAAGGGCATGGCTTTTTCCCGGCAAAATCAACCGGTAAACACCTCTTGCCCCTTAAATGTTCCCCATAAAACGGTAGTCAGGCCCGCCCGCGCCCGATCAATGTAGAGGCTGCAAAGGCCAGACAGGCACCCGCCGCGAAGAAGGCCAGACCATGACGGTACCATTCCATCGCCGTACCGGCCATGACCGGCCCGGCCAGCGCACCGATCCCCCAGACCAGCCCCATGGCAGCATAAATGCCTACCAGCATCGCCCCCTGGAAGCGGCTGCCAACAATGGCCAGCATGATCGTATAGATGCCGACAAAGGCCCCGCCCCACAGGAACAGCAACGTATAGGTCGCCAGCGCATGGCCCAGTGCCAGGGGCCAGGCCAGCGCGCCAGCCGCCGCAATCAGCGCCAGGATGCGGACCAGCAGCACACGGTCCATCTTGTCCCCCAGCCAGCCGATGGGAAGCTGAAGCAGGATGGCCCCCACCATCATGACGGACATGAGTTGTGTGGCTTCTGCCTCCATCCAGCCGAGTTGGGTGGCGTAAATTGCCAGGAAAGACAGACCCGCAGTCTCAATCGCCGCATTCAGCATCACCGCCCCCATGGCAACAGGGGCAAGGCGGATGAAGTAAAGCGGTGTCTCCCGCGCAGGCTTGTCGAAAACAGGGGCCACCACGCGCGGTGAGGCGATCAGCAGTGCCGCCGCCCCGGCAATGATGCTGCCTGCCAGATAAGGCAGGAAGCCACTGGTGCCGATAACCGATAAAAGGCCGGGGCCGGCAGCAAACCCCACCGACAGGGCCGCCGTATAGGCCGCCATGGCACGGGCGCGGGTGGCTTCGGTGCTAAGGCTATTGGTCCAGGTTTCCGACAGCACGAACAGCACTTCCGATGCGGCCCCCAGCAACAGGCGCAGCGGAAACCAGAGCCAGACCAGCGGCAGAAGCGGAAACAGGCTTAAAAGGATGGAAGCCGATAGCAGGGCCAGAATGACCATGACACGGATGCCAACCCGCGATACCAGCCGGGGCAGCAGAAACGCCATGATCAGCACCCCGATTGCGTGCATGGCCGCGTTGGCACCGATCAGGCTTTCCGACAGGTCGCGCCGCGCCAGGTCCAGCGCGATAAGGGTGGCGGACAGGCTGTAGGTCAGCCCGAACATCATCGCCACCACAATGACAGCCGCCCGCGACAAAAGACCGGGCGGCATTTGCGTTGCGGGTTGGGCTGGGGTCATGATGTCTGGACCTTACTGTCATCATCAGGGGACGAAGGCAGGTTTGCCGCCCGCCTGGCGCGCAACGCCGCCAAAAAACCGCGCAGGCGTCGGCCCCAGGGGGCTTCACGGCGATCCACAATGCGGCCCAGCACGCGGGCATAATCCAGGATGAAGCCTGGCGTCCAGGTCATGGATTCCGCGCGCCCCCGGACCAGGGCCGCCAGCCATAAATCCGGATCAGCCAGCAATCGCAGCAGACGCAGCCAGGGGTAACGGCCAGCCAGTGCCCCTTCCAGGGCCGCTTCCAGCCCTGCTGCCACCACCACGGCGCAATTCCGGTTGGTCACGTTATAAGTATCGCTCTGACGATAACCGGCCCAGAAGGCGCGCAGCCGGCGCGGGTTGTAGCGATGGATGCGTAACTGCACATCCGGGGGGCACCAATCCGCCACCTCCAACGCCAGGGATGGGACGAACCGTCCCTTCACATCATTGCGGGGATCGGCATTCAGCGCCTGGATGAAATCGTCACTGGATCGTTCAATCTCCTCAGCCGGGTAATGGCTGATATAGAGATCCGGGGCCATTTCCAACGCAGCATGGCCTGTGGAAATAGCGCCATTGGCATCCACCGCCGCGACATATCTGTCGATCACCAGCCGGCGGGAGGTGACATTGGCAGACCCGACCGGCGTCCAGATATGCAGCAGCAAAGGCGGATCATCAATATTACGTGGCGGGTCCGCCCCAATCAGGATCGGCGCATGATCATGCCAGCCGCGCCCTGCAAAGATCGGCAGCATCAGGATGGCCACCTCTTCTTCCAGGTTTCGCAGCATGAACCCCATGCGCAGCATCATCCAGCCTGACAAGCCGATAAACAGGCCGATACCCAGCGTAATGTTGCCTGTATGAGAGAGCGGCCATTGCAGCAACAAGCACAAGGCGGCCACCAACTCCGCAGCGCCATAAGAAGCGGAATATCGCCATCGCGGAAAACGGAAGATCGACGCGATGAAGATGCGCACTACCCCATCAGTCGCGAAACCCAAGGCGACGATCAAGGACAGCACCCATTCGCTATGGAATGGGGAGAACAGCATCACCCCACCGGAGAACAGCGCCAGGCTGGCACGCAGTACCTTTACCCGCCGTTCTGCCCGGTCAGCCGCTACCAATATCGGAACCACGGAAACCAGCCCGTAGAACAGGACCAATAAGCCCGTCAAACGGTCTGTGAAGCCTGATGGTCCGGAAATGGCGTCCAGCACGGCCAATCCCGCAACCCCTATCAGGGCCACCCCAACCAAAGACAGGACATACCATCGAGCCCGGAATGCCTCGGGGCCGATGAGCAGGAAGGCGAGTTTCAGCATATAAAGACGGTTCGCAATTATTCAGCGACCCGAATTACATACCATCTGCTGTCTAGGTTGCGCCATGTGTGTATATGGACCCGCATCCAGCAGATCGAAATCCATTCAGAATTTTCTGAAAGGATTAATATCAGAATGACTATCTGGAAAATTTAACCGGCTCTCTCAAGCCAACAGCACCGTTTTCGTAAACCTGATTTAAATCCAAGGTCTTTACGGCTGCTGTTCGATGGTGATCCCGGTGGGATTCGAACCCACGACCCCATGATTAAAAGTCACGTGCTCTACCGACTGAGCTACGGGATCGACCAGCGAAGTGGCGCGCACCATAGGCGGGAGGATGGGACACGTCAATAATGAGATTGCCTAATCCGCCCTGCGTTCCGGGAAACGCACCATCCCGCACGCAACCCCTTCACAAAGCTTATGCTTTTTCGGCAGCAAAACGATTCGCAAGGCTGGCCGCCACGCGGGGGCTGACGAAATGGGAGATATCGCCCCCCAACCGGCCAATCTCTTTCACGAAGCGGGAGGAGATGAACTGGTGGCGATCAGACGCCATGAGGAACACTGTGTCCACGGCCGGGTTCAACCGGGCATTCATCCCGGCCATCTGGAATTCATATTCGAAATCCGATACGGCCCGCAGGCCCCGGATGATGACGCTGGCCCCGCATTGCGTGGCGAAATTCATCAGCAACTGGTCGAAGGACCGCACCTCGACGCTGATCCCCTGCTTGATCAGGCTTTGCAGTTCACCTGACACCAGTTCTACCCGTTCAGCGGCGGAATAGAGCGGCCCCTTGCCGGCATTGCTGGCCACGCCGATGATCAGATGATCGACCATCCGGGCCGCCCGCTGGATGATGTCGAAATGGCCGTTGGTGATGGGGTCGAACGTCCCCGGGTAAACACCGATGCGCGATCCCGCCATGATCTCTCTTCCCTTGGCCCCCCGCGGTTCCAGCCGCGGCTTATATCAGAATAAAAAGCCGGCCCTTGATGGGCCGGCTTGTTTCACACCGTTTATGACGGCTCCTGACCCGTTTCCGGCACAGCGACATCGTCGCCATTCTCCGGCTCCTCCGTGCCGTCATCTTCCAGACGGGCAACAGAGACGACCCGTTCCTCTCCATTCAGACGGAACAGGGTGACCCCCTTGCTCTTACGGCCGGTCAGGCGAATATCATGCACGGGCATGCGGATCACCTGACCGGAGTCGCTGACCATCATCAACTGATCGCTATCATTGATGGGGAACACGGCAGCAATCGCCTTGTTGCGGTCGCCCATATCCATGTTCCAGATGCCCTGGCCGCCGCGACCGGTCAGCCGGTATTCATAAGCCGAGCTGCGCTTGCCGAACCCTTGTTCGGAAACGATCAGGATGAACTGCTCGCGCGCCTGCATCTCGGCGAATTTCTCATCCGACAGGGCTTCTCCCCCTTCAGCGGATTCGGTTTCGACATCGGCGCTGTCGTCCCCTTCTTCCCCTTCCAGGCGACGCAATTCACGCGACCGCTTCAGGTAGGCATCCCGCTCCTCCGCCGTATAGTCGGTATGATGCAGGATCGACATGCCGATCACTTCATCACCCTCTGCCAGACGAATGCCGCGCACGCCGGTAGAGGTGCGACCACTGAACACGCGGACTTCTGCCACGTCAAAGCGGATGCAGCGTCCCAGACGGGTGGAGATCAGCACATCGTCCATTTCACCGCAGGTGCGGACCGCGATCAGCCGCTCTCCCTCTTCCTCCAGCTTCATGGCGATCAGGCCATTGGCACGGATATTCTGGAAGTCGGACAGTTTGTTACGGCGGATGCCGCCCCGGCTGGTGGCAAAGACGATCTGCAGGCTATCCCAGCTCGTCTCATCCTCCGGCATGGGCATGACGGTGGAGATGGTCTCCCCCTCCTCCAGCGGCAGCAGGTTGACCAGGGCCTTGCCGCGGGTCTGTGGCGTACCCTGGGGCAGACGCCACACTTTCAGCTTATGGACAATGCCCCGGCTGGTGAAGAACAGCATGGGCGTATGGGTATTGGCGACGAACAGATCGGAGACCGTATCCTCCGCCTTCAAGTTCATACCGGAGCGGCCTTTGCCACCACGGGCCTGGGCACGGTATGTTGATACCGGCACGCGCTTGATATAGCCGCCCTGGGTAACAATGACGACCATATCCTCGCGCTGGATCAGGTCTTCGATATCGCTCTCGAACTCCGAATCTTCGATCGTCGTGCGGCGCGGTGTGGCGAAGCGGGCCTTCATCTCCCCCAACTCGTTGCGCAGGATATCCAGCAGCAACGAACGGTCGGACAGGACGGCCAGGAAATGCTTGATCTGATCGGTAACGCCGGTCAGTTCCTCGCCGATTTTGTCGCGTTCCAGCCCGGTCAGGCGATGCAGGCGCAGGTCCAGGATGGCGCGGGCCTGGATTTCCGACAGCTTGTAAGTGCCAGCGTCAGAAATGCCACGGCCCGGCTCGTCGATCAGGGCGATCAGCGGTGCCACGTCATGGGCAGGCCAATCATGCGCCATCATCTGCTCACGCGCCGTCTGCGGATCGGGCGCGTTGCGGATCAGGGCGATCATGTCGTCGATATTGGCGACGGCCACGGCCAGACCGACCAAGGTATGGGCGCGTTCACGCGCCTTGCCCAGTTCAAATTCGGTCCGGCGGGTGATGACCTGTTCGCGGAAACGGACAAAGGCGGCAATGATGGCCTGCAGGTCCATCAACTCCGGTCGGCCGCCATTCAGCGCCAGCATATTGACGCCGAAACTGGTCTGCAGCGCCGTGTGCCGGTAAAGCTGCGCCAGCACCACGTCAGGCACGGCATCACGCTTCAGTTCCACCACCACGCGCACGCCGTCGCGGTCGGATTCGTCGCGAACGTCGCTGATACCCTCAACCAGCTTTTCATTCACGCATTCAGCAATGCGTTCCAGCAGCTTGGCCTTATTGACCTGGAAGGGAATCTCGGTGGCGACGATGGCCCAGCGATCCTTGCGGATCTCCTCCACCTCCGTCCGGGCGCGCATGATCACGCTGCCACGGCCGGTATGGAAGGCGGAACGGATGCCGGACCGACCGAGAATCAGCGCGCCGGTCGGGAAATCCGGGCCGGGCACAATCTCCATCAGTTCTTCGATGGAGATGTCGGGATTTTCGATATAGGCGATACAGGCGTCGATCACCTCCCCCAGATTATGGGGGGGGATGTTGGTCGCCATGCCCACCGCGATACCACCGGCGCCATTGACCAGCAGATTGGGGAACTTGGCTGGCAGAACCGTCGGCTCTTCCAGTGATTCGTCGTAGTTGGCCTGGAAATCGACCGTTTCCTTGTCGATATCATCCAGCATGAATTCCGCCACCTTGGCGAGACGCGCCTCGGTGTAACGCATGGCCGCCGCAGCGTCGCCGTCCATGGAACCGTAGTTGCCCTGGCCATCGACCAGGGGGAGGCGCATGGAAAAATCCTGCGCCATGCGGACCATGGCGTCATAAATCGCGCTGTCGCCGTGCGGATGGTATTTACCCATCACGTCACCGACGATACGCGCCGACTTCTTATAGGGTTTGGTGCTGTCGTAGCCGCCTTCCTTCATGGCGTAAAGGATGCGGCGATGCACCGGTTTCAACCCATCGCGAACATCCGGCAGCGCACGGCTGACAATCACGCTCATGGCGTAATCGAGGTACGAACGCCGCATCTCATCTTCGATGGTGATGGGCGAGATATCGGACGGCAGAGCGGGCGAAGAAGTCACCGAGCGGAACTCGTCATTACGGGGCGGAAAACGAAGCCGCCGGCCAAACCGGCGGCAGGCAGCCCTTGTAGCATCATTCGCGGATGCGAACAATCAAAGGGCCACCTCCCCCTCAAGCCCGGCGCGAAAGCCACCAGAAACGCAGGCTGAGAACGGCGACGGAGAAGAGGCTGGCGATGAAGATTGCCTCGAACAGGCCCATCACACCCCGCCCCAGCGGCACAGCCAAGGCCCACCCCAGGGGAATCATGATCAGGTAATAGCTGATGACATGAAGGATGGTCGGCATCCAGGTATCGCTGCGCCCCCGCAGCGCCTGGGCCATCACCACCTGTCCCCCATCGGCCACCAGCAGCCAGGCGCTGAAAGCAATCAGCGGGGCTGTCACCAGCACCAGGGCGGCATCATTGGTGAACTGGCTGGCAATCCAGGTCGGTGCCCCCAGGAAGAAGGCCCCGACGAGGCAGAGGATGAAACTGGTAACCCCCAGACCGGTCCAGCCGGCCAGCACCATTTCCTGCCGGTCACCAGCACCATAGGCGTTGCCGACCCGTACCGCCGTGCCTGAAGCCAGCCCCAAGGCGCACATAAAGGGCAAGGCAATCAGGTTCAGCCCGATTGTGTAGGCCCCCACGGCATCGCTGCCCAACCAACCAGCGAACAGACCCAGCGCCGCAAAGGCTGAGCCTTCCACCATGTTGGACATGCCACCGGCATAGCCGATGCGCCGCTGCCCCCCTGTGCCAGACCACCAGCCCTTGAAGGTACCCCGTACACCCCATTGGTCTCGCAGAGGGTGGTTCCAGACGTAATAGATCAGCCCGATGGCTGCCAGCCAGCGCAGGATGGTGGTGGAACAGGCTGCCCCCGCCGCCCCCAGCGGCGGCAAACCGAAATGCCCCCAGACGAACACCCAGTTCAGCCCGACATTCAGCACATTGCCGATGATCATGGCGACCATGCCGGGGATGGGCCGCTTCAACCCTTCCAGATAAAGGGTGGTGGCAAAGTGAAGGGCAGCCGCCGGCATACCCAAGGCGATGATCATCATCACCTTGCCCGCCCCCGCCGCCAGATCCGGCGCCTGTCCCGTCAACAACAGGAACTGTTCACCCAGCAGGCATAGCACCGCCACGCCAGCTCCCAGCAGAAAGGCATAGGGCAAAGCACGGCGCCAGATGCCGCCGGTTTCCCCGGTGGCGCCGCGTCCCACCTGCTGCGCCGTCATCACCACGACGCCCAGCATCAACCCAACCAGCACGCCAACCATCACATTGACCGGCGTGTTGCCCAGCCCGTAATAGGCGAGTTCCTGCGCCCCGAAACGCCCGACCATGATGGTATCCACCAGCGCCATCATGATGATGCCGGTGCGGGCGATGATGACAGGGATGGAGAGGCGGACCAGATCGCTCACATGGCGGCGGATGGTGCCAAGGGACGTTTGGTGAGTGGGGTTAGCTGGCAACATATCAACACGAAATTCCGAAAGATGAATGCATCCCATATCGGAACTGTTGCGATATTGCCATCCGAAATCCGTCTGTCCGACGGAACGCCCGCCCTCCCTTCCCGTTCAAAGAAAGACAGCACGGAACCGCAGAGGAAAAAGATCATGGGTATCGTTCCCCCGCTTCCCGGTACGCCCGACCCCGGCAACACGGAAATGCCACCGCCGCCGGAACAGCCGATTCCCGGCCCCAGCAACCCGGGCGAATTGCCACCGGATGTGCAGGAACCCGACGTCCCCACGCCACCGGGCCCAAAGGAACCACCGAAACCCCCTTCCCCCCATCCGGCCCTTTGACAGGGTGACACCCCCCAAGGCGGTGGTGCTTCAAGGCACTACCGCTTTTTTTGTCCTTAAGGCACAGGGCTATGCAGAGGCGGCGCTTGACGGCGGGCGACCCGCGGGCCAAACCCTGCACCCATGACACAGCACAGCCCCATCCATGTGATCGGCGGCGGTATGGCAGGCAGCGAGGCGGCCTGGCAGATCGCGCAAGCCGGTATCCCCGTGATCCTGCACGAAATGCGCCCCGTGGTGAAAACGGATGCGCACCAGACGGAGCATCTGGCCGAACTGGTCTGCTCCAACTCCTTCCGGTCTGACGATGCGGAATATAACGCCGTCGGGCTGCTGCATGAGGAGATGCGCCGCTGCGGGTCGCTGATCATGGCCGCCGCCGACGAGCATAAGGTGCCGGCCGGCGGCGCGCTTGCAGTGGATCGCGATCATTTCGCCGCCAAGGTGACGGAAAAGCTGACCACTCACCCCCTGGTGACGCTGGAGCGCGGCGAGGTTGCCGGCCTGCCCCCGGAAGAATGGGACAATGTGGTGGTGGCCACCGGCCCGCTGACCAGCATGAAGCTGGCGGAAGCCATCCGCGCCTTTACCGGCGAGGAGCAGTTGAGCTTTTTCGACGCCATCGCCCCCATCGTGCATACGGACAGCATCGACCTGTCCAAGGCCTGGTTCCAGTCGCGCTATGACAAGGTCGGCCCGGGCGGTACGGGCAAGGATTATATCAACTGCGCCATGGACAAGGAGCAGTACGAAGCCTTCATCCAGGCCCTGATTGATGGCGAGAAGGGCGACTTCAAGGAATGGGAAAAGAACACGCCCTATTTCGAGGGCTGCCTGCCGATCGAGGTGATGGCCGAACGCGGCGTGGATACGCTGCGCTATGGCCCGATGAAGCCGGTGGGCCTGACCAACCCGCATACGGGCAAGCGCCCCTATGCTGTGGTGCAGTTGCGCCAGGATAATGCGCTGGGCACGCTGTATAATCTGGTCGGGTTCCAGACTAAGCTGAAATATGCCGAACAGGTGCGGGTCTTCCGCATGATCCCGGGCCTGGAGAATGCGGAATTTGCCCGTCTGGGCGGGCTGCACCGCAATACCTTTATCAATTCTCCGCGTCTGCTGGATGGGGCGCTGCGCCTGAAATCCATGCCGCGCCTGCGTTTTGCCGGTCAGATCACGGGCTGCGAGGGCTATGTGGAGAGTGCAGCCGTGGGTCTGCTGGCCGGCCGCTTCGCCGTTGCCGACCGCACAGGCGCCACGCCCTCCACCCCGCCACGGACCACGGCGCTGGGTGCCTTGCTTGCCCACATTACCGGAGGCGCGGAGGCGGAGACTTTCCAGCCGATGAATGTGAATTTCGGCCTGTTCCCGCCGGTAACAGAGCGCCAGCCCAATGGCAAGGAACTGCACGGCAAGGACCGCAAGCTGGCCTACAGCCGTCGTGCGCTGACCGATCTGACAGGATGGCTGGGGTAAAAGACCGCCAATGCCGCAAGGGGTATCGGTCATTCTGATCCGACACCCCTTATAAATAGGGATACGGGGCCCCCCACCAGGAGGCCCCGTTCCTTTTAGGGAAGATTACCGGCGATACGGCTCATAATCCGGGCCGAAAGCGCGCTGATAGCGGTCATAGCGGGCCACCGGACGACGCGACAGCACCATGGCGGCGATGAAGTAGGCGATCAGGGTCGGGCCGGTCAGGAAGATCAGGCCCAGCACCGCAATCATGCGGGCAACCCAGGTCTTGATCCCGACCCATTCGGCAAAGCCGGCGCACACGCCACAGACCATGCCGTTGATGCTGTCCTTATAGAGCTTGTGGCTACGCACATTGTGGGCGAAGCGGTCGAAGCGGCTCATCTCTCTTGTCTCCTTATCACAGGGTCATAGCTTCGGTCGCCTGTCCGGCGCCAGGGCGGTTCAGTCCGGCCGGGAACGGTCGGCCATCCGGCGCTTCAGCGCCTCCAGCTCGTCATTGACCTTCCCGTCATTCTCCAGCGCGGCGATTTCCTCCGACAAGGTGCGGGGGCGCCCCATGGTCAGGGCATCACCGGCCGCTTCCACCTTGTCGATCGTGCGGTCAACCTCATCACAGCGGGCCAGGGCCTCGTCCAGCCGGCCGTCGTAAAGCGCGCTGCGCGCCTTCAGCCGATCCACCGCACCCCGGTAGCGGGAAGCCAGAACACGGCGGCGGGCATGGGCCTCGGCCAGCTTCTCCTCCAGACTATGCGCATCAGCCTTCATGCTGCTGATCGCCTTATCCAGCGCCTCAACCTCACGATTGGTGGGCTCTGCGGCGCGGCGGATCTGTTCCCTGGCGGCCAGCGCGGCGCGGGCCAGATCTTCGCGCCCATGGGTCAGGGCCGTTTCAGCTTTGCGCTCCCAGTCCAGCATCTCGAACTCGGCCTCCCGCCAGTTGGCGGACAGTTCCTTACGTTCAGCGATCATCCGGACGGTGGCGCAACGCAGGTCGGACAGCGTGTCCTCCATCTCCCGGATGGCCTGGTTCAAGGTATGTTCGGGGTCTTCCGCCCGGTCCAGCAGGCTGGACAGATTGGCATTGATGACATCACCGATACGGTCGATCAGGCCCATGTCCAAAACTCCTTGCGCGATATCCAGGCAAAACAGCGACTTAACAAGTTCGGCGTCAGACGACGCTGGCCAGCGCCGCCACCAGCAACAAAGCCCAGCTCAGGACGGGGATCATCTCCATCAGGCCTTCGACAGTGGTGTCGTTGCTGGGATTGCGGCGGAGGAAGGTGGCGGTGCTCATTTTAGTGCTCCATCGGGGCGTTTTGCGGCGGCCGGTGTGGCCATGCACCAGTAAACGCAACAGGCGTGCCAAGTTAATAAAACGGCGGAAATCCGCCAGTTCTCTATCAGGCAACGCAAAGAGCGGGCCGGGATGTTGGTCATTTAGGCGATCAAATCGCCAATTTCGCCAATTTTGAAAAATGACAAACAACAGCTTGCCTGAAGCCCCGCTCGATCCACCGGCCTTTCCCTTCGCTGGAAGATTGACCAGGGTGCCGGAACCGGTTACGCAAGGACCCATCATGGCCGTCTATACCGAAGTATCCGATGAGGATGTCCGCGCCTTCGTGACCCAGTATGATCTGGGTGACGTGATTTCCTGTAAGGGGATCGCGGAGGGGGTGGAGAACTCCAACTTCCTGCTGGTCACTGACCAGGGCCCGCATATCCTGACCCTTTATGAGAAGCGGGTCGATCCGGCTGATCTGCCGTTTTTTCTCGGCCTGATGGACCATCTGGCTGCGCGCGGCCTATCCTGCCCACAGCCTGTTGCCGGACGCGACGGCGTGGCGTTACGGGAACTGTGCGGCCGTCCCGCCGTACTGGTCACGTTCCTGAAAGGCATGTGGCCCCGGCGCATCCAGACCGACCATTGTGCGGCCTTGGGTGAGGGGCTGGCGCGGCTGCATATGGCTGGCGACGGCTTCACCCTGACCCGGCGCAACGCCCTGTCTGTCGAGGGCTGGCGGCCCCTGCTGGAAGCCAGCAGCGCCCGCGCGGATGAGGTGAAGCCCGGCCTTGCCGATATGCTGGCGACTGAACTGGCCTATCTGGAAAAGCACTGGCCGCAGGATGGCCTGCCGGCTGGCATCATCCATGCCGATCTCTTCCCGGATAATGTGTTTTTCCAGAATAACAAACTGTCCGGCCTGATTGATTTCTATTTCGCCTGCAATGACCTGCTGGCCTATGACGTGGCGATCTGCCTGAACGCCTGGTGTTTTGAGGCGGACGGCGCCTTCAATGTCACCAAGGCGCGGGCCCTGCTGGCCAATTATGACCGGATCCGCCCGCTGACCCCGCAGGAGCGGGAAGCATTGCCCCTGCTGGCGCGTGGCAGCGCCATGCGGTTCCTCCTGACCCGGCTTTACGACTGGTTGAACACGCCGCCAGGCGCGATGGTGAAACGCAAAGATCCGCTGGAATATCTGCACAAGCTGCGCTTCCATGCGCAGGTGCGCACGGTGAATGATTACGGATTCTGACAGCAATGACCGATAGCGCCAGCGACGATAACAGCGTCGATATTTTCACCGATGGCGCCTGCTCCGGCAATCCGGGGCCGGGCGGATGGGGCGCCATCCTGCGCTGGCGCGGGGTGGAAAAGGAATTCAAGGGCGGGGAACTCCACACCACCAACAACCGGATGGAACTGCTGGCCGCGATCAGCGCCCTGGAAGCGTTGAAACGCCCCCTGCCCGTCCGGCTCCATACCGACAGCCAATATGTGAAAAACGGGATAACCACCTGGATTCATGGCTGGAAGAAGAATGGCTGGCGCACCGCCAGCAAAGACCCGGTGAAGAATGATGATCTCTGGCGCCGGCTGGATGAGTTGGTCAGCCGTCATCAGGTGGAATTCCACTGGGTGAAAGGCCATGCCGGCCACCCGGAGAATGAACGCGCAGACCAACTGGCCCGCGATGGGCTGCGTGAGGCGCGGGAAGCCGACGCAGCGGTTTAGCAAAGCGTTGGCACCCTTTATCCCAATCGGTATTTATCCCAATCGGTCAATGTTTCCTAAACTTCCGACCCGATATGCCTTGAGATGGAACCCTGTGACTCCGAAGAACCGTGCAATTGCCTGCAAGACACGATTACCGACTCATACAATGATTCTAACGGAGTAGATTGCAAATCGACTCTATAACAGATTATACAGGCGTCGGTAAAATCAAGCCAGGCGTTTACGGTGAGTTATCAGTTTGACTTATTTTACCTGTCTGCAATGCCTAGGAATAGCAAATGACCGCTTCACAGCCTTATTCTGATTCCCGTCCGGCGGATGATGGTGCTTTGTCGCTCCAGGACCTGTGGTCAGTTGTAAGCAAGCACAAGATAAGGATTGCCATTCTTGCGTTCCTTGGAGTTGTTATCGGTTTAATATTTTATGTTAACTCGACACCGCTTTATCGCGTCAAGATGACGGTTACAGCCACGGAAGACACCACGTCGGAAGCCGGCGCTGGTAGCGGGGTTCTTGGTCGCTTGACAGGCATGCAATCCAGTAGCCAGCGTAACTTCGAACGATTTAAAGTTATGCTCACGACTGCTGCTGTCGCACAGGAATTAGCTGATAAACACGCCGCTTTTACGATATTCTTCCCTCAATTGTGGGATGAAAAGCAAAAGAAGTGGAACCCACCATCTGGCCTCCGTGCATCAATCAGCGGCTTTATTAAAGGCATGATTGGCGCAAAAAAATGGACCCCACCCACCTCGGACGATTTGCGTCAAGAAATATCAAAACGGCTAACCATTATAGAGATCAACGACAATACAGTAGACTTGGCATTTGAATTTGATGACCCTGAAATAGCGGCAAAATTACTTCTGGCTATGCATCATGCCGCCGATACTATACTAAGAAATGAAGTCAAACAAACTGCTACTGCTCGCATTAAATATCTTGAAAATACATTGCCTGATGTCAGCGATGTAAATAATCGATTGACGTTGATTAATCTTATGTCCACTCAGCAAGTGATGCTGATGCTTAGCCAAGCGACCCCTCCATTTTCAGCCACTATTCTGGATAATCCAGTCATTCCTTCAAGCCCAGCAAAGCCCCGGCTCATGTTGGCGATCTTGGGTGGACTGATTCTGGGTGTTGCTGTTGGTATAATCTGGGCCTTCCTACTCTCTCCTTTCGGACGCCGTGTCGGTAATCATGACTGAAATAGGATTATATCGCGGACGCGCCGCAGGATACACGTCATGGCGCATGGGGGCGCTCATGACCTGCCTTGGCGTGCCTCTTTTATTTTTACCAAAGATCAATCTTCTCGGTGTTTCCGGCGAAACGGCTGGCGTTCGTATTGATGACTTTTTATTGGCAATTACATTAGGTTTGTTAGCCTGCTCCTACATGGCCTTGCGCAGGGCTATTTTTTCATATGCTGAAGCAGCCCTCCTATTATTTCTGTTTCTTGCCTTACTCAGCAATATAATTTACGGCGGAAATCCACTTTATCCGCTTCGGCTGGTCGAATATTTTGCATTTTTCTACATAGGAATTCATGCAGCTCGCTGGGTAAGCCTTAAGAAGGTCCTTCTTGCTTTTTTATACCTGAACGCAGGATTGATTATTCTCCAATATATGGGATTTGTGGGAGCTTTCGCCCTTGGGACTTACTCTATGGGAACGCCCATAGGAATTGGTTCAGGGAATTGGGAGATCGGCCTTTTATTAAATATCGTCTTCATTTCTCTTGCGTTTGGAAAACTTTGCAAGCCCTCTGTTGCCTGCATTTACGGCCTTGTCATTCTAGGCCTTCATCTCGTTGTTGGCTCACGTACGCCCGCTGCAACATTACTGATTTTCTACGGTATTTTTATTTTAGGATTTTTTAAGAAAAACCCACTGGTAATCGTCATAATTGGATTCTTAATAGGTATTATTACGACAGTTATTTACGATTCATTGATGGACATGGTCTCTGAATCTTATTTATTCAGCCGAATGGGCGACATATCGCTGGCCAGCTTAACTACGGTTATTGAGAAAATGTGGGCGACAATTCCGCCTGCCTCTAGTTTCTCAAAGTACAAATATGCCGAAGAAATATTTAATGCTATCGAAGGAAGCGATCTTAGCCTAATTTTTCGGCTGGAGAAAGTCATTGGAGCCATCAAATATTTTTATGATAGTGGCCCCATGACATGGCTTATCGGCACCGGTCCGGGTCGATACGGAACAGCAATGGATAGCGGGAATGTCAGACTTTTCGTAGAGAATGGCGCTTTAGGGTTTATCGCATTTTTTCTTATATTAATATTTTCTCTGCGAAAATTTTCGGCCAGATGGCACCTTATTTCTGTTTTTATAGTGAGTATGTTCACCTTGGACACTTATCTTGCTTATAAAATTATGAGCATGTTATTTTTCATTGCTGGTATCAGCACAGGATATAATGTGCTCTATGTTATCCGTGAAAAGGAGCACCCTGTGCCAGCAGCCTGATAGCTGCTGGCGGCGCCTTTCTCGAGTTCACCATGTCAGGAATAATCCTGCATCACCTGGTATTCCTTCCGGGAAATCGACGATATACGCCGTGATGCCGTAGCCTAGCCGGACCAGATTTTCCTCCCAGTAGGCATAAATCTGCCGCGGCGGGCCGACCAGGGTCTGATACCAGCCATCCTCGAAATTATTGATGGCCCGGCCGCGATCCGTGCAGAGGTCGCTGGGGAAACGTTCGAGCAGAAGCTGGTACTCTCCGCTCTCCGCTACCTCCCGTATCCGGGCCAGACGATGACGGATATCAGATTCGCTTAATTGCTGGTGCCGCAGTTTGTCCAACAGGGCCAGTCGCGCCGCTTCATCCACATGATGATGGCGCGCTTCACGGGCGACTGCGCGCGCGTGTTCCGTGCGATGGCGCATCTCCAGGCTGGCGGGAAAGTGAAAATCAGCGCTGTGATCAGCGGTTACTAAAGACATCGGCACTTTCCAAACGGTGAAGGGTAAAATCCGTGTGGCCGACATAAAACGCCGGTCACGGCACGTCACTGATCTGGATCACGCCGCGGTCTTGCACTGCCGCGTGCGGGTTATTTTTCCAACTGCTGCAATGGATTGACCACCTGCTCCCCCTTCCGGACAGCAAAATGAAGCTGAGGCGCCCGGACATTGCCGGTCTGGCCGACCGTACCGACCGTCTGGCCGCGCGCGATCTGCTGCCCCTGTTGCACTTTGATCTCATCCAGATGAGCGTAAACGGTCACCCATCCATCATCATGCCGGATAAGGACAAGATTGCCAAAAGATTTCAGTTGGTTACCCGCATAGGCAACGGTACCGTTACCTGCCGCTGTTACAGCCGTACCACGGGCGGCCTCTATATTGATGCCATCATTGCGCAGTCCGCCCGGCTTATCACCGAATCCGGAAAGTATCTTGCCACGCACCGGCCAGACGAAGCGGGCACCATCGCGCGGTGCAGCGGCGGCTGGCGGTGTTGAAGGCGCCGGGGGGATAGAAGTGGCGACCTGTTGCTGGACAGGGGGCGCTGACTGCGGGGCCGGGGCCACTGGCGCTGGTGCGAGGGGCGCGGGGCTGACGGGAGTCGAAGCTGTCGGTGCCGTGGTAACAGAGGGCGCCGGGGATAGTGGGGCTGGCCGATGAGCAGGCGGATTGCTGCCTGATGACGGCGGAGCCAGCGCTTCCGCCACAATCCCCTGACGGGCCGGCGCACTGGGCGCCACAGCAACAGGGGCGGGCGTGGCCGGCCCTGGACGTGGCGGCTCCAGGGGGGCTGCTTCCACCGACGGACGGGGCGAGGCTGCCGGCGGCGGGTCCATCGGCCGATAGGAGGGGGCGGTGGCGGGTGCTGGTGCCGGACGGGAAGCTGTTGCCACCTGCGTATTGGCGGGGCCCCGGCTGTCCCCTGGCAGGCGCAACTCCTGCCCAACCCGGATTACATAAGGGGCCGGGATCTGGTTCAGCCGGACCAGTTCCGCCATATCGATATTATAGCGTCGCGCCACGCCATAAACGGTATCGCCTGCCTGGACTGTATAGGTCCGGGGTTTGGGCAGGCTCAGGCGCTGGCCGGGCTGTAGCACATAAGGCGGGGCGAGATTGTTCTGCGCGATCAGGTCACGCTCAGGCACACCATATTGCTGCGCCAGCGTCTGAACCGTATCGCCGCGTGAAACAAAGATGCTGTTGGCGGGCGCGGCACGGCGGACCGGCAGGTCGCTGCCCGTGGAACACCCCGCCAGAAAGACCAGGGAGACCGCCACGGCCATCCCCAGCGGGGCAAGAGCAGGGCTTTTCACGGGACGATATCCGGCAACAGGGGGACGAACCTGACAGGCCACAGTTCTTCTCGCTCCAATCCATCCACGGTCCGGCGGATGCGCACCACCTTCAGTTCCCGGTGACCCGGCCCCAGCGGCATGATCATGATACCGCCCACAGCCAATTGGTCCACCAGATCGGGCGGGGGTTGCCCCACGCCACCGGCCGTAACCATGATTCGTTCGAAAGGTGCCGCCTCCGGCCAGCCCCGCAGGCCATCGGCAACCCGAACACTGATATTATGTTGACGCAAAGTGGCGAACTTCTGTTCGGCCTCCCGCGCCAGGGCGCGGTGGCGCTCCACCGTATAGACGCGGCGACCCAGCTTGGCCAGCACCATGGCCTGATAACCGCTGCCGGTGCCGATTTCCAGAACCTTGTCTTTCGGCCCCACTTCCAGTGCCTGGGTCATCAACCCTACCACCTGGGGCTGGCTGATGGTCTGGCCATGGCCGATGGGCAGGGCCGTGTCCTCATAGGCCTGATCCCGGAAAGGGGCCGGAACGAAAGCATCGCGCGGCACTGTTTCCATCGCCCGCAACACTTCCACATCCGTCACCCCCTGGCGGCGCAGCAACATCAGCAGTCTGATCTTGCTGGCCGCCCGCGTCACGCGAAGGCCCCCTTCAAAGCCTCCAGGCACCCGTAATGGGTGAGGTCCAGATAGATCGGCGTCACCGCGATGCCGCCATGGGCGACAATATGGACATCGGTATCCGCCGGCACTTCCGTCTCTCCCCGTGCCAGGCCAATCCAGAAATAGCGCCGGCCGCGCGGGTCGATCCGCTCATCCAGCTCATCCCCGATCTTGCGGTTGCCATGACGCACGACATGGATGCCGGTGATATCATCGGGCGGCACGGCCGGATAATTCACATTCATCAACACATGGCGGGGCCATTCCACCGCCATGATGCGGCGGACGACATCGGCGCCATAGCGTTCTGCCACCGACCAGTCGGGCGCCTTGTCGGGAACGGTCCGCTGGCTCATGGCGATGGCGCGCACGCCCAGAAGCGTGGCTTCCATCGCGCACGCAATCGTGCCGGAATAGGTGACATCCTCACCCAGATTGCTGCCATGGTTGATGCCGGACAGCACCAGCGTCGGCTTCTTGTCCTGCATCAGATGGTTGATGGCCAGCAGCACGCAATCGGTGGGCGTGCCGTCCACCGTATAGCGCTTCGGCCCCACTTCCCGCAGGCGCAGGGGCCTGTGCATGGTCAGGCTGTGGCTGGCGCCGGACTGTTCTGTCTCCGGCGCCACCACCCACACATCATCGGTCAGGGAGCGGGCGATCGTCTCCAGCACGCCCAATCCTGCGGCATGAATGCCGTCATCATTGCTGACCAGGATACGGGCATTGGTAAAATCGAAACCGGGCGTCATCATCAGGCGGTGATCCGCTCCAGCCCGCCCATATAGGGGCGCAAGGCCTCGGGAACCAGGATGGAGCCGTCGGGCTGCTGGTAATTTTCCAGCACCGCGATCAGGCAGCGGCCAACAGCCAGCCCCGACCCGTTGAGTGTGTGGAGGAACTGGGTGTTCTTCTCCCCCTTGGCGCGGAAGCGGGCCTTCATGCGCCGGGCCTGGAAATCCCCGCAGTTGGAGCAGCTTGAGATTTCACGATACATGCCCTGGCCAGGCAGCCAGACCTCGATATCGTAAGTCTTCTGGGCAGAGAAACCCATATCGCCGGTGCAGAGCTTGACGGTGCGGAACGGCAGGCCCAGACGCTTCAGCACAGTTTCGGCGGCGTCCGTCATCCGTTCATGCTCGGCTTGCGACTGGTCGGGCCGGGTGATGGAGACCATTTCCACCTTGTAGAACTGGTGCTGGCGGATCATGCCGCGCGTGTCGCGCCCCGCCGACCCGGCTTCAGACCGGAAACAGGGCGTGCGGGCGGTGAAGCGCAGCGGCAATTCATCGGAATCCAGGATCGCATCATTGACCAGATTGGTCAGCGGCACCTCTGCCGTGGGGATCAGCCAGAAGCCATTGGTGGTCTGGAACAGGTCTTCGGTGAATTTCGGCAACTGGGCCGTACCGAAGGCGGCATCATCCTTCACCAAGAGCGGCGGGGACACTTCCTCAAAGCCGAACTCATTGGTCTGGATATCCAGCATGAAATCGCCGAGCGCGCGTTCCAGCCGGGCCAGCTTGCCGCGCAGCACCGTGAAGCGCGCACCGGACAGCTTGGCCGCGGCATCGAAGCTCATCAGCCCCAGCGCTTCGCCCAGCTCAAAATGCTGCTTGGCGCCCGCGATTTCTACGGGCGTGCCGACGCGGCGGATTTCCACATTGTCATGCTCATCCTTGCCTTCCGGCACATCGTCCGCCGGCAGGTTGGGCAGGCTGGCCAGAATGCCATCCAGTTCGACGCCCAATTCCTTTTCCTGCTGTTCCAGGGCGGGCATCTTCTCCTTCAGGGCCGCCACTTCATCCAGAAGCGGTTGGGCATCCTTGCCTTCCTTCTTATAGGCGCCGATCAGCTTGGAAGCCTCGTTGCGACGGGCCTGCAGCTCCTGGAACTCGGTCTGCAGCGCACGGCGACGCTGATCCAGGGCCAGAATGTCGCCGGATTGCGCAGACAGGCCGCGTCGGGCCAGACCGGCGTCGAAGGCTGCGGGATTGTCGCGGATGGAGCGGAGATCGTGCATGGAAGCCAGGTTCAAGCGATTGAAATCGGAACCAGACTTATAGGCGTCGGGCGATACGGCGTCCAGCCCAGGGCAGCCTTGTTTTAAAAGTTGCGCGGGCCGGGCAGACCCGCGCAAACCTTTTTAGCTGTTCAGTTCTTTGTCCAAAGCCGCTTCCCGGGCCGCGCGCTGCTTTTCAATCCGCTTGGCCATGAAGATCGAAACCTCGTATAGCAGCAGCAGCGGGATGGCGAGGCCTACCTGGCTGATCACATCAGGCGGTGTCAGGATGGCGGCCGCCACGAAAACGCCGACAATGGCATAGCGCCGCTTGGACGCTAGCCCCGCTGCCGATACCAGCCCGGCACGGGCCAGCAGCGTCAGCAGTACGGGCAACTGGAACGCCAGACCAAAGGCGAAGATCAGCGCCATGATCAGGGACAGATAATCCGCCACACGGGTTTCCGCCTGGACCGCCAGGGTGGTGGCCGTCGCCTCCGTCTCAAACGAGAAGAAGAATTTCAGCGCCAGCGGCATGATGAAGTAATAAACCAGCGCCGCGCCCAGCAGGAACAGCACCGGTGTCGCCACCAGAAACGGCAGGAACGCCTTGCGTTCATGCTTATAAAGGCCAGGGGCAACGAACTTATAAATCTGGCTGGCGATGATGGGGAACGCGATCATCGCGCCCGCCCAGAAGGCCACCTTCACCTGGGTCAGGAAGAATTCCTGCGGGGCGGTGAAGATCATGCGCCGTTCATGGGCCTTGGCCCCCAATCCCTGCACCAGCGGGTGCATCAGGAACTGGTAGATATGATCGGCGACGGCAAAGCAGAGCAGAAAGGCCAGGATCAGGGCCCCGAGGCTCCACATCAACCGGTTGCGCAGCTCGATCAAATGGTCGAGCAGCGGCATCTTGCCGGCATCCAGATCATCCGGCGGCGAAACAGGATCGGTCACGGCCGGTCACCTTGGGGCTTGGAAACAGGGGCATCAACGGTATCAGCCGGCTTTGTTGCCGGCGATGGCGCTTCGGTTGCCGGGGTTACGGCAATGGCTGGCGTATAGGAGGGGACGGCAGCAGCGGCCAGATCCGACTCCTCCTCCGGATCCGGTATGACCACCGGGGCGGCAGGTGCCGCCACCGCGGTGGAGCCGTCGGCTTTTGCCGGTTCTGTCTGGCCCGCTGGCTTCGGGTCGCCAGCCTTGCTGGTGAAATCCTCCACCTGCAGGGCGTCACGCACCTCCCCCTTGGGGTCGATGCTCTTTTCCAGTTCCTGCTGAAGGTTGAAGGAACGGGCCTGTTCCACCTGCCGGCGCAGGTCTTCCAGTTCCGTCTGCCTCACCATATCGTCCACATTATTCTGGAACTCACGGGCAAGGCTGCGGGCCTTGGCGACCCATTTGCCGACCGTGTGCAATGCACGCGGCAGGTCCTTGGGCCCGATGACGACCAGCGCCACAACGGCGATGATGAGGAGTTCGGACCATGCGATGTCGAACATGACGGATCAGGCGTCCATACGGGGTGGGAACGGGCGGGCCCGGCTCAGGCGCGCGGCCCGTCGCCATCCTTGGTTACCGGGCTGGACGGGGGCGTGGCAACCATCTTGTCACCGGTAACGGCAGATGGGGATGGATTGGGGGCGGTTTCCGCCGCCGTCTTGTCCTTCATCCCGTCTTTGAAGTTACGGATACCCTTGCCGAAATCCCCCATCACCTTGGGCAGCTTACCCGCACCGAAGATAATGGCAACGATCACCAGGATCAGCAGGATTTCCGGGATACTCAACGGACCCATGAACAACCCCATTCCAATGCCCGACCAGGGGCGCGCGGATCATGGCAGAAAGCCCCCGGCGCCGCAACGCGGCGACCCGCCGCGTTCGTCAGGCGGCATCATCCATGGGAAAGATGAACGCCTGATGATGTTCCAGCGTCACGATCACATGGCTGCCATCGGGCGGCAGGAAGTGACCCGGCACCCTGGCATGCAGATGGTGCGGCTGCCCTTTGGTGTCCAGCACCCGCAAATGCACAAGGCTGGCCCGGCCCAACAGGCGCGATGCCTCCACCTGGGCCAGATCGGATACCTGCCCCCCACCCTGCCCTGCCATTTCCAGGCGCAAGCCTTCCGGCCGGATCAATATCTCCACCCGTGCGCCCTCGGCATGGCCGGGGGCAGCGATCGGCCCCAATGGCGTGGAAACCCGCCCCCCTTTCACCTGCCCTTCCAGCCGGTTCACCTCGCCAAAGAAGCTGGCGGCAAAGCTGTTCGCCGGTTTGGTGTAAAGGGTTGCAGGCGATCCCACCTGGACCAGAACGCCATCCCGCATCAACACGATGCGGTCAGCCAGGAACATGGCCTCTTCCGGGTCATGGGTCACGATCATGGTCGCGGCCCCGCTGCGCTTCAGCACATGCAGCGTTTCATCCCGCACCGTCTCCCGCAGGCGGGTATCCAGGCCGGAGAAGGGCTCATCCAGCAACAGAACAGACGGTTTCGGCGCCATGGCGCGGGCCAGGGCCACCCGCTGTTGCTGACCGCCGGAAAGCGCGTCGGGATAGGCATTGGCGTAGGTTTCCATGCCCACCTGCCGCAGGGCCGCCAGCGCCCGCTCCTTCTGTTCAGCAGCCGGTAACCGGTTCAGCCCGAAGCGAACATTGTCCATAACGCGCAGGTGCGGGAACAGGGCGTAGTCCTGGAACACCAGGCCGATGCCGCGCCGTTCTGGCGGCAATGAACTGCCGGGCCGGGCAATGACCTGTCCGTTAATCGCAACTTCGCCTTCCTGCAAAGTTTCCAGCCCGGCGGACAGGCGCAGCAGCGTGGATTTGCCGCAGCCGGACGGGCCGACCAGGCAGACGATCTCCCCCTGCCCGATGGACAGGCTGACATGGTTCAGCGCCCGCTTGGTACGATAGTGATGGGTAACATTTTTCAGGGTCAGGGCCGGCAGGGCATGGGCATCTACGGGCGTTGCCATCGCCGCATCCAGGGGCGGTGCAAACCGGGTGGTGACGGCCGAATCCTGCTGTATGCGGCGCGATCCTTCGGTAACCGTCGTGTCCATGCAACGACACTTTCCCTGCTGCAAGCCCGCATCGGGCCCATGGTCCATACTGGATAGGTAGGGCGACAATAGAATCTTTGCAAATCGTTATTAACACGCATCTGTCATATCCGTTGGGGGACAAGCAGGGCTGCCTTTCCGAAAAACGGCAGCAGCTTGGATTCCCGCTGGCCGGAAAATAACGCTAAGCTGCGGCCCCGACGGGGAGAATCCCTGACCCGACAGGATGGAGCGATGCCATGGCCGATACGCCATCGACAGACCCGCTGGTTTCCCCCCTCTGGCTGCGCACGGTCTTGGCCCGGCCGGATATCCGTATCGTCGATGCCACCTGGCATCTGCCGACCGCCGGCCGCGATGCCCGTGCCGAGCATCAGGTGAAGCGCATTCCCGGCGCCGTTTTCTTCGATATCGACGCCATCGCGGATAAGGAAAGCGACCTGCCCCATATGCTGCCCAGCCCGCAAGGTTTCGCAGCTTCCATGTCGGCGCTGGGGATCGGGTCGGCAGATACCGTTATCGTTTATGACAGCACCGGCCTGTCCAGCGCGGCGCGGGCGTGGTGGATGTTCCGCATCTTCGGCCATGATGCTGTTTACGTTCTTGATGGGGGCTTGCCCGGCTGGCAGGCCGCAGGCGGGGAGCTTGAAACCACACCGGCATCAGCAGACCCGGTGCCGGCTGCTTTCCGCGCCACATTCCGCCCGGAAATGGTCCGCACTGTCACAGATATGCAGGCCAATCTGGAAACTGGGGCCGAACAGGTGCTGGATGCCCGCACGGCTGGCCGGTTTGAGGCAACGGCGCCGGAACCCCGCGCCGGTCTGCGTGGAGGCCATATACCCGGCGCCCGCAGCCTTCCCTTTACCGAGCTTCTGGAAGCCGAAAGCCGCTGCATGCTGGAAGGGGAGGCTTTGCGTGCCCGCTTCACCGCCGCCGGGATTGATCTGTCCCGCCCGGTCACGACAAGCTGCGGCAGCGGCATCACCGCCGCTGTGCTGGCCCTGGGGCTGCACCGCCTGGGGGTGAGTGATGTAGCGGTTTACGATGGCTCGTGGACTGAATGGGGCGGCCGGCATGATCTGCCGGTGGCGACGGGACCCGCACAATGACGTTCGATCCCGATAGCCCCACGCCCCCCGGCCGGATGCGCACCACGGTCACCTATCTGGAGATGACAGCGCGGCCAGTCCGCCGGCAGCGGCCCCTGCCGCTGGAACGGCTGGCCCTGATGCGGGCGGAGAACTGCACCGTCTCCTTCTACCGCTATCTTTATGACAATGTGGGGCAGGATTGGCTCTGGTGGTTCCGCCGGGCGATGCCGGATGCGGAATTGAGCGCCATCCTCTCCGACCCGCTGGTTGATATCTATGTCGCCTATGTGGCGGGGGTTCCCGCCGGATATGTCGAACTGGATCGCCGCCAGGCCGGACATTGCGAACTGTCTTATATGGGCCTGCTGCCGGAATTTATCGGTCGTGGCCTTGGCGGCTGGCTGCTGGACTGGGCCGTAGAAGCCGCCTGGAACGGGCCAGGGGTGGAGAAAATCGGCGTCAATACCTGTACGCTTGACCATCCGCGGGCCCTGATGACCTATCAGAAAGCCGGTTTCCAGCCCGTACGGCAGCAGGAAAAGGAAGAGGATGACCCCCGCGTCACCGGCCTGATTCCCCGTCATGCCGCCCCGCATGTTCCCCTGATTGAACCGACCGCCGATTAAAGAAAAGAAGAGAGCCATGAGCAGCGACAGCACCGACCGTCCCGATACCAGGCTGATCCATGTCGGGCGGGCGCCGGAAAAATATGCCGGTGCGGTCAATATCCCTCCCTTCCGCGCCTCCACCATCCTGTTCCCGACGCTGGAAGCGCTGGAAACCTATGATCCCGCGCTGCGGTCGGTTCGCTATGGCCGCACGGGTAACCCGTCCAGCCACGCGTTTGAAGCAGCGATGACAGAGCTTGAAGGCGGGCATGGGGCTGTTTCCTACGCGTCGGGCCTTCAGGCCATTACCAGTGCCCTTCTGGCTTTCCTGAAGGCGGGCGACCACCTGTTGATGGTGGACACGACCTATGGTCCGACGCGGACCTTCTGCGATGGCATCCTGGCCCGCGCCGGTGTGGTGACGGAATATTTCGATCCCGCCATCGGCGCGGAGATCACCAGCCTGATCCGGCCGGAAACTGCGCTGATCTTCCTGGAATCACCGGGATCGCAGACCTTCGAGCTGCAGGATGTGCCGGCCATTGCTACCGCTGCGCGGCAGGCCGGCATCGTGACCATGATCGACAATACCTGGGCGGCAGGTGTGCTGTTCAAGCCACTGGCCCATGGGGTGGATATCTCCATCCAGTCGGCAACCAAATATGTCGGCGGTCATGCCGATGCCAGCCTGGGCGTGGCCGTGGCCGCCACGCAGGCCCATTGGCTGCGCCTGAAAAAGACCGCCATTGAACTGGGCGCCACGGCCAGCGCCGATGAATTGTTCCTGGGCCTGCGGGGCCTGCGCACCCTGACCACCCGCCTGCCCCGACACCAGGAAACCGGGCTGGCCCTGGCGCGCTGGCTGCAGCAACAGCCGGAGGTGACGCGCCTGCGCCACCCCGCCCTGCCCGGCAGCCCCGGTCATGAATTGTGGCAACGCGATTTTAGCGGTGCCTGCGGTCTGTTTGCCTTCGAGATGCGGAAGGTTCCCCCAGCGGCATTGGCCGCGATGGTCAATGGCATGCGGCTTTTCGGCATGGGTTATAGCTGGGGTGGCTTTGAAAGCCTGATTCTGCCCTGTGACCCCACCCGTATTCGCACCGCCACACCCTGGCAGGGCGATCAACTGATCCGCATCCATGCGGGACTGGAAGATCCGGCTGACCTGCTGGCCGACCTGGATGCTGCTTTCACCCGCTTGCGCAAGGCCTTGTGATTCCCATGACCTATCCCCTGCCCGACAGCGTGATCGATGCTGTGATTGAGGCCACCCGCTTCACCGATGACGGGCTGGTGCCAGCCATCGCCCAGCAGCATGATAGCGGCGAAATCCTGATGATGGCCTGGATGAACCGGGACACGATCCGGGAAACACTGCGCAGCGGCCGGGCCTGCTACTGGTCGCGGTCGCGTCAGTCCTTCTGGCGCAAGGGTGACAGTTCCGGTCAGGTGCAGAATCTTGTGGAACTGCGGGTGGATTGCGACGGCGACACCCTGTTGCTGCTGGTGGATCAGTTGGGTGTTGCCTGCCACACCGGCCGGCGATCCTGCTTCTATCGCGCCGCCCGCCCGGACGGGCTGACGGTTACCGCGCCGGTGCTGATGTCACCCGATGCGCTTTACGGCACCAAGGGCGGAAGCAGCTTTTAGAGACGGTGCAAGAGGATAGGGTCAGGGCAAGCGGCCAACGGGAACTGGCGGGCCGCTTGCCGTAAAGGTTAATCTCAAGACTGTATCGGATTGCCTCAGGCCTGCATCATGAAGGAATTGCGCTGCATCCTGTTCACCAACCGGGAGGCGTTGATCGCCATCCTGGAGCGGCGGCGTAAAGTGAACGACCCTCTCCCCGTGAGTGCCATTAGCGGCTTTCGCCTGGAAAGGCTGGAGAACAGCGTCAAAGCCACCATCCTGGCCGATCAGGGCCGGGAGGTTTTGACCATCCCGGAGGCCGAGCTGCAGGCGGCATTGCTCGCCCATTGCATGGCGCGGAACGTGCCGCTGCCGGTCGATGCGGATAAGAGCGTCCATCTCATAAGGGGACGCGCCACCTTGATTATCACGATGAATTTCAACAAGGCCGCCCGCCTTGTCACTATGGCCGCTTCAGAGGAAGAGGTTGCGCGCCATTGAGACGGCGTCAGGGAATGCGGCAGCCGGGAATAATGTCTCCCGCACAACAAACCCATTGGTGACGACAGGGCGCAGGCCTATAGGCTGCGGCAGAACGGCCCTTCGGACGCCATCATGCCCGTCAATATCCTGCTTTTCTTCACCGTCACCCTGATCTGGGGATCGACCTGGTACGCCATCACCTTCCAGTTGGGTGCTGTCGATCCCTCTGTCTCCATCGGCTATCGCTTCCTTCTTGCCGGCAGTTTGCTGCTGGCATGGCAGATGCTGCGCCGTCAGCCGGTGATGCCCAGGCCGGGCGGCTGGAAGCTGATTCTGGGATCGGGCATTCTCACCTTCTCCATCAATTATCTACTGGTCTATCAGGCAACGATGGTGTTGCCCTCCGGACTGGTTGCGGTTGCCGGCTCGGCGCTCAGCCTGATGAATGTGCTGAATGCCCGCCTGTTCCTGAAACAGCCATTGCGCCCGGCGGTGGTGATTGGCGGATTGATGGGCTTTACCGGAGTGCTGTTGCTTTTCACCCCGGAAATAGATGGCGGGGTGCTGGCCAGCGGCGCCCTGATCGGGCTGGGTTTGATGATGGCGTCCAATTACAGCGCCTCTCTGGGCAATATCGTCGTCTCCAAGGCCCGGCGCAGTGGCATGCCGCTGATCGCCACGACGGGGTGGAGCATGCTGGCGGGCGCTGCCTTGATGCTGGCCCAGGCCGGACTACGGGGGGCCAGCTTCCAGGTCGATCCCACGCCAGCATATCTCCTGTCGCTGCTCTATCTCGCCCTGCTCGGCTCCATCGCTGCTTTCCTTTCCTATTTCTATCTGCTGGGGCGTATCGGCCCGGACCGGGCAGGATATGTGGCCATCATGACGCCAGTGGTGGCGCTTGTTGTCTCCACCCTGTTCGAGGATTACCAATGGACCCTGGCGGGGGTGTTGGGACTGGTAATGGCCCTTGCCGGCAATCTGCTGGTCATGGCGCCGGTGGGCTGGCGGCCCGGCTGGATGCGTCGCCAGACGGCCTGAAAAGGCAGCTATTCACAACAGCTTGTATTTTAATGCGTGGAACGCTTGCCCCCAGCCTAGCGCTGGTGTATTCCCACCGGCGGCACGGAGCGTAGCGCAGCCTGGTAGCGCGGCTGGTTTGGGTCCAGCAGGCCGGAGGTTCGAATCCTCTCGCTCCGACCATTCTTTTTCTGTCGATTGCCAAGCGATGGTGCAGCCATGAAGGTCCGGATTTACCAGCCCGCAAAGACGACGATGCAGTCTGGCCGCGCCAAGACCGGCGCCTGGATTCTGGAATATGAATTGGCAACCGCCCGCCGTCCCGAACCGCTGATGGGCTGGACCAGCTCCGGCGACACGCTGAACCAGGTGCGCATGTCTTTCCCCACCAAGGAAGAAGCCCTGGCTTTCGTCGCGAAGAAGGGCTGGGATGCCGATGTGGCGGAACTGCATGAGCGCCGGGTGATTCCGAAGAACTACGCGGATAATTTCCGCACCGACCGGCCGCGCATCGGCCGGTTCTGATCCAGGCGACACAGCGTCGATCCATAGGGTCAGTGGCCCCTTAGCTCAGTTGGATAGAGCAACCGCCTTCTAAGCGGTAGGTCGCTGGTTCAAATCCAGCAGGGGTCGCCACCAATTTCGAAAAAGGCCAGGAGCATTTGCCCTGGCCTTTTTCTTTTGCCGCCTTATGGCGGCCCCCTCCCCCCGTCTCTTCCTTCTGAGGGGAAACGGCCTGTAGATGGCCATCTGCCAGGGCTTTTTCGCGCCGGCACCCCTCATTGTTTCCCTATCAAACCTGGGCAGGAAATGCCGAGCTAGGCAAAAATGGCCCGGTCCATCATGGCGATGCCGGCCGCCCCTTGCCGCCCATGATGCGGGCCCTTCGCTACAAAAGTTGGCGGATTTCCTGGAATTCATAACCTTTCGATCAGTTGGCACGCTTCCTGCTTACCTTGTCAGCGAACCCATCGTGTCCACCCGCATAACGAGGAAGCGAACTCTGGACTGAAAGGCGTCGAGCGGAAAGCGGAGCAGGATCAGCCTACGGGCGCATGCCCATGCAAGCCTGATACCGCGATCAGCACGACGGACTGCCGATACGCAACCGAAACTGCCGGTTCTGCTTCGCACCCGGCGTCTTCCTGGAAGGGTATCGCGTCCTCTGTCCTGCGGATGTCCACGAGATCGACGGGGCCTAAACGGCTCCATTCGGCTCAAAAGGAGATGAAAAATGTCGACGAATGATATCCAACTGACCGCTGGTATGCGCAACAACCTGCTGCTGCTCCAGAAGACGAACAAGCAGGTCGAAACCATCCAGACCCGTCTGGCCACGGGCAACAAGGTCAACAGTGCGCTGGATGGCCCCGCCAACTTCTTCGCCGCCAAGGGCCTCAGCACCCGTGCTGGCGACTTGAGCAAGCTCAAGGAGAGCATGGGTCAGTCGATCAGCACCATCCAGGCTGGCGACAAGGGCATCACCGCCATCTCTGACCTGATCGAGCAGGCCAAGGGTATCACCACGTCGGCATTGGGCAATCTGGCCAACACGCCGGAAGCCATTGCTTCCCGTAAGGCCTTGGCTGAACAGTTCAACCGCCTGAAGGACCAGATCGACAAGATTGCCCGTGACAGCGGCTATGCCGGTAAGAACCTGCTGGTTGGTAATGGCAAGACGCTGGACAGCACGTCGGAAAGCCGTCAGGCCGTCAACTCCATTACCGGCCTGTCCAGCAGCCGCGTGACAAACGTCGTCAGCACTGACACCTACTCCGTCAAGGTGACCGGTACGGGCGAACTCAGCGGCGACCTTGAAGATATCGCGAAGGCCGAACAGGAACGCGGTCTGTCCTCGCTGAAGATTTCCGGCACCCTGTCCAGCACTGCTGGTAACTTCTCCGACGTCACCATCGAAATGCGCGGCAATGTCGGCCGTGAGCGCACCGTGGTGGTGTCTGAAGGGTCGGAAAGCCGGACGATCAAGTTCTTCGACAATACGCAGAGTGCTACCGCCAGCCTGCAGACGGCCGGCACCTCCACCGTGGCACAGGTCTCCCAGATCAAGATCAGCGGCGCGATTGAAGAAGGCGACACCTTCACCGCCACGGTGAATGGTCAATCCTTCACCTACAAGGCGACAGCAGCAGACCTGTTTGACCCCGGTACGGGCGCCGATCTGGATGCCAGCACCCGTCAGGCCAATGTTGCCGACAAGCTGCGTGACCTGGTGTTTGCCGGCCTGGATACCGCCAAGTTCACCGTGGGTGCCACAGCAGCCAATGGCTTCACGGTCAGCGCTGCCGCCGGTTTGTCCGGTACGGCCAACAGCTTCACTGTCAGCGCCACCACGGGCAATGCGGCACAGAAGGCGATTTCGGTTACCTTCTCCTCCGGCACGGTCGTGAGCTTCAAAGTGGAGGCCGATGCGCTGGCCAAGTTGGAAAATTCGGCCAACAAGATCTCCACGATCGAAAAGAACGTCGATCTGGAAGTGTCGGCCACCAACCTGAACGGTGTCACGGTCACCCGCTCCGGCATGAACAGCCGCGGTAACGCCAAGCTGTCGGAAGGTGAGAATTCGCTGAACTTCTCCAGCGGCACGGTGCGGTTCGATGTGGATGCCAGCACGCTGATGCAGTCAGCCGCCCTGCAGTCCACCCAGAACCTCAGCACGGTACAGCGTACCGACGCCAACACCGAAAACGACCTGCAGGTGCAGCTCAACGAAGCCAACACCTCCAACATCTCGGTCTTGTCCGTCAACGTTCAAACCGATGGCCAGGGTCTGCGTATCGACTATGCCCAGAACAACTTCCTGGACCGGTCCGATATCGAACGCGCCGTCGATAGCCTGAATTACGCAACCACCACGCTGCGCTCCGCTTCGCAGGGCCTGTCCACCAACCTGAACATCATCCAGACCCGCGAAAGCTTCACGGATGAGTTCTCCAACGTGTTGACGGAAGGCTCCAACAAGCTGATCCAGGCCGACCAGAACGAGGAAGGTGCAAACCTGCTGCTGTTGCAGACCCGTCAGCAGCTCGGCACCATCTCCCTCTCGCTGGCCAACCAGGCCCAGCAGGCGATCCTGCGGTTGTTCTAAGTATCCTGAGCGCCCCTCAGCGCTCCCAAGCCCAAGGGTGGCGGCCGCAAGGTCGCCACCCTTTCTTTTTGCATCTCGATCCGATATGCAAAAAACAACACAACACGCCCTATCCAGCCGGCTTAGCCGGAGGCGAGATTGCGTCTTGTACCCGCATCGGGTACAGCCGGATTATGAGACTGCTGATTAACGTCCTGATCTGGTCGCTGCTTGTGGGCCTGCTGCTGGCATGGCTGCGGGTCAGCCCTGTTGAGCTGCTGGAAGCGACTGCCGATTTTCTGGCTGGTGTGCCCGCGTTTCTGGCCGACCTGTTCGGGTGGGCTTGGCCCTATATCGTAACGGGCGCGGTGATCGTAGTGCCGATCACGGTACTGATGCTGATCTTACGGCTCTTCAGCAAAAGGCGGCAACGCCCCTAAGCCCGTGGCACCGACCGTATTTTTAAATATCCAGATCGATCTGGTGGCTGTCAGCCGCTGTTCCCATCAAAGTGTGAAGATATGTTGCGATCTTCACAGCGCTGTCAGTGTGAAGCGACAGAAGGTGCCGCAGTTGATGGGCCAGTTCCTGCGCTTCTGTCCGTTCCTTTTGCACTTCAACTGGTTCACCGGTCTTGGCGTCGCTGGATGGCGGGGCCACAATGGCCAGCGTCTCTTCCAGATCAGGGGGAAGAATGACCGGTTGCAGTAACGAAGGCACCGCACCGGCAGAAGCAGCCGGAGGGGACGGGGTGCTTGGTGGGGTTCCGTCCGGTGGCTCTGCCTGTTGCCCTCCATCTGTCGGATCGGCAGGCACCACTGGCCAATGGGTGGCATAGCGGTCCAGATTACGCCGGATGCGCTGCTTTTGGGAACCGGTGATACCGGGGATGGTTTCCACCTCTTCCATCACCAGATCCAGCAGACGCTGGCGCAATGTACGCGCTTCACGCCCACGCCGGCCCTGGTCTGGATCGCCCCGTTTCCAGGCGCCGATCGCCGATGCGGCAGACACAGACTTATCCTTCGCCGGCGGGGACACCGGCATGGGAAGGCGCTGGATCGGGGGTGTGTATAAAACCATTCCCGATTCTATCATGGATTCCGCAGGAGGAAACCGCCCGTTAACGCCGAATTAACCCACCTGATCCCCGCATTTGCGCAAGGCGGGTCCTGGATCAGTTTGGCCGACGTTGGCCAAAGGCGGGATGCAGCAGCCGGTCACCCGGCCGGATGCCCAGCTTTGCGGCCAGCCCGCCATTGATTTCCAGCACAGCCAGGGCCGGGCGGGATGAGGGTAATGGCGTGACGTTACGCGGCTTGCCATGCTGGATATTGATCACCTCGCCGCTGGCATCAATGAAGATAATGTCCAAGGGGATAAGCGTATTCATCATCCAGAAGCTGAGCGGCTGTTCCTGGCCATAGAGAAACAACATCCCGTGATCATCGGCCATCTGCTCACGGAACATCAATCCCTGGGCCTGTTGGCGCAGGGTCAATGCCAGTTCCACCTCGAACCTGTGTTGTGCGCCGGATGCCGTTTCCACCACCAGCGTGTCGCGGTTAAGGCCCGTCTGCGGCTTGCCCTCCTCCTGCGCCTGGGCGGCGGGCATGATGGGGGCAAACATCATGGCGGGAACAGCCAGCAGGCTGACCAGGGCAAGGCGGCGGAACAACGCGGTCATTGACGATTTCCCGAAAGGATAGGCGCGGATTTCAGCTTTATCATAAATCGCCGATGCTGACGGCGATGTGCTGGACAGCCTCCCGCACCTCGGCCCGGATGTCGCCCTCGCGCGGGTCGTCTGCCAGCCGGTCGAACCAACGGGATGGCGGGTTGCGCCCTTCCCGCCGGTCCCATGTCAGCCCGCGCAGCACCTCCGATGCCGCCGGGCTGAGGGGTACTGTCGGATCAAGCCCGTTCAGCACCGCCCAGATACCGGCCCAGGCACGACCGACCGACCAGGGATTATAGCCGCCGCCGCCCACCACGAATGTGCGTGGGGCCAGCCCCACCAGATCCTTGACCGCCTGCCACAGGGCGCGGTTGGACAGGGAAAGCAGGGACAGCGGATCATCGGCCAGCGCATCGGCCCCGGTCTGGATCATCATGGCCTGGGGACGGAAGGCGCAGGCCAGCGGCACAATCGCATCCTCCACCACATGGCGGAACTCTGTATCGTTCAACCCGCGCGGCATCGGCAGATTGCGCGCGTGCCCGCCAGCACGGTCCGTCAGGATGCCGGTATAGGGCCAGCGCCCCGCCTCATGCACGGAAACCGTCAGCACCCGTTCATCATCATGGAATGCGTCCTGAACCCCATCGCCATGATGGGCATCCAGATCGATATAAAGAACCCGGTCCAGCCCCTGATCCAGCAGCGCCAGAATGCCCAGCACCGGGGCGTTGAAGAAGCAGAAGCCGCTGGCCCGTGCCGGCCGGGCATGGTGGGTGCCGCTGGCCGGGCTATAAACAATGCCGCCATCGCGGATCAGTTCTGCCCCCAGAATGGCGGCACCGGCGGCAATGGCCGGCCGGCGATACATTTCCGGGAAAACCGGATTCTCCAGCTTGCCCAGCCCATAAAGCTGGGCCGTGGCCACATCCACCCGCTGATCCCGCTCCGCCTGGGCGACGGCGGCGATATAGGCCCGGTCATGGAAGCGGGCCAGTTGTTCAGCGCTGGCGATGGGGCTTTCAATGTAGGCGCTTTCATCCAGCCATCCCATGGCCCGTACAA
Organism: Niveispirillum irakense DSM 11586; assembly: GCF_000429645.1. Taxonomy (GTDB): domain Bacteria; phylum Pseudomonadota; class Alphaproteobacteria; order Azospirillales; family Azospirillaceae; genus Niveispirillum; species Niveispirillum irakense. The sequence continues at coordinate 54,897 of NZ_KE386934.1, forward strand.
GATCCGTGGCAACGGAAACACGGGGAATCGAAAGCGGATGTTTTTTTCCATAACTGGAATGGCGATAGATCTCCCCACCCAGATAAAGCGGGCGCGCCGTGGCGCTGATCGGGGAGGAAACCGGATGGGGGATGGCGCTGTCTGGCATGATGGCCCATGCTATGCCGCAGCGCGGTAAGCGGCAAGGGGTTGCAACGACGGGCAAAGCCATCCCTCTTGCCGCACCCACGGGGCTTTGCCATAACCATATTCCTCACTGGGGGGAGCCGATGGGCGGCTGAGAGGTTCCGTGACGGAACGACCCCTGGAACCTGATCCGGTTGATACCGGCGTAGGGACAGTGACCCATGAGCGTTGATGGTGCCGCCGCACCTTCCCTTCATATCCATGATGCCAGCCTGACCCTGGGCGGACGCCCGCTGTTCAGCGGACTGGAACTGGCTGTGCCGGCGGGCCGCTTCACCGCCCTGCTGGGGCCCAGCGGCGTGGGCAAGACCAGCCTGTTGCGGCTGGTGGCCGGGCTGCTCACCCCAGAGGGAGAAAGCCCGGTGACGGTCGGGGACGGGCAGCCTGTCGCTGGCCGTATCGCCTGGATGGGACAGCAGGATCTGCTGCTCCCCTGGGCCAGCGCGCTGGACAATGTGATGCTGGGCCTGCGCCTGCGGGGTCAGCAACATGATGATCCGGCCAAGGCCCGCGCACTGGCCTTGCTGGAACAGGTGGGGCTGGCGGACAGGGTCAGTGCGCGACCCGCCGCCCTGTCCGGCGGCCAAAGGCAGCGTGTAGCGCTGGCCCGCACCTTGTTCGAGGACAGGCCCATCGTTTTGATGGACGAACCCTTCTCTGCCCTGGATGCCGTGACAAGGCTGCGCCTGGGCGATATGGCGTCCCGGCTGCTGGCGGGTCGCACGGTGATGATGGTGACCCATGATCCGATGGAAGCTTTAAGGCTGGCCGATCAGGTGCTGGTCATGTCCGGCAGCCCCGCCTGCCTGACACCGCCGATCCTGCCACCCGGCCCTGCCCCGCGCCCACCGGATGGCGAGGCATTGTTGCGCCTGCAGGGCGCACTGCTGACCGAACTGGCCGCCGGGGCACCGCCATGAACCGGTTTGTGCGCGGCCTTATCACCTTTGCCGGGCTGGTGCTGGCCTGGGACCTGTTGGTACGCCTGGGGGAATTGCCGCATTATATCCTGCCGGGGCCTGATCGGGTCGCCCTTCGGCTTTGGTCCGATCATGCCCTCTTGGCCCATCATGCGGGCCTGACCCTGGTGGAAATTGTGCTGGGCCTGGTGCTTGGCACGCTGCTGGGCTCCCTGGCGGCGCTGGTGCTGGCGGCATCGCGTGCCGCCCGGCGGTGGCTGCTGCCCGTGCTGCTGGTCAGCCAGGCTGTGCCTGTATTTGCCATCGCGCCGCTGCTGGTGCTGTGGCTGGGATATGGCATGGCGTCCAAGATCGCCATGGCAACCCTGATCATCTTCTTCCCCGTGGCGGCCACTTTTCATGACGGGCTGCGCCGGACGGAGCCGGGCTGGCTTGATCTGGCACAAACCATGGGGGCCAGCCGCTGGCGGACCCTGTGGCATCTGCGTGTGCCCGCCGCCCTGCCCGCCTTTGGCGCTGGTTTGCGGGTGGCGGCCGCCGTCGCCCCCATCGGGGCGGTGGTGGGTGAATGGGTGGGGGCTTCCGCCGGGCTGGGCTATCTGATGCTGCATGCCACGGCGCGGGTGCAAACCGATCTGACCTTTGCCGCCCTGCTGCTGCTGGCACTGATGGCGGTCTGTCTTTGGCTGCTGGTTGATGCGGGGCTGCGCCGCGCCCTGCCCTGGCTGCCCGATACCCATTTGAAGGAGGAATGAGATGAAGATGCGCCAATGGCTGGGCACAGCCGCTCTTGCCGCCGTAATCAGCCTGTCCGGCCTGCCGGCGCAGGCCGCTGACAAGGTAACCGTGCTGCTGGACTGGTTCGTCAACCCAGACCATGGCCCGCTCTATGTGGCGCAGGAACTGGGCTATTTCCGCGATGCCGGGCTGGAGGTGGAGATGATCGCCCCGGCTGATCCCAACGACCCGCCGCGTCTGGTTGCCGCCGGGCGCGGGGATATCGCCGTTTCATACCAGCCGCAGCTTCATCTGCAGGTGGATGCCGGCTTGCCGGTCGCCCGCATCGGCACCCTGGTCGCCACGCCGCTGAACACGGTGATCGTGCTGAAGGATGGGCCGATCAAGTCCCTGAAAGACCTCAAGGGCCGCAAGATCGGTTATTCCGTCGGCGGGTTCGAAGAGGCTTTGCTGGGCGGCATGCTGGAAAAGCATGGGCTCAGCCTGAAGGACGTCACGCTGGTGAATGTCAATTTTGCCCTATCCCCGGCCCTGTTTGCCGGGCGGGTAGATGCCATTGTCGGCGGCTTCCGCAATTTCGAGCTGAACCAGATGGCAATTGAAGGCAAGCCGGGCCTGGCTTTCTTCCCCGAGGAGGAGGGAGTACCTGCCTATGATGAACTGATCTTCATCGCCGCCAAGGATAAGGTGAACGATCCGCGCCTGGGCCGTTTCCTGGACGCCGTGGAACGGGGCACCGCCTATCTGATCAACCATCCCGACGATGCCTGGTCCCTGTTTATCAAGGGGCGGCCCGATCTGGACAATGCGTTGAACAAGCGCGCCTGGGCCGACAGCATCGCCCGCTTCGCCCACAGCCCCCGTGCATTGGACCGCAACCGCTATCAGCGTTTTGCCCAGTTCCTCCAGCAACAGGGCCTGATCAAGCAGGTGCCCGATGTGGCCACCTATGCGGTCGAGGTGAAGTGAGGAAAAGCCGGTGACCGCGAAGCCTGTCATCATCGCCCATACGCCCCTTTCCCCCTGGCTGCGTCGGGGGCTGGAACAAAGCTACGATTTGTGCGACGCCGGGGCGGAAATGGCCAGGGACGCGACCGTCCTGGTTACCAATGGCGCGGTGGGGGTGGACAATGCCACCCTCTCCCGCCTGCCTGCCCTGCGTCTGATCGCCATCCATGGGGTGGGGTATGAGAAGGTGGATGTCGAATTCGCGCAGGCGCGCGGCATCGCCGTCACCATAACGCCCGATGTGCTGACGGATGATGTCGCCGACATGGCCGTGGCGCTGACGCTGGCGACGGCGCGAAACATTGCCCGTAATGACCGGATGGTGCGTGCCGGCGGCTGGCAGGCCGGCAACCGTGTTCCCCTGGGTCGCCGCGTCAGCGGTGCGCGGATCGGTATTGTCGGGCTGGGCCGCATCGGCCACGCCATCGCGCAGCGGCTCGGCGCCTTCAACTGCCCCATCGCCTATCACAACCGGCGCGAAGTGCCCGACAGCCCCTATCATTATCATCCCCGCCTTATCGATCTGGCGCGGGACAGCGACGTTCTGATCAATGTCGCTGCTGGCGGGCTGGCATCCGCAAAGCTGATCAATGGCGCCATCTTGAACGCCCTGGGGTCTGAAGGGATTTTCGTGAATGTCGGGCGGGGGGCCACGGTGGATGAGGATGCCTTGATAGAAGCCCTGCGCACGGGAGCCATTGCTGGCGCCGGGCTGGATGTATACGCGGACGAACCGAACGTGCCCGCCGCCCTGATCGCCATGGATCAGGTGACGCTTCAACCCCACCAGGGCAGCGCCACCCTCCAGACCCGGATGGCGATGGCTGATCTGGTCCTGGCCAATATCGCCGCCCATTTTGCAGGGAAGCCCCTGCCCACACCGGTGAAATAGGCTGGTTCCGGCTGATGCGGGTGACCTGAACCAGCCTTCTTTCTGTCAGGTCGCCTGCTTCAGGATCACCCCCAGGCGGCTGCGCAAGGCCTGCATTTCCTGCGTCACCTGGCTGGCCTTGCGGCCCAGATCATCGGCCAGCGTCCGGGTTTCGCTGGCATCCGCGGCAACAGACTGGATACGGTCGGACACCTCAATCGTACCACCAGCAGCACTGGTCGCGCTCTGGCTGATGCTCTCTGTGGCGCTGCCCTGTTCGGTAACCGATGCGGTAATGGTGCCCGCGATTTCATCAATCCGGGCAATGACATCATGAAGCTGATGAATGTCGGCAATCACCCGATCCGTGGCCCGCTGCACCGCGCTGATCTGGGAACTGATCTCCTCCGTTGCCTGGCCGGTCTGGGTGGAGAGGTTTTTCACCTCTGCGGCCACGACGGCGAAACCACGCCCGGCCTCGCCGGCACGCGCCGCCTCAATCGTGGCATTCAGCGCCAGCAGGTTGGTTTGCCCCGAGATATCGCCGATCAATTGCGCCGCCTGACCAATATTCTGCGCCGCATCGGCAAGCTGGCTGATGATCGTCCGGGTTTGCGCGCCACGGGCCACAGCGGCATGCACCATGTCAGCCACTTCCGACACCTGGCGGCCGATCTCGCGGGAAGAAGCGGCAAGCTGCTCCGTCGCCGCCGCCACCGTCTGCACATTGCTGGTGGCATCTTGCGCCGCGCCGGCCACACCATGCGACTGTTCACCCGTGCGCTGAGCGGCTGAGGTCATACGGCCGGCCAGATCGGTGATACCGGCTGCCTGGGTCAGCACGGCCTCGACACGGGTGGTTACCTCCTGCTCCAGGGCATCGGCCAGCCCGCCCAGCTTACTGGCGAATTCCTGCTTATGGGCCCGCTCGCGCTCCTGCTCTTCCACTTTCAGCCGGTCCATCTCCTCCGCATTGACGCGGAACACGTCGATGGCACGGGCCATATCGCCAATTTCATCCCGCCGGCCTGTACCGGGGATGAAGGTCAGCCGCTCGCCACGGGCCAGCGTTTCCATTGCCTGTTCGATCTGTGCCAATGGACCGGTGATGGACCGGACCAGCATCAAGGACAGGATGCAGAACAGGGAAACCAGAACGCCGCCAACGATCAGGGTGATGCGCTGGGTCTGGGTTCGGATGCGGCCTTCTGCCGTACGGGCCTCCTCCAAACCCGTGCGGGTATAAGCGAACAACTCGTCGATCAGCGGAGTGGTCTCGGCAAAGACCTTGGTGAAGGCGGCAACAGCCTGGGTCTGTTTGGCCGTGGCGTCGCCAAGGGCCGCCATATCCTGACGATATTGCCGCGACAGCGCATCCAGGGCCGTCTTCGTCTCCCCATCAAGCTGCGATTCCGGGATGAAGAAGGAGAATTCATTATAGGCCTTGCGGTGCTGGCCCAGATATTTGTCCTCCCCCGTCAACAGGAAGGATTTCTCGGCGTTACGCATCTCCGCCATGCCGATGAACAGGGGCGCCGCCATGGCCGCAGGCCATTTCTTCAATTCCGCTTCCGCTGCGGTCACAGATTTGAACATCTGGCCGCGCAATCCGTCCTCGTCGGTAAAGCCAACGGCCCTGGTTGCTGTCGACACATTCTCAAAAGCAGCGGCCAATTGGGTCAGCCGGTCACTGATGGCCTGGACCGTTTCCACCTTTGCCGCTGCGGCGGGATGCGAGAGCAGCGCCTCGGCTGTCCGTTCCACCTCTGCCAGATTGGCGCGGAACGCCTCCCCTTCTGCTGGCGCGCGATCACGCAGAAAACGGGTGGCGTGGAGTTGCAGGGCCGATGTCCGGCGATTGAGATCCGCCGCCATTTCGGAAAAGGCTGACAAACCGCTCATGGATTGCGACGCATCTTCCCGCCGCACATCCCCCAGCAGGAAAAGGCCGGCCGTCATGAAAACGGTGATCAGGGCCGCCCCCACCAGCAGCCCGATACGGGTGACGATGGAAAATTTTGCCAGCCACCCGCCATCCCCATGCGGCTGATCATTACCATCATCGCCCTTCAACAACCGGGCGAGCCATCCTGGCGCCCGCCATCCCACGTTACGCGCGCCGCCATTCAATAGGTCCGTGCCCGGTATTACATCAACGGGCATCGTCGCGTCGGTCATGTGCCGTCTTCCCAGTTGCTAACAGGGGCCTATACAAAATGCATAGAAGACGGCATCTCTGAAATTTACGTCTCACTTTGATGAATGTTTCGTGAAACGCAAATACCCCTCGCTCTTATTGACAAATCGTATCAATAACTTGGGGATATACACCCCTTTGACCACATGGCTGTATCGCCCTGTTGCAGGATGAAAATACCCCCATACCGTAGCAGTGCATGCGGCCAAGGACGGCGGGATTAGGCATCTGGCAGCAAAGTGAAGAAGGTTGCCTGCTTGAACATTTGCCCAAAGGCCGGGAATTGCTATCGTCAACTACGGATCATCCGCCGCAACGATTGGGAATCATGCCCCTGTTAACGCCGGACCTGCTGTTGCGTGCCTATGCCAATGGGGTTTTTCCCATGGCCGAGAGCGCTGAATCAGAAGAATTGATGTGGTTCGATCCCCCACATCGAGGAGTGCTGCCGCTCGACAGGTTCCATGTTCCCCGCCGGTTGCGCAAAACGCTGCGGCATTTTCCATTCGATGTCCGCGTCGACAGCGATTTTCATCAAACAATGGAACGGTGTGCCGCCGCCACGCCAAACCGCCCCAGCACCTGGATCAATAGCGAGATCGTGGAGGCTTATTGCCAGCTCTATGAACTGGGATTCGCCCATAGTGTGGAATGCTGGACGGGTCAGGGGGCCGACAGCACCATGGTTGGCGGGTTATATGGCGTGTCGCTGGGCGGCGCCTTTTTCGGGGAAAGCATGTTCTCCACCATCACAGATGCCAGCAAGGTAGCGCTGGTCCATCTGGTGGCCCGCCTGATGCGTAACGGCTTCACCCTTCTGGACACGCAGTTTATCACCACGCATCTGGCCCAGTTCGGCGCAATGGAAATTCCCCGTCACCGATACCGGGCGCAACTGGCTAAGGCCATTGCGCTGGAACCGGATTTTCAAGGCGGGGAAGAGGATGAGCGGGCATTGGTGACTGCCTTTTTACAGTCCTTGACCCAGATATCATAGACCGGGTGTTCCATCGCCGACAAAGCCGGGCTGGAAGCAAACATCCAGCCCACAAAGACGGGAACCGGGGCCGCCCCTTCCGAGGTCGGATTCTCGACAACATCCAGAAAGGCTGCGGATTCAGGGGTATCGATTGGCGGCGCCTTCCGGCATGCCTTCACATGGATGGCAAGCTGGCCGAAACTCGCCGTTTCCCCCACCTTCACTTCAAAAGTGGACGTACGGGCCGTGACCTTGTCCAGCCCCTGAAGGACCACGACAGGCATCGCGTCGAATGTACGATCAGGCGGCGGCGGCGGGGCCGGGCGCTGAACAACGCCGCTGCGCACCGGGTCTTCCACCGCTGGCACGCCCAATTCTGCCTGGGCGTGTGCGCCAGCAACCCCGATCAGGATTGATGCCGGCAAAATGACGGATGCCAGAAACAGGCGATGCAGGGGCGGCATTGCACGCATGGAAATCAACCCCGTCTGAAAATCTGTAAACCCATCAAAGGAATAAGGGGAAGATGATGGCCGCCATATGGCGCCGGTCATCTTCCCCCATTATCGCCCCAGCAGCGCAGGGACACCTTACCGATCACTGACCGCCCAGCAGCCCGCCACCATTGGCGGGAGGGGCCTCACCGGAGGCCGGCGGGGACGCCGCCTGACCGCCACCATTGCCACCCTGCCCACCACCGGAAGAGCTGAAAATGAAGCGGCCCAGCAGCTCCTCCAGATTGACGGCGGACTGGGTATATTCAATCACGTCGCCTTCCTTCAGCTTGTCTTCCTCGCCACCCGGCTCAAGCTGCAGGTAGCGCCCGCCCAGCAGGCTCTCGCTGGCGATCGAAGCCGAGGTATCACGCGGAAGCTGGATATTGCGGTCGATTTCCATCCGCACCACAGCCTGGAAGGTCTGCTTGTCCAGGAACTGCTCCGTCACCGTGCCGACCTTGACGCCGCTGATGCGGACATCGGAACCGGCAGACAGGCCACCCGTGCTGCTGAACCGCGCTTCCAGCTTGTAGCCGCTGACCGGGCGTACAGAGCTGCTGGTATAGGCGAAGAACAGGAAAAACCCGGCCACAACCAGCACAACCGCACCCAGCACGGTTTCAATCACGTTCCTGCGCATGGACAGAACCACTCCCGATGTGAACCCTTAAAACAACGATGGCGGCGTGCGAGCGACGCCGCCATGCGATGTAACGCTAAATGGTGCCGATCAGTTCGGCGTCCAGGCCTCATAATCGCCGGTAGCCTTGTCACGCTTGCCACCTTCGAACAAATGGCCCGGCGGACGATAGGCTTCCAGCGTCCCTGTCGGGTTCGGCTGGTGTTCCTTGATCCAGGGCTTATGGAAAGCCGATTGCTCCGGCAGCGGCTCCGCCATGGTGTAATGCAGCCAGCCGTGCCATTCCGGCGGCACATTGGTTGCCTCCGGCTCGCCGTTATAGATCACCCAGCGGCGGGCTTTCAGGCCTTTGCGGGCCTTCTTCTCCTGATAATATTTGTTGCCCTGCTTATCCGTACCGACCAGCTGGCCAGCCCGGGCAGTGAAGATATTGATCTGGATATTGGCCATCCAAGTGACCAGGGAGATGCTTTTTCTCATGATGGTCCGATCAGGACTGAAGGAACGGTACCCCCGGTGGGGAGGCAGGCAACGCGGCGACTATGGCACCGCAATATCTTAAAATCCACCCTCGCGCGCGGGTCAAGCCGGCCATGGCGGTAATTCCGGCCTTGCCGAAATTGCAGCCGGCCCCATCAGTCCGGCGGGCCGGCTTTCCCGGCCGGTGGTTCGTGCCCGCGCAACCTGTCCGCGGCACGGCCGATGCGCCCCGTATGGTGCCGGATCTCCCAAATGGCGATGGCAATGCCGGCCAGCAGCAGCGGCAGGATATAATAGATGAAACGATAGGCGAGCATGGCCCCCAGCAACGCCTCTGTCGACACCTTGTCCGACAAGCCAAGGATGATGATGGTTTCGAACACGCCGATCCCACCGGGCACATGGCTGAAGATCGCCACGACCAGGGCAGCACAGTAGATGCCCAAAAAAGCAGTGAAGCTGATGGGATGATCGACTGGCATCAAGGACCAGAGGACGCCCGCCGCCAGCATGATCTCGACCGATCCGATCGTTATCTGCGAGACGACACCCAGCGGCGACGGCAACTGGATCGACCAGCGCCAAATCCGCACAGGGCGCCGCGTCACGCCGGTGACGATGCAAACCGCAAGCAGGATCAGCAAGGTCAACACGGCCAGACCCTGGACCAGCCAGAGCGGCGCGTTCAGCATATCGGCTACCGGCTCCGGCCCCACCAGCACCCCGACGGCGCCGGTAAAGCTGACGCCAAGCGTGAAGGTGGTGGTGGAAAAGACCACCACACGGGCAACATCGGCGGGCGTCAGCCCCACCGCCCCGTAGGTGCGCAAGCGCACACCAGCACCGCTGATCACAGCCCAGCCGATATTGTTGGAAAATGCATAGCCGCAGGAGGCCGCAAAAGCCGTCGTGCGATAAGGCACCTTCTTTTTCAGATAGATAAGGGCTGACACATCATAGAGGGTCAATACCCAGTATCCCAGCGCCGTAATGGCAACCGCTTTCAGCAAGCTGGTGTAAGGGAGCGCCTTTAAATAGGCCCATACATGCTCGAACTCGACTTCCGACAGAACATGCCGGAGAGCAACCACGAGAAGGATTGCCATGAACAGCGCCGTGGCGATGCCCAGCCATTTTTTCCGCCTGCTGGCGGCTTTATCTTTCTCGGACATGGTCGCTCGGGAGAGATCGGGAAGCTCTGTCATTCACAATAGTTCGACAACGCTGCGGAAGCCGGATCGGACCACAAGCCCGCCCTAGCGCGCGCACCCTGCCACTGATCCAGTGCAATGGAAACCCCCTGTCCGAATAGGGTACGGGGCCAACCCAATCGTGATATGATCTGAGCCTCCATTTTCTGCACCAACGCCTGGAACGACTCATTCATCGCAGCCGGGATGGCGGAATCCAGCCATTTCCACACCATGGCAAAGGCTGCTAACAGAATCGCGTCAACCACAATAAGCAGTACCCGGCGCCGAACCGACAACAAAATATGGGTTGATGACCGGCGCTTCGTGGCCTAGCCTTCGTCCCGTCGCCATATATTGTCCAACAGGCACCCGCTATCGGCTTCTTGTGTCGGGCGGGATTGGTTTTGTGTGCCCCATCAAGGCGGCCCAGACCTTGCCACCGACAGGAGAAGGGCCGGTTCCATGCGTATCGAACGCCGTTTCACTAAAGAGGGCCAGGACGCTTACGCGGACATTCCCTTCCGAACGGCGACGAGCGAGATTCGCAATCCCGATGGCTCTGTCGTCTTCCAGGCCAAGGATATCGAGGTACCGGCGGAATGGAGCCAGGTTGCCTGCGATATCCTGGCGCAGAAATATTTCCGGCGGGCCGGCGTGCCTAAGGCCTTGAAGGCAGTGGAAGAACATGACGTTCCTCCCTTCCTGTGGCGCCACAGCGCTGACGAGACGCAGCTTTCCGCCCTGCCTGAGACGGAACGCCGCGCCGGCGAAACCTCCGCCCGACAGGTTTTCGACCGGCTGGCCGGCACCTGGGCCTATTGGGGGTGGAAAGGCGGCTATTTCGACGCCGAATCGGATGCTGCCGCCTTCTATGACGAAATGCGCTTCATGCTGGCCCGCCAGATGGCGGCACCCAACAGCCCGCAATGGTTCAATACCGGCCTGCACTGGGCCTATGGCATCGACGGCCCCAGCCAAGGCCATTTCTATGTCGATCCGAAAACCGGTGCGCTGGTGGCGTCCAACAGCGCCTATGAACATCCCCAGCCCCATGCCTGCTTCATCCAGTCCGTCGCCGACGATCTGGTGAATGAGGGCGGGATCATGGACCTGTGGGTGCGTGAGGCCCGGCTGTTCAAATATGGTTCCGGCAGCGGAACCAACTTCTCCCGCCTGCGCGGCGAAAGTGAGAAGCTGGCTGGCGGCGGTAAATCGTCGGGCTTGATGAGCTTCCTGAAGATCGGCGACCGCGCGGCGGGCGCCATCAAATCCGGCGGCACCACCCGCCGGGCCGCCAAGATGGTGACGGTCGATCTCGATCACCCGGATATTGAGGCCTATATCGACTGGAAGGTGGTGGAGGAGCAGAAGGTTGCCAGCCTCGTCACCGGTTCCAAACAGGTGTCACGCCACCTGAACATCATCATGGCCGCCTGCAATGAAGGGATTGGACCGGATGCAGAACGGTTGGATCCGACGCAGAACCGGGCCCTGAAGCGGGCCATCATCGCCGCAAGGCGCGATCTGGTGCCGGAAAACTACATCCAGCGCGCCATCCAGATGGCCGGCCAGGGCTTCACCAGCTTTGATATGAAGAGCTTCGATACGGATTGGGATTCGGAGGCGTATCTCACCGTTTCGGGCCAGAATTCCAATAATTCCGTGCGCGTGCCCGATGCCTTCCTGAACGCGGTGGAGAATGACGGCCCCTGGAACCTGATCCGCCGCACCGATGGCAAGGTGGCCAAGACGCTGCGCGCCCGCGACCTGTGGGACAAGATCGGGCTGGCCTCCTGGCAATCGGCTGACCCCGGCGTGCAGTTCGACACCACCATCAATGACTGGCACACCTGCCCGGCGGCGGGGCGCATCAATGCGTCCAACCCCTGCTCTGAATATATGTTCCTGGACGATACGGCCTGTAACCTGGCGTCCCTGAACCTGATGGAATTCCGCCGGCCCGACGGTCGTTTCGATATCGAAAGCTTCAGCCATGCCTGCCGGCTGTGGACGCTGGTGCTGGAAATCTCCGTCCTGATGGCGCAGTTCCCGAGCCGGGAGATCGCCCGGCTATCTTATGAATACCGCACGCTGGGCCTGGGCTTTGCCAATATCGGCGGCCTGCTGATGGCCGCCGGCCTGCCCTATGACAGCGAGGCCGGGCGGTCGCTGACCGGGGCCATCACGGCGCTGATGACGGGCGTGTCATACGCCACCTCGGCGGAGATGGCGGGGGAACTGGGCCCCTTCCCTGGCTTTGCCCCCAACCGCGACCATATGCTGCGCGTCATCCGCAACCATCGCCGTGCCGCCCATGGTGCCGCCACGGGCTATGAGGGTCTGTCGGTTTCGCCGGTGCCGCTGAAGGCCGCCGAGTGCCCCGATGCCGATCTGGTGGAGGCGGCACGCGCCGCCTGGGACCGGGCTTTGGCGCTGGGTGAAGAACATGGCTATCGCAATGCCCAAGCCACGGTGATCGCCCCCACCGGCACCATCGGGCTGGTGATGGATTGCGACACCACCGGCATCGAACCGGACTTCGCACTGGTGAAGTTCAAGAAGCTGGCCGGCGGCGGCTATTTCAAGATCATCAACCGCGTGGTGCCAGAGGCGCTGTCCCGCTTGGGATATAGCGACGAACAGATCACCCAGATCGAACGCTATGCCGTGGGCCATGGCACGCTGGTGGGTGCGCCGGGCGTCACCCATGCCCGCCTGCGCACCAAGGGCTTCACCGACACGGAGATCGAGAAGGTAGAAGGCGCCCTCGCCTCGGCCTTCGATATCAAGTTCGTCTTTAATAAATGGACCTTGGGCGTCGATTTCTGCCGCGATGTGCTGGGCGTATCGGAACAGGATCTGGATGCCTTCAGCTTCGACCTGCTGGCCCATCTGGGCTTCAGCCGGAAGGAGATTGAGGCCGCCAATGTCTATGTCTGCGGCGCCATGACCCTGGAAGGGGCGCCGGGCCTGCGCGACGAACATCTGCCGGTGTTCGATTGCGCCAGCCCCTGCGGCAAGATCGGCAAGCGCTACCTGTCGGCGGAAGCCCATATCCGCATGATGGCCGCCGCCCAGCCCTTCATTTCCGGTGCCATCTCCAAAACCATCAACATGCCCAACCAGGCCCCGGTGGAGGCCTGCAAGGAAGCCTATATGCTGTCCTGGCGGCTGGGCGTGAAAGCCAATGCGCTCTACCGCGACGGCTCCAAACTCTCCCAGCCGCTGAATGCCCAGGTGCTGGAGGAGGATGAGGAGAGCTTCGACAGCGACGAACAGACGCTGGTGGAGAAGATTGTCGAAGCCCCCGCCGCCGCCCGTGTGCCGCTGGTCGCGGAAAAAGTGGTTGAGAAGGTGATCGAAAAGGTCATCCGGATCAGCGACCGGGAAAAACTGCCCCATCGCCGCAAGGGTTATACCCAGAAGGCCATGGTGGGCGGACACAAGGTGTATCTGCGTACCGGCGAATATGAGGATGGGCGCATCGGCGAGATCTTCATCGACATGCATAAGGAAGGCGCTGCCTTTCGGTCGATGATGAACAACTTCGCCATCGCCGTGTCGCTGGGCCTGCAATATGGCGTGCCGCTGGAAGAATATGTCGAAGCCTTCACCTTCACCCGGTTCGAACCGTCGGGCATGGTGACGGGCAATGACGCCATCAAGATGTCCACCTCCATCCTGGATTATGTGTTCCGGGAACTGGCCATCTCCTATCTGGGCCGCAACGATCTGGCCCACGCCACGCCGGAGGATCTGCTGCCCGACACGATGGGTCGGGGCGATGCCCAGGCCGATCTGGCCGGCGTGCCGGAAGCCGCCAACCGGGCGCCGGAACTCCCCGACAATGCCGCGCGCATGACGCAGGAAACACTGGCTGCCGTGGCCCGCATCGCGTCGACCGGCTATGTCCGCTCCAACCTGCGCGTGGTGCCGGGTGGCCAGCAGGGCCGTATCGTCAGTGGCTTCCAGACGGCCACCACAGCTTACGCCGCCACCGGGACGGATGCGCCGACAGGCTATAGCGGTGGTTCCGTCCATGCCGACGCGCTATCCGGCACCAGCCTTCGCAGCGGCACGGTTGGCCGCGGTGATGCGCGGTTTGAACGGATAAAGGAAGCCCGCGCGCGCGGCTATGAGGGCGACCCCTGCCCCGAATGCGGCAACATGACCATGGTGCGCAACGGCACCTGCCTGAAATGCGACACCTGCGGCGGCACGACCGGGTGTAGCTAAACCCGGTCGGCGGGCTTATATTGTCCTTATGGATGGAGCTGCCGCCGATTGGATGATTGTTCCGGCGGATTACCCGGAACTGTCGCTTCTGGTCTGGAATCGGGACGCCAAACGCCCGATTCCAGCTTCGGAGGTTTTTGCGCTTTATGAGCGTAACTGGCGGTACGTGAACAAGGCGGGCATTCAACCCGGTGAGGCCGCGTTGATCCAGCGTCTGACAGATCATTTCGGACAGGGGCGGATGCTGACACGATGAGCCCCCCAGTGGTTTTTCAGCGCCCCGAACACCGGATCATCGCCACACTGCTCCATGGCATGGATGCGGATTTCCTGTCGAAATCTTGCTGCTACTTCGGCGGTGGTACAGCCATCGTTCTGCACCATGGCGAATACCGACTTTCCATGGATGTGGATTTCCTGTGCGCCGACCGGGAGGGATATCGCGCCCTGCGTATGGCCGCAACGGAAGCAGGAGCCACCGCCTTCTTTGCCGACAGCGTGGAGACACTTCGTCCCTTCATCGCCGACCAATATGGTATCCGTGGCCTGTTCACCCTGGAGGGTCAGCGGATCAAGTTCGAGATTGTGCGAGAAGCGCGGATCGATCTGACAGGAGAAAAATCATCGCTGGTGTCGGTTCCCACCCTGACCATCGCAGACCAGTTCGCTGAAAAGCTGATGGCCAATGCCGACCGAGGGCTTGACCGTTCCGTTGCCTATCGGGACGCCATCGACCTGGGCTTTCTCAGTATGGCCGAGGGTGCCATTCCCGCCGCTGCTGTTGCGAAGGCGGAATCCGCTTATGGGCGGGATATCCAGCGTTACATGAATAATGTGCTGGAACGGCTGGGGCAGCCCGTGGAACGGGACCATGCCGCCAGGGTGTTGGCCATGATGCCTGATGACGTGGACAGGGCCATTCAACATCTGCAGCGTGCCTGTAACCATGCTTGGCCGGCCGCCTAATCCTCACGCCCGCCCGCGCATCCCCTGCAGATCACCGCACAGACGTTCATAATCCATCACCACACCGCGTGCCCATTCCAACAGCCGCTCCCCCTCCGGCGTCAGCCCCTCAAACCGGCGGCCACGGCGGACCAGGCGCGCGGAAAGGTCGGATTCCAGCCGGGCAATGGCGGCAGACAGGGTGGGCTGGCTGATGGCGCAGGCATCGGCAGCGCGGGCGAAATGCTGCTCACGCGCAAGCGCGACAAAATAGGAGAGATGGCGTACCAGCATGGTGTGATCGCTCCCCAATGAACGTTATATTCATATGGATATAGCGAATCCTATCAGCAATCCAGCTTTTCGGCATGAACCGAAAGCCAAAGAGGACCAGATGTTCGATATCGCCAAGCCGGACGCCGGCACCGACAAGCCCACGCTTTATGCCGATCTTGCCAGCATGGCCGCCGGCATCCTGACGGGGGAGCGGGATCGCGTCGCTAATTGCGCCAATGTCGCCGCCCTGATGTTCAATACCCTGCCGGACCTGAACTGGGCCGGGTTCTATCTGCTGCAGGGGACGGAACTGGTGCTGGGGCCATTCCAGGGTAAGCCGGCCTGCGTACGCATCCCGCTGGGGCGCGGTGTGTGCGGGACGGCGGGCCAGCGAATGCAAACCGTGCTGGTGCCCGATGTCCATGCCTTCCCCGGCCATATTGCCTGCGATGCGGCCTCGCGGTCTGAACTGGTGGTGCCGCTGATCCGGGATGGCCGGCTGCTGGGCGTGATCGATCTGGACAGCCCGCTGCCGAACCGGTTCGACCAAGCTGATCAGGCGGGGATTGAGGCGCTGTCCGCCCTGCTGGTTGACGGGTGCGACTGGTAAACTGGCTCAGCCTTTTTGTGCCGGCATCCTGGTCACCAGCCAGATGCCGGCACAAACCAGGACCAGGGCACTGAGATAGCTCCAGCGCAACAGCGATTCACCCAGGAAAATGGCAGAGAGCGACACGCCGAAGACCGGGATCAGGAAGTTGAAGGCCGCGATCATCCCCACCGGATTATGCTTCAACAGCAGGCTCCAGACCGAAAAGGCGACAGCGGAGAGCAATGTCAGGTAGGCGAGCAGCGCCCCCGCCTCTACCCCCATCGCTTCCAGGTGGCCGCCCCCGGCATAACCGATCCCGGTCAGCACAAGACCACCGACGAGAAGCTGCCATCCCGTCATCACCATCGCATCCATGCCGCGCGACACGCGCTTACCATAGATCGCCGCCGCCGCCAGGATGAACGCGGCGATGATCACAAAACCCTCCCCGATCAGGCTGAAATCAAAGCCGAACGCCCCTGCCCCACCCCGCCCCAGATTGACCACCACCACGCCGGCGAACCCGATCAGGCAACCCAATGCCCGCCCCCGGCTCAACCGGTCGCCGGCATAGATAAAATGCGCCAGCACCACACTGAAGAACACGCCGGTCGCGTTCATGATGGAGGCTTTGATGCCGCTGGCATGGGCGACGCCGATATAGAAAAACACATATTGCAGCGCCGTTTGCACCAGCCCCAGCAAGACAACCTGTCCCGCCTGCCGCCGGCTGACCGGCAATAGCCGCTTGCGCAGGCACAGGGAAGCCAGCAGCAGGACGAGACCCGCCAGGGTGAAGCGCCAGCCGGCAAACAGCATCTGTCCGGCCAGATCGGAAGGCGCAATCTGCAGCAGCGCATAGCCATTCTTGATGGCGGGGTAGGAACTGCCCCACAAGGCACAGCAGAGGGTGGCCAGGGCGTAAACGCCTGTCCGGGTCTGGTAAAGGGCGGGTTTCACAGGAGAAAGCACCAATCAGGCGAACGGAACCGGAGCATAGCCCCACGAACGGCCCCCTATATACGACCCGTTGGCCGTCGGCAATTACCGCCCTGGCGCCACCCGCCGGTAGGATAGGGCTTCGGCCACATGCAGCCGGCGCACACCATCGGCCCCCTCCATATCCGCCAGGGTGCGGGCGACGCGCAACACACGGTGATAACCACGGGCAGACAATTTCAGCCGTTCCGCCGCCTCCGTCAGCAGGGCGCGGCCCTGGGCATCGGGGCCGGCGACCTTTTCCAGCACCTCCCCGTCAGCCTCGGCATTGGTGCGGATGGCGGGCTGGCCGCGCGGAACCGAGGCGGCGTAACGCTCCCGCTGAATATCGCGCGCATGGGCCACGCGGGCCGCCACCTCTGCCGTGCCTTCGCGCGGCGGCGGCAGGGACAGATCGGATGCTGATACCGCCGGCACATCGACATGCAAATCGATACGGTCGAACAACGGGCCGCTGATCTTCGACTGGTAATCCGAAGCGCATTTCGGCGCCCGCCCGCAGGCGAGCGACGGATCATCCAGATGGCCGCAACGGCAGGGGTTCATCGCTGCCACCAATTGGAACCGCGCCGGATATGTCACATGATGGTTGGCGCGGCTGACGGTGGCGCGGCCGGTCTCCAGCGGCTGACGCAGCGCCTCCAGCGATCCGCGGGCAAATTCAGGCAATTCATCCAAAAACAGAACACCCTGATGCGACAGGCTGATTTCACCGGGCCTGGCCCGGTTGCCACCGCCCACCATGGCCGCGAGCGTCGCGGAATGATGGACCTCCCTAAAAGGGCGGGTGCGGATCAGCTTGCCGCCTTCCAGCGATCCGGCGATGGAATGGATCATGGAGACTTCCAGCGCTTCCGCCGCATCCAGTGGCGGCAACAGGCCCGGCAGGCGGGCGGCCAGCATGGACTTGCCCGATCCCGGCGGCCCCAGCATCAGCATGTTATGACCGCCGCTGGCGGCCACCTCCAGCACGCGCTTGGCCGTTTCCTGCCCTTTCACGTCGCGCAGGTCCTTATAGCCGCCGCCTTCTTCCGGCCCCGCCAGTCTGGGTTCGGGCCGCGTCAGCACCTGGGTGCCCTTGAAATGGTTGATCAGGGACAAAAGCGAGGAAGGCGCCAATATGTCCAGCCCATCGCCTGCCCAGGCTGCCTCCCCCCCACAGGCTGCCGGGCAGATCAGCCCCTTGCCATTGGCCGAAGCATTGATGGCCGCCGGCAGCACCCCGGCAACGGGTGCGATGGACCCATCCAGCCCCAATTCCCCCAAGGACTGGTAATCCGCCATGGCATCGCCGGGCAGGATGCCCATCATCACCAGCAAAGCCAGCGCGATGGGCAAATCGAAGTGACTTCCTTCTTTCAATACATCAGCAGGGGCCAGATTGACGGTCAGCCGCTGCGGTGGCAGGGCGATCCCCAGTGCATGCAGGGCGCCGCGTACCCGTTCCCGGCTTTCCCCCACCGCCTTGTCCGGCAGGCCCACAACGGTGAAGGCCAGGGGGCCCCCCGTCATCTGCACCTGCACATCAATGTCCAACACGTCGATGCCTTGGAAGGCCACCGTCCCCACACGCGCCGCCACTATCCAAGCCCCCACCATCACATCTTAAGGGTAGCATACAGATAAGGATATACAGTCGCATACAATTTTAATTTTGATAGAAGCCCCCGATCAAAAGGGTCAATTTCTGCAAGACGGGAATGGTTCATCCCCTTCATGATGGCCGGGATAAAGGCTCCGGCCCGGCGACCGTTGAAAAAATGGCGACGGACCGACCCCCGTTCCAAGCCTTTGCCAAAATTGGGGATGACGATGCTTCGGCTGAACATCAATGGGCAGGTCCGTGAAGTGGACGTGCCGGAAGATATGCCCCTGTTGTGGGTGCTTCGCGATGAATTGAATATGACCGGCACCAAGTTCGGCTGTGGTCAGGCGCTGTGTGGTGCCTGCACCGTGCATGTCGATGGCGTGCCCACCCGCTCCTGCCAGTTCCCGGCATCGGCTGCGGGCGATGCCAAGATCACGACCATCGAAGGCATCAGCGGCAAGGCCGCCGCCGCGGTGCAGAAGGCTTGGGCCGATCTGGACGTGGTGCAATGCGGTTATTGCCAGTCGGGCCAGGTCATGGCCGCCACGGCTTTGATCGCGGAAAATCCTGACCCCAGCGACGCCGATATCGAGGCGGCGATGGATGGCAATGTCTGCCGCTGCGCCACCTATGTGCGGATCAAGGCGGCGGTGAAGGAAGCCGCCAAGCTGGCGAGGACCTGAGCCATGAAAATGATGCTGCCGCAACTCCTGCGCCGCGCTGCCGCCAATGTGGTGGAAACCACGCCTTCGCGCCGCTCCTTCCTGAAGGGGGCCGCCGGTGCCGGCGGTGCCCTGGTCATTGGCGCCATGGTCCCGGTATCCGGGTTTGCCGCCGAAGGGGCGGCGCCTGTGGTCATGGGCCCGCCCAATCCGCTTCCCAACCTGTTCGTGCGCGTGGCGCCGGACAATAGTGTGACGGTGCTGGTCAAGCATCTGGATATGGGCCAGGGCATTGCCACCGGCCTGACCGCTATTGTGGCGGAAGAGCTGGACGCCGACTGGGCGCAGATGCGCAGCGAGTTCGCCCCCGCCGACAGCAAGCTCTATGGCAACCACGCTTTCGGCATTCAGGGCACGGGCGGCTCTACCGCTGTGTTCAATAGCTGGGACGAATTGCGCATGGCGGGCGCCGCCGCCCGGTCCATGCTGGTCAGCGCGGCCGCCGCTGAATGGAAAGTGCCGGCGTCGGAGATCACGGTTGCCAAGGGCGTGATCAGCCACAAGAAATCCGGCAAGAGCGGTCCGTTCGGCAAATTTGCAACGGCAGCATCCAAGCTGCCGGTCCCAGCCTCTGTACCGCTGAAAGACCGGGCACATTATTCCGTGATCGGAAATGAGACGCTGCATCGGCTGGACAATGTGTCCAAGACCAATGGCAGTGCCATCTTCGCCATGGATATCCGCCGCCCCGGTCAAGTGACAGCCGTGCTGGCCCGCAGCCCCCGTTTTGGCGGTACGGTGAAGGCCGTGGATGACAAGGCTACTCGCGCCATCCCCGGCGTGATTGAGGTGCTGAGCCTGCCCATCGGCGTCGCCGTTATCGCCAAGAACACCTGGGTGGCGATGCAGGGTCGCGATGCGCTGAAGATCACCTGGGATGACAGCAAGGCGGAAAAGCGCAGCACGGACGCCGTCCTGTCCGAATATCGCGAACTGGCGAAGAAGCCGGGTGGAAAGGCTGCCGCCAAGGGAGATACGGCCGCCGCCTTCAAGGCCGCCGCCAAGGTGATCGAAGCGGAATACAGCTTCCCCTATCTGGCCCATGCCCCGATGGAGCCGCTGAACGCCACCATCCTTCTGACGGATGATGGCGGGGCGGAGATCTGGGCCGGGTCCCAGTTCCAGGGGATTGAGCAGCCCGCCGTTGCCGGCGTGCTGGGCACCACCCCGGACAAGGTGAAGATCAACACCGTCTGGGCCGGCGGTAGCTTTGGCCGCCGCGCCACACCGAATGCCGATTACATGGTGGAAACCGCCATCATCGCCAAGGCGCTGGCTGCCAAGGGCCAGAAAGTGCCTGTGCATCTGGTCTGGACGCGCGAGGACGATATCAAGGGTGGTCGCTATCGCCCGATGGTGCTGCACAGGCTGCGGGCTGCCCTGGATGCCAAGGGCAATATTACCGCCTGGGAACAGCGCCTTGTCTCCCAGTCCTTCATGGCGGGAACACCCTTTGCCGCCATGATGCTGAAGGATGGCGTCGATCAGTCAGCCGTGGAAGGGGCGGCAGACCTTGCCTACACGGTCGGCAGCCTGGCGGTGGACATGCATATCGCCGATTCTCCGGTCACGACCCTGTGGTGGCGCTCTGTGGGCCATACCCATACGGCCTATGCCAAGGAAGCCTTCATCGACGAACTGGCCGCCGCCGCGGGACAGGATCAGGTCGCTTACCGCATGGAACGGCTGAAGGACCATCCGCGCCTGCAAGGGGTGCTGAAGCTGGCCGCGGAGAAGGCCGGCTGGGGCAAGCCGCTGGCCGCCGGGCCTGCCGGAACGAAGCGCGGCCGGGGTGTGGCCGTGCATGAAAGCTTCCAGTCTTATGTCGCCCATGTGGCCGAAGTGACGATCGACGCCAATGGCAAGGTCAAGATCGACCGCGTTGTCTGCGCCATTGATTGCGGCATTGCCATCAATCCGAACGTCATTAAGGCGCAGATCGAAGGCGGCACCGGCTGGGGCATCGGCCATGCGTTGCGCGATGCCATCACATTGACCGACGGGCTGGTGGATCAGGCCAATTTCGACACGTTCGAGCCGATGCGCTATTCCGACATGCCCGCAGTGGAGGTGCATATCGTGGATAGCGGCGAACGGCCGACCGGTGTGGGCGAGCCCGGCGTGCCGACGGCGGCCCCCGCCGTGGCCAATGCCATTGCGGCAGCGGGTGGCAAACGGGTCTATGACCTGCCTTTCACTAAAGCTGGTATCGTCTGACCCGATCTTTGGGATTACCTTTAACGCCGCCGCCGGATAAAGCCCCGGCGGCGGCGCTTTTTTTGCGCCGAGACGTTGAGTTGATCGTTACCCTTTGCCCACCCGCCCGTTCCCACGCCTATAAGAAGGAATATCCAAGGATGCGTTTCGGGAAATCGGTTCCGTCGATGATCGCCGCGGGCCTGCTGCTTGCCCTGCCCTCTCTCCCCGCCGCTGCCACAGTCGGCGATGCCGTGCGCGGTGAAGAAATATTCAAACGGGATTGCGCCGCGTGCCATGCCCTGACAGCCGCGACCAACACGAAGGAAGTGCGACTGAAGGGCCCCCATATGGAAGGTATCTTCGGCCGGACGGCGGGGACGCAGAAAGGCTTCAAATATTCCAAGACCATGCGGCAAAGCGCGCTGGTCTGGGATGCGATGACGCTGGACAATTACCTTTACGATCCGCCGACGACGATGAAAGGCACCAGCATGCTGATCAAGACGGCCGCAGTGCAGGACCGGGCCGACCTGATCGCTTACCTGAAAAAACTATGACCTGATCATGGGCTCACACCCCTTGGGAGCGTGAGCCCACCACGCATCAGGGGGCGCGGCTCTGCTGCTTCAGCAGGTCGCGGATTTCCTCCAGCAGGACTTCCTGCTTGGACGGTGCAGCAGGCTCCGCCGCCTTCTTCGTGTGGAAGCGGTTTACCTGCTTGACCAGGATGAAAACGGCCCAGGCAACAATGAAGAACCGGATCACGGCATTGATGAACAGGCCGTAATTGACGGTGGCGGCACCGGCCTCCTTGGCCGCAGCCAGATTGGCGTAATCACCACCTGACAGGTTGAGGAAATAATCAGAAAAATCGATGCCCCCCATCACGAAACCAAGGGGTGGCATAAGGATATCATTAACAAGCGATGTGACGATTGCCGTGAAAGCGGACCCGATGATGATACCAACCGCAAGGTCGATGACATTCCCACGGCTGATAAATTTCTTAAATTCTTCCAACATCTGTCTCTCCAAATCACCTGACACTGCCTTTTGGCGGTCGGTTATTCCCCAGAAAATGATTGGACCAGCCTAAACCTTTTATCGTCAAATTGTTTCCTTTTTGTTCCCATTAAACAGGAGGCAATAGGGATAATGGGCGGCGACGGGAATAAGGTTCTTATGCCCATCCCGTTATGGTGACAGCGCCAGCCATACAGGACTGGAGACTCCTGAAATCAGGCGGAAACCAATCCCGGCTTGAGCGTCGGCATGGCGCGGCCCATGAAAGAGTTGGCGCCTTGCGCCTGTTCATCCCCATTGTCACGCGCGCCAGACCCGGTGGACCGCCGCCGCTCCTGCTCATCCGAGGAGGGCGGAGCCAGATTGTCCAGCATCATGATGGTGTAGGTGGAGATGGGTTCGTTCCCCGACGCGGCGGACCGAAAACCGGTTAACCAGGGCTGGGACGATGTATCCTCCGGCAAGGTCTGCCCAAAAGGCCCGGACCCGGCAATTTGTGCCGGTACCTCATCATCAAATTTACCGGCGAACCGTTCAAATACCTGGCCGACGGTCCGGGGCTTGGTGCCGTTATAGAAGACGTTCAGGTTGGCACGGGCGGCTTCCGGCAGCAGGGAAGCCGCGGGTTGATTGGGGTTCTTATCCATTGCCTTCAGGAACTTGGTTGCCCCGCCCGCCCCCAGGAAATGGGCCATGTAAAGCTCCGTATTGCCCACAGGGCGGCCCAGCTCATTCTCCAGATGGGTTTTATTGTCGTTCGCCAGTTCGGCCGCAAAGAGGGCGGAAAGACGGGGATCCTTGCGCAGATTCAGGATTTCCTTGCGCAGAGCCGGGTCCGATACGCGTGCCTTGCCTTCCCCGCCTTCGATCTGTTCCGCATAAACACCCAGCCCATGCTTGGCGCCATGCTGTTTGATCATGCTGAGCCAGGTCCCCTCGGTGAACTGGAAAAGGCCTGTGGCTGAACTGGTTTTCGCTTTCACATCCGTGCGATAGCCGCTTTCGACGGAGGCCTTCTGCATCAGATATGAGAAATCAACCCCCGTCGCGCTGCTGGCCTGCTGGACAGCCCGGATGACATGGGTCGGAGCAGCGGACGAGGTTGCAGTCGAACGCTCAACGGCGTCGGCACGCTGGATCGGGCTGAAAATGCTGCTCACGGTCGGATACTCCCTCGGCACTGAACTCCATCCCAGATAAGCAATCAGCGTGCCAAGCGCTTGACGATGCCTAAAATCCTAGCATTCCGCTGCGTAACTCCGCATAAAATTCCAATAGCCGGTCTTTTCTCCCAGAAATCCAGGTTTGCTAACCTATTTTTTGAGCAAAAATAGGCCATCATTCCAGAACCGATACGAAAGGATGCGGCAAGGCTTGCCGGGCCGCTGGCTTCACGCCATGTTGTGGCCTGCGACCCTTGTCGCCAAGGAATGAGCAGGCATCGTGCCGCTGGGAAGGAAAAGGCGAAATGACCAGTTACAACGCCCCGATCCGGGATATGCGCTTCACCCTCACCCACGTTGTCGGGCTGGATCAGGTGGCCACGCTGCCAGGGTTTGACGTGGTAACGCCCGATCTGGCCGACCAGGTGCTGGAGGAAGCGGGCAAGCTGGCCCGCGATGTACTGGCGCCGTTGAACTGGGTTGGCGATCAGGAAGGGGCGACACTGGAGAATGGGGCCGTGCGCACGGCCACGGGCTTCCGTGACGCCTATTGGAAATATGTGGAAGGCGGCTGGAACGCCGTCCCCTTTGATCCGGATTATGGTGGGCAGGGCCTGCCCTGGACGCTGGCCTTGCCGATCCAGGAGATGTGGACGTCTGCCAACATGTCCTTCTCGCTCTGCCCCATGCTCAATCAGGGTGCAGTGGAACTATTGACCATCCACGGGTCTGAAGAACAGAAAAAGACCTATCTGGAAAAGCTGATCAGCGGCGAATGGACCGGCACCATGAATCTGACGGAGCCGCAGGCCGGCTCCGACGTTGGTGCGGTCCGCACCAAGGCGGTGCCGCAGGGTGATGGCACTTATCTGATCACCGGCCAGAAGATTTTCATCACGTTTGGTGAGCATGATTTCACCAACAATATCGTCCATCTGGTGCTGGCCCGGACCCCGACAGCACCAGCGGGCATCAAGGGCATCAGCCTGTTCGTCGTGCCGAAATTCATGGTGAATGCGGACGGGACCCTGGGTGACCGCAACGATCTGCGCTGCTCCGGCCTGGAACACAAGATGGGCATCCATGCCAGCCCGACCGCTGTCATGTCCTATGGTGATAATGGCGGTGCCATCGGGTATCTGGTGGGCGAGGAAAATCGCGGCATTGAGTATATGTTCACCATGATGAACAATGCCCGCCTGGGCGTTGGACTGCAGGGTGTGGCTATTGCCGAGCGCGCCTATCAACAGGCGGTGGACTATGCCAAGGGGCGTGTGCAAAGCCGGGCCTTGACAGGTAAAGACCCTGCCCCGGTCACCATCATCAACCATCCGGATGTTCGCCGGATGCTGCTGACGATGAAATCGCAGATCGAGGCGGCGCGCGCTTTGGCCTATTATACCGCCGCCGCACTGGATAATGCCCACCATAATCCCGACCGGGACGCGGCGCGTAAGGCGGCTGCCCTGAACGACCTGCTGACCCCCATCACCAAAGCCTGGTGTACCGATCTGGGTGTTGAGCTTTCCAGCCTGGGCGTACAGGTCCATGGCGGGATGGGCTTTATTGAGGAGACCGGCGCCGCCCAGCATTATCGGGACGCCCGCATTGCCCCGATTTATGAAGGCACCAACGGTATCCAGGCCAATGATCTGGTGTTCCGCAAGCTGCTGCGGGATGGCGGCAGTGCCGCGCAGACACTCATCGCGGAAATGCGGGCGGTGGCGACGGAAGCCAGGAACGGGCCGGGGGATGATCTGGAAACCATCGGCCAGCGTCTGGAAGAAGCGATCGTCGCACTGGAGACGGCCACGGCTTGGGTACTGGATACTGGTAAGTCGGATCTTTCCGCCGTTGCCGGCGGTGCTGTCCATTATCTCCGTCTATTTGGCATCACCATTGGTGGCTTCCTGACGGCCAAAGGCATGATCGCCGCGCAGGACCTTCTGCGCCAGCGGGGGGCCGATACCAGCTTCCTGGATGGTAAGATGATCACCGGCCGCTTCTATGCCGACCAGATCCTGCCATTGACCGCAGGGCTGGTTGCACCGATCACCGCAGGTCATCGCAGCATCATGGCCTTGGGCGAAGATCAGTTCTGATCACCGCCTTTAAGACATGAAAAAGCCGCCGGCCCGAATGGACCGGCGGCTTTCCTATTCACGCCAGAATGGCTGTTATTACTGCTGCTTGATCGTCCCTTCTTCCGGATCGATCATCACAGTGACCCAGTTGCCATCGCTGGTCTTTGCCTCGGTCTTATATCCATTCCCTTCGCGGGTGAATTCCTTGAATTCGGCAAAGCCCAGCGTGTTGAAGCGGTTCAGCAACTGCGTGCTGACCGCAGCCGTCTTTTGCCGCTCGCTGCCACTCACCTCGTCGGGATTGACCTCTGCCAGAACCTGCGGCTGACCGTTCGTGGTGTCAGACGCCGTGGTGCTGGTGGTGGCGTCCATGCCGCCAGATGCAGCGGTGTTCGTGCCGGGTTCCTCCGTCGCGCCCATGGTGCTGGGCTGCCCCTGATCGGCCAGACGGCCGCCGGAGTCGGGATCGGTGGGGGACGTGGTCATCCCGGTCATACCGGTATCAGCCGGCATCGGCGCGGTTGCAGGATCCCCCGGCATCACCGGCGGGGACATCGGATCGTGCGGCATTGCGCCCGGTTGGGTCATGCTGGTGTCCGTCCCGGTGGCGGACTGTGCCAACGCAGCACCGGAAAGGGCCGTGGAGCCCAGCAGCAAGCAGGCTGTGATGGCGGCAAAACGGGTTTTCATGACGTTTCTCCATCTGGTCAGCATCAAAAGCTTCGGGAAGGGAACGGCGCGCAGGCCCCATGGTTCCCCTCCCCCCCCGGCAGACCCACGAATGTCATAGACCTATTTTCTTTTTCGTCCTTACAGGCGGCTGGATGGACTTTGCCGTCAAGCCTGCCCTAATGGGCAGTGAACCAATGGCGGAGACCGGAACGATGAGTGAGTTACCCGTGGAAACCTTGCGGGCATTGGCCGTCAAGATCGCCACTTCTTACACGCGCGCGAACCCGATGCCGGTAGACGCGATACCCGGCGTTATCCAATCCGCCTATCAGGGATTGATCCGCTGCGTGCAGCCGCCAGCGCCGCCGCCCCAGCCGGCCGGCCGGACAGGACGTGGCAGGCGGCGCGCCGTGCGTTGATGTTCGGGGAAAATCAACGCCGGGGAACATCTCTATCAGGGTCTGCGTTTCTGCCGTGACGATGCCGCTGATCGCGGGCCGCATCGAACGATGGGAGGCATGACATGCTGTATTGGGCGTTGATATTCTTCATCGTGGCCCTGGTGGCCGGTGTACTGGGTTTTGGCGGTATCTCTTCCGCATCTGCGGGTATCGCCCAGATCCTGTTCTTTATTTTCCTGGTGATCTTCATTGTGTCGCTGATCATGGGCGCCGTCCGCCGGCGTTGATCCACACACAAGAAGCACAGGAAAAGGGCGGGCCCGGATCACATCCGGCCCGCCCTTTTCACATCTGCCCTGTCCTTCCAGCCCTGGGCCACGGCGGAATAGAAAATGGGTGGCAGCCAGAGGCCACCACCCATTCGCTTACATGAAATTTTTTGAAGTTTAGATGCGGGCTCAGGCGGTGCCGCGCACATCATCCTCGTCATCCGCCATGCCGCCTTCCATAAGGGCACGCAGGGCGCGGCGGCCACGGGACAGGCGGGACTTCACCGTACCGATGGACACTTTCATGATATCGGCGGCTTCGGCATAGGAAATACCTTCCAGGCCGATCAGCAGCACCACCTCGCGCTGTTCACGCGGCAGCTTCGACAGGGCGCGGCGCAGGTCCCGTACTTCCAGGCGAGAGAACTGTGACCCATGGGCGCTGCCCAGACCCGCCTGCGCCTCGCCATCAATATCCACGAAGGTTTGCTTGCGGCGGACACCATTGATGTGAAGGTTGCGCAGGATGGTGAACAACCATGCGCGCAGATTGGTGCCAGGCTGCCACAAGTGCAGACGGGTCAGTGCACGCTCCAGGCATTCCTGCACCAGATCATCGGCCAGCGACATGTCGCGGACCATGCCCCGGGCAAACCGGCGCAGACGGGGAATTTCCTGTTCGATCTGCGCGATCACCGCCGCATGATTCTGCTGCTCACGGGAAGCGGCAGGCGCTTCGGCCACCGTGTCCAGAGCGCCGATGCCCACGGACATCACCTTATCTTCCATCGTTTGCATCTGGCGAGACATCGCTGTTCTCCCTTTGATATCCCGTTGTTCATGAAACCAAGTATAGGGAAGAGATGATCGGATTGCAGACACGATTAAGTTACATCCGATCAATCAATCGTCATATGGACGGATAGGTTCGGAAATATGACCTCCGGTCCTTCAGTCACATATCGGTCTTAAAACCGGGAGACGATCACCTTCACTACCGTATGGATCAGTGGATAGCCCCGATAATCCCAAGCGTTATTGTCATGAATGTGGCACCAATCCTTGAATTAACAGACTATTAAGCATATTTCACTCGACCTACCCCCCATCCGCCTGGCCGTAGAACGGTCTATGACAGGCGCCCGACACCTGTTCAGAGGTGTAATCCCCACTTCTGAGAAGCGCTTTTCCCCATACGTCCGCATAGGCAAAAATTAACCATTTACTCTTCACTTGCAGCTTAGGATCGAACGGCGAATAACAATCAGCGCCCGCGCTAAATTGGCGGGCATCCGTCCGAGGATTTGGTTTATGGTGCCGCCCTCATTTGACAGCATCCGTCCGGTGACCCTGCGCCCGCAGAACGAGGCCACCGTCCTTTCCATTGTGCTGCCCATGTTCAACGAGGCGGCCAACATCCAGCCTTTATTCGCCCGGTTGCAGCCGGTGCTGGAGAAGTTGGGTGTACCTTATGAAGTCGTATGCGTTGATGATGGATCACGCGATGACACCTGGGCCGTTCTGCAGGCCACCCAGGTGGCCAATCCGCGTGTCCGCGCTGTGCGTTTCAGCCGGAATTTCGGTAAGGAAATGGCCATGACAGCCGGCCTGCGCCACGCCTCTGGGCGGGCGGTCGTGCTGATGGACAGCGATCTCCAGCACCCGCCAGAAGTGATCGAGGAATTTTACGCCCAATGGCAGGCCGGCGCGCAGGTGGTCTATGGCGTCCGCCGCAGCCGGGATACAGACCCGCCCCTGCGGCGTTGGTTTACCCGCCGCTTCTATTCCCTGCTGGACAGTATGTCGGAGGTACCCCTGCCCCGCGATGCCGGTGATTTCCGCCTGATGGATCGCGCCGTCATTGATGTGCTGAACCAGATGGACGAGCGGACGCGGTTCATGAAAGGGCTTTATAGCTGGGTTGGTTTCCGCCAGGTGGCCGTCCCATTTGACACGGCGGCGCGCCATGCCGGGGAAACCAGTTTCAGCCCCTGGCGCCTGTTCCGCTTCGCCCTGGATGGTATCGTCTCTTTCTCCACGCTACCCCTGCGCGTCTGGTCCTGGCTAGGGCTTGCCGTGGCGTTGATCGCAGTGCTTTATGGCACGGTTATTCTGGTAAAGACGTTATTGTTTGGCATCGACGTGCCGGGCTATGCCTCTTTGATGCTGGCGACGCTGTTCCTGGGGGGCGTGCAATTGATTTGCCTTGGTGTGCTTGGGGATTATCTGGGCCGCGTTTTCACTGAAGTGAAGCGGCGTCCGCTTTATCTGGTGGCTGAACAGATCGGTTTCCCGGCCGAGGAGGCACGGGCTGAAAATAACAGCCAGCCGCCGGTGACAGAATTCCGTTCCTGCGCCTCTTGACCACGCCACCCGTGACCATCACCGAAAACAAGGCGCGCCGCGTGTCATCCGGTCATTTCTGGGACGGTGTGTCCCAATGGCTGGTGATTGCGGCGTTGCTGCTGGTTGCCGTCAGTTTCAAACATTACGGCATCACCTGGGATGAACCGCTGCACCTGGAAAATGGCTGGCGGGCGTTGGACTGGTATTTGTCCATGGGCAAAGACCAGTCGGTTCTCACCTTCCAGAATCTCTATCTCTATGGCGCGCTCTATGATGTCCTCGTCTCCCTGGCGGGGATCGCGCTGCCCTTCGATATCTATGAAAGTCGCCGGCTGATTGGCGGCCTGATCGGGGTCTTGGGTTTGATCGCGGTCCACCGTCAAGCCCGCGCGCTGGCAGGCCCCCGTGCCGGGGCTTTGGCCATCCTGCTGCTGTTGCTGACACCGGAATGGATGGGGCAGGCCTTTGCCAATCCCAAGGATATACCCT
The DNA here is from genome assembly GCF_000429645.1 of Niveispirillum irakense DSM 11586. Taxonomy (GTDB): domain Bacteria; phylum Pseudomonadota; class Alphaproteobacteria; order Azospirillales; family Azospirillaceae; genus Niveispirillum; species Niveispirillum irakense. Next base: position 84,610 of record NZ_KE386934.1, read on the forward strand.
TTGCCACCGCCGCCGCCTGGGCCGGGCTGGCGCAGATCCGCCTGCTGCGGGAACTGCCGCGGCCATCGGCGGGGGCGTTGTTCGGCTATGGGCTGGCTGTTGGCTGTGCGTTGGGCATAAGGGTAGGCGGGGTCATCCTGTTCATGCCCCTGGCCATCGGCGCCCTGGTCTGGCTGTATCAGCGCTGCAGGCTGGAAGGACTGTCCGATGGCGGACGCCAGGGGCTTGGTGCAGCGGCGCGGCTGCTGCCGGCTTTCCTGCTGGCCTGGATGGTCATGATCGCCGCCTGGCCCTGGGCACAGATGGCCCCCTTCACCCGACCATTTGAGGCATTGGCCAGCTTTTCCCATTTCCCGCTGCGGTTCAGCTTCCTGTTCGCAGGCCAGACGCTGGTTACCACCGACCTGCCCTGGTGGTATGTGCCGACAGCCTTCGCCGTCAAACTGCCCGAAGTGACCCTTCTGGGCTTGGCCGCAGCGCTGGTGCTGGGCGGCCGGGCCCTGATACGGGAAAAAAGTGCGGCCCTGACACCGGAGCGCACCGGCCTCGCCGCCTTTATCCTGCTGCCGCCACTGGTCGTCATCATAACTGGCGCCGTGCTTTATGACGGTATCCGCCATCTGCTGTTCATCATGCCAATGCTGACCGTCGCCGCCGCCCTGGGGCTGGACAAGGCTGTCGCGGTCATGGAAGGGCGTTTACAGGGGCGGACACGCGAGACAAAGGCCGCGCTGGCCGGGCTACTGGCCCTCTGGGCTGGCTGGCAGGGGTCGGTCATGGTCCGCCTGCACCCCTATGAAGCGATCTGGTATAATAGCTTGGCAGGTGGAGTATCAGGCGCCAAGGACCGGTTCGAATTGGATTATTGGGGCACGGCCCTCTCGGAAGCCGCTTCCCGTCTGCGTGACCGGATTGTGACGGAGGAAGGCTCCCCAGCTTTGGCTTGGCCTTACCGGGTCCGCATCTGCGGTCCTTCGGAATCAGCGCTCTATTACCTGCCGCCCCGCTGGCAGGCACCGCCGGATGGCAAGGGCGGCGCCGATTTTTATATTTCCTTCACCCGCCATGCCTGCGCCGACGCACCGGCCGGAAAGGAATTGCTGCGGGTGGAACGGATGGGGGCGACCCTGGCCTATGTACTGGATTTGCGGGCGACGCGGAACAGGGTGGCACCATAATGCCACCCCTGCCCCACAACACCAACCAGCCGCCGGCCAATCAGGCCAGCGCGATCTGAGGCCGGTAAGGTACCCGGTCGCCATTCTCGTCCGACTGCAAGTGCAAAAGCGGCGCATCCACACGGCCCATGACCCGCGCCCCAGCAGGGGACAGGCGGATCAGTTCCGCTTCTTCCGTCACCAGGGCCGCCTCGCAGCCCGCAGCGCGGGCCAGACGCGCATGGGCGGTCAGGTGCATTTCCGTGCCATGGACCGGCAGGGCAAAGCGCGGCCGCACCAGGGCATAAAGCTCCCTCAGCTCATTGGCGCCAGGATGGCCGGAGACATGCAGCGGCATGCCGCCCATCAACTCGTGCCCCATCAGCACTTCCACGCCGCGCGCCCGCAACTGGGAAACGACCTTATCGACCGCCTCCTCATTACCGGGAATGACGCGGGCGGAGATCACGACCGTATCACCAGCCCCGAAGGACGGGAAACGACGGTCGCCGCGGGCGAGGCGGGCCAATGCCGCCCGTTCCTCACCCTGACCGCCGGTGCAGATCATGGCCACTTCCTTGCGGTCCAAACCGCGCAGATGCGACGGCTCCGACAGGAATTCCGGCACACCCTCCAGCAGGCCCAGCGACCGGGCCACCGCCTCGGAATTGCGCATGGAGCGACCGGCGAGCGCCACCTTGCGGCCAGCCCCAACCGCGGCCACGGCTGCCGAAGCAACGCGGGCAACATTGGTGGCAAAGCAGCAGATGGCAATCTGCCCCTTACGGGTGGCGAACAGTTTCTGGAATGCCTGACGCACCTGCCCTTCGGAGGTGACCGGCAAATCCTTGTGCGCATTGGTACTGTCGCACAGCATGGCCAGCACACCGGCATCACCAATGCGGCGCAGCTTGTCGAAATCCGTCGGCTGGCCGATCATCGGCTCCGGGTCGAACTTCCAGTCGCCGGTATGCAGCACGGTGCCAGCCGTCGTCGTCACGGCCAGGGCCACCGGCTCCGGCACGGAGTGGGTCAGGCGCACCGTCTCGATGGCGAAGGGGCCGATGCTGAAGCTGGAGCCGACATCAAACCGGTTCAGCGTCACCGCATCCAGCGTGTCCTGCTCCGCCAGCCGGCGGGAAATCATCCCCAGCGCGAAAGGCGTGGCCCAGATGGGGGCATTCAGCGCATGCGGCCATAACCGGTCGATAGCACCGATATGGTCTTCATGGGCGTGCGTGATGACAAGGCCCAGCAGCCGATCCTGGATCGGGGCGAGGAAGCCCGGATCGGGGACAATGGCGTCCACACCCTCATGCCCCTCATCGGGGAAGGAGATACCGGCATCCACCAGTATCCAGGCGCCGGCATGGCCATAGAGGGTCCAGTTCATGCCAATGCGACCAAGGCCGCCCAAAGGCACAACCAGGATTTCCGCCTCGCCCGGAACAGGCCAGCGGGAGCCGAATTCGTTATATCGTTGGAAAGGGATGACGTTGCCGCCACCCGGCTTCTTGTCCGTCACGGGGCCTGAAGGGGCGGTGGCGGTTGCGTCCGCATGTGCGGCGCCGATCAAATCTTCTTTCATAGGTGGTTGAGATATGATCGGCGCCGGCCCTTCTGTCAACCACCATACTGCACCTGCGAATGCAGGGCAGCCAAACGGCTGGAACAGCCTGTTTTACCAGTCCCCGGTGAGTAGCACTCACCGGGAACTGGCTCGGCAGCGTAGCCAAACCAGCGGATGCTGGCGCCGGCGATTGAGGCGCAGGAAAGATTGACCAACGGTCAAGATTTCATGCCCCTGGCATTAAGCAGGCGTGCTGGCCAGGGACCAGGTCACGCCGAACGGATCGCGGACCTGACCATACCGGTCACCCCAGAACTGCTGCTCCAGCTTCATCACCACTTCCGCCCCGGCGGCCACAGCCCTGTCCCACCAGGCATCCACATCCGCCACATGCAGGTGCAGGGTGAAGCTTTGCGGGGCTTGCAGCGGATAGCCAAATTCGGGAAAGGCATCGCACAGCATCAATGACCCGCCATTGATGGAAAGATGGCAGTGCATCAGCTTTTTTCCATCCTGCGCCGGCATCCGCAGCACCTCTTCGGCGCCGAAGGCCCGCTTATAGAACTCCGCTGCCGCGCTGGCGTCGCTCACAACGATATGGGGAATGACCCCGCTGTTTAAGGGAACTTTCTGCTGGTCTGACATGGATGCTCTCCCTCTATGGCGTGAACAGTCACGATAGGCCCTGTGCCCCAAGGACGACCGGCAAGGGATAGAACCGACACGCTCGATAAGAATTAATCAGCCAGTCCGGCTTTCTGCTCCAGCAGGTCCAGATGCTGGCGGATATGGGCGGCCTCCGCCGCTGTACGGGCGCAGGCGATGGCACGGTCAAACGCCACCCGCGCCTCCCTCAGCCGGCCAAGCTGACGCAGATAGGCACCGCGGGCGCCATGATAATGGAAATAGCCATCCAGGCGCGTCGCCAGCGGTTCAATCAACGCCAGCGCCGCTTCCGGCCCCTTGACCTTGGCCAGCACAACCGACCGGTTGAGCGTGACGATGGGGGATGGTTCGGCCTGTTCAAGCGAGGCATAGAACAGGTCGATCTGCGTCCAGTCCGTATCCTGGGCCCGTCGTGCCCGCGCGTGCAGGGCTGCGATGGCGGCCTGGAGTTGATAGCTGCCCGGCCGGTGATGGCGGAAAGCCTTGTCGATCAAGGCCATACCTTCCGCGATCATGGACGGGTTCCACCGGCTCCGGTCCTGATCTTCCAGCAGCACGATATTACCCGCCGCATCAAAGCGTGCCGGGTGGCGGGCATGCTGAAGCAGCATCAGGGCCAGCAGGCCCATGATCTCCGGCTCTGCCGGGAACAGGCGCAGCAGCAATCGCACCAGCCTTATGGCCTCATCGCAGAAAGGCAGGCGGTCAGCCACCGCCTCCCCTGTGGCGGAATAGCCTTCATTAAACAGCAGATAAAGCATGGCGGCGACCACGCCCAGCCGCTCAAGCCGCTCTACGGCACCCGGCGGCTCGAACGGCAGACGGTCGGCACTGATGCGGGCCTTGGCGCGGGTGATGCGCTGTTCCATGGCGCTGTCGCCCACCAGGAAGGCGCGGGCAATCTGGGGTACGGTCAGGCCACAGACGATGCGCAGCGCCAAGGCAATCTGCTGCGTGGCTGGTAATTCCGGATGGCAGCAGATGAACAGCAGCCGCAGCACATCATCGCGATATTCCCCGGCATCCAGCCTTTCCGCCATCGGCCCCTCGGCATCCTCCAGGTCCGACAGGCTGTCCTCATCGGGCAATGGCTGCTGCCGGCTGGTGCGGCGCACTTGATCCAGCGTCACATTGCGCCCCACCATGATCAGCCACGCCGCCGGGTCGCGCGGCGGGCCATTGCGTGGCCAATGGGACAGGGCACGCAGGCAAGCCTCCTGATAGGCTTCCTCCGCCATGTCCAGGTCGCGGAAATAGCGCAGGAGCGCCCCCACGACCTGTGGGCGGGCACCGACCAGGGCGTGATCGATCCAGACCAGATCGGTCATGGCGCCGCCGGCGCCTGGGGCAGATAGAGCGATAAGGGCCGCAATTCATAACAACCATGGCTGCTGCTGGCGCGGGCGAGATCCTTGGCGGTTTCCACCGCCTCCTCCAGATCCTCGCAATCCACGATATAGACGCCCAGCAACTGCTCTTTCGTCTCTGCAAACGGGCCGTCAATGACCAGCGCGTCCTTGCCCTTGCGCACGGTCGTGGCCGCCGTCGTGGGCAGCAGGCGGAAAACCGGGCCCAGACGGCCGGCCTGTTGCAGCTTTTCCGTCACCACTGACAATTTGGCGATGACGGCATCGTCCTCCTCCTGCGTCCAGGCGGTGACGATATCTTCATTGTCGTAACAGAGAATGGCGTACAGCATGGGTCATCTCCTTCCTGCCTGATCCAAGGACGAAGGATTATGCCCAATGCCGACATCAGGTTTCAGAAATTCCGCCTGCGTAAGAAATGGCTTGTACCGATGCTTACCCTTCCCCCGTCCCCAGTCCCGGCAGGCTGGGCATCGGGGCCGCACGGTCCAGAAGGCCGGCGGCACGCAGATCATCCACCCCTGGCAGGTCGCGCAGCGAACCAAGGCCGAAATGGTCCAGGAAATGCGGGGTGGTGATCCAGGTCAGCGGCCGGCCCGGTGTTTCCCGCCGCCGGCCAGGCTGCACCCAGCCGGCTTCCATCAGGATATCCAATGTGCCTTTGGATGTGGCAACACCGCGGATCGCCTCAATCTCCGCCCGCGTCACGGGCTGGTGATAGGCAATGATGGACAGGGTCTCCACCGCCGCGCGGGACAGCTTGGCGGTCACCTCAATCTCCACCCGCAGCTTGTCCCCCAGATCCGCTGCTGTGCGGAAGGCCCACCGACCTCCCGACGCCACCAGATTGACACCGCGATGGCGGTAGAGATTTTCAAGCTGGGCCAGCAGGGGCCGCACCGGCACAGCACCGACGCGGGATTGCAGCACGCCCTCCGGCACCGGATCGGCAGAAGCGAACAGGATTGCTTCCAGCAGACGGACAAGCTGGAAATCACTGTCAAAAAGATCGCTCATCCCTCACCCCGTCGCGCCCGCAGGAAGATTGGCGCATAGGCCCCTTCCTGGCGCAATTCCAATTGCCCGGCCTTAGCCAGTTCCAGTGCGGCCACAAAGCTGCTGGCCAGCAGCGACCGTGCCTTCACGCCCCGTCCGCGCCAGCCGGCCGGCAACAGCGCATCCAGATGCGACCAGTCCGGCAGCTTGCCCAGCATGGCTTCCAGCCGCGCCACCGCTTCCTCGATTGAGTAAAGCTCCGTCACCGGGATGGTGAAAGGCGTGACACGCGCCTGCCGGCTGCCAATATCGCCATAGGCTTTCAACAGGTCGTAAAGGCCCAGATCATGTCGGCTTTTGGCAAAGATCGGCAAATCCTCCGGCGCGCCGCGCGCAAATCGGTCTCGCCCCAGCCGGGGCTGGGCCAGCAGCCGGGCCGCCGCCGCCTGCATCGCCTCCAGCCGCTGAAGCTGCAAGGTCAGGGCCGCCGCCAGCATCTCAGCCGATGGTTCATCGGGCTGCGGGTCTGGCAGAAGCAGGCGGGATTTCAGGTAGGCGAGCCACGCTGCCATCACCAGATAATCCGCCGCCAGTTCCAGCCGCAGGCGCCGGGCCTCCGCCACGAAAGCCAGATATTGTTCGGCAAGCTGCAGGATGGAAATGCGGGTCAGATCCACCTTCTGGTCGCGGGCAAGCGACAGCAAAAGGTCAATCGGTCCTTCATAACCGTCAATATCCAGCAGCAGCGCTTCGTCCACCGCCTCGTCCCCGGCGGTGGCCATGCCCTCTGCCATCATGCCCCCCAGAAACTCAGCCTATCAAACCGGTAATGCGGGCGATCAAATCGACCACGAAATCGACCGCCGGCAGCAGGACCATTGCCAGGGGATGGAAGGAATAGCCCAACTGCCCCGACACGAACGGGATCAGGAACACAAAAGCCAGCAGGATCAGCATGCCATACCGTTCCAGCCGCGCCAGCGGAAAGGCCAGCGCATCGGGCAACAGACCCACGGCCACACGGCCGCCATCCAGCGGCGGCAGAGGTATCATATTAAAAAGGGCCAGCAAGACGTTGAATTGCAAAGAAACCGTCAGGTTATTGGCCCACCATTCCGACATGAAGCCCGGCATCATGCTGGCAGTATGGAGCAGAAGGGCAGAGACCAGCGCCAGCGCGATATTCACGCCCGGACCGGCCAGCGCCACCCACACCATGTCGCGGCGGGGATTGCGCAGATTACGGAAATCCACCGGCACCGGCTTAGCCCAGCCGAACATGAAGCCGGACAGCACGAACATGGTGATGGGCAGGATGACGGTGCCCAGCGGGTCGATATGGCGCAGCGGATTCAGGCTCAACCGCCCTTCCCGCTTGGCCGTGTGATCGCCAAAACGCAGGGCGGCATAACCGTGGGCGGCCTCGTGCAGCGTGATCGCCAACAGGGCCGGCAGCGCCATGATGGAAATCTGCAGCAGAACATTCTCAATATCGGGCATGGTGGCCTATGCCATCCTTCCAGCAAGGATCAGATCGAATTCGCGGCGAAGGGCCGCGACATCCGCCTGTTCCAGATGGGAAGCCCGGCAGGCCGTCGCAATCTCCCATCGTTCAAGGGCCGTCATGCCCATGGGCCGCGCATGGGCGACAGCATCTTCCATCTCTGCCATCACGCCATTGCAATGCAGGGCGACATCGCAGCCAGCAGCCAGAACGGCAGCCGTACGCTGCCCCAGCGTGCCGGACAGGGCCTGCATCGACAGATCGTCGCTGAACAACAGGCCGTCGAAGCCGATTTCTCCCCGCACGATATCCTTGATGATCCGGGCAGAGGTGCTGGATGGATGATCGGCATCAATGGCGGTGTAGATGATATGCGCCACCATCGCCAAGGGCAGGCCTGACAGGGCCTTGAAGGGAGCGAAATCCCAAGCCTGCAATTCTGCCAGCGGGGCCGTCACCACCGGCAATTCCTTATGGCTGTCCGCAAAGGCCCGGCCATGGCCGGGAAGATGCTTGACCACCGGCAGCACGCCACCGGCCAACAGACCCTTGGCCTGTTCACCCGCCAGCAGGGCAACGCGGGTTGGATCACCGGCAAAGGCCCGGTCCCCGATCACATCATGCGCACCAGATACCGGCACATCGGCCACCGGGGCGCAATCCACGTCGATCCCCAGATCGGACAGCATCGCCGCCAGCAATCTTCCATGCAACCACGCGGCTCGCGGCGCTGCGGGCCCGAGGGCGCCGACATGGCCGGCCGCCGGCAGTTCCGGCCAATGGGGTGCACGCAACCGCGCCACCCTTCCCCCTTCCTGATCAATCAGGACAGGGGCTTCCCGACCGACCGCACCCCGCAGATCGGCAACCAGCGCCCGAACCTGGGCCGGGTCAGCAATATTGCGGCGGAAAAGAATAAAGCCAAACGGGTTGGCGGCATGGAAAAATGCCTTTTCCGCCGTCGACAATACCGTCCCTTCGCACCCCAGAACCAGGGCCAGGGGGGCCTGACCCTGGGACCCGGCGGAAAGGGGCTTATCGGACGAGGACACAACCAGCCCCCTGCGCCGCCAGCGCGGCACAAATCTGCTTGGCCCGCGCTTCGTCCACCGGACCACCCTGGATCCGGTAGAAGATGCCCTTGGCGCCCAGATCGGCACGGACGGTCCGCATGGAAAGACCAGCCAGTTCAGGGAACTTGCGCTGCAAGCGTCCCCATTCTGCTGCCGCTTTTCCTTCCGCATCCACAGCCGCCACCTGCACACGCACCGTACCTGTCGTGGGCTTGGGCGCCGTGGTTGCGGCGGCAGGCGGGGGGGCCGCCGGAACGGGGGCCGGCGCAGGCGTCGGCCGTGCGGCCGCGGGCGGGGGCGTCAGGTTCTGCGGTTGCGGTTGCTGCTGCGGCCGGGTCTGCTGCACGGGCGGTGCGGCCGCCGGTGCCTGCTGCTGCGGCTGGTATTGCGGCGGCGGTGCCGCAGGCGTTGTCGGCTGATAGGCCGGCTGCTGCTGCTGTGGTACCGCAGCCGGCTGCTGAGGCGGCGGATAAAGCGGCTGCGGCGGGGCACTGGCCGTAACCTGCGCTTCACCCGCTTCCGCCATCGGCATGCCTCCATCCTCCGGCAATTCCGGCGGCAAGGCAGGTTCAGCCTGCGGGCGCTGCATCGGTGCTTCGGGCGGCGGCAACAGTCGCTCCACCTGCCCGCCTTCACCGGCACCAGGGTTCAAACGATCATAGATCAGCTTGTCCTGGTTGGGCACTTCCAGCCCACCGGGATTTTCCGGCTTGATCTTGGTCGGGCTGTTATCGGCACGCAGGATCGGGGCGACACTCTCCGTCCCGGCACGCATGCCCTGATTATAGGCGTAAAAAATGATACCGCCAAAAACAGCCAGACCACCGGCGACAATGGCGGCATTGAGGATCCCCCGACGACGAGGGGGCGCTTCCTCATATCCGGCCTCATACCCCTCATACTGGCTGTCTTGCGCCGTGTAGGGATCGTAATAAGGGTCCGGGGCCGGCGCACGATAGCCAGCGGCGACCGGCTCCGGGTCCACATAGGGATCGGGCTGATCAGCATAGGGATCATGCGGCACATGGGGGGGCTGGTACCCAGGCTGCGGGGCCTGATCCTGTGGCTGACGCGGCTGATAGGACGCACGCGGGCTCAAACCCGGGTCGGCACGGAAATCGGCCCGCAGACCCGCAGGGCGACCCTGCTGCCCCTGGCCACCCTGCGGGCGGCCCTGTTCTTCCTCGTCATCGTAATAAGACATGAGCTTTCGCCTCAGCGCATTTCCTCAGAGGGTTCAACACCCAGAACATGCAGGCCGGCCGCAATGACCAGCGCTACCGACGTGACCAGCGCCAGCCGGGCCCGCGTCAGCGCCTCATCCCCATCAATGAGGAAGCGCATGGTGGCATCGTCCTTGCCCTGGTTCCAAAGGCCATGGAAAGCGGATGCCAGATCATAAAGATAGAATGCGACGCGATGGGGTTCATGCGCGTCCGCCGCCGCCTCGATCATACGTGGGAAGGACAGCATCAAGCGGATCAGGTCCAGTTCCGCCGTGCTGTCCAGGCGCGACAGGTCGGCACTGGCCAGAAAGGACGGGGACAGGTCGATACCTGCCGTCCTGGCATGACGCAGCACGGAATGGCAGCGCGCATGGGCGTACTGCACATAGAAAACCGGGTTTTCTTTCGACTGTTCGGTAACCTTCACGACGTCGAAATCAAGCGACTGATCATTACGGCGCGTCAGCATGATGAAGCGGACCACACCGGCGCCCACCTCTTCCACAATATCGCGCAGGGTGACGAAGCGCCCGGCCCGCTTGGACATCTTCACCGGCTGCCCGCCATCCAGCAGATTGACGAGCTGGCAGATCTTCACATCCAGCGCGCCCTTGCCCCCGGTAATGGCGGTAACGGCGGCCTGCATGCGCTTGACATAGCCGCCATGGTCGGCGCCCAGCACGTCGATCAGCATCTCGCCACTGCGGCGGAACTTGTCATAGTGATAGGCGATGTCGTTGGCGAAATAGGTCCAGGACCCGTCCGACTTTTTCAGCGGGCGGTCCACATCATCGCCAAACTGGCTGGCACGGAACAGGGTCTGGGGGCGCGGCTCCCAATCTTCCGGCTTCTTGCCCTTGGGCGGCTCCAGCACGCCGGTATAGATCAGGCCCTGATCTTCCAGCGTCTTCAGCGCCAGATCGACAGCACCGGCATCCACCACCGCCTTCTCCGAGGAGAAGACATCATGCTGCACTCCCAGCAGCGCCAGATCCTGGCGGATGCCTTCCATCATGCGGGCGACGGTGAATTCCCGGAAATAGGGCAGCCACTCCCCCTCTTCCGCATTCACCCAGCGGTCGCCATCTTTTTCCTTCAGCGCCTCACCCACGGCCTTCAGATAGTCGCCGGGATAAAGCCCTTCCGGGATCGTCACCGTCTCCCCCAGCGCTTCGCGGTAGCGCAGATAGGCGGACCGGGCCAGCACATCGACCTGGGCGCCAGCATCATTGATGTAATATTCGCGCGTGACGCTATAGCCGGCCTTGTCCAGCAGGCGGGCCAGCGCGTCGCCGACCACGGCGCCACGGGTGTGGCCCACATGCATGGGTCCGGTCGGGTTGGCGGAAACATATTCCACATTCACCCGGCGGCCCTGCCCCACCGTGCTCGCACCATAAGCCAAGCCGGCCTTCAGGATATCGGCCATGCGGGACTGCCAGAAGGCCGGCGCAATACGCAGATTGACGAAGCCGGGGCCGGCCACACCGGCATCCACCACCGCTTCCATGCCCTTCAACCGGGCGACCAGCGCATCGGCAATGGCACGCGGCGGCTTGCCGGCCGGCTTGGCCAGGATCATGGCGGCATTGGTGGACACGTCACCATGGCTGGGATCGCGCGGCGGCTCCACCGTGATTCGGGCGAAATCAAGCCCGGCGGGCAGGTCACCCGCCGCCACCATCTGTTCCAGCGCCGTGAGGATCTTGGCTTCGAAATCTTTGAAGACGTTCATTTTTCCAGGCTTGACTTTGGTATGCGCACGAAAAGGCCAACGGCGAACCGCGAGGGGCACCGACGGATATTGCCCCGCACCCTACACCGATCAATCCGCTACGGACAGTGTAGGAATGAGAGGGCGGGAATGTGGCAGAATGATTATCCGGCGATTAATTGCGCCTGCCGAATGGCAAAACGGTCCGTCATGCCAGCGATATAATCCAGCAAGGCACGTACCCAGCCGGCCCGGTCATAGGGGATGGCGTGGATATCGGGCACCGTTTCCAGCAGGGAGGCGAAGCGGCGCGGCAGATCACCCTCCGGCCCCGTCGCCTCCCGCGCCAGCATCGCTTCGCCATAGGCTTCCAGCAGGATGGTCACCGTGCGGGCGGCGACGATATCGGTTTCGCACCGCTGCTGGCCGCGATAGATGCGGGTATAGCTGACCTCGGAAATATCTTTCAGGGCGTCCTTGCGCTCAATCATGTTAAGCAGCGGGCCAACGGGCCGCCCTTCCATGATATCGGCCAGCTTCTCCTGGAAGGCGATGCCGGCATCCTGAACCAGCCGGTCAATGGCGCGGGCGCGCAGGTAGATCAGCCGCCGATCCTCGCCATCAATGGCATCATATTCGGCCCGGTCCCATTCGATCAGCGGCTCCAGCAACTCCTCCGCATCGGTGAAGGAGAGCATGCGCATCTTCACCGCATCCTCAATATCGACGATGGAATAGCAGGCATCATCCGCGGCCTCCACCAGATAGGCCAGCGGATGGCGGCACCAGGCATCGCGGCCGATGGGCAGCAGTCCCAACTCTGTCGCCACATCGGCCATCAGGGCAGTTTCCGACCCGAAGAAGCCATATTTGCGCTTATGCGGCCGCGCCTCCCCCGCCGTGGCCGGTGCGCTCCACGGATATTTTCCATAGGCGCCCAAGGTGGCGGCGGTCAGTTGCAGCCCACCGGTGGCGCGCCAGCCCTGCAGGCGCGTCAGCACCCGGAAACCCTGGGCATTGCCCTCGAAATTCCGCAACTCGTTACATTGCTGCCCGTCAAGGCCGTCCAGGATACGCGCGCCCAGCGTGCTGCCCTTGAACCAGTCGGAGATGATGTCTTCCCCGGTATGGGCAAAGCAGGGGGTACCCAGATCATGGGCCAACGCGGCAGCGGCCACGATATTACCGATATCGAAGGGCGTGGCCGGCACGGCATCCTGACCATAGCGGGCAATGATCTCCGCCCCGGCCCAACTGCCCAAGGATCGACCAACCCGCGCTGCCTCCATCGAATGGGTCAGGCGGGAGCGCACATAATCCGACCCACCAATGCCATGCACCTGCTGCTTGTCCGACAGGCGCCGGAAGCTGGTGGAGAATGTGATGCGGTCAATATCGATCTCAAACGCGCTGCGATAGGGCAATTCCGGATCGCGGCCGGGCTTCGCCAGACGCTGACGGGACAGAAGTTGGTTCCAGCGCATCTTCCTGCACCCTCCCTCGGCGCGATCCCCGCTTTGACGAGCGGGTCATGGGCGCTTACATAGGGTGTAAGCGTTTGTCCAGACGTTAACGGATCAAGGATCGTCCGCCATGTCGATTTCCCCCGCCCCCAATGCGCCCGCGGCCAATCCGCCCGCCGATGGACGGGCCATGACCCTGTCCGCCAGTGCTGCCGCCCGCATCATCAAGCTGGCGACAATGGAAGGTGATCCCAACCAGATGCTGCGCCTGACGGTTTCCGGCGGCGGCTGCTCCGGCTTCCAATATGGGTTCAGCTTCGACAATAATGTGAACGAGGATGACCATCTGTTCACCCGCGACGGTGCGCGCATGGTGGTGGATGACACCTCGTTGGACCTGCTGGCCGGGGCGGAAGTGGATTTTGTGGAAGATCTGATGGGAAGTTACTTCAAGGTCGCCAACCCCAACGCCGCTTCCTCCTGCGGCTGCGGCAGCTCCTTTTCGCTTTAATAACGCCCCGCACGCCTGAAAGACGATGCCTTGAAGATCGCCACCTGGAACGTCAATTCCGTCAAAGCCCGGCTCGCCAATGTCACCGGCTGGCTGGGGGCCACCAGCCCCGATATCGTGCTTTTTCAGGAAATCAAAAGCGAGACGGCCTCGTTCCCCACGGCCGCATTCGAGGAACTGGGCTATCACGTCCAGGCGGTGGGGCAGAAAAGCTATAATGGCGTCGCCCTTCTGTCCAAGCTACCGGCAGAAGACATCATTACCCGCCTACCCGGTGAGCCGGAGGATAAGCAGGCCCGTTATGTAGAGGCCACCGTTGGCGGCATCCGGGTCGCAAGCCTCTATCTGCCAAACGGCAATCCGGTGGGGACGGAAAAATATCCCTACAAGCTGCGCTGGATGGAACGGCTGCGCCTGCACGCCGCCACCCTGCTGGAAAGTGGCATGCCGGTTGTGCTGGGCGGCGACTATAATGTCATCCCCGCCCCTGCCGATGTCTATGATCCGGTGGGATGGGCGGAAGACGCGCTGTTCCGACAGGAAACACGGCTGAAATTCCAGGAAATCCTGGCGCTGGGTTACACAGAGGCATTCCGGGCCCTGCATCCGGGCCTTACCCGCGCCTATAGTTTCTGGGATTACCAGGCCGGCGCCTGGCCGCGCGACATGGGCCTGCGCATCGATCATTTCCTGCTATCTCCACAGGCGGCTGACCGGCTGGTGGCGTGCGAGATCGACAAGGGTCCGCGCGGGCAGGAGAAAGCCTCCGATCATACGCCAGTGGTTCTGGACCTGCGCGCGCCGGACTGACCCGTTCCCTTTCCCGGAACCACCCCCCTCCTGCTGCGTTCCCTTTGCATCGGCAAATGGAATAAAGCAGGAGGATGCCATGCTGGATAATGACCGTATCCGCCAACGTGCCCATGAGATATGGGAGCGCGAAGGGCGCCCCCTGGGGCGGGAAGCCCAGCATTGGGAACAGGCCCGAAACGAAATTGCCCAGCAAAAGGTTCAGGACGGCGCACGGGCAGAAAGCAACGCGACCCTGCCGCCATCCCATGAGGCCAAGCCGGGGAATCTTTTCAGTGATCCGGACAATCCCAATCGGATTGATAAAACCGACATAACACCAGGGCTCGGGATCGAGAGAACCGATGATACTCATCTCGTGTCGACCGAAACCCAGGGTGTGCCCAAAGAGCAACGCTGACCTTTTATATCGGATGGATAATACTCGCCATCCGTATGCTCACTTTAATACAATATTAACTATAAAGCCCTGCCCTAATTCGGCAGGGCTTTTTCTTTTATCTACATGATTAAAAATCATATTTTTGGCGACTGGCCCTTTTCGCCGGCAAATATCGGTAAACGCTTTAGGTGAAATACACCTGGATGAAGTTCCACCTAAACAGATCAGTGCAATAACCTTGACACAAGAAACATAATATGGAATGTTATCCCAAAATATGAAACCAAAATGAGGGAGGGCGACAGCCCGGCAGGTGCAAGGCAGGTGGTTTCCCCCTGCATGGGCTTTGCCAAATCATCTTTGAAAAATAGCAGTCCTGATGCCGACGGTGCCTGCGTGCCCGTCGGCCTGTCTGTCCCCCGTGACGACAGACGAAGATATGGGAGAGAATCATGGGAAGTGTTGAGTTCCAGCGCCGCCAGCGCCTGCGTAACAGTGTTTCGTCCACCGCCCTGGCGATTGGCAGCGTCGTCCTTCTGCTGGGTGCCACCCCCGCACTTGCGCAGTCGAACCCGCCGCCGGCCGATAGTGGCGAAGTTGAATCGCTTGACGAAATTATCGTTACCGGCATCCGCCGTTCGCTGGAGCAGGCGTTGAGCGCCAAGCGCGACGCCACCCAGGTGCTGGACGCCATCTCGGCAGAAGATATCGGCAAGTTCCCGGACAAGAATATCGGCGAGGCGCTTCAGCGCGTCACCGGTGTGCAGATTTCGCGCAACGCCGGTGAGGGCTCCACGGTCAGCATCCGTGGTGCAGACCCGTCCCTGAACCGCGTTGAAGTCAACGGCACCTCTGCCCTGTCGACCACGGTCGGCGGCGGCCGCGACGTCGATTTCCGCGATATGCCGGTTGAATTCGTCAATCGCCTGGAAGTCGTGAAGTCGGTTACGCCTGATATGACCGAAGGCGGTCTTGGCGGCACCGTGCGCATTATCACGCGCCGTCCGTTCGACAGCGATGAGCCGTTCATTGCCGGCTCTTTGCAGGGTATCTGGGGCGAGACGTCTGAAAAGACCGATCCGAAGGCTGCCATCATCGGCGCCACCCAGCTTGCCAACGGCACGATCGGCGTGTTGCTGGGCGCCACGTATGAGAACCGCAACATTTCCAACCACGAAGCCCGTACCACCGGCTGGCGTCAGATCGCTGACCAGAATGGTGATGGCGTGCGTGAGTTCGCGCCCGATATTCCGCGCTATGCCATCAACCGTCTGGAAACCGAGCGTATCGCGCTGAACGGCATCGCCGAATGGCGTCCGACCGATCGGTTCAATCTGGCGCTGGAAGGCAATTATTCCCGCGGCAAGCAGGATGTGGACTCCCAGTTCTTCCAGCTTTCCACCACCGGCAGCGGCGTGATCATCGACAGCGCCAACACGACTGTCGGGCCGGATAACACTGTCTCCCATATCGAATTCACCAACAATCCGGCCGCCGCTCCCGGCCAGCAGTTGGCAGCAACCTACCGTAATATCCTGGGCAGCCTGACCCGCACCCAGTGGAACACGTCCCTGTCGGGCAAGTGGGAAGCAACCGACAATCTGACCCTGTCGGCCCGTGGTTCCTATGCCCATGCCCGCGCCTTTAACAACGAAATCAACGCCGTCGCCGACGTTATCGGCTTCGACCGTCTGATCGTTGACTACAACAACAAGGAGCAGGCGCCGGATATCCGCGTGTCGTTCGATCCGACCAAGGCCGATGGCATTGATCAGCTCAACGCCCGCTGGCGTCCGCGCTACAATGACCAGGATGAGTGGGATGGCAAGTTCGACGCCGAATATAAGTTCGACGAAGGCTTCCTGACCGCGCTGAAGGCCGGTGTGCAGGTTCGTCGCCTCACCGCCGACAGCCGTTTCTACACCTCCGACAATATCATCAACGGCATCACCAATCCGGCGGACCTGCCGCGCATCCAGCAGATTGTGAACAACAACGCCACGCTGGGCGATGTGAAGTTCTTCAAGACCGGTACGCTCGGCTTCAACCCCAGCATCCCGTACTGGCTGAATCTGGGTGACGATGTTGTGAACGCGATCGGCCTGGTCGATCCGTACAACAACCCGTCTTACCTGGAGACCTGGAAGGTCGTCGACAAGAACCTCGCTGGCTATGTCCAGGCTGCGTTTGAGTTCGATATCGGTATCCCGGTGTCCGGCGTTGCCGGTGTCCGCGCCGTGAACACCAAGACCGTATCGTCGGGCTATAGCCAGACCACCCAGACCGGCGGTGTGGTGCGCTATGATCCGGTGGAATATTCTGGTGAATATACCAAGTACCTGCCGGCCCTGAACCTGAAGTTCGACATCATCCCGAACGAGCTGCAGGGCCGTCTGACGGCAACCAAGGTGCTGGCTCGTCCGACCCCGCAGCAGTTGGCCCCGCGTCGTTCGCTGGACGCCGTCGGTTTCACCGGCTCGCGTGGCAACCCGGACCTGCAGCCGTTCGAAGCCACGCAGTATGACGCTGGTTTTGAATATTACATCAACCGGACCAGCTTCCTGTCGGCAACCTATTTCCGCAAGGAAATCGGTTCCTTCATCCAGAACACCACGGTTCCGGAAGTGGTGGACGGCATCACCTATGCGGTGGTTGTGCCCACCAATGGCTCGGAAAAAGTGACGGTCAATGGCCTGGAAGCCGGTGTTCAATATGGCTTCGATTTCCTGCCGGCCCCGTTCAACAATATGGGTATGATCGCCAACTACACCTACTCCAAGGATAGTGGCTACGAGGGGACGGACCGCTTCACCGGTGAAGGGCTGAGCTTCCCTGGCCTGTCCAAGAACAGCTACAACCTGTCCGGCTATTACGAGGATGAGAAGTTCAGCATCCGCGCCTCGTATAACTGGCGTTCCAAGTACCTGATCACGGCCAGCGGCCGTGGCGGCAATCCGGAGTTTGGTGAGGCGTTCGGCCAGCTCGACGCCTCGGCCAGCTACAATATCGACGACAATTACTCCGTGTTCCTGGAGGCTGTTAACATCCTTGATGCAACCCGCATCGAGAATGCCAACAGCGAATATCGTCGTACGATCCTGGATACGTTTGGTCGCCGCGTCTATGCTGGCGTTCGCGCCAGCTTCTGATCCGGTATCCATTCCAGTATCTGTAAAAATGGCGTGGGGGGAGCGATCCTCCCACGCTTTTTCTTTTCGCCCCCGTGTCTTCGCCATGCTGATATCAACGCAGAAGCGACCGACCGGAGAGAACCGTGACCAGCCACCGCCGCGCCCCGCCCGCCGCCATCCTGTTACTGTCCCTGGCCCTTGCCGGTTGCACGGCATCACGCCAAGTCGCCCCCGCTGCGCAGGCAACAACATCCGGTTGGGCGCTTGCGATCCATGGGGGTGCCGGCGTCATGGACCGGGAAACCATGTCGGCGGATACCCAGGCCGCGTATCGCGCAGCACTTCAAGCCGCGCTGGATAAAGGGGCAAGCGTTCTGAACCAGGGTGGGTCCGCCCTGGATGCGGCAGAAAATGTTGTCCGCACGCTGGAGGATGATCCTCTGTTCAATGCCGGGCGCGGGGCGGTGTTCACGGCAGCGGGGCGGAACGAGTTGGACGCTGCCATCATGGATGGCGCGACAGTGAAGGCAGGTGCTGTTGCCGGTATCACGGGCACCCGCAACCCGATCAGCCTGGCCCGCGCCGTGATGGAAAAATCGCCCCATGTCATGTTGATCGGCGCCGGGGCGGAAACATTCGGTCAGCAGAACGGCGTGGAACAGGCTGCCCCCGCCTGGTTCTTCACCGAACGGCGCTGGCAGTCCTTGAAACGCACGCTCGCCGAGCGCGGCCTGCCTGTGCCTGCCCGCCCACCGGGCGTCGGACCGGAACCGGTGCCGGTGGCAAAAACCGACCAGATGCCCGAAGATCGCAAGTTCGGCACCGTCGGCGTTGTCGTCCGTGATCGTGCCGGTCATCTCGCTGCCGCCACCTCCACCGGGGGAACGACGGCGAAATTATGGGGCCGTGTCGGCGATGTGCCGATCATTGGCGCCGGCACCTATGCCAATGATGAAAGCTGTGCAGTATCGGCCACCGGGACGGGGGAATATTTCATCCGTCTCGGGGTGGCGCGGGAAATCTGCAATCTTGTGACCTATAAAGGCTTGAGCCTGCAACAGGCCGCCGACGAGGTGATACAGAAGCGCCTGACCGCCCTGGGCGGTGATGGCGGGATCATTGCCGTAGCCCCGGATGGCACCCTGGCCTGGAGTTTCAATACATCCGGCATGTACCGCGCCCGCCAGTCAGAAGGACAGGCACCGGTTATCGGCATTTTCAGGAATGAGCCGTGATGGTGACATCAAGCAAACATGGAGGAAGTCACCTCCCCATGTTTGCCTGATGCCGTGGGATCGTTACTTTGCCGTCATTTCCATCAGATCCAACCGGGTCTTGAAAGGATCGGCAGTGAAGCGCGGACCTTCATTGGCAAGGTCCATGATCATGTCCTTGTTCGGATTATATGCCTGCCACGCCGGCAGCCCTTCGCCAGCAGGATTTCCATCGCGGGCAAACGACACGAAATAATCGTGATAGGCTTTTGACATGGCCTGATCAGCCGGGGTGACCGCCCCAGGATAGCGGACATCAATGGTGCGGAAGGCATAGGGGATTTCGCTGGCATGGGTCGCGCCAAACATCTGGCCCCGCTGGCTTTCCGCGACATAGGAGAAACGATAGGCAAAGGTTGGCAGCCCTGCCTTGGACCATTGCCGCGCCAGATGGCGTGCCGGTTCAATGAAAATGCGGTCGCCGACAATCTTCCAGGTGGTCAGCATCGGCACCGGGCTGGCATAGGCGTCGCGCGCCGCCGCCTCATTGGCCCCGAAACCCTTGAACATCGCTTCCAGATCCCCAATGGGGAAACCATCCAGGCCGGTCGCGCCAATCATCAGCGGCATGTGCTGGAACCGGCCGGCAGCCACGCTATCCGCCGGCTCCTCCGTCAGGAATTTGCCGTCCTTCATGGGGCCGGCATAATGATCGACGCCGGCACCCATGATCGCCCGCATATTCAGCCCATCCACGATACGATCGGCTGGAAGGGCACGCAGGGCGGCCAGACCCGCCGGCCCTGTATCCTCAACCCCGGCATTGCGGGCGAAAGTCACGCCGCGCTTTTCCGCCTCTTCCAGCGACACAAGGCCCAGCCCCGTGGCGCGGCCGCCGCCCGACATGATGATTGCCTTGTCGAACAGGCCCTTGGCGGCAGGAGCCGTCAGCATCACATGCACGGACCGACCGCCAGCGCTCTCCCCGAACAGGGTGACATTGGCCGGGTCGCCGCCAAAGGCTTCAATGTTGCGGCGGACCCATTTCAGGGCCGCCACCTGATCCATGAAGCCGAAATTGCCGGTCGGCGCTGATCCTGCCTGGGCGGTGAGCGCCGGATGGGCGAAGAAGCCGAAGCGCCCCACCCGGTAATTGAGGCTGACCAGCACCACGCCGCTCTGCGCAAAGGCCGATCCGTCATAAACCCCCGGCGAGGAGCCGCCATTGACGAAACCGCCGCCATAAATCCACACCATCACCGGGCGCTTCACGCCCGGTTGCGGCTTGGGGGCCCAGACATTGACATAGAGGCAATCCTCCGCCATCGGCCCGCCCAGGGGAGCGGCATCACCGGGGAACGGGTTCTGCAGGCAGTCATAGCCATAGGTCGCGGCTTTGCGAACCCCCTCCCATGGCACAACCGGGGCCGGCGGCTGCCAGCGCAGCTCTCCCACCGGAGGGGCCGCATAGGGGATGCCCTTGAAGGCGATGATATCACCCTGCTCCACCCCTTCCACCTTGCCGCCATCGACCGTGACCGGGGCGGCAAAAGCGGCGGGTGCCAGCAACAGCAGGGCAGCGACAAACAGATGGCGCATCGGAAATCCCTTCTTCAACGGCCAAAGCCAACAGGATAGAGCGGATCGGCACTGTCATGCGGCAGGGCCGGCGATTGTGCCCGCACGGCGGCCATGGTGGCCGGCAGTTCGAAAGGCAATTTACCCATAGGCGCCACTTTACCGGTCAGCGCATCGAACAGGGCGGCATCGGTGATGCCGAATTCCCCAATCAAGGTGGCGGCATGGGGCTTGATGTTGGTCAGGATGGCGGGCCGGTCGAGATAGATGGTCAGGATGACCGGCACCTTTGCCGCCGCTTGGCGAACCAGCGTCAGCCCGGCATCGCCTTCCTTGAAATCCAGGTCCCCCTCATGCTGCATCCGACCGAAGAAGAAGCCCGGATGCAGGGTCTGGAAGGGGGCCTTTAACCGGATCAAGGCGATATCCGCCTCATCCAGACTGGCGGCGATGGTGAAACCGGCGGCTTTAGCCGTCGCCGCATCCACCCCATAGATGAACAGGCGCTTGCCACCCCCCGCCGGCAGCGGGGCCGGCCCCAGCCGGTTTTCCAGCATCACCAGCGACTTGGCCTGCGTGGCGCGGCCCTCCGCCACGACATCGGCGCGGCCGACGATGGTGGCAGCGGCAGCCGGATCGACGAACGGATTTTCAAACAATCCCTGTTCGAACTTCAAGGTCATGATGGTGGCCACCGCCTCGTTGAGGCGGGCTTCAGGCAGTAATTTCTGCTCCACCGCCGCCAGCAGCGGCAACCCATCATTGACGCCGCCGAACTGGTCGATCCCGGCCAGCATCCCCTTGGCAAAGCGTTGCGGCTGGGTCAGATCCTCCACCCCCCAGGGGGTAGCGATATCCTTGGGCTGCTGCGGCGGGTTGCCGGTACGGCAGCTTTCATTGCAGTCATTGGTGATGGCCCAGTCCGACAGGATCAGGCCCTTGAATTTATGGGTGCCGCGCAGCAGGTCGATCAGCATCTGCTTGTTATAGCCGCCGCTGACCGGCTCCACCGGTTTGCCTTCCAGGCTCAACCCTTTCTGGATGGTATAGGTGGGCATGATGCCGGTGGCCCCGGCCTCAAACGCGCCCTGGAAGGCGGCGACGTGGCGGTCGAAACCGCCTTTGGTGAAATCGGTGAAGCGGCCATAGTAATTATGCCCGTCATAGCCATCGATCTGGGCGCCATAGCCGACCCAGTGCTTCACCACCGTGGCGACACCGCCCGGTGCCAGCCCCGTATCGGCCCCCTGCATCCCCTGCACATAGGCCTTCACCTGGGCGCTGACACGGGCCGGGTCTTCTCCGAACGTGCCATTGATGCGCGACCAGCGCGGCTCGGTCGCCAGATCGGCCTGGGGCGAGAGCGCCATCTGGATACCGACCGCACGATATTCCGCCCGGACCAGATCGGCAAAGCGCCGGGTCAGTGCCGGATCGTTCAGCGCGCCGAAGCCCAGCGTCTCCGGCCATTGCGAAAAGCCGCTGGCCGCGACGCTGGCCCCACCCAGCACCTGGAAGTGGTTGCGCGGATCGGTGCTGATGGTCAGCGGAATGCCAAGGCGCGTACCGGCGGCGATCCCCTGCAGGCGGTTATTCTCCGCCGCAAAATCAGCCGGCGCGATGGCCATGCGGGTGATCAGGGAGTTGAGATGCTGGTCCCGGATGATAGCTTGTGCCGCCGTCATATCATAGGCGGGACCGGATGCCATGGGGCCACCCTGGATGGGGGCGGTGCCATGCACCCCCGCCCCCGCCTTTTCTGCCAGCGTCATTCGCGCCACCAGATCGGCAGCGCGAACCTCAGGCGACAGGCGCCAATCCTCATAAGGATTAAGCGTGCCATCGCGGTTCAGATCGCGGAAGGAAAGTCCCTCCACGGTCAGGAGCGGTTGCCCTTCGGGCAGGGCCGGCTGTTGCGGGGCGGCAAGTGCCGTGCCCGAATACAGCATCAGGGCCAGCAAGGACAGGTGGGGGAGACGGCGCATGGTGTCGCTCCTTCTTATGGCTTCAAGGTACGCTGGCTGACGCGGGCCTTGCCCGACAGCACAGTCATGGTCGCCGACCGGCCGACCACCACGTCATAATCACCGCCGTCGATCCGCCATTGGTGGCCCTGCTCGTCAAAGCGGGCCAGCAGGCGCGGATCGGCCTTGATGGTCACGGTGCGGCGTTCGCCCGGCTTCAGGTCGATTTTCTCGAACCCGATCAGGCGCTGCAGCTTCTGGCCATTGGCGCCCGCCAGATAAATCTGCGGCGCATCCTTACCCTGCAGCTTGCCGGTATTGGTGACCTGGAAGCTGACTTCCAGCGTCTCCCCGCCTTTCACCTTCAGCTTGTCATAGGCAAAGGTGGTGTAGGACAGGCCATGACCAAACGGGAATAGCGGCTTCATGCCCTTGGCCGCAAAACGACGATAGCCCACGTCGGACCCCTCCTCGTAAACGACATCGAACTGCTGTTTTTCCGGCAGGTTCCAGCCCGGCACTTCGGGGTGGGGATATTGGTCAGCGCTCGCCGGGAAGGTCAACGGCAGGCGGCCCGACGGGTTGGTCTTGCCAACTAGAATATCGGCAATCGCCTCCCCGCCCTTCTGCCCGCTATACCAGGCAGAGACAATGGCCCCCACCTTGTCCTTCCACGGCATCAGCACCGGCCCGCCGGTCTGCAGCACGATGACGGCATTGGGGTTGGCCTCTGCCACCGCCTCAATCAGCGCATCCTGGCCCTGGGGAAGCTTCAGATCATAGGCATCCATCCCTTCCGACATCCACTGGTTGGCGAAAAGGATGACGATATCGGACTGTCTGGCCAGCGCGGCGGCGGCAGCCGGATAACGACCATCATTGAAGCGGATGGTGGCGTTGGGCAACCTTTCCTTCAGCGCCTTCAGCGGCGAGGAATTATGGTAGGCTTGGCGCAGAAACGCGGCGAGCATCCCCTCACCCCCGACCGGGATGACAACCGGATTGCCGCCGACGCTGGTAACCTGGGACGAACCGGCACCCGACAGCACACCCTGATCGGCAAAGCCGCCGATGACCGCGATCTTCTGTGACCCTGCTGCAAGCGGCAGCAGCCCCTTGTCATTGGCCAGCAGCACGATGCCTTCGTCGGCTACCTGTTTGGCAATGGCCGCATGGGCATCCAGATCGACCACCGGCTTGCCGGGCTTGCCGTCGAAAAAGCCGGCGGCGAACATGGATCGCAAGATGCGGCGGGACATGTCGGACAGGCGCTCTGCCGGGATAGTGCCCGCGGCGGCCGCCTCTTTCAACAGGTCACCGAACCAGATTTTCTCGTCAAGCTGCTGGCCGGACTGCTGGTCCAGGCCTTTCAGGGCGAAATCGGTGGCGCGGACGGCGCCCCAATCCGACATGACCCAACCCTTATAGCCCCAATCCCCCTTCAGCACCTTGTTCAGCAAATGGTCATTGCCGCAGGAATAGGCGCCATTCACCAGATTATAGGCGCACATGACGGAGCCAGGCTGGCCACGTTCAATGGCAATCTGGAAGGCCAGCAGGTCGCTTTCCCTGTGTGCTGCCTCATCAATCACCGAATTGGCCCAATGGCGATTGGTCTCCTGACCGTTCAGGCTGAAATGCTTGACGGTGGAGATGATGTTCTGGCTTTGGATGCCGCGGATGCTCTCCCCGGCCAGGATGCCGGCCAGCAGCGGATCTTCGCCCAGATATTCAAAATTGCGGCCGTTGCGCGGGTCGCGCGCCAGATTGGCGCCACCGGCCAGCAGCACGTTGAAACCCTTGGAGGCCGCTTCCTTGGCGATGGCGGCACCGCCATCGTAGGAGAGTTTGGGATTGAAGGTGGATGCCAGTGCCAGACCGGATGGCAAGGCGGTAGCCGTATCGCCCGGCCGTACATTCATGGGATTGGTCACGCCCAGGCTGGCGTCGGTTTCCTTCAGCGCCGGGATGCCCAGACGCGGCACGCCGGGAATATAACCGGCACCAGGGATGGCCCCTTCCGGGATGGGCGGGCTGCCGGGAAAGGGCAACGGCATCGGGCCATGCAGAAGGCTGATCCGTTCATCCAATGTCAGTTCCGCATCCAACAGACGGGCGCGCTCATCCGGGGAAAGGGACGTGTTTTGCCAAGCCCCTTTTGCCTGCGCCATGGCACCACCGGCAAAAGCTGTCAGACAGAGACTGGTGGCCAGGGCCGCCTTGAATAATTGATGAACCTTCATCGTCGATCTCTCCTGTCGCGTCTTTTAAAAATTTGCGCGGCGGGTTTCTGCCGGCGGCGATGCGCAGGCAGAAACCCGCCACATGAAGCGGCGTTTAAAAATCGATGCTGAGGCGGGCACCATAGGTACGCGGCGGGGCATAGAAATCGCCACTGCCATTGGTCGCGAAGCCGGTGGTTGCGTTGGGGTTGGAATTGGTCAGGACGTTCTCATCCTCCAGATTGCGGACATAGGCCATTACGGTCCATCCGCCCTCGGCAGGCGCATAGGTCAGGGTCAGGTCAGTCTTGGTGAAGGCGTCCTGCTTGTTCTGTTCAAATCCATGATATTCAAGGTACTTTGCGCTTTCGATATGGGTCTGAACCCGACCGGTCAGGCTGGCCCCGTTATCGAACTCGAACTTATGCTGGTATCCCAGATTGATCGACCATTCCGGCGTACGGGCCATCTTGCAGCCAGAGAAATCGGCCGCACGCGGTGGCGCGCTGCTGTAATCGGCGGTGTAGCAACGCGCGATATTGGCGTTGGCATTGTTGTTGGCAAAGGCATCACCCCGCGGCAGCAGGAAATCCTTGTACCGCGCATGCAGCCAGGAAACGCTGGCATCAAAGCGATCCTGCTCCGTCAGCAGGAAATCGCCTTCCAGTTCAAGCCCGTAAATCTCCGCCTTATCGGCGTTCAGGGTGACGGTAGCATCCTGGCCGGCAATGGTGCCGATGGCCGAAATCTGGAAGTCCCGGTAATCATAATAGAAGCCCGCCAGATTGAGCTGGAGGCGGTTATCCATGAAGCGGTTCTTCACCCCCACCTCATAAGAGGTGATGCTTTCCGGCTTGTAATCATTGGGCGGCAGGCCGTCATAGTAACCGCCTGCCTTGTAACCGGTGGCGACATTGGCGTAGGCCATGCTGCCCTCGGCCAGGTCATAATCAACGCCGGCCCGCCAATTGACCTTGTTCCACTTATTGTCGGATACGTTCAGCGTCACGGTCCCCGTGATCGCCCCGCTATTATTGGTAAAGAAGGTGCCGCCCGTGCGGCCTTTCTTATCTTCCGTGTAGCGCAGGCCGCCAGTCAGGCGCAGAGCCTCGGTCACCGACCATGTTGCCTGGCCGAAAACAGCGGTCGTTTCCGACGTTACTTCCGGCTGGATGAAGGACAGGTAATTATTATCGGCAAGGAAGATACGGAAATCGACATCATTATCTTCCTTGAAGTGATAGGCACCGATTACCCATTTCAGGCTTTCGGTATCACCGCCCAGCCGCAATTCGTTCGATGTTGTCTTATCGACACCATAAAAATAATTTGGCGCCCCGGTGACAACATTTTCAGCATTCCGATCTTCATTGGCGTAATTGTAACTGAAAATGTAGGTCAGCTCCGCCCAATCGAGATCAAGGTTCACCTCCGCGCCGGTGCTCCAATACGTATTGTCGCGGGAGGTATTGACGGTGGACAGGCTGGTCCAGGGGCTGCTGGTCCGGGCCGGATACCCGACCTCACCGCCCCCGGCGCCACCACGATGCAGATAATCCCCCCGCAGATTGACGGAAAGCCGCTCGGTCGGTGTCCAGAGGGCCTGAAGGCGGCCCGACTTGTCATCCTGATCGTACTTGTCATTGCCGGCCAGGGGACCGGTTGTGATGACCTTCTGATAGCCATCATGGCGCGTGGTCTGGAAAGCGCCGCGGATGGCGAGATCCTCTTTGATCGGGACGTTCAGCACACCTGAGGTGGTCAAGGCATTGTAATTGCCATATTCGATCGCCGCGGAGCCCCCAAGCTCCTGCGTCGGCTTTTTGGTGATGACATTGATGGCACCGGCCGTGGCGTTACGGCCATAGAGCGTCCCCTGCGGCCCGCGCAGCACCTCCACCCGGTCAATGTCATAGAACAGGGCGCCCGTGGATGTGGCACGGGCAATATAAATGCCGTCAATATGATAGGCGATAGCCGGGTCACCCACCTCGGTGACGTTGGAACTGCCAATACCACGCATGAAGACCTGTGACGCACCGGAACCGCTGCTGGTGATCTGCAGGCTGGGTACCTGGGCCGACAGGTCGACGACGCTTTTGATACCCTGGCTCGCCAGCCCCTCGCCGGTGATGGCGGAAACCGCCAGCGGCGTTTCCTGCAGGTTCTCAGCCCGGCGCTGGGCGGTCACGACAATCTCATCCAATTGCAGTGTATCGGCCTGCTGCGCCAGAACGGGCAGCGCCGGAAGCAGGGTTGCGATAGCCGCACCGGCCATCAGACTGGATTTCCGCATTTGTCTCACTCCCACTATCGTTTTTGCTGTTTTTGGGAAGCGCGCGCACCTTTCCATTCGCCGACCTGCCATGGGTCGAACGGCCAAACAAAGACGCCAAAGGGAACCGGGAAAGGGACTATTCCCGGATCAACTGGACGTCAGATATGGAGACGCAACCTCGCAAGAGGCGCGCCCTTTGGACGGCGAAATGGTAACAAGAACGCTCACTCCCCTGCCTGGTCCCGTTATCGGGATCTCATGCATGTGACAGAACACCACTTGTGACAGCGTTGTCCCCCACTATATGTTTGCCGGAAACTGTCCGGAATTGTTACGTAACATAATTTGTGGTGCCGAACAACACGAAATGTCCAACGTTGTCCCCTTCCTTTTTTCTGATAATTTCTCAGAAATCCAGCAGGGGGTAATTTTAAGCCGGAAAATATCGCAAATAAGCGGCTTGGCAGGGGGAACAGGCGTTGAGCAAACCTACCATTCATGATGTGGCCCGGGTGGCCGGTTATTCCATCAAAACCGTGTCGCGCGTGCTGAATGGCGAACCCAAGGCCAGCCCCGCCACGCGGGAAAAAGTCATGGCCGCCGTGGCAGCCTTGAATTATTCGCCCAACCTGTCGGCCCGCAGCCTGTCCGGCTTGCGCAATTACATGATGGCTTTCGTCCTGGGCAGCAATTTGGACAACCCTTCGGAATCGCTGCAAAACGAATATATCTCGGCTTTGCAGGTGGGCGCCGTCATGGCGGCACGGGAAGCGGGATATCACCTGCTGGTGGAACCGCTGGGCATGGCGGCGGAAGGTTTTGAGGAGCGGACGCGGCGCCTGATCGCCATGCCGGCGGTGGATGGTTTCATCTTCATGCCCGGGCTGGCGGATAATCCGGTTCTGCTGGAATTGCTGGTGCAGCGGCCGGGAACCTATGTCCGCGTCAGCCCCGGCCGGGAGGTGCCATCGCTGCCCGCCATGGTCCGTATTGACGATTATCAGGCCGCGTTCGACATGACGCGCCATCTGCTGGACCTGGGGCATCGTCGTATCGCCTTCATCCAGGGCCTGCCCGATTTCGGATCGGCTGAGGCCCGGTTCAACGCATTCTGCGCAGCAATGGCCCCCCATGGCGGCCATGATCCGGCGCTGCTGCGAAGCGGCGATTATCGTTTGGCAAGCGGCAGGGAAGCGGCAGAGAGCTTGCTCTCCCTCCCCGAACCGCCCACCGCGATCTTTGCCGCCAATGATGCGATGGCGCTGGGCGCGATGGCGGTGGCCCATCACCGGGGGATACGGGTGCCCGATGATCTTTCCATCGCCGGTATCGACGATATCCCCATGGCCGCCGCCGTCTGGCCCTCCCTCACCACGGTCCGCCAGCCGCTGGTCGCGATGGGAAAGGCAGCGGCGCATTATATCATCGCCCGCTCCGAAGGACGGCATGACGCCCCCCTGCCGGGCACGTTCCGTCATGAGGTAGTGATGCGGGAATCCACCGCCCCGCCAAGAGGCTGACCAGCTCCCGGTTAAAAGGACAGGCGGATTACCCCATTATCTGCAGGTTGGATCCGCGCGATAATCCCGCTCCTGATAATCAAACCAGTCGAAATCAGCGCTTACACCGCTGCCGGCCATATCCTGGCAGGCCATGCCAATGAAGGCGCCGGTGAAGTTCGGCGCGCCGGGGCTTGTCGCCTCATCCGACAGGATGCTGGCATCAAAGATCCGGGGCAGCCAGACCCAATCCCCGTCCGGAAGCCGGAAGGCGAAGCGCAGCCGTTCATAGTCGAGCTCTGCCCGCAGGATGATCGGCCCCTCCGGGATCGGGATCATCTCGGTAAAAGCATCGGCCTGGGTTGAATCCGGCAGGGCCGACATGACACGGATATGGCGGCCCCGCGCCTCGTCGTGGCTGACATAAAGATAATGGAATTTGCTGCCGCCATAATAGCAGACAAGCCCGGCCATCTGCTGGAAGTGGCGGGGATGGAAATCCATAAAGGTCGCTACGGACACACAGAAAGCCTGTTGCCGCCTTGCGACCAGCGCCTGACGGAACTGGCTGCCGATCGTCTCCCGCCCATAAAGCCGCAACCAGCCTGGCCGGGCGAACAGGCTGAACAGCTCTTCCGGATGGGGAGAGCGCAGCCATTGGAAATCCAGCGGCAGGCTTGGATCATCAAAGTCCGACCGGGCGGGAGCCGTCGGGAAAGGATGTGCCGGCAGGCCAGGCGAGGGCGTGGTCAGGCTTGGCAGGCCCTGCCCGTCCATGGTCCGCAGCCAGCCATCATCACCCCAGACCATGCGCTGGATTGCCGTTTCCCGCCCCAGCACACAGCGGCCCCGGTTGGGCAAGGGGCGGCCACACAGATAGACGGCATAGGTTTCCCCCTCTGCCGTTTCCACCAGATCGGCATGGCCGGCGCGTTGCAGCGGCGCATCGGGCCGGTTGAAGGATGTGAGGATATGGGTGTCAGGATGCAGTTCGTAAGGGCCGTCAATCGACCGGGACCGGGCCATGGTCACCGCATGGTTCCAGCCCGTACCGCCTTCCGCCGTCAGCAGATAGTACCAGCCGTCGCGCTTATAGAGATGGGGGGCTTCTGTCAGGCCCAGGGCCGTGCCGGGGAAGATCACCCGCCGCTCCCCCACCAAAGCGCGGGCTTGTGGGGAATATTCCTGCAGGACAATACCGGCAAAGCGGTTATGGCCGGGGCGATGGTCCCACAGCATGTTGAGCAGATATTTCCGCCCATCCTCATCATGGAACAGGGAGGGGTCGAACCCGCTGCTGTTGAGGAAGACCGGATCGGACCATTCGCCGTCGATCCGGTCACAGGTCACCAGATAATTATGGAAGTCGCGCAGCGAGGCGCCCGACGCGCCGCCGACACTGGTGCGGCCATAGCGTTTCACATCGGTATAGATCAGATGGAACAGCCCGTCGGCATGGGTCAAGCACGGCGCCCAGACGCCGCAGGAATCGGGCGCCCCCAGCATGTTCAACTGGCTTTCCCGTCTCAGCGGCCGCGTCAGCAGTCGCCAATGCACCAGATCGCGCGAATGGTGGATCTGGACGCCGGGAAACCATTCAAAGGTGGAGGTGGCGATATAATAATCTGCCCCCACGCGCACGATGGACGGGTCCGGGTTGAAACCGGGCAGGATGGGATTGCGGATCATGGCGTCTGCACCGTGACAGCGGGATGATGGGCGGGAGCGGTGGGGCCGGACGGTTCACGCACCAGGGTCCAGAGCAGGGCGGCGCCCACAAGATCCAGCACCCCCAGCGCCAGAAAGAAAGGATCATAGCCCACGCTGGCCACCAGCCCACCAATCAGCAGCGAGAAGATCAGCACGCCCAGATTGCCCATGGTGCCAGCCATGCCGGCAACGGTCGCCACCTCATTCCGTTTAAACAGGTCGGACGCCATGGTGATGACGGTAACCGACAGGGTCTGGTGGGCGAAGCCGCCCAGGCACAGCAGCGCGATGGCCAGATAGGGGCTATCCACCCGGCCAACAAAGGCCATGCCCACCATCATCAGCGCCCCCACCGTAAAGGCACCGCGCCTTGCATTCAGCAGGCTGAAGCCGCGCCGGTGCAGGAAGGAGGCGACCGTGGGGCCGAACATGCAGCCCAGATCAGCCGCCACGAAGGGTAACCAGGCGAACATGGCAATGGCCGTCAGGTCAAAGCCGCGCACATTCATCAGATAGAGCGGCACCCAGAAGGCCAGGGTGCCCCAGGTGGGATCGGCCAGGAAACGCGGCAGGGCGATCCCCCAGAAATTGCGCTGCTTCACAAGATCACGGATCGCGGGCTTGGCCCCGTCGCCTGCCAGATGCGCCTCCTGCCCGGCGGCGATATAAGCCCCCTCCTCCGCCGACAAGGATGGGTGTTTGGCCGGTGGATGATAGAATTTCAACCAAGCTGCCACCCAGACCAGACCCAGGGCGCCCGTCAGCACAAAGGCCATCTGCCAGTTCCAGAACAGGATCGCCCAGGCCACCAATGGTGGCGCCAGCATGGAACCGACAGAAGCACCGATATTGTAGACGCCACCGGCATGGCCCCGTTCCTTGGCGGGGAACCATTCCGACACCGCCTTCATGCCGGCCGGGTTGGCCGATCCTTCCGCCAGCCCCAACAGGCCGCGCAGGCCCATCAGCATCGGCCAGTTGGTCGCCAGACCATGTGCCATGGTCAGCAGCGACCAGGCCGTGGCGAAAATGGCGAAGCCGACCTTCAGCCCGATGACATCCAGCAGATAGCCGGCAAGCGGCTGCATCATCACGCCCAACTGAAAGGCGCCGGTGATCCAGCCATATTCCTGTTCCGTGATACCCAGATCGACCAGCACAGTGGGGGCCGCCACCCCCAGGGTGGCACGCGTCAGGTAATTGATGATCGCGCCCAGCATGATCAGCCCGATCATCCACCAGCGCAGCGCCTTGATTGTGCGCGAACCCATTCGGGTGTCTCCTTACGGGCTCGGTCAATGCTGACTGATGGTCAGCCGTTCCAGCACCGCATTATCATCCAGGCGCCAGACCTTCACGACATGCCGGCCAGCCTTCATGTCCGGGAAGCGGGCTTCTACAGTGTGGGAATTGTTCTTCACCGCCTCCATCCAGGCTGCCTGTTGCGGCTTCGTCACCCCTCCCGGTGTCGGGATCAGGTCCGAGGTGACGATCTGGACAGGCCCATCATCAATGGAAACCCCGATGCGGATGCCATCCCCTCCCGTCGTGTCCAGCGTCGGGGAAAGCCGCAGCGTGACATGGACCGGTGCTGTCGCTGCCAGCGTCACATCATATTCCAGCCGCACGCCATCCTCGGGCGTTGTTGCCGGACGGCCCTGTGGCAGTGCCACCACGGCATTCCCCTGCCCCAGATGGGGCAATATCTGCCAGGACAGGCCCTTGCCGGCACGGGCCCGGGCAAAAGCAGACGCCGGCAATTCCACCAGCTTGGGATCAACCTGCCGGGTCTGGGTGAATTTGATCTGCGCCGCCAGCCGATCCGGCGGTGTGTCGGCGGAAACGCGGCTGACACTGGGCATGGATTGGCGGGTCGGCGTCTGCCAGATCACATAGCTCATATGGATCTGGTTCATCATCCCATCCCACTTGCCGCCCTTCAGGGCGTGATACTGGGCGGTCAGGTCGGCATCACGCTGGAAGGTTTGCTCCACCTTGACGGCAAAATAATCGGCGCGTGGATCGTTGCGCATCATCAGCCGGCGGTTCCAGGCCGCCGCGTAATACATTTCATACAGGTTGGACAGGGCCAGAACCGGATGTTCGACGAGCTGGAAATAGGCATCCAGTTGGTCCGGCCGCAGCCGCGCCTTGACGCTTTCCACCTTGGTGACCAGCACGCGCCAATCATCCACCATCTGGCCGAACGGGCCGCCATCCAGGACCGGCCCCATCCCCTCCCCTATGGGGAA
This sequence comes from Niveispirillum irakense DSM 11586, assembly GCF_000429645.1. Classification (GTDB taxonomy): domain Bacteria; phylum Pseudomonadota; class Alphaproteobacteria; order Azospirillales; family Azospirillaceae; genus Niveispirillum; species Niveispirillum irakense. Next base: position 116,897 of record NZ_KE386934.1, read on the forward strand.
ACTATCCTGGTCGATCAGTTCCGGCTTGCGGCGCGCGGCATAGGTGCCGTAGGTGGCAATGATTTCCGCAATCTCCGGCCCCAACGCGGCACCGAATGTCCGGCTGGCCCATTCACGCGGATATGCGGCAAGGGATGCCGGCGACATCGCCTCCGGGTTCCAGGCCATATCCAGGAAGAAATCCAGCGGATACTCAATGGGTTTGATATCGCCGATATTGACGATCCACAGGTTGCGGGCCCCGCTTTCATAAGCGAGGTTCATCTGCTGCCAGACCTTGGAAATCTGGACCGTATTGAGCCATTTATAATTCCGCGGCGCGCCCACATAGTCGAAATGATAATAGACGCCATAGCCGCCGGGACGGTCCAGCGGGTCGCGCCCGGCCACAGGCAAGCGGCGGATCTGGCCCCAATTATCATCGGCGAACAGCAACGTCACATCCGCCGGCACGCGCATGCCGTGATCGTAATAATCCTGCACTTCCTTATAGAGCGCCCAGAGCTGCGGGGTCTGGTCCGCCGGCTTGCCGGTCACATCGGCGATGATCTGGCGCTGGTCGGCGACGATCTTTTCCAGAAGCTGGGTTGCCGTGCCTTCGGCCATCGGCTCGTCGCCATCGCCGCGCATACCGAGCGTCAGCAGGCTTTCATAGCCTTTGCCATCGCCCTTGGACATCATGCGTTCAATGCCGCCCCGCCAGAAGGCGCGCAGATTTTCCGCATTGGCCGTGTAATCCCAGCGGCCACCGGTAATGCCCTGATCCTTGTTGCGATGCCATTCATGCTGCGCGCGGGTCAGCGGCTCATGGTGCGACGTCCCCATGACGACGCCCATCTCATCAGCCAGCACCATGTTGCGCGGATCATCATCATTGAATGCCTTGGGCGCCCACATGGCCGGCCACAGATAGTTACCCTTCAGCCGCAGCAGCAATTCAAACACGTGACCATAAAGATCGGCATTGATGCCGCCAAACTTGGCCTTGGCCCATCCGCTGAAAGCGGGGTCCTCGTCATTGATGAAAAAGCCGCGATATTTGACGCGGGGGCGGTCAGCCCTGGTCCCGGCAACAATATGCAGATCGCGCTTTTGCACCACCGGCACATCGGCCCACCAGACCCAGGGGGAAACGCCGATCCGTTCCGACAAATCATAGGTGCCATAGACCGCGCCCCGCCGGTCGGCCCCGATAATCACCAGTGCGCGCGGAATATTCGGCGCTGGCTGTTCCACCACCACCTGGCGGAAACCTTCCCACTCCCCCGCCAGATCGGGCAGGGAGAGCTTACCCGCCGCTACCAGCGCATCAATCGTGGGGCTGGCGCCCAGCACGCCAATGATCACCACCGGCCCCTGCGCATCGGAAAGTGCCGAAAGGCCGGCCGCGTCCTGGCCGCTGACCCGACCCAGATCGGCCCGCAGGCTGGCGGCGGCATGCTTCACCGCCGGATCAACAGCCCCATCCACAAAAACCGGCAGCGGCCGCCCGGCCGCAATCAGCGACAGGCTGCCCGGCACCGCCGTCTCACAAACGCTGACCGGCGTGGTACAGGCACGCGCAGCGGGAACCCCGACCAGCAAGGCCATCAGCGCGGCAGCCATGGCTTTGCTGCCCCAGACGGGACGCGGACGGGCCGGCACGGCACGGCTGTCGGTGGTGAAGACGTGAACGTCGCTTCTATCCTGGATCAAGGCTGTTTCCTCATCTTTCAACGCCGATGTTCATCACCGGTCGCACACTGCCAAGGCCCGTCACGCAAAATTTGGTAGCGTTATCATTTATCGGGGCAAAACGGGCTCACGACTGGTATGGTAGTATACATGATGCGTGGATAGCAATGCGCAAAGCCTGTCCCATCCTGCTTTTCCATCGGCACGGCAGACAAGGGACAGCATGGATAAAGGGAGGAAACATGAAACCGGCATGGTGGACATTATCTGCTTCATTGGCCCTGGCCTTGCTGGCCAGCGCCCCAGCCAGCACCCAAACCCGCGTCAGCGAAGCGCGCTTTGCCTGGGTGGAATATCAGGGGGCCGACCCATCGGATGCGGTGGCGACACCCGGTCCGGGTGATTACCGCAACCCGATCCTGGCGGGTTATTATCCCGACCCCTCGGTCACACGGGTGGGGGAGGATTATTACCTCGTCACCTCCACCTTCACCTGGTTTCCCGGCCTGCCGGTTTTCCACAGCCGCGATCTGGTGAACTGGACACAGATCGGTAATGCCATCGATCGGCCCGGCATGCTGGATTTCAAGGATCTTGGGCTGTCGCGCGGCGTTTTCGCCCCGGCCATCGAATATCATGATGGCCTGTTTTACATCATCAATACCTGTGTCGATTGCGGCGGCAATTTCATCATCACCGCCAAGGACCCCGCCGGCCCGTGGAGCGATCCGGTCTGGCTGCCCGATCTGGAAGGCGGCATTGACCCCTCATTGTTCTTCGACGCCGATGGCCGCGCCTATATCATCAATAATGGCCCACCAGAGGGGGAACCGCTCTATAGCGGGCATCGCGCGCTGTGGATTCAGGAATTCGATGTCAAGAACATCAAGACATTCGGCCCCCGGAAACTACTGGTCAATGGCGGTGTCGATATCACGCAGAAGCCGGTCTGGATTGAAGGCCCGCATATATTCCGCAAAGACGGCTATTATTACCTGACAGCGGCGGAAGGTGGCACGGCGATCAACCATTCCCAGGTCGCCTTCCGTGCCACATCCCCTATGGGGCCCTACAGCCCCGGCCCCAACAACCCGTTCCTGACCCAGCGCGACCTGCCAGCCGATCGGGCGCACCCCATCACCTCTGCCGGCCATGCCGATCTGGTACAGACGCAGGATGGCGACTGGTGGGCCACTTTCCTGGCCGTGCGGCCCTATCGCGATGATTTTTATAATACCGGGCGGGATACGTTCCTCCTGCCGGTCCGCTGGGTGGACGGCTGGCCGCGCATGACGGAACCGGGGGAGGCGATTGCCCTGGTGCATCCGCGCCCTTCCCTGCCAACACAGCCCGCACCCGCCATCCCAACCAGCGGTCCCTTCACCATTCGGGATGATTTCGATCAGCCGCAGATGCCGCTTTACTGGATGACCCCGCGCAATCCCAAAGGCGATTGGTACGACCTGACCAGCCATAAAGGGATGCTGACCCTTAGGCCAACGCCGGTCGGCCTGTCCGACCCGGCCAATCCCGCCTTCTGGGCACGGCGACAGCAGCATATGAATGCCAGCATCACCACGGAACTGGACTTTACCCCGCAACTGGCCGGTGAGCGGGCCGGTCTGGCCGCCGTGCAGAGCAATGATTACTGGTATCGCCTCACCGTGGAAAAAGGCGATAGCGGTCGCGTTGTCCGCCTTGCGGTCCGGAGCGGCAAGCAGGAGCCGACAGACGGTCGCCTGATTGCCATGCTGCCAGTGACAGCAGACGGGCCGTTGCGGCTGCGCATCACGGCAAAGGGGGAGTTATATGATTTCCATGTCGCAGAGGCGGATGGCGTGTGGCGCCCGGTGCTGACGAATGTCGACGGCACCATCCTTTCCACCAAACGCGCCGGCGGCTTTATCGGCGCGATGATCGGCCCCTTTGCCGAACGGCGGTAAAAAGACGAATAAGTAAGCTAGGCAGGTGGATGGGACGGTCCTTATGGCCGTCCCATCACAGAACCGCACCTTTAAGAGAAGAAGGTGCCGCCATTAATGTCGATACAAGCACCGGTGACAAAGCCCGCCTCTGCCGAGACCAGCCAGGCGACCAGATCCGCTACCTCCGTCGCTTCCCCCTCGCGGCGGAGCGGGGTGGAGCCGGCAACATTCTTGCGCACCTCCGCCTTGGTGAAAAGGTCGTGGAAGCTGGTGCTGATCATGCCGGGGCAGACAGCATTGACGCGGATGCCTGACGGCCCCAACTCCTTTGCCATGGCGCGGGTGAAGGTCATCACCGCCCCCTTGGCCGTGGCATAGGCGGACGCGCCGAACCCCCCACCATCACGACCGGCCTGGGAGGAGAAATTGACGATAGCGCCGCCCTGCTGCATCAGCGGCACCACGGCCTTTGTCGCCAGGAAAGCCGATTTGACGTTCAAGTCCATGACATGGCTGAAAAAATCGGCATCCATGTCAGCCAGCAGCTTGCGGGCGACAAGGCCCCCTGTGACATTGACCAGCAGGTCCACCCTGTCACCAAAGGCGGCTTTGGTTGCCGCCACCAGCCCGTCGACCTCCTCCGGCCTGGTCATGTCGGCACGATGCGCGATGGCCCGGCCACCGGCGGCCTGGATGGCGCTGACGGTCTCCGCCGCGCTGTCAGCGTCATTGTAATAATTGACCATAATGGCGGCCCCTTCGGCGGCCAGCCGCTGCGATACGGCGCGGCCGATATCACGGCCGCCACCGGTGACGATGGCAACCTTGTCCTTGAGCTTCATGCTCCTGCTCCTTGATATTTACGTCGATGGGGGGGACCCGTCCGGACGTACGGGCGTCAGACGCCCGCCCAGCAGCCAGACGGAAAGAACGGAAATTGGCACCAGCGACGCGCCCAGCGCGAAGATCGGCGCATAGGATTGGGCGGTCATTGCCGGCACCAGCCAAGTGGTGATCAGCACCCCGGCCACCGCCGCCGTGCCGGAAATGCCGGCCAGCGTGCCGACCGACCGGCCTGAGAACAGGTCACTGGGCAGGGTCTGGATATTGCCGATAGCGGTCTGGAACCCGAACAGAATCACCGCGATCAGCAGAACCGCCGCCAGGGGCGTAGCCGCACTGGCCGTCAGCAACAAAGACGGCAGCATGATCACCCCACCCAGGGTGATAACCGTGCGGCGCACCTTTCCAACCTGCCAGCCCCGGTGCAGAAGGCGTCCGGCCAGCCAGCCGCCGAACAGGCTGCCCAACATAGCGCCGACATAGGGAACCCAGGCGAACAGGCCGATCTGCTTGATATCGAAACCAAAGGTTTCTGCCAGATAGATCGGCAGCCAGGAAACGAACAACCACCAGACCGGATCGATGAAGAAACGGCAGAGGATGACTGCCCAGCTTTCCCGGTGACGCAGGATCTGCCCCCAGGTCGGGGCATAGTCGCTGTCAGCCGCTGCCCCCGCCGATTGCCGGCCGGACAGGATATGTGCCCGCTCCGCTTCGGTAATCCAGGGATGCCCTTCCGGCCCGGCGCGATAGACCAGCAACCAAGGGACCAGCCAGGCAAATCCCAAGAGGCCGACCAGCAGGAAGGTCGCCTTCCAGCCGATTGCCAGATAAAGGATGGCAATCAGCGGTGCCGAAATGATGGAACCCAGCGACGCGCCGGCATTGAACAGGCCCTGTGCGAAGGCCCGTTCCTTAACGGGAAACCATTCGGCATTCGCCTTCGCTGCACCGGGCCAGGCCCCGGCCTCCGACACGCCCAGCAGCGCGCGGACCAGACTGAACGCCATGATCGAACTGGCTAGCGCATGCAGCGCAATTGCCACCGACCACACGGCAATGGAGAGTGCAAAGCCGATCCGTGTGCCGATCCGGTCGAACAGCCGCCCGAACAGCGACTGGCCCAGCGCGTAGAACAGCATGAAAATGGTGACCAGCAGGGCGTAATCTTCCTTAGTCGCCCCGATCTGCGGTGCGATTTCCGGCCACATCACGGCCAGCGCATTACGGTCGATATAATTGACGACCGTCGCCACGCCGATCAGCGCGATGATCAGCCATCTGAGATTGGGCAGCTTCACGGCCTTATCCTCCCCGGTTTCTGGTTCCCGCTCATGGCTTCACATCGAACCGGGCAAAGGGGCCTTGCCAGCGGACGGGCGTGCCTTCCACAGTCACCGCGTGCCGGGCATCGGCGGCTGGATTGTCAGACACGGCCAGACGCAGGCGGGCACCGGTATGAAGCGTGAGGGTGATGACGTCACCCGTCGGCCCCGCCACATGCGACAGGCCGGCAACGCGGCTGCGCCCGCGCAGCGTATATTCGGCCGCGCCATTATATTCGCCATGCGGTTCCAGCACGCCGACGAAGCTGGCTTGGCGGGCGCCATCCAGCCGCTGGATCAGCATTGGTTCCCGGCGCAGGTTGAACTGGGGATCGTTGGCCCCGCTTTCCGCCAGGATCGCGGTGGCGCCCGCCTGCGGCAGGAAGCGGTAGGTATAGAACCGGTTGCCCAACAGCCAGGTCAGTGTGGCATTGCCGGCATCCGGCGTGCCCGTCGCATCCACCCAGATATGCTGGTAGCCCGACGCCTTGCCCAATACCGGCCGGACCTCATTATTGGAGGCAAGCGGGAAGCCGACATCCATGATATGGCCCTGGTAATGCAGGGGCAGGTCCAGCCGGGCGGGCTTATCCGACCGTACCTTCATCAGGTCGATGACGACAGGCTGATCCAGATCCGCATGGCCCAGCAGGGCCAGGGTGCGGGTGAAGCCCACCCCGTCATAAGCCCCCTCCATCCGGGCCGAGACGATGCGCATCTGATCATCGGCATGGAAGAACAGGGGCGTGGGCGCCACCGGCTGGGCACGCCGCAAATCCGCGTTAAAGTGGCTGGTTTCGTTCACCACCAAGGTATTGTGGGCCACCGTCTGTTTGGCCCAGCTTTTATTCTCCGGCAGATAGATGCCGCCGGCCTTGGTTTCGATATTCAGGAAACGGGCAGCGCCATAGTCGGACACCACCTCGCCGCCATTATCGTAGAAAATCCAGGACAGCTTGTCGAAATGGCCATGGCCCATACCCTGCGCCGTGTTCTTGGCCACCAGCACCTGCTGTTTCGGCCCGGTGCCGGCACGCAGGATGGCCAAGCTGCCATGGGTGCCATCCGGCCCATCGCCCAAATTCTGCGAAGTGAAATTGAATGGCGTGGCCTTGCCCGCCGCCACCGCCGCCGACAGGGCGGCCCCGTCAGGCGTCAACACGGCCTTGCCTTGCATCTGCGCCACGGACAGGAAACCTGTATCGCCGCTCCGGGCATAAGCGATGGCGACGGCCTGATACAGTTCCTCTGTCGCCAGCCCCTTATCCTTCATCGCGTCATTCAGCGGAAAGAACAGGCCGCCATATGTCAGGTTCACGCTAGTGCGTACCGCTTTCAGCAGCACGCCATCGCGGCGGGCAAAGATGCCACGCTGCGGTTCATTCTGTTCAATGGCGCGGGCAAAGCCGATAAAGGGCAGCAGCGCGTAACGCTGATAATAGGGCCCTTCCTCATAATAGCCATCGGGGGAAAAAAGCTGGTCCACCTGTTTCAGGAAACCAGCCGAACCCGACTTGTCCAGGCCCAGCAGCGCCTTTTCCACAAGGTCAGTATCGCGCAGCACATAGCCCGTCATGCCCACGGCTGCGACGGCCCAGGTGGCGTGATTATGGATCAGGTTAAAGTTCCGCGGCGACCCTTCGGACAGGAACCGGGCCATGGGCCGGAACACCTTATCCTCAATAGTCTTACGGTCTTTTTCGGCCATGGCCTGACGTACCGCGTCATAGCCCTGGACGGCGTAGAACAGCCAGTTGCTGTCATTCAGGGTCTGCCAGAACAGCCGGCCAGGGATTTCCCCCCGCCCCGCCGGATGCGACCCCAGGCCAGGATAAATTTCGGCATAGGCCAGCAGCATATCGCGGCTGAAATCCACATAGGCTTTATCGCCCGTAATGGCATAGAGCGCGCCTGCCTCGTACAGCGCGCGGAAGTTCCGTTTATGCTGTTCATGGGTGTAGCCGCCGCCGGGGTCCTTGGGCACCGGCACCTGGATGCCGGCTTGGCGTACTGCCTCCACAGTGGCCATGGCGCGCGCCAGCTCGGCGGCGAATAGGGGGTTCTGCCTGGCATCGCGCATGGCCTGTCGCCCGGCCTCGTCCACCAGCACGGGGGCGAGATCGGCGGGGGCTGCCTGCGTTGCCGGTGCCACGGCCAGCACCGCAAACGCGGCCATGGCGAACGAATGGCGGTGATACATGTTGCTCCTCCCTGGAACTGTCCGGGCTTATGGTTTGGGTGTGCCCGTGAATTCGTTGTCTTGGATGGTAATGACCGGCTCCCCCACCGTGCGGACGACGCTGACCATGCCGCTATCGGTGAAACGGTTGCCGGTGATGCGGATAGCCTGGACACCATGAAGGCGTAAGGAGGGGGCCTGTTGGCCCGTGCCCGCCCTGGTCACGCGGTTGCCCGTGAAATCCAGCCGGGGGCCGAACGTGCTTTCATCCTTGCCACCGCGATAGAGCGACAGGACACCGCCAGTCACATCGGAAAAAGAGGATCGGGTGATTTCGACGCTTTCGGCGTTATACAGCCCCAGATCATCGGTTTCGGCATCCAGCTTCAGCACAGTCCCGGTGATGTTGGTGAAGGTTGATCCATCCACCTGGATGAAGCCAGCCAGCGTGCCCTTGCCCGCCGCCAGCACGTGGAACGCCTTATTGACATCCAGGCCGGTGAACACACTGTTCTCCAGCCGCACTTCATAATTTCGCCCCATACCGTCGGCGGTGCGGATCACGGCATTACCAGTCGCATCCGGCGCATCGGCCCCATTGATGGTGACGCCGGTCAGGCGCAGGCTCCCCCCCTCCTCCACCCGGAACAGGCTGGGACGGGTGAAGCGGATTTCACCGTCCCCCCGTAGCCAGAGCGGCTTTGAGACGGCCAGCACCTCATCCACCCGGTACAGCCCCTGGCGCAGCAACAGCACATCACCGGCATCGGCCTTCGCGATGGCAGCGGACAGGGTGCCGTCACCGGGCGGAACTTCCAGCGTGCGGCCACTGCCGAAGCCGATTGGCGCCGCATCCTTGGCATACCAGGAGACACCGACATCTTCCTTCGCCACCGGCTGCAAATCCCGCCGCACACCGATGCCGGACAAAGCCGGGTCAACCGGATAGAGCAGCCCATTGGGCGCGCGGGCCAATTCCACAGGATGGCGGGTAATGCCGGGAACCGCCAAGGCGGGCTTTTGCACCGGCGTCTGAACATTGCCCTCGAAGGCGATGCCGGCCACATCATCCAGGACACGGAAAATCTCAGCCCCTTCCGCGCCCACGATCAGGTTCTGTGTGAAGCGGCTATTGGTCGGCGGGGCGGAACGTTCCTGATCGGCCCCCGCCGCCAGTTCGATGGAAGCGGCGTTGACAATACTGTTACGGGTGATGCTGGCATTCACCACCGGATCATACCGGTTGATGGGCCCGCCGGGCACGCCGTTCAAGACCGCGATGGCGCTGGCAAAACTTCTCCCCGCCAAGCCTTCCATATAATTATTGCGGATGGTCTGGTCGCGATTAATGACACGGATGCCGCCGGTATGGGGCTTGCCATTTCCCAGGAAGACATTGTCTTCAACGAGATTGCCGTTGCCGTGACGCAGGGTCAGGGCGCCAGCAGATTCCACAAAGACATTACCGCGATAGATATTGCCGCCGGATTTGTTGGAGATGATCTCCACTTCCCCGTCGCAGCGCTCGAAATAATTATACTCAACGACCGTACCGCTATTGCTGCGTGACTGGTGGCTAGTGCCCACACGGATGGTTTCACCGCCATTTGACCCCAGGCTGGGACGGGTGCCGAAATAATTGTGATCAATGCGGTGCCGGTTATCCAGGCCGTAGCGTGGTTCCCGCACCACCACCAGTGTCGCCCCCTGATTGGTCTTGCCGACAAGATGGTTATGGTCAAAACGGTTGTCGCTGCCATAGAGCGCCACCCAATGGTCGCTCTCCTGCCGGGACGGGCGGTTATAGCCATCAATCACCGTCTCTGTGACACGGGACTGGGTGGCCACGGCCCCCTTCTCCCCTCGGAACGCGATCACCTCCCCGGTGGGCGTATAGCCGTCACGGAAAACCAGCCCCGTCACCACCAGATGCGAACCCGCCAGCCGCAAGCTGGACCGGCCCGACAGGATCACCTTGCCCGGTGTCTGCGCCGCCAGGGTGATGGGTGCGCCCTCCTGCCCCTCAGCGAAGAAATCGACGCGGAAATCCCGCCATACTCCGTCCGCCAATACCAGCCGGTCACCCGGCCTGACGCTGGTCATCAGCGCTTGGAACTGCGCCTGGTCATGAACCAGCAGGACCCGGCCATGCTTCATGGCCGATAGCGCCATCGGGTCCGCCATCTGCGACGTACAGGCGGGCAGCACCGCCAGCAACGGCAAGGCAATAGACAGGCGGCAAAGGGACAAGAGGGCGCTGGACATCATCACCTCGCAGCGGATCGACGCGCATTCAGACCAATTTAGAAAAATATGTCAACCTGTTTTATATACCAAATTACCAACCCAATGATCTAGGAGCACTTGGCCCTATCGAGCGGATCAGCTCCAAACGGCGTTCTCCCGACCCCCACCCTGCTCTGCATACCGCTTTACCGAGGCGAGACCATTGGATTGAATAATTGGTTCATATTTTGCCAGACCAATTGGCATGGAAATCTGGTTGACATGGTGGTCAGGCGGATTTAGGGATTTGCTTAACAAGAACCTGTGACCAAGACAGAGAAGCAAGGGAGGAACGCGTGGGGAAGCGAATGATGAATCGCGCCGGCATGGTGCGCCTGGGTCTATTCTGTGGCGTAGCGCTCGCAGCCATGACCGCCACCGCCTATGGACAGGCACAACCTGCGCCGGCGGCCGAGGATGACACGCTGGAAGAGATTGTGGTGACCGGTGTCCGCGCGGCGATCCAGAGTTCCATCGAACAGAAGCGCGCAGCTTCTGTCGTGTCCGACGTGCTGTCGTCGGACGATATTGGCGATATCCCGGCCCTGTCGGTGGGCGAAGCCATTGAGAATATCACCGGCGCCGCCACCCACCGGGAAAAAGGCGGGGCGTCAGAAATCGCCGTGCGCGGGCTTGGACCCTTTCTGGGCGCCACCACCTTCAATGGGCGCGAAGCCAGCAATGGCTCCGGCGACCGGTCGGTGAATTTCTCCATGTTCCCCTCGGAACTGATCAACGGCATTGCCATCTACAAATCGCAGCAGGCCAATTTCGTGGAAGGTGGCGTGTCGGGCATTATCGACATGCAGACCATGAAGCCGCTGGATTTCGGCAAGCAGCGCATCCAGGTGGAAGGGCGCGGCATCTACCAATCCTATGACAAGCGGCTGAACGACAAGAATGGCCTGGGCTGGCGCGGTACAGGCACCTATGTCGACCAGTATGATTTCGGCAATGCTGGCGAGTTGGGCATCGCATTCGGTGTGCAGAAAGGAAAAAGCAACAATCCGGAGGAACTTTATACGTCCAGTTCCACCTGGGTTGCCTGCAACGCCAATGTGACCAGTGCTGCCACCGCCAATTGCCCGGAAGTAACACCCGCCAGCTACGCCTCTGGTGCGACGCCGGCGGGAACACCTTTCTATCTGGCGCCCGGCAGCCGCACCTTCTCCCAGATCACAGAGAATGATGATCGTGAAGCCTATATGGGCTCCATCCAATGGCGCCCGCGCGACTGGCTGGATATCAATCTCGACTATCAGAACTCAGTCTACAAGTTCTGGGAAAATCGCCAGCAACTGAATTTCTCAGAAGCATTGCGGGGTATGACCAACCGCATTGTCGATGAGAATGGCGCCCTTCTCGCCTATTCCGGCAACAGCACGCTGGAATCTACGCCGATGGAGCGTTCCCAGATCGAGAAATATGAGGGGGGAGGTATCAATGTCGCGGTCAACCTGTCCGACGCCCTGACCGTTTCGGCCGATTATGGCTGGTCCGACACCTACCGTTCCCGCGTGGACCGGGAAGTACGTATGCGCTCCAGCGCTACCGACATCAATGGCGCCCCTATTGCCGGCGTTATCGGCGGCCAGCGCGTGCCTTATACCTATGATGCCTCTTCTGGCTGGCTCCCCACCATCGGCGTCGGCGGTGGGTATGACGTGAACCGGCACGCCAATTTCAGCGCCGCCGCCCGCGTGCGCCGCACCGAACAGATCCGCTGGGACCAGATCGATGCCGGCAAGCTGGACGCGGTTTATACGCTGGAAGACGGGCCGATCACGGCCGTAAAGGTTGGCGGCCGTTACAGCGAACATCTGTTCCGCGACATTCCCCAGGATCGCCGGGAATATAATATCACCAGCACAGCCGCGAACGCCGCCGCCAACCGGGCCTGCCAGATCGCCTTCCCGCAGAAGGATTTCATGAAGGATGCCAAGGGCACGCCCATTTCATCCTGGGCGGCGTTCGATGCCAGTTGCCTGATGAACTCCCTGATCGGCACCGCCGATCCCGGTCGCAACGACGACATGCGCGCCATCGGCAACCGCGACATGGTGGAAAAGGCCACAGCCGGCTATGGCATGGCGGAATATGCGCTGGATCTGGGGGATGTGCCGGTCAGCGGCAATTTTGGCCTGCGCTATGTCCACACGGCGGTAACATCCATTGGTCTGCGCGGTGGGTTCGATGTGGTCACCAATCCGGATAACACCATCCGGCTGGTATCCAATGGAGAGTTTGAACGCCTGACCTATAAAGGCAAGAATGACGCCTGGTTGCCCAGCTTCAACGCTGCCTTTGATATGGCGGATGATTTCCGCATCCGCCTCGGCCTGTTCCGGGCGATGTCGCGCCCCGATCCGGAAGATCTGGGGGCCGGACGCACCATCAACCTGGAAAGCGGCACCAGCTTCACTACTGTGGAACAGGCGATCCGCTCCATCACGGCGGCAGGCAATCCGGAGATCAGGCCGCTGCTCTCCTGGAACGCCGATCTCTCCTTCGAATATTATCTGAACCGCGACAGCCTGTTCAGCGCCGCGATCTACTATAAGAAGTTCCAGGGCGGTTTCACCAACCGCGTTGTGAATGAACAGTTCAATGTCGGTGGGCGTGATATCACAGTGCCCGTCATCTTGACCGAGACCAGCGACAGCAAGAGCCGCATCTATGGTCTGGAACTCTCCGGGAGCTATCGCTTCTCCGACCTGCCCCATCCGTTCGACGGACTGGGCGTGAAGGCTAGTTACAACTATGCTGACAGCAATTACGAGAATGAAGACCTGCGCCTAGGCGATCAATATGATCCTGTCACCGGCCAGACCATTCCTGGCATCATTGATCCGGTCAACATCTTCGGCCTGTCCAAACATGTGCTTTCCGGCTCGGTCTATTATGAAATAGGACCGGTGGAATTGCAGGGTATCTATAAATACCGTTCACCCTATTTCCAGCAATTTGTCGGGTCGGCGGCCCAGAACCGGGTAGTCCGCTCGGCCGGTGTCATCGACTTCCGCGCCACATGGCGGGTCGATGAAAATCTGAGCCTGTCCTTTGAAGGGTCCAACATCAACAATGCCGAACGGGTGGAGGACATGCCCATCCGCGGCAGCGTGCGCGAGGTGCATCTTTATGGCCCGCGTTACTATCTGGGCGCGCGTTACCGTTTCTAAAGCATGACTAAAACGATGGGGGCGAACCAGGAGTAGCTTTGCCCCCATCCCGTACCTATGGTAATGACATTCCAGACCAATGGCAGGGATCAGGACCAAACCAAAGTGAAGCAGCGTCTATACCAGACCGTCACCAAGGCCATCATGGACCTGATTGAAAGCGGGGAATTTCCCGTGGGCAGTCGCCTGCCCGGTGAGCGGGAATTGAGCGAGCGGTTCAATGTCAGCCGCGTCACCATCCGGGAGGCGGAAATCGCCCTGGAAGCGCTGGGCTATATCACGGTCAAGATCGGTTCAGGCGCCTATGTGCAAAAGCCGAAAGGCGAAGCGGGCACGCAGTTACCCGACGTCTCTGCCTTTGAACTGACCGCTGCCCGCGCGGTGCTGGAGGCGGAAGCCGCAGCCTTGGCCGCTGCCAATATGACGGAAGAAGGTCTGGCCAAGCTGGAGCAGATCGTCCGCAAGATGGGTACCGTGAAGCATGGCGATATTGAGACCGGCGACGCACTGGACCGCCAGTTTCACCTGACCATCGCGCAACTGGGTGGCAACCCGGTGGTGGAACATACGGTCCAGAATCTCTGGCGCATGCGGACGGAATTACCCCGCGTGCGGGATGTTTATGAGAGTGTGTGCGTCTCCGACGCCCAGGCCCGGACCGACGAGCATGCGACCATCCTGGAAGCCTTGCGGCGTCGCGACCCTGCGGCATCGCGCGCAGCCATGCGCGAACATTTCCACCGCCTGTTTGAAGCGATGCTAACCGCCAGCGAGAAACGGGAACTGGAAGAGATCCGGCGGCGCACCAGTCAGGACCGCCAGCGCTTCCTTCTCACCACGCAAATATAACGTGCACTGTGAGCGCCGGGCAGACGGAAAAGTTGCTTTTAGAGGCTCTCAAAAGCGCTAAAGACGCACGAACCATCATGGCCGGCAAACGCGCATTTCTCACGCTGTTTCCATTCAACTGGGAAAGCCATCCGGCACCAATCTCTGGCTTAAATCCGGATGGCATCGCCCAGACACTGTAGAACGGTGCCGGCTCAGAACGGGATTTCGTCATCCAGGTCAGCGGCCGGGCTGGGCCGGCTGCTGCCACCCCCACCACCACTCCGCGGGGCGGAGGAGGAACCACCACGGCTGCTGCCGCCATAGCCCCCGCCGCCGCCACCGCGGTCCTCGTAACCGCCGCCATAGCCACCGCCAGCGCTGCTACCACCGCCACCAAAATCACCGCCGCGATCTTCATAACCGCCGCCGCCATAGCCACCGCCGGCCCCGCCGCCGCCTTCACGTCCATCCAGCAGGGTCAACTCACCCCGGAACTGGCGCAGCACCACTTCCGTCGTGTAACGCTCCTGCCCCTGCTGGTCCTGCCATTTGCGGGTTTCCAACTGGCCTTCGACATAAACCTTGCTGCCCTTGCGCAGATAGCGCTCCGCAATGCCGGACAGGTTCTCATTGAAGATCACGACGCTGTGCCACTGGGTACGCTCCTGGCGTTCGCCGGTGGCCCGGTCTTTCCAGGTCTCCGACGTGGCGATGCGCAGGGTGCAAACCTTGCCGCCATTCTGCAGGGAACGGACCTCCGGGTCCTTACCCAGGTTGCCGATCAGGATGACCTTGTTGACGCTGCCCGCCATGTGTCGCTCTTTCGCAAAATAGGATCAGGCCCCCATAAGGTGGGCCGTTCGTGCCGCACACTATAAGACCAGCCCCGGTCATTGCCACTGGATTAATTAAATCTCGGTTTTGCGAACAATACAAGAACATTGCAATCTGGCCCGGAACGGGTCATGGTGCAGCCCATTCTATACCAACCGCCGTTGCGGAGGTTTTAGCCATGACCGGCGCCGCCCCTTGTCCCGCTTTCCCCGAGGCGGAAAAAGCCTTGCTTGACAACGCCTTGTCCCTGCCGGAAGCGGTGGAAGATTTCCCCTGGGGCGACCGGGTGCTCAAGGTCCGGGGCAAGATATTCCTCTTTCTGGCGCAACAGAAAGGGGGCTTACGGCTCTCGATGAAGCTGCCCTTCTCCCGTGATTTCGCCCTGGATCTGCCAGAAGCCACACCCACAGGCTATGGGCTGGGTAAATCCGGCTGGGTTACCTTTATCTATCAGGAAGGGTCTGAACCGGATGTACCCCGTCTGATCCATTGGATGGGGGAGAGTTATCGCGCCGTGGCGCCCAAGAAGCTGGTGGCCCGGATGGAAGGCGCCATGAACGCCTAGCAGCCCCGCAACGGCCTGCCTTGGCAAGGCTTGCATCATCCTTATCTTCTCTCGCCTGTCCGCATTGATCCCCGATACCGGGCCTGGAGCCAGACCGACCGCCATGAACAAATATATCTCCGTCCGTGGTGCCCGTGAGCATAACCTGAAGAATGTCGATGTGGATCTGCCGCGCGACAGCCTTGTTGTGATCACCGGCTTGTCCGGGTCCGGCAAATCATCCCTGGCGTTCGATACGATCTATGCCGAGGGCCAACGGCGCTATGTAGAAAGCCTGTCCGCCTATGCGCGCCAGTTCCTGGAACTGATGCAGAAGCCGGATGTGGACAGTATCGAGGGATTGTCGCCGGCAATCTCCATTGAACAGAAGACCACCAGCCGCAATCCCCGCTCCACCGTCGGCACGGTGACGGAGATTTACGACTATATGCGCCTGCTCTATGCACGCATCGGCATCCCCTATTCTCCCGTCACCGGTCTGCCGATTGAGAGCCAGACGGTCAGCCAGATGGTGGACCGTATCCTGACCATGCCGGAAGGCACGCGCCTTTATCTGCTGGCCCCGATTGCGCGCGGCAAGAAAGGCGAGTTCAAGAAAGAACTGGCGGAGCTGCGCAAGCGCGGCTTCCAGCGCGTGAAGATCGACGGCGAGTTGATGGAGATCGAAGATGCGCCGGCGCTGGATAAAAAGCTGAAGCATGATATCGAAGTGGTGGTTGATCGGTTGAAGGTGCAGGCCGACCTGGGCAACCGGCTGGCCGATTCTATTGAGACCGGGCTGGAACTGTCCGACGGGCTGATCTTCGCCGAGGATGCCGACAGCGGTGAACGCACGGTGTTTTCAGCCAAATTCGCCTGTCCGGTCAGCGGCTTCACCATTGAGGAGGTGGAACCGCGCCTGTTCAGCTTCAACAACCCGTTCGGGGCCTGCCCCGCCTGCGATGGCCTGGGGTCGAAGCATTATTTCGATCCCATGCTGGTGGTGCCGGATGAACGGTTGAGCCTGCGTCAGGGCGCCATCGCGCCCTGGGCCAATTCCACCTCGCAATATTACCTGCAGACCCTGGAAAGCATCTGCCGCCATTTCAACAGCAATGTGGACCTGCCCTGGGAGAAACTGCCCAAGGAGGTACGGGATACTGTGCTGTTCGGGTCCGGCAAAAACCCCATCACCATGCGCTATGATGATGGCATGCGCGCTTACGAGACCAAGAAGTCCTTCGAAGGCGTGGTCAATAATCTGGAACGCCGCTGGAAAGAGACGGAAAGCGCCTTCGTGCGGGAAGAACTGGGTAAGTACCAGTCTTCCCAACCCTGTGAAGCCTGCGGTGGGGCGCGGCTGAAGCCGGAAGCCCTGGCCGTGAAGGTGCGCGGCCTGAACATTGCGGAAATCAGCCGCATGTCGATCCGCAAGGCCGGCGAATGGTTTGGCGAACTGGACGCGCATCTGACGCAGAAGGAACGCGATATTGCCACCCGCATCCTGAAGGAAATCAACGAGCGGCTTGGTTTCCTCAACAATGTGGGGCTGGAATATCTGGCGCTTGACCGCGCCTCCGGCACCCTCTCAGGCGGCGAGAGCCAGCGTATCCGGCTGGCGTCGCAGATCGGGTCCGGCCTGACCGGCGTGCTTTATGTGCTGGACGAACCCTCCATCGGCCTGCACCAGCGCGATAATGACCGGTTGCTGACCACGCTGAAGCGCCTGCGTGACATCGGCAATACGGTCGTGGTCGTGGAACATGACGAGGATGCCATCCGGGAGGCCGATTATCTGGTGGATATGGGGCCGGGTGCCGGCGTCCATGGCGGCACGGTCATCGCCCAGGGCACCCCGGCGGAGGTGATGGCGCATCCGACCAGCCTGACTGCCCAATATCTGTCCGGCCGTCGCCGGATCGAAGTGCCGGTTGTGCGCCGGCCCGGCCATCCCGGCCAGTTCCTGGAAGTGGTGGGCTGCCGCACCAACAATCTGCGCGATGTGACCGCCAAGGTGCCGCTGGGTACCTTTACCTGCGTCACCGGCGTGTCGGGTGGCGGCAAATCCACCCTGATCATCGAAACGCTTTACAAGGCGCTGGCCAAGAAGCTGATGGGCGCCAGGGAGCATCCGGGGGAGCATGACGCCATCCATGGGCTGGAGAATATCGACAAGGTGATCGATATCGACCAGTCACCCATCGGGCGCACGCCGCGTTCCAACCCTGCAACCTATACCGGCTGCTTCACCCCCATCCGCGACTGGTTCGCCGGTCTGCCGGAAGCAAAGGCGCGCGGCTATGGGCCAGGGCGCTTCAGCTTCAACGTCAAGGGCGGGCGGTGCGAAGCGTGCCAGGGCGATGGTGTCATCAAGATTGAGATGCACTTCCTGCCCGACGTCTATGTCACCTGCGATGTTTGCCACGGCAAGCGCTATAACCGCGAAACGCTGGAAGTTTTCTATAAAGGCAAGAGCATAGCCGATGTTCTTGATATGACGGTGGAGGAAGGGGCGGAATTTTTCCGCGCGGTGCCATCCATCCGCGACAAGCTGGAAACGCTGGACCGGGTGGGGCTTGGTTATGTGAAGATCGGTCAGCCCGCCACCACCCTGTCAGGCGGGGAGGCACAGCGCGTGAAGCTGGCCAAGGAGCTGGCGCGTCGTTCCACCGGCCGCACCATCTATATCCTGGATGAACCCACCACCGGCCTGCATTTCGAGGATGTGCGCAAGCTGCTGGAAGTGCTGCACACGCTGGTGGACCAGGGCAATACGGTGCTGGTGATCGAACATAATCTGGAGGTTATCAAGACCGCCGACTGGGTGATCGATATGGGACCGGAAGGCGGATCCGGCGGCGGCCAGATCGTGGCCGCTGGTACGCCAGAAGATGTGGCGGCCAGCAGTGCCAGCCATACCGGCCATTATCTGGCACCCTATCTGTCAGCGAAGCCTTCAGCCGCTGCCGTGACGGCGAAAGAAGCCGCCCCGAAGCGGAAGAAGAAGGCAAGCGCCTGAGCGTCAAACCAAGCGAGGGTCAAGAAAGGGGCGGCCTGCGGGACCACCCCTTTTCATCACCGCTCCATCAGGCGCGGCATCAGTTCCACAAGGTTGCAGGGGCGGTGCCGGTTATCCAACTGCCATTTCAGGATCAGATCCCAGCCATCACGGCAGGCGCTGGGGCTGCCCGGCAGGGCGAAAAGATAGGTGCCGCCCGCCACCCCGCCCGTGGCGCGGGACTGCAAGGCCGAGGTGCCGATCTTCTCGTAAGAGAGCATGCGGAACATCTCGCCAAAACCGGCAATCGTCTTCTCAAACAGGCTTTCAAACGCTTCCGGCGTCACATCCCGACCGGTCAGGCCCGTACCGCCGGTAGAGATGACGACATCCACTTCCGGGTCGGCAATCCAGCCGCGCACACGCGCGATGATGGCATGCACATTGTCGGGCACGATGGCCCGGTCAACCAGACGATGGCCATCCCCGGTCAACCGTTCAACCAGCGTATCGCCGGACTTGTCGGTGCTGGGGTCGCGGGTGTCGGAGACGGTCAGCACCGCGATATTCACCGGCAGGAAAGGGCGGGTCTCATCAATACGGGCCATGGTGAAATTCCTGCTTATCTGAGCTTTGAAGAATAAGAGTGGCGATGAAGCGGACTGGACGCTGCGGCGGCGCTCACACCGCTATTGCGTCCCCTTCCCCCACTGTTTCCACGGCAGCAACATCATTGACCAGGGCGGCGGGCTGCACCCACCAGCCGGGCCGGACGCGAGAGATCATCGTGCCCGCCGCCACGGCGCCATCCGCATCAGCGTAAAGCCCGAAGCAGGTAGCCCCACTGCCGGACATGCGCGCCAACAGACAGCCGGGTGTCATCTCCAGGGCGGCCAGTGCCTCTGTTACCGGTTTGGCGAGGCTCTGCGCCGCCATGGAAAGATCGTTGCGCCGATCCCGCAGGGCATCGGCCAGATCCGCCACTGTCGCCGGCATATTGTCCAGACGCCCAGGGTCGGAATAGGCCCCGGTACGGGCGGCGAAGACCTGGGGGGTGGACAAGGCGACGCCTGGATTAACCAGAAGAACCCAGCTTTCCGGCAGGTCCGGCGCCGGGGTCAATTCCGTACCCGTGCCAGCAAAATAAGCGGTGCGGCCCGCCAGACAGACCGGGACATCGGCACCCAGGGTGGGCGCGATGCGGGCAAGCACCGGGTCATCCGGTTCCAAACCCCACAAGGTCGCCACCGCGCGCAGGGCGGCAGCGGCATCAGCCGATCCGCCGCCGATACCCGATGCGACAGGCAGGTTCTTAAATAGCGTGATCGAAAGATCGGCCGGGCGGTCCAGGGCCGCCGCCAAGGCCTTCACGGCCTTTGCCACCAGATTACTGTCCGTATCCTCCATCAACAGCGACAGGGCGAACGGTCCCTGGATGGAAAGGCTGAAGCCGTTGCCGGGCGCAACCTCGATCAGATCATGGGCGCTGGCGAAGGCCACCAGACTGTCAAGCTGGTGATAGCCATTGGCGGCCCGGCCCAGCACATGCAGATAGAGGTTCAGCTTGGCGGCTGCGGCGGCGCGGATCGCGATCATGACAGTGCGATATCCCTGTTGCGGAATGGCTTATGGCAGCGACCATAGCCGGTGGCGGCGTTTGAAACCACTCCGTTACAAATTCGATGAAACGGTGAAGGGCTGCTCGTTTATAAACAAGGGAAAATCCGGGCAACGGATAAAGCCCGGCCTTCCACCTGAACGGGGACAGCATGACCACACATATTGCCAAACAGCTTCTCGCCGCCACTGCCATCGCCCTGGTTGGCGCCCTCAGCCCCCTGACAGCCGCGCAGGCGCAGGCACCGCAGGCTGCCGCCGCCAAAGTGGATGACAAGCTGGTGTGGGATCTGGCCCCCATCTTTAAAAGCCCGGCTGACTGGGACAATGCCCGCAAGAAACTGCTGACCGATCTTGACGAGGCGAAGAAATGGCAAGGCACCCTGGGCAAGGATGCCGCCACCCTGCGGACCGTCATGGACCGGATGTCGGCGCTGAACCATCAGGCGGAAAAGCTGCAGGTCTATGCCTATCTGCAATATTCCACCGACACACGCGACAACGCCTATCAGGAACGCCTGAACCTGTCGCAATCCATGGCCGCCCAGGCATCCGCCGCCATCGCCTGGTTCGCACCAGAAGTTCAGTCGCTGGGCGAGGACAAGATCAATGCCTTCATCAAGGCTGATAAGGGGCTGGAAAAGCATGCTGTCCGCCTGCATGACATTCTGCGGCTGAAGGCACATACATTGACCCCGGAAACCGAAGCCGCCATCGCTGCCTTCGGCCCCATCTTCGGGTCTGCCAGCAATACTTATTCCGTGCTGGCCAATGCCGATATCGACTGGCCGGAAATCACCCTCCCCGACGGCACCAAGAAGAAGCTGAACCAGTCCGGCTATGGCCAGTTGCGGCAGGATCCTGACCGGGCCGTGCGCAAGCAGGTGTTTGACCTGTTCTGGACCAAGTTCGGCCAGTATGAAAATACAATGGGCAATACGCTGGCTGCCGCTGTACAGGCCGGCACCATTGATGCCAAGCTGCGCCATTACCCCACGGCCGTGGCCGCCTCACTTGCCGCCAATGACATCCCGGAAGCGGTCTATCGTACCCTGGTAGCGGAAGCGAATAAGGGGCTGCCGACCCTGCACCGCTATTTCAAGCTGCGGCAGAAGATGCTGGGCCTGCCGGACCTGCATTACTACGATATCTATCCGTCGCTGGTGCAGCTTGACCGCAAGTTCACCTTTGATGAATCGCGGACCCTGACCCTGGCGGCCACCAAGCCGCTGGGCAAGGATTATACCGCCACCCTGGACCGGATCACCGCCAAGCGGACCATGCATGTGATGCCGGCAGAGGGGAAGGAAAGCGGCGCCTATCAATGGGGCACCTATGGCATTGATCCTTATGTCTTCCTGAACCATCAGGATGATTTTAACAGCATGACCACCTATGCCCATGAATGGGGCCATGGCATGCACACGGCCCTTGCCAACGCGGCACAGCCTTATGAAACGGCAGGCTATCCGCTGTTCGTGGCGGAGATCGCCTCCATCACCAACGAGATGCTGCTGTCCGATTACATGTTGAGCCGGGCAGAGACGCGGGAAGAAAAGCTGTTCTATCTGGGCCAAGCCCTGGAAGGCATGCGCGCCACCTTCTTCCGCCAGACCATGTTCGCAGAATTTGAACTGGCCACACATGACGCGGTGGAACGGGGAGAGGCGATCAGCGGCTCCCGCATGAAGGAAATCTATTGCGACCTGCTGAAGCGCTATCATGGCGACAAAGAAGGCGTCATGAAGATTGACGAGAAATATTGCGCGGAATGGAGCTTCATTCCGCATTTCTACCGCGCCTTCTATGTCTACCAATATGCCACCTCCATTGCGGCGGCGGCCTATTTCGCCGATGAAGTGCAGAAGGGGGGCGACAAGCAGCGTGACCTGTTCCTGTCCGTGCTGAAGGCTGGCGGGTCGGAATATCCATATCCGCTGCTGAAGAAGGCGGGCCTGGATATGGCCACCCCTGCCCCCTATCAGGCCCTGATCCGCCGCATGAACACCATCATGGACGAGATGGAAAAGCTGCTGGCGGAGAAGAAGTAACCGTCTGACCCTACATGGCGCGGATAAATATCCGCGCCATTTTTTAATGAAAAATCAATAGAGCGATCCCATGCACATGAAGAACCGTTTGCGCAACCGGCTGGCCGGTGCCGCCGCCATTGCCCTGTTTGCGGCACTGTCTCCCCTTTCCATGGCGCAGGCCCAGCAGGCCCCCGCCGCTGCCGCCAAGGTGGATGAGCGCTATGTCTGGGACCTGAGCGTCCTTTACAAGGATCGCGCCGCCTGGGATGCGGAGCGCAAGGCCATTGCCGCGGAACTGCCCGCGCTCACCGCGATGAAAGGCACATTGGGCAAGGATGCCGCGACCCTGCGCACCGCACTGGACAAGGTATCGTCGATCTATCTGCGGATGAACCGGCTGTCAGTCTATATGTCCACCCAGTTCTCCACCAACGCCCGTGACAATGCGGCCCAGGAAGGCAGCAATCTTGTCCGGCAGCTTGGTGCCGATATCGGCAGTGCCACAGCCTGGATGGAGCCGGAAATCCAGGAGCTGGGGGCGGACAAGATCAGCGCCCTCATCAAGGCCGACAAGGGGCTGGAAAAACACGCCTTCGGCCTGCATGACACGCTGCGCAAGAAAGCCCATACGCTGGGCCATGAGGCCGAGGCCGCTTTGGCTGCCGTTGGTCCCGCCATGTATAATGCCGGCTCCACCTACCAGCTTCTGACCAGTTCCGACATTGACTGGCCGACCGTGACCCTGCCCGATGGCAGCACGGCCAAGATCAACCAGGTGGGCTATTCAAAGCTGCGGGAAAGACCGGACCGGGCGGTGCGCAAGCTGGCCTTCGATACGTTCTGGACCAAGTTTGGCCAGTACACCAACACCGATGGCAGCCTGCTGGCCAACCGCATCCAGGCCGGCGTGGCCATGGCCAAGCTGCGCAATTATCCGAGCGCCGTGGCCGCCTCCCTGGCACAGAACGACATTCCGGAAAGCGTCTATCGCACGCTGGTGGCGGAAACCAACAAGGCCCTGCCGACACTGCACCGCTACCTGAAAATCCGTCAGCGGATGCTGAACCTGCCGGATCTGCATTATTACGATATCTATCCGCCCATCGTGGAACTGGACCGCAAGTTCCCGATCGACGAGGCCAAGACCCTGACCCTGGCTGCCGTGAAGCCACTGGGCAAGGATTACAGCCGCGGCCTGGAAGAAGCGCTGAAGGGCCGCTGGATGCATGTTTACCCGGCGGAAGGCAAACGCCCCGGCGCCTATCAGACCGGTGTGTTCGGCGTGCATCCGTTTGTGTTCCTGAACCATCAGGACACGTTCGACAGCGTGTCGACCTTTGCCCATGAATGGGGCCATGGCATGCATACCAAGCTGGCCGACGCGACCCAGCCTTACGAGACCTCCGATTACTCCCTGTTCGTGGCGGAAGTTGCGTCCATCACGAACGAGGTGCTGCTGTCCGACTATATGTTGAGCCGGTCGGAAACCAGGGAAGAGAAGCTGTTCTATCTGGGCCATGCCCTGGACAGCATGCGCGGCACCTTCTTCCGCCAGACCATGTTCGCAGAGTTCGAACTGGCCACCCATGACGCCATGGAACGCGGCGAGGCCCTGTCAGGCCGCAAGATGAACGATATCTATTGCGACCTGCTGAAGCGCTATCATGGCGACAAGGAAGGCGTCATGAAGATCGACGATGCCTATTGCGCCGAATGGCAGATGGTCAACCATTTCTACCGTCCCTTCTACGTCTATCAGTACGCCACCTCCATGGCAGCGGCGGCCTATTTCGGGGAGCAGATCGAAAAGGGCGGTGCGAAGGAGCGTGACGCCTATCTGGCCGTGCTGAAGGCCGGTGGCTCGCAATATCCCTACCAGCTTCTGAAGCAGGCCGGCGTGGACCTGGCCACACCCGCCCCCTATCAGGCCCTGATCCGTCGCATGAACGCCACCATGGACGAGATCGAGAAACTGTTGAACGAGAAGAAGTAAGCACCTGTCCCCCCGCCGGCCTTTGGCTGGCGGGGGATACAAGGCATCATTGATCATGCCCGCGTTCATGATGCTTGGCCCGGACATGATGGCGCGTCTATCATCGCGCCATCATGAGCGATTTTTTCTCCGATCCCGCCCCCACCCGTCCCGGCAATAATCTGCCGGAACTATCCGTCACGGACCTGTCCCGCGCGCTGAAGCGCACGGTGGAGGATGCGTTCGGCTATGTCCGGGTGCGGGGGGAAATCAGCCAGCCCAAGCGCCATTCCTCCGGCCATCTTTATCTGCGGCTGAAGGACGATGCTGCCGTGATCGAGGCGGTATGCTGGAAAGGCGTGGTTGCCCGCCTCGC
The DNA here is from genome assembly GCF_000429645.1 of Niveispirillum irakense DSM 11586. Lineage (GTDB taxonomy): Bacteria > Pseudomonadota > Alphaproteobacteria > Azospirillales > Azospirillaceae > Niveispirillum > Niveispirillum irakense. Next base: position 141,513 of record NZ_KE386934.1, read on the forward strand.
CATCCGGCCCGAAGAGGGGATGGAAGTTGTCTGCACCGGCAAGCTGACGACATATCCCGGCCGCAGCCAGTACCAGCTTGTCATTGAAAGCATGGAACTGGCCGGCGAAGGCGCCCTGCTGAAGATGCTGGAGGAGCGCAAGCGCCGGCTGGCCGCCGAAGGCCTGTTTGCGCCGGAGCGTAAAAAACCCCTTCCCTTCCTGCCGAAGACTATCGGCGTGATCACCAGCCCGACCGGGGCTGTGATTCGTGACATCCTGCACCGGCTGGCTGACCGTTTCCCCCGCCATGTCCTGCTCTGGCCTGTGGCGGTTCAGGGGGATGGCGCTGCCCAGCAGGTGGCCCGCGCCATCCAGGGCTTCAACAGTCTGGAAGCCGGCGGCAAGGTTCCCCGGCCCGATCTGCTGATTGTGGCCCGTGGCGGCGGCAGTCTGGAAGACCTGATGGCCTTCAACGAGGAAATCGTGGTGCGGGCGGCGGCGGCCAGCCATATCCCATTGATCTCCGCCGTGGGGCATGAAACCGATACAACGCTGATTGACTTTGCCAGCGACCGCCGCGCGCCCACCCCTACGGCAGCCGCCGAAATGGCCGTCCCGGTACGCGGTGAATTGCTGGCGCAGGTGCTGGATGATGGCCGCCGGCTTCATGGCTACATCGCGCGGGGGCTGGAATTGCGGCGCCAGCATGTAGCGGGTCTGGCGCGCGGGCTGGGTGATCCACGCTCCCTGCTGGAGGGGTTGGTACAGCGGCTGGACGACCGGGGCGAAAGGCTGGACATGGCCATGCGGACCGGGTTGGAACGCCGGGCCACCGTCACCCGGCAACTGGCGCTGAAGCTGCGCCACCCGCAAGACGTGATCCGCCTTGCCACCCTGCGGCTGGATGGCGCTGCCCGCGCCTTGTCCACCGGGCTTGCCGGCACGGTGCGTTTAGCGGATGGGCGGTTCCACCGCACCGCCGACCGGCTGACCCTGCGCCCCCTGACCCGATCCCTGGAAGAAGCACACCGTCAAATGGTGGAACTGCCGGCCCGGTTGGACCGGGCCCATCTGGCAAGGCTGGATAAGGCGGGGCAGAAACTGGCCACGCTGGGACAGTTGCTGGAAAGCTATTCCTATCGCGGTGTGCTGGCGCGGGGATTCGCGCTGGTCACCGATGAGCAGGGGGCACCTGTAACCAGCGCGGTGGACACAAAACCCGATATGCCGGTCACCGTTGCCTTTCAGGATGGCGCGGTGGCAGGCCGCCTGCGGCCGGATGAAACGGCGGCACCCCCTAAGGCCGGACAAATGCAAAAACGCCGCAATGAAAATAGCAGGCCGGCACAACCGACCTTATTCTAAACTGTTTCTGCCCAACACTCTTGCTTCGACCAAAGTATAGGTCTGGCAGCCTGTTTTCATTGGAAAATCCCCTTCGCCTATACGAAGGGACGTATCGTGCTGCCTTACCGGCAGTTGATCCGTGTTTATACTGCCGGCATGCGGATACACACGTTCAGATATGGCCGAACAGCCGGTTGGTTTGCGGGGCCCGTGCTTGAGACACTTTTTGTGGGATTAAGCGCGATTCTTGCTATCGGCATGCTGGCAATCATCATGTTGCAGTTGCTGAATGATCGTGAAGATGTCGGCAATGAGGCCGTAAAGATCGAGGATAATATCAGCCTCATTCTCTCCGCCTATGTTGAACAAAGACTGGGGCTTCTAGAAACACTGCTCAAAGGGGTGCGGGAATCCCTGCCTGTGGAAGGGCCGACGCAGCCAACACCCATCACTGAAGACCGGATCAGCCAGCTTCAGAGTGCGATGGAAGATACATTATCGGCTGTGGTGATTCTTGACCATCAAGGCATCATCCGCGCCAGTTCCCACAAGAACCGACTTGTCGGGACCGATCTTTCATCGCGTGAATATTTCAAATATCATCAGAATAATAGTGGGATGGGGCTTTTTCTCAGTGGTCCGATCAATACGGTTAAGACGAAGGAGCCAGCCCTGATTTTCAGCCTGAGGGTTGAGGACGCACGGGGTGAATTCGTGGGGGTTATCTCAGCCGCCCTTCGTCTTTCCTATTTCGATACTTTGTTTTCACGCCTCAATCTTCCCAAACATAGCTCCATCACCCTGCTGCTGAATAAAGGGATTGCGCTGGCCCGCCGGCCTACCGTGCCGAATTTGGCGGGAACGGACCTGTCAAATTCACCTGCACTGATCAAATCAGAACAGCAAGGAGAGCAGGTATTCGAAGCCGTGGCGCAATTAGATCAAATCAACAAGCTCTACGTCTCCAGAAAGATCAGCCACTATCCTTTGCGGATCAATGTCGCCTGGTCAGTGGAAGAGGTGTACCGGGAATGGACAGTCAAGGCCATCATCATTGGTATTGTCACAACCCTCTTCTCAGCGGGGATCATTACCCTGCTGATCGTCCAATACCGGATGAACGGATGGCTGCGGGGGACGCATGAAGCCCTTAATCAAGCCAATCGAGAGTTGCAGTTACAGGCCGGGACGGACGGGCTGACCGGTATCGCCAACCGGCGGCGGCTGGATGAATATTTGAACTCAATTCCCCCCGGCCGCAAAACTGCACTGCTTCTGCTGGATGTCGACCATTTCAAATATTTCAATGACCGGTATGGCCACCTTGCCGGTGACACCGCTTTACGCGAGGTCGCCCATTGCATCGCCGGGGCCGTGCGCGGCGCCCAGGATATTGTTGCGCGATATGGCGGCGAGGAATTCGCCGTTGTTCTGGCACAGTTGAGCCCTGAAGCCGCTCTTCAGGTCGCCCAGCGCATCAGGGACGACGTGCAGGCCCTGGCCATCCCGCACCAGGACAGCCCCCATGAGGTTGTCACCATCAGTATCGGTCTTGCATGGATGGATGAAAACCACATGGCCAGCACGGGTGGCCTGATCGCCACCGCCGATGAAGCGCTCTATCTGGCCAAAACACAGGGACGCAACCGGGTTGTCCTGGCTGACAAACCGTGTCTGGACGCGCAGAAAATCACACCCCCGTTTCAGCAGGCCGCTTCGTAACGAAGGAACAGGATGCGGGCCTGGCTATAATCCCGCTCATCCAACAGATTGAAGCCAGGGGGCGGCGTGAATGGGTCTTTCGCCCCAACCTCCACGCAGATCAACGCCCCAGCGGCCAGCCAACCGGCACCGGCCAGACCGGTCAGTGCAGGGGCTGCCAAATCCTGCCCATAGGGCGGATCCAAAAAGACCAGCGTTGCCGCATCCGGCGCCAAGGGTGGCAGGGCGGCATCCCCAAGGACGAAACGGCACCTGCCCGTCTCGCCCAAACTCTGTGCGTTACGGCGGGCAATCTCCAGGGAAGAACGGGCCTTGTCCAGAAACAGGGCCTGTACGGCCCCCCGGGACAGGGCTTCCAGCGCCAACGCCCCCGTGCCGCAAAAGGCATCCAGGACAATAGCCCCCTCGAAAACCCCCTCCTCCCCCCCCCAGTCGCCATGGCTGAGGATATTGAAAAGGGACTGCCGGGTCCGGTCACTGGTAGGGCGCACATCGCGCCCGGTGGGCGCCTCCAGCGACCGTCCGCGATGCTTACCGCCGACGATCCGCACCCTTGCCCCCAGCAGGATTACGCGATGACTGCTTATTGCCTGCCGGTGCCGCCGATCCAGGTGCCGGCGCCGATGCGGCAGACCGGCGGGACGGCTTGGCCGATCCCGTTTTCTCCGGCGGCGGGATATCTCCCTTGGACAAGGCGCGATCCATGGCCGCAACCGCCTTGCGGGCAGCATCGGACAGGGCCATACCGCCCTTCTTCCCAACCGGCTTCGCCGGCTGTGCCGCAGCCGGCCCTGCCTTGGCAGCGGCGCGGGCCTCCTGCTTCTCCGGGTTGAAGGTTGTGGCGGCGGGCTTGCGCTTGCCGCCCATCATCCGTTCCACGCTGGCGCGGGCCTTATCGGCGGAGGGGCGCGACGTGCCGGGCTTGGCAGCGGGCTTTGCCGGGGCCGGCTTGGTCCCTTTGGTGGCCGCAGCCGGGGCCACAGCGGCAGCGGCTTTGGTCAACCGGTCATAACGCATGCGCGGCGCCCGGACATCCTCCGTCGGCTCTTCCGGTGCGTCGTCGGGGAAGAAGGCGGGGATCTGGTCACGCAAGACACGGCGCGGCACCTCTTCCACCGCGCCCCGCTCAAGCTTGCCCAACTGGAAAGGACCATAGGCAGTGCGGATCAGGCGGCTGACGGGCAGGCCCAGATAATCGAAGACGCGCCGAACCTCGCGGTTTTTGCCTTCGCGCAGGCCCACCGTCAGCCAGGAATTATAACCGACGGTCCGGTCGATTACCGTTTCAATGGGACCATAAGCGATCCCATCAACAACCACCCCTTCTTCCAGGCGGCGCATGGTTTCTGCCGTCGGCACCCCATGGACGCGGATGCGATAGCGGCGCAACCAACCGGTGCTGGGCAATTCCAGGAAACGGGCCAGCCCGCCATCATTGGTGAGCAGCAGCAACCCTTCAGAGGAAAGGTCCAGGCGACCGACAGAGATCACACGCGGCAGGCTTGACGGCAGATTGTCAAAGACGGTGGCGCGTCCCTGCTCATCCCGGGCGGTGGTCACCAACCCGTCCGGCTTGTGATAACGCCACAGGCGCGTCGGTTCCGGCATCGCCACAAGGCGGCCATCCACCTGCACCCGGTCCTGGTCCGTGACCAGGAAGGCCGCCGTATCCAGCACGCGGCCATTCACGCTGACCCGTCGATCGGCGATCATCTTCTCCGCATCACGGCGGGAGCAGATGCCGGCACGGGCCAGGCGCTTGGCAATACGTTCACCACCCACAACATGCGTGGGGGCATCAAGGGCATCATCAGCGGCGTCATCAACGGCCACCTGATGCAGGGGATCATAGCTGTTCTGGGACATAGGCGCGGACTTTACGCGCGACCGGGCCGCAGGTAAAGCACGGGCCCCTATCCGCAATCACAGATCAGGCGTTCCAGCCGCGCCGGTCAGGCGTGCCGGGCACCTCTTCCGCGATATTCCCCAGCTTTTCATGGTCACCAGGATTGGGCGGCTCACCCGTCAGGCGGGCTTTGACATAGCCATAGAGGAAAACCATGGTGGCAGACGGCGAATCCCAATATTCCGCCGCCTCCACGGTCACGGCCAGCAGCACCATGTCGGCATCGTCAATGCCCTTGGGGAACCAGGTCCGCATCGGCTCCCGCCATAGCTGCTTCATCAGGCCCCGGTCCGTCACCACCCGCCCCCGTCCGGACACGGAAACATAATCCTGTTTGCCAGGATGGGCGAAGGACAGACCGACATGCTCATCCTGCATGATCTCCGCCACCTTGGGCGAGGAACGGCGGGTGAAAAAATAGAGGCTGCCGTCGAAACGGTCATTGCTGCACCACATGGGGCGGGAGCGGAACTTGTCGCCATCGAACGTGGTCATCATCGCCACATCGATATGCTTGATCATTTCCCACAGCTTGTCGGCCTTCTCATCCGCGCCGGGTGAGATGCCCCTGGTGGAGTCCACAGAGGGGTTCTGGTGGAAGGTCACGTCGCTTCTCCCTTGGATTGCTTTCGTTCCCAAAGGCAACGGCGCGCAAGCGCCGACGGTTCCCCCTCTTGACGGCGGATAGCCGCCAAGCGCAGCCTGTGCCGCATCATGTCCCAAAGCCGTCACAGCCCATCCCCGATGGATCTGGCCTTTGCCGAAGCCGATGCCGCCGCCACCCGTGGGGAGGTGCCGGTTGGCGCCGTAATCGTCGATCCTGTCAGTGGCGAGATCATGGCCCGTGCCGGCAACCGCACAGAGGAACTCTGCGATCCGACGGCACATGCGGAGATTCTGGCCATCCGTGCAGCGGCACAGGCCTTACGCAGCCCCCGCCTGCCGGGGCTTGATCTTTATGTGACGCTGGAGCCTTGCGCCCTGTGCGCCGCCGCAATCAGCTTCGCCCGTCTGCGGCGGGTCTATTTTGGTGCCTACGATCCCAAGGGCGGCGGTGTTGAGCATGGGGCCCGCTTTTTCCAGCAACCCACCTGCCATCATGCACCGGATATCTATGGCGGGTTTGACGAAACCCGCGCGGCCATACAGCTACGGACTTTTTTTCGCCAGCGACGGGACGGGTTTTAACGCACGTGCAAAAGAAAAGGCCCCGTCGCCGGGGCCTTCATCATGAAACTGGACCAACAAGGGTCAGCGACGACCATTCCAGAATTCCAGCGGCGCGGAAACGGAAGGGACACCCGCGATATTGCCGTCATACATATGGCGCAGGAACGACTGGTTATAGCTCAACCGCGGCGTTGCGGACTGGTAGCTATTGGTCGACGGGTTGTAATAATAGCCGCGATTGTTGGAATAGAACGGCTCCGCATCATAGGCGGCAACGCCGTCGCCCAAAAGGGAATTGGACCGGCGGGAGCCAAAGCTGTTGCCGTTGCCAGCCCAGTTACCGCTCATGGAGAACTGCACGCCAGAGCGGGAGGAGCCATCACTGTCGCCCGTAATGCCCAGCATCTGACCCCCGACATCATTGCCGGGACGGGCATAAGAATGGCCGGCAACGCGCTCCCCAGGCGTCAGCGGGCGTTCAATCGGCTTGAAACCATTGACCTTGCCTTCCGGAGCGCTGGCCATCGCCGGGGCGGCCATCACCAGCGGCACCGTGGCCAGCACGGCAAAACCGGCGGCGCGGGCTGCACGGGACAGAACGATGTTCATCGCGACACTCCATCAATCCGCTAGGCGCAGGCACGAAGGCCCGCCAACATTCCCTTAAAGTCGTGCGGGCGGGCCTCCACGTCAAGCCTTTCTGCGCATTTCCTTAGCGCCTGCCATCAATCTGCACATTCAGCATGAAGGAATTGGACGGCACATAGCTGCGATAAGGGTCGTGATAGATGATGGTCGCGGGCGGCCGGGGCGCCGGGCGAGAGCCGTAATAATGGTAATGCACCGGCGGCGGCGGGGGCGGCTTATAGTGATGGTGGTGATGGTGCCGGTCACGGCCCCGATCATGGTGATGGTGGTGATGGTGATGATGGTGGTGATGCCGGTCGCGGTCGCGCCCATGGGCCATCGCGTCCGCGAACGGCACCATGGCAAGCAGGGCGGCGACAAGACCGGCGGGGAGAGCTTTTTTCAGCGTCACGTTCATTTTTCTGCTCCTGATCCAACTGCGGGCTATTTGCCAGGGACGCTTTAATTTTTGGTCATCCATCAAGGCCGCATTACGGCGAACAAGCGGCATGAACGGGCCAAAACCCTTGGAAATCCGTGACAAATTTCGGCTCTCGACCTGCACCACAGGGATGGGGCCGGCCATGGCGGGCAGGGGTCCGACCGTGCTAGGGTCCGGCTACTGGATTTGTCCGCCGCCTTCCCTGTCTGGACCTTGATGCTGGAATTTCTTTATCGCAGCCTGACCTTGCTGGCTGGCCCTGCCGTGCGGCACCTGCTGGATCAGCGCGCCACCCGCGGCAAGGAAGACCCGGCCCGGCGCCATGAGAGACTGGGTCGCCCTACGCTGGCCCGCCCGGCTGGCCGGCTGGTCTGGTTGCATGGCGCCAGCGTGGGGGAATCGCTGGCAATATTGCCACTTGTGGATCGATTGCTGGCGCTTGATCCGACTGTGCGGGTCATGGTGACAACCGGTACCGTCACGTCCGCCGCCCTGATGGACCGCAGGCTGCCGGGCCCGCGCGCTTTCCATCAATATGTGCCGGTCGATCTGCCAGGGGCGGTGAACGGGTTTCTGGACCATTGGCGCCCCGATCTGGTGATCTGGATCGAAAGCGAATTCTGGCCCAATATCCTGTCCGCAATCCGACGCCGCCATATTCCCTGCGCCCTGGTCAATGCGCGCATCAGCAGCCGCAGCTTCCAGAACTGGCACCGGTTCCCCAAGACTGCCGGGCGCCTTCTCTCCGTCTTTCAGCTTGCCCTGGCACAGACATCGGTGGAAGCGGGGCGCCTGACAGACCTGGGCATCCGGGACAGCCGCGCCATTGGCAACCTGAAATATTCCGCAGCCCCCCTTCCCGCCGATGAAGATGAATTGGCGGCGTTGCGTTCCCGGGTCGCCGGTCGGCCGATCTGGTGTTTCGCCAGCTCCCACCCCGGAGAAGAGGCAATTGCGCTGGCGGCTCACCGGCAGGTGATGGCCATGCTGCCGGATGCACTGCTGATCCTGGTTCCCCGGCATCCCGATCGAGGCGGGGTGATTGCCGATGAGATCGTGACCACCGGCCTATCCGTTGCCCGTCGCAGCACAAGCAGGTACCCGGAGAAGGAGAGCGCCGTCTTCCTGGTGGATACGCTGGGGGAACTGGGGCTGATGTTCCGGCTGGCCCCGGTCACGGCCATGGGTGGGTCTTTCATGCCAGTCGGCGGCCATAATCCGATTGAGCCGGCCCTGCTGGACAGCGCCTTGATCCAGGGGCCGCACATGTTCAATTTCGCCGAGGTGGATGCGGAGATGCGGGCGGCGGATGCCGTGCTTTCCGTGGCTGGCGGGGAGGATCTGGCCCCAGCCGTGCTGCGCCTGCTGCGGGACCCGGCAGCACGGGATCGCCAGGCAGCGGCAGCCAAGGCTGTAGCGGAAGGCAATGCCGGCGCCATCGACAGGGTGATGGCGGCATTGGCGCCGCTGCTGGCACAAGCGGGAATCGGCACATGAAAGCGCCCCGCTTCTGGTATCGCCCGCCGGGGGTGGCTTCCGCCCTTCTCTCCCCCGCAGCCGCTTTGTGGACCGCCATTGCTACACGGCGGCAGGTGCGGGCGACCCCCTATCGGTGCGGCGTGCCCGTGATCTGCGTTGGCAATCTGGTAGCCGGGGGGGCCGGCAAAACACCCGTCGTGCGTGAACTGGTCCGCCGCATGGCGGCTCGCGGGCCTGCCGCCGCTTCCCTGTCACGCGGGCATGGGGGCCGGCTGCCTGGGCCCTTGCCGGTTGATCCGCAGCACCATATTGCCGCCGATGTCGGGGATGAGCCTTTGCTGCTTTCCCGCCATGGCCCCGCCTGGATCGGCAGGGACCGGGCAGACGCCGCCAGGGCTATGACCCTGGCGGGAATCGGCGCCATCATCCTGGATGATGGTTTCCAGAATCCAGGTTTGCACAAAGACCTGTCGCTGGTGGTTGTCGATGGCGGCAGCGGCTTCGGCAATGGCCGCGTCATCCCCGCTGGCCCGCTGCGGGAACCGGTGGCCGCCGGACTGGCACGGGCGCAGGCACTGGTCCTGATGGGCGATGGTGCAGGTGCCGCCGATGCCCATGCCGCCGCCCATGGCGCCGGCATCCCGGTCCTGACAGCCAGTCTGCGGCCCGATCCGGTCGCCGCACGAACCCTGCAGGGCAAGCGGCTACTCGCCTTTGCCGGCATCGGACGGCCCGCAAAATTTTTCGACACGCTCCGGCAGATCGGTGCTGAACCGGTGGAAACCCTTTCCTTTGCCGATCATCACCCCTACAGCAGGGGCGAGATCACGGAACTGCTGGCCCGTGCCACGGCGCGGGGCCTGCTGCCCGTGACAACGGAAAAGGACGCCATGCGGCTGCCGGTCGATCTCCGCGAGGCGATCACCATATTGCCGGTGACGGTGGCATTTGACGAACCGGCAGCCCTGGATCGGCTGTTGGATGGTTTGGGTGGAGTGCGGATGAATGGCCAATCATAGCCAGACAAGACGGAAGCTGAAACGGCTGGTCCTGTATCGTCTGGAAGCAGCGGCAACATGGTTGTTCATCAAGGCAATGCGCCTGTTATCGCCGGAACGGGCATCCGATGCCGGCGGCTGGCTGATGCGGGTGCTGGGCCCTCGCCTGCCCCTTTCCCGCCAGATGCGCCGGAACATTGCCCGTTCCCTGCCGGAATTGCCCGCGACGGAACAGGAAAAGGTGCTGGTGGAAGCCTGGGATAATCTGGGCCGCAACTTCGCGGAATATATCCACCTGGACCGGATCGCCGCCAATTACGAAACCTATGTGGACCTGATCGGTGGGGAACACCTGCGTGCCCTTGCGGAAGATGGGCGCCCTGGCATCGTCTTCACTGGTCATTTCGCCAATTGGGAATTATGCGGCATCACGGCGTCGCGCTTTGGTCTGGAACTGACCTATGTTTTTCGTCGGCCGAACAATCCCTGGGTCGCCGAGATGCTGGCCCGTGCGCGGGCGTCGCTGGGCGGCAAGATGGTGCCCAAGGGCAAGGAAGCAGCCCGCGGACTGGCAACCACCATCCGCAGTGGCGGCCATGTCGGCCTGCTGATTGATCAGAAACTGAACGAGGGCATTCCTGTGCCCTTCCTGGGTCGCGATGCCATGACCGGCACCCTGCTGGCCGACCTGGCGGTGCGCTACAAAGCCCCAGCCGTGCCGTTGCGGGTGATCCGGCTGGGGGCCGCCCGTTTCCGGGTGGAAGCACTGCCGCCAATCGAGTTCACCGGTGGCGACACCCCAAAGCCGGACGGCACCGCGATCATGACCCGGCTGAACGAGATGCTGGGCGAATGGGTGCGGGAGAGGCCCGGTCAATGGATGTGGCAACACCGCCGCTGGCCGGACTGACCGGCCCCGGCCTCATTCATAGACGGCGTAATATTTGCGCGCCGGCTCCACTACCTCCCAGGTGCCGGTGAAGCCGGCCGGCATGACGAAGGCGTCGCCCGCCACAAAACGATGGTGCGACCCATCATCCCCTTCCACCAGCACGATCCCGGCAAGCAACTGGCAGAATTCATTTTCCGAGAAGCTGACCCGCCATTTGCCGGGCTGGCAATCCCAGATGCCGCAATTAAAACGGCCGTCGGTGCTGCTGAACCGGTTGGAGACGGATTGCACCGGGTCACCGGCCAGGATGCGCGCTGCATCGGGTCGATAACTCTCACCGGGCGGGCCATCCTGCCCCAGATCAACCACGGAGGGGAAGGCGGGCGATATATTCATTCCGTCGGCTCCAGATGCTGGGGCAAAAGTCCGGTGATGGGATTCACCTGATCGCAGGGCTATGCTAGAATCCCGTTATCAAGTCGCCAATATATTTGAGTCGCTGGCCTTTGTGCCCAGGGAGTTGCCGTCATGGCCATGCGCGTTCGTGAAGATTATCGCGGTCTGACCGGTCCGGAAAAGGCCGCCATCCTCATGCTGGCCTTGGGCGAGGAGATCGCGTCCAAGCTGTTCGCCCTGATGGGCGATGATGAGATCAAGGAATTGTCGCAGACCATGGCCAATCTCGGCTCGGTCAGCTCCAACCTTGTCGAGCGCCTGTTTGTCGAATTCGCGGAGCAGATCAGTTCCACCGGATCGCTGGTCGGTACCTTCGATTCGACCGAACGGCTGCTGACCAAGGTGCTGCCCAAGGACAAGGTCGACCAGATCATGGAGGAAATCCGTGGTCCTGCCGGTCGCACCATGTGGGACAAGCTGACCAACGTGAACGAGCAGGTGCTGGCCAATTACCTGAAGAATGAATATCCGCAGACCGTTGCCGTGATCATGTCCAAGATCAAGGGCGACCATGCCGGGCGGGTGCTCCAGCTTCTGCCGGAAAGCTTTGCCATGGAAGTGATCATGCGCATGCTGCGCATGGAGGCGGTGCAGAAGGAGGTGATCGACGATATCGAGCGCACGCTGCGCACCGAATTCATGTCGAACCTGGCCCGCACCAACCGCCGCGACGCGCATGAGATGATGGCGGAAATCTTCAACAGCTTCGACCGTAATACCGAAAGCCGCTTCCTGGCGGCGTTGGAAGAACGCAACCGCGACAGTGCCGAACGTATCCGCGCTTTGATGTTCACCTTCGAGGATCTGTCCAAGCTGGACCCCAGCGGCATCCAGACCCTGCTGCGCAGTGTGGACAAGCAGAAGCTGGCCACAGCGTTGAAGGGCGCGTCGGACACGCTGAAAGACCTGTTCTTCACCAACATGTCCGAACGCGCGGCCAAGATCATGCGCGAGGATATGGGGTCCATGGGGCCGGTGCGCCTGCGCGACGTGGACGAGGCGCAGATGTATATGGTCCAGCTTACCAAGGACATGGCGGCGCGTGGCGAAATCGTCATTGCCAGCGGCAAGGGCGAGGACGAACTGGTCTACTGACCCAGCACCATCGCGGGGAGGCTCCCCTCCCCGCGCCTCCCCACGGTCAGGCGTCGCGGCGGCCGCCGATCAGGAATTCCTTATTGCCCTCCGGCCCGGTGATGGGGCTTTCGGCAATGCCCAGCACAGTCCAGCCCGGCTGGGCCGCCAGCCAGCCCTGGATACGGTCACAGACCTCCTGGTGCAGTTCCGGCTCCCGCACCACGCCGCCCTTGCCGACACGGCCCTTGCCCACCTCGAACTGGGGCTTGATCAGCGCCACCAGATAGGCGCCGGGCCGGGTCAGGGCCATGGGGGCTGGCAACACCGTTTCCAGCCCGATGAAGCTGGCATCGCAGACCACAATATCCAGCGGATCGGACACCTGCTCCGCCGTCAGATGCCGGGCATTGGTCTTTTCCATCACCGTCACGCGCGGATCTTCCCGCAGCTTCCAGGCCAACTGCCCATGGCCGACATCCACGGCATAGACCCTGGCCGCCCCGCGGGTCAGCAGCACATCGGTGAAGCCGCCGGTGGAGGCGCCGACATCCATCGCCACCATCCCCGTCGGGTCGATCCCGAACGTATCCAGCCCCTTGACCAGTTTCAGCCCGCCACGGCTGACCCAGGGATGGTCCTGGCCCTTGACGGTCAGGGCCTGATGCTCCGGCACCTGGTCCCCGGCCTTGTCGATCCGCTTGGTATCGGCATAGACCAGGCCTGCCAGGATCAATGCCTGAGCCTTTGACTTCGTCTCTGCCAAACCCCGGTCAACCAGGGCCTGATCGACCCGCACTTTCGCCACTTTGGACATGGATTACAGCTTCATGATAATCGATCCGTCAGGAATAGACTGGTCCAACCGGGTAAGCCAAATGAAACACGCCACTTTGATCATTTCTCTTATCCTCTGCCTGTTCACCCTTTCGGCCTGCAACACGATCCAGGGCATGGGCCGGGATATCGAAAAGGCCGGTGAAGCCATCCAGGGCAGCGCCCAGAAGGCGAAATCCTAAATATCCAGTCCGGCAGTAAGGGGAATATCCATGGAGATGCGGTCCAAGGTGCTGATCGTCGATGATGACGAGGACATCCTGGTCGCTGCGCGGCTGATGCTGAAACGGGAAGGCATTCTCTGCCATACCGAATCCCGGCCCGACCGCATTCCCCAGCTTCTCCAGGAAGGCCAGTTTGATGCCGTCCTGCTGGACATGAATTTCGCCCTGGGTGCCAATACCGGTCGCGAAGGCTTCCAATGGCTGAAGCGGGTGCTGGAGATCGACCCCAGCCTGTCCGTGGTGCTGATCACGGCCTATGGCGATGTCGGTACGGCAGTAGAGGCCATGAAGCAGGGGGCAACGGATTTCGTCCTGAAGCCCTGGCAGAATGAACGGCTGATCGCTACGCTTTCGTCTGCTATCCGCCTGACCGGATCGCGGCGGGAGGCACAGGCAGCTTCCGCCACCAGTCGGGAACTGGCCTTGCCCGCCACAGGTGACGCCGGTCCTGTGATCGGCACCTCGCCTTCCATGGCCCGCATTTTCACCCTGATCGACCGCGCTGCGCCCACGGAAGCCAATGTCCTGATCCTGGGGGAGAATGGCACCGGCAAAGAGGTAATCGCGCGGGAAATCCATCGCCGGTCCCGGCGCCATGACAAGGTGTTCGTCTCCGTCGACCTGGGCTCCGTCTCCGAAAGCCTTTTCGAGAGTGAGCTGTTCGGCCACAAGAAGGGCACCTTCACCGACGCCAAGGAAGATCGGGTCGGCCGGCTTGTCGCCGCCAATGGCGGCACCCTGTTCCTGGATGAAATCGGCAACCTGCCGCTGCATCTGCAATCCAAGCTTCTGTCCGTGCTGGAACAGCGGGTGGTGGTGCCGGTGGGGGGCACCAAGCCGGTGCCCATCGATGTCCGGCTGATCAGCGCCACCAACATGCCGCTGGAGCAGTTGGGGCGGGAAAACCAGTTCAGGCAGGATCTGCTTTACCGTATCAATACGGTGGAACTGCACCTGCCGCCCTTGCGCGACCGGGCGGAGGATATCCCCGCCCTGATTGCCCATTTTGTCGCTATCTACGCCCGCAAATATAATATGCCCCCCAAACCGGTAGCGCCCGAGGCCCTGCCCCGCCTGCTTTCCTACCGCTGGCCCGGCAATGTCCGGGCGCTGCGCCATGCGGTGGAACGGGCGATGATCCTGTCCGGCGGGGACCAGCTGGACGCAGAGGATTTCTCCCTGCCTTCCACGGCTGGCCAGGGCCGCACGGTCCCGGAAGCACCAGCGGCAGCCAATGGTGCCCTGGTGCTGGATACGCTGGACCTGGAAGCGGTGGAGCGGGAGGCTATCCGCCGTGCCCTGACCAAGCACCAGGGCAATATCAGCCACGCGGCAACCGACCTTGGCATCACGCGCGCCTCCCTCTACCGGCGGATGGAAAAGCATGGGCTCTAAGCGGTTCGAGCTGAATGTCACGATCCGCGTCACCCTGCTGGCCATCAGCGCGATGCTGCTGGGCATCATGCTGGTGGAGACAACGTGGCGGGCCACCGCCCTGCTGCTGGCCATCGCCATCCTGTTTCAGGTTGGTGGCCTGTTACGCACCGTAACCCGAACCAACCGGGAATTGGCCCGCTTCCTCTCCGCTGCCGCCCATGGCGATTTCAGCCAGAATTTCCGGGTTCAAACCCATGGCGCCGGTTTTGAGGAACTGGGCACCGCTTTAAACATGGTGATGGACCGGTTCAGGGCCAGCCGTGCCGATGGACAAAAGCAAGTCGATTATCTGATGGCCATGCTGAACCATGTGCCTGTCGGGCTTGCGGCGCTGTTCACGGATGGTCGGGTCCAGCTTCTCAATAACTTCGCCCACCGCCTGCTGGGCCCGGAGGAATTGAACCGCCGGACCCATGACGGGCAAACCATCGCTGAAGCCTTACGCGCCCTGCAGCCGGGCAGCCGGATATTGCTGCGGGTGGCGGCAGGGGCTGCCGTAGGGCCCCAGCAACTGACCGTTACCGCCACGCAACTGATCCAGGGCGGTGAAAGCCGGCTGTTGATAAGCCTGCAGAACATTGCCGGCGACCTGGAAGCAACAGAGGTGCGGGCCTGGCAGGATCTGGTTCGCGTGCTGACGCACGAGATGATGAACTCCCTGACCCCCATCGCCTCCCTCAGCCGTACGGCCCAGGCAGTCCTGTCCGACCTGCGCCAGCAGACGGCTGACCAGCCGGCCTTTACCGAAGCGGTTGCCGATGCCGAAATGGCGGTTGAAACGGTGACGCGGCGCAGCAACGGACTGCTGCGTTTTGTGGAACGGTACCGGCAATTCACCGCCGTACCCACGCCGCAACTTTCCCGCCTCAAGGCGAAGGATATCGCCCAGCGGCTGGAAAGGCTGATGTTCCCCGCCATGACAGATCACGGCATCCGGCTGGAAATCCAGATCCACCCGCCGCAACTCGAATGGGTGTGTGACGGCGACATGCTGGAACAGGTCCTGATCAACCTGTTGAAAAACGCGGTAGAAGCCTTACGCGACACCCCTGTCCCCCCAGCCGGCGACCGGCGGATCACTCTGACCCTTCATCTCGATGAAGGGGGGCATGTGGTGATCATGGTGGCCGATAATGGGCCCGGCATCCCGCCGGAGATCGCGGAGAAGATTTTCATCCCCTTCTATACCACCAAGCGGGATGGATCGGGCGTGGGGCTGGCGCTGGCACGGCAGACGATGCTGGCCCATGGCGGCAGCATCACCGCTGACAGCCGGGTGGGCGAAGGCACGATTTTCACCCTGCGATTCTGACGCTGCGGTCGGGTTAACGGCGATACGCCTCACCCCGCCCCCATGACTTCCTTCACCTTGGTTGCCAACTGCTTCAAACTGAAGGGCTTGGGCAGGAAGTCAGCCATCCCGTCGCCGCCGACCGTTCCGCGGAACCGTTCCTCCGCATAGCCGGAAATGAAGATCACCTTCACATCCGGCATGAAATCCCGCACTTCCCGGATCAGGGTCGGCCCATCCATCTGCGGCATCACCACATCGGTGATGATCAGGTCCACCACCGGCCGGTCATCCCGCCGCAGCAGTTCCAGCGCCTCTTCCCCACACCGGGCCTCGACCACATTATAGCCTTTGTTGCGCAAAGCCCTGGCGGAGAAGGTGCGCACCGCATCCTCATCCTCTACCAGCAGAACGGTGCCAAACCCGGTCAGGTCGGGGCCACTGCGCTCCCCCTTATCCGCACCACCGGTGGGAAGGGGATGAGCAGCGTCGTTGAAGCGCGGCAGGTAGATCGAGAATTTGGCCCCGTCGCCGGGCGCACTGTCCACGAAGATGAAGCCGCCCGTCTGACGCACGATGCCATAGACGGTGGATAGCCCCAGCCCCGTGCCGGAGCCCAATTCCTTGGTCGAGAAAAAGGGTTCAAAGATGCGCTGCAAATTCTCTTTCGGAATGCCCACACCGGTATCAATCACTTCCACCAGCACATAATCGCCGGCGGGCATCGTTTCCGTCTCCCGGATGACGGGGGCGGCGGTGGTGAAATTGGAGGTGACGACGGTCAGCTTGCCGCCACTGCCCGCCATCGCATCGCGGGCATTGACGCAAAGATTGATGATCACCTGCTCCAACTGCCCCTGATCGACCTTGACCAGGCCCAGATCTCGACCATGCAGCATGCGCAGTTCAATATTCTCACCGATCAGCCGCCGCAGCAGGTTTGACAGTTCCGCCAGCACATCGGTAACGGACAGGATGCGCGGCTGCAGCGTTTGCTGCCGGGAAAAAGCCAGCAACTGCCGCACCAGATTGGCGGCGCGGTTGGCATTCTGCTTGATCTGCATAATGTCGGTGAAGGAAGCATCACCCGGTTTATGGCGCAACAGCAGCAGGTCGCAGAACCCGATCATCGCCGTCAGCAGATTGTTGAAATCATGCGCCACACCGCCGGCAAGCTGGCCGATGGCCTGCATCTTCTGCGACTGGACGAACTGGGCCTCCAAATTCTTCTGGGTGGTCATGTCCACCAGATGCAGGATCAGGCCGCCGCCCTCATCCCCGGCACCATCCAGGCGGCGGGCGAAAATCTGCACCACAGGCCCGGCACCGCCGCGCAACGGTGCTTCGAACGGGCCGCCCGGATCGGCCCCATCGCGAACCGCCATAAGCCGGTTCAGCACCGCCACCCGCTGGTCACGCTGGAACAACTGGCCGACCGGGCGGTCCAACGCCTCGGCCAGCGGCATGCTGGCAAGGGTCAGTACCGTGTCATTGCATTCCACCAGCCGCAGGTCGCCATCCACCTGGGCCACACCGATCGGCGCATGGTCGAAAAAGCGCTGGAAGCGACGCTCCATCGCCCCCAGCGCGGTGCGCAGCGATGCCAGTTCGTCTGCTTCCAGGACGGGCGCCGGATCGGGTATCTCAGGGATTGACGGCACCAACGGGGCTTCCACCGCCCGCTTCAACTGCCACAGCACATGGCCCGGCATGGTTTCCAGCGGATAGGCATGGATCTGCCAGTTCTCACCCGTGCGCAGGCGGAGAAGCGCGTCGCCCGCCCTGCCCCGTTCGGCCAAACCAGACAGGCGTGAAATCTCCGCTCCCGCGATGGAGGAAGCACAAGCCTCCGCCAGCGCCGTCAGGGGAAGCCGGGTGCCGGGCCGGGCAATATCCCGAAACGCCGGATTATAAATCAGCGCCTCACCGGCCGGCCCCGTAACGCATTGCGGCAGCCCTGCCGCCTCGATGGCCCGCGACAGCATCCGCCGGCGCTCATCCCCCTGGCGCAAGCTGTCGCGGATGCGGGCGAACAGGAACAGACCACCAAAGGCCAGAAAGGCGGAAACCACCCAGATCAGCAGCCCCCCACGCAGACCACCCGGCCATTCCGCCGGGGGCGGGCCTTCCACCTTGCCCATGGCGACCAGCCCGGCAATGGCCACAAGGACCAGAAGCGTCAGGCCGATAGCCACCAGCCGGACCGGGTTGGCGGACGAAACGGAAAAGAATCGCTGCGGCGGCTTGGGCAAGGCTGGCGTCCGGCTCTGTCAGGGAAAGGTCAGGAACCCGGCAGGGGTTTACGCTTCATCTTGAACACATAGGAGATGATCTGCGCCACCGCCTTGTAATGGTCAGCGGGGATTTCCTGGTTCACCTCCGCCGTCGCGTAAAGGGCACGGGCCAATGCCGGGTTGGCAATCAGCGGCACACCGTTGGCCTCCGCCAGTTCGCGGATGCGCATGGCGAGATGGTCAACACCCATGGCGACAACCGTCGGTGCGCCCATGGTTTCCGGGTCATATTTCAGCGCGACGGCATAATGGGTGGGGTTGGTGACGACCACATCCGCCGTGGGCACATTGCCCATCATGCGGTTGCGGGCCCGTTCCATCCGAAGCTGGCGGATCTTGCCCTTGATCAAGGGGTCGCCTTCCGCCTGCTTGAACTCTTCCTTCACCTCCTGCTTGGTCATGCGCATCTGCTGCATGAAAGTGTAACGTTGGAAGAGATAGTCGGCCCCACCCAGCACCAGCAGCACCAGCAACACGGCAAAGATGATCTTCGCCGCCAGAACCTGGGTTTCCCGGACGATATCAATCATCGCCATGGCAATGAAGTGATCGACGGAGTTCCAGAGCGGGCGCAGCATGACAAAGAGAACGATCGCCACGATCACCAGCTTCGCCAACGCCTTCAGGAATTCCACCAGATTCTTCATCGAGAATTTCTGGCCGAGCGCCGCAATCGGATTCAGGCGGTTGAGATCGAACTTGAACAGATTTTCTGTCGTCACCAGCCAGCCGACCTGAACCACGGACGCCAGGATGCCCGCGATCAGCAGCGCCACCAGCGGCACCACCATGGCCATGCCCACGCTCATCATAAGGTCCAGCAGGACCAAACCCAGCGAGCCCTCATCCATGTCAATGGCGTGCGGCTGCTCAATGAAAGGGCGGATTGAGACATTGATCTTCGAAAAGGACCAGGGAAGAATCAACAAGATCAGCACCAGACTGGCGCCGAGCACAAAGATATGGTTGAACTCCTGTGATTTCGGCACCTGGCCTTTTTCGCGCGCGTCGGCCAGGCGCTTACTGGAAGCGTCTTCTGTTTTACTGTCCTGATCCTGATCTTCAGCCATCGCCTGCTCCGATCAGGGTTCAAGCAGGGTCATGAGCTGACCCTCGAACCGGGTGAGCCAGAAGGTCATCAGCGATGTCAGGCTCAGACCCAGCAGAAACAGACCCATGACAATCTGGATCGGCACGCCGACGAAAAAGACCTGAATCTGTGGTACCAGCCGCGCCACCAGACCCAGTCCCAGATAAAATAGCAAGCCGATCACGATAAAAGGCGCGGCCAACTGCATCCCGATCATGAAACTGTCCGCCAGTACCCGGGTCAGGTGCTGGGCCGCATCATCGATCGGCAGCCAGGTGCCGGGCACAAACAGGCTGTAACTATCCACCACGGCCAGCAACAGCATATGGTGCAGCTCGGTTGAGAAGATCAGCACCATGGCCAGCATGGAGAGGATGGAGGAGAGTGCGTTGCCCGACTGGCCCATGGCCGGGTTGAACGCCTGGGCCGCCGACAGGCCCACCTGATTGGCAATCAGCATGCCCGCCGTCTCCAGCGACGACATCAGCATGCGTGCAATGGTGCCCAGAAAAATGCCGATCATTGCTTCCGCCAGGATCAGGGTCAAAAGCGCACCCGGCGTGGTCGGCCGTTGCGGCAGCATCGGCGTCAATACCGGCATCAGCAGGAAGGAAATCGCCAGGGCCAGCAGCAACCGGATACGGGGCGATACGAACTGTTCGCCATAGCCCGGCATGATCAGGAAAGCCGATCCCAGCCGGACGAACACCATCAACATCACGAAGACGGAGCCGCCGACCAGGGATTCCAACTGATCCATCAGCCGCCATCCCCATCCGGCCCGGTGCCGATGGCGATGATTTTATCCATGATGCCTTCAGTGAAAGTCTTCAGATGTGAATTCATGAAGGGCAGCAGGAAGACCATGGCCGTGAACATGATCAGGATCTTCGGCACAAAGGTCAGGGTCTGTTCCTGAAGCTGGGTCAGCGCCTGGAACAGGGAAATGGCGAGCCCCACCACCAGCGCAATCAACAACAGCGGCAGGCTGATGATGATGGTGGTGAAAAGAGCATCGCGAACAATGTCGATCGCTTCCGATTCAGTCATGTCAGATACGCCACGGTCACCGGGCCGACATCACATCGGCATGCGCAGGATTTCCTGATAGGCGGAGATCACCTTGTCACGGACATTGACCACGGCCTGCAGCGTCACTTCCGCATTGGTGACAGCACTGACCACGTCAGCCAGATCAGCCTTGCCGACAATGCCCTTGGCGCTCATCTCCTCGCCCTTGTGCATCGTGTCGATGGAAGTTTCCACCGCGTCCCGCAGCATGTCACCGAAAGACGCGCCATCCGCCGCGGGGGCACTCTTTGTGCTGGGCGCGGAAAGCCCGCGCTGGGCAGCATTGGCATAGGCCGAAGCAGCGTTGGAAAAGGGAATAGCCATGGCAGCCTCTCAAAAACTGTGGATTGCGGCGCCGATGGCGTCAGTTGCTGCGGAGCAGATCGACGGTCCGCATGATCATCTGGCGGGTGGCGTCGATCGTGTTCAGATTGGCTTCGTATGAACGCTGCGCTTCGCGCATGTCCATGCTTTCATTCAAGGTGCTGACATTTGGCATCAACACATAGCCATCCGCATCAGCACTGGGATGGCCGGGATCATACCGGCGGGGGAAATCCGACCGGTCGACATCAACCTTTTTCACCCGCACCTTTTCGGTGCCCATCTCCTGGTCCAGCACATTCTCGAACAGGATCACCTTGCGGCGATAGGGCAGATCGCCCGGGGATGCGGCGGTGGAATTGGCATTGGCCAGGTTTTCGGAGATGACGCGCAGGCGTGTACCCTGCACCTTCATGCCCGAGGCCGAAATGGCCATGGAATTCATCAGGTCCATTGCATCATTCCCCTGTCACCATTCCCGCCATAGGTCGATCAGCGCGGCGCCGTCATGGCGGTGCGCAGCATACCGACCTGCTTGCGGTACAGGTTGGTCACCGTCTGATAGTCAATCGCGTTCTGGCCGACCTTCAGCATCTGCTCTTCCAGCACCACGGCATTGCCATCGGGCGAGGTTTCATAGGGGCTGCGTTCGGCATCAGACTTGAAGCCGCCCTTATCGGGCAGGGTGCCGTTCAGATGGCCGCCCTGCGACCCCGCCAGTTGCATCTGCGTGCTGGCGCGAAGCTGCTTCTTGAAGTCGAATGCCGCCAGATCATGGGGACGGAAGCCCGGCGTGTCGGCATTGGCAATATTCTGCGACAGCACTTCCTGACGCTGATTATGCCACGCCATCTTGTCCGACATCAGCCGGAACAGACCGGTATCCTTGAGATCCATGACAGTCCCTTCCACCAGCAACCCATCAGCCAAGACCGATGGTGACATCAATACCTACACGCCCGTCAGCATTGCGTGCCTTGAGAGCATACAAGCAATTTACGGGCCAAAGCAGGATCATCACGCCATTCTGGCCGGGACCATCGCCTTGATGCGACGGCAGCCAGACCGGCAAACCGGTATGGCCTATCCTTACCTGAACATACTCCAACCAAGCGGTTAATAAAGGCCAAATCCGATCAGCATTCTAGGATGTCATCGTGCATTTCTGCTATGGTCGGGCACAGCGCATCCTGTAAACGCCTCACTCCGCATCTGTTTTGCTGCGCCGGACCGGCCTGTCCATATAAGGATCAACCCCGCGTGACCGACCCGTCCACGCCCCAGCCAGCCCCCCAGCGCCGTCAGGTTGCTGTCGCCCTGCGCCATGATCGCGGCGATGCGAAGCTCCCGCGTGTCGTCGCCACGGGGCATGGGGCAGTGGCGGAACAGATACTGGAACTGGCCTTTGCCACCGGGGTGAAGGTGCGCACCGATGCCGATCTGGCGGAAATTCTTGCCGCCGTCGATGTGGAAAGCGAGATCCCGATAGAGGCGATTGCCGCCGTGGCGGAAATCCTTGCCTATGTCTATCGTGCCAATGGCACCATTGGCGATGCCGGTGAAACGACAAGACCCTTGCCATGACCATTCCCCTTCCCCCACCGACCGCCGCCGATGTCAGTGACGCGCTGGATGGCCTGCTGGCCCTGCTGGATGCCAGCGCCGACAATGTGCGCAACGGCAATATGGTTGAACTTGCCGGCCTGGAACGGGAAGTGAAGCCGATCCTGGATGCCGCCCTGTCCCTGCCTCCGCCGGACGCGCGCTCCCTGCTGGATAAGCTGGAAGCGGTGATGAACGGGCTGGAGGCATTGTCCACGACGCTGCGCGAAAAATATGGTGACACGCTGGGCGGCACCGACGCCCACGCCACCCGCATCCGCGCCGTTGCCGCCTATCGCCGCGGCGAGGGAAGCTGACATGGGGGCTGAGAATTATATCCGCTTCGTCGCGGCGCTGGGCCTTGTTCTGGCCCTGATCGCGGTCTTTGCCCTGTTGCTGCGCCGCTATGGCCCCAATGCCGGCCTGCCGGTGCGCCGTCGCGGCAATACACGCCGCCTGAGCGTGGTGGAGGTGCTGACGCTGGATGCCCGCCGCCGTCTGGTTCTGGTGAAACGCGACGGGGTGGAACATCTGCTGCTGCTGGGCATGGGCGATGACCGCGTGGTTGAAACCGGAATCGCCCCGCCACCCGACACAGATACGGATAGCGGCACACCGGCGTCACCCGCCCTGGGGTTCAAGGCCCTTCTGGCACGCCAGACGGCAACGGACCGGCCGGCATCATGATGCGATTTCGTCTTCCCACGCCCTTTTTGCGCCTGATCCGGATCATCGCGGCATCACTGCCGCTGCTGCTCCTGTCGGCCACACCGGCCATGGCGCAGAGCTTTTCCCTGGATATGGGGGACGGCCCCAGCAGTACCGGTCGCATCATACAATTCGTGGCGCTGCTGAGCGTTCTGTCACTCGCGCCCAGCATCCTGATCATGATGACCTGCTTCGTGCGCATCATCATCGTGTTGAGTTTCCTGCGGTCGGCCATGGGCACGATGCAGGTGCCGCCCAATCAGGTGCTGGTCAGCCTCGCCATGTTCCTCACCTTCTTCATCATGGCGCCGACCTTACAGACGGCCTACCAGAACGGCATCGTGCCGCTGATGAACGAAGATATTGACGAGATGACGGCCTTCAACCGGTCCGTTGAACCGTTCCACGATTTCATGATGCGGCAGGTGCGTGAACGCGACCTTCAGCTTTTCATGGATATTTCCCGCACGCCGGCGGTATCGCAGCCCCGTGACATCCCCATCCATGTGCTGATCCCGTCCTTCATGCTGTCAGAGCTGAAGCGGTCTTTCGAGATCGGGTTCCTGGTCTTCATCCCCTTCCTGATCATCGACATGGTGGTGTCCAGCGTGCTGATGTCGATGGGCATGATGATGCTGCCACCGGCCATGGTGGCATTGCCTTTCAAGCTGATCTTCTTCGTACTGATTGATGGCTGGTATCTGATCGTCGGCAGTCTGGTACAGAGCTTCGGATAGACCGGTGGCGTAAAGCGGCGGGCTATTGCCCCCGCCTTGCCATGAAGGCCAGCCGCTCGAACAGGTGGACATCCTGTTCGTTCTTCAGCAAGGCCCCGTGCAGCGGCGGGATCATCTTCTTCGGGTCGCGCTGGCGCAGCACCTCGGGCGACACATCCTCCACCAGCAGCAGGCGGATCCAGTCCAGCAGTTCCGATGTGCTGGGCTTCTTCTTCAGGCCCGGCACCTCGCGCACCTCATAGAACAGGGTCAGCGCGTCGCGCAGCAGGTCCGCCTTCAGATTAGGGTAATGCACCTCCACGATGCGGGCCATGGTGTCGGCATCGGGGAAGCGGATGTAATGGAAGAAACAGCGGCGCAGGAAGGCGTCCGGCAGTTCCTTTTCATTGTTGGACGTGATGATGACGACGGGGCGCTGGATGGCCTTGATGGTCTGCCCCGTCTCGTAAACGAAGAACTCCATCCGGTCGAGTTCCTGCAACAGATCGTTGGGGAACTCGATATCCGCCTTGTCGATCTCATCAATCAGCAGCACGGGCGGGTTTTCCGCCTCAAACGCGGTCCAGAGCGGGCCTTTGCGGATATAATTGGCAATGTCATGCACGCGCGGATCGCCCAACTGGCTGTCGCGCAGGCGGCTGACGGCATCATATTCATAAAGCCCCTGCTGGGCCTTGGTGGTGGATTTGACGTGCCAGGATTGCAAGGGCAGCCCCAACGCCTTCGCCACTTCCTGCGCCAGCACCGTCTTGCCCGTCCCCGGCTCCCCCTTCACCAACAGGGGCCGTTGCAGGGTGATGGCGGCATTGACCGCCACCCGCAGATCATCGGTGGCGACGTAATCCTGGGTGCCTTGGAAACGGGTCATGCGGGCGGCGTCCTGTCCGGGCTCAATATGGAATGCATTATTGCCGCAAGCGCCCGGAATGACTACGTTGAAGATGGTCACGGGTTTGGCGGCAGGAGCCTAGCAATGCGACAGGTTCTGAAGGATATCGAAGCGGAAGAGCTTCCCGACGCCTTGCGCCGGCTTGGAATCCAGCCAAAGCAGCGGTTACAGGTGATCGTTGACACAGATCAGGACGAAGAACCCGACATCACTGCGATGAACGCGGCGGGGGGTGCTTTCACTTGGCTGGATGAAGAGCCAGAACTCTACAGCGACGATGACCTGATAGAGCGTTTCAAGCCGTGATCGATATCCCCTTCGGATCGATCATTCTGACGGCTTTCCCTTTCACTGATCTCAGCAGCACAAAGCGCCGTCCTGCCCTGGCGCTTTCGCGGGATCAAGCAGGCGTGCCAGATATCATCGTGGCCTATATCACCTCTGTGCCACGGATAGACCCTTTTGCCGTTCCCTTATTTCCTGACCGGGAAAACGGATTAAAAGTCCCATCAATGGTTCGATTCGACAAGCTGGCCACCATCGACAAATCGATCATCAGCGGGCGATTGGGCAGCGTCAATCAAACCTGGCTGCAAAACCAGCGGGCACTTTTTTACAGCGTCTTTGGCTTTGAAATTTGATCAACCAGGGTGGCACCGTCGAAGGCGATGGCAAGCATCACCGGTCTCGCTGATCGTCAAGAAAATCGAAAAGGCGGCGGTGGCACGCTACCAGGTTCCACCGCCGCCATAAGGGATCACCCCGCCAGCGCTGCTTCCACCGCCGCGATTGCCTCCGCTGCCTTGTCGCCCTCCGGGCCGCCGGCCTGGGCCATGTCGGGGCGGCCACCGCCGCCCTTGCCGCCCATCGCCCCGGCCGCAACGCGAACCAGATCAACGGCGCTGGCTTTGGACAGGGCGTCCTCGGTCACGCCCACCACGACCGATGCCTTGCCATCGGCAACGGCGATGGCGACGACAACGCCGGTGCCGACCTGCTTCTTCAGTTCATCGGCAAACGGCTTCAGATCCTTGGCCGGCAGATCGGCGACCACGCGGCCAATGAAGCCCAGACCGTTGATCTGCTTCACTTCCGACGCGGCACCGCCGCCGCCACCGCCCAGCGCCACCTGACGACGCAGCTCGGCCAGTTCCTTTTCCAGCTTGCGGCGTTCATCCACCAGAGCCGTCACCTTGGCCACCACGTCCGCCGCCGGCACCTTCAACGCCTGGGCCGTTTCCAGCAGGCGGCCTTCCTGCTGTTCCAGATAGGCCAGCGCGCCGGCACCGGTCAGCGCCTCCACCCGGCGGATACCGGCGGCAACCGCACTTTCAGAGACGATCTTGAACAGGCCGATATCGCCGGTGCGGCGGACATGGGTGCCGCCACACAGTTCAACGGAGAATTCCTTATTCCCGTTGGCATCCATGCCGCCCATGGAGACGACGCGGACTTCATCCCCGTACTTCTCCCCGAACAGGGCCATGGCACCGATTTCGATGGCCGCATCCGGGGTCATCAAGCGGGTGGTAACGTCACTGTTGCCGCGGATACGGTCATTCACCTGGGCTTCCACCTCGGCAATGTCGGCAGCGGTCAAGGGGGTCGGCTGGGAAATGTCGAAGCGCAGCCGGTCGGCAGAGACCAGCGAGCCCTTCTGCGTCACATGCTCACCCACGCGGCGGCGCAGCGCCTCATGCAGCAGATGG
This sequence comes from Niveispirillum irakense DSM 11586, assembly GCF_000429645.1. Classification (GTDB taxonomy): domain Bacteria; phylum Pseudomonadota; class Alphaproteobacteria; order Azospirillales; family Azospirillaceae; genus Niveispirillum; species Niveispirillum irakense. Next base: position 167,819 of record NZ_KE386934.1, read on the forward strand.
GTGGCGGAATGGTTGGCGCGGATGGCACCCCGGCGACCGCCATCCACCTTCAATTCCACCGCATCGCCCACAGACAGCGTGCCCTTTGTCACCGTGGCGATATGGGCGAAGACGGCACCCAGCTTCTTCTGCACGTCACGAACGGTAACCTCTGCCCCCTTGGCAGAGATCATCACGCCAGCGTCACCAACCTGACCGCCAGATTCGCCATAGAACGGGGTCTGATTGACAACGACCAGCACCTCCTGCCCGGCTTCGGCCTTGTCCAGCCGCTTGCCTTCCTTATCCAGGATGGCGGTGACTGTGCCCTCGGCGGTTTCGGTGTCGTAGCCCAGGAACTCGGTCGCGCCCAGTTCATCCTTCACTTCAAACCAGACGCGGTCGGTCGCAGCCTCGCCGGAGCCAGCCCAGGAGGCGCGGGCTTTCTTGCGCTGTTCATCCATGGCGGCGTTGAAGCCATCCACATCCACACCGCGCTTGCGACCGCGCAGCACGTCCTGGGTCAAATCCAGCGGGAAGCCATAGGTATCGTACAGCGTGAAGGCCACCTGCCCCGGCAGGGCCTGACCGTCGGCCAGATTGCCCTCTGCCTCATCCAGCAGCTTCAGGCCGCGATCCAGCGTCTGCTTGAAGCGGGTTTCTTCCAGCCGCAGCGTTTCGGTGATCAGGGCCTGGGCGCGCACCAGCTCGCTGTAATGGCCACCCATCTCCCGCACCAGCGCCGGGACCAGACGGTGCATCACCGGTTCCTTGGCGCCCAGCATATGGATGTGGCGCATGGCGCGGCGCATGATGCGGCGCAGCACATAGCCACGGCCTTCATTGAAGGGCACGACACCGTCGGCAATCAGGAAGGCGCTGGAGCGCAGATGGTCGGCAATCACGCGGTGCGAAGTGGCGTGCGGCCCCTTCACGCTGGTGCCCGTCGCCTCCGCTGAGGCTTCCAGCAGCGCCTTGAACAGGTCGATATCGTAATTGTCATGCACGCCCTGCAGCACGGCGGCCAGACGCTCCATGCCCATGCCAGTATCGATGCTGGGCTTCGGCAGGGCGACACGTTCGCCCCCTGGAAGCTGCTCGTACTGCATGAAGACGAGGTTCCAGATTTCGATGAACCGGTCACCATCTTCATCCGGGGAACCCGGCGGGCCACCGGGGATATGGGCGCCGTGATCGTAGAAAATCTCCGAGCACGGGCCGCAGGGGCCGGTATCGCCCATCATCCAGAAATTGTCGGAGGTGGGGATGCGGATAATCTTCTCGTCCGAGAAGCCAGCAATCTTCTTCCACAGGCCGAACGCCTCATCATCGGTGTGATAGACGGTGACGGTCAGCTTTTCCTTCGGGATGCCGAATTCCTTGGTGATCAGATTCCAGGCCAGCTCAATCGCGTCGGCCTTGAAATAATCACCGAAGGAGAAATTCCCCAGCATTTCAAAGAAGGTATGGTGGCGGGCGGTATAGCCCACATTTTCCAGATCATTATGCTTGCCACCGGCGCGCACGCATTTCTGCGAGGTGGTGGCGCGGCTATAGGGGCGTGCTTCCTGACCGGTGAAGACGTTCTTGAACTGCACCATGCCGGCATTGGTGAACATCAACGTCGGGTCGTTACGGGGCACAAGCGGGGAGCTATCGACCACGGCATGGCCATTCTTCCCGAAATAATCGAGGAAGGTGGAGCGGATTTCGTTGACGGTCTTCTTGGACATGGAAACGGCCTGGCTCAAGCATGGTCGCGACAATGCGGGGCTTGGGTTTTACCGTGCCATGCCGGGCCTGTCCATGCCCGGCATTGGGGGATGGCATCCTGATCCCAGGCATATCACTTGTCCCTCATCGCATAGTACGGGCCGGTTCATGCCGTTAGGCGATGACTTTATAATAAGGCATCGGATATTGGAGCGACCACTAATGACAAATACCAGTCCCCAGACCATCGACCGGTTGCGCGCCCTGATTCTGGCCGATCAGGATTTCACCACCCGGCTGGCCGGGCTTGAAAGCCAGGATGCCATGATCGCCGCTATCAGCGATTATGCCGCGACCCATGACATGGCCGTCGATACGAAAACAATCGCCGCGGCACCGGAACTGGTCGCACAAGGCGATGAATTGAGCGACGAGATGCTGGAGAACGTAGCCGCCGGTTCCGTGTCCAACGCTAAAGGCCCAGCAGATACGCCGAACCGCTTCGGTATGGGGGTAAGCGGGCGTGTGCGGGGCCCGTAAGGCAAAAGGCGGGGAGTTCAACGATGCCTCCCCGCCACACTTTCCCTCTTAATCAAGCGACGCGAACGGGTCTTCCTTCAGGTTCGCGCTGAAGCCGAAATAGTCCCAGGCCGGGCGCATATGGTCCGGCAGGGGGGCGGTTGCGTCGATCATGCCGCCGCGCGGATGCGGGATGATGATACGGCGCGCATGAAGGTGAAGCTGGCGCTTTGCATTGGCATCGCCTTCCAGAAAAGCCGCCTGACCGGCATATTTGCCATCGCCCAGCAAGGGCGTGCCGATGGCGTTCATATGCACGCGAAGCTGATGGGTGCGGCCGGTGCGCGGCCACAGGGCAACAAACGCCGCCTTGCGGTGGGCATGTTCCAGCACCGTGTAATAGGTCTGCGCCCGCTGGCCATTCTTGGGATCAACCATCATGCGCTCGCCACCCGCCCCCGGTTCCTTGGACAAGGACAGGTCGATACGGCCCTGATGCGGGTCCGGCACGCCGACAGTGATGGCCCAATAGATCTTGCGCGCGTCCCGGCTGCGGAAGCTCTCCGTCAGGCGGCTGGCAGCAAAGGTATTGCGGGCCAGCAACAGGCAGCCGCTGGTATCCTTGTCCAGCCGGTGGACCAGCTTGGGCCGCTCCTTAGCGTCGAATTTCAACAGGTCCAGCATGGCGTCCAGATGTTTGGTCTGGCCCGTACCGCCCTGCACAGCCAGCCCGGCCGGCTTGTCCAGCACAATGACATCGTCGTCGCGATACAGAACCCGACCGCGCAGCGCGGCGATTTCCTTATCGCTGAAGCTGGGCTTACGGGCGGCGGCGGCGCCCGCTTCCTCCATCTCTACCGGTGCATCGGGCAGCGGCGGGATACGCACCGACTGGCCCGGTGCCAGCCGTGTATTGGCATCGGCCCGCTTGCCATCCACACGCACCTGTCCCGTGCGCAACAGCTTTTGCAGCGCGCCATGGCCGATCTGGGGGTAATGCCGCTTGAACCAGCGGTCGAGGCGCACATCCGCCTCGTCCTCCGTCACCAGCCTCGTTTCGACCACTTTGGCGGGGCCGCGCGCTTCATCGGCATCGCTCATGCCGTCACCATCCGTACCAGATAAAGACCGGCGAACAGGCCGCCGATCGACACAATCAAAGAGGCCAGCAGATAGAAGGCCGCCCCCGCCATATCCCCCCGCTCCATCAATGTCACCACATCAAGGGAGAAGGTGGAAAAGGTGGTGAAGCCGCCCAGGATGCCAACCGTCAGGAAGGCCCGCATCTCTGCCGAAGGCGACCAGAGATGCGCCATCAACCCGACCAGCAGCCCCATGATGGCGGAACCGACGATATTGACCGTCAGCGTCGCCCAGGGAAATCCCGTCCCCAGCCACCGCCCCATACCCTGCGCGGTGAGATACCGCGCCACGGAGCCGAGCGCACCACCGAATGCGACATAGAGGACCATCTTCATGCGCCGACCCCGAATATCCAGCCTTCACGCCGGGCGGTATCGCCATCCATTCCCGCCGGCGCCCAGGCGGACGCAAGGCGGGACAGATGGCGCAACCCGGCGGCGCTGATCATGGCATCCCCGATGTGATCATCAAACCGGTCCGGCAGCGACGCATCGGCATGGCAGCCATAAAAGGCCAATCCCGGTTCCAGAATGGCACGCTCCACCACCTTGCGATTACTGCCCAGCGCCTGTTTGCGGAACAGGGTGGGGTAGATCTCCATCACCACGCTTTGCGCAGGGCCCGGCATCGCATAGGGCCAGACGGCCAGATGATCCCCCATCCGGTGGCGCAGATGGCGCAGCGTGCGCATCCCCGCCAGCGATGCCTTGCCCACCTGCTTGGCGGCGGCCGCCAGCTTGAAGACAGAAACCGGCGTACCCGCCCCCGTTTCCGCGGCCACGCTTTCCACCCGGCGGCGCTTGGTGCTGCCATCTCCCCAATGGGCCGGTGTCGGCCCGTTGATCCAGAAACTGGGGAACAGACGCGAGTCCAGCACAGCCGCCCCGGCAAAAGCATCCGCACCGTCGGCAGCGGCCTGATCCACCAGATCCCAAAGCGCCATCATATCGGCCACGCCAGGTACCCGGCCATCCAGATAGCCGGCGGGCGCGACCCAGGGCATGGCGAAGGCGAAATCGAATCCGGCCAGGATACGGCACCCCTTGGCGGCCTGCGCTGCGATCCAGTCCGCCACGTCCAGCCGGGACCAGTAACGGCCCGCCGGCAGAAGGGGACACACGAGTCCCGCCCGGTCACAGGTGGCAACCGCAACGGAACGGGCGGGCTGTGCGCCTGTCCAGTCGATGCCAAGATAAAGATCGAATTCCATGACGGGGAATGTAGCGCGGAATCCGCTTTAAGACAGTGATACCGTTGCCCTTCGTCCCAAGGCACCGCATCATCCGCCACACAACCCTGGGGGAACGCCATCATGACCATCATCTATGATTTCACCGCCAAGACACTGGACGGCAAGGATGTGTCGCTGAACGAGTGGCGCGGCAAGGTGCTGCTGATCGTCAATACCGCCAGCAAATGCGGCTTTACCCCGCAATATCAGGGGCTGGAGGCGCTGCACCGCGACTATGCGGCCCGCGGTCTGGCGGTATTGGGCTTCCCCTGCAACCAGTTCGGCCATCAGGAGCCGGGCGATGCGGCAGAAATCGCCAATTTCTGCTCTCTGACCTATGATGTCTCCTTCCCCATGTTCGCGAAGATCGACGTGAATGGCGACAATGCCCACCCGCTCTATAAATGGCTGAAGGCGCAGAAGCCGGGCCTGCTGGGAACAGAAGCCATCAAATGGAATTTCACCAAGTTCCTGATCGACCGCACTGGCACAGTGGTGGACCGTGCTGCGCCGACGACGAAGCCGGAAGATATGCGCCAAAAGATCGAATCCCTGCTCTGATCCACACCCTTTTAGTCCTGAAGACAGGCCCATCATGACCCAGCCCGGCAATTCCCCCGCCAGCCGCGACATCGCCTATCACCTGCACCCCTACACCAACCTGAAGACGCATGAGACGGCGGGCCCGCTGATCATCGCGTCGGGCAAGGGCGTGACGGTGACCGACGAGTCGGGCAAGGAGTATATTGAGGGGGTGGCCGGGCTGTGGTGTACGTCGCTGGGCTTTGATGAGCCGCGGCTGGTGGAGGCCGCCATCCGGCAGATGCGGACCCTGCCCTTCTACCATGCCTTTGCCCATAAATCGCACGAGCCGGCGATTGATCTGGCGGAGCAGTTGATCGCCCTTGCGCCTGTGCCGATGAGCAAGGTTTTCTTCGCCTGCTCCGGGTCAGAGGCCAACGACACCGCCGTCAAGCTGGTCTGGTACTATAATAACGCCCTGGGCCGGCCGCAGAAGAAGAAGATCATCGCCCGGCAGAAGGCTTATCATGGGGTTACGGTCGCCGCCGCCAGCCTGACCGGCCTGCCTAATTGCCACCGGGATTTCGACCTGCCGATCAGCGGCATCCTCCATACCGACTGCCCGCATTATTACCGCTATGGGGAGCCGGGGGAGAGCGAGGAGGCTTTCGCCACCCGCCTGGCCGATAATCTGGAAGCGCTGATCCTGCGGGAAGGGCCGGAAACCGTAGCCGCCTTCATCGCCGAACCGGTAATGGGGGCCGGCGGCGTGATCCTGCCCCCGGAAACCTATTTCGCGAAGGTCCAGGCGGTGCTGGCAAAATATGATGTGCTGCTGATCGCTGATGAGGTGATCTGCGGCTATGGCCGCACTGGTAATATGTGGGGCAGCCAGACCTATGGGCTGAAGCCGGATATCCTCACCTCTGCCAAGGCGCTGACATCCGCCTATCTGCCTTTGTCTGCCGTGCTGGTTTCAGACCCGATCTACCGCGCCTGCGTGGATGAAAGCGCCAAGATCGGCACATTCGGCCATGGCTACACCTATTCCGGCCATCCGGTGAGCTGTGCCGTGGCGCTGGAAACGCTGAACATCTATGAGGAGCGGGACATTGTCGGCCATGTCCGCGCCCTGGCGCCCACCCTGCAACGGGGCCTGCGCAGCTTCCGCGACCATCCGCTGGTCGGGGAAGTGCGGGGCATCGGCCTGATTGGCGGCATTGAACTGGTCGCTGACAAGGCGACCAAACAGGCATTCGATCCCAGCCTGGCGGTCGGGGCGAAACTGGTTGGCTTCAGCCACCAGCATGGCGCCATCCTGCGCCCCATCGGCGATACAATCGGCTTCTCCCCGCCCCTGATCATCCAGTCAGAGGAGGTCGAGGCCTTGCTGTTCCGGTTCGAGAAGGCCTTGGCCGATACGGCAGACTGGTTGGTGCGGGAAGGCGTTAAGATCGGCTGACCGCCCTGCGGCCAGATCTTCATGACAGAAATGCGCCAACGCCTCTTGGACAGAATGATGAATTGACCGAAATCAAAGCGCGACGGGATTTCTTCCGCCAGGATTGAAAAGTGCCAGGGGATAAGGAACCATTTCCCCCTGTCTGACTTGTCTGGTAACGGCGCGACATGCCGTCGCTAGGGGTTTCGGCCCCTCTCCCTTTGCAGTAGTAAGTGGGAGTAGACATTTGGGACGGCCGGCATAGAGTATCTGGATCGGCCAAGACGGGACTAGACGGCCCATGGATTACGAGAGCTTCTTCAAGAGCCAGATTGCCGGCCTCAAGCGCGAAGGGCGTTACCGCGTCTTCGCTGATCTTGAACGCCGCGTCGGTGAGTTTCCCGTCGCCTCCTTCCATCCGGAAGAGGGGCCGCCCAAGGATGTGACCGTCTGGTGCTCCAACGATTATTTGGGCATGGGTCAGCACCCGGTGGTGATCGGGTCCATGGTGGACAGCCTGCACAAGTGCGGCGCGGGTGCCGGTGGCACGCGCAACATCTCCGGCACCAACCATTATCATGTGCTCCTGGAGAAGGAACTGGCCGACCTGCATGGCCAGGAAGCAGCCCTGCTGTTCACCTCCGGCTATATCAGCAACGAGGCAACGCTCTCCACCCTGCCGCGCCTGCTGCCCAATTGTGTCGTCTTCTCCGACGCGCTGAACCATAATTCGATGATCGAGGGCATCCGTCATTCCGGCGCGGAGAAACATATCTTCCGCCATAATGATGTTGAGCATCTGGACGCCTTGCTGTCGCGCTACCCGAAGAACCAGCCCAAGCTGGTGGCGTTCGAGAGCGTCTATTCCATGGATGGCGATATCGCCCCGATCAAGGAACTGTGCGACGTTGCTGACAAGCACGGCGCTATGACCTATCTGGATGAAGTGCATGCTGTCGGCATGTATGGCCAGCGCGGCGCCGGTGTGGCCGAACGCGAAGGCGTGATGGACCGGCTGACTGTGATTGAAGGGACGCTGGGCAAGGCGTTCGGCGTCATGGGCGGCTATATCACCGGTTCTACCGCCCTGGTGGATTGCGTACGCAGCTTTGCCCCGTCCTTTATCTTCACCACCTCTCTGGCCCCCGTCCTGGCTGCGGGTGCCCTTGCGTCGGTCATGTTCCTGAAGGAGCATAACGAGATCCGCATCCGCCATCAGGAACGCGCCGCCACGCTGAAGCGCCGGCTGATCCAGGCAGGCCTGCCGGTGATGCAATCGGCCAGCCATATCGTGCCGCTGCTGGTGGGCGACCCGGTGATGTGCAAGCAGGCCAGCGACGACCTGCTGAACATCCACAACATCTATGTCCAACCGATCAATTACCCCACTGTCCCGCGCGGGACGGAGCGGCTGCGCCTGACGCCCACCCCCTACCATGACGACCGCAAGATGGACGCGCTGGTGGAAGCCCTGCTGAGCGTCTGGAAGAATCTGGAACTGAAGCGGGCTGCCTAAATCCAGCCCTTTACCAGATTGTTAAAGCACTAAAAGCCGGTGGATGCCCCTTAGCATCCACTGGCTTTTTCATATCGGTTAAAGGCATGACCTTCCGGCCATACCAGAAAGCTTGAAGCCTCCCGGTGCCCGGTTTAGACCGTAGGGATTATCCTTTGGGAGAGTGACGATGGGCGGCATGGATATCGATGATCTGGTGGAACAACTCCAGTCGGAATTCCAAGATTATATCCATGACCGGTTGGAGGCGATCTATACCAGCCTGGAAACGGTTAAGAAGGACGACAAGGCATCCACCGAGGTGCTGCGCATCTGCCGGCGGGAAGTTCATTCCCTGAAAGGCGCCGGCAGCACCTTCGGTTATCCGATCGTGACCCTGATCGCCCAGCGCATGGAAACCTATCTGGGTGACCTGAAGGATCTGGATCGCAAGCTGATCGCCGATATCCAGACCTTCGCCGACCGCATCGCGGAAATGGCGGAACTGACAGAACAGCCTGATCTTGTCGCCACCAACCAGATCATCCGCCGCCTGCCCACCCGATTCGAGTTCGATATCACGGATGTCGATGTCCGGGACGTGGAAGTGATGCTGGTGACCCCAAACAAGCTGGTAGCCCGTCGCGCCGCCCGCGAACTGGCCGCCTGCGGCTTCCGGGTCAATATCGTTTCCGATCCGATCGAGGCTGTCTCCATCGCCGTGCGTATGCCGCCGGACATGGTGATCGCATCCGCCGTCATGGATGGGCTGGGCGGTATCGACCTGATCCGGGGCCTGCGCGCCATGTCGGTCACCGAAAATGTAAAGATGGCGCTGATGACCAGCATGGATGCCGCCCAGTTGCGCGGCGTACCTGACGACGCGGCCATCGTCCATCTGGGCCCCACTTTCCAGGATGATATTGCCGCTGCGATCACCCGCTTCAATTTGGGATGATCCTCACCATATAGGGCGTTATTCCAATGTCCCCTCCCCATGATGGGCTGATTGGGCATTGCAAATAACAAAGTCGTCACCCTTCCCGGCTATCATTCGCCGGGATGCCGGATATGGCTTGCCCTTCGGGCCCCTTACAAAAGGATCCTTCTTCCCCGTGGACACACAGCTTCCCCCAGACCGTTCCGGCTTGCCGGTTACCCTGCCTGTGCAGGGGCGCCGCGATCATCCGAAACGGACGACGGATGCCTTGTTTGAGGCGGTGCAAAGCGGCAGCAGCGACCGGATCAGCATTGGGGAATTGCTGGATGGGTTGGGCGACCGGGCCTTCGGCATCTTGCTGCTATTGTTTGCCCTGCCCACCATCCTGCCAGCGCCACCAGGCCTGTCAGCCATTACTGGCCTACCCATCATCCTGTTTTCCGTTCAGATGATGCTGGGCAGTCCCCATCCCTGGCTGCCCCGTTTCCTGCGCAACCGCAGCTTTCTGCGCAGCGATTTGATGAATATTCTCTCCAAGGCGGAACCCTGGCTGCGGCGGGTAGAGCGTATCTCCCGACCCCGGCTGACCGGCATGGTGGATGGCGCCCAGGAAAGGGTGACCGGCTTCGTGATCTTCATCCTGTCGGTCATCCTGGTCCTGCCGATCCCGTTGGGGAATATCTTCCCTTCCATCGCCATCGGGATCATGGCGCTGGCACAGATGGAGCGCGATGGCGCGACCATGATCGCCGGATATCTGACCGGTGTGGCATCAGCCATCATCGCCCTGGGGTCCGTTGCCCTTATGACCAAGATGGTCGTGTTCGCCATCAACTGGCTATTCGGATAGGATTGGAACGCCGCCTTGTGGTTCGTGTTACCCTGACCGGATCAGCAACCACCATAGGTCGGGGCGTATGCGGCTCGCCATCGTTCTCAACAGCAGTGCCGGCACCCTGCTGAATCTGGACCCGCAACAGGTCATGGCGGACATTCGCGCCGCCTTCACCCAGGCCGGGCATGTGGTGGAATGTGTCTGCGTCCCCGGTAAGGATGTGGAAAAGACCATCGACAAAGCCGCCCGCTCCGATGCCGACGTGCTGGTGGTTGGCGGTGGTGATGGCACCATCAAGACTGGTGCCAAGGCCGCTTTGGCCCATGGCAAAGCGTTCGGCGTGCTGCCACTGGGCACCATGAACCTGCTGGCCCGTGACCTGGGCCTGCCACTGGAACTGGCACCCGCCATCGAGGCCCTGGCCGATGCCGAACTGGCCCCCATGGATGTCGCCTATGTCAATGGCGAGCCGTTCCTCAATAATGCCGTGATCGGGCTTTACGCCCGCATGGTGCATGAGCGGGAAAATATGCGTCGGCGCCGTGGCTGGCGTAAATGGCCGGCCATGGCCTGGGCGCTGGTAAAGACCATCGCCGATAACCGTCGGCTGACCGTGACCCTGTCGCTGGATGATGGGCGGGTGGAACGGTTCGACACCCCCATGCTGGCCGTGGCAAACAACGCTTATGTGGAAGGCTACGGCCCGGTTCCGCACCGGGAGCGGCTGGATGCCGGGCACCTTTCCCTGTATGTCGGCCGGCATCAGACGCGCTGGCAATTGGTGCTTTTGTTCCTGCGCGCCTTGCGGTCGCGCTGGCGCAACGACCCCGACCTGATCGTTCACCACGTCCATTCCGCCACCGTCCATGCCAGCGGTCGGCATCTGCGGGTGGCGGTTGATGGGGAGTTGGAGCAACGGACGACACCCTTGCGCTTCACCATTGAACCCAAGCGCCTGCAGATCTGGCGGCCCCGACCTGACAGCGGCAGTGAAGGTGCGTCACGTCAGCGCGCGGGTTGATGCAGGCCACCTCCTAGGCGTAGCATCCGCCATCCTTTGATGAGCGGTGACCGCTATGAGCCTGTCTCCCCAGTCCGCCTTTCCCCGCGCCCGTCTGCGCCGTAACCGTGCCGATGGCTGGACCCGCCGTCTGGTGGCAGAAAACCGACTGTCTGCTGATGACCTGATCTGGCCGGTCTTTATCGTGGAGGGCGAGAATCAGCGCCAGCCCATCGCTTCCATGCCCGGCGTGGAGCGTTTGTCGCTTGATCTGCTTCTGCCGGCCGCTGCGGAGGCGCGCGATCTGGGCATTCCCTGCATCGCCCTGTTCCCGGTCGTGCCGATGGAGCGCAAGGACCCGACCGGGGCTGAAGCCACCAATCCCGATAATCTGATGTGCCGCGCCATGCGGGCGATTAAGGAACAGGTGCCCGGCATCGGCATCCTGGGCGATGTCGCACTGGACCCCTACACCACCCATGGCCATGACGGCATCGTGCGCGATGGCTATGTGCTGAATGACGAAACCGTTGAAGTCCTGACCCGGCAGGCGCTGGTCCAGGCCGATGCGGGCTGCGATATCATCGCCCCGTCGGATATGATGGATGGCCGCATCGGCACCATCCGCGATGCGCTGGAAGCGCGCGGCCATGGCCTGACCCGTATTTGCGCCTATGCCGCCAAATATGCCTCCGCCTTTTACGGCCCGTTCCGGGAGGCCGTGCAATCCGGCGGCCTGCTGAAGGGCGACAAGAAAACCTATCAGATGGACCCGGCGAACAGCGCAGAGTCGCTGCGCGAAGTGGCGATGGACATCGCCGAGGGTGCGGACATGGTGATGGTCAAACCCGGCCTGCCCTACCTGGATATTGTCCGCCGGGTGAAGGAGGAATTCGCCGTTCCCACCTTCGCCTATCATGTCAGCGGGGAATACGCGATGCTGCGCGCCGCCAGCGCCAATGGCTGGCTGAATTATGACGCCGCCCTGCTGGAAACCCTGCTGGGCTTCAAGCGGGCCGGGGCAGATGCCGTGCTGACCTATGGCGCGGTGGACGCCGCCCGCCTGCTGCGGCAGGGATAAGTACGATCGGATCAGGCAGGCGGCTTCCAGGGCGGAACGATCGCCGCCTGTTCCTGATCCAGCCGACCGGCACAGACAATGTTGGCCGCTCCGGCCGTGAAGGCTTCCGCCTCTGGCCGGCGCAGCGTCACTTCCAGCAGCACCATATCGACCAGCATCTCACCAAACGGCTCCGGCCGGCCGCTGCTGCCCCGCGTATCAGCCCCGAACAGGCGTTGCAGATACCAGGGTGGCCCGGACAGGCCGGAAGGGGCGCCGGCCAGCAAATGCTCGCGCACCAGCGTATAAATTTCCTGGCACTGGTCCAGCGACCGCGCCTTGCCCGATACTGGCAGGGATATATAGGCCAACACCCGCCGGTCGAACGGCCGGAACAGGGTGCCCGCTTTCACCGCCCCACCCCGCCCACCTTCCAGGGATAGGGCCGTGACGGATGCCTGGACATCACGACCCAGGCGCAGCATGCCCCATTCCAGCAATGTGACCGGTGTTTGCGACAGATAGGCGTAAAGACCGGGATCAACTGGCGACACCGGGGTGGTGGGCCCGGGCTGCTGTGCCGTGGCCGGCATGGTGGGCAATCCCGCAACGGCGAGCAGCGCGGTGATCAACAAAGCCCGAACCAGTACCGCCATCTTTCACCCCACCGATTAAGTACAGCAAGGCTACAGGGGAAAGATGACAGTTCAGCGATGGCTCACCCGAACAGGTCGCGCAGAAACAGGGCCAGACATTGGTCGAACCACACGCCCCCCTTGCCATGGAAGCCGACATGCCCACCATGGCGGGAAAGCAGCGGGGTCAGAGATGGATTGGCGGCCCAATCAAAATCCCGGTACGCCGCAGCCGGGATCCAGGGATCATCCATGGCATGGATGACCAGGGCCGGCACTGTGATCCGGGGCAGGAAGCCCAGGGCAGAATTGACGGCATAATATTCCGCTGCCCCCGACCAGCCATTCCACGGACCAACCAGCCGATCATCAAATTCCCACAGGCTGCCGGCACCGGCTGCCGCCGCCAGCCACTGCGGGTCCACCTTGCCGGCGGATGCGGCCATCTCCGCCTTCATCTTGCCCAGCAGCCAGTGATGATAAAAGCCATTAGCCCTTCGCATCATGAACGCGCAGGACGCCGCCAGATCAATCGGCGCCGAAACAGCCGCACCCGCGCGGACGGGAACGGGGAAATCCCCTTCCCCCAGCAGCTTCAACACCGCGTTCCCCCCCAGCGACCAGCCCAGCGCCACCACGCCATGGCGGGTCAGGTCCGGGGGAAGACCCGCCAGCACGGCACGCAGATCACCCGTCCGCCCGGCATGATAGCGAAAGCGGCAGCAGCCGGCGGAAGCACCGGCCCCGCGCAGGTTGAGCCGTACGGTGGCGTATCCTTCCGCCAGCAGCATCGCAGCGGTGGCTACGACATAATAGCTGTCGGCACTGCCGGTCAGCCCATGCACCAGAAGCGCCAGCGGCTTTCCGCGTGCAGTCGACGCGCTTGGCAGGTTCAGGTGCCCTGACAGCACATCCCCACTGCCGTCGGGCATGGGGAATGACAGCTCCCGGCCCGGCGGCAGTGGATTGGCCGGGTTGACCAGCGTGTTGCGGATGGTCTGCAAATGCGCGCCCCACCAGGGGGCGCGCTGCTGAAACGGCGGGTACAAGATCAGGAACAGCCTGTCATTTATCCGAGAGGAATTCGCGGATCACGGCGATCTGGTCCGGCGCCATCAGGGCCGGGGCGTGGCCGGCATCCGGCACTTCGAACAACTGGGCGCGCGGACCTTCTTCCACCATCCGCTGCGCCGTCTCGGGCAACAGCAGGGTGGAGAGCAGGCCCCGGATCAACAGAACCGGCTGACGGATCAGCCCCCAGAGCGGCCAGAGATCGACATCCTGGATCGGGCTGGCGGTAAAGGCCCGCGCGATACCGGGGTCGAACGACAGGCGATAAGAACCGTCCGGCTGTTGCACAGCACTGTGCTGGGCCATATGCCGCCATTGTTCCGGCGTCAGGCGACCGAAGCCGGCATGGCGCTGGCGTAGCAGCGCTTCCACCGCCGCCAGATCGGGAACGGAGGGATCCAGCCCGACATAATCGGCGATATGCTGCAAAGCGGCCTTGGGCACGAACGGGCCGACATCATTGATGACCAGCCGGCGGATAGGGCTGCTTGGCTGGGCCGCCAGCATCATGCCGATCAGGCCGCCCATGGAGGTGCCGACCCAGTCCACGCTCTCCGTATCCAGCCGGGCGATCAACGCCGTCATATCGGCCAGATATTGCGGATAGGTGTAAAGCGACGGATTGGCCAGCCGGCCACTGTCACCCCGGCCGACAATATCGGGACAGATCACGCGGGCACGCAGCGTCTCTGCCAGATCGGCGGCCAGCCGGTCGAAATCCCGGCCATTGCGGGTCAATCCATGCACACAGACGATGGTGCGCGACCCCTGACCCCATTCCCGGTACGCGACCTTGTGAAAGCCGGTCGCCGACAGGCCGAGATAGGATTTATCGATAAAAGCGCTCATCGGGCCTCTCTATCATTCACGGCGTCCCCACCCTGATAATCATGGGCACAAGGATGGGCGGCGCCCATCGGCCAGATGGCAGGGTCTGGTCAGACCAGGGTCGTATAAGCACCGCGATAATAAAGCAGCGGAGACCCTGCGCGGCTTTCCAGCCGCAGCACCCGGCCAACAATGATCAGATGATCCCCCCCATCATGCACGGCATGAAGGGCGCAATCGAGCGTTGCCAGCCCCCCGGTGAGGACCGGTGCGCCGCTTTCCCAGATCGCCATCGGCATGCCGTCCCACCGGGTCGCCATCGGGGCGACAGCGAAATTGGCCGAAATCTCTTTTTGATCTTCCGCCAGGATCGACAGGGCAAAGCCTGCTGCCTGCTGGAAAGCAGGCGCGCTTTCAGCCTTCCGATCAATGCAGAACAGCACCAGCGGCGGATCGAGTGAGACGGAGGAGAAGGAATTAACCGTCACCCCGACCGGCTTGCCATCGGCCGCGGAAGCGGAAGCAACACAGATGCCGGTGGCAAAGCAGCCCATGGCATCACGGAACGCACGTTTTTCGATGCTCATGGACGGCAGAACCCCTATGCGACGCAACATCACTGACCGTGGTTAACCGAGCCAGGAAGTCCGCGCAAGATTACAGAACAATATCACCAGAAAGCGGATATATGTTCATTTGCCGGAAAGGAAGCGCTTGCTACACTCCGCCGCGACAGCACCCGATCACAATGGACCAGACCCGTGGCCGGCAGCGGCGAAGAAAAAGCCCCCATCATCATCAAGAAGGTCAATAAGGGCGGGGACGGCCACCATGGTGGCGCCTGGAAGGTGGCCTATGCCGACTTCGTGACCGCGATGATGGCCTTCTTCCTGTTGCTGTGGCTGCTGAACGTCACGACCGCAGAGCAGAAGCGCGGGATTGCTGATTATTTCAGCCCGGCCAGCGCCTCCAAACAAAATAGCGGCGCCGGCGGCATGCTGGGCGGGCAGACAATCACGGTCAGCGGCGCCATGGCCAATAACAGCAGCCCCATGGGGGTGACGGTACCCGTTCCTGCCATGCAGGGGGCCGCCAATTCGGAAGAGCAGTCCGAGGACGCCGAAGAAAGCGCCGCCGGCAAGCCAACGGAACAGGAAGCCGGAAAAGGCTCCGGTCCCGAAGATAGCGGCTGGCGGGCCATCGACACGGTGAATGGCCTGGCCGCGGAGGAGAAGGCCAGCGCCGACAAGAATCGCGATGGCAAGGTGGATGAGCAGGAATTGCGCGATGCGCTGGCCAAGCATGAACAGGCCCAGTTCGCCAAGGCGGAAGCCGAGCTGCGACAGGCCATCCAGCAGATCCCTGAACTGCGCGATCTGGCGCAGAACCTGATCATCGACCATACGCCGGAAGGTTTACGTATCCAGCTTGTCGATCAGGAAGGCTATTCCATGTTCCCGTCAGGCAGCTCCAAAATGCTGCCCCAGACGGCCCAGTTGATGGCGCAGGTAGCCCAGGCGGTCGCCAAGCTGCCCAACAAGCTATCCGTCAGCGGCCATACGGACAGCACCCCTTTCAGCGGTGGTGGGAACTACAGTAATTGGGAACTCTCGACAGACCGGGCCAATGCCAGCCGCCGCGCCCTGGAAGCCGCCGGCGTGGCCAGCAACCGGTTTGAAACGGTGGTAGGCCGCGCTGATCGTGACCATCTGTTCAACGATCAGCCAAATTCTCCCCGTAACCGCCGCATCTCCATCGTGCTGTTGCGGGAAAATCCGGTGCTGGGCGCAGGGGCAGGCACCCAGCCGGGAGCCACCACACCTGCGGCCACGCCCGCACCCACGAACAACGCCCCTGCTCCCGCGCCCGCACGGCCCACCGTAACCCCGGCCCCCGCCGCAGGCATCCGCTAAAACCTGTTCTTTTCCGCCCCCCAGATCAAGATTTGTGTCCAGCGCATATCAGCCCCCTGTTCAAACCTATCCGATCTGCTAGTGTTGATTGTGCGAATGCGAAACGAACACGCTTCCGGCATCGCCCTCGGAAGCGGGCGCAATGACACGAAGGGCGCAGGGGGCTCTGTTGAGCGGGACTGGAAACGGTGTCGAACACCTTCTGTCGGCCTATGATGCCAACGGCTATTATGATGAGCTGTTTGGCATCAAGGCAAAGCCGGCCGCCCACACCCAGGGGGTGCGCGACAGGCTCCGACAACTTGATTTCGACGATTTGCGCCGCCGCGCCGCCGATGCGGAGCGGGAGCTTTATAATCTGGGCATCACCTTCCTGGTCTATAGCGATGCCAAGGCCGTGGACCGTATCCTGCCGTTCGATGTCATCCCGCGCATTATTTCCGCCAAGGAATGGGCGCATGTGGATGCGGGCGTGCAGCAGCGCATCGCGGCGCTGAACCTGTTCCTGCACGATGTCTATCACGACCAGAAAATCCTGAAGGACGGGATCATCCCGGCCGAGCTGGTCCTGGGCAATGCCAATTACCGCGAACAGATGCGCGGCATCGACCTGCCCTTCAATACCTATATCCAGATCATGGGCGTGGATCTGGTGCGCGACCATGACGGCACCTTCCGCGTGCTGGAAGACAATGCCCGCGTGCCGTCCGGCGTGTCCTATGTGGTGGAAAACCGCCATATGATGCAGCGCGCCTTTCCCGATCTGATGGGGGATATCGGGATCCGCAGCGTCGATAATTACGGCATGAAACTGCTGGAGGCGATGTGCGAGATCGCCCCGCCCCAGCCTGATGGCGGCGACGGCGACCCTCAGGTGGTCCTGCTGTCTCCCGGCTCCTATAATTCCGCCTATTTCGAGCATATTTTCCTGGCACGCGAGATGGGCGTGCCGCTGGTGGAAGGGCGCGACCTGGTTGTTGAAAATGACAAGGTCTATATGAAGACAACCGGCGGCCTGCGCCGGGTGGATTCGATCTATCGCCGCATCGGCGATGATTTCCTGGACCCGCTGGCCTTCAACCCGGACAGCATGCTGGGTGTACCCGGCATCTTTGAAGCCTATCGCAAGGGCAATGTCGCCCTGGCCAACGCCATCGGCACCGGCGTGGCGGACGATAAGGCCGTCTATGCCTATGTGCCGCGCATGATCAAATATTACCTTGGCGAGGAAGCGATCATCCCCAATGTGGAGACGCATATCTGCCGGGAACCCGAGGCGCTGAAATATACGCTGGATAACCTGGACAAGCTGGTGGTCAAACCGGTGGGCGAGGCTGGGGGCTATGGCATCACCATCGGTCCGCGCGCCAGCAAGGCGGAACTGGATGATTGCCGGGCCAAGCTGCTGGCCGATCCCGCCAATTACATCAGCCAGCCGACCATCCCCCTGTCCGTCTGCCCGACATTGACGGAAGACGGGATCGAGCCGCGCCATGTGGACTTGCGCCCCTTTGCCATCACCGCCCGCAACACCTGGGTGCTGCCGGGCGGATTGACCCGCGTGGCCCTGAAAAAAGGAACGCTGATCGTGAATTCAAGCCAGGGCGGCGGCTCCAAGGATACATGGGTGCTGACCGGCGGCCCGGCGGACGAGGAGGAGACGCCATCGCTGGTGGCCGATCCGTTCCAGTCCCAGAGCCAGCAGTAAGGGAGGAAGGAGATTATGGCTGCCCTTCTCGCCCGTTACGCCGAATGTATCTTCTGGCTCGCCCGCTATATGGAGCGAGCGGAGAATCTCGCCCGCATCCTGGATGTGAATGAAACCTTCGCCCGTGACAGCTATGGCGCCACCAACTGGGTGACGATCCTGCGGCTGAATGCTGACGAACAGCGCTTTTTTGAGCTGTACCCCACGGCCAGCGCCAAGAATGTGCTGAATTTCTACATCCTGGATCAGCAGAACCCCACCTCCATCGCCGCTGCCATCGCGTCGGCGCGGGAAAATGCGCGTCAGTTGCGCCCGCTGATCAGCACGGAGATGTGGACCCAGATCAACATGTTCCACAACCGCCTGCAGGGGTTAGGGCCGAATGACATCGCGCCTCAAAACCTGCAGCGCATCTGCGCCATGATCAAGGAATCCTGCCAGACCCATACTGGTATCACGGAAGGTACCTTCTTCCGTGACCAGGGCTGGTACTTCTACGGCCTGGGCCGCAACCTGGAACGGGCAGACCAGACAACGCGCCTGCTGGATATCAAGTATCACACGCTGCTGCCCAGCCCGCGCGATATAGGGACGCCCGTGGATATCAGCCAGTGGCACAGCCTGCTGCGCTCGGCTGCCGGTTATCACGCTTTCCGCCGGGTTTATCCGCGCGGACTGACGCCGGCCGGGGTCGCAGGCTTCCTGCTGTTCAACGATAATTTCCCCCGCTCCGTGCTGGTCTGCACGCGGGAGGTGGATAATCTGCTGAACCGGCTGAATTCCAAATACCGGCTGCGCCGGGGTACTGTACCAATGGAAAGGTCAGATGAGTTGCTGGGCAATCTGGCCAGCAATACGATTGAAGCCGTGATCTCCGGCGGCCTGCATGAATATCTGGATGCGCTTCAGATCAGCTTCTCCAAGCTGACCAACGATATCGCACAGGTCTTCTTCCTGGCCGATCAGCCGGTCCCGCAGCCCACTTAGCCGACCCCGGAATACCGGTCCCATGAGCGTCATCCCGCCCCTGCACCGCCCTTTGCAGCAATTCTTCCGGTCGGGACCGTTGCCCTGCCCCTATCTGCCCGGCCGGGTGGAGCGCAAGCTCTTCACCCGGCTGGTTGGGGGCCATGCGACGGAGGTGAATGCCGAACTGTCACGGGCAGGTTTCCGCCGCAGCCATGACATCGTCTATCGTCCTGTTTGTACGGGCTGCAATGCCTGCGTGCCCGTCCGGATTCCGACTGACCGGTTTCAGCCAAACCGGTCGATGCGACGTATTGAGCGGGCCAACACCGATCTGACCTTCGCGCTGGCGCCGCCGGTGGCGACGATGGAGCAATTCCAGCTTTTCGCCGCCTATCAGGACAGCCGGCACAATGACAGCGATATGAACCGGATGACACCCGGCGACTTCGCCGCCATGGTGGAAGAAGGACAGGCGGGCACCCTGGTGCTGGAAGCCCGCGACAGCCATGGCCGCCTGTGCGGTGCCATGCTGGTGGACCGGTTGGATGACGGCTATTCCGCCGTCTATTCCTTCTATGACACGGTGGAGCCACGCCGATCGCTGGGCACCCAGTTGATCCTGGCACTGATCAGCCTCTGCCAGCAGCAGGGCTTGCCCTACCTTTATCTGGGCTACTGGATCGAAGGCAGCCGCAAGATGGAATACAAGGCCCGTTTCCAGCCGCTGGAAGCGCTGGGAAGCGATGGCTGGATGCCGCTTATCCTGTCCGAAGAGATGATGCGCAAAGCCGGGGACTAAACTCAGCCCTCAGGCGAACATATCCAGCAGACGCTTGAAATTCTGCTGGTCAGCTTTCATCACCGCAGCGCTGACGCTGGCCGTCACTTCCGCCTGGCGCACATCCAGAATAACGGCAGGGTCGCCGCCAGAGGTGGCCACCGCTTCCGCCGCGCCCTGAAGCACGGCCTGCGCTTCCGCAAAGCCGGCCATGGCGGCGCGGGTCGGGTCGGTCGGCGGGGTGCTGCTGGCGACGGGGCTGATCATGATGCCTAATCATAGCATGGCTTCCATCCGGGCGGCAGGGATGAATTGCAGCCCGCAACGCGCTACGGTTGCCCCAACCACGTTTTAAAGAACAGGTAGCAGGGATATGGACAGCCTCCACAGCCAGGATATCGCGCAGGTCATGGATGATCTGGGCCGCCGCGCACGCGCCGCCGCCGCCCAGGTCGCCACCGCGCCATCGGCTGTCCGCGACCAGGCCCTGCGCATCGCCGCCAAGGCCATCCGTGACAATCAGGCTGCCATCCTGGCGGCCAATGGTCAGGATATGCAGGCGGCGGAAGCCAAGGGCCTGTCCGGCGCCCTGCTGGATCGGTTGTTGCTGAACCCGTCGCGCGTAGAAGGCATGGCCAAGGGGCTGGAGGATATTGCCGACCGGCCCGATCCGATCGGCACCGTGCTGGAGGAATGGACCCGGCCCAACGGGCTGCGTTTTGCCAAGGTGCGCGTGCCGCTGGGCGTTATCGCCATCATCTTTGAAAGCCGGCCCAATGTGACCGCCGATGCCGGCGCCTTGTGCCTGAAATCCGGCAATGCCGCCATCCTGCGCGGCGGGTCGGAGAGCATTCATTCCGCCAGGGCCATCCTGGCCTGTCTGCAACAGGGGTTGGAAGCGGCTGGCCTGCCGGCCGATGCCATCCAGATGCCCCCCACCACCGACCGCGCCGCCGTGGGGGAGTTGCTGACCATGACACGGTGGATCGACGTGGTGATCCCGCGTGGCGGCAAGTCCCTGACCGGGCGTGTGGCAGCGGAAAGCCGGGTGCCGGTGATCTATCACCTGGATGGGCTGTGCCATGTCTATCTGGATCAGGCCGCCGATCCGGAAAAAGCACGCCGCGTCGTGCTGAATGCAAAAATGCGCCGCACAGGCGTCTGCGGCGCCACGGAAACGCTGCTGGTGCATCGCGATGTCGCTGCCCACCTGCTGCCCCCGATTCTGGACGATCTGATTGCCGCCGGTTGCGAGGTACGGGGCGATGAAGGGGTGCAGGCCCTGAACCCGGCCGTGAAGCCGGCAACGGCAGCGGACTGGGATACCGAATATCTGGATGCCATCCTGTCGGTGAAGCTGGTGGATGGGGTGGATGCCGCCATCGACCATATCAACCACCATGGCAGCCACCATACGGACAGCATCATCAGCGAAGATGCGACGGCGGTGGAACGGTTCCTGAACCGGGTGGATAGCGGCATCGTGCTGCACAATGCCTCCACCCAGTTCGCCGATGGCGGGGAATTCGGCTTCGGCGCGGAGATTGGCATCTCCACCGGGCGGCTGCATGCGCGGGGACCGGTAGGGGCGGAGCAACTGACCAGCTATAAGTATGTTGTGCGTGGCGATGGGCATACGCGGCCCTGACCCATCTGCCCCGATCATGACGCATGGCATGGTGCCCCGGACGGGCCCGAAACCCCTGGCTGGCACCCTGTGGCGGGGCCTGCGCATCGGCCTTCTGGGCGGGTCGTTCAACCCCGCCCATGAGGGCCACCGGCATATGTCGCTGATGGCGCTGAAGCGGCTGGGGCTGGATCAGGTCTGGTGGCTGGTCAGCCCGCAAAATCCGCTCAAGCCCTTGAAAGGTATGGCAAGCCTGGAAGACAGGCTGGCCATTGCCCACAAGGTGGCAGCCCATCCGCGCATCCTGCCCACGGATATCGAAACCCGCATGGGCACCCGCTATACGGTGGATACGCTGGCAGGGCTGAAACGGCATTTTCCCGGCACCCATTTCGTCTGGCTGATGGGGGCGGACAATCTGGGTCAGATCCCCCGCTGGCGGGGGTGGACGCGGATATTCAGTATGGTGCCGGTTGCGATATTTCCCCGTCAGCCTTATTCTACTGGCGCGTTGGGCGGAAAGGCTGCCCGGCGTTTCGCCAAAGCGCGATTGGACATGACGGTGGCATCTGGGCTGGCAACAGCCAAGCCGCCGGCCTGGGTATTTCTCGATGCCCCGCTCCATCCCGCTTCGGCCACGGCAATCCGGCGCCAGGGTGGTGACGGTGCCGTGGATTCTCAAGGACGGATTATTCGGTGAGCACGACTCTGAGCGCAGATACCTCCCCCACCTCCAACGCTGCCGCCCTGGCCGCGGCCGACATGCCGGAACGCACCCGCGATCTGGTTCTGGCCTCGCTGGAAGAAAACCAGGCGGAAGACGTCATCACCATTGATCTGCGCGGCAAGACCACGATGGCCGATTATCTGGTGGTGGCCACGGGCAATTCTGCCCGTCAGGTCGGCGCCATGGCCGAACAGATGATCTCCAAGCTGCGGGATCTGGGCATCCATGCCGGCAATGCGGAAGGCTATCCGCAGTGCGACTGGGTGCTGGTGGATGCCGGTGACGTGATCGTCCACCTGTTCCGCCCGGAAGTGCGCGCCTTCTACAGCATCGAAAAGATGTGGGGGGTGGAGCCGCCAGCCTCCCTGACCAGCCTGACCGCCAATTACGACATGCTGTCACCGCAATAAGCGGTTCCAGCCAGGGCGATGGTGCCAGGGGGCGCCGGGCGAAAGCCTGGGCGCCCCCGGTCATTTCTGGCCCCTCGCCTTCTTTCCAGCCTTTTCCCAAGGACTACTCCCATGCGCCTGTGGCTTGCCGCCGTCGGGCGGGCAAAGCCCGGCCCGGCCCGTGACCTGTTTGAGGAATATAAGGCCCGCATAACCTCGCCCTTCACCCTGCGGGAGGTGGAGACCAAGAAGCGGCTGGAAGGCGACGAGTTGAAACGGGCGGAGGCAGAACTGCTGCTGGCCGCCCTGCCCGCCGGCGCCACGCTGGTGGCCCTGGATGAACGCGGTCGCATGATGGGGTCGGAGGATTTCGCCGCCCGCGTCGGCCAATGGCGCGACAATGCGGTGGGCGATCTGGCCTTTGTCATTGGCGGGGCAGACGGGCTGGATGCCAGCATCCGCCAGCGCGCCGCCTTGGTCCTGGCCTTCAGCCCGATGACCTGGCCGCACATGATGGTGCGCGGCATGCTGGCCGAACAGCTTTACCGCGCCCAGCAGATCATCGCGGGGCACCCGTACCACCGGGTTTGAGGCCCCATCCCCTTCACAAACACCACGCCCTGATACACGTCGCCATTGCCGCGATTGTCGTTCCGTGCCTACACTCAAACAAGCGTTTGAGAA
Organism: Niveispirillum irakense DSM 11586; assembly: GCF_000429645.1. Classification (GTDB taxonomy): domain Bacteria; phylum Pseudomonadota; class Alphaproteobacteria; order Azospirillales; family Azospirillaceae; genus Niveispirillum; species Niveispirillum irakense. Next base: position 191,026 of record NZ_KE386934.1, read on the forward strand.
AATCGGTCGTCCAAGACCGGGCTATGGGAGGAAACAATGGCGGGTCGTGTCCAGGACAAGATCATGCTTATCACCGGCGGCGCGTCCGGCATCGGGCTGGCGACCGCACGCACCCTGATGCGTGAGGGGGCGCATGTCATCATCACTGACCGCAATGTGGCCGGTGGGGAGGCAGCGGCGGCAGAACTGGGCGGTAGCACCTTGTTCTTAGGCCAGGACGTGACCAGCGAAGACCGATGGGTGGAGGTGATCGCCCAGATCACCGACCGGTTCGGTCGGCTGGATGGGCTGGTGAATAATGCCGGCTGCGGGTCGCTGCGCAATATCGAGGAAGAGACGCTGGAAGGCTGGCGTCTGGTCCATGCCGTCAACACCGAATCGGTGTTTCTGGGCTGCAAGCATGCTGTCCGGTCGATGAAGAAGACCGGCGGCGGCTCCATCGTCAATGTCTCCTCCGTTGCCGGCCTGCGCGGCGCGCCCGACCTTCCGGCCTATTGCTCCTCAAAGGGGGCGGTGCGGATGCTGACCAAGTCGGTGGCGCTCTGGTGTGCGCAGAACCGCTATAATATCCGCTGCAATTCTATCCATCCCAGCTTCCTGGCCACGCCCATGGTGCAGGCGATGATCGACCTGTCGCCGGATGGGGAGAAGATGCGCCGCCGGCTGGAGCGGACGGCGGCGCTGGAACGGATCGGCACGCCGGAAGATGCGGCCAACATGATCCTGTTCCTGCTGTCGGACGAAAGCGGCTTCGTCACGGGCAGCGAATTTACCGTCGATGGCGGCACAACGGCCCGCTGATCCTGCGACCAGAATTGAAGGAAGCCATTATGCAGGCCATGCATCCGCTGTTCGACCTGACGGGTAAGGTCGCCATCATCACCGGTTCGTCGCGCGGGATCGGGCGCTCCATTGCTGAGGAATTTGCCCGCGCCGGGGCCAAGGTTGTTATTTCCTCCCGCAAGCTGGATGCCTGCCTCGCCGTGCGCGATGCCATCGTCGCCGCAGGGGGAGAGGCCATCGCCGTGCCTTGCAATATCGGCCGGAAGGAAGAGCTTCAGTCCCTGGTGGATACCACGCTGGGCCAATGGGGCCGGGTGGATATCCTGGTGGCCAATGCCGCCATCAACCCGGTCTATGGTCCGCTGGCCAGCGTCAGCGACGATGCCTGGGACAAGATCATGGGGTCCAACCTGCGCAGCACCTGGTGGCTGTGCAACATGGTGATGCCCGGCATGGCGGAACGCAAACAGGGCAGCGTGATCGTGCTGTCTTCCATCGCCGGGCTGCGTGGCAACCCCGTCATCGGTGCCTATGGCGTCTCCAAGGCGGCTGAAACCGCCCTGGTGCGCAATCTGGCCGTGGAATATGGCCGGGCCAATGTGCGGGTGAACGCGATTGCCCCCGGTATCGTGGAAACCGATTTTGCCAAGGCCCTGACCGACAATCCCGATATCGCCAAGGCGGTGATGCGCCGCGCGCCCTTGGGCCGCTTCGGTCAACCGGCGGAGATTGCAGGCGTGGCCCTGATGCTGGCCGCACCCGCCGGCGCCTTCGTCACCGGCCAGTTGATCGTGGCCGATGGCGGCGCCACCATCGCTGACCCAACCGTGCTGTGACGGGGGAGAGGATGAGCGAAGAGAAGCGTGGCGGCACACCCCTGGTCGCGGTTCTACCGCAGCATCGTTTCGATGAGGCGGGCCTGGGCGCCTATCTGGCCCAGCATCTGGACGATATCAGCCTGCCCCTGACGGTTCAGCAATTCCAGGGCGGGCAATCCAACCCCACCTTCCTGCTGACCGATGCGGCAGGACGCGCGCTGGTCTTGCGCAAGAAGCCGCCCGGCAAACTGTTGCCCAGCGCCCATATGATTGAGCGGGAATTCCGCATCATGCGGGCGCTGACCGGCAGCGGTGTGCCCGTCCCCCATGCACGGTTGCTGTGTGAGGATGCCACCATCATCGGCACGCCGTTCTATGTCATGGATTACATTGCGGGCCGGGTGGTCAGCGATGTGACCCTGGCCGATCAGACCCCTGAAGACCGGCACGCCACCTATGACGCCATGAACGCCACGCTTGCCACGCTGCATGGGGTGGATTGGCAGGCGGCGGGTCTTGGCGATTTCGGCAAGCCGGAGAACTATATCGCCCGTCAGGTGGACCGCTGGAGTAAGCAGTTCCAGGCCGCGCGCGGTGAGAGCGACATCCCCGCCATGGACAGGCTGATGGCATGGTTGCCCACCCATGTGCCGGCAGGGGATGAAACCACCATCGCCCATGGTGATTACCGGCTGGGCAACCTGATGCTGCACCCGACCGCACCGCGCGTGGTGGCCGTGCTGGATTGGGAACTGGCCACGCTGGGCCATCCGCTTTCCGATCTTGCCTATAATTGCATGGCCTATCATCTGCCCGCCGGCATCCGGCAGTTTCCCGGCTTGAACGGTCTGGATCTGGCAGCCCTGGGCATCCCGACCGAGGCGGAATATCTGGCCGCTTACTGCCGGCGCACCGGACGGGCGGGCATTCCCGACTGGCCCTTTTTCATGGCCTTTGCCTTTTTCCGTGTCGCCAGCATCTGCCAGGGCGTCTATGCCCGCGCACTGGCTGGCAATGCCGCGGATGCCAAGGCGCGGGCTTATGGCGAGGTGGCCCGCGTGGCGGCGGAAACAGGGTGGGGCTTTGTATCAGACAAGGTGTGAGCGTGGTTGGGGCGGCGGATCGGGGCTTCCCCCTTATTCCGCCGCGACAACGTCGACAATCTCATCCCGTCGATACCAAAGGGCCACCGTGCCGTCGCGTCCCCGCAGGGACATGGCCTCCACACAGGTAAAGCCGGTCAAGGCACTCTCCCCATCCGTCGACAAGGCGGCCCCCGCCACCTCGTCACTGATGACGATCCCGGCGCTCAATTCACGGGTCAGGTGCATCAGGCGGCTGGCGACATTGACCGTATCGCCAATGACGGTGAATTCCAGCCGACCACCGCCACCAATATCCCCGGCCACCACCGCCCCATAATGCACACCGATGCCCAGTCCTACCGGGGCCAGCCCCTGGTTGGCACGATCATCATTCCAATCCCGGATCGCCTGCTGCATGTCGCAGGCACAGGCAAGCGCGGCGGCGGGATCACGGCCGCTGGGGGCCAGCAGGCCAAATGTCGCCATCACGCAATCACCGATATATTTGTCGACGATGCCGCCATGGTCGAACACCGCCTTTTCCATACGGATACGGAAATCACGCAGAAGCTCGATAATCTGTTCCGGCGGGGCATTCTCACACAGCCGGGTGAAGCCGGTCAGGTCGGCGAACAGCACCGACACGACCCTGGTATTGGGCCGGGACAGGGGATTGTCCTTCGATGCCAGCCTTTCCACCATCGCTGGGGAGAAGTAACGCGCCAGATTGGCCCGTTCTGCCTCTGTCGCCGCTTGTGAAGCTACCACCCCCTGCCAGCGCTTCACGGCAGCCGCCAGGGTCAGCGCCACCAACAGCAGCAGCAGAACCTGGGTCAACCAAGCCGTAATATCGACATAGCGCGGATGCAAAGCCACGCGCAGCCATTCTTCCGGTGCCATGGGATGCCACAACCAGGACAAAGGCATCGTGAAAGTCTCGGGCTGCTGCAGGATGATGAGAATAACACCTGACCAGCTCAAGGCCGCCGCCACACCGCTCCAGACCACCAGAACGGGACGCTGGGTAAGAACGGAACCGGCAATGAACAGGAAATAAGCAGCAAACCAGATGCTGCGCGCATTCACCGCCAGGGGCAGTGTTTCGCCGCCAATGGTGATCGGCTCAATACTGGCGACGCCGATGATGACATGGTCCAGCGCAACAAAAACGGCCAGCATCCAGGGATGAAACCATGATTGCCGGCTGACCGCCCAACAGGCAAGCCCGGCAAAGCCCGAGGCCGCTATGACGGCATAGCCTGTCGGGTTCTCCCCGCTGCGGTCAAGAAGGACAAGCCATGCCAGCAATGACGTCAGCGCGACCAACCGCGCCCAGGTGGCAATCTCAATTCCGCGGCGCTGCTCCCGCAGGAAAATACCGGCCAATCGCTGCGACCAGTCCTTTTCCGCTTGATCCAGAACCTGCATGATCGCCGCCTCCCCGCAACGTTTCGGGGAAGTCTATACGGGAAAGCGGCAGAACCATGGTGGCGATGAATTCATAGCCCCTGCGACGAGAACGCAACCCGAACAAACATGGGCAGAAACTATGCTGATCAGGCTTCAAGCCAATGCAGGCTGAAAAGCCCGTCCGGGTCGGTCCAGACGGCAGCGGGCGTATAACCGGCCCGCCGCGCCATGGCCTGGAACCCCTCAATCGTATATTTGAACGAATCCTCGGTATGGATCGCCTCCCCTTCCAGAAAGGCGAAACGTTGGTCCGCGACGCGGACGATCTGATTGAGGCGGGATACCAGATACATGGACATGCACCCCCGATCCGCGTCCCATAGCGCCAGATGACGGAAAGCGGCGAGATTGAAATTGCCGTCCAGTTCCCGGTTGATACGCGCCAACAGGTTCAGATTAAACGTAGCGGTAATGCCCGCCGCATCATCATAGGCGGCTTCCAGGATGGCCGGGTCCTTCCGCAGATCAATCCCGATCAGCATGCCGCCCCCTTCCGTGCCGCCAAACCGCAATACATGGCGCCAGCGGGCCAGGAAAGCTTCCGCATGCGGTGGTGTCAGGTTTCCCAGGGTGGAACCGGGAAAGAAGCCGACACGGCGCCGGGGCATCCCATCACGCGGCGGCGGGATGGGCACCTCATCATGATAATCAGCGCAGATGGCCGTGACTTCCAGGGTGGGGTAATCGGCGGCCAGACGTTCGCATGCCATCCGCAGATGGTCGCGCGAAATATCCAGGCCGACATAGCCCATTGGCGCTTCCAACTGGTTCAGCAGCAGCCGCACCTTCAGGGAAGAGCCGCTGCCCAGTTCCACCAGTTGCACCGCGCGCCCCAGCCGCTGGGCAATCGCTTCACCGTCATCCCTCAGGATCGAGATTTCGGTGCGGGTCGGATAATATTCCGGCGTGTCGCATATCTTGTCGAACAGGGCAGAGCCGATGCTGTCATAGAAGAAAGCACACGGAAGCTGCTTTTCCGGTCGGGACAGGCCATCAATAACAGCACGGGCAAAATCGGCTTGGGCCGGCGCCATATCCAGGAACCGAGGGGCCGCGCGGCCGAAACGGGTCAGGTCGAGAAGGGCCATGGGGCGTCTCCGGTTGGGGTTACGCATCACGTGCGACACGCAGGCCACTGAATTGCCAGCGGGCATGCGGGGGGAAGAAATTGCGATAGCTGGGACGGGAATGGCCCGGTGGCGTGGCAATGGATGCCCCCCGCAACACCATCTGCCCGCTCATGAATTTGCCGTTATATTCCCCAATCGCGCCTTCAGCCGGGCGATAGGCGGGATAGGGCAGATAGGCGCTGGCCGTCCATTCCCACACCTGCCCGCCAGCATCCGCTCCATTCATGGAGAAAGGGTGACGGCGGATCGCGCTGCCAAAGGCAGGGCCGGGATTGAAGCGATGCTGCATCGCCGTTTCCCATTCCGCCTCCGTCGGCAAACGCGTGCCGGCCCAGCGGGCAAAGGCATCGGCCTCAAACTGGCTGACATGGCAAACCGGCTCTGCCGGATCGACGGGCCGGCATCCTTCCAGGGTAAAGGTCCACCAGCGGTCATCTTCCCCCTGATACCAATAGAGGGGCGCTTCCCATCCTTCCGCCTGGGCGCGCGCCCAACCATCGGAAAGCCAGAGCGACGGCGTGCTGTAGCCGCCATCAGCCATGAAGCGCAGCCATTCGCCGTTGCAGACCGGGCGATCGGCAATCTGGAACGGGGCAAGCCAGACATGGTGGCGCGGCCCCTCATTATCAAAGGCAAAGCCACCGCTACGGCAGCCAACCTCCATCAACCCACCCGGATGGTCGATCCAGCCCAGGGAAGGAATGGTGCCGCGCGGCGCTGTTGCGGCCAGTGGACGCAACGGGTTTTGCGCCAGCAGATGCTTGATATCGGTCAGCAACAGTTCCTGATGCTGTTGCTCATGTGACAGACCCAGCAGCGTCAACGCCGTCAGTTCAGGCGAGTTGTCGCGGGTCAGCAGATCTTCCATTGCGGAATCGATATGGGCACGCCACGCCAGCACCTCCGCCAGGGGTGGCCGGGTCAACAGGCCCCGCGCCGGTCGCGGATGACGGGGGCCCAAAGCCTCGTAGTAGGAATTGAAAAGATAATCCCAGCCGGGTCGCCACATCTTCCCGCCCCCCAGGGGGATCAGGATGAAATGTTCGAAGAACCAGCTCGTATGCGCCAGATGCCACTTGGTAGGACTGGTATCCGGCATGGATTGGACAACCATATCCTCCGGCCCCAATCCCGCCGTCAGGGCCAGGGTGCGGTCCCGCACCGCCCGGAATGCGGCGCCAAGGCCAGAGGCACTTTCCTCTTCACTGATCATGGCATAGGCATCCGGCATTGAGGGCATCCCCGTCTTCGAACGGACGCAGAGGCCGCCCATTCTGGTTCACCAACAAAACGCCGGGCCCGTGCCGAAAGTTTCCCTGCGGAACAGAGAAATCCGGCACAAAAATGTGAAATCCCCTAAATGCTTGTCATCACAAGACGGATACGTGACTTTCCAGACAGTGACGCACTGGAAATGCTTCGTCTTTTCTCCGCCTGTCGATCAAATCAACAGGCTCTGTCCTATATCCAAGGTGTCAAACTGGCTCACTGTCAGGCCATGGCGATCCCGCGCTGTTGCCAGATCGGCGATGGGATCACCAATCGCCTCATCCGTCAGATCGGCGAAGGTGCCGAAATGCATGCCGATGCTGCGGGCCGTTCCGAGATCCAGGTGAGCCTTCACGGCATCATCCGGATTCATGTGCATTAGCTGCATGAACCAGCGCGGTTCATAAGCCCCGATGGGCAGCAGCGACAGGTCAATGCCGGGAAACCGCGCGCCGATCTCCTTGAAATGGGGGCAATAGCCGGTATCGGCGGCAAAATAGACCGTGCGCCCCTGTGCCTGAAGCACGAAGCCGCCCCAAAGGGTCTGGTTACGATCAAACGGGGTGCGGGCGGCGAAATGCTGGGCCGGCACATAGGTGATTTCCACCCCGGCCACGACATGGCTCTGCCACCAATCCAGTTCCGTCACAGACTGCGGGCCGACGCCGCGGATCAGGGATCGGTTGCCCAGGCTGGTGACGACCGGTGCCTGAAAGCGCCGGTCCAGTTCCCGCAGGCTGGCCTTATCCAGGTGATCATAATGATTATGGCTGACCAGGATGCCATCCAGGCGCGGCAGATCATCAAAGGCAAGCCCAGGCGCCCGAACCCGTTTCGGACCGGCGAAGGAAAACGGACTGGCCCGGTCGGAAAAGACAGGATCGGTGATGAAGCATCGCCCGCCGATCTGGACCAGGAAACAGGCATGGCCGATAAAGGTGACCGCGATCTGATCGGCGGTTGCCTCGGGCGGTTTGGGCCAGGGCTTATTCTCCACCTGTTTCGGCCAGGGTTTGCGATCACGGTTGAGCATCCAGCGCACAACCTCACCAAACCCTTTCTCCTGCCCGACGATATGCGGGTTGAAGAAGCGGCTGCCATCATAATGATCTGAAAGAGGAAAGGCTGTTGCAGCCTCTGCGCGCTTCAAAGCCAAAGGCGCCAACAGGGCAGCACCGATACCGCCCAGGGCGGAACGACGATTGATCAAGGTCATGGAGCGCTTTTGCCGATTGATGGAAAGGATAAACATTATCTAGACGGTCGAAGCACACCGATAAGTGCCAAAGCGCACAGATGGCAGAGAAAGCCAGTCAACCTGCTATCGGTTTCGCAGACAGAAGAGAGGTGGCCTCTTTGACCATCCCTGCCCCGCGATTACACTGCCCCTCCCATTACCTCGGATATCCGCCATGTTTGCCAGCCAGAACCAGATCCAGAAAATACAGGCGCTGCTGCAAACCGGTTTGGCCGCGCAGCAGGCTGGGCGGGCAGCGGAAGCGGAAAAGGCGTATCGACAGGTGCTGGCCCTGAACCCGCGCCAGCCGGACGCGCTCCAACTCTGGGGGCTTCTGGCCAAATCCCTGGGCCAGAATGATCAGGCGCGCGAACTGATGCAGCGCTCTCTCGCCATCCAGCCACGACAGCCAAATGTCTGGAGCAATCTCGGCAATCTGGTTCTCGGCATAGGCGACGCGGTTCAAGCTCTGGACTGTTACGACAAAGCACTGGTCCTTTCACCCCGCGACCCGCAACTTCATTTCAACCGTGCCAAAGCACTGGATGCGTTGGCGGAAACGGGCAAAGCCCTGGATAGCCTGGACAAGGCCCTCCATCACAAGCCGGATTATGCGCCAGCCATATCATTGCGGGCCAGCCTGCTGCTCCAGCAAGGTGCCTTGCAGGACGCTGAACTGGCGGCGCGTAAAGCCATCGCGTTGCGACCGGATGATGCCCGATCCTGGAACAATCTCGGCTTGGCCCTCCGTCGGCAGGACCGTTATGGGGAAGCGGAACCTGCCTACCGGCAAGCACTTGCCATCAATAACAGCTTCAAAGAGGTGTGGCTCAATCTTGGCAATGTGCTGATTGACCTCGACCAGCAGGAAGAGGCGCTGGCAGCCTACAGGCATGCCCTTGCTCTTGACCCATTTTATGGGGAAGCCCATGAAAATCTGGCCCGCCAGCTTTGGCGGATGGGCCGGACAGTCGAGGCAGGGGCCTCCTATGAAACGGTGGCGCAAGCGTATCCGGACGATCCCAGGGCCTTGAGCTTGCTGGCCAATGGCAAGCTGTTGTTCGGGCTGGCAGAAGATGCGCTTAAGGACCTTGAGCACGCGATGGCACTGGGCGCTGTTTCTGCCCAGCACACGCACCTGAAAGCGCGTCTGCTGCTTCGTCTCAACCGCCCGGCGGAAGCCTTGACTGTACTGGAACGACTTGTTGCGGCCAGCCCGGACACCATCCCTTACCTTCAAGATCTTGCGACGGCGCAGTTCAGAAATAACGACCCCGCCGGCGCCGCAAGAACGGCCGCCGCCATCTTGGAACGGGATGCCCAGGCACAGTTCGGTTTGGCCTATCTGGGAACAGCCCAACGTATGCTTGGCGACCCTGCGGCTGACTGGCTTTACGATTACGATAACAGCATCGCCATCATCGACCTTCCGGCACCCCCGTCCTGGGAAAATGTCGATGCTTTTCTGGATGCGTTACGCGCCATCGTCAAACCACTGCACAATACAGAGAGGGCACCGCTTCATCTCACCTTGAAGCATGGGTCCCAAACCACAGGAAACCTGCTTGAAGTCCATCGCGATGGTCCTATCGGGGCTTTGCGCGAAACGATTCTGGCCGCCATCTCCAGATTTATCAATACGTTACCGGCGCATCCTGAGCATCCCTTCCACGGACGGGCCCTTACTTGCAAAAATTTACGGATTGCCGGGTCATGGTCGTCACGTTTGGCTGATGGCGGATATCATACCCACCATATCCATACCGACGGCTGGATCAGTGGCGTCTATTACATCGACGTTCCGCCTGTCGTCGCCGACGATGAAAGCAAGGAAGGGTGGCTGACTTTTGGCAAAGCCAATATCGGCCCTGAAATTGACCTGCCTTTTGTCAAAGCGGTTCAACCTAAACCCGGACGGATGGTGCTCTTCCCTTCCTTCGTCTGGCACGGGACTGTGCCGTTCCATGACAAGGAAAACCGCACCACAATCGCCTTCGATATCGCGCCGATCAGCTAACCAGCGGCCAAAGTTCTGACTTTGATAGAATATTTTGAATAAAAAACGGCCTCCCTGAAAAGGGAGGCCGTTCTCATTTATAGTTTTGCATGGAGACGATCTCTTGTCTTGTTAACAACAAGAGATCGCTCCCAGTACGCCGGGATTAGAACCGGACGTTCACGCCCATGAAGAAGCGGCGACCGATAACGTCATAGACCGACGGATCGGTACCGGCCTGCACGTTGCTCGGATACAGACGGGGCATCTGATCCAGGAGGTTGTTGACGCCGCCACGGATAGCAAGGCTATCCGTAACCTGCCAGCGACCACTCAGATCGAAGTACCAGGTGGACTTCACGCCCGGCTCGGCGGCATCAGTGCCATTGCGAGTGTTCTTGTGGACCATCTTATCGATGTACCGGGTGCGCAGCGAGATCGAGCTGCCTTCATAGCTATAGGTGGTGGTCAGCGTGCCCTTCCATTCCGGCCGGGCGTCGCCGATTTCATCACCGATGCTGCCAGCGTAGTGTTCGATAGCATCGCCAGCAGCGATCTGTTCGTCAAACTTATCCAGCCAGGAAACCACCAGATTGAAGCTCAGATCACCGAAATCGTTCGGCAGATCAAAGCCGTAATCAACCTGGGTATCAATACCCGACACCTTGTAGGTCGACAGGTTGCGCAGAACCTGCTGGATATTGTCTGGGCTGCCGGTCAAATCGCGGTTAAAGACCGAGCAATATTCATTGGCGGCCGAGAAGGTCGGGTTGAACGCTGCATCATAGCAACGGCTGACCGTGGTCGGCGCATCAATCTGGCCGATCGCATCCTTGATCTTGATGTTATAATAATCGACCGACAGACGCAAACGATCCAGTTCCTCGATATCGAACGGCGATGTGATAACCGCACCGACGGTGAAAGTATCAGCCGTTTCTTCCGACAGGTTCGGGTTACCGCCGGTCAGGGCCGAGAACTGATCATTGGTCTGGGTAAACGTATCGATAACCCCTGGGGCAATGCCGGTATCGAGGCAAAGCTGACGCACCTGTGCCGCATTGGCACCGGTACGAGCCGCGCTGGTGACATCACAGGGATCATTACCCGGCGGGTTGTCCTCATTCTGCGGCGAGAACAATTCGTTGATGTTCGGGGCGCGAACAGCGCGCTGATAACCACCGCGCATCCGCAGGGCGTCAACGATCGACCATTCACCTTCCACCTTGTAGCTGCTGAACGTGTCAGCGGCCGAGTGGTCGGAGTAACGGTAACCACCGGTGATGTTGAAGGCCTGGATGCCCGGCAGATCCTTCAGGATCGGGATCAGGATTTCGCCGTAGATGTCCTTGTTATCGACGCTACCGGCCAAGTTTTCCTGGGCATTGAAACCAGCGACATCACCCGTGGCCAGAACCTGATCAGCGATGAATTCGTACTTCTGCTTCCAGTACAAGGCACCGACAGCGAAGCCGACGGAACCAGCGGGCAGCGTGAAGAAATCATCGAAATCACCCGACAGGGTGGCTTCGGCGACATCATGCTCGATGGTGGTGGTGTTCTTCGCCGTAACGGCGATGTAGTTCGCGCAGTCCTGGGAGAAGCTGTTGCCACCAAACAGGTTCAGACCGCCATCGCACAGGGAAGCGCCGCCATCGGGAGCATCCAGCAGACGCTCAACAGCCGACACGGAGACGTTGCCGTCCTGACGGTCCGTAATGTCCACGCGGCCATGCGAGCCGTAGATGTCCCAATTCCAGCCATTGCTGAACTGGCCACGGAAACCACCGGTGATCTGATAGACATTCGTCTCATAAGTCTCGACGCGGGGGCCGAGACCTGTGAAGCGAGTCCGCATCAGGAAATCTTCGTTAGCACCAGACCCAGGCAATCCGGGATTATCATCGACACGAGAGGCCAAAAGCGTCCGTAGGTCCGTCGGAATAAACGGATTGCTCACCGGAACGGTGAAATAGGCACCAGCAGCCGGATTGGTGATGTTGTTACCCGTCGGCGCGGGGCTAGAAGCCAGAGCCGACTGGGCATTGTAGTTGGTATAGGTTGCCTGAGCGTATACCTCGATATCTTCAGTCAACTTATAATGACCCATGGAGGTCATGTTGACACGCTCAAGCGGGAGGATCAGGTTGTTCTGCGGCTCAAAATTGAAGCTATAGAAGTCAGGATAGAATGCAGATGCGACAGTACTGTCGATAGGACCACGATAGTTTTGAACATCATACCGAGAACCGGATTGCCCAACAGCAAACAAAGTCCCATCTTGGTTAAACCCGAACGTTCCCGCAGTGTTAACGGCGCCAGGAGCGATTCCGTATCGTGCAAATAGCGCATTAACCGCAGCCTCAGAAGGCAGATTACGCGCGTTAACAGCCATGGTCCCCATCGGGAAATAGGACGTCGTGCTGGTCGCCTGACCGGAGAAGGTACGCTTGCCCTTACCAACCTGATCACGGTTGGTGTAGCCGATGGACATCACGACGTTACCACGGTCGTCAGCAAAGTTGCCGCCAACGGTGAAGTTGCCGCTATATTCCTGTGCATCACCACGAGAGGAGACGCCGTACTGGCCATCGAACTCGGCGCCTTCAAAGTCCTTCTTCAGGATGAAGTTGACAACACCGGCCACGGCGTCAGCGCCATACACGGCGGACGCACCGCCGGAGACGACTTCGACGCGCTCAATCAGGGCGCTGGGAATGGTGTTGACGTCAACCACACCGTCAGAGCCCGACGGGGTCGGCCGGCGACCGTCAACCAGAACGAGGTTACGGTTGGTGCCCAGACCGCGCAGGTTGATGGCAGCCTGACCGGCGCCCGGCGGATTGTTGGAGGTGGAGGTGATGTCCGCAACCACCTGCGGCAGCTGGTTCAGAAGCGCCTCGGGGGTGACAGCGCCGATGGCCTGGAAGGCTTCAGCGTTGACGGTGGTGATGGGGCTGGTCGCCGTGAAGTCCTGACGGGCGATACGCGAGCCGGTCACCACGATTTCTTCGATCTGAAGTTCCTGCGCCATCGCCGGGACGGCAGCGGAAACCACAGCGCTGACGGCAACACCGGCCAGCAGGAAGCCCCGGACCGAACGGGACTTATATACGGACTGCTTCATCTATCTCTTTCCCTTCTAAAGACACCCTGTTCGAGCGCCTATGGGGTTACCCCTGATCCTCGATACCGCAGTACCCGGGTAAACCGGCTTCCGCGGCGCGGGACACCTGCCCCTTTTCTTAAGGTCGCAGGTCGCATAGCTGCTGCCCGGAAATAACGGCCTAAAATCTCGCGGTTGCAATAGGCGTTTCGCATCTGTGACGCAACATTGCTCAGGTTGTTGCATCTTTGCACTGGTCTAACCCGGTTGGGCCCGAAATTGTCCGTTTTTTGCGCAGCAAGGGTAAAAAATGTGCGCAGGTCTGTTAATGTCCCGTAACAGGCTGGTTACATTGGCTTTCCTGTCGCATATCTTTCTCTTGCGCTGCAAAAATCGTTGCCAGCGGCACCGCCAGGGTCCGCCGGTCGTTTCCGTCAATCTGGTCAAACAGTTTTGCGACAAGGGGTTGCCATGGCCGGGGCAGCCTGTTGCCCAGCGACAGGTCCCCTCGAATCGCGAGCCCCAGGTCGCGACGCAAATCATCAAGAGTGGCACAGTGCAGATCCCGGCTGGCGATCCATGCCCCGCGCTGGCTACGCTCCACCCATCGAGCGTTTCGCAGCGCTTCCAGAAGATCATCAATAATGATGCTTCCCACCGGAATGCGTGCTGCAAGGCTTTCCTTGCGCATGCCTTTTCCGTAGCGCGCAGCACTATGAAGTTCGGACAGGATGATCAGCGCGATCATGATCCGATGACCGGACGCCAGCCCCTCGGCGCCGCCTTCGGTTAATTGACCAGCCCGCCATTCCGGCAGGGTTGCCGTCAATTCCGCCCCGAACAGGACCACTGACCAAACCGTGTACAGCCAGAGAAGGAAAATCGGCCCCACGGACAGGGCGCCATAAATGGACTCATAGGTTGGGAAAAGGGTGACGTAGTAAACGAACCCCGCTTTTGACAATTCCGTCAGCAGAGCCGCCGCAGCACCGCCGGCCACAGCATCACGCAACCGCACATCCCGATTGGGAATTGCCAGATACATCAACGCATAAGCGATGATCTCGATCAGCAATGTCACCAATGTCAGCAACGCTGCCAACCCCGGCGCACCCGTCTGGCGCACCTGTGCGATGATGTTGGCGCCAACCGACAGGCTGGCCCCCATCAAAAGAGGGGTGAGCGTCAGTACTGCCCAAAAAGAGAGCAGGCGCGTCACCAAAGGGCGTGGCTGGGTAGAGCGCCAGATTTTGTTGAAAGCGCCTTCGATGGAGAAGAAAAGCAGAATCGATGTTGCCATCAAACCGATTGCGCCAAATCCCGTTAGCGCGCCGGCATTGGCAACGAAACCAGCCGCATAGGACTGAACCTGATCACCGACCTGGGGTACTAGTGTCTGGAAAAGCAGGGTTTCCGCCTGTTGCCGCATGCGGCCATAGGCAGGAAAGGCCGTGAAAATGGCAAACGTCACCGTCAGAAGCGGAATCAGGGCCAGAAGCGTTGTATAGGTCAACGATCCCGACAGGATGAAACCGCCATCAAGACTGAAACGCCGGATGGCATGGGAGATGATTGCCAGCAGATCGAGCAGAGGACGGGGCAGTAATTGAATAAGACGGTGCAAGGGACGATCCTCGCGTCCCTTTTCCGGCGAGGCCGGCATTATGCGCATGCGTTTGACCCTCCTGCGTGTTCGTGTAGGATGCGCGCCGATTTCGTGGCTGTCGCCCATCATTCATAAGATGGCGCGAAACGGCCATGCTGGAGAGACAGAGAATGACGAATACCGCCACCATCCCCAACGCCACCGGTAATGGCCTGATGGCCGGCAAGCGCGGCCTGATCATGGGCGTCGCCAATGACCGTTCCATCGCCTGGGGCATCGCGCAACAGGTCGCGGCACAGGGCGCGCAACTGGCTTTCACCTATCAGGGCGATGCGCTGCTGAAGCGGGTGAAGCCCCTGGCCGATCAGGTCGGGTCCGACATCCTGCTGCCCTGCGATGTGACAGACGATGCCAGCATCGATGCCACGTTCGAGGAAATCTCCAAGCGTTGGGGCGGGCTGGATTTTCTGGTTCACGCCATCGCCTTTTCCGACAAGAACGAACTGGACGGGATGTATCTGAACACCAGCCGGGGCAACTTCAGCCGCTCGCTGGATATTTCCTGCTACTCCTTCACCGCCGTCGCCCAGCGCGCCGTGCCGCTGATGAAGGAAGGTGGCAGCCTGCTGACCCTGTCTTATTACGGCGCCGAAAAGGTGATGCCGCATTATAATGTGATGGGCGTTGCCAAGGCGGCCCTGGAAGCCAGTGTCAAATATCTGGCGAACGATCTGGGCCCCCAGGGCATCCGCGTCAATGCCATCTCCGCCGGCCCGATCAAGACCCTCGCCGCCAGCGGCATTGGTGATTTCCGCTATATCCTGAAATGGAACGAGCTGAACGCCCCCTTGCGCCGCAATGTGACCATCAATGAGGTCGGCAACGCCGCCATGTTCCTGCTGTCCGATCTGGGCAGCGGCGTAACCGGCGAAAATCTGCATGTCGATAGCGGCTACCATACGGTCGGCATGGTCCAGGTGGATGCGGCCGTGGAAACCGGCAAGCTGCTGTCCGGCATGGGCGAGGGCTGATCCAATATGGCGGGCAACAGCTTCGGCACCCTGTTCCGGTTCACCACCTTCGGCGAAAGCCATGGCCCGGCCATTGGCTGTATCGTGGACGGGGTGCCGTCGCGCCTGCCATTGGACGAGGCGTATATCCAGACCTTTCTGGATAAGCGCAAGCCGGGCCAGAACAAATATGTCACCCAGCGGCGGGAGCCGGACCGGGTACAGATCAAGTCCGGCATCTTCGAGGGTGTGACGACCGGCACGCCCCTGATGTTGTTCATTGAGAATGAGGACCAGCGGTCTAAGGATTACGGGGACATCAAGGACAAGTTCCGCCCCGGCCATGCCGACTTCACCTATATGGCCAAATATGGCATCCGCGACTATCGCGGCGGTGGCCGTTCATCGGCCCGTGAAACGGCAAGCCGCGTGGCCGCTGGCGCTGTCGCACGCCGGGTGCTGGAAACCGCCCCCGGCGATGGCATCAATATCCGCGCCGCCATGGTGCAGATGGGGCCGCACAAGGTGGACCGGTCCCGCTGGGATTGGGCGCAGGTGGATGAAAACCCGTTCTTCTGTCCTGACCCCGTGATGGCCGGTCTTTGGACCGATTATCTGGACGGCATCCGCAAGGATGGCTCCTCCGTTGGCGCTGTAATCGAAGTGGTGGCCTCCGGCGTTCCCGCCGGCTGGGGCGAGCCGATTTATGACAAGCTGGATAGCGACCTCGCCCAGGCGATGATGACCATCAACGCTGTGAAGGGTGTGGAAATTGGCGCCGGTTTTGATGCGGCTTGCCTGACCGGCGAGGAGAACGCCGATCAGATGCGTATCGGCCCCGATGGCAAGCCCCGGTTCCTGTCCAACCATGCAGGTGGCATTCTGGGTGGCATCTCCACCGGTCAGGATATTGTGGTTCGTTTCGCTGTCAAACCGACCAGCTCAATCCTTACCCCCCGGCAGAGCGTGGATATTTTCGGTAACGAAACGGATATCCTCACCAAGGGCCGGCATGATCCCTGCGTGGGGATTCGCGCTGTACCGGTGGGCGAGGCGATGATGGCCATCGTGCTGGCGGACCATTTCCTGCGTGCCCGCGCCTTGGGGCAGATGTAAAATCAATATCTCTTCCCTCCTTTCTCATTTCTTCTCTGGTTCTGCCCATGCCTGGATATCTCAGCCCTGAACAGAAAGCCGCCTATCATCGTGACGGCTTTCTGCTGCTGGAAAATTTTGCCAGCGCCCCTGATTGCGAAGGGTTGATGGAACAGGCGGGGCGGCTGGTGGAGGGGTTTGATGCGGACGCCCATGCCTCCGTCTTCTCCACCACCAACCAACAGAAGACCAGCGACGATTATTTCCTGTCGTCCGGCGATCATATCCGCTTCTTCTTTGAAGAAGAGGCGTTTGATGAAACCGGCAGGCTGCACCAGGAAAAGGCCTTGTCGATCAATAAGATCGGCCACGCCATGCATGACCGCGACCCGGTCTTCAGCCAATTTTCCCGCGATCCGCGGCTGGCATCGATCACCGCGGATATCGGCATGGCCCAGCCGCTGCTGATGCAGTCTATGTATATCTTCAAACAGCCCCATATCGGCGGAGAGGTTGTGTGCCATCAGGACAGCACCTTCCTCTATACTGACCCGATGAGTGTGGTGGGCCTGTGGTTCGCGGTGCAGGACGCCACGCTGGATAATGGTTGTATGTGGGCACTGCCCGGCGGACACCGGGACGGGCTGAAGAAACGCTTCTCCCGCGATGGGCAAGGCGGGGTGCGGATGGATGTGCTCGATGCCAGCCCCTGGCCTGATTGCACGCCGGAGAATGGTTATGTGCCGCTTGAAGCCAAACAGGGCACGCTGATCCTGCTGCACGGGCTCTTGCCCCATCTGTCCGGCCCCAACCGCTCTCCCCGGTCACGTCATGCCTATACGATCCATGTCGTAGATGGGGCATGCGACTATCCGGCCAGCAATTGGCTGCAACGACCGGCAGGGGATCCGGCGCGGGGTTTTGGCATCTGATTTCTCGGTTGAGAAACCCTTTCTGGACAAGGATCAACCGGCTTGCTGAGTGAGTAGGTACTGTGTCAGATTGGCGTGCATTCTTCCCGGATAAATTCCTATGCCTCTGATATTCCTGCTCTCTATCGCTATTGCCATTTTCTTCGCCGTGCATGTGATACGCACGGGGCAGGAAGTGTATTGGCTGTTCATTCTGCTGGTGTTTCCCTTTCTGGGCAGCGTGGTCTATGCCCTGGCCATTTATCTGCCCTCCCTGCGCAACAGTTCCCGCGCCCGCAAGGTGACGAAAAACTTGATCCGCACTGTGGATCCAGGTCGGGATGTACGGGAAGCGCGCGAACGGTTGATAGATGTACCCAGCGTACAAAACCGCCTGAAACTGGCACAAACCCTGCTGGCAGCGAACGAATTTGCGGAAGCCGAGAAACATTTCTCCGGAATGTTAAGCGGGCTGCATGCTGATGATCCGGATATTCTACTGGGTCTGGCCGAAGCACAATTAGGCAGCGGAAAGCCCGCTGCGGCGTTAGAGAGCCTGACGCATCTGCGAAATGCTCATCCTGATTACCAATCCGCCGAGGGGCACCTGACCTATGCCCGAGCCCTGGACGAGTTAGATCGTCGGGAAGAAGCAGCAACCGAATATCGTGCGCTGGCAGAGTATTATCCGGGAGTGGAGCCATTGTGTCGGCTGGCCCTGTTGCTGGAGCGCATGGGCCGCCATACAGAGGCACAAATTCTTTTTAAGGACGTACAACACCGCCTGTCCCGTGCCCCAGGCCATGTTCGCTCCCGGCAGAAGGAATGGCTGGATCTGGCAAAGAAGAATGTTGCGCGCGGTGAAGTTACTTAATCCTTTGCAAGCGGCTGGAACATCACCAGCGCATCGACATAACCCAGGCGGGGATGCTGGAAGGCCAGTGGCAAGCGTCCGATAATGCTGAAACCCAACGCCTGCCAAAGGGTCACCGCACGCACATTGCTGCTGACCACGAAATTGAACTGCATGCCGCGATAGCCGCGCGTCTTCGCGTGGTCCAGCGAGTGCAGACACATCGCCCTAGCTATCCCACGCCCAGTGGCGGCGGCATCCGTCATGTAGCCGCAATTACAGATATGTCGCCCGCCCCCCGCCTGATTGGGGCGGATATAATAAGTGCCCAGCACCTGCCCATCTTCTGCAACGGCGACAAAGGTTTCCTTATCTGGCCCAAGCCAATAGGCCACAGCCTCCCCCTCCCCCATATCCGGGGCCAGCGCATAGGTTTCCCCCGCCCGGATGGTGGGCCCGATAATGCGCCAGATGGCAGGAGCATCGGCGGTGGTAGCGCGGCGGATGATAAAACCGGTCATCACATCCATTCACTCGTCAGACAAAATAAAGGCCCGCCGGATCAACCGGCGGGCCTGTCTTCATCAGGAAGAAAGCGGGCAGATCATCAATCCACCAACTCTTCCACCTTGTTTTCCCGCTTGCCGCCTTTTGGCTCCGCATAATCGAAGCTGAGGCCATCGCCGTCCTTGTTCAGGACCACGCGGACAGCACCGCCCTTTGACAGACGACCGAACAGCAACTCCTCTGCCAACGGCTTTTTCACATGTTCCTGGATGGTGCGGGACAGCGGACGCGCGCCCATGACAGGATCGTAACCCTTCTTGGCCAGCCATTCGCGGGCATCGTCGGAAAGGTCGATGGTGACGCCCCGGTCGGTAAGCTGGGCTTCCAACTCCATCACAAACTTGTCCACCACCCGGGTCACCGTCTCTGCACCCAGATTGGCGAAGGGGATGATCGCATCCAGACGGTTGCGGAATTCCGGCGAAAACGCCTTGGTAATCGCTTCCTTATCCTCACCCACCCGCGCTTCGCGACCGAAACCGATAGCGGGCTTGGCCATGTCCGCAGCGCCGGCATTGGTGGTCATGATCAGGATGACGTTGCGGAAATCGACGATCTTGCCGTTATGGTCCGTCAGCTTGCCATGATCCATGACCTGCAGAAGGATATTGTACAGGTCAGGATGGGCCTTCTCGATCTCGTCCAGCAACAGCACGCAATGCGGATGCTGGTCGATAGCGTCCGTCAGCAAACCACCCTGGTCGAAGCCGACATAGCCCGGCGGCGCGCCGATCAGGCGGCTGATCGTGTGGCGCTCCATATATTCCGACATGTCGAAGCGAACCAGCTCAATCCCCAGCGTACGGGAAAGCTGCTTGGCCACTTCCGTCTTGCCGACGCCGGTGGGGCCGGAGAACAGGTAGTTGCCAATAGGCTTTTCCGGCTCGCGCAGGCCGGCGCGGGCCAGCTTGATGGCAGAAACCAGCGCCTCGATGGCCTGGTTCTGGCCGAAGACCATGGTCTTCAGGTCCCGTTCCAGGTTCAGCAAAGTTTCCTTGTCATCACGGCTGACGGATTTCGGCGGGATGCGGGCGATCTTGGCCACTACCGCTTCCACATCCTTCTGGGTGATGGTCTTCTTGCGCCGGCTTTCCGGGATCAGCGCCTGGGCCGCCCCCACCTCGTCGATCACATCGATGGCTTTATCGGGCAGCTTGCGGTCACCGATATATTTTGCCGACAGTTCCACCGCAGAGCGGATGGCGTCCTTGGTGTAGCGGATCTTGTGATAGCTCTCATAGTAGGTCTTGATCCCTTCCAGGATCTTGATCGCGTCCTCGATCGACGGCTCATTCACGTCGATCTTCTGGAAGCGCCGCACCAGGGCGCGGTCCTTCTCAAAGTAAGAGCGATATTCCTTATAGGTGGTACTGCCGATGCAGCGCAGCGCACCGGAAGCCAAAGCCGGCTTCAGCAGGTTGCTGGCATCCATGGCGCCGCCGCTGGTGGCGCCGGCACCGATGACGGTGTGGATTTCGTCGATGAACAGGATGGAGCCTTCCAGCGCCTCCAGTTCAGTGACAACGGCCTTCAACCGCTCTTCGAAATCGCCGCGGTAGCGGGTACCAGCCAGCAGAGAGCCCATGTCCAGCCCGAAGATGACGGCATTTTTCAGCACGTCCGGCACTTCGCCATGGACAATGCGACGCGCCAGCCCTTCGGCGATGGCGGTCTTGCCCACGCCGGGATCCCCGACATAAAGCGGGTTGTTTTTGGAGCGGCGGCAGAGGATCTGGATCGTCCGCTCCACCTCCTGCTCCCGGCCGATCAGCGGGTCGATCTTGCCGCTGGCTGCCTTCTTGTTCAGGTTGACGCAATAGGCTTCAAGCGCTTCGGTGCCTTTCTTCACGACCTTCTCCGCCTGGGCGTCATCGTCGGCGCCGGATACACGCTTGGTTTCAGCGCGACCGGGGGCCTTGGCGATGCCGTGAGAGATATAATTGACCGCATCGAAGCGCGTCATTTCCTGCTCCTGCAGGAAATAGACGGCGTGGCTCTCCCGTTCGGAGAAGAGGGCGACCAGCACATTGGCGCCCGTCACTTCCTCCCGACCGGAGCTTTGCACATGAATGGCGGCGCGTTGCAAAACGCGCTGGAAGCCGGCTGTCGGCTTGGCATCATCGGTGCGGCTGGTCACCAGATTGGCCAACTCGCTATCCAGATATTCGATCAGCTCCGCGCGGAGCTTGGCGACATCGACGCCGCAGGCCCGCAACACCGCCAGCGAGTCCTGATCTTCGGTCAATGCCAGCAGGAGATGTTCCAGGGTTGCGTACTCGTGACGCCGCTGGTTGGCGTTGGCGAGGGCCCGGTGCAGCGTCTGTTCGAGATTACGCGACAGCATGAGGCGCTAATCCTTCTCCAGTGTACATTGCAGAGGATGCTGGTGCTGGCGGGCGAAATCCATGACCTGGGTTACCTTGGTTTCCGCCACTTCATATGTGAACACGCCGCAAACGCCGACACCGCGCCGGTGGACATGGAGCATGATCCGTGTCGCCTCGTCCCGGTTCTTGTGGAAGAACCGTTCCAGAACATCGACGACGAACTCCATCGGCGTGTAGTCGTCATTCAGCATCAACACCTTGTACATCGAGGGCTTTTTCGTCTTGGGCTTGGCCTTTACGACCACGCCCGTCACGGTCCCCTCATTCCCGTGCTTGTCATGATCAGCCATGGCTCTCAACAATCACTTAAAATCCCCCGATGTCCTGACACAATCATATGAAATGATCCGGGCCCGTTGGAAGGGCGGAAATGCGCCCCGGACCTGCTTTCCCGAAATCTTTTTACCCCTTGAAATCCAACTGGTACGCACAGATTGCCATGGCATGCCGTAATAACGCAGCGAACCAGGCGTAAGGTCCCGTACCGGCAATGAAAAAGGCCCGGCGACATCTGCCGCCGGGCCCTGGCCCATGCCGTCACCAACCATCAGGCTGGGGGAAGTTCATGGCACCTTCAAGGCATCACGTCAGGCAGCGGCCTTCACCTTGGACAGCTTCTCCACCGTCGCATTGACGCGGGCGGTCAGCGGTTCGGACGCTTCGTTGACGATCTTCATGCCGGACTCGGACACCTTGGTGGCTTCGGCCAGGAAGGCATCGAAGCTGGCCTTGGCGAAAGCGGCCTGCAGATCGACCAGTTCCTTCAGCGACTTCACACCACCCAGCGCCTTGGCAACGCTGACGCCATTTTCATACTGGCTCTGATGGAAGGACAGCAATTCCTTGGAGACCGATTCCAGGCCCTTGGCCAGGATGGTCGAGGAGGTCACGAAGGCCTCCACATTATCCTTATGGAAGGTCGCGACATCGTCGAACGCCGTGAAAACCTGCTTATTCATTTTCTCCACCTTTTCCTTCGTGTAGGCGACAGCCTGTTCAAGATTCCGGTTCATCGGATCGGTTGCCGCCTTCGACACGCTGGCGGCGGCATCAACAGTCTCCGCCGTAGCGGCGGCGACCTTGGCCGTGGATTTGGACGCGGATTGCTTCACCTGCTCCACCTTCTCCACAACCATCTCGGTTGCAGCTTCCACGGCGGGCGGAACGGGGTCGGCAGGTGTCGGCACAGCGGCTTTCGCCACCTCCTCCACCGCCGGAACGGCTGCTGCCTTGGTGGCAGCGCTCTTGGGCGTGCGGGTAACCATATGTTTCTCCTCTGCGCTCAATAGGCACTGGTCCGCATAAATGCAGCCCCATTGCCCGGTTGCCGCTTCCAACCCCGTCCGGACAGGGATGGGCCTGCTGCACCGCAGCATTGACATCTTATATCGAAACGATGGGAATGCCGTCAAGCCCTTTTTGTGCAGCGCAACAATAGTCAGGATTGTGCATTGGCTACCCAAACACACGTAAATGACCAAACCATTCAGCAACAAGGTTCTTTGCCACACTGCCCGGACCATGACAGGATGCACTGCCACCAAAGGCAGCAGACCAACAGCGACGGCGCACCATGACCTATTGTCTCGGGATCAAGATCAAGGAAGGGCTGATTGCCCTGTCCGACGGCCGCATCACGGCCGGCACCCAGGTAACAGCCGCCCGCAAGGTCACCCTTCTTGCCAATGGCAGGGAGAATTTCTTCGTCATGACCTCCGGCCTGCGGAGTGTACGCGACAAGACGCTGGCCTATCTGCGCCGTGACATGGCCAACGCACAGGGGAAGCCCTTTTCCAGCATGATGGAGGTGGCGAACGCCTTCGCCCGCTGCCTGCGTATCGTGGCCAAGGAAGATAAGGAGGCGCTGGAGGCGTCCAAGCTGACTTTCAACCTGCATGCCATCATTGGCGGGCAATTATCCGATGACGCGGAACCGACCATGTTCCTCGTCTATCCGGAAGGCAACTGGATCGAAGTGGATGAGCGCACGCCCTACCTTTCCATCGGCGCAACCGCTTACGGCAAGCCGATCCTGGACCGTGCGCTGAAGCCGGATACCAGCATGAAGGCGGCGTTGAAGCTGGCCTATCTGTCCTTTGACAGCAGCCGCTACAGCTCCGCCGATGTGGGATATCCGATTGATCTGGTGACCTATCACCCGGTTGACCGGAAATGGCGGGAAGACCAGTTCGATTATGATGATCTGGTCGAGCAGCGCCATTGGTGGAACCGCCATATCACCGAACTGGCCGACAAGCTGCCCGACGGCCCCTGGCTGGAAACGCTCTTGCCACGATAAGGCCGCGCCCGGCAGGGGAAGGTTCCCCGGCCGGGCGCCCTCACCTGTCATTCCGCATCCGGCTGGCTGGCCGGGGCCGCCGCCTGGAAAGCGGGCAAAGCCTGGCAGGTCTCGTCAATTGCCACCAGCCGGGGGAATGGCGCCAAATCCAGGCCAAACCGGCGGGCATTGAACATCTGCGGCACCAGACAGATATCGGCCAGGGTGGGATGGCTGCCGACACAGTAATCGCTCTGCGAATCGACCAGCTTCTCCATGGCGGTAAAGCCGCGCGCCATCCAATGGCGCATCCAGGCGCCCACCGCCGCTTCATCCGCCCCAAGCTCGCCGCGCAAATACTTGCCCACCGACTGGTTATTGATGGGGTGAATGTCACAGGCGACAATCTGTGCCAACGCCCGCACCCGCGCCCGCGACAGCGGATCAGCCGGCAGCAGCGCCGCTGCCGGCGGCGGGCATATCTCTTCCAGATATTCCAGAATCGCCAGCGATTGGGTGAGAACAGCCCCCTCGTCCGTTAGAAGCGCCGGCAACAGGCCTTGCGGATTGACCGCGAGAAAATCCGGTTTGAACTGCCCACCGCCATCACGGACCAGATGCACGGGCACCGATTCATAGTCCAGTCCCTTCAGGGCCAAGCCGATACGGACCCGATAAGCAGCGGACGAACGGAAATAGGTATAGAGGCGCATGGCTATGCTATGACCCGGCAGTGGCATGAAGGATGGAGAAGGTAAGGTGAGGGATCGGCCGCTTCACGGCAAGCTCGCCCTGGTGACGGGGGCATCGCGCGGGATCGGTGCCGCCATTGCGGAACGGCTGGCGCAGGATGGCGCCGATATCGCGCTCCATTACGGTCAGCACGCGGCAGAGGCCACGGAAATCGCGGCGCTTTGCACCCGCCACGGCGTCCAGGCGCTCACCTTCCAGGCCGATCTGGCCGTGATTGCCGAGGCGGAAGGCGCGGTGGCGCTTTTCAGCCAGGTACGTGAGAAAATAGGGGTGCCCGCGATCCTGGTGAACAATGCTGGCACGGGGCGTTTCACCCCCATTGCCGATATTACGCCTGCGGAACTGCTGGAGGTTCTGGCCGTCAACACGGCGTCCCCCCTGCTGCTGGCGCGGGAAGCGGCGCGGCACATGCTGCCAGGTGGACGCATCGTCAATATTGGCAGCGTCATCACCTCCATGCCTGTCCCCTTGCGGGCTGTCTATGCCGCCTCCAAGGGTGCTGTCGATGCCATGACCGCCGTTCTGGCACAGGAACTGGGGCCAAAAGGCATCACTATCAATACGGTCGCCCCCGGCGTGACC
This sequence comes from Niveispirillum irakense DSM 11586, assembly GCF_000429645.1. Taxonomy (GTDB): domain Bacteria; phylum Pseudomonadota; class Alphaproteobacteria; order Azospirillales; family Azospirillaceae; genus Niveispirillum; species Niveispirillum irakense. The sequence continues at coordinate 215,962 of NZ_KE386934.1, forward strand.
GCGACCGACCGTTTCAAGACCGGCGATGCCGGGCGCGCGGCGGAGATAACCACCCGCACCGCCCTCGGCCGGATTGGCGAGCCGGCAGATATCGCTGCCATTGTCGCCTGGCTATGCGGCCCGAACGCAGCCTGGGTGACCGGAGAAGTGATCCGCGCCAGTGGCGGCCTGCGCGGGCTTTGAGTCCACCCCATCCGTCATGTCATATATAATGAGAGAATCCAGCGTTGGACGCCGGCCAACGGAACCGTTACAGAACCCCAGTTATATGGGTGCCAGCCAGTCGCGCCGACGCGCCAGGGTGACAAGATGATAGACCTTGACGATTTCCTGCCCTACCGCCTCAACGTGCTGGCCCGCCGGGTCAGCCGTGAACTGGAAAAACGGTATCAGGCCCAATTCGGCATCGCCATTCCGGAATGGCGGGTCATGGCGACATTGGGTCGCGAACAGCCGCTTTCCTCCAACGATATCGTTGAGCGCTCGCATATGGACAAGGCCAAGGTCAGCCGGGCGGTGACCGCCCTGGTCGGCATGGGCTATGTGGCGCGCGAGGTGCATCCGGGCGACCAGCGTCTGTTGCGCCTCTCCTTCACGCCGGCCGGCCGCACGCTCTATGACAAGATCACGGTGGTGGCGCAGGAATGGCAGCGCCAATGGCTGGAAGGGCTGGCGCCGGAGGAATTATCCACCTTCAAAGCCCTGGCCGACCGGCTGGAATCGCAATTGGACACGATGGACGGCAATTCCGTTCGATAAAGGAAAGTTTTGTCGCGATTGTCACCCAGACAGGGGTTGTGCGAACCCGGCATTGAATATTAACTGTTTGACAGCAAAAGGGCGGCGGCAACGGGGACCGCCCTGCAAACAGGGGATCAGCAATGCAACTTCGCCTTTGGGGCGCGGCACTGGCCGTGACTTGCCTGACCGCCATCACCGGGACCGCCCAGGCTGGTCCGACGCTGGACGCCATCAAGGGGCGTGGTCAGCTTTTCTGCGGCGTGAATGCCGGATTGCCGGGTTTCAGCAACCCCGACAGCCAGGGCAAATGGACGGGGCTTGACGCCGACACCTGCCGCGCCGTGGCCGCGGCTGTGCTGGGCGATGCCAACAAAATCCGCTTCACCCCGCTATCGGCGCAACAGCGCCTGACCGCCGTGCAGACAGGCGAGATCGACCTGCTGGCCCGCAACACCACCTGGACATTGACCCGCGATGCCCAGGGGCTGAATTTCGCGCCCACCACCTATTTTGATGGCCAGGGGCTGATGGTGCCGAAGTCGCTGGGCGTGACCAGCGCCAAGCAACTGGACGGCGCGACTGTCTGCGTACAGATGGGTACCACCACGGAACTGAACCTGTCTGACTGGTTCCGCACCCATAATCTCAGCTTCAAGCCCGTCGTGATTGAAGCGCTGGACGAGGTGAATGCCGCCTATTTTGCCGGTCGCTGCGATGTGATGACGGCCGATATCTCTGCTTTGGCCGGCACCCGCGCCACCGTGGCGCCCAAGCCCGATGATCACCTGATCCTGCCGGAAGTCCTGTCCAAGGAACCGCTGGGCCCTGTGGTGCGCCATGGCGATGACCAGTGGCGCGATATTGTCACCTGGACCATCTATGCCCTGATCGAGGCGGAGGAAAAGGGCATCACCGCCGCCAATGTCGATGAAAAGCTGAAAGACGCCGACCCGGTGGTCCAGCGCCTTCTGGGCGTGCAAGGCGATATGGGGCCCTTACTGGGCCTGGATAAGCAATGGGCCTACCGCGCCATTAAGGCTGTCGGCAATTATGGTGAAATCTTCAATCGGAATGTCGGCAAGGGCTCGCCCCTGAAGCTGGACCGGGGCCTGAATGCGCTCTGGACCAATGGCGGCCTGATGTACGCTCCCCCGATCCGCTGAGCGGCCATCCCCTCCAGCACCGGGGTGCCCGATGACGGATGATCCGCGTATGCAATTGTCTGACAAGACCGTGAACAAGCCGGGCGCGCCACGCGCCCGGCACCTGACACTCTCCCTCAATAATCCGACAATCCGCGCCATCTTGTGGCAGATCGGGCTTGGGCTGGTGGTGATATTGGCCGGCTGGTATCTGGCCGGCAATACCATGGCCAATCTGGCCCGCCTGTCGATCGCCTCGGGCTTCGGCTTCCTGGATCGGGAATCAGGTGTCCAGATCGGGGAATCGCTGATCGCCACCGGCCCCCGTGACAGCTACGGCGACATCTTCATCGTCGGGCTGCTGAACACGCTGAAAGTATCCGGTGTTGGCATCGTGCTGGCTACGATACTGGGCGTGCTGCTGGGTATGGCACGGCTTTCAAGCAATTGGCTGGTGGCGCGCTTTGCCGCCACCTATGTGGAAGCTGTGCGGAACGTCCCGCTGCTTTTGCAGCTTTTCATCTGGTATGCCCTGCTGACTGAGGGGCTGCCCGGTCCACGCCAGGCCGAACCACTGATCCCCGGTGTCGATATTTTCCTGTCCAATCGGGGGCTGAAATTCCCCGCACCGGCGGATGATCCCGTCTGGGCCTGGGTCGCCGTTCTGTTCGCCGTTGGTGTACTGGCCACATTGGCCATCTCGGCCTGGAACCGGAAGCGCCAGTTGTCCACCGGCCAAAGGCTGCCGATGACGCCCATCGGGCTGGGCCTGATCCTGGGACTGCCGCTGGCATTCCTGGCACTGTCCGGTGGTGGGGCCATGGATGTGCCGGTGCTGCAAGGCTTCAATTTCAGGGGCGGCATGACGCTGAGCCCCGAATTCGCCGCCTTGCTGTTTGGCCTGACGCTCTATACCGCCGCTTTCATCGGGGAGATCGTGCGGTCAGGCATCCTGGCCGTGCCCAAGGGGCAGACGGAGGCGGCGACGGCCCTGGGCCTGTCACGCAGCACCGCCATGCGGCTGGTGATCCTGCCCCAGGCTTTGCGCGTGATCATTCCACCCACGACCAGCCAGTTCCTGAACCTCACGAAGAACAGCAGTCTGGCCGTGGCCATCGGCTATCCGGATTTCGTGGCGGTGGCCAATACGGCCATCAACCAGACCGGTCAGGCCGTGGAAGGCGTGCTGTCGATCATGATTGTCTATCTGGTCATCTCCCTGGCCCTGTCCGCTTTCATGAACTGGTATAATCGCCGTGTGGCGCTGGTGGAGCGGTAAGCCATGACAGAAATCGTCAACCACCCCGCCTCCCCGCCCCCCATCCGCCCAAGGATGGGCCTGTGGGCCTGGGCCAGGGCCAATCTGTTTTCCACCTGGTACAACACAGCCCTGACGCTGCTTTTCGCCTATATCGGCTGGCTGGTGATCCCCGGTCTGGTGCAATGGGCACTGATGGATGCCAGCCTGGGCGGGGATGCTGCGGCGTGCCGGGCCGCTGGCGGGGCCTGCTGGTCTTTCATTGCGGAGAAATGGCGCTTCATCCTGTTCGGCACTTTCCCGGAGGATCAGCAATGGCGGCCGACGCTGGCCATGCTGGCCACCATCGCCACCCTGGTGATCAGCGCCGACCGGCGCACCTGGGGCCGGCCCTTGCTGTTCATCTGGGGTGGCGGTCTGGGTTTCGCCGCATGCATGATGTTCGGCGGCGTCCTGGGCATGGACTATGTGCCCACCTCCCTGTGGGGCGGGCTGCCGCTGACGCTGGCACTCTCCGTGGTGGGGCTTTCCGCTTCCTTCCCGCTGGGCGTCCTGCTGGCCCTGGGCCGCACGTCGGACCTGCCGGTGATGCGGGGCCTGTCGGTGGTCTATATCGAGCTGGTGCGCGGCGTGCCGCTGATCTCCATCCTGTTCATGGCGTCGGTGATGCTGCCGCTGTTCCTGCCGCAGGATGTGCCGATCGACAAGCTGCTGCGCGCCCTGATCGGCATCACCCTGTTTTCCGCCGCCTATGTGGCAGAGGTGGTGCGCGGCGGCCTGCAGGCCATCCCGCGCGGTCAGGTGGAAGCCTCCAAGGCTTTGGGCCTGGGCTATTGGCAGCGCCAGCGGCTGATCATCCTGCCCCAGGCGCTGGCCCTGGTGATCCCGCCGCTGGTGAATAGCTTCATCGCCATCTTCAAGGATACCAGTCTGGTCATCATCATCGGCCTGCTGGACCTGCTCTCCACCGCCAAATCAGCCCTGACCGACCCGGCCTGGCGCGGTTTCTACAAGGAAGCCTACCTGTTCGTGGGCGTGATCTATTTCCTGTTCTGCTACGCACTCTCCCGCTACAGCCGGCATCTGGAAACGGTGCTGGGTCAGGGACGGAAGCGGTGATGTCAAACTTTGGCAAAACTTGACATCACTCTTGGCGATGCCAAGCTGTCTACTGCGCCCAGCCCGATCCCAGGAACCATTGCCATGAACGTATCCCTGACCCCGCAGTTGGAAGCCTATGTCCGCGCCAAGGTGGAGACCGGACTTTATACCTCCTCATCGGAAGTGGTACGCGAAGCCCTTCGGATGATGGAACAGCGCGAACGCCAGCAGCAGGAAAAGCTGGAAGCGCTGCGCCGTGACATTCAGGAAGGGCTGGACAGCGGCAGCGCCGGGCCGATCGCCTTGGAGGACATGCTGACCGGGTTCAGGAGGCGCATGAATGGGGAAGTTTGAGTTCTCAGCGCTGGCTCGGGAAGATATCTGGAGCCTCTGGTCTTATATCGCTCAAGACGATCCAGCCGCCGCTGATGGACAGGTCGCTAAAATCTACGCCGTCGCAGAATCCTGCGCCCGGTATCCAGCCATGGGGCGTTTGCGTACCAAACTGGGGGCACAGGTAAGATCATTCCCCCTTGGCCGTTATCTGATTTTCTACCGCCCGCAAGCGGACGGCATACTGGTCATTCGCATCCTGCACGCAGCCCAAGATATAGACGCGGAGTTCCCCCATGACTGATGCCCCCGTCATTGAATTGAACGCCGTGAATAAATGGTACGGCGAGTTCCATGTATTGCGTGATGTCAATCTGGATGTCGCCAAGGGGGAAAGGATCGTCATTTGCGGTCCTTCCGGCTCCGGCAAATCCACCCTGATCCGCTGCATCAACCGGCTGGAGGAACATCAGGCCGGTGAGATCAAGGTGAAGGGCGTGCCGCTGGATGATGATGTCCGACATGTGGAAGCCATCCGCCGCGATGTCGGCATGGTGTTCCAGCAGTTCAACCTGTTCCCGCACCTGACCGTGCTGGAAAATTGCGTGCTGGCCCCCATCTGGGTGAAAAAGCAGCCCCGCGCGGAAGCCGAGGCCAAGGCCCGGCAATATCTTGCCCGTGTCCGCATCCCGGAACAGGCGGATAAATTCCCCGGCCAGCTTTCAGGCGGGCAGCAGCAGCGCGTCGCCATCGCGCGGGCGCTGTGCATGGACCCGTCCATCATGCTGTTCGACGAGCCGACCAGCGCGCTGGACCCGGAAATGGTCAAGGAAGTGCTGGACGTGATGACCGACCTGGCCGAAGCCGGCATGACGATGCTGGTCGTTACCCATGAAATGGGCTTTGCCCGCCGCATGGCATCGCGCGTCGTTTTCATGGATCGGGGAGAGATTGTGGAACAAGGGGCGCCCGCCGAGTTCTTCGACAACCCACAGAATGAGCGGACCCGCGCCTTCCTGGGGCAAGTGCTGGCGCACTGATCCCCTCCCCCTATTCCCATACCGGTCGGTGGATGTTCCACCAACCGCGGCCCAACTTTAGGCCAGGCGACCGCCCCCATTCGGAGGGCTTGGCCGCCTGCGTTCCCTTTTGCCATCATGGCAAGATCCCGCGTTACTGCCAGGACCAGAACAGGATGTCGCTCACCCGCCGCCGCGCCGCCCGCTTCGCCGCCCTTCCGCTGATTGCCCTGCTGGCGTCGGCCTGCAGCACCAACCCCGTCACCGGGGACCGGCAGTTCACGGCCCTGATGCCGCCGGAGCAGGAAGCCGCCATCGGCGCCCAGCAGCATCCGGAAATGCTGAAGGAATTTGGCGGTCGGTACGAAGATGCAAAGCTTCAGGCCTATGTGGATGATCTGGGCCAGCGTCTGGCCGCGAAGACGGAGATCCCCGGCACCCGCTATACCTTTACCGTTCTGGACAGCCCCATCATCAACGCCTTCGCCCTGCCCGGCGGCTATGTTTATGTCAGCCGGGGCTTGATGGCCCTTGCCAATAGCGAGGCGGAGTTGGCAGGCGTGGTCGGACACGAAATCGGCCATGTCACGGCCCGCCATTCCGCCGACCGTTATGGCCGGGGCGTTCTGGCCCAGGGTGGCAGCCTGTTGGCCGGCCTGCTGCTGGGACAGCAGGCGGCGCAGCTTGCCCAATCCGGGTCGCAACTGGCCCTGGCCGGCTTCGGGCGCGGGCAGGAGCTTCAGGCCGACGGACTGGGCATCCGTTACATGACGGCCGCCGGCTATGACCCGCAGGAAATGTCCGGTTTCCTCTCCTCCATGGGCCGCCATTCCCAGTTGGAAGCATTGCTGGCCGGCAAGCCCGGTCAGGCCGACCAGTTCAGCTATCTTCAAACCCACCCACCCACGGGTGAACGGGCCCAGCAGGCTTCCAGCGCAGCCGCACAAGCTGGCGGCATCGGCCTGAAAGTCGGGCGGAATGAATATCTGCGTGCGATCGACGGCATGATCTATGGCGACAGCCCGGCACATGGCTATGTGCGCGGCCGCGTCTTCGCCCATCCCGGCCTGAATATCCGCTTTGAAGTGCCGGAAGGGTTCCGGTTGCTGAATGGCGATACGGCTGTGGTTGGCGTGGGCCCGCAGGGGGCGCAGATCATTTTTGACCAGCAGCCGGGTCAGGGCGCCCCGACGCCGCAGGATTATATTGCCCGTGTCTGGGCGGCGAATACGTCCCTGGGCGCGATACAATCCCTGACCATTGATGGTCAGCCGGCTGCCACCGTTGCAACCCGTCTCAATACCAATGCTGGCGCCATGGATGCGCGGCTGGTCGCCATCCGCGCCGGAGCCAACAGCTTCAACCGCTTCCTCTTCGTCAGCCCGCCCGCCCTGTCTGGCAGCCTTTCCGCCGGTTTCCAGACCACCGCCACCAGCTTCCGCAAGCTGACAGCAGCGGAGCAATCCGCCCTCAAGCCCTATCGCCTGCGGGTCGTGCAGGTGAAGGCCGGCGAGAAGGTGGCCGATTTCGTGAAACGCATGCCCTATGCTGATTATCCTGAAGAACGGTTCCGCGTTCTGAACAATATCCCGCCGGGCGCGGAGGTTCAGGCAGGCCAGTTGATCAAGATCGTCACAGAAGGGTGAGCGGGCAGCAGTTGCCGATAGCAGGGCACCTCCTGTACCGTCGCGCCTACGATGACCGAGATCACGCCCTTGCCTGCCTCCTCCCCGGACCCGTGTGGACCTATCCTGTCCAGACGGATGCGCCTGCCCATCACCTGGGTGCTGATGCTGGGCTTCGGCGGCCTGATGCTGGCCGCCGTCGCCAGTGTTTTCTGGCTGGGCGTGCTGACCTCCGGCCGCAACACCTATTCCCTGCTGCTGGACAAGGCGGAACTCGCCATGGCCGTGGCGGAATCCCGGGTCCGCGCCCAGCTTGATCCGGCTGCCCTTCAGGTGAACAAGCTGACCGACCTGCTGGCGCGGGGGGTGGTTGACTGGGAGGATGATCCCCGGCTTGAGGATCTGATGCAGGGTGCCATTTCCACCACGCCGCAGATTGGCGGGATGGCGTTCCTGCGGCCGGACCATTATCCCCTCGCCGTTGCCCAGGATGGTCCCGCCAGCGTCGCGCAAAGCATGCGCGACATGACCGAGGCACCACAAATCATCATGGAGACCATGGGCACCAAAGACGCCCACTGGATTGATCCGGTCTGGGCGGACGGGCTTGGCGCGACTGTAATGGTGGTAAAGGCGCCCGTCCGCAAGGAAGGCCAGTTCCTCGGCGTCATGATCTCCGCCGTCAGCTTTACCGGCCTGTCACGGTTTCTGGGCGATATGGCGCGTGACAGCGACCTGAATGCCTTCATCCTGTTCGATGATCAGTATGTGCTGGCCCACCCGGCCATGGCCGGGCGTAAATTCGACTTTTCCGACACCAAAAAGGATCGCCCGCCCCTGCCCACGATGACGGAATTGGGCGATCAGATTGCAGCCGGCATCTGGCAGCGGGTGGGCCCTGATGGCCTTGGCACCGGCAAGGGCGATACGACCGCCGGAAAGAAGACCGATACCACGCTGGTCTGGTCTGGCCGCCGCACTGACATTGATTTCCGCGAGGCAGTGGTCAATGGCCAGGAATATTATTATCTGCTGAAAAGCATTCCTGATTATGGCGAGCATCCTTTCACCCTGGTCGTTGCCATGCGGGGGGAGGATGTCGATCAGGAAATCAGCCGGTTCATGCATCTGCTGATCGTGGGCTTTGGCATCCTGGTCGTGTCGGTCCTGCTGGCCCTGGCCCTGGGCAAGATGATGAGCCGGCGCATCCGCCGTCTGGCCAAAACAGCCGTTGCCCTGCGCGATCTGGATTTCCACAATGTCCCGCGCCTGCCCGACAGCCGCTTCCGGGAACTTGCCGACGCAGCGGCGGCATTCAACACCATGATCAGCGGCCTGCGCTGGTTTGAGAATTACGTGCCGAAATCCCTGGTCCTGCGCCTGATCCAGCGTGATGGGGAACAAGGTGGCGTCATCTCCGAAGAGCGGGAAGTGACCGTGATGTTCACTGACATCAAGGGTTTTTCCGCGCTGGCGGAGACCATGCCACCGCAAGAGATCGCGGACTGGCTGAACCGCCATTTCACGCGCATTGCCGCCTGTATTGAGGCCGAAGGCGGCACGGTGGATAAATTCATCGGGGATGCGGTCATGGCCTTCTGGGGCGCGCCCGAGGACCAGCCCGACCATGCTGCCCGCGCCCTGCGCGCCGCCCATGCCATCGCCCGCGTTGTGGCGGAAGAAGGGGACGAGGCCCGCGCCCTGGGACGGCTGCCGGTCTGCCTGCGGGTGGGCGTTCATACCGGGCCGGTCATTGTCGGCAATATCGGTGCAGTCAGCCGTATCAATTACACCATCGTCGGCGATACGGTGAATACGGCCGCACGGCTGGAAGCCCTCGGCAGCGACATGATGGGTGATGAATGCTATGTCGTGCTGGCCAGCGGGGAGACGGTCGCCGCCGCCGGCGGCTGCACTGTCGATATGCCGCTGACCGCCATCGGCACCTATTCCCTGCGCGGTCGCACAGGTCTGGTGGATGTCTGGCGGCTGGTGGTGGATATCGATTGAGAAAGGGCCAGCCCGATGCGCCGCATCCCCGTCCGGTTCCGTCCCTTACCCTTTCTCTGCCTGTTGCCCCTGCTGGTTTTCCTCACCCTGATGGCTGCCTTGCCGGCAGGTGCCGCCGAGCCGGTTTTACGCCTGGGAAACGGCCCTGATAGCGAGAGCCTGGACCCGCATCGCGCCGTGGGCACAGGCGACAGCCGCATCTTGACCGCCCTGTTCGAAGGGTTGCTGACGCCGGATGCGGAGGGACATATGATGCCGGGCGTGGCTGAACGGTGGGAAATTTCCCCCGACGGCCTGACCTATCGCTTTTTCCTGCGCGCCGATGCCCGCTGGTCCGATGGCAGCCCGTTGACCGCGGCGGATTTCGTCTATTCCTGGCGCCGGGCGGTGGACCCGGCAACGCGGCCCCTGTTTGCGGATATCCTGTATCCGGTACAGAATGCGGAAGCCATTGCCGCTGGCCGAATGCCGCCGGATGCGTTGGGCGTCCTGGCCGAAGGCGACCACATCTTCCAGGTGACCCTGGCGGCGCCCAAGCCCAATTTCACCGATTATCTCTACCACCGCGCGACATATCCGGTTCACCGCCCCTCGGTGGACCGCCATGGCGAAGCGTTTGCCCGACCGGGAAATCTCGTTTCCAACGGGCCTTACCGGCTGGTAGAGGCTGTGCCGCAGAGCCATGTGCTGGTGGAACGCAACCCCCATTTCCATGATGTGGCCGGCGTCGCCATTGGCCGGGTGAGTTTCATGGTCAGCGAGGATAGCCAGGCGGAAATGCGCCGGTTCCGCGCTGGTGAGTTGGACGCCACCGATACGGTACCACCCAGCCAGTTGGATTGGGCGGGGGCCAATCTGGCCGGTGCCCTGCGGCGGTCACCGCGTGCCGGCATCAATTTCATTGCCCCGAACATGCGTAACGAGCCCTGGAAATCCAACCGCGCCCTGCGGCTGGCTTTGTCCCTGGCGATTGATCGCGACACCATTGCCAACCGGGTCCTGCGCGACGGGCAGGCGGCTTACAGCTTCGTGCCCCCTGGCCTGCCCGACTACACCCCCGCCCCCCTTGCCCAGACCGGCTGGACACAGCCGGCACGCGAGGCGCTGGCCCGGCAGTTGCTGACGGAGGCCGGATATGGCAAAGGCAAGGCGCTGAAGGTGCATCTGCTCTACCCGACGGGGGAGATGTACAAGCAGATGGCCATCGCCATCGCCGCGCAATGGCAGGCGGTGCTGGGCGTGCAGACCGTGCTGGAGAACCAGGAATTCAAGGTGATGATGGGCCGTGTGCGCGACGGCTCCTACCCCGATCTGGTGCTGCGGCAATGGTTCTGGCTGTTCCCGGAAAAATATCTGGAAATCCTGCGCAGTCGGGAACAGCGGAACGGCAATGGCTATGCCAGCCCCAGCTTTGATGCCGCCATGGCCGGCGCAGACCAGGCCGTGACGCGTGCTGAGTTTGCCGCCGCCCTACGGACGGCGGAAAGCATTGCGCTGGCCGATGGGGCCGTGATGCCGGTGCTGTTCGGCAGCAGCCGGCATCTGGTGTCCCCCCGGCTGAAGGGCTGGCAGGATAATCTGCGCGACAACCATCCAGCCCGGTACCTGAGCCTTCAGCCCTGATACAGCAGAAGCCGAGACGGGCCAGATTTCCCGCAGCATCCATATTTTACTAAAATTTCTTCACCAGAAGGTTGAGCTTCTGGGGGATTTCAGCCAGCCTTCCCATCGGGCCGCGCGGGATCGGGGGGAGCGATGGCAAATCAGGGCTGGTGGCAAGGGTTGGCAGGGGCGGTCCATGCCGTGGCCGACCTTTTCCTGCCGCCCGCCATGCACCAGCCTGGATTTGAGGAGAATCAGCTTCTCCGGGCCCGCGCCTTCATCCGCGTTACCCTGCTGATCCTGGGCGGGTTGATCGTCCTTTATATCCGATGGGCGCTGACAGACGGGCCGATGGACCCCGTCAGCCTGACCTGGGCTGCCTATGCGCTGCTGCTGCTGGGCAACCTGATCCTGGTGCGCCTGACCGGACGTTTCCATGAGGTGACGGTGGCTAACAACCTGCTGGGCCTGACCATGATCACGGCCCTGCTGGTCCAGACCGGTGGCATGCACTCCGCCCTGATGCCCCTGTTCCTGGTGGGCGTGGCGACCACGGGTAATTTCGGCGGCATGCGGTCGATCCTGATCTTTCTGGGCGGCTTTGCCGGCGTGCTGACCGGCGTCTATCTCTGGCAGCTTCAGCAGCCGGACGTGCCGGCAGATATCCATGCCCGATTCGGCTTTCTTGCCACCGCCGTGCTGCTGGCGGTGCTGGCCAACCTGTCAGCGCAGTCAGCCCGGACCAAGACGCGGCACATGCTGCGCGGTGCCCGCGATGCCGCCATCAGAGGCCGCCGCAACGCGGAAGAAGCCCGTCAGGCGAGCGAGCGCACCCTGGCAGCCCTGCGTGCCGCCCAGGCCCAGATGCTGTTGCAGGAGAAGATGGCCAGCCTGGGCGGCATGGTGGCCGGCGTGGCGCATGAGGTGAACACGCCTGTGGGGCTGGCCGTCACGGGCGCCTCGCAATTGCGGGTAGAGACGCAGCGCACCGCCGCCTTGGTCGCCGATGGCAAGCTGCGCCGTGCCGAGTTTGACGATTACCTGTCCACGGTGGAGGAACTGGCTGCCCTGATTGAGCGCAATGCCCAGCGTGCGGCTGAACTGATCCAATCCTTCAAGGACGTGGCCGTGGACCAGTCCAGCGATGCCCGCCGTCCTTTCGACCTGAAACCCTATGTCCAGGAGGTGCTGGCCAGCCTGTCGCTGCATACCCGCGCCGCCCGGCACAAGGTGATGCTGGATATCGAAGAGGATATCACCCTGGATGGCTATCCCGGCGCCATCGCGCAGATATTGACCAATCTGGTGATCAACAGCGTCATGCACGGCTACCCGGATGACCGGCCGGGCACAATCAGCCTTCAGGCATCGGCCCTGCCGGATGACAAGGTGCGCATCACCTATCGCGATGATGGCGACGGCATCCCGCCCAACCTGTGGTCCCGTATTTTTGAGCCGTTTTTCACCACCCGGCGCGGCAGCGGTGGGTCGGGCCTGGGGCTGCATCTGCTGTACAGTATTGTCACCGTGCGGCTGGGCGGCACGGTGACGGTGGGGGCCGCCCCCGGCGGTGGGGCGGAATTTGTGCTGACCCTGCCACGCCGGGCGCCGGAAAGCGACATTGATGTATCGCAATAATAGGGATACCCCCCTTCCCCGCCCGACACATCCTTGCGCCGCCGGCCCGCTTCCGCCTAATCTCAGACGCGAGGAGAGGCCCGGCGGCCACAACCGGGCCAACACGCTTGAGGAGACGAAATATGGTCGAGGTCGTAATTGCCGGTGCAGCGCGGACGGCGATCGGCGCCTTCAACGGCGCCTTTGCCACCGTGCCGGCCGCGAAGCTGGGCGAAGTGGCCATCCGTGAGGCGCTGGCCCGGGCCAAGACCGACGGCGCGGAAGTGAATGAGGTGGTGCTGGGCCATGTGCTGGCCGCAGCGCAAGGCCAGGGCCCCGTGCGTCAGGCCGCCATCCATGCCGGCATCCCGTCGGGCCGCACTGCCTATGCCATCAACCAGATCTGCGGTTCGGGCCTGCGCTCCGTGGCGCTGGGCTATCAGTCGATCAAGCTGGGCGATGCCGATATCATCGTTGCCGGCGGGATGGAGAGCATGAGCCTGGCGCCGCACGCCATGAACCTGCGTGCCGGCACCAAGATGGGCGATGCCTCCATGGTCGACACCATGATCAAGGATGGCCTGTGGGATGCGTTCCACGGCTATCACATGGGCCAGACGGCGGAGAACGTGGCCGAGAAGTGGCAGATCAGCCGCGAGGAGCAGGACGCCTTCGCCGCCCTGTCGCAGCAGAAGGCCGAAGCCGCCCAGAAGGAAGGCCGTTTCAAGGATGAGATCGCCGCCGTCACCATCAGCGGTCGCAAGGGCGACGTGATCGTCGATACCGACGAATATCCCAAGCATGGCACCACCGCCGAAGGGCTGGCCAAGCTGCGCCCCGCCTTCAAGAAGGATGGCACCGTCACCGCCGGCAATGCCTCTGGCCTTAATGATGGTGCGGCCGCCCTGGTGCTGATGGGCGCTGATAATGCCGCCAAGCGCGGCGTCACCCCGCTGGCCCGCATTGCAAGCTGGGCCACGGCTGGCGTTGATCCGTCCATCATGGGGTCGGGCCCCATCCCCGCCACGCGGGAGGCGCTGCGCAAGGCTGGCTGGTCCATCGACCAGTTGGACCTGATCGAGGCGAACGAGGCGTTCGCCGCCCAGGCCCTGGCCGTGAACAAGGATCTGGGCTGGGATACGGCCAAGGTCAATGTCAATGGCGGCGCCATCGCGCTGGGCCACCCGATCGGCGCGTCGGGTGCGCGCGTGCTGGTCACGCTGCTGCATGAAATGGTCCGCCGCGATGCCAAGAAGGGTCTGGCGACCCTGTGCATCGGTGGCGGCATGGGCGTGGCGCTCTGCGTCGAACGCGACTGATCCTGCACTCGGGCCGGTGCGGAACATCGCGCCGGCCCGGCACGGCTGAACGAACACTGAGACCAGAACGTATCCAAGGGGGAAACAGATGGCACGAGTGGCATTGGTAACGGGCGGCACGCGCGGCATTGGCGAGGCGATCTCCGTCGCCTTGAAGAATGCCGGCTATACCGTCGCGGCGAATTATGCCGGCAATGACGAGGCCGCCAGCCAGTTCAGCGAGCGCACAGGCATCAAGGCCTATAAGTTCGACGTGTCGGACCCGGCCGCCGTGAATGAAGCCGTCGCCAAGATTGAAGCCGAGCTGGGCCCCATCGACGTGCTGGTCAACAATGCCGGCATCACCCGCGACGGCGTGATGCACCGCATGAATTTTGAGCAGTGGAACGCGGTGATCCAGACCAATCTGGCAAGCTGCTTCAATACCTGCCGCGCGGTGATTGATGGGATGCGGGCGCGCAGCTTCGGCCGCATCGTCAATATCGGCTCCATCAATGGTCAGGCCGGCCAATATGGTCAGGTGAACTATGCGGCGGCCAAGTCCGGCATCCATGGCTTCACCAAGGCCCTGGCCCAGGAAGGGGCCGCCAAGGGCATCACCGTGAACGCCATCGCGCCGGGCTATATCGACACCGACATGGTGCGCGCCGTGCCGGCCAACGTGCTGGAAAAGATCGTCGCCAAGGTACCGGTGGGCCGCCTGGGCAAAGCCGAGGAAATCGCCCGCGGCGTGCTGTTCCTGGTGGCCGACGATGCCGGCTTCATCACCGGCTCCACCCTGTCCATCAATGGCGGCCAGCATATGTATTAAGATGGTGGCCGTTGGGTTTTGAGTGAGAAAAGCCCCCGTCGAAGTGATCCGGCGGGGGCTTTTATATGGTTATCACAGGAATCTGAAAAAAGTGAAGTCACTTACAGTAAAAATTCACTGATTTATAATAAAAAAATTTTACACTCAAAAAATTAGCTAGATACTCTAGATCGATTTTGGCATTCGAGTGCAATTTTTTTCATAATGCGATATAAGTGTGGCGCAAACTGATGCGATATTGATGTATAAGATCTGGGGTTTCCAATCCAACGAGATAAGCGTACGAGCTCAGCATTCAAATTAATGTTATATCCGAGCGCTTGAAGAGCGACAAACCGACATTCGAGGTCTCGTAAAACGACATATGAGGCCACAGCAGTTGGGGGCGGCGCATAAATAATGCAGTGGGGGGCGACTACCTTGATCCCGGCCGGAAACAACGTTGGCGGAAGAACGCTCAGCGTGGTTTTAACTGTTTCGAGCAACGCGGCGCTGCTGCTAGCCTCGCCTGTACGATATAGGCACTTGAGAAACCTAAGTATGCTAAGCGCACGAGCTCCGCCTGGGGCAATAAGCCCTTCGGCCTCAAGTCCAGCGATAACAGCGTCGAACCCGTAAACATGTACGCCCCGCTCGGCGAGACTGAGCACTCCATAGTTACGCACGCCAACATAAAGAATATCGGCAGCAAGCAATACGCCTCTTCCACCCGCCGACACTGTACCTGCCAGAGAACACAGCACTGAATTATCAATAATATCCGATGAATAATCTGCACGAGGCGAAAATTTATTGAGAATTTCAGCTAGACGACCACCTAAATCTCTGGTGATTTTAGCCTCAAGTTTTAGATGCTGAACAAATAGAGCCCCTTGATTTGCGAGCGCTGCCAACTTAGCGAATGTATAAGAAGCGACTGAAGCACCCTGAGCCTCAAGTTCCGCTGATCGAGTGGCAAGCGTCGTGATATCATCGTCAACGATCAAAACGTCGCGGTCGCTAAATGCATCCGCATCGCCGCGAGCCGCAGAGCCAAACAACGCTTCGGCTGAAGCAAAGTGAGATGATGACACCAGTAAAGTCAACGCAGGAACCTCTTCACCAAGACTGCTGTGAAAATACCAAGCCAGCCAATTGATGCCAGCGCCTCAAGAACAGAAAGAATTTTAGCGCAATCTGACACTGGAGACACCGAAGAAAACCCAAGAACCGTAAGCACGGAAAAAGTGTAAAAAACGGCGTCTACGAATGATATATGAACGCCTGCTGTAGCCCCATTAACCTGGATTGCATCACCAATTAGAACATAATTCATTCCGGATACTGCG
Source organism: Niveispirillum irakense DSM 11586 (assembly GCF_000429645.1). Classification (GTDB taxonomy): domain Bacteria; phylum Pseudomonadota; class Alphaproteobacteria; order Azospirillales; family Azospirillaceae; genus Niveispirillum; species Niveispirillum irakense. The sequence continues at coordinate 231,868 of NZ_KE386934.1, forward strand.
AAAAATAGGAACAATGTCCATATAAAAAATCGTGTTGGGCGATAACCAAACCCTGTGATCTTTTCGTGCGTCCAACTACATATCCACGCCCAATAAGCTTCTCTCTTTGTACTATTTTCTTGTCTCAAATCATGCTTTATCTGATACCTCTTCCATTTCCGGAACAGGATATCTGCCTCCATAAAGAAAATATCCTGATGCTGTTCAGTAAAATTTGAGAGCATTGCTTGATAAAGCGAAAGCCCAACATTTGCTGCTTCTACACGATATCTATCAGAAAATTTTATTTTTTGTGGCCGCAAATAAACTCTAGAGAGACGAATTTTCCATAAAGTACAATTTGTGATATCGCATCCGTGAAATTCGACATCTTCGAATTGAGTACCAATAAATAGACAATCCTCAAATTTGCATTCAGTGAATGTTACCTGTGAAATACTTGTCTTAGAAAAAGATACATTACGGAAATTTACATTTTTAACTTTTCCAGTTGGGGGCTTCCAAGGGCCTGACGGAAATACAATATTGGAAACTGTTTCCCCAGGCGACATAGGTGGCATTTTCCCTGCTGCAAGGATATCAGGCGTGCCATCCAGCCTAAATAAGTTGGTTAGCAAACTGGATTACCTTCTCAATCTAGGTCGATATGACGAATTTCCAATTGAAATAAGATCACAATGGGGCGTTTTATGCAACACTAGGCATATCATTGGCTATGTTTTTAGCTGCAAGATAGGTATGTGATGCCCATTTCAAAGGGCTGCCGGGTGTCGCCCTGTTCGCAAAGTCAGGCTGACAACGCCCACCCTTCCCCCTCACCACCGCCGCTTCCCCGCCCCGAACGGCGGGCGTTTCACCAGGGGTTTGGGCGGGGGTGGTGGCGGGGGCGGCGGTGGGGTCATCACGGCGGTGACCTGCTCGCCAGAGGCCATCTGGGCCAGAATGCGCATCAGGGTGCGTACCCCTTCCATCCGGGTCGGCGTGCTGTCCCAGGGGCGCAGCAGCACCAGTTTATGGTCCGGGCGCAGTTTGGCGGTGCCGGCCTGTTTCTGGATGAACTCCACCAGCTTGGCGGGGTTCTTGAAATTATTGCTGCGGAAGCCGACAACCGCCCCCTTCGGCCCGGCATCCAGGGTGGAAACGCCGGCTTCCTTGCACAGGCGCTTGATTTCCATCAGTTGCAGCAGGTTTTCCACCTCGTCCGGCAGGGGGCCGAAGCGGTCGATCAGTTCCACGCCGAACGCCTCCACCTCTGCCTTGTCGGCCAGATCGGACAGGCGGCGGTACAGCGTCAGCCGCACGCCCAGATCGGGCACATAGCTGTCGGGGATCAGGACCGGCATGCCGAGTGCGATCTGCGGTGACCAGCTATCTTCGGCCAGTTGCGCCTCTGTCCGGCCCCCGCGCGCGGCCTCCACCGCCTCTTCCAGCATCTGCTGGTAAAGCTCCACTCCCACCTCGCGGATTTGGCCGGATTGTTCCTCGCCCAGCAGGTTGCCGGCACCACGGATATCCATATCGTGGCTGGCAAGCTGAAAGCCCGCGCCCAGATTATCCAGCGTTTCCAGCACATGCAGGCGCTGCTGCGCCGTGGCAGACAGAACCGTCTTGGGCTGATAGGTCAGATAGGCGTAACCGCGCACCTTGGACCGACCGACGCGGCCCCGGATCTGGTACAGCTGGGCCAGACCGAACAGGTCGGCGCGGTGGACGATCATGGTGTTGGCGCTGGGGATATCCAGGCCGCTTTCAATGATGTTGGTGGCCAGCAGCACATCATATTTGCCATCATCAAAGGCAGTCATGACGTCTTCCAGCTCGGTCGCCGCCATCTGGCCATGGGCGGTGATCAACTTCACCTCCGGCACCAGTTCTTCCAGCCGCAGCCGCACCTTGGCCAAATCCTCCACCCGTGGGCAGACATAGAAGGTCTGGCCGCCGCGATAATGCTCCCGCATGATCGCCTCCCGGATCACCACCGGGTCAAACGGCAGCACGAAGGTGCGCACGGCCAGCCGGTCCACCGGCGGCGTGGCGATGACGGACAGTTCGCGCACGCCCGACAAAGCCAGTTGCAGCGTGCGCGGGATGGGCGTGGCCGACAGGGTCAGCACATGCAGATCGGCGCGCAGTTCCTTCAACCGCTCCTTCTGCTTCACGCCGAAATGCTGTTCCTCATCCACAATCACCATGCCCAGGCGCTTGAACTCCACCCCCTTGCCCAGCAAAGCATGGGTGCCGATGACGATATCGACATTGCCATCGGCCAGCCCGGCCTTGGTCTGGTTGCTTTCCTTCGTTGTCACCATGCGGGATAATTGACCGATGCGCACCGGCAGCCCGGCAAAACGCGCCTCAAACGTGCGGGCATGCTGGCGGGCCAGCAGGGTGGTGGGCACGACGACGGCCACCTGATGCCCCGCCATCACCGCCAGAAAGGCGGCACGCAAGGCCACCTCCGTCTTGCCGAAACCGACATCGCCGCAGATCAGCCGGTCCATCGGCTTGCCGGAGCCCAAATCCTCAATCACATCCTCGATGGCCCGCAACTGGTCATCGGTTTCAGCATAGGGGAAGCGGGCGCAGAATTCATCCCAGGCGCCATCGGGGATGGGAATGGCATCGGCCCGGCGCAGCGCGCGTTCCGCCGCGATGCGCAGCAGCGCATCGGCCATATCCTTCAGCCGGCGCTTGACGCGGGCCTTGCGCGATTGCCAGCCGGCCCCGCCCAACTTGTCCAGCGTCGCGCCTGCCTCCTCGCTGCCATAGCGGGAGAGGACTTCGATATTCTCCACCGGGACATAAAGCTTGTCGCCGCCATCATAGATCAGGCGCAGGCAATCATGCGGGGCACCGCCGACATCCAGCGTTTCCAGCCCATCATATTTGCCGATGCCATGGTCGATATGGACAACGAAATCACCTTGGTTGAGCGACGCCGCCTCAGCAATGAAATTGGCGTTGCGCCGCTTCTTGCGGGTGCCGGCGCGCACCAGCCGGTCGCCCAGAATATCCTGTTCGGTGATGATGGCAAGGCCGGGCGCGGTGAAACCATGGTCCAGCGGCAGCACGGCCAGTGCGGTGGTGCCCTTCGGCAAGGCCGCCACATCGGCCCAGCTTTCCACCGCCTTCAATTTTGCCAGCCCATGTTCCTTGAACACGGACAGCAAACGGTCGCGCGACCCGGCGGAATATCCCGCGATCACCGTCACCCGGCCTTCATCGGCCAGGGCGTTGATATGGTCGCGCAGTACCTCATACACATTCACGCCGGATTGCACGCGGGCATCGGCGAAGTCACGCCCCTTGCGCCCACCGCCATCGGCAAGATCCTTGTTGGCCACCTCCCCTTCCACGGCGGCAAAGGGCGATAGCTGGGCCACGGCGCGCGACGCCAGATGCCGGTCGAACGTGTCGCCATCCAGGAACATCAGCGACGGCGGCACCGGCTTATAGGCCGGGTTGCCGGATTTCTTCTCCGCCTCCACCATGGTGCGGCGGGCCTGATAGAAATCCTGCACCTGTTCCAGCCGTTCGTCGCGGGCTTCCTCGACATTCGGGTCCAGGGTCAGGGCGGCGTTGGGCAGGTAATCGAACAGGGTTTCCATGCCGCTATGGAACAAGGGCAGCCAATGTTCCATCCCGGCATGTTTGCGCGCCGCACTCACCGCCTCATACAGCGGATCGTCATCCATGACGGCGCCGAAATGTTCGCGGTAGCCGGTGCGGAAGCGCTGGATCGACATTTCATCCAGGAACACCTCTGACATGGGGGTCAGCACGAAATTGTCGCGCTTTTCCACCGTCAGTTGGGTCATGGGGTCGAAGCTGCGCACGCCTTCCAGATCATCGCCGAACAGGTCCAGGCGCAATGCCTCCTGGCTGCCGGGGGGGAACAGGTCGATAATGCCGCCGCGCACGGCAAATTCCCCCGGCTCCCGCACCGTCTGGGCGCGGATATAGCCGTTTTGCGACAGGAAGCGCTGCAGCTCCGCCACATTGATGCGGTCGCCCACCTTGGCGGCAAAGCTGGCATTGCGGAAGGCCAGACGCGGCGGCACCTTCTGCACCAGCGCGTTCACCGTGGTGATGACCAGCAAGCCGCCCGGCACCGCCCCGCCCTTGGCCACCTGCAACAGCCTTGTCAGGGTGGCAATACGGGTGGCCACAATCTCCCCATTGGGGGAGACGCGGTCATAGGGCAGGCAATCCCAGGCGGGGAAGGCCCGCACCTCCACACTTGGATCGAAAAATGCCACCTGTTCGGCCAGACGCGCGGCGCGCGCATCATCGGTGGCGACATGCAGCAGCCCGGAAGCGCCGCCCTTCTTCGCCAGCGCCGCCAGCAAGCGGGCATCCTGACCATCCGGCGCACCGGCCAGCAGCATCCGGCGCGGATGGCCAAGGTTCAGCGCGATATCGGGCGAAGGGATCACGGTCATGGCGTCGTTCTTCAACAGGCGGTGCAGTGCCGGCTTTATAGCAAAGCGCGACGACGACGGGAACGAAACAGGTACTTCGGCGGCCAAAAAAGAAAAGGCCCTTCCCCGGTCTTATCAGGGAAGGGCCTTTGCGTTCAGATCAGGCCCGCTTCCAGGTCGTCCCCTGCGGGCCATCTTCCAGGATAATACCCTGGTCAGCCAGGTCCTTGCGGATACGGTCCGCCTCGGCAAAGTTCTTGGCCTTGCGGGCGGCCAAGCGGTCGGCGATGGCCTGTTCAATGGCTGCCTCGTCCAGCGCGCTGGCCCCGGCGGGCTGCCATTTGAACCAGGCTTCCGCCGGCTGGGTCAGGAAACCCATCAGGTTGGCACCGGCCTTGAACGCCGCTGCCGCCGCTTGCCGAGCCGCCGGGTCGCTTTCCCGATGATAGGCGTTTGCCAATTCATGCAGGGCGCTGATGGCCAGCGGTGTGTTCAGGTCATCCGTCAATGCTGCCAGCAGGTCAGCCGGAACCGACGCTGCCGGCAGATCACCTGCCCCGCGCAACACGCCATACCAGCGATCCAGCGTCGCCCGCGCCTGGGCCACCTTTTCCTTGGTGAAGTCCAGCGGCTGGCGGTAATGCGCCGACAGGATGGCCAGCCGCAGCGCCTCACCCGGAAACTCATCCAGCAATTCGCGCACGGTGTAGAAGTTGCCCAAGGATTTGGACATCTTGTCGCCGGCGATGGTCAGGAATCCTGAATGCATCCAGACATTGGCCATAACCTGGGTGCCATGGGCACACCGGCTCTGCGCGATTTCATTTTCATGATGGGGGAAGATCAAATCCAGCCCGCCGCCATGAATATCAAACACCTGCCCCAGATGCGCCGCCGTCATGGCGGAGCATTCGATATGCCAGCCAGGGCGACCGGAACCCCACGGGCTGTCCCAGCCCGGCTCACCCGCCTTGGCCGGCTTCCACAGCACAAAATCGGCGGGTGACTTCTTATAGGGCGCCACCTCCACCCGTGCGCCGGCGATCAGATCTTCCTGGCTGCGGCGGGAAAGCTGGCCGTAATCAGCCATGGCGGGCACATGGAACAGCACATGGCCTTCCGCCGCATAGGCGAAGCCCTTCTCGATCAACTGTTCGATCATCGCCACCATGTCGCCGATATGGCGGGTGGCGCGCGGCTCGATATCCGGGCGCAGCAGGCCCAGATCATCCATGTCGGCGTGGAACTGCGCCGTGGTGCGGGCGGTCACGCTGTCAATCGGCTCGCCGGACTGGTTCGACCGGTCGATGATCTTGTCATCCACATCGGTGATGTTACGGGCGTAGGTCACCTGCGGATAAAGATGCTTCAGCAGCCGGGCCAGCAGGTCAAAGGCGCTGAAGGTCCGGGCATTGCCAATATGGGCATAATCATAGACCGTGGGGCCGCAGACATACAGCTTCACATGGTTCGCATCGATGGGATGGAACTCTTCCTTGGCACGCAGAAGCGTGTTGTAGAGCGACAGGGCCATGGGTCTGCTTTCGGAAACTTGGTCTTGAATATCAGGCGAGAAGAGGCGGGGCGACAACGCCGTGTCGACATCGGGAGCCTGCTTTAGGCTGAACAACCATCACGCAACCCGCCCGGCGAGCCGCGCCAGGGCTCGCTCACGACCGATCAAGGGCAGCAGCGTTTTCAGTTCCGGCCCATGATCACGCGCCGTCAGGGCGCGGCGCAGCGGCAGGAACAGGGCCTTGCCCTTGGCACCCGTGGCAGCCGAGACGGCCTTGGTCCAGACACCCCAGGTAGTTTCATCCCAAACGCCATCTGGCAGCAGCCCGGCGGCAGTGGCCAGGAAAGCGGCATCCTCCACCAGCGGGGCAACCGGCGCATGGGTCACCGCCCACCAGTCCTTGGCGTCAGCCAGCTTGGACAGGTTGGGGCGCACGGCCAGCCAGAAGGCCTCATCCACCCCGTCGAGCCCCAAAGCCGCCAGCCGGTCAACCACGGCAGCGAACGGGGCCTGATGCAGTACCTGGGCATTCAGGCGCATCAGCTCATCCGGGTCGAATTTCGGCGTGCCGCGCCCGAACTTGGCAAAGTCGAACCCTTCCGCCAACTCGGCCAGCGACCCGGCGGCGGCAATGGCGTCAGCGGTGCCCAGCCGGGCAAGGTAGGAGGTCAGCGCCAGCGCCTCCACCCCCTCTTCCTCCCGCAGGGAACGGACAGAGAGGGAGCCCAGGCGCTTCGACAGGCCTTCGCCTTCCGACCCGGCGATCAGGGGCAAATGGGCGAAGGTCGGCACCTCCCCCTGCCCTTCCAGCCCGATGACGGCCTGGAAAAGCTGCACCTGCACCGCCGTGTTGGTCACATGGTCCTCACCGCGCACAATATGGCTGATGGCGAAATCCACGTCATCGACGACGGAGGTGAGCGTATAGAGCGGGCGGCCATCCTCGCGGATCAGCACGGGGTCGGACAGGTCAGCCCCTTTGAAATGCTTGTGCCCCTGCACCAGATCGTCCCAGACGATATCCTCATGCAGCAGCTTGAAGCGCCAATGCGGGCGGCGGCCCTCTGCCTCCAGCCGGGCGCGGTCTTCCTCGCTCAGCCGCAGGGCGGAACGGTCATAGATCGGCGGCAGGTGACGGGCCAGCAGCGACTTGCGCTTCAGGCCCAGTTCCTCCGGCGTCTCATAGCAGGGGTAGAGGCGGCCAGCAGCCTTCAGCTTCTCCGCCACTTCACCGTAACGCGCATAGCGGTCGCTTTCACGGGCATAACGGTCCCAGGTCAGGCCCAGCCAGGTCAGATCCTGCGCGATGGCATCAGCATATGCCTGGGTGGAGCGTTCCTCGTCCGTGTCATCCAGGCGGAACATGAAGCTGCCGCCGTGACGCGCCGCGTACAGCCAGTTCACGATGGCGGTGCGGACGTTACCGATATGCAGGAAGCCGGTGGGGCTGGGCGCGAAACGGACGGCGATCTTCATGGCGAGAACTGCTTTGGCAGGCGGATAATTGGGCGGCAGCGATAGCACGGGCGGCGATCCGCCTCAACCAATGGCCCCGTCCGGCGCAAAAATCTCTTCCGGCTTCTCAATACCGCGCAGGACATGGATACCCAGCGACCGCATGGTCCGGCCCGAGCAGCCAGCAAAGGCGGTGGACACCACGACTGCGCTGTCCAACCCCTTGGCCACATCCAGCAGGCGGCTGGCCATGTTCACCGCCGGGCCGACCACGGTGAAATCCAGCCGACGCTTGCCGCCAATATTGCCGAACGCGACATGGCCCAGATGCAGCGACAGGCCGTAATCCAGCGCCGTCTGGCCGGCGGGCAGCGCCTGGTTCCATTCCGCCACTGCGGCCTGGAGCGTGGCAGCCGCCGCCAACGCATGGCCGCAGGCTTCACGCGGGTTCAGCATATCGGCGGGGAAGATCGCCAGCATGCCATCACCGATGAATTTCAGCACTTCGCCGCCATGGGCCTCCACCGCGTCCACAGCCAGATCGAACCAATAGTTCAGCCGGGCGACGACATCGCGGGAGACATTCTCCGACGTGAAGCGGGTGAAGTTGCGCAGGTCGCAGAACAGGACCGCGGCGAAGATATTTTCCGCATCACCGCGCTGAATCTGGCCGGCATAGACCCGGCCCCCCGCATTGTGCCCCAGATAGGTGTCCAGCAGGTCATGGGCGATGTTGCGCACCACCCGCGCTTCCAGGATGGGGGAAATGGCCGCGACGACATGGTGCAGATCGGCCAGATCCTCCTCGCTGAAGCGCGTAACGCGCTTGGCCGCAAAGGACATGGCGGCAGACCGGTGCCGGTCCTGCACCTGGATGGGGATGATGACGTAATCGGTAAAACCTTCCACCTGCAGCCGGCGCAGCAGCGGCATCTCCGTCTGTTCTGCCGCCAGATGGACGCGGAAGGACTGCCCCGTCAGATCAACCCGATGGACCGGGCTGTTAAGATATTCCGTCAGGTCTGTATCGACACGGTTCAACCGGTGGGCCTGGGATGTCTGCCCGCACAGCCAGACGCGCCCTTCCCCTACCACTTCGGGATGCAGCAGTTCCAGGTTCAGCGACACACGCCCGATGGGCAGGCCGGCAACCGCCACCCGGTCGATCACTTGGGAGAAGAGCGTGTCGATATCGGCCAGCCGGTTGCCTTCCAGCAGCAGCCAATCAACAATCGGGCGGATACGGGCAGAAATGGCCTGGGACAAGGCGGGAACACTCCGGCAACGGTCAGCCCAGTTTGGTGATCCAATCTGTTCCCTGCAAGATGGCTTATCGCGGGACAGGCCCCCACCTGAAAGGATAAGGGACGGGGGTCAGCTATTGCGGCCCGGCGGCGCCCACTGGGTCAGGAAGGCAGCGATCTTGGCGCTGTCATGGCCCTTTCCCTGATCGGCTGGCAATTCCAGATCACCCGTATTCTGGCTATGCAGCAGCGCGCCATTTGCATCCAGCACGAAAAGGTGGGGATATCCCGCCACCTTGGGATAGCGGGACAGAAAGGCCGTGTTCTGGTTGACCTTCTTGTCGTAATGCACTTTCAGCACCACGAAATTGCGGTCGCGCAACTGGCGCAGATTGGCTTCCTGCTCGAACTTGGCGTCCAGCAATTTGCACCAGATGCACCAGTCCCCGCCCACATCCACCAAAACACGGCGGTTGGATTTCTGGGCTTCCGCCAGCGCCGCCTGCAGGTCAACATCCGGATTGCGGGCCGGATCAAAGACCTGTGACCAGGCTGGCGCATTGGGATCCTTCACCGGCCCGGCCTGCACCGGGGCTGCCAGCAACAGGCCTGCCAGCGGCGCGGCAAAAAGAAGGCGGGCGAACGGGATGGTCATGCAAGTCCCCTGACGGCGGTTCAAAACTGGATCAGCCCTTCAGGCCGACGGTCAGATCACATGTGGTCGATCCCTGGCCGCGATTGAAGAAGCGGATGATCATGCCACCCGCGTCACGCACGGTCATCACCTCGGTCTGGCCGGGGCCTAAGGATAATTGGCGCCCCGTCGCCGCCAGGGTGCTTTCGGCGATGGAATATTCCAGGGTACAGCGCTTGTTGCCTTCATTATGGAAGGTGACATCGCCGGGACCGGGGATTTTGAACTCGAAGCTGCGACCCTTCTCGAAATCAACCCGGCCCTGGCAGGGGGTGTCGACCTGCACCTCGCAGCCATATTCACCCTGGGCCTGATCATTGCGCACAGCGGCTGGCTGGGCCAAGGCCGTAACGGGGGCCAGAAGGCAGAGGGCCAGGACGGTGCTGGCGATGGATTTGGTGGTCGGCATCGGCTTGTCGAAACTCCTGCACAGGCGCCGTGGCACAGCGCCGGGGGGCTTGTCTTCAATAGCGCCGCCAGGGCCATGGCGGCAAGGTCCACTACCCTGCCACGGATGAGACGTTTTTCCCCAGCGTGGCGTCATGCCAACGCCTGGGCCGGAAACAGGATATCGGGAGCCGCCAGTTGCGCCTGGGCGCCGATGAGCTGCAATTCCCGCTGCCCGCTCTCCTTCGTCGCTTTAAACACCGCATAGATGGCGGATGCGGCATGCGACAAGGCCGCCGCCCCATCGCGGCCGGTTTCCAGAAACTTGGCCAGGAACAAGGCCGCCACACAATCGCCGGCCCCATTGGGCATCGGGTCCAGCACCAGACGGGGGGTAGAGACGAGGAAGGCGCCTTCCGGCCCGTCCAGCAACAGCTCGATCCTATCCGGCGGGGCATCGGCCCGGGTCAGGCTGGTGACCAGCACCCATCGGGGGCCCAAGGCGCGGGCCGCTTTTGTCGCCGTCAGCGCGCTTTCCAGATCATGCACATGGCAACCGGTCAGATATTCCAGCTCAAACTGGTTGGGCGTGATGATATCGGCCAGTGCCAGCGCCTTATCGCGGAAAAATTCCGGAATGCCAGGGCGGACGAAAAAGCCACGCCCCACATCACCCATCACCGGATCGCAGCAATAAAGCGCCTCCGGATTGCCCTGCTTGGCCTGGGCCACGGCGGCCAGGACAACATCGCCCAAGGCGGCGTCTCCCATATAACCGGTCAGCACGGCATGCAGCCCGTCCATGGCACCGCGTTCCTCAATCCCCCGCAGCACATCGGCAATATGGTCCGGCGGGAACACCATGCCGGTCCAAACGCCATAGCCGGTATGATTGGAGAACTGCACCGTATTGACGGCAATCGCATCGAACCCCAACCGCTCCAGCGGGAAAATAGCCGCCCGGTTACCGACATGGCCAAACGCAACATGGGACTGGATGGAAAGGATGGTCTTCACGAGGACTGCACCTTTACTGGCATTCACGGGTTCCAGCTACGCCCATCCGTGGCGCCGCTTCAACCGCAAAAGCGTCTCCATGACAGGGATGGTGGACGCATGACCGGCACTTGACTAGGTTCACGCCTGCTTGTCCCTGCCCATCGAAGGCCGATCCCATGTCTGTCCGTCCTCGCCGTTCAGCACTTTACATGCCCGGTGCCAATCTCCGCGCGCTGGAGAAGGCCCGCGCCCTGGCGGCCGATGTGCTGATCCTGGACCTGGAAGATGCGGTGGCCCCCGACGCCAAGGAACTGGCGCGGACCCAGGTGGTGAATGCCATTGCGGCCGGCGGCTATGGCTACCGTGAACTGGTGGTCCGCACCAACGGGCTGGATACGCCCTGGGGCCATGCCGATCTTCAGGCCGCCGCCACCAGCGGCGCCCATGCTGTGCTGATTCCCAAGGTAGACAGCAGTGAGAGTGTGCGTATGGCCGACCGTGTGCTGCGTGCCTCCGGCGCGCCGGATAGCCTGCGCCTCTGGGTGATGATGGAAACGCCACGCGCCATGCTGAATGCCGCCGATATTGCCGGCGCCTGCCCCCGGCTGGAATGTCTGGTCATGGGCACATCGGACCTGACCAAGGATCTGGGTGCCCTGGTCACACGTGACCGCTTGCCCATGATCACCGGCCTGGGCCTGACCCTGCTGGCCGCCCGCGCCCATGGCTTGGCCGTGCTGGATGGCGTGCATGTCGATCTGGATGATGAAGCCGGCTTTGCCGATGCCTGCCGCCAGGGGCGCGAACTGGGCTTCGACGGCAAAACCCTGATCCACCCAAGGCAGTTGATTGCCGCCAATAGCGCCTTCGCGCCCGACGCAGACGAGGTTTCGCGCGCGCAACGCATCATCGCCGCCCATGCCGACGCCATGGCTGCCGGGCGGGGCATTACCGTTGTGGATGGCAGGCTGGTGGAAGCCCTGCATGTGGAAACGGCCCGCGCCACCGTCGCCCTGGCTGCCGCCATCGCCGCCCAGGCAGGCTGCCCCTATGCCGGCCTTCAACCACGCCGGGCATAGACATAGCTATAGGCAGTGGTGAAACCGAACCGCTGGTAAAGCGCCAGTGCCGGCACATTACCGCTGCCAACCTGCAGATAGGCCCGCGTGGCACCCGCCGTCGCCGCATGGGACAGAATCGCCCGAACCAGCCGGGCCCCATGCCCCTGCCCCCTGGCCTGGGGATGAGTCGCGACCTTGTAGAGACCCAGCCAGCCGCGATCGACGACTCCAAGACAGGCGGCCACCGGCTTTCCGTCCGACCATAGGGTGGCATAGGTGGCCGGGGCGACGATGGCGCCAAGGATGGCCCGCAGGGCTGGCATTTCCGCTTCCGGCACCGCAACCATGCTGCGGTAGGCTGTCAGCCATGCATCATCAGCAAAGGATTGCAGCCGGACAGAGGCATCCGGCGGCTGTGCAGAAGGTAGTTCTGCTACCAAAACAAGGCTCTCTTCCCGCAACCTATATCCGGCCTGGACCAGTTTTTCTGCCATATCGGGCGGGCATAGGGGCGTCAGCCGAAATTGCGGGGGCAGTCCGTGACGACGATATTCCGTTTCACACCAGCCGATGAAGCCCGGATCGACCGGGGGCGACGCTGTGATGGCGGTAACAGCGTTCGCCCGCCCGCTATGCCCGCCGCCAAAGCGTAAAACCCAGCCGCTATGGTGCAATTGTCGGGGTGCCGGCCATGCAGAAAGACAAAGGTCTTCAAGGCTTGCCGTCAGTTCCTGCGAACCCATTATCACTTCCCCGCCCGATGACAGACTAATTGCGAACTATTCGCACCTTATGGAGCCATCTTACATGAAGCATCTTAAAAGGGCATCGCAACGCACCCAAGATCGCAGGTGCGAAGCGTTGACGCAGGCATAAGGTTGGGCGTAATTGAACCCCAGCCAATTCTTGTGACAATTCCCGCCGCCGGCTTTGCTAGCGGGTGTCGTGGCCCCGGTCGGGCCATCGACATGGAAAAACCCCGGACAGCATCAAGGACGCGTGAGAGATGACCGATACGCCCGCGGCCAAGCGGCAACGGCCGCTATCCCCCCACCTGCAGGTCTATCGCCTGCCCCTGCCCGCTTTGACCTCCATCACCCATCGCATCACCGGTATCGGCCTCACTGTCGGTACGCTGTTGCTGGTCTGGTGGCTGGTGGCAGCGGCCGTGGGGCCGGAAGCCTACGCCACGGCCAGCGGCTTCATCGCCTCGCCCATCGGGCTGATCCTGATGTTCGGCTGGACGGCGGCCCTCTGGTTCCATTTTTTCAATGGTATCCGTCACCTGGTCTGGGACGGCGTCAAGGGCCTGACCTTGCCGCAAGCCTATAGCAGCTCCAACCTGGTCATCGGCGCCGCCATCGGCGCCACCGTGGTGACCTGGGTGCTGGCCTTCGCGCTCTGATTGGGGAAACCGAGAGATGGCTAATTCCACCAACAGCTTCCGCACGCCGCTGGGCCGCGCCCGTGGCCTCGGTTCTGCCAAGCATGGCGCCCATCACTGGCTGGCCTACCGTGTCGGTGCCGCCGGTCTGGCCGTGCTGACCATCCTGTTCATCGCCCTGGTGCTGAGCCTGATCGGCGCCAGCCACGAGGATGTGGTGCTGACCTTCCAGAAGCCCTACCCGGTGATCGTCACGATCCTGTTCCTGGGTTTCACCTTCCATCATGCCGCATACGGTATGCAGGAAGTCTTCGAGGACTATATCCATGGCAAGCTGGCAAAGCTGGCCGCCATCGCGCTGACCAAGGGTCTGGCGCTGGTGCTGTTCCTCCTGTCGGCCTTTGCCGTCCTCAAGATCGCTTTCGGAGCCTGATAACATGGCGACCGCCTACAAGATCATCGATCACGAATATGATGTCGTCGTCGTCGGCGCCGGTGGCGCTGGCCTGCGCGCCACGTTCGGCATGGCCGAAAAGGGGCTGAAGACGGCCTGCATCACCAAGGTGTTCCCCACCCGCTCCCACACCGTGGCAGCGCAGGGCGGTATCTCCGCCGCCCTGGGCAATATGGGTGACGACGACTGGCGCTACCACATGTACGACACCGTGAAGGGGTCGGACTGGCTGGGCGACCAGGACGCGATTGAGTACATGGTGCGCGAGGCCATCCCCGCCATCATCGAGCTGGAACATCAGGGCGTGCCCTTCAGCCGCACGGCCGAAGGCAAGATTTATCAGCGCGCCTTCGGCGGCATGACCACCGAATATGGCAAGGGTCAGGCTTACCGCACCTGTGCGGCCGCCGACCGTACCGGCCACGCCATGCTGCATACGCTGTATCAGCAGAGCCTGCGCCATAACGCTGAGTTCTTTGTAGAATATTTCGCCCTCGACCTGTTGATGGACGAGGAAGGCGCCTGCCGCGGCGTGCTGGCCTGGAACCTGGATGATGGCACCATCCATCGTTTCCGCGGCCACCAGACCGTGCTGGCCACCGGCGGCTATGGCCGCGCCTACTTCTCCGCCACCTCGGCCCATACCTGCACCGGCGACGGTGGCGGCATGGTGCTGCGCGCCGGCCTGCCCCTGCAGGACATGGAGTTCGTGCAGTTCCACCCGACTGGTATCTACGGCTCCGGCTGTCTGATCACCGAGGGTGCGCGCGGCGAAGGCGGCTATCTGACCAACTCCGAAGGCGAACGCTTCATGGAGCGTTATGCCCCCTCGGCCAAGGATCTCGCCTCGCGCGACGTGGTCAGCCGTTCGATGACCATCGAAATCCGCGAAGGTCGCGGCGTTGGCCCGAACAAGGACCATATCCATCTGCATCTGGAGCATCTGGCGCCGGAAGTCATCCATGCCCGCCTGCCGGGCATCGCTGAATCGGCCCGTATCTTCGCCGGTGTGGATGTGACGAAGGAGCCGATCCCGGTTCTGCCGACCGTCCATTACAATATGGGCGGCATCCCGACCAATTATCGCGGCGAAGTCATCCGCCCGACCGCCGACAATCCCGACCAGGTGGTGCCGGGCCTGATGGCCATTGGTGAAGCGGCCTGCGTGTCGGTGCATGGCGCCAACCGCCTGGGTTCCAACTCCCTGCTCGATCTGGTGGTGTTCGGCCGCTCGGCCGCCATCCGCGCCGCCGAGATCGTGACCAAGGGCGCCCCGCACAAGACCATCTCCAACGACAGCACCGACAAGGCGCTGGCCCGTCTGGATAAGGCCCGCTTTGCCAAGGGCGGCACCCGCGTGGCGCATCTGCGCCTGGAAATGCAGAAGATCATGCAGAATAACTGCGCCGTCTTCCGCACCGGCGATGTGCTGGACGAGGGTGTGGAGCATATGCGCGCGGTTTGGGCCAAGCGCCCGGACATCGCGGTCAGCGACAGCTCCATGATCTGGAACAGCGATCTGGTGGAAGCGCTGGAACTGGACAATCTGATGTACCAGGCCGTCGCGACCATCAATTCCGCCGCCAACCGCACCGAATCCCGTGGCGCCCATGCCCGCGAGGATTACAGCGAGCGTGACGACGTCAACTGGATGAAGCACACGACCGTCTGGGTGGATGAAAGTGGCAAGCCGACCATCGGCGACCGCCCCGTCCATCTCTACACTTTGACCAACGAAGTTGAAGTGTTCCCGCCGAAGAAGCGCGTGTACTGATCCCGCGACGTTTGAGAAGGCCTTCGACCCATGGCTGAATTTTCCCTCCCCGCCAATTCCAAGGTCAAGCCCGGCAAGACGGTTCGCTCTGCCGGGACTGACGCCAAGCGCACGCGCAAGTTCCGCATCTATCGCTATGATCCGGACTCGGGCGAGAACCCGCGTGAGGATATTTACGAGATCGATCTGGACAAGTGCGGCCCGATGGTTCTCGACGCGCTGATCCACATCAAGAACGATGTGGACAGCACGCTGACCTTCCGCCGGTCCTGCCGTGAAGGCATCTGCGGTTCCTGCGCCATGAATATTGATGGTCGCAATACGCTGGCGTGCCTGAAGGCGATCGACGAAGTGAAGGGCGACGTCAAGATCTACCCGCTGCCGCACCAGCCGGTGGTGAAGGATCTGGTGCCGGACCTGAACCAGAACTATGCCCAGCTCGCCTCCATCAAGCCCTGGCTGCAGACGCAGTCGACGGCCCCCTCGCGCGAACGGCTGCAAAGCCCGGAAGAGCGGGAGAAGCTGGACGGGCTGTATGAGTGCATCCTGTGCTTCTGCTGCACCACCTCCTGCCCCAGCTATTGGTGGAATGGTGACCGGTATCTGGGCCCGGCGGTTCTGCTGCAGGCCTATCGCTTCATCGCCGACAGCCGCGATGAAATGACGGGTGAGCGTTTGGATGCGCTGGAAGACCCCTTCCGTCTCTATCGCTGCCACACGATCATGAACTGCACCCAGACCTGCCCGAAAGGTCTGAACCCGGCCAAGGCAATTGCCGAAATCAAGAAGCTGATGGCCGCCCGCGCGGCCTAAAGCGACCTGATCAGGGTGTGAACTAAGAAGGCCGCCGGATCGCTCTGGCGGCCTTTTTCATTCCTGACCCCGAATTATTTATCGCTTACCCTGGCACCACCTGGATCAGCACGCCGCTATCCACCGTACAGCGGATGCTGCGCCGCTCGGGTGCATCAAAATTTTCCCGGCGAAGCACCAAGGTAAAGCCCTGGGTTACGGTCTGCACCGTACCATTGGTCACCAGATCGGGCAGTTCATAGGCAATGCGGTAATGGTCGCCATAGGTGCGCTCCACTTCCCGACGGCAATGGTCCGTGGCCGTACGTGGACGGGCGTAACGACCATCATCCTTGTCATCATTGACATTGATGGAGCAGGCGGACAGGACACCAGCCCCGACAACCATACCAAGCCCCACCAGCAGCATACGCGCGATCTTTGACATGAAAGCCCCCGTCTTATCGTTGATAGGGGCAATCGTAGAGGCAGCCAGGGTGCCACTCAATCGGGGTTACGTGGGCGTAACGCTTTGATTTAAAGCTGATAACCAGCGTAAGTCCGGTGACGGAACTGTAACGGTGGCGTGTCAGGCTACACTGTCGGGTTTACCCTCGCCTTCCGGGTGGATCTGATGCTTCATGATCACCGGCACCTGCGCCATGGAGAAGAGCAGCGACAGCGGCATGATGCCGAACACCTTGAAATTGACCCAGATTTCGGTGTCGAAGCTGCGCCAGACAATCTCGTTCACCACGGCCAGGAACAAGAAGAACCAGGCCCAGCGCACGGTCAGGATACGCCATCCCTCCTCCCGCAGTTCCAGGGCCGCCCCAAGGACCACCTTCAACAGGTTCCGCTTGAGGAACAGGCCGACAAACAGCGTGGCGGACAGCAGCAGATTGACCACGGTTGGCTTGATCTTGATGAACAGCTCATCATTCAGCCACAGGGTCAGGCCACCGAAGACCAGCACAAAAAAACAGCCGACCAGCGGCATCACCGGCAGGCGACGCTCCAGCATCCAGTTGACGATCAGCGCCACCGTGGTGGCAGCCATGAAGACGCCCGTACCGGCCATCAGGCCAGCGCGGGCGTTGACGATGAAGAAGAGGGCCAGCGGCCCCGCTTCCAAAGCCAGTCGAAGCAGCGGGTTCATGACAGCAGCATTTACAGCCTGCGCTGCCAGCTTGCCAGGGGTGAGTTAAGGGACTGCGGTAAAAGTTCGCTTTCCACCGGCCCTGCAAAGGATTAAATGCCAGATGATCGCCAGCCTTCGGGCCGGTCCTCGCAGCGGAACGATGGTATGGAATGATCCGCGCTTATCACATGATCGAAGGACGCAACCAGCCGCTGGATGGCGAACTGGTGCCCGAACAGCTTCGCCACGCCCAATGGATCGACCTGAACGCCCCCAGCGCCGCGGAGCGGCAATTGGTGGAGCGTACCTTCGCCATGGAATTGCCCACCCGCGAGGAGATGCGGGAGATCGAGCTTTCCAGCCGGGTCTATCGCGACGAGGGCGGCGCCTTCATGACCGCCACCGTCCTGTGCCGGGCCGATGCGCCGGTGCCGGAAACCATGGATATCACCTTCGTCCTGACCGCAGACACGCTGATCACCCTGCGCTTTGATGATCCCAAGCCCTTCTATGGCTTCCATCATCAGGTCAGCCGGCAGGGCGTGAAGCTGGAAAGCGGGGCGTCCGCCTTTCTCTATCTGCTGGACGCCATCCTGGACCGGATTGCCGACGTGCTGGAGGGTGTGGGCAAAGACGTGAATGCAGTGGCGCGCGAACTGCTGATTGAGGGGCATGAAGGCCATCTCGGCTCCGACATGCAGCACCAGTTGCTGAAGCGCATCGCACGCGCCCATGATCTGACCGCCAAGGCCCGGGAAAGCCTTGTCACGCTGAAGCGCATCCTGGCTTTCAATGCGACATTGAAAGAGATTGCCGGCGACAAGAACCTGCGGGCGCGGCTGAAGACATTGGGCCAGGATGCCCAGTCGCTGGCTGATTACACGGCCTTCCTGTCCAGCAACATCGCCTTCCAGCTTGATGCGCTGCTGGGTGTGGTGGGGATCGAGCAGAATAATATCGTCAAGATATTCTCCGTTGCCGCCGTGGTCTTCCTGCCGCCGACCCTGGTGGCCAGCATTTACGGAATGAATTTCCACAATATGCCGGAACTGGACTGGCCGTTCGGCTATCCACTGGCCCTATTGTTGATGGTGGTTTCCGTTATCGTGCCTTACCTCTATTTCAAAAGACGTGGCTGGCTTTGATTGGTAAGCGCGCGTTCTCCGCTTTCGCCTTTGCCCTGATGATCTGCTGCACGGGCTCCGCCCGCGCGGCGACGCCAGTGGACGTGGAACTGCTGCTGATGGTCGATGTTTCCGGTTCCATCGACGGGGAAGAGGCGAAGTTGCAGCGCCAGGGCTATGTCGCCGCCCTGACCAGCGGCGCCCTGCGGGAAGCGGTTCGCGCCGGTGGGCTGGGTCGCGTCGCCATGGCCTATGTCGAATGGGCGGACAGCACCCACCAGCGTCTGGTGGCGGACTGGACATTGCTGGATGACGAAAACAGCCTGAACATTTTCGCCACCCGCATCGCTGCAGCACCGATTGAGACGGGGCGCTGGACGGCACTGGGCAGTGCCATTGATTTCGGCGTGGCGCAGTTCACAACCAGCCCCTTCAAAGGCGAAAGACGGGTCATCGATATTTCCGGCGACGGATACAGCAATCAGGGCCATGCGCCCGGTGATGCCCGCGATAAGGCGGTTGCTGCGGGGATCACCATCAACGGTCTGCCCATCGTGAATGATCAGCCCAATCCCATGGGGGGCCTGCCACCAGTCGATCTGGACCGCTATTACCAGGATCACGTGATCGGCGGCCCCGGCGCCTTCATTCTGACCGCTGATGGGCTGGATCGTTTCGGTCAGGCAATCATGGCAAAGATGGTGAAGGAGATTGCAGCCCTGCCCTCTCGCGCCGACCAGCAGATGGCATCCCTGCCGCATTCGCCGATCAAGACCTTGACGTTCGATAGAGGGGATGGTGTGCCCTAGGCCAATCGGGCGATTGCGCAAGTGGAATGGAAATTAGCGCACGAAGCCTCAAAATGTCCTCGGCCCGCCAAGTCGGGGCGCGTATCTCGGCATTTCCCCCAAGGACCAGTATAATGGACGCCCATTCCCGCCAGTTGCTCTACCATCTGCCCTACCTGCGCCGCTATGCCCGCGCGCTGACCTCTGACGCGATGACGGGCGACGAGCTGGTGGCAGAGGCAATGCCCATCGCCCTGGAAGATCCGATCAGCCATGGGCTGGAAACCCCCAGCCGCCTGCGCCTCTATGCCCTGCTGAACCGGCTGTGCGGGGAGGATTGCCGCCAGACCACGGATCTGGTCGGCCGCCATCCGATTGAACGCGCCCTCGCCACCCTGCCGGAGCGCAACCGCCGGCTTTATCTTCTGGTCAGCCTGGAAGAGCTGACGATGGCCGAAGCGGCGGATGTGCTGGGCCTGGGGCTGGAGGAAGCCCATGCCGCCATGGCCGAGGCGCAGAAGGGCCTGGGCAGCGCGCTGGTCGCCCACATCATGATTGTGGAAGATGATGCCATCATCGCCTGCGACCTGGCCGAAACCGTTCGCCAGATGGGCCATGTCGTGTGCGGGACGGCAGCGACGATGGAAGCGGCCCTGAACACAGCCGCCGACAACCAGCCCACGCTGGCTTTGATGGATTTGCGTCTGGCCGGCGGCGATAGCGGCATCACCACCGCACAGCGCCTGCGCCAGCAAAGCACCCTGCCCATTATTTTCGTCACTGCCTTCGGCGACGAATTGTCGCGCCGGGGGCTGGCCCACCTGGGACCGGTGATCCGCAAGCCCTTCACCCGCGAGCAGATTGAACGGGCCATCACGCAGGCTGTCTTCACACCTGCGGAAACAAAGCTCGCCGCCCTGGCCGCGCTGGCTGACAAAGCCGGCTGAGATGGGTATATGTTGGGTATTCGCAACACTCTGCCGCAACCGCGATGACCGCCAACGTTTCTATTGCGGAACGGGCCGTCCGGGTCCAATGATGCGGCCTGTATATGGACCCTTGAGGCGGGGGTCCGGATGGTGGTCTGATCCATGAATCGTCGGGATTTGCTTCGTTTTGCGTTTGGCGTGCCCCTGCTGGCCCCTTCGGTGGCCATAACGCTGGCCCCACCCGTGATGGCAGGCCAGGAAGTGGCCCAGGCCCGCCCGCCGGCGAAGAAAGCCCGCCCCCCCAAACTGGTGATGATTGATCCCGGTCACGGGGGCCATGACCCCGGCGCCATCGGCCGTTATCACAACACGTTTGAAAAGGACGTGGTGCTGGACATTTCCAAGGAAATGGCCCGGCTGATCGGTCGCAATGCCGGCACCAATGTCGTGCTGACCCGCGACAGCGACACCTTTATCGAACTGCCCCAACGTCGGCAGATGGCCCGTCAGGCCAAAGCCGACCTGTTCATTTCCATCCATGCCGATAGTGCCCCCAACCGCAACGCGCGGGGCCTCTCCGCCTACACGCTGGCCGAAAAGGCGAGCGATGATTTCGCCGCCGCCATCGCCAAGCAGGAAAATCTGGCCGGCGGGCTGGGGCTTGATATGGGCGACCTGGATGAGAATGTCGCAGCGATCCTGGTGGATCTGGCGGCGCGCCACACCCGCACCGCCGCCCTCCATGCCAAGCAAAGCATCATCAGCGGTGCCGGCAAGGATATACGCTTGCTGGATAACCCGATGCGTGCCGCCAATTTCGCCGTTCTCAAAGCGCCCGAAGTGCCGTCGCTGCTGATCGAAACCGGCTTCCTTTCCAACAAGCAGGATGAGCAATTGCTCCGCGACTCCTCGGCACGAAAGCGTATCGCCGGCATCCTGGCACGGGAACTGTCAGCGGTGCTGGCAGCCGCCCCCTTCGCCTGACCTGCTCTACAAGCCCGGTTGTGACCACATTTAACGGATATGATGCTGGCACCTTGCACGTTAGTGGTGTGAGCGGCGGCAGGAGGCAAAAATCATGGTGAGTGTGCGCCATCAGGCGCCCGTCAGCGGCGCCGGCAAAACCGGCGAAACTGTCCGTAACAGCCATTCCTGGATTGGCATGGCATTTCTGGCTGTTGTGGCCGTGATGCCCCTGACTGGGTGCGCCACGCCGAATGATGGGGCGGCCGCCCTGGAAAGCGGCCCGAAGGTTCCCGACAATGTGCTGACCCGTGCGGTGGAAGCCCAATGGGCTACCGTGCCCGGCCTTAATGACCGGCTGGACGTGACCGTTCGCGATGGCCGGGCCCTGCTGACCGGTCGCGCCGGCAATGCCGATGAGCGGGTGGAGGCTGTCCGTCTTGCCTGGCAGGTCAATGGTGTGCGCGAAGTCATCAACGAAATCGGCTTTGGTGACGAGTCGAGCCTGTCCGACAAGGCGGCCGATGCCTGGATCACAACCCAGCTCCGCACCAAACTGCTGACCGACGCGGAAATCACCTCGCGCAATTTCACCATCGAAACGGTAAACCAGACCGTCTATCTGATGGGCCGCGCCCGCTCTGCCCAAGAGCTGGAGCGTGTCCGCAACCATGCCCGCACTATTTCTCGCGTCCGCCAGGTGGTGAGCCATGTCGTCGTGCCGAACTGATACCGGCGCCTGTTCCACGGCATGGGAAGGCGCGCGCCAGTGGTTTGGCGCGCTGCTATTTCTGTGTGTCCTGACACTGGCTGGTACGGTCCAGGCGCAAGCCCAGGCCGGCGACCAGAACGCGCAGGCCAATCGCCAGTTCGTGATGGCGATGCAGGCCATTTCCAAGGCCGATCAATCCTATGATCAGGCCGAGCAGACCAAGCTGCTGACGGAAGCTGACCGGCTGCTGAACGATATCATCACCCGCCTGCCGGAAAGCACGCTGGCGGTGCAACTGGTGACCAACCAGTTCATCGGTGATTTCGACTATGTCGAATTCAAGCGCCGGCTGCGCGGGATGGTCTGTACCGATCCCAAATCCAATGCCTGTTTGCTGCACCGGATCGAAGGGCTGGTCGCACCGGTCGAATATCCCATCGCCGCGCCGCGCTGGGACTGGCTGTCGCTGGCGGTTGCCCATTACCATATCGGTGACCGTGAGCGGGTCCATCCGATTGTGGCCCCCTTCGTCCAGGCCTTGCGCACAGGCGGCGTGAAAAGCGATGTCAGCGCCGACCTGTTTGTTGGCCGCACACTGGCACTGACGGGTGAAGTGGATCTGGCCCTTCAAATTACCCGTGGCTTCGCGGATTGCTCCACCCGCATCTACAACCTGTCGGACATTGTTGAAGCATTGACCTGGCAGGGCGACATGTCGCGCGCGGCGGCCGTGGCAGAGGAGGCGACGGAATTTGCCCGTACCAAGGGCTGTGCCTGGGAATTGGGGCTGGTCGCACAATCGCTGCTGCGCGTGGGTCTGGAAGCCCGGGCGCGCACCCTGTTTCTGAACACGGTTGAAGAGCAGTTCAGCCGCTTCAAGGATCGTCGTGGCAATTGCTGCCCGCCGGAACTGGCTGTAGCGGCTGGCGACCTGGGGGATACCAATCTGGCCTTGGGCCTGCTGCGTACCGTGCAGGAAGAAAGCCCCTGGACCATTCCCCAGGTGCTGGGCCGGCTGGAAGCACGGGGGGAGCGTACCCTGACCCTGACCTATGCCGACCAGCTTCAGGATGTTGACCTGAAGGCGGAAACCTATGTGGAACTGATAAACGGCGCCTTGAAATCCAAGGACAAGGCCCATGCCACCCTGTTATCAACCCGGCTGGACAAGGTGGTGACCGACATGCGGTCCCCCATCGTGCTGATGCAGCGGGCACGGGCTGACAAGTTGCTTTATGATGATCAACGCTGGCGCAACAGCTTCCAAAACGCAATCGGCGAGGCCGAGCGCGGGACCGGCCAGCGCCGCGATCTTGCCGTGCCCCTGCTGGCGGCCCTGGTCGAAATTGAGACCGGGCATGCGATGCTCGAATAAGAGCAGCTACAGACCCTTGGCGGGGTCTTCCAGGCGATGAAGCCGGGCCATGGCCGCCTGGGCAATCCGCACCATCAAGGTCTTGCGACGGGCGCCAGGTAAGGGGGCCACCGGACCATTCCGCAGGATTTCCGCGCCGAAAGCATCGGCGACGATCAGGCCGCATTCCGCCGGGATCAGTTCCTGTGGGAAATCATCGCTGACTGCGAAATAGAAGCAGTCACAAAATTCCAGGTAATCCTGCCATTTATGGTCAGCCCGGAAATCCGCGACGCTGCTTTTGACCTCGACAATCGTCACCTCTCCCTTGTCGGAGAGGCACAGCAAATCAGCCCGCCGCCCATTGGCGAGACAGAATTCCACGATCCCCTGTTGACCGCGTTCCGCCATC
Organism: Niveispirillum irakense DSM 11586; assembly: GCF_000429645.1. Classification (GTDB taxonomy): domain Bacteria; phylum Pseudomonadota; class Alphaproteobacteria; order Azospirillales; family Azospirillaceae; genus Niveispirillum; species Niveispirillum irakense. The sequence continues at coordinate 255,472 of NZ_KE386934.1, forward strand.
ATCCGGCGCACGCCACGGGTGATCGCCGCTGCCCTGTCCGATGCAGGGCGCGGTAAGACCGTACGCACAAGCGCCGCCGCTCCGCCACTCATCGTCATGGCAGGTGGGGATAGGTCGCCCTCCCCTGTCAGGGCAATCTCCGGTTCTGCCATCCGCTGCACCACCATCACCCTCTCCCGACCCTATATAAGGGATGCATGATCAGTACAGATCATGAACAACCCGAGAGGGGCAAGGCAAGTGATAATGGCCCCACCAGTCCCGGCGGACCGGAACCGGTGGGAAGATCAGGCAGGTATCGGGATCAGAGCCTGACGATAAGGACCGACTGGCCGCCGATGCTGGACGGACGGACGGACGGGGTCAGACCGGCCAGTTCCAGCAAGGCGCGCACCCCTTCCACCACATCCGTCGGACGGGTCAGGGTAATGCGGGGATCGCGATGGCCCAGTGTACGACACCGGCCAACAGCGGCCAGAATCTGTTCCGCCAGCGCTTCAGCCCCGTAATGGGATTGCATCTGCGGCGGCGGTATGGGCATCGAGGCCGACTGGGAAAGCATATCGGTGGGCATCAGGCCGGCCACCACGCCATTTGCCGGATTATGGGCTCCGGTCGCCACTGCGGGATACATGCAAGGTCCCTGGGTTCGAATGGCTGACGACTTCGCCGCCAGCAGAACGAATATTGACAGAGAAAATGTCAAAATGACGTTACCGATTTTTTGCACGATTGCGCGCCACATATGCACAATTTGCATGCATTGTGGTCTGCGACCGGGCACATTCAAAACCACATGGTTAAAACCTGATCCGGCCAGAAGGCTGAGACAAATGTCATAGGCGGCGGTTGCCTTATTGAATGGTTAAGCTATTCCTGTTTAGGCTCTTCGCATTGCAAATGGGCCGGCGATGGTCCCCGGGCGGCAGCCCGACACCAACGAAAGGTGGGCGCGCGTGAATATTTCCTGCTGGATGCCGAAGAAGGTTGCCGCCGGGCTGGTCACACTGCTGTTGGCAGGGTCAGCCCTGGCCGGATCGCCGCCGGAGGATAATGCCAGTGAGATCGCGCGCTATCTGGCTGGTCGCGTGGCACAGAATGCCGGCGACTGGGGCACCGCGGCAGATAATCTGGGGGCGGCGCTGCGGAAAGATCCGGAGAATGACGCCTTGCTGCGCCGGACCTTCCTGCTGAATCTCGGTGATGGTGATGATGCCGAAGCCGTGCGGCTGGCCCGGCGGATGGATGCAGATGCCTCCTATATCGCCAGCATTCTGATCATTGCCGATGATTTGAAGCAGGGGAAAGCCGAAGAAGCGGCCGCCAGGCTGGCGACCCTGCCCGTCGATGGCTTGTCCCAGTTCATCACCCCCCTGCTCAGCGCCTGGGTTGACGTGGCGCGGGGTGACAAGGAAGGGGCGGTAAACCGGCTGAAGGCGTTGAAGACCCATGAAGGGTTCGCCGTCATGCAGCAGCTCCAGATCGCGCTGATTGAGGATCTGACGGACGACCATGAGGCTGCCGCCCTGCATTATGTCGCCGCTGGCGAACGGGGGATGCCCCTGCGCTTGACCTACCTTGTCGGCAATTTCCATGAGCGGGCGGGCAATCGCGATGCAGCACGCCGTCTGTATGAGGGCTATCGCCGCGCCAATCCCGGAACACTGGCGATGGACGAGACCATTGCACGGCTGAACAAGGGTATCGTGCCGGAACGGCTGGTGAAGGACGCCGGAACGGGGCTGGGTGAAGCGCTGTATGAAATGGCCGCCGCCCTGCAACAGGAAAAAGCGCTGGAGATGAGCCTGCTTTATGGTCGGGTATCGCTCTATCTTGATCCCCACCAGCCCTTGGCCCGCCTGATGGTGGGTGATGTGCTGGCCACCAGGGGCCAGCATGCGGCGGCGCTGCGGGAATATCGGGCGGTAAAAGCTGATGCCGGCCTGCTTTGGTCGGCCAAGCTTCGTCAGGCCGACACGTTGCGCCAGATGGACCGGATTGATGATGCGGCCAAGGTGCTGGATACCATGGCCGCCGACCAGCCGGAGCGGACGGACGCCTTGATGCAGATGGGCGATCTGTATCGCATGGCGCGCCAGCCGCAGAAAGCACTGGTCGCCTATGATCGGGCCATCGCGCGTATTGACCAGCCGGCCCCCACCGATTGGGCGCTGTTCTATGCCCGTGGCATCTGCCTGGACACAATGGGCGACTGGGCCAAGGCGGAAGCCGTGATGAAGCAGGCCCTGGCGCTCAGCCCCAATCAGGCCAGCATTTTGAATTATCTGGGCTATTCCTATGTCGATCGCGATATCGACCTGGAAAAAGGCCGGCAGATGATTGAACAGGCGCTGGCCCTGCGCCCCAAGGACGGTTTCATCATTGATAGCCTGGGCTGGGCCAAGTTCAAGCAGGGGGATTTCCACGGCGCCGTGGACCTGCTGGAACAGGCAATGGAACTGGAGCCGATGGACCCGTCGATCAGCGACCATCTGGGCGATGCCTATTGGGCGCTGGGCCGCAAGCAGGAAGCCCGTTTCCAATGGTCCCGCGCCGCGCAGCAGGCGGATAATGAAGGCTTGCGCAAATCAGCGGAAAGCAAGCTGAAGGAAGGACTGGCCACACCGCGGACAGCATCGGTCCCCCGGGACAACAACGCTAACTGAGCCGGGCTAATTGAGCCGGTGAAGGGCAGGATGGCGGATGATAGCGCGCCCTGCCCTTCACCCTTTACCTATTACACCGCTTCCCGCAGCCGCCCGACATCACGCAGGGGCGGCATGCCGTAGAGCCGGCTATATTCCCGGCTGAACTGCGATGGGCTTTGATAGCCGACGCGCAGGCTGGCCGTACCGGCATCCAGCCCTTCCGCCAGCATCAGGCGTCGCGCCTCATGCAAGCGAAGCTGCTTTTGGTACTGCATCGGGCTCATCGCCGTCACCGCCTTGAAATGGTGATGCAGGGACGAGACGCTCATATTCACATGCTCGGCCAGTTCCTCAACCCGCAGCGGATCAGCGAAATTGGCCCGCAGCCAGGCCACGGCGCGCACGATGCGGCTGCTTTGCCCCCCGCCAGACATGATCCGCAGCAAACGTGTGCCGTCCGGGCCGCTCAACACCCGGTACAGCAATTCCTGTTCAATCAGGGGGGCCATGACCGGAATATCCTGGGGGCGATCCAACAGACGCAGCAGACGCCATGCCGCTTCCAGCAGTTCCGGTGTGGCGTCACTCACGGCAACGCCGCGGGCACTGCCGCTTTCCACCCCCGCCACGGTCGGCGCACGCAGCAACACTTCGCCCAGTTTTTCCGGATCAATGGCGAAGGAAAAGCAGAAATGTGGCTGTTCCGCCGATGCCTGCGTGACATGGGCGACCGCCGGCAGATGCAGGGAGTTCAGCAGATACTGGCCCGTCCCATAATGGTACGTCTCCGATGCCAGGGTCATGCTTTTCGCCCCCTGCAGCACCAGGGACAGGCCTGGCCGGTACGCACAGGGGATCGGGCTGGTCGGGGTGCTCTGCCGATAAAGCCACAGGCGGGGTACAGGTGTGGCATTATCACCGTCCTCCCTGGCGTAACGGGCAAACAGGGATGCCATCTGACCAAGGCTTGGCATTGTATCGGACATGGGCAATCGCCTGTAGATCACGAGCTTCTGAGAGTGTGGAACGGTAAACCGGTGTCCCTTCCCTGGAAAGCCTATTAGGGGGCGTTTGCAGGATCAGGCAATAAGCTTGCAGGATCGGTCTACCACCCCAAAGCCCGACTGGTGGATAGTCCCTCACATCCCATCTGGAATATCGAGGATTAAAAATGGCAACCGCGAAAGCCTATGGCGCCCTGTCGGCCGATGCCAAGCTGGCGCCCTTCACCTTTGAACGTCGCGAACCGACGGCTGACGATGTGGTCATCGAGATCAAATATTGCGGCGTCTGCCATTCCGACATTCATCAGGCCCGCAATGAATGGGGCAATTCCCGCTTCCCCATGGTGCCGGGGCACGAGATCGCCGGCATCGTCACCGCCGTCGGCGCCAATGTGACGAAATTCAAGGTCGGTGACCGGGTTGGTGTTGGCTGCTTCGTCCATTCCTGCACCCAATGCGCCACCCGCGACGTGGATCTGGAACAGTATCTGCCTGGTCTGGTCCAGACCTATAATGATGTGGAAGCCGATGGCGTCACCCCCACCTATGGCGGCTATTCCGACCATATCGTGGTGCGGGAAGGCTATGTCCTGTCCATCCCGGACAACCTGCCCCTGGACAGGGCGGCCCCCTTGCTGTGCGCCGGCATTACGCTCTACTCTCCCTTGCGTCACTGGAACGCCGGTCCCGGCAAGAAGGTGGCCATCCTGGGCATGGGTGGCCTGGGCCATATGGGTGTGAAGCTGGCCCATGCCATGGGCGCAGACGTCACGGTGCTGAGCCAGAGCCTGTCGAAAGAGGCCGATGGCCGTCGCTTCGGTGCCGACCATTATTACGCCACCGCCGACGCAGACACCTTCACCAAGCTGGCCAACAGCTTTGATCTGATCGTCTGCACCGTCTCCAGCGAGATCGACTGGAACGCCTATCTGGGCCTGCTGAAGATCGATGGCACCATGGTTATTGTCGGCGTGCCGGAGAATGCGATTCCGGTCCATGCCTTCGCCTTGGTGCCCGCTCGCCGCTCCCTGGCCGGCTCCATGATCGGGTCGATCAAGGAGACACAGGAAATGCTGGATTTCTGCGGCCAGCACGACATCACGGCCGAGATCGAGACCATCGATATCAAGGATATCAATGACGCCTATGAGCGCGTGATCAAAAGCGACGTGCGCTATCGTTTCGTGATCGACATGGAAAGCCTGTTCTAGAGCGGATCGCGGAAAAGCGGGATCGCTTTGGAGCGTGAATCAGCTCGCTGAACAAGAACTTGGAGCCGGGTGCGTTTCCGGTTAAACGCACCCGGCTCCAAGGCTCCCAACAAAAAGGGGGGCCGTGCCGCCCCCCTTTTTCAGCAGCGTCCCAGGAAGTGCCAAGGTCAAGCCAGGGCCGCCTTGGCCCCATCCGTTCCCAGTGCCTTCAGGGCGGTTTCCACGATATGGCGGGCATTCAGCCCCGCCTCCTCATACTGCTTATAAGGCGTATCATGGTCCTGATAGATATCGGGCAGGACCATCGGGCGGATCTTGCAGCCATGGTCCAGCAGACCCGTCACCGCCAGATGGTGCAGGACCTGACTGCCGAAGCCGCCGACCGACCCTTCTTCAATCGTGATCAGAACATCATGGCTGCGGACCAGCCGCTCGATCAGGTCTGTATCAAGCGGTTTGGCGAATCGGGCATCGGCCACCGTGGTGGACAGGCCGCGAATACCCAGATCTTCCGCCGCCTTCATCGCCTCCTGCAACCGGGCACCAAAGGACAGGATGGCAACCTTGCTGCCCTCCTGAAGGATGCGGCCCTTGCCGATGGTCAGCGGCATGCCCTCTGACGGCATGTCGATGCCAACACCTTCACCGCGCGGATAGCGCACGGCAATGGGCCCATCCTCATAGGCGGCGCAGGTGGCGACCATATGCACCAGATCGGCCTCGTCCGCCGCTGCCATCACCACCATATTGGGCAGGCAGGCCAGATAGGCGACATCAAAGGCGCCGGCATGGGTGGCCCCATCAGCGCCGACCAGCCCGGCCCGGTCGATGGCGAAACGCACCGGCAGGTTCTGCAAGGCCACATCATGCACGACCTGATCATAGGCGCGCTGCAGGAAGGTGGAATAGATGGCGCAGAACGGCTTGTACCCTTCCGTCGCCATGCCGGCAGCGAAGGTTACGGCGTGCTGCTCCGCAATCGCCACATCGAAGCTGCGCTTGGGGAACTGCTTCTGGAACAGGTCCAAGCCAGTGCCAGACGGCATGGCGGCGGTGATGGCGACGATCTTGTCGTCCTTCGCGGCCTCTGCGATCAGGGCATCGGCGAAGACGCGGGTATAGCTGGGGGCGTTCGCCTTAGCCTTGGCTTGGGTCCCCGTAATGACATCGAACTTGCCCACCGCGTGCAGCTTGTCGGCGGATGCCTCCGCCGGGGCATAGCCCTTGCCCTTCTGGGTGACGACATGCACCAGTACCGGTCCGCCCTGCGGATCGTCGCGGACATTTTCCAGTACCGGCAGCAGATGGTCCAGATTATGCCCGTCGATGGGACCAACATAATAGAAGCCCAGTTCTTCAAACAGGGTGCCGCCCGTGACCATGCCACGGGCATATTCCTCCGCCCGGCGCGCAGCGTTGAGCAGCGGGCGTGGCAGATGTTCGGCCACCTGTTTGGAAAAATCACGGAAGCCGCGATAGGATTTGGACGAGATCAGCCGTGACAGATAGCCCGAGAGCGCCCCCACCGGCGGCGCGATGGACATGTCATTGTCATTGAGGATGACCACGAGGCGGGAATTGGCCGCCCCGGCATTGTTCATCGCCTCATAGGCCATGCCGGCCGACAGGGCGCCGTCGCCAATGATGGCGACGACATTGTTGGTCTTGCCTGCCAGATCGCGCGCCACCGCCATGCCCAGCCCGGCAGAGATGGAGGTAGAGCTGTGGGCCGTGCCGAACGGGTCGTACTCGCTCTCCGACCGTTTGGTGAAGCCGGAGAGGCCGCCACCCATGCGCAGGGTACGGATACGGTCCCGCCGCCCGGTCAGGATCTTATGGGGGTAGGATTGGTGACCCACATCCCAGATCAACCGATCGTCCGGGGTATCGAAGCAATAATGCAGCGCCACCGTCAGTTCGACCACGCCCAGCCCGGCGCCCAGATGACCACCGGTAACGGAGACAGCATCAATCGTCTCCGCCCGCAATTCATCGGCCAGTTGGCGAAGCTGTGACGGTTGCAGGCGGCGCAGGTCGGCCGGAACCTTCACCTGGTCCAGCAGCGGCGTCTTCGACTGGGACATTCCGACCCCTCTTCTTTCTTACGACCGCCGCTCAACGACGAACTGGGCGACCTGACGCAGCATTTCCGCACGCTCGCCGAAGATGTCCAGATGCATGGCAGCCTGGTTGGCAAGCCGGCGCGCCTGATCACGCGCCCGCTCCACCCCCAATATAGAAACAAATGTGGCTTTTCCAGCAACGTCATCACGACCCAGCGGCTTGCCCACTTCGTCCTGAACACCTTCTACATCAAGAAGATCATCGGCAATCTGGAACGCCAGCCCCAGATCATGGGCATAGGCCTGCAATGCATGGTGCTGCGGCGCGCCGGCCCGGCCCAGAATCGCCCCCGCGCAAGCGGAAAAGGCGATCATGTCACCGGTCTTCATCCGCTGAAGGCGGGTGATGGCACCGATATCGAAGCTCGTCGTCTCCGCGATCAGGTCCAGCATCTGGCCGCCAACCATGCCCCGGGGCCCGGCGGCCTTGGCCAAGGCTGCCACCAGCTTGCAGCGGACCTGCGGGTCTTCATGCGTTTCCGGATCGGCCAGGATTTCGAACGCCTGGGTCAACAGCCCGTCGCCCGCCAGGATGGCCGTTGCCTCATCGAACTGGACATGCACCGTCTTGCGGCCCCGGCGCAATTCACTGTCATCCATGGCCGGCAGGTCATCATGGATCAGGCTGTAGCAATGGATGAACTCCACCGCGGCCGCCGCGCGCAGGGCGCAGGCCGGGTTCACCCCGAACATGCGCGCACTTTCCATGACCAGGAAAGGGCGCAGGCGCTTGCCGCCGCCCAGACAGCCATAGCGCATGGCATCGAACAACCGCGCCTCTACCAGATCGGCACGGGGCAGCAGCACGTCGATCGCGGCTTCCACCTGTTCGACAGTATCCGCCATGGCGGCGGTCAGGGTCTTGGGCAGCGAGGGCATTCGGCTCAATCCAGTCGGGCGGGTTCGGCGGTGATGCTGCCATCGGCGGCAATGGCGATGCGGTCGACCTTGGCCTGGGCTTCGCGCAGCTTCAATTCACAATGACGCTTCAGCAGGGTGCCGCGTTCATAGAACTGGATGGCATCATCCAGCTTGGCGCGCCCTTCCTCTAGCTGGCGCACGATACGCTCCAGCTCGGCGAGCGCATCCTCAAAGCTGAGGGCGGAGATATCGGCTGGCAGGGTCGTCTCGGTCATGGCTTCTGCACTGCATTGCGGAACGGCGGACTGTATGTCCACCCGCCCGGCGGTTCAAGCACCACAAGCGACGTGGCTGGGTGACGCCGGTTGAGGGTTGAACCGGCCCGCCTTGCCATCACCCCCCGACCATCAGGGTTTTGACATGGGCCGCCGTGCTGCTGGCCAGCGCCCGCAGATCATATCCCCCTTCCAGCACAGAGACGACACGGCCCTTGGCGTGACGATCCGCCACTTCCAGCAACCGGCTGGTCACCCAGGCAAAATCATCATCTGTCAGGTCCAGCCCACCTACCGGGTCGCGCATATGGGCGTCGAACCCGGCGGAGATCATCAGCAGATCGGGACGGAAGGCATCCAGCGCTGGAATCAGTTGCGACTGGATGCCGTGGCGGAATTCCGGGCTGCCGGACATGGGGGGCAGGCAGACATTGAGCACATTGCCGTAATCCCCCTGCTCCCGCACGGAGCCGGTGCCGGGATAAAGCGGCCATTGATGGGTTGAGGCATAAAACAGGGCCGAATCATGCTCGCAGAACGTCTGGGTGCCATTGCCGTGATGGACATCGAAATCGACGATGGCGACACGCTTGATCCTGTGGGCGGCGCGGGCATGGGCGGCCCCCACCGCCACATTGTTGAACAGGCAGAAACCCATTGCCTGATCGGGTTCGGCATGGTGGCCCGGCGGGCGGACAGCGCAGAAGGCGTTGCGCACTTCCCCACCGCACACCGCATCAACCGCCGCCACCACCGCACCGGCGGCGCGCAAGGCCGCCTCACCCGTGCCGGGCGACAGAACTGTATCGCTATCCAGCGACGTATGACCCTCTGCTGGAATCGCCTCTAGCAGGGCGCTGACATGGGCGGGTGGATGCACCCTTTCCAACTGTTCCCGCGTGGCACGCGGCGCGTCGCGCCGGTCCAGGAACATGAAGCTTTCTTCCTCCAGCGCCGACAGCACCACCCGTAACCGGTCGGCACATTCCGGATGGCCGAAGCCGGTATCATGCTCCAGACAATCCAGATGGGTGAAAAGGGCGGTATTCATCCCAAGCCTTTCAAAGCGTTTCCCCAATCACAACAGATGCCGGCCAGCCCTTGGATGGGCAATGTTCTGTAAATACGGCATCTTGGACACCATCATGCCATGCCGGTGGATGGCTGTCTTTGCGCCAAATCATGCGCAGGCTGACCGACCGGGCGACCTAAGTAGGGGCCCCATGACGGATGCGAAACAGATGAACAGGGCCGGCGGGGTGATCGCCCGCCGCGATGATCTCCAACAATTCATGACCGGATTCGCGGCAGAATGTCTCAAAATCCTTCAAGGCCACCTTGTCCGTCGCGGTGACCGCAAGCACCTGCCCCCGCGCCATGCCCCGCAAGGCCCGGGCAGCGCGCAAGACCGGCATCGGGCATTTCAGCCCCCGGCAATCCAGCTCGATATCGGCGTCCGCCATGTCCGCTCCGTCCGGTATTAAGGCAACGGCCCGGCTATGGCCCTTCGCCCCGCCCCTGTCAATGGCGGCGCCCGGATGTCAGGCTTTGCGGCCCAGGGCAGCCGAGCCCAGCAAGAGCCATCCCACAATAAAGGCAAGACCGCCCAAGGGCGCCACGGCCCCCATCACACTTGGCCCCCACCAGCCCAAGGCGTAAAGCGCGCCGGGAAACAGGATGGACCCGATGGCAAAGGCCAGCCCTGCCGCCAACAGCCGCCGTGCCGCATGGGGCAGCACCCGGCGCAACAGCACGATCCCGACAAGGGCAACCGCATGGATAAGCTGGTAATGGCTGGCCATCTGCCACAGCTCCACCGATCGCGCTGGCCGGATCGCACCCAGCCCATGGCTCGCATAGGCCCCTGCCGCCACGGCTAAGGCCCCGAACAATCCCGCCAGTATCAGCAAACGGTCAGCCGCAGGATCGGCATGGGCACTGTCGGTCATCATGTCCACTCTGGCAGATGGGAAGATCGTGGCGGACCACCATTCTATGGGCACGCAAGCTGCCATGAAAGATGCCGTCAACCCTTGCGACATTCCGCCAGCCATAAAGAAAAAGGGCGGCGCCGGAAAAGCACCGCCCTTTGGCAACCGGCCCCGCGGGGGATCAAACGGGACCGGTTATCATGTCAACAACAGGGATCAGGGTGCGCGGGGCAGATCGGCCAGCACCAGTTCGGCCTCTTCCAGCGCCTCAATGGTCAGCACCTTCTCATCCCGGATAGCTGCACCATCGCGTGCATCCAGAACCACGCCATTGACCTTCACCTTGCCGCGCGCCGGCACCAGATAGGCCAGCCGGTCGCCCAGCTCATGCGTCACCACGGTGCCAGCCGGCAGGGTACCGCCCAGGATCGCAGCGTCCTGATGGATGTAAAGGGCACCGCTATCCTTGTCCTGCTCCCGACCGGATGCCATCACCACCAGCTTGCCGGCATTGTCACCCTTGGGGAACTTCGCCGCTTCCCAGCGCGGCTTCACGCCCCGCTTGTTCGGGATGATCCAGATCTGGAACAGGGTGGTTTCGCCCGGCTCCCGATTATATTCGGCATGGGCGATACCGGTACCGGCCGACATCACCTGCACGTCGCCCGCTTCGGTGCGGCCCTCATTGCCCAGAACATCCTGGTGGGTGATGGCGCCCTTACGGACATAGGTGATGATTTCCATGTCCGAATGCGGATGCGGATCAAACCCGGTGCCGCTGTCGATCGTGTCGTCATTCCACACGCGCAGCGGGCCCCAATGCACCCGCGACGGGTTGTGGTAATTGGCGAAGCTGAAGTGGAAATTGGCACGCAGCCAGCCATGGTTGGCCTTGCCCAGCCCGGCGAAAGGACGATGCTCGATCATGATACTTCTCCTGTTGCGGCCCCCGGCGCCGCCCCGCTTATCGGCAGCGGGGCCGGGTCCATTGAGAAAGGGCAGTGTCGTTCAAAGGGGCGGCGAACCATGCCGCCCGGTACTCGATATCAGCGAAAATCAGGCGCTCAGCTTGGCGGCCAAGCGGGCCACATGCTCACCCTGGAAGCGGGCACCGGCCAGCTCATTCTCAGACGGCTGACGCGACCCGTCGCTCTTGGCCAGCGTGGTGGCGCCGTAGGGGCTGCCGCCGGTGATCTCGTCCATGTTGGTCTGGCCGGCGAAGCTGTAGGGCAGACCAACCACGACCATGCCCTGGTGCAGCAGCGTGGTGTGGAAGGAGAGCAGCGTCGCTTCCTGCCCGCCATGCTGGGTCGCCGTGCTGGCGAAGACGGAACCGATCTTGCCGATCAGCGCACCCTTGGCCCACAGACCGCCGGTCTGGTCCAGGAAGTTGCGCATCTGCGAGGCCATCATGCCGAAGCGGGTCGGGGTGCCGAAGATGATGGCATCATATTCCGGCAGCTCGTCCACCGTGGCGATCGGGGCGTCCTGTTCCAGCTTGATGCCGGAGCGCTTGGCCACCTCTTCCGGCACCAGTTCGGGGACGCGCTTCACCACCACTTCGGTGCCGGGCACGCTGCGCGCACCTTCGGCAACGGCCTTGGCCATCGTCTCGACATGGCCATAGCTGGAATAGTAGAGAACCAGAACCTTGCTCATCATATGCTCCCTTGCCTGTAAGATCATGGCCGCAACGGGTGTCGGCCGGTGTCTGTCTGAAACGGAAGATAGGCCGTTGCGGCTTTCCCGTTAATGGCGCAAATACGAATAGGATTGTTGCAGCTAGCGAGACAATAGGAGGCCCGATGGATCGGCTGGAGGATTTGCGTCTGTTCACCCTGGTGGCAGAGGGGCGCAGTTTCACCCGTGCCGCCGACCGGCTGGGCCTGTCGAAATCCGCTGCCAGCCGCCGGATTGGCGAGTTGGAGACACGGCTGGGCGCCCGGCTGTTCAACCGCACCACGCGCCATATCAGCCTCACCCAGGTGGGCGAGGGCTTCTATCAGCGCGTCAGCCAGATTCTGGATGCGCTGGAAGATGCAGAACGGTCCGTCGCCAGCCAGCATGCCGCGCCGCGTGGCGTGTTGAAACTGGCCGCGCCCATGTCCTTCGGCATCAAGCATCTGGCCGACGCCATCGGCCGCTTCATGGAGCTTTATCCGGAAGTCGAGATCGACATGGACCTGTCGGACCGGTTCGTCGATCTGGTGGAGGAAGGCTATGACATGGCGGTGCGTATCGGCCGCCTGAAGGATAGCTCGCTGGTCGCCCGCAAGCTGTGCCCCGCCCGCGTGGTGATCTGTGCCAGCCCCACCTATCTGTCCCGACACGGCACACCGCAGGTGCCGGCTGATCTCGCCGGCCATAGCTGCCTGATCTACACCAACACCCAGGCACCCGAGCAATGGGTGTTCAGAGCCTCACCAGGATCGGAGGAAACGCGATCCATCCGGATCACTGGCCGATTACGGGCCAATAATGGCGATGCGCTGCGGGAAGCCGCCATCGCAGGGCAAGGGCTGGTGCAATTACCCACTTTCATCGTGGGGGAGGACCTGTCACGCGGCAAGCTGTTGCCGGTGCTGGATGATTTTGCGCTTTCCCAAAGCGCCGTTCACGCGGTCTATCCCGCGAACCGGCATCTCAGCCCGAAGGTCCGCGCTTTCGTGGATTTCCTGGCCGGCCGTTTCGGCCCCGTCCCCTATTGGGACGCAGGCTTGACCTTGTTGAAGGGCGGATGACGAAAGCCTCTCGACCCGGATATTTGGGTAAACCATCTAAAAAACAAGGCCCTATCCGGGAAAACCTGGATAGGGCCTTGTTTTTCAGAACAAAAGCAATTCCCTGCGATCAGCGGGTTGCAGTTGCCGTGCTGGTCGCAGTGGACGTAGATGTGGACGTGCTCGTCGTCGGCGGGCCGGATTCATCATCGCCGCCACCAATTGCGGCTGCCAGTGCACCCGCCGCCGCCACGGCAGACACAGCCGCCAGCGGATAGAGCTTACCGGCGGAGAAGAAGCCGGCATTTTGGCCCGCGGCGCCACCGGTCGCCTGGGGCGTGCTGTTCGCAGGCGTCTGCTGGGCCGTATCCGTCGCGGGGGGATTGGCGTCCTGCGCGGAAGCGGCAGGCGCCACCAGGGCCGTGGCCAGCAGCAAAGAAGCCAGTAGGCGGTTCATCATCATCGTTTCCATTACCAAAAAATTCGTCGCCCCTTGGGCCGTGAAGCTACCGTCGTGATGCGCGAAGGAAAAGCGGAAAGCGCAGGCGGGCCACCGGGACAGATATGACAAATCCCGGCCGTCGCCAGCCGGGATTGCATCAGCCTTACACAGGAAACCCAATAAATCCGCCGTCAAGCGGGCTTCACCGCCAGCCCGCTGCACACATTGGCAATCAGGATCTGTCGGGCGCGTTCCACGATATCATCCATACTGGGGGTGCGGACAAACATCTTGGCCGCCCGCTGACGCAGTTCATCCGTGGTGGGGATATGGGGAAGGTGGATGTGGGCTACCAGTGATTCGACCCGGACCTTGGCCGTCTCGCTCGCCTGACGTACCCGTTCCTCGATCTCCGCCAGGGTCGGCGTATGGGCCAGGGCCTCACGGACCTGGGCCGTCAGCTTCTCCACCTGGAAGGATGCGGCAAGCTGGGCCGCTGCCGTTTCGATCACCTTGGTACCCAGACGCTGCTCATTCCGCACAACTGAAGCCGGCGGTTCATGGATATCCCAAACCAGCCCCACCCAGGACATGGCCTTGATGATGTAGTAGGAGACATCGACCTCCCACCAGCGGAAGCCCTGGCGCACGCTGGACTGGTAGGCATGGTGGTTATTGTGCCACCCCTCTCCCAGCGTGGCGATGGCCAGCGCCCAGTTGTTGCGGCTGTCATCGCCGGTCAGGTACCGGCGGCGCCCCATCACATGGGCCAGGGAGTTGATGCAGAAGGTGGCGTGATACAGCGCCACGGTGCTCCACAGGAAACCGACGACCAGACCCGACCAGCCGGCCAGGAACCAGACAACGGTACCCATGACAATGGGCGGCACATAATAGTGCTTATCCAGCCAGACCAGTTCCGGGAACTTGGTCAGATCCCCGATACCCCGGTAATCCGCCTTGTCGTGCTTGGGCGTGAAAATCCAGCCGAGATGCGAATAGAAGAAGCCCTTCTGCTTGGGCGAATGCACATCCATCGGCGTGTCGGAATATTTGTGATGATGGCGATGCTTCGCCGCCCACCACAGGGCACCGCGCTGGGCAGAGCTTTCCGCCAGGAACGCCAGCAGGAACTGCATCACCCGGCCGGTCTTGTAGGACCGGTGGGAGAAATAGCGGTGATAACCGCCGGTAATGCCGAACATGCGGGCGATATAGAGGCCGACGGCCAAAAGCACGTCCTGCCAGTAGACCCCCGTCCAGATCGCTGCAAAGCAGGCGAGATGGACCAGGATGAACGGGATCATGGCGGGGTAGACAATATCGTCCGACAGGGCCGCGGTATCGCCGCGGTCGAGATCGCTGGGGGCAGTCACGTGTGAACCAGGCTCCAAAACTATGGCCATCAGGGCCGGCGGCGCGGCGGCGCCACTTCAGACGAAAGTGATAATAACATGCCACCCCGGCCTTATGGGGTAACAAAAACCGCCCCTACCCCGATGCGCGCAAGCGTCGCGGCGGGAAAAGCAGCATCAAGCCACGGGCCCGTTCGATGCCGCCACATTCTCCCGCCCCGTCCTTTTGGAACCGGGCTTGGGGGAAGGTCGGGTCGCAACAAAGGTCGCGGTGCAGCACAGGATCAGCCCCACGACGATGGGGGCCGCCGGATGGGGGGCGGTCAGAAAGACGATCACCCAGGACACGGCCATAACGGCCACCGCCGCAATCTTGGCCCGCGTCGGGATGGCCCCCTGCTCCCGCCAGTCACGCAAGGCGGGACCAAAACGCGGATGGTCCAGCAGCTTCTGCGCCTTTTCGGGATGGGAGCGGAAATAGGCCCAGAGCGCGACCAACAGGAAAGGCGTTGTCGGCAGCAGCGGCAACACGGCCCCAACCATGCCCAGGCCGACGCAAATATAGGCCAGCGCCAGATAAAACAGGCGGGCACGCGGCCGGGCGCTTTGCTGAACCGGCGAAACATCCGGCTGCGATCTTTCCTCCGTCCTCAAGACGCCCGATCCTTTCCGATCAATCGCGAGCCGTTCGCAATTAACATGGCGCTTCCATCAGGCTGTTGCAAGTGCCAGTTCGCACACCATACGGATGATACCAGCGGTCAAAAAAGATGGGCGGCCAGGATTGCTCCCAGACCGCCCACAAGGTCGGCTGCCGCGAAATGACCGGAAGCGGCAGCCGTGAGGACTTTAAAGGTCAGATCAGGCCGGACGCTTCAGCGCGGCCGCTTCGCGGGCCAGCGCCTCAATCCCGGCCCAATCCTTGGCCGCGACCAGCTTGTTCGGGGTGACCCAGGACCCGCCGACGCACATCACGTTCGGCAGGGCCAGAAACTCTTCCGCGTTGGCGGCATTGACGCCGCCGGTCGGGCAGAACCGGATCTGGCGCAGCGGCGACGCCACCGCCTTCAGCATGTCCATCCCACCGACAACCGTCGCGGGGAACAGCTTCTGGTGACGGATGCCACGGGCCAGCAACATCATCATTTCCGACGGCGTGGCCACACCCGGCAGATAGGGCATGTTCTGGGCAATGGCGGCATCGGCCAGTTCCGGATAGCAGCCGGGGCTGACGATGAATTTTGCACCAGCCTTGGCGACCTGATCGATCTGGCCCGGCTCCAAAATGGTGCCGGCACCGACAACGGCACCCGGCACCTTCGCCATGGCGGCCAGCGCCTCGACAGCCACCGGGGAGCGCAGCGTCACTTCCAGCACCGGCAGGCCGCCGGCAACCAGCGCCGTTGCCAAAGGCACGGCATCTTCCAGGCGATCGATCACGATCACCGGAATGACGGGGGCAAGGCTGCAAATACGCTCGATTTCGGTGGTCATCGCACAGGTTTCCAACTGGTGGGTTCGTTACGGATTGGTTGCGGGTACGGGCACCGGGCTGGCAAAGCCGGGCCCGAAGCTGCTGCCGCCCTGCTCGGCGCCGGTGGCCGTGGCGCGGAAGGCACCGAACAGGTTGCGGCCCGTGCCCCATTCATTACCCGAGAGATCGGGCACCGTCACCGGTCGCGCCGCAAATTCTGCGGCATCGACCAGCACTTCCAACGTACCGGCTTCCGCGTCCAGGCGAATGATATCGCCGTCGCGCACCCGGGCCAGCGGCCCACCGGCCAAACATTCCGGCGTTATATGGATGGCGGCCGGCACCTTGCCGGAGGCACCGGACATGCGGCCATCGGTGACCAAAGCCACCTTGAAGCCCTTGTCCTGCAAAATCCCCAGCGACGGCGTCAGCTTGTGCAATTCCGGCATGCCATTGGCGCGCGGGCCCTGATAGCGGACCACCACCACCACATCGCCTGTCAGCTTGCCGGCCTTGAAGGCGGCCAGCATGTCATCCTGACTGTCGAACACCATGGCCGGCGCCTCGACAATGCGATGCTCCGGTTTCACGGCGGAAACCTTGATCACGCAGCGGCCCAGATTGCCGGTCAGCAGGCGGATACCGCCCGTGGGATCGAAAGCTTCGGCCACCGGGCGCAGCACCTTGGTATCAGCCGAGACCTTCACGCCCGGCCGCCAGGTCGCTGCACCGTAATTATCCAGGAAGGCATCATTGCGGTAGGCGTCCATGCCGCCCTCGCCCGCCACCGTCTTTACGTCACCATGCAGGAGGCCATTATCCAGCAGTTCGGAAATCACGAACTGCATGCCGCCGGCGGCGTGGAAATGGTTCACATCCGCGACGCCATTGGGATAGACGCGGGCCAGCAAAGGCACCACGGCGGACAGGTCGTTGAAATCCTGCCAGTCGATGCTGATGCCGGCAGCGGCAGCCATTGCCACCAGATGGATGGTATGGTTGGTGGAGCCGCCCGTCGCCATCAGGCCGATCATGGCATTCACAATCGCCTTCTCGTCCACGATATCGGCGATCGGCGTATAATCGTCGCCCAGGGCCGTGATCTTGGCTGCACGCTCCGTAGCGGCCACGGTCAGCGCATCGCGCAACGGCGTGTTGGGATTGATGAAGGAGGCGCCCGGCAAATGCAGGCCCATAATCTCCATCATCATCTGATTGGAATTGGCGGTACCGTAGAAGGTGCAGGTGCCGGGGCCATGATAGCTCTGCGACTCCGCTTCCAGCAGCGCGTCGCGGCCCAGCTTGCCTTCGGCATAAAGCTGGCGGACCTTCGCCTTTTCCGGATTGGACAGGCCCGATGTCATCGGGCCGGCCGGCACGAAGATCGCCGGCAGATGGCCAAACGACAAAGCGCCAATGAACAGGCCCGGCACGATCTTGTCGCACACACCCAGATAGAGGGCCGCGTCGAACATGTTGTGCGACAGGGCAATGGCCGTGGACATGGCAATGACATCGCGAGAGAAGAGCGACAGCTCCATCCCCGCCTGCCCCTGCGTGACGCCATCGCACATAGCGGGCACGCCACCGGCAAACTGCGCCACGGCCCCCACCTTGCGCGCCGTCTGCTTGATCAGTTCCGGATAGCGCTCTAGCGGCTGATGGGCCGACAACATGTCATTATAGGCGGAAACAATGGCCAGATTGGCTTCCGTTCCCGATTTCAGCTTGGCCTTGTCATCGGCGGCGCAGGCGGCAAAGCCATGGGCCAGATTGCCGCAGGCCAGCGTGCCGCGCCGGGGCCCCTTCTGTCGCATGGCGTTCACCTGCGACAGATAGGCGGCGCGATTGGCAGCGCTGCGCTCGATAATGCGGTCGGTGACGCGGCGGATGGCGTCCTGGATCATGACAAAACTCTCCCCACCCCGGGGAATTGGTCAGGTTGGGCGACCCTACGGGGGGTCAGGGCGCCCACCAGATGGAAACCGGCACCAGATCCTGGTGCAGGACGGAACGGACGGGCAGCACTTCCACCGGACCCGGCGCCAGCGCCTGATCCAGCACGCGGCGCTTGGTCTCGCCCGTGATCAGCAGAAGGATGGCGCGGCTATCCAGCAGGACCGGGCGGGTCAAGGTAATGCGCGCCGGGCCGGGAATGGCCGGCACCACGCCAGCCACAGCCAAGCCGCCATTGCCACTCAACGCCTGCTCCAGCCCTTCGCCGCCGGGGAAGAAGCTGGCCGTATGCCCATCCTCCCCCATGCCCAGCAGTACCAGATCAAAGGGGCGATCCAAGGTCGCCACCCGTCCATGGGTGGCTTCCAGACCATCGGCCGCCGCGGCACCAGGGCTTTTCAACCCCACCAGCCGCGCGCCCTTGGCCAAGGCCGTCGCCAGCGTGCGGCGGACCATCGCCTCGTTGCTGGCCGGATCATCCAGATCCACCCAGCGCTCGTCCGACAGGGTCAGGCTCACCTTGTCCCAAGGCAGGTCCATGCCATCCAGCACGGCAAACAGGTCAGCCGGCGTGGTGCCGCCGGACAGGACCAGCGTAGCCGCACCACGGGCCGCCACAGCCTGACGGATCACGCCAGCAATATGGTCAGCCAGGGCCGATACCAAAGCCGGCCGCGCCGCATGGGCCTTCATGTCATTAGAATTCGGCATCGTGCCACCGGCGATTGTCACGGGCCAGCAGCAGGGCCGAACTGATCGGCCCCCAGCTACCGGCGGAATAGGGCTCAGGCCGCTGGTCCGCTTCTTCCCATCCCTTCAGGATGGTATCGATCCAGGCCCAGGCGGCATCCACCTCGTCCCGGCGCATGAACAGGGACGGGTTGCCGCGCACCGTGTCCATCAGCAGCCGTTCATAGGCATCCGGATACCGGTCCTTGAACGTTTCCGCATAAGAAAGGTTCAGCGGCACGGAACGCAGGCGCAGACCGCCGGGGCCCGGCACCTTGGTCATGATGGACAGGTTCACGCCCTCATCCGGCTGCAGGCGGATCACCAGCTTGTTGGCGGTCAGTTCACCAGCACCCTTGCCGAACACATTATGCGGAATGGACTTGAACTGGATGATGATTTCAGAGCAGCGGGTCGGCATGCGCTTGCCTGTGCGCAGATAGAAGGGCACACCCCCCCAGCGCCAGTTATCCACCTCGGCCTTGATGGCGACCAGGGTTTCGGTAGTGCTGTTGCCATGGCCCAGCTCCTCCGGATAGCCCGGCACGGCCTTGCCGTCGATCACGCCCTGGCGATATTGGCCGCGCACCGTATGGCTTTTCACATCCTGCGCTGTGATAGGGCGCAGCGCGCGCAGCACCTTGATCTTTTCATTGCGGATCATGTCTTCCGTCAGCGAGGACGGTGGCTCCATCGCCACCAGACAGACAAGCTGAAGGAAATGGTTCTGCACCATGTCACGCAGGGCGCCGGCGCGGTCGTAATAGTCGGCGCGGCCTTCCACGCCCACCTTCTCCGCCACCGTGATCTGCACATGGTCGATATAGCCGGCATTCCACAACGGCTCAAACAGGGCGTTACCGAAGCGCAGCACCATCAGGTTCTGCACCGACTCCTTGCCCAGATAATGATCGATGCGGAAAATCTGGTCTTCGCGGAAGATCGCGCCGACCTGATCATTGATAGCATTGGCCGAGTCACGGTCCTTGCCGATCGGCTTTTCCAGCACCACACGGGTGCGCGGGCAGATCAGCCCGGCATCTTTAATGTTGCGGCAGATGGCACCAAACAATGCCGGCGAGGTCGCCAGATAGAAGACGCGGGCCTTGTCGCCGCCATCCTTCAGCGCTTCAGCCAGATCGACCCAGCCGCCGCCCGGCTTGGTGGCATCCAGGGTGACATAGGCGATGCGATTCAGAAACCGGTGCAGCACTTCCGCATCAATATCATCGCTGGGGATGAACTGGTCCAGGGCGGCGGCGATCTGGTTGCGGAACTGTTCCGTGCCCTGGTCGGTGCGCGACACGCCGATGATGCGGCTGTCATCGGTCATCTGATGGTCGCGCTCACGGTAATAGAGCGCCGGCATCAGCTTGCGCAGGGCCAGATCGCCCGTGCCGCCGAACACGACATAGTCGAAGGGAGGAACCTGCAGAATTTCAGCCATTATACCCGCGTCCGCGCCCACCCGTCCTTGGCACTATCCCGGCGGCACGGGGCTTCATGCCCGCCGGAACATCTCGCCGCGCAATGTAGCAGAATTACCATCCATGACAAGCACGGACTACAAATTCACTACCCAATGGGGTTGAGCCCATCCTGTTCCCGCGCAACGATCAGCCAGCATATCGCATCCGTACGAAATGAACGGCTATTTTGATCGCAATCTTGTCCGAAAATAAGCCCATCCGGACGGGCAGGGGTGCCCCGCCGTTACCGGCCTCGGCATACCCTTGCAAAAAGGGCCACAATCCCGTGTAATTCCCTTACATCGGTGCGCATATCTCAACCCACGAACAAGACGCACCTGTCCGTTGCGGGAAGGGAGTGCCCCCTGTGTTAGAACGTATCCGCGGCATGCAGGCCGGCTTGCGGCGTTCCGAGCAGAAGATCGCCGAGGTCGTGCTGAAACGGCCCCATTCGGTGGTCAATGCCTCTGTGGCGGAAGTGGCGCGGGAAGCGCAGGTCAGTCAGCCCACCGTGGTGCGCTTCTGCCGCTCCATCGGCTGTGCCGGCTTCCAGGATTTCAAGCTGCGGCTGGCCCAGGATCTGGCCACCGGCACGCCCTATGTGCATGAAGAGGTGCGGCCCGACGATGCGGTGGTCGATGTGGCCGCCAAGGTGCTGAACCGCTCCATCGCATCACTGACGCGGGTGCGCAACCACACCAATCCGGAAGCGCTGGAACAGGCGGTGCGCATCCTGATTGAAGCGCAGCGGCTGGAATTTTACGGCTTCGGCGCGTCCGGCGTTGTCGCCATGGATGCGCAGAACAAGTTCTTCCGCCTCGGCATCCCCTGCGTGGCCTACACGGATTTCCATGTCCAGGCCATGTCGGCCACCCTGCTGGGGCCGAATGCGGCAGCACTGGTCATTTCCCATACCGGCCGGACGCGGGAATTGCTGCGCTCCGTCGATCTGGCGCTGGATAGTGGCGCCAAGGTGGTGGCGCTGACCAGCGGTGGCTCACCCCTGGCGGACAGGGCCACCATTTCCCTGCTGGTTGATGTGGTGGAAGATACCAGCATGTATACCCCCATGGTCAGCCGTCTGGCACATCTGGCCATGATCGACGTGCTGCAGGTGGCGGTGGCCTTGCGCAAGGGTGTGAACCTGACCGAAAGTCTGGCCCGGTCCAAACGGCCGATCAGGGAACGTCGGCTGCTCCAGCGCGGTTGATACCGGACGGCCGCACCGCCGTCCGTCCTCCCTTCCCTCTTCATGTCCCCCTATTCCTGCCCTAAGGATCATCGATGCCCCTGGCCTTCAGCCCCGAGATCATCGAAGCCGTCATTGCGGGCCGGCATAGCGACATCTTCGCCGTGCTGGGCCCGCATGCCACCAGCGACAAGGGCGCCGGGGATCAGGTGCGGCTGGCCGTGTTCCGGCCCGATGCTGATGCCGTGCAGGCCATAAGCCCGGACGGGACCGTGCTGGCGGATCTGGACAGGCTGCATGCGGACGGCTTTTTCGCCGCCGATCTTCCTGCCGATCAGGCCGACCATTACCGGCTGCGCCTGCGCCGGCTGGAAACGACATGGGAGATTGATGATCCCTACCGGTTCCCCCCCCTGCTGGGGGAGATGGACCGTTATCTGATCGGCGAGGGGCGCCATTGGCGGCTTTACGACCGGATGGGCGCCCATATCCTTGCAGAAAACGGCGTTACCGGTGTGCGCTTCGCCGTGTGGGCACCCAATGCCTCACGCGTGTCCGTGGTGGGGGATTTCAATGGCTGGGACGGGCGCATCCATATGATGCGCAAACATCCCGGCATCGGCGTGTGGGAGATTTTCATCCCCGGCGTCACCGCCGGCAGCCGCTATAAATATGAATTGCTGGGAGCCGATGGAGCGTTGTTGCCGCTGAAGGCCGACCCGTTCGCCCTGACAGCGGAAATGCGCCCGGCCAATGCGTCCGTCGTCGCCGACCCCGCCCAGGCGGAATGGCGGGACAATGCCTGGATGGCGCAACGCAAGGCACGCAACCGCCGCGACGCCGCCATCTCCATATACGAGGTGCATCTAGGCTCCTGGCGGCGCGGACCGGACGGTCGGTTCCTGAATTACCGCGAACTGGCGGAAACGCTGGTACCCTATGTGAAGGAAATGGGCTTCACCCATATTGAGGTGATGCCCGTCCATGAGCATCCGTTCGATGGCTCCTGGGGTTATCAGGCGCTGGGGCTTTATGCGCCCACCGCCCGGTTTGGCACGCCGACGGATTTCCAGGCTTTTGTGGAAGCCTGCCACGATGCGGATATCGGCCTGATCATCGATTGGGTGCCCGGCCATTTCCCCACCGATGCGCATGGGCTGTACCAGTTTGACGGTACCCATCTTTATGACCATGCCGATCCGCGCCAGGGCTATCACCCGGACTGGAACACGGCGATCTATAATTTCGGCCGCAACGAGGTCACCAATTTCCTGATCGCCAATGCCCTGTTCTGGCTGCGGCGCTATCATATAGATGGGCTGCGCGTCGATGCCGTCGCCTCCATGCTCTACCTGGATTACAGCCGCAAGGAGGGGGAATGGATCCCCAACCAGTTCGGCGGACGGGAAAACCTGGAAGCCATCGACTTCATGCGCCAGTTGAACGAACTGGTTTATGGCGAGGCTGAAGGTCAGGGCGGTGGCGCCATCACCATCGCGGAGGAAAGCACCGCCTGGCCCGGCGTGTCCCGCCCTGCCTATGTCGGTGGGCTAGGCTTCGGCTATAAATGGAACATGGGCTGGATGCATGACACGCTGCGCTATATTGCGCGCGATCCCATCCACCGCCGGTTCCACCACCATGATCTGACCTTCGGCCTGCTCTACGCCTTCTCCGAGAATTTCATCCTGCCGCTGAGCCATGATGAGGTGGTTCACGGCAAGGGCTCGCTTCTGGCCCGGATGCCGGGGGATGACTGGCAGAAATTCGCCAATCTGCGCGCCTATTTCGCCTTCATGTGGACCCATCCCGGCAAGAAGCTGCTGTTCATGGGCGGGGAGTTCGCACAGGGGCGGGAATGGAACCATGATGCGGAACTGGACTGGCATCTGCTGGAAGGCCAGGGCGGCCACTGGCATCGCGGCGTACGCGACCTGATCCGCGATCTGAACCATCTCTACCGCGCCACCCCTGCCCTGCATGGGCGGGATTGCGAGCCGGAGGGCTTCAGTTGGATCAAGGGGGCCGCCTCAGATGAATCGGTGCTGGTCTATTGCCGCCATGGCTACCAGCCCAACCAGGCCGCCGTGACAGTAGCCAGCTTCACCCCGATCCCGCGGGAGAAATACCGTATCGGCCTGCCTCTGCCCGGCCATTGGCGCGAGGCTTTGAACAGCGATGCCGGCTGCTATGGCGGCAGCAATATCGGCAATGGCGGCGGGGTGGAGGCAGAGAACCTGCCCTGGGACGGCCAGCCCTACAGCGCCCTGATCACGGTCCCGCCGCTGGCCACGCTGGTGTTTGTACACGGGTAAGGGGGCTGTTGCCCCCCTCCCCTCATTCAGCCGCAGCCAGGAACCCGCCTGACTGCCGGTGCCAGAGCTGGGCATAGCGACCGCCCAGCGCCAGCAGGTCGGCGTGGCTGCCCTGTTCCACCACCTGACCGCCTTCCAGATACAGGATACGGTCCATTTCGGTGACTGTGGAAAGCCGGTGGGCGATGGCAATCACCGTGCGGCCTTCCATCAGGGTCCACAGCGCTTCCTGGATCAGATGTTCGGACTCGCTGTCCAGCGCGCTGGTCGCTTCGTCCAGGATCAGGATAGGGCTGTCCTTCAACAGGGCCCGGGCAATCGCCACGCGCTGGCGTTCCCCACCTGACAGTTTCACCCCCTGCTCCCCCACAATGGTGTCGTAACCGGTGGGACGGCGGATGATGAACTCATGCGCATGGGCCTTGCGCGCGGCCTCCTCCACCTCCGCCTGGGTGGCGTTGGGTCGCCCGTAGGAGATATTTTCCCCGACCGTGCGGTGGAAGACGCCCGGCTGCTGCGGCACCTCGGCAATGGCACTATTCAGGCTTTCCAGCGTCACATGGGCGATATCCTGCCCGTCGATCAGCACCCGGCCATATTGCGGATCGAATTGCCGGCGGATCAGCTTGACCAGCGTGCTTTTACCCGCACCAGAGCGACCGACCAGCCCGACCTTCTCCCCCGGTGCGATGGAAAGGTTCAAGCCATCAAAAACCTTGGTCCCGTCGGGGAAGTGGAAATGCACTTCCCGCAACTCGATCCCCCCGGCACGCAGGCGCAGGGGCGGCGCACCCACCGTGTCGGTGATCTCATGCGGGGCGGAGACCAGATCCAGCGCTTCCGCCAGCGTACCCAACTCCTCAAAGAAGGAGAGCATGCGGTCGGACAGGTGCCAGACCGTGTTGGAAATCTGGAAGGCCAGGGTGAAGACCAGGGTAAATTCCCCCACGCTCATCACCCCCGCCATGGTGCGGGTAATCGCCACCCAGACCAGCACGGCCAACAGCGCCATGATGGAGAACATCTGGAACAGCCGCATCATCACCAGGAACCAGCGCAGCCGGCGCGACCGAAACCGTTCCGCATTCAGGTAATGGCCCAGGAATGACCGCTCAAACGCCGTGCGGGCAAAGCCCCGGATCAGGTCGGCATTGGTGATGGCATCGATGATCCGGCCGGAACTGGTGGACACGGCCTCGCTCATCACCTCCGACAGGTGGAAGCAATGGCGGGCCAGCCAGCCCGACACCAGCACATAGACCAGCATCCATCCCGCCAGCACGGCAGAGAAAAGCGGTGCCGCCGTCCACAGCAGGCCCAGCGCCACCACCAGCAGCACCGCAACCCGGATCACATCCCACATCAGGATTTCGATCAGCGACAGGGCCGCATTGGCCCCCTGCTTGACCTTCTGGCCCAGCTTACCGGCGAAATTATCCTGGAAATAGCGGGGGCTGTGCCCCAGCAGCCAGGAGAACATCCGCTTCTGCGCCAGCGCCCGGATGGAAGGCGAGGTATAGATATCGACGATCTGATAGACCCGGTACATGCCCATGCTGCCCAGCCAGATCAGCAGCAGCAGCAGGAACCAGCCGCCCACGCCCAGCCCATGCGGCGTCACCGCATCCCCGCCCGTGGCCGCCGTCAGCGCATCCACCACGGCTTTCAGGGCGTAAGGCTCAAACGCCTCAATCGCCTGGCCGATAGTGACCGCCAGGACCATCAGGGTCAGCCGCCCAGCAAACTTCTCCCGCACCAGCCCCCACAGGAAGGCAAAGGGTTTGGATGGCAGCGGACGCGGCGCCTCCTGATCCTCCCAGGCGAAATCACGATCCTGGATGGCCTGATCATCAATACGGACAGCGCGCATCGACGCGCGCAGCAGGGCGGAAAACATGGAACGGAACTCCAAAAACGAAATCGGAGCCTGATGCCAATAATATAGCGCCCGATACATCCGATATCGGATTAGATGTCGGTTTGCCTGTATTTTGTCAACCGGGAAAAATCTTGTCCCATCCATCAAAGTTTTTAGAGGTATCGGCCCCGACTACCCAGCGATGGGCAACCGGGGCACATACCATTTGGCATTACCGAAGGCGGAAGTCCGGCCCCAGATAGGTCCGGACGGGATTGCCCCGTTCCAGACTGTCATGGCGATTCCAGCGGTCGCGGTCGGCCTGCCGGCTGGCTTGCTGAACCTGATCCGCCAGGGCCGCATGCAGGCGCGCCATGGCCAGGGCGCGGTTGCGGTGCTGGCTGCGCTCCTCCCGCGCCACGGCAACAGCGCCGGTCGGCAGATGCGTGATGCGCACAGCCGATTCGGTTTTGTTGACATGCTGACCGCCGGCACCAGATGAGCGCATCGTTTCCACCCGCAGGTCACTCTCCCGCACAGCGGAGGATGGCGGCGGTGGAGCCAGCAGGGACACACCGACAAACCAGTTTTTCCGCCCCCATCCCGGGCGCAAAGGGCTGGGGCAGATCCACAACACGGATCCCTCCCAAGATCGGGCAAGGGTGCCGGCCCCCTCCCCATCAAGCCCCACCAGGGCGGAAAGCGGGCCATACGGCCCCGGCTCACTCTCCACCAGGGCGGCCTTGATCCCGCTTTTTGCCGCCTCTTCCATCAGGGCCGCCACCAAACCGGTAACAGCCAACTGGCATTCGCCGGGACCACGCCCGGCGCTGAACAGAAGCCAGGTCATCGCCCAGCCCTCCCTTGCTTGGCCTTGCGGGCGGCACTGCGCTGCCGCTTCCAGTCAGCACCACCTTTTTCAGCCCGCGCGCCATGGGATGCCTTGAAGGTCACCACGGGCCGGAAGGTGGCGATGACGGTCAGCAACCCGGCTGCCGCCAGATCGCCCACCACACCCGCCACCGGCTTATAGGCCTCCGGCGCTTCCTCCCACAGCAGCAGGTCATTGCCGCAGACGACACGGCCGCCATAAGGATTGCGTTCCAGATCCTCCCGCCGGTAAAGGCCCTTCAGCTTGCCCTTAGCTTCATGCCGGGCCAACTTGCGGCCCGCACCATGGGCCAGGGATTGCAGGGCCTCCCGCTTCTCCGCCACGGGTTGCACCAGGAAGCTGAGATCACCCCGGCTGCCGGGGATTGCCACCGGCCCCTGATCGGCCGGGGCCGCCCCCTTGCGGTGCAGCCAGCAGTCACAGCCATCCATCACGGCGGCAGTGACGCTGTTATGGCAGATATCCAGCACGCGGCGCCCGTCCGCCCCAATGGCCGCGAGGGCGCGATGGGCACAGAGATCCCGGTTGGCGACCGCCCAACGCACGGCATCGCCATGGGCCATCAGATAAGCATCGGCATCCACACTGCCGATAGCCAGCCCCTGGGCGCCGTGCATGTCGGCATGGGCCCGCAGAATAGCCTCCCCCAACCCGCGGGAACCAGAATGGGCCAGCACGCACAGCCGGTCTTCTTCCAGCCCCAGGGCCTGGAACCCTTCCGGGTCATGCAGCTGATGAACCTGCTGCAATTCCACGAAATGGTTTCCATGGCCGGGTGTACCCAACCCCAGTTCGTGGCCGGTCGGTGCCAGATCGCGCGCCGCCAACCAAGCCTCCGGGTCACCATTCCAGGGCTGATCCAGCCCTTCCATACGTTCCGCCAGACGGTCCGGCCGGGCCTTGCGCACCGGCATATCCGTCTGCCACAACGCCATGCCGCACCCGATGTCGGAACCGACCAGGGTTGGATAGATCACCCCCTCGGAGAGGAAAGCGGCCCCGACGGGAGACCCTTTGCCGGGATGCAGGTCTGGCATGCCCACTGCCAGCCGCATGCCCGGCAGAGCCGCCGTGGCATCCAGTTGGCGCAAGGCTTCGCCCTCAATCCAGGTGGATGAGGACGCGATCACGCGGACCTTCGGCCCGCGTGTTGAAATAATTTGATTGCCCATGTTTCCTTGGCTTCGACGTCTGGGCTTATCAGGGCGACGGTCTGGACGCAGCTTGGGCGTCAAAAAAAACCGTCACAAGTAAGACCGGGACCGCGGAAGGGCGGTGGCGGTCAGATCGCCCCGTGACCGGGGCGGATTGCGATACAATGCATGTCCAGCCTCCAAGGAAAGTAATCTGGCTGATACGCCCTTCCTGGTTGTTTTGCAAGCCCACTGTAAAATCAGATTCATGCTGGGTAGGGGGGCATCAACAGGGCCGCTATGACCTTTTGCGGCATAATCCTGTGTCCCCCGTCACATGAGATCGGCATCCGTGACCTTATTTTTCTGGAACCTTTCCAGCGAGTATCGGAATGTATCCGACACAAGGCTGGGGTCATCGGCGGCGGGATGCGGCAGCAATGCAGTATCCAGCCCCAAGGGGCGGATATGGAGTTCACGGTCAAATTCTGGGGTGTGCGCGGCACATTCCCTTGCGCTTATGCTTCGCACCTTACTTATGGCGGCAATACAAGCTGCCTGGAAGTGAGCGTTGGGGGCAGAACATTGATCCTGGACGCGGGCACCGGTCTGCGCGCCCTGGGCAAGCGCCTGATGCGCGACCGGATCAAACAGGCCACCCTGCTGCTCAGCCACGCCCATTGGGACCATATTAACGGCTTCCCCTTCTTCGAGGCCGGCTATTGCCCCGATTTCCAGATGGAAGTGGTCGCCCGCGACCTGACCGGCTGTGAATGTATCGGGGATGTCTTCACCAGTTGCATGGAGAAGCCGCTGTTCCCCGTCCCGCTGAAAACAATGCGGGCCGAACTGGGCTTCCATAACCTGCATGTCGGCGACCAGTTGGACATGGCCCCCGGCCTTGTCGTGAAGACAGGTGAATTGAACCATCCTGGCGGCGCCGTCGGCTATCGTATCGAATATGGTGGCAAGGCCTTCTGCTACATCACCGACACCGAACATGTGCCCGGCCAGTTGGACCAGAACATCCTGAAGCTGATCGAAGGCGCGGATGTGGTGGTCTATGATGCCACCTACACCGAAGCCGAATATGCCACCCGCCAGGGCTGGGGCCATTCCACCTGGAATGAGGGTGTGAAGCTGGTGCGGGAGGCGGATGCCAAGCGGCTTTGCCTGTTCCACCACGACCCCGACCATGACGACCAGATGATGGCCGCCATCGAACGCGACGCACGCAACGGCTTTGCCGGTGCCTTCGCTGCCCGGGAAGGTGTGGTGCTGGATATGCTGAACCTGCCACAGGTAGCCATGTCTGAACGTGCCTATGCGTGACCCGTGTCCTGCCGTAAAGGCAGGCGCACTCATTCCACGCCAAAAAGCTCCAACTGCCAGCGCAGTTCCGCCTCGCTCATAGGATAATCCGTGCCGTGGCGGGCATTCAGCAGCTTGGTCGGCGGCAGCCCGGATTTAAGCTGCAACAGGCGGGCACAGCGCATGGAAAGCCCCGCACGCCAGGCCAGGGCCGTGATGGCCCTGGCGCTTTGTGTGTCGATGATGCGCTGGACCAGATCGGGCGACAGGTCGGCCTTCAGGGCCAGCGCCTCGCGCACAAAAGATTTGTCGCCCCAGGACAGCGCATCCCAGATCACAGCCTCATCCAGCCGGCCTTCTGCCTTCAGCCGGGCTGCCTTCTGGTCTGCGGGTTCCTGCTTTACATAGTCGCGCGCCCATTCCAGCCGGCGCTGGGTCACGGCGACGACGTCCCGTCTATCCTCGCGGTCAAAGCCATGGGCGGACATTTCGCCCCGGATGCTCTCCTCGACAATACTCGCCATTTTGGAGACAAGCGACGGCGGCAGCAGTGAACGCCCTTGTGCCCCCGGCATCAGGCTGGTGGCAACCAGCCCGGCCAGCGCCTGATCGGACAGGCGGGCACCCGGATTGGCCAGCAGGGTCGCCGTCGCCAACCGGTCGCGCTGTTCCACCACAGCATCCGCCACCGGCATGCTCACCCGTTCCCGCCGGGCGATGGCTTCCAGCACCCAGGGCACGGGCTGGGCCTTGATGATGGCAATCAGTTCCTCATCCGGCAGCGTCACGCATGTGCGCAGGATCGGCTCCGCCACTTCCCGCGCAACATCCCGCGCCAGCGAGGCAATCAGGCCGGGGGGCGCCACCGCGACATCCCGCAACGCACCCGCCAATGCCGCACGCACGCGCACCACCTGATCAATCGCCAGCATGGACAGGGCATTATGGGCAATATCCCGCAGGGCCGCCTGTTCATCCGCTGTCAGGTGCGGCAGGGCGCGGGCCAGCTTGCGCGCCAGCAGCACCCGCACATCCGCATCCGCATCACGCGCCAGCCTGGACGCCGCCTGCAACGGGGTCGCCCCATTATGCGCCACGGCCCGGCGCACAACCGGGTCGCCATCATCGGCCATGTAGTAAAGCAGCTCCGGCGCCAGATCGGACCGCTGGGCCAACTGCAACCGCACAGCCGGATCAGGGCTGATCATAAGCCGCTTGGCCTGTTCATAGGTCTCGGGATCGGGGCCGGTGTCCGTCATGGCGGGCAAAAACAGGCGGAGGGCTGCGGCATCATGGCATCACGATCCCTTATCCCCGGCAAGCTTTCAAGCGGGAGTTCGGCTAACTGCCGCCCAGATCCAGAATCCGCACCGTGGTCCCATCCTCCTGCATCGCCGCCAGCGCCAGATTGAAGCGGTCAATAATTGCAGGATCAATACCGGCAGCCCGGCTGAACAGGATGAAGGCCTCCTTACTGGTGATCTTCATAGGATGGAACACCACCTGATCGCGCACGCCCATACGCTCCAGCCGTTCTGCCGCCACGCGATACCCGTCCAGGAAGCCATCAATACGCCCCCGCAGCAACATGGCGGTGGCGCTTTCGCCGCCATTCACAATAACGAGATTATCGGCCAGATCGCCACTGCGCAGCAAACGTTCATACTCGCTGCTGTAAAGAGAGCCTGAGACGACACCCAACCGGAAAGGGCTGGCGGCCAGCCCCGCCAGATCGCTGAAAAAATAGCGCCCCGCATCTTCACGCCGCAGCACAAGCACATTCCGGCCCTGGCGCATGAAATGAGAGTAAATACCAATTTTCTCCCGCTCAGGCGTATGGGCCACACCGGCGATGGCGTCCACCTGCCCTTCCTGCACCATCATCAAGGCACGCGGACGCGGCGCAGATATCCAGGTCACCATACAGCCAGCCCGACGCGCAGCTTCCATCACCAGATCATGATCGATACCTTTGATCGCCCCATCGGGACCGGGAAATTGATAGGGCGGCAGATCGACCCAGGCGAACCGCAGGGCGCAGTGATTATCCGCTGCTAAAGCAATGCCGCTCGCGAAAACCAGCGACGCCATCAACAGCCATGATGTGAGAATCCCGGATAAAAGCCGCATCCGCCCTCACTTCAATAAAGATTAACTAAACATATCATAAAATGCGGCGCTATCCAGGCTGGCAACGCTGCATCCCGGTGGCGGGGCTTGCCGCGATGCGGCAGGACGGATAGGAACCTGGGACGCACCCGCACGGCACAGAGTTTCGGACTTGTCATGACCGAAGGCCCCCTTTCCGTCTATCGCGCCCGCCGTGGCACCGGCACCCTGAAGGCCGATCCGGCGCAGGAACTGGCGGCGGAAAAGCTGCAAAGCCTCTATTGCGCCCTGCGCGACTATAAGCCCTCCACCGGGCAGAGCGGCTGGCGCGCCCGTTTCGGCCTGACACGCAGGCCCGACCCGGCGCCGCAGGGCCTGTTCATCTATGGGGATGTCGGGCGCGGCAAATCCATGCTGATGGACCTGTTCTATGAAACCGTACCGGTGAAGGAAAAGGTCCGGGTCCATTTCCACGCCTTCATGCTGTCGGTGCATGAAAGGCTGCACGCCATCCGCCGGGACGGCCCCGTCGCCCGCAAAGGCGGGGATGAGGTGGTGGAACTGGCCAAACAGATCGCAGCCGAAGGCTGGCTGCTGTGCTTTGATGAATTCCACGTCACCGACGTGACCAATGCCATGATCCTGGGCCGGTTGTTCACGGCCCTGTTCGATCTGGGCATCGTGATGGTGGCAACCAGCAACTGGGCGCCGGACGATCTTTATAAGGACGGCTTGAACCGCCAGCTTTTCCTGCCCTTCATCGCTTTGCTGAAGGAAAAGCTGGATGTGCTGCATCTGGCATCGGAGCGGGATTACCGCCTGGCCCGGCTGATGGGCGCCAAGGTCTATCATTACCCGTTGGGACCAGCCAGTGCCGCTGCCATGCAGCGCACCTTCGATGACGTGACCGACAGGGCCCCGCCGGAAGCGGTGGAACTGACCGTACAGGGCCGCAAGGTGGAGGTGCCGCGCGCCGCCCGTGGTGTGGCCTGGTTCACCTTTGATGAATTATGCGCCCGCCCGCTGGGGGCGGGTGATTATCTGGCCATCGCCACCCATTTCCACACGGTGCTGATCGACAGGGTACCGAGATTGTCGGAGGCGCAGCGCAATGAGGCCAAGCGCTTCATGACCCTGATTGATGCGCTGTATGAGCATAAGGTGAACACGATCATTGCGGCTGAGACGGCACCAGAACGCATCTATGCCGAAGGCACGCATGCTTTCGAGTTTCAGCGTACCGTCAGCCGCATGATGGAAATGCAGGCCCAGGATTACCTGGAACGCCCGCACCTGACCTGAGGGCGCACCGCATGAGCGAGGTCAAGAAACGGTCCTTATTGATCGCCGGCCATCCGACCAGCGTGACATTGGAGGAACCGTTCTGGGCGGCCTTGAAAGAACTGGCGGCGAAGGAGGACATCGCCGTCAACGCCCTGGTGGAACGGATTGATGCTGAGCGGACGGGCAACCTCTCAAGCGCCATCCGGGTTTTCGTGCTGGAAGCCTTCCGTACGCGCGCCTGACGACCGTCACCGCTTGAAAAACGCCTGCGCCGCAGCGTGGACATCCTGCTTTTCCTGGATCATGGCCCGCGCCCGCGCGATTTCCGCTTCCAGTGTCACGATATAATCCTGCAGATCGCCCACCGACAGGCTGTCGAGATCGACCGGCTTTTTCACCGGTTTGCTGGGTAGCAACTCATCCAGATCGAATGCCATGTCCTCTCCCCCTTCCCGGATGCTGTTCCAGGGTGTTCTATGCGCATGCGCACATGAGCGACCGGTATTTTGCGTTAAGCGGAAGACCGGCGCAATCGCCCGAAGGAGAGGATGGAAATGGATTTGCCCCAAACCATGCGCGTGGTGGAGATCACGGAACCCGGCGGCCCGGACGTGCTGGTCGCGGCAACACGGCCCCTGCCCGTCCCTGGTCCGGGTGAGGTGCTGATCCGTGTCGAGGCCGCTGGCGTGAACCGGCCGGACGTTTTCCAGCGCCAGGGCGGCTACCCGCCGCCACCGGGTGCATCCGACCTGCCGGGGCTGGAAGTGGCGGGCACCATCGCGGCTTTGGGGCCGGATGTCACCGGCTGGCGGGTCGGCGATGCTGTCTGCGCCCTGCTGGCCGGCGGCGGTTATGCCGACTATGCCACTGCTCCTGCACCGCAATGCCTGCCCCTGCCGGAAGGGCTGGATATGGTGCAGGCAGCCTCCCTGCCGGAGACCGTCTTCACCGTCTGGACCAATGTGTTTGAGCGGGGCGGCCTGCTGCCGGGTGAAAGCCTGCTGGTGCATGGCGGCACATCGGGCATCGGCTCCATCGCCATCCAGTTGGCGAAGGCTTTGGGCAGCATCGTTTACGCCACCGCTGGCGGGCCGGAAAAGGCCAAGGCCTGTGAAGCACTTGGGGCTGATCGCGGCATCGATTACCGGAATGAGGATTTTGTCGCCGTCATCAAGGAGGTGACGGGCAAGCGCGGCGTCAATGTCGTGCTGGACATGGTGGGCGGAGATTACCTGCCGCGCAATATCGACTGTCTGGCACCGGATGGGCGGCACGTCACCATCGCGTTCCTGCGCGGACCGAAGGCGGAGATCAATCTCACGCCCATCATGCTGAAGCGCCTGACCCTGACCGGCTCCACCCTGCGTGCCCGGTCGGTGGCCCAGAAAGGGGCACTGGCCCAGGCCATCCAGCAGCATGTCTGGCCGTTGATCGCGGTGGGCAAGGTGCGACCGGTGATCCATGCGACCTTCCCGCTGGAACAGGCAGCATCGGCCCACCGGCTGATGGAGTCGTCCGGCCATATCGGCAAGATCGTGCTGACACTCTGACAGACATCCCGATGGAATTGATCGGGCGGGATGAAAAAATCCCGTGGCTTGTCGCCCGCTCTGACGCTATAGCTGAAGCGCAGTCTGTTTGTCCGTCCGATTGGCTGCGCGGGGCCCCTCCCGCGCGCGACGGGCGGCTTTTGCGTTTTTGCGTTGTTGGTCCCGTGACGATGGCCGGTCCGCATCCGGCGTCGCGTTTTAGGAGGAAGCATGGCACTGCCCCTGATGCCCAAGGCCACTGCCGTTTGGCTGGTTGAGAATACCGGTCTCAGCTTCGAGCAGATCGCCGAATTCTGCGGCATGCATGAGCTGGAAGTGCAGGCCATCGCGGATGGCGAGGTTGCGGTGGGCATGGTTGGTCGCGATCCGGTCGCCGGTGGCGAACTGACCGCCGAAGAGATCGTCCGCGCGGAAGGCAACCCCGACGCCAAGCTGCGCCTGCGCCAACAGGACCTGCCCCAGCCGGTCGCCCGCTCCAAGGGCCCGCGCTATACGCCGGTGACCAAGCGTGGCGACAAGCCGGACGCCATCGCCTACCTGCTGAAGGCCCATCCGGAATTGTCGGATGCCCAGCTTTGCAAGCTGATCGGCACCACCAAGCCGACCATCGCCGCCGTGCGCGACAAAACCCATTGGAACGCTGCCAATATCAAGGCGCGCAACCCGGTTCTGCTGGGCCTGTGCAGCCAGCGTGAGCTGGACGGCGCGCTGGAACGCGCCCGCCGTGGCCGCCCGCCGGGTGAAGAATCGGTCGAGAACCCCGTTCCCGATTATGAAAGCGATGAACCGCTTTACACCCCGCCCGCCTCGGACGAGGATTGATCGGAAAGAAGCCCGGCCGGTACCAACCGCCGGGCTTTTTCTTTACCGCCTATCCGGAATGGCGGGGGCGACAGCGCCATTTCCCCTCCCCATCTTAGCAGTCAGGGACCCCCTTGTCGGCGCGGACAGGGCCCCTCCCTTCAATCGCCAAGGATGATGCGCGATGAATCTGGAAAAGCTGCTGGGCACCTTGATGCAGTCCGGACTGTCCGGCCATGTACTGGGCAAGCATGGAATCGGGAAAAAGAAAAAGCATAAGGGCGGGCTTGGTGGTCTGGCCGGGCGGGCCGCCCTGTCCAAGGGTGGCTTGTCGCTGCTGGCGGGAATCGGTATCGCTGCTTATGAACATTATCGGCAGCGGCAACAGCAGGCCGGCACACCTTCCCCCTGGTCCGGCGCCGGCGGTACAGGCAACGCTGGGTCGCCCACGCCACCGCCCTTTCAGCGGCCAGCCACGCCCCCACCCTTCAGCGTTGATGGCAGCAATGGCAGCCCCGCCACCCCGCTGCCCGATCCTGACCTGATCCTGACCGCCATGGTGGCCGCCGCGCGCGCCGATGGTGTGCTGGATGCGGAGGAGCGGGCCACGCTGGAACGTTATCTGATGGATAGCGGTGCCGATGCCCAGGATTGGGCGCATCTGGACCGGCTGATGCGGGAGCCGGTGGACCTGGACGCCCTGATCGCGCGGGTGAAAGATCCCGTCACAGCGGCGGAGGTTTATGGCGCCTCCTATCTGGCGATCGACCCGGATATGGCGGCGGAACGGGCTTGGCTTTCCATGCTGGCCGCCCGCCTGGGTCTGGACCCGGAAGCGGCACGGGAAATTGAAAGCCGCCTGGATGCGGCAGGCTGAGCCAATTTCTGCTTTGCGCATGAATGGGACGAATGGGGGAATGTGATGACGCAATGGTTTTTCCATGATGGCGACCAGCAGGCAGGTCCGCTGGACGGACAGGCGGCGCTGGATTTCGTGCGCAAACATCCCAATGCTTTCTGCTGGCGCCAGGGGATGGCGGAATGGCTGCCGGTGCGGGCCGTTGCCGAACTGTCGGGCCAGCCCAGCCCCTGGGGCGGGCGCCCCAACACCCCGCCACCGCCCAGCATGGGCATCAAGCGCGGCCGCACCGACGAGATCGACTTCAAGATCTACGGCCATGAAATGCAGTTCGTGGAAGTGGAACTGGACCCCGGCGAAAGCGCCATCGCCGAAGCCGGGGGCATGGTCTACAAGGACCAGAGCGTGGAGATGACCACCATCTTCGGCGATGGATCGGAAGCCGGGGGTGGCGGCTT
This sequence comes from Niveispirillum irakense DSM 11586, assembly GCF_000429645.1. Taxonomy (GTDB): domain Bacteria; phylum Pseudomonadota; class Alphaproteobacteria; order Azospirillales; family Azospirillaceae; genus Niveispirillum; species Niveispirillum irakense. The sequence goes on from NZ_KE386934.1 coordinate 291,429, forward strand.
TCTGGATAAGCTGATCGGCGCCGGCAAGCGCGTCATTACCGGGGAAAGCCTGTTCACCACCATCTTCACCCATCAGGGATCGGGCAAGGCGCGTGTCGCCTTTTCCGCGCCCTATCCGGGTACCATCATCCCGCTGAAACTGTCCGATATTGGCGGCGCCCTGATCTGTCAGAAGGATAGTTTCCTGGCGGCTGCCAAGGGTGTCTCCATCGGCATCCATTTCCAGCGCCGCATCCTGACCGGGCTGTTCGGCGGGGAAGGTTTTATCATGCAGCGGCTGGAAGGTGATGGCTGGGTCTTCGCCCATGTCGGCGGCACGGTGGTTGAACGCCAACTGGCACCGGGTGAGGTGCTGCATGTTGATACCGGCTGTATCGCCGCCTTCACGCCCGATGTGGATTTCAACCTTGTGCAGGTCGGGGGCGTGAAGTCCGTTCTGTTCGGTGGCGAAGGGCTGTTCTTTGCCACGCTGCGCGGCCCCGGCCGGGTCTGGATCCAAAGCCTGCCCTTCTCCCGTCTGGCAGGCCGCATGCTGGCCGCCACGGTGCCGGGACAAAGCAAGGGGGAAGGCAGCGTGCTGGGCCCCTTGGGCGATATTGTGATGGGCAACCGGAAGTAACCCCGCCGGCCCGCTGCCCCGGCCATTGTCCGGGGCAGCGGGCGACGGTCATAGATCAGTGATCATGCCCCTCATGGCCATGGCCGTCATGATCGCCATGGGTCAGGTCATAGCGGGCCTGGACGGGTGCCTTGCCCGGCAGGGTCAGCACCGTCACAACCTTGCCCTCCGCCCCATGCGGCAGGTCCAGATTGGCGCCCAGGCTGTTGGCGCCAACCGGTTTCAAAGCTACCTGCCGGGGCGCGCCGCCGATCAATACCGTGGCGCTGCCGGTCGCACCTTCCACCGCCACCGGCTGATTGTCGGGGGTGTAGAGATGGATGGTCAGCCCCGTCTCTGTCACCACCAGTTCCTGGTGATAGGGGCCGGCATCGGCCAGCAGGCCCCCTTTCGGCCCCTTCTCGTCACCATGTCCCCAGGCCGCCGGTGCCAGGGTCAGCGTTGCCAGGGCGGCCAGCGCCGCCATCTTGCGCATCATTGCGATCATGTTCTTTCTCCTTCAGGAAACAGGTTTGGGAATGGTCAGAAAAGGTCGGCCGGCTGCCCGGCGGGTGCGGGGCTGCTGTCCCGCAAGGCGGCGAGCCGCTCTACGGAAGCCCGTCCAAAACGGTGGAACAGAACGGGGGTCAGCACCGTGTCCAGCAGGGTGGCGCTGACCAGCCCGCCAAAGATGGTGACCGCCACCGGGTGCAGGATTTCCTTGCCCGGCGTTTCCGCGCCGATCAGCAGCGGCACCAGGGCCAAACCAGCCGACAGGGCCGTCATCAACACCGGCACCAGCCGTTCCTGGCTGCCGCGCAGGATCATCGCCCGGTCGAACCGTTCCCCTTCATGCAGGCAGAGATTGATGTAATGGCTGACTTTCAGGATGCCGTTGCGGGTGCTGATGCCGGCCAGGGTGATGAAGCCCACCATGCTGGCGACCGATAAAGGCTGCCCCGCAATCCAGAGCGCAGCGACGGAGCCGACCAGTGCCAGGGGCACGGTGCCCATGATGATCAGCACCGGCACCGCCGACCTGTACCGCCCATACAGCACCAGGAAAATCAGCGCGAAGGAGATGGTGGACAGGCCGGCCATGGTGCGGGCCGCCTCTTCCTGCGCCTGGAAGGTGCCTTCCAGGCTGGCATGGGTGCCTGCCGGCATCGGCTGATCTTCAAGGATGGCGCGGATGTCCGCCACGATGGCGGCCATGTCGCGGCTGCCATCGCCATTGCCCAGCACGGCGATGCGCCGCCTGCCATCCTCGCGCAGCACCTCGTTCGGGCCATCACCCTCCGTCACCATCGCCAGACGGGACAGCGGCACGGGGCCGGAAGGTGTGTCGATCAGCAGGGCGGCCAACTGGTCCGGCTGACGCCCGGGCTCCGCCAGCCGCAGCACCAGATCGGTCCGCCGGTCGCCTTCCACGATCTCCGTGACCGTCTGGCCGTTGGACAGGGTGCTGACGGCTGCCAGCACGGCAGCCGGGGTCACGCCATGGGCCGATGCTTGCGCTGCATCCACCTCCACCCGCAATTGCGGGATCAACACCTGCCGTTCGATCTGCAGGTCAACCAGCCCCGGCACACTGGCCAACCGGTCGCGCAGGCCGCCGGCCAGGGCGCGCAAAGCCCCCATATCCTCGCCATAGAGCTTGACCGCAATCTGGGCCCGCACGCCGGACAGCATATGGTCCAGCCGGTGGGAAATGGGCTGGCCGATATTGACCGACACCGGCAGCACGGCCAGCCGCTGGCGCACATCAGCCAGGATTTCGGATTTGCTGCGATCCGACGGGCGCAGCCTGGCATCCACCTCGCTGACATTCACCCCCATGGCATGTTCATCCAGTTCCGCGCGCCCGGTGCGGCGGCTGACCATCACCACTTCCGGCACATCGGCCAGCAATTCCTCTGCCATGCGGCCCACCCGCGCGCTTTCATCCAGCGACATGCCGGGGTTCAGCGTCAGGGCAATGGTCAGGGTGCCTTCATTAAACTCCGGCAGAAAGGCGCGGGGCAGAAAGGGCACGGCAGCGAAAGCCGCCACCACTGCCGCCACAATGGCACCGAACAACAGCGACCGATGATCAAAGGCCCAACCCAGAAGCCGGGCATTGCCGGCCTTCAGGCGCCGAACCAGCCAGCCATCCTTCTCCTCATGCAGTTTCATGCGGGGAAGCAGGTAATAGGCCAGCACCGGCGTGACGGTCAGCGCCGTCACCAGACTGGCCAGGATGGAGACGATATAAGCTACGCCCAGCGGTGCAAACAGTCGCCCCTCGATCCCCGACAGGGCGAAAAGCGGCACGAAGACCAGCACGATGATCGCCGTGGCATAGACGATGCCCGACCGCACCTCCGCACTGGCCGACAAGACCACGGACAGGGTGGGCACCGGGTTGGCTTTGGCGGCATTTTCCCGCAGGCGGCGGAAAATATTCTCCACATCCACCACCGCATCATCCACCAGTTCGCCGATGGCAATGGCCAGCCCGCCAAGCGTCATGGTGTTGATGGTCATGCCCAGGGCCTTGAACACCAGCACCGCCACCAGCAGCGACAGCGGAATTGCCGTCAGGCTGATGAAGGTGGTGCGCATATTGCCCAGAAACATGAACAGGATGATGGTGACGACGATCCCCGCCTCCAGCAGCACCTGTTTTACATTGTCGACGCTGGACTGGATGAAATCAGCCTGACGGAACATGATGACGGGGGCCGCAACATCGGCAGGGAAACCGGCGGCAATTTCCTGTAACGCCGCTTCCACGGCGTGGGTCACCGTCACCGTGTCCGCATCAGGCTGCTTCTGCACGCCCACCAGGACCGCCGGGCCGCCATCCAGCCCGGCATCACCCCGACGGGGGCGGGCGGCATGATCCACATCCGCCACCTGGGACAGGATGATGGGCCGGCCCTGTTGCCACGCCACCGGCAGGTCGCGCAGCACGGAAAGATCGGCCGTGCGGCCAATGCCGCGCACCATCAGTTCCGATCCGCGCTGATCGACGAAGCCGCCGCCGACATTGCCGCCAAAGGATTGCAACGCGGTCTGAATATCGGTCAGCGTGACGCCCAGCAGCGCCATGCGGCCCGGATCGGGCGCCACCCGCACCTGCCGTACCTCCCCCCCCATGGGGATCACCTGCGATACGCCGGGCACGGCCAGCAGGCGGGGGCGCAGGGTCCAGTCCGCCACACCGCGCAAAGCCATGGGGGCCAGCGCTGCCCCCTCTTTCGGGGTGAGCGCCACCACCATGATCTCCCCCATCAGGGAGGAGATTGGCCCCATCTGCGGCTGCACATCGGGTGGCAACTGCCCGGTCAACAATCCCAGCCGTTCTGCCACCTGCTGCCGGTTGCGATAAATATCGGTGTTCCAGGCAAATTCCACCGTGATGACGGACAGGCCTGCCGAGGAGGTGGAGCGCACCCGCTCCACGCCCGGCATGCCGTTCATCGCTGTTTCGATGGGGAATGTGACCAGCCGCTCCACCTCTTCCGGCGCCATGCCGGGGGCTTCCGACATCAAGGTGATGGTCGGGCGGTTCAGGTCGGGGAACACATCAACCGGGATACGCCCCAGGGTGATGAAGCCATAAGCACAGAGCAGAAAGGCGGCAACCAGCACGAACATCCGGTTACGGAGGCTGATGCCGACAATATGGGTAAACATCGGCGTCCCCCCTCAGCGGATCTGGTTCAACAGTTCGGCGCCCTGGACGACGACCCGTTCCCCCGCCCCCACCCCATCCAGGATCTGGACATGGGTGGGACCTGCCGGCGCAACACGCACCGCATGGGGAATGAACTGCTGTGGCGCCTGATGCACGAACAGGGTGGGCAGCCCGTCGCTACCCCGCACCACCGCCTCACGCGGGACAAGAAGCCCTTCCCGCCCCACCGCCATGGGAACCGCGACGGTAACGATATCGCCCGCGACCACCGGCAAGGCACCTTCCGGCCGGAACAGAAGCGGGATGGCCCCGCCCTGCCGGGCCGGACCCCGGCCAACCGGTGCCAGCGTCACATCTTGCCCCTCCACCCGGATCATCGCCGGTTGAAGGGGGCCCGACGCGAATCCGCCCTCAAAAGCCAGGGCTTCCACCATCAGGGACTGGGGATCGACAATCTCGAACAGGATCGTCACATCGCGATCCTCCACCATCAACCCGGCCACGGCATTGCTGGCGGCAACAATCCCATCCACAGGCGCCGTCAGGGGGATGCGGGAAACCAGGGCCCGCTCCAGCGCAGTCCGCTGGCGCTGCAGACCAGCAAGTGTCGTCCGGGCATCGTCGATGCTTTTCTGGGTGACGGCGCCGACAAGCTGTTCCAGCCGGGCCACGTCCTGGCGGGCCAGGCTGATTTCCTTCTCAAGCCCGGCCAGTTGTTCTGCCACGCTGCCCCGGTCTGTGGCCTGAAGGCTCAGTTCCACATAGCCCAGCACCTGCCCCGCGGCCACCTTGTCGCCCAGGCGGGGGAAGCCGTCCTCAGGCGGCATGATCCGGCCACTTTGCGGCGCCTGGACCCGGCCGCTGCGGTTGGGATCGGCGATGACACGACCCGGCAGGGTGTGGGTCGGCGATACAGCCCCCACCTCCAGCATCATGGTCCGGACCTGAAGCAGGCGCTGTGTCGGCTTGGGCACAAACAGGCTGCCATCGGGCAGACGGCGCGGCGCATCACCGGACGCCGGGGCCGGCGCCTCATCATGCCCTTCATGGGCGCGCGCGCCTCCCTGCGGGATCAGCGGCAAGCACAGGGCCAGCGCCAGCGCTATAACGGCTGGGCCACCGGGCCGACGCCGCGCGAGCAGCCAGCCACCGGCCAGCCCGACCAGCAAGGCCGCCAGCGGCAGGGCGATATCCGACACATGCCCGTGGCCATCTTCGGTCGGGCCTGCTTCTGCTTCATCATGCACATCCAGCGTGCCGATCAGCAGATCGGCGACTGTATCGCCGGTGACGGTGAAGGTCAGGGCATGTTCCCCCGCCGTCGCCCAAGGGGCTTCGATCGTGTAGGTGCCATCCGATGCCGCCTGCATCGGCTGGGGGTTCCCGCCGCCCACGGACAGGGTAACCGCCGCATCCGTTACCGGCACATTGTTCAGCAGGCGATCAACATAAACGACCAGGGTGCCATCACGCAGGGTCGCCACCAGTTCAACATCCCCCCCTGTGGCTTCCAGGCTGGGATGGGCGGGAGCCGGCGTTGCGGCGGCTGGCGCGCCATGGTCATGACCGGGGCCGGCAAGGCTGGGGGATGTAAGTGCCAGGGTGGCGGCAAGCGCCAGCCCGGCAAGGGCAAGGCCCGGCCGCGCGGCAGCAGACAAGTAAGACATGGGACATGTTTTCCGTCGACGGAAGGGGCGTCACGGGACAGCACACAAGGCGTCCCGGGGCGGATACCGATGGAACCGACGGGCGGTTCCGCGTCAGACGGAAAGGGGTGGTCGCGGCAAGGGGGCCGGTGTACGGCCTGCCATGGCATCGCTGGCGATGCGTAAAGTTTCCCCGTCAATGACAGGAAGCGGCGGCAGCCCGTCCAATGCCGCCGGCAGCGCCGTCAGCAAATGGGCAGCGCACACCTTGACGCAGCCGCAATTACCAGCGCAGAGACAATCATCCCCGCACAGGCACATCATACCCGGCGGATGATGCGGCGCATTGCGCAGCTCCGCCAGAGCCATGCTGCCATCCTGGCAGACAGAGGCATCCTGGGCCGACGTAAACAAAGGCTGGGTGGGATCACCCTGGCTGGCCGTGACCAGCGTATGTTCAGCCGCCGGTCCATCATGGGCGGCAGCCGTACCGACGCCAAGGAACAGCAGCAGCAGTGCAACCGCACCTGCCCGCAGCAATCCCCAGAATGGCATCCCGATACGCATCTGCACTTCCACACTGATCTGGATCGAAAATGGCGGCTCCCCCCGCCTACCGCAAGCCCCAAATGTGCTGGGTCTATTCTGGGCAAAGAAAAAGGGCACCCGCCAGCCGCTGGTGCCCCCTCTCATTGCCAGACCCTATTACGCGATCAACGCGTCGGCTTGGTCCCGCCATCGGCGATTTCCGCCTTCAACTCACGGATACGCTTCTCCATCGTATCCCGAAGGCCCGGCGTCGGCTTCGGACCCAGGGCGGCCAGGGCGGCTTCAAGCTGCAGCAGAGCTTTGCGCTTTTCCGCGTCATTGCGCTTCAAGGGCCGGTTGTCGCTGCGCTGTCCATCCATCGCACGCATGGTTCAATCCTTGTCGGTCAAAGTGGCAATTTTCCAAACGAAAAAGCCCCGGCCAAAGGCACGGGGCTTTTTTCCGTTCACCAAATGACGATGAAGTAACCGTCTTGGTTAAACCCGCTCTGAATGAAGTCATTCAAGAGAGGGTGGCGTCCCCAACGGGATTCGAACCCGTGTTACCAACGTGAAAGGCTGGTGTCCTAGGCCTCTAGACGATGGGGACGTCGTCGGTGGGCGGTTAATTAGCCGTCCCGACCGGTCAGATCAAGCGTTTTTTTTCATATATTTGCATAACGCCTATTCGTGACCTTTTCACACACGGCCCCTTCGGAACGATTGATTAGGATCGGTGGCGCTCCAGCACCCGCTCCACCCGGTATTCCAGATCCCGGATGATGTTCAGCGGCGGCAGGCCGCGCAACACGCGATACACCCCGGCCAACTGCGCCAAGGCAACGGGGTGTTTCGGCCGGGCCCGCAAGAACTCGACCCGGAATTTCAAGCCAATCTCCAGCCGCTGTTCCAGGTCCGCTTCCTTGGACCGCAAATGCCGATCCTGCCCTTCCTGCTCCATCAATTTCTTCACGGCGCTGAACAACAGGGCAGCGGCGCTGGCGGTCCCCACCTCCTCCTCCGTCGGAGCGTGGGTCATGTCCGGTTCCAGCCGGACATCGCTACCCCTGCGGTCGCGCATCTCCCGGACCGGTAGAACCAGCAGGCAATCCTGCATGGCCGCGTGGAGGAAACCATCCACGGCAGACAGAACGCGCGCCCGCGCCTCCATCAGCAGTTTTTGCCATTCGGGATTGGGTTCAATCTGGATTTCCTCCGCCAGGCCTTTGATCATCAATGCCGCATCAGAGACCAGGCGGGCCGATGTCATCAGCCAGACGCGCCGTTCCGCCCCCTGGACGCCACCGGCGGCCCGCGCGATCTCACCCAAAGTACGGGTGAGATCAGAGAAAAGGCGGGCTGGAATCAGCCGGGCCGAACTGGATCCTGCTGCATGGGACATGTCATTCGACAAGACCCGCACCAGACGCAGGGCGTGGAAGGGCTGGGCCAGCATGGCCATCAAGCCCAGGAAGAAATACTCAACCAGTTCGCTGCCAATATCATGCAAGTTCAGATAGGCGGTACGGGCCGCGATCACGATGGGGGGCGTGAATTCAGTAATCCGTTCTCCGGCAATGATACCGGCAGTGCGCCGCACCCGATCAAAAGCGGGAGAGAGGTGCGGGTGCAAGCGCAGCAGCAACCCGATCTCCCGCATATCGGCCAGCGCGCGGTCACCACCCAGGATCGCCGCCAACTCCCCCCGTCGGCCACAGGACCGTTCCGCGTCGGCCAGAATCGTCAGCGTGACCTCTCCTGCCGCGACTGCCCCCCGACTGGCAATATCGTCCAGGTCTGCCCAGCGCTGCTCCTGAAGAGCGGAGCCATATTCCCCTTCCAGCAGGGTCAGGCGGGCACGGTGCGGCGAAGCGTTCAAAACCCGCCACCACGGCGTCAAAATAAGGCGCGGCAAAGCGCCGTTACGTTTGTCGGCGGCGGCTTCCCCATCATAAAGGAAGGTTTCCACCGCGCGGCAAACCGCACGCTGAAAGGTCAATATCCGTTCCGGCCGCAATTCCCGCAAACGTGGGCGCATGCTGTCCAGAATCTGCTCGTCCGCAGGGTCCCGCTGTTCCGCCGCACGGGCCATTTCCAGCGCCCTGGCCACCCGCAGCAAAGCGCCTTCATCCAAACTGTTGAAATGGTTTTGGAGTTTCTGCACAGCAGGAGAGGTGCCGGGCGCAGCGGATGCGCCGGTTTCCGCCTTGTCGCTTCCAGTGCTGTCCAGCGGCGTACCCGCTGACCGCGCATTCATGGCAGCACCGCCCTTCCAAAAGGCCTGAACTCAGGGATTTACCTACTGTTAATATAACCGGAGTTGCAGAACCTGTCTGTATCGATTTGATCGAATATAGGCATGATAAACGATTAAATTCGAAGGAAGGTCCGATTAATCGTTGATGAAGTTTTCATGTTGTTTCCGAAACAACACGTTCGCAACCCCCTCAGCCGTTGAACCCGGCAGGCGCCGCATCGTCGATCAGAAGCTGGACACCGTCATTCCCGTTCCACCGGTCAGGGCGCAGCGTGCCGGCCAAGTGCATGGGCCTGCCGCCCGTTTGCAGCAGGGCCGGTCCCATATCGCTATCCATGGCACGAAAGGCGATGGCTTTCAGCCGGCTGCCATCATTTCCCGTCAGGATACAGCGCACATGGTTTGCCCCCACCACATCCGCCTTCACGACGCGGGCATCGGTGACAGCGAAACGGGGTTCCGCATTGCCAGTGCCATAGGGGGCCAGCCGTTCCAGATGGCGCATCAATTCCGGATTGGCAGCGCGCACGGACAGGGCGCCATCCAGGGACAGGCTGGGCACCAGCGGCCCCAGATCGTCCAACTGTTTGGCAATCCGTTCCCGCAGGAAGGCGCGCAAATCCTCCACCAGTTCCCGCGCCACGGTGAAGCCCGCCGCCATAGCATGGCCGCCGCCGGCGACCAGCAATCCTGCCTGCCGGGCTGCAATGATGGCCGCCCCCAGATCGACCCCGCGCACCGACCGGCCCGACGCCTTGCCAAAGCCGCCATCCAGCGCCACCACGCAGGCGGGACGGTTGAACTTCTCCTTCAAGCGGGACGCGACGATGCCGATCACGCCGGGATGCCACCCTTCCCCGACCGCCAGCACCAGCTCAGGTGATCCATCGGTCGCCTCCACCTGGGCCATCGCCTCTTCCAGCACCACCGCTTCGATGGTGCGACGCTCAGCATTGAACTCATGCAGTTCACGGGCAAGCTGGGTTGCCTCCGCCGCATCCTCCGTACAGAGGATACGGCTGCCCAGATCGGCGCGCCCCACCCGGCCCCCGGCATTGACGCGCGGGCCGATAATATAGCCGGAATGGTAGGCGTCCATAGCCTCCTTCACCCCGGCCACATCGGCCAGGGCGCTGATCCCGGCATTGCCGCGCCGCCCCATGACCCGCAGCCCCTGGGCCACAAAGGCCCGGTTCAGCCCGACCAGGGGCACCACATCGCAGACCGTACCCAGGGCCACGATATCCAGCCAGCCCATCAGGTCCGGCGGGGCGATGCCGGTCTGGGCATAAAAGCCGCTGTCGCGCAGGGCGCGGTTGATGGCCACGATCAGCAGGAAGGTCACCCCCACCGCCGCCAGGGTGGAAAGCGGGCCGCCCGCCGGCTCATCCAGCCGGTTGGGATTGACCACGGCGGTGACGTCGGGCAGGCGCGGCTCCGCCTTATGATGATCGACGACAATCACTTCCAGACCAGCCGCCACCGCCCCATGCAGCGGATCAAAGCTGGTGACACCGCAATCGACCGTCACCACCAGTTGGATGCCTTCTTCCTTCAGCCGCAGCAGGGCGGGCAGGTTCGGGCCATAGCCTTCCTGGATTCGGTCGGGGATATAGACGCGCAATGGCCGGTCCAGGGCCTGGAAAAAGCGAAACAGCAGGGCGGTGGATGTCGCGCCATCCACGTCATAATCGCCAAAGACCGCAACCTTCTCCCCATCCCGAATGGCACGGGCGATCCGGTCGGCAGCGATATCCATATGTTTCAGGCTGGACGGGTCCGGCATGAAGGCGCGCAGGGTGGGCGACAGGAAATGTTCCGCCTCCTCCAGCCCGACACCACGCGCAGCCAGAAGCCGCCCCACCAGTTCCGGCAATCCATAGGACTGGGCCAATGCCAGGGCCATACAGTCATCGCCCCCCCGGATGCGCCAGCGACGGCCGCAGATGGAGGATTCGACGCCCAGGAAAGCCGGTTCAAGCATGGATCACTGTCACTTTTCATCAACGGTACGGCAAGGCGCCGATGCGCCACGCTTCACATCCCCCGTTGATAGCGCCAATCCCCTGCCCTGACCAAGAGGCCCTGAACGCAAAGGCGCAAAAACACCAACGGCCTTTGATCGGTCTACGATCAAAGGCCGTTGGACAACCGGGAAAGGTCGGCCCGCAAGGGCCGCCCCTTCAGCGATCTTACTTCTTGGCTTCCGGGATCATGCTGGTCTTGGTCCGGAAATTATGGTGCGCCTCGACATAGCGCACCGTGCCGGACTTGGAGCGCATCACCACGGAATGGGTGATGGCGCCGCCGGCGAAGCGGCGGACGCCGCCCAGCATCGGGCCCGTGGTCACGCCGGTGGCGCAGAACATCACGTCGCCCTTGGCCAGATCATGCAGGCCATACTTCTTGTCCAGATCCGTCACGCCCCAGCGCTTGGCACGTTCCCGCTCGGCGTCGTTGCGGAAAATCAGGCGGCCCTGGAACTGACCACCGATGCAGCGCAGGGCGGCGGCAGCCAGCACGCCTTCCGGCGCACCGCCGGAGCCCATATACAGGTCGATGCCGGCCGCGGGCTGGGCGGTGGCGATCACGCCCGACACGTCGCCGTCACCGATCAGCATGATGCGCGCACCGGCCTCACGGACCTTGGCGATCAGGTCGGAATGGCGCGGACGGTCCAGAATGCAGACCACCAGTTCCGAGACGTCAGCACCCTTGGCCTTGGCCAGGTTCTTCAGGTTGTTCTCAACCGTCTCGTCCAGATCGACCACGCCTTCCGGCAGGCCGCCGCCGACGGCGATCTTGTCCATATAGACGTCAGGCGCGTTCAGGAAGCCGCCGGCCTCCGCCATCGCGATCACGGCCAGGGCGTTGGGGCCGCCCTTGGCGCAGATGGTGGTGCCTTCCAGCGGGTCCAGCGCGATGTCGATCTTGGGACCGTTGCCGGTGCCGACCTTCTCGCCGATATAGAGCATCGGCGCCTCGTCGCGCTCACCCTCACCGATCACGACGGTGCCGTCGATCGACAGGGCGTTCAGCGCCTTGCGCATGGCGTCCACGGCAGCCTGGTCGGCCGCCTTCTCGTCGCCGCGCCCCATCAGCAACGACGCGCTGAGGGCGGCCGCTTCCGTGACGCGGACCACTTCCAGCGCCAGGTTGCGATCCATCACCAGCGAGATGTCGCCCTTCGGGTTGGAATTGCTCATCTTATGCTTTCCTCCAAGGGATGGCAGTGCCGGTGTCCGGTGCCGGCACCGTTCAGAAATCCTCAATGCGGATCATGCGCGGCGGTTCCAGCACGGCGTCCAGCGCCATGATCTGGTCCAGGGCCTGCTGCATGGCCGCTTCATCCGTATCGTGCGTGGTCAAGACGACGGGAACCGCCTCGCCCGGCGCACGCCCGCGCTGCAGGAATGCCTCCATGGAAACATCATGGTCGCGCAGGGTGGCGGCAATATCGGCGATCACGCCCGGCCGGTCCACTACCATCAGACGCACATAATAGCGACCCTGACGACCGCTGATCGGCGATGGCACCAGCGGTGCCAGATCGGCAGCCGGCAGACCAAAGGTCGGCGTGGAATGGCCACGGGCAATATCGATCAAATCGGCCACCACGGCGGACGCTGTGGGGCCGGCACCGGCGCCCCGGCCAACCAGCACAACCTTGTCCACGAAGTCGCCATCCGCCACCACGGCGTTGAACACGCCATCGGTAGCACCGATGGGGCTGTTGATCGGCACCATGCAGGGATGGACACGCTGTTCGATCCCCGTCTCCGTCCGCCGGGCGATGCCCAGCAGGCGAATCCGGTAACCCAGTTCCTGCGCATAGTCGATATCAACGGCGGAGACATGGCGGATGCCTTCGACATGCACTGATTTGAAATCGACATGGGTGCCGAAAGCCACCGCCGTCAGCACGGCCAGCTTATGCGCAGCGTCAACCCCGTCCACATCGAAGGAGGGGTCGGCCTCGGCATAACCCAGCCGCTGGGCATCGGCCAGCACATCAGCGAAGTCGCGGCCCGTGGTCCGCATCTCCGTCAGGATGTAATTGCAGGTACCGTTCAGGATACCGTGAATTTCACGGATATCATTGCCGGCCAGACCTTCCCGCAGGCCCTTGATGGCGGGGATGCCACCAGCTACCGCCGCCTCGAACGCCAGGGTCAGCCCGGCTGTTTCCGCCGCATCGGCCAGGGCTGAGCCATGATGGGCCAGCAGCGCCTTATTGGCGGTAACCACATGCTTGCCAGCGGCCAGAGCCGCCTCCACCGTATGTTTGGCGATCCCGTCGGACCCGCCGATCAGTTCCACCACCACATCGACATTATCATCCACCGCCAGATCGGCGGCATTGTCGTACCAGCGGACGGAAGACAGATCGACACCCCGGTCGCGGGTGCGGTCACGGGCGGAAACCGCCGTGACCTGTACCGCGCGGCCGCAGCGCTTGGCCAATAATTCACCATGGCTGGACAGCAGCTTCAGCACGCCGCCGCCAACCGTGCCCAGCCCGGCAATCCCGATGCGAAGAGGTTTGGCATCTTTCATGGCGGTCATCCTTAATCCACGGAAACAGTGCTGACGGCGATCGGCGCATTGGCCTTGCGGACCTTGTCCAGGAATATCTTGATATTGTTAGTGGCCTGCCGGATGCGCTGCGTATTTTCCACCAGGCCAAACCGCACATGGGTATCGCCATACTCGCCGAAACCGATACCGGGGCTGACGGCAACCTTGGCCTCCTGCATCAGCACCTTGGCGAATTCCAGGCTGCCCAGATGCTTGAACGGCTCGGGGATTTCAGCCCAGACGAACATCGACGCATTGGGGCTGGGAACCATCCAGCCGGCCTGGTGCAGACCCTTGACCAACACATCGCGGCGCTGGCGATACAACTCGCGAATTTCCAGCACACAATCCTGCGGCCCGTTCAGCGCGGCGGTGGCCGCCACCTGGATGGGGGTAAAGGCGCCGTAATCGACATAGGATTTGAACTTGGCCAGCGCGCCGACCAGCTTTTTGGAGCCGACACCAAAGCCCACGCGCCAGCCCGGCATGTTGTAGGTCTTGGACAGGCTGTTGAATTCCACCGTGATGTCGCGGGCTTCCGGGATCTGGAGAACCGACGGCGGCGGGTTGCCGTCGAAATAGATCTCGGCATAGGCGATATCGGACAGGATATAGATGCCGTGCTTCAGGCACAGATCCACAATCGGCCGGTAGAAATCCAGCGTCACGGTCTGCCCGGTCGGGTTGGCCGGGAAGCTGACGATCAGGGCCGTCGGCTTGGGCACGGAATGCTTGATCGCCCGCTCCAGCGCGGGGACGAAATCATCCAGACCGGCAGAAACCGGGATATGGCGCAAGGCGGCGCCGGCCAGCATGAAGCCGAACGGATGGATCGGGTAGCTGGGATTGGGCACCAGGATCACGTCACCAGGGCTGGTGATGGCCTGGGCCAGATTGGCCAGACCTTCCTTGGAGCCGATGGTGACAATCGCTTCGGTTTCGGGGTCGATATCGACATCGAAACGGCGCTTGTAATAGGCGGAGATTGCCTTGCGCAGGCCGGGGATGCCACGGCTCTGGCTATAGCGGTGCGTCTTGGGGTTCTGCACCGCTTCCACCAGCTTCGCCACGATATGCGGCGGCGTCGGCTGGTCGGGATTGCCCATCCCCAGATCGATAATATCCTCCGCGGCGGCCCTAGCTCGCGCCTTCATCGCATTCACTTCTGCGAAGACATAGGGCGGAAGCCGCTTGATGCGGTGGAATTCAGCGTCGCTCATGGGACCTGGGCACCGGGTTTGAGAAAGTAGGGGCGAAATATGTAGCGCACCGGCTTCCCCAATCGCGACATGATTTTACAGAAATCCATCGCCTTGCTGCCATGAACGAAAGGGATGGCGGCATGAACGATGTTCTCACCCTCCCCCCAGGCTTGTCCCGGATTAGGGGCTGGCATCCGGCGGGCGGGGCAGCGCATCGGGCAGCGGCGGCGGGGCTTCCGGCAAGGTGGGGATATCCACGGTTGGCGCCTGCGGGGCAGTACCCTGCGCACGCAACCCTTCCCCCGTGGTCGTCCCTTCGTCCCGATCCACCTGCAACCGGTCCAGCAGGGCCTGCCGCTCAATAGGGGACGAGAAGGATTCCGGCCGGGGCGGCACACTGGCGAGGTTCGCCTCCCCCGGCATACGGGGATCGGCGCGGCGAATCGGTCGGGCGCCGGTCAGGGCGCGAACCGGGTCGGTATCCCCCAGATCAGATGCGACAGCGGGCGCCGGCCCATCATCAAACACGATGTCAGGCAGCGGTATTCTGGCGCAGCCGCCAAGGCCAGCCAAGGCCAGCAGGGCAACCAGGGGGACCACCTTGCGGCGGCGTGATGATGTGTCGGTGAAAATCATGGCCGGATCGTGTATGAAAAAGTGTCTTGCGGCAACAACCGCCGCATCCTCCCGATCCCGGCGGAATAATCAAGATAACCGGGGCCTGCTTGGCGCGCCGTTCCAACGCATCCGTCAGAGGAAATGTCAGAATGCCTGATCCGCAAACGCCTGAAATCAAAATTCCCGATCCGGTGGAGATGTCGCGCCATATGGCGACCATCGCGGAGCAGAGCCAGCGGCTGGTGACGGAATTTTTGCAGCGACAGGATATGTCGGGCACAGGCGCGCAGGATGCGATGCATATCGGCGCCGCCTTCATGGAAATGACGGCCCGCATGATGGCCGATCCGGCCAAGCTGATGCAGG
Source organism: Niveispirillum irakense DSM 11586 (assembly GCF_000429645.1). Lineage (GTDB taxonomy): Bacteria > Pseudomonadota > Alphaproteobacteria > Azospirillales > Azospirillaceae > Niveispirillum > Niveispirillum irakense. The sequence continues at coordinate 306,903 of NZ_KE386934.1, forward strand.
CGCAATGGTCGCTGTGGCAGGACTACATGGCCCTGTGGCAGCACACGACCCAGCGCATGATGGGGCAGGTCACGACCCCGCTGGTGACCCCGGCGAAGGAAGACAAACGCTTCAAGGACAGCGCGTGGGATGAGAACACGCTGTTCGACTATATCAAGCAATCCTACCTGCTGACGGCCCGCTGGCTGCAATCCACCGTGCATGAAGTGCAGGGGCTGGACGAGAAGACGGCCAAGAAGGTCGATTTCTATACCCGCCAGTTCGTGGATGCGATGGCGCCGTCCAACTTCGTCATGACCAACCCGCAGGTGCTGCGCGCGACGCTGGAATCGGGTGGCGAAAATCTGGTCAAGGGGCTGGAGCATCTGCTGGGCGACCTGGAGCGGGGCAAGGGCCAGCTCGCCATTTCAATGACCGATTACGACAAATTCAAGGTCGGGGAGAATATCGCCGTTACCCCCGGTCAGGTCATCTACCAGAATGAGCTGATGCAGCTCATCCAGTACAACCCGACGACGGAGCAGCAGTTCAAGCGGCCACTGCTGATCGTGCCGCCCTGGATCAACAAATTCTACATCCTGGACCTGCGCCCCGCTAACAGCCTGGTGAAGTGGCTGACGGATCAGGGCCATACGGTCTTCATCGTTTCCTGGGTTAACCCGGACGAGGCGCTGGCCACCAAGACCTGGGAAGATTACATGGATGCCGGCCCCCTCGCCGCCCTGGATGCCATTGAGCAGGCGACCGGCGAGAAGGAGATCAACGCCATCGGCTATTGCATCGGCGGTACGCTGATGGCCTCCACCCTGGCCTATATGGCGGTCAAGGGTGACGACCGGATCAAGAGCATCCTGTATCTGGTGACGCTGACAGACTTCACCGAGCCGGGTGAGCTTTCCGTCTTTATCGACGAGGAGCAGTTGGCGGCCCTGGAAGAGAAGATGAACAGCCAGGGCTATCTGAATGGCCAGTCCATGGCGACCACCTTCAACATGCTGCGCGCCAACGACCTGATCTGGTCCTTTGTCGTCAATAATTACCTGCTGGGCAAAGACCCCTTCCCCTTCGACCTGCTGTACTGGAATTCCGATTCCACCCGCATGCCGGCGGCCATGCACAGCTTCTATCTGCGCAACATGTATCAGCGGAACCTGCTGGTGCAGCCGGGTGGCCTGACATTGAAGGGCGTGCCCATTGATCTCGGCCAGATCAAGGTGCCAACCTTCATGCTGTCCACGCGGGAAGACCATATCACCCCGTGGAAATCCACCTATGCCGCCACCCAGCTTTATGGCGGGCCGGTCAAGTTCGTGCTGGCCTCCTCCGGCCATATTGCCGGTGTGGTCAACCCGCCCTCGGCCAACAAATACGGCCATTTCCTGAATACGAAGCTGCCCAAAGACCCCGATCAGTGGCTGGCCGGCGCCAAGCAGGTGGAAGGAAGCTGGTGGCCGGAATATGCCAAATGGGTGCAGCGCCATGGCGGTGGCAAGGTGCCGGCCCGCACCCCCGGTGACGGCAAGCTGAAGCCCATCGAGCCGGCACCCGGCGCCTATGTGAAAGTCCGTGTCCTGGACTAGCAGGTTATCCCTCTGCCACACCCATCCCCCTATTGATAACAACAGGGGGATGGGCCCGGCGTGGACATCAGTTTGTAGCAATGGCCGTGGTGGTGCCGCTGTTCATCTTGCGACGCTGGTTCGCCAGTTCCATCACAGCGGCACGCAAGCCCGGATGACGGGCCATGAACTGGTGGAAATCACGCCGGTCCAGCATCAGGAATTCACAATAATCCAGGGCGGTGACGTCGGCACTGCGGCGCCGGCCGCTCAGCAGCGCCATCTCCCCGAAGAAGGTGCCCCGCTCCAGCTTGATCGTGTGGCCGGCAGCCTGGACGCTGACGCTCCCGGACGAGATGAAATACATGCCATCCGCCCGATCCCCCCGGCGGATAACCTTCTCACCCGGTGCCGCCGTGCGTGGACGGAACATCAAGAGCAGCCGCTCCAGCTCCTCCCGATCCAGGCGTGACAGTACAGGGAAGGTCTGCTCCAGTCCCTGGACCTGCAGGCTGTGGGTGCGTTCCTTTTCCTCCATCCGCTGGCGTGCCCGCTCAATCTCCTGCTCCAGGGCAAGGAATTTTGGCAGCCCCTGCACATCCCCGGCAGGGGCACGCGCTTTCATCCCCTTTTCGATCCGCCCCACAATGTAGAAGCTCAGCGGGTTGAGTGTGATGGAGAGAAGGGCCCCGGCCAGCACCAGATCGCGCCCTTCCGGCGGCAGCAAACCCAAGGCCATGCCGAGCCCGACCAGGATGAAGGAGAATTCCCCGATCTGCGCCAGACTGGCGGAAACCATCAGGCCGGTGGAGGTTGGGTAACCCAGCATCCTGACGATGCCGAAAGCGAAAATCGACTTGCCGACGATAATGGTCAGCAGCACCGCCGCAACGGCAACCGGCTCCCGCACCAGGATCGAAGGGTCGAACAGCATGCCGACCGATACAAAGAAAATGACGGAGAAGGCATCCTGCAACGGCATCGAATCCGCCGCTGCCTTATGGCTGAAACGCGATTCGCTCAACACAACGCCGGCAAAGAAAGCGCCCAGGGCAAAAGACACTCCGAACAGTTTGGCTGAGCCATAGGCGATGCCCAATGCCACAGCCAGAACGGCAAGGGTGAACAGCTCCCGCGAGCCTGTGCGGGCAACCTGGGCCAGCAGCCAGGGCACCACACGGGGGCCCAGGGCCAAGGCCAAAGTGGCAAAGATCGCCACCTTGCCCAGAGTAAGCGCAAGTGTCAGCAGAACCGACCCGTCGCTGCCACCACCGCCATGCCCATCAGCACCGGCGAGCGGGTGCCCGCCCAACAATTCCGCCGCCGCCGGCAGCAGAACCAGGGCAACCACCATGGCAAGATCTTCCACAATCAGCCATCCGACAGCGATACGGCCATTGGATGTGTTGAGGAGATTGCGCTCCTCCAGCGCCTTCAACAGCACCACGGTACTGGCAACAGACAGGCTGAGCCCCAGGACCAGCCCTGCCCCCAGGCCCCAGTCCCAAAGGCTTGCCAACCCCACACCAAGGCCTGTCGCCGCGAGGATCTGGACAATGGCGCCCGGGATTGCCACCCCCTTCACCGCCATCATGTCGGAGGCCGAAAAATGGAGGCCGACCCCGAACATCAGCAGGATGACGCCCATTTCCGCCAGTTCGGTGGCCAGTTCACCATCCGCAACAAAGCCAGGCGTGAAAGGACCAACCAGCACCCCTGCCATAAGATAGCCAACCAATGGCGGCAATCGCAGACGGTCGGCCAGCATGCCCCCGGCAAAGGCGAGAACGAACGCCACCGACAGGGTCGCAATCAGATTGGCTTCATGGGGCACAGATGGTTTTCCCAAAAAACGGGATACGGGTGCCGATAATTAATGGATTTATTCAATAACGAAAAGGCCGCCCCTTCAGGGATTTCAGGTTTTATTCATCAGGGCTCTGCATATCCCAGCACGCGCAAACGCAATTCATACTGGCCGGGGTCGCGGGTGAAAAACAGACCACCATCCTGTTCCGATCCTGCCGGCACATAGTCAAAGACCGTGTAGGAACGCTCCACCATCTGGCCGTCACGCATCAAAATGCCTTCCACTGTCACCTGCGCCCCCGTGGTCCCGCCGGTGTTGAAGGCAGTGATACGTGCATGCCATTGGCCGCCCATAGCGGCGACAGTTTCCACACGCGCCCTGATCACCGGATCGCCACCGGACCGGAACAGCCCTTCATATCCCAGCACGCCGACCGCCCCCAGGAAGAGGCATAGACCCAGCAAGGACATGGCCCGCGCAAGCCATGACAAGGCAGCCGAGCTTTCGCGGTCCTGATCCTGCCCTTCTTCATCGTCCCGATGATCAGCGATCGCCATGGCCCGCGCCCCCCTACACAATCAGCCGCGCAGTGGCGGCGCCCAGCGTACAGGGAAAGCCCAGCACGACGATGACAGTCACCATTTCCATGGCCGAAAGGCCGACCGTACGCTCAAACGTCCAGAGCAGATAGGTGCCGATCAGCAGGGCGATGCCATAGCCGGCCAGGGTGAACTGCATGAACAGGCTGCGGAAGCCGAGATTGCCGGCATTTTCCTGCCCCTGGAACCCAAGCTGGTAGACGAAGACATGCAGCATCGCCACGGACAGGCAGGCCAGGGCCAGCGTGTGCCAAGGGGTCATCTTATAGGCGATCAGCACCATTTCCTCCGTCGGCGCCACGTTGAAGCCGACAAACAGCGCCCCTGCCATCATCAAAAACAGTTCACCCGCATAAGAGGAACGCTGCCGCTGTTCCTGACGCGGATTATCGTCCTGGCCTAATTGCTTGCGCGCCAGCATGGCGCCGATACTGGCAGGCACCGATTGCAGCGCGATCTTGCCGACGATCTGGGTGAATGGCTGGTCAGGCGTGATGATCCCGAGCAGGCCCAGCATCAGGGCCGATACGATGAAACCAACAGCAAATGCCGCCAGCGCGTCTGTCAGGTCATCCTGCCAGGAGAAGGTTTCTTCAAATCCGGAGAAATAGGACAGGCCGAACAGAAGCGGCACTGTCAAAGCCAGGAACAGAGCCAGACGAAACCGGTCGATGTAGAAGCCCAGCTCCCACATCTCCATCGTCATCATCAATGGCAGTGCAAAAATAATGGCCCCAGCCGCCGCCCGCGCCAACGCGCGGGCGAAATCGGCATCATTGTGAAGAAGGGCGCGCTGACGGGTGATCTCCATGCCATCAGAATGGCATGGAGAGGATGAAGGTTCCCGTCAGCGGGTATCAGGCGCCCAGCTTCTCGTAAAGTTGCGGAACGATGGGATGGTCGGGATGGGCGGCCTTCCACCGGTCGGCCAGGGCAACGGCCTTTTCGCGGTCCTGTTCAGCAATCACCAGTACAAGCTGGGCGAACTGCACATGGGCCACCTGGGCCTGCGGGGCCAGGGTGATGGCGGAGAGATATTGTTCAACCGCGCCATCCAGATCGCCCAGCGCCTCCAGGGTGCGGCCCAGCGCATAGACAGCTTCCGGGAAGGACGGGCGCAGGGCCAGTGCCTGGGCAAAAGCATCGCGCGCCTCGGCAAAGGCACCCTGGCGGAACAGGACATTACCCATGCTGAAATGCGGTTCCACCGCCTGCGGCGTCGCAGCGGCGGCAGCGCGATAGGCTTCCACGGCCAGCGGCAGATCACCCATCTGTTCGCGCACCAGGGCCAGACCCATCCAGGCATTGGTGAATTTGGGGTCCAGTTCCACGGCGCGGGTCAGGCTTTCCACCGCTTCTTCCAGCTTGCCCTGCTGGGCCAGGGCCATGCCCAGGTTGTGGTGCGGCGGCGGATGGTCCGGCTTCAGCGCCCGTGCCTTCTTCAGCGCGGGGATGGCATCGTCCAGCTTGCCCAGCCCCTGCAGGGTGGCGCCAAGGTTGGACCAGGCGACGCGCACGTCCGGATGGTCGGCATAGACCTTGGTGATCTTGCGGTAGGTGTCAGCGGCTTCCTTCAGGCGGCCCTGCCGATGCAGTTCCGTCGCGGCGCGCATATCGGCGGGAAAGGCGGTCCAGATAGCGTCCGACTTGGCGATATCGGCGATCTTGCGGCGGCGGTCTTGGCGATTCATCGAGAAAGGCACCCGGTATTCTTGATTACGCACCATCATGGCTCGGGCCTTGATAGCAGCGTCCCGCCGAAAACGGAACATGCTGAAAGTGCCCGGCCTGCGGATAAGAAACAGGGCCGGTCCCTTTTGGGGGCCGACCCTGCCTTCTACGGTAGCCGTAGACGTCCGCTTTGGCGGTGGACCCCGCCGACGGACCGTTCCGTTAGCCGGCAATAATCCCGGCGACGGAGAGATCCTGGCGGGTCCGCAAAGGGGAACGAGACATAGGATCACCTCCTTTCAGTTGGTTGACAACAAAAGGGAGAATGGGGTCGTCCTGGGTCTTCGTCAAGAGGATTCATCCGATGGCGGAAGATTTCTTATGAAGGGTCAGTTGCCGTCGGTAGGGTCGCACCCGGTGTCAGGGTGTAAAAATGCAGATCGACCTTCTTGCCGCGGGAATAGTTGAAGCCGCTCAACCGCTCCACCAGACGCGGTGTTGCGCCTGCGGCCCCGATCGCGGCCAGGAAGGCATCCTCTTCCCGCCCCACCGTGACGAGGCCCAGCCCGCAGGTGGAGTCGGCCAGCAGGTCGGCAGCCACCTGTTCACCCCCGCCCAGTTTGGTGGCGGTACCCAGCAGGAACACCATGCTGGGTTCATTGTAACCACCCGCCGACAGCACCGTCTGGGCGCAGGGCCGATGTCGGGCCACCACATCCACCACCTGCGGGCTGAGCCACATCGGCGTCAAGGCCGGCAGAGCCAGACCGAACAGCAGGGCATATGTGGCCACGGCGCCCACCATGCCAGTCAAGAGCAGATGGTCACCGTCCCGCTGACGTTCATACCAGATCAACCCCGCCCCGGTGATGAGAATGACCAGCGCCGCCAGGATGGCCGCCAGCGGCATGCCCCCGTCCAGTTGAAGCGGAAAGGCGATGGTCCCAGCGGCAAAGCCAAACCCGATCAACCCGGCAACAGCCAGCCCCGCCCAGCGCCACCAGCGCGATGGCAAGGCATCCGCCCGCTCGTACCGGTCCAAGGCGGCAGCAGCCGCCAGCAGGGCCAGGGCCGGGAAGACCGGCAATGTGTAATGCGGCAGCTTGGTCACCACCGCTTCATGGATGATCCAGGTCGGGATGATCCAGGCGGCGCAGAATCGCACCGGCGCCACATGCCGGTGCCGCCATGCCCAGGGCAGTGCCAACAGGCCCAGCAGCCCCCAGGGCCAGAAGGTGATCCAAAAGGTGGCCAGGAAATAGCCGGGCGGCGCGCCATGGCTTTCCTGCCCTGCCGCCGCCTTGCCCAGAAATTCATGCCCGATGGCATAGGTGAAGAAAGCGCCTTTGGTTGCAAGACCAATGGCCACCAGCCAGGGCAGCACCACAGCCAGCATCACCGGCACCCCGATGGCCGGGCGCAGACGGCGCAGCCAGCGCATATCACGGTCCATGGCCCAGAGCGCCAGACAGGCCGTGCCCACCACCATCAGGATGATGGGGCCCTTGACCAGGATGCCCAGCCCCAGTGACAGCCAGAACAGCAGCACCAGCCCCAACGGGGCGGCAAAGGGCTTTTCCCGGTCCAGATAGAGATGGGCCAGCGCCCCCATCGCCCCCAGGATGGTGGCAAGCTGCACGGCATCGGTCTTGGCCATGCGCGCTTCCACCCCCAGAATGACCGTGGTTGCCATCATGCAGGCACCGGCCAGCCCCACCGTGGCGCCGAACAGCCGGGCGCCGATCCAGCCCGTCAGCAGCACGGAGAGAACGGCCCCGATCAGGGACGGCAACCGGTAAATCCAGATCGGCGCATCATCGGCACCGCCAGCCAGCAGCTTCACCGCCGTGACCTGCGCCCAATAGATGCCGACCGGCTTCTTGTGTCGCGCCTCGTCCTGGAAGCGGATATCGACATAATCGCCGGTTTCCAGCATCTGCCGGCTGGCCTGGACATAGCGGGATTCGTCCCGATCAAACGGGGGGATGGTGGCAAAACCGGGCAGGAAGGCGGCCAGCGATACCAGCACCAGCAAACACCAATGGACCGGCCGCAACACGGTCAAACGGCTGGGCATGGTCATTGCGCAGCCATCCCTGCCACACGCCCCCGGACGATGGCTTTTTCCCGCCGGATCAGCACGATGTTGCGGCTATAGATCACCATCGCGGGGATCTGCCCGGCGATGATCACCACATCCGGCCGCAACAGGCCGTAGATGATCAGCATCAGCCCACCACCCAGGGAAAAGTACCAGAAGGCTTCCGGCATGACGCTGCGACCGGCGCGTTCGGAACTGATCCACTGCACGACAAAGCGCATCATGAACATGATCTGCGCCGACAGGCCAAACAGGACCAGCCAGCCCTTGTCATCCACCGCCGCGTGCCACCAGGCCTCAATATGGGTCCAGATCATGGCCGCCCCTCCTCCACCACCTTCACCGGCACTGTCGTCCGGCGCAGCAGCCACATCACGCCCAGCAGGTCGAACAGCCCCACAGCGGCTCGCCCGAGATTGGTATATTTCGACCGGCCCGCCCCCCGCGCCCGGTCATTGATGGGCAGGTTGGCATAACTGCAGCCGCGCCCTTGGACAAGGGCGGGCAGGAACCGGTGCAGACTGTCGAAAATGGGCAGGTCCAGAAACAGATCACGGCGGATCAGTTTCAACCCGCACGCCGTATCCGGGCAGGCGTCCCGCAGGAAAGCCCGGCGGATGCCATTCCCCAGACGGGAGGTGATGCGCTTGGCCAGCGTATCATCCCGCCGCCTGCGGTTGCCGGCCACCATGGCAAGGTCTGGCTGGGCCTGCGCCAGGGCAAGCAGTCGGGGAATATCAGCGGGATCGTTTTGCCGATCACCATCTATGGTCACCAGCCAGGGGGCCGTGGCGGCCGTGGCCCCTGTGCGCAAGGCAACGCTTTTGCCACAGCGCGCGGGATGACGGATCAGGCGCAAGCCCGGATATACCGCCAGAACGGATCGGGCACGTTCAACAGTGGCATCATCAGATCCATCATCGATCACCAGCACCTCGAACGGCGGACCGTCCCGCAGGGTGGCGTAAAGCTCCTCCAGCAAGGGCAGGATATTATCCTGCTCGTTCAATACCGGGATCAGCACGGAGAACAGCACCCGACCCTCCACCCCGGCCTCCTGGCGCGGGTCAACGAAACCTGTCCAGGCGGGATAATACCAACCGGCAAAAAGGAGAAGTGACGCTTTGATGGAAGTGACCGTCCGGTCGCGCCTTACCCGGCGACAGTGAAGCCCACACCTGCCTGCCCCAGCCGCGCCATCGCCTGATTAAGCGATCCGTTCAGGTCAATGGCCCGGCAGGCATCCTGTATCAGGATCGACTCAAAGCCATTGCGGACCGCATCCTCAGCGGAAAAGGCGACGCAGTAATCCTGCGCCAGTCCGGCGAAAAACAGGCGCTGAAATCCCCGTTCCCGGCAATAACCGACCAGACCGGTGGGTGTGCGGCGGTCATTTTCGAAAAAGGCGGAATAGCTGTCGATCTGCGGGCGGAAACCCTTGCGGATCACCGCCTGCACCATGGGCAGGTCAAGACCCGGATGGAAGGCGGCCCCGTGCGTGCCCTGGATACAATGATCCGGCCACAGGGTCTGCGGTCCATAGGGCATGGAAATAGTATCAAAAGGCTGGCGGCCGGGATGGCTGCTGGCGAAGGAAGAATGGCCCGGCGGGTGCCAGTCCTGGGCCTGAACAATGCCGGCCCCGGCCAACAGGAAATGCCGGGCCAGCCGGTTAACCAGGGGAACAATACTGTCCGCATCCGGCACGGCCAGCGCACCGCCGGCACAGAAATCATTCTGGATATCGATCAGAACCAACAGGTCCGTCGGGCGGACCTCCAGCTTGGTCGGCGTCATGATGGTCGCGCTCTCCCCTGATCCGGATGCTATTGCTCAATAGGGTATCCGGTCAGCCTTCATCTTCCAGGCCTCGAATACGGCCAGTGCCGCTTGGCTCGGCCGATGCTCACAGGGGATGATACGCGCTTCGGCTGGCAGCGCCACCTGCTCGTACAGCAGTGCGTCATCAAAGCCGATGGAAGCCGCCTCGTCGCGTGTATTGGCGAAAACGATCCGGTCGACCCGCGCCCAGAGGGAGGAGGCAAGGCACATCGGGCACGGTTCGCAACTGGCATATAGTGTCGCGCCACGGAGATCGAAGCGGCCCAGCGTGCGACAAGCATCGCGGATGGCCACCACTTCGGCATGGGCCGTGGGATCGTTGGTGGATGTGACCTGATTCCAGCCCCTTCCCACAACCTTGCCATCCATGACAATCACGCAGCCAAACGGGCCGCCAGAACCATTTTCCATACCCTGGCGCGACAGATCAGCGGCCAGTGATAGAAAATGCTGATCCTGCTCTTGGGCGAGGGGGCCATGTGTAACGGTCATGGGCGATTGAGTTCCGCTATGGGGCCATCCGTCAGGACGGCGACCCCATAGGGATAGCGCTGCCATGGCGACGCTGTCACGGGAGAATGACTTGGAACCCCGTCAGATCCGGCCCATCAGCAGCAGGATCAGAAGGATGATCACGACCAGACCCAGGCCGCCGGACGGGCCATATCCCCAGGTGCGGCTATGCGGCCAGGCCGGCAGGGCACCGATCAGGATCAAGATCAGGATGATCAGCAGGATGGTTGTCATCAACGGGCTCCCCTTTGTTGTCCACGCGAATGCGATGAAGGGGGAACGTCTGACGCGCACAGGTGGCCATAGGTCCGGTAGGGGTAAGCCCTTGCGGTACCACCCCTTGGCGCCACGCCTTAGCGCCACGCCTTAGCGCCACTCCTTAGCGATAGTCATTGACGCCAGCCCCACAATGCGGGCTGACTGGCACCATCCGCGCTTTGCGGATGTTTTAATCGACATCAAGGACTGAAAAATGAACCGGAAGGTACAGATCGGCGACCCGCCCATCAGGATTCTGCGTAATGATCTGGAAAAGATTGAGAATCTTCTCGACAGCCTCCATCGCTCCTATGCGCGCATCTCACTTTTCCTCCAGAATGAGGTGATGCGGGCCGATATCGTGGATGGCACCGTCAAAGGACAGTTCGTCCAACTCGGCTCCCATGTCAGCTTCACTGACGAGGCGGGGCGCGTCCATGCCGGCACCCTGTTCATGCCGGAGGAAAGCCAGCCCAATCCGCCGGATGGCATCTCCATCCTGACGCCGGTGGGCTGTGCCTTGCTGGGCCTGTCGCCCGGCCAGACCATCTCCTACGACACGATCGACAGCCGCACCAAACAGATCACGGTTCAGGCGGTGCAAAATCCCGGCGACTGACCATGCTGGGCCCAGGTCCGGTCGCGCGCAAAGCGACCGGACCCCGGAGAGGTGATCAGCCGAATTGCAGGAGGCGGGGCGCCTTGTGGATGATCTCTTCCAGGATCATTTCCGCCGTTTCCAGATCACCCTTCAGCTTTTCGCCCATGCTGTTCTGATATTCCGGGCGGCGCAGCTTCTCTGCCGCGTCATAAAGGCTGTGCAGTTCGGCAACGAAAATATCCCGTGCGCCCATCGGCAGCATCGTCTTGGCAGACAAGACGAAAAAGAATCGCATGGATGCCCGCACCAGCAGGCCCAGCATCAGCGTATCCAGCCGGGCATATTCCTCTTTCAGGTCATCAATCCGCGAACTGTCGATCGCTTTCATCCGGCCTTCAATCAGGATGCACAGCGCCCTGAACTCCCCAACCTTAGCTCGGAATTCGTTATAGGTCTGGAAACTGTCCTTTGCCGCTTCCTCCTCGGCCAGCTTGGCCAGACGGATCGCATCGCGCGCCTGACGTTCCAGCGCGGCCAGCAGGTCCTGGACTTCCTTGCGGGTATAAGTACGTTTCATCGGGTGTGGAAACCGGGATGGTTAAGCGGCGGAACCGGCCCCTGTATAGGGCACGCAACGCGCGATGGAAAGGCGGCACAACCGCCCCTTCGTCAGAGCCCGATTGCAAGGGGCACCAGACCAATGGCATGGCCGGGCCGCCTTTCCGCGCTATCGACCAGCAGGGCCGATGCGCTATAGAACGCCGCTTCGGAAGATCGAAGCCAGGGAGTACAGCGCGGATGCAGGTCGGCATCGACATGGGTTTGACGGCGGAAAACCGCGCCGCACTGCTCGACCTGGAGGAATTGCTGGCCACCCGTCTGCTGGTGCAGGGCAATTCCGGCTCCGGCAAATCCCACTTGCTGCGCCGCCTGCTGGAACAGAGCGCGCCCTGGGTGCAGCAATGCGTGATCGACCCGGAAGGGGATTTCGTTACCCTGGCCGACAAGTACGGCCATGTGGTGGTGGAAGCGGCCGACCATACTGAAACCTCGCTTCAGCGGGTGGCATCCCGCGTCCGCCAGCATCGCGTTTCCGTGGTGTTAAGCCTGGAGGGGGCCGATATCGAGGCGCAGATGCGCCTTGCCGCCGCCTTTCTGGGTGGGCTGTTCGATGCGGAGCGGGACTACTGGTATCCGATGCTGGTCGTGGTGGACGAGGCGCAGCTTTTTGCCCCCGCCGCCGCTGGCGAAGTGTCGGACGAAGCGCGCAAGATCAGCCTGGGCGCCATGACCAATCTGATGTGCCGAGGCCGCAAGCGGGGCCTTGCCGGCATCATCGCCACGCAACGTCTGGCCAAACTGGCCAAGAATGTCGCGGCGGAGGCCAGCAATTTCCTGATGGGCCGCACCTTCCTGGATATCGACATGGCGCGTGCTGCCGACCTGCTGGGCATGGAACGCCGGCAGGCGGAGATGTTCCGCGATTTGCAGCGTGGTCATTTCGTGGCTTTGGGGCCGGCCTTGTCGCGCCGGCCGCTGCCGGTGCGGATCGGGACCGTGGAAACTGCCGGGCGCGGTGGCAGCCCGAAATTAATGCCCCTGCCCGACCAGCCCCAAGCCGATGCGCGCGACCTGATCCTGACGCCCACGGCAGATGAGCTCTTCGCGCCGACACCGATGCAAGCGGTCAAGCGGCCGCCGCCCCAGGCAGCCCCAGACATCAACGCCGCCCTGCGGCTGGCCGGCCAGCGCCAGGCGGAAATCGCTGCCAACGCTGCCGCCAACCCGGAGCCGCCCGCCCTGTCGGCGGAGGAGATGGAGCAGAAGCTGGATGAAGTGCTGCGTGAGGTGCTGGCCGATCCCGAAGCCGCCTTCCGCACCGATGCCGTGCTGTATCAGGATTTTCTGGTCCGCTGCCGTATCCACCGGCTGAGGGGCGAGGCGTTGGACATGCCGGCCTTCCGCCGGCGCCTGTCCGTGATCCGCGCCGGGGTGGAAGCCGGCGGCACCGACCAGCCGGAATGGGCACAGGCCGAACAGGCCGCCTCTGGCCTGCCGGAGGATATGCAGGGCGTGTTCCTGCTGCTGGCGCGGGCGGCCCTGGCCAATGCCCCCTGCCCGTCTGATGCGGAAGTGGCGCGCGCCTGCGGCAGCCGGTCGCCCGGTCGGGCGCGGCGCCTGCTTTCCTATATGGAACAGCGCGGCGTGATCGTGCAGCGCACCCTGCTGGGGGGGATGCGGGCCATCGCCCTGCCCCACCTGTCCTGCCAGACGGCGGCGGGCGACCCCAATGCACCCGACCCGGCGGAAAGCCAGACCCCTGGTCCCGCGACAGGCGATCTGTTCGCCGGATTGTAAAGGCGGCACGACCAAAGGCCCGCTTGGCGACGGGCACCCGCATACCCATGCTCTCCTTCGATAAGCCGCAGCCCAAGCGGCAACAACGGAGGAAACGACCATGTCCACTGCCGCCGACGCCTTCATCCAGGCCCGCGACACCCTGTTGACGCTGCGTGAGGATTACGGGGCTGCGCGGCTGGCCTTCCAATGGCCCCGCTTCAGCCATTTCAACTGGGCGCTGGATTATTTCGACCGGATGGCGGCGGGCAATCAGACGCCGGCCCTGCATGTTGTGCAGGAGGATGGACAGGCGGAAATCCTGTCCTATTCCGCCCTTTCCGCGCGGTCCAATCAGGTAGCCAACTGGCTGCGCGCCCAGGGCGTGCAGCGGGGCGATCATCTGCTGCTGATGCTGCCCAATATCGTCCCTTTATGGGAAGTGATGCTGGCTGCCATCAAGCTGGGCGCCGTCACCATCCCCGCCACCACCCTGCTGGCAGGAGAGGATCTGGCCGACCGCATCGCACGAGGCGGTGCCCGTTTCATCATCGCGGCGGCGGACCAGTGCGGGAAATTCACCGCCATGGATCATCTGACCCGCATTGCGGTGGGCGAAGCGCCAGAGGGATGGCTGTCACTGGCCGACGCGGCCATGGCGGAAACCAGCTTCACACCCGACGGGCCAACACCGGCGGATTCGCCGATGCTGCTTTATTTCACATCGGGCACCACAGCCAAGCCCAAGCTGGTGCTGCATACGCACCGGTCATACCCGGTCGGGCATCTTTCCACGATGTACTGGATTGGCCTGAAGCCCGGTGACAAGCATTGGAACATTTCCAGCCCCGGCTGGGCCAAACATGCCTGGTCCAACATCTTTGCCCCGCTCAATGCCGGGGCCTGCGTCTTTGTCTATAATTTCAGCCGCTTCCAGGCGGGGCCGGTGCTGGATGCCATTCAGCAGCATAGCGTCACCACGCTCTGCGCCCCGCCCACCGTCTGGCGGATGCTGATCCAGGAAGATTTGCACAGCCGCCGGACCAGCCTGCGCGAACTGGTCGGAGCCGGCGAACCGCTGAACCCGGAAGTGATTGAACGGGTACGTGATGCCTGGGGCCTGACCATCCGCGATGGATTCGGCCAGACAGAAACCACGGCCCTGATCGCCAACAGCCCCGGCCAGCCGGTGAAGGAAGGCAGCATGGGCCGCCCCCTTCCCGGTTATGAGGTCGTGCTGCTGGACGCCGATGGGCACGAGGCGGAGGAAGGCGAAGTGGCGCTGCGCCTGACGCCCGACCGGCCAGCCGGCCTGATGGCAGGATATCGCGCCGCGGCCGATGCGCCCCTGCAGGCACCCGATGGTGCCTATTACCGCACGGGCGACGTGGCCAGCCGCGATGCCGATGGCTACCTGACCTATGTCGGGCGGGCCGATGATGTGTTCAAAGCCAGCGACTACCGTATCAGCCCGTTTGAACTGGAAAGTGCCCTGATCGAACATGAAGCTGTGGCCGAGGCCGCCGTGGTGCCCAGCCCCGACCCCGTGCGGCTGGCCGTGCCCAAGGCCTTCATCCATCTGACAGGGCGGCATCAGCCGGACAAAGCCCTGGCGCTGGATATTTTCCGCCACGTGCGGGCGGTCTTGCCGCCCTACAAGCGCGTCCGGCGAATCGAATTTGCGGAATTGCCGAAGACCATCTCCGGCAAGATCCGGCGGGTGGAGCTGCGCCGGGCCGAACTGGCGCGGCCGATGCCGGCCGAACGCGGGGAATGGGAGTTCTGGGAAGAAGACTTCCCCGAACTGAAGGGCTGATGCGCCTTCACTCGCCTTGCATTCCAGGCCGTCAAGCGCCATCTTGCCGTTGCGATTCTGGAATTGACGATTTCGGGCCGGCAAAGTTCCCCGCCGCCGGCTATTCCCGTCGCTGACTTGATCGATGGCGGGAATAACGGAGCGCGTTCATGCCCACGGGCACTGTCAAATGGTTCAATAGCGCCAAGGGTTACGGCTTCATTACACCGGAAGATGGTAGCCCCGACGTGTTTGTCCATATCTCCACTGTTCAGCGGGTCGGCATGCCGACACTGAAAGAGGGGCAATGGCTGCGCTTTGACGTGGAAAAGGACCGCCGGACGGGGAAACTGGTCGCCCTTAATCTTCAGAACTGAGGCCACGGCATCGGTTCCGACCAACAGGACAGGCGGGCGCCAGGGCCAGCATGGGCCCCGCGCCCGCTTTCGTTTTATCTTTATCATCATGGCAGGAACGGGGCAGCCGCCCCTGCCCCAAGGAGAAGGCCGATGGCCAAAGAAGAATTCATTGAGTTTGATGGCACTGTGCAGGAAGCATTGCCCGACGGGCGCTTTCGCGTAACCCTGGAAAACGGGCACGAGATCATTGCCTATACCGCTGGCCGTATGCGTAAAAGCCGCATCCGTACCCTGGCCGGTGACCGGGTGACGGTGGAAATGACGCCGTATGACCTGAACAAGGGCCGCATCACCTATCGTCACAAGGATGAACGGCAGGGCCCCGCCCCCACCGGCGCACCGCGTCGCCCCGGCGGCCCGCCGCGTCGCCACTAAGGCGGGTTTACGGTCCGCCACGACATGTGACGCATGCGCCTAGCAGCACTGCCAAGGCGTGTGCGGTCAGTGCGGGCGGGAATTGGTATGACATGCAACATGCGGCCGGCATGGCACCGCACCTTTACGGGTGCGGCCCGTCCGGCCCTTGTTGTTTTCTTGACCGTCATTTCCGTCTATAGGAACAGAAGCCATGTCCACCCTTCACAAGCAGGCGATGGAAGCCGTCCTGAAGGCCGCCGAGATGGATATTCTTGGTGCGCTGGAAGAGCAGGACATCAAGGATCGCTATAGCGAAGAAGGCGACGAGACCGCACTGGATGTCGCCATCCTCCACGCCTATCGCGTCTTCATGCGCATCTGCGAAGCAAACGGCCTGCAGGCCGACGCTGATCTTTTTGCGGAGATGGCCGGCGAACTGGCCGACGATATCGCCCAGGATCCCGGCGAGGAATAAGCTGCGGAGAAACCGCCGCCTCTCACCCGCCCTGCTTTGGGGATGGGGAGGGGCGGCGACGGATCGTCTCCTCCCGCCCATCCCGCTCTTGCGTGCCCAGCGTCTCCAGTAACTGACGCCCGTCCCAGGGGCTGAGCATCAGCTCAAAGTCGCGGCATTGCTGTTCCACAAGACGGCAGACAATCACGGCCGCGCGCAGATCCGTCTCATTTTCCACCGACAGGGCAAACCGATCCAGGTCCGGATGCCGCAACCGCATCTGGTTGACCAGCCTGACCAGCCGCACGACGGCCCGGGCCACATCGTCCGGCAGGCTGGAAAGATCGGGATAAGGCAGCATCGGGAAACAGCAATCACAGAAAAATAGACGGGGCCGGCGCCATCATGGCGCGGCGTCCTATCGTAAGGCCAGTGATTTGAAACCGGATAAACAATGGCCCTGTTCCCATCGGTAAATTGAGATAACGGTGAATTTACTGGACCGAAACCTTCCTCCCCTATATCGAAATGCGGAGATTGCATTCCCCCATGGGGTCGTCCGAGGGAGACAAGCTGTGTCGCAGGCGCTTGAAACCGTCGCCCGCCTGGCCCGGCAGGCCGAGAACGGGCTGCCGCTTGGCCGGGGTTCGGTTGGGATGGACGATGCCGGCGACGTCACGGTGACGTTGCCGACCGACGTCTCCCACCACCATTTCTTCCTGGATGGGTTGCTGTTCAATGTCAGCATCACCCCATCGGGGGATGAGACGGTTTTCCACATCTGGGCCGAAGTGGGCTATATGCCCTATTCCATCGAATCGCCGCATAAACGCGCCCGGCTCCAGACCGTGCTGCGCGCGACAGCGGGGCTGCAACAGGCCCGTTTCGTGGTGGATGAGAAGCAGAAGATCATCGTGCTGGGCAAGCGACACGTACCCGGCCACCTGACCCTGACCGACCTGATGTATGAGATTATCCAGTTCGTCCAGGAGGCCCGCCCCTATCTGCGCGTCTTCGGGGAATGCCTGTAATACCTGTGTCCGTAAATTCTGACTCGCCAGAATTTACGGACTTCGGCGGCACGGGCCGCCGCCGCGCCAGTCGGCGCAGATACCAAGGTCAAGATTTTTGACCTTGGTATAATTCAGCCTTCCCAGAGCATGCGGCAAAATAAAAAGGGCGCCCAGCGATATGGCCAGGGCGCCCTTTTTATTTCAGCGCGCAGGGCTCAGCCGCCCTGGGGCATCATGAAGATCTGGCCAGGATAGATCAGGTCCGGATCGCGGATCTGCTTCTGATTGGCTTCATAGATCACGGTATATTGCAGGCCCTCGCCATAGGAGCGGCGGGCGATTGCCCAGAGATTGTTGCCGGGCAGGACCACCACGGCACGGTCGGACAGGGACTGATCGGGGATGGGCTTCTTGTCGAATTCCACCTCGGCACGGCTGACGACCTTGCCGTCATTCCCCACCTGATCGGCCCGCAGGTCGTAACGGCCATTTTCCAGACCCCGGTCCGGGGTCAGCGACCAGCGGCCATCGCTGCCCGCCTTGGTGCGGCCGATCAGGCTGTTCTCCACATACAGCATGATCTCGGCATCAGGTTTGGCAACACCGCCGACGGTGACCTTGCCGCCCCGATCATAATCAATGGCATCGATGCCCACTTCGCCCGCCGGACGCGGGGCGCCATTGGCCCCCGTGGCGCGCGGGGCCTGCAGCACACGGCTGCCGCCGTCAGGGCCGGTCAGCACGGCCAAAGCCTCGCCACTCCCATCCTGACGCCGGCCCGCAAGATCGCGGTTCGCCTCTGGCACGGCCAGCACAACGGTGCCAGCACTGGCCAGCACAGTGCCATCCGGCCCCACCGCTTCCAGCCGTAATTGGCGGGAACCGGGCGGCAGCGCCTCGCCGGGCAGGAACACCCATTCGCCACGCCCGTCCGCCGTCACCGTGCCCAATATCCGGTCACCATCCAGGATGCTGACCTTGGCGCCGGGGATCGCACGGCCGGCAATCACCGCGTTGCCACCCGGTTCCACCCGGACAACATCAAAACTGGGCAAGGATGGCTGACTGGTCGCAGCGGTGGAGGCGGCCGGTTTGCCAGCCTCCCTCCCCTCCTGATGGCGATCCTGGATCAGGAAGGCGGCAGCACCGATGGCAGCCACGCCGGCAATGGCAAGGGGGATAAGGATCGTGCGATTCACGGGTGCGGAGACCTTTCTCGCCGTATCGGAAGCGTCAAGTGAAGGGCGTCAGGCAAAGCTGACCAGGGCCCAGATCGAAGCGATAGATATCCCTGCTACCACAATTGCCCGCCATAACGAAACCATCCTGGGAGGCACCTCTCCCGGCGGCAGGGTTGCCCGACCGGTCACCATCGGCCGTACCAAATCCAGCCGCTTCAAGGCAGCATAGACCAGAATGGCGGCCACATGCAGGCCCACCAGCCCCAGCAGGATGTTGAAATTGGTGAAATGAATAGAGCGCAGCAGCCGGCCCGTTCCACTGCTGACGCTGGCCGCCAGCGGACCTTCCGTCATGATCCCGTCGCTGGTGAAAAGGCCAGTAACAGCCTGAATGGCCACCGCGGTCAGTAAGGCCAGCACCGCGACCGCCCCCAGCGCATTATGCCCCTTATGCATCCCCATCCGGCCGGGACGGGCCAGTTCACGCACATGATGCAGAATGGCGGCCGGCCCGCGGACAAACTGGGTGAACCGGGCCGTCTCGCTGCCCACGACACCCCAGATCAGGCGGAACAGCACCAGGGTCAGAACCGCATAGCCACAGCGCATATGCCAGTCCATTGCATCATTTTCAGCCGTCCACCAGGCCGCAGCGATCAACAGCACCAGCAACCAATGGAACAAACGCACGGGAAGGTCCCAGACCCGTACCGGCGGCCCCTTGACGCGCAGCCCCGTCCCATCATGCCCCGTTCCTATTCCCATCCTGCCCGCTCCCTGGTTAGCGCTGCCCGGCTCCGGCCCCATTATCAGAACAGGAGCCGGAGCCTTTCAGACCGTCAGTCGCGGAAGCCTTCATGGCAGGCCTTGCAGGTGCCCGCCGTCTTGCCGAACTGGGCCGTGATGGCCGCACGGTCACCACCGGCGGCCGCTTCCACCAGCTTGGCCGATTCCGTCTGGAAGGCGGCGATCCGGGCCTTGAACTCATCCGGCTTGTCCCAGATGGCCGGCAGAGCGTCGCTCTTGCCCACGCCCTTGGCGGTACCAGCCGGCCACCAGCCGGGGATGGCCTGGGCCACGGCTGCGATGGTGGCAGCGTGCGCTTTCACCTCATCGGCGGTCAGATCGCCGCCCTTCGCATAGCCGCCCAAGGCCTTGGTCGCATCCCCGGCCTTTTTCAATTCGGCCTGGCGGGCAGCAATCACCGCGGCGGGGTCCTGGGCCATGGCGACGCCGCCAGCAATCGTGGCGCCAGCAACGGCCATGGTCAGCGCGAACAGCAAGCCCTGGGTACGCTTCATCATCTTCTCCTTGAGGCATTGGGCGCCGGCTGTGCGGGGGCATCAGCCAGGCGGCGACCACCCTTTGCGGGCTGGTCGACTTGTTTCGTGTC
This sequence comes from Niveispirillum irakense DSM 11586, assembly GCF_000429645.1. Lineage (GTDB taxonomy): Bacteria > Pseudomonadota > Alphaproteobacteria > Azospirillales > Azospirillaceae > Niveispirillum > Niveispirillum irakense. Next base: position 326,806 of record NZ_KE386934.1, read on the forward strand.
GGCAGATAGTGTAGGGCCGAATGCAAAGACGATATGATAAAGGCCCCTCTGCCGTCATGTACCAGAGTGCCCGCACAGATCGTCATGTGCAAGAAGGTGACAACCGCCCTTGCCGCCCCCATGTTGTGAAGTCTGTCTGTCAGGAAAGCGTGTCGATTATGTCCATCATCCGGTCCGTTTGTGTTTATTGCGGTTCTTCGAACTATGTCGATGAGGTCTATAAGCAAGCGGCGAAAGAGACCGGTCATCTTCTGGCGGCTGCCGGTCTGGACATCGTTTATGGCGGTGGCCGCGTCGGATTGATGGGAATCGTGGCAGACGCGGCGCTGGCCCTGGGCGGTCGGGTCGTTGGCATCATTCCCGATCATATCCAGAAGTTTGAGGTCGACCATGCCGGCCTGACCGAGTTGCATGTGGTCGACAGCATGCACACCCGCAAGCGCATGATGGTGGAGCGCTCCGACGCTTTCGTCGTGCTGCCCGGCGGGATCGGCACGCTGGACGAAATGTTTGAGATCATCACCTGGCGCCAGCTCCAGCTTCACGACAAGCCGGTGATCATCGTCAACACCAATGGTTTCTGGGATCCGCTGATCGCCTTGCTGGACCATATGCAGGATACGGGCTTCATGCGGAAGCCCAACTTGCCGGGCGCCAGCCAGCAGCTTTATCATATCGTCCAGAATGTGGAAGATATCCTGCCGGCGCTGGCGCTGCAGCCAGCCCCCACGCAGAAGGTTGAAACCGAAAGGCTCTGAAAGATGCGCAGGCCAGCCCCGCCCGATGATGGAAATTACCGGGACCAGGGGCGGTTGCGACCTTATTGCAAATAGGCTTTATTGACACCGCCGGACGGGCCGCTGGAATAGCCCCCGGCACCCCTTACCCCTGGGAGAGCGCCTCCATGTCGAAGATCAAAGTCGTCAACCCCATCGTGGAACTTGATGGCGACGAAATGACCCGCGTGATCTGGCAGTTCATCAAGGACCGCCTGATCCTTCCGTACCTGGACGTGGACCTGAAATATTACGACCTGGGCGTCGAGCATCGTGATGCGACCGATGACAAGGTCACGGTCGAAGCCGCCGAGGCCATCAAGCATTACGGCGTGGGCGTGAAGTGCGCCACCATCACCCCCGATGAAGACCGGGTGAAGGAATTCAACCTGAAGCAGATGTGGCGGTCGCCGAACGGCACCATCCGCAACATCCTGGGCGGCACCGTCTTCCGCGAGCCGATCATCTGCAAGAACGTGCCGCGCCTGGTGCCGGGCTGGACCCAGCCGATCGTCATCGGCCGTCATGCCTTCGGTGATCAGTACAAGGCCACCGACTTCCTGATCCCCGGCCCCGGCCGCCTGTCCATCACCTTCACCAGCAAGGATGGCACCAGCAACATCCGCCACACCGTCTTCGATTTTGACGGGCCGGGCGTTGCCATGGGCATGTACAATGTTGACGAATCCATCCGTGGCTTCGCCCGCGCCTGCATGAATTACGGTCTGCTGCGCGGTTATCCGGTGTACCTGTCCACCAAGAACACGATCCTGAAGGCCTATGACGGCCGCTTCAAGGACCTGTTCGAAGAGGTGTTCCAGGCTGAATTTGCCGACAAGTTCAAGGCCGCCGGCATCACCTATGAACATCGCCTGATCGACGACATGGTGGCGTCCGCCCTGAAGTGGAGCGGCAACTTCCTGTGGGCCGCCAAGAACTATGACGGCGACGTGCAGTCCGATCTGGTGGCGCAGGGCTTCGGCTCGCTGGGCCTGATGACCTCCGTGCTGATGACCCCCGATGGCAAGACGGTGGAAGCGGAAGCCGCCCACGGCACCGTGACCCGTCACTATCGTGAGCATCAGAAGGGCAAGCCGACCAGCACCAACCCGATCGCCAGCATCTTCGCCTGGACGCAGGGTCTGACCTATCGCGGCAAGTTCGACAACACCCCTGAGGTGGTCGAGTTCGCCAAGACGCTGGAGCGCGTCTGCGTGGATACGGTTGAATCCGGCTTCATGACCAAGGATCTGGCGACCCTGATCGGTCCTGAGCAGAAGTGGCTGACCACCCAGGACTTCCTGGCCAAGCTGGACGAGAACCTGAAGGCCGCTCGCGGCGCCTGATCAGGAACCCATCCGGTTCAGTAAAATGAAAACCCCGGCTGCCATGGCTTGGCAGCCGGGGTTTTCTTTTCCATCCGGGACTGTCGGGCGATTTTACACCGCCCGGGCTTCCCGCAGGTAGCGGTCCACCTGGTTCGCCAGCTTATGGGCGCTGCCGCTCAATTCACTGGCTGTACCGCGGACCTGGGTTGCGGCCGCACCGGTTTCATTGGTTGACTGATTGACGCCGGTGATATTGGCCGTCACATCCCGGGCACCGGCCGCCGCCTGGGCAATATTGGAAGCGATCTCCCGTGTGGCGGCCTGCTGCTGCTCCACGGCGGCAGAGATGGCGGCGGAAATGCCGTGCATGTCACGCACCAGTTCCGTAATCCCGCGCAGGGCATCGCCCGCCCGTCCGCTGGCACCCTGGATCTCCTGCACCTTGTTGCGGATACGGTCAGTGGCGGTTGCCGTCTGGTTGGCCAGGCTCTTCACCTCTGTCGCGACAACGGCAAAGCCCTTTCCGGCTTCCCCGGCCCGCGCCGCCTCAATGGTCGCATTCAGGGCCAACAGGTTGGTCTGATGGGCGATGGCATTGATCAGATCGACAACTTCTCCCACTTCCCGTGCGGCACCGGCAAGCTGTTCCATCAATATGTCGGCATGACCAGCATCTTCCACCGCCCGGCTGGTCCGGACATTGGAGGCTTCAGCCTGCCGCCCGATTTCCTGGATGGAGGCTGCCAGCTCTTCCGTGGCGCTGGCCACAGTGGCAACATTTGTGCTGGCCTCCTCCGCAGCGGCCGCCACAGCGGTGGACTGGCCATTGGCCCGATCCGCCGTATGGCTCAAAGCATTGGCAGCCTGGGACATTTCCTCAGCAGCCTGGCTGACCAGATCGACGATGCTTTTGACATTCTGCTCAAAGTCGTCGGTCATCCGTACCTGCTGGGTTACCAGCGACCATGTCAGCATGGGACCCACATAATTACCGGCACGGTCATTGATGGCACTGACCCGCAGATCCATCACCTCACCGCCGACCTTGATCTTGGCCCGATGAGGCAGATTGGCGGGGTTGGAGAGGATACGGCGCTGATGTTCGGGATGGCGATGCAGAATATCAATGGACTTGCCCTTCAACTCCTCGACCTTGCATGGAAGCAGCGATTCTATCGTCTGCAGCACTTCGTTGCTGCGCTTGTTCATGAAGGTGATCCTGAAATCATCCTTGGGATCACAGGTCATGACGCCCAGCGGCAGATCTTCGATCATCTGTGCCTGGGCAAAGGCGCGTTCGGTCGCGTGACGAAGCTTGGTGAAAGCGCCTGCCATCTGGCCGATTTCATCCTCGCGCTGGATGGTAATCTCATCCACCGGCTGCCCATCGGCCAATTGCGCCATGGCCTTGGACAGCGACCGGACCGGCCTGATCAGCAGGATGTTCAGCAGGATCGCCATGGCAAGGGCGATGGCCACGCCCAGAATGATGCCGCCGATCAATACCGCCTGCATGTTGATGGCGTTGTCATCGACCATTTTGTCGAACACCATCAGGCGGGCCGTTTCCGCCGCTTCTGCTTGATCCAGAAGCGTATCGATCTCTGTCATCAGAGGTGCGCCGACGCGCTGGGCAACCATATCTTGGGCTTGGGCAAGCCCACCTGACGTAGCGGCCAAGGCAATCTGCTTGCGGGCGATTTCCTCTTCCCAGCGGACCGCATTGGCAAGAATGGCTTCCAGCCGGCTGCGCTGGGCGCTGTCCATCGCCAGATGCACAGCCTCCTGGCCTGCCTCTGTCATCTCGCTCGTCGCTTTGTCGAAGGGGACAAGAAAGGTCCGGTCACCCGCAATCAAAAAGCCGCGTAAGGCTGACTCACGGATGTGCTGGGTGTTTTCAACCTGTTTGATCAGACGCAGCGTATCGCTGACCTGATGGCCGTCTTCAACGGTCGCCGCCGCGTTGCGCATATACATGCTTGCACCGATACCGGCCGCACCATTCACAACAATGACAAGACCGAACGCGGCCAGAAGCTTTTTGAACGCAGTGCTCTTGGTGACAGACCGGGACATGATTTCCCCCATATCGGGCCAGCTGATATGGAAGATCATAGAAAACCCAGCCAATAGTCGTAACTCTCGATCCGATACCCCTTCGGTTAGGATAGCCTTTTGCGCCCAAAGCAGAGTGATCCAATTTGGAATCACAGGCAGACAGCGGGCACTGACAAAGAAAAAGGCCCCGGCTGATTTATTCAGCCAGGGCCTTTTCATTACCAGATGTTCTGCGCGCGATCAGGCGACCCCCAGCTTACGCTCCTCGTCCCGCTTGCGGGCGGGCTGATAAGCAATAGCCGCATGTTCGGCGCAATAGGGCAGGCCGTTCAGCGACGGCTTGCCGCAGAAATGGAAGTCCGGCGACTTGGGATCGCCCACCGGCCATTTGCACATCCGCTCCGTCAGCGACAGGATGGTGGCACCCTTGGTCGGCTTCTTCTTGATCGGCGACGGCCGGCCAGAAAGGCCCAACCGGTGCGCCTTACCGATCACCGCGTTGCGGGTGACATTGCCCAGGAGATCGGCGATTTCGCTGGCGCTCATCCCCTGACCCCAGAGCTGGCGCAGCTTTTCCACGCGTTCGTCGCTCCAGGTGCTCTCGGTCGCTTCCACGCTGCAATTCCCTTTCCGTAAAGGCAAACCAACGGCCAGGATCGGACATGATCCAGCCCCGAAAGGCCCTTGAGTGAAAATGTCCGATGATAGCTTTTGGGCCACAAAATATTGTGTCCCGACGGATGCCAACCTACCAAATTTGAGTCGCTTTGGATAGGGGGCCCCATGCTGAATCTTGTGGGTAACTCCCCTGCTACCAACCAGATGCAGCAGGGGGAGGCTGCCCTGCGCCGGCTGCACCGGCACAGGGCATGCCCTATTACTGGCCAGCGGCGGCAGAGAAGCCGTTGGCACCATCGAAGCTGTAGAGGCTGGCGGTCTGCACAACATCCAGCGCCGCTTCGTCCAGGCGACCCAGCAGCGCGATGATGTCACCGTGGGTCACACCCTCGCCCTGCAGGCGCAAGCGCCAATGGTCGGTGCAGAAAGTTTCCGGCGCGCCTTCCGGCCACACTTTTTGGCCGCGGTTGGAAATCATGACCAGCTTCAGCTTGTCGCCGATCAGGCCGGACACGCGGGCCGCCATATCGTCACCGGTGCCGCCCTTGTGATCCAGGAACACATCGACACCGATCAGCTTCTTCTCGACCTTTGCCACGTCCTTCAGGGCGATACCGCCGAAAGAGGACTTCTCTTCCACCTGATAAGAGGCGGGGATCAGATGGGTCGGACGCTCGCCCAGACGGTCAATCAGATTGGCCGCAAAGTCACGGGTCCCGACCCGCGCCTTGGAGACGCCACGCTTGAAGATGTCGACGGTGTGGATACCGTCTTCGATCATCTTCAGCCACGCATTATGGATCTTCTCGGCAGCTTCCGCCTGGCCGATATGGACCAGCATCATCACCGACGCCAGGATCAGACCCGACGGGTTGGCAATGCCCTTGCCAGCGATGGTCGGCGCGGAACCATGGATGGCCTCAAACATGGCGCACTGGTCACCAATGTTGGACGAACCGGCCAGGCCGACCGAACCTGTGATCTGGGCCGCGATGTCGGAAATGATATCGCCATAGAGGTTTAGCGTGACGATCACGTCGAACTGTTCCGGCGTATCGGCCAGACGGGCCGCACCGATATCGACGATCATCGTCTCATGTTCGATCTCGGGATATTCCGCCGCGATCTCGTCGAACACGCGATGGAACAGGCCATCGCTGATCTTCATGATATTGTCCTTCACGAAGGCCGTCACCTTGCGGCGGTGGTTCGCACGGGCATATTCAAACGCGTAGCGGATGATCTTTTCCGACCCCGGACGGGTGATCAGCTTGACAGCCTGGGTCACTTCCTGGGTCTGGCGATATTCGATACCGGCGTAAAGATCTTCCTCATTCTCGCGCACAATGACCACATCCATGGTCGGGTGCTTGGTCGAGACATAGGGGTGATAAGAAACGCAGGGGCGGATATTGGCGAACAGTCCCAGCGCACCGCGGATGGTGACGTTCAGCGACTTGTAGCCGCCCCCTTGCGGCGTGGTGATCGGGGCCTTCAGGAAGACCTTGGTCCGGCGCAGGCTTTCCCAGGCCGACGGCTCCATGCCGTTCATGATGCCGCGCTTATAAACGCTCTCGCCGATCTGGATCTCTTCAAAGGCGAGGTTGGCGCCCGATGCCTGAAGGATTTCCAGGGTGGCGTCCATGATCTCGGGCCCGATACCGTCGCCACGGGCGATGGTGATCGGGGTGGGTGCTGTCGTCGTCATGATAATCGTCCTTCTTTCGGCCCGTTCCCTTCAGCGGGATTTACCGGGCACGGTGGGGAAGCTAACCCCAGCCGCTGCATCACGCAATCGACCGAAGGTCGGGGCGGACTTGCCCCGTTTGGACAGATTATTACGCAGAAAGCATTTTTCTGTCCCTACACGGGACAAGAAAGAACAATCCCAACGATGAAGGCACTTCCAGCCTGATTCCGTGGCCCCTGACCGGCATAGTCGTATTGGCTGAACGAGAGGTGGAGCAACCCTGCCAATAGGCAGATTTGAATAACAAAGCCGCAGCGCAGATATCGATTTAATACAGATTATTTACCAATAAAATACGTAGAAAATTGCCCGCACCAACCTAATTTAGGATCACGAACCACGGTGTCATCGGCTTTCCGGTGCATCCTGGTACTTCCCCTTTATTGCTCCCTGTCTCGGACATTTCTCGCGTGGCGGCGGGCATTTCTCCCTTATGGACCACCAATACGTCATGACAACCAACGCAATCGCCCAAGACACTGACACACGCCGCCTGAAGGCCTTCGCCGTTACAGAACTGGATCTGGCTCAAATGCGGGCGCAGGCCGATTTCGCCCGTAACCATTTGCCCCGCCTTTTGGAAGCAAGCCATGCACATTTCGGTGACTGGCCAGAAATTGCCAAGGCCCTGGCCAGCCCCCAGGTGCATGAGGCGCGGCTTGGGCACTGGATCCGTCTGATATCAGGCCAGTTGGGGGATGGGTTCATCGCCTCGGCTCGTCGGCTGGCCCAGGCATTCTACGACAATGGGGTACCCGGCTATGCTGTCGCCATCTGCCACAGCACCGTGGTCAATGCTATCATCCGGGAACTGGGGGTGAACGGCCAGAGTTCCCCTCTCTCAGCCCTGCTCAACCCCACCGCAACACAGCAGCGCAATGCGCTGCGCGACACGTTGCAGCGGCTGGCATGGTATGATCTGGAACTGTTGCTGGAAACCTATGCGGAGGCTGAACAGGTCAGCCGTGTACAGGCCTTGACCACGATGGCTGACACCGTGGAACGCGAGGCTGGTGACGCCGTAGCCCAGGTCGCCCAACGCACAGGCCACATGGCCCAGGAAGCCGAGGATATGGCCAGCGCCGCCGGTCGGGTAGGTGAGAATGCCCGGAATGTGACCAACTCCGCTGAACGGGCACTGGAAAATGCCCAGACAGTGGCCAGCGCCACCACCCAATTGGTGGGCGCCATCCAGGAGATCGCTTCCCAGGTCAATCATTCCGGACGCCTGACCCGACAGGCCGTGGAAACCGGCACCCGGACCGAAGCAACGATCGACAGCCTGACCGAAGCGGTCAGCCGCATTGGTGAAGTCGCGCAGATGATCGCGGATATTGCTGCCCAGACAAACCTTCTGGCGCTCAATGCCACCATCGAGGCGGCGCGTGCTGGAGAGGCCGGGAAAGGTTTCGCTGTTGTCGCCAATGAAGTGAAGGCCCTGGCCAACCAGACGGCGCGCTCAACGGAGGAAATCAGCCGACATATCAGTGCCATCCAGCAAGTCACCACCGCCGCGGTCAGCGCCGTATCGGACATGGGCGCCACCATCCATGAAATCGACAGCGTCTCCAGCGCCATTGCCGCTGCAATTGAGGAACAGTCCGCCGCGACGCAGGAAATCAGCCGCAATGTCGCTGCGACCTCCGAAGCGGTAAGCGATGTCGCGCAGCGGATCGCACAGGTATCCGGAGAGGTCAGTCACACAGGCCAGCAGGCGGCCCACGTCAAAAGTGGTTCCGGCGCGGTTGCAACAAGTGTGGAGGAACTGCGCCGCGTGCTGGTGGACGTTGTGCGCAGTGCCGCCAACGCCCAGGCGAATACAGCAGGCAAAGGCCAGGTCACCTGAAGCGGATAACCGCTTCAGGCCCCGGATCGGGAATATCACACCAGCAGCGTATTAATGGCTGACCGGCTGCGCAGGGTCCGGTGAACCGGGCAGCTATTGGCAATATCCAGCAGCCGCTTGCGCTGATCCTCGTCCAACGCTCCTTCAATGCTGATATGGCGGGTGAACTGGTCCACCTTGCCGCCGGCATTCTCCGTCTTCTCGTCCGGCAGCGGATCACGCTTGGCATGTTCCACCCGGACGCTGACGCGCGCCAGGGGCCAGCCCTTGCGGTTGGCATACATCCGCAGGGTCATCGAGGTGCAAGCGCCCAGCGCAGCCTGCAACAGCTCGTAAGGATTGGGGCCCGTCCCGGTGCCGCCATCTGCCGTGGGTTCATCGGCGGTGAAGCGGATGCCAGCGGCCGTGACCAGATTGGTATAAGCCGCCTCCCCCGTCTCCATCACCGTCACCGGGCCAGCATGTTCTACCCCCACAGGGCGGGCAGCCGGCAGGTCAAGCTTCAGTGCCCGTTTGGCCCAGGTGGCAATCATGTCAGCGACATAGGTGGTGGTCCGGGGATCGGCCACCAGATGGCCGGCACCGTCAAGGGCAATGAAGCTCTTGGGATGCTTCGCCGCCGCCAGGATACGGTCGGACTCTTCAATCGACACGACAGGATCGCGCGGGTCATGCAGGACCAGCAGCGGTCGTGCCAGGGCCGCAATATGCGATGTCATGTCGTGGGACTGGGCATCGGCAACGAAATCGGCGGTGATCGGCATTTCGCGGTCGCCAACATTCAGCGGCACTCGCCCGTCCCGTGCCATCTCCGCATCGCGGCCCGCGATTTTCGCCAGAAGCGTATGGGGGCCGGACGGGCTGTTGATCGTCACCACAGCGCCCACGCTGGGCAGGTCGATTGCCGCCCGCATCACCGCCGTGCCACCCAGACTATGGCCGATCATCAGGCGGGGGGCCTCAATCTCCTGCGTCAATGCGGCCGCTGCTGACAGCAGGTCGGCGACGTTGGTGGAAAAATTGGTCTCGTCGAATGCCCCTTCAGAGGCACCCAGGCCGGTGAAATCGAACCGCAGCACGGCAAACCCGCGCTCCGCCAGCCCCCGGCTGATGCGGGCGGAAGCGTGATAATCCTTGGAGCAGGTGAAGCAATGGGCGAAAATCGCCGTTGCCAGCGGCTTTCCGGTTGGCAGGTCCAGCCGTCCCGACAGGGTGGCCCCGGTCGATCCGGCAAAGTTGAATTCCTGCGTTACCCGCGCCATCGTGCCATCTCCTTGATATGTATCCGGTGTGCGGCCCTTGGGACCGTTCATGGCGCACAGGCTGGAGATGCCGCACGCCGGGCGCAAGTCTCTTAAACGGCAAACGGCTTTTCCATGTCGAAATCGTTCAACCGAACCCTCCCCCTTCTGCCCGGCGTCCAAAGCCCCTCACGGGTGACGGAACTGTCCTGCGAGACCATCCATGAAGGTTTCATGGATTTCCGCCGTCTGCGCCTGACGCATGAACGGTTCGATGGCAGCATGACCCCGGTTATCGAGCGGGAAGTATGCTACCGCACCTATGCGGTTGCCCTGATCCTTTATGATCCCGCCACCGACCGGCTGGTGATGATCGAACAGTTCCGCGCCGCGCCCTATGCCGCCGGTCGCGACCCCTGGATGCTGGAATTCGTGGCCGGGATGGTGAAGGATGGAGAAAACCCGGTCGACGTGGCCATCCGCGAGGCGGAGGAGGAAGCTGCCTGCACCCCTTACGACGTCCGCCATGTCTATACAATGATGCCCAGCCCCGGTGGCTGCACCGAAGTGGTGGAAATCCTGTTCGGCCTTGTCGACAGCGCGCATCTGGGCGGCGTGCACGGGCTGGAAGAAGAGGCGGAAGATATCCGCGTCCATCTGGTGCCGGCGGATGAGGCCATCGCCCTGATGGATGCCAACCGGATTGTGAGCGGTTTCACCCTGCTGGGGTTGAACTGGTTTGCCCGCCATCGCCATATGTTCCGGACCGATGCAGCGGCGCCTTGCACATAAAGCGCTGCATCAATGCCGCCGCGGGCGGTAGCATTTCCACAATCGCGACCCCAGATGGTCGCCCATGATCTACACAAAAGATAAGGTCCATCATCGTGGATGTGCGCAACGGATTTCTCGACAGCATCGGCCGTACCCCGCTGATCCGGTTGAAGGGCCCATCGGAAGCGACGGGCTGCACCATTCTGGGCAAGGCGGAATTTCTCAATCCCGGCGGATCGGTCAAGGATCGGGCGGCCCTGGCCATTGTGCAGGATGCGATTGAGCGCGGGGCCCTGCGCCCCGGCGGCACCATCGTGGAAGGCACCGCCGGCAATACCGGCATCGGCCTGGCCCTGGTGGGCAATGCGATGGGTTTCCGCACCGTGATCGTGATGCCGGAAACCCAGAGCCAGGAGAAAAAGGACATGCTGCGCTTGTGCGGCGCAGATTTGCGGCTGGTGCCCGCCGTGCCCTTCAAGGACCCTGGCAATTACGTCCATGTCTCCCGCCGGATTGCCGAGGAACTGGCCGCCACGGAGCCGAACGGCGCGATCTGGGCCAACCAGTTCGACAATCTGGCCAACCGCGAAGGCCATCGCCGCACCACCGGCCCGGAAATCTGGGACCAGACCGGCGGCAAGGTGGATGCCTTCACCTGCGCCACCGGCACCGGCGGCACGCTGGCCGGTGTGGCGCTGGCGTTGAAGGAACGTAACCCGGATATCCGCATCGTTCTGGCCGACCCGATGGGGTCCGCCCTTTATAACTGGAAAAAGAGCGGCGAGCTGAAATCGGAAGGCAATTCCATCACTGAAGGCATTGGCCAGGGCCGTGTCACCGCCAATCTGGCCGATGCGCCGCTGGATGATGCCGTGCAGGTCAGCGACGAGGAAGCGCTGCCGGTGATCTTCGACCTGCTGAAGCAGGAAGGTCTGGTGCTGGGCGGGTCCAGCGGCGTGAATGTCGCCGCCGCGATGAAAGTGGCGCGGCAGATGGGACCGGGCCACACCATCGTGACGATCCTGTGCGATTACGGCACCCGCTACCAGTCCAAGCTGTTCAATCCTGATTTCCTGCGGGAAAAGGGTTTGCCAATTCCCGATTGGCTGGTCTGATAGGGCCCGTCCCGCGTTCCCCTATGCGGGACGGTGAACCGAACCAGACACCGGGAGATGGATGCCATGACATTGCTGTTCCGCGACGATGCCTATTTGCAGGAGGCGGAAGCCACGGTCATCAGCAGCGATACAGATGGCATCCGCCTGGACCAGACCCTGTTCTATCCCAATGGTGGCGGGCAGCCCGGTGATACCGGCACCCTCACCTGGGAGGGCGGGCAGATCACCATCACCGATGCCCGCAAGGCTGTCCCCCTGCCCGAACAGGGAAGCGATGTGCAGCATGTCGTGGCGGAGGGCAGCGCCCTGCCCCCGCCCGGCACGCGCGTGAAGCTGGTCCTGGATTGGCCACGCCGGCACCGCCATATGCGTATGCATACGGCCTTGCACCTGCTCTGCGCCGTGGTGCCCGGCGCGGTGACGGGTGGACAGGTCTCCGCCGACCGCTCGCGGCTGGATTTCGATGTGCCTTCCGCCAGCCTGGATAAAGAACAGATTGAAGCCCGGCTGAACGAGTTGATCGCCGCAGACCATCCGGTCCGGGAACGCTTGATCAGCGACGCTGATCTGGAAGAGCGGCCGGAACTGGTCCGCACCATGTCCGTCAAGCCGCCGACCGGAGGCGGCAGTGTCCGCCTGCTTCAGATCGGGCCGGATGATGCGCTGGTGGACCTCCAGCCCTGCGGCGGCACCCATGTTGCCAGAACAGGGGAAATCGGCCCGATCAGCATCGTAAAAATCGAGAATAAGGGAAAGCAGAACCGTCGCGTCATCCTGGCCTTCAAGGAATAATTCCTGTCAGCCACAGACATGACGTGAAAAGGGCGGCACCTTTCAAGGATGCCGCCCTTTCCCTATCAGCCCAACTGGGCCAACGCTGCGGCCAGCTTGGCGCGGACGGTATCGGCCTCCGCCCGGCGCTCCCGCTGTTCCTCGATCACCTCTTCCGGGGCCTTGTCGACGAAGTTCTTGTTGGCCAGCTTGGCGTCGATCTTGCCGATTTCCTGCTCCAGCTTGCCAATTTCCTTCGCCAAACGGGCCTTCTCCTTCTCAATGTCGATGAAGTCGGCCAGCGGCAGCACCAGGGTGGCCTCGTCCAGCACGGCCTGGGCGGAACCCTTGGCTGCCGCCTCATTCGTCGCATCCACGCCGGACAGGCGGGCCAGACGCAGGATCAGGTCGCGGTGGGTGGCCAGCCGCCGTTCCGTCTCCGCATTCGCCCCCTTCAGCAGCAGCGGCAGTTGGGCTGACGGCGGCACATTCATTTCCGACCGCACGGTGCGGATGGTGGAAATCAGCTTCACCACCCATTCCATCTCGGCCGAAGCCGCGGCATCCACCAGGGCTTCATTGGCCAGCGGCCATTCGGCACTGATCAGGGTCTTGGTCAGGCCGCCGGTCTTCTCATTCAGCTCTTCGGTGATAAAGGGCATCACCGGGTGCAGCAGATGCAGGATACGGTCGAACACCCAGGCCGTGGTGGCGCGGGTTTCGGCCTTGGCAGCCTCATCCTCGCCATTCAGGATCGGCTTGGTGAATTCCAGATACCAGTCGCAGAAGCTGTTCCAGGCGAACTGATAGATACCAGCCGCCGCCTCGTTGAACTTATAGGCGTCCAGCGCCTCCGTCACCCGGGCCGATGCCTGCTGGAAGGCGGCGATGATCCATTTATTGACCGTCAGCCCCACCTTGGCCGGATCGAACCCGGCCACCGGCGCGACCTGATTCATTTCCGCATAGCGGGCGGCATTCCACAGCTTGGTGGCGAAGTTGCGATAGCCTTCGACACGGTTGACCGCCAGCTTGATATCGCGGCCCTGCGCTGCCATGGCCGTCAGGGTGAAACGCAGCGCGTCGCAGCCATATTGGTCGATCACATCCAGCGGGTCGATGACGTTGCCTTTCGACTTCGACATCTTCTGGCCCTTCTCATCGCGGACCAGGGCGTGGATGTAGACGGTCTTGAACGGCACATCGCCCATGAAATGGATGCCCATCATCATCATCCGGGCAACCCAGAAGAAGATGATGTCGAAGCCGGTCACCAGCACGTCGCCGGGATAATAGCGGCCTAGCTCCGGCGTCTGTTCCGGCCAGCCCAGCGTGCTGAACGGCCACAGCGCGGAGGAGAACCACGTATCCAGCACGTCGCTGTCGCGGGTCAGCGCCACGCCGGCCCCAGCCTGAGCCTGCGCTTCCTCCTCGGTCTCGGCAACGAAGACGTTGCCGTCGGCATCATACCAAGCGGGGATCTGGTGGCCCCACCAGAGCTGGCGGGAAATGCACCAGGGCTGGATGTTGCGCATCCATTCGAAATAGGTGTTTTCCCACTGGCGCGGCACGAAGACGGTCTTGCCGGTCTCCACCGCCTCGATGGCGGGCTTGGCCAGCGTGGCGGCATCGCAATACCATTGATCGGTCAGCCAGGGCTCGATCACCACGCCGGAGCGGTCGCCATGGGGCACCGTCATCTTGTGCGGCACGATCTGTTCCAGCAGTTCCAGCGCTTCCAGATCGGCGACCACCTGCTTGCGCGCCGCGAACCGGTCCAGCCCGCGATAGGCTTCCGGCACCGGCTCGCTGAAGGCTTCCAGGCGGCCATTGGCGCCGGGCTTGTAGCCTTCGAACGTCTCCACGATGCGGGCATCGCGGTCCAGCAGGTTGATCAGCGGCAAATTATGCCGGCGACCGACCTCGAAATCGTTGAAGTCATGGGCGGGGGTGATCTTCACCGCACCGGACCCCGTCTCCGGGTCGGCATATTCATCGCCGACAATGGGGATCAGGCGGCCGACCAGCGGCAGGCGCACGAACTTGCCGATAATGTCCTTGTAGCGCTCATCCTCGGGATGCACGGCAACGGCGGTATCGGCTAGCATGGTTTCCGGCCGGGTGGTGGCGACCACGATGTAACGGCCCGGCTCCCCCTCGATCGGGTAGCGGAAGTGCCAGAGATTGCCGGCAACCTCCTTCTGCTCCACCTCGAGGTCGGAAATGGCGGTGTGCAGCTTAGGATCCCAGTTCACCAGTCGCTTGTCGCGATAGATCAGGCCCTGGCGGTGCAGTTCCACGAAGACCTTGCGCACGGCCTTATTCAGGCCCTCATCCATCGTGAAGCGCTCACGGCTCCAGTCGGTGGAAGCACCGAGGCGGCGCAACTGGTTGGTGATGGTGCCACCGGATTCGGCCTTCCATTCCCAGACCTTCTCCAGGAACTTTTCGCGGCCCAACTGCTGGCGGGTGATGCCTTCCTTGCCCAGATTACGCTCCACCACCATCTGGGTGGCGATGCCGGCATGGTCGGTGCCGGGCTGCCACAGGGCATCCTTGCCGCGCATCCGCTGATAGCGAATCAGGATGTCCTGCAGGGTGAAGGTCAGCGCATGCCCCATATGCAGGCTGCCCGTCACATTGGGCGGCGGCATCATGATGGTGTAGGGCACCTGATTGCTGTCTACATGGGCGGCGAAGGCGCCGTCCTTCTCCCAGCGTTGGTAGTGATTCGATTCCACATCGGCGGGGGAAAAGGTCTTTTCCAGCATGACCGGGCCTTCAGGTGACAGGGTTGGCACAGTTGATAAATGGAAAGGGGCGGCACCGTCCAGGCGCCGCCCCCTAACTTTCGTGCAATGCGGGCAGGCGCGTCAGTCGAGGCCGCGCCGTACTACCCGCTCAATCTCGCGCTTGACCAGACGCTCCACCATGGTGGGCAGGTTATCGTCCAGCCATTCGCGAATCATCGGGCGCACCAGATCATAGACGATCTGTTCGACCGTGGTGTCGGAACGACCGACCGGTCCTTCGCCATGGATGCTGGGCCCGCCCCGGCGGAACCCGGCCAGCCCGGAAGCAAAGGCACGGCTGGCAGCGTCGGCAGCCTGATCAGAGATCAGCCCATCATCCATGGGCGGCAGCGGGCGCCGCACCGGCGGCGGCGGGGGTGCCGGTTCAAAGAAGGGAGGCTCCTCCGGCTCATCCACCATCTGGGTCAATTCCAGAGGCGGCTCCTCCTCCGGCTCATCCATCGGCAGCTCGAACGGCTCCTCTTCCATCACCAGCGGTGGCGGAGGGGGGGGCGGCGGCGGTGGCGGGGGGGGAGGAGGTGGAGGTGGCGGCGGCGGAGGTGGAGGCGCAAGCGGCGGCTCCTCCACGGGCGGCGGCGCGTCACTATCCTCGGAAATGATCCTGCGGATGGAAGCCAGGATCTCTTCCATCGACGGTTCTTGAGGCGACCCTTTATCGACCATTTCGCGCTTAACCCGACCTTCCACGAATTTGGTCGTCAGCCTAGGGCAGAAACGAACAAATTTCCATGTGCTTAATGAAAATGGGGGGCAAAAGCCCCCCATTTAGCGAACCGGAATGATCCGGACGCCTCAATCGACGGAGACGCCCCACAGCTTATCGCGATTTTCGTTGTAATAAGCCTCGTAATCATAGGTCTGGACTGGCAGGGCCAGACGGCTGGCCGTCAACTGACCGGTCGCCGACAGAACCTGGAATATAGCCACGACCTCATCACGCTGGGCGCGGACCAGTTCCACCTGGGCATTCAGATATTCCTGCTCGGCATCCAGCGTATCCAGCACGGTGCGCGAACCGACGGTCGCTTCCTGGCGCACGCCTTCCAAAGCGATATTGGCGGCGCGAACCTGCTCCTGACGGGACTTGATGGAGGCGCGGGATGTCACCAGGGCTTCCCACGAACGGATACCGCTTTCACGCGCCTGACGAAGCTGCTCGTCCAGCTCGTTCCGGCGCTGCTGCTGTACCTGCTTGGCCTGACGAACGCGCGACGTGGTTGCACCCGCTTCGTAAATCGGGATCGTCACGCGGGCAACGATGGCGCCTTCATCGATATTCGAATCGATGGAGCGGCCGTCCAGGCCCGTACCCGTGGGCCGGTCCCACGTGCGGTTATAGCTGCCGACCAGGGAAACGCTGGGCAGCAATTCACCCGTCGTCTGGTCAACCGCCGCTTCAGCCGCCCGCTGAGAGAAGCGGGCCGCCAGAACGGCGGGGTTATTCTGTTCCGCCAGGGCGACAGTTGCTTCCAGGGAACTGGGCAGTTCAACCGCCGGAACCGGCTGCACCAGCTTCTCCGGAGCCTGACCGATCAGGCGGGCGAAGATGGCGCGGCTGGCGTTCAACTGACCTTCCGCCGCAATGCGGTTGGAGGTCGACAGGGCCAGACGCGATTCGGATTGGCTGACGTCGGTGCGGGTGATTTCCCCCACGCGGAACCGGTCGTTGGAGGCTTCCAACTGGCGGCGCAGGACCTGCTCGTTATTGACGGTCAGATCAACCACGGCCTGATCACGGACCACGTCGCTGTAAGCGGTCACCGCCGACAGCAGGACATTCTGTTCGGTCGCAGACAGGGCCGCACGCTGGGCGCGGACCAGGGCCTCGGCGCGGGACAGGGCGGCAACGGTGCGGCCACCGCGGTAAAGCGGCTGGACCAGTTCAACACCGGCAGACTGCTGGTTCCAGTTGGCGGAACCGTTGGTGCCCAGCGTCTTCTGGTGATAGCGACCGGCATCGGCGCTGGCATTCAGGGTCGGCAGGAAGCCGGACCGGGCCTGGGGCACGTTTTCATCGACCGCGCGCAATTCCGCGCGGGCCGCTTCCAGCGCCGGATTGGTCTGATAGGCCTGGGCCAGCGCATCCGTAAGGGACTGTGCCTGGGCGGGGGAGAAACCAAGCCCGACGGCAAGAGCCGCGAACGGAAGGGCGGAGCGCGCCAGACGGCGCAGGATCGGCGACAAACGAGAGGCTGCCATGTTCAATACACCTTCATCGAGGGGTCGATCCGCCGGGCCCAAGCGTCGATCCCGCCCGCTATATTCACGGCCCGGTCAAATCCCTGTGCACGCAGCCATGCGGTTGCATGCGCACTGCGCATTCCATGGTGGCAAAGGACCGCCAGATCGCGGTCCCTCGGCAGCGACGACACAGAGGCCAGCAACTGTCCGAGCGGAATATGCAGGCTGCCATCAATGGCACAAAGCTCCACTTCCCACCCTTCGCGCACGTCCAACAGGGTAATGTCACCCTGTTCAACGCGCACTGCCAAATCCTCCACCTGGATATCCATGTCAGTGACGCCGCGCACAGAAGTTGAACCGGTCGGAAATCAGAAGCGGAAATCGGGCTTTGCTTCCAGCCCCGGCAGGAGATGGGCCGACGCATCAAACAGGTTGCGGCTGGACAGAACGCCGCCCAGCTTCTCGTACAGGCGGGCAACACCCATTCCGCTTTCCGGCAGCACGACAGTGAGCAGACGACCACCCTCGGCCAGTTGGTCCAACAGGGCCTGCGGCACAGCCGTGACGGCGCCCTGCAGCACGATCACATTATAGGGCCCCTGCTTCGCCCAGCCGGCGCCGAGCGGCCCCTGCATGATCGCGGCATTGTCCACACCGTGGCTCTGCATCGCCTGATTGGCCTGGGCTGCCAGATCGGCATCGGATTCCAGGGCGACGACAGTGGCCGCAAGACGGCCGATAATCGCGGCGGAATAGCCAGTGGCCGTGCCCACATCCAGCACCAGATCACCCGCACCGACGCGCGCCGCCTGCAGCAGGCGGGCCAGCACCATCGGTTCCAGCAGATAGCGGCCATTGCCGACCGGGATCGCCTTGTCGACATAGGCAACACCCCGCAGGGCCGCCGGAACAAACTGGTCGCGCGGAACGGCGAGGAAGGCATCGACCAGACGGGGATCGGTAACCTTGTTCGGCCGAAGCTGGCTCTCGACCATGTTGAAGCGGGCGGTGCCGTATTCGGTGGTGGCCATCATGGGGGAGTTCTGTCGCTGGGATAAGGAGAGGATGAGGGGGATTTCGCAGGAAATCCCTGGCTGTATATATCCGCCCTGTCACGGGAACACAATGTTGCGCCTGCGCCTATGCAGGAACTTGCCGTTCTTTTGCGAGAGACGCTTGACCTGCCCCGGCAAGCCCGTCTATATACCGGCCCCACGCTGAAGGGCCCTGGCCTGGAAGCGCACCGTTGGCGCGGTGGCAGAATGGTGATGCAACGGACTGCAAATCCGTGAATCCGGGTTCGATTCCCGGCCGTGCCTCCAGAATTCCTGTAGCGATACAGAATGTGAAAAGCCCGCCCATCCCAGGCGGGCTTTTCCTTTATCAGCCTATTGCCCGGCCTGACAGACCAAGCCCCTGATCAAGGGCGGCCCGCAGATCGGCCGGCAGGTCAGGCTGCGCCGCCAGAATCGGCAGACGCAGCAGCGCAATCAGGCTCAGGCTGTCTGTGATTTGCCCCGTCAGGGCCATGTCCAGCGCTGCGCGCAAGGGCAGCCGCCGGACATGGAGCTGTTCCGTCTCCTCCGGCATCGCCTCCCCTTCCGCCAGGTTCCAGGCGATGAACAGGGTGCCCTGTTCATCGCAGACACTGTTGGACATATCCACGGCCTGGATCGGCATCAGATTGGCGGCGATCAGGCCTGTTTCCTCCCGCAATTCACGCAACGCGGTATCCGCGGGCGCTGTCCCCAGGGGGCAGCCCCCTTCCGGTATCTCCCAGCTATAACGGTCAAGGGCGTAGCGATATTGCCCGACCAGCCACGTATCCCCATTGGCCGACACGGGCAACACGCCCACCGCATGGTTACGGAACCGCACCACCCCATAGATGCCCGGCGAGCCCGCCGGGGTCAGAACCTCGTTATGCTGCAGTTCAATCCAGGGATTAGTGTAAATGCTGCGGGTGGAGAGGGTGCGCCACGGGTTGGCTTGCGTATCGTCGGTCATGGCCGGTGGAGATCCATCGTCAAAGGCTGCCGATTATGAGCCTGGATTTTCATGCTTTTTCCACCCTGCAGAAGAAAAACGGAAAAAGCACGAAACAGGGGTTTACAAACCCGATCGCAGTTGGCTATAAGCCCGCCCACCGCAGGACGCGGCACCGGAAACGGTGTGCGGCCCTGATGTTGTTCCCAGGTAGCTCAGAGGTAGAGCAGGCGGCTGTTAACCGCCCGGTCGGGGGTTCGAATCCCTCCCTGGGAGCCATTTCGCGAAAGACCGCGTGTTTCGGCATATGGTCTTCTCCGGACGGAAGAAAAAGTATAGAGTTTTCAGTGCTGATCCCAGGTAGCTCAGAGGTAGAGCAGGCGGCTGTTAACCGCCCGGTCGGGGGTTCGAATCCCTCCCTGGGAGCCAATATCAAGGCCGGATACCGCAAGGTATCCGGCCTTGTTTGTTTCAGGCCCGTTGATACGTGCTTTCTGGCGACGCCCGAATCGACCCGCTACCGGTTCAAGCCCCGCATCGCAGCATCCAGCCCTTCCAGCGTCATCGGGTACATGCGCCCTTCCATGATCCGGCCCATCAGGCCGATGGACTGGGTATAGGGCCAATAGCGCTCATCGGTGGGGTTCAACCACGCGGCATGCCGGTACTTTTCCAGCAGGCGCTGCATCCAGGCAATCCCCGGCTCCGGGTTGAAATGCTCCACACTGCCGCCGGGCTGGGTGATCTCATACGGGCTCATCGCCGCATCGCCGACAAAGACAAGTTTATAGTCCGGCCCATAGGTATGGATCACGTCCAGCGTGTCCATCCGCTCCGCATGGCGGCGTCGGTTATCCTTCCACACGCCTTCATAGACGCAATTATGGAAGTAAAAATATTCCAGATGCTTGAATTCGCTGCGGGCGGCGCTGAACAATTCCTCGCACAGGCGGATATGGTCGTCCATCGAGCCGCCAATATCCAAAAACAGCAGAACCTTGACGGCATTATGCCGTTCCGGCACCAGTTTCAGGTCCAGATATCCGGCATTGCGGGCGGTTGAGCGGATCGTGTCCGGCAAGTCCAGCGTTTCCGCCGCCCCGGTGCGGGCGAATTTGCGCAGACGGCGCAGCGCCACCTTGATGTTGCGGGTGCCGATCTCAACCTGATCATCCAGATTGCGGAAGTCCCGCTTGTCCCACACCTTCACCGCCCGCCGGTGACGGCTTTCATGCTGACCGATGCGCACCCCTTCCGGATTGTAGCCATAGGCCCCGAACGGGCTGGTTCCGGCGGTGCCGATCCATTTATTGCCACCCTGGTGACGGTCTTTCTGTTCAGCCAGCCGCTGGGCAAGCGTCTCCATCAGCTTGTCCCAGCCGCCCAGGGCTTCGATCTGGGCCTTCTCCTCCTCGGTCAGAAATTTCTCCGCCAGACGGCGCAGCCACTCCTCCGGGATCGTGGCGGTCAATTCATCGCCGGTTATGGCGCCCCCCGCCTCCAGCCCCTTGAACAGGCTGGCGAATACGCGGTCAAACTTGTCCAGATTGCGCTCATCCTTCACCAGGATAGCGCGGGAGAGATAATAGAAATCATCCACGGCGTAGCCGGCGATGCCGGCTTTCATCGCCTCCATCAGCGCCAGATATTCATTCAGGCTGACAGGCAGCCCGGCCTTGCGCAGATCATAAAAGAAGCTGATGAACATGGCCGCCCTTCCCTTACCAGCACCGCCGGGAACACAGGCGCGCAGGATGAACCCCGCCGATGCCGCCAATCAAGCGTGGGGCACCAGGGAACGATCCACCAGCCCCGATTCAAGCATCGCGTCGCACAGCTTGAAATAGGCATCCCGCCGTTCCTGCGCACCGGGGAACCGCTCCAGATAATTCAGGATGAATTCCGGCCGGCGCAGGGCCTGGGTCAGTTGATCGGCCGCCAGTTGCCGGGCCCGCCCTTCCGGCAGGCCGGTGCAGAGACGGACGATGGCCAGGATGCGGTCGGTATAGTTCAGGGTCTGGTTGGCCAGGATTTCAGTCCGGATCGCATCAAAAATCGCGGCGTCCAGAATATCGGCCATTTCCCGCTTCGGCCCTATGGGCATGCCGGATTGCATGATGCGCCGCGCCATGCTGCCCAATGTCTTAATCGCTTCCAGCCGGCTGCTCTGTTCCCGGATGATGTCCTCCGGGACGATCAGGCTGCGCAGATATGTGGCGATTTTGGCCTTGGGCGCGTCGCCCGGCGCCTCTTCCGCCAGGGAGAGGACGGTTTCCGCCCGCACGACAGTGCTGCGAATGGGACCGATCAGTTCCGACATCGATTCCGGCTGGATCAGCCTGTCGGCACGCTGGGCCAGCGCCTCCAGCACCTCTTCATCGCGCGCCAGCATAGGCGCGCGGCGGCGGAGGTGGGCCAGCACTTCCACTGTCGCCTGCATCTCGTCCCGAATACCGCCATCGCCACGCAAGGGAAGCCGGGCGTGGAGATGGCGCAACAGGCCCAGGCGCAATTCCGCGAGCGTCCGGGGCAGCACGCCTGCGGCCAGCAGGGTGGAGAGGGCCCCCACCCCCACCGGCCGCTGCACCTTGCTGCCAGCCCCCAGATTGCCGACATAAAGGTCAATCGCGTTCAGGACCAGATCCAGGCGCGTTCTCTCCTCCCCTGCCAATTCCTTCAGGGCCAGGGGAGATGCCAGGATTTCGGCTGCCAGGCCGTCCAGAATCCGCATCTCCCGCACGGTCATGTCCGGCGTGGCAAGCTGGAACAGACGGTCCAACTTCTCCACCCAGCTTTTGGCGTCAAACAGGGTGGCGGCGACGGCACGATAGAGGTGGCGATCCAGATCCGCTGCCGGCCCTTTCCAGGCATCTGCCAGGGCGATCAGCCCGCCCGGCCCGATGGGCGGCGGCGGGTTGCCCTTGGCCTGTTTCACCAGGCGGGACAAGCCTTCATCGGCAATCGCCATCAACTCTTTCATCCGGGCGACAGCCGTCTGCTTCGTCCCGCGCACCTGGATGGAGGCAAGCCGCTGCAAGGCGCCCTGCACCACGGTACCGGCCCCGTCCAGGGCCTTTGCCGGGCGTTCATAGGTCAGCACTTCCAGGGGGGTCAGGCGGTTCTCATCCAGATATTTGGCAAAGAAGGTGCGGATCATCTGCCGCTGTACGTCGCCCAGCAAATCCTCCGGCCGGTCGCACCAGGAGGCATCGCGGCCAGGGTTGGCGCGGGCCAGCGGGTCCGTTTCCTGCACGCCGGCACGCAGACGCTTGACCAGGGTCACCGTGGTGGAAAAATCATGCACCTTGTAGTCGGCACGGCGGACAAGACGGATGCCATCCACCTCATTGCGCTGCACCAGCATGGCGGCAGACGGTTCCAACTGGCGCAGATCGGGAGAATCCCGAACCAGAAGCCAGGTGTCGCCATGGAAACTGTGCAGTTCGTAGACCGTCGAAACGGCGCCAATGAGTTTGTCTTTATCCACGGGCCAAGGCTCAAAAGAAACGACGACCCCAAGCACCGCGCCGCCGGCCGGCCATCCATTGGGGGGAAGAGGGCTGGCGGTCCTTATTCTGGCCTAATTACTAAGGTTCGGTAAACAGAGTAATATGCGCTTCACATTCCCGGAAAATCAGAAAATGGCATGGCTGTTCCCAAAGTCATAAATATTCAGCATTATTGCTGGAAATTATAATTAACGAACAATTGCCAAGCGCATCGCCAGTCCACCAAGGACAGAGCCCATTAAAAAACGCTGCGCCCGGGCCCAGGCGGGATGACGGGACAGAAAGCCGGCAATCGAGCCGGCGATCACAATAAACACCGTATTGACGGACAGGCTGACCACCATTTGCGTCAAACCCAGCATGATGCCCTGGAGCAGGGCCGATCCGCGCGCAGGGTCGATGAATTGCGGCAGCAAGGACAAATAAAGCAGCGCCGCCTTCGGGTTCAGCAGGTTGGTGAACAGGCCCATGGCGAACAGGCGCCCCGCCCCGTCTGGCGGCAGATCCCGTACCTGAAAGGGCGATCGGCCACCGGGCCGCAACGCCCCCCAGGCCAGCCACGCCAGATAGGCCGCCCCAGCCCAGCGCATCAGATCAAAGGCCACCGGGTAGGTGGCCAACACGGCGGCAATGCCGAAGACCGTCAGCAGCAGATAAATCCAGAAGCCCAGGGCCACCCCTGCCAGCGACACCAGCCCCGCCGCCCGGCCCTGGCAGATGGAGCGGGAGACGAGATAAGCCATGTTCGGCCCCGGCGTCAGCACCATGCCCAGGCACAGGGCGGCAAAGCCGGCCAGAACCGGCAGGGGCAGCAGGTCAGACATGGATCACGCCTTCCAGATACAGCACTGCCCGGCCAGCAATATGGACCCGATCGCCCAGCAAGCGGCAGTGCAGCCGCCCGCCACGGGGGGAAATCTGCCGTGCTTCCAGCCTGTCGCGGCCCAGCCGGGCGGCCCAATAGGGGATCAGGGTGCAGTGGGCCGATCCGGTCACGGGGTCTTCTGGTATCCCTTCCGACGGCCCGAAGAAGCGGGAGACGAAATCCACATCCACCCCCGGCGCCGTGACGCACACCATGCGCCTGGTGTGCCCCAGGGCGACAAAATCCGGTGTGAGGGCACGAACCTGATCGGCGCTCTCATAAACCAGCATCGTATCGCGCGACTGGAAGGCGGCCTGGGGCACCGGTCCCCCCAGCGCTGCCACCACATCGGCCGGGATTTCCACCGGCTTGGCGGGGCGGTTGGGAAAATCCAGCGTGAACAGGTCGCCATCAACGGTAACGGTCAACGCCCCTGCCATCTTGGTGGCAAAACACAGCGCTGTGCTGCCCGGCGCAATAAAACGGCTGATCACGAAAGCCGATGCCAGGGTGGCATGGCCACAGAGATCAATTTCCACCGTGGGCGTGAACCAGCGGATGGCCCAATCCGCCCCCTCCCGCACGATAAAGGCGGTTTCCGCCAGATTATTTTCTGCGGCGATGGCCTGCATCACCTCTTCGGGCAACCATGTCTCCAGCGGTACGATGGCGGCCGGGTTGCCGGTGAACAGACGGTCGGTAAAGGCATCAACCTGATAGATCGGCAGGCGCATCGGCCCCCTCCCCTAGAGTGTGGTGAAGTCGAAGGCATTATCCAGACGGGTCAGGCCGGCCTGGGGGTAATAGCTCATGGCGCCGGGGGCGGCGAGCAGCAGGCAGCGCAGGGGGCGCCCACCATCCTCCCCAAGATCGCGGCTGGCCGCATCGCGCGTTTCCACCATCAGGCGGCGCCCGATGCCCTTGCCCTGCCACGCCTTGTCCACCGCCAGGTCGGACAGGTAGCAGCAGAAGGCGAAATCGGTGACGGATCTGGCGATGCCGACCAGTTGTCCCCCCACGCGTGCGGTGACAATCAGATTGGCGTGGCGGAGCATGGCGTCGATGCGGGCCGGATCATCGACTGGCCGCCGCTCCGCCAGACCGGAGCGGCGCAGCACATCGATAAACTCTGCGGTCCGCAGCTTTGTCTCAACGGCATAAATAATCGCAGGCGCCATAAGCCGTACCCCCTTACAGAACAAGCAACAGGGCCGATGCCGCCGTTGCCAGACCCAACCCGCCATTGAACAGGCGCAGGCGGCGATCATCATGCAGCCAGCGCCCAACGCCCTGGCCGAACAGGGTCCAGATCAGGGTGCAGGGCATCCCGACGACCAGGAACATGCCGGTCACGGTCAGGATGCTGCCCCAATGGCCGAATTCGGGAAAACGGAAGGTGGCATGGGCGGATACAGCCATTGCCAAGCCCTTGGGATTGATGAACTGAAAGGCGGCGGCCTGCCAGAAACCAAGCGGTCGGGCACGGGACCCCGCCTCAGGCCGGCCAGCCGTGCCGATCTTCCAGGCCAGATAGAGCAGATAGGCGACACCGCCGATCTTAAGCCCCATTTCCAGCGAGGGCACCGCCCGCAGCAATGCCTCACCCCCCATGCCCGCCAGCAGCAACAGCGTACCGAAACCAGCAACAATCCCCAGCATGTTGGGCACCGTGCGGCGGAAGCCGAAGGTGGCGCCGCTGGCCGCCAGAATCATATTGTTAGGACCCGGCGTTACCGATGTGGCGATGCAATAGGCAGCCAGTGCAAGGAGATGTTCCAGCGCCGCTTCCGTCGGTAACCCATCCATGATTTCCCCCAAATGTGTGGGTACAAAGAATACATAGACCGGGTTATTGTCACAGTATCAACGACGCATTCCAGGGATACACCCGTTGCAATACGAATGTTTCGGGCTTATCCTGGCCGGAATAACAGATCACCCGTCCATTGTGACCGTGACAATTGGAATTGCACGCAGGCTTTGCCATGAACCAGCCCGCCACCATCGCCTGGCGTCCGGATCTGACCGGACGTCCCGGCCCGCTATACCGCGCCATTGCCACCGCGCTTGCCGATGACATTGCCGCCGGCACCCTGGCACCCGGCACGCGACTGCCCACGCATCGCGATCTGGCCTGGGAGTTGAAGGTGACGGTCGGCACCATCACCCGCGCCTATCAGGAAGCGGAGCGGCTGGGCCTGATCGGGGGAGAGGTCGGGCGCGGCACTTTCGTGCGCGACCCCAAACGGCTGGTGGACTCGGCCCATGACAGCGCCGGCCTGCTGGCCATGGGCGGGCTGATCGACCTGTCGGTCAATGCCACGGCGCTGTGGCCTGATGCCAGTGCCCTGTCGGCCGCAACCATGAATGTGGCACAGCAGCCCGACCTGCCGTTGCTGATGTCCTATCAGACGCCCATGGGCCATCCCAGATTGCGGGCCAGCATCGCCGACTGGCTGGACCAGAGCGCCGGGCTGGAAGCCGATCCCGACCGTATCCTGCTGGCCGCCGGGGGCCAGGGCGCCATGCATGCCGCCATCGCCGCCGTCACCCGACCCGGCGATGCGCTGCTGGTGGAGCAATTAACCTATCCGGGCCTGCGATCCCTGGCGCTGCATCTGGGCCTGCGGCTGATCCCGGTGGCCATGGATGGCGACGGCCTGATCCCCGATGCGGTGGAACAGGCGGCGCGCAGCCATGGCGCCCACGTGCTTTATTGTATGCCGACGCTGCACAACCCGACCACGGCGACCATGCCGCTGGAGCGGCGGCAGGCGCTGGTCGATATCGCCCGCCGCATCGGCCTGACGCTGGTGGAGGATGATGTTTACGGGTTCCTGAAATCGCCGCCGCCGCCGCCCCTGGCAGTGCTGGGGCCCGATGTGACGCTTTATATCAGCAGCCTGTCCAAAAGCCTGTTTCCCGGCCTGCGAACGGGGTATGTCATCGCCCCCCGCCCCTTGCTGGACCGGCTGGCGACCGTGCTGCGGGCCAGCCTGCTGACCCCGGCCCATCTGGGCATGGTGGTCGCGGCTGAACTGATTGACAGCGGAGAGGCCACCCTGATCGCCCAGCGCCGCCGCCAGATGCTGGCAGAACGGCAGGCCAGGGCGCGCACCATCCTGGGGCCAGCGGGGCTGGAAGGGTCGGACCCAGCCGTCACCCATCTCTGGCGCCGGCTGCCAGACCATATCCGCCGGGATGATCTTGTGCGCGTGGCCCTGGAACGGGGCGTGAAAATCACGCCCGCCGATGCCTTTTCCGCCGGCAAGGGGGAGATCGCCAATGCCGTTCGCATCTGCCTGATGGGTGTCGACAAGCAGGAAGGTCTGGAACAGGGCCTGGATATCCTGGCCGGGCTGATGGAACATCCCGTCGCCAGCAGTGCTGCCCTGGTATAGGGCCGCGCTCCCGTGCCTTAAACGGCCAGGGGCGTGTAAAGCACCTGCGCGGGCTGCCCCTGCCCCTGCCAGACAATGGCGAACTGGCCCAGCATTTCAGCCAGTTGCAGCGCATCGAACGGGGCCAGGTCGAAAATGGCAAAGCCCTTTTCCACCGGCCAATCCTTGGTCGCCGGCCGCATCTCCGCCGGGACGTAGTCCAGATCCTCTTCCTCGAGGATATCCTTCAACCGCACCGTTGCCGCATCGTTTTCAGCGGGCGACGCCTGCTGTGACCGGGGATTCCAGGCCGTCACGAAGACAATCTCCGCTGCCCCGCGCCGTTCCAGCAAGGCGTCGATCTCCGGATTCAGTGACAGGACCGTGGCGGTCGCAGTGCGCTTGCCGTCCAGCACCACATAGGCCGTGCTGTTATAGGCGGGGACCAGCTTGGTCAGGTCGGGCTTGCTCATACGAAAGGACCAACGGTGTGGGTATGGTTCAGGGGGCCGTGCCCATGACCATAGCCGGGCGCGGTGCGGATGGCGATATCAACATAGCGGCGGGCGCGGGCGACAGCGGCGACCACATCCAGCCCCTGGGCCAGCCCGGTGGCAATCGCAGATGCCAGGGTGCAGCCGGTACCATGGGTATGGCGTGTCTCCAGCCGCTCCCCCGTGAAAGGATATTCCCCGTCCGGCGTCAACAGCAGGTCGGTCAAGACCGGGCCTTCCATATGCCCGCCCTTCATCAGCACGGCAGAGGCGCCGCGCGCCAGCAGGTCGCGCCCGGCGCGGCGCATGCCGTCAATATCCTTGATCTCGATCCCGGTCAGGGCTTCCGCCTCCGGCACATTGGGGGTCAGGATGGCGGCCAGCGGGAGCAGCCGGGACAGGACGGCATCCGTAGCATCGGCATCCAGCAACCGGTGACCGCCCTTGGCCACCATCACCGGGTCAGCCACCAGCGGCACGCCCGGCGCCTTGGCCGCCAGCGTATCGGCCACGGCATGGATCACCTCCGCCGTGGCCAGCATGCCGGTTTTCACCGCATCCGCGCCCAGATCATCCAGCACCAGTTCCATCTGCTGCACAAGGAAGGGCACCGGCACCGTATGAATACCGTGGACACCCCTTGTATCCTGCGCCGTCAGCGCCGTGATCGCGGTCATGGCATAGCCGTCCAGAGCGCTGATCGCCTTGATATCAGCCTGGATACCGGCCCCGCCCCCACTATCGGACCCGGCAATGATCAGGACACGCCCCTTCATCTCACTTACTCCGCAGCGACGCTGCGGGTGGCTACCCGCACTGCATCGCAAATATCATCGACAACGCCGTTCACCAGCGCGTCATCCTCGCCTTCCGCCATGACGCGGATCAGCGGTTCGGTGCCCGATTTGCGGATCAGCACCCGGCCCCGATCCTCCAGCTTGGCCTCACCCGCCGCAATGGCGGCCTTCACAGCACCGTCTTCCAGCGGACGTACGCCGGAAGCGGCATCATAGCGGACATTCTTCAGCACCTGCGGCAAAGGCTGGAAAACACGCAGCACCTCTGATGCCGGCCGGCCCGCCTTGCGGATGCAGGCCAACACCTGCAAGGCGGCCAGCAAGCCATCACCCGTGGTCGCGAAATCTGACAGCACGACATGGCCGGACTGTTCCCCGCCAACATTGAAGCCATGCTCGCGCATATGCTCCACCACATAGCGGTCGCCCACGGCGGTGCGGGCAAGCGTCAGGCCCAACCCTTTCAGGTAAAGCTCCATGCCCATATTGGACATGACCGTGGCGACAACGCCGCCACCGCGCAGCCGGCCGCTTTCCGCCCAGCTCGCCCCGATCAGAGCCATGATCTGGTCGCCATCAATCTGGGTGCCGGTTTCATCGGCCAGGATCAGCCGGTCGGCATCGCCATCCAGGGAGATGCCGATATCGGCCTGATGCTCCACCACGGCGGCGCGCATGGCAGCCGGGGCGGTGGCGCCGCATTTGTCATTGATGTTGAAGCCATTGGGCTGGTTGAACAGGGTGACGACCTCCGCCCCCAATTCATACAGCACGCGCGGTGCCACCTTATAGGCAGCCCCATGGGCACAATCGATAACGATCTTCAGCCCATCCAGCCGCAGGCCCCGGGGGAAGCTGCTCTTCACCACCTCGATATAGCGGCCGGACGCATCATCCATCCGCTGGGCACGGCCCAGATCACGCGGACCGGCCAGATCTTCCACGAAGGGCTGGGCAACCCGCGCCTCAATCTCCTTCTCGATCTCGTCCGATAATTTGTAGCCATCAGGGCCGAACAGCTTGATGCCATTATCCTGGAACGGGTTATGGCTGGCCGAGATCATAACCCCCAGATCGGCCCGCATGGAGCGGGTGAGCATCGCCACACCAGGCGTCGGCAACGGCCCCACCAGAATCACATCCATACCCATGGAAATGAAGCCCGCCGTCAAAGCCGGCTCCAGCATATAGCCGGACAGGCGGGTATCCTTGGCAATGACAACGGTATGGCGATGATCACCCCGGCGGAACTGCAAAGCCGCCGACATGGCGACCTTGAGCGCGATTTCCGCCGTCATCGGCTCGGTATTGGCGGTGCCGCGAATACCATCCGTGCCGAACATCCTACGCGCCATGCTGCACTACCTCTCCACACCCGCCAGGGGTCTGTAACGGAATATCTGGGGGAAACCTACCATGCGGGAGCGCGCCCGTCAGGCCATCTGCAAGGCCATCCAGACGGCACGGGCCTGCACGGTGGCCGCCACATCATGTACGCGCACTATCTGCGCGCCCTGCCCCATCGTGTAAAGCCCTGCCGCCAGCGACCCGGCCACCCGGTCCTTCGGCAGCTCATTCCGCGACAGGGCCGCAATGAACCGCTTACGGCTGACCCCGATCAGGATCGGGCAGCCCAAGCCGTGGAAGACAGCCGTATCGGCCAGCAGATCGACATTATGATCCAGTCCCTTGCCAAAGCCGATACCGGGGTCCAGCGCAATCAGCCGGCGCGGGATACCAGCGGCCTCTGCCCTGGCGATCAGGGTTGCCAAATGGCGATAGACATCCATCGTCACATCATCATAGCAGGGATCATCCTGCATGGTGCGGGGGTCACCCTGCATATGCATCAGCACCACCGGCACCCCAGCCGACGCCGCGACGGACAGGCTGTCTGGATCCCCGGTCAGGCCCGTTACATCATTGATGATATGAGCCCCGGCTTCCAAGGCAGCCTGCATGACCAGGGCGTGGCGGGTATCAATGGAAATCACCGCACCTGCCGCCGCCAGCGCACGGATCACCGGCGCCACCCTTGCGGCTTCTTCCGCTGGGGGAACCGGGGCGGCGCCGGGCCTTGTCGACTCACCGCCAACATCCAGGATGTCGGCGCCCGCCGCCATCAGCGCCTTGCCATGGGCAATGGCCGCCTCAGCATTGGCATGATCGCCCCCGTCGGAAAAACTGTCCGGCGTGACATTGACGATGCCCATCACCAGGGGCTGTGTCAGGTCAAACCCGGCCCATCTCGGCAAAGCTGTCGTGAAAGGAGAGGAGGCTGCGGACATCCCAAAATCCGCAAGCCCCACCGGATGGCGCGTCACCCTGCCATCCCCCTGACGGTCCAGCCGTTCCACACCCATGAAGGCGATACCCTCCCCCTGTAGCGGCAGGGCATGTCCCGCTGCCACCGCCCGGCGCGCGGCCTTTCCATGGATCAGGCCCAGCGGTCGGAAACAATGGTTGGGTAGCAGACGATCACTGGGCATGGGGAAAACCTGACAGCAACAGAGACGAAAAAGGGGGCCGCGATCACCACGGCCCCCGATTCCATTCGCACGATCAGAAGGGGTTTCTCAACCCTTGTCGCGAAGTCCCTGGGCGGTGCGATTGTCGTGCGGCGACCGGTCAAATTCGCCTTCGCGGATGAAGGCGTCCTCCGGTTCCGACGGGACCGGGTTCATCCCCTGCCCTGCCGTCGGTTCCGCCGGCGGGTGGTGGGGCTTTTCCGCCTTCGCTTTCAAGGCCAGGGCGCGCTGGGCGATGGCAACCTGACCGCGACGGGCAGGACGGCGAATATCCTCCAGCCGGCCAGCGGCACGCTTGGCACGTTGCAGGGCCGCCGCCAGCACCTGGAGTTTTTCCTTGCTGCCGCTATTGTCGCTGGGGGTCCGCTGTCCCTTCGGTTCTGCCTTGCCGCGAATCTCCCGCCGCTGACGATGGCTATGGGAACGGGCCTTGTTGCGCATTTCCCGCAGCCGACGGATCGTATCGGCTAATTCCTTCTCCGACAGTTCCGCCAGCTTCGGATAATGGGTGGTGCTGACGGTTTCAAACTCATCGGCAGCCAGAAGACGGCGTTCAGTTCGTAGGTTCCGGGCCAATTCAGCCTCCTTGTCTGTCGGTTGCGTTCTTATTGAAAACGCACGAGAGGGCCGAAGCGCCCGAAATAAAACGGCATGCACGAAGAAAAACCCCCTGGTCGCAGGACCAGGGGGCTGAAAAGCGTGTGAACTTGTAAGGGCAGCATCAGACGCCGGGCTGCGGCTCCGGCTCCCCGCCACCCGTGGTGGGAACGGAGGATCGGCGACCACCAGCGCTCTTCGGCGGCTCTGCCACCGGCGGACGCGGGGCCGGCGGGTCGGTGCGAACAATATCGTCACCGCGCATCAGCGCCCGGACTTCGTCACCCGACAGGGTTTCATATTCCAGGAGTGCTTCGGACACCTTGTGCAGGTCGTCCAGATGCGTGGTCAGCAGATGACGGGCCTGCGCTTCGCCTTCTTCGATCAGACGACGGATTTCCTCGTCGATGAGCTGCGATGTCGCTTCAGACACGTTCTGCTGCTGCGCCACGGAATGGCCCAGGAAGACTTCCTGTTCATTCGCATTGTAGCGGACACGGCCCAGCTTATCGCTCATGCCATATTCCGCCACCATGGCGCGGGCCCAGCGGGTAGCCTGCTGGATGTCGCTGGCGGCACCCGTGGTCACGTTCTCCGGCCCGAAGATGATCTCCTCAGCCACACGACCGCCGAACAGCACCGCCAGACGCGATTCCATCTCGCGCTTGGTATAGTTCGTCCGGTCGCGCTCCGGCAGGTTCATGGTCACGCCCAGGGCGCGGCCACGCGGGATGATCGTGACCTTATGCAGTGGATCATATTCCGGCACCATCAGGGAAACCAGCGCATGGCCGGCCTCATGATAGGCGGTCAGCTTCTTTTCCTTCTCGGTCATGACCATGGAACGGCGCTCCGCCCCCATCATGACCTTGTCCTTCGCAGCTTCGAAATCAGCCATACCGACGACGCGCTTGCCGGCACGGGCCGCCAGCAGGGCCGCTTCATTGACCAGATTGGCCAGATCAGCACCGGAGAAGCCGGGGGTGCCACGGGCGATGATCTTCGGGTCCACGTCGGGTGCCAGCGGCACCTTGCGCATATGGACCTTCACGATCTTCTCGCGGCCCAACACGTCGGGATTGGGCACCACGACCTGACGGTCGAAACGACCGGGACGCAGCAGAGCCGGGTCCAGCACGTCAGGACGGTTGGTGGCGGCGATCAGGATCACGCCCTCATTCGCCTCAAAACCATCCATCTCGACCAGAAGCTGGTTCAGCGTCTGCTCACGCTCATCATTGCCACCGCCCAGGCCGGCGCCGCGATGGCGACCCACCGCGTCAATTTCGTCGATGAAGATGATGCAGGGGGCGTTCTTCTTGCCCTGCTCGAACATGTCGCGCACGCGGGATGCACCGACACCAACGAACATTTCCACGAAGTCAGAGCCGGAAATGGTGAAGAAGGGCACATTGGCTTCGCCGGCGACCGCACGGGCGGTCAGGGTCTTACCCGTACCCGGCGGGCCCACCAGCAGCACGCCCTTCGGGATTTTACCGCCCAGACGCTGGAACTTCTGCGGGTCCTTCAGGAAGTCAACGACCTCCTCCAGTTCCTGCTTGGCCTCGTCGATACCCGCCACATCGTCAAAGGTGACGCGACCGACCTTTTCCGTCAGCAGGCGGGCACGGGACTTGCCGAAGCCCATGGCCTTGCCGCCACCACCCTGCATCTGGCGCATGAAGAAAATCCAGACGCCGATCAGCAGCAACATGGGGAACCAGCTCAGCAGGATGCTGAACAGGGAGGGGTTATTATCCTCCTGGACGACATTGACCCGGACATTCTTATCGACCAGCCGGTCCGCCACGTTGCTGCCCTGCGGCGCAATCGTGGTGAAGCCGCGCCCGTCGGACGTCGTACCGGAAATCTGATCGCCCTTGATCGTCACGGCCGTGACCGCGCCGCGATCGACCTCTGCCAAGAGTTCGCTATAGGCCAGACCCGATTGGGTCGAGCGGGTGGACGAGGTCTGGAACAGGTTGAACAGGGCGATCAACAGCACCCCGATCACCAGCCACAGCGCCAGATTTTTACCGAAATTGTTCACGTCACACGCCTTTCATCCACCGCACCCCGGTTCAGGTGGCTGGCGCCGCGATGGCTTCTCCCTAAAGAGCCTCCGTCAGGCGCCCCCCAACCAGGGAACATCCCATTAGATAATGTCATCCGCCGCCATGACAACAGCGAAGCGTGCGGCGATTGCAGGAACCGACACCAGCGGAAACACATGACAGGATAAATCCGCCCGTTCCAGCCCCTTGCAGCTTAGATGGGGTATCGCATGAATTTGTCCATGTTCGGTTAATGCCGGCAATGTTCGCCGTACCGATGCCGGCAGGCCAAGGCGTTCCCAGGCGGGCCTGCGGGCCAGCGCCCGGCGCCACAGCACATCGTCCAGCGCCTGAAGGCAGAGCCCGGCCAACCCCTTGCCGGATAAACGGAAACGATTATCCCAGGTCACCGGCCCGTCACTTTCTAGCAGGTGCGGCGCTGGCAAATTGCGGTCTTCCCGCATCAATCGCCAACCACCCGCAATGGCCTCCAGTCGGCATCCGCCCAGGGTTGCCCCCGTCCGCCTATCCGTCAGCATACGCTGCAAGAGCCGCAAAACAGATGCGGGGGATGGCGGATAGGGGGCCCCACCCACAGCCCTTAGCAAGGCGGACATCATGGCCGGGCCCGTCTCAGCATCGCAGCTTTCCAAAAGCGCGCCGTCGATCAGGGCCCATCCCTCCGCCTGGAAACGCACATGGGATGCGGCGATCTGTGCCAGAATCGCATCCAGATGCGCGCGCACCGCATCGCCCTGCCCCCGCTCCGCCGGCACATCCCCCCGGTCGGCACCCCGGCCGGCCTTATCCAGCCGCAAACGGGCCCGGGCGAAACGGGGATCGTAATTGGAGGGGTCCTCTACCCAGGACTGCCCCGCATGGCGACAGGTTTCCAGCAGAGCCGCCTTTGGCACGGGCAGCAGCGGCCGGATGATCCGCAGGCCGGGCATCTCCCGAATCGCTGGCATTCCCGCCAGCCCGGCAGCACCACTACCCCGTTCCTGGCGCAGAAGCCGCGTTTCGGCCTGATCATCGGCATGATGGGCAAGGGCCAGATGCAGGATGCCCGCCGCTGTCGCCGCGCCAGCCAGCAAATCCAGACGGGCGGCCCGTGCGCCGGCCTGGATGCCAGCCGATGGCTTGGGCCCTACCCAGGGCAGAACCTGATGTTCCACCCCCAGCGCGGAAACCCAGCGGCCAACCTGCTGCGCCTCCACCGTGCTTTCCGCACGCAAGCAATGATCCACCGTCAACGCCAGCAGCCGGCCGCCCCGCGCCCGTACCCAATCCCGCAGCAGCAGCAACAACGCCATGCTGTCTGCCCCGCCAGAGACACCAATGGCAATATGAGGGGTTGGCTCGAACGGACCGACAGCGGCCATTAAACGGGCGAATCCGCCAGCGGTAATGCCAGCGGCACCCGATGGTACGCTTACCGGCATTTCAGGCGATTCTTCTCCTGCTCACCCCGGCGCTTGATCGTGGCCGGCGCGTCCTTGTACTTGGTCTGCAATTCACCCAGGGCGGCGCAGGCATCCTCGTTCGCCTTCATGGCGGACAAGGCCAGCGCCAGCTTCAGCAAACTGTCCGGCGCCTTGTTGCTCTTGGGATATTTCTGATAACCCTCGGCAAAGGCGACCGCCGCTTCCTTGAACTTATTGCGGACATACAGTGTCTCACCCATCCAATATTGGGCATTGGCAGACAAGGTATGGTCCGGGTTTGCCTTCAGGAACTGGGCGAATGCCGTCTCCGCGTTGGCATAATCCGCCTGACGCAGCAGGTTGAAAGCATAGTCATATTGCTCCTGCGCCGATCCGCTGGGGAGCGATCCGACGCGCGGGTCGGCAGGGGGAGAAGTTTCCGCCGGGCGGGCAGCGCTATCCCCCGCCGGCTTGGAAGCCCCAGCATCGGACTTCGGCGCGTCACCGGTACTGGCGCCCAAGCCCCCGGTCTGCCCCTGTTCCAGCCGGCTCAGTCGGAAGTCGATATCGGCCTGCATCTTGGTCAACTGGTCGCGAAGCTGGCCAATCTGGAAACCAGCCTCTTCATACCGGCCCGTCAGCGTCTGCATTTCCGATTCCAGGCGCTGGAGGCGCACCTCGAAATCCGCAGCCACATTGTTACCCGGCGCACCAGAACCCATGGCGGCACCCGCCGTGGCACCCGTGCGGTTGCCACCGCCACGGTAGACCTGCTGATTAAGCGTCTGGATCTCCGTCTCCAGACGCTGGATTCGATTCTGCATTTCACGCAGATCACTCTGCCCCCAGGCCGGCATCGCGGCACCGGCAAGGGCCGACAGGGCAACAGCCGCGACAGCAAGGCGGCGGCGCAGGAAAATCGGATGCTGGGGGCGATAGCGCATCATCAGACCAGATATTGGTGAAGGTCGGCTCAAGCGGCCAACCTAGCGTGTCGCCGGTCCTGGCGAAAGGTCCAGCGGATGGAAAAAATGGGGAATAAGAACGCAAAAGGCGCCGCCGGTTGCCCGGCGACGCCCTTCACATCGGCATGACACCGATCATCGTCCATAGACAGTGATCAGTTGATCACGGTCACGCCACGACGGTTCTGGGTCCAGGCGGCTTCATTGGAACCGATAACAGCCGGGCGCTCCTTACCGTAGGAGATGGTGTTGACGCGGGCAGCGTCCACACCCATGGCGGTCAGGTAGTTCTTGACCGAGGTCGCACGACGCTCACCCAGGGCGAGGTTGTACTCGCGGGTGCCGCGCTCGTCGGCGTGACCTTCAACGGTCACGGTGACGGCCGGGTACTGCTTCAGCCAAGCGGCCTGACGGTCCAGCGTAGCGGTCGCTTCCGGGGTCAGGTCCGACTTGTCGAAGCCGAAGAAGACGCGGTCGCCGACATTGACGACGAAGTCTTCGGCGGAGCCCGGGACCGGACCGGTCGGGGCGGCCGGAGCCGGGGCGGCCGGAGCCGTGGTGCCGGCGGTGCTGGCCGTAGCGGCCTGCTCCGGCTTGCTGCTGCAGGCGGTGGCCAGCAGGGCAACCGCGACGAGGCTGACGATCTTGAAGTTCATTTGAGAGACCCCCTAATAGGAACTCAGTGGATTACGTTACGTGCATTTGCCCCACGAGCGACGCAGTCGCAGCCAGCCGCCGCGTTTCATTTACGATCTTAGTGACTGGGAGGATTTGAGCGTCGTTCTTTGCGATGCGGAAGGTAGTGTGACGCACTCACGGAATCAAGGGCGACCAAGCCGGGTCCGAAGCGTCCGTGGGCGTCAAGATCTGCCTCTCGTTGAACCCTGTCAGGTCAATTGAGTATAGCTTCGCTTGACGCTGCTTGCCACCCTGCCCGGAAGGACGTTCCTTAAAGAACATTAATACACGTCCGTTCGGCGCCCAAGTCGGACCTTCGACATGGTAAGCCTCGGTCAAAAGTCGTTCACCGGTCCCGTCGGGGCGAATAACACCGATATAGAATTTGCCATCGGCCAAACGGGTAAACGCAATCAAGTCACCACGCGGCGACCAGACGGGCGTAGCATAGCGCCCGGACCCGAAAGTAATCCGCTTCACGTCGCTGCCATCGGCGTTCATCGTATACAGCTGTTGCGTACCGCCACGATCGCTTTCGAACACGATCTTGCTGCCATCAGGCGCGTAGGACGGGGCGGTATCAATGGCCGGATGGTTGGTGAGCTGCACCTGACGACGGGTCCGCAGGTCCAGCGTATAGATGTCGGTGTTGCCGCCCTGGGCCAGCGACATGATCACCTTGTTGCCGTCGGGCGAGAAGCGCGGGGCGAACGTCATGCCGGGGAAATCACCCAGCACTTCCTGACGACCGGTGTCGATATTGAACAGATATACCCGAGGCCTGTTGTTGAAGTAGCTCAGATATGTAATTTCCTGGGTGCTCGGAGAAAAACGCGGCGTCAGTACAAGGACTCGGCCATCCGTCAGGAAACGATGGTTCTGTCCATCCTGGTCCATGATCGCCAATTGCTTGACGCGCTGCAACGCAGGGCCAGACTCGGCGATGTAAACCACGCGCGTATCGAAATAGCCCTCTTCCCCGGTAATGCGCTTATAGATCGCGTCGGAGATGATATGGGCGACTCGCCGCCAGCCATCGGCCTGTACCGTATAGGCCAGACCAGTGAGCTGCTGGTCCGTGGTCACGTCCCATAAACGGAATTCGATGCGGGTCCGCCCATCCGGCGACTGGGTAACCGTGCCCGTCACCAGGCCCTGGGCCTGGATTAGGCGCCAATCGGCAAAGCGCGGACCGGCGCGGAGCTGTTCCGGCGTCTGGATGAACTTGGACTGTTCAATCGGCCGGAACAGGCCCGACCGTTCCAGATTGGCGGAGATGACGGCCGAAATATTCTGGCCCGTCTGCTGCGCCTGCGGATTGTCGCCGGCAAAATTCGTCACCGCGATGGGAATCGGCTGCGGATTGCCCGAGGTGATGTCGATCTGGAGCTCGGCATGGGCCGGGGCGGCGGACATCGCCGCCACCACGCCCACCATGGCGATGAACCGCATCACGGTCCGCCGCCCCAAGGAAATAACGGCGTTTGCTGGCATCAGAACATATCCTTCGGGCTGAACTTCATCAGGATGGACCCCTTGTCCGCATACTTATCCCGCGGGATGTTGAGCGTACTGCACCCGGGAAGCAGGGGAGCGCGCAGCGCCGACTCAACAAAGGCACGGTAATGCGGATCGGTGTTCGGATTTCCGCTTCCCCCAACGTACTGAACATTTGTGACACGCAGATTGGCATCGAACAGCACGCGGATTTCCGCGGTCATCTGCTCTACCCCTTTTGCGCCGGTCGGAACGTTCCAGCAATTGCGGATCTGACGGCGCAAGGCGTCTTCCTCGCTGATCGTCAGCCGCTCGCCGGTCTTGGCGTTCAACGGTTGCGGCGCATCGGCGCTGTCCGTCTTCGCTGTTTCCTTGGACGGCGGGGTATCGGGTTTCAGCTTGGCCACATTCTTGAGGACACTGTCGAAGGACTTTTTCGGTTCCTCCTTCTTCGTCTCCTCTTTCTTGGGCTCAGGCTTTTTCTCTTCCTTTTTCGGCTCCGGCGGCTTCGGCTTTGGTTCCTCTTTTTTGGGAGGTTCCGGCTTCGGCTCTTCCTTCTTCGGCGGCTCCGGCTTGGGCTCGGGTTTCGGCTCAGGCTTTGGTTCCGGCTTGGGAGGTTCCGGGGGTTTGGGCGGTTCCGGCTCAGGCGGCTTCTCCGCCACCTGGGGGGGCGGTGGTTCCGGCGTCTTCACCTGCGGCGGCGGCGGTTCCTGCCGGGGCGGCTCAGGCTTCGGCGGCTCCGGCTTTGGTTCCGGTGGCTTGGGCGGCGCCGGGCGTGGCGGCTGGGGCTTAGGCGGGTTGGGTTGTTCCAGTTTCGCAATGGTCATGGGGCCGACTTCGACGACGTCGACCGGCACCTCTTGCAACTGGATGACCTCCCGCTCCCGCAGGAACTGCGGCAGCCCCAGCAGCGCCAGCACAATAAGTGCCAGATGCAGCAGGCCGGAGAGGATCAGGGGTGTGCGCATGGTTGGCTCTGGCCCATCCCTGTGATCAGCGACGGCCGTCGGATTCGATGACCAGCTTGGCCTCCGACAGACCGGCGCGGCGCGCCTCGCTCAGCACATCGACAATGCTGGCATAGGTAGCCTCGCGGTCCCCACGAACCAGAACCTTGCGGTCCGGGGTTTCCTGCGCCACCACCGCCAGACGCGGTGCCAACTCCTCCAGCGTGAACATTTCGTTATCGAAAACACGCTTATCCTTGAAGGAGATGCGGCGGTCCGATGTTACGGTCACCCAGAGCGGGTCCTCTTCCGACTGAAGCGCCTGGGCCGCTCCCTTCGGCAGGTTGACCGGAATGCCCGAGGTGAGAAGCGGGGCCGCGACCATGAACACGATCAACAGCACCAGCATCACGTCCACCAGCGGCGTGACATTGATATCCGACATGGCAGCGCGGCTGCGGCGCCGGCTGCGACCGGATGATTTGCCGGGAAGGCTTGCCCCCATCTCAGCCCCGCTCCTCAAGGTGACGCTGAAGAATCGCGGAGAATTCTGTCACAAATGAGTCGAGCCGGTCGCCGAAGCGGCCCAGTTCAGCGGAAAAATAGTTATAGGCCAGCACCGCCGGGATCGCGGCGACCAGACCGATGGCGGTGGCGAACAGCGCTTCCGCGATACCCGGTGCCACAACGGCCAGCGACGTATTCTGCTGGGCGGCAATGTTGGTGAAGGCGCCCATGATGCCCCACACCGTGCCGAACAGGCCGATGAAGGGGCCGGCAGAACCAACGGAGGCCAGCACGGTCATGTATTTTTCCGCCGTCGCCAGCTCGCGGTTGACGGTCACAGACATGACCCGCTCGATCCGCTGGGACAGGTTGGCGCGCATGGCGCCCGTGCTGGTCAGGCCGCGTTCGGTGGCGTGGCGCCATTCGCGCATGCCGGCAGCAAAAACAGCCGCGAACGGATCGGACGGATTGGCCTGAACCTGGTCATAGAGCTGATCCAGCGAGCCGCCGGACCAGAATTGCTCTTCAAAGTCCGCAGCGGCGGCCTTCAGCCGGCGCAGCTTGGTCGCCTTGTCATAGACAATGGCCCAGGTCCAGACCGAGGCGGCGACAAGGCCGAGCATCACCAGCTTGACGACCAGATCAGCCTGCAAAAACAGGCCCAAAATGGTGATGTCGTGCGCCGGAACCGCGCCGCCCATGGCGGCTGCTTGCAACAAGGTGGGATACATTCCGATCAGTCCTGACTTTGCCTCAACTGCACCCGTTCCAACACCTGCCGCAGGGATAAGGGCAGGCGGACCGGTCGTCCATTCTGGTTGATCGCCGCCAGACGCAGCGTGACGCGGACCAGCACCGTTCCGGTATCCGGTTCCCCGTTCTTTCTGGTGCCGGCCATCCGACACACAATTTGTTCAGCATCCAATGTCGCAGCGCCGATATCGACAATCCGCGTCACGACCGCAAGCGGGTCATCCAGCCGGGCAGGTGCGCGAAAATCGATTTCGCAGCGCCGTACCGCCAGCGCCACACCTGTCTGCGCCACCATGGCGGCGTGGGGATAACCTGCCAGCCGCAGCATCTCGTTCCGGGCACGCTCGCAGAAGCGAAGATAATTGGCGTGATAGACGATGCCGCCGGCATCCGTATCCTCGTAATAGACACGGGTCGGCCAGACATGATCCTGCCCGTCCATCCAGCCCGCAGGGGGCCCCTGGCGGGCATCCGGCACGGCAAACGTCGCATCAGCCATCGGCATCCCCGCCGAAAAGATCAGGGCCGACAGCACCGGCACCGCCCAGCAGATCAAGCTGGCGGGCCGGGGTGGCCGGCACCGGCAGGCCCAGATAGCGATAGCCGGTATCCGTCAGCATGCGCCCGCGCGGTGTGCGCTGCAACAATCCCTGCTGGATAAGATAAGGCTCGATGGTTTCCTCCAGCACGTCGCGCTGCTCGCCCAGTGCGGCGCCCAGCGTCTCCACCCCCACAGGACCGCCGCCATAATGGTCGGCGATACAGGAGAGATAACGCCTGTCCATCGCATCAAATCCCAAACGATCCACTTCCAGCCGGGTCAAAGCCCGGTCGGCAGCCCCGGCATCAACGATATCAATGGCCTGGACAGCGCAGATATCGCGGACACGGCGCAGCAGGCGGCCAGCGACGCGCGGCGTGCCCCGCGACCGGCGCGCCACTTCCAGCGCACCTTCATCCGTCAGGTCCATGCCCAGGATGCGGGAGCCCCGCTTGACGATGAGCTGCAGCTCCTCCGGCTCGTAAAACTGCATGCGCAGCGGAATACCAAACCGTTCCCGCAGTGGCCGGGTGATCAGGCCGGACCGGGTGGTGGCGCCGACGAGGGTAAAAGGCGGCAGATCGATCCGCACACTGCGTGCCGCCGGCCCCTCACCGATGATCAGATCAAGCTGGAAATCCTCCATCGCGGGATAAAGGATTTCCTCCACCGCCGGGGACAGGCGATGGATCTCGTCGATGAACAGCACATCATGGGGCTGAAGATTGGTCAGCAGCGCCGCCAGATCGCCGGCCCGCGCAATGACGGGGCCGGACGTGGCACGGAAACCGACATTCAGTTCCTTGGCGACGATCTGGGCCAGCGTGGTCTTGCCCAGGCCAGGAGGGCCGAACAGCAGCACATGGTCCAGCGCCTCCCCCCGCCCCTTGGCGGCCTGGATGAACAGGGCGAGATTCTCCCGCACCTGCCGCTGGCCGATAAATTCACCAAGGGACAACGGGCGGATGGAGTTTTCCGCCGCCGCATCGCCACCGATCCGGTCTTGTTCCACCATGCGCTCGGGCCGGGGTGCCGCTTCCGGCTTGTTCTTCGGCGCGCGGCTCACTGGCTCAATTCCTTCAACCCGGCGCGAATCAATGCGGACACATCGGCATCAGCGCCCAGCACCTGCGCCGCCTTGTTGACGGCAGTGAACGCATCGATCCGCTTATATCCAAGATTGACCAGGGCCGACACCGCATCTCCCACCGCACCACTGGGCGCGGCCGGTTGCGGCGCACCCTTTGCCGCCGGCGCCCCCACGGGCGCAACGGCAAGCGACGCGACCTTATCCTTCAATTCGTTCAAAATTCGGGCGGCCAGTTTCGGCCCTACCCCATCGGCCTCGCACAGGCTGGTCTTGTCCTGTGCGGCAATCGCGCTGGTCAGACGGTCGGGCGCCAGGGCGGACAGAAGGTTCAGCGCCACACGCGCCCCCACCCCCTGCACTGTCGTCAACAGGCGGAACCAGTCCCGCTCCGTCGCATCGACGAATCCGTAAAGCGCGATCTTGTCTTCCGACACCCACATGTCGGTCAGGACCGATGCCCTGTCCCCCGGCATCCCCAGCCGGCGCAAGGTGCGCGAGGAAGCGGAAAACAAATAGCCGACGCCATTGACATCGATAATGGCCCAGTCGAGCCCTGTTGAGTCGAGCAGGCCGGAAAGTTTGGCGATCATCGGCTTAAATCACTCCTGCTTCCGGCACCAGCAGAGGCAGGGCCATGCCGCACGCCGTCATTATCTTCCCCAAGAGGAAGAGTTTTACACCATACGAACAAAACAGCAACGACTAGCGCCGGATCCCCAGGATGGCGTTATCCACCTTGCGACGGGTCTGGGCATGATGGGCATGGCAGATGGCAACGGCCAGCGCGTCGGCGGCGTCCGCCGTGGAGCGCTGGAAGCCCGGCAACAGCATCTTCACCATGTGCTGCACCTGCTTCTTGTCGGCATGACCGGTGCCGACCACGGACTTCTTCACCGCCATCGGCAGATATTGTTCAACCGGCAGTCCGGCCTTGGCAGCGCTGAACAGGGCAATGCCGCGCGCCATGCCCAGCTTCAGGGTGGAGGCGGGATTGACGTTGGCAAGGGTTTCTTCCACCGCCGCCTCGTCCGGCTGCCAGGCGGCGATCACCTCGGCAATGCCTTCGTGCAGATCCAGCAGCCGGGTGGCCAGATCATCATCGCTGTCGGTGTGGATCGTGCCGTCGGCAATATGGCTCAGCCGATTGCCGCACGCATCAATCACACCCCAGCCGAGATGCCGCAAGCCGGGGTCGAGCCCCAGGATACGGGTCGTCACCTGCCCCGCCATTCCCGTCCCTCCCCGGCCTGCAATAACGTCATACCAATCTCCCTTGATCGTGACCGATCCAGGGAGATTGTGCGCTCCCTCATGCGCCGGGCGGGCGCATCCGCGCCCTCGACTTACGCGCCATGTGGCGCGGGTCGGCGGTCGCCGACCTCCAATCCGCCAAGGGCCAAACCCTCGGCGGATTGGTATCACTTAACCCAGCTTTTCCAGGATTTCCGCCGGAATGTCGAAATTACCCAGCACGGTCTGGACATCGTCATT
This sequence comes from Niveispirillum irakense DSM 11586, assembly GCF_000429645.1. Classification (GTDB taxonomy): domain Bacteria; phylum Pseudomonadota; class Alphaproteobacteria; order Azospirillales; family Azospirillaceae; genus Niveispirillum; species Niveispirillum irakense. Next base: position 370,186 of record NZ_KE386934.1, read on the forward strand.
ATCTTCCAGCACGTCCAGCAGCTTCAGCAGCGTCTGGGCCGTATCTTCGGCGGCGACCGGGACCAGATTCATCGGCGTCCAGGTCAGCTTGGCGCTTTCCGGTGCGCCGAACTTGGCTTCCAGCACGTCGCGGACTTCGCCCAGCGTATCGGTGCCGGTGGTGACGGCGTGCCCGCTCTCGTCGGACTGCACATCCTCCGCCCCCGCCTCAATGGCGGCTTCCAGCATGGTATCGGCATCCGCCGTGGCAGCCGGATAGGTGATCTGGCCGATGCGGTTGAACATGAAGGAAACCGAATTGGTTTCCCCCAGCGAGCCGCCATGCTTGGTAAAGGCCGAACGCACTTCCGAGGCAGTGCGGTTGCGGTTGTCGGTCAGCGCTTCCACGATCAGCGCGACGCCGCCGGGGCCATACCCCTCGTACCGGACTTCATCATAATTGGTATCATCGGCGCCGCCAGGGATGCCCTGCTTGATGGCGCGGTCGATGCGATCCTTGGGCAGGTTCTGCGACCGTGCCGCCTGGATGGCAGCACGCAGACGCGGGTTCATGGCCGGGTCGGGCAGGCCCGACTTGGCGGCCACGGTGATTTCGCGCGCCAGCTTGTTGAAGATCTTCGACCGCTTGGCGTCCTGCGCGCCCTTGCGATGCATGATGTTCTTGAATTGGCTATGACCGGCCATGGGACCCCAGACGCCTATAGATGATATCGTTCAGATATATGGGCTGAATCTGGGGCTATGTACCATATCTTGACCGGCTTTGGCACCCGTCACGCGCGGTGCCCCGGCCATGCGCGGGATGCCTTATTCCACCGGATAAGGACCGTCGGTGAAGATGCGGTCATGATACCCTTTCGATCCGACCGCCAGCGCGAGATCGGAACGGAAATCCCTGCCCGCGCGCAGGCAGGACAGGACATGGCTGAAATCGTGACGGGGCTGCCAACCCAGTTCCCGTCGGGCCAGCCCGCTATCATAAAAACGGTCGATTCCGGGAAACAGCGACCAGCCGCGCGATGTGAACAACCCTTCGGCATCCGGATAATGGCGACGGAGAATTGCGGGCATATCCACGCGCAAAGTCGCAGCCTCTTCCGGATGGAAGGGTGTTGGCGCAGATATGATGTAGCGGCCAAAGCCGATGGACCGCACCCGTTCCATCGCCCTCTCATGCGCGGTGACAACATCCGACAGATCGACCCGGCGATAAAGCAACTCCACCGCCTGGGCATTTTCCAAACCATAAAGGCGGCGCTTCTCCGCATCATCATCGGCTTCAGGGAAGAACCGCGATGTCCGCAGCACAATCACGGGCAGCCCATATTTGCGGGCATAAAGTTCACACAGCCCCTCCGCTGCGAATTTGGTAACGCCGTAGATATTGCGGGGGACGGGCACCACATCCTCCCGCACCCAGGTTGCCGGCTCCCCTTCTGCCGGGGTCATGGCCGCGCCGAAGACACTGGTGGTGCTGGTGAAGATCAACCCCTCCACACCTGCTGCGCGGGCCGCTTCCAGCAAGGCAAGCGTCCCGCTGACATTGGTATTCACGAAATCCTGGTGAGTGTGGGTGGCGACGTGGGGCTTGTGCAGGGTCGCCGTATGCAGCACGTAGCTTACCCCCGGCAAAAGGCGGGACAGCAAGACCCGATCGGTCAATGTGCCGACATGGTCGGTAAAGGCGGATGGCTTGATATCCAGCCCTATCGCCGGGCGCCCGGCGGAGCGCAGACACCGCATCAACGCCTCACCCAGATGGCCGGCACTGCCCGTGACCAGAATTGTCATCCGCTTCCTCCCTTATCTGTCGCGGCAGAAAGCTAGACGGGGGATCGCTGCCCCGGCCACGCCTAAAATATGCGTCAGAAGGAGGGGAGAATCAGGTCAGTGTCGTCACCAGCCGCGCCGGCGTGCCATCGGAAAGCAATAGCCGCTCCCAAAGCACCCGACCGGGGCGGATCGGCACGGTGCAATCCTGGTTGGCGCCCGTTTGCAGTTCCAGACTGTCTGCCCCGCCCTCCCCCCAGCCATGGCGGGCAAGCGTGGCCTCCATCGCCAGGATTTCCGGAGAGGCAAAACCAATCATCGGCCGCCCGGCCAGATCCCGAAAGGACACACGCCATTCCGCCTCCCGCGAGGGGGAGACGGCCAGCAGCCGATGCGTGCGGTCGCAGATCAGGTGCAGCTTCCGGAACGAGCTTTCCACAAGCCCGCGCAAGACCCGGTCGCCGGCGGGGTCGGGCCTACCAAGCACGGCGCGAATGGCACTGGCCTGCTGTGGCGTTACACAAAGCAGGCCACGTTCCCAGCGCGACACGGTCGTCTGGTTGACCCCCAGACGCGCCGCCAGATCCCCCTGTTTGACGCCGCGCAACAGGCGCAACCGCCGCAGCGCCCGTCCTTCTGCCTTTTCCTGATCTGTCATGACCAACTCAGCCCAGGATGTTGTAACCACCATCAATATAGGGGACGGAGCCGGTTACGGCACGCGCGGCATCGCTGGCCAGGAAGGCGGCATAGGCACCGACATCCTCCACGCTGACCTGCTGGCGCATCGGCGCGCGTTCTGCCGCGCGGGCCAGCAGCTCGTCAAACCGGTTGATACCACTGGCCGCACGGGTCTTCAGCGGGCCGGGTGACAGGCAATGGACGCGGATATCCTTCGGCCCCAGTTCCGCCGCCAGATATCGGGTTACCGATTCCAGTGCCGCCTTGACCGGGCCCATCAGATTGTAATGTTCGACCACCTTTTCCGAGCCATAGAAGCTGACGGTCTGAAGGCAGCCGCCCTGGGTCATCAGCGGTTCCGCCAGATGGGCCATGCGGATGAAGGAATGGACCGACACGTCCATGGCCGTCAGGAACCCGTCGCGCGAACAATCGGTGACGCGGGCGTGCAGATCATCCCGCGGCGCAAAAGCGATGGAATGCAGCACGAAATCCAGCCGCCCCCATTCCTGCGCGATCTTGTCGAAAACGGCTTCCAACTGCCCCGGCTCCCGCACATCACACGGCAGAATCAGGGATGCCTGCAGCGCCTCCGCCAGGGGGCGGACATAAGGGTCGGCCTTGGCGTTGAGATAGGTAACTGCCAATTCCGCCCCCAGGGCACGGAAGGCTTGGGCACAACCGTGGGCAATGGAGCCTTCGTTGGCGATGCCGACCACAAGGCCGCGCTTTCCTTCCAATGAAATCAAAGACATATTGCTTTTTCTCCGACCGGGGACTGCAACCAATATCACCTATTGCACTGCACAAGTCACCATTCTCGCACACAGGTGTTACAGCACTGTATCGGGGTGGCCTGAGAGATGCCGGATGCGGTGGACCTTGCCAAGCCGGGACCATGCCCTGACAGTGCACTGCCCTTACGCGACAAATCTGATGCCAATGCCCCGCCTTTTCACGCTTCTGACGATTCTATTTGGCTTCTGGTCGGTGTCCGCCGCCAGCGCTGCCGAGTTCCAGGCCGGCGAACAGGTGCGGATACAAAGACCGGTCGAGGGGGCCCTGTTCGCTGCCGGAAAACATGTCGTGGTAACAGCCCCTGTCGATGGCGATCTTTTTGCCGCCGGGTTCGACCTGCGTGTTCCGGGGCCTGTTACGGGGGATGCCCTGCTTATCGGCTTCACCCTTGACCTGTCCGCCCCGATCGCAGGCGATCTGCTGCTCGTCGCGGGGCGGGCGACGGTGAATGGCCCCGTAAGCGGTGATGTGGAAGCCAATGGCGCCAATATCACCATCGCCCCTTCGTCCCGGATCGGCGGGGATTTCGTGGCCTCCGGCACCCAGATCACGATGGAAGGGGTGATTGCCGGCGATGCCAGACTGGTGGGGGAAAAGGTTACCCTGGCAGGCACCATCGCCGGCAACGTCGATGTCGCCGCCGACGAATTGCTGCTGCTGCCCGGCGCCAGGATTGTTGGCAATTTGCGCCATAGCGGCCCGGCACCGGTCACCGTGCCGGACGGCGCCTCAGTCGCCGGTACGGTGCGCTACCGGGAAGATGGGGGCAGCGGGGATGGCTGGCTGGTCTCCATGGTCGGGCGGGCGCTGGCCCTGTTCCTGACCGGTTTGGCCGTGCGGTGGCTGTTTCCCGACCTGCTGGCTGGCGTGTCCGCCGCCGTGCGCGCCCACCCGGTGCGCCATGGATTGACCGGTATTGCCGTCATGATGGTAACGCCGCTGCTGATCCTGCTGCTGGTGATCAGCATGATCGGCATCCCCTTGGGCATGCTGATGGGCGGTCTTTATCTGTTGGCCTACCCGCTGGGCTTGGCACTTGCAGCCTTCGCTGTGGGTGACATGTGGGTGCGCCGGGGCGGCGACACGGTGCGGGGGCGTCTGGCCCGCTTTGGTGGCGCCACGCTGGTACTGGCGCTGTTATCGCTGGTGCCCTGGATTGGCTGGCCGATCCTGGCCGGGCTGACCGCGCTGGGCGTCGGGGCCCTGGCAGCAGCGCTGGTGCGCCGCGCGCCCGTCCACAGCCCCACTGGGCCTGAATGACAAAGGGGCGGGCCGCCATCACGCGACCCGCCCCTCATGCCCATGATCCGGTTTTACCCGATCAATCGCGGAAATTATTATACTGGAGCGGCTGTTCGATCTTCAGCCCCTTCACCAGGGCGATGGCTGCCTGAAGGTCGTCCAGCTTCTTGCCGGACACGCGCAGCTCATCCCCCTGGATGGCGGCCTGCACCTTCATCTTGCTGTCCTTCAACGCTTTGACGATCTGCTTGGCCAGCGCCTGCTCGATCCCCTGCTTGACCTTGACAACCTGGCGCTTGGTGCTGCCGCCAGCATCCTCTTCCCGGCCCCAGTCCAGACAGCCGGGGTCCAGCTTGCGACGCACGAAATAGGCTTTCAGCATTTCCTGAAGCTGCGCCAGCTTGGTGTCATCCTCGGTATGGATGTGGATCTCGTTTTCCTTCTCCTTCAGTTCCATCGTGGATTTGGAACCTTTGAAGTCGAAACGGGTCTGAACCTCGCGCAGCACACCCTGCACGGCGTTGTTGACCTCGGCGAGATCGGTCTTGGAAACAATGTCAAAGGAAGGCATGGCGGGGACTTGTCTGTTACGGTCAATGAGTTGACAGACAGTTTAACACCGCCGGCCCGCCGCGTCACACAAAAGCCCATCACCAGAGCGGCCGCGGGCGCCCATCAGGCCCACGCCGTCAGGCCCGGATCATTCCGCCGGCTGTTGCCCCTTCATCGCCTGCCTGCGGCGGCGTGGCGGGGTTGGCCATACCGGGCGCCGCCCCGGCAGCGCGCACAGCATTGGCAGGGGTGGGGCGATCGGCAGCCGCCATGGCCGCGATCAGCGCCAGCCCCATCAATAACAGAGCCTGAAGGGCCAAAGCAGTCCGTGGCGACAATTTCATGATACGCATGATCTTCTCCCTCGGCTGGCCCCTGGACGGTGGCTTCCGGACAACAACTTGGCCGGTGCATATATTCAGATATGCCTCATCACCCTTTCGCAAACATGACAGGCATCACAGAGTTCATGTCTGTTCCGTAACAAATGTGCGCTGTGATGAAGAAAACACACCGGATTCGATCCTTTTCACCCTCGCCGCTTCATTCATCGGGATCGGGGTGCTAGATGTGACCGACCTGCCTTCGCCACTTGCCGGGAACAGAGATGACGAACCCCGCCTTCGACACCGACGCCGCCAATCTGCTGGAGGATCTGATCGCCCGCGCCCGCCGCGCCGGGGCCGATGCCGCCGACGCGCTTCTGGTGGATGCGGCGTCCCTGTCGCTGTCCACGCGCCTGGGCAAGCCGGAAGGGATTGAGCGGTCGGAAGGCGGCGATCTGGGTCTGCGGGTCTTTGTCGGCCAGCAGATGGCCATGGTGTCCAGTTCCGACCGCAGCCCGAACGCCCTGGCGGAACTGGTTGAACGGGCGGTCGCCATGGCCCGCGCCGTGCCGCCGGACCCGTTCTGCGGCATTGCCAGCCCTGACCAGATCACCCGCACCTGGTCGGAACTGGACCTGTTCGATCCGGAAGAACCATCGGCGGACATCCTGATTGAGGGCGCCCGCCGGACGGAAGAGGCGGCCATGGCCATCAACGGCGTGACCAATTCCGAAGGGGCGGATGCAAGCTGGGGGCGCAGTCAGGTGACCCTGGTGGCCAGTAACGGCTTTGCCGGGGGGTATCGCGTCTCCCGCCGGTCTTTATCCGTCTCCGTCCTGGCCGGCCAGGATACGGATATGCAGACCGATTACGCCTATCACAGCACCGTCTATGGCAGCGACCTGGAAAGCCCGGAACAGATCGGCCGCCGCGCCGGTGAACGGGTGGTAGCCAAGCTGAACCCGCGCAAGGTGAAAAGCCAGTCCGTCCCGGTGATTTTCGATCCCCGCCTGTCCGGCGGGCTGATCGGCAGCCTCTGCGGGGCGATTTCCGGTTCCGCCATCGCACGCGGCACCAGCTTCCTGAAGGATAAGCTGGGACAGGCGATTTTCGCGCCCGGCGTCACGATTGTGGAAGATCCGCATATGCAGCGCGGCCTTCGGTCCAAGCCGTTCGATGCGGAAGGCATTGCCAATCACCGCCGCGACCTGATCGCTGATGGCGTCTTGACCACCTGGCTGATGGATCTGCGCTCAGCCAGGCAACTGGGCCTGAAGACGACGGGCCACGCGGCGCGCGGCACTGGCGGCCCGCCCTCCCCCAGCCCGACCAATATCTACATGAAGCCGGGCACGCTCTCCCCCCAGGCGTTGATGGCCGACATCAAGGACGGGTTGTATCTGACATCGCTGATGGGCCAGGGCGTGAATGGCGTGACGGGTGATTATTCCCGCGGGGCCGCCGGCTTCTGGATCGAGAATGGCCAGATCGCCTATCCGGTGAGTGAGATCACCATTGCCGGCAACCTGAAGGACATGTTTGCCCGGCTGGTCCCGGCCGACGATCTGGAAATGCGCCACGGGATGGATGCACCAACCATCCGGATCGACGGCATGACCGTGGCCGGCACCTGATCCGGGAAAGACCTGGGCATCAGGCCACCGACTGGCGGACCATCTCCTCCAGCCGGGTGGTCCGCATGTAAAGGCTGTGGCTGCGTTCCAGCAGGGAGCGCAGCCCGGCTGGCAATTCCAGATTGTCAGGACCAGACGGGTCAGAACAGATGCGTCCGCCGGACAGGGCGAAATCATCCCCCACGGCCTGCTCCTGCGTCATCTCCCCCACATGCACGGCCTTCTGCGCCAGCATCCAGGCCATCACCTGGGTCAACCGACTGGTGACGCGCATCGATTCATAGGAAATCTGCAGGCGGGTGCCGGGCGGCAGGCCGCGCTGATCAACCGCTTCCTGATAGGCGACGTAGTTACGTGCCTCTACCAGAAGCGCCATCGTCTCGTCATAGGCGCGATCAAAAAAGCGGGTCGGACCATTCACCCTGACACCCTCCCGGTGCCGCTGCCCTGGGGCACGACACCCTGCTCAGTTTCACTACTGTAGGGGTGAACACCCGAAACTGGCAACCGATCCCAAAGGGCAGGTTTCGATCTCTGGTGGCAGATTTCAAGGCGCCATCCCCCTGCCCCGCCGCTGTGAGAGCGGCTGAAAATTTTTCAGTGCCCCCTCTTGAAGCCAGGGGGGAGGCTAAATAGATCAAGGACGTGGCAGCGACGCCCGTTTCGGGGTCGCCAGCGCCACAAAGGAACGGGCCGCCCGATGTCGGGGGTCCGGGATCAACGTATCGCTCTTGGAGGATACTTATGCGTACCTATGACCTTTCGCCGCTGTTCCGCTCCACCGTCGGCTTTGACCGTGTGACCCGCCTTCTGGAATCTGCCTTGAATGGCGAAGATGGCGGCAACAGCGCCTATCCCCCGTACAATATTGAAAAGCTGGGCGACGACCAGTACCGCATCACCATGGCGGTGGCCGGTTTCGCGCTGGATGATCTGGAGATCACTGCGCACCCCAACCTGCTGATCGTGCAGGGCAAGGCCAAGGAAACCGACAATGGCGCCGTGTTCCTGCATCGCGGGATCGCTGGCCGCGCCTTTGAGCGGCGCTTCCAGTTGGCCGACCATATCCGCGTCAGCAATGCGACGCTGGAGAACGGCCTGCTGCATGTCGAACTGGTGCGTGAAGTGCCGGAGACGATGAAGCCCCGGACCATTCAGATCAGCGGCAATACGGCCCCGGCCAGCCTCTCCCACGCCGCCTGATCGGTTTGCGTCACCCTGAAATTAGTGAGGGCCGCTGCGGTGCAGCGGCCCTTCATTTTTTTACCCGTTTCCCTGAAGCCCCGCCCGTTCAACCCGGAACGAACGACTGCGACGGTATGCATCGGGCACATTGCGGTCAACCCTTCTTGACGGTCTTGTGACAAAACCATGGGTAGTTCGAAGGGCATTGTTGCCATTTTAACTCAGTTTGCCTGCCCCGCAGGCAACTTTTGTTCGTTTTGAGGCAGTTGGGCATAGCCAGCCTCGCGGAAGGCCGCCTTGATCTCTTCCAGAATGATCGGATCATCAATGGTGGCAGGCATGCGCCATTGCTCACTGTCGGCAATCTTCTGCATCGTCCCACGCAGGATTTTGCCGGACCGGGTTTTGGGTAAACGGTCCACGACAATGGCCTGTTTGAACGCCGCAACGGGGCCGATCTCATCCCGAACCTTGGCGATGACATCGGCGATGATCTCCGCATGGGACCGGGTCACACCATTTTTCAGCACGATCAAACCAAAGGGCAACTGGCCTTTCAGGGAATCGGCAACCCCGATCACGGCGCATTCCGCAACGTCGGGATGGCCGGACAGCACCTCCTCCATCGCGCCGGTGGACAGGCGGTGGCCTGCGACATTGATGATGTCATCCGTCCGCGCCATGACGAAGATATAACCGTCGCTATCGATGAAGCCGGCATCCGATGTCTGATAATAACCGGGATAATCAGCAAGATAGCTTTTTACGAATCGATCATCCGCATTCCAGAGCGTTGGTAGCGTACCCGGCGGCAGCGGCAACCGGGCGACGATGGCACCGATATCGCCGGCCCGAACCGGCTGCCCATCGGCGGCCAGCACCCTTATGTCCCAGCCCGGCAGCGGCTTGGCCGTGCTGCCATATTTCACCGGGAACAAGCCCAGCCCCATCGGGTTGCCGGCGATGGGCCAGCCGGTTTCGGTCTGCCACCAATGGTCAATCACTGGCACCTGCAGATTGCTTTCCGCCCATTGCAGCGTATCCGGGTCCGACCGCTCCCCGGCCAGGAACAGCACGCGCAGGCTGGACAGATCATAATCCTTGATCTTAGTCCCCTGCGGGTCTTCCCGCTTGATGGCGCGGAAGGCGGTGGGGGCCGTGAACAAAGCCACGGCCTTATGCTCCGCAATCACCCGCCAGAAGGCGCCGGCATCGGGCGTGCCCACGGGCTTGCCTTCATAAACAACGCTGGTGCAGCCCTGCAGCAGCGGGCCGTAAACAATATAGGAATGGCCGACCACCCAGCCGACATCGCTGGCGGTCCAGAACACCTCGCCGGGCCGGATGCCATAGAAATGGTCCATGGTCCATTTCAGCGCGACGGCATAACCGCCCGTGTCGCGCACCACACCCTTGGGCTGACCCGTCGTGCCCGATGTGTAGAGGATGTAAAGCGGGTGGGTTGCCTCCACCATCTCGCACTCAACCGGTGCAGCATCTGCCATCGCGGCATCCCAAACCACGTCCCGGCCCGGCAGCAGCGTCGCAATCTGCTGCGGGCGCTGGAACAGGATGCAGCGGGAAGGCTTGTGGGACGCGTGCTCAATCGCGGCATCCAGCATCGGCTTATAGGCAATGACCCGGCTGCCCTCGATCCCGCAGCTTGCGGAGACGATCACCTTGGGCTGGGCGTCATTGATCCGGGTGGCCAGCTCATGCGGTGCGAATCCGCCAAAGACGACGGAATGGATGGCGCCGATCCGGGCACAGGCCAGCATGGCCACCGCGGCTTCCGGCACCATTGGCATATAGATGATGACCCGGTCACCCTTGGCCACCCCGGCATCCCGCAGCACGCCGCCAAAGCGCGACACCTGATCCAGCAGGTCCGCATAGGTGATGGTGCGCTTGGTGCCGGTGACCGGGCTGTCATGGATCAGCGCCGCCTGATCACCGCGACCCGCGGCAACATGGCGATCCACCGCATTCCAGCACATGTTCAGCCGGCCATCCGTAAACCAGCGATAAAATGGTTTGGCGCTATCATCCAGGATAGTGGACGGCGGTACGGCCCAATCCACCGCCCGGGCGGCATCGGCCCAGAAACCAGTTGGGTCAGCTAATGATTGTGCATGAAGGTCTTCATACCGTGCCGTCATGATGCTTCCTCCCCCTTTTATTCGCGCGTAAAGGAAAGTCGTGCGACAAGTCTCCCGTCATCTGCGTGAATCGTTTACAACCCTTGTCGTCGGACCTTTGTCTTTCCTTCTCCAAACATCGCGAACCGAAGAACCGTTTCATCCCCTACCTTGGTCTGATCAAATATTCGCCGGCCGCCAAAGCAGGACGCATCCGATAAAATGATTGTCGATAGCCGCCACATCCTGTTCTCGCCCTCGGCCCTTCGCGCCGCCCTGTCCACATATCGGGAACTGTTTCCCCAGAAGCAGCCGCCTGGACATCTGGGGCCGATCATCATCCGCCGGCAGAGCCCGATCATGCTGGGAATCCAGGTTCAGGCCTATGGCGCCTCGGCTTACCGTGAGTTGGAGATGGCGGAGAGCGAGGTGGCGGCCATGCTGATCGTCTATTGCCGGAAGCTGAAAATCCCCCTGCCCCGCACTGCCGAGAAGGCAATTAAGGTTGAGGGCGACAACATCGCGCTGATCGTCTCCAAGACACTGGCGCTCGCCACCGCGACACCGTGACGCGTACCAGGGGGACGCGCACCAGGGGAACGCACATCGGAGGAACGCGCATCCGGCGCTGTCGTTACGGCTCCACTGGCACGGGCTTGGGCCGCAAGGTGGCGACCAGCGCCTTCACATCCTCGCCGCGCAGCAGCGGATAGCGTGTGCGGACAAGATCAGCCAATTCCGCCGGGTCCCAATCACGCAGCGCGCCAGGATCGAAATGGAGCGCCAGATATTCCCCCGCCAGCAGCGAGCCTTCACTGGCGAAGAAGCGGATTCGGTGGATCACATCCGTGGATGGCAGGTCCGACGGTTCCCCCGCAGCGGCATCGCAACAGGCCAGCAGGCGCAGCAGCGCATCACGTCCCGGTTCGGCCTGCCAATGCCGAACGGCATCAATAATGGCCTGCATCGCAGTTACATCACGGATTGGCGCTGTCTGGCGGGCAAGCTGTTCCAAAAGCGTGCCGGCATCGTCCAGCGCCTCTTCCAACTCGAAGATTGCCGGCGTGTCGCGCCGCTCCTCAAGTTCCCGCAGGATCAGGGGATGCAGCGGCTGGTGATCATCCAGCCCGAACCAGACATTGTCGAACCACTGGATCGCGCGCTCCACCCGCACATCGCCCCGCGGCGCCCGGATCACCTGATCAATCAGCACCTGTTCATCCAGAAGCGCGTCGGGGACCGGCACCTGGTCCGGCAGCATACCGGCCAGGACAGGGTCTATCTCATGCGTCAGGTTCACTGCCAGCAGCACGGTCACATGGGTGACAAAGGCACTGGCGATCTGCCGTGCCGCCATCATGTCCATGTCCATGGCTCTATCCTCCCCTTGGACGCCGTTCATCGCCGCCATTGCCATGATGGGCCGAAAAGGGCCAGAACGGCAATGCGCTTGGCGCCGGCTTCGTCACAGGCCGCCACAGCCCTTGCGGGGAGGATTGCCCATGCTGATCGAGATCTATGCCGACCTTGTCTGTCCCTGGTGCTATATCGGCAAGGTCCGGCTGGAACAGGCATTGTCCAACCGGCCGCAGGCCCGGGTGGACTTGCGCTGGCTGCCTTTCCAGCTCAATCCCGAACTCCCGCCCGAGGGGGTGGACCGGGCCACCTACCTCACCGTCAAGTTCGGCGGTGTGGAACGGGCGCGCCAGCTCAGCGCATCGCTGGAGCAGGCAGCGGAACGGGAAGGACTCTCCCTGCGCCTGGATCGGATTCGGCGCACGCCCAACACGACCCAGGCTCATCGGCTGGTGCGTCTGGCCGATGGATTCGGCCAGGGCACGGCCATGGCAGGCCGGCTGTTCAAAGCCTATTTCGAAGAAGGCAAGGATATTGGCGACCTGGATGCGCTGACGGACCTTGCGGGTGAGATCGGGCTGTCCCAGGAAGAAACCAGAACCTATCTGGAAGGCGACGCCGACCGCGCTGCCATCCGCGCCGCCGACCAGACCGCGCGCCAACTGGGGGTGCAGGCCGTGCCCTGCTTCGTGTTTGACCGCCGCTACGCCCTGTCCGGTGCCCAGGAATGGACGGCCTTCTTGCCCATGCTGGATCTGGCACGCGGTAACGATCCCGCCAATCGCGCCCGATCCTGATCGACAGGCCCCCATCATCCGACGGGCATAAAAAAAGCGGACCGGTCTGATCCGGCCCGCTTTCTTCGTGTCTCATACCAATCTCCCGTGATCGTGGCCGATCACAGGAGATTTCGTGCTCCCTCACTCGCCGGGCGGGCGCATCCGCGCCCTTGGCTCACGCCGCACGAGCGGCGGGTCGGCAGCCGGCACCCGATCACTCTGCCGCCACGCGCACGCGCGGCTGGCTGTCGCGGGTGGCCTTCAGCCCCTCCGCCACCAGGAAGGCCAGTTCCAGCGACTGGCTGGCATTCAGGCGCGGATCGCAGGCGGTGTGGTAACGCAGGGCCAGCGCATGATCGGTGATGGCCTGGGCGCCACCGGTGCATTCGGTCACGTCCTGGCCCGTCATCTCGAAATGCACGCCACCCGGATAGGCCCCTTCGGCGCGGCAGACATCCATGAAGCCCCGCACTTCGGTCAGCACCCGGTCAAACGGCCGGGTCTTGTAGCCGGTGGAGGATTTGACGGTGTTGCCATGCATGGGGTCACATGACCAGACGACCTGGCGGCCCTCGCGCAGCACGCGGCGGACCAGCGGGGCCAGCTTGTCGCCGACCTTGTCCGAACCCATGCGGACGATGAGCGTAAGGCGACCAGCCTCATCCTCCGGGTTCAGGATGTCGATCAGACGGATCAGGTCATCCGGGTCCATGGTGGGGCCGCATTTCAGGCCGATGGGGTTCTTCACCCCGCGCAGGAATTCCACATGCGCACCATCATGCTGGCGGGTGCGGTCACCGATCCACAGCATATGGGCGGAGACGTCGTACCAATCGCCGCTGGTGCTGTCGATGCGGGTCATCGCCTGCTCATAGGGCAGCAGCAGCGCCTCATGGCTGGTGAACAGTTCCGTCTCGCGGATCTGCGGCGTGGTAGCGCCATTGATGCCGCAGGCCGCCATGAAGGACAAAGCCTCGTCCAGCCGGTTGGCCAGGTCCTGGTACCGTTCGCCCTGCGGGCTCTTCTCCACAAAGCCCAGATTCCACTGATGCACCTTATGCAGGTCGGCATAGCCGCCCTGGGCAAAGGCGCGCAGCAGGTTCAGGGTTGCGGCAGACTGGTTATAGGCCTGGACCATCCGCTCCGGATCGGGAATGCGCGCTTCGGGCGTGAAATCGAAGCCGTTGATGATATCCCCACGGTAGGAGGGCAGTTCCACATCGCCCACCATTTCCGTGTCGGCGGAACGCGGCTTGGCGAACTGGCCGGCCAGACGGCCCACCTTCACCACCGGCGTGGCGGAACCGAAGGTCAGCACCACGGCCATCTGCAACAGCACGCGGAACGTGTCGCGGATATTGTTGGGGTGGAACTCGGCAAAGCTCTCGGCGCAATCACCGCCCTGCAACAGGAAGGCCTCGCCCCGGGCGACCTTGCCCAGATGATCCTTCAGGCGGCGCGCTTCACCCGCAAAAACCAGGGGTGGATATGTCGCCAATCTTGTTTCCACCGCCTTCAACTTGTCGGCGTCGGGATAAAACGGGACCTGCCGGATCGGCTTGGCGCGCCAGCTGTCGGGCGTCCAGCGCCCAGCGGTCCCCACCTTCTGCATATCCGTCGGCATGGTCCTACCTCATCCTTTTCATCAGCACCGCCTGGCCTCTCTCTACTGCCGGCGGGTCCGTCAAGTTACCCATCGCTGATCCGTGCGACCAGTGGGTCGATCTTTGTATGCGAGTCGAAGGGGTATTTTCCAGTCCCATCAACCTGCATTTTGCGCAATGTTCGTGCGCATTTAGACCGCACGCCTGTGCAGACCGACGCTATACTGCCGACAAATCCCGGTATGCGGACATCAGGACACCATGGCCACAGCACATCAGGCAGCGGAAGAGACAGCACCGAAGAAGCAGGCCAAGGGCTGGCGGGATGTGATGCGGGCACTGCGGCGGCCCAAGGTTCTGGTCATGCTGCTGCTGGGCTTCTCCTCTGGCCTGCCCTTCCTGCTCACCGGGAACACGCTGGGTTTCTGGCTGCGCGAAGGCGGCAGCGATCTGGCCGCCATTGGCTTCCTGTCCTGGATCGGCATTGTTTATTCGCTGAAAATGCTGTGGGCGCCGCTGGTGGACCGGCTGGATGTGCCGGGCCTGGGCTGGCTGGGGCGCCGGCGGGGCTGGATGCTGGTCTCCCAGATTATTATCGGCGCCGGCCTGCTGGGCATGGCGGCAGTGGGGCCGGCTGGCGGTGAAGGGCTGTGGGCGTTGGGCGGTTTTGCCCTGATGGCGGCCTTCGCCTCGGCCACACAGGATATCGTGGTCGATGCCTGGCGCATTGAAAGTGCGGCCGATGGGGAAGAACAGGGCCTGCTCTCCGCCGCTTATCAGATCGGCTACCGCGCGGCGATGCTGGCGACGGACAGTCTGATCCTGCTGCTGGCCGCCGGCATTGGCTGGCAGATGTCCTATGGCGTGGCCGGGCTGACGATGGTGATCGGCATCGGTGCGACACTGGCGGCGACGGAACCCGTACGCGCCGCGCTGACTGGCAGTGCCGTCAAACCACTATGGAGCGCATCGGGCCTGTTTGATGCCTATGTCGGCCCGCTGCTGGTGTTCCTGCGCAGCCATGGGCAACTTGCGCTGTTGATGCTGCTGGTGGTCTGCCTCTACCGGCTGGGTGATTTCATGATCGGCCCCATGATCAACCCTTTCTATGTCGATCTGGGATTGACGAAGGAAGTGGTGGGCACCGTGCGCGCCTCTGTCGGGCTATGGGCTTCTGTGGCGGGAATCGCGCTGGGCGGGCTTTGCTCGGTCAAGCTGGGATTCGGGAAGACACTCATTCTGGGGGCGATTCTCGGCCCGTTCTCCAACCTCGCCTTCAGTGCCATGGCACTGGCCGGCCCGGATATCGGCGTGTTCACAGCCGCCATCATCGTGGACAATATCTCCACCGGATTCGCGGGCGTGGCCCTGACCGCCTATATGTCCAGCCTGACCAGCATCGGCTATACGGCCACACAATATGCCCTGCTCACCTCCTTCTATGCCCTGCTGGGCAAGGTGCTGAAGGGCTTTTCCGGCGGGATCGTGGATGCGTTGACCCCTGCCTGGGGCCTGCTGCACGCCTATGGGCTGTTCTTTGCCGGGACCGCCCTGGTTGGCGTGCCGGTGGTGATCCTCTGCATCATCCTGAATAGGGCCACCGCCGCCCACCGGCAGCCCTGACAGCGCCACTAGAAGCCGCAAGGGCAGGTACACATGGCCGGCGGACCACCGGAACCGCCGCTCCCGGACCCCGATCCTGGACCCACAGGCGTGTAGCCACCGCCCGGCACCGATGGCCCGACTGGTGCGCCCCCACCACCGCCACCCGGCGGCACCGAACCGCCGGAACCACCCGGAACCGGCGCACCACCTCCTCCCGGACCCGATCCCGGATCCACAGGCGTATAACCCCCGCCCGGCACCGATGGCCCGACCGGTGCGACCCCACCACCGCCACCCGGCGGCACCGAACCGCCGGAACCACCCGGAACCGGCGCACCACCACCTCCCGGACCCGACCCCGGACCCACAGGCGTATAGTCGCCGCCCGGCCCCGATGGCCCGACCGGCCCCCCCCCACCGCCGCCGCCCGGCGGCACCTGGCCGCCGGAACCAGCCGGAACGAGCACACCCCCAGGGTCCGGCCCCAGAGGCGTATAGCCGCCGGGTGTGATCGGGGGCGATGTCGGAACAGAGGGAACACCTGTCGGTATATTGACGACCGGCACCGATGGTCCGCTGCCCGTGCCACCACCATTCGCAGGCATACCCGGCGATGGGGCCGCACCAGGGCCCGCAGTTGCGCCGGGTAATGGCACGCCGGTCGGGTTTCCTGGGACCATGCCCGTCCCGCTATCTGCCACCGCCATCCCCGGCAAGCCGGGCACACCCGGCATCATGACCGGCGGCACCATGATCAGGGAACTGCCCAGCGCCACCATGGTACCGCTGACGGGATTGATCAGTTCACCCCCGATCAACATTATATGAAAGGGAAAGCCCGTGCTTTCGGTCACCGCTGTTGAAATCGCCCCCAAATCCAACGGTTGATCCGCATAGATGACCGGATTGTCGATCCGGGCCGCCATCACGACCTGCCGCTGGGTGAGGCTTTGCAGAATATCAACACCCACCGTGGCACCGGCTGCGGCCAGCGCAGTGGCGCCGTTTGCCCCGTTCGTGATGCGCAGATCACGGAAACGGACCATCGGTGGATAGGTGGTGCCGCCCGCCGGCTCCATCTGGATATGCATATTACGGAGACCGCCCGCGTTCAGTGCCGCCAGCACCTGCGATGCCTGCACCGGCAGGTCGAACATGAAAGGCAAAAGCCCCAGGAGAAGCAGGACCGCCGCGATGACATAGAGCAGCAGACGCAACACCCAGCGCAGGGGCTTCAGCAGAATGGACAGCATGGACACAACCAGCGACGGCAAGCAGGGCCCCCATCCTATCGCCTTTGCTTGAAAGCCCACAGTCTCACCGCACGCATAGGCAGCGGGTCCAGGATCAGACCGATGGACAGCAGCGGGAACTGCACGCATCTTAAGCGAAATCAGCACCCCGATGGCCTTACCCCTTGCAGTCTGTCCCCATGCCCCCTTTCCCCGCCCCGACCCTGTTCACCTTCCGCTGGCGCAATGAGGCCGGCAAATGGACAGAGCTGAATTGCTGGGCCGCCACCCAGACGGAGGCGGAGGATTCCGCCCGCCGGGCCGGCTGGCCCGGCCATGACGGCACCCGGCTGGGGCGCTATCGGGCATGGCTGAAAGAGGCGGTAATGGGTGATGAAAAAATCTGAACAAGTTGCTTGACACACCCCCCGGATTTTTCTAAATAGCGGCTCCCGATCGGAACGACGGTCGACGGCACTGTAGCTCAGCGGTAGAGCAGGGGACTCATAAGCCCTTGGTCGCGTGTTCAAATCACGCCAGTGCCACCATCCAATTCGCAAAGGGCGCCGAAGCGATGCTTCCGGCGCCCTTTGTCATTTCGGGCTATTTTCCATCTTTCGTCCCACGCTGGTTGTCGGGCTGCGCCCGCTCGCCTAGGATTGGGGATGCGGGGATGATCCCTGCCAAGAAAGGTCTGAAGGATCATGCCTGACAGCCCCCTTCCCGCCCCCCCTTCCATCCCCGGTGCCGTCACCAGCATGGAAGCCCTTGAAGCGCTGTATGGGGAGCCGGGGAAACCATCCCTGGTGAAAGAGACAGCACGGCTGACACCAGGCTATCGAGTGTTGATCGAATCCTCGCCGTTCTGCGCGCTGGCCACTGCCGGGCCGGAAGGGCTGGATGTGTCGCCGCGTGGCGATGCGGCGGGATTCGTCCATATCCTGGATGATCGCACATTGCTGCTGCCCGACCGGCGCGGCAATAACCGCATCGACAGCCTGCGCAATGTGATGCGCGATCCCCGCGTCGCCCTGCTATTCCTGATACCCGGCCTGAATGAGACCCTGCGGGTGAATGGCCGCGCCGCCATCAGCGCCGATCCCGACCTGTGCGCCCGCTTCACCACGGATGGGCATCCGCCGCGCAGCGTGCTGTGGATCGCCATCGACAGTGTCTATTTCCAATGTGCCCGCGCCCTGCTCCGCTCCGGCTTGTGGCAAGGAGGGAGGGCGCGGCCGGAAGGCCTGCCGACACCCGGCACCTTGATTGCCGAGGCGAGTTCCGGTGCCTATGGCGGCCCGGATTATGATGCGCTGCTGGCAGAACGTCTGCCCACATCACTCTATTAAGGGGAAGGGATAGCCATGGCCCGGCGGCGCCCATCGCTTTATCTGGTTCCGGCGATCCTGCTGGCTTTGCTGTTCGTGGCCATTCCAGGCCTGCCCCTGGGGCTGCCGCCGGAAATTCTCGGCTTCTGGGATGGGCTGGTGGCACCCCTCCGCACCCCTGTCACCGCTTTCTGGTGGCACTATGTGCGCGGCGGCGACCAGCAGCCGCTTTTCAACGCGCTGACCTATCTCACCATGGTGGCGATTCTGGTCCTGCCCTGGGTGCTGGTCCGCTGGCTGTGGATCAGGCGGCGACGGGCTGGCGGCGCTGGTCTGTTCCACTGATCCAGCCGCCGCCCAGCATCCGCTCCCCATCATAGAAAACGGCGGCTTGGCCGGGAGAAATGCCGAACTGCGGCTGTTCCAGGTCCAACGTGGCCTTGCCGTCGCCCAGCAGCATCAGCACCGCCAGCGCCGGCTGCTGGGCCGAGCGCAGCTTGACGAAGACCGGCATCGGCACACCAATGGCAGCCGTGCCCAGCCAGTTCACCTCCCGCACCATCACCCGGTCACGGGCGAGCGCAGCGCGGGGGCCGACAATCACCTGATTAGCGATGGGATCGACCCGCACGACGTAAAGCGGATCAGCCTCGTCCCCGCCATCGCCCTTGCGCCCACCGATCCCCAGGCCGCGCCGCTGGCCGACGGTGTAATGGATCACCCCGTCATGCCGGCCCATGATGGTGCCATCGACATGCACAATCTCCCCCGGCCGCACGGCACCGGGGCGCAGCGTTTCCACCACCTTGGCGTAACCACCGGTGGGCACGAAGCAGATATCCTGGCTGTCCGGCTTGTCGGCCACGGGCAGGCCCAGATCGTCGGCGATGGCACGGGTTTCCGTCTTGGGCTTGGTGCCCAGGGGGAAGCGCAGGAAATCAAGCTGCTCCTGCGTGGTGGCGAACAGGAAATAGGACTGGTCGCGGCCATGGTCGGCCCCGCGCAGCATCTGCGCCTTGCCATCGGCCCCGACCACACGCTGGGCGTAATGGCCCGTCGCCATGCAATCGGCCCCCAGTTCGCGCGCCTGATCCAGCAGATCCTTGAACTTGACCGTCTGGTTGCAGCGCACGCAGGGGATCGGCGTTTCGCCCTTCAGATAGGTATCGACGAAATCGTCCATCACCGATTGTTTGAACCGGCTTTCATAATCCAGCACATAATGCGGGATGTCGATCTGGTCGGCCACGCGACGGGCATCATAAATGTCCTGTCCGGCGCAGCAGGCCCCCTTCTTGCCGACCGTCATGCCATAATCATAAAGCTGAAGGGTGATGCCGACGACATCATAGCCCTCCCGCTTCAGCATGGCGGCAGCGACGGAGCTGTCCACGCCGCCAGACATGGCGACGACGACACGGGTTTCGGCCGGGGCCTTATCGATTCCAAGCGAGTTCATGGCCGCAAATATAAGCCGCAATGCCACGGCCTGCCATGGGGCGGGCAAGCATTGCCGCTATGAAGCGCCGGCCTGCTTTATTGTCGCCACGACATGTCCGCCGCTGCCATTGGCGTACCAGCCCCCTATGCTGGGCCGGCCCCGTCATTGCGCAAGAAGGCCGCCATCATGACCGCCGCCACCATCGCCCATGTTGATACCCTGTTGATCGGCACCCCCCAGCCCCTGGGCCCCAGGTCCGTGCCCAGCAGCATCGCCACCCGCCAGCCCGTCACCGGACCGGTGCAGGTGGGGGAGAACGGGCTGATCGGTGATCAGGTGGGGGATACCAAGATCCATGGCGGGCCGGAAAAGGCCATCCACCTTTACCCGCATGATCATTATGCCGCCTGGGCCGCCGAACAGCCTGCCATGGCCCCCTTACTGGCCCAACCCGGCGCGTTTGGGGAAAACCTGTCGGTCAGCGGGTTGGTGGAAGCGGATGTCTGCCTGGGCGATGTGGTGGAAATTGGCAGCACCCGGCTTCAGCTTGCCCAGGGCCGGCAGCCCTGCTGGAAGCTGGGTGTGCGGTTCGGCCTGCCCGTCCTGCCGCGTCTGGTGCAGAAGACGGGGCGCATTGGCTGGTATTACCGGGTGCTGACGCCCGGCACGATCCGTCAGGGTGACCCGATCCGCCTGCTGGACCGGCCGAATCCGGCCTGGGATCTCGCCAGCACGCTGCGCCTGCTTTATGTCGACACGCTGGACCGCGACCGGCTGGAGGTTCTGGCCGAACTGCCGGGCGCCAGCCCCGGCCTGCGGCGGCTGGCGGCCAACCGGCTGGCCAATGCAGCGGTGGAGGATTGGGGCCGCCGCCTGGACGGCATGCCCTCCTGACCCGCTTTCAAAAAGGCGCGAAAGCCTTGATCACACAGCCTGATGGACCTGCAACCGGTCCATCAGCGGGCCCTGCCATTCTGCCGGCACCGGCTCCACCTTGGTGATCCAGTTATAAAGGTCGGGGTCGTTATTCTCCATCAACGCCTCATAGGCATCGACTTCCGCTTCAGTCATGGTCGCCAGATATTTGCGGGCGAAGCTGCCCATCAGCAGGTCCATTTCCTTGGTGCCCCGATGTTCGCTGCGGAAAATCAAGCGCTTGCGACGATTATCCAGTTCCATCTCGCTCATCTCTGCCATCATCGGGGTTCCGGTTTGAATTGATGGTAGGATATAGAGCGGTAGCGGCTCTCTGTCAGCCATCCCGCTTCGTTTCGCCCCACCGGAGCCTGCCCTTTGCGTCCCGCCATCCTGTTCCCCCTTTTCGCCCCCATCACCAGCCTGCCGGGCCTGGGGCCGCGTCTTGGCAAGCTGGCGGAACGGCTGGCCGGCCCCCATGTGGTGGATTTGCTGTGGCACAAGCCGGTGGGCATCGTTGACCGCATCGCCGTACCGTCGATCAGCGAGGCGCCGGAGGGGCGCAATGTGGTGCTGACTGTCCGGGTGGATGGGCATATGCCGCCGCACATGCCCAACCGGCCCTACCGCATCCGCTGTGTGGACCATACCGGCCTGATGGATCTGGTCTATTTCCACATCAAGGGGGACTGGCTGGAAAAGAAGCTGCCCGTCGGCAGCCTGATAACCGTGTCCGGCAAGGCGGAATATTATAATAACCAGCTCCAGATCGCCCACCCGGACCATGCCGCCCCGGTGGAGGATGGCGCGCCCGCCACCTCTGCCGTTGAACCCACATATCCCCTGACCGGCGGCCTGAACCCCAAGCCGCTGCGCAATGCCATCCAGGCGGCCCTGGCCCGCGCCCCGCAATTGCCGGAATGGCAGGATGCGGCGTGGCTGAAGCGGCGCGACTGGCCGGATTGGCACAGCGCCCTGACCCGCCTGCACAACCCGGTGGATGAGGCGGACATCAATCCCCTCGGCCCCGTGCGCCAGCGTCTGGCCTATGATGAGTTGCTGGCCAACCAGTTGGCCCTGGCCCTGGTACGGGCGGGGCAGAAGAAGCTGGCGGGCCGCGTGGTGGTGGGTAATGGACGTTTACGCGCCCAGATCACAGCCGCCCTGCCCTATCAACTGACCCACGCCCAGGCCCGCTCCCTTGAGGAGATTTACGCCGACATGGCCCAGCCCGCGCGCATGTTGCGGCTGTTGCAGGGTGATGTGGGCAGCGGCAAGACCGTGGTGGCGTTGATGGCGCTGTTGAACGCGGTGGAAACCGGGGCGCAAGGGGCGCTGATGGCCCCCACCGAAATCCTGGCCCGCCAGCACGCCGAAACCCTGGCGCCTTTGTGCGCAGCCGCCGGCGTTCGGCTGGCCGTGCTGACCGGGCGGGACAAGGGCAAGGCGCGGGCAGCATTGCTGGAAAGGCTGGCGGCGGGGGAGATCGACATCCTGATCGGCACCCATGCTTTGTTTCAGGACGAGGTGGCCTTTGCCGATCTGGCGCTGGCGGTGATCGACGAACAGCATAAGTTCGGCGTTCACCAGCGCCTGCAACTGGCGGCCAAGGGGCGCGGGGTGGATACGCTGGTGATGACGGCCACGCCGATCCCCCGCACCCTGACCCTGACCGCCTATGGCGATATGGATGTCTCCCGCCTGGATGAAAAGCCGCCGGGCCGCCAGCCGGTGAAAACCGTGGTGATGCATTCCGACCGGCTGGAAGAGGTGGTATCCGGCCTGCCCCGCGCCATCGGGTCCGGCCAGCGCATCTATTGGGTGTGCCCGCTGGTGGATGAAAGCGAACAGGTCGATCTGGCCGCCGCCACCCACCGCCACGCCACCCTGCTGGAACGGTTCGGCGACCGGGTGGGCCTGATCCATGGCAAGATGAAGGGGCCGGAAAAGGATGCTGTGATGGCCGCCTTTGCCGAGGGGCGGCTGGATATTCTGGTGGCCACCACGGTGATTGAGGTCGGCGTAAATGTGCCGGAAGCCACCATCATGATCATCGAACATGCCGAACGATTCGGCCTGGCGCAGTTGCACCAGTTGCGCGGCCGGGTGGGCCGTGGATCGGGTGCCTCCACCTGCCTGCTGCTCTATTACCAGCCGCTGGGCGAGGTGGCACGCCAGCGCCTGCAGGTGATGAAGGAGACGGAAGACGGCTTCCTGATCGCCGAAAAAGACCTGGAACTGCGCGGGGCCGGCGAAATGCTGGGCACCAAACAATCCGGCATCCCGGAATTCCGGCTGGCCGATCTGGCCGTGCATGGGGAATTGCTGGCGGTGGCGCGCGATGACGCCAAGCTGATCATCGAGCGCGACCCGGACCTAGCGTCCGAACGCGGTGTGGCGCTGCGGACGCTGCTTTATCTGTTTGAGCGGGATGCGGCGGTGAAGTATCTTAGATCAGGATGATTTAACCTTAGAATCGCGATATATTCTTGTTGATCGAAGACGAACATAGGAGAAAATTTTCTGGTTTTCCCAAAACCTCAACCTAAAATGTGAGACCCATGAAATCTGTAGCATTCTTTACGAACAAAGGCGGCGTCGGCAAGACTACATTAGTCTGCAACCTCGCCGCACATCTTTCGATTTTCCACGGAAAAAAAATTCTTATCGTAGATGCCGACCCACAAACAAATGCCACCCAATATATGTTTAATGACAATACATTAGAAGAAGTTTACGAAAAGAAAACGGCTTATACTATATACAGTATGGCTCGCCCTCTATCTCAAGGAAAAGGCTATTCTGCTGAGAACTCTTACAGACGTTCTCCAAATTTTGAAGTTGACGTCTTGCTCGGAGATCCAAGATTAGCTCTAATTGAAGACACCCTCGCCACCGATTGGAACACATCCGGAGTAAGAGGCCTAAGAACTACTTTTATGTTTAGAGAGTTTTTACTTGGATGCCTCCAATATGATTTTGTTTTTTTTGATATGGGCCCCTCTTTGGGATCAATAAATAGATCTGTACTTATTGGTTGTGACTATTTTATACTTCCGTTATCAATAGATCTTTTTAGCATTCGAGCTACTGAAAACATATCTACCTGGCTGAAAGAATGGAAAAAAAGACTATCTCTTCAGATAAGCTCCATTTCAGATGTATCTGAAATAGAAGTTTCTGATCTGGAATTCAGACTCAGACTACTCGGATATGTAAACCAACAGTATACAGCAAAACGAGATTCGTCTGGTGAACGACGCGCAGTGAAGGCTTATGAAAAGGTTATGCGCGCAATACCAGATGCCATACAGCAAACCATCATTAGTGACCACCAACAAGAACCCGATGATATAGATTATAAACTGGGATCAATACCGAATTTACATAGCCTGATTCCAATGTCACAGAGCAGTAGGAAACCTGTATTTAAACTCAAAAGCGGAGACGGCATAGTCGGCGCTCATTTTGCCAAAGTGACTGAATCATTGGAAATATTTAATAACATTTCTATGAAATTTCTGGAGAACATGGAGGCTTTAAGTGATTACGTGGCCTGAAGATCTAATTTCCTCAATAGCAAGAAGAAAAGCTATCTTCTTCTTGGGAGCAGGAACGTCAATGAATTCTATTAATGCAAAAGGGCAACGCCCGCCATCGTGGCGTGATTTTCTAGAGTCAGGAATTGAACGCTGCCAATCCAACAAATCTGAGATGAGTAAGATTCTTCGATCTGGAGACTATTTAACTTGTTGTCAAATTATAAAATATAAACTTGCGCACGATTGGGTTCCATTTGTCGAAGAAAAGTTTCTTCAGCCAATGTTTAAACACAATAAAACACACGAATTAATATTTAAATTAGACTCTCCTATAGTTTTAACTCCAAATTTTGATAAAATATATGACAATTATGCAGTGTCTCAGACGAGTAACTTGATAAAAATAAAAAAATATCATGATGATGACTTGGCTAGATCCCTACGTGGAGGAGAAAAACAAAGATTAATATTAAAAATACATGGATGCATAGATACGCCTGATAGACTAGTATTTACCAGAGAGGACTATGCAGATATAAGGAATAAATTCGCTAATTTCTATAGAGCAATGGACGCCCTTGTTCTCACTCATACCTTCCTTTTTATAGGATGCGGAATGAACGATCCAGATTTAAGTCTTATTCTCGAACAGTACGCACGCTCATTTGGTAGCGCCCCACCCCATTACATTACATTTTCAGGAAAAGTAACAGAGGAGTATAAAAACATGATAGAAAAGAATTACAATTTAAGGTTATTAAAATATTCTTCAAATGATGACCACAAAGAACTTCAAGACTCACTCGAAAGTTTAGTGAAAGCGGTAAACTCTAAACGGGACGATTTATCAACATCTCAGCTATGGTAAATCGTTAATTAAAATACAAAAATATTTAAATAAATTACTGAAAAACACCTTTAATGAGAGAACGAAACTGCCATGACCGACACCAACCTTGATCCGCTGGGTGACAGCTTCGAGTCTTTTCTGGAGAGCGAAGGCATCAAGGAAGAGGTCTATGGTACCGCCATCAAGCGCATTATCGCCTTTCAACTGGAAGCGGCACGCGATGCCGCCGATATCTCCAAAACCGCCATGGCCCAGACCATGGAAACAAGCCGCACCCAGGTTAACCGGGTGCTGGACCCGGAAAATGTCGCCATCTCTCTGGAACTGTTGGATCGGGCGGCCAAGGCGGTCGGCAAACGGCTCCGGGTGGAATTGATCTGACGCCGCACCCGGCGGATACTGAAGGCAAAAAGCGGCCCGCCATTGACCCCCAGGGCCGGGATACATTAGGCCAGTGCTATCCCTTTCACGGCAGCGGACACCGCCCCCATGCCCCATGCCCCTTCCTGGTACGCTGATACGGCCCATCCCGCCCCCAACCGACCGATGCTGGTGGGCGATGTCACCGCCGATGTCTGTATTGTCGGGGCCGGTTATACGGGGCTGGTGACAGCGATTGAGCTGGCGCAGCGCGGCCTGTCCGTTGTGGTGCTGGAGGCGGAGAAGGTTGGCTGGGGGGCGTCGGGCCGCAATGGCGGGCAGATCGTCACCGGCTTCAACAAATCCATCGCCGAGATTGAAGGCTGGATGGGCAAGGGTGATGCCCGCCAGCTCTGGGATCTGTCGGAAGAGGCCAAGACCATGCTGGCCGGGCTGGTGGAACGGCACCAGATCGAGTGCGACCTGAAATGGGGTTATCTGCTGGCCGCCTTGAAGCCCCGGCACATGACGGCGCTGGCTGAGCATCAGGCGGAACTGGACGGCCTGGCCTATGGCAAATCCCGCATGGTGGCGCGGGATGAGGTGCGGGCCATGGTGGCAACCGACTCCTATATCGGTGGCCTGTATGATGAAGGGTCGGGCCAGTTACACCCGCTGAACTATGCGCTGGGGCTGGCGCGGGCGGCGGAAGGGCTGGGCGTGCGCATCCATGAGGGCAGCCGCGTGGTGCGGGTGGAAACGGGCGACAAGCCCTTTGCCACCACCGCCACCGGCAAGGTTAGCGCCGGCTATCTGGTGCTGGCCGGCAATGCCTATCTGGGCGGCTTGGCCCCGCCCATCCGCAGCCGGGTGATGCCGGCCGGCACCTATATGATCGCCACCGCCCCGATGGAGCCGGAACGGGCTGCCGCCCTGATCCCATCGGGCATCGCGGTGGCCGATATCAATTTCGCGCTGAATTACTATCGCCGGTCGCCGGATCACCGGTTCCTGTTCGGCGGCGGGGTCAGCTATTCCGGCTTTGATGCGCCGGGGCTGAAAACCAGCCTGCGCCGCACCATGCTGCGCTATTTCCCGCAACTGGCCGATGTGCCGGTGGAGTATCTGTGGGGTGGGCATGTCGCCATCACCATGAACCGGCTGCCGCATCTGGGTCGGATCAGCCCGACCACATATTTCGCCCAGGGCTATAGCGGCCATGGCGTGGCACTGACGGCCATTGCCGGGCGGGTGATTGCAGAGGCCATCGGCCATCAGGCCGAACGGTTCGATATTTTCGCCCGCATCCCGCACCGCCCCTTCCCCGGCGGGCAGACCTTCCGCATGCCGGCCCTGGTGCTGGCCATGATGTGGTACCGGCTGCGAGACCTGCTGTAAGCGGGTCGGGCGCAGGCACCTGGATAAAAACAGGGGCGGCACCCTGCGGCACCGCCCCTGTTCATTGATTGATCAGGCTGCCCGTCTGGTTGCCCACCTCAGCGGATCATGGAGGGGTTGGCCAGCAGGTTGGTATTGTCCGGCTTGCGGATGCTCAGCAATTCAATGGTGAACAGCAGGGTGGAACCACCGGGGATGCGCGGCGGCTGCCCCCGCGCGCCATAGCCCAGTTCCGACGGCACAGCCAGTTCCCAGGTCTCCCCCACCTTCATCATGGGGATGGCTTCCTGCCACCCACGGATAAGCCCGCCCAGCGGGAAGCTGGCCGGACGGCCGCGATTATAGGAGCTGTCGAACTCCGACCCGTCGATCAGGATGCCGCGATAATGCACCGTCACCTCATCCGACAGCAGCGGCCGCTGGGCATTACCCACAGCCGGCTTGACGATGCGGTATTGCAGACCGCTGGGCGTGGTGCGCCAACCGGCCTTCTTGGCATTTTCGATCAGATATTGCTTCTGCGGGTCGATGCGCGGCAGGGCCAATGCGGCATCCCCCTGCCCCGCCGGCTTCTGCTGTGCCCCCGCCGGCAGGGCGGTGACCATCAGGGTGGCGCCAAGGAAAAGGGCGGCAAACGTGGCGGAACCGGACATGCAACACTCCCATGTCAACAAACTGAAACCGGCTGTGGGGTAACACAGGCGAAAGGGGGGTGCCACCCCCGTGAATAGTCGCAGGGCGAATATAGCCGGTCACCGCGCGTTTGCGTGGCTTCACTGTCCGCTGAGATAGGGTTTGGTGATGCCCAGCAGTTCAAGGGTGAACAGCAACGTGGCGTCGGGCGGTACCTTGCCACTGGCAGAGCCGCGCGCGCCGTAGCCCAGCGCAGCCGGCACCGCGATTTCCCAGGTATCACCGATGCGCATCATCGGCACCACCTCCCGCCAGCCGGCGATCACGCGGGTCAGTTGCAGCTTGGCCGGCTTGCCCTTGCGCCCCGTTGTATCGTCAAACACGGTGCCATCGAGCAGGGTGCCACGATAATTCAGGGTCGCATGGTCGATCGGCGCTGGCACCGGCCCGGTGCCCGGCCCCGCCTTAACCACCCGGTAGCGCACGCCGCCGGGTGTGGATTTCCAGCCCTTCGCATCCAGGCTTGCCAGATATTCCGCCTCCGCCGGCGGGGCGGCACGGGCCAGCCCCGGCACCAGCGGCACCAGCACCAATGCCAGGGCGGTCCCCAGCATCCGCAACAACCTGCCCATCATGTATCCTCCCCTATTTATGTTTACTTTTTCCCTTCCTCCTGGAAAGCCGGCGGCACGCGGCCTTCCAGCGGTTCCATCGTCATCATGCGCAGACCCGGCGGCGGGGTGAACAGGGCCGCGTCCTGCGGTCCGCGCTTGATCTCGGTTAGTTTCATGGACACGTCAATCGGCTCCCCGCCATCCGTGGCCGTGCCCTCAATCCGGACATAGATGCCATCGGCGCTGGCCCAGACATGGCCGTCAAAGCCACCGCCAGCCGGAAACGTATCCTGCACGCGGTACTTCACCACCTTTTCCCCGGCGATGGTTTCCGTGCCTTCCCGCGTCGCGTTCAGGGTGGCCAGCGCCGTGGGCACCACGCCCACTTCCGGATCGGCGGCATCAATCTCCATCGCCATTTTGCTTTCCGGCTGGATCACGATAGCCTTGGGCTGGTCGGGCCGGATGATCAAAAGGTTGGTCAAGCCATCCACCCGGCTTTCCCGACGTTCCTTGCCACGATCATGATGGATCGTCGCCTCCAGCACGGCGCCATTCACCGTCAGCACCTGACGCGCCTGATATTGGGCCGCCGGGGTCGGCAATTGGTCGGCCAAAGCCGGCGACACCACCAGAACGGTCAGCAGAAGGGCGGGAAGGAGAGGCTTCACGGGATTGATACTCCAGAACAGGGATCCACCCTGGGGAATAGGGTAAGGGTACGACTGCTCAACCGACGCGGCAAGCTGAACGGACGGCTTGACCCCTTATACTCAGCAAGAGCATAACAAAATCGACATGTCCGCCGGACGGGCCCCGGCCAGGGGCGGCGGCGGGCAAGGCCTGTCATGGAAGCCGCAATGACCGATCATTTGACCATCGCCCTGGCGCAGATCAACCCGACCGTGGGCAAGCTGGACCATAATGCGGCCCTGATCCGCCAGGCCCGGCGCGAGGCGGCCGATGCCGGTGCCGATCTTGTTTTGTATCCGGAACTGTCGGTCTGCGGCTATCCGCCTGAAGATCTGGTGCTGAAACCCTTTTTCCTGGATCAGGTGGAAGCGACGGTTCGGGCGTTGGCCGCCGATACCGCCGATGGCGGCCCGGCGCTGCTGGTCGGCGCACCCTGGCGGGTGGAGGGGCGGCGGCACAATGCCGCCCTGCTGCTGGATGGCGGCAAGATCCAGGCCGTGCGCCTGAAGCATGACCTGCCCAATTACGGCCCGTTTGACGAAAAGCGCGTGTTTGAGGCCGGCCCCCTGCCCGGCCCGATCAACTTCCGCGGCGTGCGGCTGGGCGTGGTGATCTGCGAGGATATGTGGACGCCGGACGTCTGCGAAACCCTGGCCGAAACCGGGGCAGAGCTGTTGCTGGTGCCCAATGGCAGCCCGTTTGAACTGGACAAGGTGGACCGCCGCCTCTCCCTGGCTGTGTCGCGCGTGACGGAGACCGGCCTGCCGCTGATCTATCTCAACCAGGTAGGCGGACAGGATGAACTGGTGTTTGACGGTGCCAGCTTCGCGCTTAATCCTGATCGGGAACTGGTCGCCCAACTGCCCGCCTTTGTGGAGCGGCTGGCCATCACCCGCTGGTCCCGCACAGCGGATGGCTGGACGGGCCAATCCAAGGAAATGGTGCCGCCGCCGGAATCGCTGTCGGCCATCTATGGCGCCATGATTCTGGGCCTGCGCGACTATGTGGGCAAAAATGGATTTCCCGGCGTGCTGCTGGGCATGTCCGGCGGCATTGATTCGGCCATTTCCGCTGCCGTCGCCGTGGATGCGCTGGGACCGGACAAGGTTCATTGCGTGATGATGCCCAGCCCCTATACCAGCCAGGACAGCCTGGATGATGCCGCGCAATGCGCCGGCCTGCTGGGGTGCCGCATTGATACGATCTCCATTGCCCCTGCCATGGACGCCTTCGCAGCAATGCTGGCCCCCAGCTTCGCCGGCACCCAGCCCGACATCACGGAAGAGAATCTGCAAAGCCGGTCGCGCGGCCTGACACTGATGGCGCTGTCCAACAAGTTCGGCGCCATGGTGCTGTCCACCGGCAACAAGTCGGAAATGTCAGTCGGCTACGCCACGCTCTATGGCGATATGTGCGGCGGCTATTCCGTACTGAAGGACGTTTACAAGACGATGGTTTACCGCCTGTCGGACTGGCGGAACCAAAACCGTCCGCTTGGCGCCCTGGGCCCGTCCGGCATGGTCATCCCGGAACGGATCATCACCAAGGCCCCGACGGCGGAACTGAAACCCGACCAGAAGGACCAGGATACGCTGCCCGAATATGCCGTTCTGGATGATATCCTGGAATGTCTGGTGGAAAAGGATATGTCCATGGCGGATATCGTCGCGCGCGGGCACGACGCCGCGACGGTCAACCGCGTCTGGCGCATGCTGGATCGGGCTGAATATAAGCGTCGGCAGGCGCCTCCGGGTGTGAAGATCACCTCCCGCAGCTTTGGCAAGGACCGACGCTATCCCATTACCAGTGGCCTGTTGTCATTGGTGCCGAGCAAGTGAAAGAAAGGTTCAAAGGAACAGTCCTCCCATGCTTGACAAGGCCCCGGCTGCCTACCAAAGTGCGGGCCAGCGCGCCTTGTGGGTTATGGACTATCCTCTTTCCATAGCTGACGAGGTAACCTCTCTGGTATAGGTTCAGGAGTAGCGCATGGCGTTGTTCCTGTTCCATAATCGAGATAGGCAATAATGCCGGTGAAATTGACGCAACACGTTCAGGTGGGGGTTCCGCAGTGTCCTTGAACATTCAGGTGCTGGTTGTCGACGATTACGCGACGATGCGGCGTATCATCAGGAACCTGCTCACCCAGATCGGGTTCACAAAGATCGAAGAAGCGGCCGATGGTGCCGAAGCGCTGGCCAAGCTGCGCGCTGCCCAGTTCGGTCTGGTGATTTCCGACTGGAACATGGAGCCGATGACCGGTCTCCAGCTTCTGAAGGAAGTGCGCGCGGATGTCCGCCTCAAGGCAACGCCGTTCATCATGGTGACGGCTGAGTCCAAGACGGAAAACGTGATCGCCGCCAAGGAAGCCGGCGTGAACAACTATATCGTCAAGCCGTTCAACGCCGACACGCTGAAGAAGAAGATCGAAAGCGTGCTGGGCGCGCTGGGCTGATAAAGGGGCGCCAGGGGTAGTCATTGATCTACCCCGGTTGCTTTAAGCCCACCCTGACGAAGCCGGTATGCCCATCCGTCGCGGCCCCTGCTATTGGCACGGGCCTGCGGGGATGGGTTTTGCTTTGTGTGGCCTCCAGAGACAGGTGATACCGTGTCGGGCCATCTATTCGGCTGAAGTCACCGACAAAAAAGCCGGCGTCCCATAACGGGAACGCCGGCTTTTTGTTTCTGTGCCCACAGGGGTGGGGTCAGCCCTGTTGGGCCATTTGTTCATCCCGTTTGCGCAACCTCTCCTGCCGGGCATTGTAGAAGCCAGCGGCAATAATGCCGGTTGCCACAATTGCCACCACAATCGTGGCCAGGGCATTGATTTTCGGGCTGAGCCCCAAACGGACGCTGGAGAAGACGACCTGCGGCAGCGTTGTGGAGCCAGGGCCGGAAACGAAACTGGTAATCACCAGATCATCCAGTGACAGGGTGAAAGCCAGCAGCCAGCCGGACACAATGGCGGGCGCGATCAGCGGCAGGGTGATGACAAAGAACACCTTGGCCGGGCGTGCGCCCAAATCCATTGCCGCTTCCTCCAGGCTGGCATCCATGGATACCAGACGGGACTGCACCACCACCGTCACGAAAGACATGGTGAAGGTGATATGGGCCAGCACGATGGTCAGCATACCGCGACCCTCTGGCCAGCCGGTCAACTGTTCCAGACTGACGAACAGCAGCAGCAAGGCCAGGCCCAGGATCACCTCCGGCATCACCAGGGGTGCCGATACCATGCCGGAAAACAGTGCCCGCCCTTTAAAGGCGCCAAACCGGGCCAGCATCATGCCGGCCAGCGTGCCCAACACCACGGCACAGGAGGCAGAAATGAAAGCAACACGGACGGACAGCCACGCTGCCGAAAGAAGCTGGTCGTCCTGCATCAACTCCCCATACCAGCGGAAGGAGAACTCGCTCCAGACCGAAATGGACCGGTTGTCGTTGAAAGACAAAACGATCAGCAGGAGAATCGGCAGATAAAGGAACAGCAGGCCGATCAACAAGCCGAAACGCAGGAACCAGGATTTCGGCATTACGGGTGCCCCCCCTGTTTGCCCTGAACATTCTGGAACAGCATGATCGGCACCACCAGGAACAGCAGCAGAGCCACCGCCACAGCAGACGCCAATGGCCAGTCACGGTTATTGAAAAATTCGGTCCAGAGCGTCCGACCGATCATCAGCGTATCCGGGCCCCCCAGCAATTCCGGGATCACGAACTCGCCTGTCGCCGGGATGAAAACCAGTAGCGAGCCCGCGATCATGCCTGGGATGGACAAAGGCAAGGTGATGGTCAGGAACGCTTTCCAGGGCGGACAGCCCAGATCGGCCGCCGCCTCCAGCAAGGTATTATCCATCCGCTCCAGCGTGGAATAGAGCGGCAGGATCATGAAGGGCAGATAGGAATAGGTGATGCCGATATAGGTCGCCATCGGCGTGTACAGGATCTGCAAAGGCTGATCGATGATCCCCAGCCACATCAGGAAATTGTTCAACACCCCATTATTGGACAGGATGCCGATCCAGGCATAAACGCGGATGAGAAAGCTGGTCCAGAAGGGCAGGATCACCAGCATCAACAGCGGCGCGCGCCATTTCGGGTCTGCCTTCGCGATGGCATAGGCCACCGGATAACCCAGAACCAAGCAACAGATCGTGGAGACGAAAGCGATCTTCAGGCTGTTCAGATAGGCGATGATATAAAGGTCATCCGTCACCATATAATGGAAATTATAGAAGGTGACGGTGATCTGATATTTCAGCTCCTCCACCGTTTCCAGCAACGGCGTGAAGGGCGGGATCGCCATCTGGGATTCCGCCAGCGCGATCTTCAGCACGATCAGAAATGGGATCAGGAAGAAAAGCAGCAGCCAGCCATAGGGGATGGCCATGACCAGCGCCCGGCCGGACAGGCCGACACGCTGGAGCAACCCCAAAAAGCCGGTATGCCGCATTTCGCTTTGGATCAGTTCCGCCATGATCCCCCCGTTAGCTGGTCAGCACGGAACCGGCGAAGGGACGCCAGCTCAAATACACCCGGTCCTCCCAGGTGATGGGCATTTCGGTCCGGCGCGTGACCATGGGGGCCGTCACCCGGACACGCTTGCCGGTGGTCAGTTCGATCTCATAGATCGAGACATCCCCCAGATAGGCAATTTCCTTCACCGTACCGACGGCCTGGTTACGGCCATTGTCGCCAGCCGGCGGCTCCTTGGTGATGGCAATCTTTTCCGGCCGCACGGCCACCCAGCATTCCGTACCCGGTGCGGCATGGCCGGGATGGCTGACATAAAGGTCGCAATCCGCTTCATCGGACCGAATCAGGGAATGGTCAGGCTCCGACTCCACGATACGGCCATGCAGCATATTGACCGATCCGATGAATTCGGCGGTGAAGCGGCTGTTGGGATATTCATAGATTTCGGTCGGCGTGCCAATCTGGGCGATGTAGCCCCGGTTCATCACGGCAATGCGTGATGACATGGTCATGGCCTCTTCCTGGTCATGAGTCACGATCACGAAGGTGATGCCGACCTTCTCCTGGATATTCACCAGTTCGAACTGGGTCTGCTCCCGCAGCTTTTTGTCCAAGGCCCCCAGCGGCTCGTCCAGCAGCAGCAGTTTGGGGCGCTTCACCAGGGCGCGGGCAAGCGCCACGCGCTGGCGCTGACCGCCGGAAAGCTGGTGCGGCTTGCGATGCCCGAACTGGGAGAGCTGGACCAGGTTCAACACCTCGGCTACCCGCTCCTTGATCTCCGCCTTCGGCACCTTGTCCTGGTGCAGACCGAAAGCGATGTTCTTCTCCACGCTCATGTGCGGAAACAGGGCGTAGGACTGGAACATCATGTTCACCGGCCGCTCATAGGGCGGCACGTTGGACATATCGACACCGTCGATGAAAATCTTGCCCTCGGTCGGGCGCTCGAACCCGGCCAGCATGCGCAGCAAGGTGGTCTTGCCGGAGCCGGAACCCCCGAGAAGGGAGAAGAATTCCCCCCGATAGATCGACAAGGAGACATCGTCCACGGCGGTAAAATCGCCGAACTTCTTTGTCACCTTCTCGATACGGACATAGGGCTTCTCATTCGGGTCCCGCCAAGGTTCCAGCTTGGTCTGGGTCCGCGAGGGCTGCGCAGTAGCCATGTCGTCGTTCGTCCCTGTCCGGTTGAGCGAAAAAGGATTGGTGGCAAGAAATACGTGTCAGCCGATCCTACACGCGGCGCCTTGCCAAACGATAGCGCCCGTTGAAGTTCGGCTTGAAAATTATGACCTTGAGCGGTCAGCCTCAGGAAGCAGAAAGGGCGCCGGCAGTTCCCCCGCCGACGCCCTATCCTTCATGGATCAGGACTAATCAGCGGCCAGTCTTGATCTTGGTCCAGGCGCGGGTACGTTCACGTTCCGCCTTCTGGGTGACCTGCTTCACGGTGAAGAACTTGTCCATCACATCCTTCGGCGGGAAGATGGACGGGTTGCCGGAAATTTCCTTGTCCATCAGCGGCCAGGAGGCCGGCACGGCATTGGCATAGGCGACAAAGTCGCTGATGCCGGCCATCACCTTCGGCTCCAGCACATAATTGATGAAGGCATGGGCGGTTTCGACATTGGCACCCGCCGGAACGGCGGCAATGTCAAACCAGACCTGCGCCCCTTCCTTGGGGATGCTGTACTCAATCGTGTACTTGGCCTTGGCTTCCGTCGCGCGGGCGGCAGCCTGGAACACGTCACCCGAATAGCCCACGGCCACGCAGGCATCACCCGATGCCAGCGGATCGATGACCGACGGCACGAAAGTCTTCACATAGGGGCGGATGGCCAGCATGGCCGCTTCGGCCTTCTGCACATCAGCCGAAGCCTCGCTATTGGGATCCAGCCCCTGTGATTTCAGCACGGTCGGCAGGATATCGGTCTGGCTGTCCAGGAAGACAATGCCGCAGGCCGCCAGCTTCTTGGCGTTCTCCGGGTTGAAGACCAATTCCCAGCTATCGGTCGGGGCGTTGGGGAGCAGTTCCTTCACCTTCTCGACATTATAGCCGATACCAATGGTGCCCCATTGGTAGATCACACCATATTCGTTGCCCGGATCGGTCGATTCGACCAGCTTCATCAGCGCCGGGTCCAGGTTCTTCAGGTTCGGGATCTTGGACTTGTCCAGCTTCTGGACAGCCTTGGCCTGGATCAGTTTGCGAAAGGTCGGCTCGGCCGTCGGAACGATGACGTCGTAACCAGACTTACCGACCAGCAGCTTCGATTCCAGGGTTTCCAGGTCGGTGAAGACGTCATACTGCGTCTTGATGCCGGTCGCCTTCGTGAAATCGTCCAGCGTGGTCTCACCGATATAGTCGGCCCAATTGTAGATATTGACCTTCTTTTCCTGTGCCACGGCGGCGTGGCTCAGGGCAACGGCGGCGACCATGCCGATGGCGCCCAGCACCTGCTTCATCTTCATCAACGACCCCCAATTGATTATCGCGTCTGCCTCTAGACGCGCCTCCGGGATACCGGGTGCAGGCCCGATATCTTCGCATTGCACATTTCCCCCGCCACCTTGTCAATCAGGATGGATTTATGAGGCGGAATAAAGGGATGGCATGCCCTCTTTCCCCATCGCAACGGCCTACCAGCCTATGGCATAAGTGCCCCCAGACCTTATCTTCATCGCAGAAAACCGGACGCGCGGCCCATCATGGAATCGCAAGACGCTATCCCCTTCGGGTCCCACGCTCCCGGCGGTCTTGTTCAGACACTGACCCGGTTCTGCCAGACGCGCCCGGTGACGCCACTTGGCCGCCGTATCGCGCTCTGGGTTCGCCGGGTGGCGATGCGTCTTCACGGACCGATCTTTGATGTCCAGGTGCGCGGCCTCACGCTGCGCCTCCACCCGGACGATAATGTCGGGGAACGCAAGTTCCTGTTCATGCCGCAATTTTTCGATCCGGAGGAAATGGCCCTTCTGGCCGGGCGCCTGCCCCGCGATGGCACCTTCATCGATATCGGCGCCAATGTTGGGCTTTATACGTTGAATGCGGCCAGCCTTCTGGGCCCTGGCGGTCGCATCCTGGCCGTGGAGCCGGGGCCGGAAGCCATCCGCCGGCTGCGCATGAACCTGTCCTTGAATCCAAGTTTGGCGACCATCACCCATGTGGATTGCGCGATCGGCGCGACGGAAGGGGTCATGGGACTCAACCTGGATGCCAGCAATCTTGGCGGGTCCAGCCTTGTGCATGAACATGGCGGCAACAGCACCCCGGTCCGCGTGCGACCGCTGCTGGATGTGCTGGCCGAAAAGGGGATAGACCGGATTGATGTGCTGAAGATTGATGTGGAAGGGGCGGAAGATCAGGCCCTGGCCCCCTTCTTTGCCCGCGCCCCTGAAAGCCTGCACCCGCGCCTGATCATTATGGAACGGTCAGAGAAAAGCTGGCGGGTGGACCTGCTGGCGCTGTTGCAAAGCCTGGGCTATCGCAGCTTTGGCTCCAGCAAGATGAACTGGCTGCTGGAGAAGCCGGCCCCCTGACGCGCGGCGGGAGCCAGCCTGCCATGTCCGGGCGGGGATGGCGCATTGGTCCGCAATGGCGCACCCATGGCCGGTCAGACAGGTTTGAAGCCAATGCCCGCCCCTCCCTCCTTACCGTCCGGCACGGTTGGCCGTGCCATTTTCTCCATGATCTGCGCCGTGGCCCTGTTCGCCACGATGAATGCGATGGTCAAATATCTGGGCGGGCGCTATCCGCTGGGGCAGATGATCTTCTGCCGCGCCCTGTTCGCGCTTATCGTACTGGCCCCGCTGATAAAGCGGGCCGGGGGAGTGGTCAGCCTGGGCACCCGGCGGCCCTGGGGCCATGCCGCCCGCAGTCTTATCGGGGTGGTGGCCATGTTCTGCGGCTTCACCGCCATCACCAGCCTGCCTTTGGCCAACGCCGCCGCTTTTGCTTTCACCGCCCCTTTATGGACCACCACGCTGGGCGTGCTGGTGCTGGGGGAGAAGGTCCGCTGGCGGCGAACCCTGGCATTGATCGTGGGCTTTTGCGGCGTGCTGATCATGCTCCGCCCCGATGTGAAGCTGCTGGAAGATATCCTGAATGGCGGTACGGTTGCCGTGGGCAGCGCCCTGGCCCTGACCAGCGCGGCTTTGGGCGCCTGCGCGATGATTTCCGTGCGTCGATTGTCCGCAACCGAACCCAGCACCACCATCGTCTTCTATTTCATGGCAACCGGCTGCCTGCTGTCGGGACTGCTGACCTGGCCCGATTTTGTGATGCCGGACGTGAAGGATGGGCTTCTGTTGATCCTGATCGGCATCATCGGCGGGGTGGCGCAGTTACTGCTGACAACCGCCTATCGTGGCGCCCCAGTGGCGGTGATTGCGCCCTTCGATTATACCGCGATGCTGTGGGCAACCGGTTATGGCTTCCTGTTATGGGGAGAGGTGCCGGACCTTACCCTGGTGCTGGGGGCGATCATCGTTGTCGCCAGCGGTGCTTACATAACGATACGTGAAACCAGGCTGGGGATCGCCAGCACGGTCAGCGTCAAACAGTCGACGAAGATGGGTTGAGATGAATTACCGTCACGCTTTCCATGCCGGCAATCCGGCCGATGTGATGAAGCATGCCGTTCTGGCCTATCTTCTGGAACGGTTGCAGGCCAAACCCGCACCCTTTTTTGTGTTGGATACCCATGCCGGCATCGGTCGCTACGATCTGGAAGCCCAGCAGGCCCAGCGTACGGGAGAAGCCATCCGGGGGGTGCGGCGTCTGTTGCGGGAAAACGCCCCGTCCCTGCCCGCCGCCGCGGCTGCCTATCTGGCGGCCTTGCGCAATCTCAACCCGGC
Organism: Niveispirillum irakense DSM 11586; assembly: GCF_000429645.1. Lineage (GTDB taxonomy): Bacteria > Pseudomonadota > Alphaproteobacteria > Azospirillales > Azospirillaceae > Niveispirillum > Niveispirillum irakense. Next base: position 408,192 of record NZ_KE386934.1, read on the forward strand.
GGGGCAGCCGTTGGAGATGCTGCGGCATTATCCGGGCTCTCCGCTTCTGGCCCGGCTGGCGATGCGGCCCGGCGACCGGCTTGTCCTGGCGGAACTCCATCCCGAGGATGTGCAAACATTGCGGGCAAATTTTCGTGGGGATTCCCAGGTCGCCATCCATCATATGGACGGGTGGCTGGCCCTGAAAGCGCATTTGCCGCCGCCGGAACGGCGGGGCCTTGTCGTGATCGATCCACCTTTTGAAGCCCCGGATGAGTTTGAGCGTCTGGTCGCTGCCTTGGCGCTGGCATATCGGCGATGGTCTACCGGCCTTTATCTGCTGTGGTATCCGATAAAGGACCGGGCAACGTCCTGGCGGTTCCACCAGATGCTGACACAGACGGGTATTCCGCGGATTTTGGCTGCGGAATTGACTTGGGCCGATGATGACCGCAGCGACCGGTTGAACGGATCGGGCCTTATCCTGGTCAACCCGCCCTGGCAAACCGACGAGGCCCTGGCCACGTTGTTGCCGGCCTTGCATGCCGGTCTTGGCGCAGAAGCGGGAGACGGCCGAATATTCTGGATTCGCGACGAAGCCGGCAAGCCCGGCGCTTAGGCACCGGGCTTCGACCATTCTTTAGCAAAAGGTCTGAAGGGATCAGGCACGGCCGGGGTTGAACGACGGTGGATCGCTGGCGGGGAAGGAATCCTCGCTGGCAATGCCAACATCATCATTCTCTTCATCATGCGCTGAAGAGAGCGCCTCCCCATCGTTGGAGCCCCGGTGGCTCCATGCCTCATAGGCCGGGCAATAGCCGGTTAGACCGCGGGCAACAAGCAGACCCCCGGCAATGCCGGCAACCACGCTGCCCCGCCGGACCGCAGCGGCCAACAGCAGGCCGCCAACAGTCGTGGTGATCACCCGCTCCGCCGAGCCGACATTGGCGGCCGGCAGATGATCAAGTATGTCGTGATGGTTCACGGCCGCTACTCCTATCTGGTGTCTTTACCAACTTTACGCTTTGAAACGACCGAAACAGGGTCCGTGTTCCGAGGGTGGGATGCACCTCCACCTTAACCTTTTAGCTAAGGTTGCCACCTTGCAGTGGGTTGTGCCTTGGGTCAGAGTGCCGGAAGGATTGCTCACCGAATGGATGACCCCTTTCGGTGGGCCTATTGCTGGAGCGGGGGGATTATGGTGCAAGCGCGGCAACGGCCTTTCATGGCGGAAATTCAACGGGCACGGAAGGGGGGCGCCCCCTCACCCAGCCTGTCCGCCGTCAGTGATACTGCCGCACTACCCGCCCCTTCGCCGTCGCCGGTGGTGGTACAGGCCGACAATAGCGAGATGATCGCCGCCATCCAGGCTCTGGGCACGAAGCTGGACCGGTTCCTCACTGTCGATCATACGCAGATTGAGCAAATCCAGCTTGAAATCTCCGATATCGCCGGACGGATCAAGGCGACCAAGGTGGAAATGGCCGCGCTGCGGCATCCGTTGGCCAATGAGGACAAGTTTCAGGAAGCCAGCGAACAACTTTCCGCAGTCGTGCGCGCCACGGAAGGGGCGACGAACGCCATTATCGGCGCGGCGGAAGAGATTGAAGATATTGTCAGCGAAGTGCGGTCGCAACTGCCCGAGGGCTATCAGAATAGCCGCCTGAAGGACTTGAATGATCTGACTTTGCGGATTTTCGAAGCCTGCAATTTCCAGGATCTGACAGGGCAGCGTATCACCAAGGTCGTCCAGGCGCTGTCCTTCATTGAACAGCGCATTGACAGCATGATGTCCGTCTGGAACCAGAAGGAATTCGAGGCGCTGCCCCTGCCGCCCTCCATCGCGAAAACAGACAGCGGCTTGGCGTTGCATGGCCCCGCAGAGGAAAGCAGCAACAGCCGCGTTTCTCAGGCCGATATCGACGCCCTGTTCGACTGAGCCAAAAGGGCCTGCGCCCCGGGTTCAGTCCGGGCGCAGGCCGGTACGGGCCGCCAGAATGGCAATCTGGGTGCGGTTGCGGGCGCCCAGCTTCTGCATCATCGCCCGGACATGCACCTTGACCGTGCCTTCCAACACCCCAAGCTGCCGGGCGATTTCCTTGTTTGAACAGCCGGACAGGAGCAGGCGGAAGATATCGCGTTGACGGTTGGTCAAACGTGCCACACCGGCCTGATCCAATCCCCCATCAGGCACCTGGTTGACAGCAGACTGTGCCACCAGCCGATAGGGAAGCTGCACATAGCCTTCCCGAGACAAGGCAAGGCCAACGGCATCCGCCAGGACGGCGCTGGGATCGCTTTTTAACAGGCAGGCAGCAGCACCGGCAGACAGGAGAGTGCGAGCTTCCGCCGCTGTGAAATTACCCGACATCACTATGGCCGGTATATTTCCAAGCCGCGTCAGGAAATCGACCACCGCCACGGTGCGGTCGGCGCCCAAACCATCCACATCCATCAAAATCACATCAGGCGCTGCCCCGGTGTCCAAAGCGGACAAGGCCTCTTCCGGTGTTGCGGCCTGCCATGTGTAGGCACCGTCGTAAAGGGAAGACAGGGTCAATGCCAACCCATGGCGTACCAGAGCCTGCGGTTCCACAATCATAAAACCGCGCCGGCGCCCGCCGGCAGCAACGTCGCGCGTAGTGCCACGGCTGGAAACGCGCTGAAAGCTCTCCGGCTGTATCACCCGCAACGGGCTTTCACGACGCGCCGCCACGCTCATGGCAACCTCCAACATTTCATGACAACCAATACCGCCAATTTCGAATCATACTCATATGAAATAAGTGTTCCCGCAACCTCCTTCTGGTCACCCTCGAAAGAATCTGTTTATAATCCAGAGTTGATGGAAAGAAATAAGGAATTTATTTCGAAATTCGAAGTGTTTTTCTTGGTGCATACTTTTGTTTTTCTGCATTATGTCAAATTTTAGTTAAAATTTTATCCATTTCTTTGCCGCTCGTTGATCAAATAAGAACCTTCAATCAATTGATATAATTGGATTTTTAGTCTTTTAATCAAGATAGGACGGGCCAGGAGCGAATGAACATGTCAGGTGGCAGCGTTATGCTGGTGGATCGCGACCAATTATTCAGCGCTGCGCTTGCCGCATTGCTGGAGGATGAAGGGCTGGAGGTCGAGGCCCCGCTCCCCTCCGTCACTGCGGTTGGAGGCGTACTGGACGAAGGGTTGGAACCCTCATTAATCATCACCGATCCTGCGGGTCTTGATCGGGAGGGTGAGGGGTCACCCCTATCGCGTCTGCGCGAAATCGCACCAGATGCCCGGTTGCTGGTATTGAGTTCGGACATGTCCGCCAAGGCTGTCGCGGACAGCATGACCATTGGCGCCCATGGGCATGTATCCAAAGGGGCTTCCTTCAATGTGGTGCTGCGGGCAGTAAAACTCATCCAGCAAGGCCAGGCTGTTTATCCAGCCAATGTGGCCCAGAATTTAGGCCAGGGCGCAAGCCCCAGCCCAGAAAGCCTCCGGGAGGGAGAAACAGCCGACCTGTCTCCCCGGGAAACACAGATACTGGCCTGCATCCTGAGTGGCCATTCCAACAAGGCCATCGCAAGACGGTTGGCCATTACGGAATCAACCGTAAAAATGCATTTCAAGAACGCGATGCGGAAAATCAACGCGAGCAACCGGACCCAAGCAGCCATATGGGCCATGGAGCATGGAATAGCCCCGATGGCCTGAGAAGGCCGGAAACAATCCTATATACACACGAAAAAGGGGTGCCTGGACGGGCACCCCTTTTTCTTATCGCACCATAAGCGGGTCGCCCCGAAACCCGTAAGGATTTCGGGGCAGAGCAGCTTACGGGAACACGATGACCGCACGGCGGTTCGACGGCTCACGGACGCCATCGGCAGTCGGGACCAGCGGATCCGTCTCACCCTTGGCTTCCAGAGCGATCTGACCGACCGGCAGGCCCTGGCTGGCCAGATACTGACGAACGGCTTCGGCGCGCTGCATCGACAGCTTCTGGTTATAGTCGGCCGGACCGGAGGAGTCGGCGTGGCCGGCAACCGTGATCTGCACAACCTTACCGGCCTTGGCATCGCGGGCAACGTTCTGGAGAACCTGCTGAGCATCAGCAGACAGAACAGACTTATCCCAGTCGAAGAAGACCGTGAAGTTGCGGGAGATGGCCGGCGGCGGCGGGGGCGGCGGGGGCGGCGGGGGCGGCGGCGGGGGCGGCGGGGCGACAGCCGTGGTGGCTACCGGAGCCGCAACCGGGGCCGCACCGAAGACGGTACGGACGCCGACCAGCACGGAGTGGGAGTCATAACGCGAGCTGAAAGCCGGGCTGGCCGTGTCGTACTTCAGCTTGTTGGTGCCGAGGTAACGATAACCCAGCGTCAGGTCCATGTTGTCAAACAGAGCATAGGCCACACCGGCATTCAGCTGGTAGGCGAAGGCACCGTTGCTGTCATTCATGTAGTTGCCGGCAGAGAACAGCGGACCAGCCGTGTCCAGCTTCTGCCAGCCCCAGCCGAGACCACCACCAACATAGGGGCGCAGCGGAGAACCGATATCGAATTCCTGCTGGACAACTGCCATCAGGGTATAGGCCTTCAGGTTACCGATGCCGGTGCCCGTGCGCGTGGCGGGGCCGCCCGAGATACCATCGATCTCGTGAACGGTCATGCCACCTTCAACGCCCAGACGCAGGCCGGTGCCGAACTGGTAACCAAATTCCAGGACCGAGGTCAGCGCGTCCTTGGTGCTGACTTCGTTCGTGACAGTCGAGCTCTTGAAGTCGCTGTCCTGAAGCCAGTTCACGCCAATCTGGGCGCCGAAATACGGGCCTTCAATCAGATTCTGAGCAGACGCAGCAGAGGACAGCGTCAGCGCGATTGCCGTCCCCATCAGCATGTGGCGCAATTTCATGTTCATCTCCTTAAGGGCCCTTCGAACGACTGCCGTTGCGCCGTCGCGGCGCTGGCAGCCTTATTCTGCTTGGGCGAAAACCGAAGCCAGTATTAAGCCCACAGGCAATAGGCTTACAGAAAACGCGGGCGCAACTCAAGAAGGCAAGATCATAGCTAAAGATACTATACCATACGGCCAATCCTGCATTCAGGGTGGCCTTCTATTGCTCTATGCCGCACAGCGAAAGGCGTTTACGACGGCGCGGTGGGCATCCGTGGTGTCCGGATAGGTCCGGCCATGCAGTTGCTGCACAGCAGGGTGAACAGCGTGGAAGCGTACGCCTTCCTCCTCCGCCATGGCAAGCCCCACAGCTTCCTCATCAATTTCGATAATGTAGTCTGGCCGATTCTTCATCATCGCGGTTCCCAGTTTCTACGGGTGAATTCTGTTGGCCCGCCTCTACCACCCTCATGATGACAGTTTCCATCACGTGGCCGTGACAATGGCGCGATGGTAAGCGGCAAGACGGGTGAAACGGAGACGCTTGCCAGCCCCGATATGGTGCTTTACCGCTGAAAAAGATGAGAAACAGCCAGGGAACCGCCCCGTGACCAGTCTATCCACCCCTCCGGAAGGTGAGGCGATCATCACGTCCGTGGCGCCTGGGCTGACATCAGCCCGCCTCCCCCTGCCCTTCGCGCTGGATCATGTACATGTTTGGCTGCTGGAGGAGGCCGATGGCTGGACCGTGATCGACACAGGTGTATCCAGCAATCGCACCCGTCTTTTATGGGACGGGATCATTGAGCGCCATTTCAACCAGCGACCGCTGCGCCGCCTGATCGCAACCCATTATCATCCCGACCATGTCGGGCTGGCGGACTGGCTATGCCAACGTTTTGATGCCCCGTTGATGATGACGCAGACGGAATGGCTGCTGGCGCGATTGCTGTCGCAAGACCAGTCCTCTTCCCTTCAGGCAGCCTATCATTCCTTCTATCGCGCCATGGGACTGGATGACGCGGCAACCGATCAGTTGCTGGAGCGCGGCAATGCTTATGCCCGGGGCGTTCCCTCCGTCCCGGCGCAGTTCCGCCGCCTCAAACAAGGCGACCAGTTGGAAATGGGGGGATATGTATGGCAGGTCATCACCAGTGGTGGCCATTCCCCCGAACATGCCTGTTTTTATGCTGACAAGGGTCGGCTGCTGATTGCCGGCGACATGGTGCTTCCCCGGATCAGCCCCAATGTCAGCGTCTGGCCACTGGAACCGGACGCCGACCCGCTGTGGGATTTCCTGGATGGTTTATCCCGTCTCCGGCAATTGCCGGAAGATACGCTGGTTCTCCCCTCTCATGGCCAGCCATTCCAACACCTGCATCAGCGGATTGATGAATTGACGCATCATCATGCCGAAAGGCTGATGGAAACCGAGGTCGATTGCCGGACGAATCCCCGGACGGTGGCGGAGGTGACACGCACCCTTTTCCATCGCCCGTTGGACACCCACCAGCTCAGCTTCGCCACGGGGGAAGCGCTGGCCCACCTCAATCATCTGGTGAACCAGGGAAAATTGAAACGCAGCCTCCGCGACGACGGGGTCTGGTTGTTCAGCACTTAAGCAAATAAAAAGCCGGCCCCGATCATATCAACGGGGCCGGCTTCAAATAAGACCGTAAGGGTCAGCGGCTGGCTGCGCCCGTTGCGCCGCTGCGCCGCGCCGGTGAGGGCGTCGCCTCTGCAACCACGGCAGCCGGCAACGGCTTGTCGCAACGGGCTTCCTGCGCCATGCGGATACCGGGGGCGTCAGGGGACAGGCCCTTGCGCAATTCCGCAAGATCCAGCGACATGGCCTTCTGAACGAAGGGAACATGCTCAGAACAGAAAACCGGTGTCGTCAAGGCGATGGCGCGCTGTGACGTCTCATTCGCCAGACGGGTCCGGAAAGTATCGAAGGCCCGGTTGGAATTACCTTTGGCCGTCCGCTTATAATAACCGACCAGCGTCTTTTGCCAGTCCTGCATCTGTTTTTCGTGACGCAGCGTGAACATCTTATATTGCGCGAACAGGCTGGGCTGACCCTTAACATCCATATGTTGGCATGTAAGCCCCACGACCATCATTTCGGTGTGAAGGCGGATCGCCTGTTCCGCCTCAAATTCCGCAACGGAATAGCAGGGCGGCTTGGCGTAGGCCGGACCGGCAAGCAGGGAGAACAGGGCAGCCGTCAAGGCGAAGCGTTTACGCAGCATCGGTCGCAAATTCCATAAAAGCCGGGCTTTGAGCGGACATTGCCTGATCCATTGCTTTCCGGCAAGTGCGCCATGCGGGGTGCCCATACCGATTTTCAAAATCAGCGGCTACAAAGCCTGTCAGGGCATCAGGCATCAAAATCCGCTTTTAAAAAGACGCCGCACTCCAGGAGTGGGCTGCATGCCGTGGCACTATGGACCCGCATTTTTTTACATTTTGTGCTTAGTTCCTCTTTCAATTTACGTTCAATTCCCCCATATCTTGACAGGCAAATCCTGGCAAACCCAATGCAGCCTTGCGTCAACACCTGTTGGTGGAGGCCCCGGGTATCTTTGATAATGCATCGGAACCGCTTGAGTCTGTGAAGCCATTTAATGACGCAAGAGCCTCTCTGGCAACTGAGTGATATCTTGAACGCCGAAACCGAAGGTGATGCGGAGTCCCCGAAGCGTCGTGGACGTATCCCGCAATCCGCTTGGCCGCGAATTCTTGAGCGTTACAAGGCGGGCGCAACCCTGTCTGCCATCGCGCGTGAATTTGACTGCACGCCTAGTGCCATCTCCTACATCGTCCGCAAAGCGGAAGCAGCCGGGGTAAACCCGGATGCCGGTGGCGGAGAGGCAGAGGCAGCGGCCGAACCCGTAACCCCAACCCCGCCGCCCCCCGCGGCTGAGGCTGCACGCCCTGCGCGACGTGTTGCCCCGCGGGAAGCGAAGCCGGAGGTGGAAAGCTCGCTTCCGCCCGTTGCGGCAGCGGAGCCAGCCACGCCGGCCCCCGCGCCAGCAGCAGCGCCCCCTGCCCCGGAAACCGCGGCGGAAACGCATGCGCGCGACGTGCTTCAGCACGATAGCGGCCGCCATGAGCAGCGGAGCGAAGGGGCACGACGCTTCGAAGGGCGTGAAAACCGCCCGCCGCGCGAAGGCCGCTATACGGGTGAAGGCGGTTTTGAAGCACGCGGTGACGGCCAGCGGAACGAGAATAACCAGCGCGCCGATGGGCCGCGTGGGGATCGTGGCCAGGAAGGCCGTCGTCCCCCCGGTGGCGGGGCACCGCGCTTCCCACAGGGTGGCCAGCGTGACCGGTTCGGGGACCGCCAGAACCGTGATCGGGATCGGGACCGGGGGGAAGGCAACCGTCCGCCGCGTGATATGGAACGGCAGGAACGCGCCGCTTTCGATCCCGCTTCGACGAGCCAGCAGCCCAGCGAAGTGGTCTATCCTTATCGCCAGCAACGCAATCCCGCACGGATGGAGGCACTGGAAACTCCGTCCGTGCCTGCGGATGAGCGGATGGATGCGGCCGCCAAGGCTTGCGCTGAAGCTTATCGTGCCTGGAAGGCCCAGGCTGATGGCGGCGTACAGGCCCTGGGTGATGCGATCCACGAATTGCGTCGTGTGATTGCCCGGATGGAGATCGAAGTTTCTGCCAGCCGTAAGGAAGAGCAGAGGCCGATCCCGATCCATTCTTACCGGACCAGCCATTCACCCCCGCAACAACCACGCGGTTGATACAGGTGTGATTGGCAAAAAAGCCCCATCCCTATCAGGGTGGGGCTTTTTTCATGGAATACGCGATCAGGGATGATCAATTTCAGCCAGATCCGGCACAGAAACAGAAAAGCCTGCCGGAATACCGGCAGGCTTTAACTGACCATTAAGAGACGACCAACCGGCCTCTCTTCTGTAACCGAGTATCAGCCCTTTTTCGGCGTCAGCTTGCCGAGCATGGTCTGTACTTCGTCAAAATTTTCCTGCAGACGCTTGGTCAGCACTTCGACCGCCTCGGTGTTGGACTTGGCGATCATCTCGCCCAGTTCCTTCATATTGGCAGAGGCATGTTCGAAAGCGGACTTGATCAATTCCGCCTGCTTGGCAACCTTGTCTTCCGGCGTGCCGGGCGTAATCAATTGCGTCACGACGGAGGAGGTCTCCTCAATCGTCTGGCGCACGATCTCAGCATGACGGCGCGCCACAGCCTGGGCACCTTCAAGGGCCAACTGGTTCGCAGCGACCACGGCTTCGACATTGCGGCGCTGGGAAGCCAGAACGCTGTCGAAATCGCCCGTCGGGAGCTTCATATCGCCGAACATCTTCTGCATGTCCGTGAAGCGCGACATATCCCAGAACTTCGTCGGATCAAAGTCCAGGAACGGGTTCTTGATCGTGCTGGTCATTCATATCCCCTAGGGCTGTGCGACCATGCCGGGCGGCGTCGCAGGGACCATTGCAATGCACCACAACCACACCAGCGATTGCTGCACCGCAAAATTCATATGAGAACAGAGTGACATTTGCCGCTTTTTTCGTCAACTTTTTTGTTGCAGCGCACAAAACCGTTTCAAATTCAAGGGCTTGACCTTCCGTTACGTCATCTCGCGTGGAAAGAAGGTGAACAGCCCCACCACTCCCGCATTGCGAGCAGCCTTATCGACAAATGCCAAAGGGCCCCATATCCAGATGGAAATGGTCCCGATGAAGATCATTATAATCGGGGCCCAACACAGAGCGAAAAATCTGGCAGCCCCCTTTATGGGCATCGCGCCAGAACAGGGCAGCCGCCGTGGGGCGGGATTGGTCATCCATACGGTCCCAATCGCTGATCAGGCTGGATGTCGTGCCATCCGCCAGGGTTACAGCCGCAATATCGATGGCATTTGCGGTGGCGTGCTGGCTGCGCCGCCCCCCTTCTCCGCGTGTTGTGCGCACAGCACGGCAGGCATAGGTGCCATAATGGCGGACATTCGCGATATCGGCATTGAAATGGCGCCGGGCGGCCGGGATGAGGACATGGCGTTCATACAGTACCAACCCCGCCAGCAGCGGGCAGGAGGCCGTAACCGTGGCGTTGTACCGTAAATCAGACCGGCGAAGGGTCGCTGCCCCCGTAAGGCCGCACCCTTCCGCAGGCCCGGACCGGTCGGGCACCGGGCTGGCAGCCACACCCGCCCCTTCCAGCCAGGCAAAGCAGGCCTCGGGCTGATCCTGCAAGCGACGCAACTGCCAGCTCGTCAGAAAGCCGGGCGGCTCTGCCGGGTCGGGCAAGGCAAACGGATTCCACCGCGCCGGTATCTCGATCAGATCAGGCCGAAGCCAGATCCCCCCCGCCACCAGAGTGACGGCCAGAAGAAGGAATATTTTCCAGCGCATGTGCAATCCGCGTGATGAAGCAAGGCCAGGTAACCGACTGGATGACAGCAGCCCACCCTGGCATTAACGGGTTTGCATAAGGAATTGGCTCGTCTCGCTGCGTCTTTTCTGCGACGCACGGAAATCCTGCACCATATGGATATTGATCCTGTCCCCCAGCGGGCAGCGATCCTAATTTTGCACAAGTATGTCTATGACGCGGCTCCAGGGGCGGTTAAATGTTTGTCAAGCATTTGAATCGACCACATGACAGAACCATGACGGCTTGACTTATAAAATATCCATATTTTTCAATCAGTTAATTTTTGACGCCTATTTTTTAGGCAAATCCGTAAAAGCCGCAGACTTCTTGGTGTCCCATGCGCAACCCCCATCCTTTTCCTCAGACTTATCCACAGATTCCGTGGAATAGTTCAACCAGCGCTCATGCCTGCCATCACCCACCAATCGGCCGAGGCAAAATGCCGATAGCCGCCCGAAATTGAGTCTTTCGTACAGGGAGACAGTTTTGATCATGGGGAATGCGACCTCTCATCCGAAGGGTGATTGACCAGGAAGAGCGGATCAGCCACATCACTGGCCATGCAGGACCAACCCGAAAAAATTCCCTTTTCCGCCTCTGCCCAAACACCCCCGGCTGATTCCGGGGATGAGCCGGCCGCCATGGATGATAGCGTGACCTCCTCCGAGCCTACGGGGGATGTGGCGACGGCTGGGGATCTGCACACCGAATCTGCCGAACCCCAGAAGAGGCGCACCCGCCGTACCGTCGCCGATCTCAACCGCGGGGTGGAGGTGATCAAGGCCTATCTGCGCACCCTGCCCGACCGGCCTGGCGTCTATCGGATGCTGAATGATGATGGGGATGCGTTATATGTCGGCAAGGCGCGCAGCCTGAAGCGCCGTGTCACCAACTATACGATGCCGGTCAAGCTGCCGATCCGCTTGCAGCGCATGATCGCGGAAACGACCCAGATGGAGTTCGTCACCACCCATACCGAGGTGGAGGCGCTGCTTCTGGAGTCGAATCTGATCAAGAAGCTGATGCCGCGCTATAATGTGCTGCTGCGCGACGACAAGACCTTCCCCCATATCCTGATCAAAGGCGGGCACGATTTCCCGCAATTGACTAAGCATCGCGGCACCCGATCCGATCCCGGCCATTATTATGGTCCCTTCGCATCGGCGGGCGCCGTCAACCGCGTGCTGACGGCGCTGCAGCGGGCGTTCCAGCTTCGCTCCTGCGCCGATACGGTATTCAGCAGCCGCACCCGGCCCTGCCTGCAATATCAGATCAAGCGGTGTACGGCCCCCTGTGTGGAACGGGTCAGCGCCATGGAATATGCCGAGCAGGTAGCCGAGGCGCGTACCTTCCTGGAAGGGCGCAGCCGCGATATCCAGGCCGAACTGGCGCAGGCCATGCAGCAGGCTTCCGAGGCGCTGGAGTTTGAACGGGCGGCGAAGCTGCGCGACCGTATCCGCGCTTTGACCGCCATCCAGGCGCATCAGGATATCAATGTCGAAGGGATCGAGGATGCCGACGTGATCGCCGCCCACCAGGATGGCGGCAGCACCTGCATCCAGGTCTTCTTCTTCCGGGGCGGTCGCAATTATGGCAACCGGGCCTATTTCCCCAGCCATGATAAGGCCCAGGATGTGGAGGAGGTGCTGGCCGCCTTCATTGCCCAATTCTATGACAACAAGGCCGCCCCCAGCCTCGTCCTGGTCAGCCATGAGTTGGCCGAACATGAATTGCTTCAGGAAGCGCTCAGCGTGCGGGCCGGCCATAAGGTGGAACTGCATGCGCCCAAGCGGGGCGACAAGAAACGCCTGCTGGATCACGCCCTGACCAATGCCCGCGAGGCCCACGGCCGGCGGCTGGCGGAAAGCGGCAGCCAGGCCAAACTATTGGCCGGGGTGGCTGAAGTCTTCGGGCTTTCAGAACCGCCGAAGCGGATCGAGATTTACGATAACAGCCACATCCAGAGCGCGCATGCCATCGGCGCCATGGTCGTCGCCGGGCCGGATGGCTTCATCAAGAATGCCTATCGCAAGTTCAACATCAAAACCGCCGGTGCCGCCGGTGACGATTACGCCATGATGCGCGAGGTGCTGACCCGGCGCTTCGAACGGGCCTTAAAAGAAGACCCTGAACGGACGGGCGAGAACTGGCCCGATCTGGTGTTGATCGATGGTGGCGAGGCGCAACTGGCCGTCGTGGCGGAAGTGTTTGCCGAACTGGGCATTGATGATGTCTGTCTGGCCGCCATCGCCAAGGGGCCGGACCGTGATGCCGGGCGGGAACGGTTCTTCATGCCCGGTCGGCCCCCGTTCGGCCTCGATCACAAGAGCCCGGTGCTCTATTATCTGCAAAGACTGCGGGACGAGGCGCATCGTTTCGCCATCGGCACCCACCGGTCACGGCGGGAAAAGGCGATCAGCGCTTCCCCCCTGGACGAAGTGCAGGGCATCGGGCCTCGCCGCAAGAAAGCGCTGCTGCTGCATTTCGGTTCCGCCAGGGCCGTCTCTCGTGCCGGGCTCAACGACCTGGAGGCCGTGGAAGGCATCAGCCGTGCTGTCGCGAAAATCATCTATGATCACTTCCATCCGGAGGGATAGGATGCCGCCACTGTTTCCTTCCCCCTGCCCGCCTGTTCGAGAACCATCCCCCCGATGCTGACCAGCCTGCCCAACATCCTGACCTTGTCGCGCATCGCCATCATTCCCATTGTGGTGGCCTTGTTCTTCTTCCCCGGCCCCTGGCCGGCCTGGATTGCGGCGGGCCTGTTTGCGGTGGCCTGCATCACCGACTGGTTCGACGGCTATCTGGCCCGCGCCTGGCAGGAAGAAAGTGCGATCGGCAAATTCCTGGACCCGATTGCCGACAAGCTGCTGGTCGCTGCTGTGCTGATCATGCTGGTGGCCAATCGCCACATTGCCGATCTGGCCGTGTTGCCGGCGGTGGTGATCCTGCTGCGGGAAGTGATGGTGTCGGGACTGCGGGAGTTTCTGGCCGGGCTGCGTGTCAGTGTTCCGGTCAGCCAGCTTGCCAAATGGAAGACGGGCATCCAGATGCTGGCCATCGGCTGGCTGATCGTGGGTGAACATGGCCCCGCCACCTGGCCGGTAACCTTCATTGGCGAGGTGGGGCTGTGGCTTGCGGCGGCCCTGACACTGGCCACGGGCTGGGATTATCTGCGCGCCGGTTTGCGCCACATGCTGGCGCCCGGTGGGGGAAAGACCGAATGATCAAGCTTCTTTATTTCGCCTGGCTGCGCAGCAAGATTGGGCAGGCCGAAGAACAGATAGCCCTGCCGGAAGGCGTTGCGGATGTCGGCGGGCTGATCGTGCATCTCCAGGCCCGGGGCGGCGGCTATGCCGATGCGCTGGCCAATATCGATGTCGTGAAAGTCGCCGTGAACCAGGAATATGCGCCCTTTTCCCACCCGGTGAAGCCGGGGGACGAAGTGGCGCTGTTCCCACCCGTGACGGGGGGCTGATGGCAGTCCGGGTCCAGGAAGCGGATTTCGATCTCGGGGCTGAATTGCGGGCGCTGGTGGCGGGCAACCATGCCATTGGCGGCCTGTGCAGCTTTGTCGGGCTGGTGCGCGATCTGCACCCCAAGGCCGGCGAAGCGGCTGGAACGGTCAAGGCCCTGACCCTGCAGCATTATCCCGGCATGACGGAAAAGCAGCTTGCCGCCATCGAGGCAGAAGCCCGCACCCGCTGGCCCCTGGCGGACTGTCTGATTATCCATCGTCATGGAAAGATGGAGCCGGGGGAGCAGATCGTGCTGGTCGCCTGCGCCAGCGCCCATCGCGAGGCGGCCTTTGAGGCATGCCAGTTCCTGATGGATTGGCTGAAAACCAAGGCCCCTTTCTGGAAACTGGAAGACACGGAGAATGGTGACCGCTGGGTGGAAAGCCGCACGGCAGACGCCCAGGCCGCCGCACGCTGGACCGACCAGAAGGCCTAAGCCGGAGGGCTGACATTGCGGTAAGCGACAAGCAGCCTGCCGACGGGTAATATCGGGGTATGTGAGTTTGGGTTTTCGACCATGCCTGTTCGGAAAGAGCAACCCGTTATTCTTGTCATTGGCGGCAGCGCACCAGCCTATCCGACCATGGTGCCTGGGGCCCCGCGCTTCCATTTTCACCCTGCTACGGTTCTGCTGGAACATTGCCGCTCGCTGCGCCCGCATCTGGTGATTCTTGATCTGGCCGGGGTGGATGATCCCCTGCCCCTGCTGGATATGATCGCCCCCCTGCCGATCCAGCAAATGCCCAGCGCCATCGTAATCGGCGATGCCTTGACGGGGGCTATCCGGCAGCAAGCGCTGAACCGGGGGGCCGTCGCCGTCATTGAGCGTCCGGCGGACGGGATGGAACTGTCGCTTCTTCTATCAGCGCATGTCCGTCTGCGCAGCCAGGTACGGCATCTGGCCCGTCGCGGGCAGGAGCTTGACCAGCTTCTGTCCGACAGGAACCAGCGCCTGCAGGACGCCCTGGCTCTGCTGGAGAAAGCCGAACAGAAACTGGCCCGACGGGCAGAGCCTGACCCTGGCAACAGCCAGTTGGAAATCCTGGCCAATGCCACCCATGAGCTGCGCACCCCTTTGAACGCGATTATCGGTTTCAGTGACCTGCTGTGCAGTCAGGCCCATGGCGCGCTGGGTGATGCCCGGTATGGTGAATATGCCCAGGATATCCAGGACGCCGCGCACCATCTCCTGGCCCTGGTGGAAGGCACCCTGGATCTGGCACGGGCGGAAGCCGGGCATGAAGAACTGGATATCCGCGACATTGATATTGGCAGCACCGTCCTGAACAGCACCCGGCTGGTACGGCAACTGGCGGAAAATGCCGGCGTTCGTCTGGAAACGCTGCTGCCGGAAACGCCTTTGCATATTCGAACCGACCCGGACAAAATCCGCCAGATCTTGTTGAACCTTACATCCAACGCCATCAAATTCACGCCGCCCGGTGGTGTCGTCACCGTTGCGGTGGATAGCAGTGCCGATGGGGGTGCGGTGATCCTGGTGATCCGGGACACAGGGTTTGGCATGGCCGCCCAGGATATCCCGGTGGCAATGCGCCCCTTTGGCCAGGTGAAACAGGCCGAACGACCGCACCCGAAAGGTACTGGCCTGGGCCTGCCGCTGACCAACCGCTTTGTAAAGATGCTGGGTGGCGTCTTGGATATTGACAGCCAGCCCGGCAAGGGGACGACCGTGACCGTTCGTCTGCCCCCCGTTCCGCCCGATCACGATTAACTATTTCCGGTTGGTGGCTGCGTCAAAGCACGCCGTTTGTCCACTGTCTCTTATGCAGATCGCCAAAGGCGTCTGACATGCGTTTGCGGCATGTCTTTGGGACAACTGATTCCTTCAACGCATGGATCGTCCCTCTGTGCAACTTAGGGCAGAGCCAAGACGGCAAATTTATAAATACGACTTAAGTGACTGATTATTAAGAATTTATTGTATTTGTTCGATATGCGTTCTAGCGACCCTAAAAATAAGCGCACCAGTTTTGACTATTTTTTAGGCAATCTTGATAGAGACCAAGGTAACTGCGCCCGTACAGACTTAGCCAATCTTTAATCACAGACTTATCCACAGATTCTGGGGATCAAACCTACCGCTTGGGGGCTTGGTTGCAGGGCAAACTGCCCATATCCCTGCCTGCCGTTCAGTCGATGACGACAAGAGAGCAGGGCCGGGGGCCGCCACAATCTTTTGTGGCATCGCTATCAGATTATCCTGACAAGCTGACCCGTTTGAGGCGACCGACACGCCACTTGCGAATCATCCCCATCCTGGAAGACGCTGGCGCCGCCTTGTGCGCCAGCGCACTTCCCCCCGGCGGGTCCAGTGGGTAGGCTCCCCACCATTCGGAGCCACCCGACAGTAAGGATCACCCGTCATGACCATCGAATTACATGTCTGGCCCACGCCCAATGGCTATAAAATCTCCATCGCGCTGGAGGAGATGGGCCTTCCCTACAATGTCCATCCGGTGAATATCGGGGCAGGCGACCAGTTCAAGCCTGATTTCCTGAAGATCGCGCCCAACAACCGGATGCCGGCGATTGTCGATCCCGATGGGCCGGGCACCAAGCCGATCAGCCTGTTCGAGTCTGGTGCCATTCTGATTTATCTGGCGGAGAAGACAAAGCAGTTCCGCCCGGCTGACGAGGCGGAATGGTTCAGCCATATTCAGTGGTTGATGTGGCAGATGGGCGGCCTGGGACCCATGTTCGGGCAGGCCGGTCACTTCATGCTCTATGCGCCGGAAAAGGTGCCCTACGGTATTGACCGCTATCGTAATGAGGCCAAGCGCCTGTTGAAGGTCGCAGATACACGCTTGGCAGAGACGGAATATCTGGGCAGCGACGCCTATGGCATCGCCGACATGGCCAGCTTCCCGTGGATTCGCAATGCGCCGAAATATGAGATCGATCTGGCGGATTATCCGCATGTGAAGCGCTGGCATGATGCCATTGACGCGCGCCCGGCCGTCAAACGCGGTCTTGCCCTGTTGTCGGATAAGGTTCGCCCCGCAGGCCAGCCGATGAGTGAGGCGGAAAAGCAAGTATTGTTCGGACGTAAAGGCTGATTGCAGCCCCGTTCAACCAGGAGAGGCGTCCCTCCCGGTAAGGAGGGGCGCCTCTTTTTTATGCCAATACATCAAAGGCAGCCCGGGTCTGTGATGGAAGACACGGGCTGCCGCGGCGTCGGGTGCAGGTCCGCTCGGAGAGAGCGGCAATTGTGATAACAATGCGATATAATCAGGATGTCGCTCTTTCGCGCATCCCTCCCAAACAGGTTCCGTCATGGATATCTTGAAGAAAGCCACCATCAGAGGCCGGATCATCCTCGGCTTCGGGGCGATCATGACCCTTCTCATCCTGTTGACGGTGATGGGGATCAACGATGTCAACAGCATCAACCGCCGTTTGGAGGACATCAAGTTCGACAGCAGCGTGAAACAGCGCCATGCCATCGACTTCCGCGGCAGCGTTCATGATCGTGCCATTGCCCTGCGCGACGTGGTGCTGGTGCGGGACGATCAGGTCCTGCCCCTGATCCTGAAGGATATCGAAACGCTCACCGCCCGCTATGCCGAGGCTTCCGTCAAACTTGATGGCATGTTCAAGGACCAAGGCGGCGTCACGGCGGAGGAACGCCAGGCCCTTGCCCGTATCCAGGCGGTAGAGGCGAAAACGCTGCCCATGGTCCGTCAGGTCATCAATCTGCGGCAGGCGGCTGATTTTGACGCAGCGCAGGCATTGCTCCTGGAATCTGCCCGGCCGGCCTTCACCGACTGGCTGGCGGCCATCAACGCCTTCATCGACATTCAGGAGCACGCCTCTTTCGTCGCGGCTGAAGAGGCGCGGGAAATTGCCAAGCGCTTCCAGACCCAGATGCTGTTGCTGTGCCTGCTCTGCGTGGCAATCGGCGTCGGTTTTGGCTTCTGGACCGTCCGCTCCATCGGCCCGCTGCGGCGGTTGACGGCGGCCATGCTGGAACTGGCGCGCGGGAACCTTCAAATTGAGATCCCGCATAGCGACAAGCAGGATGAGGTGGGCGCCATCACCGGTGCCGTGGAAGTGTTCAAGGCCAATGCCGTGGAAACCGCCGCCCTGCGCCAGCAGCAGGCCGACAGCGAGGCCCGGATGGCGCAGGAACGCAAGGCCTCGCTGGCTTCCCTGGCACAGTCTTTCGACAGCCAGGTGAAGGGCGTGGTCGATAATGTCCTGCACTCCGCCGATGCGGTGCGCAACGCGTCGGAAACCCTGTCCGTCACGGCGGTTGAAACCGAACGCAAGGCTGCTTCGGTCGCCAGCAGTTCCGCCCAGGCATCCGCGAGTGTGGAGAATGTGGCCGGCGCAGCGCAGCAGCTTGCCGCGTCGATCAGCGAGATTGGCCAGCGGATTGATGATAGCACCAACCATGCCCGTCAGGCCGCTGATCAGGCGGAACGCACCAACGGTATCGTGGACGGCCTGTCCGCCAAGGCGGAACGGATCGGTGATGTGCTGAAGCTGATTTCCGACATTGCCGAACAGACCAACCTGCTGGCCCTGAATGCCACGATCGAGGCCGCCCGCGCGGGCGAAGCCGGCAAAGGTTTTGCCGTCGTGGCAAGCGAGGTGAAGAACCTGGCCAGCCAGACCGCCAAGGCGACCGGCGACATTTCCGAGCGGATCGGCGAAATCCAGTTTGCGACGCGGGAAGCGGTGGATGCCATCCGCCAGATCGTGTTGACGATCGAGGAGGTGAACCGCATCTCCACCGCCATTGCCGCCGCGGTGGAAGAACAGAACGCCGCAACGGCGGAGATCGCCCGGTCGGTGCAGGAGGCGTCGCAAGGCACGAATGTGGTTTCAAGCGCCATCGGCGATGTGCGTGCGGCCGCCACCCAGACCGGCACGGCGTCTGCCGACCTGCTGGACAGCGCCGGCACCCTGTCCCAGCAGGCCGACACGCTGCGCAATCAGGTGCAGCAGTTCCTGAACGGGCTGCGGGCGGGGTAAACCCCACCCGCAAGGCCCGGACGGTCACGCCGCGTAACCACCCCCGGTGACGCGGCGGGCCTGGCCGATGGAAACCAGCAGATCCAGCATATCCTGCACCGCCTTGCCGCGCGCGCCTTTGAACTGGCGGGCCACGGCATCCGCCGGCAAGGCGGTATTGGCCGCCGACAGGGTGCGCAACAGGGCCTGGACCTGATCGGCCGGCAGCTTGGGCCAGGAGGGGCGCTTGGCGGCCACGGCGGTTTCGCCCAGATCGGCGACAAGCTGGGTCTGTACAGCCGCACCGGCGGGGTTCTGGAATTCCGGGCGCAGCCAGCGGATCAGGCCCTGCGCCTCCTCCGCCGCGCGCTGTTTGTTCAGCGCCACCAGCCGCAGCAGGATGTCCCGGTCTGCTAAGTCCACCGGCCAGCCATAGGCATCGGCCACCGCCGCATCCAGATCGCGGTGCAGGTCCAGCAGCACGCCGACATGGCCGGCATCATAGATGTCCTTTTCCGCCGGGGTGAAGGCGGCCCCGGCCCGGCGTTTTTCCAGCACATTATACAGGTCGGTCAGGGTGAACCGCCCGTCATTGTCGGCCAGCACCCGCTTGCGCAACCCATCCAGCTCCTCCGCCAGGGCGCCGATCCGGGCCTCCTGGGCGGGCGTGAGGATGGGGAAGGGGAATGGATCGAAGCAGCGCGATTTCTGATAACGCGGGTCGTTGCCGAAACCTAACCAACCACCCGCGGCTAAAGCCCAACAAACATGAACACGACTGCTGAGAATACCCAGATGGCTGGCCCGGTCGGAAGCGATAGCGACCAGCATGTTATCCGGCAGGATGCTGATATCCAGAAACTGGAAAATGCGGTGCTTGGCCGTTTCAACGGTGGCGATATAGCGGGGGAGATTGACGAGGGCTTTGCGTAAATCTCCCCGCGGCTTGCCGAAAAGCCACCATTGCGCCGCATATTGGCGACCATCCGGCGTGTCAGCTTTGGTTTGCCGCTCGTCATGAACACGATCATACAACCATTGATAAACCGCCGGATAGCGCTGGCGCACTTCACCTGCGGTCAAGCCGAACAGATCAATCACCATCAGGCCTCGGCCACGCCCCGTCAGGTCGCGGCCATTGCGGTAATGGCGAATATGGTTCTCCAGACCGTGCACTTTACCCAGCCCCAAGCCCGCTGCTTGGGCCGGGGTGACAAGGAAGCCGGAACCATGCAGCTTCACCCCAGGACTGGAAATCCCTTCATTCGCCTGCAACGGCACAGCTCCCACCACATCCGCCCCAATCGTCAGATCGGGCAGGATCACCCCTTGTTCGATGGCAAAATCCACGGCGATGGCCCCATCGTTGGGGTTGGCCTCCCCTTCCCGCGCCACCTGTTTCAACAGCCCCTCCCCCGGCCCGGCCACGCCCACGGTCATGGCCACGCGCACGGCGGCGGACCCATGGGCGTCGGCCCAGGGATGGTCGGGGATGGCAAAGCACAGATGCAGCGGCTTTTTCGCCTCCAGATGCCGCTTGATCACCCGGCGGCTGAAGGTCTGGGTGATGGAATTGGTGGTGATGAAGCCGAAGCGCCGCACCTTGCCATCGCGCACCAGATCGGCGGCGCGGTCCCACCAATACATCACGAAATCCGCCCCGCCGGGCATGTGCGGATAGGCGGCCCACAGCGCCTCTGCATAGCCATCACCCAGTTCCTGGCGCAAATCCTTGCCGCCGATGAAGGGCGGGTTGCCGACGATGAAATCGGCCTTGGGCCAGGGGGCGGGCTTGGGATCGGTGAAACGGTAAAGCTCCCGCACCGCTGTTTCATCCGGCACTTGCCGCCCGGTCAGCGGGTCGGTGCGCATCGACACGCCATTCCAGCGGGCCACCGGCTTGCCATCCGCCCCCAGCACCAGTTCCTGTTTCTTCCAGGCCAGGACGGCATCCATCTCCCGCACGGTTTCAATGGGTTTCAGGATGGGGTCGGACAGGCTTTCCGGCCCGCGCAGGCGCAGATGCCCTTGCAAATGGCCCAACCACAGCACCAGTTCAGCAATGGGCACGGCCCCGCCATTCTTCTCCAGCCCGATAAATTGCTGCGGCCCCACGGTCAGGCCCTGCATATCCAGCACGGCCTGGGCACCGGCCCCCAGTTCCTCCAGCGCCAGCAGCACCTCCCCTTCCAGTTCCTTCATCAGTTCCAGGCTGACATAGAGGAAATTGCCGGTGCCACAGGCGGGGTCCAGCACCTTCACCTGGCAAAGATCGCGGTGGAAGGCGCGGATCAGTTCCACCGCGCCCTTGATATCGCCCGCCGCGCGCCGGCCTTCCGCCAGGGCCAGGGTGGCGCGGAATTCGGCCTGCAGCGGCTCAATCACCGTGGGGATGACCAGCCGTTCCACATAGGCGCGCGGGGTGAAATGGGCACCCAACTGCCCGCGTTCGCGCTCACCCAAGGCATTTTCCAGCAGGGTGCCGAAAATCGCCGGCTCCACATGGCGCCAGTCGCGCTGGCAGGCCGTCACCAGTTCCGCCAACTCGTCTGCCGTCAGCGGCAGGGCCTGGGCATTCTTGAACAGGCCGCCGTTGAAATAACGCACGGGCGCACCGATCATCGGATCGAAATCACTGCCCTTGTCCATGGAACGCCAGAACGGCGTCAGGTACCGTGGCAGGAATTGCGGGGCACTTTCCGCCTGTTTCAACAGTTTCAGGAAGGCATCCGTCGGCAGCAGCCCCACATCCTCGGCGAAGGCGGTAAACAGGCAGCGCATCAGGAACAGCGCCACTTCCTTACGCTCATGCCGCTTTTCCAGCGACCGGGCCATGCGGGCCAGCCGATAGGCGATATCCTTCGTCACCTCCGCCCGCTTGGCCGCCGGGTCCAGCGACAAAGGATCGGTCCAGATGGCGCGCAGCCGTTCCCGGATCGCCGGGTCGGCCAGATCGGGGATGGCGATGCGGTGGGAACGGCTGTCGGGGAAGGGTTTGTAGCGTTTGCCCAGGCCGGTGAAATCGGCATAAATTTCAATCACATGGCCGACATCGACGATCACCAGGAAGGGCGGCCATTCCGGCAGATATTTGGCGTAATTTTCCGCCTGCTGCCGGGCCTGCTTCATCATCCGATCCCAGGATGCCGAGGATGCAGGCTGTTTTGTCGGCAAGGCACCGCCAAACAGGTCACCCGCGGCAGATGCAACGGCATCCCCCCGCATACGCTTGTTGGATTGCTTGGCCTCCAACACGAAATGTTTGCGCTTATAGCAATCAATAAAATTGTACCGTCCGTCCTCGCCCTCCAAATCCATGGCGCGGACACGCTTTTCAAAAACATATTCGTTGCGTTCATCCTCGGCATGGCTGGCCTCGGGCACGCTTACGCCAATCAGTTCACAAAGTTCATTAATGAATTTCTGATAATTGGCGCGTTCCGAACCGCCACGACCATTCCAATATTCAATGAATGCTGCGGTATCCATCACTGATCCAAAAGTATTATACCCTGCGCAAAGGTTAATCGTGACGGGGTGCCTTCGGCAAGAAATCTCACGTTCCCAGCAACCAATCCCGCAGCGGTTGCCAGACCTTTTCCTGTGCGCTGCCGCTGACCACCATGCCGATATGGCCCAAAGGCGGGTGCCATTGGGTGGCGTTTGGCAGGCGGGTTGCCAGGGCATTGGCCGAGGCCGGGGGCACGATCCGGTCGCGGGCGGGGACGATGACCAGCGATGGCTTGGTCCAGCCGGCCGGGTCCACCGGCTGGCCGTCAATGCACCATTCCCCCTTGCCGGGTGTGTTCTCCCCATACCAGCCGGCAAGGCATTCCCGGGCGATGGCGGCCGGCAGGGTCACCCCGTCATTCAGCCAGTCTTCCAGCGCCACAAAATCATCCGCCGCGTCCGTCGCCGGATCCATCTGGGCGAAATGGCTGAACTTTTTCAGGGCCAGCAGCGGGTCCAGCGTTGCAAACAGCATCTGCACCCCATCCACCGGCAATTCACCCAGCAGATGCAAGCTTGGCTCGAACGGGTGCAGCAGCAGCGATGTCCGCTTGGCCGCCGCCGCATCATCGGCATGGAAATCCCAGGGCGTGGCCATGGCAACAAAGGCGGACACCTGATCCGGCTGGCGCAAGGCCGCCGCCAGGGCCAGAAGGCCGCCCATGCAATAGCCCACCATGGAAACTGGGCCCCCCACATGGGCGCACAAGGCATCCAGCGCCCGCGCCAGCCTTCCGGCCACGATGTCGGTCAGGGTGAAGCCGCGTTCCGCCGGGCCCGGCTGCCCCCATTCCAGCAGAAAAGGCCGAAGCCCCTGGCCTGCCAGCCAGCGCAGCAGGCTTTTGCGGAAGGACAGGTCCAGGATATAGCCGCGATTGACGAGGGAGGGCACGAACAGGACAGGGCGGCCCTGCCCGCCGAAATCCAGCAGCCGCGCCGTCCCCTCCCGCCACAGGGTTGGTGCATCCTCGATATCGCGCTGATAGGGATGGTTGCGATAGCGTTCCAGCCCGGTGAAAAACCGGTCGATGCGCCGCCGCATCTCCCGGTCCACGGCCCCTGACAGGGCGCCGGCGGGATCAGGCTTTTGCTGGTCGGGGCCCGCGTCCGCCCCCTGGCTTAGGGCTGCCAGATCGGCGCGGAGCCCGTCCACCAGCGGGCGCAGGCTGGGGTGCCAATGCGGCCAGTTCCCGCTCAAGAGCGGCAATCCGGCGGGCGAGGACATCAGGATCCCCAGCCCCATCCCCAGATGAAGGCCCAGCGGGCGCGGGCCCAGACGCAGCGGCGCTGTCAGGTTCGGATCGGCCATGGTTATCTGCCTTTTCGGGGCCGTTCTTGTCCGGGGTGGGGGTGCCGGCTTTTTGCGCTGCACCCGGCCAGATGCCGGCCATCAGGTCACGCCACGCCCCCGGGGGAACCCCGCCCGACGCACCGGCCAGGAACGGGTTCAGCATCATGGCCGACTGGCTCATCGCCACCATCGTGCGGGCAATATTGTCGGCCATGGTCGGATCACCGGCCAGCGCCGCCCATTGCGCCTGCCAAATATCAAGATAGCGACGTGCCAGCGCATCCAGCGATGGCGGCTCTTCCGATTCTGTCGTCATCCGGCCCTGCCCGAAAGCGCTTTCATCCCAAGGGCAACCACCCTTGCTGGTTCAGGATATAGCGGTACCGCCGCTTTCCAAATGATTGTTTCGGTCGTAAATGTTGCGGCGTTGCGCAACGCTTGCGCTGCGACCGCGTAATGACGTACTCCTAATATAACAAACTGGAATGATCGAGCGGGGATAGGACGCCACATGGCTGAGAAAGAAGATTCCAAGCCCGCGCCGGTGACGATCAAGAAGTACGCCAACCGTCGGCTGTACAATACCGCCACCAGCAGCTACGTGACGCTCGACCATCTCTGCCAGATGGTCAAGGATGGCACCGATTTCGTGGTATATGACGCCAAGACGGGCGATGATATCACCCGCTCCGTCCTGACGCAGATCATCGTGGAGGAAGAGTCGAAGGGCCAGAATCTGCTGCCCATCCCCTTCCTGCGCCAGTTGATCAGTTTCTATGGCGACAATATGCAGTGGCTGGTGCCGCGCTATCTTGAACATTCCATGAAGTCCTTCACGGGAAATCAGGACAAGATGCGCGAATATTTCCAGACCACGTTCGGCGGCATGTTCCCGTTCGGCGGGTTCGAGGAGATGAGCAAGCAGAATATCGCCATGTTTGAGCGGGCGATGCGCATGTTCAGCCCCTTCAACGCGGAAGGGGGGGAGAATGTGGCACCCGCCGCGACCGACGCCCCCAAAGCTCGGCCAGAAGATAAATTCTCCGAGTTGCAGAAGCGGCTGGATGAATTGCAGAGCCAGATGGAAAACCTCACCAAGAAGCGCGACTGACAGAGCCGCAAATCTGGTCGGATTGACAGGCCGCTGCCCCAATCGGGCAGCGGCCTTTTTGCTGTCTCCATCATCCGGCCAGGGCTTCCGCTTGTGGCATTGATGGGACCATGGGTTTGCCCCCATTTCGTCACGGGATCATAAGCGGAAACCGTGCGTTGATAGGGCATGGCTACGTCTCTGCATCATAGGCGCTGGACCTCCGCGCCGCACCCGACCCGCATAAGGCCGGAAGATCGGCTGCATGAGGGCCCCGTCCTGGATGCCGAATGGTGGGAGGATGAACCCGCCACCGGCCTCCTTCCCCTCAACCGCGCCCAGCGCAAACACCCCCCGGACCGGGCAGGCCATCAGTTGGCCTGCGATGCCTATCGCCAGGCAAGCCGCTTCCACGCCTGACCGGACCCTGCATAGGAAAAGGGCGCCCTCCGCGCGGAAGGCGCCCTTTTCTTCTGCCCGTTGCGGGCCGGGTGGCTATGGTGCCGCCCGACCCTGCACAGCGTTTTATTCCGCCGCCATGACGGAACGGGCCGGCCCGCCGTTGCGACCCAATACCAGACGGCGGATCAGCACGTAGAAAACCGGGGTGAACAACAGACCAAAGAAGGTCACCCCCAGCATGCCGAAGAACACGGTCGTCCCCAGGCTCTGCCGCATCTCCGCCCCGGCACCCGTCGCGATCATCAGGGGCAGCACGCCCAGGATGAAGGCGAAGGATGTCATCAGGATCGGGCGCAACCGCAGGCGGCAAGCCTCGATCACGGCGTCGAACCGGTCCTTGCCTTCTGCTTCCAACTGACGCGCAAATTCCACGATCAGGATCGCGTTCTTCGACGCCAGCCCGACCAGCACGACGAAACCGATCTGGGACAGGATGTTGTTATCCATCCCCCGCATCATCAGCCCGCCCACAGCGGACAGAAGACACATCGGCACGATCAGCAGGATGGCAAAGGGCAGTGACCAGCTTTCATACTGCGCCGCCAGCACCAGGAAGACGAAGAAGACGCAGAGCGGGAAGATATAGAGCGCTGAATTGCCGGCGATTTTTTCCTGATACGAAAGATCGGTCCAGGCGGCGGTGAAACCGGGGGGCAGATGATCCGCCGCCACCTTATCCATGGCCTGGATGGCGGCACCGGAACTGAACCCCGGCAACGTATTGCCCTGCAACTCCGCCGCCGGGAACAGGTTATAGCGCAGCACCCGGTCCGGCCCCGTCACGAAACGGGCATCGACGAAGGAGCCTAGCTGCACCATGTCGCCATTGCCGTTGCGGGTCTGGAGTTTGCCGATCTGTTCCGGGTCCAGACGATATTGCCAGTCAGCCTGCGCCGCCACCTGGAAGGTACGGCCAAACAAGTTGGTATCATTCA
Source organism: Niveispirillum irakense DSM 11586 (assembly GCF_000429645.1). Classification (GTDB taxonomy): domain Bacteria; phylum Pseudomonadota; class Alphaproteobacteria; order Azospirillales; family Azospirillaceae; genus Niveispirillum; species Niveispirillum irakense. The sequence goes on from NZ_KE386934.1 coordinate 434,259, forward strand.
CATAAGCCGACCCCAGATAGACCGACAGGGTCTGGAAGACCGACGTCATCGGCACATTCAGCATCTGCGCCTTCACCCGGTCCACATCCAGGAAAAGCTGGGGCGCCTTGGCACTGAAGGGCGTGAAGACGCTGGTCAGGCCCTGGACCTGATTGCCTGCCATGGCCACAGCCCAGGTCGCCTCCTCCAGGGCCGCCGGCCCGGCGCTGGCCATATCCAGGATGCGCATGGTGAAGCCACCAGACGTTCCCAGCCCGCGCACCGGCGGCGGCGGCACCACAACCAGACGTGCCTCCGGGATCGCCATCAGGCGCTTTTGCAGATCCTGCACAATGACATCCGCCGTCAGGCCCAGGGGCAAACGCTCCTCATACGGCTGAAGGGGGGTGAAGATGGCGCCGGCATTGGCCGCCACCGTGCGGGTGGCGCCGGAGAAGCCAGAGAACTGCACCGTATGGCCGACGCCCGGCGTCTCCCGCGCGATGCGGGACGCCTCCTGCACCACCTTGTCCGTATTGGCCAGCGAGGCGCCTTCCGGCAACTGCGCCACCACGATCAGATAGCCCTGATCCTGCTGCGGGATGAAGCCGGGGGCGATACGGGTGAACAGGAACCCGGTGCCGATAATCAGCAGGACATAGACCACGATCATCATCATCGGGGCCCGGGTCACCCCGCTCACCATGCGACCATACCTGTCAGCCATCCGGTCGAAGGCGCGGTTGAACCCGTCAAAGAAGCGGTTGGTCAGCGATGACACCATGGCCAGCCGCCCGGTGGCCTGTGCATGGCCGTCTGTATGGGATTTCAGCAGCATAGCGCAGAGCGCCGGGCTGAGGGTCAGCGAGTTGAAGGCCGAAATGATGGTCGCCACCGCGATGGTGACCGCGAACTGGCGATAGAACTGCCCCTGGATACCATCAATGAAGGCGGTGGGAATGAACACGGCTGACAGCACAAGCGCAATGGACACCAGCGCGCCGCCAACCTCGTCCATGGTGATGCGCGCCGCTTCAATCGGGGAATGGCCAAGCCCCAGATTGCGCTCCACATTCTCCACCACCACGATGGCGTCATCGACCACGATGCCAACCGCCAGCACCAGCCCGAAAAGGGTCAGGTTATTGATGGTGAAGCCCAGCGCCGCCATGATGGCAAAGGTGCCGATCAGCGATACGGGGATGGCGACGACCGGGATGATGGTGGCCCGCCAGCGCTGCAGGAACAGTAGCACGACCAGCACCACCAGCAGCACCGCCTCGCCGATCGTCTTCACCAGTTCATGCACAGACTCAGCGATGAAGGTCGTCGTGTCGTAGACGATGCGATATTCCAGGCCGGGCGGGAAATCCTGGCTCAGTTCCTCAATCGCCTGTTTGATATTGGCTGCTGTTTCCAGCGCGTTGGAGCCGGGTAACTGAGAGATGGCGAGCGCCACCGCCGGTTTGCCGTCGAGATAGGAATTGCGCACATAATCGCGCGCACCCAGTTCCACCCGCGCCACATCCCGCAGCCGGACGATACGGCCGTCAGTACCGCTTTTAACGATGATGTTCTCAAATTCCTGCGGTTCGGTCAGGCGCCCCTGCAGGGTGATATTATATTGATAGTCGCGGGGCATTTCCGTGGGCGGGGCACCCAACTGGCCGCCCGCGACCTGCACATTCTGCGCCTGAACGGCGGCCAGCACTTCCGGTGCCGTCATACCCAGGGACGCGATCTTCTGCGGATCCAACCACAGGCGCATGGAGTAATCGCGTGCCCCGAAAATGGTGATGTCGCCGACACCGGCCACGCGGCTCAATGCATCGCGCACCCGCAACAGGCCGTAATTGGAGATATAAAGCTGGTCATAGGTATCGTCCGGCGAGATCAGGTGGATCACCAGCATCAGGTCGGGCGAATTTTTGCGGGTGACGATACCGTTACGCCGCACTTCTTCGGGCAGGCGCGGTTCCGCTACCGCCACCCGGTTCTGCACCAGCACCTGGGCCTGATCCAGATCCGTTCCCAGCTTGAAGGTGACGGTCAGGTTCATCTGCCCGTCGGAGGTGGATTGGGACGACATGTAGAGCATGCCCTCCACCCCGTTCACCTCCTGCTCAATGGGTGACGCGACGGTGGCAGCCACCGTTTCCGCATTCGCGCCCGGATAGGATGCGCGCACCGTCACGGTCGGCGGCACCACTTCGGGATATTGCGAGACCGGCAGGGCCAGATAGGAGATCGCACCGATCGCGATGATGATGATCGAGATCACCATCGCGAAAATCGGACGATCAATGAAAAAACGCCCGATCTTCATGGTTGCGCCCCCCGATCAGCGACGCCGATCGGCTTTTCCACCGGCGTGACGGTCGCGCCGGGGCGTACCCGCATCAGGCCTGCCGTGATGATCCGGTCCTTGGCCTGCAAGCCCTCGCGGACCACCCGCAAACCGTCAATGACCGGACCAAGGGTGACAGGCCGTGTACCAACCTTATTGTCGCCGTCCACCACCATGACGAAACGGCGATTCTGATCAGTGCCGATGGCGCTGTCGGGCACCAGCAATCCATCATAATCGGCGCGACCGACAAGATGCAGCCGACCGAACAGGCCGGGGGTGAAACCATTATCGCCATTTTCGAAAATGGCCCGCAGGCGGATGGTGCCGGTGCTGGGGTCGATACGGTTATCGACAAAGTCCAGCCGGCCCTTATGGACAAAGCCATTCTCGCCCGGCAAAGCCAGTTCCACCTCGTGCGCCAGGTCCCGGTTGCTGGGCCGGTCGCCGGCCTGGTTCAGCCGCTGATAGCGCAGATAGGAGGCCTGATCGGCATCGAAGTAGAAATGGATCGGGTCCAGGGAGACGATGGTCGTCAACAGCGTCGATTCCGCCGAGCCGCCACCGACCAGATTGCCGATGGAAACCCGGTGGTTGGAGACGCGGCCGCTGACCGGCGAGCGAATTTCCGTGAATTCAAGGTTCAGCGCGGCCGCGCGGGCATCTGCCTCGGCTGCCATCAGGGCGGCTTGCGCTGCCTGCAATTGCTGTGACCGCGTATCCAGCACCGATTGCGACACCGCCTGGGTGCGCCGCAGATCCGATGCGCGGTCAAGCTCCCGCTGGGCCAGCGTTACCTGTGACTTCGCCTGGGCTACCTGGGCCCGTGCCGCGTCCAGCGCGGCCTGATAAGGGCGGGGGTCGATAACGAAAAGCAGATCGCCCTTCAGGACGGTGTCGCCATCCTTGAAATGGATGGCGGTGAGATAGCCGCTGACCCGGGCACGGATTTCCACCTCGTCAAGGGCGGCGAAGCGGCCGGTATATTCGTCCCATTCCCGCACCTTCTTTTGCACGGGATGGCTGACGACAACCTGGGGCGCCGCCTGGGCAGCGCCATTTTCCTGGTTGCTCTGGCCACAACCCGCCAATGCCAGCAGCATGACCGCCAGCCCGACGCCAGCGGTCCGGCCGCGCGCGTCCTGCCTCTTCATAATGCTCTCCGCCTCTTCCTTGAATTCAAGGCGGTAGCATGGCAGCGGTAACGCGCCCTGTTTTACATTTTCTTGCTGTTAAGGCACCCGCCGCACGCAACGCAGGAATTTTGCATGGAAACGGTTTGCCGCATGCATAAATCGCATGGACATTCACGCGGGGCGATTGATATGCCCCATCTTGCGGCCAGGGCGTGCTTCACCCTTGCCATAGAGGTGGAGATGCGTGCCCGGTTCCGCAAGATAGTCAGCCCAATGATCCGCATCAGCGCCGATCAAATTGGTCATGACGCAGGCGCCACGGGCTGAGGTTGAGCCCAAGGGCAGGCCGCAAACCGCCCGAACAAGTTGTTCGAACTGGCAGGTTTCTGCGAAATCCATTGTCCAATGGCCGGAATTATGCGGCCGGGGTGCCATCTCGTTCACCAGCACCCGCCCGTCCGGCGTAACGAACATCTCCACCGCCAGCAGGCCAACCACCTCCAGCTTTTCAGCCATCAGCAGGGCAATCCGCGTTGCCTCCGCCGCCACGGGCGCCGTCACACGGGCCGGCACGGTCGTGGTGTCCAGTATGCCGTCGCGGTGCCGGTTCTCGGCCACCGGATAGGCGGCCGTGGCGCCGTTGGCGCTGCGGGCGACGATGACGGAAATTTCGCAGGTGAAATCGACAAACCCTTCCAGAACGGCCATATCGGCGCCCAGCGATTCCCATGCCGCGACAAGATCACTGTCGGGAGCAAGCCGGACCTGCCCGCGACCATCATAGCCCATGCGCGTGGATTTCAGGATGGCCCGCCCGCCGATTGCGGCCATCGCCTCTTTCAACGCGGCGACGCCATCCACGGCATGGAAAGGGGCCGTGCCGATGCCAAGGCTGTTGGCAAAGCGCTTTTCCGCCAGACGGTCCTGCGCCACGGCCAGCACCGGGGCACCGGGATGGACACCGACATGGCGGGACAGGAATTCCACCGTCTCCGTTGGCACATTCTCCCATTCCAGCGTGATGACATCGACATCATCGGCAAACCGGGCCAGGGCCAGCCGGTCATGCCAGCCTGCCTGGGTGTGGTAGGCCACAACCTGCCCACAGGAACTGTCCATGCTCTCCGGCGCGAAGACATGCACCTTGTAACCGAGACGGGCGGCGGCAAGGGCCGTCATGCGGCCAAGCTGACCGGCACCAAGCATGCCGATGGTGGAGCCGGGCGGGATCATGGTCACGGGAGACATCCTTGATGGTCGGGCAGCAATCAGACAGGTTTGGCCGAGTGGATAAGTCAGCCGACGGGATCGACCGGCACTTCCGCCACACTTTCGGTCTGGCGGCGACGCCAATCGGTCAGGGCGCGGTCCAGCGCGGGATCGGAAAGGGCCAGGATAGAGGCTGCCAGCAAACCGGCATTGATGGCCCCGGCTTTGCCGATGGCCAGCGTGCCCACCGGCACCCCACCGGGCATCTGGACGATGGACAGCAGGCTGTCCTGCCCCTTCAAGGCATGGCTTTCCACGGGCACGCCCAGGACAGGCAAGGTCGTCATGGAAGCGGCCATGCCGGGCAGATGGGCAGCCCCGCCAGCACCGGCGATGATCACCTTCAACCCGCGCTCCTTCGCGCTGCTGGCATAATCATAAAGCCGCTGTGGGGTACGATGGGCGGAAACGATCCGCGTCTCGAACGCCACGCCCAGTTCCTTCAGGATGGCCGCGGCATGGCCCATCGTGGCCCAGTCGGATTGACTGCCCATAATGATGCCAACGGGCACGGGCGCGTCCGCTTGGGGGATGGTGTCGGGCATGGGAACCTGCTCCTCATTGTCAGACAAAGGACGCGAGAAGCGGCGCATTATAGGCAGCGGCGGATCATTCACAACCACCGGGGGCGCAAGGGAGCCCGGCGGATTTTCATGCCGGGGCGCTTGCACCCGTCATCAGGCGATGATGTCGGGGACAAGCTGGCTTTCCAGCCGGGCAATCATATCCTTCAACAGAAGCTTGCGCTTCTTCAGCCGCTGGATTTGAAGCTGATCGATGGGAAGCTGCGCGGCGAGGCGCTGGATGACATCATCCAGGTCGCGATGCTCGGTCCGTAGCGTCGCGAGCTTCTCCTTCAGCGCATGTTGATCGTTCATCGGATTCCGCGTCGCACACACCATTCAGTGCGGCATCAACGCCGCCCGGCGACTGCATATCACAAAAGCCGGTCAAGGTGGTGCAGGCAATTTTCAGCGCCTGGGATCAGGAGCCGACATGCGGTCCCGCCGCAAGACGGGACAAGGGAAGCAGGTCCGTCCAGCCATAGGCCACTTCCGCCAGACGGGTATTGGCGAAGCTGATCGGCTGTTCAGCCAGCAGCGCGCCGCCCAGACGCTCATAAAAAAATCGGCTGGGATTATCGCGCAGCACCCAGACCAGAGCGGCTTGCGTCCCCTGCCCCAGCAGATCCTGAGCCATGGTGGCCAATAGCCGCCGTCCCGCCCCCTTGCCCTGCACCTGGTCCAGCAGATAGATGGCGTAGAATTCACCGCCATAGCCGGTAAGGCCGGTACGCTGCGGCCCGCAGGAAGCGAAGCCGACGATCTGGGAGGACCCGCCGGCCGGGTTCGGTTCCCCATCCAGCATAACATAGGTGCGCCGCTTCGCCCCCCCAGCGCCGGTCAGCAGGGCCTGCCAGCGCCGCTCATGCACTTTCGCCGAAAGGCCCACCAGATAACGGTCAGGGAGCAGGCCGGCATAGGTGGAGCGCCAGCTTTCCACATGGACAGCAGCAATCCCGGCGGCGTCGGCCACTGTGGCGGGACGGATCAGCGGTAAAGCGGTCATTCTCATCCCCTCCGGCAAGGTCGACCCGGTTCCGCCATGCTGCCGCATAAAACCGGCGCTGACCAGTCCCCGCCCTTACCATAGCGCCACTCCGGGACCGTGATTGACAAGCGCGGCCATGTCGGGCTGGATTGCGTCAACAAATGCGAGACGGATGGACGATATGGGCATGGATGAAAGACGCGCCGTTACGGTGCGCATCACCGGCAAAGTGCAAGGCGTGTGGTATCGCGGCTGGACAGTGGAACAGGCGCGCCGGCGGGGCCTTGACGGTTGGGTGCGCAACCTGTCCGATGGCAGTGTGGAAGCTGTTTTTGCCGGCCCTGCCCCGGATGTCGATGCGATGCTGGATGCCTGCTGGCAGGGGCCGCCATCGGCCATGGTTATCAATGTCAAGGTCCTGGAAACGGAGGATACCGGCGTGACCGGTTTCGACCAGCGCCCCTCCGCATAAACAGCCGCGATTCTTCATCCAGGGTCATTGTCCACCATAAATCGGTCCTCCTGCCATCGAATGGAAAAGCGCTTTCCATCGGGGCGGGTGACAAGGATACCGATGGCCCGGCTGCCATTTTCACGGTCAGTATATGTGAAGCGGGCTGCCGCAGCCTGATCAGCGCCCAGGCCGGCAACGGGGAAATGGCGCACGGCGCCATGCAGTCCGCCCAGGCTCACCCAGATCATGGCGTCGCCCTGCCCGTCCTGGCGCAGCACGCGCACTGTATCAATCACGCCATCCCCGTTGAAATCACCGAGGAGCTGCATGGAATTGGCAACGCGACGCCATTCACCGGGAAGCGGCAGGTCCCCCTGTGCCCAGACAGGTGCGGGCACGATGACGGCCAGCATCGCCAGCATCCAGCGGCGGGCACCCCTTGATATCAACGCAGGCTTCCCGCCAGGCATCCATTCTCCACCGATTGGGCGGCCAGTTCCTGGAAACGGCTGATATAGCGGCCGTCACCGGCAATGGCAGGGTCGCGGATAGTATCGGCGTTCAACTGCCGGATTTCCGCATCAATCCGGTCGCAGGGGCTGGTGCAACCCCCGGCGAGAAGCAGGGAGGCGCCGATCACAAACGGCATCACGCCGCGAACGTGGAAAATATGCATTGATCTGGTCATGCCTTTGGCAAACGGAAAAAGGGTCAGCGTGACGCTGACCCATGGTCCCGGCTAAAGCACGGCGGCATGATGACGGGATTACGGCGGGACAGACCGCCGGTAAACCCATTTTGCTTTCGTTTATGAATAACGCCGGATCAAACCGATCAACCTGCCCTGCACATTGACCCGGTCCGACCCGAAAACCCGGGTTTCGTAGGAGGGATTGGCCGGCTCCAAAGCGATAGAGTTTCCCTTGCGACGCAGACGCTTCAGGGTCACTTCCTGCCCGTCGACAAGGGCCACGACGATGGTCCCATTTTCCGCCGTCTCACAGCGCTGGATCACCACGGTGTCACCATCCAGGATGCCCGCTTCGATCATGCTGTCACCGGCCACCTCAAGCGCATAATGATCGCCGGCGGCCAACATGCTGACCGGTACATCAATACTGGCGCTGTGGTCGCGCAAAGCCTCAATCGGCAAACCGGCAGCGATACGGCCATAAAGCGGCAGCGAAACCGCCTCCACATCATTACTGGCCGCACGGCCCGGCAGGGCGCCCCGAAAATCACCCCGAATGACATTGGGCTTGAAACGGGCGGCGTCGGGCGGCGGCATATCGGACGGGGGGGCCGGCGTTGCGGCCTTGGTCGCACGGGGCGCCGGCTTTTCCGGCAGGCGCAGCACTTCCAGCGCCCGGGCGCGGTGCGGAAGACGCCGGATGAAGCCACGCTCCTCCAGGCCCGTGATCAGCCGATGGATGCCGGATTTAGACTTCAAGCCCAGCGCATCCTTCATCTCGTCGAAAGAGGGTGAAACACCACCATCATTCAGCTTCTCATTGATGAAGATCAGCAATTCCTGTTGCTTGCGCGTCAGCATCTTCTTCCTCGCCCTTTCATCCCGCCCGGCACCGCCCTGGTTCCAGCACCCGCAACTATATAGAACAATCCCGGAACGTCAATTAAATGTTCCGCCTTGGTTCACCAATGATCATCGTGTTCGGGCAAGAGGCTGGCGCAGAAGGATGTGATATCCCTCCGCATAGTCGACCACCCACCAAGCGATACTTTAAAGTTCGCCATGGACGCCCCGAAACCACAATCTCTCACTTTAAGTAAACAACAATATCCGCATCCCCGAAAATACAAATAAATACCCCACCAATAAATCCAACGACTTCAGCACCACCGCCCCGAAACCGAAGGACATCCCCATGTTCAACCTCTTCACCCGCAGTGTCGAGAAAACGGATCTGGCGTTGATAAATGCCATCAACGCCAGTCAATGCGTTATTGCCTTCGATACCAACCGGCGGGTCATCGAAGTGAATGACCTGTTCCTTCAGGCAACGGGTTATCGGCGGGAAGAGGTTCTGGGCCAGCCGCATATGCTGTTCATGGACAAAGAGGAGGCTGGCGGCAGCGCCTACGCCACTTTCTGGGGCCGCCTGCTGGCGGGGGAGCCGACGGGAGGGGAATTCCGCCGTCTCGGGCGCGACGGGCGCGAAATCTGGATTCAGGCCACTTATACGCCCGTCAAGGATGCGAGCGGTCGGGTCACCCGGATTGTAAAGCTGGCCAGCGACATCACAGTCCAGAAGCAGCGCGCCATTGATGTCGCGGGACAATTACAGGCGTTGAACCGGTCCCAGGCGGTCATCACATTCAATCTCGACGGCACCATCCTGGACGCCAACGATAATTTTCTGAGCGCGGTGGGCTATAGGCGGGAAGACATTGTCGGGCGCCATCACCGGATGTTCGTGGCCGAGTCCGAGCGTGAGGGGACTGACTACCGCACGTTCTGGAGCCGGCTGTCCAAAGGGGAGTTCTTCGACGGCATTTTCAAGCGTATCGCCAAGGATGGACGGGAGATCTATATCCGCGCCACCTATAATCCGATTCTGGATACCCATGGGCGGCCCGTGAAGGTGGTGAAGTTTGCTGCCGATATTACGGAATTACGGCTCGACATGGCTGACAAGTCCGGCCAGATCGAAGCCATCAACCGCAGCCAAGCGGTCATCGAGTTCGCCCTGGATGGCACCGTCCTGCGCGCCAATGCCAATTTCCTTGCCCTGATGAACTACCATGAGGAGGAGATCAAAGGGCGCCACCATCGCCTGTTCATGCCCGCAGAAGAGGTCGATAGCCAGGCCTATCGGGATTTCTGGAAAGCGCTGGCCAGGGGTGAATATCGCACCGGCACGTTCCGCCGGGTGGCAAAGGACGGGCATGATGTCTGGATCAATGCAAGCTACAACGCCATTTTCGATCCAGACGGCAAGCCCTTCAAGGTGGTGAAATACGCCTCCGACGTCACCCAGAATGTGCTGGCCCGCAAACGCAGCGAGCATGTCGGCGCCATGCTGGAAAACGTGGCCGCCGGCGCGGAAGAAATGAGCAGCTCTGTGCGGGAGATCGCCACCAGCATGGTCCGCTCCCGCGACACGGCGGAGGCGGCCGACCACACGGCAGAATCGGCAACGGGCGCCACCCGGCGGCTGGCCAGCGTTACCGAATCCGTCGGCGGCATTGTCAATGTCATCGCCGATATCGCCGGTCAGATCAATCTGCTGGCCCTGAACGCCACCATCGAAAGTGCGCGGGCCGGGGAAGCCGGCAAGGGCTTCGCCGTTGTGGCAACGGAGGTGAAGAACCTTGCCAATCAGGCCCGCGCCGCAACTGAGCGTATCAATGCGGAAATTGGCGATCTGCGCGGGGCCTCCAGTGAGGTGGTGGAAGCGCTGACCAGCATCCGGGCCGCTATCGACAATGTGCGCCAATATGTGACCTCCACCGCCGCCGCTGTTGAGGAACAGAGCGCGGTAGCCGCCGAAATGTCCGGCAGCATGCAGCGCGCCGCCAAGGAAGCCGCGTCAATCGTCGGGTAACCGGGAGGGCGGAAATAACCGCCTTACAGCGCATCCAGCGGCATGATCCGGACCTTTTCCCCCGCCACCACCGGCGGGGCGTGCGGGTCGCGCAGGATCAGGCAGTCGGCCCAGGCCAGCCGGCTTAGCATGCCGCTATCCTGTTTCGGGAAGGGAGTGGCCACCTCCCTTCCCTGCGCATCGCGGGAAAGCTTGGCGCGGATGAAATCCGCCCGGCTGTCATTCCTCCCCAAATTCCCGCCCAATATTACTTCCCGCGTCTCATCCGCCGTCGGCAGCCCCTGCATGCCCAACAGCAGCGGGCGCAGGAACAGCCAGGCACAGACCAGGGCGGAGACCGGGTTGCCCGGCAGGCCCAGCATGGGCACACCCTTGATGCGACCAAACATCAGGGGCTTGCCGGGCCGCATGGCGATTTTCCAGAAATCCAGCTCCAGCCCGGCATGGCCCAGCACGGAGCGCACCAGATCATGCTCCCCCACCGACGCGCCGCCGATCGTCACCAGCAGGTCGGTACCGCTGGCAGCAGCAGCCAGTTCCGCCAGACTGTCGCGGTTATCCCCGGCAATGCCCAGATCCACCGCCTCCCCGCCCAACTGGCGCACCAGGGCGCAGAGTGCCAGGGAATTGGAGCTGACAATCTGCCCCGGCGCCAGCGTGTCGCCGGGCATCACCACCTCATCCCCCGTGGCGAGGATGGAAACGCGGGGGCGACGGCGAACCTTCAGCCAGGGCACATTCATGGAAGCCGCCAGCGCCAGATCGCGCACGGTCAGCCGCCGCCCCGCCGGCACGCCGACATCGCCAATGCTGAAATCCTGCCCCGCCGGCCGTATCCAGCGCCCCGGCCCGCTGCCATCTTTCAAGGTGACGGTGGCGCCGTGATCGTCTGCATCCTCCTGCACCACCACCGTATCGGCCCCATCGGGCAAGGCCCCGCCGGTGAAAATCCGCACCGCCTGCCCCGGCCCCACCCCGCCGGCAAAGGGCCGGCCCGCCGGCGCCTCGCCGATGCGGGCCAGCGTGACGGGGAAACTGGCGATGTCCGCCGTGCGCACGGCCCAGCCATCCATGGCCGAAACAGCCGTCGGCGGATGTGTAACCCGCGCCACCACATCCGCCGCCAGCACCCGGCCCAGCCCCTGGGTCAAGGGCACCTGTTCCGCCGGCAGCGGTTGGATATTGGCCAGGATACGGGCGCGGGCTTCGGAAAGGGGGATCAAGCGGGGGCTCCGTGAGTCAGGTCGGACCAAGAGATATCTGGGACCTTATCCATCGCGCAATAGGTCGCACCATCCCCGTTCAAACGAGATGGCAGCGGGCATACGTTACCATGCCGACGATCCATTCCTGGTGCCCATTGATCATCGGATTGGGGATTGCCGCCGCCAATTCGCGCGCCGGCTGTCCGTTTTGCGTTTCCTGGGTCAGGATACGCACACGCCCATCGGACAGATCCTCTATCAACCAGGCATGGTGGACATCCAACCGCCGATGCGCGTCTCCTTCCACCCAACCGTGCCAAGCCAGTCGCGCCGGTTGCCCCTCCACCGGTTCCACATATTCGACAACTTCGGCTTCCACGGAAAAACCAAAGGTTACGAACCTAAACCGGGTTCCAAGGGCCAATGCCGGTCCCTGCCCATCGTAAAACCATATGTCGCTAACATTGCTATAATAACGCGGCCAGATTGTAGTTTTTGCAAGCGCAGGCCAGACTTGGTGGGCTGAAAGATCGGCAACGATAATCTCGTTGGATGCAAAATTATCGCTGAAGCCGGGCACATAGCCATCAGGCCAATGGATCATGTTCATGTTCTTCTCCCAGGCGGCGCGGGTGGATTGTCAAGCGCCGCTTGACCAGACATGACCGTTCCGCTGATATAGCTCAAATCGTGAATGGATATTTTCTTAATAAGAATGACTGATATTAGCCGCCTTGACCTGAACCTTCTGAAGACGCTTGATGCGCTGCTGACGGAACGGAGTGTCACCAGGACGGCCGCGCGGCTGGGCCTGACCCAACCGGCGGTAAGCGGTATGTTGACCCGCTTGCGCCAGCAATTTAGCGATCCGCTTTTCGTTCGAAGCCAACATGGCATGGTTCCGACGGCGCGGGCCACGGAACTGGCGACTACCCTTCGCCGCATTCTGGCCGATATAGAGACACTCCTGGTACCAGAACAGTTCGATCCAGTTCAGGCCAACCTGACGGTAACCTTGGCGGCTACCGATTATGCCTTGCAGGCGGTCATTGTCCCCTTCGTGGCACGGGTTCGTGTCTTTGCACCCGGCATCCGTATCGCGATACAACCAGTCGATGACAGCCGTATCCAAGAGCAATGCGAGCGCGGCACGATCGATATGGCGCTCAGCACACCCGAGCAGGCACCGCCTAGCCTGCGGTCGCGGCATCTCTTCGACGAGGATTATGTATGTGTCATGCGCCAACACCATCCCGATGCCGGGGCGACGCCTCTTTCCCTGGATCGGTTCTGCGCGCTTGATCACGCCTTGGTTTCTTACGGGGGCAACCGTTTCCAGGGCGTGACCGATTTGGCACTCGCGAGATTGGGGCGACAGCGGCGAACAGTGCTGAGCTTGGCCAGTTTTCTAGCCTTGGGTGACATTCTACGGGCCACGGATCTGATCGCCGTCATTCCGCGCCGGATGGCGACACAGATGCAGAACATTGTCATCAGTGAGCCGCCAGTGGTGATCCCAGGATTCCAGAAGATCCTCGTCTGGCACGAACGCACTCAGCATGACCCGGCCCAGCGCTGGCTGCGATCACTGCTTGCCGATAGCTGCGCAATAGTCCCTGGCCATCAAAGCCCTCACCCAAGCGGCCCGATATAGGTCCCGCTCTTGCCGCCTTCCTTATAGGCAAGCTGAACGGCGCCGATCACCATGCCCTTATCGACCGCCTTGCACATGTCATAGATGGTGAGCGCGGCGACGGAGACCGCCGTCAGCGCTTCCATCTCCACGCCCGTGCGGCCTTTCAGCTTCACGGTGGCGCTGATCTCCACCTTTGCTCCCGCCTCATCCAGGGTGAAATCCACCGAGACCTTGGACAGGGCCAGCGGGTGGCAGAGCGGGATCAGGTCGGCGGTTTTCTTGGCAGCCATGATGCCGGCCAGCCGCGCCACGCCCAGCACATCGCCCTTTTCCATGCCGCCCGCGCGGATCAGGGCCAGGGTTGCAGGATTCATGGCGATATGGCCGCGCGCGGTGGCGATGCGCACCGTCTCCTCCTTGGCGGACACATCCACCATGGCGGCGTTGCCGGCCTCATCAAAATGGGTCAGGCGGCCCGCCATGGCTCAGGCCGCCGGGGCGAAGGGGGTGGAGAGCAAAGCGCGGGTGGCGGCCACCACGTCCGGCTTGGCCATCAGCGATTCCCCGATCAGGAAGCGGCGCGCCCCGGCAGCGGCCAGCCGCGACAGGTCGGCCGGGCTGTGGATACCGCTTTCCGCCACGAGATGCCGGCCCGCCGGCACCATGGCCGCCAGCCGTTCCGTGGTGGCAAGATCGATGGAAAGGGTCTTCAGGTTGCGGTTATTCACCCCCAGCAGACCGCCGGGCAGCTTCAAGGCCCGCTCCATCTCCGGCTCGTCATGCACCTCCACCAGCACATCCATGCCGTAGCCGATGGCGGCGTCATAAAGGTCACGCGCCAGCGCATCATCCAGGCAGGCCATGATCAACAGGATGCAGTCAGCCCCCAGCGCCCGGCTTTCCGTGATCTGATAGGGATCGATCATGAAATCCTTGCGCAGGGCCGGCAGGTCCACAGCCGCGCGGGCGGCCTGCAAAAAGGCGTCGTCGCCCTGGAAATAGGGGATATCGGTCAGTACCGACAGGCAGGTGGCGCCAGCTTCCTTATAGGCCCGCGCCAGGGTCGGCGGGTCAAAATCGGCACGGATCAGGCCCTTGGACGGGCTCGCCTTCTTGATCTCCGCGATCAAGGCCCAGCGCCCGTCGGCCACAGTGCGGGAAAGCGCATTGACGAAACCACGCGGGGCCGGCTGGGCCTTCGCCGCTTCTTCCACCAGCGCCAGGGGGCGGGCGGCTTTGGCGCGGGCCACATGCTCGGCCTTATCGGCACAGATACGGGCCAGAACGTCGGGGGTGCTGTTCATTATTCGGTCACCGGAATGTGGGTGATGCTGGCCAGGCGTTCCAGGGCCAGGGTGGCCTGACCGCTGTCAATGGCATCAGCCGCCTTAGCCACACCTGCCTTCAGGTCAGGTGCGGCGTCGGCCACCACCAGGGCAGCGGCAGCGTTCAGCAGCACGATGTCACGATAAGGGCCCTTGGCCCCAGAGAGCACAGCGCGCAAGGCCTGGGCATTTTCCTCCGGCGTGCCGCCGCGGAGGTCATCCGCCGTGGCGCGGGGCAGGCCCGCATCCTCCGGCGTAATCTCAAACGTGCGCACCACACCATGGCGTAACTCCGCCACATGGGTGGGGCCGGTGGTGGTGATCTCATCCAGCCCGTCGCTGCCATTCACCACCCAGGCCGTCTGCGAGCCCAGATTGTGCAGCACATGGGCCAGCGGCTCGATCCACTGGCGGGAGAAGACACCCAGCAATTGCCGCTTCGCCCCGGCAGGGTTGGAGAGCGGCCCCATCAGGTTGAAGATGGTGCGCGTGCCCAGCTCCACCCGCGTCGGCCCGACATTGCGCATGGCGGTGTGGTGGCGGGTGGCCAGCAGAAAGCCGATGCCGGCATCAAACAAAGCCCGCCGTACCAGGGTGAAATCGGCATCCAGGTTCACCCCCAGCGCCGACAGCACATCCGCCGCCCCCGATTTCGAGGAAATCGCCCGGTTGCCATGCTTGGCCACCGGCACACCGCAGCCGGCAATCACAAAGGCCACGGCGGTGGAGATATTATAGGTATGGGCCCCATCGCCGCCGGTGCCACACGTATCAATAATGCCTTCCGGCGCTTCGATCCCGATGGCCTTGGCGCGCATGGCGCGCACGGCCCCGGTGATCTCCGCCACACTCTCCCCGCGCACCCGCAGCGCCATCAGGAAGCCGCCCATCTGCGATGGTGTGGCATTGCCGGACATGATGATGGCGAAGGCATGTTCCGCCTCCGCCTCGCTGAGACTGGCTCCGGTGGCGACCTTCGCCAGCAGCGCCTTGAAATCCCCCATATCGCCGGTCATCGGCCCCCGCCTTCAGGCAACGGTACGCAGGCGGGGCCCGCGCGTGATGTTGGCCAGTTCCAGGAAGTTATCCAGAATCTTGTGACCATTCTCGGACGCGATGCTTTCCGGGTGGAATTGCACGCCATGGATGGGCAGCGTCTTGTGTGACAGCGCCATGATCATCCCATCATCCAGCCATGCCGTGCTTTCCAGACAATCGGGCAGCGTCTCCTTCTCCACGATCAGGGAGTGGTAGCGCGTGGCCTGGAACGGGCTGGGCAGCCCTTTCATCAGGGTACGGCCTTCATGAAACACGGTGCCCATCTTGCCATGCATCGGCTGGGGTGCGCGCACCACCTTGCCGCCAAAGGCCTGACCGATGGCCTGGTGCCCCAGGCAGACACCCATCAGCGGAATCTTATGTTCGGCGGCGGCATGGATCAGCGGCAGGCAGATGCCGGCCTTGTCCGGGTCGCAGGGGCCGGGCGACAGCATGATGGCCTGCGGCTTCAGGTCCAACGCCTGTTCCAGCTTCAGCGCGTCGTTGCGCCACACCTGCACGTCAGCGCCCAATTCGCCCAGGTAATGCACCAGATTCCAGGTGAAGCTGTCGTAATTGTCGATGAAGAGCAGCATGGCGGTGTTCTTGACCCTTGGAATATGCCACGGAAGCGGCCCGTGAATGGCCGCCGGGCGGCAGCCTATAGGCGTTGCCGGGGGAATTCCAGCCCATGCGACGGGCCAAGCCCCCTGCCAGAACGTTAACCGCCCTGCGGTGACGGCATTGCAGCCGGTTGAGGTTTGTTCCATATCTGGCGCTGATTTATGAATTTGCGCCCGCCTTGCAGGGATCGACAGCCCCATGTCCGACCAGCGCCGATCCCCCGGCCCCCGTATCAAACAACCCCAGAAGCGTCGGGGCACGAGCGGCCCCCTGCCCAGACCCAGGGTCCGGGCCCGCAAAGGCCATATCCGCGATCGTGGCCGTTCCTGGCTGACCCGGCTGGGCAAAGGCGGGCAAGCGCTGCTGGTGCTGCTGGCACTGGTGGCCGTCGCCGGTGGGCTTTATGCGTTGAACAGCAATGATGGGCCTTACCGCCCCGTCGCCGCCGGCCCCGCCCTGACACCGGCGGAGGAAATGGCCGATTCCCAAGCCGAGGACGAGGTGGAAGAGGCTGTGGACGAGGACGCGGCGGAGGAAAAAGGCGCCGGCCCGACAAAGCCGGACCGCGCCCCCACACCGCCGCCTGCCGCCCAGCCAACAGCACCGCCCGCCCCTGCCCCGCCGGAACCCCAGCCCCCGGCAGCAAGCACGGAGCCGGCACGGCCCGCACCGGAAAAAGCCCAGGTCGCGGCAGTGCCCCGCCCGCCCAAGCCGCTGCCCCCCGTCCCGCCGCCGCCGGCAGGGGTGCCCGCTTGGCGCCATTATGCCGTCCAGGCCCCCGCCGCCGATGGGCGGCCCCGCATCGTCATCGTGATTGACGATATGGGGCTGGACCGCCGGCGCAGCGACAAGGTGGTGGGCCTTCCCGGCCCGCTGACGCTGGCCTGGCTGCCCTATGCCCGCGATCTCGGCACCCAGACGGCCCAGGCCCATGGCGGGGGCCATGAACTGATTGTCCATATGCCCATGGAACCGTCGGGCAAGGAGAATCCGGGGCCGAATGCGCTGTTCACCCAGTTAGGGGAAACGGAACTGCGTCAGCGTCTGGCCCATAACCTGTCGGCTTTCAGCGGCTTTGTCGGCATCAACAACCATATGGGCAGCCGCTTCACAGCCGATAGCACGGGCATGGCAGTGGTCTTGTCTGAACTGTCTGGCCGGGGCCTGCTGTTCCTGGACAGCCGCACCACGGCCGACAGCAAGGCAGCCTCGCTGGCCAGCCATTATCAGGTGCCGATGCAGGCGCGCGACGTGTTTCTGGACCATGTGCAGACACCGGAAGCCGTTGCCAAGGCCCTGGCCCAGGTGGAAAGCATCGCCCGACGCAAGGGCAGCGCCATCGCCATTGGCCACCCCCATGATGTGACCATCGCCGCCCTGACCAGATGGCTGCCAACCCTGGAGGCAAAAGGCTTCCAGCTTGTGCCCCTTACAGCGGTCGTCAATCCGCCGGCTGGCCGTATGGACGGGCTTTGATGGTTAATACCAGGGCCGCGCGCCCGGTTCGGGGCGTACCTTCGCCAGCCTGATTCCGGCCGGATCAAGATAAAGCGCATGGGCCCCATGGGCCGCCCGCTCCGCAGGACCCACGATGATCGGCCCGGGACAGTCCGGTGCGCCACGCAAGGCCAGCACAGCCCCCGCGCCCGTCGGGCAGGCGGCACCCGGCCCCAGCAAAAGGGCCACCTGCTGGCCGTCTTTCTCGTAAAGGCAGGTTTCACCGTCGCAGCGCAGCCCATCCGCCGGACTGCCGGCAGGCTGCCAGCGTTTGGGCGGGTTGGCCAACCCATCGCGCTGCGCCCAGGCATCGCTGTCGAAACGGCTGGCCCGCCGGGTGGAAACCAGCAGCCCGCCATCCTGGGTGCGGATGGCCGCCACCACCCCGTCGCTGCTGACCCGGATATCCGGCATCGGCGCCAGCGGGAGGGAGAGAAGGGCCGCACCAATCCCCAAGCCACCCAGCCACCGCCACCGGCCCTGCCACAGGCCGATCCACAAAGCACCCACGGTAAAAGCCGCCATGCCCCAGAGCGGGATTGCCGGCACCCGCACCGCCGCCCCCGGCAGGCCCGTTACCCAATGGGCAGTCCACAGGATCAACTCCACGCCCCAGCCCATGGCGATGATGGCTGGCCCCTCCAGCCCCAGCGGCATCAACAGATAAACCAGCAAGCCCCAGGGCATGACCCAGAAGGAGGTGACGGGCACGGCGATCATGTTGGCCAGCACCCCGTAATTGGCCATCTGCTGGAAATGGTACAGGCCATAGGGCGTGGTCGCGAGGCTGGCGACGAGCGAGGTGAAGGCAAGCCCGATCGCCCCGCGCAGGATGCGCCCCACCCGCCCCTCCCCCCGCGGATAGCGGGCCAGGATCGGGGTGATCGCCTCATAAACCAGAATCAAGGCTGCCACGGCAGCAAAGGACATCTGGAAGCTGGGGCCAAGGATGGCTTCCGGCTGGGTCAGCATCACCGCCAGCGCCGCCACCGCAATGACGCGGATGGAGAAGGGATTGCGATCCGCCAGGATGGCCAGCAGCATGACACCGGTCATCAGAACCGACCGCTGGGTCGGCACCGGCGACCCGACCATCAGCATATAGAAGAAGGCCGCCGCCAGCGCGATGATGGCCGCGAATTTCTTGATCGGATAGCGCAGGGCGAAAGGCGGCCACAGGGCCAGCAACGCCCGCACCGCCAGCAGGACCAGCCCCGCCACCAGCCCGACATGCAGGCCCGAGATGGAAAGCAGATGCTGCAAACCGGATTGCCGCATCGCCTCCAGATCCGCTTCGGGAATGGCGCTGGGCTGGCCATTGAGCAGGGCAGCGGTCATACCCGATACAGCCCCGTCCAACCGCGCGTCCACCTTGCCCGCCATGGCCTGACGCAGGCCTTCCAGCCGCACGGTAAAAGGCGGATCGGGCGCCATCCCCCGCACCTGCACCCGCCCCCTGGCATAGCCGACCGCACCGATCTTCTGGAAATAGAGGTGGCGGCGAAAATCAAAGGCGCCCGGCTCCACCGCATCACCCGGAGGGCCGATCACCGCCCATACCCTGACGCGCTGCCCCGGCTTGGGCAGATTATCATCGGCACGCAGGCGGATGCGGGCGCGGGCCGGCGTCTGCGATGTGGCAAGGCCTGGAATGGTGAGATCCTGCATCAGGATACGGCCGCCTTTTTCCAGCGGTTCCTGCGCGATAACGGTGCCGATCACGTCAACTGGCCCGATCTCCGCCGCCAGCACCGGGGCACGCACCTGATCTGTGCGTATCTGTGCCGCCAGCAGGCCCAGCACGGGCATGACCAGCAGAATGACCATCGCCTGAACAGCCAGCGGTCGGAATCGCCGCAGCCTCAGTTCGACGAAAAACAGCATGGCAAGCAGGACAGGGGCGATCCAGGCCGGTGGCTCCGCCGGCAAGGCGAAGTAAAAGCCGATCCCGGCCCCCAGCGTGACAGGCGACCAAAGCAGCCAGCGTCCCTGTTCCGCCAGGATCGACGCCCCCAGCCAATCCCAGATAGGACGCCCCAGCGGCAGGGCAAGCGACATTGCCGCCCTCCGCCCCGCAAATCCTGATTGCGTGCTTTGTCCCATGCGTGATGCCCGTCACGGTGCATAAGCCCCCTGGCTGTGCTAAACCAGCCGCAGCGGACCCTTTTCCTTGCAGAAGATTGTATTAATCATGACGATTGTCACCCGTTTCGCGCCATCACCCACTGGTTTTCTGCATATTGGTGGTGGCCGGACCGCCTTGTTCAACTGGCTACTGGCGCGCCGGCATGGCGGCAAGTTCCTGCTGCGCATCGAGGATACCGACCGCGCCCGTTCCACCCAGGCTGCCGTGGATGCGATCCTGGACGGGTTGAAGTGGCTGGGCCTGGATTGGGACGGCGACGCGATCAGCCAGTTTGAACGCAAGGACCGCCACGCCGCCGTGGTGGAGGAAATGCTGGCCAATGGCAGCGCCTATCGCTGCTACTGCACGCCGGAAGAACTGGATGCGATGCGCGAGGCGCAGAAGGCCGCCGGCCAGCAGCCGCGCTATGATGGCCGCTGGCGCGACCGTGACCCGTCAGAAGCCCCCGCCGGGATTGCCCCTGCCATCCGCCTGAAGGCCCCGCGTGAAGGCGAAACCGTGGTCAAGGACCATGTGCAGGGTGAAGTGCGGGTGCAGAACAGCCAGTTGGATGATCTGATTCTGCTGCGGTCCGACGGCACGCCTACATATCTGCTGGCCGTGGTGGTGGACGATTATGACATGGGCGTGACCCATGTGGTGCGTGGTGATGACCACCTGACCAACACGTTCCGCCAGCTCCAGATTTACAATGCCATGGGTTGGAAGGCGCCGGAATTCGCCCATATCCCGCTGATCCACGGTCCGGACGGGGCCAAGCTGTCCAAGCGCCATGGGGCGCTGGGGATTGAAGCTTACCGCGACATGGGCTTCCTGCCGGAAACGATGCGCAATTATCTGCTGCGTCTGGGCTGGGGGCATGGCGATGCGGAGATCATCCCGACCGAACAGGCGATTGAGTGGTTTGATCTGGAAGGGATTGGCCGGTCGCCCTCGCGGCTGGACTTCGCCAAGATGGAAAATCTGAACGGCCATTATATCCGCGAGGCCTCCGACGCACGGCTGGTGGACTTGACCGTTCCCTTCATTGAACAGCGCCTGGGCCGCGCCCTGACGCCGGCTGATAAGGATCGTCTGCTGCAATCCGTGCCCGGCTTCAAGCCCAGGGTGAAAACTCTGGTGGAACTGGCGGACGGGTCGCTTTATCTCTTTGCAAATCGTCCGCTGCCGCTTGATGAAAAGGCGGCGGGCCTGCTGACGGCCGATGCACGGTCGCAGCTTGGCGCGCTGGCAGAAGCGTTCGCCGCAAGTACCGAATGGACCGCCGCTGCCCTGGAACAGATCGTTCGGGAGCAGGCGGAGCGTACGGGACTGAAGCTGGGGAAACTGGCCCAGCCCCTGCGCGCGGCCCTGACCGGCAGCACCGTTTCGCCGCCGATTTTCGAGGTGGCGGAAATTCTCGGTCGTGTAGAGAGCCTTGCGCGACTGGAAGATGTGACAAAGGGGTGATTAAAGTCGTGCTGTTGCGTTGCGCTCGCTGCGTTGCGGCATTACACTCCGCCCGAAAATAAAGAACCCGGGGCAGCGCCCCACCCAAGAAACCCTTGAGGACGTGCCGACATGAGCCAGACTCCCCAGACGGCGGGCGATGGAACCGCCGATACGGTGACCCTGATCGATAACCGGAACGGCAAGCAAGTGACCTTGCCCATCCTGCACGGCGCGACGGGACCGGACGTCATCGACATCCGCAAGCTCTATGCGGCCACCGGGTGCTTCACCTACGATCCCGGCTTCACGTCCACCGGCTCCTGCGAATCGGCGATCACCTACATTGATGGCGATGAAGGCGTGCTGCTGCATCGCGGCTACCCGATCGAGCAGTTGGCCGAGAAGAGCGACTTCCTGGAAGTCTGCTACCTGCTGCTGAATGGCGAACTGCCGAATGCCGAGCAGAAGGCCAAGTTCGAACAGACCATCACGCGCCACACCATGGTGCATGAGCAGTTGGCGAACTTCTTCCGTGGCTTCCGCCGCGATGCCCACCCGATGGCCATCATGTGCGGCGTCGTCGGCGCCCTGTCGGCCTTCTATCATGACAGCACGGACATCAACGACCCGACCCAGCGCATCATCGCGTCGCACCGGCTGATCGCCAAGGTGCCGACCATTGCTGCCATGGCCTACAAATATTCGGTCGGTCAGCCTTTCGTCTATCCGCGCAATGACCTCGGTTTTGCTGAGAACTTCCTGTACATGACCTTCGCGGTCCCGTGCGAGGAATATAAGGTGAACCCGGTCATCGCCGAGGCGATGGACAAGATCTTCATCCTGCACGCCGATCACGAGCAGAACGCTTCGACCTCCACCGTCCGTCTGGCTGGTTCGTCGGGCGCCAACCCGTTCGCCTGTATCGCCGCCGGCATCGCCTCCCTGTGGGGTCCCGCCCATGGTGGTGCGAACGAAGCCGTGCTGAAGATGCTGGAAGAGATCAAGACCGTTGATCGCATTCCGGAATTCATCAAGCGCGCCAAGGACAAGAACGACAATTTCCGTCTGATGGGCTTTGGTCACCGGGTCTATAAGAATTATGACCCGCGCGCCAAGGTGATGCAGCAGACCTGTAAGGAAGTGCTGGCCGAACTGGGCATCAAGGACGATCCGCTGCTGGACATCGCGGTGGAGCTGGAGCGTATCGCCCTTTCCGATGAATATTTCATCGAGAAGAAGCTGTACCCGAACGTGGACTTCTATTCCGGCATCATCCTGAAGGCGATTGGCTTCCCGACCAGCATGTTCACCGTGCTGTTCGCGCTGGCCCGTACCGTCGGCTGGATCAGCCAGTGGAAGGAGATGATCGAGGATCCCGGCCAGAAGATCGGTCGCCCGCGCCAGCTCTATACCGGTCACACGGTGCGGGACTTCACCCCGCTGAACGAGCGTGGCTGAGCAGCAGCATAAGCGGCATCAAACGGGCGGCCCCAATGGGGCCGCCCGCGATTCTTATCTGTTTTCTGGTGCCAGACCGTTCAGATGGCGCCCGCCCGCCCCGGTCAACGACAATCCCGCGCCCATCGGCAAAAGGCTGGCGCGCATCGCCAAGCTGGGATTGATCCTGGGGATCATCGGATTGCTGGGCTATTCGGCTTTTTACTACCGTTAAGACCGGACACTTTCCGGCCCCCTGGCGACCCACAAACGGGCTGCCGGAGATGAACCGCCGGATTATTCCCCGTCGTCAGGCTACGGCCATGGGGCGGCCCAGAAGGTATCCCTGCACAAGATCGGCCCCTGCGTCGCGTACCCAGGCCAGTTCCCCGCCGGTCTCGATCCCTTCCGCCACGACCTTCGCGCCGCAATCATGCGCGATGCCGATCAGATGGCGGACAATGCTCTGCTTATAGCCATCCGTATCGACATCACGGATCAGGGCCATATCGATCTTCATGAAATCCGGCTGCAGAAGCTGAAGCAGGTTGAGCCCGGAAAAGCCCGCGCCAATATCGTCCAGAGCCACCTGGAAACCTGCCGCCCGATAATAATCAAGGATGGCCCGCAGATGGTTCTCATCATGGGCCCGCGTCGTCTCTGTCACTTCAAAGACGATATTCTCCGGAATCAACCCAACACGGCGAACCAGATCCCGCGTTGTCCGCAGGCAGAAATCCGGGTCATAGATAGAAGATGGATTAAAATTTACGAAGAGATGCGCCCCATCATTCGGTCGGCGGGCCATGGTGTTGATGGCCGACTGGCGGGCCTTCAGGTCCAGCGCGAATAATAGCCCCGCTTCCTCCGCCATGCCGAACAAGGCATGGGGCGCCAGGATGTTCCCCTCCTCAGACCGGCCCCGAAACAGGGCCTCATAGCCAAAGGGCGCCCCATCTGCGCCATAGATCGGCTGCAACATGGAAAAATAGCGATCTTCCTGCAAAAGCTGGGTCAACCACTGACCACGGATATTGGCAATCGCCTGACGTAGCGTGATGGCCGCCAACAGGTCGCTGATCCCAGGCTCCCGATCCACAGGCAGGATGACACAACGGGAATGGGCAAGCTCCTCCCCCGTCAACCCGTCTGACAAAGCCACCATCAGTTCAATCAGCGTGGTTTCCGACAAGTAAAAACGATAGCAGAGCGGGTCCTCCATCCGTCCCGTATCCACCCCCAGGCATTGGACGATTGTCCGCATCTTGGAAACGCTATGGGCGGTGGGCAGACGGATAAGCACGAGATTCTGTGAAAATATGGAGAAAGGCAATGTTTCGCATTCAGGGCAAGTCATTGCCATAACGTCTTCATCCTCAGGCTATCGCGGGGAGGCACTCCATACTTTTATCATAGAACGACCACGGTTCCTGTTAAGGAATCCCTTAAGATTAGTCTGTTCGCTTTACGCCATCGACTAAAAGACAGCGCCGTCCGCTTGGTGGCCGATGACATTCAGCACAACCTGGGCTGCACGACGGCTTGGCGCGCGCGCGTCGCCCTGCCCCAGCCAGCGGGCCACCTCGGCCACGCCGTCAATCTGGTGCTGCCGCGCCGCCGGGTCACACAGCAGGCGGTCAACCGCATCCGCCAGCTTGTCCGGCACGCAATCACCCTGCAAATATTCCGGCACCAGCATCTGGTCTTGCATGATGTTAACCAGATTGGCGTATTTGACCCGGATCAACCGTCGGTAAAGCCGGTAGGTCAGCGGGTGAATGCGATAGGCGATAATGGCCGGCAGACGTGCCAGCGCCAGCTCCAGGGCCACAGTACCGCTTGCTGCCAAGGCCGCCGTGCTGGCCGCAAAGGCATCATATTTTTCCCGGTCGCCTTCCACCACAATCGGGGCCAGCGGCCAGCCGGCAATGGCTTCCCGGACGGCACCGGCAACCTTGCCCAAGGTCGGCACCACAACGCGCAGATCAGAATGGCGGCCCGCCAGAATGGACAGCGTATGGCCGAAATCAGGCAACAGAACCTTGATCTCGCTGCGCCGGCTGCCGGGAAGAACCGTCAGCAACCGGGTATCCGCCGGGATGCCGTGCCGGGCGCGGAAGGCTGCGCCATCCCCCTGCTCAACCCCGGCCTCGACGATGGAATGGCCGACAAAAGTGGCCGGCAACCCCACCTTCTCAAAGTAAGGCGGCTCAAAGGGCAGCAGTACCAGCAGGTGATCCAGGAAGGCCGCGATCTTCTTTGCCCGTCCCGGCCGCCAGGCCCAGACGGTCGGCGCCACATAATGGATCAGCTTGATCGAGGGGTCCGCCTTGCGAACCTTCTTCGCCACCCGGAAACAAAAATCCGGCGCATCAATGGTGACAACCGCATCCGGCTTCAGGGCCAGCACGGTATCAGCCGTCTGCCGGATGCGGCGCAGGATATTGGGCAGCTTCGGCAGAAGTTCGGCAAGACCGAACAGGGTCAGTTCCTCCATCGGGAAAAGGCTGGTCAGCCCTTCCGCGATCATACGCTCCCCGCCGATACCGGCAAAGCGCACCTGCCCGCCGGTCACCTCTTTCAGCCCCGCCATCAGACGGGCGCCCAACACATCGCCCGACGGCTCTCCCGCGACGAGAAAAATCAGCGGTGCGGTCATGGCGTGATCCCCAGCAGGAACAGGCCGGCGGCATCAGCGGCTGTCACCGCTTTGTCGCGG
Source organism: Niveispirillum irakense DSM 11586 (assembly GCF_000429645.1). GTDB lineage: Bacteria > Pseudomonadota > Alphaproteobacteria > Azospirillales > Azospirillaceae > Niveispirillum > Niveispirillum irakense. The sequence continues at coordinate 459,619 of NZ_KE386934.1, forward strand.
CCCAGGAAAAGGGTGTTGCCGGCCTGGGCGGCAATCCCGGCAAAACCGGCCGCGATACAATTATCCACCGTATCCGGACCCAGGGCCGGCAAATCCAGCCGCCGATCCTGTTGTGGCTTGGCACATTTCACCAGCACCGGCCCCGGCCCTGGTCGGCGCAGGGCGCCGCAACGCTGGATCAGCGCATCGGTACCCTCAATCGCCTCAACGCCCAGCACCACGCCCTGCTGCACCACAACCGACTGGCCGATATCCAGGCCCCCGAGCGCCCGGGCAACCGTGATGCCATGGGCAATATCAGCCAGCGCCTGCTCATCCGCCCGGTGCGTACCGAGCGGGCCTTCCGGGGTCAGAAGGCCGGTGATCAGGGTTTGCACGCCGACGACGCGGAACCCCTCTTCCTCCAGCACCTGAGCCACGCCGCGCAGCAATCCATCATCACCCAGGGCCTTCAGGCCGATGCGGGCGAAGAACTGGGTAGCCTTCCAGTCGGGACGCAATTCGGTCAGGGAGGGCCGGCGAACGCGGCCAGCCATGACAATGTCGCCCACCCCCTCGGCCTTCAACCGATCCAGGATGGCCCCTGCCGCCCCCAGGCGGAACCAGGCATGGGGAATGTCGGGCGACAACCATTCCGGCGTCGCCTGCCCTTCCAGCGCGATCAGAAAAAAGTCCCGCCCGTCCCGGCGGCAGGTCTCAACAAGATTGGCCGGCAGATCGCCCCCGCCTGCCAGGATGCCGAGCTTCGGCGCCATGATGCCGCCTCAGCGCGGCAGGGTCAGGGCGCGCGACCCGCGCTTGGCCAGGAAATCCAGCATGGACGCGACCAACTCACTGTCGGCGAACTCCTTGCCCGCTGCTTCCATACGCTCCGCCATCGTGCCATCAGCCGTGGTGAAAATACGCTTGAAGCCATTGCGCAACGCGCCGATCTGCTCCCGCGAGAAACCGCGACGCTCCAGCCCGACCAGGTTAAGCCCGGCCAGGAAGGCGCGTTCGCCCTTCACCAGACCATAGGGGATCACGTCAGCCTCAACGCCGGACATGCCGCCGATCATGGCATGGGCGCCGATGCGGACCCATTGATGCACCGCTGACAGGCCGCCCAGCACAGCATGATCCCCCACCTCGACATGACCGCCCAGCGTCGCGTTGTTGGCGAAAATCACATTATTGCCGACGATGCAGTCATGGCCGATATGGACACCGACCATGAACAGGCCGCCATCGCCCACGCGTGTGACCATGCCGCCACCCTCGGTGCCGGGATTCATGGTCACCTGCTCCCGGATACGATTGTTGGACCCGATGATCAGTTCCGACGGCTCGCCCTTATATTTCAGGTCCTGTGGCGGATGCCCCAGGGACGCAAAAGGATAAACCACCGTGCCGGAGCCAATGCGGGTCCGTCCCTCTACCGAGACGTGACTGACCAGCCGGACATTGTCCCCCAGCACCACATCGGGGCCGACGACGCAGAACGGACCGATGGTCACGCCTTCGCCGATCCGGGCGGCAGGGTCGATGATGGAAGAGGGATGGATATTGCTGCTCATGTCCGGGTCATTCCGTCGAAGGGGGATTGGGGGGCTGCCGGGATGATAGCCATCCCGGCAAAGCCTCACGCCTTCTCGCTATCCATGACAATCATGGCAGAATAAGTGGCTTCGGCGTGCAGATTGCCATCCACATAGGCCTCACCCTTGAACTTCCACACATTGCGGCGGTTCTGCAGGCGCTGGACCTTGATATGGATCTGGTCGCCGGGAACGATGGGGCGGCGGAATTTCGCCTCCTCAATCCCCATGAAATAGACCAGACGGCCTTCCGCCTCCTGACCCAGCGTGTGCATCACCAGGATGGCCGAGGTCTGGGCCATCGCTTCCACGATCATGACACCGGGAAATACCGGCTTCTGCGGGAAATGGCCGGTGAAGATCGGCTCATTCACGGTGACATTCTTGATGCCGGTGCAGCTTTCGCCCGACACGATATCCCGTACCTTGTCCACCAACAGCATCGGATAGCGATGCGGGATCATCTGCATGATCCGCAGGATGTCGAGCTGTTCCAAAACCTGATTATCCGCCGTCGCGTTCATCGCCTTGTCCACTTTTGCCCCTGACAAGCCGGCCCATCATGGCGACCTGGCGGAAATATTGGCGCTTCGGCAAAGCGGGGGTGCCAAACACCTCCGTGCCGGGCTCCACGTCCCGCATGACGCCGCTTTGTGCCGCGATACGCGCCCCGGCGCCGATGGTCAAATGACCGGCAACGCCCGCCTGCGCCGCCAGCACGGCATGATGGCCAAACTTGGTACTTCCCGAAATTCCGGACTGGGCCACGATGACGCAGCCTGCCCCGAGCTGGACGTTGTGCCCGATCTGCACCAGATTATCAATCATACAACCCCGGCCGATCACCGTATCGGGGCCGGCACCGCGGTCGATGGTGACATTGGCCCCCACTTCCACGTCGTCTTCAATGATGACGCGGCCGAGCTGGGGCACCCGGACATGGCGGTCAATATCCATGGCAAAGCCAAAACCGTCCTGCCCGATACGGGCGCCGGGATAGATCATCACCCGCGCGCCGATGATGCAGTGGGACAGTGAAGCGCACGCACCGATGATGCTGTCGGCACCGATCTGCACATTCCGTCCGATCACGGCGTTGGGGGCCACGCGCACCCGGTCGCCCAGCACGGCCCCCGCTTCCACCACCGCGCCGGCTGCAATCTCCACATCCTGGCCCAGCACAGCGGCGGGGTCCACATGGGCCGCGGCAGAAATCAGGCCATTGGCCTGGGGCAAAGGATAAAAGGCCTGCGCGCACAAGGCATAGGACCGGTACGGCTTCTTGGACAAAAGCAGCGCCATCCCCGCCGGTGCCTTGTCAGCCAGGGCCGGATGCACCACGCAGGCAGCCGCCTTGGAGGCGTTGAACGCCTCGACATATTTCCGATTATCCAGGAAAGAGAGTTGCCCCTCCCCCGCCGCATCCAGGGAGGCTACGTCGTTCAGCAGCAAGTCCGGATCGGCACCGGGGGCCAGTTCGCTGCCGGAAAGGGTTGCCAGCGCCGCGAGCGTGAAAGGGCCGGCGCGGTCGAAGAAACGGGGATCAGCCATGATCGGCTCCGCAGATGGGATCAGGGGGGCGGTAGATTGACGGCGATTGTTGGCAGGCGGGCATTCATCCGCTCCAACACTTCCAGCGTGATATCGCCGGCATTGCCTGATTGATAGACGATGAACTGGCGTGAGATGACCAGCGTGGCGCCCGTTTCCTTGGCGACCTCCGCAATCACCTGGTCCAGCGTATTGATGGCGGAATTGCGCGCCTGGTTGAAAGCCACATCCAAGCGGCGGGTCCGTTCCTGCAGCGCTCGCCCCATGGCAGAGACCTGGGATTCGAATTCTGTCCGCTTGCGGTCGAACTCCTCAGCCGCCACGGTCTGGCGCATGCGCGCCAGATCCTGTTCGGCCAGACGCAGCGTTTCCTGTTGCGCCGCCACCTCGCGCTGGAACTGGTCCTTCTGCGCATCAAGCTGCTGCTGGATGGATTGCATCACCGCCGCTTCCTGAAGGATGCGGGGAATATCGACAATGGCCACCTGGGCATAAGGCAGGCCACCACGCCGCCCCGGTGACGCAGGCGCCGTACTGGCCGTGGGCTGGGCCACCACGGGGCCATCCTGAACCAGCGTCACATGAGGGGCCGATTGCAGGGGGGAACCCTGTGCATAAGCAGGGCCCATAAAGGCCACCGGCCCGACCGCAAGGGTCAGGCCGGCAACTGCCAGATAATGGGGTCGGAACAAAGCCGCCCCCCGCATCAGAAGCGCGTACCGAAGCTGAATTTCAGCGTCTCGGTCTGGTCATAATCTTCCTTGGCAATCGGATAGGCCAAGTCGAGACGGATGGGGCCGAACGGCGATTTCCAGGACACACCCACACCGGCGGCCATGCGGATCTTGTTGCTGTCGCGGAACACGTCACCCTGGCCCGGCGTCTCCTTCGATGCGGTCAAGGTACCAGCATCGTAGAAGGCGTGGGCCTTCACGCCCAACTCGTCCGGCAGGCCGAGCTTGGTGGTCAGTTCCAGGCTGGCACGGGTGAAGATCGTGCCGCCCAACGCGTCGCTGTTATTCGGATTATTGGGGTCGGGCACGTTACGCGGACCGATACCACCAATCTCGAAGCCGCGCAGCGTATCGCCACCCAGGAAGAACCGGTCATTAATGCGCAGGCGCTTGCCCATGCCCCAGATATGACCAGCTTCCGTCGTCAGGCCCAGTACCACCTCTTCAAACGGCTCCCAGTAGTTACCAGCGGTGACGCGGTTACGCAGATAGCGCGTATCACCGCCCAGGCCGGCAAACTCATTGGAAATCAGGAAGTAGTAACCCGACGTCGGTTCCAGACGACTGTCACGCGCGTCATAGAGCAACTGGCTTTCCACCGACGAGGTGATGGTCGAGCCAAGCTGGTCCAGCAAGAAGCGCGAGGAGCCGAAATAGACATTGTCGATCTTGTTCTGCGACAGCGAGTAGGACACACGCTGACGCAACCGTTCCGACAGGGGATAGCCCATGCGCAGCACCACGCCGGTGCTTTCCAGGTCATAAGCGATGCTGTCACGGTTATCGCGCACCACGCGGAACACATCGACGCCGGCGGCCAGATCGCGGTCGAGGAAATAGGGCTCCGTAAAGCCCAGATCGACCTCGAAACTGCGTGATGACAGCAGGGTGGACAGGCGGAGATCCTGGCCCTTGCCCAAGAGGTTGCGCTGACGGATCGAGAAGTCCAGCAGTGCACCATCGGTCGTGGAATAGCCGGCACCGAGCTGGATTTCACCGGTCGGCTGCTCTTCCACTTCCACCGTAACAACGGTCTGGTCACGGTTACTGCCTTCAGCCGTCTTCACGGTGGCTTCCAGGAAATAACCGAGATCTTTCACGCGCTGTTCGGACCGTCTGATCTTGGAAATACTGAACGGGTCGCCTTCGACCAGCAGCATTTCGCGCCGGATCACCTTGTCGAGCGTGGAATAGTTGCCGACAATGTCGATCCGCTCAACGAAGACGCGCGGCGTCTCCTTCAGTTCGAACACCAGATCGATCGTCTGATCTTCCTGGTTCCGCTCCAGCAGCGGGTCGATATCGACGAACGCATATTGCAGATCGCCAAGGCGGTCGGTCAGGGCGGTGATCGATTCCTCGATCTTGTCGCCATTGTACCATTCGCCGCTGACGGTATTCAGCGCCTGATAGAGCGGACCAACATCGACACCGGGGATGTCGCTGGTGATCTCGATCTTGCCGAACTTGTAGCGCTTGCCCTCATCCACCGTGACGGTGATGAAGAAATCCTCGCGGTCGGGCGTCAGTTCCGCCACGGCCGTCAGCACCTTGAAATCGGCATAGCCATTGCGCAGGTAGTGACGGCGGATCTGTTCCTGGTCGTAGCGCAGACGCTCCGGATCATAATTGTCGTTGGACGACAGGAACCGCCACCAGCGCGATTCCTTGGTGATCATGATGTCGCGCAGATCGTCATCGTCATAAATGTTGTTATTGACGAAGCTGATCGATTCCACGCCGGTCATCTGGCCTTCGTCGATCTCGAAAATCAGATCGACACGGTTCTGCTCAAGCTGAACGATCTTCGGCTCGATCCGGGCGGCAAAGCGGCCCTTGCGGCGGTAGATTTCCTGGATACGCTCCAGGTCCGCCTGCACGCGGGACCGGGTATAGACCGTGCGCGGGCGCAGTTGCACCTCTGGCGCAATATCCTCGGTCTTGACCCGCTTATTTCCTTCGAAGGCAATGCGGTTGATGATGGGATTTTCCACCACCGCAATGACCAGCGTGCCTGCGTCGCGGCGAAGCGAAACGTCAGCGAACAGACCGGTCGCAAAAAGCGACTTCAGCGACTGGTCGATCTTGGCCGGATCGAACGGGTCACCGGGCTGCACCGTCAGGTACGAGCGGACAGTCGTCCCCTCGATGCGCTGCGTGCCCTCGACACGGATGTCGCGAATGATGCCGCCATCAAACGCCTCCTGGGCCATGGCGCCGCTGGACAGCGCGATGACGGACGTTGCGGTCGTGCCGCCGAACAGCAAGCACAGCGCCGCGAACCTGGAAACCGAACCCAAGCGTTCCCCCAAAAAGGCTAAGACAGGACACCCTTGACGAAATCCACGACACGAAGCGACCGAAGATCGTTCCATGTCACGAAAACCACCAAGGTCAATACCAAAGCCAGACCGAGCCGCAAACCATATTCCTGGACCCTCTCATTCAGGGGCCGCCCGCGAATAGCTTCCATTGCGTAATACAGCAGATGCCCGCCGTCCAGCATCGGAATAGGAAACAGGTTCAACAAGCCCAGGCTGACGGAAAGCGCAGCCACAAACCAGATCATTGTCACAAAGCTGGTCTGCGCCACCTGACCGGTCATCTGTGCGATACGGATGGGGCCGCCCAGCTCATTCGTGCTGCGCACACCCATGACGATCTGCCAGACGGATGTCAGCGTATCTTCTGTCAAACGCACCGTGCCCTTGGTGGCTTCCCAAATGGCAATCAGAGGCGTCTGACGGCGATATTCATCACTTCCACGCAAAACCCCCAGCCGGCCTATCGTATGGACATTGCCGAACCGGTCTTCAAGCTGGACCGAACGCGGCGTCACCGACATTTCGATCTGCTTGCCCGCATCCGGATTGGCCGGATCAGGCCGTTCCACCACAGCCGCCACAGGGCGACCGGGATTCATCACAACGACGCTCAGGATATCCTCAAACCGCGGTGTGCTCCGTCCATCCATGGACAGGATGCGATCACCGGCCAGCATACCCGCTTCCGCCGCCGCCCCGTCGGGCATCACTTCCTTGATCACCGGGGGCGTGTAGGGCTGCCCATAAACGATGAACATGAAGGCAAGCGCGATGATGGCGAAGATGAAATTCGCCGCCGGTCCTGCCACCACAATCGCCATACGCTGCCACACGCGCTTATGGTGGAAGGAAACAGCCTTCTCCTCCGCGCTCATGGACTGGACGGCAGCGTCAGGGGCGCTGGCCGCATTGGCGTCGCCAAACATCTTCACATAGCCGCCAAGCGGGATGGCGCTGAACTTCCAGCGCGTCCCCGCGCTGTCCGTGAAGCCGAAAAGCTCACGCCCGAAGCCGATGGAGAAGACCTCCACCCGAACCCCGTTGCGACGCGCCACCCAATAGTGGCCGAACTCGTGAACGAACACGAGGACGGTCAACACGACCAGGAACATCACGCCGTAATTCCAGATGAAGCCGAAGACTTCCATCAATACGCCTCGCAGCTCCGTTAAGGCCTCGCTGGCCTAACCCGCAATTTCGGCAAAGGCATGGCGACGCGCTTCACTATCCGCCGTCACCACATCTTCCAGCGACCCCAGGGCCGCATGCGGCAGGGCCGCCAATGTCCGTTCCACAATCCGTTCAATATCCAGGAAGCCGATGCGCCCTTCCAGGAAAGCGGAGACGGCCACCTCATTCGCGGCGTTCAGCACTGTAGGGGCCGCCCCCCCCGTACGCAAGGCCTGCCGCGTCAGCGCCAGGGCCGGAAAACGCGCCGGATCGGGCGACTCGAAATCAAGGCGTCCCGCGCGGATCAAATCCAGCCGTTCCCCCGGCGTGGCGATCCGTTCCGGCCAGGCAAGGGCAACAGCGATGGGCGTGCGCATATCCGGCGTGCCAAGCTGGGCCAGGACAGAACCATCGATATATTCGACCAGACTGTGGATCACGGATTGGGGGTGGACCAGAACCTCGATCCGCGCCTCCGGGATGGCGAACAGGTGATGGGCTTCGATCAGCTCCAACCCCTTATTCATCATCGTGGCACTATCGACCGAAATCTTGGCGCCCATCGACCAGTTGGGATGGGCGCAGGCCTGTGCGGGCGTCACCGCGGCCATGCGGACGCGGTCCCAGGTGCGGAAAGGCCCGCCGGACGCGGTCAGAACCAGCCGCGACACAGCATCGCGCCGCGCCTCGTCGAACACCTGGAAAATGGCGCTATGTTCGCTGTCCACCGGCAGCAGGGTAGCCCCGTGCCGCCGCACTTCCGCCATCACCAGCTCGCCGGCGCACACCAGCACTTCCTTGTTGGCAAAAGCCACCGTGGCCCCGCGGCGGATAGCCGCCAGGGTGGGGGCAAGGCCGGCAGCACCGACGATGGAAGCCATGACCCAATCCGCAGGGCGGGCCGCAGCCTCCACCACGGCCTGGGGCCCGGCGGCAACTTCCGTGTCGGTTCCTGCCAGGGCTGCCTTCAACTCTTCATAGCGGGAAGCATCAGCAGTCACAGCCAGACGCGGCCGCAACAGGCGGACCTGCTCGGCCAGTTTGGCAATATTGCCATTGGCGACAAGCGCCTCAACCCGATACCGATCAGGATAAAGGGCCAGCAACTCCACCGTATTGGATCCGACAGAACCGGTGCTTCCCAGCACCGTCACCGATCGCAGAGCTGATACCGACTCCGCCGTCATCACCACCATTGCAGCCATTCCCCGGCAAGGGCATGGATCAGGGCAAAGAGCGGAGCTGCGAAGATCAACCCATCAATGCGGTCCAGAATACCGCCATGGCCGGGGATCAACTTGCCGCTATCCTTCACATCCACCCGCCGCTTCATATGCGATTCGAAAAGGTCACCCGCCTGCCCGGCTACCGCCAGCAAGGCGGCAATGATGAAGGCCACACCGGGCCGGGCCGCATCGGCAATCAGTGCCACGACAAACCCGACCAGCGCGGCCGAGAGCATGCCCCCGATCAGACCAGCCCAGGTCTTTTTCGGGCTGATGCGTGGTGCCAGTTTCGGCCCGCCAATCGTCCGGCCCGCAGCATAGGCACCGATATCGGTCGCCCAGATCGCCAGAAGCAGGAACAGGAACAGGGCCAGCCCGTCCGTGCCATTCTCTGTACGCAGCCAGTCCAGAGCTACACACGACAGCGCAATATAGGGAACCGCTGCCGCCAATAGCAGCCGATGCTTCATCCGTGTCACCAGGGCAGCGACAAAAAGCAGCGGTGTCGCCGCGAGCGCGACGAGCACCGCATCGCCGGCCCCCCGGAACAGGTCCGTCGCCACCACAGCCACCACGGCCAGCAGGGAAAGGGTGAAAGGCACAGCCTGGTGCCCCGGCTCTGCCAGACGCACCCATTCCCGCACGCCCAGCACTGCCACCAGCATCACCAGAAGATCGAAGGCGGGGCCACCGAGCCAGACAGCCGCCAGAACCGGCGGCCCCAGGACAAGGGCGGAAATAACGCGCAGGCGCAGCTCGGCTTTTTTGGAGAGGGGAGCAGGGTTATCGGCCACGGATCAGCGGCTTCCAACCGTGGCGCCGAACCGACGGTCGCGCCGATGATATTCCTGGATCGCTTCTTCCAGATCGCGTCGGCCAAAATCCGGCCACAGCGTATCCAGGAAGACCATCTCGGCATAAGCGAGTTGCCAGAGCAGGAAATTGCTCACCCGTTTCTCCCCGCTGGTCCGGATCATCAGATCAGGATCGGGGATATCATCCCCGGTAGAAAGATGGGCTGCGAACAGTTCCGCCGTCACCGCTTCAGCCGCAAGCTCACCATCCCGGACCGCGACAGCAATTTTGCGAGCCGCTTCCACCAGTTCCTGACGTCCACCATAAGACAGGGCGATAACAAGGGTCATCTGTGTGTTGCCGGCCGTCAGCGACTCAGCATTCTCGATCAGAGCCTGGATATCAGCCGACAGTCGCTGCCGTTCACCGATGATACGCACACGGATGCCGTTACGGTGCAGCTTCGCGATTTCCCCCCGAAGGTAGAAACGCAGAAGCTGCATCAGGGCGGAAACTTCATCCTGCGGACGGGTCCAGTTCTCCGTCGAAAAACTGTAAAGCGTCAGGTACCGCACGCCCAGTTCGCGAGCGGCCTCAACTGCGGCGCGAACCGCCTCCACACCTTTTTTATGACCAACGGTACGCGGCAGGCCTCGTGCCGTCGCCCAGCGACCATTGCCATCCATGATGATGGCAATATGCGCCGGCGGCGTACCGAAACCAGTATTACTGGAACCAGGCATGGTGAACGGACCCCTTTCCTGACAGGTCCGTCAGACCTGCAGGATCTCTTTTTCCTTGGTCGCGAGCGCCTCGTCGATCTTCTTGATATGGGCATCGGTCACGGCCTGGATCTTCTCAGACCATTGCTTCTGCTCGTCCTCGGACAGATCGCCGTCCTTCTGCGCCTTCTTGGCGGCATCCATGCCATCACGACGCACGTTGCGCACGGCAACACGGGTCTGTTCGGCATATTTGGCGGCAACCTTGGTCAGTTCCTTGCGCCGCTCGGAATTCAGTTCCGGGATCGGCACGCGGATGGTGGACCCTTCGGTCTGCGGGTTCAGACCCAGACCACCGTCACGGATCGCCTTCTCAACAGCCTTGACCGTGCTGCGGTCGAAGACCTGGACCGTGATCAGGCGCGGCTCCGGCACGGAGATATTGGCCACCTGATTGAGCGGCACAGTCGTGCCATAGGCATCAACCATCACCGGTTCCAGCAGGTTCGCAGAAGCGCGGCCGGTACGCAGGCCGGCAAACTCCTTACGAAGCGTCTCCAGGGCGCCGGCCATGCGGCGTTCGATATCCTTGAGGTCGGGAGCGGCCACCTTATGCCTCTTCGGTTATGATGGTGAACGTGCCCTGCCCGGCCATCACTTCGGCAAAGGCCCCATCGGTCACGATGGAGAACACCAGGATGGGGATCTTGTTCTCGCGGGCAAGGGAAATTGCCGACGCATCCATCACGGCGAGATCGCGCGACAGAACGTCCAGATATGTCAGGCGGTCGTAACGGACCGCATCCTTCACCTTCTTCGGGTCGGCGCTGTAGACGCCATCCACCTTCGTCGCCTTCAACAGCGCGTCGCAGCCCATTTCGGACGCGCGCAACGCCGCGGCAGTATCGGTGGTGAAGAAGGGGTTGCCGGTGCCGGCGGCGAAAATCACCACGCGGCCCTTTTCCATATGCCGTTCCGCCCGGCGGCGGATATAGGGTTCGCAGACGCTGGCCATGGGAATGGCCGATTGCACCCGCGTCGGCACGCCGGCCTTTTCCAGGGCATTCTGCACAGCCAGCGCGTTCATCACGGTGGCCAGCATGCCCATATAGTCAGCGGTCGCCCGCTCCATGCCCGATGCGGCGCCGGAAATACCCCGGAAGATATTCCCGCCGCCGATCACGGCACAGACTTCGACCCCCATATCGATGACCGACTTGATCTCCCGCGCCATCCGATCGACGACGTTGGGATCAAGACCATATTCCCGTTCACCCATAAGGGCTTCGCCTGAGAGCTTCAGAAGAACGCGCTTGTATCGAGCGGAAGCGGGCACGGTTGGTCCTTTCAAATGAGGGTCGGCAGCCTGAAAACGACGATCTAGAGGCCCTTAGCGGGCCATCGAGGCCACTTCGGCCGCGAAATCGGTCGCTTCCTTCTCAATGCCTTCACCCAGGGTGAAACGCACGAAGCCGGTCAGGGCAACCGGGGCGCCCACGTCCTTGGCGGCGTTTTCCACGACCTTGCGGATCTTGGTTTCGCCGTCGATGACATAGAGCTGCTCCAGCAGCACCACTTCTTCATAGTACTTGCGGACGCGGCCTTCGACCATCTTCTCGATGATGTTGGCCGGCTTGCCGGAAGCGGCAGCCTGTTCGCTGAGCACGGCGCGCTCACGGTCCAGGGCGGTCGGATCGACATCGGCGATGTCGAGCGCTTCCGGACGGGCGGCGGCGATGTGCATGGCGATCTGCTTGCCCAGATCGGCCAGCTTGGCCTTGTCACCGGTAGATTCCAGCGCGACCAGCACGCCGATCTTGCCCAGGCCAGGGACCAAAGCGGAGTGGACATAGGAGGCGACGATGCCGTCCTTGACTTCCAGCTTGGCGACGCGGCGCAGGTTCATGTTCTCGCCGATCGTGGCGACGAGGTGGGTCAGTTCCTCACCGACGGTGCGGCCGGTGCCCGGATAGGCAACGCCCTTCAGCGTCTCCAGATCGCCATTGCTGTCCAGCGCCAGGGTGGTGACGGTGGAAACGGCGTTCTGGAAGGCATCGTTGCGGGCAACGAAGTCGGTTTCGGCGTTCAGCTCGACGGCAGCGCCCACGAGACCGTTGGTGGCAACACCAACCAGACCCTCGGCGGCGACGCGGCCGGACTTCTTGGCGGCGGCGGCGAGGCCCTTCTTGCGCAGCCAGTCAACCGCGCCTTCCATGTCGCCTTCGGTCTCTGCCAGCGCCTTCTTGCAGTCCATCATGCCGGCACCGGTCTTCTCGCGCAGCTCTTTGACGAGCGCAGCAGTGATCTCGGCCATCTTCGCCTCTCTATCCGCTAGGGGAATGGGTGGTATAGGAATCGGGCGGACCCGCCGGCACCCTTACAGCATCGGCAGGCCCTGAACAGCATAACGGCCGGACCGCCCCGGATGTCGGGTGCGGCCCGGCCGTCATCACGCAAAATCAGGCCTGGGCCTCGGCAGCAGCCTCTTCCGGCAGCGCCTCAACCGGGGCTTCTTCCTGGGCGCCGACATCGATGCCAGCGGCCGACATTTCGGCCTGCAGGCCGTCCAGCACGGAGCCAGCCAGCAGATCGCAATAGGTCTCGATGGCGCGCAGGGCGTCGTCGTTACCCGGCACCGGGAAGGTGATGCCGTCCGGATCGCTGTTGCTGTCGACGATGGCGACAACCGGGATACCCAGCTTGTTGGCTTCCTGGATGGCCAGGCTTTCCTTGTTGGTGTCGATGATCACCAGCAGGTCGGGCAGGCCGCCCATGTCACGGATACCGCCCAGCGCGCGCTCCAGCTTATCGCGGTCGCGGGTCATGTTGAGCAGCTCCTTCTTGGTGCGACCGGAATGCTCACCGGCGACCAGCTGCTCATCCATTTCCTTCAGGCGGCGGATGGACTGGGAAATGGTCTTCCAGTTGGTCAGCATGCCGCCGAGCCAACGATGGTTGACATAGTACTGGCCACAACGCTTGGCGGCGTCAGCCACCTTTTCCTGGGCGGCGCGCTTGGTGCCGACGAACAGGACGCGACCACCGCCGGCAACCACGTCACGAACAGCCTGCATCGAGCGATGCAGCATCGGAACGGTCTGCTCCAGGTCGATGATGTGCACGCCATTGCGCACGCCGAAGATGTACGGGGCCATCTTCGGGTTCCAACGACGGGTGTGGTGACCGAAATGGACGCCAGCTTCCAGGAGCTGACGCATGGTAAAGGTCGGCATAGCCATAGGAAAACTTCCTTTTCCGGTTCTTCCTCCGCGGGCGACGCCCCCCGGACACCATGTCCAAGGAGACACCGGATCGATCTGCCTGCCACGACCCAACGGATATCCGCCGGGTAAAAGCATGCAGACCGCAAGCCCACGTGTGGGATTAACGACGGGCGCCTAGATACTCCGGCCTCCCACGCATTGCAACCCCGCAACATCGAAAGGATGAGCGATGCCGCCATGCCTTGGCAGGGGGGCAAGGGGTGCCGTATGGTCCGGTCCCAAAAATCATTCAGCATCCCTACTCTATATCAAGCAGATCACGATGTCCCTGCCCGCCTCCGCCCGTCCTGCCGATCTGGATTTACTGACGGGCTTCCTGCGCCGTCAGTCGGGCGGCGATGCCTTGCCCGTCCCTCATTGGGTTGAACCCGGCCTGCTGCCCGAGACGGCACGAAACCTGTTGGCCCATGACCATGGGATGACCGCGACGCTGGAAGCCTATTGGGGCGAGTCGATGCGCCTTTCCGTGCTGCATGCGGAAGAGGCGGCCGGTCTCCTGCGCCGTCACGTCTTGCTGTCCGGGGGCCAAAGCGGGATGCCGGCAGAACTGGGGCTGATCGAAATCAGGCTGGACGCCCTGCCCGCCGCTGCGCAATTCGCGGTGCGCCAGCGCAAGATCCCCTTCGGCGCCATCCTCTCCGCCTGTGGGGTCACCTTCAACAGCCGGCCCGCCGGCTTTCTGGTGCTGAAGGCTGACAATGCCGTAGCAGCATTGCTGCGCATCGTCGCGGGCGATCTGGTGCATGGCCGCGCCACCACCCTTTATGATCGCGATGGCCGGATGCTGGCCACGGCCGTGGAACTGTTGAGCGGCCACCGCCCGGCCTGAAGGCGGGGCGGTGCCGTTCGGCAGGTTGGCCTTACAACTCCTGAACCTCCACCACCCCATGGAGGGATTTGATGGCGGCACGGCCGCTGCCATCAATCTGGAATGTCTTGGGCAGGGAAATCTCCACCTCCCGCAGGGCGTCCATCTCCACCGTGAGCATTACCTTGCCCCGGCCCGGCGGCAGACGTGACAGGGTGTTCTTGATCCCCTCCACGGCGCGCAGATCATCCACCAGAATGCGCAGGCCGGCCGCACTCTTGGCGACCTCCTCCTCCAGCAACTGCACGCCCTGGCAGGTCAGGCGGATTTCTTCACCATTGCGCTGGGCGTCTACGGCGACCAGTACAGCCTTACCGGCCTCCAGCATCTCCCGGCTCTGCGCCAGGGTTTCCTGGAACAGGGTCACCTCATAGACGCCGGTGGCGTCCGATAATGTGACGAAAGCAAAACGGTTACCGCTTTTGGCCGTTCGTTCCTGACGGGCAACGACGATGCCCGCCATCTTGTAGCGCGTGGATTTGGCGTCGCGCAGGGCCTTGGGCAGGTCAGCGTGCTTGACCACCTTCATCCGCGTCAAAGCGGGGGAGAAACTGTCCAGCGGGTGGGCCGAGAGGAAGAAGCCGATCGCTTCAAACTCGTGCCGCAGCTTCTCCAACGGCTCCCAATCCGGCACCTTGGGCAGGTCGGGTGTCTTCAGCGCTTCGGTGGCTCCGAACAGGCTGGCCATGCCGCTTTCCCGTTGCTGCGCCTCCGCCTGGGCGTAGCGCAGCACCGTTTCCAGCCCCGCGAATAATTGCTGGCGGTTGCGCGACAGGCTGTCAAAGGCACCGGCGCAGACCAGCTTTTCCATCAGCCGCTTGTTCATCACCGTGTGATCAACCCGGCGGGCAAAGTCGAACACATCCTTGAACGGCCCGTTGGCGCGGCGCTCAGCCACCACCGACTCCATCGCCTGCGCGCCCACCCCCTTGATGGCGGCGAGCGCATAGCGCACCGCCCGGCTGCCATCGGGCAGGGTTTCCACGGCAAAACGGGCGGCAGAGGCATTCACGTCCGGTGGCAGCAGCTTGATGCGCAGCCGCATCAGTTCCTGGCGGAACTGGTTCAGTTTGTCGGTATTGCCCATATCATAGGTCATGGTCGCCGCCATGAACTCGACCGGGTAATTGGCCTTCATAAAGGCCGTCTGATACGCCACCAGCGCATAGGCCGCCGCGTGGGATTTATTGAAGCCGTAACCGGCGAATTTATTCACCTGATCGAAGATCAGACCGGACTGTTCTTCCGGCACAGCCAGCTTTTCCGCTGAACCAGCGATGAATTTCGCCCGTTCCTTCTCCATCTCCTCCTTGATCTTCTTACCCATGGCGCGGCGCAGCAGGTCAGCGCCGCCAAGGCTATAGCCCGCCAGCACCTGGGCGATCTGCATCACCTGTTCCTGGTACACCATGATCCCGAAGGTTTCCTCCAGGATGGGCTGCAAGGCCGGATGCATGTAATCCGGCGCTTCCTGGCCGAACTTCACCTTGATGTATTTGGGGATATTATCCATCGGGCCGGGGCGATAGAGCGAGACCAGCGCGATAATGTCCTCAATCCGGTTCGGCTTCATGCGGCGCAGCACGTCGCGCATGCCCGAACTTTCAAGCTGGAACACGCCGGAACTCTCTGCCCGGCCCAGGATATCGTAGGACTTCTTGTCCTCCATATCCAGATCCAGCAGGTCCAGTTCCGGGCCTAGATCCCTCACATGGTCCACCGCCGTTTTCAACACGGTCAGCGTCTTCAGGCCCAGAAAGTCGAACTTCACCAGTCCCGCCAGTTCGACATATTTCATGTTGAACTGGGTAACGGGCATGTCGGACCGCGGATCGCGGTACATCGGCACCAGTTCATAAAGCGGGCGGTCGCCGATCACCACGCCGGCGGCGTGGGTGGAGGCGTGGCGATACAGCCCTTCCAGCCGCAGCGCGATGGTCAGCAGGCGGGCCACCGTCTCATCCCCGCGCTGCATCTCCTGCAACTGCGGCTCCCCGTCCAGCGCTTGTTGCAGGGTGACGGGGTTGGCCGGGTTGTTGGGAATCAGTTTGCAGATACGGTCCACCTGACCATAGGGCATCTGCAACGTACGCCCCACATCGCGCACCACGGCGCGGGCCTGCAATTTACCAAAGGTGATGATCTGGCCGACCTTGTCGTACCCGTATTTCTGCTGAACATATTTGATCACCTCTTCCCGGCGATCCTGGCAGAAATCGATATCGAAGTCGGGCATCGACACGCGTTCCGGGTTCAGGAAGCGTTCGAACAGCAGGCCATAACGAATGGGGTCCAGGTCGGTGATCAGCAATGACCAGGCGACCAGCGACCCGGCACCTGAACCACGGCCCGGCCCCACGGGAATGGCGTGATCCTTGGCCCATTTGATGAAGTCCGACACGATCAGGAAGTAGCCGGGGAATTTCATCTTGATGATGGTTTCCAGCTCAAAATCCAGCCGGTCCCGGTATTCCTTCTCGATCTTCTCCTTCTCATCCTGCGCCATGCCGCTGGTGAACACATATTTGTTCAGGCGGTAGGTCAGGCCATCATGGGCCTGCACGCGCAATTCATCCTCTTCCAGCCGCCCGCCCTCACACGGGAAGGGCGGCAGGATGGGGTTCACCTTGCGCGGCATGTAGGCGCAGCGCTTGGCAATCACCACGGTGTTATCCACCGCCTCCGGTAAGTCGGCGAACAGTTCCCGCATCTCGGCGGCGGTCTTGAAATAATGCTGCGGGGTGACGCGGCGGCGATCCTCCTGCATCACATAGGCACCATCGGCGATGCAGAGCAGCACATCGTGCGCCTCATACATGTCCGCCGTGGCGAAATAGGCATCGTTGGTGGCGACCAGCGGAATGTCGTGGGCATAGGCCAGATCGATCAGATCCGGCTCCACCTTGGCTTCCGCCTGCCCGATCGGCCCTTCGGCATGACGCATCAGCTCAATATAAAGCCGGCCAGGGAACAGGGCTTTCAGCTTTTCCAGCAGGTCCAGCGCGTGCGGCTTCTGCCCGTCCAGCAGCAACCGGTTCAGCCCGCCGCCGAACCCGCCGGTCAGGCAGATCAACCCATCCGTCAGCCCCTCCATATCCTCCAGCGAGACCTGGGGCAGCAGGCCGGGATCGGTATCCATGAAGGCCTTGGAGACCAGCCGCATCAGGTTGCGGTATCCCTGCTCGCTCTGCACCAGCAGGATAAGCTGGTCGGCTCCAGGTCCCTGCACCCGTCCCGCCACCTTTTTCAAGGGACCGAAGGGGGTGATCCACATCTGGCAGCCGATAATGGGCTGGATACCATCGTCGGATGCCGCCATGGCAAATTCCAGGCAGCCGAACAGGTTGCCGGTATCGGTGACGGCCACCGCCGGGAAGCCGTGCTTCTTGCACAGCTTCACCAGTTCCTTGGGCTTGATCGCCCCTTCTGCCAGGGAATAGGCGGAATGGACGCGCAGATGAATGAAACCGGGGTCAGACAAGGCGGCAACAACGATCAGGCTACGGAGCGGAAATCAGTCGGGGTCAGCGACAGCCAACCCCGACCAGACCCTACCGCAAAGCGGGGGGCGGATGCGACTCCCCCGCTAGCATTTCGCTTTCCTCAGTCCCCGGCACTGCATCCGCAGCCTGGCTGCGCCGGGGTCACGGTGGAGGTTGGTCCAACCTAAACCTGACAAACGCTTAATCCTGGCCCCGCAACGCCCGGCGCATCCACAGGCCACAGCCGATATCCGTGGCGGCGGCCAGCAGCAGTGCCACCTCCCCCGCCAGCGACAGATGGCCCCAGCCGATACCCAGCAGCACCAGGGTGGACGCCCCCGCCGCAAAGGCCAGCAGCGGTGCAATGCCCACAGCCCGGGTGGGGGCCAGCAGCCACAGGACCGCGCCCAGCGCCAGACAGGAAAGCCCCAGGCCGCGCAGCACCCACGAAATCTCCAGCATCGCCGCCAGCACCGGATCCGTGAAAGCCATTGGGGCAATCCAGGCCGGCAGCAGCAGCATATCCAGCCCCAGCAGGGCGAGGATGGCCGCGTAAATCCGCACCGGGCGATAAGCGGCAATGGGCATGGCGGCAAGCGGGGTACTCTGGTCGAAACTGGTCATGGCATCCTCCTTCGCCGGGTTGATGGCGCCATGCTCTCCCACAGCCCCAGGTGCCGCAATTACCAGCCAGGTAATAGACGCCACACTGACGCCATGCCACCGTGGCAATCATGACAATGCCCAGCCATTCTACCCCATCCCCCACCATTCGCCGGCCAGCCGATGGATTCGGCCCCCTGCTGCGCCAATGGCGACGGGCCCGCGGCACCAGCCAGCTTGATCTTGCGCTGACCTGCGCCACCAGCCAGCGCCATCTCAGCTTTCTGGAATCAGGCCGTGCCCGGCCATCGCGCGGCATGGTGCTGCAACTGGCCGAAGCGCTGTCAGTGCCCCTGCGGCACCAGAACGCCCTGTTGCTGGCCGCCGGTTTCGCCCCGGCCTGGGAGGAGAGCAGACTGGAGGGCGTGGCGATGGAGCCGGTGCGCGCTGCCATTGCCCATATGCTGGCCGGACAAGCCCCTTATCCCGCCATATTGATCAACCGCACCTATGACCTGATGCAGGCCAATGAAGGTGCCGGGAAATTGCTGGGATTTCTGCTGGACGCGCAGGCGGTGGCGGACCCCTCACCCAATCTGGTGCGCCTGATGCTCAGCCCGGCGCTACGGCACCTGCTGGTCAATTTCGACGAAGTGGCCGCCTGGATGATCCGCCGCATCCGGGCAGAAGCCATGCTGACCGATCCGCTGGGGGCGGACCCGGCCCTGCTCGCCCTGCTGGATGATCCGGCGGTGGCCGGATTGAGGCCCGCCGATCTGGAACAGCGCCCGGACAGCCCCACCCTCTATCTGCGCTTTGCCAAGGATGGGGTGCAGTTGGCGCTGTTTTCCGTCATCGCCATGCTGGGCACCCCGCTGGATGCCGGCCTGCAGGATATGCGGGTGGAACTGTTCTACCCCGCCGATGCGGCGACGGCAGACTGGTTCAGAAAAGAATAAGCCGGGGCAGCCATCCGCCGCGGCCCAACGAGTTTACTGCTGATCGTTCACCACCTGCCAGACACCATCGGGCATACGGCAGGCCGTGCCATAGGCATCTTCCGCACGACCGCCGATCATGACCGTCTGCTGGAATTCCCGACAATAACCACCATCGCCGGTCCGGCCTTCCCGCAAGGCCACCACCTGACCATTGGCGCCGCTGTCCGACCAGTAAATCGGCTGGCCGATGGGGGCGGCGGTGGCGCGGATCTGCGCATCCTCCAGGCTCCGCTGCTGCCCTTCATTCAAGGAATTCAGGATCGCCAGGGTGATGCCGGTCAGGCCCAGCCAAAGAAAGGCATCATTATCGCGGTGATGGTGGCCATAACCGCTGTACCAATGGCCATAGGGCCGGGCTACGACCACATCGCGATAGACGCGGTGGCGGGCGGGCGGCACATGGTAATGCACCACGGGGCGGCGGTCATGGTTCCACCAGCCCGGCGGCGGACCGGGACGGTATACATGCACATCCCGATGGACATGCACATCCGGGCGACGGTCCGGCCCGCGATAATCACGACGGTCCCAATCTTGGCGGTCATGACGGTCGCGGTAATCGCGACGATCACGGTCGGGACCACGATCAGGTCCGCGGCCCCGATCATCGTGGCGATGCTCATACCGGCCACGACCACGATCATCATCATCGCGGTCCCCAGGACGGGCAAAGGATGGTGGGGTTGCCAGGGACAGAACCAGACCAGCCGTAACGGCCAGGGAACCGAAATTGCGGAAGCGCATGACAACCTCACCGTAACAAGCCCGCCAGGGGCCTTGATCATGATGACGATGAACCTTGCTCAAGGCAAAATCTGGGCATGATCGCGGTGAAGAAGCGGATTCCGCCGTCTTACCCCTTTTTTGTTACCCCGCCGACCAACCGGCCCATAGATGCGCCGTCGCCAGGGACCGCCAGGGCGCGAAACGGCGCATCAAGTCGCCCTGCTCCACCGGTGTCGGCCGACGGTCCCAAGCGTTGAAATTTTGCAGGGCCGCCGCAAGCCCGGCATCACCTAAGGGCGCGATATCCGGCATGGCGCAGGCCCGCAACAGCACATAGGCCCGCGTCCAGGGGCCAATGCCCTTGATGCCGGTCAGCGCCGCCTCTGCCGCATCGGGGGCCAGATGCGGCAAGCTTTCATAATCCACCCCGGCGCTGGCGGCATTGATCAGATAGGCTGCCTTGGCGCGGGAAAATTTCAGCCGGCCCAACAGGTCCGGGTCCAGGGCCGCGATCCCCGCGGGCGTGGGATGGGCCTTCATGCCTGACGGATGGTCCAGCCCCGCCAGTTCAATCAACGTGCGCCGCAACTGGCCAGCGAAGCGCAAATTGACCTGCTGCCCGACAATGGCCCAGCACAAAGCCTCAAACACACTGGCCGTCTGGGGCAAGCGCAGGCCGGGGCCACAGCGGGACAGCAGGCGGGCCACTTCCGCATCCGTTGCCGCCAGCGCCTCAAACCCCGCCCCGTCCAGGGACAGGCCCAACATGCGCGCGGCTGCATCGGCCAGGAAGGCCGCCTCCCCCGCGCTCAGATCCGTCGGATCAGCAGTAAGGCGGGCGACATCGGCCTTAATCTCAATCTCCAGCCGGATGGCCCGGCCTGCCGGGGCCAACAGCTTGGTGATGCGGTTGCCCGTCACCCGCTCCGACACCCCGTCCGGGTCGCGGCCATGGTAGGCCAGCACCCAATCGGCCCGGTATCCCGCCGGTAAATCCAGGTCCGGCAGCGCGCCAGCCATCTCAGCGCTCCACCAGCACGCCGTCACGCATTTCCACAATCCGGTCCATGCGCTGGGCCAGTTCCATATTATGGGTGGCAACCAGGGCGCCCAGCCGGGCCCCGCCCGCCGCCTCCCCGCGCACCAGTAGCTGGAACATGGCGAAGACCGCTTCCGCCGTGTGCAGATCAAGATTGCCGGTCGGCTCATCCGCGATCAGCAGGGCCGGACGGTTGGCCAGCGCGCGGGCAATAGCCACGCGCTGCTGTTCCCCGCCCGACAGTTTGGCCGGGCGGTGATCGGCGCGGGCCGCCAGGCCCACCCGGTCCAGCAATTCCCGCGCACGGATTTCCGCCTGCTTACGGGCCACACCGGCAATCATCTGCGGCAGCACGATATTTTCCAGGGCGGAGAATTCCGGCAGCAGATGGTGGAACTGATAGACAAAGCCGATGCGGTCGCGGCGCAGCGCCGTGCGCCCGGCATCATCCAGGGAAGATGCCACCTGGCCCGCGATGCGGATTTCCCCGCCATCGGCCTTTTCCAGCAAGCCGGCGATCTGCAGCAGCGTGGATTTACCGGCCCCGGACGGGCCGACCAGGGCCACCAACTCCCCCGCCTTCACGGCGGCATTCACGCCGCGCAGCACATCCAGCCGGCCATTGGCCTGCGGGAAGGAACGGCGGATATCGGACAGGTGCAGGACGGTATCGGTGCCGTTCATCACATCACTCATAACGCAGCGCCTCCACGGGATCGAGCCGGGCGGCGCGCCAGGACGGGTAGAAAGTGGCAAGCAATGACAGGCAGACAGAGGTAAGCGCCACCAGCGCCACCTGCATCGGGTCCGTCCAGCTTGGCAGGGTGGAGAGATAATAGATGTCGGCGTTGAACGGGTCCGTCCCCGTCACGGCCTGCACCATGCGGCGCACATCTTCCACATGATGGGCCGCCAGAACACCCAGCACCACCCCGGCCGCCGTACCGGCAATGCCGATGGAGGCGCCTGAGAGCAGGAAGATGCGCAAGATCATGCCCCGCCCGGCCCCCATGGTGCGCAGGATAGCGATTTCCCGCCCCTTATCCTGCACCATCATGATCATGCCGGAGATGATGTTGAAGGCGGCGACGATGACGATCATCGTCAGGATCAGCGTCACCACATTGCGCTGGGTGTCGATGACGCTGAAAAAGGCGCCATTCACCTGCTGCCAATCCTGCACAAACATGCCATCCGGCATCAGCACGGCAATATCCGGTCGCATGCCGGGCGCCAGGGTCGGGTCAGTGGTGAAAATCTCCAACCCTGTCACCGCATCCCCCAGTTCGAAGAAGGATTGCGCTGCCGGCAGGTCCATCAGCACCAGAGTATTGTCATAATCCGACACGCCCATATCCAGGATGCCGGCCACGGGAAAGCTGCGCGACCGTGGCGCGCCTTCCATGCCGATACGGGGGCTGAGGATGGTGATCCGGTCACCCACCTTGATGCCGCCCCGCTCCGCCAGCCGGGCACCGATGGCCACCCCGTCGCCCTGCGGCAGGGCGCCCTGTTTCAGCGCCTCTTTAAAAGCATTCCGCCGCGCGATGTCCTGTGCTGCCAGGGCCTTGACCAGCACACCATCGGCAAAATCCCGGTAGGAGGCCAGGCCCTGTCCGTCAATATTGGGCATGACGGCGGCCACCCCGGCCATCTGTTCCAGCCGCGCATTCAAACCCGCATCCGGGATGAAAGGGCCGCTGCGGCTGAACGCCACGATATGGCCCTGGAAGCCCAGCACGCGGGACAGCAGATCCCGCTGGAAACCATTGAAGACGGAGAGCGACACCAGCAGCGTCGCCACCCCCAGCATGATGCCCAGGAAGGAGAAGCCGGCAATGACGGAGATGAACCCCTCCTGCCGGCGGGCGCGCAGATAGCGGCTGGCGATCCAGCGCTCCACCACGGAGAAAGGTGCAGGGGTCTTAGCCATGGCGCAAAGCCTCCACCGGGTCCATCCGCGAGGCCCGCAGGGCCGGGTAAATCGTGGCACCCACCGACAGGGCCAAGCCCATCGCCACCACCAGGGCCACCTGATCCCATTCAATGATGGCGGGCAGCGATGTCAGGAAAGCCAGCATGGAGATATTGCCAGCCCCGGGCAGCGAGGCCAGCGCATGGCCAATGGCCTGGGCATTGAGGGTCAGCAGGATGCCCAGCGCAAAGCCTGCCAGCGTGCCGATGGCGCCGATGGAGGCCCCGGCCAGCAGGAAAATTTTCAGCATGGCGCCCCGCGCCGCGCCCATGGTGCGCAGGATGGCAATGGCGGCTGACTTGCCGCGCACCAGCATGACCATGGAGGAGACGATATTGAAGCTGGCAACCAGAATGATGAGGGTCAGCACGATGAACATCGCCACCCTTTCCACCCCCAGCGCCGTGACCAGGGCGCCATTGGCCTGCTGCCAGTCGGTGATCTTGTAGCCATCACCCACCACGCCAGACAGCAGGCGGCGCAATGCCACCACATCATTGGGGTGATCGACGAACACGTCGATCCCGGTCACCGCGTCCGGCAGGCGGAAAAAGCTCTGCGCCGCGACCAGCGGCATGTAAAGCGTGGCGACATCATGCTCGGGCATCCGCACATCAGTGACGGCATAAACCGAAAAATCCTTGCGCCGCAGCATGGTGCCAAACGGGGTGGGCGTGCCCTTGGGGCTGATCAATGTAACCGTGCCACCCACGGAAATGCCCAGCGTGCGCGACAGGCCGAAGCCCAGCGCCACCCCCTCATCCCCCAGATCAGGCAGCCCCCGGATGACGGAGCGGCCAACCACGGGGCGGCGCTTGAAATCCTCAGGATCCATAGCCCGCACCTTCACCCCGGACGCCCGGCCATTGACGGTGGCCATCGCCTGTCCCTCAATCACCGGCATGACCATGGTGACGCCGGGGGTTGCCGCCAGTTTGGCCAGCAGGTCGGGATAATCGGTCAACGGGCCCTTGGGTGCCGTGATGCTGGCATGGGCGCCAATGCCCTGGATACGGGCGATCAGCTCTGCCCGGAACCCGTTCATCACCGACATGACGATGATCAGCGTCGCCACGCCCAGCGCCACCCCAATGAAGGAAAAGCCGGCAATCACCGACACCGTCCCCTCCTGCCGCCGCGCCCGCAGATAGCGGAAGGCGACCATGCGTTCAAACGGCGTGAAGATCATGGGCTCTCAAAGGACAAGGGGCACCGAACCGGACGGGCATAGCCTTGCTTATAGGCGGAAATGGGGCGCAGGGGAAACCCCGGACACGGCGCTTTGATCCTCGCCCTTGACTTGTTAGGTCGAGCGACCTAGAAATATAGGTCAATTGACCTAGACATACTGAAATGAATGCTCCGTCCACACGGGAACAGATTGTCGCTGCGGCTGATACGCTGTTCTACCAGCGCGGGTTTGAGCCGACCTCCCTTGCCGATATCGCCGGCGCGGTCGGTATCGCCAGGGGCAACCTGACCTATCATTTCAAGGCGAAGGACGAGATTCTGACCGCCGTCATTGACCGGCGCTTCACCCATACCGCCGCGATGCTGGCGGCCTGGGAAGCGGAAGGCAACCATCCGGCAGCCCGCATCCTTAGCTTTATCCAAATCCTGATCGCCAACCGCGCAAAGATCATGCGGCATGGGTGCCCAGTGGGCACGCTCTGCAATGAATTGGCCAAGCTGGACCATGCCGCGCAATCGGATGCCACCCGCCTGTTCACCCTGTTCGCGGACTGGCTGGAACGGCAATTCATCCAACTGGGCCATCCGGATAAGGCCAGGGAACTGGCCTTGCATCTGCTGGCCCGTAGCCAAGGGGTGGCAACCCTGGCAACCGCGCTGCGGGATGAAGGTTTCATCCGCCAGGAAGTGGCGCTGATGACGGCATGGCTGGACGCGCTGACGCCAGCCCGAGATAAAAGGGAGGGAACAGATGCACATCATCTTCCTGCGCTTCACGGCTGAAAAGGCCCGCGCCGGCGCGTTCATGGCCGCGCATAATGCATGGCTGCAGCACGGCTTCGATGACGGGATTTTCCTGATGTCGGGCGGGCTGGCCCCGGGCCTGGGGGGCGTGATCCTGGCCCATGGCTCCTCCGCCGCGGAAATCCACGCCCGTGTCGCCGCTGACCCTTTTGTGATTGAGGGTATTGTGACGGCTGAAATAAACGAAGTGACACCGGGCCGCCTGGATGAGCGATTGAACTTCCTGCGCGCCGCCTGAAAACAGGGCCCGTGATGGACAAGACCCTGCCCGGCCCGGATGGCCGACCCCGCTGCCGCTGGTGTGCCACGGCACCGGAATTTCCGCACTACCATGATACGGAATGGGGCTTCCCCGTGGCCGATGACCGGCGGCTGTTTGAGAAACTCTGCCTGGAAGGGTTCCAGTCTGGCCTGTCCTGGCGCACCATCCTGGCCAAGCGGGAGAATTTCCGGGGCGCCTTCCACCGGTTCGACATTGATACGGTGGCCGCATTCGGGCCGGCGGATGTCGAACGTCTGCTGGCCGATGCCAGCATCGTGCGCCATCGCGGCAAGATCGAAGCCGTTCTCAACAATGCCCGCCGCGCCCAGGAATTGATTGCCGAAGAAGGATCACTGGCTGCGTATTTCTGGCGGCATGAACCGCCGCCGGGGGAGCATGGGGAGCCCCAATCGGCCTCCACCTCCCCCACTTCTGTGAGGCTGTCCAAGGACCTGCTGAAACGCGGCTGGAAATTCGTCGGCCCCACGACGATCTTCGCCTTCATGCAGGCCATGGGGCTGATCAACGATCATGCGGAGGGTTGCGTGATCCGTGAAGAGGCCGCGAAGGACCGGTCAGTATTCCAGGCGCCGCGGCGGTAAACGATCTTACAGCCGCGCCTGCAAAGCCAAGGGATCACGGCGTTCATGCAAGACGGCGACAATCACAATCAAATCATCATCCGCGCGAAAATAGACGCAATAGGGGAAACGACGCAGCCGCACGAGCCGGAGAGAAGCCACGCGCTCCTGATAAATCAGCGGCGTCTTGACGAGGCGGTTGCGAACGTAGCGGAGCTGATTCAGAAAAGCCTGCACCAAACCGGACGCCTGACCCTCATACCATTCGGCAGCAACCAGAATATCCTGTTGCGCCTGAGGCGTGACAATCAACCGGGCCATCAACCGAACCGCTTTTGCAGGCTGATGTCCAGATCCTCCCAGGAAATCCCATCGGCAATATCGGCCTCAAGGGTTTTTAACCGCCGCTCCAGCTCCTCCCGATGCCCCTCCGGCAAAGGGATATCAGCCGGCTCCAGGCTGTCGACCAGACGCTCGATCAGCTCCAGCTTCTCCTCTGGGGTCAGATGGTCGATGGCAATGGCCGGCATGGTTCCCTCCATAAACAGCACCGGATGGTCGCATCTGCTGATATGGCTGTCGAGCCGGCAATGAAAAAGGGGCGGCACCATTGGCACCGCCCCCTCTTCAATCACCCCAGAACCCGCTTACGCCGTCACCTTGGCCAGCGCCTCTTCCAGCGACAGCTCCAGCTTCTCGCCCGTGGCGCGGCGCTTCAGTTCCACCGTGCCGGCCTTCAGGCCGCGCGGGCCGACGGTCAACTGCCAGGGAATGCCGATCAGGTCCATATCGGCGAACTTGGCGCCCGGCCGCTCGTTGCGGTCATCATAGATCACCTCAACGCCCGCTGCGTTCAGCTTGGCATAGAGGTCATCGCAGGTGCTGCGGCAGGCCTCGTCATCGGCCTTCAGGTTGATCAGCGCCACTTTGAACGGGGCCACCTGGTCCGGCCAGATGATGCCGGCATCGTCATGGCTGGCCTCGATCAAGGCCGCGACAACGCGGGACACGCCGATACCATAGGAACCCATCTCCACCGTCACCGGCTGGCCATCCGGCCCCGTGACGACGGCCCCCATGGGGGCGGAATATTTGGTGCCGAAATAGAAGATGTGCCCCACCTCGATCCCGCGCGCGGTTTCTAATTGCTCAGCCGGAACCGGGCAATTGGCGGCGTCGTGCATCTCTTCCGTCGCGGCATAGACGGAGGTGTATTTGGCGAAGAAATCCTTCAGGTCGCCATTGGCGTCCGGATTGTCGGCCAGCACATCCAGTTCCAGCCACTTCTTGTCGCAGAACACCTGGCTTTCGCCCGTCTCGGCCAGGATGATGAATTCGTGAGAGAGATCACCGCCGATCGGGCCGGTATCGGCGCGCATCGGGATGGCCTTGATGCCCATGCGGGCGAAGGTGCGCAGATAGGCCAGGAACATCCGGCGATAGGAGAGGCGCGCGCCCTCGGCATCCAGATCGAAGGAGTAATTATCCTTCATCAGGAATTCGCGGCCACGCATCACGCCGAAGCGGGGACGCACCTCGTCCCGGAACTTCCACTGGATATGGTACAGATTCTTCGGCAGGTCTTTGTAGGACTTCACGAAGGTCTTGACGATATCGGTGATCATCTCCTCATTCGTGGGGCCGAACAGCATCTCGCGGTCATGCCGGTCGGTGATGCGCAGCATCTCCTTGCCATAGGCATCATACCGGCCCGACTGCTTCCACAGTTCCGCCGACTGGATGGTCGGCATCAACAGTTCCTGTGCCCCGGCGCGGTCCTGCTCCTCCCGCACGATCTGCGCCACCTTCTGCAGCACCTTCCAGCCCAGCGGCAGCCAGGCATAGATGCCGGCAGAGGTCTGCCGGATCATGCCGGCGCGCAGCATCAGACGATGGCTGACAATCTGCGCCTCAGACGGCGTTTCCTTCAGCGTGGGCAGGAAATAAGTGGACATGCGCATGGTGGCGGACTCAAGGGCTGGAATGAAGGTCGTTCGGAAGGCCGGACTTTAGGCGCACATCCGCGCGGCGGCAAGGTGGATACGAGAAGACGCCATTAGGGATGACTTGTCTTCGCCCACCACAAAAGCCATCATCCAAATAAATGGCACTGGAGCCACATGATGACATCGGAAGCAAAAACGACATCCATGGCGGAAAACGGTCGGCTGGTTGTGCCGCTGGATATGCGGCGTGCGATGGGCCTGGATAAGGGCGGGCGCGTTATCCTTCGCGTGGAGGACGGTCGCCTTATCATGGAGACCGTGGATTCAGCCGTCGCCCGCGTCCAGGCGCTGGCGCGACAATTCGGCACCCCAGGAAGCAGTCTGGCGGATGAACTGATCGCAGATCGTCGCCGGGAAGCACTCAATGAGTAATCGGGTGGTTCTTGACGCCTCCGCCCTGCTGGCCCTGATTAAGAATGAGCCCGGGGCTAGCCTTGTGGCAGCCGCCCTAACCGAATCAATGATGAGTGCTGTCAATTACGCAGAAGTGCTGGGTAAGCTGAGCGACGACGGTTGGCCGCATGACGTGGCGGCAAATGCCGTTCGTTCATTAGGATTTGAAGTGGTGGACTTCAATGTTGCCCAGGCGGAGGCCGCCGGACATTTGCGTTCACTTTCACGACAAGCCGGCCTATCCCTGGGTGACCGGGCCTGCCTCGCCTTGGGCTTGGCCTCGGGTCTGGAAATATTGACCGCCGATGCGGCGTGGGTTCGGATCGCCGATCAGGTGGGATTGACGATTACCGATATCCGCAACCGATAGACTAGACACGAAGCCTGCCTGGGCTCGGAAAAGTCGGGCGGCCCTATTTACTTACAGCAGATTCTGCGCGCTTTTTGTCCCAACCAACCTTCAACGTCACCAAAATAGCGATACCGAACTCGCCTCCGAAATTCACTCTGCCGTCATGCAAAAAGACATCGACCACCTGAATGGCAACGATCACAAACGCCGCCAACCATACGAACTTCACCATCGATAAATTGATCAGCCAGTCTTTCATCACGCTGCCACCAGTTCAAATTTATCCACATCCACCAGCCCCATATCAGTGATCTTCAGGTGCGGGATCACCGGCAGGGGCAGGAAGGCCAGTTGCAGGAAGGGTTCGGCCAGCGGGCAGCCCAGCGCCTTGACAGAGGCGCGCAGGGCTTCCAGCTCATGCTCCACATCCTCGAACGGTTTCAGACTCATCAGCCCCGCCACCGGCAGGGCCAACTCGCCCACCACGGCCCCATCCTTCACCGCCACGAAGCCGCCGCCGATCTCGATCAGCCGGTTGATCGCCACCACCATGTCGGCGTCGCTGGAGCCGACAGCGCAGATATTATGGCTGTCATGGCCGACCGAACTGGCCAGCGCCCCCGACCGGATGCCGAAACCCTTCACAAAGCCCTTGCCGATATTGCGGGTGAAGCCGTGGCGTTCCACCACCACGATCTTCAGAATGTCATTCTCCGGGTCGGCATGGCGGCGGCCGTTGCGATAGGGCACGGACGCTTGCAACGCCTCCGTAATGATCTTGTTGGGCAGCACGCCGATCACCGGCGTGCCGGGGCCGCTGGCCGGGATGGCCAGATCTTCGGCCACAATCCGCGCCCGCTTGATCGACCCCAACCCCACCGGCGGCGGGGAGCGGCGACCGGCGAAACTCTCAGCATTCACCGGCTTGCCGGCGCGGATCACCTGGGAAACGGTACATTGCGCCAGATCGTCCAGCAGCACGATATCCGCCAGATAGCCCGGCGCCACCAGCCCGCGATCCTTCAGCCCAAAGCCGCGCGCCGCCGACCATGTGGCCGTGCGGTATGTCGCGGCAATATCCGCCCCCTGGGCAATGGCGCGGCGGATCAAATGATCCAGATGCCCTTCCTCGGCAATATCCAGCGGGTTGCGGTCATCGGTGCAGAAGGCCAGGAAGGGGCTAGTCACGGGGTCGATCAGCCCCGCCAGGGAATCCACATCCTTGGAGACGGAGCCATCGCGGATCAGTACCTGCATCCCCTTGGCAATCTTCTCCCGCGCTTCCGCCTGGGAGGTGCATTCATGGCAATTGCGGATGCCGCAGGAGAGATAGGCGTTCAGTTCCTTGCCCGTCACCAGCGGGGAATGGCCGTCAATATGCGCGCCGTAAAACTCGGCCAGCTTGTCCAGCGTCTCCTCATCCTTCCACAGCACGCCGGGGAAGTTCATGAACTCCGCCAGGCCGATCACCTTGGGGTGGTGGCGATGGCGGGCCAGATCATCAGCGCTCAGCCGCGCGCCCGCCGTTTCCAGATGCGTGGCCGGCACGCAGGAAGATAGCTGCACCCGCAAATCCATTGCGGTGGAAAGGGAGCTGTCGAGGAAATATTGCAGCCCCGTCTCCCCCAGCACATTGCAAATTTCATGCGGGTCACAGATGGCCGTGGTCGTCCCCCGGCCCAGCACACAGCGGTCAAATTCGCTGGGGGCCACCAAGGTGCTTTCGCAATGGACATGGGTGTCGATGAAGCCGGGCACGGCAAAGCGGCCCTTGCCGTCAATTTCCACCAAACCATCATAGCGATCATAGGTGCCGACGATGGTATCGCCGCAGATGGCGATATCAGTTTCGGCAATGGTGCCCGTCGCCACATTCAACAGCCGCACATTCTTGATCACCAGATCGGCGCGCGACCGGCCCATGGCCTGATCAATGCGCTGTTTCAGAATGGTCTTGGCGGTGGCGCGGTCCATGAAAAGCTACTCCGGGTAAACAAATATCAGGCCCCATCCTGCGCCGGATGGTGGATCGGGCGCAACCTACTAGGCGATGCGGGCCACCTTAGCGTCCGCGCCCCCGGCACAGGGCCAGCAGCTCTGTCTCCGCCTCCGGCTGCACCGGTCGACCGTTGAACAGCACCTCGTTCCCGCGCACGGTGACGGTGCCGATATAGGCCTCCCCCTTATAAAGGTCATTCTCAGGGATACCGAAGCGCTTGGCCGTATTCACGGTGATCGCGATATGGATGTCCTCTGGCAGATCAATTCCGCCACTGCCCGGCAGGTCAGCCGGGGCCACCTTCTTGCCATGCACATCAACACCGGGCTTGTACTCCACATCGGCGGACGGGTGGTGGCGGGTTACCCATTGGCAGGCTGCCGGGTCGATGCGGATGGTCGGCTCGCGCCCTTGCGCATGGGCAGACATCGTCACCAGCAGCAGCAACCCTATGGCGCCCCATGATTTTCCATTGAATACTGACATATCCATCCCTCTTTCCCGCCGCCCAGGGAGCGCCCCGACCGTGTTGGAATCCTACTTCAAATTGAAGGAGCTGGGCAGCGATGTCCGCACCGAGCTATTGGCCGGTTTCACAACATTTTTAACCATGGCCTATATCGTGTTCGTGAACCCGCAAATATTGTCCGCGGCAGGCATGGATTCCGGGGCGGTGTTTGTCGCCACCTGCGTGGCGGCGGCACTGGGCTCCGCCATCATGGGGCTTTATGCCAATTACCCCATCGCCCAGGCGCCGGGCATGGGGCTGAATGCTTACTTCGCCTTCACCGTCGTCGGGCAGATGGGCTACACATGGCAAGTGGCGCTGGGCGCCGTGTTCCTATCCGGCATCCTGTTTATCATCCTCTCCGTGCTGCCTGTGCGCGAAGCGGTGGTGAATGCTATCCCCAAAAGCCTGAAGCTGGCGATATCTGCCGGTATCGGCCTGTTCCTGGCCATCATCGCACTGGAAAATGCCGGCATCATCCAAGCCCATCCCGTTACGCTGGTCACGCTGGGCGACCTGACCAAGCCGCCGGCCATCCTGGCCGCCGGTGGTTTTATACTGCTCTGCGCCCTGGTGGCGCGGCGGGTCACGGGGGCGGTGATCATCACCATTCTCGCCGTCGCCGTAATCGGCATGGCAACGGGCGTATCCCCTTTCAGCGGGCAGATTGTCTCCCTGCCGCCGGACCCCAGCCCCACCTTCCTGGCCATGGACCTGAAAGGGGCGCTGAATATCGGGCTGATCACCGTGGTGTTCGCCTTCTTCTTTGTTGATCTGTTCGACACGGCCGGAACATTGGTTGGCGTCGCTCACCGGGCAGGATTGCTGGATGAACAGGGTCGCCTGCCCCGGCTGAAGCGGGCTTTATTTGCCGATGCCGCCGCCACGACGGTGGGGGCTGCCCTGGGTACCAGCACCGTCACCTCCTATATCGAGAGCGCATCGGGCACCAATGTGGGTGGGCGGAGCGGCCTGACGGCTGTGACGGTCGCCGTCCTGTTCCTGGCTTGCCTGTTCCTGGCGCCGCTGGCCGCCAATATCCCCGCCTATGCCACGGCCCCTGCCCTGCTCTATATCGCCTGCCTGATGGCGCGGGGATTGAGTGAAATTGACTGGGAAGAGGTTACAGAATATGCACCCGCCGTTGTGACAACGATTACAATGCCGCTTTCTTATTCAATTGCTCACGGAATAGCCTTCGGATTTATCGCGTATGCAGGCGTTAAAATCCTGGCCGGACGTTGGCGGGAACCCGGTCCGGTTGTGCTGCTGTTAGCGGCACTTTTCCTGGCAAAATTCGCTTTTCTGGGCTGAGACACAAGAAGGTGCGCCGACCGGGTTACCACTGTTGCGCGAAGCACACAGCCGGAGAGGGCGCATCTTTTTTGGGCGAAAAATTGATAATTCGTGAATTTCAGGGGTGGACGACGCGGCAGACTGCATCTATAGTCCGCTGCACAAAAAGAAAGACCGCGCCGAAATGCAGCGCGGCCTGAGTTTAGGGAGGAATCGCCACCAGGCGTGTCAAGAAGGGATCCAACCCCGCTCGACGAAGATTAGTTTTTCGTTTTTCTTGATTAAAGGCAAGCCGAAATCTCGGCTTGCCTTTTTCTTTTGTGCATTTTCTGCCTTTTTTGACGCCACTTTGTGCAAGTGGCGCGCATTCAGACAGGGGTTTGCCTAATTAAAGGGCTCCATACCCAGGGTAACCGCTATCAATCGCCTGTCGCCAGGGCTGATTCTGGGTGGAGAGTCGGATCTGTGCCGGGCAATCCGCCCGATGGGCGCCCGGCAGATAGCCAATGCTCATCAGGAACTCACCCACGATCTCCCCGCCTGTGAAGCGGAAGGTTTTTGAAAACAGCTTCACCCATTCAGCCTTGGTGGCCGGATGATGGGCAGCAATCCAGGCATGGAATCCCCCATGGCTTACACGCATCCTTTGGATGACCTGGGCATTGTGAATGGCAGCCTGCACTTTCAGCCGATTGCGGATGATGCCGGGATCAGCCAGCAGGCGCGTAACATCGGCCTCGCCATAAGCGGCGACCTTATCAACATCAAATCCATCATAGGCAAGGCGGAAGCTTTCCCGCTTCTTCAATATCGTCAGCCAGGAAAGACCCGCCTGATTGATCTCCAGGATCAACCGCTCGAACAATTCCCGCTCGTCCGTCAGCGGCAATCCATATTCATGATCATGATAGGGGCCGTGCCATTCATGCCCCGGCGCTATATCGCAATAGCCCGACATCGCCATCCTCATCTCGCATAAGTGCGGGGGAGAGAATAGCGCAGACCACCATAGAGGTCACATGGAATGTTCTTGTTTTGTGCTTTTGAAAAAGCCGATGGTTCATTCACGCATCAGGGCGCGCCAATCCAGCAAGCCCGTTTTCGCCGCGGCCCAGGCCATCCCGACCAGAAGGGCCGAGATGATGCTGGTCCACAGGAATTTACGCAGAATTTGCGCCTTCACGGGCGCCCCCGGCTCATGCCCCGTGGCCGGGTTGTCATCCCGGCGCACGCCAAAGGGCAGCACCGCAAACAGGACGGTCCACCAGACGGTAAAATAAATGGCGGCCCAGGTTGCCCAGCCCATCGTTCCACTCAATGTTGGAGAAATCACTCGTCAAGCCCCTTCACACGGAAAGGGCCGTCATCAATCAATCAAACCTGTTCAATCTCCACCAGGGTGCCATAAAGGTCCTTGGGATGCAGAAACAGGACGGGCTTGCCGTGAGCGCCGATCTTGGGCTCCCCATCACCCAATACGCGCAGACCGTCCGCCTTCAGCTTGTCACGGGCGGCCAGGATATCGGCCACCTCGTAACAGACATGGTGGATGCCACCAGCCGGGTTGTTGGCGAGGAACTTGGCAATCGGGCTGCCCTCCCCGAACGGGTGTAGCAACTCGATCTTCGTGTTCGGCAATTCGACAAAGACGGTGGTGACGCCATGTTCCGGCAGGTCCAGCGGGGCACTGACCGTCGCGCCCAGGGTGTCGCGATAGGTGGCCGTTGCTGCCGCCAGATCCGGCACCGCGATAGCCACATGGTTCAACCGACCGATCATGTTCCCCGCCCCTTCTTGATTGCGCGTTCTATGCACTCTTCCGTGCCCAGAGATAGCGGCGGGCGGGGATTGGGAAAACCCCTGCCCGCCGCGACAAATAGCATCACAAACGGTTCCGAGACCCAATATCCATCAGACCGGGTCAAATCCGGACCAGATGAACCTCGGTGATCGGCTTGCGCCCCTGGGTGCTGGAGAAATTGCGCCGTACAGCAACGCGCGCCGCCTCTTTCACCGCCGCATCATCCTGGCGGGCGGAACGGGTGAGTTGCTCAACAGCCCCGCGCACACGCA
Organism: Niveispirillum irakense DSM 11586; assembly: GCF_000429645.1. GTDB lineage: Bacteria > Pseudomonadota > Alphaproteobacteria > Azospirillales > Azospirillaceae > Niveispirillum > Niveispirillum irakense. The sequence continues at coordinate 494,161 of NZ_KE386934.1, forward strand.
TGACCAGTTCGGCCTGTTCCTCCTCGTACTCATCCTCCTCCAGCAGCCCCATGACCGCGACCTTTGGGCCGGCCAGAAACTCACCACGCGGTGTCATGACCAGGGTGACCACGACCGCGCCGCTATGGGCCATGCGGGTACGGGACCGCAGGGCCTGATTGTTCATGGGCACGATACGCTTGCCGTCGACACACAGGCGGCCCGCATGAACATGCCCCAGCACCCCTGCCGGCCCCGGTGCCAGACGGATGACAATCCCATCTTCCGGGATCAGCACCTCTGGCACCTGACAATCCTGGGCAAGATCGGCATGGGCTGCCAGATGGCGGGCCTCACCATGGACCGGGATGGCCACCTGCGGGCGCACCCACTGATACATCTGTACCAGCTCTTCCCGCGCAGGATGGCCGGAAACATGGACGAAAGCATCGTCGGCCGTTACCACCTTGATGCCCCGGCGCAACAGATTGTTCTGGATCTTCGCAATGGCCTTCTCATTGCCGGGAATTTCCCGGGCAGAGAAGATCACCACATCATCACGCTCCAGCGTAACATCAGGGTGGTCGCCGCTGGATACACGCGACAAGGCGGCGCGCGGTTCCCCCTGGCTGCCGGTGCAGATCAGCACCACCTTTTCCCGCGGTACATAGCCCGCCTCATTCTCGGTCAGGAAAGGCGGCAGATCGGCCAGATAACCATTGGCCCGGGCCGCTTCATTGATGCGCCATAGCGACCGGCCCACCAATGCCACCTGCCGGTCATGGGCATGGGCCGCCTGGGCGATGGAATGCAGCCGCGCCACATTGCTGGCAAAGCAGGTCACGGCAATCCGGGTGTCATGATACTGGCCGAACAACTCGACCAGACTATCCCGCACCTCTGCCTCTGATCCCGACCGACCGGGCACCAGGGCATTGGTACTGTCGCAGACCATCGCCGATACGCCTTCCCGGCCCAGGCGCTGCAACGCTTCCTCATTGGTCAGCATGCCGACCACGGGATCGGGGTCCAGCTTCCAGTCCCCGGTATGCAGGACGGTGCCGGCGCCCGTGCGGATCACGACGCCATTCGGCTCCGGGATGGAATGGGTCAGGCTGATCAGTTCGATATCGAAAGGACCGATATTCGTCCGCCCGCCCAGCGGGATGATATGGACCGGCACTTTGTTTTGCAGGCCCTTTTCGACCAGTTTGGCCTTCAGGAAACTGGCCGCAAACGGCGTACACCAGACCGGAACGCGCAAATCCTCCCACAGATAGGGGATGGCACCGATATGGTCCTCATGGGCATGGGTGACCAGGATGCCCACCAGATTGGATAACCGCTCTTCAATAAAGCCGGTATCCGGCAGGATGATTTCCACGCCGGGGGTCGTTTCGTCACCGAAACTGACGCCAAGATCCACCATCAGCCATTTGCCGGCATGCTGGTACAGGTTCAGATTCATCCCGATTTCGCCAGACCCGCCCAGGGGCACGAAATGCAGGGCAGCGGGATCGAAATCCTTATCCGTCAGATGCTTCTTGTCTATCATACGATCCTGTTTTCAGTCGGGGGCTGTTGCGTTCATGGATTAACCGGAGACCCCGCAACGTCAGGTCTCCATCAATATGGTGGATCAGGTCGCTGCCCTCGGCGAACAGGCGCACAAGGCCGCCCGTGCCGATCACTGTCACGGGGGTCAGCCCATCGGGTGACAATTCAGCGATGATCCGTTTCAAAATACCTTCGATCAGACCGGTATAGCCCCAGAACATACCCGACTGCATGGCGCCCACCGTCCCCCGGCCGATCGCCGTAGCGGGGCGCACAATATCAACCTTGGGCAATTGGGCGGCCACCTTGTGCAAGGCGTCCAGGGACAGGGCGGGACCGGGGGCGATAACGCCACCCAGAAAATCGCCCGCGGCATCGACCACGTCAAACGTGGTGCCAGTGCCGATATCAATCACGATCAATGGCGTGGGATAAGCGGCAACGGCGGAAACCGCGTTGACCACCCGGTCTGCACCGGCCTCACGCGGGTTATCCAGCTTGATCCGGATGCCCAGATCGACATCCGGCGCACCCACACGCATCGGTTCGCAGCCGAAATGTTCTTCCGCCAGTTTAGTCAAAGCGTAAGTCTGGGAAGGCACCACCGAGGACAGGATGGCATCGGTGATATCGGCCGGGGAAAGCCCCTTCATCCCCATCAGGCTGATCAGCCAGACGGCATATTCATCGGCGGTGCGGCGGCTGTCGGTGGAGATGCGCCAATGGGCCCGCTTCTCCGCCCCATCGAACACGGCGAACACGACATTGGTATTGCCGGCATCAATGGCCAACAGCATCGGCCCCTACCCCTCAACACCGAAAAAAATATCACCAGCGGTAACCCGCCGGACAACGCCGCTGCAATCCACCAGCAGCCCCCCGTCCATATCCAGATCAACCAGGGTGCCGGTGAAGGTTTCTGTTGCCAATCGCACCGTTACCGGCCCGCCCACGCCCTGCGCCGCATTCAACCACGCGGCACGGATGGGCGCGAACCCCTGCTCCAGCCACCGCCGGTACCAGATATGGAAATGGCGTGCATAGGATGCCATGACAAGTCGGGCATCAACATCTGGGGTCGCCCCCGCTGTCCGCAGGGACGTTGCGGGATAGGAAGCCTCAACGGGAAATGAGGCAACATTGATGCCGGTGCCCAACACCAGCCAGTCCACCGCCCCGCCGGGCCCAGGTTCGGACTCCAGCAGGATGCCTGATATTTTGGCCCCACCGACCAGAACATCGTTGGGCCATTTCAGGGTCGGACGACCAGGGATCAGCTCCGCAACGGCCTCCGCCACAGCCAGCGCCGCGACGAAGGAAACGAGCGCCGCCTGAGCCGGTGGCAGGCCGGGCCGCAGCACCAGGGAACAGGCGAGGTTACCTTCCGGGCTGGACCATTCCCGCCCCCGGCGGCCCCGCCCGGCTGTCTGCCGGTCGGCCCGAACCAATGTTCCTTCCGGCGCGCCCTGGCGGGCCAATTCCTTGGCCTCATCATTGGTGCTGCCGCAGCTTTCAAGCTCTACCAAATAGAAGAACGCGGGCAGCAGAGCTGCCCGCGTTGCTTCACCATGTTCCTGTGCCGCGGCCATGAACCGCTCAGCGAAGGCTGAACAGAGAGGCCGCCGCCGCCGCCGCACCACTGGTGATCGGCGACAGGAAGAAAATATAGACCGGGAAGACGAACAAAGCCGCGGCCGCAACCACCACACCCGTCACCGGAGCCGGACGGTCGAGCGTCTCCGTCACATCATCAAAATACATGACCTTGATGACGCGCAGGTAATAGTAGCAGCTGATGCCCGAGGCGATGACGCCGATGATGGCCAGGATATACAGCTCGGACTGGATGGCCGGCAGGAACACCGCCCACTTGCCCCAGAAGCCCGCCGCCGGCGGCACACCCGCCAGCGACCACATGAAGATGGCCATGGCGAAGGCCATCATCGGGTGGGTCTTGGACAAGCCTGCCAGATCCGCAACCTCTTCCACCGCGCGGCCATTCTGACGCATCGACAGGATGATGGCGAACACACCGACATTCATGGCGAGATAGATCGCCAGATAGATCAGCACGCCGCGCACACCTTCCTGGCTGCCGGCCGACAGACCGACCAGCGCATAACCAATATGGCCGATGGAGCTGTAGGCCATCAGACGCTTGATGTTCTTCTGCTGGATGGCGCCAAGAGCACCCACGACCATGGAGGCCGCCGCGCAGAACCAGATGACCTGCTGCCACTGGGCCAGCATGTCCCCGAACGGACCGACCAGAACCCGGATGAACAGGGTCATGGCCGCCACCTTCGGCGCCACCGCAAAGAAGGAGGTGACAGAGGTCGGCGCACCTTCATAAACGTCCGGCGTCCACATATGGAACGGAACGGCAGAAATCTTGAAGGCCAAACCAGCAGCGACGAACACCATACCGACGACCACGCCCAGCGACGGGCCATTGGCCAGCACTTCGGCCAGACGGTCAAAGCTGATCGTCCCGGCGAAGCCATAGACGAGGCTGGAGCCGTACAGCAGCAGACCGGAAGACAGGGCGCCGAGGACGAAGTACTTCAGACCGGCTTCGGACGACTTTGCGGCATCACGCTTGAATGCAGCCAGCACGTAAAGCGCCAGCGACTGCAATTCCAGCCCGACATACAGGGCAATCAGGTTATTGGCCGAAACCATCCCCATCATGCCAAGCGTGGCCAGAACGACCAGCACCGGATATTCGAAGCGGGCAACCCGCTCCTTCTCCAGATAATTGATCGACAGGATAATCGACAGGCCAGAGGCCGTGAGGATCAGCAGCTTGGCGAAAACCGCGAACGGGTCGGTGACAAACAGGCCGTTGAAAGTGACGGACCGTTCCGCCACCCCTGGACCCGTAACCGCCAGATAGCCGGTGCAGATCAGCACCGCCACCGCCAGCCAGGAAACCAGACGAAGGGAGCCTTCACCCCGGAAGACGCCGACCAACAACAGCGCCATGGCGGCAACGGCCAGGAAGATCTCCGGCAAAGCAGGGATCAGATCGGGAAAGGTTGCCATGGCTCAGTTCTCGCTCGCCTGATCGGCCACCGGCTGCCCGACATGGGCGGCCGGTACGGTCTCTTGGGTAACGTGGGCAGTCTGGGTCGGCTGGGCTTCAATCAGCCCGGCCGCCTGCAGGGAAGCCTGATGATCCGCCAGGATCTTCTCCAGCGTCGGGTTATAGACATTCTGGAAGCTGGCCGGATAGACGCCCATGATGATCACAATGGCGACCAGCGGGGCGAACAGGGTTACTTCACGCCAGTTCAGATCCTGCATCGCCTTCACTTCCGGCTTGTCCAGCTTGCCGAAGAACAGCTTGCGGAACAGCAGCAGCATATAGGCGGCACCCAGGACCAGACCGGTGGCAGCGAACAGACCGACCCAGGTATTAGCCTGGAAGGCCCCCAGCATGGTCAGGAATTCACCGACGAAACCGGAAGTGCCCGGCAGGCCGACAGAGGCGAACATGAAGATGGCGAACACCACCGCATAGCGCGGCATGTTCTTGGCCATGCCGCCATAAGCAGCCATCTCGCGGGTATGCAGACGGTTATACGCAACGCCGATGCACAGGAAGAGCGCGGCCGACACGAAAGTGTGGCTGAGCATCTGGAACATTGCCCCGTCCAGACCCTGCTGGTTCATGGTGAAGATGCCCATGGACACGTAACCCATATGGGCCACGGAGCTGTAGGCGATCATCTTCTTCATGTCGGTCTGCGCCAACGCCACCAGGGAGGTGTAGATGATGGCGCCGATCGACATCACGAACACCAGATCCTGGAAGTAGAAGCTGGCTTCCGGCAGCATCTGGATATTGGCGCGGATCAAGCCATAACCACCCATCTTCAGCATCACGCCGGCCAGCATGACCGAACCAGCGGTCGGCGCTTCCACGTGGGCGAACGGCAGCCAGGTATGGGCCGGCCAGATCGGCGTCTTCACCGCGAAGGCGATGAAGAAGGCGAGCCACAGCCAGATCTGCATGTTGCCGGGGAAATTGAAGTCCACCAGCACCCGCATATCCATGGTCCCGGCCGTCAGATACATGGCCAGGATGGCCAGCAGCATCAGCACCGAACCCACGAAGGTGTAGATGAAGAACTTGTAGGAGGCATAGACACGGTTGGGGCCGCCCCAGACACCGATCAGCAGGAACATCGGCAGCAGCACCCCTTCGAAGAAGAAGTAGAACAACACGAAGTCCAGCGCGGTGAACATGCCGATCAGCATGGTCTCCAGGACCAGCAGCGCGATCATGAATTCCTTGACGCGCTTTTCAACCGCATCCCAGGAGGCCATGACGCAGATCGGCGTCAGCAGGGTAGAGGCCAGGACGAACCAGACCGAAACACCATCCACGCCCTTGATATAGGCGATGTTGAAGGCCGGCAGCCAAGCCACCTCCTCCACCATCTGGAAGCCGGGGTTGGACGGGTCAAAACCGGTCAGGATGAACAGCGAAACGATAAAGGTGATGATCGACGTCCACAGCGCCACACTCTTGGCGTTGCGCGCGACATTCTGCTCTTCCCCACGGATGAGGAAGATGAACAGCGCGCCGACAAGGGGCAGGAACGTCGTCAGCGAAAGGATCGGCACATCGGCCATTTCGAAAGACTCCCTACCTCAGCGCGCCAGGAAGAACCAGCCGGCCAACGCGACCACGCCGATCACCATCACAAAAGCATAGTGGTACACGTAACCCGACTGGACGCGGCTGGTGATGGCCGACAGGCCACGGGTCACCTTGGCCGCCCCATCGGGGCCCAGACCGTCGATGATCGCCACGTCGCCCACCTTCCACAGACCGAAGCCAAGCTTTATGGCCGGACGGACGAACAGGGCATTGTACAGCTCATCGAACATGTACTTACGGAACACGAAAGCGTGGATCGCTTTGAAGGTGCCAACAAAGGCGCCCGGCAGGCTCGGCACAAACATGTAGAACACATAGGCCAGCGCGATACCCGCCAGACCCGCCACCAGCGGGGCATAGGGCACCCAGCCCGGCACATGATGGGCCGCCTCGATAATCGTGCCATGCTCACCGGACAGCATGAAGACGCTGCCGGACCAGAACTCGTTCATCGAATGGCCGACGAACCAATCCTTGGCCACGATACCGGCCAGCACCGCACCCACGGCCAGCACGAACAGCGGCAGCAGCATGACCATCGGGCTTTCATGCACATGCGCCATCACCTTCTCAGAAGCGCGCGGCTTGCCGTGGAAGGTCATGATCAGCAGACGCCAGCTATAGAAGGCGGTCATGAAGGCAGCGGCGATACCCATCCAGAAGGCGAAGGTACCGATGCCGGTATGCTTGGCGAAGGCCACTTCCAGGATCATGTCCTTGGAATAGAAGCCGGCGAAGATCGGGATACCGGCCAGTGCCAGATTACCAATCCACATCATCGCGTAGGTGACGGGGATCTGCTTCCAGATGCCGCCCATGTTGCGCATGTCCTGTTCATCGGACATGGCATGGATCACCGAGCCGGCGCCGAGGAACAGCAGCGCCTTGAAGAAGGCGTGGGTCATCAGGTGGAACACGGCCGCCGGGTAGGCACCGACACCGATGGCGAAGAACATGTAGCCAAGCTGGCTCATCGTCGAATAGGCGATGACGCGCTTGATGTCGAACTGGGTCAGGCCAATGGTCGCCGCAACGAAAGCCGTCAGCGCACCCAGCACCGTTACCACTTCCAAGGCGACCGGAGCATATTCGAACACCGGGCTCATGCGGGACAGCATGAACACGCCGGCGGTCACCATGGTGGCCGCATGGATCAGCGCCGACACCGGGGTCGGGCCTTCCATGGCGTCCGGCAGCCAGGTGTGCAGGCCCAACTGGGCCGACTTGCCCATGGCGCCGATGAACAGCAGCAGGCAGGCGCAGGTCAGTGCATGGACCTGGAAGCCCAGGAAGTGGAAGGTGGCATCGGCCTTGGAAGCGGCCTGATCGAAGATCGCGTCGAACTGCACCGTGCCGAAGATGACGAAGATCGCCATGATACCCAGCGCGAAGCCGAAATCGCCGACGCGGTTGACCAGGAACGCCTTCATGGAAGCGTCGTTGGCACTCTTCTTCTCGTACCAGAAATTGATCAGCAGGTAGGAGGCAACGCCCACACCTTCCCAGCCGAAGAACATCTGCAGCAGGTTATCCGCCGTCACCAGCATGAGCATCATGAAGGTGAAGAGCGAGAGGTACGACATGAAGCGTGCCCGGCTCGGATCATGGCTCATATAGCCAACCGAGTAGACATGCACCATCGAGGAGACACCATTCACCACCACCAGCATGACGGCGGTGAGCGTGTCGATCCGCAGCGACCACGACACTTCGAAGGTGCCGCTATCGATCCAGGTGAAAAGATTGATGGTCCGCGCGGCCTCGGGGCCGCCGAAGCCGACCTCAATGAACAGCAGAACCGACAGCACAGCGGCGGTCAGGACACCGAGACAAGTGACGATCTGGGCCCCCCGGTCGCCGATCAGGCGCCCGAAGAACCCGGCGATGAAGGAGCCCAACAGGGGCAGGAAGATGGCAGCGATTTCCATGATGCCCGCCTCAACCCTTCATCATGTTGATGTCTTCAACCGCGATCGTGCCGCGGTTGCGGAAATAGACCACCAGGATCGCCAGACCGATCGCCGCCTCCGCGGCGGCCACGGTCAGGATGAACATGGTGAAAATCTGCCCGACCAGGTCATTGAGATAGACCGAGAAGGCCACCAGATTGATGTTGACGGCCAAGAGGATCATCTCGACCGACATCAGGATGATGATGACGTTCTTCCGGTTCAGGAAGATGCCGAACACGCCGATGGTGAACAGCACCGCCGACAGGATCAGGTAATGCGAAAGTCCGACTTCCAACATGATCAGACGCCCCCCCGCGTCGGAACCTTACGCAGAGCGACAACTTCGTCGCGCTTGCGGTCAAGCTGCTGGCCGATCTGCTGGCGGCGGACACCCTTGCGCGACCGCAGGGTCAGCACGATGGCGCCGATCATCGCGACCAGCAGGATCAGGCCGGAAGCCTGGAAGGCGTAAACGTAATCGGTGTAGAGGATATGGCCGATGGCCTGGGTATTGGTGAGTTCCGACGCCGGCGGGATGGCGCTGGCGGAACCGGCAGCCTCAATCGGGCCCACCAGTTGCGTAGCGGCCAGGAAGCCCAGCTCGACGATCAGGATGGCACCCACCACCAGACCAACCGGGAGATAGCGCAGGAAACCCTGCCGCAATTCCTGGAAGTTGATGTCGAGCATCATCACGACGAAGAGGAACAGCACCGCGACCGCGCCGACATAGACGATGACCAGGATCATCGCCACGAATTCAGCCCCGATCAGGACGAACAGAGCCGCAGCACTGAAAAAGGCCAGGATCAGGAACAACACCGAGTGAACGGGGTTCTTGGCGGTGATGACCCGCACGGCCGAAGCCAGCAGGATCGCGGCGAACACGAAGAATGCGATATTCACCATGGTTACGCCGCCTCCGGCGCGGGTCGATTGCTGAAACAGGTCACGGAGGATACTCCGGGCGAAGGGCAGGCGGACGGTCCGGCGGGATCGCCGGAACGCCAACGGTTTTTATCGGTACGGCGCATCTGCCGCAAGGTTGGCCGCGATCTGGGCTTCCCAGCGGTCCCCGTTCGCCAGCAGCTTGTCCTTGTTATAGAACAGCTCCTCGCGGGTTTCCGTCGCGAATTCCAGGTTCGGCCCCTCGACGATGGCATCGACCGGGCAGGCCTCCTGGCACAGACCGCAATAGATGCACTTCGTCATGTCGATGTCGTACCGCGTGGTCCGGCGGCTGCCATCCTCACGCGGTTCGGCCTCGATGGTGATGGCCAGGGCCGGGCAGATCGCTTCGCACAGCTTGCAGGCAATGCAGCGTTCTTCGCCGTTGGGATAACGGCGCAGCGCATGTTCACCGCGGAAGCGCGGGCTGATCGGCCCGCGCTCATACGGATAGTTGATGGTCGCACGTGGGCGGAACATGTAGCTGAACGTCAGCGCCATGCCCTTCACAAGCTCCACCAGGAACAGGCCGCGCGCGGTACGGTCGAGCAGGGCCATCGGTCACCTCCATCACCGGGTGGGGCATTCCCCCACCCGCTTCCCCAAAAAATCAGTTCGGCAGCAGATCGAAATAGACGAGCACACCGGCGGTCAGGACGACCCAGATCAACGAGAACGGCAGGAACACCTTCCAGCCCAGGCGCATCAGCTGGTCATAACGGTAACGCGGCAGCGTCGCACGCACCCAGATGAAGCAGAACAGGCAGAAGCAGATTTTGAAGATGAACCAGAGCGGCCCGGGGATCCAGTTGAGCGGCGCAATATCCAGCGGCGGCAGCCAGCCACCGAGGAACAGCACGCTGGTCATCGCGCTCATCAGGATCATGTTGATATATTCGCCCAGGAAGAACAGGGCGAAGGTCATCGACGAATATTCAACGTTGAAGCCGCCGGACAGTTCGGACTCACCTTCCGGCAAGTCGAACGGCGCACGGTTGGTCTCCGCCAGCGCCGAGATGAAGAAGATGATGAACATCGGGAACAGCGGGATGAAGAACCAGACGGTCTTCTGCGCTTCCACAATCTTCGACAGGTTCAACGATCCGACGCAGAGCAGCACGGTGATGATCACAAGGCCGATGGAGACCTCATAGGACACCATCTGCGCCGCGGCACGCAAACCACCCAGGAAGGCGTATTTCGAGTTCGACGCCCAGCCCGCCATGATGATGCCATAGACACCCAGCGAACTGATGGCGAAGAGGTAGAGGACGCCGACATTGATATCCGCCAGCACCAGACCGGCCCCGAACGGGATCACCGCCCAGGCGACCAGCGCCAGAAGGAAGGTGAGCATCGGCGCCGCGACGAAGACCACCCGGTTGGCACCGGCCGGAATGACCGTTTCCTTGCCAAGCAGCTTCAAACCGTCAGCAAACGGCTGCAGCAGACCGAAGGGACCGACCATGGCCGGTCCCTGGCGAAGCTGCATCGCCGCCATCACCTTGCGCTCGAAATAGGTCAGCATGGCCATGCCGATCAGCAGCGGCACGGCGATAACCAGGATCGATGCGACGATCCGGATAATCAGCGGCAACTGATCCCACAGTTGGGCCAAAGTCTCGAACATCGTCGCTTACTCCGCAGCGGCGGCCGGCAGAGCCGGCTTCAGGAAGGCTTCCGTACATTGCGCCATCGTCTGCGACGCGCGGCTGATCGGATCGGTCATGTAGAAATTTTCGATCGGCGAGGCGAAATGCGCATCGGCAACGGTACCAGCCTGACCGAACGGCCCCCACACGGCCGGAACCAGACGGTCCAGCGTCGCAAAGACCGGGTTCGCCTGTGCCATGCGCTGACGCAACTGGCCCAGCGTGTCATAGCCCAGGGCCTGGCCCAGTTCCCCGGACAGCGCGCGCAGGATCTTCCAATCCTCGCGCGCCTCACCCAGCGGGAAGGTGGCGAAGCGGGCATGCTGCACACGGCCTTCGGTATTGACGTAGGTGGCGTTCTTTTCCGTGTAGGCGGCACCCGGCAGGATCACATCGGCGCGATGCGCGCCACGGTCACCATGGTGGCCCTGATAGATCACGAAGGCCTTGCCCAGCTTGGCACCGTCGATCTCGTCAGCACCCAGCAGATAGACCGCCTCGATCTCACCGGACTGCGCACCGGCCAGGATACCGGCCAGATCGCGACCACCGGGACCCGGCAGGAAGCCGGCATCCAGCGCACCCACACGGCCAGCGGCCAGATGCAGCACGTTGAAACCGTTCCAGTCCTCGCGCACGGCCCCAACAGTCTCGGCAATGGCACGGGCGGCTGCCTGAACGGCCAACCCATCGCCACGGCGCAGCGCCCCGGCACCCAGGATGATCAGCGGGTTCTTGGCGGCCTTCAGCGTTTCCACAAAGGGGTGGGAACCATCGGCCAGGGCCGACAGAACCGAACCGCTATTGCCCAGGAATTGCGTCGGGTAGGTCAGGTCGAAATTCTGGCCGACGACGGCAACCTTCTTCAGCTTGCCGGTCAGGTAGGTCTTGCGGATGCGGGCATTGACCAGCGGGGCTTCCCAACGCGGGTTGGTGCCGATCAGCAGCACGACATCGGCATTCTCAATCCCGGCAATGCCGCTATTGAAAATGTAACCGGCGCGGTTGCTGGTATCGAACTGCGCGCCATCCTGGCGGCAATCCATGTTCGCCGAACCCAACCCGGTCAGCAGATCCTTCAGTGCCACGACGCTTTCGACATCGACCAGATCACCGGTGATCCCGGCAATCTTATTCCCCGGCACATTGGCCAGACGGGTCTTGATGGCGGCAAACGCCTCAGCCCAGGTGGCCGGCTTCAGCTTGCCATCGGCGCCACGCACATAGGGACGGTCCAGGCGCTGACGCTTCAAGCCGTCGATGGCATAGCGCGTCTTGTCGCTGATCCATTCCTCGTTCACATCCTCGTGCAGGCGCGGCAGAACACGCAGCACTTCGCCACCACGGGCATCGACGCGAATGTTGGAGCCAACGGCATCCATCACATCAATGCTCTCGGTCTTGCGCAACTCCCAGGGGCGCGCATTGTAGGCGTAGGGCTTGGAGGTCAGCGCGCCGACAGGGCATACATCAACCAGATTGCCCGACAATTCGGAATTCACGCCGGCTTCCAGGGCCGGGGTGATTTCCAGATGCTCGCCACGGGCCAAGCCGCCCAGGGCCGGCACGCCGGCAATCTCATCCACGAAGCGGATGCAGCGGGTGCACTGGATGCAGCGGGTCATATAGGTCCGGATCAGCGGCCCCATATATTTGTCCGTCACCGCCCGCTTGTTCTCCTCATACCGGCCACGGTCATAGCCATAGGAGACAGCCTGGTCCTGAAGATCACACTCACCGCCCTGGTCGCAGATCGGGCAATCCAGCGGGTGGTTGATCAGCAGGAATTCCATCACGCCCTTGCGGGCCTTATGGACAGTATCGGTATTGGTCTTGACGACCATCCCCTCGCCCGCTGGCATGGCGCAGGACGCCACCGGCTTCGGGCTGCGCTCCACCTCGACGAGGCACATGCGGCAGTTGGCGGGAACAGACAGGCGCTCATGGTAGCAGAAGCGCGGCACCTCGATGCCGAGCTGCTCGCACGCCTGAAGCACGGAGGTGCCGGGGGCGACTTCGACCTCGATACCGTCGATTGTAAGCTTGGGCATGGTATCCTCTCGAGGCCCCCGTTACTCTGCGGCCACGCGCACGCCGCGTTCGGCATGCGTGCGATATTCAAGAATGCGGCGTTCCACCTCGGGGCGGAAATGACGCATCAACCCCTGGATCGGCCACGCCGCGGCATCGCCCAGCGCGCAGATCGTGTGGCCTTCCACCTGCTTGGTCACGTCCAGCAGCATGTCGATTTCCTCGACACGGGCATTGCCCTTCACCAGACGTTCCATCACGCGCCACATCCAGCCCGTGCCTTCACGGCACGGCGTGCACTGGCCGCAGCTTTCATGCATGTAGAATTTCGACAGGCGGGCGATGGCACGCACAATGTCAGTCGACTTGTCCATGACGATGACGGCCGCCGTGCCGAGACCCGAACGGACCTCACGCAGGCTGTCGAAATCCATCAGCACCGTGTCGCAGATTTCCTTGGGCAGCAGCGGCACAGAAGAACCGCCGGGGATGATGGCCAGCAGATTGTCCCAGCCACCCCGCACGCCACCGCAATGCTTCTCGATCAGTTCCTTCAGCGGGATGCCCATCTCTTCTTCGACGGTTGCCGGCTGATTGACGTGACCAGAGATGCAGAACAGCTTCGTCCCGCTGTTCTTGGGCCGACCCAGACCGGCAAACCAAGAAGCGCCACGACGCAGAATGGTGGGAACCACGGCGATGGATTCGACGTTGTTCACCGTTGTCGGGCGGGAATAGAGGCCGGCCATAGCCGGGAAGGGCGGCTTGTTACGCGGCTGGCCCTTCTTGCCCTCGATGCTCTCGATCAGGGCCGTCTCTTCACCGCAAATATAGGCGCCGGCGCCCAGATGCAGATAGACGTCATGATCATAGCCGGAACCGCAGGCGTTCTTGCCGATCAGGCCCGAAGCATAGGCTTCGTCGATGGCGCGCTGAACGTTGGCGGCCTCGTAATAGAACTCACCACGGATATAGATATAAGTCGCGGTGGCGCCGATGGCGAAACCGGCGATCAGGCAGCCTTCGATCAGCTTGTGCGGATCGTGACGCATGATTTCCCGGTCCTTACAGGTACCGGGCTCACCTTCGTCGGCATTCACCACCAGATATACCGGACCATTGCTGGTCTTGGGCATGAAGGACCACTTCATGCCAGTGGAGAAGCCGGCGCCACCGCGGCCGCGCAGGCCGGATTCCTTCACCAGCTCAATGATCTTGTCACGGCCGAGATCCAGGATCTCCTTGGTACCCGACCAGTCACCGCGCGTCTTGGCGCCGTCTAGGAACGGGCTTTCAAAGCCATAGAGGTTGGTGAAGATGCGGTCTTCATCGCGAAGCATGATCTCTCCCCTCCCCTCAGTTCTGCGGCTTGACGCCAGCGGCCAAAGCCGACTGGGTGAGCGTGGTGGGCCCGCCCGACGGGCAGGCCCGGATGCGGCCATTCTGCGGCCCGACCGTCGGCTTCTCGCCACGCGCCAGCGCGTCGAGAACCTTCTCCGTCGTCTCTGCCGTCAGGTCTTCATAGAAATCGTCGCCGATCTGCATCATCGGCGCATTCACACAGGCCCCCAGGCATTCCACCTCGATCACCGTGAACTGGCCGTCCGGCGTCGTCTGACCGGCCTTGATGCCCAGCTTCTTCTCGCAGGCATGCAGCACATCATCCGACCCGCGCAGCCAGCACGGGGTGGTGGTGCAGACCTGGACGAAATGCTTACCAACGGGCTTCAGATTATACATCGTGTAGAAGCTGGCCACTTCCAGCGCCCGGATCGGGGCCATGTCCAGATAATGGGCCACATAATCGATGGCGACCTTCGGCAGCCAGCCACCGCACTGGCGCTGGGCCAGGTCAAGCAGCGGCATCACCGCGCTCTGTTGTCGGCCTTCGGGATATTTGGCGATGATGCGCTTGGCATGCTCCAGATTCTCCGCGGAGAATTCGAAGCTGGTCGGCTCCGCCACGGCGGGACCATGGGAATGGGCGGCACTCATCGGTCAATCTCTCCGAACACGATGTCCATGGAGCCGATGATCGCGACGGCGTCGGCGAGCATGTGACCCTTGGACATGAAATCCATCGCCTGCAGATGCGAGAAACCGGTCGGGCGGATCTTGCAGCGATACGGGCGGTTGGTGCCGTCGGACACCAGATAGACACCCAGTTCACCCTTCGGCGATTCCGTCGCCGTATAGGTCTCACCGGCCGGCACGTGGTAGCCTTCGGTATACAGCTTGAAATGATGGATCAGCGATTCCATCGACCGCTTCATTTCGCCACGCGACGGCGGCGTCACCTTGCGGTCATTCACCTTCACCGGGCCCGGCGTCTTGGACAGCTTGTCCAGCGCCTGGCGCATGATGGAGATGGATTGCTTCATCTCCTCCATCCGCACCAGATAGCGGGCATAGCAGTCACCGGTCAGGCCGACCGGAATATCGAAATCGAACTCTTCGTAGCTGTCATAGGGCTGCGCTTTGCGCAGATCCCACGCCACGTTGGAGCCGCGCAGCATCGGGCCGGTGAAACCCCAGGCCAGCGCATCGGCAGCGCTGACAACGCCGATATCGACGGTACGCTGCTTGAAGACGCGGTTCTCGCTGAGAAGCCCTTCCAAATCCGACAGGAACTTGGGGAAGCGCTCAGTATATTCAAAAATATCGTCGGCCAGACCGGCCGGCAGGTCCAGATTGACACCGCCGGGACGGAAGTAATTGGCATGCATACGGGCGCCGGAAACGCGCTCGTAGAATTCCATCAGCTTCTCGCGCTCCTCGAAGCCCCAGAGCGCCGGCGTGATGGCGCCCACGTCCAGCGCGAAGGTCGTCAGGTTCAGCAGATGGTTCAGAACGCGCGTCAGCTCGGCATAGAGCACGCGGATATACTGGCCCCGCTTGGGCGGCGTGATGCCCAGCAGCTTCTCCACCGCCAGCACCCAGCTATGTTCCATCGACATCGGCGACACATAGTCCAGCCGGTCGAAATAGGGGGTGGCCTGGGTGTAGGTCTTGTATTCGATCAGCTTTTCGGTGCCACGATGCAGCAGGCCGATATGCGGATCGGCACGCTCCACCACTTCACCATCCATCTCCATCACCAGGCGCAACACACCGTGCGCAGCCGGATGCTGGGGGCCGAAATTCATGGTGAAGGGCTTGATCTGCACTTCACCCGGCTGGCCGGGGATGTTGAGACCGGTGCCCGGCTGGGTCGCGAGGTTGGTCGTTGCCATGGATATGGCCCCCTTAACGCTTGGCCGCGGACGCAGGCGCGCCCAGCGGAATGACGGCCTTCTCATCACCCGGCAACTGCACGTCGGTCATGCCTTCCCAGGGAGAGAGGAAATCGAAGCTGCGGAAATCCTGCGTCAGGGTCACCGGCTCGTAGACGACGCGCTTCTGCTCTTCGTCGTACCGCAGCTCGACATAACCGGTCAGCGGGAAATCCTTGCGCAGCGGATGCCCTTCGAAGCCGTAATCGGTCAGGATGCGGCGCAGGTCGGGATTGTCGGCGAAGAAAATGCCGTACAGATCCCAGGCCTCGCGCTCAAACCAGCCAGCCACCGGATAAAGCGAGACGATGGAGGGCACAGGCGTGTCCTCGTCCGTCGTCACCTTCACCCGGATGCGGTGATTATGTTTGACGCTCAGCAGGTTGTAGACGACCTCGAACCGCTTCGGGCGGCTGGGATAGTCCACACCGGCGATGTCGGCCAACATCTCGCAGTGGGTCGTCGAGTCGTCGCGCAGGAACTGGATGCCGCGCAACGCGCCTTCGCGCGTCAGCGTGACCATCAACTCACCATGCGCCACCTCGGCCTTCACCACCGCGTCGCCAAGGGCGCCACTGATGTAATCACCGAGTTCCTTCAGGGCCTCATCGCTCATAGCCAAGCGTCCTACAAACCGTCTTTAGCCAAACTCAGGCGCGGATCAGGCGATTGCCGCCTTTGATCTTCTTCTGCAATTGCAGAATGCCATAGACCAGCGCCTCGGCCGTCGGCGGGCAGCCGGGAACATAGATATCCACCGGCACGATGCGATCGCAGCCGCGCACGACGGAATAAGAATAGTGGTAGTAGCCACCGCCATTGGCGCAGCTACCCATGGAGATCACCCAGCGCGGCTCCGCCATCTGGTCATAGACCTTACGGAGCGCCGGGGCCATCTTGTTGCAGAGCGTGCCGGCCACGATCATCACGTCGGACTGACGCGGGCTGGGACGCGGGATCACACCGAACCGATCCAGGTCATAGCGCGCCATGTAAGCGTGGATCATCTCCACCGCGCAGCAGGCCAGACCGAAAGTCATCGGCCAGAGCGAACCGGTGCGGGCCCAGGTCAGGAGATCATCCATCTTGGCGACGATGAAACCCTTATCCTCGATCTCCGTCGTGACCGCCTTCAGATAGGCGTCCTGCGCCGGACCCGGCGGCAGAGCACTGGTATTGGTCACGATGCTGTCGGCATTGCCGGTGACGAGATTGTTGTTCATGGCGCTGTTGCTCCCAGGCTGCACGGACGGGATCACTCCCACTCCAGCGCGCCCTTCTTCCATTCATAAATGAAGCCGATGGTCAGGATGCCCAGGAAGATCATCATCGACCAGAAGCCAAACATACCGATCTGCCCCAGCGATATCGCCCAGGGGAACAGGAAGGCGACTTCCAGATCGAAGATGATGAAAAGGATGGCGACCAGATAGAATCGCACGTCGAACTTGCTGCGCGCGTCGTCAAACGGCTCGAAGCCGCATTCATAGGCCGACAGCTTTTCGCTATCCGGCTTCTGGCGGGCAACAACAAGCGAGGCGACCACCATGGCGCCTGCGATCACCGTGGCGATCACGAGGAACACCAGGATCGGCAGGTACTGGACCAACAGCGGATTGGACAACGGATCGGACATCGTCACACCGTTTCGGCCCGGAATTTTGCAATGACCATCGATCGAACCCGATAGAACGGACCGATAGAGAGCAAAACCGCGGGCGGTTCATGGACTAAGAGACCGCCGGAGAGGTCTCCGGAGCCCACGGGAATATAGGCCCCTGCCCGCACCAAAGGAAAGCGAATTACGTCGATTTTTGGCCTGAGAAACGTTCGCAACATGATGGAAAAGCGCGCTAATCGGGCCTTGAGTGCATTGCGGCAAAGCTGGTCTGCACCTGCAGGGACGCTGGAGGATACAGAATTTCAGCAACAATGCGGAAAAGCAAAAAGGCCGCTCGAAGGCGGCCTTTGCAGTATCAGCACAATCTGGACCAACAAGTGATGGCGCGAGTGACGGGACTTGAACCCGCGGCCTCCGGCGTGACAGGCCGGCGCTCTAACCAACTGAGCTACACCCGCGCAGGGTATATGAAGCATATCGCTTCAGTCACTTGAGTGGAACCACCAGAAGGTGGCGCGAGTGACGGGACTTGAACCCGCGGCCTCCGGCGTGACAGGCCGGCGCTCTAACCAACTGAGCTACACCCGCATCCCGACGGGGCGAACCCCGGAAATGCAAACCTCTGGAAAGTGGCGCGAGTGACGGGACTTGAACCCGCGGCCTCCGGCGTGACAGGCCGGCGCTCTAACCAACTGAGCTACACCCGCTTACTTTCCCAGCGACGCCGCCGTTTCCGGCCCTCGTCGCTGCGAGGTGGCGGGTGTATAAGCGACCCCACCCCCCTTGTCAAACATGAAATCCCATTTTTCCGGAATTAATCTCCAACCCGATGAAAAACGGCGAGACGCCCATGCCAGCGACGGCGCCCGGTCACCAGCGGGGGAAGAAAAAACAGCAAAAGCGCCCTGCCCTGCCGGGTAGTGCGTTGGAGAAAAACATTTTTATTGATGTTCAGCCGCGAGGGGAATGGTGGGCGGTGAGGGAGTCGAACCCCCGACCTGCGGTGTGTAAAACCGAAGCTCTACCTCTGAGCTAACCGCCCTAACCGGTGCTGGCGGGACATTAGCGTCGGCTGCGCCAAGGTCAACAAGAAAGTTACAGCCACAGGCAAAGCCGTCTGCGAACTCTGGAACCTGGTCGCCAAGCCAGCCCCAAAAAGAAAAACGGGCAAGCCTTCTGGCCGCCCGTTTTTGTATCGCTCTGTCTGTCAGACTTCCCGACCGGAAATCGGTCGGGAGAATCCTAGCGCCAGCTCAGTTCAGCTCATCCTTCAGGCCCTTGCCGGGCTTGAACTTGGGCTGCTTGCTCGCCGCGATGGCAATCTTCTCACCGGTGCGGGGGTTACGGCCTTCAGACGCCGCACGCTCGGCGACGGTAAAGGTGCCGAAGCCGACCAGACGCACTTCGTCGCCCTTCTTCAGCGCGCCGGTGATCCCATCAAAGACCGCATCCACGGCCTTATTCGCGTCCGCCTTGGACAAACCAGCCGCTTCGGCGACCACGGCAACGAGATCGTTCTTGTTCACTTAAGGCCCCCCTCATCAAGAGAGTATCGATTGCGTGCCCGAACGGTATGTCCAGGCACAAAGGATTGGCTACCGCTGCCAGCGCCCGATTAACGCAAGGGGGGCAGCGGGAACCCAATTCACACGATTTCCCGGCTCACTTCAATGGCGAATCACGCCATCTCGCTCCTCTTCCCCAGCTTTTCCGGGCACCTGGGCTACTTCGTCAGGCTCCGTCCACTCAATTTCAACCGGGGCGGAGGCCAATGCGTTGGCAATCACCTCATCAACGGTTGAAACAGGGATGATGGTCAGGCCTTTTTTGACGTTATCAGGGATCTCGGCGAGGTCCTTCTCATTGTCCTGGGGAATCAGAACCCGCTTGATTCCCCCCCGCAACGCCGCCAGCAGCTTCTCCTTCAGGCCGCCAATGGGCAGAACACGGCCGCGCAAGGTGATCTCACCCGTCATGGCCACGTCCTTGCGCACCGGAATCCCGGTCAGCACAGAGACGATGGTGGTGATCATGGCCACACCGGCGGACGGTCCATCCTTCGGAGTCGCCCCTTCCGGGACATGGACATGGATGTCACGCCGTTCGAACAAGGTCGGCTTGATGCCAAACTTAAGCGCATTGGCCTTCACATAGGATTCGGCGGCCTGCACCGATTCCTTCATGACGTCGCCCAGCTTGCCCGTGGTCTGAATACGGCCCTTGCCACGCAGCATGACGGCTTCGATGGTCAGCAGCTCGCCGCCCACTTCCGTCCAGGCCAGGCCGGTGGTGGCACCGACCTGATCCTCCAGCTCCGCCTCGCCATAGCGGAAGCGACGGACACCGGCGAACTTTTCCAGATTGTCGGGCGTGACCTTCACCTTGTCGACGCCCTGCATCAGGATTTCCTTGATCGCCTTACGCGCCAGGTTGGCGATTTCCCGTTCCAGGGAACGCACGCCGGCCTCGCGGGTGTAATAGCGGATCAGGTCGCGCAGCGCCTCGTCCGTGACGGTGAATTCACCATCCTTCAGGCCGTGATCCTTGACCTGCTTGCCGATCAGGTGGGTCTTGGCGATCTCCACCTTCTCATCCTCGGTGTAGCCCGACAGACGGATGATCTCCATACGGTCCAGCAACGGCTGCGGCATGCGCAGGGAGTTGGCCGTGCAGACGAACATCACGTCCGACAGGTCGTAATCAACCTCCAGATAATGATCGGCGAAGGTGCCGTTCTGTTCCGGATCCAGCACTTCCAGCAGGGCTGACGACGGGTCGCCGCGCCAATCGGCACCCAGCTTGTCAATCTCGTCCAGCAGGAATAGCGGGTTGGAGGTCTTGGCCTTCTTCATGCCCTGGATGACCTTGCCGGGCATGGAGCCGATATAGGTGCGGCGGTGACCGCGCACCTCGGCCTCATCCCGCACGCCGCCCAGCGACATGCGCACAAACGTGCGGCCGGTGGCCTTGGCGATGGACTTGCCCAGCGAGGTCTTGCCCACACCCGGCGGGCCGACCAGGCAGAGAATCGGGCCCTTCACCTTATCCATGCGCTGCTGCACGGCCAGATATTCAAGGATGCGCTCCTTGACCTTCTCCAGACCGTGATGGTCGGCATTCAGGATGGCCTCAGCCCCCTTGATGTCCTTCTTGACCTTGCTGCGCTTCTTCCAGGGAATCGACAGCATCCAGTCCAGATAGTTGCGCACGACGGTCGCCTCGGCGCTCATCGGGCTCATGCTGCGCAGCTTCTTGACCTCGGCCTGGGCCTTTTCGCGGGCTTCCTTGCTGAACTTGGTCTTGGCGATCTTCTCCTCGATCTCCGCCACCTCGTCCTTGCCGTCCTCGCCCTCGCCCAGTTCCTTCTGAATGGCCTTCATCTGCTCATTCAGGTAGTACTCGCGCTGGGTCTTCTCCATCTGGCGCTTCACGCGGTTGCGGATGCGCTTTTCCACCTGCAGCACGCCGATCTCGCCTTCCATGAAGGCATAGACCTTCTCCAGCCGTTCAGCGACGGTGGGGGTCTCCAGCAATTGCTGCTTTTCGGGAATCTTGAGCTGAAGATGGCTGGCGATGGTATCGGCCAGCTTGCCCGGCTCCTCGATCTGGTTAATCGAAACCAGCACCTCGGGCGGGATCTTCTTGTTGAGCTTTATATATTGCTCGAACTGCGACACGGCGGCGCGCGAAAGCGCCTCCAGTTCCTGCGGCTCACTGGACTTCTCGTCGATCAGTTCCGCATAGGCCTGGAAAAAATCCTCATTGTCGCCGAACTTCGTGATGGTCGCGCGCTTGCCGCCTTCGACCAGCACCTTCACCGTGCCATCCGGCAGCTTCAGGAGCTGCAACACGGTGCCGATGGTGCCGACACTGAAAATATCAGCCGGCGTCGGGTCATCCTGCGAGGCGTTCTTCTGGGTGACGAGCAGGATCTGCTTGTCATCCTTCATGACGTCTTCCAGCGCCCGAACCGATTTCTCACGGCCCACAAACAGCGGGACGATCATATGGGGGAAGACGACGATGTCTCTCAGCGGAAGGACCGGGTAGAGAACACCACGGGGGATGTCCAGCATATCAATCTGCCTTCTGTCTCGTATTGCCGCCAGCCCCGCTGGGCCTGGACCCAACCGCCCGCCCCAACTGGGCGCGGGAATGAACGGTCGGAGACGGCGTCGAGCTTAACGTGGCACACGGGTGTGCCCCCTTCAAGGGCTTGAACCATTGCCGTTGCGCACTAAGGGATAGGAGACGGCCATCTGGTGGTCGCCCGGACAGCAAAAAGGCCGCTGGTTCGACGAACCGGCGGCCTTTTCAAGGCAAATCAGATGCAGGCGACCGAGGGGGTCAGACCTTGCCCAGCAACGCCAGGATCGCCGTGGCAACAAAGCCCAGCAGCATGAAGAACACCGCATAGCCCCAGCCCACAAAGAAGTGCAGCAGGAACATCAGCAGGATCAGCGTCACCACAATGATGCTGATGGTGGTGAAGCGGGTGAAGGCGTGCCAGCCCTCCGCATGTTCGCGCACGATCTTGTCGCTGACCAGAGCGGGCCCGTGGTTGCCGGCCATGTTGTTCTCCCCGGAACTGAAGCTGAAGAATTCTGCCAATCGTTTAAGCGCAGAACCGTCCCTTGACAAGGGGCCACGCGATGGGAGGCCTCGCGATGGGGGGGCCTCGCGACGAAACGCCCCGCTAGCGGATATCCTTCACCAGTCGCAGCGTCTCTTCCCCATAGCCCTGGCGGGCATAGAAGGCGCGGCCCCGGGCATTGCTGGCAAAAACATCCAGCGCGACATGGGCATATCCCTGTTCACGCGCCCATTCCTCCACCCGCGCCATCAGGGCCTTGGCCACGCCCTTCCCCTCCGCCGCATCACTTACGGCCAGCAGGGGGATATAAACGGCGTTCCGGTCGGTAAAGATGTCCAACTGCGGTTCGGCATGGATAAAGCCTAGCCGCTCGCCCCCCTCTTCATCGTCCGCACAGGCGATGAAGGTCACCGCCCCGGCACGCGGCATTTCCAGCGTTTCATGCATGAAGGCCCGCTGAAAGCGCATCACCTCATCCGCCGAACGCCAGGCCAAATCGGCTACACCCGCCAGACGAGGGGCCAGGGCGTGGATGAAATCAGAATCATCTTGGGTGGCAGGGCGGATGATCATCGCGGCACTTCAACAGTATCGAGAGAGAGAACCCATTAGCTTATATTCACGGAGCCAGTGGATCATCACCGAAACGGTTTGGACCCTTGGTACCTGGCCAGCACAACCAGGCGGCAATCATCATGATGGCGCCAAACAAACCGATCCCCGCAATGATCTGCCCTATTCGGGTCCAAATCGCAGGCTCATACGCATATTCCAAACTGAAAAACATGAAAAGCACCACGAAAGGGATGTACAAAAATCCACACCACCTATTTACATTGACGTCCTGCAATCGCCGAAAATAGATCGAAATACTGGGCATAAGCGTAATCAATGAAAAAATACCTGCGGCAATTTCATTGAACGAGAAAGCAATACCAAAAAAGTTTACGAAAACTTGCCACCACCAGAATTCCGACCGCGAGGCCCGACCAAACAGGTTGGCATACTGGCGAAATCCGCTTTTTACCGCCTTCAAAGGCCCCATAGCCAACCCCACAGCCCGATCATGTGCCATGGGGTGATGCATTTAGCCCGCATTAGCAACCGAAATAACGGGCCACGCGACCGCCTTTTAGGAATTTGGCGGCGGGCAGATCACCGGTGCCGGTGCCCGTAATCCCTCGATATGGGCGACCATCCCCTCCACCCGCACCCTTCCCTCCCCGATCAGGCGGACGGCCAGCGGATAAGCCGTGTGTTCCTGCACCAGCACGCGATCGGCAAGCGTGTCGGGCGTATCCCCCGGCAGGACCGGCACCGCCGCCTGCACGATGATCGGGCCCTCATCCATCACTTCCCGCACATAATGCACGGTGCAGCCATGGAAGCGGACACCCGCCGCGATGGCGCGGGCATGGGTGTCGATGCCGGGAAATGCCGGCAGCAGGGAGGGGTGGATATTGATCAGCCGGTCATGCCAATGGGTGACGAATCCACCCGTCAGCAGGCGCATGAAGCCCGCAAGGCAGACCAGCCCGATGCCGGCATTTTCCAGCGCCGACGTCATCGCCGCCTCATGCGCCGGCTTGTCGGCATAATCCTTGGGCTTCAGCACCAGGGTGGGGATGCCGGCAGCCGTGGCACGGGCCAGACCGGCAGCATCCGCCTTGTTGGAGATGACCAGAGCCACCTCCGCCGGGAAGCCCGGATCGCGACAGGCGTCGATCAGGGCCTGCAGGTTGGACCCCCGGCCGGAGATCAGGACGCCCAGGCGCAGTTTCACGACCAGCGCTCCAGCCCGCTGACGGCGACGCGATGCTCGGCCCCCTCGCGCGGCACCACGGTGCCGATGCGGGCCACTTTCTCGCCCTTCTCCGTCAGCAGGGCCATCGCCTCGTCCGCCTTGTCGGCGGGAACGATCACCACCATGCCGATCCCGCAATTAAACGTGCGGGCCATCTCGGTCGCATCCACATTGCCGGTACGCTTCAGCCAGGAGAAGACGGGCAGCAGATCCCAGGCCGCCGCATCCAGATCAACACCGGTACCGGTGGGCAGCACGCGGGGAATATTCTCCAGCAGACCGCCGCCGGTAATATGCGCCATGGCATTGACGAGACCAGCACGGACAGCCGCCAGCAGCGGCTTTACATAAATCCGGGTCGGGGTCAGCAGCGCTTCACCCAGGCTGATCGCGCCATCCCACGGGCAGGGGCTTTCATAGGTCAGGCCGGACACGCCGACCAGCTTGCGCACCAGGGAATAGCCATTGGAATGAACGCCGCTGGAGGCCAGCCCCAGCACCACATCGCCCGCCTTGACCTTATCCCCCATCAGCACCTGGGAGCGTTCAACCGCACCGACGGAGAAGCCGGCCAGATCATAATCACCCTCGGCATACATGCCGGGCATTTCCGCCGTCTCACCCCCCACCAGGGCGCAGCCGGCCTGGCGGCAGCCTTCAGCGATGCCGGCGACGATAGCGCGGCCAGCCGTCACATCCAGCTTGCCGGTCGCGTAATAATCCAGGAACAGCAGCGGCTCGGCACCCTGCACCACGAGATCATTGACACACATGGCCACCAGATCGATGCCCACCGTATCATGATGCTGGGCGTCGATGGCGACCTTCAGCTTGGTGCCCACCCCGTCAGTGGTGGAAACCAGCAGCGGGTCCTGGAAGCCGGCGGCGCGCAGATCGAACAGCGCGCCAAAGCCGCCCAGCCCGGCATCAGAGCCGGTGCGGGCCGTGGATTTGGCCAGCGGCTTGATCGCCTCGACCAGCGCGTTGCCCGCGTCGATATCGACACCGGCATCCCGGTAGGAATAGCTGCTCATCGCCCTGGCCCTCGCTTCTGGCGTAATGACGTGCGGATCGGCTACAAAGCAAGGCAACCTTCCCAGGCGCCAACCCGTTTAGACGGCGCCGAACATAGCAATATCGGAAGCCATGGCAATGCTGGTCCGCTGCACCCCCGCTTTGCGCAAAGGCCTGACGGCCGCGCTCCTCTCCCTGTCGCTGGTCTGGCCGGCCGCAGGACAGGGGGCGGATGACCTGTTCACCGTGCGCGACGTGACCGTCGATGTCACGGCCGCGTCCGCCCTTGCCGCCCGCGATCAGGGCATGCGCGAGGGCCAGCGCAAGGCTTTCGACGCCCTGTTCGACCGGCTGACCCCGGAAGGGACCCGCGCCCGCCTGCCCTCCCTGGACAGCACCGCCGTGGACGCCATGGTGCAGAGCTTCCAGGTGCAGGAGGAGCGGGCGTCCGACGTGCGCTATCTCGGCCGGCTGGCGGTGAGCTTCAACGCCGCCGCCGTGCGCCGTTTCATGCGCAGCTACAATATTCCTTATACAGAAGTGCGATCGCGGCCCGTGCTGGTCATCCCCGTGGACCAGACCGGCGGCGCCCCTGTGCTGTGGCAGGCGGAAACCGCCTGGCGTCAGGCCTGGGCTGACCTGCCGCTGCAAAGCGGTCTGGTTCCCATCGCCATTCCCTATGGCGAGGCACAGGACGTGGCCGATATCGGCGTTGAGCAGGCGGTGGCCGGGGAAGCCGACCCGCTGGCCCGAATCGCCAGCCGCTATGAGGCCGGCGATGTCGCTGTCGCCATCCTGGCCCCGGCCGGCAGCGGGGTCACCGTAACCGTTACCCTTTATCCGGCGACAGGCAGCGCGCCGGAGAGCTTTACCATCAATCAGGAGCAGATCACCACGAGCACCGACGCAGCCAGCGGCTCAACAGGCGCCCATGGCGGTCCAACAGGCGCCCATGGCGGCCCGACCCTGAAGGCGGCTGTGGAAAAAATCGTCCATCAACTGGAAGAGCGATGGACCGCTGCCAACATGGTGGTTCCCGGTCAGGAAAGCGATCTGACCCTCTCCATCCCCTTCACCTCACAGCGGGACTGGCTGGATACGCGCAAACGCCTTTCCGCGATTCCCACCGTCAGCCAGGTGCGCCTGTTGAGCCTGGGCCGTGACCGGGCAGAGGTTGAACTGCGCTATGTCGGCGATATGGAGCGGCTGCGCAGCGCCCTGGCGCAGCAGGACCTGTCCCTGATACAGGCCAGCGAGAAAACGGAACTGCGCCGGCGGGGTGCGGTTTCCACACCCAGCACGCCCCCCACCCCTTGAAAGGCCAACAGGGCCTCATCCTGATTTATCCCCGTTTATCCAGAATTCTCCCCCGGTGGATAACGGGGAACATGGGCATGCACAGATAGCCCCCCTGTCTGTCCGGGCGGAATCGGCCTACAGTTTGTTTATCCACTACCCCAAAAGCGCTCCGCCACCCGGCGGCGATCGCCCAGGGCCATGGATAGCTGAATGGACCGATCCGCCCGATGACGACCGAGAAACCAAACCGGATGCTGCATGTGCCCAACCTGATCACGGGTGGGCGCATCCTGGCTGTGCCCGTGACGGTGTTGCTGATCCTGACGGATCACCTTCACGCCGCTTTCTGGCTTTTCGCGCTGGCTGCCTTGTCAGACGCGGCCGATGGTCTGGTAGCCCGCCTGTTCCGGGCGCGCACCAAACTGGGCGGGTGGCTGGACCCGGCCGCCGATAAGCTGCTGCTGGTCGGCACCTATGTCGCCATGGCGATAACCAACCTGATACCGGTCTGGCTGCTGATCCTGGTCTTGCTCCGGGACCTCATCATCATTGTCGGTATCGCGGTACTGATCCTGGCTCTGCGGGAGAAATTGTCGATCCAGCCCTTGTGGATCGGCAAGCTGAATACTTTTCTGCAGCTTTCCCTGGTGGGGCTTGTCCTCGGGGCCGCCGGGCCGTTCCGGGATTATGCGGATTATGTGATGCCGGGCACGTTGGTGGTGGCCGTGTCCACCGTCGGATCCATGGTGGCTTACATCATGCGCGGGGTGTTCATCCTGCGGACGCGCCTGGGCGCGCAGGATGAACAGCAGGATGGGGAGAAGGCCGAATGAATGCGGCGCGGCAATGGCGTTTCTGGCTCTGGACCCTGATCGTCTTTATCGGTCTGGTCTGGCTGCTGCGGTCCGTCCTGGGGCCTTTTGTTGCTGGTATGGCAATCGCCTATCTGCTGGACCCGCTGGTTGACCGGCTGGAACGGCGGGGTGTGGCCCGCTGGGCCGGCACCACCATCGTGTTGCTGGGATTCGCCCTGGCGCTGATCCTGTCACTTCTGCTGCTGGTGCCATTGCTCCAAGGTCAGGCCATGCAACTGGTCCAGACAATTCCCTCCTGGGTCAGTTGGGCGCGGGAAGAGGCACTGCCTTATGTGCAGCATCTGATGGAACAATTGCCGCAGGAGGATATGGACAAGCTGCGCGGTGCTGTGGGCGATTATGCTGGCACTGCCGTCTCCTGGACCGCCGACCTGCTGAAGGGTGTGGTCACCCAGGGTGTCGCACTGGTCGATATCATCTCAGTGGTATTGATCACCCCCATCGTCGCCTTTTATCTGCTGCGTGACTGGGACCAGTTGATCGCCAATATGGATAGCTGGCTGCCCCGCCAGCATATCGGCACCATCCGGGAACAGGCCAAGGCAGTGGACAATACCCTGTCAGGCTTCGTTCGGGGTCAGGCGACGGTCTGCTTGGTGCTGGGAGCGTTCTACGCCGTCGCTCTGACAGCAGCCGGGCTAAAATTCGGCCTGATCATCGGCATGGTCGCGGGGCTTCTTTCCTTTATCCCCTTCGTCGGCTCTCTGGTGGGATTCCTGGCCAGTGTCGGCGTGGCTCTGTTCCAGTTTGACGAGATGTGGCGGGTTGCCATCGTGGCCGGCATCTTCTTCTTCGGTCAGGCCGTGGAAGGCAATGTGCTGACTCCCAAGTTGGTAGGCGACAAGGTGGGACTGCACCCGGTCTGGGTCATCTTCGCCCTGATGGCCGGCGGTGCCCTGTTCGGCTTCGTCGGTATCCTGCTGGCCGTGCCGATGGCGGCCGTAATCGGCGTCCTCGTCCGTTTTGTCCTGGGCCAGTACATGGACAGCACCATCTATCGTGGCCCGGCACCGGCGGCGCCCACCCCCTGTCCGGAAATCGCCATAGATCCCCTGCCCGCCGATCCGGCAGCGGAAGGCACGGATCGACGTATCCTCAGCGATTATAGGCCGGCGCCATGATGGGTTGCACACTCATGACCACCCCTCCCCCCCGGCAAACCCGCCAGATACCGCTCGACCTGGGGCATCGCTCCGCGATGGGGGAAGCTGATTTCCTGGTCGCGCCCGGCAATCAGGATGCCGTGGCATGGCTGGATGCGTGGCCGGAATGGCCGGCACCGGTGCTGGTCCTGTTCGGGCCGCAAGGGTCGGGCAAAAGCCATCTGGCCCAGATCTGGCGCGCCCGGGCGCGGGCCAATCTGCTGGATGTGGATGATCTGCGCGCAGAAGATTTGCCGGACCTGCTGCACCCGACCCGCACCGCTGTGCTGGATGGTGCGCAGCGTGTGGCGGGTGACCCGGTTCTGGAGCGGGCGCTGTTCCATCTCTATAATCTGGCGAAGGAAAGCGGCGGTCACCTGCTGCTGCTGGCCGATAATGCGCCTGTGAACTGGGTGCTGCGGCTACCCGACCTTCGCTCCCGTCTCCTGGCGGCGCCTGCCGTCGGCATGGCGGCACCAGACGATTCGCTTTTGATGGCGGTGCTGGTCAAGCTGTTCGCCGACCGGCAGGTACGGGTCGGTGAGGATGTGATTGAGTGGCTGCTGACCCGCACCGAACGCAGCTTCGCCAATGCCCGCCGCGTGGTCGACCGGCTGGATCGCGAGGCGCTGGCGGAAAAAAAGCCGATCACCGTGCGATTCTGCCGGCAGGTTCTGGGAGATCGGGGAGATATGTGATCCCCCCGATCCCCCAGCAGGCCTTTTATCCAGCATGCATGAAATCAACTTCGCGGCGGCGGTTATTTTCCAGCAGGAAGCGGATCCATTCCGGCTTGCCGACCGCAGCCTGCCTGTAATGGTCCCGTAATGCTGCCAGCAGCGGCTCCTGACAGCCAAGCAGGGCGCCACCCATCTCCAGCATGCGCAGGTTGGGCCAGGCACGGGGCCTGATTCGCACCACCTCCGCCAGGGCATCCGCTGCCGATCGGTCGGGCCGGGTCTGCGCCAGGATCAGGGTCATGGCGGCTGTGGAGCGGGAAATGCCCATATGGCAATGCACCAGCAGATGGGCCGCCTCCACCGGCTCTACCGCCAGATCGCGGCCGAAATCCAGCAAGGCACGCAAATGCGCCTCCTCCGGCGCCGTCTTGCCCGGCAATTCCTCGATAATATCGTCGAACCGCATGTCCAGGCGCGCATGCTCGCCATAAGCGCCGAAGGCCGGCGGCGTTTCCCGACCGGGGTCCATGATGGACAGGACATGGCTGACGCCGACAGCGCAATGGCCGCCCAGCTCGTCGATCCCGCAGACGGTCAATCGGAAGGGCACAAGGCTGGGCACAGACATCGGAACATTCTCCGGGACGGGTCAGGGGGATGGCAACAGGTCGATGGACTCGACACGGATCAGACGCCCATCGGCGATCACAAAGCCTGTGCCGGCACAGAGCCGGCCATCGCTGCGGGGTTTGAAACCGATCTGGGAAATGGACCGCAAGGCTGCTGTTTCGGCAGCCAGGGACAGGCTGAGGCGATAATGACGGTTGGCACCCATCACAACATCAATCTGGCGGTCGCTGACGACACGCCAGCTATTGATGCGGTTGCTCTCGATGCAGTTTTGCGCCGCCGTCCCCTTCTCCTGGGCATGGACGGGCCCTACCAGCATCAGACACAGGCCCACCAGTACCCCTCTCTTCGTCGGCTGCATCACGATCCTTTCGCACGGATGACGGAAAGGATATGGCGCCGTGAAGGGAAAAGGCCAAGCGTCTTTGCGTGGCAACCGCAAAATGCGACCATCTACGGCGTGTCTTAAACTTCTGAATTTTTCATGGGGATATAAAGCAGAAGTGAATGGAAGGTTGGTGGGCGCACAAGGACTCGAACCTTGGACCCGCTGATTAAGAGTCAGCTGCTCTACCAACTGAGCTATGCGCCCAACCTTGCCTTACTTCACTGCTTGGGATGGATTGGTGGGCGCACAAGGACTCGAACCTTGGACCCGCTGATTAAGAGTCAGCTGCTCTACCAACTGAGCTATGCGCCCAATCCATCTTCCGCTTTCGCGAAGCCCGCCGTGACGTTCGTCGTGGCGAGGCGCGCTGTTTAGCAAAGGGTTCTGACCTTGTCGATAGGAAAATTCACGAGCCCTGAATTTTTCCCAAACCCCTTACAAATCGCCCAATCCGCGCCGGGACATGCGCACATCACGATGCACATGGGCCGACAGGATCAGCCCGAAACCGACCATCACCGCCAGGGTTGCCGTGCCGCCATAAGAGATCAATGGCAGCGGCACCCCGACCACAGGGATCAATCCCATGATCATGGCGACATTGATAAACAGATAGAGGAACAGGTTGACCGTCAGCCCCAGGACAAGCAGCCGGCCATATTGGTGCCGGCACCGGCTGGCGATGACGAATCCATAGAGCAGCAGCAGACAGTAAAGGAACAGGAAGACCAACCCGCCGACCAGCCCGAACTCCTCTGCCAGCATGGTGAAGATGAAATCGGTCTGCTTTTCCGGCAGGAAGTTCAGATGGCTCTGCGTGCCCTGCAAAAACCCCTTCCCTGTCAGGCCGCCGGAGCCGAAGGCGATCTTGGACTGGGTGATGTGATAGCCGGTGCCCAG
Organism: Niveispirillum irakense DSM 11586; assembly: GCF_000429645.1. Lineage (GTDB taxonomy): Bacteria > Pseudomonadota > Alphaproteobacteria > Azospirillales > Azospirillaceae > Niveispirillum > Niveispirillum irakense. Next base: position 525,168 of record NZ_KE386934.1, read on the forward strand.
CGGATCGCTGTCCGGGTCCAGGAACGTCTCCACCCGGTCACGCTGGTAATCATGCAGCAGGAACTGCCAGGACAAGGGCACGGCAATCAGCACCGCGCCAATCACCAGGCCGAATTTCCACAGCCGCACCCCGGACAGGAAAAACATGGAACCGGACGCCAGGATGAGCATCAGCGACGTGCCCAGGTTGGGCTGGGCCAGCACCAGGCCCACGGGCGCCACCACCAGCGCCAGGGGAACGAACAGGAAGGGAATGCGGCCGGTATCCTCCAGGGTCGCCCCATGGAAATAGCGCGCCAGCACCATGACCAGCGTCACCTTCATCATTTCCGATGGCTGAAGTTGGACGAAGCCCAGATCGATCCAGCGTTGCGCGCCTTTCCCGACATTGCCGAACAGGTCCACCCCGATCAGCAACACCAGGACAATGCCGTAAAGCGGATAGGAGAGCTTCATCCACACCCGGATATCGACCAGGGCGATGACGATCATCATCGCCAGACCAACGCCAAAGCGCATCATCTGGCGTGAGGCCCAGGGGTCGATATTGCCGTTGGCGGCGGAATAGAGCATCGCAAAGCCGATGCTGGCCACCAGGGTGATGAGAAAGATGAGACTCCAGGAAATCTGGCCCAGCTTCTCGCCGATCGTCATCGTGCCGTTATCGGCGGAAATATCCAGACTCATCATTCATTTCCCGATACGGGAACCGTGGTGGACGGGGTGCCCTGTCCCATGCTGCCGGCGGGCGCTGCCGCTTGTGGCTGCTGTGCCACGCTATGCCGGGCCGCATCCAGCATCTGGCATTCCAGCAATATGTCACGCGCGATGGGGGCGGCGGTGGCCCCACCACTGCCCCCATGTTCCACAAAGACAGCACAGGCATATTTGGGCGCGTGAACAGGGGCATAGGCAACGAACAGCGCATGGTCGCGCTCGCGCCAGGGCAAATCCTCATTCTTACGCACACCGCTGCTGCGTTCCGCCATGGAGATACGGCGCACCTGCGCACTGCCCGATTTGCCCGCCAATTCCATGCCTGGAACCGTGATGCGGGATTTGTAGCCCGTGCCGCCGGGTACGTTGGACACACCGTTCATCCCTTTCAGGACGGTGGCCAGATTTTCCGGCTTCACCCCGATCAGGGGCCATTCCGTCTGTTCCTGGAACTCGCCTTCAATGGATTTGGCCAGATGCGGCTGTACCGCCCGGCCGCTGGCCAGCCGCGCCGTCATCACGGCAAGCTGTAAGGGGGTGGAAAGCACATAGCCCTGGCCCATGCTGGCGATCAGCGTTTCACCGGGATGCCATGGCTTTTTCAACGTAGTCCGCTTCCATTGCGGATCGGGGATCAGGCCGGGCCGCTCTCCCGGCAGTTCCAGCCCGACGCGGCTGCCCAGGCCGAAACGCCGCGCCATATCCGCAATACGGTCCATGCCGATCCGCTGCGCCAGATCATAAAAATAGACGTCGCAGCTATGCATCAGCGCGCCGACCATATCCATGGTGCCGTGGCCGCCCCGGCGCCAGCAATGGAAGCGGTGGCTGCCCAACTCCATATGGCCAGAGCAGAAAACACGATGCTCGGCATTGACGATGCCGGATTCCAGCGCGGCCAGCGCCGTCATCATCTTGAAGGTCGATCCCGGCGGATACTGCCCGGCAATGGCCTTGTTGATCAGCGGCGTGCGCTCATCATTCAACAGCGCCTGATAGGCATCATACCCGATGCCCATGGCAAACTGGTTGGGATCGAAGCTGGGGGTAGAGCAAAGGCCCTGCACACCACCCGTATTCACATCAATCACAACCGCAGCACCGCTCTCCTCCGCCGACAGGCGCTGGTGCATGTAATGCTGGAGCTTGGCATCCAGCGTCAGCACCGTCTGGCGACCGGGCTGTCCATTCTCCCGCGACAACTCGCGGATCACACGGCCAACGGCATTCACCTCAAGCTGTCGGTTGCCGGCTGTACCGCGGAGCGCCTGATCGAACTGCCGCTCCACCCCCCCCTTGCCGATGCGGAAGCCCGGCAGAGAGAGCAGCGGGTCGGAAACGCCTTGCACATCCTTCTCGTTCGGCGCGCCGACATAGCCCAGCACATGGGCAAGGGCTTCCCCGAACGGGTAGGATCGCACCTGCCCCACATCAATCGACACACCCGGAAGATCGGGCAAATTCACCTCAACGGCGGAAACCTGATCCCATGTCAGGTTTTCCTTCAAGGTGATCGGGGTGAACACACGGGAGCGCTGTATATCCCGCTGGATGCGACGTTCATCAGCTTCCGTCAAGGGAACCAGACGGCCCACCTCATCGAGAATCTGCTGCACATCCCCTGCCCGCTCGGACACCAGAACGACGGAGAAATTCTGCTCATTCACCGCCAGCGGCACACCGAACCGATCCAGGATCTGGCCCCGCGGCGGCGCGATCAACCGCAGGGAGATGCGGTTATCCTCGGCCAGTGTGGTGTACCGGTCGCTCTCCACGATCTGGAGATAATAAAGCCGCGCCACCAGGGCAGAAACGGCAGCACCCTTCAGCCCGCCCAGCACCAGCGTGCGGCGGCTCAGCATACGCTGTCGCTCGGCATCGCGATCAAAGGCGGACAAGGGACGCTCTCCTCAGCTTAAATAGGCGCGGTGCAACCGCTGGAACAGGTAGGTGGGGAGCGGGAACAATGCCACACCAAGCAGCCACTGCACCAATACCGGCCTTGCATCCAGCAATCGCGCTTCAGTCAAGGCGTACACAATCCACTGTACCGCGCCCGCCCCAATCGAGACCACGGCGAATCCGATCCAGAGCATCACAAAGGAGCGGCCCAGGAAGAAGCGGCGCTGCGTGATCAACAGCCAGTACGCCAGGATGAGCGACATGGAGCTGACACCCAGCAACGTGCCCGCGATCAGATCGTAGAAAATGCCCAGTGCAAAAACCACAAGCGGCCGCAGCAGGTCTGGCCGGTGGATGACCCAGTAGAACAGGCTCATCAACACCAAAGGCGGCGTGACCATGGAATAGCCCGGCAACGGCAAGGGCATCATGCTGAGAAGCATGGCCATTACGGTGACGGAAAAGGGCAGCATATTGCGCCCGAGTTGATCAAGACGTTGCCAAAATCCGACGGCCACGGCCGTGGCCCTCACTCTATGCTATCCGACCGGCCGCCCTGTTCCGCGGCAAGACCTTCTGTGCTGCCAAAATCGACGATCTGCACATGTTCGATACGGGACAGATCCACCATCGGGACCACGCGGGGCTGACCACTGGCATCCACCCGGACAATACCCACCGGGAGGCCGGGCGGGAACAGACCGCCATGACCAGAGGTGAAGACCCGTTCCCCATCCTTCAACGCCGTGCTGGCGGGGATATACATCAAGGTCGGGTGGTCGGAATTATCGCCCGCCATCATGGCGCGCTGGCGGCTTTCCTCCAGCACCACAGGGATGCGGGCATTAAGGTCGGTGATCAGCAGGATACGGGCGGATCGCTCCCCCACCTGCACAATACGGCCAGCCAGCCCCTGGCCGGACATCGCCGCCTGACCACGACGCACACCATCACGGCTGCCTGCGGTCACAACCATGGTGCGCACAAAGGAACCACCCGTATCGGCCACCACCCGGGCTGCAATGGTGCTGGCCGGCGCTTCCGCCTTGAACGACAGGAGCGAACGGAGGGAGCGGTTCTCCGCTTCCAGCCGCAAGGCCGTCTGTTCCCATTGGCGCAGGCGGGTATTCTCTTCGCGCAACCGCGCATTTTCATCATGCAGGTCCACCAGTTGGCGGACATATTCCAGCCCGTCCGCCACACTGGACGCCGGCCGCGACATGATGTTCAGGATCGGGGTGAAGGCATCGGTGACGCGGGCGCGCACCTGATCGACGACGCCGAGATTGACATGGCCCACCATCATCAAGGCGATGGCCGCCATGATCAGCAGCGGAAAATAGAATCGCTGCGCAAGCCCCCAGACGGGGGCCGCAAGACGAGCAACGGATCCGCTGTTTCGCGTCTTCACAGGGGGTTGGTATCCCGTGTCTGGTTGCAGGTGCCAATGCGGCTGGCACCCTTTACCGTAGAAATGAAACCAAACCGTTAAGTTTCCTGTATAAACCCGCAACAGGACAACGTAAACGCAGGTTTCACCCTTAAGACAAAGTCCCTAAAAAATCCCTACCCCAGGCACCTGGTGGCGCAGCAAGGGTGAAAGCCCGGCACCGGGTCCGGGCTTTCAATCCGCCTTAATACATGCGGATCAGGACATTACGCAGGCTGGCCTCTTCCAGCGCGCGGCCGGAACCCAGCGCCACGCAGGAAAGCGGATCATCCGCGATGGAAACCGGCAGACCCGTCGCATGACGCAGCACGAAATCCAGGTTTGCCAGCAGCGCACCACCACCGGTCAGGACGATCCCCTTGTCCACGATATCGGCAGCCAGTTCAGGCGCCGTGTGTTCAAGCGCGACCTTGACCGCCTCGATGATCTGGGACACCGGCTCGGCCAGGCTCTCGGCAATCTGCCGCTCGCTCATCACCAGTTCCTTGGGCACGCCGTTCATCAGGTCGCGGCCCTTGATCTCCATCACCCGGCCCTCGCCGTCTTCCGGCGGGCAGGCGGAGCCGATTTCCTTCTTGATCCGCTCGGCCGAACCTTCACCGACCAGCAGATTATGATGGCGGCGGATATAGCCGATGATGGCCTCGTCCATCTTGTCGCCGCCAACGCGGGCGGAACGGGCATAGACGATACCGTTCAGCGACAGCACGGCCACTTCGGTCGTGCCACCACCAATATCCACAACCATGCTTCCCGTCGGCTCGGTCACCGGCAGGCCGGCACCGATGGCAGCAGCCATCGGCTCCTCAATCAGGGAAACGCGGCGGGCACCGGCAGCTTCGGCCGATTCCTGGATCGCGCGGCGCTCAACGGCGGTGGAACCCGACGGAACGCAGATCACGATTTCCGGGCTGGCAAAGCTGCGCCGGTTATGAACCTTGCGGATGAAATGCTTGATCATTTCTTCCGCAACTTCGAAGTCGGCAATAACACCATCGCGCAGGGGGCGAATGGCCTGGATGTTGCCAGGCGTACGACCAAGCATCAGCTTGGCCTCGTCACCGACAGCCAGAACCTGCTTTTTCCCCCGCAGATCGCGGATAGCGACAACGGAAGGTTCGTTCAAAACGATACCGCGGCCTTTGACATAGACCAAGGTGTTCGCCGTCCCCAGGTCGATCGCCATGTCGGCCGAGAACATACCGAGCAGGTTTGAAAGCATGGATGAAGAATATCTCTAAGTGTCCGGATTTGCCGCCGGTGGTGTGGCCCGACCCCGGATATGCCGAACCGCGACTGTTGCATAGACCATTTGGACATGATCCCTCAAGCCTTGAAAGGCCCGAAAGCCCAACTTTATCCCGGCTTTTACGATGAGGACGCCGCAGCGCACCCAACAGAGGCCATCCGGAGCAAATTGCGGCAACAATGGGGCGAAATGGACGCAACCTATTTGGGCAAAAACCCGCCAAGCGCCCAAATGAAACCCCCGCCGGCAGGATACCGGCGGGGGGAGCATCAAGGGGAGACGGGGAAAGGGAGAATCAAGCCGACAAGGCGACCGGTGCTGTCTTCTGCCGCTTGGTCACCAGCTTGTTCAGCGCATGGATATAGGCACGCGCCGATGCCACCAGCGTATCGGCATCCGCTCCCTGGCCATTGACCGACTTGCCATTCTCATCCAGCCGCACCGTCACTTCCGCCTGGGCGTCGGTTCCTTCGGTCACGGCATGAACCTGATAGAGCTGCAGGCTCGCCTCATGCGGGAAAGCCAGCTTCAGGGCGTTGAAGACGGCATCGACCGGACCATTACCAAAGGCGACGACCGGGGCGATGGGCTTACCTTCCACTTCCAGTTCCAGCACCGCATGCTGCGGCCCGCGGGAGCCGGCAACGACATGCAGGGCCTGGAAGCGGATATGCTCATGCTGACGGCCCGCCTCGTCATCCATGATGGCGACGATATCTTCGTCGTAGATGTCCTTCTTGCGGTCGGCCAGATCCTTGAAACGGCCAAAGGCGTCATTCACCTGATTTTCGCCGATATCATCATAGCCAAGCTCCTTCAGCTTGGCGCGGAAGGCGGCGCGACCGGAATGCTTGCCCATGACCAGCGAGGACCGGTTCAGCCCGACCGATTCCGGCGTCATGATCTCATAGGTTTCAGCGTGCTTCAGCATGCCATCCTGGTGGATGCCGCTTTCATGCGCGAAGGCATTGGCACCGACGATGGCCTTGTTGGGCTGCACCTGGAAGCCGGTGATGGTGGAAACCAACCGGGAGATGCGGGTGATATGCTCGGTCTTGATGCCGGTATCGCAGCCGATCAGGTCATGACGGGTGCGCAGCGCCATCACCACCTCTTCCAGGGAGGCATTGCCGGCGCGTTCACCCAGGCCGTTGATGGTGCATTCCACCTGGCGCACGCCGGCACCGATGCCAGCCAGGGAGTTGGCGACAGCAAGGCCCAGATCATTATGGCAATGGACGGAGAAGATCGCCTTATCGCTGTTCGGCACGCGGGTCATCACGTCGCGGAACATGTCGGCATATTCTTCCGGCAGGGCATAACCCACCGTGTCCGGAATATTGATGGTGGTGGCGCCGGCCTTGATGGCGGCTTCCACCGTCCGGCAGAGGAAATCACGCTCCGACCGGCTGCCATCCTGGGCCGACCATTCCACGTCGTCCACCAGATTACGGGCATAGGTGACGTAATCGATGGTGCGCTGAAGCACCTCCTCTTCCGTCATCTTCAACATATACTTCATATGCACCGGGCTGGTGGAGATGAAGGTATGGATGCGCTTGCGCTCGGCGAACTGCAACGCCTCGGCGGCGCGATCAATATCGGCGCGGGCGGTACGGCAGAGGGCGGCGATGATGCTGTTCTTCACCACCTTGCCGACTTCGCGCACGGATTCGAAATCGCCGTTCGACGCGATGGGGAAACCGGCCTCGATCACGTCGACGCCCATTTCCTCCAGCACAGCGGCAATGCGCAGCTTTTCCTCCAGATTCATGGAACAGCCGGGGGCCTGTTCACCATCACGGAGGGTGGTGTCGAAAATGATGACGCGGTTGCTGCTGGTCATGGTCTTAATCCCTGAAACCCGAACGCCACGGGGGCGTGAAATCATTGGATGGCGGGCAAGGCACCGGCTTCGATAAGGGGCCTGACCCGGTGGTCGGATCGGCGGCGCGCGATGCGCGCCCAATTCCCCTGAACGCGGGATCCATCCGGGCAGGATGGAAGCGGGGCGCTCAGGGGCTGATTAGTCGAAGCCCGTCCAGGCCGAACGCGGCGGGCGCCAGCAGCAGGGACAGGGATAGCGGCAAGCCGGACGCGCGCAGCATGACGCCAGCGCGGGAAAAATCCCGGGCGGTGACGTTCGGCTGGCAGCGATGCGGGGTCACGGGCGGTGATCCTGGTCCGGTTGCACAAAAAGGTACGGGGCCTTTCAAGGCCAACCTTGGTTGGAATTGTTTTAAGCCGCAATTCGGTTAGCCGCAACAGCTTTTGTCAGGCACGTTTCTATCGTCAATGCAGGGCAGAAATGCCGGAAATTTCACGGCAGGCTGCTTTCCTTGCCCAAATGGTACTTCTTACGCCGAGAGAGAAATGCCGGTCTCCGTCACCATCAGCGCCATGGTGACCGTCTCCGTCCTCATATAGCTCTGCGAAACATCCGCCGCGCCGATCGTGCCTGCGGCACGGCCATCGGGGTCCGTCGCCTCCAGCCCGCCGGCCAACCGTTCCACCAGCGCATCGGCAGCGGACAGATCGTCACGGGCGGCCTTCAATTCTTCCTCGCGCTCCTGACGCTCCTCCTCCGTCAGGGGGCGACCCCGCTGCTGTGTGCGCTGGGTTTCTGCTTGGGTGAGAAGGGAGCGGGCACGGCCGGAAATATCCCGAACCTCCTGAACAAAGGCACGAGCGAAGCCGACAGGCACCCCGCCCGCCGTCATGCCGGACTGGATCGGCGCTGGTATTGCCGGGTCCGGCAAACCGGCAGCAATGGCCGCCGCCCGGTCGGCAGGGTCGTGCTGGCGACCTTCCACCAGCCCCTTCGCCTCTTCCGCCAGTCCCTTGGTGATGCCTGCCGCTTCCTTGGCCAGCCGCGCCAGCTTGGCGCCATCGCCCTTGGAAGCGGCTTGGCGCGCCTCCTGCTCCAGCTCGTCCATCCGGCGGCGGGATTGCTCCAGCTTTTCCTTGGCCGCCTTCTTCTCAATCTCGGCGCGGGCCAAATTCATGTAGTTGGAAAGCGCCTCGATACCAGCGGCCTGCTTCAGGGCGCCGTCAAAATCATCACCGGCGAAGCCAATATCTTTCAGCCGGTCAAAAAGACCAGTGCCCCCGCCAGCCGCCCGGGAGGTCGCCGTCTGCTGGAAACGCGCATCCACCGCCTTCTCGACATGCTGGTCGATCTGCGCCTTCAGCGCCTGGGCGTTGGTTGCGGAAAAGAGCGGATTCGCGTTTAGCGAAATCATCATTGCCCCCGCTGTCGATCCTTTTGATCAGGCTTGATCTTAGGACAGACCCCTAAGGGGCGCAACGGCACGGCTTGCACATCAAGAACAAAGGATATGCCCAAAACGCAAACGCCCGACCCCTTCACAGGGGCCGGGCGGCGCAAACAGATCAAAAGGCGGGTGAGAGGAAACCCGACCCGCCATCCGGATCAGTTCTTGGTCTTGTCCACCAACTGGTTGGCAGCGATCCAGGGCATCATGGCGCGCAGCTTGGCGCCCACTTCCTCGATCGGATGCTCGGCTTCGATACGACGGGTGGCCTTGAAGGACGGGGTGCCGGCCTTGTTTTCCAGCATCCAGTCGCGGACGAAGCGGCCCGACTGGATATCTTCCAGCACGCGCTTCATCTCGGCCTTGGTCTCCGACGTCACCAGACGCGGGCCGGTGACATAGTCACCATATTCGGCGGTGTTGGAGATGGAGTAGCGCATGTTGGCGATGCCGCCTTCGTAGATCAGGTCCACGATCAGCTTCACTTCGTGCAGGCACTCGAAATAGGCCATTTCCGGAGCATAGCCGGCTTCGACCAGGGTTTCGAAACCAGCCTGGATCAGCTTGGTCAGGCCGCCGCAGAGCACGGCCTGCTCACCGAACAGATCGGTCTCGCACTCTTCCTTGAAGGTGGTTTCGATGATGCCCGAACGGCCACCGCCAACGGCGCAGGCATAGGACAGGGCGATATCGAAGGCATTGCCGGACGCGTTCTGGTGAACGGCCACCAGGCAGGGAACGCCGCCGCCCTTCTTATATTCGCCGCGCACGGTATGGCCGGGGCCCTTCGGCGCGATCATGAACACGTCGGTGTCCTGGCGCGGCTCGATCAGGCGGAAATGCACGTTCAGGCCGTGGGCGAAGGCAATGGCGGAGCCCTGCTTCAGGTTCGGCCCGATCTCGTTATTGTACAGGTCTGCCTGATGCTCGTCCGGGGTCAGGATCATGATCAGGTCGGCAGTGGCCGCAGCCTCAGCCGGGGTGACGCAGGTGAAGCCGGCGGCTTCGGCCTTGGCGCGGGTCGGCGAATTGGCCTTCAGCGCGATGATCACGTCCTTCACGCCGCTGTCGCGCAGATTCTGGGCATGGGCGTGGCCCTGGCTGCCATAGCCGACGATGGCGACCTTCTTGCCCTTGATCAGGTTGACGTCGGCGTCGCGATCATAATAGACGCGCATGGGAATGTTCCTTCGTTTTCAGTCAGATGTAAGATGGATTGCCGGGTTGCCGGCGTTCTGGGGGTAAGCTTTAGAAGGCGCCCGTGCCGCGCGACAGGGCGACGGCACCGGTGCGGCTGACATCAACAAGGCCCAGTTGCCGCATCAGATCGATGAAGCGGTCCAGATCCTCACCAATGCCGGTGATTTCAAAGACAAAGCTGGTGATGGTGGCATCCACCACACGGGCCTTGAAGATGTCGGCGATGCGCAGCGCTTCCACGCGCTTGTCGCCCGTGCCGACCACCTTCACCAGCGCCATTTCCCGGTCGATGAAGGGGCCTTCCAGCGTCAGGTCCTTCACCTTGTGGACGGGCACCAGCCGGTCAAGCTGCACCTTGATCTGTTCAATGATCATCGGCGTGCCGGAGGTGACGATATTGATGCGCGACAGGCTTTCGTTGCTGTCGACCTCGGCCACCGTCAGGCTTTCGATATTATAGCCACGACCGGAGAACAGGCCGATGACGCGGGCCAGAACGCCCGGCTCGTTATCAACCAGGACAGAGATGGTGTGGCGGCGGATGGGGTCTTGGGTGGACACTTGCAGAAGCTCCCTGAAGGCGGGCGATACCGGGTAGGTTAAAAAGGGTTTGGAGAGGTCCGGGATCAGACCAGTACCATCCCCTCCTCCGGTGTCGCGTCGCTCACCCGTTCTTCCGGTCCCAGCAGCATTTCATTATGGGCCTTGCCGCCGGGGATCATGGGGAAGCAGTTTTCCTTCTGATCGACGCACATATCCACGATGACGGGGCGCGGCGTCTCGATCATTTCGCGGATGACATCATCCACTTCCGACACTTTGGTGGCGCGCAGGCCGACGCCACCAAAGGCTTCCGCCAGCTTCACAAAGTCCGGCAGCGCCTCGGAATAGCTTTCCGAGTAGCGGGAGCCGTGCAGCAACTCCTGCCACTGGCGCACCATGCCCATCCATTGATTATTCAGGATGAAGACCTTGACCGGCAGGCGATACTGCATGGTCGTGGCCATTTCCTGGATGTTCATCATGATGGACGCCTCACCGGCGACATCGATGCACAGCGCACCGGGATTGGCCACCTGGGCGCCAATGGCCGCCGGCAAGCCATAGCCCATGGTCCCCAGACCACCAGAGGTCAGCCAGCGGTTCGGCTTGTTGAAGGGCAGGAACTGGGCCGCCCACATCTGGTGCTGGCCCACCTCGGTAGAGATGAACACATCATCCCGGCCGGCAACGGCGGCGCGCAGACGCTCCAGCGCATATTGCGGCTTGATGACCTTGTCGGTCTTCTCGTACTTCAGGCAATCCTTGGACCGCCAGACCGCGATCTGGTCCCACCATTCCTTCAGCGCCGCCTGATCAGCCCGCTTGTTGCGCGCCTTCCAGATGCGGATCATGTCTTCCAGGACATAGGCCGCATCGCCCACGATCGGCAGATCGACACGAATATTCTTGTTGATATTCGACGGATCGATATCGATGTGGATCTTCTTGGAATTGGGGCTGAACTCGCTGACCTTGCCGGTGACACGGTCATCAAACCGCGCCCCGACCGAGATCATCAGGTCGCAGCCATGCATGGCCAGATTGGCTTCGTAGGTACCGTGCATGCCCAGCATGCCCAGCCATTGCTGATCATGGGCGGGATAGGCACCCAGCCCCATCAGCGTGGTGGTGCAGGGATAGCCCGTCATGCGGACCAACTGGGTCAGCAACTGGCTGGCCACCGGGCCGGAATTGATAACGCCACCGCCGACATAGAAGATGGGGCGCTTGGCATTGGCCAGCATCTCCACCGCTTCCTCAACCTTGTTCAGGTCGGGCTTCACCTGCGGGCGATAGCTCTTGGGCAGGCATTCACCGGGCAGACGATAGGTGCCATCGGCGAACTGCACATCCTTGGGGATATCGATCACCACCGGGCCCGGGCGGCCCGACTTGGCGACATAAAACGCCTCATGCAGGGTGCGGGCGAGGTTGTTGACGTCCTTGACCAGATAATTGTGCTTGGTCGCCGGACGGGTGATGCCGGTCGTGTCGCATTCCTGGAAGGCATCATTGCCGATCAGATGGGTCGGCACCTGCCCCGTCAGGCAGACGATGGGAATGCTGTCCATCAGCGCATCGACCAAGCCGGTAACGGCATTGGTGGCGCCAGGGCCGGACGTGACCAGCACGACGCCGACCTTGCCGGACGAACGCGCATAACCTTCCGCCGCATGAACGGCCGCCTGTTCGTGACGTACCAGGATGTGACGGATGTGGTTCTGTTTGAACAGCGCATCATAGATGGGTAGTACCGCCCCGCCCGGATAGCCGAAAATGGTATCGACACCTTGGTCCCGCAGGGCCTTGATGACGATTTCAGCACCGGAGAGGATAGTTCCCGACGACATGGCGCGCGCTTTCAGATCAGTTCCAACGAGGTTGAAAAACGCCGCTTCTCGCACAGGCGAAAGGCGACGATGGCCGCACCCTAGATGGAACCGAAAAGCCGGTCAACCGCTTTTGGAAATCTTCTGAGTCATACCTGACATGATGTTGTCATAAAATTTCTTATAAGACGCATCATCGGACAGATTATGAGGATCGACCCTAAAGGCATCCTTCATCTGGTTGCGGAACCAGGTGAGTTGTCGCTTGGCATAGTTGCGGGTCATTTGTTGCGCCCGCGCTGTCGCGTCTGCGGGCGTCAATTCCCCCAGCAGCAAGGCGCGCAATTCCGGCACGCCCAGCGCCTTGCAGGCCGGCAGGCTGGGATCAAGGCCCAGCGCATCGAAAGCGGCCACTTCCGCCAGCGCCCCTTCCGCCAGCATCAGATCAAAACGGCGGTCGCATTGGGCGTAAAGCCGGTCACGCGGCGGCTCCACCACCAGGGACGTGAAGGCAAGGTGCGTCGGTACGTCACGCGGCGGTGCCGCCTGCCAGTCGCTGATGGATCGGCCTGTTGCGTGGATCACCTCCCAGGCACGGATCAATCGCTGGCTGTCGGTCGGATGCAGGCGGACTGCGGTAACGGGGTCGATTTCCGCCAGCCGCGCATGCAGCGCAACACTGCCGATATCAGCCTGTAAATCCATGGCCGCCTGACGCGTCTCTGCGGGGATATCCGGAATATCGGACAGTCCATTCATCAGGGATCGCAAATACAGCCCCGTCCCCCCCACCACAATCGGCAGCCGGCCCGCCCCGTGGGCAGCATCAATTTCCGCCAGCGCCAGTTCACGCCAGCGCGCCGCACTCATCCGGATGGAGGATGGCACAATTCCATAAAGCCGATGGGGTACCGCCGCCTCGTCCGCCGGCGAGGGACGGGCCGTGATAATCCGCAGCTCAGCATAGACCTGCATGCTGTCGGCATTGATCACCACCCCATCAGCGTCCCTGGCCAATCGCAGGGCGAGGCCGGATTTGCCACTGGCTGTCGGGCCACCGATGACCAGGACGGGCCGCGCGGAAGGGGCGGACGGGGGCGAAGGGGGTAGGACGGGAACCATCGGGCTCAAGAAGCACTCTATATATGATTGCGGAATGGCGTTTGGGGCCGGGCGATCTGTCTTCCGGGCTAGGTAGGCTTTGTTACGCCAATGTGGCAAGGCTGCCCTGCCCGGCGATAGCCAGAAAATTCACCCTCCCTTGCCATAATTTCCGCGTTTCATGCGTTGGTGGCGGGTTAAGGCCGGTGAGGAGGCGTAAAGCCATGCGGGATCTGCGCATTGATTTTTTCAGGGGCCTGGCGCTGTGCGCCATTTTCCTGAACCATATCCCCGGCAAGGCCACGACTCTGACCTGGCGGCATTACGGCTTCTCCGATGCAGCCGATACCTTTGTTTTTCTGGCCGGCTTCAGCGCGGCGCTCGCCTGGGGTGCCAGCTTCCGGGGTGAAAAAGACCCCGCCATCGGCCGGGCCAACGCCCGCAACCGGGCCTGGCATCTGTACCGCACCCATCTGGGTGTTGTGGCCGCCATGCTGATCCTGGTTACCGCAGGCGCCTGGGTTTATGCCAATCCCGGCATCAAGCAGATGATGGGCTTGGGCTATCTGGGCTCCAACCCGGCGGAGGGTTGGTTGCAGGTGGCGGTCCTGGCCTATCTGCCCAATCTGGGTGATATTCTGCCCATGTATATCGTCTTCATCGGCTCCCTGGCGCTGCTGGGGCCGGCGATTGCACGCTATCCGCTGGCAGCGCTTGCTATGTCCTGCGCGGTTTGGGTCTGGGCCGGCATGTATAATATCGCGCCCCCGTCCCATCCCAATGGCGGGACGTGGTTCTTCAATCCCCTGTGCTGGCAATTCCTGTTTGTCACCGGCTTCGTGCTGGGCAACCGGGTTTCCAGTGGCAAGCCCGTACCGCGCCACCCGCTGCTGATGGCTGCCGCCTCCGGCATGCTGCTTTACGCCCTTCTGGCCACGGCCCCGTGGCACATGCTGGGCATCGGGCGCGATTTCCGGGTGTTCGATCCCGACACGCTGATCCCCCATGGCAAATCGACGCTGGAGATCGGTCGTCTGCTGCATTTCCTGGCGCTGGCTTATGTCATTTCCGCTCTGATCCGGCCGGATGCACGGTTCTTCTCGACCACCATCGGCAATCTGTTCAGCACACTGGGCCGCCACAGCCTGCCGGTCTTTGTTGGTGGGGTGCTGCTTTCCACGGTCTGGACAATCCTGATCCAGCAGACCCCCACCACCAACGCCATGGAATGGATGATGGGTCTGTCCGGTCTGCTGATCCTGTTTGCCATCGGCATGGTATGGGAACGCAACCGCCAGGAAGAGCGCCGCCTTGCCAAAGCGGCCAAGGCCGCCGCTGCCCGCCCCCTGGTCACCGCTATGGCAAAGGGGGAAAGCGCCACCCCGGTTGCTATCCCGGTGCCGGCGGATACAAGGGTTCCAACCTGATCCCTGTACCCTGTATTTATTTGTGATCGGCCGGGCCTGATGGTCCGGCCGATTTCATTTCCATCCTTCATGACCGCCCCGTCCGGGAAACATTGCCGATCCGCGCTGCCGCGCCATTGCATCCCTTCCCTCCAACGGCGATAAGGGCGGCAATCGACCAACTCCTGGACGGGATCGACATGCCCCAGACGCTGACCCTCATCGCCAACCCCGCCGCCCCGGTGCTGGACGATGCCCTGGCCAAGGCCGCCCGTGCCGCTCTGGCCGATCTGGGGGCTTCCACCTCCCCCGCAGACTGGCTGGCGCCGGGTATCGCCTGCGACATCGCCTTTGACGGGCTGAATGATGATCAGGCCCAGGCAGCAGCGGCCAAGGCGCTGGCGGGCCAGCCGGTTGATATCGTGGCGCAGGCCACCGAGGGGCGGCGCAAATCCGTGCTGGTCGCCGATATGGAATCCACCATCATTCAGCAGGAAATGCTGGACGAATTGGGGGAACTGGTGGGTGCCCGCGACCGCATCGCCGCCATTACTGCCCGCGCCATGAATGGTGAGATCGACTTCAAAGGCGCACTGCGGGAGCGGGTGGCCCTGCTGGCCGGGCTGGATGCGGGCGTGCTGACCGATATGATCAGCCGTATCACCTGGATGCCCGGTGCGCCCAGCCTGATCGCTACGCTGAAGAAGCATGGCGTTTATTGCGCACTGGTGTCCGGCGGGTTCAAGACCTTCACCGCCCATGTCGCCGCCCAATTGGGCTTTGACGAGGATCAGGCCAATGATCTGGTGGTTGAAGGCGGCAAGCTGACCGGCCTGCCGACAGAGCCGATCCTAGACAAGGATGCCAAACTGCAAGCGTTGATCCGCATCGCCGGCGCCCGGCGCGTGCCTGTGGCCGCCAGCATCACCGTGGGCGACGGCGCCAATGACCTGCCCATGTTGCAGGCCGCTGGCATCGGCGTCGCCTTCCATGCCAAGCCCACCGTGGCGGCGCAGGCGCGCGCCTGCATCAATCATGGTGACCTGACAGCCCTGCTTTATATCCAAGGCTACCGGGCCGGCGAAATCGTCACCCCCTGACAGGCACCTGCCCATCATGCCCGATCTGGCCGCCCTGGCGGTTCACCTGCCGACATTAGGACAGGCCATCGGGCTGCTGCTGGTGGCCCTGGTCGCGGGTATTATCCGGGGGCTGACCGGGTTTGGCGCCGCGCTGATCATCGTGCCCTGCCTGTCCCTGTTCTTGAGCCCGGCAGAGGCGGTGCCCACCAGCGTGGCCGCCATCGCCACTACCAACCTTCCCTTGCTGCGCGGGGCGGTGAAGGAAGGGGACCGGCGGATGGTGCTGCTGTTCCTGGCCGGCTGCCTGCCGACCATCCCGCTGGGCGTTTACCTTCTGGCATCGCTTCCGCCCGATCTGGTGCGCCGCGCCATCGGCATCTGCGTGATCATCGCGGCCCTTTTGTTGCTGAACAGACGCTTCCGCCTGACCCGTCCGGGCTGGGGGCTGAAAATGGCAGCGGGTGGCATTGGGGGCTTTTTGAACGGTGCCGTGGGCATGGGCGGCCCGCCAGTGATCCTCACCGTGCTGGCCATGCCCCTCTCTCCCCTCACAGCGCGGGCGACACTGATCCTCTATTTCACGGGGCTGAACCTGCTTTCCATCGCAAGCCTGTGGTGGCAGGGGCTTTTCAGCCCACATACGTTGATCTGGTCCTTACTGATGATCCCGCCACTGGTCGGCGCCGCGCGGTTGGGAGAGCTCTGGTTTCGCCGCAATGGCGGCAGCCAGTTCCGCCCCATCGCCATCGGGCTGCTGGTGATCACCGGTATCGTCGCCCTCTTGCGGCCATGACATTGTTGCGGTTGTCACCGCCGGCCCTTTGATCAACCATATTCCCCTCACGGGGGGAGTATGGTTGATGGCCCTGATACCGTTCGATACGCTGGTCCTCTTTATGACAGCCGCCCTGGCACTCAACCTGACCCCAGGCCCGGACATGTTGTTCTGCCTGGGCAGCGGGGTCAGTCGAGGGCCCAAAGCGGGTATCGCCGCAGCCTTGGGCGTATCTGCTGGCGCCATGGTCCATACAGCCGCTGCCGCTTTCGGTTTGGCGGGGCTCTTGATGGCCTCTCCGACCTTATTTGAAATTATTCGCTGGGTGGGGGCGGCTTATCTGGTCTGGCTGGCCTGGACGACATGGCGGGCCCCTCCGCTGATCCCGCACCAGCAGAACCCCCATGGCAAGCCTGTGACAGGCCATCTGTTCCTGCGGGGAGCCGTGACCAACATTCTGAACCCCAAGGTCGCCATCTTCTTCGTGGCCTTCCTGCCCCATTTTATCGATCCCGCGCGGGGCAGCGTGGTGGTCCAAGCATTGATCCTGGGCACCTTGATGAATATGTCCGGCACAGTGGTCAACGCCCTGGTCGGGGCTGGCGCCGGCGGCCTGGGCCAGCGTCTGGCCCAAAATCCCATCGCTCCGCGGTTATTGAACCGGTTCTCCGCCACGATCTTTCTGGGCCTTGCCGTCCGACTGGGCCTGTTGAGCCGGGCCTGAACCGGTTCGTTCAATCGAATCGATTTGATCATCTTCAGGGGTGAAGAACGCCCCTTGAGTAAAAACAAAAAACGCGGCATCCGAACCGGACCCGCGCCTATAAACACTGATTAACTAAGCAGGATGGCGGAGGGGATGGGATTCGAACCCACGATACCAGTTTCCCGGTATGACGGTTTAGCAAACCGTTGCCTTCAGCCGCTCGGCCACCCCTCCGCACCTGATCGCTGCCGTCCCCTGCGGGGCCGACCGCGTCGGTGAGACGGGTGTTTAAGGGCATGAAGCGGGCTTGTCAACGGGCCTGCGTCATACCATTCTAAAAAGATGAAACGCTGCACCTGTGGCGGATCAGGCCGGGCGGGGGCGTCCCGGCACCAAACTTAGGAAACTGGCGGAAAATAAGCGTTTTCCCCTTGCTGGAGGTCGAACCATGTTCGGACGTCATGCCCCTGCGCCGCATCGGCCTGTCGCTGCATTGCCTGCCATGCGCGCAGAATCACTTCCCCACCCCCTTACCCGTGCTGTGGGCATCCTCGGTCTTTCGCTGGCTTTGCTTGTCGGCGCTGCCAACGGCGCCTATGCAAAAAGCGCCTGGGACAGCGTTGAATCCAAAAAGCCCCCCGCTCTGCCGACCGAAGGGTTGACCGAGCAGGACCATGATTCGCTGGACAAGCTTTATATCCGCCCCGGCGTGGATCTGGCTGCCTATGGCAAAGTAACGCTGGCCCCCATTGATACGGCGGTGGAACGCCGCTTCGATGAGGTGCTTCTGTCCAACCGGGACCGCGACCATGCGGTGGAATATCTGACAAAGCGGCTGAAGGATTCCTTCGGCTCGGCTTTGGTGGATCAGGCTGGTCCCGGCGTGCTGACGCTGAAGATCACCATCACGGAATATGTGCCTAACCGGGCCTTCCATGCGGAAAAGCGGAATGGCTCGCGCGTGGATCGGGTTTATTCAGTGGGTCAGGCGGCCTTCCAGGCTGTGCTGACCGATAGCCAGACCGGACAGGTGGTGGCCGTGGCCGCCGATGCCGATATGGGCCTGCCCTTCCCCGATAATGTGAACGCCTACACCATCTATGGTGACGCGGATCGCTTCACCCAGCGTTTCGCCAAGCATCTGGCCAAGGTGGTTTTGAAGCCGGAACCGGTCACCGGCAGCTAAGCAGCGCGGAAAGGCCGCTGGTATCATGCACAAAAGCCCCGGCGTGACCAACCTGCCGGGGCTTTTCCTTTCCAGGATAATGGGGCGTGTCCTTTATTCGATCGTCAGCACCACGACCGATTTGGCCGGCAGGTCAATGGTCAGGCTGTCGCCCCGGCCCTTGGCGCCATTGAAGGCAACGGGCTGTATCTGATGGGGCTGGTCAAAGCTGTTGCGCGTGTCCATGGCCGGACCGGTCAGCACACGGCCACTGATCTTGCGGGCGGAGGCCCCCTCCAGCTTGGCGCTGACGCTGGCCGGCCGGTTCGGGTCCAGGTTGGCCAGGGTCAGATGCAGGGTGCCTGACGCATCACGCGACGCACCCGCATGCACGGCCGGCACGGTGAAACCGGCATGGCTGTAGTCCGGTGCCTTGATATCGACCGGGATATAAGCAGCCCCCTGATGCACGTTGAACATCTCGAACACGTGATAGGTGGGGGTCAGCAGCATCTTCTCCTTATCGGTCAGGATCATGGCCTGCAGCACATTCACCATCTGGGCGATGTTGGTCATCTTCACCCGGTCGGCATGCTGCTGGAAAATATGGAAATTGACCGCCGCGACCAGCGCGTCGCGCAGCGTGTTCTGCTGATACAGGAAGCCCGGATTGGTCCCCGGCTCCACATCATACCAGGTGCCCCATTCGTCGATGATCATGCCGACACGCTTCTGCGGGTCGTATTTATCCATCGCCGCCGCATGGCCCTTGATGATTGTTTCCATCTGGAGCGTGCGGGACAGGGTGGAAATCCACTGATCCTCGTTGAAGCCCGTGGCCGGGCCCTTCTTCTTCCAGTCGCCGGTGGGCAGGGTGTAATAATGCAGGGTCAGGCCATCCATGGCTTTGCCGGCTTCCCGCATCATCACTTCAGTGAAATTGTAATCCTTGTCATTGGAGCCAGAGGCGAATTCCTGCGGGCCGTTGCGGCCGCCAGCCTTGCGGACGAAGGTGACATAATGCCGGTGCAGGTCAGCGGCATATTCCGGCCGCATGCCGCCACCGCAGCCCCAAGTCTCGTTCCCGACGCCGAAATAATCCAGCTTCCAGGGTTTATCGCGGCCATTCTTCCGCCGTTCCTCCGCCAGGGTCGACTTGGTGTCGGAGGTCATATATTCGATCCATTCCGCCATCTCCCGCGGGGTGCCGGTGCCGAGATTGCCGTTCACATAGGCCTTGGTGCCCAGCATCTCTACCAGATCGAAGAACTCGTGCGTGCCGAAGGCATTATCCTCGCCCACGCCGCCCCAGGTCGTGTTTACGCGTACCGGGCGTTCAGCACGGGGGCCAACCCCGTCGCGCCAGTTATATTCATCCGCGAAGCAGCCGCCGGGCCAGCGCAGTACCGGCACCTTCATCTTCTTCAGCGCATCAACCACGTCATTGCGCAGGCCGCGTGTGTTGGGAATGGAGGAATCCGGGCCCACCCACAGGCCCTCATAGATGGAACGGCCCAGATGTTCGGCGAACTGGCCGTAAATCTCCGGCGCGATGGTGGGGCCGGGCTGGCTGGCCCTGACCGTCAATTCAGCCTTCACCGGCGCCGGTTGGGCGAAGGAGGGCAACGCCGTGCCGGCCAGCAGGGCCAGACCGGCAAGGGTGGCGGCAAAGCCGCGCCGATGGATGGGTTTGAACATCGTGCGTTTCATCCCTGGACATTTCCCCTGCTTATGGCCGTGGCCCCGCACCTGTCTTCAACAGGGCGACGCCACGGCGTTGTTTTTTTTAAACAGACCGCTGCATCACAGGCTGCGGATCACCGGTACCGGCTGGTCCACCACGGTCAGCGCATTGCGCAGCGGCAGACCAAAGGGTGCTGCCTCCACCTCGAACACATCGCCGGGGCGGGTGGTGAAACCGTCACTGAAGGACAGGGTGGCCGTGCCGAAATAATGCACATGCACATCGCCCGGACGGCGGAACAGCGCGTACTTGAAATGGTGATGTTCCAGGTTGGCCAGGCTGTGGCTCATATGCGCTTCCCCGGACAGGAAGGGCTTTTCCCAGACGATTTCACCATCACGGCGGATACGGGATGCGCCCCGCACATCGTCGGGCAGCGGGCCGACCAGCAGTTCCGGCCCGAAGGAGCAATGGCGCAGCTTGGAATGGGCGAGATAGAGATAGTTCTGCCGTTCCGTCACATGGTCGGAAAACTCATTGCCCACGGCATAACCGATGCGGAACGGCGTACCATCCGGCCCGATGATATAAAGCCCGACAATCTCCGGCTCTTCCCCGCCATCCAGCGCGAAGGAGGGGGACGGCATGGCCGCATCCGGATCGGCGATGATGGAGCCATCGCCCTTATAGAACCATTCCGGCTGGGCACCCACTTGGCCCGTGGCAGGCTTGCCACCTTCCAGACCCAGGCGGAACATCTTCATCGAATCGGTCTGCTTGGCCGGATCGGCCAGATCCTTGTGCATCTTGTCCCGGCCCTCGGCGGAACCAAGATGGGTCAGGCCCGTACCGGTCACAAATAAATGGGCCGGATCCGGATGATCCAGCGGCGCCAGTACCTGGCCTGCTTCCAGCAGGGCCGCAACATCCACCGGCTCCCCCAGCCCCTGTGAGTGAACCTGGGACGCCAGATCATGGCCGGCGGCAATAGCGGCAACAGCCAGTGCATAGGTGCTGGACACGCCTTTGACCTGTCGCGCCTCGCCCCCGTCCACGCGCGCGGCAACCGCCCGCGCACCCTGGGCATCCCGATATTGTATGAGGCGCAACGCCATCTGGCTCTCCTGGATTATTGATAACAGCGGCCACTGCCGCTTATTGACGCATGATCCCATTTTTTGGGATGGACACAATCATATAATACGACTAATTGATTTTGCAACGATGCTCAGCGTCAAGCAAGGGGCTACAATCCGGCTTTAAAACATATAATATGTTCAAAGAAGCGGACAGCCGTAGCAATTGATACGGG
Source organism: Niveispirillum irakense DSM 11586 (assembly GCF_000429645.1). Classification (GTDB taxonomy): domain Bacteria; phylum Pseudomonadota; class Alphaproteobacteria; order Azospirillales; family Azospirillaceae; genus Niveispirillum; species Niveispirillum irakense. The sequence goes on from NZ_KE386934.1 coordinate 546,564, forward strand.
GGCCTGCCCTAACGCCCTATCCGGAGCAGAACGCGTAACGAGATGAACCCGATACCTCCCTCTTCCTGGTCCGTCACCGGGCGCCCCATCTCTAATCACGATCAGATCGTGAGGACCTTAGGGATGGAAATCCTGGCGGGCATGCATGTGCCGGGCGCCAACCTGCCTGCGGAGCCGGAATTGCTGGCCCGCTTCCAGGTTTCGCGCACCGTGATGCGGGAAGCGGTGAAGACCCTGACGGCCAAAGGCTTGCTGGTATCGCGCACCAAGGTCGGCACCCGTGTGCTGGACCCGACGCATTGGAACTTTTTCGACGCTGAGCTTTTATCCTGGAAAGTCGCGTTGGGCATGGACAGTGCGTTCCGCCGCGACCTGCTGGAAATCCGCCAGGCGGTGGAACCTGCCGCTGCCGCCCTGGCCGCCCAGCGCCGTTCCTCTGCCGATCTGGCCGCGTTGCGGCGCTGCATCCAGGCGATGGGAAACCCCGATCATACGCGCCGCAGCTTCGCCGAAGCCGATCTTGAGTTCCATCTGGCGGTGGGCGCCGCATCCGGCAACCCGATGATGCGCGGCATATCCGCTGTGATTGAAACGGCGCTGATCGCCTCTTTCGCCCTCTCCTCCCCCACCGATCAACCGGATTTGCAGCAGCAGACGGTTGAGCGGCACGCTGCCATCGTCGATGCGATTGAACGCGGCGATAGTGCCGCAGCGGCCGCCAGCATGCTGGCGGTGATTGATGCCGGCTATACCCGTATCGAACAGGTGATGGTCGATACAACCACCCCTTCCCTTACCAACACCCCGACCTGATCTGAAAGGCGTCCATCCATGGCGATCGACAATGGCGATAACAAGCAGGGCCCCCGCACGCTACGGTCCCGCGCCTGGTTCGACAATCCCGCCAATCCCGACATGACAGCGCTGTATCTTGAGCGCTACCTGAATTACGGGCTGACGCAGGAGGAATTGCAGAAGGGCGGGCCGATCATCGGCATCGCCCAGACCGGTTCCGACCTGTCGCCCTGCAACCGCCACCATATCGTGCTGGCCGAGCGGCTGCGTGAAGGCATCCGCGCTGCCGGCGGTATCGCCATCGAATTCCCGGTCCATCCGATCCAGGAAACCGGCAAGCGCCCGACCGCCGGCCTGGACCGCAACCTGGCCTATCTGGGGCTGGTGGAACTGCTTTACGGCTATCCGCTGGATGGCGTTGTGCTGACCATCGGTTGCGACAAGACCACGCCCGCCTGCCTGATGGCCGCCGCCACGGTGAATATCCCCGCCATCGCCCTGTCCGTCGGCCCGATGCTGAATGGCTGGCACAAGGGGGAGCGCACCGGCTCCGGCACCATCGTGTGGAAGGCCCGCCAGATGATGGCGGCTGGCGAGATCGATTATGAAGGCTTTATCAAGCTGGTCGCCTCTTCCGCCCCGTCCACCGGCTATTGCAACACGATGGGCACGGCCACGACGATGAATTCGCTGGCAGAGGCCCTGGGCATGCAGTTGCCCGGCTCCGCCGCCATCCCGGCCCCCTACCGGGAACGCCAGCAGGTCGCCTATGAGACGGGCAAGCGCATTGTGGAGATGGTGCGGGAGGATCTGAAGCCGTCCGACATCATGACCCGCGACGCCTTCCTGAATGCCATCGTCGTCAATTCCGCCATTGGCGGGTCCACCAACGCCCCTATCCATCTGGCCGCCATCGCCCGCCATACCGGCGTCGATCTGGCGCTGGATGATTGGCAGACCTATGGCCATAAGGTGCCACTGCTGGTCAATCTCCAGCCCGCCGGTGAGTATCTGGGCGAGGATTACCACCATGCCGGCGGCGTGCCCGCCGTGGTGAATGAGTTGATGAAGCAGGGCCTGATCCGCGAGGGTGCCCTGACCGCCAATGGCAAGACCATTGGCGAGAATTGCCGCGGCAAGGAGATCGAGCTGGAGGAGGTGATCCGCCCGTTCGACAAGCCCTTGAAGAAGGATGCCGGCTTCCTGGTGCTGCGCGGCAACCTGTTCGACAGCGCCATCATGAAGACCAGCGTCATCTCGCCGGAATTCCGCGACCGGTATCTGTCCAACCCCGACGATCCGGAAGCATTCGAAGGCCGTGCCGTCGTGTTCGACGGGCCGGAGGATTACCATCACCGCATCGACGATCCGGAACTGGGGATCGATGACCGGACCCTGCTGTTCATGCGCGGTGCTGGCCCCATCGGCTATCCGGGGGCAGCAGAAGTGGTGAACATGCGCCCGCCCGCCTATCTGATCAAACAGGGGGTTTCGGCCCTGCCCTGCATCGGCGACGGGCGTCAGTCCGGCACGTCGGGTTCGCCCTCCATCCTGAACGCCTCGCCGGAAGCGGCCGCCGGCGGCGGGCTGGCCCTGCTGAAGACAGGCGACCGGGTGCGGATCGACCTGCGCAAGGGCAGCGCCAACATCCTGATTTCAGATGAGGAACTGGCCGCCCGGCGGCAGGCGCTGGAAGCGGCTGGCGGTTATCGCTACCCGGCCTCCCAGACGCCGTGGCAGGAAATTCAGCGCAACCTGACCGGCCAGTTGGGCGAAGGGGCCGTGCTGGAACCGGCGGTGAAGTACCAGCGCGTGGCCGACACGTTCGGCATCCCGCGCGACAATCACTGATCCGCTTATAAAGGAAAGCCCCGCGACCTTAGACCGGTCGCGGGGCTTTCTTTGCTGATTGCCCAGACGATGGCGGACATGAAAAAGGCGCGGAAAGCACCTGCTCTCCGCGCCTTTTTCATACCCTCAGCCGAAGGGATCAGCCCTTCAGCTTCTGCGCCAAAAGGTCGTTCACCATGGCCGGGTTGGCCTTGCCCTGGCTGGCCTTCATTACCTGACCGACGAAGAAGCCGAACAGCTTATCCTTGCCGGAGCGATACTCGGCCACCTTGTCGGGGTTGGCTTCCATCACCTGGGCGATCACCGCATCAATGGCGCCGGTATCGGTCACCTGACGCAGACCCTTTTCGTCCACAATCACGGCGGCCGGCTTGCCGGTTTCCAGCATGATGGCAAACACATCCTTGGCCAGACGGCCGGAGATGGTGTTGTCGGTGATCAGGTCGATCAGCCCGCCCAGATCGGCGGCGGAGATCGGGGATTCGCTGATATCCTTGCCCGTCTTGTTCAACGCACCCAGCAGGTCGCCGATGACGAAATTGGCGGCCATCTTCGGGTCACGGCCCTTGGCCACTTCCTCATAGAAGTCAGCGCGGGCGCGTTCTGCCACCAGCACGCCGGCATCATAGGGCGTCAGCTTATACTGGTCGATGAAGCGGGCCTTCTTGTCGTCCGGCAGTTCCGGCAGGGTCGCCTTGATCTGATCGACAAAGCCCTGTTCCAGCACCAGCGGCAGCAGGTCCGGATCGGGGAAATAGCGGTAATCATGCGCTTCTTCCTTGGAGCGCATGGAGCGGGTGATGCTCTTGCCCGGATCCCACAGGCGGGTTTCCTGGACGATGGTGCCACCTTCCTCGATCACCCCGATCTGGCGCTGCGCCTCATACTCGATGGCCTGCTGCACATAGCGGATGGAATTGACGTTCTTCGTCTCCGTCCGCGTGCCCAGCGGGCCGCCCGGCTTGCGCACCGACACGTTGATGTCGCAACGCATGGAGCCTTCTTCCATGTTGCCATCGCAGGTGCCCAGATAGCGCAGGATGGTGCGCAGCTTGCGCAGATAGGCCGCCGCCTCTTCCGGGGAGCGCATGTCCGGCTTGGACACGATTTCCATCAGCGCCACGCCGGCCCGGTTCAGGTCGACATAGGTCTTGGACGGGTGCTGGTCATGCAGCGACTTGCCAGCATCCATTTCCAGATGCAGCCGCTCAATCTCCACTTCACGCGTGGCACCATCGGCCAGATCCAGGATCAGCGTGCCCTCGCCAACGATGGGCTGCTTGAACTGGCTGATCTGATAGCCGGACGGCAGATCGGCGTAGAAGTAATTCTTGCGGTCGAAGACGCTGTGCAGGTTGATCTGCGCCTTCAGGCCCAGGCCCGTACGCACCGCCTGTTCAACGCACACTTCGTTGATCACGGGCAGCATGCCGGGGAAACCGGCATCGACGAAGCTCACTTGGCTGTTGGGGGCGGCACCGAATTCAGTGGCGGCCCCACTGAACAGCTTGGCATTGGAGATGACCTGGGCATGGACCTCCAGCCCGATCACGACCTCCCACTCACCCGTCTCGCCCTGAATGCGGTAAGCCATCGTCTCTGCGCTCTGAATAACGGAAATAGGCAAGGGTGTTTTCTGGCGGGATTCGCCACAAAGGGCAAGGGGCTTAGGCGCAGAACCGCCATTTCTCCCCTCAAAGGGCGCGATTTTCCCCCGGTGGTGATGCCCTCAACCCGATCAGATCGTGAGTTGCACCAGGCTGCCCGGCGGCGGGGTGAAGGCGGCGGCGGTTTGCCCCAAGGGGGACGGGGCGGCACTGGTCGCCTCGGCCAGTGCCTGCTCCCCTTCCGCCATGTCGCGCTCCACCTCTTCCATCTGCGCCTTGGTGCCGGGGGCGCCGTCCTTCTCCGCCAGATTCTTCATCTGGTCCACGATGCTGCGCAATTGCGTGATTGTTTCGCGCACACCATTATTGAAATCGCTCACCTCCCGCCGGGCTGCGAAATCCTTGGCCATGGCGGCGCGGCGCTCATTCCAGGCGTCAGCAGGGTTTTCGTCCTCGGCCCCGCCGCCTTCTTCAGCCTTGGCTTCGGCTTCAGCCTTGTCGGCCTCCCCTGTTTCCCCTGGGGCCGTTGTCTGTTCAGTGCCGGTCCCTTCACCCTCCTGCGGGGTGGAACCGCCCTCCCCCTCGTCAGCGGGGGTATCGCCCACACCGGCCGCCGTGCTGGCAGCCTGCTGGGCCACGGCCTGGGCATCGGCGGCGGCCTGATCACCAGAACCGGCAGCCGGAGCCGTTGCCGCCGCTGCCGGCGTGGCGGCTGTTGCTGCTGTTGCTGCTGTTGCTGTTGCTGTTGCAGCCTCTGCCTTACCCGCCGTGGCCGTGCTGGTACCGCCGCTGTCCGCGCCATAGTCGCGGGCCGCTTGTCCCAGTTCCTTGGCCAGTTGGGCGGCTTCCTTGGCGATGCGGGCGGCAGCCTTCTTGTCGCCACTGGCGGCGGCAAGCTGGGCCTGCATCTTCAGCATTTTCAGCTTCTCCTTGGCCTCGTCCGCCTTGCGGGCCGCCGCTTCCTTGGAGGATTCGCCACCGGCAGACAGGCGCTGTTTCAGCGTTTCGGCCTGCTGCTGCATGCTGAGAAGTTTTTCGCGGGTCTCGGGGGAGACAAAGGCCGCCAGACCATTGGTGGCAGATTGCGCCGCAGCGCCACCGCCCTGGCCCGATGCAGACGTCGCCAAGCCTTTCCAGGCGGCCTGCGCCTTGGCCTGAAAACTCTTCTGCGCTGCATTGAAGATATTGGACGCGGATAACCCACCCAGGACCGACATCTTACCCCTCCCCTTCTATGGGAAGAATGCGCCCGATGCGGGGTGTTTGTCCATCTTTATGGTTGCATGGCGGGGGCCATTACAGCCCCCGCGTTCATGCCTATTTGCGGTCGATACGCACCAGCTTGCCATCCGGGCCCGGCTGTTCGATCAGGGCATAAAGCCTTCCATCCGGGCCCACGGCCACATCGCGGGTGCGCGGCAATTCCGCCTCCAGCAGCCGTTCGGTGGCCACCACCTTGCCATTCTCAATATCCAGCCGGGCAATGCCGCCGGCCAGCAGGCCGACAATCAGATCACCGCGCCAGAAGGGCAGCGCCCCGCCTTCATAGAACGCCATGCCGGCCAGGGCCAGGGACGGCACGAAATAGACCTCCGGCTGGGCCATGCCTTCCTTTTCCGTGCCTTCACCGATCTTCAGGCCCAGACCATAGGTCTTGCCATAGGTGATAACGGGCCAGCCATAATTCACGCCAGGGCGGATGATGTTGATCTCATCCCCGCCCTGGGGGCCATGCTCGCTCTCCCAGACCAGCCCGGTGGCCGGGTCCACCGCCAGCCCTTGCGGGTTGCGATTGCCATAGGTGAAGACCTGGGGCAGCGCCTCCTTGTCCCCGACAAAGGGATTGTCCGCCGGCACGCTGCCATCGCGGTTCAGGCGGAAGATCTTGCCGGCGGCATCCAGCCGGTCCTGCGCCCGGTCCTGCTGGCCGCGTTCACCGATGCCGAAATACATGAGCCCGTCGCGATCAAAGGCGAAACGGCTGCCGAAATGCAGGCGCGACTCCACCAGCGAGCCCCGGAACAGCACCTGCATATCGGTCAGTTCCGTCCCGCCATCCTTGAAGCGCGCGATGACGGTGCGGTTGCCCTTGGCCTGATCGCGGGGCAGCGCATCCGCCCCCTTCTCCGCCTTTTCCATGAAGGAGAGGTAGATATAGCGGTTATTGGCATAATCGGGGTCCAGCGCCACATCCAGCAGGCCGCCCTGACCATATTCCTCAATCTCCGGCAGGCCGCCCATGGAGTCGGGCAGCAGCTTGCCATCCTTGATCACGCGCAGTTTGCCGCTGCGTTCCGTCACCAGGATGCGGCCATCGGGCACAAAGGCGATGGCCCAGGGCGTATCCAGCCCTTCGGCAATCACGGTCACTTTCACATCATGGCGGGCCTTGGGCGCGGGAAAGCTGGCAAATTCCTGCGGGGCGGCCTGGGCGGCGGCGGGAAGCAGCAGCGCGGTCGCAAGAAGGGCGGCGCGGGCAAGCATGCGGGGCGTCTCCGTCTGGGGGTGATGGGGGCAAAGATGGGGTTTGGGACCGTTGTCACCAAGCAAAATCAGCGCTGTCCCGGCCTGTCAGCCCTGAAAATCCGCAGGCCCGCCGCCCAGCCACATGGTGACATGCGGGATGCCGCCATCATTATAGGGCGCGCCCACGGTGACGAAGCCGAAACCGGCATAGAATTTTTCCAGATGCTGCTGCGCGCCGATGCGCAGCGGGACGCCCGAATAATGCTGCGCCATGAAATCCAGCCCCGCCGCCACCAGCCGCCGCCCCAGTCCGGTGCCGCGCCAGGGCGCCCCCACAACAATCCGCCCGATAAAACCGGGATGCCCCGCCCGGGGGCCACGGGCGCGCAGATAGGCGGCAAGGCTGCCATCGGGGGCGGTAACCAGCAGATGCTGGCAATCCGGGTCCAGCCCATCCAGGTCCGGATATGCGGAAGCCTGCTCCACAATGAAAATATCCTGCCGGAAACGCAGCACATCATAAAGCGTGCCGGCATCCAGCCCGGCAAAGGGCACCCAGGTAAAGCGCAGGGCGGCGATATCCATCGGCAATCATCCGTTACGGTCAGGAAGCGGCAGTTTACCAGCCACCGCCAGCGATCGCGATGTGCCCGTTCAAATCCTCTTGCAGAAACACCCCGTTATCGGCTAGGCGTGTCGCATAAAGCCCGCAAGACGGGCCGTGGATGGGTGGCCGAGTGGTTTAAGGCAGCGGTCTTGAAAACCGCCGTGGGGCAACTCACCGTGGGTTCGAATCCCACCCCATCCGCCAACCTTGCCTATATTTTCACATCAATGAATGAAAATTAATTCTAACATAGTTGAGCTGAATTAATTACACTTAGTTACGAAACCATCTTTCTCAACTTCCAATCTTGCAAATAGATTTCTGGCCGGGTAAATCTTTATTCGTCTGCAACAAACAATAAAAGATAGGACAAAATAATGAAATTTCATAAAATTTTTCTCATTGCAACATTAATCCTCGGCGGCTGCGCGGTAGACAATCCTGAAGAATTTTCATCCAGAACACCTGCCTTTACAAAGACATACCCTGGAACAAATGCAAAAGATTTTGCATTTTGCTTCGCCTTAAACGGGAATGCAATATGGCTAGCTCAAACTCCTGGTGAAAATTATAGAATTTCGATATTGGGGGCTGGAGTCGGATCAATTCTAGCTGTAATCCAGTTTACCGGCTCCCCCACGACTGTTGAGATCCGAGAGGGCCGGTCAATAAATCCAGGCTGGACTTATGAATCTATTGCCCCCGGAATAGATGAGTGCGCTAGAAAAATAACAACCAACCCTTAATCAATTTATTATGTTCTGGGTTTACATCCACACAATAGTGGACTGATTTAAGATGAGGAGGCCGGCGCCCACCTCGCGTCGGCCTCCTTGCCCCTCCCCTCACGCCTGCAACGCCTCCACAACCGGCAGGCTGCGGATGCGGCGGCCCAGAGCGGTGGAGAGGGCGTTGACCAGGGCCGGGGTGGTCGGGGGCAGGCCGGGTTCCCCGACGCCGCCCAGGCTCTCCCCACTTTCGATGAAATGCACATCGACCGCCGGTGCCTCGCTAATCCGCATCAGGCGGTAGCTGTCGAAATTGCGCTGTTCGGCCTTGCCATCCAGCACGGTAACCGCCTCAAACAAGGCGGTGGACAGGCTCATGATCACGCCGCCTTCCATCTGGCTGCGGGCGCCGTCGGGCAGCACGACGCTGCCGCAATCCAGCACCGCTGTCACCTTATGCACCTTCGGCACCCCATCCACGATGGAGGCTTCCACCACATGGGCTGACAGGGCGTTGAAGCTAGCGAAATAGGCGAAGCCCTGGGCATGGCCGGGGGGCAGCTTGGCCCCCCAATTGCCCTTGGCCGCCGCCGTTTCCACCACCTTCAGGGCGCGGGCATCATCCTTCAGCAATTCCCGGCGGAAGGCCACCGGGTCCTTGCCGGCCGCCGCCGCCAGTTCATCAATGAAACATTCCAGGAAGAAAGCGTTCTGCGTGGCGCCCACGGCCCGCCAGGGGGCGGCGGTGACAGCCACATGGCGCATGGCATAATCCAGCCGGTAATTGGGCAGGCCATAGCGCAGATCGGTCAAATCCTGAACGGAGGAACCGTCCAATTCCCCATCCTTCAGGCTGCCGGGCAAAAATTCCCGCCGCATGGACGGGCCGGTGGTGCGGATGGCAAGGCCGGTCAGATTGCCCTTGGCATCCAGCGCCCCGGTCAGGCGCGCCATCTGGGCGGGGCGGTAATAGCCCCGCTCCATCTCATCCTCACGCCGCCAGAAGAATTTCACCGGCGTGCCGGGCATGGCCATGGCGCATTGTACGGAACCGGGAACCCCATCATCCACCAGCCGGCGGCCAAACCCGCCGCCCAGCGACAAGGTGTGCAGGGTCACGGCCTCGTTGGCGATGCCGGCTGTGGCGGCGGCGGTGCGCAGGCTGCGATCCTGCACCTGGGTCGGGGCCCAGATTTCCAGCTTGCCATCTTTGAACAGGGCCGTGCTGCTCCACGTCTCCATGGGCGCGTGGGAGATATAGGGCACGGCATAATCCGCCGTCACTGTCTTGGCCGCCGCCTTGAAGGCGGCATCGACATCGCCGTTATTCTTGGACGGGGCCGCCTGGGCGGCCCCCAGCCCTTCCCGCATCATCGCCGCCAGCGCAGTGCTGGAAATCTTGTCCTGCGGCGAAGGGGCCAGGGTAACGGTCAGCGCATCGGCCCCCTTGATGGCGGCCCAGACCGTATCGGCCAGGACAGCAACGCCATCCTTCACCTTCACCACCTTCTTCACGCCCTTCACCGCCAGGGCGGGCGCCTCATCAAAGCGGGCGATATCACCATGGAAAACCGGGTTCAGCCGGGCGCAGGCATAGAGCATGCCGGGCAGGCGGAAATCGAGCGAATAGACCTGCTGGCCCCGCACCTTGGCCGGGATATCCAGGCGCGGCACCTTATGGCCGACATAGCGGAAGGTCGTGCGGTCGCGCAGCGTCGGATTTTCAGGCGGGGTCAGCTTGGCGGCGTCCGCCGCGACCTCCCCGATGGGCAGGCTGTTCTTGCCGCTGCTCAGGCGGCCATCGGCCAGGGTGACGCTGGCCGGGTCCACCTTCCACCGCGCGGCAGCGGCCTGGACCAGCATTTCCCGCGCCTGGGCGGCGGCACGGTGCAGATGGGCCGACCAGCGGCGCACGCCCCAGCTTCCGCCCGACCCCATGCTGCCGCCCCAGCGATAGGCATCGGCCGGGATCGCCGTTTCCACGGTCACGCTGGCAATATCCACCCCCAGCTCATCCGCGATGATGGCGGCATGCGCCGTCTGGCTGCCCTGCCCCATCTCCGTGGTGGGGGAAATCATCACAATCTTGCTATCGGGCTTTACCACCACATAGGCGGTCAGCATGCCGCCCTGGGCATTGGCACCCGCTGCTGCTGCATTGGTGGCCGGTACGGGCGAGGCGCCTTGCTGGGCCCGCGCCGGCAGGCTGACGGCAATCGCCAGACCGCCCATCCCGGCCAGAATGGCGCGGCGTGACAGGTCCAGCGCGGTCGCCGGGGATGGCATCATATGGGTATCCATGGTCTATCCCTCCCCTGGCGTCAGGCTGCACCGGCGGCGCGCTTGATGGCGGCGCGGATGCGCGGATAGGTGCCGCAGCGGCAGAGATTGCCATCCATGGCACTATCAATATCGGCATCGGTCGGCTTCGGCGTCTCGGCCAGCAGCGCCACGGCGGACATGATCTGCCCGGACTGGCAATAGCCGCATTGCGGCACCTGCATCTCCTCCCAGGCCTTCTGGACCGGATGGTCGCCGCCCAGCCCTTCGATGGTCGTCACCGCCATCCCGGCCACACTTTCCAGCGGCGTCACGCAGGCACGCACCGGCATGCCATCCACATGCACGGTGCAGGCCCCGCAGGCGGCAACACCACAGCCATATTTCGTACCGGTCAGCCCCACCAGATCCCGGATCGCCCACAGAAGCGGCATGTCAGGATCGGCATCCAACTGGTGCGCCTTACCATTCACCTTCAGCTCGATCATCACTGCCAACTCCCGGTTCGTTTTGATTGACAACAAGATAGGGTCCCTGCCGACCAGAAACCGCTATTTTCGTGTTACCGATTCGTAACGAACATATCAAAACATACCAAGCGTCTCGCCCGGCCGGCGGCAAATCATCATGCCGGTCCAATCCCGGGAAAAATCGGCACGATTCCCGACCATTTAATTTGGTCGCTGAAATATTTTTCAGCCATCTGGGATAGACCCGGTGATAGCGATTTTTCGGCATATGCGCTAAAAATCCAGCCTAAACTCGGCTTAACCGGCCCGTTTGTCGGCCCCAAACACTGACTTTCCGGTGCAGGGATCGAAAAAGTTAATGCGTAAAACCCTCCCCATCCTTTCTTTCGGCCTAGGGAATCGACCAAGCGGCTGGCTTGCCGCTGGCCTCATTTTTGGCTTAACCAGCATGGAGCAGTGGCATGGGTGTCAGTCACAGCCCGTTGAGTTTATGGGACGCGCCATGGGGGGCGGGCACTCAACAGGTCAGGCTCTCGCCGGTTCATGCTTATCACCTTGTTTTAACAGATTGTTCGTGCCGCATGCCCAATAAAACAAACACCCCCCAGTCCACCACGGACGCTCCACCGGTACCATCCGGCGCCCCGATGCGTGTTCTCATCGTGGAGGATGACGCGCTGGTTGCCCTGGGCATCCGCATGACCGTGACCGAACTGGGCTATGAGGTGGTGGGGATTGCCGCGTCGGAGCTGGAGGCTGTTGCCCTGGCCGATGCGGAACGGCCGCAAATGGCGTTGATGGATATCCGTCTGCGCGGCCCTGTGGATGGGGTGGATACCGCCCGCCGCCTGCGCAGCGAATTCTCCATCCGCAGTGTCTATCTTTCGGCCTATGCGGACGAGCAGACAATGGCGCGGGTGGCACAGACCTATCCGCTCGGCTTCGTGCAAAAGCCCTATTCTGCGCCGCAATTGAAACAAGCCCTTGAACTTGCCCAAAGGCGCCTTGTACAAAACACTGAAAAATCAGGGTGATATCATGGGTTCGCCGCAATCTGCGGCTAATCCATTATACATGACAAAGAAAATCGGCCCGGCCGCCAGAAATCGAAAAAATTCGGCTGTGTCGGGAGCGATTGAACGGTTACCCTGTTGTCACAGGGAAACGGCCATTCTAAGGCCGGCAATGGGTGGAGCCGACCGCACCAGCGGTCAATTGACCACCAGTTTGACGTGAAGGAGCGAAAGATATGCGCGTGCTTCCCTTGGTTTTCTCGGGTCTGATGGTTCTGGGCCTGGCCGCTTGCGGCGAGAAGAAGGCGAACGAGCAGCCGGCAACCCCGCCGCCGGCCACGTCCGATGTCCCCGCGACCACGGGCGCCCCGGTTGAGCCGCCGGCCGACACCATGACGACGCCGCCGGCCGACACGACCACGCCGCCGGCCGATACCACGACGGTCCCGCCGGAAGGCACCACCACCCCGGACAGCACCACCACGCCGGATGCCACGACCCCGCCGGCTGGTGAGACCACTACGCCGCCGGCTGGTGAGACCACTACGCCGCCGTCCGGCACCAGCAACTGATCACACAGCCGCCTTCGGACGGCATGTATCAGCGCTAAAGGTCAAGGGCCGGGAATTTCCCGGCCCTTTTCCATGAAATGCACCAATGAGGCGCCGCAATCAGCCCGCAGCGCGCCACGCCTTGGCCAGGGCAACAAACCCGTCCACGTCAATTTCCTCTGCCCGCGCCGTCGGGGCGATACCGACTGAAAGCAACAAGGGCTCCGGTTCGCGCAGCAAGCCTTTCAGGCTGGACCGCAGCATCTTGCGCCGTTGCCCGAAGGCCGCTGCCACCAGGGCCTCCATGGTGGCGAAATCCGGATCATCCGCCGGGCGCTGGCGCGGGGCCAGGCGCACAACGGCACTGTCTACCTTGGGCGGCGGGGTGAAGGCACGGGCCGGAAGATCCATGATGGTCCGGCAATCGGCCAGCCATTGCGACATCACCGCCAACCGGCCATAGGCTTCGGTACGGGGCCGCGCCACAATGCGGTCGGCCACTTCCTTCTGGAACATCAGCGCCAGGAAGCGATATTCCGTCATCCGCTTCAGCCAGCCGATCAGAAGCGGTGTGCCAACATTATACGGCAGGTTGGAGACCACGGCGCGCGGGGCCGGCACCAGATCGACCGGGTCGACCGTCAGTGCATCGGCCTCCACCAGGGTCAGCCGGCCGGCGGATGCCGCAATGACATCGCCCAGCGCCGCCGCAAAGCGCGGATCACGCTCCACCGCCACCACCCGTTCCGCAGCGCTTTCCACCAGCGCCCGGGTCAAGCCGCCGGGGCCGGGGCCAACCTCCACCACACTCAACCCATTAAAATTCCCCGCCTCCCGCACGATGCGGCGGGTGAGATTGAGATCGAGCAGGAAATGCTGGCCAAAAGACTTCTTGGCCGCCAGATCGTGGGTGGCGATCACATCGCGCAACGGCGGCAGATGCGACAGGTCGCGGCCGTCAGACATGGAGACCCCCATCACGACGGGCTGCAATGGCGCCCGCCCGGTGCAGGGCGGCAATCAGGCTGCTGGCACTGGCTTTGCCCGTTCCGGCAAGGGAAAGGGCGGTCCCGTGGTCGGGTGATGTGCGCACGAAGGGCAGCCCCAGCGTGACATTGACCCCGGTATCGAAATCCAGCGTCTTCAACGGGATCAACCCCTGATCATGATACATGCAGACAACAGCGTCATAATGTGCCCGCGCCCCGGCATGGAACAGCGTATCCGCCGGGAAGGGGCCAGACGCCGCAATCCCTTCCGCCTGTAAACGGGCGATAGCGGGCGTGATGATCTCCATCTCCTCCCGCCCCATGGCGCCCCCTTCCCCCGCATGCGGGTTCAGGGCTGCCACGGCCAGACGCGGCGCTTCGATCCCGAAATCCCGGATCAGGGCGGCATGGGTGACACGGGCGACATGGCAGATCGCATCCGCCGTCAGCGCCATCGCCACATCCTTCAGCGCCAGATGGATGGTGGCCAGCACAACGCGCAGGCCCCCGCCTTCCAGCAGCATCACGGTGCCATCGTCCGGCAGGCCGGCCAGATGGGCCAGATACTCCGTATGGCCCGGCCAGCGGAAGCCCGTGGCATAGAGCGCGCTTTTCTGGATCGGGTTGGTCACCACCCCGGCCAGCAGGCCGGCGCGGGTCAGTTCCACAGCACGGTCGATGGCGGCAATGACGGAAGCGCCATTGGCCGGGTCGGGCTTACCGGCGACAACCGGCACGGACAACTGCACCGGCAATACGGGCAGGGCCTGGTCGAACAGGTCGGGCACAGCCGCCAGTTCCCCCTCCCCCACAACCCGTATAGGGACGGAAAGACCAAGCCGGTCGGCCAGCGCTGCCAGCCTATTCGGATCATCCAGCAGCACGAAGGGCGGCACAGGGCGCAAGGCACGCCCGGCCCAGGCGGCAAGGGCGATATCACCGCCAATGCCGGCCGGCTCCCCCATGGTCAGGCCCAGTGGCCGCGCGGCGGCCATCCTGGTCACAGCCGGGTTTCGATCGTCGCCTGGCGGCGCAGATCGCGCAGATAGCGCCGCTGCTGAAGATCCATGCGCTCCTGGAACAAGGCACCACGCACCTGATCCGCCGGCGGCAGGCTGCCTTCCGGCACCACCCGGTCACAGACCATCAGCAGCATGACGCCACGATCCGTCACCAGCGGGTCGGTGGCATTGCCAACACCGAGGCCGCCGATCAGGCTGGAAATCTGTTCCGGGATATCCCCCAGCCGGGTGCTGGGCTGGGTGAAGACCTGGGCACCGGGAATGGACTGGGCCGCCTGCGCCAAGGCTTCGCAGCCCTTGGCAGTGCGCCCCAGCTCGCCCACTGCTTCCGTCAACTGCGCCTGCTGGGCGGGATCGTTGAGAGGAACGACGAACTGACCGACGCTGACCTGGATATTCTTGGGATCGCCAGCGGCAACCGCCCGCTCTTCCTGCAGCCACAGGATATGATAACCGGCGGCACCCCGGATCGGGCGGGAGAACTGACCGGGCCGCAACTGCTGCAGCGCCCGGTCAAGCCCTTCTTCCAACTGGCCCTGCTGAATCCACCCCAGGTCACCACCGGTGGCGGCACCGGCGGACTGGGAAAATTGCTGGGCGACGGCATTGAAATTGGCACCCTGGCTGATCTGATCAACCAGACGCTCACCCAGCCGGCGCACCTCTTCCTCGCTGGCGGGGTTGTCCACGGCCAGGAAGATTTCCGCCACATGATATTCCGGCTTGCCGGCATTCTGGCGGATGCGCTCGATATAGGCGTTCACTTCGCTGTCGGCGATGTTCACCTGCTGGCGCACCACACGCTGCACCACCTTGTTCCAGGCAAGCTGAGCCAGCATCTGCTGGCGCATGGTCGTCCAGGGAACACCCGCCTGCCCCAATGCCGCCTGCAACTGGTCGCGCGTCATGCGATTGCGCTCGGCCGTCTCATCCAGGGCGCGGTTCAATTCATCTTCGGTAACCGTCATGTTGCGCTCGCGCGCTTCCTGAATCTGCA
Organism: Niveispirillum irakense DSM 11586; assembly: GCF_000429645.1. Classification (GTDB taxonomy): domain Bacteria; phylum Pseudomonadota; class Alphaproteobacteria; order Azospirillales; family Azospirillaceae; genus Niveispirillum; species Niveispirillum irakense. The sequence goes on from NZ_KE386934.1 coordinate 561,940, forward strand.
GCGCCTCGTCGGTCAGCAGACGCAGCACCTGGGGCAGCAGGCGCTGGCGCGTTTCCGGCGTGTCAGGCAGACCGGACGAGACGATGGCGAGCTGCATGCGCCCTTCCACATCGTTCATCGTGATCGGCGATTCATTCACGATGGCGGCGATACGGCCCAATTGGGCCGGTTGCGCCACCGCCTGTCCCTGAAAGGGCGCAAGCGGGATGGACAGGGCAAGGGCAGTCGCCCCGAACAAGGCTTTGCGCGCGAAGCTTTTCATGGTCAGTCGGATCACAGGCTGCATCATAGGGTGCTTCTTATAGAGAACTGGTCGCCGGAAGGCAAAGCGTGTCGGCAAATTCATGCCCGACGGTGCGTCTGTCGCATTTCATGGGTCAACCATCCTCCGTATGCAGCAGGGCCGCCGCCGACAACATCACCGTGACGCCGGCCGGCGCCCAGGCCGCCAGCAGCACGGGAATGGAGCCAGACATGCCGAGCGCCATGATCACATCCTTGATGATGAACAGCAGCAGCGCCGATACGACACCGGCACCAATAAGCTGCAATGTGCCACCACCCCGCATCTGCCGCAGGGAGAAGGCCGCTGCCAGCAACACCATGGCGGCAAACAGCACCGGCTGCGCCAGCAGCGTGTGCCAGTAAAGCCGGTGCCGTACCGGCGACAGGCCGGTCAATTCCAGTGTGCGGATAAAACTGGGCAATTCCCAGAAGGACAAGGTATCGGGAGAAGCGAAACTCTCCTGGATACGATCTTCCGTCAGGTCGGTTTCCAGCCGGTACCGTGCCAGGAAGCGGGGCGCTTCCCCCGGCTGGTTGTACCAGACCTCTGTCAAGTCCCAGTAACCGGGCTGAAGCACGGCAGATGCTGCATCCAGCCGGGCAGACAGCGGACGGGTCGGGCTGGAGAGCAACACCATGACGCGCCGCAGTTCCAGCGTGCCGGGGACCACCGATTCTGCATGGATGCGATACCCCCCGCTCTCTGTCACCTGCCGCAGCCAGATACCGGAACTGCCGACATCCAGGGAGGATGTCATCCCCCGGATGTACCGGTTCTCCAGCTTCTCATACCGATTCAGCATGGCGGCGAAGATCGGGTTCAGCACCGTGACCAGCACGATCCCAATCACCATGGCCCAGGCGAGCACCGGGGTCATGAACTGCCAGACGCTGATGCCGCTGGCGCGGGCAACCACAAGCTCTTGGCTGCGTGTCAGCCTGAAGAAGGTGTACATGCCGCCAAAAAGGATAACGAAGGGGAATATCTCCTGCCCGATTTCCGGCAGTTTCAGCAGCCCCATCGTGACCACAATGTCAAACGTGGCTTCCGGCCGGTTCGCAGCGCGACGGAGCAGTTCAACCGTATCCAGCAGATAGACCAAGGCCAGAAGCGCCGACAGCCCTGCCATGAACCAGAGCAGAAACTGGCGGCCGACATAATGGGAAAAGGTTGCGGACAGGCGCATCACTCAGCCCTCCCCCGCCAGGCGCGCCGCAGGCGGCGGCGACCGGCGCCATAGGCCAGCCAGTTGCACACGCTGAAGATACCAGAGGCCCAGCGGAATCGGCAGGATGGCAACCATATAAAGCAGCGGCGTCAGGGCCGGTGCCTTGCCAATCAGGTTGACGATGCCCAGCGTCCCCGCCTGCAGCACCAGCGCCCCAACGGCGGCAATAGTGACGCGCTGGCCCCGCCCGCGTCGGGAAAATTCCCCTGGCAACAAGGCACACAGGCCGATCACGGCGAAGGACAGCGCCAGGAAGGGGCTCGCCAGACGATTATGCAATTCCGCCCGGATACGGCCGGCGAAACGCTTGTCATCCTCGCTGTCATCGGGATGCCACAGCTGGGTCAGCGTCCGCTCCCGCGGCTCCACCCACCGGGCCGTGAATTCCTTGCGCAGGGCCTGAAGGTCCACAGCGTACCGTTCAAATTCCAGCCAGTCCGTCTTGCCGGTGGCGGGGGTGAATTTCGTCTGTGTCCCGTCATGCACCAGCACACGAGGTTGCCCGTCAGCATCGGTCAGCGTGCCGCGCTGGGCAACGACCGTACTGATGGAACCGGGCTGCCGCGTATCATGGATCAACAGGTCCACCAGCGTGCCATCGGCCAGCCGGTCCCGGACATAGACCGTCAGCCCGTCCCCCAGCTCGTTAAAGGTGCCTTCGCGGAGCAGGGCGGCAGAAATGTCGGACCGGACCGACTGTCGCATGGCGACAAGCTGACGCTGCGCCGCCGGGCCGATATGGATGGTCAGGGCGAAACACAAAAGCACCACGACCATCCCCAGGGCAAGCGCCGGGCGGGCCAGGGACAGCGGCCCCAGGCCCGCCGCCCGCATCACCACCAGTTCGCTGTCCGCCGTCATGCGATTATAGGTGAACAGCACCCCGGCCAGCAGCCCGAAAGGCAGCACCAACGACAGGAAGGTCGGAAAAGCCAGCATCGCCAGTTGCAGGAAAGCCCCGAACGAGGCGCCCCCTTCCACCACCAGTTCCACAAGCCGCAGCGACTGGGTCAACCAGATCGCCGCCGACAGGGCACCAGTCACCGCGGCCGTAGCGACGGCGAGATTGCGCAGCAGGTAACGGTTGATCTGGTACATGGCTTTCCGGGTTGGCCGCCCTTTACGATAAGGAACGGAGACATGGCGATGGCTGACCAGTTTACACGTATCAGCACCTATCCGGCGATTGCGTCCTGAACGTGGCGGCCATCGCCACGCCGATCCACATTTCCGGGGGTGGGTTTGTGCGACCGGGCCTTTTTTGTATCGCCGCTGACCTTGACACCACGCCGCCGCTGTTCTTTATCGACTCTCTGCCATACACACAACGCCGGAACCGGCGGAACCTTTCCGCGAAACGCGAATCCGGACAACCAGAGAGCCACCTGAATGAAAATCGCCTTCTCGTCGCCCAGCCTGCCCAAGGCCGGTATTCTGGCCGTAACCGTCGCTGCCGACCGCGCGCTGGGCACTTTCGGTCGTGACCTGGATCAGCGCAGCGGCGGCCAGATCGCGCGCGCCATCGAAGCCGCCCGCTTCAAGGGCAAGGCCGAGGAAGTGCTGAACCTGGTGGCCCCGGCCGGGCTGGATGTATCGCGCTTGCTGCTGGTCGGCATCGGCGCCGATGCCGGCGCGCTGACCGCCAACAATGTCGGCGCCGCCGTGCTGGCCGCCGTGCAGTTCAGCGGTGAGGCGGAAGTGGCGCTGGTGGTCGATGACCATGCGCTGAAGGTCGAACCCGGCCTGTTCGCCGCAGAGGCCGCCTTCGGCGCCTATCTGCGCAGCTACCGCTTCGACAAGTACCATTCCACACTGACCGCCGACAAAAAGCCGTCCATCACCAAGGTGACGGTGCAGGTCGAGGCGACCAAGGACGCCAAGAAGGCGTGGGACAAGCTGGAGAAGATCGCCGACGGCATCTTCCTGACCCGCGACGTGGTGACCGAGCCGCCGAACGTGATCTATCCGGAGACCCTGGCCGACCGCTGCGTCGCGCTGGAGAAGATCGGCCTGGAGGTCGATGTTCTGGATGAGAAGAAGATGAAGAAGCTGGGCATGGGCGCGCTGCTGGGCGTGGGCCAGGGCTCCACCCAGCCGCCGCGTCTGGTGGTGATGAAGTGGAATGGCGGCGCCAAGGGCGATGCCCCCGTTGCCTTTGTCGGCAAGGGCATCACCTTTGATACCGGCGGCATCTCCATCAAGCCTGCCGCCAACATGGATGACATGAAGTGGGACATGGGCGGTTCCGGCACCGTGATCGGCCTGATGGCCGCCCTGGCCGGCCGTAAGGCGAAGGCCAACGTCGTTGGTATCGTCGCCCTGGCCGAGAATATGCCCGACGGCAATGCCCAGCGTCCGGGCGACGTGGTGACCTCCATGTCCGGCCAGACGATCGAGGTGCTGAACACCGACGCCGAAGGCCGTCTGGTGCTGGCCGACGCCCTCTGGTACTGCCAGGACCAGTTCAAGCCGAAATTCATGGTCGATCTGGCCACGCTGACCGGCGCCGTCATTGTCAGCCTGGGCAACGAGCATGCCGGCCTGTTCTCCAACAATGATGAGTTGGCGGGCAAGCTGACCGAGGCCGGTCTGGCAACGGGTGAGAAGCTGTGGCGTCTGCCGCTGGCCCCGGCCTATGACAAGGATATCGACAGCGACATCGCCGATATGAAGAATATCGGTCGCCCGATGAATGCCGGTTCCATCATCGGTGCCCAGTTCCTGCAGCGCTTTGTCAATGACACGCCCTGGGCGCATCTGGACATTGCCGGCACCGCCTGGACCAAGGCCGACAAGGGCATGGTGCCGAAGGGTGCAACCGCCTTTGGTGTCCGCCTGCTGGACCGGCTGGTTGCGGATCATTACGAGGGTTGATCCCTCACCCGTTCCCCGTCCGGAATGGATTTTACAGGGCCCCCATCGCGGGGCCCTGTTTCATTTCCAGCCTCTCCAACAGTGGTTCATTCTCCCATATTTATCAGATAATATTTCCGGATAAGGAAAAACCGGCTGTTGGGAGGATGTGAATGGGTTTGGATAGACGCCGCCTCGCCTTGATGATGGCGATGGCTGGATTGGTGGCTGCTGCACCATTGACGGGAACGGCGACCGCGGAAACCTTGTTGACTGTAGACGCGACCAAACAGCCGCCCGCCCTGGAAACCAACTATCTGAAGATGGGCGAAGGCCGCCACCCGGACGGCCCCCGTATCGCCATCAACAATCGCTATCTGACCCTGAACGGCAAACCCTGGATGCCGGTGATGGGGGAGTTCCACTATACCCGCTTTCCCGCCGTCTATTGGGAAGAACAGTTACGCAAGATGAAGGCGGCCGGCATCGACATCGTGGCCACCTATATCATCTGGAACCATCATGAGGAGGTGGAGGGCACCTTCACGTGGGAAGGCGACCGCGATCTGCGCCGCTTCGCCGAACTCTGCGCCAAACATGGGTTAAAACTGGTGGTCCGGATCGGCCCCTGGTCACATGCGGAGGTGCGCTATGGCGGCATCCCGGACTGGGTTGTCCATGCCATGCCGACACGCGGCGATGATCAGCAATATCTGTCCTATGTGGACCGCTATTACCGGCAGATCGCGAAGCAGGTTTCCGGTCTGCTGTGGAAGAATGGCGGCCCCATCATCGGCGTCCAGTTGGAGAATGAATATAACCTGACCGGCCCCGGCCAGGGGCGGGACCATATTGCCACCCTGAAGCGGATGGCCCTGGCAGCAGGATTCGATGTACCGCTTTATACGGTGACCGGCTGGGATCAGGCCGTCTATCCCAGCGGCGAGGTGGTGCCCGTCTTCGGCGGCTATCCGGACGAGCCCTGGAAGGCCAGCCCCGAAATCCTGCCGCCGAAGGAAACCTATGCCTTCCGTTTTGACAGCCGGGTCAGTGGCAATCTGGGCGCCCAGACAACGGCCACACGGCGCGGCGATGCCGATCCGGATATCCCGCACACGCCTTTCCTGGGGGCGGAATATGGCGGTGGCGTGCCGGCCATGTATCGCCGCCGCGCCGTGATCGACCCCGCCGATATCTCCGCCATGCTGCCAGTTCAGGTGGGGTCCGGCGTCAACCTGTTCGGCTATTACATGTTCCATGGCGGGCGCAACCCGATGGGGCGGACAACGCTGGAAGAAAATACCGGCAGCGGCGGCCATAATGACACGCCGATCATCGGCTATGATTTCCAGGCCCCTCTGGGCCAATATGGCGATATGCGCCCGGTCTTGCGCAAAATCCGCCCTTACCATCTGTTCATGCGGGCCTATGGCGACAAGTTGGCGCCGATGATCCCGCACGCCCCGGCCACCCTGCCCAAGGCCCTGGATGACCTGTCCACGCCGCGCTGGTCGGTGCGCAGCCAGGGGGACAGTGCCTTCCTGTTCTATAACAGCCATGTCCGCCAATATCAGATGGCACCCGCCCAGGATGTTCGCTTCGCCCTGGACCTGCCGGGCGGGCGGGTGACCTTCCCGCAAAGCCCGGTGACCTTGCCGGCGGGGGCCCATTTCATCTGGCCGGTGAATATGGATCTGGGCGGGGCCACCCTTGCCTATGCCACAGCCCAGCCCGTGACAAAGCTGATGGTGGCGGGTGTGGAAACCCATATCCTGCAGGCCGAACCGGGCGTGCCGGTGGAACTGGCGCTGCGGGGTGCTGACGCCATCCGGACGGCAGGCGGGAAAATTACCGCAGCGGATGGCATCAGCCGCATCCAGGGGCTGGAACCCGGCACCGGCGCCGTAATCGACTTCACCGCTGGCGGAGCAGCCAAGCGCCTGCTGATCCTGACAGAAAAGCAGGCGGAAGACCTGACGCTGGCCGATATTGGCGGCCGTGCCTTCGCCCTGATCAGCGAGGCCGACCTGTTCACGGACGAAAAGGGGATTGATCTGCGCCGCCGGGGCGATAACCGCTTCCGCTACGCCAGCCTGCCCGCCATCGCACCGGGCGGTACGGTGGACGGGCTGTTCCACACCTATGAAGCGACAGTTCCGGCCAAACCCACCACGCCCGTGACCATCGAGCCCCTGCGGGAGGCGCGGCCCGTACCGCCCATCCGTACCGGCGGAGCCGCGAAGGCGGCGATGCAACCGGCACCGGAACTGTTTGGACGATCCGCCGCCTGGAAGATCACCATCCCGCGCGATGCCCTGCAGGGCGTTGCCGATGCGTGGCTGGAGCTGGATTATCAGGGTGATGTCGGTCGGCTGTTCAGCGGTATCCAGTTGCTGGACGATCATTATTTCAACGGCCCCGTCTGGCAGATCGGCCTGAAACGGTTCAAGGCGGAAATCGCCCAGCCCTTGACCCTGACCGTAATGCCGCTGCGCGGTGACGCGCCGATCTATATCCAGCAGGAATGGAAGCCGGCACAGGCGGCAGATGGCCAATTGGCCGTTCTGAAAGGTGCCAGGCTGGTGCCGGAATATGCATTGCGGGTGGAGGTGGGCCGCTGAGGAAAGTCAAAAGTGGCGGGGTATAAAGCCTGCGGAACTGTCACCCAGGCTTTTCCCCGGCCGCTTTTATGCTAAATGAAGGGGGTGATGATCGTTATGGAGTATGTGATGACCGGCCGCCGTTTGATCCCCTTCCTGCTGCTGGCCTGTCTGGCCCTGGTCACCCCGGCCATGGCGAATGTCAACCGCACCATGGCTGCCGCCCTGCCGGATGAGCCGGATGGATGGGTGATGAGCGAGGTGCGCCCGGCACGCGGCGGGTTGCCCATGTATTCTGCCGCCACGGCGGAAGCCACCTATAAGCGCGGCCATGTGGAAGTGGTGGTCGGTGCCGGTCGCAGCCCCACCCTGTTCAAAGCCGTGATGGGATCGGTGAAGAACACGGCCTCCCTGCCGCCGGACAGCACGGTGGAAAAGATCGCCGATCATCACGCCGTGGTGTCCCGCTTCCCCAATTCCAAACCGCCCCTTTTCACGGTGCAACTGCTGGCCGGGTCGGATGGCATCATCATCCTGACCACCCGCAACGGCACCTATGAGGATCTGGTGGCGCTGGCGCAGGAAGTGGATTTCAGCCAGTTCCCCCGTCGTTGATCTGGCACCTCGCATGACGGAGCTTCGCTTCTACCATCTGACGCTGCGCACGCTGGAACAGACCCTGCCGGGCCTGCTGGAAAAGTCGCTGGAGCGCGGATGGAAGGCCCTGGTGCTGACAGATGGCGAGGAACGTGCCCAGGCGCTGTCCCAGCATCTCTGGACTTATAAACCCGACAGTTTCCTGCCCCACGGCACACGCCAGGATGGGCACCCTGCCCATCAGCCGGTGCTGATCACCAGCGAGGATGACCGCGCCAACAACGCCCATGTCCTGTTCCTGACCGGTGGCACAACCACCCCTGCCCTGGCCGACTATAATCTGGCCTGCGACCTGTTTGACGGGAACGATCCGGATGCGGTGGCCGCCGCGCGCCAGCGCTGGCGCGCGGCCAAGGAAGCGGGCCACAGCCTGACCTATTGGCAGCAGAATGAACGCGGCGGATGGGAGAAAAAGGCCTGAATCTTTGGCCCGATAGATCATATGGTTGGCCCAACCCCGCTATGACAACATTATCACACGCTTGCAACAATATGACACGCATGCGATTGGATTAGACAACCCATAACAACCGGGTGTGGAATCGTGGCCGAGCGTAAGCCGACGATCATTGATGTAGCCCGCGCCGCGGGCGCCTCGATCAAAACTGTTTCCCGCGTCATGAACAATGAGCGTTATGTCAGCGCCGAGACGCGGGAACGGGTGATGAAGGCGATGGCGGAACTTCAGTTCCAGCCCAATCGGTCCGCGCAGAGCCTGAAGGGCGACCGGTCCTATCTGATTGCCCATATCTATGGCGATCCGGGTGGTCCCTATACCGGTGAAATCCAGATGGGGCTGCTGAACCGCTGCCGCCAGCAGGGCTACCATCTGCTGATCGAAGAAATCGATTACAGCGGCGGGGATGTGCAGGAGCGCGTCAGCAAACTGGTGCATCAGTTGAACCTGGATGGCGTGGTGCTGACTGCCCCTGTCACTGATAATGAAGCGGTGATGCAGGTGCTGGACGAGGCCGGCGTGCCCTATATCCGCGTCACTCCGGCCACGGAATCGCCCTCTGCATCCTCCGTCCGGATTGACGAACGGGCCGCGGCGGCTGACCTGACCCTACATCTTCTGGCTTTCGGTCATCGCCGCATCGGCTTCATCAAAGGCCGCGCCAACCATGCCGGCACCGATCTGCGTTATGGCGGCTATTGCGACGCCTTGCGCGAATATGGGCTGGAGCCGGAGCCGGAGATCGTGGAACAGGGCGGTTTCACTTACCGCTCTGCGCTGGCCGGTGCGCGGCGCCTGCTGTCCCTGGCCGATCCGCCGACCGCCATCTTCGCCAGCAATGACGAGATGGCGGCGGGCGTCCTGTCAGTGGCCCATGACCGGGGCCTGTCGCTGCCCAGTGACCTGTCCGTGGTCGGGTTCGACGATATCCAGTTGTCGGAAATGGTGTGGCCACCGCTGACCACCGTGCGGCAACCGATCCAGGAAATGGCCGATGCGGCAGCGGAAGTGCTGATCGACCTGCTGGCCCATCGCCGTCAGTCCGACACGGTTCCCCCCCCCATCGCCCATCGTGTGCTGCCGCACAAGCTGGTGATCCGCCGGTCCACCGCCCCGCCGGCCAAGCGCTAGAGCAGATCGCGGAAAAGCGGAATCGCTTTGGAGCGTGAATCTGCTCGCTGAACAAGGGCTTAGAGCCGTGTGCGTTTCCGATTAAACGCACACGGCTCTAGAATGTGTCTGGTTTAGTTGGAATCGGAAATAGTCCTCACTACCGTCACCCCGGCGCAGGGGTCACAAGCGCATTGCTCTACGAAACTGGACCCCGGCCTGCGCCGGGGTGACGGTGTAGGTTGATCCAACCTAAACCTGACAAACTCTAACTCCTCATCACAAGGTACGCAGGAAGGCGACCAGAGCCTCCTTGTCCGCACGCGACAGGTTCAGTTTTCGCAGCAAGGGTGTGGTCGTTGGGAAAAGCGGGTCTTGGACCTGATCCGCCCGCGGCCGTGGCCGTGCCCCCCCTTCATTGTAAAAATTGACCAGCCCCTCCAGGTTGGGAAACAGGCCATCATGCATATAGGGGCCGGTGGCACCGATGCTGCGCAAGGTCGGGGTGCGGAAGGCACCGACATCCTCGGCCTTTCCCGTCACCGCGTACCGCCCCAGATCCTGGCGGGGACGGCCATAGAAATTGAGCCCAAGATTATGGAACTTCTCGTCGCTGAACAGCGGGCCGTTATGGCAGTTGGCGCACCCTGCCTGGGTGCGGAACAGATGCAGCCCCGATAATTCCTGATCCGACAGGACACGGGTGCCCAGTTCCAGCGCCCGATCCCATTTGCTGCGGCGGGGTTTGATCGTGCGCTCGAACGCGGCGAGCGCCATGGCAACCTGGTCAATGGTGACAGGCCCGGTGCCGAAAACGGATGCGAACCGGGCCGCATAATCGCCATGACGGTTCAGCCGCGCCTTGATCTCCGCCGGATCGGCATTCATCTCCACCGGGTTTGCGATCGGGCCTTTGGCCTGCTCTTCCAGAGTCGCCGCCCGCCCGTCCCAGAAGAAACTTTTCCGGTGGGCCACGCCGATCAGCGTGGGGGCGTTGCGCGCGCCGCGCTGGCGCTCATGCCCAAAGGAGGTGCGGACGCCATCCCCCCAGCCCAGTTCCGGACTATGGCAGTTGGAACACGCGATCTGTCCCGACCCGGACAGGATGGGATCATCAAACAACCGCTTGCCCAGCGCCACCTTCTCCGGTGTCGCTGGGTTCTCCACCGGTTCCGGCGCCGGCGGCACGGGACCAAATTCAGCAAAGGTCGCGCCCGGCAGCAGAGTCGGGCGGGGCCAGCTTTCCGGTGGGCCGGCATAAAGGCTCCGCAACGCGGCTATATCCATCGGGGCTGCCGGATCGGCAGCCCCGGCAGCCTGCGGCGTGCTTGGTGCGGTGGAACAGGCGGCGACCAGAATGATCGCCGCCATTGCCCCCACCATCCAGATACGCATGATGGTCACGCCCGTCAGTAGGTGTAGGTCAGGCCCATCCAGACAGAGCGGCCCATCTGGTAGGGATTGGAGGCGCTGGTCGCCGTATTGGGCAGGGCATCCAGCACATTGGTGATCCGGGCCTCGGCAGTCAGCCCGCCGAAGCTGGTTTCCACCAGCTTGGCCTGGACATTCAGCCCCAGATCCAGCCAGCCATCATAGTGACGCTGCTCCCACACCTCATAACTGACGCCGGAAATGCGGGTTGTCTGACCCGAAGCCTGGATGCGCTCGAAATCGGCTTTCCAGCGCCCATGCAGCACGGTTGTGATGCGGTCCTCCCACCAGGTGGAGGTCAGCGCCGCATTGACGTTCCAGGGCGTGCTGAAATCCAGCCGGCGATTACGGGCGATGATGTCCGCTTCGGAGACGAGTTGGCCTTCAAAGAAGATCATATTATCTTCCGCCTCCAGTGAGTCGGACGGATCATAATAGCTGTTCGAGTTGCTCTTGGTTTTACTCCAGGCCCCGTTCAGCGCCAGGCTGTGATTGCGCCAAGTGCCATTCCACTCCACCGACACGCCGCGATACCGGCTCTCCCCGTCATTGCTGACCGTGTAATCGCGATAGGTGCTGGTGCGCCCAGTCACCGGATTGACATAGCTGTAGCTGTCCGCTGTCAGCTTGCGGGTAATCTCGTCCTTATTGTTGCGCAGGATACCCTTAACCCGGACAGAACCCCAGGGGAGCGGCGCCGAGAGGGCAGCCGTCAACTCGTTGGAATAGGGCGTATCCAGATCTGAATTTGAATAGCGGGTGGATTTGGAATAGCTGGAAAGCTCCCAATTATCGCTATAGACCTGCCGGCCGCCGGTCACCGTGGCCGCGCGCTGATAGACGTAATTATCGGGATATTTTTCCCGCAGCGCATAGCCCAGGAAACCACGGCTGTAATAGCGGTTTGCCCCCAGGGTCAGGGTCGTTCCCCACGGCAATGCCGTGGCCACGCTGAGGCGCGGGCTGATGTCATGATTGCCAAGGAAGCTCTCATAATCATACCGCAGGCCGGCCCGCAGATCGAAGCGGTTCCAGCTGAGATTATATTCGCTCCAGGCGTTGAAGCTGTCCAATCCCACATCGGCTTTATACGCCTTATAGACGCTGTACTGCGTTAACACGGTGTCGCCGGCGATGCAGACCACGCTGGTATTGCAGACAATGTTGGTGCCGACAACGCCACGGCTATAGGCGTAATTATCTTCCGGCCGCTCCTTTTTCGCTTCAACGCGTGTATATTCCGTGCCCAGCCGTAGCGTGCCGGCACTGTCGAACCGGTGGGTCCAGTCGCCCTTGATGGCTGTATCGGTCTGCTGCTGGTTGATATCGCCGAAACCGCCTTCGCTGCAATTCGTGCTGCTGCAGAACGACCCGCGCTGTGACCGGGACGGCCAGGAATAATGGATCGGCGCCCATTCCCGGTCAGTGTCGGAATAGGTGTGCGACAACTTCACCGACCAATCATCGCTGTCACCCGTGCGGGCCAGGCTGAGATAGCCTGACAGGCCACCACCATGGGTGCTGGAGAGATCGTCGATCCGGTTGTTGGAGGAGAACTCACTACGGTAGGGGCTATAGGTCACCTGCCCCGTCAGCAACAGATCATCCGCCAGATCCTGCTCAGCCTTGAGCATGAAGTTGTCGCTGGTGCTGGTGCGCGGCGAGGATGTACCGCCATAGGCTGCCGTCTTGTAATAGACAACCTTGGACTGGCTTCGGTTGGCCGCAAGCAGCACGCGGGTGCGGTCAGTCAGCGGCATGTTCAGCGTGCTGCCGAAACGGTATTTCTCAAAATCCACCTTCGGTGCCAGATCGGCGCCAAACGCCGCCCGGTCGGCCTTGCTGATCTTGAAATTCACCATACCGTCGCTGGTATAGTTGCCGGTGACCGTGGCCCCCCAGCGGGCTTCCGGCCGCTTGGTCTGCACATCCACCACGCCGCCGGTGAAGCCACCATATTGGGCGCTGATATTGCTGTCCTCAACAACGATGCTGCCGATCAGGGACGGATCAACCCAGATGCTCTGGGCATGATTGCCCGCCACTTCATAGGCATCAGCCGGATTGAGAGCACCCGACGTATCAACAACATCCAGACGGGAATTGGCCCCCACCCCATCGATGGCGAAATAATTGTCGTAATACCGCCCGCCGGAGATGGAAATATCGGAGGGACGTATATCCTGAATATCTGTCGCCGCCGTGCTGTATTGGCTGCGGCTGAACTGGACATGCGGCAGAATCTTCAGCAACTCCATCGCATCGCCATTCCCCGTCTGCCGCGACTGGACCGCTTCCTGGCTGATCACCGAGCGACCGGTTGCCACAACATCCGTGCTTTCATAGGCGGGTGCTGGCGGGGTAGCACTCTCTTCAACCGAAATGGTGGGGCGCTGGCCCGTCTCCGCTGCCCCGGCATCCTGCTGCGCCAAGGCGGGCACAGCAAACAGCGCGAGCGTGGAAACACCAAGCAAAGCACGACCGCGCAGACGGTCGTATGGAATCAACCCCATTTTCATCCCCATACTTTGTCCATTCAGGCCTGTCCCGGGACAGGTCTGCCCATGGGGTATTGCAATTGCGAATGATGTGCAATTGCAATATTGTCTCATTTCCGTCCTCGCCGCCGCAATCCGGCGGCGCTGAAAACGCATAGGAGTGTATTGCAGTGGCGGCCGTTGCCTTTCGTCGCCCCGTACTGGAAAGGGATCATATCCCGCAGAAACCGGCCCTTGCGCCGGTGCCTGCCCCATTCCTGTGGCAAGCGCGCCCGCCGCTCTGGCGTCTGCGGCCTGAATGGGGGACGGCCCAGGCGAAGCCACGCGCATTGCCAGCAACCTTGATCGCTGCGTCCCATGCGGCGCTCTACGGGCTTTTCATGGTGGGCACGGTGGCATCCTGGATGCTGGCGGTACCCCATCCAGGCGAGGGGTCGCGGGGGGCCAGCCAGGGCGCCCTGATCCTGTCATCCACCCCTGTGCCGCAGCCACAAGTGGCTATGCAGCCGGACATGCCAGCGCCCGTGACCGTATCGCGATTGATGACACCGCCGCTGCCGATGCTGCGGGTGAGCAGCATCCATATCCAGACCCGACCGGCCCCGTCCCTGAAGCAGCAAAGCACCTCAAATGCGGCGCCTGCTTCCCACGCCCTCAGCCCACCCGATACCGGCAATCAAGGCATTGCGGGTGATCAGGGCGACCGCCGCAACATGGATACAGGTCGGAATGGCAGCCAGGGGGGCGGCAAGGTTCAGCCCGCCTCTTACGAAGCCGAGGTACTGGCCTGGATCAACAGGCACAAGCGCTACCCCCACCACGCCATCCAGGCGCGGCTGGAGGGGGTCGTCGGGATTGCTGTGGAACTGGATAATTGGGGACGGTTGCTGAGGGTGGAACTGCTGAACAGTTCCGGCCATCAGGGCCTGGATAAGGCCGCCCTACGCCAAGTCCGCGCCGCCGCCCCCTATCCGCGCCCGGTTGATGCCGACTGGAGCCGTAAGCGGATAGAGTTGAATCTGGCCTTCAGCCTGCGTGACCTACAAGCGGCAAGCTGAAGGCCGCATCCAGCAAACAAAAAGCGTGCGCGGGGAAGGAATGGGGGTTGGGAACCCAAATAGAAAAAAGGCTCGCGATGCGCCTTGGATCAGGGCATCAAGCTAAACAAATTCTATTGATTTCCTTTGGAAAAACTGATGGTGCCCAGGGACGGAATCGAACCGCCGACACGGGGATTTTCAATCCCCTGCTCTACCGACTGAGCTACCTGGGCACTGCATCAATTCATGAAGCGTTGTCCGCTTCATCGCCGGTCAGCGTCGGTGCCGCCGTCCGGTGGAGGGCCTTTTAGAGAGTTGGCCGGACCCTGTAAAGCACTTTTATTCATCAAGCCTGCGATTTTTTTCCAACCCTTGTTCGCTCCCTTCCTCTTCCCCCTCCACAGGCACCCGATAGACCTCACCCAGCCATCGGGACAGGTCGATATCGGCACAGCGTTTGGAGCAGAAGGGTTTGAATTCAACGACAACGGGGCGCCCGCAGATCGGGCAGGACGGGGCCTTGCGCTTCGGGCGCACGGCGGAAAGATCAATCGGTTCGTCGCTCATCTCTTCTCTGTCTCTTCGGCTTGCAGCAGGTCGGCCAGCGGCGGGCCGCGGCGGGCCCGTGTCACCTCAACCAGCCCCAGGCGGGACATGCCATAGACATGGGTGGCAACCGCGTCCGGGGCCACCGCATCGGCCAGGGCGCGGATCACCGCATCCCGGTCCCCTGCCCGCGCCATATTGACGAAATCCACCACCACGATGCCACCCACATTGCGCAGGCGAAGCTGGCGGGCAATTTCCGGACAGGCGTCCAGATTGGTCGCCAGCGGGTTGCCCCGCTCCCCGCCATTCACATCGACGACGGTCAGCGCCTCAGTCCGGTCGATGACAAGGGAGCCGCCGGCCGCCAGCGGCACCCGCCGCCCCGCCAGGGCTGCAATGGCCCCATCCGCATCCCCCTGCGCAAACAGGGGCTGGGTGCCCTTGTGCAGGGCCAGCAGCGGCAGCAGATCGGGCGCAACAGCGGTCAGCCCCTGACGCACCTGGGGCAGCAGATCGGCCCCTTCAACCAGAATTTCCGTCAAGCCATCGCGCGGCAGTTCCGTCACCGCCCGGCGCAGCGCATCGGGCGCGGGCGAAAGCATGGCGGGGCCGGTGGCGCCCGCCCCTTTGGCGGCCTCATGCCATTGCGCTAGAAGCGCCTCCGCCTCACCCAGCACCATGGCCGGATCGGCGGCAACAGCTTCCGCGCGGACGATCCAGCCCCCCATGCGCGGCAATTCCTGCTCCATCAGCGCGCGCAGGCGGGCCACCTCCGGCCCTTTGCCCAGGCGCTTGGACAGGTGCAATCCATTGCCCAGCGGGGTGAAAACAAGGAACCGACCGGGCAGGGAGATATCCATGGTCAGGGTCGCCCCCTTGTCCCCATGGGCATCGGCCTTGACCTGGACCGTCACCGTCTGGCCCGTGCGCAGCAACTGGCCGATACGGGCATCGCGCCGTTGCGGTCGCACATCGCTGGCCGACAGCAGGCCCGGCTTGGCATCGCCAATCTCGACAAAGGCGGCATCCAGCCCGGCAGCGATCCGCGTAACACGGCCCAGCATGACAGCGCCCAGCCAGCCAGGACGGCCCGCATGGTCGATGGCCAGATCGGTCAGCACATTATCGGTGAGAAGGGCGCAGCGGGTCAGCGCCCCTTGCCGGTCTACCAGCAGGCGGCGCATCAGCCTTGCCGGCTGGCAGAAGCCGCCAGCGTCAGCGCATCAAGCCCCGCCGCGCGCAGGGTGCCCCCCACTTCCGTCAGCGGCAGGCCCACCACATTGCTGTAGCTGCCGCTGATCTGGCGGACGAACAGGCTGGCCAGCCCCTGGATGGCATAGCCGCCAGCCTTGCCCTGCCAGTCGCCGGTGGCGATATAGCTCTCAATCTCGAACTCGGAGAGGGTGCGGAAGATAACGGCGGTTTCCACCGTCCGCGACCAGACCCTTCCATCCGTGCCAACAATGCTGAAGCCGGTATGGACCCGGTGGCGCCGTCCCTGCAGCAGGGACAGGCACCGCCGCGCGGTTGCCGCATCCTCCGCCTTGGGCAGGATACGGCGACCCAGCCCGACCACCGTATCGGCGGCCAGCACGATGGATCCTGGATGCCGGGCGGCAACCAGTGCCGCTTTTTCCCGCGCCAAACGCAGGGCATGGGCAGCCGGCAACTCGTCCTTATGGGGGGTCTCGTCAATATCCGCCGGGTCCACCTGGTCAGGAACCAGCCCGATCTGGGCCAGCAATTCCCGACGCCGGGGCGATCCCGACGCAAGCACCAGCACCGGACGCCCCGACACGATCTGCGCCGGGACAGGCGTCTCGCTGGAAGTCATGCAATCCTCTTTCCGCTTACTTGAAGCGGAATGTGATCCGCCCCTTGGTCAAATCATAGGGCGTCATCTCGACATTGACGCGATCGCCCGCCAGAACGCGGATACGATTTTTACGCATCTTGCCGGAGGTGTGGGCAAGCACTTCATGTTCGTTGTCGAGCTTAACGCGAAACATCGCGTTGGGCAGCAGTTCCGTCACCGTGCCGGAGAACTCGATCAGATCTTCCTTGGCCATGTCTTCCTGGTTCTGGGCGCCTCAAAAATCGGCCAATAGGTGATTGGAGCGCGCCCAGCGGTCAAGTGTTTTCAGCGCACAGCAGAACCGAACAGACCGACAGGCAGGAGGCCAGCCTGCCCGATCATGCAATAATGTGATGTATCCATCCGTCAGACTGGGTCAGAGGCGGCAAACCGCTGCTGCAACCGCTTCAATAACTGGTCGCGAACCTGCCGATAGGCATCGAGTCGCATCTCCCGCGTGCCTTCCGTCAGGGAAGGGTCGAACGTGTTCCAGAACTCCACGTCACAGGCGGTGGTGCGGGTCATTTCCACTGCGCGGTGCTGCGCTTCCGGGGATAGGGAAATGACGAGATCGAAACTGTCATCCTCCAACTGGTCGAAGGTCTTGGCACGGTGGCGGGACATGTCCACCCCCAGTTCCGCCATCACGGCGACAACGAAGGGATCGTTCTCCCCCTCCCGCACCCCGGCACTGTCGACATAGATCGACTTGCCATGCAGCATCTTCAGCAACCCCTCCGCCATGGGCGAGCGGATTGAATTATGCGTGCAGGCGAACAGGACGCTGGAAATCCGGGGCGGGCGGGTTTCATGCGTCATCCCGGTCAGGCCCTGATATGCAGAACGCAGATCAGGGTGAAGATGCGGCGCGCCGTGTTCAGGTCGGTTTCCACCTTGCCGGCCAGCCGTTCCCGCAGCAATTCCGATCCCTCATTGTGCAGCCCGCGCCGTCCCATATCGATCGCCTCGATTTGGGATGGGGTGGCTGTCTTGATCGCCTTGTAATAGCTGTCGCAGATCATGAAATAGTCGCGCACGATGGTGCGGAACGGCTTCAAGGGCAGGACGATCCGGTCCAGGGGCTGGTCTTCCCCATTGCGGACATCGAAGATCAGCCGGTTATCCTCGGTGGACAGGAACAGGCGGAACGGCCCGGCGTCAGGCTGTTCACTCAGGGCGAAACGGTTTTCATCCAGCAGGTCGTACAGGGCGACGGCACGTTCATGCTCCACCTCCATATTGTGGCGGATGACATGCCGTTCGACCAGTTCGACATGGATGATCCGGTGATGCGGCTCCTGCCGCACGCCTTCGCCTGGCACCATGCCTTGTTCCCCTCCCCGTCAGACGTCGCCCTTTCCGGGCGGAGGGCTACAGCCTGTTACTGGCTGGCCCCGTTGGCAAGCCGGATTGCAACCGAAAGGGCGTGCGCGCCCAGACCTTCGGCCTCCGCCAGCGCGACGGCGGCCGGGCCGATGGCGGCCAGGGCCGCCGGGCTGCAGCCGACCAGTGTCGTCCGCTTCATGAAGTCCAGCACGTTCAGGCCGGAGGAGAAGCGGGCCGAGCGGGCCGTCGGCAGCACATGGTTGGGGCCGGCCACATAATCGCCAATGGCTTCCGGCGTGTGGCGCCCCAGGAAGATGGCACCGGCATTGCGCACCTGGGCCGCCATGGCATCAGGATCGGCCACGGCCAGTTCCAGATGCTCCGGTGCCAGCCGATCGACCAGCGGCACCGCCTGGGACAGATCCTCCACCAGAATGATGGCGCCATGGTCGTCCCAGCTTTTGCGGGCGATATCCACGCGCGGCAGCCGGGACAGATGCACCTCTACCGCAGCAGAGACGGCATCGGCAAAGGCGGCGTCATCGGTGATCAGGATACTCTGCGCCGAGGTATCATGCTCGGCCTGCGACAGAAGATCGGCGGCGATCCAGGCCGGATCGTTGGCCCCATCGGCCACGACCAGGATTTCCGACGGGCCGGCGATCATGTCGATACCGACCGTGCCGAATACCTGCCGCTTGGCGGCGGCGACAAAGGCATTGCCGGGGCCGGTGATCGTATCCACCGGGGCAATGCTGTCCGTGCCATAGGCAAGGGCCGCCACGGCCTGGGCCCCGCCGATGCGGTAAATTTCCGTCACCCCGGCCAGATCGGCAGCGGCCAGCACCAGCGGGTTAAGAACGCCATCGGGCGTGGGCACCACCATGGCGATGCGCGGCACACCGGCCACCTTGGCGGGGATGGCATTCATCAGAACGGAGCTGGGATAGGCCGCCGTTCCGCCCGGCACGTAAAGACCGACAGCGCCTACCGGGGTCCAGCGCGCGCCCAGGCGCACCCCGGCCTCATCGGTATAACTGGTCGCTTCCACCGTCTGGCGGCGATGGAACGCCTCAATCCGGGTCGCCGCCAGCTTCAGTGCGTCCAGCGTGACCGTATCGCATTGGGCGATGGCGGCCTGCACCTCCTCAGGGGTGATGCGCAACCGGTCAGCCGTCAGGTCCAGCCGGTCCCAGCGGCGCGTATAGTCCAGAACCGCCGCGTCACCACGGGCGCGCACATCGGCCAGGATGGCGGCGACGGCATTGTTCAGATCTTCCTGGACTTCCCGCTTGGCGCCCAGCAGCGCGCGGAACGCATCCTCGAACCCGGCATCGCGGGTGGAAAGCTTAACCGGCATTGGTGATTGCCTCCTGGAAACGGTCGATCCAGCCCTGAATCTCGCCATGGCGGGTCTTGAACGCGGCGCGGTTGACGACAAGGCGGGAAGAGATGTCGGCAATATGCTCAATCTCTGCCAGACCATTCGCTTTCAGCGTGGTGCCGGTGGAGACCAGATCGACAATGCGCCGGCACAGGCCCAGCGTGGGCGCCAGTTCCATCGCGCCATTCAGCTTGATGCATTCCGCCTGCACGCCGCGGGCGGCGAAATGACGACGGGTGATTTCCGGATATTTGGTCGCCACGCGGACATGGCTCCACCGCGACGGATCATCCTTTTCCAGCATGTCCACCCGCTCGGCCACGGCGATGCGGCATTTGCCGATGCCCAAATCCAGGGGGGTATAGAGTTCGGGATAATCGAACTCCATCAGCACATCGCTGCCGCAGACGCCCAGATGCGCCGCACCGAACGCAACGAAGGTGGCGACATCGAAGCTGCGGACGCGGATGATCTCCACGTTGGGCCGGTTGGTGGCAAAGCGCAGGGCCCGGGATTTCGGGTTGTCGAAATCGGGTTCCGGCTCAATTCCGACCCGATGCAGCAACGGCCTCACCTCATCCAGGATACGGCCCTTGGGCAGGGCCAGCACCAGCAGGTCTTGGGGGGCGGACGGCATCATGTCCTGGACGCTCCAGGTAGGAAATCAGGGAGGGAGTACATGGCACGCCCCACCCCCGTAGTCCAGCGACGCGGGCGGAAGGCGGGGTTGCGCAAACACAGGCCAGGCCCGCAGGAGGGCTTAGTGGTCAGACCCCTGGAGGATCTGACGACGCATGCCGGTTTCATATTCCAGCCCTTCACGGGTCAGGATAACGCTGACCGGGAAGCTGCCCTGGATCAGGCCCTTGCGTTCCAGCACCGCCCAGGGGGCGGGGTTGCGCAGGCCCGTCGCATCCTGCGCATAGACCAGCCAGGGGCCGAGATGGAAATGGTTGCCATGGGCAGTGAAGGGCAGTTCCAGCACTTCCACGGCCCCGTCACCGAGGGGGCGGGCAATATCCTCAAACTCCGCCAGCGCCTGGAACAGGGTCAGCGTCTTTAATTGCAGCGGATTGAGGTTGAGCGGGTTCTTCTTGGCGGCGGCCATGGATGCGCACTCTTGGGTCGAGGAAAAAGGATTTTCCTGGTTGAAGCCCGTTTGTGCGGCATCGTCAAGCAAAGCCATGTGGGGTAAGACGAAGGGCAAATCATCCCTGCCCTGCCCGTCACCTTGATGAAGAGGCCCATGCCAGCCCGTTTCCCCGCCCGCCCTTCATGCCTGACTGCCCTGTCACTGCTGTGCCTGACCGCCCTGCCGGTGAAGGCCGACATGCCAGCGGGCCGCGCTGCCTTCGCGGCGGGCGACTATGGTCGCGCCTTTGGTCAGTTCAGTGCCGCTGGCGATGCAGGCGACGCTGCCGGCAATTATCTGGCGGGGGAAATGCTGATCCATGGTCGGGGCACGGCACCCGATCCGGCGGCCGGGCTGGCGCGACTGCGCAAAGCCGCCGATGCCGGTCATGTCGGTGCGCTGGCGGCAGCCGGGGCGCTTTACGCCTTTGGCGGGGAAGTGCCGGCAGACCCGGCCCTGGGCCGCCGCCTGCTGACTCAGGCGGCGGAAGCCGGCGACATGCACGCGCAATATGATCTTGCCCGGCTGTTAAACGGGACCGACCCGGTGGAAGCGCTTTACTGGGCCCGCCGGGCCGCAGGACAGGGATTGTCAGGGGCCATGCGGCTGGCCGATTCCCTGGCCACATCGGCCAACCCCGATCAGGTGGCCGCCGCCAACCGGCTGCTGGCCCGCCCGCTGCCGCAGCGGCCAAGCCCCCTGCCCCCCAGCGGTACAACCCTGACGCTGACCGTAACCAAGCCTGCGCCGGTCATCAGCAAGGCGGCCCCGGCCCAAAGCGCCCCATCAACCCCGGACCAAGCCCCCGCACCGGCCCCTGCTGCCGGGGATTGGGCGGTACAGGTCGGTGCCCTGCCCAGTCAGGCGGAAGCGGACCGCCATTGGGCGGCCCTTCAGCGACGGCAGGGGGATTTGCTGGGTAACCGCACGCCCTATTGGGAAAAGGCTGATCTGGCCAAGGGCACCTTCATCCGCGTGCTGCTGACCGGATTCGCCGACCGCGCGGCCGCCGGCGATTTCTGCACCCGGTTGAAGGCGGCCGGCACGGATTGTCTGGTCAGGCGTTCCCCCGGCTGACCAGCGGCACCCGCATCGCCAGTTCAATCAAGGCGAAGGCGAACAGCATGCCGCACAGCAGCCAAGTCTGCCACGCGCCATAGGCAAAGCACTGGATGAAGATGCAGGTGCCAAACAGGGCCAGCGCCATCACCCGCCGCTGCCCCTCCAGCCGCACCAGCAGCCACAGGACAGCCAGCAACAGCCACGTCACCAGCGCCGCGCCAATCCAGCCCAGTTCCAGCCGGACCTGGAGGAAGAAATTATGCGGGTGGAGCGGCAGCTTGCCCCAATGATCGGTGCCGGGGAACGATTCCTTGCCGCCAGGAATGGCCCGTGCACTGTCCAGGCCCCAGCCCAACCAGGGCTTCTGTTCGATGAAGGGGACGACAAAATCCCAGGTCAGAATGCGATGCTGGAAACTATGCGGCATCCAGGGGGCCTGGGCCAGACCGGCATTCAACATCGCCTGGGCCGCTGGCGTACAGAAAACCATGCCGGCGACAATGCCCACCGCGATGATCCCGGCAGCGATGCGGGGCGACCAGAGGGCGAGAGCGATCAAGCCCAGCAAGGCCAGTTGCGCCGCCGCTGCCGACTGGCTCTCACTCAAAAGGCAGGTCACTGTCACCAGCGCCAGCCAGATGCCTGCCATCAGGCGACGGCCCGACCGCCAGAGCAGCAGGGCCACCGGGCCGGACATCAGCGCCACCAGCACCGATGCACGGTTCACGGCGGAAACGAAGGCCCACGGATAAGGCGGTTCCCCATTCTGCAGGCGGTAGATCGGCTGATCGCCAAAAACCTCCACCCCCAGCAATAGCAGCCCGACCAAAGCCGCCAAGGGCAACAGCTTGGCCAGCCGCGTCGCCGCCCCTGGCGAGATCAGAACCATTGCCGGAAACAGAAGGAAAGCGGGCAGAAATTCATAAAGGAACGTGATCGCCTGCCCGGTCGCATCTTTGGGCACCAGGGTCCAGGTGATAGAGAGAGCGCCATAAAAGATAAACACCAGCAGCGGCACCAGAACCGACCAGTCCAGCACCGGCAAGCGCCGATCCCGCCAGACCAGCAGCCCGCCGCCGAGCACGGCCAGCAGAATGAAACCGGGAGCCGTCGCACGCGCTGCCAGCGGCGCCACCAGCCCCAGCATCAGGCAACCAATGATCAGGAAAATAACGCCAAGCGGCCCCAGGACCGTGGGCGAGGGGGTCGGCTTTGCCGCCCCGAACGTATCAGACATGCGGCACCCGCACCGTTTCCATGGATGCAGCCCACCGCTCCGGGGCCACGGCGCGGGATATTACGCCCTCAGCCCTTAAAAACAAGACCGCCAGCCCGGCCCGTATCTTCCGCGAACATCCCCCGTGATTGCCGACACTGGCATCAAGCCGTGCTGCGTGACTATATGGTGTGGCAATGGTTTTCCGCCCACAAGGCACTGTCCCCATGTCCAGCATGCCCCTTTCCGCCGCCCTGATCCCCCTGACCGACCGCGCCGTAATCGCCGTGGGGGGGGAAGATCGTGTCAGCTTCCTGCAAGGTCTGGTTACCAACGACGTTACCCAGGCCGGTCCCGACCGGGCGCTATGGTCAGCCCTGCTGACGGCCCAGGGCAAGTTCCTGCATGAATTTTTTATCATCGCTGATGGAGAGCATCTGCTGCTGGAGTGCGAATCCGGCCGGCGGGAGGATCTGCTGCGGCGGCTGCGCATGTTCAAGCTGCGGGCCAAGGTAGACCTTGCCGACCTGTCCGACCGGCTTGCCGTTTTCGCCCGACTGGACGAAGACACCGGCGCCGTGCCCGGCAGGCTGTGGCGGGAAGACGGCAATGGCATCGCCTATACCGATCCCCGCCATGCCGGTATCGGCACGCGGCTGATCCTGCCAACCGACCGGGCCGCCGGTGCCACTGGCGACAAGGCCGCCTGGGAACAGCGCCGGCTGACCCTGGGCCTGCCCGATGGCAGCCGCGATATGCTGGTGGAGAAATCCATCCTGCTGGAAAATGGATTCGATGAATTGCACGCCATCGCCTGGACCAAGGGCTGTTATGTCGGCCAAGAGCTGACGGCGCGGACCAAATATCGCGGTCTGGTGAAAAAGCGCCTGACCCCGGTCCGTCTTGCCGGCCCCCTGCCCGCCCCTGGCACGCCGGTCATGGCGGCGGAGCGCGATGTGGGGGAAATCCGCAGCGGTGCTGGTGATCTGGCCTTGGCCTTGATTCGTCTGGACGCGCTGAATGGGCCTGATCCGTTACAGGCCGGCGAAACACAAATCCATCCGACCCTGCCCGATTGGCTGGTTTTGCCCCAGACCGAAGGGTCTGCACCAACGAATGGATGAATCGCCCCCAAGAATTAGCTAGTCTCTGCCGGAACAACGCAATATCCGGGGATCGGGGGCTGGAATGAAGGAGCGGGTAACGGGATCGCGGCTGTCGTCGCTGCGCGGTCTCGCCGCTGCGACGGCGCTGGGGGGAACCGTGCTGGTCGGCGCCTTGGCCGCCGGTGCCACGTTCCAGCTTGCGCAATATTCCGTCCAGTCCGCCAATCTGGAAGCACCGGGGGAAACCCTGGCCAAAACCCGGCTGCTCACCGATATCCAGACCCGTCTGGGCCAGGGCGGCTTTCTGGGCGCACTGGCCCAGTTCGCGGAAACCGGCAGTGCGGAAGCCCGCGCCGAAATGCGCGCCAGCCTGGATGCCGCCGATCAGACATTGCGTGGCCTGCAGGGCAAGCGCCTGACACCGGCAGAGCTTGAACTGGCCGGCGATTTGCGCCGGCTGCTGGACATGGCCTCCCGCGCTGTGGAATCGGCCGCCACCGGCCCGGCCGGCCTGGGCCAGAACACCTCGCTGATCCTGCTGACCCGCCACGCCTCCCTGGCCGACCGGATCGACGCCCGCAGCCGCACGCAGCAGGCGGTGGAACTGGCACGGCTGGAAAGCCTGGCCCAGCGCGGCCTGTGGCTGGGCGTGGGGGCTGTCGCCGCCCTGGTGGTCACCCTGTTCGCCTTCCTGACATTGCTGGGCAGCCGCGTCATCCGCCCCTTGCGGGAACTGACAGCGGGGGTGGAGGCGGTGGCCCGCGGTGACTGGCGCAGCCCCATCTGGGGTACGGGCCGGGCAGATGAATTTGGTGATCTGGCGCGGGCGGTGGATGGTTTCCGCCGGCAAGCGCAGGAAATCCCGGATATTTCCGTCGCGACGGAGGATGGGCGCCTGCGCCTGAAATTCGAAGGGGATTATGCCGACCTGTTCGAGGCCCTGACCGCGCGGCTGCGCGGGGCCGGCGGCACGCTCGCCGTGCTGGGGCAGGATGTTGGCCGCGTGGTGGGCGACACCAAGCAGCAACTGCATGAAACGCTGGGTCAGGTGAACCAGCTTTGCACCGCCGCCGTGCGCACGGTCAGCGAAAGCAACCGTGAAATCCGGCAGGCGACGGAAATGCTGGCCCATGCCGTGGCCCAGGTGAAGGCGTTTGACGCTGATGAACAGGGCGGCGGACTGGACGCTGTCATCGAAGCACTGCGCCACCATGCCGATATGCTGGCCGCCACCCTGTCGCGCACGGAAATGGCCGTCACCAAAACGCTGGAAAGCCTGACGACCACCGATGGCGACATGCGCGATGCCAGTGCGGAGGCGCGGGACGCCGCCCACAACCTGTCCGCCACCATGGCGGAAACCCAGCAGAGCCTGCTGGCAGCGGTGAAAATCCTGCGCGCATCCGGCGACCTGCTGGCCAATACCGCCGACCAGACGGGCAGCCGCCTGACCCGCGCCGCCGACGCCATGGAAGATGGCGAGAAAGCCATGGTCGCCGCCCTGGGCAGCGCCACATCCCGCCTGGATTCCGTGACCGAGCAGGCATCGGCCCGGCTGGAGGATGCCGGCATGCAGGTGGCGCGCGCCGCCGAATTGCTGGATGACCGGTCCGCCGATATTGCCAGCCGCCTGGAAACGGCGCTGGAAAGCATGCATGACGCGCACGACACTTTGCAGAAATCGGCCGAAGCGGCTGAAAGCAAGATGGAGCCGCTGGCCGATCAGTTCATCGCCATCAAGGACCATTTCAGCGGCTTGATGGAAGAGGTCGGCGACCGGGCGGACAGCATGTCCCGCGCCGTGGACGCCTTGCGCACCACGTCGAACGATCTGAAATCGGAGTTTGAGCGGCGGCGGGTGGAGCCAGGCCAGCATGAGGCCATTGCCGACCTGCTGACCCGGCTGCGCGGCAGCGCCACCCAGATCGCGTCCCGCGTGGGCGAGATCGGGGAGACGGCGCAACGGCTGGCCCAGTCCCTGACCGGTGGTGTGGATGATGCCACTGCCCGGCTGCGCGATGTGACCGGCGACCTGCGCCAGGAAACCCGTACCCTGTCCACCGAGGCGCATCAGGCCGCCACCAGCCTGTCCCGCGCCGTGGGGCAGCAGGAACGGATGCTGACCGACCTGCAGAACCTGACCAAAGAGCTGGATGCCCAGCGCGACAAGGATAATACGCCCCAGGCGCTGGTGGACCTGACCAGCGGCCTGCGCGCCGCCATTGATGCCGTGCATGCCCTGATCGCCAGCGCCGACAACCGGGAGAAGACGGCGGTGGAAACCGCCGTTGGGCTGGTGGCGGACCTGCGCCAGCGGATTGAGGCAATCGAGGGCATGGCCGGCGGGCTGCATGCCGCCACGGATGCGCTGCATGCCTTGGCCGCCGCCGACAATGGCAGCCGCGACCGGGAGAATGCCGACCTTCTGTCCATCGCCGAAGCGCTGAAGACGCGGCTGGACAGTATCGACCGGCTGGGCGACCGGCTGGACGGCACGACGGACAGCGTGCGCGGCCTGCTGGAGGAAACCCGCCAGCGGGAACGCACCGATCTTTCCATCGTGTCGGAGCTGACCCAGAACCTGCGGGAGCGGGTGCTGCGCCTGGACGGGTTGTCGGTCGATCTGTCGCGGGCCATCGACATGCTGCGCTCCTCCTCCCGTCAGAACGAGACGGCCAGCGCCAACGCCGCCCGCGACCTGGGATCGCGGCTGGCGCAGATCGCCGAACAGTTGAAAAGCGCCTCTGGCGGGCTGTGACCGAAATGGGGTTTCCATTTCCGATAAAGGTCACAACACAAGTGTGAGCCGATCCCCTGTCAGCCTTGTTGTTAAGGGCATGGACGCAGGCGCAACCGCCTGATCCACCAGACAACAGACAGAGGAATACGACCATGCGTAAGCATATCATTGGCGCCGCTTCGGCCGTCGCTCTGCTTTGCACCGGTGCTGCCTATGCGCAGACCGCCACGACCACAACGACCCCGAACGCGACCAGCACCGAAGCCACCCGTCCGGCAACCACGATGCGCGATGATGCCAATGGCGTTGTCGGCAACCGGGCTTCCGCCGAATCCCTGATGGGCCGGACCGTGATCGGCGCCGATGGCAAGGATCTGGGTGAAGTCAAGGACGTGATCCTGGACGCCAATAGCGGTGAGGCCCGTCAGGTCGTGATCGCCAGCGGCGGTTTCCTGGGCATCGGCGAGAAGAACATCGCCGTTGATTTCAGCGACGCCCAGCTTCTGGCCGGCAAGGATCAGGTACAGGTGAACAGCCTGACCCAGGCGCAGGTGGAGAAGCTGGATGGTTATGAATATGACCAGGATACTGTCTCGCTGAGCCGTGGCGGTGCCACCGCCCCGGCCACGCCGGGCGCTAGCGGCCAGTAATCCGGCCAAAGGTTCTAATCACAACCCATGGAAAGCCCCCGGTCGAAAGGCCGGGGGTTTTTCATGTCCACTTTCATTTCTCATACCAATCTCCCTAGATCATGACCGATCCAGGGAGATTTCGCGTTCCCTCATGCGCCGGGCGCCCGCATCCGCGGGCTTGGCTTGCGCGCCACGTGGCGCGGGCCGGCAGTCGCCGGCCTCCAGCCTGCCTAAAGGTCAGCCTTTAGGCAGGCTGGTATAATTGCAAAATCGCGCATGAAAAAGGGCCGGATCGCTCCGGCCCCTTCCCATACGTACAAGTGAACTCAGGCTTACGCCTCGCTGGCGCGGCGCTCCCCTTCGATGGCAGCCTGTGCGGCCGCCAGACGGGCGATCGGCACGCGGTAGGGAGAGCAGGACACGTAATCCAGCCCCACCTTCTCACAGAAATAGACCGAGGCCGGGTCGCCACCATGCTCGCCACAAATGCCGAGCTTGATGTCTTCCCGCGTCTTGCGGCCCCGTTCAGCAGCGATCTGCACCAGTTCGCCCACGCCTTCGGTGTCCAGGGTCACGAACGGGTCGTGCTCCAGGATGCCGGCGCGCTGGTAATCCGGCAGGAAGGCCCCGGCATCGTCGCGGCTGATGCCGAACGTCGTCTGGGTCAGATCGTTGGTGCCGAAGCTGAAGAACTGCGCCGTCTCCGCGATCTTGCCCGCCTGCAGGGCGGCGCGCGGCAGCTCGATCATGGTGCCGACCAGATAATCAATCTGGTGGCTGGATGCGGCGATAACCTCACCGGCCACGCGATCGATCACCCCCTTCAGGATGTCCAGTTCCTTCTTGGTACCGACCAGCGGGATCATGATTTCCGGGATCACCGTCTCACCCGTTTCCTTGAACACGGCCACCGCCGCTTCAAAGATGGAGCGGGCCTGCATCTCGTAAATCTCCGGAAAGGAGATGCCGAGACGGCAGCCGCGATGGCCCAGCATCGGGTTGGCTTCATGCAACTGAAGCGCCCGATGCTGCACCTTCTGAATGTCGGTGCCGGCGGCCTTGGCCACTTCGGCCATTTCGGCTTCGGTGTTGGGCAGGAATTCGTGCAGCGGCGGGTCCAGCAGGCGGATCGTGACGGGCAGGCCCTTCATGATCTTGAACAGCTCAACGAAATCCTGGCGCTGCATCGGCGCGATCTTGGCGAGTGCGGCGCGGCGGCCCGCCTCGCTGTCGGCCAGGATCATCTCACGCACGGCGATGATGCGGTCGGCATCGAAGAACATATGCTCGGTCCGGCACAGGCCGATACCTTCGGCGCCGAACTTGCGGGCGGTGCGGGCATCCAGCGGGGTTTCCGCATTGGTGCGCACCTTCATGCGGCGATGCGCATCGGCCCAGCCCATCAGTTCCGCGAAATCGCCGGACAGTTCGGGCTGAATGGTCGGCACCTCACCCAGCATCACCTCACCGGTTGAGCCGTCAATGGTGATGATGTCGCCGGCCTTCACCTCCACATCCCGCACCAGGATGATGCCGCGCTTGCCGTCGATGCGCAGTTCCCCGGCACCGGCCACGCAGGACCGGCCCATGCCGCGTGCCACCACGGCGGCATGGCTGGTCATGCCGCCACGGGTGGTCAGGATGCCCTTGGCCGCGTGCATGCCATGGATATCTTCCGGGCTGGTTTCCACGCGGCAGAGGATGACGCTTTCGCCCAGGCCGGCCTGCTTTTCCGCCTCTTCCGCGGTGAAGACGACCTTGCCGGAGGCTGCACCGGGGCTGGCCGGCAGGCCCTTGGCGATGATCTTCTTCACGGCCTTGGGGTCCAGCGTCGGGTGCAGCAACTGGTCCAGCGATTTCGGCTCGATCCGCAGGATGCCTTCTTCCTGGCTGACCAGCCCTTCGCGCACCATGTCCACGGCGATCTTCAAGGCCGCCGGCGCCGTGCGCTTGCCCGAACGGGTCTGCAGCATATAGAGCTTGGATTGCTGCACCGTGAATTCGATATCCTGCATGTCACGGTAATGCTTTTCCAGCTTCAAACGCACCGCGTTCAACTGGTTGAACACTTCCGGCATGCTCTCTTCCATCGCCGGCAGGTCGGAACCATTGGCGATCTTGCCGGCAATGGTCAGGTGCTGCGGCGTGCGGATGCCGGCCACCACATCCTCGCCCTGGGCGTTGATGAGATATTCGCCATAAAAGGCATTCTCGCCCGTGGACGGGTTGCGGGTGAAGGCCACGCCGGTGGCGCAATCCTCACCCATATTGCCGAACACCATGGCCTGCACATTCACCGCCGTGCCCCATTCGGCCGGGATGTCATGCAGCTTGCGATAGGTGATGGCACGCTGGTTCATCCAGCTATCGAACACCGCACCGATGGCGCCCCAAAGCTGTTCCTGCGGGTCCTGCGGGAAGGGCCGGCCCAGCTCTTCCTCGACCACGCGCTTGTAACCGGCGATGACCTGCTGCCAGTCTTCGGCCTTCAACTCGGTATCCAGCACCAGCCCGGCATCGCGCTTATGATCTTCCAGCACTTCTTCAAAGTGATGGTGATCCACATCCAGCACGACATTGCCGAACATCTGGATGAAACGGCGATAGCTGTCATAGGCGAAGCGGGCATCGCCGGAACGCCGGGCCAGACCGGCGACGGTGATGTCATTCAGGCCCAGGTTCAGCACCGTATCCATCATGCCCGGCATCGACGCGCGGGCACCGGAGCGGACGGAAACCAGCAGCGGATTTTCCGCATCGCCGAATTTGGCCCCGACAATGGTTTCCACGGCCGCCAGCGCGTCGGCAACGGACGTGGCCAGTTCCGGCGGATACTGCCGGCCATTGGCGTAGAAATAGGTGCAGACCTCCGTTGTGATCGTAAAGCCTGGAGGCACGGGCAGGCCGAGATTGCTCATCTCCGCCAGATTGGCGCCCTTGCCGCCGAGAAGATTCTTCATCTCCGCGCGGCCCTCGGCCTTGCCTTCACCGAAGCTGTAGACCCACTTCGTCATGGTCTTGGTCCCGTCGATTGTTCAATGGTTGGGATGTTTGGACTGGTGGTGATTTACGCTACGCAACATTGTGCAACGCTTTTGAGGGGGGTGTTGCACAGGGAAAACCGGCGGCAGGGTGCCGCAGGCATGGGGGTGCCCTGCCCGCGTTGGGGGCGGGGGGTGTGGTGGGGTGCGATAGGGGCACCCGTGGTTCAGGCATCCTCTCACCGTCATTCCCGCGAAGGCGGGAATCCAAAATCCGCGCTGTCGTATGGATTCCCGCCTTCGCGGGAATGACGGTTAAAGGGCTGAAAGGTGAGAGAGTCGAAAAGGCCGCGCGCACGCGGCAGGCAGGGCAAGCCCCACCCCCGACCGCATCCTGTAACGCCGCTCCGGCCACTACCTTTTTACCGCAATGCAGCAAAAAAGCCGTAATTCCACTAACTCCACCGCCGCGCCCCGACCGCGACAGGCGGCGGGGGGAGCGGCGGGGGAGCAACATGGCGGATCAGCCCTCGATCTTGGAGAAATCGGCGATCAGCGCCAGGGTATCGCGGATCTGGCTCAACAAACGCAGGCGGTTGGCGCGCAGTTCCTTATCTTCCGCATTCACCGTCACCTTATCGAAGAAGGCGTCCAGCGGGGCACGCAAGGCGGCGAAGGCGGCCATGGCACCGGTGAAATCCTCTGCCTCCACCAGCGCCGTCGCCTGCTTGCCGGCAGCGATCAGCGCATCGGCCAGGGCCTTTTCCTCGGGCTGGTCCAGGCGGCTGGCATCGACCGGCTCACTATAGGATTTGCCGTCCTTCTTTTCCTCGATCCGCAGGATATTGCTGGCCCGCTTGGCGGCGGCCAGCAGATTAGCCCCATCCTCAGTAGCGACAAAAGCGGCCAGCGCATCAACACGGGCCAGCAGGCGGACGAGATCATCTTCGCCACCCAGCGCCAGCACGGCGTCAATCAGATCGTGCCGGACACCCTTTTCCTTCAGGGAGACCTTCAGGCGGTCGAAGAAAAACGGCAAAAGGCTAGGAACGTTAACAGCAACCTGCTCCTCAAAATGCTTTAGGCCATCAGCGGCTGCCTCAAGGTCTTTTTCATCATATAAATCGACCATGCGACCACGATTGGTTTTTAGATGATTTTCGATTTTAGAGTATTCAAGAGAATATGGGTTCTTATTCTTAAGAAGATTTTCAGAGGCAGCAAAAATAGCCGCCAACTTCACCCGCAGCCCGTTCTCCACGACCAACCGGATCACACCCAAAGCCGCACGGCGCAGGGCGAACGGGTCGCGGGAGCCGGTGGGCTTCTCGTCGATGCCGAAGAAGGCGACCAGCGTGTCGATCTTCTCGGCCAAAGCCACGGCCACCGACACCTTGTCGGTCGGCACCCGGTCGGACGGGCCCAACGGCTTGTAATGGTCGGCGATGGCCTCGGCCACCGGGGCAGGCAGGCCTTCATGATAGGCCACATAGCGGCCCATGATGCCCTGCACTTCCGGGAATTCGCCCACCACGCCCGTGGTCAGGTCGGCCTTGGCCAGCCAGGCGGCGATTTCAGCCTGTTCAATTTCAGAGGCGCTGTACCCCAGCGCCTGGGCGATAGACTTGGACAGCGCGGCCATCCGCTCCACCCGCTGATGCAGCGTGCCCAGCTTGGCATGGAAGGTGATGTCCTTCAGGCCCGGCAACCGGTCTTCCAGCTTCACCTTCAAATCCTGGTCCCAGAAGAATTTCGCATCCGACAGGCGGGCGCGCAGCACGCGCTCATTGCCCGCCACCACGGCCTTGCCGCCATCGGCGGTGGTGCGGTTGGCGACGACAACGAAGCGCGGGGCCAGCTTGCCGTCTGTCGTTTCCAGCGCAAAATAACGCTGGTGCGTGCGCATGGAGGTGGTCAGCACCTCTGCCGGCACATCCATGAACTTGTCGTCGATGGCGCCGGTCAGCACCACCGGATATTCCACCAGCCCCGCCACCTCTTCCAGCAGGCCCGGATCATCCTTCAGGCGGAAGCCCTCCGCCACGGCGGCCTTCTGCGCGCCGTCCAGGATCAGACGCTTGCGTGCCTCCCGATCCAGCACCACATGCGCGGCTTCCAGCTTGGCCTTATAATCGGCAAAACCGGTGACGCTGAACGCACCCGGTGACAGGAAACGGTGGCCCTGGGTTTCATTGCCATAGGCGATGGTCTTGGCACCCAGGTTCAGGCTGCCGGGCACCACGGCCCCATCAAACAACGCGATGATGGAGTGCAGCGGGCGGACCCAGCGGAAATCATTGGCGCCCCAGCGCATGCTTTTCGGCCAGGGCAGTTCGCGGATGGCGGCATCGATGATCGCCGGCAGGGCATCAACCGTGGCCCCACCCTTCTTCTCGATCACCGCGAAATAGAACACGCCTTTGCCGGTATCGCGCTGTTCGGCCTGATCAATACTGGCAAGGCCCGCCCCTTTCAGGAAGCCGGCCAGCGCCTGTTCGGGCGACCCGACGCGCGGGCCCTTCTTTTCCTCCCGCACATCGGCCTGGGCCGTGGGCACACCATCGACCACCAGGGCCAGACGGCGGGGGGTGGAATGGGCCTCTGCCTTGGTAAAGGCAATGCCGGCAGCCGCCAGCTTGTCCGTCACCAGACGCTTGAAGTCATCCGCCGCCCGCACCTGCATGCGGGCCGGGATTTCTTCCATGAACAGTTCGATCAGCAGTTCGGCCATGATTTCTTCAGTTCAAAAACGTCTGGTGAAAATTCGTTACGATTACAAAACAAGGCCGCTCAGGCAGCCTTGCCTTTACGGTAGCCATCATCGATCCAGGCCAGACAGCAGGCCTGCGCCAATTCCCGTACCCGCAGGATATAATTCTGTCGTTCCACCACCGAAATGACCCCGCGCGCGTCCAGCAGGTTGAACAGGTGGCTGGCCTTGATGCACTGGTCATAAGCGGGCAGCGCCAGATTATGCGACAGCAGCCGGGCGCATTCCTTCTCCGCGTTCTGGAAATGCTGGAGCAGCATGTCCGTATCCGCGAATTCGAAATTATGGGCGGAATATTCCTGCTCGGCGCGGTGGAACACCTCGCCATATTTCACCGCCGGTACATCGCCCACCGGATCGTTGAATTGCAGGTCATAGACGTTTTCCACGCCCTGGATATACATGGCCAGACGTTCCAGCCCATAGGTCAGTTCCGAGGCGATGGGGGCGCATTCAATGCCGCCAACCTGCTGGAAATAGGTGAACTGCGTCACCTCCATCCCGTCGCACCAGACCTCCCAGCCCAGGCCCCAGGCGCCCAGCGTCGGGCTTTCCCAGTCATCTTCCACAAAGCGGATATCGTGCAGGGCGGGATCAATGCCCAGCGCCACCAGCGATTGCAGGTACAGATCCTGAATATTGGCCGGCGACGGCTTCATGATCACCTGGAACTGGTAATAATGCTGCAGCCGGTTGGGGTTTTCGCCATAGCGCCCATCCTTGGGACGGCGCGACGGCTGCACATAGGCGGCGTTCCAGGCATCCGGCCCCAAGGCCCGCAGCGTGGTGGCCGGGTGGAACGTGCCCGCCCCCACTTCCATGTCATAGGGCTGCAGAATGGTGCAGCCTTGCGCCGCCCAAAAATTCTGCAGCGTCAGGATGACGCCCTGGAAGGAGAGAGGCTTCTTGCCCGATGCGCTGGCGGCCATATGTCCCGGACTTCTACGCTTAACGTTGCAGGTGGCAGGCACCTTAGTCGTGCGTCCAGGCCAAATCAAGGCGAGGTGCCGGTTAAGATATGTGCGGTGATTGCAGGGCTTGTGCCCGTTTGTTGCGCGGGCACCGCAACAGCGGCGATGGCACCGGTATCAGCGCAGCAGCGCCATGGCATGGGCCGCCGCCTCTTCATCCAGAAGCGAGGTGGAGCAACCCGTCGCCCCCTCCCCCATTGCCGGTTCGGACTGGCAGCGCACATTGCGCCAGGGGTCTGCCGGCGGGCCATCGGCAACATGGAACATGACCCCGCCGGGGAAGCTGGCAAGACGCGGGCGCAGGCCCTGTTCCGACAGGTCGGCCTGCGCCCCCAGATCCATCACCACGGCACTGCCGGCGACAATGGATTGCGCCGCCATCTGCCACATCAGATCGTGGCAGCGGGCAATGCGGGCCGCCAGCCAGACCGCATCACAATCAGATGTCAGGTCAGGCACGAACAAGCCCCCCATCCATTCATCCAGGCACAGGCGCAGGCCCGGCAATTCCGCCACCAGTTTACGGATATAGGCGGCCTTGCCGGGCCCTTGCGGCCCCTGGATCAGATGGAGGTGCCGGTTCATTTCTTCCCGATCAAGGTGCCGGCGCCACCTTCGGTGAAGATTTCCAGCAGGATGGCATGGGGCACGCGACCATCCAGGATGACCGCCCCTTCCACCCCGCCGATCACGGCGTCGATGCAGGTTTCCAGCTTCGGGATCATGCCGCCGAAGGCCGTGCCATCGGCAATGGCCCCCTTCGCGGCTTCCACCGTCAGGGAGGTGACCAGATTCTTGTCCTTGTCCAGGAATCCCGCCACATCGGTCAGCAGCAGCAGGCGCATCGCGCCCATGGCGGCGGCGATGGCACCGGCCGCCGTGTCGGCATTGATATTATAGGTCTGGCCATCCTCGCCGATGCCGATCGGGGCGATGACGGGGATGAAGCCGGCATTGCGCAGCTTGTGCAGGATTTCCGGGTTGATGCGGAACGGCTCCCCCACGAAGCCCAGATCCACCACCTTCTCGATATTGCTGTCCGGGTCACGCTTGGTGCGGGTGGCCTTGCGCGCCTCGATCAGATCATCATCCTTGCCCGACAGGCCGATGGCATCGCCGCCGGCATCGTTGATCAGGGCGACGATCTCCTTATTGATGGAGCCAGACAGCACCATTTCGGCAATTTCCATCGTCTCCTTGTCGGTGACGCGCAGGCCGTCGATGAATTCCGACTTGATCTGCAGCCGGTCCAGCATATTGCCGATCTGCGGGCCGCCGCCATGGACGACGATCGGATAGGCCCCCACCTGCTTCAGCAGCACGATATCATTGGCGAAGCGGCGGGCCAGTTCCGGGTTGCCCATGGCATGGCCGCCATACTTCACCACGACGATCTTACCGTCATAGTGCCGCATATAGGGCAACGCCTCCGACAGGGTTCTGGCCTTGGCAAGCCATTCCTCGCGGGTGGGGGTCGGGGCGGCGGGTGCGGTCATGGAGGCGGCTCCGAAAGAAGGTGGGGCATGATGCCGGGCAAACGGCGCAGTGTCTAACATCTGGTGGTGGCGATGGGCAATGCGGGATTGTTCTTGTCACAAAAGTCCCGCTTGCATGGCCGTTCACCCTGTGTTCCGATCCTTGACGATAAATGTATCGGGGGGATGCATATGCCAGTCAAACCGGTCCTTTATGGTGCCAAGGGCTGTGGCTCCGCCGTGGTGGAAGCCGCCTTCACCTTACTGGGGGAGGGTTACGGTTATGTGGAAGCGGAGCCGTGGACGCCATCACCGGCGGTAGACGCATTACGCGCGGTGAACCCGCTGGTCCAAATCCCCACCCTGCGCCTGCCCGACGGCACGGTGATGACGGAATCGGTGGCCATCCTGCTCTGGCTGCTGGAGCGGCATCCCGGCGCGCTGGCCCCGGCACCGGGTGATCCCCTGCGCCCCACCTTCCTGCGCTGGCTGGTCTATCTGCCGGCTGCGATCTATCCCATGTATACGGTGGGGGACTTTTGTGACCGGTGGGTGCCGGGGGCCGATGCCCAGGCCGCGCTGAAGCAGGCCACCATCGATCGCACGCTGGCCTGCTGGCAGGCGATGGAAGCGGCGTTGAAGCCGCAACCCGGCGGCTGGGTTCTCGGCACGCCGGATTGGACCGTGTTGGACCTCTATATATGTATGATGACGCATTGGCGGCCCCGCCGGCAGGCTATCGCCGCTGTTGCGCCCGGCATTGTCACTGTCGCGCGCAAGGTGGAGGCCGATCCGCGGCTGGCTGGTTTCTGGCAACGTCATTTCGGTGCCGGCTATGATGATCCGTGAGACCGCAATCAACGGAGATACAACTCCCCCCCCCTATTGCGCGGTGGCCTGCAATCCCTTCGCGGTGCCGCTGGTGCGATCAAAATAAAGCACGGCCTTCTGCCCGGAACTGTTGACCAGCACCAGCCTGTCCTTTTCCAGACCCTGCTCCCCCACCGGCTCCCGACCTTCCCGCTTCCAGCCAGGATAAAGGATATCCGCCACCGCCTCTTCCGCCGCCGCGGCCTTTGCATCGGTGGAAATGGCATCGGGCTCAAAGCGGACCGGATCATCCACACTGTCACCGCTGCCGGTCATGGCGGGAAGGTTGCGCTGGCGGCGCGTCACTTCCAGCAGCGTGCGATGTCCTTCCCGCACCCCTTCATGGCCAGCGCGGCGCGCCACGCTCAGCCAATAGACCGCCTGGCCAAAATGTTTCTCATACCGGTCAGGGTCGCGCGGGATCAGCCTTTCACCCAGCGTGGCCGCCGCATCCGGATGGCCGCGCCGGGCCACAGCGACCAGATCGACCATCCCGCCCTGAATATCCTGCGCCATCCCCTCCCCCCGCATTTTGAACAAAGCCAGGGTGAAGGCGGCCTGGGCACTGCCCAGATCAGCGGCGCGGCGCAGCAGGGCGGCCGCCTGTGCCTTATCCATCGCCATTCCCTCGCCCTTGAAATAGCGTTTGGATTCCGCAATCAGCGGGGCAGCGGCTGGCGGTTCCGCCGGCGGGGTGATCAACCCTTCCATAGGCACATCGGCCATCTGTCCCGTCAGCGGCAGAAGCGGATCGGCGTCAGGTGCGGATGGGGTAAGGGTAACAGCGCCATTGGACGGCGTTGCCTGCCGGCTGGCACATCCGGTCAACGGCACCAGCAGGAACAGGCAGCAGAGAAGGGTGCGGCAGGACATGGGGCCCCTGATT
Source organism: Niveispirillum irakense DSM 11586 (assembly GCF_000429645.1). Lineage (GTDB taxonomy): Bacteria > Pseudomonadota > Alphaproteobacteria > Azospirillales > Azospirillaceae > Niveispirillum > Niveispirillum irakense. The sequence goes on from NZ_KE386934.1 coordinate 599,055, forward strand.
TCCGACATCGCCCTTTCTTTGTGCCGCCGGACCAGCGGCCCTGTCAAATAAAGGGCGCAAGGGCGGATGGGCTTACCCGTTCGGGTAGTGCGGCGCCCAAGCAGGAATGGCACCCAAAAGACAAAGAAAAAGCCGGTGAACCAAGGGTCCACCGGCTTTTTACTGGTCGGAGTAAGAGGATTCGAACCTCCGGCCTCTGCCTCCCGAAAGCAGCGCTCTACCAGGCTGAGCTATACTCCGTCATGTCCGCCTCGGTGCCGTTCGTCTGGCGCCCCGTGGCGTGGGCGGGTGTATAGCGCTATCCCCGACTGGCTGCAAGCACTTGATGCAGGTTTTTCCAAAAAACTGAACGCATGGCAGATGCGCAGGCCTATCACGTTGAAAACAAACAAAAAGGCCGGGCGTTTCCACCCGGCCTTCTCATATCGCTCCTAAGCGGGACTGATCAGTAATCGCGGTTGACCACGAATTCCAGCACGTCCAGCAGGGCGCGCTTCACGGGGCTGGCCGGGAACAGGCCCAGCGCATCCCGGGCGACGGAAACATAATGGCGGGCCCGCTCCACGCTGTCGCGCAGGGCATTATGCCTGGCCATCAGCTCGATCGCATGATCCAGATCGCCGTCCTGCTGCTCCATATCTTCCATGGTGCGGCGCCAGAAGGCCCGTTCCTCGTCCGTGCCCCGGCGGAAAGCCAGCACGACCGGCAGGGTGATCTTGCCTTCCCGGAAATCGTCGCCCACCGTCTTGCCCAGACGGGCCTGGGCGGCGGAATAATCCAGCACATCATCGACAAGCTGGAAGGCGATGCCGAGATTGAGGCCGAAGCTGCGCAGCGCCTCCTCCTCCGCAGCCGGGCGGTCGGCGACGACGGCACCGATGCGGCAGGCGGCGGCGAACAGTTCCGCCGTCTTGGCCTTGATCACCTCAAGATAGGCTTCCTCGCTCGTCTCCGTATCGTTGGAGGTGGTGAGCTGAAGCACCTCCCCTTCCGCGATGACGGCCGAGGCGTTGGACAGGATGCGCAGCACATCCAGCGACCCATCCTCCACCATCACCTGGAAGGCGCGGGCGAACAGGAAATCCCCGACCAGGACCGAGGATTTATTGCCGAACACGGCATTGGCGCTGGCCTGACCGCGGCGCAGGTCGCTTTCATCCACCACATCATCATGCAGCAGGGTGGCAGTGTGGATGAATTCCACGCACGCCGCCAGCGGCTTATGCCGGTCGCCCTTGTAACCGCAGAGATTGGCGGCCGCCAGCGTCAGCACCGGGCGCAACCGCTTGCCACCGCTGGCAACCAGATATCCCGCCAGTTGGGGAATCAGCGCCACAGGGGAATGCATGCGGGCGACGATCAGTTCATTCACATCGACCAGATCATCGGCAACCAGCGCCACCAGTTGGTCGAGCGCGTCCGAGCCCGGCTTGCGCCGCTTGGGGTCAAGGGTGGTCACGGTGGCCACGGATCGGGTACTCCATACCAGGACAGGCGGGAACGGGCCCGCATGATTGACGGACCGTTGATCGCAGGGGAGCATAGCGGGGGAGCCGCCGGGGTCAAGGCCCGCGCGCGACCGCCACCGGCATGACCGCCCTGCCACGATGGACATATATAAGAAAGAAGTGGCGATGAAGGAACTGATGCGAAGCAACAACCCGGTGGAGATTGCTTATGCCCAGGCCTTGCTGGCAGATTCGGGCATCGGCTGTGTGCTGCTGGACCAGCATGCCGCCGCCCTGGATGGCAGCATCGGCGCCCTGCCCCGGCGGCTTTGCGTCGGCGATGATGATCTGGCGGAGGCGCAGACATTGCTGCGCGACGCCGGGTTGATCAATAAGGAGGGGCCACAGTGACAGGGCTGATTCTGGGACGCCACATCCTATATCTATATGCCGGTGAATGATAATGGTGGATGAAGATGCCGCACCCGTGGCCCTGCTGGGTGGGCGGGTGACGCTGTATCTGCCGGCGAAGGGCTATCGTGCCGCCATCGACCCGGTTTTACTCGCAGCATCTATCCCGGCTGAACCGGGGCAGCGGGTGCTGGACCTGGGGTGCGGGGCCGGCGCCGCCCTGCTGTGCCTGGCCGCGCGCTGCCCCTCGATCAGCCTGACAGGGCTGGACATCCAGGCAGAGGCGTTGCGCTGGGCACAGCAGGGCATTGCGGCGGGCGGCTGGGCAGATCGCGCCGCGCTGATACAGGGCGACGTGGCACAGATTGCCGATAGCGGCCTTTCCCCTAACAGTTTCGATCATGTGATGACCAATCCGCCTTTCTGGGAAGCGGGCCGGCACAGCCCCTCCCCCCGTGCCGGCAAGGCCGCCAGCCATGGTGAGGGAGGGGCCGACCTTGCCGCCTTCATCCAGGCGGGCTTGCGCCTGTTGAAAAGCGGGGGCAGCCTCAGCGTAATTTTCCCTGCCGAACGGCTGGCGACCTTACTGACGCTGATGGAGGGGCGGTTTGGGGATATCGCCGTCTTCCCGCTCTGGCCGCGCGCGGGTGTGGCGGCGAAGCGGGTGGTTGTCCAGGGACGGCGCGACCGACGCTCCCCCCTGCGCCTGCTGCCCGGTCTGGTACTGCATGCGGATGGTGCGGATTACACAGCCGAAGCCGAAGCCATTCTGCGTCATGGAGAGGGGCTTCACCTGGGCCCTGGCCCCGCCGGCGGGCGATGAGGGATTAATTGGTGCGGACATAAAGCTGGGGGATCGCCGCCAGCGTGCCATCAAGACGCATCGATTCCACCGCCGCCGCCAGAGCCTTGACATAGGCCGGGTCACATTGCAGCGAACAGCCCAGATAGATAGAATCCACCTGGATCACATCACCAACGATCAGCGGTTCGGTATGGCCCTCGCCCTGCCACCGCCATTGCGCCTGGAAACCGCTGGTGAACCACGCATCGCCCCGCCCCATCCGCAGCATATAGGGTTCGTTCATCCCCATCGGCACCGATATGATCAGGTGGAGCGGATAATTGGCATCTTTCAATGCCTGTTCGGGGGCGCTGCCGGCAGCAACGATGATACGCACCCCAAGGGCGCGGGCCTGGTCCAACGTATCAACCCGGTGCTTCAGGCTGACCAGCACCCGCTCCACCGACAATAGAGGAGCGATCCAGGTAAAATCGGCCTCGCGCGACGGCAACCGCGTGAGCGGAACGATCAGCGTGTCCTTGGCGGCAGAGCCAGTTTCCTTGACCCGCTTCCAGGGCATGAAGGTGATATGCGGCACCAGTCCCGCGCGGCGAACCGCTTCCACCACCATATCCAGCACGATGCCACGGCGGGCCGGCTCCTCCAGCACAAGCGGGGGAATTTCAGAAGCCATGATGCTAATCGCTGCTTCCTGGCCTCGTGCAGGCACAGCAAGAGACCCCATCACCAGGAGTGACAGGGCGGGGACGCAGAGCCGGCGCACAAGGGAATGATGCCGTGCAACCATACCTTCACGTTGCATAGGCTTTTCCGCCCCGTCAACCGGGCAAAGAGCGCGGAAGTATGGCCCGCCCCTTTCGCAGCCCCGAACCAGCCCCTATTTAGAATGAAGTCATTTTCCCAGAACAAGGCCGCCACCCCCCATGCTGATCCGCCGTATCGCCAAACTGGCCGGTGCCTCTGTGCCGCCGATCGTGTCCGCCATCCGGTTGTCCGGGGTGATCAGCGCCCAGGGCACCGCGCGGCGCGGATTGTCGATGGAGCATCTGGCCGACCCGATTGAGCGCGCCTTTGCCCCGCCGGATGTGTCGGCCGTGGTGCTGCTGGTCAATTCGCCGGGCGGGTCGCCGGTGCAATCCTCCCTGATCGCCGGCCGCATCCGCGCCTTGTCGCAGGAAAAATCAGTGCCCGTGCTGGCCTTTGTGGAAGATGTGGCGGCGTCGGGCGGCTATTGGCTGGCGTGCGCGGCGGATGAAATCGTGGCCGATCCCGCCTCCATCGTCGGGTCCATTGGCGTGGTGTCCGCCGGTTTCGGCTTCACCGACCTGATCGCCAAGATCGGGGTGGAACGCCGCGTCCACACCTCTGGCACGTCCAAGGCGATGCTGGACCCGTTCCGCCCGGAACGGCCCGACGATGTGGCCCATCTGGAAGCCCTGCAGGCCGAGGTGCATGAAGGGTTCAAGCAATGGGTCCGCCAGCGGCGCGGTGCCCGGCTGGACGGCAAGGACGAGGCGGAACTGTTCAACGGTGCCTTCTGGTCCGGTGCCCGTGCGCTGGAACTGGGGCTGGTGGACCGGCTGGGCGATGTGCGGTCGGTGATGCGGGAACGGTTTGGCGAGAAGGTACGCATCCATGTGGTAAACCCGACCAAGCGACCGGGGATTGGCCGGCTGATCGGGCTGGATACCGCCACCCTGGCCGAAGGGGCGCTGGATCTGGCCTCGGAACGCACGGCCTTCGCCCGGTTCGGCCTCTGACGCTTCGGGCCTTAAGGCTGCGACCTTTTAAGGCTTTCCTGCCGCCGCCCTATTTTGGTCTTGGCACCGGGGCGGCGGATCGCCATTCTCGCGGGATCATGCTGTCCTTGACCAAACTCATCACCCTGATCGGCATTCTTGCCATCGTCTGGTTCGGCTTTCGCCTGGTGGGCAAGCTGCAACGCCAACGCGCCGACGCCCTGCGCCGCGCCGGCGGCAAAGACGCCAGCCCCAAAGGCAACCGCACCCCGCCGAAAGCCAGCTCCGCCGAAGACATGGTGAAATGCCCGACCTGCGGCGTCTATATCCCCGCCGACGCGAAGAAATGCGGGACGCCGGGCTGCCGGCAGTGAGGGGCGAAAGGCTTGCGGGGCCAACGGTGACCTTTGCCATAGGCTATGGGAATCGCATTTCGTTGTCCGCAAATCACAATCGTTAAATTGCGGAGACTTAAGGATGAAATCAATATTTTATTGGTCCTGGCCCGCCCTCCTGCTGACGGTTGGCATTATCGGACAATCAATGTCTGAAAACGTCAATCGCGCAGGAAATTATCTACGTTCAGTTTCTTGACTTAAGATAGCGCGTAGTAATTCCAGGAGTTCAACACGATCTAGACGCGCGGAAGCGGCTCGAAGCAGATAGTTGAAATCGATGAGAAGTGCTACATTACGTCGCGGATTAAGAAAAAGTATTTCCGACCAAATTTCATCATCAGTTTCAATAGATCGCGCATATTTTAGAAGCCAATACATTATAACTTGTCGGAAATCACCAGATCCAAAATTTCGCTCTGTATGCTTTACCTCAATCAACATCGATCCAAGCGCAAAATCACCATTTCCCGACGCGATCCATCCGAGGCCTGGGATTACAGGGCTTTGTTCTAGCGCCACATTTGGTCGCTGGGCTTTCACACTGGCCAACATCGAATTAAGATTTCGCGCCGCATGCTCTGCGATCACAATATCTTCTTCTTTTAAAGTTTTCGGTATACAGGCGTCGTAATGGTGGCTCTGGCGTTGGGAAGCAAGCCGCAGATACTTATCCCAATCTTCGACCACATCACCACGAAGCATCCCTTCTGCGCGCACGACGGACAATTCGAACAACATCGCTTTTTGCAATTGGGTTTGTCCAATTATCGACTCTGGAATTGCTATAATGTTTTTGAACGAAAACATTCTCTTGTTTAGGGAAGAAACTAGTCCGCCGGTTAATGTCGGAAACAGCACATCAAGGACGCCAGGAATATCCCGAGCGACAGTTCGTGGATCTTTGCGCGGGAGACGATTAATTTGCATTCTTGGCCCAACTCTCATAAATGGCAGAAAAACTCAGAGATTGTTCTGTTTCGAAGCCAAGCTTCCAAGATTGTGCAAGAGATGCACGCAACTGATCTCGCGCTTTTATACCCTCATCACCAAAAGAACCGGCAGCGAGCCATACCATACGCTGTTCATCTAGCCCCAGATTGGCCCATTGGTTGCGAACACGAGTGAAGTTTGCACGATCCCGCCAGTGCCTCCAACAGTCAATACAGCCTCGCTTCACTGCTGAAGACGATGTACTGTCATATGTCCTCCTCACGAAGCTGCCGCGTGTCTCGGTCCTTACAAACCGGATCGCACGCAGAAAATGGAGGAGATTGGCCTCGGGAACTAGAAGATGCGGCGCAGCCTCTGGGATTTTATCCAACAGAGCATCAAGTTTAGAAAATATCGTATTAAAATCTTGTTGAGAGCGGACAGCGTAAACGCCACGCATGATCTTGGACCATGATGCTCGGAACGAGTCCAAATTTTTGGCGTCAAGTAGGGTAGCACATAATTGCTCAGCAATCTTTGGATCTTGGAACTTCAGAGCTCGACCAATTTGAGCAACGACAAATGCGTCCGGCTGAGATTTTTCCAGTTCTAGATCAAGCAGAAAAGAAATATCAACTTGATCAAGTGACTGCTTTAGCCTTTCATAATCACTTATTGCATTATCCGAGTATGGGTCAAAATGTAGATCAATTTCACGAAGAACAGAGGTGGAATCCAAGCCAATTCCAATTTGATTTTCTGTAAAATCCCTATAATGCTTAGCGCTGAGAAACGTCGTTTTGCTGCGGTTCAACGACAAACCATAGTCCGCAAGGGCGTGAGACAGCACAGACAACGCCTCATATGCCTTCTGTTGCGACCTACAGATCAACGTAAAGTCATCTACGTAGCGGTGCCATATTAGGCCGGCGTCAGAGAGCGACTGGTCAATTGGGGTCATCATGACCTCTGCAAGCACACGAGCGCATTGTCCGCCAACAGGCAAGCCGAACGAACGACCTGCCGCAAGCTTATTCAAAATCCGATCAATCTGAAGCGCAATAGTTGAACTATCAGCCGCTAGATCTTTTACTACATTTTCAAGCCTATGGTGGTAAATATGCTCATAAAAACTTGCGATGTCCGTTTGAACAACGACAGCTTGGTTATCTGCTAAAATATCTTCTTTAAGCGTCGCCTCCTTATATGAGCGCCATGAGCGTGTTCGATCAAAAAAATCCTTTTCATTACTGCTGAGACGATACGAATGTGCTCGAAAAGCTCGCTTGCACTCATTTGCCTCAGCGAGAGCCAACCCCAAACCATTCAAGTAAAGGTTCCAGAACGGATGTATCTTAGCGGTTATCCGAAAGCCATGTGAACCCGACGGCACAAGCAATCGCTCAGAAGTAATTGTGAGGCCATTCATAAAATTTAATGGCCTCCCAAAACTTCCACTATCCACTTTTCGAAAAAAATTTATACAAATATCTGCAAGTTTTTCAGCGCTTTCCTTTATAAAAGTGGCGTCTATATCGTATGGAATTGTGTCATTTTCGCCACTTTGGCCAATTTCTAAAGCCGCACGTAGAAAATGTCTTTTCTCGACTTTTACCATTCTATTACGAGCCCCCCCCAATCATCACACAACGATATAAACACCCCCAACAAAATCACAAAAAAGACGAATTTGTCTAGAAAAACATAACATAATAATAACCACTTTTAGATATATTCCACTAATGCATCAACTCCGACAAAGGATTCGCCTCTTTCGGACCACCTTCTTAGGCATTTCAATACGTTAAGGGCTGGTTTCGACACGACGATATGAATCTTGCGTCTGCGCTAGTGCATTAGATTTCAAGTTTACCCATAGGCTGAATTTCGGCATTGAATTACTCATAGCCGCTTGCCTGCCTCCAACTCCAAAATCAGTCACCCCCTCAGCCAAAACAAAAAAAAGGGGCGCGGCCCTGCGGTCGCGCCCCTTTCCTCACACCACCCCTACAGCGTCAATGCCGGAAGTGGCGCATCCCGGTGAACACCATGGCCAGCCCGCGTTCATCCGCGGCGGCGATTACCTCGGCGTCGCGCATGGAACCGCCGGGCTGGATCACCGCCGTCACGCCGGCGTCAGCGGCGGCCAGCAACCCGTCGGCGAAGGGGAAGAAGGCGTCCGACGCCACAACCGAACCCTGGGTGCCGGCCTCGGCCAGACCGGCGGCCTTGGCGGCGTCGGCGGATTTCCAGGCGGCGATACGGCTGCTGTCCACCCGGCTCATCTGGCCGGCACCGATGCCCACCGTCGCACCCGCCTTGGCATAGACGATGGCGTTGGACTTCACATGCTTGCCCACGCGGAAGGCAAACAGCAGGTCGGCCAGTTCGGCCTCGGTCGGGGCGCGCTTGGTGACGATCTTCAGGTCGGCTAAGGCGATGCGGCCATTGTCGCGCGTCTGCACCAGATAGCCACCGGCAACCGACTTCACGAACAGGCCCGGTTCCGCCGGGTTGGGCATGGAACCGGTCAGCAGCACACGCAGGTTCTTCTTGGTGGCCAGGAACGCCTTGGCCGCCTCGTCCGCATCCGGGGCGATCACCACTTCGGCGAACAGCTTGGCGATCTGCTCGGCAGTCGCGGCATCCAGCGTGCGGTTCATGGCGATGATGCCGCCAAAGGCCGATACCGGGTCACAGGCCAGCGCACGGGTATAGGCATCCAGCAGGTTCTCGCCCTCGGCCACGCCACAGGGGTTGGCGTGCTTGATGATGGCGATGGCCGGACGGTCGAACTCGGCCACCAGTTCGAACGCCGCATCCGTGTCGTTCAGGTTGTTGTAGGAGAGTTCCTTGCCCTGAAGCTGGGTGGCGGTGGCGATGCCGGGGCGCTGATCGCCGGTGGTGTAGAAGGCGGCGGACTGGTGCGGGTTCTCGCCATAGCGCAGGGTCTGGCGCAGTTCGCCGCCAAAGGTCAGGCGCTGGGGGTAATCCTCCCCCAACTGGCCGGCGAACCAGCGGGATATGGCGGCATCATAGGCACCGGTGCGGGCATAGGCCTTGGCGGCCAGCTTGCGGCGGAAGCCCAGCGTGGTCTGGCCGTCATTGCCCTCCAACTGGGCAATCAGCTCGGCATAGTCGGACGCATCCGTCACAACGGCGACGAAATCATGGTTCTTGGCCGCACCCCGGATCAGCGACGGGCCGCCAATGTCGATATTCTCGATGCAGGTTTCAAAATCCGCACCCTTGGCCACGGTGGCCTCGAACGGGTAGAGGTTCACCACCACCAGATCAATGCCGGGGATGTCGTGTGCCGACATGGCGTCGGTATGGGTGGGGAAATCGCGCCGGGCCAGGATACCGCCATGGATCTTGGGGTGCAGGGTCTTCACCCGCCCATCCATCATCTCCGGGAAACCGGTATGGTCCGACACCTCGGTCACGGCAAGGCCGGCATCGGCCAGCGCCTTGGCCGACCCGCCGGTGGAGAGGATCTGCACCCCACGGGCGGCCAGGGCGCGGCCCAGATCGATCAGGCCCGTTTTGTCGGAAACGGAGATGATGGCGCGGCGGATGGGAACAAGATCGATGGTCATTGATGTCAACCCTGGGATGGAAAAGAAGCCGGGCCGATCCATATGGACCGGCCCGGACGGTTAGTGCCGATCACATATCGGCGTCAGGTTTCAGTGTCGGTGCCTTCGCGGCGGAAGCCCCATTTGACCAGCGTCTCCCCGCCCCCGGTCACCGCGCGCAGCACCACCTGCCGGGTGGTGCGCGGCTCGGTCCCGTGGCCGAGATAGATGCTGTCTTCTAACGTGATCTCCGCCCCGGACACGCGCAGATGCCACAGCGCGCCAGAGGCCAGACGCAGCATCAGCCCCGCCTCCCCTTCCACCCAGGCCGTCTGCACACTGGGATGAAGGTGGAAACGCACGGCAAAGGCGTGGCCCGGCGGGCCGGCCAGCACATCCTGGCCCCGTAAATCCTCCCCCGATTCCGCCAGATAGAGCCGGCGGCGATGGGTCAGGCCGAACAGGGGCCGGTATCCGTCATGCGACGCTTCCAGCAGCGTGCCGCCATTGGCCTCTGCCCGCTGCGACAGGACACGCTGCGGCCGGCGGGACAGGCCACCCGCCTCGTTCACGCCGGTGGAGTTGGTATCGGCCACGGTGACGGTGGAATGGGCGGCGGTGGCGGCCAATGCTGCACGCCACGGGCCCATATCGGCAGGATGGGCGCCGCAATTCACGATCATCCGCTCCCGCCCCACGCTCATCTCAAACGACAGGGTGCCGGCATGGGCATGGTCATCCAGGCCCGGCCCCGGCGGATAGCCCGTATCCATCAGGATGCAGGTGCGCCCGGCGGTCAACCGCTCAAACCCGATATGGGGGGTGGATTTCAACGGCCGGCCCCGCGCATCCGCCTGCCCCAGCACCGTGTCGATCAGCACCGGCTCCCCTTCCTGGGCACCATTGAACAGGGCCAGGCCGCCATCCCCATGGCGGAAGAAGCGCAGCGTCGGCGTCATGCGGTCGATGGCGTGCTGCAACGCCTCCGGCACCTCTTCCCGCGCGGCGCGGAAACAGCCCCGGATGTCGATCAGATGGCGCAGCACCACCAGTTGGCGCGCGGGGGAATGTTCGATATGGCCGCCATCGGGCAGCACCTGCTTGGGCAATTCCCGCGTCAGCAGGATCCGCGCCCGCTCCACCATCCGCCCCATGCCTTGCAGGCACAGGCCGCCATAGGCCAGACCCTTGATGGCGGTGATCAGGTCGGTGCCGACCAGCTTGCCGGGCAACACCCGTTCCAGGAACCGGACCTGACGGGCCAGACTGTCAAAGGTGGCGGCGCGAAGCTGGTCATCGGCGCTGGCAAGGAAGAAATCATGCTGGCCGATCCAAGCGGCAATGCGGGTGCCGACAATATCGGGCGCCCAGGCCACCGGGTGCCAGCGCTTGCCATACAGGTCCAGCCAATGGTTGGTCAGCACACGGGCCTGACGGCGGGCACCATCGCCCCCCGTGGCGCGCAGATGGCGCAACCAGTCAAAGCCGTGCATCTCCGTCAACCAGGGGGCGGTTGCCGCCGGCGCCTCCCAAGGCGGCACCTCACCGGCCAGCGACAGGCCGGCAAAGCGAAAATGGTTGTTCAGCAGTTCCTGCCCCTGCGGGGCATCGCCCGGCCAGGGATCGGGCGGCACCAGCAGCAATTGCAGGGGCACCGGGCCAGACAGGGCCGTCATCTGGTAAAGCGGGGAGGCGCGATACCAATCCCCCGCCCCCGTCCGGAACCGCTTATGATCGCTGCCGCTGCTGACCGTCATGGGGTGCCGATCAACCGGCTTCGCCGCGCAGAGCGCGCATATTGGCCCCATAGGCATCCGGCCCGCCGACAAAGGTGGCGGTGCCCGCCACCAGCACGTCGGCCCCGGCCTCAATACATTGTTTGGCCGTGGCGACATTGACGCCGCCATCAACCTCCAGATCAATCACGCGACCGCCCTGGGCTTCCGACATTGCATTGATGCGGCGGCGCAGCTCACGGATCTTGTCCAACTGGGAAGTGATGAAGCTCTGCCCGCCAAAGCCGGGATTGACCGACATGACCAGCACCAGATCAATATCGCCCAGCAGATAATCCACCATGGACAGGGGCGTGTGCGGGTTCAGCACGATGCCCGGCTTCTTACCCAGGGACCGGATAAGCTGCACCGTGCGGTGCGGGTGCGGCCCGGCTTCGGGGTGGAAGCTGATAATATCGGCGCCGGCATCGGCAAAGCCCTGGATGAAATTATCCACCGGCGCGATCATCAGATGCACGTCGAAGGTCTTGGCCGTGTGCGGGCGCAGCGCCTTCACCACACCCGGTCCGATGGTGATGTTGGGTACGAAATGCCCGTCCATCACATCGATATGGATGTAATCGGCGCCGGCGGCGTCGATGGCGCGCACCTCTTCACCCAGCCGGGCAAAGTCGGCGGACAGGATCGAGGGGGCGATCTTGACAGGCTGCTGTTTCATGAGCCCGGTTCCTACCGAAATCCCCCCCATCCGGCAAGCCGGGTTCGGCGCATGAAAGGCCGGTAGGCTGCACATGGCGAACGGGGGAACAAAGATGTCAAAGGCTGGTTTCTTGCCGCAGCGGGCAATCCACGCTACTGTGCCCGCCATTGAGAGATGATGACCTTAGACGGAAACCGATCCTAAGAGCCATGTCAGACGACGGCGGCAGTAGTAGAAGCGAAAGCAGACACCGATGCAGGCGGGCGCCGGCCCAAAGGCGCCTGCCTGATCCCCGTCATCAATCCGCATATGGGAAGCAGCGCGCCTCGGACGGCCTGTCCGGGGCTTTTCGCGTTCTGCCGCTCCCCCACCAGAAGGCCTGAAAATGGAACTGCTTGCTGATCCTAATATATGGATCGGACTGACGACCCTTGTCTTGCTTGAAGTCGTTCTGGGGATCGACAACCTCGTTTTCATTGCCATTCTGGCCGATAAGCTGCCGCCGCATCAGCGCAACAAGGCCCGCCTGATCGGCTTGAGCCTGGCGCTGGTCATGCGCATCGTGCTGCTCTTCTCGATCTCCTGGATCGTGACGCTGACACAGCCGCTTTTCACTGTCGCGACATTTGATTTCTCCGGCCGCGACCTGATCTTGATCTTTGGCGGCATCTTCCTGCTGGCCAAAGGCACCATGGAACTGCATGAGCGGCTGGAAGGCGCCCACAAGCCCAAGGAAGGCCGCGTCGTCCATGCCGTGTTCTGGCAGGTGATTGTGCAGATCGTCGTGCTGGATGCCGTCTTCTCGCTGGACAGCGTGATCACCGCCGTCGGCATGGTGGAACATCTCTGGGTCATGATCACTGCCGTCTGTATCGCGATGGCCGTGATGATGATCGCGTCCAAGCCGCTGATGGCATTCGTCTCGCGGCACCCGACCGTGGTCATCCTGTGCCTGGGCTTCCTGTTGATGATCGGCTTCAGCCTGGTGGTGGAAGGGTTCGGCTTCCATATCCCCAAGGGCTATCTCTATGCCGCCATCGGCTTCTCGGTGCTGATCGAAGCCGCCAACCAGTTGGGCCGCCACAATCGGGAAAAGCGCATCACCACATCCGACATGCGGGAGCGCACGTCGGAAGCCGTGCTGCGCCTGCTGGGGGGTCGCATTGGCGAAGAGCCGATGGGAGAGACAGTGGACATCATCGCCGAACAGGCCGCCCAGAGCGACCTGTTCAAGCGGGAAGAGAAGGAGATGATCCGTGGCGTGCTGGACCTGTCGGACCGGCCCATCAGTTCCATCATGTCACCGCGCAACGAGCTGGAATGGCTGGACCTGAATGAAAGCCCCGAAGCCCTGCGCCGGGATATCAGCAAGCTGACCCATAGCCGCGTGATCCTGGCCCGCGACAGCGTGGATGATTTCATCGGCGTGGCCATTACCAAGGAACTGCTGAACGCCCTGATCGACGGTCGGGATATTGACTGGGCCAAGGTGGTGCGCCAGCCCGTGGTCGTGCCGGAAACCACCAATGTGCTGCGGGTGATGGAACAGTTGCGCCGGTCCCCGGTGCAGATGGCCATGATCATGGATGAACATGGCACGCTGGAAGGCATTGCCACCCCCACCGATGTGCTGGAAGCCATCGCCGGCGACTTCGCCGACCTGAATGATGACGCCGCAGCGCTGGAACATCAGGAAGATGGTTCCTGGATGGTCGATGGCTTTATCGATATCCGCCATCTGAGCGGCATGATCGGCCGCGATCTGGTGGATGATGCCAACCGCTATTCCACGCTGGGCGGCTATATCATGACCCAGCTGGGCCACCTGCCGGTGGCGGGCGAGGTGCTGGAGGCTGACAGGCTGCGGTTTGAGATCATCTCCCTGGAAAAGCGCAGCATCAGCAAGGTCAGGATCAGCGCGGCTGAAATGGACGCCGCCTGAGGACATTTCTCAATAGGCTAAAACGTACCGTATGGCTGAGTTGGGGCCGGAAGTGGACGGACGGGTTTCGACCCTACGACACCATAAAGCGGACGAAACAAGCTGGGGTTAGGTAACGCCGGTCAACTTAAGAATGTCGGATGCGCCAGCGAAGCACTGCAAAAAGCCAGTGGAATGGCATAGTAATGACGGTGTTGGAGATGTGGGGGAGCAATGGTCAGCCGTCCTGCATGGGATTTCGGAGATCCAGACCGATTGGATCATGTTCTCGGTCTTGATTCTGAGATTGCAAGAATGATCGCGTCAATTATAATTTACTTTTCTAATATTGAATACTATCTAGAGCGTGCAATCTGGGCACTGAAGCGGATCAATCCGAGAGGTATCCGGCCTGAAACGGATGGAAAGCCTATTACGGAGCTCATTAATATACTTGAAAATCACGCCTCCACCATTTCCGATGAGAATGCACGCAGCTTCCTTACATGTTGGTGTCGAGCAGCACGCTTGGGTGCCGTAGCCCGAAATAACATCGCTCATGGAGTTACAACAAGACTGGGAGATACCGTCATTGCAAATCGCAATCCATCGTGGGATGGCGAGAAAAGAAATCGGAACTTCGATGATCTCTGGTGTGAACCATCTACGTTGGAGTTGATAAGAGTGTCTTTGGCGACGTTACTTCGAGCCATACATACGGTCGCGGAATCGGCAGCTCATTCCACGTCGCCTCTCGCCTTTAGAGCTGTGAAAGAAGCAGCGGCGATCTTAAGTGAATTGTCAGACCGGTCCTATAATCCCAGATTCGAGAAATACTAAAGCCTTATTCTACTCATACATGTTACGATTATGGATCCAAAATTCGTGGAGCCTATTTGTCGCCTTGGCACTCCCGTTCACCAGTTACCATAGGATAGAGAATGACCAATTTTGAGGAACACCTTGCGATGGAACGCACCGGCGCGTTGGCGGGCCTCAATCCCATGTTTGGCGAGTGGCAGCATCATTTTCACTTTGCTCCGAAGCCCTATGGCAACGTTTCCGCTAAGCAGGGGGAATTTCGAGCAGCGATCCAGGCGGAACTGACCAACCAATGGTTATATTCGAGCAATGTTTCTCTTGAAATAATCCTGCATGTTGATGTCCAGACGACGTTGGAAACAGATGAAACTGCGGATCTGGACAATTATGCAAAAGCAATTCTTGATGCCATCAAGGGCCCTAATGGCATCATGATTGACGATACTCAGGTGCAATCGCTCTCAATTAGCTGGATTAACGGATATGGCAGGCCATCGTTTTCCATTTCGGCAAGGGGATCCCCAGACGATTTCGTGCTCAAGCCGCAAGAATTCTATGAGATGCCGGATCGGCTCTGGTATCCTCTCGGACGCGCTCTCTGGTCAGATGGCAAAGCAGTGAATATTTCGGATCTCGAACACTACCTCCATCTTTCAGTCATTGAGCAGATAAGTTCGGCTCAAAACCGGGTTCGCGCGCAGTTGCGAAATGCTGGCCATAATCGGCTTAAGGCGTACCAAATCGGTCGTCGCATCGCGACTTCTGCAAGAGGTTTCCATCGTAGCCGTATCGAGGGCAGCTTTCAGATGCATTCACGTAGCGAATGGCAGAATGAACGAACAGTATGGGGGGAGCGTAACGCAGACGAACTCAAATTAATAATTAAAGAAATGCGCGAAATACATGATTTGCAGATTGATTTTATTACATCGCAATCCTAAGAAAAAATCGGAACTATTATTGGTGCGATAGAGATTTTACACGTATTACTCACCAAGGTGAGACACCTTCGTGTTAGGATTGATCTGGATAATGCCGGCTTCTGGGGGCAATCGTCTGCATTGTCAGTGTCCAGTATGGAGCGCTTTGCGGCCGACGCGACCTGTCACCAAAGGACGGAAGAAGTGCCCCCGGATGGCCAAGACCGTCCGGGGGCAAGCATCATTGCTTGAGAGTGTCCCTGGTCGGTGCCGGGACCGGGGGCAAGGCCGCGCGGATGGCGGCGATATTCTTCTCCGCCTCCTCCCCTTGCGCGGTGGCCACCGTCCAGTTCATGCAGCGCGTGGCTTCCAGGTTGCCGTCCGGGTCCAGGGTCAGCAGCACGAAGGGCTTATCCTCCACCATATAGCCATGGGAGGCGCCCGCCGGGCTGTTGTAACTGCTGGGGGTGGTGAAGCGGATGATGCTGTTTTCAGCCTGATTGCCCTTCAGCTTCTCCCGCACCAGCGCCTTGAAATGGATCTTGCCATCCACATGCTTGCCGCCGCGCGGGTTGCCGGACTTGGCTTCCACCACCTCCACCACGCCGATGAAGGTGGATTGGCTGATCAGTTCCGCCGCTGGCAGCGCGGCGCAGCGCATGGCCTGTGCCGGGGCCACCCCCAGCAGGACCGGCAGCAGCAGACCGGGCAGGACAAATTTCGCGAAAGACCGCATCTCTTTCTCCATGGCGGGCATCATACCCTACGGATAATCAGCCTGGGCTGCGATGATGGCGCCAGCATGACCGGGATGGCGACGGATGATCAACCGCGCAAGCCCCCGACACCGTAGAGCCATTGCATCCCATAGGTAAAGCCGATGGGAAAAGTGGTTTCATGAATGGTGCCAGGGATCACCATATCCCGCACCTGCAGCCCCGGATAGGCCCGCGCCCGCAATCGCTTCGCCATGGCGGTCTGATCGGCGACCATATCGGTTTCCTTGTTGTAGCGCGGATCGCCAGACCCTGCCTTCACGGTTTCAAACCCACCGGTCGCCAGGAAGATACGGGCCTTCATATCCTTGTTATGGCTGGCATAATCCGCCTCGATCTGCTGGAGCCCTTTGGGCGCATACCAGATGGATGGGCTGGTCAGCAGATAGCTGGAAAAATGGCCCGGCATGGCCAGCGCAATCCACAGGCCCAGCAGCCCGCCATAGGATTGGCCGACAAAGGTCCGCTGCGCCGGGTCGGTGCGGTAGGTAGCATCCACCAGGGTAAAGACCTGGCTGGTGATGAATTCGGCAAAGGCCTTGCCGCCCCCGTTGGGGCCGGGCATGGCACTGTTGACCCAGGGTGTCAGGTCACGACGGCGGGCGGCCATGCCATCCTCGCCCACCGCATTGGGCAGACCGACCAGGATGACATGGTCCATCTTGCCGGCATTATGGGTCAGACGGGTGACACCGGACGCCACCTGAAACGTGTAGTCCCCATCCGTCAGATAGACCACGGGATAGCGGCGCCCCTTATTGGCCGGATCGTGATAGCCGGGTGGTGTCTTGACATAGAGGTTATAGGTGCTGCCGTTGCTGGCAGCTTTCAGCGTATGCAGGCTTGTCCGCTCCATGGGCACTGGAGCCGCTATTTCCTGTGCCCTGGCGGGGGAAACAATCCTTGCCAGACTGGCAGCGCCCAGCGCTGCAACAAAAATACGCCGATCCACAATCACCCCCGCCCTGTCATGCGCACGGGAGCTATAGGCAGGGCGTGAGGCCGGGTAAAGGCGTGATTGCGGCGCGCAAAGGGCAGACAGTGTCGGGGAGTGGTATGGCGACCCGTCAATCTGATATTGTCGCGCGCCTTCAGCAGGATGGGGACCGGATACATGGCGGCGGAACGGCTTTTCCCAGGGGTGGCGGGTATCGTGCCAAGCACCAGATGGCTGCTGTCGGGCGAGGCATGATGGATGATTGTCTGCTGACGGGTGCCCGCGTTTTCACCGGTACGGAAATCGTGGAAACCGACATCGCCGTGAAGGACGGAATGATCGCCGCGCTGCTGCCACCCGGCAGTATGGCGCCATCCGGCCTGAAGACCCGGCACCTGGGTGCCGACATGCTGGTGGCACCCGGCTTTATCGATATACAGGTCAATGGCGGCGGCGGCGTATTGTTCAATGAAATGCCGACCGTGGAAGCCGCCCTTACCATTGCCGCCGCCCATCGCCGCTTCGGCACCACCAGCCTGCTGCCCACCTTCATTACCGGTCCCCGGTCAGCCATGCAGGCTGCTGCCCTGGCCGCGATCGAAGCGACCCGCCACCCCCGGTCAGGCGTGATTGGCGTGCATCTGGAAGGCCCCTACCTGTCGACGGAAAAGCGCGGCGTGCATGAAGCCCGTTTCATCCGGCCGCTCGACAAGGCGGATATGGATTTCCTGACCGCCCTGCCGGGGCAATTCCAGCCGGACAACCGGGTTTTGCTGTCTGTGGCCCCGGAACGGGTTGACCTGACCGATATCACAGCGCTGACAAAAGCCGGGCTGATCCTGTCCGGCGCCCATTCCGTCGCCAGTTACGAACGCACCCTGGCCGCACTGGATGCGGGCCTGCGCGGTTTCACCCATCTTTACAATGCCATGCCGGCACCAATGGGACGAGAACCGGGCATTGTCGGTGCTGCCCTGCTTGATCCCACCTCCTGGTGCGGGATCATTGTGGACGGCATCCATGTCCATCCCGCCATGATGCGGTTGGCCCTGGCCGCCAAGCCCCAGGGCAAGATGATGCTGGTGACGGATGCCATGTCGCCCACGGGCACAGATGTCACCAGCTTTCCCCTCTACGGCCAAACGATCCATCGTCGCGACGGACGGCTGGTGACCGATGACGGCACGCTGGCCGGCGCCGATATCGATATGGCCCAGGCAGTGCGCAATGCCACCTCCCTTCTGGGACTGGAGACGGAGGAGGCGTTGCGTATGGCCTCCCTCTATCCCGCCCAGTTCCTGGGGCTGGATGACAGGCTGGGCCTTATTGCACCGCAGTATCGCGCAGACATGGTGCTGCTGGATGAACGGATGCGTGTGAACGGTACCTGGGTTGCAGGACAGTGGCAGGCGGCGGATAGGTGACCTGGCAAACCGACCCTGAATGATCTTTTATGTTTCTGATAAATAACGATTTTTTAAATAATTATAAAAAGAGATTAAAAATAATATAAAATTATAGCTAATGTTCAACTATACAAAAGCTATATATTCACTGGTTGCATTGTTTGACAAAGAGACACGTCGCTCACTATGTTGCGCCCCAACATTTTCCTTCCATTTCAGGTTTGCAAAAATGTTCTCGGTTGGGCGCAGGGATGGCTTTGTCACCTTAGCGAAGCACGGAAATATCCTGACCCTGCGCATCCATATGGATGCGCGGACGGAAGATGCGGCCATCGCGCTTGAGCTGGCCGGCGATATGGGATTGATGCACCCGAACAATCAGGTATTGATCGATCTGACCACCTATATCGGCACCGTGGACTGGACGATTGTGCGCGATCTTCGCCGCTTCGCGCCCTGGGTTGATCAAGGCTGTACCGCCTGCGCCTATCTGCTGCACAACACACAGTTGAGCTGGCTGGTGCAGATCGTCACCGCCTTTTACCCGCGTGTCCGCCACCGCATCTTCCGGGATGAGGCGGCCGCCTTGTCCTGGCTGCACGAATTCGCCGCAAAGACACAGCCGGGCAGCAATATCGGTACTGGCGATGCCGCGTGACTGCGGCTAAAACCGCCGGACACCTGCCTATCCCGCTGGAAATTGTCCGATGGCCCTGATCTCCCCCCGCACCCCACCCGGCACGATGGAATTGCTGCCGCGCCGGCAGATCACCTTCCAGCGCATGCTGGATACGATCCGCCGCACCTATGAGCGGTTCGGCTTCCTGCCGCTGGAAACCCCGGTTTTCGAGGTGGCGGACGTGCTGTTGTCCAAATCCGGCGGGGAGACGGAAAAGCAGGTCTATTTCGTGCAGTCCACCGGCGGCATTGAACAGGGGCACAAGCCCGATCTGGCGCTCCGCTTCGACCTGACGGTGCCCACCGCCCGCTATGTCGCCCAGCATGAGCGTGATCTGGCCTTCCCCTTCCGCCGCTATCAGATGCAACGGGTCTATCGCGGGGAACGGGCGCAGAAGGGCCGGTACCGCGAATTTTACCAGTGCGATATCGACGTGATCGGCAAGGACAGCCTGTCGGTCGTCTATGACGCTGAAATGCCGGCCGTGATCTATGCCGTGTTCACGGAACTGGCGGTCGGCCCGTTCCAGATCAATTTCAACAACCGCAAGATCCTGCTGGGGATGTTCGAGGCGCTGGGCATCAGTGACCCCGGCATCCGCACCCTGGTGCTGCGCCAGGTGGACAAGCTGGACAAGCTGTCGCGCGAAGATGTGCTGGCCCTGCTGATGGGTGACGGCATCGCGCTCTCCGCCGAACAGTCGGCGACCGTGCTGGATATGATCGGCTTCAGCGGCAATGCCGCCGACACGCTGGCCCATCTGGACCGGCTGGGGCTGGACAGCGCCACTTTCCAGGAAGGCTTGTCGGAACTGCGGCAGGTCACGTCCGCCCTGGCCGGGCTGGGCGTGCCGGAGACCCACTGGCGCATCAATCTCGCCATCGCGCGCGGCCTGGATTACTACACCGGCACCGTGTACGAGACCTTCCTGACCGATCATCCGGGCCTGGGTTCCGTCTGCTCCGGCGGGCGGTATGAGAATCTGGCCGGGCTTTACACCAAGTCCAAGCTGCCGGGTGTCGGCATCTCCATCGGCATGACCCGCCTGTTCTATGCGCTGGAACAGGCCGGCATCGTCCAGGACGGCCCCTCCACCGTCCAGGCGCTGGTGACGCAGTTTGATGCCGCCCTGCTGCCGGATTATCTGGCCATCGGTGCGGAACTGCGCGCCGCCGGCATCAATACGGAAATCCAGTTGGAAGCGGCCAAGCCCAAGAAGCAGTTCGCCTATGCCGACAAGAACGGCATCCGCTTCGCCATCATCATGGGCGAGGATGAGAAGGCGAAGGGCGAGGTCACGGTGAAGGACATGATCTCCGGCGACCAAACCAGTGTAGCCCGCGCCAATCTGGCGACATGGCTGACACAGGCACTGGCTGCCTAGAGTTTTTCATTTTTAAATAGAATTAGATAACCCTCACTACCGTCACCCATGCTGCGGCCGGGGTCCAGGATTACAAGCCCTTTGCTCTACGAAACTGGACCCCGGCCTTCGCCGGGGTGACGGTTTAGGTTGATCCAACCCAAACCTGACAGCCTGCCAAAGCGAAGGTTGAAAGGCGGCGGCAGGCAAAGGCACCGCCACCCTTCAACCCTTTTCTACGCTTCACGCCGCACTGGCCACGGGCGCCACGATACCGGCCAGTGTCAATGCCGCCATGGCCAGATGTTCGGCTGCGACCACAGGTGACAGGTTGTAGAACGCCTTCCAGGCCGCAGCGCCGTAAGCGTCCTCCTGCCGGTTATGCAGCAGGCGCCAATGGCGGGCCACGGCTTCCGCGATCACCTTGTCGGTGGAAAGCAGGCCGGGCAGATGCACCTCCCCATGCACGGTCAGCACCTCCGACACGGCCCACAGGGCTTCCACCGTCAATTGCCGGTATTCGGGATTGGCGATACGGTCCAGCCGGCCTTCCACTTCCCGCGCGAAATCGCGTTCCGCCGGTGTGCTGTCGGCCCGCAGCAGGGCGCTGGCCAGACGGCTATGGGCTTGATTGGCGTCGGCAATCGCCAGTTCGTCGCAATGGCGCAGCACGGCCCAGACGCGCATGAAAAATTCTTCCGGCACCGGCAGCAGCGTGCCGGTGACATCGCGCCAGCCCCACCAGTCCCCGCCGGACAGGGCATGGGCGGCCCAATGGTCGCTTTCCAGGGCAAATTCCGGCCGGTCCATGGCGCAGGACCGGGCCAGCACCGGCAGGCAGAAATCCCCCACCATGCCGGGGCAGCGGGAAATCAACCGCCGCAGCCGGGTCAGGATAGCGTGCGGCCCCTCCCCCTTCAGGATTTCCAGCGCCTGGGCATCGGACAGGCCGCGCTGACGGCCCAATGAACGGCACAGCAGCCCCAGCAGGTCACCGGGCCGGGCGGACAGGGTATAGCGGAACAGTTCCGGGCTGGCCTTGATCAGCGTGCCGCTGAACAGCAGCATCTCCTCCCGCAGCATGCAGGTGGCGCCATCGCCGCCCAGCGCGCCCAGCCGGCTGATGATGGTCGCATTATCCACCGGGCGATCGACCAGGGAACCATGATCATGCCAGCCGCCCAGCACCACATGCTTCTGGCGGACGACAATCTCCTTCACCGCATCCTGCAACCGCTCATCATGGCGATCGAGCAGGAAGGCCAGGGGACGCACAATATCCCAGCGGCCGGCACGACCGGCAGCACGATAGAGCGCCTCCCCATAATGGCGCAGCGGCGGGCCACCCGGATCGGGATGGAAATCTGCCCCCTGCCGATGCCAGAGCAACGACAGGATCGCCAGATGGCGCTGGGCATTCATCTCCCCATGCAGGGCATGGCTGAGATAGGGGGTATCCGCCTCCTCCAGCCAGCGGCGATCTTCCGCCGTCAGCGGGGTATCAGAAAAATTCCAGGGCGCTTCCGCCGGGCCGGGACGTACCGGACGCGCCGTGACCGGGCAGCTGGGCGCTGTCTGGTCCAGGGACACGATCCGAGCGGAAGCGTAACTATCCGCCAGATCGCCCCCCCGTACATGCAGGTCCGGCACGTTGCCATTGGCAAGATCGGCCAGCGTGCGGGCCAGATCGGGGAAATTGGCATCCTCAGCCATGGCGCGGCTGACGGGGAACACCATCAAGGGCGGCTTGGTGAAGGTCCAGGTCCGGTTGATATAGGCCACTTCCGACAAGAGCCGCTCCACCAGGAAGCGGGTATCGAAGGTGAAATAGAAACCGTCCTGTTCATCCACAAAGGTCGGCACGATCACGGTGGGCTGGCCCGCGAAGCGATAGCCGCAGGCCGTGATCAGTGTGCCCAGCCGGCGCGGCGGCCGCCCGGTCAGGCCCAGCGCCGGCGAACGCCCCAGTTCTGCCAACGCGCCTACCAGCACATCGGCATGGCAGATATGGATAGCGGCCCCGGCCTGATCCAGCGTCTGGCACCACAGCCCATGGTCACGCAGATGGCCGCGCACCGTCGCATCTTCCGCCAGTACCACCAGCCGCAAGGGCACGGGGGGCTTGGGCGCCAGCTTGGCCCGGCGGTTCAGCGGGTCAATATCGCTGGGCGACAGATAGCCTTCATCCAGCAGCAAGCCCATGATGAACAGGCTCTGCGCCCACAAAAGGGGCACATTGTCATTGGGTACACGGGCCTGGCTGCCGGGGGCGGCACGCTCCGCCTCCACCGCCTCTTCCGGCACGATGAACAGTTCCGGCAGCAGCGCCTCGCCATCGCGCAGGACCAGCAGGTCTTCCAGCTTCTCCCGATAGTCGGCCGCCCCTTTGGCGTCACCGGTCAACAGGGCCGTGACATAGACATAGGTGAAGAAAAGCGGCCATTCGCTCTCAATGCCGCGGAACCGCTCCAACTCCCCCGTCTCGTAATGCAGGCGGGCATGGTCTTCCAGCACGGTCTGGTGGCCATCGGCCAGGAAGCGCTTGCAGCCATAGGGGCCACCCAGCTTGCCCAGCACCTCTGCCCGGGTCCGCTCCACCAGATCGGGCGCATCCACGGCGAAAGCCGGCCAGCCGATGACGGACAGCAGCGCAGCATCCACCTCCTTGGAGCCGCTTTCCCGCGGCAACAGCGCTTCCAGCGTCGCCCGCGCACGGGCGATTTCGTCCGGCACGGCATGGATCACCGCCACGCGGCCGCCATCCTCCCCGAACAGGTCCAGGCCCTGCATTGCCTCCAGCGCGGCCTTGGCCATGCCGATGGAACTGGCGTTCAGTTCCACCGCCCCGTCATTGATCTTGCGCCCCCGCTCCCAGATGCCGAAATCGGCGATGCGGTAGGCCGGGCCAATATAATGCACAAGGTTCTGGACGAAGGCGACTTCGTCCATCGTGTAGATCAAGGACATGCCGGAGCGCGTCATCTGCGCCAGCATCAAGAGGAACAGGGACGTGGCGTCGATCTGCAGATGGCCCCAGCCATCATCAGCGGCCACCGCCTCCCCCGTCGCGGCGGAATAGATCGCGTGCAGACTGTCCAGCGGCGCCTGGGTGCGCTTGAACCGTTCCACCTTCGCCGACTGGCGCATCATGGCCTGCAACAGGCCGCGCATCGTCTTGATGATGGATTGTTCCAGCAACCGGGCGCGGGCCGCGCTGTCACCTCGGCGGCGATAGGCCAGCGACAGGGCCCAGGGGCCAATGATGGAATAGACATTATCCCGCACCCAGGCATGGGTGTAATTGCCATGCACCGTGACAGCGGTGCTGGCCGGCAGAAGGCCCGTGACCGGATGCTGCCGGGAGAGGATCACCCGGTTCACATGGTCGAACAGGCGGTCCAGGGCCGCCTTCGCCCCGACATGACCAGCTTTGCCAACCCCGCGCGGCAGGGGTGATTCTACCATAAGCTGCTTCCCGACGCTTGGGAGCGAACCTTTCGCCCACCCATGGAAAGAGTAACAGCGTTACCGCATCGCGCAACCATTGCAATGCAGCATGGCATGCGAAATCATGTATCTGTCTGGAGCCGGAAAGCCCGGCCACCCGTTATCGACAGGTTCCTATCGCCTCCCCGTCCCTTTTCCCCATCGGCCCTTTTCGGAAAGCCCCTATCCGTGATGAGCGAACAGCGTGTAAGCGGTATCCTTCTGCATCCGACATCGCTGCCCGGCGGGCATGGCATCGGGGATATGGGGCCGGCGGCCCGCCATTTCCTGCAACAGTTGCAGGCGGCGGGTCAGGTGATCTGGCAGATATTGCCGCTGGCCCCCACCAGCCTGGGCAACAGCCCCTATTCCGCCCTGTCCAGTTTCGCGGGCAACCCGCTGCTGATCAGCTTCGATGATCTGGTGGCAGACGGTCTGGCGGCGCCCGCTTTGCTGGCCAACCTGCCGGACAATGCGGCACCGCGTGTCGATTATGACCGGGTGGCCCGTGCCAAGCTGGAAGCGCTGGACCTGGTGGCGACGGCATTTCTGAAGCGCCGGCAGGAAGATGAACTCTGGAGCGATTTTGAGCTGTTCTGCGCCCATCATGATGCGGAATGGCTGGCGGAATATGCACTCTATACCGTGCTGAAGGCCCGACATGGCGGGGCCGCCTGGATGGACTGGAACACGGCCTATGCCACCCGCGATCCGCTGGCGATTGAGGAGGCGCAAGAAGCCCTGTCGCATGAGATCGCCAAGATCAAGGTGCAGCAATTCCTGTTCTTCCGGCAATGGATGCGGCTGAAGGAAGATGCCAATGGGCGCGGCATCCGCATCATGGGCGATATCCCCATTTTCGTGGCCGGCGACAGTGCCGATGTATGGTCCCGCCGCGACCTGTTCGAACTGGACGAGAATGGCCGACCGCTGGTGGTGGCCGGTGTGCCGCCGGATTATTTCAGCGCCACCGGACAACGCTGGGGCAACCCGCTCTACCGCTGGCCGGCGCACCGGGACGAGGGGTTCGCCTGGTGGTGCCGCCGCATCCATCGCACGCTGGAAACCGTCGATCTGGTCCGTATCGACCATTTCCGGGGCTTTGAGAGCTATTGGGAGATCCCCGCGACGGAGGAGACGGCCATCAATGGCCGCTGGGCACCGGCACCGGGATATGAACTGTTCCAGGCCTTGCTGGATACATGCGGCCCCCTGCCCATCGTGGCAGAGGATCTGGGCATCATCACGCCGGCGGTGGAAAAGCTGCGCGACCATTTTGGCTTCCCCGGCATGCGGGTGCTGCCCTTTGAATGGGGGGAGGATTTCAACCCCGCCCATTACGACCCCAATCGCTACAGCGCCAACAGCGTCTTTTATACCGGCACCCATGATAATGACACGATCATGGGCTGGTTCCGCAGCCTGGGCGGCCATGACAGCGAGCGGGGCCGCACCATCCTGGCCTATCTGGGCAGCGATGGCTGGGCACCGCAATGGGACTTCATCCGCTTCGCCCTGGGCGTCAATTCCACCATGACCATCACGCCCCTGCAGGATCTGCTGGGCCTGGGCAGCGACGCCAGGATGAATATTCCGGGCCAGCCGGATGGCAACTGGGGATGGCGTTTGCAGGCGGAAATGCTGACCGACGGCCATCTCTCCTATCTGCGGCAATTAACGCAGGCGGCGGGAAGGCTGGGGGAAGGAATTTAACGGGACACCCTGCCGCGAATATATACGTACCCATAAAGAAACAGCGGAAAGATACCTCCAATAATCAGAGGCAGTTTCCGCTGTTTTAGAGATAAAAAAGTAATTTTTAGAATTTTGGAAGAAATTTACCCTGCGGCCATCTTAACAGCCACCTCAAGCGCCGCATCGAAGATAGCGCCTGTCGGGTTGGCCGTGGATATCTGTCCGCCATCCGTGAAAATAAGATTGACCGAGTCAAGATCAACATTCATTTCAACAGGAGCCCAAGAACTGACGGAAATCGACTGATTGGTCGTTTGCTGCCCAAGGGTCAGTTGAACGATCACCGTATTTGGATTTACCGTCCCATCGGCCGTCATAATCGTGATCATCCCTGCAACCGACGGATTGTTCGGCTTTGAAAGGGTCAATGGTATTTGGATGCGGTCCGCATTTGGATCAACCAGAACTCCCGCTTCCAGCGTATATCCGAAACTTGCCTCGCCAGAATTTTGGGGAATGGTGTAAGTCGGATTATCACCCCACAATGGCTCTATTACAACGCTTCCCTGATATTCATTTGTTGGACGCCCTAGAACTATACTGACATTTCCCATCCTGTTATCAATAACAATTTCACCCCTATATACTGTTCCAGCGTAAAAGTTGCTCATATCCACCTCCATTTCCGAATTGGAGACAAAACTCTATATTTATCTATTTTTCTGTCAATATTTTAACGCGTTAATGTTTATATTAAATCTAATTAAAATAGCGATTTCAGAAGCCATGCCATTAAAAAACTTATACAAGCATGAAAGTCCCAAAAAAGTCACAGACATCGACTTCCGTCGTCACCCATGGCGCGGCTGTCGCCTTGTTTTGTAAAGTAACTGGCCGTTGCCAAGAAATACCCGGGCGTTATCACGCCAGCATGATGGCTGCCACCAGATCCGCTATCGCGATGGGATGGCGGGCAGGGTCAGGGTGAAGCAGGTGCCGCGCCCCGGCGCGGTTGTGGCCTGGATGGAGCCACACAAGGTCTGGGTCACAAGATTGAAGACAATATGCAGCCCCAGACCACTGCCGCCTTCCGCCCGGTTGGTGGTGAAGAACGGATCGAACATCCGCTCCGCCACCGCAGGAACCATGCCCCTGCCATCATCGGCAAACCGGATTTCCACCCTGTTGCCCGCAAGGGCCACGCAAGTAATGGTGATCATGCCCTCCTGCCCCGGCGGGAAAGCATGGATCAGGGCGTTGAGAACCAGATGGGTCAGAACCTGAGACAGGGCACCGGGATAGCTGTCCATGGTCAGATCAGGCGGACATTCCACCGTAATCTGGTGCCGCTCCGCCCGCAGGCGGGGGGCAAGGCTGAGCAGTAACTCGTCTATATAGTCCAGCAGCAGAAAGGGCCGCCGCTCCGCGCTGGCCTGATCCACGGCAACCTGTTTGAAGCTCTGCACCAGTGCAGCCGCTCGGGAAAGGTTGGACCAGATCAGGCCAGCGCTTTCGCGCAGCATGTCCTGATAGTCCAGCAGGCGGGAGCGGGTCAGTTCACCGGCAGCCAGGGTGCGGTCAAGCGCCTCCACATTGTCCCGAAGATGGGTGATCGCGGTGACGGCAACGCCCATTGGGGTGTTCAGTTCATGCGCCACACCGGCCACCAACCCGCCAAGGCTAGCCATTTTTTCTGCCTGCACCAGACTGGCCTGGGTCTCCAACAGGCTTTTATGCGCGCTTTCCACCTCCTGCACCTGGGTAGCAAGCTGGTCACGCTGCTGGGCGATGATGGTCTCCCGGCTCCGCAGTTCCGCATTCGCCTCCTCAAGCTGGCGGTGGCGCAGAAACTCCGTCCGGCGGGAGGTGGCTAATTGATAGGCCGTGAAGGCGCCGAAAATATTCGCCAGTACATGCATGACGACCGCGACCTGTATTTGGAATGGCGTCACCCCCGAATGCGGCATGATGAAAACGATATAAAGGAAGCTGGCCGTCAACCCCCAGGCCAGCATCCAGGTCCAGCGCGTGGGCAGAAACAGATAGTTCATCAGCACCACAACCGAGATGAAAAACCCGACCGTAACGCCAACCCCCATCACATCCACCCATAAGGGGGGCGTCGCTGTCAGCAGCCAGATATAGGACAGCATCACCAGGATGCAGACATGCCGCAGCGTATAGGTGGAGGGGCGCGCCGGTAGCAATATGATGAAAATGAGGAAGGGAAACAGCGCCAGACGCAGCGGCAGATAAACGCCAATAACCATGCCCTGCGGCATGTAGTAAAAATCCAGCGCCATCGGCAGCAGCCGCAGCGCCATTAATGCCATCAGATTGATACGCAGGCCCCGTACCTCACGCGCCAATACGGAGAGGCGGAAATCCTGCTCCATAGCAGGGTCGGTAAAGCGCCCCCATTTCTGCGTCGACACCGGCGCTTACCTCCGCGACATTCAACCAATATGGACCCTATGTAAAAGCAACGATGCAGGCAATAGACTTACCACTTTTGCATCCTTGGCGCGAGTTTCAAGGGCTATCGCTGCGCCTGCCTGCGCGTAATAAGGCCATGCGGGCAAATATACCCGGGCGATGTCACGCCAGCATAATGGCTGCTCCCCGATCCGCTATCGCGATGGGGTGGCGGGGCAGGGTCAGGGTGAAGCAGGTGCCACGCCCCGGCGCGGTAGTGGCCTGGATGGAGCCACACAAGGTCTGGGTTACAAGATTAAAAACAATATGCAGGCCCAGACCGCTGCCGCCTTCAGCCCTGTTGGTGGTGAAGAACGGGTCAAACATCCGCTCCGCCACGGCGGGCACCATGCCCCTGCCATCATCGACAAACCGGATTTCCACCTTGTCACCTGCAAGGGCCATACAGGTGATGGTGATCATGCCCTCCTGCCCCGGCGGGAAGGCATGGATCAGGGCATTGAGGACCAGGTTGGTCAGTACCTGCGATAAGGCGCCAGGATAGCTGTCCATCGTCAAGTCGCCCGGACATTCCACACCGATCCGGTGCCGTTCTGCCCGCAAACGGGGCGCGAGACTGAGCAACAGCTCGTCAATATAATCCCGCAGCAGAAAGGGTCGCCGCTCCGCGCTGGCCTGATCCACGGCAACCTGTTTGAAGCTCTGCACCAGTGCGGCGGCGCGGGACAGGTTGGACCAGATCAGGCCGGCACTTTCGCGTAAAGTATCCTGATAATCCAGCAGGTGGGAACGGGTCAGTTCACCGGCCGCCAGGGTGCGGTCCAGCACGTCCACATTATGCTGAAGATGGGTGATGGCGGTGACGGCAATGCCCATCGGCGTGTTCAATTCATGCGCCACACCGGCCACCAGACCGCCAAGGCTGGCCATCTTTTCTGCCTGCACCAGACTGGCCTGGGTTTCCAGCAAACGCTTCTGCGCCTCCTCCAACTCCTGCACCTGGGTGGCAAGCTGGTCACGCTGGAGGCCGATGATGGTTTCCCGCCGATGCAGTTCGGCATTTGCCTCTTCCAGCCGCCGCTGTTCCGCCTCCAACTGGCGCATGCGGTGAAATTCCGCCCGGCGGAGCGTGGAAAGCTGATAGGCAGTGAAGGCACCAAAAATATTGGCCAGCGTCTGCATGACGGTCGCGGTCTGGATTTGCGACGATGGCGCACCCGTCAGCGGCATGATCCCAGCCAGATAGGCGGTGCTGGCCGCCACCCCCCATAGGACCATGTAAATCCAGCGCGTCGGCAGGAACAGATAGTTCATCAGCACGACGATCATGATGAAGAAGCTGACCGTCAGCCCGACCGGCCCCCCTTCCACCCGCAACGCCACCAGGGACGTCATGACCCAGATATAGCTGAGCAGAAACAGCGTGGCTGCATGACGCAGACCATAGAAACGCGGCCGGATCGGGATCAGCAGCGTGGCGATGATGACGCCATAAACCCCCAGCCGCAGCGGCAGGAACAGGCCGAAAATCGTCTCGTTTGAGAGATAGACGAAATCCAGCGCCAGCGGCATGAGATAGAAGAACATCAGCGCCACCAGATTGCGGCGCAAGCCCCTGACCTCCTGCTCCATCGCATGGTTGCGGAAATCCCGCTCCATGGCGCGGTCGCTGAATTCCCCCAGCAGTTTCAGCACCCAGCCAACCCCTTCCCCCCATCCCGTGGAAAGGCGCCGGCAGCCCCCACGCCCCGTTCCCAGCGGGGAATGCCACTCTAAGCAATCAGGGGGCAGCCGGCAACAGGGCCGCAATCAACGCGCAACCAAACTGCGTCAGTAGGCATACTCCCGGTAGAGGGGATCGACGGAGCCAGCCCATTCCCCCTCATATTTCTCCAGCAATTCGCGGGCAAGCGTGCGGCCACTGGCCGCGATATCCACCAGCGGCTCAATGAAGTGGCTTTCATCATCGCCCATGCCGGCGGTGCGGGCGCGGGCGCGCAGCCCTTCCTTGGCGATGGCCACCACCTGCCCCGCCACATCGCGCAGGGTGCCGCCGCGAAACGGCGTGTCCAGGCCCAGGCGCGGCACATCGCGGCGCAAAGAAGCCCGGTCCGCGTCCGTCCAGCCCTTGACCAGATCCCAGGCGGCATCCAGTGCCGTACCATCATAAAGCAGGCCGACCCAAAGCGCCGGCAGGGCGCAGAGCCGCGCCCAGGGGCCGGCATCGGCACCGCGCATTTCCAGATATTTCTTCAGCCGCACTTCCGGGAACATGGTCGTCATATGATCAGACCAGTCGGTCATCAGGGGCTGTTCACCCGGCAGGATGGACAGCTTCCCCTCCAGGAAATCACGGAAGGACAGGCCGGACGCATCCAGATACTGCCCGTCGCGATAAGCGAAATACATCGGTACATCGAGCGCGTAATCGACATAGCGCTCGAACCCGAATCCATCCTCGAACACGAAAGGCAGGTCACCGGTCCGGTCGGGATCGGTATCGGTCCAGATATGGGACCGGAAGGACTGGAAGCCGTTGGGCTTGCCTTCCGTGAAGGGGCTGGCGGCGAACAGGGCCGTGGCGATGGGCTGCAAGGCCAGCGATACACGGAACTTCTTCACCATGTCCGCTTCGGACGCGAAATCCAGGTTCACCTGCACGGTGCAGGTCCGGGTCATCATGTCCAGGCCCAGGCTGCCGCGCTTGGGCATATAGTCGCGCATGATCTTGTAGCGGCCCTTGGGCATCCAGGGGATATCGGCACGGGCCCATTTGGGATTGAAGCCCAGCCCCAGCATGCCGAAGCCCAGATCCTTGCCGATGGCGCGCACCTGGGACAGATGCTCCCCCACCTCCGCACAGGTTTCATGAATGCTGAGCAACGGGGCGCCCGACAGCTCGAACTGGCCGCCCGGTTCCAGGCTGATATTGGCCAGACCCTTGGTCAGGGCGATGATATTGTCACCTTCGCGCACCGGCTCCCAGCCGAATCGACGCTCGAACTCCCCCAGGATGGCGCCGATGCCGCCGGGACCATCATAGGGTACGGGCGTCAGGTCATCCCGACGGAAGACGAATTTCTCATGCTCCGTACCGATGCGCCAATCGGCTACCGGCTTTGATCCCTGTTCCAGATATTCGACCAATTGCCGGCGATCAGTGATCGGCGCGCCGCGCGACGTCGGGGGAGCGGACATTTCGGGACTTCCTCAGGAACAGGTCGTTGATCTGGTAGCGGAGATAAGGATTGCCGATCAGAATTTGTTTCAAACGCGATTGGGCGGCCGTGCATCCTGCCCCGACCGGCGCCAGTCGCCCGCAGCGGCCTGCCAGACGGACAGGGCGGCGAAGGCGGCAGTGTCGGCCCGCAGCACGCGCGGCCCCAGGCCCACGCTTACCACAAAGGGCTGGCGGCGCAGGTTGAGAATTTCGTCTGGGTCAAATCCCCCCTCCGGTCCGATGAGGATTGCCGCCGGCTGATCGGCGGTCGCAGTGACGGCGGTCACCAGGGGTTGCGCATCCCCGCTCTCCGCCGCGACGAACAGGGTACGAGCTTTATCCCAATTCGCCAGCAGCCGCCCCAGGTCCACCGCTTCCGCCACGTCGGGCACATCCAGCCTTTCGCATTGCTCCGCTGCTTCCACCGCATTGGCCCGCAGCCGGTCCAGATTGACGCGGTTGACATCGCCGCGCCGGGTGAAGACCGGGACCAGCCGGGATGCCCCCAATTCCACCGCCTTTTCCACCACATATTCCGTCCGCCCGCCCTTCAACGGCGCAAACAGCAGCCAGGGGCCGGCGGGGGCCTGGGGGTCGGGCGCGCGGGTCTGTTCCAGCAGGCGCAATTGGCCGGCGGATTTGGTCAGCCCGTCGATCTCCGCCATAAACTCTCCGTCCCGACCATTGAAGGCCAGCACCCGGTCTCCCGGCCCCAGCCGCAGCACGGCACGCAGATAATGGGCGCGCGGCCCATCCAGCGCCGCCCCATGCGCGGGGACCAGCGGGACATCCAGGAAAAGGCGGGTGCGGGGCAAGGGGCTGGACATGGGGCTTTACCGGCAAAATACGGACGATACGCGCACAGATAACCCGACCGCTGCGCCGGAACCAGCATGGCGATGCTTGGCACCATGGTGCGGGCGGGGTAGAGTGCGCGCCATCATGTCCGATGCCACCCGCACTGCCCCCGGCCATACCGATATCAAGGCCGGCGATTGGATCGACCGCCTGTTGCCGGCGGCCTGGCGGCCCTATGCGCGGCTGGCGCGGCTCGATCGGCCCATCGGCACCTGGCTGCTGCTGCTGCCGGGCTGGTGGGCCATCGCTTTGGCCGCCCCTGCCGGTCAATGGCCGGACTGGTGGCTGATGGCCCTGTTTGGCATTGGCGCCATCGTCATGCGCGGGGCGGGCTGCACCATCAATGACATGATCGACCATAAGCTGGACGCGAAGGTGGAGCGTACCCGCGTGCGCCCCATCCCCAGCGGGCAGGTCTCCCTGTTCCAGGCTGCCCTGTTTCTGGGCGCACAATGTCTGGTCGGGCTGGCTGTGCTGACCCAGCTTAACAGTTTTTCCATCCTGCTGGGCGCGGCGTCGCTGGTGATGGTCGGGCTTTATCCCTTGATGAAGCGGATCACCTGGTGGCCGCAGGCCTTCCTGGGTCTGACCTTCAACTGGGGGGCGCTGCTGGGCTGGGCGGCTGTGCGCGGGGAACTGGGCTGGCCGGCTGTGCTGCTTTATGCTGGCGGCATCCTGTGGACGCTGGGCTATGACACAATCTATGCCCATCAGGACAAGGCGGATGACGCACTGGTCGGCATCAAATCCACAGCCCGCCTGTTCGGGGAGAAGTCGCGGCAATGGGTTGGCGGCTTTTATGCTGGTGCCCTGCTGCTCTGGCTGGCGGCGCTGGGGCCGGTCGCCACCGCCTGGGCGGCCCTGGTGCCGCTGGCGGTCTGTGCGGCCCTGATGCTGATGCAGGTGCGCGGCTGGGATGTGGATGATCCGGCTGACAGCCTGTCCATGTTCCGCGCTGCCCGTTTCACCGGCTGGGCCTTGCTGGCCGCCATCATCGCCGGTACGGTCGCCCTGTCCCAGCCTGCCAGTCAGGGTGGCGGTGGCGGCTCTATCCCCCTGGACGGCAACCGCCTGCCCAAACCCTATATGCAGCAGCAGATGCTGCAGATGGCTGATTTTGCCCTTACCCGCCGCTGAAACCACCCCGCCCGATCCCGCCACCTTTATCCGGACGCAAACGGCGCTGGCGCCGGTGGAGCCGCTTCTGCCTTCCCTCCTTCTATGGCAGGCCAGCGAGATCACCCCCATCTGGCAGGCGACAGAGGAATGGCTGGCCCGCCAGGGCGTGCCGCCGCCCTTCTGGGCCTTTCCCTGGGCCGGCGGGCAGGCCGTGGCCCGGCTGCTTCTGGACCGGCCGGAACTGGTGCGCGGCCGCCATGTGCTGGATTTCGCGGCCGGTTCCGGCCTGATCGGTATCGCCGCCATGCGGGCGGGTGCTGCTTCCGTCCGGGCGGTCGATATCGACCCGTTCGCCGCCACGGCCATGCGGCTGAACGCGGCGGCAAACGCCATCACCATGGATGTCGCCTGCGAAGACCTGATTGGCCAGAATCTGCCCGGCGTGGATATCCTGCTGGCCGGCGATGTCTGTTATGAGCGCCCCTTTGCGGAAGCAGCCCTGGCCTGGTTCCGCCGGCTGGCCGCAGAGGGTGTGACCGTGCTGGTGGGTGATCCCGGCCGCGCATATCTGCCGGCCCAGGGACTGGACAAGGTGGCCACCTATGCCGTGCCCACCACGCGGGAACTGGAAGACCGGGAAGTCCGCGTCACCGATGTGTGGCAGGTGCCGGCAGGCTGACATCCAGCCCCCGGCCCCCCGGTCGGGGGGCCTGTTCCAGGGAGCGGACAATATGGTCGGCCAGCAGTTCCGTGGCCTTGGACATGGCGCCGGGCCGCCGATGCAGGGCGATTTCCATATCCGTCAGGTCGGGCAGGCCCAGGCTGGCATCCACCACCTGGAAGCCGGCCGCCAGCATGTCCCGTGACAGGATCGTCACCCCCAGCCCCGCGCTGACAGCGGCCTGGATCCCCGCCAGGCTGGGGCTGGTATAGGCGATGCGCCAGGGAATGCCCGCCCGTTCCAGCGCTTCCAGCGTGCGGCGTCGGTACAGGTCGGGCGCCGGCGCCAGCACCAGCGGCACGGTCTGGCCCGGCAGCAGCAGCAGCCGGGGGGACGCCGCCCAGACCAGCTTTTCCCGCCAGACCCGCAGCCCGTCGCCCGCCCCCTGCGGTTCCCGCTTGCACAGGACCAGATCGAAATCACCCTGGGTGAAGCCATCCAGCAGGTTGGCGGTGAAATCGCACCGCACCTCCAGCGCCACCTGGGGATGGGCGCGGGCGAAACGGAACAGGATGTCCGGCAGATGCGTGGTGGCGAAATCCTCCGGCGTGCCCAGCCGCACTGTACCGCCCACCTCCGGCTCCATCAGCACCGCGCAGGCCTCCCCCGCCAGGGTCAGCAGCCGGCGGGCATAGATCAAGAGCTGCTCCCCTTCCGCCGTCATGGCAAAGGACCGGCCATCGCGCTGGAACAGGCGGCGGCCCAGCCCTTCCTCCAGCCGTTTCATCTGCAGGCTGATGGTGGATTGGGTACGGCCCAGCCGTTCCGCGGCCCGCGTCACGCCGCCCGATTCCACGATGGTGACGAAGCTGCGCAGCAGGTCCAGGTCAAAGGGCGGCAGGGGCGTGGGCATGGGCCTATCCAAGCAGGTAGCGGCAGACGGCAAGATAAAGCGGAACGCCGATCAGGATATTGAAGGGAAAGGTCACGGCCAAGGACAAGGGCAGCGACAAGCCGGGATCGGCATCCGGAAGCGCATGGCGCAGCGCCGCCGGCACCGCGATGTAAGAGGCTGACGCGCACAAGGTGACCAGCAGCACCGTGTCCCCCAGATCCAGCCCCAGCGGCAGGGCAGCGAGCAAACCAATACCGGCCCCCAGCAGCGGCATGACCAGACCGAAACCCAGCAGGCGCAGGTTCAGTGCCGCTGCCTGACGCATGCGGCTGGCCGCCAGATAGCCCATATCCAGCAGGAACAGGCACAGCGCCCCATCCCACGGCGCCACGAACAGGCCGGACAGCTTGGCCAAGCCCGGCGTGCCAATCACCACCCCCACCAGCAGGGACCCGGCCAGCAACAGGATGGACCCGTTGAACGCCGCTTCCCGAAAGGCAGACGAAAGACCGCCGCTGCCCATGTTCAGGGCGACGGTGCCCCCGGCCTGCCCCGACCCGGCCCCTGCCGCCATGCCGATCCGACCGGACAGCAACAGACCGGTGATGATGGCCGGTGCTTCCATGATGGCCAGTGCCGCCACCATATGGCCGCCATAGGCGATCCCCTGCGCTTCCAGCAGCTTTGTGGCCGTCACGAAGGTCACCAGGCTGACCGAGCCATAATGGGCAGCAATGGCCGCCGCATTCACCCGGTCCAGCCCCACCGGCCCGCGCAGCAGCGCGAATGCCAGGAAGGGCATGGTCAGGCTGAGCATGGCGGTTGTCAGCAACAGCGGCATCACCGATCCCAGCGACGCACCCGACAGGGCCACCCCGCCCTTCAACCCGATGGCGACCAGCAGATAGGCGGCCAGCGCCTTGCCAAACCCATCGGGAAAGGGAATGCGGGCGCCGGTAAATGCGATCAATGCCCCCAGTGCAAAAAACAGGATCGGCGCCGACAACAACACATCCATTTCTCAAAACTCCCCCGGACAATGGTCGGGGCGGACCATAGGGATGGCGAGCCATTCTGTGAAATTGATATATTTTCGCCGATCCATTGAATTATTCAATGGTCAAGAGGGGCGGACAATCCGCCGCGACGGGCTGCCCGCTTGACCCGGCGCCCGCCCGCACCGATGTTACGCCCCGACCCGATCCCCGGAACCCCAAAGGCCGATCATGCCCTATGCCTCACTCCGCGACTTCATGGCCCGCCTGGAACAGGAAGGCCGCCTGGTCCGGGTGAAGGAACCCGTCTCCACTGAGTTGGAAATGACGGAAATCCATACCCGCCTGCTGGCGGAAGGCGGGCCGGCGGTGCTGTTTGAGAATGTGATCAAGGCCGATGGCAGCAAAAGCAGCATGCCGGTGCTGATCAACCTGTTCGGCACGGTGGAGCGCGTGGCCTGGGGCATGGAGCGCGAACCGCATCAGTTGCGGGAGGTGGGGGAAACGCTCGCCTTCCTGAAACAGCCTGAACCGCCGAGAGGCCTGCGCGAAGCCTTTGCCATGCTGCCGCTGGCCAAACAGGTCATGGCCATGCGCCCCGGCTCCGTCTCCAAGGCGCCGTGCCAGGAGGTGGTGCTGACCGGCGATGATATCGACCTGTCGATCCTGCCGGTGCAAAGCTGCTGGCCAGGGGAACCTGCCCCCTTGATCACCTGGCCGCTGGTCGTCACCAAGGGCCCAACCCATGATGACAAGGACGGCAAGCGGGAAGATAATTTCAACCTCGGCATCTATCGCATGCAGGTGCTGGGGAAGAACAAGGCCATCATGCGCTGGCTGAAACATCGCGGTGGCGCCCAGCATCACCAGCGCTGGAAGCAGGCGGGCAAGCGGGAGCCGCTGCCCGCCGCCGTGGTCCTGGGGGCCGATCCCGGCACCATCCTGGCCGCCGTCACGCCCGTGCCGGATACCTTGTCGGAATATCAGTTCGCCGGATTGCTGCGCGGCAAAAAGGTCGATCTGGTGGAATGCAAGACGGTGCCGCTGAAGGTACCGGCCACGGCGGAGATTGTGCTGGAAGGCTATGTCAGCCTGGACGAATATGCTGATGAGGGGCCCTATGGCGACCATACCGGCTACTATAATTCGGTGGAGCCATTCCCGGTTTTCACCGTCACCGCCATCACCATGCGCCGTGACCCGATTTACCTCTCCACCTTCACCGGTCGCCCGCCGGATGAACCCAGTGTGCTGGGCGAAGCGCTGAACGAAGTGTTCATCCCCCTGTTGCAGCAGCAATTCCCCGAGATCGTGGATTTCTGGCTGCCGCCGGAGGGCTGTTCCTACCGCATCGCCGTGGTGTCGATGAAGAAGGCCTATCCCGGCCACGCCAAGCGGGTGATGATGGGCGTGTGGTCCTTCCTGCGCCAGTTCATGTACACCAAATGGGTCATCGTGGTGGATGATGACATCAATGCGCGCGACTGGAAGGACGTGATGTGGGCCGTCAGCACCCGCATGGACCCGGTGCGCGACATCACCATGATCGAGGGCACGCCCATCGACTATCTGGATTTCGCCAGCCCGGAAAGCGGCCTGGGTGGCAAGGTCGGCATGGACGCCACCAACAAACTGCCCCCGGAAACCCACCGCGAATGGGGGGAGAAGCTGTTCATGGAACAGGGCGTGGTGGATAAGGTCAGCGCCATGTGGGGCAAGCTGGGCCTGCCCGGCAGCGGCAAGCCGATCTGGAAGTAGCCGACGGTGCAGGACAGGCCGGTGGGGAAGCCTGATAGTTGGTCTGTAGCGTTTTCAGATTTAGTCTGGACACTCTCCACCGTCACCCCGGCGAAGGCCGGGGTCCAGTGTCGTAGAGAAAAGTGCCTCTGATACTGGACCCCGGCCTTCGCCGGGGTGACGGGAGGGAGGTCGTATCGGACTCAGTTTAAAGTGACAGCCTATAGGCGCGACCGGCTTACTCCGCCGCCGCGCGGGCCGTGCGGTCCAGGGCGTAATCGCGGATGGCGACCAGCAGCCGTGTCAGGTCACGGCGCAGCGGCTCGAACCCGTGATGGATCTCCAGCGTCTCTTCATTCATGTAGAGACGGCGGTCAATTTCAAGCTGAAGGGAATGGCGGCCCTGGGCCGGGTTGGCATAGCGGCGGACCAGTTCCACCCCTTTATAGGGATCATTGACCCGCACCTTGTAGCCCATGCCGCGCAGATGGGCGGCGATGAAGCTGGTAAAGGCGGGATCGCAGGAGGTGCCGTCGCGGTCCCCCAACACAAAATCCGTCGTCTGCCGGTCCGGCCCGATGGTGAAGCTGGGCATGGAATGGCAATTCACATGATAGACGGCACCGAACTGGCGATGCAGCGCATCCAGGCTGTCGGCCAGCAATTCATGATAAGGCCGCCAGTAATTTTCCAGCCGGTCCATCACCACCGATACCGGCAGACGCCCATCATACATGGGCAAGCCCGGCCGGCAGAGGAAACGCACCAGCCCCATGCCGGCCAGGCTTTTGCCCGACGGGTTAACCGGCCAGGGCCATTCCCCTTCCAGCATGGCGGGATCGATATCGTCCGGCGCCCGGTTGGCATCAATGTAGGAGCGGGGGAACAAGGCACACAGATATGTCGCCCCGTAATCCGGCACCATGTTGAACAGATCATCCACATAAGTGTCTTCCGCCTGCCGCAGCAGGGGAAACGGGCAGATGAAGTTGAAATCGGCTGGATAGCGCGTGCCGCTATGGGGTGAATCGAACAGGACCGGTACGGGGGTCCCGACCGGATCATGCCGGACGACAACGTCGTCGATCACCAAACTCATCAGGCGCGCCCACGAAAGCCCAGAAAAGCGATGATGAAGGGCCGATACCGATCTTTCATCAAACTGACTTGGAACCTATACAAGTAAGGGGCCGCCGTCGAGGGGGCCAAGTGGAATGCCAGTCCCCGCGCCAGTGGGATAACATCATGAGAGATCACGATTAATCCGCTACCCTGAGGAGAAGGAGATGATGACGGCGACCACCGGCAGCCTCCCTGTCGAGCTGCGGCCGCCCGATATCGGCCGCTACCGTCACGGCAGCCACGCCATCCCCTATGCCATCACCCTTGCAGGGGGACGGCCCGGCCCGCATGTCGTCATCAGTGCCCTGATGCATGGGAACGAATTATGTGGTGCCATCGCCGCCGACCGGCTGCTGTCCGCCGGGCTGCGGCCTGCGCGGGGGCGCCTCTCCTTCATTTTCTGCAATATCCCCGCCTTCGCGCAGTTCCACCCCGATTATCCCGCCATGTCCCGCTATGTGGATGAGGATATGAACCGGGTCTGGTCGCCGGGAAGGCTGGACGCCCTGCCCGCCCCCGGTGATAGTGGCGAACTGCGCCGGGCGCGGGAGATCTGGCCCCTGTTTGCCAGCGCCGATCTGGTGCTGGACATCCATTCCATGCTGCATGACACGGTGCCGATGATGCTGGCCGGCGCCGCACCACGGGCGCTGGCCTTGGCGCAGCACATCGGCCTGCCCGGATGGATCGTCACCGACCAGGGTCACGCCGGCGGCAGCCGTCTGATCGACCATCCCCGCTTTACCGGTCCAGAACCGGAAGGGCCGACCGCCCTGCTGGTGGAATGTGGGCAGCACTGGCAGAGGCAAGCCGCCGACACGGCCCTGACCATCGCCGCCCGGTTCCTGGAAATCAGCGACATCATACAGCGGGATGCGCTTACCCCATGGCTGCCATCCACGCCATGGGCAGCCAGCAGGCTTGTAGAGGTGACGCAAACCATTACCGTGCTAACCAATCAGTTCCACTTCACCCACGAAGTTTCCGGCATGGATATCATCCCCACCGCCGGCACGCTGATCGCCCTGGATGGCGACCGGCCGGTCCGCACCCCCCATGATCACTGCATCCTGATCATGCCCGCCCGTCATCCGGTACGCGGCCATACCGCCGTGCGCCTGGGACGGCTGGTGGCATGATCGGACCGGCTGTATCAGGCATCAGGAATATCGGCTGGAAAGGTTTTGCCACCGCCATGCTGCTGGGCCTGGGCGGGGGCTATCTCTGCTTCCGGCTGCATGTGCCGCTGGCCTTCATGATCGGGGCGATGATCGCCACGACCCTTGCCACCCTGGCCGGCATCCGCACCAGCGTGCCGCCCAGGCTGCGCAACTCCATGATGATCATCCTGGGCATCATGCTGGGCAGCGCCTTCACGCCCGCCCTGCTGGACCATCTGCGGGAATGGACGGTCAGTCTGGCGGGGCTGATCTTCTATATCGTCTTCTCCGCCGGGCTGGGCCTGTTCTACCTTCAGAAGGTCGCCGGCTATGACCGGGTGACCGGCTATTTCACCGCCATGCCCGGCGGCTTCAACGAGATGGTGATGATGGGCGGCGCGCTGGGCGGGGATGACCGCACCATCGCGCTGGGCCACAGCCTGCGGGTGATGCTGGTGGTGATGACGGTGCCCGTCGCCTTCCAGTCCCTGCCCGGTTATGACCCCGCCGGGCGGGACTGGAGCCTGCGCGGCCTGGGCCCCGGCATTCTGGAACTGCCCTGGACCGATTATGGGATGATGGTGCTGTGTGGTGCCGGCGCGCCCTTGGCCCAGCGGCTGCGCATTCCCGCCGGCGTGCTGGTCGGACCGATGCTGCTCAGCGCCGGCCTGCATCTGGCCGGGTTGATGGTGGGCAAGCCGCCGGGTCTGGTGATTGCCGGGGCGCAGATCATTATCGGCGCCTCCATCGGCGCGCGCTTTGCCGGCCTGCCTATCCTGCACATCACCCGCACGCTGGCGGTCGCCGCCGGCCTTACCTTCCTGCTGTTATCGGTGACGGTGGGCATGGCAGTGGCGGTGCATCTGATCACCGGTCTCAGCCTGCCCGGCCTGATCCTGGCCTATGCGCCCGGCGGGTTGGCGGAGATGAGCCTGGTGGCCCTGGCGCTGCATGTGGATGCCGCCTTCGTCGCCAGCCATCATATCGTGCGCATCATTCTAATCGTGCTGTTCGCCCCGCCCGCCTTTCACCTGTGGCGGCGCTGGGCGACCCGGCGGCAATAGGCCGCCGGGCCTGGTGCTTATACCTGTGTCAGTCAATTCTGAGACGCCAGAATGACTGACTTCGGCGGCACGAGCCGCCGAAGTCAGTCGGCGCGGATACCAAGATCAAGATTTTTGACCTTGGTATTACTTCCAGATATTGGTCTGCCCGCCGCTGCAGCGATACTGCCAGGCTTCCCCCTCCCACCAGATCACGCCTTCATAGGACGAGCCGGAGAAGCTGGTGCGCCCGCGATAGCCGTGCCGCTGGATAAAGGCCTGTTCCACCTGGCTCTGGCACTCATTCTCCGGACGGCTGCTGGTCCTGCCCCCGCCCTGGCCGGGGCGGTCATTCCAGACAATGCCATCATTGTCCGACCGGTAGGGTGGCCGGGGTGGCGGCGCGGGCCGGCGCCAATCATCATCCCAGGGATCACGCGTGCCGCCGCCCCAGCCGGGACGGTAATCATGGTCCCGGTCGCGACGCACCTCCCGCAGGGAGCTGATGCCGCCACGCAGGTTCTTCACCTCCGCCACATTGGCGACACGGGCGCCCCCGACCAGCGTCTGGCAATGGTCGTACCGCTTATCCTTGCAGATTTCCCAGACACCGGAATTGACCACGACGGACCGGGCCCGGTCATTCCAGGGCGGCAGCTTGGTCAGGGAATCGATATCATCGTGGATGGTGATGCGTTCCCCCCGGAAACCGGGCTCCGAATAAAGCGTAACCGATCCCGCCACCGCGCTGCCGGTGCCCAGCAGCGTCACCATCAGCGCGGCACCCGCAAAGCCTAAGCCTTTCATCCCAACCTCCCGGCGGGTATTGCCCCGCCGTTCCTTCTATCTGCCAGAGCCTACCATCGCTCCGGTTGCAACAATGGCCGGCCTTTGTGTCCCGTCAAGGGCAAGTCGAAGGCGAGATTTCGTATTCCGGACCGACAATCGCCGCTCGACAGGGATGGGGCGGACAGTCCAGTCTTTGCCGCCGGCACCGTCCTCAGGAGAAATCGCGCCTATGGGCTTGATCACGCGTCGCCTGCTTCTCACCCTGGCGGGGTTAGCACCCCTGACAGGCGCCCTGCCCCTGCGGCCGGCCCTGGCGGCAGACCAAAGGCTGGATATCGGCCTGGGACCGGAGGTGGATACGCTGGACCCGCACCGGTCCACCACCATCGTGGCCGGGACGCTGTTTGTGGAATTATGGGAGGGGCTGACTTGTTTTGATGCCGCCGGCACCATCATTCCCGGCGTGGCGGAACGCTGGGATATCAGCGAGGACGGGCTGAACTGGACATTCCATCTGCGTGACAATGCCCGCTGGTCCGATGGCAGCGCCGTGACGGCAGAAGATTTCGTCTTTTCCTGGCGGCGTGCGGTCACGCCGGCAACCCGGCTGGGCCTGCCGGAATGGGTAGCGCCGCTGCGCAATGCCATGGCGATCATGCGCGGCGAAGCCCCGGCCGACACGCTGGGCGTCACGGCTCTGGATGCACGGACCCTGGTGGTGGCGCTGGAACATCCCAAACCGGACCTGACAACCTATACCGCCTATTGGCCGCTTTCCCCCCTGCATCGCCCATCCGTGGAAGCCCATGGCGATGGCTTTGTCCAGCCGGGCAAGCTGGTGGGCAATGGCCCCTTCATCCTGGACAGCGTGGTGCCGCAAAGCCATTACCGGCTGGTGCGCAACCCGCATTACCGGGAGGCCGCCACAGTTGCGGCGGCTTCTGTCACCTTCCATGTGACGGAGGATCTGCAAACCGAGATGAAGCGGTTCCGTACCGGGGAACTGGTCGTCACCAAGGATGTGCCGCCGACCCAGTTGGACTGGGCGCGCACCCATATGGCGGATAGTCTGCGGCTGGCCTATCGCGCCTCAACCTTTTTCCTGGTCCCAAACCTGACACGCGCACCATGGAAGGATAATCCCACGCTGATGCGGGCCCTGTCCCTGGCCATCGACCGTCAGACGATTGTGGAAAAGGTGACGCGCGGCGGCGAGTTGCCCGCCTTTACCATGACCCCGCCCGACCTGACCGGCTATGAACCGCCGGCCCCGGACTGGTCCCTGCTGTCGGCAGCAGAGCGCCAGGCGGAAGCCAGACGCCTGTTCGCGGACGCCGGCTATGGTCCGGGGGGCAAGGATCTGCCGCCGGTCGAACTGCTTTACAATACCAATGAATTGAACCGGCAGGTCGCCATTGCCGTTGGGGCCATGTGGCAACAGGTGTTGGGGGTCAAAACCACCCTGTCCAACCAGGAATTCAAGATCGTGGTCAGCCGGATGAAGGAACATTCCTATCCGGACTTTGCCCGTATCACCTGGGCGGTGGGATTGGTGACCGAATATCTCAACCTGCTGCGGTCCCGCGCGGAAACGCTGGGCCCCGGCTATGCCAACCCGGCCTTCGATCAGGCGATGGAAGCGGTGGATAATGCCCGCGACCTGCCATCCTTCCACAAGGCTTTGGCGCAGGCGGAAGCGATTGCCATGGCCGACATGCCGATGATCCCGATCATGCGCCAATCCGCCCGGCGCCTGGTCAGCCCACGCCTGCGCGGCTGGGCTGACAATGCGGTGGATATCCACCCGGCGCGCTATCTATCGCTTGCCTGATATCCCTGGCCCTCAAGGCAGGACCAGGGATAGGGCAGCGACAAATTTCATGCGGCGGGTGCCTGGATCAGGGTGGAATGTTCCTCGCGCAGGGCCGCGATCACGCTGTGCCAATCCCCCAAGGCCGGCTGCCGGTGAACCCGATGGTTGGGATACCAGGGGGAACGGTCACCGCCGATGCCCCAGCGCCAATCGACGGAATGCGCCAGCATCA
Source organism: Niveispirillum irakense DSM 11586 (assembly GCF_000429645.1). Taxonomy (GTDB): domain Bacteria; phylum Pseudomonadota; class Alphaproteobacteria; order Azospirillales; family Azospirillaceae; genus Niveispirillum; species Niveispirillum irakense. Next base: position 642,885 of record NZ_KE386934.1, read on the forward strand.
ACGATACAGGCGCCCCCATGGAGCCCGCCAGATGGCCGACACCCGTATCCACCGCCACGACATGATCGAGGTTTGCGATCACAGCGGCAGTATCAATGAAATCCTGGAGAACTGAGCTCATATCATGAAGCCGGCCTTTGAAGGCCAGACAATCCGCGGCGCGAGGACCAACCTGCAGCGATATCCATTGCGCGTCCGGGATAGCATCCAAAACGGACCCCAGCAGTGACAGCGGCAGGGAGCGGCGCGCATCTTCCGAATGCTGCGGCCGGCCGGCCCAGACCACGCCGATGCGCCGTTTCCCCTCCTCGCGGGGCGGAAGCAGCGTAGCACCGCGCGCAATCTCAGCCTCCGGCAGGGCCAGCCAGCCGGGCAGCAAGGGCAGATCCGGCACGTCCAGGGACAGCATGTGCGGCAGGCTCAGCAGCGGCACATGATAGTCCGGGATATCATCAATACTGAACTGGTGCGGATTGTCGCTACGGGGCACAACCCGGAGGCCCGGCCCGTCCAGTGCCGTCGACAGAAGACGGGCCAGGGGGGCGGAGACTTCCAGGATCACCTCAGCAACCTTGTGGCGTTCCTGAAGGATGCGGGCCAAAGGCGCGAATTGCAGGATGTCGCCGAACCCTTGCTCCCCCCAGACATAGATGCGCTTGCCTTCCAGCGGCTCCCCCTGCCAGCGAGGGGAACTAAGCAGACGGCGCGGCTCCGGGAACTGGTCCCAGACCCAGCGCCATTCATAATCAGCCCAGCCGGTCTTGAAATCACCCCGCGCCAGACAGGCAAGCGAATGGTTCCAGCGGGCCAGCGCATTGCCCGGCGCCAGTTTCAGCGCCACACTCAAGGCCATCACGGTCGCATCAATGAAGCCCGCCGAACGCAAAGCCTTGTCCAGCGTCTGCAAGACCTCTTCAAGACGCTCCAGCCGGCCATCGGGCATACCATCGGGCAATTGAGCCAGCGCCGCTGTCAATTCCGGCAGGCGGTCGCCCAATTCCTCCAGCAATTGCTTGCCCAGATCGCGTGCTTCCGGCAGGACCCGGCCAAACAGGATCAGCCCGATGACCAGGGGCACAACCGCCTCGCGCGACTGCCCCATCCAGGCAAGGCCGGTGCCCATATTGACCCAGGCTGAATAATTCAGCGGCGACAGTTGCAGGATACGGCGATAAAGCGGGATCGCGTCGGAATGGTTGCCGTTGGTCTGCAACATAACGGCCAGGTTGACCATGGCCGCCGCCGCACGCGGCAGATCGCCCACCCGCTCAAAAACCGTACCCAGAGAGCAGTAATAAAGCGGCTCCGCCGGCTCCAGCTTGAGCGCGTGCTCGAACAGACCGGCAGCGCGCATATTATCGCCTTCGAACGCCGCAATCACGCCCAACTGGTGCAGGCTGGGGGCCGTCAGTTCCGGCCGCTCCGTCAATTGCAGAAAGATGCTGCGGGCTTCCGCCAGCTTTCCGGTCGATTGAAACTGCAGCCCCTGGGCAAAGGCAGGCACACGACGCCCAATTTCCATCAATACAGCGCCGGCACGCTCCACCACGGGGATGGCAAACTCGGCATTGTTACGTACGGTCATCTTGCTCGGCGCCTTTGATGGGATCGGAGGTCATTTGCAACTGGTCATAGACAGCACCGCCTTCCGCCCCGCTGACCGCGACAGGCAAATTCTGGCCGGAAGCTGTGGTTCCGCCGGTAGTGCCCGTCGTCTCGACTGTGCTGCCGCCGGAGGAAGATCCGGAGGTTGCCGCCGTGGACGAAGCGGCGGGCGTAGAGCTTTCAGCCGCTGCGGGGCTTGTGTTCGCCGGCGTCGACGCCGTGTTCGCCGGGGCGACGGTGCTGACGGGTGTCAGCGTGGTTGTGGGCGCTGCCAAGCTGGCCACAGGAACGACGGTGGCAACGACCTGACGCTGAACTGTACTTGCCGTCAGGGTCTGGGGCGGTACGGTAACCGTCAGGGTTCCCGGCTGGTACTGGACAGTATAATTACTCAGCCCCGCACCCGTCGCATTGCTAGCGGTGATGACATAGCTGCCAGCCGCCGCCACAGCGGGGGTGCCGGGGCTTTGCAGGGCGACCTGCTGCACGCTGTCACCATTCACCAGCCCTTCGGTCGTGAAGGCGGACAGGACAAGATCAATGCCGCCAACCTTGCTGACATCTGAGGCCGTGATGGTCAACAAGGCCCGGTTCACGGTCAGGGTGCCAGTCACATAATTAACGGTGTAATTGCCCAAGCCAGTACCGGTGGCATCCGATACGGCGATGTCATAACGGCCGGCCGCCCTGGTGGGATCGGCGATCCCGTTGGACAGTGACACACCCGTCACCTGATCGCCATTGACAAGCCCGGCGGTGCTGAAGCCCGGTGTGGCGCTGGCGGCAACGCCATAGGTGCGGGTGACATCATTTGCGGTAATGGTCAGGACTGCCCTGTTAACCGTCAACGTGCCATCCAGGTAGGTGATGGAATAGTTCGACAGGCCTGTGCCAGCGGCCGCGGAGACCAGAACGGAATAGTTTCCGACGCCGGCCACTGTGCCCGAACCGGCGGAGGTCAGGCTGACGCCGCTGATGCTGTCACCATTCACCAAACCGGAACTGCTGAAGCCCGTCAGGTTGATCGCATTGCCGTAGGTCTTGGTGGCATTGCTGGCTGTGATCACCAAGGCCGCCGGGTTCACGGCCAATGTGCCATCAGCGTAGGTGATCGCATAATTGGACAAACCGGTACCCGCAGCACCGCCGGCCAGAATAGCGTAACTGCCCACGCCAGCCGTGGCACCGGCACCGGCGCTGCTCAGCACAACCCCCGTCACCGTGTCATTATTCACCAGCCCGGAGCTGGTAAAGCCTGTCAGGTTGATCGAGTTGCCATAGGTTTTGGTGGCATTGCTGGCGGTAATCGTCAGGGATGCCGGGCTCACCGTCAAAACACCACCCGCGTAGGTGATGGAATAGTTGGATAGACCGTTACCGGTCGCCCCCGCACCCACGATGGCATAGCGCCCCACACCAGCCGTCGCGCCAGCGCCGCTGCTGGTCAGGGACAGCCCCGTGATGCTGTCGCCATTCACCAGACCGGAACTGGTGAAGCCGGTCAGGCTGGCATTGCTTCCATAGGTCTTTGTTGTGTTACCGGCAGTGATCGTCAGAGAGGCCGGGTTCACCGTCAATGTGCCATCGACATAGGTGATTGCATAATTGGAAAGGCCCGTGCCGGTCGCGCCGCCACCCAGGATCATATAGCTGCCGACCGACGCTGTTGTTCCGGCGCCGCTGCTGGTCAATACGACCCCGGTGAGCGTATCGTTGTTCACCAGACCAGAACTGGTAAAGCCCGTCAGGTTGGCGTTGGTCCCATACGTCTTGGTGGCGTTGCCGGCAGTGATCGTCAGCGACGCCGGGTTCACCGTCAACACACCACCCGCATAGGTGATGGAATAGTTGGACAGGCCGCTGCCCGTAGCACCGTTACCGACAATGGCATACCGGCCAGCACCCGCAATCACATCCGTGCCGCTGCTGGTCAAGGATACGGACGTAACGCTGTCACCATTCACCAGACCATTGCTGGTAAAGCCCGTCAGGTTGATCGAGTTGCCATAGGTCTTGGTCGCCCCGTTGGCCGTGATCGTCAACGATGCAGGGTTCACCACCAGCGTACCGTCCGCATAGGTGATCGAGTAGTTCGACAGGCCCGTGCCAGACGCGCCAGACCCGACAATGCTGTAGCTGCCCGCATTGGCCAGGGTACCCGAACCGCCGGAGGTCAGACTGACGCCGCTGACGCTGTCACCATTCACCAGACCATTGCTGGTGAAGCCCGTCAGGTTGATCGAGTTGCCATAGGTCTTCGT
>NZ_KE386934.1:647665-648827 GCF_000429645.1 Niveispirillum irakense DSM 11586
ACACTGTCGCCATTCACCAAGCCATTGCTGGTGAAGCCTGTCAGGTTGATCGAGTTGCCATAAGTCTTGGTCGCCCCGCTGGCCGTGATCACCAGGGCCGCCGGGTTTACCACCAGCGTGCCGTCCGCATAGGTGATTGAGTAGTTCGATACACCTGTCCCTGTCGCACCGCTGGCCACGATGGAATAGCTGCCGACGGTAGCAATCGTGCCAGAACCACCAGAGGTCAGGCTGACGCCGCTGACGCTGTCACCGTTAATCAGACCCGAACTGGTGAAGCCCGTCAGGTTGATCGAGTTACCATAGGTCTTCGTCGCCCCACTGGCCGTGATCGTCAAAGCCGCCGGATTCACCACCAAGGTGCCGTCCGCATAAGTGATCGAGTAGTTCGACAGGCCTGTGCCAGACGCGCCAGACCCGACAATGCTGTAGCTGCCCGCATTGGCCAGCGTACCGGAACCGCCGGAAACCAGGTTGACCCCGCTGAGACTGTCCCCATTCACCAAGCCACTGCTGGTGAAGCCCGTCAGGTTGATCGAGCTGCCATAGGTCTTCGTCGCACCCGACGCCGTGATTGTCAGGGCCGCCGGGTTCACCACCAAGGTACCGTCAGCATAGGTGACAGAGTAGTTCGACAGGCCCGTGCCCGAGGCACCCGACGCCACAATGCTGTAGCTGCCAGCGTTGGCCAGCGTGCCGGAACCACCGGAAACCAGGCTGACCCCGCTGACGCTATCGCCATTCACCAGACCAGCGCTGGTGAAGCCTGTCAGGTTGATCGAGTTGCCATAGGTCTTGGTCGCACCGCTGGCCGTGATTACCAGGGCCGCCGGATTCACCACCAAAGTGCCGTCCGCATAGGTGATCGAATAGTTCGACAGGCCCGTGCCAGACGCACCAGAACCGACAATGCTGTAACTGCCAACATTGACCAACGTGCCGGAACCGCCGGAGGTCAGACTGACGCCGCTGATGCTATCGCCATTCACCAAGCCGCTGCTGGTAAAGCCCGTCAGGTTGATCGAGTTGCCATAGGTCTTGGTCGCCCCGTTGGCCGTGATCGTCAACGACGCCGGGTTCACCACCAGGGTGCCGTCCGCATAGGTGATCGAGTAGTTCGACAGGCCCGTGCCAGACGCGCCAGAACCGACAATGGAATAGC
>NZ_KE386934.1:649501-677837 GCF_000429645.1 Niveispirillum irakense DSM 11586
CCATTCACCAGGCCATTGCTGGTGAAGCCCGTCAGGCTGATCGAGTTGCCATAGGTCTTCGTCGCACCACTGGCCGTGATCGTCAGCGACGCTTGATTCACCACAAGCGTGCCGTCCGCATAGGTGATCGAGTAGTTCGACAGGCCTGTACCAGACGCGCCAGAACCGACAATGCTGTAGCTGCCAGCGTTGGCCAGCGTGCCGGAACCACCGGAAACCAAGCTGACGCCACTGACGCTATCGCCATTCACCAGACCCGAACTGGTAAAGCCCGTCAGGTTGATCGAATTGCCATAGGTCTTCGTCGCACCGCTGGCCGTGATCGTCAGAGCCGCCGGATTCACCACCAAGGTGCCATCCGCATAAGTGATCGAATAGTTCGACAGGCCCGTGCCAGACGCGCCAGAACCGACAATGGAATAGCTGCTCGCGTTGGCCAGCGTGCCGGAACCACCGGAAACCAAGCTGACGCCACTGACGCTATCGCCATTCACCAGACCCGAACTGGTGAAGCCCGTCAGGTTGATCGAATTGCCATAGGTCTTCGTCGCACCGCTGGCCGTGATCACCAGGGCCGCCGGGTCAACCACCAAGGTGCCGTCCGCATAGGTGATCGAATAGTTCGACAGGCCCGTGCCAGACGCGCCAGACGCCACGATGCTGTAACTGCCAGCATTGGCCAACGTGCCGGAACCACCAGAGGTCAGGCTGACACCGCTGACGCTATCGCCATTCACCAAGCCATTGCTGGTGAAGCCCGTCAGGTTGATCGAATTGCCATAGGTCTTCGTCGCACCACTGGCAGTGATTGTCAGAGCCGCTGGGTTTACCACCAACGTGCCATTGGCATAGGTGATTGAATAGTTTGAGAGACCCGTGCCAGACGCGCCGGAAGCACCGATCGTGTATGTGCCGACACTGGCTGTTGCGTCAGCCCCCCCGCTGGGCGTCAAGGTGACAGAGGCGATGGTGTCACCCGTCACCAAACCGGAGGCTGTATAGGCAGTAACGCTGGTGCTGTTGCCATAGGTCTTGGTCACACCGCTGGCCGTGATGGTCAGTGCGGCAGGCGTGATGGTCACATTACCGCTATAGGCGAACTGGTACAGACCACCGGAATAGCTGGCACCACTGCCGCCCATGGCGGCAACCCCAACCGAGGCATTGGCCGAGGCCGGTGCCCAGGTCAGCCCCACCGTGGAAATGCCGCTGGTGATGCTGTTGCCGTTCTGGTCAAACGCACTGATGATTGTGGTGGAGCTGGCCGACTGGCCATAGGTGGCCGTACCCGACCCGGTCAGGGTAATATAGGGCAACGCTTTCAGTATCGGGTAGGGATAACCCTGTACCCAGTCATTCGTGCTGAAGACAGATTGGACAATTGGGCCGTTGCTAAACCATTCAGCAGAGGAAAGTCCCGCGACCGTTCCGGAGACATTGCTGTTGCTGACGCTAACGGTCAGGCCGGACTTGGTGACATCCCAGAAACTGTCAACAACCGTGCCGGTCCCGGTGCCACCGCCCACCAGACCGGCCACACCTGTACCCGCCACCGCGCTGATGCTGTTGGCCGCATAGGTCGCAGAAATCAACCCGGTATTATAGCCCGCCAGACCAGCAACATAGGTAGCATTAGGTGCCGCGACGATGCTGGCCGTGCTGTAAGCATTCACAATGGTTCCACCGCCATTGTTACCAACCAGCCCACCGACAGCAGACGACTGAAGGTCGACAACAATAGAGCCGGTGGCATAGACGTTGGACAACGATCTGTAATTCAGACCAATCAACCCACCGACATTTGTTGCGGTCTGTCCAGTCCGCAGACTTGCATTGGCGGCACTGTTGAAAACGCGGCCGATGTTCATGCCAAGAAGGCCACCGACGGCACTATTGTCCGCCCCCAGATCTAGCGTACCGGAAGCAAAGACGTTATCCACCGTGCCCGCATTATTGCCGGCCAGCATACCAATATTCTGGTTGGAGCCGGCACTGGTGATGGAAACGTTGCTGAGGGTAAGACTGGAAACCGCACCAGTGGTCCCGATATAGGAAATCAGTCCCGCATTATTGTAGGCAGCATTGGCAATGGTCAGGCCGGAAATGGTGTGACCCCAGCCGTTCAGCACCCCATTAAAGAAGGCTGGAGAGTTGTTCGAGTTCAGCGGATTGAACCCGATCGGCACCCAACCTTTCGATGACCAGAGGCTGCCGGGCCGTGTCAGTTCGCTCATCGTGATGTCGGCGACGATCTGATACTGCGCCGCAGGGGCCAGATTGATCAACTGCAACTGGTGGGCATTGCTGATGGTGTTGGAATATTCCATCCGCAGCATGGGCCGCGTATAGCCGTTCACCATGTACCAGGTATTGGTCAGGTCGAACCCGCTATAGGTGGCCGTGGCATAGGCGGCGGCGCCGCTGACATCGGTGCCTATAAAATTGCCGGAACCGCCGCCGAACCCATCCGTCTGGCCGCTGGTGCTGATGTCCCAGTAGACATTGGTGATGGTACCGGCAGCATTTTCGCCGACAACGGCCCCCACCAGTCCCGCCCCGGCACCAGCCGTCACCACCCCACTGGCAAAGGCGGTGGTGATCCGACCGGGATTATAACCGACAAGCCCGCCGACAGCCGTGGCACCGGCCCCCGCCGTAACACCGGCAGTGGCATAAGCGACGCTGATGGTGCCGCTATTGGCACCCACCAGTCCGCCGACATATTGCGCGGCACTGGTCGCACTCAAGGTACCCGTGGCATAGGCGCTGAGGATGGTGCCGGCATTGGTCGCGGCCAGCAGGGCGACATTGCCACCACCGCCCACCACCGTGCCCTCATAAATGCCGACACTGGTCAGCACACCAGCACTGCCCACCGAGGCGAACAAGGCGACATTGCTGATACCGGCATTGTTGATATAGAGGTTGTTGATGGCGTGGCCCTGGCCATCCAGCCTACCGGTGAAGCTGTCCGGCGTGGCGTTGCTACCGCTGCCGCTGAAACCGATCGGCAGGAAGCCCGTGGCCGTGTTCCACACGCCCGATGCGCGGCGCACCTCCCCCATGTCAATATCACGGGACAGAGTATAGCTGGCGGACAGGTTCAGGTTCACCAGTTGCAACTGGTGGGCATTACCGATGGTCGTGCTGTATTCGCTGCGCAGAATGGGGCGCGTATAGCCTTCGACCAGATACCAACTATTGGTGAAATCAAAACTGTTATAGGTCGCGGAGCTGAAGGCAGCGGTTCCGCTGAACCCGACAATGGCTGTGAAAGCGGCGCTTTCTCCACCAAAGCCGACGGTCTGACCCGAGGTGGAGCGGTCCCAGTATGCGGTGGCAATGAAGCTGCTGTTGAACCCGGCAAACCCGGCGACTCTGCTGGAGCCGGTCCCCGACGCCACGCTGCCGACGGCATAGGCATTGGTTATGGTACCGGCATTGGTGCCGACAAACCCGGCGACATTCGTGCCCGTGCCACTGACCGACACCCCACCCAGCGCATAAGCGTGGATGACCGTGCCGGCATTGTAGCCGACCAGCCCACCGACATCCTGTGCCCCATTGCCGGCCTGCACGGATGCACTGGCATAGGAATTGGTTACCGTTCCACCATTGCGGCCCAGCAGACCACCGATTTGCATCGCCGCAGAACCGACACTGATGGAGCCGATGGCGTATGATGTGCTGACGGCGCCGCTGTTGGTGCCCGCCAGACCGGCAACCTGTACTGCATTGTTACCCGCCTGCACCGTCCCATTGGCATCGCTGCTAATGATGGTGCCTTGGTTGGTACCAGCAAGGCCAGCAACCGCAGTTGCATTATCGCCAACCAGGATGCGGGCCAGCACGGTGCTGCCAGAGATAGTCCCGGCGTTCTGACCGACCAAACCACCAACTGCAAGTACGCTGTTGCCGCCCCAAAGGCTGCCTACCGCCCCGCTGCTCAGGACCTGGCCCGTCGCGCTGTTCTGCCCCAGCAACAAGCCGGCAAAGCTCAGTCCATTGCTGGCGTTGACGGTGGCAGTCACCGAACTGGCGCTGATCGTGCCGCTATTGGAACCGATCAGGCCGCCGACATAACTGACACTGCTGCCCAGGGCAGTAACGGTGCCGCTGGCCGTCACGCCGCTGACAGTACCCTCGTTCACCCCGGCCAGCAGACCGAGATTATTCCCACCACCGGTAACCGATGCCCCGGTCAGGGCGAGGTTGGAAACCGATCCTGTGCTGGCGATGGTGCTGAACAGGCCCAGGCTGCCTGAGGCGGTCTGATTGATGGTCAGGCCGCTGACGGTATATCCATTACCATTCAGCGAACCGGACAGGCTGATAGGTACAAAACCAGTGGCCGTGTTCCACAGGCCCGAGGCACTGGCCAGTTCCGCCATGGTGATGTTCGCACCAAGGACGTAGGTGCCCGACGGGTTGATGGCGACGGCCTGCAACTGGGGGGCATTGACAATGGTGGTCCAATTCTGCGCCCGCAGGATGGGACGGGTTGCACCTTCGATCTGATACCAGATGGACGAAAAATCGAAATTGCTGTAGGTGGCAGAGGCAAAGGCCGCTGTACCGCTGAACCCGATCGCAGAGAAGCTGCCGCCAGTACTGGTGCCAAAGGCGCTCAACTGGCCAGAGCTGCTGGTATCCCAATAGGCATTGAGCACCGTGCTGCTGGCCATGAGGCCGAGCAGGCCGCCCACCGTAACGCCAGTGGCCGCCGTAACCGGGCTGCTGGACCAAACATTGGCAACCGTGGCTATAACCGTGCCACTGGTGGCGACTTGCCCGATCAGGCCGCCAACATTGGTGGAAAGGGTGCCGACCGTCACACTGCCGGTTGAATAGGCCCCGGTGACGATGCTGCCAAAGACACGGCCGACCAGCCCGCCGACATTCTGGGCAACAGAGCCCCCAATAACCGGCCCGGTGGCAAAGCTGCCCAGCACAGACGATGAGGTCAGGTTAAAGGCCTCTGCCGATCCAACCAGCCCGCCGACATAGGTGGCGGAACGACCAACCGACACGGTGCCAGAGGCAAAGCTGGCGCTGACAACGCCATTCTGCATATGCCCGGCAAGCCCGCCGACATATTGCGCGGAGGCATTGACCGCTGCCGCATTGCCCGCCGTGACATTGCCGGTGGCATAGCTATTAAATATCCGGGCGCTGGTCGCACCGGATGTGGTCTGGGAATTAACGCCAACCAAGCCACCAACATACTGGTTGCCGGTGCCACCAAGGGTGATATTACCCGTCGCATAAGAGTTGGTGATAAGACCTGAACTGCTGCCGACCAGACCGCCAATGCGGGTTGACGAATTCTGAAGCCCGATATTGACCGCTGCATAGGCGTTGGCGATCGTGCCGTTAAGATTGATCCCGACCAGACCGCCAATATACTGCGTCAAACTGGCGGTGCTGGTGGTGGCCGTGATCGTACCGGTGGCGTAGGAATTGAGTACGGTCAGTACATTGCCGTCGCCCGCCACCCCGCCGACGCGCACATTCGATATGCCAAGGACGAAGCTGATATTGGCGTAACTGTCGCTGATATAGGAATTGGCTGTGGCCTGCCCGGCCAGGCCACCCATGGCTGATATGCCGGAGCCATTTGCCGATGTGATCGTGGCGTTGCTGTTAAGGATGGTGCCGCCATTCAGCGCGCCCACCAGCCCCCCCAGGCCCGTCAGGCGGGAGCCCGATATGGTGCCATTGACAGAGCTGTTGAAAACGGTGCCGGACATCCGCCCGGACAGGAAACCCCAGGCCGTCGTGGCCGATGTCGGTACGCCGCCACTGATGGTGGCACCGGTCAGCACCAGATTGGCCAGCGACCCGGTACTGCCGACGGAACTGAACAACCCGATGTTGGACCAGCCGGCCTGGCTCAGGGTCAGCCCGCTGATTGTGTGGCCCAGCCCGTCCAGCGTGCCCCCAAAGGCAAATGTCGGCGTAGCGTTGGCAGCGGTGCTGTTAAACCCGATGGGCGTCCAGGCGCCGCTCAGCGTCAGGTTGCTGGCCAGGGCATAGGAACCCGTGGCACTGATGGCTGCCAAGTCCGCCGACGATGTGATCATCGTATAGGCGGTGCCATTGATATTCAGGCCCGTCGTCAGATCCACCGGGGCATTGGCGGCAAAACGCCCGCCGGTACCACCATTATTGGTGACAACCGACAGGCTGCTGCCGGACATGGCCGCATTGACGGTAACGCCGCGATAGGCATCCAGCGTCAGGGAATTGGCCGAGGTCCAGCTTATCCCGGAATTGACGAAAATATCGCCGTTACCGCTGGCATTGGTGGTACCGCCCGCCCCCACGCCTGTATTGTTAACGGCAGTGTTCGTGGTTTGCAGCGTGACATTGCCCGATGCCAGGGCGGACTGGATAGCGGCGGCATAGGCACTGTTGACGGTAAGGTCAAACGGATCCAGCAGCCAAGTGCCGCTCTTGCCCTTCAGCGCACCGACATCGACCCGAACGCCATCGAACGCCAGTTCATGGCCAGACGTTTCAACAAAACCACCATCGCCCCAGAGAGACCCGCCACGCGCCAGCAGCACACCCTCAACCTGGGTATCGCGGCTGTTGACAATGACCGTCCCGCCCTTGCCCCCTTCGGTGGCCGACGCATCAATACGGCTATTGGCATCCATGGTGACGGATGCCGTCTGGGCATCGCCCACCAGCACCGTACCACCGCCGGCGCTGCCACTGGCGGTCAGCGTGGCACCCTGCAGGGTGATGGGGCCGCTCCCCTCCAGCACCAGCTTGCCGCCCTTGCTGGAAAGGGTAGTCGCCTCCATTACGCCGGTCGCCTTGATCACACCGGCATTGACGCGGTTCAAGGCCTGGGCGGTCAGATAAATGGCGCCGCCCGTCGATTGGATGATGCCACCCGCCTCAATCTCCGCACGCAGCAGCGACGCCTCAACCTTCAGCGGTGCGCCACCGTCCGGCGTCAGGACCACCGTCTCACCGGCGGCCAGGATGACGGACCCCAGTTCCGCCCGGATCAGGCCAAGGTTGGTGATCTGCGATGCCAGCAGCACCACAGCCCCACCACGAGCCTTCAGGCTGCCTTCATTGATGATGGCGCCATCCGACGAACCGCGCTGGAAGACCAGCCGCCCATTTTCGAAATCCTCGTTCGCAATATCCAGGGTGGAGGCGACGAGGCCGCCTACATCCACGCTCGCCCCACCGCCGAACACGACCCCGTTGGGATTGACCAGGATCACCGTACCGGGCGCCGTGATCGTGCCGTTGATCATCGACTGACCGGCGCCGCGTACCCGGTTCAGCGTCATGGATTGTGCATCGGGCTGCTGGAAATGCACATAGGCGCCAGAGCCGACATTGAAATCTTGCCAACTGATGATGGCTTTGCCGGTGGTCTGATTGACATTCATCACCGTGCCGGCACTGGTGATGCTGGCGATACCCGACTGTACCTGCCCTCCCGTCGGCAGCGCATCGGGCGTGGCGGAACCGGCAAGGGACGGCAATGTCAGCGCCTGCGCCACCGAGAGCATGGCCGTGCAGAGCAATAAACGGGACCGGACGATGGCGCGCGTGCGGGGGGCCGTGCTGGTATTCATCATCCGCTCCTTAAACCGTCAGAACCAGCTGGACCCAGGCCTGCAGCCTGCGTCGCCGGTTTTCCATATCCGCAGGGGTCGGACGGTGACTGGTATCATTGCCAACATGGTGGGAAACCGATAAGCGCGCCTGAAGATTGCTGAGGGGTGTCCACAGCGCTTCCGCGCCGACACCTTGCAACACATATTGATTATGGGGCGAGGAAAGGTCCTGCCAACCGTTCCAGGTACGTTTATGCTGCTCAATCACGCCGGCATCCCAATACAGGGACAGGCGTAAATCTTCCCGGACGCGGTGACCGACCTCAACATTCAGCATCGCGCCCTGGTCGCCATTGCCGACGCTGACAGGATAAGCCCGGATGCCGTTAGGTCCACCAAGGGTGAATTGCTCAGCACTGTTCAGATTGTTGGTGGATGCCTGTGCGGACAGGGTAATGCGCCCATCACCATTGGCCCAAAGATTTTGCGCACGGGCGACACTGACATTGAGCTTGCCGTAATAGCCCTGGGTATCCGCCGTGACCTTATCAAAAAGTTTGTTGGTGCGGTTGCCGGACAGATCGACAAAGCCAGCCTTCACCTGCCCATCCAGAACAAAGGCACCACCGCCCATCCAGGCGTCACCCATCCGGCGATGGGCGGCAAAGGTGAAAGCCGTCAGCCCATTATCAGCCGTCTCCAGGCCCGCCACCCGGTCATTGGTCCATTTATGCTCCGCCCCGAAGGCAAAATTCACCGGGTCAGCAGAATCCCGCAGGCCCAGCCAGCGCAGGTTCAACGCCACTGTCTGCGCATCGCCTTTCGGCCTCGTCACATTATATTTCTTATCAACCTCATAGCGCAGCGCGCCGGCCATGGCCTCCAGCCAATAATCGCCATCCAGCACCGGCGCCCCGGCGAGAACCTGCATATAGCGGGAGAACTGGGTAAGCTGCCCGGTCAGGGCCAACTGGTCACCGAAACCAAGGGTATTGGACACATTCATCATGCCCAAGGCCCGCGCCTCGCCGATTTCCCGGACGGAGCTGTTATCCAGCAGCAGGGTCGTGGTGACAGGCTTCGGCTCCAGCAATTTCAGGCGGACATCTGTCGTGCCCTCCTGCTCACCGGCATCAAGAACGCCCAGCGCCTGCATGCCGGGGATCAATGTCAGGTTGGACACGCCGGTCGCCACGGCGCTGGGGCGCAGCGGCTCCCCTTCCGGGTTCTGCGCATGGATGAAGGCCGCAGCCCGATCCGGATTCATGCGGGTTCTGCTGCTGGGATCGATCAGCACCCGGCCCATACGCCCTTCCAGCACCTGGATGGTGACGATGCCATTCTCCAGTGTCTGGTTGGGCAGGATGGCCCGCGCCAGAAAGTCCCGCTTGCTGTAATAGCTGGCGATCTTTGCCGCCGCTTCCCGCAGGTCACCCAGCGTGCAGTCGCGCCCGACATAGGACGACAGTTGCGCCTGAAGCTCCTGCTCGGGGATGAGGGTGGAAAGAATACGGAAGCCGGTGACGCGCACCGTCTCCCCCTCCTTCAGGAAGCCGCCCTCCTGCGGCGTGGGCGCAATCTCAGGCAAGGAGGGCGCCCGTGGCTCGCTTTTCGGTATGTTGCGTTCAACATCACGCAGAATCTGGCCGGCATCCTGGGCGCTGACGCGGCCGGAGACACCCAAAAGGAGAGCTGCTGCGACCAAACCCGGAACGCGGAGATGTTGCACTCGAGCACCTGAGCAAATATTTAATTTCGCAGGACTATAATTCAGCAGGCGTGCCCGTATCAACATAAAGTGGCAACCCCTCCCCTCATGAGGGGTACACAAAAGAAACATCTCTGCGGAACGCTCAAACGCAACGCCGCTTTTCTGCCAAAAAAAGAAAAACCGCCGGTTCCTTTCTGGAACCAGCGGCATCCTTTGGATAGGGCAAGAGGGGCGGGACGCCAAGTCCAGGACCGGCGTCAGGGATGGGCCTTTGTCCACTGGGCAAAGGCATCCAGCGCCTTTTGCGGGCTGGCAATCCACCAGGAATAGCCGTTGCGACGCCCGATGGAGATGCCGTTGACATCGTCATGGATGGTCTGGTCCTTGTCGCCGAAGATCGGCTGGCCGGTGACCAGATCATAATTGCGCGACCAGATCGGGCCGGCGCCCTTCTTGTCGATCAGCTTGCGGCCCTGATCGGTCTTCTCAAAAGATTTGTCATAGACGCGGGTTGCTTCCAGCCAGGCGATACCGCCGCGAATCGCCGCCTTTACCGCCGGCGAGGGATCAGCCTCCCCCATCAGGAAGATCAGGATATCGGTGGTTTCACCGCTGGCGATGGAGCGCGGCTCATAGTTGCGGGCGCTGGTGGGCACCAGACGCATCGGCTCCACCTGTTGCGGCCAGCCCAACAGCCGGTCACCCTGTCGGACCTGGGCCGCCAGGATCACATTAATCGCCTTTTTCGTGGCTTCCGCCGCGCGGCCTTCCAGTTCGGCCGGAACGAAAGCGAAGCCCTCCTTACCGCCGGCCACGTCGCGCAGCACCATGGCGGCCTGGGCAACAGCATTATCATTAAAGGTGATGGAATCGTGGAAACCACCTTCCAGCGGCCAGATTTGCGGCCAGCCGCCGTTGGGATATTGCGCGTTCAGCAGGTAATGCACACCCTTGATCACGCTGGCGCGCCACGCATCGCCCCTGGCGCCGGGCACCTGTGATGCAACCTTTGCCAGAAACCGCATCTCTGTCCAGGTCGCGTCATTGTCGAGCGTGCCGACAAAGGTCCAGAACCGGTCAGCCGGCGCGTCGAAATTGGCCGGGTTCTGCTCCATCGTCTCCGCATCGTTGGAGAAGCGCTGGCCCGGCAGGCGGGCAATACGGCGATCCTGGTTCTTGCTCCAGCCACCCGCCGGGGTCTGGAAGGACACAATGGCGTCGGCAATCGACCAGGCTTCCTGCGTCGCGTACCAGGCAGCCGGACGATCCAGCGGCATATTATATTGACCGCCACCGACAGCCTGCGGCGGGGGTGGCGGCGTGGCGCCGGCGGGTAGTTCAGCAGCCAGGGCGTCACGGTCGGCCTGCCGCTGCTTCTGGGAGCGGGCCAGATAGTCTGCCCAGGCCCCCCGTTCCGCATCCGGAAGGGCACCAATTCGATCCGCCGTCAGTCCGACGGCCGGCGTGTTGAGGGCAATGACCTTGGCATTGACGGCACCGCCCGCGCAGACAGCCGCTAGGATGCCAAGCGTCACCAGGGGCGTGGCAAGAAAGGATTTCATGTGCGTTTCCTCAGCTTCATAGCTTTTCACTATTTGGACTTAGTTTTTGCATGTTGGAATTTCATGCAACGCCCGGGCGGGTGGCACGATCGTTGACATGAATTTTCCCATTTTGTAATTTTCATTCTCATATTATAGAAAGACACCGGTTACCATACATAAAGGCAGCCGGAAGGGACGAGTCATTAATTTAACTTCCTGGGAGCATGCAGAGGCTCCTGCCGAACGACGGGCGCCCTGTTTTCAGGTCCGCAAATTTTGAATCCGGCACTCCAGACGCCTGCACCCGTTCACCGTACCAACCTGAGGCACGCCGATCTTAAGCCACCAGGGCAGGCCTTGTACTTCCGATCATCCCAATGCGCTGGGCATGACATTCTGATTTCAACCCGCCGAACGCCACACCAAGACGGCACGGCCCAGAGGAAACCCCCGAGGATCAGATGAATATCGATAAAGGCAGCGCGCCGCCTTCAAGGCCTGTTCCCTCCGCCAGGGCGTTACCGCCCCTCGCCAGAACTTGCCAGGGTTGGAAAGGCGCCGCGCCGGGCGGCCGGGTGGCCTTATGATGCGCCCCAAAGCCGCCCTTCTCGCCTTTATGCTGCTGGGGGCGCCGGGCGTCGCAACCAGTATCGGCGCCACCACTCCCGCCCCGGCGACAGCCCCTGCCGCCGCCGCACCCATTGACCGACAGGCCCTGGTCACGCGCCATAATGTGACGCTGACGGCCATCGACCGGCACGCGCCAGTGATGCTGGGCAATGGTGATATCGGCTTCACCGCCGACATTACCGGCCTGCAGACATTCCCGGAGCAATATTCCGAACTGGCCCCGCTGCTGACCATGGCGCAATGGGCCTGGCACAGTTTCCCCAACCCGGAAAACTATACCGAGGCCAGTGGCCTGATCCCGGTGGACGTCCCGGGCCGTGGGCAGCGGCCCTATGCCTGGATGAAATCCTGGGCAGATGCGGAAACCAACCCCGCCTATACGTGGCTGCGGGCCAATCCACACCGTTTCTCCCTGGGTCGCATTGGCCTGACCACCGGCGATGGCCAGCCGCTGGACTTCGCCAAAGTCACCTCCCCCACCCAGATTCTGGACCTGTGGACAGGGACCCTGACCAGCCGCTTCACCTATGACGGGCAGCCGGTCGAGGTGGTGACGCGCGTGCATCCCACGCTGGACGCCATCGCTGTGGATATCCGCTCCCCCCTGGTCAGTGCAGGCAAACTGGCGGCCCTTGTCCGCTATCCGGGCGTGAAGCCTTCGATCAACCCTGACCCGTCGGACTGGACCAACCGGGGCAAAACCGTCCGGCAGGCCCAGACGTCGGGCGCTGTGACGCTGAAGCGCACCATCGACGAAACCGTCTATTATTCCCGTAT
This sequence comes from Niveispirillum irakense DSM 11586, assembly GCF_000429645.1. Taxonomy (GTDB): domain Bacteria; phylum Pseudomonadota; class Alphaproteobacteria; order Azospirillales; family Azospirillaceae; genus Niveispirillum; species Niveispirillum irakense. The sequence continues at coordinate 661,753 of NZ_KE386934.1, forward strand.
CGCCGGCAGCCATATTGAGGCGCGGGGTGAGGATGATTTCCTTGTCCGTACCAAGCAGGGCACCAAAAAAGCCGACCGGCTGAGCTTCACGGTGGATTATGCGCAGCAACCGGTAGATGGCGCACTGCCTGCCACGGATCAGACGGCCCAGGCCGTGGCCGGTCACTGGCAGCGCTTCTGGACCCGCGGCGGTGCTGTCGATTTCTCAGGTTCCACCGATCCGCGCGCGGCGGAACTGGAACGGCGCGTGGTGCTGTCACAGTACCTGTCGGCGGTAAACGGTGCCGGCGAACTGCCACCGCAGGAAGAGGGGCTGTTCTCCAACAGTTGGTTCGGCAAATTCCATCTGGAGATGCACCCCTGGCATGCCGCCTGGCAGGCCCTGTGGGGCCATGCCGACCTGCTGGAGCGCAGCCTGCCCTGGTATCTGGGCAATCTCGACAATGCCCGCGCCGAGGCAGCGCGCCATGGCGTCAAAGGCGCCTGGTGGCCAAAGATGACGGGGCCGGAAGGGCGCAACAGCCCCAGCCTGGTCTCCCCCTTCATCATGTGGCAGCAGCCGCATCCGATCCTGCTGGCTGAACTGGTCTGGCGCGCCGACCAGCGCCACACCGTGCTGGACCGGTATGGGGAGCTGGTGGAGGCGACCGCCGATCTGCTGGCCTCCTGGCCGCTTGATCGCAATGGGCGGATGGATCTCGGCCCCCCGCTGATCCCGGCGCAGGAAAATTACGATCCGCTGACCACCATGAACCCGACCTTCGAGGTCGAGTATTTCCGCTGGGCCCTGTCTACCGCGCAAGCCTGGCGGGAGCGGCGCGGCCTGGCACGCAATGTTGATTGGGATCGGGCCCTGGCCCGCATCGCCCCCCCGGCGGTGAAGGATGGTCTCTATCTGCCGACAGAAACGACGCCGGATTTCTGGACAATCGCCATGTCCGACGCCTGCCGCAAACATGCGTCGCAGCCCCAGTGCAAGAACCGCGACCATCCGTCCTTCCTCATGGCCTATGGCTTCATCAGCGGTGCCCGGATTGACCGGGACACCATGCGCCGCACCTTTGAGGCGGTGGAGGCGAGTTGGGATATCCGCCAGACCTGGGGCTGGGATTTCCCCATGATGGCCATGACGGCCGCCCGCCTGGGCGCGCCGGAAAAGGCCGTGGACTGGCTGTTTGCCGACCTGAAGAATAATCAATGGGGGCCGACCGGCATGACACCGCGCGTCCATCTGGACGAACATGCGGATGAGTTGGTGCCTGTCTCCGCCGGTGCCGGCGGGGTGGCGATGGCCGTCAACCCGGATGGTGCCGGCTATCGCCGCGCGGCGGAGACCTACTTCCCATCCAACGGTGCCCTGCTATGGGCCGTGGGCCTGATGGCGGGGGGCTGGGAAGGCTCCACCGGCCATGCACCAGGATTCCCCAAGGATGGCTGGACCGTCCGCGTCGAGGGCCTGAAGCCCGCCCCCTGAACGGCAATAAACAAACAGAGGAACGCCCGATGACAACCACCCGCCGCACCGCGCTGAAGGCCCTGCTGGCCGCGCCCGCCGCCGCCGGACTTGGCGTCAGCACCGCCAATGCGACGACATGCCAATATGTGCCGTCCGCCACGCCCCTGCCCCCGCCCGGTCAGGTGCCACCCTGGCCCGCGCCCAATACCGCCCCCCCTTCCACACAAGAGGTAGCACCGCCGCCCCGCCCCCACTGGGATGGGCCGGTCCCGACCGAATGGGTTGATGCAAAGACCGGCCACCGTGTCCGACGGATCACGACGGAGGGAGGTGGCAAACCCTATTTCTACAAGAACATGTTCCTGCCCGGCCGCAACGGCCGCCCCGACCGCATGGTCATTACCACGCCCGCCGGCATCACCCTGGTCGATCTGAAAAGCTGGGTCCATGAGGTGCTGGTACCGGGCCGCGACGCCGACCTGATGTTCACCGGCCGCCTGGGCCGCAATGTCTATTATTCGGTCACAGAAGTATCAGAAGCCCAGTTGATGGACCGGGCCAAGACCTTGTTTTCCATTGATGCCGACACGCGGGAAGTACGCCGCATCGGCACGATTCCCAACGGCAATGTCAATTCAGTGAATGCCGATGAAACCCTTCTGCTGGGCTTCGTCGCCTATGATTCCAAGCCGCTGCAACCGACCGTCACCGATCCCCGCAACCGTCGCTTCGATCAGGCGGAATATGCTGCCAACGGGCCGGACGGCAAACCGCTGAACTTCGCGCGCGCCAAAGGGGTGCGGATGCTGCAGCGCTGGGCCGCCCGCCATCCGATGGAGATCTTCGTCATCGATCTCGCGACAGGTGAACGGCGCGTCATTCACAAGACCAATGAATGGATCGGCCACACCCAATTCTCCCCCACCGATCCGCAGCGCCTGATCTTCTGTCACGAAGGACCGTGGCATCGCGTAGATCGGATGTGGACGATGAGGGCCGACGGGTCCGACCTGCGCAAGACCCACCAGCGGACCATGAATTTCGAGATCTTCGGCCATGAATGGTTCAGCCCGGACGGAAAACAGGTCCATTACGACCTGCAGACCCCGCGCGGGCAGGTTTTCTGGGTTGCCTCGGTCGATCTGGAAACCGGCAAGCGCATTTATCGCCGGGTGGAGCAGAATGACTGGTCGGTTCACTTCAATGCATCGCCGGATGGGAAACTGTTCGCCGGCGATGGCGGCGATGGGGACATGGTCGCGCATGCGCCCGACGGGAAATGGATCGTTCTGCTGCGCCCGGAGCCCATCGTCGATGAAGATCCGTCCAGCGACAAGGAAGACCAGATTTCCGTGGAGTATCTGCGGTCGGAGCGATTGGTGGACCTGTCCAACCATGATTACCGGCTGGAGCCGAACCTGACATTCACCCCCGACGGAAAATGGATTGTATTTGTATCTAATATGCACGGACCCAACCATATTTACGCTGTCGAGGTCGCACGTGCTTGATTTCTAAACGGTTTGGATAAAACTGGCCCAATGCCCTATGGCGTCACACATGACGCCATAGGGCATTGTTTTATAATGATAATTAAAATTTTATTCTTAAAAACGATTTCAAGCACGAGAACCTATTGCAATATACGGTATTCTGTCGCATCATATGACACAGCACATATGTCTTCCATATGTGACAACTAAAATAAAAAGCATCTCAAGAAGTAAGAATCGCTCAAGAAATGACACCGGTGTCAGGTCACCGGGGTGGGGAGGTAACCAATGTTACGCGTTAATGCCCGGACTCTGTCCGCGATCAGCCTTGCGCTCGCCGCGCTGGGCTGGAGCGCTTCAGCCGCTGCCCAATCGACACCAGCCGCCACTGCTGAGCGGACTGACGCGGTCGAACTTGAAGAGATCATTGTCACCGGTTTCCGCTCCAGCCTTCAGCAGGCGCTGGGCATCAAGCGGAACGAGGCGGGCGCGGTGGATGCCATCCTGGCCGAGGATATCGCTGATTTCCCTGACCAGAATCTGGCGGAAGCCATCCAGCGCCTGCCGGGCGTGACCATCGACCGCGTGAACGGTCAGGGCACGACCATCTCGGTGCGCGGTCTCGGCTCCGACTTTACCCGCACCCGCATCAATGGCCTGGAAGCCCAGGCCTCTGCGGGCGGCAGCCGTAATCGCAGTTTCGATTTCTCGATGTTCGCATCGGAACTGTTCAACGCCATCCGGGTCCGCAAGACCCAGTCGGCGGAGATCGAAGAAGGCTCGCTGGGGGCGACCGTCGATCTCCAGACCGGCCGCCCACTGGATTTCCGCCGCTCCGGTTTCAATGCCGCGGTGTCGGGTCAGGCCTCCTATAACGACCTGTCGGAAAAGACCATTCCCCGCACAGCCGGCTTGGTGAGCTGGTCGAATGAAGACAAGACCTATGGCGCCCTGCTGTCGGTCGCCTATTCGGAGCGCTCACCGACTCTCGGCAGCTTCAACACCACCCGCTGGCAGTCTGGCAACCCGGCACAGGCCTATGGGACCGGCCAGAATTTCCGGAACTGCATCCCCTGCACCACGCCCGCCCAGCGCACAGAGGTGCTGAACGCCTTCTACCCGCGCATCCCGCGCTACACGCTTGGGCAAACGTCCGAAGACCGCCTGGGCATGACCGGCGCGCTGCAATGGCAGCCGAGTGACACCACGGAAGTGACGCTCGACCTGCTCTGGTCGCGGTTCAATTCCGAGACTGAAAGCCCGAACATTGAGGCCTGGTCCTTCAGCCGCGCCGCTGTGAATAATGTCGTGCTGCGCGAGTATGAGATCGATCCGACGAAGAACACCCTGTCCTATGGCGTGTTCGACAATATGCTCGTACGGGCGGAAAACGGCTTCACCCGGAACGAGAGCAACTTCTATCAGGCCTCAGTCAATGCCAAGCATAGTTTCTCTGATCAACTCCATGGCAATCTGAAGCTTGGTATCAACCGGTCGGAAGCGCGCACGCCGCTGAACGTTGCGTATGCGTTCGAGGCCAGCGGGATCAACGGTTACACTTTCGACTTCCGCGACAATGATCGCCAGCCGCTGATCAATTATGGTTTCGACGTCACGTCGGGCCAGCGCTTCACCCTGGTCAATGCCACACGCAGCAATGGCGGCGGTAATTTCGAGAACAGGGTGGCAGCGGGCTCGCTGGCCTATGACTGGTCGCCGTCTCTGACATTCAAGGTCGGCGGTGAACACCGCACCTATGGGTTCGAGACCTTCGGTCTTGCGCGGGCGATCACCAATCCGACCGGGGCCGACCGCCTGACCGGCGTCGATTCCATCGGCCGGATCGTCGATATCGGCGGCTATGTCAACGCGCCGACGGGATCGAACCTGTCCTTCATCGTTCCCGACATCAAGAAGATCGCCAACTTCCTCAGCATCTACAACGACCCGCTTGTTCCGAACCGCAGCGAACGCGAGGTCGATGAGACGGACAATGGCGCCTATTTCCAGGCGGATTTCAACACCGACATTTCGGGCATGACGCTGCGCGGCAATGCCGGTATCCGCTACGCCCGGACGGATGTGACCGCAAAGGGGTGGCAGACGGTTTCGGCGGGCGGAACGACGAGCTATAATTACGTCACCACCGACAATAACTATGACGACATCCTGCCGTCGTTCAACCTGGCACTGGAGCCGACCGACGAGTTGGTTGTCCGTCTGGGCGCTGCGAAGGTCATGTCGCGTCCGACGCTGGGTGACCTGACGCCGGGCGGTAGCGTGGCCCCAACGACGCGCACCGTTGCCTATGGCAATCCCCTGCTCGACCCGTTCCGCGCCACCAATTACGATCTGTCCGTCGAATGGTACTTCCAGGATGAAGGCCTGCTGGCCGCAGCCTTCTTCTATAAGGACATTGACAGCTTCATCACCTCGGTCACGGAGGGGATCGTCTGGAACAGGCTGGGCCTGCCGGACGAGTTGCTTCAGGGTGCGGCCCAGCCGACGGACGTGTTCCAGGTCACCCGCCGGCTCAACGGCGCTGGCGGCCGGTTGCACGGTATCGAACTCCAGTATCAGCAGCCTTTCACCTTCTTGCCCGACTTCTGGTCTAATTTTGGTTTCATCGGCAACGTCACCTATGTCGATTCCGAAGTCAGCTATGGCACGGCCGGCAAGAACCGCCTGACGGGCCAGTCAAAATACACCGCCAATGCCACGCTTTATTACGAAGATGGCCCGTTCAAGGCCCGTATCTCGGCCGCACATCGCGGCAAATACCTGACCGCTTTCCCCGGTGCCAATGGCAACTCGGAAGCGGGCGTCAACAGCACGACCAATTTCGACGCCTCGATGTCCTATGACATTACGGACAGCCTGAGCGTCTCGATTGAGGCCATCAACCTGACCGACCAATATTCCGACAGCTATGTCGATATTCTGGATCGCGTTCAGGATTACCGTCACACCGGTCGCGAGATCGCGGTCGGCATGCGCTGGAAGTACTGATCCCTTTTTCTAAGGATCAGGCTCTTGTTTGCCCGGAGTGTTCGCACTCCGGGCTATTTCCGTTTGTTTTCAAAAAAGAAATAGCCCGACGCAGGGATACGCCGGGCCGTTCTCATGAGATAGCACCAGCGTGTTTACAGGCCCGTCACGCCGGTCGATGCCGTCACTTTGGGGCCTGTACCATCCAGGGTATCGATGTTACAGCCGATGAAGCGCCAGTTTTTCGCGTTGGCGATGGATCCTGCTTCGCGCACATCCCAGTTCAACCGTTCAAAGACGAAATCTTCCAGCGGCGCCTCGGGATAGGCGGCGGCCTCAAAGCCGATCTTGCCGCCAATGGCGCGGATATCGGACATCCGCACATCGCGGATACGCGGAATACCCTGCTCTCGCGGGACCGGCTTTGCCAGCGCCGACCAGTAATCCGGCGGGTTCTTGATCCCTTCCGGAATCCGGGCATAGGAATAGTTGGGATACCAGTTCAGATTGATCCGCATCAAGGTGGCGACATCCTGCAGATGGACATCATGGATGCGGATGTTTGAGATTGAGCCACCGCGCGTATGGCCCGACTTGAAGAAGATACCCAGCGGTACCGGATATTCGATCCGGATGCCTGAAACCTCGATATCCTGAAAACCGCCCGAGGTTTCAGACCCGAATGTCACGCCCGCCAGGGCATCGCGCACCACGCAATCCCGTATTTTCACTGCGCGGCAAGGCCTGGAAACCCGCAGCCCATCCCAGTCGCGCCCGGCCTTGATGCAGAGCGCATCATCATTGACCGACAGGTCGCACCGCTCAACCAGCACCCGTTCGGAAGAATCGATATCGACCCCATCGGTCGAAGGGCCACGCCCGCCAATATTGTTGCGGATGATCAGGTCGGAGACCTTCACATCCCGCGAATAGCAGACATGGACCGTCCAAAAACCCGACCGCATCAGGTTCAGGCCCGATATCTCCACCCGGTCTGCATCGTAGATATGGACCAGACGCGGACGCCGGCAATCATAATCGGCGGCCCATCGCAGATCCTTGGGGTCATAATCGCGGCGAAGGGCCCAGTAACTGTCCCAAAAAACCTTCCCATCGCCATCCACCGTCCCTTCGCCGGTGATGCGGGCATTATTCTGCTGATAGATGTTGAGAAGGCCGGCGGGCCATTCCATCTCAATCCCCGCCACGCGCGTGCGCACCATCGGGTAAGCGGCAAGGTCGGTCACGCCGCGCAGGATCGCTCCCCTTCCCACCTGCAATGTCACATTCGATCTCACGAAGATCGCGCCGGAACGATAAAGGCCGGGCTTCAGCACCACCGTGCCGCCGCCAGCGGCAGCCGCCGCATCAATGGCCGCCTGTAGGGCCCGCGTTTGGATCGCCTCCCCATCCGGCACCGCACCAAAATCGGCGGCATCGAACAGGCGTCCGGTTTCCTGGGCCCAAACAGGGGCAACAAGGGGCACAAAGGCGCTGAGGGCGCCAAGGCGCAGCAAGTTTCGGCGATGCATGAAGACGTCTCCCTGGGGGCGTGCCGATCTTGGATGACCGGAAACGCTTAATTCCCACATTCTGTTCTTTGATCTCATGATAGAGGACGATATACTCGAGTCAAGGCGCCACCCGGACGGAGCAGCAATTATATGCTCCGATTGACACCGGTTTCCAAGAAGACCGAGGTAGCCCGCCCCCAATGATTCAGGCGCGAGTTCAATCGCGTCGCTGGAGGAAACAATGTCCTGGCACACCCCCCACCGCGCTGCGCATCTGTCCCTGCGCCTGGCATTTGCCCTGTTGGCAACAACCGCTCTGGCAAGCCCGGCTTCCGCCCAGACACCAACACTGCCGCCCGGCGTGGAGCAGGCCTGGCTGGAGCCGACGCCGCGACCTGTCCTGAATGTCGACCCGGCTGTCCTGCCCTCCCGCGCGGAAACCATGGCCGCTGTGGAATATGTTGCGGCAAGCCAGATCAAGGCCATGGCGGGCGAGCCGATCGCGCTGTCGACCGGCAGCAATCTCAGCCAGATGTCCTCCAACTGGGTGGCGGCGACCTTCTATATCGGCGCGGCACGGCTTGCCCGGGTATCGGAAGATCCCGAGACGCTGCGCTTCCTGACCGCGGTTGCCGAACATTATAATTACAGTGTCCGCGGCGCCCGGTCAGGCCCGACCATGCTGAATGCCGACGACATTACGATCGGCGATCTTTATGAGGAGCTCTATGCAAGGCGTGGGCAGGAGGGGGTGCTGCTGCCCCTGCGCCAGCGGTTGGACTGGCAGGTACCGCATCTGAACCGCGCGACCGAGACGCCGCAACTGATCTGGTGGTGGGCTGATGCGCTTTATATGGCGCCGCCGGTATTCGCCCGGATGTCGGCCATTACCGGCGATCCCAAATATCTTGTCGCCGCCGACAAGGAATGGCGCCGCACGGCCGCCCGGCTGTGGGTGCCCGAGCAGCGCCTGTTCCTGCGTGACGAGCGGTTCAAGGATGACCGGCACCGCAACGCCAAGGGTGAGCATATCTACTGGTCGCGCGGCAATGGCTGGGTGATGGGCGGCTTGGCCCGGTGGCTGGAATCCATACCGGCCGATTTCGCCGGCCGCGCCTTCTATACCGATATCTTCCAGCAAATGGCGGGTCGGGTGATCGGGCTGCAGCGCGCCGACGGGCTCTGGCCCGCCAGCCTGCTGGACCCTGACGCCTTCCCGCAGGCAGAGACATCGGGATCGGTCTTCTATGTCTATGCGCTGGCCTGGGGGATCAACCATGGTCTGCTGGACCGGGCCACATATCTGCCGCATGTCACCCGTGGCTGGGCAGCCCTTAATCGCCACGTCCTGCCCAATGGCCTGATCGGTGCCACGCAGAAGACAGGCGACATGCCCGTCGCCACCGATCCGCGCGATGTCGGCCTCTATACGACGGGAACCTATATCCTGGCCGGGCTGGAGATTGCCGATCTGAACGGACCGGTGCAGTCCCTGCCCCAGCCGGAACCCAAACGGGATACGCCGGACATCATCGCCGCCACCACGCCAACCCCGCCGGCCCCCGTCACCGTCATCGGGCCGGAAGAAGTGCGACGCCGCGAGGCCGAGATGCGGGCCACGCGTGCCCTTTCCTATGATCCGGCACAGTTGAAGCGCCCCTCGACGATTGAACCGCTGACGCCGCCCCCAGCGGACCAGCAGGTGCCGCGCGCCGTGGTGCGCTTCGCCCCTGACCGGCTGGATGATCTGCTGTGGGAAAATGACCGTGTTGCCCACCGCATCTATGGTCCGGCACTGGAATCGCGGGAAGCCCCTTCCGGATCGGGCATTGATGCCTGGGCCAAGCGCGTGCGCTGGCCCTATATGGACCGGCAACTGAAATTCCCGAACTACCATATCGATCGGGGCGAGGGGCTGGATTATTACGATGTCGGCAGGGGACGCGGGGCCGGTGGGCTTGGCATCTGGTACGATAACAAGCTCTGGACCAGCCGCAACTTCTCCACCTACCGTATTGAGGAAACCGGCGGCAAGGAAGCCCGCTTCAGCGTTGATTACCGTCCCTGGCCGGTCGATGTGGCCCGCAAGGTGTGGGAGACGCGCAGCTTCAGCCTGCCGCTGGGGTCCAGCTTCACGCGCATGACCTCAACCTTGAGTTCGGATAAAGCGGAACCGCTCATCGTCGGCATCGGCATTTCCAAGCGCAAGAACGAGAATGGCACGGGCTTCGTGACCCGCGACCGTGAGAATGGCCGCCTGATGTTCTGGGAACCGGAAAACACTGAACATGGCGGCATGGGGATCGCCATCACGGTCGATCCGGCCCTTGTCGAGGGCTTCGCCGAGGATGCGGACAATTACCTGATCCTGGTGCGTGTCACACCCGACCGTCCTTTCACCTATTATATGGGCTCAGCCTGGGATCGCGGCCTGGACTTCAACAGCCGCGCCGCGTGGGAAGCCTTTGTCACCAAACAGAAGTTCGACTTCTAGGACCCTTAAAATGGGGGCGTCGAGGGAGGACGCCCCCATTCCGATATTATCGCGGCGAACTGCCTATGTGGCGCTCACTGACCGCAGCGCGTTCGCCAGTTTTTTGACGCCAACCTCAATCTCATCTGGCGTGTAAGCAGCAAACCCCATCAGGAATCCAGCCCGCCCATCACCAGCGGCGTGCAGTGCTGACAGCCCCAGCAGTTCGACCCCCACGCGGCGGGCCGCATCAATTACCTTCTGTTCGGACAAGTCACCGGTCAAAAAACACGGTATTTGCAGGCCCCCGATGGGCACCTGGGGCTCAACAAAGCCAGAAAGATGCTTGCGGATCAGCCTTGTCAGCACGTCCAGCCGCTCTGCATAAAAGCCACGCATGGTGCGGACATGGGCACCGAAATGCCCACCTTCCATGAACCGGGCCAGGGTCAGTTGCGCGACGGAGGCGTTATGCCCATCAAGCAGCGTTCGCCCCACGGTCAGTGGCTTAACAAGTTGCGGGGGCAGCACGACATATCCGATCCGCAAGCCAGGAAAGAGCGACTTGGTGAAAGTGCCGATATAGAGGGTCCGGTCGTGCGGATCGAGCCCCTGCACGCAGGCCGTGGGCTTGCCCGCATAGTGGAACTCGCTGTCATAATCATCCTCGATGATCCAGGCCTGATGCCGCGCTGCCCATTCGATCAATGCAAGACGGCGATCCAGCGTTAAAGTCGCGCCCGTAGGGAACTGGTGCGAGGGCGTCAGGAAGACGGCTTTGGCTTTGGGCGGATCTGCCATGATCTGTTCGACCATGATCCCTTGGCCATCGACACGAACAGGAAGACATTCCAACCCTGCCGCCTCAAAGGCTTTGCGGGCGCCGTAATAGGCTGGATCTTCGATGAAAATCGGGTCACCAGGATCGAACAGCATAGTGGCACACAAGCTCAGGGCCTGCTGCGAACTGGTCAGCACCATCACCCGGTCTGCGGTGGCCCGCGCGCCGCGCTCAAGATTGACGTAATCGGCGATGGCCCGCCGCAGCGGCTCGGCACCCTGGGGATCACCATGATGCAGCGCCTGCGTCCCAACCTCCTTCAGTACCTGTCGCTCAAGCCGCTCCCATAGCGGGAGCGGGAAACTGCGTATTTCCGGCACCCCGGGGGCAAACGGCCGGGGAGAGAGCATTTCGCGAACACCCCCGCTGCGGAACATGGCAGCGCCACGCTGACTGAGCCTGGGCGCCTGATCGCCCCTGAATGCGTCAGGTGGCGACACCCGCCGTTGGGCTGCAAACCCGGTCATCTCCGCAACAAAGCTCCCGCTGCCAACCCGCCTTTCGATGAAACCTTCGGCGTGAAGCTGGGCATAGCCAGCCTCTACAGTGTCGCGCGATACGCCCAGCGACATGGCCAGAGCCCGCGAGGCGGGAAGCGGCTTGCCGGGCGCGATTGCCCCATCAAGGATCAACTGTCGGATGGCCCGCTGTATCCGCGCGTGTAGCGGCATCGTCGCGTGGGCGGGATGGGCAAGCCACGCCTTTACCGATTCCAGTTGGGAATGCCTGAACAAATGGTCTGAACCTGTCTCGCTAAATGGCAGGAACGATCAGACCATTTATCCAATAGAAGTCAAGCCCAGGAAATTGGCCGCAAGCCCACCTGGAGAACCGACAGACCATGACAAACAATCCAGTGTCCCGCCCATCCATCCACTTGAATGACCTCATGCATCCCGTCGTCGCGGGATTGATATCCGTCATCGTCAATTATGGCGGCACCTTCATTCTGGTCTTTCAGGCCGCCCGCATCGCCGGCCTGGGCCCGGACCTTACGGCATCCTGGGTCTGGTCGGTTTCGATCGGCGTCGGGCTGACGGGCTTTATTTTAAGCCTGCGTTATCGTGAGCCGATCATCACCGCCTGGTCCACCCCGGCAGCCGCGTTTCTCGTGACGGCACTCGCCACCACGCCCTATGCCGAAGCCATCGGCGCTTACATGATCTCAGCGGCTGCCTTCGTCCTGCTGGGGATTTCCGGTTATTTCGAAAAGGTTATCCGGCTGATCCCGCCGGGGATCGCGTCAGGTTTGCTGGCCGGCATTCTGCTTCAGTTCGGCATCGGCGCCTTTGGTGGGGCGACCATAGATCCGCTGCTGGTCGGCCTGCTGATCGTGGCTTACCTGCTGATCAAAAGGGTTTCCGCCCGTTATGCGGTGGTCGGCATTCTTAGTCTCGGCCTGATATTTCTTGTAACGCAAAACCGGGTCGATCTGTCCGGCCTTCAGCTTCAATTCGCGGCACCCATCTTCACAATGCCCGTCTTCTCGGTGAATGCGCTTTTAAGCGTCGCGCTGCCGCTGTTTCTTATCACCCTGACCGGCCAGTACATGCCGGGAATGCTCCTGTTGCGGAACGATGGTTTCCGAACCAGCGCCAATCCCATTGTCACAGCAACGGGGCTCGGCTCGCTCCTTATGGCGCCGTTTGGCTCGCATGCGTTCAACATCGCGGCGATCACAGCAGCCATTGCCACGGGGCGGGAAGCGCATGAGGAACCGTCCAAGCGCTGGATTGCGGGGCTTGCTGCCGGCAGCTTCTATATCCTGGTCGGGATATTCGGCGTGACGCTGGCTGCCGTCTTCATGGCCTTTCCGGCAACCTTCATCACAACGCTGGCCGGTCTGGCGCTGCTCGGCACCATCGGGGGGAGCCTTGCTGGCGCCATGGCCGACCCGGCATCCCGCGAGGCCGCGCTCATCACCTTCCTGGCATCCGCCGCGAATATCAATCTGCTTGGCATTGGCGGCGCTTTCTGGGGGCTGGTGATTGGGCTTGTGGCCTACCTTATCCTGAATGGCCGGCTGCCACGCCGCAGCGGGGCCGGACGGGCCCTACCCGCCGGAATGGTGAAGTGAAACGGATGCTTTCCTTACAAGGACTTTGATACGGTCCCAACAGCGCTGCGCAACCATTGATGCGCAAGATCACCGCTGCGCCGCTCATGCCACACCTGAACGAAGGGAAAGGGCGGGATCGGAAATGGCGGTTCGAAGATAATAAGGGACGGGTCACGTTCGTAGCGTGCAAGGGCATTTCGCGCCACGGTCAGAACGAGATCCGTTCCCTGGATCAGCCGCGGCGCGTTGCCCCAATGTGGCAGCGTAACCGCAACGCGGCGCACATGGCCGGCAGCACGCAGGGAAGTGTCGATTTCAGTATTTGCACCATCCTGCATGGCTACGAGGATATGGGGACGGGAAAGATAGGATTCCATATCCAGATGGTCCTGCCCTGCCATTGCCTCCCGATCCGCAAGGCAGGCGAACTGCTCAACGATAAGCTGTTCGACTGCCACCTGTTCAGGAAGGTCGGGAAAGACGCCCAGTGCAAGATCACACTCCCCGTCCATGATCTGCCTGAGCATGGCTTCCCGGCCCGACTGGGTGATCACCAGATCAATCCCTGGGGCCTGATGGCGGAGCATGTTCAGCAGCCCCGGCAGGATCACGGCAGAGCCATAATCGGACATCGAAAGGCGGAATGTCCGTTTCTCCCGGACAGGATCGAAGCCGCCCGGCCCCAGCACCTCCCGCACCTGTCGCAACGCTGCGGTCAGGGCCGGTGCAATTATCAGTGCCTTTGCGGTTGGCACCAATTGTCCGCCCCGGCGTATCAGCAAAGGGTCATCGAACAGTAGCCGCAGACGCCCAAGCGCGTGGCTGACGGCGGGCTGGCTCATATTCAGCCGGGAGGCAGCGCGCGACACATGCTGTTCAGCCAGAAGCGCATCGAGAACCACCAGCAGGTTCAGGTCTACACCCCGAAGATTATTCACATCATTCATATTGAAGATATGACATCGGAATTTCCATCCACGAAGCAAATAACGCATCTGGTGAGCATTGGAGGTTCACCCATGCAGACCAACACCCTGTTTCTTATCCTCGCCGCTATCGTCACCGGTGCGGTCGTCCCTTTCCAGGCTGGCGCCAATGCGGCGCTCGGACGCACACTCGGCCATCCCCTGTGGGGAACGGCTGTCTCGCTTTGCGTCAGTTTCGCCTGCATCCTGCCCGTCATGGTGCTGGCGAAGGTGGAAATCCCGACCCTGTCCAATCTGGCGCAGGCACCGCGCTGGATATGGATTGGCGGCATCATCGGGGTCATCTACATCACTGGCGCGCTCATGCTTGTGCCGAAACTCGGCGCTGCCGGTTTCATCATGGCGGTCATCGCCGGACAGATGCTGGCCTCCATCATCATCGATCAATGGGGCCTTGTTGGGCTCCCGCAGAAACCCATCTCGCTGTCCCGCATTGCCGGTCTGGGGCTGATCTTTCTGGGACTGGTCGTGATGCAGTTGCAGGCCCTCGGCGGGAAGCCCCCCGCCAGCGGCGGGTAACCGGTTCCGAAAAGGATGTGCAGGAGGTCATAAATCCTGGGAAGAACTGGCCCTTAACACGGTGCGTCAATGCTTTCCGTGGCAAGAAGGCCATCGCGCAGACCGTGATAGCCTGCCTGCGTATCCAGGCCTCGTCCAGACTGGCTCTTCTTGCGCTGCGGCGGATGCCTTGTGCATAATAAGGAAATGAAGTCCGCAGATTGTACCATCTGAATCTGCTTCCACGTTTCTGCGTGAGAAGCCGCCACGCTGGGACCACTCCATAGACGTCCAGCGATTGGTTGTTTGCGCCCACCGCAATCGACCCTTTGCCGCTGTCTGCGGCGCGGACTCAAAGGTATCTTCAATGAACAACTTCTTCGAAAGCCCCTTCAAGGGCATTACTATTGATCGCCAAGTCAAAAACCCAAATATTATTGTGGGTCGCTACAGTTATTATTCCGGATATTATCATGGCCACAGCTTTGACGACTGTGCCCGCTATCTGCTGCCTCAGCCCGGCGTGGACAAGCTCATAATCGGCAGCTTCTGCTCGATCGGGTCTGGCGCTGCCTTCATCATGGCCGGTAATCAGGGCCATCGGAACGACTGGATCAGCACATTTCCCTTTTTCTGGATGGAGGGGATACCGGCATTTGCCGGCGCTGCAAACGGATATGAACCCGCCGGAGACACGATTATCGGGCATGATGTGTGGATTGGTGCCGAAGCCATCATCATGCCCGGCGTGAAGATTGGCGATGGCGCCGTGATCGGCACGCGCGCCCTGGTCACCCGCGACGTGGAACCTTACTGCATTGTAGGCGGAAACCCCGCCAAGCTGATCCGCAAACGGTTCGACGACAAGGATATATCCCTGCTGCGCGAACTGACATGGTGGGATTGGACCGATGGGCAACTCCGCCAGGCAATGCCGATCCTGACAAGCGGCGATGTGAGGGCGCTTCACGATTATTGGCAGCAGAACATCAAAATCAGTAATTGATCGCTGCCCCGCAGGCGCGCCGGAGCCATCTCTGACGACGCCGAACAGCGTTTACTTGTCCCGCTGGTTCGGTTCTGCTCTGAACATAAAAAAACCCCAGCAAGATTTTGCTCTTGCTGGGGTTTTTCGTTGGATGCGGGGACAGGATTTGAACCTGTGACCTTCAGGTTATGAGCCTGACGAGCTACCGGGCTGCTCCACCCCGCGTCAGAGGGCCGTTTTGCGGCCCGCAAAAGGTAACGCCCCTTGGCGATGTGCCGAGGGGCGTTTGGTTCTGGTATCGTGATTTACCTGTTACGGGCGGACCTGGCGGCGACCTACTCTCCCGTGCCTTAAGACAAAGTACCATTGGCGCAGAGGGGTTTCACGGCCGAGTTCGGGATGGGATCGGGTGGGGGGCCCTCGCTATGACCACCAGGTCGGCGCGTAACAGGGATTGGTTTTGTGTGTGTGACGGGTTGATGCTGTGTGTATGCGTATTTGTGTGGGTTTGCCGCTGCGCATGAGCGGTGAGGGATCAAGCCGAACGAGCGATTAGTAAGGCTAAGCTTCACACATTGCTGTGCTTCCACATGCCTCCTATCGACGTGGTGGTCTACCACGGCTCTTCAGGGAATGCTTGTTTAGAGGTGGGTTTCCCGCTTAGATGCTTTCAGCGGTTATCCCTTCCATACATAGCTACCCGGCTGTGCCACTGGCGTGACAACCGGTGCACCAGAGGTATGTTCATCCCGGTCCTCTCGTACTAGGGACAAATCCTCGCAACATTCC
>NZ_AUCG01000020.1 GCF_000429645.1 Niveispirillum irakense DSM 11586
AGTTTCGTAGAGCAACGCGCTTGTGACCCTGGACCCCGGCCTGCGCCGGGGTGACGGGGAAGTAGCACAAATCCCCCCATTCCCCCCCACTTCACACCCGCCCTTCACTCCCCCCAAGGAGCATCCCGATGAGCAATCCGTTCAGCCTTGATGGCAAGGTGGCGCTGGTGACCGGCGCCAATACCGGTATCGGTCAGGGCATTGCGCTGGCGCTGGCCCAGGCCGGGGCGGCCATTGTCGCCGTTGGCCGGTCCACGCCCAGCGACACGCAGCAGGCGGTGGAAGCGGCCGGCGCGAAGTTCCATTTCGTCCATGCCGACCTGGGCACCGGCGCGCCGGTGGCCGAGGTGGTGGAAAAGGCCGTGGCCGCTTTTGGCCGGCTGGACATCCTGGTGAACAACGCTGGCACCATCCGCCGTGCCGATGCGCTGGATTTCACGGAAGCCGACTGGGATCTGGTGCTGGACGTCAATCTGAAGACGCCCTTCTTCCTGGCCCAGGCCGTGGCCAAGCAGTTCCTGGCCCAGGGCACGGGCGGCAAGATCATCAATATTGCCAGCATGCTGTCCTTCCAGGGCGGCATCCGGGTGGCGTCCTACACCGCGTCCAAGAGCGGCATTGCCGGGCTGACCAAGCTGCTGGCCAATGAATGGGCGGCCAAGGGCATTAATGTGAATGCCATTGCGCCCGGCTATTTCGCCACCAACAATACCGAAGCACTGCGCGCGGACGAGGGTCGCAACCGCGACATCCTGGCCCGCATCCCCGCCGGCCGCTGGGGCACGCCCGCCGATCTGGGCGGGGCCGCCGTGTTCCTGTCCTCTGCCGCTGCTGATTACGTCCACGGCACCACGCTCGCCGTCGATGGCGGCTGGCTGGCCCGGTAAGAAAAAGGCCCGGCGGGAAGGACCTCCCGCCGGGCCTTTACATTTTCAGACTAGGACCGGCATCACAGCTTGGTCAGGCGACCGCCATCCACCACCAGGCCCGACCCGGTGATGAAGGACGCCTCTTCCGCCGCCAGAAAGGCGATGGCGGCGGCGATCTCGTCCGGCGTGCCAATGTCGGCAGGATCGATCGTCTCAGCGCCCGATTTGATATTGGGGCTGTCGCGCAGCATCTGCGTTTCCACCGCCCCTGGCAGCACCGCATTGATGCGGATGCCCTTTTCCTTGCCCTCAATCGCCGCGCTGCGGGTCAGTGACACCAGCCCTGCCTTGGCAGCCGCATAGGGCGCCACCAGGGGCGAGGTCTGGTGCGCATGGATGGAGGCGACATTGACGATGGCGCCGCCCGGCCCCATCAACCGCAAGCCCTGGCGGATGAACTGCGCAGCGCCGAACAGATTGACGGCGAACAGCCGCTGCCAATCATCCATGGTCAGATCTTCCAGCGGCTTATAGATCATCTGCCCGGCGACATTGACGATCACGTCCAGCCGGCCGGTTTCCGCTACCGCCCTGGCACAGACATCTGCCACGGCCGCCTCATCCGTGATATCGGCCGGCAGGAACAGGGCCGGGGCGGCATCCGCTCCGGCCAGCGCCGCCAATAACGGTTCCGCATCCAGCCCCGGCCGGTCCACCAGCACCAGACGCGCCCCTTCTGCCGCCAGACGGCGGCAGGCAGCGCCGCCGATCCCGCCCAGCGCGCCCGTTACCAGGGCTGTCTTGCCTGCGAACCGCATCATGCTCACCATTCCGCCAGGGTGCCGTCCGGCAGGCGCCAGGCCGGGTTGCGCCAGCGATGCGGCGTACGCGCCAGATCGCGGACCAGTTCCTCATTGATATCAACACCCAGGCCGGGCCCGGTGGGGGCCGCAACAAACCCATCCTTCACTGCGAAAATGGACGGATCGCGCATATAGGTCAGCAGGTCGTACCCGCCGGTATTGTAATGGATGCCCAGCGACATTTCCTCAATCACGAAATTGGGCGTCGAGACGGCAACGGCCAGACAGGCGGCGAAGGCGATGGGCCCCAGCGGGCAATGCGGCGCCAGCGCCACATCATAGGCCTCCGCCATGGCGGCAATGCGCTTCACTTCTGAAATACCGCCCGCATGGGACAGGTCAGGCTGGATGATATCGACGATCCCGCCTTCCAGGAAGGGCTTGAAATCCCAGCGGCTATAAAGCCGCTCCCCCAAGGCAATCGGGATGCTGGTCTGGCCGGCCAACTGGCGCAGCCCCTCGATATTCTCCGACAAAAGCGGCTCTTCGATGAAAAGCGGGCGCAGTGGCTCCAGCAGGGCCGCCAGTTGGCGGGCCATCGGCTTATGGACGCGGCCATGGAAATCAAGGCCGACATCCAGCCCCTGATCCTTGACGGCCATGGCGCGTTCCACCACGCCGTCCAAGTCGCGCGGGCTGGAAAGCCAGCCCAGTTCAGCCGTGGCATTCATCTTCACGGCACGGAAGCTCTGCGCCTTGCGGGCGCGGGCGGCTTCCGCCACCTCATCCGGGCGGTCGCCGCCGATCCAGGCGTAGCATTCCACCTTGTCGCGCACCATGCCGCCCAGCATTTGCCAGACCGGGACGCCCAGCGCCTTGCCCTTGATGTCCCAGAGCGCCTGGTCCAGCCCGGACAAGGCCGACATCAGCACCGGGCCACCGCGATAAAAGCCCAGCCGATAGGCGGTCTGCCAGACATCCTCGATCCGGAACGGGTCGGTGCCGATGAAGCGATCCTTCAGGGATTCAAAGGCACCCTCCACGGCCTCCGCATGGCCTTCCAGGCTGCCCTCACCCCAGCCGACAAGACCATCATCGGTTTCCACACGCACAAACAGCCAGCGCGGCGGAACCTGGAACACTTCAATACGGGCGATCTTCATGGGTGAACCTGTGGGAAGGGATTTTCAGGTGATAAGGAGTAAGAGGGCGGCGGCGCGGTATCACCGCGCCTTGAGAAAGCTGGCCGGCGTCCAGCGATTTTGCCGCGCGCTATCGACAATGACGGCAAACAGCAGGATGCCGCCGCGCACCACATACTGGTAGAAGGTGGGCACATCGAGCAGGTTGAGCGCGTTCTGCGCCGCGCCCATGATCAGCACGCCGATCAGCACGCCGCCGATGCTGGCGATACCGCCCAGCAGCGACACGCCGCCCAGCACGCAGGCCGAAATGACCGCCAGTTCCAGCCCCAGCGAGGTATTGGGCTGGCCTGAGGTGATGCGCGCCGCCAGCACGATGCCAGCCAGCGCCGCGACAAAGCCCTGCAGGGCGAAGACGGTGATCCGCACCCGGTCCACCGGCACGCCGGCCAGCCGCGCCGCCTCCGGATTGCCGCCGATGGCAAGCACATTCTTGCCGAACACCGTCTTGTTCAGCACCACACCGAAAATGACGAAGCAGAGGATGGCGATCCAGATCGGGTAATTGATACCCAGCAACGCGCCGGACCCCAGTACATAGAAATCCTCACGCGGGATGGAAACGGCCTGCCCGCCGGAAACCAGGAAGGCCAGCCCGCGCACAATCTCCATCGTCGCCAGCGTGGCGATCAGGGAATTGATCTTCAGCTTGGCGACGACCACGCCGTTGAACAGCCCGACCATCGTGCCGCCCAGCAGGCCGGCACCGATGCCCAGCGCCACACTGCCGGTATCGCTGATCACCACGGCGCACAGCACGCCTGCCAGCGCGACGATGGAGCCAACAGAGAGGTCCACCTCCCGCAGCGCCAGCACCAGCATCATCGTGGTGGTGACGGTGCCGACCAGGCTGACCGACAGGATCAGGCCGCGCATGTTGCGCGCGCCGGCAAAGTCCGGCACGAACAGGGCCAGACAGGCAAACAGGACCAGCAGCACCAGAAGCGGGCCAATGGCGCTGTAGCGGCGGAAAGCCAACATCATCTGGGTCATCATCAGATCCTCACCGCAGCGCCAACGGGCTTGCCATCGGGAAGCGCCAGTCGCAGAAGTTCATTGGGGGTCGCCTCTTCCCGCGTCAGCACGCCGGCGATGGCGCCATCGCGCATCACCACGATGCGGTCGGCGACGCCCATCACTTCCGGCATGTCGGAACTGGCGACCAGAAGGGTCTTGCCCTCCGCCGCAAGGCGGTACATCAGGGCATAGATTTCGCTGCGCGCACCGATATCGATGCCGCGCGTGGGTTCGTCCATCAGAAGGAAGCGGGCATCGGCATCCAGCCAGCGCGCCAGGATGGCTTTCTGCTGATTGCCACCCGACAGGGTACCGATGGCGGTATCGGCCGAGGCCGTCTTCACCCGCATCGACCCGATCAGCTTTTCCGCCCGCCCAGACTCTTCCTGCCGCCGGATCAGCGGCGCGGTCTCCATATTGCGGCGGGTGATGGTGATGTTCTCCCGCACGGCGGCCAGCTTGAAAATGCCCTCATCCTTGCGATCCTCCGGGCACAGGCCCAGACCGGCGGCAATGGCATGGCGCGGGGTGGCAAAGCGCCGAGGCTCCCCATCCAGGCTGATCGTGCCGCTGGCCAACGGTGTCGCGCCATAGATCAGCTTGAACAGTTCCGACCGACCAGCCCCGACCAGCCCGAAAAAGCCCAGGATTTCCCCGCGCCGGGCCGACAGGCTGACCGGCTGTTTCACCCCTGGCCCCGTCACACCGGACAATTCCAGGCTGACGGGGCCAAGCTCGCGGGATTGATAGCCATAGACATCGGCGATGGTGCGCCCAGCCATCTGCGCGATCAGGTGATCGGGATCGGTCTGGCGCATGTCGGGATATGTGGCGACATGGCGTCCATCGCGCAGGATGGAGACGCTGTCACACAGGGCAAACACCTCCTCCATCCGATGCGAGACATAGAGGATGGCGCGTCCATCGGCCTTCAGGTCGCGGATGATCCGCATCAAGGTTTCCGTCTCGCGCGCGGAAAGCGAGCTGGTCGGTTCGTCAAAGGCGATGATGGCGGCATCGCGCAGCAGCGCCTTGCCGATTTCCACCATCTGGCGTTTGCCGATCGGCAGGGTCTTCACCTTGGCATCGGGGTCGATATCCTCCCCCAGCCGCGCCAGGATGGCACGCGCACGGGCCCGCACCGCGCGCCCATCCACCAGCCCCAACCGGCCAGGATAGGCACCCAGCAGCAGATTGTCGGCGACGGACATATCCGGCGCCAGATGCAGTTCCTGATGGATGATGGCAATGCCAGCGCTGGCACTGTCACGCGGGCCATTAAAGGCAACGGCACGGCCATCGACCGCCAAAGCCCCGCTGTCCGGGCGGTATTCACCCGCCAGTATCTTCAACAGGGTGGATTTTCCGGCCCCATTCTCCCCCATCAGGGCACGGATTTCCCCCCGCCCCAGATCCATGGAGACATCGGCCAGCGCAACCACGCCAGGGAAAACCTTGCCGATATCGGTGAATTGCAGGATCGGCGCCGTCATGCGTTCTGCTCCGCCAGAAGGGCCTGCCAGTTATCGCGGGTCATTTCCAACCCGTCAGTATAGACCAGGGGGGCCGGCGCTTCGCCCGCCTCCCCCCAGCGATAAAGGGCCAGCGCCGTGTCATAGCCATGCCGCTTGGGCGACAGCAGGATGGACGCGAAGAAGCCGGTGGGGTTGGCCTTGGAAAACTCCGCCGTGGCAGAGCCGGAGCCGCCGATACCGACACCGATAATATCGGACCGTGACAGGCCCAGCCCTTCCGCCGCGCGGACGCCACCCAGCACCGCCTCGTCATTCATGCCGATGATGGCCCATTTGCGGATGGCCCCCATCCGGGTCAGAACCGGGTTGGCGGCGGTGAAGCCGCCTTCGGTGTCGGTGGTGCGCTGGGGGGCGTCATAGACGGCACTGGCGGGCAGGCCCGCCGCGATCAACGCGTCGCGCCCGCCCTGCGTGCGCTCCAGCCCTGTCTGCAAACTGTCAAACGCCAGGCGCAGCAGCCCGACCTCTCCAGAGGCCAGATCCCACCCCCGGCCAGCCGCTTCCCGCGCAATCACCTGCCCCGCCATGGTGCCGATATTCAGCGCGGAGATGCCGACATGGGGAATGCTTTCAATCGGGTCCCCATCCGGGCCGATCAGCCGGTCATCAACCGACATCACCTTCAGCCCCCACATGGCAGCGGATTGGCGGATCGCCGGGCCCAGCTTGGGATCGGGGGTACAGATGACGAAGCCCAGCGCGTTCTTGGCCGCCAGCGTATCAATGGCTGACAGCACCCGGTCGCCATCCGGCGCACCGATCTTGATGACTGTGAAACCATGCTCGGCACCGGCACGGTCGGCATGGAACCATTCGCTCTGGAACCATTGCTCTTCCGGCTGTTTGACGATGAAGCCGATCTTTGGCCGGTCGTCGGAACGGGCGCAGCCGGCAAGACCAAGGCCCGCCATCAGCGCCAGCATCTCCCTTCTTGTCGGGCCCATATTTCCTCCGGTGGCGTCTATTGCAATGACGCTTTCCTTTGGTGTTATGCCGCCCCCAGGCCAGCGTCAATCATAGTTTACATATTTATATGATTTAGTGCCGCACGCATAAAAAAGCACCGCCCCCCGTGAGGGAGCGGTGCTTACAGACCGGCGAAATTGGGTGTTAGCGGCGGCGTAGCGGCAGGTTGCCGGACCAGCCCAGGCCACGGCTGATCTGGCGGGCCGTTTCCTTCACCGTTTCAATCAGTTCCTGCATGCGCGCATCATTCATATATTGCGCGGCGCTGGACAGGCTGATGGCGGCAACGATCCTGCCATTGGCACCCCGGATCGGGGCGGCAACGCAGCGGATACGGTCCTCATTCTCTTCCAGATCGAAGGCGTGGCCGCCTTCGGCATATTGCTGCATCCGTCCAAACCAGACCGGCCACAGGCTTTCATCCTTGAAGCGGGCATCGAAAAATTCCCGCCAGCGCTTTTCCGACTCATCCAGGATCAGGGCCTTGCCCAGGCCCGTGGTGGCGATGGGGTGGCGTTCCCCAATGCGGGAGCCGATTTCGATGCGGCGGCGACCGGGGATCTTGTCCAGATAGAGCGCCTCTTCCCCATCCAGGATACCCAGATGCACCGTATCCTCGGTGGCGGCGGCCAGATCCTCGATATGCGGGCGGGCAACGCGGGGCAAATCCATCTGCTGCTGGGCGCGATAGCCCAGTTCCAGCAGCTTGGGCCCCAACTGATAGCCCTCACGCGGGGTCAGCGTCAGGTAATTACGCTCCACCAGGGCGGCAGCCAGACGGTGCGTGGTGGAACGGGTCAGTTCCAGGGTCTGCGCCAGCTTGGCGAGGCTGATCGGCCCCTCCGCAACCGCGTCGAGAACATCCAGGCCCCGAAGCAGCGTCTGGCTGCCGCTGGGAGTGGCCTTCGTGGTGGCCTCCGGCTCGTCACGGGTGGCGGTCAGGCTGGTCATCGTCTTTATTTCGCCTTCTTTCACTTTGCGGAATATCATCCCATAATCCGGCCAAAACAGCAAGGATCAGGCAAAAGGGCAATTATCCATCACCCACCAGGCGGCCGAAGGCCGGCAAATAAAATAAAAGCCCAAGAAAACCCCGCACGGAATAATGATCTTAATAATCACCCTGCCGTGCGGGGTAGTGCTTTACTTTTTCGCAGGCTCGATTTCCACGGCGTAGGTATAAGCCTCGCCATGCATGTTAGAGCGGAAAACCACCCACTTGCCGTCGGGCGTGAAGGTGATGTTCGGCTCCATCCGGTAATCATGGTCCTTCATATTGACCAGCTTGGTCGCACGCAGCACGCCGGGGCTGATCAGGTTGGCAGCATCGGGCGCGCTGATACCGGCCACATCGGGGATGCCTTCGGGGCGGAACAGGTAAATCCATTTCCCGTCCTTGGCCTTGGCTACCATCTCCTCGTCGCCGCCATCACCGGCGAACAGGGTGCCATCGCGGTTGATATTGTAATGGACCGACCATTCATCACGGTCCAGATGGTACCAGGTGCGCTTACCGGTCGCGATCTCGTACCCGGCCAGCCAGAAATCCTCGCCGCGCGGGGTCTGCAGGTCGTACCAGATCATCTTGCCGTCATGACTGAAGAACTCATGGCCGGCGATTTCCATGTTCATGCTGCGCTTATGCACCTTGGTCAGGCCGGTGCCATCGGTGCGGATCAGCCAGATCCGGTCTACCTTGTGCCAGGGCCCTTCATGGCAGAACATCAGCAGGTTGGGATCGGTGGGGGAGAACTGGACATGGTTCAGCCAGTCGGTCGCCGCATGCACCACCTTGCGTTCACCCGTTTTGATGTTGAGGGTGAAAATCTCCATCGGGATGCGGGCTTCCAGCCGGTCGTTCAGCCGCACCTCCTTGGCGTCGGCAAAACTCAACGGCTTTCCATCCGGCCCGGTGGCCGCGTAATGATCGTCGAAATTGGTCGTGTTCTGCTTCGGTGCGCCCGGCTGCAGGTCAAAATCCCGCTCCGCCCAGGTGCCCAGCAACAGCGTCTCATCGGCATTGATGGATTCGATCCGCCCGCTTTTCACATGCGCGATCTTGGTCGGCTTGCCACCCTTGCTGTCCACCCAGAACACGTCATAAGGACCGCCCTGCTTCACATCGTCATTGGCGTAATAGACGCGGCCCGTCTTCGGGCCCACGAACAGGGGTGCCAGATGCTCCCCCTTTACCAGCGGGGTCTGTTTGCGGGTTTCCAGATCAATGATGGAGATGGTGGTGGCAGAACTGACCACCACCCGCTTGCCATCGGGCGTATAGGCGTTCTGGTGGAAATAGAGGCTGCGGCTGCCCGGTTCGGTGGACAGGCGCACGACGCGATGGCCGGTATCCGGGTCGATCCATTCGCGCGGCGGCTCTGCGGCATGGACGGTGCTGCTGGCCAGCAGCGCCAATGCGGCGATCAAATGCGCCAGCTTCTTCATGGCATCTCTCCCTTATCATCCATCAATCCGCGCACGTCCCGGCAGACAAGGCGCGGCGTATCCTGGGCATTGCGTGTTTGCAGATTGTCGATGCGTACCCCGTCCACATCCTCCAGCCAGACGGCCGGTCGGCCATCGGGCGCGAGGGTAGACAGGTGGATATCGCGCAGGTGCAGGCCGCGCGCGTGGCGGACATAAAGCCCATAAGCCGGCAGCGTGCCGAACATGCTGGGTTCCGGATAGGCATCCGGCTTTTCCGGCACCGGGTCCGTCACCACATCCAGCCCGCCGGCATAAGTGATGCGGATATCCTGGAACGTCACATCCTCAACCGGCTGTTCCGGCAGCCCGGCGATGATGGAGGCATAGCGCGGGTCCACGTCATAGGCGGTAATATGGGCAAAGCGGATGCGGCGCATCGGGCCGGGCTTCGTGCCTTCCGGTGCGCGCAGCCGGGCACCGATGCGCAGGAACAGGGCTGCTGTCGTCACCTCCCGCATGGTGATGTTGGTGATGGACACATCCTCCAGCACCCCGCCATCCACGGTTTCCAGCGCCAGCCCGCGCGAGCGTTCCACCGTGCAGTTGGAAATCGCGATATTGCGGAAGCCGCCATGGCTTTCCGTGCCCAGCTTGATCCGCCCCGTCACCCGGTCCCGGTCGGGTGACACCTGTTGCGTGCGCCCATAGGTGCCATCCAGCAGGGTGCCCAGGTCAAAGCCGCTGACATGGCAATTGGTGATGGCGACATGTTCCGTCGCCCGCGCCACACCCAAGGCACCGGAGCTTTTCAGCACCAGCGCATCATCATTGGGCGTGTTGATCTGGCAATTGCTGACGCGGACATAGCGCACGGCATCCAGATCAATACCGTCGCGGTCGGTATCAATACGCAGATTATCGATGGTGAGGTTATCAACGCCCGTCGCCAGGATGGCAAAATGGCCACCCTTCAGAATGCTGAAATCTCGCAGGGTGACGTTGCGGCAGTTCTTCAGGGCGATGGCCTTGTTGCCAAGGCCCCGCATCAGCGCTTCATCGGGGTCTTCAGCGGCCAGTTCAGCCGCACTCATCCCCGCCATGCTTTCCGGGAAATAGCCTTTGCGCTTGGCCCATTTCGCCCCCGGCCCTTTGGAAGTCAGCCCCGCGCCATCAATCAGGCCGGGACCGGTGATGGCGACGTCATTCACCCCATCGCCCCAGATCAGGCTGTTCTGCCAGTGGGAATGGCCGAAATCCTGATAGAGATCATGCGGGTTGGGCTCCGGCAGGTCATAGGCACCGCCATCCGTCGCCGGGTCCGCCGCCAGCAGCACGGCACCCGGCCCCAGATGCAGACCGATATGGCTGAACAGGCGCAGCGAGAAGGAAAGATACCGCCCCGCCGGGAACAGCACCGTCCCGCCGCCCGCCTTTGCAGCGGCGGCGATGGCGCGGTTGATGGCGGGGCTGTCCAGCACCACGCCATCGCCCACAGCGCCAAAGCTGCGAATATCGAAAATGGCCGTCATTGCGGCGGCACCAGCTTCACCGATGTCGGCTGTTCGCGGTCAGCGGTCAGCCAGCCATCCTTCTCCTTCAACTCCACCACCTGGATGACAGAACGGCGTTTCCAGGTCGGGTCTTTGGCCTGTTCCGGCTCCCCTTCCTGCTGCACGAAATAGAACAGGAAGGCGCGGTCGTCGCTGACCAGCACGTCGGGATGGCCGCCCTTGGCCCGGTCGGTCAGCGCCGTGCCCGGCTGCTCCAGCAGATTATAGGGCTGGTGTTCCCAATTGGTCAGGTCTTTGGAGCGATAGACGCCCAAGCCCGCCCAGGCATCCATGATCAGCCAATAATAGCCTTTCCATTCGATGATCTGCGGGCCTTCGCCACGCTGTTTCACTGCGACACCGCCATGGGTCCAGGTCTTCAGGTCTTGGCTGTCGGCATAATGGGTGCTGCTGCCGTCGCGCTCATCCTTGTACCAGAGCCGCCAGCCGCCACCGGGCAGCGCATGCACGGCGGCATCAATCACCCGGTCGGAACCGAGGTTCAGCTTATCGGCGAAATCCCAGCGCTTCAGGTCCTTGCTGGTCAGGTGGATGATCTCACGCGGGGCATTCCAGTCCTTGAAGATGCCTGGCACAATGGTCAGCCACATGTGATAGGTGCCGTCGATCTCTTCCACATTGGGCGCCCAATGGGTGATGTCGGCAGCATCGCCATAGCGGATATCGGCGGTGCCCTCATAGGTCCATGTATTACCGCCATCCTTGGACCGCGCCATGCCGATGCGGGTGCCATGCACCCATTCCACGCCCTCGGCCTCTTTCAGGTTGGCGCGACGGTTGGTGTAGAACATCACCCAGTCGCCTGCCTTGCGGTCATAGATGATGGAGGCATCAGCCGCCCCGTCAAAGGTCGGGTCGCGGAACAAGGGTTTAGGGGCCACATCGGCGGCGAAGCCGGGGGTGATGGTGGTGCCGGTGGCCAGCAGGAGGGTGACTGCCATCGCACCGGCGACCTGTTTTGCCTTCTCCGCGAAAGCGGGGAACCAGGGGCCACGGGAATGACGCATTGGTGCAGACGGCCCCTGGCCCCCCGCTTTCGCGGGGGAGGCACCTTTTTTCTTATCCATCATCATCGCGCGCTCAAACAAACCCATGGCTCCGGCTCCATTCGATGAAAAGCGACGGCCAGGCCGCCACAGGGGCTGCTTTGGGGCTGCGCAGGCCGAAGCCATGGCCACCCGCTTCAAACAGATGCATCGCCACCTTGGTGTCCACTTTGCGCAAGGCGGCATAGATCAGCAGGGAATTTTCCACCGGGACTGCCGCATCATCGGCAGCCGCAGTGATGAAGGTGGGCGGGATATTGCCCGGCACGCCCTGGTCGGCAGAGAATTCGGCGATCCTCTCGGCACTCGGGCTTTCGCCCAGCATCTGCTTGGCCGAACCGGCATGGGCCACCCCCGGCACCATGGAAATGACGGGGTATCCCAGGGCCGCGATATCCGGGCGGGCTGACACCTGATCCGCCGCATCCACCGGCTTGTACGTCGCCTTGTCAAACCGGGTGGCCGCCATGGCAGCCAGATGGCCCCCGGCGGAGAAACCCATCACCCCGATGCGGGCAGGGTCAATGCCCCAGCCCTTGGCCCCGGCCCGGATCAGGCGGATGGCGCGCTGCGCATCCTGCAAGGGGGCATCCGGCCCGGCTTCCCAACCATCGGCGGGCAAACGGTACAGCAGGACGAACACCGTCACGCCTTCGCCTGCCAGCCATTGGGCGATATCATAGCCTTCCTTGCCCACCACCACGCGCTGATAACCGCCGCCGGGGATGATCAGCATGGCGGCGCCATTGGGTTTCGCCGGGCGGAACAGGGTCAGGTTGGGCTGGGTAACATTCAGGATCGCCACGTCGCGGAAACGCGGATCATCGGACCGCGCCACCTCCGACTGTTTCACGGTTACCTTTTCCCCACCGGGCGGCTTGTCACCGGGCCAGAGGGACAGGGTTTCGCCCTTCACATCGGCGGCATTACTGCTGCCGGGCAGGCTGGCGGCCAGCAGCGCGGTGGCAGCAGCGGCGGTGAACAGGGTGCGGCGGTGCATGGTGGTTATCCTGTTTTGCTTCTAATCCAGCGAGTATGGCCGTAGCCGCCCCACCAACTTGCCTCCCCCGCGAAAGCGGGGGTCCAGGGGCCAAAGGCACTGAAGCATTGGTCCTTATGATCCCTGGTTCCCCGCTTTCGCGGGGAAGGCAGGAAAGAGCCAACGCCGGCGCTTTCAATTCCCCCGCGGCGTCACATCCGACCGCATCGGGCTTTGCGCAATCCGCACCGCATCCGGCAGGGGCGGATGCGCCGGATCAAACACCCCGATATCGGCCTTGATATGATCCTTCAGCGGCAGCGCCGATGCCCGTATCCCTTCCACCACACAGCGGGCCAGCAGCCAGGCGCCGTAATTATTATGGTGGGTGGCATCCTTGCCATCGGCGGCAAAGGCGCGGGGTGACACCTCCGGCCCCAGCGCCTCATACAGCACCTTGCTCATGGCGTTCAGGTCGATCAGCGCCACCTTCTCTTCCGCCGCCACCCGGCGCACGGCGTCAGGGTAATCGCCATGGCTGTTGGTAATCTGACCGCTGGCATCAAAGGTGCGGCGGTGCATGGAGGTGACAAGCACCGGCGTCGCCCCGCGCCGCCGGGCTTCCGCAATGAAGACGCGCAGATAGGCCGGGTATGTGATGGCCGGATCAGCATAGGTCTGCGGCCAGCCCTGCTTGCTGTCATTATGGCCGAACTGGATGAACAGGTAATCGCCCGGCTTCATCCGGCTGAGCAGCTTGTCCAGCCGCAAACCGGTGATGAAGCTCTTCATCGTCTCCCCGGATTCGGCATGGTTAGCCACGGCCACATCCGGGGTCAGGAAGGCCGTCAGCATCTGCCCCCAGCTAGCCCCCGGCTCCGCCGGCTGGTCGGTCACGGTGCTGTCGCCAGCCAGATAAACCGTCGGCACATCCGCCTTCTCGATCGACAAGGCCGCCAGTTTCGGCGCGCTGCCGTCAAATTCCAGGGTCAGCTTGTCATCCCAATGGAACTTGCCGACCTCCCGCTCATTGATGCGTACTGTGGTGCCGCCGGGCGCATTCGGCGGGGGGGACGGCATGGCCGTGTCACGGACATTGACGATGAAGCTGCGCGTCTCGAACTTGCCCTTCGCCGTCGCCACATCAGCCAGCATCAGCCGCCGGCTTTCGGCCTTCACGGTCGTGTCGCCAGCGGACTTTGCGTCCCCCAGCGTGACGGTGACCCGGTAATTGCCTTCCGGCACCTTGACGGAGAACAGGAAGGGCTTCCCCGGCTCCGGCTTAAAGGCTGGCTCATACCCAAAGCCCTTGGCCGGATCGTAAAGATCCGCTTCAGAGATGGCGAGCGCCTGTGCCGGCGCCTTGGCGCTGCTGGTGAAGCGGAAATCCCAACGGTCCTGCGCCGTGGCCGGCATGGCGAACACCAGAAGGCTGAGGGGGAGAAGGAACAGATGCGGCTTCATCGCCCAGCCTCTGCCGGCACGGCCAGCCCATAGCGGCGGGCCAGATCGCGGTAGAGATCAAGGAAGCTGTTCGCCTCGTACCGCCCGCCCTTGCCATGTTTGGGCGGGCCGGCGGGCGGGGGCGGTGGTGCTGTTCCCGGCTGCACGGCGCCCGGTGCCTCGGCGGCATTGATGCCCTGGGACAACAGGTTGGGCTTGGCTCCACCGCCGGCATTCTTGCCATCCAGGTCAAAGATCGCTTCCTGGTGCCGCGTCGGCTCCCAGATAAAGCTGCCCCAGCCCCGCTTGCCCGGCGCGTTGAACACCAGATCGTTGATGTACTGCTTGCGACCGGAATATTCGACGGCGCAGAAGCCCAGTTGCGGGTACCGCGCGGTGAATTCCTGGAAGCTCCGCTCCCAGTCCCCTTCCGCCAGTTGCTGGTAGCAGGAGAACCCGACCAGATCGAACGCCACCCCGCGCGCCAGCAGCGCATCGGTCCATTCCCGCACGATCACCCAATGGCGGCCCAGATGGTTGTGCAGCATGATGCTGGCATCCGGCACAACGGCACGGGCAGCACCAATCCCGGCCTTCAGCAACGTGGCCAGATTGTCGTAGCCGCCAATGCCTTCCGGCTTCAGATGCACGGCATCGGTGGCGGGGTTGCCGGTCGGCACCGGCAGGGCCACCCGCCCTTCCGGCCACAGCATGCCGAACGTGATCTCGTTGCCGATATGCACCATGTCGGGTGCCACGCTGGCGGCCTTCATGGCGGACAGGCTGTCGCGCGTGTGGGTCTCCACCGCCTTCACCAGATCGGGGAAAGACAGGTTTGCCCAGGCCGCCGGCTTTTCCTGATGCTGCGGGTCGGCCCAGGTATCGGAATAATGGAAGGTGAGCGCGATCTTCATCCCCGCCGCCTTCACACGGCGGGCAAGTGCGATGGTCTGTTCCAGCCCGCACCAGGGGCTGTTCTTTTTTCCCGCCGAATAGCCGTTCTCCGGGTTCACAAACAGGCGCAGCCGCACCCAGTTGAACCCGGCACCGGTCAGGATGCTGAAAATATCCTGGCGCTGGCCATCAACGTAGAATTCAGCCCCCGCCGCCTCATCCTCCGGTATCCAGGAGATATCGGCACCCAGCATATAGGGGCCGGGCCGTTCGGGTCCGATGGCAGCCCTTGCCGGACGGGGCAAAGCGGCCAGGGTGAGCGCGGCCAGGGCGGTGGCCCCCAGCGCACGCCGCGTCAACGTCCCGCCCCTCACAGGCCCGCAATCCCAAGGCGATAGATGCGGTTGGCATTGCCGGCGAACATCGCCCGGCGCTCCGCATCCGTGAAATCTGCCGTGATGGTATCATAGGCCGCGTAATGGGTGCCGAACGCGCCATAGAGCTTATCGACGGGGAAGTTGCTGGCGAACAGGGCGCGGTCGGGGCCGAACGCCTCAATGGCGTGCAGCACATAGGGACGCAGGCTGTCGATGGTCCATTCCCGGTCAATCATGGCCAGACCGGATATCTTGATCGACACATTGGGCTGGGCCGCCAGCAGGGCCAGCCCACGCCGCCACAGGGCCAGCCCCGCCTCATCCCGGTCGGTCGGCATGCCGGCATGGTTGATGATCACCGGGATATCCGGGTGCCGGGCCGCCAATTGGGCCGCCACTTCCATCTGGCTGGGATAGATCTGCAGGTCGAAGGACAGGCCATATTTGGCCAGCAGCGCATAACCTGCCTGCCAGTCCGCATCACCAATCACATCGCGGGCCGAATAGGTCTTGGCCGGATCAGCGTGGAAATTGATGATATGGCGGATGCCGCGCACCGCCCCATGTTCGGCATGCGCGGCCAGAAGCTTTTCCACATCCGGGTCGTTCAGTGCGGCGAACGCCACCAGCCCCATAGGCAGCCGCCCTTCATCCGCCAGGCCCTGCAGCCACTGGGTTTCGGCGAGCGATTGGGCGGTGCTGGCACCAGCCTCCACATGCACCACACCGCGCAGATCATACCCCTCGGTGTCGGCCAGATATTCCGACAGACCATAGGGCTTGGCGATGGGCGCCACATCACCCGCCGCATTGGGCGGCAGCGGATCATCCATCAGCCAGGAATAATGCTGACGGGTGAAATCCCACAAATGCATATGGGGATCGACGATCGGCAGGCTGGTCATGGGTTCCTCCGCGAGATTTTTTTTCGCGCCGCTCTTACTCCGTTCCACCGTCATCCCGGCGCAGGCCGGGATCCAGATTCGTAGAGCAATGCGCCTGTGGTCTGGACCCCGGCCTGCGCCGGGGTGACGGGAGAGGGGGTAACAAGCGGTTAAAAGACCTTTTGCCTCAGACAGGCCTCACCGCTTCCCCCGACCCCACAGCGTCTCGTAACGCCAGCCGGTCAGGTCTTCCAGGATGGCCTTGCGCTCCGGCGTGGTTTCCATCCGGCCTTCCTTGAAGCGGGCGATTTCCTCCATCAGGATGGCATGGCGCGGACCATCCAGCTTGAAGCGCAGGGAGACCAGGAACCCGCCGCACAGCACGGCGATGGTGCCAATGCCCATCACCAGCAGGATGGTGTTAATGGCGGCGTCGCTCTGCACCTCCGCCTTGGGCAGGAAGCCACCAGCCTCCAGGATCAGGCCCACACCCATCACAGCAGCGGCCTGGGTGGCCTTGCGGATAAAGGTCATGACACCGGCAAAGATGCCTTCACGACGCTTGCCGGTAACCACCTCATCCACATCGGCCATGTAGTTATAGGTGTTCCAGGGGATGTAGTTCAGGCCACCGCGACCCATGCCCGACAGGGCCACCGGGATGAACAGCCAGAAGGCCAGGTTCTCCGGCTTCACGGCGTCCAGCACCAGGAAGGCCACGACACCCAGGATATAGAAGCACACAGCCACCCGGTAGGACGGGGCCGGGTGGAAGCGCAGGCAAAGCTGGATGAACACGGCAACGGCGAAAAGCTGCACGATATACATGCTGCCCAGCATGGAAGAGGCAACGGCAACCGAGCTGCCCAGCGCAAAGACGATGAAATAGGTGAAGACGGCGTTGAACACGTCCTGGCTGATATAGCCACCCAGATACATGCCCAGATGCAGCCGGAAGGCGCGGATTTTCAGGGTGGAGAACAGGTTGGCGTAGAGCGTCTTGAAACTGTCGCCCAGGCTCTGCACCGGCTCACCGGCCTTCATCTGCTCCACCTCGGCCACCGAACGCTCGAAGGTGAAAGCCCAGGTGAAGGCCAGCACGATGGCGAAGGTGACGGCGAAGATGACGCCCATGATGAAGAAGGTGTCGGCGCTGTCCTTGCCACCCACCCAACTGATGATGGCAGCCGGCAGGAAGCCGGCGGCAATGGCGGAGCTTTGCGCGAACAGGATGCGGATGCCGGCCAGCTTTGCCTTGATCTTGTAATCCTTGGTCATTTCGGCGGCCAAGGTTTCATAGGGGATCAGGACGACGGCATAGATCGTCTCAAACAACACATAGGTTGCCAGATAATACCAGAAGCTCTGCCCCCCCACCCACATCAGGGCAAAGGTGGGCACCAGCGGGATACAGATCAGCAGGAAGAAGCGGCGGCGCCCGAAACGGCGGCCGAGCGCCGTGCGATAGAAATTATCGGACAGATGCCCGACCAGGGGGCTGACAATGGCATCCAGCAGGCGGGCGATGGCGAAGATGGCCGCCGCCTGCGTGGCCGACAGCCCGCAGAAGGTTGTATAAAAATAAAGAATCCAGCCGCTGATCACGGCCATCGAACCCGCACCCAGGATGTCGTTAGCACCATAGGCGAGGTAGTTGATCGGTTTGACGGGCCGTGCGGTCATTGGCGTTTCCTGGGGTTTTTATGGATTTGGCCCTACCCCTACCGTCACCCCGGCAAAGGCCGGGGTCCAGGTTCGTAGAGCAATGTGCTTGTGACACTGGATCCCGGCCTGCGCCGGGATGACGGTGGGGATGGGGAACATGTCTGCCCCATCCCCATCCGCCTCAGATAAACCGGCGCATCAGCTCCGTCAGGCACAGGATGGCCAGGGACTGGCCATAAGGCATGGAGGTCAGCTTGACGTCGCGATAGTACTGCAGGTCCGAACCCAGAGCCGTACCGAAGGACACATCCTGCAGCTCGCCATCGGGCGCGATCTTGGCCATGACCGCCTTCACCGCCTTGATGGCCATCGGCTCATACTCAGCAGAGATGTAGCGCTTGCGCACCGCCTTCATGATGCCATAGGCGAAGCCGGCAGCGGCCGAGCTTTCCAGATACGAGGACGGGTCGTCGATCAGCGTGTGCCAGCGGCCTTCCTCGGCCTGGTACTTGGCCAGCGCCTTGACCTGATTTTCCAGCGTGTCGATCAGGAAGGTGCGCAGCGGGTCGCCCTTCTTCAGGTCCAGCAGCTCGATAAATTCCGGGATGGCGATGGTCACCCAGCAATTGCCGCGCGCCCAGAGCGCGTTCGCGAAATTGTGGCGGCCGTCGAAGGTCCAGCCATGGAACCACAGGCCGGTCTTGGTATCGAACAGATACTTGATATGGATGAGGAACTGGCGCTTGGCCTCTTCCACATATTCCGGGCGGTTCAGCAGCAGGCCGATCTTGGCCAGCGGCAGCACGCTCATCATCAGCGTATCGTCCCACAGTTGCTGCGGGTTTTCGCTGTTGAAGACGATGTGCTGGAAGCCGCCTTCCTCCGTCTTCGGCAGCCCATCCATCACCCATTCGGCCCAGGTGTCCAGATAGGGGATGTAGGACTGGTCGCCGGTCTTCTCATAAAGATAGGCCAGCGTCAGGAAGGGGCTGACGGTGTTGATATTCTTGGTCGGCGTGCCGGCGGCGAACCGGTCACGGAACCAGTCCCGCATGATCTGGAAGGCACGGGCATTGTTGGTCTGCTCGTAATACTTCCACATGCCATAGAGGCCGATGCCGTGGGTCCATTCCCAATCGTTCCAGCCCTTGGTGTCAATGACGCGGCCATCGTCCAGGCGCAGCAGGAATTCGCCGGTCTGGTCCTTGATATCGACCAGATTGCTGATCAGCAGATCGATGGTCTTGGTGACATCCGCGGCCTGGATGCCATGGGCGAGGTTAGGCATGGATCTCTATCCTTGAAGAGAGGCTTGTGTGCTGGAGTTTGGGTTGAGAAGGCCGGGGGCCTTTTTGGATAACATTGTCACTCTATGGTCCCGTCACCTCGGCGAAGACCGGGGTCCAGTATCGTAGAGCAAAGCGCTTGTGGCCCCTGGACCCCGGCTTTCGCCGGGGTGACGGAAGAGAGGCGACAGGCGGAATACTGTCAACGCATCACCTCCTTGAAGGCGGGGGACTTCACCATTTCCACCTTCAGCGGGCTGCGCGCGGTGCGCATATTGACCAGACGGACGGCTTCCAGCGCATCGCCTTGCTTACCATCACTGGTGACCGCCAGGGCCAGCGTGTTTTTGCCATTCGGGTTCAAAATCCCCGTCGGGATCACGAAGGTCCGTTGCGGCCCGACATCGGCAATGAACTGGCCCATGTTCCAGCCATTCACGAAGATCAGCACCCGGTAATTACCGGCCGACCGGACCGTGCTGGTATCACCGAAGGACAGGCCCAGCGTCAGGTCGTGCCCCTTGGGCGCGTCCAGCGAGAATTCCGTCCGGTACCAGCTTGTGCCGGCGGGCGTATTCGCGGCCGGGACGGCCACCTTCTGCCAACCAGCATCGTCAAACCCAGGCAGATACCAGCCGGCACGCTCGCCATACTGGCCGCCATTATTCATCGGCCCGCGCACCTTGTCCTGGATATCCTGACCGCCCAGATTGCCCTGGATTTTCCAGGAAATCGGCAGCAGGAAGCTCTTGGCGGTCGGGTTGGTCAGGGAAGCGGAGATCAGGCCGCGCGCTTCCTTATGCAGGTCGTCGGCGTCCAAGTCCCAATGGTGGGAATTGTTGCGCACCATGATCGACAGCACCCGTTCCCCCGGCGCCCGCAGGGCTTCCGGGATTTCGAAGCTGGCGACACCCTGGCCCGGCGGGCGGGCAAGGCCGGTGGGCAGCACATTCTGGCCCAGATACTGACCATCCAGCCAGACCTGTACCATGCCGGCGCCACCGGCACCGTAATGCAGGTCCAGCTTGGTCACCGACCCATCGCTGTTATAGCGACCGCGATACCAGACATCGCCATGATGGAAGCCGTAATCATCCATGTTCAGCAGCGGCTGGCCGGCCGGCGGCTTCACGAAGCTGGCGGTACGGCCAGAACGCACGCTTTGCCAGGAACTGTCGTCGAAATCCTTGGCTGCTTCCGGCACACCGGGCTGGAAGCGCCAGTCGGCCCTGGTCAGGTCCGGCAGGCTGATCTCCGCCGGTCCCTTCAGCGTGGCCTTGGCGATCAGGCTGCCATCAGCAGCCTTGTCCATCGACACGGCGTCGCCATTCCAGCGCACGCGGGAAATGGTTGAAGGTGCCCAGACTTCCAGCGGGCTTTCCGCATTGGTATCGCCGGCCAGTTCCAGCGTCCGGCCATTGACCTTGGCGGAACGGACCAGCGCCGGTCCGCGCTGCAACAGCACGCCCTCTGCCGTTTCCTGGCGCCAGAAGGTCTGCGCCGTGGGCACATCGGCCAGCAGCAGGGTCATGTCCGGACGACCACCGCCGGAAATGCGCACCCGCGCCAGACCCTTATGGACATAGTTCAGCCGCAGGTCACCCTTGGCGGCGTCGAAGCTGCTTTCCACCTGACCTTCCAGCACCGTGACGCTGGGGGCGCTGGTATAGCGCAGTACGGTCTCACCATCCTCACCCGCACGGCCATAGAACAGGGCGACATCGCCTTCACCCTGACGCAGATGGGTGAACAGTTCCGACGTGGAATAGACCAGACGCTGGCGTTCCATATCGTAACCGGCCAGCCACATCTTGGCGTCATAGCCATTGACGCGCAGCGTGCCCGCCTGCGGGATCGCATACTCTCCGTCCGGCAGCTTGGCCTTGAAGGTGAAGCTGTCGTCCGTCTGGGCGTTGGGCGGGTTGTGCATCGCCACCAGCAGGCGGGTGCCGGTGCTGGGATTCACATTATGATACAGCTTGATCTTGTCAGACGACGGCTGCAGCCCCTCGGCCTTTTCCATCTGGGCCAGATCTTTGACCGTATTCAGGAAATGGCCCATCAGCTTCATGGTCTGCGCCTTTTCGCGCAGACCCCGCGTCTCGTCGATGGCCGCCCCATAATCATAGGAGGTGAACACGACCGGGGCCGGCAGCCAGCCCCAGCTGGTGCCCCCGAACGTCATGTAGAAGCTCTGGACCGTCAGGCCATTGGCGATATTGGTGCCATAAAACACCCGCTGATAGGCGGAGCCATTGCGCAGCGCCGTGCAGGGATAGGTGTCATTGCTGCCCCAATAGTCGAACCAGCCGCCACCGAATTCCGCCGCGAAGCCCGGCGTATTGGGTGAGGCGGAAGCTCCACCCTTGGCACCGCCCGGCCCATAGAGGCCCCAATCCGGTGCCACGGTCGGATTGCCGACCGAGCCATCGACATTACAGGAGCCGCCGGGATAGCCGTCGAAGGAATAAAGATCGTTCGGCCCTTCCACCGTGCCCGGCACATTGCTGCCCTTGGGCACCCAGAAGCCGTTGCGGCCCTTGTCATTGTGGAAAATCGGCACGGTAATACCGTCCGCCCGCGCCTTGTCATAGAGATGCTGCATGTAGCGCTGGTGCGACGGGGTGGTCACATCCAGTTCATTCTCGATCTGATAGAGAATGACCGCACCACCATTATTGATCTGATGCTTGGACAGGATGGCGTTGATCTGGGTCAGCCATTCATCTGCTGCGGCAAGATACTCCGGATGATCGGTACGGGCTTTCGCCTGCTGGTTGACCAGCCAGGACGGGAAGCCACCGCGCGTTACTTCGGCGTTCATGTAGGGACCGGGCCGGGCGACGACAAAGAGCCCCGCCTCCTTGGCCATGGTCAACATCCGATCCATATCGCGGACGCCGGTAAAGTCATACACGCCCTGCTTGGGCGAGTGGTAACCCCAGTCGAAATAGATCGCGACCGTGTTATAGCCGCTGGCCTTCATCTTCTCGAACACGTCCCGCCACAGATCGGGGCTGGGCAGGCGGAACGGATGCATTTCCCCGCCCCAGGAGAAAATGCGGTTGCCGTCGATCTTCAGCGAATACTTATCATAGGTCACGCGCTGCGGGCCGGGGGCGATGGCGGCCTTCTTGGCCTTATCCTCGCCCCCTTCCTTCAGCACCGTGAAATGGCGGGCCTGGCCGGACAGGCCGGGCAGTTCCACCTTGGGCGACCAGGTGTCAAACCCGTTGATGCTGTCGCTATACCAATAGCGCTTGTCCATATACTGGTCGAAATAGATGCGCCAGCCGCCATCGGGGCGCTTCACCAGCGCCGGCCCTTCGACATGGCGGCCCCAGCCGGCCCAGTCGCCGGACTTGATCACCACCCACGGGCCTTCCAACGCCGTCGCCGTCGCCAGTTCGATGAACTTGGTCGATTCGTTCTTGGCGAAGGCGTAGTAGCGCCGGTCCTGCTTGATGATGAAGGCGTCGATATAGTTCGGGCCCAGCCCGCTCAGCACCTTGGGCGCGGACCATTGCGTCAGGCCCGCATCCTGCGCCGTCAGATAATGCGGCTTGAACAGGCCGTGCGTGCCGTTGGTGGAGACCGA
This sequence comes from Niveispirillum irakense DSM 11586, assembly GCF_000429645.1. Taxonomy (GTDB): domain Bacteria; phylum Pseudomonadota; class Alphaproteobacteria; order Azospirillales; family Azospirillaceae; genus Niveispirillum; species Niveispirillum irakense. The sequence goes on from NZ_AUCG01000020.1 coordinate 22,563, forward strand.
TAGCACGACATGGACGGTGCCATCCTCATCCCGAAACCATTCCGGCGCCCAGGCATTGGTGATGCCACCCACGGCAACCTTCTGGTTGCCCAGGAAGGTCCAGCTCTCCAGATCGGCGCTGCGGGCAAAGCCGATCTCATCACCGGTCCAGTTGGTGGTGTAGACGACATAATAGTTGCCGTCGCTGTGACGCATGATCGACGGATCGCGGATCAGGCCCTGCGGCGGCTTATAGGCCAGTTCCTTGGCCAGCTTGAAATTCAGCGCATCGTCGGAGCGATAGACATTCATCGCCGCCGCATTGCCATTGGTGAAGGCGGTCAGCGTGTAGGTGGGGCCATCCTTGGCGACCGCCTGCCCGGCGGGCAGCAGGAACGGCAATGTCGCCAGCGACAGGGCAAGCGACAGGCGGCGCAGCTTCTTGTGCATCATCATGGATATCCCACCCATTATGCGAAGTGGAACATCGGCGCCAGCGGCACCTCGACCGGGGAATTGTCCGGATTCACATCCATGATATCGGCCATATAATCCCACCAGCGGCGCATTACCGGCTGCTGCGGCAGGGCCGCGCGCTGCGCCTCATATCCCGGCTTCAGCTTCAGCACCGCGAACAGCGACAGGCTCTCTTCGTCCAGGAAGATCGAATAATCATAGATGCCGGCAGCGCTCAGCGCTTCGGCCAGATCGGGCCACAGCTCGTCATGGCGGCGCTTATATTCCTCCACGAAGCCGGGTTTCAGCTTCATCCGGAAAGCGGTGCTCGTCATCTATCCTCTCCTTTTATGTTCATTGGACCCTTGCGGGCCGCCCGCTGCCACGGGCAAGGTGGACCATCAAGAGGAAAGACGGGCCATCATCAGCCATTCGACCAATTGGCATGCGTTCCATCCTCCCCCGGCAGCAATGCTGCGACGTAACCTTATCGCCAGCCCTTCTGCCGGGACTGAAGCCGGATTAGTCATACAATGTGGATGCCTATTGCACAATATGAGATTTTTCCAGCGGCGCGATGGAAAAAGCGTATCGTTGGCGCATCCGCAACATACGAAGCAATGCTGACGCGAGCGTATGCTCGCGGTTTCAATAAAATCAGTCTTTAAGGTCAAAACTTGGTTCTGCTGCAATGCAACATGGCGGCAATCTTTAACGATACCAATATGTGATATGTAATTTTGCAATGTGAAAAACGCTTGCACCTTTCGGGCAAGCCGGTCACATTCCGTTTCAGAAGAAAGAATAAACGCAGAAGGGGAAGGTCATGCCTGCAGGGTTCGCCCAGATGGCAGAGAGAAAGACGGCCATGGTTTCCGCCCTGGCTGATCATCCGGTTTATTGTCGTATCGGCCGAACGGGAGCCTACCAGAACCGGTAGCGATCGCGAAAAATCTATACTGATCCCGCGCCCTTTCGCTTCACGACATCAATGAATTTCGGCACTGAAGAAGTACGGCCATAGTCCGTTTCCCCTTCGTGCTGAAATTATGGGCCTACGTCACCCATTAACCGACTACATCATATGTCGTCGGAGACGTAATTTTTCTTCTTTGACTTCCTCCTTACTGAAGCCCGCTGTGAACCTCATCCGTCACGCGGGCTTTTCTTTTTGCAATTTTGCAACACTAACCCAGAAGAGTCAGTTTTTGTTGTCTGTCCCAAAATATGTCATTGATTGCCACATTGTGGATGATCAATATGATAATTGACTGACGGCGACCGAAAGGCCGCAGCAACAAAATCAATCCTGGGGGAGAAACCGGCGCGTCAGGGCCGGTGGTTTTCATCACCAGCGCCTAGAAAAATCGGCAGTTCGGGGTCGAAGGGGCGCAAAGTCACCGAGTGTTGGGAGGGAACTATGTCGTACCGGAACGGTCGCGCTGTGCGGCCCGGGAAGCTGTTGTCGTGCGCCGCTGTCGGCCTGGCGCTGGCAAGCATGGGGGGAACTGCCTGGGGGCAAGCAGCCACCCAGGTTGCACAGGCCGAAGAGGCGCTCGAAGAAATCATCGTTGTTGGCACCCGCGCCAGCTTGCAGTCCGCTATCGACCGCAAGAAGAATGCCTCCACGGTCGTGGACAGCATTGTTGCCGAAGACGTTGCCTCCTTCCCCGACAAGAACGTGGGTGAAGCGCTGCAGCGTATCACCGGCGTTCAGCTCAGCCGTGCTTTCGGCGAAGGTGAGTCCGTCTCCATCCGTGGCGTCGAGCCCGACCTGAACCGCGTTGAAATCAATGGCGTTTCCGTTCTGGGTGGCGCCGGCACCGGTGGTCGTGGCGCCGATCTGCGCGACATGGCCTCGGAACTGATCAAGTCCATCGACGTGTTCAAGGGCTTCACCGCCGACATGACCGAAGGTGGCGTTGGTGGCACGGTGTCGATCCAGACCCGCCGTCCGCTGGAACTGAAGAGCACCCTGTTCTCCGTGTCCGCTGCCGGCCAGTATCTGGACCTGCAGAAGGATGTGACGCCCCGCGCCAACGTGACATATGGCGACAAGTTCATGGATGACCGCCTGGGCGTCCTGGTGAACGTCACCTATGACAAGGTCCAGACCCGCGGCGACTTCCTGCGCAATACGGAATGGGTGGCGCTGGCTGATTTCGACAATTCGCCGAACAAGACCCGCACTGTTGAGGGTTATGAGAGCTACGCGACCAAGGCATCGTGCAGCACCATCACCAACTCCGCCAACCGTACGAGCTGCCAGTCGCAGTGGAATGACCTGTCGCCACGTATTCCGCGTTACGGCATGTGGTATCGCGACGATAAGCGCGTCACCGCCATGGGTACGCTGCAATATCAGGTGACCGATAACCTCGATGTCTATGTCGACGTCAATTATAACCAGCGCGACCAGTTCCTCACCGACTATAACTACTCCATCGACCTGACCTCGGCCGCTCGTATGAGCCTGCTGAATGCAGTGGTTGATGAGAATCATAACGTCATCGAACTGACCACGGCGGCCACCGCCCCGACCTCCACCACCGGTGCCGGCAATATTTTCGGCTCCCAGATGCGTGGCTTCGATTACGAGCTGAAGTCCCATTATTACACGGGTGGCTTCAACTGGAATGGCGACCGCCTGAAGATCAACGGTTTCTATTCAACGTCTGAATCGACGATGAACAGCGACAGCAATTCAGTGTCGATCAGCGCCACGGTCCCCAGCATCCGGATCGCCCTTTCCGACAAGGGTATTCCGTCCTTCACCTTCCCGACGAACTTCGACCCCGCCAACCCCGAGACCTATCGTAACGGTGGCGCGGGCATCCAGTACCGTCCGGAAGAGGTGGAAGTCACCGAAGATGCCGCGAAGCTGGATGTCGACTATGATCTCGACCGCTGGGGCCTGACGGTTCTGGAAGCCGGTGGTCAGTGGCGCAAGACCGGTTCTCTGCGTTATGCGGGTGGTGGTTACACCGCGCTGGACGGCACCGTCGTCCCGTCCGCCAACGTCACCAGCAATGTGGCCCTGGGCACCACGACCAGTGGCCTGACCTGGTCGCCGCAGCGTCTGGTGGACTTCGTCCGCGCTGCTGCCAGCCTGACCCCGCAGAATTTCTACAAGGGTTATGGCGGCAATATCGGTAATGTGCCGCGCGGCTGGATGGCCCCGGACGTCAATGTGATTGGCGACTGGTTTGATACGTCGGGCTTCAATCACAATCTGATCCGCGAAGCCAATGGCTATGCGCAGATCCCGGCCCATGACATCAGCGAGGAAGTCAGCGCCGGCTACCTCAAGGCCAATTTCGCCTTTGATGTTGGTGATATCCCGGTGTCCGGTAACTTCGGTGTCCGTTACGTTCAGACCGACGTGACCGCGACCGGCGCCCTGACCCGCCGCGAACGGGTTGTTGTTGGCCAGACCAACACCGGCCAGCCGATCACGGAAATCCAGACGCGCGGCGTAACCTCGGTCTCGATCAACGAGAAATATTCCGACACGCTGCCGGCCTTCAACATCAGCTTCGGCCTGGTGCCGGATGAAGTCATCGTTCGCCTGGGTTATGCCAAGGTGATGGCCCGTCCGAAGCCGACCGATCTGGTGCCGTCCGCCAACTGCCTGTATGACCTGACCGGTGCCAACGAGGCGGAAAACCTGCTGGACACCTGCTCCTCGGGCAACCCGGATCTGGATCCCTATCGTGCCGACCAGTATGACCTGAATGTCGGCTGGTACATGAATGCCGACACCCTGTTGAGCGCTTCCTACTTCTATAAGGACGTGAAGAGCTTCATCCTGGCCCGTACCCTGGTCCGGAATGTGGATCTGTTCAACGATGGTGACCGCTTCGACGTGACCATGCCGATCAACGGCACCGGTGCACAGCTTGACGGTATCGAATTGTCGGCGCAGACCGCTTTCACCTTCCTGCCCTCGCCGTTTGACGGTCTGGGCGCCAGCGTCAACTACACCTACTCCCGCGCCAAGGATGTGGGTCTGGTCAACTCGCTGGACGGTTCGGACCTGCCGTTCCCCGGTCTGTCCAAGCACAGCTACAACCTGATCGCCTATTACGACAAGGATGAGTACAACGTCCGCGTCGCTTACAATGGCCGCAGCAAGTGGCTGCAAGCTGCCGCTGAACGGTCGGGCAACCCGGTCTTCCGCGACGGCACCGGCTACCTGGATGCCAAGGCCACCTACCGCGTGCCGAATTCGGGCCTGTCCTTCTTCGTGGAAGGCAAGAACCTGACCGGCGAAGCAGAGCGCACCACCTCGGGCGACGATATCCGCCTGGGCGAACTGGCTTACTCCGGCAAGCGCTACTATGTCGGCGCTTCCTATAAGTACTGATCCAATGGCGACCCCAGGCCGGTAACGGCCTGGGGAAGACAAGGGTAAAAGGCAGGGCGGCATCCGAAAGGGTGCCGCCCTTGTCGTATGGGCACGTGAAAAGGAACATGAAAAAGGCGGCGCCCGCAGGTGCCGCCTTTTCCGGTACAAGCCGCCGGATTTTTACGGCGTGCGGATATTCACCTTGGGCGGCGGCGCCATCCCGACACCCAGATAATAGCTGGTATGGGGTGGCTGGTTGTACGCCACATTCTGCCAGGCGATCCCCAGCCGGTAGACGGGATCATGCATCAGGGTGACGAAGCGGTAATCAGTCGGCCAGGGCGATACATAGATACGCAGGGCCTGATTATCCTTGGTCCGCCAGATCACCTCTTCCCGCCAGTCGCCCAGGATATCCGCTGACAAAGCCGGATTGGCCTTGGTTCCGTTGTTGGAACTCACGCCTTCCGGCGCCAACAGGGTGACTGTCTTGCCTTCCTGCCAGTCCCATTTGCTGATCTCTTCCCGGTCCAGCAACTCCCGCAGCAGATCGCCATCCCACCAGATGGCGAAATTGGTCTGGCGCGGCCGGCTGGCGGCGATCACATCGCCACGGGCACTATAGAGATTGGGGGAATTGCTGCCCCATACCTCCGCCCCCGGCGAGCGCGGATCGATATCGGCGGCCAGGCCACGCCCGGTATCCTTTTCCGCCGGCGTGGTCCACAGGATTTTGCCCGTGGCAGCGTCCAGCATCGCGGCCCCGATACCGCCATTATGGCGGACTTCCTCATGCACGCCAAACCGCTCCAGCCCCGGCCGCAACGGGTCCAGGTCGGAGACATGCAGCGCATCGCCATGGCCCAGCCGCGCCGACCAGAGGCCCTTGCCATCATCATCGACGGCCATAGAGCCATAGATGATCTCATCCCTGCCATCGCCATCCACATCGGCAACGGAGAGCTGGTGATTGCCCTGGCCGGCAAATTCCTGATTGCCGGGGGCCGCACTGTCAAACAGCCAGCGCTGGGTCAGCTTGCCGTCCCGCCAGTCCCAGGCCGCCAGCGTGCTGCGGGTATAGTAACCCCGGGCCATGACGATACTGGGCCGTTCGCCATCCAGATAGGCAACCCCGGCCAGGAACCGGTCGGACCGGTTGGCATAGCCATCACCCCACACCTCGGTCATCCGTTCCGGCGTGGGGGCATCGGTTGCATCATCACGACCGGGAAGATAGGGCTGGGTGGCCAGCGCCTTGCCGGTCGCGCCTTCAAAAACCGTCAGATATTCCGGCCCCTTGACGATACGCCCCTGCATCGGCGCCACCTTGCGCCCATCCGGCTTGGTCATCGCGCCCGTCCGGTCGGCCTGGGGCACCTCCCCGCCATCGCCGCGCCAATCGGTCTTGGCGTCACCGATCACGGTGCCGGTGCCATCGACAGTGCCGTCACTGGTCCGCACCGCCAGTTCCGCCTTGCCGTCGCCATCGAAATCATAAACCAGGAACTGGGTATAATGGGCGCCGGCCCGGATATTGGGGCCAAGATTGATGCGCCACAGATGCTCCCCCGTCAGGCGATAGGCATCCAGGATCACCGGCCCCGTATAGCCTGGAAAGGCATTATCCTTGGAGTTGGACGGGTCCCATTTCAGGATAATCTCATACTGGCCGTCGCCATCCAGATCACCGACGCTGGCATCATTGGCATTGTAGGTATAGGCCTCACCCGCAGGCGTGGTGCCGCCGGGCGGTTGCTGCAACGGCACTGTGAGATAGCCGTCCTTCAACATCAGCGCCTTGCCGGGCACGGGCTTTTCGGTCCCGCCTTGTACGATAGCCAGGGTATAATCACCCGTGCCATTCGCGCGCTTGTCGAGGAAGCTGGTTGCCCCCGTCAGCGGCTTTCCATTCAGCTTGCGGCCATCGCGATAAAGGTTGAAGGCGATGTCCGCCGGATCGGTGCCCAGCAGACGCCAGCTTACCAGCACCCCCTCCGCCGCGGGCACCGCAACCGTACCGCGGTCCAGCTTCTCCATCTGGCGCGGTGGGGTCGCGGCCTGGGCCTGCAGGGCAATGGCGGCTGTCGCCAACCCCATGGCAACTGCCACCACACGGGCGACGGGGACGAGCTTGTTCATTTCCACTCCCTGGGTTCTTTTATCGAAGGGTGGGTCACCCCCCTCCAGGTGGGAATTATAGCGACGCTTGTATGATAATTAAATTCCAATATAGGAAATATCATCCCACATTTTGGAATTTATAATCATTCTCCCTCTCCATCCGGCCGGCATTTTTAGCAACATAACTGCCGGCGCCCCGGCGGAAAACCAGCAGCCCGGTCATGGCAAGCTGTTCATACGCCATGACCACGGTCAGACGGCTGACGCCCAGCCATGTTGCCGCATCCCGGGAAGAGGGCAGCCGCGCACCCGGCCGCAGGCGCCCCTCGGCAACACAGCGCACGATACCGTCACGGATATGGGCCTGCCGGGCACCGGCGGCCGGGAGCGGATCTGTCCAGATATCCCTGGCCGCCAGGGTTGGCGGCCGGCGGGAGGGGCGGTTCACGCTTTCAACAACAGTCACGAACTGGGTCCTCCATCGGTCAACAGGCTGTTCGGGTTCAGCATCAGCTCTTCATTCCCATCCAGGCCAGACAGCACCTCGACCTGGGGGCCGAGATTGCGCCCCAGCGATACGGGCAGAAAATGGACATGGCCGTCGCGGAGCGCGGCGACATGGGGCTGGCCTTCCCGCGTCACCAGGGCGGCCAGGGAAATGCGCAGCGGGCGTGATGTGCTGTCGGTCAGTTCCAGCGTGCCGGCCATGCCGGCGGGAATGGCGGCATCGGGGTTATCCATCTCCGCTTCCACCCGCATGGTACCGGTCGTGCGGTCGATCAGGCCGGCCGTGCGGGCGACCTTGGCGTCAAAGGATTGGCTGGGAAATTCCGGGAACCCCACCTTGACCACCGCCCCCGGTACCAGGGACCGCACCGTGCTTTGCGGCGCGTCGATCACCACGCGCAGCCGGTCCACCCGGGCAATGCGAAACAGCGGCGCGCCGCTGCCCGGCTGGTCGCCGGCCACCAGATCGCCCCGTTCCACCAGCCGCTCCACCACAACCCCGTCAAACGGGGCGCGAACCTCCCGGAAGGCCAACTGCTCCTGGATACGGGCCAGATCGGCCGCCACGGCATCGCGGCTGGCCTCGGCGCTGGCGGCCTCCGCCTGACGCTGGTCCAGTATGGCACGGCTGACATGGCCCTGGGTCACCAGCGGCTCCGTCCGGCGCAGATTGGCAGCGGCCAGCCGCACCTGGGCTTCCGCCTCCGCCAGGGCCGCCCGCAGCCGCTGCTGTTCCCGCACCTGTTCCGGTGCCTCGATCAAGGCCAGCACCTGCCCGGCCTTGACCCGGTCACCGATCTCTGCCCGGCGTTCACCGACAAAGCCGGCCAGACGGGCATGGATGGCGGCTTCCTCCTCCGGCGCCACACTGATCGGCAGGCGGATGGTGGCGGCCTCCGCCGGTCGCACCGGCTTGGCCACGCGCGGCTTCGGGGCCAGGGCAGCCGCCGGGGCAGGCTGGGCGGTGACCAGGGGTGATTGCCAGATGGCAGCGGCAAGCGCCATACCGGCCATGCCCCCCAGCAGCAGGGCAATGTTCCTTTTGCGCATCATCGACATCCTTGGAAACAAGCTCCTGTTCATTCAGCCGGGACCGGGGCCGGTATCGACCGGGCACCGGTGGCCAGGGCACTGGCATAGCGCCGGGCCAGCAGGGTGAAAAGGATGGGAACCAGGGTCAGCGTGGCCGGCGTCGCCAGCAGCAAGCCGCCGATCACGGCCCGGGCCAGGGGCGCATTCTGCTCACCGCCCTCCCCCATCGCCACAGCCATGGGCAGCATGCCGACCAGCATGGCGGTGGCGGTCATCAGCACCGGGCGGATACGGGCGCGGATGGCATCAAGGGCGGCTTCCATCACCCCCGCCCCCTGTTCCAGCCGGTCGCGGGCAAAGCTGACCACCAGCACGGAATTGGCCGTGGACACGCCGACCACCATGATCAGTCCCATCAGGGCGGGCACGGAAATGGTGGTGCCGGTCACGGCCAGCCCCAGCGCCGCACCAGCCACGGCCAGCGGGAAGGCGCCCATGCTGGCCAGCGGCAGGGCCCAGCTCTGGAAATTCACCACCATCACCAGATAGACCAGCAGCAGGGCCACGGCCAGCCCACCAGCCAGATCGGCATAGGCGGCCTGCATGGCGGCGGCTTGGCCCTGCAAAGTGACAGTGTTGCCGGGCTTCAGCGTGCCCCGCATCTCCGCCACCAATCCTTCCACCCCGGCAATCACACCGGCCAGATCATGGCCCGGCGCCACCCCGACCAGCAGATTGACCAGCGGCATCATGGTGGCGCGGCTGACGGAAGCGGAAGTCTTCTGCTCCGTGATCGTGGCGAGGTTGCGCAGCAAAACCTGCCCCCCCGCAGCCCCTGCCGCGCGCACCGGTGTGTTCAACACATCCTCGGCCCGGCCAATCCGGTCCGGCGGCACCTGCACGGCGACAATGTAACTGGTGCCGGCATCGGCCCAATAGATTGGCGTCACGGTGCCGCTGCCGGACAGGGAGATCAGCAGCGCATTGGCGACATCCTGCATCGTCACGCCCAACTGTGCCGCCCGCACCCGGTCCACAGTGACACGCACATCGGGCCAGTCGGTGATCTGACGCAGGGTGACATCCGCCGCCCCTGGCACTTCCCGCCGCACCCGTTCCGCCAACTGGCGGACGAAGGCCAGATTGCCAGCCACGTCGCGACCGGCAATGCGGACATCAATGGCCGCCGCCGCACTGCCATTCAGCGTCTGGCCGACAATATCGGCCGGGCGGAACAGGGCCGTCACCTGGGGGAACCGGTCGGCCAGCATGGCGCGGATCGCCTGTTCATAGCCGGGCGTGGGGCCATGGCCGGGATTAAGCTGGATCAGCATCTCCCCCTCCCCCGGCGTGACGGTGAAACTATCGACCCAGGCCAGGTTCACCGGGTCGGAGGTGCCGATATTCTCCACCACCACCCCCAGCTCCGCTGCCGGGATGATGGTGCGGATGTCGCGTTGGATATCAGCGAACAGGCTGGCCGCCTCCTCCACCCGCGTGCCGGCGGGGGCACGCAGATGCAGGCGCAGGGTGCCCGCATCCACGGTGGGGAAGAAGTCGCGCCCCAGTTGGGCGCCAACCCCCAGGCCGCCTGCCACAATAACCAGCGCCAGCCCCAGGACCACCACCCGGTGCCGGGCGGCCCAGGCCACGCGGGCCACCTGCCCGTCGCGCACCTTGTCCAGCCCGTGTTCCACCCGATGATGCATCGCCTCCAGCCAGCCGCCCCGGCCGGCGGCACGGGCCGCCACTTCCGCCGGCAACAGCAGGAAGGCCAGCGTCGGCACCAGGGTGCGCGACAGAATGAAGGATGCCGCCATGGAGATAACAACCGCCAGGGCCAGCGGCCGGAACACATAGGCGGAGATGCCCGTCATCATGAATACCGGCACGAAAACGATACAGATGCATAAGGTGGAGACGAATTCCGGGAACACCACCTGCTGCGCGCTGTCCAGCACGGCCTGACGCACGCTCTTGCCCATGGCGATGTTGCGGTTGGTGTTCTCAATCTCCACCATCGCATTATCGACCAGGATACCGATGGCCAGCATCAGCCCGCCCAGCGTCATCAGGTTCAACGTATGGCCCAGCGCGTTCAGCCCGGCCACCGCCACCATGATCGACAGCGGGATGGAGGTCAGCACGATGGCGGTACTGCGGGCACTGCCCAGGAAAACCAGCACCAGCACACCGACCAATGCCGCCACCAGCGCCCCTTCATGCAGCACCGCATCCACAGCGGCCCGGACGAACAGGGACTGGTCGAAGATCGGCTCGATCCGCATCCCTTCCGGGGCTGCGGCCCGCATCTCCGGCAGCTTGGCCAGCAACTGGTCAACGATCTCCACCGTGGAGGCATCGCCCAGCTTCATCAGGGACACGGTGACGCCCGCCGCGCCATCGACACGGGCGACATTGGTCTGCGGGGCGCCGCCATCGCGGACATTGGCGACATCACGCAGGAACAGCACCCGCCCATCCACCGCGCGCAGCGGCAGGTTGTTGAAAGACTCCACCGTCTCCGGGCCGCCATTCAGGCTGACATAGGCTTCGCGCCCATCCTCCCGCAATGTACCCGATGGCAGGGTCAGGTTCTGCGCCGCGACGGCGCGCGACACATCCGCCGGGGTCAAGCCATAGGAACGCATCCGGTCCGGGTCCAGATCAACCATGATCTGGCGGGCCGTGCCGCCATAGGGCAGGGTCAGCCGCACGCCGGGGATGGATTGGATCTGGCCGCGCAGGGCCAGCCGGGCATAATCATAAAGCTGGCTTTCCGTCATGCTGTCAGATGACAGGGCCAACTGGATGATCGGCACACTGCCGGTCTGGCTGCGCACCACCAGCGGCGGCGTCATACCCGCCGGCATGCGGCGCAGAATGGTCTGCGACACGCCGGTCACCTGGGCCAGGGCCAGATCAATCTCCACCTCCGGCTGGAATTCCACCTTGACGATGCCCACACCGTTCGACGTTTCCGACGCGACGGACCGGACATTATCGACATTGTTCAGGATGGAGATTTCACTGAAGGAGGTGACCTTGGCCGCCATTTCCTGCGGGTTCAGCCCCTGATAGGTCCAGACAACGGTGATGGCGGGGATATCGATGCCGGGCAGGATATCCGTCGGCATCCGCCGCGCGGCTCCCAATCCCAGCAACAGGGCCAGAATGGCCATCACCGCAATCGTGTATGGACGACGAAGCGCATAGGCGACGATCCACATCGGGCGTTCCTGATCACAGGGCGGCCGATCCGATCAACGGATAGCGGCCGCGACAATAGTGGATGAAAGGTCCGACCGCCCTTTGCGGGCAGGAGATCGGGGTCCGGCCAGAGCCCCAGGGTAAAGGGGGGGAGGGAGCCCCGGCCGGACCGTCGGTGTGCAACGCAGCACCGATGGCCCTTTATGGCGGGCGTTTGTCGCAAGGCTTTGTCGGGAATGGCCCTTTCGCATGTCGGTTTTTCACAAGGGCCGGCGATTGACGCACTTTGGTACAATTAGCGTCTCGACAGGGGCCGGGGGCGTGCCACTCTCCGCCCATGCCGACCGAAATCGATGCCCATATCCTGCTGGTCGATGACCATGAGGAAATCCGCGAGATGCTGGGGCGCTACCTGCGCCGCCATGGCATTCAGGTAACGACGGCGGAAGATGCCGCCGCGGCCCGGCGGGCCTTGCGCACATCCTCCCCCGATCTGGTGCTGCTGGACATCATGATGCCGGGGGAGGATGGGCTGAGCCTGTGCCGGCACCTGCGGGAAAATTCCGACTTGCCCATCATCCTGCTGACCGCGGTGGATGAAGCGACGGACCGTATCCTGGGGCTGGAGATGGGGGCCGATGATTATGTCACGAAGCCTTTCGAGCCGCGGGAACTGCTGGCCCGTATCCGCGCGGTGCTGCGCCGGGCCCAATCCCTGCCCGTGACCGTGGCCCGGCGGCGACAGGAACCGGGTGAAAGCCTTTATTTCAGCGGATGGATGCTGGATCTGGGCCGGCGGGAATTGAGCGGACCGGATGGGGTCGCCGTCTCGCTCTCCACGTCCGAATTCCTGCTGCTGGAAGCCTTCGCCCGCCATCCCAAGATGGTGTTGAGCCGCGACCAGTTGATGGATTTGACCAAGGGGCGCGGGGCCGAAAATTTCGACCGGTCGGTCGATAATCAGGTCAGCCGCCTGCGCCGCAAGGTGGAGGCCGATCCCCGCAACCCGACCCTGATCAAAACTGTCTGGGGTGGGGGCTATTGCTTCGCCGCCGATGTCAGGAGCGCATCATGAAGGCGTTTCGGCTTCTGGACCGGTTATTCCCCCGCACCCTGTTCATGCAGATGGTCGTGCTGCTGGCCGTTGCCGTGTGCGGCGGCAAGTTGGGAAGCTGGTACGTGCTGATGGAGGATCGGGCCTTCGCCGTCCAGCAGATGCATGTCAATGACACCATGGCCCGGATTGCCGCCACGGTCCGGCTGATCACGGCGGCACCCGATACGCGGGAGATGGTGCTGGAAGCCGCCAATAGCCGGGAATTCCGCTTCGGGATCGGCACGGAGACGCGGATTGAGCCGTGGATGATGACGCCGGAATCCATTGCCGCCGCCCAGCGCCTTCAAGACCTGATCGGCCCGGTGGCGCGGGATGTGCGGGTGAAGATGCTGCGTAAAGGGGAGGCGGGGGACGGGCCGGAGGATGTGGCCGCCGTGGCCATGAAGGTCTCTGTGGAACTGTCACCCGGTGTCTGGCTGAACGCAGCAACCTATCAGGCAATCAACCCGCCCGGCTATTGGCGGGCGCTGCTGATCTCCACCCTGATTTCGGTCCTGGTCGTCTCCCTGGTCGCCTTCTTCATCTCCCGCCGGATCGCCCGCCCTTTACGCGCGCTGGCTGGGGCCGCGGAACGGCTGGGCCGGGGCGAGAATGTCGAAGCCCTGAACGAGTGTGACGGCCCGCAGGAGGTGCGGCGCACCGCCGCCGCCTTCAACGCCATGGGCGCGCGGTTGCGCCGCTTTGTGACCGACCGTACCCGCATGCTGGCCGCTGTCAGCCATGATCTGCGCACCCCGCTGACCAATCTGCGTCTGCGGGTGGAGATGCTGGATGACGAGGAAACCCGGGCCCGCATGCTGGATACGCTGGATGAATTGCGGCAGACGGCGGAAACCATGCTGGCCCTGGCACGGGAGGAAGCGTCGGAGGAGCCGCGCGCCGCCGATCTCGCCTCCCTGGTTGATAGTGTCTGCACCGATCTGGCGGAATCGGGCCAACCGGTCACCTGCGCGCCTGCGCCCAAAACCCCCATCATCTGCCGGCCTGTGGCGCTGCGCCGTATCATCCGCAATCTGGTGGAAAATGCTGTCGCCTATGGCGGGGTGGCGCGCGTGGCAGTGACGCGGGAAGAAGGAATGGTCTGCGTGACCGTGGATGATGACGGCCCCGGCATTCCTGAAGAAGAGCGGGAGCGGGTTTTCGAGCCGTTTGTCCGGTTGGAGAAGTCACGCAACCGGCGCACAGGCGGGGCGGGACTGGGCCTGTCCATCGCCCGCTCGCTGGCACATGCCCATGGTGGGAATATTACGCTGCACCGCCGAGAAGAAGGTGGTCTGCGGGCCATGCTGTGCCTGCCGGTGCAACATACCCCGTGAAGGGAAGCCCCCTGGAAAGACCAACCATCGTATCCGGGCCAAGTCTTGTCGCGGAATCTTGGTTAAATACCGGGGCGATATACGGATAAACAACCCCGAAGATTGCTGGACGATATTTTATGCAATCAATACCGTCACGCTTGCGCTCTTTTCTTTCTGTCCTTGGCCCGATCGCGTTAATAAATGACCCCCAAGGACGCGCCGGGCCGGAAGGGAGAGCCTAGGCTAAACGCTGTGAGTGGCCGGTCCACGGCCCGAAAGCAGAATGACAGGGGGCCTACCCATGAGCAGCTCAAAGGCGCTTCGCGCCCTTCTTTTCGCCGGCGTGGCCGGCAGCATGATGGCCGGTCCGGCCTTCGCCCAGGACGCAGGCGGCAGCCTGATCCTGGAAGAGATCATCGTTACCGCGACCAAGCGCCAGGAAAGTGTGCGCGATGTGTCGGGCGGCATCAGTGCCGTCACCGGCGCGCAACTGGAAGCCATCGGCGCCCAGAGCTTCGCCGACTATATCCAGCGCACGCCCGGCGTGGTCTTCAACGACTATCGTCCCGGCACCTCCCATGTCGTGATCCGTGGCGTGGCCACCAATTCCGGCAATGTGCAGGGCCAGGGCACGACCGGCTATTACATCAACGAAGTGCCGCTGACCGAGCCGGGCTGGACCATCGTGATCCCCGATGTCGACGCGTTCGATGTCAGCCGGGTGGAAGTGCTGCGCGGTCCGCAGGGCTCCCTCTTCGGGTCCGCCTCCATGGGTGGCGCCATCAATTATATCGCCAACAAGGCTGACAGTTCTGCCCTGGACATGGCGGTGGAAACCACCCTGTCCAAGACCAAGAATGCCGATGTCGGCTACACGATGAAGGGCATGCTGAACGTGCCCGTGGTCGAAGATAAGCTGGCCGTGCGCGCCGTCGGCTCCTTCCGCCGCGACCAGGGCTTCATCGACAATCTGGGCATCAACCGCGAAGGCTCCAACGATGCCGCCATCGGTGGCGGCCGCCTGTCCGTGGTCTGGACCCCGGACGATCTGACGGAAGTGTCCTGGCTGAGCCTGTATCAGCAGACCGATGTTGATGACGCGCCCTATCAGAACCCGACCGTGGGCGAGCTGAAGCGCCGCACCCCCTTGGCGGAGCCGAACAAGACCGATGTTGAAATCCACTCCCTGCGCGTGGACCGGGATCTGGGCTTCGCCACGCTGACGGCACTTGGCGCCTACCAGAAGAAAAGCCAGGATTTCATCTTCGACTTCACATCCTATCGCGATGCCTATAACGCCGATCTGGGCCTGAACCTGACCAGCCCGCTCTATATCGGCAGCGGCGGTGACAGCAAGGGCAAGAGCGCGGAACTGCGCCTGGCCTCCAACGGCGATGGCCCGCTGAAATGGCTGGTCGGCGGCATGTATTTCAAGACCGACAAGAACCTGTATGAAGGGTTGGGTGCCACCAGCGGCGTGCAGGCCGCGTTCGACGCCTCGCCGCTCTATGGCCCGGGCAAGGGCGCTATCATCGCCCCCGATGGCCGCATCTTCAACGCCTTCTATACCGACCTGGATGGCGAGGAATCGGCCCTGTTCGGTGAAGCCAGCTACAATTTCACCCCGGAATGGAAGCTGACGGTCGGCGGTCGCCTGTTCGAGACCAAGGTCACCGAAACGGCGACCTCCTCGGGCTTCTCCGCCTACCCGACCCCGGCCGCCCCGGCCGTGACGACGACGAAGGAAGATGGCTTCACGCCGAAGGCGTCGCTGACCTACACGCCATCGCGTGATTTCATGGTTTATGGTCTGTATTCGGAAGGCTTCCGTTTCGGCACGCCGAATACCCAGGGCCTGTCCACCTTCCCCATCCCCAGCGGTTCCAAGAGCGACTCTTTGAAGAACTATGAGCTGGGTGTTCGGACCACGCATCTGGACGGGGCGCTGCAGCTTGACCTGACAGCCTTCTATATCGACTGGACGGATATCCAGCTCCGCGTCCAGACGCCGGATAATTTCAACTACGCTTCCAACGGCGGTGCGGCGGATATCAAGGGTCTGGAATTCACCGGTTCCTGGCACGCCACCGACAATCTGGACCTGCAGACCTCCATCACCTACATGGAAGCCCGCCTGAAGGAAGACCTGTTCATCCTGTGGTACGGCACGGCGCCGAAGGGCTCGCAATTGGCCGGCTCTGCCGACTGGTCGATTTCCAACACGGTCTTCTACCAGTTCGAAGCCAATTATGAGCCGACCCTGACCCTGTCGCACCGCTATCTGTCCAAGGGTATCAGCGACATGAACTCCGCCGTGCCGGGGGCAACCCCGAACAAGCAGGGTGGCTACAACATCTTCGACGCCCGCCTGGGCGCCAGCCTGGGCACCACGCATGTCAGCGTGTTCGCCAACAACATCACCGACGAGCGGGGCGTGACCCTGACCGCCATCTCCGACAGCGGTGGTTATAACCAGGGCCTGGTCCGGCCGCGCACCTTCGGTGTGACCTTCGGCTGGTCGATGTAAGTTCTGGTATGAGAAATGGCGCGGGGTTTCGGTCCCGCGCCATTTTCATTTTGGCTTTGGCCGTTCCCGCGGATGGACGGCCCCGGATCATAAGGGATTTCCATGCGGCGGCGATTTTTCCTGCAAACGGCGATGGCAACCTCCCTGCTGGCCCTGGCCGGCTGCGGCACCACACCCAAGGCCGCCATCGGCCCCACGCCGCCGCGTCCCATCAAACGGCCCAAGCGCATTGTGCAGTTGGGCCGCACCCGCATCGACAATTACGCCTGGCTGCGTGATGCCAACTGGGCACAGGTATCCCGTGATACCAGCCTGCTGAACCCGGAAATCCGCGCCCATCTGGATGCGGAAAACGCCTATGCCGATGCGCTGCTGGCCCCCACCCAGGCGCGACAGGATTTCTATGCCCGCCAGATGATGGCCCTGACCGGCACCGGTGCCGCCCCCCTGGCCGTGCCGGATGGGGATTGGGAATATTACACCTATGTCCGGCCGGGGGAGGATCATCCCGTCCATGCCCGCCGCCCCCGGGGTGGCGGGGCGGAACAGATTCTGCTGGATGAGCAGGAGCGCGCGCGCGGCCATGCCTATTACCGGCTGGCGGAAGCGACCCACAGCCCCGATCATCGGTTCTACCTGTGGGCGGAGGATCTGGAAGGGGGCGACCGTCACCGCATCTGCGTGCGCAACCTGGAAACGGGCGGCATCACCACCACGCCCAATGCCGATGCCTATGGCTATAACGGGGTGATCTTCTCCCCCTGCTCCCGCTTTGTGTTCTGGATCTGGCGCGACCCGCTCAGCCGCCCGACCCGCGTCTATCGCCGCCCTGTGACGGGGGGTGCGGATGTGCTGGTCTATGCGGAAAAAGACCCGGCCTTGTTCATGTCCGTGGGGCGCACCGCATCCAACCGCTATGCCTTCATCCATATTCTGGGCCCGGATGTGGATGAGGTGCGTCTGATCCCGGCGAAGGAACCGACCGCCGAGCCCATCTTGATGGAGCCGCGCCAGCCCGGCCTGCATTACCGGGTAGAAGATTGGGATGGTGACCTGATCATCCTGACCGATGCCGATGGCGCCGTGGATGGCAAGCTGATGCGGGCCAGCCCTGGCCAGCCGGGCCGCGCCCATTGGCGGGAATGGGTCGCCCACCA
The DNA here is from genome assembly GCF_000429645.1 of Niveispirillum irakense DSM 11586. Lineage (GTDB taxonomy): Bacteria > Pseudomonadota > Alphaproteobacteria > Azospirillales > Azospirillaceae > Niveispirillum > Niveispirillum irakense. Next base: position 40,315 of record NZ_AUCG01000020.1, read on the forward strand.
GCCCGGCCGCCATATCATGGAAATCCGCGCCTTCCGCGACCATTTCGTGCGGCTGGAGCGGGTGGATGCCAAACCCATCGTCACCGTGACCGACCGGGCCGGCAAGGACAGCACCATCGGGTTCGATGAGCCGGCCTATGCCCTGTCGCTGGAAAAGCTGCAGGAACATGATGGCAGCCTGCTGCGCCTGATCTACCAGTCCCCGCGCCAGCCCCGCCAATGGCTGGAGCAGGATATGGCCAGCGGCCAGCGCCGCGTGCTGCAGGCGGAAAGTGCGGGGCCCGGCTTCTCCCCCGACAAGTACGAAATCGTCCGCCTGGATGCCCCGGCCCCCGATGGCGCGCTGGTGCCGGTCACCGTGCTGATGCGCAAGGGGACAAAGCTCGACGGGTCCAACCCGCTGCTGATCTATTCCTACGGTGCCTATGGCATCTCCTCGGAAGCGGAATTCTCCATCCCCGCCCTGGCGCTGGTGGACCAGGGCTGGGTCTATGCCATCGCCCATATCCGGGGCGGGTCGGAACGGGGGCGCAACTGGTTCCTGGAAGGGCGCCGCTTCCAGAAGAAGAACAGCTATACCGACTTCATCGCCGCCGCCGAGCATCTGATCGCCAAGGGCTATACAAGGCGGCAGCGCGTTGTGGCCTATGGCCTGTCGGCAGGCGGGCTACTGATGGGCGGCATCGCCAATCTGCGCCCCGATCTGTGGGGCGGGATCATCGCCCAGGTGCCGTTTGTCGATATGTTGAACACGATGAGCGATGCCGATCATCCGCTGGTGCCGGCCTTCCGGCCCGACTGGGGTGACCCGCTGGCCGATCCGGAGGCCTATGATTACATCCTCTCCATCTCGCCTTATGAGAATGTGACGGCCCAGGCCTATCCGCCGACCCTGGCCACCGCCGGCATTCGCGATGACCGCGTCTCTTACTGGGAAGCGGCGAAATGGGTGGCGGCCCTGCGCGAACATACGACCGGCAAAGCACCCATCCTGTTCCGCATCAACATGGCCGCCGGCCACCAGAGCGCGGCGGGCCTCTCCGACCAATATGGCCAGATGGCCTTGTTCTGGGCTTTCGCGGAACAGGCGCTGGACTGGGTGTGAACCTAACCTTCCTTGATCGTTACCGATCAAGGAAGGTTTTGCTTTCCCTCACGCGCCGGACGGCGGCCCGGCGCGTGAGGGTCGGCTTGATGATAACCGATAGGCCAACCTGTTTGCACCCATCGCCCCGATAGGGTACAAAACTCCCTAAGCAATGACAGCGTTGTCAAATTCAACGCCGCGGCGGGAGGAATGGAATGATGGGACGGATGCTCGCAACCCTGGCCCTGGCTTGCCTTATGGCCAGCCCGGCTGCCCTGGCCCAGACGGAACCGATGGATGCGGCACAGGCCGCCGCCATCAAGGGCGATCCGCCTTTCGTGGCCCCGAAACTCACCCTCACCGATATTCCAGCCCCGGCGGGACCGGCGGTCAGCCTGTTCAATGGCCGCGATCTGGCGGGCTGGGATACATGGCTGGGCTATGAAGATCCGGCGCTGACCTTCAAGAAAACCGATGCCCCCACCTATGGGCTGAACCAGGACCGGTTCGGCGTTTTCTCCGTCGTGACGGAGGATGGGGCCCCGGCCCTTTTCATCACCGGCACCACCTGGGGCGGCATCGTCCACCAGGGCACCTATGGCGATTACCATCTGCGGCTGGAATATAAATGGGGCCGCAACCGGCACCCGCCGCGCGCGAACCTGCCGCATAATAACGGCCTGCTCTACCATTCCCACGGTGCGCCCGGCGCCGTGTTCGGAAGCTGGATGGCGGCGGTGGAGTTCGAGATCATGCTGGGGTCGGTCGGCATGGTGGTGCCGGTGGGCACCCATGTCGGGATCAAGACCAAGGCCGGTTATGACCCCACCATCATCTATCCCATGCGCCGCTTCATGCCCCAGGGGCGGGAAGTGAGCGTGGAACAGCCGGCCTGGAATGTGGAAGCCGCCACGGACGCGGAAAAGCCGGTGGGGGAATGGAATGTGCTGGATCTCTATGTGCTGGGTGACCGGGCGATCCATGTCGTCAACGGCGTGCCGGTGATGGAGGTCTGGAACCTGACCCGCGCCGATGGCCCGGATGGCAAGCCACAACCCTTGACGCAGGGGCATATCCAGCTTCAATCAGAAGGGGCGGACACCTATTTCCGCAATATCACGCTGTCCCCGATCCGCAGCCTGCCGCGGATCGTCGCGCAGTGAACGGGAGAATGGGAATGTCGCTGCGTCTGTCGCTTATCGCCCTGCTGCTCTCGGCCCTCTCTCCGCTGGCGGCCCACGCCGCCCGCCCGGTAGCCGAGGAAAAGCTGGCCGTCCAGCTTTACAGCCTGCACCAAGGGGTGACCCGCGACCTGCCGGCCACGCTGGCAACCATCAAGGGCATGGGGCTCAACCGGGTGGAGCTTTATCCCCTACCCAACCGGTCTGCCACCGATCTGCGCAAGGCGCTGGATGAAGCGGGACTGACCGCCATCGGGACGCATATCGCCCTGAGCGATCTGGAACTGACCGCCCTGCCGGCCACCATCGAGCGGGCAAAGACCCTGGGCGTTGGCTATATCGGGGTCGCCTGGATACGCCCGGCAGGGAAATCGGCCCCGGATGCCGCCGATATTGACCGGGTGGCCGCCCTTTACAATGCCGCCTGTCCCGCCCTGCGGGAGGCCGGGCTGGGGCTGATGTACCATATCCATGGGTATGAACTGGCCCAAGGCCCGGACGGCACCCTGTTCGACCGGCTGATGGCCGGAACCGATCCGGCCTGCGTGAGTGTGGAGATGGATGCCTTCTGGGTGGCCAAGGCTGGCGCCGACCCGGTGGCCCTGCTCCAGCGCTACCCTGACCGTATCCGCATGCTGCACCTGAAGGACCTGCGCGCCGGTGCGGCCCGCAGCGAAAATGGGCAGGCGGACAAGGGCGATTTCATGCCCGTGGGCGAAGGCTCCATCGACTGGCCGACCCTGCTGGCCGCTGCCGGGCAGGTGGAATGGCTGGTGCTGGAGGATGAAAGCGCCCAGGCCGCCGACCATCTCCGCCGCTCCCTGGCGTGGCTGCGGGGGGAGAAGGCGGCGGCACCGGCGCCCTGATCAGCCCTCCGCCGGCGGCACCGGGCGGGGGCGGCCATTCTCATCAATGGCGACAAAGGTGAACAGGGCTTCCGTCACCTTGAAGCGCTGCTCCCCATGGCGGGCGCGGCGCCAGGCATCGACATGGATTTTCATGGAGGTGCGGCCAACCTGGATGATGTCGGCATAAAGGCTGACCTCATCCCCCACCAGCACGGGACGGTGGAACACCATGCCATCCACGGCGATGGTGGCGCAGCGGCCCTGGGCGCGCCGGGCGGCGGCATTGCCGGCGGCCAAGTCCATCTGCGCCATCAGCCAGCCGCCGAAAATATCGCCTGACGGATTGGTATCCGCCGGCATGGCAATGGTCCGCACCACCGGCTCCACCGGGCAGCCATTTTCCGTCACGCTTTCCCCGCTCATGTCCCCATTCCCTTTATCCGCCCGTCGGTTACCGCGATCATGCCGAAGCCGCGCGGAATGGTCGAGCGATGCGTTCCGCCATCCACGCCCATGGCACCCATGTGCAGCATCCGGGGCAATAGCGCTTGCACGCGGGCGCGACGATGATCAAATAGCCCCTTAATACCGCTGCCCCCGACCCGAGGCCATTTACGCATGTCCATCCGCGCGACCTACAGCCCGACACCGGTGCCGCATGTCGATCCGATCTGGGCCTCCTTGCGGGAAGAGGCGAGCCGGGCCGTGGCCGATGAGCCTTTGATGGCCAGCCTGTTTTATGGCGCCATCCTGAACCAGCCATCCCTGGAACTGGCGGTGATCCACCGGATCGCCACCCGTCTGGCCCATACCGACATGCCGGGCGAATTGCTGGTCCAGGCTTTCACCGCCGCCCTGGATGCGGAACCGGAACTGGGGCAGGTCTTCCGCGCCGATATCGCCGCCGTGCTTGATCGCGATCCGGCTTGCAGCCGGCATATTGAACCGGTCCTGTATTTCAAGGGCTTCCAGGCGCTGGAAACCCATCGCATGGCCCATCGCCTGTGGCAGCAGGGCCGCCGCGACATCGCCTATTACCTGCAGAGCCGGTCTTCGGTGGTCTTCGGGGTCGATATCCACCCCGCCGCCCGCTTCGGGCGCGGGGTCATGATCGACCATGCCACCGGCGTGGTGGTGGGGGAGACGGCCGTGGTCGGCGATAATGTCTCCATGCTGCACGGGGTCAATCTGGGCGGCAATGGCAAGGAACATGGCGACCGCCATCCCAAGATCGGGTCCGGCGTGCTGCTGGGGGCCAATGCCAAGGTGCTGGGCAATATCCGCATCGGGGATTGCGCGCGCATCGCTGCCGGCTCCGTTGTCCTGCGTGATGTGCCGCCCTGCGTCACCGTCGCCGGCGTTCCGGCCAAGGTGGTGGGCGAAGCCGGCTGCGCCAACCCGGCCCGCGTCATGGACCATGTGTTCGCCGATTACCTGGATGTGGGCGCCGATATCTGATCCGCCCACCCGCCATGGCTGCGGCAAAGGATGGTCCCATCCCGGCCATTATCCTTTCGGAATATCCCGGATGCGGGGTGTCTCTCTGAACATCAGATATCCTTGCAGAAACCCGGTTCCGGGTTAAGGTAGCCTCGTGTCGGGATGTGCCGCCGGCTGGACCGCAAGAATGAGGTCAAGAATGCAGGACCAGAAGGGGTCGCGAATGAAGGCCGGCGAAGAAGGATTTGGGACGATGATCAGATTACCCCGTCTGGCCGAGCGGACGGCCGGGACCGGCGACGGCGCCGGCAACCAGGCGGTGACCAGCGAAGTGGCACTTTACCGTGATATCGCGCGCGTCATCGACCATATGCAACGCCGCCTGCATGATGTGGTGCGGGTGGAACTGGGCCGGGTCGGGGTGGATGATATCAGCCCGATGCAGGTGCTGATGCTGCTGAATATCGGGGAGGATGAATTGTCCGTCCGCGATCTGATGGAGCGCGGCTATTATCTTGGTTCCAACGCCAGCTATAATCTGAAGCATCTGGTCGAACAGGGCTATGTTGACCGCGCGGCCTCGCAGCGCGACCGCCGCGCAGCCCGGCTGCGTTTGTCGGAAAAGGGCCAATGGCTCTGCACCCAGATCGGCAAGCTGGAAGACCGGCATGCCACCCAGCTTCTGCGGGGGCCGGCAGATGCCGCCGACCTGGAAACCACCTATCGCATGCTGCGCCGGCTGGAGCGGATGTGGGGCGATGTGGTCCGCTATGACAGCCGCGGCCAAGACTGACCCCGCCACCATGCCCCCCGCGCCAGGCGACGTTGAGGCACCGCCCCGTCCCATCATCCGTGCGCGCCTGACCAGCAGCGATGTTGATCGCCTGCTGCGCCAGCCCGGTGCTGAATCCCGCATCGGCACCATGGCCAAGCTGGTCACGGAGATGGAAGAAGGCAGCCTGACCACCACGGAACAGCGGCTGGCGCTGGAGGTGCTGCACGCCTTCGCATCGGATGCGGAGATGGAAGTGCGGGCCGCCGTGGCCTGGCAGATCCATAACAGCCCGGTATTGACCGCCGACATGGCCGAACGGCTGGTGCGTGACGTCGCACAGGTGGCGGTGCCCATCCTGAAATATGTGGAATGGCTGCCCGAACAGTTGCTGCTGGAAGTGGTGGCCGAGCGCGACTCGCAGAAGCAGCTTGCCATTGCCGGTCGCCGCACCGTATCCGCCGCCGTATCCGCCGCCCTGGTGGAGACCGGCAATGTGGTCACCGTCATGCACCTGCTGCGCAATCGCGGCGCGGCGGTGAAGGCGGCCACGCTGGGTCGGGCAGCCGAGCGGTTTGGCCAGTTCCGCAACATTGCCGACAGTATCGCTGCCCGGCCAGACATCACCTTGTCGATCGTGGAGCGCATGATTGCGCTGGTGTCGGAAGATGTGCGCGAACAATTGATCCGCGACCATGGGATTGAGCCCGCACTGGCCCAACGGCTGGCCCAGGGCGGGCGGGAAGCGGCGACGCTGCGCCTGCTGCAGCCACTGCTGCTTTCCCGCCAGGATGCGGAGATGGTGGCCAAACACCTGCGCCGGCAGGGGCGTTTGACACCGCAGGTACTGTTCCGCGCCTTATGCGCTGGCGATCTGGAATTGTTCGTGGCCGGGATGGCGGCACGGGCCAACATCACCCCGCAGGCCGCCGCCATCCTGGCCTGGGATGATGGCATCCTGGGCTTGCATTGCCTGATGGACGCTGCCACCATCCCCCCGGCCCTGCTTTCCCCCTTCCGCGCCGCGCAACAGGTTGCCCTGGACAGCGATTACGTGTCAGGCGGATGCGGGCGGGAGCGGTTCCAGGTTCTGGTGCTGGAGACATTGTTCGACCGTTTCGCCGGTACTGCCGAGCGGGAGGTGGATGAGTTGCTGATGCAGATCGCCGACCAGCCGGGACTGGACATCAACGCACTGTTGCCGATGCGCGCCTGACCCCCGGACGGGAATAGCGGAACGCCAAGAAGCCCGAAGGGGAAAGGGCAGCCAGAATCCATGAAGCTGATCTGCTACGCGCTCTATGACCCGCCGCCCCTGATCCGGCCGGCACCGGCCACGCGCGACTGGATGGATGCCACGCCGGACGCCTATGCCTATCGCTGCCTGCCGCTGAACATCGCCAATGCCCATGGCTGGGAATTGCTGTGCCCCACCGGCTTCAGCGCGCATTGGAATGGCGGCCCCGGACCAGATGCCATCACCGTCACCCTGGATGAAGGGGACCGGCCACCGGCCATCTCCCATTTCGGGTCCGGCATCCTGACCTTCCATATCGAAGCCGTATTCCGCACGGAGCCGGGATGGAGCCTGCTGGCTCAGGGACCGATGAACAGGCCCAAGGATGGTATTGCCGCCCTGGCCGGGGTGGTGGAAACGGATTGGGCCCCCTACAGCTTCACCATGAACTGGAAATTCACCGCCCCCAACCGGACCGTACGGTTTGAAAAAGGGGAGCCGTTCTGCGCCTTCTTCCCCGTCCAGCGCGCACTGGTGCCCGGCGTGGAACCGGAAATCCGCACCCTGTCGGAAGAACCGGAATTGCTGGCCGAATATCAGGCCTGGTCTGCCGGGCGCAACCGCTTCAATGCCGATCTGGCCGTCCCCGGATCACCGGCACGCGCTGCGAAATGGCAGAAAGCCTATTATCTCGGCAACAAGCCCGATGGCACCAGTGCCGACGCCGACCATATCATCAAGCTGCGCCCGGCCCCCTTCGCGGACAAGCGCTCGTCATAAAACTGTCGCGGAACTTATGATAGCAGACCCACCGGTCCAGCCGGCGGGGTCTGCACTCCCCCCTCCTCCCAAGGTTCCGGTGGCTTGGCCGTTACCCGTCACGGGAGAGAGGCAGAAATGAAAAAGCTGTATCAAGCTACCCTGGTGGCCCTGGCCCTGCTGGCCAGCGCCTGCTCCAAGGAACCGGCCACCACCACCGAGACCACGCAGGCAGCGGCTTCCCCCACCGGCCCCACCATCGCGGAAGTGGCGCCCGCGGCGGAAACCGCGCCCGGCCTGCCCGATGGCGGTGCGGAAGGCGATGCCGATGACCCGTCTGTCTGGCTGCACCCGACCGATCCCGCGCGCAGCCTGATCATCGCCACGGGCAAGGGGGCGGGCCTGCGTGTCTATGACCTGGCCGGCAAGCTGGTGCAGCGTATCGATGCCGTGAGCGATGGCCGGTACAATAATGTCGATGTTGCCTATGGGCTGCGCCGTCCCGACGGCACCTTGATGGATGTGGCTGTTGCCAGCGACCGGGGCCGCGACGGGCTGCGCGTCTGGCGCATTGATGGCGATGCCGCCACACCGCTGACCGATATCACCGCCGCCGACCAGCCGCAGGTCTTCCCCACCCGCCGCGCTGCCGACGGGTCCAGCGAGGTTGCCAACCCCGTGGCTGACCAGCACAGCGCCTATGGACTGACGCTTTGGCACGACAAGGCGGGCGGGCAGGTCCATGCCATCATCGCCCAGCGCAAGGAGGCGCGGCTGGCCCAGCAGCGGCTGGTGGTGCGCGAAGATGGCACCGTCAGCCATGAGCGCGTGCGGCACTGGGATTTCCCCTACAGCCATCGCGGCCAGGATCTGACGGTAGAGAATGACGATGATCCGGCGCTGGACTGGCAATCCCAGTTCGAAGGGCTGGTGGTGGATGGCGACCGTGCCCTGCTGTTCGCCGGGCAGGAGGATGTCGGCCTCTGGCGCATTGACCTCGCCAGCGGCAAGGCCGACGACAAGCCCTTCTATGAGACGCGCGGATCGGCCAAAAGCCCGTTCAACAACCCGGAAAGCCGCATTGTGCGTGATGTGGAGGGGTTGGCGCTCTATCGCGGGGCCAATGGCAAAGGCTATCTGATCGCCTCCAGCCAGGGCGATGCCCATGGCGACAGCCAATCCCCCGACCCGGACGGGCTGCACGACACGTTCGCGGTATTTGAGCGCGACGGCGACAACCGCTATCTGGGCAGCTTCCGCATCAAGGCCGCCAACGGCATTGATGCGGTGCAGGAATGCGACGGGGCCGAACTGGTCTCCTTCCCCCTGCCAGGATACCCGCAAGGGCTGCTGATTGTGCAGGACGGCTATAATGACGATCTGAACAACATGTCAGGCGAACCGGGGGCGACCAATTTCAAGCTGGTTTCCTGGGAAGCGGTGGTCGCCGCCTTCCCCGTGCCGCTGACCGTGCCAGCCGGCGGGCACGATCCCCGCGCACCGTAAGGGACGGGCCAGGGGCGGGCTGTTCACCCGCCCCTGGATTTTTTCGGCTTAAACACAGGCAGCAATCGCCTGGGCAAAGCGGCCCGCCGTTTCCACCGTCAGGCCGGCAATATTGATGCGGCCCGATCCGGCCATGTAAATCCCATGCTCGGCCCGCAGCCGGGCGATGACCGGTGGCGACAGCGGCAACTGGGAGAACATGCCGTTCTGTTCCGCCACATGGGCCAGGGCCCCGCCATGGGCGGCCAGCGTGTCGCGCACGGCCCGCAGCCGGTCCCGCATCCCGTCCAGTTCAGTGCGCCATTGCACCACCAGATCCGGGTCTTCCATCAGCAGGGCAATGGCCGCCGCGCCATGGTCGGGCGGCATGGACCAGTTGGCACGGGCCAGGGACAGAAGGTTGGAATTGACCCGATCGGCGTCGGCGGCCTTCGCCGTCAGGGCGAACAGGGCGCCCACACGTTCCCGATAGACGCCGAAATTCTTGTCGCAGGAATAGGCGATCAGCGCTTCCGGCACCTTATCCAGCACCAGCCGCACACCGGCGGCATCGGCATCCATGCCATGGCCCAGCCCCTGATAGGCCAGATCCAGCAGCGGCACGATCCCGCGGTCGGCCAGCAGGTCGGCCAGGGCCGCCCATTGATCGCCATCCAGATCGGCCCCGGTCGGGTTGTGGCAGCACCCGTGCAGCAGCGCCACGTCGCCTGCTTGCGCCGTGCCAAGGGCCGCCATCATCTCATCAAAACACAGGCGCTGCGTGGCGACATCGAAATGGGTGTAGGTCTGTGTCGTCAGCCGAGCAGCGGCCAGGAGGGGCGGATGGTTGGGCCATGTCGGGGTGCCGACAAAGACGCGCGCGCCCGGCTTGGCCGCCGCCAGCAATTCCGCCGCCAGACGCAGCGCACCCGTGCCGCCCGGTGTCTGTACGCCGGTGATCCGGCCACCAAAGTCACCCGCGCCAAAGGCCAGCGCGCGCATATGGCGGGTGAAGGCGGCATTGCCCTCCGGCCCCAGATAGGATTTGCTGTCCTGGCTTTCCCACAGGCGCTTTTCCGCCTGTTTCAAAGCCGCCATCACGGGTGTGCGCCCTGCCTCGTCGCGGTAGACGCCAACGCCCAGATCCAGCTTATGGGCGCGCGGATCGTCACGATACAGCCCGATCAGGGCCAGAAGGGCATCGGCGGGCTGCTGCGGCAGGGGGGCGAAGAAGGACATGGTCGCTTAAGCTTTCCTTGGCAAGCGGCGAGGAATGAGGGCTAAGCATAGTCCCCTTGGCGGAAAATTTTCATGCGATCTCCACGGGATATGGCAGTAGATCACGCCATTTTGGCCATTCTGGGACGGAAAATTGCGTATCCGCAGCGCCAAGCGGTCGCCCCCTCGCGGCGCTTGATCCGCCCCTGGGAAAGCGGCACTTTTCACCCAGGGGATAATGGGGCTTCGGGGCTGGGGATGAGCAGTGAGATCGAAGCGGTCGGCGCAGTGACGACGGCCGGGTTGGTGGCGTCTGTGGTGGAGCCGGATGGCGCGCATGGTCATGCCCATGGGGCCTGCGCCAATTGCGGCACGGTCCTGAAAGGGCCCTATTGCCATGCCTGCGGGCAGGTGGGCCATCTGCACCGGTCCATGCTGCATATCGTGGAGGAATTTTTCCACGGCATCCTGCATTTCGACACCAAGGCGTGGCGCACGCTGCCCCTGCTGGCCTTCCGGCCGGGCAAGCTGACGCATGATTATATCCATGGCCATCGCGTGCGCTATGTCTCGCCGCTGGCCTTGTTCCTGTTCACCGCCTTCTTGATGTTCATGGTCTTTTCCATGATGGGGGGTGGAGCCAAGGTGGCGGCGCCAACCACGCTGAACCCGGACGGGGTACGCGCCGGTCTTGTGCAGCAGGTGGAGGAAGCCCGCACCCTTCTGGATCAGGCAGAAAGCGCACTGGCAGCAAAGGCGGCAACGGGGGCCGACACCAGCGCCCAAACCCAACAACGCGACCAAGCGCAGCAGGATTTGACCAAGGCGGAGACCGCCTTGCAGACCTTCGACACGACGATTGCCGAAACAACAGGGGCCCTGAAGGGGGACATTGGCACCGCCGCGGGAGAGGTGAACAGTGCCGTTGCCAGGGCGCTGGAAAATCTGGCGCAGAATGATGACGCGATCAATATCGGCAACGAATCCCTGGAGGCCAAGATCAGGGCGAAGCTGAAAAATCCGGATCTGCTGCTCTATAAGCTGCAGAATACGGCCTATAAATTCTCCTGGATGCTGATCCCGATCTCGCTGCCGTTCCTGTGGCTTCTGTTCTTCTGGCGGCGGGACGTGGCCCTGTATGACCACGCAATCTTCTCGCTCTACTCACTTTCCTTCATGTCACTGCTGTTCATCACCATATCGCTGCTGTTAAACGCTGGTGATGACGAGGGATGGCTGAACGACCTGGGGGAATGGCTGCTGTTGGTGCCCCCGGTCCATATGTTCTTCCACCTGAAGGGCACTTACAGATTGTCTTTCGGTTCTGCCCTGTGGCGGACCTTTGCGCTGCTGGTCGTCACCTCTATCACCAGCCTGCTGTTCGTGCTGTTCATCCTGTCAATCGGGTTCAGCTAAGCCCTCTAATATCCCCGCCCCCGGTCCACCACATGCGCCAGCCCCTGGCCGGCACGGTGGCGGGCGATATTGGCGGTGATGATGGGGGCCGCCGTCTGCGGCAGGGTTTGGGCTGCGGCATGGGGCAGGATGGTGATGAAAGGATGGGTCCAGAACGGGTGATCGGCGGGTAAAGGCTCTACCGCGAACACATCCAGCGTCGCCGCCGCCAGCCGCCCCTCCTCCAGCAGGGGCAGCAAATCCGCCTCCACCAGATGGGCGCCACGGGCGGCATTGATCAGATAAGCGCCGTGCGGCAGGTGGGACAGGGTCTCCCGGTTCAGGATGCCGCGCGTATCCGGGGTCAGCGGCAGCAGGCAGACCAGGATATCGGTCTGGGCCAGCATATCGCGCAGCCCGTCCGCCCCCTGGAAGCAGCGCACACCCGGCAGCGTCTTCGGCCCCCGGCTCCACCCCAGCACATCGAAACCGAAACCGCTGAGCGCGCGGGCCGATGCGGCCCCCAGTTCCCCCAGGCCCAGCAGGCCGACGCGACGTTCCGACGCCAGACTTTGGGGCAGCATCTGCCAGTGCAGCACTTCCTGTTGCGCCCGATAGGCCGGCATGGAGCGGTGGTAATGCAGCACCTGCATCACGACAAATTCCACCATGCCGGCGACCAGCGACGGGTCCACCATCCGCACCAGCGGGATATGGGCGGGCAGGCTGGCATCCAGCAGGACATTATCCACCCCCGCCCCCATGGAGAAGATGGCCTTCAGCCCCACCATCCCATCCAGAAGGCCGGGCGGCTGTTTCCACAGCAGGGCATAGTCGATTTCCGCCGGATCGCCGACCGACGGCCAGACCCTTATGTCCAAACCCGGATCGGCCCGGTGCAGGGCTGCCAGCCACGCCGCCTGGTCCACCCCCTGGCAGGCGAACAGCAAAACCGGTGCGCGGCTCATGGCCCCTTCCCCTCGATCATCAGTGCCACCTGCCCCGTAAACGGGCTGACGGCGATATAGCGCCAGGCCAGCCCCTGCGCAGCGGCAAATTCATGGAACGCCTTGAATTCATGCTCAGCCCAGGTCCGGTTGCCGATGAATTCGTCAAAGACCAGCACGGTCCCCGGCCCGATATAGGGTGCCAGCCCGGCCAGCACCGTGACGGTGGAACTGTAGATGTCGCAATCCACATTCACAAAGCGCACCGGCCCGGCCTGGGCGGCCATGAAGGCGGGCAGCGTCTGGTCGAACCAGCCTGGATGCAGGGACACATTATCCGGCATGGCGGGCAGGTCCAGCCCGGTGCTGAAGGTGCCCGCCGGCTCATTCCCCCAGCCTTCGGGCAGCCCTTCAAAACTATCGAACCCATGGACAGGCTGCCCGGCCACCGCCGCGATATGGCGCAGGGAGGTGCCACGTCGCACGCCAAATTCCAGCACCAGCCCCGGCACCACCGCCTGGGACAGGGCAAAGCGCAGGATATCGGCACTGACCGCGAAAAGCCGGCAATCAGGGGCCAGATGTGGCAGCAGGGCCGCTGCCCCCGCCGCCACCGGGCTATCGGCGCCGGCATCGGGGACAGGCCGTCCGGTCAACAGCGCATAGGCGGCCAGGAAGCCCTGATATTTGCGGTTGGCGCCAATGCAGGCGGTGGCCCGGCGCAGCCGGGTTTCTGCGGCATCCAGCCCTTCGGGGCCAAGCGCGCAGGCATGGGACAGGAACCATCCCGCCGCATGGCCGGGATCGACCGCCAACAGCCGGTCACATTCGGCCAGCGCCTCCGCTGCCGCCCCCAGCGCATGCAGGGACAAGGCCCGCTGATAGCGCAACTCATCGGTCAGGCTGTTGCCTTCGCCTGCCACCTGATCAACCAGGGCCACCGCCTCGGCATATTGCGCATCGCGGCGCAGGGCCGATGCCAGCGCCTCCCACACCGATGGGCTGGGGTCCGACACCGCCAGTTCGCGCAGCAGCGGCACCGCCGCATGGGCCAGCCCCAACCCGTTCAACGCGCGGGCCAGGGTGAAGCGGGCGCCCTTGTCCGTGGGGTCAAGGGCCAGGGCCGCCTGCAGGTGCTGGCGGGCGGCTTCATGCTCATGCAGCCCGACCAGCGCCTGTCCCAGAAGCGTCAGGCCGTGCACCGTCCCTGGCGATCCCCCATCAGCCAGCAAAAGGCGCCGCGCCGCACGATAGCGCCCCGCCTGGACCAGCGCTGCCGCCTCTTCCTCACGCTGCCGCATCGTGCCGCTTCTTCCTTGTCATCAGGGTCTGGAAACTGCTGATAGCAGGATGGGCGCGAGGCGGCAAATCTCCCTCATGCGCCTTGCTTCAGGTCGCCTCCGTCGTCTGCCAGCCGGCCAGCAGCTTGGCCAGCAGCCGCTCCAGGGTTGCCTGTTCCTCCCCTTCCAGGGGGGACAGCAAGGCCTTTTCATTGGCGACATGCGGTTCCAGTATCTTTTCCATCAAGGCCAGACCGGCAGGCGTCAGGCACACCATCACGCCGCGGCGGTCCGCTGGATGGGGCTGGCGTTCAATCAACCCGGCTTTTTCCAGCCGGTCCAGACGGCCCGTCATCCCACCAGAAGAGATCATCGCCGTGTCGGCCAGGGCCGTCGGGGTCAGCCGGTAAGGGGCGCCGGCGCGGCGCAGCGTGGCCAGCACGTCAAATTCCCCATATTGCAACCCATGGCCAGCAAAGAAAGGCGTCAGCCGATCCCGCACGATCAGATGTGCCGCTTCCACAATCCGGCCCACCAGTACCATGGGGAAAGGGTCGATGTCGGGCCGCTCCCGTCGCCATTGTTCCGCCACCATGCCCGCGCGATCCCGCATAGCTGCCCCCGTCATATCCCGGCCCCAAGTTTCTTACTGGTAAGATAAAAAGCGCCCAACAGGCGGGCGAACGACCCCGCCGACGATAAGGGAATCGTTTACCATGTCCACCATTAGCCACGCCGACACCGGCAGGCGGGCGGAGACGCATGGCTTTGCACTTGGCTTGGCCGGGCTGTTGCTCTTGGCGCTCAATCTCCGTCCGGCCCTGGCCAGCATCGGCCCGCTGCTGGACCTGATCCAGAAATCGACCGGCCTTTCCAATACCAGCGCCAGCCTGCTGACCGTTCTGCCCGTCATTGCGATGGGGCTGGGGGCGCTGGCCGGCGGCTGGCTGCAGCGCCATCTGGGTGAAAGGCGGGGCGTTGCCGCCGGTATGGCGCTGATTGCGCTGGCTTGCCTGTCCCGCCTGCTGCCGGCTGGCGGGGCCGGGCTGCTGGCCAGCGCGGTGCTGGCCGGTATCGGCATTTCCCTGGTCCAGGCCCTGCTGCCCACCGTGATCAAGCGGCGCTATGGCGCGCAATCCGGGCGGATGCTGGGGCTCTACACCACCGGGATCATGGGCGGGGCAGCCATCGCCGCCGCCAGTGCCGCCGGGCTCAGCAACTGGCTGGGCTGGGACGGCGCGCTGGGATTCTGGGCCATACCGGCCTGTGTGGCCCTGTTGATCTGGCTGGTGACGGAACCGGCGGCCCGCCGGACCCAGAGCACCGCCGCCGCACCGCCCATCAACTGGCTGCAGCGGCGCCGGACATGGGAATTGCTGGCCTTTTTCGGCCTGGGCACGGGGGCTTTCACCCTGATGCTGGCCTGGTTGCCGCCCTTCTATACCGGCCTGGGCTGGGAGCGGGCGGATGCCGGCTTCCTGATGGCAGGCCTGACGGTGACGGAGGTGGTGGCCGGGCTGCTGGTATCCGCCCTTATCGGCCGCTTCCCGGACCGGCGCGGGCCGCTGCTGCTGGTTCTAAGCCTGCTGCTGGCGGGTCTGGGCTGCCTGATCCTGGCGCCGGAAGCCTTGGCCGTGCCTGCCTGCATCGCCCTGGGCCTGGGCATCGGGTCTTTGTTTCCCCTGTCCATGATCCTGGCGATGGATCAGGCGGAGCGGCCGGCTGATGCCGGCGCGCTGCTCTCCCTCGTGCAGGGCGGCGGCTATCTGCTGGCCAGTCTGGTGCCGCTGCTGGCCGGATATCTGCGCGACCATTTCGCCGACCTGACCCAAGCCTGGATGGCGATGGGGGTTGGCGTGGTGGTGATGATGATGCTCTGCCTGCGCTTCCGTCCCATCCGGCATTGACCGGGGCGAAGGGGCGGCGGGTCATACCAACCCGCCTTGAGTTTGACTCATGGCGGGTTGGTATCGGCGGCGACTGCCGCCGCGCGGCTCGTGCCGCGTTAGCCAAACCAACGGAGTTGGTGCCGGCGCCTGAGGCCGTCGAAGGGTTGACCAAGGGTCAATCATTCGGCGGATTAGGATCAGACGATCTCCTGGACCGGGGCGGGGCCATAGGCCAGCAGGTCGGCGATCCGCTCCAGCGCCAGGGTCAGTTGCTGCCGGTCAGGGGCAGCCCCCAGGGCAATGCGCACATGCTCCCCCACCGGCTGGCCGACGGTAAAGGCGCTGCCGGCCACCAGCCCCAGCCCGGTGCGGCGGGCCTGCTCGACAAAATCCGTCGCCCCCTGCCCCGGCGGCAGGCGCAGCCACACATGGTGGCCGGCGGGGTTCGCCTCGTAACTGCCGGCGGGCAGGATCGTCGCGGCCAGTTCCTGGCGGACCATGGTTTCCGCCCGGATGGCCGTCAGGATCGTTTCTGCGGTGCCATCCTGTATCCAGGCCGTCGCCACCGCTACGGAAAGCGGCGGCGCCATCTGCGCCACGGCCCGCAAGGCGGTACGGGCCTGCTGGGCACGGGCGGCATCAGGGGCCACCAGATAGGCCAACCGAAGGCCGGGCGTCAGCCCCTTGGCCAGCGTCGCCACATACCAGACCAGATCAGGCGCAAGGTGCGCCAGGGGTGGCACCGGCACAGGCGGCAGCCGCCCATAGGCATCATCCTCGATGATGCAAAGCCCATGGCGCCGCGCCACAGCCAGCAGCGCCATGCGCCGTTCCAGCCCCGCCGTGCGGGTGGTGGGGTTCTGGATAGTGGGGGACAGGTACAGCACGGCGGCCCCGCCCCCGGCACAGGCGCGATCCAGCGCCTCGGGGCATACGCCCTCCCCATCCATCTCCACGCCTTCAATCGCGATACCCAGCGCATCGGCGGCGGCCCGCAGGCCGGGATAGGTGAAACAGCCGGTCAACAGACGGCGGCCAGCGGGCACCAGCAGCGTCAACAGGGCAGCCAGCCCGGCCTGCGCGCCCCCGACCAGCAACACCCGATCCGCCTGCAAGCCTGGCAGCAGCGGAGCCAGCCAGGCAGCCCCCGCCGCCCGGTCCACCGGCGCGCCGCCAATGGGCTGGTAATTCAACAGGCGCGACAGGTCCGGCCGCTGCGTCACCGCCGCCAGGGTCCGGGCCAGCCGGGCCTGGATGGAGGCCGCCGGGGGCTGGGGCGGCAGGTTCATGGACAGGTCAAGTTCCACCGGACGCAAACTGGCCACCGGGGCTGGCCCCAGATCGCGGATGAAGGTGCCACGGCCCACCGCCGCATCAATCAACCCGCGTTCCCGCGCCTCCCCATAAGCGCGCGTCACCGTGGTCAGATCCACGCCCAACGCTTGGGCCAGCGCGCGATGGGTCGGCAGCCGGTCCCCCGGTCGCAACAGGCCATTGGCAATGTCGCTGGCAATGGCATCGGCAATCGCCCGGTAGAGCGGCCCCTGCCCCAGCCGGCCAGCGGGGGTCCAGCCGGCCTCACTCGGCATTGCCTGTCCCTTTCACGGTCCCGGCGGATTGTATGGATTGATTGTCTGCATTTTCTTCCGTGTCCAGCCGGGCCTGTTCCGCCTTATTCATATATTGGGAACAGACCAGCCAGCCCTTCAGCGGCCGCAGCAAGCCCAGGCAAGAGACGACTGACAGCGGCAGCGTCGTCAGCAGATGCACCCAGAGCGGCGCCTGATAGGCCATTTCCAGCCAGATCGCGAAGCAGACCAGCGGAATGCTGACAATGGACATGGTGAAGAAAGCCGGGCCATCCGCCGGATCGGCGAAGCTGAAATCCAGGCCGCAGACATTGCATTGCTTGGCCAGCCGCAGATAGCCGTTGAAGATGTGCCCCTCGCCGCAGGCGGGGCACAGCCCGCGCGCGCCCAACCCCATCGGTGTATCGGCAAAGTCCGAAAGTTTGCGTTCCATGGGGGAGGCCTCATTCATGTATGGATAATCACAGCCCGCAATGTATGGAACATGTACGGGATAAACATCCATAATGTCTGGATGGCAACCGTGCCCCCACCGCATGAAGTGCGACAATTAGGGCGTTGTGATCTCCACCACCAGGGTGCCCACCCCCTCCACAAAACCTTCCAGCCGGTCGCCCACGGCCAGGGCAGAGACACCCGCCGGGGTGCCGGTGAAAATCAGGTCACCCGGCGCCAGCGGCATGTAACGGCCCAATTCCTGGATGATTTCCGGCACGGTCCAGATCATCTCCGCCAGATCGCCCCGCTGGCGTTCCGTGCCATTGATGGACAGGGTGATGGCCCCCTGATCGACACGCGGCACCTGTGATGCCGGCCGCAGGGCGGAAACAGGGGCTGCCCCATCAAAGCCCTTGCCCATGTCCCAGGGCTTGCCCTCCTTCTTCGCGGCGCCCTGCAGGTCACGCCGCGTCAGGTCCAGACCCACGCCATAGCCGAAGATGCCCCCGCCCTCCCCGATGGCGACAACCAGTTCCACCTCATGATGCAGATCGGCCGTCAGCGGTGGATAGGCAACCTTGCCGCCGCCCGGCACAAGGGCATTGGGCGGCTTCATGAAGAAGAAGGGCGGTTCCCGATTGGCCTGCCCCATCTCCCGCGCGTGGGAATCATAATTGCGACCGACACAGAAGATGCGGCCCACGGGAAACAGCGCGTCACTTCCCTCCACCTGCAGGGCAGGCACGGGCGGGGGCGGGAAGGCATAATTGGTCATGGCGATCATCCGGCTGGAAGCAACGGCGCCACTATCCACCAGCCCACCCGCTTCACCAAGCAGCTTGACGCACAGGCCATTGGCACGGTTGGTTATCGCCATCGGACAAGAGGGAGAGACCCCATGATCACCCGGCAGCAGGCAGCAGACCTGGACCGCGACGATCCTTTGGCCCCGCTGCGGGATGCCTTCGCCCTGCCGGAGGGGGTGATCTATCTGAATGGCAATTCCCTTGGGCCCCTGCCCCGCGCCGCAGCCGAAAGGGTCGCGCAGGCAGCCACGCAGGAATGGGGCCAGGGCCTGATCCGCAGTTGGAACAGTGCCGGCTGGTACGAGGCACCGCGGCGGCTGGGCGCCCAACTGGCAGGTCTGCTGGGCGCTGAACCGGATGAAATGGTGGTGACCGATGCCACGGGGCTGAACCTGTTCAAAGCCGTGGCGGCTGCCCTGGCCCTGCGCCCGGACCGGCGCACCATCCTGATGGAAGGCAGCAACTTCCCCACCAATAATTACATCGTCCAGGGCCTGGCCGGCTGGCTGGACCGGGGCTATCAGATCCGCTTTGTCGAGAAAGGGGAAATCGCCGCCGCCATCACCCCCGATGTCGCCGTGCTGGCCCTGACCCATGTGCATTACAAGACGGCCCATATCCTGGACATGCAGGGCCTTACCGCCGCCGCCCATGCCATGGGCGCGCTAACGGTCTGGGATCTGTGCCACAGCGCCGGCGCCATCCCTGTGGATCTGAACAGGGCCGAGGCCGATTTCGCCGTTGGCTGCACCTATAAATATCTCAATGGCGGGCCGGGCAGCCCCGCCTTTCTGTTCGCCGCCCGCCGCCATCATGCCGCCATGGCCCAGCCCCTGTCCGGCTGGTGGAGCCATGCCGCCCCCTTCGCTTTTGACCGGGATTTCCGCCCGGCGGACGGCATCGCCCGCATGATGACCGGTACCCAGCCCATCCTGTCGCTGCTGGCCGCCGAAGCCGGGATCGCGCTGGCCTGCGCCACCGACCCGCATCAGGCCCGCGCCAAATCACAGGCGCTTGGCGCGCTGTTCCTGGGCTTGGTGGAAGAACGCTGCCCCGACCATGGCTTCACCCTGGGCAGCCCCACCGATGCCGGCGAACGCGGCGGCCATGTCGCCCTGCAGCACCCACAGGGCTATCCGGTGATGAAAGCGCTGATCGAGGCCGGGGTGATCGGCGATTTCCGCGCGCCCGACACGCTGCGCTTCGGCTTCTCCCCGCTCTATCTGCGCTACGTGGATATCTGGGACGCGGTAGAGATATTGACGACGATCCTGCAAACCGGTCGCTGGCGCGAAGCCCGCTTCCAGCAGGTGGAGGCGGTGACGTGACACCCCCTGTGTGACGTCACACACCCTCTGCGGCACTACGCTAGATTTTGCTGGTTTTAATGGGAACAGGCATATTTCTTAATTCCGTCACCCCGGCGAAGGCCGGGGCCCAGTTTCATAGAGCAAAGAGCCCGTGATTCTGGACCCCGGCCTTCGCCGGGGTGACGGTGGGGGGCTACCCGATCTCGCCCTGCCCTACTCCACCTGCGCCAATGCCGCGCGGATCGTGTCCACGATCTGGTCGATCTGGGCCTTTTCCACAATCAGCGGCGGGGACAGGGCGATGGTGTCGCCCGTGGTGCGGATCAACACACCCTGTTCAAAACATTTCAGGAAAGTGCTGAAGGCACGCTTGGTCGGCTGACCGGAAAGCGGTTCCAGCTCAATCGCACCGATCAGGCCCAGATTGCGGATATCAATCACATGGCGCGCATCGCGCAGGGAGTGCATGGCCACTTCCCAATATCCCGCCAGATCGCCCGCCCGGGTCAGCAGCCCTTCCTGTTGATAGACATCCAGCGTCGCCAGCCCGGCGGCAGCGGCCAGCGGATGGCCGGAATAGGTGTAGCCGTGGAACAGCTCGATCACATGCTCCGGGCCGTTCATGAAGGCGTCGTAGATGGCCTTCTGGAAGAAGACAGCGCCCATCGGCACGGTGGCATTGGTCAGCCCCTTGGCAGAGGTGATGATATCCGGCACCACGCCGAAATAATCCGTGGCAAAGGGCGTGCCCAGACGGCCAAAGCCGGTGATCACTTCATCGAAGATCAGCAGCAGGCCATGGCGGTCACAGATGGCACGCAGCTTCTCCAGATAGCCTTTGGGCGGGACCAGCACGCCGGTGGAACAGGCCACCGGCTCCACGATTACGCCGGCAACGGTACTGGCATCATGCAGGGCGACGATACGTTCCAACTCGTCCGCCAGATGGGCACCCCAGTCCGGCTGCCCACGGGTAAAGGCCTGATGGGTGCGATCATAGGTGTGGGGCAGATGATCGACGCCCGGCAGCATAGTGCCGAACACCTTGCGGTTGGTGACGATCCCGCCGACGGAGATGCCGCCGAAGCCGACGCCATGGTACCCCCGCTCACGTCCGATGAAGCGGGTGCGCTGCCCTTCACCCCGGGCGCGGTGATAGGCCAGCGCCACCTTCAGCGCCGTATCCACCGATTCCGACCCGGAATTGGTGAAGAACACATGGTCCATCCCATCAGGCAGAAGCTGCACCAGACGGGAGGCGAATTCGAACGCCACCGGGTGGCCCATCTGGAAGGTGGGCGCATAATCCATCTGCGCCGCCTGGGCCTGGATGGCGGCAACAATCTCCGGCCGGCAATGGCCGGCATTCACACACCAGAGACCCGCCGTCCCGTCCAGTATCTCCCGCCCGTCATCGCTGCGGTAATACATGCCGCTGGCCGACACCAGCAGGCGCGGCGCCTGCTTGAACTGTCGGTTCGCGGTGAACGGCATCCAGAACGCATCCAGATTGTTGGGGCGCTGCTGACCTTCCGGCACGGTATCCGTCTCCCGTTGCTATGTCCGTCCTGAAGCATGCCACGCCTGTCGGGCGTTGCATCATGAATTGTCGCAGGCTCGCACCCTGGCCGGAAAGATGATTGAATTCGGTCAAGGGTAGGACCAGAGATGGGCCGCTTGCCGCTTTCCATCTTTGCGCTGGGAGACTTCACGTCCATGCGTTCCGGTATTGAAGCCCTACAACCGGCCTCCGGGCCCCGCCGGCTAAGGGCCGGGCTGGGCGGGTTGGCCGTTCTGGTGGTGGCGGCCCTGGCCTGGGTGGCCATCACCCATCTGGCGCAGGAAATCTCCTATCCGGAGATGATGGATGCCTTGCGCGGCACGTCGCCCTGGACCATCGCCGGCGCCTTGGCCGCCACTGCCATCAGTTTCCTGGCCCTTGGCTTTTATGATCGCGCGGCCCTGGCCTGGGTGGGACGCCGGGTGCCCTACCCGGTCACCGCGCTCACCTCCTTCTGCGCCTATGCCGTGGGCAATACGGTGGGCTTTGGTCCGCTGACGGCGGGTGCGATCCGCTATCGCTTCTATACCCCCCATGGGCTGGAGCCGGAGGAGGTGGCGCGCATCGTCGCCTTTGTCACCGCTACGTTCGGGCTGGGGCTGGCCGCCTGCACCGGGTTGGCCTTGCTGGTCACCGGGGATGTGGTGGGGCTGGGGCTGCCCGGCTTGCTGGCCCAGGCGATCGGCGCCCTGGTCCTGGCCCTGTTGGGCGGGCTGCTGCTGTTGGCCCGCCGCCGCCGGCGCTTGCGGCTGGGACAATGGGCGGTGGAACTGCCGCGCCCCCGCCTACTGCTGGGCCAGATGGCCGCGGCCCTGGTGGATATCGTGGCAGCCGGCACGGCCCTGTGGCTGCTGCTGCCGCCGACAGAAATCGGCCTGCCCGCCTTCATCGCCCTTTATGCCGTGGCCGTGGGATTGGGTGTCTTGAGCCATGTGCCCGCCGGGCTGGGCGTGTTCGAAACCGTGATCCTCGCCGCCATCGGCAGCCGTGCGGACACAGAGCAGGTGCTGGGCGCGCTGGTGCTGTACCGCATCATCTATCATGTGGTGCCGCTGGTGCTGGCCGGGCTGGCCGTGGCCTTGCTGGAGACGCGCCGCGCCGCACTGGCGCTGGCCGGGTCGCGGGCAGGACAGATCGGCGTACGGCTGGCCCCACCCGTGCTGGGTGCCCTGGCCCTGGTGCTGAGCGCCATGCTGATTTTCTCCAGCGTCACGCCGGCTGCCGATGCTGATCTGGCGCTGCTGTCCGACGTTCTGCCCCTGCCCCTGCTGGAAGGGGCGCATTTCCTGTCCAGCGTGATGGGGCTGCTGCTGTTCATTGTCGCGCGCGGGCTGGTTTACCGCATGGATGGCGCCTGGTGGGCCGCCATCATCATCATCCCGCTGACCATGCTGCTGGCCCTGGCCAAGGCGCTGGCCCTGACGGAAACAGTGCTGCTGGCGGTGCTGCTGGGCCTGCTGCTGCTGACACGGGCACAGTTTTCCCGCCGCGCTTCGCTGCTGCATCAGGCTTTGACCACACGCTGGGTGGTGGCCGTGGCAACCCTGCTGCTGGCGGCCATGGCCATCCTGTTCTTCGTCTATAAGGACGTCGCCTACGCCAATGGCCTGTGGTGGCAGTTCGAATTTGCCGAAGAGGCGCCGCGCAGCCTGCGTGCCCTGCTGGGCGTCACCCTGCTGGCAGGCTTCGCCGCCGCCTGGACGCTGCTGCGCCCGGTCGCCCTGCCGGCCTCCCCCGCCACGGCGGAAGAGCTGGAACAGGCGCGGGCCATCATCGCGGCACAGCCGAAGACCGGCGCCCAACTGGCGCTGCTGGGCGACAAGAGCCTGCTTTTCTCCGAAGATGGCCGCGCCTTCATCATGTATGGACGGCTGGGCCGGTCCTGGATTGCGCTGTTCGATCCCGTCGGCGCCCCTGATGCCTGGCCACAACTGATCTGGCGGCTGGTGGAAAGTGCGCGGGCCAGCGGTGGCCGGGCCGTCTTCTATCAGGTGTCCCCCGCCAATCTCTCCCTTTATGCCGATGCGGGTCTGACCGCCTTCAAGCTGGGGGAGGAGGCACAGGTCTACCTGCCCGATTTCGACTTGAAAGGCGCCAAGCGCGCCAATCTGCGCAATGCCATGAACCGGGCGGAACGGGAAGGCTCCATCTTCGAGATCCTGTCCGTTGAGGCTGTGAAGGCGGAGATGGAGACGCTGCGAACCATATCCAACGAATGGATGGAGGCCCATAATGTCCGGGAGAAGCGCTTCTCCCTGGGCGCCTTCGACCCCGATTACATCGTCCTGCAGCCGGTAGGCGTCTTGCGGCGGGAGGGGCGGATCGTCGCCTTCGCGTCCCTGATGCTGACCGACGCGCACGAAGAAGCCAGCGTCGATCTGATGCGCTTTTCCAGTGCTGCCTCGCCGGGGGCGATGGAGTATCTGCTGCTGCGGCTGATCCTGCATTTCAAGGAAGCCGGCTATCAGCGCTTCAACCTGGGCATGGCGCCCCTGTCCGGCCTGTCGGCCAGCAGTGCCGCCACCATCTGGCACCGGGTGGGCCGCACCGTTTATGAACATGGTGACCGGTTCTATAATTTCAGCGGCCTGCGGGCCTTCAAGGCGAAGTTCCAGCCCCATTGGGAAGCGCGTTACATGGCCGTGTCGGGGGGCATCAACCCGATGCTGGCCCTGGCTGATGTGACTGTCCTGATCAGCGGCGGTTTGCGGGGAGTGGTGGGCAAATGAAGTCTTTTGGTATCGGCCTGCTGGCCGGCGCCCTGGTGGCGGGCCTGCTCTGCGGCGGTAGTGCCTGGATCATGAAGCGGGCGGCAGCCGAACGGCAGGTGGATGGCGGCCCGCTGGGGCCGGTCCGGTTGATCCGTCCGCTGGATGATATTCGCGGTGCCATCGTCCTCTTCTCCGGCCAACAGGGGTGGAACGGAACCACAGACAATCTTGCCTATCGGCTGCGGGATGCCGGTGCCCTGGTAATCGGGATTGATCTGCCCACCGCGCTGGCCCGTATGGCCAAGAGCAAAGATGACTGCCTGGATCTGCAGTGGCGCCTGCAGGATATCAGCCACCATGCCCAGGCGGGCCTGCATGCCGACCGCTATTTTCTGCCCGTACTGACGGGAACGGGGGGCGGTGGTGCGCTGGCGTTGCGCATCGCTGCCCAATCCAACCCTGCCACCATGGGCGGGGCACTGGTGGCAGACCCAACAACGGGCCTGCCCGATCTGCCGCTTTGCAATGTGCCCCCTTCCCCCCCTTCTGCCCCGCCCGTGCCAGTGCGTGTTCTGCTTGGGCCTGGGGGCGATCGGGAGCAGGCTGCAAAAGAAGTGGCGCGCCTGGGTGGCAAGCCCCCGGAAACCGTATCAGACGAGGCCTGGACGGCCCTGCAGGGGGCGTTGGAAGCGCAGATGGATGCTGCCGACGGTGATGGGGACGGGTTGGCCGCCTTGCCCCTGGTGGAACTGCCCGCCCAGCCCAGCATGGATATGATGGCCATCCTCTATTCCGGCGATGGCGGCTGGCGCGATCTGGACAAGGATATCGCGGAAAACCTGCAGGCACGTGGCATCCCCACGGTAGGCATGGATATGCTCCGCTATTACTGGGCGCCGCGCACGCCGGAGGACAGCGCCCACGACCTCTCCCGCCTGATTGAGCATTATCGGACGCGGTGGGGTGTAAAGCGGGTGCTGCTTGTCGGCTACTCCTTCGGCGCCGATGTGATGCCGCTGCTCTATAATCTTTTACCGGCGGAAGATAAGGCAGGCATCGTGCAGCTCTCGCTGCTTGGTCTTTCGGGCGTTGCTAATTTTGAGGTGTCGGTTGGTCAATGGTTGACCAATCAAAGCAGCACGACGCGCCCAACCCGCCCTGCCCTGGCCCAGATCGCTCCCGGTCTCGTGCAATGCTTTCAGGGAGAGGAAGATAAGGACGCGATCTGCCAAAGCCTCAAGGATAAAGGCATCCAGACCATTGTGACCGGGGGTGGCCATCATTTTGATGGCGATTATGACAGGCTGGCTGATCTGATCATCCAAGGTGCAATGGGGCAGCGGCCCTGATAAAAGCCGGGCAGATAAGGCCGCTTCATCTGCCCGGCTTTCCGTCTCCCAGGTCAGTCCGGCAGGGGGATGAATTCGGTTTCACCCGGCACTTTGGGGAAGCGATTGGCCTTCCAATCAGCCTTTGCATCCTCGATCCGCTCCTTGGAACTGGAAACGAAATTCCACCAGATATACCGGGGACCATCCATAGGCTCCCCGCCGAACAGCAGCACACGGGCTGCGGTTACGCCGGTGACGACAATCTCGTCCCCTTCGCGCAGAACCAGCAACACGCCGCCGCCATCGCTGTTGACGGCATGGCGGTCGCCCGCAATTTCAATCTCCCCGCTGGAGAGATAAAGCGCGCGTTCCGCATGGGCGGCGGGAATGGCGATGCGGGCGCCGGGCACCAGCAGGATTTCCGCATACACTGTCTCTGACAATGTGCGCACGGGAGAGGCGGCACCGAATAATTCCCCGGCGATCAGACGCAGCCAGACGCCGCCATCTTCAATCACCGGCAGGCTGTCAGCGGTATAGTGCGTGAATTCCGGGGCGATTTCCTCGTACCGCTGGGGCAGGGCCACCCAGCTTTGAATACCTGACAGGGCGTTGCCATGGCTGCGCTGGCTGGCTTCTGTGCGCTCTGAATGGGCAATGCCGCTGCCGGCTGTCATCCAGTTAATCTCGCCAGGGCGGATTGGTTGCACAGAGCCCAGGCTGTCCCGGTGCAGGATTTCCCCTTCGAACAGGTAAGTAACGGTAGAAAGCCCGATATGGGGATGCGGCCGTACATCCAGCCCTGTGCCTGCAGGCAGATATCCAGGCCCCATCTGATCCCAGAAAATAAAGGGACCAACCATTCGTCGCTTAACCGTTGGTAATGCCCGGCGAACTTCAAAGCCCCCGACATCATGACTGCGTGGCACAACGATCAGACTGACCGGGCCATCTGGTTCGCTGGTGGGCAGCGTCATTGTCACTCTCCTTGATGTCCGGCGGAAGCCAGCGTGCAGGGGATCAAGGATGTGGGAAGGCTGATCGAGCCGTCAATCTCAACAGGGCAGATCATGTCGGTTTTGTTCAAAAATGCCAGTCTTTCCGTATGCTGGTTTTGTCCTTTCCCGCTTTTTTCATCCTCTGCCTGTTGTCTCAAATATCCTCAAACCCGTTTATCCGTTCGTTAGATTCCATAGATTCAGGATTCATAGTTCAGGGCCGCAATTTCGCTTTGATATCATCAACTTGGGTGGGCTTCCTGTGTCATATCTCCCGTCTCTGTGTGCCACAGCTTACGAGTCCTTGTGACACATCTCCCGGTTCCTTGTGCCGTGCTGTACGGCTATCTGTAACGGCGCTCACGGGGGGAGTTGCCTTGCTGTGCCATATATCCCGGCCTGTTTTTACGCATCTGGTCCATGTGCCGGGGCAGGGCGCTTTCCCATTCTTTGTGCCAAATCGCACGGTTTGTCGGTGTTGGGCAGGCTTATTGTGCCGGATCTCCAGGGGGGCAACCCGGATTCTGTGCCGGATCTCACGGTTTTTAGGGTCTGAAGCCGGAGTCTTGAGGGTCAATTGCGACTCTGTGCCGAATCTTACGTTACCAAATGAAGTCAGAAGCTGACCTTGTGCCGAATCTCACGGTGCGGAATCGGGGTTGAGGGTGCTTATTGTGCCATGTTGCACGGGTTTGATGATTCCCACTTGATCCTGTGCCTATGATCAGGCTGCCTGTCACAGTGACAAAGCGCACGGTCAAAGCCACAGGCTTGCGCTTTTGAAATTGAGGGGGGAGGGCATGGCGGCAAGTGCGATGGCGACAAAGCCAGAAATGGTGCGGCCCCGGATCAGCGGCAATGTGCTGGACCTGTCCACCGATCCCACCTTGCCCAAACCCCGCACCCAGATTGAGGTGGTGGAAACCGGGAACGGCCTGACCCTGGCCGATCGCAAGCTGTTCAATGTGTTGCTGGCCTATAGCTGGGACAAGCTGGCCGATGCGGATGCGCCGCTGCCGCCTTTCCGTGCCTCCACCGCCGATCTGCGCCGCGCCATCGGCGATGATACGGAAAGCAATAATGTCCGCCTGCGTCAGTCTTTCGATCGGCTGATGCAGACCCTTGTCCGCTTCCCTTATTGGAGCGAGGCGGACCAGCAATTAAAGGAAGGTGGCTCTCCCCTGCTGGCCTTCCGCGCCTTGCCGCGTGGTGCCGGCTATGCGGAGTGGGAGTTTCCGCCCAAATTGCGCCCCCTGCTGGCAAAGCCGGGCGCCTGGGCGCGCATCCATCTGGCGATCTGTGCCCAGTTTTCCTCAAAATACTCCCTGGCGCTGTATGAGCTGTTGAGCCTTAGGGTCAATTTGAGGGAACCGCGCTGGGAAGTGACCATTGATGATGTGCGGGAAAGCCTGGGCTGTGGTGACAAGATGCCCAATTACGCGCATTTCCAGCGCCGGGTTCTGGATCCGGCTGTCAGTGAAATCAATGAGTTGAGCGGTCTGACCATTGGCTATACCGAAATCCGTTCCCATGGGCGCGGCCGCAAGGTGGAAAAGCTGATCTTCGATGTGAAGAAGAAATCCAACAGCGATCTGGTGGCCACCGCGCGGATTACGGAGTTCGCCAAGGCCCCGGTTGGCCGGGGCCATCATGCCAATGACCGGGATCAGGACACGCCGGACCTGGAAGATGGCCGCACCGACCGCGAGCGGGGGCCGGCGGGCGTGCTGGGCTTGATCCAGCGCGTTTCCCTGGCCGTGGTGGATGAGCTGGTGGCGCAATATCCTGACGTGGATATGCAGACGGCCATTTTCAGTTGGGCGGAATGGGCGATGCGGCAGAAGGAGCCGTGCCGTAACCCGTCTGCCGCCTTCCGTGCGTGGCTGGAAAAACTGCACCCCACCGCTTCCGGCCCGGTCCAGATCGCCCCGCCAGGGGCGGAGCCGGCACCCCTGTCCGCCAATGCCCAACGGGCGGCCCATTGGCTTTCGGGCGAGCCTTATGGCGTGCGGGCCAAATGGTATCGCCGCGCCAAGGAACTGGGGGCAGTGGAGATGCGGGCAGCAACGGCCCCGGCCAACCTGCCGCGCTGGATCGCCCTTGTAGCGGACGAGGTTTGCGCAGGTATGCGGTAAGTTATTCAAACTTATACTAGATTTTGTCCGGTGGAGGTTGGTTCAACTTATACCATCACCCCGGCGCAGGCCGGGGTCCAGGGTCACAAGCGCGTTGCTCTACGAAACTGGACCCCGGCCTGCGCCGGGGTGATGGTAGTGAGAATAATTTCAGATTCCAACATAACCCTGACGAACTCTAAGTCGCCGAAGGCCAAGCCGCCGGATGGCGGCGCCCGACGTTGAGGAATTGGCATACAGATAATAAAAATGGCGGCTCCGATATCCGGGCCGCCATTTTTATTATCTGTATGTATCCTGGTTAGCCGATGGCGCTGTCAATGCGCTGGGCATAATCCAGCAGGCGGTCACGGAAATCAGCCAAGCGCTGGCGCTCCTTGCTGCTGAGCTGGTCGCGACTCTGTGCCAAAAGTTCCGCCCCTTGCGCCAGGTTTTGCTCCATCCGGCCGATTTGGGAGAGAAACTGTTTTGTCGTCAGATCCTTGGCCGGTTTCGGGGCGGGCGTGCCCCCGCCTTCCTGCCGGGCACGGGCATCGCGGGCTTCCCGGACAGTCAGGCCCTGGCGCTTGGCCTTCTCCCACAACGGTAATTGCTGGGCCGGTTCCATTCGTGCCAGTTCCAGCAGCACCGCCTTCGGCATCTCACTGTGTGACGTCACACAGTCGCGCTGGATATCGGGATGCAGCTTCAGCAGGGTCAGGGTGGTATTCACCTCCGTGCGTGAGCGGCCCAGAAGCTCGCCCACTTCCTCCTGATGATAGTCGTGGGTTTCAATCAGGCGGCGGATGCCTTCCGCCTCTTCCACCGGGCTGAGATCGACACGCTGCAGGTTTTCGATCAGCGCGATCTGCTCGGTATTGGTTTCGGCCGGCAGGATATGGGCCATGATCCGGCCCAACCCCGCCATTTCCGCCGCCCGCCAGCGCCGCTCCCCAGCCACCAGCATGAAATGCTTGGGCTCTGTCGGGTGGGGCGTGACCAGGATGGGGGAAAGCTGGCCCACCTCCCGCAGCGAATGGGACAGTGCCTGCAGCTCCGTCGCATCAAAATGCCGACGCGGCTGGTACGGGTTGGGCACCACATCGGTCAACCGTAGCATGACCGTGTCGCGCAGCCCTTCCGTATTGCCGAACAGAAGATCGGCGCCGGGACGTTCCAGGCTTTCACCGATGCTTTTCACCACGGGCTGCTGGGCCCCCGCCTTGCGCCAATTCTTAACCATTGGCGATCTCCTGCGCGATGGTGCGGTAAATATTGATGGGATGGGACTTGGCCAGGGCCTTCAGCGGCAATTCGCCGGCATAGGTCGCCTGATCAATTTCGGTGGAGCGGGGGACGGGGGGGAAGATGCGTGCCTTCTCTCCCAGCGTCTCCTGAAGGTCGGACAGAACCTGCTGTTCCACCGCATAATTCCGATTGAACATGGTAGGCAGGATGCCCAGCACGGTCAGGCTGGGATTCTGGCGGCGCTGGATCTTCTGTACCGTATCGAAAATCAGCGGGATGCCGCGCACATCATAGCGGCTGGCCTTGGTCGGGATCAGCAGTGCATCGGCGGCGATCAAGGCGCTGACGGTGATCAGCGCCAGTTCCGGCGGGCAGTCGATCAGGATGAAATCATAATCGCGCTGCACTTCCGACAGCCGTTCCCGCAACACATAGCGCCCGTCATCGGGGTCCAGCAGGATTTTGATCTGGGCTTCCGCCAGCGCGATGGTACAGGGCAGCATGTCAAACCCGTCCAGGCTGACAATCGCATCGCGGATGCTGGTTTCGCCAAACAGCACATCTTCCAGGCCGCGATGCTCATCCTGCACCGTCAGCGGGTCCAGGCCGGCCCCTTCCGTGGCTGTGGCCTGCTGGTCGGCATCGACGATCAGCACCTTCTTGCCCAATTCCCCCAGCGCATAACCGAGATTGAGCGTCGTCGTCGTCTTGCCGACGCCGCCCTTCTGGTTGGCGACCGCAATGATGCGGGCCACGCGCTGGCTGGCGGCGATCAGGAATTCCACGACCCGCACCGGCAACCGTTCCGCCCCGGATTCCCAGCGGCTGATCGTGGCGTTATCGTATTTGCGACCGAGCTTGGCATTGACCCAGGCGGCAAAGGCCGCCTGGCTTTCACCACGGCGTTCGCGGAACTGGCGCAGTTCATCAGGGGTCATGGGATCGACGCTGGAAATGGGTTGGGGTTTGAGTCTTGTCTCAAACCCCTCAACAAGTCAATGAATGCTTGGCTTTCGGCCCTTTTTGCCTGTTCATGTGCCGGATTGCACGGGTTTGCGAGAATGGGAAACGGTCTTTATGTGCCGGATATCACGGGTGCTGGTGCCTGTGTGACGTCACACAGCAGGGGTTTGCGTTCCCATTCACCCCTGTCTATGTGCCAGATTTCATGGGTCCACCGCATCGGCTGATGCGGGGGTGCAAGACTGCCTGTTCCTGTCGCATCCCCTATTAAGATCAGCCGTTTCGGCTGCAGGTCCCCGCCATCCTTGAGAGAGGCAAGCCGCCCCAAAGCGCGGTGGAAATCTTAGGGAGACGCACGTTATGGACATGCAGATGAACCTTTCCGCCGAAGCCATTTCCGTTGAACAGCGCTGGTGCGCCCATAATTACAAGCCGCTGCCGGTCGTGATCGACCGTGCCGAGGGCGTCTGGATGTGGGACGTGGAGGGCACGCGCTATCTGGATATGATGAGCGCCTATTCCGCCGTCAATCTGGGGCACGGCCATCCCCGCATCCTGCGCGCCATGATCGAGCAGGCGAGCCGGGTGGCTGTCATCTCCCGCGCCTTTCATAGCGAGAAGCTGGGGCCGTTCCTGCGGCGCCTGTGCGCCTTGTCCGGCCTGGATGGCGCCTGCCCGATGAATACGGGTGCCGAGGCGGTGGAAACCGCCATCAAGGCCGCCCGCCGCTGGGGTTACAAGGTGAAGGGCATCCCGGCCGATCAGGCGGAAATCCTGGTCGCGGAGGGCAATTTCCATGGCCGCACCTCCACGATTGTCGGCTTCTCCAGCGAGGCGGCCTATCGCGACGGGTTTGGCCCCTTTGCTCCCGGCTTCCGCATCATCCCCTATGGTGACGCCGATGCAATGGAGGCGGCCATTGGCCCCAACACGGCGGCCATCCTGGTGGAACCGATCCAGGGTGAGGCCGGTATCGTTGTGCCGCCGGAGGGCTATCTGCGCCGCCTGCGCGAGATTTGCGACCGGCGCAACGTGCTGCTGATCCTGGATGAGATCCAGTCCGGTCTGGGCCGCACCGGTAAATGGTTTGCCTTCCAGCATGAAGGGATCGTCCCGGACGGGCTGTGCCTGGGCAAGGCCCTGGGTGGCGGTGTGATGCCGGTATCAGCCTTTGTGGCGCGGCAGGATTTGATCGACATGTTCGTGCCCGGCAATCATGGCAGCACATTTGGCGGCAATCCGCTGGCCGCCGCCGTGGGGCTGGAGGCGCTGGAAACGCTGGACGAGGAAGGTCTGGTGGCCCGATCGGCGGAACTGGGCGACCATATGATGCGTCGCCTGTCCGCCATCGACAGCCCCGCCATCCGGGCTGTGCGCGGTCGTGGCCTGTGGGTGGGGGTGGAGATTGATCCCGCTTTCGCCACGGCGCGTGCCGTCTGCGAGGCGCTGATGCAGCGCGGCGTGCTGTCCAAAGAGACGCATGACACGGTAATCCGCTTCGCCCCGCCGCTGGTGATCAGCCGGGAAGAACTGGACTGGGCCATCGACCGGTTCGCCGAAACCCTGGCCGCCATGCGCGCCTGATCCATTCCGCTGGCTGACAAGGCGAGGGGAGGGTGACGATGATGCGTAAAGGTGCCAACTGGTACGGGGTTGTGGGTGCGCCCACGGATGTGGGCCATGTCGGCTGCGGCGCGGCAGCCGGCCCTGCCGGGCTGCGGGCCGCTGGCCTGATGCGGCGGCTGGGTCAGGTGGGGCTGGTGGCCGACATGGGCGATGTTGCCGGCCCCGCCTATGATGGGGCGGTGGACGTTTCCGGCTGTCGCAGTGTGGCGGAGACGGCTTCCTGGTGCGGCGCCGTCCGCGACCGGGTGGGGCGCGTGCTGGCCGCTGGGGGCTTTCCCATCATGATGGGGGGTGATCACAGTCTGGCGCTCGGTTCCATCGCTGCCGCCTCGGCCCATGCCAGGGCGCAGGGCAGGGCCTTTCATGTCCTGTGGTTTGATGCGCATCCGGATTTCAACACGCCGGAAACATCGCCATCGGGCAATACGCATGGGCTGCCTGCGGCGACGGCCTGCGGCCTTGGCCATCCTTTGATGCTGTCGGTCGGGGCCTTCACCCCCCTGCTGCTGCCAGCACATCTGGAACAGTTCGGCATCCGCGATGTCGATCCGGGGGAGCGGGCGAACCTGCGGGCCGCCAGTGTCCGCTTTCACGAGATGCCGGCGGTTCGCGCCCAGGGGCTGCCGGCACTGGTGGGGGCCGCCTTGGCCCGGATCGCGGCGGCCGGGGGTGGGCATGTCCATGTCAGTTTTGACCTGGATGTGCTGGACCCGGCCGTGGCGCCAGGGGTGGGCACACCGGTGCCGGGCGGGCTTGATCTGCCTTCTGCGGAAATAGCGATGCGCATGCTGGGGGCGTCCGGCCTGATCGGCTCCCTTGATCTGGTGGAGTTCGCCGCCGGGCATGACCGGGAAGGGCGTACGGCCAGCGCGGCGGAGCGGCTGCTCACCGGGTTCATCGCCGCCCGCAACGGCAGGCGTGATCCGGCGATGGCGCCCCTGGACCGGGTGGCGTGAGGACCGTGACAAGCGGTCGGCGGGGCTGCTATTTTCGGCAGCCTTGCTCCCGCCCTTCCGGAAGGCACCCCGCATGAGTACCGCCCGACGACGGCTCGACCAGATCGATCTGCGTATCCTGGACGTGCTGCAGCAGGATGGGCGCATCACCAACCAGGCTCTCTCGGAACGGGTGGGCCTGTCGCCGCGCCCCTGCCTGGACCGGGTGCGGCGGCTGGAGCGGGAAGGGATGATCCGGCGCTATCAGGCGATCCTGGACCTTCGCCGCCTGCAATCCTGCATCACCGTGCTAACCCAGATCGCCATGGAACGGCATGCGCGGGAAAGCCGCCACCTGTTTGAGCGGCGACTGGCAGCCACGCCGGAAGTGGTGGAATGCTTTGAGGTCAGCGGGGAGTTCGATTACATCGCCAAACTGATCTGCCCCGATGTCGACGCCTATCAGGCGCTGACCCAGGGCTGGATGGATGATACTGAACTGGGGGTGGTGCGGGTAACCAGCAATATCGTGCTGCGTCCGGTGCGCGATATGGCACCGCCGCCCTTATTCGGATTGCCGGACTGAAAGCAGGTGACGGGTTCTGGCGTCAGATCCCTTCACCTGCCCTATGGCCCGCGGCCAATGCCTCTTCCACCCCTGCCTGAAGGCTGGTGGGGGTGAAGGGCTTGGCGATGTAATGATCCATGCCGGCGGCCATCAGGCTGGGCCAAGTCCTGTCCCGACTTTCCGCTGTCACTGCGATGATCGGGATGGAGGAGGCCGGGGCAGGAAGCGCACGGATGCGGCGCGTGGCTTCCCGCCCATCCATTTCCGGCATCTGCACATCCATCAATATGGCGTCGAACTGGGTTTGCTGCACGGCGTCGATCGCCTCTTGGCCGGACTGTGCCAGGGTGACCCGGTATTTCATGCGCGTCAGCAGGTTGGACAACAGCATCAGGTTTATATCGCTGTCATCGACCAGCAGCAGATGCGTATCCGCCGTTGCCGTCGGTGCGGCAGGCGGGGGAACGTCGGTGGCGGCAGGGCTGGGCGCCGCAGGGGGAGGGGCCACCGGTTCCTGACGGTTCAGGTGGGTTTTGACTGCATCCAGCATCAAGGACAGGCTGTCCAGGAAGGGCAGGGCAGCCTGCTGCCAATCTGGTCGGCCCAGCCGCACGCTTTCCTCCAGCGAGCGGGCGGTTGCCCCCAGATTGGCAGCGCCGATACTGGCGGCCGTGCCGGCCAGTCCGTGCAGCACTGGCAGGGCCGCCGTTCCGTCCCGTCCCTCTATCGCCTGCCGTAAAAGCGGCAGATCCGTTGCCTGTTGCTGCACAAAGGCCCGCAGCAAACGGTGCAGCAAAGTGGGTTCGCCATGGCAGCGGCGCAAGGCCTCTGCAATATCAAGCAGGGGGGCCAGATCGGTAAAATCCCCGGTCTCGCTGGCACTGGCCGATCCTGCATCGGCAGGGGGAGGGAGGGCTTCATCGCTCGCTTCTGCCGCGCGATGGGGGAGCCAGTTCAACAAGGCGGTTGCCAGTTCCTCAATCACCACCGGCTTATTGACATGTCCGTCCATCCCAGCGGCACGGCAGCGCTGGCGGTCGCTCTGCAGGGCATGGGCGGTCATGGCCAGGATGGGCAGGTGCGGTCGTTCGGGGTGATGGGCGGCATCGGCGCGGATGGTACGGGTGGCTTCATACCCATCCATCACGGGCATCTGCACATCCATCAGCACCAGATCATAGGCTTTCTCCTCCACCATCTGCACGGCCTTGCGGCCATCCGTGGCAAGATCCACCTTCATGCCCCAGCGGGTCAGCAGGTCCATCGCCACCTGCTGGTTCAGGATATTATCCTCCACCAGCAGGATTTCCGCCCCGGCGACGGGCAGCAGCATACGGACCGGATCGCAAGGTGTCAGGGGCTTCGCGCCGCTTGGTGTGGTGAAGGCCTGGCGCAGCGCCTCGCGCAGGGCGGCGGGCGTGACAGGCTTTGCCAGCACCTGGCGGACGGGGGTATCCGTCGTCAGGCTGGCCAGTTCATCCACATCATAGGCGGTGACCATCAGCACCGGTGGCGGCGGCAGGGCGGCAGCGACAAGGGCGCGGCACAGTTCCAGCCCATCCATGCCGGGCATGCGCCAATCGGCCACGATCAGGTCAAAACCATGCCCCGTTTCCTCGGCGCGTTTCAGACTTGCCAGTGCCTCGCCGGCGCTGGCCACGCCCTCCACGCTCATGCCGTGATGGCTTAGCATCGCGCTCAACACTTCGATGGAGAGGGGGCTGTCATCCACCAGCAGGGCGCGTTTACCGGCCAGATCCACCTCGTCGCGCCACATTTCCCCCGGCTGGGCGGGGCGCCAGTGCAGGGGGATGGCGATGCGGAAACGGCTGCCGACGCCGGGCTGGCTGTTCACGCTGATAGTGCCGCCCATCATCTCCATCAATTGCCGGCTGATTGCCAGTCCCAGCCCGGTGCCACCATAGCGGCGGGTGGTCGAGCTGTCCGCCTGGGTGAAGGTGGCGAACAGGCGGCTTTGTTCCTCCGCCGTCATACCGATGCCGGTATCCTCCACCACGGCGACAAGGCGCAGCGTTTCCGCGTCCATCGTCTCCTGCGTCACCGTCACGGTGACGCGACCCTGATGGGTGAATTTTACGGCGTTGCCGATCAGGTTGTTCAGCACCTGGGACAGGCGCAGCGGGTCCCCGATCAGCATGCGCGGAATGCCATCCGGCCGGTGCAGGGTAAAATGCAGACCTTTGCGCCGGGCCTCGTCAGAATGGATGGCAGCCACCCCATCAAGCATTTCGTCCAGCAGGAAATCCACCTGCTCAATGGCGACCCGTCCCGCTTCGATCTTGGACAGGTCCAGCACGCTGTTGATGATGCCCAGCAGGGATTTGCCAGCTTCCTCGATCTTGGTCAGATAATCATGGGCTTTGGGTGGCAGGTCGGTGCGCAGGGCCAGATAGCTCATCCCGATGACCGCATTCATCGGGGTGCGGATTTCGTGGCTCATATTGGCCAGGAATTCGGATTTGGCCCGGCTGGCCGCCTCTGCGGCCAGTTTGGCATCGCCCAATTCATCCGCCAGACGCTTCTGTTCCGATTCCCGTCTCCTCTGGGCGGTGACGTCGGTATAGGCGGTCACGAAGCCGCCCCCTGGCATCGGATTGGCTGTTGCCTCCAGCACCGTGCCGTTGGGGCGGGTCTGCTCGAAATGGTGACGCCCGCCCGCGGTGATGAGCTGCAGGCGTTCCTGGATCAAACTGTCCAGATTTTCCACCGACCCATAATGCCCGTGTTTTGCCTTCCATCGCATCAGTTCCACCATTGTGGCCCCGATATGGCAGATGCCGGGGGGCAGGCCGTGCATCACCTCTACCCGGTGATTATAAGCGATGACCCGCTGATTGGCGTCGAAAGCGACGATGCCCTGATCCACCGATTCCAGGACGGTGGTCAGCATCGCCTCGCGGCGGCGTGCCTCCTCCCGCGCTTCCTCCAGCACGGTCACATCCTGGAAGGTGCGGATGCGCTGGCGGGAGCCTGCAATGCTGAAAGGGGCGACATCCTCACGAATCCAGCGGATGCTGCCATCAGCCAATTCGATATTGTAGAGTCGATTGTCTGTTGCAAAGGAAGACTGGCTGTCACCACGCCCCCTCGCGCGCTGGGTGACAAGGGCCCGCAACGTCGCCATGTCCATGGCCTGTACGGGATCAAGGTCAAAAAGGGCGGCTAGATTATCTGAAACATCATAGGGACGTTCGCTATCATCTTCCATCCACCATGCCAGGCTGGCGACATGCTGTGCGGTGGTCAGTCTTTCTTCCCCACGGCGCAGACTGCGGAAACCATGCCAGTTGCCCCGTAGAAACAGGGCCTGCCCCAGGGTCATCAACAGGACCAGAAGCGTGGTGCCCACCCATTGCGGGTCATTGAAATCCATACTGACAATGATGGCAGCGCCCATCATGGGCATGGCATAGCCGATACACGCCTGTGGGATCACCGAAAGCGCGGCGTTTGCCCCAACCGCCAGGAAGGCGACCCCACCCAGCAACAGCGCCTTTACGGATAAGGGGGCATGGGGCAGGTACAACAGCATCAGGCCCGCCATGTAGCAGCCCATGACGGTTGAGGAGACGATGATACGGCGGATACGACGACGTGAAACTGTGCGTGGTGGACGCCGCTTCATTGCCCGGAACAGGCTAAGGCAGGCCGGGCTTAATAAAAGCGGTATGCCCAAGACCAGCGGTGCCAGTTCCAGGGCTGTGAAATGATCGCGCAGCACCAGGGCGCCAATCCAGGCTCCCAGCAGATTGCCCAAAATGATCATGGGCAACTGGCGGACGAAGGCAGCGGATTGTGCCCCGCGGACCTTTTCATCATCCTGAATAAGATACCAGGGGTTCAACACCGGCGGCGGCTTTCATCAGAGATGTGACATGCCGACCTGCATACCGCCGGCTGTTCGCATCGAAGCTATTTCATATCATGTTGCGGGCGAGGACAATCTAATCGCCACCGTATCCTTTTGGATATGAATGGTTTCACAGAACGGACATGATGAACGAAGAGCGGATTATCTGTTGCTGTGTCTGGGAAACCTGAGCGCCGAGTTAGGAGATGCCGGGCGTTTTTTGCGGACCCCTGCGACCAGGGGAATTTGCAAGATCGGAAGGCACCGGGAAGGCGGTGCCGCGCAGGCTTTGCACAAAGCCCAACCGCCGCCGTTTGGCCAGATACATAGCCGTATCCGCCAATCCCAGCGCCGTTTCAAAATCCTCTGCCTCTTCTGGCCAGAGGGTGACACCGATGCTGCAATTTATATGGATGACATGTCCATCGATCACCATCGGTTCCGCAATGGCGGCATTGACCCGACGGGCCATTTCCACCGCGCGCTGCCGCAGGTCCGTGTCACCGATCACCAGGATCATGAATTCGTCCCCGCCGATACGGGCAGGGAAATCGGTTCCTGGCAGACAGGAGAGTATCCTGTGACCGATGATCCCCAGTAATTTGTCCCCGACCTGATGACCGTAAAGGTCGTTGACCTGTTTAAACCCATCCATATCGATGGCAAGGATGGCAAAGGGTGAGCCATTTTCGGCCAGTACCGTCAGGGTTCGGTCCAGATGCAGCCGGTTGGGCAGGCCGCTGACCGTGTCGTGATAGGCCAGCCCCTCAAGCCGCGCCAAGGCACGGTCCTTACGGGTCAACGTATCGGTAAGGGCCCGTAGGGATTGGCTGAGAGCGCGGACTTCAGCAATCGCGGAGCGTTCGGGAAAGCGCATGCCGATCCGCCCGATACGGATCTGTTCGGCAGTATGCGCGATCTCGGCCAGCGGCGCGGTGATCTGTCGGGCCAGCAGCCAGCCAGCGACGCTGAACAAAGCGGCCATGGACACGCCCAGCATCAATAGGTGTTGCATCAGGTCGGTCGCGGGCGCCCGTGCCACGGCCAGCGGCTGGCGCGTCAGAATGGTCCAGCCCAAACCGGCGAATGGCCCTTGCTCTTTAGAGCGGGCATAACCTGTCAAATAGTGTTTTCCATCTGGCCAGCTTTCCACCAGCCAACCACTGGCCGCTTGGCGGGGTTGGTTGAGCACATCCAGTGACAGCCTCTTGCCTAGCATTTCCGGTCCCAGCAGCACCTCCCCGTTCTGGGACAAGATGAAGGTGTCAACCTGATTGCGGTGATGCGCTGGTTCCATGACCGAGCGCTCCACCTGCCGTGCCCAGGCCCAACTGAAATGGGCTGCCAGCACCCCCCGGAATTCGCCGGCCACATCGTGCAGTGGCACCGCGACATCAACGAATCGCAACGGCTCGACAGGAGAGGGGGGGAGCAAACTGGCAAGCAGGATCGCCTCATGCACATCCCCGACAAACAGGCCCTTGGATCCGTTCCGGAAAACGGGGCGGGCAGAGATGTCCATACCCACCAGAAGGCCATTGCTGGCGGATATCACGACCCCGGCCGGGTCGATTACCCCGATCCATGCCGTGTTGGGAAAAGCGGCGGTGAAGCTGTTGACCGCATTGTCCAGCTTGTGGGCTTGGGTGCTGTCGCGGGCGGCTTGATCAGGTAATGGGATCAGGTGGGACAGAACCTGGACCTCGCTGACCCGCATCGCCATGTCGCGGGCCAGCTTGTCGGCAAGCTGGAAGGACAGTTCCCCCAGGGCCTGCCCCGCCTCTTCCTCCAGGGTAAGGCTGGCGCGCCACCAGACGGTCCCGCCCAGCAAAACCGAGAGGGAGATAACCAGCGTCGCACACAGAAGCGCCACGCGTGACCGCAGGTTGTTGCTGATAGGCATCCGGTTTCTGGAGGCAGGGAACTGACCTGCCAAGCTTACGGAGATCGCCGTTCCAATGAATGGCAAACATGCTGACCTGAAGGCCAGGATCATACCTGCGTAGGACGCAGGCGACAGGCCCTATGTTTTATATTGAGAGTCACTCTCATTCATGCTCTTTTCCCGCAAGAGATTGATAGGCGGTCGCAAAAGAATGCATAAACCGGTGGCGATGAAAGGGGCCCTTGACCAGACGCGCCGGGCGTTCTGGCTGAAGCAGTTGCACCAGTGGCATTGGGTCAGTTCCGCCCTGTGCCTGATTGGCATGCTGCTGTTTGCGGTCACGGGCATCACCTTGAACCATGCCGCCCAGATCGAATCCAAACCCCAGGTAACCGAACGCCGGGAGAACCTCCCGGCCCCCCTGCAGGCAGCCCTGGCCGGGATTGATCCTGACGCCCGTCCGGCCCCACCGGTGCCCGATGCCCTGGCCGACTGGCTGAAGGGCGAAATGGGGATCACCGCTGCCGGCCGGGTGCCGGAATGGTCGGGCGATGAGCTTTACATCTCCCTGCCCCGACCGGGCGGGGATGGCTGGGTCAGCATCGATCGCAGCACCGGCGAGGTGCTGCATGAGGTGACCGACCGTGGCTGGGTTTCCTATTTCAACGACCTGCACAAGGGTCGCAATACCGGGACGGCCTGGTCCTGGTTCATCGATATTTTCGCCGTCGCCTGTCTGGTCTTCTGCCTGACCGGGCTTTTCCTGCTGCAGATGCACGCGCGCAACCGCCCCACCACTTGGCCGATGGTCGGGCTGGGGCTGGTCGCGCCCTTGCTGCTGATGATCCTGCTGATCCACTGACACCATGAATGAAGGGCAAGGGATAGAGATGCGCACGCTGCTTTCCGTTACGCTGACGGGTCTTGCCGCCACCCCCGCCTTGGCGGGCGAAATGGCGGTGACGGTGGAAATCCCCCGTCTGGACGTGGCCGAATACCACCGCCCCTATGTCGCCGTGTGGGTGGAGGGGGCCGATCAGAGCGTCGCTGCCAACCTGACCGTCCGCTACGACGTGAAGATGCGCGACAATGAAGGGACGAAATGGCTGAAGGACATGCGCCAATGGTGGCGCCGGTCCGGTCGCGACCAGACCTTCCCCATGGATGGCGTGTCCGGCCCCACCCTGCCGGTGGGCGAGCATAGCCTGAGCTTCGATACGGCCAAGGGGCCGCTGGCCAGCCTGAAGCCCGGTTCCTATGCGCTGGTGGTGGAAGCCGCCCGCGAGGTGGGTGGGCGCGAATTGCTGAAAATCCCCTTCGAATGGCCGGTGAAGCAATCCTTCGACCAGTCGGTCAAGGGGGAGAACGAGCTGGGCAAGATCGCCCTTGCCATCAAGCCCTGAAGCTTTTGCCGCTGCCCTGACCCCACCTGTTCATCTCGCCCGACAGAAGAGGCATGACATGAAATCGCTGCTCGCCCGCACCACTGTTGCCCTGGCGCTTGCTGCCGGCCTGACCCTGCCCGCCGCCGCCCACCGCACCTGGATGCTGCCATCCGCCACCGTGCTGTCTGGCCAGGACCCCTGGATCACGGTCGATGCGGCCGTCTCCAACGACCTGTTCTATTTCGAGCATGTGCCCCTGCGCCTGGACGGGCTGCAGGTCTTCACGCCCACAGGCGCTGAAGGCAAGGCAGAGAATCAGGCCACGGGCAAGTACCGCTCTACCTTCGATGTGCATCTGGACCAGCCGGGTACCTACAAGATCGCCATGGCCGGCGGCGGCATCATGGCGTTCTGGGAAGAGAACGGGCAGCGCAAGCGCTGGCGCGGCACGGCGGAGAATTTCGCCAAGGAAGTGCCGGCCAATGCGGAAAAGCTGCAGGTGACGGAAAATTCCCGCCGGATGGAGATTTTCGCCACCGCCGGCAAGCCGACCGACACGGTGCTGAAGCCGACGGGCAAGGGGCTGGAACTGGTGCCGGTGACCCACCCCAACGACCTGTTCGCGGGTGAGGCTGCCACCTTCCAGTTTGTGCTGGATGGCAAGCCCGCCGCCAATCTGGACGTGTCCGTCATCCCCGGCGGTATCCGCTACCGCAATGATCTGGGGGAGATGAAGCTGAAGACCGACAAGGACGGCAAGCTGTCAGTCACCTGGCCGCAGCCGGGCATGTACTGGATGGAAGCTGAGGTGGAAGACACCAACACCTCCATCAAGCAGGCCGCCAAGCGCCGCGCCAGCTATAACACCACGCTGGAAGTGCTGGCCCAGTAAAGCCCCTGACGTAACCGCCCATGTTGCGCCTTCTGATCCCCGTGGACCCGCCAGAGGCGGCGTTGCCGCCCGTCGGCACGCCGACCCTGGCGCTGCGCGGGGAGACGATGGGCACCTATTGGGCGGTGAAACTGGTGAGTGCCGCAGGACCAGACCCCTTGGTCCTGCGGCGGGAACTGGTGGCGCTGCTGGATGGCATCATCGCGGAGATGAGCAATTGGGCGCCTGATTCCGTGTTGAGCCAGTTCAATGCCGCCCCGGCAGGCACCTGGCATCCCTTGCCTGATGACCTGTTCACGGTGATCGCGGCGGCCCTGG
The DNA here is from genome assembly GCF_000429645.1 of Niveispirillum irakense DSM 11586. GTDB lineage: Bacteria > Pseudomonadota > Alphaproteobacteria > Azospirillales > Azospirillaceae > Niveispirillum > Niveispirillum irakense. The sequence goes on from NZ_AUCG01000020.1 coordinate 82,402, forward strand.
ATGTGGCAGCGGCCAGTGACGGTGCCTATGACCCCACCATCGGCCCGCTGGTTGATCTGTGGGGCTTTGGCCCCGCCGGCCCGCGGGGGGCGTCCGGCCTGCCGACGGCGGCGGAAATCGCCGCCGTTAAAGCGCGCTGTGGCTGGCAGCTTCTGGACCTGAACCGCGAAGCCCGGCTTTTGTACCAGCCGGGGGGCCTGCATATCGACCTGTCCGCCATCGCCAAGGGTTTTGCCGTCGATAAGCTGTCCCGCCATCTGACGGCGCGCGGCATCACCAGCCATCTGGTGGATATTGGCGGGGAGTTGCGCGGCTGGGGCATCCGGCCGGATGCCACGCCCTGGTGGGTGGGGCTGGAAAGGGCGGTGGGCCGCGCCGGTCTTGCCGGGGGCCTGGAGACGCGGGTGGCCCTGCATGGGCTGTCCATCGCGACCAGTGGCGACAGTCGCCGCTTTTTGACCGGTACCGATGGTGCCCGCCTGTCCCACACGATTGACCCGCGCACGGGCTGGCCGGTGCCGGACCGGCTGGCCGCTGTCACGGTGCTGGATGCGGATTGCATGATGGCCGATGTCTGGGCCACGGCCCTGGGCGTGCTGGGGCCGGAAGCAGGGTTTGAAAAGGCCGCCGCTGAGGGGCTGGCCGCCCTGTTCCTGCTGCGCGATGGCGATGGGATTGCCGAGCGCATGACGCCGGCCCTGGCCGCGATGCTGGATGAAGAAGCATGAGTTGGGAATTGCTGCTGACGAGCCTGCCGGCGGGCCTGACCCGACCGGTGGCCGTCGGGCTGGTGCTGCTGGCCTATGGAGGCCTGTGCGGCTGGACATGGTGGCGCCATCGCCGCCGCCGCGCGCTTGTGCCGGCCGCCGCCACGGGCACCCTGGTCGCCTATGCCAGCCAGACCGGCTTTGCCGAGATGCTGGCCGAACGGACAGCCGATGCCCTGCGCGCCGCCGGCCAGCCCGCCTGGGTGGCACCGCTGGGCCGGCTGGAGGGGGCGATGCTTGCCGATGCAGGGCGCGTCCTGTTCATCCTGTCCACGACGGGGGAAGGGGATGCGCCGGACATGGCGGCGCCTTTCGTCTCCCGCACCATGGCGGGCACGGCTCCGCTTGCCGGGCTTGAATATGGCATCCTGGCCCTGGGTGACCGGGAATATCGCCAGTTCTGTGCCTTTGGCCATGCCGTGGATACATGGTTGCGCCATCAGGGCGCGCGACCTTTGTTTGATCTGGTGCAAGTGGATAATGGTGATGCCGGTGCCCTGCGCCATTGGCAGCACCATCTGTCCCATCTGACCGGTGACAGCGCCATGGCGGATTGGGCGAAGCCCGATTACGTCCCCTGGATGTTGCGCCATCGGCATTTACTGAATGAGGGCAGCCCCGGCGCGCCCGTCTATCATCTGGCGCTCGATCCGCCGGACGGCAATGCGGTGTGGCAGGCCGGCGATGTGGCGGAAATTGGCCCCGGCAACGATCCGGCGCATGTGGCCGCCTTGCTGGCGGTGCTGGGGCTGGACGGGGCCTTCCATGTGACGGTGGGCGACCGGACCCAGCCTCTGGCTGACTGGCTGCGCACCGCGCACTTACCGGCTGATCCGGCCTTATGGCAAGGGCTTGCCCCCGCCGATCTTTGCGCCGGGCTGGAGCCGTTGCCGCACCGGGAATATTCCATCGCCTCCATTCCCGCCGATGGGCGGCTGGAACTGGTGGTCCGGCAGATGCGCGGTCCCGACGGGCGGCTGGGCCTGGGCTCTGGCTGGCTGACCCGGCATGCAGCACTTGATGGCCCGGTGCTGCTGCGTCTACGCCGTAATGCCGGCTTCCATCCGCCTGACACCGACCGGCCGATGATCCTGATCGGCAATGGCACCGGCATTGCCGGCCTGCGGGCGCAGTTGAAGGCGCGCGCGATGGCGGGTCATGGCCGCAACTGGTTGCTGTTCGGGGAACGGACCCGCCAGTATGACAGCCTGTTCGCCGATGAACTGGCGGCATGGCAAGCCGCAAACCATCTGACCCGGCTGGACCTTGCCTTCTCCCGCGATCAGGCACAGCAGGTCTATGTGCAGGATCTGCTGGCCGTTGCCGCGCAGGCGGTGCGGGATTGGGTGGCGGACGGGGCCGCCATTTATGTCTGCGGCAGCCTGGAAGGGATGGCCGGCGGCGTGGATGCCGTACTGCGTGTGATCCTGGGGGATGCGACGCTGGAGCAGATGGCCGCAGAGCGGCTTTACTGCCGGGATGTCTACTGAGCAGATAAAGCGCTTGCAATTAATAATGATTATTAATATCTAGCCCTGCAGGAGGAGGCGGTGTCCGTCTCCCGGGATGGGGAAGAAAAAACATGACCAGGATGAAGCGCACCGCCCTGATGATGGCGGGCAGCCTGTTGCTGTCCCTGCCGGTGGCGGCCCATACGCAATATCTGAAGCCCAATGTCTTCGCCACGCCGCAGCGCGACCATGTGACGATTGAGGGTTCCTTCACCGAGGAACTGTTTACCCCCGATATCGCCATGAAATCTGATGATTATCATGTCGTCACCCCGGCGGGCGTGAAGCAGAAGATCGAGAATATCGTCTATCTGAAGGATCTGGCGATCTTCGAGGCGGCCTTGCCGGACAATGGCACCTACCGCTTCTCCACCGGAGAACGGCCGGGCGGTACGCGCAAGATGGCGCTGGTGAATGGCAAATGGGAAGCGCTGCGCGACCCGAAGGAAGCCCCCGCCGGCGCCCGCGTGGCCGACACGCAGAGCTTCACCCGCGCCGATGTCTATGTCAGCAAGGGCCCTGCCAGCGATGCGGCGCTGAAACCCAGTGGCAGCGGCCTGGAATTCCTGCCTTTGGCCCATCCATCCAAACTGGACGAGGGGGCGAATTTCCCCGTCCAACTGCTTTACCAGGGCAAGCCGCTGGCCGGCGTGGAAATCTCCCTGCAGGGCAGCGGCGGGGAGCATGAGCATGACGAGCAGGGCAATGACCATCATGACGATCTGGCCAAGGCCGTGACCGACAAGGACGGCAAGGCCAGCTTTGCCCTGAAGGAGCATGGCACGTACCTGCTGCTGGCCCGCTACCGCACCGAAGCGGCTGAAGGCCCGGTGGCGGTCAAGAGCTACAGCGTCACCCTGACCTTCCAGGTTCAGGACTGATGGCGTTACCCCCGGCATCGGCTTGATCCCGCCGATGCCGGGGATAGCCGGGTCAGCCGGGCATATGTTCGATATGGGTTTCCCCCGTCCGGCCAAAATAGACCACACGCCGGCCGGCGAAGGAAACGAGGTAGAAGGCGCAGCCCGCCGCCGCAGCCTGATCGCTGAACCGGTCATAGCTGTAATCCGGCCCACCCGCCTGCGCCCACCGGACCAGAGCGGTGATCCTGTCAGCATCGAAAGCCGGGGCGACGGGTCCCGGCGCGTGGGGCAGATCCAAGGTGATGCTGTCCCCATAGGGCAGATAATAGGTCTGGCACCTGCGGCGGTAATCAACCAGATAGCTGTCAAAACCGGCGGCAATCAGTTTGCCGACAATCAGCGGGAAATCCAGGCTGCCATCATGGGCCGCGTTCAGGCAGGCCCGGGCAATAGCGATGCGTTCCGCGTCCATGGCGGTGATGTCCTTGATCGTTAAAAGGGCGGAACAGGCAGGGCGTCAGTCGATCGGGATGATCGACAGGCCCCGTTTGTCAGCCAGCGTCCGCAGCGTCTGGCGCAGGGCCTCGCGCTCTGCTGTGGGCAGGGTGCTGAAATAATCCGCGTCGTTACGGTCCGCGATCTGGGCCAGGACGGGCACCTTTTCCCGCCCGGCGGGGGACAAAGACAGGCTGTGCGCCCGCTTGTCGTCCGGATTGTCGGTGCGCAGCACAAGCAGTTTTTCCAACAGCCGGTCGGCCAGCTTGCTGATGGCCCCCTTGGTCATCCCCATCCTGTCAGCCAGGGCAGAGGGGGCGATGCTCTCCACATCGTAAAGGGCGCGCAGGAAGGCCCATTCCGCCACCGTCACCCCTTCAGCCGCGACCTTCTGGGCGAAGTCATGCGAGATGGCGTTGGACACCATCCGCAACCAATAGCCGATATGATCGCCCAGGTCCGACACGGCCGACATCAGCGCATCCTTCATGCCCACTCACAACAAGTTGACAAGGAAACTATGTCGATAAAGTTTCCTTGTCAACTTGTTTGCGCATCCATAAAAAAAGCCCTGGCGCACGGTATGAGCCGCGCGCCAGGGCCTGTTTATCAGGGGGTGAAGGGGAAGATCAGTCGCCCGTCGCCGCGGCCATGTGGCCCGGCATGGCGGCTTGCCGTTCCTGCCGCCGCGCCCCCGCCAGATAGCGCAGCAGCACATAGAAGACCGGGGTCAGCAGCAGGCCGAACACGGTCACGCCCAGCATGCCGGCGAACACGGCGACACCCATGGCCTGGCGCATTTCAGCACCGGCACCGCTGCTGGTGATCAGCGGCACCACGCCCATGATGAAGGCGATGGAGGTCATCAGGATCGGGCGCAGGCGCAGGCGGCTGGCCTCAATCGCCGCCTGTACGACGGTGCGGCCATGCTGTTCCAGTTCCCGGGCGAATTCCACGATCAGGATCGCGTTTTTCGCCGATAGGCCCACAAGCACCATGAAGCCGATCTGGGTGAAGATATTATTGTCACCCCCCGTCAGCCAGACGCCAGCCAGGGCGGACATCAGGCTCATCGGCACGATCATCAGGATGGCCAGCGGCAGGGTCAGGCTTTCATACTGGGCGGCCAGCACCAGGAAGACCAGCAGCACGGAGATGGGGAAGACCCACAGCGCCGCATTGCCAACCAGGATCTGCTGATAGGTCAGGTCCGTCCACTCGAACTTGATGCCGCGCGGCAGCACTTCCGCCGCGATACGTTCCACCGCTGCCTGGGCCTGACCGGAGGAATAACCCGGTGCCGGGCCGCCATTAATGTCGGCAGCGGTATAGCCATTATAGCGCACCACCATTTCGGGCCCGTAGCTCTGCACCACAGTGACCAGCGATGACAGCGGCACCATCAGGCCCTGGTCGTTGCGGGTTTTCAGCAGGCCGATATCGTCGGCATGGGCGCGGAACGGCGCATCCGCCTGGACATGGACCTGATAGACACGACCGAACAGGTTGAAATCATTGACATAGAGCGAGCCGAGATAGGCCTGCATCGTCTCGAACACATCCGTGACCGGCACGCCAAGCTGGCGGGCCTTCACCCGGTCCAGATTGACATCAAGCTGCGGCACATTGATTTCGTAGGAGGAGAATGTCGGCCCCAACTCCGGCGTCTGCGCTGCCTTGGCCACAAAATCCTGGGCCGCCTTGGCCAGAGCCTCGTATCCCAGGGCGCCGCGATCCTCAAGCTGCAGCTTGAAGCCGCCAAGCGTGCCCAGACCCATCACCGGCGGCGGCGGGAAGACGGCGACGAACGCTTCCTTGATGCCAGCATATTTCATCTGAAGCTGCTGGGTGATTGCAAAGGCGGAAAGCCCGTCCTTGGCCCGCTCCTCATAAGGTTCCAGCGTGGCGAACACGATACCGGCGCTGGAGGAATTGGTGAAACCATTGACCGACAGGCCGGGGAAGGCGATGGCGGCTTTCACGCCGGGCTGCTTCAAGGTGATGTCGGTCATGGCGCGGATCACATCCTCCGTCCGGTCCAGGGAGGAGCCGGTGGGAAGCTGCGCGAAGCCGATCAGATATTCCTTGTCCTGGGCCGGCACGAAACCGCCCGGAACCGCATTGCCCAGCACCACGGTCAGGCCCAGCAGGCCGCCATAGACGGCCATCATCAGGCCCTTGCGGCGGATGACGCCGGACACGCCCTTGCCATAGCCTTCCGAGCCGCGCTGGAACACATGGTTGAAGCCGTTGAAGAAGCGGCCCAGCACCTTGTTCATGCCGCGCGTCAGCCAGTCCGGCTTGTCGTGATGGCTTTTCAGCAGCAGGGCAGACAAAGCCGGCGACAGGGTCAGCGAGTTGAAGGCGGAAATGACGGTGGAGATCGCGATGGTCATCGCGAACTGCTTGTAGAATTCACCGGTCAGGCCGGACATGGCGGCCAGCGGCACGAACACGGCCACCAGCGTCAGAGCGATGGCGATGATGGGGCCGCTCACCTCCTGCATGGCCTTGTACGTCGCCTCCTTGGGCGACAGGCCTTCGGAGATGTTGCGCTCCACATTCTCCACCACCACGATGGCGTCATCGACCACGATGCCGATGGCCAGCACCATGCCGAACAGCGACAGGGCATTGATGGAGAAGCCGAAGCCCAGCATCAGCGCAAAGGTACCGACGATGGAGACGGGCACCGCCAGCAGCGGGATGATGGAGGCGCGCCAGGTCTGCAGGAAGATGATCACCACCAGCACCACCAGCGCGATGGCTTCCAGCAATGTGTGGATCACGGCATCGATGCTGGCCTGGACGAAGCGGGTCGGGTCATATTCGATGGCGTAATCAACGCCATCGGGCATGTCCTGCTTCAATTCCGCCATCACGGCGCGCACGCTCTCGGAAATGGCCAATGCATTGGCGCCCGGCGCCTGATTGATGGCCATGGCGATGGCGGGCTTGTTGTTCAACAGCGACCGCAGGCCATATTGTGCAGCGGCCAGTTCCACCCGCGCCACATCGCGCAGATAGGTCACCGCCCCTTCATCGGTCTTCAGGACGATGTCCTGGAACTCTTCCACACTCTTCAGGCGGCCCTGGGCATTGACGGAAAGCTGCAGCGGCGCATCCGGTACGGATGGGCTGGCGCCAATGACGCCGGCAGCGACCTGCACATTCTGGTCGCGGATGGCGGCCACGATGTCGCTGGCCGTCAGGCCACGCTCTGCCACCTTGTTCGGGTCCAGCCAGACGCGCATGGCGTAATCGCCCGAGCCCCAGAGCAGCACCTCACCCACGCCCTGGATACGGGCCAGCCGGTCGCGGACATTCAGCACCGCGTAGTTGCGCAGATAGGTGATGTCATACCGGTCATCGGGGGAGTGCAGATGCACGACCATGGTCAGCGTCGGGGACGATTTGACCGTGGTGACGCCCAGCCGCTGCACATCCTGCGGCAGACGCGGCAGCGCCTGGGACACGCGGTTCTGCACAAGCTGGGTCGCCTTGTCCGGGTCGGTGCCCAGCTTGAAGGTGACGGTCAGCGCCATGTTGCCGTCGCTGTTGGCCTGGGACTGCATATACAGCATGTCCTCAACGCCATTGATCTGCTCCTCCAGCGGAGAGGCGACGGTTTCAGCGATGACCTTGGGATTGGCACCCGGATATTGCGCACGCACGACGACAGACGGCGGCACCACCTCGGGATATTCGGAGACGGGCAACTGGAACAGGGCGATGAACCCGGCCAGGAAGACCACCACCGACAACACACCCGCAAAAATCGGGCGGTCGATGAAGAAACGAGAGATATTCATGGCAAACAGCCTTGGCAGTGCCGGCAGATAGCAGGGCGCCATTCCCGCAGCGCCAGGCGCACGCGGGTGGCAGGATCAGAAGGGAACCTGATCACCCCCTTCCGCCCGGTGGAGAACGGAAGGAAGGGGGCGAGGAGGGGCTAAGGCAGGGGAAGTGGGGCTTAGAGATCCCCAGCCTTGGCCACGTCACCACCACGCAGGCCCGCCTGGGCCGATTGGGTGGCGACGCTTTCCATGGCGATGGTGCGCGGCTGGACCTGATCGCCGGGCCGGGCGCGCTGCAGACCGTTGACAACGATCCGCTCACCCGCCTTCAGGCCGGATGTGACGATGCGCAGCCCTTCCTGACGGCTGCCCAACTCCACCCGGCGATAGGCGACCTTGTTGTCATCGCCCACGACCAGGACGAATTTCTTGTCCTGGTCGGTGCCGATGGCGCGTTCATCCACCATCACGGCGGGTTGCGGGTCGGACCCGCCCACCTTGATCCGGGCGAAAAGGCCGGGGACCAGCACACCATCTTCATTGTTGAAGCTGGCCCGGACCCGGATGGTGCCGGAAACGGCGTCCAGCCGGTTATCGACATGTTCCACCGTACCGCGGCGGGAATAGTCGCTCTCATTGGTGAGGCCGAGCTGGACAGGCACCCCGCTCTCGTCCTTCACCGATGCGATATGGCGCAGATAGGTCTGCTCATCGACATCGAAGGCAGCATAGATGGGGGAGACGGAGACGATGGTGGTCAAAGGCTGCGCCGTGGCGCCGGCCGCCACCATATTGCCCACGGTGATTTCCGCACGGGAAACACGACCGGAAATGGGCGCGGTGACGTTGGTATAGCCCAGATCCAGGCGCGCCACCTTCAGCGCCGCTTCTGCCGCCCGCACATTGGCGGCGGCATCGCGGGCATTATGTTCGCGCTCATCCAGGGTGCGGCGGGTGATGGTGCTGTCGGCCACCAGCTTGGAGGCACGCGCCATTTCCGCATCCGCATAGCGGGCGCGGGCCTGGGCGGCGGCAAGCTGCGCCTCGGCACGGGCTACTTCCGCCTTGTAGGGCTCGGGATCGATGGTGAAAAGCGGGTCACCCTTCTTCACCAGCGCGCCATTGCGGAAATGGATTTCGGTGATGGGACCGGAGACGCGGGGGCGGATATCCACCCGCTCCACCGCCTCCAGACGGCCGGAATAGCTCTGCCAGTCCACGACGGGACGGGCGACCACCGGGGCCACATCCACTTCAACCGCTGCCGGCGCTGCAATAGCCGCCGGCGTATCGGCCTGGCCCTGGAAGGTGGTGACAGTGGCAATAGCGGCGACGGAGGCGCCAGCCGCCAGGAGATAGGCCAGCTTGTTGCGCATTGTCGGCATGCTCAGCTCCTGCAAAAAAGCACAGATCAGGGTTTTCCGCCGCCAGCCCGGCGGTGGAATCGAAAAGGAAACGCGTCTTTCAGGCAGCACCAGGGGACGACGGAACCGCCCCTGGGGAGGAGCCCTACCGCCTGATGCCTTCTGTTTCAGGGAATGCGGCCCACCCGGTCAGGTGGAACCAGCCTCAATTATCGCTTTTATCTGCATTGCAGCGACGGTGCTGTGATGGCCGTCGCAGGGATGAAATTTTTTTCATCTTTCAGAAGGGGGAGATGGGAAAGGCTTGGAAATCCTTCTCTGCTGCACGGCGATAACGGCCAAAGCCCCACCTGGAGACAGGTCGGGAGCTTTGTGCAGGTGCAGCATCCGCAAGAAAGACGGATGAATAAAGCTGTTAATTCTGAGCAGACAATTCATCCAGCGCGAACAATCCCGCCAGATCGACCTGCAGCGTCTGGCGGGGGGCGGTGGCCTCGGCGCAATAGGCGGTCAGGATATCTTCCTTGCCCTGCAGGATCGGGCAGCCTTCAAACAGGCTCAGCACCCAGTCAATGAACAGCCGCACCTTCGGCGAGGGCTGGCGGTTCTGCGGATAGACGGCAGAGATTGCCATGGGCTGCGGCCGGTATTGCGGCAGCACCTCCACCAGTTCCCCCGTCTCCAACTGGGGCAGCACCATGAACAGGGCCGGCTGTGCCAGCCCATAGCCGGCCAGCGCACAGCCGACATAGGCTTCGCTGTCATTGACGGAGACGGCACCTTTCAACGGCACTTCCACCGCCTTGTCGGCCACCTGGAAATCGAACGGGTAATGCCGCCCGCCAATATTGGGGGAGAAATAGCGCACACCGGCATGGTGGCGCAGATCCTCCAGCGTATGGGGGATGCCGTGTCGTTCCAGATAGGCCGGGCTGGCGCAGGTCAGGCGGGACAGGCTGCCCAGGCGCCGCGCCACCAGCGAACTGCCATTCAGATCGCCGATCCGCAGGACGCAATCCACGCCTTCCTGCACCAGATCGATCTGCCGGTCATTCATGCTGAGCTTCAGTTCGATATCCGGATAAAGGGCGTGAAACTTGGGCAGGGCTGGTACGACCACCTGCCGCCCGATGGATGTCGGCATATCGACATGCAGCAGCCCGCGCGGCCGGCGGGCGGCATCCATGAAAGAGGATTCCAGTTCCTTCACATCGGCCAGGATGCGCTGGGCATGGTCATAAAAGGCGGCGCCATCGGCGGTCAGGTTCAGCCGGCGGGTGGTGCGCAGCAACAGCCTTGTGCCCAGATGCGCTTCCAAATTCTGGATGATGGTGGTGACGGTGGCGCGTGGCAGGGCCATGGCATCGGCGGCGCGGGCAAAGCCGTTCAGATCCACCACCCGCGTGAAAACCTGCATCGCCTGAAGCTTGTCCATCACCAAACGCCCTTTCCGGCAGCCCGTAAATCCCGTGGCGGGCCTGTCATTTGACAGATGCGACAAGGGGATGGGCATTGCAAGCGGTCTGTCCTGTAACCGGCTGGTAACTGAATACGTATGCGTCGCATCGCAAAAACCGGCTGCATACGTATTTTCCCGCTCCGTCTCAGCGGGCTTTATCACTAAATTGGGGACGGAACAAACCGGCGGGTCAAGCACGCTTGATGAAAAGCACCTTGACCACGCGGATTTAAGAAAAGGTGGCCGGGGCTGGATTCCAAAGAATACCACCCTGCCGGATCGCCTTCGTTACTTGGGGAGTGATTGTGGATGCATCCGTCATTATTTTAAAAGGCACCTGACCTTCCGGATAGGTGTGACGGGCTCCAGAATTGAAATTTTGTAAAGTACCGCAGGTGCCATCCATGATGGCGCCAAAGGACCGGCTTTGCGTCGGCTGCGGAAAGGACTGCATCAGGCCAACAAAAATGGACGGCATCCGAACATGCCGGTCCCCTGGGGAGTGTCGAGGAATGTCCAAGTTCACCAATCCGCGCGCAGCCTTGCTGGCGACGGTCGCCACCATCGCCTTCAGCCCTGTTGCACTGGCCGATGCGCCGGCCATCGTCGCTGAACGGGCCCCGGCCCCAACCCAGGTCGCCCAGGCGGCGACGGGACAGGCTGACGGGATGCTGGAGGAGATCGTCGTTTCCGGCTACCGCCAGTCGCTGGAAAACGCGCTGGCGATGAAGCGCGCGTCGAACCAGATCGTGGAAGCGGTGTCGGCGGAAGATATCGGCAAGCTGCCGGACAATTCCATCGCCGAGGCCATTGCCCGCCTGCCGGGTCTGGCGGCCCAGCGCGTGGATGGCCGCGCCCAGTCGATCAGCCTGCGCGGCCTGGGGCCGGACTTCACCGCCACCTTGTTGAACGGGCGTGAACAGGTCAGCACCGGCAATAACCGCTCCGTCGAGTTCGACCAGTACCCGTCGGAAGTGATGAGCAGCGTCGTCGTCTACAAGTCACCGGAAGCCGGTGTTGTGGGGCAGGGGCTGGCCGGCACGGTTGACCTGCGCACCATGCGGCCGCTGGACCATGGCAAGCGGGTCGTTGCCGTTTCGGCGCGTGGGGAGCTGGCTGGCAATGGCAAGCTGAACCCTGACAGCGACGAATTGGGCTATCGCATCACCGGCGCCTATGTCGACCAGTTCGCCAATGACACGCTGGGCGTGGCGATCAGCGTCGCCCATATCGATCAGCCGACCCAGACCAAATATTCCCGCGCCTGGGGTTACCCGATGAGCGGTCCCGGCGATACGCCGCCACGTGTCATCGGTGGCATCGAAAACCGCGTCAATTCCGAAACGCTGAAGCGGACCGGCGTCACCGCTACTGTGCAGTATGAGCCGACAGACAATTTCGCCACGACGCTGGACCTTTATTATTCCCATTTCGATGACAAGCAGGTCCAGCGCGGCGTGGAAATGCCCTTCTTCTGGGGCAATCCCGGCGCACCCACCACAATCGGCGGGGTTGAGGATGGGCTGATCACCTCTGGCACCTATTCCAACGTCAAGGGCGTGATCCGCAATGATATGCGGACCACCAAGTCCGACCTGTTCTCTGCCGGGTGGAACGGCAAATATACCGTGGACACCTGGACCCTGGCGCTGGATGCCAGCTACAGCAAGGTCAAGCGCGACAGCGAACGTCTGGAATCCTATGCCGGCACCGGGCGCGGTGTGGGCCAGGGCGCAACCGATATTGTTGATTTCACCACCGGGTCCAAGGGCAACAGGCTGGTCAGCCGCCTGAATTATGCCGACCGGACCCAGATCCTGCTGACCAGCCCGCAGGGTTGGGGGAGTGATGTGGTGCCGGGCGGGCAGGATGGCTATGTGAACGAGCCTCATGTCGATGACGAGCTGTGGGCCGTGCGCGGTGATGTGCGCAAGGAATTTGACGGCGCCATCAATGCCGTACAGGTCGGTGCCAATTATTCCTCTCGCGACAAGAGCTATCGCCAGGATGAATTCTATTTGGCCCTGACCGCCAATGTGAATGACCCGACCCACAGCACGTCGGTGGCCATTCCCGATGCCGCCCTGGTGAAGGGGGCTGCCGATCTGGGCTTTGCCGGGGTGGGCGATGTCATCGCCTATAATACCCGCTACCTGCTGGAAAATGGCTATTACACCCGGATCGCCTGCCCGCGCGTGGATTGCGCCGTCAGCCCCTGGGATTTGCAGGAAGATGTGGTCACCGGCTTCATCAAGGCGGACCTGGAAAAGGATCTGGGTGATGTGGCGGTGACCGGTAATATCGGCGTGCAGGTCGTCCATACCGACCAGAGCAGCTTTGGCGCTGCCGTGACGGGGCCGGGCGTCTTTGTCATGCGTACGGACGGTGCCAAATATACCGAGGTGCTGCCGGCGCTGAACCTGGTCTTTGCCCTGCCGAACCCGGATCACAAAATCCGCTTCGGCGCATCGCGTCAGATGGCGCGCGCCCGTCCGGACGAGCTGCGCGCCTCCACCAAGGTCACCTATGATGAAACCCGCGCCGGCAATACTGACCCCGATCAGTCCGCCTGGAAGGCGGAAGGCGGCAACGCGAAGCTGAAGCCCTGGATCGCCAACGCCCTGGATGTGACCTACGAATATTATTTCAGCAAGGCCGGCTATGTCGCGATCAACGGCTTCTACAAGGATCTGAAGACCTATATCTACAAACAGGCGACGCTGTTTGACTTTACCGGCTTTGCCTATACGGGCACCCAGGTGCCGGCCACGTATCTGGGCGTCAATACCCAGCCCGTGAATGGCGATGGCGGTACGCTGAAGGGCGTGGAACTGGCCCTGTCCCTGCCGTTTGATGATGTCCATCCCGTGCTGGAAGGCTTCGGCCTCACCGCCAATGTCGGCTATACCAAGACCAGCATTTCCCCCGAAGGCCCCGGTTCCAGCCAGCCGATCCCCGGCTTCTCCAAATGGACGCCGCAGGGCACCTTCTATTACGACCTGAACGGCATCTCGGCCCGCGTGTCGGTGGCACACCGGTCCAAATACCGGGCCGAGGTCAATGGCTTCGGTGAGGGGCGGACGCTGCGCAGCGGCAAGGCCGAGACCCTGGTCGATGCCCAGATCGGGTACGAGTTCCAGGAAGGCGACCTGCAGGGCCTGAGCCTTGTGTTGCAAGGCTATAACCTGACCAACGAAGCCTTCGTCACCTATGAGAATGACGATCCGCGCAACACCGTCAATTACGAGAAATATGGCGCACGCTATCTGCTGGGCGCCTCCTACAAGTTCTAACTCTCCCTCCCTGCCTACCCCCGCCGGCCTGCCGGCGGGGGTTTTTCTTTCGGGCTGTTCGCAGCAGCCCTGTGCCGAGAGGAGTTGTTGCCCATGCGTCGCCTGATGACCCGCCTTTTGCCGCTGCTGACGGCTTTGACGATGGCGGCCCCGACCGCCCTGGCCAATCCCCAGCGGCCTTTTACGGAAGAAACGGTCTATTTCGTCGTCACGGACCGGTTCGCCAATGGCGATATGGGTAATGACACGGGCGGCATCCGGGGCGGCCCGTCGGACCATGGGTTTGATCCCGCCGATATCGGCATGTTCCAGGGTGGGGACTTCAAGGGCCTGACCGCGCGGCTGGATTATATCCAGGGGCTGGGGGCCACGGCGATATGGGTGACGCCCGCCGTCACCAACAAACCGGTCCAGGCCCATAGCGGCGGCCGGTCAGCGGGCTATCACGGCTATTGGGCGACCGATTTCCTGAAGGTCGATCCCCATCTGGGTGGCAATGGCGATTTCAAAGCCTTTGTTGAGGCCGCCCATGCGCGCGGGATGAAGGTGATCCTGGATATTGTCGTCAACCATACTGCCGATGTGATCCAGTACCGGGAATGCCCCGTGCCAGGGGAATGCCCTTACCGGTCAAAGGGCGACTATCCGGCGGCAGGTTATGTGCCGCAGGTGCCGGCAGCGGAACGGGCGGTGAAGAACCCGGCCTGGCTGAACGACCCGACCCATTACCATAATCGCGGCGACAGCCTGTTCCATGGCGAGAGCAGCCTGCTGGGGGATTTTTTCGGCCTGGATGATCTGAATACCGAACAGCCAGCCGTTATTGAGGGCCTGATCGACATTTATAAGCACTGGATCAGCACCTACCGGGTTGATGGCTTCCGCCTGGATACGGCCCGCCATGTCGGCCCGGCCTTCTGGCACCGTTTCATCCCCGCCATCACTGCGCATGCCAAGGCTGAAGGCATCCCCGACTTCTTCATTTTCGGGGAGGTGGCGGATATCAATATCGCCGCCCTGGCCGGCGCGACGCATGAATCGCGGTTGCCATCGGTGCTGGATTTCGCCTTTTTCCAGGCCTCCATCGACATGCTGGCCCTGGGCAAGGGCACCGTGGGGTGGGAGGCCTTGCTGCGCGGAGATGCGCTTTATGCCGAAGGGGCGGCTGCCACGCTGACCACCTTCATTTCCAACCATGATCATGGGCGGATGGCCTATCTGATCCGCAAGCATAACCCGGATATGCCGGCGGATCAGGTGCAGGCGCGGGTGGCGCTGGGCTATGCGCTGATGTTCTTGGGCCGCGGCGTGCCCGTGATCTATTACGGGGACGAGCAGGGCTTCATGGGGCTGGGCGATGACAAGCAGGCCCGCCAGCCGATGTTCGCCAGCCCCACGCGCCAGTATCGGGAGGAGGAACGGTTGAGCCCGACCGTTGCCCGGGGCGGTGACAGCTATGACAGAGCCCATCCGCTCTACCGCGCCATCACGGAACTGGCGACCCTGCGCCGCGACCATCCCACCCTGCGCCAGGGTCGCACCCAGATACGCTATGTGGAAGAGAAGGGCGGCCTTCTCGTGTTCTCCCGCATCGCGGAGGACCAAGAATATCTGATCGCCATCAATGCCGGGGACACGGTGCGCAGCTTGGGCGCAGTCGTGGAAGAAGCAACCACGCCTTGGCAGGCGGTGCGGGGGAGCGGGTGCAGCGCGCCCGCGACGGCCCCCACTGCCCAGCCCCTGTCCGTTCCGGCACTGGATTATGTGGTTTGCCGCCGTTCCCTGGCGGCAGGGTGAGGAAGGAGACGGGCCGATTCCCCGCCCTCTCCCCTCCGCTGGCGCCCTGTGCGTAAGGGGAGACGAGGGGGAGGGGGTGAAGCCGTTGTTTTGGTATGGAAAAAGCGATCCGGCTAACATGTTGTAAGTGAAACGATATTTCCGCCGGGTGATCATGCCGCCCGCTTCCGCAGCGCGGTTTCTGGTTAACGCAGGCTCGACGCCGCCTGGGTGCAAAGCGTAACGTCCCCCGCATCGGCGACCCCCGGGGCAGTGGTTTGGCAGGCGCGATGCGGGCATTGGGACTTGGCGGCAAGATCGGCTATGGCATCGGCGATTTCGGCCTGAACCTTTATTGGCAGTCGATCCTGCTTTTCATCGTCTTTTTCCATGTCGACATGCTGGGCCTGTCGGCATGGGAGGCGGGGATCTGCTTCTTCATCGTCGGGGTCTGGGACGCGATCATGGACCCGCTGGTCGGCATGCTGTCCGACCGGGCGCGGGGGCGGCTGTTCGACCGCATGGGGCGTTACCGCCCTTTTATCCTGCTGGGGGCGGTGCCGCTGGGGCTGGCCTTCACCTTCTGTTTTTACCCGCCATCCTGGCTGTCACCCGGTACCAGCGGCATGCTGGCCTTCGCGCTGATCTCGCACATGCTGTTGCGCAGCGCGTATAGCGTGGTGGGCATCCCCTATTCCTCCCTGACGGCGGCGATCACCCGCGATGCCGATGAACGGGCCAGCCTGACCGGCTGGCGCATGTTGTTCGCCTTTTCCGGTGCCATGACCGTATCCGCCATGCTGCCCCTGCTGGCGGAATATTTCGCGGCGGGCGGCGGTGGCAATGGCTATGGCCCGGCGGCCGCCATCACGGCGGCGACCGCCACCCTGGCGCTGCTGGCCTGCGGGGCGGCGGTGCGGGAACGGGGCCGGGGGCTGGCCGGGGGGGATAGTGCCCCACCGCCGCTGGCGGGCTTTTTCCCTGCGGTGATGCGCAACGGGCCGTTGCTGCGCGTCATGGCGGCGACGGTCCTGGTTCATGTCAGCCTGGGCCTTTTGATGCGCAACCTGCCCTATCTGTTCAAATATGATCTGGGGAATGCCAGCCTGTCGGGCATCGCCTTGCCCTGGCTGACGGCGGCGGGCGTGGTCAGCGTGCCGGCATGGGTGGCGCTGGCGAAATGGCGCAGCAAAAGGGATTGCTGGCTGATCGGCAGCGCCATGACAGCAGTGGGGTGCCTGGGCCTGCCCCTGCTGCACGGGCTTTGGCCGACACTGGTCTGCCTGACCATCATCTTCATCGGCCATACCGCCCATGCGGTGGCTGGATGGTCCATGCTGCCGGATGCGGTGGATTTCGGGGAATGGCGCTGCCGCCGCCGGGACGAGGCCAAGATCTATGGCGGCGCATCCTGCATGACGAAGCTCGCGGTCGGCGCGTCTGGCATTGTCAGCGGCTGGGCGCTGGCCCTGGTCGGCTTCATGCCCAATGTGGAACAGGCGGCTGAAACGGTGGAAGGATTCCGCCTGCTGGCGGGGTTGCTGCCCAGCCTGGGCATGCTGGCATCCATGGTGGTGATCTGGGGTTATCCGCTGGATGCCGCCCGCCACCGCCGCATCCGGACCTTTCTGGGCCGCCGTCAGCCGGCCTTATAATCCCCGCTCGATCCGGTTGATATAGCAGGTGACAAGCTGGCGGATGATGGTAGGGGCGGCGCGCAGCAATTCCTCAAACCGGGTGCGGGGGATCATCTCGCAGACGGTGGCCTCAATGGCGGTGACGCTGGCGGCGCGGGTGGTGTTGCGCAGCAAAGCCATCTCCCCGAACACCCCGCCCGGTCCCACCTCTGCCAGGGGCAACGCATCCTGGCTTCGGTCATCATCGCCCGGCAAATCCCGCCAGACCTGCACCCGACCGCTCTGCACCAGATAGGCGCCATGCGCCTCGTCCCCCCGGCGGAAAATGGTGCGACCTTCGGCGAAGATATCCCGGCGCAGCAGCTTGAAGGTCCGTTCCGACACGATGGGCTCGCCAGCGAAGATCGGGTCGCCCGCCACTGCCGGAATGCCATGGAGGGACCGCAAGGTGCGGATCAGGGAATGCAGCACATAGCGCACCAGCGGCGGGCTGGCCCGCAATTGCCGCACCAGCAGGTCACGCGACACGATGATCAGGCGCGTCGGCTCCATCGTCGCGATGCAGGCGGCGCGCGGCGCATTGTCGATCAACCCCATCTCACCGGCGAAATCCCCCGGCCCCAGCACGGCCAGCCGGTGCTTGGTCCCGTCGATGGCGCGGAACACCTCCACCCGACCGGCCACCACCAGAAAGGCATCGCCGCAGCGATCCCCCTCCTTCAGCAGCAATTTGCCGGCTTCAACCGCGATCTCTTCCACCTTCCGCTCTCCAGACCTGTCATCAATGACTGCATGAGGTACAGTTGTTACTCTGACATTCTAATGCGTGGCAATTTTTAGATGTGTTTGTTTATCAACTTATGGGTGTTTTACGCATTTGCATCCGCTCGTTTCTTACGATACGGTCCCGATAATAGATAAAATACTAGCTTGTTGCCCCTCCTCCGGCGTACACCTTTTGGTGTCTCCCTGGAAAATCTTTTAATGATGCGCTCTGCCTTTCCCGCCCTGTTGTCCATATCGGTGCTGGCAGCGACCGGGGCTACGGCGCAGACAGCGCCATCGGTACAGCTTCCGGGTTCGGTGGAGCCGGGGCGCCCCACGGTGCCGGCCCCGCTGGAAGAACAACGCCGCGCACCCAAGGCGCAACTGCAATTTTCCATCCCCACCCAGCGCAAAGGGGCGGCCCCTGCCGCCGGTGCCGATCTGCGCTTCCCCCTGAAGCGCATCGCGGTGGAGGGGGCGAGTGTGTTTGACCCCGCTACCCTGTTTGCCGACAAGATTGCGGAACTGACCAGCCGGCCGGTGACCCTGGCGGAAGTGGCGGCCTTGGCCGATGCCATTCAGGCCCGTTACCTGGCGCTGGGGCTGGGCCTGACCCGCGCCTTTGTCCCGGCGCAGGAGATCAAGGATGGCAGCATCACCATCCGGGTGATCGAAGGCCATCTGGCGCGGGTGCGGGTGGAAGGCGGCGGTGCGGGGGATCGCGAACGGGTGGAAGGCCGGCTGGCCGATGCGCTGGCGGCCCGCCCGGCCCAGGTGGGGTTGATCGAACGTGGCCTGCTGCTGGTCGATGATCTGCCTGGCGTTACCGTGACCGGCCTGATCCGGCCGGGGGATGAATTTGGTGCTGCCGAATTGCTGGTGGGTCTGGACAGGGCGCCCTATGCAATGGTGGCGGGTGTGGGCAATCGCGGATCGGATTTCGCCGGCCCCTGGTCCGGCTTTGTCGATCTGGCAGCCAATGGCTTTCTCGGCTGGGGGGAGCAGATTGGTGTTACCCTGTCTGCCACGCCGGAGGTGGATGAGCAACGCTCCGCCAATCTGCGCTGGCAGCAGCCTTTGGCCGCGTCCGGCCTGTCGCTGACCAGTACCGGCAATTACAGCCGGGGCCGGCCGGGGGCGGCGTTGAAACCCTTTGCCGTGGCGACGGAAAGCGTCGGCGTCGGCCAGCGCCTGTCCTGGCCCGTTATCCGCAGCCGCGCCCGCAACCTGACGCTGGAGGCGGGCTGGAACCTGCAGCATGCCACGGTGGAAATCCTCAACGCGCCCTTCAGCCGGGATGACTGGCGCACCCTGGATGTGCGGGCGACCTATAGCGGTCAGCACATAGCCGGCGGCGACCTGTTCGCCACGGCCGGCATCACGCGCGGGCTGGGCATCCTGGGGGCGACGGGCAAGGGATCGCTGGAAGGGTCGCGGCCGGGCACCGATGCCGATTTTACCAAGCTCAGCGGCGAGATCGGGTATGGCCTGCGCCTGCCGGCAGGGCTGGGCGCGACGCTGACGCTTGCCGGCCAATACAGCCCGGATGTGCTGCCGGCGGGGGAGGAATTCGCGCTGGGCGGTACCCGGTTTGGCCGGGGCTATAATGGCGGTGACCTGTCCGGCCCCAAGGCTATTGGCGGCGGGCTGGAACTGCGGCGCGGTTTTGACCCCGGCCTGCCCTTCGTTGATGCCATGGTGCCTTATGCTTTCCTGGATAGCGGGCGGGTATGGGACAGTATCGCCGCTGATACGCATCTACTCTCCGCGGGCGGCGGCTTGCGGATGGGAATTGCCAGCAAGGCCAGCCTGACGATGGAAGTGGCGCGCACCCTGCGTGCCCTGCCCATCCCCGGCGCCGACCGGCGGCGTACCCGTCTTTTCGTTGATTTGACGGTGCAGCTATGACGGCACGGCGTCGGCATCGGTGGGTGCGGGCGGCCGCGCTGGCCAGTGTCTTCTGCTTGCCCGTCCTGCCCGCCCTGGCGGGTCCGGAGGGGGGCAGCGTCACCAGTGGTCAGGCCGCCATCAGCCAGACCGCCCCCGGCCAGACCCTGATCCGGCAGGGCAGCGACCGGGCGCTGATCGACTGGCGGTCTTTTTCCATCGGGGCCGGCGAAAGCGTGACGGTGCAGCAGCCGGGCAGCCAGTCGCTGCTGGTTAACCGGGTTGGCCCCGGCGGCACAGGCACCCGCATTGATGGATCGCTGACCGCCAATGGACAGGTGGTGGTGATCGACCGTGCCGGCATCGTGATCGGCCAGGGCGCGCGGATTGATGCCGGTTCCTTCCTGGCGACCACGGCGACCTTGTCCGATGCGGATTTTGCGGCCGGGCGGCTGGTTTTCTCCGGCGCGGCGGCGGGGGCCGCCATTCTGAATGAAGGCCATATCAGCGTGGCCGATGGTGGCTATGTCGCGCTGGCGGCGGCCTCCGTGGAAAATCGCGGTCTGGTGGAGGCGCGGCTGGGCCGGGTGGTACTGGCCGGCACCGACAGCTTCACCTTGGACCTGCATGGTGACGGGCTGCTGCGCTTCGAACTGCCGGCGGAACTGGCGGCCAGCGTGGCCAATAGCGGCACGATCCGCGCCCAGGGCGGGTCCGTGCTGGTCACGGCCCGGGCGGCGGCAGGGGCAGTCGCCAGCATCAATATGGGCGGTCTGGTGGAAGCGCGCGGGGTGGAACAGCGCGACGGTCGTATCTTCATCGGCGGGGAAGGGGCGGCTGTGGCCGTGACCGGCACCCTGGATGCCGGCGCGGATGCGGGTCGGGGTGGCACCATCGCCCTTTCCGGTGACAGCGTCACCCTGACCGGGGCGACTGTGGCGGCCAGTGGCGCGACCGGTGGCGGCAGCGTCCAGGTCGGCGGGGTTGCGGGCACGGCGGATGAGCTGGCCCCCACCCGGACGGTCCAGATCGACGCACAAAGCCAGATCCGCGCCGATGCCACGGCCAGCGGCAGCGGCGGCACTGTCAGCATCCGTTCCGATGGCCAGACCAGCGTTGCCGGCGTCGTTTCCGCCAAGGGGGGCGCTGGTGGCTTTGGCGGAACGGCGACGATTATCGGCAAAGGCGGGCTGGATATTGCCGGCATGATCGACCTGTCGGCCCCGTCCGGGCTTGCGGGCACCCTGCTGCTGGAAGCGCCGTCCATCGTGATTGGTAATGGCGGTGGCAGCCTTGCTGCCGCCAGTCTGCAGGCGCTGCTGAACAGCGGCACCAGCGTCGTGATGACGGCGACGCAGGATATCAGCCTTGCTGCTGATATCACCAAATCGACCGGCGGCGCTGCCAGCCTGATCCTGCGGGCCGGGCGCGATATCACCCTGGCGCAAGGGGTGGATATTACCAGCACCAGCAATGCGTTGACCATCGACCTGCGCGCCGGCTTTCCCATCGGGGGCAGCCTGTACGGGGCCGGCGGTCGGGTTGTTCTGGCGGGGGCCAACCGGCTATGGACCCAAGGCGGGGCTGTGCGCCTGACTGGCAGCGCGACTGCCGGGGCCAATGCCATCAGTGCCGAGGCCGCCGATATCCGCACGGGGGGTGGTGCCATTGACCTGCTGGCGACAACACCCAATCCCGCAACATGGATCGGGTCCATCAATCTGACCGGGGCCGGCACCTATCAGGCCGGGGGTGGGAACATCACCATCACCGCCGATTATATTGACCTGGCGAGCAACCAGTTTTCCACCACCGGGCGGGTCTGGCTCAGCCAGGGATCATCCAACCGCACCTTGCGGGTCGATGCTTCCGGCACCGATGACAATGCCGCCCTGTCGCTGGCGGTTGCCGATTTTGGCAATATCAGTGCCGGCACCTTGCGGCTGGGGGCTGCGACGGGGGGCAACCTGCTGATTGCCGCCACCCTGGCACCTGCCAATGCTGGGCTGTTGGAGTTGATGGCCGGCAATGGCGGGCAGGTGACACAGGCTGCCGGTGCCAGCGCGATCACAGCCTCTAAACTGGCTTTGCTGGGGGCTGGCGGCACCTTTACGCTGAACAATAGCGGCAATCAGATCGGCACGCTGGCCGCCGATACAGGGGCTATCTCGCTCACCAATCAAGGGGTGTTGACCATCGGTACGGTCGGCACCGTCAGTGGTGTGCGCTTCAGTGATGCCGCGTCCTTCACCACAGGCGTTGCGGAAGGGGGACTGGGGGTCGATATCCAGTCCACAATCGCCTATACCGGCGGCGGCTGGGGCAATGCCTGGCTGACGATATCGACGGCGGGTGATATCCGCCTGGCCTCGGGCGGCCATATCAGCGGCCCCAATGTGGCGCTGAATGGCGGCACGGTCACGCTTGCCGCCGGTTCCACCATCAGCGGCGGCAGTTCCCTTATTGTGAATACGGGTACGCTGACCCTGGCCGGCACGATCAGCACCAGCAGCCTGGAAATCGCTGACCGGGAGGGGCGCGGCCTGACCTTGGGGGCCAAGGTTGGCGACCGGTTGAGCCTGGATGCGGCGGAGATCGGGCGCATCAGCGCCTTTTCCACCTATTTCCGGACATCGGGCGCTCTGCGGCTGGAAGGCGGCCTGGACCTGTCGCGCTTCTATACCACGACCATGCGCGGCGGATCGGTGACGGTGGCACCGGCTGCCGCGATCAAGGCACCGCTCTGGCTGACCCTGCAGACCGATATTCTGGACCTGTCAGGCACAGTGGAAACCCAGTCCTCGGGGCGGATCACCCTTTCCACCCTGGGCAATGGTCGTGGTATCACGCTGGGCGGCGCGGATGACGGCCAATTGCATCTGGGCACGGCGGAACTGGCCAATATCCTGGGCGCCGGCGTGCTTTACTTTGAGGCCAGCGGCGCCATCACCGTCAAGGAGGGTTTGAACCTCGCCACCAAAGGCGCGGTTTACCTCAATAGCGGCGGGAATATCGCCATATCAGGCCCGATCATGGCGGGGAACGAACTGGGGCTGGCTGCCGCCGGTACGATCAGCATCGACGCTGCCGGCGCCCTGACCGCCGCGCAGACTATCAGCCTGACCGCTGATCAGATGCAGATTGACGGCGCCATCCGGACCACCGGTAGCGTTACGCTTTCCACCCGCACCGCGGGCCGCGCGGTGGAACTGGCGGGGCCGGGGGTGGATAGCGGGCGGCTTAACCTCTCTGCGGCGGAACTCTGCCGGATCGAGACACCCACCCTTGCCATCTATGGCGGCGGCGCGATTGCCATCGCCGGTACCCTGGTCCGGGAAGGGGCCTTGGCCCTGACGGCTGGCGGGGCTGTCACCCAGACCGGCGCGCTCCAGACGGGCAGCCTCACCATTAACAGTGGCGGCAGCATCACCCTGGACCATGCCGGCAACCGGGTTGGTACCATCTCCCTGGCGACCGGATCGCTGGGGGACATCATCTGGCGGGACGAGGGTGGGATCCATATCGGGTCCGGCGGCATTTCCGCCGGACGTTCTGTGACTTTGCAGGCCGGACAAGCTGGTATCACCCAGACGGGTGCCATCTATGCCAGCAATCTGGTCCTGGCCGGCGGTTCCATCACCCTGACCCATCAGGGCAACATGATCGGCACTTTGACGGCTGTGGCCGGCGCCAATCTGGATATCCATAGCAACCGCGCCCTGACCGTTACGGGGACAGGCATCAGCGCTGCCGGTAAGGTGAAGGTCACCGCCAACGGTAATATCATTCTCAACGCTGGCGTCGCCGCAGGGGGCCAGGGCGATGCGCTAGTGCTGGCCGCGAATGGCACCTTCAGCAATCTGGCCGGCAGCAATGCCTTGTCGGTGGGGGAGGGGGCGCGGTTCCTGGTTTTCGCCTCCAGCCCGGTTGGTGGCAATACGGGCGGCGTCGCGGCCAAGCCGCTCTATAACCGCGCCTTCAATTTCGCCACGCATGATGGCGGGACGATCAACAATCAGGGCAGCCGCTTCGTCTATGCCTATGCCCCGGTCCTGACCATCACGCCGGAAGGCGGGATCCGGACCTATGATGGCACGGTTCCCAGCCTTGGCTATCAGGTGAGCGGTCTGCTGGCCGGTGACCTGCTGGCCGATGCTGTGACCGGAGCGGCGACGGTTAGTGGTGCCGGGCGCAATGTCGGTGGCTATGTCCTGTCTGCGGATATTGCCAGCCTGTCCTCCGACCTTGGTTATCGGTTCAGTGCGGGCAGCGGCTTTCTCACCATCAATCCCAAGGCGCTGACCTATGCCATCGGGGCCGGCACCGGTACCTATGGCGCTGTCACACCCGGTTCCGTCCAGTTGGACGGCGTGGTGGAAGGCGACAGGGTGGGGGGCGAGGTGGGCGTGCGGATTGGCGGCGTTGTTTCCAGCCTGTCGCCAAGCACCAATGTGGGCACCTATGGCCAGGCCCTTATCCGCCTGACCGGCGAAGGGGCTGGCAATTACACAATTGCGGCCAGCGGCAACAGTGCCGGCCAACTGATCATTACGCCCAAGACGCTGACCTACAGCATCGCTAGTGCCACCGGCACCTATGGCACCGCTGCGCGGCTGGGACAGGTGACCTTGTCCGGTCTGGTGAATGGGGATGATGTTCAGGCGACCGCGGGGGTGGTCGGGGCGACAGTAAACGACCGTCTGGCGGCGGGCACCTATAGCCAGTCCGTTTCCGGCCTGACGGGCAGCCGTGCGAGCAATTACACCCTTGCGGCCACGGGCAATAGTGCTGGTTCCCTGGTGATTGCGCCCAAGACCCTGACCTACAGCATCGGCCATGCCGGCAGCGTCTATGGCACGCTCGCCACATTGGGGGATATCCGGCTCAATGGCGTGCTGGAAGGGGATGCCGTGGCGGGTATGGCGGCCCTGTCCAACGGTGCATTGCTGACGGAGCGCCTTGCGGCAGGCACTTATGGCGTGAGCGTCTCGGGCCTGACAGGGGCTGCTGCGGGCAATTACACCATCGCCGTTGCGGGCAACAGTGCCGGCAGCCTGACCGTTGCGCCCAAACCCATCACCTATGCCATTGCCGGTGCCAGTGCCACCTATGGCCAGACGCCTGTGCTGGGGGCGGCGACATTCAACGGCGTACTGGCCGGTGATCAGGTCGGCGGGATGGTTGCTCTGGCGCCCGGCACTTCCTCCGGGCGGCTGAATGTAGGCACCTACGGCCAGACCCTGGCCGGGCTCAGCGGGGCCGATGCCAACAATTACGTTCTGGCTTCAAGCGGCCATCAGGCCGGCACCCTGACCATCACGCCCGCCGCGCTGACCATCACCGCCAATGGCCAGACCCGTCTGTATGGCGATGCCGATCCCGCCCTCTCCTATCGGGTGGATGGCCTGGTTGCAGGCGATAGCGTGACCGGCGCGCTTACCCGCACGGCGGGGGAGAATGCAGGTACCTATGCCATCACCCAGGGCAGCTTGGCGGCCAGCAGCAATTACACGATCCGCTTCACGGGTGCCGATCTGGTGATCACGCCGGCCATGCTGTCGGTGACGGCGGTAGGCGGCACCAAGGTCTATGGCGATGCTGACCCATCGCTGGGCTATAGCGTCAGCGGTCTGCGGCGGGGTGATGCGGCGGGGGATGTACTGTCCGGCGGGTTGGGGCGTCAGGCGGGAGAGAATGTGGGCCGCTATGGAATCACCCAGGGCAGCCTTGTCGCGAATGGCAATTACACTGTCAGCTTTACCGGCGCCGATCTGGTGATCACGCCGGCGGTGCTGTCGGTAACGGTGGCGGGTGCCAGCAAGGTCTATGGCGATGCTGACCCGTCGCTGGGCTATAGCGTCAGCGGTCTGCGCCGGGGTGATGCGGCGGGGGATGTGCTGTCTGGCGGGTTGAGCCGTCTGGCTGGAGAGAATGCCGGCACCTATGCGATCGGCCAAGGCAGTCTTGCCGCAAATGGCAATTACACTGTCAGCTTCACGGGCGCCGATCTGGTGATCACGCCGGCGATGTTGTCAGTGACGGTGGCGGGTGGCAGCAAGGTCTATGGCGATGCCGACCCGTCGCTGGGCTATAGCGTCAGCGGCTTGCGCCGGGGCGATGCGGCGGGGGATGTACTGTCTGGTGGGCTGGGCCGTGAGGCAGGTGAGAATGTGGGCCGCTACGCCATCACCCAGGGCAGCCTTGCGGCGAATGGCAATTACACGGTCAGCTTCACCGGCGCTGATCTGGTGATTACCCCGGCGATGCTGTCGGTAACGGTGGCGGGTGCCAGCAAGGTCTATGGCGATGCCGACCCGTCGCTGGGTTACAGCGTCAGCGGCTTGCGCCGGGGCGATGTGGCGGGTGATGTGCTTTCCGGCGGGCTGGAGCGTCAGGCGGGAGAGAATGCCGGCACCTATGCGATCGGCCAAGGCAGCCTTGCGGCGAATGGCAATTATACGGTCAGCTTCACCGGCGCTGATCTGGTGATTACGCCGGCCATGCTGTCTGTGACGGCGACAGGTGTGACCAGAACCTATGGCGGCGTGGACCCGGCTCTTGCCTATGGCGTATCGGGTTTGAAGCGGGGCGATGGGGCAGCAAACGTCCTGACCGGTGCGCTGGCGCGGGCGGGTGGCGATAATGCCGGCACTTATGTGATCGTCCAGGGTAGTCTGGCGTTGACCAGCGCCAATTATTCCCTGCAATTCCAGGAAGCGTCCTTCACCATCACGCCCGCGGCATTGACCGTGACGGTGGAGAATGCCACCCGCGCCAGCGGTGCCGCCAATCCGCCTTTCAGCGCCCGGTTTGACGGGCTGGTGAATGGCGATGATGCGACCAGCCTTTCCGGCCTGTCCTTCAGCACGACGGCGACGGCCAGCAGCCCCGCCGGCAGCTATGCCGTCCAGGCCGGCGGCATCAGCAATGGCAATTACCGCATCACCTATATTGACGGCACCCTGCTTGTCACCGGCGGTGCCGTCCTGCCCGGCGGTCTGGCGGAACTGGTGCCGGTAACGCAGTTGACGACGCCGCCCGCGACCAGCGCGCCGGTGATCGCCCCCAGCCTGTCATCGGGCGGAATGGGCGTCGCCTCCCCTGCCGCTGCGACAGGGGGCGCCTCTGTAACGAGCCCGGCACCCACGGGGGGCGGGCTGGCTGGTTCCTCCGGCACCATCAGTTCCGACAATGCCGTGGCGGCAGCGGCGCAGGTGGTGCAATCCGCCTCCGGTGGGGCGGCTGATGATGACAGCCAGACGGAGGAGATGATCCCCGGCCTTCTGGGCCAGCAGCGCCGCCTGCCGGGCGAGGGGCCGGAAGGTACGCCGGGGCTGGAACAGCAATTCCCCAATCTGGGCAGGGTCTGGTGATGCGCATGGGCCGTCTGATCCCCCTGGCATGCTTTGCCCTGCTGGCGCTGGCGGGCTGCACCACGGGTACCGGTCCCACCGGTGGGGGCAAGACGGGTCCGGTTCCCTTCGGCACTAATGCGATTGGGGAGGAATGCCGCGCCATCCCCGCCACCCCGGCAGAGGGGGAGCAAGGGGCCTATGGCCTGTTCTGCGCCGGGTGGGAACAGGCGAGCGGCAGCATCGCCGTGACCCGCCTTTACGACCCGCTGCCGGCGGACCCGGCGGAACATGGCCGGCAATTGATGGTGGAGGCATCCCGGACGCGCTGGGCCGGCAGCCTGGCCCTGCGCGCCAATTGCCAGCCGGGCCGGATGATCGATCTGGGGGGCGAGGCCCGTGCCCTGCTGCTGAATTGCCAGTTGCGGGAGGGGGGATGGCCCTGGGTCGGCGTGTCCCTGGCCCATGGGCGGGTGCTGTACCAGGGCGATGGTATCCCGGCTGTGGCCGACCTGCTGACCGGCATGGCCGCCCGGCTGGAAGCGGGGGCCCCCGCCACCGCCCCCGATATTGCCGCCACGCTGCGCGCCGCCCTGGGCGATGCCGCGCTGCGCTTTGGCCGCGGCGACTTGAATGATTTTGAGCGGTTGAGCGAGCTGGGCCGCCTGTCCAACAGTGTGGAGGATTATGGCGCGGCGGAGGAAGCCTATCGCCGCGCTTTGGCGATCCAGACCGCCAGCCTGGGCGATGACAGCCCCGGTGCCGGTGACACGCTGATGGCGCTGGCGCTGGAAGTGTCCAACCAGGGCCGGGGGGAGGAGGCGGACGCCCTGTTCCGCCGCGCCGACCGGCTGCTGCAGCAATCCTTTGACAAGGCGGCGCGGGCGCGGCTTTCCAGCTACATGGCCTTCCATGCCGCCAATAGCGGGGAGGAGAAGCGCGCCCTGTCCCTGGCGCGCGAGGCCAGCGCCGTGCGCCGCGCCATCGTGAATGATCTGGATGATGCCGCCAGTGGCGGGGCCAGCCGCACCGTGCTGGGCAGCCTTGCCGCCGCGCGGGGTGACCTGATCCATTCCCTGCTGCTGGAAGCCACCGTTTCCCTGCGCCTGAAGCAATATGGGCTGGCCGATGCCGCAGCATTGGAGGCCAGCCGGCTGTATGACCGCACGCGTGGCCTGCCGCCCTGGTGGCATGCCCGCATCCTGGGCATGCAGGGTATGGCAGCGGCAGGCCGGGGCGATGTGGCCGGTGGGGCAGCGTTGCTGTCACGGGCGGTTGGGTCGAACCGGCAATTATTCGGCACTGGCTGGCCGGTGGCATCGGTGATGCTGGAACTAGGCCGGGTATATGCCGAAGGGCGGCAGGATGCGGCGGCAGCGGCAATCTATCGCGAAGGGCTTTCCATGGTGCGGGGCCTGGATAGCGAGGCGGCCCCCCTGCCGCTGGACCGGATCATGCCCTATCTGGCGGTGCTGTCCCGGATGGCCGACGCCGACCCCAGCCAGCGCGACGCCCTGCATCGGGAAATGTTCCTGGCGGTGCAGCAGGTGCGTGAAGGGGTGGTGGGGCAGACCATCACCCGCGCCGCCAGTCGGTTCGCCAGCACCGATCCCGCCGTGTCTGACCTGATCCGCCAGCAGCAGGATGCGGTGCGGGAACGGGATCGCCTGCGGATTGAACTGGCGGCGGAAACCGCCAAACCCGATATCCAGCGCGATAAGGCGCGGGAGGCGGAACTGGCCCGCTCTCAGGAAGAGGCCGCCGGTCGCGCGCAATCCCTGGAACGCCAGCTTCAAGCCGCTTTCCCCGACTATGCGCGGTTGAGCCGGCCTGCCCCCGTGCCGGCAGAGGCGCTGCAGGCCGTGCTGGCACCAGATGAAGCGCTGGTTGCCTATGCCATCGGTACCGATGGCGGCTTCGGCTTCATCGTGCGTGCCGGTGGGGTCACCGCCTTTCCCGTGGCACTGACCCGCCAGACCCTGGCGGATCAGGTGCGTGACCTGCGCCGGGGGTTGGAGCTGCGCGGCGGGGTGCTGCCGCCTTTCGATCTGGGCTTGTCCTACGCGCTTTATCAGGCGTTGCTGGGGCCTGCTGAGACGGCGCTGGCCGGTGCTGACCGGCTGGTGATTGTGCCGTCGGGCGCCCTTTCCAGCCTGCCGCCATCGCTGCTGGTGACGGCCCCGCCGGGCAAGACGGATGATTATGCCGGTGCCGCGTGGCTGATGCGGCAGCGGGCGCTGGCCATCGTCCCCTCAATCCCGGCCTTCATGGCGCTGGCCCGTCCGGTGGCGCGGCCCGTGGCATCCAAGCCCTTCATCGGGTTTGCCGCCCCGCCCTTCCAGGGTAAGGGGGCGGGGGCTGCCAGCGGCATGGATGCGCTGGCGCAGAATTGCCGCACCGATGCGCCGCTTGACCCCGCCTTGCTGCGGGCCCTTGCCCCCTTGCCGGAGACGGCGGATGAGGTGCGGGAGGTTGGTGCCCTGCTGGGGGCCGGGCCGGGCGATGTGGTGACGGGGGCAGCGGTGACCAAGGCTGCGGTGCGGGACCGGGGGCTGGACCAGTATCGCGTCCTCTATTTCGCCACCCATGGCCTGCTGCCGGGGGAATTGCGCTGCCAGACCCAGCCGGGGCTGGCGCTGGCCCCGCCGTCGTCGCCCCCGGCCAGTGCCGCCGATGATGGGTTGCTGACGGCGGCTGATATCGCCCTGCTGCGCCTGAATGCTGATCTGGTCGTCCTGTCGGCCTGCAACACGGCCGGTGGTGGCCGGCTGGGGGGCGAGGCCTTGTCCGGTCTGGCCGAATCCTTCTTCTTTGCCGGTGCCAGGGCCATGCTGGTTACCCACTGGCAGGTGCCATCCCTGCCCACGGTGGAACTGATGACGGGCCTGTTCCGCCGCACGGCGGCGGGTGCCGGGCCGGCGGTGGCGCTGGCGGCATCGCAACAGATTTTGGCATCGCAGAAGGCGACAGCCCATCCCTTCAACTGGGCGGCCTTTACCCTGGTGGGGGCCGTCACCGAGGGGACATCGACCGGCAACTAAAAGGGGAGTTTGTGCCGGCAGGGCGGGGTTTCCGCCACGGCATTGACAAGGGACTTGCAAAGCCTGCCCGCCGGGGGGCACACATCAAGGGTTGATATGACGTGGAAGGGGCCTTGCGCCGATGGTTGGGATTCTGAACCGGAAATTCGTCGCCGCAGGCAAGCAGGTTTTCGCCACCGGTGACCGGGGCGACCAGATGTATCTGGTCCAGTCCGGCTGCATCCGCCTGTGGCGAGGGGATGCCGAACATCCGGTCGTGCTGGCCGAAATCGGCCCCAACTGCCTGTTCGGGGAAATGGCCCTGATTGATGAGGGCACACGCTCAGCCTCGGCCACGGCGATGGAGGATACGATCCTCATCATCATTTCCGGAGAGAAGGTACGCCAGCGGCTGGCAGAGGCCGATCCCTTCGTTGCTTCGATCGTGCGCATCCTGGCCCGCAACCTGCGCGCCTCCAACGGGCAGATGGAAGATATGATGGATCAGATGCTGGCCCTGGGCGCGGTGAAAACCCGTGAGATTGCGGCCAACGCGGATGTGGCCGTGCTTGCCGCCGAAGAGGATATGGCCGGCGACCGGTGAGGCCGGGATTTCATACCCTCTCCGGCGCGGCGACTGCCTATCGGCAGGAATTGCGCACGATCAGCCGCGTTGGAATGATGGTCTGGCTGATCGGCTTGTCCTGCATCAGCCGCAACAGGTTTTCCACCAGCAGTTCGCCCGCCGCCTGGGTGTCCTGGCGCACCGTCGTCAAGGGTGGGTTGGTGTAGAGGGAGGCCTGGATATCGTCGAATCCGACGATGGATATATCCCCCGGTACTGACAGGCCCCGGTCGCGCGCCGCATGCAGCGCGCCGATGGCGACCAGATCGCAGGCGGCGAAAATGGCATCCACCGCCACCCCGCTTTCCAGCAGCAGCAAGGTGGCGGCATGGCCATCGGTCTCCGCCGTCTGGGCGTCCAGATGCAGGGCGGGGTCCGCCGGCAGGCCGGCTGCTGCCAGCGCCTTCAGATAGCCCTGATGCCGGTCGCGGAATTCCGGGCAATTCTCCGATATGTCGCCGATAAAGGCGATGCGGCGGCGGCCCGCGGCGATCAGGTGTGACACCGCCTCCACCGCGCCCTGCACATTGTCGGACCCGATGAAATGGCCGGGCTGGCCGGGGATCACCGGTCCCCAGGTGATGTGCTGGATGCCGGCCTCGTCCAGCCGGCGGATCTTGTCGATATAAAGCGGATAGTCGCCATAACCCAGGAAGATGATCCCGTCGGCCCGTTTGGATGCGGCGTAATCACCCTGCCAGTCATTGCTGCTCTGCTGGAAGGAAACCAGCAGGTCATAACCGCGCCGGGCCGAGGCGCGGGTGATGGAAGACAGCATGGACAGGAAGAACGGGTTGATCAGGCTGTCCGATGTGCCGGGATCTTCATAAAGCAGCAGGGCCAGGGTGTTGGTTTTCTGTGAGCGCAGGTTGCGCGCATTCACATCCACCTTGTAATTCAGCAGCCGCGCCGCCTCTTCCACCTTCAGCCGCGTATCCTCGCTGACCATGCTGTCATGGCGCAGGGCGCGGGATACGGTGGATTGCGACACGCCTGCCAGTTCAGCGATATCGAAGGAAGTTGGCCGTTTTGCCCGCATCATCGCCCTGTCGCCGCCTGTATACTGGTCCGCGGGCGACAGGATAGCGGCAGGGCGGCCGGCGGCGCAATGCGGCCCGACTTCCACGATGGAGAGGTGTGGGCGCTGTGGCATTCCGGTCGCCATCACCGCCACCTTACCGGAAGGTGAAGACGATGGCGGCGGTCAGCGCCAGCAGCCCCACGGCCAGCACCCGGTAATTGCGCCAGAAGGGTTCAGCCGCCAGACGGGCCGTTTCTTCCCGGTAGAAGGCGGGGGTCCAGATGATCCCTTCCGTTTTCGTGGCGGCATCGGGGGCGGTGGCTGCACTGACGATCACCAGCACCAAGGCGCAGACAAGGAACAGCAGCGGCGCGATATAGAGGAAATGCAGGCTGAACAGGTCCAGCACCTGCACCGCCATGAACAGGGCGATACCGGCAACCACACCCGTGGCGATGCAGGCAGTGGCACCGGCGGCATTGGCGCGGCGCCAGAACAGGCCGACCAGATAGAGCGCCATCACCGGCGGCACGCCATAGGCGATGATCACCTGCAGATATTGCCAGAGGGAACCAAACCGCTCGATCTGCGGAGCCCACAGGACCGAGGCGATGGCCATCACCAGCGTCACCACCCGCCCCACCCGCACCAGGGCGGCATTGGACAGGCCGGGCCAGCGGCGCTGCACGAAATCCATCGTGAACAGGGTGGAGGCGGAATTATAGGTAGACGCGATGGAGGACATCAGCGCCGCCATGAAGCCCGCCACCGCAATGCCGGCCAGACCGGCGGGCAGCAGGTTCAGCAGCAAAGTCGGGTACACCATGTCCGGGCTGTCCAATCCTGGATAAAGCAGGATAGCCGCCGTGCCCGGCAGCACCATCAGGAACAGCACCGGCAGTTTCAGCAGGCCGGCGAACAGGCTGCCCCAGCGGCCATGATTCTCATCCTTCGCGGTCAGCACGCGCTGGACCATGAACTGGTTGGTACACCAGAAATAAAAGCCCAGCAGCGGCACGCCCGTCAGCAGGCCCAGCCAGGGCAGGGTGGGATCGTCCAGCGGGCGGATCAGGGACAGCTTGTCCGGGTCCACCGCTGCCATCACCCGGTCCCAGCCCCCAGCCGCATCGAACGTGTTGATGGCGATGATCAGGGCTGCCCCCAGCAACAGCAGGGCCTGGATCACTTCCGTGTAGATCACGGCGCGCAGGCCGCCGGCGATGGTGTAGATGCCGGCTGATACGGCCAGCCCGATCACGATCTGCCACAGCGGTACATCCGGCAGCAGCAGCTTGAACAGCAGGGCCCCGCCATAAAGTGCGCTGGACGTATCCACCACGATGTTGAGGAACAGGGTCAGGCCGGAAAAATACAGCCGCGCCGTGCCGCTATAGCGCCGTTCCAGATATTCCGGCAGCGTATAGACACGGGCGCGCAGCAGGAAGGGCAGGAAGAAGATGCAGAAGAAAACCAGGATAACCGCCGCCATCCATTCATAATTATAAACAGAGATGCCGGTGCCATAGGCGGCCCCCGCCAGCCCGACCAGGGTGGTGGAGGAGATGTTGGAAGCCAGCAGCGCCAGCCCGATGACGGGCCAGGTGCAGCCGCGCGA
The DNA here is from genome assembly GCF_000429645.1 of Niveispirillum irakense DSM 11586. Taxonomy (GTDB): domain Bacteria; phylum Pseudomonadota; class Alphaproteobacteria; order Azospirillales; family Azospirillaceae; genus Niveispirillum; species Niveispirillum irakense. The sequence goes on from NZ_AUCG01000020.1 coordinate 115,649, forward strand.
CGCCAGGAAGAAATCCTCCGTCGTGGCCCGCCGCCGGGTCAGATACAGGCCCAGCCCGATGATGCCGGCCAGATAGGCTGCGATGATGGCATAGTCGATGGTCGCAAGGCCGTTGATCGGCGGCATGCCCTCTTCCCCCCAATGGCTGTTCGGCCCTTGTTTTCACGGCCGCTTTCATTCCCGCCATGAGACAAGGTCCAGCGCCATGAACAAGAAGAATTCGTATGCGGTGATAAACCGGTGCCCGGCCCGGCGCATAGAACGGGTGCGGCTGGTCATAGAGGGTGGATTTTGCCCCTGGTTCCTCCCACGGGCATAAAGCCTTGTCCACAGCCGGAACAGGATAAGCCCGATGTCGATTTCATCCGCCCCCGCCCTTGCCACCCTGCGGACTGCCATTCTCTCCGACGGTCCCATGATGGCGACCTTGGCTGGACTGAAGGATCGGGAGGCGATGGTGGTGGCGATTGCGGATTTCGCGGCGGCCCGTTCCCTGACCGTCAGTCGGGATGAACTGGCCGCTGCTGTGGCGGCTGAGACCCCTGTGACCGACGGGGAGTTGACGGATGACGATCTGGAACTGGTGGCTGCCGGGGCGTCCAGCAAAGTATCTGCACCATCCGATACCGGCTTTGGGGGTGTGAACCTGCGCGAAGGCAAACGTAACCCTTAATACGGTCCGTTATTGAAGGGACGGGGCATCTGCCTGCCGGATCGTATCCCTGCCGCTCTGCTTGGCAACATACAGGGCGCGGTCGGTCCGCTGCATAAGCTGGCTTGCTGTTTCATCGGCACCCCAGCAGGCGATCCCGAAGCTGCCGGTAATCGTCAGGGCAATCCCCTCCTCTGTCTGGATATCCATGTCTGCCATGGCCTGACGGATTAGATTGGCAAGGCGTTCGGCTGCCACCTCGTCCGTTTCCGGCAACAGCAGGGCGAATTCCTCCCCACCGATACGGGCCGCCAGGTCAGCGGCGCGCAGCCGCCCTTTCAAAAGCTGACCGAACGCGGCCAGCACCATATCCCCGACAGGATGACCGAACTGGTCATTGATCTGTTTGAAATGGTCCAGGTCGATCAATATCAGGCTGATGGAGCCGCCCCCATGCCGTTGCCGTAACGCTTCCTGCTCTTTCAGCCGGGCCTGGAAGGTGCGCCGGTTGGCCAGTTCGGTCAGAACATCCTGCCCGGCCAGCAGTTGCAGCCGCCGGTTGGCTGCCAGTAATTCCCGCTGGGTCGCGGCCAGGGCGGCGGCCTGGCTGCTGCTGCGGTGGGCGATGCCACGATTGATGCGCGCCAGCCGCCATTCCGACAGCAGTGACCGGTTCACCATCAGCGCGCCGATAGTCATGACAGGGATGTAGAGCAACGCGCTGAAAGCCAGGGCGAAACTGCCAAACCCTTCAAACAGGCGCATCGCCGTCAGCGCATGATTGATGCCGATGGGATAGACCATGGCGAACATGCCCAACGGCATGGCACCCAGATTATGGGAGGCAGCGGCGGCGATACCGGTTGGCACCAGCAGGACCGCCGTTATGACGAGCAGGGACATCTCCGTCTGGGGCAGCCATGCCAGGCTGGCCCAGATGATGCCGATCAGCAGAAAATTCAACAGATTGCCCCGCTGCCAGCGGCCGACAGCGACCTTGTCTCCGGCATGGCGCAACAGCCAGCGGGCAGAGACGATGCGATAGGCGGATGTGATCCAGATTGCCAGCACCCAGAGCGCCAAAGGCACCGGATCGAAGGATTGCAAAACCGATGCGGCGGTGAGGCTGGAGACAAGTATCTGGGTTACGGCGCCGGAGATTTGTGATCGGGCACAGTTCGCCTGGGCTTGAGGTGATTTGACCCTGATATCCAGCCGACCCAGGCGCCATGCCCAACGGCCCCCGTTCTGTCTCCGCTTCTTGTCTGGCACAGTGATACCCGCTTAGATTGCGCTCGCAGAATGGCGCGATCGCCCGGTCTTTGCAGCTATCTTTTCGGTCAGTCGGGCCCCGTTTGCAATTTTGCGTGCGTTAGCGAACGATCGTTCGTAATCTGCCCGAACAAGAACGCATAAAAGACAAAGACAGGGGAGGAATGCGATGGCAGAGACCGCGACGGAGGCGGTGTCCTTGACGCCTGCCGTGCCGGTGCTGGACAGGCCGGTACCGGTGACCTGCGAGGATGGGGTGACATTGGCCGGCCGGCTGTTTGTACCGGCTGAAGGGGAGGTGCAGGTTGCCATCGTGTTGCATGGCGCCACCGCCGTGCCCCGCGATTATTATGCCCGCTTCGCAAGCTGGCTGTCCGGATGGCGACGGGCGGCGGTATTGATTTATGATTATCGGGATTGCGGCCATTCCGCCCAGGGCAAGGCGCGGCGGGCGCGGGCCAGCATGGCGGATTGGATGATCCGCGACCAGGGCGCAGCGCTTGAATTCATCTCCCGCCTGTTCCCTGATCTGCCGCTGGAAGCGGTCGGCCATTCCCTGGGGGGGCTTGGTGCCCCATTTCATCCGGCCGCCGCGCGGCTCTCCCGTCTGACGGCTGTGGCGTCAGGTCCTGCCCATTGGTCCCGCCACCCGCCGGGCTTTATGCCAAAGGCCCTGGCCTTCTGGTTCCTGGCCGGGCCGGCCATGACGGGCATCTTGGGGTATCTGCCGGGCTGGGTGCTGGGACAGGCAGCGGATTTGCCGGCGCCGGCCTATTGGCAATGGCGCCGCTGGTGCATCACCCCGGGCTTCTATCGCCGCGACTGGGGTCGCCACCTGCCGCATCCCCAGCCGGAGCGGATGCGCGGTGACCTGCGGCTTGTCGCCATTGCGGACGACCCGATGATCCCGCCGCCTGTGGCCCATGATCTGGCCCAGTTCTATCCCGCGGCGCGTGTGGAACGGCTGACCATCGGGCAGGGCCGTTCCATCGGCCATCTGCGCATCTTTTCCGAACGGTGCCGCGACCTCTGGCCCCTGTTGGCAGGGGAGGGGCAGGCGGCAGCGTGAGTGCCGCCTGCCCGCTATTTTCCGTCAGGCGAGTACGGGCACGCCATCGGCCAGGGTGGCCAGCTTGTCGCCCGTCATCTGCAACAGCCGGATGGGGCGACCGGGGCCGCTCAGGCTGGCGGCAGCAATCAGGTGATCATCGACCTGCCATTGCGACAGGCGCCACTGTCCGCATTCGCGCAGCCATGCCTCATGGCAGACCAGACCGGCATCTTCCGTGCCGGGGGCGGGCGGCGTGACGGTGAAGCCGGTCAGTTCCTGCGACAGGCCGCGACCGGTCGCCTTGATCACGGCTTCCTTCAGGTTCCAGATCCGCATGAAACGTTCACGCTTATCCGCGTCTTCCACCTCGGCGGCGATCTGCGCCACCTCATCCGGGGAGAACCAGCGGTCGGCAATGTCCAGTTCCGGGTCACGGCTGGCGCCGGACTGTTCCACATCCACGCCCACATCGCCCTGGGGGGAAATGGCAACGGCCACCATGCCCCGCGTATGGGACAGGTTGAACGCGGCCCCACCCCGCACCAGACCCGGCTTGCCATAAGGACCGGCATTGAAGGCAAGCTGGGCGGCTGGGCGCCCTGTCCAGGCCCCGATCAGCAGCCGCAGCAGCCCGTGCGCGGCGATATAGGAATGGCGGTCCGCGTCGAAATGGAAACGGGCGGCATGTTCCTGTTCCGCATCATCCAAAATCTGCAGCAGCGAGGCGAAGTCGCGCGATCCCAGCCCGTCCATCGCCAGATGGACCACGATGACATCGTTGCGCCAGTCGCCTTCAATGGCAAACCCGTCCCGCATACCGTCCCCCGGAATTTCATGAGTGGCGGGATGATAGGAGGGAAAAGCCGGTTTGGTAAGAAAAACAGCCCCGACCTGGACAGGATGCCGCCACGCGATTCCTACAGGGCATTGGTGCCATCCTTTACAATCATGAGGAATCAAAAGCCGCAATAGCTGTCATTTTTGATTGACCATTTGGCAATCCCTCGCATTATCAAAGACTTCGCTGCCTTCTGTCGGACAGGGAGGTGGCATGGGGAAGAAGAGAATAAATATGACGGGGTTCACGCGACGGGGGATAGGCGCGCTGCTGGCCGCCTGTCTGATGCTGGTGCCGGGGTTGGCCCTGGCCGATGCCATTCAACAGACCAAGGGGGATTGGCAGGATAAGTTCCGCCAGTTGGACGTGGACCTGCCCACACCCAACAGCTATCGCACCGCATCGGGTGCGCCGGGCCACCAATATTGGCAGCAGCAGGCCGATTACCGGATCAATCTGACGCTGGATGCCACGGCCAAGCGGCTGACCGCCGACCAGAGCGTGCGCTACACCAACAATTCCCCCGATACGCTGCGCTATCTCTGGCTCCAGCTTGACCAGAATATTTATCGCCAGGATTCCATCGCGGAACTGACCCGCACCACGTCCAAGGACCAGCTTTCCTACAGCAATCTGGCCCGCGCGCAGGTGATGAAAGACATCCCCTATGGAATGGAAATCCAGCAGGTGACGGATGAGCGGGGCAACCCGCTGCCTTATACCGTGGTCGATACGATGATGCGCATCGACCTGCCGCAGCCGCTGGCCAGTGGCGCCAGCACCGGTTTCAAGATTTCCTGGGCCCATAACATCATCAATCAGAACCGGGTTGGTGGCCGGTCCGGTTATGAGCATTTTGAGGAAACGAACACCGATCTGTTCTTCATCGCCCAGTTCTTCCCCCGGATGGCGGCCTATACCGATTATGCGGGCTGGCAGCACAAGGCCTTTCTGGGGCGGGGGGAATTCACGCTCGAATTTGGCGATTACGATGTCGCCATCACCGTGCCGGCCAACCACATCGTCTCGGCCAGCGGGGAACTGCAAAATCCCGGTGATGTGCTGACTTCCGTGCAGCGCGACCGGCTGGCCAAGGCGCGCACAGCCAAGACGCCCGTCTTCATCGTCACCCCGGAAGAGGCGCTGGCGAATGAAAAGCAGGCGGCGCAGGGCACGCGCACCTGGCGCTTCCGCGCCAGGAATGTGCGCGACTTTGCCTTTGCCAGTTCCGCCAAGTTCATCTGGGATGCGATGGGGTTCCGCCAGAATGACCGGGAACAGCCGGAAGTCCTGGCCATGTCTTTCTACCCCAATGAGGCCGAGCCGCTCTGGTCGAAATATTCAACCCGGTCTGTCATCCACACGATGGAGACCTATTCCAAATTCTCCTTCCCCTATCCGTACCCGACCGCACAGTCGGTGAATACATGGGAAAGCGGGGGTATGGAATATCCGATGATCACCTTCAACGGATACCGGCCCAATATCGACAAGAAGACGGGACGGCGTACCTACTCCGCTCAGGCCAAGTACGGCCTGATCGGGGTCATCATCCATGAGATCGGGCACATTTACTTTCCAATGGTGGTCAATTCCGATGAACGTCAGTGGAGCTGGATGGATGAGGGGCTGAACACCTTCCTGCAGAACGTCGCGCATCTGGAATGGGAGGAAGGGTTTGGCGGCCATACCCGTAATCCCAACCTGCCCTCTGCCATCACCGCCTATATGGTTGGTGATGGACAGGTGCCGATCATGACTCAGTCGGACAGCATCGTGCAGTTCGGCCCCAATGCCTATACCAAGCCGGCCACCGCGCTGACCATCCTGCGGGAAACGGTGATGGGTCGCGACCTGTTCGATCATGCCTTCCGTGAATATGCCCGGCGCTGGAAGTTCAAGCGCCCGACGCCGGCTGATTTCTTCCGCACCATGGAAGATGCGTCCGGTGTGGATCTGGACTGGTTCTGGCGCGGCTGGTTCTACACGACCGACCATGTCGATATTGACCTTGCCGGGGTGCGGGAATATCGCGTCGGCACCGGTAACCCGGAAACCGAACAGAAATTCGCGCGTGAACAGGCCCTGCGCGACCAGCGCGAACCGCTGGCCCAGATCCATAACCGGGAACAGGGGTTGAAAACGGCGGTTGAGCGTGATCCCACGCTGCGCGATTTCTACAATGAGAATGACAAATTCGCGGTCACGAACAAGGATCGCAACAAATATAAGGAGATGATCGAAAAGCTGGAGCCGTGGGAGCGGGCTGCCCTGGAACGGGCGGAAAAAGATGGCGACTGGGTCTATTTCCTGGATTTCGTCAATAAGGGCGGGCTGGTCATGCCGCTGCCCCTGCAACTTACCTTCGCTGATGGCGGCACCGAGCTTGTGATGATCCCGGCGGAGATCTGGCGCTTTGATGCCAAGCAGGTCAGCAAGATGCTGATCCGGCCAAAGCAGATTGTCGCCGTTGATCTGGACCCGCGCCAGGAAATTGCCGATGCCGATCCATCGAACAATTCCTTCCCCCGCCGGATCAGCGCTTCGCGCCTGGAACTCTATAAGGAGAGCCGGGACCAGAAGGATCTGATGGCGGATATGCTGGTGGAGCTGAAAGGCGAGAAGGCGGAGGAGGGCGACAAGGGCGATGTGCCGGCCACCCCATCCCCGGCGGTGCCCCTGGCCCCGGCGGGCGGGCGATGATCACGCGCCGGCATATCCTGGCCGGTGCGGCCTTTACCGGTGCGGTGACCCTGGTTGCCCCGCTGGCCTGGGCCCACCGTGCCAAGGCAGCCCTGACGCTGGTGCGCTGGAATGCCCGTACCGGCAGCCTGGAGGTGGAGCATCGCCTGCACGCCCATGATGCGGAACTGGCGCTGAACCAGAAGGCGGGCGTTGCGACGCCCGACCTGTCGCAGACGAAGGACCGGGCGCGGCTGGCCCTTTATGTCGAGCCGCGTTTCGCCCTGTCCGATCTGGAAGGCCAGCCCGTGCCCTTGACCCTGATCGGGGCCGAACTGGAGGCCGATTACGTCCATATCTATCAGGAGGCGGCGCTGCCGGTGGCGCCCGCCGGTTTCGGCGTGCGCAACGACATCCTGCGTGATGTTTTCCGCACCCAGCTTAATCAGGTGAATTTTGACATGCGGGGCGGTGACCCCGCCTTTATCCGCACCGTCACCTTCACCGGTGAAGACCGGGAGGAGACGGTGCGGTTCGACAGGTGAAAACCGCCCGGCCGGGCTATTGCGACAGCAGGATCGGCAGTTCCGCCTTTGCCAGGATATGATGGGTGGCGCCGCCGAAGATAAATTCGCTGATCCGCGACCGGCCGACCGCGCCCATGACCAGCAGATCGGCATCCACGGCGCGGCAGCGATGCAGCAGGACCTCACCCGCATCTTCGCCCTGGCACTGGTCCAGCGAGACTTTCACGCCATGCCGGGCCAGATGCGCGGTGATGTCGGCGCCGGGATTGGGCCCCAGCAGGCCGCGCAGCAACACATCAGGCACCACAACCAGATGAACGGCATCTGCCGTGCGCAACAGGGGCATGGCGGCGCTCAGGGCGCGGGTTGCTTCGCGGCTGCCGTTCCAGCCCATCACAATCCGGCGGGGCTGACGCTCCGCCGGCCAATGGTCCGGCAGGCACAGGGTGGGGCGGCCGGACGCAAAGATCAGGTGTGTGGCCAGATTCAACCGGCTGACGGTGCCCAGGTCCGGTCGCACGGGCCGCCCGACAATGGCCAGCGCGGCATGTCGGGCGTGGAGCATCAGCGCCTCCCCCTCAAACTCGTCTGAAACCCGCCATTCCGCGGTGAAGCTGCGATGGTGGGTCAGTGCCTCGAAATGCTGGCGGGCTCTGGCCACCGCCTCTTCGGTGCGCTGATGATATTGCTCCAGCATATGCGTAATGCCGGTGCCGATGGCGAAGCCGGCATGCGGGTCGATCCCGAGCGGCGGCACGACGAAGGTGGCGATCAGATGGGCCTGCCATTGCTTGGCCAGCAGCAACGCATAATCCAGCCGCCGGTCGCTCTGCGCCGTCGGTTCCAGGAAGATGACGATATCTTTCGGGTCCATGGGAGCATCCCTCCTTGGCAATGGTGGTGCCGGTACAGGCACCAAATCCGTCAGCCCGGAGAATACTTACCCTTCCCCACCATTGCCTTGATCCTGCTCAATCCCAGGGCAGAGATCAGACCGCATCTTCCGCCGCCGTGCCATTGGCCGCGGCTTCGATCAGGGTCATGGCTTCCATCATCAGTGCATGCATGCTCTGGCGCGCGCCTTCGATATCACCGCCAAAGATGGCGTCTGCCACCTTCTGGTGATCGGCAACGGATGCCAGCCGCACGCCCTTGCGCCGGTTGGTCAACTGGATGGAGGTGCGCAGCGCCGCCTCGATAATATCGCGAAGCTGGGCATAGAAGCGGTTGCCGCTGGCTTCCAGGATGGCAACATGGAAGGCGATATCGGAGGTGAGCGGATCATCCTCCCCCTTGTCGGCGGCCTTCATCCGCTCCATCGCCTGCCGGATTTTGGCTTTGGCGGCGACATCGGCATGGCGGGCGGCCAGGGCCGCTGCCATCGGTTCCATCGCCAGCCGGATCTGGGTGAATTCCAGCAGCAACTGGGCGGAGAATTTCCGCTCCATCAGCCAGCGCAGAACGTCCGGGTCCAGCAGGTTCCAGTTCTCTTCCGGCTCCACCCAGGTGCCCTGGCGGGGGCGGGCGCGCAGCAGCCCCTTGGCGGTCAACATTTTGACGGCTTCGCGCAATACGGACCGGCTGGCGCCTAAGCGCTTGCACAGTTCGGCTTCCGTGGGGAAAGGATTGCTCCGGCCATAGGCACCAGTGACAATCTCCTGCCCCAGTTGCTGGAGGATGCCGAAGGTAAAATTCCTGCCGAGACTATTGCGCATGGATAACCCGCCGATATTGGCCGGATACAGTCCGGCACCGGATGACGTTTAGTACATCTGATAGGGTATCTCGGCCAAGCCTTGCACATCCATCTTGAACAGGAAGGTGTGCCCGGCTTCTTTTTGTGTCTCCAGCGCGGCCTCGGAAAGCCCGTCGCGGGCTGAGGTGACGCACAGAATATCCATGTCCGGCCCGCCGAAGGCGACGCAGGTCGGCTGTTCCACCGGCAGCGTCAATTCATAGGCCAGCGTGCCATCGGGGCGGTAGCGCAGCACCCGGCTGCCGCCCCATTGCGCCGTCCACATATGGCCCTCAGCATCAATGATGGCGCCATCGGGGTAATTGCCGGGCGCCATTTCCGCGAAAAGCCTGGGGTTGGCCAGGGTGCCGGCGGCGGCATTGAAATCGAAGACACGGATTTTCTGGGTCGGGCTGTCGGCAAAATAGAGCAGGCTGGAATCCGGGCTCCAGCACAGGCCGTTGGAGATGGCGACATCCTCCACCATCCGTTCCAGGCTGCCATCCCGGTCCAGCCGATAGAGGGCGGCTGTGCTGCCCCCGCCGGCCTTGGCCGCGTCCTCCACCAGGGTGCCGACCCAGAACCGGCCCTGCCGGTCGGTGCGCCCATCATTGAAACGGCGGCCCGTATCGCCCGACTCCGGCCGGTGTCGCCAGTCCAGCGCACCGGTTTCGGGGTCATACAGGGCAAAGCCCGTCTCAAACGCCGCCATCATCCCGTCCCGCCCGTCGATGAAGGCGAAGGCGCAGAGCCGTTCCGGCGTCTCGAAAACCCGGGTCTCCCCGCTGGCCAGATGGTGGCGGTACAGCCGGCGGGACTGGATATCCGTCCACCAGAAAGCCCCGTCGCGCGGGTTCCACTGCACGCCCTCGCCCAGGATATTGGCGACGGGAAGGGTGGCGATCAGGTGGGCGTGGGTCATGGGCGTCAGGCCTTCTTGCTGCTGGCGTTCCAGGCTTCCACCAGGGCGGTGGCGCGCTCAGCCACTTGTGCCGCATTGAAGCCGGGCTTGTACAGTTCCCCGCCAATGCCGAAACCGGCGGCGCCCGCCGCCCGCCAGGTGGACATTTCCGCCGGGCCCACACCGCCGACGGCATAGAGCTTCACGTCCGGCGGGATGACGGCTGACAGGGCCTTCAGGTGATGGGCGCCATAGGTGCCGGCCGGGAACAGCTTCAGGTGCCGTGCGCCGGCACCGATGGCTTTGAAAGCCTCCGTCGCGGTGGCGAAACCGGTGAAGGGCAGCATGTCCAGTTCCACCGCACGGGTGATCACTGTCTCTTCCACATTGGGGGTCACCACCAGGCGCCCCCCGACGGAGGCTACGCGATCCACATCGCCGGCTTTCAGTACCGTACCGGCGCCGATCAGGCATTCACCGCCAAAATGGGCGGCCAGCCGGCCGATACTGTCTAGCGGGTCGGGGGAGTTGAGCGGCACCTCGATGGCGCGGAAGCCGGCATCAAACAGGGCCTGCCCGATTGGAAGTACCTCGTCGGGCTTCACCCCCCGCAGGATGGCCACCAGCGGCATCGCCGTCAGGTAGGTGTCGAACGGCTTGGTCATGATCTGTCATCTCCGGCGAATAAAGGGGCGGCGTGCGCGATAATGGACCGCAGGCCGGCCAGGGACTGGCCATCGCCGTCCAGGCTGTGGGAGGGCCGGCCCAGCATTGTCAGGGCTTCGGCATAAAGGGCGGCCAGGGCAGGGGCTGCCACCAGCGTCACCGGCACATCCGCCGCTACCTTGTCGCCCATCGCGGCCAGGGCACCGGCGACATCGCCGCCGATTACCATGCCAGACAGGAAGGAGGGCGCATCGGCTGCGTCCATACCGGCGCGGAGCTGGCGGCTGCGGGTTTCAAACAGCAGATGCGGCAGGGAGGCGGGCGCGGACAGGGCACGGGCCAGCCCTTGGCTGAAGGCGGGGCCTTGTACCGGTGCATGCCCTTCCGTTCCGCGCCCCAGTACGGAATGCTGGCGCAGGACGGCAAAAAGCTCTCCCGCCATGGCGGTCATGAAACGGGTGACCCGCCCCTCTTCCAGCAGCACCCATTTGCTGTGCGTACCGGGCAGGCACAGCAAATGCCGGCCTTCCGCCAGTTCCGGCCGGGCGGCCAGGGCGCCCAGGATCTGGGTTTCCTCACCCCGCATCACATCGGGCCCGCCCAGCGGGCTGGTGCATGTCAGGCCGGGGACGATGCCCACGATATGGCCGCGCGCCTTCAGGCGCAGCAGCGAGGCGGCGAGATCGGCCGTGTCGGCCGGGCATTCCAGATAGGGGGCTTCCGCCCAGCCGATGGAGGAACCGACCATGCCGCACAGGATCACGGGCAGGATGCCGTGGCGATCCGTCCAGGGGGCGATGGCGTCGAAAAGCACTGTTTCCAGCTTTCCGGCGCAGGCTGCAACACCGGGGCCGGTGGCGCGGTCCAGGACCGTGTCGCCCTGGCAGAGGAAGAGCCGCAGGTTGCTGGTGCCCCAGTCGCCGGCGATGAAGGGTTGATCGTGGATCACGGGAGGCCGATCACAATGCTTGCGAGGTCAAGGCTGCATATATGTATGATAAATGCGCGTCTTGTAAAGCACGCCCGATCCACTGCTTACAGGTAAGGCCCGGCCCCCTTATTTGGCGGTGATGGAAATGACCACCGTATCCTGGTACTCCCCAGCCGGCAGGGTGGGGGATGCCGGTACACTGACCGACAAAACCGTGCTGCGTGCAGCGCCGCTGACCGTGCGGTTTGTGTTGATGCTGCCATTCTGGGCGGAGTTGGTGTCGCCATAATGCAGGGAATAGCCAACCCCGCTGCCACCATCGCTGGTCAGCCGGCCGCCATTCTGGGAGGAGACGGAGACGATATAGCCGTTGGCGGCGTTGCACCGTTCCTGCACCGTCGCGACGGGCACGGATTGTTGCCCCGCCGTCAGGTTGACGATGGCCGACGCGCTGGAAATGGCGATTGAGCATTCGGTCGCGACAGAGCCGCGCAGGGTGATGGTGGCTTGCTGGGATTGTGCCCGCCCCCCGGTAGGAGCCAGCAGCAGGGCCGCCGCAATCAAAAGCGCTGACCCGGCGCCCAACATCAGGGGCATCCGGCTTGCAACCGCAGCCCTGGCACCGGATTGACCGCCGGTACGGCCTTGCGCCCGATATCCCATATCGCACCTCGACCCTTTTTGCCCGTTTTGGGCTTCCACGGCTGTTCACAACCCCGCGCCGTGACGGGTCGAATGATAAGGGCTGACCCTTACCAATTCATTGATCTAGGTAAATTAGCGTGCGGAAATGGTGAGAATCAAGTTGTCCCGGTAGGTGCCGGCCAGGGCCCGGCTGACATCGCCCACAATCACGTCGATCTGGTACCGGCCATTGCCGCCCAGGTCGATGCTGGTGCCCCGGCTGAGTGAAAGAGTACGGCCCTGGACCGCCACCTGATAATCAATGCTGCCGCCATTGGCCGGTGCCACCAGCCGCCCGGCATTTTCGGATGAAAGTGACAGCGTATAGTCGCTATTGCCATTGACGGTCAGATCGAATCGACCACCCCCGGTGCGCGATAACTCCCCCATATCCAGCACACCGGACGTGCCCGACAAGGGCCGGGTGGCACCATTAACGGTGACGGCGGCATCCACCACCTCCCGCACCCGGGTGCGGACCTGGACCAGCCGGGTGGCGATGGGGCCGACCGGCGTGCCATTGCGTAATTCATAGGCGTTGAGGACCACCCTGTCCTGGTAGGGCCCCTTGCGGACCACCTGGCCGGGCGGGACATGGATATAGACCTGTATCTCCGCGCGGTCGTTCCGCTCGTCCAGCGTCAGCTTGAACAGCCCGCTTTCCGGGCCATTGATATTGCCGATGGGCTGGGACCGGCTGCCATCCTTGTAAAGCTCATAGGCCAGCCGTTCCCCGGCATGCTGCATCATGCGGTTGCCATATTGCCCATCGTCGATCCCCACCACCACGGTGCAGGGCGGGCCATTGCCGCGGAAACGCAGTTCCACCCGGTTATAACCAAGGCTTGACCCGCCGAACGGGTCGTAATCGTCCCCCGGTTCCAGCCGGTCGGCCTGGGCAATCTCCACATCGCAGGATTTGTCCCCCGCCCACGCCGCGTGAAACGGGACCAGACAGAGGAGGGCCAGAAGCCACAACAAGCGGAAGATGTGTGCGAAGGGACTAGGCATGGGGCCGGACAAAAAGGGCGGGAAAGGAATGGTCTTGATGCCACCATGCCAGTTCCACCGGACAACCGCCAGGGCGGGGGCATGACCGGAAGCCCAGATAAAGAAAGCCCCGCCTGTCAAAGACGGGCGGGGACCAAGGAAGGCTCAACAGAAAGGGTGATGCATCTTCACCTTGTATCGTTTCAATTGCTACAGAACTTGGGTCGTATATCCATCTGGCGGTACGACTATGACGAATGAGACTGCCTGTGCCTTTGGGGCCCTGCTGGCAGGGGGCTGGACGTGGCAGGTTACGCGGCTATCATGCCGCCGCAATCGCCGTGATGCTCTTTGGAAAATGCCATGTCCCGCCCCGATTTCTCCGCCATCGCCGAACGGCAGCTTGCCCGTATCGCCGGGCTGGAGCCGCATCTACAGGCCTTCGCACTGCTGGAGCCGGAATGGTTGCGCCAGCTGGCCTGGGAGCAGGCGCGGGCGCAAGGGCCTTTCCATCCGGTTCTGGGCGGGTTGACGCTGGGGGTGAAGGATCTGCTGGACCTGCGGGGGCTGCCGACGGGTGGCGGTTCCGCCCGTCCGCATGTGGGGGAGGCCCCCGCCGATGCCGCTGCCGTTACCGCCCTTGCCGGCGCGGGCATGCTGGCACTGGGCAAGACCCACACGGTGGAACTGGCCTTTGGTACCTGGGGGGTGAACCGGGCCACGGCCACCCCGCGCAACCCCTGGGATGCCGACACGGTGCGGGTGCCCGGCGGGTCCAGTTCAGGGTCTGCTGTTGCCGTGGCAACGGGACTGGTCGATGCGGCCTTGGGCACGGATACTGGCGGCTCCATTCGCATCCCGGCGGCTTTGAACAATGTCACTGGTATTCGCCCCACCATTGGCCGGGTCAGCCGGCGCGGTTGCCTGCCGTTGAGTCCCAGCCTGGATACGGTTGGGCCGATGGCGCGGGATATCCAGGTGGCGGCCCATATGCTTCAGGTCATGGCGGGGCATGATCCCGCCGATCCGGCGACGGGTCTGGCACCCAAAGGGCCCAAGCCCGGCCCCTATGATGCCGGGGCCGCCCTGGCCCGGCCGGTCAAAGGCATGCGTCTGGCGGTTTTGGGCGATCACGCCATGGATGGGGTCAGCGACGCGGTGGGCGATGCCTATCTGTCAGCCTGCGCCGTGCTGGAACGCCAGGGTGCACGGCTGGTGGAGGTGAGGCCCATATTGCCGCTGCCGGCCTGTATTGAGCCGTCGGGTTTGCTGATGGCGGGTGAGGCCTGGCGCCTCTGGCGGGAACGGCTTGATCATTACGAAGGCGAAATGGATAGCGGTGTGGCTGCACGCCTGCGCCAGGGACAGAATGTTACGGATGCGGAATTATCCCGGCTGCTCCAGAACCGCCGCCAGGATCAGCAGCGCTTCCATGCCTGGCTGGAGGATGTGGTTAGCCTGTTGACCCCGACCCTGGCCCTGGCGGCCCCGGCACTGGCGGATCTGGATGAGGGGCGTTTACCCTTTTCGCGCTTCGTACGGGCCGCCAACTGGCTGGATCTGCCCGCCGTGGCCCTGCCCTGCGGTGCCACGCGGGGCGGGCTGCCGCTATCCTTGCAGGTGCTGGCCCTGCCGTGGCGGGAGGCGGTCGCGGTGGGGGTAGCGGCCCGCTATCAGCAGGTCACGGACTGGCATCAGCGCCGGCCGGACCTGGAGGCCCTTGTTAAGGCGGCGACGCCCCCGGTCCCGGCAGCCGGATCGTCCCCAGCCTGACATCGCCTTCCGCATCCCGGTCCACCGTGACCGGGTACGGCACCATGGCCAGCCCATGGACCTGCAGGGACCATTTGCCCGGCCGCACCCCTTCCACCCGGAAGGTGCCGCGCCGGTTGGTGAAGAAGGCGATTTCCACCGCATCCGGCCCGGCATCCACCGGGCGCAGCACGCCCGATTGCAGGCCGGCCGGTTCCCCCGCCGCATCCTGAAGCTGGCCGGTGAGGGAGGCGACGGCATCGGTCCCGATGGGCACGATGATCCCGGCGCGATAGCTGGGCTGTACCGCTGGCCGGTCATTGCCCAGATCGTAATTGGCCGGTGCGTCCGGCACATCCAGCAGCAAGGGCCGCACCAGATAGGCGGAGATGTTGGGCACGACCGGCGGCCCCAGCGCATCGGTCTGGGAGAGATAACGCCCATCAACGGGATCAACCCCGACATCCCGCCCTTTCAGCCGGGGATGGGGGGTGATGATGGCGAAACTGTTGGTGACGGGCCGGCTGACCCCTGTATGACCATCCGCATGCACCAGGGAGGTGGCGAAGGCCAGTTGGGTCCGGTTCTCCGTCCCGCGATCCTCATTCAGCGCGCGGCGGATCAGATCATGGCGGGCCTGAACCTCGAACCGTTGATGGACATAGCCGATATCGCCTTCCAGCCGGTCGCCATTGCGGCCACTTTCATTCGTCAAAGACAGGCCGGCATTCAAGGCATTGACCGGGTTCAGCGACTGGTAGCGCCAGTCCAGGCTCTGCTGCCGGCTGATCGTGTCGATATTAACCCCGCCCATCTGGCGGCCATCGTCGAACAGGAAGCGCAGTGACAGATAAAGGCCGGTATCGCGGCTGCCATCGGTATTGCGACCATGACTGAAGGTCACATCCAGACTGCCTGTGGTCCAGACACGCTGCCGCAGAGACAGATCGATACCGTAACTATCCCTGATTTCTGTGCTGCGGGTCTCCAGATACCGGCCCCCGAGCGAGGCGGAGAGAGTGTCCAGCAGTGGCTGTGTCAGCCGCAGGGCGGCATCCAGGCGTGTATCGGCAGGAAACAGCGCGCCGAAACTGCGGAAATCCTCATCATACCAACTGACCTGTGCCGTCAGGGACCGGCCATCCCACACATCTTCCCCATTGCCATAGGACCGGTAGCGCAGCGTGCCGGCAATGCCCTGTAACCGGTCGGGCTCGGCCTCCGCGCCGGGGGCGGTAACGGTCTGCGGTGGCTTGCGGCGCAGATAGGCAGATGGCTCGATCCCGAATGTGCCCAGCGGGGTCGTGAACAGCGCCTCCGCCGTCACACTGGTTTCCCGCCGGTTGATCTGGGTTCCCATCCCCAGGGTCAACTGGTCGCTGATGCCGACCCGGTGATAGCCGGAGAAGACCGGATCTTCTTCATCATAGCGATAAAGGTCCTTTTCCACGCTGGAGGGGACGCCCAGCGTGTAGCCATATTCCTGGATGCCGGCGCCCAGAAGCTGGCTGTCGAAGAAGAAGGGAAAGTCGATCACCTGTTCCCGGCCGAACGCATCGGTGATCCTGATCCGCACATCATTGGTGCCGGCAGCGCCAGGGAAGCTGTTGAGATTATAGGGGCCGGCGGCCAGCCGGAAAACGCGGGTGGCGCGGCCATTGACCAGCACTTCCACCACCGACGGGTTTTCCAGCACAAATTCCCGGTTCCCGGCTGGCTGAACCAGATCATAGGGCCGGATGGAGAAATTCTTGGCGACCGACAGGCCGGCGACGGCCCGGCCGACTTGGTTACCTGCGACCGGTATGCTGAGATCGCCCATCTGCACCCGCACGCCTTTCTCCGGCAGGTCGCGCACCAGCCGTACCGGCCCGCGTGCGAAGGGGCGGTCTGCATCCTCCTGGTAATAAGCCTCGCCCTCCAGCACCCAGCCCTTCCAGTTCATCGCGGGCTCCAGGGCCAGGGACACCGGCCCCCAGCCCTTGCCCCCGAAAGCAACCGGCGCTGAAAGGTAGTCCACCGCCCCGCGCATATTCATCTGCGCGCTGAAATCGGCCTGCGGGATGATGGTGTAGGCCCGCGCCGCGGCGCCGCGGTCCATGACCGCCAGATCGCGCACCCGCCGGGCATTGGCCGGTACGTGGACGCGGAGAATCTGCTGCCCACCCTCATAGCTGACCTGGATGCCACGGGCATCCAGCCGGGTGGGCAGGGCGGTGCCATCGGCATCGGCCTGGGCAGCCAGCCGGTCCAGCGCCCCCGCTTGCACCAGCGGACGCAGCAAGGTAACCAGGGCCGGAACATCGAAGCGGGTTTGGGCGGGGTCCAGGCTGACCATGCCCGGCACCTGCCCCAGTTCCGTTCCGTCGAACAGTACCGGCAAATCCGCCTTCTGGCTGGCCGCCGCAGGACGGCGCTTCCCAAACACCTTCTCGTACAGGGCGTCTGTGCCTGCGGCGGGTGTGGGCTTCTGCTCCGGGGCCTGTGCGAAAGCCGCCACCGGCACCGATAGCAGCGCCAGAAGAAAGGGCAGGGGGGAAGGGGTGGTGCGGCGTGTCAATTCGTCAGGCGTAGCTGGGCCGTGACCGGTCCGACCGGCACATCCTTGGGCCAGGGCAACAGGAAGCGGCGGGTCACGCCGGGCAGGATATTTTCACCGGCCAGCCCGCCGAGGGCCTCGGCGGCAATGGTGGCCTTGCCACCGCCCCCTTCGACGGTCAGGGTGGGGCCTGTCAGGATCTGGTGGGCGGTGCCGTCATTGCGGACCATCAGTTCCAGCACCGTGCCGTCGCTCAACCGGTGGGGCGCTGCACTGGCGATCGTGACGGCTGGGCTGGCGCTTGCCGGCTTTACATAAAGCGATGCCTTGTACTGTACCAGCAGGCGCACCTGCCCGCCGGTTTGCGGTGTCTGCCCGATATCGATCGGCAACTGCTCGGCAATCAGCCGGTATGCCAACTCGCGCGTCGGATTGGCATCTCCGACCCATTGCACCCGCACCGACTGGTTCTGTCCCGGTTCCAGGATGATCTGTTCGGGAAAGATGATCCATTCATCGGTGGAAGGAATTTCCACATCCTCTCCCTCCCCGTCCTGGGACCGGCCGATAATCCGAATCTCCACCGCGATCGGGTTCTGCACGTCATTTTCGATGCGGAATATCTGTGTCGCCCCGCGCCCCGCCGGATCGAAGACCATCTCAATGGGCGTCAGGCGGAAGGCGCTGGCAGGGGAGCTGATCAACAGCAAGGCCAGTAAAAACAGGCAGATGCGAACCATCGCGTGCATGAAAACCGCAACCCCTTTCCACCTGGCAGAGCCATTCCGCCATTCCGTCTCCTATGAATCATATCGGTCCCGGTTTTTCCAGGCTGTTACCTGCTTCTTATGGATGCTATGGCTTTGTGCGGCTAACAATCTTGCTTTTGCAAGTCATTGCAAGTCTTTGCATGAAGAGCAATGTTAATGTATTCATATTAACATGCTATTCACATGGTGCTTTAAAATAGACCGTTTTATGCATAAGGGCTTTCTTTCGGATGATTGTATCTCTTTGTTTGATGGTGCGATATAATGGCCCTGTACAATCTAGTGTTTTAGACAAAGCGATCCCAGACCTGCACGATGACACTGACGCTTTCCGTCCTTTTGGTTAACATCGCGACCCTTCTGGGGGCTGCGACGGCGCTTGCCACCATCTGGTGGCACGGGCGGACGGAACGTTATGCCTTGTCCTGGGCAATTGCCCTGTTCTCCGGCGCCATCGCCATGCCGCTTGCGGTTCTGCCGCAGCCGCCCTTTTCCCTTCTGTCGGGGGCCGTCGCGCTGACAGGCGATGTGCTGTTCAATATCGGCGTCTTTTTGATGGCGGATGGGATGGCGCGTTACACCGGGCGCGCCTTGCGCTGGCGTCGCTGGGCATTCGGCATTCTCTTTACGCTGTGCATGACGGCCATCGCGCTTAACCGTGGCGATACCGTGCTGCGGGAATTGTTGAACAGTGGCTATGTGCAGGCTGCTGCCCTTGCCGCCCTGCTGGCCCTGGCGCGTGTGAAGCGGTTCGGCATTGCGGAAGGGTTGATGCTGGGCGCTTTCCTGACTGTTTTCATCGGGAACGGGTTCTATCTCGGTCATGTGCTGGTGGAACAGCCCCGCACACCGTTCAGCATTGCCACAGTGGGGGGGCAGGTCCTGCTGATGATCCAGCCCTTCATCATCACGGCGCTGGCGATGGGCGGGGTAATTGCCGGATGCCGGCGCCTGATCCGGCAGGCACAGGCGGGGCGGGAGGAACTGGCCGCCGCGGCGCACCGCGCCCTGGAAGCCGACCGTGCCAAGTCGGAATTCCTGGCCACGATCAGCCATGAGATTCGCACCCCCATCAATGCCATCCAGGGCTGTTTGCAGATATTGGATGCCCATGGGCTGAATGCGGCCCAGGCCCGGCTGCTGCAGGTGATGGAAAGTTCCAGCAGGTCCCTGTTGACCCTGGTCGATGATGTGCTGGACATGGCCCGGCTGGAAGCCGGGCGGCTGGAAATTGCCTCCACGCCGACGGATTTACGTGAACTGATCCATGATGTGGCGACGGCGGTGGGTCACCGCGTCGCGCAGAAAGGGCTCAGGCTGGACCTGTCATGGGAAGGCCCGGTGCCGCCCCTGGTGCTGACCGATGCCCGCCGTCTGCGCCAGATAGTGGGCAATCTTCTGGGCAATGCGGTGAAGTTCACCGACCGGGGCGGTATCACGTTCAATATCGCGGTCATCCCGGCCCCCGCCGCGGCCCCGCCGCCGCCTGATACCGGGCTGGGTCATCCTGCCCCGGTATGGCTCCGCTTCAGTATCACGGATACGGGTGTGGGCATTCCGGCAGACAAGCTGGAGGGTATCTTTCAACCCTTCATCCAGGCCGATGGCACCAATACCCGCAAGTTCGGTGGCGCCGGGCTGGGGCTGGCGATCGCGCGCCAACTGGCGCTCATGATGGGTGGTGACATTACCGTTCGCAGCGAGGCGGGACGCGGCAGCAATTTTACCGTCACGCTCCCCCTGCTGCCAACCCGGCAGCCCGCCTTGCGCTCGCCAGGACGGGGCGGGGATCAGCCGGAGCCCGGCTTTGCCGGGGCGGCGGTTCTGCTGCTGGAGGATGATGAGATCAACCGCTACGTCACCACAGAACTGCTTGTCGGCAACGGGTTGCAGGTGATCCATGCTGCCGATGGGCAGGAAGCGCTGGAAATCCTCTCCTTCCGGCCTGTGGATGTCGTGCTGATGGATCTTTTCATGCCGGGGATGGACGGGCTGGCGGCAGCGCGGGCCATCCGGGCATTGCCCGACCCTGCCGGGTCTGTGCCCATTGTGGCGCTGACGGCGGCAGTGACCCCCGATATCCGCCAGCAATGCATTGATGCCGGGATGCAGGACTTCCTCGCCAAGCCGATCCGCCGGGACAATCTGCTGGCCGCCCTGGCAGCGATCTTGCCGCATACGGACGAGCCGCAGCTTTCAACCGGCCTCAAGAACCGGTGAAACGCGCAATCAGGTCGAAGCCATCTCCGGGAAATACCTGTCGGACATAGGTGACAGGCTCCCCGTCCGCGCCATCGCCCTGCCGCCAGGTTCGACGCTCCAGCACCAGACAGGGCGATTGTTCAGCCAGGGCCAGGGCAGCGCCGTGCGGGCCGGCAGCCGCAGCCTTGATGCGATGTTCCGCTTCGTGCCAGGGCACATGGGCCAGCAACCAGGAGCCGGGCGGCACAGTGGCGAAATCGGCCGTCGCCGCTTCCGGTACCGCGGCCAGATTGATCCAGCGTTCTTCCAGCGCAAAGGGCACATTGTCGGCCAGATGCCGGCAGGTCAGATGCAGAAGCCGGGAACCGGGGGGCAGGCCCAGGCGCACCGGGTCTCCGTCCGTGGCGGCGATGATGCCGCGTGAGAGCAATTCATAGCGGTAGACCTGCCCCCGGCCGGTAATCTCCGCCTTGATGTCGGGGATCGCCAGCGCCGCCATGTGGATTTGCGGGCGGGAGACGAAGGTGCCGGCACGCTTGCGCCGTTCGATCAAGCCGGCTTCCACCAGGGCGGAGAGCGCCTTGTTCACGGTCATCCGGGCGCAGCCATAGCGCGCCATCAATTCATGCTCCACCGGGATGCGGTCGCCGGGCCGCAACTGGCCGGACAGGATCATGCCCTCAATCTCGGCGCGGATCCGCTGGTGCAGGGGGACGGTGCCGCTCTCGGCGAGACTCATGACAGAAGGCTCTCCAGCGTTTTGGCGAAGCGGACGGTGACGGTGTCGCGCGCATGATGGCGGCCATCGCTTACCACGCGCCGCCCGCGTCGCCAAACCCCGTCCACCATGGATCGCCCGGCGAAGATGAACCCGTCCAGCAGCGCATCCCCCCGGCGGGCAACAAGGCTGGGATGGTCGGCTTTCAGGCTGAACAAATCCGCCGCCGCGCCGGGTACAAGGCCGACCCGCTTTTGCCCAAGCGCCTGCGTGCCACCGGCCAGGGCCGCATCAAACAGGCGGCGCCCGGTGGAGCCTTTATCCATCGCCAGCATGTTGCGACCCCGGTGCGTCAGGCGCTGGCCATATTCCAGCAGCCGCAATTCCCCGGCCGCATCAATCAGGACGTTACTGTCCGACCCGATGCCGATGCGACCGCCCTCGGCCAGAAAGTCACCGGCATTAAACAGCCCATCGCCCAGATTGGCCTCGGTGATCGGACATAGACCGGCCACGGCGCCGCTATGGGCCAGCCGTTGTGTTTCGCAGCGATCCATGTGGGTGGCGTGGACCAGGCACCATTGATCGTTTACCGGCATGTGGCGGAGCAGCCAATCCACCGGACGCTGGCTGGACCACGCCACGCAATCTTCCACCTCCCGCATCTGCTCGGCGATATGGATATGGATCGGTCCGCCCTGCGCCTGGGATACCGCCAGGGACAGGCTGTCCGGCGTGACCGCGCGCAGCGAATGCGGCGCCACGCCCACCACGCCATCGGGCAGAAAGCCGACGGCCCGGCGGGAAGCAGAAACCAGCAGGCCGAACAGGTCCGGCCGGTTGACGAAACGGCGCTGGCCGTCGCCTGTCGGCTGACCACCGAACCCGCCGCAATGGTACAGCACCGGCAGCAGGGTCAGGGCGATGCCGGTTTCATCCGCCGCCGCCGCCAGCCGCGCGCCCATTTCCGCCAGATCGGCATAGGGCGTACCGTCCGGCGCATGGTGGATGTAGTGGAATTCGCCCACGCGGGTGAAGCCGCTTTCCAGCATCTCCACAAAAGCCATGGCGGCAATGGACTGCATCTCCGCCGGCCCGATGCGGTGGGCGAAGCGATACATCACCTCCCGCCAGGTCCAGAAACTATCCGCCGATGGCCCCCGCACCTCCGCCAGCCCGGCCATGCCGCGCTGAAAGGCGTGGCTGTGCAGGTTGGGCAGGCCCGGCAGGGCGATGGCGTGACGCTCATCATTTGGCTGCGGCGGGGTGTTGGTCGCCACGCTGGTGATGACGCCCGCCGCCAGTTCCAGCCGCACCTGTTCGGCCCAGCCGGTGGGAAGCAGGGCATGGCGAAACCAGAGGGCGTGGGTCACGGCGCAGGGTTCCTTGGGGTGAGAATTCTTGGGTGGGGGTGAGGATAATGTATAGACATTAATAATGTATAGACATAAAAGGGATGTGAGGATTTCAGGGCGTGTCGTCTTTATTTCGCCGACGGTATTCCGGTCGGCTTCCGCTTCGCTCCACCTGCCTCCCCCGCGGAAGCGGGGGTCCAGGGGCCAAGGGCGCTGAAGCGTGGGTGGAGGTGGCCCCTGGTTCCCCGCTTTCGCGGGGAAGGCAGATACGAAGAAGGCTGGCCTCTGAATTTGGTATGGCCGGAAAAAACAACCCAGGGAGCAACCAGCGCGCATGATACCGGCTGATCATCTGTGGAAGAACGCCCGTCTGGCCAGTATGCGCGCCGATCTGGGCGGGTTGGGGATCGTGGAGGATGGCATCATCGCCGCCCGCGATGGCCGTATCCTCTATGCTGGCCCGGCCAGCGATGCCCCCGCCCTCAACCCCGTTACTGTGACGGATTGCCAGGGGCGTTGGATCACCCCCGGCCTGATCGATTGTCACACCCATCTGGTCCATGCCGGCGACCGCGCGCATGAATTTGAACTGCGCCTGAAGGGTGCTACCTACGAGGAAATTGCCCGTGCCGGCGGCGGCATCGTCTCCACCATGCGCGCCACCCGCGCGGCGGATGAGGCGGAATTGATCCGCCAGACAATCCCCCGCCTGGATGCGCTGCTGGCCGAAGGGGTAACGACGGTTGAGGTGAAATCCGGCTATGGCCTGTCCCTGGTGGATGAGCTGAAAATGCTGCGCGCTGCCCGCGCCCTGGCCGCTGCCCGGCCGGTCAGCATCGCCACCACCTTCCTGGGCGCCCATGCCGTGCCGCCGGAATTTGCCGATGACCATGACGCCTATATTGATCTGGTCTGCCGCAAGATGATCCCCGCCGTGGCCGCGCAAGGCTTGGCCGATTCGGTGGATGGGTTCTGTGAAGGCATCGGCTTTTCGCTGTCTCAGGTGCGTCGCGTCTTTCATGCCGCGAAAACCCAGGGGCTCGCCATCAAGCTGCACGCCGAACAATTATCCAACCTGCAGGGCGCGGCCCTGGCGGCCTCGCTCGGGGCCCTGTCCGCCGACCATCTCGAACATGTGGATGAAGGGGCCGTGCGCGCCATGGCGCAGGCCAACACGGTGGCGGTGATGCTGCCGGGGGCGTTTTACTTCACCCGTGACACCAAGCTGCCGCCGATCGACCTGTTCCGCCGCCATGGCGTGGTGATGGCGCTGGCCACCGACTGCAACCCCGGCACCGCCCCGCTGACCTCCCTGCTGCTGGCGATGAATATGGGGGCGACCCTGTTCCGCCTGTCGGTGGAGGAGTGCCTGCTGGGCGTCACAAGCCACGCCGCCCAGGCGCTCGGCCGGCTGGACAGCGTGGGTACGCTGGAGGCCGGCAAGGAATGCGACCTTGCCATCTGGGATATCGAACGACCGGCGGAACTTGTCTACCGCATGGGTTTCAACCCGCTACATGCACGTATTTTCAGGGGAAAATGATGCGTACCACACTGACCCTCACCCCCGGTGCCGTCAGCCTGGATCAGTGGCGGGCGATTTATCAGGGGGCGGTCCCGATGCTGGACCCGGCCTGCCATGCCCAAGTGCAGCGCGGGGCCGACACCATCCGCCGCATCATCGCCAAGGGGGAACCCGTCTATGGCGTGAATACCGGCTTCGGCAAGCTGGCCTCTGTCCGCATTGCCGACGCCGATCTGGCGGAATTGCAGCGCAATATCGTGTTGAGCCACGCTGCCGGCGTAGGTGAGCCGATGCCGGAAAATGTGCTGCGGCTGATGATGGCGCTGAAACTGGCCAGCCTGGGCGTCGGTGCATCGGGCGTGCGGGTGGCGGTGCTGACCCTGCTGGAATCCATGCTGGCCAAGGGGATTTTGCCCGTTGTGCCGGCCCAGGGCTCTGTCGGGGCCTCGGGCGATCTGGCCCCCCTGTCACATATGGCCGCGGCCATGATCGGCCATGGCGAGGTGATGGTGAAGGGCCTGCGCCAGCCGGCTGCCCCGGCGCTGGCCGCGGCTGGCCTGTCGCCCTTACTGCTGGGCCCGAAGGAAGGCTTGGCGCTGCTGAACGGCACGCAGTTTTCCACCGCCTATGCGCTCGCCGGGCTGTTTGAGGCGGAAAGGCTGCTGCAAAGCGCCTTGGTGACAGGGGCCCTGTCGACGGAAGCCGCCAAGGGTTCCGACACGCCGTTCGACCCGCGTATCCATACCCTGCGCGGCCATCAGGGACAGATCGACGTGGCGGATACGCTGCGCCGCCTGATGGCGAACTCCGCCATCCGCGACAGCCACCGCGATAATGATGTGCGGGTGCAAGACCCCTATTGCCTGCGCTGCCAGCCGCAGGTGATGGGTGCGGCCCTGGACCTGCTGCGGCAGGCGGCGCGCACCTTGTTGATTGAGGCCAATGCCGTTTCCGACAATCCGCTGGTCTTTGCCGAGGATGACAGCGTGCTGTCCGGCGGGAATTTCCATGCCGAACCGGTGGCCTTTGCCGCCGACATGGTGGCCATGGCGATCTGTGAGATCGGCAGCCTGTCCGAACGGCGCGTCGCCATGCTGGTGGATCCCGCTTTGTCCGGCCTGCCGGCCTTCCTGACGCCGAAGCCGGGCCTGAATTCCGGCTTCATGATCCCGCAGGTGACGGCGGCGGCCCTGGTGTCGGAGAACAAGCAGCGGGCATATCCCGCCAGCGTGGACAGCATCCCCACCTCCGCCAACCAGGAAGACCATGTCTCCATGGCGGCGCACGGGGCGCGGCGCTTGCTGGCGATGGCGGAAAACGGCTTTGCCGTGATTGCGATTGAATGGCTGGCAGCGGCGCAGGGCTGCGATTTCCATGCGCCGCTGACCAGCAGTGCCGTGCTGGAAGCCGCCCGCGCTCGGCTGCGGGCGGCTGTGCCGACGCTGGCGGCAGATCGCTATTTCCACGCGGATATTCAGGCGGCCTTGGGGCTGGTGCGCGATGGGGCTTTGGTGGCGGCGGTGGATGGGTTGCCGGCGGTGGGGTGAGGGGGCGGCGATACCGCCTTAACCTCTTACCTATCCAAGATTTCTCAGGTTTTCCGAATAGTTAACCGTCATTCCCGCGAAGGCGGGAATCCAAACGACGGCCCCACTTGCCCCCCCTCTTCTGCTGGAAGCGTTTGATGGATTCCCGCCTTCGCGGGAATGACGGGAGAGCAGAGGGCAGAAGAATGAGGAACCACCCCATGCCCCAACCCCATCCCTGGCTGGACATCACCCGTGGCACCGCCCCGCTGATCCTGTCCATCCCCCATGCCGGCACCGATATTCCCGATGATATCGCGCCCGCCCTGGCCGATCCCTGGCTGGCGCGCAAGGATGCGGATTGGCATGTGGCGGACCTCTACGCCTTCGCCGCCGACCTGGGCGTCACCATTATCCGCACCCGCATTTCGCGGACGGTGATCGACATGAACCGCCCGCCCGATGGCGCATCGCTCTATCCTGGCCAAGCCACCACCGACCTTTGCCCGCTGACCAGCTTCGACGGCGAACCGCTCTACCGTCCCGGCCAGGAACCGGATGCGGCAGAATTGGCCCACCGCCGCACCCTCTACCACACGCCCTATCACGCAGCCCTGGCAACCGAGATCGCCCGCCTGCGCGCCCAGCACCCAAGCGTCGTGCTGTATGATTGCCATTCCATCCGCTCCCGCGTGCCGCGCCTGTTCGACGGCGATCTGCCGCATTTCAATATCGGCACCAACAGCGGCACCGCCTGCGCCCCCGCCCTGCAGGCGGCAGTGGAGCGGGCGTGCGACGTCACACAGTTCAGCCGCGTCAGCAATGGCCGCTTCAAGGGCGGCTATATCACCCGCCATTACGGCCAGCCCGCCAATGGCGTGCATGGGGTGCAGATGGAACTGGCCTGCCGGGGCTATCTGGCGGAACCAGCCTGGCCGCTGGATGCAACCAACTGGCCACCCGCCTTTGATCCCGCCTATGCCGCACCGATGGTGTCGGCCTTGACCCACATTCTCACCATCTGCCGCGACTGGGCGCTTGAAGGGGACAGGACATGAACCGTATCGACAATTCCCGCCGCATCAAGGCCGCCCATGGCAGCACCCGCAGCGCCAAAAGCTGGCAGACCGAAGCGGCCTTGCGCATGTTGATGAACAACCTGGACCCGGACGTGGCCGAACGGCCCGAGGAACTGGTGGTCTATGGCGGGATCGGCCGGGCGGCGCGCGACTGGCAGAGCTTTGACCGCATTGTCGCGGCGCTGACAAAGCTGGAGGATGACCAGACCCTGCTGGTGCAATCCGGCAAGCCGGTGGGCGTGTTCCGCACCCATGCCGATGCGCCGCGCGTGCTGATCGCCAATTCCAACCTCGTCCCCCATTGGGCCAACTGGGACAAGTTCCACGAATTGGATGCCAAGGGCCTGATGATGTATGGCCAGATGACGGCGGGAAGCTGGATCTATATCGGCACCCAGGGCATCGTCCAGGGCACCTATGAGACGTTTGTGGAGGTGGGGCGGCGCCATTATGGCGGCAGCCTTGCCGGGCGCTGGATTCTCACCGGCGGCTTGGGCGGCATGGGCGGGGCGCAGCCGCTGGCCGCCGTGATGGCGGGGGCCTCCTGTCTGGCGGTGGAATGCCAGCCGTCGCGCATTGATATGCGCCTGCGCACCGGCTATCTGGACCGCGCCACCGACAATCTGGATGAGGCGCTTGCCCTCATCGCCCAATCCTGCGCCGACAAAAAACCCCTCTCCGTCGGCCTGCAGGGCAATGCGGCGGATGTGTTCCCGGAACTGGTGCGCCGGGGCGTGCGGCCCGATGCGGTGACGGACCAGACCTCCGCCCACGACCCGATCAACGGCTATCTGCCGCGCGGCTGGACGCTGGACCAATGGGCCAAGGGCCGCGAAAGCGACCCGAAGGCGGTGGAACGCGCCGCGCGCGCCAGCATGGCCGAACAGGTGCGCGCCATGCTGGATTTCTGGAAGGAAGGCGTGCCGACGCTGGATTACGGCAATAACATCCGCCAGATGGCGCTGGAAGAGGGCGTGGCGGATGCCTTCGCCTTCCCCGGCTTCGTGCCGGCCTATATCCGCCCGCTGTTCTGCCGCGGCATCGGCCCGTTCCGCTGGGCAGCCCTGTCCGGCGACCCGGAGGATATTTACAAGACCGACCAGAAGGTAAAGGAGCTGCTGCCCGATAATGCCCACCTGCATCACTGGCTGGACATGGCGCGGGAAAAGATCAAGTTCCAGGGCCTGCCGGCCCGCATCTGCTGGGTGGGTTTGGGCGACCGCCACCGGCTGGGGCTGGCCTTCAATGAGATGGTGGCCAAGGGTGAATTGAAGGCCCCGGTGGTGATTGGCCGCGACCATCTGGACAGCGGTTCCGTCGCGTCGCCCAACCGGGAGACGGAGGCGATGCAGGATGGTTCGGATGCCGTGTCCGACTGGCCCTTGCTGAACGCGCTGCTGAACACGGCATCGGGGGCGACCTGGGTGTCGCTGCACCATGGCGGCGGCGTGGGCATGGGCTTTTCCCAGCATAGCGGCATGGTGATCGTCGCCGACGGCACGCAAGAGGCTGCCAAGCGCCTGGAACGGGTGCTGTGGAACGATCCGGCCACCGGCGTGATGCGCCATGCCGATGCCGGGTACGACATCGCGCAGGATTGCGCGCGTGATAAGGGGCTGGATTTGCCGGGGATTTTGGGGTGAGGGGCGGCAGCGCCGGTCCCCCGGCGCTGCTAGTAGAGCTATTTTTTACGCCGCCCGGATGGCAGCGAAGAAACGGGCGATGTCGTCTTGCAGCATCGTGGCGTTGCGGGCGAGGCTGGAGGAGGCGAGAGAGACCTGACGCGACATCTCGCCGGCTTCTTCCGCGGCACCCGTCACCTGGCTCATGGCCTGATCCACCTGGACCACGCCGCCCGCCGCGTCCGACACGCTGCCGGCGATTTCCGATGTGGCGGCGGATTGCTGTTCCACCGCATGGGCGATTTCTTCGGCGATCTGGCTCTGGCCGGCAATGGCGGTGGAAACCTGCCGGATCGCGCCAACCGACTGTTCCGCCACCTTCTGGATTTCACCGACCAGTCCGGTAATATCATCCGTGGCGCGGGCTGTCTGGGTGGCCAGCGCCTTCACCTCGCTTGCCACCACGGCGAAGCCCTTGCCCGCCTCCCCGGCGCGCGCGGCCTCAATCGTGGCATTCAGCGCCAGCAGGTTGGTCTGGGCGGCGATGTTGGAGATCAGCCCCACCACTTCGCCGATGCGCTGGGCGGCGGTGGCGAGGCTGGCCAGCGTATGGTCGGCCTGTTCGGCCTGCTCCATCGTTCGCCCGGCCGACTGGCTAGAGCGGCTGGCCTGACGCTGGATCTCCGCGATGGAGCCGGACAGTTCCTCTGCCGCCGCCGCAACAGCCTGGATCTTGTCAGAGGCGGTATGGGTGGCCCCGGTCGCTTCCTTCGACTGGCGCAGCGTTTCGGTGGAGATGCCGGACATCTGGGCTGCCGTGGCTTCCAACTCGGTGGAGGCCGAGGACATTTCCCGGATGGCGCGTGAGGCCGTCTGGTCAAATTCCCCGATCAGCTTTTCCACGGCGGCGTTGCGCTGGTCACGGGCCTTGCGCTGTTCGGCTTCGGCGGTACGCAGGCGCGCCGCCTCCTGCCCGGCCTGTTTCAGCACCACAACGGAACGGGCCATGGCGCCCAACTCATCCTGTCGCGTGGCGTGGGGCACATCGGCGCTGTAATCCTCCTGCGCAAACCGGTCCACGGCGTGGCCTAGATCCGCCAAGGGACGCAGGATTTGACGGGTAATGATGATCGCAGCAAGCCCGACCATCAACAGGCCGGCCAGGATGACGAGGCTGGCACCGGCCAGGGACCAGGCGCGGGAGGTCCGAAGTGCGCTGGCGGAAAGGGCGGTCGTTTCTTCCAGCCTTTGCCGCGCCTGCAGGATGGTTTCAATCGTCGTTGTCGCGGACTTGAACCATGTCTGGCTGTCCACGGGATAAGGGGTGCCAGCGGCGGCGGCGGCCAGAACCTGCTTCAACTGCGCGTCGATCTGGGCACTGGCAGCCGCGGCCACCGTCACCGCCTCACCAAAAACCGGAGCAAGCCGCTTGGCCCGGCCTTGCGCGCTGGAAAGGCTGACGGCGATGGCGCCGCTGGCATTGCCGATGGCGGTTAATTGAGGGGCGCTGGGGGGCGCGCCGGACGCGATGATGCCCGCGACCAGACCGCGCTGGCGGCCCAGATGTTCCGCCATCACGGCCAGATTGCTGGTGACGGTGAGGCCTTCAAGCAAGGAGGCCTCGTCGGACAGCGCCACCCCTTCCATGCCCTGGCGGGCTTGAGCCAGCAGGCTTTCGATCATGCGGGTCGTATCGGCGAACCACAAGGCGGGCTCCCGGGGGCCGGTCCCATCCATGGCTGCCGTTGCCTTGGCGCGTGCCTCGCGCAGCGAGGTGGCTGTACCGTCCAACGCGCTGATGAAGGGGGCAGAGTGTGGGCTGGGCGTCTGGAACAACAGCCGCGCTTGGGCAAGCGCTTCGTCAACAGCCGCCCGCGCCTTTTCCACAGCCTTGCGTTGCTCAGGATTGGTCTGTGAAGCGGCAATGGCGGCATTGGTTGTGCCACGCTCCACTGCAAGTTTGCTTGCGGCACTCAGCATTGCGGCTGAAATGCCATTGCTCTCTGATGCTTGTTCCGCAGTTCCCATTCCCTTCAAGGCAAAAAAGCCCTGCGTTAAGGATTGGGTCAAGGACATGCAGGCGAGGATGCCCACGAGGCCGATCAACTTTGTTTTAATACCCAGCTGCATAATTTCCCCCTTATCTGCGGCCTATGCAGATAAGGGGGTATGTGGTTAAAAAAAGAATAATGGATACTGCTGAATCCATCATTCATGACATAGATCAATATCCTGCATACTGTTTTATTCAGAAACTATTTTCTGACAAGTGGTATTGCGTAGTCGTCCAACCCTAAATGCTTGATATGTGGGATCACCGCATCCGCTTCTGTCAGTACGGCTGGGTCGCCGATGCCGATGGCTGGCATGCCGGCGGCCTTGATGGCAGTGATCCCGGCCTGACTATCCTCGATCCCGATACAATCGACCGGTTCCATACCCAGAGCCGTGGCCACGGCCAGGAAAATATCCGGGGCGGGTTTGGGATGGGCGACGGCAGCAGGGTCGGCGACATAATCCAGCAGATCGGCAATGCCCAGCCGGTCCAGCAGCGTGGGTGCGTTGCGACTGGCCGAGGCGACACCGATCTTCAAGCCGGCACCACGGGCGGCCAGGATCAGGTTGCGGGCGCCGTCGAACAGATCGGCGGGCGTATAATCAGCGATGATCGCCTGATAATAACCGTTCTTCCGGTCGGTGGCGGCCTTCTTCTGCTCTCGTGTCAGGGACAGGCCGGAGCCTTCCAGGATCATTTCCAGCGAGGTGGCCCGGTCGATCCCTTTCAACGCCTCGTTCCGGTGCCGGTCGAAGGGCACGCCCAACTCGTCGGCCAGCCGTTTCCAGGCCAGATAATGGCCTTCCGCCGTATCGGTCAGCACGCCATCCAGGTCGAAGATCAGGGCCTTGGCCGGGCGGGGGAATGGGGACAGGGGCAGGGTCACGGTGTCTCCCTCCTTCAGCGCCAGCGGGCGCCCATAATGGTGGATGGTCAGGTCATAGCCGGAAAGCAGGCGATAGGTGGCGCCATCGCTACCCACATCGACACGCAGGCGTCGCCCCTGCCACAGGATGCCGAAGCCATAATGACCCCAGCCTTCAGGCAGGGTCGGCCGGAAGCGGGCAATACCGCCTTGCCAGCGCAGGCCGCCAAATCCCCAGGCAATGCCCAGCCAGCTTCCCGCCATGGCGGCCATATGGGCGCCGTGGCTGGCATTGCCATGCAGATCATCCAGGTCGACCCGCGCGGTTTCCGTGAAATAGGTCAGGGCCTTGTCGGCATCGCCCAGTTCTGCCGCCAGGATGGCGAAGGTGCTGGGGGACAGGGTGCTGTCATGCACCGTGATCGCCTCGTAATATGCGTAATTCCGCCGCTTCTGCTCCTTGGGCATATTCTGGTGCGATAAAAGCAGGGCCAGCACCACGTCGGCCTGTTTGCACACCTGATGGCGATAGATCAGCAGCGGGTGGAAATGCAGCAGCAGCGGGTATTTATCCGCCGGCGTATTGGCGAAATCCCAGACCGGCTTGGACAGGAAGTCATCATCCTGCGGGTTAATGCCGGCGAGCGGATCAACCGGAAGATACATCTGCTCCGCCGCCCGCCGCCACAGGGCCGCTTCGTGTGGGGACAGCCCGATCCGCAGGGACAGATCGGCCAGACAATCCGGCGCGTGGCGGGCCATCCGGTGATACAGGTCAGCGGCATGGGCCAGATGCTCCCGCGCCATGCTGTTGGTGTAGAAATTATTGTTCACCAGGGCGGTATATTCATCCGGGCCCGTCACTTCATGGATGGTGAAGGCCCCGCCTTTACGGGCGTTGAAATGGCCGACCTGGGGCCAGATCCGTGCCGTTTCAAACAGCATCTCCGCCAGATGGGTGTAGAGAAAGGCGCTGTCGCCCGTCACTTCCTCATAAAAGCGGATGGCGAAGGCGATGTCGGCATTGATGTGGTACTGGGCCGATCCGGTGGGATAATGGGCTGAACATTCATCCCCGGCGATGGTCCGCCAGGGATAGAGCGCGCCCATTTCATGGCCCATCAGCCGGGCATGGTTGCGGGCGCGGGGCAGGGTGCGGACGCGATATTCCAGCATCCGGCGGGCCAAGCCCGGATCGGTCAGGGCCAGGACCGGCAGGACGAAGGTTTCCGTATCCCAGAAATAATGGCCCTCATAGCCCTCGCCCGTCAGCCCCTTGGCGGCGATGGAGGAATGGCCGGTGCGGCCGGTGGACTGGAACAGGTGGAACAGGTTGAAGCGGATGGCCTGCTGAAGCGCGCCATCGCCATCAATCGTCACATCGGCATCGCCCCAGAACTTGGTCAACTCCCGCGTCTGCCGTTCAGCGATACCGTCCCAGCCCTGGGCGACGGCGGCGGCCAGCACGCCGCCCGTTTCGTCAAACAGCGCCCGGGTCATTTCCGGCCCGTCATGGTCGGCGACGCTATAGGCGACGAATTTCTCGATGGTCAGGCTGGCGCCGGGGGACATCTCACCCCGGAACGGCTCCACCATGGATTGCAGGGTCTGCCAGACCGGCTCGGCCGTCAGCCCCGGTCCCGGCCGGTGTGCCTGCCGGACCACCAGGGCCCGGCGGGAGAAACGGGCCTGCTGGAAAACGCCGGCCGGCACGCCATCCTGTTCCAGCGGCTGGCTGTCCACACCGCCTTTGCCCAGGGCAACGCCGATGCGGGGGTCATCGCCCTGCTTTTCCGCCCGGCGCCCCCATTGGATGGTGGAGAGCAGGGCAACGGGTCCGGTATAATCAACCGACCGCACGGTCAACCGGATGGCCAGTAATTGCGGCTGCGCCAGGGAAACGAGGCGCTGGCCTTCAATCTCGATCGTGTGGCCCTTGGGGCTGGTCCAGCGCAGGATGCGGGACATGGTCCCGTCGCGCATATCCAGTTCGCATAAAAGGCCCAGCAGGGTGCCGGTCTGGATGTCCACCGGCTCATCCCCCAGGATGATGCGGATCAGCTTGCCGTCGGCCACCGGGATGCGAGTGTCGGTATTGCTGGCAAAGCCGGTGAAACGCTCATGATAATGGATTGGCGCCTGCTCGAAAAAATCGGCCAGGAAGGTGCCGTCGGTCTGGGAGGGGGCTTCGTCGATACCGCCGCGCACACCCAGCGCGCCATTGGCAAGCGCGAACAGGCTCTCATCCCGGGGCGCTTGCAATGGGTCATAGCCGGTGCGCCTGACCACCCAGCCAGGTTCTGCCGCCTTTCCATCCAGCGCATCCGTGCCGAAAATCTGAGAGAAAATTTCGTGGGATGGAGAAATAGCCTCCTGCACGCCCACCTCCTTGCAGCCTGAACCGATTGATTAACCCGCGAAACCGCCGCTTGTTGCGGCGAGCTGATAATGTTGCGGGCACAGAGCCTGTTGTGAACCAAGGCTAGGAAGGGGATGTGGCGGTTTTGGGGCTGCCGGCCACCCGCCTTTTATCCGGTAAGCGGATCAGTTATCATATGACACCGGTATCAATAAGAATGCCGGATAAAATCATGTGAGAGGAGATGAGATGGAGCGTCGGCTTGTGCTGGGAATGATGGGCGCTGTCGGGGCGGGGCTGCTGCTGCCGCGCGCGGCCTTCGCGGCTTCGCGTCCCGTAGCAGCGACAGCCCATGGCAAGGTGCGGGGCCTGACCGATACCAATGGCATCCACCATTTCAAAGGCATCCGCTATGGCGCGGATACGGCGCCGCGCCGCTTCATGCCGCCGCTGCCGCCGCAGCCCTGGAAGGGGATCGCCGAGGCGGTGACCTATGGGGCCGCCAGCCCCCAATCCAGCCGGGAGACGCCGGTATCAGAAGATTGCCTGTTCCTGAATGTCTGGACGCCGGGCCTGGGGGCGGGGGCGAAGCGGCCCGTGATGGTCTATATCCATGGCGGCGCCTATGCCAATGGCTCCGGCTCCAGCCCGCTCTATGACGGGGCGCGGCTGGCGCGGCGTGGCGAGGTCGTGGTGGTCACGCTCAACCACCGGCTCAATCTCTGGGGTTATCTTTATCTCGCCCGGCTGGGCGGGCTGGAGGATGAACGCTTTGCCGATAGCGGCAATGCCGGCCAGCATGATCTGATCCTGGCTTTGCGCTGGGTGCGCGACAATATCGCCGCCTTCGGCGGTGATCCTGGCAATGTGATGCTGTTCGGCCAATCCGGCGGGGGGGCGAAGATCGCGACCTTGATGGCCATGCCTGAAGCGCGGGGCCTGTTCCACAAGGCAGCGACCATGAGCGGGCAGCAGGTCACCGCCTCCGGCCCGCGCAACGCCACGGCGCGCACGGCGGCTTTCCTGGCCACGCTTGGCCTGATGGCCGATAAAGCCGGCGCGGAGGCCGTGCGTGCCGTGCCGGTGGAGCGGCTTCTGACGGGGCTGAAGGCGGTCGATCCGGTGATCGGGTCGGGTGGCGTTTATATGGGGCCGGTCCTGGATGGGCGCGGCCTGCCGCGGCATCCCTTCTATCCCGATGCGCCGGACCTGTCCCGCGGCATCCCCATGATCATCGGCAATACCCACGATGAAACCCGCAACCTGATCGGCGGCGGCGATCCCAGTACCTTTGCCCTGGATTGGGAGAGCCTGCCGGCCAAGCTGTTCCCGGCCATGCGGGTGGATATCGCCCCGGAACCAGTGATCGCGGAATATCGCCGTCTTTACCCCCATTACAGCCCCAGCGACGTGTTTTTCGCCGCGACCACAGCAGGCCGTTCCTGGCGTGGTGCGGTGCTTGAGCTGGAGGCCCGCGCCCGGCAGCCGGCAGGGGCCGCCCCCACCTGGGCCTATCAACTGGATTGGGCGTCCCCCCTTGAGGGCGGTAAATGGGGTGCCCCGCACACGCTGGATATCCCGCTGGTTTTTGACAATGTGGCAGCACCGGGGGCCTTGTCCGGCGATGGGCCGGCGGCGCAGGCCATGGCGGATATCATGAGCGAAAGCTTCATCGCCTTCGCCCGCACCGGCAATCCCAACAATCCCCGTCTGCCGGCCTGGGAGCCCTATGACCTGGCGCGCCGCCAGACCCTGCTGATGGACCTGAAACCCGTACTGGCCGATGACCCGCGCGGGGCGGAACGGCGGCTGTTCGACGCCGTCCCCTTTATCCAGCAGGGGACGTGATACGGGGCCGGTCGGCCCATATCTCCCGTAGGCGGGCGCACAGGGTCATCAGGTCGAAAGGTTTGGCCAAAACATCCAATGCGCCCGCCCGCTTCAGGCTTGCCAAATGGTCTGGATCATTGGTCGCGGTGATGAAGACCACGGGCGTGGTGGCCGTGGCCGGCATGGCGCGCAGTGCCGTCAATGTTGCCAGACCATCCAGTCCTGGCATGGACGCATCCATCAATACCATCTGCGGCCGGCAGGTCGGGATGGTGCGCAGTGCCTCCACGCCCGAGGCGCACAGGGTCACCCGCAAGCCGCCAACAACGGCCAGCGCCAGTTCCGCCAATGCCCGCAATTCAGGTTCATCATCCACGAAGGCCACATGCGATAACGCCGTTTTCATAATGGATACAAAGCTTTCCGGCCAAATTCCTTGCTGCTGGTGTCTGTACCATGCGCCATCCGCCAGGGCATTACCCGCGTGCAAAGGGTTAGATTGGGCCGTATCGACTTTTAGGGGGGGTGTCCATACCATGCCGGGCAGGTTGTAATTCCGCTGGCGTACCTCATATGGCTTCTTTCGTTTCCGATATCGATCCGGTTGCGCGCGGCGAGGTGATCCGTCGTGGCTTCCTGGACAGTCTGCCGGACCGGCTGGGACGGATGGCGGCGGCGTTTGAGATGCCGCCGGCAGAAGGACGGGCGCTTCTGCTGGACCTGCTTCATGCCCTGGTCGGCTCCGCAGGGACTTTCCGTCTCAGCCACCTCGCCGATGCGGGGCGCAAGCTGGAAGGATTGCTGTGTAAGACAGCGGCTGGGCAGTCCTTGTCGGACACGGCGCTGACGGCTGCCTTTCGCCGTCTGGAACGGGCGGTCGCCCATGTGCTGGCGGCCGATCCGTCCGAATTGCCATCCCTGGTGATGCCTGCGCCGCGCAAGGGGCGGGACACGCTCACGGGCCATGCCCTGATTTATTATCTGGAAGATGATGTGGAGCAGGCACGCCAGCTTGTTTCCCAGCTTGAGCCTTACGATTTCCACCTGGTTCCGTTCCAGGAACCCGCTGCTTTCATGCGGGCGGTGCGCATCGCCCCGCCGGATGCACTGCTGGTTGACGTGATGTGCGGCTCCTCCCTGATGGCTGGGCCGGATACGATCAGCGCGCTGACAGAGGAGGGCATTCATCTTCCGACCATCTTCCTGTCGGCACGGGGCGACTTTAAGGCCCGGCTGCAGGCGGTGCGGGCCGGTGGCTCCGGCTATATGACCAAGCCGGTGGACACAGTTGCCCTTGTCGAGCGGCTGGACGAGCAGATCGGGCGCAGCACAACCAAGCCCTACCGCGTCCTGATCGTGGATGATGAGACGGAAGCAGCGGAGCAATATGCCGAGGCCATACGCACGGCCGGGATGGAGCCCCTGATCGTCAACGAGCCAGAGGAAACAGTGGAGGCGATCCGTGCCTTTGGGCCGGATATCCTGCTGCTGGATGTGAATATGCCGGGCTGTGGTGGCCTGGAACTGGCAGCCCTGCTGCGCCAGCATGAGGGGCTGTTGAGCCTGCCGATCCTGTTCATCACCGCCAGCGCGCCGGAAGAGATGCGCAGCCCGGCGCTGCACCTGGGGGCCGCGGATTTCCTGCGCAAGCCGTTTGCCCTGGACAGTCTGGCGGATGAAGTGCTGGCCCGTGTGCGACGTGCGCGGCAGTTACACGCCCTGATGGCGCGGGACAGTCTGACGGCGGTATTGAACCATGGGGCGCTGCAGGAGCAACTGACCATGGAGGTTGCGCGCAGCGCCCGTGACGGCAAGCAGCTTTCCTTCGCCATGATTGATATCGACCTGTTCAAACGCATCAATGATGATCATGGCCACGCCGTGGGGGACCGTGTGCTGAAGGCGCTGGCCCGGCTGCTGCAGCAGCGCCTGCGCCGTACCGATATTATTGGTCGCTATGGGGGCGAGGAGTTCGCCATCATCCTGCCAGGCACTCCTGCGGAGGCGGCGGTCACGCTGCTGGACAAGCTGCGGCAGGATTTTGCCGGGATCCGCTTCAAAGGAAATGAGGCGCTGGGGGTCGGCTTCAATGTCAGCTTCAGCGCCGGTGTGGCGGAGCTGCGTGAGGGTCTGGACCTGCCTTCGCTCAACCTGGCGGCGGACAGCGCGCTTTATTTCGCTAAACGGTCTGGCCGTAACCGTGTCCATCTCAATGGATCGCTCACCGGCAGCCTATAATAGGGCAGCCAGATACCCATCATCGCTGTAAAACGCGGCCATGGGCAATTTGCGTTAGATTGTGGACGTTGTTAACCGTACAAGGGGACAGGATGGTTTGCCCGCACCGGGCCAGAGGATAGAATGACCGGCAGCGCCCCGCATATCCTGATTGTTGAGGATTCGCCAACACAGGCGCTGCAGATCGAATTGATTCTGGAAGCCCAGGGCTGGACCTCCACCATCTGCCCCAGTGCCGAGACGGCGCTGGAGGCGCTCAACGGTGTCAGTCCGGATCTGGTGGTGGTGGATTATCACCTGCCCCGGATGAGTGGGGATGAATTCATCCGCCAGCTTCGCCAGGGCGCCCATACCCGCTCCCTGCCGGTGATCATGCTGACGGACGAGGCATCGCAGGAAGCCCAGTTCAGGGGGCTGGATAGCGGCGCCGATGTCTATATTCCCAAATCTGCTGACAGTGATGAGCTGGTGCTGCGTGCCAGCGCCCTGCTGCGCCGACCCAGCCACGCCCCGGTGCCAACGGGCATGGTGGGACAGCCGTTGCGGCGGGGCCGGCTGCTGATCGTCGATGACAGCCCGACTTTCCTGGAATATCTGCGCCTGGTGCTGGAGGAGGAGGGGCACGAGGTTGTAGCCCTGCAGTCCGGGCTGGAGGCGGCGCACCGCGTCTTGCAGGAGAGTTTCGACTGCGTGATCGTCGATCTGCATATGCCGGAAATTGATGGTGTTGAACTGTGCGGGCGTCTGGACGCGATCCGGCGGCGGCGGGAGGAACTGTTCCAGATCGTGATGCTGACGGCCAGCGACAGCAAGATCGACCTGATGCGCGGGCTGGAAGCTGGCGCCGACGATTACGTCACCAAGGCCAATGATGTCGAGATCATCAAGGCCCGTATCCGTGCCCTGTTGCGCCGCAAGCGGCTGCATGAGGAAAATCTGCGCATTTCCATGGAATTCCGCCGCAAGGAACGGGAGCTGGAGCGGGCGCGCGAAGATATGAAGGCGGCGGAGGCCCGCGCCTCGCTGGTGGAAGCGCTGGAGCGCACCAACAAGGAACTGGCCACCGCCAATGCCAAACTGACCCAGACCCAGGTTGAACTGACGCGGGCCAAGGATGCGGCGGAGGCGGCCAATCAGGCCAAATCCGAATTCCTGGCCAATATGAGCCACGAGCTGCGCACGCCGATGAACGGGATCATTGGCATGAATGCGCTGCTGCTCTCCACCGACCTGACCCCGGAACAGCGTCGTTCCGCCGATCTGGTGGGCAATTCCGCCAAACTGCTTTTGAACCTGCTGAATGATATCCTGGATATCTCCAAGCTGGATGCCAAGCAGGTCAAGCTGGAAGCAATCACCTTCGATGTCGCTGCCGATTTTGAGGAGGCGGTCCAGTTAATGGCGCCCAAGGCGGCGGAACAGGGGATTGAACTGGTGCTGGCCGTGGCCCCTTCCGCGCGGTGCCAGGCGGTGGGCGACCCGATGCGACTGCGTCAGGTGGCGCTTAACCTGATCGGCAATGCCATCAAATTCACCAGCCGGGGCGGTGTCGCTGTCCATGTCCGGATGCGCGAGGCGGAGAGCCGCCCTGTGCTGGAGGTGCGGGTGACCGATACCGGCATCGGCATCCCGCGTGAGGCGCAGACCCGTTTGTTCGAGAAATTTGTCCAGGCCGACAGCTCCGTTACGCGCCGCTTTGGCGGTACGGGCCTGGGCTTGGCCATCTGCCGCCAGACCATGGAACTGATGGGCGGGGAGATCGGCGTGGACAGCACGATCGGCGCCGGCTCCAGCTTCTGGTTCCATGTCCCGCTGGACCTGCCGGCGGGAAATCGGGGACGGGAGGCGCCCCCGGCCAGCCTGCGCAGCCGCCGTGTCCTGGTGATTGACCCATCCGCCATGGTGCGGGAAGGCCTGACCGCGGAATTGTCGGCGCTGGGCATGATCGTGACCGACGCTGCTGCTATCGATGCCCTGGACGGGGATGCGGGTGCGCAGATCGTGCTGGTTGATTCCCGCCTGCTGAACGAGGCCGTGGCGGCCCAGTTGCGCGCCCGCTATCCCGACGCGACCCTGCTGGCCCTGTTGCCGCTGGGCGTGGCGGGTGATCCCGTGGGCGAAGGGCTGGCCCATGGTGTGGTGGCAAAGCCGGTGCTGCGCCATGCCCTGGTTGAAGCCCTGACGGGTGGAGAGCGGTCATCGGCACCCGTGCCGTCTGCCCTGGAAGCTGCATCGGCGGACCGCGCCCAGTCGCCCTGTTCCGGTCGCATTCTGCTGGCTGAGGATAATTACATCAACCAGCAGGTGGCGATCCACATGCTGGGCGGTGCCGGGTTCGATCTTGACGTTGTCGGCAATGGCGCGGAAGCCGTCGCGGCGGTCGAGCGGGAGCGCTACGACATCATCCTGATGGATGTGCAGATGCCCGTGATGGATGGGCTGGAAGCCACCCGGCGCATCCGCGCCCTGGGTGGCAGCATCGGCAGCGTGCCGATCATCGCCATGACCGCGAATGCCATGGCGGGCGTGGAGGAGACATATCGCGCGGCCGGTATGGATGATTATATTTCCAAGCCGGTCGATTATCCCGCCTTCGTCGCAAAGGCCAAGGCCTGGGTCAGCCGCCAGCAGGAACAGGCGATGCCGGTTGCTGTCCTTGCCGGTGCCCCGCCGGGGCTGGACGAAGGGCCGATCCTGCAGATCCAGTCCCTGATGCCGGCCGCCCAGTTCAAGGTGCTGCTGGGCAATTTCCTGACCGCGTCACGGGAACGGCTGGAGCGTATCCGCCAGTCCATTGAACAGCGGGACATGGGCCGGCTGGCCCCTGATATCCATGACCTGATCAGCACATCGGGCAGTTTCGGCTGTCGTGATCTGGTGACACAGGCGCGCGCCATCGAGGCTGCCATCCGCCAGGGCGATCATGACAAGGTGACCCAATTGGGCCGCAGCCTGATGCCGGCTGCGACGGTCGCTTGGGCTTATCTTGAACAGCGCTTTTCCCATATGCCGGGTGCGTGACTGGCGCCCCCGACCCCGGATCAGCTTTTGGCCAGGGCCGTCAACCGGGTGGCAATTTCCAGGGGATTCAGCACAAAGCTGGCCCCGCCCATCTCAATCGCCACGCCGGGCATGCCATGGACGACGGAGCTGTTCCGGTCCTGGGCGATGGTGACCGCACCGCGCTGATAAAGGTTGCACAGTTCAGCCGAGCCGTCCGCCCCCATGCCGGAGAGCAGGACGCCAATCGCCTCTTCTCCGAAACTGTCGGCGATGGAGCGGAACAGATGGGAGACGGCGGGCCGCAGGCCATTTTCCGGCGGCGTTTCATGCAGGCGCAGGATACCGCGCCGGTCAACAGCCAGATGGGCGTTATCAGGCGCAATATAGACGCCCCCCGGCCGGGTCGGCACGAAATCGCCGGCCACCTGGACCGACAATTTGGTGCTCATGCGCAGCCAGTCGGCAAAGCCATCCACAAACCCATGGGCAATATGCTGCACCACCAGAATGGGCAGGGGGAAATCCGCCGGGAGATTGGCCAGGATGATCTGAAGGGCCATGGGACCACCCGTGGACGCCCCGATTCCGACGATCTGCGGCCGCTTCTCCACAAGGTTCTGGCGCGCTTCCGCCCGGGCGGCAGGGGTGGGCAGACGCCAGCGGCGCACAACCTTCACCTCCGACATCAGGCGGACGGTCATGACAAGATCGGCGGTTTCCGTATCATGGTCGCGGTGGCCGATGCCCGCCGGTCGGCGCACAAAAGCCAAGGCGCCCGCTTCCACGGCGCGGAAAGTGGCGGCCACCTGATCCGTCATCATGCCCGAGACGATGACGATGGGGACTGGCAATGTCTCCATGATCCGGCGGGTGGCGGCAAAACCGTCCATCCCCGGCATATGGATATCCATCGTCACGACGTCGGGCTTATAATTCTTCACGGCCTCGACGGCTTCCTCGCCTGTGCCGACGACGCCGACCACCTTCATATCCGGTTGGCTTTCCAGGATACTGACCAGGAAAGCCCGGATGGTGGGTGAATCTTCAGCGACGAGAACCCTAATCACAACAAACTACCCTCAGATGAGGCGACCGATCATATTGAGAAGATCGCTTTGATCGAAACTTTTCTTGACGATATACGCACTGGCGCCAACATCAACGCCATGCTCCCTATCCTCTCGAGACTCCAATGACGTAATCAGGATGACGGGGGTTTCCCCCAGGCGACTATCCTGCCTTATCTTGGCGGTTAACTCGAACCCACTCATTCGGGGCATTTCCACATCGGACACGACGAGGTCAAAAGTTTCCCCGTTCAGGATGCCCCAGGCCTCCATCCCGTCCACGGCTGTGCGGACCCGGTAGCCGGCGGCTTCCAGCACATGCTTGAACAGGGTCCGGGCGGTGATGCTGTCTTCCGCAATCAGGATGGATTTGCGCGCAGGCGCCGCCATATTGGTCAGCGACCGTGCCGGGCGGCCCTTGAAATCGGGGCGCAGGGCGTTGCGCAGCAGGTCATGCACATTCAGCACAAAACCCTGCCCGCCCGATGGCAGCATCATGGCGCCGGCGATACAGGAAACGCGGGTCAGGGGCCAGCCCAGCCCCTTCATCAGCACTTCATTCTCGCCCACCACCTGTTCCACCTCCACCGCGATCCGGTGACCGGCCCCGGCCAGGACAAGGTAATGGCGGAAATCAGCGGGCGGCGGGGCTGGCAGGGTCATGCGCAGCAGGTCGGTCAGGCCGACCAGGGCCAGCGGCTTGCCGTCCACCCGCACGATCTCCCGATCCTCCACCAACTCCACCGCCCTCGCCGGAACGCGGGCCACCCGTTCCACCCGATTGGTCGGGATGGCGAACTGGCGGCCGGCTGCCGCGACGATGACTACGCGGAACGCCGCCATCGTGACGGGTAGCAGAAGCCTGAAGGTCGTGCCCGCACCCAGGGTCGATTCGACGGTGATGCTGCCGCCCAGACGCTCCACCTTTTCCTGCACGATGGCCAGCCCCAGCCCCCGGCCCGACAGGTCCGTCACCCCATCGGTGGTGGAAAGGCCGGACTGGAAGGCCAGCGACATGATCTGGCCGGCGGTCAGGTTTTCCGCTTCCTCCTCATCCAGCAACTCGCTGGCGATTGCTTCGGCGACCAGCTTCCTTCCATCCATGCCGCGCCCGTCATCGGCAATGGCGATCTCCGCCTTACCGCCATCGCGCTGGCTGACCGTGATGGAGAGTTTGCCCTCTGCCGGTTTGCCCTTGGCCTGCCGCTCCTCCGTCGGCTCGATCCCGTGGTCGATGGCATTGCGGATCAGGTGGAGCAGCGCGTCCCGCAACTCCTCCTGAACCCGCCGGTCCAACTCCAATTCCTGGCCGGAAATATCGAGCTGGATGTCCTTGCCCTGTTCGCGGGACAGTTCCCGCACATTCTGCGCCACCGGGTCCAGCAGGTTGGCGGCGGGCAGCATCAGCACCTGCTTGGCGCCTGTCAGAAGCCCATCCACGCTTTTGGCCAGACCCCGTGCGTCATTATCGGCAGCCAGGGCCAGGGTGCTGAGCTTTGTGCCCAGCCATGTCAGGGTCTGGCTGTCATGGTCGGCCTGGGCTTCCCGGGTCAGGCGGCTGCGTATGCGGGCCCGCTCGGTCAGGTCACGCCCCAGGCTGCGCAGGTCGCTGACGCGGGAGGCGCCGGACAGCTTGGCCGTGATCAGTTCCTCGGCCTGGTGCAGCAGAAAATCAAGCTGGGCGATGGGGACGCGGATGGTCTGCCGGGCCGGCGTCCGGGCCGGACCCGTCGGAACTTGAGTCGTGGTCGCCTCTGCCGGGGCCTGGGTCACTGCCGGGGGAGCGGGTGGCGCCGGTGGGGCCGCCACGGTGGCTTCCGGCGGTGCAGGCGGCGGCAGCATCGGCGGTGGCGGGGCGGGGGGTGCCTCGCCGGTCAACCGGTTCAACTGCGCGATCAGACTGTCCAGGTTGGCCGGGGCCGAGGGGGTGGGGCCGTTCCCTCCACCCGGTACCATGCCGGCAATGGCTTTGACGCTGGCATGCATCAGATCCAGGATCGACCGGTCAAGCGCCACCGTGCCTTGCTTCATCAGCGCCAACAGCGATTCCAGCGCATGACAAAGCGCGACCAGACCGGCCAGATTGACCGTCCGCGCCGCCCCCTTCAGCGTATGGATTTCGCGGAAGGTCTTCTCGATCAGTTCCTTCAGCCGGCCCGGTTCGACACCCCGGTCCAGTTCCAGCAACGTCTTGGTGACAGAGCCGACATGTTCCTCGGCCTCCACCGTGAACATGGCGAGAAGCCGCTGAAGAAGCTGTTCATTCCTGCTGTTCATGGCACCGCTCCCTTAACCCTGGCTGCCGGACGGAAAACCGCCCGGTGTCAGGCCTGGTACTGGCTGACCAGCGTTTTCAGCTTCAAGCCCAGGGCATTCAGGTTATGGGCCGCGGTCTCCGCCTGCTTGGTGGCAACCGTGTTCTGGGTGCTGGCTTGACGGATGCTGTCCATGGCCAACGCCACCTGATCGATGCCCACCTGCTGCTGCTGGTTGGATGCGACGATCTGGGTGCTGGCCTGGGTCGCCACCGCGATGTTCTGCGCCAGGTTTTCGATTGCCTGACCGGCTTCCAGCGATTGTTTCACGCCTGCATCGACGGCCTTCGACCCCTGCTCGGCCGCCAGAACGGCGGTGGCCGTGGCTTTCTGGATGTCGCCCAGAATGGCGCGGACCTGGGCCGTGGCTTCCTTGGACTGCTCGGCCAGGCTTTTCACCTCCGATGCGACAACAACAAACCCTTTGCCCTGTTCCCCGGCGCGCGCCGCCTCAATGGCGGCATTGACGGCCAGCA
Organism: Niveispirillum irakense DSM 11586; assembly: GCF_000429645.1. Lineage (GTDB taxonomy): Bacteria > Pseudomonadota > Alphaproteobacteria > Azospirillales > Azospirillaceae > Niveispirillum > Niveispirillum irakense. The sequence goes on from NZ_AUCG01000020.1 coordinate 159,875, forward strand.
GGTTGGACTGTTCGGCCAGGTCATTGACCGACGCCACGATGGTGCCGATGGCCTGGCTCTGCTCGCTGAGCTTGATCACGGCCTCGGCAATGGCGCCGATCTGTTCCCGCACCAGGGTAATACCGGCGATGGATTGTTCCACTGCGCGCTTGCCGGTTGCGGAGATCTGCGCCGTGGCCTGGGCCGTATCAGCGACATGACGGGCTTTGTCGGTGGAAAGCTGGGAGGTCTTGCGCACCTCCTCCATCGTGGAACTGGTCTCGGCCAGGGCCGTTGCCGTTTCCGCTGCCGAGGCGGCCACCTGGGCGGTGGTCGAAACAATCTGGCTGCCGGCAGAGCCCAGGACGTTGATACCTTCGGACAATTCCTGCATCAGCGTGCGCAGGCCCCGCGTCATGCGCTCGAACGTCTCAGTGAGGATGCCAACCTCATCCTGGCGACGGGTCGGCGGGATGGAGACGGTGAGGTCGCCCCGGCCGATCCGCTCCGCGATCAGGGTGATTTCCTGCAAGGGGCCGGCGATATTGCGGCCCAGATACAGCCCGGACGCCAGAACGAGAAGGCTGGCGATCAGCGCCCCGCCGATGACGGTGGCGGTGGCGGCATCGATTGTGCTGCGCAGTTCGGCCTCCCGCTCCTTCAGCAGGCGGTTCTCTTCCTCCCGCATCGTGGAGATCAGAGCCCTGAAATCATCCATGGCGCGCTTGCCGCGTTCGGTCAGCACCTGTTCCCGGGCCGCATCGAACCCCTGGTTACGGCGGATTTCCGCTGTGGTACGCATGGCGTCCAGCTTTTCCTCGACCACCTGATCAACGCGGTCCATGTTGCGCTGCTGAACCGGGTTGTCCTGGGTCAGTTCGCGAACATTGCGGAGGGCGGGGGCCAAGCGCTGCACCCCATCCTCATAGGGACGGCGGAATCGTTCGTCGCCGGTGATGACATAGCCACGCTGGCCGGTTTCGATATCCTGGACCGCTGACAACAGTTCCAGCAGACGCGCTTGCACCTGATAGGAATGGCTCCGCCAATCCGCATCCTGCACCAGCCGCTGGGTGACCTGCAGCGACACGCCACCAACCACCAGAAGGACTGCCAGCACCAGCAGCAGACAAGTCCAGATCTTCGTGCCAACCATGATCTTCATTGCTTGAAGCTCCCCGTCCCACCGTCAGCCAAGGCCGGCTTGTGCGAAACCATTTTCCTGATCGTCAAAGAAGGTGCCACCATCCAGCACGATGGTGCCGGTATCGATAACACCTTGGAAGAATTGCCGTCCCTTCTGCACCGTTGCCGGTATCGGGTCCAGCTTGTCGCGGCGCACGGGCGCCATGCCGACAATCGTATCTGCCATCAGGCCCAGACAGCGTTCGCCCTGGGCCAGGATCACAATATGCGCTGCCTCCAGCGTTGCCGTGCTGGTCAATCCCATCAAAGCCGGGAAATCCACCACCGGCACGACCACACCGCGCAGATAGAAGATGCCGGTCAGGAAGGACGGCGTGCAGGGCACCGGTGTGATCAGGATATCGGCCGCGACCTCCCGGATCCAATGCCCCTCCAGGGCATAGGTCAGGCCGCCAAGCGTGAATTCCAGCAGGCTCAGCAGGTCGGCGGCGTCTTCCGGCTCCGTCGGCTTGCGGGCCAGGGCCAGGGCCCGCTCCCGCAGGCGGCGTTCGCTCTCCGCGGCGCCGGGCTGGAACTCGCGGGCCAACCCCTCACGGGCGGCCGCCAGCCGGCGGTACATGTCATTCCAGTCCAGATTTTCCATGGCTACAGGCCCACCTCAGCGCTGGCGACGCGGATGATTTCAATCAGCCGTCCCACTGTCAGCCCATCCGATTCCGGCAGGGTTTCCTCCGGATCATGGCCGCGCAACAGGGCAGCGGTGTTGCGATAATGGCGGCGTGCCTCATCCAGCTTTCCCTCCGTGATCGCCAGTCGCGCCAGGGCGAAATGGGCCAGCACAAAGTTGGGGTCCAGGAACAGGGCACGTTTCAGCGATTGTGCAGCTTCCCGCAAGTCACCGCATTCCTGCCGGATCATGGCCAGCAGGTAGTGGCGCTCCGGTGCCAGCTTGTCGATGGCGATGGCGCGCTGGCACCAGTCCGCCGCCTCCCCCAGCCGCCCTTCATTGGCGAACAGCCGCGCCAGCAGGCCCATGCAGCGCCCATCGGTCGCCACTTCCGCCGCGTGAGCCTGCAAAAGCGCAATCGCTTCCTGGAACCGGCCGGCGATATAAAGCGCGCAGGCTTCGGCAAAAAGATCCTGCACCTCCATCGGCGGTTCCGGCGGCGCGGCTGGTGGCTGGGGCACTTCCGGAAGGGCCGGGGAAGTGGCGGGGGGCAGGGAGGGGGAGGGGAGGTGTGCCGCAGCCGGTGCTGATGCGGGCGTGGCGGTCAGCGGGTCGGGCACCAGCAGCAGCGGTGTTACCGGCAAAGTCATTACCGGCGGGCTGAGCTTGCGATAGATGGTGGCGCCGGGAAAGCCGCTGAACACGAAGGGGGAGAACAGCTCCGACGATCCTTCAACGGCTGCCGCGACCAGCCACCCGCCTTCAACCAGTGAATGGTGCAGGTTGGACACGACGCGCCGCCCCGTATCGAAGCTGAAATACATCAGCACGTTGCGGCAGAAGATGATGTCCATGGCATTGGTATTGTTCAGCACCGACGGGTACTGGTCCTCCGCCAGATTATGATAGGCAAAGGTCACCATGCGCTTGATATGGGGGGCGATCTCATACCGGTTGTTGCGCTGGGTGAAGTAGCGCTTGCGCACGTCTGGATCGATCCCCCGGAACGACCATTCGCTGTAAATCCCGTCCATTCCCCGACGTAAGGAGCGGGGGTTGATATCCGTCGCCAGCAGGGTGATGTGCCATTTGGCAATATCCGGGATCAGTTGATCCAGCAGGATCGCCATGGAATAGGCTTCCTCGCCGGTGGAGCAGGCAACGCTCCAGATGCGCAGATTGCGCCCGGCCTGCCGGCGGGCCTGGATCAGAGGCGGCAGGATTTCCTGTGCCAGCACTTCAAAACTGCGCGGCTCGCGGAAAAAATAGGTCTCGCCAATGGTCAGATGGCTGGCGAGCGTTTCGATCTGCTCGCGGGAGGGCTGAACCGCCAGGAAATAGCGCATGCAGGTTTCGGCATTGGCGAAGCCCAGCTCCGGTGCCATCTGGCGCAGGCTGCGTTCAAGGTCGCCCCAGCGCTGCGGCGGGTAATGCAACCCCATCCGCGCACTCAGGAATGCGCTGAATTCTGCCAACAGGTTGGGGATGCCGGCCCCATCCATCTCTGTCACCGTGCGGCCCCCATGGCGACGTCAAGCTCACGCTCTTCTTCCATTGATAAAAAGCGGTCAATATCATGGATGAAAACAGGGCCATCAGGCAGGCTCATCACCGCATCAAAATAGCGGGTGCCGGGCACGATACCATCGGTGGGGCGCAAATCTTCCGGATCGCGGTGGATGGTGCCATCCACATGATCAACCAGCAGGGCAACCAGACGGCTGGACGCCTGCACAATCACCAGCGCATCATCCAGGCGCGGCTGGCGCGAAGGTAAACCGAAACGCTGTCGCAGATCGAACATGGGAACGATCTGGCCCGCCACATCAATCACTCCCATCACCACGGGCGGCGCGGCCGGCAAGGGGGTCACGGCCACCGATGCGGTTACCCGCTCCACCCGGTCCAGGCGAAGGGCATAGGCGCGACCGTCCAGTTGGAACAGCAGCAAAGCCACCTGCGTGTCATCATGCTGATGCCGGAAATCACTCATACTGCGCGCATCCTGGTCCAGTCTGATGGGGCCGTCGTCTTAATGGACTCAAAAAACAGGCCCGGCTAGTGCTTCTTTCAGCCGATCTGTCCTGGTCCGCGTGGTTGGTGGTAGCGGATCATATAACACGCGATGCCGATCGACATAGGTCGGACCCGGCACTTCTCCTGCAAATCACAGCCATGACGATACTGGGGGTGCCAGCCGGTGGTTAAACCCGGCGGGCGCTGCCATGATCCCGTTGCGAAACGGAATGCCGGGAGGGACAGCAATGAGCGCGGAGCATGAATATGGGTGCCGCATCCAATGGACCGGTGATCGGGGGCAGGGCACCCGCACCTATCGCGGCTATGATCGTACATGGGATATCGTGACACCGGGCAAACCGGTGATCCATTGTTCCAACGATCCCCTGCTGGGCGGCAATCCCGGCCTGCCAAACCCGGAAGACCTGCTTCTGGCCAGCCTGTCCGCCTGCCACATGCTTTGGTATCTGCATCTGGCCAGCAATGCCGGGATCATTGTGCGATCTTATAAAGACGATCCCGTCGCGGTCGGGGAGACGGCACCCAGTGGGGCGGGCCGCTTTTTGCGGGCCACGCTGCGTCCCCATATCCTGGTGGAAGCAGGGGCCGATCTGGACCGGGCCGATGCGATCCATCATGAAATCCACAAGGTCTGTTTCATCGCCCGGTCGGTGAATTTTCCGGTGGAATATGCGGCAACCTACGACCTGAAATAAGCGGCTTGCCGCTGGTGAAGACCCGTTTGACCGCCTGACCGCTTCTTCAAGCGTGCCCGTGATCCCCTACGCCGGTGTGCAAAGCTGCTGCGCAAAAAATAGTCAGCCATCGATATTGAAAATGACTCGCAATATCGATTAGGAGGGTAAGGGAACGCAGCGGGCACGAAAACCGCCCCCGAAGCGGAGTGATTATTAATCTCATATAGGGGTGATGCCTCATCCCTTGCGTCCGGCGGTTCCAACCCTGCCGGCGGAGACCAGCAAACAGTGAAGTGGGGATGGTGGCCTTCACGGGTCGCCTTTTGGGGAAATGAGAATGGCAATGTTGAAGATGGCGAACGTGCCCGGTCACCGGTGCGCGGCGACGGCGATCACCCTGGCCCTGGCAGCCTTTGCCGCTGCCAGCCTGCCTGCACAGGCGGTTGAGAACAGCACGGTGACGGACGAGATCATCGTCTGGGGCAAAGGCTATGGCAGCAATGTCGCCGGCACCAAGACCCTGGTGCCGCTGCGGGAAACGCCGAACACCGTCACCGTGATCGATCGCGAACGGATCGAGCTGCAAAATCTGGTGACGCTGGAAGACCTGGCCACGCAGACGGTGGGGATTACCGTCACCGGTGTGTCCAGTGAAAACCCCTCCTTCCTGTCGCGCGGCTTTTCCATCGACAATTACCTGATCGACGGCGTGCCCGGCATTGGCGGCGTCGCCTTCCCGGCTGTGGTGCCGGACCTGTTCCTGTATGAGCGGGTGGAGGTGTTGCGCGGGCCCGCCGGCCTTTTCAGCGGGTCTGGCAGCCCGGCGGGCTCCATCAATCTGGTGCGCAAGCGCCCGCTGGATGAAGCCCGGATCAGCGGCAGCGTCGGCTATGGTTCCTGGGATAATTACCGGGCCGAGGTGGATATCTCCCAGCCTTTGACCGCCGATGGCAGCATCAAGGCGCGTGTGGGCGCGCTCTACCATGATCAGGACCAGTTCTACGATGTGGCGCACCGGCGCCGGCAACTGGCCTATGGGGTGGTGGAATTCGATCTCACCGCCGACACCACCCTGACCACAGGTGGTCATTACGAGAATTTCAAGCCGGCAATCCAGACGGGCTTGCCGGGATATCGCGGTGGCGGGCTGCTGGATGTGCGCCGCTCCACCTATCTGGGGGCGGACTGGAATCGGCTGGAATCCGATATCTGGCAGGCTTATGCCGAGTTGCGCCACGATTTCGGCGGTGGTTGGGTCGGTCGGGTCACCGGGCAATATACCGATATTAAGCGCGACGATGTGTATGCCTATATCGGCAGCCAGCCGGTGACGCCCACCAATGGCTGGACCAACCATATCGACTATCTGGGCCTGTACGAGTCCGACCTCTGGTCGGTGGATGCCAATGCCGTGGGCAGCATCCGTGCCTTTGGCCGGGACCATGATGTGGTGGTGGGCGGCGATTATCAGCGCCGTGGCTATGATAATCTCTATGGCCGGACCAGCAATATTACCCGTATTGACGTGTTCAACCCCAACAATGCGGTGGATGAGCATGAGATTCCGCTGAATGGTGGAACCTCCGATGTGACCGAGCAATATGGCGTTTATGGCCAGACCCGGATCAAGCCGCTGGATGGCACCACCCTGGTCCTGGGGGGCCGTCTGTCCTGGTGGGATTATGAGACGGTGAATATCTACCCCACCCGCGGCACGCCTACGGGCTACAGCCAGAAGGGCGAATTCACGCCCTATTTCGGGCTGGTCCAGGATCTGGCATCCAACGTTTCAGCCTATGTCAGCTATGCCGACATCTTCACCCCGCAATCCCAGCGCACGGCGGATGGCAAGCAGATCGACCCGATGAGCGGCCGGCAGCTTGAAGGTGGCATCAAGACCAATGTGCTGGATGACCGGTTGCTGCTGTCGGCGGCGATCTACCGGATCGAGCAGACCAACCGCGCCTATGCCGATCCGGACAATACCGGCTTCTACCTCGCCCTGGGTGAAGTGGAGAGCAAGGGGATCGAGTTGGAAGCCAATGGCCGCCTGACCGACAACTGGACGATCAATGCCGGCTATGCGCTGAACAAGAACAAGTACAAGCGCGATGCCACGGCCAGCAACGAGGGCCAGTCCGCCCAGCCCGTGATCCCGAAACATTCCTTCAAGCTGTTCACCAATTACACCGTGACGGAAGGCATGCTGGATGGGTTGAGCCTGGGCGGCGGCGTCAACTGGCTGTCGGAGACGGAAGGCGGCCTGCCCGCCAGCCGGGTGGCCAGCGGCATCGGCACGCTGGTGGAGCAGGACAGCTACGCCGTGTTCAGCCTGCGTGCCGGCTATAAGATCAACGAGAATATCAGCGTGAACGCCAATCTGGAAAACGCGTTCGACAAGGTCTATTACGCCCGCATCAGCGCCACCGGACGCGGCAATTTCTACGGGACGCCGCGTAACTTCCATCTCTCGATCAAGGCGACCTACTGATGGCGCGGGCGGCGGTCAAACCCACAGCCCGGCAGCGGCTGGACGTTGCCCTGCGCGCCCTGGCGGCCATTGCCGGCGGCTATGGCGTGGCGGCGGCGGCTACGGCTTTCCTGGCGCGCGTCCTGCCCATGGGGCGGGCGGACGCGACGACCGCCGCCATGCTGGCATCCTTCCTGATCTTCGTCACCATCGCCTTATGGGCCTTCGCGGCCCGTAATGTTCTGGTGGTGTGGGGTGCCATCCTGCTGCTGGGCGGCGGGATGGCCCTGTTTGTCCTTCTGGGGCTGGGGGTGAACGCGCCATGAAGAACACATTGCGCCAATCCATGGCCTGGCTGCACAACTGGGCCGGGCTGCTGGCGGGCTGGATCCTGTTCGCCATGTTCCTGACCGGGACCGCCAGCTATTTCCGTCCCGAAATTTCCGCCTGGATGCGGCCTGAACTGGCCCAGGTGACCGATGCCGATCAGGCCATCCTGAAGGCGCTGGATCATCTGGCCCGGCATCAGCCCGACGCCACACAATGGACCGTCATGGCGCCCGACCCGCGTGGCGCCGGTGTCAGTGTGTTCTGGCAGCACCCCAGGGCTGAGGGGGAAGGCCGGCGGCGTGGCCGTTTTGGCAGCGCCACCCTTGATCCTGCCACCGGGGACGTGACGCAGGCGCGGGAGACGCGCGGCGGGGAATTTTTCTACCGGTTCCATTTCCAGCTACAGCTTCCCCATCCGTGGGGGCGGTGGCTGGCCGGTGTCTGCGCCATGCTGATGCTGGCCGCCATCATCAGCGGCGTCATCACCCATAAGCGCATCTTCGCCGATTTCTTCACCTTCCGTCCGCGCAAGGGGCAGCGGTCCTGGCTGGATGCCCATAATGTCACCGCCGTGCTGGCGCTGCCCTTCCATGTCATGATCACCTATACCGGGCTGGTGACCCTGATGCTGATGTATATGCCCTGGGGCATCATGGCCAATTACAAGGATGCCGATAGCTATTTTGCGGAGAGTTTCCGCGATCCGCCGGCGGTGGAGGCCACGGGCACGCGGGCGGATATGGTAGATTTCGCGCCCCTGTTGCGCCAGGCCCGAGACCTGTACGGCGGCGCGCGGATCGGGCGGATCACGGTCAGCCATCCCGGCGATGCGGCAGCGCAGGTGGAGATTTCCCCGCACGGGGCGACAGGCCTTTCCTATCGCCACACGCCGGTTGTCTTTGCCGCCACTGATGGTCGGCTGATCACAACCCCCGTGCCCCATGATCCCGCCTTCCTCACCGGCTCGGTAATGGTCGGGCTGCATATGGGTTTGTTCGCCGGGCCGGTGCTGCGCTGGCTTTATTTCATCGCGGGTCTGGCCGGTAGTGCCATGGTTGGCACCGGGCTGGTGCTGTGGGCGGTGAAACGGCGCACGCCCATGCCAGCATCCGGGCGGCTGCCATTCGGTCAGCGGCTGGTGGAAATCCTGAATATCGGCACCCTTACCGGCCTGCCGGCCGGCATGGCCGCCTTTTTCCTGGCCAACCGGCTGATCCCGACCGGTCTGGAAGGGCGGGCGGATATGGAGGTGGCGGCCACGTTCTGGGTATGGGGGCTGTTCCACCTTTTCGCCTTGGTCCGACCGGCGAAACGGGCCTGGATAGAGGGTTTTGCCGTGGCCGGACTGCTGTTCCTGATCTTGCCGCTGGTCAATCTCTTCACCAGCCCGCGCCATCTGGGTATCAGCTTGCCGGCGGGGGATTGGTTCATGGTGTCGTTCGATTGTGCCTTCTGGGCCATCGGTTTCAGCCTGCTGCTGATCGCCCGGACCCTGCAGAAACGCCCGGCGGCGCCGGTGCGCAAGGCCCGGTCACAGCCGGCCACCCTGTCGGCGGAGGCAGCGGAATGACCATGCTGTTGATGTTCGCCTTGGCCCTGCTGGGCTTCTGCGGCCTGTCTTTGTCGCTGTCCCGCCACCATGCGGATGCGCTGGGCGACTATCCGGCCCCGGCGGTTGAACGGCGCTGGCGCTGGGCGGGCGGGCTGTTGATTGTCCTTTCGCTCGCCATACCGTTGCTTCGGGTGGATTATGGCGTCGCCTTTGTTGAGTGGTTCGGCCTTGCCACGGTGGCGGCGCTGATTGTCGTCGGGCTTTTGACCTGGCGGCCCAAACGTCTACCCTGGCTGGCGGTGCCAGCGGTGACGGCGGTACTGGCGGGATTGATCGGGCTGGCCCTGTGAAGAATTCCGGCCAATTTCCATTCCATACGGGCCAAGCTTCTACAAATCCTTATAAGACAAGGGATTAGGTCTGTCCGGTCTTGTTGGACAGGATCGTTCCTTTGCGATAGCCGTAGAGTAACAACCCGTAACTGACCGGTCCCGACCGATGCTTGTCTTCCATTCCGACGCCTCGCTGCTGCAGAACCCGCCCACCTTCTTCCGCCATGGGCGGCTGATGCCGCATCCGGAAACGTCGGAGCGCTATCGCGTGCTGCGCGATGCCGTGACGGGCGCGGGCCACGTGCTGCATCTGGCGCCGGATGCCGGGGTGGCGTCGATCAAGGCCGTGCATGCGCCGGATTATGTGGAATTCCTGCGCACCGCCTGGGACCGCCGGGGCGAGTTGAAGAATGTGGGGGAGGAGTTGCTGGCGACCCAGTTCCCCCGCGTCGGCATGGATACGCGGCCCGTCGGCCTGCAAGGCCAGTTGGGCTTCTATCTTGGCGACACCTCCACCTCCATCCGGGGCGACACCTGGGATGCCGCCTATGGCGCCGCCCAGGCGGCGGTGGCGCTGGCCGACCATGTCGGTGATGCGGCACTGAAGGGGGAGGCGGCAACCGCCTATGCCCTGTGCCGCCCGCCGGGACACCATGCTTACACGGCCTATGGCAGCGGCTTCTGCTATCTGAACAATTCCGCCATCGCCGCGCAGCGGCTGCGCGAGAAGTTGGGCCGCCCGGTGGCGGTGCTGGATATCGACGTGCATCATGGCAATGGCACCCAGGGCATTTTCTATGACCGTGCCGATGTGCTGACCATCTCCATCCATGCCGATACCAGCAGCTACTTCCCCTTCTATTGCGGCTATCAGGGGGAAACGGGCCTTGGCGCCGGGGAAGGCTTCAACATCAACATGCCGCTGGCCCATGGCAGCGGCAATGAGGTGTGGCTGGCTGCCATCCGTGATGGGCTGGACCGCGTTGCCGGCTTTGGCGCAGCGGCCCTGGTCGTGGCACTGGGGCTGGATGCGTCGGAGGAAGACCCGATCGGCGCCCTGAAGGTGACGACGGACGGCTTCCGTGAAGCCGGCGCGTTGATCGCGTCCGCCGGCCTGCCCACGGCCTTCGTCCAGGAAGGCGGTTATCTGTGCGAGGCGCTGCCGCGCAATCTGGTGGCCTTCCTGAGCGGGGTGGGCGGGTAATCATCCCGCCGGGCCGAACAGCCGCGCGTCCCAATGCAGGGGGCGCGGTCGGCTGGCCCGGATATCCGCGAAATCCGGGTGTAATTGGTTGATCAGCAGGTTGCGTTCCATCCCCATGGCGGGTAGCGACGGGACGATCAGCACCGCACTGCGGCGGCTGTCATACCAGGCATCGCCAAAGGCGCGGCTCGCCCCCAGATCGGCATCGCGCCAGCCGGGCAGGTCGTTGCCGGATACCTCCTCTGGCCTGACATGATCGGGGATAAGGATATCGGCGAATTGCTGGCCCGTCGGCACCTTGCCAATATTGGTATGGACCAGCTTTTCCAGCATCGCGGTGGCGAAACCGATACCGGCATAGATCACGTAACGACCGGGGCTGTTCCAGCGACCGCCCGTGCGGAAGGCGCCACCGCCATCCAGCAGTGGGAACCGGTCATCGGCGATGCGGTAGCCGGTCAGTCCTACGCTCCGCTCACCCGCCATGGTCAGGCCGGCATCCCGTGCAGGATGGCTTCCAGTATTTCTTCCACCAGACGGGCACCAAACTCATCCACTGCCGCCTCAATCGGGGGTCGGTTGTCCAGTTCCGGATGCGGCGTCGTCAGCCAGATTTTGGCATCCTGCCTATCCCGCCAAACATATTCCGCCTTCGTAATGATGTTGGCGAGGCGGGCTGTCCGCTCGCTTTCCACCGCCGTCAGCCGGCCATCGCGCAACCGGCGTTTCAAGGTGCCTTCCGGCACGACGCGCAGCATCAGGCCGCGCCGGGCGGTGGGGTCGGCATAGACATGGCTGGCCACATGGTCCAGAGCACTGACATTCACGCCTTCGCCCAGGCCACGCGAAAGGTCGAGCGCGGTTTTGACGGGACGGTCGAAAACCGTGCGGCCCCCCATCAGGTGAACAATATCCTGGACCTGCATCATTGCCTCCGGACCATATGATCCATTAAAATGGCATCACATGGTCCGGCATTCAAGGCCTGAGTCACAGGTTACGCGCGATCACCAGCCGCTGGATATCGCTGGTGCCTTCATAAATCTGGCAGACGCGGACATCGCGATAGATGCGCTCTACCGGGAAATCCTCGACATAGCCGTAGCCGCCAAAGGTCTGGATGGCATCGGAGCAGACGCGCTCGGCCATTTCAGAGGCGAACAGCTTGGCCATGGAGGCTTCCTTCAGGCAGGGCTGGCCGTCCTGCCGCAAGGCGGCGGCATGCAGCACCAGTTGGCGGGCCGCCTCGACCCGGGTCGCCATGTCGGCCAGCCGGAAGGAGACGGCCTGATGCTGGATGATGGGAACGCCCATGCTGGTGCGCTCGCGCGCATAGTCCCGCGCCGCCTCGAACGCGGCCTGGGCCATGCCGACGCTTTGCGCGGCGATGCCGATGCGCCCGCCTTCCAGATTGGCCAGCGCGATGCGGTAGCCATCACCAGGGGCGCCCAGCATGTGGCTGGCCGGCACGCGCGCATCCTCCAGCAGGATGGCGGCGGTGTCGGAGCAGCGCTGCCCCAGCTTATGTTCCAGCCGCGCCACCTTGTAACCGGGATTGTCGGCAGGCACGAGGAAGGCGGAGATGCCCTTCTTGCCGGCTTCCGGATCGGTAACGGCGAAGACCAGCGCCACGCCGGCATTCTGCCCGTTGGTGATGAACTGCTTGGCACCGTTCAGCACATAATGGTCGCCATCGGCCACGGCGCGGGTTTTCAGGGCCGAGGCGTCGGAGCCTGCCTGCGGCTCCGTCAGGCAGAAGGCGCCCAGCATCTGGCCGGTGGCCATGGGGCGCAGGAAGCGTTCTTTCTGCTCTTCCGTGCCAAATTTCAGGATCGGCGCGCAGCCGACGGAATTATGCACACTCATGATGGTGGAGATGGCGCCGTCGCCGGCGGCGATCTCCTCAATCGCCAGGGCGTAGGAAATTGCGTCCGTGCCGGCGCCCCCCCATTCCTCCGGCACCACCATGCCCAGCAGGCCCAACTCCCCCATCTCCCGCAATTCATCGGCGGGGAAGGCGGATGTGCGGTCACGCTCGGCAGCGCCGGGGGCCAAGCGTTCGCGGGCGAACTGGCGCGCCATGTCGCGCACCATCGCCTGTTCTTCGGTGATCAGCATGGATGCTCCTTCAGTTCGGCAGGCGGTGGGGTGATTGCGTCAGAACCGCTCCACCGCCATCGCCGTCGCTTCCCCGCCACCAATGCAGAGCGTCGCCACGCCGCGCTTTAGATCATAACGCTGCAGCGCAGCCAGCAGCGTGACCAGGATGCGTGCGCCGGATGCGCCGATGGGATGGCCCAGCGCGCAGGCGCCGCCATGCACATTCACCTTGTCATGCGGCAGGTCCAGTTCCTTCATCGCGGCCATGGCGACAACGGCGAACGCCTCGTTGATCTCGAACAGGTCGACATCCTTGGCCTGCCAACCGGTCTTGGTGAACAGCTTCTGCATCGCGCCGATGGGGGCGGTGGTGAACCATGCCGGGGCGCGGGCATCACCGGCATGGCCGACAATGCGGGCCAGCGGGGACAGGCCGCGCTTTTCCGCCTCCGACGCGCGCATCAGCACCAGGGCGGCTGCCCCGTCGGAGATGGACGCGCTGCTGGCCGCCGTCACCGTGCCATCCTTGGCGAAGGCTGGCTTCAGGGTGGGGATCTTGTCCGGGCGGCCCTTGCCGGGCTGTTCGTCACGTGCGATGACGGTTTCACCGCTGCGCGACGTGACAGTCACGCCGGCGATCTCCCCATCGAACTTGCCGCTTTCCACCGCATCCTTGGCCCGGCGCAGGCTTTCCAGGGCGTATTCATCCTGGGCCTGGCGAGTGAACTGGTAATGGCGGGCGGTATCTTCGGCGAAGGTGCCCATGGCGCGGCCGCGCTCGTAAGCATCCTCCAGCCCGTCCAGCGCCATGTGGTCATACATCATGGCATGGCCATAACGATAACCGCCGCGCGCCCGATCCAGCAGATAGGGCGCGTTCGACATGCTCTCCATGCCGGCCGCCACCACAATATCGGCGCTGCCGGCCAGGATGGCATCATGGCCCATCATCGCCGCCTTCATGCCGCTGCCGCACATCTTGTTGATGGTCGAACAGGTGACCGATTGCGGCAGCCCGGCGGCGAGTGCGGCCTGACGGCCCGGGGCCTGCCCCTGGCCGGCCTGCAGCACATTGCCCATGATCAGTTCGGCCACATCTTCTCCCGCGATGCCGGCACGGGTGACGGCTTCGCGCACCGCTGCCGCCCCCAATCGGGCGGCAGGCAGGCTGGACAGGTCGCCCATCATGCCGCCCATGGCAGTGCGGGCGGCAGAGACGATGACAATCGGATCACGGCTCATGGTGTTTCCCCTTAAATGCATTGGCGCTCGGGCCGCCTTTGCAGGGGAATGTAGTCAAGCCGGTCGTTTTGGGATAGGGGGAAACGGACGATTGTCCGTTTCCCAACACCTCATTCCTTGATAACGACCGGCGCCATCTTGGGCGACAGCAGGTGAACCACCAGCAAGGCCAACAGATAGACCGAGGCGGCAACGACGAAGATGGGTGTGTAGCTGCCGATCTTTTCCAGCACATAGCCGGCATATTGCGCCATGGCCATGCCCCCGAAAGCCCCGACCATGCCGCCGATCCCCACCACGGAGCCAACAGCCGCGCGCGGGAATACATCGGATGGAAGCGTATAGAGGTTGGCGGAAAAGCCCTGATGCGCGGCAGTAGCAAGGCCGATAATGGCCACTGCGATCCATAATTGGTCGGCAAAGGCCGCAAAGCCTACCGGCAGGGCGCAGACCGCACAGATCAGCATCGCCAGCTTGCGCGACCGGTTGAGGCTGTAGCCGCGCTTCATCATGGTGGAGGAGAGCCAGCCACCGGTGACGCTGCCCACGTCGGACATAAGATAGATGATCACCAGCGGGATGCCGAAGCTTTTCAGGTCCAGCCCATGGCGCTTGCCCAGGAAATCCGGCAGCCAGAACAGGAACATCCACCAGATCGGATCGATCAGGAACTTGCCCAGCGCATAGGCCCAGGTTTCCTTCACGAAGAACAGACGGCCCCAGCCGATCTTCTCCGCGCTGTCCGGCGGATCGCTCTCGATATGGGCCAGTTCGGCAGGCTGGACCATCTTATGGTCGCGCGGGCGGCGATAGAAGATCAGCCAGAGCGGCAGCCACACCAGGCTGGCGATACCGGTGACGATGAACGCCATCTGCCAGCCATAGGCCAGGGTGATGGCGGGCACCACCAGCGGGGTGACAATGGCGCCGATATTGGTGCCGGCATTGAAGACACCGGTGGCAAGGGCGCGTTCCTTCTTGGGGAACCATTCCGCAACGGCCTTGATGCCGCCGGGAAAACCGCCGCCCTCACCGACGCCCAGCACCATGCGGGCGATGATGAAACCGCCCAGCGACTTGGCAGCGGCATGGCCGAAATGGCCGATCGTCCAGATCGTGAAGGCCAGCGCATAGCCCCAGCGTGCGCCGACCCTGTCGATGATACGGCCAAAGGCGACATAGGCCAGCGCGTATGTCGCCTGGAACCAGAAGATGATGTTGGCATAGTCGGTTTCCGACCAGCCGAATTCCGCCGACAAGGTCGGCTTCAAAACGCCGATCATCTGCCGGTCAACATAGTTGATCACCATGGCAGCGAACAGCAATGCCACGACGATCCAGCGCACATTGCCCGGTTTGGGCTCAGCGGTAACCCCGGCGCCTGTATGCACCATTTCCTCCCATACCCCACATGCTGAGAAACAGCTTATTGTTGGATCAAGGAGTAATGGAAACCGGTGTCATTGGCAAGATGGAGACATTTTCGAACGCATTTTTTGCCCCAATCACACCGGCCTGCCAGACATTGGGGCCGGTGTGATCAGAGCAGGGTCAGCCTTGAAGGTCGGCTTCGGCCCGGCAGGCTTCCAGAATCGGCATGGAGCGGGCGACCATCTGGTTGGCCAGTTCGGTGTTTCCCGTCCGCTCGGCTTCTGCCAGTTGCAGGATCTCTTCATCGGTTAACGAGGCAAAGAGCCGGTCGGAAGAGCAGGTGCAGTATTTCTCGATCCGGGCATCGGGCACGGATTGGGGAATGGCGGCACGGGTGGAACGGTTGCATTCCGCCGTGGAGCTTTTGATCATGTTGCTGCGAATGGTGGCGACATCATTACCGCCCCCTTTGGTCATGCCATAGACCAAGCCGATGATGACAGCGCCGACAATGACGGCGATAGCAACCATAATGCCTTTATTCATGGCTCCGATTCCCCTGTGCAGATTCCGTTCTTTTCGAACTAACATCTTAACCAGGGGTTCAGTTCACTTTGAAGGCACGCTTATTGATAAGGAAAAGGGGTAGCGAACGCCTTTGGGATTAATCCCTTCTGTGCCGCTACCCCTTGATTTGATGTCTCGCCGTATCAGGGTTGATTGAAGATACCGCCGGGCGCGGTGTGGCCTGACTCTTCCCGCCGGACCTTGAACCAGGCGGCATACATGGCGGGAAGGCTGTAGATGGTCAAAGCGGTTGCCACGATCAGCCCACCCATGATGGAGAGTGCCATCGGCCCCCAGAAGGTGGAACGGGAGAGCGGGATCATGGCCAGGACGGCGGCTGCCGCCGTCAGCATGATCGGTCGGGCCCGGCGGACCGTGGCATCAACCACGGCGTCGAACCGACCATGGCCGGCAGCGATATCCTGTTCGATCTGATCGACCAGAATGACCGAGTTGCGCATGATCATGCCGGCCAGGGCAATCACCCCCAATTGTGCAACGAAGCCAAAGGGCTGGTTGAAGATCAGCAGCGCCAGCGTCACCCCGATCAGGCCCAGCGGGGCGGTCAGGAAGACCAGAATCACCCGCTGAAAGCTCTGGAGTTGCACCATCAGGACGACCAGCATGATCAGAATCATCGCCGGCACGACCGCCATGATGGAATTCTGACCCTTGGCGCTTTCCTCCACAGCGCCCCCCAGATCAATCCGGTAACCGGTAGGCAGCTTGGCGACCAGCGGCCCCATCGCGGCCTGGATCTGGGCGGCGACGGTGGGGGCCTGGATGTCCCCGATCAGATCGGCGCGCACGGTCATGGTCAGGTCACGCGACCGGGTCCAGAGAATACCTTCTTCCAGCCCATATTCGATCCGGGCGATCTGGCTCAGTGCCAGCGCTGTGCCATTGGCGCCCCGCAGGCGGATATCGCCCAGCCGATCCACGGCCTGGCGTTCATTCTCGCCGGCACGCAGCACGACATCGATCAGTTCGATCCCTTCGCGATACTGGGTAGCGGTATAGCCGGTCAGGACCGTCTGCATCGCCATGGCCAGATCCTGGCTGCTGATGCCCAGGGCGCGGGCACGATCCTGGTCCACCACCAGCCGGACCGATTTGATCTTCTCGTTCCAGTCGAAATTTACGTCGATCGTGTGCGGATTGGTCCGGATCAGGTCGCGCAGATCGCCGGCAATCTGGCGTATCACCTCAGGGTCGCGACCCAGAACACGGAACTGGATCGGATAGCCGACGGGCGGTCCATTCTCCAGCCGGGCCACCCGGGTCCGGAATTCGGGAAACAGGCTTTCCAACTGGGGTGGCAGGGACTTGGCCAGCCTTTTGGTGTCGTCCAGCGACCCGGTCATCAAGATGAACTGGGCGAAGTTCGGGCGGTTCAGTTCCTGATTCAGCGGCATGTAGAAGCGCGGCGCCCCGCCGCCGACAAAGGCGGTCTGGCTGATGATCGCCGGCTCCTTGGCGAACAGGGCCTCCATCTCCTTCACCCGCGCCTGGGTGGCGCCGATGGCTGTCCCCTCCGGCAGCTCAATATCCACCACCAGTTCCAGACGGGCGGAATTGGGGAAGAATTGCTGCTGGACAAAGCCGAACCCGAAGACGGAGGCGCCAAAGGCGGCAATGGTCAGCGCGATCACGATCCAGCGATGATTGACCGTCCAGATCAGGCTGGCGCGCAGCCGGCGATAGATCGGCTTGTCATAGGCAGCGGCCTGGGCTTCCGCCGGGTCGTGGCTGGCGGCCCCCTCATGCGGGGTGGGCAGCAGCTTGAAGCCGACATAGGGCGTGAAGATCACGGCCACAAACCAGGAAACCAGCAAGGCGGTGGCGACCACCCAGAAGATGGCACCGGTATATTCACCGGCCGCCGAATGGGCAAAGCCCACCGGCACGAAGCCCGCCGCCGTGACCAGCGTGCCGGTCAGCATGGGAAAGGCGGTGGAGGTCCAGGCAAAGGCGGCGGCGCGGGCGCGGTCCCAGCCCTGTTCCAGCTTCACCATCATCATTTCCACCGCGATGATGGCATCATCCACCAGCAGGCCCAAGGCAATGACCAGGGCACCGATGGAAATCTTGTGCAGGTCGATGCCGGCGGCCAGCATCACGGCAAAGGTAATGGCCAGCACCAAGGGCACGGACAGGGCCACCACGATACCGGTGCGCATGCCCAGGCTGATAAAGGTGACCACCAGCACGATGGCCAGCGCTTCCGCCAACGCCTTGATGAATTCGTCGATACTGTCCTTCACCACCGTCGGCTGATCGGCGATCTTCTCAATCTCGATCCCCACGGGCAGGGTCGACTGGATGGTGGCGATTTCCGCTTCAAGCGCTTCGCCCAGTTTCAGGATATCGCCGCCGGCGGCCATGGAAATGGCAAGGCCGGTGACACGTTCCCCATTATGGCGCATCAGCGTGCTGGGCGGGTCTTCCACCCCCCGGCGCACAGCTGCAATATCGCCCAGCCGCAACAGCCGGCCATTGGCCTGGATGGGGACCGTTCGCACCTGCTCTTCCGTGGACAGCGCGCCGGTGACGCGCACGCGGATACGCTCAGCCCCGGTGTCTACAAGCCCGGTTGGGCTTACGGCATTCTGCGCGGCCAGGGCGTTGGCGACCTGCTGTATGGTGACGCCAAATTCCGCCAGCCGGCCCGTGTCGAACTCGACATAGATGCGTTCATCCAGCAGGCCCAGCAGATCAACCTTGCCGACGGCCGGCAGGCGCAGCAGACGCTGACGGGCGGCCAGCAACACCTGATGCATCTCGACATCGCTGAACCCGTCGCCGCTGAAGGCGTAGATATTGCCGTAAGTGTCGCCGAACTCATCGTTGAATTGCGGACCGATCACGCCTTGCGGCAGGGTATTGGCGATATCGCCGACCTTTTTGCGGACCTGATACCAGAGGTCCGGCACCACGGATGAACGGGTATAATCCTGCAGATTGACGAAGATTACCGTTTCGCCGGGCCGGGCATAGGTGCGGGTATGGTAGAAATTGGGAACCTGCTGCAGCGCCTGTTCGATCCGGTCTGTAACCTGGGCCTGCATCTCCTTCGCGGTGGCGCCCGGCCATTGCGCCGTGACCACCATGGTGCGGATGGTGAATTGCGGGTCCTCTGCCCGGCCCAGCCGCATATAGGCATAGGCACCGACGGCGACCGACGCGATGATCATGAACAGGACCAGCGCCTGATGGCGGATGGCCCAGGCGGAAAGATTGAAGCTGCTCACGGCAGACCCCCATCCCAGACGCGAACGGGCAGGTTGGCATCCAGCCGGTGGACACCGGCGGTCACCACCAGTTCACCCGGCTTCAATCCGTTCTGGATCACCACCGCGTCTGCCCGGTAGGCTGCGACAGTCACGGGCCGCAATTCTACCCGGTCGCGTTTCTGGCTCAGTACCCAGACGGCTGGCTTGTCCCCGTCCTGGAACAGGGCGGACGGCGGAAGGACCATTCCGTCCGGTGCCGTGGCGTCGAAGCGGACAGTCGCGGTCATGCCCAGCAGAAGCGGGGCTGCCTGATCATCCGGCAGTGCGACACGCAGACGGAAGGTGCGGGTGGCGGCATCCGCCGCTGGCGTGATTTCACGGACCTTGCCGGTCAAATTCACTTCCCTGTCAGCCCAGACGCTGACGGTCGCGCTGTCGCCCACATTCAGCCGGGTCACCTGGCTTTCCGGCACATCAATCACCACTTCCCGGCCCAGGTCCGTCGCGACGCGCAGGACGGCCTGACCGGCTGCAACAACCTGACCGGCATCGGCCACAAGCTCGGTGACCGTCCCGGCCTGGGTCAGCGTCAGATCGGCATAGGAAAGATCATTGCGGGCGCGGGCAAGTCCGGAGCGCGCTTCGTTCAATTGCCCGTTCGCTGCATCAGCGGTGGCCTTCACCCGGTCAAACTGGGCCTGAGATACCGTGCCAGAGGCCAGCAACGGCGTGTAGCGGCGCAGATCGGCATTGGCCTGCTGGGCCTGGGCCTCGGCCTGGGCCAACTGTGCTTCCGCCGCCCGCAGCGCCAGGGTGAGATCAGCGGGATCCAGTTTTGCCAGCACCTGGCCGGCCTTGATCTGCTCCCCCACTTCCACCAGTCGGGCGGCGATCCGCCCCCCGGTGCGAAACGCCGCCTGTACTTCCGTCCGCGCGACAATGGTGCCGGTATAGTGGCTCTGCTGGTTCAGCGCGGAGAGTGCCACCTCCGTCACCCGTACAGGCCGGGCGGGCTTCTCCTCCACCTTTTTGTCACCGCAGCCGGCAAGTGCCAGCATAAGCGGCAGCACAATAACCGACCGGCTGAGCACAGGGCGGGGCCAGGACATGGCATAATCCTTCAGGAAGGTGGGCAGAAGTGGATTAGACATAAAGACAGGGCCGGAGGTCGGCTTGCGGTGATAATGTAATCAGCGTTACAGTTTGGCAAGTGACGGGTATCACATGGCGGCATGAGGGTTTTGTGTCGCGTAAGCGAATGAAGAAAGTAGAGAAAATGGACGGGACGGCCGGCCAGGATAGGCAGGAAGCGGAGCGCTCCCCCCGGATGGAGGCAAGGCGGGCGGCCATACTGGAGGCTGCGGCCGAAGTCTTTTTTGAAATGGGGTTTGAGCGGGCGAATCTGGGGGCCATCGTCCGCCGTTCGGGCGGGTCGCTTTCCACCCTCTATCAGCTTTTCGGCAATAAGGAGGGGCTGTTTGAGGCGATGGTCACGGAACGCTGTACAGACGTGATGAAGGCGCTGGCAGAACCGGATGTTCCGTTGCGCGACCCTTGCACGACCTTGTGCGGCATCGCCCATGCTTTCATGGGGGTCATTCTCCGACCCGACGCGCAGGGTCTATGGCGGATTATCATGTCGGAAGGGATCAAGTTCCCCTCCTTGCCGGAGGTCTATTTCCGGGAAGGTCCGGATAAGCTGATTGCCCATTTGTCGGAATATCTGGTGGTCTTGCATCGCGCGGGCGTCGCGGATGTCCCCAATCCCATGGATGCGGCGCGGAGCTTCTGCATGCTTGTTCATAGCGACCTTTATTACCGCGTCGTCACCGGCATGCAGCCGGTGCCCGATGATGCGGCCCTGGCTGATCATATCCGCGGCGCTGTGGCGATGTTCTGGCGCATCATTATGCCTGCCGGCGGCGGGAAAACCTGTCATCCGGACGACATTTCCCCGTCACGCGGGTGACGCAGGCCAAGCGCATCATCCGCCGCGTTTTCACACGAACGGATGGGGCGCGCGGATGCCGGAGAAAATCTTCAAGGTCCTGTTTATCTGCCGCAAGAATGCGGCGCGCAGCCTGATGGCAGAAGGACTGTTGCGCAAATGGGGCATGGGCCGGTTCGAGGTCCATTCCGCCGGCCCCGAACCCCTGGAAGCGGCTGACCCGATCGCGATGGATCTTCTGGCTAAGGTCGGCGTGGACACGACAGACCTGCGACCGAAAAACTGGAACCTGTATGCCGGGCCGGACGCGCCGGTCATGGACTTTATTTTCTTTACCTGCGAGGACGCGGCGGCACGCCCGCAGCCCTTCTGGCCCGGCCATCCCATGCTGGCGCAATGGCGTTTCCCGGATCCACTGACACTCCAGGGATCGGAAACAGAGCGACGGGCGCTGTTGAATCTTGTTTTTGGTATGATTGAACGGCGCGTGAAAATCTTCTGTGCCTTGCCGGCCCATCGGCTGGGCCGGCTGACCGGCGCCGATTTATCGGACATCGGCACTGACGCCCCGCGAGGGGCGGAAAGCGTGACCGTCTGATATGCCGATCTGATCGAACGAACCATGGCCCAGGTGGGAGCAGTATTGCACGCCACCCGGGCCATGGTTCGTTGATACGCAGATTGAACAGGCCGCACTTAATCCAGGAGTGTATTCCAATCCCGGCGGAGCTGGGCCCCGTCAGAGGTGGACACCTGGCCGATCAATGCCCGGCGGCTGGCAAGGGTCTGGCCGCCGTCGCGGGTCAGCGGACGCCACAGCCAGCCAAGCCCGCCACGGCTTGACTTCACGTAGATATTGTCCAGGGGGATCGAGAAATAAATCCCCTTGTCGAAGCGGCCTTCACCGAATTCCTCGGCTGAAACATCGGTGAAGGTGGCAAAAGCGCCCACCGTGATTCCGCTGTCGAATGTCCGCGACAGCTCGAACGTAGCGCCCTTGTCACCGGCCAGATAACGACCGACCCGCACGCGGGCGTCCAGGCCCAGGGGTTCGTAATGGTAATAACCGGTCAGATGGCCGGTAACGACATTATAGTCGCGGAAGCCGAACCATTGCTGGGTATCACGCTGCTTGGCCCAGGCAACATCAAGACCGATCGCCCATTCCTTGCCAAAAGGCTTGTAGAGGATTTCGTTGCCGACGCCGCCGAACATTTCCTCCAGATAGCCGCCATAGACGCGGTTATAGGTATCTTGCGCGACCCTGAAAGTATAGTCCGCCTGCAGGTGAGTCATCGCAGTCGTACCATCTTGCAGATACTGACGAATATCCGACCGGACATGGGGAAGCACACTGTCCGATGGAAGACGCATGCGGTCGAAGTTATTATAAATATTAAAGCCCAGGCCGCTCGTCACATTAAGCCCTGGGGCAACGGTGACCGTCCCGTACAGGCGCATC
Source organism: Niveispirillum irakense DSM 11586 (assembly GCF_000429645.1). Taxonomy (GTDB): domain Bacteria; phylum Pseudomonadota; class Alphaproteobacteria; order Azospirillales; family Azospirillaceae; genus Niveispirillum; species Niveispirillum irakense. The sequence goes on from NZ_AUCG01000020.1 coordinate 182,195, forward strand.
CAAGCCTGATAAAGGATGAAGGCTTCGGGCCGGCCCAGGGTCTGCCTCAGGGCAGGTCGCAGGCTCCACGAAAAACCGGGATAGCCATAGGGCTCCGGGTGACTGGCTTCCTCCATGTCCATGGAGGGGCGTTCCAGACGGGTCCGCATCCAGGTTTCTTCGATAGAACCGCCTGTTGCTGCCAACGCGCGCTCTATATCTGATCGGTACATCGTCGCTGATAGCATCTCTATGCCATTCTCGACGAAGATGATCTGAATTTCCCCATATTCAGGCGGCAAGGCGGAGGCAGCTGTCCGTACAGCCCGGCCCACTGCGCGTGGGATCTGACGATAGCGGGCATTGGAAAGGAACAATGTTGCCTTCCCCGCCTTGTAATCGGCGCCGAACAAGTGGAAGCCCTGTTTAGCTAACTGGGCTTTCAGTTTGGCGCGATCTTCCTCAGAAGGTGGCTGGCCTGTTACATCAATGTGCGTTGGCTTGATCGTGGCAGCAGCCATGTTGAATTCGTTCCGCAGCATCGTGCTGTCGAATTCCATCACCAGCCACGGCAGGCTATGTTCGATACGTGTTACGCGTATGCGGCCTTGGAAATCCGGGGCCAGTTCCAAAACGCGTAAGGCGATATCATGCGCAACAACGACGCCATCGCGCACAGGCGTTCCCGCGACCGTGACATGGATCTCCGATCCGATGCGCACCAGATTTTCCAGGTGTAATCCGTCCATCGCAGCCTGACGGCCAATGCCGGTGCGAATGGACTCCCCTGTCCCCGCCTGTTGCGGACCCGGCTGGGGGGCAATGGGCATATTGGCTTGCTGGATTTGCCCCTGCGCGGTCACAGGGATCAAAGGCGGCGGCACAGGATCCAGCTTCGGCGGGCCCTTTGATGTGTGGAAATTCATTGTTGTGGAGAAGCGAACCATTGCACGGTTGCCACGCTCCAGGGCTGCGCCAACCTGCAACCAGTCCCAGGGCTGATAATCCATGCCAATATTGATGGGAAGGCTCTGCTTGAAACTGTTCTGGAGCGCTTCCGATTTATAGTCGTTAGGGTCGTACTCCATTTTCAGGCTCAACCCCTCAATAAAGGGCGTTCGCCATTTCACACCACCGAAAAGGGCAACATCGCCCCGGAAAAATTGAGTCCCAAGCCCCCCGACATCCCCGGTTTCATTGCGATTTTTGAATTTCTTGGAAAATAGGGAAAATGGATTTCGGAAATGATTCTGATTACCTAGATTTCCCCACCCTAATCCGAATGAAAAATCAAAATCGCCGGCAGTTTGATCGGCAACAATATATTCGCCGTCAAATAGTCCCGTGCCGCCAATATCGCGCAGGCCAAGTGCAACATTGGGCCATGTTGCATCCCCTTCAAGAAGTCTGATTTTAACGTCTATGCCTCGGTCTTTATAGGACTGGTCGCCGCTAAAATCCTCGGGGCCGTAGAAGCGGTTTGCCACGCTGGTATAGCGTAGCGTTGCTTCAAGCCAGGGCAGCCCCTGAACTGTGATGAAATAGCGTGAATAGGGCCAAACATAGGAAAATCCGGCATAAGCCTGACCATCCTCCGCTGCACGGGCCATTGGCGTTTGAATAAGGCCAATGCCGCCAAAATCGTTCAGCGTAGGTGGTGACTGCCGGGGCAGGAAGGGGTTTTCCACTTCCTGCCCTTCAGCCGGTGAGCCGTTGGAGATGGCGAGCAATGCGACCATTGCTGTCGCCATCCAGCGGAACCGAGACATTTTCACAATTCTGCCCACGTAATCAGTTGTTATTGCCGATGACGACCAGAGAGGCCACTGACAGCGCAAGGCTGCTGACCAGCGAAGCGATGCTGCGTGTGGTCGTCAGGAAGCTGAACGGCTCGGGATCACGCGGCACGACGATCGTGGAGCCCGGCGGGATCGGCACGCTTCCATCCGAAAATGTCCCAAGCCGCAGTGGTTCCGACTCGCCGTTCGGGAAGATCACGAACGCGTCGCCCTTCTCCGCCGCTGATGCGAAACCGCCAGCTTTTTGAATATATTGACGGGCCGACAATCCGGTTGAGAACATTACAGAGCTCGGGTTGAGCACTTCGCCGGTTACTGTCACATGCGACGGACGCTTCGGGATGGTCAACCGGTCTCCCGGTTCAAGAACGAAATCAAGTTCCGGACGGGCCGCGAGCACAGCGGGGTCAGATTCCACCACAACCCGTCCGACACCGGGCGTCGTGCGGAGATTGGTGATCATGGTTTGGATAAATTGCACGGCACTTTGGCTGGCCTGAGCATTCTCCGCATTCACGAGGAGGGAAGGCAGTGACTGCTCAAGCTCGCGCGCCGCGCGACGGAAGCCCTCCTCCTCCGACAAGCGTGCCTGCTCCCGCTGGAAGACGGCGCCGTAAGTGTAGGCATCGGCAGACAAGCCGCCGACCCGGCGAAGAAGCTCCGACAGCCGCTCCCCACGGCGAATATCATAGCGACCGGGATATGAAACCTCGCCGGCCACTTCAACCAGACCGACTTCCCGCTGCGTGATATTATTCAGGGCCCTGACGATATCGCCGGGGTTCACAGGCGTTTGCGCTAATTGTGCCAGGGTCAGGCCAGCGACCCGATTGCCATCGCGTCGGCTGATTTCAAACGCCTGTTGATCCGCGTCCAAACTGAGCCCGCCGGCCGCGCTGATAACAGAATCGGCAGGTCCGCCAGGCACAACAGGATAGAGACCGGGCTGCCGTACTTCGCCCTGCACTGCGGTGGCATGCTCCAACAAGAACGGCAAAAGGTTCGGATGGGTATCAAAAAGCGGAGGACAGGCTTGGAGGCCGATAATTGTTTTTTGCTCGGTTGCGTTTCTGGGCTTTGTATCGCCGAGCAACCGCGCGACAGAGAAACGGCGATAGTTACTGTCTGCTGCCACACTTGCGAGCCGCTCCAGCCCGCGGCATTTCAGGTCACTTTCAATCAGCCGGTCCTGTCCGCCACCGCTGCGGTCTATGACGCTGCCAATCATCCCTTTCCGCGGCCCGACACCGTCATCATCCGGCTTGCTGATCTCCGGTGCGGTGGCGGCTTGCTGGGGGGCTATTTGTCCAGCCAGTGCCAGGCGTTCCTCCGCCATCTGACTGTCGATGGAGAGGCGCAGGCTGGGCGGCGGGGCCCCACGCAGGACCGATTGAACATCAGCGGATGCGAGATAGCGCACGTCATCCCGGGACAAAATGATAACCCGGTCCCGTTCCCGCAATGTCACGTTCATCGAGCCATCAAGTACCCGACTGAGATCAGCGGCAACGTAACGCCGTTGCCGGGTCACCGGATCCTCTGTATCGATCACGGCCAAGGGCAGATAGGGATCAGATCGCAGCACGTAAGGTTCGCGAAGAAGCGCGCCCAAGGTCTGGACCTGTGACAAGCCGCGATCGCCAGGCAGTTCGGCCGCCCCTTCCAGGGTCATGGCATCGCGGGGCAGTTCCACGACCAGCACGTCCCCAGGAAGGATGGCGGTAGAAGGAGCCGCATTTCGGATCAGTTGATTGCGCCCATCCCTGTCCAGGCGCAAAATCTCCAACCGGTTGCCCCTTGCGCGCTGCGGGCCGCCGGCCAGTTCCAGTGCGGCTTCCAGTGAGGGACGTCCGCCGCCCGAACGCAGTTCGTAAATCCCAGGGCGCACAACATCGCCCTTGATGGCGATCGTGTTGCCAATGCTCGGTACGATGATCTGGTCGCCGTCACGCAGGCGCAGATCTGTTGCGGCGCGGCGGCCGAGCAAAACATCATAAAGATCAATGTCCAGGGTCTGACCATCCCGGGCAATCTTGATGGAGCGCAGGCTACCAGTCTTGACGATGCCATTGGCCATCAACAGTGCATCGATCACACTGGAGAAGCTTGTCAGGGTAAAGCGACCAGGTTCCCGCACTTCGCCCGTTACCAGGACACCGATGCTGCGCACGGAGCCAACAGATACGAACAGTTCGGTCTGGGAAAAGGCAGCCTGTGCCTGGGCGGTCAGATCCTCACGGAACTCGTCAAAACGGCGACCAGCGGCGGCAACGGGCGCTATGTTTGGCAGAACGATGCGGCCTTCACGGTCCACGCGGGCCTGGACCGTATTGTTGACCTGGCCGCGCAAGGTAACCACCAGTTCGTCGCCGATGCCCAGCACATAATCGTCTGGCACCGCACCGGACAGCAAACCGCCTGTAGAGGGGGCGGAATTCGCGCTGAAATCATAGCCGAACTGGCGCAATCCCTCCCTGCGCAGTCCTTCCTCAGGACGGTCCTTATATTGGCTTTCCTTTTCGCCAATGCGGTTCCTGTACTGGATTTCCAGGGATGATGGCGTTTCGTTTTCGTTGCGATATCCTGCGGCTTCCATGCGGGAATCGAATTGGGTGCCTCTCGTCCTGGTCTGTAAGTCCTGCCCCTGACCTTGACCCTGTTGACGAACCTGATCAAGTGTGGGTGACGAGGTGCCCCGCTGCCCATATTGCTGCTGAAGGTCGCGGAGATTGACGCTACCGGTGGGAAGCTCGATCATCTGAGCAGTAACGGGCATTGAGGCGGCACTGACAAGAAGGCCTGCACATGCTAGACCCAGTTGCAGACGCCGCTTTGTTACGCCGGCCTTGTACTCACGACGCATCGAGTTCTCCATGAATCATCCCAACCTAATGCCCAGGCTGACAGCAATGCCAATCAATCGGCGTCGTTGCCTTGGCCTGCTTGCCGGCCTTATGCCAGCGACTGCTTTGCCCGGATGTGCCCTGGTTAACACTGAATCTCCTTATTGGGCAACAGTGGGTGCGATAGGGGGCGTCACGCATAGTTCGCCGGTTTCCCGGGCACAAGCAGATGCACTTCCTTATGCGTCGATTCTAGCGTCGTTCGATGACAGCCCGATTGCCTTCATGGTCCTGGGTGATATTTCACAGGCTGGTGTGGCTTATTATTACAGCCAGGGACGACAGGTGCTGGGTCTGCGGGGGCCCTTTGTTGTCCACACCGTCGGCGTGCCGGGGGATTTGTCACACACCTCGTGGGAGGGTGCAGAGCCGCCAGACTTGCGGCAACTGGTGGGTAAGGAATGGCAGCGGCGCATCGATATTCAGTCTGCCGCCCTCTATCAAATACCTGTGCGCGGCCGGTTTTTCGCAGATGGGCGTGAGACCATAACCATTCTGGAGCGCAGCTACGATCTGGAGGTCATCCGGGAGGAGGTGGAGATGAGGGGCGAAAAGCCCTACACCAACCGCTATTGGATCGACCCGGTCACGGGCTTCTGCTGGAAATCCCACCAGCATATCCATGGTCGGGCAGCAGGATTGAATATAGAAGTGACCAAACCGGCAGGGTGAGCGGACAGCGCCATTGCATCCGTTTACCCGAGTCACTTCGCTTCAAGGGGCTGACACTTCGACAAAGGCTGGCTTCGTACGCAAACTTCCCCCTGCGCTGGCCCCTTGTGTTACCCTCACTCCCCAGATCACCCTTTCTGCCAGGACTTTGTTGAATGACCAAAATCCTTGAAATCCTCAAGCCCTATGGCCGCCCGACTCCCCGTGAGGAGGCCGTGCTCGATGCGATCCTGGAACAGGTGGGGCGCTCTGTCCTGAGCCCTGAGGATGCTATCGATCAGATTATTGAAAAATTGAACTGGCCGCTGGAACGGGCGGCTGCCGAGGTTGATGGTTATCTGGAGTGATGGGCCCGTCGGGCCCCCACTATTGGGCATGATATGGCAGCTTTTTTCTCTTACTCTCTCATGACGCCATGACCGTACCTTCTCTTTCCCGCATCCTTTACGTGGATGATGAGGAGATGCTTCGGATGGTTGCCAATCTGGCCTTGACCCGAATCGGCAAGTTCACCGTGAAGCTCTGTGACAATGGTGCGGCGGCGGTCGCGGCAGCCAAAGATTTTCGACCAGATTTAATCATGCTGGACGTGATGATGCCGGGAATGGATGGGCCGGCGACCCTGCGGGCGCTGCAGGCCGACCCTGAAACATCTTCCATCCCCGTCATCTTCCTGACCGCGAAGGCGCAACCCCGTGATGTCGAGATTTTCCGCGCGCTTGGTGTTGTGGATGTGATCGCCAAACCCTTCGAGCCAAAGGGCTTGGCGCAATCGATAAACATGGTGTGGAGCCGCCTGCACGCCGATTGACCCTGTTCGGTTGGGGCGGTTCCCCAGTGGCGGATATGCCTTCCGCCCGAGCCCTTCGGGATGGCGGTCGACCCGCCTGTACCGGAAGGCCAAGACCATTATCAGTCGCGACTTTGCCCGCCTTATACGCTTCAATCCCCAGCGAATTGCACGCCCCATACCGGGGTCGCTATGCACCAACCGGGGGAAGCGACATGAAAGTTCTGATCGTTGAAGACGAGCCCTTCATCGCTGCCAGCGTTGAGCAGGCCCTGAATGCCGCGGGCATCACCGCTTATTCGGCGGCGAACGCTGCTGAGGCGCTGAAGCTAACGGAAAACATGGTATTCGATCTGGCGCTGCTGGATGTTCGGCTCGGCTATGGTGAAAGCGGGCTGATGCTGGCGGAAATGCTGCTTGAAAATCATGCCATCCCCACCCTCTTGCTCACGGGGTTGGACGAGTTGCCCGAGCATGTCGGCTCTTTCGTTCTCGGTGTGCTGCATAAGCCCTTCACGGGCGATGATGTCGTCCTTGCGGTTCATGCTGTGCGGGCTGCCGTACAGGGGCGCGCCGTGGCGGCCAAGCCGCGGAGCCTTACATTTTATGGTGGCCGGGTCCGGACCACGGAAACAGGCCTTGTGGCCTGACCTTCAACGGGCACGCTCCATTCAATTCAGGCAAAAAGGCCGGGCTGTTATCGCCCGGCCTTTGTAATTGAGAGGGGCACCACAGAAACGGCCAGCCCGCCTGGTTAAATAACAAAGTCCAGCGGTTGTGACAGGGAGTTGCGCCGCCGCGATGCTTCCGCCAGCGTGCAACGGTCCAGGACCGTGGCCATGGCATCCCTCGCTTTCAGCATGGCCCACCGGATGACACATGTGGCGGCATCGTCACAATCCGCGCAGGGTTCGAACTTCAGGCGGCTGGCGCACCGGATCGGAGCCAATGTGCCATCAATGACGCGGATGATGTCGCCCACGGATAAATGCTCTGGCGCGCGTGCCAGCCGATAGCCGCCATGGCGTCCCCGCTGGCTGACCAACAGCCCCGCTTTGCGCAGATCAAGCAGGATCGCTTCCAGGAACTTGCCTGGAATATTCTCAGCCGTCGCGATTTCCGCGATCTGGATGGTGTTGTCGTCCCCGTAATGGTCGGCAAGATGGATGCAGGCGCGAAGGGCGTATTTCGCCCGCTGGGTCAACATCGTGGGAGCACTTCCAAACGCACGGGGTGAAGGACCTGACTCTTTTTTGGCCCCTGAAGGTGGCAATATCAAGCCCATGCGGACAATGCCACATGGATTTTCATATGGCTGTGACCTTCGGGCCCGATGGACTATGCCCGCGCTGCCAGGGCTGGCAGATAATCTGCCAGGGCTGCCAGCCCTCTGTCGGCCGCCCTGACAAGCTCATCAAGCCTCTGGGCGATCTCTGCGAGGGGGCGATTATCTTCACAGGCCTCCTCAAGGGCCTTCGCGGAGGCTGACATTTCCATCAGGCCGAAATTTCCGGCCAGGGAGATAATGGCGTGGGCGTTGGTGCCGATCTGATCCAGGCCCATCTCTTCCTGCCGCAGGTGTGCAACACGCGATTTCAGCGTTTCGGAGACTTCGGCCAGCATGGCTTGAAGGGCATCGGCCCCCATCAGCTCTTCCAACTGTACCAGCATATCCTCCAGCACCACGGGCGGTAGCGGGCTTTCCTGGTCTGTTTCGGTGGAGGGGGCTGGGGCGACGGTATTTTCCGTCTCCCCCGTTGCGCTGGCGCCCAATCGCTGTGACCAGCGTGCCAGCACGGCCACCAGATGGGCGGCTTCGATCGGCTTGGCGATATGATCATTCATGCCGGCCTGCCGGCAGCGCTCCACCTCTGCCGGCAGGGCATTGGCCGTCAGGGCGACGATGGGGATATGGCCGGCGGGTGGGGGCAGGGCCCGGATGCATCGCGTGGCCTCCAGCCCATCCATGCCCGGCATCTGCACATCCATCAGGACGAGATCAAAATCGCCCGTCTGCACTGCCGCCACCGCGCCATCACCATCGCTTACCATCACGACCATGTGGCCGGCGCGTTCCAGGATCGCCCGGACCAGAAGCTGGTTAACGGGCAGGTCCTCGGCCACCAGGATGCGCAGTGACCGCCCCTGGGCAACCGCCTGATCGACGGCGGGCAGGGGGGGCTCCGGTGCGTGGGCGGGCGGTGCGGCGGGGCGCAGGGGGATTTCCACCCAGAACAGGCTTCCCCGCCCTGGTACACTATCGACCCCGATCTCTCCCCCCATCAGGCCCAGCAATCGACGGCAGATGGCAAGACCCAAGCCGGTGCCGCCATAACGGCGGGCTGTAGAGGCATCGGCCTGATGGAACGGCTCGAACAGGGTGCAAAGACGTTCAGGCACGACGCCGATACCAGAATCTTCTACGGCTATCCGCAGCAAGGCTGGGCCTTCCGCCGGCATCTTGATCCCGGCTGACAGGCGCACATGGCCCCGCTCGGTGAATTTCACGGCATTGTTCAGCAGGTTCAGCACGATCTGGCGCAGCCGCGTAGGATCAAGCATCAACCAGGGCGGCAGGTCGGGGGCGATATCCAGGCTCAGCGCCAGACGTTTCTCCGCCGCCATGGGGCGTACCAGATCGGCGCAGGTTTGCAGCAGCCCGACAATGTCGGCGGGCAGTTCTTCCAGTTCCAGGCGACCGGCCTCAATCTTGGAAAAATCCAGCACGTCATTGATGACGGCCAGCAATGTGCGCCCTGCCTCTGCCTGCAGGCGGATATAGTGGCGGCGCTCTTGTTCGGGCAGGTCGGCGGTCAGGAGCAGATCTGCAAAGCCGATCACCGCGTTCAGCGGTGTGCGCAATTCGTGGCTGACGGTGGCGAGGAAGTCGCTTTTGGCATGGGCGGCCTTTTCCGCCTCCATGCGCGCCTGACGCAGGGCTTCTTCCTGGATCGCCGCGTCTGTGACATCGCTGACAACCCCGAAAAGGGCGACCGGTTCGCCGGCCTCGGAAAATTCGACCATGCCGCGGGCGATGATGGTGCATCGCTTGCCATCCGGTCGCCGTACCCGCAGCGGCGCTTCGTAGGAGCCGCCATCGGCCATCGCGGCCCGCATCAGCATTGCCAGCTTGTCCTGGTCTTCCTTCTCATAGACCTTGGTGACATTCTCATAGGTCGGGGTGAAGCTCTGCCTGTCGACGCCATGGATGCGATAGATTTCATCAGACCAGAAGACGGTCTGTTCTTTCAGGTTGATGCGCCAATGCCCGATGCGGGCGACCTGTTCGGCCAACCGCAAGCGCCGGTTCGCTTCCGCCAGATCGCGCGCCTGGGCCTTGCCGCGGCGCCCCTCTTGGCAGAGCAGGAAAAAGAAGACGCCGAAAATGAAGGAGCACAGCAGGCCCACACCGATGGTCCAGAAGGCCAGTTGCCGCCAGGGCATCAGGCTCTCTTTCTCGGACCGGCAGACAAGCGCGATCAGGGGATAGTGATGGACGGTGCGATAGGCCGCGATCAGCCTGTTATGGGGGCCTTCCCGTTGCAGGGTGCCGTCTGGCTGCCGTCTGGCCTGCTCCATGGTTGGCAGGGCAAGCGTATCGACGCCGATCTGTCCCCGCTGCGAAGGCCCGGCCCGGGTGCGGACAATGCCGTCGGTGCCGATGATGGCCAGGGCACCATCACGCCCGAGGTTGAGCTGGTGCCGGAAGGAAGAAACATAGAAGGGATCGACTGTGACCAGGGCTATCCCGCCGAACGTCACGTCGCCATTGGCACCGATGCGGTTGATGCGGATACTGACCGGCAGAATCCAGCGCCCATCCTCCCCCTCCCGGACAGGGGGCGCAATCAGGATATCGTGTAAATCACGCTCCACATGCCTGGCGACTTCCGGCTGTATCAGGAAGTGGCGCAGCGCCTGGGCGCCAATGATTCCTGGTCGGCTGGAGGCGACGGGCGTGCCGGCGTCATCGAACAAGGTGACTTCCAGAGCAAAGCCCGGTGGCAGGCTCTGCCGCGCCAGCAAGGACGTAAGGTCGGCCGGAACGCCTGTGCCTTCCGCGTCCGCCTTGACCGTTTGCAGAAGCTGCTCAACGGCGGAAAAAAGCCAGAAAGTCTGCTCCTCCAGGGTCAGGGAGAGATTGACCAGATCATGCTGGGCAAGGCGCAGGGTACGCTCGCGCTCCGACACGAGAAAGGCAGCAAGCCCCGCCCAGAGGATGGCGAGTGCCGCAACCAAGGCCACAAAGGGCCTTTCGTGAAAAAAGCGCATCCACCACCCTCGAGAGGTCCATTTATGGACAGTCTCTACCAACCGCGATAAATAGCAATATCTCCCATTTGCTGCCAAATATTGAAAGGTCGCTTCTGGTTTCCCGCCCCTTTGTCACACCGGTTCGCCGGGATAGGTGATTTCCTCAACCACGATCTCGCGCCGCCCGGCCGGGGTGCGTATGGCGACAGTGTCGCCTATTTCCGCCTTCAGCAGTGCGCGTGCGATGGGAGAGACCCAGGATACTTTGCCCTGGTCCATATCCGCCTCGTCCACGCCGACGATGGTGATGGTTTTTTCGCTGCCATCCTCTTGTGAATAGGTGACGGTCGCACCAAAAAAAACGCGGGACCGGTTGGTCTGGCGGGTAGGGTCGACGATTTCCGACCGTTCGATACGTTTACGCAAAAACCGCACCCGGCGGTCTATTTCGCGCAGGCGTTTTTTGCCATATAGGTAATCACCATTTTCCGACCGGTCGCCATTCCCGGCCGCCCATGAAACGATCTCAACAATACGGGGCCGCTCGACCCGCCAGAGCGCATCCAGCTCATCGGCCAGCGCCTTGTAGCCTTGTGGCGTGACATAATTCTTCGTGCCCGGCGCCAGTCCGGCGTCGCCTTCATCTTCATCATCTTCGTCAAATACTTGCTTTTCCATCAATTCCTCGAAAAATATCCGGGCAGGCGCGCACTGTGGCGTCGCTTGCCTGTCCTGGCAAGGCGGCAAAAGGGGGCGTTCATTGATATCCCCTTGGCGGTCCCGGGGTCATCGGCCCTGCAACGGGGGCACGTCCTTATCCTGTGCGCGCAGACCGGCGAAAAAGGCGCTTATCCGCTCCCTCCCGGTTGCCCGCATCCTTCCCTGCGCCAGCATGGCCAGGCTGCGGCCGATAAACAGGGCGCAACGGAAGGCGAAATAAGCAAAACCGGGAATGCCCCCCTGCGGATGTACAAGATATTGCCCCACCAGATAGCCTTGACCATAGGCATATCGCGCCACTTTTTCAGACAGGTCCGGGCGCGGCAACCGCGCCACCGGGGCGGAGAGAAAAGGGATACGGCGCAGATGGTTGCGCGCCACAATCTGATAAATCAGTCGGGAATCCTCCCCCGCCTGATGCCGGGAGGCGGTACCAGGGCCGATCGTCTCCAGAAAGCGCAAGGGGCCGAGCGCCTCTGCACGCATCATGGATGACCACAGGAAACCGCGATAAATGAGGAAAGCTGCGCCGACGCTGCCGATCTCACAATGATCCGGGTCCGGCATATCGGTCCTGAAGGCCACCGGGGCGCTGACAAGCAGATCATGCTGAAGCTGCGTGACCGCCGCCGCCAGAAAGGCGGCCCCTGGCCGCACCGCGACATCCACGAACATCAGGGCATCGACCCTGCCGGCCAGATGATCAAGGGCCCGGTTCCGTGCCCGTGCCACGCCACGTCCCTCCAGATACAGGATTTCCACATCCGTCGTGACCGCCAGTTCCGGCATCGGCATGCCGGGCGATGGTTGAAGCACCACAATAATATGCGGGACGATCATGGGGACGGCGGCGACGGCTGTACGCAACCGGTCCAGGCATGCCGCCAGTAATTGATGTTCCTCCGCCAGGGCCGGAATGATGAAGCCGACACGGACCGGCCGCGCCTGCACAGGGGGGCCCATTATGCCGCCCTCGCGTCGGATTGATGTGCCAGGGATGACATTGACATGGGATCGATAAAAGCCGGTCGCGGGTAAGTGGATGGAAAGCAAATGCCTTTGCATATTCCCATGCCGGGCACAACCGTGCTGCCGGATGAAAAGGGCAATGGCCATCCTTTATCCCGGCGATGGCGGACCCGTTTCCGCCATACCATGCGTTGCCACCGCTTGGGTGGAACGTGTATGACCTTTGGTAGTGATGCCGTCGGGGTGCAAGGATTGGTGGCGGCCAGGGCAACTTCAAGGGAAGATTTTAACGTGGCGACATCGTGGACCGGCGGCTATATGGCCGAAATCAATTATACGTATGGTTTTTACCGGGAGTTGACGCCGGCCATGCTCCAGTTCGCCATGTTGGCGGCGGGCATGCGCGCGCCTTCCTTTGCGCAGCCCCGTACTTATTGCGAATTGGGGTGTGGCCAGGGGCTGACAGCCAATCTGCTGGCAGCCGCCAATCCGCATATCGACTTTCACGCCACCGATTTTAATCCCGGCCAAATTGCTGGCGCACAGGATTTGGCCGCAGCGGCTGGCACACCCAATATCCGTTTTTATGAGGATAGTTTCGCGGAATTCGCCGCCCGTTCCGACCTTCCGGATTTCGATGCCATTTCGCTGCATGGTATCTACAGCTGGATCAGCACCGAAAACCGGCATGTCATTGTGGATTTCATCCGCAAGCGACTGAAGCCGGGCGGTGTGGTCTATATCTCCTACAATGCCTTGCCCGGCTGGTCGGCGGCGGCGCCGTTGCGCCGGTTGTTCGTCGATCATGCCGCCACCCATGGCGGCGCCGCTTTGAACCGGATCGAACAGGCGCTTACCTTCGCAGAAGGTCTCGACAAGATGGATGCGCGATATTTTCGCGCCAATCCCGGAATGTCGGAGCGTTTGGACAAGGTGAAAGGATTGCAGCGGGCCTATTTGCTTCATGAATACATGAACAAGGACTGGACCCCCTTCTATCATAGCGATGTTGCGGGTGAGTTGGCTGAGGCCAAGCTGGCCTTTGCCGCCAACGCCACAATCCTGGAGCAGATTGACGCCATCAACCTGACCGGCGACCAACAGCAGTTCCTGGCCGGGATTCCCGATATCTCCTATCGGGAGACGCTGCGGGATTACATTATCAACCAGCAATTCCGCCGCGATATTTTCGCCAAAGGGGTCTTTCCGCTGCGACAGACCGAGGTTCTGGGGGCGTGGGAAGAGTTCAGCTTCGTCCTGTCTGTCGATCTGACGGATGTGCCGCGGGCGGTGAAGGGCAATCTGGGCGAGGGTAACCTGCAGCCGGAAATATATGATCCGATCAAGGCCCGGCTGGCATCGGGGCCGGTCACCTGGACCGATCTTGTGCAGGCACCGGAGATTGCCGCACTCGGATTTCCCCGGATCATGCAGGCCATGGCCATCCTGATCGGCAGCAATGTAGTTCAGCCTTGCCTGCCGGGCGACATGGCGGCCCGCCGCTCCCAGACGGATGCCTTCAATCTGGCTGTGATGGAACGGGCGCGTCTTTCCAGCGATATCGTCTATCTGGCGTCGCCGGTGACTGGTGGGGGGATCCCCACGGATCATGTCACCCTGCTGTTCCTGCTGGCCCGGCGCAACAACGTGACCGATCTGCCGGCTTTCGTTTTCGATATTCTGGTCCGCAACAATCAGCGTCTGGTCCGTGAGGGCAAGACCCTGCAGGCTGAGGCAGAGAATATGGAAGAATTGCAGAAGCGTTTGATCAGCTTCAAGAATATACAGGTTCCGATTTTCGAGAGGCTCGGCATTGTCTGAGACGGATCCGACGGAAGGGCTGCCGCTGCCGGCAGCCCTGGCCGCACGCCACCTTGATCTGCGCTACGATCTTGAGGCCGACCGGCTGTTGCTGACAGCACGGTCGGATGACGCGGCCATTGATTTTCATCTGACCCGACGCCTCACCCGGCACCTGCTCTCGGGCATCCTTGATCTGATGATGAAGACCAGCGATGTCGTATCCCGTTCCAGTGCCGATCACCGGACGGATGTGCTGCTGTTCGAGCATGCCTCCGCGCTGGAAGCGACATCGGGGCCGACCCAGACACCCCCCGCTATCCTCTCCGCACGGGCGCAGGCTGCTTCTATGCCCGTGCTGGCAAGGCGTGTGGATGTGGACCTGAACAGTGAGGGCATGAAAATCTCGATCTGGGGTGACACGCATGGGCAGGCCTGGATCCATCTGGCGCGCGAACAGGGCCACCAGTTGATCGAGATGCTGCTGATGAAGGCGCGCGAAGCGGAATGGGATTTGGCCGAACTGTCCTGGATGGACCGTCGCGGCCAGTATAGCCGCCCCCAGGGTACCCCCCTGGCCTGACCCTTCCGGTCTTTGCGCTGGGGGTACGCGGGGGGGGCAGTGAAGGCGGATAGGGTTACGCCAATCCCCCTATTCCCTTATCATACCAATCTCCCGTGATCGTGACCGCTCACAGGAGATTTCGTGCTCCCTCACTCGCCGGGCGGGCGCATCCGCGCCCTTGGCTGACGCCGCACGAGCGGCGGGTCGGCGGTCGCCGACCTCCAATCCGCCTAAAGGTCAACCTTTAGGCGGATTGGTATCATTGCACAAAAAAGACTGACCCTTCCGGGGATTGGGTGCAGGCGGCTGCCTGTGCTATTGCTGGCGCCGGAATGGGCATGGCGTCTTTTCCCCCCTATCTGGTCCCCTGTCTGGACCCTGTGCAATAAGGGAGCGCACACGATGCGGCTGGCGATGATCGGGACCGGTTATGTCGGTCTGGTGTCGGGGGCCTGTTTCTCGGAATTTGGTGTCCAGGTCTGCTGTGTGGATAAGGACGCCGGCAAGATCGAGCGGCTGAAACAGGGGCAAATTCCGATCTACGAGCCGGGCCTGGAAGCGCTGGTCGCCCGTAACGTGGCTGCCGGCCGCCTTTCCTTCAGCACCGATATGGCCGAGGCGGTTGCCGGGGCGGATGCGGTTTTCATCGCCGTGGGCACACCGTCCCGCCGGGGGGATGGTCACGCCGATCTCTCCTACGTCTATGCGGCAGCGGCAGAAGTGGCGCGCTATCTGCAAGGCTATACCGTCATCGTCACCAAATCGACCGTGCCCGTCGGCACCGGCCGGGAGGTGGAAGCCATCATCCGGCGGGAACGACCGGATGCTGATTTCGACGTGGCATCCAACCCGGAATTCCTGCGTGAAGGATCGGCCATTGGCGATTTCATGCGCCCTGACCGGGTGGTGATCGGGACGGAGGCAGAACGGGCGCAAGCGGTGATGCGGCAGCTTTACCGCCCGCTTTACCTGATCGAAACGCCGATGGTCATGACAGGGCTGGAGACGGCGGAACTGATCAAATACGCGGCCAATGCCTTCCTGGCGGTCAAGATCACCTTCATCAACGAGATGGCGGATCTTTGCGAGAAGGTGGGCGCCAATGTGCAGGATGTGGCGCTGGGCATGGGGCTGGATGGCCGCATTGGCCGCAAGTTCCTGCATGCCGGTCCCGGCTATGGCGGTTCCTGCTTCCCCAAGGATACGCTGGCCTTGGCCAAGACAGCCCAGGATTTTCACAGCCCCGTCCGCATTGTGGAGACGGTGGTGGATATCAATGCCCGGCGCAAGAAGGCCATGGCGGATCGGATCATCCAGGCCTGTGGCGGTACGGTGGCGGGCAAGGATGTCGCCATCCTCGGCGTTTCCTTCAAACCCAATACCGATGATATGCGCGATGCCCCGGCGCTCGACATCATTCCGGCGTTGCAGGCGGCAGGGGCAAAGGTCCGCGCTTATGATCCCGTAGCCATGGAAGAAGCGGCGAGGCTTCTACCGGATGTTATCTGGTGCAAGGATGCCTATGCGGCACTGGAACAGGCCGATGGGGTTGCCATTCTGACAGAGTGGAATGAGTTCCGCGCCCTGGACCTGGCACGGGTGAAGGGTGCCCTGCGCCAGCCGGTGATGGTCGATCTGCGCAATATTTATAAACCGGCAGAGATGGAGGAGGCGGGGTTCGCCTACAGCTCCATCGGTCGCAATCAAAAGACCGGCCCGTCCTGACAGGCCGGGCGTGGTCCCTGGCTCACGGCTTTTCCGTCGGGGGCCGCCAGTACGGTTGTCGGGGTGAACCATGACCATTCTTGTGACGGGTGTCGCCGGCTTTATCGGCATGCATGTCGCCCAGGCTTTGCTTGCCAGGGGTGAAAGCGTCATCGGTGTCGATGAATTCAATGATTATTATGATGTGGGGTTGAAGCAGGCGCGGGTGGACAGGCTTACCCCCCATCCGGGTTTCTCGCTGCACCGCCTGGACATTGCCGACCGGGAAGGGATGGAGAGTTTATTCTCCCGCCATCCCGGTATTGAGGGCATCATCCATCTCGCCGCCCAGGCCGGTGTGCGTTATTCGCTGGAAAATCCCTATGCCTATGTCCGCTCCAACCTGATGGGGCAGGTGGTGATGCTGGAAGGCGCGCGCCGGCTGACGCGGCTGCGCCATTTCGTCTATGCCAGTTCCTCCTCCGTTTATGGTGCCAACGACAAGCAGCCTTTTTCAGTGGAAGATCCGGTTGAACGGCCGGTATCGCTTTATGCTGCGACCAAACGGGCGGATGAATTGATGACCCGCACCTATAGCCATCTCTATGGCATGGCCGCGACGGGGTTGCGCTTTTTTACTGTTTACGGCCCGTGGGGGCGGCCGGATATGGCGCCCTTCCTTTTCGCCTCGGCGATTGCCCAGGGGCGGCCGATCCGCGTCTTCAATCACGGCGATATGTGGCGTGATTTCACCTATATCGACGATATTGTATCCGGGGTGCTGGCGGCGCTGGATCGGCCTGCCACGCCCGACCCGGTAGCTGGCGGCGATACGGCCCCGCACCGGATTTATAACCTGGGCAATAACCGGCCGGAGAGGCTGCTGGATTTCATCGCGGCGCTGGAAGATGCCCTGGGGCGGAAAGCGGAGCGGATTCTGGAGCCGATGCAGCCGGGCGATGTGCCGGCGACCTACGCGGATGTCGCGGCCAGCATGCGCGACCTGGGCTACCAGCCCACCGTGACGATGCAGGACGGGGTGGCGCGGTTCATCGCCTGGTATCGCGCCTATTACGGCGTGTAAAATAAAAAAGGCCACCTGTCAGGCGGTGGCCTTCAGCGCTGCGCGAACCACGGCGGGTGGCGAATTGCCGGTCCCGCCATGGTTCTGCCGCGGGGGTCTGCTGGCCCCCCGCCTGATTTTCGGGGAGGGCCGGAACGGGATCAGTCTTCCGATCCCATCTGTTCTTGCAGGTAATTCTGGATGCCGACCTTGTCGATCAGGCCGAGCTGGGTTTCCAGCCAGTCGATATGCTCCTCCGTATCCTCCAGGATGCGGCGGAAAATCTCCTTGGACTGATAATCCCGGACCGACTCGCAATATTGCATGGCGTCGATCAGTTCCGTGCGGTTACGGGTTTCGACCGCCAGATCACCCTTGAAGCATTCCGGCACGTCTTCGCCGATCAGCAGCTTGTGCAGATCTTGCAGATTGGGCAGCCCATCCAGGAACAGCACCCGTTCGATCAGCAGATCGGCATGCTTCATTTCGCCGATCGATTCCTCGTACACCTTCTTGGCCAGACGCAGGAATCCCCAGTTCTTCAGCATGCGTGCATGCAGGAAATACTGGTTGATGGCCGTCAGCTCGTTCGCGAGGATGGTGTTGAGGTGACGGATGACGATGGGATCGCCTTTCATGGCATACCTTCACGTGATAGGGGTGCTGTTCTCTCCAAACAGTAATACAGCCTCAATGTTCCTTTGTCTGCTGATAACGTCTTTCATCTTTCATTTTGTTATATTGATAACGACTGTCATTATTTCTCTTATTCTCACGATGAAAGTGAGAAGGGCTCTCGTTTTCATGTTGTCGCTCGTTTCGTCGCCCAGCTATCATCTCGTCAAACAGCAGGGGAGGGCGAGGGCCCATGGCGAAGCCGGTCTATTTTGAAGATTTTACCCCCGGTATGGCGCTGACTTTCGGTGACAGGCTGGTCACGGCGGAAGAAATCGTGACCTTTGCGCGGGAATATGACCCGCAGCCGTTTCATCTGGATGAGGAGGCTGGACGGGCCACCCATTTTGGCGGCTTGGTGGCCAGTGGCTGGCAGACCGCCGGTTTCATGATGCGGATGCTGGTGGACAATATGTTGTCGCCAGAGGGCTCGCTCGGCTCCCCCGGTCTGGACGAGTTGCGCTGGCTGCGTCCGGTACGGCCCGGTGACCGGCTGAGTGTGCGGGTGGAGGTGCTGGAGACCCGCCTTTCGCGCTCCCGGCCCGGCATGGGGACGGTGCGTCAACGAAGCGAGGTGCTGAATCAGCATGGCGAGGTCGTGATGTCCACCATATCGGTGGGCATGTTCCGCACCCGGTCGGCGGGCGCCGCTACAAGCTAAAGCTGTTCAGTGTTGGGGCTGATGTGACGGATCGTTGCTGCAAAAGCCCGTGATCAATGTCTATCATAGGGCATCCGTCCGGTGGGAAACGGACGGTTGCAACCAACCGGGGCCTTTAACAGCATGTCACGAGACTTTTTCGATCTCTCTCCGGGTGAATGGGTGGAAGAGCTGCAGCCGCCCCGTCGACGCATGCAGATTCTGGCCATTCACACCCGCCCGGGAGCCAAAGCGGCCAATGTCGAGATGGCGATTGCCGGTAACAATGTGGACCGGATCAGCCTCTCGATCTTCGCTTTGTCTGACACTGCCAGGTTCCGTCGCCTCCGGTGAGGCGACGGTTACTTCCGCCATCAGGTAGGCTGGCTGGGGCCTTTGATGGCGCGACGGCCTAGCCGCCACAGATACACGCCCACCACGATTACAACGACGATTTTAGAGAGCGGGTCTACATACTGCTCTACCAGTTCATACTGGCTTTCCAGCAGATAGCCGGCACCTGCCAGCACCGTGGTCCAAACCAGCGACCCGACTGTGGTCAGCACCAGGAACAGCGGCAGGCTCATCCGGGCCAGACCCGCAGGGACTGAAATCAGGGTGCGGATCGCCGGGATGAGACGGCCGAACAGGACCGCCTTGCGACCATGGCGCTCAAACCAGGAGAATGCCTGTTCCACATCGGGCGGGTCCATCGTCATGATGAAGCCGAAGCGGCGTGACAGTTCGATCAGCCGGTCGTGCCCGACAGCGCGACCCAGCGCGTACCAGGGCAGGGCGCCCAGGACAGAGCCGGCGGTTCCGAACAGAACCACCAGGATGGGGTCCATCTTGCCCTGTGCGGCCAGGAACCCGCCCAGCGGCATTATCGCCTCTGAAGGGATTGGGGGGAAAAGGTTTTCCAGGAACATCAGGGCCAGCAGCCCCCAATATCCCATCTGCTCCACAAGGCCCAGCGCCCATTCAAACATCGATTTTCCTGTCTTTATTTCTCGGCGCCGATCGCCGCTGCCACTCTCCGTTTAACGCATAGCTCATTTCCGAGGCTATCGGGAACAACGCCTTCGCGCCGATAGCAGGCCCCTGAACAGATCATGGAATGATATTGTGCTACCTCTGATGGCCTATTCCTTATGGTGAAATTTAGGATATCATGGTGTCGAGTATATCCGTGTATACCGGACCCTCCTGATCATGGGGCGATGGGCAGGGCGGCGGCAGATGCCTTTGGGGTTGGATCTGCCGGCCAGGGGCAGGTTGGATAAGGGATTGCAGGAGATGTCGATGGTATTGTCCAGGCGCGCGATGGAGCCTCCCAAACCGGGTGATTGGCTGGAAGAGCTTAAACTCCCCCGGCGCCGGCTGCTTGTGCATGCGGTGCATCAGCATGCGGCCCGCCCCGTTCATGTGGAATTTCTGGTGGAAGGGCGATCCAGCGATCGCTTGTCGCTCGCTTTGGAAGTGGTCCTGGATGGTGCCCGTTTCCGCCGCATGGGCGCCACTCAGGACGCGGCCTGATCTGCCCGTCCGGCAAGCGTGCGAAGTCTTGAAAGTCGCGCCGACCTGATCGTCGGCGCGGCTTTTTCGATTCGGGGCTTACTTTATCGGCTATACGTCACATTCATGCGTATGGGCCACGATCATGCCTGCGTCTGAAACCAGCGTGCGGCCACCTGGGCGGCGCCTGTGAAGCTGGCGGATACAGGGCCGGTGGCCGGATCGACCAGCATCAGGTTCACCGGCAGGCCAAATTCCTCCACCTCCATCTGATCGGCATCCCGCCAGACCCGGCCATCATGGGCCAGATATTGCCGGGCCTGCGTGCGCTGGAGCAGCGGGCGGATATCGCCGGACCAGGGGAAGACGGGTTTGCCCAAGGCCGCTGCGAACCCCATCTCATAGGCTGTGCCATCATCGACTGAAGGCCCCCGGAAGGGCATGCAGTTGGCGATGACGCCATCGGCCCCCCGGATCAGATCCAGATTGGCCTGCCGGATGCGGGCGGCAAACGCCGTCCCGCTTTCCCCTGCATTCGGTGTCAGGGCGTTGTCGGTGGGGAACACCCCTTCCAACCCCATCTCCTCGCAGATGGCCTTCATGGCGGCGGCTGCCGCCATCGGGTCCGGCAGGAAGACATCCGGGCCTGCCAGATAGAGCCGGGGCCGACGGCTGCTCACTTGGCGCCCCCTTTGCCGGACATGTCGAATTTGAACAGGGCAAAGCCATTCTCGCCCGGGCCCTGATAGGTCAGCTTCGGCTGCTCGGCCAGGAGTTGCTGG
This sequence comes from Niveispirillum irakense DSM 11586, assembly GCF_000429645.1. GTDB lineage: Bacteria > Pseudomonadota > Alphaproteobacteria > Azospirillales > Azospirillaceae > Niveispirillum > Niveispirillum irakense. The sequence continues at coordinate 203,025 of NZ_AUCG01000020.1, forward strand.
GCGATGGGGGAGGTGTCGTAAAGGATCGTGGCCTTATCCCCCAGGGGGGCGAAGGTGAAGCTGTTATCGGTCGTCGGCTCAATCACGCCCTTGGCGCGGATATAAGCCACGACCGCTTCCTGCACCGTATCCGGCGACTGGTAGATCACCGTGCTGCCATCCAGATGCGGGAAACTGCCGCCGCCATTGGCGCGATAATTATTGGTGACGACGATGAAGGCCTGGTCATCGGCCACCGGCTTGCCTTGGAACAGAACCTGCTTGATGCGGTGGGCATCGGGATTGATCAGGCTGCCGTCGCGGTCGAACCGTTCCGGCTGGGTCAGGTCGATGACATAATTGATGCCATCAATGATATCGAACGCATAGCTGGGCACGGACCGGTTGACCAGCATCTGGGGTTCGGTCCGGTTCGGGTCGATCACGGCCAGGGCCCGCGACGACATTTCCAGCCAGTCCCGCACCTGGGCACCGGTCAGTTTCACGGCCACAAGCTGGTTGGGATAGACATAGAGGTCGGCGACATTGCGGATGGCGATTTCCCCCTCCGGCATGTCGGTGTAGAAGCCCACGCCCGGCCGCCCGCCCGACTTGAAGGGCGCGGTGGCCGACAGGATCGGCAGGCCGGCATGCTCGGTTCCCGCCAAGGCGCGGGTGATATAATCGCGCTGTGCCTCAGCCACCAGTTCCATGCCGGGGCTGTCGCCAAGGAAGGCGAAATAGGAATGGATGCGCCCCGTGGTGCGGCCCACCGGGCGGCGGACATAGCGCAGCGTGCCTTCATGCGCCGGGGCCAGAAGGGCGGCCAGTTCCGCATCTGCCGGGGTAGAGACGGTCTTGCCATCCTTGCGGGCCTGGATCGGCCGGGCTTCGCCGCGCCCTTCCACCACTTTCCATTGGCTGCCCTGTTTTTCCAGCTTCAGGGAGATCACGCCCAGGTGGCTGCCATAGCTGCCGGCCATGACCAGGGGTTTGCCATTCACCGTACCCTGCTTCAGATCGGCGCCGGGCAGGCCGTCATAATCCTTGGAGGGGAAGACGCGGTGGCTGTGACCGGTGATCACCGCATCCACACCGGTAATCTCTGTCAGATAGTTGGAAGCATTCTCCTCCCCCCCCTGGCGGGGTTGGAAGTTCATGCCGGCATGGGACAGGACGATGATGATGTCAGCGCCCTGCTTCTTCATCTCCGGCACATAGACATTGGCCATATCGATGATGTCGCGCGTGGTGACGCGACCATCCAGCTTGTCCTTGTCCCAGATCATGATCTGGGGCGTCAGCAGGCCCAGCAGGCCGACCTTGACCTTCTGCTTCTTGCCGTCGCTATCCACCAGTTCCCGATCCTGGATGACATAGGGGCTGTAAAGCGGCTTGTCATTGTCCGGGTTGTCGTCGCCATCGACCTTGAAGACGTTGCCGGCCAGGATGGGGAATTTCGCCCCGGCTTCAACGCTGCCCAGTGTGTCCAGGCCGAAATTGAATTCGTGGTTGCCCAGCACGGCCGCGTCATAGCCCAGCAGGTTGAGGGCGGCCATGGCGGGATGGGGCCTGTCCTTGTCGATGCCGCGTTCGCGCACCACCCAGTCGCCCATGGGTGTGCCCTGGATCAGATCGCCATTATCGACCAGCAGCGTATTGGGATTGGCGGCACGGGCGGCCCGGATCAGCGGCGCCACCCGGACCAGCCCCACAGCCTCGTCCTGCCGGTCAGCATAATAATCATAATCCTTCAGGTACATGTGCAGGTCGGTCGTGGCCAGTACCTGCAAGTCCACCTTCTGGGCCATCGCGGGCACCGCCGCCGACAGCATCACTGCCCCCGCCGCAAAGGCGGCCATCCCGAACGCACGAATCAAGGAAAGCTCCATCCGAACAAAGTTCATCCAAAAGGGTGCGCCGCAGCAATAAACTTACCCGGCCCGTCGTCGCGGCAAGTGCGGTAGGGTCGTTCTGCAACCTGTTGCACCGCAAAACTGTGGCGCCAATGCTACGCTGACGCAGATATAGCCGCCCCGACCACCGAAGGCATAGCCCAAGGGCAGCATGTCATGGAACTGTAATATATACGTCACCTGACCGTCATGGGCATCTGGTCTTGTCCGCGCCATTCGGTCCGGCTATTGGGGGCTTTTTAACATGAGCATCGAGAATAAGAAGGCGGCTGCCGCTCTGCGCCGTCACCTGGGTTCGTTGAGGATTGGCGCCGGTGCGGTTGCCATGGCAGTGGCCTGTTCCTGGGTTGTGCCTGCCGTTGCGCAGCAGACCACCTCGTCCATGACGGGTGTGGTGCTGAACAGCGCCGGTGCTGCTGCTGCGGGCGCCCGCGTCGAGATCGTGCATGCCCCGTCGGGTACCCGTTCCGTCACGACGGTGAACAGCGAAGGCCGCTATCAGGCGTCCGGTCTGCGCGTCGGCGGCCCCTACACCGTCACCATCACCGCTGCCGGCGAAGCGCCGCAGGTGAATGAAGGCATCTATGTCGCGCTGGGTGAGCCCTATGCGCTGGACGTGATGCTGGGCCAGACCACGATGGGTGAGATCGTGGTGACCGGTGAGCGCGCTGCCCAGACCACTGTCGGCATCGGCACCAATTTCGGCCAGGAGCAGATCAACAACGCCCCGTCGATCAGCCGCGATCTGAAGGATATTATCCGCAACGATCCGAAGGTCTTCATCGACGTCACCAATTCCAGCGCCATCCAGATCGCCGGTGCCAATAACCGCTTCAACAGCCTGACTGTTGACGGTGTGAAGCAGAATGACGATTTCGGCCTGAACAATGGCGGTTACCCGACCCAGCGCTCGCCGCTGTCGGTTGACGCGATTGAAGGCTTGTCGGTTCTGACCGCCCCGTATGACGTGGAATATTCCGGCTTCCAGGGCGGCACGATCAATATCGTGACCAAGTCCGGTGAGAACACGCCGCACGGCTCGTTCTATTATTATTATGGCGATGAGAGCCTGTCGGGTGACCGCAGCGGTTCCCGCCGCAACCTGATCAGCCCCTACAAGGAAAAGACCTGGGGCGGCTCGCTGGGCGGTGCCCTGGTTCAGGACAAGCTGTTCTTCTACGTCAATTACGAGAAGTACAAGAACCAGTCCCCGGTGGTGTTCGGCACCGAGGATAGTGGCTTCGGCAATCCGGTGACGGGCATCACCACCGCCCAGGTGGAGCAGATTCGCCAGATCGCCCAGAGCGTCTATGGCTATGACACGCTGGGCCTGCCCTCCGGCTCGCTGCCGGAAGAGGATGAGAAGATCCTCGCCAAGGTTGACTGGAACATCAATGATGATCATCGCGCTTCGTTCGCTTATCAGCGCAACGAAGGCAACAACATCATCGGTGCCTCCAACAGCACCAGCGCGACGCCGCGGACCCTGTCGCTGGAATCCAACTTCTATGATCGCACCCAGATCATGGACAGCTATTCGTTCCAGCTCTTCTCTGATTGGACGTCTGACTTCTCCACCGAAGTCAAGCTGGCGCACAAGAAGGTAGACAGCCTGCGCCTGCCGCTGAACGGTCTGGGCTTTGGTGAAATGCGCATCAGCACCAACCCCACCGGCTTGACCGTCAACAATAATGGTTTTGGTCAGGTCGTGATCGGGCCCGATCTTTCTTCGCACAGCAACCAGCTGAACACGAAGAATGACAGTGCCAAGATCAAGGGTACGTATCTGCTGGGTGATCACAAGATCATCGGTGGTTACGAATATGACAAGACCGACTACTACAACCTCTTCCTGCAGCGCAGCCTGGGCTACTGGGAATTTGCCAGCATCGAAGCGTTCCAAAACCGCCAGGCCCAGCGTTTCCGCTATGCCAATGCGCCGACGGGCAACCCGGATGATGTAGCGGCGATCTGGGATTATACCGTTCACTCAATGTATCTGCAGGATACCTGGAGCGTCACGCCCGAGTTTGAAATCCAGGGCGGTCTGCGTTACGAACTGTACAAGACCAACGACAAGCCGCTGACCAACAACAATTTCATCTCCCGTTACGGCTTCTCCAACGCTGAAACGATCGACGGTGAAGATCTGTGGCTGCCGCGTCTGGGCTTCACTTATGAAGCCGCTGAGGCGACGACCTTCCGCGGTGGCGCGGGCCTCTTCTCCGGTGTCGGCCCGGCTGTGTGGCTGTCCAACAGCTACAGCAATGATGGTGTGACCCAGCGGTCGCTGGATGTCAGCCGCTCCGGCACGCTGTCCGCGGCCAATGCCTTGTTGCTGAATAATGTCACCGGTCAGGTGCCGCAGGCGGCGACTGACCGTCTGGGTGCGGTCGGCGAAGGTTTCGTCAACGCGCTGGACCCGAACTACGAGCTGCCGTCCTCCTGGAAGTTCAGCTTGGCCGTCGACCAGACCCTGGACATCCCCTATCTGGGTGATGACTGGTTCTTCACGGCTGAAGCAATCTATACCCGGACGAAGAACGCCAACTTCTACCGCGATCTGCGTCTGGTCCAGACCGGTACTTCTCTGGATGGTCGCCCGATCTATACCCAGAACATCCAGGCCGGCGATACCCGCGGCAATGGTTCGGACATTGTTCTGGGCAACACCGACAAGGGCAAGAGCCTGATCCTGTCGCTGTCGGCTTTCAAGAACTGGGAAACGGATTACGGCGATATCGATCTGAGCGCCGGTTACGCCTATCAGGATGTTGAGGATGCCAGCCAGGGCACCAGCTCTGTCGCCAGTTCCAACTATGAGCAGTTCGTGACCACGGACCCGAATTCGGATCTGCTGGGCACGTCCGCTTACGAGGTGAAGCATCGCCTGACGATGAACACCAGCTACAGCATCGAATATTTCGATGGTTTCAAAACCTCGCTGTCGCTGTTCGGCCAGGCCTATTCCGGCAAGCCTTATACGTTCAGCTTCACCTGCTCCAGCAGTGCCAACCCGTTCGGCGACCCGGCCTGCCGCAGCAGCCGTTCGCGTCAGGCCATGTATGTCCCGACCGGTGCGAACGATCCGCTGGTCAACTGGACGGCCAGCGCGGTCAAGGCCGATCAGATGGACGCCTATATCTCGCGTAACGGGCTGGACAAGTATCGTGGCGGTATCGTGCCGCGCGGTGCCCTGCAAAGCTCCTGGACCTATTCGCTGGATGCCAAGCTGGCCCAGGAAATCCCGGCGCCGATCGAAGGCCACAAGGCCCAGTTCACGCTGGATATCGTCAACCTGACCAACCTGCTCAACAAGAGCTGGGGCCGTCAGCAGCAGATCCCGTTCTTCCAGTCGGTTGCCGGTCCGACGGCGACGCTCGATGCCAATGGTCGTTATGTCTTCACGGCGGCCGGTCGCGACGCTGTGGAAGAGATCAACAACCGCGCTTCGGTGTGGAAGATCCAGGTCGGTGTGCGTTACGAATTCTGATCCGGTTTACCGGTCGGAAGCAGGAGGGGCGGCTCGCAAGGGCCGCCCTTTTTGTTTGCCTGAGTATTGGCCTTGGTATTATGCCGCACGTCCGCGGCGTTTCTCTGCCGTCATCTGCGTCAGCAGCGCGCGCAGGGCGCCAGGGCGCAGGGGTTTGTAGACCAGCTTGGCACCAGCCTCCTGCACGGCGTTGCGCACAGCATCCGTCCGGTCGGCGGTGATGACGGCGCAGGGGATTGTCTCGCCCAGCGCGGCCCGGATGATGGTCAGGGCTTCCAGGCCGCTGGCCCCATGGTCCAGGTGATAATCCGTCAGCACCGCATCGGGCTGACGATCCGCCAGCAGGGCAAGCGCGGCATCGGCGGTCTTGCCCCACACGATAGTGCACCCCCAGCCAGCCAGCAGGGCGCGGGTCGCATCGGCAATCGCCGGCTCATTTTCCACCAGCAGCACCAGGGTGCTGTCCAGTCCAGTTACCTGCACGGCGCTGGCCGTGGGGCGGGGGGCTGCGGCGGCTTGTGCCAGGGGAACCTCCACCGCAAAGCAGCTTCCCCTGCCCACGGTGGAGCGGACGCTGACACGGTGCCCCAGGATGGCGGCGAACCGCTCCACAATCGACAGGCCCAGCCCCAGCCCCTTGTCCCGATCCCCTGGACCGCCGCCCAACTGCCGGAATTCCTGGAAAATCTCCCGCTGGCGATCCTCCGGGATGCCGGGTCCTGTATCCCACACTTCTATCCGCAGATGGGTGCCGACCCGGCGGCACCCGACCAGCACCCGACCGTGGGGTGTGTAGCGCAGGGCGTTGGCCAGGAAATTCTGCAGGATACGGCGCAGCAGCACGGCATCCGTATCGACATAGGCGCGGCTGGGCACCCAGCGCAGCGCCAGCCCATGCCGTTCCGCCAATGCGCGCAGTTCCCCCGTCAGGGGGCGCAGAATATCGTCGATGGCGACGATGGTGCGGTTGGGCTTGATGATGCCGCTATCCAGCTTGGTCACATCCAGCAGGTCGCCCAGCAATTGTTCCACCGACCGAAGCGCTGCATCGGCCTGCCGGACCAGCGGGTCATGCCCGCGCTCCAATGCGGCGGAAATGAAAAGCCGGGCGGCGTGCAGCGGTTGCAGCAGGTCGTGGCTGACGGCAGCCAGCAGGCGGGTCTTGGCCAGATTGGCGCGGTCGGCCTCCTGCTTGGCGGCGGCAAGGTCGATGGTGCGTTCCGCAATGCCGCGCTCCAGCCCTTCATTCGCCGCGCGCAACGCCTCGGCGGCACGATGGCGTTCGGTCACATCGGTATAGACGGCAACGAACCCGCCATCAGGCATGGGGTTGGAGGCGATTTCCAGCACCGTGCCATCGGGGCGGGTGCGGTGGAAACTGTCGGGCTGGTCACGCCGCTTGGGGTCCAGGCGGCGCATGAACAGGCTTTCCACCTCGCCTTCACGGCCAAATTCCCCCCGGCTTTGCAGATAGGCCACCAACTGGCCCAATGGCGTGCCGACCGTGATCAGCCCTTCCGGCACATCCAGCAGTTCCAGGAACCGCCGGTTCCACAGCAGCAGGCGGAAATCCTTGTCCACCGCGCAGATGCCCTTGCCGACATTCTCCAGCGTGGAGCGCATCAGCATATGCTGGTCCAGGATGGCGCGCGACGCCTCGTCGATGATCGACCGCGCATCCGACCGGGACAGGCGCCGGTCGGACAGCAGGCTGGCAACGACAACGCGGGCCGAGGCGCTGCCGATCGCGCCGGCCAGCAGCCATTCCGTGGCCTGGATCGCCTCCTCGTCGATACGCGCCTGCAGCGCGGTGCGGAAGGCCTGGCTGGTTGCCCCGGTCAGGCCGGTCAGGTCCAGGAAGACGGCATCAGCCCGCGTGTTGCCGACATAGCGGGCGGCCAGATCATGCAGGTCGGCCAGGGTGGCGCCCCGCGCCGGTTCCCGTTCGTCCCGCATGTCGTGTCGCATGGAGACGAAGCGGCGGGCCTGCTGCTTCTCCAGGTCCGACTGGCGGGTGACGGCGGAGACCAGAACCATCATGACCAGATTGATGCCCAGGCTTGTCAAGGCGCCCTTGGACAGCGTGTCCAGATCATGGATGCCGCCCAGCCCGGTGGGCACCAGCCAGCCGAGGCCGAACAGTCCTTCATCCATCACCCACATCGGGATCAGCCCGGCCACCGCGAAGGAGGGTGTCAAGACGCTGTAGAGCCAGAAGCCGAACCCGGACAGAAGGCCGGTGATGGCGCCGGCCTTCGTCACCCGGCGGGAGAACAGGCCCAGCAGCAAAGCGGGGGCAAACTGCGCCACCCCGGCGAAGGAGACGGAACCGATGGTCGCCAGCGGAAAGGTACTGCCGATCAGCAGATAATAGAGATAGGCCATGCCCAGCAGCGCGACGACGGTCAGCCGCCGCACGGTCAGCAGCATGGGCTTGGGGTCATCCTGCCAGCGCCGCATGGCGGGGCGGAAGGCCATCAGGGCCGGCACGATCAGGTCGTTGCAGACCATGGTGGACAGGGCGACGGCGCCGACAATGATCATGCTGGTGGCGGCTGACAGCCCACCGATGAAGGCCAGCAGCGCCATCCAGGGATGGCCCAGGGCCAGGGGCAACGTGACCAGGAACGTATCGGCATTGACGCTGCCATTGGGGAACAGCAGCAGACCTGCCAGGGCGACCGGCATCACAAACAGGTTGATGGCGATCAGATAGGCCGGGAACAGCCAGGATGCGGTGCGGATATCCCCGACATGGGTATTCTCCACCACCGCGACATGGAACTGGCGTGGCAGGCAGAGGACGGCCAGCGCGGCCAGCAGCGACAGGGACCACCAGCCGAAATCCATGTGCGGGATCAGCAGTTCCCGCATTTCCGGCCGCTGTGCCGCCTGCTCCATGATGCCGGACAAGCCGCCGCTGATGGTGAAGACGATGCCGGCCCCCACCAGCAGGGCTGCCAGCAGCTTCACCAGGCTTTCCGCGGCGATTGCCAGCATCAGGCCGCGATGATGCTCATTGGCGTGGATGTTGCGCACGCCAAACAGGATGGCGAACAACGCCATGGTGAAGGTGATGATGAAGGTGGTCTGGCCCGGTGATTCCCGCGCCTCCATCCCGAACAGACTGCCGGAGATCGCTTCCAGGCTGATGGTGATGGCTTTGAGCTGCAGGGCGAAATAGGGCAGGACCACGATGACGGCGATCAGCGTCACCAGCGCCGCCAGCACCCGGCTTTTACCATAGCGGGCGGAGATGAAGTCGGAGATGGAGACGACATTTTCCGCCTTCGCCACCCGTACCATCTTGGCCAGCACGGGCCAGCCCAGCCCGATCATCAGGATGGGGCCGACATAGATCGGCAGAAAATCGAACCCGCCATTGGCCGCCCGCCCGACGGCACCATAAAAGGTCCAGGAGGTGCAATAGACCGCCAGGGACAGGGCATAAAGCAGGGGCGCGCGTCGCTCCTTCACTTCTGCGCCGGTCTTTCCCTTTTTATCCCGATCCCCATGCCAGGCAATGGCGAACAGAACCGCCAGATAGATCAGCGACAGGGTGAGAACCAGCCAACTCTGCATCGCGCCCCGCATCGGGTTGGGGAAAGGCGACGGGGAGTTTACACGCCGCCGCGCCGGGGGCGTAGCGTCAACTGGTCGGGGGCGCCGGCGGTATCAGTCCGCGACTGCCATCGTATAGCTGCGCCCGGCCCGCTTGGCCCCGGTCCGGACCACGACCAGCCGTGCCTTGGGGGCCGGGGCGCAGGTCACGGCCTGCAGATAGTCTGGCAGGCCGGGAACAGCCCCCGTCGCGTCAGGCGCAACGAAAAACCAGTCCCCGTTGCCCCTGATCTCTACGATATGGTCATTTCCCGGCGCGGTCCCGTCCAGGACCAGCAGCCAGGCATGATCCTCTTTCGGTCGCTTCTGCCGCGCCAGAAGGGCTGCCGCGCTCTGGCCGGCTTCCCCATTGGCCGCAACTGACAGGTCCTCCGGTTTGGTGGCACTGCCGGCAATGCAGATATCACCCTTCATCGCCCCCAATGCGGGGCCCAGCAGCATGCCCGTTCCCGCACTCAAGCCTGGCCCGACCTCTAGCGCTGAGCCGCCATCGCACGCCGCCAGCGGCAGAAGGGCGAGCAGCGGCAGGGTCAGTCTGGTCATGCGCATGGATGGGGGCTTCCGATAGGGCGGGGGGCGCATAGTAGAAAGGGCCGGCAAGCCTTGTCCATATATAGGGGCGGATCACTCCACCTTGCCATGGGCGCCGGCCTCCCCCTTCTGCCAATAGCCCGATGCTTTCAGCCATTGCGGTTCGAACCCCAGGACCGAGACCAGATGGTCACGGATCTGCCGCACGGCGCCAATCTCTCCGGCGATCCAGGCCAGGGGCTGTGTCACCGGCTGGGGCAAGGCCTTCACAGCATCCACAAGGGTGCCGTCACTGGCTTCCCGAACGACCCAGACGATATCGGCATCGGCCCGCGTTTCCAGGTTCAGCCGGTCGGCTGCCGTTTGCACTTCCACCAGCACAGTCGCCTGGGTCCCGGCAGGCAACCCTTCCAGCCGCCGGGCGATGGCGGGCAGGGCAGTTTCATCCCCGATCAGCAGGTAGCTGGTGAAACCGGTGGCCGGGATCATGGAACCGCGCGGCCCGCCCAGATGCAGGATGTCGCCCGGCTTGGCGGTTGCGGCCCAACGTGTGGCCGGCCCGGCATTGCCGTCCAGCCCGTGCAGGGCGAAATCCAGCGTGAGGGTGCCGGCGGCCACATTGAACCGCCGGGGGGTATAATCCCGCGCGATGGGCCGAGCCTCTCCGTTCTCCCCACCGGGCAGGACCAGTTCACCGGTCACCGGGTCGGGCAGGAACAGCTTGATGTGATCATCAAAGCCGGGGGACTGGAACCCCTCCATATCCCCTGCCAGCTCGATCCGCAGCATGTTGGGGGACAGTTTGTAGATATGGTTGACGCGCAAACAGCGCAGGCGGGTGTCAAGCCGCACGCGCTGGGCGGGCTGGCGGTTCAGGGCGGTATCGGGTGCCATTGCTCACGACCTTTCGATCTTGCGGGCCAACTCATCGATCCAGTCGACGATGCCCTCGATATCTTGCTTTTCCAGCGGGCGCAGGCTGCGGGTGCGCAGGGCCCCTTTCAGATTGTCCATGGCGCGGAAGATGGGCGCGAATTCCACGCCATCCCCGCCACTGCCTGGCCCGCCTTCCAGCATGGCCATCAGCCGTTCCACCTCCTCGCCCTGTTCGGCCAGGAAGGCGCGGCCGGCATCAGTGATGGTGGCCTGTTTGCGGTTATCTTCAGCCGTGCTGATGGTGATGAAACCGCCATCCTCCAGCCAGCTCAAGGCCGGGTAAACCACACCGGGGGAGGGGACGCGGCGGCCCTGGCTGCGCTCCTCAATCTCTTTCAGAAGCTCATAGCCATGGCTTGGCCGATCGGCGATCAGCCGCAGCAGCACAAGGCGCAGGCCGCCATGGCCGAAGCCCCGGCGTCCCCCGCCGCCGCGCCCCATGCCGCGCCCGTCGCCCCAATCACCCCGGTCTGGCGGCCCATGGGGGCCACGGAAGAATTCTCTCATGATTCCGTCTGCTCAATTGTGTTTCAGTTATATCGGATATAACTCCGATGAGAACGGATTGCAACATAAAACAGATGTAACTCGATATATCGGAAAACTCACTTCGATAGCCGTCTGGCTGTCGCGCCGCTCAGTGGGGTGTCCGGGAAACCGCATGGGTCGGGTCGCGCCGTTCCGGATTTCCGGAATATCCCGCAACACGCGCCCAAAATGCTGCACCTGCGAAGTCGTTTTGTTTCCAACGATTACCGCAACATCATCCCAGTTTCCGGCACTTGGCACGGGATGTGCCTTAAGCGAGCCCGTATGGCGAAGAAGCGGAGGGGGCCCCTGGGCCGTAGCTCCGCCTTGGCATGATGTTCACCCTACGGGAGGATCGAGATGTCCCAGGTAGCTACAGCCGGCGCAGCCCCCGCGCCGAAGCCCAAGAAATTTTACCAGAGCCTGTATGTGCAGGTGCTGGTGGCCATCGCCGTCGGCATCGCCCTGGGGCATTTCTATCCCGAGCTTGGCGCCTCAATGAAGCCGCTGGGCGATGCCTTCATCAAGCTGATCAAGATGCTGATCGCCCCGATCATCTTCTTCACCGTCGTGCACGGCATTGCCGGCATGGAGGATATGAAGAAAGTGGGTCGCGTCGGGCTTAAGGCGCTGATCTATTTCGAGGTGCTGACCACGGCAGCGCTGATCATCGGCATGGTGGTCGTCAATGTCTGGAAGCCCGGCGCCGGCATGAATGTCGATATCGCCACGCTGGACACCAAGGCCATCGCCACCTACGCCGCCAAGGCGCAGGAGCAGGGCACCGTGGAATTCCTGATGCATGTCATCCCGAATACCGTGGTCGGCGCCTTCGCCGAGGGTGAAATCCTGCAGGTGCTGTTCATCGCCATCCTGTTTGCCTTTGGCCTGCATTCGATGGGTGATCGCGGCCGTCCGCTGCTGCACCTGATCGACAATGCCGCCGGCGTGTTCTTCAAGATCGTCGGCATGGTGATGAAAGTGGCTCCCATCGGTGCTTTCGGCGCCATGGCCTTCACCATCGGCAAATACGGCGTCGGCACGCTGGTGTCGCTGGGCGAGCTGATGGCCGCCTTCTACCTGACCTGCCTGCTGTTCATCTTTGGCGTTCTCGGCACGGTGGCCCGCCTGACCGGCTTCTCCGTCTGGCGCTTCATCAAGTACATCAAGGAAGAACTGCTGATCGTGCTGGGCACGTCTTCTTCCGAAAGCGCGCTGCCGCGCATGATGGCGAAGATGCAGAAGCTGGGCGTGGAAAAGTCTGTCGTCGGCCTGGTCGTGCCCACCGGTTATTCCTTCAACCTGGATGGCACCTGCATCTATCTGACGATGGCCGCCATCTTCCTGGCCCAGGCGACCAATACCGACCTGACCATCTGGCAGGAATTGTCCATCCTGGCCGTGCTGCTGCTGACCTCCAAGGGCGCTGCCGGCGTCACCGGTTCCGGCTTCATCGTGCTGGCGGCCACGCTGGCCACGGTTGGCCATATCCCGGTTGCCTCCATCGCCCTGATCCTGGGTGTGGACCGTTTCATGTCCGAAGCCCGCGCCCTGACCAACCTGATCGGCAATGGCATCGCCACCATCGTGGTTGCCAAGTGGGAAGGGGCCCTGGACAAGGACCAGCTTGATCGCGAACTGGCCAATCCCACCCCGGAACTGGAAGGGGCGCCCGTGGCGGCCCCCCGTCTGGCCCCGGCGGAGTGAGTGGCCGATGCTGCCCGCCGGTGACTTTCACCGGCGGGTACCGCTACACTCCCCGTCCTGCATGTGCGACAGGTGCCTGACGGAATGAGGCGGCGGTTTTTCCTTTGGTTGATGACGGCCCTGCTGGCGGTGATTGCCGCCTGCGGGGCCGGCTTTTTTGCCGAACGCATCGCGATTGACCGGCTGCTGGAACAGGCGGGCCCGCGTCGCGATATCTATATCGAGGGTTTGCGCAGCGAACTGGGCCGGTATGAGACGCTGCCCTCGATCATGACCTATTCCACCACCCTGCGCCTGATGCTGTCAGCACCGGACAATGCGTCCTTGCAGGACCGGGCCAACCGCTATCTGGAACAGGTGGCCAGCGCGTCCGGCGCCGCCGCCATCTATGCCATTGATCCCGATGGTACGACGCGGGCCGCCAGCAACTGGCAGGGGCCAGCCAGTTTCGTAGGATTGAACTTCTCCTTCCGGCCCTATTTCCGTGAGGCGGTCAGCAAAGGCTATGGCCGTTTTTATGGTATCGGCACCACCAGCAAGGAACCGGGATATTATTTCGCCCGCGCGATCAAGGACGGGGATCGGCTGCTGGGTGTGGTGGTGGTGAAAGTCTCCCTGGCGGAGATCGAACATACCTGGGCCGGCGCCAGCGACCATATCCTGGTGATGGATGGCAATGGCGTCACCATCCTGTCCTCCGTCCCGGATTGGACGTTCCGCACCCTGGAACCTTTGTCGGAAGAACTGGCCCGGCGGCTGGCGGCGACACGGCAATATGACCGGGTGCAGGTGCGGGCGCTGGATGTGCGCACGCTGCGCGACCTGGGCGGGGACAGTCATATTCTGGCCATCGGTCCGGGCACTGTACCGCCCTTGCTGGAAACCGGGCGGGAGGTGCCGGGCACCGGCTGGCGGCTGATGCTGCTCTCCGACATGTCCGGCGTGGTGATGGTCAAGCGCATCGGCTGGGCGGCGGGGGCCGGTATGGTGCTGCTGCTGGTGCTGGCCCTGCTGCTGGCCCGCCAGCGTCGCCGTACCCGCCGGCTGGAGCGGGAGAAGCGGCAGGACCTGCTGCGCGCGGCGGAGGCGTTGGAACGGCAGGTCGCCGAACGCACGGCAGCCCTGGTCACCGCCAATGATGATCTGCGCCGCACGCAGGAGGAACTGGTCCAGGCCGCCAAGCTGGCTGCCATCGGCCAGCTTGCCACCGGCGTCGCGCATGAGTTGAACCAGCCGCTGGCGGCCCTGCGCACCCTGTCTGACAATGCCGCCGCCTTCCTGGCGCGCGGCAAGCCGGAGCGCGTGACGGAGAACCTGACCATGATCGCTGGGCTGACGGAGCGGATGGCCAGCATCACCAGCCAGTTGCGCGGTTTCGCCCGCCGGTCGGACAACCGGCCCCAGCCGGTCAACGTGGCGGCGGCGACCGGCAATGCGCTGAGCCTGCTGGCGGAAAAGGCGCGCCGCACCGATGCCGCCATCACCGTAGATATTGCCGATGATATCAATGTGTTGTGCGACCCGATCCGGCTGGAGCAGGTGCTGGTCAACCTGATCGGCAATGCGCTGGACGCGGTGGCGGACCGGGGGACGCGCACGGTGAAGGTGGATGCGGCCCGTTTTGGTGACCGTGTCCGCATCCGGGTTGCCGATAGCGGCACCGGCATTGCGGATGATCATATGCCGCATCTGTTTGAGCCCTTTTTCACCACCAAGGCGCCCGGCCTGGGGTTGGGACTGGGGCTGGTCATTTCCGCCGGCATCATCCAGGATCATGGCGGCAGCCTCAGCGCCGCCAACGGTCCCCTGGGTGGGGCTGTTTTCACCATTGAACTGGCAGCCCATGACTGACACACCGCGTATCCTGCTGGTGGAGGACGAGGCGGCGGTCCGGCTCGGCATTGAGCAGGCGCTGGAACTGGCCGATCTTCCCGTCACCAGCTTTTCCGCCGCCGAAGCCGCCCTGGCTGCCCTGCGCGCCGGCCCCGCCGATCTGCTGATCACCGATGTGCGCCTGCCCGGCATGGGGGGTATGGATCTGCTGCGTGCCGCCCTGGGCCTGGACCCGGATTTGCCTGTGGTGCTGATGACCGGCCATGGCGACATCGCCATGGCGGTGGGCGCCATGCGGGATGGCGCCTATGATTTCATCGAAAAGCCCTTTGCCTCGGAACGGCTGGTCGCCACCGTCAACCGCGCGCTGGAACGCCGCCGCCTGTCGGCGGAGGTGCGGCGGCTGCGCCAGGCTTTGGCCAGCGGGAACCATGATATTGACAGCCTGATCCTGGGCCGGTCGCCTGCCATGCAGGCACTGAAACAGACCATTTTGCAGGTGGCCGATACCGGGGCTGATGTGCTGGTGCTGGGGGAGACGGGCAGCGGTAAGGAAATGGTCGCCCGCGCGCTGCATCAATTCTCCAGCCGCGCGGACAAGCCTTTCGTGGCGCTGAATTGCGGCGCCATTCCTGAAACGATGTTTGAAAGCGAGCTGTTCGGCCATGAGGCGGGCGCCTTTACCGGCGCCACCAAGCCCCGCATCGGCAAGCTGGAATTTGCCGATGGCGGCACGGTCTTTCTGGACGAGATCGAAAGCATGCCACTGGCGTTGCAGGTGAAGCTGCTGCGCGTGCTGCAGGACCGCCGGGTGGAACGGCTGGGCGCCAACCGCGCCATCCCGCTGGATTTACGCTTCGTCGCGGCCACCAAGGCCGATCTGGGGGAACTGTCCCGCGCCGGCAAGTTCCGCGAGGATCTCTATTACCGGCTGAATGTCGTGCCGCTGACCATCCCGCCCTTGCGCGACCGGCGGGAGGATGTGGGCCTGCTGCTGGATAATTTCATGATGCAGGCGGCCGGTCGCATGGGCCGCGTACCGCCCTTCATCTCCACGGCCGAACGGCAGGCCCTGTCCGCGCATGAATGGCCGGGCAATGTGCGCGAACTGGGCAATCTGGCGGAACGGGCCGTGCTGGGCCTGCCGCTGCTGCCGGGCGCACGGGCGCAGGTGCCCGCATCGGCCAGTCTGGCTGATCTGGTGGATGGGTTTGAACGCCGGCTGATCGCCGACGCCATGCGCCGCCACAAGGGGGATGTGGCGGCGGTCAGCACGGAACTGTCGGTTCCGCGCAAGACGCTCTATGACAAGCTGAAACGCTTCGGGCTGGAGATCGAGACCTTCCGGTGAAGCGCCCCCCTGTCCGGTCACTTCCGCTTTGGCAGCAGCCAGACCGTATCGTCGCTGATATCCAGCTTGTAGGTCCGCAGTGCCTGCTTGCAGGGCAGGCTGCGGGCCTTGCCGGTGCAGATATCGAAGCTGCCGCCATGCAGCGGGCAGAAGAGGGTCGTTCCCTCCAGGCGACCTTCTGAAAGCGAGGCGATGGCGTGGGTGCATTCATCATCCACGGCATGGAAGCTGCCTTCATGATTGCAGACAACCAGTGGGTCCATGCCCGCCGGTTCCAGGCGCAGCATGCCGCCCGTCGGCACATCCGATACGGCGCAAAGACGAATACGACCATCAATTTCAACAGGGTGCATGACAATTTCTCCGCAATCTTTGTCATACAATCGTACAAAATAGATCCGTTCGTCAATCGCTTCGTTCACTCACCTTATGATGAGGCTATCTGCTGGAACGGGGTGGCTGGCGCCACCCCGTACTGATCACAGCCAGAGGCGGATGCCGGCAAGGAAGGACACCCGGTCGGGGTCTTCCCCCGCGGCACGGCTGAGACGGGCGCTTTCGCCCAGTCGCTTCTCCCATGACAGGCCGATATAGGGGGCCACTTCCTGCACGATCTCGTACCGCAGGCGCAGGCCCAGCCCCAGGCTGCTGACCCCGGCACCGATGGTCTGTGATGGCACGTCCTGGGCCGACAGGTCGATCTCGGCATGGGGTTGCAGGATCAACTGCCGGGTCAAAGGCAGGTCGATCTCCGTTTCCAGCCGGGCGGTCAGGTCGCCCTCGTCGGACAGGAAAGCCTGGGCATCCACTTCCAGGAATTGCGGTGCCAGCCCCTGGAAGCCGATGGTGGCGTAGCTGGTTTGCGGCTGGGGCCGGAAATCATGACGGATACCGGCCTGGAAATCCCAGAAATCATCCACCATCACGGAATAAAGGGCCTGGATTTCCAGTTCCTCCACCCCATGCCCATCGGTGGCTTCCCCTTCCGATTTGATCCGCAGCTTCTCGTAATCGCCGCCGATAAAGCCATCCAGCTTCCAGGATGTGGCGTCCTGGCCGTCCTGCCAGTGCCGTTCCAACTGGTCCAGCGTCAGGCGCCAGAATAGCGGTTCCACATGCCCTTCCATCGCTTGGGCCGGCAGCGGTGCCAGCAGCAGGGCGGCGGCGATGAGTGTTTTGATACGCATTCCGTCCTCCCTCCTTACAGCGTCGCTGTGGCCGATGACGGGGTGACAATGAAGCGCGTCATCATCCCGGCATTCATATGGAACAGCATGTGGCAATGCAGCGGCCAGTCGCCCGGCTCATCCGCCGTCAGCACGACGGAAACGGTTTTGCCCGGTGGCACGATGACGACATGCTTGCGTGGCTTGCGGTCGGTCTGGCCGTTTTCCAGCTCAAAGAACATGCCATGCAGGTGCATGGGATGCGCCATCATGGTGGTGTTGACGAAGGTCAGGCGTACCCGGTCGCCCTGGTTCACCCGGATCGGGCCGCCATGGTCGAACTTGTGGCCGTTGAGCGTCCAGATATAGCGCTCCATGATGCCGGTCAGGCGCAGACTGATCTCATGCGCCGGTTCCCGCGTGTCCGCATTCCTGGTCAGCGATTTCAGATCGGCATAGGTCAGCGCCCGCTTGCCCGGCGGCGTGCCGGCTTGATCCCAGCCTTGGGGCGGGCCATCGCGGGTGGGGGGGGCCGGAACGGGAGCGTCATGGCCCATGGCGGCATGATCCATGGACCCGTGATCCATCGCACCATGGTCCATAGCGCCGTGATCCATGCTGCTGTGATCCATCGACCCATGATCCATCGACCCATGGTCCATGCCGTGATGGGGCCCCATATCGGCCATGGTCAGGATGGCGCGGGGGCGCAAGGGCGGGATTTCCCCTGCCATGCCCGGTCGCGGCGCCAGGGTGGCGCGGGCATAGCCGCTGCGGTCGATGGGTTCCGCCATCAGCGTATAGGCGCGGTCTTCCGTCGGCATGACGATCACGTCATAGGTCTCCCCGACGCCGAAGCGGAACTCATCAACCTTGACCGGCAGCACATTCTGCCCGTCGGCGGACACGATGGTCATGGGCAGGCCGGGGATGGCGACATCAAAAATGCTCATCGCCGAGGCGTTGATCAGCCGCAGCCGCACCCGCTCCCCTGGCTTGAACAGGCCGGTCCAGTGATCCTGAATGCCCTTGCCATTGGCCAGGAAGCGGTAGCCGGTGACATCGGCCAGATCGGTCGGGTCCATGCGCATGTCGCCCCAGTCGCGCCGGTCGGCCCAGGTTTTGGCCAGACCGTCGCGCCTGATATCGCCGATCAGGTCGCCCAGGGTGCGCTTGCCCTTGTTGTAATAGCCCTCGCTGACCTTCAGCTTGCGCATGATATGGTCGGGATGGTCGGCGGTATGGTCGGACAGCACGATCACATGCTCCCGGTCGGCGCGCACCGGTTCGCGCTCTGCCGGGTCGATGATAATGGCGCCATACATGCCGCGCTGTTCCTGCCCGCCGGAATGGCTGTGATACCAATAGGTGCCGGACTGGCGCAGGCGGATGCGGTAGGTGAAACTCTCCCCCGGTGCGATGGCGCTATAGGCGTTGAAGCCGGGCGCGCCATCCATCATCCCTTCCAGCAGCAGCCCGTGCCAGTGGATGGAAGTCGGCTCCCGCAGCCGGTTCGTCACCTGCACCACCACTTCCTGACCTTCGCGCCAGCGCAGGGTGGGGGCGGGGACGGAGCCGCCCATGGCGATGGCACCAAAACGGTCGCCATCAATGGTGATGGATGTTTCCTCCACCAGCAGGCTGGTTTCATGATCGGCCGACGCGAAGGAGCGGCGACCGGGATAAAGGCTGACCACGCCCGCCATGCCGGCGGCAGCGGCCAGCCGCAGGGCGTCGCGGCGCGACAGCCCTTCGGTTCCCATTGTCATAATGGCTTCCCGTCAGCGCGTGATGGTCAGGCTGGCAGCCATTCCGGCTTCGTAATGGCCCGGCATGTCGCAGGCAATCACGATGTCCCCACCCTGGGGGAAGGTCCAGACCAGTTCCGCGCTCTTACCCGGCGCCACCAGCAGCAGGTCATGATGGTCATGGTTCATGCCATGGCCATCGCCATGGTCCATTTTCATCTGGTCTGGATTGACCGCCGTCTCGGTGATCATGCCATGGTCCAGCATCATGCCCATCATCGCCTGCCGGTCCCCATGGGTCTTGGTATCGGCAATGACGAAGCTGTGCAGGAACTCGCCCTTATTGGTGACGCGGAAACGCACGGTTTCCCCCGGTGCCACCCGGATGGTGCCAGGATCAATGAAATGCTCGCCCAGGGTCACATCAAGGGTGCGGGTGGCCGTATCGGCTTTTCCAGGCTGGCCAGCAGCGGTGGCGTCTGCCGGGCTGTGATGGTTGGCATGGTCGTGGTGCTGTGCCTGCGCGGTGGGGGCAAAGGCAAGCAGCATCGCCGCCGTCAGGCCACGGGTGAAGAGGGACATGGGAATAACTCCGTCGGTCGCTTTATCAGGGGGGCGGGTGACAGGCTGCCGGTGCGGGTGGGCACAGGGGGCAGCGATACACCTCACGCCCGCGGCGGACGGAGAGGGGGGCTATCCTGGCGCCCATCTGGACCGGGCAGGCCAGCGGGCAGCAGGAAACCGGATGGGGGCGGGAAGCGGAGGGGGGCCAAACTCACAGGCAAGGCCGGGCTGACGCACCAAGCCACACAGCAGGCGCCGGCGCCTTTGGCCATGGGGGTAGCGCCACGATTGTCATGATCGTGGTCGCCCCCCTTTTGATCGGATGGCGCATCATGCAGGGCGGCATGCAGCGGGCATTCCCCTGCTGCGGTCTGCGCCGTAAATGCCATATCGGGGTCCATGACAGCGACCCGCACAGGCTGTTGATGCAGCCAGGTGATGGAAGCCGCGCGCACCGGCATGACCGCCAGCGCCAGAAGCGACAGGACCAACAGGATCATCCGCACCGGCATGGCGGCGCGGGCATGGCGGGATCGACGAACCATGCCCAACCATATGCCGGTCAGGCCGGGGGAACAAGTCCCCCACCGGTCACGTATCGTCGCAACCGGCAGGGGATTTATCGTCACTCGGCGTCGGGGTCCGATGGGGCAGGCGCTTTCCGGCGGACCCCGTCGGCCGCCAGGGCGCGACGGGTGGCGCCGTCTGCACAATCGAACCAGGCCAGCCGCGCCAGCCTTTGTGAGATTTCCAGTTGGCGTTGCCGTTCTGGCGAAATTTTTTTACGTTCCGCCAGACGGCTATCCTTCCTGTCGCTCTCTTCCATATCCCGCTAGGCTGCCTTGACGCCGGTGATGAAGGTTTCGACCGACTGGCGCAGCAGGCTGGCCCGTCGTGCCAGTTCGCGGGAGGAACTCAGCACCTGCACCGATCCGGCGGCGGAGCTTTCGGCTGCGCCCTGGACGCCGGTGATGGTACGCGACACTTCCTGCGTGCCGGTTGCGGCTTCTGCCGCGTTGCGGCTGATTTCCGACGTGGCGGCGGTCTGTTCCTCCACCGTGCTGGCGACCGAAGCGGAAACTTCGTTCAACTGGTAGATCACCTTGGAGATGCGGCCGATAACCGCCACCGTATCCTCGATGCTGTCACGCATCAGGCCGATCTGGCTGCGGATATCGTCTGTGGCGCGGGCGGTCTGGTTGGCCAGGGCCTTCACTTCCGATGCCACGACCGCGAAGCCCTTGCCGGCCTCTCCGGCGCGGGCCGCCTCAATCGTGGCGTTGAGCGCCAGCAGGTTGGTCTGACCGGCGATGCTTTCGATCAGGGCGATCACATCATTGATGCGCTGCCCCGCCTCGTTCAGCCCATGGATGCGCTGCTGCGCCTGTTCAGCCTCATCAGAGGCGACGCGCGCGACATTGCGGGCCTCCGTCATCTGCCGGGCGACTTCCTGGATGGAGCTTGTCATCTCCTCCGTTGCAGCGGCGACCGTCTGCACATTGGCGGCTGCCTGCCCCGTAGCACTGGCGACGACACCGGATTGCTGGGAGACCTGCTCGGACGAAGCGGACAGGCTCTGGGCTGTGGCTTCCAGTTCCGTGGCGGAGCTGGTCAGCACCTGCAATGTCTCCGCCATATCGGCATCGAAACGATGGACCATGCCCTCCATCCGGGTGGCGCGCTCTTCCTTGGCGATCTGCTCCTGGCGCTGTTGGGCTTCCAGCCGCTCACGCTCCAGGGCATTTTCCTTGAAGACCAGCATGGTGGCGGCGATGGACCCGATCTCGTCCTTGCGATGGGTGCCGAAGACCTCCACCTTGTTGTCGCCTTCCGCCAGACGGCGCAGGCAGGCGACGATGGCGTCCAGCGGCTTGGTGATGCCCAGGCGGGCGACCAGCATGCCAATAGCGATGCCCACCGCAACGCCGATGATCGCAACCAGCAGCATCGTCAGCTTGGCGCTGGCCGAGGTATCTTCCGCATAACGGGAAAGCTGGTCGCCCTTGCGGTCGGTATATTCAAGATATTGCTGCACATCGTCAGTCAGCGGCTTCAGAACCTTCTCGCTCTGCTGCACGGCAGAGTAGATGTCCCGTTGAGCCTGGGCGACCACGACAGTGCCGGCTTTGCCGGCCGTTGCCACAGTCTCGTCCACTTCCTGCTGATAATTGGCGATGCGGCCCAAGATACGGTCCAGCATGGCGCGCTGCTGTTCGTCGGCGGTCTGGCGGATGGCTGCCAGATCCTTTTGCAGGGCGGCCTGGATCAGCGGGATTTGCTGTTGGGCCCCTGCTAGGTTGGCCGGATCGGCAGCGAGTTTCAGTTCTTGTACGTTCAGGTCAACGATCTGCCGGCGAATTCGGGCGGCGATGCGAATTTCCGTTGCTGTTGTATTGATGGTATTGGCCGCGTGTGTGATCTCGTTGAAACCGCTGATCGCGGTCACCGTTATGATCCCGGAGACGATGGCGAGGAACAGCATGACAGCCGTTACCTTCGTACCGATTCGGATATTATCGAGCATTGGTCGTGGTCCCCCATTCCAGAGCGATGCGATCGACCCCGGCCTCCCCAGACCAGAACCGACCAAGGATTGCGCTGGCGGATGGAACCCGCCAGCCCCGCTGGCATAGGCCGCACCTGCGCATCCTTCTGGATGTTGGTGTTGTTACGACCTTCCCCGGCTGACGCACACTGCCGTTTGCGTTGCTTTCCAGGGGGGCACAGTTAGAGTCGGACAGGTGCCGGCAAATCAGGGATAATCAGACCAGTGCTATTCTTGTTTCGCTACGTGATAGGGCAGCATTGATGAAACGCACGCCATAATATGTCGCCACAGCGCCACTCAAGCGCTGCGCCGACAGAGCCGATCCGTAATGAAGACAATAGCGGCTTCTGCCCAATAAGCAGCGCCCCTGAAAATCGCCGTGTCTTTGTATCACCCTGCCATCCGGCAGAAATCGTCTCATTCCCTGTGTTGAAGATCCATGCCATGGCACTCATCCTACAAAACGAAAACTCGACTCTCAACGAAAAACGAGATGGAAAAATCACTTATCGCGATTTTTCGGCTTTGCTCACGGAGATTTGCCACGAAAAGCCGTCCAACGGGGCCTTTCAATGAGACCTGTCGCGCAACGCTTGCAGGAAATCAGGCGCCGACTGGGATTTGCCAGGCGGTCGCAAATGGCGGAAAAGCTGGGAGTTCCTGCATCGACATATAACGCTTACGAATCAGAGGGTGGTCCACCGAAGATCGAGTGGCTTGTTGCACTGGCCAAGCTGGGGGTAAATACCAACTGGCTGTTGCTGGGGGAGGGAGAGCCGCTGTTGGAACAGACGACCGAGAGGGCGCCTGGCAACCAAATGGTGGAAATCGACCCGCTTTTGCTTGCGGCAATGATTAATACGGTAGAACGGGAGCAGCGGATTGGTCAGGCGGATCCCCTGACCAGGGCACGTCTGATTGCCCAGTTATATGCCAACATCCTGCGCCAGACGCGCATGGACCTGATCGCTCTGGAAAGCGCGTCCGCCGATCCGGCGGCAGAATAGAAAAAGGCCGGTCACATTCGTGCCGGCCTTGGTCGTCAGCGAAAAATCGTTTTGATCAGCCGATAATTGCTTTTTCTCTTAACGCGGTAAGAGCATCGGGACAAAGCCCGAGCAGGTCGCCCAGCAAAGCCGCTGTCTGTTCGCCCAATGCCGGCGGTGCCGTGCTATCGACCACGGGCGATTGAGAAAATTTAATTGGGCTGGCGACACCCGGTACGGTGCCCTGCACGGGGTGTGGCATGGAGAGTGCCATGCCGCGATGGCGGACCTGTGGATCATCGAAGGTCTGGCCCAGGCTGTTGATCGGGCCGGCGGGCACATCGGCCGCCTCCAACCTGTCCAGCCAGTGCGTGGTGGGGGCTAATTGCAGGCAGGCGGTCAGCCGCGCTGTCAGTTCCACCCGGTTGGCAACACGCGCCCTGTTCGTGGCGAACCGGTCGTCACCGGCCAGGTCCGGCACATCCAGCACGACGCACAGCCTCTCAAACTGCCGGTCATTGCCTACCGCCAGATTGATATAGCCATCCGCTGTGGGGAAGGTGTCATAGGGCACGATGGAGGGGTGGGCATTGCCCAGCCGGCCAGGGTCACGGCCCGAGACGAGACGGTTCAAGGACTGGTTGGCCATGGCGGCCACCATGCAGTCCAGCAAGGCGACGTCGATTTGCTGCCCCTCGCCGGTCTGGTCGCGGTGATGCAATGCGGCCAGGATGGCGTTACCGGCGTAAAGCCCCGTGATGATGTCAGCCAGCGCCACACCGGCCTTATGCGGTCCACCATCGGGGGGACCGGTCACGCTCATCAGCCCGCTCATCCCCTGGATCAGGAAATCATAGCCCAGGCGCTGGGCATAAGGCCCATCCTGGCCAAAGCCGGTGATGGAGCAATAGATCAGGCGGGGGTTGATGGCTTTCAGGCTGTCATAATCCAGCCCGTATTTTTTCAGGCCGCCAACCTTGTAATTTTCCACCAGCACATCTGATTTGGCGGCCAGATCGCGGATCAGTTGCTGGCCTTCGGCCGTGGTGAAGTCGATGCAGACGGATTTCTTATTGCGGTTCGCGGTCAGGAAATAGGCGGATGGGCTGTCCGGTCCATCCACGAAGGGCGGCCCCCAGCGGCGGGTATCATCGCCCTCGCCCGGCCTTTCGATCTTGATGATCTCCGCCCCGAAATCGCCCAGCATCTGGGTCGCCCAGGGGCCGGCCAGGATGCGGGACAGGTCCAGGACGCGGATACCGTTCAATGCAGCGGTCATGGTTGGGGGCCGCCTCAGAAAAACGCCTGCAGGCCGGTGATGGCCCGGCCCAGGATCAGGGCATGGACATCATGGGTGCCTTCATAAGTGTTCACCGTTTCCAGGTTCATCATGTGGCGCATCACCACATATTCATCGGAGATACCGTTGCCGCCATGCATGTCGCGGGCAGCGCGGGCAATATCCAGCGCCTTGCCGCAATTGTTGCGCTTGACGATGGAGATCATCTCCGGCGCCAGCTTGCCCGCCTCGAACAGGCGGCCGACCCGCAGGCTGGCCTGCAGGCCGAGGCTGATCTCGGTCATCATGTCGGCCAGCTTCTTCTGTACCAACTGGGTCTGGGCCAGCGGGCGGTTGAACTGTTTGCGGTCCAGCGTATAGGCGCGGGCGGCGTGGAAGCAGGCTTCTGCCGCCCCCATGGCCCCCCAGGAAATGCCGTAACGCGCCCGGTTCAGGCAGCCGAACGGCCCTTTCAAGCCGGACACGTTGGGCAGCAGCGCATCGTCCGGCACCTCCACCCCGTCCATGACGATTTCACCCGTCACGGAGGCGCGCAGGGACAGTTTGCCCTCGATCTTCGGCGCTGACAGGCCCTTCATCCCCTTTTCCAGCACAAAGCCGCGGATGGCGCCCCCATGGGCATCGGACTTGGCCCAGACGACGAACACGTCCGCGATGGGGGAATTGGTGATCCACATCTTGGCGCCGGTCAGCCGGTAGCCGCCGTCGATCTTCTCCGCGCGGGTGCGCATGCCGGCGGGGTCGGAGCCGGCATCCGGCTCGGTCAGGCCGAAACAGCCGATCCAGTCGCCCGATGCCAGCTTGGGCAGGTACTTGCGGCGCTGCTCCTCGCTGCCATAGGCATGGATCGGATGCATGACCAGCGAGGATTGCACGCTCATCATCGAGCGATAGCCGCTATCCACACGCTCCACCTCGCGCGCTACCAGCCCATAGGCGACGTAGCCGACACCGGCCCCGCCATATTCCTCCGGGATGGTGATGCCCAGCAGGCCCAGGTCACCCATCTCCTTGAAAATGGCGGGATCGGTATGTTCCTTGGCGAAGGCTTCGCGCACGCGCGGGGCGAGATTTTCCTGGGCATAGGCATGGGCACTGTCGCGGATCATCCGCTCCTCTTCGCTCAACTGATCATCAAGCAGGAAAGCGTCGTCCCAGTGGAAGGTGCCCAGATCGCCGGCCATAGTTTCCTCGATATTTGGAATTTAATACTGCCTATCGGTACGCCGGAACAGCGCCGGGGGCAAACCAGGATTGGTCACCAAGTTGATGATTAAAATTCATCAACTATGGGCGGTGATCCATGAATCTCATGGTAATGTCCTTCCGATTTTGCATCAAAGGATCGTTCCTGATGTTTGCCCGCCGCCTTATCCCAAGCACGTCCGCCCTGGTGGCTTTCGAGGCGGCGGCCCGGCTGGGCAGTTTCACGGCGGCGGCGCATGAATTATCGCTGACGCAAGGGGCGGTCAGCCGGCAGGTGGCGCAGCTTGAGGGCCAGTTGGGCGTGATCCTGTTCGAACGGGTGCGCCAGCGGGTGTCGCTGACGCCAGCCGGGCGGTTCCTGGCGGAGCAGGCGCGCGACACCCTGGCCCGGCTGGCTCAAGCCACGGCGCAGACCATCGCGTTTGGCACCGGTGGCGGCACGCTGGATCTGGCGATCCTGCCCACCTTCGGCGCGCGCTGGCTGATCCCGCGCATGGGCGGGTTCTTCGCCCGCCACCGGGATATCAGCGTCAACTTCTCCACCCGTGTGCGGCCGTTCGATCTGCGGGCGGAAGGGATTGATGCCGCCATCATGACGGCACCACCGGCCGATGCCGGCCTGGTCAGCCATCGCTTCATGGGGGAGGAATTGCTGCCCGTGGCGGCCCCCGCTTTGGTGCGTGATATCGGGTTGGCCGCCCCGGTCGATCTGCGGCGAACCACCCTGCTGCAACAGGAGACGCGGGCGGCAAGCTGGGACCATTGGTTCGCCGTTCAAGGGTTGATGCGGGGCAATGACCAGCCGGTTCTGGTGTTCGAGCAATTCCTGCTGGTGATCCGGGCGGCGGTGGCGGGGCTTGGTTGTGCCCTGGTTCCCGGCATCCTGATACGGGATGAAATCGCATCAGGGGAACTGGTGCTGCTGCCCGGCGGCGGGATGCAGGGCCAGGGCGGCTATCATCTGGTCTATCCCCGTGATCGGGACCATTACGGCCCCCTGGTTGCCTTCCGCGACTGGCTGTTTGCGGAGGCTGCCCTACCGGCAGGAAATTGATTTCTTCCCTCTCTCTGGAACGGTGGCCCTGCGGGTCTGTTGCAATTGAACCTTCCGGAGATCATCGTCTTATTGATTTGTCGCAATGCGTCATGAGGCCGGTTTCCTTAAATCAGGAAACTGTTTTCGCCTGTTGCTGTCACCTGGAGTAACGGCATGCGCGCCGCACCTGTTCTTGTCGTCATCGCCCTGGCCGCCTTAGGTGGTGCCGGATTCCTTTATTGGCAGAACAGCCGCGCCGGACAATTGCCGGCCGGGCTGGCCACCGCCAATGGAAGGATGGAGGTTGAACGGTTCGACATTGCCACCAAGCTTCCCGGCAGGCTGGCGGAGGTGAAGGTCCGGGAAGGCGATGCTGTGGCGGCCGGTGCCATCATTGCCACCATGGATGAGACGGAATTGCGGGCCCAGCTTGCCGCGGCCAAGGCCTCTGTCCGCCGTGCCGAACAGGGGGTGGCCCAGACCCAGGCCGAGGTTGCCGTCCGTCAGGCGGAATATCGCCTGTCAGGGATCGAACTGCGCCGGGTGCAGGAACTGGCCCGCACCTCTGCCGCCCCGGCCATGGAGGTGGATCGGCGCAAGGCACAGAATGATGTGAACCGCGCGACGATGGATGCGGCGCAGGCTGCCGTCGGTGATGCCGAGGCGGCTGTGGAGGCCGCCCAGGCCCAGGTGGCGCAGATTGAGGCCAACCTGAAGGAAATGGTGCTCTATTCCCCGGTCGCCGGTCGGATCGAATATAAGCTGGCCCATTCCGGGGAAGTGCTGGGCGCAGGTGGTCGCGTCGTGACCCTGCTGGACCTCAGCGATGTCTATATGACCATCTTCCTGCCGACATCCCAGGCCGGCCGTGTGGCCCATGGGTCGGAAGCGCGGATCGTGCTGGATGCCGCCCCCACCTATGTCATCCCGGCCCGCGTCAGCTTCGTGGCGGCGGAGGCCCAGTTCACGCCCAAGACGGTGGAAACATCGGATGAGCGGGAAAAGCTGATGTACCGGGTCAAGCTGTCGGTTGATCCGCAATTGCTGGAAACCTATCGCGAGTATGTCCGCGCTGGACTGACCGGCCAGGGCTATGTGCTGACGGGGGAGGGGGCTTCATGGCCGGAGCGGCTGGCCGTGCGGCTGCCGCCCAAGCCGGGCGAGGCGACGAAATAAGGCGGCCGGATCATGGCTGAACCCGCCGTCACCCTGGCAGGATTGTCCCATCGCTATGGCGACAAGCTGGCGCTGACTGATGTCGACCTGACCATTCCCGCCGGGGCAACGGTGGCGGTGATCGGCCCGGACGGGGTGGGCAAATCCACCCTGCTGGGGCTGATTGCCGGGGTGCGGCAGGTGCAGCAGGGGCAGGTCGGTGTGTTGGGCGGTGATATGCGCGACGCCGCCCATCGCGACCGCGCTTCCCACCGCATCGCCTATATGCCCCAGGGGCTGGGCCGCAACCTCTACCCCACCTTGTCGGTGGCGGAGAATATCGACTTTTTCGGTCGGCTGTTCGGCCAGTCGGCGGCGGAACGCCGGGCCCGGATCGACCGGTTGTTGCATGCCACGGGCCTGCACCCGTTCCCCGACCGGCCCGCCGGCAAATTGTCGGGCGGCATGAAGCAGAAATTATCGCTCTGCTGTTCGCTGATCCATGATCCTGACCTGCTGATCCTGGACGAGCCGACAACGGGCGTGGACCCCCTGTCGCGCCGGCAATTCTGGGGTTTGATCGACACGATCCAGGCTGAGCGGCCGGGCATGAGTGTCATCGTTGCCACCGCCTATATGGAAGAAGCCGCCCGCTTCCAGTATCTGGTGCTGGTGGATGGCGGGCGGGTGCTGGCGGCGGGCCCGATCCGCGACGTGCTGGAGAAGGCCGGGGCCGCCACGCCGGAGGAGGCCTTCGCCAAACTGGCCGCCGGTGGCGAGGTGGAAACGCTGGTCATGCCGCCGCGCGTGGACCATGCGGGGCCGGATGCCATCGTTGCCGAAGGGCTGACCCGTCGTTTCGGCGCCTTCACCGCCGTGGATAATGTCAGCTTCCGCATTGGGCGGGGGGAGATTTTCGGCTTCCTCGGGTCCAATGGCTGCGGCAAGACGACGACGATGAAGATGTTGACCGGGCTGCTGCCGGCCAGCGAGGGCACGGCCAGCCTGCTGGGCCGCCCCATCGGCAAGGCCGATATGGAGACAAAGCTGCGCGTCGGCTACATGTCGCAGGGCTTCTCGCTGTATGAGGAACTGAGCGTCCGGGCCAACCTGATGCTGCATGCAAGGCTCTACCGGGTGCCGCGCGGGGAGCGTAATGCCCGTGTCGATCAGGCGCTGGACCAGTTCGGTCTGGCGGATGTGCCGGAAGCCCTGCCCGCCGATCTGCCGCTGGGTATCCGCCAGCGCCTGCAACTGGCGGCCGCCTGCCTGCATAAGCCGGATGTGCTGATCCTGGACGAGCCGACATCCGGCGTCGATCCGGTGGCGCGGGACCTGTTCTGGCACCATCTGGCCGACCTGTCGCGACGCGATGGCGTGACGATCTTTGTTTCCACCCATTTCATGAACGAGGCGGAGCGCTGCGACCGTATCTCCCTGATGCATGCGGGCCGCGTCCTGGCCGTTGGGACCCCGGCTGAACTGCGCGCGGCAAAAGGGGAAGGCACGCTGGAAGATGCCTTCATCGCCTATCTGGAAGAGGCATCGCCCAGCGAGGCCAGCACTGCCCCCCCGCCGCTGGAAGTCGATGGAGGGCAGGAGGAGCGCCAGGGGCTGGCGCAGAGCTTCGGTCGCATCTGGGCCTTCGCCCGGCGGGAATTGATGGAGGTGCTGCGCGACCGGGTGCGGCTGGCCTTTGCCCTGTTGGGCCCGCTGATCCTGCTGCTGACCTTCGGTTTCGGCATCACCTTTGATGTTGAGAACCTGCCCTATGCCGTCTATGACCGCGACCAGAGCCTGGAAAGCCGGCAATTGGTGGAGAACCTGTCCGGCTCCCGCTATTTCCAGGAAAAGGCGCCGATTTTCAGCGATGCCGATATTGAACGCCGGCTGCGCAACGGTGAGCTGCGCCTTGTCGTTGCTATCCCGCCTTCCTTCGGACGCGACCTTTTGCGGGGATACCAGCCGGAACTGGCCGTCTATCTGGATGGAGCCATGCCCTTCCGGGCGGAAACGGCGCGCGGATATGTCCAGGGCATCGCCCAGCGCTATGTCCAGGATCTGGCCCGCCGCTCCACCCGGCCGGAGAGCGTATCCGCCTTGCCGCTGATTGAGCCGCGCTTCCGCTATAACCAGTCGTTTGAGAGTACCCACGCCATCCTGCCCGGTGTCATCATGGTGGTGATGATGCTGATCCCGGCCATGCTGACGGCCATCGGCGTGGTGCGGGAGCGGGAGATCGGCTCCATCAGCAATCTCTACGCCTCTCCCGGATCGGTGTCGGAATTTCTGTTGGGCAAGCAGATGCCCTATGTGCTGGTCGGCTTTACCAGTTTCCTGTCACTGATCACGGTCGCCGCCTTCCTGTTCGGGGTGACGGTGAACGGGTCGCTGGCGGCCCTGCTTCTGGGTGCCCTGCTTTATGTGATGGCGGCAACAGGGTTGGGGCTGCTGGTATCCACCTTCGTACGCACACAGGTGGCTGCGATCATTGTCACCGCCATTGTCTGCACCGTGCCGGCGGTGAATTTTTCAGGGTTTCTCTATCCGGCGGCGGCGCTGGAAGGGGGCGCGGCGATCCTGGGTCATGGGTTCCCCTCGCTCTGGTTCCAGAGCATCAGCCTGGGCACCTTCGCCAAGGCGCGGGATTTCGGCGCCTTCCACCTTCAGTTCATTCTGCTGGGTCTGTTCGCTCTGGTCTTCATGATTGCGGCCTCGCTGCTGCTCCGCAAGCAGGAGAAGTGAGATGCGTCGCTGGCTTGCCGCCGTCTTTCATCTGGGGATCAAGGAACTGGCATCCGTCCTGGCGGATAAGGTGCTGATGGTCTTCATCGTCTATTGCTTCACCGTGTCCGTCTATACGGTAGCGACGGGGGTGAAGACCGATGTGTCCTATGCCCGTGTTGCCATTGTCGATGCTGACAGGTCCGCCCTGTCCCATCGCATCCGGGATGCGCTGCTGCCGCCCTATTTCGCCCGCCCGGACCTGATCGATCGGGCACAGGTTGATCCCGCCATGGATGAGGGCACATATGCCTTCGTGCTGGACCTGCCGCCCGATCTGGAGGCCGACCTGCGCCGGGGCCACCAGCCGACCATCCAGTTGAATATTGATGCCACGGCCATGACCATGGCCGGGCTCGGCTCTGCCTATATCCAGGCCATCATCAACCAGGAGGTGGTGGCGGCGCTGAACCCCCAGGCCGTGGACGCGACACCGGTGAAACTGGTGACCCGGACCTATTTCAACCCCAACCTTGAAGGCATGTGGTTCCAGTCGGTGATGGCGGTGATCCAGTACATCACCATCCTGGCCCTGCTGCTGGTGGGCGCGGCGGTGATCCGGGAGCGCGAACATGGCACGATTGAGCATCTGCTGGTGATGCCGGTAGGCGCGTCGGAGATTGCGGCGGCGAAAATCTGGGCCAATGGCCTGGTGATCCTGGTGGCGACGGGCCTGTCGCTTCTGTTCGTCGTCCAGCTCTGGCTGGGGGTGCCGATTGAGGGGTCGATCCTGCTGTTCCTGGCCGGGGTGGCGCTTTACCTGTTCGCCGTCACCTCCATGGCCATCCTGCTGGCTACGGTGACGCGCTCCATGGCGCAGTTTTCCCTGGTGGCCATCCCCGTTTTCCTGGTGTTGAACATGCTGTCGGGCGCGACATCGCCGCTGGAAAGCATGCCGCAGGTGCTGCGATGGCTGATCCAGGTCTCCCCCACCATGCACTTTGTCCAACTGGCCCAGGCCATCCTTTATCGGGGTGCCGGCCTGTCGGCCGTCTGGCCGCAGATGCTGATCCTGTCAGGCCTGGGTGCGGCCTTCCTGGCCGTGGCATTGCCGCAATTCCGCGCCATGCTGGCCCGCAGCCAGTAGGGTGATAGTCGGGTCAGCAGGCCCGTTCCACCAGTTCAACCCTGTGCCCTTCCGGGTCCAGTAATACGGCGCGTTTACCCCACCGTGTCACCCGCGGCGGTGTCAGTATGGCGGTGGTCTCCACCTGCCGGACGACATCCTCGACATGGTCGACGGTAAAGCCGATCCGGGTGCCTGTGGTGGTGTCTGCGTCCTCTTCCAGCGGATAAATCTCCAGCACGGCACCGCCCAGGTCGCAGGCATGATGGCGGGGGCCGGCGCCATGTTGTTCTTCTTCAAACCGCAGTCCCAGACCGGCATAGAAATGGGCCAGCCGTTCCGGCTCCCGCGCCCGCAGGACGACAAGGTTCAGGGCGATCATGCTCATGCAGCACCCTTTTCCCGGACCGGAACGATAGTGGCCTCGAAATCATCGAACCGGACTTTCACCTCCAACTGGCCGCCCATGGCGCTGACATAATCCGCCAGGGTGCTGAGTTTCACGTCGCTACGCTGTTCGGTCCTCGACACAGCGCTTTGCTGCACGCTCAGGCTGGATGCCAGGGCAACCTGTGAAATACCAACCAGATTGCGCAATTCATCAAGATACATCGGGCGCAGCGCTGCATCCCCGGCAGGCACGATTGTCAGAAGTTGTCCGATGCGGGCAATGGCGCGGTCGGCGCTGCGATAGAGTTCATTGGGCTGGTCGCCATAGCCATCGCCCTGGGTGAAAAGGCCAAATCCCCGATCCGGTCGCCAGACCAGTGTGATCAGCCGTTCCGGTTCATGGCTGGCATCGCGGATATCGACCCACCATTCCCCGTCGGGGTTCAGCGGTGCGTCCAGGCTGATCATCGCATCCGGGCACGCATGCAGAACCCCGTCCCGGAGACGGGCCACCTGTTCAGGAACCTTCATTGCCACTCTCTCCTCAGGCGCCTGACCCGCCGCGCTTATAAAAGACGCAGCGTCGGCTCAGGTCCTGTATCTCAATCGACCCATCAAGGCCGACATAGGTGTAATGTCCACGGTTCCGGAAAAGGCGATAGCCTTCCCGGTTACTCTTCCGCTCACTGTCGGGTTGCGGTGGATACATTCTGCCGTCAGCGGGCCACATATCCGGATGATAAGGCAGCCCTGAATGCACATCCTCCACCGCGTTCAATGTCTCTGCGATCAGTGTAAGCGCCGCATGATCGGTGCTTACGGCTGGCGCTTCGTCCAATCGCTGCAAAAACGCCCTCAGGCGGAATTCCTTCGATTGGACCGACATATTCCCTCCATTGAATATTCTCTGCAATGAATATTTTTCAAGGGTTCCGGCGCTGCCGCCTTCCTATGGGGCATACCTGCTGCTTGCATTTATCAAAATAATTAACCAAAAAGGATATTTCGACAACAAAACTGCTTTTATTGAGTGATCTATATTTGTTGATAACAAAAAAGGCGGATAGCGCTGACGCTGTCCGCCTTTTCTAAGAGTTAATTAAAAGCAGGTGTCAGGGCGTTACCACCACGCGCCCGTCGATCTGTCCCTCGCGCAGGCGGTTCAGCACGCCGTTGATATCGTCCAGACCTTCAACGGCGACCGTGGCCTTAACCTTGCCTTCGCCGGCAAACATCAGGGCTTCCGCCAGATCGGCGCGGGTGCCGACGATGGAGCCGCGGATGGTGATACGGTTCAGCACCACGTCGAAGATCGGCACCGGGAAATTGCCCGGCGGCAGGCCAACCAGCGACACCGTGCCATGGCGCCGCGCCATGCCGATGGCTTGACCGAAAGCGGATTGGCTGACGGCCGTGACCAGCACGCCATGGGCGCCGCCGATGGTGCGGCGGATTTCTTCCACCGGGTTCACCTGGGTGGCATTGATGGTCAGGTCGGCCCCCAGGCTGCGGGCGAGATCCAGCTTGCTGTCGGCAACATCAATGGCGGCGACATGCAGCCCCATGGCCTTGGCATATTGCACGGCCACATGGCCCAACCCGCCAATACCGCTGATGGCCACCCACTGGCCGGGCCGGGCTTCTGTTTCCTTC
Organism: Niveispirillum irakense DSM 11586; assembly: GCF_000429645.1. Classification (GTDB taxonomy): domain Bacteria; phylum Pseudomonadota; class Alphaproteobacteria; order Azospirillales; family Azospirillaceae; genus Niveispirillum; species Niveispirillum irakense. Next base: position 236,522 of record NZ_AUCG01000020.1, read on the forward strand.
AACCCCTTATAGACCGTGACGCCGGCGCACAGGATCGGCGCGATGTCGGTGAAGGAAACATCCTTGGGCAGATGGCCGACAAAGTTCGGATCGGCCAGCACATATTCTGCATAACCACCATTGACCGAGTAACCGGTATTCTGCTGGGATTCGCACAGCGTTTCCCAGCCCGTCATGCAATGTTCGCAGTGACCGCAGGCGGTATAGAGCCAGGGCACGCCCACCCGGTCGCCTTCGCGCACCTGGGTCACACCTTCGCCGACCGCTGCGACGGTACCCACCCCTTCATGGCCGGGAATGAAAGGCAGCGGCGGCTTCACCGGCCAGTCACCATCGGCCGCGTGCAGATCGGTATGGCAGACGCCGGACGCGGCAATCTTCACCAGGATCTGGCCACGACCAGGACGGGGCAGCGTTACCTCTTCCAGCGACAGCGGCTTGCCATAGGCATGGACGACAGCGGCCTTCATCTTCTGCGGCAGCATGGCTGGCACTCCTCTCCATTGGGAAACGTGCCGGGAATGAACCATGCCTTGGGGACTGGGGCCTTGATCCAGCGCAATTAGGCCAGATTGATCTTGTTAAGATCACAGGCCAGGGGAGGAAAGAAAGGCAACCAGCGCCAGCCCCAGCAACGAGCCCATGGCGGTGAGCATGAAGGGCAGGGTGGCCGGATCTGGGTGTGTGGTCATCGCGATATCCAGGGCTTAATGGAGGGATTAGTATTAATAATCATTCTCATTTCCGCAAGCCAAAACCCGCCTGACCGATGGTGCCACCACCTTTATGTCACCTTTCGCGCCTGCTTTGCCTTAAATGCACCTGGATGCAACCTGATATCTTTATCATGAACAGCGCGACGAAAAGCGGATGCCAAGCGTTAAGGAAAGCAGCCGCATAAAAGGGGATAGGAACTTCGATGTCGGATTTACCGTCCATTCTGGTGATTTTGGCCTTTTTGCTGGCCGTCATCAGTCTGGTACAGCCGGTTGCGCGGTGGCTGCGCCTTTCACAGACGGTGATCCTGGCCCTGGTTGGCATTCTGATCGGTGGCGTTTCGTCCTTCCTGCTGAATACCAACATCACGGACCTGTTCAATTATCCGGCTGAGCTTATTCTCGATTTCCCCATCACGTCGCAGCTTTTCATCTTCGGTTTCCTGCCCATCCTGTTGTTTCAGGCATCCATGACGCTGGATGTGCGCCGATTGCGCGATGATGCCGCGCCGATCCTGGTGATGGCCGTGGTGGCGGTTGTGGTCACAACGGCTGTGGTCGGGCTGGCGCTGGAGCCTTTTGTCAGCGTGCCGCTGGCAGCCTGCCTGATGCTGGGGGCAATTGTCGCCACCACGGACCCGGCAGCCGTGGTCGCTATCTTCCGTGACCTGGGGGCCCCGCCCCGATTGTCCCGGCTGGTGGAAGGCGAAAGCCTGCTGAATGACGCGACCGCCATCGCCATGTTTGCGGCCCTGATGGCGTTCGTCACGTCGGAACGCGACCCTGCTCTGGGCTCCACCCTTCTGGGATTCGTGCGCAGTTTTGGCGGCGGCATCCTGGCCGGCGCCGTCATTGCCCGCCTGTTTGTCAGCCTTCTGCCGCTGGTGCGTGATCTGCGCGCGGCGGAGGTGACGCTGACCCTGGCCTTGCCCTACATCACTTTCGTCCTCTGCGAACGTTATCTTGCCGTATCGGGGGTGGTGGCTGTGGTGGCGGGCGGTCTGGTCATGGGCTCGCTGGCCCGGTCCCGTGTTTCGCCGGAAAACTGGCGCTTCCTGGAAGAGGTATGGGAGCAGCTTGGCTTCTGGGCCAGTTCGCTGATCTTCATCCTGGCGGCCATGCTGGTGCCCAAGCTGGTGACCGGGATCAATCTGTCCGATATCGGTCTGGTGCTGGTCGTTGTGGTGGCCTGTCTGGTCGCGCGCGCGGCCGTTCTGTTCGGCCTGCTGCCCTTCCTGTCCCTGCTGCGGATCGGCCAGCGCATCTCCACACCTTATAAGATGGTGATCCTCTGGGGGGGCTTGCGTGGTGCGGTCACCCTGGCGCTGGCCTTGTCCATTACGGAAAACCGCGCGGTGGCGCCGGAAATCCAGCGTTTCATCGCCATCCTGGCTACCGGTTATGTGCTGTTCACGCTATTGGTGAATGGCACGACGCTGCGTCCCGTCATGCGGCTTTTGAAGCTGGACCAGCTCAGCCCGGTGGATATTGCGCTGCGCAACCGGGTGCTGGCCATCTCCCTTGTTTCCGTCCGGGACGAGGTGGTGAGCCGCGCCCAGGATTACCACCTGTCGGACGAGACGCTGGCCGCCACGATGCGCCCCTATGAGGATCGTATCGCCCTGGTCGCATCCGCCCAGACCGCCGATGAAGGGATTGCCGAGCGCGACCGGCTGAATATCGGTCTGGTAGCGCTGGCCGGCCGGGAGCGGGATGTGCTGCTGGAACATTTCCGCCGCAAGACCGCCTCGCCCCAGGTGCTGGAATCCATGCTCCAGCAGGCTGACCAGATCGTTGAAGCCGCACGCCAGGGCCGCAGCGAATATAATAAGGCGGCCCGTACCTGGCTGGAATTTGACAAATCGCTGCGATTGTCGGTGACGTTGCACCGGCGCTTCCGACTGGAATCCATGCTGGCGCAAAAGCTGGCCGACCGGTTTGAGACGCTGCTGGTCAGCCGGATTGTGCTGGAGGATTTGCGCCGCTTCGCCACCGCAAAGCTGTTGCCCGTGCTGGGGCCCCGCATGACCGCCATCTTGCGGGAGATGCTGGATAACCGGATCGAGGCGACCAGCAGGGCACTGGATGCCCAGCATCTGCAATATCCCGACTATGCCGCAGCTTTGGAGCGGCGCTTCCTGCGCCAATATGCGTTGCGGCTGGAGGAGATGGAATATCGCACCCTGCTGGATGACGGGCTGATCGGGTCGGAACTGTTCCATAATCTGCGCCAGGGCTTGCAGGAGGAACAGGAAGGGGCCATGCGCCGGCCCAAGCTGGATCTGCGCCTGGACCGCCGCACCCTGCTGCAGCAATTCCCCATGTTCTCCACCCTGTCGGAGGCGGAACTGGACAAGATGGCCAAGCTGCTGCGGCCCCGCTTTGCCCCGCCGGGCGAGAAGCTGATCATCAAGGGCGCCCGGGCCGACAGCATGTTCTTCATTGCGTCGGGGGCCGTGGAAATCCTGCTGGATAAGCGGCGCATCCGCCTGGGTCGTGGCGACTTCTTCGGGGAAATGGGGCTGTTGACCCGGCAGCGGCGTAACGCGGACGTTGTGGCCCTGACCCATTGCCATCTGCTGGAACTGGGAGCCACGGCCTTCCATGCCACGCTGGATGCCAATGTGGAGATGAAGGCTAAGATCAGCGCCATCGCCGAAGCGCGGGAGAAGATGAACGCGGCCCCAGCCGCCGACCCGGTATCGCCGCCAGTTGCCGATATTCCGGCGCTTGCGGATGAGACGGAACCGGTCCCCCCGGTGCTGGAAGCGCCGGATAATGTGATCCTGTTGCCCCCGCCACGCCGGGCGGGGGAGTGACCCTGTCTAGGGGGCGCCGCTCGTCCGGAAGGGTTACACCCACGACCTAAGGCGTCCTTTACCTGTGCGCGAACAAGGGCCAAGCTATCCCCCACAAGACGGGTTGCTCTGGCGCCAGTCGTGCCAGAGGCATGACCCCATAAGATCAATGGGAGGAATTGCCGTGCTGCATCAGGCATTGGATAAGCTGAAATCCAGCATCGCCATCCGCGCCACCTATGACAATTTCATTGGTGGTGAATGGGTCGGCCCGGTGAAGGGCCGCTATTTTGATAATATCTCCCCCGTCACCGGCGGGGTGGTGTGCAAGGTCGCCCGTTCCACCGCCGAGGATATCGAACTGGCGCTGGATGCTGCCCACAAGGCGCGGGAGAAATGGGGCCGCACCCCGGTGGCCGAGCGCGCCACGATCCTGAACCGTATTGCCGACCGGATGGAAGAGCGGCTGGATCTGCTGGCGATGGTGGAAACCATCGATAATGGCAAACCGATCCGGGAGACGACAGCGGCGGACATCCCGCTCGCCATCGACCATTTCCGCTATTTCGCTGCCTGCGCGCGCGCGCAGGAAGGCAGCTTGGCGGAGATCGACCATGATACTGTCGCCTATCATTTCCATGAGCCGCTGGGCGTGGTCGGCCAGATCATCCCCTGGAACTTCCCCATCCTGATGGCGGCCTGGAAGCTGGCGCCCGCCCTGGCAGCCGGCAATTGCGTGGTGCTGAAGCCGGCGGAACAGACGCCGATGGGCATCATGGTGCTGATGGACATTATCGGCGACCTGTTGCCGCCGGGCGTACTGAATGTCGTCAATGGCTTTGGCGTGGAAGCGGGCAAGCCGCTGGCCAGCAACAAGCGTATCGCCAAGATCGCCTTTACCGGGGAAACCACCACCGGCCGGCTGATCATGCAGTACGCGTCGGAAAACCTGATCCCGGTGACGCTGGAACTGGGCGGCAAATCCCCCAACATCTTCTTCGCTGATGTGATGGCGGAAGATGATGATTTCCTGGACAAGGCGCTGGAAGGTTTCGCCATGTTCGGGCTGAACCAGGGGGAGGTCTGCACCTGTCCCAGCCGCGCCCTGGTGGATGAGCGCATCTATGACCGTTTCATGGAAAAGGCCATCGCGCGGGTGAAAAAGATCCAGCAGGGCAGCCCACTTGACCCGGCCACGATGATTGGTGCCCAGGCCAGCAATGACCAGTTGGAAAAAATCCTCTCCTATATCGATATCGGCAAGGGGGAGGGGGCCAAGGTGCTGACCGGCGGTGGCCGTGCCGATCTGGGGGGTGAGCTTTCCAGCGGCTTCTATGTCACCCCCACGATCCTGGAAGGCCATAACAAGATGCGCGTCTTCCAGGAGGAGATTTTCGGCCCCGTCCTGGCGGTGACGAAATTCAGCGGCGAGGAGGAGGCGCTCTCCATCGCCAATGACACGCTCTACGGGCTGGGCGCGGGGGTCTGGACCCGGGACGGTGCCCGCGCCTACCGGTTCGGGCGTAATATCCAGGCCGGTCGGGTCTGGACCAACTGCTACCACCTCTACCCGGCCCATGCCGCCTTTGGCGGCTACAAGCAATCCGGCATCGGACGGGAGAACCACAAGATGATGCTGGACCATTACCAGCAGACCAAGAACCTGCTGGTCAGCTACAGCCCGAAGGCGCTGGGCTTTTTCTGACGGCGGGGCTTGCCAGAGCTCAACGGAAGGTTAGCGCCGTCGTTCACGCAAAAGTCCGGATTTTTCTCAAGCACCTACGCTGCTTCCCCCGCGCAAGCGGGGGTCCAGGGGCAAAGGGCCGCAGGTTCTGGTTCTTGCGGCCCCTGGACCCCCGCTTGCGCGGGGAAGGCATTGTTGAGCGAACGGATCAATCAGCGCCTGTTGCCATAGCGTGAATACCGGAAATTGCGCCCCCATCCTCAAAGGTTCCTCCATGGTCCCCCGCGTTCTTTCCACACCGGCAGCCGATGGTTTGATCGACCGGCTGATCGAAATGCATGGCGCGTTGATGTTCCACCAGTCCGGCGGTTGCTGCGACGGGTCGGCACCGATGTGCTATCCGGCGGGGGAATTCAAGGTGGGGGCGCAGGATGTGCTGCTGGGTCATATCAAAGGCTGCCCCGTCTATATCGGGGCGGCGCAGTTTGACTATTGGCAGCACACGCAACTGATCATCGATGCCGTGCCTGGTCGGGGGGCGGGCTTCTCCCTGGAAGCGCCCGAAGGGATGCGCTTCCTCACCCGCTCCCGTGTCTTCAGCGATGAGGAGGCGGAGGCGCTGGCCGCCGCCGGACCTCCCCCGCGCGGCGACGCCGTCTGAACCTTCCCCGGGAGAAGGGAAGGGACAAGCGGCTACCTGGGCCTGGCGCTTTGCGGGGCTGCATGTCCCACAAAACGCCAGGCCCGCACTTCTTACATCTCGGGCGTCGATCAGAAGTCGATGGTGGTCGACAGTTTGAAGGTGCGCGGTGTGCCTTGCAGCAGCGTGGTGCTGAAAGCGTCGTAGGACGAGGCCCAGTAGCGCTTGTTGGCGACATTATCGACATTGAAGCGCAGGGTCATCGCCCGCTCGTTCAACAGCGTGACATAGCGCACGCCCAGGTCGAAGCGGGTCCAGGCCGGGATTTCCAGCGTGTTGGTTGCGTTCACCTTCTGCTCGCCCGTGCGCACGACACGGCCGGTCAGGGTGACATCCGGCAGGAAGGGCAGGTCCCATTCGACATTGGCGTTGGCGGTATAATCCGGCACGCCGATGGCGTCATTGCCTTCATTCACGCCGCTGGCCGTCTTGCGGAACTTCGCCTCGCTGATGGTGGCGCCACCGATCAGGCGCAGACCCTCCGTCACCTCGCCATCCAGGCTGAACTCGATGCCCCGGTTACGCTGTTCCCCGTCCAGGGCGAAGACCAGAGAGCCTGCCGGATTGGCAGCATCGACCGGGCGGGTGAAGGCGCTGGGCTGCTTGGTCTGGTACAGGGCCAGCGAGGCGGTCAGCGCACCGAAATCATATTTCGCGCCAATTTCATACTGGGTGGATTTGTACGGTGCGAACACTTCGCCGGAATTGACCAGACGGGAATCGACCGGCGCCGTCGGCCCCTGGGCCAGACCCTGGATGCGGTTGGCATAGAGGGACAGGCCCTCGACCGGCTTCACCACCACACCGAAGACGGGGCTGTTGGCGCTCTCATCATATTCGCCGGTGAAGCTGCCATCGGCGTAGGAATAGCTGCGCACCCTGATCACCTGATGGCGCACGCCAACGGTGAGCAGCACACGGTCATCAAAGGCGCCGATCGTGTCGGAGACATAGGCGCTGTAAAGGCGGGTGCGCGACAGGGCGAACGGATCGTCCAGATCGCCGCCGGCAAAGGCGGAACCGGGCTGCACCACCGCAGGCGTCGTGTAGAGATTGGTGTCGTAGCTGGTGAAGAAATCATAGGCGTTGCGGTTGACCTGCCAGACGCCGGACACGCCACCATTGACCTCATGGCTCAAGGCACCCGTGGCCAGCTTCATCCGGACACCGGCCTGGGCTGCCTCGTTATTGTCGGTGCGCGGGATGTAGGAACCGCTGCCCCTGGCGGCACCCGTCACCACATCAAGCAGGGTGATGCTGTCATAGACACCCTTTTCCGACCCGTCGCGGGCGCCGACCGCACCGAAGACGGTGATATTCTCGGTCAGGTCATACTCACCCCGGATCTTGCCGAACACGTCGCGCAGGGTGGTGTAATTCCAGGACTGGCCATAATTATGATCGGCCTTGGGGGCGCGGGGGATGCTGGTGGTGGCCAGCGTCACCTTGGGACGCAACTGGTCGACATGCATGCGCTGATAGGCGATATCGGCTGACAGGCGGGCGCGTTCGCCGGTCCAGTCCAGGCCCAGGCCCAGCACATAGGTGTTGCGATATTCATTGTCGATGGCGGCATCGCCCCGGCGGCCGGCGCCATTGATGCGCACGCCGAACTGGCCTTCATCACCAAAGCGGCGGGACACGTCGAAGCTGCCGCCGAAATGTTCCTTGCCGGTGAAATTCAGTGTCGCCCGGGTCAGCGGCTGGTCGCCGGCGCGCTTGGGCATCAGGTTGACGCCACCGCCAATGCCGGACCCGCCGGGGGCGGCACCGTTCAGGAAAGCGCTGGCACCATTCAGCACCTGCACCTGATCATAAAGCTCCGGCGCCACCAACTGACGGGGGGTGAGGCCATACATGCCATCAATGGCGATATCGTCGCCAAACAGCGGGAAGCCGCGCACGATGAACAGTTCCGCCGCATTGCCATAGGCATAGCCGGTGCGGATCGAGGGATCATTCTCCAGCACCTGACCCAGCGTCTGCGGCTGCTGGTTCAAGATCAGGGCGGAGCCGTAGGACTTGATGGCGAAGGGCACGTCCGCCGCCAGCTTGTCGCCCAGCGCGCCGAGATTACCGCCGCGGATCACCTGGGTCTGGTTTGACCGCTTGGCAGTGACAATGATCTCGGAAATATCGCCGCTGCTGGATTGCGCCTGCACCGGCGCACCCGACAAAGCCAGCAGGGCTGCGGCGGAAACGCCGGCGGCAATCAAACGTGTGGACTTCATGTTTCCCTCCGGCCGCAAGGCCGCTTCATCTCAAGTTTGGTTGAAAGCGCAATCGCCTCTCATTGGCGATCATCGTTAGGACGAATTCTTCATGATCGGCGTGACCGCAGCGCCCAGCCCACCGCCAGCACGGGGATGGCCAGGGTGACCCAGGACACCAGATCATAGGCGCCATTGCCGACCAGGGCGGCGATCAGGCCGATGATGCTGACAGCTGCAATCAGGATGGGCGCGAGGAAGATGGCGCCGAGAGACTGGCCACCGCTTTTGACTTTCCGGCTCATTCCGCTGCCCCCGCTGTCACGACGCCACCGGCCTCCACTTCCCGCACCCGCGCGTCCACGCTGGGGACCCGCTTGCCGAGCCAGAGATAAAGGCCACTGCCCAGCACGATGATGGTGAACAGGGTCAGTGCCGCCCACAGGATCTTCAACGGCAGCCCGCCATAATCGCCGAAATGCAGCGGGCGGGAGAGCATGAGCGCCTTCATGTACCAGGGCATGGGCCGCGCTGCCGTCAATTCACCCGTCCGCGCATCCACCAAAGCCGGGGTCAGAAGCTCCTTGGTCAGGGGCGTGGCCCCTTGCAGGAACACGCCGTAATGATGGCGCGTGGAATAGGGGGTGCCGGGAAAGGCGACGAATTGCGGTCGGCTGTCCGGCATCGCGGCCTTGGCGGCATCCACGGCACCTTGCAGGGAAGCAAGATTGCTGGTCACCGCTTCAGACTGGCTATCATAAGTGGTCGTCAGTTCGGCAAGCTGATCACGCTGCCACACGGCCAGGATCGGCGTGTCGAAGGCGTTCAACACCCCGGTCAGGCCAACCACGCTGGCCCATGCCAGCGTCACGATGCCCAGAAGATTATGATAATCCAGCCATTTCAGGCGCTTGCTGCGGCTGGTGCGCACCGTGCCGAAGGGCAGCTTGCGCATGAAGGGGGCGTAAAGCACGACGCCTGATACGATGGCGGCGAAGAACAGGATGCCCATCACGCCCAGGAACAGCATGCCCGGCAGGCCCAGGAACATGTCGGTGTGAAGCTGAAGCAGGAAATGCAGGAAGCCATCCTCCTCAATCACGCCCACCAGTTCCCCGGTGCGCTGATCGAAGGCACGCAGCGTCATGTCCTTGCCGGGTGCATCCGGGCGCGGGGCGGTGGTGACATTGACCACCGGCCGATCCTCATCCCAGCTCATGTAAAGCCCGACTTCACCCGGACGCGAGGCCAGCGCGATGGCCATGATCTCGTCCAGGGATTTCAGCGGGGCGTCTGTTTGCGCCAGAACCTGCTTTTCCTCGGTCAGTTCCTCAATCTCGTCATGGAAGATCAGCGGCAGACCCGTGATGCAGAGCATCAGCAGGAAGGCCGTGCAGATCAGGCTGGTCCATTTATGGACCAGGAACCAGACGCGGATGGTGTGCGAGGTCATCAACTGCCCAATGGTATAATGATTTGCAAATCATTATCAGAATTATGGGCAGCGCAATAAGGGGCGGCAAGGGATGGCCCATTATCGAAAATTTTTGACCCGAATGAAGGTCTGCCTGCGTTATGGCTGCTGCTGTTGCACGGTTGCCGGCCAGTCTTTTCGCGCCAGGGTAGGGCGGGTGCGCAGGCTGTTCGCGGGGATAAGGCTGGTCACCCCGTCCGCCGTGAATCGCAGTTCCGCAGGCTTTATGGCGTGGAGCCTTTCCCCCAGGCCACCGATGCCGCCTTCGCTGACCACCAGATAGGCAAGGCCAGAATCGGTGCAGCGCATCATGCCTTCCACAATGGTGCCCACGGTCTCCCCATTCGGATCGGTGATGGTGGCACCGGCGAGGGCCCCCATCGGATAGAGGGTGGGGACCGGTTCGCGGGCGCTTTTGGTCTTGGCGGCGTGGCCGCCCTCCTCATACCGGGCCTGCCGGCCCAGCCAGCGCCAGATGCCGACCATGTTCACCAGGGTGAGGAAACCATTGGTCCAGAGCAGGTTGGACTGGTCAGTCGCCAGGGCGACGATTGTCCAGGCGACAGACCCGATGGAGAAGACGACAAAACCCCAGCCCGTGACGCGGGCCCCCAGATTGGCGGCTGTCATCATCGCGGCCAGCATGGTGGCAATCGGTGCGACCCACCCGGCTATCGACCCAATATCCATCTTCACGCGCCCCTGCTGTGATGGCAGGCGCATGAAACGATATCCGGCGCCGCCCCATGGGTAACGCCGGGACCGTCAGATGGTTCGCCCGCTCAGAAACCGCCACGCACGTCGAAGATGAAAGGCTGTCCGGGCTCAACGGCCAGATCGCGGCACCGCGCCACCAGACCGGTGCCGCCAAGCTGGGCCAGCCAGCTTGAATAGACCCCTTCCAGCACCAGCCCCAGCCAGCCCGGCGTTGTCGCCGGTGCGTCGGGCAGCATGGCGACCGGATAGGCGCCATGGGTGATGCGCAGGGCCTTGCCTTCATCGGCGAATTCCACCCAGCCCCAGTCCAGCCGCTCCCACATGGCGGCGACGGCCAGATGCAGGTCGGTCAGGCTGTTGCAGACCGGCAGCGGCATGGCCTCGGCCATCCGCGTGCCAATCTGGCGGTAGAAATTCTCCGCCGTGCGCTGGTCGACCCGTGCTTCCAGCTCCCCCGTCAGCAGGGCCAGGAAGGTGCGCCATTGCAGGGCGCAGGATTGGCGCTGTGCATAGTCGCGGTCCAGTGCATGGCTTCGCCCGTCGCCATGGCGCCCCTCTGCGCGCGATACCGGGGCATGCCGATCCGTCATGGTGAACATGGGGCTCAATCTCCAAAGGTGGATTTCAGTCGGATCATGGCGCTGCCTTCCGTCCAGTCGGCTGCCCGGCGGACCTTTACCCCACCGCCCAGGGTGATGCCCGGCGACAATCGGTAATCAATGGACGCGTCCAGATTATACCCGATGCCGGTATCGGTCTGAGCATCGTAATAGGTACGGAAGCGCGGGTCGTTCCAGCGGTCCGGTATCAGCGCCTCCAGCGCCGCCTGTCCCTCCCGGGAGCCGGCAAAGACGGGGGAGGCATCCTCCTTGAAGTGACGCACACCCACCCCGGCACCCAGCTTATAGGAAAGGTCACCGTCCTGGCCGCGATATTCCACCGGTATGGTCAGAGAGTAGAATTGTTGCGGACTGAAATAGCCGCCATGACCGAAGGTGAAGTAGCGCAGGTTACGCTTGTAATCGAGCGTCGTGACATTGACGCCAACTGTCATTTCTGTTTCCGCCTTCTTGATCAGGCGCAGGAAGCCACCGAGGCTGGCCTCCTTCTTGTTATTGCCGGCGACATTGGTGCCGGACAGGTCAGCATAGCTGAAATCGGCATAAAGACCGATGGTGCCAGTATCGTAAACACCGCCGAAGCTGCCGCCGGTGCTGTCCACACCGCCCCATTTACGGCCCGTCACCGGGTCGATCGTGCCGGCATAGCTCAAGATACTGTCCGTCACCGGGCGTTGTTCAGCACTGACACGAAGCTGGAAGCTGTCCGTCAGTTGCGGTTCCCACTGGATACCGCCCTGGGGACGCGAGAGCAGGAAGCCGATCGGCGTGGAGCCGATATCGATGCTGAAATTGTTGCGGCTATAGGCCAGATTCAGGGCCACGCCATCATCCGTCTGCTTCGGCGGCCGAATGGCAGAGCCTTCCCCCTGGAACATGCTGCTGCCGAAGCGGCGATAGGCGTCGGCATCCTGGTCGAAAGACCCCGCTTCCACATGCACCAGGGTGCCGGTAGCGGTCAGCCGGTCATCGCCGAACAAAGGCAGGGAGAAACCACCCCGCATCGTCCCTTCGCTCAGGCGGCTCATGCCCCGCTCGCCGGAGCGGTAACGGGCATCCACCTCGGCGACAAGCTGTGGCGCCAGCGCGGTGCGGATGCTCTGCTGTTCCTGCTCAATCGCCGCCAGCAATTTATCATCCGGCGCATCGGCGTCGCCCACATCGGTGCTGCGGTTGCGGAACGGGTTACCGGAAGCGCGCATGGCGCGGTCAGGCGCAGATGTGCCCAGTTCCGCCAGCCGTTGCTCCCGCGCCCGTTCCAGCGTGGTCAAGGCCGCGCGGGGTGATCCTTCCGCCCGTGTCAGACGGGCCTGTTGCAGGGTCAGGCGGGGATCGGCGGGGTTTTCCCGCCGCACGGCGCTCAACAACGTGTCGGCCCGGTTGGTTTTGCCGGCAGCAATGGCGGCGTCGATGGCGCCCCGGGCGGCGTCGATATTCTCCGGATCGCGGCGCAGTGCCCCTTCAAACAGGCTCAAAGCCTCGCCCGGACGGCCCGCGCTCATGTAAATGCGGGCCAGGGCCTGGGAGACGTTGGCGTCGTCGGGCTTCTCACGGAACAACGGCGCGATGGCGTCATAGGCATCGGCATAGTTTTCCTGCTCCCGCGCGGTATCGGCATCATAGACGGCCAGGGCTGTCCGCAGTCCGTTCAGCGCCTGCCGTTCGGCTGGCGTCAGGTCACTGCGCGTGTCCAACTGGCGCATGATGCCGATGGCTTCGGTCCGGCGTTCGGCCCGCAGCAGCAGCAGTGCATATTGCATCTGGGTGCCGGGACGGGTTTGCGCGCGCTGTAACTCTGGGCGCAGCAGGGCCAGCGCTTCCGGCAGCGCGCCGGTATCGGCCACGGCGGATGCCAGGGTGGCGCGTGTTTCCGGCGTGGTGGCGTGGCCGCGCAGCGCCAGCATCTTCTCCCGCTGCTCTGCCAGTGTCAGGCCCATCTGTCTGATGGCGTCAATCTGATCCCGCAGCCGGGCCTTCTGCAACAATTCCCGCTGTTCTGCCGTCTGCTCGGCGGTGGGGATGCGCTCCAGCAGGTCTGCTGTTTCCTGCCACCGGTCCCGCTCGGAATTGAACAGGGCGGCGGCGTGCAACCCTTCCGGCGTGCCGGATTGAAGGGTGGGGGCCATGATATCGGCGGCCATCCCATCTTCCTGATGCTGCAACAGCAGACGGGCATAATCCAGGCGCAGCCATGGATCATCCGGTGTCAGGGCCAGCGCTTCGGCAAAGCGGCTGCGCGCGCCCATGGCGTCGCCGCTTTTCATCAATCCGGCGGCCTGGGCGCGCAGCATGGACGCCTTCATGCGCGGATACTCCGACACGCGACCGCGCAAGGCCGGGTCCAGCCCGGCGATCATCTGTTCGGCATCATATTCCCGGCCCTGCTGGATGAGGGCGCTGGTCAGGCCGGTCAGCGCATCGCCATTGCGGGGGTCAGAGGCCAGAACCAGACGGTAACTGGCCTCCGCACCGGCAAAATCATTGCTGCGATTCTGGATATCGGCCAGCAGCAGGCGCGCGGCATTGGCTTCGGCCCCCGGCATGGATGCAGCCTTGCGGGCTTCCTCTGCGGCGGCGGTCAGATTGCCGGCATTCATGGTCTGCCGCGCCCCGGTCATGGTCTGCCAGAAGCGGGCACTGTTCAGGGCCGGTTGCCATTTGCCGGCCTGGGCCGGGGCCGCCTTGCCAGCGGTGGAGAGCAGGTCCGCCGCCTCGGCAAAGCGCGATTGCTTGAGGCGCACCAGCCCGATACCGGCGCGGGCTTCCGCATCGGCATTGTTTTCCACAAGGGCGGCGTTGAAATTGCTTTCCGCCCCTGCCAGATCGCCGCGTTCCAGCGCTGCATAGCCACGGGCCCGTGCCGCGCCGACAGTGGGGGCCGGGCGGGAGGATTGGTTGAAGCGGGCGCGCACCTGTTCATCCCCCGGCGCCAGCGCCAGGTAGGTGTCATAGGCCGCCTTATCCGCCTTGCCGGGGTTCAGCCACAGCAAGGCGTCGCGCCAGGCGCGTCGCGCCTCGGCATTCAGGGGGCCCTGGGCCGACATTTTTTCCAGCAGGGCGATGCCCTCCCGCCGTGTCCCTTCCCGATAGGTCAGCACGCGGGCATAGGCCAGTCTGGTTGCCTCATCCGCTGTCTCTGCGGCAGCCAGCCTGCGCAGGGCGGCATGCGCCTCTGCCCATCCGGCATCGGTGCCGGCCAGGGTCTGGTAAAATTCAAGCGCCAGGGTGCCGGATGGCGGTGTTCCCCCGAAACTCTCCCGATATTTGGCGACCGCGCCGGCAAAATCCCGCGAGGAGGCAAGACGTCGTGCCTCAATCAGGGCAGACTGCCGGCTGCCAGCGGTTTTCACCGCATTGGCCGCCTGCTCCACCCGCTGGCTGTCATGGCTCTTCGCTGCCAGCTCACGCAGCAGCGCGTCGGCCTTGGCGCGGTTGCCCCGGTCGGCCTCCAGCTCCGCCAGCCGCGCCAGTGCGTCCGGATTGCCCGGCGACGTGGCCAGCACAGTGTTCAGCGCCTCTTCGGCCAGATCGGTCCGGTCGCGGCGGGCCCAATATTCCGCCTTCTCCAGCAACAGGCTGATGGCATCGGCGGCACCCTGTGCGGGCACCGCCAGCGCCAGCAGGCCAGCCAAGGCCAGGGCAGCGAGGGAGGAGGAGAATTTACTCATCGGACATCTCCTCGCCGGCACCTTGGGCCACCCGCCGGGCCGCCCGCCGTCGGAGCAGGATGATGGTAGGAATAGTGATCAATCCAATAGCCAGCAGACCCAGCAGCAGCACGAGGCCGTGATGCTGACTGGCCATCCATTGCAGCCGGGTCAGCACATCCAGCGAACCGACCCAATAGCGCGGGCCGACCTGGAAGCTGCGCAGGTCGCCGCCATTCAGGATCACCAGATCGCCTTGCACCTTCTTGGCCAGATCTTCCTGCCGCAGGGCGCCGACAAGGCGGGAGAGCATGGCCTCCGACGTGCCGGTGAAGGCCACCACGCTGCGCCCCGCCGTCACCGGGGACTGGAAGCCCATCAGCACGGCCAGATCGCCGCCACGCACCACCAGCGCCCGTTCCGCCTCTTCCGCCGTGCCGTTGCTGCCGCCCACAGGCACCTCGTCCAGCATGGTGTAGAGGCGATAGAGCGGGCTTACTGTGTTCAAGGTGATGGTATCACCGGACTGGCGCAGCGGGGCGTGGGCGCCCCAGCGCTGCAGCAGCGGTTGACGGCTGAAATCGCCAATCACCACCAGATCCTGCCGGGCCAGCATGTCATCGCCGGTCCCGGATGGTCTGATCTGGAACTGGGTTGCCGGATAGCCGGTCGCAGACCCGGTCAGGGCCAGGAAGTCAAGAAACGCCTCGACCTCCCCGGCCTTGGGTTGGTCAGGCAGCACAATCGTCGTTTCCGACAGGTCGGCCAGCCGGGTGAAGGGGAAGCCGGCCGTGGCGACATGGGCCAGATTGGGCATCGGCGTGAAATGCTTCACGTCGGTCAGGTCGATTTCAGTATCGGCATCGATGCCGGTGCGCAGATTGTTGGGCACTGTCGGCTGGCAGGTGCCCCGATCCACGGGATAGAGATTATAATAAAATTCCAGACGGTTGCGCCCATAGAACAGGTAGGGCGGCAGTTGCACCGGCCGGTCGCGGCGCTGGTAATCATCCAGCAGTGAGGTGCGGAACCAGTCGGTCAGCCAGTCTTCCCGCAATTTCAGGCTGGTGATGTAGGTATTGTTCAGCGTCACATCCAGGCGGGATTGCTTCAGGTCCAGCCAAGCACCACCGGGATAGCGGAAGCGCACATCGACCGGCACGCCGCGATTGCGCCAGACAAACAGGTCGGGCGCCATGTTGAAGGACAGGCTGACCGGCGCGGGCTGGAGCCCGTTGCTCTGCAACTGGTCAGGGGGCAGCAATTCACCCAGCCGCACCTTGCGACCGGTCGGCAACCAGCGCGGGGCATCATAGGGCTGGCGCGGCATCAGCAATGGCTGGCGGGCGGCGGCCCGTTCCCCGGACAAGCCCGCCCCGCCCAAGGCCAGCGTCAGGGCTGCGGCGCGCAGTTCCTCATCATTGCGGCCCAGGACCAGCAGCAGCCGTTTGCCCGGCGACATCGGGTTGGGGATGACGGCCAGCGTCGGACCATCAATCGGCCCCAGGTCAAGCCCGGTCGGTTTGCTGGCCGGTGTGGCAACCAATATGGCGTTATCGTCGGGCAGGTCGTCGCTATGGACGGGGAAATGCGCCGGCCGGTAATCGGCCTCCATCCCCAGCCAGGAGGCGACAATACCGGCCGCACGCAGCACCCCCGTGCCCGGCTGTGCGCCCAGGACGAAGGGCAGGGTCAGCGCGCCGACATCCTTGTCATCGAAGAAGGGGCGCGGCAATTGGGCCAGATCCGGCGCCACCGGCAGGCGCTGAAGGCTGAGCCGCAGCGTGGAGGACGGGTTGACTGCCGCCCAGAGCGCGGAATGCAGCGGGTCTTCACAATCCGTCGTGTAATGGCCGACAAATTCCAGCCCCAGGCGATTATCCGCCTGCAACAGCAGCGGGTTGATCGGCAGTTCCAGCACATGCCCGTCAGCCGTATCCGGCCCCAGGGCGACGCTGCCCAGCAACTCGTCGTTCAGCGACACTTTCAGGTGGCTGATATTCTTCATCAAAGAGGGCGAGTTGCCCAGGCGCAGGGTCAAGGCGGCGGCGGTCGCCACCTCGTCCCGGCGGATGGAAAAAGCAATGGAGCGTCGATCCAGCACGCCGCGCATGGTCAGCGCCCCCTCACCACCGGCCAGGGTGCCGAGTTGCAAGGTCTGGTAGCGGGTGGTGATGCTGGGGGCGATGGCCGGTGTGCCGGTGACCGAGGACTCCTGCCCCCGTGCGGGCGGGGCCGGCAGCAATGCGGTGCCCGCGCATAGCAGCGCCAGGATGGCCACCGTTGGCCGCACAATGCGCAACCGGGGCTTTTCCATCGGTGTTTCTGTCATGGGGGGCAATCCGGCCATCGGCATTGCGGCTGGGGCCGCCAAAGAGGGGGGAAGGGAAACAGGCGCCGGCGTGGGGCGGCTGCGCAGCCGTTGCCACCAATGTTTCACCAGCCCGATCGCGCTGATCAGGATGCGATGCAGGGAGCCGATCAGCCCCGTGGTCTGTGTCCGGTCCCAATCCAGCCAGATATCGGCCCGGCCAAAGGTGGCCAGGACCAGCAGGCGCTTTTGCTCCATGCTCAGCTCGTGGAAAGCCACGCGGATGGAATGGGGCTGGTCGCTCACCACATGCGCCGGCAACAGCAGCGGGGCGCCGCGCAATTCCATTTCCAGGACTACGGGGGTGCCGGCGGGCGGCGGCTGGTCCGCCATCTTCATGCGGATGCCGCCCATGGAAATATCCAGGCTGGTTGCTGGATAGGATTTGCCATTGGCCAGATGCAGCATCAGCGGCAATTCCAGGTCGATCCGGACATGGCGGCGGGCCTGCCGCTTCTCGATACCCACAGCCGCTGCAGCGGCCAGGATCATGATGTTGAAGGAGGCCCAGAACATGTTGATCAGCAGGACGCCGACTTCCCCTTTTTCCAGATCGGCCTGAAGATAACGGTTCAGCCCATAGGCGTAGCCGATCAGAAGCAGCAGGATGGTGAGCAGTTGTGGCATCACCGCCCGGCGGTCGAAGAAGCCAAAGCCCAGCAGGCCGCCCTTCTCCGTCACGTTGAACTTCCCCTTGCTGGGGTTCAGAAGGGTGACGATCGTCGGCAGCACCAGCTGGAAAGCCAGCACGGTTTCATAAACCTCGCCCCAGAACAGGCTGCGATATTTCTTCTGGATGCGGTGGTTTGCCGCCACGGCCAGCAGCAGGTGCGGCAGGGCATAACCCAGGACGGTCGCCGCACTGGTGACCATGACATTCACATTCAGCACAAGGTAAGCCAGCGGGGCCGTCAGCACGACGATGCGCGGCAGCGGGAAGAAGAAATGCATCATCGCATTCATGTAACAGGCGCGCTGGACCAGGCTCAGGCCGGGCCCGAACAAGGGGTTGTCCACCCGGAAGATCTGGTGCATCCCGCGTGCCCAGCGGGCGCGCTGCCCCAGATGCGCTGCCAGCGTCTCCGTTGCCAGACCGGCGGCCAGCGGCATGCGCAGATAGGCTGAATGCCAGCCGTGACGGTGCAGGCGCAGCGCTGTATGCGCGTCCTCCGTCACTGTTTCCACGGCAAAACCGCCAATTTCCTCAATGGCGCTACGGCGCAGGATGGCGCAGGAACCGCAGAAGAAAGCGGCGTCCCACAGATCGTTGCCGTCCTGAACCAGGCCATAGAAAAGCAGACCCTCGCCCGACAGGCGCTGGCCGGCGCCCAGATTGCGCTGCAACGGATCGGGCGAATAGAAATGGTGCGGCGTCTGTACCAGGGCCAGACGCGGATCGGTGAGGAACCCGCCCATCGTCATTTGCAGGAAGGCGCGATTGGGTATGTGGTCACAATCGAAGATCACGATGAACTCACCATCGGTCTTCGTCATTGCATGGTTCAGGTTGCCGGCCTTGGCATGTTTATTGTCAGGGCGGATGATGTAACTCACCCCCCATTCCTCAGCGAATTCCTTGAATTCGGTGCGTTTGCCATCATCCAGAAGATGGATGCGCAGCCGGTCCCGCGGCCAGTCCATCGCCTGTGCGGCCCAGACCGTGTTGCGGACGATGTCCAGGCCTTCATTGTAGGTGGGGATCATCACATCCACCACCGGCCAGACGGAAATATCCTCCGGCAGGGGGACGGGCTTGCGGCCCAGGGGCCATGCGGACTGCATATAGCCTAGCACCATGACCACCCAGCCATATAGCTCCGCCAGCAGCAGGCCGATGCTCAACGCGGCTTGCAGGGGGTTGTCAAGCGCCAGGGTTTCCGTGAGACGCCACCAGAGATACCGGGTGCTGACAATCACGGAAACGACCATCAGCAGCACGGTCCAGCGCCGGCCACGGCGGCGCGACAGGACCAGCAGCAGAAGCAGAACGGCCCCGGTCAACACGAACTGGGCCTGCGCGGAAGCGGGCACCGTGATCAGCGGCAGGAGCAGCAGGCAACCGAGAGCGATGACCCAACGCAACTGGTTGGACCTCAGCTTTTCACCCAAACCATAAGCGCCCCTGGAGGGGGCCTTGTTCTGGCGAAGGAAGGCACTATCGGTCATTGCGCTCACATGATGGCTTGGCTGTGCTTACCGCAGACGGCGGAAAAGACTGTTCAGCCCGTCTTCGCCGCTGGCGGGCGACGGGGGCTGCGTGGGAAGAGGACGGGAAATCCGTTGGAACAGATCGGCGATGGGCGGGTCGCTTGCAGCCGGAGAGGGTGGCTGTGGCGGGGGGATGACGGGTGCTGGCTGCACCGGCTTTGCTTCAATGCGAGGTGGCTTCTGTCGGACGGGCCCTGGTTTTGAGTGCGATGCAGCATGCTTTAGGGTTGTAACCTGAGCCGGCGGTGTCGAGACACCTGCTGCCATCGTCGCCTGTGGCAACAGTTGGCGAACCTCAGTAAAAATATCTACGGGCGTATCATGGCGGATATCTGACAACTCAAAGTACGTGAAGTCAGAAATTCCAGATTTCTCCATGAGATATATGATATCTGCTTGTGAGGCACACATGGGAACCGCCATGTTAACGCATTATAACGAGGATCGTAGTCTTCTAAGCGTCAATGATCCGGCAGGTTAACCGGTTCATATGTTGAACGATGCGCCACGATTATTATTAAATATGATCATACAGCGCGTCTATTAAAATTATATAAAAATTCATGATAAATTGCTTCTATGTGCCATGCCCTCACAGGCGTGTAATTTAATTAATTGATTTTTATAGATTTTTTAGCAACGAAGGGGTGATTTCGGGACCTCGCAAACAAGGGGTCCTAAACGTAAGGATACATCGTATTGATGTATCGCCCGCAATTTGGGTGTCGATATTTTATTCGGTGTGCAACCTGAATTTGATATTTTTCCCGCTGAAAAGGGCGCTGTCCTGCGCAGGCGCGAAAGAGGGGCGCGCCATGGCAAAGCTACCACGGGGCAATGGCCTCATGGTTGTCGGGTTTGGGATGAAAGCCCAAGCATGGTCTGCGGGGCGCAGATCAGCGCTGCCGCCCTTCCGCAGATGCCAGTTTGGCCAGCAGCATCAAACTGGCGGAATAATAATCATCCTCCGACCCCGGTATGGCAGCCAGGGCAGTGCTTCCCGGCTCGCGTCCCAGATTGGTGACCTGCAGGGCCAGTTCCGCGACGCTGCGATACCCGTTGCGTTCCTCATAAGGGGCGATGGCATCGGTTTCCAGATCCACCCAGCCGGGGATACCGGTCGACCATAAGGCGCGGTACGGCGCAGCCAGTTCGGCATCCAACAGCCCGGCCCAGGCCAGATAAAGCGGGACGCGGACAGCATCATAGCCAAAGCGGGGCGGGAAACGGGGGTCGGGTGCGACGCTGCCATCGGCGCCGACCAGCAACCAGTCCGGCGGCAAGCCATATTTGCCGAACCGGGCCCGCCGCATCACCTGCAAACCGGTAAGCGACAATTCCTGCCACAGCATCGCGGCATCGGTGTCTCCTGCCGTTTCCGCCAGACGCGCCAAAATCGGATGAGCAGGAAAAACATAATAGGAGGGATTGAGAGTTATGCCTTCCGCCCGGCGGAAACCCTGCACCCCCGGTAACAGAACCGGTGCCATCGGTCCTTCACGCACGACCAGATGGTCCAGGATAGCGCGGCTGAGGGCCAATGCCGCGTCCCTGAACCCGCCATCGTCCCACCGCGCGGCGGCGCGGGCCAGCGCCCAGGCAACAAGGATATCGCCATCGGCGGCATTGTTGCGGTCCGGCACTGGGTTATCCGTGTCTGGCAACCACCGCCAGGCCAGCAGCCCATCTTCCTCGCGGCGTAAATGGGTGCGGGTCCATTCCCATAAGGCCCGGAAGCTTTCCTTGTCGCCGGCGGCTTCAGCGAACAGCATGCCCCAGCCTTGCCCTTCAGAATGGCTGACCCCCTTGTTGCCTGTATCAACCACCCGCCCCGCGACCCGCACGAAGCGCCGGCGATAAATGGCCCAAGCCGCTTCGAAGGGTGACCCTGCTGCGGCATCAACGGGCGCAGCGGCGACCCCGGATGTCGGCGCGATCCCCGCAGCAGCGGCGGTCAGCATCAGGGTACGGCGGGACAAGGGCAGGGACATCACAATCCGTTCTTCAAACAACCTGGCCCTGAAGCTAGGGGGGCAACCATACCGGGTCAAGCCGGATGGCCGTGATCTTTTCCCGGATGCGTGCCCGCATGGCGGTCCGGGTGGAACAGCCACCGACGGATCAGCTTCTCCATTTCCAGCAGCAGCAACAGTGACACGCCGATGCCGACAGCAACCAGCCCGTCAGTGAAAGGCAGCGGCCTTGTGTCGAACAACGCGTTCAGGACCGGCAGATAGGTGAAGGCCAGTTGCAGCACCACGGTGCCAACCACCCCCAGCAGGACCGCCGGTGTGCCCAGCACCCCCCGCCAGGTCAGGGAGGTCATGTGCAGATAGCGCACGGAGAAGAGATAGAACAGTTCCATCACGACCACGGCATTCACCACCAGGGTCCGTGCCTCCTCCACCGGGCGGCCCTGACCCAGCACCCAGTAGAGCGCGATATTGACCCCGCCCAGGAACAGGAAAGAGGTCAGGACGATGCGCCAGACCAGGAAGCCGGAGAGGATGCCCTTATCCTTCGCCCGGGGTTGGCGGCGCATGGCGCCATCCTCCATCGGTTCGAACGCCAGGATAAGGCCCAGGGCCACAGTCGTGACCATGTTCACCCACAGGATCTGAACCGCCGTCATGGGCATCAGCGTGCCCAGCAGCAAGGCCAGGATCATGCACAGCACCTCGCCGCCATTGGTGGGCAGGGTCCAGGCGATCACCTTGCGCACATTGTCGCCCACGGTGCGTCCTTCACGCACCGCTGCGACGATGGAGGCGAAATTATCATCCGCCAGCACCATCTGGGCGGCTTCCTTGGCGGCTTCTGTTCCGCGCTTGCCCATGGCGACACCGACATCGGCTGTCTTCAGGGCCGGGGCATCATTTACCCCGTCTCCTGTCATGGCGATGATGCGGCCACCGCTGCGCAGGGCTTCCACCAGCCGCAGCTTGTCTTCCGGCGTGGTGCGGGCGAACACGTCGCTTTCCTGGGCGCAGCGGGCCAGGGCCGTATCGTCCATGGCGGCCAGTTCCCGGCCGGTCACGACATGGTCGGTCTGTTGCAGGCCCAACTGGGCGGCGATGGCACCGGCCGTGCCGGCATGGTCGCCCGTGATCATCTTCACCGAAATGCCGGCCCGATGGCATTCGGCAATCGCGGCCATCGCCTCTTCCCGTGGCGGGTCGACCAGCCCCACGACCCCCAGCAGGACCAGATCGCCGGCTTCCACGACGGGGAAGGACAGGTCACCGGCGGGATAGGGCACCTGTTTGGCGGCAAAGGCCAGGACGCGCTGGCCGCGACCTGCCAGCCGCTCCACCTCTGTCTGCCAGAAGCCACTGTCCAGGGGCCTTATGCCATCCGGTCCCTGTTGTTGACCGCACATGGTCAACAGCCGTTCCGGTGCCCCCTTTGCAAAGATGATGGCGGCGCCCTGCCGGTCATCATGCAGGGTGGCCATGAAACGGTGGCCGGCATCGAAGGGGATGGCGTCGCGGCGGGGCCATGCCCCTGCTTCCGCTGCCGGGTCCAGCCCGGCTTTCATGGCGAAGGCCAGCAGCGCGCCTTCCATCGGGTCGCCGGCCACGCTCCATTCCCCGTCGGTATGGTGCAGGGCGGCGTCATTGCACAGCATGGCCGCCCGGCTCAGTGCCTCCAGGCATGAATTGTCGGTTGCTGTCACGGCGCCTTCCGGCCCGGCTATATCGCCGATCGGGGCATAGCCGGTCCCGCCGACGCGCCATTCCGCCTCCGGCACGCGGGCCGTTTCCACGATCATCTCGTTGCGGGTCAGGGTGCCGGTCTTGTCGGAACAGATTACATCCACCGATCCCAACGTTTCCACCGCCGCCAGCCGGCGAATGATGGCGTTATGGGCCGCCATCCGCTGCACGCCAATGGCCAGTGTGATGGTCAGCACGGCGGGCAGCCCCTCCGGGATGAAGGCAACCGCGATCCCGACGATCAGCAGAAAGCCTTCGTCCATCGGCATCTGCCGCACGAACAGCGCCACCGCCAGCAGCACTAGCGACAGGCCGATAATGATGAAGGAAAGATGCCGGGCGAACCGGTCGATTTGCAGCAGCAAGGGGCTGCGCATATCGCCGACCGACTGGATCAGGCTGCTGATCCGCCCCAATTCCGTTTGCAGACCGGTAGCGGTCACGATGCCAGTGGCCTGCCCCGCCGTCACCAGGGTGCCGGAAAACGCCATGCAGGCGCGATCAGCCAGGGCGGTATCGGCAGGAAGGGGTTTGACATCCTTTTCCACCGGGACGGATTCCCCCGTCAGGGGGGCCTCATCCACCTTCAGGCCGCTGCCGCGCAGCAGACGCAGATCGGCGGGCACACGGTCACCCGCTTCCAGCAGCACGATATCGCCCGGCACCAGATCGGCCGCCTCCACCGTGATCCGGTGGCCGCCCCGCAGCACGGCGGCGGAGGGCTGCAGCATGTTCCGGATGGCGGCCATGGCGCTTTCCGCCTTGCCCTCCTGGATGAAGCCGACAATTCCGTTGACCAGAACGACAAGGACAATAACGCCCGCATCCACCGGATGCTTCAGCAGGGCGGCAATCACAGCAGCACCCAGCAGCAGCAGGATCAGCAGATTATTGAACTGCTCCAGAAAGCGGCGCAGCGGTCCCCGCTGGGCCGGCGCCGGCAGGCGATTGGGGCCATAGAGGCGGCGCCGATCCTCCACCATTGCTGGCGACAATCCTGCTGTGGCGCTGTCCAGATGATCCAACACCTCCGTGGCCGGTATGGCATGCCACAGCGGATCGGCCTTATCGGCGGGGTTGGGGGAGGGGCGGCTGCTGGTGGGGGGCATGTCGCGTTTCCTTCTCCGTCGGCGGGTCGCGGGGACAATAGGATGCGAGCGGCTTTGCGGACCTTGACCCATGTCAAATAGATGGCCCGGCAAAAGAAGCGGCGACAAACCGATCATCATTTGCCCTTCTATTGACCCATGTCATGGGCACAGAAGGGCCCTTTAACCGATCATGGGAACGCCCGGTGCTCTCCGACTGTTGAAGGGGCAGCGTTGCGGATCCCGTTTTGACGAGAGGCAGGTGATGAGCCAGTCACTTTCCGATCCCTATACCATTCTGGGCGTGGCGCGTGATGCCACGGCTGCCCAGATCAAATCGGCCTATCGCAAACTGGCCAAGAAGCATCACCCCGATCTCAACCCCGGTGATGCGACGGCGGTGGACCGCTTCAAAGATATCACCTTGGCTTACGAGCTTCTCAGCGATGCCGATAAGCGCGCCCGGTTCGACCGGGGGGAGATTGATGCCAGCGGACAGGAACAGGCGCCGCGCGGCTTCTATCGGGATTTCGCCGAAGGGCCGCAGGCCGGCGCCTATCAGCAGGGATTCGGCGGCGGTGCCGGGCTGGATGAGGATCTGCTGGCAGAACTGTTCGGCCGCATGGCGGGCGGCGGACCGGGTGGACGCAGCGGGATGAAACGGCGGGGGGAGGATGTCTCCTATTCCCTGCGGGTGGAATTCCTGGATGCGGCAGTGGGTGCCAAGCGGCGCCTGACCCTGCCGGATGGGCGTGTGCTGGATGTCACCATCCCGCCCGGCAGCCGGGACCGGCAGACGCTGCGTCTGAAGGGCCAGGGCGGGCCGGGCCTGAACGGGGCGCCCGCCGGCGATGCCTATATCGAGCTGCATGTGCAGCCCCACGCCTTCTTCACCCGCAAGGACCAGGATATCCATCTGGACCTGCCGGTGACACTGACCGAGGCGGTTTTGGGCGCCAAGGTGGCCGTGCCCACGGTCAGCGGCCCGGTCATGCTGACCATTCCGCCCCGGTCGAACAGTGGCACGATGCTGCGGTTGAAGGGCAAGGGTGTGCCTGACCGTGCCGGCGGCCCGGCGGGTGACCAATATGTGAAATTGCGCATCGTGCTGCCCGAGGGCGGTGACGAGGCGCTGGCCCGGTTCCTGGAGAACTGGGAGGCCAAGGATTATGACGTGCGACGCAAGGCGGGGATGGAACCATGAGACGGCTGGAGGATGTGGCCGGGCTGTGCGGCGTGGCCCCGGCGGAACTGGCAATCTGGGTGGAGCAGCATTGGCTGCTGCCCCTGGCGGACGAGGAGGGGCTGAGCTTCTCCGACACCGATCTGGCGCGGGCGCGCCTGATCGTGGACCTGCGGGAGACAATGGGCGTGGATGCGGAAGCGGTGCCCGTCGTGCTGTCGCTGCTGGATCAGGTCCATCGCCTGCGCCGCCGGGTAAAGCTGCTGGCGGGTGCCATGCTGGAACTGCCGGAGGACAGCCGTGCCCAGCTTTGCCAGCGCCTGCTGGCGGCGGAAAGCCGGGATAGCGACCCTGGCATCTAGCATCGCCTGCCAAGGACGATATACCAGTTTCACAACAATCCTTTATGATCACCACGTCCTTTGGCTGACGAGCCGGAGGGCCAAGGATAAGCACGTATCGGGCAGGGGCGCCGTTGCATGGATGAGGTAGGGTTGTTGAGCCGGATGGCCGTGGCGTTGGCCATCGGCCTGCTGGTGGGGTTGGAGCGCGGCTGGAAATTGCGTGAGGCGGCGGCGGGCGCGCGGGCGGCGGGCCTGCGCACCTTTGCCCTGTCCGGTCTGCTGGGGGGCGTCGCCGGCTTGGTGGCGCAGATAACGACGCCCTGGGTGGTTGGTTTCGCCCTGCTGGCCCATGCACTGGCTTTCATCGCCTTCCATCTTATGGAAGCCCGGACAGATAGCGATGTCAGCGCCACCGGCACGGTGGCCGGTATCCTCACCTTCCTTCTGGGGACCTATGCCGTGCTGGGGGAAGTGCGCGTGGCTGTTGCCGTGGCGGTCGCCATGACCATGCTTCTGGCGCTGCGCGACCCGCTGCATCGCTGGCTGCGCGACCTGAAATGGGAGGAAATCCGGGCCGTTCTGGTGCTGCTGGCCATGTCTTTCCTGCTGCTGCCGGTGTTGCCCAACCGCACGGTGGACCCGTGGGAAGCGGTGAACCCGACGGAAATCTGGATGCTGGCGATCCTGATCGCGGCCATTTCCTTCGGCGGCTATGTCGCCATCCGCCTGTTTGGTGACCGGCTGGGCATCATCCTGGCGGCCCTGGCGGGGGGGCTGGCCTCTTCCACCGCCACAACGCTGACACTGGCCCGGTTCGGCCGTACCCATCCGGGGATGGAACCGCTGCTGTCCGCCGGCATCCTGGTGGCGGGCTGTGTCATGGTGGTGCGCGTCGCGTTGCTGGCCATCCTGTTGAACCCGACACTGGCAGGTGCCCTGGCTGTTCCGGCGGCGGTGATGACCCTGGTAATGGTGGTCGCT
Source organism: Niveispirillum irakense DSM 11586 (assembly GCF_000429645.1). Taxonomy (GTDB): domain Bacteria; phylum Pseudomonadota; class Alphaproteobacteria; order Azospirillales; family Azospirillaceae; genus Niveispirillum; species Niveispirillum irakense. The sequence continues at coordinate 262,979 of NZ_AUCG01000020.1, forward strand.
TCCCTTGTGCTGCTGTTCCTCTGGGGCCGCAGCGGGCAGGGGCAGCAGGCGACCCTGGCCCCTTCCAACCCGCTGGAACTGGCGACGGCGCTGAAGCTGGCCGCGTTCATCGCTATTGTCATGCTGGCGGCTGGCGCTGCCAAAACCTATATCGGGGAACAGGCGGTGCTGGGTGTTGCCGCCATTTCCGGCATCGCCGATGTCGATGCCGTCACCATCTCCATGGCGCGGCTGGGGGGTTCTGCCATCGGCCTGCAGACGGCACTGACGGCGATCGGCATTGCTGTGGGCGTCAATACCATTTCCAAGGCGATCATGGCGGGTACGGTTGGCGGCATCCGCATTGCCCGGCAGGTGGGGCTGGCCAGCGTCCTTGCCCTGGCGGCGGGGGGCCTGGCCCTGACATTCGGCCCCTGACAGGGCCTGCACCCCGCTTGATACAGGTCAAGGCGGGACATGGTGATACAGGCCTAGGCTTGCGGCTGAAATAACAGCGCAGGCAATCATTATGTCGCGGAACGAAAAGGGGGGATTGCGGCTGAAGCGGATCGGGATCGAGACGGGGCGCGAGAATGTCGCCTTCCTGTCGCGGGCCTGTACCCTCTATCGCGCCGCCGAGTTTGAGAGCATCGCCAAGGTGGAGGTGGTGGCCGATGGTCATCGCATCCTGGCCGCCCTGGATCTGGTGGATGATCCGGCCATCCTGGCGGCGGATGCGCTGGGCCTGTCGGCGGGTGCTTTCCAGCGCTTTGGTCTGGCCGAAGGCACGCGGGTCCGCCTGGACCATCCCCATCCGCCGCACAGCCGCGATGCGCTGCATGCCAAGATCGAAGGGCGGGAGTTGGATGCGGCCCAATTCGCTGCCATCATCGCCGATATCGCCGCCCACCGGTACGCCAAGGTGGAGGTGGCGGCCTTCCTGGTCGCCTGCGGCGGCTTCATGACCACGGCGGAGACGCTGCACCTGACCCGCGCCATGGCGGCGGCGGGGGAGCGGCTGTCCTGGGACGCCGATCTGGTGGTGGATAAACATTGTATCGGCGGCATTCCCGGCAACCGTACCTCCATGATCGTGGTGCCCATCGTGGCGGCCCACGGGCTACCGATGCCCAAGACATCCTCCCGCGCCATCACGTCGCCTGCCGGCACCGCCGATACGATGGAAGTGCTGGCCAATGTGGAGGTGGACCTGCCCCGCATGCGGGAAATTGTGCGCGAGGCCGGCGGCTGTCTGGTCTGGGGCGGGCATGTCAACCTGTCGCCGGCGGATGATGTGCTGATCTCGGTCGAGCGGCCGTTGAATATCGACACGCGCGAACAGATGGTGGCCTCCATCCTGTCCAAGAAGCTGGCCGCCGGTTCCACCCATCTGGTGATCGACATGCCGGTGGGGCCCAGCGCCAAGGTCCGCAGCGCCAACGATGCGCTGCGCCTGCGCAAGCTGTTTGAATATGTCGGCGATGCCATCGGGTTGAACCTGCGGGTCACGATCAGCGATGGCACCCAGCCCGTGGGCCGGGGCATCGGTCCGGTGCTGGAGGCGCGCGATGTGATGGCGGTGCTGGAAAACCGGCCCGAGGCGCCCGCGGACCTGCGCGAACGCAGCCTGGCCCTGGCTGGCCGCATCCTGGAATTTGACCCCCGCCTGAGGGGTGGGGCCGGCATGGCACGGGCGCAGGAATTGCTGGAGAACGGATCGGCCCTGGCCGCCATGCAGCGGATCATGGCCTTGCAGGGCAAGCCGCCGCGTGATGCCACGCTGGGGCGGCTTTTCCAGGATGTGGTGGCCGACCATGATGGCACGGTCACCGCCATCGACTGCTACCGCATCTCCCGCATTGCGCGGCTGGCCGGTGCCCCGTTCGACCCTGGTGCCGGGATTGATCTGTTGAAGAAGGTGGGGGATTTCGCCCAGGCGGGCGAACCGCTCTACCGTATCCATGCCGCCACGGAGGTGGATTTCCGCTTTGCCTGCGGGTTGGCGGCGGAAAATGACGGCTATCATCTGGGGCCGGTCACGGCCCGGCTGGAGGGTTTGTGATGTCTGTCGATCCGACCATCACCTTTCATGGCGCTGCGGGCGGCGTCACCGGTTCCTGCTTCCTGGTCCGTTACGAAGGCGGCAGCCTGCTGGTCGATTGCGGCCTGTTCCAGGGCAGCAAGACGGTGCAGGAACTGAATTACCGGGACTTTCCCTTCGATGTCTCGGTGCCGCAGGCGCTGGTGCTGACCCATGCCCATATCGACCATAGCGGCCTGATCCCCAAGCTTTACCGCCACGGGTTCCAGGGGCCGGTCATTGCGACCAGGGGCACGGCTGACCTGCTGACCTTCATGCTGCCCGATAGCGGCCATATCCAGGAAACGGAGGTGCGGCGGCTGAATTTCCGCAACCGGCAGCGCGGCCGTGCCCAGGTGCAGCCGATCTATACCCGCGCTGACGCGGAACGGGTGCTGGACCGGATCAGGCCAGTGGATCGCGATGTCTGGGTGGATGTGCTGCCGGGTGTGCGTGCCCGCTTCTGGGATGCCGGCCATATACTGGGCTCCGCCTCGGTGGAACTGGAACTGCCGGGGGCGGACGGGCCGGTAATCATCCTGTTTTCCGGCGATCTGGGCCCCGGTGACAAGCCGTTCCACCCCCCACCGGCCGGGCCGCACCGGCCCGACTGGCTGGTGGTGGAATCCACCTATGGCGGGCGTGACCGGCCGGTGGTTGATGCCGTCCTGCGCCGGCAGATGCTGGCGACGGAACTGCAGGAGGCTTTCCGCCGGGGCGGGCCAGTGATCATCCCGGCCTTTGCGGTGGAGCGGACGCAGGAACTGCTCTACGACCTTGACCTGCTGTTTGACGAGGGGGCGCTGCCCACCACCCAGGTCTTCCTGGACAGCCCGCTGGCGGTGAATGTCACCCGCGTCTTTGACCGGAACCTGCCCGATATCAACCAGCCCGGCACACCGCCGCCCTTCAGCCGCCGCAACCTGCATATGATTGAGGATGTGGAGGGCAGCAAGCGGCTGAACCGCCTGACCGGCAATGTCATCATCATCGCGGCCAGCGGCATGTGCGAGGCCGGGCGCATCCGCCATCATCTGAAAAACAACCTCTGGCGCCAGTCCGCCACCGTGCTGTTGGTGGGCTATCAGGCGCCGGCCACGCTGGGCCGGCTGCTGCAGGAAGGGGTGGCCAATGTCCGTATCCACGGGGAAGAGGTGGCGGTACAGGCAACCATCCGCACCCTGGACGCCTATTCCGGCCATGCCGACCGGGGCGGCCTGATGCGCTGGACCCTGGACCGGCTGCCCGTGTCCGGCGGGATTTTCGTCGTGCATGGGGAGGACCAGGAGCGGGTGGCCCTGCGCTCCTCTCTCATGGAGGCCGGGATCGACGGGGCCAAGATCCATATTCCGGACCTGGACCAGAGCTGGGCACTGACAGACCGGGGCGCCCGGACCACGGGGACGGAAAAAGCGCCGCCGCCGCGATTGCCGCGTGCGGCCCAGTCCACGCCTGACTGGCACAATAGCTATGCCGCGACGGTCCTGTCCCTGGCTGACAAGCTGCGTTCCGCCGGTTCCGATACGGATCGCGCGGCTCTGCTGGAAAGGGTGCGCAAGGCGCTTTCCGGGGCATGATGTCAGGGGGAGAAGGGTGCGCGTGGTTGGTAATGTCTACCGGCCGCGCCGCCTTTGCCAAGGCCTCCGACCGGGAGGGCGTTGATCAACCATCGTCGGTCAATTCACCGGAACTGGTGCTGGCATTGGTACGGGTGCCATTATCTTCGCCCAAAGTATCATAGGCGGCCAAATCACCCAGAGCGCCATATGCGGTCGTGAAGGCATCGACAAAATTGTCGAAGGTGCTGCCGTTATTGTTTTTCATCCCAGGCAGCACATTGGAAATGTCGCCGACGCTGCCGCCCCGTGTGTCCTTGCCCGTCTTATTGACAAATTTCAGGGTCTTGCCGGGATAGTGGGCCTTCAAGGCGGCGTTGAAGGCCTTCAATACGTGGTGGCAGATGCTGCATGGCCTTTTGGTGCCGATGATGGTGAAGGTACTCTGTGCGCAATCTCCGGCTTTGAGCCTTTTGGCGATCTGAAGCAGAAGGCTCTGTTCAGCATGCAGGTTTCCGGCCAGTATCGCTGTGTTGGCATTGCCGTGGGCGAATGTTTCGTGTCGTGTGCTGTCCCGATAGACTGTGAAGCCGGTGTTATTATTCTTGGCGGTCTTTGGTAAAAGATCATCCAGACGGCCATTGTCTACCAGCGCGCCATTCCCGCCAGCCGCGAACGAGTAATTCCCGGCGATATAGAGCTTATCGCCAATATAGGAGGATTGAACCTCCATCAGGTCGGCGCTGCGCGCCTTGCCCTTGCTGAACACGGTCTTTGATATGTCGTGCAGTGAATATCCCCAGGGGTTGTCCTGCCAGTCAATCGCCGCCCGCTGGATGGTCCGAAAGGGCCCGGCGGCCCTTATATGGTTGCACGCTCCCCCCATCGCAAACCGGGTGGGGGGCGGTGGCGGAGGCTTCAGGGGTGATGCGGCGGCACGCGGCGCTTCCTTGCGCTGGATGTGGGTGTGCCCCGGCGGTACAGGGCGACCGGGGGGTGGCACCGTGACCGTTGCCCCGAAGCGTGTGGCCGGCGGCGCGATACGCTGCGCCGGATGGCCAGTTTCCTGCTTTGCCTGCGCTGGCAGCTTCGGCCCGAACTTGGTGGGCGGCGGTGGGGGGCGCTTGGCCATTTCTACCCTCGTGCGCTGATCCTGCTCACCATACATCTATAAGGCGCGTTTTTCATAGGCTGCCCTGGGACGACATGCCGGCTGCCATCGACAGCCATTCGGCGAAGGCGGTCAAGGCCGGGCGGGGCGGCTTTGCCCGCGGCCAGGTCAGCCAATAACGCCCTTGGCTGATGCTGGTGGCGAAGGGCTGGACCAGCCTTCCCGCTTCCAACTCCCGGCTGAACATCATGACCGGGGCCAGGGCGACGCCATGGCCCTGCAGCGCTGCTTCCACCATGATCCAGGAACTGTCGAAGACAGGCCCCCGGATGGGCGGGCAATCGCAGCCCGCTGCCGCAAACCATCCCGGCCATTCATCCGCCCGGTAGGAACGGAGCAGACGCTCCCCCGCCAGATCGGCCGGGCGGGCCAGTCGCGCCGCCAGGGCAGGGGGGCAGAGCGGGGCCATCGGCGCTTCAAACAGGGGGACCGCTTCCATGCCGTGCCATGCGCCATCCCCGAACCGGATGGCGCCGTCCAGCCCTTCTGCCGCGACATCGACCCGGTTATTATTGGTCATGATCCGCAGATCGATGAACGGGTAAGCCTCCTGGAAATCCCCCAGGCGTGGCAGCAGCCAGCCGGCGGCGAAGGTGCCGACCACGCCGATGGACAGCACTTCTGTCACCCGCTCCCCTTCAAACCGGTGCAGCAGGCGGCCGATCCGGTCGAAGCTGTCCCGCACCCCCGGCAAAAGGGCCAGCCCTTCGTCCGTCAGGGCCAGCCCGCGCGGCAGGCGGCGGAAAAGCTGGGCGCCCAGCCGCGCTTCCAGCCCTTTGACCTGATGGCTGACAGCCGCCTGGGTCACGCACAGTTCAATCGCCGCCTTGGTGAAGGAGAGATGGCGGGCCGACGCCTCGAAGGCGCGCAGGGCGTTCAGCGGCAAATGGGGGCGGGTCATGTTTCGGGCACCGTGGCATTGGGGGTTGGGGTGACGAATAGCAGCTTCATCCCGCTGCCGCGCTGTTCAGTCACACGGAGGGATAGGTGTTGGGACATTTTGAGATAATTTTCACATTGTAGAACAACATCCCACATTTTATGGTCTGTCCAATATTTGCCACGGCCAACGGCCGGGCATCCCCAGGGGAGGAATAAAATGGATTTCACGCTTAGCCGTCGCGGCTTCATCAAGCAGGCGGCCCTGGCCGGCACGGTGCTCGGGGCGGGCGGGATTGTCTCCGCTTCGGCCCAGACGGCGACCCCTTCTGTTGCCGCCATCGACAATGCCCGCATCGTCTGGCTGGACGGTGCTGCCCCGGCATCACATGAAGGCATCACCTGGGGCGTGCCCTGGCCGCGCGGCGCGATGGCGCGTGATACCCGTTTCTCCCTGACCGGGGAAGGAAACAAGGGCTTGCCGGTGCAAAGCTGGGTCACCGCCCGCTGGCCCGATGGCAGCATCAAATGGACGGCCCATGCCATCCCCGCTGGCCAGACGGGGGGTGCTGAACTGAATGTGGAGGAGGGCAAGCCGGCCACCGTCGCCAGCCCGATCACGCTGCGCCAGACCGGCGACGTGATCGAGGTGGTGAATGGCCCCCTGTCCTGGCGTATCGGCCGGTCCGGTGCCGCCATCATCCAGTCCGCCAGCCATAATGGGCGGGAGACGATGCGCGAGGTGGCGCTGGTGGCGACCAGCCAGGACCGCGCCGATGGCGATGATGGCCAGCCGCTGGCCCTGTCCCGCTTCACCAGCGAAATCACCAAAACAATGGTGGAGCAGGAAGGCCCGATCCGTGCCGTGGTGAAGGTGGAAGGCCGCCACCAGGGCCAGGGGCGTGACTGGCTGCCTTTCAGCCTGCGGCTTTATTTTTATGCCGGATCAGAAGCGGTCCACGTGGTGCACAGCTTCATCTATGATGGCGATCCGGCTAAGGATTTCATTCGCGGGCTGGGGCTGAGCGGCCTTGTGCCGATGCAGGATGCGCCGCAGGATCGCCATGTCCGCTTCGCCGGCGCCCATGATGGCGTGTGGGGGGAAGCAGTGCGCCCGCTGACCGGCCTGCGCCGCGATGCCGGCAAAGGGGCCCGCGATGCCCAGGTTGCCGGCCTGAAAACGCCGGATCAGGCAGCCCTGCCCGAGGCTGTGCAGCGGGGCCTGAAATATATCCCGGAATGGGGCGATTTCACCCTGTCCCAGCCCAATGCCGACGGTTTTGCCATCACCAAGCGGACCAAGCCCGGTCATGGCTGGATTGAGGTGGATACGGCGACGCGGGCGCGGGGTTTGGGCTATGTCGGCGGCGTGTCGGGCGGTGTCGCCTTCGGTATGAAGGATTTCTGGCAGCTCTGCCCGGTTCGGCTGGATATCCGGGATGCCCATACCGATCAGGCCGGTTTCACCGTCTGGTACCATTCCCCCGATGCGCCGGCCATGGATGTGCGCTTCTATCATGACGGCCTGGGCATGGACGACCATGTGGCCGAAAATGAAGGGCTGGACATCACCTACGAGGATTATGAGAAGGGCTGGGGCACGGCGACCGGCGTTGCCCGCACGACGGAATTTACCCTGTGGGCGCTGGGCGCCACGCCGTCGCGCCAGCATTTCAATGATATGGCGACGGCTGTTGCCCTGCCGCCGCGCTTGGTGCCGACGCCGGCCCGTTTCCACGCCGCTGGTGTGTTTGGCGATTGGTCGCTGATCAACCGCGCCACCCCGGGGCGCCGCGCGATCGAAGACCAGAATGATTTCCTGCTGGCCTTCTATCGTGACCAGATCGAACAGCGCCGCTGGTACGGCTTCTGGCATTACGGCGACATCATGCACACCTATGATGCCGACCGTCATGTCTGGCGCTATGACATTGGCGGTTTTGCCTGGGACAATAGCGAACTCTCCCCCGATCTCTGGCTCTGGTATTCCTTCCTGCGGTCGGGCCGGGCGGATGTGTTCCGCATGGCAGAGGCGATGACCCGCCATACCGGTGAGGTCGATGTCTATCATCTGGGCCCCTATAAGGGCTTGGGCACCCGCCACGGTGTGCAGCATTGGGCCGACAGTTCCAAGCAGCCGCGCGTTTCCAACGCAGCATATCGCCGCATCTATTATTACCTGACCGCCGATGATCGGGTTGGCGACCTGATGCGCGACCTGAATGACAGCGACCAGCGGCTGGAAACCATCATCATCGGGCGCAAGGTCGGCGCCCGCCGGCCGGAATCCCTGCCGCCCGGCGGTACCGGTGCGGTCACGGCGGAGGAAAACCTACCCCCCGGCCGCACGGCCATGTCGTTCGGCACCGTCTGGGGGTCGCTGGCGGCGGCCTGGCTGACGGAATGGGAGCGCACGGGTGACACCAAATGGCGCGACCGGCTGGTGGCGGGGATGGAAAGCATCGCCGCCCTGCCCAAGCAATGGTTTGCCGGTGGTGCGACTTACGATCTGGCGTCTGGCCGGTTTGTGTCCGGTGGGGATACGGTTTCCATCAGCCACCTGAATTCCGTGTTCGGGGTGGTGGAAATCCATTCCGAACTGTTCCAGCTTCTGGATGTGCCGGCTTATAAGAAGGCATGGTTGGATTATTGCCGCGCCTATAACGCCTCGGCCGACGAATTCCGCGCCATTACCGGGGCCGCCGCCAAGGGCCGCAACCTGAAGGAAGGCCATTCCCGCCTGACCGCCTATGCCGCCCATCATCTGGGTGACAAGCAACTGGCAGCGCGCGCCTGGGCGGAGTTCTTCGGCGGGGAGGCCGGGCTGGGTATGGGCATTGCCGCCCGTGCCCGCCGGATTGAAGGGCCTTCGGTGCTGAAGCCGGTGGACGAGGCACCGCGCGTTTCCACCAACGGCACGGCGCAATGGGGTCTGGCGGCGATCCAGAATCTGGCGCTCGCCGGCGATGCGCTGGAAGAAGCCTATGCCAAGGCTGTGAAGTAACAGTCGTATTATACCATTCCGCCGAAGGCTTCCCCTTGGTCAACCCTTCGGCGGCTTCAAGCGCCGGCGCCTGCATCCGTTGGCTTGGCTTACGCGGCACAAGCCGCGCGGCGGCAGTCGCCGCCGATACCACGCCGCTATGAAGCAAGCTCATGGCGGAGTGATATTGGGAGAATGGCCGGTGCCGTGACGGCGGCGCCGGCCTTTTTTCATGTCTGATGATATAAATTTTTCTAAGGTTTCGTCCGATTTAACACAGTTTGTTTCTATATCCCCCACCCCCTAGGCTTGCCGGTATCAACCACGGGGGACATGATGATCACACGACGGAAATTGCTGGGAAATGTTGGGTACGGCGTTGCGGCTGGTACCCTTGCTGCTTCCTTCCCGACCCTGCCGGCCTTTGCCGGGACGGGTCTTTCCGGCCTTGATGCCATGAAGGCAGATATTGCGGCGCTGGAGAAGAAGGCCGGCGGGCGGCTGGGCGTCGCTTTGCTGGACACCGCCACCGGTGCCGCCATGGATTGGCGGGGCGGGGAGCGGTTTGCCATGTGCAGCACGTTCAAGTTCCTGGCCTCTTCCTTCATCCTGTCGCGGGTCGATGCGGGCAAGGAGCGGCTGGACCGGGCGGTGCCGGTGACCAAGGCGGATCTGGTTCCCTGGTCGCCGCTGAGCGAACCGCATATTGGCGGTACGATGACGATGGCGGCGCTTTGCGAAGCGGCCATGATCCAGAGCGATAATATGGCGGCCAATCTGCTGCTGGACCAGTCCGGCGGCCCGGCGGCCTTGACCGCCTATCTGCGGCACCTGGGCGACCAGACGACAAGGCTGGACCGCAAAGAGCCGAAGATGAACAATGTGCCGGAGAACGATCCGCGCGACACGACGACCCCCTTATCCATGCTGGGCCTGATGCGGACGATCCTGCTGGGCGACGCCCTGTCCGCCGCATCGCGGGAGCGGCTGACCGGTTGGATGATCAATAACAAGACCGGCGACACCCGATTGCGCGCCGGCCTGCCGGGCGGATGGCGCATTGGCGATAAGACGGGCGGCAGCGACGAGGCGTCGAACGACATTGCCATCCTTTGGCCGCCCGGTGGCGGCGGGCCGCTGCTGCTCGCGTCCTATTACATCAATGGCAAGGTGCCCACGGCGCAGCGCAATGCCGTGCATGCCGATGTGGCACGGCTGGTTGCCGGTGCTTGGGCCGGGTGATCCGGCTCACAAACGGATGCGCAGGCCGCCAAACCATTGCCGGCCAGGGGCGATATTGGTCAGCCCGTCGCTGCGCCTGCCAGTCTGGATTTCCCGGTCGGCAACGTTTTCCACCGTGCCATAGAAGGACAGGGTGTCATCCACCTGCCAGCCGGCATACAGGTCAGCCACGGCATATCCGCCCAAGGTTTCCAGGTTGCGGCTATCCTCATATTGCTGGCCGGCGGCGCGCATCTGTGCCCTGAGCGTCAGGGGCTTCAAAGGGGTCCAGGTAACATCGACCGTGCCCTGATGGCGGGGGGATTGGCCAACCTCCCGCCCCTCCAGGCCCACAATCCCGCCAGCACCCAAAATCTTGCTGTCGCTATGAAGATAGGAGAGGCCAAGGCGCAGCGTCTCTGTCGCCTGGAACGCCATCTCCAGTTCCGCCCCCTGGACACGCACCCGGTCCAGGCCCCGGCGTTGGGCCAGACTGCCACCAGCGGGCACGAAAATGCCCAGCTCCGTATTCTGGCCAGGGCTGGTCTGGATCACGACATTATCAACCGCGTTTCTCAGCCGGACATGGAACAGGGTGGCGTTGAGGCTGAACCGGCTGCCCGGTGTCAGCCTCAGGCCGGCTTCCATCCCCCGCATCCGTTCCGGTTCCAAACCGGCATTTGCTTCCGTTATGTCGTTGCCAACCCGGAATGGTCTGTAAAGCTCATTCAAGGTGGGCAGGCGGAAGCCGGTATAGGCGGCGGCGCGCAGGCCCAGCAGGGGATTGGCCTGCCAGTCAACGCCGACACGGCCATTGGCGACGGTGCCGTCGCGGGTGGCGAACCGATCATCCCGGCTTGTGACCCCGCCGATGGCGCCTTCTGTCCGGTGCCCATCACTGTTGCGCCACGCATCCAGGCGCGCGCCGCCGGTCAGGGTCAGCCCCTCAATCCCGGTCCAGGCATGCTCGATGAACAGGCCGGCCAGATCCTGTTCCCCGCCAGCCTCGCGGATGCGGGTGAAGCGGGTGGCCTGCCAGGTGAAATATTCCTTCGTCCTGCCTTCGGTATGGCGGATATCGGCGCCAATATCGGTCTCATGCCCGGCGGCGGGCTGGAAGGTCACCTGAACGATGCCGCCGCTGGCCTTGGCCGGCACATCATACTGGTCCAGGGATGGGGTTTCCGTCGTCCGGGCCGCATTGACGCTGGAGAAGGTGGAATTGAACTGCCAATCGCGATGGTAGAGGATCGCTTCCCAGTCGATCCGGCCCTGGCCCATCAGCCGCAGGCTGCCTTCCATCGCTTCCGTGCCATTGCCGGTATAGGGTGTGCCATTGCCCCGGCTTTCCTTGAAGCCGGATAGTTTGGCTGTGGCCGTGACATCGCCCATGGTCGTGGAAAGGGTGCCGTCCACGTTATAGGCGTTACTGTCGGCCCGGATATCAATGGGGCCACGCCGGCCCGGCTCCACCACCCGCACACCGTTGGTGGTGAAGGCACTGGCGGAAAGGCCGACATGCCAGCCGCCGCTGCTGCCGCCGACATTGGCCTGACCCAGCCAGGTGCCGTCGCTGCCGCCGCCCATCTCCATTTCCAGCCCGTCGCGCTGGCTGGTTTCAATGCGGATGGTGCCGGCCAGGGCGCTGTTGCCCCAGGGGCCGGCCCCGCCGCCCCGGGTGATCACCACGCGGTCAGCATTGGCCGTGGGCAGCCGGCTCCAATAAACCCAGCCGCCGAACGGATCGTTCACCGGCACGCCATCCACCAGAACCAGGGTGCGGCCGGCCCCGTTGGGGCCGATGCCGCGCAGGGAGACGCCCTGCGTCGTCGGGTTGGCGGTGCGGGATCCTGACCGGCGGAACAGGCCAAAGCCCGGCACGGCGCGCAACGCCTCGTCCAGCCGGCGCTGGGGCGCGGTATCCAGGTTCAACCGGTCCAGCACGGTGGGACCATAGGCCCGCTCATAGGCCGGCATGCCGCTGCGCCGGGCGGTGACGACGATTTCGGCCACCTGGGTGTCAGATGACGGGGGAACCGGGCCTGTGCCCTGGGCCTGGGCGGGCAGGGCCAGCAAGCTGGTGAGGGGCAGGGCGAGCAGAAAGGGCAGGGGACGCCGCGTCGATGGGACGGGACAGGTCATCGGCGGGGTGGCTCCGTGGCAACGGGAAGGAGGGGGCTCCCAGGGAAACGCCGGCGGGCCGGGCTTGTTCAGTGCCCGGCCATTGAAGCGATGAGACCTTACCGTTCCTTCACATAAGGCCGACCGCTGGCCTTGGGCGGGATGGCCTTGCCGACGAATCCCGCCAGCAGCAGCACGGTCAGCAGATAAGGCAGCGCTTCGATCAACTGCACCGGCACCTCGCCAATGCCCGGCATCACCACACCCTGCAGGCGGGTTTGCAATGCGTCGGCGGCGGCGAACAGCAGGCAGGCAGCCAAGGTGGGCACCGGTTTCCACTTGCCCAGGATCAAGGCCGCCAGCGCCAGATAGCCCTTGCCGGCGGTCATATTGTTCTGGAAGCCCGCCCCTTGCGCGGTGGAGAGATAGGCACCGGCGATGCCACACAGCAGGCCGGCGATCAGCACCGCCTGATAGCGCAGGGCCGGTACGGAAATGCCAGCCGTATCCACGGCAGCCGGGTTTTCCCCCACGGCCCGCAGCCGCAGGCCGAAGCGGGTGCGATAGGCTATCCACCCCGTCACCGGCACCAGCACCAGCGCCAGATAAACCAGGACATTATGGCCGCTGATCAGTTCATAATACAGGGAGCCCAGCACAGGCACGTTGCGCAGCGTCTCGGCCAAAGGCAGGGTCACTTCGCCGAAACGCGCAGCGGCGGGCAGGTTGGGCGTGCGCCCGCCCATCTCAAACCAGGCATTGCCCAGGACGGCGGTCAGACCCATGGCGACGATGTTCAGGGCCACACCAGATACGACCTGATTGCCACGATGGGTGATGCAGGCAAAACCATGCAGCAGGGCCATGGCCAGCGATGCACCGATGGCCGCCAGCAGGCCCGCCAGGGCAGAGCCGGTGAAGGCGGCGGTGGTGGCAGCGGCGAACGCCGCCATCAGCATCTTGCCTTCAAGCCCGATATCCACCACGCCCGCGCGTTCGGAATAGAACCCGGCCAGCGCTGCCAGCAACAGGGGGGCGGCCAGCCGCAGGGTGCTGTCCAGCAGGGAAAGCAGCCAGAAATAGCTTTCCATGGTCTCAGGCCCCCGCCGGCTTGGTCGTTGCGGTCGGTTTGGTGGCGAAGAAGCGCACCAGGGCTGGGCGGAACATATGTTCCAGCGCACCGGCAAACAGGATCACCACACCCTGGATCACCACCACCAGCTCACGGCTGATGGATGGATAGTCGAAAATCAGTTCCGTTCCGCCCTGATACAGCATCCCGAACAGGATGGCCGCGGGCACGATGCCCGCCGGATGGTTGCGGCCCATCAGGGCGACGGCGATGCCGGTAAAGCCCATGCCGGCCGGGAAATTCAGCAGCAGCCGGTGCTGCACGCCATGGATCTCGTTGACGCCCAGCAGGCCGGCCAGCGCCCCCGACAAGGCCATGGCCAGGATGATCACCTTTTTCGGGTCGATGCCGGCATAGCGGGCGGCATTCTCGTTCGCCCCCACGGTGCGCAGGGCAAAGCCCCAGCGCGTATGCCAGATGAAGGCCCAGACCAGCACGCAGGTGGCCAACGCCAGGAACAGGGAGAAATTCAACGGCGAGGGGTTCATCTGGATGCCGACGGCCGCCGCCATGTCCTGCACCAGCGGCAGGAAGGTGGCGGGGGCGAATTGCTCGCTTTCCGGCGACATCTGGCCCGGCCGGATCAGCACATTCACCATCAGGTACACCATCAGCGAGGACGCGATGAAATTGAACATGATGGTGGTGATCACGACATGGCTGCCGCGATAGGCCTGGAGATAACCTGGAATGGCCCCCCACATCGCGCCGAAGGCAGCGCCCCCCAGCACGGACAAAGGCAACACCAGATACCATGGCATGTCGCCCACAGCCAGGCACACCAGACCGACACCCAGCCCGCCCAGATAGGCCTGCCCCTCGCCCCCGATATTGAACAGCCCGCCATGGAAGGCGACGGCGACGGCAAGGGCGGTGAAGATCAGGCTGGTGGCGTAATAAAGCGTGTAGCCCAGCCCCTCACTGGTGCCGAGCGCGCCCTGTACCATGGTCCACATCGCCCCCAGCGGGTCTTCACCGATGGCGAGGATGACAAGCGCGGAGACGACCAGCGCCAGCACGACATTGATGACGGGCAGCAGCACCCCCGTCGCCCACCAGGGCAGATTATCCGGTCCGGTTCCCGCGCTCATCTCACTGTTCCTCACCGGATACGCTGCCGGTCGCTGTTTCGGCGACGCCGGCCATCATGCTGCCGATACGGCCTTCCGTGGCCTCAGCGGCTGACAATTCGCCCACGATCTCCCCGTCGCACATCACCAGGATGCGGTCGGAAAGGGCCATGATCTCATCCAGTTCGGCAGAGACCAGCAGGATCGCCTTGCCCCGGTCGCGCAGGGCCACAAGCTGCTTATGGATGAAGGCGATGGCGCCAATATCCACGCCGCGCGTCGGCTGGCCGACCAGCAGGATATCGGGGTCGCGCTCCATCTCCCGGGCCATGACCAGCTTCTGCTGATTACCGCCGGAAAAGAGAGAGGTGCGCAGCGCCGGATCGCGGGGGCGCACATCAAACCGTTCCATCAGTTCCGCCGTCTTGGCGGTGACGCGCTTCCAGTCCAGGCGCCACTTGCGGGCCAGACCCTTTTCCTCATGATAGCCCAGGATGGCGCTTTGGGCGGCGGGGAATTCCTTCACCACGGCCAGCTTCAAGCGGTCCTCAGGCACATGGGCCACGCCGCGCCGGCGGGCATCGGCCGGGTCATAGGTGCCGCCCGGTTCCAGAGCGGTGCCCTTGATCGTCACGCGACCGCTGGCGAAGGGGCGCATGCCCGACAGGACTTCCAGCAATTCCGACTGTCCATTGCCGGCCACACCGGCCACGCCAACAATTTCCCCCGCCCGCACGGTGAGGCAGGCATTTTTCAAGGTGGTGACGCCGCGGGCATCCACCACATTCACGCCGTCTGCCGCCAGCAGCACCGGGCCTGGCTGCGGCGGGGCCTTTTCCACGTCCAGATTGGCCTTACGGCCCACCATGGCATCGGCCAATTCCTGGCGGCTGGTGGCGGCCGTGGCGAATTCCGCCACCACGGCGCCGCGACGCAGCACCGACACATGGTCGGTGATGGCCATGATTTCCTTCAGCTTGTGCGTGATCAGCACCACGGTGCGGCCTTCTGCCCGCAACCGCTCCAGGATGCGGAAAAGCTGCTCCACCTCCGGTGGGGACAGCACGGCGGTCGGCTCGTCCAGGATCAGCACATCGGCGCCGCGATACAGCGCCTTCAGGATTTCAACGCGCTGCTGCACGCCCACGGGCAGATCGGCAACCAGGGCATCCAGGGGCACTTCCAGGCCGAAGGTGCGCTCCAGTTCCTCCACCTCGCGCCGGGCGCGGGCCACGGCGGGGGCCAGCAGCGGGCCGCCTTCATGGCCCAGCAGCAGATTTTCCAGAACGGTGAAGGTTTCCACCAGCATGAAATGCTGATGCACCATGCCGATGCCAAGCCCGATCGCATCCTGCGACCCCTTGATCTCCACCTCCCGGCCGCGCACCAGGATCTGCCCGCTATCGGCGTGGTAGAAACCGTACAGGATGCTCATCAAGGTGGATTTGCCGGCCCCATTCTCCCCCACCAGCCCATGGATGGAGGCGGGGGCAAAACGCAGGGTGACGTCCTTGTTGGCATGGACGGGGCCAAACCGCTTGTCGATGCCGACAAGCTCCACCGCCCATTGATGGGCGGATTTCGGGGGGGAATGCGGGGCCGGCGTGACGGTCACTGCGTGCATCCGTTGCGATGGGTTGTCACGATGGGCATCAATAATTGCAATTGCCGGCGTCGCTGTAATTCACGACGCGGCGGGTACCGGCCTTGATCTCGTCCGATGCCTTGGTCACGGCGGCAAGCATTTCCGGCGTGATCAGGGGGCGGTTATTCTCATCCAGTGCCCAGCCCACCCCTTCCTCTGTCAGTCCCAGGCGCTGATGGCCGGGCTTCCAGGTGCCGTCCATGACGCCTTTGAAGGCGTTATAGGCGGCCACATCCACGCGCTTGATCATGCTGGTCAGCACATGGCCGGGGAACAGGTGGTTCTGGTTGCTGTCCACGCCAATGCCCTGCTTGCCGGCATCGGCGGCGGCCTGCAGCACGCCCAGGCCCGTCTGGCCGGCGGCGGCGAAAATCACATCCGCACCCCGGTCCATCTGGCTTTTTGCCAGTTCGCTGCCGCGCGTGGGATCGGCCCAGGCGGCAGGCGTGGAACCCGCCATGTTGGAGATGATTTTGGCATCCGGGCGGGTGGCCTTCACCCCCTGCTCATACCCGCAGACGAAGCGGCGGATCAGGGGGATATCCATGCCGCCGACGAACCCGACCGTGCCGGTCTTCGATGCCAGCGCCGCCAGTACACCGACCAGATAGGAGCCTTCATGCTCGGCGAATTCCACCGACTGGACATTGGGCAGATCGACGAACCCGTCAATCAGGGTGAAGCGGACCTCGGGATATTCCTTGGCCACCTTCTCCACCGACGGCGCCATGGAAAAGCCGACGGCCACGATCACCTTGGCGTTGCGGGCGGCCAGACGGCGCAGGAACTGCTCGCGCTGCGCCTCGTTCGTGATCTCGAACCAGCGGAAATTGACGCCGGTGTCGGCCTTGAACCGCTCCGCGCCCTGATTGGCCCCTTCATTGAAGGATTTGTCGAATCGACCGCCCATATCGAAGACGATAGCGGGGGCAAATGTCTTCTCGGATTCGGCGCCTGTGGCTCCTGCAACAACGGATAGGGACAAGGCGGCCGCGCAAGCGGCACGGCGAAAAAAATTCATCGGCACCGTTCCGAAAGAAGGCTGTATGCGCCCGTATCCCCAGGATCGGGGCGCCATCGACATACCAGCCGCACAAGCTAGCCAGTTCGCCGGGCGGGGGCAAGATATGGCGGATATTTTATTGCCCGCGTGGCTTTTGCGCATGCCATCCGCCCGCACGCTATCGGAACGAGCGAGGCGCGCTGTCGCAGGCGCTGTCAAATAACTGTAGCATCATCAGTCTATAAGCGGCACCAACCATACCTTATCGCCCCTGGCCCGGCCCCTGTCGGAACCAGCCTATCGGAGCTTCCATCCCATGTCCGTCGACAGCATCACCTTTGAAGAGTTCGAAGCGGTCCAGAATCGCGCGAGCAGCCCGGAGAATGAACCGACCTTCGGTGAGGTGGTGCAGCAGCGGCTGGGTCGGCGCGACATCCTGCGCGGTATCCTGGGCACGTCCGCCATCGCCGCTTTCGGCCCGGCCATTCCGTTGCCGGCCGGGATGGGCGATGCCGCGGCCCAGGCCGCCGCCCGCCCGCTGCCCAAGGATAAGGATGGTTTCAGCTTCGTCTTTGATGAGTTGGCGCGGGGTGTGGATGAAACCCACCATGTGGCAGCCGGCCATAATGCCGATGTGCTGATCCGCTGGGGCGACCCGCTGTTCGCCAACGCCCCGGCCTTCGATCCGCAGAAGCAGACGCCCCAGTCCCAGCTTCAGCAGTTCGGCTATAATTGCGATTACACCGCCTTCATGCCCCTGCCGCTGGGATCGAAAACGGCGGATCATGGCCTGCTCTGGGTCAATCATGAATATACGATCGCGGATATGATGTTCCCCGGCCTGGTGCCGGAAGGCCAGGACCGGTCTGTGCCCGAAGCCATCACCAAGGATATGGTCGAGATCGAGATGGCAGCCCATGGCGGCTCCATCGTCGAGATCAAGCGCGGTAAGGACGGCAAATGGGCCTATGTGCGCGACAGCAAATATAACCGCCGTATCAATGCCGTGAACACGGAGATGGAATTCACCGGTCCGGCCGCCGGCCATGCACGGATGAAGACCAAGGACGATCCCGCCGGCCGCAAGGTCATTGGCATGCTGAATAACTGCGCTGGTGGCTTCACCCCCTGGGGCACGGTCCTGTCGGGGGAAGAGAATATCGACGGCTATTTCATGGGCACCGTCGATCAGTCCCACCCGGAGCAGCGCAATTACGACCGGATGACGGTGCCGTCGCCCTGGTACCAGTGGGGGCGGTTCCATGACCGGTTCAACATCAACAAGGATCCCTATGCGGCCAATCGCTATGGCTGGATCGTGGAGATCGACCCCTATGACCCGACCAGCACGCCGCGCAAGCTGACGGCGCTTGGCCGTTTCAAGCATGAGGGGGCCGGTGTCCATGTGAACAAGGATGGCCGCGTCGTCGTCTATATGGGCGACGACCAGAAGTTCGAGCATGTGTACCGCTTTGTCTCCAAGGGCAAATTCAACCCGGCCGACCGCAAGGCCAATATGAAGCTGCTGGATGAGGGCACGCTTTCCGTTGCCCGCTTCGACGCGGATGGTTCGGTCCACTGGCTGCCGCTGGTCCATGGCAAGGGGCCGCTGACGGCGGCGAACGGCTTCAAGGACCAGGGCGACGTGATGATCTCCGCCCGGCTGGCGGCCACGCATCTGGGGGCCACGCGCATGGACCGGCCCGAGGATGTGGAGGTCAATCCCCGCACCGGCCTTGTCTATATCATGCTGACCAACAATGATGACCGCGCGCCGGAATCGCCGCTGCATCCGGCCCAGGCCCAGGTCAATGCCGCCAACCCGCGCGCCGGCAATAGCTGGGGCCATATTGTGGAAATGGCGCCGCCGGGTGGTGACCATACGGCTGACAGCTTCAAGTGGGAAATCCTGCTGAAGGCCGGTAACCCGGCCAAGCCGGAGACGGCGGCCAGCTTCAACCCGGCCACGACTGAAAATGGCTGGTTTGCCTGCCCGGATAATTGCGCCTTTGACAGCATGGGCCGCCTGTGGGTGGGCACCGACCAGGGCAACAAGTGGCAATGGACCAGCGGCGATGCCGATGGCATCTGGGCGGTGGAAACCGAAGGCCCGCTGCGCGGCACGGCGCGGATGTTCTTCCGTGTGCCGATCGGGGCGGAAATGACCGGACCCAGCTTCACCCCCGATGATGGCGCCTTGTTCCTGTCCGTGCAGCATCCCGGCGTGGACGGGGTGGAGAAGGTGACCAAAAGCGGCGGTCGCGGCACTTTCGCCGATCCCGGCACCCGCTGGCCGGACTTCAAGCCCGACATGCCGCCCCGTCCGTCGGTGGTGGTGGTGACGCGCAAGGGTGGCGGGCCCATCGGGGTGTGACAAAAGGTCAGTAACAATCGCTTGTCACCGCCTGTCGGGAATGGCACATGCGGTGACGGGGTGGTTGCTGCCACTCTTGCTTGACATATTCGCACTGATTTCCGGGGCTTCGCTCAACCCTTGTCCTTTCGCCAGAAATGGGCAGGCGGGCGAAGCCTTTGCTGTTGGACGCTAGGCCATGAAGACGATCCTGCCTGCCCCGCTCGCCCTGACCCGGCGCCAGTTGTTGAAAGCCTCCGGCGCTGTGGCCGCCACGGCCCTTGCGGTGCCGTCCATGGTCCGGCCCGCCTTCGGGCAGATGAATTTCGTCGATTATCCTTTCCAGCTTGGTATCGCCGCCGGCGATCCCTGGCCCGACGGTTTCGTCATCTGGACCCGGCTGGCGCCGCGCCCGCTGGATCCGGACTATGGCATGTCCAAGGATATCATCCCGGTGGATTGGGAGGTTGCGACCGATATCCGGTTCAAGGATGTGGTGGCCAAGGGCACGGCCAAGGCCCATCCGGAACTGGGCCATGCGGTGCATGTGGAACTGGCGGGGCTGCAGCCCGGACGTCCCTATCACTACCGGTTCCGCTGCGGCGGGCACAGTTCTGCTATCGGGCGGGCCCGCACAGCGCCGGTTGCCGGCGCGCCCTTATCGCGTCTGCGCTTTGGTGTTGCGGGTTGCCAGAATTACGACCATGGCTATTTCACCGCCTTTGAATATCTGGCGAAGGAAGACCTGGATTTCGTCTTCCATTATGGCGACTACATTTATGAGAGTGGCTATCGGCCCCTCTATTTCAGCCGCTTCTCGGAGGAAATGGAGCCGACCGTCCGCAGCTTGCAGCAGGCCGAGCCCTATTCACTGGACGAATATCGCCGCCGCTATGCTGGCTACAAGATGGACCCGGACCTTCAGCGCGCCCACATGGCGGCGGCCTGGATTACCGTTTGGGACGATCACGAAGTCGTCGATAATTGGGCGAGCGATTATGACAAGGGCGGTACGCCGGCGGAAATCTTCCGTCTGCGCCGTGCCGCCGCCGCCCAGGCCTATTATGAGCATATGCCGCTGCGTCGCAGTTCGATCCCCAACGGCCCCGATATCCAGCTTTACCGGCGCTTCGCGTTCGGCGACCTGCTGGATATGCATGTGCTGGATACGCGCCAGTATCGCAGCGACCAGCCTTGCAAGGACGGCTTCCGCCCCGCCTGCCCGGAGGTGGATGATCCCAGCCTGACCGTGCTGGGCGATACGCAGGAAAAATGGCTGTTCGACAATATCGCCTCCTCCTCTGCGCGGTGGAGCAGTCTGGCCCAGCAGGTGATGCTGATGCCGTGTGACCGGGAGCCGGGGCCGGCTGATATCCGCAATCTGGATACCTGGGACCCCTACCGCGTGGCCCGCGCCCGGCTGCTGCGCCATCTGCATGATGTCGGCCGCCGCAACACCGTGGTGCTGACCGGCGATGAGCATCAGAATTTTGCCGGTGATGTGAAGCTGGAGCCGTTCAACCAGGATAGTCCCGTCGTTGCTACGGAGTTTGTTACCACCTCGATCAGTTCTGGTGGTGATGGCGGGGTGGAGCGGCCAATCGCCAAGGGCATGCTGGAAGAGAACCCGCATATCAAGCTGATCAACGACCAGCGCGGTTATGCCATCTGCGATGTCACGGCCAAACGGTGGGAGATCGACTTCAAGGTTCTGGACCGGGTGTCCACCAAGGGCGGCACCCTGTCCAGCCGCGCCCGCTTTGCCGTGGAGCCGGGCCGCCCCGGCGTGCGCAAAGCCTGATTTGGCTGGGTCAAAGGGGCGGCCCGCCAGACCGCCCCTTTGAAGATGTTCAATGCCGCAGGTCGGACCGGACCGGTGTATCCGTCTCGATCGGGCGCTGCAGGATCAGCCCGTACCAGCCCAGCCCGCGATAGGTTTCATATCCAGGCGTCAGGGCATAGGCGACGATGGTGCCATCTTCCGCCTGATAATAGCCCATATCCCGATGGCCGGGCTTCAACGGGTAATGGCCCAGGGTGAACATGGCTTCGTCGGACGCGGCGATGATGCGGAACTTGCTGTCCACGATCAGGCATTTGGTCCGGTCTTCCTGCTTTTCCTCATCCGTCAGCCGGACGGATTTGACCACGGTGCCCGCCTGTGGTGCCCAGTCGAAAAAGATGCCCAGCACGCCCAGCGGTCGCCCGTTTTCCTCGCCCCCCGCCCGGATGGCGGTGGCGTAGGTGGCGACCGGCTGCCCGTTCAGCAGGGTGTTGGACGCGACGTCGGCGACGGCGAACTCACTGCCCGACCGGGTGGCCATGGCATCGCGGAACCAGCTTTCCTGGGCCACCGACTGGCCCCGCGCCCGGTATTGGTCGGGCCGGCCATTGGCGATCACCCGGCCTTGCGCATCCGCGATCCAGATATCCAGATAGACGGTATAGGATTTCAAGATCACACCGGCGCGGGCGGCGGCATGATCAGCCGTGGCGGCGCCGGGATTCTCCAGCGCCTGCACCATGGCGCTGTCCGTTGCCCACCAGCGCACATCGCAGGACCGTTCGTAGAGATTGCGGTCGATGATGTCGATCATGTTCAGCGCCAGATCGGCCAGCCTTTGTCCGCGCATGGAGCCGACAAGATCCTGGCCCAACTGATGCAGCCGGTTGGCACTGCCGACGATCTGGTCGCGCATGCCCTGGGCGGCGGTATCGATTTCAGCGGAGATCGACTGCACTTCCGCGGCCACAACACCGAAACCGGCGCCATGGATGCCGGCCCGCGCCGCCTCGATCTTGGCGTTCAGCGCCAGGATCTTGGTCCGGCGGGTAATGTCACCGATGGCGCTTGTGCGCTGGGCAGAAACCTCCGCTACTTCCCTGGCCAGGGCGATGATGGTCTCAGGGGATGTATCCAGGTCGTTGCCCGCTGTGGGCAGCGTATTGGCCGCGATGATGGGTCGGTTCGGCATCAAAAACCTGTATGTCCATGAATTGCGTTATTGGTTGACGTTCGTCTTTCTTATCTAATCTATCCAACACATCTTACGTCTCTTTTCAATGGATGCAGTTAAACGGCTTTTAAGAAAAGCCTCTCTTTCTGGCGGTGCAATATTTGGTGAAGGTGTTCATGGTTACTTCTGTCTGCCTGGTGGGCATTAACTTGCGCGATCTGCCCAAAAATAAGGCGTGGTAAGATTGCGAATCCGGTTGTCCCGGCGGTGCCCATCATTGTCGCAGCGCACATGGGCTTGAGTATGGCGCATTAAGTTTGTAATGCGGGTGGGGCGGTAACGGGATTTATCCGTTCTGCCCATGATCCAGGGAGAATCGCCGATGCCGACTATCTTCGTCGCCCGTAGCGCCAATATCTGCCAGTGGGCCTCCGATGTCGGGCTGGGCAAGAACATCTTCAAGGTCGGATTATGCGACGGTGATCCCGCCGCTCTGGTCGCTGCCGGCTGGGCAGGCGAAACTGATTGGAAGCTGTTGCGCCAACAGGCGGATGTCGATCTGGACGAGGCGGTGATGCTGGAGCGGCTGACGAAGCGGCAAAAGCAGGTGGACCCCATCTACTATCCCCGCATCAAGGGGGAGACGGGCCTGTTCAAGGTAACGGACGCCGACGTGCAGCGGCATATCATACTGGCGCGTGCCTTGGCGGATGAGAGTGAGAAGGCGCCGATCCGGCTGAAAGCCGTGGATTATGCGAATTATCTGATCGCTAATGCTACGCGCTAGGGCTTTCAGCTCAAGGCTGCTCCTCCGCTATGGCGAAAGGGGGAGGGGGCACTTTCCCGCTTGCATCACGCTATCGCGGCATGATTTGTGATGCCCAGATCGTTGGGGGTGGGTGTGGCCAAGGTGGTACTTCGTTCTCTGTTTCTCGGGGCTTTGTTGATGCTGGCGGCCTGCACGGCCCCGCCGCCGCACCATCCCGCCCCGGATGCCGAACTGGTATTCTGGGAAAGCATCCGCAACAGCGACAACCCGGCTGAATTCCAGGCCTATCTGAATGCCTTCCCCCATGGCCGGTTCACCGAACTGGCGCGGCTGCGCCTGCAGGCTATCGTGCCCCCGGTGGCGACAGCACCCGTACAGGAGCCGCCAGCCAAAAAGCCAGCGCCCCAGCGTCCCAGCACGCCCCAGACCAAGTCGAACATCCCGCCCGCTGCCCAACAGGGGGAGCCGCAGATTGTCGATAAGCCGCAGCCGCCAGTGATGTGGGCGAAGGTGGAGGATGTGACCGGTACGGCCGGCCCCGGCCTGCGCAGTCAGGTGATGGATTGCTGGACCCCGCCGCCCCTGCCCCGCGGGGTTGGCACTATGCGGGCGGAGATCGGCCTTTATTTCGATGATGGCGGCCGTATCCGGGGTGCGGCCTTCCTGGGGGGCAACAAGGATATGACGGAGCCCTCTTTTGCCGCCTTTGTGCAGAGCGCGCTTGCGGCCCCGATGAGCCCCGGCTGCCGCGACATCACCATTCCCCAGCAGCCGGCAGGACAGGAAGCGGGGGAGCGGCGCGGCGTGGTGCTGCTGTTCGGGCTGGACAGCCCCCCCTGATCCGGCCCTGGTGCCGTCAGATATTCTCGCCTTGCCGGATGCGCAGATAATCCTGCACCCGGGCATCGCGCCAATCCATATCGCGCCTTCGTCCGGTTTCCGCCATCGCATCGCAGGCGGCAATGGCGGCACGCCGGCCGGTTTCCGGATCGGCTGCCATCAGATCCGCCGGTACCCGTTCTTGTAATTGCGCCCATATCGCGGGCGGCGGGACCGGGGCCGTTTCCAGCCAGCGACGGGCGCTGCGGAAACCATCGCGCATCAGCAGTTCGATCATGTAATCGGTGGCTGATTGCAGGACCGGGTAGGTGCCGGGGATGAAGGAGATGAAAGGCAGGATCGGCGCCAGGCTGGGTGTGGCGACATTGGCATAGATCGTAGCGCCCCAGTAAATCGCGGCGATTTCTGCAAAATGCGCGGCATCGCGGATGGCTTCCAGCCCCGCTTGCTCAAGGGGCAGAATTTCCACCTTCGGCTTGGTCACGGTGACCGTGTCGTTGGACGCATCGACATAGAGACTGCCGAACTGCATCGCATTCTGGAAATAGCGTCCCCGCAGGGCACCCCAGATGGTGCGGACGACCCCACCTTCCTTCAGAAACGCGATGATCGCCTTTTCAACCGGGTGGGTTGGCGCGCGCAGTCTGTCGATCAGGACGGCCACCACGGCATTGTTGATCTCCAGGCATCGGCCCAGCGGATAGGGTTTGCCCAGCATTGGCGCCAGGGCAGACGCCAGTTGCCTGTCTACCGCCAGCCTTAAACCCATCATGTAATCAAACAGGTCCTGTTGAATCGGGACCAGATGCCGTTCCGTCAAATCAATCAACCGGGCATCAAGCGGGACAGGTTGTTGCGGCAGAACGGGCAAAGCGGACACAGTTGCATACTCCGGTAACGGCGCGGCCTACGATAAGGAGGCCGGAGACGGGCTGCAATGCTTCGTATGAAAAGTCGGAAGAACAGCATTGCAATAATAATAATCGTTATCATTAACCAGCAAAATCAATTTATCATTATAAATCAATGCGTTAGGGTGATTTTGGATTTATCGGTATTGTTTCTGAAAACATTGTTAGTAGGAATTGTTCGCAATACAGTGCAGCCGATTCCGGCAAAGGCGGGGCAGTACCCGTCAATAAGGGTGCCGATGCCGGGAGCGAACAAGAACAGAAGGCGGGCTCGCTGGTAGCGGCCGCCTTCAAGGGAAGGTCCCTGACGAGATGGACGAGAGAGCAAATCAAATGGTACGCGGCCGGTTGGCCCTGATGGCCGCCCTGTCTGCCGGTGTGGTATCGGCCATGGCGACCCCGGCGGCGATGGCGCAACAGACGACTGCTGGCAATACCGGGGGGGCAACGGTGCTGCCGGCATTGCGGGTTGACGGCCAGGGCCTGTCGAACGGCAACAAGCCGGAACGGGCTGCCTCCCCGAAATATACCTCCAACCTGCGGGATACGCCGCAGACCATCACCGTGGTGCCGGAAGCGGTCATCCGGGAACAGAATCTGCTGACGCTGCGTGACATCCTGTCCACCGTGCCGGGCATCACGTTCGGTGCTGGTGAAGGCGGCGGCGGGTATGGTGACAGCATCAACCTGCGCGGCTACAGCGCCAATTCCGACATCGCCGTCGATGGCATCCGTGACAGCGCGCAATATGTTCGTTCCGATCCGTTCAATCTGGAGCAGCTTGAGGTCACCAACGGCGCGAACTCCGTCTATGCCGGTTCCGGCTCCGTCGGTGGTAGCATCAATCTGGTCAGCAAGACGGCCAAGGATGATGTCTTCACCACCGCCAGCGCCGGTATCGGCACGGACAGCTATTACCGCGCCACGGTCGATACCAACCAGAAGATTGACGATAACACCGCCGTCCGCCTGAACGGGATGTGGCATCGCAATGACGTGCCGGGTCGTGACGTTGAGAAGTATAAGCGCTGGGGTGTTGCGCCGTCGGTGACGCTGGGGCTGGCGACCGACACGCAGTTCACGCTGAGCTACTTCCACCAGGAGGACAAGAACGTCCCCCAATATGGTGTGCCGTACTTCAAGAACGCTTTCCATGACGGCATGCTGCCGGGTGTTGATAGCGAGAATTATTACGGCTACGCCAACGTGGACAAGCAGGACAGCGAAGCCGATATGGTCACGGCCAAGCTGGTGCATGCCTTTACCGACCGCCTGTCGGTAGAGAACATGACCCGCTGGCAGCGTGTCACCCAGTTCGCGGTGGTGAACCCGCCGCAGGGCACCTGGTGTCTGGCTGATGGCACCAACGCTTCCACCGGCGCTGCCTGCGCCGCCCGTGGCACCTATACCCCCAGCGGCCCGCGCGGCAATACGCGCGATACCCGCAACACGATGCTGTTCAATCAGACCGACGTGAAGGCGAAGCTGGATACCGGCAGCATCAGCCATAACATCACGTTGGGCGCGGCCGTGTTCAGCGAGAAATTCCACCTGGATACCGGCAATTCGCTGCGTAATCCCGGTGGCGCCACGCCGAACCCGACCCTGCCGGTGATGACGATCGAGAATCCGAACAATACATGGTCGGGCCCGGTCAATTTCATCCGTACCGCGACCCAGGACGGCACCCTGGAAAACCAAGCTGTCTATCTGTTCGACACGATGAACGTGACCGATCAGTTCGACATCAATGCCGGTGTCCGCTGGGAACATAATAAGGGCGATTACACGTCCGGCACCTATAGCGCCCAGGGCGTGTTCCAGTCCCAGACCGAGAAGTTCGAGAACACGGATAGCCTGTTCTCCTACCGCGTTGGCGCTGTTTACAAGCCCCTGCCCAATGGCAGCGTCTATATCGCCTATGGCAACTCCAAGACCCCGTCCAAGAGTGCTGTGAATGGGACCTGCACCACCGGCACCGGTGCGGCGCTGATCAATAATTGTAATGTCGACCCGGAAACGGCGAAGAATTACGAGATCGGCACCAAGTGGGATCTGCTGGACAACCAGCTTTCCGTCACGGCCTCGATCTTCCGTAATGAGCGTACCAATTACAAGGTGCCCTCGGCCGATCCGCTGGTGCCGGAATACCAGTTGGATGGCAAGAGCCGGGTCGATGGCGTCTCGCTGGGCGTTGCCGGTACGGTGACGGAAGAATGGCGGATTTTCGCCAACTACACCTATCTGGACAGCGAAGTGCTGCAGAGCGTTGCCGACGGTCTGGCCACCGATGCCCAGAAGGGCAACCCGCTGACCAGCACGCCCAAACATTCCGGCAGCCTGTGGACCACCTATGACCTGCCCTTCAATGTGCAGCTTGGCTATGGTGCCACCTATACCGGTGCGGCTTACTTCAACAATAGCGGCACCACGCTGTACAAGTCGGACAGCTATTGGGTCCATCGCGCTTCCGCCGCCTATTTCGTGAATGAGGAAGTGGAAGTCCGGTTGAACGTGAACAACCTGTTCGACAAGCTGTACTTTACCCGCGCCCGTAACAATGGCTGGGCGACCCCGGGTGATGCCCGCTCGGCCACGTTGACGGTCAATTACACGTTCTGATCCTGAAATCCCGGCCCGGTGACGGGCTGGGAGGCAGGTTCAGGGCCAGGGAAGGGGGCGGGCCTGTGTCCGCCCCCTTTCGCATCTGGATTGATGCAAATCAGAGTGGCTATCAATATTACATGCGATAGGGTTGCATCTGTCCGGCCCCGTTTTCAGGATATGCGATGCTGATCGAAATTCCCGCGCTTTTGACCAAGGAACAGGTCCATGAATGCCGCGCCCTGCTGGATGGTGCGCAATGGGCCGATGGTAAGGTGACCGCCGGATTCCAGTCCGGCAAGGTCAAGGAAAACAGCCAGTTGCCAGAGGGCCATCCGGTGGCGCGGGAGGTTGGGGATGTGATCCTGCAGGCGCTGTCGCGCAATCTGCTGTTCATGTCGGCGGCCCTGCCGGGTCGGATTTTCCCACCCTTGTTCAATCGCTATGCTGGCGGCCAGCATTTCGGGGCGCATGTCGATAATGCGGTGCGCCAGATTACCGGCACCAACCAGCGCATCCGTACCGACTTGTCCTGTACCGTCTTTTTCAGCGAGCCGGATGAGTATGATGGCGGCGAACTGGTGATCGAGGATCTGTTCGGCACGCATCAGGTGAAACTGCCGGCGGGGCACATGGTGCTGTATCCCAGTTCCAGCCTGCATCAGGTGCGGGCAGTCACACGCGGCGCGCGCGTCTCATCCTTCTTCTGGCTGCAGAGCATGATCCGCGATGATGCGCAGCGCCGCATCCTGTTCGACATGGACATGGCGATTGTCCGGCTGAACCAGGATGTGCCCGACCATCCGGGTGTGCTGTCGCTGACCAACAGCTATCATAATCTCCTGCGCATGTGGGCCGATGTCTGACGGACCTGGGCTGGAGTGAAGGAGTGAAAAAGGCCCCGGTGGTGATCCGCCGGGGCCTTTTTTGACGTTAGAAGCTGTAATCCCAGCCCAGCGTCAAGGTACGTCCCCGCCCGGCATAGAAGCGGAGATTATCCGTCGGCCGCGTGGTGTCGCTGTTGTAGCTGATATAGTCCTTGTCGAAGAGGTTGGTCACCGACAAGGTGATGCCGCCCATGTCGATGGCGTGGCGGATGGTCACGTCCGTCAGGTTATAGCCACCGAAATTGTTGCGGACATCGCCGCCATCGAAATCTCGGGACAGGTAGAACTGGGTCTGCAACCGCGCCGTCACCGGGCCATAGACGTACGCCGCGGCGACATTCACCCGGTCGGGGGAGATGTTGGCGCCATCCAGGTCGATATCGACCTTGCCGTCGCCATTGCTGTCCGTGCGGCCATCCAGATGGGCATAACCGCCGGACAGGGTCAGACCCGGCAGGGGCGTTTCCCAGGCCAGATTCAGCTCCAGCCCTTCGATCTCCACCCGCTGGCGCTGTACCTCATAAACCCCGGCGACCAGAACCAGATTCTGGCCCTTCTTGGAGGTGGACCAGAAATAGGTGGCGCTGGCGGTGATCGGCCCCTTCGTCAGTTCCACCCCCAACTCGCGATTGTCGGAGATGATGGGGTCGATATCCAGGAAATCATCAATCCGCACGCCATCCCGGTTAACGGCACGGGTGATACGGCCGACATCGGGCACGGTATAGCCCTGGGCGTAGGAGCCATAAAGGCGCACACCCTGCCAGGGCTCGGCGACGATACCGGCATTGAACAGCGTGTCGCTGAATTCCGGTGAACCGCCCGTGACGCGGCGGGAACCGGAAGAGGCCAGCGTCGTGTAATCATCCACCTTGATCTGCACATTTTCATGCCGCACGCCGGCGGCAAGGCGCAGCTTCTCGTCCAGCAGGGCAAGGTTGAACTGGGCGAACGGGGCCAGGCTGCGGAAATCCGTGGGCGGCACCCAGGTGCGGTTGGTGACAATCAGGCGCTGTTCGGTCTTGTCGAACAGAGCGTCGAAACCGACCGTCGCCGTCAGATCCTCAAACCCTGGCATGGCGCGTTCGTAGTTGAACTTGCCCCCCAGTTTGCGCGACCGGTTCTGCGACTGGTCGAACAGGGTGCCGATGGGGGCGATGCGGGCATCCTGGAAGCTTTCAACGGGGCTGGGATCGCCGCCGAACGTGTCCCGTGACCGGTTGAAGAAAAGCTGGCTGGTGAAGGCGCCACCGGCCAGATCGTCGGCGGTGAGGGTCAGGGCCGCACTTTCAGTGCGGTTGCGCGCCGGGTCGCCCGGTGTGGTGCCGTGAGTGGCGCTGGTCGGCAGGTTGGTGGCGCGGTTGCCGGCAACAACCACGTAATCGCCATTCCCTTCCAACTGGAAGCGGCTCAGCATCAGGTCCAGGCGAACCCCTTCATCCAGCTCATAGCCGAACCGGCCGAAGGCGGACCAGCTTTCTGAATCCTGGGTTTCGCCCTGGGTGCTGTCCACGCCGATGCGGCGGCCCTTGGCATCATAGAAAGCGCCGCGCGTTTCATAAGTGCCGCCGACCGTGGCATCCCAGCGGCCTTCGCGATAGCCGACCAGCCCGGCGATCTTGCCGCCCCGCCCATCGCCGCTGAAGCCGTCATCGGTGCTGCCCTGCAGCAGCATCCGCCCCGACACGCCATCCTGCTTCGGCGGGCCGACCGTGACCTGATTGACGATGCCGCCCGTGCCGCCAATGCCCTGCAAGGCGTTGGAGCCATAGATCAGTTCCACCCGGTCAACGAAGAACGGGTCGATGGTGAAACCGTCGCGGCTGCCATCACGCAGCGGGGTCGATTGCGGGATGCCATTGATGGCGTAAAGCGGCGACCGGCCACGCAACGTCTCCCCGGCGCCGGACAATTTCTGCCGTGTGGGGGAGAAGGAGGGCACCAGGGTGGAGACGGCATCGATCACCGACCCACCGATGGCGGCCTGCTGGGCCAGGGCGTCGCTGTCGATCACATCCACGGTCAGGGGCAGGGCGTTGGCCGGCAGCTTTGTGCGGGCGGCGCTGACAATGATCTCCTCCACCGCCGCCTGTTGCTGCGCCAACGCGGGCATGGCGGAGAGGCTGGCACCGGCCAGCAGCAGGAAGGTGAGGGAGGAACGCATGAGGGGCCCCTTGGGAGAAAATGGAATGCAAGGGGCAATAGTGAAAATAATTCTCGAAATCAAACCTATTTGCACAGACACATAGATGCTATTCCAAAAACTATCGATACTGGGCCATGGGCTTTATCCACGCACAGCGGATGTTCGCTGTTTGGATATGGTTGTAAATTTAACGCAAATTTGTTATATAAAGTTGCGTAGCCTACGTTCCAGTGACATTGTAGCGGCTAGTTTCCAAAGTTCTCCACCTTTGGCGAAGTGATCGTGCTCGCTTCACTGGTTGAATTTATGAACAAAAACGAGAAAGGTATAATTTATGGAATATGTTGAATTCAAAAAATGTGCAGAAAAATACCTAAATAATAGGTGGGTTGGCATTGAGAAATCATTTATAGAAAAGATGAATTCGAGCATTAATGAATCTATTTTGAATGAAATCGCGGCAAGCTTTATAATATCTAGGCAATTTCCGCGTCGCTCTTCGAGTGATAGAAATTCTGATTTTTCACCTGTAATAGCCCCCCTTTCTCAGGCTATTGATGGTGTAAGCCATATTAATATCATTGCGCGAGTCGAAAAAATGGCTGATGACTTGCGTGCAATTCCAGGCCTTGTAAAACATAACGCTGCAGGAAATCCTGATAGACCTATCAGTGCTTGTTCAAAATTTATATGGTGTGGACGGCCAGATGTTGGTGTCATTTATGACAGGCGAGCGCGTACATTTTTGAGAAAGCTTGGTCACAGTGTCCCGGATGGGGACTATGGGGCTTACGTAAGGGCGTTCCGGGCCGAACTATCCAAAAGGTCTGAGGCAATTTCTGCGGTTTCCAGTACGTATGAGCCGTTACTGGTCGTGTCAGGGCCGTTATCTGCCGCTGACTGGTTTCCATCGAAACTTCTGGACTTGTGGTTGTATTCAAACGGTTCTTGATTTTGTATTCATTGGATCGAGGCGCGCTTCAAACGCCCGGAAAAGCCCAAGAAGAAATAGGGGCCTCTGGCCGATCAACCAGACGCGGGACTGGAAAAGCCGCGCCGGGTGGGGCATTGCTGCGGGTCAACATCCCTTTGCTGGTTGATCCTGCCCCATGCGCCTGCTGCCTTTCGCCCTTGTGTCCCTGCTTCTCACCACCCCCGCCCAGGCGGAAACGCTGACCATCGACCGGCTGGTTGCCAGCCCGTCCCTGTCTGGCGCCGCGCCGCGCGGGGTGCATTTTTCTCCCGATGGGCGGATGGTGGCCTATCTGGAACGGGCGGAAAGCGATGCCAGCCGGCGCGACCTGTGGGCCTATGATCTGGCGACGGGCAAGGCGGTCATGCTGCTGGACAGCGCCGAATTTGCCGCCGCACCGGAAAGCGAGGCCGAGCGCGCCCGGCGGGAGCGTCAGCGCATCGCCGAAACCGGGGTGACGGAATATGTCTGGGATCAGCAGGGCAAGGCCGTGCTGGTGCCGAAATCGGGTGATATCTGGCTGAAGCCGCTGGATGGCCCCGTCCGCCGTATGACCAGCACGGAAGCGCCGGAAACCGATCCGAAATTCTCCCCCGATGGCCGCCGCATCGCCTATGTCCGCGATGGCAATCTCTATGTGATGGATGTTGCCAGCGGCGTGGAAAAGCCCATTACCCGCGATGGCGGCGGCACTGTCCGCAATGGCGAGGCGGAGTTTGTGGCGCAGGAGGAGATGGGCCGCCAGACCGGCTATTGGTGGTCGCGCGATGGAAGCCACATCGCCTTTGCCCGTATTGATGAGCGGGCCGTGCCCCTGGTCAACCGCTATGATTACGGCCCCGACGGGGTGATGGTGGTGCCGCAGCGCTATCCCTTTGCCGGCGGGGCCAATGTGGCGGTGCGGCTGCTGGTGGCAGCCGTGGAAGGCGACAGCGCGCCCGTGGAAATCGACCTGGGTACGGAGCCGGATATCTATCTGGCCCGCGTTGCCTGGAAACCCGATGGCGGGCTGGCCGTGCAGCGGATGAGCCGTGACCAGAAGCGCCTGGACCTGCTGTTCGCCGATGCCACCACGGGCCGGACGCAGGTGGCGTTGAGCGAGACGGCGGCCACCTGGGTCGATCTGCATGATGACCTGCGCTTCCTGAAGGATGGGCGCTTCATCTGGTCGTCGGAGGCCAGCGGCTACCGCCATCTCTATCTGCATGATGCGGATGGCAAGCGGCTTTATCCGCTGACCCGTGGCGAATGGCCGGTGGATGATCTGGCCGGGCTGGACGAGGAAGCTGGCTTCATCCTGTTCAATGGTTTCCGCGAGGGGCCGACGGAACGCCATGTCTATCGCGCCCGGCTGGATGGCAGCGATGCCGCCGCACCAGAACGGATCAGCCGGGAAGAGGGCTGGCACGGGGCCGTGGTGGCGGAGAAGGGCGGGGCGTGGCTGGACAATTTCTCCAGCGCCACCCAGCCGCCGCAGCTTTCCCTGCGCGCCGCCGATGGCGCGCTGCGCCATTGGCTGCAGGAAAACCGGCTGGATAAGGATCACCCTTATTTTCCCTATCTGGCCGACCATATCGCGCCGCAATTCGGCACTTTAAAGGCTGAAGATGGCACCGATCTGCATTGGGCGATGCTGAAGCCGAAGGGTGTGGACGCGGCGCAGAAGGCGCCGGCCATCCTCTACACCTATGGTGGGCCGACGGCGCAGGTGGTGAAAAAACAGTGGGGCGGACGCACCCAGCTTTTCCTCCAGGCGCTGGCCCAGAGCGGCTATGTCGTCTTCATGGTCGATAATCGCGGCACCCCGGCGCGCGGCAAGGCGTTTCTGGACAAGATCCATAATGCCTTCGGCACGGTGGAGAATGACGATCAGGCGGCAGGTGCCGCTTATCTGAAGCGGCTGGATTTTGTGGATGGGGAACGGATCGGCATCTATGGCCATTCCTATGGCGGCTACAACACGCTGATGGCACTGATACGCCATCCGGAAATGTTCGCGGCCGGCGTGTCTGCCGCCCCGGTGACCGATTGGCACCTGTACGACACCCATTATACCGAGCGTTTCATCGGCAAGCCCGATGGGGCCGGGGGTATCTATGAGCGGGCGGACGCGACCAAGCTGGCCGCACGCCTGACACGGCCGCTGCTGCTGATCCATGGCATGGCGGATGATAATGTGTTCCTCGACAATTCCGTTCGCATGGCGGCGGCGTTACAGCATGAGCGTAAATTGTTCGACATGATGTTCTATCCGGGGGAGCGTCACGGTTTTTACGACCCTGATCTGGCCGCCCATTATCTTTTGCAGGCCAAGGACTTTTTCGACCGCACCCTGAAAGGGGGGCGATAAACCGAGATTACAGGAGGATAGCGATGCGCGTCTGGATATCGGGATTGCCGCTTTTGCTGCTGGGGCTGGGCACGGCCCCGTCCATATCGGCGGCTGAGGCCCCGTTGACCGGGGCGCCCACCCTTTTCCAGTGCGGGCCGGATGTGCGGCTGGAAACGCGCTTTGCCCCCGATGTGATGGAAGTGACGCTGCGGGGCGGCATCTTCCGCCTGCAACAGGCCATGTCGGCATCGGGTGCGCGCTATACTGGCACCATTGCCGGCCTGCCGACGGAGTTCTGGAACAAGGGGCAGGAGGCGACGGTTCGCATCGGTCAGGCGGAATTGCCGCACTGTGTGGAGGTGGGCGCATCACCTGCCGCCGCAGCAGCAGCGGGGTTGGAAGGCGGGCGCTGGCGCATCATCGATCTGGCAGGGCAGCAGCCGGCGCCGGATACGATGGATATGCAGTTTGAGGATGGCCGTATCGCCGGTCGTGGCGGCTGCAACCGCTATAGCGGGGCCTACCGGCTGGAAGAGGGGCGGATCATGCTGGAGGACAGCATGATCTCCACCCGCATGGCCTGCCTGGGCCCGCAGATGGAGCAGGAGAACCTGTTCTTCCGCCTGATGCGTGGCGCTGTCGCCTACCGTATCCTGCCGGATGGGCAGTTGGAACTGACGGCGGCCGATGGCAGCCGCCTGCTGGCCCGGCGGGACTGATCCCGACCTGATCTCCGATCCCGCTGAACCGGACGCATCGGGGATCGGGTTCGGCGGCGACTGCCGCCGCGCGGCATGTGCTGCGTAGCCAAGCTGCCTATGGCAGCGATGGCGATTGAGGCCGGTGATCGGTTACGATCACCGGGACTTGGTACAAACCGGGGGCGGGTCAGTTCGGCCCGCTCTCCGGGGCGTGGGCCGCGCGCAGGAAGTTCAGCACTTCCACCACCAGCCGGCCCCACAGTTCCATGCTGGCCAGGATCTGGTCGCCGCTGATACCGACGGCAAGCTGATCCATCTCCATCACCAGAAAACCATCGCGCTGGAACAGGCGCGCGAAACGCTTCTGCCGGTTCCATTCATTCAGGATAACCGGGTCCAGGGGGCGTTCGGCCTGGATCATCAGGTTGAAGCTGTAATCGCCATGGCGGGCGCCATCCTCGGTGCCTTCCATCAGGCCGCCGGGGCGGACATTGAAGGTCAAGCCGCCAATGGCACTGCGCAGGACCGGTGCGCCGGAGGTCAGCGTATCCAACTGTGCCGGCAGGCCCAGCCTCTCCATCGCCATTTCCAGATCGGCGATGGCCACGCCGCGCAACATCTTGTCCAACATTCTCTTCCCATCCTTCGGGTCCATGGCCGGACCATGCACCGCCTGCCCCCGGCGATGCAATGGACAAGGGGGCATGACGGTGGGAATGGGGACTATCAGCCTGCCATATGGCGCAGGGCGGCCAGCAGCTTTTCCACATCCGCTTCCTGGTTGAACAAAGCCGGCGTCACCCGCACGCAGGCGCCCCGCGACAGGCCACTGCGATGGACGGTGAAGATGCCGTAGCGCTCCAGCAGGGTCTGGGCGATGGCGGCATTCTCCTTGTCATCTGTCACGCCCCGGCGGCGGAAACTGGTCAGCCCCCCGGTCAGGCGCGGGTCGGTGGGGGTCAGGATTTCATAGGCCGGGTGGTCGCGCAGCGGCTCCGCCCACAGATCACGCAGATGGCGCAGCCGGGCGGCAATGCGGGCTGTGCCGATGGATTGGTGGAAATCAATCGCATCCGGCACGGCCAGCATGGCCGCCAGATCGCGGGTGCCGGTATGGACGCGGGCGCGGATATTCTCGGGTGCGGCCTCCATCTCCCCCGGACTAGGGTCGATATCGGGCACACGGCCCCGCCTGATATAAAGTACACCGACCCCGACCGGCGCACCGATCCATTTATGCAGATTATAGCCGACGAAATCGGCGCCCAGTGTATCGGCGGTAAAATCAACCAGCCCGATGGAATGGGCGGCATCGACAATCACATCCACGCCCCGCTGCCGCGCCATGGCGGTGATTTCCGCCACCGGCAGGATCAGGCCGGTACGGTGGGTCAGGTGGGTGAGCAGCAGCAGCCTTGTCTTGGGATGGGCTTTCAATGCCTGTTCATAGGCGTCAATCAGGCCCTGATGGCTGGCGGGTTCCGGCAGGTCGATGCGGATGACATCCACGCCCCGGCGCTGGCGCAGCGACACCATGCCGGCCTGCATGGCATCATAATCCAGATCGGAATAGATCACCGTGTCGCCCGGCCGCAGCCGGTTATAGCCGGTGATCAGGGCCAGCAGCGCCTCCGTGGCATTGCGGGTCAGGGTAATCTCATCCAGCCCGCAGCCGATCAGCCCCGCCACCCGCGCCATCACGGCGCGGGCATCCTTGCCAAAGCCGCGCCGGCTGTAGAAGGAGGTTTCGGCATTCACCCGCTGCTGGTGGCGCTGATAGGCCGCCAGCACGGGCCGGGCCATCATCACCCAATTGCCATTTTCAAGCTGGGTGATGTCACGGGTCACGTCATACTGGCCGGCGATGGCCTGCCAATAGGCATTGTCGGTGGGCGCGCCGCCGCCCGTTGCTGCTGCCAGGGTACCGGCCCTGGCGGGCGGGGGTGTCAGCCCCACGCCCGCTGTCAAGGTCAGGCCCAGGCTGCCGGTACGCAGCAGGTGACGGCGCGTCCAGCTTTGCATCAGAAACGAACCTCCACACGGGCGTAATATTGCCCGCCATCGGTATCGTAAGGCGCGTTGCGGGAATAGATCAGCCCGCGATTGGCCTGGTTGGTCGCCTCGTCCGGATAGGTGTCGAAGATATTCTCCGCACCGACCCGCAGCGACACCATGTCAGTCACGTTCCAGGTCGCGGCGAGGTCGACGAAGCTTTCGGCGCCGAAGCGCTGGAAAATATCGCCGGTGGCATTGCCGGAACTGTCAGTCCATTTGCCGTAATAGCGCATTTTGGCCAGCAGGGCGTAATCACCCCAGCGATATTCCGCCGACAGGGCGGCATTATGCTGCGGCTTGCCTTCTTCAAACAGGATGCGCTGGGTGGCGCTGGCTTCCAGGGAGCCGCCGGTCACCTTGGTCTGGTTGTAATTATAGGCGGCGGAGAGGTGCAGGTTGCCTTCACCCATCGGCAGGGCATAGGCCGCCACCAGATCGATACCGCGGGTGCGGGTATCAAAATCATTGGTGAAGAAGCTGACGGAGGTGAAGGTGTTGGCCCCCGGCACGCCAAGCGCGATCAACTGGTTGCGGATGGCCGGTGTAACGGCGAAGCTGGCGGACTGGCTGAACCGGTCGGTCAGCTTGATCTGGTAGACATCGGCGCTGGCGGTGAAGCCGGTGCCGCTCTGATAGGCCATGCCGGCAGACAGGTTGGTCGATTCTTCCGGCTTCAGCGGTTGGGCGCCGAAATATTGCGCCACCGGGTTGGAGGGGGAGAGACGACCAGACGTGAAGGTATTCAGCGTCACCGTATCCAGCCCCTGCGAGGTGCGGGTGCTGTTGGCTTGCCCTGGCGTGGGCGCGCGGAAGCCGGTGGAGGCGGAACCACGCAGCGCGAATTCCGGCGTCACTTCCAGGCGGGTGGAGATTTTACCGTCGGCAGTATGGCCGAATTCGGAGAAATCCTCGTACCGGCCGGCCAGCCCGATGGTCCAGATATCCGTCACCGGCGCTTCGATATCGATATAGCCGGCATAGGAGGTCTGGTCGTAAGAGCCCGCCTGATCCGCCCCATAGCCGGGGAAGCCGTTGGAACCGGTCGCCAGCCCGGCGGCAGCACCGGGGCCGACAGCGTAGGAGGCTTCGTCACCGGCCACGATCTTGTAGGTCTCATTCCGGCGCTCACCACCGAAGGCGACATTGACCGGCTTGTTGAACAGGCCGCTGTGCCAGAGATAGGTGAAGTCCAGATTGATGTTGGTTTCTTCCTGGATCAGGGAACCATCATCGAAGCTGGTCGGGCTTGCCGGGCCGAGGGAAGCGTTGATGCTTTCCTTCATCCGGTAATCAATCCGGTTGCGGCCGTAAGAGGTGGAAAGATCGCCCCGCAGGTCGCTGGTGATGTCCCCGCGAATGCCGCCGACCAGGCTGTAATCCTGATCCTTCTGGCCAAAGCGCGGCGTGAAGCCAGCCGGATAAAGCTGGCTGGCGTTCCAGCCGGGGAAAATGGCGGTGTTTTTATAAACGTTGCTGGTGCTGTCCGGGTTGCGCCAGTTGAAATCGGTCCAGCCCTTGCCTTCGCCATAGGTGCCGAAGAGATAGGCTTCCGCCGTCTCGCTCACCGGCAGGGCGGCATCCAGGGCCAGACGGATGGTTTCCTGGTCCGGCTGGCCCCAGCGCTGAACCGGGTTGGGCACGGACAGGCCCGGATTGGCCTGCTGGAACTGGATTGCGTCGGGGCGCTGGCGGGTGCGCGACGTGGCGTCGGACTTGGCCCATTCCACCGTGCCGGTGATGTGACCGCCCTGGCCGATTTCCCAGGCGCCCTGCGCGCCGGCCTGATATTCAGTGCCATCGCCTTCATAATATTGGGAAACCTGGCTGAAGGCCTGGAAGCCCGGATCATTGTCCAGGATGATGTTGATCACGCCGGCAATGGCATCGGAGCCATATTGCGCCGCCGCACCATCGCGCAGAACCTCAATCCGCTTGATGGCGAAGGAGGGGATCTGGGCCAGATCCACCGCCTGCGCCCCGCGGGAGCCGAGCAGCGCGGAACGATGGCGGCGCTTGCCATTGACCAGCACCAGCGTCTGGTCAGCGGACAGGCCGCGCAGGGTGGCCGGGCGCACGAAAGCCTGACCATCGGCGGCCGGCAGGCGCTGAACGTTGAAGCTGGGGATCGACTGGGCCAGCGCATCCACCAATTCGCTGGAAACCGTGCTGTCCAGCGTGCTGCCGCTGATCACATCAATCGGGGCCAGCGTATCGAAAGCGGTGCGCTGCGTACCGCGCGTACCGGTGACAATGATCTCTTCCAGCACAAGGCTGTCATTGGCGGCCACCTGATCGGGGACGTTCTGCGCCATGGCGGGGGTGAGGCCAGCGGCCAGCATCACCGCGATCATCGCGGTGCCGGTACGCATTTTCATTTTCGCTCTCGCTTCATCAAAGTACGCGCTCTGATGCCGACAGGCGGCGCGCTTGGTGTCAAAGGCGAGGCGGATATAGCGGTAAAGGATGATCGCTGGGTGACGGATAGGTTACGTCTGTATGATAAAATATTGACGGAGATAGATTATATTTTATTTTGTTTTATACAAAATAGATCTTCATCATTTATTTAACGTATTGCCTGGATATATTTTATCCATGCCTTAATATCTGAAGGGCGCTGGAGCCGGTGGAAACCGGTCCAGCATCCCTTTTCGAGCGACACCCAGCTTACCAGTGGAATTCATCCACCAAGACCCGGTGCCCGCGCAGGAAGGCATCTGCCGCCAGCCGCAGCGGGGCGACATCCACATCCAGGGCCCGTGCGGCCACCAGTTCGGCGAAGCGGGCATAGAGGCTGGGATATTCCTCGTTCTTCGGCATGGGCACATTCTCCCCATCCAGCAGCAGGGTGGCGCCGCCATCGCGCAGGGTCAGGGAGCCGGTCTCGGTTTCCACCTCGATATCCCAGGTCTGGGGACCGGTCTGCAGCCAGTCGAAGCTGGCGGTGACCGCTGTGCCAGCGCTATCGAACCGCAGCTCAGCGGCGACGGGGGACTGGCGGTTGGCTGGCACGTTCAGCGTGGCTTCCTGCAGCACCAGGGCACTGGGCAGAATATGGGTGGCGATGGACAAGGCGTTGATACCGGGGTCGAACACGCCCAGCCCGCCCGGTTCCCACACCCAGTCCTGACCCGGATGCCAGCGGCGCACATCTTCCCGCCAATTAATATGGGCGCGGGTGATGCGACGGCTGGAAAGCCACTCGCGCGCCGGCTCCACCGCCACGGCGTGGCGGGAATGCCAGGTGGTCATCAGGGTCAGGCCGCTTGCGCGGGCCAGATCTTCCAGATCATGCACTTCCGTCAGGGTCGCACCCGGCGGCTTTTCCAGCATGACATGGCGACCTGATTCCAGCACATGGCGGGCGATGGCATCGCGCCCCTGCGGCGGGGTGCAGATCGACACCGCCTGGATATCGGGCCGTGCGGCCAGCATGGCGGCCACATCGTGGAAATTATCCACGCCATCGACGCGGGCATTGCGGCTGGCCACGGCCACCAGTTCAAACGCCGGATCGGCGGCGATGGCGGGCAAATGCTGATCGCGGGCGATCTTGCCAACACCGACAAGGCCAAGTTTGATGGTCATAGGCGCTTCCTCAAGCGGTATTTATCACATAATTCAGCCTTATCGGAGCGACCGCCGGGCGTCAATTGGTCGGTTGGCTGAAAGGGGGCGCTTGTCGCTTTTCTTCTCTGGGCAGGTTGAAATTTACCCCTGTCCACCAGGCGGACAGGGGTGGCGATATTTTACGGGTCGCGGCGCGATATATCCGGAAATGGTCCACTCGACGCTAGCACCCCTCCCTATCCATAGTGTTAAGCTTGGATGATCAAGCGGCACCGCCCTGCGGCGGAAGAATCGCAATTCCGGTTTTGCGTATGATGTTTTGCGCATCAGATTGTGGGAGGTGAACATGGGTTCGGATTGCGTGATCTACACCCGTCATCCCGCCGAAGGGGTGGCTGAAATCATCTTCAACCGCCCGGCGGTGATGAACGCCATGAATGTGGATATGGCGACCACCCTGGCCGATATGGCGATGGAAGCAGCCAGTGACCGGAATGTCCGCGTTCTGGTGCTGACCGGCCGGGGCACCAGCTTCATGTCCGGGGGCGATATCCATGCCTTTCACAAGATGCTGTCGGCCCCGGCGGCGGAACGGCGCGATTATTTCACCCGGCTGATGGACAATACCCATCGGGCGGTGACGGCCCTGCGCCGGATGGAAAAGCCGGTGATTGCCGGTATCCATGGCACGGCGGCCGGTCCCGGCTTCGGCATCGCGCTGGCCTGTGATCTGGTGGTGGCGTCTGACAAGGCTGTGTTCCAGATGGCTTATGGCCCGCTGGGGACGACGCCGGATGGCGGCTCCACCCATGCGCTGCCGCGTCTGGTCGGCTCCCGCCGGGCATCGGAACTGGCGCTGCTGGACCGGCGTCTGACGGCGCTGGAAGCGCTGGAACTGGGACTGGTCAACCGCGTCTGCCCGGCCCCGCGTCTGGCGGAGGAAACCCGGTGCACTGCCCGCCAACTGGCCTTCGGTGCGGCCACCGCGTCGGGCCGGACCAAGCGGCTGCTTTATCTATCGCTGGAACATAATTTTGAGCAGCAACTGGCGGCAGAACGGGACACGTTCCTGGCCGCCATCGACAGCGAGGAATTTGCCGAGGGCATCACCGCGTTTGTTGAACGCCGCCGGCCGCAATTCGGCCGCTGCGCCATGCAGGCCTGCGCCTGACCCGTAAAAAGCAAAGGCGCGGAATCGGTGATGGTTCCGCGCCTTATGGCTGCCTGCTGAGAAGCAGACTTATACAAATCTCCCTCAGGCGCCGGGCGGGCGCATCCGCGCCCTTGGCTACGCGCCACGTGGCGCGGGTCGGCGGTCGCCGACCTCCAATCCGCCAAGGGGCAAACCCTCGGCGGATTGGGTTACTTCTCCACAAACGCCTTTTCGATCACATAATCGCCGGGCGTATGGGCGCTGCCTTCCTTGAAGCCGCGCTCCTTCAGCAGTTCCACCGTCTCGGCCAGCACGGCCGGGCCGCCGCAGATCATCACCCGGTCAACTTCCGGGTCCAAGGGCGCGGCCTTGATATCTTCAAACAGCTTGTGATTCCGGATCAGGTCGGTGATGCGGCCCTGGTTGCGGAATTCCTCACGGGTGACCGTGGGATAGTAGGTGAGCTTTTCCTTGAGCTGTTCACCGAAGAACTCGTTCCCCGGCAGCTCATTGGTGATCAGGTCGTGATAGGCCAGCTCCCCCACCTCGCGGCAGGTGTGGGTCAGGATCAGCCGGTCATATTGTTCGTAGAGTTCCGGATCGCGGATCAGGCTCATGAACGGGGCGAGACCGGTGCCGGTGGAGAACATGTAAAGGTTCTTGCCCGGACGCAGGCTGCTGGTGACCAGCGTGCCGACCGACTTGCGGCCATAGATCACCGTGTCACCGACCTGGATATGCTGCAGGCGGCTGGTCAGCGGGCCGTTCGGCACCTTGATCGACAGGAACTCCAGATGTTCCTCATAATTCGGGCTGACGATGGAATAGGCGCGGGTCAGCGGCTTGCCATCGACCATCAGCCCGATCATCACGAAATGACCATTCTCGAACCGGAAGGCCGGGTCGCGCGTACAGGTGAAGCTGAACAGGGTATCCGTCCAATGGTGAACGGAAAGCACCTTGCCTTCGATGAACGCGCTCATGACGACTTCCTTAATCTTTCTGCGTCAGGATGGGTCCGGACAGAGTCCACCCAGCCCCTTGATGCGATGCACTACCAGCTAAAGTACATGAGCCCGGCGTTCAACCGTCTATTTCACATACAAACGTGCAGGGGGTGCATGGCTGCGATGTTGGGTGACGCAAAGCATATTGATGTTGATTTTCGTTCGCAACTATTAATCCTTGATTTTCCTAGGGAATGGGTGAGGATTATAAATCCTATATTTAACGTAGGAATAATGGAGAAATAATATTTCACCTCGACAATGGCGGTTCGGGGTTCCAAACCTCTAGTCATTCCGCAGTTGCGGGCGAATGGGAGCGACCGATGGCGTTGCGCGGTTTTCCGGTGACCCTGCCCTTGGAGGGGCAGAGGGTTTTGGTGGTAGGGGGAGGCGAGCTGGCGCTGCGCAAGGCGCGGCTGGTTGCCAAGTCCCTGTGCCACCTGACCATTGTCGCCGCTGACCCCCTGCCGGCATTGGAAGCGCTGGCAGCCTCTGTCCATCGCCGGGATTTCACACCATCCGATCTGCAGGACCATCGTCTGGTCTTTGCCGCCACTGATATCGAGGCGGTGGATATTTCGGTCGCCGAAGCAGCGCATGCAGCCGGCGTGCTGGTGAATGTGCCGGACAAGCCGCATCTGTGCAGTTTCATCATGCCGGCGATCATTGACCGGGAGCCGATCAGCGTCGCCATCAGCAGCGGCGGGGCCAGCCCTGTACTGGTCCGCCGCCTGCGGGAACGGCTGGAAGCGGCATTGGAGCCGCGCCTGGGCCTGTTCGCCCGGTTCCTGGATGGGTTCCGCGGGGCGGTGAAAGCCACCCGTGGCGACGAGACGGCGCGCCGCCGCTTCTGGGAAGCGGTGATTGACGGGCCGGTGGCCCGTTCCTTCCTGGGCGGGGATGAACGCGCGGCCCGCGACGGGCTGATGCTGGCGCTGAACGATCCCGATCATGGCCAGCAGGGCAGCGGCAGCGTCGCCCTGGTTGGTGCCGGGCCGGGTGATCCTGACCTGCTCACCCTTCGGGCACTGCGCGTACTGCAGAATGCCGATGTCGTGGTGCATGACAAGCTGGTGGACGAGCGGATCATGGATTATGTCCGCCGCGACGCCCGCCGCCATTATGTCGGCAAATCCAAGTCCCACCATACGATGAGCCAGGATGCCATCAACCGCCTGCTGGTGGCAGAAGCCCAGGCTGGCCACCGCGTGGTGCGGCTGAAAGGCGGCGACCCGTTCCTGTTTGGCCGGGGCGGTGAGGAACTGGAAGTCTTGCGGGCCGAAGGCATCCCGGTGGAAGTGGTGCCCGGCATCACGGCGGCGCTTGGTTGCGGCGCCTCCACCACCATTCCCGTCACCCATCGCGATCATGGCGCCGGGGTCACGTTCGTGACCGGTCATGGCAAGGATGGGGAGCCGGATCTGGATTGGGCGGCGCTGGCCCGGCTGGACCATACGCTGGTTTTCTATATGGGCCTGAGCGCTGCGGACAGCATCGCCCGCCGGCTGGTTGAAGCCGGGATGGCACCGGATATGCCGGCCGCCCTGGTGGAAAAGGGAACGCGGCCTGACCAGAAGCTGGTCACGGGCCCCCTTTCCGGTCTGGGTGATCTTGCCCGTGCCCATGGCATGGCCGGTCCCGCCATCATCATTATCGGTCATGTCGTCAGGCTGGCCGATCCCGCCCTTATCACCGAGCTTGTTCCGGCGCATCTGCGCGAAGCTGTCTGACGTCAGAAGAAGAAGGAAGGTCGCCTGGTATGTTGGTTAAAGCCAAAGGTCCGCAGCAATCCGTTACCGCCAACCGTCTGATTGACGGTGTGGGCGTGTGGCTGGGCGCGGGCAATCAGTGGGTGGAACGGGTCGCCGATGCCGCCATCTTCGAAGGTGAAGCCATCGCTGAAGCGCTGGCCTTCGCCAAGGAAGAGGAAAAGCGGCAGCTTGTTGTGGATGTCTATCCGCTGGATGTGGAAGCCACGCCTGAGGGCACCCGTCCGCTGCATATCCGCGAACGTATG
Organism: Niveispirillum irakense DSM 11586; assembly: GCF_000429645.1. Classification (GTDB taxonomy): domain Bacteria; phylum Pseudomonadota; class Alphaproteobacteria; order Azospirillales; family Azospirillaceae; genus Niveispirillum; species Niveispirillum irakense. The sequence goes on from NZ_AUCG01000020.1 coordinate 307,094, forward strand.
AAGGCCATCGGCCCCAGCGTGCGCCGCGACCTGGGCAAGCAGGCCGCCGGCCCCACGCCCGCCCTTTGATCTCTGACCGGTAATTCAAGGCTCATACCCCCATGCCTGACACGACCGTGCCCAACGCGCATTCCAACCAGCCGGCTGACGCCCATGCCGGTGTTTACCGCTATGATGAATTCGACAAGACGTTCATCTTCGAGCGGGTGGAGCAGTTCCGCGCCCAGGTGGAACGCCGCCTCAAGGGCGAGATCACGGAGGAGGAGTTCAAGCCGATCCGGCTGATGAACGGGCTCTACCTTCAGCTTCATGCCTATATGCTGCGCGTCGCCGTGCCCTATGGCATGCTGGACAGCACCAAGATGCGCCGTCTGGCCCGCATCGCGCGGGTTTATGACAAGGGCTATGGCCATTTCACCACCCGGCAGAACATCCAGTTCAACTGGCCGGAACTGAAGGACATTCCCGCCATTCTGCATGAGCTGGCGGAAGTGGACATGCACGCCATCCAGACCAGTGGCAACTGCATCCGCAACGTCACCACCGACCAGTTCTGCGGGGCGGCGGCGGATGAACTGGTGGACCCGCGCGTCTATGCCGAAATCCTGCGGCAATGGTCCACGCTGCACCCGGAATTCACCTATCTGCCGCGTAAGTTCAAGATCGCCATTTCCGGCGCGCCGCATGACCGTGCGGCGGTGCAGATCCATGATGTGGGCCTGATCGCCAAGAAGAATGGGGCGGGTGAGGTTGGCTTTACCGTCTATGTCGGCGGCGGTCTGGGGCGTACCCCTTACCTTGGGACCAAGGCGCGGGACTTCGTGCCGGTGGCCGAGATCATCGGTTATCTGGAAGCGGTGCTGCGCACCTATAACCAGTTGGGCCGGCGCGATAATATCTATAAGGCGCGCATCAAGATCACCGTCAATGAGATGGGGCCGGAAAAGTTTATCGGCCTGATCGAAGAGGAATATGCCCGCCTGCCGCGGCAGAAATACTATATCGATCCCGCCATCGTGGAGGCGATTGAGCAGCATTTTGCCCCGCCGCCCTGGGAAAACCTGCCGGCTGTATCGGCGAAGTTCGAGGCGGCCAAGGCCGCCGATCCCGCCTTTGCCCGCTGGACCCGCAGCAACCTGAGCGCCCATCGCGCACCGGGCTATGCCATCGCCACCATCAGCGTGAAGCCCATCGGCGGTATCCCCGGCGATATCGAGGCCGAGCAGATGGAAGCGGTGGCTGATCTGGCCGAGCGCTACAGCTTTGGCGAGATGCGCGTCACCCACGAGCAGAATCTGGTTCTGGCCCATGTCAAACAGGATGATCTGTATGATCTCTGGCTGGCACTGGACAAGATCGGCCTTGGCACGGCCAATGCCGGCTTGATCTCCGACATCATCGCCTGCCCGGGGCTGGATTATTGCGCCTTGGCCAATACCCGCTCCATCCCCATCGCGCAGCAGATTTCCGAGCGCTTTGCCGATCTGGACCGCCAGCATGATCTGGGTGAGCTGAAGATCAAGATCAGCGGCTGCATTAATGCCTGCGGCCATCACCATGTCGGCCATATCGGCATTCTGGGCGTGGACAAGAAGGGCGAGGAATTTTTCCAGATCCTGCTGGGCGGCGATGCCACCCAGACCGCCGCCCTGGCGGAAATTGTCGGCCCCGGCTTCTCCTATGACGAGATCGTCAATGCCGTGGAAACCGTAGTGACCACCTTCGTTGGCCTGCGCCAGCCGGGCGAACGCTTTATCGACACTTTGGCCCGTACCGGCCACGCCCCGTTCAAGGAGGCCCTCTATGCCCGTGCTTGATCATGGTCGTGAGATCGAAGACCGCTGGACCGATCTGGCCGATGATGCGGCCCTGCCGGCCGAAGGCGGGGTCATCGTATCCCTGGAGCGTTGGCGGGCAGAGCGTGACGCGCTGATCGCCCGTGGACAGCCGGTTGGCGTGCGGTTGAAGTCCAACCAGCTTGCCACCGAACTGGTGGACGATCTGGCCCATCTGGGTGTGGTGGCGCTGGAATTCCCCAAATTCCGCGATGGCCGGGCCTTTTCCGCCGCGCGGGAGCTGCGGGAGCGGTTTGGCTATAAGGGCGAAATCCGCGCCTTCGGCCATATCATCCCCGACCAGTACCAGTTCCTGACCCGGCTGGGCGTGGATACGGTGGTGGTGCCGGCCGATCGTGTCGGCCCCGCCTGGGCCCATGCGCTGAATGAGATTTCCATCGCCTATCAGCCGGCTTTGCAGGATCACGGCACCGTCTCCTTGCTGCGCCGTCATGTGAAAGCGGAGATAAAGGGATGAGCGACAAGGCGCTGGCCGCGAAGGCGCGCGATCTGACCGCAGCCTATGGCCATCTGGAAGGCGAGGCACTGCTGCGCCCGCTGATCGAGGAGGTGTTCAAGGGCAAGCTGGCGCTGGTTTCCTCCTTCGGGACGGAATCGGCGGTGCTGCTGCACCAGATTGCGCAGATCGACCCGTCGCTGCCGGTGCTGTTCGTCAATACCCGCAAGCTGTTCGGGGAAACGCTGCGCTATCGCCGCACCCTGGAACAGCGGTTGGGCCTGACCGGCATCCGTGAATTGTCACCGACCCCGGAAGCAGAGACGGAACATGACAAGGATGGTCTGCTCTGGCGTACCAACAACACGGCCTGCTGCGATTTCCGCAAGGTGAAGGTGCTGGATGCGGGCCTGGCCCCGTTCGATGCCTGGATCACCGGGCGCAAGCGCTATCAGGCCACCACCCGCATCGAACTGCCTTTGTTTGAGGCGGCGGATGGAAGGATCAAGGTGAACCCGCTGGCCGGCTGGGGCCGGTCGGAATTGGAAGCCTACATGGACCGGTACGACCTGCCGCGGCATCCGCTGGAGGAGGATGGTTATCCTTCCATCGGCTGTATGCCCTGTACCGACCGGGTCGCCCCCGGTGAAGACATTCGAGCCGGCCGCTGGCGCGGTCAAGAAAAGACGGAATGCGGAATCCACCTGCCGCTTTCGCCGATTAACAGCTAAGGGGTGGGAGCCTCCAAATGAGCAGCCTCGACCAACAGCATCTCGACCATCTCGACCAACTGGAAGCCCAGAGCATCTATATCCTGCGCGAGGCGCGCGTGCGCCTGAAGCGGCTGGGTCTGCTCTGGTCGCTGGGCAAGGACAGCAATGTCCTGATCTGGCTGTGCCGCAAGGCCTTCTTAGGGGAGCTTCCCTTCCCGGTGGCGCACCTGGATACCGGCCTGGAATTCCCGGAATCGTACGAATTCCGTGACCGGTACACCAAGGAATGGGGCCTGAACCTGATCAAGGATGAGTGCCCGCCGATTGAGATGACGGACCCGACCCTGCCGCCCGGTACCCGTGTCGCCGCGCGCAAGTCGCTGGGTCTGGCCGCTGCGTTGGAAAAGTACCAGTTTGACGGGCTGATCACCGGCATCCGCCGCGATGAACAGGCCACCCGCGCCAAGGAACGCATTTTCAGCCCGCGCGGGCTGGATGGTTCCTGGCAGGCGGCCAATCAGCCGCCGGAATTCTGGGACCAGTTCACCATTGAACGGGCACCCGGCACCCATATGCGCGTGCATCCGCTGCTGGCCTGGACCGAGTTGGACGTTTGGCGCTACATCCAGCGGGAGGAAATCCCCCTGGTGCCGCTCTATTTCGCCAAGGATGGCAAGCGCTTCCGCTCCCTGGGCGAAATCGGCATCACCTTCCCGGTGGACAGCAACGCCAGCACCATCGAGGAAATCATCGAGGAGCTGGAGAATACCCGCACGCCCGAACGCGCCGGCCGGTCCATGGACCATGAGGCCGAAGACGCCTTCGAACGCCTGCGCACCACCGGTTATCTCTAAGCCTTCGCGGAAAAGAGCAAGATCATGGCACCCGCCGCTACCCTGGCCGCCCCGCGCGCCGAAGCCCCGGTCCTGGCCCCTCGCAAGGCTCAGGCCCCCTATCCGATCGTGATTGTCGGCCATGTCGACCATGGCAAATCCACCCTGATCGGTCGCCTGCTGCACGATACGGACAGCCTGCCGGAAGGCCGTCTGGCCGAATTGCAGAAGGTTTCCAGCCAGCGCGGGCTGGAACTGGAATGGTCGTTCCTGCTGGACGCTTTGCAGATCGAACGTGACCAGGGCATCACCCTGGACACCACGCGCATCTGGTTCAAGACGGCCAAGCGCCCCTATGTGATCATTGATGCGCCGGGCCACCGCGAATTCCTGCGCAACATGGTGACCGGCGCCTCGGGCGCTGATGCCGCCGTGCTGGTGACGGATGCCGAGCGCGGCGTGTCGGAACAGACCCGTCGCCATGCTTATCTGCTGTCGCTGCTGGGCGTCACCAAGGTGATCGTCGCCGTCAACAAGATGGACCTGATGGGCCATGCGGAGGCGGCGTGGCAGGCGGTGAAGGATGAGGTTTCAGCCTATCTCGCCAAGCTGGGGATGCAGCCGCTGTACGTCATCCCGCTGTCGGCGCGCCATGGCGACAATATCACCGCGCGCAGCCAGCAGATGGGCTGGTATCAGGGGCCGACCCTGTTGGAAGCGCTGGATCTGCTGACCCCGCCGGCGGGCCGGGCCGATGCCACCTTCCGCATGCCGATCCAGGACGTGTATCGTCGTGGTGATCGCCGCATGGCCGTCGGCCGGATCGAGACGGGCCGCATCCGCCTGGGCGACAAGGTGGAAATCGCCCCCACCGGCCAGCCGGCCACGGTGGCCAGCATCGATACCGGTCGCGGTGACGGCGAACAGTTCGCCCGCGCCGGCCAGTCCGCTGCCATCTCCTTCATTGAAGATGCGGCCCTGGCGCGTGGCCAGATCATTGCACCCGCCGGCCATATGCCGCATCTGGCGCTGGCGCTGCGGGTGCGCGCCTTCTGGCTGGACAGCGAGCCGCTGCTGGTCGGTTCCCGCCTGACCCTGCGCCTGACCACGGCGGAACATGCCGTGGTGGTGGAGAAGTTTGAACGCATCGTCGATGTGGAGAACCTCAACGATGCCGACACCCAGGAACTGGGCCAGGGCGGCATCGCGGAGATTGTGCTGCGCAGCGCCGCCCCCATCGCCTTCGATCCCCATACCGATCTGCCGATCACCGGTCGCGCCGGTCTGGCCCGTGGCACCCGCATCGTCGGTGGTGCCGTGGTGCTGGGGGCGGCGGAGAATGCCGCCAGCGTCAAGGGCCCGGTGACGGCGGTTGACAGCTCCGTTGATCGTGACGCGTTTGAGGCGCGCAACGGCCATCGTGGCGGTGTGCTGTGGCTGTCCGGCCTGTCCGGTGCCGGCAAGTCCACCCTGGCCATGGGCGCACAGCGTCGTCTGTTTGATGATGGCTGGCGCGTGCTTGTGCTGGATGGCGATAATCTGCGCAAGGGCCTGAACAAGGATCTGGGCTTCAGCCCCGCCGAACGGCTGGAAAATGTCCGCCGCGTGGCCGAGGTGGCCAAGCTGATGGCGGAAAATGGCAGCGTCGTGCTGGTCAGCCTGATCTCCCCCACCGCGGAGCTGCGGGAGTTGGCGCGGTCCATCGTGGGTGACGGGTTCCATGAAGTGTGGGTGAAGGCCGACGTCAATACCTGCGCCAAGCGCGACCCCAAGGGCCTGTACGCCGCCGCCCGCGACGGCAAGATCGCCCAGTTCACTGGCGTGTCCGCCCCGTTTGAAGCCCCCGCCAGCCCCGATCTGGTGCTGGATACCGGGGAATTCGACGTGGCGACCACGACCGAACTGCTGATCGCCCATATCCGCCGCAACCTGGCCCTGGACCAGGCCGACGGGCATGCCGTCGGCATCTGATCGGGCCCGAACCCTAATGTTGATGGAAAACCATCAACATTAGGGTCAAGTTTGATTGACAAATATCCATTCCCTGGCGCAACCCTTACTGCAACGGGGTAGACGAGCCCAGGGGGTGGATATGGATGGCGAATTGCTGAAAGCCTATCGGCGCAAGCGCGACCTGTCGCAGGAAGCCTTTGCCGATATGCTGAACCAGAAATTGGGCCGGTCTTATGACAAGGCCAAGGTCAGCCGGTGGGAGAATGGCAAGGAAGCCGTGCCCGAGCCGGTGGCCATCTTCATGCGGCGCGGCACCCGCACGCGCGCCCGCATCATCGCCACTGCCAACCAGAAGGGCGGGCAGACCAAAAGCTCCACGGCGCTGAACCTCGCCCATGCCTTCGCCATGATGGGCAAGCGGGTGTTGCTGGTCGATGCCGATCCGCAGGCTTCCGTCAGTCTGGCGGCGGGGGTTGACCTGGAAGCCTGCATGGCGGCGGGCAAGGTGCTGGGCGCGGTGCTGGAAGAAAAACTGACCTTGCGCGAGATCATCGTGCAGGCCAACGGGATTGATGTGGTGCCCAGCGATATCACGCTGGCGGAATTTGAGGTTGCGGCCCTGTCCAAGCCGGGGCCGGAAAAGCGGCTGGCCCGCGCGCTGTCTGACGTCCGTCAGGATTATGATGAAATCATCATTGATACGCCGCCCCATCTGGGCGTGCTGACGCGCAACGCCCTGGTGGCGGCCACCGATGTGCTGATCCCGGTGGTGCCGGTGCCGCTGGATGTGCCGGGCGTGCCGCTGCTGCTGCGCACGATTGAGCAGATCCGTATCTATGAAAATCCGGAACTGAACATATTGGGCATCCTGCCCAACCGGTTTGAGGCGAAGATGCTGGTGCAGCAGGCCACCTTGCAGCAGCTTCTGTCCACCTATGCCGGGACGATCCGCGTGTTTGAGCCGATCCGCAAAACCACGGCGATGGATCAGGCCATCTATAATGGTGTCATCGCCGTGCGGGCACTGCCCAAGGACAGTCCGGCGGTTCAAGGTTATCTGCGTTTGGCGGAGGAGATCGGCCATGAAGCTTAAAGCCAACCCGAAAAACCCGCTCTCCCAGGCGGTGAAGATGGCGGCCCCGACCCTGACCGCCCAGGGGGCGAGCGGCCATTTTCAGCGCAGCCCGGATTTCCGCCAGATGTTCGAGGTGGACCTCGACCGCGTTCATCCGCGCCCCGACCAGCCCCGCCGCCATTTTGATGATGGGGAATTGCAGGCGCTGGCCGCCTCCATCATCGCGCGCGGCGTGTTGCAGCCCATCCTGGTGCGCAAGCGGGATGGCGACGTGGAGGAGGGGCATTATGAACTGATCGCCGGGGAACGCCGCTGGCGGGCCAGCCGGCTGGCGGGCCGCGACCGTATCCGCGCCCTGGTGGTGGATGGCGACCCGGCGGAAATCGCCCTGATCGAGAATATCCAGCGCGTTGACCTGACCTCGCTGGAAGAAGCGCGGGCGATGCAGGCGCTGATGCAATCCCATGGTTACAGCCAGGGACAGGTGGCGGACCTGCTGGGCCGCAGCCGGGTGCGGGTGAATGAGACGCTGCGCATCCTGACCCTGCCGGCCGATATGCTGGCGGCCCTGGAAGGGACGGAAAGCCTGCCCCGCACCCTGCTGTTGCAGATCGCGCGGGAGGAAGACCCCGCCTTGCAGCGCCGCCTGTGGGATCAGGCCCGCGCCGGTGCTGGGGAAAAGGCCCTGCGCGCCGCCCGACCCAACCGGGATGGTTCGCCCAATCGCAGTGAACAAGCCCAGGTCCGCGATTATCTGACGCGGTTGACCAAGGTCAGCCAGTCGCTGCCGCCGGTCGGGTCGCTGCGCGCCGCCCTGTCCGATGCCCATCGCGACCGGCTGCGGGAATTGCGCGACCATCTGAACGCCCTTTTGGGGGATTGATCAGGCCGAAGGGGGAAGTGGCTCTTTGCCCGCCCCCGTAGCGCTCCCCATATCCTGCGCTGGTGAATGCCATGGAAGGAGAAGGGGTTGATGCTGTCCCGTCGATCCGTCACCGCGTCGCTGCTGGCTGGAATGGCTTTGTCCCGGCCAGCGCGCGCGCAGGTGCAGGCCGGTGATGTGGCGGATGTACGGGCGGCCATTGCCGGCCTGTCGCAACTGCACACGCTGCTGATCCAGCAGGGCGATGATGTGGTCTTTGCCGCGTCCCCGCGTGGTGCGGGGCCGGACCGGGCTGCCAACATCAAATCCTGTTCCAAAAGCGTGCTGGCTTTGGTGCTGGGCGGCGTGATCGGCGAGGGCAAGGTTACGCTCGATAGCCGGTTGGGCGATATCGCCCCCCGCCTGATCCCGGCGGATGCCACAAAGGGTGTGGCCGATGTGACGATGGCCGATCTTGTCACCCTGCGGGCCGGTCTGGCCGGCACATCAGGGCCGGATTACGGCGCCTGGGTGGGGTCCGGCAACTGGGTGGCCCATGCCCTGCGCCGGCCCATGGTGGACCAACCCGGCGGGCGGATGATCTATTCCACCGGCACCACCCATGTGCTGGGGGCAGCATTAGCGGTGGCGACGGGGGATAGCCTGCTGGCCCTGGCCCGGCGCCATCTGGGCGGCCCGCTGGATATCGACATTCCCGCCTGGACCCGCGATCCGCAGGGCTATTATCTGGGCGGGAACGAGATGGCGATGACGCCGCGCGCCATGCTGCGCATCGCGATGCTGATGCGTGACCAGGGCCGTTATGGTGGTCGGCAGGTGATGGATGCCGACTGGGTCAAGGCATCGCTGGTGCCCCGCACCATCTCCCCCTATTCCGGCCTGCACTATGGCTATGGCTGGTTCCTCAGCGATAGCGGCTATGTCATCGCGCGCGGCTATGGCGGGCAGGTGATCGCCGCCCATCCGCAACGGGGGCTGGCGGTGGCGATCACGTCCGATCCCCGCCAGCCGGCTTATTCGCACGGCTATTTCGGCGATCTGATGCGTTTGCTGGAGGGGCCGATCCTGGCCCTGGGGACGGCACCGGCATAAGGGCCAGATGCGCTAACAAACTGCGGGCCGGTGGTGAAAGGTCCGGCAGATTGCGGACACAGAGCGAAAGCTGGCGGCTGGTCCAGCCATCGGACAGGCGGCGCAGCGCCAGCCGGTGCCCCCGTGCCTGCCGGCGGGCGGATTGTTCGGGCAGGATGGCGATGCCGACCCCGGCGGCTACCATGCGGCGGATGCCATCGAAACCGCGCATTACGGTGCGCACCCGCAGCCGTGCGCCCAGACGGTGTGCCTGGAACTGAAGGTGATCCTGCAAGGCCCCGCCGGACAGGCCGACAAAGGGTTCGTGCAGCAGATCGGCGAAGGCGACGCGCCGCTGCCCCGCCAGCGGGTGGTCGGGCGGCAGCAGCAGGACCAGACGATCCGTCGCAAAGGGAAACAGCGTCAGATCACCGCAATCCACCGCATCGGACAGGATGCCGATTTCCACCAGCCCGGCGGCAACGGCACGGGCGATTTCGCTGCTCTGCCGTTCCTTCAGGTCCAGGTCGACCCTGGGATTGGCAGCCAGCCAGGGGGCCAGCCGGTCAGGCAGAAATTCCGTCAGCGCGGCGGTGTTGGCGGCAAGGCGGATGGTCGCGCGTAAACCCTGCGCGTGCTCGCCCAATTCCCCCTGCATCCGGGCCATCTGGCGCAGGATCAGCCGGGCATGGTGGGCCAGCGCTTCCCCCGCTGCTGTTGCCATCACCCCGCGCCGACCGCGTTCCAGCAGGGTAACGGCGCCCAACCGCTCCATATCGCGCAGCCTTTCACTGGCGGCGGGCAGGGACAGGCCGGCCTGGGCGGCGCCATGGGTGATGCTGCCGGCATCCAGTACGGCCAGGAACAGGCGAAGGTCGGTCAGATCAAAGCGCATGGGCGATGATAGCGCGGGTTCAGCCTCTGGGCCAGCCGAAGCCAGCCTGCGGATCATCCGCATTGTGTCGGCACCTGCCAAGATGGATGGATAGGGGATGATGAATGACAATCCGATCCTCACCCTTCTGATCATCACCGCCACCTTCCTGGCCGCCGGCATCGTCAAGGGGGTGACTGGCATGGGCCTGCCCACCCTGGCCATGGGTGTGCTGGGGGCGCTGTTGTCGCCGCTGGCGGCGGCGGGCCTGCTGCTGGTGCCGTCCTTTGTCACCAATGTCTGGCAGTTGCTGGCGGGACCGCGTTTTGCCGGGCTGGTGCGAAGGCTGTGGGCTATGATGCTGGCGATCCTGCTGGGCACGCTGATCGGTACGGCCTTCCTGGCGCAGGGGCGTGGCGATGTCTCCACCCTGGCATTGGGTGCCTTGTTGATCGCCTATGCCGCTTACACGCTTCTGGGTCGGCCCCTGCGGGTGCCAAGCGGGATGGAGCCGGTTCTGTCCCCCCTGGTCGGGCTGGTGACGGGATTGTTGGCCGGGGCCACGGGTGTGTTTGTCATCCCCGCCGTGCCTTATCTTCAGGCTTTGGGCTTGGAGAAGGATGATCTGGTGCAGGCCCTGGGTCTGTCCTTCACCGTCTCCACCCTGGCATTGGCGGCGGGACTTGGCCTGCATGGGGCATTTCCGGCCAGTGATTTGCTCCTGTCGGGTCTGGCGGTGCTACCGGCATTGGCGGGTATGGCCTTGGGCCAACTTATCCGCCGCCGGATCAGCCCGGCCCGGTTCCGCCGCTGGTTCCTGGTTTGCCTGTTGCTGCTGGGGGCGGAAATGCTGTCCCGTTCCCTTTGGTGACGGGAACAGGCGGCGTGGTTATGCCGCCAGAAGGGCGATTGCCGGTTTTTCCATTCCCCAAGGGCCTGCTGCGGACGCAAGAGAGACAACACTAATTCCGCCCCAAGCCCTAGCCTGAAAACAATCAGGCGGGGTGGCGCAGAAAGATGCCCCGATCGTCATTGGAGGGCATGGTTTTGCGATCTTGTGGGGCATCCGTCGCCGGCTTGTCCGATCTTGGCACCTATACGGACTGGTCCGTTGCCGCGATCCGCCGGTTGCGGGGGCGGGCCGATGCGGTGGCCCTGTTCGACAGTTCCATTGCCGAGCCGACGCGGCTTTTGTCCGGCCTGCTGGAAGGTGGGCTGGAAGGGCCGCTGGGCAGCAGCTTCGTTTCCGTCTTCGGGTCGGGCAACCCGCTGCTGATTGAAGCGCTGGCCGCCCGTTATCGCTTGTCCCCGGACATGCTGCTGACGACGACCGGTGCCATCAATGGGCTGGAACTGCTGCTGAATGTGCTGGTGGCGCCGGGCCAGACGGTACTGGTGGAACGGCCTTGCTTCGACGTGCTGCCAATCCTGGCGGCCAAGGCCGGGGCGGAGATCCGTTTTGTCGAACGGGTCTATCCTGATTATGACCTCGATCTGGCGGAACTGGAGCAGGGCTTTGCCGCCGGCGCCCGGCTGTTGCTGCTGACCAACCTGCACAACCCTTCCGGCCATCTGCTGCCGGATGCGCGGCTGCGTCAGATTGCCGATCTGGCTGCCCGCTATCAGGCTACCGTCATTATTGACGAGGTCTATCGCGGTTTTGCCGATCCCCAGGCCTGTGCGGCGACGCTGGCGCCCAACATCGTCACCGTCAACAGCCTGACCAAGATTTACGGCCTGTTTGGCCTGAAATGCGGTTGGATCGCGGGCAACCCCGCGCTTGTGGAGCAGGTGCGCCGCCACCATGCCCATCGTGACCCCGGGGTGGCCAAGCTGACCCATGCGGTCGCCGCCTTGATCCTGCAGAATAGCGGGGATTTTGATGCCCATTGGCAGGCCATCCTGGCCCGCACCCGCCCCGTGCTGCTGTCCCATGTGGAAGCGATGCGTGCGGATGGGTTGATGGAGGGCGATGTCCCGCCGGAAGGCTGCATCTATTTCCCCCGTCTGACCGCACCGCTGAGCGGGACGCGGCTGGTGGAACGGCTGTGGCAGGCGGAAGCTGTGCTGGCCGTACCGGGCGCGCTGTTTGGCGATGAGCGCCATCTGCGTATCGGCTTCGGGGCGGATCCGGTGGCGTTGGCGCGCGGGCTGATGCGGCTGCATATGGTGCTGCGCCAGGAACGATCCTGACCCACCCTGCCATGTGGGACGCATAAAATTTCCGCCGGGGCCCCCGTCCCGGCATCAAAACGAACCAACGGGGCCGGAAGCGGGCGCAAAGAAACCGTAAAATTTCTCCGGCCCCATGACAGCCTTACGGGAATGGAATCCTGACCGGCAAAAGCCGGCGCCGAGGCTTTTGCACAAAAGCAGGAAGAGCTTGTGAAGGGGGACTTGAGGATGATGAAGCGTACCTATCGTTTGGCCTTGATGGCCGGCATATCAACCTTGGCGCTGAACGGCGCCGCATCGGTTGGCGCCTTGGCGCAGGCCAATGACGAGGTTGTGGAACTGGAAGCCATTGTCGTTACCGGTTCGCGTCTGGCGCGTCCGGAACTGACGACATCGCAGCCGGTGGTGACCCTGGATGGTGCCATCCTGGACCAGCGCGGTTTCCAGAATGTGGCGGAAGCCATCAATGAAATGCCGGCTATCGGTATTTCCGACACGCCGCGCGGCGATCAGGGCGATAACAGCGTCGGTCGCAACTATATCAACATGTTCAACCTGGGTTCCCAGCGCACGCTGACCCTGGTGAACGGGCGGCGCTTCGTCTCCTCCAACCCGCTTTCCACCAGCGCCGCCTCTCCGGGCGCGCAGGTGGACCTGAACAATATCCCCGCCGCGATGATCCAGCGGATCGAGACGGTGCAGGCAACCGGTGCCTCCGTCTATGGTTCCGACGCCATTGCCGGCGTGGTCAACCTGATCCTCAAGGACAATTTCGAGGGTCTGGATGTGGACGCCCAGTATGGCGTCACCGGTCGGGGCGACCGCCAGACCTACCGGGTCAGCGCCATCGGCGGCAGCAACTTTGCCAATGGTCGCGGCAACCTGACCGTCGCTTTTGAGCGGTCGGAGGAAAAGGGGCTGGTCTATAATGATCGCCCGTCGACCCGGCGTGGTATTGCCACGGCTTCCAATCCGGCCAATACCGGCCCCAGTGACGGCATTCCGGCATCCATCACCATCGAAGATCACCGTCTCAGCGAGTTCAACCGCAATGGCGTGATTTTCACGGCACCGGCACCGCTGCCGCGTTTCGGCCTGACCATTCCCGATCCGGCCAATCCCGGCCAGATGGTGCGCGCCCAGTTCGACGGCGCCGGCAATATCGTTCCCTACAATACAGGCACTTACTATGCGCCGGCCTTCGCCTCGGGCGGGGACGGTTATGCCATCCGCAATGTGACCTCGCTGATCTCCCCGGTGGAGCGCAACGTCCTTTACGCCAATGGTCATTATGACCTGACGGAGCGGGTGAAGCTGAGCTTTGAAGGTTCGGCCGCCTGGGTTGATGCGACGGAACCGGCCAACCAGGGTGAGTTCAACACCACCTTGCAGACCGGCTCTTCCGCGGCCCTGCTGGTGACGACGGAAAATGCCTTCCTGACCAATCAGGCACGCAGCGTACTGGCGGCGGCCGGTCGTAACAGCTTCTTCCTGTCGCGCGCGCTGGATGATGTGCTGCCCGATGATGCCCAGACGGTTTCCAAGACCCGCACCCAGCGCGCGGTTGTCGGGCTGGATGGCACGTTCGATGTTGGCGACCGGGAATTCTTCTGGAATGCCAGCGGCGTCTATGGTCATACCGGCGGCCATTACAGCACGGTGAAGGTGAACCAGACCCGTTTCGCCAACGCGGTTGATGCCGTGCGCGACGGTTCCGGCAACATCGTTTGCCGGGTGACGCGCGCCAATCCGGGTTCCACCAACCCCGACATCGCTGGCTGTAAGCCGCTGAACCTGTTCGGCTATGGTGCGCCCAGCGATGAGGCGCGCGATTATGTGAACACGATCTTCCGCCAGGATTACGATCTGGATCAGGCCGTGGGCACGCTGAATGTCGGCGGCGACCTGTTCTCCCTGCCGGGCGGTGCGGTTCGCGCGGCGATCGGGTTCGAGCATCGTTACGAGAAGTCCGACTTCCGCCCCAACGAGGCATCGCTGCTGGGTGTAGGCCGTGACGTGCCGGTGATCCCGGCCAAGGGTTCCTACAACACGGATGAATTCTATGGCGAGCTGCTGGTCCCTGTGGTCAGCCGCGACATGGAAATCCCGCTGGTCCGCAGCTTCGAGGTTGAAGGCTCCGTCCGTTATGTCGATCACTCGCTGACCGGCAAGGACAATGCCTGGAATATCGGTGAGCGCTGGCAGGTCACGTCCGATCTGATGGTCCGCGGCTCCAACAGCCGTACCTTCCGTTCGCCCTCGCTGCTGGAACTGTTCCTGCCGCGCTCCACCATCAGCGCGTCGGGCCTGGACCCGTGCGACAGCCGCTATGTCAATGGTGGCAACAACCCGTCCGCCCGTGGCGCCAACTGCGCCGCGCTCTATCAGCAGATCGGTCTGGCCAGCGGGCAGAGTTTCACCTCGCTGATCTCCAACGTGCCGCGCGCCGTGACCAATGGTGGCGATCCGGAACTGAAGCCGGAAGTGGCCGATAGCTGGACCGTCGGCACCGTCATCACGCCGGGCTTTGTGCCCAATCTGACGCTGACGGCTGACTGGGTGGATATCAAGATCAAGGACGCCATCACGACCTTCGATCTGGATGCCATCTTCTCCACCTGCTATGACGCGCCCAACCCGGATTCGCTGATCTGCGGTCGCATCACCCGCGATGCCACGGGCCAGGTGGTGGATGCGCAGTTGGGTTACGTCAATGCCGGCTTCACCAATTTCGAAGCACTGACCCTGACGGGCGATTACTTCTTCGATCTGGAAGATGTCGGCGTGGAGGCCATTCCCGGCACGATCCGTCTGAACGCCATGGTCCAGTACACCAACAAGCTGGAAACCTCGGTGTCCGGTCTGGGCTATGACCTGGATGTGGAGAATGGGGAATATACCAACCCCAAATGGAAGGGCCGCTTCAGCGTTGGTTACGATAATGGTGATCTCAGCCTGGTCTGGACCACCAACTATCTCAGCAGCGCGGTCAACAATGTGACCTACACCTACGAGGATCGCGACATCCTGGGCGTGGGCCGCTATTTCCGCCATGACGTGTCGGGCAGCTACCGGATCAACGAGATGGTGTCGCTGCGCGCAGGTATCAACAACGTGTTTGATACGAACCCGCCTTATCCCATCGCCTATCAGGGCCTGTATGATGTGGTGGGCCGCAGCTTCTTCTTCGGCGCCAAGGTCAGCATGTGGTGATGTTAGGGTGAGGGGCCGGTGGTGCGGTTGTAGGCGGAGACGCCTGATGGCCGCCCTGCCGGCCCCGCATCATTTGTTCCAAGGATTGAGGAGAGCCGCCATTTCCGCCCCCCTTCTTTCCCGTCGCGGTATCCTGGCCACGGCCCTGGCATTGCCGGCGGCGGCTGACTTGATCCCTTCCGCCCGCGCAGCCGGGGCCGGGCTGCCGGCG
This sequence comes from Niveispirillum irakense DSM 11586, assembly GCF_000429645.1. Taxonomy (GTDB): domain Bacteria; phylum Pseudomonadota; class Alphaproteobacteria; order Azospirillales; family Azospirillaceae; genus Niveispirillum; species Niveispirillum irakense. Next base: position 322,387 of record NZ_AUCG01000020.1, read on the forward strand.
CGTGACGAATTTGCGGTTGGTGACCTGCACCATCTGGATGCGGGCACCATGCATCCGATGTCCAAAGGGGCCAAGGCGGCCATCGGACGCTATCTGGACAGCCGGTCGCTGGATGGCACCAATCCCTATGACCGCAAGCTGGATGAGGATGTTCAGGCCCTGTTCGCCCGGCTGATCAATGCCGATCCGGCGGAAGTGGCCTATGTGCAAAGCACGACGACGGGTGAAAATCTGGTCGTCCAGGCTCTGGACCTTGCCAACCGCAAGGGGCGTATCGTGGTCGATACGCTGCATTTCTTCGGTTCTTTCTATCTTTATCAGGAACTGGCCCGCAAAGGGCTGGACATAGTGTGGCTGAAGGACCGGGACGGGCGCATCCCGTTATCGGACTATAAGGCGGCGATCACGCCGGGCACCTTGTTCGTGGCGGTGTCATCCACCTCCACCATCAACGGCTATCAGGCGGACCTGAAGCGGATCTGTGAGATGGCGCACGCCGTCGGCGCCTATGTTTATGCCGACATCATCCATAGCGCCGGCTGCACGCCCTTTGATGTGAAGGCCAGCGGCGTCGATTTCGCCGCCACCGCCAGCTACAAATGGCTGATGGGGGATTTCGGCCTGGGCTTCCTCTATGTCGCTAAGGATGTGCAGCCTAAACTGACCCGTTCTGTCTTCGGCTATTACCAGTTGGACCAGTTCCAGACCCATCTCTACCCGTTCGATCCGCCGGGGGAGAGCATTGCCGATTATGCGCCCAGCGATGATGCCGGCGGGCTGTTCGCCATCGGCACCCATGCCCATACGGTGGGCGCGCAGCTTAAACATTCCCTGCAGTATCTGCTGGATCTGGGCATCGACCGGATCGAAGCGGCGCGTCAGCCGCTGATTGAAAAGCTGAAGGGGGAACTGCCCAAGCGCGGTTACCAGATGCTGACCCCGCCGGACAGCACGTCGCCGCTTGTCGCCTGCGCCTATCAGGATGCGCGCGCATTGTCGGACCGGCTGGCGGCGCGCAAGGTCAAAATATCGCTGTCGCGCAACCGGTTCCGCCTGTCGGTGGCGGCCTATAACAGCATGGATGATATCGACGCCTTTCTCGATGCTTTGGGGTGAGGGATGGAACGCAGCGACCTGATCGTCATTGATGCCGCCGCCGTAAAGGCGGGGCTGGATTATCCCGGCTGCATCGACATGGTGCGTGAGGCCATGAAGGCCCTGTCGGCGGGCACCACCCGTCAGCTCAACCGCACCATGATCCATATGGGCGAGGGGCGGACCTTCGCGCAGATGCCGGGGTCGCTGGGCGATGAGGATATGTTCGGCGCCAAGCTGATCTCCGTCTTTGCCGATCCGGCCCAGCCGGGACGGCGACGCCATCGCGGCCTTGTCGTGCTGTTTGAACCGGAGCAGGGCCGCCCCGTCTGTGTCGCGGATGCCGAAGAAATCACCCATATCCGCACCGCCGCCGCCACGGCGGTGGCAACCGATGCACTGGCCCGGCCCGATGCGCGGACGCTGCTGCTGATGGGCACGGGCGGGCAGGCGCGTACCCATCTGCGCGCCCTGCCGCTGGTGCGCGCCTTCGACCGGGTGATGATCTGGGGCCGCGATCCGGCCAAGGCGCAGGCCTTGGCGACAGAGGCGAAGGCTGATCTGGGGCTGGCGGCGGAAAGCGTGGATGATCTGCCTGCCGCCGTCGCCGCATCGGATGTGATCTGCACCCTCACCGGGTCGGCCCAGCCGATCCTGTTTGGTGACTGGCTGCGGCCGGGGGTGCATGTGAACATCGTTGGATCATCGGCCCCCGGCCCGGTGGAGGTGGATGCAGCCCTGGTGCAGCGCTGCCGCTACATCGCCGATAGCCGCGCGTCCGTGCTGGTGGCAGGGGCGGAATTCCTGCTTGCCAAGGAACAGGGGCTGGTCGGCGATGACCATATCGCCGCCGAGATCGGGGAGGTGCTGTTGGGCCGGGTGCCGGGCCGCCGCTCCCCCGAGGATATCACCGCCTACAAATCGCTGGGCCATGCCGTGCAGGATCTGGCCGCCGCGTCCCATCTTTACCAAAGGGCTTCCCGCCGATGACATTCTCCCTGCTGCGCGCCGGCCTGATGGCCGGCACCATGATCGCCGGTCTGGTGCTGGCCTCTCCCGCCCTTGCCAAGACAGAGCGGATGAGCGTGATTTCCGGCGGGGAGAAGGTCGGCTTCGTGGAGGCGGAAATTGACGGCGCCAAGGTCGCCATCCGCTATGATGTGAAGAATAATGGTCGCGGGCCCACCATGGCGGAAACGCTGGAACTGGGCCGCGACGGGCTGCCGAAAAGCTGGGCGCTGGATGGCACCGCCACCTTCGGCAGTGCGGTGGAAGAACGGTTCCGCCTGGATGGCAACACCGCCACCTGGAAAGATTCCATGGGGGCCGGCACGGCGGCGTTGAAGGAACCGCATCTCTATATCGGGCAGGCGGCCAGCCCGTGGGCGCTGGGCCTATATGCCCGTGCCTTGTTGAAGGACAAGGATGGCCGCATCCCGGCCTTGCCATCGGGGGAACTGGCGCTGGAAAAGGCCGGCACGGTGGACGTGCCGCAGAAGGGCGGCAAGGCGAAGCCCTATGATGCCTATCTGATCAAGGGCATCGACCTGGAGCCGGCGATCATCCTGCTGGATAAGGATGGCAGCCTGTTTGCCGAAATTTCCGCCACCGGCGTCACGGTGCGCGAAGGGTTTGAAGAGGCGGCAGAAACGCTGCGCCAGGCGGCGGAACGGATCGAGGCGCACCGCTATGTCGATCTGCAGAAGAAGCTGGCCCACCGCTATGATCAGCCGGTGCGCATCCGCAATGTCCGCCTGTATCAGCCGGAAAGCGGTACCCTGTCGGCCCCGGTTTCTGTCGTCAATTTCCGTAACCGCATTGCCTCCATCCAGCCGGCGGACAGCCCGGCGACGGAAGGGGAGGTGATTGTTGATGGCGGTGGCGGCACGCTGATGCCCGGCCTGCATGACATGCACGCCCATGTCAGCCTGCAATCCTCCCTGCTTTATATCGCTGCCGGTGTCACCAGCGTCCGTGACATGGGCAACAGCAACGACTTCCTGCTGAACCTGACGGAACGGATCGAACATGGCGAGGTGGTCGGCCCGCGCATTGTCCGCAACGGTTTCCTGGAAGGGCGCAGCCCTTATTCCGCCCGCAACGGCATTGTCGCGGATAGCGAGGCGGCTGCTGTGGATGCCGTGCGCTGGTACGCCGCCCACGGCTATTGGCAGATCAAGATCTATAATTCCATGAACCCGGCCTGGGTGCCCGCTATTTCCCGGGAAGCGAAGGCGCTGGGGCTGGGTGTGACCGGCCATATCCCGGCCTTCACCAATGCCGATGCCATGATTGCCGCCGGCTATGATGAGGTCACCCATATCAATCAGGTGATGCTGGGCTGGGTGCTGTCACCGGAGGAAGATACGCGCACGCCGCTGCGCCTGACGGCCATGACCCGCACGGCGGGCTTGGACCTTGGCAGCGAGAAGGTGCAGCGGACCCTGAAGGCGATGAAGGAAAAGGGCATCGCCCATGACCCGACCGCCGTGACGCTGGAACTGTTGATGCTGAGCCGCAATGGCGTGGCCTGCCCCTGCGTGGCCGATTATATCGACCATCTGCCCATCGGCATGAAGCGCCGCCGCATGCAGTTGATTGCCCCGGTAAAGGGACCGGAGGATGATGCCGCCTATCAGGGCGGTTTCGCCAAGGTGCTGGAAGTGTTGAAGCTGTTCCACGACAATGGCATCCGGCTGCTGCCCGGCACAGATGATGGCACCGGCCTTTCCGTCCATCGGGAGTTGGAGCTGTACGCCAAGGCCGGCATCCCCACGGCGGATGTGCTGCGGCTGGCCACCCTGGGGCCGGCGGAATATATGCACCAGGACCAGCAGCTTGGCTCCATTGCCAAGGACAAGCTGGCCGATTTCTTCCTGGTGGATGGCAATCCGCTGGAAGAACTGGGTAGCATCCGCCGCATCCGGATGGTGGTGAAGGATGGGGCGATCTATTACCCGTCTGAAATCCTGGACGCGGTTGGCATCAAGCCCTTTGCCGAACCGCCCGCTGTGCAGGTGCCGGCCAACCCTGTCCGCCGCGCCGATGCGGAGCCGCCGGCCCCGCATGACCATTCCCATGAATATGGGGTGCATACGGCCTATTGAGGAAGCTGTCCGCCTGGGGTGGCGCGGTCAGGCGGGTATCAGCCCGTCGCGCGCGGCCCTGCGCACGGCATCTGTCAAGGCATGCAGGGCGCCTGCATGCAGGCGGGTGGCGGTCCAATAGAGTTTGACACCTATGGTCTGGCCGGGCGGCAGTTCCACCAGCCGGCCATCCTGGATATGGGAATGGGCCATGGATACAGGCTGCATGCCCCAGCCCAGACCCGCCAGGGCCAGGTCGAGAAAGCCTTGGGTGGAGGGCACCCAATGGGCGGGTGCTGTCAAGGCGATGCCATACGCGGCCATCGCCCAGCGCGCCTGCAGCCCGTCGCGCCGGTCAAACCGCAGACAGGGGGCAGTGGCCAGCGTGTCGGCGCTGACCCCATTGCTGAAATACCGCGCCATGAAAGCCGGGCTGGCGCAGGCGGCATAGCGCAATTCCCCCAGCAGCATGGTTTTGCAGCCTTGCACCGGCTCCGGGTCCGCCGTTACGGCGGCCAGCACTTCCCCGGCGCGCAACCGGTCGGCTGTATGGCCTTCATCATCCAGGGTCAAATCCAGCAACAGGCCGGTGGCTTCCGCGAAACGGGCGGCGGCGGCGGGAAACCACGTCGCCAGACTATCGGCATTGACGGCGATTTTCAGCGTGGGGATGGCGCTGGCCCCTAGCCCCTGGGGTGACAGGATGGGCGCCAGATCGGCTTCCAGCAATTCCACCTTATCGACATGGGTGCAGAGCGCGCGACCGGTATCGGTGGGGGCGCAGGGCTGGCCGCGCACAACCAGGATTGTGCCCAGCCGTTCCTCCAGCCCGCGCACCCGTTGGGAAATGGCGGACGGGGTGATGCCCAGCCGGGCAGCGGCACGGTCAAAACTGCCCTCCCGGATCACGGCGGCAAGGGCGGAGAGGGAAGCGTAATCCAGCATGGATTAAGCATTGCTTCACCAGCCTTAGAAAAACAAGTTTTACTGAAGTTGGGGCGGACGCTACGCCTGCACCCATGATGATCTTCGACCCCACCCCCTTCCTCACCGGTTTTGCCCTGTCCGCCGCCCTGATCATCGCCATCGGGGCGCAGAACCTGTTCGTGCTGCGCCAGGGGCTGCGGCGGGAACATGTGGGGCCGATTGTCCTGTTCTGTGCGGCGGCTGATGCGCTGTTGATCAGTGCCGGCGTGGCTGGCATCGGCACGATGCTGGGGGCGTTGCCGGTGCTGACCCTGGCCTTGACCCTGGGCGGGGCGGCCTTTCTGGGCTGGTATGGGGTAAAGGCGCTGCGCCGTGTCACCGTCAGTGATGCGATGATCGTCCAGGCGGGCGAGGGCCTGACCCTGGGCCGCGCCCTGGCGGCGGCCGTGGGTTTCACCTTGCTGAACCCGCATGTCTATCTGGACACGGTGCTGTTGATGGGCACGGCGGGGGCGGCGCAGCCGGCAGATGTCCGGCCCTTCTTTGTGGCCGGTGCCATCGCGGCCAGTTTTCTGTGGTTCACATCCCTGGGATATGGCGCCCGGATCTTGGCGCCACTGTTCGCCCGGCCTGTCGCGTGGCGGGTGCTGGATGGGCTGGTGGGGGTGACCATGCTGGTGCTGGCCGGTTCCCTGCTGCTGCGCGCATTTTTACAGGAACCGGCCTGACGGTTTGGTAACGTATTTGATTTTAAGTAGAATCGAAAATGGTTCGCACTCCCGTCACCCCGGCGCAGGCCGGGGTCCAGGGTCACAAGCGCGTTGCTCTACGAAGCTGGACCCCGGCCTGCGCCGGGGTGACGGTGTAGGTTGATTCAACCTAACCCTGGCAAACTCTATGGGGTGATGGCTGCCCGTGTGCGCATCCGCTTCACGATGTAATAGACGGCCCCTACAGCCCCCCAGCAGACCAGCAGGCCATAGGGCCGCCAGTCCGCCTCGAACCCGGCGATGATCAGCACCAGGGCCGAGGCCGCGCCGGTAAAGGCGATGGCAATCTGATGTTTCTTGGCCAGTTTGAAGCCGGCGCGGTCATACAGGTCGGGGTGATGGCGGGTTACCCGTGCCGCCGCGATGCAGATGCAGCCATATTTGCACAGGTTGGGGATGTTCACGGCCAGGAACAGGAAGGTCAGTTCCATCGGCAGCAGCAGGCCGACACAGCCCATGGCAAAGACGGTCAGCAGCGCCATATAGGGCGTCTTCCATTGCGGATGCACCTTGGCCAGCGCCGAGGGCAGCACGCCCGCCCGCGCCATGGCGAAAAGGGAGCGGCTGAACAGGGTGAACAGCGCATTCAGCGACTTGCCGCAGGCGGCCACCGCCGCCACCACGATCAACGGCTTGGCGACCGGACCCATGAATTGGGTTGCGGCATCCAGGATCGGCGCATCGCTGCCCGCCAGCCCGTCACCGCCCAGTACACCCAAAGCCACAATGGCGACGGCCAGATACAGGATGGTGGCGGACCCGATGGACAGGGCAATGCCCAGCGGGATGGTGCGCCGGCTGTTCGACACCTCGTCCCCGGCCTCCGTCGCCGCCTCGATCCCGAAGAACAGGCCGGCCAGCAGGGGGGCTGCCGTCACCACGGCCAGCCAGCCATGGGGGGCGATGGGGGCAATGCGCGACAGGTCCATTTCCGTCGTCGCGCCCCAGCCGATAAAGACCAGGAACAGCAGGACCAGCAGCGTCATCAGCACCTTCTGCACCCGCGACGCGATATGCACGCCGAACAGGTTGGACAGCAGGGCCAGCGCGAACAGCACGAACATGGTCGGCTTGGTCGGCAGCGGGATGATCATGGAAGCATAGCGCACCAGCACCAGCGCCAGCACGACCATGGCCCCCATATTGGCGACGATGCGCAGCCAGGTGATGAAAAAGCCCAGCGTGGGATGGATGAAGCGTGCCGGCCATTCATAAGACGCGCCCGACACCGCCACGGTGGAGCCAAGGAAGGCGTAGGAAATGGCGATCAGAAACATCGGCACGCCGGCGATCAGCACCGATATCAGCATGCCGGGGCCGGCCAGGGCCGAGGCCGGGGCCAGGGCGGAGAAGATGGAAACGCCAACCGCACTGCCCAGGCCCAGCGCCACGACGCCGCCAAGGTCCAGGCTTTTGCGCAGGCCGGCATCGGCCGCCTCCGGGGTGGGGCTTGGGCTGGTCATGGTTTGTCCTTGGGCGCGGTCAGGAAATGGCGGACATCCGCCAGGAATTGACGCCAACTGGCATCATCGGAATAGGCGACATGGCCCGCCGCATAGCGGGTGAACATCATGCGGTCGGCAGGGCCTGTGGATTGGGCGCGCAGATAATCGGCAGCGCCGATGGTGGTGGTCAGGTCATAAAGGCCGGTGCCGACAAACAGGCGGAACTCCGGGTCATCGCGCATCGCCGCCTCCACCGGTGCCATGAAGGGCCAGTCGGTGAAGGGGGAGGGGGCGCCGCCATAATCCCATTCCCCCGTGGGCCGGACCAGCACGCGGTAATCCGCGGCATCGGGCACTTTCAGCCTGTCGGCCAGATAGGTTTGGATGGCCTTGCCATAGAGGTTGGAAACGGGCGTGAAGGCATCCGGTCCCACCGTCGGCCCGGCATCGGCGGGACGCGGCGCGGTATAGCGCGCATCGTAACGGCCGATCACCTTGCCTTCCGCCCGCAGCAACTCCACCCGGAACCGCTCCTTGCTGATGCGCAGGTCATGGGCGCGGTAGAAATCAGCGGAAATGCCGGTAAGGGCCTCCAGCCGATCGGCGATGCGGGCTTTTTCCGCCTCGCCCAGGTCACGGCCTTGAACCAGGGCGGCCAGATAGTCGGTCTTGGCGAAACTTGCCGCTTCATCCGCGATCCTGTCCGGGTCGCAAGCGCGGGGTGTTGCCTTGCCGTGATAGCAGGCGATGGCGGCCAGCGTCGGCAGGGAGACGGTGTATGAGAGGATATTGTCCGGTCGCTGCGCGGTTTCCACCATGTTCAGTGCCTGACCCAGCAGCATCACACCCTTCAGGCGGATGGCGGGCTGGCCCTGGCGCAGCGGGTCCACCATGGCGGCAGCGCGGATGGTGCCATAGCTCTCACCCAGCAGATAGGCCGGTGCATCGGCCCGGCCATTATTCACCAGCCAGGCCCGCACCAATTGGGCATTGGCTTCTGCGTCACCAGCAGCGGAACTATAAAATGCCGGATCGGCCCCGTCCTGGATGCGGGAAAAACCGGTGCCCGGCGGGTCGATGAAGACCAGATCGGCAATATCCAGCAGCAGCGCGTCATTCGCCACCAGAGCGCCGGCATCCGGCACCGGGGCCGTGGGGTCTTGCGGCACGGTCACCCGCATCGGGCCGAACGCGCCCATATGCAGCAGGGAGGAAGCAGAACCCGGCCCGCCATTGAAGATGAACAGGACCGGCCTGTCCTTGGGCGCCTTCGCCCGCAGACGGTAGGCGATATAGCCCGCCGTGGCATCCGGCTTCCCCGGCTGGTGGCCGACGGGTACGGTGCCCACCTCTGCCATGATCGACAAGCTTTTGCCGCCGGCCGTCAGGTGATGTGTGCTGGTGACGGGTTGGGAAAGTTCCGCCCCGGCGGGGGCCGTCAGGGCAAGGGCGATCCCTGTGGCGATCCCCGCCAGCATGCCTTGCATCCGCCTTGCCACCGCCACCCTCCATCCCGATCCAGCAGGCGGCACCATAGGGCAGTTCGCAGGGATAATTGTTGCCGCTTTCCGGCAGTTCGTGAAGTTTTTATGCCAGTTCGCCGGTCAGGCCCGACAGGAAGGGAAAGAATGTCCAACGGTCTCATTCTATCCTTATCGAGATCGGACAGAGCAGGGGCATTGGAACATGCGGGCAAGGATCGCGGGTCTGGCGTTACTGACGGGTCTGGCCTTTGTGCTGCCGGCAGGGGCCGCGGAGCCGACCATGGCGCCCGTGCCAGAGGTGGCAGGCCCCCTCCTGGGGCCGGTGATCAGCCAACATCGGCTGGAATTACCCGGCGCGCCCCTTGCCTATGAGGCACGCTTTGCCGAACGGGAATTGGCAGATGCGGCGGGCAAGCCGCTGGCCACCCTGTCGGCCACCGCCTATCTGCGCCAGCCGCTGGACCTGGCGCGACCCGTTCTGTTCGCTTTCAATGGGGGTCCGGGTGCCTCTTCCTCCCCCCTGCATTTTGGCGCGTTCGGCCCCCGGCTGATTGAACGGGCCGCCGATGGCAGCCGCACCCTGGTGGATAATCCCCACACCCCCCTGGTGGATGCCGATTTGGTCTTTATCGACCCGGTGGGCACGGGTTTCAGCCGCGTGCTGCCCGGTGGCGACGGCCAACCCTTCTGGTCGGTGGATGGCGATGCGCGGGCGGTGTTGGACCTGATCCGCGACTGGCTGCGGGAGAATGGCCGCACCGCGTCCCCGGTCTATATCGCCGGGGAGAGCTATGGCGGCTTCCGGCTGGCGACCCTGGCCAAGGATGCGGGGGATTTGAACCTTGCCGGGCTGATCCTGATCTCCCCCCTGCTGGATGCCAGCGCGTCGGAAGAGGCGGTGGGCAATGACCTGCCGCATATTTTCCGCCTGCCCAGTTACGCGGTGGCCGCGTGGCGGCATGGCAAGGGGAAGGCCAGAAGCGGTGATGTAGTGGCTGTGTTCAACGAGGCCGCCGCCTTCGCTCAGTCCGATTATGCGCTGGCTTTGTTGCAGGGAACGCGCCTGCCGGCGGCGGATCGGCAACGCATTGCCCGCCGGGTGGCGGATTTGACCGGGCTGGATGTGGCAACGGTGCTTGAACAGAATCTGCGTGTGCCAACCGACCTGTTCGTGGATCGGCTGCTGGCCGACAAGGGTTTGCGCGTGGGCCGGCTGGATGCACGGGTGACGGCACCGCTGCCCAAGCAGGAGGTTGCGGGCCGCCCGGCGGCTGCCAATGACCCGTCGCTGGGCTTGGGGCGCAGCAATGTCATCATCTCCGCTCCGGCGACCCGCTATTTCCAGCAGGAACTGGGGCTGCCGGCGGGCCGGGATTATGTATCGCTGACCCTGGATGTGAATTTCCGCTGGGATTTCCGCCCCGCCGGTCAGGGTACGCAATATTACGTCAACCCCACGGCCAATATCGCGGCCTTGCTGCGCGACAAGCCGGGGCTGCGGCTGTTGCTGGTGGGCGGCTATTATGATCTGGCGGTGCCGGTGTTGGCGGCGCGCTATGCCATTGACCATGCTGGCATCCCGCCCGATCGCTTCACGGAAGCGCTGTTCGATGCCGGGCACAGCCCGTTCGAGGGGGAAAGCAACCGCGCCCGGATGAAGGCCATGCTGCAGGGCTTCATCCGGGGGCAGTGAGGCGGCATATCCGGTTCAGAACGCGGTGCCGCGCGGCAGGCCCAGCCGCCGCAGGATCATGGCGGCAGGGCAAAAGCCGGTGATCCCGGCCTGAAGCATATTCACGCCGACAAACAGGGTGAGCAGCAGCCACATATCGCTGACCAGCCAGGCCAGCGCGATGCTGAGCAGCACCATGAAACCGGCAAACGACAGAACGGCCTTATCGACATTCATTTCTCAAGACTCCTTCGATCGCAGGAAGCCTGTCACCGGGCGGGTGACAGGTGGGACAGGACCCAGGCGGCGATGTGTTCTGCCGCCATCAGGCCGGACTGGCGGGCCAGGATTTGCCCGGCTTGGAACAGGATGAGGGTGGGGATTCCCTGTACGCCCAGGCGGGCGGACATTTCCGGCTCCCCATCCACATTCAGCTTCAGCAGCCGGACCTGGGGTTCCAGCAAAGCGGCGGCGCGGTCAAACTGCGGTGCCATCTGGCGGCAGGGGCCGCACCAGGGCGCCCACAGGTCCAGCAGGACGGGCAGGTCACCCCGCGTCAGGTGCTTTTCCAGGGCTGCCGCCGTCACCTCCACCGGCTTTCCGGTGAACAGGGGCTTGTGGCAGGCGCCGCAATTGGCGCCCTTGGCCGGCCGGTCCACTGGGACGCGGTTGATCGCCAGACAGGCGGGACAGACCAGATGGCGGGTGGCGGGATTATCCATCATCCCTCCTTCACCTTTTTGATGTTGAGCCGTTCCATCAGGAAATGTTCGTAGAAAGGTTCCGCCGTGCCGCGCCGGACCTTGTGCAGGAAATATTTCTCGAACCCGATCTTGGCGTAATGCACCCAGCCGCCCTTGGCCGACCAGTTGACATTACGCGGCGGAATTTGCGGCTTCGCGACGAAGGCGACACCGCCATCGCCGAAATCAGCCAGACAGACGGCGTTCAGTGTGGGCACATGCTTGGGCTGCCCGTCGCGCAGCAGGGCGCCGATATTCAGCGCTGTCGCCGTGGCCATGGATTCGATCATGAACCCGGTTTTGGGCACACCCACCGGCACCGGCGTCGGCCCGATGGGCGGCAGGGCCACACAGACACCGATGGCGAAGATATTGGGGAAGGCGGGGTTCTGCTGATATTTGTTGGTCAGGACAAAGCCGCGCGGATTGGTCAGCCCCTCAATCCCCCGGATGGCCGGCACGCCCCGGAAGGCGGGCAGCAGCATGGAAAAGGCAAAGGGAAGATCGTGCGTGCGGGCGATCTGGCCGCCCTCGGCCATTTCCTCCACCAGCATCTGGTCGGGCCGCACCTCCTTCACCCGGGCATTGGTGACCCATTTGATGTGGCGCTGGCGCAGCTCACTTTCCATCATGCCCTTGGTGTCGCCCACCCCATCCAGCCCCAGATGGCCGATATAGGGTTCAGGGGTGACCAGGGTCATCGGCACCCGGTCGCGGATGCCGCGCTTGCGCAGTTCCGTATCCAGCACGAAAGCGAATTCATAGGCCGGGCCAAAGCAGGACGCGCCTTGGGCGGCGCCGATGATCACCGGGCCGGGATCGGCGCACAGTTTCTCAAACGCCGTGAAGGCGTGGGCGGCATGGGCCGTCTGGCAGATGGATTGGGTATGGGCATCGGGGCCAAGGCCCGGCACCTCGTCAAAGGCCAGGTCCGGCCCGGTGGCGATGACCAGATAATCATAGGCAAGGTCGGTTCCGTCGCCCAATGTGATCCGGTTTTCCGTGGGATATACCCGCTCGGCCCCGGCATCAATGAAACGGATATCTTTGCGCGCCATGATGGGGGCCAGATCCACCTCCACATCCGCCTTTTCCCGCCACCCTACGGCCAGCCAGGGGTTGGAAGGGACAAACTGGAAGATCCGGCCCTGGCCGATAACGGTCAGCCGGTCACCGGGGCGGAGTTGGGGCAGCAGTTCATAAGCCATCATGGTCCCGCCAAGCCCGGCACCCAGAACGACAATCTCGGCCATTTCTCAAAACCTCCCTTTTGATCCGGGAACGCGCGTCCCGATGCCATTTCTTCCCTATGATATGCACATAATGATATCTTCTAAAATATGAAGATATATCGCAACTGAGCCGAGAGACATGCGGTCGCTTCATGCCTCATTCGGTTGACGGCGGAAGGGTTCCCGATATACCTTCATATATCTGAATATTTGTTTTTAAGGGATCGGCTCATGATCAAGGAACATTCCCCCGCCACGGTCCAGCAATTGCTGCAAGCGCGCGAGATCCTGCTGGTGGATGTGCGGGAGCCGCAGGAATTTGCGTCTGCGCGCATCCATGGGGCGGTGCTGTTCCCGCTTTCCAGTTTCGATCCTGGCGCCCTGCCGCCGCCGGACAAGGTGCGGGTGATCTTCCATTGCGGGTCGGGCAAACGGTCGGCCATGGCGGTGGCGAAATGCCAGCAGGCCGGCATCAATCATCATGAGCATATGACGGGCGGCATCCAGGGCTGGATGGCAGCGCGCCTGCCCACCATCACGCTGGACCCGGCCAGCGGCGGCGTCATCGACCGCCGGTAAGATCAAGGAAAGCCGCCATGCGCAAGCGCCTGCTGTTCCCGTTTTTGCTCCTCACCCTTGTGGCCGGCCCTGCGCTGGCGGCGGGGGAGAATTTCACCGTCGCGGTGCAGAACCTGCCGGACGAGAAATCCGTCTATGCCACGGTGGAAAGTGTGAATGTCGTGCCAGCGCGTGTGCGCACCGGCGGCACCATCACCGGCCTGTCGGTGCGGGAAGGGGACGCCGTGACGGCAGGTCAGGTGATCGCCACCATCGGGGATGAGAAGCTGGCCTTACAGCAAGGCGCGCTGCAAGCCCAGATCGCCGCCGCCACTGCACAACTGGATCAGGCCCAGGCCGACCTGAAGCGGGGGGAGGAACTGTCCAAAAATGGCTTTATCACCCGCCAGCGCCTGGAGGAATTGCGCACCGCCGCCAATGTGGCCGCCAACAACCTGAAGGCCCGCACGGCGGAGCGCGCCGTTATCGGCCAGCAGATGAATGAAGGCGCGGTGCTGGCCCCCACAGGTGGCCGGGTGTTGAGCGTGCCGGTGACGCTGGGCACGGTGGTGATGCCGGGGGAGGCGGTGGCAACCATCGCGGAGCGCGATTATGTGCTGCGCCTGTCCCTGCCGGAACGCCATGCTACCAGCCTGAAACAGGGTGACCCCGTGCGGCTGGATGCCGGTGACAAGGCCCAGGCCGATGGCAAGGACGGGGCGGGCACCATCACCCTGGTCTATCCCCGCATCAGTGATGGTCGGGTGGAAGCCGATGCCCGGATGGAAGGGCTGGGCGATTATCATGTCGGCCAGCGGGTGCGTGTCTGGGTGCCGACCGGCGCCCGCCCGACGATCATCGTGCCGGCCCGCTATCTGACCACCCGCTTCGGGATGGACTATGCCCATCTGCGGCAAGCTGATGGCAGCGTAGCGGACGTGCCGGTGCAGCGGGGCCAGAAGCGGCCACTGCCCGGCCTGCCGGAAGGGATCGAAATCCTGTCCGGCCTCACCCAAGGCGATATCATGGTGCAGCCATGAAGTTGGGACTTTCCGGTCATCTGACGCGGGCCACCATCCGGTCGCCGCTGACGCCTTTGTTCCTGCTGGCCTCCCTGGTTGCCGGCCTGATTGCCCTGGCCGTGATCCCGCGGGAGGAGGAGCCGCAGATCAGCGTGCCCATGGTCGATATCATGGTCGCCGCCGATGGGCTGAAGGCGCCGGACGCGGTGGAACTGGTGACCAAGCCGCTGGAAGCCATCGTCAAGGGTATCAATGGCGTGGATCACGTCTATAGCCAGACGGAGGATGACCGCGTCATGGTGACGGCGCGGTTCAAGGTCGGTACGAATGAGGATGATGCCATCCTGCGCGTGCATGCCAAGATCCGTGCCCATATGGGGGAAATTCCCGTCGGCATTCCGGAGCCCTCCATTATCGGGCGCGGCATCAATGATGTTGCCATCGTCACGCTGACCTTGTCGGCGGAACCGGGGATGCAGGACCGCTGGCATGACCGCGACCTGGGCAAGCTGGCGGAGAAGCTGCGCACGGAGCTGATCAAGGTACCCGATATTGGCCCGACATATCTTTCAGGCCGGGTGAATGAACAGGTGCGGGTGGAGCCCGACCCGGAAAAGCTGGCCCTTTACGGCATTACGCTGGAGCAGTTGACCGCCAAGCTGACGGGCGCCAACCGGTCTTTCCTGGCTGGGCGGCTGCTGGATAGTGGGCAGAGTGTGACGATTGCGGCGGGGCAGACGCTGGAAGGCGTGCCCGATATCGGCCTGCTGCTGCTGACCAGCCGTGACAACCGCCCGGTCTATGTGCGGGATGTCGCCAAGGTCGTGCTGGATAGCGCCCCGCTGGATCAGTCCGCCTGGACCCAGGTGCGCGATGACAAGGGCGCCTGGACGCGCAGCCCCGCCGTCACCATCGCCCTGGCCAAACGTGCCGGGGCCAATGCCGTGGTGGTGGCCGATGCCATCCTGGAGCGGGTGGACAGTCTGCGCGGACGGTTGATCCCCGACGGGGTGCGGGTGGAGGTGACGCGCAATTACGGCCAGACCGCATCGGAAAAGGCCGATGAACTGCTGTTCCATCTGGGGCTGGCCACCTTGTCCATCGTGGCGCTGATCTGGTTTGCCATTGGCCGGCGGGAGGCGCTGGTGACGCTGGTCGTCATCCCCGTCACCATCCTGATGACCCTCTTCGCCGCCCATCTGATGGGCTATACGATCAACCGGGTCAGCCTGTTCGCCCTGATCTTCGCCATCGGCATCCTGGTCGATGATGCCATTGTGGTGGTGGAGAATATCGCCCGCCATTGGGCCATGAAGGATGGGCGCGACCGGTTGACCGCCGCCGTGGAGGCGGTGGCGGAGGTGGGCAACCCCACCATCGTTGCCACTCTGACCGTGATTGCGGCCTTGCTGCCCATGCTGTTCGTGTCGGGCATGATGGGCCCCTATATGGCCCCCATCCCGGTCAACGCGTCGGCGGCCATGCTGTTCAGCTTCTTCGCCGCCATGGTGCTGGCCCCCTGGCTGATGCTGAAACTGACGGGCAAGGGCGGGGCTGGCGCTGGGCATGGGGAGGCGCATGATGGCGGGCCGCTGGGCCGGCTTTACCGCCGGGTGGCGACACAGCTGCTCTCTTCCCGCCGTCATGCCGGGCGCTTCCTGGCGGTTGTGGGGCTGGCGACGGTCGCAGCATTGGGGCTGTTTGCCAGCAAAAGCGTGACCGTGAAGCTGCTGCCTTTCGACAATAAATCTGAATTGTCGATCCAGGTGAACCTGCCGCGCGGGTCCAGCCTGGAACAGACACAGCGCCTGCTGTTCCAGGCCGCGGATATTGCCGGCACACTGCCGGAACTGCACTCCGCCCAGATTTATGCCGGCACGGCGGCCCCGTTCAATTTCAACGGGCTGGTGCGACACAGCTTCCTGCGTGCCAGCCCGGAACTGGGCGAGGTGCAGATCAATCTGGCACCCAAGGAGGAGCGCGACCGCGCCAGCCACGATATCGCCCTGGATTTGCGCGCCCGGCTGCTGGCGGGCCTGGCGCTGCCGGAAGGCACCAGCCTGAAGGTGGTGGAGGTGCCGCCCGGCCCGCCGGTGATGGCAACCCTGCTGGCGGAAATCTACGGTCCCGATGCCGCCACACGGCGTGCCGTGGCGGGGGAGGTGCGCAAGCTGTTCGCCACCATTCCCTTCATCACCGATATTGATGACAGCTATGGCACGCCCCAGCCGCGCCTGCGCATCGCCATCGACCAGGAACGCTTGGAATATTACGGGGTGGAGCAGGCGGCTGTTTATGATGCGCTGGCTGGCATCCTGGGCACCAGCCGGCTAGGCTATTCCCATCGCGGGGAGGAACGCTATCCGCTGGATATCGCCATCGCCCTGCCCAAGGAAGACCGGGCCTGGACAGCGCGGCTGGCCGCCACGCCGGTGCCGGCCAACGCCATCCCCGGATCAAACCGGGTGGTGGAGTTGGGTGAACTTGTCCACGTGACGCGGGAGGAGGGCACCCCCGTCCTGTTCCGCCGCGACGGCTATTTCGCCGACATGGTGACGGCGGAACTGGCGGGCCGGTATGAGGCGCCGATCTATGGCATGGGGGCGGTGGCCGATGCCATCGACGCCCATGATTGGGGTGGGTTGCCCAAACCCACCATCGCGCTGGCCGGCCAGCCGGCGGATGAAAGCACGCCCACCCTGTTGTGGGACGGGGAATGGGAGGTCACCTATGTCACGTTCCGCGACATGGGGGCCGCCTTCGGCGTGGCGATCTTGGGCATCTATGTGCTGGTGGTGGCGCAGTTCCGCAGTTTCAAGCTGCCACTGGTGATCCTGACCCCCATTCCGCTGACGCTGCTGGGCATCATGCTGGGCCATTGGCTGATGGGGGCGGCCTTCACCGCCACTTCCATGATCGGCTTCATCGCGCTGGCCGGCATCATCGTGCGCAATTCCATCCTGCTGGTGGATTTCATCCGCCACGGGGCGGGCAAGGGCCATACGCTGCGGGAAGTTCTGCTGGAAGCCGGGGCGGTACGCTTCAAGCCGATCCTGCTGACGGCGCTGGCCGCCATGATCGGGGCCGCGACCATCCTGACCGATCCGATCTTCCAGGGGCTGGCCGTGTCCCTGCTGTTCGGGCTGGCATCTTCCACCCTGCTGACGGTGCTGGTGATCCCGGCCCTTTACGTGGTGCTGCGTGATGCGGATACGGTGGTATGATTTTGCGCCATGGCGGGGTCAGCGGGCCCCGCCATTGACGTTGCCCCCTCCGGCTTTTATCTCAAGGGCATGAATATGGAAGAGATGCAGGCCAACGCCGACCGTGCCGTGGATCTGTTAAAGTCGCTGGGAAACCGCAGCCGGCTGATGATCCTGTGCCAGTTGCTGGAAGGCGAACGTTCCGTCGGCGACCTGGCCCAGCGCATCGCCCTGCGCGACACCGCCGTATCCCAGCAACTGGCCTTGCTGCGCAAGGACGGGCTGGTAAGGGCCCGCCGCGATGGCCAGACCATCTATTACGCCCTTTCCAGCCCGGAAGCGGAAAAGGTGATCATGACGCTCTACGGCATTTACTGTGCCGATCCGGGGGCGGGGGATTGCGCTACTGCATGAAGACAGGTGGGTGGGCTTAGAGTTTGTCAGGTTTAACTGGAATCGGACATTGTCCTCACTTCCGTCACCCCGGCGAAGGCCGGGGTCCAGTTTCGTAAAGCAAAGAGCTTGTGATTCTGGACCCCGGCCTTCGCCGGGGTGACGGTGGAGGTTGATCCAACCTAAGCCTGACAAACACCAGCCCCCCTTACAGCTTGCAGGCTGCATCCTTCGTGCCCGCTACCCTTTCCCAGCGATAGGCCGGGGCTTCTTCTCCGCGCGGCAGATAGGTTATGGTCTGTTCCTGGCCGTTGCGGCGGACACGCAGCACCATGGGTAAGGACGGGTCGGCGCGCAGCAGTTTCAGGGCCGTCATGGACAGGATCGTATCATCCTCCTGCACGCCGGCCTTGGCGGCGGCTGTGCCGGGGCGCAGGTTCTTCACCACGCCCAGGCGCATCTCGTCAAACCCCAGCTCAAACGCTTGGGTGACGGTGGGAACGGCTTGATAGCAGGGCGCGAAGCTGGCCTTCGGCATCACCAGAGGCTGTCCTGCCACCATGGCATCGAAGGCGGCCTTGGCATCGGGGCCTAGCTCCCGCACCACCATTTCCACCCATTGCGCGTTGCCAATCTTCTCACCCGCGCGCTGGCGGCGCAGCACTTCCAGCACCAGATCATCCAGGGAGCGTTTGCCGCCGGATGCGGCGCGCATCTGCGTGTCCACCTGGATCAGATAGAGAAAGCCGCGCCCATAGGGGATTTTCTGGGCGCGCGCATCGCTCCAGTATTTTTCCCCTGCCGCCTTGTTGGACAGGGTGCGATAGGGATTGCCATAATAGGACAGGGCATGGGCATTGATCACCGACAGGAACTTGTCATGGTCGATGATGCCGGCGCGCAGGGCCAGGATGGCGGCGTAATATTCCGCCGTGCCTTCGGTGTACCAGGAGGTTTCGGCATGATCCTCCTCCCCATTCAGCTTCGGCCAATTATGCGCCATCTCGTGCGCCAGCAGCATGTCCGGCCCTTCGGCGATGGTGTTGCCATCGCTGCCATAGCCGAACATGAAGGATTTGGCCAAGGCGGTGCCGCCGCCCGCCGGATAGGGGTTGGCGCGCATGAAGATGCGGTAGGGCGCACCCTCATCCTCAAAAAAGCGCGACATGTAATGATAAAGTTTCTCTGTCTTGACGGCCAGCGCCTCCGGGTCAAAGGGCGGCTGGCTTAACCAGTAGAAACCGTAATCGCCCTTGCCATCCGCGGGCAGGCTTTTCACCGGCCCGGCGGCATAGAAGGAGAAGGCCAGCATATCGGCCGGACCCACGGTTTCCTGCGCCCCTTCGCCCAGGCTCCAGATCCCGCGCGATCCGGCGGGCATGCTGGACAAATCCCATTTCAGGGCGATGCGGTAGGGTTCCTTGCGGGTCGGCAAGGCGTAGAAATAAACACCAGCCCCGATCACGCCGCCAGCCTCGGCGCGCAGGTCGAACAGGGGGCCGTTGCGGGTTTCCGCATTCACGGGCCGGGGCGGCCCGGCATAGCGGACGGTGACATCCCCCACCGTATCCCGCTCTACGGTCCATTGCCGGTAGACACCGGTCGGCGTCGGCTCCTCCTCCACTGCCGTCAGGATCAAGGCGCCCTTGTCGTCCTGCGCGGTGATGGCGGCGGTGTCATAGCGGGCGGTGGGGGTGGAAACCAGGGTCAGCGGCATGCGCAGCAATGCCTCTCCTGCCTTCACCGCCGGCTGGCCGATGCGCAGGGTCACACCCATCCGGTCCACAATGCCGCCGCTGGCGTGCGGGGCCAGCACCACATCCAGGGGCGGCAGGCTGTCAGGACCGGACGCCCTGGCTGCGATGGTGGCCGTTCCCGCCAGCAGGGCTGCAAGCAGGGTGGTTCGGGCAAGGCGTGTGACTGACATCCGGTCCTCCGTATCCGACGGTGACGACCAGTCTAAGGTGCAGGCGGGGGATAATTCTTGCCGTTCCTTCCGCTGCCAAGGCCCTGGATCGGGAAACTTATGCGCCGCGTCGCGATATGGCGGGTGGTCGCATCAGCGACCAGTAATGCGTGCCACGGTGCGGGTGGTGCTGAACCCTTCCTTCAGTTCCGCCAGCAGCACCCGGCCGCCATAGGATTGCACCAGATCAGCACCCACCACCTGATCAATGCGGTAATCCGCCCCCTTCACCAGCACATCCGGGCGCACGGTTTCAATCAGGCTCAGGGGCGTGTCCTCGGTGAAAGGTACGACCAGATCAACCAGTTGCAGCGAGGCCAGCACGGCGGCGCGGGCGCCTTCTGTCTGCACGGGCCGGGCATCGCCCTTCAGGCGGCGGACGGAGGCATCATCGTTCATGCCAACGATCAACCGGTCGCACCCCGCCCGTGCCTGACGCAGCAGTGAGAGGTGGCCCGGATGCAGCAGGTCGAAACAGCCATTGGTGAAGCCCACCTTCAATCCGCGTTCCCGCCATTGGTTGGCCAGGATGCGGGCTTCCCGCGCGTCGGCGATCTTGGCGTCGATATCGCCCGCCTCCTGCTGGCGCAGCGCCAGCGCCACCTCTGCCGCGGTCACCTGGGCCGTGCCCAGCTTGCCGACCACGATGCCGGCGGCGGCGTTGGCCAACCGTGCCGCATCGGCCAAGCCGGCCCCCCGCGCCAGGGCACAGGCCAGCATGGCAGCGGCGGTGTCGCCAGCGCCCGACACGTCGAACACTTCGCGCGCCATGGTCGGCAGATGCACCGCCTCTGTCGCGGTGACAACCGACATGCCCTGTTCGCTCCGGGTCACGATAATGGCGCCAAAGCCAAACTTGCTCAGCAGCAGGCGTGCGGCATCCACCACCTGCGCGTCATCCTCACACGGATTGTCGCTGACCTGACGCAGTTCCCCCAGATTGGGGGTCAGTATGTCGGCACTGCGGTAGCGGCCATAATCGCGGCCCTTGGGGTCCACGATCACCCGTCGCCCGGCGGCATGGGCGGCCTGGATCATCCGGGCGGGCATGTCGCCGGCCAACACACCCTTGGCATAATCGGACAGCAGCAGGATATCGGCATCGGGCAGGGCGGCTGCCAGGGCCGCCAGCAGGTCGGCCTGCTCCGTCGCTGTCGGCGGGCTGGTGATCTCCTCATCCAGGCGCAGCATCTGCTGCTGCCGGGCAACGATGCGGGTTTTCACCGTGGTCGGGCCTGCCGCGCGGGTGAAAAGATGCCCCTGGCCACCCGGCAGGCTGGCTACAAGCTCCCGTACCCGTTCCCCGGCTGCGTCCTTTCCCACCAGCCCCAGCAGGGTGATGCCCGCCCCCAGCGCCGTTGCATTGGCGGCGACATTGCCGGCCCCGCCCAGCATTTCCCGCCGATGGTCATATTTCAGCACGGGCACCGGCGCTTCCGGCGAAATCCGGTCAATATCGCCATAGATAAACCGATCCAGCATGATATCGCCGACAATGACCAGCCGGGCGCCGGCCAGGGTGGCGATGATATCGACCAAGGACACATCAGACTGGGGAAGGGGTCCGGTCATGCGCGCAACGGGCCTTTCAGCGATAGGAGGCAGGGGAGAGATCATTCGGCACGGAAAAGGCCAAATCACCCTCCAGGCTGGTCATGGTGCTGGTATAGCTGGCAGCACACAGGCGTGAAAGACCGGCATGTATCGGAATACTGATGCTGAGCCCGATAAAGCGGCACCGTCTGTAACAATCATAAAGCCCGCCCCTTTACATCCAATATCCCCCTGATGGTACCAGGGGGTAGTGACCGGACGGAAGAGGGCGGGCGAGGGCACTATCTTCTATTTTGGGTGCTGCGGGGCGACCCTCAGTGGATCATTTCGCATCCGCCGGCAGGTTGGTCAGCAGGCGATAGGTCATGACATTGCGATAAGTCTGTCCCGGTTCAAGACGGGCGCTGGGGAAACCCTTCTGGTTAGGGGCATCGGGAAAGTTCTGCGGCTCCAGCACGATGGCGTCGCCCATGCGATAGATTTTCTTTGCCTTGCCGTGGGTGGTGGCATCCATGAAATTGCCGGAATAGAACTGAAGGCCGGGCTGGTTGGACCACAGCTCAAACCCGCGGCCCGAACCGGGCGCCACAACCCGCACCATTAATTGCATGTCCTTGGGCGGGGTCCGGGTGATGACCCAGTTATGATCGTACCCCCGGCCAAAACGGATCTGTTCGTCCGACGCATTGCGCACGCGCGCGCCAATCGGCTGCGGCGTGCGGAAATCAAATACCGTGCCGGCAACGGAGCGGAACTCGCCCGTGGGGATGGAGCCGGCATCGGTAGGCAGATAGGTTTCAGCCGGGATGGTCAGCACATGGCCCATCGCACCTTCGACCGCGCCCTCACCCATCAGGTTCCAGTAAGCATGGTTGGTGATATTGACGATGGTCGCTTTATCCGTGACAGCGCGGTAATCAATGGTCAGTTCGTTGGTTTCGCTCAGCGAATAGGTGGCATCGACTGTCATGGTGCCGGGATAGCCCTGGTCGCCATCGCGGCTGACATAGCGCAGCGTAACGGAGGCGGTATCGCCTTCTTTCACTGACTGTACATCCCACAGCACCGTATCAAAGCCCACGGTGCCACCATGCAGGGCGTTCTTCCCATCGTTGATCGTCGTCTGGTAGGTCTGCCCATCCAGGGTGAAGCGGCCGGCGGCGATACGGTTGGCAAAGCGGCCCACCGTGCTGCCCATGAACTGCCGCTTATCGAGATAGCCCTGAAGATTGTCATAGCCCAGCGCAACATCGGCGGCTTTGCCGTCGCGATCCGGCATGATCAGGGATTGCAGGCCCGCGCCATAGGCAATGACAGTCGCCGAAACCCCCTTTCCGTTGCTCAAGGTGACGGCGGTCACCTCGCGCCCGTCGGGCAGCTTCCCGAAGGTCGATTTACGCGCGGTTGCCGCGTCAGCGCTGCCGGCCATCAGGCAGGCTGTAATTGCGGTGGATAAAAGCAGGGCGTATTTTTTGAACATGGTTTTCCTCCCAATCAGCCGCGATTTATCTTGGTCTACCGGCGACGGCAGCCGGGATTGACCACTGAAAGAACCCCGCATCACGCCATGCCGGACCAAATGGTGACGGTGGGCGGGCGTTTAGATAGGCAGATTTCGGTGTCGGGATGGTTCGTGGGGAAAGTGGTGGGAAACCGCAACTTCCAACCCATAGAGGCTGAATTGTCATAGCTCCGGTGCGATGACCTTGTGCGATCCGACCACTTGGAATTATCACCCACGCTGATGATCCCTTTGATCAGGCAGACCCCTGCCAATCCAACGATGGGTAGAGATAAGGCCGATATCCGAGAAAGGGAAGCCTATTTGTAAGACAAATAAGATCAAGCCAGCCGGCATAATAGGCGGGCCGGTTGAGCCTCTGGGGGCTAGGGGCGGGGAGAAGAACCGCTTAGGGGCAGTCTGGGGCTGCGGCTGCCGCAGCCCCAGTCGTTTTATGCTGTCAGCGTTGCGACAACGGTCTTCAGCGAGGCGCGCCAATCCGGGAGCGAAGCGCCCGGCAGTGCCAGGAAACGCCCGCAATCCAGCACGGAATAAGCCGGTCGTTTAGCGGGTGTGGGATAGTCGGCGGTTGTGATCGGCTCCACCTGGGGACGGGGGCGGCCATGGGCAGCGGCCTCGTCAAAGATGGCCTCAGCGAAGCCGTGCCAGCTTGTCGCTTCCGATCCGCCAAAATGCATCACGCCAGTGGCGCTGCCATTGGCGATGAAAGGCTCCAGAAAGGCAATGGCGGCGGCGATATCGGCTGCTGCCGTGGGGCGCCCCACCTGATCGGCCACCACGCGGAGCTGGGGGCGGTCGGCCCCCAGACGCAGCATGGTTTTGACGAAATTGGCCCCATCGGCGCTGAATACCCAGGAGGTGCGTAGCGTGACATGCTTGCCGCCAGCGGCAGCAACCGCCTTTTCCCCCGCCAGTTTGGACGCGCCATAGACGCCCTGCGGCGCTGTAGGCTGGTCTTCCCGATAAGGGCTGGTGCCAGCGCCGTCAAAAACATAGTCGGTGGAGACATGCACAAAGGGAACGCCCGCTTCTGCCGCAGCGCGGGCGATGATGCTCGGCCCCGTCTCATTTACCGCATATGCGTTTTCAATGTCGGATTCAGCCTTGTCCACGGCTGTATAAGCGGCGGCATTGATGACGAAATCCGGCTTGTGCGTGGCGAAGGCAGCAGCAATGGCGGCAGGGTCGCGGATATCCGCCTCGCTTGAGCCCAAGGCCACAACCGCCCGCCCGCCCCAGTCACGGCGCAGCAGCGCCGTTGCCAACTGGCCATTCCGACCGAAGATCAGGACGGTCATGGGGTGTCGCGCCCTTCGCCAAGCACTTTCAGCAGATAGTGACCATATTCGTTCTTCATCAGCGGCTTTGCCAGCGCCTCCAACTGCGCCTCGTCGATCAGGCGCTTGCGATAGGCGATCTCTTCCGGACAGGCGATCTTCAGGCCCTGGCGCCGCTCAACCGTCTGCACGAAATGCGTCGCGTCGACCAGGCTGTCGTGGGTGCCAGTATCCAGCCAGGCATAACCCCGGCCCATCCGCTCCACATTCAGGCGGCCCTGCTGGAGGTAGACATTGTTCACATCGGTGATTTCAAGCTCGCCCCGGGGGCTCGGCTTGATATTCGCCGCAATATCCAGCACGTCGTTATCGTAAAAATAGAGCCCGGTAACAGCATAGTTGGACTTGGGCTGCTTGGGCTTTTCCTCAATCGTCAGCGCGCGGCCGCCGGCATCGAAGCTGACCACGCCATAGCGTTCCGGATCATTGACATGATAGGCGAAAACGCTGGCGCCGCTTTGGCGCTGATCAGCGCTGGCCAACAGTTCGTCCATCCCGTGGCCATAGAAGATGTTATCGCCCAGAATCAGGGCACTGTCGTCGTTGCCGATAAAATCCCGACCGATGATGAAGGCCTGGGCCAGCCCGTCGGGGCTGGGCTGCACGGCATAGGTGAAGCAGACACCCCATTGGCTGCCATCGCCCAGCAGCTCCTGGAACTGGGGCATATCCTTCGGGGTGGCGATGATCAGGATATCCGTGATGCCGGCCATCATCAGGACGGACAACGGATAATAGATCATCGGCTTGTCATAGACCGGCAGCAACTGCTTGGAGACGCCACGGGTGATGGGATAGAGCCTTGTACCGGAACCGCCGGCCAGGATAATGCCCTTACGCTTCTTCATGGCGCTCACACCTTTCCCAGACGCTGGCCGGCAACGGCACGCAGCCGCCCCCACCACCATTCATTTTCCAGATACCACTGAACTGTCTTCTCAATGCCGCTGTCGAACGTCTCCTGCGGCGACCAGCCCAGGTCGCGGCGGATCTTCGAGGCATCGATGGCATAACGGTGATCGTGGCCCGGACGGTCGGTAACGAAGCTGATCAACTCCCGGCGCGAACGTCCCGGCTCCGGCCGATACTTATCCACCAGATCGCAGATGCGCTCCACGACCTCCAGGTTGGTCTTCTCATTATTGCCGCCAATATTGTAGCGGCCACCATTCTCGGCCTTGATCATCACTTCTGCCAGCGCGCGGGCATGGTCTTCCACATGCAGCCAGTCGCGCACATTCTGGCCGTCGCCATAGACAGGCAGCTTCTTCCATTCCAGCGCATTCAGGATGATCAGCGGGATCAGCTTTTCGGGGAAGTGATAAGGCCCGTAATTGTTGGAGCAGTTGGTCAATACGACAGGCAGGCCATAGGTATGGTGCCAGGCATCGACCAAATGGTCCGACGCCGCCTTGGAGGCGGAATAGGGGGACCGCGGCGCATAGGCGGTTTCTTCGGTGAAGAAACCTTCAGCCCCAAGACTGCCGAACACCTCGTCTGTTGAGACATGGTGGAAGCGGAAATGGGCGGCAGCGTCCTTGTCCAGCCCGGACCAATAAGCGCGGGCAGCGGCCAGCAGCACGGAGGTGCCGACAATATTGGTCTGGATGAACGCGTCCGGTCCATCAATCGACCGGTCGACATGGGACTCGGCGGCCAGATGGATGATGGTGTCCGGCTTATGCGTTGTCAGCACGCGGTCGATCTCCGCCCGGTCGCGGATATCCACCTTTTCGAAATGATAGAGTGGGCTGTCAGCCACCGGATTCAGATTATCCTGATTGGCGGCATAGGTGAGTGAATCGACATTCACAACCGCGATGCCGCGATCCAGAATCAGATGGCGCACGAGGGCCGAACCAATGAAACCGGCGCCGCCGGTGACCAGCACCAGCTTAGGATTACGGGTGGTCATGTCTCACCAATGAAAAAGGGCGGGGAGGTCGCGCAGACGCGGCAACTTGGTGTCCTTGGCGGACAGCTTCACCTGATCAGGGCCGAAGGGCCAGTCAATGCCAAGGTCGGGATCGTTCCACAGAATACCGCCATCATCGGCGGGGCTGTAATAATCGGTGACTTTGTAAAGGAATTCCGTATCCGGCTGCAGGGTGCAGAAACCATGGGCAAATCCCACCGGTACCCAGAATTGGGCGCCATTTTCCGCAGAAAGCTCGACCTTTAAATGCTGGCCAAAAGTGGGGGAGCCAGTACGGATATCCACGATCACATCCAGCACAGCGCCGCGCACGACGCGGACCAGCTTGCCCTGGGCGGATGGGTGGCGTTGAAAATGCAAGCCACGCAACGTCCCGACGTCGGCGGAAAGGGAGTGATTATCCTGGACAAAATCCACATCAACGCCGGTGGCCTCGGCAAAACGGCGGCGATTGAAGGTTTCGCTGAAATAGCCGCGATGATCGCCGTGACGGGCTGGCACCAGCAAGCGTGGCCCAGCGATTGGGAATTCTTTAACTTCCATTTACTTCCATCTCTCCGGCGGCTCAAATGCCATCATACCATTGATCACCCCGGCGGCGTTTATGCCCCACTCACCTGTCTCCGGCAACCCGTCTCATAAGGCGTATAAAACCATATGGGGGCGTTCGTATCGTTGGTGTTGTCTATTTCCCCCTCCGGATATCCTTGAAGTCGATATGGCCGAATTGGAAGGCGATGCGAAGCACCATCCCCACCCGGTCCGCCTGTCCGCGTCGCAACCTGTTGAGGATGGTAATCATCATTCCCAGCCATACCGTTGGCAAAGCGTATGGGAAATGTCGTCTGGTGATGCGTAAGCGATTGCGAAGATTATAAAAATCGGCGAGCAGGCTGACGGCGTGGCGCTTGCCACCCGTACTGCCGCCTTCCTTATGATAAATCATTGAATCCGGACAATAGCCGATATCAAAAAGATGACGGCCAGATCGGCAGTAATCGATCTCCTCAAAGTAAAGAAAAAAACTTTCATCCATGAGGCCAACCTGTTCCAGCCAGGCGCGTCGGATGAAAAGGGCGGCGCCGAATACGTAATCAAGGGGACGGTTTGCATGGTGATCACGGCTTTCCGCCGGTTTTCCATATCCGTGATGGTCGCATAGCCCCGTCCACCGATGATAGGTGCCGCCGCCCGCCGCCTGAATAATGCCAGGTCTGTCATGGTAGAGTAACGTGCTGCCGATGATCCCTTGTGTGGGATGCAGGTCAGCATGGTGCAATAGATGGCCTAGGGAATCCGGCGCCACCTCCGTGTCGTTGTTCAACACCCAGACGAAGCGCATGGCCGGGTCGCGCAGCGCCAGCCGCATGCCGACATTGTTTCCCCCCGCATAGCCATGATTGCCGCTGTTCGCGATCAGATAGGCCTTGAAGCCCTCGTCAACCCGCGTATTGGGAACATCCTTTTCGGCCAGTTTCCGCCATTGGCTGCCGAATCGGCTTTGCAAGCCTGCAGCGAGAATATCCAGCGCCCCATCGCTGGATGCGTTGTCGCAAACGGCCAGGCGCCAAGTCTCCTTTTGCAGCCGGATGATGGAATCGATGCAGGCAAGCGTGTCTGCGGCATTGTTCCAGTTCAACACGACGATCCAGCAGGTCGTGTTATCAGGGCTGGCGGAAACGGAGGCCGGATTGGTGCCTGTCATTCTGCGTCCGAAAAGCATCACCGGCTGAGAGGGCCGTTCATGCCCTCATAGGCGCAGCGAAGGCCAGGGGTCAATCATTCAGGCTTATGGCCCCTGTTGACCGGGGCCATACCCTTTCACTTTCAGGTGGGAATGGCTTCGATCAGCAGGAAATCCTGGAAAGCGGCTTCCACCCGGTTATGCGCTGCCGTGGCCGTACCCAGGGGCCTGTCATTCCAATAATCATGCAGGCGATAGGTCTTGCCGGGCGTCAGGCCACGCAATTCCACCGCCCCCTTCCAGTCAGCAGCATAGAAGGCATAGAACAGGCGGCCTTCCTTTTCCACGGCATGGGCCTCCGGCTTGTCAAAGCCGATATCGTATAGTTCCCCGCGATATGTGCCCTTGGGCAGCATCTTGTCCTGATAGATATCGGTCCAGCGCCGCCATTGCCGTTCCCGTTCCGGCGTCAGGGCGAATTTGGCGGCGGGTTCGGTTGCCACCGGCGGCCAGGTGAATTTGGTGGCGATGACGGCGCCGATCCCGATGGAAGAAGCGAAATCCTCGCCCTTGTCGGCCAGTTCGACATGGTCGCCGCAATAGGCGGCACTTTCGCCCATCAGGGCCTTCACGCTCTTGCCTTTCAGGCGCACCTGCCAGGAGGAAAGCGGGTCCGACCCGACGGCCTGGTTCATATAAGGCATGTTGTGAAAGGCATAGGAGGTGCCGCAGGGGCAGATCTCCACCACGGCATCGGGATTGATCGCTATCGCCGTGTCGTAGATCGCCTTCCAGTAATCCTGCAGCTTCTCCACTGATTCCCAGGGATGGGCATGGTTATGGGCGGGGTTGTAGCAGGGGGCGACACCGTTCAGGTGCTGGCCGTCAATCTTCAACCCTTCATAGCCCCAATCCTGCATGATCTTGCGCACCAGCGCCTTGCCATTCTCCACCGTCTTTTCATAAGCGGGGCAGAGATAGAAGCTGTTCCACCAGGTCACATCCTGGACAGCCCCATCCTTGTCCAGCAGCAGCATGTCGGTATGGTCATGCAGCAGGTCGGTGCCGGGGTCGACGGCCAGCGGCGCCAGCCACAGTTTGGGCCGCATCCCCGCCGCCTTGATACGCTGGACCAGCCCTTTCATGTCGGCATCGCCATTGGGGAATTTCTTGGGGTCCAGGTACCAGTCCCCTTCCGCCGTCTGCCAGCCATCATCAATGACGGCCCATTTCAGGCCCAGTTCTCTGGCCTTGGGCAGGGCCCCGACAATATCCTCCATCGTCACATCGCGTTCATACCCCCAGGCGCACCAGATCGGCTCATAGGCGCTGTCGGGCACGGGGGCCTGGCCCATGCCGCGCAGGGCCATGATTTCCCGATAGGTGCGCAAGGTGGCGTAATGGTCGCGCTGGTGGATAGCGATGAAAGTCTCAATCGTCTTCAGGCGGCCACCGGGCGCCAGGATCAGCGGTTCCTTCTCCGCATAGTCGAACCCTACCGCCATGTGCGCGCCATCCTCACCCACAGTCAGGGGCAGGGAGACCAGCTTGGGTGTCGCTTCCAGATGCCCGACCGCAAGCCCGCCGTCACGGCGCCAGACATCCAGCACCGGTGTGCCGCCGCCATAGTCGGAACTGTTCATGCCCATGAAATTGCGTTGGTTGAAACCGGGTTTGGCCGGCTGCAACCAATCACGCCGATCAGCGAAGGAGGCACCGTTGAAGGACCAATAGTCCGCGCCATGGGTGGGGTCGGGCTTCAACAGATGGGCGCCATTGACCCAGCCGGCGACGGCCAGCGGTGCATCGCCCAGATTGGCATATTCCACCTGCAGGATGGCCAGCGCCGGGTGACTGTCAAGCTGGGTGACGGTCAGCGTCTTTTCCAGCTTGCCGTCTGATACACCCCGCAGGCTGTGCCGCATGCCGCCGCCCTGGGGCCCCCGCAGCGGCATTGTTTTCATATCGACATAGCGGAACCGGTCCAGGCGGCTGCCATCGGCCAGCAGTAGATATTCCCCGGTATCGAAATCGGTCAGCGCCCGCTCTCCCCCCAGGCGGGAGATGATGCGGCTACGCATGTCATGATCAAACTCGATCCGCAGCCGGCCATTATCCAGCGTCGCGGCGGGACGATTGCCGGTGGCCGCAGCCCCGGATAGCGGGACGGAAAGGGCCAGCAGGGAACTGGACCCCATGATCAACGCATGGCGCCGGCTGATACCCCGATGTTCGATGCCCGTCTGCCGTGACCGTTCGTTCATTTTTTTAACCCGTTTGTGTCTGTTCGATTGGATGGCGACAGAAGCCTTGCATTTTTGAATCACCATGGCAACAAAAGGAAAGATAAGATCGCGCAGTTGGTTTCGATATCTTGCTTCTGGGAGAGGCTTCATGGGTATGAAAACGAAAGATCGCCGTCTGCACCGTCTGGCGGCGCTGCTGCTTGCCGGGATGTGGGCGACCTGGGCGCCCCCGGTGTCAGCCGCTGAAAATCCATACGCGGTTGAGGATTTTCGCCATGTGCCAAAATTTGACGCCCATATCCATGCCAATACGGCCGATGCCGCTTTCCTGGAATTGGCGCGGGCAGAGAATTTCGAGCTGCTGACCATCAATGTCGATTACCCGGATTTTCCCCCCATCGACGATCAAGCCCGGTTCGGGCGCGACCTGGCGCGACAGGAGCCGGCGCGCTTTCATCATGCCACCACCTTCTCCATGCAGGGCTGGGGAACGGCCGGCTGGGCTGCCGGGGTGGAAAAGCGGCTGCGCGATGCCGTTGCCCAGGGCGCCGTGGCAGTGAAAATCTGGAAAAATGTCGGCATGGAAGCGCGGGACGGGCAGGGGCATCTGGTGATGATTGATGATCCCGGTTTCGACCCGGTGGTGGCGGCCATCCGCAGCCTGGGCGTGGTGCTGATCGGCCATCAGGGGGAACCGCATAATTGCTGGCAGCCGCTCGACAAGATGACGACGGCGAATGACCGCGCCTATTTCGAGGCGCATCCCCAATATCACATGTATCTGCACCCCGATCAGCCCTCATACGAGGATCAGATGGCGGCGCGGGATGGTTTCCTGGATCGAAACCCGAAACTGGATTTTGTCGGCGCGCATCTGGCAAGCCTGGAATGGAGCATCGATCATCTGGCGGCTTTCCTGGACCGCTATCCCGATGCCCATGTCGATATGGCGGCCCGGATGACCCAGATCCAATATCAGTCGCTGCGTGAGCCGGAAAAGGTGCGCGCCTTCTTCATTAAGTATCAGGATCGCATCCTTTATGGCAGCGACCTGACGCTGAACCCCGGCACCGATCCCGCCGCTTTCAAAAAGGAAGCCCTGGATTTCTGGAAATCGGACTGGATTTATATGGCAACGGCTGAAAGCCAGCGCATCCAGGACCTTGACGCCAATGTGCCGGGCCTGGCCCTGCCACGCCCGGTGATTAGCAAAATCTGGAACGATAATGCGCGCCGCGTTTTCCTGCGGCGTTGAGTGTAAGGCGATGGCGGGGAGGGCATCCCCGCCATCGGCCCTGTCAGGGCGCAACCCTCACTTCACAGGACAGCCCGCCCTGTTTGATGTAATCCGGCGCGCCCTTATCGGTGATCAGCAGGTCGATTTCCTCCACCCCGATGATCCGGTGCAGGCACATGCGGCCGAACTTTGAACTGTCGGTCACGGCGATGATCTGATTGGCAACGGTGGCCATCTTCCGGTTCAGCCGCGCCTCATTCTCGTAATGGGTGGTGATGCCCTTCTCCAGATGGAAACCATCGACACCCAGAAACAGCTTGTCGACCAGCAATTCCTCAATCGCGGCTTCGGTCTGGGCGCCGTAGAAAGCCATGTTCTTACGCCGCAGCGCCCCGCCCAGCATCACGATCTGGATGTTCTGCTTGGTGGCCAGCGCCGATAACACGCCGAAATCATTGGTGACGACGGTCAAATCCTCGATATCGGGCAGGTGATGCGCGATCTGGATTGTGGTGGTGCCACTATCCAGCAGGATGCTGTCCCCCGGCTTCACAAGGCTGGCTGCCAGCTTGCCAATGGCCTCCTTTTCCGTGCGGTTGAAGCCCAGCTTGGTATCCACCGCCGGCTCTGCCGCCATAGGCACAGGGGAAATGGCGGTGCCCACCACATCGGCCGAAATCGCCCCCCCGTAAGCGCGCGTGGCGACCCCGCGATCTGCCAGATAATGCAGATCCTTGCGGATCGTCTGGGCGGACACGCCGAACATCTCTGACAGCATCGTCACCTGAACGCTGCCCTGTTCCTTCACCATGGCGGTGATCCGCCGCCGGCGGTCGCTGGTGTCGCGCATCATGCCTCCCTCGCGGCCGGACTTGGCGCCCGCCCGCACTTTCCACTTCTATAATCTTATCCTGCAACAAGACGAAACTTTCAATGCCCGTTTCGGCACGCCACCGGCCAGTGTTTCATAAAAACTTCGCTTTGCACATTTCGTTTGATTTCGGTCTTTGCGCAATTCGCAAGTTATGTTACGCAATCAGAACAGCGGGACGGCAAAACGAAACATGCGTGCCCCCCGGAAAGATGCGATAACAGAATAGGAACAGGGGAAAGAACATGGCAGTGATACGTAATCGCCGTGCCCGGCTGCTGCTGGGGGCTACATTCTTTTGTGTGGTTCCAGCGATGCCAGCAATATCCCAGGAAGCGCCACCAGCCGGCGATGCTTATCTGGATGAAATCATCGTCACGGGTGTCCGCGCCAGTCTGGCCCGTTCCATCGACGCAAAGCGGGATGCCGCAACCGTCATCGACAGTATTTCGGCAGAAGAGCTGGGCAAGTTTCCCGACCGCAATGTGGCGGACAGTCTGGGCAATGTGCCCGGCATTTCCGTGCGCCGTACCCGCGGTGCGGAGGGGCAGAATGTCTCCATCCGGGGGCTGGGCCAGGGCTTTTCCATCGTCACCCTGAATGAGCGCATCCTGCCGACCGATGGCGCCGGCCGTGAATTCGCTTTCGATGTGCTGCCCTCGGAGATGATCTCCGGCGCAGATGTCTACAAAGGTGTGCAAGCCTCCTTGATGGAAGGCGGTATTGGCGGCGCGATCAATCTACGCTCTGCCCGACCCTTCGATTACAAGGAATTTACAGCCTTCGGCTCTATCGAAGGCGAATATAATGATCTCTCCGATAAATACGGCAAGAAGGTCACCGGCGTTGTCGCCGATACTTTCGCCAATGATACGATTGGCGCTCTGGTTTCGGTATCCTGGTCCAAGCGAAAGATCCGCACCGATAATCTGCGCGAATATCATATCACCGCCGAGCATGAGACGGATAATGGGGTCGATTTCAACGGCAATGGCGCCATTGATGAAGACAGCCCCGGCTATGTCTATCCTGATTTCTACAGCCCCGGCACGGTGATCGGCACGCGGCAGCGGTTGGGCATCACCGGCGCGCTGCAATTCCAACCGGCTGACAATTTCGAACTGACCATCGATGGTCTTTACAGCAATTACGACACGCCGACCCGTAACTACGCCCAGTCCAACTTCATCGAAGCCAGCCGTTTCCGGCCGGGATCGATCAAGGTCGATCAGAATAATGTCGTCACTGATTTCATCATCGATGATCTGGTGGCTGAAGCGGTGAGTTATGAGGAGCCGCGCAGCGTCGATACGATGTTGTTTGGCGCCAATGCCGTGTGGAACGCCACCGATGCGCTGGATATTGTTTTTGATGGCTATTGGGGCAAGGCATCGCGCAATGGTGCGGGTAAAGAGCGTTTCTTCGTGGCTGGCGTCACCGATGCCAGCGGCGCCTTCACCGCGCGCGATGGCGCGATGCCGGATTTCCTGATCACCCTGCCCGATGGGCGGCCTTTGTCGGAAGCCGGCAATGATGATTACCGCGCCCATTATCTGGGCATCACCGGCCAGGATGTCGATGACCGTGTCTATGGTACCAAGCTGGACACGATCTACAGCTTCACCGATGGCATCCTCGACGAGCTGAAGGTCGGTATCAGCTATAATGACCGCAACAAGCGTTATGACCAATATGGCAATGCCGCCACGGAATGCAGCTTCTGCGGCTATCCCTTCACCTTCGGGGAAATCGGGGCCGATCTGGTGCGACCGCTGCCCGTGGGCGATTTGCTAAAAGGGCAGAAGGGCAATTTCCCGCGCCACTTTGCCAGCTTCGACAATCAGGCCTATCTGGAGGCCCTGCGCCGGGCGGAAAATAATCCCGCCATCATCAACCCGAACACGGGTGAGCCCTATCCCGTGGGCTATGCCGACCAACTGGTTGCGCGGCTGCCGGGCGAATCCTTTGATATCAGTGAGAAGACGTACGCCGCCTATAGCCAGCTCGACCTGCAGAGCGGCCCGTGGAGCGGTAATCTCGGCCTGCGCCTGATCCATACCAAGGTCCGTTCCAACGGGGCCATCGACCAGATCATCTCCATCACCAAACAGCCCAACCAGACGGCCAATTACGATGTCGTCCGGTCGGAAGCGACGCCCGTATCAGGCGGCGGCAAATATACCAAGCTGCTGCCGTCGCTGAACATCGCCTATGACATTCAAGATGATCTGCGGCTGCGGTTCGCGGCGGCCCAGGTAATGTCCCGCCCTTCCATGGACCAGCTTTCGCCCGCCAGCAGCGACAATGCGGAAACCGGTGATTTCACCAAATATAATTACGGCAATCCCGACCTGAAGCCGACCGAGGCCAACCAGGCCGACATCTCGCTGGAATGGTATTTCGCGCCCAATTCCATGCTGGCCGGTGCCTTGTTCTACAAGGATATCAAGAACTTCATCACCACCGGTATCGACCAGGAAGTGATCGCCGGCCAGACCTTCAGCGTCGTCACCGTGGATAATGGTGACAGCGGCAAGGTCAAGGGTCTGGAACTGACCGCGCAATATCTGCATGACAGCGGCTTTGGCTTTGCCGGCAATGTCACGGCTACGAAAAGCTCCGCCCGGTTTGGCGAGATCAGCGGCAAGCTGGAAGATGTGACCCCGCTGTCGGTCAACCTGTCGGTTCTGTATGAGAGGGGGCCGATCAGCGCCAAGGTCACCTATTCCTACGACAAGGGCCGCACGGTGCAGCTTGACGGCTTTGTTGAGGGCCTGTCGGTGCATGGCGATTCTTACGAGGATCTGTCCTTCAGCACATCTTACGATCTGACCGACCGGGTGGAGGTCTTCGTGGAAGGCTCCAACCTGCTGGATGAGACGGTGCGGCAGTTCAATACCCACCGCAATGTCCCGGCCTTCTACGAAGAAAATGGCCGTTCCTTCTTCTTCGGCATGCGCGCCCGGTACTGACCTTGGGCGCCCTCCCGGGGCCGCTCATCTGCGGTCCCGACCCTTATGACAAGGCAGGCCCGGAATGATCTATCCCCTTTCCCGTCTTCTTCTCCTGATTGGGCTGATGCTGGCGGTGGCACTGCCGGCATCGGCCCAGAATGAGCGGGGCCTGTCGCCCGCCGCCCAGGCGGCGCTGGCCCGGCAGGCCCCCATTGATAATGGTCTGGCCCGCACGCCCCCCATGGGCTGGAGCAGTTGGAACAATTTCGGCGTTGAGATCGACGAGGCGCTGGTGATCGCCACCATCGACGCCATGATCGCCAACGGCATGCGCGATGCTGGCTATATCTATGTGAATATTGATGATGGCTGGCAGAAGCATAAGGGGCCGCGCAATCAGTATCCGCTGGATTATGACCCGGTGAAATTCCCGCGCGGCATCCGCTATCTGGCGGATTATGCCCATGAGCGGGGGATGAAGCTGGGGCTTTATTCCGGGCCGGGCCAGACCACCTGCGCCGGCTATACTGGCAGCGAGGGGCACGAGGCGGAGGATGCCGCCCTGTTCGCGTCCTGGGGCGTGGATCATTTGAAATATGATGGCTGCTGCTCGCACAAGGATGCCTCAGCCGACACGATGATCGGCCTTTATGGTGCCATGTCCAAGGCCCTGATCGCGACTGGCCGGCCGGTGGTTTATCACCCCTGCCATTGCGGCTGGGCGCGGATCTGGGAATGGGCTGGCGCTATCGGTGCCAACCATTGGCGCATTGGTCAGGATATCTCTGACGATTACAATTATCCCGGCCATCGCGAGGGCTATTATTTCGATGTGCTGGACATGCTGGATCGTGGCGTTGGCTTGGCCGCCCATGCCAAGCCCGGCCAGTGGAACGACTTCGACATGCTGATCGTCGGTCTGGACGGGCGCAGCAAGGAACTGGTCGGCGCCGGAGCATCGAATGTTGAATATCGCAGCCATTTCAGCCTCTGGGCCATGCTGGCCTCGCCGCTGCTGACCGGCACCGATATCCGCGAACTGGACGCCTTCACCCTGGCCACCCTGACCAACCGCGACGTCATCGCCATCAACCAGGACCGGCTGGGCATCCAGGCCGCCAAGGTGCGCGATGATGGCGATGTGGAGATTTTCGTCAAACCGCTGGCCGATGGCGGGCAGGCGGTGGCGATCCTGAACCGGGGTGGGGAAGTGGCGACGGTCTCGGCTGACCTTGCCGCCCTGCTGCCACCGGGGCAGCGCCTGACCCGCGTGCGCGACCTGTGGCGCCAGCGCGACCTGGGGACCGAGGCGGGCCGGTTGAGCCTGGAAGTGATCCCGCATGACACCGTGCTGCTGAAGATCAACATGATGGAGGCGGCACGATGAGCGTAAGCGACCTGCAAAGCCGGTCCCGCGTGGCGCCCTGGCTGCTTTACGCCCTGGCCACCATGGTCCTATGGGGGTTCTGGGGGGCCTTTACCGGCCTGTCGGCGGAGCGGGGCTTCCCGGATACGCTGGTCTATTGCGTCTGGTCGCTGACCATGATCGTGCCGGCCCTGATTGTGCTGGCCCGGTCGGGTTGGAAGCTGGATCGCGGAGTGAAGGCGCTGTCCTATGGCATGATCATCGGGCTGTTGGGGGCCGGCGGACAGATGATCCTGTTCTATGCGCTGACCATTGGCCCGGCCTATCTGATTTTCCCGATCATCTCGCTGTCACCCGTCATCACCATTGCGCTCTCTTTCACTTTATTGCGGGAACGGACCAACCGGTTGGGTGTCATCGGTATCGTTCTGGCCCTCATCGCTCTGCCCCTGTTTGATTTCGCACCCCAGGGCGAGGGTGAGGCGGGCACGGCACTCTGGTTCCTGCTGTCGCTGGTGATCATGCTGTGCTGGGGATTGCAGGCCTTCTTCATGAAGCTGGCCAATCACAGCATGCGGGCGGAAAGCATCTTCTTTTACATGATGCTGGCCGGGCTGCTGCTGGCGCCGGTGGCCTGGATGATGACGGATTTCAGCCAGCCGGTGAATTGGGGCCTGGATGGGCCGTGGCTCGCCGGCCTGATCCAGATGTTGAACGCGGTGGGCGCGCTGTGTCTCGTCTTTGCCTTCCGCCATGGCAAGGCCATCGTGGTGTCGCCCTTGACCAATGCCGGCGCGCCGCTGATGACGGCGATCCTCGCCCTGATCCTGGTCGGCACTCTGCCAGGTCCGCTGAAGCTGGTGGCTTTGGTCCTCGCTGCCCTTGCCGCCCTGTTGCTGGCGCTGACCCCTGAAGAGGGGGAAAAGCGCTGATACGACAACCGCTTGCGGTTATCGGGGCCGATCACCGCAGGCCGGTTGTCCTCCTGACGCTTGCCCTATGGCGTGCCGATGCTGGCCGCCATGCCTTCTCTGCGCCTCCGAAATGATAGTTTCACTTTCACTATCTTTCGATATTGCGCGCAAACGAAGTTTCGTTTTATATCGTTTCAGTCGGCGCGCCTTTCGCGCCTTGCCGACCGGAGGAATTCATGAAAGCGGTTATCGACCTGATCGCGCGACACAAAGCCGGAAGCCCGGTCGGGATCTATTCGGTCTGTTCGGCGCATCCGCTGGTTATTGAGGCGACCTTCATCCAGGCCCTGCGGGCTGGGGATGCTTTCGCCCTGATCGAGGCGACATCCAACCAGGTCAACCAGGATGGCGGCTATACCGGCATGCGTCCGGCCGACTTCCGGGATTTCGTTTACGCAATCGCCGACAAGGTGGGTTTCGATCGCACCCGTATCTTGCTGGGGGGCGACCATCTGGGCCCCAATGTCTGGCAGAATCTGCCGCCTGATGTTGCGATGGAGAAGGCGGATCTGCTGATCGCGCAATATGTGGCAGCCGGCTTCCGCAAGATCCATCTGGATTGCTCCATGTCCTGCGCTGGCGACCCGGTGCCCCTGTCCGATGCGACCATCGCCACCCGCGCGGCGCGGCTGGCCCTGGTGGCGGAGAAGGCCTATCAGGACGTGGGCGGGGAGGCGCCGGTCTATGTCATTGGCACCGAAGTGCCGGTGCCGGGCGGTGCGGCGGAGGATCTGGGTGAGCTGGCCGTGACGACGCCGGAAGCGGCGCGTGCCACCATTGAAACGCACCGCGCCATTTTCCAGGAGCACGGCCTGGTGACCGCCTGGGAGCGGGTGGTTGCGGCCGTGGTGCAGCCCGGCGTGGAATTCGACCATCATCAGGTGGTCGATTATGTGCCGGCCAAGGCACAGGCGCTTTCCCATGCCATCGATGCCTACGGGCATATGGTTTATGAGGCGCACTCCACCGACTATCAGACGCCGGAGGCTCTGGCAGCGCTGGTCCGCGACCATTTTGCCATCCTGAAGGTGGGGCCGGGTGTCACCTTCGCATTGCGTGAAGCGCTTTGGGCGCTGGATGCGATTGAGCGGGAATGGGTGCCGGAAGATCGGTCTGGCTTCCGTGATGCTGCCATGGCGACGATGCGGGAGAACCCGAAACATTGGGCCAAATACTATCACGCCGAAGGGCGCGGCCTGGACTATGATCTCCAATATAGTCTCAGCGACCGCATCCGCTATTACTGGCCGGAAGGGGCGGTGCGGGACGCGCAGGAAAAGCTGTTCGCCAACCTGATTGCCTCGCCGCCGCCCTTGTCGCTGGTCAGCCAATATATGCCGGCCGCCTATGCCGCCATCCGCGCCGGGCAGTGCGATCTTGATCCCGCCCACCTTGTCATTGAACAGATCATTGCCGTGCTGGCCAGCTATAGCGCCGCCTGCCGCCCCGTGAAGGAAGTCCATCATGCGTGAACTCGGGCTTGATGAAGCGGCCCTGAAGACGGCCGGCGCCTATTGGACGGCGCGGGAAATTGCCCAGCAGCCGGACAGCCTGATGCGTGTCCAGGCCGTGCTGATGGCGCAGGTGGCGGCGCTGGAGGCTTTCCTGGCGCCCGTCGTGACCCGGCGGGAAGGGCGGATCATCCTGGCTGGTGCCGGCACTTCCGCCTTTATCGGGGAATGTCTCGCCCCATATCTGTCCGCCCGTCTGGCAGCACGGGTGGAGGCGATTGCCACGACCGATATTGTTTCTGCGCCCACCTATTATCTTCAGCCCGACATACCCACCCTCATGGTGTCGTTTGGTCGTTCGGGGAACAGCCCGGAAAGTGTGGCAGCGGTTGATATTGCCGACAATCTGGTCAGCGATATCCGCCATCTGGTCATCACCTGCAATGGGGAGGGGGAATTGGCGCGGCGCTGCACCGCCGACAATGCGCGCTTCCATGCCATCTTGCTGCCGCCGGAAACGCATGACCGCAGTTTCGCCATGACTTCCAGCTTCACCGGCATGATGTATGCCGCCCTGGCCGCCTTCACCGGCCCGGCCAGCATGGCGGGGCGGGCAGGGGCGATTGCCGCCGCGACGCGGGCGGTGATCGAGAGTGGCAATGATCTTGCCCGTGACCTCGCCGGCGCCGGATTTCAGCGGCTGGTCTATCTCGGCTCCCACGGGTTCCAGGGGCTGGCGCGGGAAGCGGCACTGAAGCTGCTGGAACTCACCGATGGTGCCATTCCCGCCTGTTTCGACAGCCCGATGGGCTTCCGGCATGGGCCGAAAACCATTGTCACCGACCGTACGCTGATCGCCATCTTCCTCTCGAACGATCCCTATACAAGGCGCTACGATCTGGACCTGCTGGAGGAATTGGCGCGGGATAACAAGATGGGGGCCTTGCTGGCCATTTCGGCGCAGCCGCTGGACGTACCGGCCGGTGTGCGCAGCCTGATCGTGCCGGGGATGGCGCAGGCCGCCGATATCGACCTGATGATCCCCTTCATCGCCGGGCCGCAGATGCTGGCCTTCCACCAGTCGCTGGCCCTTGGCCGCACGCCTGACAACCCGAACCCGTCGGGCACCGTCAACCGGGTGGTGCAGGGCGTTCGCATCCATCAGGCGCCATGATGGAGACGGGGCGCTATTTCCTGGGTGTTGATGGCGGTGGCACCAAAACCGCTTTCGTCCTGGTCGATCAGGCAGGGGCGGTGGCCGCCAGCCATGAGGAGAGCAACGCCTATCACCTGCAGATCGGGCTGGACGGGCTGCGCGATGTGCTGGCAGCCGGGGTCCGGGCGCTGCTGGCCAAGGTGGGCATCGGTGCCGGTGCCATCCGTCATGCCTTTTTCGGCCTGCCGGCCTATGGCGAGGATAGCCGCATCCAACCGCTGATTGATGCGCTACCGGAACAGATATTGGGGCATCGCCGATATCATTGCGGTAACGATATGGTCTGCGGCTGGGCGGGTTCTCTGGGCGGCGAGGATGGGATCAACATCGTCGCCGGCACCGGCTCCATCGGCTATGGCGAGCGAGAGGGGCGGGCGGCGCGGGCCGGTGGCTGGGGGGAGTTGTTCAGCGATGAAGGCTCCGCCCATTGGATTGCCGTGCAGGGGCTGAACCTGTTCAGCCGGATGAGCGACGGGCGCCGGCCCAAGGGGCCCTTGCACGCGATGATGATGGATCTGTTCGCCCTGTCGAGTGAACTGGATCTGTCCGGCCGGATCATGGCGGGTGATGCTGCCAGCCGCGACCATGTCGCGTCGCTCTCCCGTCTGGTGTCACGGGCGGCGGAACAGGGGGATGATCAGGCCGCTGCCATCCTGGTTGCCGCCGCCCAGGAACTGGTCGCCATTGTCGAGGCGGTGCGGGTTTCATTGGGGTATAGGGCCGGGCAGCCGGTGCCGGTCTCCTATTCCGGCGGCGTGTTCCGTGCCGGTGACGGCATCCTGGTGCCGTTCCGCGCGGCGCTGGCGCAGACAGGCGTGGATTATGTCCTGTCCCCCCCGCGCTTTACGCCGATGCTGGGGGCGGCAATCCAGGCGGCGCGATTGGCGGGCTATCCGCTCCGACCGTGCGCCGTGCCATGATCCATAGGCGTGCAACAGCTTTACGGGCGTAAGTGATCGAAATAACTGACGGCTTGGTCCGCCGTCAGTTCCTGTTTCAAATCCCAATGTTCCTGGATCAAGCCGTCCTGCCAGCGGAAAATATCCATCACAGCGGCCCGGATATCGGGTCCCACACGCACATCCAGCATCACGATGGAAATGTCACCCTGACCAATGGTGCTGACGGGGATTGCGGTGAACTGCGGGCGGGTGAACATGGGTTCCAGCACGGCGATGGCGGCTTCCCGCCCCTGTGCCATGCCATTGCTATGCTGGATGTAATCAACCGCCACATAGCGCTCGAAGGCCGCGCGCACCTGCTTCTGCCGGTAAAACAGGGTGCAGAAATCCTCCAGCCCCGATGGGCCGGCGGCCTGCGCCCCGCCGGCCGCCGCCAGGGGCAGAAGGCCGGCCAGGGAGAGGAACTGTTTACGGTCCAGCATGGCCTCAGATCCGGCCCTGCTTCAGCATGGTCACCGCCGTATCACAGGCCCTGGCCGTCATGGCCATATAGGTCAGCGACGGGTTCTGGCAGGCCGATGACGCCATGGCCGCGCCATCGGTGACGAACACATTGGGCACGTCATGTAACTGGTTCCAGCGGTTGGTGACCGACGTGCGCGGGTCATACCCCATCATCGCCCCGCCCATTTCATGGATGGCGCTGCCGCCGATGCCGGGCTGGTTCAAGGACAGGATGACCTTGCCACCGGCGGCCGTCAGCATGGCGCTGGCCTCCTTCCCGGCATCGGTCAGGGCCTTGCGCTCATTCTCCCCATGGGTGAAATCGATCTGCAGCAGCGGGGCGCCGAATGGATCGACCTTCACCGGGTCCAGGCGCAGGCGGTTGGTTTCGCGTGGCAGGCTTTCGGCGAAACTGACCAAGACCATGCGCCAGGGGCCGACATGGCGCAGATTGTCTTTAAAGGCTTCGCCGATGCCGGCTTCGCGCTTGCCGCGCGTCCAGGTGCTGCGCAGCGCACCGCCCTGGAAAGAATAGCCGCGCACGAAATCCGCTTCCGGCTGGTCGCCCAGATTGCGGAAACGCGGGATGATCACGCCCGTAGGTCGGTTGCCATAGGTGGTCCGATCCTGGAATGTATCGAACAGGGCGATGGCCCCCACGGTGCTGGCATGGTCCATGATGTGGGTGCCCAGCCGGCCGCTGCTGTTGCCCAACCCGTTGGGGAAGGCCTCGGAGCGGGAGCGCAGCAGCACATGGTTGCTGTTGAAGGCCCCGGCATTCATGAAAATGATGCGGGCGGTATAGCGGCGGCGTTCACCGGTTTTCACATTCAACACCGACACGCCGCGCGCCCGCTTGGCCTTGGCGTCGTAATCGACGGTTTCCACCACCGTATCGGTGATCAGGGTCAGGTTGCCGGTGGCCTGGGCGGCGGGCAGGGTGGAGCTTTGCGTGCTGAAATAGGCACCATAGGAACAGCCGCGCGGGCAGAGCATCCGGTTCTGACAGGCGCTGCGGCCTTCTTTGTCCTGGGTCAGGTTGGCGGTGCGGCCGATGGTCAGCCGCCGGTCCGGCCATTGCGCCTCAATCACCCCTTTGGCGTGCTTTTCCAGCACATTCAAGGCCATGGGCGGCTGATAGATACCATCGGGCAGGGAGGACAGACCTTCATTCTGCCCCGACACGCCGATGAATTTTTCCACATGATCGTACCAGGGCTTCAGGTCGGCATAGCGGATGGGCCAGTCAACGCCGTGGCCGTCCTTCTTGTTGGCGCCGAAATCATGGTCGCTCATCCGATAGGATTGGCGGCCCCAGGTCAGCGACCTGCCGCCCAACTGATAGCTGCGCCACCAGTTGAACTGGGTGCCATCAGCCACAGAATAGGGGTTCTCGCGGTCATTGACGAAATGGTTCTGGGTATATTCGGTAAAATGCCGGTTCTTGGATTGAACCGCGAAGTCCTTTTCAAAAAGCTGCGGGTCGCCTTCACCCCGGAACGGCATCTCCCACGGCGCCTTCATTTCGGTGACGTAATCCGTGCCATGCTCAATGTGCCGGCCGCGTTCGACCATCAGAACCTTCAGGCCCTTTTCGGTCAGTTCCTTTGCCGCCCAGCCGCCGGTGATGCCGGAGCCGACGACGATCGCGTCGAAATCTGTGTTCATCCGAAATCCACCGCTGTCCAATCGTTCGACCAAGCCCGGTCATTGGGGCCGACGGGTACGTCCGGGTCGAAGCGACCCGGCACCAGTTCAAAGAACAGTTCCTGGCTGCCCCCGATTTCCGACGTGTAATAGCCGGTGACGATCAGGCCTTTCAGGGTGCGCCAGGGCGATTTCTCACCCCCCTTGGCATAGGCGGCCGCATCCAGATCGGCTAGGGCCTTGGCCTGGGCCGCCGGTTTGGCGGAAGAGAATACGCCCCCCACCCGGCGGTCTAGCTCAAACTCCAGCCAGACCAGCCAGTTGGCCTCCGGCGGGGGCCGGCCGCCAGGGAACTGGTCATGCGAGGGGGGGCGGCCTGTGCCGGACAGGCCATGGTCAAGCGCCATAACGACAAAGGCAGGCACCCCGGCTTTCACTGCGCCGGGTGTCTGCGTATCGGGAATGGTCAGGTCGCACACCCGGTCCAGCATTTGCTGCGTCCGTGGGAATATACGCGGCGGGGTCGCTTGGGCGACCTGCGCCCAGACCTGGGCCGGTGTCAGCGCCGCGCCGGCCAGCGCCAGCCCGGCGCGCAGCAGATGGCGGCGACTGGCAGTAGGGGGACTATCGATGTTTGGCATCTGCACTATCCCTTGTGATCTGACGGTGTCAGAAAAGGCCCAACTTGCCGCCGCCGGCGACAAAGTCACGGTAGGCGTCCCTGCGGGCCGGCTCCAGCGGGTCCAGTGGCCCCGTCTTATCGCCCAGGCCCATGATCTTGCCGCTGGACAGGCGCGGCCATACCGGCAGCGACGAGCCCTTGGCATTGGGATCGCCATCGCGCACGAAATTCACCCAATAGCCCATCATGCTGGCGGCAATCGCCCGGTCGGCCGCCGGAATGGCGCGGCCGGATTTATCCAGCGTGCCGAACATATAAGCCAGTTCCACGCTGTGGAAGCTGCCGAACCGTTCTGCCGGCGTGCCGGTCTGGGTGTGGTTGAACAGATAGGCGTGAACAGGGGCCGCATCTGCTGGCCGTGCCTGCGCCCAGGCCAGCATGGAGGCTATGGCCTGCTCGCGCAGCAGCCGCTTTACGGCAACCGACGCCGTCGCATCGTCCGACGCCGTGTAGAAGGGGCGGAATTGGATAGCCTTGTCGCCAAAACGGCGAACCAGCAGATCGTCCAACTGCGCCACGCTGGCCAATGACCAGTCGCGCCCGGTGCTGCTTTCATCGGCGGTCAGTCCGGTCAGCACGGGCACATCCAGCCGCTGTTTTGCCGGGTCCGGCAGGATGGAAGGTTCCGTGATCGGGGCGAAGCGCAGGCCGGGTGGTCCCAGTGACGGGTCTTTGCCGGCTTTGGCCACAGCATCCGCCGGCAGGTCGCGCAGGGCCTCAATGCTCTCAACACCAGCAGCATTCAGCAGTTTTTCGCCCATGGCCTCCGCCGCGGCATGGGGCAGGATGGGGATGCCCATGCCGGAACCGCTCTGCGCGATCGCCTGCCCGAACAGGCCGGCGGCCGACGGGGAGGCCAGCAGGGCATGGACAGAGGCAGCCCCCGCGGACTGGCCGGCCACGGTCACCCGTGTCGGGTCGCCCCCGAACCGGGCGATATTCTCTTTCACCCAGCGCAGCGCGGCGATCTGGTCCATCAGCCCGTAATTACCGGATGAACCTGCTTCCTGCGACAGGGCAGGGTGGGCCATGAAGCCGAAGACACCGAGGCGATAATTCAACGAGACAACGATAATGCCCTGGTGGGCCAAGGCCGTGCCATCATAAAGCGGCACAGCGCCGGAGCCACCGACAAAGGCCCCGCCATGAATCCAGACCAGGACCGGCAAACTTCCGGCCGTCGCAGCCCCCGCCGGCCGCCAGACATTTACAAACAGGCAGTTCTCGCTCGCCGTGCCGGTGGG
The DNA here is from genome assembly GCF_000429645.1 of Niveispirillum irakense DSM 11586. Taxonomy (GTDB): domain Bacteria; phylum Pseudomonadota; class Alphaproteobacteria; order Azospirillales; family Azospirillaceae; genus Niveispirillum; species Niveispirillum irakense. Next base: position 367,310 of record NZ_AUCG01000020.1, read on the forward strand.
GAAATATTCAGCCGTCCAGGGAGAACCACCGGGGGGATTGTGTGGCGGTTCCTGCAGACAATCAGCGCCGAAATCCGTAGCCTGCCGCACGGCTGTCCAGGCGGGCACCGGCTGGGGGGGCCGCCAGCGGTTGGCCCCGCCCGTATCGCCAGCATAAGGAATGCCCAGGAAGGCATCTACCCCACCGGCGGATTTACCGGCGACCGGGCCGGCATTCGTGTCGACCAGCGGTGCCGCCGCCTGCACCGTAGCCACACCGGCCAGCAGTGACAACAGGCAGGCAGCCCTTGTCAGTAAACGGAATTGTCGGCCCATCCCAGCGCTCCCCATTCTGAAACCATGTCCTTGATGACAGTCGGCGCCGGCAAAGCAGGTGCCGACTGTCATAAGGGCTTTGCATCAGAAGCGGTAGGTGCCCTGGATGCCGAAAGTGCGCGGCGCGACATAGATGGTGTTATAGATCAGCGAACCACCGGCGGCGTTGAAATTGGCAAAGGCCAGCGGTTGCTTGTCTTCCAGGTTGCGCACATAGGCCTGGACGGAATAATCACCATCGGCGGAATTATATTCCAGCGACAGATCGGTCATAATGTAACCCTTCTGCCGCATCCCGGCCCAATTCACCACCGACAGGTAATGGGCGGATTTGTAGCGGCTGAAGGCGCCGGCCACGATGTTGGAGCCATCGCCGATTTCAAATGTGTGGTTGTAACCAACCGACATCGTCCATTTCGGGGCCTGCGGCGGGCGATTGCCGGCCAGATCGAATGGCTGGATGCCGGGTGTTGCCGGGTCGCTGTCATTGATGGCATTGCCATCGACGCCCATCAGCGAGGCGGTGAATTCCTGCACCTTGGCATCCAGATAATTGATGGTGAAGGACAGCTCATCCACCGGGCTCAACAGCAACCTTGTGTCGGTTTCAATACCCCAGACGCGCGACTTGCCGGCATTCAGGGTGCGTGCGCCGACATTATTATCGACGAAGACCTGGATCTGCTGATCCTTGTAATCATAATAGAAGGCAGAGGCGTTGAACTGCACGCGACCGTTATTGAAGCGGTTCTTGGTGCCGACCTCATAGGCGGTCAGCTTCTCCGGATCATAGTCACCGACACTGTCAAAACCACCGCTCTTATAGCCGGTGCTGGCCTTGGCATAGACCAAGCTGTCAGGCAGCGGCTTCCAGTCGATGCCGATATTGCCGGTCACCTGATCGGAGGAGGAGCTTGGTGTCAGGATGGTGGCACCGGGTGAGCCGAAGGCAGGCGGGGTCGGGCCCTCGCCACGGCCGAAACGTGCACCGTAATTGTAGAAGGTTGCGCTCTTGGCATCGTCCGTATAACGCAGGCCACCCGTGACTGACAGTTCCGGCCCCATCAGCGGCACCGTCACCTGACCGAAGGCAGCCTTGGAGGTGGAGAGCACGTCCGGACGGTAGAAATAATTCAGATAGGCCTTGGGCAGTTCCAGATAAAGCCCGCGGGAAAGGTCCACCTTCTCCCGGAAATAGAAACCGCCGACCTGATAGAACAAGCCACTGTCCAGCGTCTTGGACAGGCGGATTTCGTGGCTCTGTGTTTCGGAATTCAGCTTGTTGTTGCGGTAGGTGAAGGTGGCCGGCAGATAGCCGTTCAGCGGCAGGGCGCTGTCCGTCTTATTATCGCGGTAGCCACCCAGATAGGCCAGGGTGCCGAGATCGAAATCCACTTCGATCCGGCCGCGCAAGGCGAACTGCTCGCTATTGAAATTGCCCAGATCACCCAGCGGGAAATTGCGCGTATTGATCCCGCTGAAGGTCAGGTTGGAGGGGATGCCGTTATTTTCCAGCGCCGGGGTGGAGGGGATGGCATCCACAATGCCAGACGCATAGGCGGGGTTGGTCAGCACGCCATTCTGGGCGACCAGGACACCGTATTGCGAGGGCGGCAACTGGTCGACATTGACATATTCACCCGCAATATAGGTGCGGATATTTTCCGTCGGCTCCCAGGCGAGCGACAGGCGTGCGGCATCGACATTCTGGTCTTCGCCCCGGCCGACCGCACCATGCTTGCGATAGCCGTCATGGGACGTGTGCATCCCGGCCAGACGCACGGCCACCGTGTCGCCCAGGGGAACGTTGACTGCCCCTTCGGCCTTCTTGGCGTTAAAATTGCCATAGCCCACGGTGGCAAAACCGGTGGTCCGGCCCAGTACCGGCTTGGCAGCAATGATGTTGATGGCGCCTGCCGTGGCATTGCGGCCATAAAGCGTGCCCTGCGGTCCGCGCAGCACCTCAATCCGTTCCAGATCGAAGAAGCTGGCATTCAGCGCTACCGGACGGTTGATATATTCGCCATCAATACCGATGGTCAGGGCCGGGTCGGACGCCTCGGAAACATCCTGGCTGGATACGCCGCGCACGCTGATCTTGGTGAAGATCGTGTCGCTGGTGATGTTCAGGTCCGGCGCCAGTCGGGTCAGCCCGTTCACGTCTGTCACGCCGGATTTGAGCAGATCATCGGCGCTGAAGGCGCGCAGCGCAATCGGCGTGTCCTGCAGGTTCGTGGCGCGCTTGGTTGCGGTCACGACAATTTCTTCCAGCGTGAAATCCCCCTCGGCCGCCTGGGCAGAGGTCGCAAAAAGGGCAGCCGCGCCTGCGGCCAGCAGGAGCTTCGAACGGGTACGCATTGATGTCCTCCCTTGAGAGCCCGCTTGGTTAGGGCCTGGGCTCTTTTTCTAAAACTAGAACCCTAATTCTGAAATCATTTAAACCCCGGATCGTTCGGGCGTCAAGCCGTTCTCTCACGCTGTGGTTACGATGGTAATTTGGACTGGCCTGAGAAGACAGGGGCTCCTAGAATGAAGCCAATAGAATCAGGGTTTTAATTTTTTAAGGGCGTGAAGGTGTCGATCATGGATGAGGTGTCGGAGAGCGAGCCGCTGTTGAATCCCGCCGGGCGTGAACCCAAACAGGGGCGCAGCCGCGCCTCTTTTGAGCGGATGCTGGCCGCCGCCACCGATCTGTTGATGGAACATGGCAATGATGATTTCGCCCTGACCGACGTGGCGAAGCGGGGAAAGGTCTCCATCGGCTCCATCTATTGCCGATTCGACAGCAAGGACGATCTGATCCAGGTGGTGCAGCATCGGTTCATTGACCGGATGATCATCGAACAGTCGGAAATGGTGGAGCGGATGACGGCAAAGGCCGGCGACCTGGACAGCCTGGTCCGCGCCTTTGTGGATGAGTTGGCGGAGTTCCTGAAGCGCAATGCCCCGGTAATGCGGCCGATGATGCAGCGCGCCGCCAACGACCCGGTGGTCAGTGCGCTGGGGCAGCGCGGCTATCAGGATCTGGCCGACAAGGTGCAAATAGCCCTGCTGGCGCGGCGGGAGGAGATTGGCCACACGCTGCCGGAACTGGCCATCGATACCATCCTGCGCGTGGCCTATTCCACCTTCGCCCGCCATCTGGGTTTCGGTATGACCGGCGGCAATTACAACAAGGCCGACTGGAAGAACCTGAAAACGGAGGTGGGGGTGATGTGTTCGACATATCTGCGCAACGCCCATCGATGAGACGTTGACGGCGCGCCTTTCCGTTTATAAATAGAATTATCATTCTTATTCGGTCGATGCGGGCCGAATCTCCAAACGGAAAGGTCTGCCACCATGGCATCCGGTGCTGCCCCCGCCAGCGGGCGGGCCGCCAGCTTGCACGCCGTCGACCATGCCGCCGCCATGACGCCGCAACGGCGCAAACAGGCGCTGGTGGTGGTTGCCGGCGCCTTCATGATGGATCTGATCGACCTGACCATCGTCAATGTCGCCTTGCCCTCCATCCAGCGCGATCTGGGGGCGGATACGGCGGCGATGCAATGGATGGTGGCGGGTTACGCGGTTGCCTTTGCCGTGCTGCTGATCACCGGCGGCCGGCTGGGAGATACCAAGGGCTATCGCCGGCTGTTCATGCTGGGCATGGCTGGGTTCACTGCCACCTCGCTTCTCTGTGGGCTGGCGACCAGCCCTGAAATGCTGGTGCTGGCGCGGCTTGCCCAGGGGGCGACGGCGGCCATGATGCTGCCGCAGGTGATGTCACTGATCCAGGTGATGTATCCGCCGGCCGAACGTATCGGTGCGCTGGCCGTGTTTGGCGTGTTGGGCGGGATTGCGGCCGTGCTGGGGCCAGTGATCGGCGGTTTTCTGATTGAAGCCAACCTGTTCGGCCTGGGCTGGCGACCGATTTTCCTGATCAACGGGCCACTGGGTGTGGTGGGGCTGATCGCCGCCTGGCGCCTGCTGCCGCCGGGTCGGTCGGCCTATGGCGGTGCGGTCGATATGGTAGGCACCGGTCTGATCGCCGCCACCCTGCTGGCCCTGCTGCTGCCGCTGCTGCAGGGGCGGGAGGCGGGCTGGCCGCTCTGGTGTCTGGCACTGCTGGTGGCAGCGCCGCTGCTGGCCTGGGCCTTTATCGCCCATATCCGCCGGCAGGCCCCGCATGGAAAGGCGCTGGTGGACCCGGTGCTGTTCGCCAACCGCGGGTTCAGCGTCGGGCTGTGTTTGTCGCTCTGTTTTCAGGCGACGACGGCGGGGCTGCTGTTCATCCTGACGCTGACGCTGCAATATGGGCTGGGCTGCACGCCGCTGGAAACCGCCCTGGTTCATGTGCCTTATGCGTTGGGGGCCTCGGTGGCCATTGGCTTTGTCGCAAGGCGGGCGCTGCCGCGCATTGGCTTGCGGCTGATCCTGATTGGTGTGGCGCTGATGCTGGCCGGGTTGGGCCTGCTGGCAGCCCTGGTGGCCGGCGATGGTGGGCTTGTGCCGCTGGGGGCGGCCCTGCTGCTGACTGGTACGGGCATGGGTATGGTGGGCGGGCCGCTGGGGCCGGTCACCTTGTCGGATGTGGATGTCGCCCATGCCGGTTCGGCGTCGGGCAGCATGAAGGCGGTGCAGCAGTTGGGGGCCGCCGGTGGGGCGGCGTTGATCGGCGGCGTGTTCTTCATGCTGGCGGGCGATCTGGCGAATGGCGCGGCGAGGGTCGCCTTTCTGCTGACCATGCCGTTGCTTGCCGGGTTGCTGCTGCTGGTGGCGTTCCTGGTGACGCGCCTGCCGCGCGATCTGCGGATTTTTCGGAAGTGAGGGGGGGCGGTCGGTTTGGCCTCCGTTTCCGTCACCCCGGCGAAGGCCGGGGTCCAGTTCGTAAAGCGATGCGCTGTGGCCTCTGGACCCCGGCCTTCGCCGGGGTGACGGAGAGAAGGGCATTGTTTGGCAGAATCAACACCCTGACAAAGAACAACCCAACACCAAAAAAACCAACGGGAGGACAGTATGAGCGAACCTATTCTGCGTCTGGGTATGATCGGCGGCGGGCCGGGCAGTTTCATCGGCCCTGTCCATCGAATGGCGGCGGAGCTGGATGGCCGCATCCGGCTGGTGGCGGGGGCCTTCAGCAGCGATGCCGAACGATCCCGCCAGGCCGGGGCCGGTTATGGCATCGACCCTGCCAGGGCCTATCCCAGCCATCAGGCGATGATTGAAGCGGAGCGTCAGCGGGCGGATGGGATTGATCTGGTCGCCATCGTCACGCCTAACCATCTGCATGTACCGGCCAGCCTGGACGCCTTGCGCGCCGGCCTGCATGTGATGTGCGACAAGCCAGCCGCCCTGTCGCTGGCGGAAATGCAGGGGCTGGCCGGGGTGGTGGCCGATGCAAAGGGGCTTTATGCGCTGACCCACACCTATACCGGCTATCCGCTGGTGCGCGAAGCGCGGGCCCTGGTGGCATCGGGCCGCCTGGGCCGCCTGCGCAAGGTGGTGGTGGAGTACAGCCAGGGCTGGCTGTCCACCGCGCTGGAGGAAACGGGCAGCAAGCAGGCCGGCTGGCGCACCGATCCCGCCTTGTCCGGGGTGGGTGGCTGTATCGGTGATATCGGCGTCCATGCCTTCAATCTGGCCGAATATGTCTCCGGGGCCCCGGTGCGGGAACTGTGTGCGGACCTGTCCATCATGGTGCCGGGGCGGCGGCTGGATGATGATTGCAATATCCTGCTGCGTTTCGAGGATGGCACGGCACAGGGTGTTCCCGGTGTGCTGCACGCCTCCCAGATTGCCGCGGGCGACCGCAACGGGTTGCGCCTGCGGGTGTTCGGCACAGAGGCCGGGCTGGACTGGTCGCAGGAGGTGCCCAACACCCTGACCATCAACGGCCTGGATGGCCGCACAGAGGTTATGCATACCGGGGCCGGCAATCTGGGCCCGGCGGCGCGCGGCGCCACCCGCCTGCCCACCGGCCATCCGGAGGGCTATATCGAGGCTTTCGCCAATCTCTACCGCGATTTCGCCGCCGCCATCCGCGCGGGCGCGATGCCGGCCGATGGCAGCCTGCCGGGGGTGGAGGCGGGCCTGCGCGGCATGGCCTTCATCGAGACCGCCGTGGCCAACAGCCAGGCGCGGGCGGGGTGGAGTCGGCTGAGGGTTTAGGGGCAAGGGGAGTCAATGCCGACGGCGTTGATTATCCTCACTATTCCCGCATCCTCCTACCGTCACCCCGGCGTAGGCCGGGGTCCAGGGGCCACAGGCGCTTTGCTCTATGATACTGGACCCCGGCCTACGCCGGGGTGACGGTGGGTGAGGCGCCAAACAGGTCGCCCTTTCGCCCCACGCAATGCACGAAATTTATACGGCAAAACTACCCCACCACCCGGAGGAATACCCATGCGCACCATTAAAGGCCCCGGCATCTTCCTGGCGCAGTTTGCCGGCGATGCCGCCCCTTTCAACAGCCTGGAAACCATCGCCGATTGGGTCGCGGGGCTGGGCTATCAGGGGGTACAGATCCCCAGTTGGGATGCCCGCCTGTTCAACCTGCGGCTGGCCGCGGAAAGTCGCGACTATGCCCAGCAGGTGCAGGGGATGCTGGCCGCCAAGGGGTTGGCGGTGACGGAGCTTTCCACCCATCTGCAGGGCCAGTTGGTGGCCGTTCACCCGGCCTATGATCCGCTGTTTGACGGGTTTGCCGACCCTTCGGTACGCGGCAACCCGGTCGCCCGCCAGCAATGGGCGGTGGAACAATTACATCTGGCGGCCCGCGCCAGCGCCAATCTGGGGCTGGCGGCGCATGCCAGCTTCTCCGGTGCCTTGGCCTGGCCCTATATTTATCCCTGGCCGCAGCGCCCCGCCGGGCTGGTGGAAGAAGCGTTTGCCGAACTGGCCCGGCGCTGGCACCCGATTCTGGATGCGTTTGACGAAGCGGGCGTTGATCTCTGCTTCGAACTGCATCCGGGCGAAGACCTGCATGACGGGGCCAGTTTTGAACGGTTCCTGGATGCCGTGGGCGGCCATGCCCGTGCCAATATCCTGTTCGATCCCAGCCATTTCGTTTTGCAGCAACTGGATTATCTGGCCCTCATCGACCGCTATCATAGCCGCATCCGCGCCTTCCATGTGAAGGATGCGGAATTCCGGCCCGATGGCCGCTCGGGTGTCTATGGTGGCTATCAGGGCTGGGTGGACCGGCCGGGCCGTTTCCGTTCGCTGGGCGACGGGCAGGTGGATTTCAAGGCGATCTTCGCCAGGATGGCGCAGTATGATTTCCCCGGCTGGGCCGTGCTGGAATGGGAATGCGCCCTGAAGCACCCCGAAGATGGCGCGCGGGAAGGGGCCCCTTTCATCCGCGACCATATTATCCGCGTCACCGAGCGCGCCTTCGACGATTTCGCCGATGCTGGCGCGGATGAAGGGCTGAACCGGCGTTTGCTGGGGATTTGAAACCCGTTTCTCCCGTTATTCTCAGCTTATATCCCGTCACCCCCGCTTGCGCCCATGGGCATCAAGTTAGGGGTTCGCACCTTCCTGCCTCCCCCGCGAAAGCGGGGGTCCAGGGGCCATAAGAACCACGCTTGAGCGCCTTTGGCCCCGGATCCCCGCTTTCGCGGGGAAAGCTCGTCGGGGCAAGAGGTTAACTTAGCGCCTATGGGGGCAAGCCGGGATGACGGTAAAGGCCGGTGTTACGGGTCGTATGCTTCACCCTCCGCCCCTAAAAAATCCGTTCCGCGTCCGATTGATTTTCCAATAAAAGAATGATAATTCTAATTACGATATTTTCGGCCCCACACCCTCTGGCGCGCCATCCTGGCTGCCCGGTCGGGGCTTTTCCGCCATCGGGCAATGCCCCGAGACCGCCGCTATCCACCGGCTCCCGGCGGGGCCGTCGTTTGAGCCCAAGAAGCAGGATAGTTCCATGTCAAATTACGAAATCAAAAGGGGTGTAAGCCTCTACAGCTACCAGGAGGAATATTTCCTCGGGAAGAAGTCCCTGGAAGACCTGATCAAGGTTTCAGCCGAGATGGGCGCCAAAGGGATTGAGCTGATTTCAGAGCAGACCTTCCCGCATTACCCCAACCCGCTGGACCAGTCGGTTTACGATAACTGGCATGCCCTGATGGCGAAGTACGGCACCACGCCCGTCTGCCATGATTTCATGCTGGACTATAAAAAGTACAAAGACCGGCCGATGCCGTTCGATGAACAGGTGGCAAGCTGCAAGGTCGATATTGACCATGCTGCCCGGCTGGGCTGTCCCTATACCCGCGCGCTGGTGTCCATCGACCCCAACGTGCTGGTCGCCTGCGCCGATTATGCGGAAAGCAAGAATGTCCGCATCCTGATCGAGGTGCATGCGCCGCTGCATTTCGACCATCCCTGGATCATCCGCCATGCTGAGGCGTTTGAGAAATCCGGGTCGAAATATCTGGGCTTCCTGCCCGATATGGGCATGTTCCTGTTCAAGTTCCCGCCGGTCTGGAAGGCGAAATTCATCCGTGACGGCGTGCCCCAGCACATCGCCGATTATATCTGCAAGGCGTACGAGGATCGCACGCTCAGCGAATATGTGATCCTGGAGGTGGAGAAGATGGGCGGCGTCGGCCCGGCCATCGGCATGGCCATCACGCTGCGCCACAATGCAGCGTTTGAGCCCAAGCGGATGTTGGACCATATGGACCGCATCTGGAACATCCACGCCAAATTCTATGAGATGACAGAGGATCTGGTTGAGCCCTCCATCCCCTATGATGAGATCATCAAGGTGCTGAAGCAGGGCGGCTACAAGGGCTATATCTGCTCCGAATATGAAGGCAATCGCTGGATTCAGGATGCCTTCCCGGTGGACAGCATCGAACAGGTGCGCCGCCAGCAGGAAATGTTCAAGAAGCTGATCGGCGAAACCGCCGCCGCCCCCGCCGCCTGAGGAGCCGCCCCCATGTTCGACAAATATATGATCTGTGAAGATGGCTTCGGTAACGTGACGGAGGGTGATGACACCATCGGTTTCGCCTTCCAGGCCCGCCTGCCCTATTACCGCGGTATCGGCCTGTCGATGGTGGAAGACATCGCCGTCACCATCGACGGCGAAGCCGTGCCGCGTGAACAGGTCCGTTTCAGCGTGCGTGGCCGCACCTGGACGCTGGATGAGATGGAAACCGAATATAGCGACCGCTGGAATTTCGGTGAAAAGGCCCTGATCACCGTGCTGCGGGCCGGCGGCCTGCCGCCCGGTAAGCACAAGGTTCAGTTGGCCGAACGTATCCGTGTTTCCTACCTGCCCTTCGTGCCGACCACGCGGGACAGTAAGGAGCTGGAGATCGCCGCCTGATCATTCTCCCCCGATCAGCCGGTTATTCGGGCATGGCGGCACAGGCTGCCATGCCCTTTTTTATGGCCGGTCGCGGGACCTTGCCAATTGGCAGAGAATGGCTATACTTATGCCAAAGGAGACAGGCAATGCAGTTCGCAGAAGTCCATCCCATCGAAGCCAGCCCCGGCCAGCCCCTGATCACGGATGAAGAGGCGGCAGCATTGGCGCGCACGAGTGTCAACCTGTTCCGGGCCTGGGAATTGAGCGATGCGGAGGCCAGAACCCTGCTGGGCGGCATGGCCCCGCGGACCTGGGCACGCTGGAAAGATGGCGATATTGGCCGCATCGACCGCGATTTGCGGGCCCGGATGGCGATCCTGATGGGGATTCACAAGGCCCTGCGCTATCTGTTCACGGAGCCGGCGCGCGCCTATGCCTGGGTGCGCAAGCCGAATGCCGCCTTTGCCGGTCAGCGGGCGCTTGACATCATGCTGCGGGGGGAGATCACCGACCTGATCGACCTGCGCACCTATCTGGATGCGGAAAGGGGCGGCTGGTGACGGTGCCGGTCCGGCGCGTCACCTGGGCCAGGACGGTGCGTATCATCCGCTCCATCCACCCGCCCATCGACCTGTTTGAGGATATTGCCGACCCGGCAGATTGGGAAGCGCTGGCCTCGGCAGAGGCGAAGTTCAACCCGCGCGTCCGCGACAGCATTGGCGACCTGTCAAAGGTGCCACCGGCCCGGCGGGTTGCCGGCCCTGGGGCCAGCTGGGTCATGGCCCCCTTCGTCCATTGTTCCAGGCTGCGGCCGGGCCACTTTTCCGATGGCAGCTTCGGCCTTTACTATGCTGGCGACCGGACAGAGGTGGCGATTGCGGAAACCATCCACCACCATGCCCGCTTCATGCAGGCCACGGCGGAACCACCCGGCTGGACCGCGCAGTTCCGCGAACTGATCGGTGCGGTGGATACGGATCTGGATGATGTGACGGGCCGCGCCGATCTGCTGCACCCCAGCGATTACGCCCCGTCCCACGCGTTTGGTGCGGAACGCCGGGCGGCCGGGTCCAACGGCATTACATGGCCCAGCGTGCGATATCCGGGCGGCCAGTGCATCGCGATTTTCTGGCCGGATGTGATACCGGTGCCGGTCCAGGGCGCCCACTTCGCCTATCACTGGAACGGCAGCTCGGTTGATTACGTCAAGAAGCTGGATAGCGGGGAGGTCTGGCGGGTGACGGGTCAGGAAGGGGGGTAAGCCACCTCAATCCCATGCCGCCACCCGCCCACAGCGGTCGCGCACATCCGCCACCACCTGATCCAGCAGGGGGGTGTCGGCCAAAGTGCCCCGCATCCCTTCCCGCAACAGCCTGACCTGTTCAGGCAGGGCCAGCGCCATGGCGCGCAACCGGTCACGCACCAGTTCCCGCCGCAGCCCCACCGCGGCGGCAAAGGCGTCCCAATGCGCGCCGGTCAGCAGGGCGGGGTCACGCTCACCACCGATGAACATGGCCAGACGCGGACGCTGTTCCTTGTAATGGAGGCGGAACGCGGCGGCGTTATTCACATCGTAGAGCTTGCTGAGCAGAATGCGGTTGCCGCGATAGACCAGGGCGTAATTCTTGGCATGGGCGTCGGGATTGCCGATCAGAAACTGGAAAATGGCGCGGCCCAGCAGTTCCTGCACCGCCGCCGCCGGGTCGGCGGTCAGCCGCATCAGGGCGAAACAGTCAGGCCAGCCCGGCCCACCATCCTTTTCATATTTTTCGCGCGGATAGCGCCCCAGCGCCTGACAGAAATCTTCCTGATGCAGCCGGCGCAGATGGCGGCGGCCATTGTTTTCCACCAGCACCCGGTCATAGCGGGCGATCAGCATATAGGTGCGGTCTTCCGCCCGGCGGATGCTGGAACGCGGCACATCCAGCCCCACAGAGGCCGCCGCGCGCAGGCAGAAATGTTCCACGCGCACGGAATCCGGCAGCCCGTCAATATCCACCTTCAGGATGTGCGATGTCGGCGTGTTGCCCCGCGGCAGGGCCAACTGGTCCCCCACCAGCAACAGGGCGGTTTTATGATGCACGCCGGGCAGCGACAGGCGCAATTCCCCATCGGCATCCACGAACAGGGGCCGGCGCGGCAGATCAGCGATATGCCGCGCCAGCCGCGCCGCATCCAGCAGATCATAATCCGGGGCGATATCATCTTCCGGCACGATGGGCGCATCCGGTTCCACAATGGCGACGGCACCGGGGCATTCCCGGCCAAGCGCCAGCAACAGCCGGTAATCATCGCTGGCATCCAATTGGAAATAGCGGGCCAGGGTGCTGCGGATATTGGCATTGTCGGGCAACAGCCCATCGAAATAGGGGCCGGCCCGATCCTCCCCATAGGGCGCATCGGCCACCGGCAGCCGGGCGGAAAGCCCGTGCAGCGGCGACCGGCCCGCCTTCACCGCCGCCACAAAGGCGGGCAGATAGGTGAAGGACAGCGCCCCGCTGGCACTGGCGCGCAATTCCCCGACCGGCAAGCCGTGCAGACGGACAGAGGCCACCATCTCACAGCCCCTCATCCAGATCGATTTCACGCTCATCGGTGCTGCCGGTAGGTGCGGCCATATCCGGCCCGTCATTGCCGGCGGTCAGCGGAATGCCCAGCAGCACCAGCAATTTCAGGATCATGCTGGTGGGCGGATCGTTCTTGCCGGTTTCGAAATCCGACAGCCATTTCTGCGTATGGCCGATCAGCCCCGCCGCCTGGGCCTGCGTCAACCCAAGCCGCCGCCGCGCTGTCCGCACCAGGGTGCGCACATCATCCAGGTTATGCAGGGGAACGGCCATGACACCAGGCTCACGGGTGGGGAACGTGCCACCAGCCTATAACGGGTCGGTGATATGGACAAGCGGCGCCGAATTTTATAACGGATCGGTGATATAGGCAGTCTGAGGCAGGAAATATCACCGATCCATTATACTCAGCCGCGAGATCACCCTTCTCGCCGCACCGGGCTGCCGGGATAGAAGCCGATGCAGAGGATTTGCGCCAGCAGCACCAGCAGGGCCGGCGCGTAATAAAGCCAATGCACCATCTGCCGCGCCCCGTCACTGACGGCGGCGGCATCATAGCCGGCCAGCGCCAGCCCATAGGCGACGACCGCCCCGCCGATGGCCATGCCGATCTTGGTGGCCAGGCTGATGCCGGCGGAAAGCAGCCCTTCATGGCGCACGCCGAATTGCGCCTCGTGATGGTCCACCACCTCCGCCGCCATGGCGAAAATCGCCGTCATGGTGACGGAAATCAGGATGGAGGCCAGGATATAGACGGCCAGGAACAGGGCCGGCTGCGCTTCCACCAGCGGCAGCAGTGCATAGAGCAGCAGGGCAGCCGCCAGGGCCAGCCGGTTGCCATTGCGCATCCCCAACCGCTTCAGATAGGGCGGGGCGATCACGGCGCCCAGCAGCAGCGTACCGGAAATGGCTGGCAGCAGGATGGAGATCATCCAGGGCTGTTTCAGCACATTGATGGCGAAATAGGCGGTGACCGACAGCACCGCCCCGAAGCGGATGAAATTCAACGTGGTGAACAGGAACACCACCAGCCAGGCCCGGTTGCGCAGCATATTCGCCACGGCCCCCAGCGTCGTGCGTTCCGCACCGGTGCCGGTGGTTTCTTCGTGCACTTGCTCCCGGCACTGGGCGAACAGGTTCCAGATCAGGGCAACGGAGATGACGGCGGCCAGGATGGCCACCAGCAGAAACCCCTTGGCCTGATCGCCCCCACCCAGCCAGCCGACCAGGGGCATGGTGGCTGCCGTGGCGGCGATGACGGAAAGGGCCGTGCCGGCCGAGCGCAGGCTGCCTAATTGCACCCGTTCACCCCGCCGCGCCGTCATCATCGGCATCAGGGCGCTGTAGGGAATGTTCACAACGGAATAGAGCAGGCCCAGAATGACAAAGGTGACACAGGCCCAGATCAGCTTGCCCGACGGCCCCAGCGGCGGCATCCAGAAGGTGGCAACGACGAACAGGCCGAAGGGCAGGGCGCCGAACAGGAACCAGGGCCGCGCCCGGCCCCAGCGGGACCGGGTACGGTCCACCAGAATGCCGACCACCGGGTCGAACCCGGCATCCAGTAGACGCGACAACAGGAACAGCGTGCCGATGATGCCCACCGGCAGCATGGCGACGTCGGTATAAAAATACAGCAGAAAAGCCCCGACCATGTTCCAGGACAGGCCAAAGGCAAAATCACCGGCACCATAGCTGAGCTTGGCACGCAGCGGCAGCGGGGCGGCACTGGCGCCGCCCGTTGGGACAGGGTGGGTCATGGAAGGCGGCTCCGGTCGTGGGGACGGGATGCGGGGTGGTTAACCAAGAGCTGCAGGCTTTCCGCCTCCCTCCACCGTCACCCCGGCGAAGGCCGGGGTCCAGTTCGTAGAGCACAGCGCCTGTGGCCCCTGGACCCCGGCCTTCGCCGGGGTGACGGTGGAAGGGGGAGGGATGCAGCGAGCCTTTCTCCACCACATCCACGCGGGCGTGGATTAAACCCCCAACGCCTTGCGCGTCGTCGCCAATGTCTCCAGCGTCGGGCCGGTGGGCTTGTATTCTAGGCCGATGGCGCCATCATAGCCCAGGTCGCGCAGCAGCCCAATGTAACGCGCCCAATCGATGGTGCCGCTGCCCGGCTGGTTGCGGCCCGGCACATCGGCCACCTGCACATGGCCCACCAGATGGAAGCGGCCCGCCAGCACCTGGGCCGGATCTTCGCCCATCACGGTGGAATGGTACATGTCATAGAGCAGGCGCAGGTTGGGGCTGTTCACCGCCTCCACCATGTCCAGCCCTTCGGTGGTGCTGACCAGATACATGCCCGGATGTTCCACCCGGTCATTCAACGGTTCCAGCAGCAGCAGGATGCCGGCCTCTTCCGCCAATCTGGCCGCCTGGCGCAGGATGCCAACGGCGCAATCATGCTGTTCCTGGCGCGACACATCGGGCCGGGTGAAGCCCGACGCCACCACCAGGGCCCGCGATCCGGCCTGTTTGGCGGCGACCAGACTGTCGCGCACGGCGGCCAGGAATTCATCATGCTGGGCCGGATCGACCAGGGAACGGCGGGGTTCCACCACAAAGCTGGCCAGCTGCACCCCGGTTTCATCCAGGGTGCGGCGGATATCGGCCAGCGGCTTGTCGCGCCAGAGATGGAATTCCACCGCCGTCAGCCCTGCTGCCTTGGCGGCGCGGATACGGTCGGTGAAAGTGGGGTTTTCGGCGGCAAACAGCCATTCAATACAGGCGGCGAGATGCATCACGGTTCTCCCGGTTGCAGCAATCGGACCGGCGGCCATGCTGGACGGCCATCGGCGGCCCGCACCGGCGGACCTGGCGCCGAAGCGCTGAAGCGGAATGTTTGGGGGGGGGAGGGAACAGCCACGTAAGCGTCATCCGCTTGCTGCCTTCCCCGCGAAAGCGGGGATCCAGGGTCGCAGGAACAACGCTTTGGTGCTGTTGCCCCTGGACCCCCGCTTACGCGGGGGAAGCAGAACAGTCTGAAGGGTGAACGCCGAGAATCTTTCCCTCACTGTCGTCAGGTGAAGAGTATTGCCCCCCTCAGTACTTCACCCCTGTGTCCGGCTTGGCCTTCGCCAAGGCTACCAGGGCCACGGCAGCGGCAACCAGGGCGGCGATGCCCATGGTCAGGAAGGCGGCCTGCACGGTGCCGCCGGTCAGGGATTTGGCGACGGCGACAAAGAACGGGCTGGTGAACTGGCCCAGGAAGAAGCACGACGCCCAGATGCCCATGCCGCGCCCGCGATGGGCGAAGGGCAGCTTGCTCTGTGCCCAGGCGATCAGGATCGGGATGGTCATGCCCGCCCCCATCTGCTGGATCACCAGCAGCGCCATCATGGATTTATATTCCGTCGCCAGCCCGATCCCGGCCAGCCCGACACCCAGAAAGGCGAAGAAGCAGAAGATCTGCAGCGCCGTGGCCTTCTTGCCGATCCAGCCGAAGATCAGCGCGCCCACAGGCACACCCAGGCTGGCCAGCGCGATGAGAGAGCCGACGCGGGCAGGGTCGTTCACCCCGATCTCGCGGAAGGCCAGCCCGCCCTGGATGATGAAGA
Source organism: Niveispirillum irakense DSM 11586 (assembly GCF_000429645.1). Classification (GTDB taxonomy): domain Bacteria; phylum Pseudomonadota; class Alphaproteobacteria; order Azospirillales; family Azospirillaceae; genus Niveispirillum; species Niveispirillum irakense. Next base: position 383,053 of record NZ_AUCG01000020.1, read on the forward strand.
CGTAATAGAGCGTGGAGGCAAAGAGGGTGACGATGCCATAGAGCGCCACTGCCCGGGTGGGGAAGGGCGGGGTGGGGCCGCTGTCAGCCTGCGGTGCGACGGGCGCGCCCTGTTTCGTCCTGCCCGGCTCAAAAATCATGAAATGTGTGGCGACGAAAATCGGCAGCGCGATCAGATAGATCAGGAACACGCCGTTCCAGCTTACCGCCGTCAACATGCCCGACGCCGCGATGACGCCCGATGCCATGGCCGGCCCGGCCAGGCCTTGTGCCATCAACAGCTTACGCCGGCCTGCCGCATCATAATAATCGGCGATCAGCGTATTGATGATGGTCAGGATCGCCGCCTCCGTCACCCCCAGCAGCAGGCGTGACGCGATCACCGCGTGCAGGCTGTCCAGGAAATAGGGTAACGAGCCGGCAATGCCATAGAAAAAGGTCGCCCAGACCAGCAACGGCCGGCGCCCGAACCGATCCACCAGCATACCGGCAAAGGGCGCCAGGATGGCGATGGCCAGACCGGGGGCGGAAACCAGGATCGGCACCAACAGAGAGGCATTGGCGACATCGCGGAAATGGTCCAGGATCGTCGGCACCGCCGGCGTCAGCGAGACAATTGCCAGAATCGGCAGGAAACCGCTGATCACCAGGATGATGCCCTGGGCGAGCCCAGCCTTTCGCGCACCGCCCGTTATCGGCGGCGCCACGGCCTGATCCACCATCGAACGTTACTCCCGTTTTGGCGTCTGAAGGCGCCATATAAGAATTATTATTCTAATTATGATGATCGGGATGGGCGGGCTTTGTCAATGCGGTAAACGCACTATCAAGCCTGGAAATTGCTTGGTGAAAAATTGGATCACCCACCGCTGCTTTCGGTTGACACCCGGCGCTTCGCTCCGTTAGCTATTCAGAATAGCAATTCTAATTCCAAAGCCGTGGCCGGTCGTTCACCCAGGGGGGATGCGCCAGGACCGGGGCAGCGAACAAGGAGGAATCCCGTGCGTTTCTCAACTTTCTTAAATTCCCGCACCATGGGTGAGGACCAGGACCGCGACTTGCTGCTGGACCTGATCGACCATGTGGAACGCGCTGAAGCTGCCGGTCTGGACGCCGTGTTCCTGCCGGACCATCACTTCACCGGCTATATGCCCATCGCGTCCGACCCGATGATGTTCGCCGCATATCTGGCGGCGCGGGTGAAGCGCATGCATTTCGGCTTCTCCGTGACCACGGTGCCGCTGCACCACCCGGTGCGTTTTGTTGAACGCATCAACATTCTGGACCAGCTGACCGAAGGCCGGCTGCTGGTCGGTGTCGGCAGCGGCACCACGCCGGAAGAAATGATCGGCTTTGGCGTGAATTATAGGGAAGCCTCCCGGCTGGCTGAGGAGAACCTTGCCATTGCCGAACAGCTTTGGGCCAAGAAGCCGGAAGATCCTTCCGTGCGGTTCGATAATGGCCATTATAAAGGCGAAGTACTGCAGCGCATTGCGCCGGTCGCCTATACGCCCGGTCATGCCCGCCTGATGCCGGTGGCGATGAAGGAAAGCAGCGCCCGGCGCGCGGCGGAATTCGGCTGGCCCGCCTTCATCCCGGCCTTCACCCCGCCGCAGATCGGCGGCACAGAACCGTTCAAGCATGTGCAGAAATTCTTTACTATTTACCGTGACCTGCTGATGGCTGCCGGCCATTCGGCGGAACGTGTGGCTGATGCCCTGTCCTGGACCACCCACACCTATCAATGCGTGCATATTGCCGAAACCGATACGCAGGCGCGGACGGAACTGGAAGATATCCTGACCGATTATCAGGCCGCCGTTGACCGCGAAACCGCCTTCAATGCAAGGGCGGAAGAAAGCGCCGCCAACAAGAAGACCGACCATACGCCAAACGCCCTGACCGAGGACTGGATCGGCACCTGGTGCCTGTATGGCAGCCCGGAAACCGTGATTGAACATCTGAAGCCCTATGCCGAACTGGGCATCGGCAATGTGCTGTGCGGGATGCTGACCGGCCCGCTGACGGCCAAGCGCAAGGCCTATGCCAACCAGACGCTGGACCTGCTGTCCCGCCATGTCATCCCCGCCTTCAAGGGGAAGGCAGCATGAAAAAGCCACTGATTGTTGGTTTCGGTGGCACCACCCGGCCGGGTTCGTCGGGTGAACGCATGGTGGCGGCCGTTCTGGCTGCCACCGCCGAACTGGGGGCGGAAACAAAGCTGTTTGGCGGGGCCGCCTTGGCCGCCCTGCCGCATTTCGCCCCGGAAAACCCTGACCGCACGCCCGAACAGCGGGAGTTTGTGGAAGCGGTGCGCGCCGCCGATGGGCTGGTCATCGGCTCCCCCGGCTATCATGGCGGGGTGTCGGGGCTGGTGAAGAATGCCATCGACCTGCTGGAAGATCTGCGCGGTGACGCCCGTGTCTATTTCGATGGGCGCGCGGTGGGACTGGTGGTGACGGCGGCGGGCTGGCAGGCCGGCGGCGTGACGCTGTCCGCCCTGCGCGGCATCGTCCACGCCATGCGCGGCTGGCCCACCCCGCTGGGCATCGCCGTCAACACGGTGGCGCAGAAGCCGTTTGATGCAGACGGCCGGCTGGCTGATGCGGACATTGCCGCCCAGATCAAGGCGCAGGCCGAACAGGTGATGCGGCTGGCGCGGTGAGGGGGCTTGGCAAAGGGCTGAATCCCCTCTCACCCCTTGACCTCCCTCTGTGCTTCCCCCGCGAAAGCGGGGGTCCAGGGGCCACCAGAACAACGGTTCGTGCCCCTGGCCCCTGGATCCCCGCTTTCGCGGGGAAGGCACCGTTGTTTGAAGCGGCTACGTGGCACCCCCTTCTCTATCGCACCTCCAAAACCCAACCAAAAACCACCCCCCAGGGAGTCCCCCCATGTCCCCCACGCTTTCCCAACAGGCAACCCTGACCTCCGGCCGCGATATGTGGTCCACGGCGGAATTGCCGGGCATCCGGTCGATCCAGATGGCCGACGGGCCGATGGGCATTGCCTCTGGCCGGGTGGATGAACGGGATGTTGCGGTGCTCACCCCCTGCGGTACCGCACTGGGCGCCAGTTTCGACCCGGCGCTGGTGCAGCGGGTGGGGGCCATTGTGGGGATGGAGGCGCGGCGGCTGGGCGTGGATGCCGTGCTGGCCCCCAACCTGAACCTGCAGCGCAGCCCGCTCTGTGGTCGGGGTTTTGAGCTTTATGGCGAAGACCCATTCCTGGCCGGCACGCTGGGGGCCGCCTGGATCGGCGGCTTGCAGGGCCAGGGCGTCGGCTCCGTCGCCAAGCATCTGGTCTGCAATGACAGCGAAACCGCCCGCGACAGCATGAATGCCGTGGCCAGCGACCGCGCCCTGCGGGAGACCTATCTGCTGCCGTTTGAAATGGCGGCGGCGGCCGGCTGCGTCGGCATCCTGGCCGCCTATAACCGGTTGAACGGGGATTATTGCGTTGAACATCAGGGGCTGTTGACCGGCATCGTCAAGGGTGACTGGGCCTTCCCCGGCTTCATCGTGTCGGACTGGTTCGGCGCCCATAACACCCTGCGTTCGGCCCAGGCCGGGCTGGACCTGGACATGCCGGGGCCGGACCGGGTGCTGGGGCAGAAATTCGCCGCCGCCGTGGAAGCCGGCGAGGTGCCGGCCAGCCGGCTGGAAGATGCAGCGGGCCGCGTGGCCAACGCCGTGGCCCGCATCGATGCGCTGCCGCGCCAGCCGGCCCCGGTGGATGTGGATGCGACATTGGCGGAGGCCGCCGCCGCCGGCTTTGTGCTGTTGAAGAACAGTCAGGATATCCTGCCGCTGCAGCCAACCCGCGCCCGGCGCATTGCCGTGATCGGCCCCAATGCCACAGCCCCCTGCCTGCAGGGCGGCACCTTCGCCAAGATCGCCGTGCGCCCGGATTTCATCAACCCGCTGCAGGCCATCCGTGACCGGTTCGGCGACCGGTTCGAGGTGGGCTATGAACAGGGTGTGGAGCCGGAATATCGCCTGCCGCCGCTTTCCGCCCGCCCCGCCCGCGATCTGGGCGACGGGGCGACGCGCGGCCTGACGGTGGAATGGCTGGCCGGGCATGAGGGGGAGAGCGAGCCGCTTCATGCCGAAACCCGCGATACCAATTCGCTGACCTGGTTTGTCGGGATGCCCGGCACCGATGCGCTGAAACAGGCGGGCCGCATCCGCGCCACCGGCTGGTTCACCCCGGAACGCGACGGGCCGCACCGTGTGCATATCGGTGGTACGGGGGCCGTCACGCTGTATGTCGATGGCAAGCCGACCTTCCAGGGCGGCGGGCCGGTTTCCCCGTCCGACCTGATGGGCATCCTGAAGGGCGGCGACAGCGAAAGCGTGCTGGTGGAAATGCAGGCCGGCAAGCCCGTGCTGCTGCGGTTCGAACTGGCCTATACGCCAGCCCGCGCCCAGGGTCTGTGGTACGGGATGCGCGGTCCCGACCGCCCGGCGGACATGCTGGACCGCGCGGTGGCCCTGGCGGCCCAGGCCGATCTGGTGCTGCTGATGCTGGGGGAGACGGCGGATTCCGGGGTGGAAAGCAAGGACCGCCAGGGCACCCGCCTGCCCGATGCGCAGTTGGAACTGCTGCGCCGGGTGCGGCATGTGAATGCCAATCTGGTGGCCATCTGCAATGTCGCCCATGCCTTTGATATTGCTTGGCAGGATCAGGTGCGCGGCCTGCTGATCACCTGGTTCCCCGGTGAGCAATATGGCCCCGCCCTGGCCCAGGTGCTGGCCGGCGAGCGCGAACCCGGTGGCCGCCTGCCGGTCAGCATCGCCGCCACTGACGCCGATTATCCCGCCTTCGGCCTGACCCCGGATGCCAACGGCGACCTGCCTTACCGTGAGGGCCATCTGATCGGGTACAAGGGGATGCAAGCGGCAGGCACCGCGCCGCTTTACCCGTTCGGTGCTGGTTTCGGCTATGCCCGGTTCGCCCTGTCCGATGCGCGCCTGACGCCAACCGCCGAGGGCGGGGCGGATGTAACGGTGACGCTGCGCAACCTGTCCGACCGCGCCGGCAAGGCCGTGCCGCAGCTTTATGTGGCCGGGCCGGATGGTATCCGCCACCTGCGGGGCTTTGCGTCCCTGACCATCGCGACCGGGTCGGAACAGGTGGCCCGCTTCACCCTGCCGCCGCGCGCTTTCCAGCATTGGGATGAACAGGCCGGCGCTTGGCAGCGCGCTGCCGGCCCCCATCAGGTGCTGTTGGGCTGGAACAGCGCCGACCTGCCGGTCTTGCTGTCGGTTGGGTGAGGGGACAGGCCGCATCCATCACCTGCGCCGATAGATAGCATCGGCATTGCCGGCTTAAACCCGGCAGTCGCCCATGCCTATACCTGGGGCAGCCGCCTGAAGGCGGGAACTTTTTTCAATGATGTGGGGACGGAAACATGAAGCTGGCAACTCTTGACCGCGGCGGACGTGACGGCAGGCTGGCCCTGATTTCCCGCGATCTGTCGCGTGCCGTGCTGGCTGATGGCATTGCCGACACGCTGCAACAGGCACTCGACCATTGGGCTGATGCCGCCCCCCGGCTGGCTTCCCTGTCGGATGCGCTGAATGCCGGCACCGCACCCAACAGTTTCCCCTTTGATCCGGCCCAGGCGCTGGCCCCGCTGCCGCGCGCCTGGCAGTGGCTGGATGGGTCGGCCTTCCATGCCCATGGGGAATTGATGGCCAAGGTGTTCAACATCACCAACCCGCAGCCGCATGATAAGCCGCTGATGTATCAGGGCATGTCGCACCAGTTCATCGCCCCCGCCGCGCCGGTGAAGCTGCCCAGCGAGGCAGATGGTATTGATTTCGAGGGCGAATATGCCGTCATCACCGACGATGTGCCGATGGGCACCGATGCGGCCACAGCGCGCGGGCTGATCCGGCTGGTGCTGCTGGTCAATGACTGGTCGCTGCGCACCCTGGCCCGGCCGGAAATGCTGACCGGCTTTGGCTGGGTGCAGGCCAAGCCTGCCTGTTCCGCCGCCCCCATCGCCGTCACCCCGGATGAACTGGGCGACGCCTGGAAGGATGGCCGCGTGCATCTGGATTTGCTGGTGGATTGGAATGGCCAGCGTTTCGGGGCGGCCAATGGCGGGGCCATGGGCTTCTGCTTTGGCGAACTGATTGCGCATGCCGCCCGCACCCGCAGCCTGTGCGCCGGCACCATTGTCGGTTCCGGCACCGTGTCGAACGAGAATTTCCGCGAGGTCGGGTCAAGCTGCATTGCTGAGCGGCGGGGCATTGAAATCGTTGATGAAGGGACTGCCCGCACCGGTTTCATCCGCTTCGGCGACCGGGTGCGCATGGAGGTGCTGAAAGACGGGCAAAGCGTCTTCGGCGCCATTGATCAGGAAATCGTGAAATCCGGCCGCTGAGACAGACGGCAGAGAATCCAAGGGAGTGCTCCCATGACCCGCGTTACTGATATCCGCTATGTTGGCTATGCCGTTACCGATCTTGAGGCTGAGCGCGCTTTTTACCGGGATAAGTGGGGCCTGCGTGAAGTGGCGGATAAGGATGGCCTGGTCTATTTCGCCACCGAAGGCCATCCGGAACTGTATGTGGTGCGGCTGCGCCCGGCGGATGTCGCCCGCATCGATGTGATCGCGCTGGCCGCTGACAGCAACGCCGATGTGGACGCGCTGCATGACAAGGTGGTCGCCGCTGGTTGCCGCATCATCTTTGCCCCGCGCGCGCTGACCTCCTTCGGCGGCGGCTATGGTTTCCGCTTCTTCGGCAAGGATGGCATGACGTTCGAAGTGTCTGCCGGGGTGGAGCGGGGGCCGTCGCGGCCCGTCGCTGCCAAGGAAGCGCTGCCGGAAAAGATCAGCCACATCGTGCTGCATTCGCCCGATCACAAGGGCATGGTGGCTTTCTTCTGTGATGTGCTGGGCTTCCGCGTGTCGGACTGGCTGGGCGATTTCATGTGCTTCCTGCGCTGCAATGAATGGCACCACCGCATCGCCATCCTGCCCGGCCCGCCCTGCCTGAACCATGTTGCCTATGACATGGCCGATATGGATGCCATGATGCGCGGCGTCGGCAAGCTGAAGCGCAAGCAAGTGGATCTGCGCTGGGGCCCCGGTCGCCACACGGCCGGCAACAACACCTTCAGCTATTTCACCACCCCGGCCGGTTTTGCCGTGGAATATACCGCCGAGCTGGAACGGGTGGATGAGGCGACCTGGGTCGCCACCGTGCATGTGCCCAGCCCGGATGTGATGGACCAGTGGGGGGCCGGCAGCGGTGGCCCGCAGACCATGCCGCACCCGGCCCCGGATGCCGGCCTGTTCCAGGCGGTGGAGGTCTGAGCCATGGCGTTGTTCCAGTATTTCCCCAATAATTACATCTGGAATCTCTCGGTCAATATCGCGCTGGAAAGCGGTGGCCGCATCGGGGAGATTGAGGATATGTGCCGCCCGCTGCTGGACGCGGCGGCGCGTGGTGAGGATGCCGGCACCGGTGCTTTCCTGGCGCAATGGGTTGCCATGGCCGACAAGCTGGTCGGGCTGGCGGAAGAAGACGAGGCGCGGGGCCGCGCCTTTTCTGCCGGGGCCAAGCTGCAACGCGCCTCGCTCTATTACATCACCGCCGAGCGGATGCAGGGCCATGGCCATCCCGGCCGGGCGGAGACCTTTGCCAAGGGCCAGAACGCCTTCCGTAAAGGCACAGGCTTGGCGCGGGAAAACTGCACCCGGGTGGAAATCCCCTTTGGCGACAGCTTCATCCCGGCCTTGTTCACGCACGCCGAAGGCGTGGAGGGCCCGGCCCCCTGCGTGCTGTATGTCAATGGTCTGGACAGCTGCAAGGAGCTGCTGTTCTGGTCCTGGCTGCCGCACGCGCTGGCCAAGCGCGGCATTTCCACGCTCTGCATCGACCAGCCGGGCACCGGCGAAGCGCTGCGCGCCAACAACCTGTACGCCACGCATGAAACCGAACGCTGGGCCACGCCCGTGTTCGATTATCTGGCCGCCCGGCCCGATGTGATTGCCGACAGGATCGGCATGGTCGGCATTTCGCTGGGGGGCTATTTCACCCCGCGCGCCGTGGCGTTTGAACCGCGCTTTGCCAGCGGCGCCGTCTGGGGTGCCAACCATGATTGGCGCGAAGTGCAGCAAAAGCGCCTGAAGCGGGAAGGCGAAAACCCGGTGCCGCATTATTGGGGCCATGTGCGCTGGGTGTTTGGCGCCCAGGATATGGATGATTTCCTCGCCAAGGCGGAAGGGATGCATCTGAATGGCGTGCTGGACCGGATCAAGGTGCCGTTCCTGGTGACCCATGGCGCCAAGGACCGGCAGATCGCGCTTGATTACGCCCACCAGACCTATGACCAGCTGGTGAATTCCCCCCGGCGTGAGCTGAAAATCTTCACCGAGCGTGAAGGCGGGGTGGAGCATGTCGGCGCGGACAATATGTCGTTCGGCCGTGACTACATCGCCGACTGGTTCGCCGACACGCTGGGGGGACGGCTGGGGTAAGGGGGGCCGCCCTTACCCCCTTTTTCCCTTACCCTGCGTGGTTGGCGTGGGCACTCCATCCTTCCCCATCACTGCGTTGCCTCCCCCTTGATGAGCGGGGGTCCAGGGGCCAAGGGCGCTGAAGCGTTGGTTCTTATGGCCCCTGGATCCCCGCTTGCGCGGGGAAGGCAGGTAGAAATTGGGGGAGATGTTGTGCCCGCGGCGCTTTGCATGGTCACACCGCAAACCCGGCCATGGAAGCCCCCATGCCCAGCCTGACCATCCTCTCCGAAACCGGCCCGCCGCAAACCCTGGCCCTGGCCCCCGGCCAGAATTTGCTCCAGGCCATCGCTCCCGCCGGTCGTGACAGCATCACGGCGCTGTGCGGGGGTGGTTGTATTTGTGGTACCTGCAGGGTGCGGGTGGTGGATGGCGATCCCGGCCCGATGGGGGAGCGGGAGGCGCAGTTGCGGCGCCAGCTTGCCATCACCGACCCTGCCATCCGGCTGGCCTGCCAGACCCACCCGCCAGGCCCGCTGTCTGTCGCCATCATCAAACCAAGGTGAAACCCGTGCCCCGTATCATCGATCTTTCCGTGCATCTGGAAAATGACGTGCCGGCGGACCCGCCTTTCATGCGGCCGAAGATCCGCTATGCCAGCCATGCCGAAGGGGCGGCGGAATATTGCCAGATGTTCCCCGGCCTGACGGTCGACCAGCTGCCCGATGGTGAAGGCCCGGCGGCGGAATGGGTGGAACTGACCACCCATAACGGCACCCATATGGATGCGCCCTGGCATTACCATTCCACGATGGATGGCGGCAAACGCGCCATCACCATCGATGAGGTACCGCTGGACTGGTGTTTCCGCCCCGGTGTGAAGCTGGATTTCCGCCACCTGCCCGACGGCCATGTCGTCACGGCGGCAGAGGTGGAGGCCGAACTGGCCCGCATCGGCCATGTGCTGCAACCGCTGGATATCGTGCTGGTGAACACGGCGGCCGGTGCCGCCTATGGCCAGCCGAATTTCCTGGCCAAGGGCTGCGGCATGGGACGGGAAGCGACGCTGTATCTGGTGGAGCGCGGCGTGCGCGTCACCGGGATTGATGGCTGGAGCTGGGATGCACCCTTCCCCTTTACGGCGGCCAAGTTCAAGGAAACCGGCGATGCGTCGCTGATCTGGGAAGGCCATTATGTCGGTAAGGATGTCGGCTATTGCCACATGGAAAAGCTGACCAACCTGGAAAGCCTGCCGCCGCACGGCTTCACCGTCGCCTGCTTCCCGGTGAAGGTACGGGCGGCCAGCGCTGGCTGGACCCGCGCCGTGGCCATCATGCCGGATTGATCGGGGGCACCAATCACCCCATCATCCCAGTGACAAGCCCATAGGCGCGAAGTTAAGGGTTCGCACCTTCCCTGCCTCCCCCGCGAAAGCGGGGGTCCAGGGGCCACAAGAACCACGCTTGAGCGCCCTTGGCCCCTGGATCCCCGCTTTCGCGGGGAAAGCACTTCAGTGCGAGAGGTTAACTTAGTACCTATGGGTTTGCGCCGGGATAACGGGAAAGGGTTGGGATATTGTAAATTCTTCTCCCCCCATCACCCCACCGCCGCCGTGATCAGCCCCGCCACGTCGCCATCATCGCGGAACCCCGCCGCACGGGCGGCGGTGGCGATCAGGGGCGGCTGGCGGGCGAATTTGGCCTCCACCACCGGGTCGGGGGCATAGGTCACATCAAAGGCGCCGAACCGGTCGGTCAGGGCTGCCACCAGTTCGCCTAAGGTCAGGCGCAGCACCGGCGGCAGCCAGACGCGGCCCTGGCCGGGCAGGGCGGCGGCGTGCAGCAGCGCATCCACGGAAGCCTTAACCGACATCCACCAGCACACACCCTGTTCGGAGACGGGCAAGCACACCGGGCGATGGTCGCGTGCCGCCCACATCACCTCGCTCATGAAGGCGGAGATCAGGCCCGATGGGGCAGGGGGGCGGGCGACGATGCCGGGCAGGCGCAGGCTGCTGCCATCAATGAAGCCGCGCCGGCTGTAATCCGTCACCAGCAGCTCGCCGACCAGCTTCTGCATCCCATAGGACAGGCCGGGCCGGGCGGGCGTGGCATCATCCACCTGATCGGGCAGCGGGTCGCCATAAACGGCGACCGAACTGGCAAAGACCAGCCGGGCCGGGCTTTGCTGCCGGCGCAGCGCATCCAGCAGCCCCAGCGTGCCGCCCAGATTAGCCGCCATGCCCAGATCGAAATCCCGCTCCGCCAGCCCGCCGGGCACGGAGGCCAGATGGAAAACCAGATCGGCCCCGCCATTGGCCAGTGCATCGGCCCAGATGCCGGTATCAGCAATGTCACCGGCCAGGGCGGTCACGCGCGGATCATCGGGCAGGGCGCTGAACTGCCGGTCCACCAAGGTCAGGCGGGTGAAGGCGGGCCCCGCACCGGCCAGCAAACGGCTGACAAGGGCGGCGCCGACGAAACCGCCGGCACCGGTGATCAGAATATGCATGGCGTTTCCCCAGATTTTTCAATTGCCGTCGGTGATCAGCGTGCCGCCATCCACGACGATATTTTGCCCGGTGATGAAGCCGCCGGCCGCACTGGCCAGCATCACCGCTACCCCCGCCACCTCCGTCACTTCACCCGGTCGGCGCAGGGGTGTCATGGCCATGCGCCGTTCCATGAAGGTTTTGTTTGCCAGCAGGTCGCGCGCCAGATCGGTGCGGATGAAACCGGGGGAGATGGCATTGACCCGGATGTTGGACGGCCCCCACTCCACGGCCAGATTGCGCGCCAACTGGGCATTGGCAGCCTTGGACAGGGCATAGAGGCCCAGCGCCTTATTCCCCCGCAGGCCGGCGATGGAGGACATGATGATCATGCTGCCGCCACCGGTCGTCGCCATGCCGGGCAGGACCAGGCCGGCCAGCCACAGCACGCTTTGCAGATTGATCGTCATTGTCGCCTGCCAGTCAGCGTCACTGGCCGTCGTGATGGGGCCGGCATGGGGCGCCACGCCGGCATTGCAGACCAGGATATCCAGCGGCCCGGTCGCCGTTATCCGATCCACCAGGCCGGCCAGCCCTGCGCGATCCGTGACATCGCAAGCAATGGCATGCACAGCCATTCCCTGTGCCTGCAAGTCCGCTGCTGCTGTTTGGCATCCTGGTCCATCCTCACTGCAAATCCAGACCGTGGCGCCATGGCTGGCCAAAGCCGTGGCAATGGCCAAACCCAGCCCGCGCTGTCCGCCTGTGACCAGGGCTTGACGACCGGACAGGTCGAACAGGCGGCCATAATCGGTCACGTCCATGGGCTGTCCTTGGCAGGGGGGAGGCGATGGGATGACGATAGGGGCTGTACGTCCATCACTGAAATCGTATTTACTAAACCAAACTATCGGCATGACCGATGGATGGGAGGATAAATAATGCGGTTCCAGAAACTGGACCTGAACCTGCTGGTGGTACTGGATGTGCTGCTGGAAGAACGCAGTGTGTCGCGCGCGGCCAACCGGCTGAACCTCAGCCAGTCAGCCGTATCGGGCAATCTGGCCCGGCTGCGCGAATTTTTTGATGATGATCTGTTGTCCCAGATCGGCCGCGCCATGGTGCCCACGCCGCTGGCCGAAAGCCTGGCGGAACCGGTGCGGGACATCCTGATGCAAATTCAGTCCACCATCGAAGCGAAACCCAGTTTCGATCCGGCCAGCGCTACCCGCGTCATCCGGCTGCACGCGTCCGATTATGTGACGGAGGTGCTGCTGGCCCGTACCATCGCCAAGGCCCACGCCCTGGCGCCCGGCATCCGGGTGGAGATTGATTTCATGGATGACATGGTTCTGGACCGGCTGGGGCGCGGGCAGGTGGATTTTTTGGTGACGCCGGACAATTTCACCCATCCTGACCATCCGAAGGAGAAGCTGTTCACCGACGAACATGTCGTTGTTGCCTGGGATGGCAACCGGCAGGTGGGCGAGGCGATCAGCTTCGAGCAATATATGGCGATGGACCATGTGCAGGTGCGGTTCGGCATGAAACGCTCCCCGTCTTTCGACCAATGGTTCATGGAGCGCTTCGGCTATGCCCGCAAGGCGGCGGTCTTCGTGCCGGATTTCACCACAGTGCCGGCCATGCTGGTGGGTACCGACCTGTTGGCCACCATGCATGCCCGGCTGGCAAAGCAATATGTCCAGCGCCTGCCGCTGCGCATATTGCCGTTACCGATCGAATTTCCGATTTTGACGGAAATGATCCAGTGGCACCGGCATTTCCAGCGCGACCCGGCCCTGCTCTGGTTCCGCCAATTGCTGCGGGAATGTGTGGCGGAACAGGATTTATGAGAATGGGCGCGTAACCGCGCAATCGGCCCATCCTGGCGCGTTTATCAGAACAAGAAGCTGATCAGCGGACGGCCTGTATCGCAGATAATAGCGAAAATGCGTGAGAATGCTGTGTCATCCATCGCCTCGACTGATAGATCGGATCGGTAAATACGATTACGCCGATGTTACGCCCGCTGATATGGTTTTCCCTGCAAATGACCAGACCGGCCAACAAAGGCCGGCGGCGGGGAGGATGACCGGTATGTACCCGGAGATACGGGCGGCCCTTGGCCCCCCGATGGGCAATCCATGACCAAAGGCTGCAAGGCTGGGGCTGTTCCCCGCTTGCTGGCACCCGGCCATAATTGCCCGCTGATCCCCACCGGCTGCAACGAAAACAATCCGGCATCACGTCCGGAAACAGCCCTGCTTTGTCCAATGGCGGGGCGGCCCCAGGAGGAGACGAAATATGCGTGCATATAAGGCCCTGTTGCTTTCAACCGCCCTGCTGGCCGGTGCAGCACCGGCAGCAATCGCCCAGGATACCGGAGAGCTGGGGCTGGAAGAGATCGTCGTCACCGCACAGCGCCGGACGGAGAACCTGCAGAAGGTCGCAATCGCCGTCACCGCGATTTCCACCGACGATCTGGTCAATGCCGGCGTCACCGACACGATCGGCCTGACCAAGCTGGTGCCGGCGCTGGTGGTGCAGCCGGGCGGCGGGTCCAATACGGGCTTTTATCTGCGCGGGGTAGGCACGCTGGGGCCGAACTCCTTTTCTGAAAATGCCATCGCCTTCAATTATGGCGGCGTCTATATCGGTCGTCCCACGGCCCCCATCGGCGCGCTGTTCGATCTGGCGCGGGTGGAAGTGCTGAAGGGGCCGCAGGGCACGCTTTATGGCCGCAATGCCACCGGCGGCGCCATCAATGTGCTGCCCAACCGTCCCGACCTGTCGCATACCAGCGGCGAGGTGGGGGTGGAAATTGGCAACTATAATCTGCGCAAGGGCAATGCCGTCATCAACACCCCGGTTTCCGAGACGCTGGCCCTGCGCATCGCCGGGCAGGTGCTGGACCGCGATGGCTATCTTTCCGACGGGTACGACGACGAAAAGGGGGAGGCGGCCCGCGCCTCCCTGCTGTGGGAGCCGAATGACCGGATGAGCCTGCTGGTGATGGGCGATTATTTTCACCAGGGCGGTAAGGGTGTGGGCGGCGTGCTGGTGCCCGGTAGCCTGAGCCCGACGGCACCCGCCGTGAAGGACCGGATCGGCGGGTCGGAGGCGGCCAGCATCGCGGAATTGCGGCTGCGCTTTCCCGGCCTGATCAATCCCGGTCTGGTGGTGCCGCCGCAGAAGGATGGTTTCAACGACAATACCTTCTGGGGCGTCTCCGCGACGCTGGATTACACTTTCGATGCCGGCACGCTGACCGTGCTGCCAGCCTATCGTGACAGCCGACCTGATTTCCGCTTCTACAGTGTCGGTTTCCAGGGCGATATGAAGGAAACCTCCAAGCAAAGTTCCCTGGAGGTCCGGTTTGCCTCGGCCGAGGACAGCGCGTTCCGGTATGTACTGGGCGGCTTCCTGTTCCGGGACAAGGTGGATGCGTTGAACAGCTTCTTCCAGGGCGGGTTGTCCACCACCACCTTCATGCCCCACCAGGATACCACCAGCAAGGCCGTGTTCGGCCAGGGCACCTATGACCTGACGCCGGAATTCCGACTGGTGGGCGGCATCCGCTATACGCATGAAAACAAGGAACAATCGACGCCGGTGCGCCAGAGCAGTGTTTCCAACCCCAACCCGCCTTTCTTGACGGCGACGGGGGATGAGAATTTCGAGAGCGTGACCTGGAAGGGTGGGGTCGAGTTTGATGCCGGCCCGCAATCGCTGCTGTACGCCAATGTCGCCACAGGCTTCAAGGCGGGTGGTTTCTATCCGGCGGTGGGCAAGAACAGCTTCGATCCGGAAAAGCTGACGGCCTACACGATCGGGTCCAAGAACCGGTTCCTGGGTAACCGCCTGCAACTGAACGCCGAAGCGTTCTGGTGGGATTATAAGGACCAGCAGATCGGCTATATCGGCCCTGTCGAGGTAAGCCCCGGTGTTTATGGCCAGGCCTCGGTAACCGCCAATGTCGGCCAGGCCCGCATGTATGGCATGGAGGTCGAGGCGCAGTTCCTGGCGACGCAGAATGACGAGATCGGCATCAATCTTCAATATATGGACAGCAAGTATAAGAGCTTTGTCTATACCGCCATCTCGGCTGGTGGCACACCCTTGCCCAGCGGCTGTGCCGTAACGCCGAATACGTCCCTGCCGGTGGCAGCACCGGCCCGGCTGTTCACGGTTGATTGTTCGGGCAAGTCGGCGGTGAATGCGCCGAAATGGTCGCTGAACCTCAGCTATAGCCATACGTTTGAACTGTCCGCTGATCACGACCTGGTCTTCGGCGCGCGCAGCCGCATCGAAAGCGGGCGGTTCCTGTCCATTGATTATCGCCCCGAACAGCATCAGGGCGGCTACATGTCGTCGGATGTATGGCTGACGCTGGAGGCGCCGGCGCAGGGCTGGTCCGTGACGGGCTATGTCAACAACCTGACGGACAAGGATGTTTATTCCACATCGGTCAGCCGCCCCATCCTGAACGTCGTCTATAACGGCCTGCGTCCGCCCCGCACCTACGGGCTGCGCGGTTCCGTCAGCTTCTGATCGGGGGATGGTGATGGAACAGGGTGTAAAAGCGGGCTTTGCCCAGGGGTTGGCGTTGCTGCTGCCCCCCACCTCCGCCGTGATGGGCATCCTGCTGCTGGTGCCGGTGGCGCCGCAGATGATGCAGGCCTTTGCCGATGTGCCGGGGGTGGAATTCCTGGTGCCGATACTGCTGACCCTGCCGGGCCTGTGCATCGCCCTGTTCTCTCCCTTGGCGGGGCTGCTGGGCGACCGGCTGGGGCGGCGGCGGCTGTTGATCGGGGCCATGCTGGTCTATGGACTGGCCGGCATGGCGCCCGTGATCCTGTCGGATATTTATCAGATACTCGTCAGCCGCGCGCTGGTGGGGATCTGTGAAGCGCTGATCATGACATTATGTACCACGCTGGTCGGCGATCTGTTCTCCGGTCGAGCGCGGGAACGCTGGTTGGCCTCCCAGACGGCGGTGGCATCGATTTCCGCCCTGCTGTTCCTGGCGCTGGGTGGTTTGCTGGGGCGGCAGGGATGGCAGGCGCCCTTCCTGATCTATGGGCTGATCTGGCCCATGGCACTGGCGGTATTCCTGCTGGTGCGGGAGCCGCCACGGGTGCTGCGGCAGGTGCCGGGCTGGTCGGCCCTGCCGGGGCGGCATGTGGCGCTGACATCGGTCACCACCATCCTGGCGGCCATCCTGTTCTATACGATCCAGATCAATGTCAGTACGGTGTTGCCCGATTTTGGTGTTACCGACCCGGCCCGTATCGGCCTGTTCTCCGCAATGGCCAGCATCGGCACGCCGGTAGGAAGCCTGATTTTCTGGACAGTGGCCAGGCGTGATGTGCGTCTGCTGCTGGGCCTGGAATTTGCGCTGATGGCGACCGCGTTCATCATCATGGCCCATGCACCGGATACGGCATGGTTTGTCGTGGGTGCCTTCATTGGGCAGATGGCGGCGGGCCTGTTGCTGCCCACGCTGCTGACCTGGGCCATGTCCACGCTGGCATTTGAGGTGCGGGGCCGGGGCATGGGCCTGTGGCAATCCAGTTTTGCCATCGGACAGTTCATGTCCGCCCTCGTCGTGCCGGCCCTGGCAGGGGCGACGGGTGGCACCATCAATGCCTTCCCGATCATCGCGGCGGCGTCCTTGGTGGTGGGTCTGCTGTCGCTGTCACTGTTGTTCCGTTCACGCTGGAGCCCTGTATGACCCCTTCTTTCCGCCGCATCGTCACCGATCATGATGATCAGGGCCTGTCCATCATCCGTGCCGTTGACACGCTGACCCCCAGCCTGATCGACAGTGGCGATGCGGCTTTTCAACTCGTCTGGGCTACGCCGACGGTGCCAGCCGACCTGAATGACGGGACGGATGGCATGCTGCCGGCAGGCAAGACCCTTCACGGCGGATCAGTGATCCGCATCGTGGATATGCTTCCCGGCAAGGCATCCCCGCTGCACCGATCCTGGTCCATCGATTATGGTATCGTCCTGTCGGGGGTGCTGGAGCTGGAGCTGGATGACGGGTCCGTCACGCCGCTTTCGGCCGGGGACATTGTGGTGCAGCGGGCCACCAACCATCTCTGGCGCAACCCGTCCTCTACCCAGATCTGCCGCATTGCCTTCATCCTGATCGAAGCAAAGCCAGTCATGGCCGGGGGCCGGGTATTGCCGGAAATCAGCCCGTGAGGGAAGGGGGAGGGCTGAATTTTTTGCCCTCCCCTTTATTACCGACGAGGGAGCGTGGCACCGGACATTGGGGCTGGCAATGAGCCTTATGGGCGAAAACTGACCCGCTTCGGGCATTTTCTGCTCAGGGAAACACCATTCCGTCCATCAGCTTACGCGCGGTGCGCAGCAATGCCGCCGTGCGCACCGCCCCGGCTTCATCCAGTTCCAGCACGCAGCTCATCTCCCCCGTCGGGTGTTCCACCGAGAGGGTCTTGCGCGGCCCTGGCGGCAGTATTGCCACCTCGGCGGCGGGTGATCCCGGTACCAGACAGGCCGTGGCGACGCTGACCGCGCCCAGCACACCGATGGTGGCATGGGCGCGCTGGGGGATGAAGCTGCGCACGCAGATGGCTCCCCCGTTGCGCGGCGAGGCCACCAGCATGATCTTGGGCACCGACTGGGCCGCCACATCGCCCAGATTCATCAAGGGGCCGGCCTTCAGGCGGATGGCCTCGATCCGCGCCTTCAGCGCTTTGTCGGCGTCCAGCGTCTCGCGATCCTCATACCCGGTGATGCCGACATCGGCCGCCTTCATCACGATGCACGGCATGCCATTGTCGATCAGGGTGACGGCCACCCCGTCGATCACATCACGGGCATTGCCGCTGGGCAGCAGGGCGCCGCAGGAGGAACCGGCCGTGTCGCGGAACTCCACCGGCACGGGCGCGTGGCTGCCGGGCACGCCATCGATGCGCGCATCCCCCTGATAGGTGACTTTGCCGCCCGGCGTCGCAACCGTGGCAATCGCCACCTGCCCGGTATTTTCCATGAAGATACGCACCGGCGTCTCGTCACCCGTTGCGGCAACCAGGCCGCGTTCGATGGCAAACGGCCCGACACCGGCCAGGATGTTCCCGCAATTCTGGGCATCGGTGACGATGGCCTGATCGACGAAAACCTGCAGGAACAGGTAATCCACGTCGATATCCTGCCGTTGCGACCGGCTGACGACCGCGACCTTGCTGGTCAGCGGGTCGGCCCCGCCCATGCCGTCGATCTGCCGCGCATCCGGTGATCCCATGATCGCCAGCAGCAATGCGTCGCGCTGGGCGCTATCGGCCGGCAGGTCCTGTTTCAGGAAATAACCACCCTTGGAGGTGCCGCCGCGCATCCACATGCAGCGGATGCCGTCCTGTTCCGTTCCGTCAGACATATTTCAGTCCCATCGCCGCCAGCTTGCCCCGCATGTCATAGATATCCAGGCCCAGTTCACCGGCCCCCAGCCGGGTACGCTTTGCCCCCTCGGCGGCCTCGCGTGCTTTCGCCTTTTCCAGGACAGCGGCTGCCTGGGCGCGGGGGACAACGCAGACACCGTCATCATCGGCGACGATGACATCGCCGGCCTGGATGGCCGCGCCAGCACAGACGATGGGCACATTCACTGACCCCAGTGTGGCCTTCACCGTGCCCTGCGCGAACACGGCCTTGGACCAGACCGGGAATTTCATTTCCGTCAGGTCGCGGACATCGCGCACGCCGGCATCAATGATCAGCCCGCGACACCCGCGCGCCAGGGCCGAAGTGGCCAGCAGGTCACCGAAATAGCCATCCTCACAGGGGCTGTTCGGGGCTAGCACCAGGATGTCGCCCGGTTTGATCTGCTCAATCGCCACATGCACCATCCAGTTATCGCCGGGCGGGGCGGAGATGGTGACGGCCGATCCGGCGATGCGCGCGCCGGCATAGATGGGGCGCATATGGCTGGCCAGCAGACCGGTACGGCCCTGCGCCTCATGCACCGTTGCCACCCCGCACCGGGCCAGCCCGTCAATGACGGACGCCTCGGCCCGCTGGATATTCTGGACGACGATACCGGACATGGCACTTCTCCTGCGAAATCGATCAGACTGTCTTGACCGCGGGTGCCATCCAGGGCAATTCAGAAGCAGGTCGGTGCCATAAGTTTTTGCTAATCATGATGCGATGACCATCTGGAATCTCAATCTCCGCCACCTGCGCGCAGCACTGGAAGTGATGCGGCGCGGCAGCATCAGTGCCGCCGCCCAGGCCGTGGCCCTGACCCAGCCGGCGGTGACGCAAGGGCTTGCCCGGCTGGAGCGTGAACTGGGCCGGCCCTTGTTCGACCGGCGGGCCGACGGCATGGAAATGACGGAAGCGGCGCATCTGTTGCTGCCACGGCTGGAGGCGGCGCTGGGCCATATCGCCTCCCCGCGCGTGACCATGGCGCAGGTCCGCGCCCTGATCCTGGTGGGGAGCGCCGGCAGCCTGGCGGAGGCGGGGCAGGCGGGTGGCCTGTCGCAGCCCACCCTGCACCGGGCGGTAAAGGATCTGTCGCTGGCGCTGCGCCGTAAGATGACAGAGCGGCGGGGGCGCGGCATCGCCCTGACGGAGGCCGGGCACCGGACCCTGCGCGCCTTCCGGCTGGCGCGGGCGGAACTGATGGCGGCGCTGACGG
Source organism: Niveispirillum irakense DSM 11586 (assembly GCF_000429645.1). Lineage (GTDB taxonomy): Bacteria > Pseudomonadota > Alphaproteobacteria > Azospirillales > Azospirillaceae > Niveispirillum > Niveispirillum irakense. The sequence goes on from NZ_AUCG01000020.1 coordinate 402,687, forward strand.
AATTGCAGGCGCTTGACGGGGTGGAGGTGGGGCGGGTGGCCATCGGCGCCATGCCTTTGTCGCGCGCCCGGCTGCTGCCGGGTGCCATTGCCGCCTTTCACCGCGCCCATCCCGACATCACCGTCACCATCGTCGAAGGGTCGCATGCCGAACTGATCGAGCCGTTGCGCGATGGCGATCTGGATTTGTTGATCGGTGCGCTGCGCCTGGATCACCCGCCGGTCGATGTGGATCAACGCGCCCTGTTCGGCGATCGGCCCGCAATCTTTGCCCGGCCCGACCATCCCATCCTGGCACAAACCGATCCCTGGGCGCGTCTGGGCGATTATCCCTGGGTGGTGCCATCGACCGGCACGCCGTTACGGGCGCAGTGGGAGACGATGTTCCGCGCCGCCGGTCTGCCTGTGCCGGTTGTGCCCATCGAATGTGGATCGGCGCTGACGGTACGTGAATTGATCCGGAATGGTGATTTCCTGACCCTGCTGTCGCCCGACCAGTTCGTGGTGGAGCTGCAGGCGGGTGTGGTGGCCCAACTGGGACCGGCGCCCGGCGACCTGCACCGGACCATCGGCATCACCACCCGCGCCGGTTGGCGCCCGACGCCGGTCCAGGCCGATTTCATCGCGGCGCTGGTTGCCATCGCCAACAGTATGGGCAAGGTCATTAGCTAAAACTTATAGCTGGCGGTGCGAACTGATTGGCCTTGCCGCGGGCTTGTCGTCAGGGTTGGGCCATGCAGATCGATCCCACACCCCACCTTGCCCTGATCGGCTTCGGCGAAGCGGGGCGCACCTTCGCCACGGCGGGCGCCTGGAAAGCCGCCGCTTCTTTCGACGTGAAGACCACGCGACCGGATACGGCCACCGCCAAGTGGGCCGATTATGATGGCGCCGGCGTGCAAGGCTGTGACAGCGCCGCCGCTGCCCTGGCGGGCCGGACGCTGATCCTGTCTCTGGTCACCGCCGATCAGGCCTTGTCGGCGGCGCAAGCCTGCGCCCCGTTCATGTCACCCGGCACGCTCTGGTGCGACATGAACTCTGTGGCCCCAGCCACCAAGCAGCAGGCGGCGGCGGTGATTGAGGCGGCGGGCGGCCGCTATGTGGATGTGGCGGTGATGGCCCCGGTGGAGCCGGCCCGCCTGTCGGTGCCGCTGCTGGTCAGTGGCCGCCATGCCGACCAAGCTGTTGCTGCCCTGTCCGCCATCGGTTTCACCAGGGTTGATGCCGTGGGGGACGCGGTGGGCCGCGCCTCTGCCATCAAGATGGTGCGGTCGGTGATGGTGAAGGGCATTGAGGCCCTGACCGCGGAAATGATGCTGGCTGCCGATCGGGCCGGCGTGGTGGCGGAGGTCCTGTCCTCGCTGGGTCCGGAATGGCAAACGCGCGCTGATTACAACCTGGACCGCATGCTGGTCCATGGTCTGCGCCGCGCCGCCGAAATGGCGGAGGTGGCCAAGACCCTGGAGGATCTGGGCGTTGAGCCCGCCATGACCAGGGGTACCATCGCCCGCCAGCACAGGATCGGGTCCATCGCCGCCGGTTCACCGCCGGGGCTGGATACTAAGCTGAGACTTCTGACCCGCGACGGGACGGAGATGACATGACGCTCGTGATTGATTGCCACGGCCATTACACCACGGCCCCCGATGCCCATACCGCGTGGCGCGAGGCGCAGGTGGCCGCCTTCCGCAAGGGGGAGCCGGCCCCGCCCTATCCCGACATCTCCGATGCCGAGATCATCGAGAGTATCGAGAAGAACCAGCTTCGGCTGATCCGCGAACGCGGGGCGGACCTGACCATCTTCAGTCCGCGTGCCTCCACCATGGCGCACCATGTCGGTGATCAGGCTGTCAGCCTGGAATGGTCACGGCGCTGCAACGACCTGATCGCGCGGGTGGTAAAGCTGTTCCCGGACAGCTTTGTCGGTGTCTGCATGCTGCCGCAATCGCCCGACGCGGGGCTGGAGGCATCGATTGCCGAACTGGAACGCTGCGTCAACGAACTGGGCTTCATCGGCTGCAACCTGAACCCCGATCCCGGTGGCGGGCATTTCCGCCACCCGGCCCTGACCGACCGCTACTGGTACCCGCTCTATGAGAAGATGGTGGAACTGGATGTGCCGGCCATGATCCATGTTTCAGGGTCCTGCAATGCCTGCCTGCATGCTACGGGTGCCTTTTATATCGCTGCCGATACGATCGCCTTCATGCAATTGATCGAGGGCGATCTATTCCGGGATTTCCCGACCCTGCGCTTCATCATCCCCCATGGCGGCGGGGCCGTGCCCTTCCATTGGGGCCGCTATCGCGGGCTGGCGGACATGCTGAAGAAGCCGTCGCTGGACACGCATGTGATGCGCAACGTGTTCTTCGACACCTGTGTCTACCACCAGCCCGGCATCGACCTGATGGCCAGGGTCATCGACAATCGCAACATCCTTTTCGGTTCCGAAATGGTGGGTGCGGTTCGGGGCATTGACCCCACCACCGGCCATTTTTTCGACGATACCAAGCGCTATATCGAGGCGCTGGACATTACGGAGGCGGAACGACACCAGATCTATGAAGGCAATGCCCGCCGCGTCTTTCCGCGCCTGGATGCTCTCCTGAAGGGGAGGGGGCTGTGACAGCGGATGAGAGCAGGGAGGACATCCACGCCTATCTGGCGGCGTTCGACGATATTCCCGGCACAACGGTCTTTACGGTTGCCCGCGCGCGGCAGGGTTATTGGATCAACCAGTTCGCCATGAGCCTGATCAAGCCGGAAAACCGCGCGCGCTGGAAGGCGGATGAGGCGGCCTATCTGGATGAATGGCCCCTGACCGCGGACCATAAGGCCGCCATCCAGGCGCGCGATTACAACCGCCTGATCAATATGGGCGGCAATATCTATTTCTTGGCCAAGATCATCTCCACCGACGGGCAGAATTTCCTGCACGCGGTCAGCACCATGACCGGGATGAGCGTGGAGACATACCAGACCATGATGCTGGCTGGCGGCCGCTCGCCCGACGGCGTCCGGTCCATCAAGGAGGGCACCTGACATGGCGCGCATCACCGCGGGGGTTGGCACCAGCCACGTTCCGGCCATCGGCGCCGCCATCGACCTGGGCAAGACCCAGGAGCCTTACTGGCAGCCTGTGCTGGCCGGCTATGACTGGTCGAGAAACTGGATCAGGGACGAAAAGCCCGATGTGGTCATCCTGGTCTTTAACGACCATGCCACGGCCTTCGACATGAAGATCATCCCGACCTTCGCCATCGGCTGTGCGGAGAGCTTCAAGCCGGCGGATGAAGGCTGGGGGCCGCGTCCCGTGCCCACGGTGCAAGGGCATCCGGATCTGGCGTGGCACATCGCGCAAAGCTGTATCCTGGATGAATTCGACATGACCATCATCAACGAGATGGATGTCGATCACGGCCTGACCGTGCCGCTCAGCCTGCTGTTCGGGCAGCCCGACGCCTGGCCGGTGAAGGTGATCCCGCTGGCGGTCAATGTGGTGACATATCCGCCGCCGTCGGGGAACCGCTGCTGGATGCTGGGCGAGGCCATCCGCCGCGCGGTGGAGAGCTTTCCCGGCGATCTGAAGGTTCAGATCTGGGGCACCGGCGGCATGAGCCATCAGTTGCAGGGCCCGCGCGCCGGCCTGATCAATGCCGCCTGGGACAATCGATTCCTGGATATGATGAGCCAGGACAGCCAGCGCCTGCGCGCCATCCCGCATATCGAATATCTGCGGGAAACCGGAACGGAAGGCATCGAGATGGTGATGTGGCTGATCATGCGCGGGGCGCTGGGGCCCGATGTCCGGCAGCTTCACCGCCATTACCATGTGCCAGCCAGCAACACGGCGGTCGGTCACCTTGTTCTGGAGCCTGTTCGATGAGGATCGCCCTGGTCGGCGCCGGCGCCTTCGGGGAAAAACATCTGGACGCGCTGAAGACCATCCAAGGTGTGACCCTGACATCCGTGATCAGCCGTCGCTTGGATCAGGCCCGCGCTGTTGCTGACACGTACGGTGCCGCGCATGCCGGCACCGACCTGGGCGAGGTGCTGGCCCGTCCGGACGTGGATGCGGTGATCCTGTGTACCCCTACCCAGATGCATGCCGCCCAGGCCAAGGCTTGCATGGATGCCGGCAAGCATGTGCAGGTGGAAATCCCGCTGGCCGATAATTGGGCCGACGCCCAGGCGGTGTGGCGGAAACAGCAGGAAACGGGCCTGGTCTGCATGGTCGGCCATACAAGGCGTTTCAACCCGTCGCACCAGTGGCTGCACCGGCGCTTCATATCGGGTGACTTGTCGTTACAGCAGATGGATGTGCAGACCTACTTCTTCCGCCGTCAGAACATGAATGCCAAGGGCGAACCGCGAAGCTGGACCGACCATCTGCTCTGGCACCATGCGGCCCATACCGTGGACCTGTTCGCCTATCAGTCCGGTCGCATCGTCCAGGCCAATCTTGTGCAGGGGCCGATCCATCCCGACCTGGGCATCGCCATGGACATGTCGATCCAGTTGAAGGCGGAGACGGGGGCCATCTGCACCCTGTCCCTGTCCTTTAACAATGACGGGCCGCTGGGAAGTTTCTTCCGCTACATCTGCGACAAGGGCACCTACATCGCGCGCTATGACGATCTGGTCACGGGGCGGGATGAGCATATCGACCTGTCGCAGGTGGATGTGTCGATGAATGGCATTGAATTGCAGGACCGCGAATTCATCGCCGCCATTCGGGAGGGGCGGGAGCCCAATGCCAGTGTGGCCAGGGTCCTGCCTTGCTACGAAACCCTGCACAGGCTGGAACAGCAACTGAGCGGGTGATCGCTGACACCTGATTGGCCGATGACGACCTGGAGGATAATGCTGTGCGTACCGAACTTCTGCTGCTGTCGGGCTTGCTCTGTGATGAAACCGTCTGGTCCCGGCTGATCCCGGACCTGACGGACATAATCCCTGTGCGTGCCGTTGATTTCAGGGGGTTCGACAGTATCGGCGCCATGGCCGATCATGTCCTGGAGACTGCGCCCGCCACATTCGCCCTGGCCGGACATTCGATGGGGGCGCGGGTGGCCCTGGAAATCCATCGTCGCGCGCCCGACAGGATCGACCGTCTGGCCCTTCTGGATACCGGAACGCATCCCGCCAAACCAGGCGAGGCGGAAAGCCGCCAGAAGTTGGTCGATCTGGCCCATGCGCAGGGCATGGCCGCGCTGGCTGATCGCTGGCTGCCCCCCATGCTGGCACCGGCCAACCGGGCGCAGGCGTCGATGGTCGAGCCGTTGCGGGACATGGTGCTGCGGATGAGCCCGGATATCTATGAAGCGCAGGTGAAGGCCTTGCTCAACCGGCCAGACGCCGCCGCAGGGCTTGGCCAGATCCGCTGCCCCACCCTGGTCGGTGTCGGTGAGCATGATGAGTGGAGCCCGCTCGGCCAGCATCAACTGATTGCGGAGCATATCGACGGTGCGACGCTGGTGGTTTTTCCCGACAGCGGCCATATGGCGCCATTCGAAGCCAGCCGGGAGGTGGCGGCCGCCCTGCGGGCCTGGCTTGGACATTGACAGGTGAATGTCGGACAAAAGGAAATATGAGATGGAAATCAGTGCCATCGAGAAGCTCTGCATCACCCAGGAATGCACCAACCTGATCAACCTCTATTCGGCGCTGAATGATGCGGGTGAGTATGACAGGCTGGTCGGGCTGTTTACCGAAGACGGCACGTTCGCAAGGCCCAGCCGACCGGACGACATCCTGACCGGCCGCGAGACGATATTGCAGGCTTTCCAGGCAAGGCCACCGCGCAAGACCGTGCATGTCGTCTCCAACATCATGGTCACGATTGAAAGCGGGATCGCCGCGAAGGCACGAAGCATCATCACGCTCTATTCCGCCGCGCCGGAAAGCCAGATCGCAGCATCCCCCATCATGGTGGGCCATTTCACGGATGAGATCGTGAAGCAAGGGGGGACATGGTTGTTTGCGTCGCGGCGGGGAATGATTGATTTCCAATATGGTGGCTGAGCTTCCGGTCAGGCTGGAACCGCCGCGCGAGAAGCGGACCGGTATCTCCCGCCTATCGGTCCCCTGCCGAGAAGATCTCACCCACCCCAACGGTGAGACAGCACGAAACTATACCGCTCCGGTCGCACATAAAAGGTGGACTGCACGGCGATGGACTGGTCGGCGATATAGGACCGGCGGTCCATGACCAGCAGCGGCGTGCCGGGACGAACCTCCAGCAATGACGCCATATTGCCTTCCGCAGCGGTGGCCTTCACCTCGATATCCGCGCCACAGACAGGCTTACCTGTCACCGTCTCAAGAATGGAATAGATGGGCGTGCTTTGGCCGCCGGCCCAATCATAACTGGCCAGGGCCGGCGGCAGGATGCTTCGGCCCAGGGCGACCGGGCTGTTATCCACCATATGCAACCGCTCTGCCATCAGACAGAGGGGCCCGAACTGATCTTGTAACAGACGTGGGGTTGCGATCATGTCGGTGCGGACATGGCGCATGGTTGCGTCCAGCCCCTGCAGCTTCAGGGATTCATGAAAGCTGCGCATCGTATCCAGCGGGTGGCGCATCCGCTTATCGGCGGTGAAGGTGCCCTTGCCCTTGTGCCGCAGGATCAGACCTTCCGTTTCCAACAGATCCAGCGCCATGCGCACGGTGACACGGCTGACGGCGAAACGGCGGCCGATCTCCGCTTCTCCAGGCAGCCGGCCCGACGGTTCGTAAAAGCCGGCGGCAATTTCGTCACGCAGACGCAGGGCGATCTGGCGATACATCGCGGTCGCATTTTCCCGCACCAGACCCACCAGACGACCCCTTATCCATTCTGAAACCGCGCCCTTGATGCCACCCGGCCAGGTGCGTTTCAAGGGGCTTGCAAACCTGTATTGTAATGTATTATCGTTATTTCGGTGTTGATCTTATGAATAAACACAAAATTAAGTGTGTTTACTCCCATTCCGACCTGCCGGCATCGCCGTTTCCCGTCATGCGCAATGGCAGTTCTCTGGCATCTGACCGAAGGAACAAATTCGTGACCGACATCGCCGCCAAGCCGGGCCATATCGCGCCGTTGGGTCTGTATGAGCGCAATCGCGCCCGCCCTTTCCTGGGGCACACATCCTGTTCCCACAGCCGTCTGGTGGCCGGGGAATGGACAGAGGTGCAGTTGGTTTATGAGGTTGGCGGGTCTGGGCTGGCTGATGGGGCCGCTATCAAACTGGCCATCAAATTCTATTCGGACTGGGCGCTGTTCCAGACCAGCAACCCGACGGCGGCGAACTATGTTTCTGCTGAATATCAGGCGGGGGAACTGGTGCCCGGTCAAAGCCCGGCCACGGTGCAGTCCCTGAAAGTCCGCTTCGACCAGAAAGGGCATGAACGGCCTTTTCAAAAGTCGGTGATTATTGATGTCATTGACGGTTACCTGAACCCCGGCGACCGCATCATCGTGCGTCTGGGCGACCGCCGGCAGGGTGGGCCGGGCACGCGGGTGCAGACGTTTGTCGAGAAATCCTTCCGCTTCCGCGTTTTCATCGACCCGCTTGGCAGCCAGAAATATGCTGCCGTTCCTGGCGATTGCGCCCTTGATGTGGTGCCCGGCCCGCCCGTTGCCCTGCGCCTTGTCACCCCCCGTTTAACGGCACCGGGCCCGGTGCCTGTGCTACTCCGGGCGGAGGATCAATGGGGCAACACCGTTGAACAGCAGACTATATCCGGCTCCCTGCGGCTGACCGCCCCCGGCGGCGCGGCTGAAACGCATCCCTTTACCCTGTCGGAAGAGGGGTGGGCGGTGCTGCGTCGGGAGGATCTGGCCCTAGCAAGCCCGGGGGAATGGCGGGTGGATGCGGCGGCAACAGATCTGGCCGGGGCAACAGCTTTTGTCACCATTGACCAGGAAGCGCCCCGCGTCCTTTACGCCGACCTGCATGTCCATTCCAACGACACGGTGGGCACCAACGATACGCATTATAACCTGTCTTATGGTCGCGACGTGGCCGGTCTGGACGTCCTGGGCTATACCGCCAATGATTTCAACGTCACGGAGACCGCCTGGAAGGAGGCGGTGACGCTGATTGACCGTTTCAACCAGCCGGGCCGCTTCGTCTGCTATCCCGGCACGGAATGGTGCGGTAATTCCGCGGCGGGCGGCGACCATAATGTGGTGTTCCTGCGCGATGCGCCACCGCGCTTCCCCTTCGATGCGCGGGGCAATCCCGTCCGGTCCTTTGAATGGAATGAAAGCACCAGAGGGGCATTGCGCCCCGGTGCCTGGCCGCTGGATGATCTTTATGCCGCTTATGCGGATGATCCGGAGGGGCATCTTCTGATCCCCCATGTGGGCGGCCGGCGCTGCAATCTCGACTGGCATCATCCTGAATTGGAACGGCTGGTGGAAATCAGTTCCGCCTGGGGGCAGTTCCACTGGGTTTATGCCGATGCGTTGAAGCGTGGCTATCGCCTGGGGGCATCGGCCAGCAGTGACGAACATCAGGGCCGCTGCGGCGGCGGCAATCCCGCCACGTCGGTTTTCGGCTCGCGCGGCGGGTTGACGGGCGTGCTGTCCGATGGTGTGGACCGGGCCCAGGTGGGTCGCGCGCTGCGGGCCCGGCGGACCTATGCCACCACGGGGGAACGCAGCGTCGCCCTGTTGCGGCTGGGGGATCACTGGATGGGTGAGGTGGTGGAGGCCGCGTCAGGAACCCTGGATTATCGCCTGTTGGGCGACCAGGGATGGGAAAGCGTGCAACTCTATGATGGCGACCGCCTGTTATGGGAACGCGACCTGCATGCGGAGGCGGGCCTGTCCGATCACCATGTGCGTCTGCGCCTGGGCGGTGCCCGCATCAAGGACCGTTATCGCGGTGCTTATTGGAACGGTACCGTGAATGTCACCGGCGCCACCATCCGCCATGTGCAGAGTTTTGGCTTTGATCATCCGGAACAGTCCTGCTGGCGTGATGGGGCAACAAGCGTTGCCCTGCGGACCGTCACCCATGGCGATACGGACAGTATCGAACTGCTCCTGTCTGATCTGGCCGGCACCCATATCCGGGTGGATCTGGGGATCGGGACCTATGTGAAGGTGGGTGATCCCCTGAACCCGCCCGCCAACCCCCATGTGCCGGAGGCCGTATTGGAGACAACGGGCGCGCGGTTGCTGGATGCGGGCCGTGTCGGCAGCGTCCTGCCGGGAACAGAGCTGGAGCTTTCCCTGGAGCGCATTACCGGTGCCCCCTTGCCAAGGGAGGTTGCGGGGCGGATCGACCTTGCCGGTCTGGGCCTGGAGAAGGGGCGGGAACACCCCCTGTTCCTGACGGCGCGCCAGCGTGACCAGTCGCGGGTCTGGACCTCCGCGTTGTTTATCACGCCAGCCTAAAAAGAAACGCAGCCTGCACTATGGCAGCGGGGGGTGTTCCTCTTCCAACGCCATAGTGTGCTGTTGAGGAACGATGCTGCATAGCCTTGGCCATATGGTGCCAGATCACCCGGCCACTTCAATGAGGTGGAGAAGGGCGGCGGCCACGCGCGGCGCCCCTTGCCCGTCAATACCGGCGATCCGGCGGGCCAGACTGTCCCGGCGTGTCGGGTTATGCCACAGGGCAAGGGCGGTCGCGGCGATGATATCAGCCATCGCACCGGCCGGCTGCCCCCGTGCGTCCAGCACTTCCGCCCAGTCGCGGCGCCTGGCATCTTCTGCCGCACCGGCCTGATTATCGGCAACAGCCACCAGCAGGGTGGGGGTGGCGAGCGCGGCCATTTCCGCCACCGTGCCGCCCCCTGCCGTAATGGCCAGTCCACTTTCAGCAATCAGCCGGCCCATAGCCCGGCTATCCACATGCAGGCGGCAGGCGGGGAACCGGGCAGCAGCGGCGCGGCAACAGGCGAGGTTCGGGTTGCTGCCCCCCACAACCACATCAAGCACCACGCCTAAAGGCAGCATCGGGCCCAGACGCTTGATGACCGGGACGGTCAGTCCTGCCGGATCTGATCCGCCGAAGGTGACCAGCAGATGGGTACGGTCGGGCAGGGGGGGGCGTTGGGTGGTGATCAGATCGCGGATTTCGCGCCGGATCAGCACATAATCATCCCCGAACAATCGGACAGCTTTTGGCGCCAGACGATCATAGGCGATGCCACCCCCGGCGGGGGCGGGGTTCCAGACCAGATCGGCATGCAGCGTCCGGTCGGCCAGATCATCCAGTGCCAGCACGGCCAGTCCGGATTGATGCACGGCCGCACGCCACCGGCTGTCCAGCGTGTAGCTATCCACAACCAACCCCTTCACCGCCAAGGACTGGCATAAGGCCTGCGTGGCAGCGGCATCCTGCGCCGCATTAATCTGATGATGGGCAAAGCCGGCATCAGCCAGAAGGGACACCAGGGCCGGCGTGATCTGCGCCCCGCAGAAAACGGGCAGGGCCCCCTGTTCCATCAGGGCTTCTGCCAAAGCCAGACAGCGCATGACATGGCCGGTGCCGATTTCCGGACTGGCATCGGCACGGATCAGGATCGTGGGGCGGGGCTTCATCGTGATGGTTCTATGGTAACCTGCCCGGCGATATCTGCCGGACTTGCGGAAAGTTTTTGCGCGCCGGGCCCGGCACGGTGCATTCTGCACCCTATCATGCCCTTTACTATCCGCAACCGTACCCTGGGTGAAATTGCCCGCCGCGCACAGGCAGACTGGCGGAACCTGCCTTATGATCTGCTGCCCCTGTCCGGCGGGCCGGGGCGGCGTTATTGGCTGGCGCGCGCCGCTGCGCTGGCCTGTCCGCGCAGCCCCATGCCGCCCGATGATCCCCATGCGCTTTCGCTGACGGCGCAGCTTGCCGACAGGGGGTGGACGGAGCCGCTGGCCCTGTTATCCCCGGAAGCAGTTGCGGCGATGCGCGATTTCCTCGCCGGGCAGCCTTGCCATGATCCCTATCGCCCGCATCTCGGCACCTTCCTGCATGATCAGGTGCCGAGTGAGGAGACGAACATGGGCTATTACCGCATCGATCAGTTGATGGCGGTGCCGGGCCTGCTGGCCCTGTTCAATCATCCGCTGGTCTTGCAGGTGGCAGAACTCTATCTCGGCTGCAAGCCGACGCTCGACAATATTGGTGGCTGGTGGTCCTTTGCTGGACGGCCGGCGGCCAAGGGTACGCAATGGTTCCACCGGGATTGGGACAATATCCGCGCCATCAAACTTTTTCTTTATCTGACAGATACCAGTCCTGCCGATGGTCCGTTCGAATTCGTCGAGGGATCACACCGCGATGAAAGGCTGGTGGATATCCACCGTATCGCCGATCCGGTGGTTGCGGCCCGGATGCCGGATTTACCGCTGCGTACCATGACAGGCCCTGCGGGCATGATCTTCATGGCTGATACTTTCGGGGTCCATCGCGGGCGACTGCCGGAAAAGCGATCACGGCTGATGGCCACGGCGCAATATGGTATCTGGCGCACGCCCTTCACGCCCCGCCGTCCGATCCTGGACCGGCAGCCGGGGCTGGACCCTTATATCAACCGCGCGGTGATGCGATGATGGTGCCTGAATATTCCGGTCAAGCGTGGGGGGATAAGCAATGAAGGCCGTTATCGAAGGGGTTCGCATTGCCGGCATCCGCGCTGTTATCCCGCGTGAGCGTCATTCCTATGTCGAAGAACCCGGTATCTTCACGCCGGATGAGGCCCGTAAGCTGCACGCCACGATCGGCGTTTATGAAAGGCGGGTGCTACCCCGGCCCTGGTGTGCGTCCGACATGTGCCGGGCGGCAGCGGAAGGGCTGCTGGACCAGTTGGGCTGGGATCCGGCCAGCGTGGACGTGCTGATCTTTGTCAGCCAGGACGTTGACTATGTGCTGCCGGTAACAGCGGCAGTGCTGCAACGGCATCTGGGCCTGTCGTCGGGGGCGGCCTGTTTTGATGTGACGCTGGGCTGTTCCGGATTCGTCTATGGGTTGTGGATGGCGGGCCGGCTGCTGGGCGGATCGGTGAAGCGGGCGCTGGTGCTGTGCGGTGATAATTCCACCCGCTATCTGCATCCGGAGGACAAGGCTACCCTGCCCCTGTTTGGTGATGCCGGTTCCGCCACGGCGTTGGAGCTGGATGAAAGCGCGACGCCCATTCGGGTGGCGCTGGGCACCGATGGGGCCGGCGCCAAACATATTTTCGTGAAGGCCGGTGGCAAGCGCGACAACCTGATCCCGACCGACCCGCCCCGGTCGGAAGCTGAGATGCAGCGGCTTTACCGGGATGCCCGCCTGCAACTGAATGGGGCGGAGGTCTTTGCCTTCACTCTGCGCGCCGTACCCGGTTTGCTGAGGGACGCACTGGCCGATGGCGGCATTTCGGTTGATGACCTGGATTTCCTGGTGCCGCATCAGGCCAACAAGATGATGCTGGAACATATCCGCAAGAAGGTTGGCTGCGCGGCGGATAAATACATCATCGATATGGAAAAATTCGGCAATACCAGCAGCGCTTCCATCCCGCTGGCGATCTGTTCCCGCCTGGGCGGGGAGCTGGTGGCGGAGCGGAAAAAGCTGTTGATGGCGGGTTTTGGTGTGGGCTGGTCCTGGGGCACGGTGCTGGCGGATATCGGCCCGATCCCGGCACCGACCGTGGCGGAACTGCCGGCGGACTATCCTGTGATGGACGTCGCCTGACCGAGTGCGCCATGATCCTGCCGGATGAACCCTTCCCATGGCCCTTCGACGGTCCTTCATATCGCATGGCGATGGGGCTACGCGCGCTGGCGCCGGATGAATGGTTTGCCCCCGATGCTGGCTGGTCAGCCCAGTTAGCGCGACGGACAGCGCTGCTGGGGCAGCGAAAATGGGATGTGCTGGCACTGATGCCGGAGGCAGCACCGGCGGCGGATGAAGTGCTGGCGATGCTGTTTGCCCATCTGCCGACGTACCATCCAGGTTGGTTCCGTGTTGAGGAGGACGGGCTGTTCTCTGCGATCACCAATGATCGGTTCTTCCCGGCGGATTTTGATCATCCGTTGCATCTGCTGGGCCATCTGCTGCCCGATGATCTCTGCCTGCTCACGCCTTCCGCCGGGGGCTGGCGGCTGACGGGCGGGGTAGTGTGCTTTCCATCCCATTGGCTGTTGCCGCATAAGCTGGGCAAGCCCTTGCCGGGCATCCACCGGCCTGTGCCGGGCTATGATGCCAAGCTGGCTATGCCGGTGGACCGGTTTTTTGACAATCTGAACCCTGGTCGCATTGTCTGGCGGGCTAATTGGGGATTGTCGGATGATCCGGACTTGTTTCAGCCCGGCGGCAAGGCGCATCTGCCGGCGGCGGAAGCCATCACCCCGGCCAATGCCGGGCAGCGCCTGTTCTTGCGGGTCGAAAAACAGACACTGGTGAAACTGCCACAAAGCGGTGCGGTGCTTTTTACCATCCGTACGCACCAGCGCGCGCTGGGAGACCTGACCCCGGATCAGCAAAGCCATTTTACCGGCATCCTACGGTCCGTCCCTGAGGACGTAGCCCGGTATAAGGGCTTGCACCGGACGGGTCCCCTGGCACTGGCGGTCTTGGCGCCGCAGCAATAGGCCGGTCAAACGGGTTGTGCCGGTTCTTGTGTCGCCTCGATCAAGGTTGTGCCAACCGGGGCGACGGTCATGTTACGGAACTGCTCCTTCTCCACCGGGGCCGCGCGGCGGCTGATCCGGTAGGCACCCCAGGCGGCCACCAGCCCCTGGGCCAGCACCACCAGCCAGGGCAGGCCATTGCGGCCAATCACTTCCATCAAGGTGCCGCCCAGTATGGGCCCCAGCGCCATGCCGGATCCCTGCACAATCAACAACCCGCCGGAAGCGGCGACGAATTCCGTCGGATCGACACTGTCATTCACATGGGCGACGACGATGCCATAAGTGGGCAGCACGACGCCGCCAAAGGCGAAAACCAGGAAGAAGACCCAGCCCGGCGCCATGCCCTGGGGCAGGAACAGCATCATGGCGGCCAGCAGCAGGGCCGAGGTCAAGGCCACGGCGATGACCAGCCGCCGCCGGTCCATCCGGTCTGACAGGAAGCCCAAGGGCCAGGTGGTGGCGAAGGCGCCCAGAATGGCACAGGCCATGAACAGGGCGATCCCCCGGTCATCGAACCCGGCCTGCTGCGCATAAAGTGGTCCCAGCGTATAGAAAGCGCCGGTGCTGATACCGCACAGGAAGGCGGCAACAAGGCCGAAAGGGGATTGCCTGTAAAGGCGGATCAGATTGGTCCGCGCCTGGGGTCCCACTTCCACCGGCGCTTGGGAGCGTGACAGTGCCACCGGGACCAGCGCCACGGAAATGATCAGCGATACAAAGGCGAACAGCATGAAGCCGGCCGGATCGGCCATGGGCAGCAGCATCTGCCCCCCGACCGCCGCGATCAGGCCCGTCATGGAATAGATGCCCAGGATCTGCCCGCGCACAGCCGGGGTGGCAGATGCGTTCAACCAGCTTTCAACCGAGATCAGCAGGCCGGCGAAACACAGGCCAGTCACCATGCGGAAGCCAACCCAGGCCAGTGGATGCACCAGCATCACATGCAGCAGGGCTGAGGCCGATGCAAGCGCCGCAAGGGCGGCAAATGTGCGGATATGGCCAACCGACTGGATCAACCGTCCCGCCGTCAAAGACCCCAGCACCAGACCAATGGAGAAGCCAGAGCCGATCATGCCGATCTGGGAGGGCAGGAAATCTTCCAATCCTCCACGTACCGCCAGCAACGTACCTTGCAGGTTATTACCCAACTGCAACAGCCCGAATCCCAGCAGCAATGCAGCCAGTGTCGCCAGCGTTCCCATCAGATTGGACCGCATCGGCTTCCTCCTCCGCTTTTCCTGTCAGGGTGAACACATCAGACGCCGATTCCGCACATGCGAGAAGGATGAAACGGCTTGGCGTCCCCTGCAAACCTCTCCTTCCACACCAAACCCTGAAATTGGCTTTACCAATTTTGTTGAATTTGGACAGGCAAATGTTATTCACTCAAGAAAACGGGGTGCAATGTTCCGTGCCAGGGATAGAGGGTTGTTCCCGGGTACAGAGGTGGAAAAGGACGCATCACATCATTGCATGTGATCGAAAAGGCGGTCGGAATGAAAAGTGACGCAATGCCGATGATCCAGACGATGCGCTGGTTTGGCCCCAATGATCCTGTCCGTTTGGCCGATATCCGCCAGGCCGGCGCGACGGGCATTGTGACCGCCCTGCATGAGCTGCCGAACGGTGCCGTGTGGTCGGTCGAGGATATTCAGGCCCGCAAAGAGATGATCCAGGCTGCGGGGCTTTCCTGGGACGTGGTGGAAAGCGTGCCGGTGCATGAGGGGATCAAAACAGGTGCCCCCAACCGGGCGGACCTGATTGATGCCTATAGTCAGACGCTGCGCAATCTGGGCGCCTGTGGCCTTCGCGTCGTCACGTATAATTTCATGCCCCTTCTAGACTGGACGCGCACGGACCTTGCGTATGCCATGCCCGACGGGGCGCTGGCCCTGCGCTTTGACTGGAGTGCGGTCGCTGCCTATGACCAGTTCATCCTGAAGCGGCCGGGCGCCGTCGATGATTATGCGGAGACGGTCAACAGGCAGGCGAGGGTCCTGTTTGATGCGATGTCGCCGGCTGAACGCACGGTGCTTGAGCGCACCATCATTGCCGGCCTGCCGGGCAGCGAGGAGAGTTTCACCTCGGTCCAGTTCCTTGAAGCCATCGGAACCTATCGCGATATCAATGCCGAGCAGTTGCGCCGCAACCACCTGCACTTCCTGGCGGCCATATGTCCGGTGGCGGAAGAGGCGGGCGTGCAGCTTGTGGTGCATCCTGATGATCCGCCCTTTCCCATTTTCGGTCTGCCCCGTGTGGTCAGCACTGAGGCTGATGTGACCCATCTTTTCGCGCAAGTGCCAAGTCCGGCGAACGGCCTGTGCTTTTGCGCCGGGTCGTTCGGGGTCCGGGCCGATAATGATCTGACCGGCATGGTGCGCCGGCTGGGGGACCGTATCGGTTTTGTCCATCTGCGGTCGGTGCAGCGGGAGGCGGATGGCCGCTCTTTCCATGAGGCAGCCCATCTGGAAGGGAATGCCGGGATGGCATCCCTGGTTGCCGCCCTGTGCGATATCTCCGATGCGCAGGGGCGGCGCATCCCGATGCGTCCCGATCACGGGCACCAGATGCTGGATGACCTGACAAAGGTGACCAATCCGGGCTATTCGCTTTTGGGTCGCATGCGGGGGTTGGCGGAACTCCGGGGACTGGAACGGGGCATCCGGCACGCCCGGTCGGAACCAGTTTAACTGAACCAGTTTAACTATTGTGCGATGTCGGGCCATCGGTTAACCGCGCACCGCCTTTCATGATCCCTTTTTGGAACTGCGGACACCGGTTCGGGTTGCCTACTGGGGTGAGGTGAAAAGGCGAAGGGATTGCGGCATGGCTGGGAGAAGGCGGGTAAGGGAAATCATCATCGCCGGTCTGGCCCTTGCCCTGGTGCCGCTCCCGGCTTTTGCCCATGCTGGCGGGATCTGGATTGGTCCGGATGCGCTGAGCTTTGGCTGGAGCCTGCTGGAATGGATCGCCCTGCCGCTGCTGGTCTGCTGGTGGCTTTATGGTCGGGGGATTATCCGGCTCTGGGGCCGGGCAGGGGTCGGGCGCGGGATTGATATCGGGCAGGTCTGCTGCTTTGCCGCCGGCATGATCCTGCTGGTGTTGGCCTTGCTTTCACCCATCGATGCCTTGGGGGAAACCCTGTTCACCGCCCATATGACGCAGCATATGCTGCTTCTCGTCGTGGCGCCGCCGCTGTTGCTCCTGGGCCGACCGGATGTGGCATTCACCGCCGGGCTGCCGGCAGGGTGGCGCGGTTCTGCTGCCTGGCTGCACCGCCAGCCCGGCCGGTGGCTTGCCCCCCTGGTCGGCCCTGGGACGGCCAGCCTGATCAAGGCAGTGATATTATGGGGCTGGCACGCGCCCCCCCTGTTCGATGCGGCCTTGCTGAACGACCCGCTGCACGAGTTGGAACATGCCTGTTTCCTGTTGGCCGGGTTGTTGTTCTGGTGGGCGCTGCTGCGGCCGGGGCGTGATGTGCTGGCCAGCCTGCAGGGTGCGGGTGCCGCGCTTGTTACCCTGATCCATAGTGGCATGCTGGGCGCCTTGCTGACCCTGGCGCCGGTGCCGCTTTACGCCTCCTATGTCGGCCAATCGGAACTCTGGGGTTTGACAGTGCTGGAGGATCAGCAACTGGCGGGGCTGGTCATGTGGGTGCCGATGGGCTTCGTCTATCTGGGGGCCGGGCTGGCACTGGCCGCGCCAGCCTTGGGCGGGCGCCGATCCCGGGCGTGACAAATACCGCCCCCAGGGACCCGGTTGGTTTCCTGAACGTTATCACATGGAAACCACCTTGGGAGGAGCCCGGACATGAGCGGAACAAGCGCAGCCGACTGGTTTTATTTCCTGGCTATTGTCATCGCGCCGGTGATTTTCCTGGGCGCGATGGCCTATGCGGTGATCCGTGCCCGTCGGGGACGGCATCCATCACCGCCCCATCAGCCGGCGGATAAAGAAGAACTGCCGATCCGGGGCACAACATTCCGGCCGGGACCGCCGGACTGATCGGTGTCTCCTCCATGATGGCGAACCGAAAAGGACAGGTGCGGATTGGCATTTCCGGCTGGACATATGCCCCTTGGCGCGGACATTTCTACCCCAAGGGCCTGGTGCAGAAAAAAGAACTCGCCCATGCCAGCCGCATCTTCCGTTCCATTGAAATCAACGGCACCTTCTACGGCCTGCAAAAGCCGGATAGTTTCGCCCGATGGGCGGCAGAGGTGCCGGAGGATTTCGTTTTTGCCGTCAAGGCGCCCCGTTTCATCACCCATGTGAAGCGGCTGCGCGACCCTTTGGTCCCTATCGCCAATTTCCTGGCCTCGGGATTGTTGCGGCTTGGCCCGCAGCTTGGTCCTGTCCTGTGGCAGTTTCCACCCTCTTTCCGCTATGACGCGGAACTGATGGGGGATTTTCTGGCGATGTTGCCGCATAAGCCTGCTGATGCCAGCGCGTTGGCGGCCAAGCATGATCAGCATCTGAAGGCGCGGGCCTGGTTGCGTCCGGCTGATAATATGCCACCCCTGCGCCACGCTGTGGAAATCCGGCATGAGAGTTTCCGCAACCCCGCCTTTATCGACCAGCTTCGTCGCCACAAGGTGGCCCTGGTGTGTGCTGATACGGTGGAATGGCCACGCCTCATGGATGTGACGGCTGATTTCATCTATTGCCGGCTGCACGGATCGGAGGAACTCTACCGGTCCGGTTATGATGATGCGGCGTTGAAACGCTGGGCGGGCCGTGTCCAGGCCTGGGCATCGGGGCAAGAAATGAGGGATGGGGAATTTGCCGGCGATCCGGCGGATAGCAACGCCCGCCCCCGTGACGTTTTCATCTATTTTGACAATACCGATAAACGCCGCGCGCCGGAGGACGCCAAAAAGCTGGAAGAACTGCTGTTCTAACGCGTAGGGAAGACACCTATCGTTTTTCCGCTTTGATCGAGGCTTTCAGCGCGTCCATCAGGTTGATCACATTATCGCCCCGCGATTGCTTGGTTTTGGAGATGGGCCTGGCTTTGCGGGCCCCCGGCTTCTCTTTCGAACGGGCCAGTTTCAACAAGGCCGCCTGATACCGGTCACGGAAGGCGCTGGGATCAAAACTGCCGGTGCGCTCCTTCACCGCCTGTTCCAGCAGGGTCTTGGCCCCTTTGGGGTGTGCCGGTTTTGCGTCAAGGCTGGCGAAGGCGTCTTTATCTTCCCGCACTTCATAGGGATAGCGCAGGCTGGTCAGCAGGATGCCGCGTCCCTGGGGACGCAGCACGCAGCGCCGTTCCCGCTTTTGCAGGACGATCCGGCCGATGCCCACCTGTCCGGTTTCTTCCATCGCCGCCCGGATAACGGCATAGGCTTCTATCGCCACCTTGTCGTCGGGCACCAGATAGTAGGAATTTTCCTGCCATACCGGGTCGATGGCATCGGCATCGGTGAACAGGGTGATATCGATGATATGAGTGCTTTCCAGGGCGATACCCTCAAAATCCTCTTCCGTAAGCGGCAGATATTCATCCTTTCCGGTCTCGTACCCTCGCACCTGCTGGTCATTATCCACCGGCCGGCTGGTGACACTGTCCACATAATGGCGGCGGATACGGTTGCCGGTTTTGGCATTCAGCAGATGCGTGCGGGTGCGGTCGGTGCCACTGGCCGCTGGCAGCAGGGCCACGGCGCAACTGACCAGACTCAGCTTCAAATAGCCGCGCCACAGGATGCGGTTATCGCCGCGTTGCAGATGCCGCCTTGCCATCCTATCCCGCCTTTCGTTTCGTAGCCGTCCCGCCCAGGCTGTCGCGCAGCGCCTTTTTCAAGTCGGATACCGGTTCCGGAGCCTTGAATTTGCGGGGTTTTGGGGCCTTGCCCTGCTGCTTTGCCCGGATCAGGTCGGCCAAGGCATCTTCATAACGGTCATCGCAGGCAGCGAAATCGAGCTTGCCCTGTTTACGGCTGATGACATGGCCGGCAAGTTCCAGCATCTCCGCGTCGAAATCCACGTCCGGCAGGCTGGCGAAGGCATCGTCCGCTTTGCGCACCGCTTGCGCCCAGCGCAGCGTGGTGACCAGCATGCCGGGCGGGCGGGGCGTCACCATCACCAGCCTTTCCCGCGTGGACAGCACCACCCGGCCGATCCCGGCCAGCCCTTTGGTTGCCAGCAGGTCGCGCAGCAGGGCGAAGAAGCCCTGTGCCTCCTCCCCGTCGCCGGGGGCCAGATAATGGCTGCCCTCCTGAAAGGGCGCGGGCACCTGATCCTGGGGTACGAACCGTTCCAGGCACAGGCGGTGGGTGCTTTCGATGCGGATATCATCCAATTCCGCGTCCGTCACGATGATGTGGCGGTTGCGGGCGATCTCTACGCCTTTCACCTGATCGCCACGCTCGACCGGCTTGCCGGTTTCCTCATCCACCATGCGCTGGCGCAGGCGGTTGCCGGTTTTGGCGTTCAGCAGATGGAAGCTGATTTTCTCCCGGTCGGACTGGGCGACGAACATTTCCACCGGGATCGCCACCTTGCCCAGCACCATTTCCCCTTTCCAGGATGCGCGCGCCATGGGTCAGCCTTTCTTTTTCGCCGGGCGGGGCAGGGTCTGTTTTACCTTGGCCATTCCGTCCCAGGGGTCGTGTTTCAGGCTGGACAGGCGGCGGGGCAGCGTTTCCACCGTGAACTGGTCGGGACGGATGCCGCCCTCCAACTCCGCCCAGGTGATGGGCGTGGCAACGGGTGCGCCCGCACGGGCGCGGGTGGAATAGGGCGCAACAGCAGTGGCCCCCCGGCCATTGCGCAGATAATCAATGAAAATACGGCCCTGGCGCGCCTTCTTGGACAGGGTGCTGGTGAAATGGTCGGGGTCATCCCCGGCCACCTGATCGGCCAGATCATGGGCATAGGCTTTCACCCGGTCCCACCCATCCTTGGGTGTCACGGGCACCACGACATGCAGTCCTTTGCCGCCCGTGGTCTTGACGAAGCTGGTCAACCCATCCGCTGCCAGCTTCTGTTTCAACAGTAAAGCGGCATCAACCATCTGCGGCCATTCCACGCCGGGTCCGGGGTCCAGATCCATCACCAGCCGGTCCGGCTTTTTCAGCGCGCTGGCCGTTGCGCCCCAGGGGTGCAGTTCCAGCACCCCCATCTGGACCAGGGCGATCAATCCGCGCAGGTCGCGGATCATCATGTAATCCCCTTCGTCCTTCGCCCCCGGTTCACTGATATCGATGGGTAAAACGGCTTCATCCAGCCCTTTCAATGCGTGTTTGGCAAAGAAGCAGGGCTTGCCCTCGCCACCGGGGCAGCGCACCAGGCTCAGAGGCCGGTTGACCAGATGCGGCAATATCCAGTCGGCAATTTCGGCATAAAATTCGGCCAGTCCGCGCTTGGTAATGCCCTGGCCTTCCCAGAGCAGCCGGTCGGGATGGGTAAGGCGGATGCCTGCAGTATCGTCATTGTCGGCAGCGTCGGACCCTGTCGTGCCTTTTTTCGCGTGCACCGGGCGCTCGTCGGTGATCTCCATCGGTTCCTTGTCCTCCCGTACCCCTTTGAACACCGCGTGACGGATCATTCCGTCCCCGGTCCAGCCGCGGAACTCCACCTCCACCACCATTTCCGGGCGCACCCAGACAATGCCGGGCGGGCCTTTCACCCCTTTGGGGGCCGTGTCCCGCAAGGGCTGCAGCGCCTGAAACAGCCGGGTCGCGGCGGCGCTGCTATATCCGCTGCCGACCTTGCCCACGGCGGTCAATTTCCCATTTCGGTACAGGCCCATGAGCAGAGACCCGATCGCCCCTTTCCGGGCCGTGGAAGGCTGATAGCCCAGGGTGATGAATTCCTGCCGACCGGTGCATTTCAGCTTCAGCCAATCCCGGCTCCGCCCGCTGCGATAGGAACTGTTCGCCCGTTTGGCGACAATGCCCTCCAGCCCCAACCGGCAGGCATGGCGGATCATGACATCCGCCTGTTCCTCCATATGTTCGGAATAAAGCAGGGGCGCTTCCACCCCGGCCAGCAACCGGGCCAGTGCATCTTTCCGCTCTGCCAGGGGCAGGGGGCGCAGGTCTCGTCCATCCAGATGCAGCAGGTCGAACAGGGCGAAGCGGATGGCGCCTTCATCCGCGTCTGACAACGCCTCCTGCAACAGGGAGAAATCGCTGGCCCCAGCCGCATCATTCACGATGGCCTCGCCATCCAGGATGGCCGTCTTCAGGGGCAGGGCGGACAGGGCCGTGGCGATGGTGGGAAATTTCTCTGTCCAATCCAGGCCGGTACGGGTCAGCAGCCGGGCCTTGCCCTCCTGGATCAAGGCCTGCAGGCGATAGCCGTCGAACTTGATTTCATGCAGCCAGCCTTTGCCGGCGGGGGCCTTTTCCACCAGGGTGGCCAGCATTGGTTTGATGAAGCCGGGGAAGCGTCCGGCTTTCGCCTTTGCTGGCAGCTTCGGCTTCTTTACTTCGCCCTTCCTGGTCGAGACGGCATCTGCGTCGGCGGCAATGGCATCCATCGCCCGGCCGCTCAACACGGACCGGTCCTGGTCCAGCACGTCCGCGCTGGTTGCTGCTTCCTCGTCCTCATCCTCTGCTTTGATCAGCAGCCAGTTTTCCGTTTTCTCGCGGGGTTTGCCGCGCATGCGGACCAGATGCCAGCGGCCTGTCAGTTTCTCCCCATCCAGCGTGAAGGTGAGATGGCCCTTTTTAAGCCCCTTCGCGGCATCGCCTTCCGGCTGCCAGGTGCCCCGGTCCCATACCATGACGGTACCGCCGCCATATTGGCCCGCCGGGATCACCCCTTCAAAGCTGGCATAATCCAGCGGATGGTCTTCTGTCCGTACCGCAAGCCGCTTTACACCCGTCTCAAGGCTGGGGCCCTGGGGGACGGCCCAGCTTTTCAGCACCCCGTCCATTTCCAGGCGGAAATCATAATGAAGGCGGCTTGCATCATGCTTCTGGATCACGAAGCTGTGACTGGCCGAAGCCGCGCCGGCCTTGCCGTGCGGTTCCTTCGTGCGGGTGAAATCGCGCTTGGCGTTGTAATCGGCCAGCGCTGTTTTTGCTGCGGTCCGTGCCATGAGGGGGAAACGGCCTGGGAGGCACGATTGCTCCCGCCTCACCGTGCGCCGATCACCATTTCCTTGATCCAGCGGATCAGCAGGCTGGAATAGGCTTCCCGATCATGCTTTTCCGTCAGGGCATGGTCGGCCCCTTTCACCACGCGGTAAGTCAGGGACTTCGCCTTGCGGAAGGCGCCGACATAGTTGCTGATGGTGGTGTGCGGGACCAGATGGTCAAATTCGGATTCAACCACCAGCACATCCCCTTCAAAGCCCGCGCAGGCGCCCAGGGCGGTGTTGGCATCCGGCGATACATACTGTCCCCGGTAAAGGTTCAGATCATCGCGATCCAGGCGCGCCTTTATGCTTTCCCAGCTATTGTCCCGGTAAAGCGCCGGAACGCGCAAGGACAGCCAGCGCACGGCACGCTTCGCCGTTAGCAACGCAGCCAGATAGCCGCCATAGGAACTGCCGATCACCGCGATGGCGCTTTTATCCACCAGCGGATGACCCACCAGCCGGTCATAGGCGGCCAGCACATCTGCCATATTATCGGCCGGGGTCACATCGCCGCGCATTGCCTCCGTACCGGCGTGGCCACGCAGGTCGAAGGTAAGGCAGACGCAGCCCAGGCCAGCAATCTCTTCTGCCCGATGCAGGTCATTCTGCTGGCTGCCGGACCAGCCATGGATGAAAAGGACACCGGGCATATGGGTTTCCGGCACCGCGAAGGTGCCGGAAAGCTCCTGCCCGGAAACGGTAATGGATATGGGTTCACGATGCATGGGTGCGCGCCACTACCCGTGCATGTTTGGTCAGCGGTCCCGTGACCGCGTCATTGCCCTGGTAATAAACCCAGCTCTCCGGCCCCAGGTCGGGCGGGGCGCCATAATCCTCCTCGCAGCAGGTTTCCACCGATACCAGGGAGGGGTCGTCCCGCAGCGCCAGCAGGGCCAGCAGTTCCGCCGGGCTGGCGCCGCCCGGCCGCCAGGATTGTTCCAGCACGCCGGACTGGAAGCGACCCTCCCGGTCCGTCCCCTGCACAATGTCGTAGTTGCGGCGGGAGGCGAAGAAGCCGGGAAAATGGACATGGGCCGCAGCATCGTAAAGCCGCGCCTGCCGTACCGCCAGGGCGTGCCGTTCATCCAGACCGGCCAGCAATAATTCCGTGAACTCCCCCCTGACCACGAACAGGCGGGAGCCACCATAGGCCTCTTCCCCCTGATTATTGGGGACCAGCCTTTGCGTGCCGCAATAGCTGGCGACATAAGGGCCGATACGGACCTGACCGACGCTGAAGGTGGCGACATCGGACAGATTCTGTTCCAGCACCAGCCCGCCTTCGGCGATCCGGTCGGCATCCAGCCCGGCAATCTGCGCTTCCAACTCCGTCAGAGTGCGGGCAACGGACTGGTCACGCCCGCCATCGGCATCGCCCAGTTTCAGGCGCACCGGCCCCAGGGAAAGCAACTGTCGCCCTGCCGCCAGGACGTCGTCCGGGCTGTAACAGCTATAGCCAGGCAGGACGGCGCCGCGCACCTCTTCAGCAAAGCCGGGCGTCCACCCGGCCGGTGCCGCAGCATCCGCCCTGACCAGCGGATGGGTGATGCATTTACTGGCCATGTAATCGTGCGGTACCACACCGCCAAACAGGTCCCCCTCATCCGCGATGCCCAATGCCGCCGCATCCGCGCTGGTCAGGGGCTGGGCGGGAACGAAATAGGGACGGCCCGGCGTTTCCCCCTGTTGGGGGCCGCTCGCGATGCTGGCACCGCGTAGTTCGGCGATTTTGGTGCAAAGGGCCAGACGGCTCAGATGATTATGGCCGGTTGGGTGGCCCAGGGTGGGGGACGGGTGGCACAGGATCGGCCGCAGCCGCATGTCTGTGCCTTCAAACGTCCTGGCGCTGGAAAGCTGCATGGATGACCTTCCTGGCAGGTGGATTGGCCCTCTGGCAACATCCGACTGATCATGCCGGTTCCCGCTGTCCCTTTTTTTGTGCCTGCCGCAATCGACCGCGCAGCAGCGCCAGCACCGCCGCCTCTTCCGGCCGCAGGGCGGGCAAATCATCGCGCAGTGCCTGTTCCACCTGTTCTGCCACCTGGGCAAGAAAGGGCTCGCCGCTGCTATAGGCGGTCAATATTTCCGGGTGGACATAGCATTTGCGGCAGATGGTGACGGTGTTGCCCAACCGCCCGGCGACATGTTCGATGGCCGCCTTGATGTTGCGTTTGGCCTGGGCCTCGCTGTCAATGGTGCCAAATTCCCGCAGCGCCATGGCCGCCAGCACGGTGCCGGCCCAGGTGCGGAAATCCTTGGCCGTGATGTCCTGCCCGGTCACTTCCCGCAGATAGGCATTCACATCGTTGGAGGTGACGCGCTGACGGGCGCCTTCCTCATCCAGATACTGGAACAGTTGCTGGCCGGGCAGCTCCTGGCAGCGCCGGACAATGGCGGCGACCCGCCGGTCCCGAAACCCCAGATTCCATTCCCGCCCGCTTTTGCCCTTGAAGCGGAAGCGAAGGCTGTTTCCTTCAATCGCCACATGGCGGTCGCGCAGGGTGGTCAGACCAAAGCTGCGGTTTTGTTTGGCGTAATCAGCATTGCCGACGCGGATCAATGTCGTTTCCAGCAGATGCACGATGGTGGCCAGCACCTTTTCCCGGGGCAGGCCGCGCCGGCTCATATCGGCCTGGATGCGGTCGCGCAGGCCGGGCAGCGCCTTGGCGAAGGCCAGCATATGGCTGAATTTCGCACTCTCCCGGCTTTGCCGGAAGGCGGGGTGGTAGCGGTATTGCTTGCGCCCCTTGGCATCGCGCCCCGTTGCCTGGATATGGCCGGCAGGGTCGGGGCAGATCCACACCCCGGTCCATGCCGGTGGGATAGCCAGTGCCCGGATGCGCGACAGGATGGCCTTGTCCTTGATGGGCTTTCCATCCAGCCCGCGATAGCTGAACCCTTTGCCGGCGCGGCGCCGGGAAATCCCCGGCTCCTCGTCATTCACATAGACCAGACCTTCAGGCGTTTCCATTCTGGCCGCTTCCCACCCGTTTCATCTTATCCGATGAACCCGGTGGGGGCGGGGGAAGTTCCGCTCAATCCTCGTCGCTGGAATCGCTCATATACAAGGCGGCGTAATAATTTCCGTCCGGATTGTCGTCTTCTGTTTCCATGGCGAAGGCGCTGGACCCATCGCTTCGGGCGGGGGTGAAGGTGGCGTTGTTGGTATCACCGAAACATTTGGCGAAGGTGGTAGTGCCAGCGGCAATGGCGGCCAGCAGAGCGCGGGCAAATTTAGCTGCCCCGTTATTCCGCCCTTCCTCCGATGCCTGGACAGCAGCCAGGAAGATGCTGGCCGCCTTACGGACATAAGATGTGGCGAAGGCCGCAACGGGGCTGCTGTCCTTCGCATTCAGGTAATCCAGCATATCCTGGGCGAACTGCCTTTCCGTCTTTCCGGAATTCTTGATGTCGTGGATCAGTTGCGGATAGCTGTTGGGACTTTTCTTCGTCTTGGGCGCGTGGGGTGCCCGCTTGTCGGTTTTTGTGTGACCGTAATCCGCTAACTTGGCCGTTGTGAAGGGGGTGGCATCGTAATTGCCCTGGTCATACAGATTGACTGGGCCGAACATGCTGTTGATATTCTCAGACGGCATCTTGACGCGGACCATTTTTGTCCGCTTCTTGACTTTCTTGGTAACTCCAGCGGCTATATTGTCTTCTATCTCTTTTGACTTGGAGAGACCCAGGTTAACCATGCGGTGCTTGTTGCTGATCTTCCCGGCCTTCGGCTTATAGCCGTTTTTCGACCGGCGTGCTTCGGCTCGTTTGGCGGCATCCTTACGTCGGTGCCACCCATACGATATGTATATCCACCGTTCAAACTCGGCGTAGTTGCTGAAGTTCCTGATGGAAGAGTTGATTGCAATGTCAATCAGACCGCGGGCCGCTTTTGAAACGCGGGCCTTATTGAAGGCCTTGTCTTTTTGCGTTTTTTTGATGGGCTGACCAGCGATGGTCGCCGGCTGAACAATGGCAGGCCGGGTCGTGGGCGGTGGCGGCGGGGGGCCATTCCTTTTCGCCTGCATCGGTGAGGGGCCGAATCTTGTGGGTGGTATGGGCGCATTGGCGGCGGGTGCCAGGCCCGCTGGCTTGGCCTGTATCGGCGCTGGTTGGGCAGGCGGTTTTGCCTGCATATAACGCCCGGTTACCGTTGGTGGCGCCCCAACCGGCTTTCGCTGAATCGCTGCGACCGGACCAGGAAAGGCCGTTGGCGGGATGGGAATAGGGGGCGGTGCCGGGCGCATACCTTTGGGTTGCGCCAGTTTCGCCCCGAACTTGGTTGGCGGGGGTTTCGGGGTGCCGGCCAAACCATCCTCCCTTCCGATCTCACATCCAACTACTTAGACGGGAATATGAACGGGATCGGCGAAGAAGTGCAAGAATAACGGTCGACACCTGTATGATCAGGGTATTGGTGACGGTGCCGCGGTCTGCCCGGTTACCCGCCAGACCCGGTTGCCGGCATCATCCGTCACCAGAAGCCCGCCACGCGTGTCGAGCCGTACATCAACAGGACGACCGCGTGCATTGCCCTCTTCATCCAGGAAGCCGGATAACACATCCACTGGCATGCCGCGCGGCATGCCGCCCTGGAAGGGGATGAAGACCACCTTGTAGCCCGAGGGCGGCTTACGGTTCCAGGAACCGTGCTGGCCGATGAACACCCCCTCTCCGAAAGCCGGTCCTAATTTCTGACCTTCCTTGGCGAAGGTCAGGCCCAATGACGCCGTGTGTGGTCCCAGCGCGTAATCCGGCTTGATTGCCTTTGCCACCAGATCGGGGCGTTTCGGCTCCACCCTTTCATCGACGATCTGGCCGAAATAGGAATAGGGCCAGCCGTAGAAGCCGCCATCCTGGACGGATGTCATATAGTCCGGCACGAGATCACTGCCGATCTCATCCCGTTCATTCACCACGGTCCAGAGCTTGCCAGTGGTGGGTTCCCAATCCAGGCCATTCGGGTTACGCAGGCCCCAGGCATAGAGGCGCTGGGTCTTGCCGGCGGGGTCCACTTCCCAGATGGCGGCACGCCCTTCCTCCTTCTCCAGCCCGTTTTCCCCGACATTGGAATTGGAACCGACGGTGACGTAGAGACGCTGCCCATCCGGGCTGGCGATCACATTCTTGGTCCAATGATGATTCAGGGGCCCGCCGGGCAGATCGACGATCTTTTCCGGTGGTGTGTCGATCCGCGTCTGTCCTTCCTGATAGGGGAAGCGAACCAGCGCGTCGGTATTGGCGATATACAGGCTGTCGCCCACCAGGGCCATGCCGAAGGGGGAATGGAGGTTTTCAATAAAGGGGGCCTTCATCTCTGCCACCCCGTCGCCATCGGCATCCCGTAACAGGGTGATGCGGTCGGCGCTGGGCGTGCCAGAGCCGGCGCGCTCCATCATCTTGCTCATGATCCAGCCACGCACGCCTTTACGCTGGTCTGGGCGGTCTGGCCCATCGCTTTCTGCCACCAGCACATCGCCATTGGGCAGGACCAGCAACCAGCGCGGATGGACCAGGCCGCTGGCAAATTCCGTCACCACCAGTCCCTGGGCCGCGGCGGGTTTGCTCCCCTGCGGCCATTCCTTGATCTCCGCCACTTTCACGGTGGGGATCAGGGTTTTATTCGGCGGCGGCAATTTCGGGTCCGGTCCCGTACCATCGGCCACGCTCTGCGTTGCGGTTTCACCACATGCCGACAGCCCCAGGGACAGGGCGATCAGCAGGGCAGGGCGGGTAAGGGGATGGCGCATGGCGCAAGGTCCTTCATGGCGGACAGGGTTGCCTCTGCAACGCCTTCCACACCAGCCTGTTCCCTTTTTCTCACAAAGCGCCATGTCACTGGTCCATGGCAGTGATGGGCGCCACTTCCCATCCGCTTCAATCAGGCGTAGCCATTGCTTCGTTACCCCCGTCATTCCGGTGCAAAGGTGTTGTCATGCTGATCCGTCGCGGACCCGACATCAAAGCCAGCGAGATCACTCCCAAGGAAATTTATCTGTCCCGCCGCCACCTGTTGGGGGGTATGGCTGGGGCTGGTCTTATTGCGGGCCTGGGCGGAAAGGCCGATGCGGCCCCTTTGACGGCTGGCAAAAGCGCCTTCTCCACCGATGAGGCGCCGACCAGCCTGAAGGACATTACCAGCTACAATAATTTCTATGAATTCGGCACCGACAAGTCGGAGCCTGCCCGCAACGCCCATCGGCTGACCACCAGCCCCTGGACCGTGAAGGTGGATGGCATGGTGGCCAAGCCCACCACCTTTGCCCTGGAAGACCTGCTGAAGCCCGCCAAGCTGGAAGAACGCATCTACCGGATGCGCTGCGTTGAAGGCTGGTCGATGGTCATCCCCTGGGTTGGCTTTCCCCTGGCTGACCTGCTGGCGCGGGTGGAACCGTTGGGCAGTGCCAAATATGTGGCTTTCGAGACGGCGCTGCGCCCGGAGGAGATGACCGGGGTGGGAGGCTTCTTCAAGGTGCTGGACTGGCCCTATCGCGAAGGGCTGCGGCTGGACGAGGCTTTGCATCCGCTGACCCTGCTGGCGGTGGGCCTTTATGGGGAGACATTGCCCAACCAGAATGGCGCGCCGCTGCGGCTGGTCGTGCCATGGAAATATGGTTTCAAGGGCATCAAATCCATCGTGCGCATCACCCTGACCGACAAGGAGCCCCAGACAAGCTGGAATATGCAGGCGCCGCAGGAATATGGCTTCTATTCCAACGTCAATCCGGATGTCGACCATCCGCGCTGGAGCCAGGCGACGGAACGGCGCATTGGCGAGGGCGGCCTGTTTGCCAAACGGCGGCCGACCCTGCCGTTCAACGGTTATGCCGATCAGGTGGCCGGGCTGTATGCCGGCATGGATCTGCGGAAATTCTATTGATGGCGGCCTTACCGCGCTGGCTGCGCCAGCCCAGCTTGCCGGATTGGCCGCTCTATCCGTTGGGCTTCATCCCGGCCATCTGGCTGTTTGTTCAGGCAGTGACCGATAATCTGGGGGCCGATCCGGCCAAGGCGCTGGAACGGGGCCTGGGGGAGTGGGCGCTGCGCCTGATCATCCTTGGTCTGGCGATCACACCCCTGCGGCAGGTGGCCGGCATCAACTGGGTGCGCTACCGCCGTGCCATCGGGCTGCTCGCCTTCTTCTATGTGCTGCTGCACCTGATCACATATATGGTGCTGGACCAGGGGCTGGATTGGACGGCCATTGGCGCGGATATCCTGCGCCGGCCTTATATCACCATCGGGATGCTGGGCTTTCTGCTGCTGCTGCCCCTGGCGCTGACCTCGACCAATGCCATGATCCGCCGGCTGGGCGGCGCGCGCTGGCGCCGGCTGCACCGGCTGGTTTATCCGGCGGCCTTTGCCGGGGCGGCGCATTATCTGCTGCTGGTTAAATCCTGGCCGTTGGAGCCGATCATCTATGCCGCCATCATTGTGGCTTTGCTGGCCTGGCGGCTGGTGCCGGTGGGCAAGGCCGGGGGGCGGGCAGAGCGGGCCTAACAGGCGTCAGCGCGTCCCTTCATGATCGATGACCGTGCCGGCCTGCACTTCATCCGGGTCGGTCTGGGTGACGCGGTGATCGCTCAACCATGCGCGGGCCTGATCATAATGGCGGGGCAGCATGCTGGTGCTGACCGTTCGCAGCGCCAGCATCAGCACGGCGGCATCGTCGGTGAAGCCCAGAATCGTGATGAAATCCGGGATCGCATCTACCGGCATTACGAAATAGGCCAGGGCGCCCATCAGGATTGCCTTGGACCGGAACGGGGTCGCCGGGTCGATTGCCGCATAATAGGCGGCGATGACTTTCTCCGCAAACGGGATGCGGGCCAGGCTGCCGCGCAGCTTCTGCCAGAAGCGGGACAGGACCAGCTTGCTGTCCCGCTCCAGCTTGATCGGATCGACGCGCAGGGCCTCTTCGGCGGTGGCATCAAGATCGGGATTATCGCTCCGGCTCATATCGGCTGTTCCCCTTTTCCAATGCAATATGGGCGGGGGGATAAAGACAGACAAGCACCGCCCTCACGGAAGCCGATAAAGCGCATCTATGGCGTTCAGATACAATTTTTACCCTTCATCCGATTAAGGCTTGATGGGTGGCAACTTATGGATGATAGAATTTTATTGTCGCCGCATCCAATGGGGGTAATCGGGATGAGGGGGGTAAGTGCGGGTATCCTGACTGGCGTGGCGCTGATCGCGCTGGGCGGTTGTGGGGGAGAATTGCCGGATCGACCGGTGGAGCAGGTGGTCTGGGCCGAACAGGGCTGGACACCGGAACAGCGCGATTTTTATCACTATACACCGCAAGGGACGGTGATCGCGCCTGTGGCCTGGTTCACCGCGCTGGAGCGACCGTTCAGCACGGATAAGCTGTCCGACCCCGCCTATCTCTATCAGCTTGGTTTCCTGCCGGCGGAGGAGAAATCGGCCCGCAACCCGCTGGGTCTGCCCGTGGGCTTTTCCGTTCAGGATGATCGCGGCCCGCCGGACGGAAAGGGGCTGGGGCCCATTGTCGGCTTCACTTGTGCTGCCTGCCATACCGGCCAGTTGAGCTATCAGGGCAAAGCGCTCCGTGTGGATGGCGGTCCGGCTGGGGCCAATGTTACTGGTTTTTCAAGCAGTTTCGGCATTTCGCTGATAGAGACCTATTATAATCCGCTGAAATGGCGACGCTTTGCCAAGGCGGTACTTGGCGACAAATATGAGGATGAGGGCGCTTATACCGTTCTGAAAGGTGCGTTCCGGGCAGCGGCGCACAAGGCGGTGGCCCAGGCCTGGTACGGTTTCACCAAGAAAATTTATCCGACGGAGGAGGGCTTCACCCGCCTGGATGCATTGGGCCGTATCAGCAACACCGTATTCGGTGACGATCTTCAGGAACCGGCCAATTATCGGACCGCCAATGCGCCGGTGAATTATCCCCATCTGTGGGATATCTGGAAATTTGACTGGGTCCAGTATAACGGGTCCGTCCATCAGCCGATGGCGCGGAATGTGGGGGAAGCGCTGGGTGTGCGGGCGCGGACCAACTTCGTCACTGTCAATGGTGACCCGATTCCTGATCCGGAGAAATGGGATAGCTCAATCCCGGTTCACAACCTGAATAATATCGAAGAAACGCTTCGGTCATTGACGGCGCCGATATGGCCGGGAGAGATATTTGGCCCCTACGATGGGGCCAAGGCGGAACAGGGCCGCACCCTGTTTGAAGCGAATTGCAGCCACTGCCATGCACCCCGGCCCTATCAGGCAGGGGAAAACCAGAAGGCGGAATGGGCGGTGACCATGGTGCCGCTGGACCGGATCGGCACCGACCCCACGGTCGCGGTCAACTTCGCCAAGGAGAAGCTGGATGCCTCGAAGCTGACAGGCTCCGCCATCCCGATCACCCCGGCGCAAGGGCTGCATCTGGTGACGGAAGGGATAAAGGGGCGGGCCTATGATCTGCTGGGCCTGGACGAGCAGCAGCGCGCGGCCATGGATGGTTTCGGCCGGGAGAACCTTGTGCGCAGCCCCTGCGGCTATAAGGCCCGGCCCCTGGACGGGGTCTGGGCCACGCCGCCTTATCTGCATAACGGCTCCGTCCCCAATATCTATGAGTTGTTGAGCCCGCAGGCGGAGCGGTCAGCCCGCTTCTGGCTGGGCAATTATGAGTATGATCCGAAGACGCTGGGCTATTCGACGGCCAAGTTCAAAGGCGGATTTGAACTGGATACGAGTGTGACGGGCAACGCCAATAGCGGCCATCTCTTCAGCGATCAGGCCGGTCCCGGTGTGATCGGAAAGGCCCTGACGCCGGACGAACGGCTGGCGATCATCGAATATCTGAAAGCCATGCCGGATATGCCGCCAGCACCCTTGCCGCCAGTGGCCGCAGGCTGGGACGATAATTATCCCTGCAAGGCGCAGGAAGATTGGTGGAAGCCCTTAATCAAGGGCTGAGAAGCGTTTCGTTTTTCAGGCAGGTCGCTGTCGGGGCGGTTTATCCCGCTGCCGACAGCGGTCCTGTTTCCGCCGGCAGGACCAGGGTGGGGGACAGGAACTTCTCCACGAACTGGGCCGCCGGCAGCGGTTTGGAAATCAGGTAACCCTGCGCCAGGATGCATCCTTCCTGACGAAGCCAATCAAGCTGTTCACGCGTTTCCACCCCTTCCGCGATAGTGGTCAGGCCCAGCTTCTGGCCCAATGAAATCACGGTGGAGGCAAGGGCGTTATCTTCTGGCAGATCGATCACAAAGCTACGGTCGATTTTCAACATCGTCACCGGCAATTGCCGCAGGTAGGAGAGGGAGGAATAGCCGGTGCCGAAATCATCCACGGCGATCCCGAAGCCGGCTGCCCGCAGCGCGTTCAACACCGCCAATTGATTGGCGACGTCGCGCATGACGGCCGATTCAGTTACCTCCAGGATGAAGTTGTGTGGCGTCATTCCGCATTCCCGCACGATGCGGCTGGCCCGTTCGGGAAAATCCAGCTCCAGCAACTGACGGGCAGAGACATTCACCGCCATCGTGAAACCCGGTCCAGCGTGGCGCCAGCGCGCCGCATCCTGTGCGGCCCGGCGGAGCACCCAATCCCCCAACTCGATGATCAGGCCTGTCTCTTCCGCCACGGGGATGAATTCAGCCGGTGATATCATTCGGTCGCCATGAGGCCACCGGACCAGGGCTTCCGCCCCATAGAGTTTGCCATCCTCAAGCCGGATCTTGGGCTGGTAATGGACTTCCAACTGATTGTTGCAAAGGGCGTCGCGAAGGCTGGCTTCGGTCCGCAGCATAATTGTGGCGCGTTCCGTCATCGCGCGGTTGAAAAATTTGTAGGCGCCGCCGCCCAAGCCCTTGGCGGCATACATGGCGACATCGGCGTGGCGCATCAGGCTGAGCGCATCAGCGCCATCCTGGGGAAACATGGCGATACCGATGCTGGCACCTGTATGTACGATCTGGTCGTCCAGGGTGAAGGCGCGTGATAATTGGGCCAGCAGTCGTTTGGCTGTCGCGGCAACGGACTCTATGGACTGGCCGCCATCCAGCACGATCAGGAATTCGTCACCCCCCAGCCGACCAACGGTCTGGCGATCCTGCACTGTGTCTTGCAGGCGGTGACCAACCTCCCGCAGCAATTTATCGCCAGCGCCGTGGCCCAGACTGTCATTGATATGTTTGAACCGGTCCAGGTCCAGAAGCAGGACCGCCAACTGGGTGTTGGCAGGCATGGCCTTCTTGACCGCATCGGCCAGGATTTCGGACATCATGATGCGGTTGGGCATGCCGGTCAGCGGATCATGCGTGGCGATCCGGCGCAGATCGGTCTGGGACCGGTGCAACTGCCCCAGCAATTCGTTTACCCGTGATGCGACATAGCCCAGTTCATCATTGCTGTGACCGGCAGGAACGCGGAGGGGAATGGCCAGCGGTTCTGTTGGCCGGACACGGACCAGGTCACGTCCTAACTTGATCAACGGTCGGGTGAGGAAAAAATGGAACACCACGGCCAATACCAGGCCCAGTATCACATCGCGTAACAGATCAGAAATCAGTGAACTCAGCAGGAAGGTTCGCAGATGGGCGGTGATCACATCGGCATTGGCGTACAGGATCAGGGTGCCAATCTGTTCTGTTTCGCCCGTTGGCTTTTCCTGAAACAATGACCGTTCAGAAGTCAGAATATCCCCGAACATGTGGTCAGCCATGTTGCCGATATTGGGCATCTCGCCCGATGCGGCAAAAATCGCATTGGCTGAATCCCTGATCTCAAGCCGCTCTACCGACTTAAGATTGCGAACTGCGGTGAAGAGCTTGTCTGCCAGCCCATTGTCGTAATTCCACAGTGCGTTGGCGGCAGGCCCCTGGAGGAGGTCCATGATCTGGTTGATCTGGGTCGCTGCCGCCTGCCGCTCCCGCTGTAAGGCAAGAAAACCCTGTATACCGGTCAGGGCCAGTCCAATAACCACCGCACTGACCAGAGCCAGCAGCGCCTGACGGATGGAAAGGCTTTTCAAAGTGCTTCGTCCCAAGATCGTCTCGCGGGCTCTGCGTTGGAAAGGGAATGGCAGGAGATTTCACCTCTTTCTGTAAGATTACGGTCGAATGCTTGCTTATTTATTAATGATAAAGGTTCTCACCACGCTGGAATGAGAGCGCCTTTGAATGTAGACTCTATGAAACTCTTCACTTTCGCGCTTTGGTAAACATTAACCAAAGAATTGGCCCACGGCTTGTCTTTGTCTGCCTTTCGAACGGCAATGACGTTGGCATAGGGGCCATCGGCCGCTTCCTGTGCCAGTGCGTCATGGGTCGGGTCCAGGCCGGCTTCCAGCGCGTAATTGCCGTTGATGGCGGCAATATCGACATCATTCAGACTGCGGGGGAGTTGTGCGGCGTCCAATTCCACAATGCGCAACTTTTTCGGGTTTTTCTCGATATCCAGCGGGGTGGCGGCCAAGCCCGCGCCATCGCGCAGGGTGATCAACCCTTGCGATGCCAGCAGGATCAAGGCGCGGCCGCCATTGGTCGGATCATTGGGGATGGCGACGCGGGCCTTTTCTGGCAAGGCATCAAGCGATTTGATCTTGGCGGAGAAAAGGCCAAGCGGGAAGGTCACCGTCTTGCCGATAACAACCAGATCATAGCCGCGATCGGCGATCTGGTTGTCCAGATAGGGCTGGTGCTGGAAGCTGTTCGCGTCCAGATCCCCCGCCGCCAGGGCGGCATTGGGGACGACATAGTCGGAAAATTCCAAAATCTCGATCTCAAGACCGGCGGCCTTGGCTTCCTCGCGCACCTTTTCCATGATCTGGGCATGGGGGCCGGGGGTCACCCCGACGCGGATTTTCTCAGCCAGGGCAGCAGTGGCGGGCAGGGTAAGGGCGGCGCCAAGCGCCAGCAGGGCCAGTATACGCATGGGTCAGCCTTTCAAATGGCGTTTATCCAGGGTGCGGGCCATCGCCTCGCCCCCTGATTGCAGGATTTGCACAAGCACGATCAGGATCAACACGACAGCCAGCATCATCTCCGGCATGAAGCGCTGATAGCCATAGCGGATGCCAAGATCGCCCAGGCCGCCGCCGCCGACAGCCCCGACCATGGCGGAATAGCCCACCAGATTGACAGCAGCCAATGTCAGCCCCCGCACGATGCCGGCCCGCGCCTCCGGCAGCAGGATGCGGGTGACGATCTGGTACGGTGTTGCCCCCATGGCGCGGGCGGCATCCAGCAAGCCATGATCGACTTCCCGAACGGCGGTCTCGACCACACGGGCGATGAAGGGGATGGCGGCCAGCGTCAGCGGCACCGTGGCGGCAGCCGTGCCGATGGAGGTGCCCGTCAGCGCCCTGGTCAGCGGCACGATCGCCACGACCAGGATGATGAAGGGGGTGGAGCGGGTGGCATTGACCAGCAGGCCCAGGCTGCGTTGCAGCAGGGGGCGGGGCAGCAGGTCGCCCGGGCCGCACAGGGCCAGGAACAGCCCCAACGGGATGCCGCCCAGGCAGGCCAGCGTGCCGGCAATGGCGACCATCGTCAGGGTTTGCGCTGTGGCGTCAGCCAGCAGCGACAGCATCTGCGGCGACATAGCCCAGCTCCTCAATATCGCATCCATCGGCGCGCAGCCGCGTCACCATGTTGTTGATGGTGTTTTCACTGCCGTCCAGGGCCAAGACCAGGGCGGTAAAGGGCTGCCCCTTCAGGGGCTGTACGCGCCCTGCGACAAGGCCGGCGCCGATACCCGCTTCCGCCAGCCGGCCCAGGATGGGCCCGGCGGCAATGGCGCCCAGCGCATGCAAACGCACCAGTCGCACATCACCAGCCCGGGCCACAGGCGATACATGCACCGCCAGCCTCTCAGGTAATTGCGTCCCGGTTTCACCGGACAGGAAATGGCGTGTGGTCGGGTGATGAGGGTGGGTGAAGATCCGCGTCACATCCCCTTGTTCCACAATGCGGCCTGCCTCCAGCACCACAACATGATCGGCCACTTCCCGGACCACCGACATCTCATGCGTGATCAGCAGGACGGTCAGGCCCAGTTGCTGGTTGATCTGCCGGATCAGGGCCAGAATTTGCCGGGTGGTTTCCGGGTCCAGCGCGCTGGTCGCCTCGTCACAGAGCAGTAATTGCGGTTGCGGCGCCAGGGCGCGGGCAATGCCGACACGCTGCTTCTGACCCCCGGAGAGGGCAGCCGGATACTGGTCTGCTTTGTCGGAAAGGCCGACCAGGGCCAGCAGTTCCGTCACCCGGGGGGCGATACGGGCCTTCTGCCATCCCGCCAGTTCCAGCGCCAGGGCGACATTGCCGGACACGGTGCGGTTGGCCAGCAGGTTGAAATGCTGAAAAATCATGCCGATGGACTGCCGCGCCCGTCGCAAGGAGGCCTCGTCCAGCGCTGTCAGATCGGTGCCGCCGACGGTCACCGTACCCGCATCGGGCCGCTCCAGCAGGTTGACGGCCCGCAACAGGCTGCTTTTGCCGGCGCCGCTGGGGCCGATGATCGCGGTGATGCTGCCGGCAGGAACGGCCAGGTCAATCCCGTCCAGCGCGGTGACCTGTGGCTTGCCCTTGGCCCCGAAAATTTTGCGCAGCCCTTCCAGGCGGATCATATCCGCCGGGGGGGTGAGTGCCGGTACAGGACTGCCGGCCACCGCCGATGCAATTGCCATCTAAGCCGTTCTTCAAACAAGCAATGGCCATTGCGGCGGGCAGTCCCGCAAATGGCGCTTTAAGCCTTTGGTAACGCGGTGCCAAGCTGCCCTCAACTTGCCGCGGCGCCGGGCCATCAGCCTGACGCAGTAAGCTATATTGACCGGGCAGGCGCACCAGGGCAACGGCTTTAACTACAAATCAGACATGTTAGCGTCCATATTAAACAGTTTTGAGATGTCAAATTTGGGCGGCATGAGCGGCCAGTCAAAAGCGGTTTGGTCCTGATTCAGCTTGAAATGGATGTTGACACCGGTTACCTAATAGGGGTCCGCGTCTGCCCCCGGGCTTATTGTGTCCATGGGCTGGCTCCATCATCGTCCAAGGTTCCCATCCGATGTCCAAGCCTCTGGTCCTGCACGAAGATCGTCTGTTTCCCGCCGATGCGACGACCCGCGCGATCGCGCGCCGGCTCTATGCGCTGGTGAAGGATTTGCCGATCATCAGCCCGCATGGCCATACGGATCCGGCCTGGTTCTCCACCAACGCGCCATTTGGCAATGCGACGGAACTGCTGCTGGCGCCGGACCATTACCTTTACCGCATGCTCTACAGTCAGGGCATCGGCCTGGATAAGCTGGGCGTGCGCAGTCTGGCGGGGCCCAGCAAGGCCGACCCGCGGGAGGCGTGGCGCCTGCTTGCCACCAATATGCATCTTTTCCGGGCGACCCCTTCTTCCATGTGGTTGAACCATGTGTTCAAGGAGGTCTTTGGCTTCGACGTGGCGTTGGATGCGGACACGGCGGATTTCTATTATGACACGATTACCGAGGCGTTGCAGACCGACGCTTTCCGCCCCCGCGCCCTGTTTGATCGTTTCAAAATCGACTTGCTGGCAACGACGGAATCGCCCGTTGATACGCTGGACCATCATAAGGCGATCCGGGCCAGCGGCTGGAAGGGGCGGGTTGTTACCGCCTATCGCCCGGATGCCGTGATCGACCCAGAGCATGAAGCCTTCCGCCCCGCGCTGGAGCAGTTCGCCGCTATCACCGGCGAAGATGTCTATAGCTGGAAAGGCTATCTGGACGCCCATCGCAAGCGTCGCCAGGACTTCATGGCTGTGGGTGCCACCTCTACCGACCATGGTCATCCCACGGCCATCACGGCCGATCTGTCGCCGGCTGAAGCCCAGGCCCTGTTCGCGAAGATGCTGTCCGGGACATTCACCCCGGCTGAGGCGGAACTGTTCCGCGGCCAGATGCTGACCGAAATGGCGGGGATGAGCCTGGAAGATGGTCTGGTCATGCAGATCCATCCCGGTGCTTTCCGTAACCATAATCTGTCGCTGTTTGCTGAATATGGCCGCGACAAGGGCGCTGATGTGCCCAGCCGGACCGATTATGTCCGCGCCCTGCAGCCCTTGCTGGGCAAGTATGGCAATGATCCGCGCCTGTCGATCATCCTGTTCACCCTGGATGAAAGCACCTATGCCCGGGAACTGGCGCCGCTGGCCGGCCATTATCCGACGCTGAAGCTGGGCCCGGCCTGGTGGTTCCATGACAGCCCGGAAGGCATGATGCGCTTCCGCGAAAATACGACCGAGACGGCCGGCTTCTACAATACGGTCGGCTTCAACGACGACACCCGGGCCTTCCTGTCGATCCCGGCCCGCCATGACGTGGCCCGCCGTGTCGATAGCGCCTTCCTGGCGCGCATGGTGGCCGAACACCGGTTGGCCGAGGATGACGCGGCTGAGGTCATCGTCGATCTGACCTACAATCTGCCCAAGCAGGCTTACAAGCTTTAACAAACAACCGAAAAATTCTGTGGGAGAGGACTTATGTTCGCGAAGACCTACCAGGCGACGCATCCGGTGATGATGCAGGGTGCCAGCAATGACGATCTGCGCGACCGCTATCTGATGCAGGGCCTGTTTGCGGCGGATCAGGTGGTGCTGAATTACAGCCATAATGAGCGTTTTGTGGTGGGTGGTGCGGTGCCGGTGCAGGGCACGCTGGCCCTGCCGCTGCAGTCGGTTCCCCCCTCTGCCGCCGGCCAGCCGTTCCTGGAACGGCGGGAACTGGGCATCATCAATATCGGCGCCGCCGGCACAGTGACGGTGGATGGCGTGGCCTATGATCTGGCCAACAAGGATGGGCTTTATGTCGGCATGGGCGTGAAGGAAGTCACCTTCGCCTCTGCCGATGCCGCCAACCCGGCGAAGTTCTATCTGGTGTCCACCCCGGCCCATGCCAGCTTCCCGACCAAGAAGATCGGCATCAAGGACGCCGTGGCGCTGGAGCGTGGCGCGCTGGAAACCAGCAATGAGCGCACGATCTATCAGTATATCGTGCCGGCGACCTGCCAGTCGGCGCAGCTTCTGCTGGGCCTGACCATGCTGAAGCCGGGCAGCGTCTGGAACACGATGCCGCCGCACCTGCATGACCGCCGCTCGGAAGTCTATCTGTACTGCGACCTGTCGACCGAAAACCGCGTCTTCCATTTCATGGGGGAACCGGAAGCCGCCCGCCATATCGTGGTCGCCGATGGCGAGGCCGTGATGTCGCCGCCCTGGTCCATCCATATGGGCTCCGGCACGTCGAACTATTCGTTCATCTGGGCCATGGGCGGGGAAAACCTCGACTATACCGACATGAACGTCATCGACATCTGCCAGCTGCGCTGAGGCCGGTGGGGGCCGGGGGGCACCACGCCCAATGGCTTCAGTGCCTGGGGTTTGTCAGGGTTTGGTTGAATTATCTTCCACCGTCACCCCGGCGCAGGCCGGGGTCCAGTTTCGTAGAGCAACGCGCTTGTGACCCTGGACCCCGGCCTGCGCCGGGGTG
>NZ_AUCG01000021.1 GCF_000429645.1 Niveispirillum irakense DSM 11586
CCCGGCTGACATGGGAGGTGGAGACACCCAGCCGGGCAGCGGCGCTGGAAAACCCCTCCGTCTCGCACACCGCGATGAAAATCTCGATTCCGTCCCAACCGCCCATGATGGTCCGCCATCTTTGCTATCCAGCAACAATCATTTTCACAAAAGCCGGATTGTTGCCAGGAAAGTTGCGGCTATAGTGGGCGGATCGGGTGGGCGCGGCCGCCGCGATTCTGTGTGCCTGCGCCACCCCTCCTTGACGTTTTGACCAACCGGGAATGCCCCATGAAGACCCGCGCCGCCGTCGCGTTTGAAGCCAAGAAGCCGCTGGAAATCGTTGAAGTCGATCTGGAAGGCCCGAAGCTGGGCGAGGTGCTGATCGAAATCATGGCGACCGGCATCTGCCATACCGACGCCTATACGCTGGATGGTTTCGACAGCGAAGGCATCTTCCCGTCCATCCTGGGCCATGAAGGCGCTGGTATCGTGCGGGAAGTGGGGCCGGGCGTCACCAGCCTGAAGCCGGGCGACCATGTGATCCCGCTCTACACCCCGGAATGCCGCCAGTGCAAAAGCTGCCTGTCGCGCAAGACCAACCTCTGCACCTCCATCCGCGCCACGCAGGGTAGGGGGTTGATGCCGGACGGCACCAGCCGCTTCAGCTACAAGGGCCAGCCGATTTTCCATTATATGGGCTGCTCCACCTTCTCCAACTTCACCGTGCTGCCGGAAATCGCCGTGGCGAAGATCCGCGACGACGCGCCGTTCCAGTCCGCCTGCTATATCGGTTGCGGCGTGACCACGGGCGTGGGCGCGGTGACCAACACCGCCAAGGTGGAGCCGGGCTCCAACGTCGTGATCTTCGGCCTGGGCGGCATCGGCCTGAACGTGATCCAGGCCGCGCGCATGGTGGGCGCCGACAAGATCATCGGCGTCGATATCAATGACCGGAAGGAAGAATGGGGCCGCCGCTTCGGCATGACCCATTTCGTCAACCCCACCAAGATCGAGGGCGATATCGTCCAGCATCTGGTGGGCCTGACGGAAGGCGGCGCGGATTACACCTTCGACTGCACCGGCAACACCAATGTGATGCGCCAGGCGCTGGAAGCCTGCCATCGCGGCTGGGGCGTGTCGGTGGTGATCGGCGTGGCCGAGGCCGGCAAGGAAATCTCCACCCGTCCGTTCCAGTTGGTCACCGGCCGCGTCTGGAAGGGCTCTGCCTTCGGTGGTGCCCGTGGCCGTACCGATGTGCCGAAGATCGTGGACTGGTACATGCAGGGCAAGATCGAGATCGACCCGATGATCACCCATGTGCTGACGCTGGAGGAGATCAACAAGGGCTTCGACCTGATGCATGCCGGTGAGAGCATCCGCAGCGTCGTGCTGTTCTGATCCGGCCTGACCGGCAATCGTACCCATCAGCCAAAGGCTTGACCTTTGACTGATGGGAGGCTGGCGACCGCCAACCCGGCGCTCGTGCGCCGTGAAGCCAAGCTGCCGGATGGCAGCGCCCGGCACTTGAGGGAACACGAAAAGGAAAGGGCGGCGCCGTCACCGGTGCCGCCCTTTCTGCTTTTACGCCTCAACCAGCGTTCAGGCCGGGGTCAACGTGCCATTGACGCGGCGTGTCAGGCCCCAGGGATTAGCGGCCTGCAAGGCCGGCGGCAGCAGCGCGTCCGGGATGTTCTGGTAGCAGACCGGACGCAGGAAACGGACCATGGCCAGCGTGCCGACCGAGGTGGTGCGCACGTCGCTGGTGGCCGGGAACGGGCCGCCATGGACCATGGCATGGCACACTTCCACGCCCGTCGGCCAGCCATTGGCCAGCACCCGGCCGGACTTTTCCGTCAGCAGGGGCAGCAATTCCCCGGCCAGGGCCTGATCTTCCGGGTCCATCAGCAGGGTGGAGGTCAACTGGCCCTCCAGGCCCGCCAGCACCCGCTTCACCTCCGCCACATCGCGGCAGACAATGACGAGGGAGGAGGAACCGAACACTTCATGGCTCAAGGTCGGGTCGGCCAGGAAGGCATCGGCATCGGTACGGAACAGGGCGGCCTGGCCCCGGTTGGCCT
Source organism: Niveispirillum irakense DSM 11586 (assembly GCF_000429645.1). Classification (GTDB taxonomy): domain Bacteria; phylum Pseudomonadota; class Alphaproteobacteria; order Azospirillales; family Azospirillaceae; genus Niveispirillum; species Niveispirillum irakense. Next base: position 2,061 of record NZ_AUCG01000021.1, read on the forward strand.
CCTCGCCCGCCTGACCGCGCGCCACCAGGGTCACGCGCTCATTCCCGGCCAGCAGGTCGATGCCGCTGCAATAGTTCCGCCAGATGCCTTCAGACAGCATCACCTGCGCCGGGGCGCTGGTCAGGCTCTGTGCGGCGGCGGCGATGAAGGCTTCCGTATCCGCCCCCTCCAGGGCCACGACAAGGCCTGGATTGGTACAGAACTGGCCGGCACCCATGGTCAGCGACTGGATGAAGGCGGCACCCAGATCGGCCCCGCGCTTGGCGGCGGCGGTGGGCAGCAACAGCACCGGGTTGATGCTGCTCATCTCCGCATAGACGGGGATCGGCTCCGGCCGGTTGCGGGCAATTTCCACCAATGCCAGACCGCCGGCGCGGGAACCGGTGAAGCCCACGGCCTTGACACGCGGATCGGCCACCAGGGCCGCACCCAACGCCTGGGTCGTGCCCGGCAGGTAGGAGAAGGTGCCCGCCGGCAGGCCACTGGCGGCCACAGCAGCCTGGATGGCGCGGGCCACCAGCTCACCCGTGCCGGGATGGGCCGGATGGCCCTTCACCACCACCGGACAACCGGCGGCGAAGGCCGATGCCGTGTCACCGCCAGCGACGGAGAAGGCGAGCGGGAAATTGGAGGCGCCGAACACCACCACCGGGCCCACCGGCTGGTTGACGCGGCGGATATCCGGACGGGGCAGCGGGGCGCGATCCGGCATCGCGGGATCAATGGTCGCTTCCAGCCAGTCGCCCTGGCGCAGCACGCTGGCGAACAGGCGAAGCTGGCCCACCGTGCGGCCACGCTCCCCCTCCAGGCGCGCGCGCGGCAAGCCGCTTTCTTCCATGGCGCGGATGATCAGGGCGTCACCAATCCCCAGAATATGCTCCGCCACGCTTTCCAGGAAAGCCGCGCGGTCGGCCGGCGACAGGGTGGAGAAGACGGGAAAGGCTTCCGCCGCCAGGGCACAGGCAGCGCTGGCATGTTCCACGCCAGCTTCGGCGAAAGCGCCCGGCAGGCTCTCGCCCGTGGCCGGGTTACGTCCCTGGAACGTGGCCTGCCCGCGCTCTTCCGTGGCGCCGATGAGGATGTTGCCGTTGATCTCGCTCATGTAACCTCCAAATGCGGGCGGGTGCCCACCAGAACCAGGGTCCGACACTGCTGGCCGGACGGGATGGCCGGAAAGGGGCGGTGGCACCACCCCATCGGTTGCGTTATTCTGTTAGCGGTCCCATAGCTGCGCGGGACCGTCAACTCCCATCACACCAGATGGCGGGCGGTTGCGCACAAACAAGACCCTTTTGCTGGCACGACAGGCATGGGCACATGGTTGAAACGGCTCCGCATGGGGCTTTGCTTCTAATTTGTATGAGTATATAGCGGGCGCCATGCGGGCGGGTCAACCGGGGGTTCCCGGTCCCCGTCACCGGCACAAAATCCGGGAGGGAAACACAAGAATGACGGCCCAATGTCAGATAGATGCGCCGGTGACGCGCCGCCTGTTCGGTATTCTGTCCGACGGCAGACCCGTGGAGGCGGTCAGATTGCGCAACGAAAACGGTGTGATGGCGACCATCATCACCTATGGCGCGACCCTTCAGGCTTTGTGGGCGCCGGATCGCCATGGACAGATGGCAGATATCGTGCTGGGCCATGACACGCTGGAACCATATGAGCAGACGCCGACCTATTTCGGCGTCACTGTCGGGCGCTATGCCAACCGTATCGCCGGCGGGCGCTTCACCCTGGACGGGCGGACCTATCAGGTGCCGTGCAACAACCCGCCCAACAACCTGCATGGCGGCCCCATGGGCTTTGACCGTCAGCTTTGGACCGTCACCACCATCACGGAAGGGCCGATCCCTTCGGTGACCCTGGTTCTGGACAGTCCGGATGGGGATATGGGCTTCCCGGGCCGGGTGCAGGCCAGCGCCACCTATGCACTGGACGGCGATAACCTGCTGTCCATCACCTATGAAGGGGCGGTGGACAGGCCCACCATCCTGAACATGACCAACCATGCCGTTTTCGACCTCACCGGCGGGCACAGCCCGGTCGGCATCCTGAACCATCGGCTGACCGTGCCGGCCAGCCATTTCACGCCCGTGGATGGCAACCTGATCCCCACCGGGGAAGTGCGGCCCGTCGCGGACGGCCCGTTCGACTTCCGTGAAGGACAGGTGGTGGCCGCTGGTCTGCGCGATGGCCGGGACGAGCAGATCCGCGCCGGGCGCGGTTACGACCATAATTTCGCCCTGGATGCGGGCCTGACCGACACGCCGAAACTGGCCGCCCGGCTGGAAGAGCCGATTTCGGGCCGGGTGCTGGAAGTCACCACGACGGAACCCGGCCTGCAGGTCTATACTGGCAATTTCCTGGATGGCACGCTGATCGGCAAACAGGGGCGGCTTTACCGGATGGGCGATGGGATTGCCCTGGAGCCGCAGAAATTCCCCGACGCGCCGAACCAACCGGCCTTCATTTCCGCGCGGGTAACGCCAGACCATCCCTATCGCCATGTCATGGGCTTCCGGCTGCTGGTCGCCTGACCTCCCGCTCAAAGCCCCATTTCCGTGTCGCGCAGGGCATTCTCGATCAGGCTGACCATCGTGGCCCGCGCAGCAGCCGCATCGCCGGCCACGATGGCATCAAACAGCACGCGGTGATCTTCCACCGGATCGCGTGGCAGTTCCCGTTTGCGCTGTTTGAAGATGGTGGTCCAGCCGACAGCGGCGGCGATGGAACTGGACAGGCAGACCAGCGGCGCGTTGCGCGTCGCCTCCAGCAGTGCATGGTGGAAAAGCTGGTCAGCATCCTGACCTTCCGGCGTGGCAAGCCCGTGGCGGGCCATGGTTGCCAGCGCCGCGCCCATGCGGGCCAGATCGTCGGGCGTGCGGCGGATGGCAGCCAGTTCGGCCGCTGACGGTTCCACCATCATCCGCAACTCAAACAGGTCGCGGATGAAATCCACGCTTGGTTCCCCGGCAAACATCCAGGCCAGAACGTCAGGATCCAGCAGGTTCCAGCGGGCCCGCTCGGTCACCCGTGTCCCCGTCTTGGGCCGGCTCTCCACCAGTCCCTTGGCGGCCAGGATGCGTATCGCTTCACGATAGACAGTGCGGGAAACATTCAGCTTTTCGCTGAATTCAATCTCCCCCGGCAGGGGACCGCCGGGGGGATATTGCCCGGTGACAATCGCCACGCCCAGATCATGGGCGATGGAACCATGGATTCGCTTTGGCGGCGTTGCGGCAATGCCGGCCGGCTGCGAATTGGGCTTGATGCCGCCTTTTTTCACCCTTGGCCATCCCTTGTCCTGGTCCTTAGCCACCCGCCTGGATGGCCGCCGGATCATGACGAAGCGGGGACCACCATGCCAGCACAAAGGCAGCGGGCGGTCGGGCCATGCGCAAAAAGCCCCGTCTGAACCAACCATTGCGCCTGTCCATAACTGCATACGATGATCCTCAAAACCCGAACCCCGCACTGAAATTTCAGTTGCATGGCATTTCATAACATGTCACTGATATTTCAGACAATGGGTGGTGGCATCTCGGATGAACATTGCCTGGGCCAAGGGAGAGGACGCTTGAACATGAAGGGTACGTTGAGGGGAATGGCATATGGGGCCGCTTGCTGCGCCCTGCTGCATGCAATGGCAGGCCCTGCCTGGGCGCAGGATGCCAGCGGTGCCGTCCCTGCCGCGGGGGGAGCCGAAACGCTGGATGAGATTGTCGTGACCGGCATCAAACGGTCGATCCAGCTTTCCATCGATATCAAGCGCAATTCCGTCAGCGTGGTCGATTCCATCGCCAGTGAGGATCTGGGCAAGCTGCCCGATCAGAATGTGGCGGAATCGCTTCAGCGCATCACGGGCGTTTCCATCGACCGGAACCGGGGTGATGGCCAGTTCATCTCCGTCCGTGGTCTGGGGCCGCAATTCAACACGGTGACCCTGAATGGCCGCACGCTGGCGACAGAAAATGTCGGGCGTGAATTCAGCTTCGATGTGCTGCCATCGGAGCTGATCTCCGGCGCTGACGTCTATAAAAGCCCGAGTGCGAATATCAACGGCGCCTCCATCGGCGCGACGGTGAATATCCGCACCGTCCGTCCGCTGGAGCAGAAGGAACTGGTGGTGGCCGGCAGCGCGCGTGCGCTGCACAGCCGGCTGGCCGACAGCACCGACCCGTCCCTGTCCGGTATCGTAAGCTGGCGGAACGAGGATGCCACGCTGGGCGCATCGCTGGTCGTCTCCTACGAAGACCGGGACATGCGCAATGACGAGTTTGATATTGGTGCCGGCCATGTGAAGCGCGGCAACGTCAATACCACTGATTACTGGTATGGCCGTACCGCCCCCGGCGTTGGAAGTTTCAGCGGCGTGGACATGCCGTCCAACCTGTCGCCCTTCTTCTATGAGACCTCGCGGGAACGCCTGGGCCTGAACGGTACGGTGCAGTACAAGCCGACCGACACCATCACCATGACGTTCGATGGGCTTTACTCCAAGATGGACCAGATCGACCGGTCCACGGGTCTGGCCTATGATTTCTCCAGTGGTGTGCTGCGGGAACAGATCGTGGAGAATGGCAGCGCCGTTTTCCAGCGCATCACCGGCGGCACGGTGGACGAGATCGTGACATATGCCCCCCGCCTGACCGAAACCTATCTGCTGGGCTTCAACACCGAATGGCAGAAGGATGATTTCACCCTGGCCTTCGATGCCTCCATGTCGGAAGCCACGCGCAAGGGCAAGGAAGATAATATCTTCTCCACCATCCGGCGCACCGGGATGGACATGACCTTCGACCGGCGCGGCGGCAACCCGATCTATGATTACAGCTTCTCCTCCCCCACCATCCCCAATGTCGCTACCGACCTCAACAATGTCGGCGCGCATTACAATCTGTGGGGCGGGTCCGATTACAAGGACGAAACCAATGAGGTGAAGCTGGACGGCGTGTGGGACCCGGGCGACGGGATTTCCATCTCCGCCGGTGTGGCCCGTGCGGAACGGACCAAGACGGTGGATGCCATCGGCCAGGATGGCGCGGTATCCTGCGCTTATTGCGGCGGCTCGGTCCTGCTGCCGTCTTCCCTGTTCCGCGCTACGGGGATGAACTTCTTCTCCAAGTATAAGAGCGATAATATCATCCGCGACTGGGTCACCTATGATCCGCGCGCCATGGTGGATTATCTGCTGTCCCGACCGGAGGGGATCTACTCCGCCCCCGTCGACGACCCCGCCGCCTCTTCCCGCGTGAAGGAAAAGGTCACGCTAGGTTACATCATGTTCGATCTGAAGACGGAGATCGGTGGCCTGCCGCTGGCGGTCAATACCGGCGTGCGGATCGAGGATACCAAGTTCACCTCCAGCGGTGCGGCGCAGAGCGTGATCAGCGCCAGGCCGAACGGGCTGGGACAGAATATCATCGTCCTGTCCGGGGTGGAGCCGATCAGCTTCTCCGGCCATTACACCGATATCCTGCCGTCGCTGAATGCCCGGCTGGATTTCACCGACGAGCTGGTGGGCCGTTTCTCCGCCTCCCGCGTCATGACCCGGCCCACCCTGTCCGACCTGTCACCGGCACAAAGCATCCTGTCCAATCCGGGCAATGAGCAGATCACCCGCGGCAATCCCGATCTGGAACCTTTCCGCGCCTCGCAGTTCGAATTCGGCCTGGAATGGTATTTCGATGATCTGTCGCTGCTGTCGGCTGCTGCCTTCTACAAGAATATCGACAGTTTCGTTGCCGACGCGACCACGCCGCAGCAGGTGGATCAGGTCGTGTTCCAGGTGACCCAGCCGACCAACGGTGAAGGCGCCACGGTGAAGGGGATCGAGGTCGGTTACCGGCAGGTCTTCAGCATGCTGCCGACCCCGTTCGATGGGTTGGGCGGGCAGGCCAGCTTTACCTATGTGAAGAGCAACGCCAATTACACCAACGCTGTCAGCGGCGCCAATTACGGGCTTCAGGGTCTGTCCAAATATTCATACAGCCTGGTCGGCTTTTATGAAAAGGACGATATCCAGCTTCGTCTGGCCTATACGTGGCGTGACAAGTTCCTGCAGGTGGCCTCAGGCCGGAATGGCGATCCGGAATATTTCGACGCCTACGGCCAGTTGGACGCCAGCGCATCCTACGACATCACGGAGAATTTCGCCGTGACCGTGGAAGCGCTGAACCTGACCGACGAGAACGAGTTCATCTACTCCACCACAACAGACCGGACCAAGGAATACCGCACCACGGGCCGCCGCTATGCCGCTGGCTTCCGCGTCCGGTTCTGATCCTCTTCCATACCAGCACAAGCCCTCCCCCCATCCCGGATCGGGATGGGGGATTTTTTATATGGGGACGCCGCTGGTGACGAATGATCAGGCAATCGCTGCCAACACCGCGTCCAGCAGGCCAGGAAAACGGGTGGCCAGTTCATCGCGGCGCAACTGGTTCATATGGGTCACGCCTTCGGGCCGTGTATGCACCAGGCCGGCATCGCGCAGCACGCGGAAATGGTGCGACATGCTGGATTTCGGTCGCCCGCCATCCAACGCGGCACAGCTCGCCGCCCCCTCTGCCGCCAGGCGGCGGATGATATCGAGACGGACCGGATCACTGAGCGCGTGAAAAATGTCCTCCGGACGGACATCCTCAATGGCGGGATGCTTATAGCTTCTCATGAAAATAATTTAGCACCGATGGCTTGGCATTGCCATAGTTCGAAATATATCGTACAAGCGAATTATCGAAGTTGGTTGACGCCAACTCCCCTTATCGCTTCTGGAGCGTTCAGCAATGTCGGGTCTTTTCGATCCTTACAGCCTCAAGGACGTCACGCTGCGCAACCGCATCGCCGTGTCGCCCATGTGCCAATATTCCGCCACCGATGGCGTGGCCAATCAGTGGCACGCCGTGCATCTGGAGGCGCTGGCGCGCGGCGGGTCGGGTCTGGTGGTGGTGGAAGCCACCGGCGTGTCACCGGAAGGCCGTATCACGCCGGGCTGCCTGGGTCTGTGGAATGACGCACAGGCCGAAGCCCTGGCCCCCATGGTCCGGCAGATCAAGCAATGGGGTGCCGTGCCCGGCATCCAGATCGGCCATGCCGGCCGCAAGGCCAGCGCCAACCTTCCCTGGGAAGGCGACGACCATATCCCCACGGACGATCCGCGCGGATGGGAGACGATCTCCCCCTCTGCGGTCGCGTTCGGCGGCGGCTTGCCCAAAGTGCCGCGGGAGATGACCAAGGCCGATATCGAGCGGGTGAAAGGTGATTTCGTCGCCGCCGCCATCCGCGCCCGCGATGCCGGCTTCCAGTGGCTGATGCTGCATTTCGCCCATGGCTATCTGGCGCAGAGCTTCTTCTCCATCCATGCCAACCAGCGCACGGATGAATATGGTGGCAATGCCGACAATCGCGGCCGCTTCCTGCTGGAAACGCTGGCCGCCGTCCGCGCCGTCTGGCCGGAAAACCTGCCGCTGACCGCCCGGTTCGGCGTCATTGAATTTGACGGTCGGGACGAGGAAACCCTGGCGGAGGCCATCGGCCTTATCCGTCGTTTCAAGGCGGGGGGACTGGATTTCATTGATGTGTCGATGGGCTTCTCCACCCCGACGGCGCAAATCCCCTGGGGCCCCGCCATGCTGGGCAACATCGCCAAGCGCGTGCGCCAGGAAACCGGCCTGCCCACGGCCACGACCTGGAATGTCGGCCCGGCCGAACAGGCCGACGCGCTGATCAAGGATGGCGCCATCGACGTGGCCATGATCGGCCGCCCGCTGCTGGAAAACCCGCACTGGCCCTATGATGCCGCCCGCAAGCTGGGCGTGGAGAAGCCCGCCTGGGCCACCCTGCCCGCCCCCTATGCCCATTGGTTGAGCCGGTATCGCTGATCACCAATACGGATGCCCGGATATGGCGCGCCCTATCCGGGCATCTCAGCGGTTCAGGCCTTGATGGACACCCAGCCTTTAAAGGTGAAGGCCGCGTAGAACAGGTCGATTTCCGTAAAGCCAGCGTCGCGCAGCAAAGCCTCGTCCTGGGCTGGTGTCAGCACCGGCAGGCTCTGCTTCATGGCGGCCAGACTGGAAACAGTCTGGATGGAGGGCATCCCGCGGGACGCGGCAAAGGCGGCATTACGCGCCAGCCATTTGTCCTTCTCCTGATCGCTGGTGGGAAAGCTGTGATGCATCGTGACCAGGGGGGCACCGGGTTTCAGCCGCTGGCCGATCACCCGCAGCGTCCGCCGTCGCTCCGCTTCCGGCAGGAAGTGGAGGGTGAGCAGACAGGTGGCACCATCAAACGGCCCTTCCGGTGACGCATCAATATAGCCTTCGTGCAGCCGCACACGGGCCATCGCCGGCCCCAGCCGCTCACGCGCCTGCGCCAGCATCAGGGCGGAAGGGTCCACCCCATCGAAAAACCAGGAGGGATAGGCGGCGGCGAGAGCCGCCAATTCCATCCCACCCCCGGCCCCGACAACCAGCACCCGCCCGCCTTCCGGCACCCGCTCAGCCAGAAGAAGACCCACCATCTGGTGCAGATCATCCAGGCCGGGGACCTGGCGGCTCACCCGATCCGCATATCCCGCACCGGCGCCGGGGATGGTGTTGTTCTGCATGATCCCGACCTTTCAACCTACTATCCATCACGAAACATATCTTGTTACATGAGTGGCGGCAGGTCAAGGAAGCAACAGGGACCGGCATAACGGGCTAGGTTGGACTACCCTAGACACCGCCCCGGCGCAGGCCCATAGGCGCTAAGTTAACCTCTTGCACCGAAGTGCTTTCCCCGCGAAAGCGGGGATCCAGGGGCCAAGGGCACTCAAGCGTGGTTCATGTGGCCCCTGGACCCCCGCCTTCGCGGGGGAGGCAGGGAAGTGCGAACCCTTAACTTAGCGCCTATGGGCCTGCCCCGGGGCGACGGTAGTGAGAACGATTTCCGGTTCCACTTAACCTGACAAACCCTAGCCTTGATCAGACAACGCCGCCATTGGCGCGTAAGACCTGCCCATTGATCCAGGCACCATCCGGCCCGGCCAGGAAAGCGATGGCGGCAGCAATATCATCAGGCGTGCCCAACCGTTCCAGCGGCGCCATTTTGGCCAACCGCTCGACCAGTTCCGGTGATTTGCCGGTCAGGAACAGGTCGGTCGCAGTCGGGCCGGGTGCCACCGCGTTGACGGTGATGGAACGGCCGCGCAACTCCTTGGACAGAATGGCCGTCAGGGTTTCCACCGCTGCCTTGGTCGCCGCATAGACGCCATAGGTTTCCAGCTTCATGCCCACGACACTGGTGGAAAGGTTGATGATGCGGCCACCGTTGCGCACACGTTTGGCCGCCTCCCGCATGCCGTTGAAGGCCCCTTTCAGGTTGATGGCGATCAGCCGGTCGAAATCATCATCGGTCTGGTCAGCCAAGCTGGCGACGCTGAACACACCGGCATTGTTGACCAGCAGATCGACACCGCCAAATGCAGCCTCTGCCGTATCGAACAGGGTCGCCATGGTGGCGGGATCAGCCACATCACCCTGCACTGCCTGGGCCTGCCCCCCGGCGGCAATGATATCGGCCACCAGTTTTTCTGCTGCCGCCTGATTGCCGGCATAATTGATCGTAACGGCGCACCCGTCTGCCGCCAACCGGCGGCTGATGGCAGCACCGATCCCGCGAGAGCCACCGGTAACGATGGCGCTTTTCATCATCTGCTTACTCATCACATTCTCCTTCATTCCCTGTCATCCCAGGGCATGCCTTACCTTAACCTATTGCGTTTTCCGGATAATCCCCCATGATCCGGCAATACTGACCGGAAATGGCGAACAATTCATGGACCGGTTCGATGCGATGCGCGTGTTCACCCGCGTGGTGGAGCAGCGCAGCTTCTCCCAGGCGGCGCAGGATCTGGGCCTGCCGCGCTCCACCGTGACCGATGCCGTGCGGACGCTGGAGGCGCGGCTGGGCGTGCGCCTGTTGCAGCGAACCACCCGCTTTGTCGGCCCCACCCTGGAGGGGGAGGCCTATTACCGCCGCTGCATCGCCATCATCGCGGAGGTGGAAGACGCAGAGGCCGGCATTGTCGGGGCCAAGCCGCGCGGGGCCTTGCGCGTGGATGTGCAGGGGCGGCTGGCCCGCCATTTCCTGCTGCCCGGCCTGCCCGCCTTCCTGGCGGAATATCCGGATATCTCCCTATTCATGGGGGAAGGCGACCGGATGGTGGATCTGCTGCGTGAGGGGGTGGATTGCGCCCTGCGCGTCGGCACACTGGTGGATAGCGACATGGTGGCCCGCCGCGTCGGCCTGCTGCGGGAGATAACCTGCGCCAGCCCGGATTATATCCACCGGCATGGCCGGCCCACCAGCCTGGAAGAATTGGCGCAGGGCCATCAGATGATTGGCTTCCATTCCACCGCCACCGGCGCGCTGCTGCCGCTGGAATTCATGGTGGAGGGAAAACCGCGGGAGATGCTTCTGCCAGCACCAGTGGCCTTGAACGGCGCCGATAGTCTGGTCGCCGCTGCCCGTCAGGGGCTAGGGCTGATCCAGGTGCCACGCTATGGGGTGGCGGATGATCTGGCCGCTGGCAGGCTGGTGGAAATCCTGCCGGCTTTCCCGCCCAGCCCGACCCCGGTATCCCTGCTTTATCCGCGCGACCGGCAATTGCCGCAGCGCATCTGTGTCTTCATGGATTGGGTTGTCCGGCAATTTGCCGCCCAGGCCCATGATGGCATGGTGTGACAGTCCCCACCTCACCTGGAAACAGGAGATCAAGATCATGGAATACCGTCCCTTGTCCGGCTCCGGCCTGTTCGTGCCCTCCCTGATCCTGGGAACGGCCACCTTTGGCGGCAGCGGCGATTTCTTCCGCAAATGGGGGCAAACGGATGTGCAGGGCGCCACCACGCTGGTGGATGTGGCGCTGGAAGCCGGCTGCACCATGTTCGACACCGCAGACAGCTATTCCGCCGGCCTGTCAGAGGAAATTCTGGGGCAGGCGATCAAGGGTCGGCGCGACAAGGTGCAGATCGCCACGAAAACCGGGATCGCCATGGGACCAGGGCCGAACGATATCGGTACCTCGCGCGCCCGCATCATCCGGTCGGTGGAAGCCAGCCTAAAACGGCTGGGCACGGATTATATCGACCTGTACCAGCTTCACGCCTTCGATGCCGTCACCCCGGTGGAGGAGATGCTGCACGCGCTGGACAGCCTGACCCGCGCCGGCAAGATCCGCTATTATGGCGTCTCCAATTATTCCGGCTGGCACCTGATGAAGATGCTGGCTTTGGCGGAAAAGCATGGCCTGCCCAAGCCCGTGTCGCATCAGGCTTATTACTCCCTGGCCGCGCGGGATTTTGAATGGGAACTGATGCCCCTGGCGCTGGACCAGAAGGTCGCCACCCTGGTGTGGAGCCCACTTTCCGGTGCCAAACTGTCCGGCAAGATTGGCCGCAACAAGCCTGCCCCCGCCGATAGCCGGGCCGCCACCGATGCCTCCTGGCAGGTGCCGGAGGAACGGCTTTACACCATCACCGACGCGCTGGAGCAGGTGGCGACGGAAGTCGAACGCTCCATGGCCCAGGTGGCGCTGGCCTGGTTGCTGGCCCGGCCCAGCGTGACCGGCATCATCATCGGTGCCCGCACCGTGGACCAGCTTCGCGATAATCTGGCCGCCGCAGACCTGAAACTGTCGCCCGACCAGATGGAGCGGCTGGACCGGGCCAGCGACGTGCAGCCAGCCTATCCCTATTGGCATCAGCGCCGCGTGGGCATGGTGCGCAACCCGCCGCCCGTGCCCGTCCATCGCTGACCGATATCAGGCGGCCGATTTGCCGGTCAGGGTGGCGATGAATTCCTCCACCCCCCGGCGCAACTGGTCGGCCTGCTGGCTGAGTTCGGCAGAAGCTCCACCCAGCCCGGTCGCCATATCGCCAACGGCACCGGCCGCATCGGTGACACCGGACAGGTTGTCCGCCACCTCGGCCGTGGCGGTGGCGGCGTTCTGGACATTGCGCGCAATCTCCCGCGTGGCTTCCCCCTGCTCCCCCACAGCGGTGGCGATAGTGCTGGAAATGCCGTCAATCTCCCGGATCGTACCTTCAATGGCGGAAAGGGCCGCCAGGGCATGGCCCATCCGGTCCTGCATTTCCCCGACCTGACGGGAAATATCCTCCGTCGCGCGGGCGGTCTGGCTGGCCAGGTTCTTCACCTCACCGGCCACCACGGCAAAACCCTTGCCGGCCTCCCCGGCGCGGGCCGCCTCAATCGTCGCGTTCAGGGCCAGAAGGTTGGTCTGGGCCGCGATTTCGCTGATCAGATCGACAATGCGGGTGATGCGCTGGCTGGCATCGGCCAATTCCCGCATGGCGGAACCGGCATTACCCGCCTCCGACACGGCAGTGCGGGCGATCCCGGCTGATTGCGAAACCTGACCGGCAATGGCGTTGATGGAAACGGAAAGCTGCTCCGACGCCGCCGCCACCGTGCCGACATTGGCGGATGCCTGGTCGGCTGCCACCCCCGCTGTACGGGCGCTGGCATTGGTGGCCGTGGCGGTGCGGGCCATTTCCCGGGCGCTGGCATCCAGCTCCGTAGCCGCCGCCGCAACACCTTCCACCATCGACCGGACATGCTGGTCCAACTGGTCGGCCAGTTTGCGCAAATGGCTGTTATAGCGGGCGTCGTTTTCTTCCAGATATGTGGAGATCACCAGATCCATATCCAGCATGACAGCCAGATTGACGGCGCGCATGGCCTCCGCCGCCTTCTGCGCCGCGGCACGCGGGTTCCAGCGATCGACAAAGCTTTCCTGCAGGGCGGTATAAAGCCGCGACAGGGTCAGCGCATAGCCACCCAGATACCAGCGCGGCTCCAGCCCCAGCATGCTGTGGACGCGCCCGATGGCATTGGTGCTGTCCACATAGGTCTGGTCAAACGTGCCACTGAACAGGATCAGCCAATGCTGCAACTGCCGTTCGCGGGCATGGGCCATGATCTTGTCATTGGGGAACATCCGCATCAGATGCGGCTGGCGGCGCACATCTTTATAGAAGGCATCGATGATCTCTGGCAGCACCGCCTGGATACGGGGCTTCACCGCCGCCAGAACGCGCCGTGTCTGCGCATCAATGCCCAGAAATTCCAGCCGACCGGCCCAATCGTCGGCACTCTTCACCGCCATCTTAGTCCCCCGTCACCCGCGGCCTCTCCCATGCAGGGGCCGCCCCTTATTATCGCCACATGGGCGTATCAGGAGAATTAACGCAACGGTTGGCAGCTACAATAATTATGTAAAGCACCTTCTCCAATTACGGTTTGTGGCGGCATCCTCATGTCGGGCCACCACCATCCGCCAGTCGGAGAGAGGGCGGAACCGCTGCCTGTAGCAGCCAGCCCCGCCCCTTTTATCAGGCCGGGATGACCTGTGCCGCCAGCACGAAAAGCCCGACCGCTGCGACAGTACCACCAGCCAGACGCGGCAGACGGCGGCCCCATTCCCACGCGGTGCGGGAGCGCAGCAGCCAGGCCACACCCACGGCCAGCGCCGACTGGATCGCAGCCAGACCGATCAGATAGGCGACCACCGGCGTCGCTTCGGCCCCGAAGATCGATTCGCCATAGGCATAGCCATGGAACAGGCCGGCCAGGGCGAACAAAGCAGCCCAGCCGCCAACCGGCAACCGGCGACCGCTGGCGATCACCGCACCGGCGGCCAGCACCGACGCGGCAACCAGCAATTCCGCACCCGGCAGGCCGACGCCGGCCACATGCAGCCCCACACCAACGGCGGACAGGGCCACAAACAGGACCGGCAGCAGCAACGGCAGGCCGGCGGCGGCCACGGCCAGGCCGGCGGCCAGGATAAAGGCCAGATGGTCCGGCCCGATGATGGGGTGGCCCAGGCCGGACAGCAGGCCCTGGGTGAAGGTGGCGGGCAATTCCCCATCCATCATATGATGGGCAAAGGCGGGCGAGGTTGCCAGCAGGGAAAGGCCGGAAAGGGCGGCACCGCGGACCAGCGCGCGGATAGGCGAACGCGTCATCATCACTCCTTCATGTCCTCCCACCGAGGACAGCACAGGTTATGGTCCGAAGGCAGGTCTCCTGGCTTGCGGCTGGTCGCGCCACCCATCCGCCTTCCCAGTCCCGTCAAGGACCAGTGGCATCATGGTTGGGGGCTTGCCGCATACAGTTGCGGGGGCAGCCGCGGCATTGGCGCCTGGATGGCACCGCACCGCGTTCCCTTTTCATGCCGGCCGGGAAGCCGGCAACCGTCGGAGCCGCCACTATGGCCGCGGGCGCGGCGATTGACAAGACGGGTGCCGATGGTTCTATTGCACCTGCGCTGGTCGCCAGCCGGGCTGCCCGGCGGCGTGAAAAGGGAACACGGACCTGTCCGGGCCTTGCAAAAGGTTCTGGCCGGCGACCGTGGCTGCCCCCGCAACTGTGTGTGGCGAGCTTGTTCCACAAAGCCACTGGCGGCCCTTTCGGGCGGCTGGGAAGGCGGGACGGGCATGGACCCATGAGCCAGGAGACCTGCCAGCGCCAGGGACGGATATCAGGCGGGGTGCCCTGATCGCCGGTCGGCATGTGCCCGGTTGAGGTCTTCAACCTGTCCCTGGCACCCGCCGATGCAGCGCCAGCCGCCGCACCCCTGCCACGCACCCGCATCATGGCCCCTAAGGGCCGGACGGGACGGGCATGACAGATCAGACACAAGATGAAATGGCACTGGCAAGGCCCCTGGTGGCGGTGTGCCGGTCCTGCCGCGGTACCCCGGCCGAAGCCCAGGGCGAGCCTGTGCCTGTCGAGTGCCGGCCAGGTGCCCGCCTTGCCACTGCGCTGACAGAAGCGACACCCCATGACGTGCGGGTGCTGGTGGTGGATTGCCTGGGCAACTGCAATCGCGGGCCCAGCGCCACGCTGCAATGCCAGGGCCGCTGGCAATATCTGTTCGGGGAGATCAACCCCGACACCGGGGCTGAGGACCTGCTGGCCGCCGCCCGCCTGCTGGCCGTGTCAGAGGATGGGCTGCTGCCCTGGCGCACCCGGCCACCGGCCTTGAAAAAGGGCCTGATCGCCCGCCTTCCCCCTTTCCCCGCCGTTTGATGAAAGAGCCTTTGTCATGACCTCGCTTGCCAAGGTGCCCTGCACCATCATCACCGGCTTCCTGGGTGCCGGGAAAACCACGCTGGTCCGCAACCTGCTGCAACAGGCCGGTGGCCGCCGGCTGGCCGTGATCGTCAATGAATTTGGCGATGTCGGCGTGGATGGCGCCCTTTTGCAGGGCTGCGGCGACGCCGCCTGCCCGGATGAGAATATCGTGGAACTGGCCAATGGCTGCCTGTGCTGCACCGTGGCCGATGATTTCGCCCCCACCATCGACGCGCTGCTGTCCCGCCAGCCCGCCATTGAGCATATCCTGATTGAAACCAGCGGCCTGGCCCTGCCCAAGCCGCTGGTCCAGGCCTTCAACTGGCCCGCTATCCGCAGCAAGGTGACGGTGGATGCCGTTATCGCCGTGGTGGATGGCGCCGCCCTGGCCGATGGGCAGGTGGCCGGCGATCTGGCGGCCCTGGATCGGCAGCGCGCAGCAGACCCGGCCCTGGACCATGACAACCCGCTGGAAGAAGTGTTCACCGACCAGATTGCGTGCGCCGATCTGGTGGTGCTGACCAAGGATGACCTGCTGGATGATGCAGGCCGCGCCCGTGCCCGCGCCGCCGTCACAGCCGCCATGCCGTCCGGCATCGGCCTGATCCCGGCCATTGACGGCAAGGTGGCTCCGGAACTGCTGCTGGGCCTGGGCCTTGCAGCGGAAGATGCCATTGAAGGCCGCCGCACCCTGCATGATGCGGAAGAAGACCATGACCATGATGATTTTGACAGCATCGTCGTGACCCTGCCGCCGCTGGCCGACCCCGCCATCCTGGCCGATCGCGTGGCCCAGGTGGCACGCGAGCATGGCATCCTGCGCGTCAAAGGCCATGTGGCCGTTGCCGGCAAGCCGATGCGGCTGACCGTGCAGGCCGTGGGCAGCCGGCTGAACCAGTATTTCGACCGGCCCTGGGGCGGGCAGGAACCGGCCGGGCGGCTGGTCGCCATTGGGCTGAAGGGGTTTGATCAGGCGGCTGTGGCCGCCATCCTGGCCGGTTGAGCCTGCCCCCATGCACCTGCTTGCCACCGGCACGGCCCTTCTGGATGAGCAATCGGCGGCAGTCGATATTGCCCAGCCGGTGGCAGACGTGCTGGTCCTGTCCTTTTCCGACAGTGATCTGAACGCGCTGGGTGCGGCCCATGCCGCATCTGGTGCCGCGTGGCGGCTGGGCATGGTCAATCTGCGCGCGCTGGCGCACCCGATGTCGGTCGATCTGTGGCTGGACCGCACGGCCCGCCACGCCAAACTGATCGTGGCGCGGGTGCTGGGCGGGCTGGACTGGTGGCGCTATGGCGCGGAAAGTCTGGCCGCATTGGCACGGCAGAAGGGCATTCCGCTGGCTTTGCTGCCGGGGGAAGATCGCGACGATCCCAGGCTTGCAGCGCTTTCCACCCTGCCGGTGGCGGAGGGGGCGGCGTTGCTGGCCCTGTTCCGCGCTGGCGGGGCCACCAATGCCGCCGGGCTGGTGGTGGGGCTGGGGGGGCTGCTGGCCGGTGACGGGGCGGCGATACCGCCTGCGCAGACCTTGCCGATGGTCGGGCTTTATCGCCGGGACGGGCGGGGCGCTGCCGGGCATATCGCCCTTCTGCTCTACCGGTCGCAGGTCATGGCCGGCGATGTCGCGGCGGTGGATGCGCTGATCGACGGGTTGGTGGCCGCCGATATTGCCGTCACCGCGCTTTACGTGCCCAGCCTGAAGGCGGGGGGGCTGACGCGGGATCTGGCCCCTTACGACGACGGAACGGTCGATCTGGTGGTGACGCTGACCGCCTTTGGCGGCGGTGCCGACCTGCCCTTTGGCGATGCGCCCCTGCTGCATCTGGCTCAGGCCACCACCATGCGCGATGCCTGGGCGGCAGGTGATCGCGGGCTGGGACCGGCTGATCTGGCCATGCATGTCGTGCTGCCGGAAATTGACGGGCGGGTGCTGGCCGGGGCCATCGCCTTCAAGCAGGCAAGCGATGCCACCGCCGTGGCCGGCTGCCGCCCGGAACTGGCATTGCTGGAACGGGCTATCGCCCGGCTGCGGGGCTGGCTGCGCCTGCGCCGCACCACGCGGGACGGGCGGCGGCTGGCCCTGCTGCTGCCGGATTATCCCGGTGCCGGCGGGCGGGAAGCCTATGCCGTGGGGCTGGATGTGCCGGCCAGCCTGCGCCACATCATCACCCTGCTGGGGGATGAGGGTTATGACACCTGCCCGCTGCCCGCCACCGACCGCGCCCTGCTGGATGCCATCATCGCCGGGGACACGGATGCCCGCCTGCCCTTGGCAGCATATCGGCAATGGCAGGCCGCCCATCCGGACGCTGCCGCAAAGATGGAAGCGGCCTGGGGCCCGGCGGAAGATGATCCCACCTTCCGCGATGGGCATTTCCATTTCCGCGCCACGGCCTGCGGCCCACACTGGCTGGCCCTGCCGCCGGAGCGGGGCCGCCATGACCAGCGCCGGGCGGATTATCATGATGTCACCCTACCGCCGCGCCATGGGTTGATGGCCTTTTGCCATTGGCTGCAAAGCCAGGGGCTGCACGCGCTGGTGCATCTGGGCGCCCATGGCACGCTGGAATGGCTGCCGGGCAAGGCCGTGGCGCTGACGCCGGATTGTTTCCCGGAACTGGCGGTGGATGCGCTGCCCGTCCTCTACCCTTTCATCATCACCAATCCGGGGGAAGCGGCACAGGCCAAGCGGCGGCTGGGGGCAGTGACGCCGGGCCATTTGCCCCCGCCCCTGGCGGAAGGGGCACTGACCGGGCCATTGGCCGCCCTGGAACGGCTGGTGGATGAATTTGCCCAGGCCGATGGCGTAGACCCACGCCGCCGCAACCGGCTGGCCGCCCTGATTGTGGAGGAAGCGCAGGCCCAGGGCCTGCTGACGGAATGCGGTGCCCCCGCCGATGCCGATACGGATGAAACCCTGCGCCATATTGATGCCTGGCTGTGCGATATCAAGGATCTGGCGCTGCAGGACGGGCTGCATATCTACGGGCAGGCCCCGCCGGATGCAGCACCCGACATCGTGGCCAGTGCCAGGGGGGAAGCCTTGGGGCTGCTGACCGCCCTGGACGGGCGGCGGCTGGCCCCCGGCCCGGCGGGGGCCCCGGCACGCGGGCGGCGTGACGTGCTGCCCACCGGGCGCAACCTTTTCACCAGCGACCCGCGCACCCTGCCCACACAGACCGCGTTCGATCTAGGCCGCCGCGCGGCTGACGCCGTGATCCGCCAGCATATCCAGGAAACGGGCGACATGCCGCGCCATCTGGTGCTGGACCTGTGGGGCAGCGCCGGCCTGCGCACCGGGGGGGAGGAAGTAGCCCAGGCCCTTGCCTTCCTGGGCTGCAAACCCTTGTGGGAGGCGGCCACCGGACGGGTGCGGGGGGTGGAAATCCTGCCGCCAGCCGTGCTGGACTGGCCGCGCGTGGATGTGACGCTGCGGGTATCCGGCCTGTTCCGCGACCTGTTCCCCGCCCAGATTGCCCTGCTGGACAGTGCCATCCAGGCGGTGGCGGAACGGGATGAATCCGACGGTGACAATCCCCTGGCCGCTGCCCGGCGGGCAGGCGATGGCATGTTACGCCTGTTCAGTTGCGCGCCCGGTCGCTATGGCAGCGGCATCGACGGTATGCTGGCCGATGCAGATACCGATGATGCCGAGCTGGCGGCAGCCTATCTGGAGGCCGCAGGCTTCGCGCTGAAGGCCGATGGCGCGATGGTGCCGGCCCCCGGTGCCTTTGCCCGGCAGGTGGCCGCCGCCGACCTGCTGGTCCATAGCGCTGACGATCCGCACCGGGATCTGTTGCAGGGCGGGGCCGACGCTGCCTTTATTGGTGGCTTTGCCCTGGCAGCACCGGATGCGCGGCTGGTGGTGCTGGACACAACCCGCCCCGACAAGCCTCAACCCCGGCCCCTGGGGGCCGCCCTGGCCCGCATCGTGCGTGGCCGTGCCGCCCATCCCCGCCATGTCGCCGCCCTGATGCGCCACGGCCCGCGCGGGGGCGCTGAAATGGCGGAGGCGGTGGACCGACTGGCCGATTTCGCCCGCGCCACCCGTGCAGTGGACAGCCATCTGTTTGACCTGCTGTTCAACGCCTATCTGGCCGACACGGACGTGGCCGCCTTTCTGGAACGGGAGAATCCCGATGCCGGGAAAGCGATGGCGCAGCGGCTGGACGGCTTACGCCAGACCGGTCTCTGGCAGTGCCGCCGCAATGACCTGTCGCCCCTGACCCGCTGGCTGGAAAGGGAAAGCGCATGAGCCTCTATCAGCCCCGTGGGGAGTGCCCCACCCTGTCCCAGCCCATGGCAACGGGCGATGGGCTGCTGCTGCGCCTGACACCCATCGCCCCGCTGGATAAATCAGCCTGGACCGTGCTGGCGGATTTTGCCGCACAGCATGGCAATGGGTTGCTGGACCTGACGCTGCGCGGCGGCATCCAGGTCCGGGGCCTGTCCGCCCAAGGGGCCGCCCTGGCGCCGGAAACCCTGCCCGCCGCCGGTTTTGCCGAACAAAGCCCCGTGCTGGCGACCGACCCGCTGGGCCTGGACGACCCGCACGCCTGGGGCGATAGCCACGCGCTAGCGGCAAGTGTCGCCCCCCACCTGCCCGGCCTGCCGCCGGGCCTGCCAGCCAAGGTAACCCTGGCGCTGGACGCTGCCGGGCGGCTGGATGATCTGGCCGCCGACCTGCGCCTGCGCTGGGTGGAAAAAGACCGGGTTCGGCTGGCGGTGGGGCCGTCCTGGGTGGCGGAAGACACCGCCGATCAGATTGCAGCCCAAGCGCTGGACTGGCTGCGCCGTCTGGCAAAGGCCGGCAGCCGCGCCGTCCCCCTGGCACCATCCCCCACCCTACCGGCCCCGCCGTCGGGCACAGCTTTGCCGCTGGGGCCGGTGACGGGCAGCATCGCGCTGGCGGCCCCTGCCTTTGGCGCGCTGACGGTGGCGGAACTGCGCGCCGTGCTGGCCCTGCCGGGGCTGGTGCGCCTGCGCCCGGCGGCAGGGCGGCGGCTGACGCTGTGGTTTGCGGCAACGGTGCCATCGCAATGGCCGGATTTCCTGGCCGTGGACGGGAACGATCCACGCCTTGGTATCAGCGCCTGTATTGGCGCGCCGGGCTGTGCCGCTGCCTTGCAGGCCACGCGGACGCTGGCCCAGACCCTGGCTGCAACCGATGCCGCCCTGGGGTCGCTGCACCTGTCGGGCTGTGTGAAAGCCTGTGGCGCACCACGCGATGGCACCGCGCACGCCGCCGCCACGCCCACGGGATGGGCCATCACCAATGATCATGACGGGCGGCTGCGCGCCGCCCTTGCCTTGCGGGGGGAGAAGGCCGATGGCCTATGCGTATGAGAAGGAGGGGGCGGCGATCTACCGCCAGTCCTTCGCCATCATCCGGGCGGAGGCGGACCTGTCCGCCTTCACCGAGCCTGAGGCCGAAGTAGCCGTGCGGATGATCCATGCCAGCGGTCTGGTGGCCGCCGCCCACGACATCGCCTTTGCCCCCGGTGCCGTACTGGCCGCAGCCCAAGCCCTGCGCCGGGGGGCACCCATCCTGTGCGATGCGATGATGGTGGACCATGGCATCACCCGCGCCCGGCTGCCCGCCGGCAACAAGGTGCTGTGCCACCTGCACCATGGCGAGGTGCCCGCCCTGGCCCAGCGGCTGGGCACCACCCGGTCCGCTGCGGCGCTGGAACTGTGGCGTCCTGACCTGGAAGGGGCCGTGATCGCCATCGGCAATGCGCCGACCGCGCTTTTCCACCTGCTGGAAATGCTGGAACAGGGGGCCCCGAAGCCCGCCGCCATTATCGGCATGCCCGTGGGCTTTGTCGGTGCCATGGAATCCAAACAGGCTTTGGCCGAACATCCCCTGGCCCTGCCCTGGCTGACCGTGCGGGGCCGGCTGGGGGGCAGCGCCATGACGGCGGCCTGTATCAACGCGCTGGCGGGATTGGCAGCATGAGCGGACGGCTTTACGGCGTGGGCACCGGCCCCGGTGACCCGGAATTGATGACCGTCAAGGCCGTCCGCCTGCTGCGGGAAGCGCCAGTGGTGGCACGCTTCTGCAAGGCCGGGCGGCTGGGCAATGCCGGCACCACGGTGGCGGACCTGCTGCGCGCCGATGTGGTGATGGAAGAGCTGGCATATCCGGTGACAACGGAACTGCCCTGCGGCAGCCCGGAATATCGCGATGCCATCACCGGCTTTTACGAGGAAGCGGCCAGCCGTCTGGCCGTGCATCTGGCCGCCGGGCGCGATGTGGTGGTGCTGTCGGAAGGCGACCCGCTTTTCTACGGTTCCTACATGCACCTGCACCGGCGGCTGGCCCCGCGCTTTGGCGCAGAGGTGGTGCCCGGCGTCACCGGCATGGCCGCCTGCTGGGCTGCCGCCGGTGTGCCCATCGCCCAGGGCGATGATATGCTGGCCGTGCTGCCCGGCACGCTGGACCAGGACAAGCTGGCGGAACGGCTGGCCCTGGCCGATGCCGCCGTGATCATGAAAGTGGGGGGCAACCTGCCCAAGATCCGCCGTGCGCTGGAACAGGCGGGCCGGCTGGGCGAGGCACTTTATGTGGAACGCGCCAGCCAGCCCGGCCAGAAGGTGATGGCCCTGGCCGCACGTGACCCCGCCCTGCCCGCCCCCTATTTCTCCATCATCCTGGTGCCGGGCTGGCGGGGGCTGTCATGACGGGACGCTTGACCATCATCGGGCTGGGCCCCGGCCCTGACCGGCAGATCACGCCGGAAGCCAAAGCCGCCCTGGCCGAAGCAAAATGGCTGCTGGGCTATGGCCCCTATCTGAACCGGCTGACACCCGGCCCCGGCCAAACCATCCTGCCCACCGACAACCGGGAGGAAGCGGCCCGCGCCGCCCAGGCGCTGGACCTGACGGCACAGGGCGAGACTGTCGCCATGGTGACCGGCGGCGATCCCGGCGTGTTCGCCATGGCAGCGGCTGTGGTGGAGCAGGTGGAACAGGGCCCGCCCGCATGGCGGGCACTGGATATCCAGGTGATCCCCGGTATCACCGCCATGCTGGCCGTGGCGGCGCGGGTGGGGGCACCGCTGGGGCATGATTTCTGCGCCCTGTCCCTGTCAGACAATCTGAAGCCCTGGCCCGTGGTGGAACGGCGCCTGCGCGCGGCGGCGGAAGGCGGCTTTGTCATCGCCCTGTACAATCCCCGCTCCAAGGCCCGGCCCTGGCAGATGGAAGCCGCCTTCACCCTGCTGCGCACGCTGCTGCCCGGTACGGTACCGGTGATTTTCGGTCGCGCCGTTGGCCGGCCCGATGAAAATCTGGTCTTCACCGATCTGGCCCGCGCCGATGCAACCCAGGTGGATATGTCCACCTGCGTGCTGATCGGCAGTGACCAGACAAAGCTGGTGGAACGGCCAGGGCGGGAACCCCTGGTCTATACCCCGCGCAGCATCGCCGCGTCATGATCGTCAGTCCCCAAGCCCAGCAGGGTCAGCAGACCCGGCACATCGCTTGCCAGCAGGCCGGCCGGCTTGTGCGGTCGCTGCACCATGATCACGGGCAGGCCCAGCCGGCGGGCGGCGTCGATCTTGGCCGCGGCACCATCGCCGCCGCTATTCTTGGACAGGATGATGTCGATCCGGGCGCGAGTCAGCAGGTCGATCTCGGCGGCCAGATCAAACGGCCCGCGATCCAGCAGCGTTTCCAGATGCGGCAGGGGCAGCGGCGGGTCAATCGGGTCCACCGACCGGATCAGATAATGGTGCCAGGGGGCCGCCAGCAGGGGTGCCACCTCCTGCCGGCCAAGGGTGACGAAGATACGGGCAGGCTTATCGCCCAGCGCCGCCACACCGGCGGGAATGTCCGCCACCTCCACCCATTCATCCCCCGCCTGACGGGCCCAGCCGGGCCGGTGCAGGGAATAAAGCGGGATGCCGGTGGCTTGCGCGGCGGCTGCGGCATTGGCGGAAATCCGCGCCGCGTAGGGGTGCGTGGCATCCACCAGCGCCTGGAAACCGCCCTGGCGCAGATAATCAGCCAACCCCGACGCCCCGCCAAAGCCACCAATGCGCACAGGCACCGGCAGCGGTCGGGGCGATTGGGTGCGCCCGGCCAGCGACAATTCCACCCGCAGGTCCACCCGCAGGCCCGACATCCGCGCCAACGCCTCTGCCAGACGCCGCGCCTCCATGGTGCCGCCCAGGATCAGGATGGAAGAAGGGGGGACGGGCAATGAACTTATCCTTCCAGGAAGAAAAGCGCGTAAGCGGCGGCGATGATGCCGCCCCCGCCCCCTGGCTGTCCATCATCGGCATTGGGGAAGATGGGGCACCAGGGTTGGGAGAGGCAGCACGCAGGGCCCTTGCCGCCGCCACACTGGTCTTTGGCGGCAAACGCCATCTGGATCTGGCCGGTGACCTGATTGTTGGGGAAAAGCGGGAATGGCCGCGCCCCTTTGCCGATGGCATCACCGCCCTGCTGGCCGCGCGCGGTCGGCAGGTGGCGGCGCTGGCATCGGGCGATCCGTTCCTGCATGGCGTGGGATCAACCCTGGCCCGGTCACTGACGCCGTCGGAATGGCTTGCCTTCCCGGCCCCGTCTGCCCCCGCCCTGGCGGCGGCACGGCTGGGCTGGCCTTTGGGGGAGACCGCCATCATCAGCCTGCACGGGCAGGAGATCACGCGGCTGCGCCCGGCGCTGCATCCAGGCCGGCGGCTGCTGGTGCTGACCAGTGATGGCGACAGCCCGGCTGCCATCGCCCGCCTGCTGTGCGCCGACGGCTTCGGCCCCACGCGGCTGGCCCTGTTCGGCGCGCTGGGTGGCCCGCGTGAAAGCCGGATGGACGGGCGGGCCTTCGACTTCCAGTCCGTCAGCGCCGATCCGCTGAACCTGCTGGCGCTGGAGGTGAGGGCCGAACCCGGTGCCCGCCTGCCCCGGCTGACCCCCGGCCTGCCGGATGACTGGTTCCAGCATGACAAGCAGATCACCAAGGCGCCCATCCGGGCACTGACCCTGGCCGCCCTTGCCCCCCGACGGGGGGAATTGCTGTGGGATATTGGCGCGGGGTCAGGCTCTGTCAGTATCGAATGGTGTTTGCGCGATCCCTCGCTACAAGCCATCGCGCTGGAAAGGCGGCCCGACCGGGCCACCAATATCCGCGCCAATGCCGAAAGGTTCGGCGTGCCCGGCCTGCGGCTGGTGGAGGCGGCGGCACCGGCGGGGCTGGAAGGCTTGGCCCCACCGGATGCCGTGTTTGTCGGTGGCGGGGCCGATGCCGGCATCCTGGCGCAGTGCCGTGCCGCTTTGGTGCCGGGCGGGCGGCTGGTGGTCAATGCCGTGACGCTGGAAACCGAGGCCCTGTTGCTGGCCGAATATGCCAGCCAGGGCGGCAGCCTGATACGGCTGGACGTGGCCCAGGCCGCCCCGGTCGGCCCGCTGACCGGCTGGCGACCCGCCATGCCCATCACGCAATGGCGGTGGGAAAAGCCATGGTAGGCACCCCCACCCTGACCGCCGGCATCGGCTGCCGACGCGGCACCGATGCCGACCGGCTGGCCCAGGCGCTGGATGGTGCCTTGCGTGATGCCGGGCGGGAACGGGGCGATCTGTGCCGGCTGGCAAGCTGGGACGGCAAGGCGGATGAGGTGGGGCTGGCCGCCCTGGCCAACAGGCTGGGCCTGCCGCTGATCCTGCTGCCGGCGGACAGTCTGGCGCTTCAGCCTGTGGCTGCGCCCAGCGCCCGCGTGGCAGGAAAGATCGGCCTGCCATCGGTGGCAGAAGCCGCAGCCCTGCTGGCTGCCGGGCCGGGGGCCTGTCTGGTGCGGCCCCGTTTTGTGGATGGGCCGGTGGTGGTGGCGCTGGCCGCCCTGCCCCCGGATGGAAAAGGGAATGCGGATGGCTAAGGTCCATTTTATCGGTGCCGGTCCCGGTGCCGCCGACCTGATCACGGTGCGCGGGCGTGACCTGCTGGGCCGCTGCCCGGTCTGCCTTTATGCCGGGTCCGTCGTGGCACCGGAAATCCTGTCCTGGTGCCCGCCTGATGCCCGGCTGGTCGATACAGCCCCCCTGGACCTGGATGCCATCGAGGCGGAATTTGTCCGCGCCCATGCCGCCGGCCAGGATGTGGCGCGGCTGCATTCCGGCGACCTGTCAATCTATAGCGCGGTGGCGGAGCAAATCCGCCGGCTGGAACGGCGGGGCATCCCCTATACGCTGACGCCGGGTGTGCCGTCCTTCGCCGCCGCCGCCGCCAGTTTGGGGCGCGAACTGACCGTGCCGGGGCTGGCCCAGACCGTCGTGCTGACGCGCATGTCAGGCCGGGCGTCGGCCATGCCAGCCGGGGAGGCGCTGGCCGCCTATGCCGCCACCGGCGCGACGCTGGCCGTGCATCTGGCCGTGCATGTGCTGGAAAAGGTGGTGGGGGAGGTTCTGCCCTATTACGGTGCTGATTGTGCCGTGGCCGTCATTTTCCGTGCCTCCTGGCCGGAAGAACGGCGCATCATCGGCACCCTGGCCGATATTGTGGCGAAGGTGCAGGCAGCCCCCATGGAACGGTCGGCCCTGATCCTGATCGGCCCCGCCCTGGCGGCAACCGACTTCCGGGAAAGCGCGCTGTACGATCCTGACTATCGCCGCCGCTACCGCCCCACGCCGGGGAACGGGGCATGAGCGACCATCCGACCGGCCCGGTCGAACATCACCACTTCCACCGCGACTATACTGCCCTCCAGCTTGGCCGCCGCCGCGTCGCGTGCGTCCCGCGCCAGCCGGTCGGCCATGGCCGGGGCATGGTCGCCAGCAATGACAAATGCCTCCCCCGCCCCCGCCGCACTGGCGATGGCGGCCACGGCGGCAGCATCACAGCCGACCGACGCCGCGATCTGCGCCAGCCTTGGCATATCCACCTGTCCGCGCTTGGAATGCAGATCCATCAGCCCCTGGCCCAGCTTGGCCATTTTGGCGACGCCGCCGGCAATGGTCAGGCGCGGGACCGGATGGCGGCGCAGATATTTCAACACCCCGCCAATAAAGTCCCCCATATCGATCAGCGCCGTTTCCGGCAGCCCATAAAGGGCCTGCACAGCCTGTTCCGATACCGATCCCGTGCTGGCGGCGATATGGTCCAGGCCCAGCGCGCGGGCGACATCAATGCCGCGATGGATACTGTCGATCCAGGCTGCGCAGGAATAGGGCACGACAATGCCGGTCGTGCCCAGGATGGACAGGCCGCCGATAATGCCCAGCCGGCCATTCAGTGTGCGGGCGGCCAGGGCCTCCCCCCCTTCCACGGCAATTTCCACCCGCAGGTCGGGCGGGGTGCCGGTGCCGGCAATCCCGGTCAACGTCTCCACCATCATGCGGCGGGGCACGGGGTTGATGGCGGGTTCCCCCGGCGGGATGGGCAGGCCGGGGCGGGTCACCATGCCCACGCCGGGGCCGGCGGCAAAACAGATGCCGCTGCCGGGCGGGCCATGGCTGATCCGGGCCGAGACCAGCGCGCCATGGGTCACATCGGGATCATCACCCGCATCCTTGATCACGCCGGCCTCGGCCATGCCATCGCCCAGCTTCTCCATGGCCAGGGCAAAGGCCGGCATCTGCCCGCCGGGCAGGCGGATGGTCACGGGATCGGGGAACTGCCCGGTCAGCAGCGCGCGATATGCCGCCGCCGCCGCCGCCGTGGCGCAGGCGCCGGTGGTCCAGCCATGGCGCAGCGGACGCCCGGCCGCCGGATCATCAGGGTCAACCATCATGGCCGCTGCTATAGCGCGAAAACCCCAGCCGGTCACGAAGGGCCGCGGATATGAGTGATCATTTAAGCCATCTGACCGCCATGCAAGGCGGCACCGTCCCCGATTTCCACCCTGGTAGCGTCTGGCTGGCCGGGGCCGGGCCGGGCGATCCGGCCCATCTGACACTGGCCGTCGCCACCGCCCTGCAACAGGCCGATGTGATCGTGCATGACGCGTTGGTCGATGACAGGGTGCTGACCCTGGCGCGACCGGGTGCCGTACTGGAATTTGCCGGCAAGCGCGGCGGCAAGCCGTCTGCCCAGCAAGCCGACATTACCAGCCGGTTGATCGCCCTGGCGCGCGAAGGGCGGCGGGTGCTGCGGCTGAAAGGGGGTGACCCTTTCATCTTTGGCCGGGGCGGCGAAGAGGTGGCGGCACTGATTGATGCCGGCATCCCCTTCCGCGTGCTGCCGGGCCTGTCCTCTGGGCTGGCGGCGCTGGCGCTGGCCGGTATTCCTGGCACGATGCGCGGCATCAACCAGTCCCTGGTCCTGGCCACCGGCCATGGGGCGGAAGATCAGGGCGCGCCCGACTGGGCCGCCCTGGCCCGGCTGGACCAGCCGATCATCCTTTACATGGCGATGAAGAACCTGCCCGTGATCGTCGCAGCCTTGATCGCCGGCGGCATGCCGCCGGACCGGTCAGCGGCGATGATTGAATGGGTGGGCACGGACCGGCAGCGGCAGGTGACCGCCCCGCTGCAGGCCCTGGCCGCCACGGCGGAGGATGCTGGCATCGGCGCGCCCGCCATCATCGTGATTGGTGAGATTGCCGCCACCTTGCTGCGGAGCCCGACATGAAAGCCCTGATCATCGCCGCCCCCCGGTCCGGATCGGGCAAGACCCTGGTGACCTTGGGCCTGATGGCCGCCGCCCGCGCCCAGGGGCTGCGGGTGGCCGGTGCCAAGATCGGGCCGGATTATATCGACCCCGCGTTCCATGCCGTCGCCACCGGCCAGCCCAGCGTAAACCTTGATGGCTGGTCGATGCCGCCGGCCCTGGTGGATCATCTGCTGGCCGGGCAGGCCGCCAATGCCGATCTGGTGGTGATGGAAGCGGCGATGGGCCTGTTTGATGGGGTCGCGGCACCGGAAGGGCGCAGCGGGGCCGGGGCCGATCTGGCGGCACGCTGCGGCATCCCGGTGGTACTGGTGCTGGATGTGTCCGGCCAGTCGCACAGCGCCGGCGCCGTGGCGCTGGGCATGGCGCGGTTCGATCCGCGGGTGCACATTGCCGGCGTGATCGTCAACCGGGTTGCCAGCGACCGGCATCTGGCCCAGGTGGCCGAAGGGGTGGCCCGCGCCGGCCTGCCCCTGCTGGGCGCCATCCGCCGGGATGGGGAACTGGCAGTGCCGGAGCGGCATCTGGGACTGGTGCAGGCGGGAGAGATCGCAGGGCTTGATGCGCTGCTGAACCGGCTGGGCCGCTGTCTGGCGGATGCCGTGTCGCTGGACGATCTGCTGACACGGGCTGCACCGGTCATCACCAGCGCGCCGCGCGCCGATGCCCTGTTGCCACCACCACCGGGCCAGCGCATCGCCGTGGCGCGGGATGCCGCCTTCAGCTTCCTCTATCCGCATATGCTGGCCGGGTGGCGGGAGATGGGGGCGGAAATCTGTTTTTTCTCCCCCCTGGCGGACGAGGCACCACCCAAGGATGCCGATGCCTGCTGGCTGCCCGGCGGTTATCCGGAACTGCATGCCGGCACGATCGCCGCCGCCAGCCGCTTCCTGTCGGGTCTGCGCGATTTTGCCGCCAGCCGTCCTGTCCATGGGGAGTGCGGCGGCTATATGGTGTTGGGCGCTGTGCTGGAGGATGCGGATGGCGTGTCCCATCCAATGGCTGGGCTGCTGGACCATGCCACCAGCTTCAAGCGGCGCAAGCTGGCCCTGGGCTATCGCCGGGCGAGCCTGCTGCATGGTGGTGTGCTGGGCGCAGCAGGGTCGATGCTGCGGGGGCATGAATTCCATTATGCCAGCGTTACCGATGCCGGCACCGATCTGCCGCTATGCCGGCTGTGGGATGCGACGGGGAAGGATCTGGGCGGGGCGGGCGGCGTGCGCGGGCTGGTCAGCGGCAGCTTCCTGCACCTGATCTGCCGGGAGGCGTGACAGAAGGCCCCTTGCCCCGGCCCCAACCCCGGTTTATCCCGGATGAAGATCACCTCTCCCGCCGGTCCGGGGTTCCCGCCATGATCGCCCGCCAGTCCGCCCTGTCACCTGCCGATTATCTTGCCCCCGATATCTTCGCCAGGGAGCGGGACGGGCTGTTCGCCCGGCACTGGCAGTTTGTCGGCTTCCAGGATGCACTGGCGCAGGAAGGTGCCTTCATCACCCGCCAGATCGCCGGCCAGCCCGTGCTGATCCGCAATATGGACGGGGAGTTGCGGGCCTTCCGCAATATCTGCTCCCACCGGTTCGCCCGGTTGAAGTCAGCGGAAAGCGGGGAAGATACGCCCGGCCCCCTGCGCTGCCCCTATCACGGCTGGGCCTATGACCGCGATGGTGTGCCGCGCGGCATCCCCGGCAACAAGGAGTGTTTCGGCCTGGACCGGGGGGAAAAGGAAGCGCTGGCTCTGCACCGCTACCCGCTGGCGCAGATCGGCCGCTTCGTCTTTGTCCGCATTGCAGCAGATGGCCCGACGCTGGAAGCAGCCGTGGGCCCACACCTTACCCTGCTGCACCAGCTTTCCGACGCGTTCGAGGCGCCGTTCGCGGAAGTTGCGCAGCCCTGGCAGGCGGATTGGAAGATCGGCATCGAGAATGTGCTGGAGGTCTACCATGTCGATGCCGTCCATCCGGACAGCTTCCGCACCGTGGTGGATGGAAGCTGGCGGGTGGTGCCGGAAGGGGTGCATTCCCTGGGTTATGCCGGCATCCGGCCGGAAGCGACCCGCTGGTGGGAAGGGGTGGGTAAGCGGCTGGGCCTTCAGGCGGCTGAAGGCTTCAGCGATTATGTCCATCTGCTGCTGTTCCCCAATCTGGCCATTGGCGTCACCGCCGGACGCATGATCAGCGTCCAGACCTTCGAGCCGACGGCCCCCGGCCGCTTCACCCTGCGCTATCGTCTGTGTCTGGCACGCGGGGCCAAGCCGGGCGGGGCAGCACGCCAGGCGGTGGAAACGCACCTGAAGGCCTTGAACGAGACGCTGTTATCGGAAGACCGGACGATCTGTGAGGAAGTGCAGGTGGGCACGGCAGCCGCCGACCGCCCCGCCCTGCTGGGCGCGAATGAGGATCGCATCGCGCATTTTCATGCCAGCCTGCGGTCAGAACGGTAGGCACATGAGCGCGACCTGTCCTTCCGCACAACCGGTCTTGCTTGAAAAACGGTCCCCGGCACGACAGGCTGGTTTCGCCAGGGCCTGCTCCCCGGCGAGGGGATGGAACGGGGGATACAGGGTGCGGGAGATGCGCACGCTCGGCTTTACCGAGCGGGAATCGATCCAGGCAATCATCGACCTGATGCGCAAGCAGAAGGCGAAGCTTCCCGTCGGGCGCATCATCGCGCTGGACCTGGCGGAAGACCCGGTATCCGCCACACTGGTTGTTGAAGCCGATGACGGCCAGCGCGCCCACGTCCATCGCACGGCACCCGAACTTGCCGCATCCCTGGTTAATTACTGCATCGAACGGCGTGTCCGCCTGCCCAGCAGCGGCGACAAGTTCGTAGAGGTGATCGCCGGCAGCCTCAATCTGGTGATCTATCTGGAGACAGTCGCGGGCAACAACAAGCGAAGCAAGCGGCCAACTGCACACCGTTAGTTTCTAGAACCATTCAAAAAATTAAAATACACCCATTCCCAAATAAACTGTGATACGCACTTGTATGAAGCAGCGCCAAAATTTCTCCTTACGTTGGCGTTAACCATCCCACAGGTGTGTGAAACTGTAACTTATGCTTGTTGCCAACACTAGAAATGCCATCCATGGCGCTTCGGGAGACGAGCAAAGGCAAGTCTCTACATTTTTTGCGTGCATGGCCATAGTGTTTTGTATGGGTTTACTTGTTCTTATATCCGCCGCACCTGCGCGCGGTACCGAGAATCCATTGCTTATCCTGGGCTTCGGCGATTTCAACGAAGCACCCTACGGGATCGTGCATAATGGTGAATTGCAGGGCGGCGTGCAGTTTGAACTGGGGAATGCCCTGGCAAGCCAATTGGGACGCCGCGCCGTTTTCAGACACCTGCCCCGCAACCGGATCTCGCAGGAATTGATAAGCGGCAGTATCGACCTCTATTGCCTTGCCTCACCTGCCTTTTATCCCAATTTCAACGCCTCCAGCTTCACGCAAACCCTTTTCACAGATACGGACCTCATCCTTTTCGCCGCCGACCATGAGGGGCCGACAACCCTTGAGGGCCTGTCGGGAAAACGGGTTGGCGCGGTTCTGGGATATCTCTACACCCCGGCACTGGAAACGATGTTCAATGCCGGTATCGCGATCCGGGAAGATGCCCGGAATGCCGATGCCAATATCCGGAAGCTGACTGCCGGCCGTATTGACGCGATCATCATCCCTGAGGTGGCCTGGTCCTATGCGCTGGCGCGCGAGCCGGCCCTGTCCCACGCTATAAGGTCCGAGAGGATCACTTTGGGGACCCATAATCGCGCCTGTCTCGTCTCTCCGGTTGGCAATGCCAGCGTGGAGGAGGTGGACAGGGCCATCATGGCCCTGAAACAGACCCGCTGGCTGGAAGGGATGATACGGCGCTTCAAGCTGGGCGAATGGATTCCATCGACCAGAAGCACCGTAGCGGCCTCTCATGCCGTTGCCCCGCCATTGATCGGCCCCAGACGCTGATATCAGGCCCCTTCCTTTTCTGAAAAGCCCCATTCTCTGCGGCAGGCGGCGCCTGCGACCGCATGCCCTATGGATTATTTATCCGGTTCACCATGTAATTTCAGAAATTTCTGAAAGATGGAAAAATGAACCTGCCACCTCTTGTCCAATCCTTCGTGCTGCATTTTGGAGAGATGGGCAGCCGATGGGGCATCAGCCGCACCGTGGGTCAGATCTATGCCCTGCTCTATCTCAGCCCCGTGCCGTTGAATGCCGACGACATGGTAGAGAAGCTGGGCTTCTCCCGGTCCAACGTCTCCATGGGGTTGAAGGAGTTGCAGGCCTGGAACCTGGTCCGCCTGCAGCATGTGCCGGGTGACCGGCGCGACTATTTCTCCACGCCTGATGATCTGTGGACCATCGTGCGGACCCTGGCGGAGGAACGCAAGAAACGGGAGGTGGACCCGACGCTTTCAGTTCTGCGCGATCTCCTGATGCAAAACCCCTCCAGCGAGGAGGAGCGGCACGCACAGGCACGCATGCGTGAAACCCATGAGATGATCGAGCTGTTAACCGGCTGGTATGATGACGTTCGACGATTGGAGACCGAACGTCTTGTGCAGCTTCTGAGCCTGGGCGCCAAGGTCCAGAAAATCCTGGAAGTGAAGGACCGTCTGTTCAGCCTGCCCGGCTCTCGCGGCCGGAGCGATGACACCAAAGAGAGGGCCTGAGCCATGGATGCGATCGTTCTGGCGCGAATGCAGTTCGCGGCCAACATCTCCTTCCACATCCTATTTCCCACCATCACCATCGCCCTGGGTTGGGTGCTGCTGTTCTTCAAGCTGCGCTTCAATGCCACGGGCGATCAGAAATGGATGGGCGCCTACCGGCTGTTCGTGAAGGTATTTGCGCTTTCCTTTGCACTGGGGGTCGTCTCCGGCATCACCATGTCCTTCCAGTTCGGCACCAACTGGCCGGGCTACATGGAAAAGGTGGGCAATGTCGCCGGGCCCTTGCTGGCTTACGAGGTGCTGACCGCCTTCTTCCTGGAAGCCACCTTTCTGTCGATCATGCTGTTCGGCACGGGCCGGGTGCCGGATTGGCTGCACACCACCGCCACCTTCCTGGTGGCCTTGGGCACCACCTTCTCCGCCTTCTGGATTCTGGTTCTGAACAGTTGGATGCAGACCCCGGTCGGGTTTGAAATCCGGGACGGCGTGGTGCATGCAACGGATTGGCTGGCCATCCTCTTCAATCCGTCCATGCCCTATCGGCTGGGCCATATGCTGCTGGCATCCTTCCTGACCGCCTCCTTCCTGGTGGCCGGCTTGTCGGCCTATCGCTGGCTGCGGGGCGATCGGGGCGCTGATGTAATGGCCGCGCTCCGCACGGGCGTGACCCTAGGCGCTGTGCTGATCCCCGTTCAGATCCTGGTGGGCGACATGCACGGTATCAATACGCTGGAACACCAGCCCGCCAAGGTCGCTGCCATTGAGGCCAACTGGGAAACGCAGGGGCGCATGCCCTTATTGCTGTTCGCCTGGCCGGACGAGCAGGCACAGGAAAACCGGTTCGAGATCGGCATTCCCACCCTGGGCAGCATCATCCTGCGCCATGATCCGGATGGGGTGATCCCCGGCCTGAAGGATTTTGAAGGCAAGCATCCGCCTGTGAAGCCGGTTTTCTTCGCCTTCCGTGTCATGGTCGGGGTGGGCATGTTGATGCTGGTCGTGTCCTGGGCAGCGGTCTGGCAGTTGCGGCGGCGGGGGCAGCCGACACCCTGGCTGGCACGCGCCCTGGTCGGCATGACCTTTGCCGGCTGGGTCGCCACACTGGCCGGCTGGTATGTGACGGAGATCGGGCGCCAGCCCTGGCTGGTGACCGGGGTGCTGACCACGGCCGACGCGGCATCCAACGTGGCTGGCGGCGCCATTGCCGGCACACTTGTCATGTATCTCGCCCTCTATGTGCTGCTGCTGGCTGCCTATGTCACGGTGTTGTTCAAGCTGGCCGGCAAGGCAGCCGCAGGGGCATTGCCCCCGGACCCGGCACCCCCGCAAGCCAATCCGGTGGTCGCCGCCGTCACCCAGGATCGATAGGAGAAACCCCATGGAAGCGTCACTTCTGGCCGATGGTGGCTGGCTGCCACTGGCGTTCGCCATCCTGATGGGGCTGGCCATCCTGATATATGTTGTCCTGGATGGTTATGATCTGGGGGTCGGCATGCTGATGGCGACCGCCGGGGATGAGGAGCGCGACCTGATGGTGGCCTCCATCGGTCCCTTCTGGGATGCGAACGAGACCTGGCTGGTGCTGGGCATCGGGCTGCTTCTCGTCGCCTTTCCCATCGCACATGGCATCGTGCTGACCGCCCTGTACATTCCGGTGGCCTTGATGCTGCTGGGCCTGATCCTGCGCGGCGTGGCATTCGAATTCCGCGTCAAGGTCGATCCTGAGCATAAGGGAATGTGGACCCGGATTTTCATCGCCGGCTCCCTGCTGGCCTCCCTGGCACAGGGCTATATGCTGGGCCAGTATATCCTTGGCTTTGAAGAGGGGTGGGGCGGGCAGGCCTTCTCTTTATTGACGGCTGTCTGCCTGGCGGCGGCCTATGTCTTCATCGGGGCCGGCTGGCTGGTGATGAAAACGGAAGGCGCCTTGCAGAAACGGGCCGTCCGCTGGGCGCAACTGACCCTCTGGCTGGCCGCCTTAGGCATGGCGGCAGTATCACTGGCAACGCCCTTGGTCAGCAGCCGCATTTTTGAGAAATGGTTCAGCCTGCCCAACCTGTTCCTGCTGATGCCGATCCCGGCGGCAACAGCCATCCTGTTTGCCGGTCTGGCCTTTCTGTTGCCCCGCATGCCCTTGCAGGGTGACCGTCTCGCCTGGGCACCCTTTGCCGGCGCAGTGGGCATATTCCTGCTGGGCTTCCACGGGCTCGCCTACTCTTTCTTCCCCTTCGTCGTGCCGGATCAACTTACCATCTGGCAGGCGGCAGCGGCCCCGGAGTCGCTGCTGATCACCTTTATCGGTGCCTGCATCGTGTTGCCTTTCATCGGCGGTTACACCGTCCTGGCCTATCGGGTCTTCCGGGGCAAAGCCTCTATCCTGACCTATCATTAAGGCAATCGGCCCGATCCTCCGTTTTGGCTTCACGGGATCGGGCCGGTCCGGCTGTGATATATTCAGCAATCATAAAGAAACCACTTTACCCGGACCTCAAACCCTTTGTACTAGTCCAAATAACCTCGGACCTGCCGAGTGGCCAGATCGCTTCCCTACCTTTAAAATAGTAAGGTAGTTTCTGGATTCTTTATCGTCGCCATCAGGAAAGGTGCATGACTTCCCCTCCTGCCCCTCCAGACCTTTCCGCCTGTGCGCGAGAGCCGATCCATATTCCCGGTAGTATCCAGCCATTTGGCTTTCTATTGGCATTGTCATCGGATTCTCTTCGCATCCGTCATGTCAGCGCCAATATCGGCGATTATGTCGACCTGCCCCCCGACCGGGTGCTGGGACGCCTGCTGACCGATATCCTTCCGGACCTGCCGGGAGAGTTGGTAGAGGCCATCGCCGCCACTACCGAAGGGCAGGCGCATTATATGCGCCTTGTCGCCCTTCACCTGTCCGACGCTGGCCGCAGATTTCATGCGATTACGCATCGCAGCGGTGATTTCATCATCTTGGAGATGGAAGAGGAAAAGGCGATCGCCCCCTCTTCATTCCAGGATGTTTATCCGCTGGTCCGCTCCTTCGTCGAAACATTGCACCAGAAGGACGATATAGGCGCGCTTTGCAACCTGGCGGCGCGGGAAGTACGGCGTATTACAGGCTTCGACCGGGTGATGGTCTATCGTTTCGACGATCATTGGCACGGAACCGTTGTGGCGGAGGATCGGAACGAACAGCTTTCCTCCTATCTGGACCTGCGCTTCCCCTCCTCCGACATTCCGGCCCAGGCCCGCGCCTTATATCGCCGTAATCGGCTGCGAATGATCGCAGATGCCGCCTACATCCCCGTTCCGCTGCTGGGCTTGCCGGAGGATAGCCAGGAGCCGCTTGATCTGAGCTTATCGGTACTGCGCGCTGTTTCACCCGTGCATCTGGAATATATGCGCAATATGGGGACTTATGCGTCCATGTCGGTATCGCTGCTGTGCGACGGCCGGCTTTGGGGACTGATTACCTGCCACAACAGCACGCCTTTCCATATTCCGTTCCATGTCCGCGCCGCCTGCGATCATCTGGGGCAGGTTCTTTCGCTCCAACTTGCTGCCCGGGAACGGGTAGCCCAGTCTGAGCGACGGAATGAGTTGCGGTCCATCCAGGTTCGACTGCTGGCCCATATGGCGGAGTCTGATACGTTCATTGATGGCCTGGTGCGCAGTGAATCGGAACTGTTGCGTCTGACCAATTCCCAGGGCGCCGCCATCCTGTTCGGCGGCGACCGCATCCTGCTGGGCCGTGCCCCCAGCGGTGAAGAGGTTGATGCCCTGGTCAACTGGCTGGTCGAAAAGGGAGAGCGCGAGCTTTACACCACCGACCGTCTGCCCCAGGAATGGGAAGAAGCCGGACGTTTCAAGGATGAGGCAACTGGCGTCCTGGCCATCAGCATTTCGCAGATCCATCCGGCCTATGTACTGTGGTTCCGGCCTGAGGTGGTGCAAACGGTGAAATGGGGTGGTGAGCCAGAAAAGGCGATTGATGCGGAAGGACGCATCCACCCCCGTAAATCCTTCGCCATTTGGAAGCAGACCGTCAGCCTGACCTCCCTGCCCTGGGACGAGGCAGAAAAGGCCGCCGCCCAGGAGCTGCGCTCCGCCATCGTCGGAATCGTCCTCCGCAAAGCAGAGGAATTGGCCGCCCTGACAGCGGAGTTGCGCCGGTCCAACAAGGAGTTGGAGGCGTTCTCCTACTCCGTGTCCCACGATCTTCGCGCGCCCTTCCGCCACATTGTCGGGTTTGCCGAACTGTTGCGGGAACGAGAAGGGGACCGGGTCAGCCCGCGAGGCCGGCATTATATCGACAGCATAATCGAAGCCGCCTTCTCTGCCGGTACGCTGGTGGATAATCTGCTCAGCTTCTCCCAGATGGGCCGGGCCGCCCTGCATCTGCGCCGAACCGACATGAATAATGTGGTGGAGGAAGCGCGCCACCGGCTGATGACCGACCTGGATGGACGGTCAATCCGGTGGAATGTCGAGCCGCTGGGTCAGGTCTATGCCGATCCGGCCATGATCCGGCTGGTGATGCAGAATCTCTTATCCAACGCCCTCAAATTCACCCGTGATCGCGATCCGGCCGAGATCACGGTTACCGCCGTCCCAGGCGCGAGTGAAGAGGGTGATCTGCTCCGTTTCGAGGTCCGGGACAATGGCGTTGGCTTCGACATGACATATGTGGATAAGCTTTTTGGCGTTTTCCAACGTTTACACCATGTCGAGGAATTCGAGGGCACAGGCATTGGCTTGGCTAATGTACGCCGTATCATTGAGCGCCATGGCGGCCGCACTTGGGCTGAGGGCGAAGAAGGCAAAGGCGCATCCTTCTTTTTCACCTTGCCACGCTGGAAGGGGGAATGAATGTCGGACCTGAAACCGATTTTATTGGTCGAAGACAATCCCAAGGATATCGAACTGACCCTGGCCGCCCTGGAACGGTGCGGCCTTGCGAATGATGTCGTGGTTGCCCGCGACGGGGCCGAAGCGCTGGATTATCTGCACCGTCGCGGGCGGTTTGCCAGCCGCAACACGGTAGACCCTGCCGTGGTCCTGCTGGACCTGAAGCTGCCCAAGGTGGATGGGCTGCAGGTATTGGAAGCGCTGAAAGGAAGCCCGCAGATGCGGGCCCTGCCCGTGGTGATGCTGACCTCCTCCCGCGAGGAGTGCGATCTGGTGCGGTCCTACCAGCTCGGCGTCAATGCCTTCGTGGTCAAGCCTGTGGATTTTCAGGAATTTTTCGCTGCGATCCGCGACCTTGGCATGTTCTGGGCCGTCCTGAACGAGCCGCCCCCCCGCATTCCCGGTGGTCCATGACAACATCCGTTGCGGGTTCCAGCCCGATCAACATTCTGCATGTGGAAGACAGTGCCGTCGATGCCGAATTAGTGCGCGAACGGCTGGCAGAAACCGGCCTGACTTTTACTCTGGACCGGGTGATGACCCGGCAAGGTTATGTTCAGGCGCTGACAGAGAAAGATTATCATCTGATTCTGTCCGATTATGCCCTGCCCTCTTTCGATGGGCATAGCGCGCTGGCTTTGGCACAGGAACAGGTGCCGGATATCCCCTTCATCTTCGTTTCCGGCGTGCTGGGGGAAGAGGTTGCGGTGGAATCCATGCAGCGGGGCGCTGTTGATTTTATTGGTAAACAGCGGCTGCAGCGCCTGCCGGCGGCTGTTCTGCGGGCCTTGGCAGAGGCCAAGCGCCGCCAGCAGCATCGCGAAACCGAAGAAGCCTTGAAAGCCAGCGAAGCCTGGCTGCGTTTTGTGCTGGATGCCAGCCGTCTGGGAAGCTGGGACCTGGATGTCGAAAAAGGCACTGTCGCTATCTCAGACATGTGCGCCGAACATTTAGGCCTGCAGCCAGGCACGGTGACCCGGCAGACAATCCGCGATGCGGTCCATCCCGATGACCTGCAACGGGTGAGGGATGCGGTGGAGACGGCGCTTAACAGCCAGTCCGACCTGACGGTGGAGTGTCGCGTTCCGCAGCCAGATGGCAGCATGCGCTGGGTCCAGATCCGCGGGCGCGGCACCTATCATGAAGCCGGCATGCGCATGGCCGGGATCACCCTGGACATGACCGAACGCCGGCAGGCGGAAGAACGTCAGGCCCTGCTGATGCAGGAGGTGGATCATCGCGCCAAGAACATGCTGGCCGTCGTGCTGGCCATGGTGCGACTGACCCCCATGGTGTCACGCGATAGTTTCGTGCAGACGATTGAAGGGCGCATTGCCGCCCTGGCCCGCGCCCACACCCTGCTGGCCCGCAGCCGCTGGGAAGGGGCGGAACTGCGCCAACTGGTGCATGAGGAGATCGCCCCTTACGCCAATTCCGTCAACGCTGCCGGCCCTTCCATCCTGCTGGTGCCGGAGGCAGCCCAGGCCTTCGCCATGGTCCTGCATGAGCTGGCGACAAATGCCGCCAAACATGGCGCCCTGTCCCTGCCCGGTGGCACCGTCAGCATCCGCTGGGCGCTTGTCGATGACGGTCGGCGCCTGACGGTGGAATGGAACGAGCAGGGTGGCCCGCCCATCACAGCCGCCCCCACCCGCCGCGGCTTCGGTACATTGGTCATCCGGCAGAATATGGAACACCAACTGGCTGGCAAGGTGGAGATCGTTTGGGATCCGGAAGGATTACAGGTTGCGATGAATGTTCCGCAAAATGCCGTCGTTCGAAGGGTTGTTACAGAGACAGAATGAATGATGGTACCTTATTGTTCCGCTTACGGACGGAAACCGAGCCGCAGCATAAGGCCCTGGAAGACGCGCTGGCCCTGATGGATGCAGGGCTGACCCTTGCGCATTATCAGACGCTTCTCCAGCGGTTCCACGCTTTCTGGTGCGATTGGCAGCCCCTGGCGCATGGGCTGCTGCGTACGGAAGGCGACCTTCTGGCCGGACGCGACCGCACGCCGCTTCTGGCGCAGGATCTGGCGTTCTTCGGTCTGCCCCACCTGACACCGACGGCAAGACCGATGCCAGCATTGGCCGATGCGGATGCCGCACTCGGATCGCTTTATGTCATGGAGGGATCGACCCTGGGCGGACAGGTCATTGCCCGCCATCTGGAGCGCCATTTAGGCCTGACCGATGGCAATGGCTATCGCTATTTCCAGGGCTATGGGGCGCGGAATGGTGCGATGTGGGCGGCGATGCGGGCCAGACTGGCTCTGGTCCCCGCCGAAAGCACAGCCGCCGACCGGGCGGTGGCCGCCGCCGCAGAGACGTTCAGCCTCCTGCGGCAGCGGTTGGGATAAGCGGCTATTCCGCCACCACGTGGTGATCATCACCGGGTGAAGGTTTTGCTGGCTTTCGCAACAGGAGCAGCAACGGGATCATCACCAGGGTCACTATCATCATCATCTTGAAATCATTCAAGTAACCGATCATGGACGCCTGCTGGGTGACAATGCCATTGATCATCTGCAATGATTGTTCAGGCGTATAGGCGCCGGCCATGGACAGGAACGGATCGACCTGCGGACGGAACGGCGTCACATGTTCGGCCAGTTCTGCGTGGTTCACCTGGGTGAAATGGGCCAGCGCCGTGGTCACAATGGACACGCCGAGGCTGCTGCCCAGATTGCGCATCAGACTGAAAAGGCTGGCCGCGTCCGTGCGGTCGGCCGGTGGCAAGGTGGCGAAGGCGACGGTGCTGAGCGGCACGAAGATCAGCCCCAACCCCAGTCCCTGGATGATACCGGAATGGATCACCGGCCATTTGTCCATGACGATGGTGAATTCCGTCATCATGTGCAACGACCAAGCCGTAAGCGCCAGCCCCAGGAAAATCAGCAGCCTTGTATCAATCCGCTGCATCAGCCGGCCCACCACCAGCATGGACACCATCACCCCCACCCCGCGGGGGGCGATTACCATACCGGTGGTAATGGTCGGATAGCCCATCAGCCTTTGCAGCATCGGCGGCAGCAAAGCCATGCTGGCCAGCACGATAATGCCGACAACGAAGATGAAGGCCAGACCCGTGGCAAGGTTTCGGTCCCGTAGGATGCGCGGCTCAATGAAGGGACGCCGCGCCGTCATAATATGGACGCCAAAGGCCCAGAAAGCCCCGATGGACAGGGCCAGTTCCACCCAGATTTCCGTGGCGGAGAACCAGTCGAGCTGTTCGCCACGGTCCAGCATCATCTGTAAGGCGCCGACAGCTAGGCTGAGCATGGCAAAGCCGAAAAAGTCGAAGCTGCGCTGCCGCTTGGGCGAAGTTGGCAGCCAGATCAGCATGCCGACAAAGGCAAGAATACCCACCGGCACATTGATATAGAAAACCCAACGCCAGTTCAGCGTTTCGGTCAGCCAGCCGCCCAAGGTCGGCCCCAGGATGGGCCCCACCATGATACCGGCACCCCACATGGCCATGGCCTGCCCATGACGTTCCTTGGGATTGATGTTCAGCAGCACGGTTTGTGACAGCGGCACAAGGGCCGCGCCAAAGACGCCTTGCGCCACACGGAACGCAACCATCTCCTCCAGGCTGGTGGCGATGCCGCACAGCATGGAGGCAAGGGTGAAGCCCGCCACCGATACCAGGAACAGGGGCTTCAGCCCGATGCGATCCGCCATCCATCCTGTCACCGGCGTGACAATGGCAGCGGCAACGATGTAGGAGGTCAGAACCCAGGTGATGGTATCCTGCGCCGCCCCCAGGCTGCCCTGCATACTGGGCAGGGCCACATTGGCGATGGTGGTGTCCAGCACCTGCATCACGGTCGCCAACATGATGGAAACCGTGATCAGACCACGATGTTTGACCTCACCGGTCATAACAACCTCCCCTTAGCGGGCCGGGGCGGCCTGGGCGGTCGCAAAGCCGGGGAAACCACGGGCGTGGCCGGTATCCACTTCCACATTGACCGACAGGCCGGCCCGCAGCGGCACAGCGGCGGGACTATCCAGCTTCAGCCGAACCGGCACGCGCTGCACCACCTTCACCCAGTTGCCGGTGGCATTCTGGGCTGGCAGCAGAGAGAACTCAGACCCCGTGCCGGCACCGATACTTTCCACCTGTGCCGTCAATGTACGGTCGGGATAGGCATCCAGCACCAGCGTCGCGGTCTGGCCGGGCTTCATATGGGTAAGGTCGGTTTCCTTGTAATTCGCCTCAATATAGGTATGGCCCGTCTCCACCAGGCTCAGGGCCGGCAGGCCGGTGGCCATATATTGGCCAACCCGCAGCCGGTCGGTCTGGCTGGCGATACCATCGGCAGGCGCCACAATACGGGTACGGTTAAGGTCGAGCGCGGCGCGGTCGCGGGCGGCCTGGGCCTGCATGACGGACGGATGCTGGTCGGTCGGGATGGCGGGATCGCCCCCCAGGCCGGCCAGCGCCGCCGCAACGCCCTGCCGGGCCTTGGCCACACCTTGTTCAGCCGCGCGCAGGTCGTTGCGCACCTCGTCCAGCCGGGCCTGCGTGGCATAGCCATTCCCGGCCAGCTTGGACTGGCGGTCATATTCCCGGCGGCGGTAATCCAGCGCCTGCTCTGTTTCCTCCAGGGCGGCCCGCTCCTGCGAATAGGTCGCTCGCAACTGTTCCACCCCCAGCCGGGCATTGGCCAGATTGGCGTCCGCCTGGGCCAGCGCGATCCGGAACGGTTCCGGATCGATTTCGAACAGCACCTGCCCCTGCTTGACCGGGCCATTCTCCCGCACATTCACTGTAACGATCCGCCCGGACACCTCGGCCGCCACGCTGACCATGTCCTGCTGGATATAGGCATTGTCGGTGCCGACATAGCGACCACCGGTCGCCCAGGCATAAAGCCCGGCACCCACCATGATCAAAGGCACCGAAACCATGAGGATCAGGCGGCGGGCCCGCGCCCGGCGGCCACCCGAAGCGGATGCGGTTGTCATCGTCACGTCACTCATCGGATTTCCCCTCATCGGCAGGGACGGCAGGTGCCGGGGCGGACAGGTTCTCCCTGACCCGCAGCAGCAGACGCATCAGTTCCTGTGCTTCTACCGCTGTCAGCCCCGCCAACGCGTCGTCATAAATCGTCTGGGCCAGGGCCCGCATTTCCACCATGGCCTCACGGGCCTTGTCGGTCAGGAACAGCAGGCGTTTGCGGCGATCACCGGGATCCGCCCGCCGTTCCACCCATCCGCCTTCTTCCATGCGATCCAGCATGCGGGTCAGGGTGATGGGTTCGATCTCCAACATGTCGGCAAGCTCTGCCTGCTTCAGCCCTTCATGCCGGGATAGCTTGAACATCGCGTGCCATTGCGCGCG
The DNA here is from genome assembly GCF_000429645.1 of Niveispirillum irakense DSM 11586. Classification (GTDB taxonomy): domain Bacteria; phylum Pseudomonadota; class Alphaproteobacteria; order Azospirillales; family Azospirillaceae; genus Niveispirillum; species Niveispirillum irakense. The sequence continues at coordinate 44,734 of NZ_AUCG01000021.1, forward strand.
GGTCGAGCCGCTCAGCCGGGCCTGCTGATCGAAACGGCGCCCCAGCAGGCGGGATGTCTCCACCAGCAGGGTGCCAAAGGATTGATGGCTATCATTAGACATGCATACATATTATAAGCTGGCTTATATTAAGCCAGCATGGAAAAACAGGGGCAGCCATGCGATAGGGTAAAGGGCGCACTTGCCAGGGCGGTTGCCAGGGCGTAATCCTGCCGGCTTGGAAATTCATTGCCGGTGGCGTGGTGCAGCGGTCCTTCACATTCTGGCAGGTGATACTGGCAGCAGCGTTGCTGCTGCTGGGTGCTGCTATCGGCCTGCCGGCCGCAGCGCGCCTGTCCGGTGGTGTGTCCGCGTGTCAGGAAGACGGAAGCTGCCGCCAGACGGTCAGCACCCCGCCACAGCTCAGCATCCTCCAGACACCTCTGCGCCTGGATGGGGGCAAGGCCCTGCCCGATCATGGCGCAGGTCCGGTCCTTCCCCACCTGCCGGGCTTGATGCTGCTGGCCGCCCGCCCGACGGTGCCGGCAAGCGCAAAAGCCCCCCCCGTCCTGCCAGCCATCGCATGGCACCGGATGCAGCCACGGGCACCGCCGGCCCTGGCCTGACCCGCCCCCCAATCATCGCCGCGCCAAGACCAATTCCCCACGGATGGTGTCTGCCGGCTTGTCCCCCTTGATGAGGGATATATCCTTCGATGTTGAATTTCTCCAAGACGCGGACGGCAGTGATCCTGCTGATCTGCGTGCTGGGTGTGCTGTTATCCATCCCCAGCCTGATCGGCCCCTCCAACATTCCGTCCTGGCTTCCGGCCCGCCATTTCAATCTCGGCCTTGATCTCCAGGGCGGTTCTTACCTGCTGCTGGAAGTCGATGCCGCCGCAGTGAAGCGTGAGCGGCTGGAAGGGGCGACTGACGAAGCGCGCAGCCTTCTGCGTGCGGGTGATCTGCGTCCCGGCGGCATCAGCGTCGATGGCGACAGCGTCATCGTCCGTCTGGTGGACCCCAACGATACCGCCCGCGCCAGCGAATTGCTGCGCCCGCTGACCCAGGGCAATCTGCCCGGCGAGCCCGGTGATTTCACCATCACCCCGGAATCCGACCGGTTGCGACTGGTCTTCACGCCCCAGGCCCTGACCAACCGTGTCAGCAAGGCGGTCGAACAGTCGCTGGAGATCGTACGTCGCCGTATTGACGAGACGGGCGTGAACGAGCCGATCGTCGCCCGCCAGGGCAGCAGCCGCATCCTGGTGCAGTTGCCCGGCGTGACCGATCCGGGCCGCATCAAGCGTCTGCTGGGCCAGACCGCGAAGATGACCTTCCATCTGGTTGGTGATGGGGCGGTTGCTCCCGGTGCACCGGCCCCTGCCGGTTATGACTGGTTGCCCAACAGCGACCGCGCCGGCGGCGAAAGCCGCATCCTGGTGCGTAAGCGGGTGGAGGTGGATGGCGCCACCCTGACCGATGCGCAACCCAGTGCCGATCCGCAGAATGGCGGCTGGGTTGTATCGTTCAGCTTCGACCCCATCGGCGCCCGTCGTTTCGCCGATATCACCCGCGCCAATGTCGGCCGTCCCTTCGCCATCGTGCTGGATGGTCGCGTCATTTCCGCGCCGGTGATCCGGGAACCCATCGTCGGTGGCCGGGGCCAGATCAGCGGCAATTTCAACGCCCAGTCAGCCACTGAACTGGCGGTTCTGCTGCGTGCCGGCGCCCTGCCCGCGCCGTTGACCGTGGTGGAAGAACGGTCCATCGGACCTGAACTGGGTGCGGACAGCATTAAGGCCGGCCTGATTTCCTGTATCGTTGGCGTGGTGCTGGTCGTCGGCTATATGTGGTTGACCTATGGCGCCTTCGGCCTATTCGCCAATCTGGCCCTTGTCTTCAACCTGTTCCTGACGCTGGCCTGCCTGTCCATGCTGCAGGCGACGCTGACCCTACCCGGTATTGCCGGTATCGTGCTGACACTCGGCATGTCGGTGGATGCCAACATCCTGATCAATGAGCGCATCAAGGAAGAACTGCGTAAGGGGAAGACGCCGCTTTCGGCACTGGAAGCGGGCTATACCAAGGCCTTTGCCACCATCACCGACAGTAACCTGACCACACTGATCAAGATGGTGCTGCTCTATATCGTGGGCACCGGCTCGGTGAAGGGCTTCGCCGTTACCACGTCGCTGGGCATCATCACTTCCATGTTCACCGCTACCCTGGTGGCGCGCCTGCTGACGGCCATCTGGTTCAAGCGGACCCGGCCGAAGGCACTGCCGGTGACCGGCCCATTCCCGTTGAAGACGGTGGGCTGGAGCATCTCCTTCATGAAGGGCCGCCACATCGGTCTCGCCACATCGGTGCTCCTGTCCACCCTCTCGGTGGTCATGTTCTTCAAGCCGGGCCTGAATTACGGCATCGACTTTGCCGGCGGCATCGTCATGGAAGTCCGCACACCCGAAGCAACCGACTTTCCCAAGCTGCGCGAGGCGATGGAGGGAGTGAATGTGGGGCCTGTTGCCCTGCAATCCTTCGGGTCCGATCGTGACGTGATCTTGCGCATGGAGCGTCAGGAAGGGCCGGAATCCAACCAGCAGGCTGCCATCCGCGCCGTCTCCGACGCGCTGGAGAAAAATTTCCCCGGCACGGAGATCCGCAAGACCGAGGCTGTTGGCGCATCGGTATCGTCCGAACTGTTCCATGACGGCATGATGGCTCTGGCTTTGGCCGCCGTGGCCATGCTGATCTACATCACCATCCGGTTTGAATGGCAGTTCGGCATCGGCGCCGTGGTGACCATGCTGCTGGACGTGACCAAGACCATCGGCTTCTATGCCTTGACGGGGATGCAGTTCAACCTGACCGCCATCGCGGCCATGTTGACCATCATGGGCTTCTCCATCAACGACAAGGTCGTGGTCTATGACCGCGTGCGCGAGAACCTGCGCCTGTATCGCAAGATGCCGCTGCGGGAACTGATCGACCGTTCCATCAATGAAACGATGAGCCGGACGATCAACACCTCCATCGCCATCTTCCTGTCGATTATCCCGCTGGCCCTGTTTGGCGGGGAAGCGTTGCGGGAATTCGCCTGGACGCTGCTGTTCGGCATCGTACTGGCAACGTCCTCCTCCATCTTCATCGCCGCCCCGATCCTGCTGTATCTGGGTGAACACCGGCTGCGCCGGTCGATGACGGATGAGGCGGAACCTGCCACCCCGGCCGAACCCAATAAAGCCTGACAAGGCTCATCGCCAAGCTGCACAGGGCAACCTGTTGCAGCTTGGTCGGGCTTGGGGCATTCAACGGCCTACAGGGCAAGCCTCTGGTCCGTGGTTTCACGCCCCCGTAGGAAATAGAAAAGCGCCAGCCCCGAGAGAAGCCGGCGCTTTTTTCATGGATCAGAGATGGGATCGATCCGGGTTCAGACGCGTCCGAATGGGGCGCTTGAGACCCGGATCTGACACAAGTCCATTGGCCTTATATACCATCGGTCAAAATTCTTGACCGATGGGACGGCGGCGGCTGCCGCCGCGCGGCCCATGTCGTGTAGCCAAGGGTGCGGAGCGCCTGCCACCGATTGAGCGGCACGAAAGCTTGACCATCGGTCAGGATTTCGTGCCGCTGCTATAAGGTGCCGATGCGGTCGCCAGCGGGCCCGCGTAACGGGCGAAGCCCTCAACCGGCGCTCAAGTTCGCTGTCTTGACCGAGGCGATCATGACGGCGCGATACGAAAGCAAAGTCAGCACAAGGGTCAGCAGGAAGCCTTCCAGCCCCCCCACGAGCAGACCAGCGCTATTGGGGATCAGCACCATCATCCAGTAGATGAAGGCTGTCCGCATCGGGGAGACCTGCCAGCGCAGCAAATGATGATGCAGATGCTCCCGGTCCGGGGAAAAGGGAGCCCGGCCGGCCCGGATACGGGTCACGATCAGGCGCAGACAATCAACCACCGGCAACAGGAAAAGGCCCACAAGCTGCATATTGGTCATGCTTGACCCTGGCTGAGCTGCAATGCAAAGGCCGAGAAGGCCCATGACAGCGGACATGCCATAAGCCCCGCTATCACCCAGAAAAATCCAGCGGCGCATGTTGAAGATAAGGAAGACAAGCCCGCCGGCCACCATCAGCAGGGAAATCCAGGACAGCACACCGGTACTGCCGATATAAAAGAACATGCCCCAGATCACGGCCATGCCAGAGGCAATGCCATCGGCACCATCACTCATATTGAAGGCGTATTGGAAGCCGACCAGACTGATAATGGTCAGAAGCGCCCCCAGCATCGGCGCCAGTTCGATGAAGAGACGGCCCCCGAAATCCAGTCTCGCAAGAGCAAGCTCAGGCGCCAGAATGATGGCGAGCGAAAACATGACAAGCGACACGGAAAGCCGGATGGGCGGGGGTAGATGCGCCCGATCATCCATCATTCCCATCACAAACAGCACAGTGGCGCAGGGCACAATCACCCAGTGAGACGAGACGCCACCTTCTATCAGGGACAGAAAAATGCCGATCAGGGTGGCCGGCGCAAGGATGGCCAGACCACCAACCAAGGGCACGGCCCCGCGATGAAGTTTGCGGAAACTGTCCGGGTGATCAATAACGCCCAGCATCTCTCCAATCCGGGTCGCGTTCAGGCAGACCAGGGCAGATAGACCAATCTGCAGGATAACGGCTAGCGCAAAGATCAATTTTCCCACCCTATCGCGCGCGGGTCCCCAGAGTGATGACCAGCAACATCAGCATGGGTAGTGGCAAGCCACACGCCACCGGTCGGATCAGACCAGGTGGGCAGGAAACCAACAGACCATTTCATCGCCATATATCGCTGCCGGACCAAGGATCACCTCTCGACCACAATCGCCCGTTCAGCGCGATTGCGGAGATATGTCTACGCAAGACCATCTTTTACGGTCGATCCGCGGGTATCCTGTCCGTCCCGCAGTGCCAAAACAGTAAGGTTCTACCATATGGCAACTCAACCCGAGAAGATATTAGCGTAGGGTTCACCTGCATTAAAAACAGGCCAAGGGCCAGACAAGGGCCTGCGACCCTCCCTGCCAGATCAGCCTGACGCCATCTTCCCCCTGGAAGGTCTTATACCCAAAGCATAGCCGCAGCGAAAATGATGGCTGAGCTCATTTCATTTACTTGGGGTGACCTGACGGCCGTTCCCAGACACCGTCAGAATAATTTTAAGTTCTCCTTTTACAACTCGACACAAACGAAATGCATAAAGCGCCCAACCGCAAGAAGAGGTACGCAGAACCTTTCGCAGCGCAATAAACGGAATGATTTACGTGCGGCGGCGGATGCCCTGCATGAAAATCTCAACAGCCATTTCCACATCGGCCATAATCGTTTCCCGCGTCGGTGGCTCCGGCATATCAGCCGATAAATGGATCATCGCATCCCCCCAAGCCATGCTGAAGAAAAGACGGGCCGCCCTGGCGGGGTCAGGGATATCGTAATGCGTTCCCTGACTGATACAGGCGAGATAATCCGCGAGCGGACGAACCCACATCTCCTGCCCGCTATCCCGGAAGGTACGGGCGAGATGGGGAAACTTGCGCCCCTCTGCCATCATGACACGCAGAAGGGCAAGACTGGCCGGCGATAAAAGCGTATCCGCTGCCCGCCGGCCCATATCCAGCAAAACTTCTTCAGGCTGCCGGCCGGCCCGCGTCGCACTGTCAAGCGGCGCCAGCACGGATTGGCAGCATTCGACCATCATGGCTTCCAGCAACCCGTCCTTGGAGCCGAAGGCCTGATAGATGGTGGCACGCGATCCCCCCGAGAGGGCCAGGATTTCGCTGAGGCTTGCCTTCTCATAACCTTTTTGAAGGAAGACGGTGCTGGCGGCGTCCAGAATAGCCCGCCGCCGCGCTTCCCCCCGGCCCGATCGACGGGCCGGGGATTGCTCAACCGCAACCATGGCGGATTACGCCCCCTCCCCTGCCGTGCCACCACCCAGCGCCTTGTAAAGGGTCACCAGATTGGTCAACCGCTGCAGGCGGACCTGCAATTGCTGCTGCTGGGCGGTATAAAGGGCGCGCTGACTGTCCAGCACGGTCAGGTAATTATCGACACCGCGATCATACCGCGCCTGGGAAAGATCAAACGTCTCCTGCGTTGCCTCAACCAGGGAGGTCAGGGCCGAGAGCTGGTCAGACAGGGTTTCCCGCGCCACCAGTTCGTCCGCAACCTCACGGAATGCTGTACGCACGGCGCCCTGATACTGGGCCACCGCCGCATCACGCTCTGCCTTTGCCACTTCCAGATTGGCGCTGTTCCGCCCAAAATCGAAGATCGGCAGGGAGGCGGAGCTCCCAACGCTCCAGGCCTTGGTACCCGATTCAAACAGCCCGGAGAGGCTGCCGGAAAGGGTGCCAATGCTGCTGGTCAGCGAGATGGAGGGGAAGAACGCCGCACGGGCAGCCCCGATATTGGCGTTAGCCGCACGAAGCTGATGTTCGGCCTGGAGGATATCCGGACGGCGAAGCAGCAGGTCCGATGGCAGCCCTGCCGGAAGATCTCGGATGACATAGGCATCATCCGCCGCCGCCAGCAGGGCGGCCCCGCCATCAACAGGCTCCCCGACAAGCAGGGTCAAGGCGTTGACATCCTGTGCCACCTGACGGCGATACAGCGCCATATTGGCCCTGGCCGTATCCAGCGTCGTCTGCGCCTGACGCAGTTCAAGCTGCGTCCGGGCACCCCGGTCATAGGCCAGCTTGATCAGGTCATAGCTTTCCTGCTGAGCTTTCAGCGTATCCTCTGTCAGTTTCAGCAGGGACCGGTCGGTCAGCAGGGTCAGATAGGCATTCGCCACCTCGGCGATCAGCGACAGGCGGGCTGACCGCTGTGCTTCTGCCGTGGCGAAATAGGATTGCAATGCCGCATCCGACAGGGACCGGACCCGGCCGAAAAAGTCCAGTTCGAACGCCGTGACCCCGGCATTCACCTGATACTGGCTACCCACCGTGCTATTGCCCGTGGGTGAACTGGCGGCAGGCGTCCCCTGCCGGGTCGCCCCGGCGCCTGCCGCCACCGTGGGCAACTGGTCGGCGCGCTGCACCCGATAAAGGGCGCGGGCGCGTTCCACATTGGCGGTTGCGACGGCCAGATCGGCATTGTTGGTCAATGCCCGGCCGATCAGGTCACGCATCACAGGATCACGGAAGAAATCCTGCCAGGCAATGTCGGCCGCGACACCGGCACCGGTCCCCGTATCGGGGCCGGATACCGGCCAAGCGGTGGCCGTGCCGGTTTGCGGCTGCTGATAATCCGGCGCCATGGAACAACCGGCCAGGATCAGGCAAAGGGGCAAGCCGAGAAGAAGGTTGGTTTTACGGCTCATGATATCACCCTTCCTGGTTGCCATGCGGGGCATTGTTGTTTTTGGACCCGCTGACCCGCAGCACCAGACGTTCAACGACAACGAAGAAGATGGGAACGAAGAAGATAGCCAGCACGGTCGCCGCAATCATACCGCCGATCACACCGATACCGATGGCGTTCTGACTGCCGGAACCGGCACCCGACGCGACGGCCAGCGGGGTCACGCCCAGCGTGAAGGCCAGCGACGTCATCAGAATGGGGCGCAGACGCTGGCGGGCAGCTTCCAGCGTGGCTTCCACAAGCCCCATGCCCTTCTCGTAGTACTCCTTCGCAAATTCCACGATCAGGATCGCGTTCTTCGCCGAGAGGCCGATCGTTGTCAGCAGGCCCACCTGGAAATAGATGTCGTTGGGCAGACCGGCCAGGGTCGCGGCAATCACCGCCCCCAGCACGCCCAGCGGCACCACCAGCATCACCGCGAACGGGATGGACCAGCTTTCATACAGGGCAGCCAGGCAGAGGAACACGACCAGCAGCGAGATCGCATAGAGTGCCGGGGCCTGGGAACCGGACAGACGCTCCTCATAAGACAGACCGACCCAAGCGTAGCCGATACCTTCCGGCAATTGCGAGATCATCTGCTCCATGGCGGCCATCGCGTCACCAGAGCTGCGGCCCGGTGCGGGTTCGCCCTGGATATTCATCGCCGAGGTACCCTGGAAACGCTCCAGACGCGGCGGGCCAAAGGTCCATTCCGACGTGGCGAATGCCGCGAAGGGAACCATTTCACCTGCACTGTTACGGACATACAGCTTTTCGAGATCGCTCGGCAGCATGCGATAGGGCGCATCGGCCTGGACGAAGACACGCTTCACACGGCCACGGTCGATAAAGTCGTCGATATAGGTCGACCCCCACATGGCGCTGAGCGTGCGGTTGATTTCCGCCACGGTCAGACCAAGAGCGGTCGCCTTCTCCTGATCAATATCGACGCGGAGCTGGGCCGTATCCTCCATGCCATTGGGACGCACATTGGCAACCGCCGGGTTCTGCGCCGCCATGCCCAGGAGCATGTTACGGGCTTCCAGCAGTTTTTCATGCCCCAACCCGGCTTCATCCAGAAGCTGGAGATCGAAACCAGTGGCATTACCCAGTTCCAGCACGGCCGGCGGGGTGAAAGCGAACGCCATCGCATCCTTGATGCCCATGAAGGCACCCATGGCACGCATGGCGATATTCTGCGCGCGCCCTTCGCCTGCGCCGCGCTCCGCCCAGTCCTTCAGGTTCACGAACACCATAGCGGAGTTCTGCGCCTGACCGGAGAAGCTGAAACCGGCGATGGAGAAGACACCGTTAATATACTGGCCTTCCTGGTCGATCAGATAGTTTTCAACCTGCTTCACCACTTCCACGGTCCGTTCCTGCGTGGCGCCGGCCGGTGTCATGATCTGGGCGAAAATGATGCCCTGGTCTTCTTCCGGCAGGAAGGCGGTGGGCAGGCGGGTGAACAGCAGGCCAAGCGCCACCACGATCAGCGCGAAGGCAAACATGTAGCGGACCGGGCGGCGCACCACGCGATCAACCACGCTGACATATTTATGGTTGGAACGCTCAAAATTACGGTTGAACCAGCCGAAGAAGCCTTTGCGCTCCCCATGGCCCTGACGCTTCAGGATGGTGGCGCAGAGCGCCGGCGTCAGGATCAGGGCGACCAGCACCGACAGGCCCATGGCCGAGGCGATGGTGATGGAGAACTGGCGATAGATCACGCCGGTGGAACCGGGGAAGAAAGCCATGGGCACAAACACGGCGGACAGCACCAGACCGATACCGATCAACGCGCCCGTGATCTGATCCATGGATTTGCGGGTCGCCTCACGTGGCGACAGCCCCTCCTCCTCCATCACACGCTCGACATTTTCCACCACCACGATGGCATCATCGACCAGCAGACCAATCGCCAGCACGACGCCGAACATGGTCAGCGTATTGATGGTGAAACCGAAGGCAGCCAGGATGCCGAACGTGCCCAGCAACACCACCGGCACGGCGATGGTGGGAATGATGGTCGCACGGAAGCTCTGCAAGAACAGGTACATCACCAGGAAGACCAGCACCACGGCTTCCGCCAGGGTCTTCACCACTTCCTTGATCGACAGCTTGACGAAGGGCGTGGTTTCAAACGGGTACGCCACATCCACGCCCGCCGGGAAGCTGGGGCGCAACTGCTCCACCGCTGCCTTCACGCCTTCAGCCGTTTGCAGGGCGTTAGCCCCGGTGGCGAGGTTGATGGCAAGACCGGATGCAGCCTGACGGTTATAGCGCGAGACGAAATCATAGCTTTCCGCACCGAGTTCGACCTTCGCCACATCAGAGATGCGAACGTTGGAACCGTCCGTATTGGTGCGGATGATAACCTTGGCAAACTCTTCCGGCGTCTGCAGGCGGCTCTGCGCGGTAACAGTCGCGTTGAGCTGCTGCCCCTTTACGGAAGGCGTGCCACCGACCTGACCCGCCGCCACCTGGGCGTTCTGCGCCGTGATGGCCGAGGTGATATCGTCGATCGACAGATTGTAGGAAGCCAGCTTGGTCGGGTCGACCCAGATGCGCATCGCATAGGAAGAGCCGAAAACCTGCACATTGCCGACGCCATTGACGCGGCTGATCGGATCCTGCACCCGCGATGACACAAAGTCGCCAAGGTCAGCATCATTCAAGGTGCCGTCGGTGGAGACAAAGGCCAACACCATCAGGAAGCTGGCAGAGGATTTGGACACCACAACGCCACGCTGCTGCACTTCCGAGGGCAGCGAAGCCAGAGCCGGCTGCACCTTGTTCTGCACCTGCACCTGCGCGATATCGGCGTCGGTCCCTGCATTGAACGTGAGGGTGATCGCCACGTTACCCGATGCGTCGCTGGTGGACGTCATGTAACGCAGATTATCGATACCCTTCAGGTTCTGCTCGATGACCTGGGTCACCGTGCGCTCCAGCGTTTCAGCAGAAGCACCCGGATAAGAGGTATTGATGGCGATCTGGGGCGGCGCGATGGCCGGATATTGCTCGATCGGCAGGCGCATGATCGATAGCGCGCCGGCGAACATGATGATAATCGCGATCACCCAGGCAAAGACCGGGCGGTCGATGAAGAATTTTGCCATTTCTCAGCGCTCCGGTCAGTTCGCAGGGGCCGGAGCGGCACCAGCGGGCGCAGCGGCCTGCGGCTTCTGCCCGGCCGGCACCGGCTTCACCGGCGCACCGGGGGCGGCCTTCTGGATGCCTTCCGTAATGATGCGGTCACCCGGCTGAACACCCTTGGTCACCAGCCACTGGTCACCAATGGCACGGGTTGCCTCAACCGGCCGAATTTCGACCTTGTTTTCAGCACCCACAACCATGACGACGGCGGCACCATTGGCGCCCCGCTGCACACCCTGCTGCGGCACCAGCAGGGCCTGGGGCATCACGCCCTGCTCCACCTGGGCCCGCACGAACATGCCGGGCAGCAATTCCTGCTTCGGATTGGGGAAGGTCGCGCGCAGACCGACCATGCCGGTCGTCTCGTCAACCGTCACGTCAGAGAAGTCCAGCGCGCCGCTTTCCGTATAGTCGCTGCCATCTGCCATCAGAAGCTTGACCCGCAGCTTGCCGCCTTCGGGCATCTGAAGCTGGCCGGCGCTGATCTGACGCCGCAGTGCGGACACGGATTCCGCCGACTGGGTCAGGTCAACATAAACGGGATCAAGCTGGGTGATGGTGGTCAGCATTTCCGCCTGACCATTGGTCACCAGCGCCCCCGCCGTATAGCGGGAACGGCCGATGCGGCCGGAAATCGGCGCCTTCACATTCGTATAATCAAGATTGATGCGGGCGGTATCCACAGCAGCGCGCGCAGCGGCAATTGCCGCATCCGCCTGGCCAGCCTGGGCAACCGCGTCGTCGAATTCCTGCTGGCTGACACCGCGCATGCGCACCAGTTCGCGATAGCGGTCAGCGCGGGCCTTGGCCGCGACGGCTTGGGCCTGGGCGCTTTTCAGGTCGGCTTCCGCCTGTGCCAGGGCAGCACGATAGGGGGCCGGATCAATCTGATAAAGCGACTGCCCCGCTTCAACATCGGCGCCTTCTTCAAACAGGCGTTCCTTGATGATCCCGCTCACCTGGGGGCGGATCTCCGCAACACGGAACGGCGTGATGCGCCCGGTCAGTTCCGTGGTCAGCGTGAAAGGCTTGGCGGCCACCGTGACAATGCCGACCTCCATCGGGCCCATGGGCCCCCCTTGCTGCTGTTGCTCACCCCCGCAGGCAGAGACGAGCAGCACCAGGCTGCACAGGGCGGCGGAACCCAGAAGACGGAATCTGGACATGATGGTGGTAACCCCCAAAAGCGGACCAACTGCAGGATCGGCAGGTCGATCCATCCGATAGCGGATGTATCATGGACCTGCCAGGATAAGAAGAACGATCTTTTCTCTATTCCCCTACAACCTTGGCCATAGGGGGCGGAAAAACTGTACTCTCCGGTACAATCCGCCGGACGGTTTATCCATTGGATGGCCAAATTAAAAAGTGACCTTGATCACAGGATCACCATGTCAAGGGCGCATGCCCCCACGGCGTAAGGAAAAAGGCCGGCGCTGCGGCATGCAGCGACCGGCCTTTCCCCCAAACAGTAAGGATGTGACTGAGGATTAGAAACCGCCCGGAATGCGGTAGATATCGGGCTCGGTGGGCTTCTCCACATAAGAGAGACGCATATTTGCGCCCAGAATCTTTGGCGGTGCGCCTTCCTTTTCGCCCTTTTCCGTCACCAGGCCCAAAACCAGTTCGGTCAGGCGGCCTTGATTATCCGTGCCCATAAAGACCAGGACATTGTCATTATCCAAAGGCCGGTTCATCACAACACTGTCCGGCTTGTAACCCTGACCTGCCAGGAAGTTCCGTAACGCATTGGCAGCGTTGACTATCTGTTCCGGCGTAGCATCAGAACCGATGTCCTTGCCCCAGATCACATTGACACGGAACAGCTTTTTGGATTTGTAGCCCATCATATAGGCCACGACAGCCGGGCCGGATTCTGGCAGCAGGTCCCGCACATTGATCAGCAGCGCCGTTGTGCGCTCCGTCGGCTCTTCCATCTTCTGGATAGCATCGCCGCTAATTTTGAAATCCTTGGCAATGGCCTGGCGGATCTGGTCTTCCGTCATACCGAAACGGGCGCTGCGGAAGCCTTCAACCTTAAAAGCCTTGTCCGCAGTGGGCGCTGCCGCCCCCGGCTTGGCGGCCGGCTGTTGCGCCAGGGCCGGCCCAACGGCCAGCAAAGCCACCATGCCCAATGAAACGAAGAAACGCCCGATCATCCCCAGCTCCTGTACCCGAAAGGCTGTAATGGGGATGTTCTAACCGCAGCGCCCTGACAAGCGGAAGCCTTTTACACGGCTTCGACCCTATCCTTACCTTTTGGGGGTGTAGGCCGGCTGGCATCTGCGGCCCGCGACAAAAGAAAGGGTGCCTGCACACGGCAGGCACCCAGGGAGGGCAACACGAGGAAGAATAGGGTCAGTGGAACAGGACGGCTGCCTTTTGCAGCGTGATCCACACACCCCAGATGATGGGAACCCCCACCACCGTCCAGGCTATAGCGGCCTTGCCGTCCAGCCCGCCCTTGCCGATCCCGAAGGAACCGGTAGGGTGAACCGCAGCGGCCGCACGGGCAGAGGCCTGCAATTCCGCCACTTCCTTGTCGGACATGAACCATTTGGCCGCCAGCGGACGCACCGCCAGATTGGCCAGCAGGCCCAGCGCCAGCATGCCCGCCAGGATATACATGGTGAAGTCATAGACCCGGTCGGGCGGCACGCCGGCATTCATCTGCGCTTCACGGATGAAGGTGACGACGAAGGGACCGATGATGCCAGCCGTGGCCCAGGCCGTCAGCAGCCGCCCATGGATGGCGCCGACGAACTGGGTGCCGAAAATATCCGCCAGATATGCCGGGATGGTGGCGAAGCCACCGCCATACATGGACAGGATAATGCAGAAGAAGGCGACGAACAGGGCGATGGAGCCGGCATGTGCCGCCCAGGGGGCCAGGGCATAAAGCGCGATGCCCAGCGCGAAGAAGGTGAAATATGTGGCCTTGCGGCCGATCTTGTCCGACAGCGACGCCCAGAAGAAGCGCCCACCGATATTGAACAGCGACAGCAGACCCGTGAAACCGGCAGCAATGGCCGCAACTGCCTTGCGCTGGCCTTCATCCAGATCATTGAAGCCAACGCCCTGCGCACCGATCAGCGAGCCGGCGAAAATCTCCTGCAACATTGGCGATGCCATACCGATCACGCCAATGCCGGCCGACACATTCAGGCACAGGACCGCCCAGATCAGCCAGAATTGCTTGGTCTTATGGGCGTCGCGCAGATGCACATGACCATGGGTGATCATGGCCTTGCTGCTGCCGATGGGCGGAATCCAGCCTTCCGGGCGCCAGCCGGCGGGCGGGATGCGGTACCCAAAGGCGCCGCCCATCATGAAGACGAAATATCCAACCGCCATGACCATGAAGGTTTCCCAAACGCCCACACTGGTGGGGGTACGGAACATATTCATCAGCATGTCGGCCAGCGGCGCGCCGATCATCGCCCCACCGCCAAAGCCCATGATGGCCATGCCCGTCGCCATGCCGCGCCGGTCGGGGAACCATTTCACCAGGGTGGATACGGGCGAGATATAGCCCAGCCCCAGCCCGATGCCGCCAATGACGCCCGACCCCAGCCACATCAGCCAGAGTTGATGGGTCATGATGCCGAAGGCGGCGATCACCATGCCGCCACACCAGCAGCAGGCGGATACCACCGCCGCCTTGCGCGGGCCGACCTTTTCCAGCCAGCCGCCCCAGGCCGCGGCTGAACAGCCCAGGAAGACGAAGAACAGCGTGTACATGATGGACAGGTCCGACACCCGCCAGTCGCAACTGGTGGTGAACAGGGCCGTCAGCATGTTCATATCGGTGCAGGCGACCGGGGCCGTAACCCCGACCGCGCGGCTGAGCGGCAGCCAGAACACACTGAAACCATAGGCCATGCCGATGCACAGATGAACCGCCAGGGCGGCCGGCGGCACCAGCCACCGGTTGAAACCCGGTTGCGCGATGATGCGCTGCTTATCCAGCAGACCGACACCGGCACTGTCCAGGGGGGGATTGGCAACACTCATAGATGCACGCCTCCTTGTCCGTATTCCTGCCTGTTCAGATTATTGCTGCCGGCGCTTATCCTATGCCGGTCGTGCTGCTAGACGGTTGCGCGCAACTTTTCCAGTGCTGTGCGCACAACCGGGTCCAGCCCCTCGCCCCCTGCATCCAGATGGGCGAAGATGGCTTGTCGCATTCTTGGGTCCCAGAAGCTGCGAATATGATCGGCAACGCCTTCGGCCGCCCTGTCACCGGGCTGGGTAACGAAGAACTTGCCGATCTGGTTGGCCATGGTGACCAGCTTGTCAGGCGACATCGGCCTTTGCCTTTCCGGTAATGCGATTTGGATGGGTGAAAAGCTCGAACTCCTGCCCGCGCACGATGGCGGCGAGCGTGATACCGGCCTGTTCCGCCAGCCGCACAGCCAAAGCCGTGGGGGCCGAGATGGCGGCGATGACCGGCGCCCCGATGCTGGCCGCCTTCTGCACCATTTCAACCGATACCCGGCTGGTCAGCAGCAGGATGCCCGATGCAGGGGAGACGCCGCCGCGCGCCAGGGCGCCGGCCAGCTTGTCCAGCGCATTATGCCGGCCGACATCCTCCCGCACGGCGACGATGCCGCCCTTGGGGGTCCAGAAAGCAGCGGCATGGACGGCGCGGGTCTGCTGGTTCAGCGGCTGCTTTCCCGCCAGTTGCGTCATCGCAAGTGTCAATTGGGTGGGGCTGAAGCGGGGATCGGCCGTCACCTTGGGGATGGCGCGATTGGCTTCCGCCAAACTCTCGATCCCGCACAGGCCGCAGCCGACCGGGCCGGCCAGCCGCCGCCGTCGCTTCTCAGCCCGGACGGCGGCATCCGGTTCCAGCCACAGGCGCAGATTGATCCCATCCGGCACCGGCACGACTTCCAAATCCCGGATAGCGGATGGCTGGTCGATAATGCCTTCGGTCAGGCTGAAGCCGATGGCGAAATCCTCCAGGT
Source organism: Niveispirillum irakense DSM 11586 (assembly GCF_000429645.1). GTDB lineage: Bacteria > Pseudomonadota > Alphaproteobacteria > Azospirillales > Azospirillaceae > Niveispirillum > Niveispirillum irakense. The sequence goes on from NZ_AUCG01000021.1 coordinate 60,234, forward strand.
CCGCCGGGGTCGCCATCATCACCGCATGGGCGGCGCCGTCATAGGTGAAGGCAACCGGCGTTTCCTCCGGCAAGTACCGCTGATGGGCGTGCATCTCCCCATCCCGCCAAGCCTGGCCGGAGGTCATCCTTACCGCTTGGGGGAGGGGGTTTTGCTCACTCATTCCGCCGCACTCGCATGGCCGGAAATGCGGCGCGACAGGTCGGCATGGGCCTGATAACGCTCCTGCCAGTCGGACGGACCATTGCTGGGCGTCACCTGCACCGCCGTCACCTTATATTCCGGGCAGTTGGTCGCCCAATCGGAATGGTCGGTGGTGACGACATTGGCCTGGGTCATCGGGTGGTGGAAGGTGGTGTAGACGACACCCGGCGCCACCCGGTCAGTGATCAGCGCCCGCAGCGTCGTCTCCCCGGCCCGGCTCTGCAGCCGCACCCAATCACCGTCGCGCACGCCGCGCTGTTCGGCATCATGCGGGTGGATTTCCAGCCGATCTTCCTGATGCCACACCGTGTTGGCGGTGCGCCGTGTCTGCGCGCCGACATTATATTGCGACAGAATGCGCCCGGTGGTCAGCAGCAGCGGGAAGCGCGGCCCCGTCTTCTCGTCGGTTGGGATATATTCGGTGATGACGAACTTGCCCTTGCCACGGGCAAAGCCGCCAATATGCATCACCGGCGTGCCTTCCGGGGCCTTATCGTTGCAGGGCCATTGCACCGACCCCAATTCGTCCAGCTTGGCGTAAGACACGCCCTTGAAGGTGGGGGTGACGGCAGCGATCTCGTCCATAATTTCCGACGGGTGGCGGTAATTCATCGGGAAGCCCATGGCATTGGCAATCGCCACGGTGATTTCCCAATCCGCCAGCCCCGGCCCGCCAGCACCATTGCGCGGCGGCATCACCTTGCGCACGCGGTTGATGCGGCGTTCGGCATTGGTGAAGGTGCCGTCTTTTTCCAAAAACGTGCTGCCGGGCAGGAAGACATGGGCGTAATTCGCCGTCTCGTTCAGGAACAGATCCTGCACCACCACACATTCCATCGCCGACAGGCCGGCGGCAACATGGGTGGTGTTGGGATCGGACTGAACGATATCCTCCCCCTGCACATACAGGCCCTTGAAGCTGCCATCGACGGCGGCATCCAGCATGTTGGGGATGCGCAGGCCCGGTTCATGATCCAGGCTCACGCCCCAGAGCCCCTCGAACATCTCCCGCGTCGCATCATCCGCCACATGGCGGTAACCCGACATTTCATGCGGGAAAGAGCCCATGTCGCAGGCGCCCTGGACATTATTCTGCCCGCGCAGCGGGTTCACGCCCACCCCTTCCCGGCCCAGATTGCCGGTGACCATAGCCAGATTGGCAATCGCCATCACGGTGGTGGAGCCCTGGCTATGTTCGGTCACGCCCAGGCCGTAATAGATTGCCCCATTGCCGCCCGTGGCATAAAGCCGGGCGGCACCGCGCAGATGTTCCGCCGGCACCCCGGTATAGGCTTCCATCGCCTCCGGGCTGTGGCGCGGGTCAGAGACGAAATCGGCCCAGTCGGTGAATTCATCCCAATCGCAGCGTTCGCGCACGAATGTCTCGTTCGCCAGCCCTTCGGTGACAATGACATGGGCCATGGCGGTCAGCACCGCCACATTGGTGCCGGGGCGCAGCGGCAGATGGAAGGAGGCTTCCACATGCGGCTGGCGCACCAGATCAATCCGACGCGGATCAATGACGATCAGCTTGGCCCCCTGGCGCAGCCGCTTCTTCAAGCGGGAGCCGAAGACCGGGTGCCCATCGGTGGGGTTGGCCCCGATCACCACCACCACATCGGCGTGCTCCACCGAGTCAAAATCCTGCGTGCCGGCAGAGGTGCCGAACGCCGTCTTCAACCCATAGCCGGTGGGGGAATGGCAGACGCGGGCGCAGGTATCGACATTATTATTGCCGAAACCACCCCGGATCAGCTTCTGCACCAGATAGGTTTCCTCATTGGTGCAGCGCGATGAGGTGATGCCGCCAATGGCATTACGGCCATATTGGCCCTGCAGGCGCTTAAATTCGGATGCCACATGGGCAATCGCCTGATCCCAGGTCACTTCCTGCCAGGGATCGGTGATCTTCGCCCGCACCATCGGCTTCAGGATACGTTCCTTATGCGTGGCATAGCCCCAGGCGAAACGGCCCTTGACGCAGGAATGGCCGCGATTGGCCTTGCCATCCTTATAGGGTACCATGCGTACCAATTCGGTCCCGCGCATTTCCGCCTTGAAGGAACAGCCGACCCCGCAATAAGCGCAGGTGGTGACGACGGAATGTTCGGGCTGGCCGATCTCCACCACCGATTTTTCGATCAGCGTCGCCGTGGGGCAGGCCTGCACGCAGGCCCCGCAGGACACGCAATCCGATGACAGGAAATCCTGTCCCGCCCCGGCATTCACCTTCGACGCAAAGCCCCGGTCGGCGATGGACAGCGCGAAGGTGCCCTGCACCTCCTCACACGCCCGCACGCAACGGGCGCAGACAATGCACTTACTGGGATCGAAGGTGAAATAGGGGTTGCTGGTATCCTTTTCCTGGCCCAGATGGGTTTCAACCTCATTGCCATAGCGCACCTCACGCAGGCCCACAGCACCGGCCATATCCTGCAATTCACAATCGCCATTGGCAGCACAAGTCAGGCAATCCAGCGGATGGTCGGAGATATAAAGCTCCATCACCCCACGCCGCAGCTTGGCCAGCTTGGGCGTCTGGGTTGCCACCTTCATACCGGGGGCGACAGGCGTGGTGCAGGAAGCCGGCGTGCCGTTGCGCCCCTCAATCTCCACCAGACAAAGCCGGCAGGAACCATAGGCATCCAGCATGTCGGTGGCGCACAGCTTCGGCACCTGGATGCCGGCATCCATCGCCGCACGCATCACCGATGTGCCTTCCGGCACACTGATTTCCACCCCATCAACGGTCAGGCTGACCATGCTCTCCGACTTGGACCTGGGCGTGCCATAGTCGATCTCGTGGATCAGGGTCATGGGTTCCTCCGGGGGTGGGAAAGCTGATGCTTAGGCAAAGCGATTCCGTCATCCCGGCGCACGCCGGAATCCAGATTCGTAGAGCTATGCGCCTGTGATACTGGACCCCGGCCTTCGCCGGGGTGACGGTAAAATGAGGGGGAGAGCGAGGGTTTCAGCCCCGCAACGGCAACAGGCGCAGCCGGGCGCGCTTGGGCTCCACCGTCACCAGCGCACCAGCTTCCAGATCGGCGGCCATCTGGCGCAAGGCCGCCACCAAAGCCGGCCCAATCGCCTCCGGGCGGACATCCTCGGCGCGGATTTGCACGACGCTGGGTTTGGCCCCGCCCGTCGCGGCCAGCATGGCGCTGAAATCCAGATCGTGGGTCAGCACGACCAGCCCGTGAGCGGCCGCATAGGCCATGATCTCCCGGTCCGGCGCTCCCATCGGTCCAATGCTGGACCAGTGCTGCGCCTCGATCCCCTCGGCCTGCAGAACCTGCACCCAGCGGGGGGCCAAGTTCATATCGATCAACAGCTTCATGCTGACGCGAGGGTGATTTCGCGTTCCTCCGACCGCCATGCGGCATAGCGCAGGGCCTGCAGCACGTCATCGCGCTCCAGATAAGGGTAGTCGGCCAGGATGCTGTCGATCTCCTGGCCGGACGCGACCAGCCCGACCAACAGGCCCACCGTAACCCGCTTGCCCCGGATACAGGGCTTGCCACCCATGACGCCCGGTTCCTGGGTGATCCGGTCCAATATCGGCATGATCCGACCTCTCTCGCACCAGTGCAGATAATGTGGGCCGGATTTGGCAAGTCTGCAAGAAGCATCACCGCCCCCTACTCCGCCGCCGCCGCATGACGCCGCCGGAAATCCTCCGGGTAATGGCGCACGGCACTCAACACCGGATAGGGGGTGAAGCCGCCCAGCGCACAAAGGGAGCCGAACTTCATCGTGGCGCAGAGATCTTCCAGCAGGGCCAGATTGGCATCCACCTCCCGGCCCGCCATGATCTTTTCCACCACCTCTGCCCCACGGGTGGAGCCGATGCGGCAGGGGGTGCATTTGCCACAGGATTCGATGGCACAGAATTCCATGGCAAAGCGCGCCTGCGCCGCCATGTCCACGCTGTCATCAAACACCACCACCCCGCCATGGCCGATCAGCCCATCGCGCTGGGCGAACGCTTCATAATCATAGGGTGTGTCGAACAGCATGGGCGGGAAATAGGCCCCCAGCGGACCGCCGCACTGCACCGCCTTGACCGGGCGACCGGTGGCGGTGCCATCGCCGATACCTTCGACGATTTCGCCCAACGTCACCCCGAACGCCGTTTCATACAGCCCGCCATGACGGACATTGCCGGCGATCTGGATCGGCATGGTGCCGCGTGAACGGCCCATGCCGAAGTCAGCATAATAGGCCGCCCCTTCGGCCAGGATCACCGGCACGGTGGCGAGCGAGATCAGGTTGTTGATCACGGTCGGCTGGCCGAACAGGCCCTTATGCGCCGGCAGCGGCGGCTTGGCCCGCACCTGCCCGCGCTTGCCCTCCAGGCTTTCCAGCAGGGCCGTTTCCTCCCCGCAGACATAGGCCCCGGCACCGACGCGCAATTCCAGATCGAACGTAACACCACTGCCCAGAATATCCGTCCCCAGCCGCCCGGTGCGGTAGGCCTCCGCAATGGCGGCGCGCATGGTGCGGTTGGCATGGGGATATTCGGAGCGGGAATAGATGTACCCCTTGGTCGCCCCCACGGCGATGCCGGCAATGCTCATGCCCTCGATCAGGCAGAAGGGATCGCCCTCCATGATCATCCGGTCGGCGAAGGTGCCGCTGTCCCCTTCATCGGCGTTGCAGACGATATATTTCTGCGGGGCCTTGGTGTCGGCCACCGTCTTCCATTTCACGCCGGTGGGGAAGCCGGCCCCGCCACGACCGCGCAGGCCGGATTTGGTTACAGCCGCCACAATCGCAGCCGGGCCGATGGACAGCGCATGGCGCAGCCCCTTGTATCCGCCCGTCGCTTCATAATCTTCCAGCGACAGCGGATCGACAATGCCGCAGCGGGCAAAGGTCAGGCGGGTCTGGCCCTTCAGCCAGGGATGATCCTCCATCCGGCCCAGGCGCAGCGGATGCGCCCCACCCAGCAGGAAGCCGGCATTGAACAGGCCCGGCACATCCTGCGGGTTGACCGGACCATAGGCGATGCGACCGGCGGGTGTTTCCACCTCCACCAGCGTTTCCAGCCAAAACAGCCCGCGCGACCCGGTGCGGGTGATGGTGATCGCTGTGCCATCGGCAGCGGCGTGGCTGGTGATGGCTTTCACCACCCGCTCGGCACCCACGGCCAGGGCTGCCACATCCTGCGGGATGAGCAGTCGGATCGGCGATATCGGGGCGGTATTCATGCGCGCCGCGCCTCCTCAACAATGCCAGCCAGGCTTTCCGGGGTCAGACGGCCATGCGGCTCCCCATCCACCAGCGCGGCGGGGGCCGTGGCGCAGAGGCCCAGGCAATAGACCGGTTCCACCGTCACCGACCCGTCGGGCGTGGTGCCGCCCCAATCAATGCCCAGCCGGCGCAGCAGATGGCTGGCCGTATGCTCCCCCTTCATGGACTGGCACGCCTCTGCCCGGCACAGCTTCACCACATGGCGGCCGGCGGGATCATGGCGGAAATCATGATAAAAGGTGATGACGCCATGCACCTCCGCCCGCGACAGGTTCAGCGCATCGGCCAGCAGCGGCACCGCCGGCTCGGGCACATGGCCGAATTCTTCCTGCAGCGCGTGCAGGATGGGCAACAGGGCGCCCGGCATCTGGGCATGGTCAGCAATAATCGCTTCCGCCCGGAACGGATCCCAGGTGGGGCGAAGAGACGGGTTTGGCATCGGGGGCTGCCTTCCTCATCAGCAATCGTTGCAGATGAGATAAACAAACCAAACGATGGGATTCAACATAGCTGTTCCATGCTGCGATAGAACATTTCTATCAAAGCTCCACTTGGCGCAGCCTCTCCCGATCGGCTTTCAGCGTTAGGGCGGCGTCAGCGCGCGCCCATGCCAGATCAGCCTGATGCACGGCCGCCGCGCAGAAATCCGGCTCGCAATGGACCTTGCGGGCAAGCGCTGCCAAGGCTTTGCGCAGTCGGATCTGGACCTCCACCAGCCCGGCACCGTCACGGGCGATCAGCATGAAGGCATCCTCAAAAAGGTCGGCGGTGGACAGTGGCGGGACATGGATATTGGGGTGGTCAACCGCTTCGCTTTCCGGTTTGGTCGGCCCCTGCCCCCATAAATCCATCAACCGGGTCATGCGGCCAATCACGTCGATGGCGGTACCGGAATCATTCACCCCCGGCGACATGGCGCGCGAGGCAATCTCGCTCATCACGGCCAGACCGAAGCGCGGGTCCTGGTCGAAACTGCGTTCATTGCCGATGGTAAAGGCGCGGCGCATGCCCTCACCAAAGGCGTCGATCTCCTCCCCCTCCAGTGAAGGACGGTCCATCCAGAGCAATGGGGTATCGCCATAGACGAATGTGCCGGGCAGGGTCAGCACATGAATATCCCGCTTGCCCCGCTCAGAACAGGCGGTCAGCGCCGGCATGTCGATATGCTGGACATAGCCGACGCATCCGGCTGTCACGATCAACGCCTGTGCTGGCGGCTCCAGCAACCCTGCCGCCAATTTTCGCCCGCCGAGATAGGGCAGCGCCAGCCGGTGGCGCATGGCGGCTTCGGTGGCCCGTTCCACCCGGTCGGTCGTCTCCCCCACCCGGCCCAGCCGGGTCAGATGGTCAATCCAGCGCAGCAGGGAAATAACAATCAGCGCGATCACGCCCAGCGTCACCGCGAACAGGATCACCCGCCCCCGCTCCCCATAGGCACCGGTCTGCAGCACGATGATGCCGACAATGCCGAACAGAAAAGACCCGATGAAGGTGGACAGGACATTCTGCGTTGTCCGATCCTCCATCAACAGCCGGGTAGCGCGCGGCGTAACATTGCTGGTGGCTGCCCCATAGGCAGACGTCATGACCGACAGGGAGAATGTCGTCACCGACAACATGCTGGACGCGATGATGGTGAGGATACTGTCAATGGAATCCGCCCCCATCGCCCCCGGCAGATGCCAGGGTATATAAGGCTCGACCACCGCCGCCAGGATAGCCGTCAGGATGCCCAGCAGCCCGATAAGGCTGGCCCGCAGCCAGAGCCGCCGGGTTAATTGTTTGAAAATCCACTGCCAACGCGACATCCATTTCCCCCTCTGGATGGCCCTACACACCGGTAACGGATTGGCGGAGCAGTTGGATCAAATTTTCATTTCATCAGCACGCCATTGTTGGCTAACACTCGTGCAATATGTACGTTTTAGGATGCAACCCCGCAGTCATAATATGAATTCAACTTATAGATAAAATCATAGAATTTCCGATTAACCATTTTAAGCGCTTATTATCTTAATGGTCAAATGAAAAATCAACATACAGTAACTTTGTTCTTCAATTTAGAATCAAATTGAAGGTTGCAATTTTCATCCAAATAAAATACGCTATTTTTGATAAATAAAGATTCATTAAAGTATTTCAAGATATTTATCTTTGTATCAATTAAATCAATCCTAATATCAAGTAATTCATCTCTCATTTGCGAGTTTGTGATAATTGAAATTATTAGAGATCTATCAAAGAAATCAGCCTTTCCAGTATTATTACAGTTAGAAATCCTCGAACAATGCAATCGAGAAGCATCGATTGATATTTTTGCTGTAACACTAGAATGTAATTCTATCTCTAAATTATTAATAACAACCGCGGTGGCGACAATAAATTCTTCACAAATTTCATTTTTTATGCCCAATTTTTTAAATGAAAAAAGCAATTCTGAGTATGCATCTTCTATTGTAAAGGCAGGCCTGATAGAAATTGTCCTACAAAACAAACTAGCAATTCTATAGAATCTAGACACATTCTTTGCATTGATTTCTGTTGGAAATTTGTCTTTTTTTGCGAACCAAGAAAGAATTTCTGCTTTTACCGTTGTTTTTGACATTCCAATCTCTTTTAAGAGATCGCTTGATGAGTATTCTTCGATTTTACTTTCAAAATATGGCTTCATCCACCACTCACAAGCGCCATTATGATTAAGAGGCTTTTGTTTTTTAGACTCAGATCCAAGCTGATAAACCTGAGCAAAAGCAAATTGCGAGTATGCATTTATAATTGTATTAAAGCTTCCCCCTTTATCTCTTTTGGGGTGGGCAATGAAATCTCCTATTTCACGAATGAATGGGCCGTGATTAAATCTTTCTTTTATATAGAATTGCCCCACATCTGAATCGGTATAGTTTCCATTTTTTATCCTCGTTAAATAGGCCATAAATGCTCCTAGCGCCTAATTTTCCTGCTGAATTGGTAATGTCGCGCACAAAAAATAAATCGTTTTTCATATTTTATCAGGAAATCTGAAATCACGAATAGAATTTTTGGTCAAACGGATAAAATTCAATCTTCGACAGCCACCGCAGTAGAACTCTTTCTGAATCAAACTTAGAATACCCCGCCTGCCTCCACATGCTGGCGGGCGAAGCGGCGGGCTTCGGTTACCAGGGCGGCGGTCAAGGGGGTCATGGGGTCGCGATTGGGCACGACCAGCCCGATCGTATGCACGGCATCCGGTTCCACAATGGGAATGGCGCGGATCGGGTCGGTCAGGCCCAGGGTGCTGGCCAGCACCTCCGGCATCACGCTGGCCCATTTGCCGGTGCGGACATGGGAGAACAGCACGATCATGGAATTGCTTTCCAGGGTCGGGGCCGGGCGGGCCCCGGCCCCGATGAGCAGCCGGTCGATGATACGGCGGTTCTGCATATCGGGCGTCAGCAGGCAAAGCGGGATATGCCCCACCTCCGCCCAGCTCACCTGATCACGGTCGCCCAGCGGGCTGTCGCGCGAGGTCAACAGCCGGTAATGCTCCCGATAAAGCGGGATGGAACGCACACGACCCAGCGGCTCATTATCCAGGTAGGTCAGCCCGGCATCAATCTCCAGATTTTCCAGCATGCCCAACACCTCCTGCGAGGTGCGGGACAGGATGGAGAAGCGCACGCCAGGATGGCGCTCCCGGTAAGGCGTGGTCAGGGCCGATACCATAGCCAATGCCGTCGGGATGGCAGCCAGCCGTAAATGCCCCATCAGGCCGTGGCGCAGGGCATGCACCTCCTGCCGCATGGCGCGGGTATCGCTGACGATGCGCCGCGCCCAGTCCAGCACCCGGTCGCCTTCGGCCGTCAGCCCCATGAAGCGCGCGCCGCGATTGACCAGCAGCACGCCCAGCGTGTCCTCCAACTGCTTGATCCCGGCAGAAAGGGTCGGCTGCGTCACCCCGCAGGATTCCGCCGCCTTGCCAAAATGCTGTTCACGGGCGAGCGCGATGAAAAATTCCAGCTTATCGATCATGGCCCATCCCTTTTGCTGGAAACAGCACCTGTCCTCACGGGGAGGGGGGCTCCCCTCCCCGCCGCCCTCGTCCGGGATCAGGGGGCCGCCGGCCTGGTGCCGAAGACCTTGGTGAAGAACTGGGCTTGGGCCATCAGTCCCACGAACTGGTTGGATTTCTTGCGGAATCCATGACCCTCATCCAGCGCCAGCACGTACCAGACATCACCACCATTGCGGCGGATGGCTGCCACCATCTGCTCAGATTCCCCCACCGGCACACGCGGATCGTTCTGCCCCTGGATGACCAGCATCGGCTTGGTGATCTTGGCCGCGTTGGTCAGGGGGGAGATGCGCTGCAGGAATTCCCGCATCGCCGGATCACGTTCATCACCATATTCCGGGCGGCGCAGGTCACGGCGATAATCGGCCGTGGCCTCCAGGAAGGTGATAAAGTTGGAGATGCCGACCGTGCTGGCCCCGCCGGCCAGACGGTCATTATAATGGGTCATGGCCGCCAGGGTGACATAGCCACCATAGGAACCACCGGCAATCACCATCCGGTCCTTATCCAGGTTGGGCTGGGTTGCCACCCAATCCAGCAGCGCACCGATATCGCGGATGCTGTCTTCCCGCTTGAAGCCATTATCCAGGCCCAGATAGGTTTTCCCGTACCCGTCAGAGCCGCGGATATTGGGCAGCAGCACCGCCGCCCCCAACTCATTCGCCCAGAATTGCACGGTGGCGGAGAAGCCGGGCCGGGTCTGCGCCTCCGGGCCGCCATGCGGGTTGATGATGACCGGCAGCTTCGCCCCTGCCACCGCGTTCTTCGGCATATAGAGGAAGGCCGGGATCATGCGGGGCTTGCCGTCCTGCTGGTCGAAGGTGGGAAATTCCACCAGCTTGGCATCGGCGAAATTATCCGTGTTCAGCCCGCCCACTTCGCTGCGCGTCCATTGGGTGACTTGGCGCTTTTTCAGGTCGATCACCCAGGCGTCGGACGGGGACGTCGGCCGCGACAGGCTGATGGCCAGACGGCCGCCATCGGGGCTGAATTTCACGCCGCCGATCACACCCTGCGGCAGGTCAGGCAGGGCCACTGGCTTGAAGCTGGTGGTGTCGATCACCCGCAGGCGGGACCAGCCGCCCTCATTCAGTACATAGGCCAGATATTTGCCATCGGCCGACAATTCCGCCCCATCCACGTCCCAGGGATCGTTCTCCGTCAGCCAGCGGGTCTTGCCGCTGGCAATGTCATGCACGCCCAGGCGTTTAAACTCCCCCGCCTCGTCAGAGGTGAGGAACACGCCCTTGCCATCGGGCGTGAAACCGATGCCGCCCAGCGCCACATTCTCCATCTCCGGCTTGATGCGGGTCTGCGCGCCGGTCGCCACATCCACCACCGTCAGATAGGATTTGGTGATGGAGATATAGCGGCCAACCAGCAGGCTTTTATCATCGCGGGAAAAGGCCACCGGCGACCAGGAGCCGGTTTCCGCCACCAGCGGCTTCACCGTCGCGGCATCGGCCAGAGTGCCGACATAGATATCGGTATTGGTGCCATCGCGCCGGGTGCTGGAAAAGGCGAACCGGTCGCCCTTGTGCGCCCAGGTCAAGCCGCCATTGCGGGACTTGCCATCGGTGACCAGCCGGGTCTGCCCGCTGGCCATATCCAGATGGAAGAACTGGTAATTCTCTGACCCGCCACGATCCCAGACATAGACCAGATCCTGGCTGCCGGAACGCGGGTTGAAATGGGCCTGGGTGATCGGTTCATTGGCGAAGGTCAGTTGGCGGCGGGCCATCATCGGCCCTTCCACCAGATGAAGCTGTGCCGTCTCCCCGAAGCGGGTCGAAATCAACAGCCCTTTGCCATCCGCCGTCCAGTCCAGCACAGAGGCGGCGCGGGCGTTCAGATAGGCATTCAGCCTTTCGCCCAGCGCGGCATCCAGGGCCGGCACATTCTCCGTCACGATATTGCCGGACTGGACACGGTTCACGGTCGCAGCCGGCGCCGTCTGCGCCATCGCCAGACCGATGCCGGTCGTGGATAGAAGCAGGGTCAGCGCCACGGCGCCGATAATCTTGGCTCTGGTCAAGGTCCGATACCCTCGGCTCTACGCCTTTGCGGCGTGGTTGGATTGCCGGGACAGCCTATCCCAGCCGAGGCCGTTTACCAACCTTACCAGCCGCCTTCCCGCACCCATTGTGCCATCTGATGCATGCGGTCTGCGCCCCAGAAGGGCTCGCCATCGACGACAAAATAAGGAACGCCGAAAACGCCTTTCGCCATTGCCTCTTCCGTTGCGACGCGCACCTTCTCCTTCACCGCCGGATCACGGATACCATCATCCATCGCGGCGCGGTTGATGCCCAGACCGGCGGCCACATCCAGCACATTCTCCGGCAGCGCCATGTCCCGCCCATCGGCCCAATGGGCATTGAAGATGGCCCGCGCGAAAGCCGCCGGCAGATGGGCATCCCCCTCCTGTCCCTCCAGCCAGTAAAAGCCGCGTGCCGCCGCCAGGGACCCAAAGATCGGCGGCAACGGGCTGATCAGCGGGATATGCCAGCGCCGGGCACAGCGCGGCACATCATGGTGCAGATAATCACCCTGCAAGGGCTTCATCAGGTTCGGCTGGCCTGAGGTGGTCTTGAAGACCACGCCCAGCAGGATCGGCCGCCAGCGCACGCTACGTCCCAGTTCCGCCGCCACATTCTCGATCCGGGCGGCGGCGAGGTAGGCGTAAGGGGAGGAGAAGTCGAAATAGAACTCAATCGGGGACGCTGCCATGATGGTTTCCTCCGATAACGATGAACAGGCCCTCACCAGGGCAGGCGCCGCCCGTCATAGGCGATGAAGCTGCCGCTATCGGCCAGCGTGGCGCCGGCAATCACGCGGCGCAGGCCGGCAGCACTGTCCGGCACCGTCACGGGGGCCTTGGCACCGCCCATATCGGTCTGGACCCAGCCCGGATGCAGGACCAGACAGGTGATGCCGGCATCGCGCAGATCGGCTGCCAGCGACCGGTTGCCCATATTCACTGCCGCCTTGGATGCCCGATAGGCATACATGCCGCCCGACTCATTCTCTGCAATGGAGCCAAGCTGGCTGGAAATGGTGGCGATCTTGGCGCCGGGCGCCAGGAAGGGCTTCACCGCCAGGGCCAGCAGGATAGGCGCCAGCGCGTTCACCTGCATTGTCTGTACCCAGCCCGCCGCATCAATCCCATCACGGGATTGGGCAGGCAAATCCGGCCCCATGATGCCGGCATTATTGATCAGCAGATCAATGCGGCGGCCGGCCAGGGATGCAGCAAAGGCCGTGATGGCGGCGCTGTCATCCACCGCCAGGGCCTTTACCTCCACACCCGGAAGCGCCGTCAGGTCCGCGGCCGTGGCCGGTTCGCGGGCGGTGGCGATGATCGTCCAGCCATCAGCACTGTACTGGCGCGCCAGCTCCAGGCCGATGCCGCGATTGGCACCGGTGATGATCACGGTAGGCATCGAGTATGTCTCCTTGCTCTCCGGAAAGGATCAGGCGACAGCCATACGGCCGATGGCCGCCACAATCAGCAGCACCGAGGCGACCAGAATGGTGATCCAGGTCAGAAGGATACCAACGCCACGGCCAAAGCTGCGACCGCCGGGCCGCTTTGTCAGGCCATACGCATGCAAGGCCCGGCCCAGCACCAGGGCAATGCCCAGCGCATGCAGCACATAAAGGGAATGGCGGGACAGTTCCAGCAGCACCAGCAGGATCAATGCCAGCGGCACATATTCCACGAAATTGGCCTGCACCCGCATCGCCGCCCGCACCGACGGCACATCGCCATCACCAATGGAAACCTTGTGGCGCAGCCGCTGGCGGGACACCAGGGCGCTTAAAACCAGCAGCATCAGGCCCAGCAGGCCGGCATAAAGCGGTGTCACCATGAAAGCCATTATTCCCCCACGTCAGATCATGATTGTTATTGTGGTAACAGAGTAATCCAGCCCGCGACGCTGGTCGATGGGTGGCAATCAACCATCCCGGCCAACGGCATGATCAGCAGCCAGGGCCACAACCGAGACATCCCCGATAAGGCGGCGATGCCCCAGACCGGACACCAGATGGGTGCGCCAGGACGCAGCGCCAGCCACGATGTGCAACGCATCAGCCACCGGCATGATCCGGTCATCGCTGCTATGGACCAGCAGTCCGGCCACGGGCGGGGCCTTCGGCACCAGGGCGGCAATAGGCTGCCCCATAACCCGGTCGATGCGCTGGACCAGTTCCATCTCCCCATTCATATCCAGCCTGTGGATATGGGCGATCTGGCGCACGGGCAGCATCGGGTCTGCCAGCGGGGCCAGCAACACAAGCCGCACCGGCGGGGTGCCGGGCCAGTCCCCCTCCAACGCCAGGGTCAATGCCGTTGCCCCGACCCCATGGCCAATGGCGGCGTGAACCGGCGCCCCCACCGCCCGCACAACCGCGCGGACCGCTGCCGCCATCTCGACCAGATGGGTGCTGTCCCCGCTGCTGCGCCCATGGGCCGGCGCATCAAAGGCCAGCACACCCGCCCCCCGCGACAGCAGCGCCGCCACCAGGGGCATCACATCCTGCACCTGCCCTTCCCAATCATGCGCCAACAGCACCAGCGGCCCGCCCGCCCCCGCTGCCGGCCATAAACGGGCGTTGAGATGGGGGGTGAAGCCAGGTACGGCCAGCACCACACCACCTGCCGGCTCAGGCAAGGCGGGTGGGGCGACGGCACGTTCAGGGGTGAAATAAAGGCGCGCGGCTTCCGCCACCGCCGACCAGGGCCGGGCCAGGGCGGCCAATCCGTCCAGCCAACCGATGGGGCTCTCTCTTTTCATAAAAGACCGAACGTTCGTGCTTTTATTAGGCAAAAACATCTCTACCTCCAGCCCATGGCAGCGGCTTGGCCGCGCCTGATCTCCATCTTCTGCTGCACCGCCACCCAGGAAGGATGGCGGATAATCAAGTCCTGTGACGTTCAACCAGCCCCTGGATGGCCAGCCGCACCCAGCTTTCCGCCTTGGGGTCCTGAAACAGGCGGTATATCTGGGTAAAGCCATAACAGAGCGACATGCCCTCAAACGCGAATTGCTCCACATCCAGATCGGCACGCAGATGCCCCTCATCCACCGCGCGGCGGACAGCCCCCATGATCACGCGGCGCAAATCCTCCTGATGCTGGCGGATATGGTCACGCAAAGGGCCTGGACGATCATCAAACTCGATAGAAGCGGCCTGGATCGGACAGCCGCCGGGCAGAACCGGGTGCAGGGTCCAGCGAATCCAGTTCTCAAACAAAGCCAGCACACGCGGCAGGCCGCGCGGCTGTTGCAGGGCGGGGCGTACCACCGTATCGGCAAACAGTTCCGCCGCACGGTCCAGCACAGCCGCCTGCAGCATTTCCTTGCTGCCGAAATGGGCGAACAGCCCACTTTTTGACATGCCCAGCCGGTCGGCCAGCGTGCCAATGGTAAGGCCGGTCAATCCATCGGTGCTGGTCATGGCCAGCGCTTGGTCCAGGATGACGGCGCGTGTGCGTTCGCCCTTGCTCATAGGACAATAATAAAACGAACGGTCGTGCTATTGTCAAGCCCCATGACAAAGGGCCGGCGGAAAGGTATTGGATGAAGCATCCACCACGCGACGAGGTTACCGCCCATGTCCGCCGCATTCGAACGCCGTACTTTCGCACCCGGCGAACTGGTGTTCAAGGAGGGTGATCCCGGCGACAGTCTTTATGTGGTGGAAAAGGGGCGGGTGCGCATCTGGCGCGGCGATGAAATCCACCCCACCATCATTGGCACGGTGGATGAAAAAGGCGTGTTCGGGGAGATGGCCATCTTCGACCGCAAGCCGCGCATGGCCAACGCCAGTGCGGAGATGGAGTCGGTGCTGATGCGGATGCCAGCCAGCGTGCTGCGCGAGAGCCTTTATGGCGCCGACCCGCTGCTGCGCCAACTGGTGCAGTTGCTGATCGACAATATCCGCACCATGGCCCGCCGGCTGGACGAGTTGGAACAGCGGGTGGGATGAGCCTTCCTTACCGTTTGGGGGAAAAACTTACACCTTCCCCTTTCAGCGGAACGTGTCCTGGTGCTGCGGACGCAGCAGGGCCTTTTGCACCTTGCCCATCTGGTTGCGCGGCAATTCATCCACAAACCAGATGCGCTTGGGCACCTTGAAGCTGGCAAGCAGGTCACGGACCTGGGCGATCAAGGCCGCTTCAGTCACATCATCGCGGCCCGGTCGCTTCTGGATGATGGCGGCCACTGCCTCCCCGAAATCGGGGTGCGGTAGGCCGATCACGGCGCTTTCCACCACCCCGTCCAGCCCATCCAGTACCATCTCCACTTCCTTGGGATAGACGTTCAACCCGCCGGAAATGATCAGATCCTTGGCGCGGCCGACAATGTGGAGATAGCCGCGCGCGTCGATCCTGCCGACATCGCCGGTGATGAAGAAGCCGTCGGGGCGCATATCCTCCGCCGTCTTCTCCGGCTTGCGCCAATAGCCTTTGAACAGGTTGGGGCCTTTGAACTCAATCGAGCCGACGTGATCGGTGCCCAGCACCTCCCCCTTTTCCCCCGCGATGCGCAGTTCCACGCCGGGCAGCGGGAAGCCTACCGTGCCGGGCACCCGGTCGCCTTCCAGCGGGTTGGAGGTGATCATCCCGCCTTCCGTCATGCCGTAGCGTTCCAGGATGGCATGGCCCGTGCGCTCACTGAATTCCCGATGCGTATCGGCCAGCAGCGGCGCGGAACCGCTGATGAACAGACGCATATGCGCCACCTTGTCCCGCGTGAAACCGGGATGGCCCAGCAGGCGGGTATAGAAGGTGGGCACCCCCATCATCACCGTGGCCTGCCCCAGCAACGCCACCACCCGGTCCGGATCAAACCGGGACAGGAACAGCATGGACCCGCCATTCAGCAAAGTCGTGTTGGTGGCAACAAACAGCCCGTGGACATGGAAGATGGGCAGCGCATGCAGCAGCACATCCCCCGCCCGGAAACCCCACAGCCGATGCAGCGCCAGCGCGTTGCTGGCCAGGTTGCCATGGCTGGTCATGGCGCCTTTCGACCGGCCCGTGGTGCCGGACGTGTAGAGGATGGCGGCCAGATCATCCGCATCCATCGGCACGGTGTCGAATTCAGGCGAAAGGTCGATGGCCATGTCGGGCAGGCTGCCATCGGCGGCAATGCCCAGGGTCGCCACCGCCGGCACGCCGCAGCGGGCCGCCAGTGCCACCATCTCCGCTTCATCTTCCGGGCGGCAAACGAACAAGGCCGGGCCTGAATCCTCCAGGAAATAGGCGATCTCGCCCTTCTGATAAGCGCTGTTCAAGGGCAGATAGACGGCACCCAGGCGCAGGGTAGCGAGATAGAGAAACAGGTTCTCAGCGCTCTTCTCCACCTGCACGGCCACGCGGTCCCCCCGTTTCACGCCCAGCGCCGCCATCGCATGGGCGAAACGGGCGGAGATGGAAACGAGGTCGGCGTAATTGTACCAGATGCCCTGGCGCGGCCCGTCCATCAGGGTGATGAACCGGGCCTGCATATCGGCGGGAAAACGGCTTTCGATCAGGTGGTAGAGATTGCCGCTTTTCCCGTTCTGCATCTTATTTTCCCTGCATCATTTTCACGATAGCGGAGAAATCCATCCCGCCATTCCCGGCTGCGGAGAAAAGCTGATACAGCGCCGCCGCCTGTGCACCCAGGGGCGTGGCAGCCCCGGCACTGGCAGCGGCCTGCTGCGCCAGCTTCAAATCCTTCAGCATCATATCCACGGCGAAGCCCGGCTGATAGTCCCGGTTGGCAGGTGATGTCGGCACCGGCCCCGGCACCGGGCAATAGCTGGTCAGCGACCAGCACTGACCGGAGGAGGTGGAGGAAATGTCGAACAGCTTCTGCCGTTCCAGCCCCAGCTTGTCGGCCAGGGCGAACGCCTCTGACACGGCGATCATGGAGATGCCCAGGATCATGTTATTGCAGATCTTGGCCGCCTGTCCCGTGCCCGGCCCACCGGCATGCACGATGTTCTTGCCCATCAGGGCGAGATAGGGCTGGGCCTTGGCAAAAGCTGTTTCCGACCCGCCGACCATGAAGGTCAACGTACCCGCCGCCGCCCCGCCCGTGCCGCCAGAGACAGGCGCATCCAGCATCATATGGCCCGCAGCTTCCGCCTGCGCGATCACGGCCCGCGCGCTGTCCACATCAATGGTCGAACTGTCGATGAACAGGGTGCCGGGCCGGGCGATGGCGATCACCCCATCCGCCGCGCCGTAAACAGCGCGGACATGCGGCCCGGCCGGCAGCATGGTGACCACCAGATCGGCCTCGGCCGCCGCCGCCCCGGCAGTCGGGGCCAGTTCCAGCCCCGCTGCCTGGGCCGCGGCCAGGTTGGCCGGGGACAGGTCCACCCCGATCACCCGATGGCCACCGGCCAGCAGGTTCTTCGCCATCGGCAGGCCCATATTGCCCAAGCCGATGAAAGCAATCGTCGCCATGGTTTCCTCCCGATTGGTTCTGTTGTTTTCAAGATAAGGGCGGGCCTGCTGGCATCACCCTTCAAAAGTCAGATCCCCGCCGGGCGGCGGATCGAAATGCCGGGCCACAAAGGCGGGATCGACACTATCCAGGCTGGCCGGCTGCCATTTCGGGTTCCGGTCCTTGTCGACCAGCACGGACCGGATTCCTTCATAAAAATCATGGCCATCCATCACCGCCTGGGTCATGCGGAATTCCAGCCGCATGCAATCATCAAATTCCAGCGCGGCGCCCCGGCGCAACTGCTCAAACGTCACTTTCAGGCTGGTGGGGGACATGGCCAGCAGGGTCGCGGTGGTCTTCGCGGCCCATTCGCCACCCTCCGCCGCCAGATTGGCCAGGATGCCTTCCACGCTGTCAGCGGTGAAACACCGGTCAATCACGGCGCGGTGGGCGGCCAATGTCGGCTGATCCGGGGTCGCGGCATGGTGTCCCAGCACGGCTTCCAAGGCAGCATCAGCATCGGGGGCGTCGTCCAGGGCCGCTTCCAGGTCCTTTTCCAGATCATCCAGCGCATCGCTGCGGCTGTGATGGGTGGCGATGCCGGTATAGGCCAGATCGCCCGCCATCACCCGCGCACCCGTCAGTCCCAGATAAAGCCCCAGCTTGCCCGGCAGACGGGGCAGGAACCAGGTGCCACCCACATCGGGGAACAGGCCGATCCCCGTTTCCGGCATGGCCAGCAGGGTCTTTTCCGTCGTCACCCGGTGGCTGCCATGGACGGACAGACCCACGCCGCCGCCCATGGTGATCCCGTCCATCAGCGCGACATAGGGTTTGGGGAAGCACTTGATCATCCGGTTTAACCGGTATTCGGCGGCGAAGAAGGCGGCGGTCAATGCCCCCGCCCCTTCGCCGCGCTTGCGCTGCAACCCGGCGTCCCAGACAGCCCTGACATCGCCCCCGGCACAAAAGGCCCGGTCGCCTGCCCCCCGGATCACCACCAGCTTGATGGCGGGATCGGCGGCCCAGCTTTTCAGGGCCGGCACGATCACATCCACCATCGGCAGGGTCAGTGCATTCAGCGCCTTGGGCCGATTGAGCAGGATATGGCCCACGGGGCCGCGTGCGGTGCAGATGGCTTCATCGGTCAAGGCTGTTTCCTCCCTTATCGGTCGCAATGGCTGGGGCGTTGATCGCCATTCTATCATGCCAAAGCGCCGGATGCCGTAGACCAACCAGTAGCATTGCGTGATGGCGCACATCCATGTGAAGTTTGCCGCTATCATTGTGCAATTACCCCCATATGTGGGGTGCTGCATTGGCTGTGCTTGTGTCCAGGAGGGGCGGCGGATGGCAGAACGGTTCGACTGGGATGATCTGCAGAGTTTCCTGGCCGTGGCGCGCAGCGGGCGGCTGACCCTGGCCGCCCGCCGTATGGGGGTCGATCATACGACCCTGGGCCGGCGCCTGACCGGGCTGGAACGCGCCTTGGGAACCAACCTGTTTGAGCGCCACGCCACCGGCTATAGCCTAACCCAGCAGGGCGAACGCCTGCTGGCAAATGCAGAGGCCATGGAGGGTATGGCCCTGAGCATCATGGAGGATCTGGCCGGCAGTGGCGGCAGCCTGTCCGGCGCGGTGCGCATCGGCGCACCGGACGGGTTCGGCAGCTTCTTCCTGGCGCCGCGCATTGGCCGGCTGGGGCAGCAACATCCTGATCTGGAGCTGCAGCTTGTCGCCATGCCGCGCCTGTTCAGCCTGTCCAAGCGGGAAGCGGATATCGCCATCTCCGTCGCCCAGCCGGAGGCTGGCCGCCTGCATGCCCGCAAGCTGACGGATTATGAGCTGGGCCTCTATGCCGCCCGCTCCTATCTGGACCAGGGGCCGCCCATCACCGGGATCGGTGACCTGCCGGGGCACCGTTTCATCTCCTATATCGATGATCTGGTCTATACGCCGGAGCTGGATTATCTGCCCCAGATCAGCCGCGATATCCGGCCCAGCCTGAAAAGCGCCAGCCTGGTGGCCCAGTTCCGCGCCGTCCAGGCGGGGGCGGGCATTGCCGTGCTACCCTGTTTCCTGGTAGCGGGGGAGACAGATCTGGTCCGCCTGCTCCCCCAGGAGGTAAGGTTGATCCGTACCTTCTGGCTTTTGGTCCATTCCGACCTGCGCCACCTCTCCCGCATCCGGGTGACGGCGGAGTTCATCGCGGAGGAAGTGCGCCGCAACAGCCGGCTTTTTCACGCGGATCACGGTTGATCCTTCCCCGGCTTGAAAGGGGAGGTGACCATCCATATGTGCGCGCCGGTGATTAAGGCTGGTGATCGGTTGCGATCACCAGAACGGGGAATAGAAGGGGAGTAACCACACCGTGATCGAACGCGTGATTGAGCGCACCTTATATGCCAGCCGCTGGCTGCTGGTGCCGATGTATCTGGGTCTGGCTGTGGTGCTGCTGGCCTTCACCATCCGGTTCGGCATCGATATCATCCACACGTTCCAATATGCGGTCTTTGCCGAAAAGGAAGCCGACCTGATCCTGGCTGCCCTGACCCTGGTTGATCTGGTGCTGGTGGGCAGCCTGGTCGTGATGGTGATGATCAGCGGTTACGAGAATTTTGTCTCCCGCATCGAATTGAAGGAAGAGGACGAGAAGCTGAACTGGCTGGGCAAGCTGGACAGCGGCACGCTGAAGGTGAAGGTCGCCGCTTCCATCGTCGCCATCTCCTCCATCCATCTGCTGAAGGCTTTCATGGATGCGGACAAGATGACCAATGACAAGCTGATGTGGCTGGTCATCATCCACATGACCTTTGTCATTTCCGCCCTGCTGATGGGGATGCTGGACAAGATGTCCTTCGGCAGCAAGGACAAGGATAAAGGCGGGCATTGAACCGCCGGAAGATCAAGGCGGGCCGGTCGATACCCGCCTTGCTGCCGTTCGGTTACTGGGTCACCGGCAGGGTTTCATCAATCAAAGTGAAGCTGGCACCCGGCGCGCCGGAAACCTGGATCACACAGTCGCCCCAGCTTTTGGGGATGGTCCAGGTGACGTTCGGCTTGGCGTCGGCCTTGAAGGTACGGCCAGGACAGCGCCCCTCCACCTGATGCAGCATACCGGTCACATCGGCCAGGGAAACCGTGCGGTGGAGCGGACGATAGCGCCAGACCGGCTCTTTCCCGCAAATATGATCGGGACAATTGGCCGGGATAGAGCCTTTCAAACCCCAGATCGGCTTTTCCGCCGTCGCCTGACGCATCTGGTTCAAACCGGCCACCAGCCCATCATCGCCGTCGAACTTGCCCAAATCCCGGACATTACGTTCGGTCATCAAGGCTTCTTTGAATTGTCCCGCCTGTAATTCCAGGCGGAGCCGGAAGCGCTGCACCTTCTGCATTTCATCGGATGTCAGGTAATTCCTGACATATTCCATTTGTCGCAGATAGGCGATGGCGAGATCTACATTTCCCCGCGCCGCGGTGATGATAGCCCGCCGCAACATGATATGGGCCATTTCATAAAGCAGGGTCGATTTCTCTTCCGCTTCATCCAGGCTTGCCCAGGCCGCGTCAAGCTGGCCCGCATCAATCATCTTACTGATATCGCGCAAGCGCTTGGCCATGCTGGCATTGGCGCCAGGTTCCATTTTCGATATCCGGAAATACATCGGCACGACGATATTCTTCGTCTCCACCGGCTGGCCATTCACGGTTGCCGGTTCAAAGACGCAGCTTGCCGCCCCGGCCAAGGCTGCCTCTTCAAAAGAGCCGCGACCAAAGGCGCTGATCACCTCCGGTTCCTTCACCCTTCCGTCCGTCCCGACGGTTACCCGCACATTCACCCATCCCTCGCGGGTTTGCTGTACTTCGCCCGCAGGGTATTTCGTGGTGTCGCAAGATTTGAATGTGGCGGACCGTACCTGGGACATATCAACGGCGGGCGCTTTTGGTGCCCCCTGTGCCGCAACATTCGTCGCGCTGGCAACCGCCAGGACCGAGAATAAAGCCAACTTTCCGGTAAGCCGCTTCATGTCGCCTCACATGATTCAAGGTGGGGATATTGTCTGTGGAAGGACTGTTACTGAGACTCCGGGATTTCATCGATCAGGGTGAATTTGGAGCCGGGAGTACCTGTCACCACGAGCGAGCAACCTACCCAAGAATCAGGAATGGTCCAAGTCACGTTGGGAACAGCTTCAAACTGCACATCCTTCCGCCCCCGACACTTTAAATTGACATGATCAAGATTTCCTTCGATCTGATCGAGAGAAGCCCTGAAATGGGAAAGACGATAAGACCAGGATGGGGTTTTCCCACATAGAGAAACGGGACAATCCCGCGGTATTTCCCCTTCAACAATCCAAACTGGATCGTCGTAAGCCGCCTTACTGATCCTTTCAAAATCCGCTCTAAGCTCATCATCCCCGGCGCGCTGGCCCCAATCCTTCATCGAGCGGCCCAATGTCCTGGCCTCTATGATGCGCTTTGTCTGCAACAGCATGCGAAGGGTCAGGCGATCCACCAACGCCCGGTCATCTTCATTCAATGATGATTTGATCGGGTTCATATGCTGCAAATAGGCCAGAGCCACATGTAGATCACCGCGGTGAGCCATGACGACGGCCCGGCGCAGCATAAGATGGGCAATTTCATAAAGAGTGGTGCAATCGTCTTCTATTTCATCGAGAAGTGTCCAGGCCTCATCATATCGCCCTTCTGTAACTAATTTACCCACCTGCTCAAGCTGCCGACCTACCTTGTGCAAAACAGCATGTTCCAAATCTTTCATTTTAAATATCATTGGAAAATTAACATCATAATAATCAATAGGAATTCCGTTTCTTAGGGCAGGTTTAAATTTACAAGTATAAGCCCTCTTTACGGCTATATCAATGAATACATCACTGCCAAACGAACTGACAATTTCTATATCCCCGACAGAACCATCAGCTTTGACCATGAGGCGCAAATTTATCCAACCCTCTCTACTCCTGAGAGACTCAGATAACGGATAGTGGCCATCGTCACATTCAACTCTGGACGGCCCCCTCAACATACTCTTTCGAGTATCAGCAGGTTTAGTCACCTCCTGCGGAGACGTCGGCTTTGCTCCGGCTGCGTCCTGGGCATAGGTAATTTGGGACATGCCTAACATTGCCAACAGGCCCGTGAAAGCGCCCATCATCACACGGTGTTTTTTTGCCGCTATTTTCATTCCCGCCCCCAAATAGTCTTTGGCCTATATTCCATAAATTTTAAAATCAAAAGGGAAAAACGTCTTCAAGGGGAAAGTTGCGGCACACCTTCCGCACCCCCTTGATCCAGTGGTATCAAGAAGGTGCTGCCCCCTTTTCCGGACCCCGCCCATGCCCGCCTTCCCCACCTGTTTCACCCCCGGCCAGAAACCATTTCTCATCGCGGAACTGTCGGGCAACCATAATGGCGATATTGACCGGGCCAAGCGACTGATTGATGCCGCCAAGGAAGCTGGGGCCGATGCGGCCAAGCTACAGACCTATACGGCCGACACAATCACGCTGGATGTGGACCGACCGGAATTCAAACTGGAAGGCGGGTTGTGGGCCGGGCGCACCCTGCACGCGCTTTACCGTGAGGCGCACACGCCCTGGGAATGGCATGGCGAACTGTTCGCCCATGCTGCATCCATCGATCTGCCCATCTTCTCCAGCCCGTTCGACCCGACAGCGATCGACTTTCTGGAAAGCCTGGGGGCACCTGCCTACAAGATCGCCAGTTTTGAGTTGATCGACCTGCCGCTGGTGGAAAAGGCGGCGCGTACCGGCAAGCCTATCATCATGTCCACCGGCATGGCCTCGCTGGGGGAAATCGCCGAAGCCGTGGCGACCGTGCGCGGGGTAGGAAACGATAATCTCTGCCTGCTCCATTGCGTGTCTGGCTACCCAACCCCGGTGGAAGACTGCGACCTGCGCACCATCCCCCATCTGGCCCAGGCGTTCGACGTGCCGGTGGGTCTGTCCGACCATACAATGGGGGTGGCCGTGCCCGTGGCCGCCGTGGCGCTGGGGGCGGTGGTGATCGAAAAACATTTCACCCTGGCCCGCGCCGATGGCGGGCCAGATGCCGCCTTTTCCCTGGAGCCGGCGGAATTTCGCGCCATGGCCGATGCCTGCGCCGCCGCCCATGCCGCCCTGGGCAGCATTTCCTATGCGTTGAAACCCAGCGAGGCGGGCGGGCGCACCTTCCGTCGTTCGCTCTACATCACGGCGGATGTCGCGGCGGGCGAGGTGCTGAGTGACAGCAATGTCCGCTCCGTTCGGCCCGGCCTGGGCCTGGCGCCTAAATATCTGCCCGATGTGCTGGGCCGCCGCGCCACCCGCGCCTTGACGCGGGGTGAGCCGCTGGACTGGACCATGCTGGGGCCGAAAGGCTGAAAGGGGCGGGAGAATGGGAAAGCCGCGCATCATCGGCATCACCCAGGCCCGCATGGGCTCCACCCGCCTGCCCGGCAAGGTCTTGATGCCGGCAGCGGGTAAGCCCTTGCTGGATTGGCAGCTTGACCGGCTGGCCCGCTGCCGTACGCTAGATAGCCTGATTGTCGCCACCAGCGACCTGCCCGGTGACGATGCGCTGGCCGACCATGCCGCCCGGCTGGGCGTGGGTGTGTTCCGGGGCAGTGAAACCGATGTGCTGGATCGTTTCTACCGGGCAGCCCTTGCCGGGAAGGGCGAGATTATTCTGCGCTTCACGGCTGATTGCCCCTTGATCGACCCGGCCCTGATCGACACGCTGGTGGCCTATTTTCAGCAGCATGATTTCGATTATGCCGCCATTGATGTGGCCCGCTTTCCGCGGGGGCTGGATGCCGAGATCGTCACCATGGCAGCCCTGGAAACCGCGTGGCGGGAGGCGAAAGCCCCGTTTGAGCGGGAGCATGTCATGCCCTTTCTCTGGCAACGACCGGAAAGGTTCCGCCTGGGTTATCTCACCCATCCGGAGATCATCGGCATAGGCGATACGCCCTGGCGCTGGTGCGTGGATACGGAACAGGATTTCGCCCTGGTATGCCAGTTGCTTGAGCAATTGCGCGACCGCCCTGGCTTCGGCTGGCGCGATGGCGACATGTTGATGCGGACCCATCCGGAATGGGTGGCGATAAACCGCGATGTGGTGCAGAAAGCCCTGCCCGATAAAGGAGAAGAACAATGACGCGCGCTGACTTCCTGAAGGCCCTGGACGAGATGCTGGAACTGGACCCCGGTACGCTGACGGGGGACGAGGCGCTGGACAGCCTGGATAGCTGGGACAGTCTGGCCGTGATCAGCTTCATCGCCCTGGTGGATGAGCATTTCGACAAAGTGGTGGCCGGCGAGGATCTGGCCAAGGCCAAGAGCATCAACGACCTGCTGGCGCTGGCCGGTGTCGCCTGACACGCCCCTGCCGGCCGCTGATGCCGGGCGCGCCCGCACCGGGAAACGCCCGCGTCGGCACAGGCTGATGCTGGATGACGGCCCCGCCTCCTGGCTGGAAACCGAGGGGGTGGCCGGCGTGCCCCTGGTCCTGCTGCATGGGCTGGGGGGCGATGCGCTGACTTGGCAATATAACGTCACTGCCTTTGCCGCCGGAGAGCGGAAGGTGTTGGCGCTGGATTTGCCCGGCCATGGTGCCTCCACCCTTCAGGTGGGAGAGGCGCGCGTGGCCGATCTGGCGGATTGGGTGGATGCGCTGCTGGACCGTCTGGGCCTGGGACGGGTCGATCTTGTCGGCCACTCCTTAGGCGCGCGTGTGGCCCTGGATCTGGCCCATCGGCCTGGCAGGGTGCGACGGGCCAGCCTGCTGGCCTGCGCCGGGCTGGGCAGCGACCTGGATTATGACTTTCTGGACCGGCTGGCAATGGCGGCAGACATTGCTCAAGCCCGCGCCGTGGCCGGCGCGCTGTTCGCAAGGCCGGATAATCTGGTGGAACCGCTGGCCCGTGCCCTGGCCCTGCGCATGGCCGATGCTGGTGCGCGCAGGGCGGTTCAGGCCATCCTGACCGCGAACCGGCATGATCTGGGTGCCCCGCTGATCCGACGGGACTGGGCACCGCCCGGTGTGGCCTTACAGCTTGTCTGGGGGGCGGAGGATCGGATCGTGCCGCCCCCGCCGCCCGGCCTGATCCCCGGCAATATTCCGCTGCATCTGCTGGACGCGACCGGCCATATGCCGCATGTGGAAGCGGCCAGCCGCGTTAATGAACTGGTTCGGAGTTTTCATTCATGAGCGAGCAGAATGCCGCGCTGCTGACCCTGATCGGGCAGGAAGTCAACCGCATCCTGGCGGACAAGGGGGAGGCGCCAGTGGCGATCAGCGCCGATACAGTTTTTCTGGACGGGCCCTTGCCCTTCGATTCGCTGGATCTGGCCACGTTGATCGTGGCCTTGGAAGGGGTCACCGGGAAAGACCCGTTCCGCAGTGGCTTCCGCCAATTCACCAAAGCGGGCGAGCTGGCAGCCCTTTACGCCGATGTTTGAGAGCATGCCCAGCACCGGCGAACTGGTCGGCGGCGCGGTCCTGCTTTACCTGCTGCTGCTGGCCCGCAGTGCCTGGAAACAGGGGGAGTTCAAGCAGTATCTCTGGGGGCTGGTGATCGTCATCGGTATCATCGGCTTTATCGGTCTGGTGATCTGGGGCTGGATCGCACTGAAGGGGTAAGGTCGCAAACGTGATGGTTGATCTGGCCGCTCCGCCCTGGCTTCACCCGGATGCCTGCATTATTCAGGAGGGGCGCTGTTGCGATGCTTTGGCGTTGCAGCAGATGGCCCACGCCATCCAGCCCCCCGCCAACCGCCCCCTGGCCGTTGACGGGTATGATCTTCCTCTCCTGGCAGCACACCTGATCGCCGTGTGGCAGCGGGAAATACCCCTGACCTTACTTCGTGGGGGCTTGCCAGCCCCGGAATCCTGTCCTGAAAGCGGCGCCACCCTGGTGCTGGAAAGCTCCGGGACCACCGGCACGCCCAAACGAATCGCCAAGCCCTTCGCCCCCCTGCTGGCCGGGATCGGCAAGGCAGGGGAGAGCGGGGGCGGGCGCTGGTTGCTCACCTATGATGCCTGCGGCTTTGCCGGCCTGCAGGTGCTGCTGACAGTATTGGCCGGCGGCGGTACGCTGATCGCCGCACCGGGGGTCGATCTGCCCAGCCTGGCCCGGCTGGCACAAGTCGAAACGGTGACCCATATTTCCGCCACGCCCAGCTTCTGGCGCGGGCTGCTGCTGACCGGGCAATGCCCGCCGCTGAAGGCCATTACGCTGGGCGGGGAGGCCGCTGACCAGCCCTTGCTGGACGCGCTGGCCGACCGTTTTCCCCAGGCCCGCATCCGCCATATCTATGCCAGCACGGAACAGGGCCGGCTGTTCAGCGTGACCGACGGACGCGCCGGCTTTCCCGCTTCCTGGCTGGCGGTTCCGCCCCCCGGTTGCCCTGCACTGTCCATCCAGGATGGCACGCTTCACGCAGGGTGTGCAGATACCGGCGACAGGGTGACACTGGCCGGGGACCGGGTGCTTTTCCAGGGCCGGGCGGACCTGACCATCAATGTCGGCGGCACCAAGGTCGATCCCCTTTTGGCCGAAGCGCGCCTGATGGCGCTGCCTTGGGTGCGCGATGCCATTGTCTATGCCATCCCCAGCCCCATCACCGGGCAGTTGCTGGCGGCCGATCTGCTATTATCACCGGAACGGGCACCGGAAAACTGGCGGGCCACCGTCAACGGGGCGCTGGGCGACCTGCCCCCACCGGCCCGGCCCCGCCGGTTAAGGCTTGTGGACCATATTGCGCTTCTGCCCTCGGGCAAAAAGCGTCGCATCGCGGAGGAAACATGAAGCGCCATGTCATCGTGACCGGCGGTAGCCGGGGCCTGGGGCTGGCCATCGTGACGTCGCTTCTGGACGCTGGTTATCGGGTCTCCACCTGCAGCCGCAGCCTGGGCGACGCGCTGCCCCCGCTGCTGGAAGCCCACG
The DNA here is from genome assembly GCF_000429645.1 of Niveispirillum irakense DSM 11586. Classification (GTDB taxonomy): domain Bacteria; phylum Pseudomonadota; class Alphaproteobacteria; order Azospirillales; family Azospirillaceae; genus Niveispirillum; species Niveispirillum irakense. The sequence goes on from NZ_AUCG01000021.1 coordinate 88,177, forward strand.
GGGATGATCTGTTCTGGCATCAGGCGGATATTGGTGATGCGGCCAGCACTGAAGGCTTCATCCAGGCGGCAATCGCAAAATTGGGTGTGCCCTGGGGGCTGATCAACAATGCCGGCATCGCCCGCGAGGGCATCCTGGCGACTTTGCCGCTGGTGGAGGTCGACCGGTTGATCCAGACCAACCTGACCGGCTCAATCCAGACGGCCCGTGCCGTGCTCCGCCAGATGCTGGCGCGGGGTGGCGGCGGGCGCATCATCAATATCTCCTCCATCATCGGGCAGCGCGGCTATACCGGCCTTGCCGCCTATGCCGCCACCAAGGCAGGGCTGGACGGCCTGACCCGCGCCCTGGCACGGGAAGTGGGGCGCCGCCGGATAACGGTGAACAGTGTGGCACCGGGCTATCTGGACACGGAGATGTCGGGTACGCTATCCGCCGGTCAGCGGGACCAGATCGTGCGGCGCACGCCCTTGGGGCGTCTGGGCACCGCGGCCGATGTGGTACCGGCGATCCTGTTCCTGCTGGGCGATGGGGCCGCCTTCATCACTGGCCAGACTTTGACCATTGATGGCGGTATCGGCTGCTGAGCGCAGCAAAAGGGGAGGAGAGCTGAGCATGGCGCAGGCCCGTCTCAACGGTATCGCGTTACGCGGCATCGTCTCCGCCTTGCCGACACGGGTGGAGGGGGTGGCCGATCTGGCTGCCCGGTTCGGCGCCGATCAGGCCGCCCGCATCGCCAATGCCACTGGCATCCACCGCCGCCATATCGCCCGCGACGGGCAATGCCTGTCCGATCTGGCCCTGCCCGCCGCCAGGGAGTTGCTGACGGGCCTGGGCTGGGCGCCGAACAGTATCGACCTGTTGATCGTGGTGACGCAGACACCTGACCATCCCTTGCCCGCCACGGCCTGCCTGCTGCAGGAAAAGCTGGGCCTGGGCCGGCATTGCGCTGCCTTCGATATGGGAATGGGCTGCTCGGGCTATATTTACGGGCTGTGGAGTGCGGCCAGCCTGCTGACTGGCATGGGGCGGGGACGCTGCCTGCTGGTGGCGGGGGATATTACCAGCCGGACACTCGACCCTGCCGACCGGGGTACAGCCCCGCTATTCGGTGATGCCGTCACGGTGACAGCGCTGGAAATCGACCGAACAGCAGGCCCTCTACTCGTTGACCTGGGCAGCGATGGGACCGGCGCGCCCTATCTGATCAAGCAGCGGGGCGGAATGCGCAACCCGGAGGGGCCGATGCTGTTCATGGATGGCACCCAGGTCTTCGCTTTCACCCTGCGGGAAGTGCCTAAAGCCATCGCCGCAACACTGGATGCCGCCGGCCTTGCCATGGCCGATATCGACCATGTGGTGCTGCACCAGGCGAATGAGATGATGTTGAAGCGTCTGGGCCAAAAGATTGGTGCCAGTGCCGAACAGCTTGTGCTGGCATTGCAGGATCGCGGCAATACCAGTTCCGCCACCATCCCGCTGGCAATCACCGACAGCCTCGCCACTTCTCTTCGGTCCGGTCCACGCCAGTTGTTGCTGAGCGGATTTGGGGTGGGATGGTCCTGGGGTACTGCCCTGTGGCAGGTAGGGTCTGTGCCCGGCCCCTGCCACACGATTCTGGTAGAGTGATCAGTCAGTAGAGGTGGCTGGCTTGCGGCGCAGCTTTGTCACGATCACAGGCGCCCGCGGGGGTGATGCCCCGTCACCTTCCGCATTCACCTTCCCGGCCCCTGGCTCGGGCGTGAACAGGCGGCGGCAAATCTTCAGCGCGCGATAGTAATTCCCTTCGCGCACCAGCGTCTCCACATCGTCAAACAGACCCTGTTCGCCCGGATTGGACAGACGCGCCTCATTCAGAATGAGGTCGAATTTCGCCATGTTGGGTTGGGCATCTTCGGGGAAGATGTAGATGAGCTGGATGATGAAATAGAGTTTCTTCTCAATCGTATCACATTGTTCTTCCTTGAGAATTTCCCGCCCGCGCAGAAAATTCACCTTGTTGTAGAAGAACAGGGATACGGGATGATCGCCGATGCCGATGACGGCACCATTCACGATCAGTTTCTCTCCCGGACGTAAGACAAGCTTCAAAGGCACGATGGATATCCCGGCGCGCGAATCGACAAAGGGCAAAAACGCCCCCTATCACCTATGACACCCGGCCCCTGCCGGTCACGGAAAAACGGTCGCCATCCTCGATTTTTCTCCGAACGACGAAAAGGGAACCCTGAAAAAGAGAACGGCGGGCTTGCGCCCGCCGTTCCCCGTAACATCCCACCGATCGAAGCGGATTAGAACAACCGCAGGATCGACTGCTGGGCCTGGTTGGCCAGCGAGAGGGAGATCGTGCCCAACTGCTGACGCGTCTGCAACAGCAGCAGGTTTGCACCTTCCTCATTCTGGTCAGCCTGGATCAGCTTGTTGCTGCCTTCGACCAGCACGTTCGAGAACTCATCCGTGAAGCTTTCACGCGTCTGGATGACATTCAGGTTGGTGCTGAGCGACTGCGAAGCCGAGCGCAGACCCTGCGTCGCATAGTCCAGGCTGGCCACGGCCTTGTCGATATCGGCGCGGTCCATGAAGCCATTCTGGGCATAGTCGATACGCAGACCCTGGCCATTGGTCGTGACGTTCTGGCTCAGCACATTGATCGAGCTGGTATTGTCGCTGTTGAACTGGACATTCAGATCGTTCTCGGTGCTGGCATCCGTCCGCTGCGTGGTGGTCAGGTTCGCCGTCTTCTGCGCCGTTGCCGCGTTCAGAATCTCCTTGGCATCCACTTCCACACGCACCGTACCGCTGGCGAAGGTGAAGGAGTTCTCACCATCCGACAGTTTGGCATTGCCGCGATCATTGGTACCCGAACGGCTGACAGTGACGCCATTGAGGTTGGTCGCGGAGATTTCGATGTCGACATTCTTTTCGATTGTCGAAACCTTGTTCGCCGAACCGCCCAGAGCCGACAGGTCCTTCGCATTCACATCGAACGACACTGTGGTACCGGACGAGAAGGTCACCGAAATGCTCTTCTGCTCCGAGTTACCGGTCGTGGCGCTGACAGTAAAGCTGTTGGCGGTACCGGACAGACCAGATGCCGCGCTGATGGTAAAGGCACCACTGGCAGCCGCACCAACTGTAAACTTGGCCGTGTCGAGACCAGTGTTCACCAGATCGCGAAGCTTGGAGGCAACGTTGGCCTGGCGAGTGCTGGCATCCAGATCCGCGCCGGTACCTGCGTCGAACAGATCCTCAGCAGCAGCCTTATAGGTGAAGGACTGACCATTCACCGTTGCGGTGAACGTATCGCCTTCTTCGATCGTGCCACTGATCTTGACCTGAGACACCTGCGCCGTAGAGGTCGCGCCAGCGGTCTGCAGGGTAGCCGTCGCACTCTGCGTATTGTCGAAGAACTTGAAGGTGCGGCTCTCACCGCCTTCAGAGACCACGACGGTACGCTCACGACCTTCATTGCCGCGCATCTCGATCGTGATGTCGGAGAAATTGCCGGCGGTGGCGGAGAGCTTGCCGGAAACCTTCAACGACGCCAGACCGCGGTCACGTTCGGCAGCGGCGATATCGTCCAGATTGCCGCTGACGTTACCCGTACCAGAGACCTTGACGGAATAGGTATCGGCGCTGACCACGTTGGTCACGCGGCTGCTGGACAGACCGGAGATGGAGTTAACGGCCTTGCGGCTGTCAGCCGTGCTATCCAAATTCTTGCCATTGCCGGCCAGCAGGTTCTTGCCAGCATAACCGCTATCACCAACGATCTTGTCGATCTGGTCCTTGATGCGGTTGAACTGCTCGGCCAAGCCCTTGCGGGTTGCGATGGAAGCAGCGTCAGTGCCCAGGCTGGAGTAAGCGGAAGCAGTGATACCCTTGGCCTGTTCCACCAGATCCTGGATCGCCGAGATACCCTTGTCGCCAGCCTGGATGGTGCTGATCGACTGGCCCATGGCCTCCTTGAGGCTGGACAGGTCGCCGGCGCGAGTGGACAGGTTCTTCGCAGCGAAGAACTGGTTCGGGCCGTCAAGGGCGCTGTTGACCTTGTTACCCGTTGCCAGCTTCTGCTGGATGTTCTCGACCTGCTTGTTCGTCTTCTGCAGCAGCAGAAGGTTGGAACGCATGCCAGAGCTGAGATTGACGTCGCTAGAAGACATAGTTTCTCTCCTTTGGAGCTATATGAGTATCCGAATTTTTCGGACTACAGTCAGAGAACACCCGTTCCTAAACCCCGTCAAGCGGAATCACCGATCGCCTACCGACCTATCCGCAGGGTCAGGTCACGTGCCAGATTGGCCACCGGCGCCTGCCAGTCGCCCGGTCGCTCCTGACGGTAAAGCCGCGTGGCCGGGTACCAGGGCGTATCAGCCCGACCGATCTGCCAGCGCCAATCGGGGCAGAAGGGCAGCAGCAATGCCACCGGCAGGCCCAGCGCGCCGGCAAGATGGGCCGGCATGGTGCAACTGGTGACTAGCAGGTCGAGAGTGGCGAGAATCGCAGCACTGTCTGCAATATCCCCCTGGCCGCCCAAATCCAGGGTGTGGGACGGTAGAGATATGCCTTGCAGGTCCCCCCTCCCCTCACCATGCTGCAGGATCACAGGCGTAATCCCTGGCAGGGAAAAAAGAGGAAGAAGCGGCCCCAGCCGGGGTGATCTTGCATGGTCGCCGGGGAAAGCGGGGTTGCCAGCCCAGACGAAGCCGACCTTTAATCCCTGCGCCGCCCCAACAATCGGTCCCCAGCGCGCCGTCAAGGCTGGATCGGGATGGAGATAGGGCATCGGCCCCGGCACATGGTCCGCTTCCGTCACAAACAGCTCGGCCAAGCCCATACAGGGGATCTGGGCATCCACGGGCGGAGGCGCTGCCCCCTCGTCCAGCATCGACACCTGATCGAACCATCCCCCCGTCATCAGGCGCTGCAAAGCCAGCGGTCGCTGCAGCACGACATTCACCCCGGCTTCAAGCAGAAACGGGATGAAACGCAGCACCATGATCACATCGCCCAAACCCTGCTCGACCGTAATCAATATCCGGTGGCCATGACGGGGCCGGCCCGCCAGCAGCGGCACACCAAAAGGCAGCCGGTCCAGCGCCGGAAAACTGGGCCTGTGGTGATGCAATGCCCATCCATCAACCATTTTCCCCTGCAGCAGCAATGACTGACAGAGGTTCCATCCGGCGCGCCGCCGGGTCTGACCGGCATCCCGATCCGGCTGGCGCAGCGCAAACCGCCACGCATCCGCCGCCTGGCGCCAGTGACCGGCCGCATGCAAGACGGACCCAAGCGCATTCCAATGCGCCCCATCCTGCGGAGAGAGGGCGCTGGCGCGACGCAATGCGCGGGCAGCACCGCGCAGGTCGCCTGTCATACGCAAGCTCAATCCCAGATTATGCCAAGCACCGGCCAAGCCGGGATCAAGACGCGTGGCACCGGCATAGGCCGCAGCCGCTTCTTCATGCGCCCCAGCCGCCCGGTGGGCGGTACCAGCCAGCATCCAGAGTGCCGGCAGACCGGGATGCAGATGGATAGCCGTCTCGAAAGCCGCAGCCGCAGCCGCCGGTTGTGATAGGCGCATCAAGGCATTACCGCGTTGCGCTGGCCCATTGGGGTTGCAGGCATCAAGGGCAATAGCCCGATCTGCGAGGACAAGTGCGCCTTCGGCGTCGCCCCCCGTCAGGCATTGCTCCGCCTGGATCAGCAGTGCCGCCGCCTGGGCAGCTGCATGCGGCCCTCCACCAGGGCGGCCCCGCGATATTTGCCCTTTGCCCATATGTCCCCGCCGCACGAAACCCTCATTGCTATAGCATCGGAATGCCGACGCTCATAGCCAGCGGGCGATGGTTGAGCCTGGATCAAGTGGGGTTGGGATCAAAGATAAGCAGACGGGCGTGGTGAAGGTCGCTCAAGCGACCACATTCACCGGAGCAGGCGCAGCAGCGGCGCCAGATGTCGCCCCACCCGTCGAGCCGGAAGATGGTGATGTGCCATTGCCGACAGTGGAGGCCGGAACGGGCGCCGGCGCGCTGCCGGTGGCATCGCTATCGCCGGGCGAAGAAGCGGTGGCGCGGTCTTGCGCAATGTCGGGGGCAGCACCCATCTTGTCCCGCCCGCGCAACTGATATTCGCGCACGACCCGCTCCGACGGATACTGGGTCTCAACATCGCCACTTTCGCTATTGCGGAACTGCAGGACAGCGATGGCAGCATCGCTGTCGTAAGAAAGGACGGGGCTGATATAGGGAAGCTGAACAGATCGGGGCGCTTCAGAAGGAGCAGACTCCACCCGTGCCGCAGCAGGATTTATTGCTGGCGGTTGATAGGATGTCGCGCTGCGGATTCCCTCTACGAGCATGATGGCATACCCACTGCTAAGCACTTTTACCCTAGCATGGATAAGTGCGACCGCCAAACAAAACTTTCAAATGCAGGTCCAGGCCAAGGAATCAAAACGGAATCATCGACTTGATTATGGCCGCCCCTGTTCTATCAGCCACAAGGTTGCAATAGAGCCGCTTACATGACGCGCCAAATCAACCAACATGAATACATTCACCCGTGCTGGTCAGATACAATGAATTCCAAACTATCTGTCAGATCGGCAATGGTGGGACGCCAATCACCCCAACGTTGCTGACGGAAAAGGCGCAGGCTGGGATACCAAGGGCTGTCGTCTCGGGATCGCAACCAACGCCAGCACCCGTCGAAGCGTGACAAGACCCAAACCGGGCGCCCCAAGGCCCCGGCAAGATGAATAACCGCAGTATCCACACCAATAATCAGATCAAGGCCTGCCACCAGGGCAGCCGTGTCGGCAAAATCCCCAAATTGATCCGTCCAATCGATAACGGGAAAAGGCGTTGCGTCCGCCGCCGCCTGGGCAGCGGCGGGGCCCTTTTGCAAACTGATGAAAGTGATGCCGGGAATGGTGCCCAAGGGTGCCAGCATATCCAGGCTGGCACTGCGCCGGCGATCCGTTGCGGTGGCACGCGGGTCATGCGCCCTGGCATCACCCGCCCAGACCAGCCCGACCTTGAAACCAGGCAATGCCGACAACCGCTCCCGCCAGATCGCTGCCCTGTCCTCAGGGACATGGAGATAAGGCACATCCGCGGGAATGCTGGCCAGCGTGCGGGTGCCCAGGCGCAGCGGCAGCCCCATCAATGGGCAGCGCACGGCGATATCAGCCGGCACCGGCGTTCCCAACGCTACCACCGGCACCCTATCAGGCAGGCTTTCCCGGAACAGCCGAACCAGGGCAGGCTGCACCTGCACCAACAGGTGAAGCCCCGCATGGTGCAGAAGATGGACATAGCGGATGAACTGCAAACTGTCGCCATGCCCCTGCTCCGCATGGATCAACAGCCGGCCAGACGGGGGAGCATCCCCTGCCCATACTGGCAGCGCGGCGACATCCGGCGCCAGGGGAAAGCCCGGCATATGCCACCGCCATTCATATTCCCGCCAGCCCTCCGCCATATCCCCGGCGATCAGCCGCGCCTGGGCCCGTTGCCAATGGATGATTGGGTTATCGGGGGCAGCCGCTAAGGCTTGGCGATAACAGTTCTCCGCCCCCTCATCATCCCCCAGATCGCGCAGAACAGTGCCCAGATTGATCAGCGCCGGCAGCAGGCCCGGCTCCAGGGCCAGCGCCTGCTGCAATGCTGCCCGCGCCGCGCTGAGCGCGCCCTGCCCATGCAGGCCGGCGGCCAGGACCACAAGCGCACGCGGCCAATCCGCACGACGCGACAAAAGTGTCTGCGCCGTCACCACCGCTTCGTCAAACAGGCCCAGCGCCACCTGTGCATCCGCCAGCCCCACGCCGGCCCCTTCATGGTCGGGCTGGCGGCGCAGCAAATCAGCAAAACAATCTCGTGCCTTGGCCGGCTGTTCGGTCTGCAGATAGGCCTGCCCCAACCGTTCCAGCATCTCCAGCCGATCAGGTGCCAGTTTGACCGCCAGTTCCAGTGCTGGTACGGCCCCAGGGTCCGCCAAAGCGTTGGCATGGGCGAAGCGGTTATACAGACATGCAGCCAGATTAGCGGCAACCGACCGGTCACCTGGCGCCAGTGTCAGGGCTTGTCGCAGCAGGGGCTCCGCCCTGGCAAAATCGGCCAGCGCTGTATAGATGGCCCCCTGCTCCGCCAAGGCCCCCACATGGTTGGGGTGGGTGGGCAGATAGGCCTGGGCGGCGGCAGCAAAACTGCTGGCCGCATCAGCCATATTACCGGCCTGACGCTGCGCCACACCCAGATTGAACAGCCATTCCCCCTGCCCCGGCCGCATGCGCACGGCGGTACGCAAGCTGCGCAGCGCGGCATCCGCCTTGCCCTGCTGCAGACAGGACATGCCCAGGAAATAATGCACATCCGGCAATGCTGGCGCCTCTGCCAGAACACGGCGATAAAGCGGCTCTGCCGCAGCGGGGTTGCCGGCACGGTGCAGGCTGATCGCCTGGTCCAGCACGTCGTTCAAACCTGTCATGGCAAATTTTCCACTGGCGCCGGCGCCAGGAACCGGGGGCCGACACTGCCCTTGTGCAAGGGGATAGGGGCAACAGCGGTGGGTACTGGCGGGAGAGGTGCAGCAGCAACGGGGGCGGCCGGGGGTGGCGGCAGCCACACCTTTTCATCCCGGACCTGGCGGGCATGGGTGGCACAGCCAGCCAGCATCATTGCCGCCATCAGCGTCAGCGATAAGGCCCGTACTGCCTTCGCATCTGTTCCCACCGGCATCCGTTCCGCCTTTCATGTTTGGCGGACAGATTAGGCCTAGCGGGAAATCTGATCCAGAAAGCTTTCATCCTTAACAACCAGATAGCCATTGCGATAGGTGATGGCCTCAGCTTTCTGGAAGCTCTTCAGCGTTTTATTCACCATTTCACGCGATACGCCCAGCATATTGGCCAGATCTTCCTGGCTGACAAACGTGGCGATTCGCAATCCGCCTTCAGTCTGCCGGCCATATGTCTGCGCCAGCATCAGGATACGTTTGGCCAGACGGCGCGGCACATTGAGGAAAACCGTGTCTTCAATGATGGCGCTGGTCCATCGGACACGCTGGCACAAGACCCCCATCAAACGGATGCAGAGATCGGGGCGCGTCTCCAGAAAGGGCATGAAATCCCGGCGGTCGATACGCAACAACTCACTGGCTTCCTGTGCCATCACGGTAGCGGTCCGCTCCCCCCCGTCCAGCATGGCGATTTCCCCGAACACCGCGCCGGCATCCAGGATATTCAGCAGCATGAGTTTAGCGTCGGGCGATTCCGTCTGCACCGCGACCCGACCACGCAGCAGAACATAAAGACTGTCTCCGGGATCACCCTTGGCGAAAATCCGCTCTTCTGCTGCCACACGCCGGAGGCGGGCGAATTCCAACACCGCCGCCATTTCCGTATCGCTCAACACACCGAACAGGTGATTGCGGCGCAAAAGGTCGATATCAATGGATGTCGCCAATACCCGTTCCTCGCCAGTACCCGCTTGGGGGGCATAGGACCTCAGGATTGGGACTTCCCTGCAAAAATGCAAGTCAAACGGGCACGGACAGAACAGGCTGTGCTACACGGTCCCAATTAAACGTATGTTCAAAGGCGAAGCTGGGCGTGACCTTCAGCGACCCCATCGCCATGCCGTCACGGATATGGGCCAGCAGGGCCAGGGCATCCAGCCTTTTCTGATCAACGTGGCCGCCTTCAGCGATCCAGACCCGCAACCGCTCCAACTCGGCCGCACCAGCCCCTTCCTCCACAGCCTCGCGGAAGACGCGCCCGAAACTACGCTCCCGATAGGGCAGGTCCTTGGCGATCCGTTGAAGCTGCTGGCGCTGGTATGCCGTGATGATGCCCGCCGCGAATGCATCCGACAATGTACGCCGGATATTGACCATGGCTTCCGACAGCATGGGATAGCCGATTTCCCCCGGGCCATGGATGATGGCGACCTCGTCATCATCCTCCAGCCGCCCATCCAGATAAGCGGCGAAGATATCCCCGATCCCGGTCATCCCGAAACTGTGCAGTTCGGCCGCGCGCAATGCCCCCATACTGGCCGCCCCCAGAACCGGGATGCCCCGATGCAGGGCGAACAGGATCTCTTTGTGCCAGACAGAGGGCATGTTGGCGAAATAGCCATCGATGATCGCAATGGCGGCCGGCTGCTCCGTCACGGCGCGCAGCACATCACCCTGGGCCACGGGCGGGCGGTAATCCGCCTCCAGGACACGGCGGGCCTCGCTCACCGGCAGGGTAGGGCCCAGGAAAACGATCACCTGATTGCTCATTGCCATTCTCTCCTTTGCCGGGGCGGAGCGATTTTAAAGACCCGTGATGCAACGGGCACGGGGGCCAAGCGCATAGGTGGGACTGCCGTCCACACCCTCCAGACCCGGCACGATCACCCGCACAACGGGGATGCCGATTTCCGGTCGGGTCAGGTCAACGACAATCACATCCTCAATGCCGACGCGGGCCAGCCGTGTCCGCAGTTCCGCCAGATCGTCCCGCAAGGACTGGCCACGCCACCCCTGGATTGCGTTGAAATCCCGCAGTAACGGGCCAAGCTGGATGCGGGCGAGCCACCTTTCCTGCTCCTGCTCAGACAGGAAATGCTCATACTCTTCCCGCCCCATATCGTCGCGGGCGCCGGAAATGAAGGTGAGCCGGCTTTGCGCCGCTTCCGTCAGGGCGCGGGACAAGGCGATGGCAGGGACCAGATGCGTGCCATAGCCCGACGCCGGACGCACCGAACTCTGCCCCCCGCTGCTGGTCTGAACGATCCGGGCCAGGAAAGTGGGCACGCCGGTATCGGCCGTCATGTCCCAGACGCCAACGGCCACGCCGGCCCGGGCGAACTTGGCCAGAAGGGCGCGGCAGGTCGGGTCGGCAACCGTTTCCAGATCGACGCGCGTTTCTTCCTGCGCCGCTTCGGGCAACAGGTTCCACAAGGTGCGCGCGTCGCGTTCAATCACTTCGCAGAGGCCATGAAGGACGGCCTCAATCCAATGATTGCCGGAAGCCAGCCCGTTGCTGGTCGCCTGGAAGCAGCCATGGCCCGTGGGCAAGGGCAAAGTATAGTTGGTGTGCACCATCTCGTAAGGCACCCAGCAGCCGGTGCCATCCTTCAGATTGGTGCCCTCCGCCCACAGCATCTGGGCATGGGGGGTGTAGAGACTATCCACGTGACAGGGCAGCAGGGCCGGATCGATCAAAGGCAGCGCGTAGCGCAGATCCTCATAAGAACCATGACGCAGGGGAAGCTGTACCCGCTCTGCGTGCCACGCTTCGATTGATTCCATGACCGCCGATGCCTTGGCAGCGGCCAGGCTGGTGCCTTTTCCCTGCGAGACGGCCAGCGACCGGGAATTGGGCCTGTTCACCATCACGACGGGGATGCCGACTGTATCCAGGCCCGTAACATTGGCAACACGGGTGATACCAAAGGCACCCAGCAGCGGGGTGACCTTGGCCAGCGTCTCTTCGGCGGAGACGAGGCGACGCCATTGCGGCGAACCGATGCTGTCCCACTCGGTCTGGCGAACCTGTTCCATCATCTGTCCCTTGTCGCGTCCATCCCATGTTCCCAGGCCTGCCAGGAAAAATTGGGATCAGGTCCGGCGGAAAAAGATCGGCAGGCCCGGTGGAGATATCTCCCCACCAGGCCGGAACCGGTCAGCGCCGGGCGCTGTGCAACTCGGCGCTGGCACCGACATCCATGGCCAGACGCGGCGCGGCAACACGGGCCTGCGGGGCAGCACTCACAGCGGTGGAGACAATTTCGGCCCCATTCGGACCAATACGATAAAGGCGGCCATCGGCACCACGCATCAGCATCTTGCTCTCCATCTGATTTCAATTGTAGGCGAACAGTGAAAGAGCCCTGGGCATCCTTCGCCGCAGACGGTAAAACAGCGTATGGCATTTAAAACGTGAACTGGTTCACAGCGATGTATGTAGATATCGCGTTAGTTTGTTTGCCTGTCCCATCGCCCGATGGCCTGATCCTGTAAGGACGAGGTTACCAATGACCACCCTGCGCGCTGTGAACGCCGTAAACAATGATGTGCCGGAATGATGTGCCGGTCTATGAGCCCCATGACCTGGAAGTGGACGGCCAGCTCATCAGTCATAATGTGTGGGTGGACGGGCACCGGACCAGCGTGCGGCTGGAAGCGGTCATGTGGCAGGCCTTGCATGAAATTGCTGATCGCGAAATGCTGACCATCCATCAGGTGATCACCATCGTGTCCCGCCGGCAGCACCAGAATGCTTCGCTGACGGCAACGATCCGTGCCTTCCTGGTCGCCTATTTCCGGGCCCTTTCCAAGGGGAACCGGTCCTTGATGCTGCGGGAAGTGGCAGGCGGCTGAACACGATAGGACGCCAGCGGGTGGCGGCGGGCCGGATGACGCGCCCGCAAGCCGCTGTACGCCCCGGCTCTTCATGCCGACGCCTCAACCCTGACAATTATCCATATGTCAGGCCCCTGCAGGCAGGGGGGAACCGGCCCTCACCTGTTCCTCCGTTGGGAGGATGAGGGCGAGCAGACCATAGCCCCCCTTTTCCAGAATATCGGCAAGGGCCGTCCGTTCGGACAGGGCTTGAGTTGTCAGGCCAATCCGGGCCAGGGCGAGGATGCGTCCATACCGTGCCCAGACCATATGAAGGCGGGCGTTACGCCGGGTGGTTCCCACCTCCGCCCTTTCAATCTCGGCCAACCCTTCCACCCCCTGACCAAGATTGATCATCGCCAGCCCGCGCCGGACCTGTAAAGGGTTGTCCAACAACGGGGAGCCCGCAGCCCCCGACAGGGCCAAGCCTTGGCGTGACAGGGTGAAAGCCTCGTTATAGTGGCCCAGCCGGACCTTGACCTCCGCCGCATAGGTACGGGCGAAGATGCGGTTGAACGGATAGTGCCCGGTATCGGCCAGGTGCAGGGCATGCATGACAAATGTGTCGGCTTCCGCAGGCCGGTCCATATAAGACAGGCAGCGGGCACGCATGATGGCGGTCACCATCGCGCTATCGACCATCAGGAACCGACCGGGCGTGTGGTTTTCCCAAGCCCGCTCTTCCCCCGCCCTTTCCAGCAGGGACAGCGACGCGGCAAGCTGCCCATGCTCCAGCAGACAGCAGGCGGCCAGGATCATGACCTCCGGATGGGGGGCTGATGCGCCCACATGCTGACTGAGCGTGAGGGCTTGTTGCGACAACGCAACTGCATGACGCAGGTCGCCATAGACCCATTCATAACTGATCTGCTGGACCAGCCCCGCCAGGGCGCTTTCATCATCACCGGCCTGTCGCGCCAGAAGAATGGCATCATCAAGCGCTTCCATGGCGCGCGCATGCAGACCAGCCGGCATGGCGGCACGGGCAAGCGTCAATCGCAGATCCACGCCGGCGCGGTGTTTCTCACTCCCCGCTGGCATCCGGTCATTGGCATTGATTGCCAGAGCAAAGAGTGAAACCGCTTCTGCGGCCAGGGAGCGGCGCAACGATTCCATGCCGGCTTCCCGGCCGGCTGCCAGGGCGACAGGCCAGAGTTGCGCCTGTCCCGCATGACGCGCCTGGGCGGCACGACGGCCGGGCAGGCTGGCGAAGTCAGCCATATCCAGCAAGTCAACCAGACGGGTATGAAGACGCTGCCGGTCGCGGCGGGTGATCCCCTCATAGACCGCTTCATGCAGCAGCGCGTGATGGAATGAATATTCCAGGCGCGGCAGAAGCCGGGTCTCATCAATCATTCCCGCAGCCGCCAGGCCACCAAGGGGCAATGTCTGTACCGATTGGCCGATCAAGCCCGCCAGAAGTGCCGCATCAAAGGTCGGGCCGATCACGGCGGCGGCCCGCAATGTATCCCGCAAGGGGTCTCGCAGCACATCGGTACGGGCGGCAAGCAATGCCTGTACCGTGTCGGGCAGATGGCCCCGTGCCGGCACGCCCAGTCGCATCGCACCGGGGGAACCAGTGACCACCCCCTGATCCTGCAGCACCCGCACGCATTCGACTAAAAAGAAGGGATTCCCCTGGGCGCGGCGCAGCAGGTCGGCCTTCACCGGTGCCAAAGCCGGGTCCATGCCCATCCGGCTATCCAGCAGCGCCCCTGCCTCTTCTGAGGTGAGCGGTGCCAAACGGTGGCGCTTGACCGCCAGCCCTATATCCAGCGCGGGAGGAAGGACCTCTTCCCGGCTGCTGGCCAGCAGCATTACGGGATGCCCCACCATACGCGGCAACAGGGCGGAGAGAACGGTGAGGACTTCTGTCCCCGCCCAATGCAGATCCTCCACCAGCAGCAGCAGCGGCCGGGTGCGTGCGCCGGCTGCTGCAATATCTGCAATGGCGCCTGCGGCCAGGACCAGACGGTTTTCACCGGCTTTAGGGCGCGCGGCATTGGCATCATTATGCAGCAGCAGGGAAAGTGATTGAGCGCCCTGGTCCGAGGCACCGGCGGCCATGATCAACGCCAGCGTCTCTTCCCGGGTCGCCGGCAGGGGGCCATCCAGCAATTCTGCCGTCAATTCGTGCAGAAGGCTGGGGGCGTCCAGTGGCATGATCGCAGGCACCGCCCATTCAACCACACGGACACCGCGCCAGCGCGCATCGGCAGCCAAAAGGGCCATCAGCTTGGACTTACCCAAGCCGGCCTCCCCCGTCACCATATGCAAGGCGGGAACCACACCGCTGCCCGATACCGGCATCCGCCCGGTCAGCACCGATAAGGCATCCGAGAGCGTGCGGCGCAACCTGTCACGCCCAACCATCGGGGAGGCATCGCTGGCCTGGAGACGGCGGCGGCGAATACCCATCACCTGGAAAGCGGAAAGCCTGTCGGTCGGGGTCAGATCCACAGGCTCAACCGCCTTCACATCCACCCAGTCGCCCGCCAGGGCCGCCGTGCTGTCTGCGATACGGATACTGTTCGGCACGGCCGATTGCAGCAGCTTGGCAGCCGCATTGACCGCCCGCCCGATAACCGGGGCACCGATGCGGGCCTGCATCGCCGCGCCATCCCATAAAACCTCACCAGAACAAAGGCCCAGGCGCAAGGCGATCTGATGATCGCGCCCCACCTCACGCAACATGGCATCCGCCGCAAAGCAGGCTCTTGCGGCATGGTTTTCCTGGGCCGCCGGGGCCCCGAAAATGGCGTAAACACCGTCCCCCAATGTCTGGCACAGGGTGCCGCCATACCGGGTCACATGACGGATCATCATGTCGATGGCGCCCGCCAACAGTTCGCGGGCATCTTCGGGATCCTGCGGCGCGATCAGATGGGTGGAGTTGACGATATCGCAGAACAGAATCGTGGCTGAACGGCGGTCAGACAGCCCTACGCCCTTCAGGGCGGCATGCGATCCGAAAAGATCGACGGGCGGCATATGTTCAGCCATCTCTGTCCACCCTCCTGGGGACAATGACCGGAACCGACTTCCGGTGCCCGGCCCGCCTAGTAGAATATGAATACCACTTTGGTGTGCCTTCATACAATAGCACCACCGTGATGACCCGCAAGCGCCGACTGCCCCGAAGCAGGAATGAAAAAATACTGGCTCGGGGCCAGGATGGATGGGAAGAGCGCCCTTCATCCTTTATTAGGCAAGATAGGGGACAATGCGGGCGCCGGAACGAACGGCCGGCATCATCGCTTCCGGCATTATCCTTGTGGGCACCTGCCCATTGTGGAATAATGCCTCTTGTCATTGTCGACCGTTCAAAGGGCATGGCCTTTATGAAGCCTGCGACGGGTTATACCAACCGCCCCACCTCCGAAGATCCGCGCGATGTCGAGGCCTGGGGCCTGACAGAAGCCGCACGGCGGCTGATCCACGCCCGGCAAACGCCGGAAAACCAGGATTTGCTGCGTCAGGCACTGTCCCTCAATCAGCGTCTCTGGACCATTTTCCAGACCTCCATGGTCGATCCGGAATGCCCGCTGCCGAAGGATGTTCGCGATAATGTTCTGGCACTCTCCATCATCGTGGACCGCCAGACATTTGATCGGCTGATCGACCTGGATGTCAGCAAACTGGACCGGCTGATTGATATCAACCGGGCCGTTGCCACGGGCTTGTCGCAGCGTCCGGTCGGTGCAGGCCCAGCACCGCAGCCGGTTCCACCGCAAAAGCCTGTGGGCACACCACCGCCCTCTGCCGGAAAGCTTAGTATTTCGATCTGATTTCGCTCCTGCCTCTACGCTCAGGCTGCGCCATTTAGATTGCATTTTATCTATTTCGCCGATATGGTAAAATCAGATGATGTGCTAGACTGTCCGCAAGGCAGGGGAGAGAAGGAAAGGGGTTCGGTCATGGCTATCAGCAGCGCCGCCAGCCTTTTCAGCAGCAACACAACCACGTCCCGCTCCTCGGCTGCGGACGTGCTGATGGCTGAGCAGGCCGTGAAGCAGCAGCAGAAGCTGCGCGAGCTGGAAAAGATCGCTGATGAAGTGACCTCCTACAGCGCCCAGAAGGAAAAACTGGATAAGAAGGCTGCTGCGCAGGCCAATATCCAGGTCCAGACTTTCGAAAAGCAGGTGCGCAAGTCACCTTACGCGACGACCAGCACGGCAACCGATATCGGTACGCTGGTCAAGGATACCACCCGGCTGAATGTTTACAGCAACCTGAAGAAGGGTGATAACGGCGACGTTTTCCGCTTCAAGACTCAGGGATCGGGAGAAATTCAGCTCAATACTGTTGCTGACCCTGGCCTGCGGGTACAGGTAGTGACCCGTTTTGGCGGTGTGGTTGCTGATAGCGCCGCCACTGTCGGGAAAAATTTCGATAACTTTAAGTCTCTCACCGAAGGCAACCTCAAGCTGCCCGCGGGGGAGTATTTCCTTAAGGTCACCCACGCTAAAGGCACGGCCCGTGATGAAAAGGGCAAGGTGATCGAGGATAAGAACTACGCCATGCAGCTTTCCATGGGCGTTTATCGTCGCGATTATGATACGGTTGCCCAACAGCCCCAGGCGGGGGACGGGATACCGCAACAATCCCAATCGCAGATTGAGCTGATGACGATGCTGCAGACCCAGTCCTATACGGATTTCGGTCTGTCAGGCACCCAGAAGCTGAGCAACGCGCTTCTCGGCTAATCTGCCGACGCGCCGACCGGGGCATGGCTCCGGTCAGACCTCTCAGGCAATCAAGCTGAATATCGTGGCCGCCGGGGTGGCACTGCCGCCATAGGCGGCCTGTGCCTGTTTGGCCTGCGCACTCAAACTTGCCGCTTCCCCCTGTCGCCCTTCGCTGTCGGCCTGCCGGGATTCATCTTCGGTGCTGCTGTTGCTGCGCAATTCTGATTGGGCTTGGGCTTTCGTTGCATCCGCCTGACTGGCAACGGCACGATCCTGCGGTGATGGTTCCGCCGGAGCCAGGGCGGCACGCTTGACCACCTCCATCTTCGTGATGGTCGCTTCCGGGTCGCCCCGCACGGGCGATACGTCAATCGGCACCTCACCGGCCGTGGCGTAGCGCCGTCCGTCCGGACCGGTGGTATATTCCAGCCGGATGCCCCCGGCATAAGGGCCGCCAACGGTTTTATGCGCCTGTTCGTGCTGGCGAACCTGCATGTCGGTTTTCTGCAGTTCCCGGATCTGGTCCCGCGCCTCCTGGGAGAGGTTGCGCTCCGCCGCGGGTGTGCCAGGAGGGGCCGCTTCGGCCTGCACACCAGCCTCTTCCACGCCCTCAGCCTGGGCAGCACCGGCCTGCCCTTGTGTCGATCGACGCAAGGTGGCGGGACTATAGGCGGTCGCGGCTCCCGGCAGTATCTGCATGGTCGGCGAAAAGTTGTCAGACAGACAGAAGATAAAGCGGATACTGGGTCGTTTCCAGCCCCGTTCAACGCCAACACCTGCCGATCCGATACAATTCCAACCGTCCTTGATCGTAACCAATCAAGGGAGATTTTGTTGTCTCTCAGGCCCCGGGCTCTGCCCCCCCAAAAATGCGAAATCCCGGCCCTCTTTCGGGAGCCGGGATCGACACGCCTTGCACCATGGGTAAGGGGCAGGTGCCGCCCGCTGCGATTACCGTTTCAGGTTGATCGTCTCCGTCAACATTTCATCCGTGGTCGTGATGACGCGCGTATTGGCCGTGTAGGAGCGCTGCGCCACAATCAGCTTGGTGAATTCCTGCGCGATATCGACGTTGGACCCTTCCAGGCTGCTCGCCTCCAGATAACCGGCACCGTTCAGGCCGGTTTCGGTGAAGCGGGCGCGGCCACTTTCCGCAGATTCTGTGAAGACTGCCCCGGTCTCCCGCTCCAGCGCATTGGCATTGTTGAACAGAACCACGGGTACCCGGGCGATGACGCGGCTGTTGCCATTGTCATATTTGGCCACCACGTCACCATTGCTGCGAACCTCCACATCCTGGAACGTGCCCTGGGCGCTGCCGTCGGCAATGTTGGTCGTCACGTTGATGGCGCTGCCGTTGAATTCCTTCAGACCACTGGCTTGGCCGAAATTACCAAGATTGAGCGAAATCTGCTGCGGACCATTGCCGTAATCGACGGTGAAGCTCACCTGGGCTGCTGCGCCCTCCTCCGTCACGGCACTGACAATGGCATTGCCCTCACCGACATTGGCGGCGCTCATGGCCGACAGGGTGCCAGCCCTCGCCAGACCGCCACTGGACAGCTGACCGCCAAATTCCAGGGCGATGTGGGGCGGTGTATTGCCCGACTGCGCCAAGGGAGTACCGAGGAAGGCAACACCATCCTGATTGGAGGTCAGGGTCAAAACCCCGCCTACAGCCGCCGCCTGGACGGGCAGGCCGGACTGGCTGACCGCCAGGGCAAGATTGCCGGCAATCTCATCCAGCGATACTTCCTGCCCCGTGGTGGTATAGCTGATCGTGCGGTTAAAGGATGGAAGGGTGGCTTGGGTGCCATCCAGAACCGTCGTGGTCTTGTTCGCCACCAGGTTCAACTGCCCCGACCCGGCGACATAGGCGTCCGCCCGGTAAGGGGCACCGAAATCATTGTTTACCTGCTGGGCGATTTCGGCAAACACGTCGTCATAGGTGGCGAAGTTGGTCTGGTTCTGCTCCGTAATCTGGACGGAGTAGGTATTGCCGTTCAGGCTGATCGCGACGCGCTGGCCCAACTGGGGGGTGTCCGTAGGCACCAGCGGGGGCGTCAGGGTGGTGAAGTCGAAGAGCCCCTCAGCCGGGGTCGGCGGAACAGCGGCTGTATTCGCAGGCGTGATCACCGGGTTCACCTGGATCGGGTCCGGGCTACGCACCGTCACCGAATAGACAGCACCCACGTCACCGGGCACACCGCTCAGCGAGATACGCTGGGTCTGACGGCTGCCGGTTATGTTCCCCTGCACTGTATCCACATAGGTGGTGTTGTTACCGGCGATGGAGTTGGTAACAGTGGCAGTGGAGGTAAAGTTATCGACGCCGTTCTGCGTGCCGCTCAGGGTCAGGGTATTACCGGAAACCGCGGCGACAACATTCCGCGTGGGAGAGTCCGCGTTCACCTGGGCCGCCAGGGCGGTCATCACACCAGCCAAATCCTTCAACTGACCAATATTGGCAGAGCTGACCGTGACCGTGTAAGGCGTGGCCACGCCACCCACAGTTGTTTCCACCTCAAAAACGTCACCGATATCAATGGCGGAACCAGAAAAGCTGATGGCTTCACGGCGCACAGTAGAGGTGGTGGCCGGGCTGGCAACGGGGGTGGCGACGGCGTTATTGGTCAGCGTGGCGTTGGTGACCGATGTGCTGACGGTGAAGCCTGTTCCAGGAGAAGAGGCCTTTAGCTGCAGGCGGCCATTGATCACGGTGGCAACCGCGCCGGTCGGGGGTACCGCACCATTGATCTGATCAGCAATCGATTGGGCAACACCAGCCAGATTGGAAAGCTGGCCGGCATTCTGCGCCGTGATGGTGGTGGAGAAGGGCGCGCCGTTTACATTGACGGTATAGACGTCGCCGATTTTGAATTGGCCACCCGACGTGCTGCTGAACTGCACATCTTCGATCTGGGCACGAGCCACACGGCCCGGCGTCAGGCTGGTCGACTGGGCGCTGACCGGGAAGCCTGGCAGGGTCCCGGTCAAAGGCAGGCTGCCAACGGCACCCGGCGCATCAATGGTCATGCGCCAGGTGCCTTCGGTCTGACCGGGGCGCCAGCCCAGCGTCAGGGTGCGGGGCGTACCCACCGCGTCATAAATCTTGATCTCTGTCGACTGGATCGGCTGGCCGGGCGTGGGGGCTGTCGGCAAGCTCGCCGCCAGGGTCACATTCCGGGTTGCAACCGGGCTGTCGATATCCGCCGTCACCTGGATCGGTGTAGCAGCGGTGGAGAATGTATTGTTCGCCTCATTATAGGCATAGCCATTCAGGGCAAAGCCGGAACGGTTCGCCAGGATGCGATCCTCATTCAGTTCGAAGCTGCCATCGCGGGTATAGAGCCGTTCCTGCCCCACCACCTCGCCAGCCGACAGGCGGCTGACGCTGAAGAAGCCCTGGCCACGGATAGCCAGGTTGGTGTTGCGATCGGCAACCGAAATCGTACCGGTCACGGTGTTCGCATAGCTCGGCCGTGCAACCACGCCGCCAGGGTTATGAACCTTGGAGTTGGACTGCAGCACCAGGTTGGTGAAAGCAGTATCAACGCGCTTGTAACCCGTGGTCTGCGAGTTGGCGATATTGTCCGAGATATGGCCGAGCGCCGCAGACTGTGCCTGCAGCCCCGAGATGCCGGTCGTTAAGGAGCCGAAGATGCTCATGGGATAACTCCCGCTAAAAATGATGGCGTGTCGCTCAGGTAAAAGCAAATTCGGTGCCAACCACACACAGCCAACCAACCAATTGTTTATCTTAGATTTTTTGATTTTCATCAGCCGGCAGAGAGTGCCGCACCCTTGGTGCCCGGCCGTTTTTGCCGATCCGGGGCGGATCGATTTGCCGGCCGCCATCGGCCCTCACATGCACAAAACGGATCGGGCCGGTCATGATACATGACCGGCCCGATCCCCTCCTGATCCCCAACAACGGGGAGGCACCAATGATTCCGTCTCAGTTGTTCCGGGGCGGAACAGTAAAGGCGCCGGTGCGGATATCCCCCCCCAGCCCCTCCAGAAAAGTGGCTGTCGTTTCCGCACCATGCTTGGCCAGCAGTCCATAGACGGCAGCCGTAACCGACATGGTGCCGATGACGTCATAAGGCACGCCTTCACGCGCGGCGTTCAGCCAATAGGCGTTGAACTGGTCAAACAGACGGATGCGCATGGCTTCATCGGCAGCTTCCGGCGCACTGCTGGCAGCCGCCGTCGCAATAAAATTCGTAGGCGCGGCAAAAGCGTTCATGTCAGTTTCTCCTCATCTCGAGTGTTGGCGTGTCAGGTCAGGAAGTTGATCAGGGACAGGGATTGCATGCGGCCGGCGACCGTATAGGCACCTTCCTGGGTGGTCATGGCCGCCTGCAGGCGGACGGCCACCTCGTCCTTATCCACCCCTTCGATCCCGGCAATTTCGTTCTTCACCTTGGTCAAGGCGTCCTGGTGCCGGGTTTGGGCATTGTCCATGGTGGCAGAGGCGTTAACGACGCGGGCATGCACGCCACGGATTTCGCTGCCGGCGCTGATCAGCGTGTTACGGGCATCCTTCATCAGGGTGCTATATTCACCCGGTCGGGAAATGGCCGCTGTCAACTGCCGCAGGCCGGTGACCAGTTTCTGGATCGCCGGATCGTTGCTGGTCACACCGTAATTGACCCGCAGCCCCTCATCCGGCGCCATATTCGCGATGTCATAGGCAGCGGCATTGCTGCCCATCGTGCGGTAATGGGCATCGTAGAAGGGCAGGTTGGGCGGCTCAACCTCCTCGCTGAACACGGTCATTTCAGCCAGCGGCGGAAGCTCGTTGGTGATCAACGCATTCTTATTGCCGGCATTATTCACCGACGCCGTGGTCTGGAACTCCGTGTTGGGCAGCTTGCCCGTCAGGACGATGTTGGTCGTGTCGGTGGGGTCGATGCTGGCGGTGACGGTGGATGCCGTATCGGCATTGATCTGCGCCACCAGCTTCTGGGTCACCAGTTCCGTGATGCCAATACCGGCAAGCGCCGCGTCATCCACATCCTTAGCACTGACGACATAGGAATATTTCGTCGGTCCCGCGATGATGACCTGCGGCGGCGCATTCTCGTTCTGGATGATGGTACGGGCGCCGATCTCCATATTGAAGACGTCGCCAACATCGGCCTCATCACCATGAAGCTTCACATTGTCGATCTGCGGATCGGTGGTGTTGGCCGCCTGGATCGTATAGGGCGCCTGCCCCGGATTAAGGGCGGCAGGTGCCGGCAGCACGCCATTGTCATGCATGCCATTGTCGTAAACCGCCGTCTTCAGGGTGAATTTCTCGGCCGGATCATTACCGGTCACCGTGACAATGCCGTTATGGGTGTTGATGGAGACGTTGAAGGGCGGGGTAAAAGCCCTGATCTGATCGACAATGCCGGTGCCCGCCGCATTGGTCAGCACCTCATCAAGGGAGGCTTCCGTGCCGGTCGTGGTATAAGTGAAGCGTTCACCGTTCAGCACCATCTCGTACACTTCATCGGCATCACCGCGCGAGCCGACAAGGGTGGTTCGCATCACCTGCTTGGCGGAAATGACATCGGTCACCGGCATGGTGTTGAGGCGTGATCCGCTGAAGAGATAGCGGTCGCCAACACGCTCGTTCAGCAGTGCCTCCAGCTCGGCTGTCATACCCTTGACCAGTTCCTTGGTCGCCGACAGATCGGGCCAGGAGACATTGAAGCTGGAGGTGCCAGGACCTTCCAGCTTCTCGATATTCAGCTTGATCACCGCCCCGTTGCCAGGGCCGCCATTAATGACGAACCGGTCAGCGTCAACCGCCGGGGGCACCTGCTTCAAGTTGATGGTATTGGTGGATTTGCCGCCCAACCCATCCACCACCGTCACATCGAAACTGCCGGCCGGCCCCGTTTCACTGGGCACGGCCGTGATGGTATATTTGGCTTCCGCTGTGAAGCGGGAGCCAACCGTATCCACCGACACTTTCATCGCGCCGCTGCTGGCGTTGGTAATGGCGGAAATGCTGGGTGAACCGGGTCCCGCTGGCAGGCGGGACACAGAGCTCAACTCCGTCACCATATCCTCCATCCGGGTCAGGACCGTGTCATAGGTCTTCACCCGCGTCATCACCTGGTCAATCGTCTGGGAATAACCCGTGCGCTGCGCCAGCTCTGTCCGCAGATCCAGCAGCTTCTGGGTCTGCGTGCCATAATAGGCAATATCCGTCGATTTCTTGCCGGAGTTAAGCTGCTCGGAAAGAGTTGCGATGTTGCTCTGGCCGCTGCCGAGGGCCTGCAACGTGGTGAGGTAGCTGCCATAGTTGCTGATCCGTGTCATCTGACGATGCCCTCGATCGCGTCCAACATATTGTTTACCGTCTGCATTACGCGCGCGGCGGCGGAGTAATTGCGCTGCAGCACCTGCAGCATGGCGATTTCTTCATCCATGTTGACGCCGGTGCTGTTGCGGTAGCGCAGTTCCAACTGGGATTTGAAATCCGTGGCGATGGTTGCCTGTTCCTGGGCGATCTTGCTGTTGGCGCTCCAGCTTCCGATCATGCCCGTGACCATGGAGCTGTAGCTGACGCCGGTCAGCCGAAGCCCATCCGCATTGACGGATCGGCCCGTCGCCGTGAGCGAGAGCGATACCTGAGCCACGGCGCTGGTCTTCACCTTCAATTCACCCGACAATAAAGCGGGATTGACGGCGATGTTGCCGGCATCAGTGCCAACAAAAAAGCGGTTGGGCAATTCGCCATCACCAACAGGCTGGGCATTGTTATAAGCGTCGGAAAAGCTGGTGGGCTCGCCGGGCTTGGTGGGGGCCAGGAAGGCCTGCCCCACCGCTTCAATCTGGGATTTCAGCTTGCGCAGGATCTCCGCGGCGGGCTGAGTACTGGCGGCCTGGGGCGGGTTTGTCTGGGAGCCATCAGCGGCCAGCTCCAGCAAGCCGCCCAACTGGCCATCCCGGATATGGCCATTAAGGGCCAGATCACTCGAAGACGAGCGCAGAACCCCATCCTGATAGCTGAACTTGGCAGGGGCGGCATCCACCAGCGACAGGCCGGAAGAGGTGAAAACCGATAATTTGCCATCCGCCCGTTCAACGGTGCGGATGCTCATCATGGACGCTACTTCGCGCACCAGCTGGTCGCGCCGGTCTTCCAGCGCCAGCGTGGGATTGCCGGTACCCCGCGTGGCCAGGATGTCGTTGTTCAGCTTGTCGATCGCGGCCAGCGATTCATTCAGCGTATTGACCGAGTTGGTAATATCGGTGTTGAGCTGCTTTTCGATATCGTCCACGCCCCTGGTCAGGCGCTGTAATTCGCGGGACAGATCATCGCCATACAACACGATCTGGCTTTGCAGCACGGCATCTTGTGGATTGGCGTCAAGTTGCTGCCAGGCAGCCTGGAATTTCTGCAACGCTTCCGTCAGCGGTGGGGTACCGGCGGTTGTTCCCAACAGGTCCGTGGCCTTGCGCATATAGGTGGAAAGGGTTGTGGCGCTGGATTGCTCGGACAGCGTCTGTTCCAACTGCACCCGCAACGCCGTATCCACCTGGCGCTTATACTGGGCGAAAGCGGCATTGCCATTGGCATCGACCGTCTGTTGCAGCGAATGCTTGGTACGATCCGGGTTATCGGCCTGGGCGACATTGTCCGCGACCACACCCAACTGCCCCTGGATCAGGCGCAGCGAGTTGTTCGTATTGTTCAGAACGCCAAAAAGGCTGGTCATCTTCGCGGTTCCCTGGCGATGGCCGGTTGGCCCGGATCTGCCCGGATTGGCAGGTCCGCCCACCAATATGCAATCAGTGGGCCACAGGGAACGCGCCTGATAAATAAAGCCTTATCAATAAGTTAGATGCACCCCCTATCGGCAGCACCAGCACCCCGGCAGATTCTGCCGCCAAGAAACCGGAGGAAACGGCAAGGTTGGCCGGGTCAGCCAAACCCTGACAGACAAAAGGCCCGCCCCCGGCAGGAGACAGGCCTTCACGTATAGATGCGACTGGAAATGCTGTCAGGCGGTGTGGACCGCAGCGGCCAGCAAGGACAGGCGGCTGCGGACAATCTGTTCCGCGATCAGCCAATGTTCCATATCCTTGCCCTGAGGCATCCCCTCCCCCAACCAGAGCAGATAGGCTTCCTGCGCCACCTGCTCGGTCGTTGGCTCAGCCGGAACCACGGTGGAAGAGCTTGCCTTCCTGGCAACCGGCTTTGTCGGCAGTTTGGGTGGGGCCTTCGCCCGCTTCTTCGGCGTGGCGGCCACAAGATCGGGCGGAGCGTCTACCGGGGCTTTCCCGGCTTTCGCCTCAATCACCGTGGCCTCGACAGGGGTGGAGGCGGTAGAAATTTTGGGCTTGCGGGGCATCGATCCAGATCTCCAGGGGGGCGGCAAGGGAGAAAGCAGGGTGGATCTGGAGGCAAATGGAAACCGCCTGACCGCCGGTAAATACCAGCGCGCGATACCGCACTGCACTCCTACCCCAAAATACCACTTCTCTCTCAGTTCGCCTATGGTTTTTGGCGAGAACAAAGCCCGGCAGAGGAGCTACCCCTGACGATTCTGCTGCGTCGCACCCAGCAGGTTCAACACCGGCAACCGGCGTTGTTGGAAACGCAGCCAACGCTCTTCAAGTTCCGCCAGATTTTGCTTTTCCGTCAAAAGGGGTTTCCCGTCTCGGGTTACACGCTGTCCCGCCGCCTGAAGCACCTTCCAGGTGAAGGAAACAGGGGCCGCCCCTGCGGCCAGCCCGTCCAGAAAAAGCAGACTGATCCGGTCCACGGCAACCGCACCACCGGTGACCGGGCAGGCCAGTGCCGTCAACCGGTCGGCATTGTGGGCTTCGGCCATGATCGCACGGTTCAGGCGGTCACACGCGGCTTGACGATCCCCCAGCCCGGATGGCGGCAAAGCGGGACCGATCAGCCCCAATGCGGTCAGCAGGCGCAGAACCGGTGCCATCTCATCCGGCGATTTTTCCAGGGCCGCGGCCAGGGCCACGACTTGCGCCGGACCGGCCTGCAGCGCCGTCAGCACCGCATAGGATAAATCCCAGGGCGGGTCGATCGTGCCGGCGGTCGGCAGGGTCGCGCGGCGGGGCAGATCACGCGGATGGGCGAAGGCGACGAGCCAATCTCCGCCGTCATCCGCCCCCAAGGGGTAAGGATTGCCCCCCTCTCGCTGGAACAGATCGCGGCGGAAGGGCCGGTTGGTGAGGAAATCGCGCAACATTTCCGCGAAATCCGGATCGGCCACCGCCTCCCCACCCACGGCCTGGATAGCGGGAGCCTGGCCCGCCTCTTCCCACCGGTCGGCCGGGCGGGCCTGGGCCGCCATCCGCAGCCCGGCGGGTGCCAGGGCAGCGGCCAGATCGGTGAAATAAACCGGCTCCCAGCTTTCATTGAAATATTCATGGGCCAGATAGGCCGCATCCTTGCCGGCCAGCAGGTCACGCCGGGGGCCGACCGTGGGATTGATGCGGAAATAGCCCGCCCCCTGCCCTTCCAACCGCCCCGCCATATCCAGCGCAGCGCCAATACGGCCAGCCAGATCGCCCTGCCCGCGCCTTGCATGCTCCAGCATCACCCGGCGCAGCGGCAGATATTGCGCCCAGCCGGGCAAGGCATTGTAGCCCAGATAAACAATGCCGCCCGGCTTCAGCCGCCTGTCGATGAAACGGACAATATCCGCCCGCGCCGTCGGCCCCACCCAGGACCAGACACCATGCAGGGCGATAATGTCGAAATCCGGCAGGCTGCCATCATCATAATCGGCAAAGCCCCGGCTGCTGACCTGCAGGTTCGCCAAACCCGCGCGCGCCGCCAGCCCGGCAACATGGGCCACATGATCGGGGTTGAAATCATTGCCCCAGAACTGGGCCTGCGGATTGGCTGCAGCCATCAGCGCCAGGCTGAACCCCTGGCCGAAGCCCAGTTCGCAATAATCGAAGGACGCACCAGGGGCGACCGGCACCGGCCGGCCAGCGTCGGCCAGGGCCGCCATCATCGGCCAGGGCAGCAGCTCGTCATGGAAACCGTGGGTATAGGCGATCTCCGTCACATAGCCGTCGGTCCAACCCTGCATTCCCATTTTCCTCGCGCCATGGTCCAATCGCGTTTTCATGGCATGGAACGGCGATCTCGCCTATAGATCGCCGCCTTATGGGCGGGTATGCGGAAAGGGCGGTCGAATGCGCTATGGCAAGCTGGAGGTGATCTGTGGGCCGATGTTCTCCGGCAAATCCACGGAAATCCTGAAAAAAGCCATCTGGTACACCCATGGCACCGGCTCCCATATCATGCTGCTGAAGCCGGCTTTCGATGTGCGCTATGCCCATGACCGGGTGGTGAACCATGATGGTGTCGGGTTTGACGCCACGCCCATCACCCGCATGCCCCCCGTGCCGGACAGCATCGCCGCCATTTTCATCGACGAGGTGCAGTTCTGCACCGATCCCCATTACCAGGGCGATCTGGTGGAAGATGTGCGCGCCCTGTTGGTGCGCGGCATTGATGTTGCCGTGTCCGGGCTGGATATGGACTGGCGTGGCCGGGCCTTCCCCGTTACCGCCACCCTGGCCGCCATGGCCGATCATGTGCAGAAGCTGCGGGCACGCTGTGCCGTCTGTGGCCATGACGCGCATAAGAGCTTCAAGAAGCTGCGCAACGACCGCACGCTGGAACTGGGACAGGCCGACCTGTACGAGCCGCGCTGTAACCTGCATTGGCACGATCACAGCACCCGCCCCGGCACGGAATTGTCATTGGACCTGTAATCCCAGCGGCCTTTAACCCCGACCCTTCGGGATTAAAGGCTTCGGCGGCATGGGCCGCCGCCGCGCCCGTCGGCGCGGATGCCATCAGTCAAGATGTTTGACCGATGGCATGACAACGGCCCTGCCCAGCCGGCACTGGTGCAGGCCGTCGCTTTGAGCTATGCCTGCCGCCAGAATATCAGCCCAGAATGTTTAGCGTTGAGATTTCACCCATGACCCTCTGCCATTGCAATTCCGGCCGCCCCTTTGACGAGTGCTGCGGTCCTTACCTGTCCGGTGCCGCTGTTCCGCCGACGCCGGAAGCGTTGATGCGGTCGCGCTATTCCGCCTTCGCGACAGCCAACATCTCCTATCTCGGCTCCACCCTGCTGCCCGGCACGCAGGATGATTTCGACGCCGCCCAGGTGACGGAATGGGCACAGAACAGCCAGTGGACCGGCCTGGACGTACGTTCCACCGGCCCCGGCAGCGATGAGAACGAAGCGTTTGTCGAGTTCGTCGCCAAGTTCGTCATGGATGGCAAGGAACTGATGCACCATGAAACCGGTCGCTTCCAGAAGCAGGATGGCCGCTGGTGGTATGTGGATGGCATCATGGGCCAGCGTCCGCGCACCGTGGTGAAGATCGGCCGCAACGATCCGTGCCTGTGCGGTTCCGGCAAAAAATACAAGAAGTGCTGCGGCGCCTAACAGCCCACAGCGGGGTGGCTTGTCACCGATAGGCCACCCCTATCGACCCGATCAGATCATTCGATTTCCCTCTTGATGCCAAGGCTGCCAGGATGGCGGCACTTCAGGTTTTGGATGGGAGATCGACCATGCAGCGCAAAGCGGCGGAAAAGGTTTTTCAAGCCCTGCGGCACTATGGGGCCGGGCTTGTCGCAGATGGTGAGCGTCTGGTCATTGAAGGACACGCACCGGCAGATATCTTAATGCAGGCACACCGCCACCGCCGTGCCCTGCTGGCGATGGTACGCAAGAACGCCTGACGAGAAACCCTGAAGGATAGCCGTGCTGCAAGCCCCCGTTTCCACCACCTCGCCCCTGCCCGCTGGCCATCCGCCTGTCAAGGTGCCGCGCGTCGGCGTGCTGCTGATCAATCTCGGCACCCCGGACGGCACCGATTACAGCTCCATGCGGCGCTATCTGTCGGAATTCCTGTCCGACCGCCGGGTGGTGGAAGTGCCGCCCCTGATCTGGCAGCCGATCCTGCAGGGCATCATCCTGACCTTCCGGCCCAAGAAAAGCGGCCATGCCTATGCCGGCATCTGGAACCGGGAGCTGGATGAAAGCCCGTTGAAGACCCATACGCGCGAACAGGCCCGCCTGCTGGCCGCTGCGATGGGGGAGCGGCATGGGGAAAAGGTGGTGGTGGAATGGGGCATGCGTTATGGCAACCCGTCCACGGCCTCGGCGCTGGAAAAGCTGACGGCGGCGGGGTGTGAGCGCATCCTGCTTTTCCCGCTCTACCCGCAATATAGCGCCACCACCACGGCGACCGCCTGCGACCAGGCCTTCCGGACGCTGATGACAATGCGCCGTCAGCCGGCCCTGCGCACAGTGCCGACATATCACGATGATCCGGATTATATCGCCGCCCTGGCCAACAGCGTGCGCACCCATCTGGCCGGGCTGGACTGGACGCCGGACCTGCTGATCACCAGCTTCCATGGACTGCCCAAATCCTATCTGGAAAAGGGCGACCCCTATCACTGCTATTGCCTGAAGACCGCGCGCCTGTTGCGCGAAGCCCTGGGCATGCCACCGGACAAGCTGCGCCACGCCTTCCAGTCCCGCTTTGGCCGGACAGAATGGCTGCAGCCCTATCTGGAACCGATGATCAAGGCCCTGCCCGGCCAGGGCGTGAAGAATATCGCCATCATGGCACCTGCCTTCGTCAGCGATTGCGTGGAGACGCTGGAGGAGGTCAACCAGGGGATACGGGAGACCTTCCTTACCGCTGGGGGGCAGAATTTCACCTATATCCCGTGCCTGAACAGCAGTGCCGGCCATATTGACCTGCTGGTCAAGCTGACGGAACGGGAAGCCGCCGGCTGGCTGTAAAGGCCAATGGCGATGCCGGCCCGGATCAGGCCGGCATCGCCCCGACGAACTGCTTGATCAACTGCGCCACCGCCTCCCCATGCCCTTCCAGACCGAAGGCTGGCGTCTCCCGGCATTCTCCCTTCGCGGCCTTTGCCAAGGCGCGGCGCGTATCGTCGCCCAGCGGATCTGACGCGCCGATCAAGCCCAGCACGGGGCAGGTGATCAAGCCGATCCGGTCCAGAATCGGGTATTTGAAGGCGGCGTGATAGGACCAGGGATAGGTCTCCGGCGCCTTCAGCACATCCAGCACCATCTCATGCAGCCGCTGCGGATGCGGCAGCCCCAGCGGACGGCGATGGGCGGCATCGCGCTTATACCAGGGGAAGAAAGCGTATTGGTCGCGGCAGAACATGAAAGCGCGGATCAGATAATCCCCATCCAGCGTCGGCGTATGGGGCGGGGCGTAATGGGCCATGTAATCGGCCTGTTGCTCCGGCGAGAAGGCAGCAACCCCATCCAGCACAACGCTGGAAACCCGTCCCGGTGCCAGGATCGCCGTTTCCGCCGCAATGGCCGCCCCGGTATGGGAGCCGTAAAGATGCGACGTCGCAACATCCAGACCATCCATCAGGGCCACGATGTTGGCCGCATAATCAGCCATGTCGGGGCGGCGCCCATCGGACAGGATCGGGGCATCGCTGTCGCCATTGCCGGGCGTGTCCGGGGCGATAACGTCAAACCGGTCGGCCAGACCGGCAATCAACGGCTCCAACTGTTTGGAACTGGCGGGCGAGGCGTGGAACAGCAGGATCGGCTCTCCCTGCCCGGCCCGGCGATAATGGATCTGCCCATGTGGCCCATCGGTAAAACCGCGCCGGATACGGATATTCATGCTCATGCC
The DNA here is from genome assembly GCF_000429645.1 of Niveispirillum irakense DSM 11586. Classification (GTDB taxonomy): domain Bacteria; phylum Pseudomonadota; class Alphaproteobacteria; order Azospirillales; family Azospirillaceae; genus Niveispirillum; species Niveispirillum irakense. The sequence continues at coordinate 118,974 of NZ_AUCG01000021.1, forward strand.
CCTTCTCCCATTGCTTCAGCCACCACACAGACGGGGCAATCCTCCGCCTCTTCATCCGCTACGCCGGCAACCATGCGCGCCACCAGATCGGGACGGCCCGGCCGTGCAGTGATCCTCTCCCCACCCTGCCACGGCCCCACCTTCTGGGCCGCCAGTACGGCACTGGCCAGCGGGTTGATCACGGGGATCGGGGCACGGGCGGCAAGGGTTGCCGCCAGAGGCGACATGCAGGTGCAGCCCAGCAGCACCGCTTCCGCCCCCTGCCCCGCCATGGCAATGATCGCCTCCCCCACAGCGTCGATAATCGCGGCAGCCCCATCGCGGACCTGCGCCAGATACCCGTCCGGCCCGGCCAGACGGTCCAAGGCGGCTTCGGCGCCGACATTGCGGATGCCGATGCAGGCCGCTTCATGCCCATAGGCACGCAGCAGACCGGCGGGGATGAAATTCATGGATTCCGGCCAGACCGTGACGATGCCAAAGCGCCGCCCGCCGGCGGCGGCTTCCGCCATGCCCACTTCACCAGGCCCGAAAACCGGCAGAGCCACGGCAGCACGGATGGCGGCAAGGCCATAATCGCCCAAACTATCAATCACCAGCGCATCACAGCCGGTACGGGTCGCCGCCAATCCGGCCTCCAGATGGCCAACCTGCTGCAGCGCCTGTTCCAGCGGGCTGAAAGGAAAGGCCGGCACACGGGATGGGAAGGGCTGTAATTGCACGCCTAGTTCCAGCAAAGGGGCCAGTTCCCCTGCCGGCCCCCCAGGGCGGAAGGGATCGCGCACAGCGCCCAGCAAGCCGATTTTCATCTCCGCCCCCAAAATGATTTATAGCTATATCTTTATATTTTATTACCAGCCCCTTTCTGTCAACCGGTTCCACGCCCTATCCCTGTGCGCCCCCGCGCTGAATTGCAGCCCGCGTAACAGCCGCCTATATCAAATGGCATGAGTAGCGGATGGACGAAGCCGCTATAGGTTCGGTTAACAAACTTTTTTGAGGCCGGCCGCATGAGCAGCGATATCACCCTGGATGAAACCGGGTCATTGCCCCTGACACCGGAGATGTTGACCCACCTGCGGGTAAAGCCGGGGCAAAAGGTGAAGGTCACCTTGCTGGAGGATGGGCGCATTCTGCTGGCTGGCGCGGTGGAAGCACCGGGCGCGCAACTCTTGCGCGGCATATTGGGCCGAAAGCTCGATACATAAAAAAAGCCCATGGCCGGGTGACCATGGGCTTTTCAGGCTTCTCTCGTGAAGGCAATCAGGGGCGGTGACGCCCCTGAACCGGAACCCGGGCTAAAAGGGGCTCCGGGCGGGTGATGATGAAGGTGGCAACCCCCGCCATCACCAGCATCGCCGGCGCACCGATCCAGGGCAGGGACAGGGTGACCGGCACCAGCGCCGCCGCCCCCAGGCTGATCCCTCCCAACGCGGCAAACTTACCCCGCCGGGTAATGGCCCCCTGTTCCAGAAACAGACGGATCGGCGCCCCGAACCGGGGATGATCCAGCAGCAGCCGGGCCCGATGGTCACCGGCCCGCATCAGGCAGACAACCGCCAGGATCAGGAAGATGGTTGTCGGCATCACCGGCAGGATCGCGCCAATAATACCCAACATTACGAACAGGGCGGCCCCCGCCCGATAAAACCAGCGCTTCATGATCTTCCTGCCTTTCCGGCTGTTGCGACGTCGCAAGCGAAGGGCTGAGCGGGGCAGGGGATGCCCGCCCCGCTCACATTACCGTCTTACTCCGCAGCGGCCACCGCGGTGTATGTCACCCCGAGGGCCGCCGCGACGCCCGCCGCATAATCCGGGTGAACCAGGGCGAAATGGGCCAACTGGCGCTGAACGATAAAGTCCGGCACGCCCTGCATCGCGGCGGCAATATTCTTGAACAGGCGCTGCTTATGCGCATCGTCAAACAGGTTGAACAGGGCGCGGGGCTGGCTGTAATCGTCATTGCCTTCCCGGTGGTTATAGCGGGCGGCATCCCCCGTGATGCGCAGCGGCGGTTCCGCCACACTCGGGTCCTGCGTCGGGCCGCCAAAGCTGTTCGGCTCGTAATAGACGTTCGGGTTGCCGGTATCATTCTGGAAGAAGCGCATCGCTCCGTCCTTGTGATAATGATGCATCGGGCATTTCGGCGCGTTGACGGGCAGGGCCTCGTAATGGGTGCCCAGGCGATAGCGATGCGCATCGGCATAGGCGAAGATGCGGGCCTGCAGCATCTTGTCCGGGCTGAAGCCGATACCGGGGACGATGTTGGACGGGCTGAAGGCCGCCTGCTCGATCTCAGCGAAGTAATTGTCCGCGTTGCGGTTCAGCTCCACCGTGCCAACCTCGATCAAAGGGTAATCCGCGTGCGGCCATACTTTGGTCAGGTCGAACGGGTTATAGGCGGTCTTGTCGGCATCCAGTTCCGGCATGATCTGAACCATCAGGGTCCAGCGCGGGAAATCGCCGTGCTCAATGGCGCCGAACAGATCCTCCTGATAGCTTTCGCGGGTTTTGGCGATGACGGACTCTGATTCCGCATTCGTCATCGTCTTGTGGCCCTGCTGGGTCTTGAAGTGGAACTTCACCCAGAAGCGCTCACCCTGATCATTCCAGAAGCTGTAGGTGTGGCTGCCATAGCCATTCATGAAGCGCGGGCTGACGGGGATGCCGCGATCACTGAACAGCGTCGTGATCTGATGCAGGCTTTCCGGCGACAAAGACCAGAAATCCCACATCGCCGTGCCGCTGCGCAGGTTGGTGCGGGGGTGACGCTTCTGTGTCCGGATGAAATCGGGGAACTTCAGCGGGTCGCGGATGAAGAAGACCGGCGTGTTGTTGCCGACCACATCCCAATTGCCTTCCTCCGTATAGAACTTGACGGCGAAGCCGCGCACATCGCGCTCGGCATCGGCAGCACCCAGTTCACCGGCAACGGTAGAGAAGCGGATCAGCAGATCGGTCTTCTTGCCCACCTCGGCAAACAGCTTGGCGCGGGTATAGCGGGAAATATCGTTGGTGACGGTCAGGGTGCCGAAAGCGCCCCAACCCTTGGCATGCACGACACGCTCAGGAATACGCTCCCGGTTCTGATGGGCCAGCTTCTCGATAAGCTGATAATCCTGGAGCAGAACGGGCCCGCGGGGGCCAGCGGTCAGGCTGTTCTGGTTATCGGGGATGGGGGCGCCGGCGGTCGTCGTCATGCGGGTCATGGGGGTCTCCCTGGTCTTGCAGGCTGGAATTTCGGGGAGCGGTGCGGGGTGCGCCGCTCGATAGCCAGACATTATGCCCGCGATCACCCCTGGTAAAATTGAATGATCTGATCATATTCATAGGCAGCCCCTATGTATGATCCCGCACCAAAGGCTGCCCCGTCCGATGAATTTGCGTGATTTGCGCTATCTGATCGCCGTCGCCGATCACCTTCATTTCGGCAATGCCGCAGAGGCTTGCCATGTCAGCCAGCCGACATTGAGCGGACAAATCCGCAAGCTGGAGGAGATGCTGGGCACCACCCTGTTCGAGCGGACGAACAAATCCGTGCAGATGACACCAGCGGCAGAACAAATTGTGCCGCTGGCCCGCGCCGCTGTGGCCCAGGCCGATGCCATCGTCCGGCTGGCACAGGGATGGCGGGACCCGCTGGCCGGTTCCTTACGCCTTGGGGTCATCCCGACGCTGGGGCCTTATCTGATGCCGCGCATTCTGAACCCTTTGCGCCAACGCTGCCCCGCGCTGGATCTGGTGCTGTGGGAGGATGTGACCGACCAGTTGCTGTCGCGTCTGCGCCGGCATGAACTGGATGTGGCGTTGATTGCCACAGTGCCGGATGGGGATGATATCGACACGTTCCTGCTGTTTGAGGAACCATTCCTGATGGTCCTGCCGGAACAGCATGCGCTGGCTCAGGAGACGGCGATCAGCGATGGCCAACTGGCCAAGGCGGATGTGCTGGTATTGGCGGACGGGCATTGCCTGCGGGACCAGACATTGTCTGTCTGCCATCAGCAATCCGACCCCAGGGCCGATTTCCGCGCCACCAGTCTGGAGATGCTCTTGAATATGGTCGCGGCCGGCTATGGCTGCACCCTGGCGCCGGCCTTGGCCGTGGCGGGCAGGGCGCCTGTGCCGGGAACCATCGTGCGGCCGCTGGCGCCGGGTCTGGCTGGTCGTACCGTGCGGCTGGCCTTCCGCAACACCTTCCCACGCCGCCAGTTGGTGGAGGTGATGGCCAGCGTGGTCAGCGGCCTGAAATTGCCGTAAGGGAAGGGTAACCGGCACCGGGTTGCCCAGGTGCCGGTTCGCTTCATTTCAGCGCCCGCATCGCCTCTGCGATGGCGGCGGCTTCGGCCCCATGCCCGAAGACACGGACAAACTGTCCCTGCCGGTCGAACAGATAGATGAAGGCCGAATGGTCCATCAGATAGTCACTGGACCCGGCCTCCTCCGCGGAGACCTTCTTGTAATAGGCGCGATAGACCTTGGCAGCGGCGGCCACCTGTTCCGGCGTGCCGGTCAGGCCCCGGATATGGGGGTGGAACAGGCTGACATAGCCCGCCAGTTGCGCTTGGGTATCACGCTCCGGATCAACAGTGATGAACAGGCCCTGCGCTTCGGGCAGGTCGTCCTGCACCAGATCCAGGGTCTCGCCGATCACCTGCAGGTCGGTCGGGCAGATATCGGGACAGAAACTATAGCCGAAATACACCAGACTGACCTGGCCTTGCAGGGCGGCTTCCGTCACTGGGGCGCCGGTATGGTCGGTCAGGGTGAAGGGGCCGCCAATGTCGGCGCGTCCGCTGCCGCCATCGGCCGTGCTGCTGCCGGGACGCATCTGTTCCGTCAACAGCACAGTGCCTGCCAGCAGGGCCAAAGCCGCCGCCAGGGCAGCGATACCCAACAGGAAAGGACGTTTCATACCGTCCCCCGATCAGTGGCTGTGACCATGACCATGGCCGGAATGGTCATCACCACCGGGACGCACACCGGCACCTTTGACCGGAACGGCAACAACCACATCGCCTGCCTTCTCAAAACGCAGGGTCAGCGGGACGGTATCGCCTTCCTTTAACTGCTGCTTCAGGCCGATCAGCATGATGTGCAGCCCGCCCGGCTTCAAAGCCGTGGGTGTGCCGGCAACCACAGGAATGGCATCCACCGCGCGCATGCGGGCGATCCCGTCTTCCATGATGTGGTTATGCAGTTCCACCTTCTCCGCCACCGGGCTGGCGACGGACAGCAGCTTATCCTCACCGCTGGCGATGGAGAGCGTCAGGAAAGCTGCACCCGCCTTGGCCGAGGGCGCAGTGGCGCGGGCAAACGGCTCGCTGACTGAGACGCCATCGGCGGCATGGGCCATGCCCATCATCATCAGGCTGGCAAGGGAAGCGAAAGCCAGATGCTTGGCGAAGAACTTCATGGCGATTGATCCTTATCTCTTTTCATTCATGGTCGTTAACGCAGCAAGGGGTACGTCACCGCCAGCGGAGGCCCCCTGGCCGGGGGCAACCTCAACGCCGCCGGGGCGACCAGAAGAGGGGCCCACAGCACTTGCGCGACCAGAATAAAAAGGGAATGCGGCGTGGGAATGCCGGTCCCGTCCAACGGCACCAGCGCGGATGCTGGTGCAAAAAGACAGGCTTCACCACCATGGCTGAACGCCAGCTTGGCCGGCAGCGGCTTGCCAAGGCGGGCGCCGCAGAAGCCAAAAGACAGCCATCCATCGCGATCAACCGATGGCACCGGCATATAGCCGACAGGGATGGCCGCACGTACCCATAGGGCCAGCAGCAGCAACGCTGCAACCGTCCTGATCGTCCGTGTGCCTGTTGCCGTCGCCGCTTTCATCCCCTTGCGATGCCATGGCAGGGGCAGCCTGTCCACCCCCCTGTTGTCGCAGGTCTCTATCAGTGCAGATGACGGGCAGGGCGTGACTCAGGGACATGATCGGAGAGGAGCAGATAGCCAGCCCGTGACAACAGGCAAGCCAGCCCTTCCATGGCTGGGGCGGCGATCTCGGCCGCCATGGGCGACAGCCAGGAGGCCAGCAGCGGCTCCGCCGCAAAGCCATCCCCCTGCTGTAAATGGCAAAGCGCCTGCAGCAGCAGCGCCTCATCATCGGTAATGGTGCTGCAGGCCGGGCAACCAAAGCAAGGGGTTCGCCGGGAGGCGCGAAGGAATATCCGCATCAGTGCATCGATGCTGGCCGCTGCATCGACCACACCCGCCGACTGATAGACATCCCGCATCAACAGGGCCGGGCACCGACCATTCCGGGCGCAGGTTGCCCAATACCGCAAGCCCCACAGCGCCAGCCGGGCTGACGGCGTCAATGCCACGAATGGCATGTCGGGGGCAATTGCAGTGCGGGTGCGGCGGAAGGGAGCCGACATCTCCATCGTCATGTCCTCGGAATAAGATCAACCGGAAGCCCGAAAGCACCTTACAGATAATGATAATCGTTCGCAACTAAGTCGATGCTCATAACGTTGAGAGCGCATCACCCATGGAACCCCGACCTGTCCTGCGGGGTTCATCTTACATCGCCTGGAGCCGCCGGTCGCGGCACCGCCCGCACCGCCGACGGCCCTTGCCACAGCCGGAAAGGATGCAGCGATGGAATCGCCATTGCAGATCGTCTTCAAGGACATGGACAGTTCCCCCTATCTGGAGGAGTTGATCCGCAGCCGTGTGGAACGGCTGGAACGGTTCCATGGGTCGATCATCAGTTGCCGCGTGGTCGTGCATATACCCCACCGCAGCGCAGAGAGCGGCAAACTGCCCCTGGCTCTGTCAGTGGAGGTGAATATCCCGAACCACAATACCATCGTGGCCAAGGACAGCGAGGAGCGGCACGACGCCAAAATGGACCACACGCTGGTGGTCAACCGGGTGTTCGAAGCGATACAGCGACAGCTTGAGCAGGCGTCCCGCATTGAGAAGGGCATCGTGAAGCACCACGAATCAGCGCCCGATACCGGTCGCGTCGTCCGGCTTTTCCCCGATCAGGATTACGGATTCGTGGAGATGGTCGGCGGTACCGACCTCTATTTCAGTCGGGCCGTGGTTGGGGATAACCAGTTTGACCGGTTGGAAGTGGGTGCCCTGGTGCAGGTCACACCAGCCCGGGAAGAAGGGCCGATGGGGCCACAGGCATCTGTCGTCCGCTTGCATGAAGCATCCCGCGCTGCAAGCTGATTCAATCCTTACTGCTTGGGGCAAAGGGGGCGGAAGCGAGGGCTTCGGCCCCCTTCTTGTAAGGAATTACGACGATTCCCATCCCCCCACACTGTAAGGATAGCCCCCTACCGGGGGCGCTTTCATATCTGCTGCTGTGTTTTCAGGAGCTTAACAGCGGCGTAGATGCCTCCTTCTCCCCCAAGGGGTAAGGGAATCGGGCGCCACGCCCCCCACCCGTAAGGGTGGCCGCTTTCCTTACCGTTTGGGGGCGGCGCTGGCTGCATCGATCACCCGCCCTTTTCCTTACATCTGGGGGCGCGGAAGAAGGCAGAAAGACTGGACCCCGCTTTATGTCTCAAGTCTTTGATGAGCCCGGCTTTCAGCAAAACCCTTACCTGCTGGGGGAATCCTTACGCCGTGGGGGACTGAGTTCTCAGCCTGGGCTTCTAACCGCTCCCCCAAACCGTAAGGATATGAAAAGCCAGCCCGAATCCGGACAAAGCCCCCAACAGGTAAGGAATCCTGTTTTACGAGTCGCAACTCCCCGTTTCGGCGCTTTCCAGGGCTGCAATGAGGGCCGGGAAGGACATAAATCTCACAAAACAAGGTCGGTTTATTTGTTCAGGATTCTTGTAAAAGATTCAGGGAAGCCAAGAGCCGCAGAAATGCTGGGGTTTTCGCGGATATTCCTTACGGGCCGGGGGCTGCTATCCCTACATGACGGGGGCAGTTCCCCTACGCCCCAGGGCGTAAGTCTTTCCCCCACCCGGTAAGCATGCACAGACAGTCCTTTCCTTACTTGCAATCCGGGTAAGGATGGACATAGTTTGGACCATCGATCCAGGGGAGAGCCATGCCACCATCACGCCGCAAGACCGCCGCCGCCCCGGCGCAAAAGGGCGCGGTCCTTGATGACGACGTGGGCGGCAACCCGATCGTGGCGGCCGCCATGCAATCCATCGTCCCTTATACCCCGTCTCTGGCGGAAACGGGTGTGGTGATCGATCTGGAGGCCAGCACGGGCATTGGCGACAATCTGCCAGCCCTGGATCAGATGGGGCATACGGCGCGGGTTGCCGCCGCGACGTTTGAACGCGACGGCTACAAGCATCTGATCAAGGCGGCAGAGGCGGTTTATTCCTACCCCGCCAATGGGTCACGCCTGTCCCTGCCAGCGCAGAAGATGCTGAATTTCATGATCCATCTGGCCGGCAGCCAGAACTTTGCCAACAAGCTCTATCGCCTGCCCAAGAAGGTGGTGCGCGGCAATCACAAGGGCAATGAGCGGATCTTTGATGCGCTGAAAGAGATTTATGAGAGCAGTCTGGTTGTCATCGGTCCTTTCCGCGGACGCCGCAGCCGTGCGGAACTGCGCATCCTGTCCTCCTATGTCCGGCCCGAGGATGAGGTGGAGATCGACAGCGCGGATATCCATTTCCAGTTCACTGATGCGTTCCTGGAGCTGCAGCGCTCCTCCCAGCTCTGGGCCCGCCTGTCCGGGCCGGCGATGGTCAAGGTCACCAGCACCTATGCGCTGAAGCTCTATGAAATCGGCATGCAGCGCTATCAGATGGATCATCCGTCCCTGACGCTGGATATCGAGACACTGCGCAAGCTGCTGAATGTGCCGGAGGGGGCTTACAAGGATTTCGGTATCCTGCGTACCCGCACCATCGACCGCGCCATGGCGGAGGTGAACCAGCTTGCCCCGTTCCGCGTGGAAATGCCGGAGGAGAAGTTCAAGCGCCGCGGCCGCAAGATTGAAGAGGTGACCCTGGATTTCCACGCCAAGGAAGAGGAAGAGGCAGCCGAAACCTTCCTGGAGCGTGAACGCCATAGTGTAGGCCGCCGGGCACGACGCCTGACGGTGGTGGAGAATGTGGACGTGCCCGCCCCGGCGGCCAGCCTACCGCCGCCTCTGCCTGATGCTGATGATGCGGAAGCGCTCTGGGCTGCTGCCCGCCATGCGCTGAGCCAGCGCAACCTGCCAACGCCGCTGCTGCGTGATCTGGAGGTGGTGGGGATCGAGGAAACGCCCAGGGGCGCCCGTCGCCTGATCCTGCGGGCAGGGCATGCCGCAACCGCCGATACGGCCCATCGCAGCCACGAAGCGACGGTACGGCTCGTTCTCTCCACCCTGACCTCCGGCAGCATCACAGAAGTGGAGTTCCAGTCACCCCGGGCCCGACGCAAAGCCTGAGCGGCATTGACCAGCTGTACTGGCACGTGAAAAAGGCCACCGGATAACCGGCGGCCTTTTTTATCGTTAAGGGAGTCTCGCCCCCAAGCAGTAAGGATCGCTTTGCGATGTCGCAATCAGCTATCTAGCAGCTTGTTGATCCGGTCCCTCAGCGTTTTCAAACACTGAAGCTCCTCGTCGGCTAGCCGACCGGACCGACGCGCCAGCCCGTCCAGCGACCGTCCCAATTTGGTCGCCGCCTGCAACACCGGGCTGGCAGCGGCCTTGGTGGGGGCCGGTTTACGGACCGCGCGTAGTTCCTTGATCGTGGCGCCGGCCTTTATCCTTTCCCACAGGGCCAGCCGGTCGGCCGCCGCATCGGTGTCCACCAGCAAGAACAGGTGGCTTTTGGTCACCCGGTCGCGCAGGTCGGCATATTCGGTCAGCACCCGGTCGGGCAAGGCGCGCAGGGCCAGCAGGCGGGACACTTCCGACTTGGACAGGCCGACAATGGCGGCCAACTGCTCCTGCGCATAATTGTGCCGCTCCCCCAGCCGGGCCAGGGCCTGGGCGGTTTCCACCGCATCCAGGTCACGACGCTGGAGGTTTTCGACCAGGGCCACTTCCTCGATATCGCCCTTGGTGACGACGGCGAAGATGGTGGCTTTCCCCAACAGGCCATGGGCGCGCCAGCGCCGCTCACCAGCCGCGATCAGATAGCCGCCTTCTGCCCGGCGGCGGACCAGGATGGGCTGCAACAGACCATTATGGCGGATGCTGTCCGCCAGCTCCTGCAGGGCGACGGCATCGAAATGGCGGCGGGGCTGGTCCGGGTTGGGGTGGACCTGATCCAGATCCAGTTCCACCAGTTCCGGAAAATCGACTGAGGTGCCGAACAGCTTGTTCAAACCGCTATCGCGCGGGACCAGGGGCGTGGCCGGGGCCAGGGCCGGGTTGCTGCGGGCGAGCTTACGCGACATCGGCTTCCTCCGTCAGGTCGGCCTGGAGCAGGGACTGCGCCACCTCGCGGAAGGGGGCGACGATGCTGGGGTCGGGGGCGACATCCACGGTTGGCTGTGCCGCCGCGACCGATTGCGGGAAGATGGTGGAACGGGGCACGGCGGAGAAGATGCGCAGTGACCCGCCAAACCGCTCCGTCAGATCGGCCAGGGTGGCCCGGTCCTGGGTGTGGCGGGCGGTGAACATGGTGGGCAGGATGCCAATGATGGCCAGATCGGGATTGCCGCGCCGGCGCACCTTGGCAATGGTGTCCAGCAGCAGCGGCACACCCATCATGGCCAGCATTTCCGTCTGCACCGGGATCAGCACGCCGGTGGCGGCGGCCAGGGCATTCAATGTCATCATGCCCAGATGCGGCGGGCAATCCAGCAGGATGTAATCATAGGCGCGGGCGACAGAGGCCAGCCTTTCCCGCAGCACCAGCGTGCCCATCGGCTCTGCCATCAACTCCGTCTCCGCCGCGGAGAGCAGGATGGTGGAGGGCAGCAGATGGAAACGGCCGTCGCATACCGGCACCACGGCATTGGTAACCGGCTGGTCCTTCAGCATGACATGATAGGTCGTGCGCCCGGCATCGGAGGCTTCGGCCTGGGAAATACCCAGATGCACGGTGGCGCTGGCCTGGGGGTCGGCATCCACCAGCAACACGCGCTGGCCCAGGGCGGCCAGGGCGGCGGCGATATTCACGGCGGCACTGGTCTTGCCCACACCGCCTTTCTGGTTGGATATCGCAATGATGGTGGCGCGGTCGCGCTGGCGCATTGCCGGCGATCCGACCAGATCCGCCACCGCCTGGGGGATCTTTTCCGTGCCGCCCTCCCACCTGGAAACGCGGCCCTTGTCGTAGCGACGACCCAACTTGGCATTCAGCCATTCGGCAAAGGCCTGTTGCGTGTCGCCCCGCGCCTCCCGCGCCGCGCGCAAAGCCGGCCCGTTCATGGGATTCTCCCCGCTGCTGATCTCGATAAACCCCACCATAGGACGGGGTTGACAATACGTCAACAAAGACAGTTGTTTAGTGTCAACAGGGGTAGATGTTAGTGATACGAAGGGCGCGCGCACTATATAAGACCATGCCCGATCAGGAAGGGCGGCGCGAGGTGGAGGAATGATGCAACAGGCAATGTCCTTGGAGCAGGTGGTGGGCGCCATGGCTCCGGCAGCGGCCGGTGGCTGGACTGCGACCATACCGTCCAACTGGATGCAGGGGCGTACCGGGTATGGCGGTTTGACAGCCGCCCTGGCTTTGGAAGCAGCGTTGCGGACTGTTCCTGATCTGCCGCCGCTGCGGTCGGCGCAGATCGGCTTTGTGGGGCCCTTGGCCGGTGACATCCGGGTGGAGGCCCGTGTCCTGCGACAAGGCCGCAATGCCACCTTCGTGCAGGCGGACATTCTGTCCCATGAAGGGGCTGTTGGCCTGCATGCCCTGTTCGTCTTCATGAAGACCCAGCCCTCATCGGTTGATTTCAGCGGGCCCCCGCTGGTGCCAGGCTTGGCACCCGGTGTTGAACCCCTGGTGGCCCCGGTGGAGCCCCCGGCTTTCACGGGCAATTTCGATTATTTTCTGGCCCAGCCGGGCCGTCCTGCCAGCAGGGAAGCGGATTTGCTTTTCTGGATACGTCTGCGGGAGCAGACGGCGGCGCTCGACCCTTACGTGGTTCTGCTGGCCACAGGAGACGCTCTGCCGCCGGCATCGCTGCTGTTGGCGACACGACCGGGGCCGGCAAGCTCCATCAACTGGACCCTGAATTTCGCTCCGGAACCGCCGGTGACGGAGGATGGCTGGTGGCTGTTGCGCTCCACCGCCCATTATGCCCGCCTGGGGGGCAGCAGCCAGTCCATGGGCATCTGGAACAGCAAAGGCGTCCAGGTGGCGTCCGCGATGCAAAGCGTGGCTTTATTCTGCTGACGAACGGGTAGGGGAGGGGACATGGCACGGGAGCCAGCGCCAGGGCGCGATCAGTACCGCCATTTCACGGCGCTGGAGACGCGATGGATGGACAATGACCTTTATGGTCATGTCAATAACGTCACCTACTATTCCTATTTCGATACGGCGGTGAATGGCTATCTCATCGCCAATGGGGTGCTGGACATCCATGCCGGGCCGGTGATCGGCCTGGTGGTGGAAACGGGATGCCGCTATTTCGCCCCGGTCGCGTTCCCGGATCGGCTGGAGGTGGGGATCGCCGTCAGCCGCATCGGCACCAGCAGTGTCCATTATACTGTTGGCATTTTCCGCCAGGGGGAAGGGCAGGCGGCGGCAGCCGGCCATTTCACCCATGTCTATGTGGATCGGGTGACGCGACGGCCCACCGACTTGCCGCCGCCCTTCCGGGCCGTGCTGGAGCGTTTACTCCGCGATCCCCCATAGGGCGGGTGAGGTCACATTGCGACACAGATCCGGTCGCGGCATTGGATGACGACGAAGACTTCCTTGCCATCAGCCGCTTTCTGGCCGGTGCAGGTGACCTTGTAAACCGTTTCGGCCATCCGCCCGGTGACCTGCTTCAGCACGTCCAGTTTGCCGGGCTGGCAGTTGGCATTGCGCGCTGCTTCCTTCGCCTCGGCCTGCTGAGCCGCTGCGGGCAAGGCGGCGGCCAGTGACAGGGCGATGGTAAAGAACAGGGGCAGGGCAGGGCGCATGGTCGACCTTGGGTACAGGAATTCTGCATACCCTAGAGCAGATCGCGGAAAAGCGGAATCGCTTTGGAGCGTGAATCTGCTCGCTGAACAAGGGCTTAGAGCCGTGTGCGTTTCCGATTAAACGCACACGGCTCTAGACGATCGGTCCGTCAGGCGGAACCCCCGGCACCCTGGCCTTTGGCTCAGCCTATCCGCGATGCCCGGCAATTTCGGCTTCCATCGCCTTTTCCCTTTCCCGAAGGTCTGGGCTCATCGCGTCGCCGAAATCCTCCAGGGTGAAGATGCGACGGATTTCGATCTCCGCCCGTTGGCCGGTCGGGTTCGGGCAGCGCTTGACCCAGCGGACCGCTTCTTCCAGCGATGGTGTCTCAAATATCCAGAAGCCGGCAATGAGTGTTCCCGGTGCAGCGGCAAAAGGCCCCGCCACCAATTCGCGGGAAGCGCCGTCGAACAGCACCTTCACCCCGGCGGATGTCGGGTGCAGCCCTTCGCCGCCCAGCAGCACGCCAGCCTGCACCAGGGCCTCATTATAGGCGGTCATCTCCGTCAGCAGCTTTTCGTCCGGCATGATGCCGGCTTCTGTTTCTGCGGTGGCCTTCAACAGGATCATGAATTTCATTGCCGGTTTCCTTGTCGCGTCCAGGCCGACTTTTGTCGGGTCGCCTGGAAGACGAAGGGGGACGCGGCGGGCCGACATGGCCACCAGAAATTCCGGCAAAGAAAAACCCCGCCGGCGGACCGGCGGGGTTCTCCTGAACATCGGCTGCGAGGATCGGCCCCGTTGCCGGGGCCGGCCACATCAGACGCTGTAGTACATCTTGTATTCGATCGGGTGCGGCGAGGTTTCGAACGCCAGCACTTCTTCCATCTTTAGATCGATGAAAGCGTCGATCATGTCGTCGGTGAACACGTCACCCTTCTTCAGGAACTCACGGTCGGCCGACAGGCTTTCCAGCGCTTCGCGCAGGCTGCGGCAGACGGTCGGGATTTCCTTCAGCTCTTCCGGCGGCAGATCATACAGGTTCTTGTCCATCGCCTCGCCCGGATGGATCTTGTTCTGGATACCATCCAGACCGGCCATCAGCATGGCGGCGAAAGCCAGGTACGGGTTTGCACCCGGATCGGGGAAGCGGACCTCGACGCGCTTGCCCTTCGGGCTGGACACGTGCGGGATACGGCAGGAAGCGGAACGGTTGCGGCTGGAGTAAGCCAGCAGCACCGGAGCCTCATAACCCGGAACCAGACGCTTGTAGCTGTTGGTCAGCGGGTTGGTGAAGGCGTTCAGCGCACGGGCGTGCTTGATGATGCCGCCGATATAGAACAGGGCGGTTTCCGACAGGTCGGCATAGCCATTGCCGGCGAACAGCGGCTTGCCGTCCTTCCAGATGGACTGGTGGCAGTGCATGCCCGACCCATTGTCACCGAACACCGGCTTCGGCATGAAGGTTGCCGTCTTGCCGTACTGGTGGGCAACATTGTGCACGACATACTTAAACAACTGCATGCCGTCGGCCATCTTGACCAGCGTGCCGAACTTCACGCCCAGCTCATGCTGGGAAGCAGCCACTTCGTGGTGGTGCTTTTCGACTTCCACGCCCATCTCGCCCAGAACGGTCAGCATCTCGGCGCGCAGATCCTGGGCGCTGTCGACCGGACCAACCGGGAAGTAGCCGCCCTTGACGCCCGGACGGTGGCCCATATTGCCGCCTTCATAGGACTTGGCGGAATTGTACGGGCCTTCCTCGCTGTCGAACTCGTACATCACCTTGTTCATCGAGACTTCGAACTTGACGTCGTCGAACACGAAGAACTCGGCTTCCGGGCCGAAATAGGCGACATCGCCGATACCGGCAGAGGCCATGTACTTTTCAGCGGCCTTGGCGATGGAACGCGGGTCGCGCTTGTAGGGCAGGCCGGTCGACGGCTCCAGCACGTCGCACAGTACGGTCAGCAGCGGCTGGGCCGAGAACGGGTCCATGACGGCGGTCGACAGGTCGGGCATGAGGGTCATGTCCGACTCGTTGATGGCCTTCCAGCCAGCGATGGACGACCCGTCGAACATCACGCCGTCGGTCAGCAGATCCTCGTCCACCGTGGACAGGTGCTGGGAAACGTGATGGACCTTCCCCTTGATATCGGTGAAGCGGAAATCGACATACTTGACGTCGTTTTCCTTGATCAGGTCGAAGAACTTGGCCAAATCAGACATAGCCTCTGCTTCCGTGGTTTGAGGTTTGTCGCTGTGATGCGAGACGGTGGGTCGTATCGCGCCCGATGAAGGGCGTTACCCCAACCCCCGCCGCTTTGGAAGATAATTTTCTAAAGCCCATGACCGATGCGCAGATATGTGCGCAGGGGCCGCAGGCGGGTGCCCTTAAATGGCGTCGGAGCCCCGTTCACCGGTACGGATGCGGATCACTTCCTCCACCGGGGTGACGAAGATTTTGCCGTCGCCGATACGGCCCGTATGGGCAGCCTGCTGGATCGCCTCAATCGCGCGGTCGACCAGGGTGTCGTCCATCACGATCTCGATCTTCACCTTCGGCAGGAAATCGACGACATATTCCGCGCCACGATAAAGCTCGGTATGGCCCTTCTGGCGACCGAAACCCTTGGCTTCGGTTACGGTGATGCCTTTGATACCGACTTCGTGGAGGGCTTCCTTCACCTCGTCCAGCTTGAAGGGCTTGATGATGGCTTCGATTTTCTTCATCTCAGTCCCGGAGCTCCAAATTTCGGCGCCAGCCCGACCGGTAAGGCCGAACCAGCGCAATAATGCCTGTAAGCACGCCCCATGCCAGTTCCAAAGAGCCTGCGTTCAAGGGCTCTACAGCCGGTGCAAAAGTTCAATTGATCAAAAAACAGGCAAATTGTAGGTCGTTTTTTAATCAGTGACGGTGATTTTTGTGCATTAACCATGCTAAACGCCCGGCTCATGGGCGTTTGGTGCCCGTTATTTCGCCGTTAAGGCTGTCAGGAAAAAAAGATAAAAAAGACAAAACCAGCGCTTGACGCATCAGGGCCACCTGGGGCATATAGCGGCTCCCGGCGGCGGTGGTAGCTCAGTTGGTAGAGCTCTCGGTTGTGGTCCGAGTGGTCGCGGGTTCGAGTCCCGTCCATCGCCCCAGGTTTTCCTGCTTAGGAATATAAGTTGTTTTGCCCGACACGGCGACCAGGAAATCCTGGTTTCGCCGTTTTGTCGTTTATGGGCCCCTGTTGGCCTTTACCCCATGCTTTCAATTGTCCGTTCCTGTGGAACTGGCCTATTCCTGTCATGGATGGAAGGGGGGCAGTCCTATGGCGTTGCTGACCGTTGCGCAGAGCTATGCCGCTGATCGCGCGGCGATGATGGCGGGTATCGACGGCACCGTTCTGATGGCGCGTGCCGGTGCTGCGGTAGCAGAAGCCGCCCGCCAGATGGCAAAGGCAGCGGGCGACGGGTCGATCCTGGTCCTCTGCGGTCCTGGCAATAATGGTGGCGACGGATTCGTCGCTGCGCGCCTGCTGGCTGAACAGGGTTGGTCAGTTCGGGTTGGATTGCTGGGCAAGCGGGAAGAATTGCGCGGCGATGCCGCCTGGGCCGCCGCCGCTTGGACCGGCCCTGTGCTGCAGGCCCATCCCGACCTGATTGCAGATGACATCCTTATTATAGATGCCTTGTTCGGTGCTGGGTTGAACCGTGACCTAGCGGGAACGGCGCTGGACCTGGTCAACGCCATGGCCGCGTCGGGGCGGCTCATTCTGGCAGTCGATATACCCTCTGGGGTGAATGGCGATGACGGGACCGTCCGGGGCGCTGCTGCTCCCGCTACCCGGACCATCAGTTTCGTCCGGCGTAAGCCCGGCCATCTGCTGCTGCCGGGCCGTGCCTTGTGCGGCCGGGTTGATATCGCCGATATCGGCATTCCGGAATCACTGGTGGCTGGTCTTGGCCTGACACATTGGGCCAATGGTCCGGAAGTATGGCAGCATCTTTTCCCCTGGCCGCGCCTGGATGGACACAAATATGGGCGCGGACATTTATTAATGCTGGGGGGCGCGCACATGACGGGTGCGGGCCGCTTGGCCGCACGCTCCGCTTTGCGCATTGGGGCCGGGCTTGTGACCCTGGCCTGTGAGCCGGCGGCCAGCCTTGTCTATAGCCTGGCACTCGCCAGCTTGATTGTCATCCCGGTTGAAACCGGGTCCGATTTCCGGAACCTGCTGAGCGATCCGCGTCGCAATGCGCTGCTGCTGGGGCCTGGGGCGGGAACGGAGGGTTCCGCGGCTGACATCTTGAGAGAATCGACCCTTGCCGCGTTGGCGGCAGGGCGACGGGGCGTGCTGGATGCAGACATATTCTCTGTCTTTGCTGGAAGGCTTGAGACGCTATGCGATGCGGGTCTGTCCACAGACTGGGTTTTGACCCCGCATGAAGGGGAATTCCGACGCCTCTTCGGCGACCTGCCGGGGGGACGGCTTGCCCGCGCCCAGGCAGCGGCGCGTCAGGCCGGAGCGGTATTGCTGCTGAAAGGGCCAGATACGGTGATTGCCCATCCGGACGGACGGGTGGTCATTAATGAGAATGCTCCCCCTGATCTGGCGACCGCGGGCAGCGGAGATGTGCTATCGGGGCTGATCGCCGGTCTTCTGGCCCAGGGAATGCCGACCTTTGAAGCGGCTGCTGCGGCGGCCTGGATTCATGGCGAGTCGGGGCATAGGGCCGGGCCGGGGCTGATTGCCGACGATCTGCCAGAGCAGATCCCGGCCATTTTGCGACAACTGAAAAGTGCCACCCTTTCATGAGGCTAAAGGCGCCCGTTTGACGCCTTATCCTGCCATTCCCGCGTGTGACAAGGGTGGGTGTTGCATTTAAGAAACTGAATTTCTTTTCTTTTTGGTGGTTGTTCCGGTGACGGAAAAAGCTGGAAAAGCATTCAGTCCCGAAGGATCGGCCCCCGAATCCGGATGGGACGAAAACTACATAAAATTGAAGCTAAACCATTGGTAATAAGAAAGTAAAAGAATCGGGCCCCCCGCATTGCAGAGCCCTATATGAATATATTAACCTTTCGTTATCGCAGCCTATCCCTTCCGGCGGGGGTGGCGCGACGTGGCGGGAAGCACGATAGAGGGGGGCGAGTACGATGAGTGTGTCGTTGTTCAGGCGTTCCAAACCGATGACAGCGCCGGTTCCTGGTGATGTTTATCAGCGGAACATCTTCCATTCTGTCGAAACGGCCCGTGTCGTTGCGGTAACGGAAGATGGGTTTCCTGTGCCCCACGTCCGCTACATCGCCCGCAACGACATGATTGATGGTCCCTCTCGCGGGCGTCATGAAACCGCGCGGGGTGACCTGCGTACATTGACCGTGGAGAGCTTTACCCGCCTGTTCGGGCTTCCGGTCCCAAACTGACACGCAGCAAGCCTTGTTCCGCTAACGGAATGATTGGCGATCATACTGGGATGACATCGCCGCAGCGCCAATGGTGCTGCGGCGATGCGCTTTTGCGTGGCTGTTGGAAAAGCGTAATCCACACCTGCATGAACCATCCACCGGCAGCGGCCGGCTATACCGGGCCGCAGGGTTGCGAATTCGCGGCGCCATAGGTGTCGCCACATGCGATATCGCGCTTGGCGCGGCTGATATCCCTTGCTATACGGTGCGCTCCCGCGGGCGGCCCCTGGTCTTCCCGTTGGGCGGGCGTGGCGGAATGGTAGACGCGCCGGATTTAGGTTCCGGTGTCGAAAGACGTGGGGGTTCAAGTCCCTTCGCCCGCACCATTTGAGTTTTTGGTTTTGACCCGCAACCCACCGCGGCGTCCCGGTTCGCCGGGAAAGGTCGCGGGAGCGTCGGTCCGGTCCATCGGGCAGGCGCGCACAGCAAGAAGACAGGCATTTCGTCCCATGCAGATCACCGAGACCAGCGCTGAAGGCCTCCGCCGCGACTTCAAGGTCGTCCTCACGGCCCAGGATATCGAATCGCGGGTGCAGACCCGGCTGACCGAGGTCGGCAAGACCGTGAAGATGCCGGGCTTCCGTCCGGGCAAGGTCCCGATGCCGATCCTGAAGCAGCGCTATGGCCAGTCGGTCATGGGCGAAGTGCTGGAAGCCGCTGTCAATGACGCGGCCCAGCAGGTGGTTGCGGACAATAACCTGCGCCCGGCCCTGCAGCCGAAGGTCGAGGTTGAGAGCTTCGACGCCGGCGCCGATCTGGCCCTGAAGATCAGCGTCGAACTGCTGCCCGAATTCGAGCCGGCCGACCTGTCCGGCGTCGAGATCGAGAAGCCGGTTGCCGCTGTGAGCGATGAAGCCGTTTCCGAGAGCCTGGGCCGCCTGTCCAAGGGGCGCCGCACCACCGAGAAGGTGGAAGAGGATCGCGCCGCTGTGTCCGGCGACATCCTGCTGATCGACTTCGACGGTTCTGTCGACGGCGAGAAGCGTCCCGGCATGAAGGGCGAAGGCCATGAGCTGGAGCTGGGCTCCAACTCCTTCATCCCCGGCTTCGAGGACCAGCTGGTCGGCACCAAGGCCGGCAGCGACGTGACCGTGAAGGTTACCTTCCCGACCGAGTATCATGCCGCCGAGCTGGCCGGTAAGGATGCCGTGTTCGAGGTGAAGGTCCATGAAATCCGCGCCGCCAAGGATGCGGAGCTGAACGACGATCTGGCCAAGAGCTTCGGTTTCGACGATCTGGAAGCCCTGAAGACGGCCCTGACCGAGCGTATCGGCGAAGAATATGCCACCACGTCCCGTCTGCGCGCCAAGCGCGCCCTGCTGGACAAGCTGGCTGAGCTGCATGATTTCGAGGTGCCGGCCGGCATGGTCGATATCGAATTCGAGCAGATCTGGAAGCGCCTGCAGGACGAGCTGGCCCGTGATGGCGCTGCTGAGGAAGACAAGGACAAGGATGAAGAGGCCCTGAAGGCCGAGTATCGCGACATCGCGGTGCGTCGCGTCCGCCTGGGTCTGCTGCTGTCCGAAATCGGTCGCCGCAACAATGTGACCGTCAGCCGTGAAGAGCTGAACAAGGCCATGATCGACGAGGTTCGTCGTTATCCGGGCCAGGAACAGCAGGTCTTCGACTTCTTCCGTAAGAACCCGCAGGCGGTCGAAAGCCTCCGCGCGCCGATTTACGAAGACAAGGTTGTCGACTTCATCCTCGGAAGCGTTAAGGTGAACGAGGTCACCGTGTCGGTCGAAGACCTGATGCGTGACCCCGATGAAGAGGAAGAGGGCGTGGCGGCCGCCTGATCGGCTTCCCCCCCTTTGATTTGAGACGTGGGAGCCTATATCTGGCTCCCACGGTCTCGTGAAGGAACAAGGCAGGAATCATGATCGATCCGCAGATGAACGCGTTGGTTCCCATGGTGGTCGAACAGACCAATCGGGGAGAGCGCGCCTACGACATCTATTCCCGCCTCCTTAAGGAGCGGATCATTTTCCTGGTTGGCGGTGTCAATGATGCCGTTTCCAGCCTGATCTGTTCCCAGCTTCTGTTCCTTGAGGCGGAGAATCCCGACAAGGAAATCTCCTTCTACATTAATTCCCCCGGCGGCTATGTGACGGCTGGCCTCGCCATTTATGACACGATGCAATATATCCGCTGCCCCGTGCAGACGATTTGCATGGGTCAGGCGGCCAGCATGGGGGCGCTGTTGCTGTCCGGCGGTGCCGCCGGCAAGCGGTTCGCCCTGCCGAACAGCCGAATCATGATCCATCAGCCCTCTGGCGGGGCCCAGGGGCAGGCAGCGGATATCGAGATTCAGGCGCAGGAAATCCTGCGGATGCGTCAGCGCCTGAACGAGATTTTCCAGTATCATACCGGCCAAGCGCTGGACGTGATTGAAAAGGCCGTGGAACGTGACAATTTCATGAGTCCGGCCGAGGCCAAGACCTTTGGTCTGATTGATGAAGTGATTGAGCATCGTCCCGGTGGTCTGTCGGGGGCGGCCTGATGGCTGTTTCGGCGTGACCAACGCGCGGCAGGGCATAAGTATGTATTGATCCTGTCGCTTTACGTGTTGTTGAATAGGCAGGCAGGGCGGTGCGTCCCGGCCTGCCGTGGTAGGCAGGTAAGGGCGCGCGTGAGAAGGACCGGCAGGCCCCTTGGGGCGGCACGCCGGCCCGGTATCGCAACCGCCCGTTCCAGTGGGATGCCCGTCAGGGCATTCCGGGTGCGCGGGTTGGGACCAAGCCGGGTTCCGGGCCACGCACCATCCGGTGATGTACGGAGCCCATATGACCAAGTCGACCGGCGGCGACAGCAAGAATACCCTCTACTGCTCCTTCTGCGGGAAGAGCCAGCACGAGGTGCGCAAGCTCATTGCCGGCCCCACCGTGTTCATCTGCGATGAATGCGTCGAGCTGTGCATGGACATCATCCGCGAGGAAAATAAGACCACGCTGGTGAAGTCCCGTGATGGGGTACCGACTCCGCGCGATATCAGTACGGTGCTGGATGACTATGTCATCGGGCAGGAGCATGCCAAGCGCGTGCTGTCAGTGGCAGTTCATAACCATTACAAGCGGCTGAACCACGGTGCGAAGCACAATGACGTGGAACTGGCCAAGTCCAACATCCTGCTGGTCGGGCCGACCGGTTCGGGCAAGACGCTGCTGGCGCAGACCTTGGCCCGCATCATCGATGTGCCCTTCACCATGGCCGATGCCACCACGCTGACCGAAGCCGGTTATGTGGGCGAGGATGTGGAGAACATCATCCTGAAGCTGCTGCAGGCTGCCGACTATAATGTCGAGCGGGCGCAGCGCGGCATCGTCTATATCGACGAAGTGGACAAGATCAGCCGCAAATCCGACAACCCGTCCATTACCCGTGACGTGTCGGGCGAAGGTGTGCAGCAGGCCCTGCTGAAGATCATGGAAGGCACGGTCGCCTCCGTGCCGCCGCAGGGTGGGCGCAAGCATCCGCAGCAGGAATTCCTGCAGGTGGATACGACGAACATCCTGTTCATCTGCGGCGGCGCTTTCGCGGGTCTGGAAAAGATCATCGCCACCCGTGGCAAGGGCACCTCCATCGGCTTCGGTGCCGATGTGCGCGGCCCGGATGAACGCCGGACGGGCGATATCCTGCGGGAAGTCGAGCCGGAAGATCTGCTGAAGTTCGGTCTGATCCCGGAATTTGTCGGTCGTCTGCCGGTGCTGGCGACGCTGCATGATCTGGATGAAGATGCGCTGATCGAAATCCTGGCCAAGCCCAAGAACGCGCTGGTGAAGCAGTATCAGCGCCTGTTCGAGATGGAAGACGTGAAGCTGTCTGTCCATGAGGAGGCCCTGCGCTCCATCGCCCGCAAGGCGATTGAACGCAAGACCGGTGCACGCGGTCTTCGCTCCATCATGGAAACCATCTTGCTTGATCCGATGTATGATCTGCCCGGCCTGCAGGGCGTGGAAGAGATCGTCATCAACAAGGAAGTGGTGGAGGGGCGCGCCAAGCCGCTCTACATCTATTCCGAACGGCGGAGTGAAGCCGCCCCCGGCGCGTAAGGGCCGGCTTTTCGGGTTAGAATGGAGGCCGTCCGGTGAGAACCGGGCGGCCTTTTTCTTTACCGGCTCCTGCTGGTCTTCTTGCTGGTCCCATTCTGGAACATTTTATGCCCGATTCCCGCCCCGGTTCCGTCCCTGACGTGCCATCGCTCTTTACGCCGGTGGCTTTGATCGCCGTCATGATTACGGTGGGGAGCTGGGGCCTGGCGTTCCCGGCGATCCGGGTTGCGCTGGATGGCATGGCCCCCCTGCCGCTGGCATCTGCCCGTTTCGCCCTTGCCGCCCTGGTCGCGATAGGGTGGTTGGCGATTCGGCGTCCGCCCCTGCCGTCCCGGGCCGATCTTCTCCGTTTTGCCGTCTGCGGTGGCTTGGGGATCGCGCTCTATAATATCTTGTTGAATTCCGGACAGCAGACGGTGGCCGCAGGGGCGGCCAGCTTCATCGCCAACGTGGCACCGGTTATCACCGTGATCCTGGCGGTGCTGTTCCTGAAAGAGCGATTCCGTGCCCTGGCCTGGGCCGGCATGGCGCTCAGCATGACAGGGGTAGGCGTTATCGCGACCGGCCAGCCCGGTGGGCTGCGTTTTGGCAGTGGCGCGATGCTGGTCCTGGGGGCGGCTTTCACGACTGCCTCCTATTTCGTGCTGCAGCGCCCCCTCGTGCGCCGCCATGGGGCCTTGAATGCCTCCGCCATCACCTTGCTGTTCGGCGCCCTGTGGCTTCTGCCATGGCTGCCTGACGGGGTGGCTCAGGCCATGACAGCGGAGCGGCGGGTGCAGGCGGCACTGCTGTTTCTGGCCCTGTTGCCGGCAGCCATCGGGTACGGTGCCTGGGCTATCGTGCTGGGCCATTTCGGCGCCGCGCGGGCGGCGAATTTTCTTTACCTGGTGCCGGTTGTGGCATCGCTGGCGGCGGTGCCCCTGGTGGGGGAGGTGCCGGGCTGGACAACGCTACTGGGCGGCGGCCTTGCGCTGGCGGGTGTTGCGATGGTGAACCGCCGCCCCTGACAGCACGGGGCTGGTATAGCGCAAAGAAAGGGCCACCGCCCGTTGCCGGGGGTGGCCAGGAGTGGGGGTGAGAAGCCGCTCGACCCCACCATGAGGAGAATGGGGCGGCGGGTCTTCCGGCGGGGAATCAGCCAGCCGGACAGACGGCGTTGGCCGGATTGGCGTCCAGCTTGATGTCAGTGAAGGTGACGGTCATCTTGCCCGTGGTGCTGAGGGCGACCGGTGCTTCAATCCTGTCCATCTTCGCGCCTGCGGCAGCGAAGCATTTCAAGGGAATCTTCACCACCGACCAGGCGCCGACCGTCGCCTTTTTCAGGGTGTCGGTGATATCCAGCGTTGCCGTACAGTCGGGGCCACAGGCCATCCCCATTATCACTGGGGCTGTTGGTGCGGCATCCAGGCGATAGCGCAGGGCGATGGTGACATCGCCATTGGATTGCCGGGACAGGTCGGTCGCCCGACCGGTAATGGCCAGCGTGCCGCGGCCGTTGCCCTTCCAGGTCAACTGCTTGGCATCTTCCTGGGCGGCGACATCCACGGAGCGCAGGGTCATCACCTGGCCGGGGCTGTCCGCGCTGGTGGTGGTGACGCGAAGGTCGCCCTTCTCATCCATCAGAGAAAGCGACCAGGGAGCCGCAGCGCGGCCAGCCCGGAAATAGATGCCCGCATTCTGCCGGGCCTCTGCCGGGACGCCAGATTCCTCCGGCAAGGTGCCGACCTTGGACTTATCCTTGTAGGTAAGGCCATAACCATAGGCGAAGAGCGGATTGTAATCGGCATCACCCCGGTTGACGGTGGTCTGCGCGGCTGTACGCGGCCAGGAGTAGGAGAGCTTGCCGGCGAAATCATGCTGAACCTTGCCGGCCTTGTCCGTGAACAGCACATCGGCAACGCCGCCACCCTCGGTTCCCGGCAGCCAGGCGGCGACAAAGGCATCGGAGGCGTTCAGTTCCGGGTTGACCCACATGGGTCGACCGGACAGGAAGACCGCCACGACCGGGATGCCCTGGTCCTTCAGCTTCTTCAGCAGAGCGAGATCCTGCTTCTGATCCGGCTGATATTCCAGCGTTTCCACGTCGCCCTGGAACTCGGCATAGGGTTCCTCGCCGAAGACGACAATGGCGACATCGGGCTTGGTCTTGTACTGGCCGGCAACGTCAAACTCCACGCTGCCGCCGGCGTCGGCCACGGCGTCGCGGATGCCGCCCAGGATGGAGGTGGCGCCCGGGAACTCGTCATTCCGATTGCCGGTGCCCTGCCAGGAGATGGTCCAGCCGCCGGACTGTTTGCCGATATTATCGGCCCCATCGCCAGCAACCAGCACGCGGGCCTTGGGGGACAGAGGCAGGGTGCCCTTGTCATTCTTCAGCAGAACCAGTGACTTGCGCACGGCTTCCCGACCGACGGCGCGATGTTCGGGGCTGCCGAGCGTTTCCAGACCCGGCAGACCGGGCCGGTCCTTGGGCGCCGGCTTTTCGAACAGCCCGGCCAGAACCTTGACGCGCAGGATGCGGCGCACCGCATCATCCAGGCGCGCCATCGGGATGGTGCCATCCTTCACCTGGGCCAGCGTATTCTCGTAAAGCTGCTTCCAGCTATCGGCGGCCATATACATGTCCAGCCCCGCAATCAGCGAGGTGGGGCAGTTGAACTTGGTGCAGCCCGGCACCTGATCATGCGCGTTCCAGTCGCCGACGATGAAGCCATTGAAGCCCATCTGCCCCTTCAGCACGTCGGTCAGCAACTGCTTGTGGCCATGGTGCTTGATGCCCTGCCAGGAACTGAAGGAGGCCATGACGGTCAGAACGCCGGCATCGATGGCAGGGGGGTAGCCAGCATTATGGATGCGGATCAGCTCATCTTCAGAGATGCGGGCATCGCCCTGATCACGCCCCTGATCGGTGCCGCCATCGGCCAGGAAGTGCTTGGCGCTGGCGACGATTCGGCCAGGCGCCATAAAATCCTTGCTGCCAAACTTGCCCTGCACGCCTTCCACAATGGCGGCGGAATAGGCGGCCACGATCTCCGGATCCTCGGAGAAGCCCTCATAGGTGCGGCCCCAGCGATCATCGCGAACCACGGACAGGGCAGGCGCGAAGGTCCAGTCGATACCGGTTGCGGCCATTTCCACGGCCGTCACTTCACCGATGCGGCGCAGCAATTCCGGATCATGGGTGGCGCCAAGGGCGATGTTATGCGGGAAGATGGTTGCCGACCCGATATTGCCGTGGCCATGCACGGCGTCGATGCCGAACAGGACAGGAATAGGCGTGTGACCGGGCCGCTTTTCCAGCGACACGCGATAGAAGGCGTCAGCAAGATCCAGCCATTCCTTTGGCGGCGCGCGGTCATCCCCGTTGGGGCCTGAATTGCCACCAGCCAGGATGGAGCCAAGCGGATATTTGCGCAGATCCTCCGGGGTGATGGTGCCGATATCGCCCTGAATGACCTGGCCGACCTTCTCCTCTACGGAGAGCTGCTTCAAAAGCGCATCCACGCGCTTTTCAACCGCCGGGTCGATCAGGCGCTGGGTGGCCGGTCGCGGCCATTTCTCGGGATGCAGAATGGCGGCTGGGGCTGCACCTTCCTGGGCAATGGCTGTGCTGGCATGGATGCCGCCACAGGTCAGGGCCACTATGCTGATGGAGCCGAGCAGGCGCAGCGCGCCCATGGATCGCCGTGCAGTCACCGAGTTTTCCTCCCTACTTTTGCGGCCTGTTATGGCCGATATCTGACATCGTTGTCACAGAGATGACATTGCCTGTCTCGTCTGTCAACGCCCCAAGCCCCCAGTCGCGCCGGGAAAATACCCCAGATATTTCTCGCATTTGCGAGATCGCAACGCACAAGTACCCTTTGCGGGTCGGAAAATGATTTCTTTGATGAAGGGTGAGAAAGGGCGCCCGTACCGATGAATAATCGGTCGGTCAGACAGAGCCAGAAGCGGACATGGACCTTGTAACAGCGATCATTCGATTAGGAAATCAAAAATCGGAAAAAATTGACAGCGATGTCAATTTCAGTTGACGCCATGTCGGGAATGAAGCAGGTAATAGGAAGCGGCATGACCGCACCAAAATCGAAAAGCGAATATTTCCTGGGAGGGAGAAGAGATGCCTGAGAAAAGCAGACTCGGAGTCTATCTACGCTCTGTTGCAACCATCGCGCTGGTGGGGATGCCGGCTGTGGTTTCCGCGCAGGAAGCCTCCAAGGATGTGCAGATGGAGGAGATCATCGTCACCGGCTTCCGTGCATCCCTGGCGGATGCGCTGCAGGTGAAGCGCAACTCCAACGAGATCATCGAATCCATCACTGCCGAGGATATGGGCAAGTTCCCGGACCAGAACATTGCAGAAAGCCTGCAGCGTCTGTCCGGTGTGCAGATTGATCGTAATAACGGCCAGGGCACCAAGGTCCGTATCCGCGGCCTGGACCAGAATGTCACCCTGCTGAATGACGAGATTTTCCTGACCGGTCTTGAAGTCTTCACCCTTGGGGAAGGGCAGGAGCGCAATACCGACAGTCTGGAAGGCGTGCCGTCGGAACTGCTGGGCGGTGTTGATGTCTATAAGTCACCCAACCCACGCCTGCTGGAAGGCGGTCTGGGCGGCATCATCAACCTGAAGACACGCAATGCCCTGTCGCTGGCACAAGGCATGACGCTGGCGGGCAACGTCCGTGGTGCCAAATCCGGTGGTGCCGATGGCGGATGGAAGCCCCTGGGGGCGGTCGCTGCCGGCTATAACTGGAATGACAAGGCTGCCTTGATCGGCACCTTCTCCTACGACAAGCAGAATATCCATACCGACGTTCTGGGCGGGCAGAATCGCGGTAACTGGCGCTTTGCCGAACGCGGTGACAAAGCGACCGTCACCCAGAATTACTATGCGCCGGAATATCGCTACGCCACCGACCGCGACCAGACCCGCGAACGGATCGGCGGTTCCTTGAGCGGTGCCATCCAGCTTAACGATGCCATGGAACTGTCGGGTGACTGGTTCCATTCTGAATCGGAAATCCTGACGTCCGAGGCATCGCTGAAATTCCCCTTCGCGGTGGAAAGCCCCGGCCTGGATACCAGCAAGCCTTATCAAATTGATGGCAATGGCGTGCTGTTGAGCGGCACGATGCGGGCGAATTCCGCCGAAGCCATCTCTTATGTTCAGAATGCCGAGGTGAAGGCGGATAATTTCGGCCTGCGGCTGAAATATGATGATGGCGGCAACTTCCGCGGTTCGGTGCGCGGCGCCTATGCCAAGGCCTCGATGGACAGCACCAGCGCCAATAATGATGTGCGTTACACCCAATATTCGGTGCCGACTGCTGATCCGACTAGCCCGACAGGCTTCAGTCATCAGCCGGCCAATCCGGCGGCGCCGGCCAGCTACCTGTTCACTTATGACAACGGTAACGGCAAGCTGCCCAACTTTGGCCTTGGCAGCACGCCCGACCTGTTCACCAACCCGGCCTATGGCTTCTTCAAGTCGCATTGGGTTTTCGGGGAGAATGCCGATCTGGAGAATTACTCGCTGCGCGCTGATGGCGAATATGATCCGGACTTCATCTCGGCTGGTAATGTTACGCTGAGCGGCGGCTACCGCTTCGCCTCCCGCGATGTGGATTATGTCCGTGGTCGCTATCTGGCCGATTATTCCGGCAAGGGCGAACTGGATGGCACGAAATATGGGCAGAAATGGACGCCCTACGGCTATTTCCAGGATGGTGCCATCGGTTACAAGTCCTGCGAATTGCCGGCCGGTACGCCGGGTATTCCGCGCGCCTGCGATAACCGCTTCGGCAATTCCCCGCCGCTGATCACGCCGTTCCAGACCTTCACCAATGCGCCGGGCCGTGTGGAAGAAATCAATAATTTCTCCGCCGGCAATGTGCAGGGCGGCAAGGTCCTGGTCCAGGATCGCAGCCAGATGAAGAATGGCGCCGCCTGGATCCAGGCGCTTTATCCGGACACCCCGTTCGCCTTCTATGCTGAACCGCTGGAAAGCTTCCGGGTGAAGGAGGAAACCCATTCCGGTTACATGATGGCCGATATCGGTGATCCGGGCGATGGCTATCACATCAATGTCGGTGCCCGCCTGATCCATACCAGCCTGACCGTGTACCAGAACCGCGCCACCGATCCTGACCCGGTCTATCTGGGCACCGATAGCTGGAATGGCGTGCTGCGGGACAGCGAAACCATCGCCAATAAACGCAGCTATACCGACATCCTGCCCAGCCTGAACATGGTGTTCGACCTGGATGAAGGACAGAAGGTGCGCTTCGCCGCTTCCCGCGTCGTGGCACGTCAGAACCTGTTCGATCTGGGCCGTGGTTTCCGGGTGGACTTCACCCGCAACCCCACGACCAACCTGTTCGAGGCGACCAACGGTTCGTCCGGTAATCCCGACCTTGACCCGTTCCGCGCGTCCCAGTTCGACCTTGGCTATGAATATTATTTCGGTCGCCAGGGCCTTGTGTCTGCCGTCGGCTTCTGGAAGGAAGTGGACAGCTTCATCACCACGGAGACCAGCCCGGAATTCGTCATGGATCAGGCAGGTGGGCGTGACGTGCCGATCCAGCGGCCGGTCAATGGTGAAGGCGGGCGTATCAAGGGCTTCGAACTGTCAGCCCAATATGCGTTCGATTGGGGTGTCGGCTTCAACGCCAACTACACCTATTCCGACAGCAAGTCGCCGACCGCCAATGATTTTGCTGACGGGTTGCCCATTCCGGGTGTCTCCAAGCACGCCTTCAACACCCAGGTCTATTACGAGGATTTCGGGTTTGAGGCGCGCCTGTCCTATACGTGGCGCAGCAAGTCCTTCGCAGGGAATTTCGGTTTCAGCGATGGGCCGGCCAACCGCACCCTTGGCATCTGGAACCGCTCTTACGGCCAGCTTGATGCGCAGTTGGCCTACCAGATCACCGATCAGATCGGTGTGACGCTGGAAGGGCTGAACCTGACCGAGAGCGATCCCAGCCAGTATCTGCAATATAAGAACCTGCCCTTCACCTACAGCACGGGTTCTCGCCGTATCATGGCGGGCGTCCGGTTCAAGCTGGATTGAGGGTAATTCTAACCGGGGCCGTCTGACGGCGGCCCCGGTTCGGTACATCGGAGTGATGGGGGCGGCAGTTCGCGACTGCCGCCCTTTTTTTGTAAACAGGATCAGGCCAGTGCCATCACGGCGCGGGGCTCGCGTGCCGCTTCTTCCAGGATGAAATCGGCAAATTGCTGGCATAGCGGGTCATCATCGCCGGCGGCCCCGCTGGAAACACCGATGCAGCCAAGATAAAGTGGGCGGGGTTCGGCCGGCACCAGCAGGGCGCGGGAGCCTTTATAGGCGCACAAGCCGGGCATGCCGGACATTTGCGGGTTGAAATTGGCCGACCAGATATCCGACCCGTACCCGATCTGCACCGCCGTATTGGCTTTGGCGAAGGCTGTACGGTCGGCAGTCAGGACGGTGCAGGGATCGGAATAGGACAGAACCACCCGACCCAGCGGGCTGATCAGGCAGAAAGAATAACGGCCCCGGGCCTTTTCCGCCGCAAAGCTGAAGAAGCGCGGCAGGAAACCGGCATTGAAATCCACGATGGTGACCGGCACGCCGGGGGTATCCTTGGCCGTACGGACCAGGGTTTGCAGGGGGGCAGGGGTCATCTTCGTTCCTGAATCTCGAATAATGGGAAAATGAATTATATAATGGAATAATGCGGTCGTCACGCCGGGACGATGCCGCGACAGGGCGTGATCGGTGCTTACAGCGCGGTGCGCCGGGCGATCTCATTCCGCTTGGCCGCAATTTCCGACTGGGCGCGCTGGACGGCCTCAAGCTCGGTTGCTTTCAGCAGATTTTCGATCACGGTCCCGAGATGGTTTTGCATGGCGGCACGGGCCCTGCGGGGATCGCGGGACCGCAGGGCCTCCACGACATCGCGATGCTCATCAATAGCGGGCCGCACGCCAAACTGACGGGACCGTTCCAGCATGTTCCGGCACAGGGGTGACTTGTGACGGACATCCCACAGCGCCTCCACCACCATGACGATGGCGCTGTTGCGCGTGGAGCGGGCCAAGGCGACGTGGAAACGCCGGTCCGCATGTTCGCCCATCACATTTTCCCGGTTTTCCAACGCCATTTCCTGGATGATCCGGTCCAACTCGTCCAGTTCCTCATCCGTGATGGTCGTGGCGGCAAGGGCGGCAGCTTCCCCTTCAAACAGACGCCGGGCCTCTGTCAGCTCAAAGGCCCCGATATCAAGGTCCGGTGCGGCTCCCTCCGGCGCGGCGCCCGTGACATAGATGCCGGACCCGTGCCGCGCCTCCACCAGCCCGCGGATTTCCAGCGCGATCATCGCTTCACGTACCGTCGGCCGGGAAACATTGAATTTTTCTGCCAGATCACGTTCGGATGGCAGACGCTGGCCGGATTTGTAAGTGCCGGACTCGATGGAAGCCGAGATGGCATTGGCCACATGCTGGTAGAGTTTGCGGGCGTCCGCTGTTGTCATGATTTTTCTTTGAGAGCTACCGGAGATGGTCGCGATGGCCTGATGCCCATCACGACCATCTTAGCCGAAGCCTGCCACAGGCGCCACACCACCAGCTTGTTATACCGGCTCAACTTTTCCCCGCTACGACCAACCGGACCGGGACGGATTTTGCGGCGGGCACCTTGCTTTTTTCTGCGTGCTGCCAAAGCGGGATCAAGGGATTGCATTCCGGATAATAGGCGGCGCAGCAGCCGGCCGGTATCTCATACGGCACGACGCGCAGGCCTGCGACGCGGCGTTCCACCCCGTCATCGGCCATGGTTTCCAGCGTCACGTCCTGCCCTTCCGTCACGCCCAGCCGGGCCATATCGTCCCGGTTCAGCAACACCACCATCCGAGTGCCCTCAATCCCCCGGAACCGGTCGCGATAGCCATAGATGGTGGTGTTGAACTGGTCGTTGCTGCGCAGGGTGATCAGGCGCAGCGCGCCCGGCACATCCGCGGCAAAGCTGGCGGACAAGGCTTTCGGCAGCTTGAAATTCGCCTTGCCGGTATTGGTGTGCCATTGACGCTCCCGTGCCGGCAGGGGCTTCTCAATCCCGCCCGGCTCCCCCAGCCTTGCATTGAAGTTAGCGAAAAGGTCGGGCCAGGTGGCGGCCATGGCATCGCGAACAAGGCTGTAATCATCGGCCCACCCGTCCCAGGGGACGTTGGGGTTGGGGGGCAGGCTGGCCTTGGCGATCTCCGCCACGATGCGGGGTTCCGACAGAAGATCGGCGCTGGCGGGCCGGGCGAACCCGCGGGACGCGTGGAAGCATGACGTGCTGTCCTCCACCGTCACGATTTGCCGTCCGGTGCGCTGTTCATCAATTTCCGTCCGGCCCAGGCAGGGCAGAAGATAGGCCACCTTGCCATTGAACAGATGGCTGCGGTTCAGCGTGGTGGCAATCTGCACCGTCAGGCGCATCTGCGGCCATGCCTGTTCCATCAACTGGGTTTCCGGCACCGCGCGCAGGAAATTGCCGCCCAGCCCGATGAACGCAGCGACGGTTCCCTTGATGATGCCTTCGCAGGCTTCCACCGTGGTCAGGCCCTTTTCCCGCGGCGGCTGGAACTGGTAAAGCGCGGCCAGCCGGTCCAGTGGCACCAGATCTGGATTATCGGCGATGCCCACCGTGCGCTGTCCCTGCACGTTGGAATGGCCGCGCACCGGGCAGATGCCGGCACCGGGCCGACCGATATTGCCCCGCATCAGCAGCAGGTTGACCAGCATCTGCACGGTATCGACCCCCAGCTTGTGCTGGGTCAGCCCCATGCCATAGATGCCGATGACCGCCTTGGCGCTGCCATAGGTCACCGCAGCCTGTTCCAAGGCCGCGCGGGTCAGGCCGGATTCCGCTTCCAGCGCCGGCCAGTCCAGGCGGCGCAGATATCCGGCAAATTCAGTGAAACCATGTGTGTGGCTGGTGATGAAGTCATCATCCAGCAGGGTTGCCGCCCCTGCCGCCCTTGCCTTGTCGTCCGCTTCCAGCAGCGCCTTGGCGATACCGGCGATGGCAGCAATATCACCACCGGCCCGGACCTGATGATATTGCCCGCTGATCTGGGTTTCCCCACCGGTCAACATCTGCACCGGATTTTGCGGGTTGGTGAACCGTTCCAGCCCCCGCTCCCGCAGCGGGTTGAAGGCGACGATGGCAGCCCCGCGCTTGGAAGCGCCCTGTAAAGGGTGCAGCATGCGCGGACTGTTTGAGCCCACATTCTGGCCGAAGAAGAAGATTGCGTCCGTTTCCTCGAAATCGGACAGGCGCACCGTGCCGACAGAGACGCCGATACTTTCCGGCAAAGCCACGGATGTACTTTCGTGGCACATGTTGGAACTGTCCGGCAGGTTGTTATTGCCGTAAAGCCGGGCCATAAGCTGGTACATATAGGATGTTTCCAGCGAGGCCCGACCGGAGGCATAAAAGACCGTCCGCTTGGGATCGACCGCCCGGATCGCCGCCAGCTCGCGCCCGATCTCGGCGAAGGCGTCGGTCCAGCTTACCGGCTCGTATCGGTCGGTGGCTGGGTTGAAGCGCATCGGGCTGGTCAGCCGCCCGGCGGCTTCCAGGTCGTAATCAGCCCAGCCCCGCATTTCCGTCACCGTATGCTGGGCGAAAAAGTCGGGATTGGCGCGGGCGGCCATATGTTCATGAAAGGTGGCTTTGGCCCCGTTCTCACAAAATTCAGCCGGGTGGGGATCGGCCGGCTTGGCCCAGGCGCAACTGACGCAGGCGAACCCATCCGGTTTGTTCTGATGGCGCAGCAGGTTCAGCACATCGGGCTGCTGGTCGCGCTTCAGCGCGTGGCGGAACAGGGACCGGACGGAGCCCCAGCCCCCAGCCGGGCCTGCATAGGGCTTGATACGGATATCGTCGGGCATGGCGTATCCCCTGGCGTCTGTGGCGATGGTGCGGTTGGCGTGCCTGGGTAACGCCCCCTGCCATAACCGGTTCCGACCTGTTGCCGGTTATGGCGCCACCACTGTCCATGCCCCTGCCCTGGGGAGAGCGTACCCGTTCAGCGTCCCTCCAGCAGGAAGGGGCGGGTATGGTCGATAAATTCCGCCAGGAAATCATGATGGGGCCAATGGCCGGCTTCCGGGATCATGGCCAGTTTCCCTTGCGGCAGCAGGCCAAGCGCCGCCTCATTGGCATCGGCCGGCAGCCAGCTCTGCCCGCCGCCGATCAGTAATGTGGGGCAGGTGATGGATGACCAGATGGAGGTCAGTTCCTCCACCCCGATCTGGGGCGGATAGGGTGCGCGCACATAATTGTCGAACTTCCAGCTATAGCTGCCATCCTCGTTCTGGTGCATGCCATGCAGGGTCAGGTGATGGGCCTGCTCCAGCGTCAGGCGGCGGTTTTCCGCCTGCATCCGGGCCGTGGCTTCGTCCAGAGAGGGGTATTTGCGCGGGGCGCGGGCGGACAATTCATGCACGGTCTTTTCCCATTCGCGGAACCGTTCATGCACGCCGATGCCGCGCTGAAGCTGCGACCATTGCCATGTCCCTTCCACAACAACCAGCCGCTCCACCAGTTCCGGATACAGGCCCGCCAGCATCATGGTTCCCGCACCGCCGAAGGAATGGCCCATGACATAGGCACGTCCACCGGCGCGCTGGCGCAGCAACTGCACCAGATCGCCCACCACATCGGTCAGCGTATACCCGCTGCCGGTGGCCCAGCCGGAATCACCGTGCCCGCGCAGATCGGGCGCCAGGATGTGGAAATCATTGGCCAGATGCTGCACCACCCAGTCCCAGCTCCGGCAATGGTCGCGCCCGCCATGGACCAGCAGCAGGGTGGGCCGGTCGGGCTGACCCCATTCCACATAATGCAGGCGCAGCCGGTTGGCGAAATAGAAGCGGGAAACAGGCTGGGACATCGAAACCACCTTCGGGAAAACGGTCGCCGGTTAAAATAGCACGGTCGTGCTCTATTGCCATGGGCTGTCACACATGGGTGTTTCCCGGCAACAGAGGGTGCGCGCCGATCTGCCGCGCCCATATGGGCTTGACTGTTCCACAAGCCTTGCGTCAAGAACGGCGCATGATCCACCATCGCACCCTTTCCGGCATCGCCGCATGGCTGCGGGGCTTTGCGCCCTGGCTGGTGCTGCTTGCTTTGCTGGTGCGGGGGCTGATCCCTGGTGGCTTCATGCCCAATATTAATGGGGATGAGGGGCAGGGCTGGCTGGTGATCTGTACCGCCAGCGGGATGAAGACCATTGATGGCCATGCCGATGGCCTGGGGTCCAAGGACGCCACCGGCCCGGTCGATACCCATCAGCCGGGGCTGTGTGCCTTTGCCCTGATGGCAGCCGTGGCGCCGCTTCTGCTGCTGGTGGCATTGCTGTTGCCCCTGCTGCTGTCACGCAGGGTGGGCCGCGTCCGGCGCGCGGATATTCTTCCCGCCTCTCTGCTTCTTTGTCGTCCTCCCGGCGCCAGGGCGCCGCCGGCTTTCGCGTGATCCTTGCGGGTTGGGGGCGGATGCCGCCTCCCCATCCTGCCATCATCGCGGGCGCGACAGGCGCCGTTCCTGACTGATCCCCACCATGACCAGGTGCCGCCTGAAAGCGGCCGGTGGGTGCCGGAGTTTCCCCCTTGTCATCTCCCTCTTTCCGCGCCCGGAGCCTTGCCTCCGTCGCCACCCTGTGCTTTGCCCTGCCTGCCCTCGGCGATGAGGGGGCAACCCAGGTGGCCGCCGTCACCACCGCCGCAGAGGTGATTGTCGTCGGCCAGCGCGATGCCCCGATCAGCATCGAACCGCGCGGCCTCTCCGTCTCCTTGGGTCAGGAGCAGTTTGCCGCCATCAATGCCGTGAATGTCGAAGACCTGATGAAATACGCGCCGAATTTCTTCGTGCGTAAGCGCTATATCGGGGATTCCAACGCCATTATCGGCTTCCGTGGCACCAGTTCCACCCAGTCGGCCCGCGCGCTGGTCATGGTGGATGGGTTCCTGATCTCCAACTTCCTGGGCAATTCCTATGCTTTTCCGCCCAAATGGGGCGTGATCGGGTCGGGGGAAGTGCAGCAGTTCGATGTGGTCTATGGTCCTTATTCCGCCCGCTATCCCGGCAATTCCATGGGCGGCATCATCTCCATCACCACCAAGCCGCCGGCAGAGGGGGTGGAGAGCTTCGCCACCGCGCAATATTTCATCCAGCCTTATAAGCAGTATGGCACCAACAAGGATTTTCAGGGCTATACCGGTGAGGCCGGCTTCAGTTGGAAGCAGAAGGATGGGCCGTGGAGCGCGCGTCTGTCCTATCGCCGGTTGGAAAATGATGGCCATCCCCAGCAATTCTACCAACTGACCCGCGCCACGGGTGCAGCCACGGGCACCCCGGTCACCGGCGCGGTGATCGATCCCGGCCTCATCACCCAGACCCCCATCGCCGGTGCCTATACGGTGGAGGATACGACACAGGATCAGGTGCGTGCCCGGCTGGGCTATGATTTTGGCGATGGCTGGAATGTGACCGGCATCGCCGCCGTCTGGCTGTCCGATTATGACAGCACCACGCCGCAGAGCTATCTGCGCGATGGCGCCGGCAATCTGGTCTATAGCGGTCGCGTGCTGGTGGATGGTGTGCCCTACACCATGCCCACCATCAATCTGTCGAAGAATGAGCGGCGGGAGATCCTGTCGGGCGTGAAGCTGTCCGGCCCCGTGGCCGGTTGGGATTTGTCGCTGAACCTGTCCAATTTCAGCATCGACAAGCAGCGCACCCGCAGTTCCAACGGCTATACCAACGGTATCAATGATGGGGCCGGCACGGATACGCGGGCCGGTGATACCGGCTGGTGGTCGGGTGACCTGCTGCTGGAGCGTACGCTGGGCGACCATGAACTGGCCGTCGGCATCAATTCCAACCTCTATTATACTGACCAGACCATCAACAACGTCAGCAACTGGCGCAGCGGGGCCAACCCTGTATTCTCCACCGCCACGGCGGGTAAGACGCGGCAGGTAGGCCTGTTCATCGACGATGCCTGGCAGGTGAGCGACCGCTGGACACTGACCGGCGGTGTGCGTGTGGATCAATGGCGCGCTTTCGACGGCTCGCTTGGCAACCGGGTGGCTGGTGCGCCCGTCTTCCAGAATTACGATAACCGCAAGGACAGCGCCATCAACCCGACGCTGGGTGCACAGGTGGAACTGGCGCCCGACTGGGTGGCGCAGGTATCACTTGCCACGGCCACCCGCTTCCCCACCGTGGGGGAGTTGTTTCAGGGCCGGCTGGACGGCAATGGCGTGTTTGATCCCAACAGCTTCGATCCCAACCTGAAGCCGGAAAAGTCACGCGATGCCAACCTGATGCTGCGTCACAGCTTTGATGATGTGCGGGTCACCGGCTCCCTGTTCTATCAGCGGGTGGATGACGCGATTTTCAGTCAGCAGGGCTTCAACCAGTTCGGCGTCGTCACCAGCTCGTTCAAGAATATCGACCGGATGCGCCAATGGGGCGTGGAGGCGATTATCGAGGCATTCGATGTCGGGCTTGACGGGCTGGACATTGATTTCAATGCTGCCTGGATCGACGCCAAGACCCTGAAGAACCGGGCCGTCCCCGCCTCGGAAGGCGAGCAGTTCCCCCGCATCCCGCACTGGCGCCTGAACGGCAATGCCCGCTATCGCTTCGCGCCGGATTGGCAGCTTTCCACCGGCTGGCGCTACGCCTCCCGGCCCAATACCGATCTGCTGGGCACCCAACGCGGTGACACCTATGGCTATGTGTCGGAATTCATGATTTTCGATGCGAAACTGTCCTGGGATGTGACGGAACAGACCCAGCTCAGCTTTGGTGTCGACAATATCGGCAATGACAAGGCCTGGGTCTTCCACCCCTATCCGCAGCGCACATTCTCCCTCGAACTGAAATGGAAGGGCTGAGGCGATGAGCGACATCCCCCTGCAGGCAGCGCCGGCCCGGACCGGCTGGCTGGATTACCGCACCATCTGGCGCTGGCATTTCTATGCCGGGCTTTTCTGCGTGCCCTTCATCATCCTTCTGTCGCTGTCGGGCATGCTCTACCTGTTCAAGCCGCAGGTGGAAGCTTTCATCGACCGGCCTTATGAGGGGCTGCACATCACCAGCCAACCGGCCGATGCGGATGCGCAGGCCCTTGCTGCCGTTGCTGCCGTGCCGGGGGGACGGCTGAAATCCTATATCCTGCCTACGGCACCGGACAGTGCCGTGCGGGTGGTGGTGGCTGATGGGCAGGGCGCGCTCTGGCGTGTCTATGTCCATCCGCAGACGCTGGCCATCCTGAACAAGGTGGCGGAGGAAGACCGCTTCATGGCGGTGGTCAAATCCATCCATGGCGAGTTGCTGATGGGGGATCGTGGATCGCTGCTGGTGGAACTGGCGGCCTGCTGGGGTATCGTCATGATCGTCAGCGGGCTTTACCTCTGGTGGCCGCGCGGCGGGCAGGGGATGGCGGGGGTGCTTTACCCCCGTTTCAGCGGCGGCAGCCGCACCTTCTGGCGGGATATCCATGCCGTGGTGGGCATGTGGTTGTCCTTCATCGCTTTGTTCTTGCTGTTGACGGGCCTGCCCTGGGCCACGGTCTGGGGGGCCGGCTTCAAGGCCGTGCGTCAGGCTACCGGGACGGCAGCGGTGGGTGGCCAGGACTGGACGACCAGCCGCGCAGCAACCCGCGCCACGGATATGGCAGGGCACGACCATGGTGACGGGGCCGACATGATGGCCGGTGCCGTCAGCCTGACCGATATCGTCGCCACGGCCATGACGCTCAACATGCCGGCCCCGGTGCTTATCTCTCCCCCGAACGGTAAGGATAAGCCCTGGACGGTGCGGTCCATGACCCAAAACCGGCCGGAACGGGTGGGCGCTGATCTGGACGCCACCACCGGTGCCGTGTTGCGGCAGGAGGGCTTTGCCGACCGTCATATTATCGACCGGGCGGTTGGTATCGGCATTGCCGCGCATGAGGGGCAATTGTTTGGCCCTGCCAATCAGGCACTGGGCGTGCTGGCGGCGCTGGGGCTGGTGCTGCTGTCGGTCAGTGGCGTGGTGATGTGGTGGAAACGCCGGCCCCAGGGGGCGCTGGGCGCGCCGCCACCGCTGCGCATCAAGGGCAGTCCGGCGGTGATGGCCGGCCTGCTGCTGTTCTTCGCCCTGTTCCTGCCAGTGCTGGGGGCATCGCTGCTGCTGGTGGCTTTGTTGGAATGGGTCGTCCTGCGATCCCTGCCACGGGCGCGGCGCTGGCTGGGCCTGCGCCCGGTGGTGGCTTCCCAAGGTACAGTTGCTTGACAGGTCTGCCATATGCCCTGACTTTGGCATGACCAGTTGGTCCTGTCCTTCGTCCGGGAAACCCGTATGCGCCTGTTCTTTCTGCTGTTTTTGTCCTGGGTTTTGCTTGCGGGGCCGGTTGCGGCTGGTGTTGGACCGGCGGATTGGGTGATGGATCGACCGGCGGCAGGCTCCCTGCCGCTGGTGGCGGATGGGCGGGCCGCGCCGATTTTCCACGATCCCGGCGACCATGCGGTGGTGGCGATTGCCGCCACCTATCTGGCCGATGATATCGAGGCGGTGACCGGTCGCCGCCCGGTGCTGGCGGAAACCCAGCCCAAGGCCGATACCCAGATATGGGTAGGTACGCTGGGCCGCTCCCCCGCCATTGACCGGCTCGTTGCCGCCGGGCGGCTGGATGTGGCCTCCCTGCATGGGGCATGGGAAAGCTATCTCATCGTGCCGGTGACCGATCCGGCGCCCGGTATCCGGCAAGCGCTGGTGATTGTCGGCAGTGACCGGCGTGGCACGGCTTACGGTATTTATGAATTATCGCGCGCCATCGGTGTGTCACCCTGGGTTTGGTGGGCCGATGTGCCGCCGCCCAAGCGCGATGCGCTGCATGTGGCCGATGGCACCCGCCGGCTCGGCCCGCCCTCGGTGAAATATCGTGGCATTTTCATCAATGATGAGGATTGGGGCCTGCATCCCTGGGCCGCCAATAATTTCGATCCCGAACGCGGGGATATCGGGCCCAAGACGTACGAAAAAATGTTCGGTCTGCTGCTGCGGCTGCGGGCCAACCTGCTATGGCCGGCGATGCATGAAGTGACGCAGGCCTTCAATGCCGACCCGGCCAATGCGCGTCTGGCCGATCGCTATGCCATCATCATGGGATCGTCCCATGCCGAGCCGATGCTGCGCAACAATGTGGGGGAATGGACGGCCCCGTCCGACCAGTTCAACTATGCCACCCATCCCGATCTGGTGAAGGAGTACTGGCGTCAGCGGGTACAGGCCAATGCGGGATATGAGAATATCTATACGCTGGGCATGCGCGGCATCCATGATAGCGGCATTGTCGGTGCCGACAGCCTGGAGGAACGGCGCGCCCTGTTGAACCGGATCATTGCCGACCAGCGGGCCATGCTGAAGGATCATGTGCCCGGTCCTGTGGAGCAGGTGCCCCAGGTCTTCACTCCCTATAAGGAGGTGCTGGAGATTTACCGTGCCGGTCTGGACCTGCCGCCGGATGTCACCCTGGTCTGGCCGGATGATAATTTCGGCTATATCCGGCAATTCCCGTCGGCGGCTGAGCGGCAGCGCCCTGGCGGGTCGGGTATTTACTACCATCTCTCCTATCTGGGCGCGCCATTGTCGCATCTGTGGCTCTCCACCGTGCCGCCCGGCCTGATCGAGTTGGAGATGGGCCGCGCCTATGATCTGGGCGCGCGCCAGCTCTGGGTGGCCAATGTCGGTGATATCAAGCCAGCGGAAACCAATATCGACCTGTTCCTGACCATGGCATGGGATATGGATGCCTTCCGCCATGCTGGCGGGGCACCGGGCTTCCTGCAGGCCTGGGCGGGACGGGAATTCGGCGCTGATCTAGCGCCGGAGATCGCCGATATCCTGGCGCTCCACCACCAACTGAATTTTGAGCGCAAGCCGGAGCATCTGCAATGGTGGCTGCCGGGTGAGAAGTTCCGCCGCAGCGACCTGGATATCGAGGCGGCACAAGCGCGTCTGGCGGCGTTCGAAAGCTTATCCGATCGGGTTGAGCGACTGTTGCCCCGCCTGACCCCGGCCAGCCGGGACGCGTTTTTCCAACTGGTGGAATATCCGGTGCGCGCAGCGGGCCTGGCCAATCGCCGTTTCTTCCATGGCGAAGCCTATGACCGGTTGTTCAACAGTGATCCCGTGGAAGCGCGGCGCCGGGGCAAGCTGGCCCGCGCGGCGGATGAACAGTTGAAGGCCCTGACGCGGCGCTACAACGAGGAAATCGCCGATGGCAAATGGCGCGGCATGATGGCGGAGGAACCAGCCGACGGCCAATGGCGGTCCTATCGGCTGACACCGCCCATCCTGCCGGCCCCCGGCCTGTCCCTGCCGGCGCACAGCCCGCCGCCGCCCCGCCCGCGCCAGCCGTCTGTACCGGATGCCGGCATCATTATCATCCAGGCGGAGGATTTCACGACCAGCCGGGCAGCATCCGATGCGGCCTGGACCCTGGTGCCCGGCCTGGGGCGGGGGAAGGGGGCCATGGCGATCATGCCCACATTGGATAAAGCCCGCGCACCGGATGCAGCCGATAGCCCGCGCCTGATCTATGAGATCGACTTGCCGCCCGGCGAATGGGATCTGTCGGTCGATTTCATCCCCACCTTCCCACTGGACCCGGATAAAGGCTTGCGCCTGGGTGTCGCGCTGGACGGGAAAGCGATGCAGGTCATCGCCATTCCCCGCCAAACCGGTGACCGGGCCTGGGCCGATGGGGTGATGGCGGGTCGGATACGGCAGGCATCTGGCCTGACCATTCCGGGTGGCGCCAAGCGCCGATTGGTGCTGACCATGGTTGACCCGCTGACCGTGCCGGACGCGCTGATCCTGCAGAGGCGATGATCCGCAGACGCTGGCGCTAGGACGCTATGGTTGCGCCCCTGCTTCCAGAAGGGCCAGCGCATAGGCATCCCAGGGGCGCCACGCGGCCAGCCTGTCCGGGGTGATTGTGGGGGAGGCGGCAGGGGTGATCTCCCCCTCCCATCCGCCTGGCACCCGCAGGCCCGGTCGGGTGGCAAGCAGGGGGGCCAGGGTGGCATCCTGCGACAGGTGCTGGCCGATCATTTCCATATCGGCATCCAGGTCCAGGCGCCTACGCAGCCGGGCCACAATGGTGGGCAGGGATTGCAGCCGGGGAAAGGTAATGGTGGCGGCCAGACTGTCCCGCGCCGGCACATGCCGGACCGTTACGTCGCCCGCTTCCCCATCGAGCACCAAATGGCGGTGATAACACCCGTCCGTCACTGTCTCTGCCCTGTCGGCCTGACGGCGTAAACTGTCCAACATCCCGGCCCAGTCATAGGGTCGGCGGTAGCGCAACAGCAGTTCCACCCCTGCTGTCGCCGTCATCTCTGCCCCGGTCGCCCGCCGCTGGCGCAGAGCGGATGGTGGGCGGCCGTAAAGCTGCTGGAACGTCTCGTTGAAGCGGCGAATGCTGTTGAAACCTGCCGCCAGCGCTACCTCGGCCATCGGCATCATCGTGTCATGGATCAGGTGCTTGGCGAACAGAACCCGCTTTGTCTGCGCCACGGCCAGCGGGGATGCGCCGATATGCTGCTGGAACAGGCGGCGGAGCTGGCGGCTGCCCACCCCTACCCGCTCGGCCAGGGTTTCCAGCGATCCCTCATCCCCGTCAAGCGCCCCTTCCGCAATCAGGGAAAGGGCGCGCCGCACGGTATTGGAGGTGCCGCGCCAGGCACCGCTGCCGGGTGCCGTCTCCGGCCGGCAGCGCAGGCAGGGGCGGAATCCGGCTTCCGCTGCCGCAGCGGCAGAAGGAAAGAAGCGGCAATTCTCAAACCTGGATGTGCGGGCCGGGCAGATGGGCCGGCAATAGATTCCGGTGCTGGTGACCCCGATATAAAGCCGCCCGTCGAACCGTGGGTCGCGGGTTTGCAGGGCGCGGTAACAGACGATGGGGTCGAGCGTTTCCATGGCCCGATCCTGGCACGGTCCCGGCTGTCACGCTCGCGGAAATCGGACATGGTCGCCCCCATGGCCTCCTGTCCGATTTCCGCAGGCCACGGCTGGCCTTTATGCCCGGCGCAGCACCATCGGCTTTTGCAACAGCAACAGCCCCACCGCCGCCGCCAGAAGGCCCAGCAGCAGCGGCACGGTCCAGACCGGGCTGCCCCAGATCAGCAGAACGCTCAGCCCGAAAAGGCCGAAACCCAGCATCATTTCCAGGAAAAGCAGCAGGTAAGCACCTTGATAGCGTTTCTGGAAGCCGCTTCGCCCGGCATTGCTGGGGGCCTGCCGCATGTCCAGCAGGATGAAACACAGAATGGAGAGCAGGCCGCAGAGCCACATCATCACCGCCGGATAGGGGCTGGTGATGCCGACATAAAGGCTGAGCATTGTCAGCAGAACCATGGAGGGCAGGCCCGCCGCCACGATCTGCCCCAGCAGGATATCCCGTGGCCGGACGGGTGCGGTGCCCAGCAGGGCGGGCGCATCTTCTGCCGCCACGGCCAGCCAGGTCATGGCGCCGGCCAGCAGACCCAGGCCGGGGAGCAATCCCAGCCAGCGTATTGCGAAAATGGTGCCGTCACCGGCGACCATCTCTTTCTGCATCGTCGGCAGGACGACGGGCAGGCACAGCAGCATGATGGACATGACCTGTGTCAGCAGGTTCGGGTCCCGCCGGATCAATAGCAATTCCCGGTTGGCGAGCCCCAGGATAGGGCCACGAGGCTGCAAAATGATCGCGCCGGTCCTGCGCCGCCGCTTGCGTGACGGGCCGGCGGCGGCGGTCAAGGTGCTGGTGGCCAATGTCAGGAAATAAGGCGACATCAGAGAGATGATCAGGGCGAAACCGCCAATGGCCACAAGGGCCAGCACGGCCAGCGCCAGGGGCTGCCCGGCCACCGCCATGCCCATCATCTGCGCGACGGCGGACAAGGGCGTGTCGGCAAGTTCGGTCATACCCAGGAACGCGCTTCTATTGTCGCTATGCCCGCGCCCCATCATCTGCGGCAGGTTGATGATGACGGCGCTGCCAATGCCGATGATGCCGCTGGTGACCTGGGCGAAAGTCCGTGCCCG
The DNA here is from genome assembly GCF_000429645.1 of Niveispirillum irakense DSM 11586. Classification (GTDB taxonomy): domain Bacteria; phylum Pseudomonadota; class Alphaproteobacteria; order Azospirillales; family Azospirillaceae; genus Niveispirillum; species Niveispirillum irakense. The sequence continues at coordinate 162,612 of NZ_AUCG01000021.1, forward strand.
CGCGGCCCCCAGCAGCCGGATCAATCCCACCAGCACCAGAAAGGCGATGGACAGCGATATTAGGGCCAGCAGCGGCAAGGTGAGATAGCCGATCAACCATCTGGCGGAGAGGAGAAGCGCCCCCCCATTCATGAAGGGGCTGGTAAAGGCCAGCATGCCGATTGAAACCGCCACCCAGACCGATGCCAGCCGCGCAGGCAGGATGGTGCGTGGCTTGATCGGCGCCGACAGCAGTAATTCATAATCCCCGCGCGTATATAGCGCGTTGATCATGAGCTGCATGGCGGCGGCAAAGGAAAGGAACAGCGAGAACAGCGCCATTCCCCCCAGGGCCGCATAGATTTTATCCGGCGGGACGGCGATTTTGCCCAGGCCCATCGCCGTCACGACGCCGGCAAGGGTGAACAGCAGATAGACGACAATGGTGAAGGCTTTGGCCCAGGGGCCTGTCTGTTGGGTGCGGAAGGTCAGCCGCAGATCATGCCGCAGCAGCCATGGCAGCGATCCGGGGCGCAGCATCAGGCGGCCCCCCGCTGCTGGTCGATCAGATGCAGGAACACATCTTCCAGCGTCCCGCCGGCCCGGCCAGCCTGCTGGCGCAGATCCTCCAGCGTGCCATTCGCCATCAGGGCGCCGTTATTGATAATGCCGATCCGATCCACCAGCCGTTCCGCCACATCCATGAAATGCGTGGTCAGGATGATGGTGCAGCCGCTGCGCGCCTTGGCGATCAACAGGTCTTTCACCTGCCGGGAAATGGCGGCATCCAGGCCGGTCAACGGCTCATCCAGGATCAGCAGCTTTGGATCGTGGATCAGGGCGCCAGCCAGGGCGGCCTTCTGCTTCATCCCGCGGGAGAAGCTTTCGCACCGGTCATCGCGCTGTTCCCACAGCTCCAACTGGCGCAACAGTTCCTCCGCGCGGCTTGCGGCGGTGCTGGCATCCACGCCCCACAGCCCAGCGACGAATTCCAGATATTCCAGCGGGGTCAGTTTGTCATACAGCATCGGTTCATCCGGCAGCCAGGCGATCAGCCGTTTGGCATCCATTGGCCTTTGCCGTGCATCGACGCCGAAAACCGATACCGCCCCCGCATCGGGCGGCAGCAGGCCCACCACCATCTTCAGCGTTGTCGTCTTGCCCGCCCCATTGGGGCCCAACAGCCCATAAAATTCCCCTGCCTGGATGGTCAGGTCCAGATTGCGCACCGCTTCCTTTGGCCCGAAGGATTTGCGCAAACCCTGGATTGACAGCGCCGTTTCTTCCCGCATGGATACCCCCTGATGAACCCGCCGTATTATTGGATAGAGGGTTGTCCCAATACAAGAAATTCCCGTTGTAAGGGTGGCGCTGCATAAGAAAACGCCGCCGCCGGTTGCCCGGCGGCGGCGTCCTCATCATACATTTCTGTAGAGGCTGCCCGATCAGGCGGCGGCCGCGTCGGCGGCGACCTGCATCTTCACGATCGTGTCCGGCTCGGTCACTTCGCCATTGCGGCCCTTGCCGCGCTTGATGGCGTCCACATGCTCCATCCCATCCACAACCTTGCCCCAGACGGTGTACTGACCATCCAGGAAGCGGGCATCGTCAAAGCAGATGAAGAACTGGCTGTCAGCGCTGTTCGGGCTGGCGGCGCGGGCCATGGAGCAGACACCCTTCACATGCGGCTCGCGGGAGAATTCCTGCGGCAGGTTCTGGCCGGAACCGCCGGTGCCGTCGCCACGCGGGCAGCCGCCCTGGGCCATGAAGCCTTCGATCACGCGATGGAAGGTCAACCCATCATAGAAACCCTGGCGGGCCAGTTCCTTGATGCGGGCCACATGCTTGGGCGCCAGATCGGGACGCAGCGCAATCGTGACGCGGCCATCCTTCAGGTCGAGATAGAGGGTGTTTTCCAGATCCATGGTGTCGGCTCCTTAGGCGACTGTTGTTATCGGCATGCCGGCGCCACCATAGCGGCACCGCTTTCGGTTTGGAATAAGCCCGGCTGCGCGGCTGCCGCCTATTTGCCGGGGGTTGTTTTGGCCGGGGCGGCGGGCGGGGCCGGCTTTTCCGGATCGCCGCCGATGCTGGCCTTGATGATCCGGTCGGGATCGTTGACCAGATCATTGCGGGCCGGATCACCCACTTTCAGCCGGTCGATCAGGTCCATCCCTTCTATCACCTTGCCCCAGATCGTATATTGCCCATCCAGCGACCGCTCCTTGCGCATCAGGATGAAGAACTGGCTATCGCCGCTATTCTTGTGAAGGCCCCTGGCCATGGAAACAGTGCCGCGCTCATGGGGGAGGTCCGATGGTTCCAGCAACAGATAGCGGCCGGAACCGCCGATTCCCCGGCCCAGCGGGTCACCAGTCTGGGCAATGAAGCCCTTCACCACGCGATGGAAGGTCAAGCCATCATAAAAACCGCGCCGAACCAACTGGCGGATGCGGGCGACATGCAGGGGGGCCACATCCGGCCGCATCGCGATCACCACGCGCCCATCTTTCAGGTCCAGATACAGTGTGTTTTCTGGCTTCAGCGGCGGTTCCTTGTCGGCCGCCTGAACCGCCATGGGGCACAGCAACAGCAGAAAGGCGATGGCCAGACGGGTGATGAAGGCGGACATGGGCCTGTGCTTCCGGCAAGATGGAAAGGGCGTGCGCGACGATAACGGTGACCCGACCGCGTGGGAACCCTTAACCGGAAAAGCGGGGAGGGCTGTTATCCTCAAGCGCGCATGACGGGCTGAAGGGGGCTGATGGTGGCGAAGCGGTGGCTGGTGCTGGTGCCGGCATTCCTGATCCTGTTGGCGGCACTGGCCTGGATTTCCCTGCCCGGCAGGATTGAGATGGCCCTGTCCCGTGCGCTATGGGCGGAAGGGCTGCCCGGCGCGCAGGTGGAACTGTCGGGCTGGTCCCTCTCCGGCGCGCAGGGGCGCCTGTTGCTGGACACCGCCTGCGCCCCCGGTTGTTCGGCGCAATTTGACATCCGGTACCGGCCGCTGGGTCTATGGCGGCGGGAGATTGACGCCTTGGCCCTTTCAGGTCTGGTCCTGGACCCCTTTGCGTTGAACTGGCAATTGCCTGGCCCCGGCCCTGACCGCTGGCGCCTGCCGCCGGTCACGATTGCGGATGCGCTGCTTCACCTGCCGGCAGGGATGCGTCTTCAGGTCAGGAACGCGCGGTTGCTGCCGGTGGAAACGGGCTGGCAGGTGGGGGAGGGCGGGGCCGCCCTGCTGCAAAGCGCGGCAGGCCCCCTGGCGGATCTGGCCCTGGGCGGCATGGCGCCGGATGGCACGCTGGGATTCACCCTGCGCCCCCCGCCGGGGGGACAATCGCTCTCGGGCGGGGGGCGTATCGGCTGGCTTCCGGGCCATAGGCCGTGGGGGCATGTCGATATAAGGGGGGATGGGGTGCCCGTTCCCGGCTTGGGGCCGGTCCAATTCCGGCTGGCCTGGCAGGCGGAGCGGGCCTCCCCTGGCAGGGCCACTTTGTCCCTTTTCCCGCCAGCAAGGGGGGAAGGGGCTTTGCGCGGCGGGGAGCTTGCAATGTCTCTGACCCCCCTGGAAGGGGCGGACGGGGCTTATCAGGGGGAATTGCGGGCCACAGATATCGGTCTTGCCGCCGGCCCGCGCGATAACAGCCTGTATTTGCCCTTCCGCCTGGATGCCAATATGGGAAAAGGTTGGCGCCTCGGCGCACTGGAAAACCAGCAGGGCACCCTGCATCTGCCTAGCCTGGGGCTGGTGGCAGAGGGGTTGACCATCCAGGGGGAGATTGACGGGGAGCCATTGGCCTTCACCGCGGCCACCCTGCGGCTGGGGGAGCCGGTGCCGCTGCTGCCGCCCTTGCAACCCACCCTGATCCTGCACCACCGGGCGGACGGCTGGGACTGGACATTGGCGGCCCCGGCGACCCAACCGGGATTGGGCCTGTCTGGGCAAGGGAAAGTCGGGGGGGACGGTCGCTTTGCGGCAGCGGTAGAGATTACCCATCGCCCACCCGACAGCCGACCCGTTCCGGCTTCCCGTGTGTCGCCCTGGCTGGGCCAATGGCTGACGCATCTGTCCGGGGGGGCCAGCCTGTCTTTTTCCGTTCAAGAAGAGGGGCAGGGGCCGCAACAGGACGGAGCCTTGACCCTGGAGGGTGCTGGCATCGGCTGGCCGGGGGGCAGCATCAATGGCCTGCAGGGTCGGATCCGTCTGTCCGCCCTGTCCCCTTTGCGTCTTGAACGGCAGGACATCTCCATTGGTGCCCTCACGGCTGGGGGCACCACAGTGCTGGGCGGCAAAATGACGGTGGAACTGTCAGGGGATGGTGTGCTGCGGACGGGGCCGGTTGCGATGCAATGGCAGGGGCTGCCGGTTGATATGGCGCCGATGGCGCTGGCGCTGGGAGGCAATCCGCCCCCGCTGAGCCTTGTCCTGCCGTCCACGCCGCTGGATCGGCTGCTGGTGGCGCTGGGCGCGGATGGCCTGACCGGCGAGGGGGCGGTTGCCGGCACTTTGTCCCTTCCCTTACGGGATGGGGGAGATTTTGCGGGGGAATGGCAGGCACAGGCGCCGGGCAGGCTGCATTATGACGGCCCGGCACCACCACCCTTCCTGACGCCGGAGCGCAATCAGAATCTAGCCCTGGTTACCCAGGCCCTGCGGGATTTCCGCTTCCGCAGCCTGGGCCTGCGGCTGGGGCCGGACGGCCCTGTCCTGGCCATAGAGGGGAACAATCCCGGTTTCTATGGCGGGTATGACACCACCCTGTCGCTTTCCCTGCGACCGACCCGGTCCGTGGGCCCGGTCCCTTAACGGTGTGGTGTCATCAGGGGAAGCGGCAAACCTCGCCGGTGACTTCCACGAAAGAACGCGCGCCGGCGGCCATGGTCAGCTTGACCTCGCTCTCCCGCGTCATGACCGAATATTCCAGCGGCAGAACACCGGTTTTTTCATCCGTCGTGCCATCGGCCCTGTTGATGCGCAGCGTCACCGGCTTGGTCGGGTCGAACCAAGCTTCCGGGCTGCCAGTGGCATTCCGCGCCGGCACCCCTTCGCCACTGACTGTCACGCTGCCATCGGCAAAGGCCACGCTGGTGTTGGCACCGCGATAGATCGGCGTCGGCAGGACGAAGCGCTTGGTTTCAGCCCGCGCGCAGGAACGGGCATTGCTGGTCTGTTCGATCAGGAAGGCGATACGGTCAGCATTCACCCCTTCCGCCAGCTTGCGGGAAATCAGCTCTGTCAGGCGGGCCACGTCGCCGCTTGGCACTTCCCGCTGCAGGCGAATCTCAAGCTCGTTGGCGCGGACTTCCTGCGTCTGTGCGATCTGTTGAAGCTGGGCCGCGCGCCGTTCCGCCTTGTCGCGGGCAGCGATCATGGTCACCAGTTCATCCTGCATGGAGCCCTCGCGGGACTTCAACTGCTCCACCCCGACCAGATAGGAGAAGCCGGCGATGCCGCCAAGCAGCAGCAGCCAAAGAACCATTTTGCCGATGCGGCCCCACATGCGGCGGCGATAGCGGTGGCGTTGGTCGTACAGGCCGTAGCTCATGGTGGGGTTCTGATTCTCGTCAGCGGCACAAGGGCGGTGGCGGATAAAGGCGTGATCGCCACTATCCCCACGCTGGCGACCCTACCCAGCCGTTAACGGAAATACAAGCTGCCGCTGCCACCATGCCCGTGGTGGCAGCGGGAAAGGTAACCCCGCTCAGGACGCGTGGTTCAGCGACTTCTCGATGGCGCCGGTCAGCACCGTGTCCTCCGGCTCCACCTTGGAGCCATAGGCTTCGATCAGCGCACCATCAGGCCCGATCAGATATTTATGGAAGTTCCATTTCGGCTCGCCCTTCTGGGCGGTCACCCATTTATAGAAGGGGTGGGCGCTGCCGCCCTTCACCGGTTCCTTCGTGGTCATCGGGAAATCGACCGCGAAATTCACCTCGCAGAATTCCTTGATCTCAGCGGCCGAACCCGGCTCCTGCCCGCCGAAATCATTGGAGGGGACACCCAGTACGACCAGACCCTTGTCCTTATACTTGTCCCACAGGGTCTGCAGGCCCTTGTACTGGCGGGTATAGCCGCACATGGAGGCGGTATTCACCACCAGCACGGTCTTGCCCTTGTACTGCGACAAGGGCAGTTCCCCACCCTCAATGGCAGTGAATTTGAAATCATAGGCCGTTTCCGACCAGGCGGGGGCGGCGGCGCCCACCATCATCGCCGCCCCGGCCATCAGTGCCAGGAAGCCGCGCCGCGCGGTGGAGAATATCGCGTTTTCCATGATTGCTCCGCATCAGGTTTGGCCCCGAGAGTGGCCGAGAGGGATCATTCCGTCCAGTGGTCAAATAGGGTGGCGCCCGGCTTTCGCCAGCCCTGTCCGCCCTTCAGCCATTCCCGTCAATGCTGGAGCGAATTTTGGCTGCCAGCATGTCCAGGCTGAAGGGCTTTTGCAGAAACTGTGTGCCGGGGTCCAGCACGCCATTATGGACCACCGCATTCCGGGTATAGCCCGTGGTGTAAAGCACCCGCAGGTCAGGCACTTTCTGCACGGCCAGATCAGCCAGTTGTCGCCCGGTCATTTCCGGCATCACCACATCGGTGAACAGCAGCGTGATCTTCTGCCCGGCATCAATCAGCGCCAGCGCTTCGCGACCGCTGGCGGCCTCCACCACATCATATCCCAACTCGCGCAGGGCTTCGGTGGAGAAACGGCGCACCCGCTCATCATCCTCCACCACCATCACCACCTCGCCGGGGCGACCGCCATTTTCCGTTTGCGGGGGAAGGCGCCGGGCATAGGTTTCCGCCTCGCCATAGAAGCGGGGCAGATAGATCTTCACACAGGTGCCATGGCCCAGTTCGGAATAGATTTTCACATGCCCGCCGGACTGCCGGACGAAGCCGAAAACCTGAGACAAGCCTAGCCCGGTGCCGCGTCCCACGCCCTTGGTGGTGAAGAACGGGTCGAAGGCGCGGGCCAGGATGTCGGCCGTCATGCCGGTGCCGGTATCGCTGACCGCGATCATGACATATTGGCCGGGCTGCACCTCATGCTCGCGGCCATATTCCTCATCAATATAGGCATTGCCGGTTTCAATCGTCAGCTTGCCGCCATCGGGCATGGCATCCCGGGCATTGACGGCAAGATTGACGATGGCGCTTTCCAATTGATTGGGATCGGCATGGGCGCGCCAGAGGCCGGCACCCCGGACCGTTTCCACGGCCATCCTCTCCCCCAGCGCATGGATCAGCAAATCGGTCATGCCGATCACCAGCGCGTTGGCATCCAAAGGTTCTGGTGCCAGGGGCTGCTGCCGGGCGAAAGCCAGAAGACGCTGTGTCAGTGCCGCCGCCCGCCGGGCACCGTCCAGTGCCCCTTCCACATAGGCGGTCACATTTGTGTCGCCGCGTGCCAGCCGTCTTTGCAGCAGATTAAGGCCGCTGATGATAACGGCCAGCATATTGTTGAAGTCGTGCGCGATGCCGCCCGTCAACTGGCCCACCGCCTCCATCTTCTGCGCCTGACGCAGCCGGCTTTCCGCTTCCATCAGCTTTGCAGTGCGCTCGGCCACTTCCCTTTCCAGTTCCTGGCGTGAACGGGCCAGCACTTCGCGCGCGTCCACGATCTCCTTGATATCGGTGCAGGTGCCGAACCAGCGCGTGATCTTTCCCGCATCGTCCCGCACTGGTTGGGCCCGACCCAGCACCCAGAGATAGCGACCGCTGTGATGTCGCAGGCGATATTCAATATGGTAGGGCGTGCCGGTTTCCAGACAATGACGCCAGACGGCCCAGGCCCGTTCCCGGTCATCTGGATGGAAGAGGATGTTCCAGCCATCGCCATCGGTGGCGCCTGGTTCCATCCCCGTGAACTCGTACCAGCGGCTGTTATAGTAATCATGATAGCCGTCGGGCCGCGTTGACCAGACCATCTGGTCGATGGAATTGCTGATGGCCTGCAAACGGGCTTCGCTTTCCCGCAGGCGCAATTCCTGTTCGTATCGATCATCGATATCGATGACGGTCCCGATATAGCCCAGAAAAACGTCATCCTCTCCAAATCGCGGAGCTGACGTGGCCAGAACCCAACGGTAACTGTTATCGGCAGCCCTTTTCAGCCGATATTCGGCGGAAAAGGGCTGCCGGTTCGTCAGCGCATCGTCCAGCCTGCGCTGAACATTTTCCCGGTTGCCGGGGTGAATAGCATCCAGCCAACCCCATCCTTCACCATCTGCTGCGTTTTGTCCGGTAAAGCGATACCACCCGCTGTTGAGATAGGTGCAGCGTCCACTCCGGTCGCACATCCACATCATCACGGGGGCGTTGTTGGCAAGATTGCGGAATCGCGCTTCGCTCTCTCGCAGGCGCCGTTCGCTCAGCACCTGTTCGGTTGTTTCATTGACGATGCACAGCACCCCAAGCACGACCCCGTCCGGGTCGCTGACTGGAGAATATGAGATATCGAAATAGACTGTCTCCGGGAAACCCTGCCGCTCAATATAGAAGCGGCGGCTTTTGGCGAAAACAGTTTCGCCTGTGTCCAGGACCTGGCGCAGCAGCGGTTCCAGGTCATCCCATAACTCGGACCAATATTCATTGCCCGGGCGGCCCAGCGCATAGGGATGCTTCAGGCCGATTGTCGGTGCATAGGCATCATTGTAGAGGGCGACCAGTTGCGGCCCCCAGAACAGGACAATCTGGGCCTGGGCCGACAGGATCATGCCGACCGTGGTCTTCAGCGTATTGTTCCACTCGGCTGGCGGTCCCAGGGGGGAATGTGACCAGTCCAGTGCGCGCATCAGCTCGCCGATCTGGCCACCTCTGGCAAGGAAGGCGGGAGTTCCGGACGCCATCAACCTTCCCTCTTTTCTGTGGTGGGTTTCCAAAGTTTCTCACCACAGGCAACGGTTGGGGTCAACTCCACCAGATGGAGGAATTGACCTGTCACAGCTTTTCAGAATGATCAGCGTGCCTGCTCACCAAATACATTGCCAGAAATAGCTGGGCTGAGGAACTCACCCAAATTCTTCAATACAACACGGAAGAAAATACGGTCGCCGGTATCCAGGCCGGTACGCTGGGTATAGTTGCGTTCGCCAACAAGCTGGAAGGTCAGGCATTCATCCTGATAGGTGATGGATGCACCGGTCAGGATGGGGCCGCCCCCTTGTGCCAGATCACGCCGCTGGTTGACCCCCACCGACCAATGGTCGGTCAGGGCGGAACTGACATTCAAAGACAGCTCTTCCCGATCGCGGGTATTCAATCCGTCGCCCTGGGCCAGCCGGTCGATGAAAAGATAGCTGCCCGACACCCGGAAGGCGGCGGGACCGAAAGAGCCATAGACATCGTGCAGGCGCTGGGCCAGCGACTGGCTGTCCAGGCGGAAGCTATAGCTGACATCCAGCCAGGGGCTGGGGGACAATTCCAGCTTCCCCACCACGTCGGAATTGCGGCGACGCAGACCAGACCCTTCGGGGAAGTCGGTGCCCCCCTGCAAACGGTGCGATTGGCCCAGGAACAGGGTGCTGCTGCCGCCGCCGAAGCCATAGAAACCGCTGCGCAGACCATAGGTCACGCGCTGCCCCCCCTCCAGCCGGTCGATACCGGCATAGCGGGAGGACTGGAACAGGTTCGTATAATCGAACTCGATATCCTGGCTGTCCTCGTTGGGGATCTTGCTGCTGTTATTGATGTCGGGTGCGACCGACAGCATCACGATCGGCTCGATCAACTGCTGCACCGTGCCGCTCTGCCGGGCAAACGGCATGGACAAAGTCCAGTCCGCATGAGCGAATCCGCGCAGGCGGGTCTTGTCGCCATCTTCGACCGTGCCGTCCTCCCGACGCAGATTGCTGACCCAATAGCCGTCGGCGCGCATTTCGGCGTTGAGGGTGGAAACCAGACCGATGGGGGCGATATCCTCCCGGCGCCAGCTTGCCGCACTGGAAAGGCGGCGCGTGTCATTGCCATCGCTGCGCAGCAGGGACAGGAAACCCGCATCCGCTGCCCATCGTCCACCCAGCAGGCTGCCGGGTTCACCCAGCGCGCTGAAGGTGGCCATGGGCATGACGAGCGGCTCTTCCTCCTGGTTGCCGGGGCGCAGATCCTGGAAGCTGTAGGCATCGACAGCGAAGTAATCCCGCCCGTCGAACCGCTCCACGAAGGCGCGGCTGGTGAGGATATTTTCCGTGCTGTAATTGTAACGCAGCAGATGGGTATCGTCGGTCACGCGGCGCAGATCAAAGCCCCAGCGCCAGTTCTCGCTGAGATCGAATCGACCGGCGCCAAACACATGACCGCGGAATTCCTTTTTATCCACCTCCGTGCCCTGGGCGGTCAGGCGCGGACGGTCGGTATAAACGGCGCTCCCGGCCATTGTCAGGCTGCCATTGACCAGACGCTGGCGATATTCACCCCCCAGCAGCAGCCCGTCCTTCGAACTGGGTGTCACTTCCAGGGTGAAATCCTTGGATTCGTCGATATCGAAAAAATAATAGAGCCGAGCATAGGTGCCCAGATCGGAACTGACACCGGCGCTGGGCGTCAGGAAGCCGCTGCGCCGTTCCACGCTGGGATCAGGATGGCCGAAAAAGGGCAGGTACATCACAGGAATGCCCGCCACCTCCAGCGTGGCGTCGCGATAATAGATATCCCGCTTTTCCTGATCATGCGTAATGCGGGCGGCCCGGATCTGCCAGATCGGCGGTCGGGTCGGATCGCTGGCGCAGAGCTCGCATGGGGAATAGACCGCCTTTTCCATACGGGTATAGCGGCCCTCCAGCCGTTCCCCCTGGAGGGCGGAGAATTTGGAATTGTCCGACATCAGCAAGCGGACCTGATCGACGAAGCCGCGTGACAGGTCGTCCGACAATTCGGTGTAGTTGGCGAAGATCACCTCGCCCGTCGGCTCCAGGATCGAGACATTGCCGGAGGCCGTCACCACATTGGTCTTTTCCGAGAAGCTGACCGTATCGGCCAGCAACAGGCGCGACCCCTGGCTGAGTTCCACATGACCGCGCGCCGTGACGATTCCCAGATCCTCATCATAATCCAGGCTGTCGGCAGACAGCAGCACAGGCTGACCCTTGCCATCATTCTTCTGCGGGGGCGGTGCCACCGGGGACATGCCGGGCGTACCCACGGGATTGGACTGCGCCAGTGCCAAGCCGGGAAGTCCGGCGGCCAGCGCGGTGCAGAGCATCAGGCCGCGGAAGGAAAGGGGCTTAGGCATCATGGGGCGGGCCGTCCAACTTTTACGGAACCAAAAGGATCGACATTTCAGCTTGTCCCCGACCGGGCCCTTGAAGTCAATGCGCGCCAATGGCTGACGGGTTGCCGGAATGGAAGGGGAAGATTGCGGCGATTGCTGGACGATGGGGGCAATTTCCTTTGCTGCTCCTCCGTCAGCTCTGGATCGAATGTTCCGGCGCGCCATGGACAAGCTGGGATTCCGGGGATTGCACCAGGGTCAGGTATCGTTCGAACTGTACCAGGATATCAGCAATGAGCTGGTCCCGGGTCATGCCCATGACATCATAGCCGCGACCCCCGCTGGAAAAATATGTCCGCGCCTCATACCGCATTTCCGGCTTGCGGGTACCGCGGGTGTTGAAGGTGGGCAGACGTTGGGCGCTGATCCCCACACCATAAACAAAGTCGCGCACCCCTTCCGCCGGGGAGCGCAGGGCAATGGCGCCGTTCTCCTCCTCCTGAACATGGGTGGTGCGGCCCCGGCGGGTCAGTTCACTGGCGATCTGATCCAGCGCCGGGCGAACGTCCTTCGCGATGAAGTGTTGGATTTCTGCCTCGGTTGGGGCGTGGAGCATCAATGCCAGTCGCCGCTGCCAGGTCAGCCCGGCGGCCGGCTGGGCTGGAACCGGGGCGGCTAGTCCGCGATGCGCGTGGATTTGCGCAAGGTCGGCCCGCATGCCCCGGAATAGCGCCCAGACCAGGGTAAGGATAACCAGCGAGAAGGGCAGGGCGCTGGCAATGGTGGCCGACTGCAGGGCACCCAGACCGCCAGCCAGTAACAGGGCGCCAGCAACCACGCCGGACATCACGCACCAGAAGACGCGCTGCCCGGTGGTGGTTTCCGTCTCACCCCCGGCGGCAATGGAATCAATCACCAGCGATCCGGAATCGGAGGATGTGACAAAGAAGATCGACACCAGCACGACGGCCAATGTGGAAGTGATGACGGGAAAGGGCAGATATTCAAAAAACCGGAACAGGCCGACGGAAATATCGGCAGCCACGGCGGCACCCAACTGGCCCCCCGCGATCTGGCTATCCACGAAGATGGCGGTATTGCCGAAGATAGTCATCCAGAAGCAGGTGAAGCCGGCAGGGATGAACAGAACCGCCGTCACAAATTCCCGCACGGTGCGGCCGCGCGAAATACGGGCAATGAACATGCCGACGAAAGGCGACCAGGAAATCCACCATGCCCAGTAAAGCAGGGTCCAGCTATCAATCCAGGGTGTCGGCTCATAAGCATAAATATTGAAGGTCCGCAGGATCAGGCTATCCAGATACAGGCCAATATTCTGTACAAAATCGCGAAAAAGCTGCCCGGTCGGACCCACGGCGAGGACAAACAGCATCAGCAGGATGGCAACGACCAGGTTGGTTTCAGACAGAATCCGCACACCCCTGTCGAGACCTGATACGACAGAGATGGTTGCAAGGCCAGTTACGACGGCGATCAGGGGCAACTGGACTTCCGGCCCCATGGGTATGCCGATCAAGTAATTGAGACCGGCATTGATCTGCGACACGCCATAGCCCAGAGAGGTGGCAAGCCCGAAGGTGGTGCCGACAATCGCAAAAATGTCGACGGCATGCCCGATCGGGCCGTTGATCCGTTCCTTCAACAAGGGATAAAGCCCGGACCGGATGGTCAGGGGAAGGTTATAACGATATCCAAAATAGGCCAGGGACAGGCCGACCACGGCGTAAATCGCCCAGGCATGGATACCCCAGTGGAAAAAGGTCACGGCCATCGCTTCCCGCACGGCCCCGACGGAGCGCGGGGCGGCTGTTGGCGGGGCCATGAAATGGCTGATCGGTTCGCCCACTGCATAGAACATCAACCCGATCCCCATCCCCGCTGCGAACAGCATGGCGATCCAGGATGTGAATTTGAAATCGGGCGTGGCGTCGTCCGGTCCCAGTTTCAAGCGACCATAGCGGCCCATGCAAAGCAGAAGCACGGTGATCAAAAAGATCCCGACCGCCAGCAGATAAAGCCAACCAAATGAAGCCAGAATATTGCTCTGTAAGGCGCCAAAAATTTCACCGGCCCGGTTGGGGAAAATGATCCCGATGCCCAGGAAAATGGCGATGATCAACAGGGAGCCGAAAAAGACCGGCGGGTTGATGATGAAGCGTTTGAACATGCGATCATATCCTCCACATGCCGGGCCGGCTAAGGCGCTCACGTGGATTTTATACTAATTTTGCCGACGACGGGCCTCATGCGCGATTACCGGCATCTTTGACCATTACAGGTCTGGCAGGACACTGCGCGAAAGTATGCCCGTCTTTCGGGCTGAAGGCCTGTCATCAAACGGTGAAAGGCGCGCGCCATGTCGGGGCGCGCAATGCCGGCCCGGTCAGGCGGGGCCGGCATACGGGCGTCAGGCAAAAGCCTTGAACGTGATCATGGTGAAAGTGTCTTTCACCCCGGACAGGGTCTGAATCCGGCCTGTGACGAAATGGCCGATATCCTCCCCATCGGGGAGGAAGCACTTCATCATCAGATCATACTGGCCGGAGATGGAATGCACCTCCGACACTTCCTCCACATCCTGGACGGCGAGATCAGCCACGTCATAGGCGCGGCCAAGTTCGCATTTGACCAGAACGAAGATGGTCTGCATCGGCTCAACCCTCGGCCGCTGTTACCAGTTCGGTCACCGGTTCCGTCTTCGGACGGGCGGCGCGCAGGATGAAGGCGGGCACGTCATCGCCAAAGCCGACAACGGGGGCGAAATCATCCATATCGTCGCGGCGGGGGCGGCGATCACGGCGGTCGTCACGATCACGGCGGGGATAATCGCCACGCTCGGGCCGCTGCTCGTTGCGGTCGAAACGCTCTGTCCGCTCGGACCGCTCCACCCGCGGCTCATTGCGTTCAGGCCGTTCGGTGCGCTCTACCCGCTCAGTGCGCGCCGGCCGCTCGTTCCGGTCACGGGTACGGCGGGGCTCGCGGGCTTCCGCAGTTTCCGGTGCAGCCTCCGTCTCCGTCCGCTCGCGCGGGGTGCGATCCTTGCGGCCGCGCGGGGCTTCGTCCCGCTTTGCCCGGACGCCACGACGGCGGCGGCCGTCATCATCAAAGGAAAGCTCGGCCGTTTCTATCCCTTCGATCGTGAAACGGGGGATTTCCTGATTGATCAGCTTCTCAATCGCCTGCACCAGCTTGCCATCTTCCGGCATGGCGATGGTGAAGGCACGGCCGGTCTTGCCGGCACGGCCGGTGCGACCGATGCGATGGACGTAATCTTCCGAATGATGCGGCGTGTCGAAATTGAACACGTGGCTGACATTGGAGATGTCGATGCCGCGGGCCGCCACATCGGAGCAGACCAGAAGATCAATGCTGCCGGCCTTGAAAGCCTCCAGCGTTTCCATACGCTTGGACTGCACCATGTCGCCATGCAGCGCGCCGGCATTGAAACCGTGCTTGACCAGCGAACCATGGACGACGGCCACATCCTTCTTCCGATTGCAGAAGATGAAGGCGTTCTTCACATCGTCGTTTTTCAGCAGGTGGCGCAGGGCCTCGCGCTTGTCTTCCTCATTCACCACCAGCAGATGCTGGGCCACGGTGGTGGCGGTGGAGGCGGGCGCGCTGACCGTCACCTCTTCCGGCTTATCCAGGAACTTGTCGGCCAGACGCTTGATCTCCGGCGGCATCGTGGCGCTGAAGAACAGGGTCTGACGCTTGCGCGGCAGCAGGCTGACGATCCGCTCGATATCCGGGATGAACCCCATGTCCAGCATGCGGTCCGCCTCGTCGATCACCAGAACCTTGATGTCGGTCAGCAGAATATTGCCGCGATCAAACAGGTCCATCATGCGGCCGGGCGTGGCAATCAGCACATCGACGCCGCGTTCCAGCTTCTTGATCTGATCGCCAAAGCTCTCGCCGCCAATCAGCAGCGCCATGTTCAGCTTATGGTACTTGCCGTAAAGCTCGAAATTGTCGGCTACCTGGGCAGCCAGTTCGCGCGTCGGTTCCAGGATCAGGGAGCGCGGCATGCGCGCCTTCGCCCGACCACGGCCCAGGATATCGATCATGGGCAGGGTAAAAGACGCGGTTTTACCCGTACCGGTCTGCGCACAGCCCAGCACGTCACGACCCTGCAGCACCCACGGAATAGCTTTTTCCTGGATTGGCGTCGGATTCTTGTAACCGACCTCATCAACGGCGCGCAGGACGTCGGGACCGAGCCCCAGTTCCGAAAACAGCATTAGACCTTCGTCAGGCATGTGTGACGTCGATCAAGACCGTGACGTCAGCGGCATGGATGGGAGTGACAAACCAACCGCTCGGCGATGGGCGCCGACCAGCCAGACAAAACCGACATGGGCACATGGGTTGGACCGGGTGCCCCCTATCAGCTAGGGTCGGCCCCTTCGATAACAATTCCAGCCTGTAAGAGCAAGGATTTCGGGCGATGACGCACCCCCCGCATGACGCAAGGCTGCCCCTCCTTCTGCTTCCGGGGCTGTTATGCGATGCGGCACTCTGGTCGCATCAGGTGCGCGACCTCGATGATCTGGTGCAAAGCCGGGTGGCTGACCTTACCCAGGCCGATTCGATTGCCGTGATGGCGGAGCAGGTGCTGGCGACGGCGCCCCCGCGCTTTGCCCTGGCGGCCCTGTCCATGGGGGGCTATGTGGCGTTCGAGATCATGCGGCGCGCGCCGGAGCGGGTCCTGGGCCTGTGTCTGGTGGATACCAGCGCGCGGCCGGATACGGATGAACAGCGCAAACGACGTCAGGCTCTGCTGAAATTGGCGCAGAGCGGGAAGTTCAAAGGCGTGACGCCGCGCCTGTTGCCAACCCTGATCCACCCGGATTTCGCCAATGATCCCGCCATTGCCGGCGTGGTGATGGAGATGGCGGAGCGGGTGGGCCGCGACGCCTTTCTGCGTCAGCAGACAGCGATTCTGGGGCGGGTGGACAGCCGACCCGGCTTGGCGGCAATCCGGGTGCCGACATTATGTATTGTCGGTGCTGATGATCAGGTCACCCCACCGGACAGATTGGCCGAGGTGGCTGCCGCTGTGCCGGATGCCCGGCTGGTGGTGCTGGAGCATTGTGGCCATCTGGCCCCTTTGGAGCAGCCCGGCGCTGTGACGGCCCTGATGCGTGAGTGGGCGGCTATGGTGCGGTCAATCCAGTGATTTGATTTCGCCATCGCGGAATATGTATGTCTGCCCCGTCCCCGATGGCGGGGCGGTGATAATTACATTGGCATGTTCAACTGACCCGGTTGCCTTTTCTGGGATCCCGGTTTCATGGCCATTGGCGATGAGTGGCTGTTCATCATGCTGGCCTCCAGACCCAGTTGGCTGTCGCGGGTTGGCAATTTTTATTCTCACAGGTTCCTGATTTGATTGGATTTTTACTGATTGATACAGAAAATTTTTTCTTTTTTATGAATTTATTTACTGAACTTGGCTTTACTGATTCGAATTCGAGTTTTTAATATGTGGATGAGCGGGGAAAATTAGTAAAGGCACCTATCTTTTAGGTTGGTTATCTCTGATTGGCCCTCGGTGAATGGCAGGGATATGTTAACGAATGACCGTTAGCTTATTTCTGCTAACACCTGTCCAACGACTTCGGTCTCTCCTGCACATGAAAAGCACCACCTTAGATGGCCTCGATATCGACTATGTGTCGATCAGCGCGGCGGAGATCGAGCAGGTGCTGCAATTGCATCGCCGGTTCCTTCAGGGGCAGCGGGGCGGCATCCGGGCCTGCCTTAAGTTCTATGATCTGTCACGGGTCCGCCTGCAGAATGCGCTTCTGGTGGAAGCGGATTTTACGGGCGCAAAACTTTCCGATGCCGATCTGAGCGGCGCCAATCTGCGGGGAGCCTGCTTCTTTGGCGCTGATCTGCGCCGGGCCAACCTTTCCCGTGCCACCATGATCCGGGCTGATTTGCGCGGCGCCGCGATGCGTGGTGCGTCACTTGCCCGTGCCATCCTGACGGAAGCGGATTTGCGCGACGGTTATCTGATGCGGTCCAAGAACGGTGACTTGTCGCCCTTGAGCCCGAACCAGAATGCGACCGAACTGTCAGAAGCCACGATGATGCGTGCCGATCTCAGCCGCGCGAAACTGTCCAATGCCTTCGTCATCCAGGCCGATTTGCGCGATACCGATCTGCGCGGCGCGATGTTTGTCCGGGCCGACCTCAGCGGATCGGACCTGACCGGCTGCAATCTGGAAGGGGCGGATCTGTCCGATGCCAATCTGTCCGGCGCCAAGCTGGACGGAGCTATTCTTACCCGCGCCCTGTTGCGCAATACCAACCTTTCGTCAGCCAGCCTGCTGGGCGCGCTGCTGGATGAGGTTGATTTGTCGATGGCCAATCTCAGCGGGGCGGATACGCTGCGCCGGCTGGATGGAATCGACGGCGTGCTTGGCAATGCCCTGCGCCAGCACCGGGAATGGATTGTCTCCAACGGTCATAAGGGCAAACGGGCAGACCTTACGGGGATTGATCTCAGCGGTCAGGATCTCTCCAACCTCAACCTTTCCGCGGCGATCTTGAAACAGACCTCGCTGCGCGGCGCCAACCTGTCCGGCACGGTGCTGGCCATGGCCGATCTTTCCATGGCGGACCTGCGCGAGGCCCAGCTTCCCAAGGCGGATTTGCGTGGGGCCTGCCTGGAACGGTCCATCCTGCACGATGCCGATCTGACCAACATCATCGCGTCGCCTATGGAACTGCGTAACGGCCAGAACTGGCCGACCAATTTCAGCAAGGCGCGGCTGGTCCGGGTGAATATGTCTGGTGGCAACTTGGTCGGTGCCAGAATGGAAGATGGGGATTTCACCCAGGCTAACTTGCAGAACGCTGTGTTGCGCGATGCCGTGATGACAGACACGATCATGACCATGGCCGACCTGCGGGAGGCGGACTTGAAGAATACCGATCTGCGGGGTGCGCGCAATCTGGTGCTGCCCCTGCCCGATATGGTCTGATCTGCATCTTGCGGCACCGTCAACGTAACGCTAACGTGCCGCCGGATTATATGATGTGCCCACGGGTGCCTTACAGATGATGCGGTCCCCTCCAGCGTGACCGCATCTGGGGGAATGAAATGAGCTTCGCCGTCATTGGTATCTTTATCGCCGCTTCCGTACTGTCCGGCATCTGCATTGCGGTTATCAAGGCGCCGGAAGGTGATGGCGACCATGGCCATCATGGCCACGGGCACGGCCACCACTAAGCTGGTAGGTGCCGGGCGGAACGCTATTTGATCAGCCGCAGCAATTCCTTGAATTCGGGCCGGTCATAGCGTTCCAGCCATTCGAAGACCACCATCTCGCTGCTGACCAGTTCCACCTGATGATGGCGCAGGCGGTCTAATGCCGCCTGCTTGTCCGAGGCGCGGCGGGAACCGATGGCATCGGTTACTACCGCCACCTTCAACCCCAGACCGGACAGGCCCAGGGCCGTCTGCAGCACGCAGACATGCGCCTCCGTCCCCGCCAGCAGGATGGTACCACCGGCCGCCGCCCAGGACAGGAAATCCCCCTGGTTGCTGGCGGCGAAATGCACCTTGCCGAACCGTAATGGAATATGGGCGGCCAGCCGTGCCGTGGTGGGACCGATCCCTTGCGGGTTCTGTTCCGTGGCAGCGACGGGAATACCCAGCCGCTGGGCCGCATGAACCAGCACTTCACAGCGGGCCACCACCTGGTCGGCCCCGTCGATCGCGGCCAGAAGCCTGTCCTGCACATCAATGATGGCCAGCCGGCAGGCGCGGGTCAGCAGCAGGGGGCGGGGATCGGGAAGCGGGTGGGGGGTCATCGGCAATTCCTGTCGCTGGCCTTCCGGCGATATGCCGCATGGCTTCCATGCGATGCCCTTCACGGTTCTGTGAGCCGTGTCACTGGCAAGGCGGGGCCGTGCGGCTATCGTCTGCCCATCATCCAATGTCTGACTGTAAGGATCAAGGTGATGCACCGCTTGTCATTGGCGGGCACGGCATTGTTTTTGTTTCTCGGCGCCTGTACCGGAGCCGGGGTGCCGGTGACCCAGACCCCCGTTCAGGTAGCCGACGAACACCCCCATTTCGCCGATTGCGCCCGCTACACCCAGGTTGCCCTGCCCAAGACGGACGATGCCGGTAACCGGGCCAGCGCTTTGGAAGCCTGTCTGGCCCAGCCCGTACAGATGGCTGCCCGTCCCTGACCAGCGCCGTGCTTAAACAGTAGTGCCCGTCTTTGCCGGTTTTGCCTGCAAGACCAGCAGCAGCAGGGATCGGCCGGTGAGCATATAGGTACTGCCGGCTTTTGCCGGGGCCAGTACCGCATCCGCCTCCAGATTGGTGTCCAGCAAAGGCTGCCAGGATTGCCCGCCCGGTACTTCCGGCAGGGTGAAGGGCACCACATCATGATGGGCATTCAGCAGCAGCAATAAGGTGTCGTCACCGCCCGACCGTTTGATGCCGGTGGCCTGCGCCCGCCCGTCCAGCAGCATGCCCAGACACCGGGCGTGGTTGTCATGCCATTGGCCATGCTGCATCTCCGTTCCGGAGGGGGTCACCCAGGTGACATCCTTCACATCCAGGTCCGGATTATGCTGCCCGGTCAGGAACCGTCCCCGCCGCAGCAGGGGATATTGCGCCCGCAGCGCCAGACAGCGGCGGACGAACCGGGTCAGGTTCTCGCCCGCCGCGTCGATCCCTTCCCAATCCAGCCAGGTGATCTCATTATCCTGGCAATAGGCATTGTTGTTGCCATGTTGGGTACGGCCAAACTCGTCCCCTGCCAGGATCATGGGTGTGCCTTGGGCGAAAAGCAGCGTGGCCAGCATGTTGCGCTTCTGCCGTTCCCGCAGGACCTGGATGGCTTCATCCTCGGTTGGGCCTTCCGCGCCATGGTTCCAGGACAGGTTATGGGAATGGCCGTCGCGGTTATCCTCCCCGTTCGCCTGATTATGCTTGTCATTGTAGGAGACAAGGTCATGCAGGGTGTAACCGTCATGCGCGGTGACGAAATTAACCGATGCGTAGGGCTTGCGGCCCCGGCGGTTGAAGACCGCCCCCGATGCCGTCAACCGGTCGGCCAGTTCCGGCAACTGCCCCTCATCGCCCTTCCAATAGGCGCGCACCGTGTCGCGGAACTTGTCGTTCCATTCCGTCCAGCCCGGCGGGAAACCGCCAACCTGATAGCCG
Source organism: Niveispirillum irakense DSM 11586 (assembly GCF_000429645.1). Taxonomy (GTDB): domain Bacteria; phylum Pseudomonadota; class Alphaproteobacteria; order Azospirillales; family Azospirillaceae; genus Niveispirillum; species Niveispirillum irakense. Next base: position 183,018 of record NZ_AUCG01000021.1, read on the forward strand.
CCCGGCCCGCAATCCCACGGCTCTGCGATCAGCTTCACCCGTGACAGCACCGGGTCCTGCCGGCAACTGTCCAGGAAGCCGCCGCCCTCGTCAAAGCCATAGGGTTCCCGGCCCAGGATGGTGGCAAGATCGAAGCGGAAGCCATCGACATGCATTTCCTCCACCCAATAGCGCAGACTGTCGGTGACCATCTGCAGCACGCGCGGGTGGGACAGGTTCAGCGTGTTCCCCGTGCCCGTCTCGTTGATGTAATAGCGCTTATTGTCCGGGATCAGCCGGTAATAGCTGGCATTGTCGATGCCTTTGAAGGAAAGGGTCGGCCCCAGTTCATTGCCTTCAGCCGTGTGGTTGTAAACCACGTCCAGGATCACCTCCAGGCCGGCATCATGGAACTGGGCGACCATCTGCTTGAATTCGTTGATCCCGCCGCCAGTGGCGGAATATCCGGGCTCCGGCGCGAAGAAGCCCAGCGAATTATAGCCCCAGTAATTGCGCAGGCCCCGGTCCAGCAAAGGCTGATCCTGCGCGAAGGCATGGACGGGCATCAGTTCGATGGAGGTGATGCCCAGGGCCTTCACGTAATCCACGATCTCCTTCACCGCCATGCCGGCATAGGTGCCGCGCAGATGCGCCGGCACCAGGGGGTGGCGCTTGGTCATGCCCTTCACATGCGCTTCATAAATGATGGTCCGGTCCCAGGGCACGCAGGGGTGCCGGTCATGGCCCCAGGTGAAGGCGGGATCGACGACGCGGCATTTCGGCATATGCGGCGCGCTGTCCCGCCGGTCGAAGCTGAGATCCTGCTGGCTATGGCCCATGCGATAGCCAAAATGCGAGGGGTGCCAGTTGATCTGTCCCACCAGCCCCTTGGCATAAGGGTCCAGCACCAGCTTGTGCGGGTTGAACCGATGGCCGTTCTGCGGATCGTAAGGCCCATGCACCCGGTAGGCATAGACAGTGCCCGGCCGCGCCTCCGGCAGGTAACCATGCCAGACCTCGTCAGTATATTCCGGCAGGGTGATGCGTTCCAGTTCCCGCTTGCCCGCATCATCGAACAGGCACAGTTCCACCTTGGTGGCATGGGCGGAGAACAGGGCGAAATTGACCCCCAACCCGTCCCAGGTGGCCCCCAGCGGATAGGGTAGACCTTCGGCGATGCGGGACGCGCGCTTGATTTCGGCCATGGGTGTATCCGGGGTAGGTGGTTCGGGCGGGTGTGCAGCAGAAACCCCCGCCCGCAACCGTTGTTCCCCAGGGATTTTATTGCACTGCAAGGAACGGGGCCTGCGCCTTGCGGGTTAACCCTGCACTGGATCATCGCGTGGGGTGGCAAATGGCGGATCAGGGCAGCATGGCCGGTGGTGGGGGTACGGGGAAAGGGCGCGCCCACCACATGGATTTCGGCGCGCAGATCGGCGCGGATGGCCAGGTCCGCTTCCGGCTGTGGGCCCCGGCGCATGATCATGTTCGGCTGGCGCTGGATGAGGGGGCGCCGCTGGATATGGTGGCGCTGGGCGGCGGCTGGCACGAACGGACGGTTCCCGCCGCCGGTCCCGGCAGCCGCTACCGCTATATGCTGACCGATGGCACGCCTGTTCCGGACCCCGCCTCCCGCTTCCAGCCTGATGATGTGCATGGCGCGTCAGAGGTGATCGACCCCCTGGCCTATGAATGGCAGGAAACGGCCTGGGCCGGACGGCCCTGGGAAGAGGCGGTGATCTATGAACTGCATATCGGCACCTTCACGCCGGAAGGCACGTTCCGCGCCGCCATTGAAAAGCTGGACCATCTGGCCGGGCTGGGTGTGACGGCGGTGGAGATCATGCCGGTGGCGGATTTCCCCGGTCAGCGCAACTGGGGCTATGACGGGGTGCTGCCCTTTGCGCCCGATAGCGCCTATGGCCGGCCAGAGGATTTCAAGGCCTTCATTGATGCCGCCCATGCGCGCGGCATCATGGTGCTGCTGGATGTGGTCTATAATCATTTCGGGCCGGAGGGGAATTATCTCCACGCCTATGCGCCCACCTTCTTCACCAGCGCCCATCGCACCCCCTGGGGCGATGCCATCAATTATGATGGCGAGGGCAGCGAGGTTGTCCGCGCCTTCTTCATCGACAATGCGGTCTATTGGATCACTGAATTTAATCTGGACGGGCTGCGGCTGGATGCTGTGCATGCCATCCTGGATGACAGTCCCCATCATCTGCTGGAAGCGCTGGCGGAACGTGTGCGCGCTGCCGCCGGCCCCCGGCCCGTGCATCTGATCCTGGAAAATGAGGAGAACGAGGCCCACCGGCTGGATCAATCCTTCACTGCCCAGTGGAATGATGATGTTCATCACGGCCTGCATGTCGCCGTGACGGGGGAGGATGCCGGCTATTATGCAGATTATGCCGGCCAGCCTGAGCTGCTGGCCCGCGCCCTGGCCGAGGGCTTCGCCTTTCAGGGCGAGGTGATGGAATATCGCGGCAGTGAGCGCGGGCAGCCTTCCGCCCATCTGCCGCCGGCCCGGTTTGTCGCCTTTCTCCAGAACCATGACCAGATCGGCAACCGCGCCTTTGGCGACCGGATCACGGCAACCGCCGACCCGTCGTCGGTGCGGGCGGCGGCCAGCCTTTACCTTCTGTCCCCGCAAATCCCCATGCTGTTCATGGGGGAGGAATGGGGGGCCAGCACACCCTTTGCCTTTTTCTGCGATTTCGGTCCGGAACTGGCCGATGCGGTGCGCGAGGGGCGGCGAAAGGAATTTTCACGTTTCCCGGAATTCCAGGATGCCGCATCCCGCGCCCGTATTCCGGACCCGACCGACGTTGCCACGTTCCAATCATCCAAACTGGATTGGCTGGAACTGGAGCGTGCGCCCCATGCCGGGTGGCTGGACTGGTATCGCCGTATCCTCGCCGTGCGCCGGTGGGAAGTCACCCCGTTATTGCCCTTCATTGCCGGCCATGCCGGGCAATGGCACTGCATCGGTCAGGGCGGGGTGCGTGTTACCTGGCAGGGAGGGGATGGGTGCCGGTTGACAGTGGCGGCCAACCTTTCCGCCACATCGCAGGATGATTTCCCGCCGCCGGTTGGCCGCCTGCTGTGGCTGGAAGGGCAGGGGGAGGGGCACCGGCTGGGGCCTTGGTCGGTACGCTGGATGGTGGAGGATGGGTAAGGCAGCGCCGGCGTCTGTTCTGCACGACCTCCCCTCTTGTCCCTGTCTGGAGCCTGCCCCCATGTCCCATCCGCGTCCGCCTGTGCCGCTGGCCACCTACCGCCTTCAGTTCCGCAAGGAGTTTGGCTTTGATGCGGCGGCCGATGCCGCAGCCTATCTGGGGCGGCTGGGCGTCAGCCATGTCTATGCCTCGCCCTATCTGCTGGCCAGACCGGGCAGCACCCATGGTTATGACATTGTGGATCATGACCGTCTGAACCCTGAACTGGGGGATGAGGCTGCTTTCCAGCGCATGGTGGCGGCGTTTCGGTCGAACCATCTGGGGCAGATTCTGGATTTCGTGCCCAACCATATGGGCGTTGGCGGATCGGATAACCCCTGGTGGCTGGACGTGCTGGAATGGGGGCCGGACAGCGTCTATTCCGGCTGGTTCGATATCGACTGGGATTCCGACAAACGTTACCTGCAGGGCAAATTGCTGGTGCCGTTCCTGGGGGATCAATATGGCGCTGTGCTGGCGGCGGGTGACCTGGAACTGCGCTTCGACGCGGCGGCCGGCAGTTTCGCCATCTGGGCTTATGGCGCCCACAAGCTGCCCATCCGCCCCTGTGATTACGCCGCCATTCTTGGCAGTGACCTTCCTGTGCTGGAAAGGATCGGCGATGCCTTTGCCCATCTGTCCGCCGACCATCCGCATGAGGTTCGCCGTGCGCGGGAATTGCAGGCCGAACTGGCGGCCCTGGCGGGTGAGGATGAAACCGCTGCCGCTGCTATCGCCGCATCTGTGGCGTGCCTGAATGGCGTCGCCGGTGATCTTGCCAGCAAAGCGGCGTTGGACGGGCTGATCCAGCAGCAGCATTGGCGCGCCGCCCATTTCCGTGTTGCGGCGGATGACATTAATTATCGCCGCTTCTTCAATATCAATGAATTGGCCGGCCTGCGTATGGAGTTGCCGGAACTGTTCGACCATGCGCATGGGCTGGTCTTCCGGCTGCTGCGTGACGGGGTGCTGGAGGGGCTGCGGATCGACCATGTCGATGGCTTGGCCGACCCCAAAGCCTATTGCCAGCGCCTGCGGGCGCAGGCGCCCATGCCCTTCTATCTGGTGCTGGAAAAAATCCTCGCCCGCCATGAGGGGCTGCGGGAAGATTGGCCGGTGGAAGGCACCACGGGTTACGAATTCACCAATCTCGTACTGGCCCTGCTGGTCGATGGCGCGGGGGAAGCGGCGTTAAGCCAGCTTTATGCCGGCTTCACCGGCCAGGACCAGCCTTTCGCCGATCTGGTCCGCGAAGCCAAGATGCGGATCATGGAAAATGAAATGGCGGGAGAGTTGAACGCCCTGGCCCGCGATGCGGCCCGGCTGGCGCGGCAGAACCCCCGCACGACGGATTTCACCCGCAATATCCTGGCCCGGGGCCTGAAGCAGATTGTGGCGGCCTTTCCCGTCTATCGTTCCTATATCGATGGCGGCACAGCCACGGCGGAAGACAGGCGCGACATCGACTGGGCCGTGGCCCATGCCCGCCGGCAGGCGCGCGAACTGGATGGCAGCGTGTTCGACTTCCTGCATGCCCTGCTGACCACCGATCTGGTGGCCGCACCCGGCAGCGGGTACAGCCGTTCCCAGACGGTGCGGCTGGCCCGGCGGGTTCAGCAATATACCGGTCCTGTCATGGCCAAGGGCTTGGAGGATACGGCTTTTTACCGCTATAACCGCCTGATTGCGGTGAATGAGGTAGGCGGCCATCCCGACCATCTGGGCATCTCCCTATCCGCTTTTCACAAGACAAATGCGGATCGTGCCCGCCGCTGGCCCCATGCGATGCTGGGAACATCCACCCACGACACCAAGCGCGGGGAAGATGTGCGTGCCCGGCTGGCGCTGCTGGCCGAGATGGCAGAGGAGTGGGGGCGGCAAGTGGCGGGCTGGAGCCGCATCCTGCGTGCCCGTCGCGGGGATCTGCAAGGGGGCGCACCGCCGGACAAGAATGACGAATATCTATTCTATCAGCTTCTGCTGGGTGCATGGCCGGCGGAACTGACGGGGATTGGCATTCCCGATGCCGATGCGCTGAAGGCTTTCAGCGACCGGATCGAAGGGGCGCTGGTGAAATCCATGCGGGAGGCGAAGCTGCATAGCGGCTGGGCCGCCCCCGACATGGTTTATGAAGAGGCGATGCTGGGCTTCGCGCGTGATGCGCTGGACCCGGCACGCCCCGCCTTTCTGGAGGCCTTCCTGCCCTTCCAGGCGCGGGTTGCGGCGCTGGGCGTTTCCAACAGCCTCGCCCAGACCCTGGTGAAGCTGACGGCCCCTGGTGTGCCGGACATTTACCAGGGGGCCGACCTGTGGGAACTGAGCCTTGTGGACCCTGATAATCGGCGGCCGGTGGATTATCCTGCCCGGATGACCCTGCTGGACCGGCTGGAACCCGCTTTGGCCGAAGACCCGGCGGGTGCATTTGCCCGGTTGCGGGAAGGCTGGGGCGATGGGGCCGTAAAGCTGGCTTTGACGAAGCAGGTGCTGGCCGTGCGGTCAGCCCATAATGACCTGTTCCGCGATGGCGCTTATGAGGGGCTGCTGGCCGAAGGTGTGGCGGCGAACCATCTGTGCGCCTTTGCCCGCCGGGAGGGGGACAAAGCGGCAATCACGGCTGTGACCCGGTTTCCCGCACGGCTGGAGGAAGCCGGCGGATGGGGTGATACCAGCCTGACATTGGGCACCGGCATCTGGCGCGATGCCCTGACGGGCCGGCGTTTCACGACGGGGGAGGTTTTGGCGACTGACCTGTTCGCCATTCTGCCCGTGGCGCTGCTGCTGCCGGATTGATCCGGCCACCAGCGAGCCTGGATAGGGGCAAGCCGATTTTCCGCATCCCCAAAGGGCAAATGCGGAAAATCGGCAGAAATTCGGAGAAGGCTTAGCGGCGCAGGCTGGCCTCACGCCGCGCCTGGGGGCCGCAGGTTGTCAGGCCGCGCGCGGCCCCCAGAGACAGGCCTGCAACCGGCGTCGCGATGGCCGGCGTTTTCGCCGCCGCCATGGCCTGGCTGGAAGTGGTTTTCTGAATAGCAGGTGCCGCCAAGGGCGGCGCAGTTTCGGTGGTCATTGTCTCGATCCCCATGGCCCGTTTCCCCTGATTGGACCCCCGCGCACCGGATGGAAACACCGTGCGGGAAGAAAGGTTCCCCTGGTAGCCGGATAAAAGGTGGGAAACCACCAAACCGGCCTGCCCGGCCGGAACGGCACGGGCTGATCAATCGTTGCCATGGAAGGATGGGCGAAAAACCGGCTGCTCGCAACCGCGATATGAGGGTGTCCGCCCGGAAACCGCCTGGAGAGGGAGGCTTGAGATGCCGGCAAAGTCAAAGGCGCAGCAGAAGGCGGCCGGGGCCGCCCTGTCCGCCAAACGGGGCGACACCAAGGTGGGCGACCTGCAGGGCGCTTCCAAATCCATGTATAAATCCATGGATAAGAAGCAGTTAGAGGATATGGCCGCGACCAAGCGCAAGGGCAAGCCAGACCATGCCAGCAAATCCTGACGGCCGGCTTTTGTAAAAGGCCGACACGGGTGACGAGGGAGGATGGTATGCGGCGCGCGCTGAAATGGGGTGCCGGATTGTTCGCCGGCCTTATGCTGATGTTGATCCTGGTCGTTCTTCTGTTCGATTGGGGACGGCTCGCCCCTTGGGCCGCGAACCGCCTGTCGGCCATGAGTGGCCGGGAAGTGACCATCGAAAAGCTGGATATTGACTGGTCTTGGCAGCCCTTGATCACGGTTGAAGGGCTGACGGTGGCCAATGCGGCCTGGGCCAAAGAACCCTTGATGGCAGAGGTGGAGCGGGTGCGCATGCGCGTTTCCCTTCCCGCCCTGCTGCGGTTGCGCTGGGAACTGCCGGAACTGGCAATCATCCGCCCGCGGGTGCGGCTGGAGCAGAATGAAGAAGGAGTGGCGAACTGGGATTTCACGGCGGGCAAACTGGCCGCAGAGGCCACCACGCCTGATGACCGTACCGAAATGCCCCTGATCGGCGATTTCCTGATCGAGGAAGGGGCCCTGTCTTATCGCGACCGGCGCAAAGGCATTGATTTTCGCAGCCGGATCAGCAACGTCGCGGCCCGCGACACGGATCGCAAGGTGCGGGTTGAAGGCGATGGCACCATTGAACGCAAGCCCTTCACGGTCACGCTGGTTGCCGGGTCCTTGATGAGCCTGCGCGCGGCTGAGGATCCTTATCCCGTGCGCCTTGACCTTGCCGCCGGCGGCACAAAGCTGGCGCTGGATGGCACGATGCGCGATCCGATCCGGCTGGAGGGGGCGGACTTCCAACTCTCCCTGAGCGGTCCGGATCTGGCGGAAATCTTCCCCATTTTCGGCATCCCCACGCCCACGACCGCGCCTTACAGCCTTTCCGGCCGCATGCAGCGGGATGAAGGGCGATGGCGGGTTGATGATCTGAAGGGGGAAGTGGGCGAAAGTGATTTGTCCGGCAGCGTCGCCATTGACCCGCGGGAGGAAATACCCCTGATCCAGGCCAATCTTCTGTCCCGCAAGTTGCGCCTGATTGATCTTGGCGGCTTGATCGGCCTGGACCCTGGCGAGGAAGACCCGTCGGCATCCGTTGCCCCGCCGGGAAAAGTCCTGCCTGATGTGCCGGTGGAATTGGCGCGGCTGCGTGCTGCCGATATGGAAGTGCAATTTACCGGACAGAATGTCGTGGTGCCGGACCTGCCTCTGCGGGAAGTGGATTTCCACCTGATCCTGAAGGGTGGGCAGGCCCGGCTGGAACCGCTGCGCTTTAAGGCAGAGATCGGGGAGATTGCGGGTACCGTGGTGCTGGATGGGCGCCAAGATGTGCCGATCGGGAATTTCGATCTGGGCATTCGTAATCTGGGCCTGCGGCCCTTTTTCAAAGGCACCCGGTTTGAGCCGGAAACGGAGGGTGCGTTGGCTGGCCGTATCCAATTGCAGGGGACGGGCAGTTCCCTTTCAGACATCCTGGGAACATCGGACGGGGAAGCGGTCCTGGTGATGGAGAATGGCACGCTCAGCCACCTGCTGGTGGAACTGGCGGGGCTGGATGCGGCGGAGGCCCTGGCCAATCTGATCGCCGGCGACGATGCCATCAACGTGCGCTGCTTTGTCAGCGATTTCGATGTGAAGAAAGGCATGATGCAGTCGCGTACCCTGGTGCTGGACACCACCGATACGAACATAAAAGGCAAGCTGGCGCTGGATCTGGGTCAAGAGCGGCTGGAGGGACGGCTGCAACCGCAGCCCAAGGATTTCAGCCCCCTGTCGGCGCGTGTGCCCATCACCCTGGGGGGCACATTCAAGGAACCGGCCGTTGGGGTGGAAGGCGGAAAACTGGCCCTGAAGGGTGGGGCGGCGGTGGCATTGGGCGTCTTGCTGACGCCGCTGGCTGCCATCGTGCCCTTCCTGGATGCCGGTGGTGGGGAGGACAGCCCTTGCCGCAGTCTGATCAACCAGGCCCAGGCAAAGTGAAAGCGTCTGTCAGGGAATGGCCGTGTTGGGTGTGACTGTTGCAAACTGCCGGTAACGCTGGAAGCGGGCCGGGGGCGGATATTTGATCAGTCCCCGCAGGTGTGGCGGTGCCGGGATAAAGCTGCAGCGCCATTGCGACTGAAGCCGGATGCAAGGCACCAGTTCCACCTGCCCCGGCACGCCGGCATTGTCGGTCGATGGCAAAGGCTGCAATTCCCCGCGGGCAACCGCTGCCGCCCCTTCCTGGGTGTAACCGGCACCGCCGGCGGCCTCCATGATGCCACAGACATCCTCTTCCGCCTGGGCCAGCAACAGCCAGCCCTCGTGCTGGGCGTCGAAACAAAGCAGGCCTGAAGGGCGCAGGGAAAGGTAATGCTCGACAATGCCATGGATGGCAAACTGTTCGGTCACATATCGTTCAAAAAAAGGATCATGAAGAAAGGACCGGGCATCGAAAAAGGGCAATAAGGGCCGCGTCAGTTTGCGGAAATAATGCTGGGGGGCGTCTGCGATGGCAGTGCGGAGCTGATCGCGGATGGTGGGATCATGCTTCATGAAAAACAGGTCGATCAGTCCTTCATTGAAGGCGTGGATCGCCACCCGTTCATCGGCCTTGCCGGTCAGCAGAATGCGCTTGGCAGCGGGTGATTCCAGCCCCCGGAAGAAGGAAAGCCCATCCATCCCCGGCATGTCATAATCGGCAATGATGGCGCTGACATCCTGATGCCGCGTCGGATCCCCGGCGACATCCACGATCCGTGAGCAATGCAGACGGACGCCCCGATCCGTCCAATCGCCCGGCAACTCCGCCAGATCGGATTCCTGCAACGGCGCCAGCAAATGGTCGATCCGGGCCCGCCCATCCCTGTTGACCAGGGCGGAAAGCGCGGTGGCTGGATGTTCAAAGGCGTCACACCGCAGCGCGCGGCCCAAGGAAAAGGCCAGACTCTCCAGGAAATGCGCATCATCGTCAACGGCAGCAACCGTTGTTGGAAAGCTGTAAGGAGGGATCCTGAAGGTCATTTCGCCATAGGTCTCAATAGCCTGTGCCGGCTGGGAAGCTTATCCGAAACTGGGTGAATGATCCATGTAAAGACGTAACATTGATTGTGCCACCAATATCTTCTACCGCCTTTTTGCAGAAAGCCAAGCCCAATCCTACGCCGGCGGTGCCCCCCCACATCGTGGCAAAAGGGCGGAAAAGTTGCGCCAGCCGATGCTGGGCAATGCCTATTCCTGTATCACGAACGACGAGGTGATGTTCGTCGCGGCCCTTTTCAAGGCGGATGACCACCTCACCTTTCCCAGCTTCTGCGGTGGCACGAAGGGCGTTGCGCAGCAGGTTATGGATCACCTGGGTCAGCATGACCGGCGAGGCGTTGACCATGAAATCATCTTCCAGCGCCAGGATCACGCGCCGTCGCTCCTCTCCCCGGAAGGGGAAGCGGTTCATCGCATCGGTAACAGTGACGGCCATGGAGACGGCGCGCATATCTTCCGTTTGCCGCCGTGGGCCTGACAGGTTGGTCAGCATCATGTTCAAGACGCTGTCGGCGAACAGGCCGTGCCCTTCGATTCTCCGCATCGCCAGCAGCAGGGCATCGGCTTCTGCACGGGCGGCCGGGTCCAGTGAAGTTTCCGCCAGCAATTGGGCCATCCGTTCCCGCACCGTTTCTGCATCCAGGCGCACGCCCAGAAGGGGGGTGCGCATCTCATGCGCGATGGTGCCGCCGACCGCGCGGGCGGATTGGATACGGTCATCTGCCCGGGCCAGCGCCTCGGCATAGTTGAATATCGTTCCGGCGGATAAAACGAAAAGGTATATGGGCCAGCCGTCAATAAAGCCTTGGGGCGGGTTTTGACCTGTTACAATAAAATAAGAAATAATCCCGATCAGCGTGCCGAAAATGGCCGATAGCATGAAGGCAATAGCATCCATAACCAGCGCTAAATATAAAAATGAAGCAATAAATGAGGTTTGCCAAGCAATATTTGCTCCATTCATTAATGACATATATGAAAAAAATGACGGCAATGCCATTGTACAAAATATAATACCATAGGATGGCATCATATTTCGTATTTTCTGCGGAAGCCATTTTTCGATAATGAAAGGTATCGCAGCGACTGCGCCGAGAAGCCGTAAAGTTAAATTCTCATACGTTTGTGGGTAGATATAAGTCCATATCACCCAATAGGCGGGAAATCCAAAAAATCCAATAACGCCGAGAAGTTGAAGTTTCGTACGTACATGTTCATACTGTATGCGGCGTTGTCTGGCCGCACGCCGATGAAGGTCCCGCAATAGCGTGTATATATCCACGAGTGACCTTTCAGACATAAATGCAAACAAATTCGACTTAAAGTTCCTGGCGCGGTTGTTGGGAGGCGCATTTTCCTCCCCCGCGTTTCCAGGAGCTTATCATGAGCGTTGCAAACACGGCACTCTTCACCCGTACCCATTTCCCCGCCTTCGCGCCGACCGACCCGGCCATCCTTGATGCCCGGATCCGGCAGGCCTATGCGGAGCGGGACAATCTGCATCGGTTGGACCGGCTGTTGAACGGGTCTGTTCCCGGCGCCGATGCCATTTTGATGCGGACCAACGATTATCTGGGGCTGGCGGCCCATCCCCGGATCATCGGGGCGGAGATATCCGCGCTGGAGGAAGGCGGGCATGGCGACAGCCTGTCCCGCATTTTCGCCCATCGCCGCGAAGACCGGCACCGCGCGTTCGAGCGGCGTCTGGCCACCTTGATGAAGGCGGAAGATGCGGTGCTGTGCATGTCTGGATATTGCGCCAATGTCGGGCTGATCCAGACCATCGCGCAGCCCGATATGCCCATATATCTGGACATGCTGGCCCATGCTTCCCTGTGGGAGGGGGTGAAGAGTGCCGGCGCTGTCGCGCGGCCCTTCCGGCATAATGATCCCGGCCATCTTGAACGGCAGATCGCCGCCTATGGGCCGGGGGTGATTGCCATTGATGCGCTGTACAGCACATCGGGCCATATCGCGCCGCTGGCTGCTTTTTGTGATGTGGCGGAACGGACTGGCTGTGTGCTGGTGGTGGATGAAACCCATTCCTTCGGCGCCCATGGCACGGATGGGGCGGGGTTGGTGGAAGCGGCCGGCCTGACGGGGCGGGTGCATTTCCGCACCCTGGGCCTGTCCAAGGCCGTGGCCAGCCGGGGCGGGGCTATCGTCTGCTCGGCCCGCAACGCCGATTTTTTCCGGTATGAATCCATGCCCATGATTTTCTCCACCTCCGTGCTGGCGCATGAGGTGGCGGGCTTCGAGGCGGCACTGGATGTCATCCGGGATGAGCCGTGGCGGCGCGCACGGCTGCACGCCAACCATGCAAGGCTGCGCGATGGGCTGGATGATCTGGGGTACAATGTTGATATCTCCGACAGCCAGATCATCGCGCTGGAGGCCGGCACCGACGATGCCATCATCGCCTTCCGCGACGCGGTGGAGCGGGAGGGGATTTTCGGGTCCGTCTTCTGCGCCCCGGCCACACCGCGCAACCGGGCCATCCTGCGCTTCACTGTTCATTGCAACTTGAGTGATGCGGATATCAGGGGTGTGTTGTCTGCGCTGGAGCGGGTGCGCGATGAGGTGGATGTCGCCGCCTGGGGCTCCACCCGGCGGCGGCGGGGACGGAACGGCCGTTCGGTGATGGCCGCCTGATCCTGGGAATAAACAGTAACATGGTGCCCGGACATCCGCTCCGGGCACCAAATTCCCGCCCTTGTGTTATCAGCAGGTCTGTTCCGACATTCCACGTTGCTGGAGGTCCGATATCCATGAAGCGCGCCATTCCGTTTCTTGCCGCCGCCTTGTTCCTGTGTGGGTTCGACCATGCACCGCCCTCCAGTCCCGCTGATCTGTATGGTGCGCTTTTCGTGGCGGTGCAGGAACAGCGCCTGTTCACCGACGGCAAGACTTTTGTGGATGCCGTGCCAAAGCGGCCAGCCGCCGCCATTATGGCCGATTATCATCGGGTGAAGCCGCAGGATACCCAGGCGCTGCGGGCGTTTGTGGAAACCAATTTCGCCCTGCCGGATGCTGTGGCGACCGAGGCTCCGCCCCCGCATGAACCCCGCGCCCTGCTGGCCCATATCGCGGCCCTGTGGCCGCAACTCACCCGATCGCCGTTGGACCCGCCGGCCGGCTCCTCCGCCCTGGGGCTGCCGGAACCCTATGTTGTGCCCGGCGGCCGGTTCCGGGAGATTTATTACTGGGACAGCTACTTCACCATGTTGGGTCTGATCGCCGACGGCCGCCAGGATCTGGTGGACAGCATGCTGACCGGTTTTGAAAGCCTGATCGAACGGTACGGCCATATCCCTAATGGGACGCGCACTTATTATCTCAGCCGGTCACAGCCGCCTTTCTTTGGCTTGATGCTGGATCTGGCGGGACCGGGGGACGCCGCCCGCGATGCCCGCCATCTGGCGGCGTTGAAGCGGGAATATGATTATTGGATGGACCGGTCCGGCTGCGCGGAAATCATCATCGCTTGCCGCCGTACCCTGCGCATGCCCGATGGCAGCGTGCTGAACCGCTATTGGGATGACCGCGACAGCCCGCGCGATGAATCCTATGCCGAGGATGTGGAGACGGCGGCGCAGAGCGACCGGCCCGCCGGCATCGTCTATCGCGACCTGCGGGCAGCAGCGGAAAGCGGCTGGGATTTCAGCGCCCGCTGGCTCGCCCATCCTGGCCATCTCCATACCATCCGCACCACCCGCATCGTGCCCGTGGACCTGAACAGCCTGATCTGGACCATGGAAAAGGCCATTGCCCGCCGGTGTCAGGCACTGGCGGACAGCGCCTGTGCCGCTGATTTCACCAGCAAGGCGGATGCCCGCGCCCAGGCTGTGCATCAATATCTGTGGGACGGGCGAGAGAACCGCTTCCAGGATTGGGATATGGATAGCGGCCAGGGCACCGGTTTTCTGTCCGCTGCCGCGCTTTATCCCCTGTTTGTCGGGTTGGCGACGCCGGAACAGGCCGCCAGCATGGCCAAGGTGACGGCGGATCACCTGCTGGCGCCCGGCGGCCTGCGGACCAGTCTGCGCTTCACCCATCAGCAATGGGATGCGCCCAATGGCTGGCCGCCGCTGCAATGGGTCGCCATTGACGGGCTGGCCCGCTATGGCCATGAGGGATTGGCAAAGGACATTGCCGCCCGCTGGGTCGGCACCGTGGACCGCGCCTATCGGGAGACGGGACGGCTGCTGGAAAAATATAATGTGGAAGAAAGGCTGCCCGGCGGCGGTGGAGAATATCCGCTTCAAGACGGGTTCGGCTGGACCAATGGTGTGACTCGCGCCCTGATCGCCCGCTATCCGGACCTGAATCCCGACCGGTGAAGTGTCGGACAGGCAACCATTTTCGGCGCCATGCGTTTTTTGCTGCGCTGCGGCAAAATACTGTAACTTGAAGCCCAGGGTGACCCGCGCCCACATTATCCGTCTGTTTTGCGGAGCAGCAGGCCGCCCGCTCCTGAAGGATCGCCGGCCTGCCGGAGATTATGTGTGACTGCCTCATCCCCTGCTGTTTCCCGTCCTGGCCTGGTGCTGCTGGCCCTGGCCATGGGCGGTTTCGCCATTGGCACCACCGAATTCGCGGTGATGAGTCTGCTGCCCTATTTCGCGGCTGGCCTTGGCATTGACGAGCCGACAGCCGGCCATGTCATCAGTGCCTATGCGCTGGGTGTGGTGGTGGGGGCGCCGATTATCGCCGTTCTGGCCGCGCGGCTGTCGCGCCGCACGCTGCTGATCGGGTTGATGGCGATGTTTGCGCTGGCCAATGTGTTGAGCGCGATGGCGCCCTCCTATGGCTGGATGATGGTCTTCCGCTTCCTGAGCGGGCTGCCCCATGGTGCCTATTTCGGTGTGGCGGCGCTGGTGGCCGCATCGCTGGTCCCGCCGAACAAGCGGGCGCAGGCGGTGGCGCGGGTGATGCTGGGCCTGACAGTGGCCACCATCATCGGCGTGCCGGTGGCGAACTGGATCGGCCAGACAGTGGGTTGGCGCTGGGGCTTTGCCATTGTCGGCGTACTGGCGCTGCTGACTGTCGCCATGGTTTGGCTGTTCGCCCCGTCCGATAAGCCGATCCATGGTGCCAGCCCGATGCGGGAACTGGGCGCCCTGCGCCAGCGCCAGGTCTGGCTGACGCTGGGCATCGGGGCTATCGGCTTTGGTGGCATGTTCGCTGTCTATACCTATCTCGTCTCCACATTGCTGGAGGTGACGCAGGCGCCGGAAACCATGGTGCCGGTGGTGCTGGCTGTGTTCGGCATCGGCATGACGGTGGGCAATCTGGCCTGCGCCTGGGCGGCGGACCGTGCCGTGATGCCGGCGGCGGGCGGTATCCTGCTCTGGAGCGCGGCATCGCTCGCCCTGTTTCCCTTCGTCGCCCATAATATCTGGGCGGTAACGGCCTGCGTCTTCTTGATCGGCTGCGGCGGGGGCTTGGGCACGGCCCTTCAGACCCGCTTGATGGATGTGGCCAAGGATGCACAGACCCTGGCGGCAGCGCTGAACCACAGCGCCTTCAATACGGCCAACGCGCTTGGCCCCTGGTTGGGCGGCATGGCGATCGCCGCCGGCCATGGCTGGACGTCTACCGGCTGGGTCGGCTGCGCGCTGGCGCTGGGCGGTTTTGCCATATGGGTGCTGGCGGTGCTGGATGACCGCCAGCGCCGCCCCCTTCCAGCGGTCCAGGGCGCCTGATCTTCAGGACCGTTTCTCCCACTTGGTAAAGGCGCTGAGGGCTTTTTGCGGGCTGGTCGTGTACCAGGCATACCCGGTCCGCCGCTCTTGCGAGATACCCATGACATCATCATGGATGGTCTTGTCACGGTCGCCGAAGACCGGCTTGTTGCCGTCCAGGGAGTAGAAGCGCGACCAGAGTGGCTTGGCCCCCTGTTCGGTCACCAATTGATAGCCTTGATCGCTTTTGACCCAGGCGCGGTCACGGATGACGCTGGTGTTCAACCATGCGACACCGCCGCGGATGGCCTGCTTCACGGCATCGGATGGGGCCTCGATCTCCATCAGGAACAGCAGGATACGCGCGCTTTCCGTGCTGGAAAGGGCGGCTGGTTCAAAATTCCGTGCAGATGTGGGGCGCAGGGTCAGGGCATCATGCTGCTGTCCCCATCCCAGGCGTTTGCCGTCCTGAACCACCTGGGTTTCGACGATGCAATGAATGGCGGCATTGGTGGCTTCCAGGGCGCGTGTGCGGATGGCAGGGGGCACGAAGCCGAACCCATCCCTGCCCGCCGCAATATCGCTCAGCAATTCCGCCACATGCACCAGCGCATCGTCATTATAGGTAATGGCGTCGTGATAGCCGCCTTCCAGCGGCCAGACCTGGGGCCAGCCGCCATTGGGAAATTGCGAGGCCAGCAGGTACTCAATACCTTTCAAGGCGGCGTCGCGATAAGGCGCAGCTTCTTCTGGCGCTAGCTGGCTGACAACTTGGGCCAGGAACCGGATTTCCGTGACCGTGGCGTCATTATCGATGGTTCCGACATAGTGCCAATCCCGGTCGCGGGCCGCGTCCAGATCATTGGAGCCGGATTTGACCTTGGCGACATTCTCCCCCGTATAATGCTGCCCAGGCAGCCGAAGGGCACCGTCACGGGGCTGGTTCTTGCCCCAGCCGCCGGCGGGGGTCTGGAAACTGACAATCACATCTGCGACATGCCGTGCCGCTTTGCTGGTGTACCAGGCCGCCGGTTTATCAAGCGGCATGGTGTCGGCACCTTTCCCCTCTGCCGGGGGCGGTGGCAGGGGCTGGCCTGGGGCCAGCTCGGCGGCCAGACTGGCCTTATCCCTGGATAATTGGGCCTCTGAACGGGCCAAATATTCCTGCCATGCTGCGCGCTGCGTGTCGGGCAGGGAGGAGACCCGCGACGGTGTCAGCGCGCTGGCCGCCTCATTCATGCCAATCACGGCGGCAGAGGCGACGGTGGCGGGAATGAGCAGGTTGGAAGCGAAAAGCGGTATCAACAACGCAATACGTTTCACGGACGGTTCCTCTTCCTGTTCAGTTTATCGTTCCCGTCTTTATCGGTCGTACTTGCCGGTGCCCCGATAGGCGGGTGTTTGCAACGGTTGCACCTTGCCGGGTGCCATCCCTATTCTTGGGTGAACGATATGACACCGGTTTCCATCCGTCAATATAAGCCGCTGTAACGACTTGGGGCGTGGCTCTGGCTTTGTGAAACTAAAAAGGGGCGACAGATGATGTCGCCCCTTTCAAGGAATATCCGGGACGGACGGTCCCGATATTACTCTTTGTTAGTTCGGCGGGTTGCCCCCACCCACAACCACCGACGGATCGAAATCGAACACGCGGCAGAACTGCGCATCGGTCAGGTCGGGGCGGGGGAAAAGAACGGACAGATAGCCCATCATCTCCCACTCGCCATAGGGAGCGGTGATGGACAGCGGGGCCTTGGCGGTGAAGATGATGGCGGGGTTGCCATCGACTTCCGTGGCAGTCCCCTCGTTCCATTCCCGGATCACATAACCGGCGCTTTCCGTATCATAGGGCGACAGGAACGGCTGCCGTGCGCTGCCGGCCGGAACGCAAACCAGCGTCAGGTCCTTCAGCGACACCAGGCTTTCGCCATGGGTCAGGGCCACCACTTCGATATCCAGCGTGTCGCCCGGATCGAACGTGTAGGAACCGGCAAAAGCACCGGAAGTATTCATCGAGGAAACGCCATCCAGCAGAATAACGTTCTGCAGGCTGACGGTCATCTGACGGGCGTCGAAAGTAAGTTTAAGCTTGTATTGCTTGGGCTCGGTCATGAAGTTGGCTTTCCTGAAGGGTCGAAAAGATGCACTTAAAGGGATGTCAACAATAGAGAATACCGCGGGTCCTGGCGTAACGACGCCAGTTCAGGGTCGCGGGCGGCTTCCTGTGGGGCATAGCCGGCCTTCAATGCCTGACCCAGCAGATCCAAGGCCTGATCCCGTTGGCCCAGGATTTCGGATGTGACGACAGCGTCAAAAAGAATTTCAGGGGTCGGCTTGGCCAGGGCCGGGGCCAGGGCAGCCAGGGCTTCTGCACTTTCGCCCAGTTTGGCATGATAAAGTGCCGCCTTGCTGTTGCGCCTCGGGTTATCCGGCTCATCCTTCAGCAAGGGGGCCAGCAGCCGCAGCGCCATCCGGTAAGCGGATTGCGATTCCTTTTCCTGCCCGGTGCTCCAGCGATAGGCGTCCGCCAGATTGCCCCAG
The DNA here is from genome assembly GCF_000429645.1 of Niveispirillum irakense DSM 11586. Taxonomy (GTDB): domain Bacteria; phylum Pseudomonadota; class Alphaproteobacteria; order Azospirillales; family Azospirillaceae; genus Niveispirillum; species Niveispirillum irakense. The sequence continues at coordinate 200,948 of NZ_AUCG01000021.1, forward strand.
GTCAGATAATTATTGCCATTATCTTCCTGCGTCAGCCGTTCAAACGCCTGGGCAGCGCGCGGATATTCCCCCAGGAAGTAAAGATAGGTGCCCAGATTATTATACAGCATCCAGTGGGGGCGGATGCGCAGGCCCTGCTGGATGGTCAGCACGGCATCGGCGGTCCGGCCCTGCATATGCTGGGCCGCGCTGAGATTAGCATAGCCCAGGGCGCTATCCGGCGCCAGTTCCACGCATTTGGCAAAAACCTGTTCAGCCTGCGAATATTCCGCCCGCTGGAAGTATATCCGGCCTAGCTGATAATAAAAAACGCGATACTGGGGATGCTTCTCAATCCCTCGCTGATAGATGGCGATGGCTTCATCCTGCCGGTCGTCACCCTGATAGAGAAGGCCCAGACCTTCCAATGCCAGCACATTGTCCTGTTCGAGGGTCAGCGCGGTCTGGAAATGCTGATAAGCCGCTTCCTTGTTGTTGGCATAGGTTTCCGCCCAGGCCACCGCGATACGCGTCAGGGCAAGCTGGTTGTCCAGGGATAATGCCAGCCGCGCTTCGGCATCCGCCTGGTTGAGGGTTTTCGGGTTTGCTTCTTCTTCCGTGTACCGGCGGAACAGGGCGAGGCTTAACCCGGCGGTGGCGGCGGCATTGCGCGGATCACGGGTCAGAACGGACTGGAATGTGTTGATCGCGCCGTCGATCGCGCCCTTATCGTCCAGATGGTACAGATAATTCACCCCCTGGCCGATCTGCGCCTGCAGGCTGGGGGCGGCCTCAATCCGCCAGGGGATCATGTCCTGCCCCCAGGCCAGCATGAACAGGGCGACGGGCGCGGCGATCAGCAGGCCCACCGCCAGGGGGCGGGGCCAATATCGGGCTGGGGGATCATCGGCCGGCGCCATGGCTGCTGCCACGGCCAAGGGCGGCAGAGGGCGGGGCAGGGGCAGCACCAGTGCGCCCCCGGCCCCGCTGGCGATGCGGCCCAACGTTTCCCGAACCGTGTCCATGCTGGCTGGCCGGCCTGTGGGCGAGGTGGCCAGCATCGCATCCACCAGATTGCACAGGGTGGCGGGTATTTCCGGGTTGAGCAGCGACAATCGTTCCGGACGGCTGTTCAGGATGCGCTGCATGGTGGCGCCTTCGCTGCCGGCATCGAAAGCGCGCCGGCCTGCCACCATCTCGTAGATCAATGCCCCGAAGGCGAACATATCCGTGCCGGCATCCGGCTTGCCGCCCATGAAAAGTTCAGGCGCCATATAGCTGATGGTGCCTTGCAACCCTTCCGTGGTTCCCCTGGCGCTGGCCAGGGTATCCTGGGCGTCCTCAACACAGGAAAGACGCGCTAGCCCGAAATCCACCAAGAGTGGCCGGGCCTGTTGATCGATGATCACATTGCCGGGCTTGATATCGGCATGGATGACACCCTGCTGGTGAGCAGCGGCCAGCGCATCGGCCAGTTGCCAGGCCATTTCCAGGGCGTTTGCAAAGGGAATGGGGCCGTGACGCAGGCGGGCGGCCAGCGTTTCCCCGTCAATATGCTCCATTGCCAGGACGGTACGATCACCATCCTGCTCCAGGTCGAAAATAGCGACGATATTAGGATGCCGCAGGCGAGCCAGCGCACGCGCTTCCCGCAAGTGGTTTTTCAGTAAATCTGCCGGCATGCCGGCAGAACGCAAAATCTTCAGCGCAACGGGGCGATTAAGAACACAATCGGTCGCTTCGACAACGGTCCCGTAGGAGCCGGAACCGATAGTACGTTCAATCCGATATTTGCCCAGCGTCTGCGTGAGCATTTGCATCCCCTCCGTCACAGCGATCCCAATGTTTACGCATTAACCCGTCTGTATGGTCGCTGGAAGGATACTCTCCACACCGGAAATATAAGACAGAAGCTAGTCTAAATGGGTAGACCACGCAAGGTGGATGATCTAATGTTTCCGCATTGCAATGAAAATTGTTCATGTCAAGAACATCAACACTTCAGGGAGCGAATTTTACATCATGATGGCAGCAGCGTGCGTGAGGGCTGATTGAACGACGCGACCGTGGCGCCTACGCTTCCCTGGGGTTTGCCGTGGAGCCGTGAAGGACATACAGTCCTATGTCTCGGCATCGTCTGGCATAGTGACCCCAGCCGCATCGGCATGATCGCTCCCTTGGCGTTCGGCAGCGACGGGTTCTTCGCCGTCAGCCGCCTGGAGCCGGTTTTCCGCGCGGCCCAGGGCCGCGATCAGGGTGCCCTGGATGATCGGCATATCTCCCGTCAGCCGGTATTGATCCGTCGCTGTGCTGGCCGGTCCTTTGAAATCACACCTCCGGAAAGCCGGATGATGGTGACCGTCAATGGCCGCCCGGTCACCGGGCCGACAGTGGTGGATCTGGACGAACTTGGGGCCGATATCCTGATCGGCCTTTCCGACAAGGTGATCCTTTCCATCTTCGAGACGTCCCTGCCCTTGCAGAACGAGGCGGCGCGCCATGGGCTGATCGGTATCAGCCATGGCCTGCAGATGGCCTGGGCGATGATCCATCGGGTGGCGCCCACCAACCTGCCGGTGTTCGTGACCGGCGCCACGGGTACCGGCAAGGAGCTTGCCGCTTCCGCCATCCATGCCTTGAGCCCGCGTGCGTCCCATAAGCTGCACACAATCAATATGGCCACGCTGGCGCCTTCCCTGGCGCAGTCAGAGCTGTTTGGCGCGGCGGCGGGTGCCTATACCGGTGCTGCGCGGGAGCGGACCGGCTTGTTCGCCCTGGCCGATGGCAGCACCCTTTTCATGGATGAGGTTGGCGACACCCCGGCCGAGGTGCAGCCCATGCTGTTGCGGGCCCTTGAATCGGGGGAATATCGGCGGCTGGGTGATGCCCGGAACCAGAAAGCGGATGTGCGTGTCGTTTCCGCGACCGACCGGCCGCTGGATGGTGTCGATTTCAACCAGCCCCTTCGCCGGCGGCTGGAAGGGGTGGTGATCCGGCTGCCTCCTTTGCGTGAGCGGCGGGTGGATATCGGCCTTTTGTTACGCTGTTTCCTGACCCGGTCGGAACCACAACTGGAACCGTTCGATCCGGCGCAACTACCCGCAGCACAGATATTGCCCCTTCTGCTGCATCCCTGGCCTGGGAATATCCGGGAATTGCTGGGCGCGGCACGACAGATCCGCCTTGGCATGCCTGTCCTGCTGGCCGGCGGGCAGCCGGGTGGTGCCGTATCCCCGCTTCAGAATGGGCCGGCACCAACCCCGGTTTTGGCCGAGGCGGTGAAGGGCGACGAGCCGAAGCGCCGCGATCCTGCAACTGTCACTGATGCCGAGCTGGTGGCCGCCCTGGATGAGGCAGGATGGAATATCAAGGCGGCAGCCGGTTTGCTCAATATTTCCCGTACCAGCCTTTATCGCCTGATGGAGCGGTCCCCCGCCCTGCGTGACAGCGCCGACATATCAGATGAACAATTGCGTGAAGTGATGCGCCGTTATCCGGGTGATGTGGAAGCATGGGCCCGCGATTTGCGCCTGCCCAAGGATAGTCTGAAGCGGCACCTGCGCCGCATTGGTGTTTCTCCCTGACGGATAAGCACTCCCGGTGACGATCTTGGCACCGGGAGTGTTTATAAGGACACCATCTCGACCCAGCCTTCTGGCTGTTGATCCGGTTAGCGGTCCAGCGCGCGGCTATAAAGATGCCATGTCGCATGGCCCAGCCAGGGCAGGGTAATGGCAAGTGCCACCAGACCGCCCAGGATACTGGCACCGACCACCACGGCCACCATGGCGCCCCAGGCCAACATCAGGCGAAGGTTCAGTCGCACCGCGTTCAGGCTTGCCATCATGGCCGTGACGACATCGATATCGCGGTCCAGCAGCATGGGGGCGGCAAACACGGACAGGCTGAAGATCACGGTGGCGATCACCCCGCCTGCCACCATCCCGATGATGGCGAATTGCAGCCCATTGAAAGTGCCGGTCACCGCATTCCAGAGATTGCCCAACTCCATCGGGGCGGGCCCGAAATAAAGGGCATAGATCAGCGTCGCCACTTTCAGCCAGACGATGGTGGAAAAGACCAAGAACAGGCCCAGCAGCCCGATCTGCGTGCCACCATGGCAGCTGAAGGCCATGAAGACCTGCCCCGGCTCCACCGCCAAGCCCAGTTCCCGCCGCCGGCTGATATCGTAGAGCCCCAGTGCCGCAAAGGGGCCGAAAAGCAGAAAGCCGGTGACGGCTGGAAACAGCAGATGCGTCCAGCCCATCAGGGCGAACATCAGCAACCCGCCCATGCCCAGCAGCGCATAGGCACCGCCGAAAACCAGGCCATAGACGGGGGCGGCCCGGAAATCGGCCCAGCCATCGGCAAGCGCCGCCTGCAAATCATGGTTGCTGAGCCGGCGGGCCACCGGCATCGGTACGTAATCAGCGGGTAGCGGCAGCGTCCGCTTCCCTTCATGCAAAGCCACCATCATCATCCTCCCACCTGTCGGAGACAGGTTGCCCATGTCGAACAGGACGGCGCCGCACCTCTTCGCGGGGCGGTCACCTGTGACGATGGTGGCGCATTTTGTCGCAGATGCACAGTCCTTTTATACATCCTGAAGCATGGGAAATCACGCGGGCTGGGCAATGGGGCGCTGCTGGCTCCGGTCCAGATAACCGCTCCACACGGTCATGACCAGGGCGCCTGTCACCATGATCGCCCCGACCCAGGGTGTGGCCCCCAGACCCAGCGGTGACGCGACGACCAGCCCGCCAATCCAGGCCCCCAGTGCGATCCCCAGATTGAAAGCGGCGATATTGAGGGCCGATGCGGTATCCACGGCGCCGGGCCGGTGCTGCTTGGCCAGTTGCACGACATAAAGCTGCAGCCCCGGCACGCTGGCAAAAGACAGGAAACCCAAGGCAGCAAGCGTGACCAGCGCCAGCATCATGTGGGGCGCGGTCAGGGTGAACAGGGCGAGGACCAGAGCCTGGGCAATGAAAAGCCATGCCAGGGCCTTTACCGGTTTATGGTTGGCGATCCGCCCACCGGAAATATTGCCCACCGCAATGGCGGCGCCATAAAGGATCAGGATCAGGCTGACCTGGGAAGCGGCGAAACCGGTGATCGTCTCCAGGATCGTTGCCAGATAGGTGAAGGCCACAAAGGTGCCGCCATAGCCCAGGGCGGTCATGGCGAAGACCAGCAGCAGCCGGCCGGAAGCCAGCACTTTGACCTGTTCCATCAGGCTGGCCGGCGGGGCCTTGGCGATACGGGCCGGCAGCAGCAGCGCCATGCCCACCATCGCCACCAGGCCCAGGCCTGCCACGGCCCCAAAAGTGGCGCGCCATCCCCATGTCTGGCCGATGAAAGTGCCCATCGGCACGCCGGTAACAATTGCCACCGTCAGGCCGGTAAACATCAGGGCGATGGCAGAGGCCCGCCGGTCTGCCGGGACCAGATCAGCGGCAATCGTGGCCCCGATGGAGAAGAAGACGCCATGGGCAAACGCCGTCAGCACCCGGGCTGCCAGCAACATCCCGTAATCAGGGCTGAGGGCGGCCAGCATATTGCCGGTGACGAACAGGGCCATCAATCCCAGCAGCAAGGGCTTGCGGTCGATCTTGCCGGTCAGGGCGGTGAGGATCGGGGCGCCGAACGTGACGCCCAACGCATACACGCTGACGATAAGGCCGGCCAAAGGCAGGGAAATAGCGAGATCGGCCGCCACCGTGGGCAAAAGCCCGACAATGACGAATTCAGTCGTGCCGATCGCGTAGGCCGCGATCGCCAAGGCATAAAGGGCGATAGGCATGAAACCATCCTTTCCCGCCCTGCGCTGTCAACGGCCGGGCGAGTGATAAGCGTGACGTTTGATTTGACGCAGAGGATGGCCCCATCCGATCCTGGAATGAAGATGGTGGATTTTCAAAATCACTTTGAATTTAATTCACGAATGATGTGAGGATTGAGGCTGACAAGGCAGGGAACGCCCTATGGATTATCGCAGCGGGGAGATGGGTGTCTTCGTCGCAGTGGTGGAGGCGGGCAGCTTTTCCGCCGCTGGTCGCCGCTTGGCGCTGACCCCCTCGGCCGTCAGCAAGCTGATTTCCCGAATAGAGGACCGGTTGGGCGTATCCTTGCTGACCCGTTCCACCCGTGCGCTGCAACTGACGCCGGAAGGGGTCATTTATCTGGATCGTGCCCGCCGTGTCCTGGCTGAGATTGAGGAAGCGGAGCGTGCCGTTGCCACCGGGGCGGGGGTGGTACCCAGGGGCCGGCTTCGGGTCAGTGCCTCCGTTGGCTTCGGGGAAATGCGCCTGCTGCCGTTGGTACCACGCTTCCTGGCGCTGTACCCGCAGGTGGAACTGGATATTTCCCTGACCGATGCGGTGATCGATCTGGTGGATGAACGCACCGATATCGCGCTGCGTATCGGCTCCTTGCGGGATTCCACCCTGAAGGCCCGCAAAATTTATGAAAATGAGCGGATCATTGTTGCCGCCCCCGCCTATCTGGCTGCGCATGGCCTGCCGCAACACCCTGCGGATCTCGCGCATCATAATTGCATGCGCTTCAATTTCCGCCGTCCGCTGGATGAATGGCCCTTCCGTGATCCGATCAGCGGGGAGGGTTTCAGCGTGCCCATCCGCGGCAATGTCTACGGCAATAATGGCGTGATCCTGCGCCGTCTGGCGGTGGATGGCTTGGGTTTAGCCCGATTGGGCAGCTTTCATGTGGAAAGCGATCTTGCTGAAGGCCGGTTGGTGTCCGTGCTGGAGGCCTATAAGCATCCGGAGAAGGAGCAGGTTCACGCCGTTTATGTTGGCCATGACCATCTGGCCGCCCGTGTCCGCGCTTTTGTGGATTTCATGGCGCAGGCGCTGGGCGAAGCACAGACGGTCAGGGGGGCATGATTATCGTGGCACTGTGGCGGAGCCCGGTCCCGGCATTGTCTGCGCCATCCGGGGGAATGTCTCTGCCGCCACGACCAGCCGGTCGGCCAGTTGCCCCAGGGCCTGGGCGGTGGCGTCGGCGATCCCGGCGGGGGTGCGGGGGGAGAAGGGGACGCTGATGCTTTCCGTTCCGGCGCGCACTGGCCGGTCCCCCATGCTGCCCACCAGGGTCCAGCGGGCCTCCAGCACAAGCTTTCCGTCGGGCTGCGGGTCCATGCGGGTGATCTGGATGCTGAGATCGGCGTCAGGGATGCGTCCATCGCCCTCAATCAGCAGATTGCCCGGTCCCAACCGGTCGGAAAGGGCGCCCGCCAGCACGCGGGTGGTGCCGTCGCCCAGCCGTTCCGCCCATTCGGTCCCCTGATCCTGCGTGATGCTGCCACCCTGGCGGCTGGTCACCACATTCAGATTATCCAGATAACCGGGGATCGTAACCGGTCGCAGCAGCAGGGTGGCCGGATTGGCGGCGGCCTGACTGGCCGCAGGCGCGGCAGGCAAAGCCACCAGGGCCGGCGGATCAGAGGCACAAGCCCCCAGCACCAGCAGACCGGGCAGCAACAGAAGGGACGCGGCGCGCGGGTTGATGGTCATGATGGCTTATCTCCCCCGGACCAGGACGCTGGGGTCACGGTCGATACGTTCGGAAAGGTTGCGCAGGCGGGCTGCGGTGGTGGCCAGGTCATCCACGGCGCGCTGGATCTGCACGGCGGTGCGGCCGCGCGGGTCCAGCAGGGCATTGGCACCGTCCAGCGTGGTATCCGCCTTACCCATGGTGGTGCGGGCCGCTTCCGCGGTCTGGGCCACTTCCCGGTCCAAAGTGGCGGTCAGGGTGCGCAAGGATGCCAACGTCTGGTCCAGCGACCGGGCCGTCTGGTCGATTGTGGTCCGGGTGGAACCGGACAGGCTGCTGATTTCCGTTTCCGCCGTCGCCAGGGTCTGGCGCACCTGCACCAGCAGGGCCGGCAGCTCCGCAATGGTCTGTTTCAGTTCCGGTGTGGACAGGACGCCGGTCAGTGCATCCAGGGTGTTTTTGAAGGATTCAATCGTTTCATCCAGCTTCACCCCTTCAAGCTGGGTGGTGATGGCTTCCAGGTCCGTGGGTACGGTCGGGATTTCCGGCATGCCGGCACGGCCCCTGATATCGGTGCGCTTGCCCCCTTCCCGGAAATCCAGTTCCACCATCAACTGGCCGGTGACGAAGCTCTGCATCACCAGCTTGGCGGTCAGGCCACGCTTGACCAGCATGGGAACCAGTTCCTCTCCCTCATCCGGCAGGTCGGACCCGAAGGTGGCCACCGTATCCGGTGTTATTTCCATGCCGACGCGGATGATGAAATTGTAGGTCTGCGGATTGACGTGGATGCCCATCGTCTTCACCGATCCGACCCGGACGCCGCGGAAGGTGACAGGCGCACCCACCTGAAGCCCGGCGACAGAACTGTCGAAATAGGCGACCGCCTCCAACCGCTGCGCCCAAAGGGCACCGCCGCCGAAGAACAGGATGGCGCTGGCGACCAGGATCATGGCGCCCAGCACGAAGGCGCCGATGGCGGTGGGGCTGGGGCGTTTCAAGAGTGAACCTCCTGCGAAGAGGAAGAAGAGGGAGAGGAGGAGATGCCACGGCGCGAGAGGAACTCTCGCACCTTGTCGCTGTCCGCGTTGCGCGCAAGCTCAGCCGGGGGGCCAAGCGCTGTGGGCCGATGCACTTCCCCATCCAGGAAAAGCATGCGGTCAGCGATGGAATAAAGGCTCTCAAGCTCGTGCGTGACCAGCACGACCGTGATGCCCAGCCCGTCGCGCAGGGACAGGACCAGCTCGTCCAGCCGGCGGGAACTCAGCGGGTCCAGACCGGCGGAAGGCTCATCCAGGAACAGCACCGCCGGGTCCAGCGCCAGGGCGCGGGCCAGGGCCGCCCGTTTGCGCATGCCGCCCGACAGGCTGGCAGGATAGCGTTCCTCATGTCCGGCCAGCCCGACCAGGGCCAGTTTGAACCGCGCCAGCATCTCATAGCCGGCGGGGTCGCCATGGCTGTGCATTTCCATCGGCATCATCACATTTTCCAGCAGCGTCATGGAACTCCACAACGCGCCCCCCTGGAACAGGATGCCGAATGGGGGCGGCCCATTGCCGCCATCATTGGTCCGGCCCGCTTCGGTCAGGGTCTTGCCATCAAAACGGATGCTGCCTTTCAGCGGGGTCAGGAGGCCTACCATGTTTTTAAGCAGGGTGCTTTTGCCCGATCCGCTGTCACCGACAATGGCGAACACTTCACCGGCAGCAATATCGACGCTGATACCGCTCTGCACCGGTTTGCCGCGATAACCGATATCCACATCCTTCAGTGCGATACGGGGTGTATCCTGGCCCGCCATGTCACACCCCCAGCGCGTTGGCGCAGACGGCGAACAGCGCGTCCACGGCGATGATGGCGACGATGGCATTGACCACGGCGGCCGTTGTGGCCTGGCCGACATCGGCAGCACTGCGCCCCGCCCGCAGGCCGCAGCGGCAACCGATCAGGGCTACCATCGCGCCGAAGACGAAAGCCTTCAGCCCGCCAATGACGAAATTGGCACTTTTGATCGCGCCCTGCGTCTCCACCATGTAAGCGGTGGCGGTCAGGTCCATCATGGTCGTCGCGACCAGCAGCCCGCCGATCAGCGACAGGGCGCAGGCATAAACATAAAGCAGCGGCATCAGCAGGCTGAGCGCCACCACGCGCGGCAGCACCAGGAATTCCTCCGGCGGCACGCCCAGCGTGGTCAGCGCGTCGATCTCCTCGTTCCCCTGCATGGTGGCGATGCGGGCGGCGAAGCTGGCACCGGTGCGCCCGGCCAGCACAATCGCGGTCATCACCGGCGCCAGTTCCCGGACCGAGGCGATGCCCACCAGATCGGCCACATACAGTCCGGCGCCGAACGCCTTCAACTGCACAGCCCCGACAAAGGCCAGGATGGAGCCCATCAGCAGATTGACGATACCGACAATGGCCAGGGCCCGGACGCTGGATTCCGCCAGCACGTCGATCACTTCATTCCGGCGGACCATGGCGCGGCCGGTCAGGAAGCGGGGCAGGCGCAGCACCACTTCGCCGATCAGGGTCAGCATGGCGCGGATTTCCGCCCATTCGCCCAAAGCCCACAGACCCAGATGTTTACGCAGTCCTGTTGGCTTTTGCGGTGCCTCTTTCGCGGCGGGGGCGGTGCGGGCCAGTTCCAGCAATTTCGCCAGATCCTTCGGCACGCCTTCCAGCGCTACCGGGTCGCCATCTTTTTTGGGTAAGCGCTGGAGCAATGCCGCCAGGAAGGCGGCATCGCCAGTGCCCCATTTCCAGTTTTCCGGTGCTTCTATCCGCAAGCGGGAGATGCCGTCCGTATCGGGCAATGAAAGGCCATCCAGGGCCTTTGTCGCACCCGCCGGGTCCATGCCGCCATCGGGAACCGACAGGACCAGGCCATCATCTTCCCGCTTCAGATCAAGATTCATGCATCACCTGGCCATGACGCCGATGATGAGGGCATTCACCAGATCGATGAAAAAGCCGCACACCAGCGGAACGACGATGAAGGCGCGCGGCGCGGCGCCATGTTCGCGCGTCACCGCGCTCATATTGGCGATGGCGGTCGCGGTGGAGCCGAGCGAGATACCGCCGAAGCCGGCGCACATCACTGTCGCCTCGTAATCGCGGCCCAGCAGGCGGAACAGAATGAAGATGGTGAAGAACACCGCCATCAGCACCTGAAGGGTCATGGATGTGGCGATGAAACCGACCGAGCCGTGCAACTGCCAAAGCTGTAGCCCCATCAAGGCCATGGTGATGAACATTCCCAGGCAGATATCGGAAATCAGCGCTATGCCGCTGCGCATCATGTTCCAGTTCCACAGCCGGCGCTTACGCCGGGTCAGGTGCGGCACAATATTGCGCAACGCGATGCCGGCCAGAAGGCAGCCGACAAAACTCGGCACATGAAGCCCGGTGGTCTTGATCAATTCGCCTATCGCCTCCCCCAGCATCAGGGCGATGTTAAGCCAGAACAACGCCAGCAGTACCCCGTAATAATTCACTTTGGTGGCTGTTTGTTCCTCACGCACCGCGCCAACCCCCAAATCGCTTTTGCCGGAAGGGGTAACGCCATGATTTTTGATCAGATAGGCGGCGATGGGTCCGCCGATGCAGCAGGCGGCGATCATGCCGATCATATTGCCGGCCATGCCCAGTTCAAACGCATTGGTTATGCCCAGCACATCCACAAAATGGGGCGCCCAGGCCATGGTGGTGCCCACCCCGCCGGTCAGGGAGATTGACCCCATCATCAGGCCAGCGCGCGGGTCCAGCCCGAAAGCGCCTGCCAATCCCATACCCAACAGGTTCTGGGCCACAATATAGCCCCCGGCCAGCAGGAGCAGGATCAGCAAAGGCCGGCCGCCACGCGCCAGATCGCGGATATCCGAATTCATGCCAACGGCCGCGAAGAAATAGAGCAGTAGCCGGTCGCGGGCATTCAGCTCAAAACTGATCTTCATGTTGAGGATGAGGTAGGCCAGACCGACAATCAGGACACAAAGAAGACCGCCTATTACCGATTCCGGAATGCTGAAACGGCGCAAGGGACTGTAGATCTCAATCAATCCACGTCCCAGAAATAGAAGCAGGATCGCCAGCGTAAAACTGACAAAGGCATCGATCTGTATGTCTTGCGGCATGACCATGACGCGCGCTCACCCCCAAAGCGTTTCCGGCATCGGCAATTTTGCCGGAGCCTTGCGGGCGTTATCGCGGTCTATCGCGTCACTTCGCAACTGCAATCGGAAATATGTATGGCAATGGTACAGAAGCGCCTGGGGATGTACGATTCCGCTGAACAAAGCAGCGTATGACACAGGGGTACGCGCTTGGGGAGCGTCCCAGCCCAGCCGGTTTATTTTATAAAGTGCTGAGATGGGAGAAGGATGGTGCCCCGAGTCGGATTTGAACCAACGGCCTACCGCTTACGAAGCGGTTGCTCTACCGCTGAGCTATCGGGGCGCCGTCGCGGTGGACGTGCTTCTAGCAAAGCGATCCCGGCAACGCAACAAGGAAAATGCGCTTTGCATCACCTTTGTTGTTTCATGCCTGGCGGCGCAGGCGGATGGCTTTTAAGCCACGGGGAAAACAGGGGAATGGGAGGGTGGCGTGACGTCCCCTCAGCTCTGGGTCAGGATGACATCCAGGAAATACTCGCCATAGCGTTCCAGCTTGCGGGCGCCGACACCGGGCAGGGTGCCCAACTCGTCCAGTTCCTGGGGCTTCTGCTGGACCATTTCCATCAAGGTTGCGTCATGGAAGATGACATAGGGCGGCACGCCCTGCTCACGCGCCAGTTCCAGCCGCAGCGCCTTCAGTGCGTGCCACAGCGCATCATCTTCCGGCGACAGGTTGCTGACAGCGGCGCGGGGCCGGCTGCTGCTGCCTCCACCGCTACTGCGACCGCCACCGGACCGACCGGGGGAGGCTGACGGATCACGGCGCAGGCGCACATTCTCCTGCCCCTTCAGCACAGGTGTGGCGGCGTCTGTCAGGATCAGGCCGCCATGGCCTTCCGGATCGGCGCAGAGATATCCGTGGGCGACAAGCTGGCGGAAGACGCTGTGCCATTCCTGCTTGCCGAATTCGGTGCCGCAGCCGAACGTCTTGATCCGGTCATGGCCCTTTTCCGTCACCTTGTCCGTGGCGACCCCGCGCAGCACATCAACCAGATGCCCGACGCCGAAGCGCTGGCCGGTGCGGTAAACGGCTGACAGGGCCTTTTGCGCGACAACCGTGCCGTCATAGGTCTGCACCGGTTCAAAGCAGGTGTCGCACTTGCCGCAGGGCTGGGGATATTCCTCCCCGAAATAGGTCAGCAGCGTCTGGCGGCGGCAGCGCGCCGTCTCACAAAAGCCCAGCAGCGCTTCCAGCTTCTGCCGCTCGGTGCGCTTGAAGGCGGGGGGGCTGTCGGATGATTCCACGATCTGGCGCAACTGCACCACGTCGCTGAACCCATAGAGCATCAGCGCTTCCGCTGGCAGCCCGTCGCGTCCGCCGCGGCCGGTTTCCTGATAATAGGCTTCCAGCGATTTCGGCAGGTCCATATGCACGACGAAGCGGACATTGGGCTTGTCGATCCCCATGCCGAAGGCAACCGTCGCCACCATCACCACGCCTTCACCTTTGATGAAGCGTTCCTGATTGCCGTGGCGGGTCTGCGGGTCCAGGCCGGCATGATAGGGCAGGGCGTCGATGCCCTGATCCTTCAGATATTGCGCGATGGCATCCACCTTGCCGCGCGACAGGCAATAAATGATGCCCGCATCTTCCGGTCGGCGGCGCAGGAAATCCAGCAATTGCCGGCGTTCCTGGTCCTTGGCGACCACGCGATAGGTGATGTTGGGACGGTCGAAGCTGGCCAGGAACAGCCGCGCATCGGTCAGGCCCAGCCGGTTGGCGATATCGGTGCGGGTCTGCGCATCGGCCGTGGCCGTCAGCGCCACACGCGGCACCTCGGGAAATTTCTCGTGCAGGATGGAAAGCTGGAGATATTCCGGCCGGAAATCATGCCCCCACTGGCTGACGCAATGCGCCTCATCCAGCGCGAACAGGGCGATCTGGGACCGTTCCAGCAATTCCAGGAAACGCGGCGTCACCAGCCGTTCCGGCGCCACATAAAGCAGGTCGAGGTCGCCGCGTTCACACGCCCGCTCCACCTCCAGCGCTTCCCGCCAGTCGAGTGTGGAATTGAGATAGGCAGCCCGCACGCCCAATTGGCGCAGGGCATCCACCTGATCGCGCATCAGAGCGATAAGAGGGGAAACGACAATCCCCACCCCTGGACGCACCAGTGCCGGGATTTGATAGCAGAGCGACTTGCCCCCGCCCGTGGGCATCAGCACCAGCGCGTCATTACCCGTCGCCACATGCTCCACAATATCGGCCTGCATGCCCCGGAAGGCGGAATAGCCCCAGACATCGCGCAGCACCTTCTGGGCCGCTTCCAGCGGCGATAGGGGGGCGGATTGGGTCAGGGCATCAGGCATCGCGGGTGGCGACCGCTATCTCTTGTGGCTGAAACGGGCATGCGCCCCATTAGCAGGGGCGCCCCCATGTCTATGCCAGCGCCCCGGCAGGGTCCAGCGAAAAGCCCGCCCCGGTATGGATGGCAACCTTTGCGGATCAGGACCGTTTCATTCCTGACCGCTTGACGCGTCTCATAATGGCAGAAGGAAGAAAGCGATGACCGACGATAAGCCGTTCCGCGACATGACCGATCCGCCCGGCCGTCCTTCCGGGCATCAGCCGGATCATACAATGGCGGAGTCGCCTTCCGCCGTGCCCAGCCATGGCAGCCTGCGGGAAGCTGTGGCCCTGTTCACGACGGAAGAAGCGCTGCAGAAGGCCATTGATGATCTCTCCATGGCCGGATTCTTCCCCCATGATATGAGCCTGATGGGCCAGGATGAGGAATCGCTCAAGCGTATTGCCAGCCGCCGGCATGTGGAACTGGCCAAGACAGACCCGGATACGCCGCGCCGTGCCATCGTATCGCCGGAAGAACTGGGCAATGCCCAGGGCGTTGCCATTGGCGTTCCCGCCTATATTGCCGCTATTGCCGCCACAGGCGCGATTATTTCCACGGGCGGCACTGCTTTGGCCGCTGCCGCCGGGGCTGTGGCAGCGGGTGGGGCCGGCGGTGGCTTGGGCGCGGTTTTGGCCCGTTGGCTTGGCAACAAGCGCGACGAAAGCCTCCGTCCCCATCTGGAGGGGGGTGGCATGCTGCTCTGGGTGAATGTCCGGGATGCGGAACGCGAACGGCAGGCATGCGAAATTCTACGGCGTCACGCGACCGGCACGGTCGAGGTCCATAACATCGCCCCGGAATGAACCAACCTGCCTTTTCAACAGGCTAATTTGTCCGGGCCTATCCAGGCATGGTGAAAATTTGGGCCCGAACGAGGGGGTATACATGCATTTGTGCCCCTACCCCCGACTTTGGTCGGCTGCCTTTGATCTTAACCCTTAAGTGATTAAATCGTTGCATCCTTAACGATGGCGCATAACTGTAACGGCACCTGTGACAAGCTGCCGCAAAGGTGGCGCCAGTTCGCCAGCCGCCACACCCGCCTTGATGCGGGTGGGTGGTGCCGGGTCCCCCGGGTTTGGGTTGAGAGAGGGTTTCGTCAGTGCTCTACCATCTTTACGATCTTCATCATGCCGCCCTGACTCCGCTGCGGCTGATGGCGGAAGCGACACAACAAACCTTTCAGAATCCGTTCGTCCCCGCCTCATATACCAAGGCCGGTCGTGCCCTGGCTGCCGGGGCGGAACTGCTGGAACGGACAACCCGCCGCTGGGGCAAGCCGGAATTCGGCCTGCCGACCACGCGCATCAATGGCCGCGACGTGGCCGTGACGGAGCGGGTCGTGCTGGAAAAGCCGTTTGGCAATCTGGTGAATTTTGAGCGCGCCGTCCCGCATGACGACCCGAAGCTGCTGCTGGTGGCGCCCCTCTCGGGCCATTATGCCACGCTGCTGCGGGGCACGGTGCAGGCGTTGCTGCCGCATCACGATGTCTATATCACCGACTGGGCTGACGCGAAGCTGGTGCCCCTGGCGCGCGGCCGCTTCGATCTGGAAGATTATATCGACTATGTGATGGACTTTATCCGTCACCTGGGCCCCAACACGCATGTCATGGCGGTGTGTCAGCCGGCGGTGCCGGTGCTGGCCGCCGTGGCGCTGATGGCCCAGACGGATGATGATTGCCAGCCCGCCTCCATGACCCTGATGGGCGGGCCGATTGATACATCCGCTGCACCCACCGTGGTCACCCAACTGGCGGAAAACAAGGATATCGGCTGGTTTGAACGGAACGTCATCACCAACGTTCCCTTCTATTATCCGGGCGCCATGCGTCAGGTTTATCCGGGCTTCATCCAGTTGACCGGCTTCATGTCCATGAACCTGGACCGCCATGTCGGGGAACATGTGAAGCTGTTCCGCCATCTGGTGCGCGGCGATGGTGAAAGCGCGGAAGCGCATCGTAAATTCTACAATGAATATCTGTCTGTCCTGGATCTGACAGCGGAATTCTATCTCCAGACCGTGCAGCAGGTGTTCCAGGAGCGGGCATTGCCGCGCGGCACCATGAAATGGCGCGGCCTGACGGTTGACCCGTCGGCCATCACCAAGACCGCCTTGCTGACCGTGGAAGGAGAACTGGACGATATCTCCGCCCCCGGTCAGACGATTGCCGCCCAGCATCTCTGCTCCTCCATCCCCGAAGCCAAGAAGCAGAACTACATGCAGAAGGGCGTGGGCCATTACGGCATTTTCAACGGCCGTAAATGGCGCGAGGAGATTGAGCCGCGCGTGCGCCGCTTCATCCTCGAAAATGATGCCGTGCGCAGCAGCCGCCTGAAGGCACAGGTCGCCTGACGCCTCATTTTTCTCTTTGCTGTAAGACCAAGGCCGGACCCTCACGGGTTCGGCCTTTTTTGTTTCAACATCCTCTTTCGGGGGAGGCAGCAGGGTTTGACACCTTTCGGATAGGGTCGCGAATTGCCGTAATATTGCCCCTTGACCACCGCATCCAACGGGTGCACCATCAAATCGTAACAAAGAGATGGAGGGTGTTTTGACAGATTATACGCCCCCGACGCAGTGGGCGGTCCTGTAATAAAGGGCGATTTCCTGCGTTACGTAACCAGGGAGGGTGCATAAAAGCATGACTCCACCGCAGTTTTCTTTTGCGATTTACTGAAGATCGCTTATCTCAACGCAATCTGCGTAAGAAATGATGCCATGCAGATTGTTGAATGAATGGAAACCCCCGCGGGCGCATCCAGCCGCGGGGGTTTTCATTTGTGCGGTCCTTGACCGCGTCCTGGCACTGTCGCCTTGCCAAGCTGGTTTGTTGGGATAGGGTAGGCGCGGATAATCCGCGCGGTGGGAAGGCCCGATGTTTTCATTTCTGAAGCCTGTGTTGAAACCGGCCCGGCCCAAGCCGGCGGCAAAGCGCAAGGCATTGGCCCCCTCCCGTCCTCGTGCCGTCGCTCCACCGCCCCGGATGATGGCTTTGGCCCATATACCGGTGCCGGTGGAAGTGCGGGTCTCCCTGCGCTCCCGGCGGTTGTCGATGCGGGTCGATCCCGTGCGCAACATGGTGCGTATTTCAACGCCCCCGGCGATTCCCGACGTGGAAATCCATAAATTCATTGGCCGCCATCTGGAATGGCTGCACCGTCGGCTTTCCGCCGTTCCGCCGGAATATCCCTTTGCCGACGGGGCCGTGGTGCCGATCCTGGGTGTCGATCATGTGATCCGTCACCAGCCCGGCAGCCGCGCGGCACCGCGTCTGGTGACGGGAACAGAAGAAGGGCCCTTGCTGCTGGTAGGGGGTGAGAAGGATTTTCTGGCTCGCCGCGTAACCAGCTTCCTGAAGGCGGAGGCCAAGCGCGTGATGGCGGAACGGTCGCGCGCCAAGGCCGCCTTGATCGGCGCCAAGGTGGCATCGGTCACCGTTCGCGATACGCGGTCGCGCTGGGGAAGCTGCTCGGCGGCAGGGCGGCTTTCCTATTGCTGGCGGCTGATTCTGGCACCCGACGCCGTGCTGGATTATGTCGTCGCGCATGAGGTGGCGCACCTGCGGGAGATGAACCATTCCGCCCAATTCTGGGAATTATGCGCCCGGCTGACGCCGGCAGTGCTGGGCCCGCGCGACTGGCTGCGCGCCCATGGTGCCCGCCTGCACCGTTATGGTTGAGGGGGCGGGCCGTCTTGGCGATCTTGCGGGAAATACCGGTGTTCCACCAATCCCGCCAGGATCAGGACCAGCAGGGTCAATCCCGCTGTCAAACCGGCGATAACGTGGAATCCGGCGCCGCAGGCGATGCCCAGCGCCCCCGCCGTCCACAGGGTGGCCGCCGTTGTCAGGTTGCGGACATCATGGCCGCGCCCCCGGATGATGACGCCGGCACAGATAAAGCCGATTGCCTGCGCCACCCCCTGGACAACGCGGACGGGATCGACATCGCCGCCTTTGCCCCCCTCGCTGGCGGCCAGAAACATTTCCATAGAGACCAGGGTCGTCGCGGCAGACGAAAGGGCCACCAGCGTATGGGTGCGCAACCCTGCCGACTTGCCCCGCCATTCCCGGTCAAAGCCGAGAAGCAGGCCGAGGATGGTTGCTATTGTCAGCCGCAGCAATATCTCCGTCCAGGGAAGTTGCCCCTCCAGCATGTTTCCGCCTCCCCTTTCCCGCTGTCTGTACGGATGGAACAAGGACAAGGGGGCAATGGTCCCGTCATTATCCGTTCCGTTGTTGATCCCGCGTGTCTGTGCCGATGCTGAAAGCCTATTTTTCCGCCGCGCTGCGGCTCCTCCCGGCCCTGTTGCTGCTTAGCCTGGCTGTCGGATTGCCGGCGGTGCCGGGGGCCATGCTGGGGCCGGACCATCGCGGGCTGGCGGTGGAGCCGGCCCTGGCCCTGGCGGCGGGGCTGATTGCGGCTTATGCCGGTTGGCGACCGGGACGGCGCTGTGTTGCGGCGGCAGCCTTGCTGACCCTGCCGGTTGTGTTGATGCGGTTGGCCGATCTGGTGGCGCAGATGGTTGCCGGGCGGCCATTCCAGCCCGCTTTCGATCCGGCCTTGATACCGGCTTTGTGGGATGTGCTGGCTGCCAGCCTGCATCCCCTGCTGCTGACCCTGGTGGTGGCCCTGATCCCGGGCCTGCTGCTGGGGCTGCTTTTCCTGGCTTTTGCCGGATTGATGCGGCCGCTGGCGGTCCCGGCGGGGCGGCGGGTGGCGCTGGGCGTGCTGCTGGGCGCGCTTACCCTGCAACTGGCCGGGATCGAAGGTTTCCAGCCGCCAGCGCGCGGCATGGTGGCGGCCTGGCGGGACCAGGGGGAAAGATGGGTGGCCGGGCGTGAGGTAAAGGCACATCTGGCCGCTGCCCTGGCGGAAGACCCGGTGGGCGCCATCCCCCCGGCAGAACTGTTAAGTGCGCTCAGGGGCCGGCCCGTGGTGTTGGCCTGGGTGGAATCCTATGGCTTATCGGCCCTGACCGATCCCCGCCATGAAGCGGTTGTCGCCGGGCGCCTTTCAGCGCTGGAAGCGGCCTTGTCGGCATCCGGCTTTCATGCGCTGACCGGACTGGTTGAAAGCCCGGTCTTGGGCGGGCGGAGCTGGCTGGCCCATGGCACATTGCGCGCCGGTATCCGGCAGGATCAACCGGTGCTGCAGGGCGCCGTGCTGGCGTCCGGGCGGCCGGGGCTGGTCAATGCCTTCCAGGGGGCCGGATGGCATACGGTTGCGGCCATGCCGGGCCTGTCCGGCCCCTGGCCGGAGGGCGCGCGCTGGGGCTTCGATCTCACATTGAACCGATCAGCCTTTCCGTATGAAGGACCTGCTTTCGGCTGGTCGCCGATGCCGGACCAGGCGTTGCTGGCAGCGGTGGAACAGCAGGTGCCGCTGAAGCCAGGGCAGCCTTTGTTCCTGGAAATGGTGCTGACCAGCAGCCACGCCCCCTGGACCCCGCTGCCGTCCTGGCGGGAAGCGTCTGTCACTGCCCTGGCCGATGGCAGCGCCTTTGCGGGAGCGGATCTGGCACCGGATTATCTGGACATGGCCGGCCACTATGCCCGGTCCATTGATTACAGCCTGCGGGCGCTGGGCGACTGGCTGGTCCGCGCCGTGCCGGATGATGCGCTGGTGCTGGTGCTGGGCGACCACCCCGCTGTGGGCTGGATCGCGGATGAGGCAGAGGGCGGCCACAAGGTACCCCTGCATATCCTGTCCCGCGATCCCAGCCTGTTACAGCCGCTGAAAGGGTGGGGCCTGGTGGATGGAATGCTGCCGGAAGTGACCCCGGACAACCCCGTCATCCCGATGCAGGATCTGATGGAGAAACTGCTGAACGCCTATAGCGGCCCCCGGCCGCGTGGCGTGTGACCGCCACCAGCGCCGGGGCCCTATAGGGGTGTTTACCGTCCCAGCGCCTGTTTGATCGCGGCTTCGGTGACAGGGATCATGGCCGCATAGCCATCGGCTGTGGGATGCACCCCATCGTCGGCGAAGCCTTGCTTCATGCCGCCTTTGCCATCATCCAGAACGGATGTGTAATCAGCATAGGTGGCACCAACCTCGGCGGCATAATTCCGCAGCCACTGGTTCATCGCCTGAATGCGCTCCGCTGGCGCCACTTCCTTGCGCCAGGGGAACGCGGCGGCGGGCGGTATGCTGGCCAGGATGACCTTGATGCCATGTGCCTGGGCCAGTTCCACCATCGACATGATGTTGGCCTGGGTCTGTGCCGGTGTCATCGGCCCGGTATTACCGGCGATGTCATTCGTGCCGGCCATGATATGAACGGCCCTGGGCTTCAGGGCGATCACGTCCTGACGGAAGCGCAGCAGCATTTGCGGCGTGGTCTGGCCGCCAATCCCGCGATTGACCCGCCCAGCGGGTGCAAAGAAAGCCGGCTGCTTCTTCGGCCAGCCCTGGGTGATGCTGTCCCCCATGAAGACAATGTCCACCGCCGCTTTTTCGGCCACCAGCCGTTGGTTATCCTCCTGGAAACGGGCCAGCCATGGCCAGTCGGTCCGCAATCTCTCTTCACTCGTGCTGTTGGCGAAGGCCGGTATCGCGAATAGCAGTGAGAGGGCGAGAAGGGTAGGGCGCAGCATCCGGGCAATCTCCCATGATCTTTTATGATGGGACCCCGCAGGGTCCCATCCTTGATACAGCCCTTTTTTCTTATTGGGAAAGGGTCACGGTGACCTGGGTTGGCTCCAGGTTCCAGCCGCGCAACCCGATCACGGGGGCCGTCGGCGCGGCGTCCGCCGGGTATGTCACTTCCACCTCCCGGCTTTCGCCGGCCATCAGGGACAGGTAATTGTCGCTGATATAGGCGGGCAGGATGCGGCTGCCATCCGGCTTCATCGGTGTCAGCTTGGTCAACAGGGCCGGCACGCTGGTACTGTTGGTCAGTTGCAGGCGCAGCTTCACCTCCCCGCCCACCTTCTGTCCCGTGCCGCTGATCTGGATGGCACTGGCCGGCAGGCCATTCAGCTTTTGCTGCGAAGCGGCATCGCGCGCCACCCAATAGAAATTATGCGACAGGGTGGTGCCGGCTTTGTTGGTCAGATCCAGGGTGACCAGAACCAGTTCGTGGGCCTGGAGATGCGGAGCAAGGTCCAGATTGTACGGGGTTGAAACCGTTCCGGCGCCGGCGTCCAGCCCCTGGGTTTTGGTCGCCAGGGGCTGATTATCCAGGGTCCAGACCTTGGCGGTGACGGTCAGGCCGGCTAAAGCCTCGCGACCATTATTGATTACCGACACGCCATGGTCGGGCAGGTTCATCTGCACATGGACCGGCTCGGCGGCCTTCTTCATCCCATAGAAGGCGCCATGGGTATCGTAATCATGGGACAGGATTTGCCACATGGTGGATGGCCAGGCCGGCTGCGTCATCCACAGCATCCTGCCGGAATGCTTGGTCCACAGGCCGGCATTCATCCCCTCGAAGATGGCGCGATAGCCCTCGTAATTCAGCATCTGGGCTTTACGCTCGAAATCTTCCAGGCTGGTGGCGGGGCCGAACTTGACCTTCATGGCCTCCATGAAGCTCTTCACATCGCCATTACCGCCCTGGTGCCAGTCATGATAGGCCCAGCTATCGCTGATCGGCCATTGCTCGCTGGTCGGGATGGCGGCCTTGAAGGCTTCCAGTGTCGGGAAGGACGGCGTGCCCAGTTCCACCGAGAAACCCTGGGCATGGTCGGTGAAATAGCTTTCCGGCTCCCGGTAATTGTAAGGCCCGCTGCCGGCCAGATTCACCCGGTTGGAGGAGCCCATATAATGGCGGGTGCCATCCTCACTGGCGATCAACTCTTCCAGCGCCTCGTTCAGGATCGGCTGGGGCACCCCTTCATTGCGGCCGAACCACAGCACGATGGAGGGGTGGTTGCGGTAGCGGCGCACCGTATCGGCGGCATTGGCCATGAACAGCGGCACGTCCTGCGGTTCCAACTGATAATCCTGGGTCGAGGCCCAGAAATCATTCAGCACCATCAGCCCATATTCATCGGCCAGCTCGAAGAATTCCTCCTCCGTATTCTGCCCGACCCAGTTGCGGATGATGTTTACATGCGCATCGCGATGCAGGCGGAAATAGGGTTCCAGCCGCTTCTTGTCGATGCGCTTGCGCCAATCCTCCGTGCCCCAATTCCCGCCCTTGGCAGCGATACGCACGCCATTGACCCGGATCACGATATGCGGTGACAGGCCCGCCGGGTCTACCGGCTTCAGGGCAGGGGAATTCTCCGCCCCCGGCCGCAGTGACACGGCCCAGCCATCCGGTACCTTGCGGATGCCTTCATGGCTGCCATCAATCAACCGTTCCCCGCGCGCCTTGGCCTCCGTCAAGTCCACTTCCATCCGGCGCAACTGCCCGGTCTGATCCATCAGCGACAATTCATAGGTCACCTGCCGGATGCCGAAGCGGATGTCGCTGCTGTCCGATGGTGCCCCATCCAGCGCCACGGCAACCTTCATCTGGTGCAGCGTCGGCTCGCCATAGCCATTGGGCCACCAGAGTTTCGGATTGCGCACGGTCAGTTGCGGGAATTCAGCAGGCGTCAGGCTGACCATGCTGGTGCCGGGGGAAACCGTCACCGTCTTGGACACGGTTACATCATCGAAGCTGGCGGTGACCGTCGCCTGCAAGGGCTGGGCGGAGAGGTTTTCCACCGGCACATGGATGTCGATCAGGGCGCGCCCATTATCGGCATCGGGCAGGGCGGTGACGATCTGGGCATCGCCCAGCCGCAGATCGCCGGTGGCAATCAGCTTCACATCCTGCCATAGCCCGGTATTCCGGTCGCGCACCGACGGTATCCAGTCCCACCCTTCCGACGCGATGAAGGTCGGGCCGTCCAGCGCCTGCATGCCGCCATTCTCGCCCACACCGGAGGTCAGCGATTCCTCATGCGGCAGGCCGGGATGGGGCGGCGGGGAGACCTTGATGGCCAGGGCATTGCGCTGGCCGGGCAGGGCGATGCCGGTCACGTCGAACCGGCCACGGATGAAGGCCCCCTTCATGGTGCCCAGTCTTGTGCCGTTCAGCCACACCTCAGCCTGATAATTCACGCCCTTCAGCAGAATCTGCAGGCGCTTGCCGGCCTGATCCGCCGGCACCTCGAACTCCGTCCGGTACCAGTAATCCTGTTTGTTCAGGCTTTCCGGGATGGCGAGATTGTTCAAGCCGTAATCGGGATCAGGATAGACGCCGCGATCCACCAGCGTCGTCAGGACCGTGCCCGGCACCGTGGCTGCATACCAGGAGCCGGTATCAAACCCGGCGCGGGACAGAAGCGCACCGGGGGCGCTGACCTTGGGGGCCTCTGCCAGACGCCACGCGCCCAGCACCCATTGCCCCTGGCCGTCGGGCCGCAGGGCCGGGCTTTCCGCCAGGGGTTTGGCCACCGGTTTGCTGAAATCGCCCTGCTGCTTCGGCAGGGTCCAGGGGGCCTGCGGGCGGATCTGGCCATATTGCTGGCGGACCTGCACTGGCCATGTCGGCGCCCCGGATTCAAAATTCGTCAGCGCTGTAACCGGCTGCGGGCCAGCCAGGGCCTTGATATCCGCGGCTGCCAGCCCGCGCGGCAGATTGGTGAAGCCATAGAGCCGGCCTGTAAAGACGGCAGCTTGGTTTGCTGCGAACGGCACCTGCCTGGAAGGGCGCGGGGCCAGGGACAGGAGCGGCATTGCGGCGGGGCTGCTGGCCGAGGCTTTGGCCACTTCCGCCCCATCGACATAGAGCCGGGCGGTGCCGTCGCTGAAACTGGCGGCCAGGAAATGCCAGGTGCCCGGCTTCAGACTGCGCCCGCCGCTGATGCTCTTGTCCCCCAGCAGCAGGGTTGCCTTGCCATCCTTCAACGCCAGGAAACGGGCCGGCGCTTTGCCATCGGCGCTGGGCAGGCCGCCAAGCAGGGTCGTGCCTTTCATGGCGCTGTCAAATTGCACCCAACCTTGCAGGGTCCAGGGCGTTTCAGCCGCGATTGCCGGGCCGGGCAGGGTGTTTTCCTCCGGCATGGGCTTGAACAGCCCATCCCCGCCGGCAGGAAACTCCCCATTGAAAGGCCCGAAACTTCCAGGCCCCTGACCGCCGGTCCCGCCCAGCCCTTGATGGGATTGGGCCAGGGCTGCTATGGTTGATAGCGCTGTCAATGACGCGAACAAAGAAAGCCGCGCAATCCGATAGAATGCCATGTGCAAGACCTTCCTCCCGATGATTGTGCCCTTGAGCGGGCAGCCCTTGTTTGGCGAGCATTGCGGCGATCCCGCCTCTGCAACGCATCACCTAAGGAAAATATCAAAAATCACGCGAGGGGGGTTAGTTTTAATAAAACAAATTTCCTATTAAAAATGACAAGGGGGCTCCCGAGTGCCATAGGGACCCGCCCCTTGCCGCCACCGATAACCGCTCTGCCGGGTCTGATGGGCTTTAATTCATCATGGTTACCTTTGTCGGCGCAGGCGCAGGATCTGCGCGGTCAAGCCGAGGATAAGCATGGCCAGTAAGCTGGCTTGTGCCCCCAGCAGCAAGGGTGAATTCAGGCTGGTCACGAACGGGTGGCCATCTGGCACCCGGCGTAGGGTTTCGCTGACGGTGGGCACCATCAGCAGAAAGACCGTCAGGCTGAGGCAGACCGTTTCCACATAGCGGGCGGCGCGCGATATCCCGGCAAATCGGGCCACGCCATAGCCGGTGAGCAAAAACAGGATCGTGGCGATGGCGATGATGTAACTGACCGGCTGTTGGGCGATAAGAAATACCGACAGGCTTCCGATCAGCATGGAGATGAAATAAATCAAGCCAGCGCGGGAGAACGGCACAATCCGTCCATACCGCACGAGCATGTAAAGGGCGAATGGGATGGCTGGCAGGCTGCCAAGCGTATGGACCCAGCCCAACGGGGAGATACCAAACATCGGGTTGTCCTTTCCGGTAGACGGAATGTTGGAGAGAGGGTGTGGCTACCTACCAGTTGGTAGGTTTTTTGAACGCAAAATCAGGGATATCCGATCAGGGGGGCCTTTACGGGGGAGGGTTAAGGCGTTCCAGCATGGGATGGGTGATAACGCCAAATATCGCGGGGTCCCCATAGGCCCTGGCTGACACCATGGCGCCATGGACGGCGGCAATAAGGATTTCCGCTTCGGCTTCTGCCGTTCCATTCAGGTGCAGGCTACCCTGATTTTTTCCCCGCGTCAGAACCGAACTTAACCAGGATGACAGCATCCGGAAATGGGCCCGCACTTCCTGTGCAACCTCTTCCGGAAGGATCGGGATTTGCGTTGCCAGCAGGGCGCATACACAAAAGGGAAGGCTCTGATCGGTGATACAGGCCTCCCAGAACCCCAGATAGGCGCGGATTTTCCCGACCGGATCGGGGACCCGCTGGTCCAGATTGGCCAACCCTGCTTCCACTTCCTGGCGGTATTGGAAAACAAGGGTGCGCACCAGATCTGCCTTGGCGGGGAAATGATGATGGATGCTGGCCTTGCGGATACCGACCACCGCAGCAATGTCGGCATAGCTGAAGCCATTATAGCCGCCCGCAACGATCAGGGTGCGGGCGCAGCGCAGAATGTCATCTGCTGTGGTCGACAGGTTGCTCATGTCTCTTGCCTACCTTCTGGTAGGTAGCTTGTCAAGAGGTGGCGGATACTGCCTGCGCTATACCCATCATAAAAAAAACCGCCGGGGGCGCCCCGGCGGTTTTCCAAATCTGATATCGGGTGATTGGGGGTTACTTCACCCCCAGCTCCTTCACCAGATGGTCGGCGTGATAGACGTTGCGCAGGGCTTCCGTCATGCCACGTACATCGACCATGACGGTGCGGTTGCGCTTGGGCTCATAGCCATAATCGCCTGACAGGCTGTGGATATTGCCGTCAAAGACCAGACCGATCACCTCGCCCTTGCTGTTCAGCGCGGGGGAGCCGGAATTGCCACCGATAATGTCATTGGTGGTCACGGCGTTGAACGGCGTGGACAGGTTGACCTTATCCTTGGCCTTCTCCCAGCTCGGCGGCAGGTCGAACGGGGCAGCACCGGTATCGCGTTCATAGACGCCAGCGAAAGTGGTGTAGGGTTCCACCATATGCCCGTCCAACTCCTCCCAGCCCTGCACCTTGCCGTAGGACAGGCGCAGGGAGAAGGTGGCGTCGGGATAGACGCTATCGCCATAAAGGGCGAAGCGGGCCTTGGCGATGCGGGCCTGGGCCTGCTCCACCGGGGCTTCCACTTCTTCCTCCACCGCCTTGCGGGCGGCGCGGGCTGCCGGGTCGATGGCGGCCATCAGCTTGATCAGCGGGTCGTTGGAGGCATCAATGGCGGCCTTGCCGCCTTCG
Organism: Niveispirillum irakense DSM 11586; assembly: GCF_000429645.1. Lineage (GTDB taxonomy): Bacteria > Pseudomonadota > Alphaproteobacteria > Azospirillales > Azospirillaceae > Niveispirillum > Niveispirillum irakense. The sequence goes on from NZ_AUCG01000021.1 coordinate 227,301, forward strand.
AACAGGCGCAGGCGTTCCGCCGGGTCACCCAGCTTGCTGCCATTGACGGCGGCGGTGGCGACCTGATCGGGCGACTGCTTGCCCAACACGGCCTTCACGATGGCGTCATCGGGACCGAACTCTTCCCGCAGCTTGGTCAGCGAGAAGGTGAGCATGGCGATTTCCAGGTCCTTATGGACCGGGGCCGGGTTGGCCAGGCGCTGTTTCAGGGCCGGCAGCCGTGCCTCGCCATATTCGCGCAGGCGTTCATTGTTCGGCAGCTTGCTCTCATCCGCCGCGCGCAGCAGCAGGCGGGCATAGCTGGCCAGCTCGCTGTCAAAGGCGCGCATCCGTTCCAGCATTACCAGACGCGGATAAAGCTGGGCATAGCGATCCTGTGCCTTGGCGATCACGTCATAGGCATCGCCCACGTCGGCCGACAATTTCGGATCAGCGGCGATTTTGGACCGCAGCTCCTGCTCCGCCTTCACCTTGGAAGCGAAAAATTCCTTGTCAGCCAGCGCCTGCTGACGGCCCTTCCAGACCTTGATGCCGTTTTCGGTGCCGGCCAGCGGCTCGAACGCCTCACGGCGGCGATCCTCGTTCTCCCGACCGAATTCGATCAGGCGACCCCGGCGTTCCTGGGCGTAGAACAGGTAGGAGGTGGCGACCTTGTCGCGGACGAATTCCAGTTCCGAGATGGTGCGCTGGCGAGAGGTGGAACCGGGATGGCCAGAGACGAACGTCGCCTCGCCATCCTTGGTGCCCTGCTTGGACCATTTGAAATGGTTGGGGCTCTTCAACGGCTTGCCGCTGGCGTCATAGACGCGCAGCAGCGACATATCCAGGCAGTAGCGTGGGAAGTTGAAATTGTCCGGGTCGCCACCAAAGGCGGCAATGCCAGCTTCCGGTGCAAAGGCCAGACGCACATCCTGATAGCGCTGATACTTATACAGGTGGTAGCGGCCCCCCTGGTACAGCGTCACCACATCGCAGCGCACAGCGGCATCATCCCCGCTGCATTCCTTTTCGATCTGGGTCAGCGCGGCGCGGCGGGCGTTGGCGAAATCCTGGCCGCTCTTGCCGTCGGTCGCCTTATTCACCTTGTCTGTGACGTCGGTGATGTCGGTCAACTGGTTGACCTCGATGCCGGCGCATTTGCGTTCATCGGCGCGGGTCTTGGCCAGAAAGCCATTGGCCTGAACATCATCCTCGGCAGAGGAGAGTTCGGCCACGCAATCGGCGACGCAGTGATGATTGGTCATCACCAGACCTTCACCGGACACGAAGCTGCCGGAACAGCCACCGGCCAGACGGACGGAGGAGAGCTGGATCTTTTTCAGCCAGGCCGGGTCCGGCGTGAAGCCGGTGGCCTTGGCGATTGCCGCCCTCGGCACATTGTCCAGCGTCCACATGCCTTCATCGGCATGGGCCATGCCCACCATCAACGCCACCGTCGCGGTCCCGACCGCGATGCGCATCGGCTTTACCATAGGATTTTTCCCATTTTCTGTATGTTGGATGCTGAAACTCATGCGGTGCGCAGTCACGCCACCCCCGCGGGCGACACGATGCGCCCGGCAATAAGGCCGGTCAACAGGACATGCTGACCGGCACTATGGCCTTAGCCGTTGGCGGCCCGGCGGCGTAGGAAATCGTTCAGCGCCTCTGTCATTTCCGACAGAAGGTGGGCCACCATCGGGTCACCATGGGCATGGTCCCAGACCGCGCCCATATGGGGGTGATGCTCGAACACATCCATCACGCCAAAGGCGGGCAGGAATTTCTGCAGGAAGAAACAGGCCGGTACGACGGCGCAGTCCGCCAGGGTGAAATCCGCCCCCATGCACCAGGGGTCGGCCTGGATGAAGGTTTCCAGACCATCCATGCCACGCCGCAATTCGGCGCGTTTTTCCGTTACCAGCGCTTCGTTGCGGTTCAGCGGGCTCATCTGTCCCAGCAGGCCCAGCAGGGCGGGCAGGATATATAGATCGATGGCGCGGCTGATGATGCGGGCGCGGGCGCGGGCAACATCGCTGCCGGGCAGGATCTTCTTTTCCGGGAACCGCTCGTCCAGGAATTCGCAGATCACTTCCGACTCGATGATCACCGCATCGTCCGTCACCAGGGCCGGCATCTTGCCATAGGGATTGATGGCCAGATATTCGGGCGATTTCAGCCCGGTCCCCGGCGGCGGCACGATGGGAATATCCAGGCCCTTGAAGCGGGCGGCCAGCACCACGCGGGTGACATAGGGGCTCAGCAGCGCGCCATAAAGCTTCATCGCATCATCTCCGGTCAGGGTCTCCCGATGGCCCGGCCAGCCACCGGGGAAAGACCTCGCATCCGCCCTTCATAGCGCGCGGCTTCGCATTGCGGTAGGGGCTTGGCATGGGCTGCATTTAAGGAAAATGCGATTGAATGCCACGCCCATGTCATGCCGATGCAACAAGCATCACGTATCTGGGCGTTGTCGTCACCCTATCCGGCCGTTTCCATGTCGATGCCTCCCGCCGCCATCGCTGCTTCCGATCTGCCAGAAATCCTGCTGCGCGATGCGCTGGATTTCTGGTGTCGCCTGGGGGATGCGGGGGCTGCGGCCCCCATGGCGGACAGGCTGGACCTGTCCCAGATGGATCGGCGCTTGCTGCCCCATCTGGCGCTGACAACAGCGCCCGCGGAAAAGGATGGCCGCATCCTGGGGCTTTTCATCGGGTCGGCAGCGGCCATCGCGGTGGGCCGCGATATTGCCGGGCGCTATCTGGACGAGGTTTATCCGCCAGCGCTGTACAGCACCGCCTATCATTTCCTGGCGTTGATCGCCCAGACCGGCCGACCGGTTTATGAGACGTTTGAGATCGGCCAGGATGCCGGTCAGCGTGTCATGGCGGCACGCCTGGGGATGCCCCTGTTCGATCACAGGGGGCAGGTCAGCCGCATTCTCCTCGCCCTGCATTACCGTTCTTGTGACCGTGCCCGCTCCGCCGGGGTCCGCATTCTCCAGGAACGCAGCCGCCTTCGCCACCAGACGGCCCATCTGGTTGAATTATGATATGCCTGGACGGGGGAACCGGTCCCGCTGGTGGCCGTTCTGGCCTTAACCGGGCCGTGGGGCCCCCAGGGGGAAAAAATGGGCACCTTCACCGTCCGCCATGTCACCACGTATAATTATGCCAATCCCGTAACGCTGGGGCCGCACCGGATGATGTTCCGGCCCCGTGACAGCCACGATGTGCGGCTTGTAGAAACGGCCCTGGTCATCGACCCGCCGCCGACCAGCCTGCGCTGGATGCATGATGTGTTTGGCAATTCGGTCGCCATCGCCGCGTTCGACGGGGTGCAGGCAACCCGTCTGCATGTGGAAAGCCGGATTGTGCTGGAGCAGTTCCCGGCTGAACCGGCTGATTTCCCGGTTTCCGACCATGCCCGCCTCTACCCGTTCAGCTATGACGCGGCGGAGGTGCCTGATCTGGGCCGGACGATGGAGCGCCATTATCCCGACCCGGATCACAGGGTGGATGAATGGGCGCGCCAGTTCGTGCGGCCCGGCCCGGATGATGCCGATGGGTTGGTGGAAACCCTGCCCATGCTGATCCGGATGACGGAGGCGATCAAGGCCGGCTTCACCTACCAGTCGCGGGATGCAGAGGGCACGCAGTCCCCTGTGGAGACGCTGGCGACGGGCAGCGGTTCCTGCCGGGATTTCGCCCTGTTGATGATGGAGGCGGTGCGCAGCCTGGGTCTGGCCGCCCGTTTCGTCACCGGCTATCTGTATGACCCTGCGGCCGACGGGGCGGCGGGGGAGGGAACAGTCGGGGCCGGCGCCACCCATGCCTGGATGCAGGCCTATCTGCCGGGGGCTGGCTGGGTCGAGTTTGACCCCACCAACGGTATCATTGGCAGCCGTAACCTTATCCGTGTCGCCGTGACCCGCGACGCCGCCCAAGCGGTGCCTCTGGCGGGGGAATGGACCGGCGCGCCATCCGATTATCTGGGCATGTCGGTTGCCGTGACGGTGACGGCTGGACGATGAAAGCCAGGTTGAAAGGGCGGCGCAGCGGGCTTGACCCGACAGGCCCGTCTGGGCGACCAAGGGGGCCGAGCCCGCTGCCAGTTGGAGCGCCCTTTGTATCGCCACGGTCTGATCCTGCCCTGTCTCTGCCTGTTGGGGCTGTTCCTGTTGATCCCTGGTGCGGCCCAGGCGGCAACCTCGCTGCCGTCCGGCTTCTCCGCGGGCATGGCGGGGCCGATGCTGACCTATGTCCATCTGCTGGGGCTTCTGGGCCTGGGGCTCTGGCTGGACATGCAGGGGCGCGGCAGCCCCGGCACCGGGGCGGCGCTTGCGCTGGTGGCCGGCTTGCTGTTCGCCTTTCTGTGGCGCATGGGGGTGCATCTGCCCTATGTCGTCTTCGCGCTCGAAGGGTCGCTGGTCCTGTTTGGCGGACTGTTGGCTTTCACGGTTTCCATGCCCGTGGCGCTGGGGCTGGTGCTGGCTGCCATTGCCGGTGCCGTCCATGGCATTTCGCTGTCGCAATGGGGCGGTACACCGACCAATGCCTTGCTGTTCTGGCCGGGCATGGTGGTCGGGTGCCTGTTGATCCTGTCCGCCGGGGTGGGGCTGTCGGCCACGCTTTATCAATTTGGCGGCGGCATGGCTTCCCGCCTGATCGGGGCCATCATCGCCATTGTCGGCATCCTGATGCTGGTCAATGTGATCTGAGTAATCTGACGGGCCATGTCCTGGCCCAGAAGCGGCGATATTTTTGCCACAGCCTTGTTGAATCCTGGCAACGAACGCTGGAAAGCCCAGCGGCAGCCAGCCGTTTCGCATGCGTTCCGGTTGCGTGGATGGCTGCCCGGGCGCACGATGGGATACCTGAACCATGAGCGATCGGACGCACCGCGCCATGCAGTTCCTCTCCGGATCTGACCACCCTTCCTCCCCGTTGCCTGGGGCTGCGGGCCAGCCTCTGATGATTGGCAGACGGCGATGGTTGCAGGCTGGCGGGGCGGCCCTGGCACTGGCGGCGCTGCCCGGGGCGGGGGGCGTCGCCCGGGCCGACCAGGTCCGGTTTTTCCAGATAGGCACGGCGACAACGGGTGGCACCTATTTCCTGATTGGCGGGGTGCTGGCCAATGCGGTGTCCAATCCGCCCGGCACACGCCCCTGCGACCGGGGTGGCAGTTGTGGGGTGCCCGGCCTGATCGTGGTGGCGCAATCCACGTCCGGTGCGGTGGAAAATGTTAATCTGCTGCGGCAGAAACGTCTCGAATCGGCCCTGGTGCAGGCCGATATCGCGCATGCCGCGCGGGAGGGGGAGACCCCGTTCGACAAGACGCCTTATTCTGACCTGCGGGCCATCGCGAACCTTTATACAGAAACCATCCATCTTGTTGTGCGGGCTGACGGCGGCATGAAGGGCCCGGCCGACCTGCGTGGCAAGCGCGTGGCGCTGGGGGAGCAGGGGTCTGGTACGCTGGTCACGGCGCGTGCGCTTCTCAGCACCTATGGTCTGTCGGAAAAGACGGTCAAGCCCTTCTATCTCAGCCCTGGCGCTGCTGGCGACCGGCTGGTGGCGGGGGAACTGGATGCCTTTGTCATTGTTGGTGGCTATCCGCTGCCGGCGGTGGCGGAACTGGCGCGCCGGCTGCCCATTGCCCTGCTGCCTTTCGACGACAAGCAGGCGGCGCAGTTGAAAAAACGCCTGCCCTTCTTCACCGAAAGCCGTATCGAGGCCGATATTTATGAAAATGTGCCGGCCACCGCCAGCCTGGGCGTGGGCGCGCAATGGCTGGTGCGTGGGGACATGAAGCCGGCCCTTATCCATGACATCACTGCCGCGCTCTGGAATGAACAGACGCGGCTGATGCTGGATAATGGCCATCCGCGAGGGAAATCAATCCGGCTGGAAACGGCGCTGGATGGCCTGTCCGTGCCTTTGCATCCGGGGGCGGAAACCTATTATCGCGAAGCAGGCATGGTGAAAGAGATTGCCGCCGCCCCCCAGTCGGCTGAGCCTGCCCTTCCCACCAAACCTAAATCGCATTGACCGGTTTTATTGCCTGGCGGACAGTCTTGTTGACGAACGTGACTGTTTGCGGACAAAACCATCCAGCCTTCATGGGGGAGCGAGGCTGGTTTTGATGCAGAATCCGCAACAGCAGCACGAAAAGCCGGATGCGGCGGCCCGCTCGCTGCTGGCTGGTTTCATGACCCAGATGGCGATCTGGGCCCTGATCATCGTCATTCCGGTGACGGCGATCGGTTATGCTGCCTTCTTCCAGCGTGCGGAAAATGAGACGCTGGCGACGCTGGAAGCGCATTTGCTGGAACGCGGGCGGACCGAGAGCGCGATCTTCGATCTGGCTCAATCCAACATGGAGCAGTTCCGCAAACGGTTCCTGCAACTTTATACCGATCCGGCCGTGTTGCCCGATCCCGATTTCGACCGCTGGTTCGTGAAGGGGGAGGATGGGGCCATCCGGATGCGGCGGGAATATTTTACCGGTGTGATCGGGCCGGATGGGTTGTGGCGCGCCAGTCTTACAGGTTTCATGGGCCGCAACCATGCGGACCTGACGCCTGAACTGAAGCGGCGTATGGTGCTGACGGCCCAATTACTGGCGGAATTCGGTCCCGCCTGGCAGGGCAATTTCGTCAATACCCATGCCAGTTTTCCCGAGAATGTGCTTTTGAACTATTGGCCCGGCACGGCCTGGGGCCTGCAGGCGCGCGCGGATTTGAACATGGTGGGTGCATCGGTCATCCAGTCCACCTTGATGGTGGAAAACCCGGATCGGCGTCCGATCTGGACCCCGCTTTACCATGATCATACGGCCAATGGCTGGATGGTAACCTATCAGCTTCCTATTGATCATGACGGACGCCATCTGATCAATGCCAGCCATGACGTGCTGCTGAATGAGCTGATGGACAGGTTGATCACCGATCACCTGGCAGGATCAACGAATTTCATCCTGTCCAGGGATGGTCATCTGATTGCCCACCCACAGCGGATGAACGAGTTGAACCGGGAATTGGGGACGATCAACCTGTCCCTGCTGCGTGATGCCAACCTGTCGCGCATTCATGGACTGCTCCGGGAGACACTGGACGCCAACCCTCTGACGTCGGGTGAAGTGCGGACATTGTTCGATGCCGGTGGTGACAATTATCTGGCGGTCACGGCCCTGGCGGGACCGGGATGGTGGTTCATCGCGCAATATCCGCGGGCCCTTGTCATCGGCACGGCGCATCAATCCGCCAGCATCATCATGCTGCTGGGCGCGGCCTTTTTATTGGCGATTCTGATTCTGGCGACCTTGCTTTTGCGGCGCCTGATTGTGGTCCCGCTGGGTGTCCTGGCAACGACGGCAGAGGCTGAGGCGGCAGGAATTCCCGACCACGGGACCCTTCCTCTGGCTGCGGATGGCGAGATTGGGCGGTTGGCCCGGTCCCTGGAAACAATGCGCCAGCGTCGGGGCGACCGGCCGGGTTAAGCCTGCCCAGAGGCACCGGGTGGTGTTTTACGACCCGGCGGAAATGGCGCTCACCCTCTTTTGGTCACAGGCGCTATAGTGGGGGTGCGTTTCGTTGCCATGGTAAGCATCCCCCATGAAAAAGATCATTCTCCTCGTCCTGGCCTTGCTGGTGCTGATCGGCGCCGCTGTCGGCGGCTATATGATGTTTGGGCCCAAGCCAGCCGATCATGCGGAGGAAGAGAAGAAGGTGGAGAAGCCGCCCCGCGTCGGCCCCCCCGTCTATGCCCAGATCGGCCCGATGATCGTGCCGCTGATGGGGGCCAAGAATGTGCAGCAGAACATCATGTTCACCGTCAGCCTGGAAGTGGATGACGAGCCGACGCGGGAAAGCGTGCGTGCGCAAAGCCCCCGGCTGACCGATGCCTATGTCCAGGCCCTTTATGGCGGGTTGGAGACGGGGCAGGTGATTGATGGCCAGATCCTGAATATCCCTGCCCTGAAAACCAAATTGCAGGAGGCGACGGACAAGGTTTTAGGCCCCGGCATTGTGCATGATGTGCTGATTCAGTCGGTCACCCAGCGCCCGGTTTACTGATCCACCTTCCTCTCAATCGTTTCCTTGACCCTTTCGCGTCTGGCGATAGGTAGTCGCGGCGTATTGCCGCATGCCTGGTGGCGTGTCATGCTTTACCCGCAAAGTGCCGCCGGCCGTCCTGGCCTCCGCAGAATAAAAAGCGGCACCGTTCAAAGGGTAAGGAAACATCATGATCACGCACGCACTATACTTCGTGCTGGGCTGCGGTGTGCTTGCCATTCTGTATGGATTGGTCACGGCGCGGTCAGTGCTGGCTGCCGATCCCGGCAATGCGCGGATGCAGGAAATTGCCCATGCAATTCAGATAGGCGCACGCGCCTATCTCAACCGTCAATATACGACCATCGCCCTTGTGGGCGTGGTTATCGCGGTGATTGTTGGCTTGCTGCTGGGGGCTTATGTCGCCATCGGCTTCATTATCGGCGCCGTCCTGTCCGCCGCCGCCGGCTATATCGGGATGAATATTTCCGTGCGCGCCAATGTCCGCACGGCAGAAGCGGCACGTCACGGGCTGGCGCAAGGCCTGTCGCTGGCGTTCCGGGCGGGTGCTGTTACGGGCATGCTGGTGGCTGGTCTCGCCCTGCTGGGGGTGGCTGGCTATTACATGGCCCTGGGGGCCATGGGGGTGGTCGGCCGGCCTTTGATCGATGCGCTGGTGGCGCTGGGCTTCGGGGCCTCGCTCATCTCCATTTTCGCCCGGCTGGGCGGTGGCATCTTCACCAAGGGGGCCGATGTCGGCGCCGATCTGGTGGGCAAGGTGGAGGCGGGCATCCCGGAGGATGATCCGCGCAACCCCGCCGTGATTGCCGATAATGTCGGCGATAATGTCGGCGACTGCGCCGGCATGGCGGCCGATCTGTTTGAAACCTATGCGGTGACGGTGGTGGCCACCATGGTGCTGGCCAGCATCTTCTTCGTCGCCGAGCCAGCCTTGCAGGCCATCATGATCTACCCGCTGGCGATCGGCGGTGCCTGCATCATCACCTCCATCATCGGCACATTCTTTGTGCGGCTTGGCGCCTCGGGCAATATCATGGGCGCGCTTTACAAGGGCTTCATCGCCTGCGGCCTCTTGTCATTGGGGGCGATCGCAGCGGTGACGGCCTGGGTGCTGCCGGATGGATTCGCCACCGTGCTGACCACATCCGGGGGTGTCAGCTTCACCGGACAGGACCTTTATCTCTGCGCGGTCATCGGTCAGGTGGTGACGGCGCTGATCGTCTGGATCACGGAATATTATACCGGCACCGGCTATCGGCCGGTGAAATCGGTGGCGCAGAGCAGCACAACCGGCCACGGCACCAATGTGATTCAGGGACTGGCTGTGTCGATGGAGGCGACGGCCCTGCCGGCCCTGGTCATCTGCGTTGCCATCATTGGCTGCTATCTGCTGGCGGGCCTGTTCGGCATCGCCATCGCCGTGACCAGCATGCTGGCCGTAGCGGGCATGGTGGTGGCGCTGGATGCCTATGGTCCCGTCACCGATAATGGCGGCGGTATCGCGGAAATGGCGGACCTGCCCAAGGATGTGCGTGTCACCACCGATGCGCTGGATGCCGTGGGCAACACCACGAAGGCCGTGACCAAAGGGTACGCCATCGGTTCTGCCGGGCTGGGTGCGCTGGTCCTGTTTGCCGCCTATAGCGAGGATCTGCGCTACTTTATGGCCAACAGCGCGGATTATCCTTATTTCGCCGGCGTCAGCGTCGATTTCAGCCTGTCCAATCCTTATGTGGTTGTCGGGCTGATTCTGGGCGGGCTGTTGCCCTATCTCTTCGGCGCCATGGGCATGACGGCGGTGGGCCGCGCCGCCGGATCGGTGGTGGAGGAGGTGCGCCGACAGTTCCGGGAGAATCCCGGCATCATGGCCGGGACATCCAAGCCGGATTATGGCCGCGCAGTCGATATGCTGACCCGTGCTGCCATCAAGGAAATGCTGATCCCATCCTTGCTGCCAGTGCTGGCGCCCGTCGTGCTGTATCTGCTGGTCGCGGCCATCGGCGGCAAGGGGGCTGCCTTCTCTGCCGTGGGAGCGATGCTGCTGGGGGTGATCGTCACCGGCCTGTTTGTCGCCATCTCCATGACCTCGGGTGGCGGTGCCTGGGACAATGCCAAAAAATATATCGAGGAAGGCCACCATGGTGGCAAAGGGTCGGACGCGCATAAGGCAGCCGTGACCGGCGACACGGTGGGCGACCCTTATAAGGATACGGCGGGTCCTGCCGTTAATCCGATGATCAAGATCACGAATATTGTGGCCCTGTTGCTGCTGGCCATCCTGGCGCACCAATAGCCGTATCGCAGCAAAAAGCCCCGGACCATCGCGTCCGGGGCTTCCAAAACCTTATAATATCGCCCCCCCTACAGGGCATGGCGTATGTTTACTTTTTCTTCTTATCGTCGTCTTTCTTCTTGCGTGCCGGCTTGGACAGGTTGCCCAGCAACTGCTCGAAGAAACCGAGATCAATGCCTTCGGTCGGTGTAACGGCAGCGACCGGTGCCACATAAGGGGCATCGCTCACATCCAGTTCCTTCACGTCCTGGACAGTGCCCTGGTCGTCGAACCGCACGCGGATGGTGCGCTGCGCCGTCACTTCCGGGTCCAGGAACGCGGTCTGTTCCAGGCGGCGACCGATATAATACCAGGTGTTCCCATCCACCGTGCCGGTGGAGGTGGGCGTACCCAGCACATATTGCACCTGTTCGCGGGTGGTGGAACCGGCCTGGATCTGTGCCAGGCGGCTATCTTCCACCAGATTGCCCCTTGTCGCGACGATCGGGCTGCACCCTGCCAGGGCCAGGCCGAACAGGCCGGCAGTCAACAGCAGTGGGGCTTTTGTCTTGCGCATGGAAAGGGACATCTCTTTTCGTGTCATCACGAGAGGGGTGGAAAACGGGTCCGGTTGCCATATGCACGGGCCGGGCGGGTGGATACAAGCGCTATCATCCGCCCTGGTCATGCTTGACGCCGGGGCTGCCACCCCCTATCTGGCCGGTGACATTGGCACCGGCTTTGGCGCAATGTCAATAATCGCCGCCCTTGCGGGATGTCTCGCCCCGCCGATATTCGGAACCCACCCATGCTTACCCGCCTGTTCAAGCGCAAACCGTCGGAACGTACTGTCGCCCGGCTTTATGGCGCCATCGTGGAGCAGGCGCGCGATCCGGTGTTTTTTACCAGGCTCCGGGTCCCCGACACGCTGGAAGGCCGGTTCGAGATGGTGGCCCTGCATGCCTGGATGGTGATGCGGCGGCTGGCCATGGGGGGACAGGCCACAGCCGTCTTCAACCAGGCCCTGTTCGATTTCATGTTTGCCGACCTGGATTTCAATCTACGGGAAATGGGGGCGGGTGACATGAAGGTGGGCGATAAGGTCAAGGATCTGGCCAGCCATTATTATGGTCGGGTGCAGGCGTATGATGCTGGCCTGGATGCGGCTGACTCCGCAGCCCTGGTCGAGGCCTTGGACCGCAATCTGTATGGCAGCACCCTGCCGGAACCGGATATCGTGGCTGAGATGGCCGCTTATACCCGCCGCCAGATGGCGGCGCTGGTCAGTTACCCTGTTGATCGGCTGTTGGCAGGTGAAATCACTTTTGCCCCAGTTGCCTCCGTACCCTGATTCTCTGGAATATCCCGATGACTGCACCCTCCGCCAAACCTGAATTTTCCCATATCGTCATTGCCGACAAGGTGACGACCGGCGGCCAGCACGAGGTGGTGAGCGCCACGCCGGAGGAATGCGCCGCCTTGGCCGCCCGGTTTGACCTGATCGGGATCGACCATCTGCGCGCAAAGCTCCGCCTGCGCCGCGTCCGGGGGGAGTTCATCAAGGTGACGGGTGAGCTTGAGGCCGCTGTTACCCAGCGCTGTGTTGTCAGCCTGGAGCCGGTGCCGGCCACGCTGGCCGAGGATTTCTCCGCTATGTTCGCCCCCGATCATCTGATCCCCAAGGAAGAGGATGACCCCGAGGCCGATCATTTCCAGTATCTGGGGGCGGAGGAGGATTTCCCCGAGCCTATGCCCGGCGGGCGTATTGATATTGGTGAACTGGTGGCCCAGAATCTGTCGCTGGCGCTTGATCCCTATCCCCGCGCGCCGGGTGTTGAATTCACCCCGATTCTGGAGGATTATGACCCGGCGACGGATGGGGTAGAGGGCGCCTTGCCGGCTGAACCGCCGCGTCAGAACCCTTTTGCGGCCCTGTCCCGCTTAAAGAAGCCGTCATAATCGGGTTTGGCTCTTGCCCTCTGAGACCATATCCAGTATTCAAGCGCCTCTGTCCGGGCGGCCCTTTGTGGCCGCCTAAAACATTGTGAGTTACGATCATGGCTGTTCCTAAGAAGAAGACCTCCAAGTCGAAGCGCAACATGCGTCGTTCGCATGATGGGCTGACCGCCGCCGCCTACAACGAATGCGGCAACTGCGGCGAGCTGAAGCGCCCGCACCATGTCTGCGGTTCCTGCGGCCATTATGATGGTCGCGAAGTGACCCAGGCCGCTGCTGCTGCTTGATTTTGCCGGCAGGCATCCGGTTTCGCGGTATAAGGACGTCGTAAGCTCGTGACTGCGCGTTTGCGGATCGCCTTGGACGCCATGGGTGGCGACCATGCGCCTGACATGGTCGTCGCCGGCGCCGATCTGGCCCGTGAGCGCTGCCAGAATGTCGAGTTCCTGTTTGTCGGGGACGAGGCACGGCTGAATGCGCTTTTGGACCGGTATCCGGCCCTGAAGGCGGTTTCCACCGTCCGGCACACGGCTGATGTCGTTGCCATGGATGCCAAGCCGTCGACTGCGCTGCGGTCGGGGCGCAATTCCAGTATGCGGCTGGCCATCGATGCGGTGGCGGCGGGCGACGCAGCCTGTGTCGTTTCCGCCGGTAATACCGGCGCATTGATGGCGATTGCCAAGTTCGTCCTGAAGACCCTGCCGGGCATCGACCGGCCGGCCATTGCTTCCATTATGCCGACCCAGCGTGGCGAGAGTGTCATGCTGGATCTTGGTGCCAATCTGGAATGCGATGCCGACAATCTCGTTCAGTTTGCCGTGATGGGCACTGTGTTCAGCCGTACCGTGCTGGGCCTGTTGAACCCCACCATTGGTCTTCTGAATGTCGGGTCGGAAGAGCAAAAAGGCCATGAATCGATCCGGGAAGCGGCCGCCGCCCTGCGGGCCACGCCGCTTGCCCGGAATTTCCATGGTTTCATTGAAGGCAATGATCTGGCCGCCGGTACGGTGGATGTCGTTGTCACCGATGGTTTCACCGGTAATGTGGCGCTGAAGACGGCGGAAGGCACGGCCAAGCTGTTTGCCGAATTTTTACGCCGGACGCTTTCATCGTCGCTCATGTCCAAGATCGGTTATGTTTTCGCGCGTGGCGCCTTCGCCAAGCTGCGCCTGCGCATGGACCCGCGCCGCTATAATGGTGCGATGTTTCTGGGATTGCGGGGCATCTGCGTGAAAAGCCATGGCGGCACCGATGCGCTGGGCTTCAGCAATGCGATTGCCGTGGCGGCCGGCATGGCCAACCATGGCTTCAATGACAAGATTCGCGATGAACTGGCGGTGTTGCAGGCAGCTTTGGCTGCTGCGGCAGAAGCAAGGGCAGCGCAAACGGATGTAACAGGCGGCGAAGCGGCGGTTCTCTAAATGGCAATCCGGTCGGTTATCCTAGGCTGCGGCTCCTATCTGCCTGCCCGCGTCATGACGAACGAGGATCTGACCAAGATCGTCGATACGTCAGACGAGTGGATTACCGAGCGGACGGGCATCAAATCCCGTCACATTGCCGCTGATGGCGAGAAAACCAGCGATCTGGCTTATCATGCTGCCGTTGCCGCCCTGGATCATGCGGGCATCACGGCCGATGAACTGGACCTGATCGTCCTGGCCACGGCGACCCCGGATCATACATTTCCCGCCACTGCCGTGAAGGTACAGGCCCGGTTGGGTATGAAGCGCGGTGCTGCCTTTGATGTGCAGGCCGTCTGTTCCGGCTTCATCTATGCCCTGTCGGTGGCTGATAATTTCATCAAGGCTGGCCAGGCACGTACCGTGCTGGTGATCGGTGCGGAAACCTTCTCCCGCATCCTGGATTGGACCGACCGGACCACCTGTGTCCTGTTCGGGGATGGCGCCGGCGCTGTGGTACTGCGTGCCACGGATGGGGAAGGCACGGCCCAGGACCAGGGTATCCTGTCCACCCACCTTCATTCTGAAGGCGAGCATCACGATCTGCTCTATGTCGATGGCGGTCCCTCCTCGACCCAGACCGTCGGCCATCTGCGCATGCGTGGGCAGGAAGTGTTCAAGCATGCCGTCGTCAACCTGACGGAAGTTGTCCGCGAGGCTTTGCAGGCCAACGGGCTTGAGGCTCAGGATATTGATTGGCTGGTGCCGCATCAGGCGAACCGCCGCATCATTGAGGGGACCGGCCGCAAGCTGAAGCTGTCGCCGGAAAAGGTCGTATTGACGGTCGACCATCACGGCAACACCTCTGCGGCTTCCATCCCGCTGGCGCTGGCGGAAGCGGTCCATGATGGACGAATCAAGCGCGGCGACCTGATGCTGCTGGAAGCCATGGGCGGTGGTTTCACCTGGGGCGGGGCTTTGGTCCGTTATTGATCCCGGTTTTGTCCTGATCTGAACAACCGGTGCCAAGCAACTGGAATTGACGGATTTCCGTCCGCCGCGTACCGTCAGGTTTACAAGAACCCGGGGGAAATCGTCATGAGCAATACTGTTACCCGCGCCCAGTTGAGCGAGGCTGTCTATCAGCAGGTTGGCCTGTCCCGGAACGAATCCGCCGATCTGGTTGAAAGCGTGTTGGACGAAATCTCTGATGCGCTTGCCGATGGCGACATGGTCAAGATTTCCAGCTTTGGCAGTTTTGCCGTCCGTTCCAAGGGGGAGCGCGTTGGCCGCAACCCCAAGACGGGTGAGGAAGTGCCAATCCTGCCGCGCCGCGTGCTGGTTTTCCGCGCGTCGCATGTGCTGAAAAGCCGGATCAATGAACGCTTCGCGACCGACGCGAAGGGCTGATCGCGTCTATGACCGATGTTGCCAGTGATGATGCGCGGGTGCGGCCGGTGGCAAAATCTGCCACCGCCTTCCGGACCATCAGTGAGGTTTCGACCGAACTGGAGGTGCCGCAGCATGTGCTGCGCTTCTGGGAGACAAAATTCCCGCAGATCAAGCCGCTGAAACGTGGCGGCGGCCGGCGTTATTACCGCCCTGATGATGTGGAACTGTTACGCCGTATCCAGGCCCTGCTTTACCGCGAGGGCTATACGATTCGCGGCGTGCAGCGCCTGTTAAAGGAAGCCAAGGCGAATGGCGGTGAATTGCCCCCTGTAGGCGAAGCGCCGCCCCTGTCCCTGGCACCGGGCTCTGACGGGGAGGGCGCAATCCCCGAAGACGAGATTGGGGCCGAAGACGAACCTGAATCAGCGGCCGATATGGCTCAGTCTGATGAGGGGGAGGACGGGGATGCCCCGACGGCGGAAGGGGATAACCTTTCCCCTGAGCTGCGGGAACTTTTGTCCGACACCTTGATGGACCTTCTGGCTGCCCGCCGCCTGCTGGATTAAGAGCCTAGCGATGGGCCGTCTGGGCCTCTTGGATTTAGGTCTCACGCAGCTTGTGCCAGAGCGCAAGGACGCGGCGGCCGTAATCGCGGGCCCGGGGCTCATCCAGCCAGACATGATAGCGGCCGACGGCCAGTTCCAGATCCTTCGGCATGCTGTCGATTGCTTCCCGCAGAATACCGGCCCCCACCCGCATATTGATCTCTGGATGCAGCAGATGGCTGACATCCGGCACCCGGTTGCCGTGCCAGCGCACATTCACTTGCATCCAGCCCAGGTCCGCGTCGGCGATCTCCTTGGGCGGCAAAGTATGGATCAAGGTCATGGCCGCGTTGAAATCCGCTGGATAGTAGGATTCCGATGCTGTGCGCACGGCAAAGGGCCAGGGCCCGGTGCGCCCTTTGCGATCCAGGCGGCTTTCCACATACCCGACGGCATAAAGAAGATAGGGATCAAGGCCGGCCATCCGCCCCGTTCTCTCCCAGGCGGTACCGCGGAGCGATAACCCTTCCGCCCGCGCCGGACGGATAAAGGGCAGGGGAAGGGCCAATGCGGCCACCCCGGCCAATAGGGCACGTCGCGCCACAGGCTGTTCGATTCCGCCGGCCTTTACTGCGTTTGCCATGGCCCTGGTTCCGTTCATGCTGCGTGAGCCTGATATCACAAGCGGACGCCCACGCCCATAGGCCACAGGGGTGTGGCGGTACTTCTCCGGCGGTTGGCGGGATAGGCTTTTCAGAACAATGATTTACATCATTATCTGTCTTGCGGCTTTACGATAAGACGGGCGGCAGGGCACCACAAGGTGGTTGCCAAGCCTATCAGGGCACGACATCTGCTGTGTCCAAGGGCCGTGCGACAGGGCCTTACGGTCCCCGCGGCCATGAATGGATAGAGGGAGGAAGTCTCATGGAAATCAAAGGTGTCAGCGCCCTGGTGGCGGGTGGCGGTTCCGGGTTGGGGGCAGCCACGGCACGCGCGCTTGCGGCCGGTGGCGCCAAGGTGGCCTTGCTGGATGTGAACAAAGAGGCGGCGGCGGCCGTTGCGGCAGAGATTGGTGGCCTTGCCCTGTCCTGCGACGTGACATCGGCTACATCCGCCCTGGATGCCATTGAAGCCGCAGCCGATGCCTTCGGCCCTGCGCGGATTGCCGTGAATTGCGCAGGCATTGCACCGCCAGCTAAAATTCTGGGCCGGGACGGGCCGCATGATCTGGACCTCTTCCGCAAGGTGATCGAAGTCAACCTGATCGGCACCTTCAATATCATGCGTCTGGCGGCTGCCGGCATGGCGGGGCTGGAGCCGGTAACGGCGGATGGGGAGCGCGGGGTGATCATCAACACCGCGTCCGTTGCCGCGTTTGACGGGCAGATCGGTCAGGCCGCCTATGGCGCGTCCAAGGGTGCCGTTCATGCCCTGACACTGCCCGCCGCGCGGGAACTGGCGCGTTCCGGCATCCGGGTATGCACCATCGCGCCGGGGATTTTCCTGACACCGATGATGCTGGGCCTGCCGCAGGACGCACAGGACAGTCTGGGCAAGCAGGTCCCGTTCCCGTCACGCCTGGGCAAGCCGGAGGAATATGCGGCGCTGGCGCTGCATATCATCGCCAACAGCATGCTGAACGGCGAGACCATCCGGTTGGATGGCGCCATCCGCATGGCGCCGCGCTGAGCATGGATACGCCCGGAGGAAACCACCGCCGGGCGTGATAGGATGAGCCACAAGGCAGTTGCCAAAAGGCAGTTGATTGACCAGGAGAATGATCCGATGCAAAAGGCCGATATCGTCATCATCGGCGGGGGCATTGCCGGCACCGCCCTTGCCTATGCGCTGGATAATGACGGCGATGTCGTCCTGCTGGAGGCTGGGGATCAATTAGGTGCCCATGCGACGGGCCGGTCTGCGGCGCTTTATTCGGAAACATATGGCACTTTGCCGATCCGGGCTTTGACGGTTGCTTCCGGGCCTTTCCTGCGGCATCCCCCGCCGGGTTTCACCGAAGGTCCGCTTCTGTCACCGCGTCCGGTGCTGCACATTGCCCGTGCCGATCAGATGGATGAGTTGACCCGCGCCCTGATCAGCATGCAGGCCCTGGTTCCCAGCATCAACCCGCTGACCGGGCCGGAATGCCGGACCCTGGCGCCCTTGCTGCGGGAAGCGCATATCGCCGCCGGCATTCTTGAACCCAATGCCTGCGATATCAACGTGGAACGACTGCGTACCGCCTATCGCGATGGTGCCCGGCAGCGGGGCGCCCGAATTGTCACAAGCGCACCCGTCACCGCCCTCAGCCGGCAGAACGGTTTTTGGCAGGTGGAAAGCCCGGCGGGCACGTGGCAGGCACGCATTGTGGTCAACGCGGCAGGGGTGCTGTCCGAGCAGGTTGCAACCCTGGCCGGGGTACCTGCCATCGGCCTGCAGCCCATGCGGCGTACGGTCAGCCTGATCGACCCGCCGGCCGGGTTGGAGATTGGCCGCATGCCTTTCATCCTGGATATTGCCGGGGCGTTTTTCCTGAAGCCCGAGGGTGGGGCGCTGTTATTTTCCTCCGCAGACAATACGCCGGTCGCACCAGGGGATGCTCTGCCGGATGAACAGGCGGCTGCCCGAGCAATCCAAAGGGTCCAGGAGGCCTGTGGTCTGGAAATCAAGGGCCCCAGCCAAAGCTGGGCGGTCTTGCGCAGCTTCGTCGCCGATCGTAATCCGGTGATCGGATTTGATCCGGCGGCAGAAGGCTTTTTCTGGCTGGCAGCTTTAGGCGGAAGTGCCATCCAGACAGCCCCGGCCCTGTCCGGATTTGCCGCGGGTCTGTTGCGTGGGGAAGAAACGCCCGACCGATTGACCGGACTGGGCTTCACGGCGGCAATGGTGGCGCCGGCCCGTTTACGGTGAGCGATTGGGCGCGTACAGGCCCGGTCATTGTGCGGCGGCGCCGGGGGCTTGCATATCCTGCAACAACCTCTCCGCTGCCGCCCACCCTTCGGGCGCGTGGGCCTGCAGGCTGATCAGGAGTATTTCTGCCTCGTCCGGTTTGTTGTCCAGCAGCGCGATTTCCAGTTTCTGGGCCAGTGTCTGAAGCCGGATCAGGCCCAGATTGCCGACCAGGGAGATCAGGCTGTGTGCCTCCCGGCGGAGCCGGTTGAGATCATTTCCTTCGCGCGCGCTTCCCATTTGGGCTACGCGCTGGCGCCCGGTCGCCAGGAAAGTTTGCATCAACTCACCAAATTCTTCCGGCGAGGTGAAACTTGCCAGACTGTCCAGCATGCTGCGATCCAGCACCGACAGCGGTGCCAGCATCGCTTCCAGATCATTTTCAGGTGACGGCACGGCTTTTCCCTCCATCACAGCATCTGTTCCATCCGCTGGCGCCGTATCACCGCCAGCCCACCGTGCCGCCGTGTCGAGTAGCGTCATCGGCACATAGGGTTTGGACACATAATCGTCCATCCCGGCTTCCAGATAGGCTTCCCGCATGCCAACCATTGCGTTGGCTGTCATGGCAATGATCGGGATCCGCCGCCGGCCGCCTTGTGTTTCCTGGGACCGGATCATCCGTGTGGCTTCAATGCCGTCCATACCAGGCATCTGCACATCCATCAGGATGAGGTCGAAAGAGCCATTGGCGGCGGCGGCAACGGCCTGCATGCCATCGCTGGCCATGGTGACTGCATAGCCATCCCGGTCCAGGATCAACCGTGCCAGTTCCTGGTTGATATGATTGTCATCCACCACCAGCACATGGCGCCCCTCGCCGCGTCTTGATGCGGGCGGCGGCGGTGAAGGGGGCGCCGAAACACTCTCCTCCACGCTGAACAGGCGACCCAGCACTTCCATCAGAACCGGGGGGCGGACCGGCTTGGTCATGATGGCATCAAAGACATCTGCGGCGGGATCGCCGGGGGAAAGGCCACCGGTTGACGAGACCAGCACCAGCTTCACATGCGTGAAACTGGGGTGGTGGCGCAGCCAGCGCCCCAGACTGTCCCCTGTAATACCGGGCATTGAGTGGTCGATCAGGATGAAGTCTGGAAATTCTCCCTCCGATGCCGCCCGGTCCAGTTCTGCCAGGGCAGAGGAGGCCCCGTCCGTGGTGACATAACGGATACCCAACCGGTCCAACTGCCGGGCAAGGATGCGACGGTTGGTTTCCAGATCATCCACGATCAGGGCGGAAAGCCGGCGTAACCGGTCCGGTATTTCCAGCTTGTTGGGCAAGGGAGCGGCGGCGGGTGGCAATTCCAGCGAGAAGCTGAAACGACTGCCTTCACCCAACCTGCTTTCAACCTTGATCTCCCCATTCATCAAGGTCACCAGTTGTCGGCAGATGGTCAAACCCAGCCCGGTTCCCCCGAAGCGTCGCGTGATGGAACTGTCAGCCTGACTGAATTTCTGGAACAGGGATGCCACCTGTTCCGGCGTCATACCGATGCCGGTATCAGTGACGATGAAGGACAAGGCGGTATTATCGGCTTTCCCATCCTCTTTCCGGATCAGGCGGACAAGGATGTCTACGCTGCCATCCTCGGTGAATTTCACTGCATTACCGGCCAGATTAAGAAGGATCTGGCGCAACCTTGTCGGGTCCCCGCGATAGGCCCCCAGGGCGGCGGGATCGATGGAGGCCGAAAGCTCAATCCCTTTCTGGGCTGCACGCGGCGCCAGAAGCGCAACAACCCCGTCAACTACCTCTTCAAGGGAGAAATCGACACTCTCCAGATCCAGCTTCCCGGCTTCCAGCTTGGAAACGTCCAGAATATCGTTGATCACATAAAGCAGCGCATCGGCGCTCTCACGGATGGTTTCCGCAAAGCTGCGCTGTTCCTGGCTCAGCGAAGTGTCCAGCAGGAGGGATGTCATGCCGATGATGCCGTTCATCGGCGTCCGCACCTCATGGCTCATATTCGCCAGAAATTCGGATTTTGCCTGGTTGGCATGTTCGGCATCATGCTGGGCTTTCTCCGCCGCTTCCCGTGCGTCGCGCAAAGCCTGTTCTTGCGCCACCCGATCCGACACATCGCGGGTGGCGGAGACAATACGCTGCCCGGCCTGCCGATCGGCGGCCAAGGCGAAAGCCGTTTCCACCCATATCCAGCGCTGGTCGCCATGGCGCATGCGATAGGTGACAGGGGGGCAGGGCATGCCGGCGACCAGAATGGTCAAAGCCCGTTCCAACCGGGGTGCATCATCCTCATGCACCCGGTCCAAGGGTGTGCTGCCAACCATGCTCTCGGCGGTGTGGCCCAGCATCCATTCCGCCGAGGGGGAGATATAGAGATAGCTGCCATCCAGGGCATGCAGTGCAACCACATCGCTTCCCTGTTCCGACAACAGGCGATATTGCGCGTCACGGGTGGCCAACTCGGCCGACTGGCGTTGCAGGCCGGCGGCCATTTCATTCACGGCGGCGGCCAGAACGCCGATTTCCCCAGGACCGGTCGCCGCGCGCAGGCCCAGTTCCCCCTGGCCCAGACGCTGCACCGTTCCAAGCAGATGGCGCAGCGGCCAGACAACGGTTTTCGACAGGCCGACATAAAGGATCAGGACAGCCAGCACCGCAACCACACCCGTAATGATCATGTGGCGGGAGAACTCGTTCTCCGCCCGGGCGAGCGCCTCATCCTGGGGAAAACTGACAATCACCTTTACACCGCTATCCCGCAGCGTGGTGAACCCCATCAGCCTGGTTCGCAAGTCCACGCCAATACCGGAAACGGTCCCGGTATCATGGGCCATGACAGTGGCGACGAAGGCCAGATCCCGGACGGAAGTACCCTCCAGCCCACTGATCCGGGGAAAGCGGCTGAGCACAGAGCCGGTGCCGTCCAGCGCCATCAGGCTCAATCCCGGATTGGCCTGGGTTACCCGCTCAGCGACGGCTTCCAGCCAGTCGAGCTGCAGTCCGGCAAGGGCAACGCCGATGGTTTGTCGTTCCGGCCCGATTACGGGCTGGGCATAGACCATGATCGGCCGGTTGTTGGTCAATGCACGCAGATAGCCGCTAAGCGCAGGTCGGCCTGTGGCAAGGACGGTTTTGAAGTAATCCCTCTCCGCCAGATTCCGGTTGCGATCCAGGGTTTGTGTGGCGCACAGGACCGTGCCGTCCCGTTGCGCGATGAAAATGTTCGACACCCAGGGCTGTGCGGCCTTCAGCATCGTCAGTTGTTCAGTGCAGAGGGTGGGGTTTGTATAGGCCACCCGGGTGGCAGCCACATTCACCAGCCGCTGAACATTCAGCAGCAATTCCGAATGCTGGGCGGCAATGGCCTGGGCAATGTCCATGGCGCGACGCTGCGCCAGCATGACGGCGTCGTTCTGGCGGGCGCTGTTTTCAACAATCAACACCGCTGCCATGGCGGCCACAACCGACACCACGAGAAGGGTCAATCGGCCGCGTAAGGTCAGGAAGGGAGCAAATGCCATTTTCCATCCGGCAATCCGCCCGCCGGCCTGGATGGTCCGGGGATGCGCTGTCACGTCATACTCCCTTTCCTGTATATGCGAATGCTGGTGCAAGTGGCACTACTACCCCGATAACCATAGGTATAGGTGTATTTATCGTCCCTTGCACCTTCTCCCTGGGATAGGATTCCCTGGCCCTTCGGCACCGTCACCTTGGGTGCGCTATGCCCTTCGTGATACCATGCTGCATTAACAAGCGACGCCCCTGTAAACGGCACGTTGACCATTGCGCGACAGCGGTGGGATATCGGCCCCTTTTGGCATGGAACTATAAGTGTGGGATGGGTAGTGATCGGCCTATGCTTTACTTCCGAGGCGACAGGGGCGGCTTTTTCGCATGACCCCTGGTTGGTGCTGTTATCCTTCCTGACGGCGGCCGTTGCGGCCTTCGTCGCTCTGGATATGGTGGAGCGGTTGCGTCATGCCGCCGGCCTGTCCCGCATCTGGTGGCTTGCGGGTGCGTCGGCGGCGCTGGGTGGCGGTATCTGGGCGATGCATTTCATTGCCATGCTGGCATTCCAACTGGATGTGCCGATCGGTTTCGACGGCGGGTTGACCGCCGTTTCCCTGATCACCGCCATCTGTGTCGTGGCTCTTGGGCTGTGGTGGGTGCGCGCGGAGCGCGGCCTGTCCCGGCTGCTGCCGGCGGGTATCCTGGTTGGCACGGGCATCGCCTCCATGCATTACATGGGGATGGCGGCTTTGCTGGTGCCGGGTCGCATCGCGTATCGCCCGGAAATGTTCATCCTTTCCGTGGTCATCGCAATGGTCGCCTCCAGCCTGGCCCTTGCCCTGGCTTTCCGGGTGCGGCGCCTGTCCCATCGTCTGCTGGCGGCCCTGGTAATGGCGGTTGCCGTCAGCAGCATGCATTATGTCGGCATGGCCGGCCTGGTCATCACGCTTGATCCCGTTGGTCCGCCTTCGGATGGTGGCCTGTCCCGCTTCCTGCTGGCGTTGATGGTTGCCGCCATTACCTATGGTTTGCTGCTTCTGGCACTGGGCGCAAGCATTGCCGACCGCCGCATCAACGCCGCTGCGGCACGGGAGGCTGAACAATTGCGTCTGGCCAACCGCGCCCTTGAGCGGGAGGTGGAAGAGCGGCGGCGCATGGAACTGGAGTTGGAACAGGCGCGCGCCGCCCTGGAACAGCGGGTCGAGGAACGCACCCGCGACCTTCAGGATGCCCGCTTGCGTGCCGAGGCGGCCAACCGGGCGAAATCCGAGTTCCTCGCCAGCATGAGCCATGAGTTGCGTACACCGCTCAATTCCATCATGGGCTTTGCGCAACTGCTGTTGTTCAATCGCGTGCGGGAGCCTTTGACCGCCAAGCAGGAACGGGCTGCC
The DNA here is from genome assembly GCF_000429645.1 of Niveispirillum irakense DSM 11586. GTDB lineage: Bacteria > Pseudomonadota > Alphaproteobacteria > Azospirillales > Azospirillaceae > Niveispirillum > Niveispirillum irakense. The sequence goes on from NZ_AUCG01000021.1 coordinate 250,749, forward strand.
ACCCAGATCGACAAGGCCGGCCATCTGCTGTTGCGCCTGATTGATGAGGTGCTGGATCTGGCACGGGTGGAGGCTGGCCGGATGAGCCTTTCCATGGAGGCCGTCGATCTGTCGGCGGTGGTGGCCGATCTGGTGAGCGCGATGCAACCGGCGGCGCAGACGGCCAGGATCGCTTTCCATACAGCCTTTGACCCCTCGCTCCCCCCGGTTGCGGCTGACAGGACGCGCCTGCACCAGGTTCTGTCGAATCTGGTATCCAATGCCGTCAAATATAATCGGGAGGGCGGAAGCGTCACCATAAGGGCCCATGTGCACGAAGAGTGTATCCGGCTTTCGGTCCGGGATACCGGTATCGGCATCCCGGCAGACCGGCTGGCGGAACTGTTTCAGCCTTTCAACCGGCTGGGGCGGGAGCATGGGGCCATTGAAGGCACCGGTATCGGCCTGACCATCTGCAAGCGTCTTCTGGAAGCGATGGGATCGGAATTACGGGTGGAAACCCACGAAGGCTGGGGCAGCGAATTTTATTTCGATCTCTTCCCTGCCGCGCAGGCTGCATCACCCTCCGGGCAGGGGCATTCCCCCCGGCGTCTGGCCGCCGGTCACCATTTCACCATGCTCTATATTGAGGATAACCCCGCGAATATCGAACTGATGCAGGATGTGATGGCGGCGGTGGAAGGGGCGGAACTGTTCGTGGCGCCCGATCCGGGATCGGGTCTGCAGATGGCGGTCGATACCCAACCCGACATCATCCTGCTGGACATCAATCTCCCCGGCATGGATGGCTTCGAGATGCTGCGCCGCCTGCGGGCCGACCCGTCTACCGCTGCCATTCCCGTGCTGGCGTTGAGCGCCAATGCCATGCCGGCACAGGTGGAAAAAGGGTTGGCCGCCGGCTTCCTGCGGTATCTGACCAAGCCGCTGGACATGGAAGAATTCATGGGCGCCCTGTCTTATGCGCTGGGAGAGCGCCGGCAGCCGCCCCGCCCGGTTAAGGCCTGAAAGACGGCCACCGTGGATAATGTGCGGAAGCGAAAAAACTGCATAAATATTATAAAATCGGATGCAGGGTATTAACACGGGCCGCGTATAAGAAGGGCACCCTTTGTCCTCCCTTCGTCGATGACCCTGATGCAAGCTGCCAGCCAAGCCACCGCTTCCACCAAGCCGCCATCCCTGAAACGGTCCCGACGCAAGGGCGGGCGCCGTGTCCTGTATGCCGGTATCGCCCTTCTGGCCGCCGCCGGCGCCGGAATTGCCTGGTGGCTTTCCAGCGCCGGGTCGACGGGGGAAGGTCAGTACCTGACCACTGCCGTGGAGCGGGGGGACATTGAAGACAGCGTTGCTGCGCTGGGTAACCTTCAGCCGCTGGATTATGTGGATGTCGGCACCCAGGTTTCCGGCCAGCTCCGCAAAATCCATTTCCTGGTGGGCCAGGAAGTGGAGCAGGGCACCCTGCTGGCGGAAATCGACCCCACCGTCTATCAGTCCCGCGTGGATTCCGACAAAGCGCAGCTTGAAAACCTGAACGCGCAACTGGCGCAGCGGGAAGCGGAACTGGTGCTGGCCAAACAGCAGTTTGAGCGTCAGCGCAACCTGTTGAAGGATAACGCCACCAGCCAGGACAGCTTCCAGAGCGCGGAGGCCAATCTGCGCGCTGCTGAAGCCTCGATCCGGTCTGTGAATGCACAGATCCGCCAGACAACCTCCACCCTGCGGGGGGATGAGGCGAACCTGGGCTATACCAAGATTTACGCGCCCATGACCGGCACTGTCGTGTCGCAAAACGCCAAGCAGGGCCAGACCCTGAATGCCAACCAGTCCGCGCCGATCGTGTTGCGCATCGCCGATCTGGCCAAGATGACGGTGACGACCCAGGTTTCGGAGGCCGATGTCTCGCGCCTGAAGATCGGCATGCCGGCTTATTTCACCACCCTTGGCCGTCCGGATCGCCGCTGGCAGGGGACATTGCGGCAGGTGGAGCCGACACCGACGGTGGAAAATAACGTCGTCCTCTATAATGCCCTGTTCGATGTGGGCAATGAGGGCGGCCAGTTGATGACGCAGATGACCGCGCAGGTCTTCTTCGTTGTCGCCCAGGCCAAGGACACGCTGCGCATTCCGCTGGCCGCCCTGCGTGCGCCGGGCCGCCCGGAAGGGGCGCCGCCCCGTGGTGGCGATGGTGCCCCGCGTCGGCCGGGCGCTGGCTCCGAAGCGGGGCCCAGGGCTGAAGGGGCACCCCGTCAGCGCCCCGCACCGGCAGCAGACGGCGAGGCTGGCCCCGGCGGGCGCCCCCGCATGGTCACGGTCCTGAAGGCCGATGGCACGACGGAAGAGCGGCGGATCATGGTCGGTGTTGCGGACCGGGTGAATATCCAGGTTCTGTCCGGCCTGGAGGAAGGGGAGCGCGTGGTGATTGGACGTGCCTTGCCCGCAGGACAGGCCCGTAGCATGCAACAGCAGCAGCAGGGGCCGCGCATGCGTCCGCCGGGGGTGTTATGAGCAGCCCGCAGCAGAAGCCCCAGGCCACGCCGCTGATCGAACTGGTCGACATCACCAAGACCTATGCGACTGGCGAACTGGCGGTGCAGGTGCTGAAAGGCATCTCGCTCAAGATTTATCCCGGTGAATTTGTTGCCATCATGGGGGCATCGGGGTCGGGCAAATCGACCCTGATGAATATCCTGGGCTGTCTGGACCGACCGTCCACCGGGCAGTACCTGTTCGATGGGCAGGATGTGTCCACCTTTGACCGGGATATGCTGGCGGCGCTGCGGCGCGAGGCGTTCGGCTTCGTGTTCCAGAGCTACAACCTGATCCCGATGGCCACCGCGACCGAGAATGTCGAGGTGCCGGCCATCTATGCCGGCATGTCACGGGATGCGCGGCGGGAACGGGCGGAACAGCTTCTGTCTTCTCTGGGGCTGGAAGAGCGTCTGGACCATAGGCCCAGCCAGCTTTCCGGTGGTCAGCAACAGCGTGTTTCCATCGCCCGCGCGCTGGTCAATGGCGGCCAGGTGATCCTGGCGGACGAGCCGACGGGTGCGCTGGACAGCCGCAGCGGTGTGGAGGTTATGCGCCTGCTGCGGGAACTGGCGGACCAGGGTCACACCATCATCCTGATCACCCATGACCGGGATGTGGCCAACAATGCCCGCCGGCTGGTGGAGTTGAAGGATGGGCAGGTCATTGCTGACGGGCCGCCGGACGGCGCGCAAGCAGCCCCGCCGCCGCCCGTGCCTGCCCGATCCGTTCATGTGCCGCAACAGGGTGAGGATGAAGGCTGGAACTTCCGTGAGTTGACGGAAGCCTTCCGTATGGCGATGCGGGCCCTGACCGCCAATCTTTATCGCACGGTGCTGACGCTGCTGGGCATCGTCATCGGTGTGGCATCCGTGGTGGCGATGCTGGCGGTGGGCAACGGGTCCAAGCAATCCGTGATGGACCAGATGAGTGCCATGGGCACCAACCTGCTGCTGGTCCGCCCCGGCGCGCCAGGGCAGCGCAACGCCAATGGTGTGGCAACGCTGGTTCCTGATGACGCCATCGCGATTTCAGCCTTGCCTAATGTCACTGCTGCCGTCCCGGAATATACCGGCGGCATGACGGCACGCGCCGGCAACCTGGATTACCAGACGCAGGTGAATGCGACGACGCCCGCCATGGTGGTGGCCAAAAGCTGGCCGGTGGAGAGCGGTGTTTTCTTCAGTGAGGATGACCAGCAGCGCTATGCGCCTGTGGCTGTCATCGGCAAGACGGTGGCCGCTAACCTGTTCCCCGACCAGGACCCGGTTGGTCGCTATATGCTGTTGAAGAATGTGCCGTTCCAGGTGATCGGCGTGATGTCTGCCAAGGGCGCCACGCCATTCGGCCAGGATCAGGATGACGTGGTGTTCGTGCCGCTCAGCACGGGTTCGCTGCGCCTGTTCGGCCAGCGCAACCTGCGCACCATCACGGTGCTGGTGGATAATCTGGAACGGATTGACGAGACGCAGACCGAGGTTACCTCCCTGCTGATCGCCCGCCATCAGGCGGAAGATTTCCAGATCCGCAACACCGCTTCCATCATCGAGACGCAATCGGCGATGCGCGACACGATGACGGTGCTGCTGGGGTCCATCGCGGCCATTTCCCTGTTGGTCGGTGGCATCGGCGTGATGAACATCATGCTGGTCAATGTGACGGAGCGGACGCGCGAAATTGGTATCCGCATGGCGACCGGCGCCCGCACCCGTCACGTGATGCAGCAATTCATGCTGGAAGCACTGCTTGTTTCCGCCCTGGGTGGTGTCGTCGGGGTTGTTCTGGGCTTGTCCATCGGCCTGCTGCTGTCGGCTTTGGGCACACCGATCCAGCTTTCGCTGGCGCCGGTTGCCCTGGCATTCGGCTGTGCCTTCGGTACCGGCCTGGTCTTTGGTTACACCCCCGCCCGCCGCGCCGCCATGCTCGACCCCGTCGTTGCCCTTGCGTCCGACTGACGCCAGCCATTGGATGATCCACGCATGATCGCCCGCCGTCTTTCCCGGCCCCTGTCCCTTGTCCTGCTGACTGGCACCGCCCTGCTGGGCGCCTGCTCCCATGCTGGCGACATGGCGGTGCCGCAGCCTGTCACCCCCCAAGCCGCCTGGACCCAACCGGTTGATGCCGCCGCCGCCTGGCCGGCCGCTGACTGGTGGCAGGGCTTCAACTCCCCCGAATTGCTGACCCTGCTGGGCGAAGCGCGCACCGCCAATACCGATCTGGCAGCGGCGGCCCTGCGGCTGCGGCAGGCGCAACTGCGTCAGATCCAGGCCGATGCCTCCCTGCTGCCCAGCGTGGGCGGCAGTGCGGGGATCAGCCGGCAGGAGAGTGACCGTTGGGGTAATGGCTCCGGCAATGATGGCACCGGCTCCTCCTCCAGCGGGCGGACCAGTGCCAGCCTGGGCCTTTCGGCCTCTTATGAACTGGATTTCTGGGGGCGTAACCGCGCTGGTGCCACCAGTGCCGCTGCCGCGACGGCGATCAGCGCCCTGGATCGGGAGACGGTGGCCCTGACCGTCACCGCTGATGTCGCCAATACCTATTTCCAGGTGCTTTCCCTGCGCGACCGCCGTCGTAGCGCGGAGGAGAACCTGGAACTGGCCGAACGTGTCATGTCGGTGGTGGATTCCCGCTACCGCAATGGCGCGGCCACGGCGCTGGAAGTGGCGCAGCAGCGCAATGCACTGGTATCGCAGCAGGCGACCATCCCCGCCCTGCGCCAGCAGGAACTGGATGCAACCTTGAATCTGGCGGTGCTGCTGGGCCGCCAGCCGCAGGATATCGCGGTTGCCACCGATGGGCTGGGCGGGCTGGGCCTGCCGCGCACCGGCACCGGTGTGCCGGCTGACCTGCTGGAACGCCGGCCCGATCTTAAGGCGGCATCGCTTCAGCTTGTCGCGGCGGGGGCCGATATCGTGGCGGCGCGGGCCGCCCTTTATCCCACCACCAGCATCAGCCTGTCGGGCAATCTGTCCGGCGGCGGGTTGAGCAGTCTTGTCAACGCGCCCCTGGCCACCGCCAATCTGGGCCTGTCGCTGGCGCAAAGCCTGTTTGATGGCGGCAGCCGCCGCGCCGGGGTGGAGATTGCCGAGACGCGGAAGCTGGAACTGGTGGAGAGCTATCGTGCTTCCATCCTGACTGCCTTCTCGGACGTGGAAACGGCACTGGGCGCCGCCCGCAATGCGGAAACCCAGCGCCGCCTGCAGGAGGAATCGGTCCGGCTGGCGCGGGAGGTTTTCCGTCTGGCGGAAACCCGCTACCGGGAAGGGGCGGTTGATCTGCTGACCCTGCTGGATGCGCAGCGTTCCCTGCTGTCAGCCCAGGATCAGTTGACCCAGACCCGGCTGGCGGAGTTGCAGGCCGCCATCGCCCTGTTCCGGTCCCTGGGCGGTGGCTGGGCCTGATCAGCCCGGCTCCGGCCCCTATAGGTGCAGGTAAAGCTGGTAATCCAGGTCTGGCACGGCCGCCATCACGCGGGCTAACTCAGCCCGTTTGATGGCGGTGAAGGATCGGTGCAATTCCGGCCCCAGGGCTTGCTTCAGGAATGCCGAGGCCTCTGCCTTTATCAGTGCCTGATGCCAGTCACGCGGCATGGTCGCGGTGCGGGCGGTAACCGGGGCGGGTTGCGGCTGGCCGCTGCGACTGGCGGGGCCGGGCTCGATGCTGTTTTCCAGCCCATGGCTTATGCCCGCCAGCACGGTGGCGCCGACGAGATAGGGGTTGGCGTCCACGCCTGCCGGTCGATGTTCCACCCGTCTGGCCTGTGCGGGCCCGGCAGGCACCCGCAGGGCGACGGATCGGTCATTCACGCCCCAACTGGGTTCCACCGGCGCATAGAGATTGGCGACGTAGCGTCGCCAGCTATTGGCGTGCGGCGCGAAGACCAGCATGCTTTCAGCCATGGTGTCGGCCAGTCCGCCGATGGCGTGGCGGAGAACCGGAACCAATTCACCATCTGCCTTTTCCGAAAAATGGTTGCCGCCCGCGCCATCGCCCAGCGATACGTGCAGATGCATTCCAGACCCGGCCCGCCCCTGGAACGGCTTGGCCATGAAGCAGGCGATCATCCCATGGCGGCGGGCAATGGCCCGCACCAGCCGCTTCAGCATGATCAGGTCATCGGCGGCACGCATCAGGCAGGGGCGGTAATGCAGGGTCAACTCATACTGGCCCGGTGCATATTCTGCGATCAGGGTTTCCAGCGGCAGGCCCTGGGCTGATGCAGCCTGATAGATGGCGGCGAAAACGGGCTGCATCCCGTCCAGATCATCCAGCCCATAGACCTGGATCTGGTCGTGACGGCGCCCGTCCAGCGCCATGGAAGCCGGGCGCGGCCTGCCATCGGGGCCGGGGGTGGCGTCCAGCAGGTAAAATTCCAGCTCGAACGCGCCGGCCGGATGGTACCCATCCTCCTTCAACGCTGCGATCTGGCGGGCCAGCGCATGGCGGGGATCGGCCCCAAAAGGCTGCCCGTCCAGCCCATAGAGCGATACCAGCACCTGTGCCCGCGCCGGGTGGGTGAAGGGCAGGGGGGCCAGGGTACCGGGGACCGGCCAGACGCGCAGGTCGGCATCGCCCATTGCCCAGACCAGCCCGGTTTCCTCCACATCCTCTCCCGTCACATCCAGTCCCAGGATGGAACTGGGCAGGTGGCGCCCCTGGCGGTAGAGGCTTTCCAATTCATGCCGGCGGATGATCTTGCCCCGGCCGACGCCATTGGCATCGACCAGCACGATATCCACCGCCTCAATCTCCGGATGGGTGGCCAGGAAGCGTTCGGCCTCCTCCCACGGGGCAAAGGGCGGCCCGCTCATGCCACCCTCCGCAACTGGCCGGTAATGTCGGTGAAGGCAGCGATCAACCGGTCCACCTGTATGGCCGTCGTCGCTGGGCAGACCAGCATCATGTTATGGAACGGGGCGATCAGGCAGCCCCGGTTCAGCAAGGCCAGATGCAACGCCGCTTCCAGTTCCGGGGCATGGGCCGCCTCAGCCGCCGTGCCATTGCGTAAAGGGCCGGGCGCGCAGATGAACTCCACCCGGGCGCCGACGCGCGCCACATGCCAGGGCAGGGACGCAGCGGTAATGGCCGCCATCAGGCCCTTTTCCAGCCGGTCGGCCAATCGTTCCATATGGGCATAGGCATCGGCGGTCATCACCTGTTCCAGCACGGCCCGCATGGCCGCCAGCGCCAGGGCATTGGCCGACAGGGTGGTGCCCATGCCGGAATGGCCGGATGGTGTGGCCGCCCGCACGGCATCCAGCCGTCGGGCGATATCGTCGGTAAAGCCCCAGATACTGGCGGGAATGCCGCCGGCAATCGGCTTGCCCAGCACAAACATATCCGGTTCCAGCCCGTACCGGGCGCTGTAGCCGCCACGCGCGGTGGAAATGGTGTGCGTCTCGTCGATCAGTAGCAGCGTGCCCGTTTCCCGCGTCAGGCGACGCAAGCCCGCATGGAACCCGGGTTCGGGCAGCACCATGCAGCTATTGGTCAAAACCGGTTCTGTGATGACACAGGCGATATCGCCCGCCTTCAACGCCTGTTCCAAAGCGGTCAGATCGTTGAATTCCACCACCGCCGTGTCACGGGTCAGGTCGGTGAACTGGCCCAGAAGACCGGGACGGTTCACCGCTTGGCCCTTATCCAGTCGCACGAAGGTTTCATCCACCGTGCCATGATAGCAGCCGTTGAAAACCAGGATGCGTGGCCGCCCTGTCACCGCCCTGGCCACACGCAGGGCGAAACGGTTGGCGTCCGTGGCCGTGGTGGCAATCTGCCAATGGGGCAGGCCGAAAATTTGCGGGAGCAGGTGGCCGATGGCGGCGGCATCCGCCGTGGGCAGCATATAGGTCAGGCCGCGCTGGGCCTGCTCCGCTATGGCTTTGGCAACTGGTGGTGGTGAGTGGCCAAACATGGCCCCGGTATCACCCAGGCAGAAATCCGCCCGTTCGTGGCCGTCAATGTCTGTCAGTGTGGCGCCGTGGGCATTTTGTACCAGGATCGGGAATGGCAGAGGCCAGTCCCGCATCCAGTGCATCGGCACGCCTTGGTAAAACCCGGACAGGCCGTTCGCTGCCGCTTCGGCGGATCGGGGGTGTGCGGCGATGAACCGATCCTGTTCCGCCGCCATCAATGCCGCTATGGCGGCCTTTGGCACACCAGTGTGATCCTGCGCCATCATCTACCCGGAGATCATTTATTCTCTCCGACTGTCGTCTGGCGCCCCCATGCCGTCAAGCGATCCTGCCGGTCATTCCCCCAGCCAGATGCCGGCCACGCGGTGCAGCTTGTCGACATCTTCCATCCGCAGATCAATCCGGCGGCGGGAAAGCGTCAGCCCGTACAGCGCACCATCATCATCCTGCCGGAGATAGAAGGCCAGGGGCGACCAGGAGAGGCGATTGATCACCAGATCACCGACACTGGCGGTGACATCGGGATTGATCTGCAATATGGCGCCCGGCGCCAGGGCCGGCGTGTTGTTCAGGTCGCTCACGGTCACGGCATAGGCGCGGGGCGCATTGCGCAACGGCGCCGGGCGCGGGCTTTTGCCGCGCGGAACAGCATTATCGCCATCGCGCGCCAGTTCACGGCCATCGAAAAGAGGCAGGTCTGTTTCCGTTCGGACTTCACCCAGCATGGTGCGCAGCGGGCTGTTGGGTGCCAGCATATCCACGGGACCGACACCAAAAATTTTCGCCAACCGGATCACATGGTCGGGACGAAACGGCCGAACGCCATTTTCCAGCTTCGAAATCTCGCTCTTGGACAGGCCCGCAGAGTTTGCCAAAGCCGCCAAACTCATCCCCCGCGAGGTCCGCATGGTCCGCAGATGGACGCCGTCATGGTGTTGCACTTGAAGTGTCTCCCCTTTCTGCCTCGAAAGAAACATACAGCAACAGGCGGTGCCGAAAAGGGCAGCGCCTTCGTCCAAAGGGTTAGGTTACATTTTATCTAATTTCCCAAAGGCAGCCTTCTTGGGAGGTAGCCGGCGACGCAACTCTTATCTTCATTGGTCATATAATTACTCTGCCTACAACTTTGCTGTGGGAGGAAACTAGAGTTGTTCGCTCATCGGACAAGCCCCTGATGTTTCGCGCGGCCGCGACTATTTCGGTGTCGATCCAGAAAGCCGGGGATGAGTGTGGGCACCGTTCGCTGCCATATGGGGCTTTTTGCACAACAAGATGGGCTAAAGCGCGCCTTGTCGTGCGCATGGGCGCGTGCCACCTTGACGTTAAATCAAATCGGGAGGAAACGATGGTGGACAGGCTTTATCACTTTGTCGGTGGCGCGCGGGTGGAGGGTAGATCCGGTCGTTTCGCACCGGTCTTCACGCCCATGACGGGGGAGATTTCCGCCGAAGTTCCCTTGGCCAGCGCGGCGGAACTGGCGGACGCGGTGGCCAATGCCAAGGCGGCGCAGCCGGCCTGGGCTGCCACCAACCCGCAGAAGCGCGCCCGTGTGCTGATGAAGTTCCTGGAACTGCTGAACCGGGATTTCGACAAGCTGGCGCTGAAACTGGCCCTGGAACATGGCAAGACCATTCCCGACGCCAAGGGCGATATCCAGCGCGGGCTGGAGGTGGTGGAATTCGCCATCGGCATCCCGCACCTGTTGAAGGGGGAGTTCACCGAAGGGGCGGGGCCCGGCATCGACATGTATTCGATGCGCCAGCCGCTGGGCGTGGTGGCGGGTATCACCCCGTTCAATTTCCCCGCCATGATCCCGATGTGGAAATTCGCGCCCGCCATTGCCTGCGGCAATGCCTTCATTCTGAAGCCGTCGGAGCGTGATCCGTCCGTGCCGCTGCTGCTGGCGGAATTGATGGCGGAAGCTGGGCTGCCCAAAGGCATTTTGAATGTGGTGAATGGCGACAAGGAAGTGGTGGACGCCATTCTGGACCACCCGGACATCAAAGCCGTTGGCTTTGTCGGTTCCACCCCGATTGGGGAGTACATCTATTCCCGCGGCACGGCCAACGGCAAGCGGGTGCAGGCGTTTGGCGGGGCCAAGAACCATGCGCTGATCATGCCCGATGCCGATATGGATCAGGTGGTCGATGCCCTGATCGGGGCCGGCTATGGCTCCGCCGGGGAACGCTGTATGGCCATTTCCGTGGCCGTGCCGGTGGGCCAGAAGACGGCGGATATTCTGGTCGACCGGCTGGCCAGCCGGGTGCGCACGTTGAAGGTGGGCCCCTCCACCGATCCGACGGCGGATTTCGGCCCCGTCGTCACCCGCCAGCACCTGGACAAGATCAAGGCCTATGTCGATATCGGCATCCAGGAAGGCGCTGAACTGGTGGTGGATGGCCGCGAACTGACCCTGCAGGGCTATGAGAATGGCTTCTACATGGGCGGCGTGCTGTTTGACCGGGTAACGCCGGAGATGCGGATTTATAAGGAAGAAATCTTCGGCCCTGTGCTCTGCGTGGCGCGCGCCGATGATTATGAGGCGGCTCTGGCCCTGCCGAATGATCATGAATATGGCAATGGCGTCGCCATCTTCACCCGCGATGGCGACACGGCGCGTGATTTCGCCGCCCGTGTCGATGTGGGCATGGTCGGCATCAATGTGCCGATTCCGGTGCCGCTCGCCTATTACACGTTCGGCGGCTGGAAGCGGTCCAGCTTTGGCGACCTGAACCAGCATGGGCCGGACAGTGTGCGCTTCTACACCAAGACCAAGACGGTGACATCGCGCTGGCCTTCGGGCATTCGCGACGGGGCCAGCTTCGTCATCCCCACCATGGGGTAAGGGGCCAACCGCCCCGGTTCTTCTCAGAAATCGCGGCCTTATCGCGCCCTCCCAGGGCGGGCCGCAGACTGGGGCGGTGGTTGGCTGGGCCCGACAGGGGCGACAGGCGCCCACCGCCCGTTTTCTTTTGCCAAGGATCGACCGAGATGGATTTCGATCTGACCGAGGACCAGCGCGCTATCCAGGATCTGGCGCGCGGATTCGCCACCGACCATATGGCGCCTTTCGCTGCCGACTGGGATGAAAACCAGATTTTCCCGGTTGAGACCCTGCGCAAGGCCGCAGAACTGGGCTTTGCCGGGCTTTATTGCCGCGACCAGTTCGGCGGCACCGGCTTGGGCCGCCTGGATGCGGCGATATTGTTTGAGGAACTATCCGCCGCCTGTCCTTCCACCGCTGCCTATCTGTCCATCCACAACATGGCGGCCTGGATGATCGACACGTTCGGCAATGAGGAACAGCGGGCGAAATGGCTGCCGGATCTGTTCAGCATGGCCCATTTCGCCAGCTATTGCCTCACCGAACCGGGGGCGGGGTCGGATGCTGCATCGCTGCGCACCAAGGCTGAACGCGATGGTGACCATTATGTGCTGAACGGGTCCAAGGCCTTTATCTCCGGCGGCGGGTCCTCCGACATCTATGTGGTGATGGTGCGCACCGGCGGGCCGGGACCGAAGGGGATTTCCTGCCTGGTGGTGGAAAAGGGCACGCCGGGCCTCTCCTTCGGCAAGAAGGAACGCAAGATGGGTTGGAACAGCCAGCCCACCGCGCAGGTGATGTTTGAAGATTGTCGTGTGCCCGTAGCCAACCGGCTGGGGAACGAGGGCGATGGCTTCAAGATCGCCATGAAGGGGCTGGATGGCGGGCGGCTCAACATCGCCTCCTGCTCGCTCGGTGGCGCGCGGGCCTGCCTGGAGGCGGCAAAGGCGCATATGGAGGTGCGCCAGCAGTTCGGCAAAAAGCTGAATGAGTTCCAGGCATTGCAGTTCAAGCTGGCTGACATGGCCACAGAACTGGATGCCGCAAGGCTGATGGTGCATCGTGGGGCCGTGGCCCTGGATGCGGGCCATGCGGAGGCGACGACCTGGTGCGCCATGGCCAAGCGTTTTGCCACAGATGCCGGTTTTCAGATCGCCAATGATGCGCTGCAGCTTCATGGTGGTTATGGTTACATCCGGGAATATCCGGTGGAACGCATCCTGCGTGATCTGCGTGTCCACCAGATACTGGAAGGCACCAACGAGATCATGCGGGTGATCATCGCGCGGCGGCTGTTGCAGCCCTGATGATCGCCCGTCCAAGAATGGGGAAATGACCGTGAGCTACGAGAATATCCTGGTTGAAACCAAGGGCGCCGTCGGCATCGTCACGCTGAACCGTCCCAAGGCGCTGAACGCCCTGTGCGATGCGCTGGTGACAGAGTTGGGCGATGCCCTGGACACGCTGGAAGCTGATGCCGCCATCGGCGTCATCGTCGTCACCGGGTCGGAAAAGGCGTTCGCCGCCGGGGCCGACATCAAGGAGATGGCCGGCTTCACCCATATGGACGCCTATCTGAACGATTTCATCACCCGCAAATGGGGCCGGCTGGCCACCTGCCGCAAGCCCACCATTGCCGCTGTCGCCGGCTATGCCCTGGGCGGCGGGTGCGAATTGGCGATGATGGCGGATTTCATCATCGCGGCGGACAATGCCAAATTCGGCCAGCCGGAAATCACCATCGGCACCATCCCCGGTGCCGGCGGTACCCAGCGCCTGACCCGCGCCATCGGCAAGGCCAAGGCGATGGAAATGTGCCTGACCGGTCGCATGATGGATGCAGCGGAGGCGGAACGGTCCGGCCTTGTCGCCCGCGTGGTGCCGGTTGCTGACCTGATGGCGGAAACCGTGAGGATAGCGGAAAAGATCGCCGCCATGTCCCGCCCGGTGGCCATGATGGCGAAGGAAAGTGTGAACCGCGCCTTTGAAAGCAGCCTGGCGGAAGGCCTGCTGTTTGAGCGCCGCACCTTCCACAGCACCTTCGGCCTGGAAGACCAGAAGGAAGGCATGGCCGCCTTCGCCGAGAAACGTCCGCCCGCCTTCAAGGGGCGTTGAGAAGAAAGGGGCCGGCCGCAGGGTCGGCCCTTTTTGCATGTGCGAAAATTTCTTGTGTGCGCCGCAATCGGCCCATAAATTACCGTTTCGATAAAAACAAATTTCGGGAGGAACGTAATGACCGGCTTGAATGATGTGGTGATCGTTGCGGGGACGCGCACGGCGGTGGGCGGCTTTGGCGGCAGCCTGAAGGACATTGCGCCTGCCGACCTGGGCGCGCTGGTGATTGCGGAGACGGTGCGCCGGGCCGGGCTGGCCCCGACCGATGTGCAGCATGTGGTGATGGGGCAGGTGATCCCGTCCGGCCCGCACGATGCCTATCTGGCCCGCGTCGCCGCCGTGAAGGCTGGCCTGCCGAAGGAGGCGCCGGCCCTGACACTGAACCGGCTTTGCGGGTCGGGCGTGCAGGCCATCATCTCCGCCGCGCAGATGATCCGGTTGGGGGAATGCGAGGTGGCGGTGGCCGGCGGGGCGGAGAGCATGAGCCGGTCGCCCTATATCATGCCCGCGGTGCGCTGGGGCCAGCGCATGGGCGACGCCGCGATGCTGGATGCGATGGTCACGGTGCTGACCGACCCGTTCCATAATATCCATATGGGTGTGACTGCGGAGAATGTGGCCGAGCGCGAAGGCATCGACCGCGCCGCCCAGGACGCGCTGGCGCTGGAAAGCCATGCCCGCGCTGCCCGCGCCACGGCGGAAGGGCGCTTCAAGGAACAGATCCTGCCGGTGGAGGTGAAGGCCAAGGGCGGCACCCGCTTGTTCGACACGGATGAACATGTGCGGACGGATGCCAAGTTGGAGGATTTCGCCAAGCTGAAACCCGTCTTCAAAAAGGATGGCACGGTGACAGCGGGCAATGCCTCCGGCCTTAATGATGGGGCGGCGGCTGTCACCTTGATGTCGGCTGATGCTGCGGCCGCGCGCGGGGTGAAGCCCCTGGCGCGTATCGTCGCCTGGGGCCATGCCGGCCTGGAACCGGACGTGATGGGCCTTGGCCCCGTCCATGCCGTGCCCATCGCCCTGAAGCGGGCGGGGCTGACCGTCGCTGATATGGATGTGATTGAAAGCAACGAGGCGTTCGCCGCCCAGGCCTGCGCCGTGTCCAAGCTATTGGGCTTCGATCCGGCGAAGGTCAACCCCAATGGCAGCGGTGTGGCCCTGGGCCATCCGGTGGGGGCTACGGGCGCCATCATCACCGTGAAGGCGCTTTATGAACTGGCGCGGACAGGTGGTCGCTATGGGTTGATCACCATGTGCATCGGTGGCGGCCAGGGCATTGCCATGGTGATTGAGCGCGTGTGAGGTCTTTTCTTCTTATTGGTTGAAATAAGAACAATATATGCGCAATTTGGGCGGTATCCTCTGGGTGCCGCCTTTTTTGTTCGTGCCGATCCCGATCCGCCTGTTCCTGCTTCTTCTGCTGCTGGTCGCCCCGCCCAGCCGGGCGGCGCCCTTGCCGTCGGCTGCCCCCACCCCTTTTCTGGTCGAGGAAGGAACAGCCTGGGCGGCGATGGAATGGGACCGGGAGGGCCGGCAGGGCGTGCTGGGGCTGCAACCCCTGCAATCCGTCGCCGTGCAACTGCGGCAGGATCGGGGTGCGGATGGCGTTGGCGATGCCGACCTTCGCCTTTGGCCGGCGGGAAAGTGGCGACCGTCGCTGGTGCTGGGGGTGCGGGGGATCGGCGCGGACACGTCAAGGCGCCTGGATAGCGCCATGGCCGGCATCCGTCTTGGTTCCGTCGAACTGGGCGCGGGCATGGGCTGGGCCGGCGGCCTGTCCTGGTCGAAGCCGAAGCCTTTGGCGGCACTGCAGGTGCCCCTATGGACCGATCGGGCCTGGATCAAGGCGATAGCGGCCAGGGCCGGACCAGCGGCAGAAACGTCGGTTACGCTGGGCGCGCGGCCTCTGTCATGGCTTGATCTTTCCGTTGGATGGCAACGTTATCGCGGGGCTGTACTGGGCGTGGCGTTGCGATGGGATATGGCCGGCATGGATCGCCCCTGGCCTTTGCCCGCGCGTCAGCCGGACGGGGCTTGGTGGAGCGATGTGGATGCCGCCATGGACCCGGCGGAGAGCATCGCCGCCGCCGCATTTACGGGGCGGGTGGCAAAACCGGCAACCCATCGCCTGGGTCTTCCCGGAATCGTGGCGCATTTGCCGGCCTTGCAGGTGCAAAAGGCCGCCCGATGGGATAGCAGCGGCGCCGAAATCCGCCGGGGAACGGAATTTGCCCGCGCTGCCCGTCCCACAGCCTTGGCCCGGCATTGGGAGATGGCGTTGACCGGATGGGGAGAGATTGGCCCCGGCCCCCCTGAAACGGGCCAGTGGGGCCGGCGGGTGGGGCTGGATGCTGGGTTGACGGTGCTGCCTCTCGCCGGCCTGTTGCTGCACAGCGCGGCACGCACCAGTTTGGCCCACGATCTGGGCAATTTCCCCCAGGGGGACTTCACGGTGGGCCGCGCCGATGCCCCCCTTTATCCAAACCGGGACATCAGGTGGAACCGGGGGCAGGGCGCCTTATTGCTGACCCTGGCCCCACCGCTGGATGTGATGCTGGAGGCTGGATATCTGGAGGAGATGTTTGGCGGGTTCGGTGGTGAACTGCGCTATCAGCCGCCGCTTGCCCGCGGGTCGGTGGGCGTGGAGGCGCACCGGTTGTGGAAGCGCCAACCGGATGGCAGCGGGCACCTGCCCAACAGCCGCATCCATACCGCCCATCTCACCCTTGGCCTGGAAGGGCCGGGAGCGGAAAGCCGCCTGTCCCTGTCTGCCGGGCGCTATCTGGCTGGCGATTGGGGGGCGGAGATAGGGGTGGAACGCTGGTTTGGCAGTGGGGTCTCCTTGACGGCGGGGATCACGATGGCCGGGGAAGCGCCCTTTGCCCGGTTGGGCGTGCGCATGCCCTTGGGCACCATCGGCGATCGCGTGTCTCTTTCCGTTCGTGGAAAGGTCCAGCCGCTGGGCCGGTGGGGCGGACAGCGGCTGGACAGGGCCTTTCTGTTGGGTGATCTGCGGCGTGACGCCGGCTATGGACGCCTGCTGGCCGGATGGGACCGCGCCTTTACACCGTAAGGTAATCAATCTCCCACGGTTCCGCCGCGGCGGCGGCGGTCCATTCCTTCATGGCGGGCAGGTCCAGGACGGCTGAGACATAGGCATCCGGCACAGGCTCCAGTTCCACCCCCCAGCCCCGCATCCGGACGCAGACCGGGGCGAACATGGCATCCGCCAGGGTGAAACGGCCGAACAGGAACGGGCCACCCTGGCCGAATCGGGTACGGCAATCGGTCCAGAGTTCCTGGATGCGGGCAATGTCGGCGGCAGCAGCGGCCACCCGTTCCGGGACGTCATGCCGGGTGCGCAGATCCATGAACAGGTTGCGCCTTAGATCGGTGAAGCCGGAATGCATCTCCGATGCGGCCGCGCGGGCGATGGCACGCGCCTGCCGATCCGCCGGCCACAGGCCGGCATCGGGATAAAGCTCCGCCACATATTCGCAGATGGCCAGACTGTCCCAGATCACCAGCCCGTCATGTTTCAGCACCGGCACCTTGCCGGACGGGCCATGGCCCAGCAGCGTGGCCTTGGTGTCCGGCTGGCGCAGCGGCACAACAATTTCCTGAAAGTCGGCACCGGCCTGCCGCAAGGCCAGCCAGGGCCGCAGCGACCAGGAGGAATAGCTTTTATTGCCGATGACGAGGGTGAGTTCGTTCTGTGTGCCCATGGAAGCTTGCCCGTTGCGCAGTTTGCCACGGGAGAGTAGGGCTGGAAGCAGAAGCCACCAAGCCCCAACTTCAAGGGGCGTGATACGAATGTGGCGCCATACATAGCCGTCCACCGCCATCTCAAGGACTGATGCACCGTGCTGGCCTGTCTGCTGAACGCCCCCGCCGCCGATACCGTCCCCGTCACCCTGCTGAAAAAGGCCGAGCTTGATGCCTGGCTGGCCGCAGCCCCTGCGGCGGATGCCGCCTGGGTGCGCCGCCTGGGCTTTACCGCCACCCCCGGCAGCACAGCGCTGATTGCCGCTGCTGATGGCAGTCTGGCGCGTGTGCTGGCCGGTGTTGCCGATCCGGTGGATATCTGGTCGCTGGCGGGCCTGCCAGGCAGCCTGCCCGCCGGTTCCTATGCGCTGGAAACGCCGCTGGATGCGGCGACCGCCACCGCTGTGGCCACCGGCTGGGCCCTGGCCTGCTATCAGTTCACCCGTTACAAAAAATCCACCAAGAGCTTTGCAGCGCTGGTGATCCCGGCCAATGCCGATTCTGCGGCTGTTCTGCGCTTCGCCCAGGCGGCCTATATGGTCCGCGATCTGGTGAATACCCCCGCAGAAGATATGGGGCCGCCGGAACTGGCGGCTGCGGCGGAAATGCTGGCGGCCGAATATGGCGCCCGTGTCAGCACCATCGTCGGTGACGATCTGCTGGTGAATAATTATCCCATGATCCATGCCGTGGGCCGCGCCGCTGCCAAGGCCCCACGCTTGATCGACCTGAACTGGGGTGACAAGTCCCATCCGCTGGTGACGCTGGTCGGCAAGGGTGTCTGTTTTGATACCGGCGGGCTGGATATCAAGCCCGCCTCCTCCATGCTGATGATGAAGAAAGATATGGGTGGTGCCGCCCATGCCCTGGGCCTTGCCCGGCTGATCATGGATGCCAAGCTGCCGGTGCGCCTGCGCGTGCTGGTGCCGGCGGTGGAAAATGCGGTGGCCGGCAATGCCTTCCGCCCCATGGATATTTTCCCCACCCGCAAGGGCCTGACGGTGGAGATCGGCAATACCGATGCCGAAGGCCGTCTGGTGCTGTGCGATGCCCTGACGGAAGCCGATAGCGAGCAGCCGGCACTGCTGATCGATTTCGCCACCCTGACCGGTGCCGCCCGTGTGGCGCTGGGCCCGGAATTGCCGGCCCTGTTCAGCAATGATGACGCCCTGGCGGCGGAGATCAGCGCGGCGGCCACCACCACCCATGATCCGTTGTGGCGCCTGCCGCTGTGGCAGGGCTATCGCAGCCAGTTGGACAGCAAGATCGCCGATCTGAACAATGCCCCCGGCGGCGGCATGGCGGGCGCCATCACGGCGGCGCTGTATCTGGAACAGTTCGTTTCCAAACAGACGCCGTGGGCGCATGTCGATCTCTATGCCTGGAACAGCAGTGCCAAGCCCGGCCGCCCGGAAGGCGGAGAGGCCATGACGCTGCGGGCCTTTTTCAACGTGATCGCGAACCGGTTTGCCGCCCAAGGGTAAGCCTGTTGGTTCCCGCCTTGCCGTAAAACACTTTATTCGGCACACTCCGTTTCGCGTCCGGTTGCGATTTCGCAAGGGGCCGGCGCGAAGCGGTCGGGGGGCGGCATGTCACGAAACCTTGAGGCGCTGCAACTTTGGCGGGGGGCCTTGGTGGCCAGCGTGCGCAAGGACGGACCGGACCTGTCGGCCCGGCAACTGGCCTTGATGCTGACCGTCTATCTGACCCCGCCGCCCCATACGGTGCGGGGTCTCGCGCAGACATTGAATGTATCGAAGCCCGCCATCACCCGGGCGCTGGACCGGCTGGGCCGGCTGGGCTACATCAAGCGCAAGCGCGACCAGCAGGATCGCCGCAACGTGCTGGTCCAGCGGACTGTCAAAGGGTCCGTCTTCCTGGCTGAATTCGGTCAGATGGTGATTGATGCGGGGCAGGCGGCGCCGGTCGGTGAAGAAGGGGGGACGCTTGATCCCGCCCTGGACAGCAATGGCGGTGTTCCCGCCGCCATGGTGGCGGCAGCGGATGCCGCCCGACCGGAAGCCCTGGCACCATCGGCATGAGTGACGAACAAAAGCTCGACCCCCGTATCCATCCCTATCGCGACGATCTCGCCGCCTCTTACCTGAAAGGCAAGGTCGAGGCGGCGCGTTTCATCGACGGTGTGCCCTGCCAGATCGGCGCCGGTTTCATGGCGCTGAAGGAAGGCCCGTCTTTTGAGGCGCGCCAGGCCAGCGAACTGCTGCATGGTGAGGATTTCACCGTGCTGGAAGAACATGATGGCTGGGCCTGGGGGCATAGCGTGCGCGGTGGCTATGTTGGCTGGCTGCGGGTGGAAGGGCTTTCTGCCGAACCGGAAGCGCCAACCCACAAGGTTACGGCGCTGCGCACGCTGCTTTATCCGGCGCCGGACGTGAAGCAGCCCTTTGCCGACATTTTGCCCATGGGCGCCCTTGTCACGGTGATCGGGGAAGAGGGCTCCTGGCGGCAGGTGTCCGGCGGCGGCTGGATCTATGCCCGCCATCTGGCACCGCTGGCTGATAAGGCAGCCGATCCGGTGGCCGTGGCGTTGCGATTCGTCGGCACGCCCTATCTGTGGGGGGGGCGGACCAGCATCGGCATCGACTGTTCCGGGCTGGTGCAGGTGGCGCTTCAGGCGGCAGGTATCGACTGTCCGCGCGACAGCGACCAGCAGGCGGCCTCGGTTGGCACGCTGGTGTCAGGTGATGGCGCTGGACTTGCGTTCCAGCGTGGCGATCTGGTGTTTTTCCCCGGCCATGTCGGTTTAATGGTCGATGGCAGCAATCTGCTGCACGCCAACGCCTTCCATATGGAAGTGGTGGTGGAACCCCTGGCCGATGTGCTGGCCCGTGCGGGGGACAAGGGGATTACGGACGTCCGCCGTCTCTGATCTGCCCTCCCGTCGGCGGCGGTCTCGCGGCAAAACCAAGCCAAGAAAAAACCCGCCGGCGGCTGCCGGCGGGCTCTTCCCTGATGATCGTGTGATCGATCAGAACTGGAACTGCATGCGCAGGGCCAGCGCATCCAGGCCCTGTTCGGTGCCGTTCGGACGCTCGACCGTGGTGTTGACGTAGTTGACCATGAAGCGGATGGCGTTGTTGACGTACCAGTTCACGCCCAGGGTCCAGTTCTTCTCTTCACCGGTGCCGGTACCAGCGACGCCGCCGGCGCGGTCGATCAGATTGACCGTGGAGTAACGGGCCGCGATTTCCCAGGCGCCAAAGCCGCCCTGACCCACCGGCCAGGAGGGCTTCACGGTGGCCCATTCGCCGGGCTTATAGGCGCGACGCTCGCCGGTCAGGATATAGCCGGCGGAGACGTAGTAACCGTCAAATTCCGGGTCCTTGAAGCTGTTGGCGGTCGTCGTGCCGGGCAGGCGCTCGTCCGTGCTGGCGCCGAACTTGTAGTATTCGCCAGCGCCCCAGAAGCTCTTGAAGTTGAAGCCCAGATCGGCGCCGTAGGCGTACTGGTCATCAATGCTGTTGATGGTGCCGGTGCTGGTCAGCGACGTGCGGTTGCCGCCGATGCGAACGCCCGGACGATCACCGAAAGAAGCGGTCTTCGTGATCTGGGTGGCGCTGGTGCGGGCAGCGGTCTGCGGGGTTACCTGATAGACACCGGACAAACCGATACCGGCGCCGCCTTCATTGCTGCTGTAGAACTGATAGGCAGCGCGGCCCAGCAGGTTGACCATATCGTCGATGGTACCCGTGGTACCGGTCTGGTTGCCGGTCACGTAACCAGCCAGGAAGTAGTTGCTGCCCTTGGTGGAGATACCGAAGCCGGTACGGCTGTCGGAACCGCCAATACCGACAACGATATTGTTGATCGGCGCGCGTTCCATGAAGGCGATATCGTTGGAGGAGGTGCTGTCATCCAGCGTGAATTTCGGCTGGAACACACCCATGATCACCTGGCTATCCTTGAAGCCATTATAGGTGATGTTGGCAGCCTGGACCTGGGAAGCGCCACCACGGTCATTGGCGAAGTTGCCGGTGAACTCATAGCCCCAGTCATTGTAGACGGTGCCTGCAACGCCCAGGAAGGCGCGACGGAGCTGGAAGCCGTCGGTGGCGTCGGTGGTGTAGTTATCCTTGTTCACCCAGGTGCCGTAATCCATGTGGATGCGGGCGCGCAGAGCGACATCGAACTTCTTGTCGGCGGTCACAACACGCATGCGGCCACCGTCGGCAGTGACCTTGGGCATATCGGCCAGCGTCTTCTGAACGGCCTTCTGCTCCTTGGTGACATTGTCCTTCAGGCTGGTCAGCTGGCTCTGCAGAGCCTGGATCTGCTGCGCCAGCGCATCAATCTGCGCCTGGGACGCGCCGCCCGCCGGGGCGGTCTGCGCCAGCGCCGGGCTGGCAATCAGGGCCGCGCCGACAATGGTGCCGGCCAGCAGGGTGGACTTGAAGTTCATTGTTCTTCTCCGGTGGAATGCGCCGAAAGCCGGACCTCACTGCCCAACCCGCCTAATGCCGAAGTTGTAGCCGGTGTGATCCCGTGCCCCGCCGGAGGGCTATCAAACCGTCATTACCGATTTGATGAGGTTTTATTACAATGAAATGACGATGATCGGTTGTTGCATTATCAACACGGTTTTCCGTCTCTGGATTGGCTGTTTAATTCAGTCAGATCACTGTCATAATTATTTCATGAAAATGGAAAATATCCCTCCCCGTAATAGGGCCGGAAAGAGAGGGCGGTCCGAGGTTCCTGTTGAAGAACCGGGGGGTAAGATGAAATATAGCCGGCTTAACCTTAACAAGAATCGGCGCCACCCGTTTCTCATCCCAGGTCCATGAAGCAGATGCCGCCTCTTCCCCCATCAGCCATGTTGCCACCCGCAGACATGGCCGCCTTTCACAATCTGCAAGGCGGCCATGCATCGGCGCTTGGGGCCCGGGGCTTCCCCACCCTGCTGATGGTCGGGGGGATGATGGCGATGGTAGGGCTGCTGATCCTGCTTGTTGCATGGTCTGGCCGTGGTTCCGACCATGAAGCGGCAGTCCGTGTGCAGGAGGGGGTCCGGGCCGCCCTCTCGGCCATGGAGGGCGATCTTGCCTCAACGGTGGGCGAGCATGCTGCTCTGCTGGATCAGGCGCAGGGCGTTCCCCGGTGGCTCGGACGTAATGGCGACACGGTCCTGGTGATGGATGTGGCTGGGCAATTTCGTCTGGGGTTCCGGGATGGCAAACCGCTGGCCGATTCTGACCTGCGGGATTTATCCTCTGTTGCAGAAATTAGCCGTCTGGCCACGCATGTCCGGTCGGTAACCGCCAATACCGGCCAACCGGTGACAGGCGGACTGATCTTTCAGGACAGCTATCATCTCGTCGGTGCCGCCGGCTTTGACGATGCGGAAGGGCAGGGGGCTGTTTTGCTGTTGCGGCGGCTGGATACGGCGGCTGCCCGGCAAAGCCTTGTGCCGTTGTCCTTGACTGAAGTGGCCGTCACCGCGGCTGACCCCGTTGGGGGGGCGGTTGGGCGCATTGCCCTGCCTGTTGCCCTTGGCGATGGCACGGTACAGGGCTGGCTGGTCTGGCAGGCCCCTACACCCGTGGGGGATTATCTGGCCCGTCTGGCCTGGCTTCTTCTGCCTCTGCTGCTCGTTGGGCTTGGTGCCGGGGGCCTTATGGTCGGGCGCTTCCGGCAGCGGGCCCGCCACCATGCGATCATGGCGGATCGGCTGGAACATATTGCCGCCGCCTACCGGCTTCTGGTCGATGGATTGCCCGATCTGGTGTGCCTGCTGCGTGACGGGCGGATTGTTCTGGTGAACCAGGTCGGTGCAGCGCTGCTGGGGGCTAAGGATGGCCGTGAACTGACGGGGCGGTTCTTCGCCGATTTGCTTCCCCCCTCCGCGAGGCTGACCTTTCAGCGACGTGTTCAGGGCAGTGGGCCTGTTGCCGACGGATCGGTCTGGGATGCCACCGAACTGGCGGGCGCCGGGGGGGAGCCGATGCCCGTGGAACTGGCCTTATGCCGGCTGGAGCCGTCGGGACGTGATTTGATCATTGTTGCGCGGGACCGCCGCGAGCATATGACCAACCGTGCCCAGGTGCAGGCGGCGGAAGTGCGTGCCGCCATGGCTGACCGCGCGCGCGGCCGGTTTCTCGCCAATATCAGCCATGAATTACGCACGCCTTTGAATGCGATCATCGGCTTTTCGGAAATCCTGCGGGATGAGTTGCTGGGCGGATTGGGCGCCCCGCAATATCGCGAATATGCGATCGATATTCATGAAGGCGGCCTGCATCTGCTGCGCCTGATCAATGACCTGCTGGATATTGCCCGCATGGATGCCGGGGAACTGGAGCTGCGCGAGGGCTGGGTTGATATGTCGGCGCTGGTGGAGCGCTGCGATCGGCTTTTGTCCCAGAAGGCGACGGCAAAGCAGGTACGTGTTTCCACCCGCGTCAATCCCGCCGGGCTACGCCTGCTGGTGGATGAGGTCCGGATCAAGCAGTTGCTGGTCCATCTCTGGAGCAATGCCATCCGTTTCAGTGCTGAAGAGGGAGCTGTTGCTATTGAGGTCGGCGAGGACCAGGAGAGCGGTGATGTCGTGATTACCATTGCCGATAAGGGAATCGGCATGGATGTTGCCGCCATGCGTCTGGCACTGGAGCCTTTCGGACAGGTGGAGGATGGCCATGCCCGGCGGCAGCCCGGCGCCGGGCTGGGGCTGCCATTGGCGCGCGGCTATGCGGAAGCGCATGGGGGCAGCTTGCAAATGGAAAGCTCGCCGGGGGTTGGAACGACGGTGCGCGTCCGCCTTCCCGCTGACCGCGTCCAACGCCCGCCGTCCCCTCCGCAAGCCCGGCCGGGAACGGTGGCATGAGATGAGGAGTCAGCCCGGACGGGTAATTACAAACGGGGCCGGATCGTTTGCAGTATCTTGGCATGCAGGGACGGGTCGCCCGCTGCCACAACATTGCCGTTGGTGCCCAGCCGCAGCGGCTGGCCTTCCCAGTCGGTGATCACGCCGCCGGCGCCTTCAATCACGGCAACAAGGGCGGCCCAGTCATAGGGTTGCAAGCCGGCTTCCACCATCAGGTCAATGAAGCCGGCGGCCAGCAGGCCGAACGCATAGGCATCGCCACCCCAGACCATGTACCGGCTGGCTGCTTCCGTCTGACGGAATTCCGGATGCGGGAACGGCATTGTGGCCGCCTGCGTCGCCATTGCCGGGTCGGGGCAGAGACGGGTACGGATAGGGTTGCCATTCAGGGTGGTTGCCTGACCGGCCACGCCCAGCCACCGGTCACCAATCACCGGCTGGTCGATAATGCCCAGTACAGGCACCCCGCGGTGCAGCAACGCGATAAGGGTGGTGAAAAGCGGGCGGCCGGTGATGAAGGATTTGGTGCCGTCGATCGGGTCAATCACCCAGACATATTCAGCATTCAGGTCGCGGCTGCCATGCTCCTCGCCCAGGATACCATCCTGGGGACGTTCCGCCGTGAGAATGGCGCGAATAGCCGATTCGACTTCCCGGTCGGCAATGGTGACCGGGGAGGTGTCTGCCTTCACATCGACCGCCACGGGGGTGCGGTAATGTTTGCGCGCAACGGCACCTGCCGCATCGGCGCAGCGCAGCGCCAGCGTTACAAGTGGGGCGAGATCGGCGGCAGACATCTGCGATTCTCCTACAGGCATGCGGGGGTGCCTTGTTACCCGCCCAATGAAAAGGGGCGACCCGAAGGCCGCCCCTATATCACACCTGGCGCTGGTTGCCGATTACGGCAGCGGTGCCGGGCTGTCGGACAGGGTCCGCAGATAGGCGATCAGGTTGGCGCGATCCTCAACCTTCTTGATACCGGCGAAGTTCATCTTCGTACCCGGGATCGTGGCCTTGGGGTTGGCCAGGAACTTGTTCAGATGCTCGTAATCCCAGGGACCTTCCTGGCTCTTCATCGCATCAGAATAAGCGAAGCCTTCCGCATGGGCGTGCTTGTTGTTCACGATGTTCCAGAGATTGGGGCCAACCTTGTTGGCGCCGCCCTGCTCGAACGTGTGGCAAGCCGCGCAGGCGCGCACCAGCTTCTGACCAGCCGCCGGATCGGCAGCCGCCAGGAGCGGCGTCACCGGATCGGGCTCCGCGGGGGCGGCAGGCGCATCCGCTTCGGCTGTCGCCGTTTCGGGCACTTCTACCTTATAGGCGCGCTCAGCCGGATAGGTCGGGTGCAGGAGCTTCTTGGAGAAGAAGCCGGCAAACATGGCAATGAGCGTCGCCATGAGGATAGCCATGAAAATCTTATTAAAGGTGCTGCCAGCCATTAGATCTGATCCCTTGGGTACGCCGGGCGCGGGCACAATAACGCCAACCAGCGGGCACGTCCATGCCCGCTTGTCGGCAAACCATGCGGGATACATATCCCAGGACAGGCGGTCGCACATGGAGTTTACGCCTTGACCCGGCGGACCAAATGTCGCACGGACAGATCATGATGACCCAGCCCCCCCCGAAAAGCCTTCCAACCAACCCTTTGATCGTCATTCCCGCCCGTATGGCGTCCACCCGGCTTCCTGACAAGCCGCTGGCGGATATCCAGGGCGTGCCGATGATTGTCCAGGTCTGGCGGCGGGCGATGGAGGCAGCCATTGGCCCTGTCGTCGTAGCTGCGGCTGAACAGGCGATTGTGGATGCGGTGGAGACTGCCGGTGGCCGCGCGGTGCTGACCGATCCCGACCACCCATCCGGTTCCGACCGAATCTGGGAGGCGGTATGCAAGATCGACCCGGAGGGGCGGCACGATGCGATCGTCAATGTCCAGGGCGATCTGCCGACCATTGAACCTGCTGCGGTCCAGGCGGTTTTTGCGCCCTTGTCCGATCCCGCGGTCGATATTGCTACCCTGGGCGTGGTGATCTCTGATCCGGCGGAGAGGACCAATCCCAATGTCGTGAAGGCTGTGGTGGAGTTGCGGCCGGGTGACCGGCGGGGCCGGGCGCTTTATTTCACCCGCGCGACCGCACCTTGGGGTGAGGGCCCGCTATTCCACCATATCGGGCTTTATGCCTATCGGCGCGACGCGCTGGCCCGGTTCGTCGCACTGCCCCCCGCGATCCTGGAACAGCGGGAAAAGCTGGAGCAGCTTCGGGCGCTGGCCAATGGCATGGTGATTGATCTTGCCGTGGTCGATACCGTGCCCCTGGGTGTGGACACGGCAGAGGATCTGGAACGGGCCCGGCGGATGCTGGCGCCGGTCACGGGTATAGAATCATAAAGATAAGAAGGACTGATCACGTCATGCCTGCCTCGACGATTGCTTATCAGGGCGCGCCCGGTGCCAATTCCGATCTGGCCTGCCGCAGCGTCTTTCCCGAGATGACGCCGCTGCCCTGCGCATCGTTCGAGGACGCGTTTGCCGCCGTGCATGAGGGGCGGGCACGGCTGGCCATGATCCCGGTTGAGAATTCGGTCGCCGGTCGTGTTGCCGATATTCATCACCTGTTGCCGCGCGGCGGGCTGCATATCATCGGGGAGCATTACCAGCGGGTCGTGCATTGCCTGGTGGCGCCCAAAGGGGCCAGCATGGAAAGCCTGACCCAGGTCCATTCCCATATCCAGGCCCTGTCGCAATGCCGCAATTATCTGCGGGAGCGGGGATTGACGCCGGTCAGCCACGCCGATACGGCGGGTGCCGCCGCCGATGTGGCGACCTGGAACGATCCTGGCATCGGTGCCATTGCCTCTGATCTGGCGGCAGAGATTTATGGTCTGCAGGTCCTGGCCAAAGGGATCGAGGATGCCGCGCATAATACGACCCGCTTTCTGATCCTGTCCCGTGAAGCGCAGGTGCCGGCACCCGGTACGCCCAGTGTCACCAGCTTCTTCTTCCGGGTCCGGTCAGTGCCGGCGGCGCTTTACAAGGCGTTGGGCGGATTCGCCACCAACGGTGTGAACATCACCAAGCTGGAAAGCTATATGGTGGATGGCCGTTTCATCGCGGCCCAGTTCTATGCCGATGTGGAGGGGCATCCGGAAGAGCGGTCCCTGCGTCTGGCGATGGAGGAATTGGCCTTCTATGCCCGGGAGGTGAAAATCCTGGGTGTCTATCCAGCCCACCCCTTCCGTCAGGCTGCCATCCAGCAGGACGGTCAGGATTAAACAAAGAAGGGCCAGTGACGCAGCAACGTCACTGGCCCTTCTTTTTCGCAAGCGGCGGCAAGGGGCCGCCGCTTTCCCGATTGTGCGCTTATTTTTTACCTTTGGCCTTTGCAGCGGCAAAGGCGGCGGCGAAAGCATTATCCTCCGCTGCCGGTGCGGGCGGGGCTTTGCGGGGTGGGGCTGCATTCTGGCGCGGGGCGGTGGCCGGGCTCCGCCGTTCATCCCGCCGTTCCGCCGGCTTATCGGTGGGGCGTGCCGGCGCGGGGCGTTCGTCCAGCTTCATGGTGAGGGCGACGCGGCGGCGCTTCAGGTCCACCTCCATCACTTTCACCTTCACGATATCGCCCGCCTTGACGACACTGTGGGGGTCTTTGACGAAGCTGTGGGAAAGCTGGCTGATATGCACCAGCCCATCCTGATGCACGCCCACATCGACGAAGGCGCCGAAATTGGTGACATTGGTCACCACCCCCTCCAGCACCATGCCGAGCTGGAGGTCTTTCAGTTCCTCCACCCCTTCCTTGAAGCTGGCGGTTTTGAATTCCGGGCGAGGATCGCGGCCGGGCTTCTCCAACTCCCGCAGGATATCGGTCACGGTGGGAATGCCGAATTTCTCATCCGTGAAATCGGCCGGGTCGAGCGATTGCAGGAAGGCAACATCGCCGATCAGCTTGTCGAGCGGTCGCCCGGTCTTTTTCAGGATGCGTTCCACCACCGGATAGGCTTCCGGATGCACGGAGGAACCGTCCAGCGGATTGTCGCCGTCGCGGATTCGCAGGAAGCCGGCGGCCTGTTCAAATGCCTTCGGCCCCAGTCGCGGCACCTCCAGCAACTGGCGGCGGGACCGGAACATGCCGTTGCGGTCGCGGAATTCCACGATGTTGCCGGCAACCGTGCCGGACAGGCCGGAAACGCGGGCCAGTAAGGGGATGGACGCGGAATTCAGGTCCACGCCGACGCCGTTCACGCAATCCTCCACGACGGCGTCCAGCGTCCGGGCCAGTTTGGCCGGGCTGACATCGTGCTGATACTGGCCGACACCGATGGATTTCGGGTCGATCTTCACCAGCTCGGCCAGGGGGTCCTGAAGCCGGCGGGCGATGGATACGGCCCCGCGCAGGGTGACATCCAGCTTGGGGAATTCCTGCGCCGCCACTTCGGAGGCGGAATAAACGGACGCGCCGGCTTCCGACACCATCACCTTGGTCGGCTTCGCTCCCGGCAGTTTTTCCAGCAATTCTGCGGCCAGCTTGTCCGTCTCCCGGCTGGCGGTTCCATTGCCGATGGCGATCAGATCGACATCATGGCGTTTCACCAGCACAGCCAGGGTGGCCAGGGAGCCATCCCAGTCACGCCGCGGCTCATGGGGATAGATGGTTACCGTTTCCAGCAGCTTGCCGGTGGCATCTACCACTGCGGCCTTTACGCCTGTCCGGATGCCGGGATCCAGGCCCAGGGTGGCGCGCTGGCCGGCGGGTGGTGCCAGCAGCAGATCCTTCAGATTGCGCCCGAAAACCGTAATCGCTTCATCCTCTGCCTTCTCGCGCAGGACGCTCATCAGATCGGTTTCGATATGCAGGGCGATCTTGGTCCGCCAGGCCCAGCGGCAGCAATCCAGCAGCCAGCGGTCGGCGGGACGGGACCGGTTTGCAATGCTGAAGGCGTTGGCAATGATCTGTTCGGCCGGGTGGGCTTCACCGGCCACCGGTTCATTACCCACCACCAGCTTCAGGTCCAGGATACCGGCTGCCCGTCCGCGGAACAGCGCCAGGGCCCGGTGGGAGGCGATGCGGGTCAGGGCCTCGCTCGAATCGAAATAGTCGCTGAACTTGGCGCCTTCTTCCGCCTTGCCCTCGATCAGGGTGGAGACGATGCGGCCCTGATCATGGGCCAACTGGCGCAGACGTCCGACCAGGGTGGCATCTTCCGCCATGCGCTCCACCAGGATGGCGCGGGCTCCCTCCAGTGCGGCCTTGGTATCGGCGATCCCCTTGTCGATGGCGATGAAGCCGGCGGCTTCCTTTTCCGGGTCGCGGGATGGATCAGCCAGCAGCAGGGTGGCCAAGGGCTCCAGCCCCGCTTCCCGCGCGATCATACCCTTTGTCCGCCGCTTCGGCCGGAAGGGCAGGTAAAGATCTTCCAGCCGGGTTTTGCTGTCCGCCGCCTCCAGGTCGCGCAGCAGCTCCGGGGTCATCTTGCCCTGGTCGGTAATGGACTGCTTGATCGTTGCCCGGCGCTCTTCCATCTCCCGCAGATAGCGCAGCCGCTCATCCAGCGTGCGCAACTGGGTATCATCCAGGCCGCCCGTCACTTCCTTGCGATAACGGGCGATGAAGGGGACGGTGCTGCCCTCATCCAGAAGGGCTGCCGCGGCTTCCACCTGCTGCGACCGGACGCCCAATTCTTGCGCGATGCGGGCGGGAATGCTGGTCATGGACTGGAACCTGATCTGACTTTGGAAGGTTGGCTGCATAGCGCATCCCCCCGTCTGCCGCCAGTCCCGAGCCTGATCTAAAAAAGGACAAGATTCGGCGTTCGCGTTAACCAAATCTTAGGTGCAATGCGATATTTCTGAAATCCGCGACATTTTGTTGCGTTTCCTCCCAAGACTGAAACCCCCGGCGCCTTACGGCGACGGGGTTTTTTTGTGCTGTTTGCTCCTAAAAAGCAGCCATTCCATGGGGTTGCGCCGATATGGTGCGCTTATCTGAAATAGAACGGTCGTGCCATCTGCAACAATTTTGTCCGACAGGCAGAAAATGCCTTGACCTGTCGTTCCAGATGAAAGAAATAGTCTTCACAAGAACGGTGCCGCTGACGCAACCTTCGGAAATAAGAAGGGGCGATGGGGAGGAAACGGCCCAAAAGAAAAGGCCGCTACAAGAGCGGCCTGAGTTTAGGGAGGAAACGCCCGAAAGGGCATGCAGCAACGTGTGCTGCGATGCACAATATGATCCCGGCCAACGGGATTGGCAAGTGGTAAAAGGCGGCCCCCTTTGCGGGGCCGTCGCCATTTTGGCTCTTATGCTTCCATAATTCTGGTTGGACGCGCCCTTTCCTTACGGCACAAAATGCAGCTTCAAAGCGTTAAGCTGTTATTTCGGCGAAGGAAAATGGGACCAATGGTCGATATATCATATCAAACGACGAGCGCTGTCGGCGGCACCGATATGCATTATGTTGATGTCTGCCTTGCTGAAACTGAAAGCTTGGTGGGCGCTGCCGATGGGCGGAAGCCGGTCTTGTTTCTGGACTATGATGGCACTTTGACGCCGATCATGCCGCGACCGGAAGATGCTGTTCTTTCTGACCGGATGCGTGAACAAGTGCGGGCGATTGCGGCCCTGTGCCCTGTCGCCATCGTTTCCGGGCGCGATATGGCGGATGTTCGGTCCCTGGTTGATATTGATGGGCTGGCCTATGTCGGCAGTCACGGGCTGGATATCAGCACGACCGCCGGCTTCCATGCAGTTGGGGAGCCTTTCCGTCCTGCTATTTTACGGGCTGTGGCAGCACTGGAAAAGGCGCTGACATCCATTCCCGGTGCATATGTCCAACCCAAACGTTATGCGATTACGGTCCATACCAGGCTGGTGGCTCCGGACCACAAGGCCCAGGTTGTTGACACGGTTCATGCCGTTCTGTCGGGGGAGCCGACCCTGCGCTACATGTCCGGCAAGGAAATGCATGAACTGCGTCCCGATATGGATTGGCATAAGGGAAGTGCCGTCGTCCATCTGGCCCGGATGGAAGGGTGGCAGGACCATCCCTGGATTTTCATCGGGGATGATGTGACGGACGAAGATGGCTTCCGCGCGGTCGCGGAAAAAGGCTTAGGCATTCGCGTGGGTGAGTTGGGGGCGACGACAGCCGCGCGCTTGTCCCTGCCGGATGTCGATGCCGTCCTGGCCTATCTTTCCAGGCTTCAAGCGACGCTGTCCTGACCCTTTTTGCGCCTCTGTTAATCGGGTCTCATATCCAAAGGCTTATCCCGAACGGTCTGGGGTAAGCCTTTGGCGTCTGGGGCATTATTGGGACGTTTTTGGGGCGAAAGGGAGAAATTTCTCTTTTTAGTCACATTGCATCTGTCGAATATAATCTGAAGCTGTTTCCAAATTGAAGCGCATTTTTCTGTTCAACTGCAAAGCCAATTTTAATTTTTATTTGAAAAAATTGTTGATAATTTATTAATTATTAAAAGTTCACAATGAAATGTCGAAATTTTCTCTGTAACGCTCCTCCGTAAAATGAGAGGAAACAGAATGAATTTAGAAGTTTTTAGGGCATAATAAGGACACTATATCCGGCATATGCCTAAAAGGCTCACATCTTTACTGCCTTCGAGAGATGTTAAACCCAAGCCACCGGGAGTAACTTCCCACTCTAAAGAGAGCCGGCCATTCGGCTCCCGGTGTCGCCCAAGATGGTGGGAAGCTATCGGGGGATCATCCGAATGGTGCTGTTAAAGCGGCGCCAGGATTGAAACGGAATGCAGCGCGGGAGTGATGAGATGGAAAATGTGAGCACTTTTCTGATCGATGCGAACAAACTGTTCCGCGAAGGGCTGAAGCGCCTGCTGGAAGAGTCGCCGTTCCAGATCGCGGCAGAAGCCGGAAATATGCGTGAAGGGGTGGTTCTGGTAGAGCAGGGTGCCCAGCCTAAACTGGTCCTGCTGGACCTGGCGTCAGGTGCGGAGGACGAGGCTGATGCGTTGCGTCGCCTGCGTCAGCTTTTGCCGGAAGCGCGTATTGTCATCCTGACATCCGATCTCTGCACCCGCCGTCTCTCCAGTGCACTGGAAGCGGGCGCTGATGGCTATCTGATGAAAGACCTGTCGTCCGACGCCCTGACACAGTCCCTGCGGCTGGTCATGCTGGGCGAGAAAGTATTTCCCACCCATCTGGCTGCGCTGTTGATCACGGGCCGTGTGGCGACCGCCGCGCCAACCCCAGAAATTCCGGCCAGCCGCAAAGGCCTGTCCCAGCGTGAGATGCAAATTCTCCGCTGCCTGTTGAGTGGTGACAGCAACAAGATGATCGCCAACCAGCTTTCGATTACCGAAGCGACAGTCAAGGTTCATCTCAAGAGTCTGCTGCGGAAGATCAATGCCTCCAACCGCACACAAGCGGCCATATGGGCGCTGAATAACGGCGTGGGCGGCGATTTCAACAGCGCTGGCGCTTCCGACACGATGCCGATCGCCGCCGCTGGCTGATCCGTTTTGACGGGCGGGGTGTCCTGCAACGGACACCTCCGTCGCCTGATGCCAGCCCGAGCGCTTTGGCGGCCAGATTGGTTATGCCGATTGACGCACCAGATCATCGGCTTTGCGGGCGGCAAAAACGCCCGCTTCCGTGCGATTGCGGAAGTGCATTTTTGTGAGGGTAGCGCGCACGGTGGATTTCACCGTTGGCTCGCTCATGGTCAGGCGTTGAGCGATATCCCTGTTGTTCAGCCCTCGCCCCAGTTCCAGCAGGCATCGATATTCAGTATCGCTGAGTCGTGGCAGCAATGCCAGCCGGATGCGATCAATCCCATCCTGGGAGAGGAATTGCGCCGGGAGAAGGCAGTGGCCTTCCTTGCCCAGTCGGAGCAGCGCCGGCACCTTGTCCAAATTCTCGTCGGTGAAAATCCAGGCATCGGCGAAGGGCAGGATATCTGCTGTGTCCAGAACCTCTCCCAGAGACAGGATAAAGATGAAATGCGCCTGCCGGGACAAGCGCAATGAGGCAACAGGGTCGCGATCACGAAGCAAGGAGAAGTTGCGGGGGTCAATGAGAATCGCATCCGCCGACCCGGCGGCCAGCCCCGCCACATCACCATGAAGAACGGGGGTGACCCCCGCCTCCCGGGCCAAAATCATCATCAGGCGCCGCCGGACCATAACGTCGTCGGTGAGAACGGCCACACGCATGATCAGCACACCCCTGTGCAGGGGATGGGTAAACGGGAGGGGAGTACCAGCGGCGGGCAACCCTCTCGGCCCGCTTTACATAGATGCCGATGATGTTCCCGCGAGTGCTTTTGCATCACGATCCCTGTTTTTTAGGTCCATATCATAAAACTGTAAGTTATGAAGGTGCGCAATATATGAAAGGGATCTTTCTCGTCTACGATGAATTAACCCCGTGGCACGGAAAGGCAAACCTAAACTATTGTGGTAACATGAAGAGAGGGCAAATCCCAATTTGCGCAATAATTTATTGGATGATGTATGCATGCTCCGCTTCCTCGGACAAAAAAGCCCCCAAAAGTTGTGGTCCAAGTTTTTTGCGCCGGGCGCTGCATAAAATTGTAGGAAGCGATGCTCCCGTGTATAGTCGGGAAATCACATCCCTCACCATCCATGATTGGTTGCGGGGATGAGCCCAGGGGCGTGAACCGAATGCGTCTGTTTTTGATAGATCACGAGCCAGCTTTTTGTGTCCGTCTGCGCCAGATTGCGCGCCGGGTGGAGGGGGTGGGTTCCTTGGAGGATGTTGCCAACCTGTCGGAGTTGGGCCATCAGGCCCTTAAAGCACCGACGGAACCCATGGCGGCTATTGTTTCCATTGCCATTCTTTCCCGCGGTGCGGTGCGCGACTTCATGGCCCAATGTCCTAACGTTGCCATCATCATGGTGGGGGGCAATGATCCGGAGCGGATGCGCGCGGCCCTGGGCGAGGGCGCCCGCGCCTATGTTCGCCGTTCCGATATCGATGATGAATTGCCGGCAGCGCTGAGGGTGTTGTTGGAAGGGGGGATTTTTGTGCCCCCCGTTGTGGCCATGCGCCCTGCGGGAGAGCCACTGATGACGGTGGCGGGGCCGGTTCCTGCCGGATTCTTCCGCGAAGATGCGGGGCAGCAGCTTACCCCCCGCCAACGGGAAATCCTGGCGATGATCCGGAATGGCCGCAGCAACATCGAAATTGCTGACGCGCTGGACCTGACGGTGGGAACAGTGAAAATCCATATCACAGCCATCTTCAAGGCGCTCGGCGTCCGCAATCGTACCCAGGCCATGGTGGCGGCAGATTGGTTGAACCTTCCTTCGGGGCAGGCCGCGAACAGTGTCGGGTGATCCCAGCAAGAAGGAAGGTTCCGGCGGGCGGCTGTTTTGCGCTTTTCCGCGTCTCGGGGCATTTTTGCCCCGCATTTGCCAGAAAGCATCGTATAACCATCCGGCATGATACGGATTTTCCGCCGCTTGGGTGTCGGCCTGACCGGCGTGGAAGATGCCGGGCGGGGCAGCTGCCTTGACCGGCGGCGGGGGGTCTGCTATCGCCGCTTTTTGTTTATTCGGTTCGGCGACCGGCCGAGGGTGAAGCATGTCCGACATCTTTCGCGAAGTAGACGAGGATATCCGCCGCGATAAGCTCGTATCGTTTTGGCAGCGCTATGGTGGCGCCGTCGTGGCGTCGGCGGTGCTGATCGTCGTGGGAACGGCGGGCTATGTGGGCTGGAAACATTGGCGCACTGGCCAGATGGAAGAGCGCACTGCCGTTTTGAGCACGGCCCTGTCCAAAATCCGGCCGGAACAGAATGCCGCGCCCGTCGACACCAAGGCCGGTGCGGATGCCCTGGCCCAGGCTGCCCAGCAGTTGGGTGGCGGTCATGCCACGATCGCCCGTCTGTACGAGGCGGGTCTGCGTGCCCGTGACGGTCAGCGCGACCAGGCGATTGCGCTTTATGACAGCCTTGCCGGCGACAGTGAGGCGACGCCTCTTCTTCGCGATCTGGCCCTGTTGATGTCCATCCAGCTTCAGGTCGATACCGGCGATATTGCTGCCCTTCAGGGGCGGCTGGCACCGTTGCTTGCCACAGGCAATGCATGGCGTGCCTCTGCCGCGGAACTGGCCGGACTTTTGGCTATCCGTAGTGGTGATAATGCCCGTGCAGCGGAACTTTTCCGCGGTCTGGCTGAGGATGCTGATGCCCCGCAGGGCGTTCGTGCCCGTGCCACTGAACTCGCCGCCTTTTACGCGGCGCCGAAATGACGCCCAAGAACCAGGATACCATGGTCAGCAGCAACCGTTTCGGCGCCCTGCGCGCCACCGTCACCGCCCCCAGCGCCCGTTATCGCAATGCCCGCCGTGTCGCGGTTTCTCTCGTGGCATGCCTCATGCTGTCGGGTTGCGGCATCACGGATTGGTTCAGCAGCGAGGATGAAGGGCCGAAGCTGGGGGGGAATCGTATTTCCGTCCTGCAGCTTCAGCAGCAATTAGAGGTGGACCCCCAGGTCTCCGAAGCCGCTGTCACGCTGCCGGACGCCATCGCCAATGCGGATTGGGCCCAGCCCGGCGGCAACGCGGCGCATAATGCCGGCCATGTTGCCCTAGGTGCTTCCCTGAAGCGCATTTGGTCGGCCAGCGTTTCCGGCTCCAGCTCTTCCGCCCGCCTGCTGGCAGGGCCGGTGATTGCCGGGGGGCGGGCTTTTGTTCTCGATACCGATAACGAGCTTCACGCCTTCGATGCCAATACCGGCAAAAGGCTGTGGCGCCGCTCCATCCTGCGCGATGGACAGAAGGGCACGGCATTCGGTGGCGGCGTGACCTTCCATGAAGGTCGCCTGTTCGTCACCAACGGATTTGGCGAGGCGGTTGCCGTTGCCCCGGATAATGGCGAGGTGATCTGGCGTCGGCGTATTGCCGGTCCGATCCGGTCCGCGCCGACGGCGCTGGATGGCCGCGTTTTCGTGTCGGCGATCGATAACCAGCTCATTGCCCTGAACGCCGAAACCGGCGCGCTGGAATGGTATCATACCGGCTTCCTGGAACCGGCGGCCCTGCTGGGCGGCTCGGCGGCAGCCGTTGAAGGCGATACGGCCATCACGCCCTATTCTTCGGGCGAAATCTTCGCCCTGCGCACGCAGAATGGACGCCAGGCCTGGCAGGACAGCCTTGCTGCTGTTCGCCGGGGTGAGAACCTGACCGGCCTTGCTGATATTCGCGGTCTGCCCGTCATTGCCGATGGTGTCGTCTATGCCATCAGCCATTCCGGGCGCATGGCGGCGATTGATATCCGCTCCGGCCAGCGCGTCTGGGAGCAGGATATTGGCGGCATCACCACCCCGGCTGTGGTGGGGGACTGGGTTTTTGTCACGACCAACGATGGCCAGGTGGTCGCCCTGACCCGCAAGGATGGCCGTGTGCGCTGGATTTCCCAGCTTGAGCGCTATGAGGACCCGGAGGACCGCGAGGATGCGATCCTGTGGACCGGTCCCCTGGTCGCGGGCGGGCGTCTGTTGTTGAGCAATAATCTGGGGGAACTGGTGGAGATGTCGGTCGCCGATGGCTCGGTTACCCGTCGCACAGAGCTGCCCGGCCCTGCCATTCAGCCGCTGGTCGCAGCGGGCGAAACCCTATATGTCCTGACGGAAGACGGCGATCTGGCCGCCTATCGGTAACGGAGTAAGTGTAAGTGATTAAGGCCACGCACCGGCTGACGGTCGCCATTGTCGGGCGGCCGAATGTCGGCAAGTCCACCTTGTTCAACCGGTTGGTCGGCAAGAAGATCGCCCTGGTTGACGATACGCCCGGCGTGACGCGCGACTGGCGCGCCGCCGATGGCCGTGTCGGGGGGCTGGAATTTACCGTGGTCGATACGGCGGGCCTGGAGGATGTCTTTGATGGCAGCCTGGAGGCCCGCATGCGGGTACAGACGGAGCGGGCGATCCAGCGCGCCGATGTCTGCCTGTTTCTGATCGACGCCCG
Organism: Niveispirillum irakense DSM 11586; assembly: GCF_000429645.1. Taxonomy (GTDB): domain Bacteria; phylum Pseudomonadota; class Alphaproteobacteria; order Azospirillales; family Azospirillaceae; genus Niveispirillum; species Niveispirillum irakense. The sequence continues at coordinate 287,703 of NZ_AUCG01000021.1, forward strand.
CGCCGGTGTAACGGCGATGGACAAGCATTTCGCTGCGTGGCTGCGTGCCCGGGTGAAGACGCCGACCATCCTGGTTGCCAATAAGTGCGAGGGGGCGGCCAGCCAGCCCGGCTTGATCGAAGCGTTTGAACTGGGTCTGGGGGAGCCCGTGCCCCTGTCTGCCGAACATGGCGAGGGCATGGCCGATCTGGTGGAATCCCTGCTGCCGCATATGCCCAAGGATGAGCCGGTGGAAGAGCCGGATCAGGCCGACGAGGATAGCATCGCGGTTGCTGATGAGGCGGCAGAGCCGGATGCAGACATGCCGGTGGACGAGACGGAGCCGAAATCGCTCCAGCTTGCCATTGTCGGTCGTCCCAATGTTGGCAAATCCACTCTGTTGAATGCCCTGGTGGGGGAAGAGCGGGTTTTGACCGGGCCTGAAGCCGGCATGACCCGTGATGCTATTTCTGTGGAATGGACCTGGAAGGGCCGTCCGATCCGTCTGGTTGACACGGCCGGCCTGCGCCGTCGGGCCCGTGTTGAGGCCAAGCTGGAGAAGATGGCCAATCAGGATACGCTCCGCGTCATCCGGATGGCGCATGTCGTGGTCCTGGTTCTGGATGCGGATGGTATCCTGGACAAGCAGGACCTGACCATCGCCCGGCTGGTGATCGAGGAAGGGCGCGCCCTGATCATCGCGCTGAACAAGTGGGATGCGGTTGCCGACAAGAATGCGGCGTTGAAACAGCTTTCTGACCGGCTGCAGACGTCCTTGCCGCAGGTGAAGGGTATTCCGACCGTCACCATCTCCGCCCTCAAAGGGCAGAGGCTGGAAGAGCTGCTGGACACGGTCGTGACCACCTATAATGTGTGGAATCGCCGTATTCCCACATCCCAGCTTAATCGCTGGCTGAGCGCCATGACGGAATCCCACCCGCCGCCGCTGGTTGATGGCCGCCGGTTGAAGATCCGCTATATGACCCAGGTGAAAAGCCGTCCGCCTACTTTTGCGCTGTTTGTCAGCAAGCCGGTGGACCTGCCGGATAACTACTCCCGTTATCTGGTTAATGGCCTGCGGGAAACGTTTGAGCTGCCGGGTGTGCCCATTCGCATGTTGCTTCGTAAGGGCAGCACGAATCCGTTCGATTGAAGAACGGATACTGACCTTAAGAAAACTTTTGCAATTAATCCCTATCCATTAGCCTATACCCATCGGGTAGAGGGGTGTGGATGTTCTTTGGGCTGGGCTTCTGGAACAAGCGACTGGTTTTTGAGGTCTTCCTGAAGGTGGAAGACCGGTGGGAGCTGCACGCCCTCTGGGACCGGGAAGAGGATGCGATTGAGGATAGCCGGCGTCTTCTGCTGGCCGGAAAAACCCTTTCGGTCAAGGTGGTCCGCCTGCGCACCCTGTCCAACGGTGTGAGTTCTGAGACTGTTGTTTACGAGCAGGAAGTCCAGCCGCGCAAAAATCGACCCGTCACCATTTCCACCCCGCAAGGTGACGTTGCCATCTGCGCCACGGTGGATGATCTGTTCGCCGTGGAGGCGCGCCGCACCATCAGCCAGGTGATGCGGGATTATCTTTTCCGCGCCAATATCTGTACGAGCGAGTTGCTGCACAGCTACAGCCATATGCGCAAGTTGCAGGATGCGCAGGGGTTGGTGAATGCCGCCATGCACCGTATTGCCATGGCGCAGGCCAATGAGGCTAAGGTGGCGCCAAAGCAACGCATACAGTTGCTGGATACCTTGCTGTCGCAGGCGCAGGCAAAAGCGCGCACCATGGCGGCCGACCGTGCCGCCTACCCCGTCTTCAAGGGTGAAGATCTCGCAGCCCTTAGCGACCTGATCCTGTCGCGCTCCTCGCTGGAGCATCATGATTATATATTAACATCGCTGCTGACAGTCTGGCTTTTCGACTTCCGGTCTCTGGCTGCGAAGGTCGAAGCCTTGACCCTGCTGGCACAGGCAAATGTGGAAAATGGCCTGATCCGGCAGGTGGATGCGATCCTGTCTGACATGCTGATTTTTGCCGATGTGGTGCAGGACCTCTTTGCTCTCCACCCTAATCTGGGCACGGCCCTGATGCAGATGGGCGATGTTGTGCTGCGTCGGAAGGGGGCTGTGGAAAGTGTTGCCAACCCGACGATGCGCACGATGGCCGCTCTGATCATCCAGGGACATATGCCGCATTGTCAGGCGGCGCTCGCAGACAGGCTGCTGCGGGAGATCAATGGCGACCGACCGCTGGATGCACGCGCTCCGGAGAATGAAAATGCTCTGCTCGACCGTCTGGTCAAGACATTGACTGGGGAGGATGGCACCATCCTGGGTGGGGAACGTACCCGTCAGTCGGTAGAGAAAAGGCGCCTGCGCCAGCGGGAGCAGTTGCTGCGCGCGCACGGGCTGCACAGCGTGGCAGACAATCTACGCTCCTGATCGGCAAGAAAGGGCGGGACATGATGATCATGCCCGCCCTTTCTTCATATCTCCCAATCAGCTCTGCGTGCCAGTTTTCCGGCGACGATATTCATAGATGGCGATGCCGATCCCCAGCCAGATGACCAACCGCCACCAGGTATCCCCCGGCAGGCCCCACATCAGGTAGAGGCAGACAGCCACGCTGACGATGGGGACCACCGGCACCAGCGGCACCCGGAAGGGGCGCGGCAAATGCGGATGGGTACGGCGCATCACCAGCACGCTGGCGGATACGGCCATGAAAGCGGTCAATGTGCCGATGGAGACCAGTTCAGCCAGCAGGTCGATGGGGAACAGGCCAGCCAGCGCCATGGCGACCAGGCCGGTGGTAATAGTGCCCACATGCGGTGTCCGCCAAGTGGGATGCACCTTGCCGAAGACCGATGGCAGAATGCCATGCTTGGACATGGCGAAGAAAACGCGCGGCTGCGCCACCAGAAGAACCAGGATCACGGAAGTCAGACCGGCGATGGCACCCAGCGATACCAGCGGTTCCAGCCATCCCATGGCAGGGCCCATCCGTTCCACGGCCAGCGCGACGGGGCTTGGCACATTCAGTTCCGTGAAGGGCACGATACCGGTGAGAACCAGGGCCATCCCGACATAGAGCAGGGTGCAGATGACCAGGGAGCCCAGAATGCCGATGGGAACATCGCGCTGGGGGTTGCGGGCTTCCAGTGCCGTCGTGGCGACGGCATCAAAACCGATATAGGCGATGAAGACGACCGCGGCGGCGCGCAGCACCCCGCTATAGCCGTAATGGCCAAACTCCCCCGTATTCTGCGGCACGAACGGTACCCAGAGGTCCGGATTGACGTAAAACGCGCCGACAGCGATCACCACCAGGATCACCGCCACCTTCGTGATCACGACAGCCGTGTTCGCCCATGCCGACCGGCGCACGCCAATGACGGCGCAGAAGGTGGCAAAAGCGATGATGAACATGGCGGGCAGGTTAATTAGCGCGCCCGTGGTGACCAGCTTGCCCTTCTCCATGGCAAAGGGGGCGGAGGAAAAGGCTTCCGGCAAAGGCATGCCGATGGATGAGAAGAGGGCTGACAGGTAGCCCGACCAGCCGACCGCCACGAAGGAGGCGGCGACCAGATATTCCATGATCAGGTTCCAGCCGACCAGCCATCCGATGCGCGGGCCCATGGCCTGACGGGTATAGCTGTAGGCGCCCCCCGATTCCTGTGACATGGCGGCCATTTCCGCATAGCACAGGCCGGCACAGGCACAGGCGACCGCTGCAAAGATGAAGGACAGCACCACGGCCGGCCCTGCATATTGCGCGGCTGCCGATCCGGTAATGACGAAGATGCCGGCGCCGATGATACAGCCGACACCCAACATGACCAGTTGAACCGGCCCCAGCGCCGGCAGAAGCCCGACCGCTGCTTCCTGTTCCACTTTCATCCGTAACCCCCTTGTTCGTCCGATTTCCATTTTTCCAGGGGTGCGGGACAGTTGGATCCGCACTTGGTTATTTTGTCCTGGTTGGTCACTATTCTGGGGTGGGAGGTGCCATGAATGCAATGCTGAAATGCCCTTTGCCGGCGTAAACCATTCCGCTTTCCGGCATTGAAGGGCAAATCCGCACCGACAGGCCTGCTTGCGCACCGCAGCATGATTGGTTAGCGTCAAAAGCGTCATTCCCTGGGGGACAAGGCATAATGGCAAGCGCGGCTTCGGCGGCGGGGCATCCGGTACGGCAATCCTCCTTCGGGATGCTGTTCATTTCTGCAATTGGCGTGGTGTTTGGCGATATCGGCACCAGCCCGCTTTACGCGATGAAAGAGGTTTTCGCGGGCCCGCATCCATTGCCGGTGGACCGGCTGCATGTGCTGGGTGTCCTGTCCCTGGTGTTCTGGACAGTTCTGCTGGTCGTATCGCTGAAATATGTCGCCATCATTATGCGCGCCGATAATGATGGCGAGGGCAGCAGTTTCGCCATGCTGGCCCTGCTGCAACGGACCCTGGCCAATAGACCGAAGCTGTTGACAATTGCTGGCAGCTTGGGTGTGTTCGCGGCCGCCTTGTTTTATGGGGACAGTGCGATCACCCCCGCCATTTCGGTATTAAGCGCGGTGGAAGGGCTGCAGGTGGCGGCACCGGAACTGGCGCAATGGGCGGTTCCGCTGGCCATTGCCATCCTGGTGCTGCTGTTCACGGTACAATCCAAAGGCTCGGCGGCCGTAGGGGGGCTGTTCGGCACCATCATGATCGTCTGGTTCGTGTTGCTGGCGGTCTTGGGGATCAGCAATATCGGCCAGGCCCCCGGCGTTCTGGCAGCGCTGAGCCCGCATTGGGCGATCATGTTCATCGCCAATGATGGCTGGATCGGCTTTCTGGCGCTGGGATCCGTGGTGCTGGCGGTGACGGGTGCGGAAGCACTTTATGCCGATATGGGCCATTTCGGCCGGCTGCCGATCCGGCTTGCCTGGTATCTACTGGTCTGGCCGGCCTTGATCCTGAATTATTTCGGCCAGGGTGCCATGTTGCTGACACGCCCGGAAGCAGCGGTGAATCCCTTTTTCCTCATGGGCCCCACCTGGGCCGCCTTGCCCCTGGTTGTTCTGGCGACGGCGGCGACCATCATCGCCAGTCAGGCGGTGATTTCCGGTGCGTTCTCGGTCACCCGTCAGGCGATCCAGTTGGGTTATCTGCCCCGGATGGAGATTATCCACACATCAGAACGGGAGATCGGCCAGATCTATATCCCGTTCGTGAACTGGGCGCTGATGGTGGCGGTGGTGGCGCTGGTCATCGGCTTTGGCAATTCCATGAATCTGGCAGCGGCCTATGGCGTCGCCGTGACGGGGACGATGCTGATCACCACGACCCTGGTTTCCATGCTGGCCTTCAACCATTGGGGCTGGCGGGGGATATGGGCCTGGGGTTTGGTTATCCTGCTTCTTTGCGTCGACATTGCCTATTTCATGGCAACGGCAACCAAGATCACCCATGGCGGCTGGTTCCCCCTGGCGGCGGGCATCGCTGCCTTCCTCGTCATGACCACCTGGAAGCAGGGAAGGCTGCTGGTGCAGGCCAAGCTGCGGGAGAATGCGCTGCCGGTGGTCGAGTTTCTGGGCAGCCTGTCGGAGCGGGTGAGCCGGGTGCCCGGCACGGCCGTCTTCCTGACGGCGGAAACGGAGGGTGTGCCGCTCGCCCTGCTGCATAATCTCAAACATAATCATGTCCTGCATGAGCGGGTGGTGTTGCTGACCGTCAAGGTTGAGGCCGTGCCGCGCGTGCCGGCGGATCAGCGCATTACCGCTGAAGCCCTGCGGGAGGATATTTTCCGTGTCATCGTTCGCTATGGTTTCATGGAAGACCCGGATGTGCCGAAGGCATTGGCGAATGCCCGGCGGGCTGACCTGGGCTTTGATTATGAACCCATGCGCTTTTCCTACTTCCTGACGCGGGAGACGGTTGTTCCTGGTGCCGATAGCGGCATGGCGCCTTGGCGCGGGCACCTGTTTTCCTTCCTGTCGCGCAGCGCGACGCGCACGGCAGATTTCTTCCAGTTGCCCGTGAACCGCGTGGTGGAACTGGGGGGGCATGTTGAGATCTGACCCGGCGATCCCACAGCCTTGAGGCTTTATAGGGGATAGGAAACCGGTGTCATTTATGGTTATCTTCAGGCGGGAGGTGGCCGGCAGAGCCGCCCCTATGGGAAACGTCTGGAGATTTCATGATGAACCGGTCCGCGCTGCGCCGCGCGCTTTTGTCCGCCTGCGCCCTCTATTTTCTTTTTCCCGCAATCCCATCCGCCGCGCGCGAGCCCTCGGCGGCGACCACTACAATGGTTGCCCAGGTGCCGGAAAAGCAGACGATCCTGGACACCATGAAGCGGGCGACCCGTTTCATGGTGGAGAAGGCGGCCGTTCAGGGCGGCTATGTCTGGACCTACCTGCCCGACCTGTCCCGCCGCTGGGGTGAGATGGAGGCCTCGCCCACAATGATCTGGGTACAGCCGCCGGGTACGCCCACGATGGGGCATCTGTTTTTGGACGCTTATCGCGCAACGGGGGATGAATATTATTACGACGCAGCGCGCCAGGCGGTCGACGCGCTGGTGCGCGGGCAATTGCCCGGCGGTGGCTGGAATTATCTGATCGACACCGCAGGGCCTGCGGCGGAAAAGCGCTGGTATGAAACCTATGGCCGCAATGCCTGGCGGATGGAAGAGTTCCAGCATTACTACGGCAATGCGACATTCGACGATGCTGGCACATCCGAAGCGGCGCAACTTCTGCTGCGGCTTTATCTGGAAAAGCGGGACGAGACCTATCGCGCCCCGCTGGAGAAGGTGATCCAGTTCATGCTGGATGCGCAGCTTCCCAATGGGGGATGGCCCCAGCGTTTTCCCCATGTCGATCATGGCGGCCTGCACGGGCGGCCCGATTATACCGGCCATGTCACCTTCAACGATGATGTGATCGGTGAAAACCTGGAATTTCTGATTTTCGCCTACCAGACCCTGGGGGATGAGCGGTTGCCCGCCGCTATCCGGCGCGGAATGGATATTTTCATCGCCACCCAGCAGCCAAAACCGCAGGCCGGCTGGGGGCTGCAACATGATGTGAAGACGCTGAAGCCGGTTGGCGCGCGCACTTACGAGCCGGAAGCCCTGGCCACCCACACCACGGCCAGCAACATCCGGGCGCTGATCAGCTTTTACCAACTGACCGGTGATCGTAAATATCTGGCGCGGGTGGAAGAGGCGATTGACTGGCTGGACAGTGTGCGGGCGCCGGCTGACATGGTCAAAGGGCGCGACAGCCACCCGACCTTTATTGAGATCGGTACCGGCAGGCCCCTATTCCTGCATCGCCGTGGCTCGAATGTCGTCAACGGCAGCTATTACACCAACCAGAATCCCAAGGATGTGATTATCCATTATCAGTCCTTCCGGGCCATCGATGTTGATGGGTTGCGCAAGGCCTATGCGGCGGCCCTGACGCTGGATCCGGCGGAACTGGCACGCAACTCCCCCCTCCTGGCCAAGGCCGGGACGTATAAGCTGCCGGCCTATTTCAGCCTTCGGGATGTCAGTGTAGCCGATATGGCCAAACCGGCTGCGGAAAAGGCCCCCGTTGATGCCGCCGTGTCCGATATTCTGACCACGCTGAATGACGCTGGCTACTGGCCGGCACCGCTGACCTTCACCACCAATCCCTATAAGGGCGATGGTCCGGAAACCCCGGTGGGGGGTGAATATCGCACCACCAATGTCGGTGACCTGTCCGACACCTCCCCTTATGTGACTGACTTTCCTGTCCAGGGCATTTCCACCCGCACCTATGTTCGCAATATGGGTGACCTGATCCGGACGCTGGTGGGTAATCGTTAAGGCGAAGGGCGGCCCGGAAGGGAGCCGCCCTTCATGATCGGTGCGGCCGCCGGACCTTCACCGGCGGCCGCTTTGCTGTCAGGGCCGTTGCGGGACCTGGGCCTGATTATTGGTATCGGTGATCTCCACCGGATCGCCATCAAGCACCAGTTCCACCCGCACGCCCTGCTGTCCTTTCCCGACCGGGATCAGGATGTCAGCGGTTTTCGCCAGCAGGTCATTGGGGGCGGCCAGGGCAGGAATGGGGGCTTCGGCCAGAACCTTGCCATCGGCATCCAGAAGCCGTGCCCGTCCGGTGGGCGTGGGCTGGCTGCCCAGGGAATGCACCTTCACCTTCAATCCCTGGCGATCCCAAGACAGGTCGCGGCTGGCAATGGCGATATCGGGACGGTTACGTGTCTCGATCTCCTCACCGGCAAGGGTGAATTCCAGCACTTTGGTTTGCCGGGGGGCGAACTGAACGTCAGTTCCAATCCCGTCGCCGAAGCGGATGGTCCGGGTATCGATACTCGTGTCGGCCTTGTCGTCACCGTTCGTGTCGATCCCCTGGCTCAGCCGCCAGTTCCCCTTTGCCACATCGCCGCCCTGGATGGTGGCGGTAATCGGGGCATCAGACAGGTTATAGGCAATGACGCGGAAGCCGGTGCGCGTCGGCTCCCGCACCAGGATCGCCAGTTTGGTGGCGTCGTCAGGCTGGGCGAATTGCCAGCTTATGCGATGCCCCCGCACGATGGCGTTGCGCCACAGGGCGACCCCGCCCATACGCTGGCGCTGCAGCTCCTGCGCCGGCAACTCCACCCGGTCGACCCACCAATGGTCTTCCGTCATCATCGACCAGCGCCACGTCGCCCAGCGCCGCTGCTGGTCATATTGCTGTTCCAGGTAACGCTTATCACCCGTGGCGGTCCAGGCCGTATGCAGGGTGAAGGGGTTGGCGTCGCGCTGGCCGGCGGCGGTTACCAGGGGAGTGCGCAAGTCTGGCCGCTTCAAGTCCAGGGCCAGATCGCTGTTGACGATGCCGGATAGCCCGCCCAGGCCGCTGCGGCGCAGAACATGGTCGAGCGGTCGCAGATATTTCTCGTCGCCTGTCCAGCGCCATGCCGCCCACATCAGCAGGTTGGTCTGTTCCGGACCGGCCGTGCCGCGGGTGGCGCCGTCCGGCCAGTTGATTTCCGACGGGAAATCCCATCGCCCCTGCGCATCCTGCTTGCCATGGGCCAGATAACCATCCGCCAGTTCCAGCAGCAGCTTTTTCAGCGCGGGGGAGCCGTTATAATCCACCAGCAGCACGCCGGGATGGAAGATCATATAGGAGTAAGGCTTCGACCATTGCCAGGGTGTCTCCCGCACGATGCGGTCGCCACCGAAATAATTGCTGACCAGCAGCCGGTTGCCCTTTGGATTCACCTCTGTCAGGCGGCTGTAATTGATGGCTGTTTCCATCAACCGTTCCATCGTCAGCGGGTCGCCCCAATTCATGTAGGCGGACTGGCTGATGGCGTTGATGCCTTCCTCATAAACATGCAATTCGTCGGTGACGATGGTGCCCAGCCCCTTGGTGAACATGCCGTTGGCATAGATCGCCTCAATCATCTCCGACAGGGACGTGTTGATCTTGTCCGGCGTCACCCCCATCAGGGCCAGGCCCGGCCACTGGTTGGTCAGATCCGTGTCGTCCGACAGGCCGCCGCCAAATTCACCATCCACCTGCCGGTGGTCGATCCACCAATGCACAAAGTCACGAACCTGTGCCAGATACTGGGTCTGTCCCCACGCCCAGGCCGGGACGCCAGCCGGGGCGGGTTCAATCTGCACCGCCGGCAAGGGTTGTTGCGGGTTCCATTCCGACCAATAGGCCAGTGCGCCCTTATGGGTTGGGTCAGCGCGCAGCAGGTCGGTCAGGTCTTCATAGAAGCGGTTGAACAGGCCCAGTTCCCGTGTGCTCTGCCGTTCTTCCACCAGGAAGCCGTAATTATCGCGGACCTGTTCAAACCGGTCGGCCACATGTTCGGCCAGTGCCTCTTCCCGGCTTTTGAACAGCAGCCGCACATCCATTCCATCCAGGCTGGCAAGGCCGAAGCCCGGGGCCACGGTGGCGATGGTCAGATAGACGCTGCCATCCGGCGGCAGGATGCGGTCGCGCGTGTCCAACCAGAGGGTTCGCGCTTCTCCCGGTTTGACGGCGACATTCACATCTGCCAAGTCCCGCTCGGGGGTTAGCGGGTCCTTGATCCGGATATTCAGCGGGATCAGCCCCTTATGCGTGGCCGGCAGGTTCAGAGCCGGGATGGTCAGTTCAACCCCATCCAGGCCACCGGCATTCTCATAGCCCTGGGTGGTGCCGCGCCGCAGGGCTTTGCCCGGCCCCTGGCGGCGGAAATCCATGGGAATGGCTATATGGACCAGCGGCCTTTGGCTGGTCGTGGCCGGCACGGTGCGGGGTTCCATCGGCCCCCCCTTGGGCAGCGCTACGGCCAGCGCGCGTTCCGCAGCCGGATAGCGACCGTCGATGAAACGGGAAATATGGGCAATGGCGGGATAGTCGGGTTCGGCCTCGGCGCGCACGGTGAAACTGTAAGCGTTGCCCGCCTCCGGCGCCTTGCCGGGGCCGACATGATAGACCCCGATCTCCTGGATCGGCACCTCCTGGGCATCGTTGGTGAAGCGGACGGCGCCGCCTTGTTCATCCTTGGCCAGTTGGGTGGTGCTGCGCTCCGTGCCCTCGCGGCGGCGGGCCAGTTCCGTGGCAGGGGCCGTCACCGGCTCTTTTGCTTCTGGCACCGTGGCGCCGCGCAGCACGGAAAGCCGTCCATGTGCCGCCCCCTGGATTTCCACACGGTTCCACGGCTCATCAGGGAGGAACCATGTTCCTTCCTTGCCACCCGCTGAATAGACATTCCAGTCGGGCAGGATGAAATAATCGGTCCGGCCGGGCAGGCGGGAGCGATTATAGACCCCGGGCCAGGTTGTCTCCCGGATGCCGTCATTTCCCTTCCACATACGCTGAGCGATGTCGCGCTGGTCCTTGATTTCCACTTTGCGGATGCGCGTATGGCTGCTGGCCAGATAGGGCGGGGCCGGGTCTTTCGGCCCGAAACCCAGGCGGAGGGCCCAGGGCTGCTGCCAGTCCGGTTCGGGTTTTGTGATTCTGGGTTCTTGTGCACGGGCCAATGTAGCCACAGCATCCGGCGCCAAAGCATGATCATAAATCCGGATTTCATCCAGATCGCCGCCGCGCAGGAAATTGTACCGGCTTTGCACCTGGATCGGCGCGATGATCCGGCTATGCGGCCCGAACTGGTCCAGCCCGGCATCCAATGTCGCCGGCTGGTCCTTCCGTTCCGCCAAGGTGCCGTTGATATAGAGCTGTATGCCTGCCGCCTCATCCCAGGCGAACGCGATATGGGTCCAGGCGTCCGGTGCGGGAATGGCGGGTGCCTTCCAGGAAACCCGCACCCGGGCCAGATTGGCATCGGTCACGAAAGCGTCAAAACCGTGGCCGTTCCAATCAATCCGCAGGAAGACCATGTCCCAGCTTGAATGATTGGCATACGCCACCCGGAAAAGCGGGAATTCCGTGCTGCCCAGGGGATAGCGCGCGCGCCAGAAGAAGGAGAGGGTGCCGCGCTGGGCCTGGATATTGCCGGGGGCGGACCAAGCCAGCACCTGATCGTCCGGTGCCTGCAGATAGCCGCCTGCCACCCCGCCCCGGCCAATGATCTTCACCTTGTCGGCGAAGGTTGGTTCTGCCTGGCCGCCGGCATAATCAGCGGTCAGGTTCTGGTCTGCGGAGAAGCGGAAAAGCAATCCGTCTTCTGGTTGCTGGGCGAGTGCCGGCCCGGAGATGACCATGGCGATACAGGCAGTCGCTGCCAATAGGTTGTTTTTCAAAGACATTTCCGTCCCCTATTCATTTTATCCGGCGCCGGGCGCCATCTTTGGTGCCGTTCATTCCATCTCGGTGCTGTGGTCCTAACCCTGAAGAGTGACCAGAAAGTCGCGCCCGGACAGGAATGTTCGGGAAAATCCGCAAGCGCGGCGGTTTGTCGCGGTAAAGCGCTTGCGCAGATCGACATCCGGGCTTAGTTTTGCATGACACCGGTGGCAATCGCCAGACAAAACTTGTGCGAAGCCGATGCCCGCGAGCCGCGGGGAAAGCTTGAAAAGGGGGTCAACCCCTGAAAAGCAACCTTTGGAGGAGGAAACATATGTCCCGGAATTTTAGCCGCGCCCGGCGCTTATTGGCTTTTGGTGCCTCTATTACCGCTTTGACCTTGGGGGCAGGTCTTGCGCAGGCGCAGGAAACCGCTGCGACGGAGAGCCTGGAAGAAATTGTTGTCACCGGTTTCCGTGCCAGCCTTGCCAACGCGCTGAACATCAAGCGCAACGCTGCCGGTGTTGTCGATGCGATTTCCGCTGAGGACATCGCGGATTTCCCCGATACCAATCTGGCGGAATCCATCCAGCGTATTCCCGGTGTGTCGATTGACAGGGACGCTGGCGAGGGGCGGTCGCTGACCGTGCGCGGGCTTTCATCGGAATTCACCCGTACCCGCATCAACGGGATTGAGGCGCAAGCCACGACGGGCGCGACGGACAGTTCCGGCGGCACTAACCGGGGCCGTGGTTTCGACTTCAATGTCTTTGCCTCTGAACTCTTCAATAACATCACTGTGCGCAAGACCGCTTCGGCGGAAGTGGAGGAGGGCTCTCTCGGCGCTACAGTCGATCTGCGCACCTCCCGCCCGTTTGATTTCGACGGTTTCACTGCCGCCGCGTCCGGTCAGATCGGTTATAATGACCTGTCGAAGAAGGCGAACCCGCGCGGCGCTGTCTTGCTGTCCAACACCTGGCTGGATAACCAGATCGGGGCGCTGCTTTCCGTCGCCTATTCGGAGCGCGATCTGCTGGAAGAAGGGTTCAGTTCGGTTCGCTGGGGCCCGGCCAATGGCGATAACGGCTTCCAGAACCCTGCTGCCCTGCCCGGTGGGGCGGCGGCTGCCGGCGGCATCTTCCATCCGCGTATCCCGCGCTATGGCCGCCTGGTTCACGACCAGGAACGCACCGGCGCCACGCTGTCGCTTCAGGCGCGCCCGGCGGAAGGCAACACGACCGTCACGTTCGATGCGCTTTATTCCAAGCTGAATAATACCCGCCAGGAAAACTTCCTGGAGGCTTGGTCCTTGAGCCGCAATGCCTCCCAGGGCGGCAAGCCGCAGGTGGATATCGTTTCGGCTGAGGTCGATCCGCGTACCGGGGAAATGGTCTATGCCGTGCTTGACGACATGGATATCCGCTCCGAACAGCGTTTCGATAAGCTGACGACGGAATTCCAGCAATATACGCTGAATGTGGAGCATGAATTCTCCGAGGCTTTCCGTGCCAGTGCCACGGGCGGCCGCGCCAAGTCTGATTTTGCAAACCCGATCCAGACCACGGTGCTGATGGATCGCCAGAATACGGATGGCTATAGCTGGGACTTCCGGAACAACCGTAACCTGCCGCTGATTTCCTACGGTTTCGACGTTACCGATCCGGCAGCCTGGACGATTGTGGGGCCGACCGGCGCGGTTCCGCGTTCGGAAATCCGGATGAATCCCAATTATCAGGTCAATATCTATGACACCGCGCAGGGCGGTTTCGAGTGGGATGCCACCGATGCGCTGACCCTGAAGGCTGGCGTGAACTGGAAGCGCTTCAAGTCCGACACCTCGGCCTATTCGCGTCCTTCGGCCACTTCCAATGTCGCGCCCGCACTGCCCGCAGGCACCAGCCTTGCCAGCATCACGACGCTGCTGAAAGGGTTCGGCAAGGGGCTTAACCTGCCCGATGGCACGCCGACCTCGTGGCTGGTGCCGGATCTGGAAGCATTTGCCCGCCTCTATAATTTCAACTGCAACTGCGATACCGGCGTACCGGGGGGTGATTTCCGCCTTCAGGGGCTGGAAAACACGTCCACCCTCGCCAACTGGCGCAATGTGAAAGAGGAATCGCTGGGCTTCTACGTCCAGGCGGACTGGGACATTTCGCTGGGCGACATGCCTTTCCGGGGTAATGTCGGCGTTCGCCGTGTTGATACGGACGTGACAGCAACCGGCTACTCCGCCGTTGCCGGCGTGGCGACCGCTGCCACGGGCAAGAACTCCTATAAGGACACGCTGCCCTCCATCAACCTGTCGCTGGAGCCGGTGGATGATCTGGTGCTGCGCGCTGCTGCGGCGAAGGTGATGTCTCGTCCGCCGGTCTCCAACCTGATCCCCGTCTTCACCCTGTCGGCGCTGAGTGCACCCAACCCCAGCGCATCGTTGGGGAACATTAATCTGGAGCCCTACCGGGCCAACACTTTCGACGCCTCTGTGGAATGGTATTTCGCCAAGGAATCGCTGATCTCCTTCGCTTATTTCTACAAGGATATCTCCACCTTCGTTCAGACGACGCAGCAGGTGATGACGTATGCCCAGTTGACGGCGCTCAACCCCACAGCCTTCCCGGCCGGTGGCGGACGTGACCCGAACCTGGAATATGTTTTCAGCACACCCACCAACACGCCGGGCGGCCCGCTGAAAGGGTTTGAAATCAGCTATCAGCAGCCGCTGACTTTCCTGCCGGACCTGTTATCCAATCTGGGCCTGCAGGTTAACTACACCCATGTGTCATCCAAGATCGACTACTGCCCGAATGCGGCCTGCGCCACCTTCGTGACCGCGGATCTTGTCAACCTGTCGCCCAATGCCTGGAACGCGACGCTTTATTATGATGATGGGGAGAAGTGGAACGCCCGTGTTTCCGCTGCTTACCGTTCCGGTTACTTCCAGCAGGTTCCGGCGGCCAATGCCGGCACCCGTGGCATCGTCGCCAATGGTAAATCCGCGACCACGACGATTGATGCCTCTGCCTCCTATAATGTGACGGAGAATTTCACCATCACGCTGGAAGCGCTCAACCTCACCGATGAGGCGAACCGTCAATATCATGGTGAACTGGATGGGGTGCGGAACAGCACCTATGTCTATCACCATACCGGTCGCCAGTTCTTCCTGGGTGCTCGATACAAGATGTAATGTTAAGGGTGCGGCGGGCATCTTAGTCCCGCCGCACCCTGCCTTTCCGGGGTGCTGATGCCGGGCTCCATTCTCAACCGTCGTTTATTCCTTCTGGGCTGTACCGCGCTTGCCGGCTGCCAGACTCTGCCGCCATCGTCCGCCGGACAGGTGCGGCGTGAGGAATGGGGGCGCATGCCGGATGGCGACCCTGTCTACCGCTTTACCCTGACGAACCGCCGCGGCAGCAGTGCCGCCGTCATGACATATGGGGCGGCGGTCACTTCCCTGCATATGCCCGACCGTGCCGGTCGTCACGGGGAGGTCGTTCTCGGTCTGGATGATTTTGAAGCCTACCGGACGCGGTCGCGGAATTTCGGAACCCTGGTTGGACGCTATGCCGGCCGTATCGCCAATGGCCGCTTTCCGCTGGACGGGCGGATGGTGCAACTGGAAACCGGCAGCAGTCGCCATAGCTCCCATGGGGGCCCCGTGGGTTTCGCCAAGCGGAACTGGCAGGGCGAGGCCGCTGATAACAAGGCCGGGCCGGCCGTGCGCTTCTCCCTGATAAGCGCTGATGGTGACCAGGGGTTCCCCGGCACCCTTTCCATCCAGGTCACCTATTGCCTGACGGATGATGACAGGTTGGCCCTGACAATCGAGGCCACCACCAGTGCCCCCACGGTCCTGAACCCGACCCATCATGGCTATTTCAACCTGGGTTATGACCATTCAAGGCCAGTCCACGATCATTTGCTGCGGGTGGAGGCGGATGGTTTCACCGCTTTTGGTCCCGATAAGCTGGTGACGGGGGAGATAAGACCGGTCGCGGGCACGGCGCTGGATTTTCGGGTGCCGAAACCCATCGGTCGGGACATTGGCTCATCAGAAGAGCAGATGCGTATCGGCAATGGCTATGACCATTGCTTCGTGATCCGGGGCCGATCTGGTGATTTGCGCCAAGCCGCGCGGGTTTTGGAGCCGCAAAGCGGCCGTGTCCTGGAATTATGGACGACGGAGCCAGGTGTGCAGTTCTTTACGGCCAACTCTGTTGATATGCCGGGCCGGAATGGTGTGCCTTACAGGCCGCATTGCGGCTTCTGCCTGGAACCCCAGCATTTCCAGGATAGTCCCAACCGGCCTGAATTTCCGTCCACGCTTCTGCGGCCGGGGCAAACCTTTCGCTCCCACAGCGAATATCGCTTCTCCACCTATGCAGTTTAAGCGCCTGGGCGCGGCACCCTGACGGGTATCGGCTTCAGTTGCGGCACTGGGATGATGCGCCTCGGTTTACCACCAGAGGGTGGCGCATCATCATAAGGCAGCAGCATCACGGCAAAGCCGATCTGCAGCCCGCCAATGGTCAAGCCAGTCAGGAAGGCGAAGGCCGATAACCCAACCCAGCCCATATCCGACAAGGCGGCCAAACTGCGCAGTCCAGCGAAATCAGCGGCGATGGCGGCACCTGCACCCATAATCCCCAGCAGAAAACCCAGGGCCGCATGGCGCAGCATGAAGCGGATGAGAAAAGGCATGGCACACCCTCCCTTTGCATCAACGAAGCACCCGTCAGCATAGGCCGGCCCGAGAACGGCGCCCTATGCCGGATTCCCGTGGGGGCAATGCCATAAACTCATCTTCTCCCCAAACCGTTCCGCCACTGTCCCACGGAGCAGTGGCAGAACGGTTTGATGCGACCAGGCGTGCCGCCTTGACACGTCTGGCCAGGCTCACACGTTCAGCAGCAGGTTCTCCCGCTCCCAGGAACTGATCACCCGCTGGTAGGCATCATATTCTGCCTGCTTGACATAGCCGACGGCAGAAACGAACCGGTCGCCCAACACTTCCTTCAACGGCTTGCAGCTATTGAATTTGGACAGCGCGTCGCCCTGATGGCGGGGCAGGGAGAAGGCCAGACGATGGGCGGAGCCTTTCACCGGGTCACTCGGCTCCAGCCCCTGGGCGATGCCGAGATAGCCGCAGGCCAGCGAAGCCGCAAGAGCGAGATAGGGGTTGGCATCGGCCCCGGCGACGCGGTTTTCCACCCGGCGCGCTTCCGGCGGGCTGACGGGAACCCGGAAACCGGTGGTGCGATTGTCCCGCCCCCAATGGACATTGATCGGGGCATCCGACCCCTGGACCAGCCGGCGGTAGGAATTGACGTTCGGGGCCAGCAGCGGCATCGCATAGGGCAGGAACTTCTGCAGCCCGGCAATGAAGCTCATGAACATGGGCGTGTCGGCGCCGTCGCTTGTGCTGAACAGATTCTGCCCCGTCTGGATATCCACCAGCGATTGATGGACATGCATGGCGCTGCCGGGCTCATTCTGCATCGGCTTGGCCATGAACGTGGCATAGACCTGATGCCGGATCGCCGCCTCGCGCACCGTGCGCTTGAACAGGAAGACCTGATCGGCCAGTTCCAGCGCATCACCGTGGTTGAAATTGATTTCAATCTGCGCGGCGCCGGCCTCATGGCTCATCGTATCGACGTCGATCTCCTGCTTTTCGCAGAAATCATAGACATCCTCGAAGATCGGATCGAACTCGTTCACGGCGTCGATGCCATAGGCCTGCCGCCCGCTTTCCTGCCGGCCGGATCGACCGATCGGGGGTACCAGCGGATAATCGGGGTCCTTATTCACCGCGACCAGGAAGAATTCCAGCTCCGGCGCTACGATGGGCTTCCAGCCGCGATCCTCGTACAATTTCAGGACGCGCTTCAGCACCGACCGGGGGGAGATATCGACGATGGAACCATCGGCGTAAAAACAGTCGCAGATCACCTGCGCCGTTGGTTCCGTATACCAGGGCACAACGCGGATCGTCTGGGGATCAGGCGCCATATAGACATCCCAATTCTCCACCGACGTTACATCCTCATCCTCCGGATATTCACCGGTCACGGTCTGGATGAAAATGGATTCCGGCAGGCGCAGCCCGCGATCCCGCATGATACGCAGGAACTTGTCTGCCGGGACGATCTTGCCCCGGGCAATACCGGACAGATCGGGGACCAGACATTCCACCTCGGTGATATGCCGGGCACGGATGAAATCTTCCAATGTACTCATGTTAACGCCGCGGGTTGGCGGCCCGGCTGCCACCGGCTGTCAGCCGGGCAGGCAATCCGATCCATGATGGTGCTACGCCCGCGACCCTCCGCGTTGTTGCAGCTTCGTCAGTATAGGCAGACGCGATGGGGGCGCGGCAAGGGGGGAATGCGCCAGGGCAAAGCCGCCAGCCATGGCGTTTATGGCGATGATCGGATAGAGAGGGCGATGAAAACCGATCTGGCGAATGGTGGGAGAGACGGGGGCGATGCAGCCGAAGCGGCCTGTGGCATTGGTGACGGGTGCGGCCAAGCGCATGGGCCGGCACATTGCCGAACGGCTGGTGAAGGCTGGCTGGGATGTCGGCGTCCATTATAACAGCGCGGCTGGCGAGGCTGAGGAGACAGTGCGCGCCCTGCAAGCGCTGGGGGGTTGCGCCGTCGCCTTGAAGGCAGAACTGGCAGACGCTGCCGAAACCGCGTCGCTACCGGAACGATTGGCCCGTGCGCTTGGCCCCCCCCGTCTGCTGGTCAACAATGCCAGCCTGTTCGAATATGACCGGATGGAGGATATGACGCCTGATGGTCTGGACCGGCTGCTGGCGGTTAACCTGAAAGCGCCGATCCTGCTGGCCCAGTCTTTCGCCGCCTGCTGCGACAGGCGGGATGATCCTGTGGTCATCAATCTGTTGGATCAGAAGGTGGTCAACCTGAACCCGGATTTTTTCAGCTATACGATCAGCAAGGCGGGCTTGAACGCGGCGACCCAGGTGATGGCCTGTGCTCTGGAAGGGCGGGTTCGGGTGCATGGGGTGGCACCGGGCCTGACCTTACCATCGGCCGACCAGACGGAAGAGGAGTTTCAGCGTGCCCATCGTCTGGCGCCGCTGGGCCGGGGCTCCACCCCCGACGATATCGCCAATGCCATCCTGTTCATCGCCGCTGTTCCCGGCTATGCCAGCGATCTGCTGGTGGTGGATGGCGGGCAGCATCTGCTGCCCAGTAAACGTGACGTGATGTATGTTGTTCGAGGAGAAAATTAATGTTCGCGCCTGCGCTTGACGAGGCTCGCCTGAAGCTCATCTCAGCCATGGGCGAGTCAAGGGTGATCTATCTGCGGAACCTCTCCATCCCGACCTCGATCGGCATTCACGATTTCGAGAAGGCGGCGCCGCAGCGGATTATTATCAATGCGGAACTGTTCCTGCGTCCTCTCACCCTGACCCGGGACGAGATTGACGAGGTGCTGGATTATGACGCCCTGCGCCGGGGTATCACGACCCTGGCCATGAGCCGTCACTGGAACCTGCAGGAAACGCTGGTGGAGCAGATCCTTCAGCTTTGTCTCGGTTACGAAATGGTGATTGGTGCCCGGATCAGCACCGAAAAGCCGGATGTCTATCCAGATTGCGATGCCGTGGGCCTGGAATTCATCCGTTTCAAGTCGTTGGGGTGACAGACGCAGCGGCGGCGGGTAGCATCGCCCGGCTTGCGTTCGTTTAGGGAATGTCGAACCATGTCCGCTCTCCGCCTGCCTGTTCTGCTCGCTGGCCTGATCGCCGCCACGCTCTCGGTGCTGCCTGTTCGGGCGGCCGAGAAATTCGTCTTCATGACCGACTGGGTGGCGCAGGCAGAACAGGGCGGATTTTATCAGGCGCTGGCCACCGGCCTTTATGCCAAACGGGGGCTGACGGTGGAAATCCGCCCCGGTGGCACGGGGGTTGAGCCGCAGCGCCTGCTGGCGGCGGGTGCCATTGACGGGGCGATGGGGTCCAGCGGCTTTTTCCCGCTTAATCTGGTGCAGATTGGTGCGCCCGTCGTCACTGTGGCCGCCCTGTTCCAGAAAGACCCCTGGATGCTGATGACGCATCCTCGCGACGACGTCAAAAATCTGGCGGATATGAAAGGAAAGCCGATCCATATCGGTGATCCCTCCGTGAATACCATCTGGCGCTGGCTGGCATCGCGCTATGGTTTTACGGATAATCAGATCCGGAAATACAGCTTCAATATCGCGCCCTTCCTTGTTGATAAAAAGGCCATTCAACAGGGCTATATCACGTCTGAACCTTTCACCGCCGAAAAGGCGGGCGTGAAGCCGCAGACATTTCTGCTGGCTGATTACGGCTATGGTTCTTATTCCGCCCTGATCATGGTGCGGCGGGATACGCTGGAAAAGCGGGAGGCGGTGGTTAAGGCCTTTGTCGAGGCCAGCATAGAAGGCTGGTACGCCTATCTGACGGGCGATCCGGCGCCGGCCCATGCCCTGATCAAAAAACAGAACCCGGATATTGATGATGCCACGCTGGCCTATGCCCGCCAGAAGATGATCGATTACGGGTTGGTCCTGGGTGGGGATGCCGAAAGCCGCGGCGTTGGCACAATGGATGCTGACCGCTGGGAAGATTTCACGAATGAAATGAAAAATTTGGGGATTTATCCGGCAGATCTGGATTGGCGGCGGGGCGTGGATTTTCGCTTCGTTGGGGACGGACAGGGACTGGCGTTGAAGCCGTGAGTGCTGATCCCCTTCTGAGACTGGATGCCGTCACGCTGTCCTACCCTAATGGCACCAGGGCCCTGGCGGGGGTTGATCTGACGGTCGCAGCGGGAGAGTTCCTGTCCCTGCTGGGGCCGTCTGGTTGTGGCAAAAGCACGGTCCTGCGTCTGGTGGCCGGTCTTTTGTCCCCCACCTCAGGGCAGGTTGAATGGACCCGGCCAGCCGCACGTGGCGATATCGGTTTCGTCTTTCAGGAACCAACATTGATGCCCTGGGCCACGATCCGCGCCAATGTCCGCTTGCCACTGGACCTGGCGGGTGTTGGACGGGCGGAAGGTGATAGCAGGGCGTTGGCAGAGCTGGAAAAAGTCGGTCTGTCCGATTTTGCCGATGCCTATCCGCGCGAACTGTCCGGCGGGATGAAGATGCGGGCCGCCCTGGCGCGGGCCTTGGTGACGCGGCCTGGCCTGTTGTTGCTGGACGAACCTTTCGCTGCTCTGGATGAGATCACCCGTTTGAAGTTGAACGATGATCTGCTGGCGCTCTGGCGGCATGGCGGTTTCACCGTCCTGTTCGTCACCCATAGTGTTTTTGAGAGCGTGTACCTGTCCAGCCGCATTGCGGTGATGGGCCCGCGGCCAGGTCGTATCGTTGGCGAAATGATGGTCGATCTGCCGCCGGAGCGCGATCTGGCGACCCGCACCGGCACCCTTTATGGCGCGCAGTGCCGGGCCGTGTCAGCCTTGCTGGAAACAGCCATGGCACCGGCCAGCAATACCGGCAGAGGGGCGGGATGAAGGAATTGATCCAGCGTTCCGGCCTTTGGCTGCTCCCGCCGCTTTTCGGGTTGATCTTGCTGGGCGCCTGGGAAGGGGCGATCCGGTATTGGGAAGTGCCGCCTTATCTGATGCCAGCGCCCAGCGCCGTGCTGGCCGCCCTTTGGGGTGACGCGGCTTTGTTGCTTGGCTCGCTCTGGTTGACCCTTGTGATCACCTTGCAGGCTTTCCTGCTGGCGGTGGTCAGCGGTGTCGCGCTGGCGCTGCTGTTCAGCCAGTCGCGGCTGGCAGCGGCGGCGCTTTATCCCTATGCCGTCATCTTGCAGGTAACGCCGATTGTCGCTATCGCGCCACTCGTCGTGATCTGGGTGGGTTATGAGCGGGTCAATCTGGCCTTGCTGATTCTGGCCTGGATTGTCGCGTTTTTCCCCATTCTCTCCAACATGACCCTGGGCTTGCGGGCGGTGGACCCCAATCTGCGCGATCTGTTCCACCTGTATGGTGCCAGCCGCTGGCAAATATTGTGGCGACTGCAACTGCCTTCGGCCTTGCCCTATCTGCTGGCGGGTATGAAAATTTCCGGCGGGTTGGCGCTGATTGGTGCCGTGGTCGCAGAATTCGTGGCGGGATCGGGCACGGCATCTGGTCTCGCATGGCGCATCATTGAATCCGGGAACCGGTTGAACATGCCCCGTCTATTCGCGGCATTGACACTGCTTTCCCTGTTGGGCATGACGATTTTCGGGTTGCTTTCGCTGATCCAGCGTCTGTTGCTGGCACGGTGGCATGAAAGCGAGCTTTCCAAGGCGGGGCGGTAGCGAAAGGTTGAAAGCCTTTTCAAGCCCGCCTCATCCTACCTCCTTGGCGGTATTCAGGTATTGACCCATCACGGCCTGTGATATCAAGTGGACCGACCGTATCCATTTCGGTGCGCAGCAGATAGGGCCAGGGTGCAAACGGGAACCATCAGATCGGCATGGGAAGAGGGCCAGTTTGTGCTGGCCGCTGCCGGGCGATGGGATATCGCGTCGGCACAAAGCCTGGAGCCGCAATTAAGGGTTCAAGACCCCGGCAAGCGTAACAGTTCCATCTGCCTTGATCTGGCGGATATGACGGCTCTCGACACCGCCGGCGCCTTGTTGCTGGACCGGCTGATCCGCCGCCTGCGGGGGCAGGGGCACAAGGTTGCCATCGTCGGCGCGCGGAGCGATCTCTGCCAGCTTCTGATGGATGTGCAGCGTATCACCAATGGGGAGCCGCGACCGGAGATACCGGAAGGCCCCCGTTTTCCCGCCCTCTATCAGCTCGGTTTCGTAACGGTCAGCCTTTGGCATGGGGTCTTGTCCATGCTGAACTTTCTCGGGCTGGTCATGGTCACGCTCGGGCGCCTGCTGCTGCAACCCTCGCGTATCCGGTGGAAACCCTTCATTTTCCATCTCCAGCAGACGGGGCTGAATTCGCTTCCGATCATCGGGCTGCTCTCTTTCCTCATCGGCATTGTTTTGGCCTATCAGGGCGCGGATCAGCTTCGTCGTTTCGGTGCCGAAATCTATGTCGTCAATCTGCTGGGGATCGGCGTTCTGCGCGAAATCGGCATCCTGATGACGTCGATCATCGTGGCCGGGCGATCGGGATCGGCCTTCACGGCCCAGATCGGGACGATGAAGGTCAATCAGGAGATTGATGCCATGCGGACCCTGGGCCTGGACCCGTTGGAACTGCTGGTATTGCCGCGCATGATTGCCCTGTTGATCGCGCTGCCCCTGGTGGCCTTCTATGCCAATATCGTTGCCCTGACGGGGGGGGCGGTGATGGCCTACTCCTATCTCGATATCGGTTTTGTCCAGTTTACCCGCCAGCTACAGATCGCGGTCACCCCCTCCACCCTGTTCGTGGGGATGGTCAAGGCACCGGTCTTTGCCGTGGTCATCGCGCTGGTCGGTTGCTATCAGGGCCTGCGGGTCACGGGCAGCGCGGAATCGGTTGGCCTGCTGACAACGAAGTCGGTCGTGCTGTCGATCTTCCTGGTCATTGTGCTTGATGCCGTCTTCTCCATCCTTTTCTCTTATCTCGGGGTGTGATGTGACGGTGGTCCCCCCGCAACAGCCCCCAGTCATTCGGATCAAGGGTCTGCGTACGGCCTTCGGTCGACAGATTGTGCATGATGGTGTCGATCTGACGGTGCGGAAGGGCGAAGTCCTGGGTCTTGTCGGCGGGTCTGGTACGGGCAAGTCCGTTCTGCTGCGCGAAATTGTCGGCCTGATGGAGCCAACTGCGGGGACTGTGGAGGTGCTGGGCAAGGACACGCGCCGCATCCCTGAGCGGGAGCGTATCGCCCTCCAGGCCCGCTGGGGCATGCTGTTCCAGGATGGGGCGCTGTTCAGCTCGCTGACCGTGCTGGAGAATATCCAGGTGCCGTTGAAGGAGCATACTGCCCTTCCCCGGGAGATGATTGAGGAGATTGCCCGCATCAAGGTTGCCATGGTGGGGCTGCCGGCCGATGCGGGTGTCAAATATCCATCCCAGCTTTCCGGCGGCATGCGCAAGCGTGCCGGCTTGGCGCGGGCCCTGGCGATGGACCCGGAAATCCTGTTCCTGGACGAACCCACGGCCGGGCTGGACCCGATCAGCGCCAATGCTTTTGACGAGTTGATCGGCAACCTGCAGAAAAGCCTGGGTCTGACGGTCGTTATGGTGACCCACGATCTCGACAGCCTTTATGCCATCTGCGACCGTGTGGCCGTGCTGGTGGATAAAAAAGTTGTCGTCGGTACGATCAATGATTTGCTGGGCCAGGATCATCCCTGGATCCGGGATTATTTCCATGGACCGCGCGGCCGCGCGGCCAGCGCGGCGAAGGGATGAGGCATGGAAACGAAGGCCAACTATACGGCGGTCGGCGCCTTTGTGCTGGCCCTGGCGGCCGGGGTCATGTTCTTCGTGATCTGGCTGGCAAAAATCCAGTTCGATAAGGATGTGCAGCCCTATTACATCATGATGTCGGGTACCGTGACCGGCCTGCTGGAAGGCAGCCCTGTGCGTTATCGCGGAGTCAGTGTGGGCAGCGTCACCGATATCCGCATCAATCCGGAGAATGTGGAGCAGGTGCGGGTGACGGTGGAAGTGCCGCAGGATACCCCGATCAAGACCGATGCGGTCGCCTCGCTGGAGCCGGTGGGCGTGACCGGTGGCGTTTATATCGAGATTGCCGGCGGCAGCAATGATGCGCCGCTGCTGCGGGATCAGACATCGGATATTCCTGTCATTCCCTCCCGGATCAGCGCCATTGCCTCCATGCTGCAAAAAGCTCCGGAAATGCTGGACAAGCTGGTCGACCTGTCAGCGCGTCTTTCGACCCTGCTGAATGAGGAGAACCAGCAGGCCATCGGCACCGTGCTTGCCAACCTGGCTGAAACCAGCGGGGAGGCCAATCAGACAATGCGCAATGCCAATCTGCTGATTTCCGATCTGCGTCGGCAGGTTGATGTGTTGGGCGCCCAGACCCGCACGCTGCTGGCCACCACCAATGATACGATGGGCAAGGTTGGGGCCGATGCGAGTGTCATCACCCGTGAACTGGCCCAGACAACGCGGGAGGTCAACAAGCTCTCCGCCTCGCTTGCCGGGATGATCGAGGAAAACCGGGAACCGATCCGCGATTTCACGGCCACAGGTCTTTATGATCTGAGCCAGCTTCTGATCCATCTTCAGGATCTGACATCCAATTTGAGCCGCGTTGCGCGGCGTCTGGAACGTGACCCGGCCGATCTGCTGTTCGGCGGCAACTCGGGAGTGAATGCAGAATGAAGACCCTCCGATCCGGTTCGATGATCGCCCGTCGGGGCGTGCTGGCAGCGGTCGGCACAGGTCTTCTGACGCTGGGCGCCTGCTCCCCGGCAAGGCTGTTTAATGCTGGCCCTCCGCCGCGCCTCTATATGCTGACCCCGGCGCGTGAATTCACCGCCGGGTTGGAGCGCGCGCAGTGGCAATTGCTGGTGGAGACGCCACTGGCGAATAACGGCATCGACACGCCCCGCATCGCCCTGGGCGAGACCAGTAACCGGATGACCTATTATGCCGCGGCCAATTGGGTGGATACGGCCCCGGACATGATGCAGACCCTGCTGGTTGAGAGCTTCGAGAATAGCCGCCGCATTGTGGCGGTTGGGGTGGAGCGCTCAGGCCTGCGTGCCGACTTCATTTTGAAAACCGATCTTCGCGACTTCCAGGCCAATTACGCTGGCGCGGATCCCACGGTGACGGCACCGGAAGCGGTGGTAAGGATCAATGCAAAGCTGGTCCGTATGCCACGGCGCAACATCGTCGCCAGTGACACTTTCGAGGCGCGGGTGACCGCCTCCAGCCCGGCCTTGACGGATATTGTCGCGGCCATGGACAATGCGACCGGCGCAGTGCTGCGGCGGATTGTGGAATGGACGCTGCAGCAGGGCATGACCAATGTGAGCATGGACCCGCTGCCCCGCTCCATCGGGCGGTGACCTGCGCCTTTCTTCTACCTTGCTGACGGGAATTACGGCTTTTGTCTTTCCGGAAAATCCGCTTATCCATTGGCCGGGTGACGGTCGCCCTGGCCATCGCCCCGCTTATGCTCGCCGGTATTGCGTTGCCTGCCAGCGCCCAGCAACCAGCGGCGGACCCCGCCCCGTCACGGGGGCGTCCGCTTGTCATCGCCACGGGGGCCGTTACTGGACTTTATTATCCAGCCGCCGGGGCAATCTGCCGGATCATGAATCAGGAACGGGTGCGCCACGGTTACCGCTGTCTGGTAGAGGCGACCTCCGGCCCCGTTTATAACCTGAATGCCCTGCGCTCGGGCGAGGCGGATATGGCCCTGGTCCAGTCCGACTGGCAGCGCATGGCTTATAAGGGAGAGGGGCGTTTTGCCGCCGCGGGTCCTTTTGGTGAATTGCGGGCCGTGGCAAGCCTGCATATGGAAACCCTGGTTCTGCTGGCGCGCCCGGAAGCCGGTATCGTTGCGCTGGCGGACCTGAAGGGCAAGCGGGTCAATCATGGCCCTCGTGGTTCCGCCCTGCGCAATCTGGCAGATATGGCGATCATGGCCGCCGGATTGAAGGAAAAGGACGACGAGGCGGAGGAGATGGGACCGGATCAGTCGGTCAAGGCTCTCTGCGATGGTGGTCTTGATGCTGCTTTCCTGGCCGTTGGCCATCCCAACAGCGCTGTTGATCAGGCAATCACATCATGTGGGGCCGTGCCGGTTCCACTGTCCGGCCCGGCGATGGATACGCTGCTGGCTGAACATCCCGAACTGGCGGTGGCAACCGTCCCAGCGGCGCTCTATAAAGGCCTGGAAAATGATGTCGCCACCATTGGCGTGGTGGCAACGCTGGTGGCGCGTGCCGATGCCGATGATGCGGCAGTGGCTGAGATTGTCCGGGTGCTGACGCGGGAAACGGAAGATCTGGCTGCCCAGCATCCGCTTTTCTCCAGCATTGATCAGTCGCGCCTGCCCACAGCCGGCCGCACGGCACCGCTTCACCCCGCGGCGGAGAAGGCCACTGCCACCCCGCCTAAATCGAAATAGAATGCAGCCGTGTGTGGTCAGGTCGTGCTAGGCTTGTGCACAGGGTTGACCGGATGGGTATGTAATTCATCCATCTTGCAGCAGGTTCGGTGTCTATGAAAGACGTGGCGCGGCTGGACGATGACCAACTGAGTGATTTATTGGCCGTCGCCCGTGAACTTGTTGAATGTGAAAGAATATTGTCAAAGACCAAGGACAATATTTTAACCCTTCTTCTGAACGGGTTGCCTGAAAACGACATGCGGCATTATCCGGAAACGGATGTTTATGATGCCGAACACCATGCTCAATATTATTTTCACGCCCATCCTGTGGGCAGTCAGCCCCTGGGCGAGGTGGGGCATTTCCATACATTCCTGCGACCCCTGGGGATGCCGGAAGGGGTTGCCCCGCTGGCCGCGGCGGAGCCGGCCCCCGATCTTGATGGGAATAGTGCCCTGTCGCATTTGGTCGGCGTGGCGCTGGATGGGCTGGGCCGGCCTGTCCGGCTTTTTACGACCAATCGCTGGGTGACGGGGGAAACCTGGTATCCGGCAAGCGATGTGGTGCGCATGTTAGATGGGTTTGTCATTGATCATGCAAGGCCGAACTGGGTGATCAATCGCTGGCTTACGGCGCTGGTCCGCTTTTACCATCAGCCGATCCGGGAGCTTTTGGCGCAAAGGGATGCGGCGCTGGCCGTTTTCCGGGAGAATAACCCCGAGTCTTTCGCGTATGACGACCGGATGCTCGAAGTGCTATCGGAATTACGGATCGACATGGTTGATCGTGTCCGCTTGGTCGAGCGGGAGGCGCAGGAAAGGCGTCGAAAACGCCGCCGCCAGCCGGAGACAGGTCTGCATGTCGCAAACATTGGCGGTTAATGCGGAAATCATATCCCCCTTGTGGTCAGTGTCTTCATTTTGGCGTTCGCAATTATGCCCGCCCTGCACTAAATTTAATCGGTAAGAAACCCGGTTAGGCATTTGCAATGCCGCGCCATCTGATCCGTTCACGGGGAGGCTTCAAGCCCGATGTCCGATATGCTGACCCAGCAGGATGTGCAGCGGCTGCTGACCGACCCTTCGCCCAATACCCGTGCGGAAATGGCGGAGAAGGTGGCGGCACAGTTTTCCGCAACCGCCATCACAGCTTCTGAACGGGCCCTGGCGGAGGATATCGTTCGTCTCATGGCGCGTGATGTTGCGACGCGCGTCCGCGTCGCGCTCGCCGACAGCCTGAAACGCAATGCCTCCATTCCCCATGATGTCGCGCTTTCTCTGGCACGTGATGTTGAGGAAGTGGCGCTGCCGTTCATTGAAGTATCGACTGTGCTGACGGATTCCGATCTGGTGGAGATCGTCCGTAGCGGTTCGTCTGAAAAACAGACAGCCGTGGCGCGTCGTCCGGAGGTCAGCGCTCATGTCGCGGGCGAACTGGTGGAGCGGGGCAGCGAGAAGGTCGTGGCCACCCTGATGGCCAATGACACGGCGGAGATTGATGAACAGGTCTTCAGCCGCGCCTTGGACCGGTTCCCGGATAGCAAGGACGTTGCGGAGCCGATGGTTGGCCGTTCCCGCCTGCCTGCGACCGTGGCAGAACGGCTGGTGGCGCTGGTTTCCGAACAATTGCGGGAACGGCTGGTGGCCAAACATGATTTGTCGGCTAATCTTGCTGCCGATGTCGTGCTGCAATCCCGTGAGCGCGCCACCTATGGGCTGGTTGGCGGCATGGGCGATGCCGAGTTGGAGCGGCTGGTGGCGCAACTGCGCCGCAGCAACCGCCTGACCCCGTCGCTGCTGCTGCGGGCCCTGTGCATGGGCGATGTGCCGTTCCTGGAAATGGCCATGGCACAGTTGGGTCAGGTGCCGGTCAGCAACGCGCGTCTTTTGATCCATGATGCGGGCCGTCTGGGCCTTAAATCCCTGTTCGATCGCACGGGCCTGCCGCCCAAGCTCTATCCGGCGTTGCGGATTGCCATGGATGTGGCGAACGAGACCGAATTTGACGGGCTGGACCATGATCTGGAACGCCACCGCCGCCGGATGCTGGAGCGGATACTGACCCAGTTCGAGGAATTGGCCAGTGAGGATGTGGATTACCTGCTGACCAAACTGAGTGATCTGCGGGTCGCGGCGGCCTGACAGGGAACCGGCACCCATTCCATCCTGTTGCCTGTAGGACAGGGTGGAAAAGGGGCGTTACTTTGGCTGTGACAGATGGACGGGATCCGACGGTAACGGGTGAGGAACAGGTGTTACAGCCGCCCGGCGGCTGGCTTTTAACCTTGCGTCGGTGCTGGGACCAGGCAGACCGTGATAATATCAGTGTGGTGGCCGCCGGTGTCGCGTTCCTGACCTTGCTGGCCCTGTTTCCGGCCATGGTTGCCGGAACGGCCCTGTACGGGCTGGTGGCTGATCCCCAATCCATCGACGATCATCTAAGACCGGTGACGGCCTTCCTGCCGCCGTCAGGGCGTGATCTGCTGCTGACACAGTTGGATAGCCTGACCCGGCAGAAGCCGGGGGCGCTTGGTCTCGGCCTTCTCACCAGTCTGGCGGTGGCCCTGTGGAGTGCAGGGGGTGGGGTGCGCGCCTTGATGCGCGCGTTGAACATTGCCTATGACCGGAAGGAGAAACGGGGATTTGTCGCGTTTTCCCTGACCGGGCTGGTATTGACACTCGGTTTGATGCTGCTGCTGGTCGTGGCGCTGGCCATTGTTGTGGCCGTGCCGACAATTTTGAATTTTGTCGGTCTGGGCATGGCGGTGGAATGGATTGTCCGCATTCTGCGCTGGCCGATCCTGGCCCTGGCCGTCATCACCGCTTTGTCCGTGCTGTATCAGTTCGGCCCTTGCCGTCCGCATGTCGCATGGCGCTGGATCACACCGGGCGCGGTGGCTGCCACCGCCCTCTGGCTGCTCGGCTCCATCGGCTTCTCGATCTATATTTCCAATTTCGCTGATTACAACGCTACTTATGGCTCGCTTGGCGCTGGTATGGCGTTATTGATGTGGATGTATCTCGGGTCCTACGCGGTCCTGCTGGGGGCAGAACTGGATGCGCAGTTGGAACGCCAGCATGGCCGCGTGGTAGCAGATCAGGACCCGCGCCGTTTGGCCCGTGCCGTCGGTTCCGCCACCAGCGGATCATCAGGCCAGTAATGACGCGGGTAACGCCCTGCCAGATCTTTTTTTACATCGCGATAACTGCCTGTCCAGAAACCAGCGAGGTCACGCGTGACCTGCACCGGCCGGTGGGCGGGTGACAGCAGATGCAGCAGGACCAGCACCCGCCCGCCGCCGAGCCGTGGTGTCTCCGCCAAGCCGAACAGTTCCTGCAGGCGTACGGCCAGCACCGGCTCGTCCCCGCTATAGTCGATCGGTATGCGGTTGCCGGTGGGCACGGTCAGGTGGGTGGGGGCTTCATGATCCAAGGCTTGCCGGCTGTTCCAGTCCAGCATGCCCGTGACGGCGGCGTGTAGATCAATCCGGTCCAGATGCGCGCGGCGGCGCACCCCGTCCAGATAGGGCGCCAGCCATTCCTCAAGGCTTGCCAGCAGGCCGTCATCCGAGATGTCCGGCCAGCGGTCTGGCGCGGTGCGCCGCAGGAAGCCGACACGAAGCCGCCATTGCTCCAGTTCCTTGGTCCAGGGCAGGCAGCCCAGGCCCATTTCCCGGACGCCCTGCAGCATGGCGGGCAGTAAGGCATCGCTCGGGGGATCGGTCAGCGCCTCGTCCCGCAGGGACAGCTCAAACAGTCGCCGTCGGCGCCGTGCCTGAACAATCTGTTCCCGACCATCCCAGGCGACCTGGGTTTCAGTATGAATTTGGTCTGCAAACGCCTCTTCCAGTTCCGCCTGCGTGACGGGGGCTGCGAGGAAGATGCGTGCATCGCGGCCTTGACCATCCAGATCGGCAACGGCCAGAAATTCGCGGGTGGCCAGCGGGTCCGTGCTGTCCAGTGTCGCCCCGCGCCCGCCGGAAAGCCGGTACTGCCCGGCAGTTCCAGCCCGGCGTTGGGCGATCCGGTCGGGATAGGCCAGGGCAAGTAGAAGCCCGGCATCGTCATGGTCGATGGTGCCGGCGTCACCGCCGACTTGCCGTTCCAGTTGCCGGGCGACTTCCCGCACCTGCTGCAACGCGCCGCGATCCACATCACCCAGGCGACCGCGTTCGGCCATATGGTCCAGGCGGGTGCGCAGATCGGCATCGCGGATGCCCCCCCGCAGAATATCCCGTTCCCCGATCAGGGCGGCGACGCGGCATGCCAGACGGGTGCGCCCCAAGCTGCGCCCGCGCAGCACCAGATGGGACAGGCGGGGATGCAGGCCCAGCCGGGCCATCGCCTTGCCGTGAGGGGTTATCCTGTCCTTCTCATCCAGTGCCCCCAACTGCCGCAAAAGATGGCGTGCCTGTGCCAGCATTGGTGCCGGTGGCAGGTCAGGCCAGGACAGTTCGGTGATATCGGTGATGCCCCACTGGGCAAGCTCCAGCGCCAGGGGCGCCAGATCGGCCCGGGTGATTTCTGGCGCGGTGAACCCGATCAGCGCCCGGTCCGCCGCTTCCGACCAGAGACGGTAACAGATGCCGGGCATGGTGCGGCCGGCACGGCCGCGTCGCTGATCGGCGGAGGCGCGGGATACCCGGATGGTTTCCAGCCGGCTCATCCCGCTGCGGGGGTCAAAGCGGGCGAGGCGGGAATAGCCGCTGTCAACCACCACCCGCACACCATCAATGGTCAGGCTTGTCTCGGCAATTGCCGTGGCGAGCACCACTTTGCGCCGGCCGGCTGGTGCGGGGCGGATGGCCGCATCCTGTGCCTCCAGGCTCAAATCGCCATAGAGCGGTGTCACCAGCACGTCGGGCGGCAAGCTCGCCTCCGCCAACAACCTTTCCACCCGACGGATTTCACCGGTTCCCGGCAGGAAGACCAGCAGACTGCCTTCCTCCTCCACCAGGATGCGGCGGATGGTTCGGGCCGTCCATTCTTCGATCCGGTCACCGGGCGGCGGTTCGGCCCAGCGCGTTTCCACGGGGAAGGCCCGCCCTTCAGAGGTGATGAGCGGTGCATCGCCCAGCAGCTTTGCCACCGGTGCCCCATCCAGGGTCGCGGACATGGCGATCAGCCGAAGGTCGTCGCGCAGCAGGGTCTGGCTTTGCAGAGAGAATGCCAGCGACAGGTCACTATCCAGATTGCGCTCGTGGAACTCGTCGAACAGCACGGCGGCTACACCGTCCAACGAAGGGTCGGCCTGAAGCTGGCGCAGGAAAATCCCTTCTGTCACCACCTCGACTCGGGTTCGGGCCGATACGCGGTTATCCAGCCGGACGCGATATCCGACCGTTTCGCCCACATCCTCACCCAACATTGCCGCCATGCGCCGTGCAGCACCCCGTGCGGCGAGCCGCCGCGGCTCCAGCATGATGATCCGCCGTCCATCGACCCAGGCCTCATCCAACAGGGCCAGGGGAACTCGTGTGGTTTTGCCAGCCCCAGGGGGAGCCTGGAGAACCGCATTCCCCCCTTGGCTTAATGCCGACAGAAGGGCGGGCAGGGCATCATCGACGGGCAGGGGAGCGAATGGCTGTGACATGGCCCCGGTTTAGCGCAAGCAGCGCCCACCCGCCATATGCGACACTTCACCCCAGCCGCGCCAGGCATCCCAGCAGATCGTTCGGACTGTAGGGCTTCGGGATAAAGCCGATCGCCTGGATTTCCGTGAGCCGGTCGCGCAGCAATGCCGGATCATTCGCGCTCATCATCAGGCAGGGTATGTCGAGGCGGCGGCGAATCTCGGCCGCCGCATCCAGCCCATCGCGCGTTCCCCGCAGCATGATGTCCATCAGCACAAGGTCAGGGCGCTGCTCTGCGGCTGCATCCACAGCATCATCGGCTGTTCCGCAAATACCACAAACTTCGTGACCACCATCTTCCAGTACGGCCGCGAGGCCGAGAGCGATCAGGGTTTCATCTTCACAAATGAGTATTTTCAACGATGTCGGCGTTTGCTGCTGCACTTTTAAACATCCCCGATCCTTGACGTAAGGCCACACCCGTTTCTGATAATGATGCGCTGCGCGGAAAAAGACAGTCCGACTTGGGGCCGATGCCGGGAACAGCCGCCGCCCTATGACGTTGGCTATAGAAATCCCGGCAATATGACGGGATGCGCGAATTGGCTTAATTTCCCATCGCCGACTGTCTAGTATGGTCATTCGTTCCCACCACAAGCGGGTAGCCGCTCCGCCCATGTCTGCACTGAAAACCGTAATCGTTCCGATCAACAAGGCCGGTTGGCCGTTCATCGCCCTGTTCGCCATCGTCTCGGTCCTGCTGTTCACCTGGTCAACGGTGTTGGGCTGGGTTGGTCTGGTGCTGACCGCGTGGTGTGTCTATTTCTTCCGCGATCCTGATCGCGTCACCCCGACCCGTCCCGGTCTGGTGGTCAGCCCTGCCGATGGCCGGGTGATCATGATCACCAAGGCTTCGCCGCCGCCGGAACTGGGGATGGGCGATGTCAAGCTGACCCGCGTCTCCATTTTCCTCAATGTGTTCGATGTCCACGTTAATCGCGTGCCGACCGATGGCGTTGTTCACAGCGCGGAATATCATCCCGGTAAGTTCCTCAACGCCTCGCTGGACAAGGCGAGCGATGATAATGAGCGCATGTCCATCCGCATGACCCTGCCCGATGGGCGGGACATGGTGTTTGTGCAGATCGCCGGTCTGGTTGCGCGTCGTATCGTGTGGTGGGTGGCGCCCGGCCAGCCCCTGCGTGCCGGTGAGCGCTATGGCCTGATCCGCTTCGGCAGTCGCTGCGATGTCTATCTGCCGGATGGTGTGGCGCCGCTGGTGGCGGTCGGTCAGAAGATGATCGCCGGTGAAAGCATCCTGGCCGATCTTGTCGGCGTGGAAGCCCAGCGCGAGGGTGAGGTCCGCTGATGCCCGGTGTGCCGCGCCCTGCCATCCGGGTCCGTTCCCGGCGGTTGCGGCCGCCCCGCCTCCGGGGTCTGTCCATCAATCATCTGCTGCCCAATATGCTGACGATGCTCAATCTGGCATCCGGCATGACGGGTATCCGATTCGCGATGGAAGGGCAGTGGAAGCAGGCGGTGCTTGCTATCGCTGTTGCGGCTGTCTTCGACCTTCTGGATGGCCGTATCGCCCGGATGCTGAACGCGCAGAGCAAGTTTGGCGAGGAACTGGACAGCCTGTCCGATGTCGTCAGCTTCGGCGTGGCCCCGGCCATGATCCTCTATCTCTGGACCCTTTCCGATGCCAATACCATTGGCTGGATGGCGGCTCTCCTGATGGGGATTTGCGCGGCATTGCGGCTGGCGCGCTTCAACACCATGCTGGGGGCGGCGGCAGAGAAGCCGCCCTTCGCCTATAATTATTTTACCGGTGTTCCGGCGCCGGCGGGGGCTTTCCTGGCGTTGCTGCCATTGATCGCCACGCTGGAGGTCGGCCCCGGTTGGGTGGATAGCCCTTGGCTGGTCATCCCTTGGACAGTGGGGACGGCCGTGTTGATGATCAGCGCGGTTCCCACCTTCTCTGCCAAAGGGCTGCATGTACCCCAGCGCTATGTGGTGTTCGTGCTGCTGGGTGTGGGTCTCGCGGCTGCCGCCCTGGTCAGTTCCCCATGGGCCACCTTGGCATTTGTCGGTCTTGGCTATATCGCCACCATTCCGTTCTCTGCCCGTCGCTATCGCGCCCTGGCGGAAGAAGCGGCCCGCCTGATGGGCGAGGATACGGTGCAGGGCGCCAGCCCGGCGCCCGATGGTGGGGCACCCAAACCTTCCGACATCAAGGCGGATTGATACAGGATTGATGGTTCCGACCCTGTGCCCGGCGATCCCTGGCACAGGGTTTTTTATGTCTTGAAGGTCAAGGCCCAGACTAGAATCGTCAACGCCCCGAACAGAAAGGCGACGATATAGGTGCGCACCGGCAGGGCGACCTTCTCGTCCGCGCCAGACGATCCCGGTCTGGCCCGTGTCCCCTTGGATTTACCGGAACTTGCCGGTTTCGTTTCCTTCGGCGTGGCCCTTTCCTTGCCGGCAATCAATGTCGGCCGGGGCCGGTCGCCCTTGTTCGGATCATGCAGTTCGATCAGGTGCCAGTCGAAATCGGACAAGGCCTCGTCGCTGGTATAATCGATCTGGATCAGTCGGATCGGCGCACGCCCATGGAGCTGGACCGCGAGTTTGAATTCCGCTTTGCCGCTGCGGAGGTCATCCACGAGCGACAATGTCTCCCAGGCTTTGCCTTTGGGCTTCTGTACGGCGAATTGCCGCCGGTTGCTGGCACTGGACACCCTTTTAACCTTCCCCCTTACTCACCCGCCTGTAAAAGAGCGCCCTGCCGGCGGGCATGCTGGAACGCCTTGAGGAAGTATAGGCTGCCCAGCAGGAGATAGAGAAGATTAAGAAGTGCCGCGGCGGCCATATGGCCCCAGGGTACACCGGCCCCGCCGATCACCGACCGCATGCCCTCGAACACATGGGCCGTGGGCAAAGCCAGCGCCACATAGTGCAGGGAGGGGGGCAGAGCTGACACCGGATAATAGACGGCGGATAAAGGTGCCAGGATAAAGACGGCCATCCAGGCCAGCATTTCCGCCCCCAGCCCATGGCGTAAGATGATGCCTGATGTGACCAGTCCGATGGACACGCCCAGCATCATCAAATTGGCGAAGAACAGGGCCAGCGGCAAGCCCAGGCCGAGAAGATTGAAATCAAACACCAATGCTGCGATCACCACAGGCGGGGCCAGTCCGATGACGACACGGATGATGCCCATCAACACCAGGGACACAACCCATTCCCATGCTCGAAGCGGACTGACGAACAGATTGCCGAGGTTACGGCTCCATAATTCCTCAAGGAAGGTGACGCTCATCCCGATCTGTGTGCGAACCAGGATTTCCCAAAGAAGAACAGCGCCGATCAGGATGCCGGCGGTGTTGCCGACCCAGCCGCCGCTGCCGCGAAGATACTGGGCCATGAAGCCCCAGATCAGCAACTGGACCGTGGGCCAGTAACAAAGTTCCAGCAGTCGTGGCCAGGACCGGCGGATGAGATACCAGTTCCGCCCCAGCATCGCGCCGATCCGCCGGACGGACCCGCCCCGCGGCGCTGGCCTTTGATAAGGTGCAACCACTGCGGGGTGCGGTGCCAAGCGGTAGGCATTGCCAGAGCCGGCACTTGCGCGTGAGGGGGCGAGATCATCCTGCATAAGGGTGACTTACCTTCGGTTAAGCACCCGCTGCAAGCAACAAGTCAGAATCATGCCAATCTCCCTTGATCTTGACCGATCACGGGAGATTTCGTGCTCCCTCACTCGCCCAGCGCCGCCCTCCAATCCGCCTAAAGGTCAAGCTTCAGGCGGATTGATATCAGACGAGGATTAGTGCCGACGACGGCACTCTCTCACTCGGCCACCTGGCTTTCCATCAGGGCGGCCGCCACCAGTTCGTGCCGGTGTTCTTCCAGATAGGTCGCTACAGCGCGATAAATCGCCAAGCCCATCCCTTCAACAAAGCGATCACCGGGGGTGTGCTGTGCCGTCTTTTCCTGCGCCTCCAGCGTCGCGATCATCCGCCGGTAATCGGTGATGCGGTCATTGATGATCCGGTCGAGATGACGCGGCGGCAACAGATGGCCGAAGGAAAGAATGAACATCAGGTCAGAACGGAGCTTGTCCGGCGCCGGCGCGCGCGTCAGCGCCTGATACAGGACATGACGACCGGCGGGGGTGATCCGGTACAGCTTCTTATCGGGCCGACCATCGCCGCTATGCGGCAGCATCGTGATCATGCCGTCATCCAGCAGTCGCTTCAGCGCCGGATAGATGGAACCAAAGCCGGCATCACTGAAATGGCTGAGGGGACCTTCCTCGAACTCCTTGCGGATCTCGTATCCAGAGGCATCGCCCCGGCTGAGAACGCCAAGGCACAAGGTTTTAACATCAATCATCATGAACCCTTCCGAAACTGGGCGCACGATAGAACACACACATGACTAGTCAAGATATATAACGAACCAATATATAACATTTCGTTAATACCGAATAAGACCGCGTGTTTCTGTACGGATTTGACCTGTTGGCAACAGATGTCGGTCGTCAGCCGCGGCGGGCACGTACCATGACCAGCCGACTCATCCCAGAGTCACAAGATGGTCCCCAATCCGACGGAGCGTCGACAGGGCCGATGCCCGCTGCTCTGGCGTCACATGTGCGTCGGCCTGCAGAATGATGCTGGGCGCCGCAGCCATCAGCCGTTCGGTACGGAACGGACCGATCTGCTCATCCAGGAACATGGTGAGCCCCATCAATATACCAAGATGGGCGTCGTCTTTCTCGGCATTATCCTGAACGGCCAGCAAGGGGCGCATTTCCTCCAGCAAGCAATAAACGACCAGCGCGGTCTGTTCGATCCGTCCGGATTCCGCATTACGCTGTTGATCAGTCCTCGCCATCGATAAGCCTCCTGTCACCACACAAGTCCATTATTTGTCCAAGGGTGATGACCAAGTGGTTAATCGCTTGTCGATATGTCGGTTTGTGCGTGGTTTCCTGTTAACGAAATGTAAATATCAACTGCGCGCCGCCCTGAAAGATTGATACTATGCTTTGCGGTGGGCCAAGCGGGCTTGCATAACGGCACTTGACGGGACTAACACTGTTGCCGCCCATCGCCCTTGCCTGTTCCCGGACATTCGGCTCCCTTCATGTCAAAGACCAGTTCGAGCGGGAAATATTATCGGTTCGATGGTCTCTCCATCCTGGTCGTGGACGATAATCGTTTCGTCCGCTCTATTCTTGTCACCATCCTGAAAGGGCTTGGCATTGGCAAAGTGATGCAGGCCGACAATGGTGAGGAAGCGATGGCGATCCTGGATGTGTCGGCCCAGATGGACAGCATGGGCGGTCGGGATGTCGACATTGTCTTCGCGGATCACTTGATGGAGCCGCTGGACGGCATTGGCCTGTTGAAATGGATACGGGGTCATGAGAGCGACAGGGTGCGCTTTCTGCCTTATGTGATGATGAGCGGTGAAGCCGATGAGACGGCTGTGCGGCTGGCCCG
This sequence comes from Niveispirillum irakense DSM 11586, assembly GCF_000429645.1. GTDB lineage: Bacteria > Pseudomonadota > Alphaproteobacteria > Azospirillales > Azospirillaceae > Niveispirillum > Niveispirillum irakense. The sequence goes on from NZ_AUCG01000021.1 coordinate 325,529, forward strand.
CGATGCCGGGGTAACGGAATACCTGGCCAAGCCCATGTCGGTCATGAACGTAGTGACCCGTCTGCTTGCCATCATCGACCGGCCGCGGCCCTTTGTCCGCGCACCCAGTTATTTTGGTCCCGACAGGCGCCGGCAGTCCATTCCCTACGGGGAGGCGGATCGGCGTCAACTTGGCCCTGATGATATCCGGGTGGTGGAGGACGGACAGCACATGGTGATCGAAAGCGCTGCCGATGCGGTGGCGCAGAAAGAAGGAAATGTGGATAATGAGGGCGGCGGGGCAGAAGTCGGCCATAGGATACAGGCATGAACGACATTACCAAGCCGGTTGGGCCTGAGACGTCGGAGTCAGGTGCCGCATCCGGGCCAAAGGTTGAAATCATCAAGTTGCCCAATCGGCTGCGCGCCAAGGTCGGCGGCTCCGAGGATGGGCGGCCCGGTTTGATTGATCCCGCAGCCATTATGCGGGCGACAACGCATGTGGCCCGCCTGTCGGATGCGCATGTGACCCAAACACGGATCGACTTGCAGGAATTGCAGGAAAGTTACCGGCTTGCCCTTGCTGACCAGCAGAACCGCGCCGTGCACCTGCGCCGTGTCATCAAGATCAGCGATGATATACTGACCCTGGGAAAGACGTTCGGTTACGATTTGCTATCTGATTTTGCCAATGCCCTTAACCATTTCCTTGTACCGCTGACCGCGCCAAGCCCGGCGCAGCTCCAAGTGGTTGGGCTGCATATTGACGCCATGCATGCCATCGTCCGTGATGAGATCAAAGGCGACGGGGGAGATTTGGGCAAGGCTTTGTCCACGTCCCTTTCCCTGGCGCGCGCCAAACTGGGAGGTAAGCGGATGGCATAACCATTTTGGACGGAAAACTCAGAAGCATTCCTTTTATCCCGGAAAGAGCAATTCCTGGCATCTTAATCAATTTGCTTTTAACCTGATCCATAATGATATTATTCCGACATTGTTGGGGCGCCAGTTGTGGTATGGAGATGCGCCCACGTTCCGCTGCTCCGGATAGTCCGGCATAGCGGTCGATTTTTTCAGGGGCGATGGAGAAGGGCTTTGCAACAACCTTATTATGAAAGCATTCTGCTTATAGAGCGGCTGCATCGCCATTTTCTGGAAGTTCTGAAGGTCGAGCTCGACCGTCTCGGCATGCAGGACATTAACAATGTCCAGAGCCTGATTCTCTATAATATTGGTGACGACGAGCTGACTGTCGGCGAGTTGACGGCAAGGGGCTATTATCTGGGCTCCAATGTTTCGTATAATGTGAAGAAAATGCACGAGAACGGGTACCTGACACAGGAGCGTTCGGCTCACGACCGTCGCTCCGTCCGGGTACGCCTTTCGGAAAAAGGCCTGGCACTGCGTGACCGGATCAGTGCCTTATTCGCCAAACAGGTGGAGATGCTGGATCGCGGTGGCTTGTCCTCCGATGAACTGGCGCGCGCCAATGAGACGATGCGCCGCCTGGAGCGGTTCTGGACCACATCTCTTTCCTACGGCACCTATTCCAGCATCTGAGATGGAGGCTGACGGTGCCATCTCCCCGTGCCCCCCTGACTGAAAAAGATATCCTGCTTGAATTTCAGCAGGTGGGCACGATTGTCCGTGTAAACGCGATTGATCCGCGCACCAACACAGAAGTGACAATACAGGGACCAGCCTCGGCCGGGCGTGCCATTCTATCCCATAATGCAATTAACAAATTAAATTATGTATTGCGTAACAAAGGCTGAGGCACTCGTATTATTGTAGCGCCCAGGCGCGGCCTGTTTCTTAACGGAAAGAATTGGAAACACCATCGCGGGTGACGTTTCCATCTCTGTGGATGGGGCATAAAAAAAGCCGCCAGAACCGGGTCTGGCGGCTTCCGAAGCTGTCCTGCTTATCAGCCCCGACGGCGACCGGTGCGCACGGACGAACCCCGGCCCAGGCCGATCTTCTTAGCGAACTCGGAACGCTGCGCGGCGTAATTCGGCGCGACCATGGGATAATCCGCCGGAAGGCCCCATTTCACCCGGTATTCATCCGGTGTCATGTCATAGGTCGATCGAAGGTGCCGCTTCAGCATCTTCAGCTTTTTACCATCTTCCAGGCAGATAATATATTCAGGCGTGACTGATCTTTTGATCGGCACAGCCGGTCGTGCGGGCTCGGCCGCCGCTTCCTGAGGCGATGCTTGAAGCCCTGTCAGGGTAGAGTAGACCGCGTTTATGAGCTCCGGCAGCTGCTGTGTCTGCAACGTATTCTTTCCGACATAAGCGGAAACGATCTCTGCTGTCATGCGCAGCAGATCGCCGGATTCCACGTCGTTGCCCTGTTGTTCGGTCATTGTCCCAGTTTCCCGAAGTTCGTCCTAGCTGTGGTTTCGCTTCGCATGCCTTAGAAAAACTGTCAATGAAAAACATATTCAGAGACAGATGTTATTACTTGGAGATGCTGTGCCATTTAAGTTGTCTTATGGCGGTGATGCTAAAAATTCCCGATAAAAACACGGGCTATTCGCCTGATGATCCAACTGTAGTCGCTCTATCACCAACGTTATAGATATGCCGATCACGGCAACTTGTCTCTTATCATCGCGCCGATCTCTTGACCGATATCAATTTCCCGACTCGATGGCTTGTGATCAAGGTGCCAGTGGCAACTATTCATGTGTTTAACGCGGATGATTGTGGTCGGTTCCCATTTTCTTCGTCCGTCCGCGCGAAGGGGGTTTCCGATGCGGCGCCGGGCCAGGGGCGCGTGGCGGACAAGGCCGGGCTGCTTTTGCTGGGCTGGGCGGGAACTGGAGAAAGACGGGTGCTTCTGCTAGGGTCGCGGCAATCGCTGACCTACAAGCGGTTGGGGCCGGCCTGGCGCCGACGCGGCATCCGCCCCGACCGGAACAGAAGCAGGTGGTACGATGAGCGCCAGTGCAACGCATGCACCGAGCGAAGGTAAGGCGACGGTTGCGATCGCTTCCGATCACGCCGGTCCGGAACTGAAGGCGGTGATTGCCGCTCAGTTGCGGGAAGCGGGATTTCCCGTCCTGGACCTTGGCACCGACGGTGCCGCTTCGGTTGACTATCCGACATTCGCCGACGCCGTTGCCGCCGCCTTGGCTGATGGTCGCGCTGGTTTGGGTGTGCTGATCTGCGGCACTGGTATCGGTATTTCCATCGCTGCCAATCGCCATCGCCATGTGCGGGCAGCCTTATGCCATAGCCCGACCGATGCGCGGCTGACCCGTCTGCATAATGATGCCAATGTGCTGGTGCTGGGCGCCCGTACGACAGGGATCGAGGTTGCCAAGGATTGCGTGGCCACCTTCTTCTCAACTGAATTTGAAGGCGGGCGCCATGCGCGCCGCGTCGCGATGCTGGGGTAATTCCCCGTTGGTACAATAAGGACAAGACATCATGAGCAGCGTCAAGGGTTCCCCCTTCTTCACCGATAGCTTGGCTGATACCGATCCCGAGCTTTACCAGGGTATCCGCAAGGAGTTGGCCCGCCAGCAGGACCAGATCGAGCTGATCGCGTCGGAGAATATCGTTTCGGCCGCTGTGCTGGAGGCTCAAGGCTCCGTTCTGACCAACAAGTATGCTGAGGGCTATCCCGGCAAGCGCTATTATGGCGGTTGCGAATATGTTGATATCGCTGAGCATCTGGCCATCGAGCGCGCGAAGAAGCTGTTCGGCTGTGAATATGCCAATGTCCAGCCGCATTCCGGCGCCCAGGCCAACCAGGCCGTGTTCATGGCGCTGCTGCAGCCGGGCGACACGTTCATGGGTATGGATCTGGCCGCCGGTGGTCACCTGACCCATGGCGCCCCTGCCAACCAGTCTGGCAAATGGTTCAAGGTCGTCTCTTACGGTGTGACCCGTGACACCAACCTGATCGATTATGATGATCTGGAAGCCAAGGCGCGTGAGCATAAGCCGAAGCTGATCATTGCTGGTGGTTCCGCCTATCCGCGCGCTATCGATTTTGCCCGCTTCCGCAAGGTCGCGGATGAAATCGGCGCCTTCTTCATGGTCGACATGGCCCATTATGCAGGTCTCGTCGCCGCCGGCGTTTATCCCAACCCGCTGCCCCATGCCCATGTGGTGACCACCACCACCCACAAGACCCTGCGCGGCCCGCGCGGTGGCATGATCCTGTCCAACGACCTGGATTTGGGCAAGAAGATCAATTCCGCCGTGTTCCCCGGTCTGCAGGGTGGGCCGCTGATGCATGTCATCGCCGCCAAGGCTGTGGCTTTCGGTGAGGCGCTGAAGCCGGAATTCAAGACCTATGCCCAGAATGTGGTGGCCAACGCCAAGGTTCTGGCTGAACGGCTGATCGCCGGTGGTCTGGATATCGTTTCCGGTGGCACCGACAGCCATATCGTGCTGGTCGATCTGCGTCCGAAGAAGCTGACTGGCAAGGCCGCCGAGCATGCGTTGGAAAATGCCGGCATGACCTGCAACAAGAATGGCGTTCCGTTCGATCCGGAAAAGCCGTTCGTCACCTCCGGCGTGCGTCTGGGCAGCCCCGCCGCTACCACGCGCGGCTTCGGCACAGCCGAATTTGCGCAGATCGGTGACATGATTGTGGAAGTGCTGGACGCGCTGGCGATCAGCAATGGCGATAACAGCGCTGCTGAAGCCCGCGTGCGGGAACAGGTTCAGGCGCTTTGCCGTCGCTTCCCGATCTATTCCGGGATGTGATGAATGCAGCACCGCGCCTTGGCGTTTTTGCCAAGGCGCGGCTTTGCTTTCCGGCCCGGATAAGTCAAAAAGAACAGGGATGGATGGAGGCTTTGCATGCGCTGCCCCTTTTGCGGGAACGATGATACCCAGGTGAAAGACAGCCGCCCGACGGAAGATAATTCCGCGATCCGGCGGCGGCGTTTCTGTTCCGCCTGCGGTGCCCGGTTCACGACCTTCGAACGGGTGCAGTTGCGTGAATTGACTGTGGTCAAAAGCTCTGGCTCGCGGGAGCCGTTTGACCGCGAAAAGCTCCTCCGCTCCATGCGGATTGCCCTGCGTAAACGCCCCGTGGATGCTGATCGCATTGACCGGGTGGTCAATTCCATCGTCCGCCAGTTGGAGAGTTCCGGCGAAACGGAAATCCCGGCGACCCAGATCGGCGGTATGGTGATGGACAGTCTCAAGGCCCTGGATAAGGTGGCGTATATTCGCTACGCCTCGGTCTATAAGGACTTCCGTGAGGCGACCGATTTCAACCAGTTCGTCGAGACCTTGCGCACCGACGTGCTCGACGCCGATTAAAGTGGATTGCTAACCGATGCCGGCATCCGGTTATTCGCCGGCGGATTATGCCCATATGGCATCCGCCCTGGCCCTGGCCGAACGCGGACTGGGCCGGGTCTGGCCCAACCCGTCGGTAGGCTGCGTTATCGTCAAGGACGGGATTGTTGTTGGTCGGGCCGTTACCGCCCCCGGCGGTCGGCCTCATGGGGAGACGCAGGCCCTGGCCCAGGCAGGTACGGCGGCGCGGGGTGCAACGGTCTATGTCAGCCTTGAACCTTGCAACCATCATGGCAAGACGCCCCCCTGTTCGGAAGCGTTGATCGCGGCCGGTGTGGGGCGGGTTGTGGTGGCCTGTGAAGATCCCGATCCGCGCGTCTGTGGCGGCGGCATCAAGCGGCTGCGGGCGGCTGGCATTCAGGTCGATGTGGGCCTGATGGCAACAGAAGCGGCGATGTTGAACGAAGGGTTCTTCAAGCGAATCCGCGAAGCCCTGCCCATGGTCACGCTGAAAATGGCGACCAGCCTGGATGGCCGCATCGCCACCCGCACCGGGCAGAGCCAGTGGATCACGGGGGCGCAGGCCCGCGCCCACGGTCATATGCTGCGCGCCCGGTATGATGCCATCATGGTGGGGATCGGCACGGCACTGGCGGATGATCCGGAACTGACCTGCCGTCTGCCGGGGTTGGAGGGGCGCTCCCCCGTGCGGATTGTGATGGATAGCCGGTTGCGCCTGCCTTTGACGTCCAGGCTGGTCCGGACAGCGCGGGACGTACCCACCTGGGTGGTAACCTTGGCGGAAGGGGCACAGCAGGCCCGGGCCCAGGCCTTCGCCGATTGCGGGGTGCAGGTGATTGCCATCGACCCCAACCCGCCGGGTGAAATCCCGGTTATGGCCGCCGTGAAGGCGCTGGCAGCGCGGGGGATCACCCGCGTTCTGGCAGAGGGCGGGGCCCGGCTGGCGGCATCCTTGCTGCGGGCCGATGCGGTGGATCGTGCAGAATGGTTCCGGGCGCCGATGGTGATTGGCGGGGATGGGCTGGGGGCGGCAGCCGCGTTCGGCGCGGATCGGCTGGCCGACGCAAAACGGTTCCGCCGCGTGGAGACACTGCCCCTGGGCGATGATCTGCTGGAGCGGTACCGGCGCGCTTAAGGGTGGGGCACCCCTCACCCTTAAGCGCTTCTGCCGGTTCAGCCGGCCAGTTTGGCCTTCAGCGCGCGGCGATGCTGGTGCAGCAGCGGTTCGGTATAGCCGTTGGGCTGCTCCACCCCCTTGAAGACCAGATCGCACGCGGCCTGGAAGGCGATGGAATTGTCGAAATCCGCGGCCATGGGCTGATAGGCAGGATCGCCCGCATTCTGCTGGTCGACCACGGCGGCCATCCGCTTCATCACCGCCAACACCTGCTCCTTGTCGCAAACCCCGTGCAGCAGCCAGTTGGCGATATGCTGGCTGGAGATGCGCAGCGTGGCGCGGTCTTCCATCAGCCCGACATCATGGATATCGGGCACCTTGGAGCAGCCGACCCCCTGGTCAACCCAGCGCACCACATAGCCCAGGATGCCCTGGGCGTTATTCTCCAGCTCCTGGCGGATTTCATCCGGTGACCAGTTGATGCCCCTGGCCAGTGGCACGGTCAGAATATCGCGGAGCGAGGCGCGGGGCCGGGAGGACAGTTCTGCCTGCCGCGCCGCCACGTCCACCTGATGATAATGCAGCGCGTGCAGCGTGGCGGCGGTGGGGGAGGGCACCCAGGCGGTGTTGGCGCCGGCCATCGGGTGGCCGATCTTGGTCTTCAGCATGTCGGCCATCCGGTCCGGCATCGCCCACATGCCCTTGCCAATCTGGGCCTGGGACCGGAAGCCGCAGGAAAGCCCATTATCGACATTCCAGTTCTCATAGGCGCTGATCCAGGCGGCGGCCTTCATGTCGCCCTTGCGGATCATCGGTCCGGCCTGCATGGAAGTGTGGATCTCATCCCCCGTCCGGTCCAGGAAGCCGGTATTGATGAAGCAGACCCGATCCTTGGCAGCGCGGATACATTCCTTCAGATTCACCGTGGTGCGGCGTTCCTCATCCATGATGCCGATTTTCAGCGTATGGCGGTCCAGCCCCAGTACATCCTCGATCCGGTCGAAAAGCGTGTTGGCAAAGGCCACTTCCTCCGGCCCGTGCATCTTCGGCTTCACGATATAGATGCTGCCGGCCCGGCTGTTGGACAGGCCGCCGGTGCGCCGCAGGTCATGCAGGGCGATCAGGCTGGTGACGATCCCGTCCAATATGCCTTCCGGCGCCCAGCTTCCGTCAGCGAAGGTCACCGCATCGTTGGTCATCAGGTGGCCGACATTGCGGATGAACATCAAGGACCGGCCATGCAGGGTCAGCGGCGCGCCGGTTGGGCTTGTATAGGTCCGGTCCGGGTTGAGCGCCCGCTGCATGACACGACCGCCCTTCTCGAAGCTGGCGGTCAGGTCACCCTTCATCAGCCCCAGCCAGTTGCGATAGATGACCAGCTTGTCAGCAGCATCGACAGCCGCGACGCTATCCTCGCAATCCATGATCGTTGTCAGGGCGGATTCCAGCACGATATCGGCCACGCCCGCTGCATCTCCCTGCCCGATCGGGTGGGTGGGGTCGATGATGATATCCAGATGCAGCCCATGATGGGCCAGCAGTACGGAGGTGGGTTGCGCCTCTTCCCCCTGCCAGCCTTTGAACTGGGCGCTGTCCCGCAGCGCGGTTTCCGTACCGCCGGCCAGCGTTACCACCAACTGCCCGTGGCGGATGCCGTAGGCCGTGGCATCGGTGTGGCTGCCCTGGGCCAGGGGGGCCGCCTGATCCATCAATTCCCGCCCTTTGGCGATGACGGCGGCACCGCGCACGGGATCATAGCTTTTGGTCGCCGCTGTGCCGATATCCCCCAGCGCGTCAGTCCCATAAAGCGCATCATACAGGCTGCCCCAGCGCGCATTGGCGGCATTCAGCGCGAAGCGCGTATTCATCACCGGCACCACAAGCTGCGGCCCGGCGACCTGCGCCACCTCCGGATCGACATTGGCGGTGGTGATGGTGAAATCCGGCCCTTCCGGCAGCAGATAGCCGATCTCCCGCAGAAAGCCCTCATAGGCATCCGGATTGAGCGGCTGAACCCGGTGGGCCTGATGCCATTCATCAATCCGCGCCTGCATCGCATCCCGCTTGGCCAGCAGCCCGCGGTTGATGGGCGTCAGGTCGTGGAACAGGTCCGCGAAGCCCAGCCAGAAGCGATCCGCCGCCAGCCCGGTACCGGGCAGCACGTCCGCGTCGATGAAATGGTGAAGGTCAGCATCGACATTCAGGCCGTGGATCGTAACCATCTTGGACATGGGGTGGCGTCCTCTGTTGGGCATTTCCTCTGACCTGAACGATAAAGCCGACGCCCCCGGCACTGCAATATGTTATGGAAGTCTTTCCACGATACGGAAAAGGTGCGGCATGGCCAAGATGCGGGAGGAGAGCGAACGTGGCGGGCAGGTGCAGGCCCTGGGGCGTGCCCTGGCGATCCTCAACCGTTTGGCGCAAAGCGACGGTGGCGCCACGCTGACAGAGTTGGCGACGGAAGTAGGCCTGGCCGCCTCCACCGCCCACCGGCTGCTGACATCACTGGAGACGGAACGCTATGTGCGGTTTGATCCGGAAACCAAACTCTGGGCTGTTGGTGTTCAGGCCTTCATCGCCGGCAATGGTTTCCTGCGCACCCGTGACGTGGTGCGCATGGCCCGGCCCCATATGCGCTGGCTGATGGAGCGCAGCGGGGAGACAGTCAATCTCGCCATTGAGGATCAGGGCATGGCAGTTTATCTGTCCCAGGTAGAGTGTCGGGAGATGATGCGCACCTTCGCCCGGCTGGGTGCCCGCGTGCCGCTGCATTGTTCGGGCGTCGGCAAGGCCCTGATGGCGGCGATGGATCAAAGCGCGCTGGACCGCCATATCGACCGCCATGGCCTGTCCCGGATGACCGCGCGAACGGTAACGGACCCGGCTGCCCTTGCGGCTGACCTGGGTGGCATCCGTCAGCGTGGTTATGCCATTGACGATGAGGAGCATGCCGTCGGTCTGCGCTGTGTTGCGGCGACCGTGTTCAATGAACATGGTGACCCGGCCTGCGCTGTTTCCCTTTCTGGGCCTATGGCGCGTATAACAGATACCCGGATTGCCAGTTTGGGTGAAATGGTACGGGAAACAGCCATGCGGGTGATGGCGGAAATAGGCGGCAAATCACCTCTATAATCCCCGTAAATGAATGTAATGGAGATGTTGCCATGCGTGTCGCCGTGTTTTCGACCAAGCCCTATGATCGTCGGTTTTTTCAGGCGGCAAACCTGCAGCATGGCCATGAGGTTGAGTATTTCGAAACGCGCTTGGGAAAGAAATCTGCCCTGCTGGCCAAGGGGTTTTCTGCGGTCTGCGTTTTTGTGAATGATCGGCTGGACGGACCAACGCTGGAGGTGCTGGCCACCGGTGGCGTGCAGACGATCGCGTTGCGTTGTGCAGGCTACAACAATGTCGATCTGGAGGTTGCGCGCCGGCTTGGCATGCAGGTGGTGAATGTCCCGGCCTATTCACCGGAGGCGGTTGCGGAATTCACAGTCGGGTTGATCTTATCCCTTGATCGGCATATTCATCGGGCCTGGATGCGCGTGCGGGAGAATAATTTTTCTCTTGTCGGTTTGACCGGGCGAAACCTTATCGGCCGGACGGTGGGTGTTGTCGGTACCGGGCGCATTGGGGGGCATGTTGCCCGTATTCTGAAGCTGGGTTTCGGCTGCCGGGTGCTGGCCAGCGATGCCTTTCCCGACCCGGCGCTGATGGCGTTGGGGATTGACTATCTGGATTTTCCGGACCTGTTGGCACAGTCGGATATTCTCACCCTTCATTGTCCTTTAACGCCAGATAACCGCCATTTAGTTGATGAAGACGCAATCGCTGCGGCCAAACCCGGTCTGATGCTGATCAATACCAGCCGTGGTGGCCTGATCGACAGTGCGGCCCTGATCAAAGGGTTGAAATCTCGCAAACTGGGTGGTGTGGCACTGGACGTCTATGAGGATGAGCGCGACCTGTTTTTTGAGGATCTGTCCAACGAGATCGTGCAGGACGATGTTTTCCAGCGTCTTCTGACCTTCCCGAATGTCCTGGTCACAGGCCATCAAGCCTTCCTGACGGAAGAAGCCCTGACGGCGATAGCGGAAACCACGCTCAAGAATCTCACGGCCATAGAGGCGGGTGAAGCCCCGCCGCATGTCGTGGCATGATTTGTCCTGCCGCCTACTTCACGACGGTGATCGGCGCCAGTTTTGCAGACAGGACCTCCACGATATCGGCCGGGGCGGCCACGATCTGCAGGCCCCGACGACCACCATTCACGATCATTTCCGACAAGGTGCCCGCACTGGCATCAATAAGGGTGGGCAGCCGCCGCTTCATGCCCAGCGGGCTGATCCCGCCAATCACATAGCCGGAAATCCGCTCCGCCACCTTGGGCTCGGCCAGTTGGGCCCGCTTGCCACCAGCCGCCGCCGCTAGCGCTTTCAAATCCAGGCGGGCGGGGGAGGGGATGACGGCACAGACAAGGCCCACCCCGTCCACATCGCTGACCAGGGTTTTGAACAGCATTGCGGGATCGACCCCCAGCGCTGCTGCCGCGGCCATACCAATGGCATCGGCATCGGGGTCATAATCATACTCCAGCAACCGGTGGGTGATACCGGCCTGTTTCAGCGCATTGACGGCAGGCGTGGCCTTGGCGGACATCTTCCGGCTTTTCCCAATTCAAGGCAGGCGTGAGGCGATACGGTTTCGGTCAGTCTTGCACGAGATTATCAGTTAATTTTCAGTCAGGTAGCTTATTATTTCGTAATTGCCTTTGACAATGGAATTTAAGTTCCGCGCTCAGGCACTGCGCCGAAGACCGCGCATCTTGTGCCACACGAAAAGGCCGCCAAGAACCAGCAGCGTCAGCACGATCACAAAATCGAACCGGTGCAGCCATGTGCGCAGTACCGGGTTCTCGTGCCATTCGGTACCCAGCTTCATGCCGACATAAGCCAAGCCGTAGCACCAGATCCAGGAGCCGACGAAGGTATAAAGATGGAAAGGCACGCGCGGCATGGCGGAAATGCCCGCCGGCAGCGCAATGAAGGTGCGGATCACAGGCAGTAGCCGGGCGATGAACATTGCCGGTGCCCCGAACCGGGCAAAGAACCGGTCCGCCATATCCAGGTCATGGGCGTCCAGCAGCACATAGCGACCCCAGCGGAGAATGGCCGTCCGGCCACCGCGCTTGCCGATGACATAGGCCACTTCTGATCCCAGATTGCAGCCGATTGCACCCGCCGTGGCGACCAGGATCAGGTTCAATTCCGCCGTGGAAACCAGATAGCCGGCAAAGGGCATGATGATTTCCGAAGGCAGCGGGATACAGGCCGATTCAATCGCCATCAGCAAGGAGACACCGGCATAGCCCATGGCACTGATGACTGCGACAATGCCGGAGGCCAAAATATCAAGAATATGTCCAATCACGGCGAAAGATACCCATCTTCTGTCAGCGGCTGAAGCCGGCCATGCTATGCCAGCAGCCCTTTATGGTTGGCTTTTAGCGTCCAAAAGAGGCTAAATATAGAATATTTTTGAAAGCCAAAACCGTTGAACGTTACCGATAACGGTTTGCCCGTCGATCTGCCTGGCATGGTACAGTGAGCGCCGGGAGTGATTTCGATCATAGGGCTTCATGAAAAAGACCAGCGTCGATCTGTCTTCGGAGGGTATCCATCAGGCCCCGCCGATGAGCTATGGCGCCTATCTGGGGCTGCCTTCGCTTTTATCCTGCCAGCATACGCTGTCTGGGGAGCATGATGAGCTGTTGTTCATCATCATCCATCAATCCTCCGAACTCTGGATGAAGCTCTGCCTGCATGAACTGGCAGCGGCGCGGGACCATGTAAGGCGGGATGATCTGGGGCCGGCTTTCAAGATGATTGCGCGCGTTGCCCGCATCCAAACCCAGTTGATCCAGGGCTGGGACGTGTTGTCCACCATGACGCCAGCGGATTACAGCAAGGTACGCCCCCATCTGGGCCAGAGTTCCGGTTTCCAGTCCTGGCAATACCGGTTGCTGGAATTCATGCTGGGCAACAAGAATGCCGCCATGATCCCGGTGCATCAAAGCGATCCTCTGGTGCATGAACGGCTTCTATCCGCGCTGGCGGAACCATCGCTTTATGATGAATGTCTAGGCCTGCTGGCCCGGCGTGGTTTTGCTATCCCCGAAAGCCATCTGTCCCGCGACTGGACGCAGCCCTACCGGTCCGACAGGACGGTGGAGGCGGCGTGGCTGGCCGTTTACCGGGATACAGCCGCGCATTGGGACCTGTATGAATTGGCGGAAAAGCTGGTGGATCTGGAATACCGGTTTCAGCAATGGCGTTTCAGCCATATGAAAACGGTTGAACGCATCATCGGCTATAAGCCGGGGACGGGCGGCAGCGGCGGCGTGTCCTATCTGGTCAAGGCGTTGGACCTTTCCTTTTTCCCTGAACTGCTCAGCCTCAGGACATCGCTATGAGCCGTAAAATCTGGGACATCAGCCAGAAGGTGCGGGTCGGTATCCCTGTCTGGCCAGGCGACAGCCCTTATCAGGAAGAACGGACCTGGAGCATCGGCCCCGGATGTCCGGTCAACGTTTGCCAGATCAGCCTCTCTACCCATACCGGCACCCACACGGATGCTCCGCTGCATTATGATGCCGATGGTGCCCCGATGGGGGAGGTGCCGCTCGACCTGTATCTTGGCCCCTGTCAGGTTCTGACCATTCCGCAGGGCGTGGCGCTGATTGAACCCGGCCACGTCATGCCCTTCCTGCGGCCGGACATGACCCGCCTGCTGGTGCGCACATTCACCCGCTTCCCCGATCAATGGCAGGCTGATTTCGCGGCTTGGTCGCCTTTGCTGATCATGGCCCTGGCAGAACAGGGCGTGCGGCTGATCGGCACCGACGCACCGTCTGTTGATCCGCAGGACAGCAAGACCCTGGACGCCCATATGTGTGTCCGCCGGCATGGGTTGGCCATTCTGGAAGGGCTGGTGCTGGACGATGTGCCGGACGGGGTTTACGAGTTGATTGCCTTGCCGCTGAAATTGGCCACCGCCGATGCCTCGCCGGTCCGCGCGGTGTTGAGGCAGATATGAGCCTTCAGATGCGAGGTGCGGCCGCCATCCTGTCAAGAATGGACGGGCGCGGGGCTGTCTGAGCGGGCGCGGCAGCGTCTGGCTATCTTCTCATGCAGTGGACGTACGTCATGGCTGGGGTCCCGCATGTTTTCGCATGCGCGGTAACAATCCCCTTGATCGGCTACATTTATCGGTATAATGACTGACCGTCAGTCATATGGAGATTGCCGTGCCGCCACGTCGTAAAGAGAACCCGGACAAGGCCGATATCATCATTGCCAGCGCTGCCCGGCTTTTCCGGGAAAAGGGGGTCAGGGCCGTTTCAATCGACGAGATTGTTCAAGCGTCCGGTATCGCAAAGGGCACCTTCTATCTTTATTTCAAGACCAAGGATGATCTGCTTGAAAAGCTGGCAATCGCGGTGGTCCGGCAAATGGCGCGGTCGGTCGCGGCGGAGGGGCTGAAGGAGGGCAGCAGCGCGATTGATCGCTTTATCGGTGCGGTCCTTGCTATGCAGCATGTTGACCGGCACCAGCAATATCTGGTGGATGCCCTCAACCACCCGGAAAATTACGCCCTGCATGAATTGACCAATGTGCAGCTTGTGCGCCAAGTGGCCCCTGTCCTCGCGGTGATTGTCACGCAGGGCAAGAAGGAAGGCGTTTTCGATGTCGAAGACGCCCAGGCGACGCTTGAATTTCTGCTCGCCGGTCAGGCCATGCTGCTTGGCGGCGGGCGTTTCAACTGGTCACCCCAGGAATATGCAGCGCGGTTACGCGCGACCTTCATCATCATTGAACGCTCCCTGGGCACAGCACCAGGAGCGCTGGTCGGGCTTTTTGCAGCGCTTGGAAGCGCCAGCAATGAGGCGGCATGAACCCGTGATCATCTCCCGCTTCCGCCGGCCCGGGCCTTATTGCCTGTCTTGATCTGTCGCGCCGCCGTTTTTACCTCTGCCGGGTTCCGGCCCGGCACGACCAACCTGAAAGGTCGTTCCATGAGCACCATCATTATTGAAAAATATGTCGATGGGATCCGCGAAGAGCAACTGCGCCTGCCGGCTGCGCCGGTGCGGTTCCTGGCTCGCTTTTTGCCGGGTTCCGCGCGGCGAAGCCTTTTGGGTCAAGGCCTTGACCTTGATACCCTGTTGAAAGGCCCGGCATCATCCAGCGAGCCGCAATGGATGGATATCGAGGAAAAGAAGGTCAAGAAACGCATCCGGATTTTCCGGTGCGATTGACCTTCCAATGTGCCTTCTGTGCCCTGTGGCTGCCAGCCTTCGCCTATTCAGGGCGCAGGTAAAGCGCGACCATGGCGCCGCCACCGGAGCGGTTCTTGAACTCAAGATGCCCGCCATGGGCGGCTGCTATGGCCTGGACAACGGAGAGGCCCAGCCCGGTACCGCCTGTGGCGCGTGATCGCGAAGGGTCCCCCCTCCAGAAAGGATTGATGGCGACGGCATCCATGTCCTCTGGAAATCCGGGCCCGCGATCAAGCAGGCGGATCACGACGCTTCCATCCGGCAGCCCCTCCGTCTCGCACCGCAGCCAACCGCCGCTGGCGGCGTACCGGCTGGCATTTTCCAGAAGCGCCAGGACGGCTTGACGAACCCGGGATGGATCGGCGGATATCCGGGCGGGCCGAAGGTTGGTTTCAATATCCATCCCGCTGCCATCAAGCAGGGGTTTGGAGGTGGACAGAACGGCTTCCACAATGTCGGCGATGTCGAGCTGCTGGCGCTGCATGACGAGCTTCTGGCCGATCGCCAGCGACAGGGTTCGCAGATCCTCGACAATCCGGCTCAGACCTTCGACCTGGAGCAGAAGATCCGGGATGGTTTTTCGATCCAGGGGGAAAACCCCGTCATGTATCGCCTGGAGCGCCCCCTGCAGAACGGTGAGGGGGGTGCGCAATTCATGCGCAATCGCCATATTGTTGAATCGCAACCTCTTTTCCATCCGGTCAAGGCTTGTCGCCAGCGCGTTGAAAGTCTCCACCAGGCTTGCGACTTCCCGCGTGCTGCTGGGGGCCGCGGCGACGCGGGCTGAAAAGTCGCCCGACTTCAGTGTTTCGGCAGCGACGGTCAGGTCTTCCAGGGGGCGGGCGATCCGTCGGGCCAGATAAATGCCGATAAGGGCGCAAACCAGCGCCGACAGCAGCCCGCATACCAACACGGCGATCTGGGTCTTGAAATCCGCCGGTTCTGACTGCGCGTCCAGATGCTCAATAAGGGTTTTCAGAGAGGTCTCATCGGGCACCCGGCCGGCATATATCATTTCGTAGGCGGCCGCTGCCTCCGGCGGGAGGCTGCTGTTGATATCATCTTCCAGATAGGAAGAATACCATGTCACGCCGATATAGGCCATGCCGACGCTTAATAAAAGCATCGTTGCGATGACAGCGGCTGTAAGTGTAGCCAGCGGTAGCGCGCGATGTTTATTCATTTTTATTGCGGATCATATAAGCGATAGCCAACGCCGCGGATGGCGGGGAAGAAACCGGTTTCCCCTATTTCTTCCAACTTGCGGCGAAGATTTGAAATATGGGTGTCCACTGTCCGCGCCAGCGCGTCGCTTTCAGGCATACAGGCATCCAGAATGTCGGCGCGGGCGAATGCCTGGGTCGGATGACGGATCATATGAGCCAGAATCCGGAATTCGCTGAGCGTCAGGGAAAGGGCTATCCGTTGCCCGTCGCGATTGACGAAGGCCGCATAGCTGGTGCAGTCCACCTCTATGGTACGGAAGCGGCGAACAGCGTCGTTTCGCTCCCCCAAGGTCCGCCGCAGGACGGCCTTGACCCTGGCGACGACTTCCTGCGGGTTGAACGGCTTCACAACATAGTCATCAGCACCCAGGTGCAGGCCGCTCAACCGGTCAATATCGTCGGCAAGCGCCGTCACCATGATGACCGGCGTTGAGCTGGTTTGCCGAAGGTGGGCCAGCACGCCAAAACCGTCAATCTTGGGAATGCGTACATCCAGAAGCACGATATCCGGCTTCAGAAGCGCGTGATGCTGAAGGGCAGTTTCCCCATCAGACGCCTGGACAGTCCGGAAGCCGTCCCGCAGCAGATATCCCTCAAGAACCCGCGCAATTGTCGGCTCATCCTCAACGATGAGAACAAGATTGTTATCCATTTCAACGCCTTGTCGCCATCACCCAGTTTCTCGCTGCCCGGTCCCGATATCAGACAATACAGGTTTCCACACCTGCGGACAGGCTCTTGATCCGGTCTTCGCCATTTCTTGACACTCCCGTTCTAAGGGACCGGTGATGTGTTGTCAGGAGAGACCGGAATGCGAAGGACTGCACCGAGTTACGTGCCCAAAGCCCTTATCGATGTGGCGGGGCATGACACCGGAACCGGTGTTGACAGAATGCTGGTTGTCATTGGCAGGTCGATAATATTGATCAGCTTCATTTTCATGATTTTCCCGGTAATCGATCTGGCCGTATCGCGCTGGTTTGCGGAGGGGCAGGTCTTTGTCCTGGTGCATCAGCCTGTCTTGAAGGGACTTCGGGAATTCGGTCTTAAAAGCCCGGCCTATATTATCAGTGCAATGCTGTTGCTTATCGGCATGTCCATCTTGCTGCCTCAAAGGTACAGGCTTTGTGAGCCGCACAAACCTCTCTTCGTTCTCTTGAGCTTTGCTGCCGGCCCGCTTCTTATTGTGGAGACCTTGAAGCCCCTGATCGGTCGCGCCCGTCCCCGTCAATTGCTTGAATTTGGTGGGAGCGCTGATTTTACACCCGTCTGGCAATTTGCCGGCGCATGCGCACGCAACTGCTCCTTTCCATCCGGCGAGGCATCAGGGGCAGCGGCGGCCCTTTCCCTGCTGGTCCTTGTGCCGACAAGGCTGCGGCGGAAGGCCGCCTTCATCCTGATCCCTTTGTTGATGCTGATCGCGCTTAACCGTGTGCTTTTTGGTGCCCATTTTCTGTCCGACGTCACCCTGGCCTGGCTTTTCACGATGCTGGCCATGGCATGGATATGGAAATGGATGGAGGCACACTCGAACCGTATCGACCAGTTCTTGACCAGGAAGCGGATTTGAACCGCTGAGGGCGGAGGTGGAGGTTTGGGGGGCGGAGATGACCGCCGACGCCTTGGGGTGTGGCAAGGGCAAAAGTATCGCCCTTGCCACCATTCACTTACCCCACCACCCGCACCGCCCCCAGCAATCCGGATGGGCGACCCGCGCCCGCTTCCACCAGCAGCACGACCCGCCGGGCGTTCACCCCGGCGGGAAGGGGGGCTTCCAGCGGGCCGGCAGCGGGATCCCGCTTTTCTGCCATCTTCACCCCATCTACCCAAAGCTCCGCCCGGCCGCCAATGTCTTCGAAACGCAGGGTGCCGCCTTCGGTAGCCACGCGGCGCCAGGGGATGAAGCGGGTGCGGTAGAGGCGCCAGCCGACCGTATCTTCCGCCCTTGTCGGCACCCCGGCACGCACAAAGGCCCAACTGTTATTATCGCCATCGGCCGGGGCCAAACCCGGATCGGGGCGGATGGGGAAGGCGGGGGAGCGGCGCCATTCCCGCAGATCCATCCAGGGCGGGGTCACCGCCACCTGGTTGCGCGGTGTCGCTGCCACGCGCGGCAGGGTGAGGCGGGCGGGCGTCAGCCCATCGGCTTCCGCCACCAGCCGGATGCTGCCGGCACCTTGGTCAGCACGCAGGATGATCTGGGCCAGGCCGTTGAACAGGGACCGGCTGTTGCCCTGTTCCGGCTCATGGCTGTTGGGGTCGCCATTGCCGACACCGATGATGGCCGCCCCTTCCACCTGGAAGCGGGTCATCAGGTTAGCTGTGGGGACATGGCGGCCCTTGGCATCCACGGCATCCAGGGTGACGGGCTGCGCATCCTCCCCATCACCTGCCATGGCAGCGAAGGTGGGGGTAAGGCGCAGGGCTACCGGCGGGCCGGCGGTTTCTTGCACCGCGCGGGCGACAACCTTACCCCCGGTCAGGGCCAGCGCCTCAATCCGACCGGGTTCATAGGGCACCTGCCATTCATTGCCCATGATGCGGTCGGCCTTCTGGGTGCCGATCTCCCGCCCGTTCAGGCGCAGGGTGATCTCCTCGGCATTGGTGATGGCGAAGACCTGCACATTCTCCCCTTCACGACCGGGCCAGGTCCAGTGCGGGCTGAGGCTGATGGTGGGGGCATCATCGATCCAATGGGCGGCATGGATGCCAAAGGCGGTCTTGGGGAAGCCGCAGAGATCGAGAATGCCGAAGAAGCTGGCTATGGTTGGCCATTCATGGGGCGTGGGCTCACCATGATAATCAAACCCGGTCCAGACGAAACCACCCGCCACAAAGGGACGGTCGGCAATATTCTTCCAGCTTTGCCGATGGTTGGCCCCCCAGCTTGTCGCCTCCGTATCGTAAGAGGTGATGATGTGGCGTTCCGGATCGGTGTGGAAGGCGCCGCGCGTCTGATAGGCGCTGGTATCTTCTGAACTGGTGATCGGCTTGTCGGGGTTGGCCGCGTGAAACCGGTCGTAATGCTCCTGGTAGTAGTTGAAGCCCATCACATCTACGACGGTGGAGACATTCACCGGGTCGTAGAAGGAACCATTCATCGCCGCCGTCACCGGGCGGCTGTCATCCAGCCGCTTCACGGCGGCGGACATGCGGCGCACCATCTCCACGCCCGCTTCGGTCCCCTGCATCGGCTCCTCGTTGAAGACCGACCAGAGGATGACGGACGGGTGGTTGCGGTCGCGCCGGACCAGCCATTCCAACTGCGCCATGTAGTCGGGCGCGGGATTGAACTGCCGGTTCTCATCCATGACCAGAAAGCCCAGCCGGT
Organism: Niveispirillum irakense DSM 11586; assembly: GCF_000429645.1. GTDB lineage: Bacteria > Pseudomonadota > Alphaproteobacteria > Azospirillales > Azospirillaceae > Niveispirillum > Niveispirillum irakense. The sequence continues at coordinate 344,814 of NZ_AUCG01000021.1, forward strand.
CGCACCAATGCAGCATCTCTGCATTAGGGGCATTGTGCGACATGCGGATGGCGTTGCAGCCCATGGCTTTCAGCCGCTGCAAGCGCCAGAGGATCAGGCTGTCCGGCACGGCGACACCGACGCCGGCATGGTCCTGGTGCAGGCAGACACCCTTCAGCTTTACCGGCTGGTCGTTGAGGAAGAAGCCCTGGTTGGCATCGAAACGGATGGTGCGGAAGCCGATGAAGGTCGTGCGCTCATCCACCGTGCGGCCATCGCGCAGTACGCGGGTGCGCACGGAATAGAGGGTGGGGCTTGCCACCGACCAGAGGCGGGGGGAGGGGCCTGGCTCCAGCACCAAAGCCGCCGCGCCGTCCGCCAGCACCGGTACGGTGAGGCCGATGCGGCCCGTGGTGATCTCCCGCCCATCCGGGTCGAGCAGGGTGGCTTCCAGGGTGACGGGAACGGGAGAATTCTCGATATTCGTCAAGGTGGCGGTGACGGGCACGCGCCAGGTGCCGTCCGCGCCCTTGCGCGGGTCGCAATGGATGCCATCGGTGATGATCGATACCGGCGACCGTCTTGCCAGCCAGACATGGCGATAGAGCCCAGCCCCCTCGTACCACCAGCCTTCCATGGCGGTGGCGTCGGCGCGGATGGCGATGATGTTCAATTCATCGCCATAGCGCGCAAAGGGCGTCAGGTCGATATAGAGGCTGTTATAGCCGGACCAGTTATGGGCGACGATGGAGCCATTGACCCAGACGGTGGCATGGGTGGCGATGGCGCCGATCTGCAGCTCGATCCGCTTGCCACGGTCTGCCGGGTCCAGTCGCAGGGCGCGGCGATACCAGCCCACACCGCGGGGGCGATAGCCTTGGGAGATGTTGGCCGTTTCGACAAAGGGTTGCTCGGCCGCCCAGTCATGGGGCAGGCGTACCTCCCGCCAGTCGCTGTCATCATAGGTGATGGCAGCAGCACCAGGGGCGTTGCCAGCTTTCACCGACAGATATGTTGCGTGATGGCCCACCGGTTCCGGCATGGGGATGTCCCCTTCATGGAACCGCCAGCCCAGATCCAGCAGGATACGGGTCGGGTCCGTCTCTGGCAGGGTGGGGGCGGTGCCGGGCACGGGCGCCGGCATGGGGAAATTTGCATCCAGTGATATGGTGCTGGCCTTACCGGCCCCAAGGGCACTCGCCCACGGGCCGGTTGTCAGCAGGGCGGCGGTGCCGCTGGTGGCGAGCAGGAAATTGCGGCGGTCCATAGGACAAGCTCCATCGCCAGCGCCCGGCCTTGCGGGCGCTCTGGATTGGGGAGGGATGGAAGGGACGGCAAGCGTAAGCCTGCCCCTGTCATCATCCGGGGAGATGTCCGGATCCAGACGCCGCGACGGCGCCCGACCGGTCAGATGTCGCTCAACTCCGCGACGAAATCATAAGCGTCACCGCGATAGTAGGAGCGGGTAAATTCAGCGGCACGCCCGTCGCGCAGGAAGGCGCGCCGTTCAATCAACAGCCCGGCATGGCCGGCATCAACGCCCAGCATCTTGGCATGTTCGCCCAGGAAGGGCACAGCGCGCAGGCGCTGCAGCGCGCGCACGGGGCGGCTGCCGGCTTTTTCCAGGGCGGCATACAGGCTGTCGCCGACGGCATCGGCCGAGGGCAGGCAATAGCCGGCAATGGTGGAGAATTCCAGCGCCATCGGGATGTCGTCGGCATAGCGGATTCGGGCAAAGCGCAGCACTGGCGCGCCCGGCGACAGGCCAAGCGCCATTGCCTCTTCCGGGTTCACCTGTCCGGGCCCGCGGGAAATCCACTCGCTGCTGGCCTTGCGTCCGCGCGCGGCCATGTCCTCGGAGAAGGAAGAGAGTTTGGAGAAGCTTTTTTCCACCCGGCCAGCGACGAAAGTGCCGGCACCGCGGCGGCGCGTCAGCAGCCCTTCTTCCACCAGTCCGGCGATGGCTTTGCGCACGGTGATGCGGGAAATGTCATATTCGATGGCCAAGTCACGCTCGGGGGGAATCGCGTCACCCTGGGCCAGCACATTGTCGCTGATCGCGTCGCGGATGAGTTGCTGGAGCTGGATATAGAGCGGCGAGTGGTTATCCGCCCGGAAATGCCCCACCTGATCCGAAAACGCCATCTGTCCCTCTCTCCGGCGGCAATGGACGCCGCTTCTTCCCATATCCATCAGCAATATCCGATGCTTGGGCCAAGGGCAACCGGTATAGGTATAGATCCATATTGGTATGCTCGCTTTCGGAAGCCAAAAATCTGGCCCGGACGTGTTTCTCCCCTCCCGGGACCCCCTCAAAAGCCAATTGGGTCGCTGTTGGTATTGTTTGTAACGATCTGTGACTTTTCTGCCGCATGCATATGTAAGCACATGAAAATGTGACAGTTTTTGGTCCTTGGGACCGATAACAGAGTGTTGGCGGGTGAAAAGCCAGTATTGGGGCGAAAGCCAAGGAAATCCCTGCGACAAACTATATTCTGGCCTGTTTTCCGGAAGCGGCTATAGGACGGCAGCGTCCGGTGTTGGACGTAACAAACCCGTAATTCAGGTAGCACGTTTGGTATGGATTGGTTATGTTCGCTCTCGACACTGAAGGTGATCGGAACAACCGACTAAGACAGTGCGGAACGTGACCGGCCGGTCGGTACATCTCGCGAGGCGGGGTGACTTTCGCGGTCGATGCAGATCATGAACAGGGGACATGACTATGCGCTTGCGGCATCTCATTCTCATTACTTCGGCGCTGGCGGGTTTTGCTGGTGCTGCCCAGGCACAGGACGCCACCCAGGGTGGCGGCGAAGTGCTGGAAGAAATCATTGTTACCGGTATTCGCGGCAGCCTGCGCCAGGCCATTGAGGTCAAGCGTCAGGCCAATTCCGTCGTCGATGTGATTTCCGCTGAGGATGTCGGCAAGTTCCCGGACCGCAACGTTGCGGAATCGCTGTCCCACATTCCTGGCGTGTCCATCGACCGCCGTTTCGGTGAAGGCGAGAAGGTTGCCATCCATGGCACCGATCCGGCCCTGAACCGCATGCTGCTGAACGGCCATGCGCTGGCTTCGGCCGACTGGGGTGGCAACGATAACGACCCGTCCAGCCGTACCTTCAACTACTCCCTGCTGGCGCCGGAACTGGTGGACCGTCTTGAGGTCTACAAGTCTCCCGAGGCGCGCATCGAGGAAGGTTCGATCGGCGGCACGGTTATCGTCCGTACCCGCAAGCCGCTGGATATGGAAGCCAACTCCGTTTTCGGCTCGGCCGGTTATTCCTATAACGACCGTTCCGAGAAGGGCAATGTCCGCGCTTCCGGTCTTTATAGCTGGAAGAACGAGAACGAGACCCTGGGCATCCTCGGCGCGGTCACCTATGACCGCCAGCAGCTTGTCCGTTCCGGTGTCGAATTCTTCGGCTATGACAACACCAATGGCGGCAACAGCCCCTTCCTGACCACCAATGCGAATGGTCAGCGCGTGTTGAAGAACCCGAACGCTGTGATCACGGGTGGCACCGTCGCCGATCTGGATCAGGCTGTTTCGCCGTTCGGCATCAACTACGCCTATTTCCAGCAGGAACGTGAGCGCACCAGCGTTTCCGGTACCGTGCAGCTGCGCCCCACCGATGGGCTGACCCTGACGCTGAACGGCTTGCATATTGAAGGCGATTACAACAACTACAGCCAGTCCATGTACACCATTCCGGGTGCCTGGACCGGCGACAAGCTGACTGCCGCCACCATCGAAAATGGTGTCGTCACCGCCGCCAGCTTCGACCGGGCTTCCAGCCAGAGCGCCCAGTTGGATACCAATGTTCGCAGCACCACGCTGAAGACGAACATGATCAACCTGGACACCGAGTTCGAAGGAACCAGTGGTGTCAAGCTGACGCTCTCCTCCGGCTGGAGCAAGGCGACCGGCGGCCGTAACCCCGAATATCTGTTCAACACCCAGGTTGCGCTGCCCTTCAGCTATGCCTTCGCCAACAAGTCGGCGGATGTGAACTTTGTTGGCGATCTGACCGATCCGGCCAACTACTTCACCAACCGTGGTGTTGTGGCGCAGACCTATGATGGTCAGCCGCTGCTGGTTAATGGTCAGCAGCTTGTGGCCGCCCAGATCGGTGGCATCGATTACAGCCGCACCACCGACCGCGACATGTACACGGGCTTCGACATTGAATACCCGGTTGAGTTCGGTCCCTTCACCAAGATCCTGCTCGGCGGTCGTTACACCGATCACCTGAACAAGGTCGACAGCTCCGGCTCCAACGTTTACCTGCGTCAGTCGGCCCTGGCCTCGGCTTTGGGTGTTGAGACGGGCGTCACCCCGGGCGGCGTGTTCTCCGGCACCGGCGCCGGTGGCAATGCCACGCAGTACATGAACCTGTCGCGTGACGCCGTGCAGACCATTCTGGCGAACGCGATCAATGTTGACCTGGGCCGTCGTATCGGTGGTTCCAACCGCGTGGAAGAAACCACCACCGCCGGTTATATTCAGGCCAATTTTGAGCAGGGTGACTTCCGCGGTAACGTCGGTGGCCGTCTGATCCATACCGAAGATGTTGCCTCCTTCGGTCTGACCCGCATCGAGCCGAACGCGACCACGCCGCCGCGTCCGGTCTGGACGACGGAAAAGCAGGAATATACGAAGTTCCTGCCGGCCTTCAACATCGCCTACGACCTGCAGGAAGACGTGGTTCTGCGCGGTGCTGTTGCCAAGGTGCTCTCGCGTCCGCGTTATGGCGATCTGGCTGGCGCCACCTCGCAGAACGACACGACCAAGGATGCCAATGGCGGCAACCCGCAACTGAAGCCCTATGAGTCGACCAACTTCGAACTCTCGGCAGAATGGTATCCGCAGCAGGGCACCCTGCTGTCCTTGGAGCTGTTCCGCCGCGAGATCTCCAACTATGTCCTGAACTCCACCTCCCGGGTCCGTCTGTTCAACGGCCTGACCCAGCAATATGAGGATGGTTACAACCTGTCGGCGCCGGTCAATGCCGGTGATGCGGATGTGAATGGTATCCTGATTGCCGGTCAGACGGAAATCTGGAATGGCTTTGGTATTCAGGCCAACTACACCTTCTCCGACAGCTCGACCTCCAACAGCGATGCCAGCGGTGCGGCTCTGAACCTGCCGTACCTGTCCAAGCACACCGTGTCGCTGATCCCGTACTATGAGGAAGGTCCGTTCCAGGCCCGCCTCAGCTACAATTACCGGTCGGCCTATTTCCGTACCATCGGCCGCCTGGGCTCGCGTGAAATGGTGGCTCCGTACCACCAGCTCGACTTCTCCTCCAGCTATGAGCTGACCGACAATGTGTCCTTGACGGTCAATGCCCAGAACCTGCTGGACGAAGCCTATGTGCAGTATAATGGCAGCCGTGACCGTCCGACCGCCTTCTACAAGAATGGCCGGACCTTTGCGGCCAGCGTTTCCTACCGCATGTAACCTTCCCGACTTTCGGGATTGAGCGTACCGGATGCCCGGCCAGCAATGGCCGGGCATTTTTTTGTCTTTTTTGGTAACAAACGTCCTTTCTGCATGGACGTCGTGCGCTGCATTTGGCACGATACCATTTAGATATCAAATCGGACCTGAAGCGGACCGGAGACGATCTCACTTTCACCACGAAGCCCAAGATTCACGCGGATTTGGCAGTTTCCGCCATTGAGGCTTCGATAATACCAATACCTATCCAATGAGGCAGGGATGATACGAGCTGCATTGAGCATATCAATCGGGCTGGCGACGATGGTCGCCTCCACCGCGATAGCGCAAACATTACCGCCGCTCGTTCCTCTCCCGCAGAAAGTGGCTCCCGCATCCGGTAATTTTACGGTTTCCAACGGCGCCACCATCGCGGTCCCGCCGGGTGACGTGGGGGCGGCATCGGCTGCCCGTCTGCTTGTTACCCATGTCAAGACGGGACGCGGGCTGACGCTGGTGTTGGCGGAAACCGCCGGGTCCATCACGCTTGTCCGTGATGCCGCGGTCGTGGGGGAAGAAGCCTATAAGCTCACGGTTGATGGCAATGGCATCAAGGTTGTCGCCTCCGGTGATCGCGGCCTGATCTATGGCGCCATGACCGTGGCGCAGCTTTTGAGCCCTGACCACAATATCGGCAAGCCGGTGGTTGTACCGGCCCTGTCCATCGAGGATGCGCCGCGTTTCGGCTGGCGTGGTCTGATGGTCGACGTGGCGCGCCATTTCCAGCCCATCGAATTCCTGTACGGCATCGTCGATCAGATGGTGGCGGTGAAGCTGAACACGCTCCATATCCACCTGACCGACGACCAGGGCTGGCGCTTTGAGGTAAAGCAGTACCCGAAGCTGACCGAGCTTGGCGCCTGGCGCCAGGGCCCCAGCACCGGTGGCCCCGCCCCGACGGAAAAGGTCGGTGGCTTCTATACCCAGGAACAGTTGAAGGCGCTGGTCGCTTATGCCGCCGAGCGTGGCATCACCATCGTGCCGGAAATCGATCTGCCGGGCCACGCCCAGGCGCTGGTCGCCGCCTACCCGGAAATCGGCGTGTTTGGTGATCGCCCCGTTGTTTCCAATAATTGGGGCATCATGCCCTATCTGCTGAACCCGAATGAACAGGGCATGCAGTTCATCAAGAATGTGCTGGATGAGCTGATCGCCGTGTTCCCCGGCACCTTCATCCATCTGGGTGGTGACGAGGCCGTTAAGGACCAGTGGGAGCGCTCGGCCGAGGTTCAGGCCCAGATCAAGGCCCTGGGCTTGCGGGACGAGAACCACCTGCAGACCTGGGTGATTGACGAGCTGGGCGCCTATCTGGCCGAGAAGGGCCGCCGCCTGATCGGCTGGGATGAGATCTTGGATGGCGGGCTGCCGCCCTCGGCCTCCGTCATGTCCTGGCGGGGGGAGAAGGGGGCGGTCGCCGCCGCCAATATGGGCCATGATGTGGTGTTGAGCCCGGCGCCGATCCTCTATCTGGACAGTCTGCAAAGCGACCGCGCGGATGAGCCGCCGGGCCGCCTCTCCATCCAGACCCTGGCCGATGTCTATAAATACGATCCCATGCCGGCAGGCATCGCGGCGGACAAGGCCAAGCATGTCATGGGCGCCCAGGCCAATGCCTGGAGCGAGTATCTGGCCACCCCCTATCAGGTGCAGCATGTGATGTTCCCCCGCGCGGCGGCGGTGGCGGAAATCGTCTGGTCGGATAAGTACAAGCGCGATTTCGTCAGCTTCCTGGACCGGGTGCGGCCGCAGATGCAGCGCTGGGAGCGGGCCGGCGTGCAGGTTGCCGACAGTGCCTTCGCGGTCGATTTCAAACTGGATGGCACCCGTGGGGAAGCCCTGCGCGACAATAAGGTGAAGGTGAACCTGACCACCCAGGCCGGTTATGGCACCATCCGCTATACGCTGGATGGCAAGGAGCCGACGGCCAAGTCCAAGGCCTTCAAGGATACGCTGACGGTGAAGCCGGGCACCACCGTGCGCGCCGTTGCCTTCGACAAGGCGGGCCAGCCCACAGCATCCCCGCGCAGCTTTGACACCAGCCGGCAGGCGCTGTTGACCCGCAACGCGTCCGACATGGTGGCCTGCCCGCGCGGTTCCCTGGGTCTGCGCGTGCCGGCGACGGCTGGTGCCAAGGAAAATGCGCCCGCCTATAACATCAATATCTTTGATACCTGCACCGCCTATCCGGCGGCCCCGCTGGATGTGGCCAAGGGCTTCACCGTGGATGTCGTCCGTCTGGCCCGCCATTACGGTCTGGCGCATGAGGAAAAGGCCCTGCGCCGCCATTATGCCGTCACCACCCATGGCGAGCTGGTGATCAGCGCCAACTGCATTGAGGCCGCCAAGAGCGAAGGCAAGGTGAAGCCGACGGTCGTCGCCACCTTCCCGCTGCCGGACCCAAATACCGCACCCACCCGCTTCAGCTTCAGCGGCACTCTGCCGAAGATGGATGGCGATACCGATATGTGCTTCCAGTTCACCTCGTCCCTGCAAGACCCGCATTACGCGGTCCATAGCGTTACGCTGACGGAGAAGGCCCAATGAAAATCCGCGCCGCTCTCCTTTCCGTCCTGCTGCTGACCAGTTCCGCGCTGGCAGCGCCCAAGGATATCGTCTCCCTGGATGGTGCATGGCAGGTCCGTATCGACCCCGCCGATGCCGATGCCGCGAAGTCGCACCCCAAGGAAGCCAAGTGGTTCAAGGCGCAGGTGCCGGGTTCGGTGCAGCAGGATCTGCTGGCCGCTGGTCGCGTGCCCGACCCGTTCATGGGCATCAATGAGGCGCCGATCCAATGGGCCGGCCTGACCAACTGGCAGTTCCGCCGCACCATCGACGTGACGCCTGCCATGCTGGCGCGCGACAATCTGGAACTGGTGTTCGAGGGGCTGGACACGTTCGCCACCGTTACCGTCAATGGCAAGGCGCTGCTGTCCACCGACAATGCCCATCGCCGCTGGCGGGTGCCGGTGAAGCAGGCGCTCAAGGCGGGGGAGAACGAGATCATCGTCTCCATCGCCTCCCCCATCCGCACGCTGCAGCCCAAGGTGCTGGCGGAAGCCTTCCCGCTGCCCGGTGAATATGACAGTGCCTTCGGCGATGAGCCGAAGGGCAAGCAGACCAGCCCCTATATCCGCAAGCCGAAATACCAGTATGGCTGGGACTGGGGTCCCCGTCTGGTCAATATCGGCGTCTGGCAGCCGGTGAATCTTGAGGTCTGGGATGATGCCCGCGTCGATACGCTGCTGGTGCATCAGGAAGCGCTGAACGATGCGGAAGCGCGGCTGCTGGCCCGCTATCGCGTCGTGGCCGACAAGGAAACCACGGTCACGCTGACCACCAGCATCACTGCGCCCGATGGTTCAGTGCAGCAGGTGGAGCGCACGGCCAAGGTGGCCGCCGGCGTGAATGAGATCGCCGTGCCGGTGACCATCGACAAGCCGCAGCGCTGGTGGCCGGCAGGCTATGGTGCCCAGCCGCTTTACAAAGTTTCCGGCCAGTTGGGTGACGGGCAGGGGACCGCCGACAAGGTGGAACGCCGCATCGGCCTGCGCACCAGCGAGTTCATCCGCGAGAAGGGCAGCTTCGGCTTCAAGATCAACGGGGTGGAGATTTTCGCCAAAGGGGCCAACCTGATCCCGTTCGACAATTTCCCCGCCCGCGTGACGGAAGCCCAGATGCGCGACGTGCTGGAAAGCGCCCGCGACGCCAACATGAACATGATCCGCGTCTGGGGCGGCGGTTATTACCTGCACAAGCCCTTCTATGACATGGCGGACGAGCTGGGCATCATGATCTGGCAGGACTTCATGTTCGGTGGGGCTGTTACCCCGCCGGATGCGGAATTCCGCCATAGCGTGAAGGCCGAGGCTGAGGAGCAGGTGGAACGCCTGCAGGCCCATGCCTCCATCGTCGGCTGGGCTGGTAATAATGAGGTTCTGTCCGGCTGGGAGAACTGGTCCGACCGCAAGGCCTTCAAGAAGAAGGTCGGCCCGGATGAGCAGGAGCGCGTCGGCGTCGGCATGGCCGTGCTGTTCGACCGCGTGCTGCGCGATGCGGTGTTGAGCCGCTCGCCGGGTATTCCCTATTGGCCGGGTTCGCCGTCCACCGATTTCGAGGGGCCGACCGACACGGATGCCGATGGCGACCGCCATTTCTGGGATGTCTGGTCCGGGTCCAAGCCGGTGGAGAAGTACCTGGAATCCTGCCCGCGCTTCATGTCGGAATATGGCTTCCAGTCCATGCCGGACATGGCGACCATCCGCCAGTTCGCCGGTAAGGGTGATCTTGCCATCGACAGCCCGGTGCTGAAGGCGCACCAGAAGTTCCTGGCTGGTGAAGGCAATGCCCGCCTGCAGATGTATCTGGATCAGCGGCTGCGCCCGGCGAAGGATTTCGCTGATCTGGTTTATCTGACCCAGGCCAACCAGGCCCTGGCGATCGAGATGGCGGCCCGCCATCACCGCGCCTGCCGCCCGGTGACCTTGGGCTCCCTCTATTGGCAGATCAACGATACCTGGCCGGCCATTTCCTGGGCCAGCATGGATTATTACGGTCGCTGGAAGCTGCTGCATTACGCGGCCCGCCGCTTCTTCGCGCCGCAGGCCATCGCCACCCAGTATGGTGAGGGAACGACACGGGTTTCTGTGGTGTCTGACGCCACGCAGCCGATGGAGGGTACATGGCGTATCCGGTCCTTCGATATGGCTGGCAATGTCCTTGCCACTTATCAGGAGGCCGTCACCCTGGCGCCGCTGAGTGCCACCGAAGTCGCCAAGATTGCTGATGCCGACTTGTTCCGGGACAGCGATGCCAAGGCCAGCTATGCCGTGGCGGAACTGATCATCGACGGCAAAACCGTTTCCCGCACCGTTGTGGAACGCGCCCTGCCCAAGGACATGGCCTATCCCGCCCCCGGCCTGAAGGCTGAATGGGAGGGCAAGAAGGTGACGATCACGGCCGGCGCCCTGGCGCGTGTGGTCATGCTGGATTTCGGCGCCACCGCCGCCCAGCCGTCCGATGACGGGTTCGACCTGTTGCCGGGTGAAAGCATCACCATTGATGTCCGCTCCGATGCCTCCGCCGCCGCGCTGAAGCGCGCGCTGACCCTCCGGACCCTGGGACCGCAATAATGATCCGCCGTTTATTGCTGCTTGCTGCCACCGCGCTGTCCACCAGCGCGGTTGCGGCCCCCGTGGATGACACGGTCGCCAAGGCCATCGCCACGATGACTTTGGAAGAAAAGGCTGCCCAGTTGCAAAGCACGGCGCCGGCCAACCCCAAGGTCGGTATCCCCGCCTTCGACTGGTGGAATGAGGGGCTGCATGGGCTGGCCCGCAACGGCTATGCCACCGTGTTCCCCCAGGCGGTCGGCCTTGCCGCCACCTGGGATACCGCGTTGATGCAGAAGGTGGGCGATGTTGTCGCCACCGAGGCGCGGGCGAAATACAATGCCAAGCCCGCCGATGCCGACCGCCGCATCTTTGAAGGGCTGACCATCTGGTCGCCCAATATCAACATCTTCCGTGATCCGCGCTGGGGTCGGGGGCAGGAGACTTATGGCGAAGACCCGCATTTGACCGGTGCCATGGGTGTCGCCTTCATCAAGGGTTTGCAGGGGCCGGACCCCAGCCAGCCCAAAGTGATCGCCACGCCCAAGCATCTGGCCGTGCATAGCGGGCCAGAGGCTGGGCGCGACAGTTTCAGTGTCGATGTCAGCCCGCAGGATCTGGAATCCACATATCTGCCGGCCTTCCGCCAGACCATCATTGAGGGCGAAGCCCAGTCCCTGATGTGCGCCTACAACGCCATCCATGGCGTGCCGGTCTGCGCCATGCCGGCGCTGATGGTGGACCGTCTGCGCAAGGATTGGGGCTTCAAGGGTCTTACCGTGTCGGATTGCGACGCGGTGGCCAATGTCCATATGTTCCACCATTACCGTCTTGATGCGGCGGCTGCCTCTGCCGTCAGCCTGAAGGGCGGCACGGACCTGAATTGTGGCAACACCTATGCCGCCTTGCCGGAGGCGGTGAAGCGCGGTCTGGTGACGGAAGCGGAAATCGACACCGTCCTGGCCCGCGCCCTGGAAGCGCGCCGGGTGCTGGGCACGGCCTTCGGCGCGCCCAGCAAATGGTCCAGCATCACACCCGATCAGGTGAATACGCCCGCCCACCGCGCGCTCGCGCTGGAAGCGGCGCGCAAGGCCATCGTTCTGCTGAAGAACGATAACAATATCCTGCCGCTGAAGCCGGGTACGCGCATCGCCGTGATCGGCCCCAATGCCGATGATCTGGGCGTGCTGGAGGCCAGCTATAAGGGCGCGGCGCTGAACGGGGTGACCCCGCTGGACGGCCTGCGCCGCCAGTTCGGCCCGCAGAATGTCCGCTACGCTCAGGGCTCCGTCCTGGTGGATACGGCGTCCGTCACCATGCCGGAAACTGCCTTCCAGGCCGATGGCAAGCCGGGGCTGAAGGCTGAGTATTTCAACAGCTCCACCGTCACTGGCACACCGGTGCTGACCCGTCAGGATCGGCGGGTGGATTACAATTTCGCCCGCACTTCCCCGTTGCCGCAACTGGACCCGAAGTCGTTTGCGGTGCGCTGGACCGGCCAGTTCGTGCCGCCCGGTCCGGGCCGCTATGTGCTGGCGCTGGATGTCCCGTTGTGCTGGAAGGACTGCAAACGCCATGATGAGGTGCGGCTGTGGATCGACGGCAAGCAACTGCATGACGGTGTGCTGAGCAAGAACCGGATCGAAATCCCCTATGTCAGCGATGGCAAGCCGGTCGATCTGCGCCTGGAGCTGGACCATTATGGCGAGGATGAAGGGCTGCGCCTGATGTGGCAGGCCCCGGCCGAGCCGCTGCTGGCCCAGGCCTTGACGGCGGCGGCCGATGCCGATGTCATCGTCGCCATGGTCGGCCTGACCGCCGATCTGGAGGGCGAGGCCCTGCAGGTGACGGTGCCCGGCTTTGTCGGCGGCGACCGCACGGAAATTGAACTGCCGCTGATCCAGCGCCGGCTGTTGCAGGCCCTGCGCGACACGGGCAAGCCCATGGTTGTGGTGCTGGCCAGTGGCAGTGCGGTGACCATCGACCCGGCCCTGGCCGATGCCATGCTGGCCGCCTGGTATCCGGGGGAAGAGGGTGGTACCGCCATCGCCGAGACGCTGGTGGGCCTGAATAACCCGTCCGGCCGCCTGCCGGTGACCATCTATCAGAAGACCAGCGACCTGCCGGCCTTTGTCGATTACGGCATGAAGGAGCGCACCTATCGCTTCTTCACCGGCACACCGCTTTATGGCTTCGGCCATGGCCTGTCCTATACCAGCTTCGGCTATGACCGGATCAAGGCCAAGGCGGGCGATACCAAGTCCAATGTCACCGTGTCGGTGCGTGTCAGCAACAAGGGCACGCTGGCAGGGGACGAGGTGGTGCAGGCCTATATCGTGCCGCCCGCCGTCAAGGGTCCGCGCACCATGACGACGCCGGTGCTGCAACGCCAACTGGTGGGCTTCACCCGCGCCAACCTGAAGCCCGGCAAGGGCACGGAAGTGTCCTTCACGCTCGACCCGCGCAGCCTGTCCGTTGTGGCACGGGATGGTACCCGCACGGTGCAGCCGGGAACCTACAAGCTGTGGATCGGCGGCGGCCAGCCGGGCGGCACCGCCCCTGGCGTCTGGACCGAATTCACCCTGCAAGGCGAAAGCTGGGAGCTGCCGAAATGATCGATCGTCGTTCTTTTATCGCCTCGGGCATCGCCGCCAGCACCGTCCTGGCTGCCGGCCCTGTCCTTGCCCGCACCGAGGGTGGCTTCAAGAGCAATCGCCCCGCTGTTGGGGACCGCCTGTTTACCAGTAAGGCGGTGGAGCAGGAGATCAAGCGCGTCTCGTCCAAGATCGCTGATCCCAAGCTGCGCTGGATGTTCACCAACTGCTATCCCAATACGCTGGATACGACGGTGAAGATGGGCACGGTGGATGGCAAGCCGGACAGCTTCGTCATCACCGGCGATATTCCCTGCCTGTGGCTGCGCGATTCCGCCGCCCAGGTGAAGCCATACCTGCATCTGGCGCGCCAGGATAAGGAGTTGCAGCGTCTGTTCCAGGGGCTGATCAACCGGCAGGCCCGGTCCATCCTGATCGACCCGTATGCCAATGCCTTCATGGAAGACCCGTCGGCGCCGACGAACCTGAAATGGGCGCTGGAAGACCAGACTGACATGAAGCCCGGCGTGGCGGAGCGGAAATGGGAGATCGACAGTCTCTGCTATTTCCTGCGCCTCTCCTACAGCTATTGGAAGGAAATGGGGGACAAGACCCCCTATGACGCGGCCTGGGTGGAAGCCGCCAAGGCCGTGATCCGTACCTTCCGCGAACAACAGCGCAAGGATGGGCCGGGGCCCTACCGCTTCCTGCGGGCCAGCAATCGCCCGACCGAAACCATGATGCTGTATGGTTATGGTGCGCCGTCGCGGCCGGTGGGGATGATCCATTGCGGTTTCCGTCCCTCGGATGATGCCTGCGTCTACCCCTTCTTCGTTCCGGCCAATTTCTTCGCGGTCACCACGCTGCGCGAACTGGCGGTGCTGGCCAATGATGTGGTTGGCGATGCCAATCTGGCCAATGAGGCCAAGGCATTGGCGGATGAGGTGGAGAAGGCCCTGCACCAGTACGGCAAGACCCGTCTGCTGGATGGCAGCGAGGTCTGGGCCTTTGAGGTGGATGGCTACGGCAATGCCCTGTTCATGGACGATGCCAACACGCCGTCGCTTTCGTCGATGGCCTATCTGGGCAGTGTCGATTTCGCTGATCCGCTGTGGCAGCGCACCCGCGATGCCTGCTGGAGCGAGAACAATCCCTATTTCTCCCGCGGCAAGGCGGTCGAAGGGATCGGCGGCCCGCATGTGGGGTTGGGCCAAGTCTGGCCCATGTCGCTGACCATGCGGGCACTGTCCAGCAATGATGACGCTACCATCCGTACCTGCCTCAAGATGCTGCGCGACAGCGATGCCGGCACCGGCTTCATGCATGAGGCGGTGGATCATGATGATCCGACCAAATTCACCCGCGACTGGTTCGCCTGGGCCAATGGGCTGTTCGGCGAGATGATCCTGCATCTGGCCGACACAAAGCCGCATCTGCTGAAAGAGGTGCTGTGATGGCTATCAGCCGCCGCCAACTCCTGATTTCGACCGCCCTTGGCGGGGCCGCTATGGGCTTGGGCTTGCCGCGGCTCGCCTGGGCTGCCACGTCCGCCGCCGCGCCCAACCTGTTCATCGGTACTGGCGGGGATGGGCACACCTATCCCGGTCCGACCTTGCCGTTCGGCATGGTGCAGTTGGGTCCGGATACGGATGTGGAGCGCTGGGACACCTGCTCCGGTTATCATCGCGACGACACGTCCATCCTGGGCTTCTCCCACACCCATCTGTCGGGCACCGGCATTGGCGACATGCTGGATGTGCTGGTGGTGCCGACGGCGGGTGACAAGGTGCAGCTCACCCCCGGCACCATGGCCGATCCGGATTCAGGATACCGCCAGCGCTTCAAGGATGAGGTGGCGGAACCGGGTTATTATGCCGTATCGCTGGAAAGCGGCGTGCGTGCCGAACTGACAGTGACGGCCCGCACCGGCTATCACCGTTACCAGTTCCCGCAAGGGCCGGGCCATCTGCTGATTGACCTGTCGCATCTGGTGCTGGACAAGACTGACCAGCCGCCGCTGATCCAGGATGCCGGCATGGAACTGGCCGCCGATGGCACGCTGACGGGTCACCGCACGGTGAACCGTTGGGCCAAAAGGCGGCGCATTTACTTCGCCATGCAGTTCTCCCGCGCGCCGGATCGGGTCGGCTTTTATGCCGATGAGGATGCGGCCCAGCCCGCCGGTTCCACCAAGGTGGAAGGCCGTCGGCTGAAGGCGCTGGTCCAGTTCGGGCAAGCCGGTGGGGAGCCGATCCTGATCCGTTGCGGCATTTCGGGTGTGGACCGCGATGGCGCGCTGGCCAACCTGAAGGCCGAAGCGACACACTGGGATTTTGATGCCGTGCGCCGGGCGGCGGCATCTGTTTGGGCCGACACGCTGGGCACCATCCAGGTTGAAGGCGGCAGCGAAGACCAGCGCACCATCATGACCACCGCGCTGTATCATGCGCAACTGGCACCCACCCTGTTCTCCGACGTGGATGGGCGCTATCTGGGCATGGATGGCAAGGTGCATCATGTGCCGGCGGGTGGTGCCGCCCACAGCACCTGGTCGCTGTGGGATACCTACCGTGCCGTGCATCCGCTGTTCACCCTGGTGGCCCCGGACAAAACCAAGCAACTGATCGATGATCTGATCCGCCAGACGGCGCAATCGCCGTTCGGCCCGCTGGTCTGGCAGTTGCAGGCCAAGGAAACCGGCACCATGATCGGCTGGCATGGCGTGGTGCCACTGGCTGAGGCGCACGCCAAGGGGATCGAGGCGGATTATGCCGCTGCCTGGCCCGCCATCCGCCGCCGCAGCTTCGACTTCACGGCGCCGGACAAGGATAACAGCCTGGGGCGCGACCTTTATGACCGCATGGGCTTTGTGCCGGCGGACAAGGTGTTTGAAAGCGTCAGCCGCACCCAGGAATATGCCTATGATGATTGGGCCAGTTCCCGCCTTGCCCGCGCCATCGGGGAGACGGCGGACGCCCAGCGCCTGACGCGCCGATCCGCCAACTGGATCAACACCATTGATCCATCCATCGGTTTCGCGCGCCCGCGCTTTGCCGATGGTTCCTGGTGGGAACCCTATGATCCCATCCAGTTGGGCCATATGCCCAAACCCTGGTGGCGGGATTATACGGAGGCCAATGGCTGGCAGGCGACCTTCCTGCACCAGCATGATATATATAACTTCATCGCCCATCTGGGCGGCGACGCGAAGTTTGAGGCCAAGCTGGACGCTTTGTTCAATGCGCCGTCGACCCTGCCCGACAATGCGCCGCCGGATATTGCCGGGCTGGTTGGGCAATATGCCCATGGCAATGAGCCGGACCAGCACGCGCCCTATCTCTATGCCTATGTCGGTGCACCCTGGAAGACCCAGGCGATGGTGCGGCGGCTGTGCGTGGAGATGTATCACAACGCGCCCAAGGGCATTATCGGCAACGATGATTGCGGCCAGATGAGCGCATGGTTCGTCTTCTCCGCCCTTGGCTTCTATCCGGTTGATCCGGTGGAGGCCGTCTATGTCTTCGGCTCGCCCTTGTTCGAGCGGGCAGCGGTAAAGGTCGGGAATGGTCGTACGCTGGTGGTGGAAGCCCCCGGCAACAGCGCCGACACGCCTTATGTCCGTGCGGTGGAATGGAACGGCCAGCCCTGGAGCAAGAGCTGGATCGCGCATAAGGATCTGGTTCAGGGCGGTACGCTGCGCTTCACCATGTCCAAGGAACCGAACCCCAATTTTGGCGCCAAGATCGCCGACCGGCCGCCTTCGGGTGGCCGTGGCGCCGGCCAGAGCTAAAGAAGGAAGCCCCGAGATGACCGCCTTTTCCCGGCGTACCCTGCTTGCCACCAGCCTGGCCGCTGGCACGCTTCCGGCCCTGTCGGCTGTTGCGGCCCCGCGCATGAACGCGCCCAAACCCTATGGCGCCACGCCCAGCCCGCGCCAATGGCGCTGGCATGGCATCGGCAGCTATGCCTTCATCCATTTCTCCATCAATACCTTCACCGACAAGGAATGGGGCTATGGGGATGAAGATCCCAGCCTGTTCAACCCCACCGATTTCGATGCCGACCAGATCGTCGGCGCGGCGAAGGCGGGTGGATTGCGCGGCATCCTGCTGACGGCAAAGCACCATGACGGCTTCTGCCTCTGGCCGACCAAACTGACGGAACATTGTATCCGCAACAGCCCCTACAAGAACGGGCAGGGCGATATCGTCCGCGAATTTGCCGATGCGTGTAAGCGGGCTGGCATGCTGTTCGGGCTCTATCTGTCGCCCTGGGACCGCAACCATGCTGAATATGGCCGCCCGGCTTATGTCGACTATTTCCGCGCCACGCTGACCGAGCTTTGCACCCAGTATGGTGAGCTGTTCGAGGTCTGGTTCGACGGGGCCAATGGCGGCGACGGTTATTATGGCGGTGCGCGGGAAGCCCGCAAGATCGACGCGCCGAAATATTACAACTGGCCCGACATGGTGGCCCTGGTCCATAAGCTGCAGCCCAACGCCTGCACCTTCGACCCGCTGGGCGCCGATATCCGCTGGGTGGGCAATGAGGACGGCGTGGCCGGTGACCCCTGCTGGCCGACCATGCCCAACAAGCCCTATGACCAGGAAGAGGGTAATTCCGGCGTGCGCGGTGGCGAGCTTTGGTGGCCGACGGAAACCAACGTCTCCATCCGGCCCGGCTGGTTCTACCACGCGGATGAGGATTCCAAGGTCAAGAGCCCGGAACGGCTGGTAAAGCTGTTCGACGAAAGCATCGCCCGCGGCACCAACCTGAACCTGAACCTGCCGCCGGACCGGCGCGGCCACATCCCCGATCAGGATGTGAAGATCCTGAAATCCTTCGGTGATGCGATGCGCGCCACCTTTGCCAAGGATCTGGCGCAGGGTGCTGTCGCCTATGCCAGCCATAGCCGGGGACCGGGGTTTGAGCCGTCGCTGGTGCTGGATGGCGACCGCGAGACCTACTGGTCCACACCGGACGACGTGACCAAGCCGGCTTTGACGCTGGAACTGAAGCCCGGCACGACCTTCGACCTGATCCGCATTGCCGAATATCTGCCGTTGGGCGTGCGCGTCACCCGCTTTGCACTGGATGCGGAGATTGATGGCCAGTGGCAGGTGCTGGCGGAGCATGAATGTATCTCCCAGCAGCGTGTCGTTCGGCTGAAGGCACCGATCACGCCGACCAAGGTGCGGCTGCGCATCGTGGACGCGCCGGTGTGCCCGGCGATCACCGAATTCGCTCTGTTCCGCGCCGTTGCCCCGGTGTCGGTGCCGGCCATCGTTTCCACCGATCCGACCGTGCTGGATGTGACAAAGTGGAAGGTGGTGGAGGCAACGGCGCCGAAGGCGGAAAAGCTGTTGGATAATGATGCCCAGACCATCTGGATCATGGAAGCGCCGCAGCCGGGCGCGCCGGCCAGCGTGACGGTCGATCTGGGGGCGGATACCAATCTGGCCGGCTTCAGCCTGACACCCTCGCGTCAGGTGATGACCGGTGCGGCCCCGCCGAAGGGCTATGTCGCGGAAACCAGCCTGGACGGCAAGTCCTGGCAGGCCGGTGCGGCGGGCGAGTTCTCCAACATCGCTTATGCCCTGGCAACCCAGCGCATCCCGTTCGACGCCCCGCGCAAGACCCGCTTCCTGCGGCTGCGCTTCGCGGAAACGGCGGTAGCGATGCCGCGCATGGCTATCGCCGGGATCGGCGGCTTCACGCCACGGTCGTAAAGTCCGGATGATGCTGAAGGCGCGGGGGGAGACTTCCGCGCCTTTTTCTTTTGTTGTTCCAGAAGATAAATTGCCATGCGCCTGCTGCTTCTGTTCGCCCTGCTCTGGCTGTTGCCCCTAACGTCGGCACAAGCCCAAAGCCTGGATCTGACCCACGCTACCCTGGTCACCGCCCCGGCCAGCGGGCCGGAAAAAGCGGCGGTCGCGCTGCTGGTGGAGGAGGTGGCCAAGCGCACAGGCATTGCCTGGAAACAGGGGGAACCGGGCGCCGGGCCGCTGGTGGTGGTGGGGCAGGGCGCGCAGATGGGCACCCTGCTGCCGGCGTCATTGCGTGATGACTGGACGGCCCCGGCGGCGTGGGGGCGGGAAGGGTATGCCGTGCGCACCTTCACCCACCAGGGCCGCCCGGTAATCGCCATCGCCGGGCATGATGCGCGCGGCGTGCTGTATGGTATCGGCCATCTGCTGCGCGCGCTGGCGATGGAGCCCGGTCGGGCAGTGCTGGCGGCGCCCTTGAATGTCACCGCCACGCCGGAAAAGACGGTGCGCAGCCATCAGATCGGCTATCGTTTCAAGAACAATACCTATGACGCCTGGACTCTGGCGCAGTTTGAACAGGAAATCCGCGATCTGGCGGTGTTCGGCACCAATGCCATCCAGGTGATTGCGCCTGTTTCCGATGATGAGAAGGAAAGCCCGCTTTTCCCCGCCCCGGCGGATGAAACCATCATCGGCATTGCCGGCATCCTGGCGAAATATGGTCTGGATTTTGATCTCTATTACCCGGTCATCCGTGCTGATTATAGTGACCCGGCGCAGGTGGCGGCGGAACTGAAGGATTTTGAAGCGCTGATCCAGCGCTTTCCCGCCATCCAGCGTCTCTATGTCCCCGGCGGCGATCCCGGCCATACACCGCCGGACCTTCTTTTTCCCCTGCTGGAGAAGATGGCGGCGATCCTGCGCCAGTATCACTCAGAGGCTGAGTTTTGGGTTTCCACCCAGGGCTTCGACCAAGCCGGTTATGAAGGTTTTTACCGCCAGTTGGACCGTAATCCCCCCTGGCTGACAGGCATTTTCATCGGCCCGCAATCGCGGGACCCGATGGCGGAGCAGCGGGCGCGCATCCCCGCCCGCTACCCGATCCAGGC
The DNA here is from genome assembly GCF_000429645.1 of Niveispirillum irakense DSM 11586. Classification (GTDB taxonomy): domain Bacteria; phylum Pseudomonadota; class Alphaproteobacteria; order Azospirillales; family Azospirillaceae; genus Niveispirillum; species Niveispirillum irakense. The sequence continues at coordinate 364,875 of NZ_AUCG01000021.1, forward strand.
CTATCCCGATATCGGCCATACGCTGCACGCCCAGTTCCCGGTGGCGGATTGGGACCCGGCTTTTGCGCTGTTGCAAGGGCGGGAGCCGATCAGCCCGCGCCCGGTGGATATGGGCGTGATCTATCGCCATTTTCAGCCGCTTTTCACCGGCTTTGTCACCTATTCCGAAGGGGTGACGGATGATGTGAACAAGATGCTGTGGTCGCAATGGGGCTGGTCGACGGCCACCGGTGCGGATTCCATCCTGCGCGACTATGCTCGCTACTTCCTCGGGCCCCGCATTGGTCAGGACCATATGGACCGTGCCGCCGCCCTGATCCTGGACCTGGAGCGCAACTGGCGGGGGCCGATCCGGGACAATGCCGGCATCAATGCCACGCTTCAGGGCTTTCAGGCACTGGATAAGGGGGGGGCGCCCGGCAACTGGCGTTGGGAAAGCCTGCTCTATCGCGCGACATATGACGCCTATGCCCGTCGTCGCGCCGTGGCAGAGGCGGAACGGGAAGCGACTTCCCTGGATATCTTGAGAAAAGCCGCCACTATCGGCACCCAGCCCGCGTTGAAGGCTGCGCGTGCCGCCCTGGCTGCACCGGATGATCGCGAAACCCTGGCCTTGCGGGATCGCTTGTTCGCCCTGGCGCAGCGCCTGTTCGATCATGTTGGCCTGCAACTCAGTGTTTCCCGTTTCGGCGCTTCGCATTGGGAGCGGGGGGCCAATCTGGATCGGGTGGATACATCCTTGAACAACCGGGTCTGGCTGGAACGGTGGTTTAATGCCATCGAAGCGAAACCGGATGAGCCGGCGCGGCGGACGATGCTGGATGAGATTTTACACTGGGAGCAGCCGGTTGCCGGCACGCGCTATGATGATTTGGGTGACCCCGCCCGATCACCGCATCTGGTTCGCGGCGTGGGAGCCGAGGGCGACCCGCAATTCTTCGCAACGGCGGTGCATTCCATTGCCGATGTGACGCCGGATAGTGGCTGGCGCCTGTCCTGGGTCACCTATGGGGAGACCCTGTATGACAGTCCGCTGACCCTGTCCTATCAGGATCTGGATCCGACCATCCCTTATCGTCTGCGCGTGACCTATGGCGGGGAGGATTATCATCTGCCGATCCGGCTGGTCGCGAATGGCGTAACCGAGATCCACACTCCCCTGTCCCGCCCAGGCAATCCCTCCACGCTGGAATTCGACATTCCGGCTTCTGCCACGCGGGACGGCCGTCTGACCCTGCAATGGACCCGGCCCCCTGGCATGGGGGGCAGTGGCCGGGGTAAGCAGGTGGCGGAGGTCTGGCTGATCCCCCTTCGCTGACTATAGCCGCAAACCCAGCCGGACCGGCGGGTCGTATGGGTTGAACTGGTAATGCAGGCCCAGTGTCACATGGGCCTGGAACCGGTCGGGGCCGGTATCACCGTCAGTGATCATCTCGATCCGGCCTGAATGGAGCGGCCGTGCCGCCCGCATGTCGGGTGAGGCATTGTCTGGATGGGCGATATATTGTTGCAGCCAGCGGTTCAGTTCATTCTCCACCCGCTCGATTGTCCAGGACTTGCCAATTAATTCTCGCAGAATATGTTTGATCAGATGGCCGAACCGTCCGGCACACAGGATGTGCGGGACGGTAGAGGCACTGCCGGCCAGACTGGGGGCGGACAGGAAGGCCAGATGCGGGTCCAGATGGCAATCCACCAGCACGGCAAGCCCCATTGCTGAAAGGGCTTGGGCCTGTTCTGGTGTCACCACCAGTTCCAAAGGTGGACGCGGTGTGCCAAGCCCGCCTTCATGATGCAATGACACGGGTGGTGGCAGTCGCCCGCCGGGCCCCAGCCCGGTCATGGCGGCGCACCAGCCATAGCGGCGGAAAGCGGTGATGGCGCGTGCAGCCAGGGGGAAGGCCGCCGACATCCAAAGCCAATCTTCCAGTACGGCACAGGTTTCCGCGTAAAAGCAGGAGGCAGGCTCGGCACCAGGCAGGCCATAAGGCGCGCGTAAAACCACGCGCGGCAGGGCCAGGGCCAGATTTTGCGCGTGAGGTTGCATGCGGAGCCTGGCCCAGGCCTCAAAGTGCTCCCCCGTCGGGCTGGCGGGGAGACCGCCTTGATCACCGATCTCCGCAAAATTATCGCAGCCCAGCAGGGAGGGGGCGGCGGAAGCGGCGAAAAGGGTGAAAGTCTGGGATGCGACCCGCCCGATCTGGTCAAGCAGCAGCATATCCGCATCACCAGGGCCGAACGGGTGATCGCAGATCAGTAATCCATAGCTGTCGCCGCCGGACTGGCCCAACCCGGTCTCGTACAACGCTTTATAAAGATAGCTCTGGCGCAGGTGTCTTTCCCGCTCATTGGCAGAGATGGCATCAGCATGCGTGGGCCCCTGATAGGGCCCGCAGAGATCGACCTGCAAATCATCCACATGGCAATCCATGCAATGGATGCGCACGCTGCCATCCCGCCCCGCAGCCTGGAGCAGATAGGCCAGACTGCGCCATGCCGCTTCCAGTTTCTGGAACGCGGGATGGTGCAGGATCGCTTCCAGCCAATATCCCAACTCCTGATCCAGCCTGCCAATTTCAAAATCCATTTCTGTCGTGCTGGCGGTGAGCGCTGTTCCTTCACGCAAGTGACAAAGTGCGGCCCGCCTTTCTGCCAGTGGTCGCAGCGGCTCCACTGTTGCGGCGATGCGCTGGGGGTGGAAATCCGCCAGCCGTTCCGGCGCAAAGATCAGCGATTGCGCTTTTTCCAGATGCGGGGGCTGGAGCGTCAGCGTCAGCCGGGGGGCAATATGCGCCATCCAGCCATCAAGGTCGCGATATGCCGCCAGATCGTCAAAGCACAGTTGCTGCGCACCGCCATCGGCCGGTCGGGCAGAGAAATTGGCAATCACCCCGATCACCAAGGGCATGTTGGCCCGTGTCGCCGGCAATTCCGGGACACCGTGGGTGGAAAGACGTACCCGGTCGCCGATAAAGGCTTCTCCCGGCAAGGTGGATTGGGTGAAGGGGTAAGCGGTCATCTCGTCCCCATTTTTAGTGCCGCATTATTATTGTTTATATGGATTTTTTAAATCAAAAAGATCGTTTAATAGAGTATTCGAAAATGAATACTAGTATAAATTTTATTAAAGTTGAATTAATACCCTTGTTCATGACCATTGGTTTGCTATGTTTTCGAGGTAAGTCGAATGGTTGTGGGAGAGTGGAATGTTTCCCATGCTTTGCAGGGCGTTGCCCCGCATGCTGCTGGGCGCCCCGATGGGGCTGCTGATGCTCTCGCTGCCGGTAATGGCTGGAGCCCAAACGCGGGCAGATGGCGAGGCCATTCCCATGCTGAATGGGACTGAAAGTGCGGAGGAAATCCTCCGTCTGGCCAGCAAGCCCAAGGCCCAACTCCCCCCGGGGCTGGCAGATGTGAATCTGGGGCAGGCCCATTCCATGGCGCCGGTCGGCAATGTCGGCAAGCCTCCTGTCCCGTCCGGTGTTACACCGGTTGTGGCGGAAAAAGCAGAATGCAGCGCTACCGCCTTTTCCACCATTCTTGTCTTCGCGACGAAGATCACGGCGTTGAATGACGATCAGCGGCGGTTCGCCCAGGATCTGGCGAAGGCGATGCAGTCGCCCGGATGGCGGAATTGCCGCTGGGTACTGGAAGGCCATGCGGATTCACGCGGGCCCGCCGAGGCCAACATGATCCTGTCGGAACGTCGCGCCGCTGGCGTTGTGGAGGTGCTGGCGGCTGCCGGCGTACCCAAAGAGCATATGGTGGTGAAAGCCATGGGGGAAACCCGGCAGGCTTTCCCGGATGATCCGACGCGCGCGGAAAATCGCCGTGTCGTTTTCCGTCCGCAATCCCCGGACACGTCTTCCTGACCGGCGGAAAAACATTTTCCCGATGCTGTCCCCTCCCTGGCTGACAGGAGCCTTGTGCCATGTCCGATGTTTCCGTCGCACCGCGCGAGCGTATCAACATCAAATATACGACTGAAACCAACGGTCAGAAGGCGGAGCAGGAACTGCCGCTGCTGCTGGTGCCCGTGGGTTGCTTTACCCCCCGTCAGGAAGGGGAAGTGCGGGATATCCCCGAGATGGTCGAGATCAACCCCGACACGTTCGACGCGGTGATGGAGAGCCAGAATATTGAGCTGTCCCTTTCCGTGCCCGACGCGCTGCGTGGGGACGGTAGCAACCACGATGTCACCCTCAATATCCAGAAGCTGGAAGATTTTACGCCCGACCGACTGGTCGCGCAGTTGAGCCCGCAGATCGAACCGCTGCGCAAACTGCTGGAATTGCGGGCGGCGCTGGGTGCTTTGCGCGGCCCGCTGGCGAACAAGGAGAGCTTCCGCAAGGTCATCCAGGGCATCGTGAATGATCCCGACCTGTGCGACCGCATCCTTTCTGAAATGGATATGTGATCCGTCGATAGGCGAGAGGATTTTTCATGTACACAATCGATCAGGTTCTGAAGAATTCCAACCAGTCGACCGATGATCTCCAGGATCGCGACCGGAAGAACATCACCCTTCTGATCAAAACAGTCCTGGAGGACAAGGAAGCAAAGAAGCTGGCGGATGCGCGGGTTGACGTGAATGTCGTCGACCGCCTGATCGGGGAGATCGACAACCTGATCGGGGCGCAGATCGACGCGGTGCTGCACCAACCGCAGTTCCAGGAGATTGAGGCGGCCTGGCGTGGCCTCCGCTTCCTGCTGGATCGCACGGATTTCCGCGCTGCTGGGCGGGTTTTCATCCGGTTCCTGGATGTATCCAAGGATGATCTGATTGCCGATTTTGAGCGTGGCGGCGTTGGTGCGGATGCCGATGTCACTAAATCGGATTTCTACTATCGGATTTATCGCCAGGGCATTGGTCAGCGCGGTGCCGATCCTGTGGCGGCGATCCTGGGCAATTTCACGTTTGGCAGTGGTGCGCGTGATTTGAACCTTCTGCGCAACATCGCCAAAGTATCGGCCATGGCGCATGCCCCGTTCATCGCCGCCCCCAGCCCCGATTTGTTGAGCGTCAAGAGCTTCGACGAATTGCCGGCCCAACGCGATATCCGCGCCATTTTTGATGATGATGTGAAATATGCGGAATGGAACAGTTTCCGCGATAGCGAAGATGCGCGTTATGTCGGCCTGGCGTTGCCGCGCTTCCTGTTGCGCCGCCCCTATTCCCCGGACCAAATCCCTACCAAATCCTTCCGCTATCGGGAAAATGCCGGACCCGACAAAACCCCCTATCTCTGGGGCAATGCTTCTTTCGCGTTTGGTACCCGCCTGACAGACAGTTTCACCCGCTGGGGCTGGTGCCCCAATATCATTGGCCCCAATAGCGGCGGTGAAGTGGATAAGCTGATCCTGCATCGGTACGAGAAAGGTGGTCGGAAAGAGGTGATGGTCCCGACCGAAATCCTGATCCCCGACCGGTTGGACCTGGAATTGTCGGAGGCGGGTTTCATTTCGCTTGTCATGCGCAAAGGGTCGGACAATGCCGCCTTTGTGGCCGCCAATTCCCCGCAGCGGAACAAGGTTTTCGGCGACACATCCGAAGGGCGGCAGGCGACATTGAACCATAAGCTGGGCGCCCAGCTTCCCTATATGTTCATCGTCAACCGCATTGCCCATTACATCAAGGTTCTGCAGCGGGAAAAGCTGGGCGGCTGGGCGGACCGGGTGTCGCTGGAGAAGGAGCTTAACGAGTGGCTCCGCCAGTACATTGCCAACATGCCCAACCCGTCGCCTGAAATCCGCAGCCGGAAACCGCTGCGGGATGCGAAGATCACCGTGTCCGAGGTGGAGGATGAACCCGGCTGGTACACGGTTGGTATGTGGATTACCCCCCATTTCAAATATATGGGGGCGGATTTCACCATTTCCCTGACCGGACGCTTGGAAAAGACCAAATAGGCGCGTCCCTCACGCGCCTTCACCCCTTATTTTTTACCCTCTTCCCAGGCGGGGCATCATGCCAACCCAACCGGAGGAGCAGAACGGCGATGCGCTCATCCGTCGATTGAGCCCGCATGTCCGCTCCGCTTTGGAAACAGCGATAAGCCTCTGTGTCTCCCGCACCCATTACCGGGTGGAGCCGGAGCATATATTGCTGGCCCTGCTGGAAACGACGCAGGGCGATTTCCATACCCTGATCGACCATCTGGGGCTGGACAGGGCGGAAATGCGGCTGGCCTTGCGCCAGGCGGTGGAGGGGCTGCCGACCGGCAACCATGGTCGCCCGCCCGTCTTTCCCGGTCGCCTTTATGATTGGCTGCGCCGGGCCGCCCGCGTGTCGGAGATGGTGCTGGGCACGGATATGATCCGGTCCGGCGCGCTGGTGGCGGGAAGCCTGCTGGACCCGGACCTGATCGGCCCCGGCCCGCACCGCGCCCTGTTCACCCGTTGTGAAGCCGGTGACCTGCTGGTGGAATTGCGGGCGGTGCTGGCCACATCGCCGGAACCACCGGCCTTGCCGGCGCAGGAAGAGGGGGCGAGCACGCAGACGCCGCCGTCCGTCGCAGCCGGAGAGGCACCGGGGCAAGGCGAGGCGGCCCTGGGCCCGTTGCTGGCGAAATACTGCACTGACCTGACAGCCAGGGCGCGGGCTGGCGCTATTGACCCGGTTTTTGGCCGTGACGCGGAAATCGGCCAGATGATCAATATCCTGGCCCGGCGGCGGCAGAACAACCCGTTATGTGTGGGTGAGCCGGGCGTGGGTAAAACCGCGCTGGCGGAAGGGCTGGCCCTGCGCATGGCGCGCGGCGATGTGCCCGACTTTCTGAAAGGTCAGGCTTTGTTGAGCCTGGACCTGGGCCAGTTGCAGGCTGGAGCTGGCATGCGGGGAGAGTTTGAGCGCCGGCTTTACGGTTTGCTGGCGGAGGTCAAGCAATCCCCTGTTCCGATCATCCTGTTCATTGACGAAGCCCATATGCTGATCGGGGCCGGCAATGTGCCGGGCGGCGGCGATGCGGCCAATCTGATCAAGCCCGCCCTGGCGCGGGGGGAATTGCGCACCATCGCTGCCACCACCTGGGGCGAATATAAGAAATATTTCGAGAAGGATGCCGCCCTGGCCCGGCGGTTTGAACTGGTGCGCCTGGAAGAGCCGTCGCCAGAACAGGCCATCCAGATTCTGCGCGGCTTGAAGCCGGTTTTTGAGGCGGCGCACCATGTCCATATCCGCCAGGATGCGCTGGAGGCGGCAGCCCACCTTTCCGCGCGCTACATTGCCGGTCGCCAGTTGCCCGACAAGGCCATTGGCGTGCTGGATACGGCATGTGCCCGCGTGAAACAGGGGTTGAGTGGTCGCCCGGCGCTGCTGGTGGCCGCCGAACAGAGGCTGGCCCTGCTGGACCGCACCAGGGCCGATGCGGAGGGCGATCTGCGCCTGGGCATGGCCGATGCGCCGGCGCGGCTGGCCGCCCTTGATGGGGAACGGGCGCAGCAGGCCGACCAATGCAAACGGCTGGAAACGCAATGGCAGGCGGAACGGGAGGTGGTGGATGCCATCATCCAGTTGCGTCGCGACATGCTGGCCGGCGAAGGGCCGGTCGCGGCTGAGAGTGCGGCGCGGATGGCGGACCTGCTGCGGTCCCTGGCCGAGTTGCAGGGTGACGCCCCCCTGCTGGACCATGAAGTGTCGGCCCATTCCATCGGGCAGGTGATTGCCGACTGGACCGGTATCCCCATGGGCCGGCTGTTGCGGGACGATCTGCGCAAGCTTTTGACCCTGTCAACCGATCTGGGCCGCCGGATCGTCGGTCAGGACCATGCGCTTCAGGTGATCGAGGAAGGGTTGCGCACGGCCAAGGCCGGACTGGCCGACCCGACCATGCCGCTGGGCGTCTTCCTGCTGGTGGGACCGAGCGGGGTGGGCAAGACGGAAACCGCGATTGCCATTGCCGATCACCTGTTTGGCGGTGAGCGTTTCATGGTCACCATCAACATGTCGGAATTCCAGGAACGGCACACGATCTCCCGCCTGATCGGTCCCCCGCCCGGCTATGTCGGCTATGGCGAAGGCGGCGTGCTGACGGAGGCGGTGCGCCAGCGCCCCTATTCCGTCGTGCTGCTGGACGAGGTGGAGAAGGCGGACCTGAATGTCCTGAACCTGTTCTATCAGGTGTTCGACAAGGGGCGGCTGAATGATGGGGAAGGTCGCAGCATCGACTTCCGCAACACGATCCTGTTCCTCACCTCCAACCTCGCCACCGACCTGATCCAGCAGGTGGCGGATGAGGGCACGCGCCCCAGCCCGGAGGAGCTCACCGAGCTGATCCGCCCTGCGCTCCGCGCCCATTTCAAGCCCGCCCTGCTGGGGCGCATGCGGGTGGTGCCCTTCTATCCGCTGCGCCCGCAGGACATGGCCCGCATCGTCCGGCTGAAACTGGACAAGGTGGCGGCCCGGCTGGCGGCACGGCATGGCTTGTCCATGACGGTCAGCGATCGTGCTGTCGATGCCGTTGTGGCGCGCTGTCTGGATGGCCAGTCCGGTGCCCGTAATGCCGACTCCATTCTACAATCCACAATCATCTCCCCCCTGTCCCGCCGCTTGCTGGAAATGATGGGGCGGGGGGAGGAACCCGGTCCTCTGCTGATCGACCATGATCGGGAGGATGGCTTTTGCTTCACCTTCTCCGCCGCGTCCTGACCTGGCTGCGCCAGGCTTTCACAGGCCGCCGGGCGGAGCCACCCCTCATCCATCCACCATTTGAATTGACTGGAGAAACAGACATGGCCGTTCCCGCCTATATGACGATCCGTGGTGTCAAGCAGGGTGCTATCGCCTCTGGCGCGATGACACCGCAAAGTGTGGGTCGGATGTCGAAATCCGATCATCCCGATGAAATCCAGGTTCAGGCTTTCAGTCACAAGTTGTTTGTTCCGGTCGATATCCAGAATGGGCAGCCGACAGGGCTGCGCCAGCATCCGGGTTTCACCATCACCAAGATTTTCGACCGCACCTCGCCCCTGATCTGTCAGGCGTTGGCGACCAGCGAGAGCATTGAGGAAATCAGCATCAAATGGTTCCGCACCGGTGAGGATGGCAAGCTGGTGAATTACTTCACCCATACGTTCCATGATGCGCTGGTGGTCGGTTATCACGCCTATATGCTGAACTGCCTGGATAAGAACGTGGCCGATATCCAGCATATGGAGGAAATCTCCTTTTCTTACAAATCTGTGCAGTGGGAGCATGTGCTGGCCAGCACCATGGGCGGCGATAGCTGGGATAATCCCGGTCAGCCGAGCTGACGCCTGACCCGTCTCCAATGCCCCGGTGACCCGCCGGTCACCGGGCACTCCGTCGCCCCCGCCTGCTGGATACGGCATGAACCGGCTGCAACAAAGCCGCCTTTTGCGGTTGAATACGCTGCTGGGCCCGGATGGGCTGCAGGTCCGGTCGCTGACGGGGACGGAGGCGGTCTCCGACCTGTTCAGCTTCACCGTCGATTGTCTGGCGGAGATGCGGGTTCCCGATCCTGCTGCCCTGATCGCCACCCCCGCCGTCATCTCCATCCGTATGGAAGGGGAGACGGAGCGGCATTTCCATGCCCGTATCCGGGATATCACCTATCGCGGGTACGGGCAGGGTGATCATGTCCATCATTATACGCTGACGCTGGTGCCCTGGTTCTGGCTGCTGTCACGCCACCAGGATTGCCGCATTTTCCAAGACATGGCGGTCCCGGACGTTGCGGAGACCATCTTCCGCGATCTGGGTTTCACGGATTATCAGTTCACCCTGACCGGCAGTTACGCAAAACGGGTCTATTGCGTCCAATACCGGGAAAGCAGCTATGATTTCCTGGCCCGGCTTTTTGCCGAAGAAGGCATTTTCTTCTTCTTTGAGCATCAGATTGATGCCCATCGGCTGATCATCGCCGACGCGCCCACCATCCACCGCCCGGTGGAGGGTGGTGACGTGATGATGTTCAAGCGCGCGGAACTGACCGATACGCGCAATGCCATATCGGACTGGTGGGCGCGCGATGCGGTGATGCCCGCACAGGTGACGCTGCGTGATTTCAATTTTGAAACGCCGCGTCACGACCTGACCAGCCGCACCCGCACTATCGACCCGATGGGCGCAACCGGGGCGCTGGAATTTTACGATTTCCCCGGCCTTTATCCGGATGGGGAGCAGGGGGAGCGACAAGGTGCCTTGCGGATGGAGGCCTTGGAAGCAAGCCGATCCATCCATGGCGGCCGCAGCAACCATCCCGCCTTCTATCCCGGTGGCCGCTTCACCCTTCAGGGCCATCCCGATCCTGGCTGCGATGGCACCTATACCCTTCTTTCTGTCCGGCATGAGGCACGGAACAACTGGGACTTGGGCGATGGCGGGGCCGCCTATGCCAATGACTTCCAGTGCATGGATAATAGCCGTCCCTTCCGCCCTGAACGGCGCCACCGCAAACCGGTGGTGGAGGGGCCGCAGACCGCCTTTGTCGTCGGCCCACCGGGAGAGGAGGTGCATGTCGATGCCCATGGCCGGGTACGGCTGCAATTCCACTGGGACCGGCTGGGCCAGTCCGATGCCCATAGCTCCTGCTGGGTGCGGGTGGCCCAGGGCTGGGCCGGTGCCGGTTTCGGGCAGAGTTTCCTGCCGCGCGTCGGCATGGAAGTGGTGGTCCTGTTTCTGGAGGGCGATCCCGACCGGCCCCTGATTGTCGGCTGCATCGGCAATGCCGACACCATGCCCGCCTATGCCCTGCCACAGAACCGCACCCGGTCCTGGATCAAGACCCTTTCGTCCCCCGGCGGCGGCGGCTTCAACGAATTGCGGTTTGAGGATAAGGCCGGTGGGGAACAGGTTTTCCTGCATGCCCAGCGCGATCTGGATGTGAAGGTGCAGGCCACGGCCCGCACCCAGACCGGTGGCAACCATCATCTGCTGGTCGGCGGCGACCGGATGGAAACCATTGGCGGTGAACATCACGCCACCGTGAATGGGGATAGCAGCGCCCGTGTCGCCGGCACCCAATCCATCCATGTGCAGGGCGAGCGGCATGATCTGGTGGAGCAGAATTATGCGCTGGGCGTGGGCAGCCAATGGGTGGTGGAGGCCGGCAGCACCATCAGCCTGCGCGTTGGCGGCAGCTTCATCAGCATCGGCCCCGCCGGCATCGTCCTGCAGGGGCCCAAGGTTTATATCAATAGCGGTGGCAGCCCGGCGGGGCTGCACGCCATGCCAATGGTGCCGCTGTCGGCCGATGGTGCCGCCGGTGACCGCGCCGGCCGTGTTGGCAGCAGCAATCGCCGCCGGTCGGTTGTGCGGGAACGGGTGACCGGCTGGGCGGTTCGCCAGGCTGATGCCATGCGCCTCGCCGCTGACCAGGGCGCTGCCTTCTGCGAGGTGCCGGCGGCAAAAGATCCGCCATCCTTTTCATGGGATGAAACATGGCGGATGGGCGGCACCGACAATGTGGACGCGATCTATACCAAGACCAAAGGCGAGATCACCCGCGAAGGGTGGCTGGGCAGGGCGGAAGGAGAGGTTGAGTTTGGTCTGGCGGCGCTGACCCAGTCCGGTTCGTTTTTTGATGGCCTGGTACATGTACAACATAAATTATCGACGAATGTTGGCAAGGTGAAGGGCAGTGTCGGGGCTGTAAAGGGTGTCGGTGGGCAATTTTCGGCAGAAGCCTCGAAGGTGGACCATTCCATAAACGTTGCTGTTGGCTCTGACCCGAACAATCCCTTCGCCCAGACCAACGTTGGCTACAAGCTTCTCACGGCACAAGCCAGGGGCGGCATGCTGATCGGTTCCGATGGCCGTTTCAGCGGTATCATGGGGTCGCTTGGGGCAACTGCAAAGGCGGCGGAAGGGACAGTGAAGGGTGAGATCAACCTGCCATTGCCTTTCACGGATAGGGAATTGAGTATCCGGGGAGCGGTCAGCCCGAAGGCGGGCGTTGGTGTGGATGGCAGTTTCCATGCCGTCAAGGATTTGCAGTCCGGCCGCTATCATGTGGGGGTTGCGGGTGAGGTTGCGGCCGCCCTCGGGATTGGCGGCGACCTCGACCTCAGCGTTGGCCCGCCCTATCAATCGACAGAGCGCCCTTTAGGCCCCTGACGGAAAGTGATGATGGACAACCAATATCAGTTGCTGACCACGCCCTTATCCGACCCGGCCTCCATCGCCGCGGCCTATATCGAGCTGACGGTGGAGGAGGGGCAGCCCGCAGGGCTGGGCTTCACATTGGCAGTGCCGCAGGGTTGGGTCTATCTGCCCCAGGGTGGACAGGCGCCGGACCAAACCACACCGGTCCAGCCGCTGGCCCTGTTCCGACCGGCAGTGGAAGGGGCCATGGGACAGGCCGCCGGGGCGGAACTGGTGGTGTGGTGTGCGCTGCTGGTGCGGGAAATCCATGCCGCCGACTGGCTGCGCGTCTGGGCCGCCTCCCAACATCTGGATGTGCTGGAAATGCGGGAGGTACCCAGCGCCCAGGGGCAGGTGGGCGATATGCTGGCCGGCAGCGCCACCAGCAACGGACCCCGGAAGCTGCATCGGATGATGGCCCTTCGCAACGGGCCGTGGCTGTACCTGCTGGATTACCGGTTTCAGGCTGGTGATCCCACCTTGGTTCAGGCCCGACAGGAGCCGGCTTTGCTGGCCGTCCGCCATTTTCGCCCCCTTGTACCGGCCCATAATCTTGATGCCGAACCAATGGGGGAACCTGTGCTTGCAGGCGTGGCACCAGTGATTTTCCGGTTGCCGACCTCCTGGCGGGTGGTAGCCTCGCCAGACTATCCGGCAGGTGGATCGGCCCTGATATTGACCGCCGCAAGGGGGGATGGCGCGCCATCTGGCCTGATGCTGGCGGTCAGGGGGGCGCCCGGTGCGGATGCGGCGGCGCTGGAAAATATCAGCATCGCCAAGCTGGTGAATAATGGTTATGAGATCGCAGCCGAAAGCCGGCCTGCGCCACCGATTGGGATCGCCACGGTCACTCAGCGCGATGCAGGGCGCCAGGGTGCGGCCTTGACCCTGCTGGCGGCGCGCGGCCAGATCGATGCTGCCCCTTTCAGCCTGATTTTACTGAGCCCGCCCCCGGATGCTTCCCTGGAGGCCTGGGCCATCAACCGGCGGGCCTTTGAAATAGCGGTGACCAGCCTTCGTCCTGTGCCACTGGATCCATGATGGCGGGCACGCATTTCTATCGCAGTGGTGACATGCCACTGCCCCAGGTCCTGCATGGCCACCTATGGCCGTTGGGCGCAGTGCGGGAGCAGCGTGCCTATCTGCTGCTGGATAGCGCCAGGGGTGGGGAGGCGATGGCGTGGCTGGAACGGCTGGCGGTTGATACCCAACCCTTCTCGCTGTTCCAGGGCGGCATGGCGCAGGCTTTGGGGGATGTCAGCCCCTACCTGCTGCCGGTGGCGGCAGAACGACCGGACTGGGCGGATCTGGTGCAGTCCCTTTGGCAGGGCGGGTGGGGCTTGTTCCTGACGGCAAGCGGGGCACCGCGCGATCTGGCCCGCCATCTGGCCGGTTTCGTCCTGCACAGCCTGCCAGCCCCGGACGGGATTGGCCAGCGCACGATGATATTCCGCTTCTGGGACGCGCGGGTGCTGCCCCTTTTCCTGACCAGTTGTCCGCCAGAAAGGTTAGAGCTTTTCCTGGGGCCGGTGGACGGCGTGTGGTTGCCCGCGCCGGATGGCGGGCTGGCTCATTATGGCCAGCGACCGGGCGGTGGCCTGCTATCCCGTCACTGGCCGCCCTTACCGGATAAAGGGGCCTGAGCAGCCGGTGGCTGCCAATCCGCAAGGGGTGGCCGCGCGGGCGGTGGCTCGATCAAAGGCGGGCGGATGCCATGTTCCGTCAGGAGCGTCAGTAATGCCGCGATCTGCCGGCGCAGCACCGCATCATCCTGGCGCAGGCCGGCATTATCTGCCGTCAGCACCTGGATGCGGTCGCCATAGGCGCGGATGATTTCCTGCTGCTCGCGGTCAGTGATGCGTTGTTCCATGGCCCGCATTTGATCGGCGGTGCGGGTTTTGTCGCGCAGATCCGCCATTGCTGCTTCATGGCTCTGACGTTGGGCTTCCAGGGCGGCTGCATGGGCCTGCGCCTGCTGGTCCAGGCGTTCTTCCAGCGCCTGGCGCATCTGGTCTGCGGCCCGGCCGCTATTCTGCCGCTGGAAAACGGCAAGCCCTGCCAGGCCCGGTAGCAGGATCACCAGGGCCGCCAGACCGGCCAGCAGATATTGCCCCCGCCGTCCCGATGGCCACCAGCGAAAGGGCGGCGCCTGGGCAGACGGGTCCACGGCAAGGCCCCGGAAGGTGGCAAGGCGGTGCAGAGGGATAAAGCCGGTCAACCCGCATATCATGATGGCGGTGACGGCCAGGACAAGGCGCCCGGCCTCCCCTTCCACCCAACCCAACAGATGCAGCATGTCATTTCCCCTTATCGCTGCGATCAGCCGGTAATGGCCCGCACCAGACCGAACAGGGCCAGGGTAACCAGGGCTGCCAGCCCCAGCAGGCCCAACCATTCCGCCAGCATGATCAGCATGAAATAGGCGGCACCCTTCTGCCGTCCGGCCATGGCTATGCCTGCCCCGGCGCCCACTGCCGCAGGTCCGGCACTGATTGGCATGCCCAGCAGGGCCAGCGGCGCCAGGCCGGCCAGGGTCGTCCCGGCAATCAATATGGCGCCCGCGGCACCCGGCTTCCCCAACCGACCTGTCAGGCGATGGGCGGTGCGGTAGCCGGCCAGCACGGTGCCGGCAGCGGTAGTCAGGATGATCGCCAGCATCAACCATGCGGCTCCGCTTGTACCCGCCAGGAATCCTGCCAGACCTTGCGTGTGCGCCTGCCGTTGGGCGACATGCAGCAGCAGCCCCACACTGGCAAGCGGGCCGATGGGTGTCGCCAGCCCCGCCAGGATCAGGCTGGCGGCGATGGCCGGGGGCCGATGCGCCATCTCGATCCCCGCCCGATCATTGGCAACCCAGAAGGGGCGGTGCCGGATGGCGACCCATTGCCCCAAGGTCAGCAGCGAAAAGCCGACACCCATTGTGGTGATGAGCACCGATCCCGATAAACCGGCCATGGTTCCGGCCAGCGCAAGCGTCGCTGCCCCCAGCGCCCCCATTTCCAGCGGTAATATCCAGGCCAGCCGGTCACGCGGGCGCACCCGACGCATCAGGATGCCATCTATCAGATGGCCCAAAGCCAGCCCACAGGGCAGCAGCAGCAAGGGCAGAACGAACGACGTCGCCAACCATTTCCATGCCATTCCATCGGGGGCCGGCATTGCCGTCAGAAAGGGGGACAAGACCAAGCTTCCCGCTGCCAGCGGTGCCAGCATGGGCAGGGTCCGCCCGGTCACCATGGCCAGCAGCAGGCAGGCCGCCTGTCCAGCCAGAAGGCACAGGGCGATATGTGATACCGGGATGATGGCCGGTATCGCCGTCGCGGGCAGCAGCATTGCCATCTTCTGCATCAGCAGGGCCGGTGCGCCAACCAGCACTCCACCTGCCAGGATGGCGAGGGCAGAGAGCAGCAGCAGCGACCGTTCCGGCAACAGGCCGGCGCCCAAAGCTGCTGCCAGCAGGGCACCGCCCTGGGTGGCGCCCCCGGCAAAGGCGGTGAGCAGGCAGAGCAACAGGCAGATGGTCAGGATCAGGTTGCTTTCCATCCCGCCCTCACGGTGCTGCCGGCGTGGCAAGCTGCAACAGATGCCGGTTGCTCTGTACCGTCACGCCTTCGGCGCGCAGGGCGGCCAGCCGTGTTTTCAGGACGGGAATGAAACTCTCCACCGTCTCATTCTGCCGGGCGGTGGGGAACAGGGGCTGGGGGGACCAGAGGGCCACGATCAGGTTGCGGCCCAGCCGGTCGGCCGGCAGGGTGAAGCCCACCTCATCATCGGCGGTGCGTTCCGCTGCCGGGCTGGCAACCGTTATATCGGTGGCGGGCGCCAGCACGGCGGCCGGCTCCGCCATTCGGTCGGCATGGGGATAGGGGTACATATGGGCGACCGCTCCATCGCTGTCGATGCCAATGACGGTCAGATAGCCTGCGCCCGCCCCCGTGGTGACTTTCATGGACAGTTCCGCCCCATCGGCAAAGGCCCTGTCCCCACCGGCAATCAGGATAGCGGGGATGCCGCCCCTGGCATTTGTCTCGGTGTCCAGCACCTGTTGAAGGGTGCAATAAGGTGGCGGTTCGACCGTCGCCGTGCTGCGCACGGCAGTGACGCCCTGGATTGCTTCCAGCCGTCGCGTGAGATCCGATAACTGGGCTGCATTCTGGCCATAACCTTCCAGATGAACCACCTGCTTTTCATCCAGCCGCGTTTGCAGATGGGCGCAGGACAGGCCCGTGACCGCATCGGCCACACGGGCGCGTAGATCGCCCGCTGGATCATAGAGCAACCAGAAAAGTCCCGCCCCCAACAACGCCACCGCCGCCAGACCTGCCAGTGCATAGGGCCACAGCGGCGCGCGGCGCACTGGCGGGTGGGGCGGTGGATTGGCAATGTCATAGGGCTGGCTGTGGATATGATGGCCGCCGATGATACTGGTGCCGGCAACGGGCGTCGTCGGCAAGCTAGGGACAAGGTTCTGTTTTTCCCGCTTCACATGCCCGCCGCGCCCGTCCGGATCGCTGATGGCATAAGTGCCGGCAAAACCTAGGCCCAGCGCGGTAAAATACACCTCCCGCACCTCCCGCTTCTCTGGCGGGCACTGATGGAGTTTTTCATAAAAATCATCGCCAAGGCTGTTCACGTTGAACATGGCCTTTTGCAGCCGGTTTTCCTGCGGCCACCAGGCATGATCAACACCAAAAAGATCGTCGATCCAGGCGACGATCGCCTCCGTGGCTTCCTTTATATCGGCCTGTGGCCAGCGGCTGGCGGGATCATGCCGTGCGTTCGGATCGGGTAGCAGACCACGCAATTCTGCGATCAGGGTTGTAGGGGCCGGCCTTTGATTTGAGGGCATTTCGTAAACCGCCAGCGTGCGGCGGATGGCGGGCAGGAATAGGGAGATTAGCCGTGTTTTCATCTGGATTTTTCCCGGCGGGTCAGCGGGGCGTCAGCCGGCAGGAAGCGGGTGAAGGCATCGCCGACATGGGGATGGCTGCCCGTATCCGCCGTGAAATAGACCGACCGGAGCGAGGCGGGCCGCGTGGCGGCGCTATCGGAAACCAGCATATCCACCAGCCGGGACAAGGCCGTGCATAGGGCGCTGAACTCCTCCACAAAAAGCCAGGCCTCAAGGGGCGGCTGTCCCTGTGGCGCTTCTAACAGATAGCCCAGGCGCAAGGCGTGCAGCCGCTCCAGAAGCCTGTCCATGGCCATGGTGAAGGCGGCGGGACCGGTGCCACCACTGATCGGCGGGTCGAACCGGTGCCCCAGGGCCTGCTGGGCGCTGTCACGTCCCATATGGCCGAAGAACCATTCATAACCGCGCAACCGGTCGCAACCGCTCACCACCAGATGGACCGGGATATTCATGCCCAATGTCTGCCGCGCCTCAAACGCCAGGGCGCGCATATGCCGCCCCAGTCGTTCCGCTTCCTGATCGCTCAGGGGCACGGAAACCACCATCACCAGCCCATCCAGCGGTCGGTGGCGGCGGCGTTCCAGCAGCAGCGTCATTGCCGCTTCCATCTGGCGCCATGCCTGCGGATTATCACTGGTACAAAGCAGGTCATGTGCCAGTTCGATGATGATGCATTGGCGCAGGTGCCACCAGCGCCAGCCGGCTCCATCTGCCGGCATCGCCGCATGGTCGGGGCTGTCGGCGCGGGCCTGTTCCAGAAGATGGGTTGTCCGGTCGGCCTGGGTGCCGGCCATCAGGAACCAAGGCTTGTCGTAAAGCGGATCGGTGCCGTCACGGCTCGGTCCCGCCCGGCGCAGGCGCTTGGCTTCATCCTTGATGATGCTTTCCATCCGGGACAACCGCACGTCGCCATTTTCGGCACCGACGGGGGGAATGCTGGGCTCCTGCATAGGAGGATGTCCTTCAATCATAAGGGGATCAACCGGTGGTGCGGACCAGCAGCACCATGTCGTCCACAGCCAGCGCATCGGCCATGTAGCGGATCTGTCCGGTCTGGCCGATCCGCTGCCAGAGCGGGTTTGTCTGGTCGATGCGCAGGCAGACGGTGTGGGCGCGGGGTGGCAGGTCTCCCGGCGGGGCGCTTTGCAGCTTCAGCGGCACGCCACGCAGGTTGCGGGCGATGGCATCGTTCAGGGCTGCTGCTTCCACCAGCTTGCCATGGTCCACCAGGGCGGTCTGAAGCTGTTCTTCCGCCAGGGCGGTATCGACCAGCAGGTAATAGCGGGCATGGGCATTGCCGAAAAAGGCAGGTGGGATGGCGGCACCAAAGGCTCTTCCGTCATAGGCCAGCCGCACCTCATCCTCATTGCTGATAGAAAGTCCGGTGACGATCCGCCGGATCATCTGCACCAGGGGCGTGAAACTGCCAGTCAGATCGCCATGGTCATAGGTGATCCGCTCTGTGGTCCCTTGCCGGCCCGGCATATCGCCCAGGGCATCCAGATCGGGCGTGAAGGTGGACAGTTCGGCCAGGATCAGCCGCAAGGCATGGTGAAGCTGGCGGGGATGGGCCTTTTCATCCTCCATCATGACTGACAGGCTGCCCCAGGCGCGGTTCAAGGCCAGCAGGATGACATGACGCATCACATCCTGGCTGCGGCTGGCCTGGCCTTGCACGACGGCTTCCGATTTCAGGCTGGCAAATTCCCGTGTGCGCTGATGGATCAAGTCGCGCAGGTCCGATGCCATCTGCCGCAAGGCGGGAGAGGCGGCGATATGCAGGCATGACGGGATGAATCCCGCCGCTGGCACCAGCGCCCCATCCGCCTTCAGGTCCAGCCGGGCGATTTCCAGATATTCCCAATCCGCGAGGGCGGCGGCTTCCGGATCGCCGTCCACGATCAGGCGTACATAATGGTCGGCATAATGGATAATGGCCTTGTCGCCGGCCTGGGGTTCGTAAAGGTCGGCATGGTCGCTGTGCCGGCGGATGAAGCGGCGGGGCGTGGTGTTGGGGCGGTGTAGCGCCTCTTCATCCAGGATGTTGGCGGCGGCGGGGTCGGCGCGCGGCAGGGCCAGGTAAAGGCTGATGCTGCCCGCCCCGCCCCGTTGGCCGGAAAGCTGGCGCACTGGCAGCATCGCATTGCCATCGGCGACATCAACACCCCCCCGGATCAGGGTGCCTTCTCGCGTGATCACCTCGCAGGCCGCCACCTCCAGCGTGCCGACGGCCAGTGCGGCAGCGCGCAGTGACAGGCTGGCCACGCCCCAGCCATCGGGGGCCACGGCGCGCATCCAGGCCCGCAGGCGCTGTTGCTGGTGCCAGTCCTGACGCTGGAAATGCTGCGGCGTGAGGTACAGCCCTTCGTTCCAGAAAATGGCACGGCCGACGGACATGCGGTGGTTCCCCTCTGATGTCAAATGATGGTGGTGGACGGCGACATGACATGGTCGTCGCACAGGTCGCGGTTGGGGTGCCGGCGCAGCCAGACCATGCCCAGCCGGGAGGGCAACTCCCCCGCTGGCCCCAGGCGCTGGGGGTGCAGCACCGTCTGGGCCAGGATGAAGCGCAGGCGGATATCCAGGCCCAGACGCAGATAATCCCGCGCGAAAGCCAGCAGCCGTCCGGGCGCCCCGTTTCCCGACAGGCGCAGATAATCCGCGCGTTCCAGGGGCCCGATCTGGATGGTCAGGGCGGATTGGATATCGTGCATGCGGGCGCCCAGCATCGTGCCTTGCCCCAGGCCGGGCCGCCCCTGGTGCCGACCCTGCGGCAGCAGGCGGGTGCGGGCATGGGGTGGGGTGGGCGGTTGGGTGTGGGTGAACTCCGCCACTGCTACTGGCACACCCAGCACAGCGGTCAGGATTTGCGCCAGCCCCTTGGCGGAACGGGCCCTATGCGACATCAAACCCGCGAAATAGCGGGTACAATCCGGCGGGATCGGGCTTGCTCCCCCCTCACCTTGAGGGGTGGTGGGGCTGAGATGCCCGGCCAGCGCCGCCATCAGCGGCCCCAGGCCGGCCCCCCGTTCCGCCAGGACAGCGAAGGCGGTGCGTTCCCAGACCTTGTATTCCAGCCACAGCAGCCTTTCATGCAGCAGATCGAAAAACCCGGTTGCCGCCGTGTCTTCCCGCTGGTCCCGCTGCAACAGAAAGGCGCTGTAGGGGCGTGGCATCACGCCCGCCTGCCCGGTCAGACCGGGCATATTGGTAAGAATGACTGGCGGCTTGTTCCCATCAGCCATGATCGCCTGGACGGGCGCTGCGGCAAAACCCAGCCGAGGTGCTATCCGGAAGCGCACCGGCGCGGGCATGTCTGCGCGCATGGCCTCCTCCCGCGGCTGGCGCCGAAGCAGAAGCCGCACCGCCTGAAACAGGCTGAACCGATGCGGCGTCCCAGACAGGGTACTGGTCAAAGGGCTGGCATCATGCCCGGACGGGACGGCCATGTCAGAAGCGCCCCTTCGCGCTGGCTGGATTGGATGGTCAGGCGGACATGGCTGTTGGCCCCGGCGTAAAGCGCAAGGAACCGGCTCAGCACATGGGCGAAGATGCTGGCGCTCTCCCCTGGAAAGGCCTGTTCGTCCAGCGTGATGCGGATATGAGTCCCCCGGCAGGCGACCTGCCGGCCACGAAAGGGCAGCAGATCCACCACCGCTTCACTTTCCACCATCCGGATGGCGTTGATCTGGCGGTCGATCTCTCCCCGGGCATGGGGTTGGGCGGTGGGATCATGGATATTATAAAGCCGCAGCATCTGGCGCAGGGCCTCGCCGGCACCTTCCAGCAGGCTGGATCGGTTCAACCCCAGATGCGCGGTCAGGCGCCAGCCGCGCTGCCGGTCCCCAAGCGGGGTGATGGGCGCCGGCACCAGCGGCAATGGCCGGCGCAGGGCGCGCAGGCGTATCCCTGCGCCACCGCTTCCGGTAAAGTCGCTGTCGCTACCCAGGGACAGGCGGCTTGGCAGATCGCCATTGCTGCAAAGGATACCGATGGCCAGCATGTCACCGATCTGGCTCTCGGCCTGCCGTCCTGGCTCGACAAGCTGGATTTCGATCCCGCTTTCCATATCCGGCCCTGTGGCGGGGGCGGCGACCCAGTAGGTTCGGCGCTTTACCGGGGGGGCCTGTTTACGGGCATGATGGTCGCCATGCAGGGGCAGGATTTCCTCTTCCGTCACCGCTCCCTGCTGCTTCAACCGTTTTACATCCTGGATGGCATGGACCTGATAGGCCCATGGCCGGCGCAGATCGGGGGCTACGGGATAGGTTGGCCGGGCCGGATCCAGCCGGACCGGTTCTGCCCGGCGGCTGAACAGGTTGACCAGGGGCACGCAGTTGGGGGCCAATGTTCCAACCTCCACCATCCGGCACAGCCGGTCACACCATTCTTCCCCCCGTCCTTCCCGCAACGGGATCAGCAGGTCCAGGCTGCTTTCCTCTGCCGCCGGAATGGGCAGCCCTTTCAAGTCAATGAAGCGGAAGCGGTCGGGGAACAGGAAATATTCAAACAGCAGCCCATGGGCGGCATGGATGCGGGGATCGGTGGCAAAGGCCATGTCATCGCCGTCAAATCCGACGGGCTGGATGCTGATTCCTGGGGCGGGTACGCCCTGTGGCTGCGGGCCACCGGCCAACCGCACCTGACCATCCGCCGCCAGCAGCAGATCATAGAGACGGCCTGCAATCTGGGGATCGGCATCAATGAAAAGCCGCATCCCATCCAGTGCGAATTCCCGAAGGGAGCGACCAGGGGGCGCTTGTAGTTCCAGCCGCAGGATAAGATTGGCATCACCGGGAAGCGGCATGCCATAGGCAGCTGCCCGGCGGACTACGCTCGTTCGCACGGCGACAGGGGAAAGCTCCAACGGGTAAGCCGTGCGAAACCGGCAGGTGAAGCCCTCCATCAGTTTCGATCCCGTCAGGGGGCGTGCCTCCACCATGCTGTGCCTGGGCAGGCATCCCCCCCGGCCATCTGCTGCCGGCACCAATTGCGCAATCAGGCGTGATGGCACCGGCTGCGTGAAATGGGGAAAAAGCTGTGCCGCCAGTCCTTCCAGAACCTCCCCATATTGATCATCGATACGGCCATGCAGGCGTCCGGCCAGCAGGGCCACGGATTCGATCAACCGCTCCACATGCGGGTCGGCGGTGCCATCACCGGACAATTCCAGTTGGCCGGCCACGGCGGGGTGCTGCTGCGCGTAATGCCGCGACAGGCGACGCAGCGTCATCAATTCCCGCTCGTAATAGACAAGCAGCCGATCCGTCATGACAACCTGTCCTCACCCATTGGTTCTACCCGGACAGGACCGGCAATGGGCCAAAGCGGGAGGCGCAGGGCCAGGGGGCGGGGAGGAATACCCACATGACCTTCAATCACCAGTCCCCCTTCGTCCTGATGCTGATAAGCCGTAACCGTGAGGGCGGTCAGCCGCGGTTCCGCCCCCTTCAGCAGGGAAAGCACCTGACGGCGCAGCCCCTCCAGCCCGGCGGCGGTATAGGGGCCGGGCGTGATGGGAAGCGGCAAGGCCTGGAATGGTGCCGTGTGGCGGGAGGCCGGGCCGGCGGCCTTGTCAGGGGGCAGGAAACAGGGTTGGGTCAGCACCATCGTGATTTCTGCTGCCAAAAGGGCGGCTGGTTCTACGCCATTGTGATCCGTGATGCCGGCATCAATCGCCCGTTCAGGATTGGTCAGCCGATGCAGCAGCGAAGGGAAGGAAAGTGCTTGATCAAGGCGGGGCATGGGCCGGTGGTCCTGCTGGCAAGGGAGGCGTCAACGCGGCAGATTGGTCCAGGCATCCCAGGAGAAGCTGACAGTGCCCATAGATTGGAGCTTGCCGACAAAGCTGTAGGTCCAGGCGATGGCGCGGTAGCGCAGATGGATCGTTTCCATCGCCGGCTGGGTTCCTTCCTGTAAGCCATCGGCAAGGGCCAGGCGTGGCCTGACCCGCCGCACCAGGACGTCGCGAAGCTGGTAGCGCATGAACACATCGCGGCTGTTGGCCGTATCGCAAAGGGACACGGTGACATCCGGCAGGTGCTGTCCCGTGCAGCAGACATGGGCCAGGGCCGGCGACAGATCGTCGATCCGCTTGATGCAGCAGAAGTCACCATGCTGGGTCCGCCCGGCGCTGCCTTCCAGACCCGACATGCCAGCGCTGCCGATGGAGGGTAGTTCCAGGTCATGGTCAAATCCCAAAAGGCGCACGGCACCGGGGTGCTGCGCGTCAACGGTCTGGGCTTCCAGGCCGGCTATTTTCAGGAACGCATTATGGGACATGGCGAATCCTTGCGCGATCCCGCCGAATGCTGGCGGCGCCAGTCGGAATATTATGTGGAATAAAGAAGTTATTTATAACTTATAGGTTATGCGATCTGCGTCAACGTAGATTTTATAAATTTCATATATTGATGAATATAAATTTTTATTTTATAATAATATCAGAATACAAGTATAGTCATGAATTCAAGTTTAATCAAGTTGCTATTATGCAACGTAATTCGGATTTATTTTTCTACATTCGTTAATGTTTATTTGTGCCTCTTTTTATTCCGTTGGGTTGATGAGATGTTGCGCCGCATCCATTGATCGGTGTGGGGTAGGGGCATGAAGAAGCGTATCGGCAAGAAGGCCGCCCGTTTGCTTGTTCTGTTGGGGATGGCCGGTTTGATCGGAGCGGGAACGCCCGCATCGGCTGATATCCTGATATTGACGCATGGAGATCGTGCGGGCGGAAGCAATATTCCCATCCCGGAATGGGTGGGCGGGCTCCGCGACACGATGGGGGAATTATCGTATCAGGTTGTTATATCTTCGGAATTACCACAGGATTCAGCACGATTCAGCCAAGTCTGGGATCTTCGATTCAGTGATTTTGAGAACAGTTTCTCTGCCGCTGAAAGCTATATAAAACAAGGTGGGTCTTACATTTTTATCGGCGAACATAGAGGGTTCGCGGGCAGAAATGAAACCATCGTGAATAAGATTAGGGAACTGGGAGGTGGTGATCTTTCCTTCGTAACCCCTCCCAATGTGCAGACTGTTAAATTGGTAGGGAAAGACGTTCCCCCAATTGTGGATTTTGATGCTTCCAATAATTATGATGGCGCCAAAGCCTTTGGTGGATCCACTACGCCTGGTGCCGGCTTTTTTGTGACGGTCGGGGATGAGCTTAACGGTGTGGTGACCGGGGGGACGATCATCGGTTTCAACCCCGGCCAACTCGCCAATGCGCCGGCGGGCTCTGCCATGGTTATCTTCGACAGCAATATGTTCGACCGGACCGATCCGACTCTGACGGCGTTGACCGCTGCCATTGTCCAGTATCTGGACGGTTCCCTGACCCAGAAAGTCTCTGCTGAACTGGCCCAGGAAAGTCTTTCCGCCCAGAATCAGGTGGTGGTCCGTTCGCTGGTGCGCAGTATCGCAGCGCGGATCAGCGCCCTGCGGGGGGACACGGGATTGAGGCAGGCAACGCCGGTTTCCACGGGTGCCACGGGTCTCTCGGGCGGTGATGGGGCCGGATGGGACCTTTCCAATATCGGTATGTGGGGTGATCTTACCCGGTCGGAAACGGCGGCCACTGGTGATTTCCGGGTGGAGGGCAAGGTGACCACGCTGATGGCGGGCGTGGATTATGTTCCCAGGGGTGATCTGGCGCTGGGGCTGGCCTTCACCTATGAACGGGGGCGGAGCGATTTCAGCGTCGATGGCGGAGCTGAGAGCGATACCTATATGGGGTCGCTCTATGGCGTTTATTCTCCCCTTTCCTGGCTGCAGGCGTTCGGTCTTGCCAGCCTTGGCAAGGGGGACAACAGCCTGACCAGCCTTCAATTAGGGAACCGCGTGACAGGCGATTTTGATTCCACTCGTTTCCTTGGGTCGTTGGGTGCGCGGGCCTTTCACGACGCGCCCCTGGACACAGCCGGACAGCACCGGATGACATTGAGCGGCGGGTTGAACTACAACTATGCCATTGACTGGCTGGATGATTACACCGCCAGCAACAACCGTCCGGTGGACCAGGGCAATCTGATCCTGAGCCAAGTGGTCGCCTCTTTCGAGGCGGCATATCTGATGGGGCAGGTGCAGCCCTATATCGGTGTGGCCCTGGAACATGACCTGATCAACAGCAGCCTGTCTGACAAAACCGGTGGTGTTGTCAATCTGGGTGCGCGTCTGACCTTGGCGGCCCAGATGACAGCCAGCCTGGATTTCTCCCAGCAGGTACGCCGGGAAGGCAGCCGGTCGCAGTCTCTGGCCGCCAGCTTCCGCTATCGCTTCTGATCGGGTGGGGGGATCGCGTGATGCTGCGTTATCGCTGGATCGTTCTGGCCACCGGCCTGCTTGTGCTGGGGCTGATGGTGCAAACGGCCATGGCACAGCGTTTTCCCGGTGCGGGGCCGGGGACGGCAGTCGGGGTGACGACCCGCGCTTTTTCCACTCAGGCCCGCCAGCTTCTGCGCCCGGAACTGGTTATTCGCAGCGGCCGCCCCCCTGCCATCGTTGGCCTTGCTGGTGTCACCGGTCAGGATCGGTTCGCCATCCTGACCGGTGATGGCGGCATCCGGCTGTGGGATATGCGGATCGGGGCGCAGATTCAGTTTCTGCGTCCGCCCCCCGGCATTGACAGGGTGGCGCTGGGCGATGGCGGGCTATGGATGGTGCTGCGTGATGATGCCGGCACCGCCTTGTTCTGGCGCCAGACGGCCCCGGCAGATTTCATCCCCCTGTCTCTCAAGGGTGTTACCGCCTTGACAGGGCAACCGGACGGGCCTGTCTTGGTGGCAACGGCGCAGGATGGTCTGTTTCTGCTGGATGCCGATGGTATCCCCCAACCAGTATCGGGTGCCCCCCAGGGGGTGACCCACCTCGCGGCGGCTGGCAGTGGTGCTGTACTTGCGGGGGCGGCCAATGGGGCCGTTTGGCATCTGCGGGTGGGTGAAGGGACGGTCCAGCTTATCGACCAATGGCGCCTGTCCGGCCCGGTCGCGGCGCTGACAGCCGATGGCACGGGGGTGATGCTGGCGGCGGCGCAGAACGGTGTGCTGACGCGGCTGTCGCCTGGTGGTGCCGTCGCCTGGACCCTTGAGACGGGGCAATCCATCACATCCCTGGCTTTGGCGCCGGGGGGGCTGGGTTTCGGGCGGGCTGGAGACGCAACGGTTAGTTTTCAGGTCGATGATGGCCGTTCCGGCCCGGCCCCAACCCTTGCCGGTGCCACAACGGGCGACCTCCTGGCGACGGTCCGTGGCACTATCCTGGCGGCGGGTAATGATGGTCGGGTTACCCTGGTGGATGGAAGAACGGCAGAAGGAATGGCCGATATCCATATAACGGCCACTAATTGGGCTGTGATCGACCGGGCGGGGCGCTTTGATGGAACCGCAGAGATTGCCCGGGACTTCGCCTGGCGTCTGGGCCAGCGTGATATCGACCTTGTCGCATTCAGTGAAAAATGGTTCGAGCCGGGCCTGGCAGCCCGCTATCTGTCTGCCGGCATAGCACCGCTGGCGACCACCCCGCCTGCCACGCCGGAGCAAGGGTTTGAGCTGCCGCCAGAGGTGCGTCTGTCCCTTTCCGACAGGCCTGCATCCGATAGCGACAGGGTGATGTTGAAGGTGGAAGCCATTTTTGCCCAGCCCCCTGCCAATGCTGCGGTACCCCGGTTACGTCTCAGGCGGGGCGAACGGCTATTGGATATGGGGGCGCTGCCGGCGCCGGATGTCAGCGATGGGGGCAAGGTCTTCACCTGGCAAATCCCCGCCCCGCTGGCGGTGGGGGAAAACCGCTTTGCGGCGCTGGTTGCCGGCTGGGGGGAGGTGGAGGTGGCTTCCCCCAGCCTGACGCTGAATCGGGAGGGGGAGACGGCACCCGGTCGCCTGCTGTTCGCCGCCATGGGCATTGATGCTTATGGTACGCCGGCTCTGTCGCGCCTTCTTTATTCTGGCAGTGATGCCGCCCATCTGCGGGATATTTTCGCCGGGAACGGCAGCCCCATGCCCGTCTATTCCCACCCGGATATGGTGTTACGCGACACGCGGACCAGGATGGTCGATATCCACACGCTGTTCAACGGGATGGAACAGGCACGCCCGCAAGATGTGGCGATCATTGCGCTGGTGGGACATGGGGCTTTCTACCAGGGGCAATGGTTCTTTCCGTCTTCCGAGGTGCGACGGGACGATCTGTCCGATTTGCCAACCTATGGTCTTTCCGCCACCCAACTGGCGGAAAAACTGTCCCGAATTCAGGCAGGGCGGATCGTTCTCATCATTGATGCCTGTTATTCCGGCGCGGTGCTTGATGTGTTGAATGCCTTCAGCCAGCGCCGCCTGTTGAACCGGGTGTCGCAGGATACGGGTGTTGTCATCCTGGCGTCGGCCAGCAGCGCAGAGCAGTCCCACCAATATGAGGGGCTCAAGATGGGCATCTTCTCCTACATCCTGCTTTCAGGCGTGAAGGCGGATATGACCGGGTTTTACCCCGCAGATGTTAGCCCACGTGATGGCAAAGTGATGCTGCGCGAACTGTCGGATTATACGCGGCAATGGGTGCCAGCCTTGGCGGCCCTGGCGATGGATAAGACCAGGATGATGGGTGCCGGTACGGGCACCAACACAATGCAAACCCCGGTCCTGGCGGCAGCGGGTGCCGATTTCCAGGTGCGGTGACGTTCCATGAGGGGCTGCCGGCTGTTGCCATTTTTGCTGGGGCTTTGCCTGTCAGCCTGCGTGGCCGCGCCCCCTCTGGGCCATCGGGCGCACCGGCTGGGTGGGGCCATCCTCACGCTGCCTGCGGGGCCGTTCGATCTTAAAGCCATCCTCCGGTGCGCAGAACCGGGGCCCGAGCCGTTGCTTGTCTTCATTGAGGGGGATGGGCGGGCATGGCGTGATCGCGCCCATCCTTCTGATGATCCCACACCTTTGGACGATACGCTGATTCAGGTGATGGCGGCGATGAATACGCCCTGTGCCGCCTACCTTGCCCGGCCCTGCCAATATGATGTGCCAGGAAGGGGGTGCGATGCACGCTACTGGACCAGCCATCGTTTTGCGCCCGAGGTGATCGCTGCCATGGGGCAGGCGGTGGATGGGTTGAAGCTCGCTACCGGTCGCAACATGGTCGTTTTCATCGGCTATTCCGGTGGTGGAGCGGTTGTGGTCCTGCTTGCAGCCCGGCGACGGGATGTGGCTGGGCTGGTGACGCTGGCGGGGGTGCTGGATCACAGGGCGTGGACAGGACATCATCATGTCAGCCCGCTGGACGGATCATTGAATCCTGTGGATGTGGCCCCGGCACTGGGGAATATTTCACAACTGCATTTGCAAGGGGCAACCGATGAAACGGTGCCGCCCGCGACCATGGATGGTTTCTTCAACAGCCTGCCGGCTGGCAGTCCTGCGACCCGTCTGATCCTCCCCGCAACCGGCCATGATGGGCCCTGGGCCCGGTCTCTCATCCACCATCTTCCCAAATGGGCCGGGGCAGGGTAGGTGTCGTTCAAACGCTTTGTTCGGGAAGAATCATGGCCAAGCTCGTCATCCTCGGCAGCATCAATGTCGATATCCTCGCCACCATGCAGCGCGCGCCCAAAGGGGGCGAGACGGTGAATGGGGAGACGGTTAACCTGATGCCGGGCGGCAAGGGGCTGAACCAGGCTGTCGCCGCGGTGCAGCAGGGGGTGGCAGTAGCCTTTGCCGGACGGATCGGCCGCGACCTCTTCGGGGACCAGATTGTCGCCTTTTTCCAGGAAAAGGGTATCGCTGCCAGCCTGATCCGCAGCGACAGCCGCGCCACCGGCAATGCGCTGATCATGGTGGATGCGACGGCGGAAAACCGGATTGTGGTTATCCCGGCGGCCAATCTGGAAGTTACCTCGGCCGATGCGGATGGCATTGATATTGACGCCGGCGATATCGTGGTCAGCCAGTTTGAGGTGCCGCGGCCTGCCATTGCTGCCCTGTTCGCCCGTGCCCGTGCTGCCGGTGCCCGGACATTGCTGAATGCAGCTCCGGCGCTGGACGATGCATCTGACAGCCTCTGGTACGACACCGACCTGCTGGTGGTGAACGAGACGGAACTGGGCCATTTCGCTGGCGTCGAACTGGCCGAGGATGCGACGGAAGCCGATGTGGCCGCTGCGGCCCGCCGCCTGTTCCGCCGGCCCGGCCAGACCGTGATTGCCACGCTGGGCGTGCGGGGCGCCCTGGCGGTGACTGCCGATGCCATCACGGCCGTGCCGGGCCGCAAGGTAAAAGCCATCGATACGACCGGCGCCGGGGATTGCTTCGTTGGTAGTCTGGCTGCGCGGCTGGCGGCGGGGGACGATCTGGCGGTCGCCATGCGCTATGCCAATGTCGCCGCTTCCATTGCCTGCACCCGTGTCGGCACCGGCACGGCGATGCCGACAGCGGCGGAAGTGCGGGCAGCATTGGGATAAGGCAATCCCAATCTGCACTTTCCGCTTGGGAGCAGCAGCAGGGCTGGGTAGTCTGTCAGCAGGATGATTCAAGGGGAGCCAGGGCGATGAGCGATACCTATGTCACGCTCAAGATCCGCGAGGCATTGAAGGCCGCGCAGGGTAGCCGTGGGCAGGCACAGCGCATCCTGGCCGCCTGGGCATTGGATGACGAGCAGTTGCTGCGTGGTCTTTGCAAACCCTTCCTGAAAGCCATCGTTGGCAGCGCCGTGGATCGCGTGGCGCGCGGCGGCGGGGTGACCACCGCCGCGCCAGCGCCCGGCCAGGGCATCAGCCGCCCCTCCACGGGGCCAAAGAAGCTGCCGCCGCAGATGCTGGATGCCATCATCGCGCGGATGGGCACGGGCGGCGGTGCGGCCCCGTCAAAACCGGGAACGGCAGCGTCGGAACCGGCAGATGAGGCCGGTGATCAGGCCGATAACCTGAAGGCGCTGGCGGCGGCTTTCAGCCAGCGGCGTAAGCCCTGACGTAAAAAGGGCGCCGCCCGATGGCGACGCCCTTTCATACCCTAGGCTTCGATCCGGCGTGTTAAGCCGCCCTGATATCTGCAAGGAACTGTTCTACCTGCGCACGCAGGGTTTCTGCCTGCTGGGCCAATTCCTGCGCGGCACCCAGCACTTGACCGGCAGCGGCACCGGTCTGGCCGGCAGCTTCCGTCACCTGGATGACATTGACCGACACTTCCTGTGTACCGGCGGCGGCCTGGGTGACATTGCGGGAAATCTCCGTCGTTGAGGCGCCCTGTTCCTCCATGGCGGCAGCAATCGACGTACCGATCTCCGACACGGACTGGATCGTTGCGCCAATGCTGCGGATGGCAGTGACGGAGCTTTCCGTCGCCTGCTGGACCGCCCCGACCTGGGTCGCGATTTCTTCCGTTGCTTTTGCGGTCTGCTGGGCCAGCGTTTTCACTTCGCTGGCGACGACGGCAAATCCCTTACCCGCTTCGCCGGCGCGCGCAGCCTCAATCGTGGCATTCAGCGCCAGCAGGTTGGTCTGCGCCGCAATATCCTGGATCAGTTGCACGACAGCGCCGATACGGCCTGCGGCCTCCGCCAGGCCGGCGACGGTGTGATCGGTCTGCTGAACCTCGTGGGCTGCCCGGTTGGAGATGGTTTTTGAGTGGTTAACCTGATGATTGATTTCGGCGATGCTGGCGGCCATTTCCTCCGACGCAGCGGCAACCGTCTGGACATTGGCCGTGGTCTGCTCTGCCGCCGCGGCAGCGGCTGCCGCCTGGCGGCTGGTTTCCTCGGCAATGGCGGCCATGGATTGGGCCGTAGCGTCCAGTTCCGTCGCGGCGGCCCCCACGGTGCGCAGCACAGCCGATGCCTGCTGGTCGAAATCATTGATCAAACGGGCGATATTGACGGCGCGTGCTTCCTTTGCCTGTTGCTCCGCTTTCTGCTCCTCGCCCAGCCGATCGGCGGTGACCAGCCCTTCCTTGAAGACTTGCACGGCGCGGGCCATCTCGCCCACCTCGTCGCCCTTGTCCGCATCGGGCACAGCCACAGCCAGTTCATGTTTGGCCAGCCGGTTCATCACACCGGTCAAAATCTGTATCGGCCGGACCACGCCACCCAGAAGTGACCATATCGCCGCCAGTGTCACCGCGATCGCAAGAGCGAGGACTACACTGATTGTGATCAGGGCAGAGCGTGTGGCGCTTCGGACTTCTGTCACTGCGGCATCCGAGGTCGCGATATTCAGCTTGATCAGCTTCTCCACCTCACCTTGCACTTCACGATATTGCGGAGTGAGTTTGCTGGCCATAAGAGCATTTGCTTCGTCGGTACGACCTTGCAGCTTCAACGCCTTAAGGTCGTTGAAGGATTCGCTGTAGCCGTTCCAGATGCGCAAAAGGTTTTCATAAACGCGCTGCTCTTCCGGGCTGGAGATCAGTGGCGCGTAATTCTGCTTTGCCTCGGCCAGGAGCTTAGCCGAAAGGGCCATCCGCTCATCAGACGCTTGTATGTCTTTTTCACTGGAGGCAGTTAGGTATTGATAATGGTTGATGCGGGTTCGCATCAAAGCTGCGTAGAGATCGCCGATATAGCGGACAGAAGGCAGGGAATCGGTACCGATCACAAGCCCGTCATTCGCCACCACGTTCAACCGTGTCAGCGAGAAAAGGCCGAGCAACAATGTGAAGGCCAGAACCGCGCCGAAGGCGCCGATTACCCGGATACGAATTGAAAAATTCCGGAACATGCCCGTCTCCAGCGTGGAACTTTAAATGGTCAATGCTCCATTACGCTCGCCCAAACTATTGCGCAACCTCTGCAGGGGGATAGTAAAAACTATGTTTAAATATTTAAATCATATTTAATGACTTAGAAACATTCGTAAAATCAAAGACTTGAAATTTTTTGATAATGTAAGCGGCATCTGCGCACGATCGTTCTTAAACAGATCCCCCACCTGACCAAAAGGTGGGGGGATCTCGATCGTCAATAGGCGCTTTCCAACTGACGACGTTGTTTTTCCAATATAGCTACCTGCCGCCTGGTTTTGATGTGGAGCACGGTTGCACCGCTCAGCATGAGGCAGCCAAGAAGCGTGGCCGCTGCCGCCCCGGATCCTATGCCGGAAGACCATAATAGTCCGGCCCCCAGGGTATAAAGGGCACTGAAGCCTGTGGCGAGGCGGGTAGCGGTAAGTTTATGTCGCCCATATAACGGGCGTCTATGTGTCAGCACCCATCCGGCGTGTGCGACCCAGCATAGGGCCATGACAAGCATTGTGGCAAATGCTGCCATTGTGCGGGTGGGCAGTGATGTCTCGGTCACCAGAAGGGCCGTGAGCGTGGCGGCCATAGCCAGCGCAGCGATAAGAAGCGCTACATAACCCCAGCGCTCTGGCCGGTTGAGCATATCATGACCTTGACGGATCAGAAGCGTTTCCACCCGCGCCTGCGTCGTGTTCATCGTTCCAGCCTTTCCATAAGGGTGCGTAATTGTCCCCGCCCCCGAAACAGACGTGATTTCACGGTGCCGACCGGCACACTTTGAATCTGCGCGATTTCAGCGATCGGGATTTCTTCCAGATAGAAAAGGGTCAGGGTCTGCCGCTCGGTCAGCGGTACCTGATCCAGCGCCTGTTCAAGGGCGCGCAGGATCATTTCGCGGTCGGCGCTGGCATCCCGTTCATCAATCATGGCGATATGATCGGCTTCTTCCATCTCCCTGGTTTGGGGCAGGCGCTGACGTTTGCGTAAATGATCCATCGCTGTGCGATGGGCGATGCCGAATAGCCATTGCCGAAAACGATATGGGTCCCGTAAAGCCGGCAGGCCGCGCAACACCCTTAGCCAGACATCCTGGACCAGTTCGTCTGCCTCGTCCGTATCGCGTGCCCAGCCCCGCAGATAGCGGAACAGGGGTGCCGCCCAGCGCCGGGCAAGCGCTTCGAAAGCGTCCGCTTCGCCCAGCAGGCAGCGTATTGTTAGCAATGTGTCGGCGCGGTTGATTTCATCATCATCAGCCATGCTGCCTCCCTTTCATTCAGGTAGTCGCAAGGCGTAGTGAAAGGTTCGGGGATTTTTATACGATCAAGGAAAACATCGCCTGAAAACACGAAAGCCGCCGTCATGTCTGACAGGGGCGTCAGACTGCTGACAAAGCCTTTACCAGTGGCGGGAGTTTTTGATTCAACCATGGTTATGCTTAAGCCAGCCGTGCCCCAACAAACGGAACTTGAGATGGTGATGATCGCGTCGCTTGTTCCGGTGGCCCATCTGCTGCGGAAGATCGACCCGGCGATGGATTTCAGTTTGATCCGGGATCGTGTTGCGCATTTTTACTGCGCAGACAATGGCTGTTTGGCGCTGCACCCCGTGGTTTTGTCAAGACGCTGCTGATCGGTTATGCGTCGACCTTGAGCCAGAATCCTGCTGGCCGCTGCCGCCCAGAAGATCAAGAAAATCGCCACCACCCTTGCACGCAGACGGGGGCCTGATGGCAATTACCCAGGCACTGCACCTCTCATCTGGGCAATCGACGTCTTATCTGCACCGTCATCCTCATTGGTCTGCCAAAAACCACCATAACCGTTTGAAATAACCCGAAACAAAACCCCGCCCAATTTCAACGGTGTTTGTCAGCAGTCTGGGGGAAAGCCCGCCTTCCCCTTTTCCATTTCCAGGCCCCGGATGGTGACCCTTGCGCACCATGCCTGACCTGATTGTCATCTTCCGTCTATCGCCTGTGCGCAGCAGGATGATGCGATAAAGCGAATGACAAACGACCAGCAGGTAGAACGGGCATGACAGTGAAGACGGGTTCCGCCGGGCGTGGATGGCGCCGCATGATGCGCAACGGGTTGCTGGCTGCCAGCATGCTGGTGCCTTTGGCGACAATGCCGGCCGGGGCGGGACAGGAAAACCTGACCCCCGTCGTCAATAACGGGCAGAATCTGCTGCGCTTCGACTGGCCGATGCTGCGGATTGGTACGGGCGAATATGCCGAAGGCCCCACCGGGGTCACCGTCTTCACCTTTGGCCGCAAGGTCCATGCGGCTGTTGATGTCCGTGGCGGTGGGCCGGGCACGGTGAATACCGACTTTGTCCGCCTGGGCTATGAGACGCCCGACCTGGATGCCGTCGTTTTCGCTGGTGGTTCCTGGTACGGGCTGGAGGCGACCACGGCAGTGGCCACGGCCATGATGGATGATGGCTATCGGTCCGGTTCCTGGGACAATCTGGCCCTGTCCGTGGGTGCCATCATCTATGATCTGGGCGACCGCCGCCTGAACGAGATCTATCCCGACAAAAAGCTGGCCCAGGCCGCCTATCGCGCGGCCAAGCCGGGGGAATTCCCGGTTGGGGCCCATGGGGCAGGCCGGCTGGCCCGGACTGGTGGCCTGTTCGGCTGCAACGCCGCCTCTGGCCAGGGTGGTGCCTTCCGCCAGATCGGGGAGGTGAAGATCGCCGCCTTCACCATCGTGAACGCGCTGGGCGTGGTGGTGGACCGGGAGGGCAATGTCGTCTCCTGCCACAAGGACAAGGACTGGCCCGCCGGGCTGAAGGCGGCAGACCTGCTGCAAGCCATGCCGGACAGCCGCAAGCCGGACTGGAAGGGCCTGCGCACCGGCAAGGATGAGCGGCGCAACACCACCGTTTCCCTGGTTGTCACTAACCAGAAGCTGGACCAGGCGGAACTGGAACGGCTGGCCGTGCAGGTTCACACCTCCATGGCGCGCGGGCTGCAGCCCTTCGCCACCATTTTTGACGGCGATGTCCTCTATGCCGTTTCCACGGCTGAGGTGGAAGGCGACAAGGGGCTTCCTTCCTTCGATCTCGCCGGCGTGGCGGGGGAGGTGATGTGGGATGCCATCCTGTCGTCTGTACCCCAGCAGCCGGTGGCGCCAAAACCGGCCAAGCGCGCGATCTTGAAGGCAGATCAGGTGTCGGCCCTCGCGGGCGACTATGTCTTCTCCGATCAGGTGAAGGTAAGTGTCACGGCAGAGGGGGACCGGCTTTATGCCCAGGCCACCGGCGCGCGTGCGGCCTTTGCCGTGAAGAAGGAGGAGAAGGTGGAGTTGCTGCCCGTCTCCGATACCGATTTCACCATCCCAGGCCGCTATCCCTTCACCGCCCGCTTCGCTGCGCCCGGCGTACTGGTGCTGAACCCCGGTGAATGGCAGCAGGTGGGGCGGCGATAAGGCCAGTCCGGGCTTCACCCCTGCTGTCGCCTGACGCCGGATCGCATCCGGTTCCCCGTCCCGTCCGCGAAGGCCTTGACCCATGGACACGCCCTTTCCGCCGCCTGCTGCCGCGCTTGTTCCGCCCGATCTGGATGCGGCAGCGCGGGTGCGGCGGGCCTATTCCGGGCTATTGACGCCCGATATGATGGCCGAGACCCTGCGCCATGGTGACCGGCTATTCGCCACGCGGCTGGTGCCGGCCGCACCCATTCCCCGGCCCTTGCCCGAACGGCCGGTTGACCTGTCAGGCCTGCGCTTTGTCAGCGAGGGCCGCGCGGTCGATATTTTCGATTACATCTCCCGCAACCGGGTCCACGGGTTGCTGGTGCTGCATGACGGGGCAGTGGCGCTGGAAACCTATCAGGGGGGCAATGATGCCCGTACCCGATGGCTTTCCATGTCCATGGCCAAATCGGTCAGCACCACCCTTGTCGGTGCTGCCATCCGCGACGGGTTCATCGGCTCCCTGGATGATAATGTTGCCGATTATATCGGGGAGTTGCGCGGTTCTGCCTATGATGGCGTGCCGGTGCGCGATGTCTTGCAGATGACGTCCGGCGTCGCGTTCGATGAGAATTACGGTGACCCCGCGTCCGACCGCCGCCGCATGCTGGAAGCCCAGATCGCCCAGCGGCCGGGGGCTATCCTGCGCCATCTGGCCGGCCAGCCCAAAGCCGGCGCCCCCGGCACGCTTTTCAACTATTCCACCGGTGAAACCCATGTGGTGGGTGCGCTGGTCCAGGCCGCGACGGGCCGCTTCCTGTCTGATTATCTGGCGGAGAAGATCTGGCGCCCCTATGGCATGGAACAGCATGCACGATGGTGGCTGGAAGGGCCGGATGGGCTGGAAATTGCCGGCAGCGGCCTGCATGCCTGCCTGCGGGACTTTGCCCGTTTCGGCCAGTTCGTGCTGGAGGGCGGGGTGATCGACGGCATGCCCGTGCTGCCCGATGGCTGGATGGAAGAGGCGGCACGCCCACGCCACCTCGCCACCGGACAGGCGCTGGATTACGGCTTCATGTGGTGGCCCCAGCCGGGCACTGATGGCGGCTTCCAGGATGGGGCCTACAGGGCCGGCGGCATTTTCGGCCAGTATATCTATGTCAATCCCGCCCGGCGGCTGGTGGTGGCGGTCAATTCTGCCCGGTCCAAGCCCAAGGGGGCGGAAGCCATCCCCGATATCGATTTCTTCAATGCCGTCGCGGCGGCCTTCGCCCAGGGTGACCGATGACCGACAGCGCCGTCAGCCTTGCCAACATTCCCGGTCAAGGCCGGGCCTTTTTCGGCCACCCCAAGGGACTGGCCTATATCGTCTTCACCGAGGCGTGGGAGCGCTTCTCCTTCTACGGCATGCAGGCACTGCTGGTGCTGTATATGGCCGGGTATCTTCTCCATCCGGGAGCGGTGGAGCAGGTGGCGGGCTTCCCCGCCTTCCGCGCCCTGGTGGAAGGGATTTTCGGTCCGCTTTCCACCCAGGCCCTGGCCACCCAGATTTTCGGCCTTTATGGCGGCCTGACCTATCTGACGCCGATCTTCGGCGGGTTGCTGGGCGACCGCTATATCGGTCGGCGTCGGGCGGTCATGCTGGGGGCCGTGATGATGGCGTTCGGCCATTTCATCATGGCGTTCGAGGCGGCCTTCCTGCTGGCCCTGCTGTGTCTGGTACTGGGCTGTGGCCTGTTGAAAGGCAATCTCGCCGCCCAGGTCGGTGCGCTTTATGACCGGGAGGATCGGCGCCGCGATGCCGCCTTTTCCCTGTACTATATGGCGATCAATCTCGGTGCCTTCATCGCCCCGCTGATCTGCGGCACGCTGGGGGAGCTTTACGGCTGGCATTACGGTTTTGGGGCTGCCGGCATCGGCATGCTGATCGGGCTGGGGATTTATTGGCATGGCCAGCGCCATATGCCGGTTGATGTCGTCGCCATTCGGGGGGGAGAGCGCACACCCCTGACCCGGCGTGACAGTCAGGTGGTGGCGGCCTTGCTGCTGATCCTGCTGACCGCCACCCTGTTCTGGACCGTGCAGACCCAGGTCTGGACCACGTATGTGCTGTGGATCCGGGACCGGGTGGACCGCAGCCTGTTTGGCTTCGACTTGCCGATCACTTGGTTTCAGTCCGTGGATACGCTGGCGGTGCTGGCACTTGCCCCCGTCAGTCTGGTGATCTGGCGGCGGCTGGCGAAGCGTCAGGCAGAGCCGGGCGATCTGGGCAAGCTCATCATCGGCTATGGCCTGTTCGGGGCCGCCGCGCTGTGGCTGGCGCTGGCGGAAACCCTGGCCGGGGGCGGTGATGGCCGCATCAGCGTTGTCTGGCCCATCCTGTTTCATTTTATCTGCGCGTCGGGATATCTGCATGTGGCGCCCATCGCGCTGGCCCTGTTCACCCGCAGCGGCCCCCCCTCCATCAACGCCATGATGGTGGGCGTCTATTACCTCTCCATCTTCGCCGGCTCCATCGCCAGCGGCTGGCTTGGCCGCTTTTACGAGGCGATGAGCCCGGCCGCATTCTGGGCCCTGCATGCCGCCATCGTCGGCGCCGGCTCCCTGATCATCCTGCTGCTGAAGCGGCCGCTTGGCCGCGTGCTTACCCGATAAGGACAAGTCGCATGACCATCCGCAACCATGATATCGCGGCCCTTCGCCGCCTGGATGTCGCCCATCATCTGCCGGCCCAGCAGGATCACAAGCTGATCCGCGATATTGGCGGCAGCCGCATCATCACCCGCGCCGAGGGGGCCACCATCATTGATGGCGATGGCAACCGCATCCTGGATGCCATGGCGGGTCTCTGGTGCGTGCAGGTCGGCTATGGCCGGGATGAACTCGCCCGCGCCGCCTATCAGCAGATGCGCGAGCTGCCCTATTACAACACTTTCTTCAAGACAGCCCCCGCCACCACGGTGGAACTGGCCGCCCGTATCGCTGGCCTGATGGGGGGTGACCTCTCCCATGTTTTCTTCAATAATTCCGGGTCGGAAGCCATCGACACGGTGATCCGGCTGGTGCGCCATTACTGGACGACCAAGGGTCAGCCGGACCGCCAGATCATCATCGCCCGCGACAATGCCTATCACGGCTCCACCATCGCCGGGGTCAGCCTGGGCGGCATGGGGCCGATGAAGGCACAGGGCGGGCCATTGCTGCCCGGCTTCAGCCATATCATGCAGCCCTACAGCTTCAATGAAGGGTTCGGTGAGGATGAGGAGGCGTTCTGCCAGCGCGCCACCGCCGCGCTGGAAGCCCGCATCCTGGAACTGGGCCCCGATAATGTTGCGGCCTTCATCGGGGAGCCGGTGCAGGGGGCTGGTGGCGTCATCATTCCCCCGCGCGGCTACTGGCCCCGGATCGAGGCGATCTGCCGCAAATATGGCATTCTGCTGATCTGCGACGAGGTGATCTGCGGCTTCGGCCGGCTGGGCTCCTGGTTCGGCTTCCAGCATTATGGGGTGAAGCCGGATATCATCTCCATGGCCAAGGGCCTGTCCTCCGGCTATGTCCCGATTTCCGCCGTTGGTGTCGCCAGCCATATTGTGGAGACATTGCGTCAGGCCGGCGGCGCCTTCATCCATGGCTACACCTATTCCGGCCACCCCACCGCCGCTGCTGTGGCGCTGGCCAATATCGACATTATCGAGCGGGAAGGGCTGGTCGGTCGCACGGCCAGCGATACCGGCCCCTATCTGGCCCACGCCCTGCAGCGCCTAGCCTCTCATCCGCTGGTGGGAGAGGTACGTTCCATCGGCCTGCTGGGGGCCGTGGAAATTGTCGCCCGCAAAGGCACCAACAGCCGGTTTGGCGGCAAGGAAGGCAAGGCCGGCCCCATCGTGCGCGATATCTGCATCGACAAGGGCGTGATGGTGCGCGCCGTGCGTGACACGCTGGTGATGAGCCCGCCGCTCACCATCACCCATGCGGAGATCGACCGCATCGTGGAAACCATGGCGGCGGCTTTGGATGTAGCGGGCCCCGCCCTTGCCGAGATCGGTGCCTGATCCACACCATCCAGGGCGGGTTGGCAGCCTTAAAATGCGCGACAGTAAAGTCACCCCCGCCCTGGTGCCTAAAAGTCACCGATCACCGCATCATTGGCATCTGTTTCCGCAGCGCAATAGCACCGCATCATGCTATCGACGCCGCTGCGGGACAGTAGGCGGTAAAGCCAAGAACAGATGAACAGAACGGGGATTCCTCAGATGACTGTCTTCGACAGAGTCTCTTCGCGTGCCCGCCTGCCATTGGCGACCTCGCTGATGGCGCTCACCGCCTTTTCCGCCCTGCCGGCCCACGCGCAGGAGGCAGCCCCCGCCTCTGGTAGCGTCGTGCTGGAGGAGATCATCGTCACCGCCAACCGCCGCGCAGAGCGGTTGTCGCGGGTGCCGGCGTCCATCGCCGCCTTCAGCCAGGAGAAGATGGACAGCCAGGGGGTCCGACAGATCGAGGATATCACCCGTCTGACACCGGGGCTGAATTTCAGCCGCCAGAGCTATTTCAGCGGTTCCAACACCAACATCTCCATCCGTGGCATCCAGTCCAATGATGGGGCCGCCACGACCGGCATCTATATCGATGATGTGCCGATCCAGGTGCGCTCCCTTGGCTTCTCCTCGGCCAATGTCTATCCCAAGGTCTTCGATCTGGAGCGTGTGGAGGTGCTGCGCGGGCCGCAGGGCACCCTGTTCGGCGCCGGGGCAGAAGGTGGTGCCGTGCGCTTCATCACCGGCCAGCCCGATCTTGAGAACACGCATATCTATGGCCGCTCGGAACTGGCCTTCACCGAGAAGGGCGATCCGTCCTATGAGGCGGGCGTGTCGGTCAGCACGCCGGTGCAAACCGGCAAGCTGGCCTTCCGCGGCTCGGCCTGGTATCGCCGCGATGGCGGCTGGGTGGATCGTACCAACCCGGAAAATGGCACGATTGCCGACAAGAATGCCAATGCTCAGGACAGCAAGGCCGCCAAGCTGGCCCTGACCTGGGCGCCGACCGATAGCCTGCGCATCACGCCGGGGATTTATTATCAGGACATCGATATCGATGACACGACGGGCTATTGGGAAAGCCTGTCCAACCCGTCAAAGGGGGAGTTCCGCACTGGCTATGCCCTGTCCCAGCCGCAGCACGACCGGTATTACCTGCCATCCCTGACCATCAATGCCGATTTCGGGGCTGTGGAACTGACCTCCGTCACCGCCTATTTCGACCGTGATCAGGACGAGGTGCGCGATTACACCAATTTCGTCAGCGAGATTGTCGGCGCCGGTCCCTATGTGACCCTGCCGGGCCAGAACGCGCCGGGTTATTTCAGCGAGAAGCAGAATAATTTCAGCCAGGAACTGCGCCTGCAATCCACGCCCGGCGACAGCCCTTGGACCTGGGTGGTGGGTGGCTTCTACAGCCATGAAAAGCAGCAATCAGCCCAGGCCAACCAGGACAGCTATGTCGACACGCTGATCCGCAACGCCACGGGTGGCGCCTTCAATGCGGCAAGCTGGTATGGCGTACCCCTGCTGCCGGGCGATTTTCTCTATGACAGCCGGACCCGGTCCAAAACTGAACAGATCGCCGGTTTCGGTCAGGTGGACTACGCGCTGGCCGATAAGCTGAAGGTCACTGCCGGCGTGCGCGTTGCCCATCTCAAGATCAATCATGAACAGGCGGCCGAAGGGCCCTGGGCGGGTGGTACGCTTGCCAGTGATGGCTCCACGTCAGAGACGCCGATCACGCCCAAATTCGGCCTGACCTACCAGTACGATCCCGACGTGATGTTCTATGCCACGGCGTCCAAGGGCTTCCGTGCCGGTGGGGCGCAGACGGCGGTGCCCACCAGCTTCTGTGGTGCTGATCTGCAAAGCCTGGGCTTGCAAAGCTCCCCCACCTCCTATGACAGCGACAGCGTCTGGTCCTATGAGGCGGGGACCAAAAGCTATCTGTTCAATGGTCGGGTGATGGCGGAAGCCAGCGGCTATTACATTGAATGGAAGGATGTGCAGCGTTCCGTCTGGCTGCCCACCTGCGGTTCCAGTTTCATCAACAATGCCGGCTCCATCACCTCGAAGGGCTTCGATCTGTCGGTGCAGGGCAAGGTGACGGATGATGTCACGCTGGGTGTCGTGCTCGGCTATACAGACGCCACTTTCGACCAGACGGTGCTGGGCGGTGCCGGTGCCATCCTGGCGGAGAAGGGGGATGCCGCGTTCGACGGCCCGAAATTCACCATGACCGTCACGGGGCAGTATGATTTCGTGCTGGCAGGCAACACCGATGCCTATGCCCGGTTTGATTACACCTATTCCAGCAAGGGCCCCCGGGATAATCCCGCCGTTTATTCCTACGATCCCGTGCTGACCAATGTGCCCAGCATCAGCCAGGTCAATCTGCGGGCGGGTGTGAAGCTGGAAGCGGTGGATCTGTCGGTCTTCGTCAATAACCTGACCGATACCCACCCGGCCCTGGGCCGTTTCCATCATTTCGCAGGCTCGCCCCTGACGACAAACTCTACCTTGCGTCCGCGTACCTTTGGCCTCACGGGAACCTATCGCTACTGATAGCTTCCATAGGTGCCATTACGCCCGCCCGCGACGTTCTCCGTCGCGGGCGGATTTGTTTAGGGGAAGGGGCATAACGAGGGGTGGCGCTGTTTGTTCCATAAAAATTCTCCGTCCCTTCAAAAAACCGCTTGCCCTTCTGTTTGTGTGCGCCTATACAGCGCCTCCCACGACGGCGGTGCTTGTTGGTTTCGCAGTTGTTGGGATTGGTGGTTCTGGGATTTCTCAGTATTGCCGAGGTTCTTTGAAGGGTTTGTCCCTTCGGACAAGTGGATTTAACTATTGCCCCTGTTAGGTTGCTGGTATCTGGATTTGG
Organism: Niveispirillum irakense DSM 11586; assembly: GCF_000429645.1. GTDB lineage: Bacteria > Pseudomonadota > Alphaproteobacteria > Azospirillales > Azospirillaceae > Niveispirillum > Niveispirillum irakense. The sequence continues at coordinate 406,938 of NZ_AUCG01000021.1, forward strand.
GTCTGGGTGTTGGTGACTTGGTGGGATGGTTGGCCGGGTTTTGGTTTGCTTTGGTTTGGCGGTTTGGTTGCTGCTGAATAAAAAAGCGGACGGATGAAAAAAACTGGTTGACTGGTTGGTTGGGGTTGGCTAGAAAGCGCTCCACCGACGCGGCGGCGACAAGCTGCCGGGCGATGGTTTCGCAGTCTCTGAGTTTGGCGGTTATGCGCTGGATGGGGATTGCAACGGCGAGATCCTCCTGCTTTTGTGGGTGCCGGTTTCGGTCTTCTGATGGAGATCGGGGCGA
>NZ_AUCG01000022.1 GCF_000429645.1 Niveispirillum irakense DSM 11586
TGCGCCGTGCCGCCATAGGCCAGCGTACCGCCGAGGACGGCGGCGGTTTCACCATTGACGAAACCAGTATAGGTAACGCCGTTGCCGCCGCTATAGGCCAAGCTGTCATAGGTCTTGGTCGCGTTATTGACGGCAACGGTGAGCGCGGTGCGGTCGATGGTCAGTGTGCCACCAATGGCCTGGATGTCATATCCAAACTGGGTCGAATAGAGCCCGACCAATGCCAGATTGGCCGCGTTATAGGTGCCGGCATTAGCGCTGTTCGCGATATAGCTGGCGGTGCCCAAGACCTGTGTGGCGTCATACAGGGTCACACTATAGGTGAGGGTGCCGACACCACTGTTATTGGCAGAGCCGTCATAGCTTTTGCTGGCCGTTCCGCCTGTTATGGACAGTGCGGTCATGAACCTGCGCAGCAGGGGAGCAGTATTGCCATCATAGATGCGCCAGGGTGAGGCGCTGCCGCCATTTGTCGCGACGGTCCAGCCCGCGGTGGTATAGCTGCTTGCCTTTGTCATGTCGGCGGCAGTGAGGCCGGTCACATCCGGAGAAGAGGGGGTGCTGCCGATCCCCGTGGATTGCCCGGTCCCCGCCAGCGCCCAGAAATTATTAGTGAGCAGACCGGAAACCTGATTGCCGAGCAAACCACCGATATTGGTACCGCCACCAGAAACCGTCCCGCTGGCATAGGTCTGAGAGACGGCACCCTCGTTCCAGCCGATCAACCCCCCGACATTATCGGCGGCGCCGGTCACGGTCCCGCTTGAATAGGCGTTCGTCACGGCGGCACTGCCACCCTGATTACGTCCCAGAAGCCCGCCGACCATATCGCCATCGCCGACGACAGTCGCGGTGCTAAAAGATTCGGTGACGCTACCCATATTGTCGCCGATCAACCCGCCGGTGACAGTGCCGCGTCCCGTCACGCTGCCCGTGACAGCAACCCCGGCAATGGTTCCGGAATTGGTCCCAGCGGCACCGCCAACATGGGTCCGGCCGATAATATTGGTATTGATCAGCCGAATGTCATTCAGACTGCCGCCCGCCGCCAGAACCCCGAACAGGCCGATATTATCCTGGGCCGGGCGATTGATGATAAGGCCGGTGATGCTGAAACTATTGCCGTTCAGGCCGCCGGAGAACGGGCTGGCATTCGTGCCGATGGGCTGGAAACCGGCCCCGCCATTCCAGGTGCCCGCGCCAGAGGCATCGATATCATTGGCCAGCTTGAATTGCGAAGTCAGCAAGCCAGCGGACCCCAGCCCCTGCAGCCCGGCCACATCATAGATAAGATAGGGGCTGATCGTGCTGCCCGCCCCGCTTGCGGCCCGCAGGAAGCTGGTGCCGGCATCCAGTACCAGATCGCTGATCTTGAAAACCGGACGGGCCGCATCCACCTGCTGCCAGGTTCCCGCCTTTAACTGGAACCGGTTCACCTCAATCATGCTGCTGCTGGTGGAGATATCGCCAGACAGGGTCAGGGTTCCGCCCGTCGCCGTAATATTATTGTTGAGAGCAATATTCTTGTTCGCCGTGACAAGGTTAAGGCTGTGCGCGCCGTTCCAGGCCAGCGGCGCGTTGATGGTCATGACGCCGCCGCTGGCGGTCAATGTCCGGTCGGCGTTGATCGCCAGGGCAGCAGTGCTGTCCAGCACCATGCCCCCGCCTGAGGTAAGATTGGTATCCAGCATCATCCCGCCCGACCCGGTGGCGGTCAGCCGGACATCGAAGCTGCCCGTCGTCAGGGCATCAAACCCGGTTCGGGACAGGAAATTGATGTCGCCATCGGTATAGCTGCCAAGGGCTGCCAGATAATTTGTCTGCAAGCCCGTCAACGTGCTGCCAGCCGTCGTCAGGCGGATGACGGAACCGTTTATATCCAGGCCCTGCACACCGTTGACACCAGCACTATCGCTGAAACTTGCCCCATCGGTAGCATTGTCATTGATATAGGCAATTGTGCCGCTTGCCGCGAGCGATCCGCCCGGTGCCAGGATATAGTAATAGCCATTGTCGCCGGTAATGGCGCTGCCCAACGTCACCCCGTTGGACAGGGCCGTGATGGTGACGTTCTGCAGCGCGCTGACGCCGGTTTGATTGCGGACGATGCCGCTGATCGCCACCGGCGTGGTGGCGTAATTCCAGGTAAAATAGGGATAGAGATTGGTGCCCGTTCCCCAGTTTGTGGAGGAGAAGCCGACGGGCAGGGACCCTTGCAGCTGCGCCGTGGTCCGCCCCGTAATGCTGCCGGCAGCCCCGCCACCCTGGCCCAGCGACTGGCCGCTGGTCTGTGTGTCCCAATAGGAACTGGTGATGGCGGAACCAACGGCATTGTTATAACCGAGAAACCCGCCAAAACTGGTACTGCCGGTTACCCGGCCGGTGGAATAGGCACTGGTGATTGTGCCGTTGATAAAATTAACCCCGACGAGGCCGCCGATATTGGTGGCGGTGCCCGTTCCCGTGACAGAGCCTGTGGCATAGGCGTTGGTGATCGAACCTTCATTATGGCCCACCAACCCCCCGACGGGGCCGCCGGCGCCCGTAACATTGCCTGTCGCATAAGAGAGAGAGATGGAGCCGCCATCGTTGCCGGTATAGCCATTGCCGCCAACCAGCCCGCCGACATAACCATTGCTGGAATTCGTGCCGGTGACATTACCGGTGGCATAGGAGCGAGTGATGGAACCGCCGCTGGCCAGATAGCCGACCAGCCCGCCGACCTGATATCCATCGCCCGTGACGGCGCCGCTGGCAGAAGAACCGCTGATCGCACCACCGGCGTTGGTCCCGACCAGCCCCCCGGCATTACTTTCCCCGGCGCTGGTGCTGTTGACGGTCGTACTGGCCGTGGACCCGGTGAGGGCGCCACCCAGCATATAACCGATCAGGGCGCCAACACTGCTGTTGGCACTCACGCTACCGCCGGACAGGTTGATATTGCTGACCGTCGCCCCGTTGGTATAGCCGAACAGGCCGATATAATTGCTGCCAGTGCGGTTGACGGTCAGTCCGGTAATCTTATGGTCTTGGCCATTGAAGGTGCCGGTGAACGGGGTGCTGTTATCCCCCAGGGACACGAAGCCGCCTGCTCCCCAGATACTGGCATAATTGCCGCTGGCATCGGCAGTGAAGGCTGAAGTCAGGTCAATATCCGCGCCTAATCTGTAACTGGCCGCGAGGTTGAGCCGGGCCAGTTGCAGGGAGGTCGGGGTATAAATGACCTTGGCATATTCGTTGCGCAGGACCGGCCGGGTCTGGCCGGCGATCATCGTCCAGTAATTGGTGAAATCGAAGCCGGCATAGGTGGCCTGGGTACGGGCGTTGGCCGTGCTGATCCCCGTACCGCCGCTGGCACTGACCGTCTGACCGGTGGTGTCGATATCCCAATAGGAGTTGGTGACGGTAATCGCGGTGGCATCCACCGCGCCGATGAGGCCGCCGATCCCGGCCCCCGGCCCCGTGACTTTGCCGCTGGCATAGCTGGTCTGGACATCGCTGCCCTGTACCGTAGTGCCGATGAGACCACCGATCCCCGTACCCGTTCCCGTTACGGCGCCCGTAGCATAGGCATTGGCGATATTTGCAGCGCGATTGCGGCCGACCAGTCCGCCAACCTCGCTGCCCCCGCTGACCGCGGCGGTGGAGGAGGAAAGGACAATGTTGCCCTGGTCGCTCCACCCCACCAGTCCGCCGATCAGGCCACCGGTGGAAGAGACACGACCGGTAACATGGGTGTTGATCAAAGCGGCGCTACTACCGCTGAGACGGGCGACCAGACCGCCGACCGTGCCGAAACCGGTCACATTGACGTTGGCGACCGTCAGGTCGCGGATGGTCCCCGACATCAGGCCGAACAACCCCACCGTTGCCTCACCCGGACGGTTGATCGTCAGGCCATTGATCGTATGGCCCATGCCGGCAAAGATGTTGCTGAACCCGTTGATGGGCGCAAAGCCTTGACCGCCGTTCCAGCCGGCCGTCGGCGCCGCGTCAATATCCGCCATCAGCGCGTAATTGCCATTGCTGCTTGTTACAGCCTGAAGCTCTGTCAGATTGCGGACCAGAGTGTAGGCAAGACCATTGATGGTCAGCCCAGCGGCCGATCCGGTAACAGACAGCCGGGCACCATTGCGCAATTCATAATTCAGAATGGTGTTATAATTCAGTGCCAGTTTTGCATTGGCACCGGTCAGGGAGATATCCTGGTTGATATTGATGCCAGCCGCCGCCAGCAGTTTGATATCGGCATTGGCGTTATTATCGACCAACGGTGCATCAATGGTTATGTAGCCGGATGTCGCGCGTAGCGTGGCGGCGCCATTGGTGGTCAGCGCCCCGGCCAGTGTCAGCGCCTTATTGCTGGTCAGCGCAAAGGAACCGGCCGCCGTGGATGCAGCCAGATTGCTGATGCTGTTGGTCGTGTTCGACAGGTCAACCGAACCGCCATTGCTCACCGTGGCCTTGATCGTCCCGACCGTGATGGCGGTGCCACCGGCCTGGGTGATACCACCGGCACCAGCCTCCAGCACCAGGCCGCTGCTCCCGTTGCTGCCGTTGATATCGGCATTGAAGATGATGCCGCCGGTCGTGGCATCTGCCTTCAATGTCAGCGTATTGGCTTGGTTCCAGCTTACAGCCGAATTGACGGTGATGTTGCCTGCCTCCGATCCGGCGCCAACGGTGGAGATGGTGACACTGGTGGAGTTCAGATAGGTGCTGATTTTGCTGCTGTCGATGGTGGCGCCAGTGCCGGTGGGGGTCAGAACAAAGGGATTGCCTGACGTATTCTCGCTTATGCCATTCTGCGTCGTGTTGGTGATGACCACATCATAAGGGTCGATCAGCCACTCACCAGACTTGCCACCGTCGACTGCCAGCGTCGACACTTCAAGGTCGTCCGCGAGGGTGACGGTGGCAGCCGAGGTCTCGATGAAGCCGCCATCGCCACCATTGGGGGCGGCAGCCGTCATGCTGCCACCGGCCTTCACCTGGCCGCCTTCCATGTCTGCCAGCAGCAGGATGCGGCCCGTCTCGGTGCCCATCGTGTTGGCTTCCAGCGTGCCGGTATTGGACACGACAGAGGAAATGGCGGCGTTCGCCGCTTCCGCCCGCAAGAGGATACGGCCGCCATCGGCGGCGATCAGGCCGCCATTTTCCACCAGGGTCGCGGTGGTTGCGCCATCGACCTCAATCTTCAGGTGACCATTGGCACCGGCATCCAGCAGCATTGTGGCGCCGGCTGCCAGGACGGCATCGCCGCCATCGGCGCGGATGCTGCCCTTGTTGGAAACGACCGTGCCGCCGATCAGCACGACGGCTCCACCATCCCGAGCCGTAATCTCCCCCTCGTTCACCACCAATCCGGTGGCGCCATCGCTGACGAAACGGTCGGTGCCGGCCAGGAAGTCCTGATCGGAAATCCCTGCGGTGGAGGCCACCAGCCCGCCGACGTCAACGCGGGCGCCCTTGCTGAAAAGGACGCCGTTGGGATTGATGATATAGACTTTGCCATTGGCGTTGACCGTGCCGGCAATCGTGCTGCCATTACCCCCGGTGACCCGGTTCAGGGTGACGGATGCTGCATCAGGCTGGCGAAAGGTGACACTGGCATCACTCCCGACATCAAAACTCTGCCAATTCACGATGCCGCGGGCCGTTGCCTGATCAATCACCATGGCATTGCCGCTGGTCCCGATCGTGATCTGTCCGCTGGCGACCTGCCCCCCCGAAGGCAGCGCGCCAGGATCTGCCGCCTGCGCGGCCCCAAACGGTGCCAGCAGGGCAAGGGCCGATACGGCCGTTACAGCCATGCCGCGCCCGCGTGCCCGTTCGGGCGCCACTGTCCAGCGGCCCTTGGCCCGGTTCCAGATCAGACGATAGGCCCTGTTGGTGCCGCCATGGTTGAACATCGCCTAACCCCTGATCAGAATTGCACGCTTGCGGAAAACCAGATCCGTGGATCGGACTTGCTGCCATCCTGGTTGAAACCGGACGGCGCGCCCTTGTTGGCCCCAAATGGGGCGGCCGCCACCAGACGGAGCCCCAGGCCATTCCCCATCACATAGCCGGCACCGACGCCGGCACCAAACAGGGGGTAACTGTTGGTATCATTGCTGCGGGCATTCCACCCGGTCCAGGGAACGGCATGGCGCCGCACCAGACCGGCATCAACAAAGCCGAAAAGATCCAGCCCCTGCGCCCAGCCGGCAGCGACCGGATAATGCAGTTCCAGGTTGGCCAGCAGCCCGCTGTCGCCGGAAGCTTCATTGACCGGGTACGCGCGCACACCGGCAGGGCCGCCGAGGGAGAATTGCTCGGAACTGTCCAGGTTCCGCCGGCTCCATTGGCCGGCCAGTAAGGCACGCAGGAACAGGGCGCGACCGACCGCCTGATCACGCTGCAATTCCCCGTAAAGCTTGGCGAAGGGGCCGTCCGTGCGTGCCGTGGCAACATCAAAGGCCGCATCGACCGCCAGACCGGAGAGATCCAGTTTACCGGCTGTCATGGCGAAGCTGTACCGGAGCATGCCGCCGCCGCCCCAGCCATCACTGCGGTTGCCTTCCAGGCTGATCGTACCCTTGTCCAGGCTTTTACGATGCAGTGCCTGTCCCAAGGCATCATCATCGTAGCGGCTATGTTCATAGGCCAGCCGGGTGCGGAGTGTATGCCGCTCCGCCCTCAGGATGGGATAGGAGAGATCCGCCCGCTGGGTGATCGCCGTACCTTCGGCGTCCAGCGCCTTGAAAGCGCCGACCAGATCATAATTCAGTCCGGTCAGCGAAAGACTGGCACGCAGCCCATCAACGCCCAATGGGAAATCCAGGCCAACCTGCCCGTAATTCAACCCCTCCGAGGCCAGCCCAAGCAGGGAAAGACGGTCCCCATAGCCGGTCAGCCCGTTCAGGGACAGCCCCGCTGTGCCGCGATACCGGCCAGAGGCGCGGGAACCGCCATTATCCCCATTGGCAAAGGCGCTCAGTAAGGGCGTGTCGCGTATTTCCAAAGCCAAGTCGCTGGTGCCGGTTTCATCACCCGCTTTCAGAATGCCGTCGACGGAAACACCGGGCAGATCATTTGCCAGCAACAGGCCACGTTCCAGATCATCAAGGGAGTAGGGGGCGCCGGGTCGCAGCCGCGATGACGCAACCCCGGTTACAAAATCACTATCAGCCCGGTTCGGGCCCGGCTGTTGGATCACCTTGCCGAAACGTCCTTCCACGATCCGTATGCGAACGATGCCTTCGCTAGCATCCTGGGCAGGCAAATAAACCCGGGCGAAATAGCCGCGCTGGCGGTAGGCCTCGCTGATAGTCAGGGTCAGACGTTGAAGATCATTGATGTTCAGTTCCTGACCGACCTTTTCACGTAAAAGGCTCTGCAGTTCCGCTTCCGGTATCAAAGCGGCCCCGTCCAGGATGAAGCCCCTGACCAATACGCGCGGCCCCTGTTCCTGGGGGCGGACCTGTGGCTGCGATAGAGGCGGGCGCTGCTGTTCAAGCCGGAACTCCGGTATCCCTTCACGTAACTGTCGTTGCAGGCTACCGGCGTCAGGAACAACCTGTGCCATAGCGGGGAGGGACGTCAAAGCGGTTGCGGCCAAGGCCAAACCCAGTAAGCGCCGCGCCAGATGACCCTTTTCCTTGGACTGATGGTAACGGCCCCCACGCCCCGGACGCTGCCGAGCACACCCCATCGACATCAAGAAACCCCTCATCCCGACACCCTGATACGGCTTCACGCCGTTTCCTGGCGGGAGAAATACAATACTGATAATATCTGGAACAGATTCTTTTGATCTGAGTCTGAGGTTTTTGGTAAAAAAATACTATGAATTTATATTCTATTGCCTATTTGGCCTGAAGAATTATGCCTTTCGTGTGTGTGCCAGTGGCGACATTTTCCTCTTTATCTAATTATAAAACGCTGGGCTGATACATACCCTATTAGTATTTGCATTGATATAATTTCCATAACACATCTTCTCAATCTAAAATCTGTGGGGCGATGTGTAAATGCCATGATGTGTAAATGCCATATAGAAATGTCACGCCTCTGCCGGACAGAAATGTCACCCAGCGGCAGATCACGGAATCCAGGCCGACCGGTACGATCACGTCACATTACGACATGGCCGCATCGTTGGGGCAATCGCTGCGCGCCTTCTCCCCAGAACGTAACAGAATGCCCGCTCCCGTGTCTGATTACCCTACGTAAAACGTACTTTCGTGTGGTGCCCCCCTAACGTCCGAAGCTGCTTAATTTGGACAGAAAGTCTTTATTTCCCCCGCCTGAAACAGAAAACCTGTGTTCCTCAGGGGTTTTGCCGCCCGCCCTCAACCCTTTGACCGTCTTGGCAGGAGGATCGGGTAGCCTCCTCTCTTCAACTGACAAAACGCTGCGACTGGCCAGGTGTTGGCACCAGGCACAACTCTCGCTTGCCGAACAGACGATAGCGATTGTCCGCAAGCCGATTATAAAGCCAATCCGTCAGCTTTGTCGGCAGAAGCTGGAACAGCCGCACCCACGACCAGGGCGCCCGTAATCGTCGGGCCAGACGGAATGCCGCCACCGAACGCAAGGAAGCCACACCCTCATCAATATAGACGAAGCTATTGGTCAGATCCGGCATACCGATGGCCTCTAATACCCGCCTGCCCGTCGGCGATTGTACAGCCACAAAAAGGATTTCATGGTCTTCCTCCGTCGCCAGGATGAAGCGGACCGACCCGTTACATAGGTTGCACACCCCATCGAACAGGCAGGTCGGCCCGAGCAACAACCGCTCCAGAACGGCGGGATCGGGCGTGTTATCATTCAGATCACTCATCGCAGTCCCATCCTGTCCATCTTCTTCAAAAGTCCCACGCGGGAGAGGCCCAGGAGTCTGGCCGCATGGGTGTGGTTATGCCCAACCTCATCCAGAGCCTGGGTAATCAATCGATGTTCCAGTATTGCTACCTCCTGCTCCAGCGTTCGGCGGCCGGTCGCGGCGACGTCGATAGCCGGCACCGCCATCCCTTCACCCGCTGCAAAAGCCAAATCCGCCGTGTCGAGCAACCGTTCTCCCGCCTGCTCCGGCCCCGCCAGGGCAGCGGCGCATTCCACCAAGGCCCGCAACTCGCGGACATTACCGCGCCAGTCACGGCCGCCCAGCCAGTCCAGCGCGTCGGCGGTGAAACCGGCCCCCCCACCCGTTGCCCGGCGCAGGAACAAGGTGGCCAGCACAGGCACGTCTTCCGGCCGTTCCGACAGGGATGGGGTACGCAACACCATGCCCTTCAGCCGATAATAGAGATCCTCGCGGAAGGTGCCCTCCCCCACCATCGCTTCCAGATCACGATGGGTGGCCGCGACGGTGCGGACATCGGCCTTGCGCATCTCCCGCCCACCCACCGGCTGATAGGTGCCTTCCTGCAGGAAGCGCAGCAGCTTCACCTGCATGGGTGCAGGCATCTCCCCCACCTCATCCAGGAACAGGGTACCGCGATGGGCGGTTTCGACCAGACCCGGCCGGTCGGCGTGGGCACCGGTGAAGCTGCCTTTCAGGTGGCCGAACAGTTCGCTTTCCAGCAATTCAGCGGGAATGGCGCCGCAATGGACGGTGACAAAGGGCTGGTCGCGCCGCGGCCCGCCATCGTGCAGGGCGCGGGCCACCAGTTCCTTGCCGGTACCGCTGGGGCCCAACACCAGGACCGGGATCTGCGTTGGCGCGATACGGCGCACCAGATCACGCAGGCGGGTCAGGGCAGGACTGGTCCCGACGATCCCCAGATCATCGGTCACCCCGGCCACCGCGCGCAGGCGCCGCAGTTCCGCCACTAATCTCCCGCGCTCCAGCCCCCGGGCGACCACGACGCGCAGCAGGTCGGGGTCCAACGGCTTGCCCAGAAAATCCCAGGCGCCGCGTTCCACCGCCTTCAGGGCAAGCGCATGGTCGGCATGGCCGGTGATCACCACCACGGGGGCCGGCGCGAAACCGGATATCAGCTCCAGTCCCGCCACGGGGTCATGGTGCGGCGGCATTGACAGGTCCAGCAGGACCAGATCGGCCGGCTGCCGACGGAACGCGGCTTGGGCCGCCTCCCCGTCACCCGCCACCTCCACCTCATGGCCGGCAGCGCGCAGCCAGGCGGCGCCCAGGCGCTGGAACGCCGGCTCGTCATCGACCAGCAGGATGCGCGACGGGTTCATATCCGGTTCTCCATACGATCAGGAAAGGTCAGGGTCAGGCAGGTGGACCAGCCCGACCGGTTGCCCAGGGCCACCGTTCCGCCATGGGCCTCCATGATGCGGGCAACGATGGCCAGGCCAAGGCCCGTGCCGCTAGGACGGCGCGATACGAAGGGTTGAAACAGCCTGTCACGGATATCGGTGGGGACGCCCGGGCCGTCATCGCAGATATGGATGCGCACCGCATCTCCCACCTCTTCCGCCATCACAGCCAGACGCTGGCCATGGGCGGCGGCATTTTCCAGCAGATTGACCAGCACCTGACGCAGCCGGCGGGAGTCCGCCCGAATGGACAGTTCCGGATCGATATCGGTCTCCACCCGCAACCCCGGCAGTCCCGACATGGCCAGCGCCACAGCGTCCGCAACCAACAGAGGGCTTAGTTCCAGCCGGGCAGTACCAGCATAATCCATGACATCGCGAACCAGCATTTCCATGCGGTTCACCTGCTCGGCGATCTCCGTCCGCACCTCCAGCGGAGCGCCCGTGGCGGCCATGGTGATGATATTCAGCGGGTTACGCAAATCGTGCGCCACGGTCGCTGCCAATTGGCCAAGCTCGGCCAGTCGCGCTTCCTGCTGGCGTTCCCGTTCTGCCCTGGCCAGCACTTCCGCCCGGTCCAACCGAGCGGCTGCCTCTGCCAGGCAACTGGCGAAAAGGCCAGCCGCGTAGCGGGGGCCGGGCGGGGCATCATCCCAGCCGACCAAATGGCAGCACCAACCCCGTACATCCCGCGACAGAACCAGGGCTGGCATCGGCCCCTCCGCCGCCTCCAGCCGCACATTGACCGGCAGCCCCAGACGCAAGCCGATCAGCGCGGAGGCCCGATCCAGCAACGCCGGCCAGTCGGCGGGCACTGCCAAATCCTCGCGCCAACGCTTCAGATCGGCCGCGGAAACCTCCCCGCCGGGAAAGACCAGACGATCGGCAATGAAACGCAAAGGCTTTAAAATAGCGAGCATGATGAAGGTCATGCCCATCATCAGCAGCCAGGTTTCCAGCCCGGCAAAGGGGGTGCCCGCCGCCAGCGGCCATGCCATCACCAGCGTCGCGGCAGCGGCCATCAAACCCATCAGCAGCAGCCAGACCAGCATCCGCCGCACCCACAAGTTCACATCCATCAACTGGTAGCGCAGGATGCCATAGACCAACGCCACCGAATAAAACGGCAGGCCCAGCACAGGCCAGGGATAGGCATCGATGCCCAGGGGCGGAAAGGCGAAACCCGTCAGGCTGATCAGACCGATCAGGCTGGAACAGCAGATGGCCGCCGCCTGCCGCCGCCGTAGCCCTGTCAGGTCCAGCCAGCCCTTGAACAGCCGCAGATGCCCGGCGACCGACAGCAATCCGCAGACGCCGATCACCACCCAGCCGGCAGTGCTGGGGATGAAGACACCACGGAAGCCGCGCCACGCCACCACCTGACCAGGATCGACAACCATGCCCAATATCGTCGCCGCCACCGCCAGCCCATAGGCAACACCAACCAGTGGCCCCGTGGCACCACAGCGCACGAAGGCCAGCACCAGATGCACGAACACAGCCGAGGGCAGCGGCGCGAGCGCCAGCAAGGTGCCGACCGCCCCGTCGCTGACCGGTCCGAACAGGGGTGGCAGGGCTTGCCCACCGCTCCAGATCGCTACACCGGCCAGAAACAAGGCCAACAGCCGCGCACCCGGCACCGGCGCGGCCTTCAACAACAGCAGCAGGGCCAACGCGATGCCGGCCAGCGCCGACAGCACCAAAGCGCCGACATAGAACAAGGGGGGGATCATGGCTTCTGTAAACATCGTTGACAGCATCCTATCAGGAACTGTTCACGCCGTTAACGCCGCTACCGCCCTGGATAGGGCGATAAGCGCCGGAAACCGGCCTGAACACTGCCGATACAGCACATGGCATGCCAATCGCAATGAAGGTCCCGGGCGCCCCGTTCGGTGGCGCTGATATGAACAGACAGGAGATTGGCCATGGCCTCGCTTTCCCTGACCCTGATGGGCTGGTTTATTACGCTTGCCCTTTCCTCTATCGCAGCCGCGGCCTTATGGCGGCCCCTGCTGGTGTTGCTGGGTGACCTGTGCGGCACCGAACAACGGTCGCGCTTCTGGACCATCTGGTCTGTGGCGATGGTGATCCTGGTCCCGCTGCTGGCAGTCTCAGCCGTCAATCTTAATGGCGACGTCGTGCAGGTACTGCGCGGCGTGGTGTTCTATGCCGTGGGTGGCATCGTTATGGCGTTATTGGGGATGGGGGGCGCCATCTGGACACGCACGCCCCGTGGGGAGGATCTGCCGCCCCGGCGGGAGGTGATGTGATGCGCATTCTGATCGTCGGTGCCGGCGGCTTCGTTGGCCGGCACCTGCTGGCAAGGTTGGCCGGTGGTGATGATGGGGTGATCGCGGCGGGCCGCAATTCCAACCGGTTGCGCCGCTTGTTTGCGGATCTCCCTGTCATGGAATGCGATCTGGTCCGCGACACGGCAGCCGAATGGCATCCAAGGCTGGCTGGCATTGATGCCGTTATCAACCTGGCGGGCTTGATCCGCGACGGGGCCGGCGGCTTCCATGCCGTGCATGAGCAGGGCGCCAACGCCCTGTTCGATGCCTGCCTAGCCACCGGCGTCCGCCGTGTCATCCAGTTGTCAGCCTTGGGTGCCGACGAAACGGGAACCAGCAGCTATCATCGCAGCAAGAAAGCAGCCGACGATCACTTGGCGGCTCTGGACCCCACGGGCCAGCGCCTGGATTGGGCCATCCTGCGCCCCTCGCTGATCATCGGGCGCGGCGGGGTCAGTACGGAGATGTTTGCAGCGCTCGCCGCCACCCCCCTGCCCCTGCGGTTGGGTCCCGGTAACTGGCAGGTACAACCAATCCATGTTGACGATGTCATTGACGTGATCCTGGGCCTGCTTCACCGCGCGGAGCCCTTCGCCCGACGGCTGAATCTGATGGGGCCGGCACCGATGACAACGGATGAGGTCACCTTGACTTTGCGCCGTTGGCTGGGCCTGCACTCCGCCCCCTTCATTGCCCTGCCCGCCGCATTCCTGACACTGGGTGCGTTGTTGGGGGACCGGTTCGGGCTGGGGCCGGCATCGCGTGACAGTCTGGTCATGCTGAAGGCCGGAAATGTCGGCGATGCCGGCCCGATGCGCGAAGTCCTGGGCCGGCCGGCGCGGGCCTTGCCTGTGGCGCTGGCCCGGCACCCGGCAATGGCGGCGGACCGCTGGCGGGCGAGGTTGCTGCCACTGGCAATGCCGCTGCGCCTGCTACTGGCCGCAATCTGGATCTGGACAGGCATCGTCTCGCTGGGGCTCTACCCCGTGGCGGACAGTTACGCGCTGCTGGCACCACTGGGGCTGACAGGACTGTCGGCTGGCATAGCACTCTACACGGGAGCGGTGCTGGACCTGGCGCTGGGGCTGGCCCTGCTTTGCCGATGGCGCCCGGTGGTGGTGGGGACCATGCAACTGGCCCTGATGGCCGGTTACACCGTCCTGATCAGCCTGTACCTGCCTGAATTGTGGCTGCATCCGTTCGGAGCGATCACCAAAAATCTGGCTGTCGCCGGCGCCACGCTGGTCATGATGGCGATGGAGACCGAAAATGGATGAGTATATCCTGCTGAAATATGTCCATATCCTCAGTTCGACGCTTCTGTTCGGCACGGGCCTGGGCACGGCCTTCCATGGCTGGATGGCCAACCGGTCGGGCAACCTCTCAGCGGCGGCTGTGGTCAACCGCAATGTCGTCTGGGCCGACTGGTTGTTCACAACGCCAGCCGTCATCGTGCAGCCGATAACGGGCATCTGGCTCGCCCGCATCACAGGATATCCGATGGATAGCGGCTGGCTGCTGGCAGCCATCCTGCTCTACCTGCTGGTAGGGGCCTGCTGGCTGCCCGTGGTCTGGCTGCAGATCCGGATGCGACGCCTGGCCGAGACCGCCCTGGCCGCCGGCACGGGCCTGCCGCCGCTCTACCACCGCTATGCCGCCATCTGGTTTGCCCTGGGATGGCCCGCCTTCATCGGCGTACTCGCCATTTTCTATCTGATGATCGCCAAGCCGGATTAGATGTCAGCGCAAACCGCAACAGTCGCCTTGAACCTTTTCTGAAACTTGCTGGCGACGGGGAAACCTGAGCGGCCTGCACCACCTTGGGTCAAAACTGGCGCATGCTATTGAAATTGCATTGAAGTTGCGTTGAGAGGGCGATTCCAAGGTGTTGACTTCTGACTTGAAGGATTAACTGCAACCAATCCAGACGGTCAGGACAGATGCGATGGCCGGCTGAACTTATAGTGCTTCCACCTCTACGGCCGATACGATGGCTTGGCCTTTGACCGGGACGAATTGCAGTGTCAGATTTCCGTCCTTGACCTTCACCTTGAATTCCCGCTTCACCATCGTCATGGGCGCCCCGGCAAGGGCGGCGACGTCCAGAGAACGGAGCTTCTTCTCACCATTGGCAATGACGTCGAACTGCCGTTCCCCCGCTGCGGCGGACGGTTCCACAAAGGACAGGGTGACGCGATAGGTGCCATCCGCCACTGGCAGGCGATAGGTAAAGTCGCCTTCGCGATAGGTGGAGATCAGGTTCGTGTCGGCTGTCCCATGCACCTCCTTGCGCGGACGCGGCGGACCATAGCCGCTGGGCGGCTGGACGCTGCCAGCGGTCCCACCGATGAAGAAGGCATCCGACCCGAACCGCCCACCAGCACTTTCCGCCGCCACCAGCGCGCCGCTATCGATCCGGAAGGCACGCGCGGAACCGGCCTCCAGGGTCCAGTTTACGCCATCTTTGACCGGCCCTTCTGCGAACAACCCGACGGCGGTCAGCGCATTGTTACCCTGGTCCAACTGCACATTCTCCCAGATGCAGATCTTCTGGGGGCAGTCCTTACGCATGCCCAGCGCACGCCCGTTCAACTGAAGCTCCGTCGCGGGCGCGTTGCTGTAGACGCGAATATGGGTGACCGGGTAGGCCCGGTTCACATAGCGGCGACCGGTAATATGCACGGTCGGGGCCGGGTTCCAGTTGGCCTTGTAGAAGAAGAACGCATCCTTCTTGACCTTCCGGTCATAGGTGACGAGGCCCTTGGTATTGATATCCTGCGCATCACCCTCCTTGCGGACCAGCGTCGCAAAGTCAAACGCATTCCACAGCCAGGTCGCCCAAAGGTCCGTGCGTGCACCCAGGATGGCCCAGCTTTCTTCATGAAAATAGCTGAGATATTCCTCCGGCTGGTCACGGCCACGGGCATCCACGGGGCCACCCATCACATCGTCCGTATGGATCGTCACCGCCCCGCCGGCCCCATATTCCGTGATGGAAAGCGGCTGGTCAGGCCGGGCGGCACGAAGGGCGGCAATGTTTGACCCCAGATCGGAGGGCTTGCCGTAATACCAGCCGAAATAGCGGTTGGCTCCGCCCAGATCGGCCTCCGTCGCGACGATGGGGATCTCCGCATCACCAAACATGCCGCCTTCACAGCAGGTGGCCAACACCGTGGGACGGCTTGGGTCGGTCGCGGTACTCAACGCGCGCAGTTCCCGCAACAAGGGTGCAGGGTCGGAACCGGACGTGATGCCAATGAAGGGCGCCACAGGCGTGGACCCGAAATCCACCTCATTGGCGATGCCCCAGGTGACGACGGCGGCATGGTTATGGTTCTGCCTGATCAATTCCTGCAATTGCTGGCGCGCGTTGGCAATCAGGCCGTCGGTCGCCACCATCTTGCCAGGCGGGGTCCAGGCGGACACCAGCGGGATTTCATCCCAAAGGATCAGCCCATATTTATCGGCCAGTTCATGGATGGTGGGACCATGCTGATAATGGGTCAACCGGATGGTATTCGCCCCCATCTCCCGGATGATCTCGACATCTTTTGCGATGTCCGCCTCATCCATGGCCCAGCCCTTGCCTTCCATATCCTGGTGCAGGCCGACACCATGCAGGCGAACCGGTTTGCCGTTCAGGATCAGGCCCTGGGCGGCATCGATGCGAACTTCACGAATACCGAATTTCTGTGTCACGCGGTCCAGGACGCGGCCCTGCGCGTCCTGAAACTCGACCACCAGATCATGCAGATAAGGATCGGCGGTGCCTTGCCATAGCCGGGCATTCTTCACCGATAGGGGCTGTTCCAGTGTAACGGTACTGCCAGGCGCGAGATTGGCGCTCTGCGTCCCCTCCGCCACCACCTGACCGTCTGCGTCAACCAGCTTCGTGACGATCTGGACCTTGGTCTTGCGGGCACCGCTGTTGCGCGCATGAATGGCGACCTGCACCTGGGCGCTGGTCCCATCTACGGCCCTGGTGGTCGCATAAATGCCGGGCCCGCCATGGTCCATCATCTCCGCATGGATATCACCGGTCGCGATCAGGGCCACCTTGCGATAGATACCGCCATGGACGAAGAAGTCACCAGCCAGGGGCAAAATGTCTGCGGTCGTGCTGCCGGGCGCCGGCTTGCTGTTATCGGCCTTCACGACCAGCAGGTTGACGGCACCCGGCTTCAAGGCCGCCGTCGCGTCCAGTCGGAAACGGGAGAAGCCCCCCTCATGGCGGCCAATATACTGGCCATTCAGCCAAATCTCCGCCCGCCGGCTGACCGCATCAAATTGCAACCATGCCCGCTTGCCCTTGAAATCACCCGAAGGCGTGAAGGACAGCCGATACCAGCCCGTCCCCTGGGTCTTGTTGATCGTGTCTGGCGTGTTCACACGATCGGGCGAGGGTGTCGTATAATAGCCGACCCTATTCCATGTATGGGGTACCGCGACCTGGGCCCAATCGCCGTCCGGGAAATCCACCCGTTCAGCGGACGGCGCCTCCCCCAGATGAAAGCGCCACCCATCCTTCAGATCCATCGTGATCCGCGGTTCCACCCCCTGGGCGAACGCCCCAGCTTGGGTGCCCAGGGCAAGGGACATGGCGACAGCAGTGGCGAGCAGGTGACGCTTCATGAGGAGAGCTTTCGTCAGTTTGGGTCCAGTCGCGGGAGACGGTACGGGTCAGTATTTCACGGAGAAACGGGCCCCCATATAGCGGCTGGCGTCCCGCGCTCGACGCCCGCGCAGATCAATCACCGTTGACGGGTTCGGATAGGGATTGGCGATCAATCCGTTGGTCAGGTCGTTCACACTGGAAAAATAGTGTTTGTCGAACAGGTTGCGGACAAACAGCGTCAGACGGTAGCGGCCCTGCTCCTTATCCTCGAAAGCCACGCTGACATTGGTGATGCCATAGGCATCCTGCACCGTGTTGGGATTGCCCCTGAGGTCGAAATTGACCTTGCTTTGCCAGCTATAACTAGCATTGACGAAACTGGTCACGGGCAGATCGCCCAACGGCACCTCCAGATCGGCGCCAACATTGAATTTCCATTCCGGCGAATTGGCCAGACGGTGGCCGGCGAGATCCTGGGCGCGGCCCCCCGTGGTGCGGAGCGTGCAGCCCAGTGCCGCCGTCTGCCCGAAATAGCATTCAGCATTGGGGAAGGAACGGATCGTTGCATCGGTATAGGCTACGCTGCCATTCAGGGTCAGCGTCTCGGTAGCCAGCAAGGAACCCTCGGCTTCCACACCCTTGGTCCGCAGTTTGCCGACATTGGCCAGGAACAGGCTGCCGCCGAACTCCGCTACCTGTGACTGCGCCTGGAAATCATCATAATCGGTCAGGAAGCCGGTCAGGCTCAGGCTGGCGCGGCGATCCAGAAACCGGCCCTTGAGACCCAGTTCGTAGCTGTTGGAGGTCTCCGGACGGACCGGATTGCGCGCCGGATTGGTGGGCGTGGAGAAGGAGGATGTCAGGTCGTAGGCCTGCCCCTTATACCCACGGGCATAGGTGGCGAACGCCATCACATCGTCAGCCAGTTCCTGCTGGATACCGGCCTTGCCCGTGACCACTGTATCGCTGGCAGATCCACTCGTATTGAAGGGCGGGTTGCCGCCGGCATTGTTATAGCGGTCATAGACGAAGCTGATATTCTCCCGGCCCCAGCGCAGCCCCCCGATGAGCTTGGTGCCCGGTACGATGGTGTAATCGGCCTGGCCGAACATGGCATAGGCTTCCGACCCAGCCTCGCCCCGCCAGTCACCGGGCTGCGCCGGACCGGTGCGGGTGAAGCGCCGGGTGAAGGTATTATCGGCATAGTAGAGGCCGGCAACATATTGCAGATCCCCCGATCCCGGCGAGGTCAGGCGCAGTTCATTGCTGAACGTATCGCCACGGAAGAACCCGAACTGCATCAGGCCGTTCGGCTGGCCGAGCAACGGACCCGTGGCACCATCGAAATCCGAACTGTCGGTCGCGAAATAATGGTTGCGGGCGGTGATGTTAGTGAGGGTGTGTTCCCCCAGGTAAACATTGACCTTCAGGCTGCCACCATAATCCTTGGCGTCCGACACAGGTTCAGGATCAACACGTGCAGTGAAATTATGGGTGCCGGGGGTAATGCCCTCCAACTGGGTATTGGTGGAAACGCCGAACAGGTTGCGGATACCGGGCGTTCTGCTGATCGCGACATACTCGCAGCAGTCAGCCTCAGTCTTCGCATAATGGCCTGACAGGGTCACATCAAAGCGGTCAGACGGTTCCCACAGGAATTTTGCCCGATAGTTCTCACTGTCGCGGCCATTGATCATGCGGCCAGTGGTCAGGTTGCGGATATTGCCGTCGTACCGGCCGATGGCGGCACTGGCCCGGAAACTCAACCCCTCGGCCAGCGGGCCGGACAGGCCGGCGGAATAACGCTGCTCATCATCATCGGTGACCATAACCTCCGCAGAACCGGTGAACCTGTCCGTCGGCGCCTTGGTGGTGATGTTGATAACGCCCGCCGACGCCGCCTTGCCAAACAAGGTGCTTTGCGGACCCCGCAGGATTTCGATCTGCTCGATATCCTGCAAATCGTTGAAACCCTGGCCAGGCAGACCGGCCGCCACATCATCAATGACAACCAGCACGCTGGCCTCAACCCCGATGGAGAAGGCGGACGTGCCGATACCGCGAAGGATGACGGCATTATTGTTCTGATCCGCCCCTTGCGTCACGGTCAGGCTCGGCGAAAGCTGTGTCAGGTCCTGCAGCCTGCTGCCGCCGACAGCGGCAAGGGCATCCGCGCCGATCACTGTCATCGCCACCGGCACATCCTGTGCGCTCTGCGCCCGTTTTTGGGCGGTAACGACAATCTCATCCAACACGAGTGCGGAACCAACCGTTGCTTCTTGCGCCACTACCGGTGTTGCAAACCCCAGAATGGCCAGCGCAGAGCACGTCATCGAACGGATCATCTTTTCACTCCCTAAGGTCTTTATTGTTGGAGGATGGCGATTGCATCCACGTTAGACACAGCACAGCCTTTGCATGCGCGTGACAGGGCAATGCGCCATTGACGACACGCCCACCCGCGCAAACATTGAATTTTTTGTGTGCGACTTTACGGCTGATCAGCCTGCAACGAGCATCCTTACTTCATCGCAGTGTTCTTGGAAACCATTAACTGGCATTACCAATAAGGCGCAAGACCCCTCAGCGTCAAGGATGTGAGATGAGCGGGAAGCAGCACCGGCGGTGCAAAATCATAAGTACGGAGCGATCGCTAAAAGCACGATAACTTATTGATACAAATCGATTTTTGCACAAAAATTTTTAAAATCACGGCTAATATCATTTTTACCGATAGAACGTATCAGAAATTAGGCGACATCAAAAGGTCTGACCTTTCTCAAGACTCCACTGTGGGAGGGCGCAAGAAGGGCTACAAGATGTTGGGATTTTGCTTCTGTGCCAGCCACTTCCGTAAAATTCTTATTTTCAGCAAAGTGGCCTTACCATTTAGGCTGATGGTTTGCCAAGATGGCAACTGAGATCATCAGGCGTCTCTTCCTCTGCCTGCTTCAGGATGCACGCGAGTTGCGACACTGTGAATTTCGACGTCTGCATGGGACTGTCCTTGCCCACCCTAGCCCCCCATCGCAACAGTACCTTTGACTGGGGCGCAGAGTTTGTGGGTCCCTGGCGCTCAGTTGGCTCTGCGATCCGTACAGCCCTGGCAGAAGAGCGTCATTGAGAATGCCAAAGAACGGGTTCGCTGCCGGTTACCGCTCATCAGTCCGGCAATGGTCGCGCAGATGAGCGCAGCACCCCGCAAGGGCTTAGGCTGGCAGAAGGAAGCGGCGCCAGTCCTGTCGAAGGAGGTTTGGCCTGGAAGAAATCTTCACCCCTTCATTTATATGAATATCAAGAAAGGGGAGCGGAACGAAGAAGCTTCCCTTCTTTTATTCCTTATTTTCCTTCAGCATTTCTGTCTTCCCCGCTCCAGGAACACCGTAGGACATGATCAGCGGGCCCAATTGATCAGCAATGGCACGGTGGGCGGCCGGGGAGAAATGAGATAACTCGTCAATAAAAGGCTTATCAACCGCATCCAGCGCGTTAGTGAGGTCAATAATACGATTTTCACCTCCCTCCGCGATCAGGCGGCGGAGAGCATCGTAAATAGGCCGGAAGGCCAAATAATGACTATCGCTGAACTGATCAATCGCCGATTGTTCCGCTGTAAGCTGCCGGCTGAACAGGGTTGGTGAAAGAACGACACGCGCCGGCAGATTGAGGCGGTCGGCGGTCGCCAGGGCGGCCAGCATCTCATCATATATAGCGTGAACAAGTGCGTTGGCGCGCTCTGGTTCTGTACAGGCGGCAATTCCCTCCAAATCCGCCGTTTCCGAGGTGGTGACTCGCCGTCCGATGGCCTCAAAAAGCCGCTCAAGTGCGGTTGTGGCTCTTGGCTTGGGGGCCGGTGGCGGTGTCATGCAACGGTCCGCAATTTCCAATATGCTGGCCATAATCAATACTTGGTCGGGAGCAAGACCGCGCGCCGTCAGAAAGGAAAGGCGGATGCGGTTGTTGAACAGAGTCTCACCCGGTACCGCATAATTCATGACCTCCCACTCCGGGTGATCGTGTTCTATCAAGGTTGACAGAATCTGATCATCTGTCACTCCCATCCCGAAAGTCTGCGAAGCACCAAGCAGAAGAATCCGACGATTTGCAGGTGGGTTTGTTGCCTGCCGTGGGGCGCGGCGACCATCCTGCGCGATGGTAAAATTCGGTAATGTGGTTGCAATGGGGGTTTTTCCCATCCCAGGTTCGAAGGCCATTTTGAGATTTGGCCTCACCAGCCCCTCTTGGTTCAACTGCAATTCAACGATTGAATTCCGTATCCATCGCTGGGCGAACAGAGCACCATCAACCATCCCATTCAGCAATGCCAGCAAGATCAAGGTCTTGAGCAAAAAGTCAAAGGCTCTGGCGATCATTGCGGGTCTTTCCGATACGGGAGTGTAAGGATCAAAAATCGAAATAATAGAAAGATGCGGGTTGACTTGAGGCAACTAGGGAGCAAGTTGCAATAATTGACAAGCAAATAGGTGCAGCAATCCAGGCCGGGATTATAGCTGCCAGACCGGTGATCCTGTCGCGTGTGTCCAATCCGTGAAGTATCAATGCTGTTGCGCACAAACCGAGCAGCAAAGGCCAGCCAGCCGGCGCCAGGCCCCAGCCATTTTTTCCAAAAAAAGCGAGCACCATGTCCCCGGCGATGCCCATTGTCGGCGCCCTGAACATAGTCGCTGTCAGGGCAAAAAAGATACACGTATAAAGAACGCCAGATATTCGTAGCCATAGGCGTCCATTTTGGGCTGATCGACTGAAGCCTGTCCAATGTTCAATTACCAAAACTGCACCGTGGGCCGCCCCCCAAAGAATGAAATGCCATGCGGCTCCATGCCAAATGCCTGACACCACCATTGTAAGGAAAATTGCCATGCTGGGCAGGCTTCCGCGCAGCCGGCGAAACAAAGGCATGAAAACATAGTCACGTAACCATAACGTGAGAGTGATATGCCACCGTCGCCATAACTCGGTCAATGATGTCGCCAGATAAGGTGAACGGAAATTTTCTGGGAAAGTGACACCAAACAGCATAGCCAAGGCAATAGCCATATCTGAATAAGCACTAAAATCACAATAAATCTGCACCATGAAGGCCAGTACTGCCAACATAGCCTCAGCGGTCCCCAATATATCTGCTTTCAAATAAGCGGCATCTACATAAACAGCAAGCGGATCAGCGATGACAACTTTCTTCACTATTCCGGCTGTGAATAGGTACAGGGCTGGTATCACGGCAGTACGATCTATGCGCATGCCCGATAATTGGGGGAACATCTGATGGCCGCGCAAAATGGGGCCAGCGATCAGGTGAGGAAAGAAAGTCACATAAACTGAAATTGCCAGGAGAGATGGTGGTTGAGCGGCCTTATCGCGCCGTGAATCCAGGATCAGGCTGACGATGGTAAACGTGACGAATGAGACCCCTAACGGCAATGTCCAAGGAGGCAATGTCCATTCAGTGCCAAGTAACCCATCAACCACAGACAGGAGGAAATGCGTATATTTAAACGCAGCCAGCGGGAGAAGCGTTATGATGATGATGGCGGGGAGCAAACTTGGCCACCGTCGTACGGCGCGTACGCCCGCCCACGCCATCAATACAAAAACAACGATCAGCAGGGCATAAGGGGGATACCACCAAGCATAGAAAAAAAGGCTGGCAAGCGTTGTCCATCCAAGACGAACATTTCCCCTGGTCAGCGCAAAAATAGGGGTAAAGGCAGCCAGAAAAATGAAAAATTCATAATGGTGAAATAGCATCGTTTATACCCTCAATTGCCACCCTGTGAGAGCATACTGAGGATCTTTTCTGCAACAGGCTCTTTTATTTTTGTGAATGCAGCACCATTCAGATGGATGTCATGTCCTGATACCCAGTATTTTTGTGACTCCTCCCCTTTAAAAAGAGGGAAAAGATCGACAAATTCCCAGCCATATGATTCCGTACGGCGTTGGATAATTTCAGTTGCAAAATTGTAAGGATAATTAACAAAGTCATTCGTTTCAGGCAGCATGGCGAAGAGTACTTTATATTTTCCGGCTTTTTGTTCGGATGCGATAGTGATGAATGCACGATCTAATGATGCCGTCATTTTTTCACCGGTCCAATTACGCCGGTAATAAGTAACGAGATCTTCGTGTCCACTTGTCCCACCGGCGACCCGTGTAAAGAAGGCCGAGGCCAGAGCCGCCAGCTGGCTTTTGCGAACCAGCAGGGAGGCGCGGCCCTCTTGCTGAGGATCGGTTGCGCGCATCGTGGGTAGAACGACCAGCAGGTCAGGAGAAAGCCGAGCATTCAGATCATGCCAGCGGGCGGCAAGCTGCTCGAGATTCATATTGCCAATGCCGGCATTCAAAATGACAAAATCCGAACCCAATCGTTCCTGTAGCTGGCCAGCCAGGGTCTCCGCCTCCGGCACACCCCAGCCGAACGTTATTGAATCACCCAGCAAGACGACGACTTTTTTGTCCTTCAGCATGTCTGCGTCAATATCCGGCCCACGTAAGCCCAGATTATTGATGCGGATATTGACATGCTGCAGATCAGCCGATGTTCCTGGGCGATGTTCATGCCCAGGCAAAAACTCAGGTGTCGTTTGTTGCAAAAGATTGGCGTAACGCCACATCTCAATGACGTAATGATCCTGAGATGATGTCGCGACCCGAACCAACATCTCCCCCGCTGCAAAGGCGAGCGCAAAGCTTAAAAACAGCTTAACTGCCTGGAGACCGATAGATTTGACCGCAGTCCCGCCATTGCCCGAAGACATTATTTACCCCCCTCCGCGCAAACGGTTCTCAACCATTCGCGCCTGCCCGAAATGGCAATACTTTGCCTTCATCTGCTGCAAAAGTTCTGAAATTAAAAAACGGTATATATAAACGGCGCCCACGCCGTACCCTGACTTGCACCAAGCAGAATAGATGCGATAAGGAGGACGATGATTGCGGGTATGAATATTATACGTGTTTTTTTGCTAAACAAAAAACGGAATATTTCAAAAAAATTATTCATTTCATCTCTCTCATTTTTATTACGTTAACATCGGATTTTTAGATGCTTAAGATAGAACATTTTTCAGCTTTATGTTTACAAGGGTTTTGGGATTGGATCAAGATAAGTTTGGTTTCTGTGCGATATGCGGGGTGCGCGATGATTGATCCGGTGTCGGCTCGACCAAAGGTGACGATGGGTTCCAATCGGTCGTTTGGGCTGGTTTTTACGGTCGTATTCGCGGTCATTGGGCTTTGGCCGCTGATTGGTGGGAGTGAGCCCAAATGGTCAGCGCTTTATGTGGCTGGTGCGATATTGGCCCTGGCGCTTCTGGTCCCCCGCATCCTTTATTGGCCCAATCGTATCTGGTTCCTGTTTGGCAACCTCCTGCACCGCGTCATGTCTCCGGTGACGATGGGTGTTGTGTACGTTTTTTCGGTGT
Organism: Niveispirillum irakense DSM 11586; assembly: GCF_000429645.1. GTDB lineage: Bacteria > Pseudomonadota > Alphaproteobacteria > Azospirillales > Azospirillaceae > Niveispirillum > Niveispirillum irakense. The sequence continues at coordinate 24,630 of NZ_AUCG01000022.1, forward strand.
TGCCGCTGGGTATCCTTTTTCGGTTACTCCGCAAAGATCCACTTCGGCTGCGTTGGGATGCGAACGCGGATAGTTATTGGGTTCCCCGTGATCCGCCATCGGCTTATGGCTCAATGCGGGATCAGTTCTGACAATTCAACGCACTTGTAAGAAAGAACAGGCGGCATATTGTGCGGATATTGGGGATTTCGGCTTTTTACCACGACAGTGCGGCAGCACTGGTCGAGGATGGACGAGTGGTGGCAGCCGCGCAGGAAGAACGGTTTTCGCGCATCCGGCACGATGCCGCTTATCCCGCCCGGGCCATTGATTATTGTTTGGCCGAGGCGGGATGCAAGCTCGCGGCGATTGATCATGTCGTGTTTTTCGACAAGCCGTTTTTGAAGTTCGAGAGACTGTTCGTCACCGCCGTTGCCACGGCGCCGCGTGGCTTTGAGATGTTTCGCACCGCGATGCCGGTCTGGTTGAAGGATAAATTGTTCCAAAAGGACCGGCTCCGCCGTGAACTTGCCGAGCGGGAACCGGAGGTCGATTGGGCATCGCGCCTACTTTTTGCGGAACATCACCAAAGCCATGCCGCGGCCGCCTTCTACCCGTCACCGTTTGAGGAAGCGGCGATCCTGACATTGGACGGGGTGGGCGAATGGGCTACTACATCCATCGCCATTGGCCGGGGCAACCGCATTGAGCCGCTGAACGAGATCCATTTTCCCCATTCGCTGGGCCTGCTCTATTCAGCCGTAACCTATCATCTGGGGTTTAAAGTTAATTCCGGTGAATACAAGGTTATGGGCCTGGCTCCCTATGGGCAGCCCCGGTTCAAGAACCTGCTGATGGAGAAGGTCATTGATGTGAAGGCGGATGGCTCATTCCGCCTTAACCTGGCCTATTTCAGCTATTGCACGGGCCTGCGCATGACCAATGCCAAGTTCGATGCGCTTTTCGGGCGGGCACCCCGGGCAGGTGGCGACGAGCCGTTGGAGCCGTTCCATATGGATCTGGCCGCCAGCGTTCAGGCGGTGACCGAGGAGGTGGTACTGCGCCTGACCCGGTCGCTGGCACGGCAGACGGGGCTGCCCAATCTGTGTCTGGCTGGTGGCGTGGCCTTGAACTGCGTTGCCAATGGCAAGGTGCTGCGCGACGGTGCCTTCCGGAATGTCTGGGTACAGCCGGCAGCAGGTGATGCTGGCGGCGCACTTGGCGCGGCCCTGGCCGCCTGGCACCATCATCTTGACCGGCCCCGGATCGTCGATGCGTCGGCGCAGGACGGGATGGCCGGCGCCTATCTGGGGCCGTCCTTCGATGATGAGGAATGTGCCAAACGGTTGACCCTTGCCGGTGCCCGGTTCGAACGCGCGGTTGATGAAGCCACGTTGATGGCCCGTACCGCTGACGCTCTGGCCGAGGGGCAGGCGGTTGGCTGGTTCCAGGGTCGGATGGAGTTCGGACCCCGCGCCTTGGGCAACAGGTCCATTTTGGGCGATCCGCGCTCCCCAACAATGCGGCGTGATCTCAATCTGAAAATCAAATTCCGGGAAGGATTTCGCCCCTTCGCTCCCGCGGTGCTGCGGGAGGCAGCGGGAGATTGGTTCCAGCTGGAGGGGGACAGCCCCTATATGCTGATCACCACCCCTGTGCTGGAGCGTCACCGGCGTTCGCTGTCCGCTGAACAGGAAGCACGGAAAGGCTTTGATGCGCTATCGGTTGAACGTTCAACCGTGCCGGCCGTGACCCATGTGGATTATTCGGCACGGGTTCAGACGGTTGATGCGCGCACGAATCCCCGGTTCGCTGCCTTGCTGCGCGCTTTCGCGGACCGAACCGGTTGTCCGATGGTTATCAATACCAGTTTCAATGTGCGGGGCGAACCCATCGTCCACACGCCGGAGGAAGCCTTCGCCTGCTTCATGGGCAGTGGCCTTGATATATTGGTGGTTGGGGATTGTATCCTGCGCAAATCCGACCAGGACCCAGACCAACTCAGTAAATATGCTGATCACAAGACACGCTTCGAAGCGGATTGACACATCCACCCTTCACAGCCCCGCTACGATATCGGCGATCAGGCGGGGCCGGTGATCGGACAGGTAGAAATGCCCGCCCGGATAGATCAGCCGGCGGAACGGCCCTGTCGTATGGTCGGCCCAGCCGGCCAGTTCCGCAGCGCTGACCAGCCCATCCTCCTGCCCGCCCAGGGCTGTCAGTGGGCAATTCAGCGGCGGGGCGTTATCGTGCTGATACCCTTCCGCCAGGGCAAGGTCGTCCCGCAACACGGGAAGGATGAGGGACAGGAGTTCCTCATGCGCCCGCACGGCAGCAGGGATGCCGCCATGGCGATCCAGTTCCTCCAGCAGATCGGCCTGCGCCAGACCGGACAGGGGGGCACGGGACAGGGGCAGGTGCGGCGCCCGGAAGGCAGAACAGAAAAGATGGGTCGGCGCCCCTGCCCCCTCCGCCACCAGGGAAAGCGCTGTGCGATAGGCAAGCAGCGCGCCCAGACTGTGCCCAAACAGGGCGAAGGGCCGATCCAGCAGCGGCGCCATGGCCGCCCGCACCCCGTCCACCACCTGCGCGGGATCGGCGCAGCGGGGCGCGCCATAGGCCGCCTCCCGCCCGGGCAAGCGGATGGCAATCAGTTCCACATGGCGCGGCAGCTCCGCCGCCCAGGGCACGAAGAAAGCAGCACCACCGCCGGCATGGTGGAAGCAGAACAGCCTGATATCCGCCTCTGGCCGGGGCTGCGGGCGGACCAGCCACAAGGGCGTCGGTGTCACTTCAGCACATCGACCGCGGCCGCGCGGTCGGGCCGGATGGTGAACAACGCCAGAAACCCGCTGACCCGGAACACCTCCATCACCGGTGCGGCAAGGCCGGCAAGGCACAGCTTGGCCTCCGCCGCCTTCATGCGTTTGGCGGCGATCAGCAGCACCCGCAGTCCGGCGGAGGAAACATAATCAAGGCCGGTGCAGTCGATCACCAGGCCTCCCTGGCTGCCATCGGTCAGCCGCAGCACGGCCTGTTCCGCCAGGGGAGCGGTATTGCTGTCCAGGCGGCCGATGAGTGTCAGGATCGTCACGCCGTCGATCCTCTCTTCGCTAAGGTTCATGTCTCCATATCCGTCATGGCAAGGGGATGCGCGGCCCACCAGCCTGCTTCATATCTCGATACTGTCAAGGATCGCCTCCTTCAGGGCCGCCATCCGGCCATAGGCGGTTGCCTCCACCGTTTCGCGCAGCTTAGGCGTGCTGTCCAGCAGGGCCAGGAAATGTTTGCGGTCAAGGGTCAGACACACCGTATCGGTGATGGTGCGCACGCACCAGGTGCGGGGTACGGGCTCAATCAGGGCCAGTTCGCCGAACCAGTCGCCATCCTCCATCACGCCCAGCACATGTTCCCGCCCTTCACCCCACTGGACATAATTTTCCAGGCGGCCCCGGGCGATGATGTAGAATTTATTGCCGGGATCGCCTTCCTGAAAGACGATGCGGCCGGCGGGAAAGGTTTCCGTCACCAGTTGGCCGGAAAGGGTCCGCAGCACCCCCTCGTCGCAGGCCGCCAGGAACGGGATGTTGCGCAGGCGGTCGGGGGTGATGCTGGCGGTGCCGTCCTGGATGGTGAAGCCGCTCTGCTTGGCCCAGAGGGCGGCGTAAAGGCCATCCTTTTCCAACAACTCATCATGGGTGCCAAGCTCGGCCAGCCGGCCCTTATCCATTACCAGGATCAGATCATAATCGGTGATGTGTTGCAGGCGGTGGGTGACTGACACAACGGTCCAGCCTCCCATCACCTGTTTCAAAGTAGCGTTGATTTCCGTCTCCGTCACCGCATCCAGGGCCGATGTCGCCTCATCCAGGAACAGGACATTGGACCGGCGCAGCAGGGCGCGGGCGATGGCCACGCGCTGGCGCTGCCCGCCCGACAACAGCCCCCCTTGCGAGCCGACGCGCGTCTCGTACCCGGCCGGCAGGTCCAGGATGATATCATGCAGGTTCGCCGCCCTGGCCGCCGCCTCTACTTCCTCATCAGTGGCATCCAGCCGGCCCATGCGGATATTCTCACGGATGCTGGTGTCAAACAGGGCGGTGTTCTGCAAGACGATGCTGGTCTGCTGGCGGAAGGATTCCTCCAGCGTTGTGCGCAGGTCGGTGCCGTCATAGGCGACGATGCCCTTGACCGGGTCATACAGGCGCACCAGCAGCGACAGGACCGTGGATTTGCCGGAACCGGAACTGCCGACAATGGCCACCGTCTTGCCGGCGGGGATGGACAGGGTCACCCCGCGCAGGATCAGATTGTCCGGCGTATAGCCGAATTCCACATCCCGCAGGGTCATTTCCCGGTTAAGCGGGGCCAGCGGCTGCGCATCGGGCGGGTCCACCAGATCCGGCTTGTGGGACAGCACGCCCCGGATACGGTTAAGGCCGCCGGCCCCGTTCATCAGCAGCGGGATGGCCTGGGTCAGTTGGTCCGTCGCCCCGCCGATATTCAACAGCAGGCCGATAAAGGCGATCAGCAGCCCGGTGGTCATATAGCCGCTGGTGGCCAGCCATGCGCCCACCCCCAGCACGATGATCTGCAGCAGGCCTGCCGCCAGCACCGCTGCCCGGCCGACCAGCGATGTCATGTAATGCGCCCGGAATCCCACCCGCCGCAATGTGTCCAGCCGGTCCATAAGCTGGCGCATCCGCTCCCCCCGCAGGTTGAAAGTCCGGATGGCGAGATGGGTCAGGATATTTTCCTGCACGAAGGCGGCCACCTGGGCCTGCTGGTCATCCCGTTGGCGCCCCATTGCCCGCGCGGCGGGTGAAAAGGGGCGCGGCGCCAGGAACAGCAGTGGCATCAGGCCAAGGGCGACCAGAGCCAGCCGCCATTCAATGGCGAACAGCACGATGGTGCTGAGCGTGATGGTCATGAAGCGCATGACAAAGCTGGGAAAAGCCCGGACCAGGGCGGTTTCCACCGCCGCCACATCGGGGCCGAAGCCGGCCACCACATCCCCCTCCGGCACCCTGGCATAAAAGCCCGGCCCCTGGGCCTGGATATGCCGGAACAGCCGTTCCCGCAGGGTGGCGGCATGGTTGGCGCCGATCCGGGCGGTGGTATAATCCTGCACCAGCCCGGCCGCACCATTCAGCGCGTAAAGCCCGCCCAGCAGCAGCAGCAATTCCACCAGAAACGCCATGTCATTCCGGGCAATGGCCCCGTCGAAGATGAATTTGTAAGTCACCGGCAGGGCCAGGTTGAACCCGACCTGGATCACCAGCCCCAGCCCCAGCAGCAGGCCCAGATGCGGCTTGGCAAAGGCGATACGGACCGCCTCCCCCAGGAACGGCACCATGGTGACCTCAGTCTTGCTCATCGGTTTGGTTCCTCCGGGAGGGGCAGGGTTACGTTACCGCTGGGGCAGCGCCATCGCCAGATATGCTGCCAGCCCGGCAATGGTGGGATGGTCCCAGACGATGGTCGCCTCCACCGGGATATGCAACCAATCCTCCAGCTCCGCACTCAACCCCACCGCCATGACGGAGGTGAGGCCGTAGCCGTCCATGGGCTGGTCGGGGTCGATCATATACGCCGGACAGCCGGTCAGGGCGGCGATCCGGTCGATCAGCCGCTGTTCGATCACCAGGGCATCGGGCGGGGCTGTGGGTGCCATATTCATGCTTCCTCCTGGCGGGGGCGTCGTTCCCCCACCGATAGCGGGCTTTTACCGATCATGTCGCCCAGCAGCCGCATCTGTGCCCGTAATTCGCCATAGCGGGTCTTGCCGCTGGTGGTTTTCAGGATCGCACCCGGCAGGGCGATGCGGACATGGTCCAGCGGCAATTCACAGGATTGGGCGGCAACCGTGCGGGCCGCACGCGCCAGGGCCTGAAGGCTGGATTCTGTTTCCCCATCGGGCTGCAGGATCAGCTTGCGGTGGCTGCTGGCAAGTTCCAGCACCGCCACACAACGCTCCCGCCCCTCTCCCGCCCCCTCTGGCATGACCATGGCAAAGACGGCGGCATCGCGGATTTCCGCCAGGGCGGCGCGCAATGCGTCTTCCACATCATGAGGATAGAGGTTGCGGCCATTAACAATCATCATTTCCTTCAGCCGGCCGGTGACCTGGATGCCGCCATCCAGCAGATAGCCCAGATCGCCGGTACGCAGCCACGGACCGGGATCGGCCTGTGGGCCGGCAATGCGGGCGCCGAAGGCGGCGGCCGTGGCGCCGGGATCATTATGGTAGCCATCGGCAACATGCGGCCCCACCACCCAGATTTCCCCCACCGTGCCGTCGGGGCAACGGTGTTGCGTTGCAGGGTCCACCACGGCCAGCCGTGCCCCTGTGGGGGCCCAGCCGCTGCACACGGCGGTCAATGATGGCTGGCCCGGTGCCGGTGGTATGGCCCGGCCCTGGGCCAGGGCGTCGGCGGCAATGGTGCGCAGTGTCGCCCCCTGCCCGGCCCGGCTACCACCGGCCAGCAAGGTCACCTCCGCCATGCCATAGCAGGGATACATGGCGTGCGGCTGGAACCCGGCCACCGCGAAATGGTCGCAGAAGCCCTGAATGGTGGTGGCGCGCACCGGCTCCGCCCCGTTGAAGGCGATCTTCCAGCAGGAAAGGTCCAGGCCCGCCGCATCCTCGGCGCTGGTCCGCTCCACACAAAGCCGATAGGCGAAATCCGGCCCGCCGGCCAGCACGGCGCGGGCATCGCTGATGGCCCGCAGCCAGCGGATGGGCCGCTTCAAAAAGGTGGTGGGCGCCATGGTGAGGGCAGTCCCGCCGACATGCAGCGGCTGAAGCAGGTTACCGATCAGGCCCATATCATGATAATGCGGCATCCAGTTGACGCCGATCAGGTGCCGGTCCATCGCCATTGCCTCGGCGATCATCAACCCGTTGGCGCGCAGGTTGCGGTGCCGCACGACCACGCCCTTGGGCCGGCTGGTGGAACCGGACGTATATTGCAGAAAGGCAATATCCTCCCCCACCGGCGCTGCCGGCACCGGGCGGCCCGTCCCCTGGGCCACCAGTTCATCCACGCTTAACAGATCCAGCCCGGCCAGGGCGGGGGTGGCTGCCATCAACCGGCCGATGGCCTCCCCCTGCCCGGCGGCGGTCAGGATCAACCCTACGCCGGCATTGTCGGCCAGGGCGCCCAGGGTGGTTGCCGGGCGGCCCGGCCGGGGCATGGCGGCGGGAATGGCGATGACCCGCCCGGCCAGACACCCCCAGAAGGCGACCAGGAAATCCAGCCCCGCCGGGAACAGCAGCAGCGCCATGCGCGGCTGGTCCGGGCGGGTGGCGAAATGGCGGTCCAGGGCGGCGGCTACGGCATCGGCACGGCCCATCAGCCCGGCATAATCCAGCCGCTCCACCACACCCGTTTCCAGTTCCGGCAGATAGGCATAGGCGGGGTGGTCAGGCTGCAGCCCGGCATGGGCGCGCACAATATCCAGCATGGTGCCGTCATGATGGGGGTGTGGCGACAAGGCGGGGATCATGCGGGCACCGGCAGGGCTATGGGATGGATCAGGGATGCCATGGCCTCCACCGCAGCAATCCGGCGGGCATGGTCGTGCCAGAGATGGAGCAGGATCACCTCATCAGCCTGGAAGCGGGCCGCCAGGTCCAGCACCTGGGCGCGGCATTCATCCGGGGTGCCGGAAATCACGACGCGCATATCCTCCTTCAACCAGCCTTCGACCAGATGGCGCTGTGCCGCCGCACCCTCTTCTGTGGGCGCGCAGATGCAACTGGCGGCGATGGCCACGCGGCCGCCAGTCTGCCGGGCGCGGAAGGCGGCAGGCACCGAAGGGTCCAGCCGGCTGCCACGGTGGAACAGGGAATAGGCGTAATGGGCGCCCTGATCGGCAGCGGCTGCCGCACTGCCGGGGCCGGACCCCATCACCCAGACCGGCGGGGGTGCTGCGAAAAGCGGGGTGGCAGCATTCGCAAACCGGTGGCCCGGCGGGAAGCGCCCGTGCAGATAATCCACCAGCCGCGCCAGCCGGGGGGCAAACCCGGCCATCAGGCCGGCAATGTCGGGCGCCTCGCCCTCCCCTTGCTGCCCTTCCGTCCCTGCCAGGGCGGCCAGCGCCATATTATCGGCCGGCACGCCGGCGCAGACACCCAGGTCGATCCGGCCCGGTGTCAGTGCCGACAGGGTGCGGAAGGTTTCCGCCACCAGCAACGGGTTGCGGATGGGCAGCAGCAGGGCGGCAGTGCCGATACGCAAACGCCGCGTGCGCTGCGCCAGGGCGGCCACCATTACCTCAGGTGCTGTCCAGCAGAAATGCGCTTCATGATGTTCAGACAACCAGAGCCGGTGATAGCCCAGCCTGTCCAGCCGGTCGGCCAGATCCAGACTGTCGGCAAGCACCTGCGGCCCCGACTGGCCAGGGGCGACAATGCCGAAATCCAGCACGGATTGCAGCAGCGGCGCCGGGGGTGATGGGGGGGATGATGCGTGTGGCACTGGGGGAGATGATGCGGTCACGCCGTTACCTCTTCCAGGCTGCGGGCTTGCATGGCGGTGGATTGCAGGATGCGGTCAAGGTCAGGCTCCACGGCGCTGAACGTGTTCCAGAACAGGACGCGCCGGTTGGTCAGCCCGCCATCGGCCAGCATCGCCAGGGTCTTGGCGGTATAAGTGGTTTCAGTGCGAAAGGCGCCCAGACCGGCCACGTCTTCGGCGGCCCTGTCCGCCACCGGGCCGGCCAGCCCGTAACCGGGGCCGGCGAAATCATCCACCCAGAGCAACTCCCCCCAGCGGGGCGGGGCGGTCAGCCCATGGCGGCGCAGCAGCCGGTCGGTCTCGTGGGCCATGCGCACCATCTTGCGCGGGCCGGTGACGATCATCGGCACCATGCGCACCGCCACCATCCGCACCGGCACCCCGGCCAGGGCAAAGCCCAGATAGACGCCAGCCGCCGTGGCGCAGGTGCCGGTCGGGACCACCACATCATGGGGTAAGGGCAGCCTTCCGGCCTGGATGTCGGCCGCCACCTCCAGCGCGCCCTCCACCACCCCCATCACGCCCAGCGGGTGGTTGGACCCTGGCGGTATCCAATAGGGGCGGTTGTGGCCCAGCCGACCCAGCCGCGCCCGCAGCATCGCCAGCGGCACGGCGGGAAAGCTGGCACAGCGCAGCACCTCCATCCCCAGGGCCGGCAACAGCCGCCGGTTCAGCGCGATTTCCGCCACGTCCGGCTGGGGCGTCAGCACAGCGCGGGTGCGGAACCCGGCCTGCCGGCCAAAAACCGCCGTGGCCAGCACCTGATGGCTGCCATAGGGCCCCATGGTGGCGACCCCGTCGGCACCTTCGCCCTGCGCCTGCCCCAGGAAAAATTCCAGGTTGCGCACCTTGCTGCCGCCATAGACGGGATTGGTCAGGTCGTCTCGCTTGACCCAGAGCGCGCTCTGCCCCCAGCGGCGGGCCAGGGCCGGCTCCTCCGTCACCGGGGTGGCGCTGGCCAGCAGGTCCAGGGGGCGGACGAAACCGTCCAGATCCGGCACAAGGCGGGGCAGATGGCGGGTGCGGCTCACCGGTGGCCCCCCGTCGCCAGGGTGCCCAGCCCCGCCAGGCGCGCCAGTTCCCCCGGCAAGGCAGGGGCGGCGGGGCGGGCGCGCAGCACGGCCAGGATACGCGGATCGGCCCCGCCCAGCCCTTCCACCCGGGCGGCCAGATCGGGCAGCAGCCGGTGCAGCAGCAGGACCATGACCAGCGACGGGTTGCGATATTCCGCCTCCACATCCGGGCTGTCACCCAGCAGAAACTGGCGGCAGGTTTTGGCAAGATCGGCCAGGGCTACCATCAATGTCTCCAGGAAGATGCGGTCTTCGGCCACCGTCTCCACCCGGCAGATGGACCCCATATCCACCAGCCCGCCATCAATCACGGCATTTTTCATCTCCAGGCAATGGCCCACACCGATGCTTTCCACACTGCCCGGCAGGAAGCCCAGCACCAGCAGCCGGGCCAGCAGATCCAGCCAGCCTTCCAATGCGGCTTCCACCCCGGTCAGGCCGGACAGCCGGGCCTGCCAGCCGTTACCGGGTCGCCCTGCCAGCAATTCAGGCAGATGGGCCACCCGCAGCGGTACGGCCGGGTAATGATAGATCACGCAGCCCAGCCCATCGGCGGCCACCCGCTCCACCGTGCGGCGGGCACGGCCCGACAGAAGCGGGCTCAGACGGCGCAGATAGGCATCCATCACCGCATCGGGCCAGCGCAGCGCCAGCAGGGGCAGGGGCACGCGGGCCAGGGTGCCGAAACGGGCCAGATGGGCCTGCTGCACGGCGGCGGCGGCGTGGACATCCTCCAAAGCCTCCTCCACCGGCAAAGCCAGCGGCACCTTCTGTTCATTCAGCGGGAAATGTTCCAGGGCGGAGAAGAGGGACCGGCCGCGGCCCGGAAACTCAATCCGGTAGCTGCCCAGCATCCGCAGATGCGTATCTACATCGCCGGCCATGATCTCGCTGCCCTTGACCGCAATCACCCCATCCGGGCGGCGCAGATAAAAGGCGCGCAGATGGCGATAGGGCCGCACCGCCCCGACCCCGTCGAAGGGGGAAATGCTGTGCGCCACCGGCACCGCCGCCCGCAAGGGGGCAATGGCATTGGCCAGTGCCGGCATGGCGGCCAGCAGGTCGGGAGCGGCGGCCGCCACATCCCACAATACCGCCCCGACCGGGTGGGGCGTGGTATCCGGATCGGCCATCATCATGCCTCACCCCCTGGCCGGCGAAGCTGGCGCAACCGGTCCAGCCCGGCGCGGCGCAGGGTCTGGCGGCCCAGTTCCGCCCGCTGCGCCTGCCCCGCTGCCAGCAGGGCAGCAAGGTCGGTGCTGGTCACGGTCGGGCTGCGCGATACCAGCGCCAGCACGGCCTGCATGTCAGCCACGATCCCGTCCGCTGTAGCAGGGGTGAACAGGTCGGTCGCATATTCCAGCGTCCCGGTCAGCCCGTCGCGCTCCGTCAGGGTCATCAGCAGGTCATATTTGGCCGTCCCCGTTTCCACCTCCACCGGGTCGATGCGCAGATGCCGGCTGTCCAGCGCCGCAAACGGCGTGTTCTGCAGCACGAATTTGACCTGGAACAGGGGCATGCGTCCCGGATCGCGCGGCGGGTTCAGGGTGCGCACCAGCGTGTCGAACGGCACATCCTGGTGGAAAAACCCGTCCAGCACCCGTCGCCGCACCGCGCGCAGCATGTCGCGGAAACTGGCGGTGCCGGCCAGATCGACCCGCAGCACCAGTTGGTTGACAAAGAAGCCGATCATCCGTTCGGCCGCCGGATGGGTGCGCCCGGCAAGGTCGGTCCCGACCACCAGATCATCCTGCCCGCTGCGTTGCCGCAGCACGGTCAGGAAGGCGGCCAGGGTGACCATGAACAGGGTACATCCCTCCTGCCGGGCCAGCAGCGCCAGATCGCCGGCAATGGCGGCCGGCACCTGAAAGCGGGTGAGCGCGCCGGTAAAGCGCTGCTGCGCCGGGCGGGGCCGGTCGGTGGGCAGGGCCAGGGTGGGCAGGCAGGCCAGGGTTTCGCGCCAATAGGCCAGTTGGCGTTCCATCTCCCCGCCCGCCAGCCGTGTGGCCTGCCACGCGCCCAGATCGGCATATTGCACCGCCAGCGGCACCGGATCGGGCAGCATCCCTTCAACGCCAGCATCATAGGCGGCCAGCAGTTCAGCCGCAAAAATGCCGATCGACCAGCCATCGGCCGCCGCATGGTCCATCAGTACCAGCACCAGGGCGCGGTCAGGCCCCGTCAGCGCCAGCAGCACCCGGAAGGGCAGTTCCCGCGCCAGATCGAAGGGCTGGCGCGTTTGTGCCGCCGCCAGGGCCAGCGCCTCCCCATCCGGGTCGGCACTGGCGGTCAGGTCCACCACCTGCACGGGCGGCGGGGTTGCGGGGTCGGCGGGGACCAGCATGGGCCGACCCTCTTCCTCCACAATAAGGCTGCGCAGGATCTCATGCCGGGCCATGACATGGGCCACCGCCCCTTCCAGGGCCGCCACATCCACATGGCCCGCCAGCCTTGCCGCCAGCACGATGGTATAGAACGGGCTGTCCGGTTCCAGCCGGTGCAGGAACCATAACCGTTCCTGCGCCGGGGATAGCGGCAAGGGCCGGTCACGGCGCAGACAGGGGATTTCCCCGTCCAGGCAAGCCGTACCGGGTGCGCCGTTCCCGCCCCCTTGGGCACGGATGGCAGCACTGAGTGACCGGACATTGGGATGCTGGAACAGCAGCGCCAGCGGCAGGTCCAGCCCCAGGGCCAGGCGCAGCCGGGCAATAACGGCGGTGGCGCGCAGCGAATGGCCGCCCAGGGCGAAGAAATCCCCGTCCAGCGGCACCGTTTCCAGCCCCAGCACATCGGCCCAGATGCCGGAAACCAGTTCCTGCACCGGGTCGGTGACGATGTCTTTTTCCGCCTGCGCCCGCCGGGGGGCGGGCAGGGCCTTGCGGTCCACCTTACCATTGGCACTGACCGGCAGCCCGTCCAGCAGCAGCAGATGCGCCGGCACCATCGGCGGTGGCAGCAATGCCCGCAAATGGCTGGTCAGGTCGGATACAGACGGGGCCGTACCGGGGCGCGGCACGGCATAGGCCACGATCTCCCGTTCCTCCTGCCCGCCGGCGGGGCCGCCGCTGCCGGTAATGTGCAGGGCGGCCACGGCATCCTGCACATCGGGATGGCGGGCCAAGGCGGCCTCGATTTCCCCCAACTCAATCCGGAAGCCCCTTATCTTGACCTGATGATCGTCGCGGCCCAGGAACTCCATCGTCCCGTCGCCATCAAACCGGGCGCGGTCACCGGTGCGGTACATCCGGGCGCCGGGACGGTCGCTATAGGGATCGGGGATGAACCGTTCTGCCGTCAGTGCCGGCTGGCCGGCATAGCCGTCGCACAGACATTCGCCGCCAATATACAGATCCCCCGGCACACCGGGGGGGACGGGGGCCAGGGCCTTGTCCAGAATGTAATAACGGGCATTCTGGATCGGTCTTCCATAAGGGATGCTGCGCCAGTCCGGATCGACCCGATCCACGATATGGTAATTGGACCAGATCGTTGCCTCCGTCGCGCCCCCCAGGGCAACGACGGTGACACCCGGAAAGCAGGCCCGCATCCGGTCCGGCAAGGGCAGCGGCACCCAGTCGCCGCTGCAGAAGATCAGGCGCAGGCGGCTATCGGCCACGCGCTCGGGCAAGAGCGGGTGCAACTGCCACAGGGCCGCCGGTGCGCTGTCCCAGAAGGTCACCGGTTCGGTCGCCAGGATGTGGGCCAGACGGTCGGGGTCTTCCACCTCTCCATCATCGGCGATGCGGATCGACCCGCCGGCCGCCAGGATGCCGAATATATCATAGACGGAGAGATCGAAGGCGGGTGAGGTGACGAACAGCATCCGGTCGGCCGGGCCGACGGCGAAGGTGCTGTTCACCCATTCGATCAGGTTGATGGCGGGCCGGTGCCGAACCATCACCCCCTTGGGCCGGCCGGTGGAACCGGACGTGAAGATCACATAGGCCAGATCGCCCGATGCCCCCCGGTCGGCCTCCGCCGGCACCTCCTGCCCCGATAGGGCCGCCATTTCCGCCACCAGCAGGGTGACCGGCCGTCCCGGCGGGCTGCTGGCCGCATCGGCTTGCAGCGATACGGAAGTCACGATACAGCCGATATCCAGCGTATCCAGGATATCCCGCACCCGCGCCGGTGGCAGGCCAAGGGTTAGCGGCACATAGGCCCGGCCGCTGCGCAGGATGCCCAGCAGGGCTGCCACCAGATAGCGATCCCGCAGCATCCGCACGGCGATGGGTGCCCCCGCCGGCACGCCGGCCGCATTGATCCGCGCGGCGATGGCCCGGCTCAACCGGTCCAGTTCGGCATAGGTGACGGGACCGTCCCGATCGCTCAGCGCCTCGGCGGCGGGGGTGCGGGCGGCTTGTTTCAGGAACAGGCCATGCAGCGTGGCATCCTGGTCATAAGGGATGGCCGTATCATTCCAGGTGTGAAGGATCAGGTCGCGTTCCGGTGCTGTCAGCAGCGCCAGTTCTGACAGGTCGCCCGCCGGATCGGTCCCGGCTACGCCGGCCATCCCGTCCAGCAGAACCTGAAACTGCGCCAGGATGCGCTGCCCTTCCGCCATATTGATGCGGGTGCGATCCACGATCAGCCGCAGGGCCAGCCCATCGGGGCCAGGTTCTACCAATAGGGTCAGGGGATAATTCGCCCGCTCCTCCACCCGCGCGGCGGCAAGGCGCAGGGGGGCATCGGCGGGGGCGGCATCCACCGGATAATTCTCATAAACCAGGATACTGTCGAACAGGGGTACACCCGCCGGCAGGCCGGATACGGCCTGGATATCGGACAGGGCCGCCTGTTCGTGCGGGCGGGTCCGGGCCAGCCGGTCCTGGACCAGACGCAGCCAGTCCCCCAGATTGCCCGCCGCCGGGACGGCCACGCGCAGCGGCACCGTGTTGATGCACAGGCCAACCAGACGGTCAGCGCCGGCCAGATCGGCCGGCCGGCCCGCCACAGTGATACCGAAAACCACCTCCCCCACCGATGCCCGGCGGGCCAGCAGCAAGGCCCAGGCGGCAAATAGCGGCACGCCGGGCGACACGCCATGGCGCCTTGCCAAACGCTCCAGCCCCGCCCGCAGATCGGTGCCAAGCTGCCGGTCCAGGGGCACATAATCGCCCCCTACGGTCCCGCTTTCACGCCGCCGGTCACCCACCAGCGGGGTCGGCTGGTCGATCCCGGCCAGTTCTGCCCGCCAGAAATCCAGATCACCCTGCCGGTCCCCCCTTCCCAGACGCGCCACCAGATCGGCATAGGTCGGCGCCGGGGCCAGGGTGGGCGGCTGCCCGGCACAGCAGGCGGCATACAGGGCCACCAGTTCATTCAGCAGGATGCCCGTGGACCAGCCATCCAGGATCAGGTGATGGTGGCTCAACAACAGCAGATGCCGGTCGGGACCGCGCCGCACCATCGTCAACCGCAGCAGCGGCGCCTTGGCGGGATTGAAGGGCTGCGCCCGGTCCTGGACCAGATGCGCTTCCAGCCGCTGCGCCGCTGCCGCCTCGTCCAGCCCGGACCAGTCTTCCCATGTTACGGGCGCGGTGATGGTGCGTAAAATGACCTGACGCGGATCTTCCCGCCGTTCCCACAGAAAAGCGGCGCGCAGGGCCTGATGCCGGGCGATCAGATCAGCCCAGGCAGCAGCAAACGGGTCTGGCCGCACGTCCCCTTCCAGTTCCGCCACAAGCTGCTGAAAGAAGACGGCCGATGCCGGGTCCAGCAGGCTATGGAACAGCATGCCCTGCTGCATCGGCGTCAAGGGCAGCACCTGTTCGATCCCCGGCGGGGTGGGGCTGGGGCCGAGGGGAATGGTGGGGGTGAGTGTGGTCATGGTCATTTCCGGTGGCCTCACTGTCCCAACAGGGTGAAGAAGACGCGCTCGCTCATCTGCTGAAGCCGGTCGGCCTCCAGCAGGGCGTGGCGCATCTCGGCACCGACCAGGGCTGCGGCCGGTTCCTGCACAATGGAAAGATGATGGGCGGGGATGTCGCGGCGGCTGACCATCGCCACGGCACCCCAGCCCAGGTCGGGATCATCGCTGCGCTGCATCGCGGCGGCATCGCGCACCGCATCGGGCAGGGGTGTGGTGGCCCGCAGCAGCAGCACGCGGCGCGGATAGGCCCCTGGCCGATAGCGGCGGATCACATCGGCATTGCGACGGAAGACGGCGAACAGCCGGTGGATGCGCGTGGCCGGCGCGTCCGGCGGCAGGATGCCGGCGGTCACAGCCAGTTCGTGCAGGCGCCCCATCCCCGCATCAGCATCCAGGCCCGACAGGTCGGGCATATCCAGCCCCGCCTCGAACGCCAGCAGGCGGGCGACCGCGCCGATCAGATCGGTATCGGGGCGCGGTTCAGGCTCGGGTCCGCTGGCGGCCACGCTGTCAATCATGGCCAGCAGCCCCACCTCCTCCCCCCGCGCCAGAAGCTGGCGCGCCATTTCAAACGCGATCACCCCGCCGGAAGACCAGCCGGCCAAATAATAAGGCCCGCCCGTCGCCAGGGGCCGGATGCGGGCAATATAAAGGGCGGCCAGTTCTTCCACGCTGGTATAATCAGCACTTCCTTCCAGCCCTGGGTCCTGAAGGGCATAGACAGGCCGGGTTGTGCCCAGGCGGCGCGCCAGATCGCGGTAGCACAGCACGCTGCCACCGGTGGGATGCACCAGAAAGACCGGCCTTTCCCCTTCCAGCCCCCGGTTGATGGGCACCATCACCGGATCGGCGCTGACCTGCCGGCGGATCAGGTCGGCCTGGGCTGCCACGGTGGGCGCCTGGAACAGGGAAACCAGCGGCAGGTCGCAGCCAAATTCCAGCTTCACCTCTGCCATCAGCCGCACCGCCAGCAGCGAATGACCCCCGAGGTCGAAGAAGCTGCGGTCCACCCCCACCGGGTGGATATCCAGCACGGTTTCCCAAACCCGTTCCAGCCGCAATTCCACCGGATCGCGGGGGGCGAGGCCATCGCCCGTCTCGGCGCTGCTGATGCTGGCAACATGGGCGGCCACGGCGGCGCGGTCGATCTTGCCGCTGGCATTGACCGGCAGCGCCTCCAGCCGGTGGCAGAGGCCGGGCACCATATAGTCGGCCAGCGTTCCGGACAGCCAGTCGCGCAGGGCCGCCGGTTCCACCGCGCGCTGTGGCCGGCAGGCATAGGCGCAGACAAGCCGGTCAATGCCATTGGCATCCCGGTCAACCCAGACGATGGCATGGGCGACATCGCCATGCCGGCCCGCCGCTGCCTCCACCTCCCCCAGTTCCACCCGGTATCCGCGCAGCTTCACCTGATGGTCGGTGCGGCCAAAGAAATCCAGGCGGCCATCAAACCGCCACGCCCCCTGGTCGCCGCTGCGATAGACCCGGCCCGCGGCCGGATCGACGGGATCGGGCACGAAACGTTCCGCCGTAAGGTCGGGCCGGTTCAGGTAACCGCGCGCCGGGGCCGCCCCGCCGATCAGGATTTCCCCCCGCATGCCCACGGGCACCGGGCGGTCGTGATCATCGACCACATACAGGCGCACATTGTCGATCGGGCGGCCGATCGACACGGGATCGTCGGCCGGGTCCACCGGTTCGGCACAGATCTGAATGGTGGTTTCTGTCGGGCCGTAAAGATTGACAAGACCCGCCCCATGCACCGCGTGCAGTCGCCGCGCCAGCGATGGCGTCAACGCCTCCCCGCCGCAAAAGATCAGGCGCAGGGTCTGGGTCTGGGCAAAGGCCGGTTGATCCACCAGTACCCGCAGCAGGCTGGGCACAAGCTGCAGGATGGTGATCCCGCCTTCCACCAGCATCCGCAGCAAGGCAGGGATATCCCGTTCCAACCCCGTCGGGGCCATGACCAGCCGTGCGCCCTGCATTAATGGCAGGAAAAATTCCCAGACCGAGGCGTCAAAGCCGGTCGCGGTCTTTTGCAGCACCCTGTCATCTTGTGTCAGCGGGAAGGCCCGGCCCATCCAGGCCATATGGTTGGCCAGCGACCCATGGGTCACAACCACGCCCTTGGGCCGCCCGGTGGAACCGGATGTGTACAGGATATAGGCCGCCTGACCGGGACCGGGCACGGGGAAAGCATCGGCCAGCGGTGGGGCGGCGGCACCGGGCGGGGTATCCAGCAGGATGGTGACCAGGGCGGGATCATCCGGCAGGTTCACGGCCAGCGCAGCATGGGTCAGCACCGTGCCGGCCCCGCTATCGCCCAGGATGAAATGCAGCCGCTCGGCCGGCAAATCCGGCGGCAAGGGCAGATAGGCCCCGCCCGCCCGCAACACCGCCAGCATGGCGACCACATGGTCGGCCCCCCGCGGCAGGTGCAGGGCAACCACGGATTCCGCCGTCACGCCGGCCTGGGCCAGCCGTTGGGCCAGCGCCTGCACGCGCGCCTCCAGCACGGCATTGGTCAGGACAAGGGTGCCATCCTGCACACAAGCCCGGTCGGGATGGGCCAGCGCCTGGGCGGCGACAGCCAGATGCACCGGCTGCCACGGGCCAGGGGGCACCATGCGGCCCTGGAAACCCACCGTCACAAGCTGGCGTTCCGCAGGCCCCAGTATATCCGGTTCCCCCAGCAGGGCATCGGGCTGGTCCAGCATTGCCGCCAACAGGGTTGCCACCTGGTCGGCCAGAAATGGCAAGGCACCGTCCTGGACCGCATCACCATGATGGTCCAGATCCAGGCGCAGCAGGGTGCCGGGGCCGGTCAGTGCCGTCAGCTTCAGCAGATAGGGGGCTGTATCGGCGATCACCTCCACCGGGTATAGAAGGGTACCGGGCGCGTCCGGCGCCGTCAGCACCTCCACCGGGAAGGGGACGAACAGCTCCTCCCCTGGCGGGGTCAGATGGTGGCACATCTCCGACGCAGAGCCGCGTGCCGCCGCAACTGCGCGCACCAGATCGGAAAAGCGGGTGCCGGGGGCCGCCAATATCGCGAACAGGGCCAGCGGCACAACACTGGCCAGCGGGCCGGTCGCGCCAGCAAGCTCGTCGTAAGGGCGCCCGTCGGCCACCAGACTGACGGGAAGCGCCATGCCCCCCGACAGGCGCCAGAGCAAGGCCGCCCACAAGCCGGTCAACAGGTCCGCCGGTTCCACCCCCAGCGCCGCACAGCAGGCGTGAAGCCGCGCATCCGTGCCCGGCGGCAGCGGACAGGGCTGGCGGGTGGGTCGGAAGGGACCGGGTGCGGCTGCGCGCAGGGCCGGCAGGGTTGGCGGTGCCGTATCCACTGCCCAGAGATCGCCCGCCGGCCAAGTGCTATCGCCGCCGCCTTCCTCGGCCAGCAAATCATGCTGCCACTGGGCCAGATCGAAAAACTGCAGCGGCTCCTCCTCCGCCCCCGCCCCGTCCCCATTCCCGGCCAGCAACCCGGCCAGGGCTGATCCCAGATGCAGCAGCGTGGGGCCATCGGCGCATAGGGCGGAGAGGGAGAGGACAAGCGTTTCCCCCTCCATCCAGGCGTGAAGGCCGGGGGCATCCGGATCGGCGGGCACAGGGCCTTGGGCCAGGGCGAAGGGCGGCGGATCGCATGCGGCCTGCAGGGGCAGGCGCATTTCCGGCAGGCTGAGGAAACGGGTGCGCAAAATCTCGTATCGCCGGACCAGCCGGTCAAGCGCGGCGGCGATGGCAGCCGGGGCCGGCGGGGTGCCTGTCCAGGCGAAGCGGGCGCACACCCGCAGGTCGCGGGGCACGGTGCCCTGCATCATCTGCGACCAGAGCCGCTGCTGTCCGGGGGACAGGCGAAAGCCGTTGACCGCGTCCGCCATCATGCCAGCCGCTCCTTCAAGGCGGCCATCGCCGCTGCATCCAGGTTGACCGCATCGCCCATGGCGGCCAGCACCCGGCGTTCCCCCGTGAAGGGCGCGCGGCCATGGGCCACCAGCATATTGTCGGCCATCAGGAAATCCCCCGCCTGCCAGGGAAAGGCCACGGTTTCCTGGTCATAGGCATCGCGCAGATGGGCCGCGACATCATCGGGGATGATGCCGCCATCGCCGTAATAGGTGTTGTAGGGCAGGTTTTCCGTGCCGAAATCTGCCTGAAACCGGGTGCGTACCGGTTCATGCAGGCTGGAACTGTGCCAGAAGGCGATATGGTTGAACCATAGCTCATCCCCGGTGCCGGGATGGGTATGGATGGCGGGCCGCACCTGACGGGTGCGTAGCCAGCCATTGGGCAGCCATTGCCACGACACCTCCATCGCGCAGAGATAGCGCTCCAGCTCGGCCACCGTCTCCACAGCATAGGCATGCTGCCAGCTTGGCCCCATGCCGGAACCGAAACTGCGCACAAGCTGCCAGCCCCGGCGACGGAACTCCTCCCGCACTGTGGGATCAATACGGGCCAGCACCCGGCGGACATCGGCCAGCGGCGTTTCCCCCTGCGTGGCCGAAGGCACCATGCAGCCAAAGAAGATGCGCCCCGGCCACGCCTTCACATAGGACAATTCATTATGCAGGGCGATGGCATATTCCGGCGGGAAATAGGTGGATGTGTAGATGCCCTGCCCCAGATCCTGCCGGGGGGTGGCCTTTTCAATATAGTTCATCAGCACAACGCCGGTGGCGGCCACCACGCGCTGAAAAGCGGCATCATCGCCAAAATCAAACCCCCGGAACAGGATGGCGCCATGGCGGGGCAGCAGGCCGGCCAGCATCTCCCGGTGCCGTTCAATCCAGGCGGCACCATCCAGGCCGGTGACCGCCGGCTCCACCAGCAGCGGCAACGGCCCGTCGGCAAACAGGGGCCGGGTCCGGACCATGCTGTCCGCCGTCACCTGGATCGCCTGCCGGCGGGCCAGCTTCAAGGTCGGGGGCAAAGGGGCCATGGCGGTGATCCTTCGATCCGTTGGTTTCACAGGCTGGCAGCCAGGGCTGCCAGATCATCGGCATCCAGTGCCAGGGGGGAGGATGGGGCCGAAAGCGGTGGAGCGGTTTGTGTCGGGGCCATGGCAGCCGGGGCCAGACTGGCCAGCCGCAGCAGCGTTGCCGCCATGTCGGCCACCAGCTTTTCCATCACCGCCGGATCAAACCGGGCACTGTCATGGAACAGGTCCAGCCGCAGCCGACCTTCCACCAGCATCACTTCCACCGCCAGGGCGTGGGGCCGGGGCAGGTCGGCCGCCCGTTCCGCCCCGCGCAGGGGGCAGCCGGGCCGCCATGATACCAGGGTGAAGGGCGCATCGGTCACCGCCGGCATCCGCCCCAGCCAGTTCAGGCCAACAGCCGGGTGATGCCCTGCCGCCAGGGTCTGGCGCAGGGGTGCCGGCCCCAGCCAGCGCAGCAACCCGTAATCCTGTCCCCGGTTGGGGATCGACAGGCGCTGGTCGCGCACCGCCATTGCCGCCTCCCCCTCCTCAACCCCGGTCAGGTCAAACCAGGCGGGGTGGCGGGCGGTGAACCAGCCCACCGTGCGCGCCGGGTCCGGCATGCCATCGGGCGGGGTGCGGCCATGGCCTTCCAGTTCCACAAACAGCAGCGCTTCCCCCGTCAGCCGGCCCATCGCCAGGGTCAGGGCGGCCAGCAGCAGATCCTCCATCTCCAGCCCGGCCTGGATGGCGGGGCCAGACAGGACATCGCTCGTCTGGGCCATTGTCAGGGCGGTGCCGGTCACACGCTCCATCCCCTGCCCGTCCGATGCCGTTCCTGGCCGTTCCGGCAGGGCTGGCGGCGGCAGGTCGGTACATAAGGCCCAGTAATCCATCTGGTCGCGCACCGGGGCGGTATCGGCATAAGCCGCCAGCCCCTGCCCCCATTGGCGCAGGGACAGGGTTTTGGCGCCCAGGGATGCGGCCGGGTCGCGCAGCAGCCGGGCCAGATCCTCCAGCAGCAGGGCGCAGGACACGGCATCAACCAGCCAGTGATGCAGCACGATCAGCAATTGGCCCCGCCCGCCCTCCAGCCAGCCCAGCACCAGCGGGGTTTCAGTCGGATCGGCCAGGGCCTGCAGCCGGTCCAGGGATGCACTACGGTCGGGACCGTCGGGAATGGGGTGCAAGGGCGGCGGTGCCGGGGGCGCGTAAAACTGGACGATACCGGCCCCTTCAGCCCCATCAACGCGTGCCCGCAGGCGCAACCCGTCATGATGGGCGATCAGCCGGTCAAAGGCCGCCAGCACCCGGTCAGGCGTGATATCTGCCGCCAGGTCCAGCAACAGCGACAGGTTGGCATGCGGGCGCAAAGCCCCCCCCAGCGAAAGCCAGCGCTGCTGGCTGGGCAGCAGGGGGACGGGGCCGGTCAACAGCCCTTGTTCGGCCTCCAGCCCGGCGGGGCGGATCAGGGGGGCCAGGGCGGCCACCGTCGGGTGGCGATACAGATCGGCGGCTTTCAGCAGCAACCCATCCTGATGCAGCCGGGCCACCATCCGGATGCCCAGGATACTGTCCCCGCCCAGGGCGAAGAAATCATCATGCCGGCCGATGCCGGGCCGCGCGAACAAGGCCCGCCAGACGCACAGCAGCCGGTTCTCCATGTCCGTGGCGGCCGGATCGGCGTCCGTTTGCCCCCATGTCGGGGCCGCCCAATCGGGCACCGGCAATGCTGCCCGGTCCAGCTTGCCATTGGCTGTCAGCGGCAGGGCTTGGCAGATCATGATCCGCGCTGGCAGCATAGGCTCAGGCAGCCGCCCGCGCAGGGCCGCCAGCAGGCTATCGGGGTCGATCACCCTTTCCGGTGCCGCTGGCACGACATGGGCCACCAGGACTGGCCCCAGGGTTGGGTGTGGCACCGCCACCACAGCCGCCGCACCGACACCTTGCAGGGTGCGCAGGCTGGCCGCCACCTCCCCCGGCTCCACACGGTGGCCCCGGATTTTGACCTGATCGTCACCGCGCCCCACGATCTCCAGCCGCCCCTGCGCATCCAGCCGCGCCAGATCGCCCGTATCATAAAGCGGACCGTCAATACCGCTCTGGGCAACGGGCTGGAACCGGGCCCCCGTTTCCGCCGCAAGCCCGATATAGCCAAGGGCAAGCTGGGCGCCGCCAATATAAAGCCGCCCTGTCGTGCCGGGGGGCACGGGTTCCCCCTCTTCCCCCAGCAATGCCAGCCGCGCACCGGGCAAGGGGGCATCCAGGGTCAGGTGATCCGCCCCCCGCTGCCAATCGCCCATGGCCACGCCGATGGTTGTTTCCGTCGGGCCATAATGGTTCATGACCCGCAGGCTGGCCGGCATCATCCCGTCCAGCCGCCGCAATAAGGCCGGGCTTGCCCGTTCCCCACCCAGCACCAGCAGGCGGCGCGGCAGCAAGGCCGGGTCGGCCTCACCGGATAGCAGTGCGTCCAGATGCGATGGCACGATCTTCAACAGATCGACCGGCCAGCGCCGCAACGCTTCCAGCATCAGGCCGGGGTCGCGGGCTGCCGCTTCCGACAGGATGCACAGGCTGCCGCCATGGAACAGGGCCGGCAGCGTGGCCGTCAGCCCAAGATCGGCCGCCAGGGCGGAGACCAACCCATAGGACAGGCCGGCAGGCAGGGCCGTGCGGGCCAGCAATCCTTCCAGATACCATTCCACCGCCCGGTGCGGCACCGCCACTGGCTTGGGCTGGCCGGTGGAGCCGGAGGTGAACAGGATATAGGCAATGGCATCGGGTGCCGGAACAGCCCAGTCCACACCTAGGGCCTGCCCGCCTTCTGCTGGTGGACAGGGTGGCACGGGAAGGATGGGGCAGGCATCCGCCGCCGTCCCCTGCCCCTCAGCCGCAAGCGCCAGGGTGCAGCCGGCATGGCGCAGCAGCAGGGCCGCCCGGGCCGGGGGCGTGCCCGGCTCCACCATCATCCAGGCGCGCCCGGCTTTCCAGCAGCCCAGCAGCACGGGGGCCAGCAACTCTGTCCGGGGCAGCAGCAGGCCCACCGGGCCGGGGGGCACCTCGGCTGCCAGGATAAGGGCGGCTATGGCATCGGACCAGCGGTCCAGCATTGCCCGGTCCAACCGCTGCTGCCCATCCAGAATGACGGCGGGGCCGACAGGATCAGCCCGCAGATGGGCCTGCCAGCGCGCCACCAGTGGCAGCGCCCGCCGTCCCCCGGTCCCGTCCAGGGCCCAGCGGGCGGCGGCATCGCCCTGCCCATGGCGCAGGGACAGGTCGCCGCCCGCTGCCAGCAGCGACAGCAGGTCCAGATAATCAGCCATCAATCGTTCGGCCCGACCCCCGCCAAACAGGGCGGCATCGTAATCAAGCTCCACCGTCAGGCTGCCGCCACGGTCCACCACATTGCAGGCAAGGTCAAAACGACCGCTGCCGGCATCGGGACCGGCGGTGGGCGGGCGCAGCCGGGCCGTCACCCCCGTGCCAAATGGCAGTTCAGGCGGCACCCGATCCAGGTTGAAAGTGACGGGCACCAAAGGCGGCCGGGCCGGATCGCGCCGCACGGCCAGATCATCCAGCAGATGGGCAAACGGATAATCGGCATGGTCCAGCGCGTCCAGCAGGGTGCCGCGCACCCTGTCCAGCAGGGCATCGGTCCCCTTGGTCGCGTCGGGGCGCAAGCGCAGCGGCAGCAGATGGGTGCAATAGCCCACCACCTGTCCCATCCCCGGCCCCGCGACTGCACGCCCGGTATAAGGCACACCGATCACCATATCGGCAGCGCCATGGCGGTGCAGCAGCCAGACGAAACCGGCCAGCAGCACCGACAATAGCGACCCCCGCCCGGCCAGGGCGCGGCGATGCAGCCCTGATGTCACCCCTTCCCCTACCGGGCAGACCAGCCGCCCGCCGGTAAAGCCGCGCACCGGCGGGCGTGGGGCGGCGATATCCAGGTCCAGCCCGGCCGGCGCATCGCGCAAATCCTGCATCCACCGGTCACGCGCGTTCTTCCAGCGCCCCTCCGCCAGGGCGGCCCGGTGCCCGTCCAGAAGGGTGCGCAGCGATGGGGCGGGTGGCAAGGGCTGCCCGGCATAGGCTGCCGCGATCTCCCCCGCCAGAATCTGGAGCGACAGCCCGTCCAATGCCGCATGATGGCCCAGCAGCAGCAAAACCCGGTCCTCACCCCCCAGATGGAACAAGGTGGCGCGCAGCAGCGGCGGGCGGGCGGGATCAAAGGGCACGGCCAGCCGTTCTGCCACCGCCGGGGCCAAACCGTCCGCCGCGATGGTTGCCTGCTCCAGCGGCAAAAGGCCGGCCGGGGCGGGAGACAGGGTGCCGGCCAGGGGGTCGGGCACGGCCCACAGCCCGTCATGCCGGGCGGCCACCGTCGCCACGGAAGCCGCCAGCCTTTCGCCGTCCAGGGGGCCGGTCAGGTCCAGCAGCAGCGGAAGGGTATAAGCAACGGCACCGGCCGGGTCCAGTGTCGCCAGCGTCAGCAACTGACGCTGCGCCAGGGTCATGGGCAGGCTATCTTTGGGCGCCGGTTCGGCAGGCGCCGCATCCAGGATGCCGCCCTCGCGCAGGGCCGCCACCGTCTGCGCCACGGCATCGACCAGCCGGTCGCAATCGGCGTCTGTATGGGCACTGGACAGGAAACAGGTCCGCCCCTCCCACACATAGATGCCGCGCAGCAGCAGATGGTAGAAGAACAGGTCCAGATTGCGGGTGAAGACGAAGCGGAAGACGGAGCCGAACCGCGCAACCCGGATGGGTGTTCCGGCCAGCACTGCGTCCAGCCGGTCCTGCAGACGGGCGGCGCGCGCGTTCAGGTCGGTGTAAAGCGCATCACCCCGCCGCTCAATCTCCGCCAACACGGCCAGACAGGCCTCAATGGTCAGCGGGTTCTTGTTGAAGGTGCCGGCGAACAGCGTGGTCTGGGCCGTGGGCGCGCTGTCATCGCCATAGTGCCAGACGCCGCCATCCACCGCCGCCATCACATCGGCCCGGCCGGCCAGCGCCCCGATGGGCAAGCCGCCCCCCAGGATTTTGCCATAGGCAACCAGATCCGCCCGCACGCCGAAATAGGCCTGTGCCCCACCTGCGGCGATGCGGAAGCCGGTGATCAGTTCATCAAATACCAGCAACGTGCCCGCCGCCTGGGTCAATCCCCGCAGGCGGCGCAAAAAATCATCCGGCTGTAGATCGGGCCGCCGGCTCTGCACCGGTTCCACCAGCACGGCGGCGACTTGCCCCAGCAGGGGGGCGAGTGCCGCCAGACTGTCCGCCGTGCCATAATCAAGCACCAGCGTATCAGCAACGGCCCCCGGCGCCACGCCGGCAACCAGCGGCACGGCGCCGGCCTCAACATTCCCGTCCGCTGCTGCTTCGGCCAGGATACCGTCGAAATGGCCGTGATAGGCGCCGCGGAAGATCACCACCTTGGTCCGGCCGGTGACGGTGCGGGCCAGACGCAGCGCCACCATAACGGCTTCTGTCCCGGAATTGAGGAACGCTACCCGGTCCTGGCCGGACAGGCGGGCGATCCGCTCCGCCGCCTCCCCCGCCCTGTCGGATTGCGGCCCCAGGCGCAGGCCCCGCGACAGGCTCTCCTGCAGGGCCATATTCAGAAAGTCGGGCATATGCCCGAACAGATGGACGCCGAACCCCATGGAAATATCGAGATAGTCGTTACCGTCCACATCCTCCATCCGCGTGCCGGCGGCTGACCGGCAGGCAATGGGATACAGCATCTCCTTGATCGAGGGGCGGAAGCCGGCACTGGCCCGGCTATCGGCCAGAACAGTGCGATAACGGTCGGCCAGCGCCCGGGACCCGGCGGTACGGCGCGTATAGGCCGCGACCAGGGCCGCGATATGCTGGCGCTGGCGCGGGCCGGCGGGATCGTCGACCACCGCACGGGGGACCGGCAGGGGGCGCAGAGGAACGGCCGGCGCCAGCATGGGCGGGGCCGGTGTGGGCGGGGCCGCCTGCGGGGCGCATCGGCTGGCCAGATATCCGGCCAGGGCATCCAGGGTGGACAGTTCCTCAAAAAAGGCGCGGATCGGGATCTTCACCCCGAAGGCCGCTTCGATCCGCTGCGCGGCGGTCACCAGGACCAGGCTATCGGCGCCCATTTCCAGGAAGGGGGTGGCCGGGTCCACGCGCGGGGCCGTCGTTTCCAGGATATCCGCGACGATGGTGCGCAACCGATGCGAAATATCCGCCCCCTCCCGCACCGCCGGCGCCACGCTTGCAGCGGCAGGGATCGCCGTTGACGCGGCTGGCGGGGGGACAGGGGCGGGGACGGTGCCGACTGTCACCGTGCCATCGGCCAGCAGGGGGAAGGATGTTTCCTCAAACGGGTAGAGCGGCAGGGGCGACCGGCTGTTTCCCGGCCCGTCCACCCCGTTCCAGTCCGGCACCAGCCCGGCGGTCCAGACCGCACCCAGGGCCGAAAGCAGGGCCTGCGCATCCTCGCGCCCCCGTATCAGGCTGGGTACAACCGGCAGATCGGGGACGGTCAGGGGCACCAGCCGGGACAAAACCGCCGCCGGCCCGATCTCCAATCCCAGCTTCACGCCCGCAGCCGCCAGGGCGGCCACCCCATCGCCAAACCGGACGGGATCGCGCAGATGGCGCACCCAACTTTCCCCCGTCAGCACCGTGCCCACGGGCAGGATGGTGCCGGTGCGGTTACACAGCAGGGGCAGGCGCAGCGGGTCGAAATGGAAGCTGGCAAGCACATCGCGGAACGGGTCCAGAACCGGGTCCATGGCCGGGGAATGGAAAGCGGCGGAGACAGGCAGCCTTCGTGCGGTGATCCCGGCATCGGCAAGGCGCCGCAGCGTCTCCTCCAGCGCGTCGGCGGCGCCGGCAATGGTCAGGCTGCCAGGACCATTTTCCACCGCGATGACGATATCGGGGCTAAGCAGGGGGGGCACCGCCGCCGGCAGGCCGGTCACCGCCGCCATGCCGCCAGGCACGGCACGTTCCGCCATCAGCCGGCCGCGCGCAGCCACCAGCTCCATCGCCCGCTCAAACGGCAGCGCACCGGCCACCACGGCGGCCGCGTAATCACCCAGACTATGGCCGATCACAATGTCAGGCGTGATCCCCCATGCCGCCCAATGGCGGGCCAAACCGACCTGCAGCGCCAGCATCAGCGGCTGGGTCAGCTCCGTCCGGTCAATCTCCGCCCCCGTGGTCAGCAGGTCCAGCAGCGGCAGGCCGGTGACCTGCGCCGCCCTTGTCAGCGTCTCGCGGATGGCGGGGGACATCTGCACCAGCCCGCGCGCCATGCCGGCAAACTGCGCCCCCTGGCCGGAAAAAAGGAAGGCCGTCATCGGCCGGCGGCGGGGGGCTTGGCCTAACGCCACCTCTGGCGGGCGTTCCCCTTGGGCCACCCGTTCCAGTGCTGACGCCATATGCTCTGCATCAGTAGCGGCGATGGAAAGCCGATGACGCAGGGGGCTACGCGACCGGTGGCTGGCCCGCGCCAGCGTAGCGCCGGCATCCGGTTGCCGGCGCACCTGTGCCGCCGTGGCAGCCGCCAGATGCATAAGCGCGTCCGGCCCAGCGGCTGACAGGACCAGCAATTGCGGCCAGGCGGGTGCCGGGATCATATGACTAGCCGGGGGGCTGGCCGCGATCAGATGGCAATTGGCGCCGCCAAAGCCAAAGGAACTGACGGCCCCCACCGCTGGCCGCCCCTGGTCGGGCAGGCTTTGGGGCGCGGTGGGAACGGTAAGGTTCAGGCCAGCGAAATCAATATGCGGGTTGGGTGCCGCAAAACCCAGGCTGGCCGGCACCTGCCGATGGTGCAGCACCAGGGCCAGCTTGATCAGCCCGGCAATGCCGGCCGCTGCTTCCAGATGGCCGATATTGGTCTTGACCGATCCAACCGGCAGCGGCCCGGTGCGGCCCGGTGCCTGCCCCAACGCCCGGCCGATGGCCTTGGCCTCGATCGGATCACCCAGCAGAGTGCCGGTGCCGTGGGCCTCCACATAATCGACGGTGGCGGGCTTTATCCCGGCTGTCGCCAGCGCCTGCCCGATCAGGGCTTCCTGCGCCGGGGTGCTGGGTGCGGTGATGCCGTTGGACTGGCCATTATGGTTAAGCGCGGACCCCAGGATCACTGCCAGCACCCGGTCGCCGTCGCGCTGTGCATCCGACAGGCGCTTCAGCACCACGGTTCCAGCCCCTTCCCCCCGCCCATACCCGTCGGCAGCGGCGGAGAAGGTCTTGCAGCGCCCATCTGCCGCCAGCATCCGCGCGCGGGAAAAGGCGACCGACGGGTCGGGCCGCAGCATCAGCGAGACGCCGCCGGCCAGCGCCAGCCCACATTCCCCCGCCCGCAGCGCGGCACAGGCCAGATGCACCGCGATCAGCGCAGACGAACAGGCCGTATCCACCACCAGACTGGGGCCGGTGAAACCCAGCAGATAGGAAATGCGGTTGGCCAGGACGGCCGTGGAATGGCCGGTCGCGGTTGCAGGGCCTATGGCAGAAAGATCGGCATGGGCGCCGCCAAACTCGCCGTTGCTGGCGCCCATGTAAACGCCGACCGGCTGGCCCTTCAACTCCCAACCAGGGATGCCGGCATCCTCCAGCGCCCACCATGCAACCTTCAGCGCCAGACGCTGGCGCGGGTCCATGCCGCGTGCCTCCCGCGCGGACAGGCCAAAAAAGGCGGGATCAAACAGGTCCGCCCCATCGATGAAACCGGCATGGCGGGTGATTATGCGACCGGCGGCGGCGGGATCAGGGTCATGCAAGGCGGCACCGTCCCAACGGTCGGGCGGCACATCGCGCAGCGCAAATTCACCCGCGCATAACAGCGACCAGAACGCATCCGGCCCCACAGCCCCCGGGAAGACGCACCCTATCCCGATAATGGCGATCGGTTCCTGGGGATGATGCGTCGGTCCGTCCATCGGCGCCCCGTCAGCGATCAAGGCTTCTGGTGTCCGATATGGCGCAGGATGGATGTTTCCGTCTCCAGCAGCGCATCATGGATGCCGGCCCAAATCTGTTCCCCCTCCTCCGCGCCATAGCCAGAGACGATACGGCTTTGCAGATTGCCCACCAGTTCCAGATCGGCAATCTGGTCGCCCATGGCGAACCCATGCACACGGGTGGCACCCGCAAAGGTGCCGTAAAGGGTGAAAGGGCCGCCTGGCATCACAGCAGCGACACGGCGCACACCGTTTAAAAACTGCCCCGCCCCGCTGGGCGCGACCTTGAGATCGACATAATAGAGATACTCGGCCGGCTGCTCACGCGAGGGCGGCATCGACAGGCCAAGATCGATCCGGTTCAGGACGGATGTATTCATATCCAGGACACAGCCCTGGAAATCCCGGAGCTTCACCACCCCATCGCTGCCATAGACATCCGTCATGACGCGGTCGAGCGACAGCATCTGGTCCATGGCGCCCAGCCGGTCGAGCGGAATGATGATATAGACACCCAAGGACGGGCCGGCGACCGTGGCATAGGCGCTCCATTCCATCCGCGACGGATGTTGCTGGTAAGCAAAAGCGACCTGACGCGCCAGATCCTTGAAGTCTGAATATTTCTCACGCCGTATGGTGGCCCGCACAAAGACACAGAGCGGCGCCGGAAACGTCCACATCGATTATTCGTCCGTTGAATATTGGACCCATGATTCTGAACCAACCGCGGAAGGGCGCACGACACCGCCGTGCGCCCTTCCGCAGAGGCTTACTTCTCAAGCTTGAGAAGGATGGCGCCGCTCCAGTCTGCACCGGCATTGGCAACATGCACGTTCAGGCAGTTGGTCGACTCAACCCACTCCAGGCTGACAACGGCATTGCCGATGTCAGTCCCATCCGCCTTCAGGGTGGCGCTCGGGTCTGCGAGCAATTTTGCCCGGTAGGAGGGATCCTTAATCGCACGCCCCAGCGCCGCCAGAATGGCATCGTACAACATGTTTCACCTCTTGTTTGAAGATCTGTGGACCAAACGCAACCCAAAATAACCGAACAGAGACACACTCGCAACGGGATTCACGAAAAGTTAACTCAACTACATAAATTTTCATAATTTATATGGAATCAAAAAAATCACTCATGGAGAAATATACTAGAATAATATCATCGCCATTTAATATATTTGAATATGTGAGTGTCACGGATGTTTCCGTTCCAGCCGGAAACGCTCGGACTCACAAGACGCATCGTGGCACCAAACAAAATAGGGATCAGCGCGCCTTGGTTGCATAAATAGGTGTCCAATTTTGACAGGGCGACCTGCTGTGCTTCCACGGTCACGGCGCCATCCAGCGCTGTGACCAAGGCAACCAGTTCCGGATCATCGTACCGCAGGCCACCGGCCCCACCGGGACGAAGGATCTCCGCCGCATACATGAGCGTCGGGGACACCCATGACCGCACCACCATATCGCCGAAGGCACCGGTCCGGACCCGGTCGGCCAGGACGCGGGCCTCCTGCACCTCGATGGTGGTTTCAACCCCCAGCTTTTTCTTCCACATCGCGGAAGCTGCAATGACGGCATGGCGCGTCGTTTCATTGCGCGTGTGCAGGATGGTCAGCCGCAGGGGGGTCTGCGGACCATACCCGGCAGCGGCCATCAGGGCCTGGGCCTCCGCATCGCGCTGCTGCTGCGGGGGATCAGGTAGGACCGGCGGCGTATAACCGGCAAGGCCGATCGGGATCAGGGACAAGGCCGGGCGTGGAACATTGCCCAGCAGCCCGGCAATCGCCGACCGGTCAAGCGCCAAAGCCAGTGCCCGTCGCAGATCGCCGCGTCCGGCCAGCGGACCCGCCGCCATATTGATCTGGATATAGCTGAGCCCTGCAGCCGGATCGATACGAAGGCTCTCTGGCATTTCCCGGGCGGCAAAGGCGAGCTGCGACGCAGGAAGCGTATAGGTGACATCAAGATCACCAGCGCGGAACCGCTTCAGTTCAGCGTCCGCATCCTCCGTCACATGCAGGTGGATGTGGGAGATGCCCAAAGTGCGGGCAACTGGATGATGGTCATTTGGCTCCAGGAAATAAGCTTCCTGCAGACGATGTTCGGCCAGCCGGTAAGGGCCGTTGCAGATAAGGGCACCGGCGCGGGGAAAATGGACCCTGGCCGCCGGATGCAGCGGCAAGGCGAAGGGCAGCGCCAGTAGGTCCGGAAGGTCCGGTGCGGGCCGCCATAGCCGGACATGCAGGGTCCGGGCATCCGCCGCCTGCACCCCAAGGGCCTGTGTGCCCATCTCTCCCCGAAGGATGGCAGGCACGTTCTCCACCGCCGACAGCAGGTTGGCAAAGCTGGCAGCGGTTGCGGGATCAACCAGACGGCGCCAGCTTTCAACAAAATCAGATGCAGCTACCGATGTGCCATCAGCCCAGCGGGCATCAGGCCGCAGATGGAATGTCCAGAACAGTCCGTCATCGGTGACCGTCCAGCGCTCTGCCACCCCTGGTCCAGCCACCCCGTCAGGCCCATAGGCGGTCAGCCCTTCGCAGATATTAAGCAGAATCCAGGAGGCGGATAGGCGGGTACTGCGATGGGGATCAAGGGTATCAAGCTCCGCCCCCATACCAATATTCAAAATACGGTCAGGACCGCGGACAGGTTGCCCTTCCACTTGCACCGTCGCGAAGGCAGCCGTCAGGGATGCCAGAAGCGCGACTATCGTCAACAGCCTGACTTTCATCCGACACCATTTTGCTGACCCACGCGCCAAAGCATGCGGGCAGCAAAGAGAGTAGCTTTAAACGTAAGAGTTTTAAAGAGGTGATTTTTAAACAATCAAGAATAGCGTTGTCCATTCCGACGACAAAATGCATAAGGGCGCAGGCTTTTCAGATCACCAAATTTCAACGGAATCATACCAAGGTCGAGAAATCTTGGGCTCGGTATCCGCGCCGGTCGGCGCGGCGGCGGCCCATCACGCCGAAGTCAGTAAATGCTGGCAGGTCAGAATTTACGGACACGTGTATCACCTGTCGCTTCGGATGGCGCTGTTGGAAAAGAAAAAGCCCTGGATAATGGCCAGGAGGCCAATATCCAGGGCTTTTCCTGACTTAACCGTCAGGCATGCGTCTCAACTCCGTCCGGTGACCTTAACCGATCACCGGACATTGAACGCCGTATCAATCGTCGCGATGGGTGCGCTCCATCCGCTCGTGCCGTTCCTGGGCTTCCAGGCTCAGCGTCGCGATGGGGCGGGCCTCCAGCCGGCGGACGCCGATAGGCTCCCCGGTTTCCTCGCAATAGCCATATTCATCATTGGCAATGCGTTCCAGGGCGCTGTCGATCTTGGAGATCAGCTTACGTTCCCGGTCACGGGTACGCAGTTCCAGCGCGCGGTCCGTTTCCAATGTGGCACGGTCAGCGATATCAGGCTCTTGCAGGCCGCCATCATCATGGAGGCTTTGCAAAGTCTCGGTGGATTCCCGAAGCAGCTCAGCACGCCACTGCAACAGTTTCTGGCGGAAATACTGCTTCATCACCGGGTTCATATATTCTTCGTCTTCCGAAGGACGATAACCGGTGGGCAGCAGAGGCAACGATGATGACGACATCTTCAGCGGTCCGATCCTGGGCCTCGAAACGCGGCGGAGTATATGGAGACGCAAAGGCGCCCGCAACATTCCTGCGCACAGCTTTTAAATTCTCTCAGGGTCCAAAAAACAAGGGCTTATGTCCGATGGCCGCACGGCTAAGACGAATGGCCGCAAAGGCGCGGTAGAAACATCCCGCACCGCTGCATGATTTTGTTCTGGGGACCGGTCAGGGGCCCGGCGTGAGCTTCGCGATTTCCACCTGCGCCCGCAGGTCGATTTCATCCAGCAATTCCTGAAGGCGGGGATCTTCGACATTTTCCCGCCGTGCCTGGATGGTGCGCACGAGTTCATGCAGCTTTTCCACAGGGAAGCTGCCGGTCAGCAGGCCGAGGCGCAATTCCTCGAGCCGGTCCAGGATATCTTCCGCCCGGGCCGTGGCACGACGGCGCTTGCCGGAAAGTGCATCATCCACCTCCTGCAAGGCGAATAACGGGTTGATCCCGCCGGCCGTCTGGGAGCCGGAGACACGGGCGCCGCCCTCTTCCTCACCATCCTGCAGGTGGCGCATGAATTCGCCGCTGCCGCTACGCTGCGTCGTCTTGCGTACCTGTCCGGGGCGGGTGGAACCTGGACCCTCAATCTTCATGGCCGTGGCAACAATCCCATCACGGAAAACATGCCTTTCCAACCGATAAGGAAAGGCTGACATGCTGCCATCATTGGTACCATCCGCCAGAGCCCGATACCTAGGGCAATTTTTGCCCCTATCCGCTCGCACCGGGTAAAAGGCGGCGTTCCCTGCCCTGCCCTGCCAGGCCAACTGGCGGAAAAGCGCCATTGGCATGAAACTCGCATACCATAATTCCGCATAAAGGGCGCAAAATGCCCGTTGAACCGGAAGACTTGTTGTAGAATCGGATCGACCGCCATGGTGACGACTCCCGCCCCCCGCCTTATCCGTTCCGTCCGCCTTCTGGCGCTGCTGCTGGCCGCTTTGCTGATGCTGGCACCACAGGCCGCCCAGGCCCAAAGCCGGATCAAGGACATCGCCGATGTCGAAGGGGTGCGAGACAATATGCTGATCGGCTACGGTCTTGTGGTCGGCTTGAACGGCACGGGCGATACGATCAACAATTCGCCTTTCACCGAACAGAGCCTGATCGGCATGCTGGAGCGGCTGGGCGTCAATATCCGTGGGCAGACCCTTCGTACCAAGAATGTGGCGGCTGTCATGGTCACGGCCACCCTTCCGCCGTTCAGCGCCCAGGGCACCCGGATTGATGTGAGCGTCGCCGCCATGGCCGACGCCAAGAACCTGTTGGGCGGCACCTTGCTGGTGACACCGCTGCTGGGTGCGGACGGGGAGGTTTATGCCGTTGCCCAGGGTGCGGTTGCGGTCGGTGGCTTCTCTGCTCAGGGTGCGGCGGCCTCTGTCACGCGGGGTGTTCCCACCAATGGCCGTATCGCCGGTGGGGCCATCGTTGAACGGGAAATAGATTTCCGGCTGGCCGACATGCCCTATCTGCGGCTTGCCCTGCGCAACCCGGACTTCACAACGGCCATGCGTATGGCGGAAGCCATCAACAAGCAATTCGGTGCCCGTGCCGCCCGTGCCATCGATCCGGCAGCGGTGATGATTGATGTTCCCGCCGCTCGCAAGGCCGATCTGGTCAGTTTCATCCGGGACGTGGAGCAGCTTCCCGTCGTGCCCGACCAGCCGGCGCGCGTGGTGATCGACGAGGCGTCCGGCGTCATTGTGATGGGTGAGAATGTGCGGATCAGCACCGTCGCCATTGCCCAGGGCAACCTGACCATCCGCATCACTGAAACCCCGCAAGTTTCCCAGCCCGGCCCGCTGAGCCAGGGTGGACAGACTGCTGTAGTGCCGCGTACCGACATCCAGGTTGATGAAGGGGCTGATCGTAAGCTGGCCGTCATGCCCTCCGGCGTGTCCCTTCAGGAACTGGTGCATAACCTGAATGCCCTGGGTATCGGGCCGCGTGATATGATCTCCATCCTGCAATCCATCAAGGCCGCAGGCGCCCTGCAAGCCGAGATCGAGGTGATGTGATGAGCGATTTCAAGCTGCCCCCTCCCGGCTTTGACACCCAGGCCCTGGCCCAGGCCGGTGGCTTCCCCCGCCGCAATGCCAGCGGGGGCAATGTTGACCCCCACCAGTTGGACAAATCCGCCCAGGATTTCGAGGCTGTCTTCATCTCCCAGATGCTGTCCCATATGTGGCAGGGCGTGGAGACGGACAGCACGTTTGGCGGTGGCCAGGCGGAAGATACTTGGCGTGGGATGATGGTCGAAGAATATGGCAAGCAGGTCGCCCGTGCGGGCGGGCTGGGCATTGCCGACGAAATCAAGCGCGAGATGCTGCGTATGCAGGAAGATGCGCAGAAAAAGGAGGGGGCATGACAGCAGAAAACCGGACGGATGCGCTGATCGAAGCCATGGAACGCCTGACCAGTCTCTATGAGGTGGAGAACAAGGCGATCCTGGACCATAACATCCCGGCCTTGGGACATGTGGCGGAACAGAAGCCCCTTCTCGTGCGCACTTACGAGGATTGTGTAAGATCGATACGCGCCGACCCCACCGCCCTGACGGCGCTGGATGAGGCAGGGCGACAGCGCCTGCGTGAACGGTCAGATGCTTTTGTCGACGCCACCCTTGTCCATGCCCGGCTGGTCCGCGCTGCGACCCAGGTTACCCAATCCATGGTCAACACCATGGTCGGGGCGGTGAACCGGGCCAGGGCCGAGGATGGAGCTTATACAAGACGCGGCGGTACAGTGATGCCCGCCGCCTATGCCCGCAAGACAGCGCCCAGCACATCTGTGAATTACAAGCTCTAACGGGCCCTAGCGGTCCTGTGAAAAGGCGCGGCCTGTTGGTCGCGCCTTTTGCTTTCCGCCCCTTCTGCCGTCACCCCGGCAAGGCTTGCCGGGGTGACGGCAGGAACTGCCAGGGGGCAGGAACTGCAACAGGGCCAATGGACAGAAATCCCCGGAAAATCATGCGCTTTTCTTGGCACGGACGATGCATCAGCCGGACAGGCTTCAAGTGCAGGATTTCCCGCCATGGACATTGCAAACCTCCTCTCCCAGCGAAATGGGGCGACACAGGCCGGTAACGGTGCGACCAAGGGTTTGCCTCTCCTGGCGGAGATGGAGGGAGGCGAGGCCGGCGAGAAATTCGACCGGCTGCTGACCAATTTCCTGACCCTGGATGCTGGCCGCACCGCTGCCAAGGCCGGCGGGGATGGTGCCCGACAGGACAAGGCACAGATGGGCGGGCGGGAACAGCGTTGGGGCCTGATGGGCATCAATCTGCTGCCGCAGACAGAACAGGCGGGAACACCGGCCCTGACCTCTGAAGTCGCTGCCTTTCTCGACGAATTATCGACCATGATGGGCCAGACGGGCAATCTGGCCGGAGCTCTGAGTGATGATGGCGAAGGGAACGCCGAAGGCGCGACCGGTGAAGCGGCGGGTCCGGACAGTGATGATGCGGCCATAGTCGCCGCTCCCCTCCCTGAAGCCGTTGCCATGCCCGTTGAAGCCGCACCCCTGACGCGGTTCGGGCTTCCTTCGGGTGGGGATGCGACGGAGGCATCCTCCTTGGCGATGTCCCTGGGCATGAATGAAGATCTGCCCACAGCCGGAACAATGGCTACGCCGTCTACCCCGACGATGGCACCCAGCCGGCCCGCCCCGGTGATCCCCCTTGCCCTCCCCCTGGCGGGAGAAGGGCCGCAAGGGGGGCAGGCCGGCAGCATGATGCCGCCAATGCCGATTATCCGCGATTTTCCCGGAAGCAGTGGCCGGACAGCCGGGGAAACGCCAGCCGCTGAGTGGAACGGTGCCACAGGACGCGGACAACCGGGTGCCATAACCTTGCCTGCGGGCATGGTGCCGGTCAGTGATGTCAAGGCGCAGGCGATGCAGGCCGTCTCCACCCTGGCTTTGAATGCGCAGGCGGGTACGGATATAGCGTCGGATGCTGTTGCCGTTACCAAGTCTGACACCCTTATGACCGCCGCGACCATGGCGGCCGATGTGTCCGCCAAACAAGGTGGAGCGACAGCCGTGACGGTGGAAACTCCGCCGCGCCAGACAATGGTTGCGGCCGGGGACGCCGTAAAAGTGGACGGGACCGCGCAGATAGCCGACCATCCGGCTGCTAAAGGAGCGCCTGTTGAAAAGCAGAACGCTAATGGTCCCATGGCCAACGTGGCGACACCAGCCGCTCCCTCTCCTGCTCCCCAGCCGCAAGCGGGCCTTGCCCCCCAGGTGGCAGTGGAAAAAAAGGCCGGGACTGGAACCGTGCCTTCAAAAGGCATTGAAATGGTATCGGCTGGAATTGGAACCGTGCCGTCGGAAAGCACTGAAGTGGCGCCGCCAGACGATCCGACAGCCCCCGCTGCCTCTACTACGCCATCGGAAATGCCGGTCAAACCAGCCCCCCTTCCCGGTCATGGGCCGGCTGCCAGGGCCGCGAATGTGCCAAGCACAGCTGCCAAAGCGGATGATAGTGCTGCTGACAGCGTAGCCGCGGCTGAAGATTTCTCAGCCCAGGACGCAGTCCAGCCGAGTGAGGATGAAACCAACAAGCGGATGCTGGCCCCCAAACATATAGGCCGTGAGGCCACAAATGCCGAGGATGGAGCGGCACAAATTGCCGGGCAGATGGTGACCCCGTTCCAGGCGCCGCGTCCTGCCCCTGACATGGTGTCTATGGTCCGCACGCCGTCGGTTGCCGACAATCTTCTCTCCCGCGCGGTGGCCGCCACTTCGGGTGGCTCTGGCAGTGAATTGTCCGCCGACAGCCATCCCGACGCCGCGCTGACGACCGGCAATGGCGGTGATCTGGCCGCAACCAGCGGACAGGCGCTGGGGGATACCAAGGTACAGGGGACGGATTTCGCCCAGCATCTGCGCCAGAGTACTGGCACAGGGCGAGCTGGCGCCCCACCTCCGCCGCCGCATCAGATAGCGGTCCAGGTGCAGCGCGCCGTCCAGGAAGGACAAGACCGGCTTTCCATCCAACTTCGCCCGCTGGATCTGGGGCGGATTGACGTTCAGCTTGATTTTGGGTCGGAAGGCAAGCTCCGGGCCAAGGTAACTGCCGATAGCGCCCAGACACTAGAGCTTCTGCAAAAAGATTCGAAGTCGCTGGAGCGGTCCTTGCAGGAAGCCGGATTGGAAATGGATCAGGGCGGTTTGTCCTTCTCTCTGCGCGATCCGGGCGACCAGGCCCAGCGCGGCAATGATCGCCAGCAGGAAGAAGGTCGCTCTGGCACGAAAACTGCTTCTGTTCAGCCAGAAGATGAGACCCCGGCAAGTGCTGCCTATAGACCGGTTCTGGAACCGGGACGGGTGGATGTTCGGATCTGATCAGGCGTATAACAGGGAAGGTCACAGCCATGTCTGTTTCCGGTATCTCCAACACCAGCAATACCCAGACGGGCAGCGGCACCGGGTCTATCAATTCCCTTGCTGATCTGTCGCAGAATTACGAAACCTTCCTGCGGCTGCTGACGGCCCAGTTGAAGAACCAGGACCCTCTCCAGCCGCAGGATTCGGCGGAGTTCACCAATCAGCTCGTCCAGTTCTCCCAGGTCGAACAGCAGATATCATCCAACAAGAAGCTGGATGACCTGATTGCGTCGGTGAATAACGGGCAGCCCAACCAGGCGCTGGGTTACCTGGGCAAAACAGTGGAAATTCAAAGCAACGGTATCCCGCTTCAGGATGGCAGTGCCGAGATGACCGTGTCGCTGGACATGGCACCAACCGAAGCTGTGGTGGAAATCACCGATGCCAAAACCAACAAGGTTATCCGCACTCTGGCCCTGCCAAAGTCAGCCGGGACGCATGAATTGAAATGGGACGGGACGGACGACGCCGGCAAGAAGGTGGAGGACGGCACTTATGTTGCCAACGTCAAGGCGACCGATGCGAATGGTGAAAAGCTGAACAGCGTTGTGCTGGCTTTCGGCAAGGTGACGGGCGTCGATCTGACGGCAAGCGAGCCCTACCTCATGATCGGCAATCTTCCCATCACCATGGGGAATGTGTTGTCGATCAAATGACCGGTTGGTCCTTCATCACTTTTTAACGGCAGGCCCTTAACGATAGAGGTAATCTTATCGTATGGGAGCGCCTTCCGATCATGACGTCCTTTCCTGCCAGCGCGAGCCGCCAGCCGGAACCCACCACAGGCCGCAACCGCCCAAAGCCGGCAAAGATGACCCTGGCCGACCTTCCGCCTGCTGATACCCAGCGCTGGGTTATGCGCCGCAAGGCAGAGGTGGTGGCAGGCGTCCGTGCTGGCCTGTTGAGTGCCGAGGAAGCCTGCCGACGGTATAACCTGTCACAGGAGGAATTTTCCTCCTGGCAGAACATGGTGGAACGTCACGGGGTACGCGGCCTGCGGGTAACCAAGCTGCAGGATTATCGCTGATCAATCCTGCCCCCCTGCCCGGGCCTCGTGATGCTTGCGGCCGAGGAGGTACAGCCCCACCCCAAATCCGGCCGCACTGAACGCCATGACATAATATGCTGGCGCCAAGGGGCTGAGCTGCAGCAGCAGCGTCACGGCGATCGGGGTCAGGCCGCCGAACACCGCATAAGCGACATTGTAGGAGAAGGACAGGCCCGTGAAGCGGATGGCAGCCGGAAATGCCTGGACCATCACGAAGGGCACCGCACCGACAATGCCCACGCTCAACCCGGACAATGCCGACAATGGGTAGAGCCAGGAAGGGTCTGCCGCTACGCCCGTGAAAAGCAAAAAGGCGGTTCCGCCCAGCAGCGGGCTGGCCAGCGCGAAGAAGCGCCCGCCTCCCAGCCGGTCGATACTATAGCCCGCCAACACACAGCCGATTGTCAGGAACAGGGTCGCCACGCTGTTTGCCTGCAGGGCCACGGCGGCGGTAAATCCATAGAACTTTTGCAGGATGGAAGGGGTCATCAAGACAATGACGATGATCCCCGCCGACAAAAGCCCCGTCAGCACCATGGACAGGATAATTGCTGCCCGATGGTCGCGCGCCACGATGCGTAATGGCAATTCGGCTGATAATTCCTTACGTTGCTGCAGGGAGCGGAAGACGGGTGTCTCCTCCAGCCAGCGCCGCAGATAAACCGAGAACAGGCCGAATATTCCGCCGGCCAGGAACGGGATGCGCCATGCCCAATCCAGCACTTCCTGTGGGGTGAAGATCAGGTTCAGGCCGGTCGCCATCAGGGAGCCCAGCAGGATGCCCAGGGTCAAGCCGGCCGTAACCGTGCCGCAAGCCAGACCGATCCGGTTGGCCGGGACATGTTCGGACACGAAGACCCAGGCGCCCGGCACCTCGCCGCCAATCGCCGCACCCTGTAGAACGCGCAGCAGAAGCAGCAATATCGGCGCCGCCAGACCGATATTGGCATAGGTGGGCAGCATGCCCATCCCCAGGGTGGAGAGCGCCATCAGCAGGATGGAAAAGGTGAACATGCGCTTGCGACCCAGCCGGTCACCGAAATGGGCCATGACAATCCCACCCAGCGGTCGTGCCAGATACCCCGCTGCGAACACCCCGAAGGTCTGAAGCTGCTTCATCCAATCCGGCAGTTCAGGCGGAAAGAACAGCGCACCGACAACCGTGGCGAAATAGACGAAAATAATGAAATCATAAAATTCCAGCGCACCCCCAAGGGCCGCCAGCGACAAGGTGCGGGCGTCCTGCCGGGACATCCCCTGCGATGATCTCATGGGCCGATCCGCCCCTTTCCGATGCGTCCTGTCGGCCGATGCGGCCGGTAAATAATTGTGACGGATACAATCTTGCCCTCATCCGGGCAAGGGGATGCGGGAACTTTCCTTCGCATGATGCTTCAGGACAGGATCTGCCTGGTCTTGCACCTTCGCTTCCAGAAAGAGTTGCAGGAAAAATCATGGGGATTTAAAACCTATATTCCTTACTTGACGCAGCGCAGCATCCGGTTTATCCAGCCGCCCGTTGGGGAGTAGCTTCCGGCGCCTGACCGGGATCGTGTCAACATACTTGTCTCTTATGGCTTCAAGGGACATGGCACGGTCAGCAGTTCTTGTGATCTGCCTAGCAAGACCAGCGTGCTTCATCGTCCGTACCGGCCGGACGTGTGAGGGCGCTGTTTTTGTGTGTCCGGCGGATATTTGTGATGACCCCCGCATCCATCGCCATCCTGTCGCTCAGCATGTCCGCTGATGCCTTCGCCGCTGCCATCGGGCGTGGCGCGGTGCAAAAACCCAAATTCGCTGCCGCCGTTAAAGGCGGCCTTGTCTTCGGGATTATTGAAGCGATTACGCCACTGGTTGGTTGGTCCCTGGGCTTGATCGCCGCCGATCTGGTGGAAGAGGTCGATCACTGGATCGCCTTCTGCCTGCTGGTCATTGTCGGGGGCCGTATGGTGTGGGAAGCCGCCACCCGGGGAGAAGAGGAAGAGGACCAGCCAAGTGGAAAACGCGGCATCCTGGCCCTGATCGCCACTGCCGTGGGTACCAGCATTGATGCCGCTGCCGTTGGTGTTGGCCTTGCCTTCCTGGAGGTTGATATCCTGGTCATCGCCCTTTCCATCGGTTTCGCCACCTTCATCATGGCCACCACCGGTATGATGATCGGTCGCATGGTCGGGGTGCGCTTTGGCAGTGTGGTAGAAATTTTGGGGGGCGTTGCCCTGATCGGTCTTGGGACTATGATCCTCATTGAGCATCTGGGGTTGATGGCTGGCTGACCGGGATTGAGACCGCCGGGACGGAAAATTCCCCTGTCATGCCTGTCGGGCCAGCGGGTAAGCTCTCCCCCATCACCGGTAATCATCCGGGACGGGGAAAATCCGCAAGGGATTGCAGGCATGAGCGATCATATCCTGGCCATCGACCAGGGCACGACCGGCACAACCGTCATCATCTTCGACCGGGAAACCCATATTGCCGGTCGCGCCTATGCGGAATTCCCCCAATATTATCCGCAGGCCGGCTGGGTGGAACATGATGGGCTGGAAATCTGGCGGGTAACGCTGGAAACAGTGGCCCAGGCCCTGCGCGCCGCCAAGCTGCGGCCAGAATCACTCCGGGCCATCGGCATTACCAACCAGCGCGAAACCGTGATGGCCTGGAATCGCCACACGGGACAGCCGGTTCACCGCGCCATTGTTTGGCAGGACCGGCGCACGGCGGCCTTTTGCGATACGTTGCGCGCAGACCCCGCCATTACCGCCATGATCCGGGAAAAGACGGGGCTTGTCGTCGATCCCTATTTTTCCGCCACAAAAATGCGCTGGCTGCTGGAGAATGTGCCTGGCCTGCGCGAGGGCGCGGAAAAGGGAGACATCCTGTTCGGCACCATTGATAGCTGGCTGATCTGGAACCTGACCGGCGGCGCCCTTCATGTGACCGATCCATCCAACGCCGCCCGCACCCAGCTCTTCGATATCCATACTGGCTGCTGGGATGATACGTTGTTGGCGATGATGGGCGTGCCGGCCTGTGCCCTGCCCCAAATCGCCAGTTCTTCCGGCATCCTGGGTTATACAGTGGAATCGGGCTTTTTAGGCGTTGCCGGCATTCCCATCGCCGGGGTGGCGGGGGATCAGCAGGCGGCTTTGTTCGGCCAAGCCTGCCACGGGCCGGGTCTGGCGAAGAATACCTATGGCACCGGCTCCTTCCTGCTGATGCATACGGGGACACAGACCCTGCGCGATCCGGGGCCGCTTTTGTCGACCGTGGCCTGGCGGATTGGGGATCAGCCGCTGGAACATGCGCTGGAAGGCGCGATCTTTGTGACCGGTGCGGCCGTGCAATGGCTGCGCGACGGGCTGGGGCTGATCGCCTCGGCAGCGGAAACAGAGGCGCTGGCCCGTTCGCTTTCCGATAATGATGGCGTCTATTTCGTCCCTGCCCTGACCGGCCTGGGGGCCCCGCACTGGGATCCATATGCCCGCGGCATGATTGCCGGGCTGACGCGCGGCACCAGTCGGGCCCATCTGGCCCGCGCCGCCTTGGAGGCCATGGCCTATCAGACCCGCGATGTCGTGCGCGCGATTGAGGCCCAGACCGGCATCGCCCTGACGGAGCTGCGGGCCGATGGTGGGGCGGTGGGCAATGATTTTCTGATGCAGTTCCAGGCCGATCTGCTGGATGTCCCGGTAGAGGTGCCGCAGATCGCGGAGACGACGGCGCTGGGCGCCGCTTATCTGGCTGGGCTGGCCACCGGCTTCTGGCAAAGCCGGGCGGAAATCCGCAGCACCTGGAAGCTTGCCAAACGGTTTGAACCTAGCATGGCGCCAGCCGAACGTGACCGGCTTTACCAACGCTGGACCCGTGCGCTGGAACAGGCACGCGGCTGGGCGCTGGATTGATGGAAAGAACCGCACGGGATGAAAGCATGAAGCTGCTGGATCGCGCCACCGGGCTGGACCGGCTGGAAAAGACAGCGGAATGGGACCTGCTGGTGATTGGCGGCGGCGCCACCGGGTTGGGGATTGCCCTGGATGCAGCGGCACGCGGCTATCGTACCCTGCTGCTGGAGGGGCATGATTTCGCCAAGGGTACCTCCTCCCGCTCTACCAAGCTGGTCCATGGCGGGGTGCGCTATCTGGCGCAGGGCAATATCCATCTGGTGCGCCATGCCCTGCATGAGCGGGGGCGCCTGCTGGGCAATGCGCCGCAGGTCACGCACCGCCAGG
The DNA here is from genome assembly GCF_000429645.1 of Niveispirillum irakense DSM 11586. Taxonomy (GTDB): domain Bacteria; phylum Pseudomonadota; class Alphaproteobacteria; order Azospirillales; family Azospirillaceae; genus Niveispirillum; species Niveispirillum irakense. The sequence goes on from NZ_AUCG01000022.1 coordinate 68,270, forward strand.
GCTTCATCGTTCCCTGCTATCGCTGGTGGGAACTGGGTTTCTATGGCGTGGGGCTGCTGGCATACGATCTGCTGGCCGGGCGGCTGGGGTTGGGCCGGTCCCGCCTTCTGTCCAAGGCGGCGGTCAAGCAGCGCCTGCCCACCATCAATGACCAGGGGCTGTGCGGGGGCATCCTTTATTATGATGGGCAGTTCGATGATAGCCGGCTGGCGCTGGCCATCGCCCAAAGTGCAGCCGCCCAAGGCGCCACCCTGCTGAACTATCTGCGGGTGACCGGTCTGGTGAAGCGGGACGGCAAGGTGAAAGGCGCCCATGCCACCGATATGGAAAGTGGGCGCACCTATGAAATCCAAGCCCGCGCCGTGATCAATGCCACCGGCATTTTCACTGACGATATTCGCCATATGGACCGGCCAGACCAACCGGATGGCTTGTCCCTGTCCCAGGGCGTGCATCTGGTGCTGGACCGGTCTTTCCTGGCGGGCGACGATGCCATCCTGATCCCGAAAACCAGGGATGGCCGCGTGCTGTTCATCCTGCCCTGGCTGGGGCGCACGCTGGTGGGCACCACGGATACGGCGATTGACGTCGCCAGCCTGGAGCCCAAGGCCCAGGAACAGGAAATCGACTTTCTGCTGGCCCATGCCGCCCATTATCTGCGTCGGGCGCCGGTGAGGGCCGATATCCTGTCCATCTTCACCGGTATAAGGCCGCTGGTGCGCAGCAGCGATGAACAGGCGACCGCAGCACTGGCGCGCGACCATACGCTGCTGATCGCGGAAAGCGGGCTGGTCACTATTACGGGCGGCAAGTGGACAACATATCGGGAAATGGCGGAACAGACGGTGGATGCCGCCGCTGCCATTGCCGGTCTGGCATCCGTCCCCTGCCCGACCCAACCGCTGCACCTGCATGGCTGGGTGGATAAGGCCGATCCCGCCGATCCCCTGGGCGCTTATGGCGCGGACGCAGACGCCGTGCGCGCCGTTCTGGCCGAACAGCCCGGTTGGGCGCAGCCAATGCACCCCAACCTGCCTTATGCGCTGGGGGAGGCCGCCTATGCGGCACGGCACCTGATGGCCCGGACGGTGGAAGATGTATTGTCCCGCCGGACCCGCGCCCTGCTGCTGGATGCCAGGGCAGCGGCGGAGGCTGCACCGGCGGTCGCCACCATCCTGGCTGCCGAATTGGGAAGGGACACTGAATGGATTGCGGATCAAGTGGCAGACTTCCGCCAATTGGCGGCGAATAGCCTGCCCTCCTGACCCCTGCCCTTATTTGCCGCGCGCCGAACAGGGCCGGTTGTCCGGACCGTTCTTGCCATCGCATTTCCGCGTCGGCAGCAGCGGCTCGCGGCTCTCCTCCAACCGATTGCGCCCATCCTGGCCGCGCACGATGGCAAACGCATCATAGAGGTTGCCGGTGGCGGTATAAGCCCGCACGGCCAGACGATCGGCACTGACATCAACCATCTGGTAAAGCTCGGTATTTTCTGCCACCCGAACCGGCTGGGTGCTGGCACGGTCGTTCAGCCCATACATTTTGGAACCGACGACGGAAACCATATAGACAGGACCAATGGGGCTTCCGGCCTTGGTGGCGGCATGGGAAGCAGCCGCCCCGTCGGGATGGGAGATGCGGCTATAGCAATGATCATGGCCTTGCAGCACCAGATCGACCTTGTATTTGCTGAAGATCGGCGTCCAGGTGCTTTTCACCGGTTCGATATCGTCCGGGCGGGCGCAGGTATAGGCGGGCTGATGCATGACGATGATGTTCCAGCGCGCCTTGCTGGCGGCCAGGGTCTGTTCCAGCCAGCGCGTCTGATCCTCCAGCGTCCCCAGATCAATGGCGGATGTGCCGTCCAGCACGACGAAACGCACATCCTGATAATCCACGAAATAGGTCGTGCGCTTCACCGACGGCGCGCCGTTGCCGGGCAGGGTATAATGCGCCCACAAGGTGCTGAGGACCCGGCTTTCCTTGCCGTCCGGCGTGGTAGCATCCTGATATTCATGGTTACCGGCGGCGACAAGCTGCGGGATCATCCGGAAAGCGGGTCCCCCGGCTTCCGCCCATTCCCCATATTCATCATCATGGGCCTTCTTCTCCCGCTGGGAGACCTGATCCCCGGCATGGACGGCCAGCGCCACAGGGCCGGCGGCCTGGAAAGCGGACCGGATCACGCGGGAACCGATCTCCAGAATATCGTCCTGGGTGTCGCCGAAATAAACGAAGCGGAATGGTGCCGGCTGGCTGGCGGCCGTGGTGAAGGGGACCCACTCGCTCCACCCATCCACGCCCTTGACGCGATAGACATAGCGGGTGGCCGGCGACAGGCCGGTAAAGGTGACATGATGGTGATGCGCCGCACCATTTTCCGCCGTCACCGTCTCCGTCGTGCCTGTCACGCGGCGGGCACCATGGGCCAGCAGGGGGCCGTCAATATCCTGTACGATTTCGGCCACGGCTTCCGTCTGGCGTGTATCGGTGCGCCAGGCAACGCCCATCTCGGTCGCGGCATTGGCCCCCGGCGCCAGGACAATCCGATCAGCCCAGCCCTTCGGCGCATAACGTCCGCCGGGTGCTGGCGCTGCGGCCTTCGTCGCGGCGGCCTGGGCGGGCACTATCGACAATGCAATGAGGGAGGTTGCCAGGCCACAGAAGGCAAGCGTCACGATTTTGCGCATCACATGATACCCACTTAACGGAAAGACCTGTGTGGGTTAAGCCGCCCTCATGTCATTTTCATTAAGGGGAGATGACAATTTGCGCGCCCTGCCCGCCGGGGCGCGCCTTGGTCACTCCGCAAAAAGCGCCAGACAGGCCGCAGGCGGCGGGGGTGGTGCCGGCGGGGGCTGGTTGCTGGCGGGTGGTGGCGGATCGAACCAACTCATCAACTCGGCGTCACAACCATCGCCCGGTGGCGGTGCCTCTTGCGGGATGCAGGCGGGCGCATCCGCCGGACAGGCCAGACGGACATGGAGATGGGCAGCATGGCCGAACCAGGGGCGCACCTTGCGCAACCATTCCCGATCGCCCTGCCCCTCTGCCTGACATAAAGCCAGCTTGATGGCGGGGTTGACGAAGATTCGCGTCACCCGTTGGTCCTGCGCGGCCAGCTTCACCAGCCGCACCTGGGCCGGGCCGAAGCGGTCAGGATACACGCGCCGGGTGGTGGGATTGACCATGGTGGCGAAATCTTCCCGCTCCCGCGCCGCATGGGGCAGATCGGGCAGGTCCAGTACAAACCAGATATCAGCATCCAGGCCGGATTGATGGCTGGCATGGCCGGTCACCATGCGCCCACCGCGCACCATGCCAAGATCACCAATCGCGATCCGCCCCAACCCTTCTGATTGGACGCTGGTGGCAAGGCTACTGAGATAATTCAAGAGATCGGGATGGCCGAAATTACGCCGACGCGACAGGTTCATCACCTGGAAGCCCGGTCCTTCCGCCGGCAAGGCCTGTGCCCCCCGGATACAGCCATTGGCATAGCTGCCAATTGGTTCCGCCTCTCCCGGCGCCGGCGTCAAGGCCATGGCAGCGGGATCAGCGGCAACGACCGCAGGCGACATCATGGCACCAAGGCCAAGCAGAATGGGGAGAAGGAGGCGCTGTATCATAGGGCAAAGGATAGAACCGTCACCCAACGCCGTCCACCAGACAAAAAATCGCCACCGGCGCAAACCGGTGGCGGCAGTTTCCCTTGGGGAATGGGCGATGCGGATCAGTTGGGAAAATGACCGACATCGCCATCATGGCGGTTAAAAGTGAACCGCCATGGGTAAAACACTGCAGAGAAGTTCAAGTCGAAGGTCAGCTCGATCTTCGGAAAACCATCGACAAAATCATTAAACGGATAAACAACCGAACAGTCAATAAAAATGTTAGGGCTACCATAACATCAAAATCACTGATTTGTGCAATGCAGCAATAAAGATGGTCTTTTTTGCGGGTTCCTGTGGGCGATATATCCTTCCCATACTTAACCCACCTGTCTGGAATGAGGGATGGATGCCAGGCTGATCGGAGGCGTTGTGTGCAAAACATATCTTTTCAAACAAAACATCTCCTGTTACCGCTATCAAATTCGTGATATTACGCTGAACAAAATACCCCCTGGGAGATGCCGAACGTGCAGACCACCGCCACCGAAACCCCCGCCCCGCCCGCTTTCCTGCCCGATGATTGGCGCCAGGGCGCTTTCCTGGGCCGTATGGATTTCGGGGATGGTCCGACGCCGGTCCTGATCCATGATGGCCGTCTGTTTGATCTGTCGGCTGTGGCGCCCACGATTTCCGATCTGTTGAACCAATTGACGCCGGGCACCTTGCCCGAAGGTGGTCGCGATCTGGGGCCGGTGGAAGCTGTCAGCGTGGATCTGCAATGGGCTGCGGATAAACGGGACGGCCTGCCCCGCCTGCTCTCCCCCATTGATCTGCATTGTATCAAGGCGGCTGGCGTCACCTTCGCGGTCTCCGCCCTGGAACGGGTGATTGAGGAACGGGCGCGTGGCGATGCGGCCAAAGCAAACGAGATTCGCGCCACCCTGTCCGAGCGGATCGGCACCGATCTGCGTGCCGTGAAGCCGGGATCGGAACAGGCTGCCTTATTGAAACAGGCCCTGATGGCGGACGGGCTCTGGTCGCAATATCTGGAAGTGGCGATCGGGCCGGATGCGGAAATCTTCACCAAAGGCCCGACCCTGTCGGCCGTAGGCTGGGGCGCTTATATCGGCGTGCGTTCCGACAGTGCCTGGAACAATCCGGAACCGGAAGTGGCCCTGGTCTGTGACGGGCGGGGCCGCGTCCATGGCGCCACGCTGGGTAATGATGTCAATCTTCGTGACTTTGAAGGGCGTTCGGCGCTGCTGCTGTCCAAGGCCAAGGACAATAATGCCTCCACCGCGCTGGGCCCCTTCATCCGCCTGTTCGATGCCACGTTCAGCCTGGATGATGTCCGCAATGCCGAAGTGGGGCTGACAGTCACGGGCGAGGACGGTTTTGTCCTGAATGGCCGGTCCAACATGGCGTTGATCAGCCGTGATCCGCTGGATCTGGTGGGTCAGACCATTGGCAAGCATCACCAATACCCAGATGGGTTCGCCCTGTTCATGGGCACGCTGTTCGCCCCGATTGAAGATCGCGATGCGCCCGGTCAGGGCTTCACCCACAAGAAGGGTGACATTGTGACCATCACCAGCCCGCGCCTGGGGACCTTGACCAACAAGGTTGTCGGCTGTGATGAGGCGCCAGCCTGGAATTTCGGCCTGTCGGACCTGATGCGCAATCTGGCGCGTCGCGGCTTGATCTGACCGCTGCCTTTTTCTGCGATCCCCCCTTTCATACAGCCCTTAGCGAATAGTGATCCGAACATGAGCCACGCCATTTATCCCAGCCTGAAGGACAAGCGGGTGCTGATCACCGGCGGCGGGTCCGGTATCGGTGCCGGTTTCGTCGAAGCCTTCGTCCGCCAGGGGGCGAAGGTGCATCTGATTGATATCGCCGATGCCGATGCGGCCGAGTTGCTCGCGACGCTGAAAGGCACCACGGGGACGCTCCCCACCTATCACCATTGCGACCTGACCGATCTGAATGCCCTGCGCGCGACCATCGACAAGATCATCGAACTGGAAGGCGGCGTCGATATCCTGGTCAATAATGCCGCCAATGATGACCGGCATGTGGTTGAGGACGTGACGCCGGAATATTGGGACAACCGGATGGCCGTCAATCTGCGCCATCTTTATTTCGCGGCCCAGGCCGTGATCCCGTCCATGAAGGCCAATGGCGGCGGCGCCATCATCAATCTCGGCTCCATTTCCTGGCATCTGGCCTTGCCGGATATCGCGCTTTACCAGACCGCCAAAGCCGGGATCGAGGGCATGACCCGCGCCATGGCGCGGGATCTGGGTGCGGATAATATCCGCGTCACTTGCATTGTGCCCGGCGGCGTGAAGACGCCGCGCCAGATGCGGCTCTGGCACAATCCGGAGGAAGAGGCGCGCATGCTGGGCCAGCAATGCCTGAAATACCGGGTGGAGCCGAAGGATATTGCCGCCATGGCCCTGTTCCTGGCCTCTGACGATGCCCGCCTCTGCACGGGGCACAATTACTTCGTCGATGCAGGCTGGCGATGAGCGCGCTGTCGGATATCGCCCCCGAATGCCTGTGGGATGTTGGTGCCACGCTGGGTGAAGGTGCCTGTTGGGATGCGCCGGCGGGCTGTGTCTGGTTCACTGACATCAAAGGCTGCCGCATCCACCGTTATGACCCGGTTACAAACAGCCGTGAAAGCTGGGACGCGCCGGGCCAACCCGGTTTCGCCCTGCCCCGCACCAGTGGTGGATTGGTGGTGGGCATGCCGCACGGGCTCCATCATTTTGATCCCGAAACAGGTTCTTTTACCCTGCTTCGCACGGTGGAGGCAGATCGTTCCGGTAACCGGATGAATGACGGATTTGCCGATCCGCAAGGCCGGCTCTGGTTCGGTTCCATGGATGATGCAGAGGAAAGCTCCACTGGCGCGCTTTACCGCTGGGATGGTGAGGACGATCCGGCACGGCTGGAAGATGGCATCATCATCACCAACGGCCCGGCCCATAGCCCGGATGGCACCACGCTTTACCATACCGATACGCTGGATCGCAGCACCTGGGCCTATCGGCTGGCGGCGGATGGCAGCATCGCCGATAAACGCCTGTTCGCCCGGATTGAGGATGGCGCCGGGTATCCCGACGGTATGGCCGTGGACAGTGAAGGTTGTGTCTGGATTGCCCTGTTTGCGGGCTGGGGCATCCGCCGTTATGCCCCGGATGGAACGCTGCTGGGCAAGGTGCCCTTCCCCGTCGCCAATGTCACCAAGCTGGCCTTTGGCGGGGATGATTTGCGTACTGTCTATGCCACCACCGCCGCCAAAGGCTTGAGCGATGCCGAGCGCGCCGCCCAGCCGCTGGGCGGCGGCCTGTTCACCTTCCGCAGCCCGGTTGCGGGCCTGCCCTCCTATCGGGTGCGCGCATGAGTGAGATGAAGCCCCGCCGGTTCCGGTCCCGTGAATGGTTTGACGCGCCAGGGCGCGTCGATATGACGGCGCTCTATCTGGAGCGCTTCATGAATTACGGGCTGACGCCGAAGGAACTGCGGTCCGGGAAGCCGATCATCGGCATCGCCCAGACCGGCAGCGACCTGTCGCCCTGCAACCGCATCCATGTGGAACTGGCAAAGCGCGTCCGCGACGGCATCCGCGATGCCGGCGGTATCCCGTTTGAATTTCCCGTCCATCCGATCTTCGAGAATTGCCGCCGCCCGACGGCGGCGCTGGACCGCAACCTTGCCTATCTGGGCCTGGTGGAGGTGCTGCACGGCTACCCGATCGACGCCGTGGTGCTGACCACCGGCTGCGACAAGACCACGCCGGCCTGTGTCATGGCCGCGTCTACCGTCGATATCCCGGCCATTGTTCTGTCTGGCGGGCCGATGCTGGATGGCTGGTTCGAGGGGGAACTGGTCGGGTCGGGCACGGTGATCTGGAAGGGCCGCCGCCGTCTGGCCGCCGGCCAGATCGACGAGGAACAGTTCCTGGACCTTGCCGCCGCCTCGGCGCCTTCTGCCGGCCATTGCAACACGATGGGCACGGCCAGCACGATGAATGCCGTCGCCGAAGTGCTGGGCCTGTCCCTGCCCGGCTGTGCCGCCATCCCGGCACCGTACCGGGAGCGTGGGCAGATGGCCTATGCGACGGGCGAGCGTATCGTGCAGATGGCGTATGAGGATTTGCGCCCGTCAAAAATCCTCACCCGCGCCTCCTTCATCAATGCCATTGTCGCAACGGCTGCCATCGGCGGGTCCACTAATGCCCAGCCGCATATCGTCGCCATGGCCCGGCATGCCGGGATCGAGATCACGCACGAGGATTGGCGCCGCTACGGCTATGATGTGCCACTGATCGTCAATATGCAGCCCGCCGGCAAATATCTGGGCGAGCGATTCCATCGTGCCGGCGGCGTGCCCGCCGTTCTCTGTGAACTGGCGGCAACCGGCAAGATCGACACAAGCTGTCAAACCGTTACCGGCAAAAGCATCGGTGAGAATATCCAGGGCCGGGAAACGACCGACCGCGAGGTGATTTTCACCTGCGACAAGCCCTTGATCGACCGGGCCGGTTTCCTGGTACTTCAGGGCAATCTGTTCGATTTCGCCATCATGAAGACCTCCGTCATCTCCGACGAGTTCCGCCGCCGCTATCTCAGCGAGCCGGGCAAGGAAGGTGTATTTGAGGGCCGCGCCATCGTGTTCGACGGGCCGGACGATTATCATGAGCGCATCAATGATCCGGCGCTGAATATCGATGAGCGCTGCATCCTGGTGGTGCGCGGTGCCGGGCCGCTCGGCTTCCCCGGCTCAGCCGAAGTGGTGAATATGCAGCCGCCGGATGCCCTGCTGAAGCGCGGCATTACCAGCCTGCCCACCATCGGCGATGGCCGCCAGTCCGGCACGTCGGACAGCCCGTCAATCCTGAATGCCAGCCCGGAATCAGCGGCCGGCGGTGGGCTTTCCCTGCTGCGGACCGGCGATATCATCCGTCTGGACATCAATATCGGCCGTTGCGATATGCTGGTGGATCAGGCTGAACTGGACCGCCGGCGCATTGATGAACCCGCCCCGCCGATCCCTGCCTCCAAAACCCCCTGGCAGGAACTGTATCGCGACCATGTCGGCCAGTTGGACAGCGGTGGCTGCCTGGATATGGCCGTGAAATATCGCGGTGTGGCGGATGAGACGCCCCGACACAACCATTGAGCCAGGAAAGGCCGGCGGCGGGGTCACCTGCCGGCCTTATTCGCCCTTTCACGAACCGGGTGCTTGATGGAAACTGTCAAGGCTACGGGAAACAAAGAATCCAACAAGGAGACAGAGATGAGCGGTTCCGGGGAGGAACAGACCAATATGGGATTTGTCGCCGCCATTGTGGCGGTGGCGACCATTGGCGGTTTCATGTTCGGCTATGATAGCGGCGTTATCAATGGCACGGTGGAGGGGCTGAAGCAGGCCTTCAACTCCGACAGTGTCGATACCGGCTTCAATGTCGCCTCCATCCTGCTCGGCTGTGCTGCCGGTGCGTTTGGTGCTGCACGGCTGGCCGATATCATGGGCCGGCGCAAGGTGATGATGATCGCAGCCTGCCTGTTCATCCTCAGCGCCCTTATCACGGGCTTTGCCCACAGTTCCGCCATCTTCGTCTTCGGGCGTCTGATCGGCGGTCTGGGCGTTGGCGCGGCCTCGGTTCTGGCCCCGGCCTATATCAGCGAGGTCACCCCCGCTTCCATCCGTGGCCGTCTGGCCTCGGTCCAGCAGATCATGATTATTTCCGGCCTGACCGGCGCCTTCCTGGGCAATTACCTGATCGCTGCTGCTGCCGGTGGTTCAACCGAACCGTTCTGGCTGGGCTATGAAGCCTGGCGCTGGATGTTCCTGGCCCAGATCGTGCCCGCCGGCCTGTTCCTGGCAGCTTTGCTGACCATCCCGGAAAGCCCGCGCTATCTGGTGGTGAAGGGCAGGATTGAAGAGGCGCAGGCTGTGCTGTCCCGGCTGTTCGGCCCGGCAGCCGGCGCCCGGAAAGTTGTGGAAATCCGCGACAGTCTGGCCCAGGACCATCACCGTCCGAAATTGTCCGACCTGCTGGACAAGGTGACGGGCAAGGTCCGCCCCATCGTCTGGGTTGGTATCGGTCTGGCCGTTTTCCAGCAACTCGTCGGCATCAATGTCGTGTTTTATTACGGCGCGGTGCTGTGGCAGGCGGTCGGCTTCAGTGAGCATGACGCACTGCGCATCAACATTCTGTCCGGCACCCTATCCATCATGGGCTGCCTGGCGTCGATGGCGCTGGTGGACAAGCTGGGCCGCAAGCCGCTGCTGATCATCGGGTCCGCCGGCATGGCGGTGACGTTGGGTATCATGGCCTTTTGCTTTGGTTCCGGCTCGCTGGTGGATGGCAAGCTGCACCTGTCTGACAATGCCGGCCTGATCGCGCTGATCGCCGCCAATGCCTATGTGGTGCTGTTCAATTTCTCCTGGGGCCCTGTCATGTGGGTCATGCTGGGCGAAATGTTCCCCAACCAGATCCGGGGTTCGGGCCTGGCAGTCAGCGGCTTTGCCCAATGGACAGCCAATTTCGGCATCACCATGACCTTCCCCATCCTGCTGACCAGCATCGGCCTGACGGGGGCCTATGGTTTCTATGCCCTGTTCGCGGCCATTTCCTTCTTCTTCGTTCGCTCCCTGGTGCATGAAACCAAGGGCCGGGAACTGGAGAATATGGAGGGCTGAGATACTCTGCCGCCCCGCCATTGATCCATCATAGAAGGGCGTAACTGATCCAGAGATGGAAGAGGTTGCGCCCTTCCCCCGACAAAGCGGATAAAGAGATCATAAAAGGGGATCAGGGGCGTAAGATGGAAAAACAAAGGCGGCGCGGTACACAGGCGGTCACCATCCGTGAGGTGGCGGCCCGCGCCGGGGTCTCTTCCATGACGGTATCGCGGGTGATCAACAAGGACGAAAAGGTCCATGAGACCACCCGCGCCCTGGTTGAAGTCGCGATCAAGGAACTGAACTACGTTCCCAACCCCGCTGCCCGGCGTCTGGCCGGTTCCGACGCATTGCGTATCGGCCTGCTCTATTCCAACCCTTCCAGCGCTTATCTGTCGGAATTGCTGGTCGGTGCGTTGGATGAGACCAGCCGCGAAGGCCACCAGCTTATCGTGGAACGCTGCGCCGGCACGGCGAAGGCCCAGGCGGCAGTAACCCGGCTGCTGGCCGGCGGAGTCAATGCCTTCATCCTGCCGCCGCCCTTGTGCGAGGCAAAGCCCATCCTGGACCAGCTTGAACAGGCGAACGTGATCGCCGTCGTCGTCGCCCCGGGCCGACCAAACGCCAAGCTGCCCACAATCCGGATCGACAATTACCTTGCCGCCCGGCAGATGACAGAACATCTGCTGTCACTGGGCCATCGCCGGCTGGGCTTCATCAAGGGCCCGCGCAACCAGTCCGCGTCGGAGATGCGGCGGCGCGGCTTCATGGACGCCGTAACGGATGCCGGCCTGGACCCTGATAATATCCTGGTGGAGCAGGGCCAGTTTGATTATGCGTCCGGCTTGGGAGCTGCGGAGAAGCTGCTGTCCAATGCCAACCGGCCAACCGCCATTTTCGCCGCCAATGATGATATGGCGGCGGCCACCATCTCCGTCGCGCACCGGATGCGGCTGGATGTGCCGGGTGATCTGACGGTTGCCGGATTCGATGATACGTTGATCGCAACCACTGTCTGGCCGCCCTTGACCACCATCCGTCAGCCCATCGCCGCCATGGGCAAGGCGGCGGTCAGCCTGCTGGACAGTGCCATGCGCGCGCGCTGGTCAACCAGCGGCCGGCGGGAAGCGCCAGAACAAAGGCTGCTGGCCCATAAGCTGGTGAAACGTGAATCGACGGTTCCGCCACCCGACACAGTCAAACCCGCCAAACCGGCCATCAGCCAGCGATAAGGCCGATGCGGAAGCTTCTGGCGCCGGCCATGATGGGGATCATTGCCGGTATTGATAATCTGGGCGCTGGCGTTGCCTTCGCCGCCTTGATGTTCCCTGGCGCCATGGCGGGCGGCTTGGGGATGGGCGTCGGTGTCATCCTGTTGGGCGGGGCCCTGCTCTCCTTGTTGATCGCCCTGCGCAGTCAGCAGCCCAACAGCATCGCCCTGGTGCAGGAAACCAGTATTGCCATCCTGGCCGCCGCCATCGCCGGCATCACCCTGTCCATGACCGACCGGTCGGAAGAAACGCGGCTGGCAACGGCCTTTGCGATCCTGGGGACCAGCACCATTGCCACTGGTGGGTTATTCTGGCTGTTTGGCCGACTGCGTTTGGGAACGCTGGTCCGCTTCCTGCCCTATCCTGTTGTTGCCGGTTTTCTGGCCGGATCGGGCTGGCTGCTGATTGATGGCGGCCTGATGATGGTGACGGGGGAACAGGGGCTAGGCGCCATGGTAACCCGTCTGGCCGAGCCGCTGATCCTGGGCAAGTTGCTGCCTTCCTTCCTGTTCGCTGGCCTGATGATGTTGGCGCTGCGCCGTTCAACCAACCCGATGACGACATCGCTGGTGCTGATCGGTGCCGGGGGCCTGTTCTATCTAGCCATCAGCATCAGCGGCATATCCACGGATCAGGCGCGGGCTTGGCAATGGCTGCCGGATATGCCGGCGGGTGGGGGTGGGATCGCACTTCCCTCCCCGCTCTGGATTGTCACCGCAGCAGACTGGTCGGCGGTGATGTTGGCGGGGCCGGCCATTCTTTCCGCCGCCCTGCTCAGCATGATGGGATTGCTGCTGAATACCAGCGGGCTGGAAGTGGCGATTGGGCGCGAGATCGATGCCAATGCGGAGTTGCGGTCCAGCGGGGTTGCCAATCTGGCGGCGGGCTGTATCGGCGGCGCATCGGGCTTTACCGGCCTGGGCATTACCCTGCTGGCGGAAAGGATGGGGGCCAAAGGCCGCGGGGCCGGTATTGCTACAGCCATTGTGCTTCTGCTGGGGATGATCTGGGCGCCACAACTGGCGGCATCCATGCCCACATTCCTGGCCGCCGGTCTGATGATCTTCCTCGGCGTGGAACTGCTGCATGACTGGGCTGTACGGTCCCGCCGGCAATTACCGCTGGCGGAATGGCTGATCGTGCTGGCTATTCTGGCCACCATCATGGCCACAGGTTTCCTTGCCGGGCTGGCTGTAGGGCTTGGCGTATCAGTAATCACTTTTGTTTACAATTATGCCCGGCTGCCGGTGATCCGGCGCAGCGCCAGCGGGCGGGAAATTCGCAGCAGCGTGGATCGGTCCGCCACAGCCCTCCATCGGTTGGACAGTCAGGGACACCTTATTCAGGTTGTTGAACTGCAGGGCTATCTGTTCTTTGGCACCGTGGAACAAGTGGTCGGCTGTGTCCGCGCCCGACTGCATGGGGCAGGCCAACCGCCTTTACGTTTCCTGCTGCTGGATTTCCGCAGTGTCAGTGGCGTTGATTCCGCCGGCAGTTCCGGCTTCGTGAAGATCTGTAATATGGCCGCGACCGAGGGGGTGCAGGTGATTTTCTGCCATCTTCCCCCTTCCGTGCAGGACCTGTTTTGCCGGGCCGGTGTCGCATTCAACACAGGCGCCGACTGCTGCACCAGCCCCGATCTGGACCATGCGCTGGAACGGTGTGAAGAACAGATATTGGCAGAAGATGCAGAATTCCATGAGACGGGTGATGTCTTGCGGCATCTGGAGGCGATTTTAGGTCCCCATCCCCGCTTGCCGGATATTGTATCCGGTATGGAGCGGCTGATCCTGCCTGCGGGAGAGCGGCTGATCCAAGCCGGCGATGCCGCCGACGATATTTTCCTGGTTGGCGATGGCCGGGTGAAGGTGCAGGTGACCCTGCCCAATGGGCGGGTGCTGCGCCTGCGCACCATGACGGCTGGGGCCATTGTCGGCGAAATCACCCTGTATCTGGGGGGCAGCCGCACTGCCGATGTAATTGTGGAGCAGCAGGCGACCCTGTTCCGCCTGGGCCGTGCGGATTTACGGCGAATGGAACAGCAGGATAGCGATTTGGCCCTGTTGGTCCATCGGCTGCTGGCAACCACCCTGGCGGAGAGGCTGGCATTGGCGAACCGGCTGCTGCAACGCTCCCAGAATTAAAGAGGCGGCGAACATAATGCCGTTCGCCGCCTCTGCTTTCACCCAGTTTGACTGGCACTCATAAATCAGCCGGCCTTTTTACGCTCGGCCTCCAACTCATCCAGCAACGCCTTGCGGGACAGTTTGCCGATCATGGTCTTCGGCAATTCGTCGCGGAACTCATACATTTTCGGCTGTTCGATGGTGGACAGCTTGTCTTCGAGGAAGCGTTTCAGCTCTTCCGTGGTCAGTTCAGCCCCATCGCGTGCCTTGATATAGGCCTTCACGGTCTGGCCGCGATAGGGGTCCGGCACGCCCAGAACAATACATTCCGCCACCTGAGGATGCTGGTACAGCGCCTCTTCCACATTGCGCGGATAGACATTGTAGCCGCCGGCCAGGATCATATCCTTGATGCGGTCGACGATGAAAATATAGCCCTCTTCATCCATATAGCCGACATCGCCGGTATGGAGCATGTCGCCATCCAGCGTCTCCGCCGTTTCCTTTTCCTTTTTCCAATAGCCCTTCATCACCTGCGGGCCGATGATACAGATCTCGCCCCGCTCCCCGCGCGCCACTTCCGTGCGCCGGTCTTCCAGGCTGACAATGCGGATCTGGGTCTGCGGCACCGGCAGGCCGATGGAACCGGGACGGCTGGCATGGGGCGGGTTGATGGTGGCGATGGGGGAGGATTCCGACAGGCCGTACCCTTCCACCAGAGAGCAACCGGTCAGCCGCTCAAACTCCGCCTTCACCTCCACCGGCAGCGGCGCACCGCCGGAATTACACATATTGATGGAGGAAAGGTCGTACTTGGCCACATCCTTGAAATTATTGATGGCGGTATAGATGGTCGGTACCGCCGGGAACAGGGTGGGCTTTTTCTTATCAATGACCTGCAGCACCTGCTCCAGTTCAAACCGGGGCAGCAGGATCATCTCCCCGCCCTTCAGCAGGGTCAGGTTCATCACGCAGGTCATGGCGAAGACATGGAACAGGGGCAATACGCCCAGCATCCGCTCTTCACCATCGCGGGCATCGCGGAACCATAAGGTCGCCTGCAGCGCATTGGCGGCGATATTATGGTGGGTCAGCATCGCGCCCTTTGGCACGCCCGTGGTGCCACCGGTATATTGCAGCACGGCGACATCGTTGACCGGGTCGAATGTCACCGGCGCGGGGCGGCCATCATTGGCGATGATCTGCTTGAACCAGACATGCCGGTCATCGCGCGGAATATTTGCCAGCTCCTTCTTCTTCACGAAGGGGAATAGCAGGTTCTTCGGGAAGGGCAGCACGCCGGCCATCGGCACGACGATGATCTTCTTCAGCCGCGTCTGGCCGAACATGCGGGCCAGCTTGTCGTAAGTGACTTTCAGATCAAGGCTGATCATCCAATCAGCCTCGCTGTCATTGATCATGTGGCAGATTTCCCGCTCGGCATAGAGCGGGTTGAAATTCACCACGATGCCGCCGGCCTTCAGGATGCCGAAATAGCAGATGACGGCGTAAGGCGTATTGGGCAGGAACAGGCCAACCTTCTGACCCCGCTGCAAGCCCATTTCCTGCAGGCCCTTGGCGAAGCGATCCACCAGGGCGCCGATTTCGCTATAGGTGTATTTCTTGTCCAGGAAATCGACACAGGGGCGATTACCATAACGCGCCACCGACTGGGCCAGCATATCCGGCATGGACCGCACAGGGATCTGTGCATCCCACGATACGCCCGGCGGATAGGCACCTTCCCACAGAAAGGGGGTCCTGCCTTGGGTTTCCAACGCCACTTCGGCCATTTCTTCCTCCCGGACGTGCTTTGTGGCGCCTTCCAGCGCAGCGCCTTGATTCACCTATATCGGCAGGTAAAACCGAACCTCAAGTGATTATTCCGCCTTACGTTACGTCACCCGTACGGATTTTTGCGGATGGCGGCTGTGCTGCGTGTTTCTCCGCTCCTTTTGCATGGGCTTGCCGCATACGAACCGCCGGATCATCTGCACTGCCCCGCAATTCGTCATAAGGGGCGATGACACTGTCCGGCGGCTCGCTGGCATAAATGGCACGGCCAATCATGTGCGCGGCGACCGGAGTCGAAAGCAGCAGGAACAGGATCGCGGCAATCGCACGCGCCAAAACGTCGATGCCGGGAAAGAACAGGGCAACGGCCACCAGAACCATGCCGCACCCCAAAGCCCCGGCCTTGGAACTGGCATGCATGCGGGTCAGCGCGTCAGGCAGACGGACCACACCCAGCGCGGCGACCAGACAGAAAAAAGCGCCCCCCACAGCCAACAGGCCGACAAGGGCCTGATGCAGATGTTCAGCCATGTTCATTTTCTGCCTCCCGCGTGGGTGCCAGCTTTTCCGCTGCCTGCTTCTCCATCAAACGCGCATAGGCAACCGTGCCGAAGAAGGCCACCAGGGCCAGGGCAATAGCGGCATCCAGAAACACGATCCGGCTTTGATACAGGGTGAACAGGGCGATGAAGGCGACTGCCAGCACCCCGAAAAGATCAATGGCAACGATCCTGTCCCCCTTGGTCGGCCCACGCAGCACGCGCAGGACGGTCAGGGCGAAGGCCATGAACAGCATGATCAGGGCCAGAACCAGGCACCAGGACAGGAAGGGGCTGATTTCTCCGCTCATCGCAGCAGCTCCAGAATGCGGCGTTCCATTGCCAGTTTGATGTCGTCGCGCACGGTCGCCGCATCCTCACCAAACATGGTGTGGACATAAAGCGTGCGGCGGTCAGGCGACACATCCAGCGACAGGGTACCGGGTGTGAGGGTGACGGAACTGGCCAGCAGCGTGATTTCCATATCGGTGCGCACATCCAGCGGCACCGCCACCACGGCCGGGCGCACAGCCGGGCCGAAACCCAGCACCGACCGCGCCACCTTCCAGGAGGAAACCCAGATTTCCTTCACCAGCCACAGGATGTAGCCGAAAGAGCCCCATAGGACATGGAAGTAGCGCTGCCCCGGATATAAGGGCCGCGCCAGCCACAAGACCAGATGCCCCAAGGCAAAACCGGCGACAAAACCGGTCAGGCTGAAATCGGCATTGAAGGCCATCCAGGCGATGGCAAGCAAGAAGTTGAATAAGAACAGGGTCATGGCGTCACTCCTTCACCCATTCCGTCAACTTCTGCCGATCCCAGCATGGTGGGTATGGTGGAAGGGGCGCCCAGCACCGCTTCCACATAGGCGTCAGTGTCGATCAGGCTGGAGGCTGCGGCATCGGCCAGACGCATCAATGGTTCCGCATTCAAACCGATGGTCACGGTAATGGCGGACAAAAGCACCAGGGGGGCCAGCAGGGTGAGGCGTGTACCCCCCGTCAGGGCAACGGTTCCGGCCAGCTTTCCTGCTGGGTTCTCCTTCCAGATCATTTCCGCCCAAAGCCGCCCGACCAGCCAGAAGGTCAACAAGCCCGTCACCAGCGCGGCGGCGACAATCGCCCAGTTATCCACCGCTAAGCCGGCCCGGACCAGCATCAGCTTGGACCAGAAGCCAGACAGTGGCGGGAAGCCGGCCAGCGAGGCCAGCGGCACGAACAGCACAATGCACAGGACCGGTGCCGCTGTGAACAGGCCGCCCAGGCTGCGATAGGACGTATCGCCGCCCGACAGTCGCCGCACCACGCCGGCGCCCAGGAACAGGTTCGTCTTCACCACGATGTCATGCACCAGATAGAAGACGGTCCCGGCAATGGCCAGCGGGGTATAAAGCGCCAGCCCCATGATCATGTAGCCGATATGGGCGACCACCTGCCAGGACAGGGCGCGCCGCAGATCACGCACAGCCAGGGAGCCAAGGGCCCCCACCACCATGGTGGCACCGGCGATCCAGAGCAGCATGCCATGGGTCCATTCCGTATCGCCGATAAAAATCAGGGTGAAGCAGCGCAGCAGGGCATAGACGCCCACCTTGGTCAGCAAACCAGCGAAGATTGCCTGAACCGCCACGGACGGGGTGTGGTACGCGGCCGGCAGCCAGAAGAAGAGCGGGAATACCGCCGCCTTCATCCCGAACGCGATGATGAACAGCACGGCAATGGTGGTTACCAGCCCCTTATTCTCCACCATCGGCACCCGGATGGCGAGATCGGCCATGTTCAACGTGCCGGTGATCCCATATAGCAGCGCGACAGCCAGCAGGAAGCAGGCCGTTGCGATCAGGTTGATACCGGCATATTTCAAGGCGCCGTCAATCTGCTCCTTGGTGCCGCCAAGCGAAAGCAGCACGAAGGAAGAGATCAGCATCACCTCAAACCAGACATACAGGTTGAACAGGTCACCGGTGATGAAGCTGCCGCAGACCCCGACCATCAGCACCTGGAAGACGGTGTGATAACCGCCCCTCTCCCGCACCGGGTCAATATCGCCCAAGGCATAAACGGCAACCGCAAGCGCCATGATGGCCGAAACCAGGACCATCAGGGCCGATAGCGGATCAGCGACAAGGGTGATGCCGAAGGGGGCCGCCCAGCCGCCCATCTGTGCGGCCTGAATACCGTGCGCCATGACCTGCCGCAGCAGCAATGCCGCCAGAACCAGCAGGATGGCGCTGCCTGCAAGGGACAACAGCCTTTGCACGGCAGGACGATGCCAGAACAGGGCGCACAGCGCTGCTGTGGAAAGCGGGACCAGGATCGGCGATGCGACCAGCCAGCCGATCATGGCGCGTCCTCCTTCGGTTCTGCGGTGCGCATGTCACGGCTATCCAGGGTGCCCAGTTCCTGATACGCGCGATAGGCCAGGGCCAGGGCGAAGGACAACAGACCGAACCCGATGACGATGGCCGTCAGGATCAGGGCCTGGGGCAGCGGATTGGACAGCCCCTGCCCCAACCCATCCTGTCCCGCCGCGATCAGCGGCGGTTGGCCAACCGTCAGCCGGCCAACCAGCAGGATGGAGACATTGACCGCGTTGGACAGCAGGATCACGCCGAACAACACCCGCAATATCTGCCGCGACAAGAACAGATAGACGGCGCCGGCAACCATGCCACCGACCGCAAAAGCCATGATGGTTTCCATCACAGATCCTCTTCCATCAGGCTTTGGATCATGGCCATCAGGCCGCCCACGACGACCAGATAGACCCCGATATCGAACAGCACGGGCGTGCCCAGCGCCAAGCCCTTGGCCCCATTCTCATCCGTGAAGATGATCCAGCGCGCGGTCATGAAAGTGTCGCCACCGGGGGCGGCGAACAGGCCGGATACGATGCCCATCGCCAGCCCGGCGGCCAGGATGGTACGCGGGTCCAGCACCAGCACCTTGCGCATTTCCGCCACGCCAAAGGCCAGCGCATGCAGGGCGAACGCGACCGCACAGACCAGACCGCCGACAAACCCGCCGCCCGGCTCATTATGGCCGCGCCAGAGGATAAAGACAGAGAACAGCACCATCAGGGCCAGCAGCAGGCGTGTGGCGGTACGCAGGATCAGACTGTCCATCATGGCGCTTCTCCCTGCCGGACCTTGGGTTTGGGGACGCGCGCCTTGAGCAGGGCCAGCACGCCAAGCCCCGCTGTTGCTACCACCGTGATTTCACCCAGCGTATCGAAGCCGCGGAAATCAACCAGGATCACATTCACCACATTGCGGCCATAGGCTTCCAGATAGGAAGCATCGCCGAAGAAGCGTGACAGTTCCAGCGACAGGGGCGATGCGATGATCGCCAGCAGGATCGCCGTCACCGTTCCGCCCAGGCCGACGGCCAGCACGCCATGGAACAGCTTTGTCGCCATGCCCCGATCGGTAACGGCCGGCAATGTCGGCAAGCGGGACAGGACCAGCACCAGGATGATGGCGGTCAGCGTTTCCACCATCAATTGGGTGATGCCAACATCAGGCGCGCCATAGACCAGGAAAAACAGGGCGATGGACAGGCCGGTGACCGAGAGAGAGGTGATCGCCGCCAATCGCGACCGGCCGATCAGGGCACCGATGGTACCCACGACCATCATCGTTGCCAGTGGCAGCGCCAGCCATTCCCCTTCATGGAAGGTAAAAGCCGGCATCCTGATCGCACTGCGCAGCCACAGGGTGCCGCCCACCATTGCCAGCATGGCGGTAAAGATGATGGCCGTGTAACGGACCATCTCTCCCCCTTGCAGCAGGTGCGTCACCCGCCGGGCAAACCTGTCCAGCCCGTTCAGGATATGGTCCCAGCCCTTGTCGGCATCGAACCGCGTGATCCGCTGCAGCCCAGCCAGGATGGACTTGACCGGAACCAGCGCCAGGAACAGAAGCACCCCCAGGGCGACGGTCAACACCGAAAGCCCCAGGGCCGGCGTGATGCCGTGCCAGAGATGCAGTTCAACCGGCAGCGGCGCGCCCTGCAGGCTGCCCGCCACCTGCGTCAGCAACCCATCCAGGGCGGCCGGATAAAGACCCAGCCCCAGGCCAAGGGACGCCAGAACCGCCGGCCCCAGCCACAATTCCGGCCCGCCTTCATGGGCATGGGAGGCAGCCTTGCTGGGGGCGCCCAGGAAGGGCTTCACAAAGACAAGACCGGCGGCCCCCAGCATGGTGGCATTGGCCAGAATGGCAGCGGCCATGGCGGCCCAGGCATTCGGCCCGGCCCCCAGCAGCCCTTCATAAATCAGTTCCTTGCCGATAAAGCCCAGGAAGGGCGGCAGGCCGGACATGGAAAGGGCCGCGAGCGCGATGAACAGCGCCGTCACCGGCATTACCCGGCGCAGGCCCCCCAGTTCCGATACTTCGCGCGTGCCGGTGCCATGGTCGATGGCGCCCACCCCCATGAACAGCGCACCCTTGTAAAGCGCATGCGCCAGCAGGAAGACAGCAAAGCTACGCAACGCATATTCCGTGCCCAGCCCCACAAGCATCACCAGGGTGCCGAGCGCCATCAGGGTGGTATAGGCCAGCACCTTTTTCAGGTCGGTAGCCCGCAGCGCCATCAAGCCGCCCCACATGGCCGTCAGCGCCCCTGCGGAAACCAGGGTCCAGAACCAGAGATCGGTACCACCCAGAATGGGTGACAGGCGGGCCAGCAGATAGACACCAGCCTTCACCATGGTGGCGGAATGGAGATAGGCGCTGACCGGTGTCGGCGCGTCCATGGCATTGGGCAGCCAGAAATGGAACGGCACCTGTGCCGACTTGGTGAAGGCCGCCAGCACCAGCAGGATGAAGATCGGCAGATACAGCGCATGCGCCGTCATATCCGCGCCTGACGCGATGATGGCACCCAGCTCCGTTTGCCCGGATGCCAGGCCCAGCAGGATCAGGCCCGCCAGCAACGCCATGCCGCCCCCGCCCGTGACCAGCAAAGCCTGGATGGCGGACCGGCGCGACCGTGAGTCGGTATGATTGAAACCGATCAGCAGGAAGGAGGTGACAGAAGTCAGTTCCCAGAAAACGAACAGTGCAATCAGGTCATCCGCAAGGACCAGCCCCAGCATCGCGGCCATGAAGGACATGATGAAGAGATGGAACCGGCCTTCCTGCGGATGTCCCCGCAGATAGCCGCCCGCATAAAGCACGATAAAGGCGCCGATGCCACAGACCAGCAGGGCAAACAGAAGCGACAGCCCATCCAGCCGGAAAGACAGTGCCACACCCATGGCTGGCACCCAATCCACCGATTGGGTGATAACGGCACCACCGGCGACCGCCGGCACCTGGAGGCCAAACCAGACAGCCGCCCCCGCCGGCACCAGGGCCAGAAGCCAGTGAGACCAGGCGGGGAAAAGCCGGTTGAGGGCAGGCGCCAACATCGCCGCCAGGAAGATTGCCAATATCGCTGTCAGCATTGAGCGGGCAGCCTCTTTTTATCGTTTTCGCTGCCTGCAATATAGGGGGTATCTCCCCTCCATCAACCAGAACCGGACATGGGCATGTCGAAAAACGGCTTTTTCGGATCAAAGACTTGATGGCGGAGGGGGTCAGCCGGGGCCGCCGCCCACCTCTGCCAGATAAATTTCTGCCATATCAGCATAAGAAGGGGTGATGCGCGTTTGCATCAACCGGTCCTCGTCTGTCAGGGGGCGGAGAAAGCGGGCTGGGCTACCGCCCCATAACTCCCCTGCCTTCACCCTTTTGCCGGGGGTTACCAAAGCACCTGCGGCAACCATGGCACCGCTTTCCACCACCACGCCATCCATGACGCAGGCTTTCATGCCGATGAAGGCATTATCCTCCACCACGCACCCATGCAGCAGCGCCATATGCCCGACCGTGACATGATCACCAATGATGGTGCTGAACCGGTCCCTGGTACAATGGACGACGGAACCGTCCTGGATATTGGTGCCCTTTCCGATCCGGATGGAATGGACGTCCCCCCGGATGGTGACGCCAAACCAGATGCTGCTTCTGGCCCCGATCTCCACATCCCCGATCACCACGGCGTTCGCCAGAAAAGCACTGGGGTCGATCCGGGGCCGGATGCCGTTGAAGGGTAGGATCAGCGGCTGCAATTGATTGGATGACATGGGGCTTTCTCGACACTCACCTGTCTTGGACAGGGGCAGTATGCCCGCATTCCTCCCCAATTTCACTCTTCACGCGCCGGCAGGGCAGATGGGGTGGGGGCTTCAGTCGTGAAGGTTCGGCCAGCGCGCAGATGGTAAGATTCTCTTGGCTTCGAAATTAAAAACCAAACCACCTAAATATGTAGGAAATTATGAATAATAGAGAATTATAATAATAGAGTATTTGCGCAAAAAATAAACATTATCAATGCCTTGCTTTGAGATAAAAAATTAATTCATTTCAGAAGATAATTATCTTCTTAATTTTAATGAGACATATGCATAATTTTCTGAAGTGTTTTTATACGAAAGGCAAAACCCCACTTAAGGCCTGCTTTTCGTGGAGTAAGTTAAGCACATCCAACCGTTTCAGGATTGGCTATGCCGCAGACCTGCCACACGCGCGATTTCTCTTTCCAAGTGGCGGATGACTGGGTGGACCGGTCAATGATCGCCTGGTCGGCGCCTATTGATGGGCGCGGGCCGACTGCTCCAAATCTGATGATCGCCTATGATCGACCACCGCCAGAAGAAACGGTCGGTGCTTATGTGAACCGGCAACTACAGGATCTTTCCACCCGTGCCCAAGGCTTCCAACTGGAACTGCGGCGCGATGCGATGCTGGCTGGGCAAGCAGCGGTGGAAATCATGTTCCAGTGGAATTCCGGCAGCGGGATAATCCGGCAACGCCAGATTTATAGCCTGCTTCCGGACGGGCGTTGCATCTGCATCGTCAATACAGCCCCCGCTGATCGGTTTGCCGACAGCGACAAGCAATTCCTGGCCATTCTGGACAGTTTTGTTTGGTCGGGACCAAAGAGACCGACCTGAGGGAACGCCCGACCACCAATGGCAAATCACTCCAACCCGATAGATTGAGATGGACGGCGAATACAACGCCGCCCGCGTGGGCGACCCGATCAGCCATAGTAGTGCGATGATGGGATTCATCATCGGGGCCGGGATTGGCTTGGCTGTTGGCTTGGCTGTTGGCGCGGCAACTATCGCTTTGGTGGTCGGAACAGGGGGGATAGGGCTCACCGTGGCCGGGGCGGTATTGGGGGCTGTGGCAGGAGCAGGCGAAGGTGCCCTGCGTGGAAAAGAATTTGGGTCAACCTTCACCCATTCCGCCGGGCATATCGGTCCGACCTGCTCACCCAATGTCATCATCAACGGCAAGGCCGCAGCGCGTGCCATCATGGATGTCGGGCTCTGCTCCGACCATCACCGCAGACCCCAGCGCATCGCCCAAGGCAGTCAGTCCGTCATTATAAATAAACGTCCAGCAGCGCGCGTAAGCGATCAATTGGAATGCGCAGGGGTCATTGCCGCCGGTTCACCCAATGTCTTCATCGGCGGACAGGCTGGGGATTATCTGCCCATCTCGGGCGAAGTGCCCGCCTGGATGGTGACAATGGCCGAATATATGGTCATTACCGGAACCGCCCTTGGACTGGTCGTTGGGGCGGGTGCGGCGATCATTGCCGGCGGGCTCTGCGGGTTGATTATATTCACCGGGCGCGTTATCGGCGCAAAAATCGGCAGCGAGTTGATGACTCCCGTTCTGGGCAAGGTTGGTGAAGCCATTGGGGGAGAGCGTGGCCGGCTGGTAGGTGAACTGGTCGGTGACAAAATAGGTGGCTTTGTCGGCGGCAAGCTCGGCAACCGTCTGACGGCGGGTCATCCTGTAGACGTTGCGACGGGCGAGCTTTTCACCGAGGCGCTGGATTTTGAGATTGCCGGCCCAGTGCCGCTGGTCTGGTCACGGGTCTGGATATCCAACTCGACCCATCGGGGGGAATTGGGGGCAGGCTGGCATCATCCGTTTGACATGGCGCTTTATCGTTGGGTTGAAGGTGGCGGTTGGGCCGTACGGCTGGGCGATGGGCGGCTGGCTTTCTTTACCGATCCAATACCGGGGCAGCCGGCCCTGAACAGCGTCGAGCGGTTGATGCTGCTGACCGACGGGCAGCATCACTGGGTAAGCGACTATCTCGGCACCCGCTTCGCCTTTGGCGACCGTGATGGGGAAACCGGTCTGCACCATCTGCTGGCCGTCGGTGATGCCAATGGTAATGAAATCCGCCTGTCACGCGGCCCCGGCGGTCGGCTGCTAGGCATCCGTGACAGCGCCGGTCGCGATTACGGGGTGGAAACCGACCGGGCCGGTCGCCTTCTCACCATTGATGTGCCCCATCCGGACGGGGTGGATGAGCGCGGTCAGCCCCGCCGACTTCGGCTGGTGACATATCGCTATGACGCGGCCGGCGACCTGGTGGAAGCCTCTGACGCCCGCGGCCATAGCTGGCACTACCGATATGAAAACCACCTGCTGGTGGAGGAGACGCAGCGGGGCGGCCTTGCCTTCCATTTCGTCTGGGACGATGTCGCGCGTGGGCGGGCTGCCCGCTGTGTGCAGACCTGGGGCACCAACGGGCTCTATCAAGCCAAGCTCACCTACGATACTGAGGCACGCACCACCGATGTCGTCACTGGCCGGGGCGCGCGGACCCGCTATCACTGGAACCCGGACGGGCAGGTGGAGGCAGAAACCGACCCGGTGGGCGGGGTAACGACGCGAAGCTATGACCACGCCGGCCATCTACTGGCCATCACCGGCCCCGATGGTGCCACGCTGCGCTTCTCATATGATGGGCTGGGCCGGGTGGTAGAGCGGGTCGATCCCGATGGCGCGACACTGAAACTCACCTATGGCAGCGAGGACGCGGATGACCCCATCCGCCCAGACCTGGGCCGCCCGGTACAGGTGGTGGAGGCCGATGGCGCCACCCACCGCTTCACCTATGATATGCGGGGGAATCTGGCCCAACATATCCCCCCTTCTGGCCAGCCGCGAACCTATCTGCGCGACGAACGCGGCCTGCCGCTGATCCTGCGCGATGTGCTTGGCACTATCCAACGCCTCACATGGTCCGCCAGCGGCGACCTCCTAACGGAAGCGACCGAGAAAGGCCCCTGTCGCCAGTATGAGCATGATGCGCTGGGCCGGGTGATCTCCGTCCAGCGCGGCACCGATGCGCCCCTGCGTCTCAGCCGCGACGAAAATGGCAATCCCGTCACCATCCACCGCCCCGATGGTGGCACGGTGGAACTGGACTATGACGCCGAAGATCATGTCACCAAACACAAGGACCCGCTGGGGCGGGTGACGCGCTGGCGCTATGACGGGCTGCCCTATCCGCTGGAACGCATCGCTGCCGATGGTTCCCGCTTCCAGTATCATTACGACAGCGAACTGAACCTGGTCGGTCTGACCAACGCGAAGGGGGAGCGCTATCGGCTGGATTACGACCCCGCCGGGCGGCTGGTGGCGGAAACCGGGTTCGACGGGCGGCTGATCCAGTATCGGCGCGATGCCGCCGGCTTCGTGGTGGAAAGCACTGACCAGGGCCGCCCCACCCGTTTCAGCCGCGATATCCAGGGCCGGCTGGTGGCGGCGCGGTTCGCCGATGGCCGCGCCCACCGCTATCGCTATGATCTGGTGGGAAGGCTGCTGGCGGCGGAAACGCCGAACCATGCCAGCCTGTTCGGCTATGATGCCGATGGCAGGCTATCGGTGGAGCGCCAGGGGGCGCTGGAAATCCGCCATCTGCATGATGCGCGCGGTCGCCGCACCGGCACGCTGTTGCCCGATGGGCGGCGGCTGGACCTGGCCTGGGGCGAGGATGGGTTGCCGGCGGCGGTGTCCTGTGACAGGCGTGAGATTGCCCGTTTCCAGCGCGATGCGGCGGGGCGGGAGATCGGCCGGCAGGTCGGCAGCATTTTCCAGCGCCAGGATTTCGACCCGCAGGGGCGGCTGATCCGGCAGGAAGGCATCCGCCGCGGCGGGGCCGTCAGTTTCAGCCGTGCCTATGGCTATGATGGCGCCGACGCGCTGGTGGCGATCGAGGATGCCAAGCGCGGGGTTCGTCGCTATCGCTATGATGCCTGCGACCGATTGCTGGCGGTGGAAGGCAGCAGCCCGGAAAGTTTCGTTCCCGATCCGGC
Organism: Niveispirillum irakense DSM 11586; assembly: GCF_000429645.1. Classification (GTDB taxonomy): domain Bacteria; phylum Pseudomonadota; class Alphaproteobacteria; order Azospirillales; family Azospirillaceae; genus Niveispirillum; species Niveispirillum irakense. The sequence goes on from NZ_AUCG01000022.1 coordinate 94,492, forward strand.
CGGCAATATCCTGGCATCTGGCGCCGATGCTGGTTTCGGGAGTAGGGAGGCCAAAGGCGACCGGCTGCTGGTGCATGGCGATGCCAAGTTCCAGTATGATGAATGGGGCAACCGGGTACGGGAATGGCGAGGCGCCGGCGGGGTAGTATCGTTAACTTACCGATATGATGCCAGCAACCGGCTGGTGGCGGTGGATCGGCAGGACCGGCGCGGTCGCACGCTGGCTCGCTATGGCTATGATGCCTTCGGGCGGCGGCTGTGGAAACAGACCGCCCACCTGCCCCCGGCCAGCGCGAATGATGATACCCCCTCCCCTGGCACGGACGCCGCTACCGATCCCGTCTGGCAGCGCACGGATTTCCTCTGGGATGGCGATGTGCTGCTGGCCGAAAGCACCCCGCACAGCCCGGATGCTGCCGCCCCCGATCCGCTTTCGGTCGTCTACCTGCATGAACCCGGCAGCTTCCGCCCACTGGCACAGCTCCGCCGCAGGGGCGGACCTGACCAACCGCCGCAGGTCTATCACTACCATCTGGACCATCTCGGCACGCCGCAGGAACTGACCAACGATAATGGCGACTTGGTCTGGCAGGCCGAATATCGCGCCTGGGGCGCGCTGGCAAAGCTACATGTGGCGGATGTCGATAACCCGCTGCGCTTCCAGGGCCAGTATCATGACCCTGAAACCGGCTTGCATTATAACCGCCATCGTTACTACGCCCCCAACGAGGGCTGCTTCACCAGCCAGGACCCAATCCGGCTGGCCGGCGGCAGCAACCTTGCGGCTTACGCGCCGAACCCAGTAGGATGGGTCGATCCGCTAGGGCTGAGTTGTAATACCTGGAACGAGTTTCAGAAAGCCCATAAGGGTCAGTTTAAAAATTCGACTGATGCATCTAAATCCTATCGCAACCTCGTAAACCATGAGTCTCCTTGGCCTGAGGGCTTCACTCCCACAGCCGACGTTCTAAAGCCGGGTACGCAGTTCAACATGGCGCTGAGCCCGACTCAGCCCTCCACAAGACCCGGGGCATTTGGCTCACCAGATAATATCCCCAACGTGGCTTATGTGAGAAATGAACTGGCAGTTAAAGAAGGTTGGAAACCATCTGTTGATCGGGTCGTCACTTATGAGGTTACTAACGACTTGCCCATCCTGAAGGGATCCGTAGGACCACAAATTGACAAAGGAACGAACACGTATCTACCTGGCGGCGGCAATCAGTACCAACTGAACGTTCCCGGCGCGGATCGTATGAATTATTTAAAGATTGTGAACGAAAACCTAATTAACTAAAATGGTGATATAAATGAACGAAAAATCAAAATATTTATCGATATTGATAGCAAAAAATAACAAAGATATTTCGTTAAATGAAATAATACAGGCTGAATTAGACGATATATCCAAAATTATATTTGCGATTGTCAAAAATAATGAGGAAAATTCACATAATTACATCTTTCTTTTCGACGAAAAAGGAAATAAGTTAAGTAAAAATTTATCAGCGCCAAAAGGTTATATCATATATTATCTCGAAAAAAACTCAGGCATTGTTAATATAATATGCAATGAAATAAATCCAAGTACGCATTGGCAGGACTGGCGGTTTCAATTGCGTGGCGTCGATCATGAATTCGTCAAATTAGGCCCTTCATATTAGGGTGCAGAGATTACAGATACGGCAATCCCCTGACAGTGGCCGCTAGGCCGGGAGCCTTTTCCAACGTAACGGTTTCAACCTTCAGGGTCGCCTGATCCGCCAGGAAGGCATCCGCCGCCGCGGGTCCGTCAGCTTCAGCCGCGCCTATGGCTATGATGGCCCCGATGCGCTGGTAGCGATCGAGGATGGCAAGCGCGGGGTGCGGCGCTATCGCTATGAAGCCTGCGACCTGGGACCAGAAAGACCGTCCTGACCGACTACTGCCCCTACGGACATGCCGCCTTCCGACGGAAATTAGAACGGGGCAGTTTGGCCCACACCGCATCCCTGTGAGGAACAGGTGTGGGTCAAGCGGACGGACCATTACTCAACCAGCGCGGTTTTTCGCCGACGCAGGCTGGCGAGGATCAGCAGGCCCATGGCCAGCAGCGCTGCATTCACTGCCCAACCCATAGGGTCGGCCCCTTCCCCCATCCGCAGCAACGCATGCAGCAGGGGCAAGAGCACCAGTGAGCCGCCAGAGAGCAGCCGGCCAAAGCGGGACAGCATCTCGGCTGGCCACAAGAAGGCGGCGGCCAGCGCCACCAGCGTCAGCGCCCCCCAGACGACAAGAACGAGACCCGGTGTCACCGATGGCATTGCCACGGCGAGGATGGCAGAGCCTGCCAGTGCCAGCGGCTGTCCCCAGACCGTGGCGGCCCAGACGCGTTCCCAGCGGGGGGCCGGGCGCCCTTTGTCGCGCCGACGGGCAAGCCAGATCGTAACCCCGTTCAGCGCCATATAGGTGAGCCCCAGCCCCAGTAAGCCGTACGCGATCTTCACCAACCCGCCACCAAACCAGCCGAAATGCAGTTGGCCGAGTGAGCCGATGATCGCCTCACCCATGTTGTTCTCTGCCGCGCGCTTGCTGAAGAACAGTTTGCCTTCCCGGTCAAACGTGTAGGAATCCCGGTGGGCGACACGATCTGATCCGTCATCGAGATTGAATTGCGCCGCCCCGCCCATTTCCGTCGGATGTTCCAGGAAGATGGTGGTGACCCGCCCGTCTGTCTGCCGCGACAGTTCCGCGAACATGGGGCGCAGGTCCAGCAAAGGCGCCGGCCGCGGATCATCTGCTGGGTGCGGCGGCACGAACAGGGCATAAACCTTCTCCGTATCGCCCTGGAACACGGCCAAGCCCAGGACCCCGACAATCAAGGTGGTCAAACCCAGCAAGGCGCCGGTCAGGGAAATCGTGAAATGGAACGGCAAGGCCCAGACGCCGATCCGGTTATGCAGGTCCGCTTCCTGCAAACGACGGGCACCGCCCAGACGCAGGTGAAAAGCGTCACGGAAGATCCGGGGATGCGCCAAAATGCCTGAAATAAGGGAGGAAAGCAGCGCCACGCCGGTCAGGCCGACCAGAAAGGCGCCCCAGCTTCGTGGCAGGTGAAGCTGGATATGCAGTTCTGTCAGGAATTCCGTCCAGGGGCTGGCTCCGCCTTCGACAAGTGTGCCATCGGCGGTGCCGATCCAGTGCCGGTCAACCCCAGCCGCATCGGTGGTGATTTTCAGCCAGGGAAACTCCTTGCCCGGCAGGGTGATGAAGACATGCTCCAGCCCCTCACCACTGGCTGCAACCGCCGCTTCCAGCGCTGTTTGTACCACCTCGGGTGAAACAACCTGCTGGCGGGGAGCGGTGGCATTCTCCCACCGCTCCAATTCATGGACAAAAACGGCGATGGTGCCGGTCAGACAGACCAGATAGAGGATGGCGGCAAAGGCCAGACCCAGTCCGCTATGCCCTTTCAGGACGGCGGCGACGAAACCCGGCGGCAGCAGGGGCTGGCGCTTCGGCTTGGCGGCGGAAACGTCCGTCATGCGAACCCCTTCAGGATGGAGGCGGTGAAACCGACAAGGGCCGTCCCGACAAGGACGGCCGTGGCGCGGATAATGCGGTTATCGGCCAGGGTCCAGGCCATCGCCCCACCCCAGACCAGCGGTACCAGCAATCCCCCGACAACCAGCCTTGTCTGCGCCGCCCCCGGCATCCACACAGCGTAGGCAATGCCAATGGCGAGGGCGGCCACCATGCCAATGGGACCGGCCAGCAACCAGCGCAGCACAGTACGCCATGTGGTGCTGGCCCGCTCTGACGGTTCCGGCGCCAGGCTCTCCCGCCCCGTGGCCCGACCGGCCCGCGCCATCCGCACCTGAAAGCCCGACGCCACAAGAAACAGGGCTGCCACCGGCACCAGGGCAAGGGCGATGAAAGGCCCGCGCACAGTTCCCAGCACCCAGGCTGGGATCAGCAAACTGGCGATCAAAAGCACCCAGCCGGACAGAAGCCAGGGCAGCCGCCCGCCCCCACCGCCCTGGCGCCACGACCGCCGCAAGGCCCAGGCGCCGGCCGAACCGCCCGCCAGGATCAGCAATGAGGGCAGCAATTCGTTCACAGCCGGGCCTCCAGCATCACGCCCAGCACGCGCGGCTGGCCCAACAGGGCTTGGTTTGCCGCCGCATAATCGTACTGCTTGTATTTTTCGTCGAACAGATTGTTGGCAAATACGGAAACAGTCCAATTCTCGTAATCATAGGCCAGCTTGGTATTTATCAGCGTACGACCATCAAGGCGCATGTTTTCCTGCGGGCGCGAAACGTCACCAAAAACGGCACTGCGATAGCTGCCATTGACGTTCCAGGCGAAGCCGTCGCCGAACCGGACATTCATCCCTGCCGCCAGCGTCCAGCGCGGTGCATAGGGAAATTCCAGTCCCGACAGGTCGGTAACCGATCCGACATCCGTGCGGAAATCGTCAAACTTCGTGCGCGTATGGCCAACCGATGCATACCAGTCGATATCGGTGCTGATCCTGTGGGTCACCTCAAGCTCGCCGCCATAGACATGCGATTTGCCGGCATTGACCGTATTTATATCATACAGGTTCAGGCCGAAATTGACGGCCGTCTGCTGGTCCTTCCAGTCAATATAATAGGCATTGGCATTCACGGTCAGGCGACCATCGAACCATTGCGAGCGCAAGGAAAGCTCATAATTCCAGGTGAATTCCGGATCATAGGCGAAAGCCTGTGAGCGCGCCGTATTGGCCGAGGTGCCGCCGGAACGATAGCCCCGTTGCACCAGGAAGGTGGTCGACAGGTCTGGCGTCCAGGCCCATTCCGCCCCCAGCTTGGGCAGCCAGGCGTTGAACTTGCGCGTTGTTTCCGGGGCCGAACCGGAAGCCTGGCTGACCAGCCCGGCGACACCGCTATTGATGGCGGTGATCAGCGGCGCATAGGGCCCAAAGGAAGCAGGATCGGGATAGGTGCCCGCAAAGGCGGCCGTCTGGGTCACGGCCACGTTGTTGCGTTCATGATCATAGCGCAAGCCCGCCAGCAGGGATAATTGCTCGCCCAACACCACACGGCCATCCGTAAACAGCGCCATGGTTTCCACCGTCATCGGGATGTCGGAGCTATATTGGACGGGAATATTGGGCAAGGCTGCGGTATAAAGGCTGGCAATCTGCCCCGCCGTTGCGGCATTAAAGCCCGCCCCCTGGAGCAGCAGCGACACCTGATTGGCCGGCGTTGGCACCAGGGTGCGGCTCTGCGTCTGGGTCCGCTGATCACGGTGGTAATAGTAGGCCCCCACCAGCCCCTTCAGCCAGTCCGCATCATGGTTCAGGCGCACTTCCTGAGAGAAGGTTTCGTACCGGACCGGGTTGTTGCCATAGCTGATCGGCTGGGCGGTATAGTCGCCATCATAGGTGCGGTAGAGATCAACATCGCTGTAATTGCTGACCGCGCTTAAGGACGTGCGGTCAGATAGGGCATAATCCAGTTCCAGATTGATGATATCGGCCTGGGTATCGGTGCTGTTGGGGTAATCGCCATAGGCAACCCGGTTATCGTAAAAGTCGGGCGATGCCGTGCTGGCATAGGTGAAGCTGTAGCCGGCTTCCTTTTTGAAATGGGTATAGCCCAGCCGCGCCACCAGATCGGGCAAGGCGTCGGGGGTCCAGAGCAGCTTGGTCCGCACATTGGTGCTGTCCAGCGGCTCCTCCGGCGTGTCGCGGGTGACGTTATGGATGAAATTGTCACTGTTGCGTTTTTCCGCCGCGATGCGGAATGCCAGTTCATCCGCCACCAGCGGCCCGCCACCGGCCAGGGCAAAGCTGGTCGTATCCTTCTGGGAAAGGATGGCCCTGCCCTTCAGATCCCAATGGAAGGTTGGGTCCTGCGAGCGCAAGACGATTGCGCCCGCCAGGGCATTCAACCCTTGAAGGGTGGATTGGGGGCCGCGGAAAATTTCCACCTGCGACAGGTCCCAGGTGTCGGTCGGACCGGTGCCGGTGATCCCATCCGGCAAGGCGGCGCCATCCAGATAGATCGTCGCCAAGGGCGCGTCGCCGCCGCCCGATACGCCCCGGTTGGCGATGCCGCGAATGGTAAAGCCCGCGGTGCCGTAAGTCTCGGCTATATTGGCCGTGCGCTGGAAGACCTCCTGAAGGGTCTGAATATTCTCTTTCTCCAGCTTGGCGGCCGTGGTTACGGCCACAGAGGCTGCGGTATCCTGCAGAGACCGGGCCACCTTTTCACCCGTTACGATGATTTCAGCTTCCATCGCCGGCCCACCGGCTTGCGCGAAAGCGGCTGGTGACAAGGCCAATAAGGCCAATACACTGACGGATAATTTCTTTGACCCGAACATCGTTCCCCCAAACCCAATCGGTTCAAGGGCACATGTATCGGACGCCAACAATGCGAGTCAATCTCATTATCGGCGCGGTTCCCGTCGGAAACCTCTGCCTGGTCAATTCAAACGATGCCCCTCGCCGGTATCAAACAGACTGGCCGACGCCCCATCCAGACGGAGATGGATGGTCTGCCCGGGGGTGACGGCGACACCGGGCGGCATCCGGGCTGTGACCTCCTGGCCGGCCAGCCGGATCAGCACATACGTATCGGGGCCTGTCGGTTCGGTCATCAGGACCTGTCCCTGGCAGGTTCCAGATTCCGCGGTCGGCGCCAGCACCAGATGTTCCGGCCGCAGGCCGAGCACGACGGGCTGGTCGGCGGTGACACCGGCACCGGCCACCAGCCCCGGCAGCGGCAGAACCGCTTCCCCCAAAAGCAGGCCCGGCAGGGCGCCTGCCATCGTCAGTCGCCCTTCCAGGAAATTCATCGTCGGGGCGCCAACGAAGCCAGCCACAAAGCGGTTGGCCGGCTTTGCATAAACCACCTCTGGCCGGTCGCATTGCTGCACCCTTCCCTTGTTCATCACCACAATCCGATGGGCCAGGGTCATCGCCTCCACCTGATCGTGGGTGACATAGAGGGTGGTGCGGCGGGCGCGCTCGTGCAGGCGCTTCAATTCCACCCGCATATCGGCGCGCAGCTTGGCGTCGAGATTGCTCAACGGTTCATCCAGCAGGAATACCTGCGGCTCACGCACCAGTGCCCGGCCGATGGCGACACGCTGCTGCTGCCCGCCCGATAGTTGCGCGGGTTTGCGGTCCAACAGGTGCTCTATCTGTAAAAGCCGCGCGACCTCCGCCACTTTCGCCTCGACCTTGGCAGCTTGCATGCCGCGCATTTTTAGCCCGAAGCCGATATTCCGCCGGACCGACATGGTCGGGTAAAGCGCATAGGACTGGAACACCATGGCGATGTCGCGGGCATCGGGTTCCAGGGCCGTCACGTCGCGGTCGCCGAAATGGATGCGCCCGCCGCTGGGTTCCTCAAGGCCCGCCACGATATTCAGCAGGGTGGATTTGCCGCAGCCGGACGCGCCCAGCAGCACGAGGAACTCACCGGGTTCGATATCCAGGTCGATTTTTTCAAGCACTGTGGTGGTGCCGAAATCCTTGGCGATCCCCTCAAGACGCACGCCTTGCATCATCTTATCCCTTCACGGCCCCGGCCGCGATCCCGCGCACGAACAGCCGTCCGGACAAGAGATAGACCAGGATGGTGGGCAAGGCGGCGATCATGGTCGCCGCCATGTTGACATTATATTCCTGCGGGCCGAACTGTGACCCGGCCAGCACGTTCAGTGCCACGGTCACCGGCTGCTGCCCCGGTCCCGCGAAGGTCAGGCCCAGGATGAAATCGTTCCAGATATAGGTGAATTGCAGCACCAGGGCGACGGCGCAGACCGGCAGCGACAAAGGCAGCATGACATACCAGAAGGTGGCCAGAAACCCGGCCCCATCGATACGCGCCGCCTTCAGCAGATCCTTCGGTACCGACAGGAAAAAATTGCGGAACAGCAGCGTGACGAAGGCCATGCCCCAGACCGTATGGACAAAGACCAGCCCGCCGCGCGTGCCGAACAGGCCCATTTCCCGCACCAGCACGATCATCGGATAGAGCGTGACCTGCGGCGGAATGAACAGGCCGATCAGCAATGCGGCAAAAAGGTAATCCACCCACCGCGCTGTGCGCAGGCTGAGCGCATACCCGGTCAAAGCCCCCAGCCCCAGGGAGCAGAACAGGGCCGGCACCACGATGGCGAAGGAATTGCCGAACCAGACCGACAGGCCCCGGCAATCCCCGGAAATACAGGCCCCGCCCCATGCCTTGGCCCAGGCGACAAGCGTCGGCTCCCGCGGCAGGGCGAACAGGCTGCCATTATTGATCTCGTCCAACGGCTTCAGCGAGGTGGCCAGCATCACCAGAAGGGGGAACAGCACAGTGAGCGCCGCCAGTGACAGCATCAGATAGAGCGTAGCCCGGCGCATGGTCAGGCCCCCTTCTTCTGCCGGATTTCGGCATAGAGATAGGGGCCGACAACGGCAATGATGGTGGCCAGCATCATGCAGGCGCCCGCCGCCCCAAGCCCCAGTTCCTGCCGGTTCAATATATGCTCCATCACGAAGCGCGCCGGCAGGTCGGAGGAAAAGCCGGGACCGCCACCCGTCAGCGCCACCACCAGATCAAACGACTTCACCACCAGTGAGAACAGCAGGATGGAGGCGGTGAAGAAGACCGGTCGCAGCATCGGCGTGATGATGGCGGCATAAACCCGCCAGGTGGGGATGCCGTCGATCCGCGCCGCTTTCCAGATATTTGGGTCCACCCCGCGCAGGCCCGCCAGGAACAGCGCCATGCACAGGCCCGATTGCTGCCAGATGCCGGCAAGCGCCACCGTATAGATGGAGCGGTCGGCACGCACCAGCCAGTTGAAGGCAAATTCCTCCCACCCCAGCCCCCGGACCGCCTGCTGGATGCCGAGGCCAGGATTGAGCATCCATTGCCAGATGATGCCGGTGACGATGAAGGACATGGATAAGGGCAGCATGAAGACAGTGCGGTAAAGCCCTTCTGCCCGCACACCCCGGTCAATCAGGATCGCCAGCAGATATCCCAAGGTCAGACACCCGGTGATGAACAGGGCGCCATAGACCACCATGTTGCCCAGTGCCGTCCACCAACGCGCCGAGGCGAACAGCCGCTGATATTGAAGCAGACCGACAAAATCCCAACTGGGCAGCAATTGCGAGCCGGTGAGGGAGATGGCGAAGGTCCAGGCAATGAACAGGTAAAAACAGACGAACGTGATCAGCCCCGCCGGCAGCAGGGCGATGGCTGGTGCCCGGTGCGATGCCTTCATCCCATCCTCCCTTGGCATTATCGTTACCGCGGTTTCCGGTGGGCTCAGCGAAAGGCGAGAATGGATCGGCGCAACAAGTCCCGCCCCTGCTCTGGCGTCATCCGCGGGTCGTTCCAGAAATGCGAAATGGCATCATCCAGGGCACCGGCCATCCCGCCGGGAAGGCCCATACCTGTGGATGCCAGAGTGGTGGCCGGGTCACGGATCAGGACCATGGCCTGTTTTGCGCAAGTATCGAAGCCATCGTCCGGTATATCCGTGCGCACGGGGATGGAGCCCTTGGCTTGGTTCAGCCCGGCCTGTACATCCTTGTCCATCATCACCGAAACGAAGCGCGCCTGCGCCTGTGCCGTGGCCTCGTCCAGCGGTTGGGTGAAGGCGAAGGCGTCCACCACCATGATGTAGGCCGGTTCGGGCGCCGGGGCCAACGCACAGCCGATCTCCACCCCCGGTTCCAGCCCGGCGGCCTTGATGTCCCCCTTGGCCCAATCGCCCATGAACTGAAAAGCGGCATCACCCCGGATCAGCATCGCCGTTGCCTGATTCCAGCGCCGTCCGGGACTGCCTTCATCCACGAATGGTCGCAGGGCGGCGAAGACACGGAAGGCTTCCAGCATGGTGGCGCTTGCCAGGGCGGCCGGGTCGCGCTCTTCATAGATCTGCCGGTAAAAATCGCGCCCGCCGACCCCCAGCACAACCGCATTGAACAGCAACCGTTCCTGCCAGGGCTGTCCCCCCAACGCGATAGGAATGATGCCCATTGCCTTCAAGCGGGTCGCCGCATCCAGAAATTCCGCCCAGGTCCGCGGCACGGCCAGACCGGCCTGCTGCAACAGACTGGCATTATAGAACATCCAGTTCTCACCATGGATGTTCAACGGTGCGCCCCTGTACTGCCCGTCATACTTGGCCGAACGCGCCAGCAGCGGTGGCAATACACGATCCCATTCCGGCCCCGCACCCGGTACCGGGGTGACAAGGCCATGCGCCGACAATTCCGTCAGTTGCGTGCCTAAGGAAAACAGGAAAACCGGCGGCGGATTGCCGCCCAGGATGCGGTTGACGGCCGCAGCACGGGCCGCAGAGCCGCCGGGAACCGGCGCATCCCGCCAGCCCCCACCCTGGTCCTGATAGGCCCGGCGCACAACCCCGAGCGAAGCGGATTCGCCGCCCGAGGTGAGCCAGTGCATCACTTCCAGTTCCGTCGCCTTTGCCGCATTGCCCCCAAATGGCAACCAGGAAACCACCGCCAAACCTGCGGCGGCGCAGCATGATTTTACCATGTCCTTCATCGCGCCGCACAATTCAAAACGTTTCGATTAACCTGAAGTATGGGCCGGTATCACGGGATGTCAATTGCCTATATCCGCTTTTATTGTCTGTGTTCCGACTGGACAGAAAAAATTCAAAACGTTACGATTTTCGTGAAACCTTGATTGCGGGCGTCTGGTCCCGCCCGATTTCTGACAGGCCACCAATGACGACGATGCGTTTCCCCGAAGGGTTCCGGTGGGGTGTCTCCACCTCCAGCTATCAGATCGAAGGGGGCGCTGCGGACGACGGACGGGGCGCCAGCATCTGGGACACCTATTGCGCCACCCCCGGCCGGGTGACCAATGGCGATACCGGTACAGTTGCCTGCGATCATTACCATCGCTGGGCGGAGGATCTGGACCTGATCCGCGACCTGGGCGCCCAGCAATATCGCTTCTCCATCATGTGGGGCCGGGTATTGCCGGGGGGAGCGGGTGCCATCAACCCGAAGGGCCTGGATTTCTATGACCGGCTGGTGGATGGGATGCTGGAACGGGGGCTGGAGCCCTGGCCCTGCCTTTACCATTGGGATCTGCCGCAGGCCTTGCAGGACCAGGGCGGATGGGTCAACCGCGACAGTGCTGATTGGTTTGCCGATTATGCGGCGCTGATGGTCCGCCGGCTGGGTGATCGTGCCCGCGCCTGGGTCACCTTCAACGAGCCATCTGTCTGTGCCTGGGTCGGGAACGAGGAAGGGCGGCACGCCCCCGGCCTGACCGACCCGCGTGCCGCCGTGCGGGTGGCCCATCATCTGAACCTTGCCCATGGCCGGGCTGTGCAGGTGGTGCGCGACCTGGCACCCGGCGTTCCGGTCGGTTTTGTCCTGCCCGTGCATAAGGGCCGCCCCCTGCCCCAATTTGCCGAGCGTGACCAGCATCTGGTCTCGCTGTTTGAGGATAAGTGGAACGGCGTGTTCCTGGGGCCTGTCCACCATGGCCGCTATCCCGACAGCGTGCTGGACCGGTTCGCCCCCCATATCCGGGCGGGTGACATGGAGGAGATCCACCGGCCCGTCGATTTCCAGGGGGTGAACCATTATTTCCCGACATATCTGTCCCCGGCAGAAGGAGCGGCCTGGCCCTTCCGTATCGTGGAACCACCCAAATATCTGCGCCGGACAGAAATGAACTGGGGCATTGACGGCCACGCCTTTTACGAAATCCTGGACGGGCTGCGCCGGGATTACGGCAATCCACCGGTTTTTGTGACGGAGAATGGCGCCGCCTTCCTGGATATTCCCGACCCGGATGGGCGCATCGATGATCAGGACCGCATCGCCTATTACCGGGATTATCTGGCCGGCATGCACCGCGCCATCCAGGAAGGGGCCAATGTGCAGGGCTACATGCCCTGGTCTCTGCTGGATAATTTTGAATGGGCCCATGGCTATAATAAGCGGTTCGGGCTGGTGCATGTCGATTACCGCACCCTGAAACGCACACCCAAGGCATCATTCGATTTCATGCGCCGGGTGATGCACGAGAATGAGGTGCCGCCGGCTGGCGATTGCCCGTAATGTCGCGGGCTTTGAAAAGGCAAATGACGAGCCCTCTGCCATGCAATCCAGCCCGCGCATCAACCTGAAGACCCTGGCCGAGCATCTGGGCCTGTCGATCACGACCGTGTCGCGGGCCTTGAAGGATGGGCCGGAAGTGAAGCCGGAAACGGTGGCGCGGGTGAAGCAGGCGGCAGCAGCGCTGGGCTATCAACCCGATGCCGGCGGGGTTTATCTGCGTACCGGGCGGACCATGAAAATCTGCTCGGTCTTTTTTGCGCCCGAGGTGACAGATTACGGTGATGCCGGCTTTCTGGCCCAGGTGGATGGGGTATCCCGCACCCTGGAAGGCGACAATTATAATCTGATCGTTCTGGCGCAGACGGCCAGCCAGTCACCCCTGGACACGGTGCGCCGGGTGTTCCAGCAGCGGCTGGCCGATGGCGTCATCTTCTCCCGCACCATGCCCATGGATGAAAGGGTGCGGTTTTGCCTGGAATATAAATTTCCCTTCGTCAGTTTCGGGCGCACCGAACTGCAAACATCCCATGCTTTCGTTGATCATGATGACGAGGGCGGGGTCTATGATGCCGTGATCAAGCTGGCGGGTGAAGGGCATCGGCGCATCGCCCTGTTCAACCCCACCGGTGGCCTCACCTATGCCGGGTTGCGCCTGCGCGGCTATCAACGGGCCCTGGCGGAGGTTGGGCTGCCATGGGACCCATCCCTGCTGGTCAGCGCCGATTTATCGGTCTGGGCCAGCCAGGCGGCCCTTTTGGCGTTGCTGCAGCGGGATCGGGGTGTCAGTGCCATCCTGTGCGCCAACCAGCTATCGATGTTTGGCGCCATGGAGGCCGCCCTTGAGCATGGCATGGACCCGACCCGCGACGGGCTGCGCATCGTCGGTTTCGGCGGCATGCCGTTCCGCATGCCGTTTGAGCAGGGGGTGACCTATTATTATCAGCCGCAGCGTCGTGATGGCGAGGAACTGGCCCGTCATATGCTGGCACTGCTGGCAGGATCGGCGCCGGAAAGCCTGCAGACGGTGCTGCCCTATCAGCGGATTGATGATCTGCAGCGGTTCCGCCTGGAACTGCGTGAACAGGCCGCCGGCAGCGTTTGAGGGTTCTTATGCCTGTGTCAGTAAATTCTGACTCGCCAGAATTTACTGACTTCGACGGCATGGGCCGCCGCCGCGCCAGTCGGCGCGGATATCATGGTCAAGATTTTTGACCATGATATTACTGCCCCTCATCCTGAAGCGCCAGCACCGCCGCCCCGATCAGCCCGGCATTGGACCCCAGCTCCGCCGGGACCAGCAGGGGTTCATCAGTCCGGCGCAAAATCTGCCCACGAACAGCCATATCCAAGGCTGCCACCAGCGGGGCCGATGATCCCAGCCCCCCGCCTACCGGTACCAGGTGCGGGCCGATGGCATTGACCAGCAGGGCCAGCGGCTCCGCCACCAGTTCCAGGAAGATGGCGATGGTGCGACCGGCGGTGGCATCGCCAGCCTGCCAGCCATCGACAATGGCGCGGCTGTCCGCCGTCAGCCCCGTTAAATACCGGTGCAGGCGTTCCAGCCCGCGGGCACTGCCCACGGTCTCAATACAGCCCATTCTGCCGCAACCGCATTCCAGCCGGGGAATCGTGATGGGGGGCGAACCGGCCATGGTTTTAACGATGGCGCCATGGCCCCATTCCCCGGTGATGCCGGCAGCACCGGAAACCAGCCGGCCCCCCACCACCAGCCCGCCACCGATGCCGGTGCCAATGATAATGCCGAACACCACCCGCCGGCCCCGTCCGGCACCGACACTGGCCTCTGCCAGGGCGAAGCAATCGGCATCATTGGCGACCCGCACCGGACGGCCCAACGCCACCGTCAGTTCCGCCGCAAGCTGATGGCCGACCAGCCCCGGCAGATTGGAAGCCGTGGTCAGGATACCGCTGTCGGGATCGACGATACCGGCCATGGAGATGGCGAGCGGCGCGTCATCCGGCTGCCCCTCGCCATGGCGGGCGCAGAGGGCGGCCAGCGCCGCTACGAAATCCGCCCAGCTATGAGCCGGTGTGGGCACTTGATCAACCTGCCGCACCGCCTCGCCGCTGCGGGCAAGGCCGAATTTCATGAAGGAACCGCCGATATCGACGCAGAAAGCCACGGCAGACACCCGTTCGTCAGCTTCTCGGGTCAAGCAGGTCGCGCAGACCGTCGCCGAGGATGTTGAAACCAAGCACGGTCAGCATGATCGCCAGACCGGGAAACAGGGACATATAGATATTCACGCCCAGATAGTTGCGCCCATCGCTCATCATCGCCCCCCATTCCGGCATGGGCGGCTGTGCCCCCATACCCAGGAAGGACAGGCTGGCCGCTGACAAAACCACCGTGCCCGCCGTCAGGGTGGATTGCACGATGACGGGGCCAAGGGCGTTGCGCAGGATATGGTCGAACATGATGCGCGGGGTGGATGCCCCCAGGGCGCGTGCCGCCTCCACATAATCCATGCTTTTCAGGCCCAAAGCCACGTTGCGCATCAACCGCGCATAGACCGGTACGGAGAAAATGGCGATGGCGATCAACAGGTTGAACAGGCCCGGCCCCAGGATGGAGACGATCAGGATGGCCAGCACCACGCCGGGAAAGGCGAACAGCACATCCATAGTCCACATGATCACCTGATCGACCAGCCCGCCAATGGTGCCGGCGGCCAGCCCCAGCGGCACGCCCACCAAAACCGCCAACCCGACGCCCACCACCACTTCCAGCAGGGACAACCGCGCGCCATAGAGCACACGGGCCAGCAGGTCGCGGCCATTATCATCGGTGCCGAACGGATGTTCCCAACTGGGCGGCAGCAAAGCGTCCGACAGCACCTGTTCATAAGGATCGGCGGGCGACAGCAGCGGGGCCAGGATGGCGGCCAGCAGCACCAGCCCCACCAGCAAGCCGCCGATGAAGATGCTGCGGCGACGGGACAACCAGCGCCGGCGGCGACGCGCCTTGCTGTCCGTGGGGGCCAGGGCGGCAGTGATCTCGGTCATGTCGGCCCTCAATCAAACCGGATGCGGGGATTGATGGCCGCGATCAGCATCTCGGCCAGGAAATTCATCATGACGACGGCAGTGACGGCCACCAGGGTGACGCCCTGCACCGTCGGGTAATCGCGGAACCGTACAGAGTCCACCAGCAGCCGGCCCAGGCCGGGCCAGTTGAACACGGATTCCGTCACCACGGCCCCGCCCAACATGCTGCCGAAATTCAGCCCGATGATGGTGACGATGGGCACCAGGGCATTGCGCAGCGCGTGCTTGCGCATCACCACCCGTTCCGGCAGGCCCTTGGCGCGGGCGGTGCGGATATAATCCTGGCCCACCACCTCAATCATCGAGGCGCGCGTCATGCGGGCAATCACCGCCGTGGGCATCACGGCCAGGGTGATGGCCGGCATGATATAGTGCTTCCAGCTTCCCGACCCCATCAGCGGCAGCCAGCCCAGTTCCACCGCGAAATAATTCATCGCCAGCAGGGCCAGCCAGAAATTGGCGATGGAGGCGCCGGCAATGGCGAACAGCATGGTCAGCTGATCGGGCCAGCGGTTGCGGTTGATCGCCGCCGCCATGCCCGCCGACAGGCCGACGGAAATGGCGATGCCATAGGCAACCAGGGCCAGCGAGATGGTCTTGGGCAGCCGTTCGGCGATTTCCACTGTCACCGGTCGGCCCGACCGGATGGAAGTGCCGAGATCGCCGCCCAAAGCCGACCCAGCAAAGCGCAGATATTGCAGCGGCAGGGGATCATCCAGCCCCAGGCGGACACGCATGGCATCGACCGCCTCCTGCGGTGCCTCTGGTCCTGCCATCAGGCGCGCGGGATCGCCCGGCAGGGCCCGCAGCGCCACGAAGACCAGCAGCGAAACCCCCAGCAGGATCAGCGGCAGGGTGACGAGTTTTTTCAGCAGATATGTGGGCATGTTAAGGCTTCACCGCATCGCGCACGGCGATGCCGCCGCCCGGTTCCGTCCACAGGTTCTGGATGTTGGCCTGCGCGGCGAACAGATCCTTCTTATAATAAAGCAGCACATGCGGCGCGTCGGTATTGATCAGCTTCTGCGCCTCCCCATAGAGCGCGTTGCGCGCCGCCTCGTCCGCTGTCGCCGACGCCTTGTCCAGCAAGCCATCCAAAGCGGGCGATGAATAGAAGCCCAGATTGGCCCCAGTCGGCACGAAGCTGGCCGTGTGGTAGAGCGGGCGCAACTGCATATCCGCCCCATTCACCCCCGATGACCAGGATGTGAGGATGGCGCCCGTACCTTCCTTGGCCTTTTGATCCGGGTTAGCGAAGGCAGCATTGGACCAGACGCCGCTTTCCATCTTGCGAACCTCCAGCTTCACGCCGATCTTGGCCCACATGCCTTGCAGCACCTCGGCAATGCGCGCCTCTGGTTCCTGCACAGCGACCGACAGGCTGAACCCGTCCGGCAAGCCGGCCTGGACCAGCAGTTCCTTGGCCTTGACGGGGTCGAACGGATAGGGGTTCAGGCTGGCATCATAGCCGGGCGTGACGGGGGAGAGCGGGGAATTGGCCGGGCGGCCAAAGCCGAACATGATCGCCTTCACCAGGGCCGCCCTGTCGGTGGCCAGGTTCAGGGCCTGGCGCACCCGCACATCATCCAGCGGCTTCTGTTTCAGGTTCAGCGCCACGAAGAACACCACCGCCCCGTCGCTTTCATGCAGCGTCAGGGCGGTATTGGCCTTGACCATGCGGGCAAAAACCGGCGGCAGCGGGTTGACAATATCCACCTCCCCCGCCTGGATCGCCATGTTCAGCACGGATTGTTCGGCGGTCCAGGTCCATTTGATCCGTTCCGTCCCGCCCGGCTTGCCCCAATAACCGGGAAAGCGTTCTTCCAGCACATATTCGCCGGAACGATATTCCACCAGCCGGTAAGGCCCGGTGCCCACGGCCAAGCGGGACAGGGTGCCGGCAGCATCGGCCTTGGGGCTGACCATCAGGGCAGGCCCGGTGGTCAGCAGCGACAGAAAGGCCGGGTACGGCCCCTTCAGGGTGAACTGTACATTCATCTCATCCAGCGCCACCACGCTGGCCAGCACCTGCCGGATGCGGCCGGATGCCGCCAAGCCGCGCTTGCTATCCAGATGGCGCTGGAAATTCTTTACCACCACATCGGCGTTGAACGGCGTGCCGTCATGGAAGCCGACGCCGGGCCGCAGCTTGAAGGTCCAGACCAGCCCGGCGGCATCGCTGGACCATTCGGTGGCCAGCGCCGGCTCCAGCTGCAACTGCTTGTTCCGGCGGACCAGCCCTTCATAAAGCGGTTCCAGCACCGTGTAGGTGAAGGTCGCTGTCTGGTCGCCAGGGTCCATGCTGCGCGGCGCCTCATTCTGCAACACGTTCAACGTCGCCGCAGGGGCCGCCAAAGGCAGCCCCGCCAGCAGCCCGGCTAACAGGGTGGCAGCCACAAAGGCACCCGTCCTGACAATTGGCAACCCATGCGCCTTCATCGGTTTGAAACCCCTGCCCAGCAGCAAACTTTACCAACCCTACCAAAAGACTCTTCACTTTTGAACTAATTATGCGTACTAATTTTACGAATTGAACTTAACCCTCAGGGCCAAAGCCGCCAATGCTCACCCCCACCCAACGTCAGGCCCTGCGCACCATCGCGGAAGGCGGGCCGCTCAGCCGCAGCGATCTGGCCGACCGGCTGGATCTCAGCAAGGCGGCGATGACGACGCTGGTGCGTGACCTGATTCAGGGCGGCGTCCTGCGGGAGACGGAGACGGTGCGCGGCCTGGGTCGGCCTTCCATCCTGCTGGGCATCAACCCGGCTTCCGCCTATTTCGTCGGTATCTCGCTGATTGACGATCCGATGATGATGGTGATGACGGACCTGAATGGCGATATTGCCGCCCAGGCCGCATTGCCCCGGTCGCGTGACCCGCTGGCCGTCGTGCAGGACATCGCAGCCGGCATCAGCCTGCTTCTGGAAGGCAAGCCGGTACGGCGGGACCAGTTGGCCGGCATTGGCATTACGCTGTCCGGTCTGGTGGACCCATCGCAGGGCATTTGCCTGCAATCCACCCTGCTGGGCTGGCAGGATGTGCCGCTTGCAACCATGGTAGAAGGGGCAACCGGCCTGCCCACCTATATGGAAAATGATGCCAAGGCTGTCGCCATCAGCCAGCATCTCTATGGTCCTGCCCGTGATGTGCGGTCTTTCTGTCTGGTGTCCGTCGGGGCCGGCATTGGTTCTGCCCATGTGATTGACGGGCAGCTTTACCGGGGCCGCCGGGGTGGTGCGGGGGAAATTGCCCATTGCACCATTGAAATCGGCGGCCGGCCCTGCCGCTGCGGCAAACGCGGCTGCCTGGATACCATCGCCTCGGTCAGTGCCATTCTGGGTGAGGCGGCTTCATCCGGCCTGCCCTGCCAAAGCGTGGCGGAACTGGAAGCCCTGGCTGCCACCGGTGAAGCCCGCGCCGTGCGCATCCTGCACCATGCCGGTGAGGCGCTGGGGCTGGCCATCGCTCATATCATCCAGATCAACGACCCCGAACTGATCCTGATCACCCAGGATGAGGCGCCGCTGGACGGGCTGATCGGCCGGGCCATGCGGCAGGCCATTGATGCCCATGTGCTGCCCCTTTCGGCTGGGCAAACCCCCATCCACATCGTTCCCACCCAGCCCGATCATTGGGCGCGCGGGGCGGCTGGTCTGGTGGCACACAAATTCTTCCACGATCCCGATTTCTTCCAATAAAGGCACCTGGACCATGCGCATCGCTGTCGGCGGCATCCATATTGAATGTTCGACCTACAACCCCGTGCTGAACCGGGCAGAGGATTTCATGGTCGTGCGCGGTGACGCGCTGCTGGCGGCCCCCCGCTTTGCCTTTCTGGAAGATTATCCGGCCCAGTTCCTGCCCACCATCCATGCCCGCGCCATTGCCGGCGGGCCGGTAGCGCGGGAAACCTATGAAGCGTTCAAGGCCGAATTCCTGGAACGGCTGGGCGCCACCCTGCCCATCGACGGCCTGTATCTGGCCATGCATGGCGCCATGTTCGTGGAAGGGATGGAGGATGCGGAGGGCGACTGGATCAGTGCCGCCCGCGCCCTGGTCGGCCCTGACTGCCCGATTAGCGTCAGCTATGACCTGCATGGCAATGTCTCGCAGCGGATCATCGATGCGATCGACATGTATTCCACCTACCGCACCGCCCCGCATATTGATGTGGAAGAGACGATGCGCCGCGCCGTCACCATGCTGGTGCGCACGCTGGCAACGGGGGTGAAGCCTACCCTGCTTTGGGCCCCTATCCCCGTGGTGCTGCCGGGCGAGCGCACCTCCACCGTCGATGAACCGGCCAAAAGCCTCTATGCCATGCTGCCGGAGATTGATGCCATTCCCGGTATCTGGGATGCGTCGCTGATGGTGGGCTATGTCTGGGCGGATGAGCCGCGCGCCACCGCCGCCGCCATTCTGACCGGCACCGACCGTGATGTGCTGGAACGGGAAGCTAAGCGCATTGCCCAGGCCTATTGGGATGCGCGTGACCAGTTCGTGTTCGGCACCGATACCGGCAGCATCGAAGAATGCGTCGCCAAGGCCATGGCCAGCCCCACCCACCCGCTGGTGCTGGCCGACAGCGGTGACAACCCCACCGGTGGCGGGGTGGGCGACCGGGCGGATGTGCTGGGTGAGTTGATCCGCCAGGGGGCCGATGGGGTGATCATCGCCGCCATCACCGACCTGCCGGCCCTGGAAGCGGCGTTTGCTGCTGGCGAAGGTGCGGAAATCACGGTGAGTGTGGGGGCAACGCTGGACCCCGCCAGCCCACGCGTGACGGTGACGGCGCAGGTGACGCGCCTCATCAACCATGAGGTGCCGGCGGAACGCGAAGCGGTGCTGACGCTGGGCGGTATCACCCTGGCGCTGGCGGCCCGCCGCCGCCCCTATCACAATATCGCCGACTTCACCCGCCTGGGGCTGGACCCGCTGGCGGCCAAGATCGTCGTTGTCAAATCGGGCTATCTGTCGCCCGAACTGGCCCCCATCGCCAACCCGGCGCTGATGGCGCTGTCGCCCGGCGTGGTGGACCAGTTTGTGGAGCGGCTGCCCCGCAACCGTAAAGTGACACCAACCTATCCGTGGGACCGTGATCTCAGCTTCACGCCCGTGGCCACGCTGTCGGCCCGGTCGCGCTGA
The DNA here is from genome assembly GCF_000429645.1 of Niveispirillum irakense DSM 11586. GTDB lineage: Bacteria > Pseudomonadota > Alphaproteobacteria > Azospirillales > Azospirillaceae > Niveispirillum > Niveispirillum irakense. The sequence goes on from NZ_AUCG01000022.1 coordinate 114,797, forward strand.
TGATCCGCATCGAAGCCCCGCCGGTTCTGGAGGTTCGTGACCTGCAAACCTGGTTCGATACCGAACGCGGGCTGGTGCGGTCGGTGGATGGTGTCAGTTTTTCCGCCCGGCCCGGTGAAACCGTGGCCATTGTGGGCGAAAGTGGATCAGGCAAAAGTGTCACCAGCCTTTCGGTGATGCGCCTGATTGCGGCCCCGGCAGGAAAGATCATGGGGGGATCGATCCTGTTCCGGGGCCGCGACGGAGGTTTGCGCGATCTGGTGACCGCCGATGCGGCAACCATGCGCACCCTGCGCGGCAATGAAATCTCGATGATTTTTCAGGAGCCGATGACCTCCCTCAACCCGGTCTATCCGGTGGGGGACCAGATTGCCGAAGCCATTGCCCTGCATCGCAACCTGGGTCGGAAACAGGCGTGGGCGGAGGCGGTGCGGATGCTGGAATTGGTGGGAATTCCAGCATCCGCCACACGCGCCAAGGATTATCCGCACCAGATGTCGGGCGGGATGCGCCAGCGGGTGATGATCGCCATGGCGCTGGCCTGCCGCCCGCTGCTGCTGATCGCCGATGAACCGACGACCGCCCTGGATGTCACCATCCAGGCGCAGATTCTGGAGCTGATGCGCCAGGCGCAGCGCGAGATGGGCATGGCGATCCTGTTCATCACCCATAATCTGGGTGTGGTGGCGGAAATGGCCGACCGGGTGGTGGTGATGTATGGCGGGCGGGTGGTGGAATCCGGCCCGATTGATCAGGTGTTCCGCACCCCGCTGCATCCCTATACGCGCGGGCTGATGGCCAGCGTGCCGGGATCGCCCTTCCGTTTCCGCGATGCACGCGGGCGGCTGCGGCTGCAGGCAATCCCCGGCAATGTGCCGGACCCGCGCCACCTGCCGCCCGGCTGCGCCTTTGCCAGCCGCTGCGCCGATGCGACCGACGCCTGCACCGCCGCGATGCCTGTGTTGGAAGCTGTGGCGGCTGACCATCAGGTGCGTTGCCTGCGCTGGAAGGAACTGCTGCCATGAACGCCCCGTTGCTGGATGTGCGTGACCTGACGACGACCTTCCCGGTCGGCAGCAATCTGCTGGGCCGTCCGAAGGCGAAGGTTCATGCGGTGGATCAGGTCAGTTTCTCCGTCGCGCGCGGGGAAATGGTGGGGCTGGTGGGGGAATCCGGTTCCGGCAAGACGACGGTGGGCCGGTCCATCCTGCGGCTGACGCAACCCACATCCGGTGCCGTCAGTTTCGACGGCACCGATATATTGAGCCTGAAACCCTCCGCTTTTCAGGCTTACCGCCGGCGGATGCAACTGATCTTCCAGGACCCGTTTGCCAGCCTGGACCCGCGCAAGAATATTGAAGGCATCATCGCTGAACCGCTTTCCATCCACCGGCTGCTGCCGCGTGCCCAGTGGCGCGACCGCATCGCCGAACTGCTGGGGATGGTGGGGCTGACGCCCGAGGCGATGAAACGGTATCCGCATGAATTTTCCGGCGGCCAGCGCCAGCGCATCGGCATTGCCCGCGCCCTGGCGGTGAAACCGGATTTCATCGTCGCCGATGAACCGGTCTCCGCGCTCGACGTTTCCATCCAGGCGCAGGTCTTGAACCTGTTGCAGGATTTGCAGGCCGATCTGGGCCTGACCATGCTGTTCATCTCCCACGATCTGGCCGTGGTGGAACATGCTTGTGACCGCATCGTGGTGATGTATATGGGCCGGATCATGGAGACGGCCAACACCGCCGATCTTTATGCCAATCCCCGCCACCCCTATACCCGCGCCCTGCTGTCGGCCGTGCCCTCGCTTGATCTGGACCGGCGGCGGGAGAAGATCATCCTGAAAGGCGATATCCCCAGCCCGATCAACCCGCCCAGCGGCTGCGTCTTCCGCACCCGCTGTCCGCACGCGACAGAGATTTGCGCGCGAGAGAGGCCAGTGCTGGCGGAAGCCAGCCCCGGCCATGCGGTTGCCTGCCTGCGGGCGGGAGAGATTTGAGGATAGGGTAGAAAGCCGGGGCCTTGACCCACCTATATCGCCTTATCCCGGTCGAAAGGCCCGACAGATTGCGGAATTGGTTTCCAACCTCGCCGCCCCGATCAGGTCCAGGCAATAGGGGATGGCCGGAAACACCGCCTTCAGGCACAGGTCGATGGCCGATGGTTTACCGGGAAGATTGACGATCAGCGACCGACCGCGCAGGCCGGCTGTCTGGCGTGACAGGATGGCGGTTGGCACCTGTTTCAGGCTTTCCATCCGCATCAATTCCCCAAAACCTGGCAACATCCGGTCGCATACTGTTTCCGTGGCCTCCGGCGTTACATCGCGCGGGGCCGGGCCGGTGCCGCCGGTGGTGACGACAAGACAGCAGCCATCATCACACAATGCGGCCAAAGCCGCCTCGATCATCGGGCGATCATCCGGGACGCAGCGCCGCAGCGCCTCGAACGGTGTTGCCAGAATGGCCCGCAAGCTCGCCTCCACCGCAGGCCCTCCCTTATCCTCATAGATGCCCTGGCTGGCTCGGTCGGAGATGGTGAGGATACCGATACGGGGGAGGTTCATGTCTCAAGCTTCCTGGATCGAAGGCAACCGGCTTTACCCAACTGCGAGACTGCAACCATGACAGCATCAACCCGCCGCAACATTGCGTCGGGTCAATACCGGCCCATAATCAGAAGCGCAGGTTCACCGTGCCATAGACGGCGCGGCCATCGCCCGGCGAATGCAGGCTCTGCGCCCCATCCCACCAGACATATTCATAATCCGTGTCGGTCAGGTTCTTGACCTGCAAGGACAGATCGACATTGTCATTGAGACGATAGGTGATTTCAGCGGCCAGCAGCACATAATCCCCGAATTTGCCGGTGCTGTTGGTCTGTTCCAGATAATAACGGCTCTGGCCATTGGCGGAGAGGGACAGGGTGATATCGTCTGCCGCCTGCACATCAATCCCACCGGAGAACAGGCGCGCCGGGATATGGTCGATGCGCTTGCCCCGGCTGGCGGGGTTGGCCGGGTCCGGCGTTTCGATCACCGCCCGCTGCCAGGCCATGGCCATCCAGACTTCCAGCCAGCCCAGCGGGCGGAGATTGACCTGGGCATCCACCCCTTCCCGCTTGGTGCCGCCCAGATTGTCGAAATCGCCCAGCGGGTCGTTCAGCTTGCGCTTCACCTCCCCCGTCGCCGTCTGCTCCCAATAGGCCAGCCGGCTTTCCAGCCAGCGGGCTGGGGCATATTTCACCCCTGTTTCCCAACCTTCATTGGTGGAAGGCGCCAGATCGGTCACGCGCGGCGGGATTTTATAGGCACCCGATCCGGCGCCAATCTGGAAGGTGCGGCCCCAATTGGCATAAAGCGTCACCCCGCCGCCGGCCGCCAGGGCGGCGCTGATTTTCGGCTGCTTGATGTTGCCATAATCATTGATGCTGTAATCGCGCCCGGTCAGCCCGTCATGGAAATCGCCTTCCACCTTGTCCACCCGATAGGCTGGCACGATGGTCAGATAGTCGGTGGGCTGGATCACCGCCTGCACATAGGCGCCATAGACATCCAGATCGAATGTCTGGTCACGGGTCTGGCGCACCCGCCGGCGCTGCTGCGTCTGGAACCGCAGGCTTTCATTATCCTGAATCTGGAAATCGCCGCCGGCTTCCAGCATCACGCTGTGCAGGCCGAAATCCGGCAGATGATAATGGAGGGCGGCGATGCCACCCCATTGCCATTCATCGGCCACCCGCTCCTGCTGGGCGACATTGGCAGAAAACTGCACCCAGCGCTCATCCTTCAGCCGGTTGACGTAAGCCTTGGCGGTGGCCCCCAGATGGTCGCCCAGATCCAGGTCCAGATGCAGGCTGGCCTGTGTCGTCTCCCGCTCCCCCTCGTCACTGTCGGAGAAGCGGTAGGATTGGGAGGGATTGCTGGCCGCGTCCGCCCGCGTCAGATAGCCCGGCTCCTGCGCATCATGGCGGCCATAGCGGATGCTGGCGCCGATGCGGCTGTCGCCATCGCCCAGGCGGTAGAACCATTTCGCTGATGCCGCCCCGCGCTCAGCCTTGCCATGGTCGCGGTAACCATCGGTATGGCGGAAGGCGGCCATATAGTTCTGGCTCAGCCGGTCACCCTCAAAACCGGCCACGCTTTGCAGGTCGATGGTGCCGAAACTGCCGACAGTGGCGCGGGCGCGACGGTAATTGCCACCGGTCAGGGTGCGCATGTCGGCACTGCCGGCGATGGCGTTCAGGCCCCAGCGCGGATCATTGGTGCCGCGCACGGTTTCAATGGATGCCAGTTCAAGCGGGAAGACGGCATCAATGAAGGGCATATTGCCATCATTGCTATTGCTGGGAATGCCATCGATCAAAAGCTTGACGGCATTGATCTCCCCTTCCCCATTAAACCCGCGGAAGGAGAATTTGCCCGACGACGTGCCCTGGTTGAAATCCGTCAACAACACGCCGGGCATGCGGCCCAGCAACTCCCAGCTATTATCGACAACCTGCCGCTCCAACTGGTCGGCCCCCAGCAGATCGACGGAACTGTAAAGATTGCTGCTGGACCGCACCATACGCTGGGCGGTGACCACAACCTCACCAATGGTGAAGCTGGAATCAGCACTCTGCGCGGTGGCATCGCCAAAGGCTGCCAGAGACAGGGCAAACAGCGAACCACAGCCCAGCAGGAAGGTGCGGGTGGACAGTTTTTTCATGATTACTACTCAAGGCGGAAACAGGCGCAGTCGCACGCCTGCGCAACCCGGCATTGACCGGGCGCATGAAGAGGATAAACGCGATGGAGAGGTTTCAGGCCGTCTGGCCGAGGGGCGGTCCGCGCGCCAGACGCATCCGCGACGAAATGGGCCGCGCTGTCAGCGACGGCTTGGCGACCAGCAGATCAACTGTTTGGTCCAGACCGGGGGTGACGACCAAAAAATCAGCAGATGGTATCGGGACAATCTGACTGAAGACGAGCGCAAAGGGGCACGGATCCACCCTGTCCCTGTCCGTACCAGACTGGCCGTCAGGGGATTTGGCCACCCCGCTGCAAATGACCAGCACGGGCCCGCTTTCCGCCCATGTCGATACGTCCGGCATGGTCCCCACAGGGATCATCGCCCGTATCAGCATGACAAATAGAAGAAAGCGCAGCATCAGGAACCGGACCAGAAGGGAATATGCCGACCAAATCGGCTCGTATAGCGTGACCAAACAGGGGAACCTATCAAGAATAGGCTCACTGCGTCGCCGTTGTGCGGTCAACACGGATGATTGGTCAAGTAGTGTCAGATAAAGGACACTCGCTTGTTGATCCAGGTCAAGCTCCGCCCCCTTTTGGCAACAGACTTTCCGTCGCTGGCGGACCGATAACTTTTTATCACTCCGCAATGATGGAGAGTGGCCCTTCATCTGCATCAATCAACGGGGCTGGGCGGGAAAAGGCAACCAACCGGTCGCGATCCTGAATGATCAGCCGACCGCCCTGTACTGCCAGCCCATGATCGCGCAGGGCGGAAAAGGCGCGTGATAGATTCTCAGCCGTCATCCCCAGCCGGGATGCCAGGGTGCGCTTGTCAAAAGGCAGCGTCACCTCATCAGCCTCGCCCGCCAGAGCCAGCACATAACATCCCAGGCGCTGTACACCCGTCCGCAGCTTCAAATCCTTGATCTGACGGACCAGCCGGCGGAAATGCTGCGCCAGTTCTGCCATCACCGGGGTGGACAGGTCAGGATCGGCCGCCACCGCCCGGCGAAAGGCGCCGGTTTCCAATAACAATATGCGAGAGGGCACCAAGGTACGGGCGGACATCAGATAGGGGGCGCCCGTCAGGGCTGCTGCAAGGATAAAACTGTCAACCGGGAACAGGATATCCACCACCGCCTCGTTCCCATCCTGATCGCGGGCAAACAGCTCCACCCCGCCTTCCAGCAGCACCATCAGGAAATCGGCCTGCTCCCCCTCGTTGAACAGCAGGGTGCCACGTGGATAGCGTTGCAAAGACCCGCCAGCGACCAAGCCTGATAACTGGTCCTCAGTCACCTTGGCGAATATGGGAATATTGCGCACCAGGATCAGATCATCGGGTTTCATTATCATCGTCATCTGAACAGAGGAGGTCGCCGGATAGGTAGGGCATAGGGCTATCGCCCGTCAACACCACCCGACACAAACTGCCAAGCGACGCTCCACCATAAGGGTCGATATATAGATAATACAGAATAATTGATAATTATCAATTAATGAGATTGAATTAATCAATGTCGATGTATTTTAAAATACATAGCGTTATTGATTACATATTTTTGCCTATACATAGAATTGATCCTGATCAATGCTTGCTTATCACCCTCCGCGCTATTGGTTTTCTGGGCAAACAATAGATCTGGCAGGTCGTAATGGACACCACCCCCACCCGGCACGGCAAACGCTTTGAACTACTGACCTTCGCCTTTCTGGCCTTCGGTCTGATCCCGGTGCTCTCCATCGGGGTGGTGGCTGCCTATGGCTTCGCTGTCTGGATATACCAGATGTTCGCCGGCCCGCCGGGCATGTGACGGGGGACGTGTCATGGAAACAAGGCTATCCCGCCGCGCCCTGTTCGGACGCGGGCCAGACCCTGCCATCCCCCGTCCCGCTGATCTACCCGTCGGCCCGCCGCTCGCTATCATTGCTGCCCATTGTCTGGCGGAAACCGGTGCCTATTGCCGGACCTGCGGCGATGCCTGCCCGGAAGGCGCCATCCGCTTTCTGTTGCAGCCGCGTGGGCGGGCACGGGCGGATGTGGATGGGGACCGCTGCACCGGCTGCGGTGACTGCCTGGGCCCCTGCCCCGTCGGCGCCATCCAGCTTGCCCCCCGCTATGGAGACAGCGCATGAGCGATGAAATCCACATTTCCAGCCTGATCGTCCATGCCCGCCCGGATGCGCTGGCCGGCATCGCCGACCGCATCCAGGCGCTGGGGGGCGAGATCGTGCCCAGTGCCGGCGATGCCAGCCGGCTGATCGTGCTGATCGAACAGCCCAGCGCCCGCGCCACGGCGGACCTGCTGGATGCCATCAATGTCCTTCAGGGCGTCTACAGCGCCCTTCCCGTCTATCACCACGCCGAACCAGCGGTGTGCCTTGCGGAGCCCATGCCATGACACTGACCCGCCGCGATTATCTGAAGGCCCAGGCTGCCGCGACGGCGGCCGCCACCGCCGGCGTCACCCTGCAGGCCGGCGCCACGCAATTACCCACCGGCATGGATGCCAAGGTGAAATGGTCCAAGGCCGCCTGCCGCTTCTGCGGCACCGGTTGCAGTGTCATGGTGGGGGTGAAGGAAGGCCGCATCGTCGCCACCCATGGCGACCAGAAGGCCGAGGTGAACCGGGGCCTGAACTGTGTGAAGGGCTATTTCCTGTCCAAGATCATCTATGGCCAGGACCGGCTGACCACGCCGATGCTGCGCATGAAGAACGGCCAGTACGCCAAGGAGGGGGATTTCACCCCCATCAGCTGGGATCAGGCCTTTGACATCATGGCCGAGAAATGGAAGGCCACGCTGAAGGCCAAGGGGCCGGAAGCCATCGGCATGTTCGGGTCCGGGCAATGGACGGTGCATGAAGGCTATGCCGCCGTCAAACTGATGAAGGCCGGCTTCCGCTCCAACAATATCGATCCCAATGCCCGGCACTGCATGGCGTCGGCCGTGGCCGGTTTCATGCGCACCTTCGGCATTGATGAGCCGATGGGCTGTTACGATGATATCGAAGCCGCCGACGCCTTTGTGCTGTGGGGCAGCAACATGGCGGAGATGCACCCCGTCCTGTGGACCCGCGTCACCGACCGCCGCCTGTCCAACCCGGATGTGAAAGTGGCGGTGCTGTCCACCTTCGAACATCGCTCGTTTGAGTTGGCGGACATCCCCATGGTGTTCACGCCGCAGACCGATCTGGCCATCCTGAACTATATCGCCAACCACATCATCCAGACCGGGCGGGTGAACAAGGATTTCGTCAATAAGCATACGACGTTCGTGAAGGGCCGCACCGATATCGGCTATGGGCTGCGGCCCGACAATCCGCTGGAAAAGGCGGCCAAGAATGCCGGCAACGCCAATGAGTCCGACCCGATCAGTTTTGAGGAATTTGCCGCCTTCGTCGCCCCCTATACGCTGGAGAAGGTGGCCGCCCAGTCCGGCGTGCCAGCAGCTAGGCTGAAGGCGCTGGCGGAGCTTTACGCCGACCCGAAGATCAAGGTCACCAGCTTCTGGACCATGGGCTTCAACCAGCATACGCGCGGCGTCTGGGCCAATAATCTTTGCTATAATATCCATCTGCTGACGGGGAAAATCTCCCAGCCCGGCAACAGCCCCTTCTCGCTCACCGGTCAGCCCAGCGCCTGCGGCACGGCGCGGGAGGTTGGCACCTTCTCCCACCGGCTGCCCGCCGACATGGTGGTGACGAATGCCGAACACCGCGCCCATGCCGAACATCTGTGGAAGCTGCCGGAAGGCACCATCCCGGCCAAACCCGGCTTCCATGCCGTGCAGCAGGACCGGATGCTGAAGGATGGCAAGCTGAACTGCTACTGGGTGCAGGTGAACAACAATATGCAGGCGGCCCCCAATACGGGGAACGAGACCTGGCCCGGCTATCGCAACCCGGACAATTTCATCGTCGTCTCAGACGCTTACCCCACCGTCACCACCATGGCGGCCGATCTGGTGCTGCCCGCCGCCATGTGGGTGGAAAAGGAAGGCGCTTACGGCAATGCCGAGCGCCGCACCCAGGTCTGGCACCAGCTGGTGAACGCGCCAGGCGACGCGCGGTCGGACCTGTGGCAGTTGGTGGAATTCTCCAAACGCTTCAAGGTGGAAGAGGTCTGGCCGGAGGAATTGCTGGCCAAGGCCCCGGAATTCCGCGGCAAGACCCTGTTCGATATCCTTTATCGCAACGGGCAGGTGGACAGGTTCCCCCTCAGCGAATGCGACCCGGCCTATGAAAACCGCGAGTCCAAGGAACTGGGCTTCTATCTGCAAAAGGGGCTGTTTGAGGAATATGCCAGCTTTGGCCGGGGCCATGGCCATGATCTGGCCCCCTATGAGCGCTATCACGAAGAACGCGGCCTGCGCTGGCCGGTGGTGAATGGCCAGGAAACGCGCTGGCGTTTCCGCGAAGGCAGCGACCCCTATGTGCCGGCGGGCGAAGGGATGCGCTTTTACGGGCATAAGGATGGCAAGGCCCGCATCTTCGCCCTGCCCTATGAACCGCCGGCCGAAAGCCCGGACACGGATTATCCGTTCTGGCTGTCCACCGGCCGGGTGCTGGAACATTGGCACTCCGGTTCCATGACACGCCGCGTGCCGGAACTGCACCGCGCCGTGCCGCAGGCGCTCTGCTACATGCATCCCGATGATGCCCAAGCGATGAATGTGCGGCGCGGGCAGGAAGTGCTGGTGGCCTCGCGTCGGGGTCAGGTGCGGGCGCGGGTGGAAACGCGCGGCCGCAACAAGCCGCCGCGCGGGCTGGTCTTCGTGCCCTGGTTTGATGCCGATGTGCTGATCAACCGCGTCACGCTGGATGCCACCGACCCGATCTCCAAACAGACCGACTTCAAGAAATGCGCCGTGCGCATCACGCCGGTCCAGGGGGCATGATCATGAAGAACCTCCGTACCGCCCTGATCCTTTCCCTGCTGGCGGCCTTGCCCGTGCTGGGCGTGCCGGTGGCGCAGAAAGCCTTCGCCACCGATCCGGCCCCCAGCGCCACCATCCGCGACATTACCGCCAGCGGTCGCCCGGCCTTCACCGGGGCCGAGGGGCTGACCGTGCAGGAAGCACCGCCCATCCCGAAGGATGCCACCGACGACCGCCGCCGCCAGCGCAATTATCCTGAACAGCCGCCGGTGATCCCGCATCAGATCGTGGGCTATCAGTTAGACCTGCGCGCCAATAAGTGCCTGACCTGCCATGCGCGGGAATTTACCGGCGACAGTCAGGCGCCGATGATCTCCGTCACCCATTTCCAGGATCGGGATGGGCAGGTGCTGGGGGCTGTGTCGGCGCGGCGCTATTTCTGCCTGCAATGCCATGTGCCGCAGGCCGATGTGCAGCCGCGCGTGCCCAATGACTTCCGCGATGTGGATAGCGTGATCCGCGAAGCCCACCCCACAGCGAAGGGGGGTAAATGATGGGTATCATCCGCCGTGCGCTTGATATGGCCAAATGGGCCTGGACGGTCTTCAACCGCCCTGCCGGCCATCTGGGGATCGGCTTCCTTACCATCGGCGGCTTTGTGGCTGGTGTGCTCTGGTGGGGTGGGTTCAACACTGCATTGGAAATGACCAACAAGGAGGCGTTCTGCATTGGCTGCCATGAGATGAAGGACAATCCCTATGCCGATCTGAAACAGACCATCCATTATTCAAACCGGTCCGGGGTACGCGCTACCTGTCCCGATTGCCATGTGCCCCATAACTGGACCGATAAGATCGCCCGCAAGATGCAGGCCTCCAAAGAGGTCTGGGGCAAGATTTTCGGCACCGTGAACACGCCGGAGAAATTCGAGGCCAAGCGCAAGGAGCTGGCCAGCCACGAATGGGCCCGGTTGAAGGCCAACAATTCCCTGGAATGCCGTAATTGCCATAGCGCCGACAGCATGGATATCACCCGCCAGGGCGCGCGGGGGGCCGAGGCGCACCAGCGCTTCCTGTTCACCGGTCAGGCCACCTGCATCGACTGTCACAAGGGCATCGCCCACCGGCTGCCCGACATGACCGGCGTGCCGATCTGGACAATGCCGCAGCAAGCGGCGGCCCCTCATTAATCAATGGGGCGGTGGATGCAGAGATTTGGACAGACACCCTGCACCCACCGCCCCATAGAGCCCGCCCTTGCACCCTCTCCCGCTTACAGAAGCTTGAAGTAATGAATCCGGTTGGCGCCCGGCGTCTTCTCTGCCACGCCGACAAAGACATGCTTGGCCAGCCAGTCATAAGGGCCAGCCGGAACATCGAATTTCGGGGAGACACGCATATAATAATCGGATGGGTCGACAGGTTCGTTCCGCGACAGCCGCTCCGCCGCCTCCGGCGTATAGGCCCAGCGATAGCCCCGGTTCTGGAGATAGATGATGGTGCCATCCTCCAGTTCCAGCAGATAGCGCGCATCGAAATCGATCACCCCGTCCGGGCGCAGCAGCGGCCAGTCACCACCGCTCATCGGCACGACGCGGCCTTTGATACCCGGTCCCTCAACAGTGCCTTCCGCCGCATAGATGGCGGCACGGGTCGCCCCCATATTGGTTGGGCGCAGCCAATAGGGTTTGGTCAGCGTGATGCCGATTGAAAAAGCGAATTCAAAACGCGGGGCAAAGGGATGCGGTTCAGACATGATGGGTCCTTATCAAACGGAAATTTCTTGGATGCCGACGGGAAATTCAGGCTGGTGGAATGAGGGGCACCAGGAGGTGGGAATCATAGGGGCCACCCGTCTTCACGATATGCTGGCCGCGATTGCGTAAATCCTCATGCCGGGCGAAGGCCAGCCCATAGCGGTCATGATCGTAGATGTCGCGCCCCTGCACGGTCAGACGCAGCCCCTCCCCCGCGGCAAAATGGACGGAAGTCGGCCAGATCTCGATCTCCACCGGCACCGGGGCGTCAGCGGGCAGCGGCACTTCCCGGTCATGGCGATGTACCGGCTGCCAGGGGGTGGATGCCGCCTCGTCCAACGCACGGTGTGAGGCCCGCAACCAGCCCAGGGCCAGCGGCCCATCATCATATAGCGCATAGAAGGTGAAGGGGACGCGGTCGCCCGACCGGTCAAGCTTATCCAGCCCGACGAACAGATCCATATCATCGGCGCCGTCTGCCTGCACCCACAGGCGCAGCTTGAAATGGCCTGTCAGTTCCGTTTCCTTATCGAATACGATGTCAAAGGAAGCGCTTCCCGTCTGCGCGTCGTAACGCGCCTCCGCCGCCTGCGCGACGGGAATGGCACTCATCGTGCTTTGGGCAGCGTCAAGATAGAGCGGTTGATATTCGGTACGGGCCAGGGGCCAGGCCGCTTCATCCCGGAAATCTCCCTCGCTGCCGGTTTCGCGTACCTGGATGCGCACGCGCGGCCAGTCCGCCACGCCGGTCTCCTGTCCCTTCAGGAACTGGTCGAAGAACTGGCGCTGCAGCGCGACATTTTCCGGCATGTAATAATGCCGCCATTTCTTCTGGCCATGCACCAGCAGCCATTTCTGGTCCGACACCATGCGCTTATATGCTTCCAGCGTGCCGCGCGTGTGCAGGCCATGATCGGACCAACTGGCGACGATGAAGGTCGGCAGATCAATGGCATCCAGGTCCAAAGCCTTGCTTTGCCAATATTCATCAATCAAAGGATGGGCCCGCACATTGCCGGCCGTATCTTCCGTGCGTGTGGTAGACCAGTTCAGACTCATCGTCGCGCGGTCGACAAAATTGGTCTCCCGGATGCCGCCATGATAGGCGAACTCCCGGTACCAGTCGGAAAAGCCCTCCCAAGGGTTCAGCGCGGCTAGATGCGGCGGCTTCAGCGGCGCCACCAGATACTGGATGCAGGCCAGATAGGAAACGCCGGTCATGCCGACCTTGCCATTACACCAGGGCTGAACGCCCAGCCATTCAATCAGATCGTAACAATCTTCCGCTTCGCCAATCCCGTTGTGCCGCAACTCACCTTCGGAGAGCCAGGCGCCGCGCGGGTCGGGATAGCAGATGGCATAGCCATGGCGGCACCAATAGGCCGGGTCCGGCGCCTCGAACGCCGTATGGCGAGAGTTCCAGCCGTCCTCTATACCGGCCGGTGGCCAGAGATTGGCGGCCTTGCCATGCTTGCCATAAGGGCTCCAGCCCAGCAGGACCGGCAGGTCACGCTCCCCCGCCGCCCCTTCCGGGCGGTAGATGTCCACATAGATCGTGACGCCGTCACGCATCACCACTGGCAGGTTACGCTCAAAAACCAGCCCATCTTCCACGATACGGGCATAATCCTTTGGCGGTAGCGGGGGCTTATAGGGGTTTGTCGCCGGGTCACGGCCCGCAATCATCTTCAACTCGAAAGCGCCGGCCATGGCCGTCTCCGTCCCTTGTTTTTGGTTTTATACCAACCTCCCTTGATCGTGACCGATCAAGGGAGGTTTTGTTGTCCCTCAGTCGCCGGGCGCTGCCATCCGGCAGCTTGGCTTCACGGCGCACGAGCGCCGGGCTGGCGGTCGCCAGCCTCTAACCTGCCAAGGGGCAAGCCCTCAGCAGGTCGGCATTAGCTGTGCGCGCCTCTCATTGATTAATCATCATAATTGAAAATCACCCCCTTGCAAGCGCCCATCGATGATAATATTGATTTCTCAACGAATGACGGGAGGATAAATATCATGACCACCGAAAACCCGCTGGCCCTGCGGCATGAGCATGTCTTCGATATCCGCATCAATTTCGACCGCCGCTGGGTGACGGGCGCCATCCACCAGGGCGGTCCCAACCATGGTTACACCTCTGTCGGGGAAGGATGCACGGTCAGCGGCCCGCGCCTGAATGGCAAGCTGGTTGACCATAGCGGTGCTGACTGGCCGGTGATCCGTACCGATGGCGTGGTGGAACTGAACGCCCATTACATGATCCAGGCCGATGATGGTGCCTTGATCTATATCCGCAACATGGGCTATGTGCATGGCCCCCTGCAGCGACCCGGTTACCCCCAGCTTACCCCTTATTTCCGCTGCACCCCCTATTTCCGGGCGCCGGATGGGCCTCATGAATGGCTAAACCGCACGGTGATTGTCGGCGTGGGCCAGCGCCGACCGAAACTGACGGCGGAGGATGAACCCGATCATTCGCTGTTCCGCTATTACGCCGTGCTTTGATCCCCGTACGGGAACTTTGGTCATGGTTCAGTCCAACCAGCGCCAGTGGTTTGATGATTATATTGCCGCGCTCAACCGCGATGATCTGGAAGCTGTGGCCGCCTTCTATGCACCCGACCTGCACCTGACGGACGGCATGATCGAGTGCCAGTCGGCTGGGGCGGCGATGGAAAGCCATCGCCGTTTGCGGGGCCGTGTGATGCAGCGACTGGAAGTGGTGAGCTATATTGACCGACCGGGACGGATCGCGGCGGAAATCAGGAAGACGGAACAGGCGCAGCAGGATGTGCCGGACTTTCCGGGTGCCCCGCTTGCAAAGGGGGAACAGCGCACCAGCATCGGCTTTGTCATGTACGATATCGCCGATGGCTGTTTCATCCGCATCCGTGCCGCCCCTTACAAGGCAGCCCCATGACACAGATCCCCCCTTTCGCATCGGATGCCAGCGCCGCTTTTGCCCGCTATATCGCCGCGTTCAACGCAGGTGATTTTGAAACCGCCTGTTCCTACTATGCCGACGATATAAGGCTGACCATCGGCAATGGGCGGGTCTTGTGCGGGCGGGGAGAAATTGTCCGCTTTTATACTGGGGTGCGTCAGGTGACGCGGCGCACCATCAAGGTGCTGGATTGTTTTGCCAGCAACGTGATGCTGGCCGCTGAACTGGAATCTGAATTCCTGGCCGTCACGGATGTGCCAGATTTCACTTCCGGTCCCCTGCGCCAGGGTGACAGAATGTATATTAACAGTTTCGCCTTTTACGATATTGACCAGGGTCGCTTCAGCCGCATTCGCGCCGCCGTGTTCCACCGGATATGGAAGCGCTGTCCCGATCCGGCGTGATAAACAACAGGGGGGAGCCCGTGTTGATCACGGGCGTAATCATGACCGACAAAACAGGCTTCCAGATCGCGCAGCAGGACATGCTGTTTGCCCTGCAGGTCGCAGGCGCCCCCGCCGATGCCCAGGAGATCCTGGCCGACCTTATTGCGCCGGCCGCCCGGCTGGCGGAAGCGGAACTTGCCCCGCTTGACCCCATAGGGGACCGGGTGGGCGCCCGGTACGCGGATGGTGCGGTGACGATGCCACCGGGCTTCGCCCCCTTCTACCGCCAATGGGTTGAAGGCGGCTGGAACAATGTCGACGTGCCGGAAGCCTGGGGCGGGATGGGCTTGCCGGTAACGGTGGCAGCCCCCCTGATGGAAGGGTGGACATCGGCCTGTATGGCTTTCGGGCTGGCGCCTGTGCTGACGCAGGGCGCGATGGAGGTGCTACTGGTCCATGGCGATGATGACATGCGGCAACGCTGGATGCCGCCCCTGGTCGCCGGCACCTGCATGACCACCATGGCCCTGACCGAGCCGATGGCCGGGTCCGATCTCAACCTGATCCGTACCCGCGCGGAACGGGCGGGCGAAGGGCACTACCGCCTGTTCGGGCAGAAAATCTTCATCACCTATGGCGACCATGACCTGACGGCAAACATCATCCATCTGGTGCTGGCCCGGCTGCCCGATGCCCCGCCCGGCAGCAAGGGCCTGTCCCTGTTCCTGGTGCCGAAATACCTGCCCGATGATACCGGCAACCCCGGACCACGCAACGATGTGCAGTGTCTGGGGATTGAGCATAAGCTGGGGCTGCATGCCTCCCCCACCTGCACCATGGGATTTGGGGAGGATGGGGGCGCGGTCGGCTGGATCATCGGCGGGGAGCATCAGGGGCTTGCCTGCATGTTCACCATGATGAACCGGGCCCGGCTGGCCACCGGCCTGCAGGCCGTGGCTGTGGCAGAGAAAGCGACACAGGCCGCCTTTTCCTATGCAAGGCAACGCCATCAGGGAAGCGCGCAAAGGGGCGCCCCGCCTGCCCCTATCATCGCCCATGCAGATGTCCGCCGTATGCTGACGGATATGCGCGCCCGGACCATGGCCATCCGGATGATCGCCTATGCCGCCGCCGTGGCCATTGATCACGCACATAGCGCACAAGACCCGGCAGCACGGCACGCAGCGTCGGAACGCGCGTCATTGCTGACCCCCATCGTGAAGGCATTTTGCAGCGATACGGCCATTGCCGTCGCCTCCACCTGTATCCAGGTCCATGGCGGGGCCGGCTATGTGGAGGAAACGGGCGTAGCGCAATATCTGCGCGATGTTCGCATCACCGCGATTTATGAAGGGACCAACGGCATCCAGGCCATCGACCTTGTTCAGCGCAAGATCGTCCAGCCCGGCGGGGGCGCCCTGCTGTCCCTGCTGGACGAGATGCGGGCGGATGCGGAGATGGTCACAAACTCGGGCGATGCGATGCTGCGCGCCTGCGCGCCCCTGCTGCTGGCCGCACTGGATAGCGTGGCGACAACTGTTGACTGGCTGCTGACAGCGGAATCTAGCCTGAACGACCGTCTTGCCGGCGCTACGCCGTTCCTGGATATGCTGGGCCGCACCCTGGGTGGTGCCCTGCTGTTGCGTGCCGCTTTACAGGAACCGGGCCCAGCCACCCCGGCCGATATCGGCTGGCTGGCCGCCGCTTATTGCTGGATGCATCTGGCATCGGTTCCGGCATCCGGCCTGCTGGTCCGCCAGGGCGCCAGCCTTCTGCCGCCGGCTGACTGAGACGTCCCCTTTCCGGGGGACAGAGTTTTCCCTTCCCCTGCCGCATAGTTGGCACATCGAACCGGGGCGCAGTTCCCGGACAAGCCAACAAAGGGGGAGGGAAACGTGACCGGGTTGTCACCGGCGGGCTATGACCTGCCCGTTTATGAATATGTTCGCCCGCCGGAAATGACGGGGAAACCCGCGCATCGTCACAAGGTGGCAATTGTGGGTGCCGGGCTGGCGGGCCTGACGCTGGCCTGTGATCTGGCCAGCCGGGGCATTGCCTGCGTCGTTCTGGATGAGGATGATACGGTGGGGGTGCGCGGCGCTTCCAGCCGGGGCATTTGCTACGCCCAAAAAAGCCTGGAGATTTTCAACCGGCTGGGCATCTATCCCCACATCCGGGACAAGGGCGTCACATGGTCGGTGGGCAAGGTATTGCGCGGCCATGACGTGCTGTACCGGTTTGACCTGGCGGATGGCAGCCTGTCCGCCCAGCCGCCTTTCATCAATATCCAGCAATTTTATATCGAATGGTTCCTGGTTGACCGTATCCGGGAGCTGGGGCGTACCGATCTGCGCTGGCGCAGCCGCGTCGTGGATGTCCGCCAGGAGACCGATTTCGTAACCCTGCGGGTGGAAACGCCGGACGGCAGCTATCTGCTGGAAGCCGATTGGGTGGTGGACGCTTCCGGCCATGCCAGCCGCGTGCGGCAATCCCTGGGCCTGTCGACAAAGGGGGAGTTGGGCGAGGATCGCTGGTGCATTTCCGACGTCCGCTTTCAAAAAGACCTGCCGGTTGAGCGCTGGACCTGGGTGGAGGCCCCCTTTAATGAAGGGCGGGGCGTCTGGCAGCATCTGATGGCGGATGGCGTGTGGCGCATCGACTATCAGATGCTGCCCAACACCGATCCGAATGAAGCCAGCCGGCCGGAAACCGCCGCCAGACGGCTGCGCGACCAGTTAGGCCCCGACGTGGCGTTCGAACTGGTCTGGGTTGGCGCCTATTCCTACCGCACCCAGTTGATGGATGATTTCCGCTGTGGCCGTGTCTTCTTCATCGGTGACGCGGCCCATGTGAAAAGCCCTTTTGGCGCGCGTGGCGGCAATAGCGGTATTCAGGACGCCGAGAATCTGGCCTGGAAACTGACCCTGGTGCTGACCGGCAAGGCGCCGCTCGCCCTACTGGACAGTTACCATGCCGAGCGCCACCCCGCGGCAGTGGAGAACATTCGCGTCACACGGCGTTCCGGCCGGTTCATGGCCCCTCGCACGGCGATGGAACGGCTGTTTCGCACGGCACTGCTGGATTTGGCGCCAGATCATGGTTTCGCCCGGCAATTGCTGAATACCGGCCGCATGTGCGTGCCCCATCGCTATGCGCCCTCCCCGCTGACCACCGGCGATGCTGGCATGGCCGTGCCTAACCTGCGCCTGGATGAACAACATCTTGGCGATCTGCTGGCGGGAGAGGGCGCGCATTTCCTGGCGCTTTGGTGCCCACGCAGCCCCGAAGACGGGCTTGGAGCCGACCTGCGGGCACTGGTTCACGAAGGCTGGCCCTTGCGGATGCAGACCATACAGGCCGCCCTGCCCCCGTTGAACCTGTCCCCCGGCGATGTGCTGCTGATCCGCCCGGATATGCATATGGCCGCCCGCCTGACCAAGGCCGGCATTGAGGATGTCCGTACCGCCCTGGCCCGCGCCAGCGGCCATGTTTGATCGGGAAGAACGCCCATGCTCACCGACCCCGATGGCTTCTATGAAGCCCTGCTTGATGCCCATGCCGGTTTGTCGACGGAGGAAAGCCAGGCGCTCAACGCCCGCCTCATCCTGCTTCTGGCCCATCAGATCGGCGACCAGCAGATCCTGACCGCCTGCCTGCGCGCTGCAACCCAGAGGAATGCGCCATGACCCAATCTTTCGCCTCTGCCGCGGACAATGCCCAGCAGACCCCGCGTCTGGTCGAACTGGCCCCGGATGTTTACGGCTATATCAGCGATTTCGACCCGAATTGCGGCTTCGTCGTGGGACCGGATTATGTGGTAGCCATCGACACCCGCGCCACGCCGGCCTTGGCGCGGGAGATGCTGGCCGCCATCCGTACCGTTACCGACAAGCCGGTGCGCTATGTTTTCCTGTCCCATTACCATGCCGTGCGGGTGATGGGAGCATCGGCCTTTGACGGTGCGGCCCTGATCGCCAGTCAGGCGACCTTGGACCTGATCACCGAGCGCGGGCCGGACGATTTTGAATCCGAAGTCCGGCGCTTCCCCCGCCTGTTCCGGGGTGTGGAGGAAATTCCCGGCCTGACCTGGCCCGATCTGGTTTTCGACCAGGGGTTGACCCTGCGTCTGGGCAACCGCGACCTGCATTTCCGCCATTTAGGCCGGGGCCATACGGCAGGGGATACAGTCTGCTGGATACCGGATTGCGGGGTGCTGTTCTCCGGCGATCTGGTGGAAAATCGCTGTGGCGTCTATGCCGGCGATGGCTATGTCGCCGACTGGATCGCCACGCTGGACCGGATGCGTAATCTGCCCGCCACCACCATGGTGCCGGGCCGGGGGGCCGCCCTCACCTCCCGCCAAGCAGTCTTGGACGCTATTGAGGCCACCCAAGGCTTCCTCGCCACCCTGCGCGCGGTGGTGGGCACTGCCCATGCGCAAGGGGCCGACCTGAAAGCCTGCTTCCTGGCGGCAGAGAAAGCCATGGTCCCGCTCTACGGCGACTGGCCGGTCTTCGCCCATGTGCTGCCCTTCGACGTGGCGCGGATGGTGGAGCAGTTGGAGGGCGGGGAGCATCCGACCCCCTGGACCGCAGAGCGTGATCAAGCGCTCTGGACCCTGCTGCGGGGGTGATGCCATGGCCGGATCAGGGGGTGCGCATCAGGCGCGGCAGGTTGCGCAGGCACAGGGCGAACAGTTCGGACTGCGCAGAAATGCCCAGCTTCTGGTAAGCCCGCTTGCGCAGGGTGATCACCGTCGACGGGCGCACGCCCAGATCGGCGGCGATGCCATCTGTCTGATAGCCCAGCACGATCCGGCAACACACGGCCAGTTCCCGCGTGCTCAACGTCTCGTCGGCCAGTTCCACCAGCCGTTCGACGAAAGGCAGGGTCCGGCCGGCATTGATGTCCGACTGTACGATATAATGGGCACAATGCTGGCGGACGATGCTGGTCAGCAGGGGCGTGATGGTGGACAGAAGCGCCACCTCCCCGCCCGTGAACGTGCCGCCCCGCAGGGAGCGGTAGAAGTTCAGGTAGAAAGCCATGTCCGACGTGCGCCAGATATAGGACACCTTATCGACAATGCCGGCGGTCGTATAAAAACGGCGCAGGTAATCCTGCATGGCGACACGGGCCGGATCGTGCCGACGGAAGATCACCTTCCGGCTGCTGGATATCCGCGACAGTTCCGCGAAATTCGGATCGAACGCATGCAGGCCAGCGACATAGTCGCGTCCCAGCGACAAAACCGTTGCCCGGTCCTGCAGGCTGGACCCGCCCACCTGCTTCAGCCCCGCCGCCTGCGAGTAGCAGAGGATGGTGCAATGATCGACCGGGATCAGCCGCGCCACAGCCGCCAGCAACGCATCATCAAAGCGAGGCCTGCCAATGGCGGCCACCGCGTCGGACAAGGCGCAGAGCCTGTCTGCAACGCTGTCCTGAATGGTCATGGCCCGATATCCCGCTGCGTTAAAACCATAAACTGATCAAGAGATTGGGGGAGACGATGAATATGGAGCTGGTCGTTATCGATGTGCGGCCCGGTGCCGCCATGGAAAGCCAGTCGGGGCTGCAGATGCTGCGCCCGCGCATCTATGGCGCCTTCACCCGCCCGCCGGGTGCCCGCACCGCCGCCCTGATCATGCATCCGACCAGCAATTTCATGGGCCATTATCTGCTGGCCCCACTGGCGGCGCGCGGCATTGCCACCCTGGCGCTGAATTCCCGCTATATGGGCAATGATGCGGTGCTGCTGCTGGAACAGGTGATCCAGGATATGGGGGCCGGCGTGGCCTGGCTGCGCCGGCAGGGCTTCGAGCGGGTGGCGCTGATCGGCAATTCCGGGGGGGCGGCCCTGTCCGCGCTTTATCAGGCGCAGGCGGAAAATCTCTCCATCACCGACACGCCGGCGGGCGACCCGGTTGACTTGCGCCCCGACGACCTGCCGCCGGCCGACGGCATCGTCCTGGCCGCTGCCCATCTGGGCCGGTCGCGGCTGATGGAAACCTGGATCGACCCGGCTGTGGTGGATGAACATGATCCGATGCCCACCTGCGCGCAACTGGACATGTTCAACCCGGACAATGGCCCGTCCTACAGTCCCGCCTTTCTGGAGCGCTACCGGACCGCGCAGCGCGCCCGCAATGCCGGGATCGAGGCGTGGGCGCGAGACAGGCTGAGCCAATTGCGGGCGCGCGCCGACGGGATGCGGGATGAGGCCTTCGTCATCCACCGCACCCTGGCTGATCCGCGCTGTCTGGACCCGTCCATCGATCCCAATGACCGCATCCCCGGCACGACGGTCTGGGGGCCGCCGCACGCGCAGAACTACGCCGCCAACAGTATGGGCCGCTACACGTCGCTGACCGGCTATCTCAGCCAATGGTCGCCCAGCAGCCGGGGCGACGGCCCGGCCAATCTGGCGCGCACCCGCGTGCCGGTGCTGCTGCTGGAATATACGGCTGATCCATCGGTTTTCCCGTCCGACAATGCCGCTTGGGCGGAAGCCGCAAAGGGCCGGGTACAGCGTCACGCCATCAAGGGCGGCAACCATTATCTCAGCGGCCAGCCGCATCTGGTGGATCAGGTCGCTGACCATATTGCCGGCTGGTGCAACCGGCTTTGAAACAGGAGACACCCTATGCTGCCCCCCGTTCCCATCCAGGGTCTTCACCATTTCGCCTGGCGCTGCCGCGATGCGGAGGAGACACGGCATTTTTATGAGGATCTGCTGGGCCTGCCGCTGGTGCATCTTGTGCGCAGCGACCATGTGCCCAGCACGGGCGAATATTGCCCCTATGTCCATATCTTCTTCCAGATGCGCGACGGTTCCTACATTGCCTTCTTCGATCTGGGGGATGATGTGGCGGCGGCGCCTTCCCCCAACACACCGGCCTGGGTCAACCATATTGCCCTGCGCGTCGGCACAGTGGCGGAGGTAGAACAGGCCATGGCCCGCCTGCAGGCGGCGGGGGTGGAGGTTGTCGGCATCACCGATCATCACATCATCCAGTCCCTTTATTTCTTCGACCCTAACGGTCTGCGCGTTGAACTGACGGCGCAGACCGTGACGGACGCGTACATGCAGGAAGCGGCAAAGACCGCCCATGGTGAGCTGGCGCGCTGGGTGGTGGAGAAGGCGGCCCTACCCCGTCACCCGCGCCACGAAGCGGGCCAGGACGGGGCCTAGTTCATCGACGGATGAATGGATCTGGTGGACGGGGCTGATATGGTTATGCCCCTCCAGCCAGTGGAAATCTGGCCATTTCCCCCTGGCGGCCACCAGGCGTGAGACCAGCAGGGCCGCCTGGCGCTGGAAATCGGCCGGATCATTCTCCGAAACGGTGAACAGGCAGGGCACGCTGGTGGCGGCCAGCCCGTCGATGCTGGATTGCGCCGCGAACCGGGTCGGGTCCGTGCCGAAATAGGCATCCTGATAGGGATTGCGTGCGGCACTGGGCACATCATAGAGGCCCGACAGCATGATGGCCCCCGCGATGGACGTGGCTGCGCCGCCCGCGAAATCCTGCCCGCCGACATAGGACGCGACATGCGCTGCGCCCGCTGACTGTCCCATCAGCACGATACGGTCGGGATCACCGCCATGCTGTGCGACCTCGAGCTTCAGCCAGGCCACCAGCCGCGCCACATCCTCTGCCCCCGCCGGCCAGGGATGGGCAGGCGCCAGCCGGTACGTGGCGGTGACGCCCAGCCAGCCCTGGGCCGCCGCCCAGGCGCCGATATTGTTATAGAAGGGGGCACCGGGTGCACCCTTGTCCCCACCGATAAAGCCGCCGCCATGCAGGAAGACCAGAACCGGCCGTTTTGCCGCGACGCTTGCCGCGCCAAACAGGTCCAGCCGGTGACGGGGATCGGGTCCGTAGGACAGGTCGCGTTGCACCATCGCCTCATCGACAGGCGGCTGCAATGGGCCGAACAACGCGATGGAACCCTGGATCTGCGCCACCGAAAATTCCGTGCCCAGGGCCCGGATGCGGTCATGGATATGCACACTCTCCCCCATCACCATGGGTCCTGCGACTGCACGCTGAAGGGCCGGCAATCAACCGGGGCTGGGGTATTGAAGGGGCGCGGCACCATGGTCCGTTCCCCCTTCCAGGGGACCTGATCCGCCTTGGTCCAGGCATTGACGAACAGGCGATGGAATTTCCAGCTTCCATTACGTTTCACCAGCCGGTCATCGCGCGTGCCGATGCCGAAGATGAAATTGGTACCGTAATCGGCGTTGAACTGGATAATCTGGAAAAAGCAGCGGACCCGCGCCCCTTCCGGACGTGGGTCCATGATGAAATGGTTGAACAGATGCTGCCGACCGAACCACCAATGCTGCCGATCATACCACAGGCCCCGCAGATGGGCGCGGATCGCGTCCCGCCCCTGCGCCTTGCCCTGCCAGAGATGGTCAAATTCCCCATCCTCGGCAAAGGTATCCAGCACCTGCTCCTCGTCGGCCAAATCCAGGCCCCAGGCATAGCGTGCGAACAGTTCGGTGATTTCGGCGCGATCCTCGGCAGGCATCAAAGCCGGAACACCGTCCGGCCAGCAGACCTCGACCATTGATCTCTCTCCCGGAAACGGCCCGCGCGCGTGCAGGACGACGCCGGGCGGAACAGGGACAGAGCTACCATCGAATTATTGATAGTTCAATGAACTTTCACATTGAACTATCAATGAAGTTTAAAATTTACTTTCCCAACCGCTCACGTCTTCACCAGATGCGCCAGCCGCTCCCCGATACGGGAGAGAAGCTCATCAAGGACAACGCGCTCTTCTGGCGACAGATCAACCAGCAGCGACTCATGGAAAGCCGTCCGCTCCTTCAGCGTGGCTTTATAGAGTTTCATGCCCGCCTTGGTCAGATAGAGGATGGGCGTGCGCAGGTCGTTGGGATTCTCCCGGCGCCTTGTATATCCACGCTCTTCCAGGGATCGGGCGGCACGGCTGACCTCCGCGCGGTCAACCCAGGCCAAGTCAGCGACCTGCCCTACCGTGCCGCCATCCGGCATGGTGCCCAGCCGCGCCAGGATGCGCCATTCCGCATAGGTCAGTTCCCCCCGCTCCGCCAGCCGGCGGATAGTCAGCCGGTCAATGACCTTGGCGATCAAGGTGACGCGAAAGGTGGAAAACTGGAGATGGGGGACGTTCCAGCCCGGCAATTCAAGCTTTGCGCGGGGGGGCGCTGCGTTCTCCACGTCCTGCATCTCGGCCTTCACCTCGCTGCGGGCCGGGCCCGTGTCCGATCTGGCCTGCCGTTTCATATATCTTCTTTCATCCTGATGGCGCCTCAGCGCCGCCTGACCTGATTTCATTGTTAGTTGATTACTCAAGCATATTCCAGCTTTCTGGCAGCCGCCGGGCTGCTCTTTTGGGGACGATCGCCAATTATGCTGGCATGTGACCGCCACACGAGATAATAATGATTCCTCAAAGACCGGCACGACGGGTGGCCCGGCCACCATACGTGCAAAAGCCGGCATATCAGTCACAATGACTTAAATC
This sequence comes from Niveispirillum irakense DSM 11586, assembly GCF_000429645.1. Classification (GTDB taxonomy): domain Bacteria; phylum Pseudomonadota; class Alphaproteobacteria; order Azospirillales; family Azospirillaceae; genus Niveispirillum; species Niveispirillum irakense. The sequence goes on from NZ_AUCG01000022.1 coordinate 139,013, forward strand.
ACAATGACATAGCCGGATACAGATCCGGTACCCTTGAGGGAGGGAGCGCAGCAGCATGTCCGCGTTCGATGTCCAAACATTCATCGACCAGCGCAAGATCGGTCTACCGCAGTGCCTTGTGCTTCTGCTGGCCACGCTGGCGATGTTCATCGATGGGTTCGACATATTCATGGTTGGCAAGATTGCCCCCGCCATTGCCGGGGCTTTCGACACCACGCCGGCCAGCATGACCATCGTCTTCGTGCTACAGCAGATCGGACTGGCCGTCGGCGCTTTCGTCATCAGCCCGCTCGCTGACTATTACGGTCGCAAACGGATGCTGTTGATCGCGTTCATCATCTTTGGTGTGCTGACGGCGGCAACGGTATTTGCCACCTCGCTGATGATGGTGGGCATCCTGCGCGGTCTGTCGGGTCTGTTCCTGGCCAGCGTCGTGCCGACCACCATGGCACTGCTGGCAGAATTCACGCCCAAGCGCTGGCGGTCGCTTTTCATCGCCATCGGGATTGCGGGCTACAGCGCCGGCAGTGCCGCCGGTGCCGCCGTTGCCCTTCTGGTCCCGCATTATGGCTGGGAGAGCGGTTTCTGGCTGGGCGGGTTGATGCCTTTGGCCCTGGTTCCGGTACTGGCGCTGTTCCTGCCGGAATCACTGACCTATCGGGTCGGGCGCAACCCCACTGATCCCGCCATCGCCCGGACCATCCGGTGGATGGACCGGTCCCTGGTGCTGACCGGCGAAGAACGGTTTGTGACGGCGGAAACCGGCGGGAAGAAGGTGAAGGCCCATGTCATCGACGTGTTCCGTGATGGGCGCGCGCGGACCAGCGCCATCATGTTCGCCGCCTGCGTGCTGTCGATGGGCAATATCGCGCTGCTGGCCGCGTGGCTGCCAACCTTCTTCCAGGAAATGGGCGGCATATCGATCCAGCGTTTCGCCATCGTCTCCATGACCGCTTTCATCGGCGGCATGATCGGTACGGTGACCATCGGTTTCCTGATGGACCGCATCGGCCCCACCCGTCTGATCCCCGTCTACTATGTCGGGATCGCGGCGACGCTGATCCTGATGGGCCATGTGCCCTTCGGCACGGTTGGCTTCGTGGCGCTGCTGATATGCTGGAGCTTCTGCCAGTCGGGCGGACAGGCGGGGCTGAACATGCTGCTGACCCAGATCTATCCCACAGCCCTGCGCAGCACGGGCGTGGGTTGGGCCGGCGGTGCAGGGCGGATCGGTGGCATCGTCGCCCCCCTGTTTGGCGGGATGGCGCTGGCCTCCTCCTTCACGCTGGAGGTGACGCTGGCCATGATCGCCGTACCGCCGATCATCGTGGCGCTGCTGGTCCTGCTGCTGAAACCCATCCGCCGCGATGGTGCACCGGCTGCCCGCCCGGCCGTGGCATGACGTACTGAACGCAAAAAAGGGCGGCATCCCACCGGGTGCCGCCCTTTCAGGGAAACAGGGTTAGCCCGCTATGGAAACGGAACGCTCGCGGGTACGCAGGCTTTCCCCCGGCACCCAGGTGCCATGGAAAGTGGTTCGTACCCGCATCGGCATGTAGAGGCGGGCAACCGGCCCGGCTTCCACATCCTGGGCATCAAGGATCGCCAGTTCGCTGAGGTTGGTTTCCAGCCGGTTGACAATCACCAGCAGCCAGCCATCCCCCTCTGGCGCGCCTTGATAGCGGGGCACGAATTGCGGTTCGTGAACAGAAGCACCAGGGCCTGGATGCCAGCGTTTCTGTTCACCGGTGCGCAGGTCGATACGGCCAATGGCCGATGATCCGTCAGCCCCGCGGCCAACGATCAGGAACCCGTGCCGGCATTCCTGCCCCTGGTAGCGGTCGTCCGTGCGCGGCATTTCACCGGGCGTATTGATGATCCGGCGGCGCTGGAAACTGTCACCCTCCCCCGTCAGGTCGAAACTGAGGCGGGACAGGAACGGCGGGCAGCCTTCGACATGCTGTCCTTCGGGCGTGGGGAAAAACGGAAAGCAGTTGCCCTCATAATAACAGGCATCGAGATGAACCGTTCCGCCCTCCTCCCAGGCGTTCATCATATGGCTGAGGCAACCGGCGGGGCCCCGGAACCAGCGGATATCGTCGCGCGTGCCGCCCCGCTTGACCAGGGCGACGACGACCTGTTCATCGGGATGCCACTCATAGAAGGTGCTGCCCCGCTTCAGGCTTTCCACATCCGTGATCAGCGGCATGAAGGGGAAGATCGCCCAGTTTGGCGTCACGGCGAAATCATGGACCAGGGACGCATAGGGCATCTCAAACCAGATCTCATCCAGGATACGGCCCTGATCGTCGATATCGTAGAACACAATATCCCGCGTGCCGTCACCGCGCGCCTGATAGGAATAGGTCAGCAGGCGGCCATCATCCGGATACCATTTCGGGTGCGCCGTCAGGGAGGTGGCCCGGACCTTGCCGCCATAATCATAACGTCCGAGCGGTTCCAGCGTGTCGCGATCCACCTCGAACGGCAGATCGTCCTCCTTCAGCACCAGCAGACGCCCATTATGGAAGATGACATTGGTGTTGGCGGTGCCGCCGCTGACATCCTTCACCGACGGATCATCGGTGAAGCGGTTGCGGTAGAGGCCGAACAAGGACCGGCCGGCCTTGGCCTGCGCCATATAGCGGTCATTGCGGACCCAGCGGCTGCGGTAAGAAACGGCGCCATCCTTGATGCGGAACATGTGGGCCATGCCCTCCCCATCAATGAAGATGTCGGTACCCAGCATGGGCGGATATTGCCGGTCCGGGCCGGCACGGTACCAGGTGCCATCCAGGCCGGGCGGCACCGTTCCCTCAATCAGTTCCAGCGCGTCAACAGTGGATTCCAGCCGCAACGGCTTAGCCCAGCCCTGATAGGCCGGTATGTCGGGGAAACGAACTTCCATTGATTCTCTCCCTGGGGCCATCCGGTCTGGTTCCGGACGGCGTGAATGGCGCAAAATTGGGCGCGGCATTTATCTTTTTATTGATAAATCAACATTAACACGGAAAATCCGCGCGTAAAGGCCAGAATCATGGGAGAGTGAAGAGAGGGTCGCCATAATGGCGCGCCGCTTTCCGGTGAGCGGGGGCCGCTAACCATCAGGCGCGGCGGCAAAAACATTTGCCGATGAAACCAGTAGCTCTGCCCCCGTAAGTGAAATACCATAGAATGCAGACAGGGACGGCACGGAAACTTAAAATTATTAATAAATATAATTAGTTAGCGTGTTTTTTCGATTGAACGGACAATCACCCTTTATACAAGAGCGCGCGCCACCGCCTTATCGGCCCAGCGATCAGAGTGATGGTGAATTTCCGAGATCACCCTATTGCCAAAGACCATATCATTGAGCTATCAATGATCTCATTGATAAATCAACAATGACGGATGCCGCCATCCCAAGGGCAGGTCGGCATACCGCACGGGGAGGAAAATCCAGATGAGAAACCCGCTGGCGCCGTGGCTCACCCGCGTAAGCACCGTGGCTGTCATTGCCGCACTTGCCCATCCCGCCGTCGCGCAGGATGGCACCGTATCTGGTGGCGCGGCCCAGGCCCCCGTCCCTGCTGGAGAGCAGCATCAGGCGCTTGATTCGCTTGAGGAAATTGTCGTCACGGGCACGCGCCTGTCCATGTCTGGATTTGCCGCACCGACGCCAGTGACCGTGGTCGGTGAGGTGGAGCTGCAGCGACAGGGCGTGGCCAATGTCGCTGATATGCTGAACACGCTGCCCTCTTTCCGGCCGCAATCCACCCCGGCAACCGTCGGTATTTTCTCCAGCAATGCCGGCGCCAATCTGGCCGATCTGCGCGGACTGGGCGCTCAGCGCACGCTGGTGCTGGTCAATGGCCGTCGTTTCGTCGCCAGCACGATTGCCGGCAGCGGCAATTCGCCTTCCGGCTCTGTCGACCTGAACCTGATCCCCACCGTGCTGATCGAACGAAGTGAAGTCGTCACCGGCGGCGCCTCGGCAGCCTATGGGTCAGACGCGGTGGCCGGCGTCGTCAACGTGATCTTGAACACCAGTCTCGAAGGCGTGCGCGGCAGCGTGCAATATGGCCTGTCGCAGGAAAGCGATAATCGCGAAATCTATGCGACATTGGCCGGCGGCACCTCTTTCGCTGATGGTCGCGGCCATATCGTGGCCGGTGCGGAATATTCGAACAACAAGGGCGTTGGCGACTGCTACACCCGCGACTGGTGCGCGGAAAGCTACAACACCATCTCCAACCCGACACCGCAGACCAACGGTCTGGCGCGGACGATCCTGCTGCCGAACGCCCGTACGGCAACATCCTCCTTCAACGGTCTCATCACCAGCGGTGTACTGCGCGGGATCGAATTCCGCCCCGATGGCAGCTATTTCAATCATGATTACGGCACCTATTACGGGACCGGCCCCACCTTCTCCAACGGTGGCCTTTTCCAGTCCGGTGGCAGTGCCGATCCGGTCAACGGCTTCTATAACAATTTCCCACTGGTGGCGCCGGTTGAACGTTTCTCCAGCATGACGCACGTTAAATTCCAGGCGACGGACAGCACGGAACTGTTCCTGGAAGCCTCTTACGGTCGTGCCGACGCGGAAACCATCGGCGCCTCGTCGCGCAATACCGGCAATATCACCATCCAGCGTGACAATGCCTATCTGCCGGCAGCCCTGCGCGCGCAATTGCTTGCCGCCGGCCAGGGCAGCTTCTCCTTCGGTCGCGTGTCCAATGATATCGGCCCGCCCGTGGCCGAGGTCAGCCGCGAAACCTATCGCGTCGTGTCCGGCGCGCGCGGCGACCTTGGCGCTGACTGGCAATGGGATGCCTATTACCAGTATGGCCGGACCAATTACGAACAGGAAACGCGCAACACCCAGATCACCGACAATTTCGCCCGTGCGGTGGATGCGGTGGATCAGGGGCTGTTCCAGAATGGTGTCGCCAACGGTAATATCGTCTGCCGCTCCACCCTGACCACGCCGACCAATCCGCTGGTGGCGGGCTGCAAGCCGCTGAACCTGTTCGGCGAGAACCGCTTCTCCCCCGAAGCTGTCGCCTATGCCTATGGAACGGCCTGGCAGAAAACCCACCTGATCCAGCAGGTCGCCTCCGCCAATATCCAGGGTTCGCTGGCAGAACTGCCCGCCGGGCCGCTCTCCTTCGCCACGGGTGCTGAATACCGCGTGGAAAGCGTGGCCGGCAGCGCCGATCCGATTTCATCGGCCCTGCGCTTCATCACCAGTTCCGGTCAATCCATCTCCGGTCCGGATATCAAGGTGAAGGAAGGCTATGCCGAACTGGGCGTGCCGTTGCTGAAATCAGTCCCGTTTGCTGAAAGCCTGTCGGTTAATGGCGGCGTCCGCCTGACCGATTATTCGACCAGCGGTTCGGTCTGGAGCTGGAAGGCCGGCCTGTCCTGGGAGCCCACGGATTTCCTGCGGCTGCGCGGCACCCGGTCCCGCGATATCCGCGCACCCAACTTCTTTGAACTTAACGCCCCGGCCAGCACCAGCTTCCAGTTGCTGACCGACCCCAGCAACGGGGGCAGTGCGCTGACCTCTGTGGTTTTGAGCGGTAATACCAAGCTGCAACCGGAAACCGCCAAGACCTGGACGGCCGGCGCGGTGGTCACGCCCCTCGACAATCTGCAATTCTCCGCCGACTATTTTGATATCAACCTGGACGGTGCCATCACCACGCTGGGCGGTCAGGTCATCATCAACCGTTGCGCCGCCGGTGCCACGGCACTCTGTTCCCTGATCACACGCAACCCGACCACGGGTGCCATCACCAGTGTGAATAATGCCAACCTCAACCTCAACACCCTGATCACACGCGGCGTTGATGTCGAAGCGCGCTATAAGATCGAACTGGGCGAAGGCGATGTCACGTTGCGTGCCCTGGGCACCTACCTGTTTGATCTGATCACCGTCGATGCGACGGGCACCTCGGTCAACCGGGCTGGGATGAACGGTTCGCCCACCTCGCAGCCGTCCGGCCTGCCGACCTTCACCGGCACGCTCAGCGCCACCTATGCGCTGGGTGATTTCACCGGCACGGTGCAGTCGCGCTATGTGTCCAGGGGTGTCTACAATGCCACGCTGATCGGTCCGCACCAGTCCGGCTATGACCCGACCCTGCCGAACAGCATCAGCGACAACCGCGTCAGCGCCTATTGGCTGTTCAATCTGAATGCCCAGTATGATCTGACGATGAATGGCACGAAGGTTCAGTTGTTCGGGGTCGTGAACAACCTGTTCGACCGCGATCCTCCCAATGACGTGCCTTCCAGCTATGGTGTGACCAACCCGGTTCTGTATGACAATGTCGGTCGCGCCTTCAAGGCCGGCTTCCGCTTCTCCTTCTGATCCGCCGCAGGGGGCCGACAGGTCCCCTGCCCTCAAGGGAAAGAAAGTGGGGCCGCATGAATTCCCCCGTTTCCGCGAAAGCTACCGAAGGTCAGGCGCCGGTATCGAAGGGCGATCCCGTCGATACCGAGTATAGCCGCGGCTACCGCGCCATGCTGCTGGTGCTGATCCTGCTGGTAGCGGCGTTTGCCTATGTCGATAGGGTCATCGTCCAGACCCTGGCGGAGCCGATCAAGAAGGATCTGGGCCTCAGCGATTTCCAGTTCGGCCTTTTGGGCGGTCTGGCCTTTGCGCTCCTTTATTCCACGCTGGGCCTGCCCATCGCCCGGCTGGCGGAGCGGCGCGACCGCGTCACCATCATTTCCGTTTCCGTGGCCGTGTTTTCGCTGATGAGCCTGCTATGCGGCATGGCCACCAATATCTGGACATTGTTCCTGTGCCGTATCGGTGTCGGCATCGGTGAGGCGGGGGTGCAGGCGCCCAGCACCTCGCTGATCGGTGACCATTTCCCGCCGCACCGGCGGGGCTTCGCCCTCACCGTCATGCGACTGGGCGCGCCAGTCGGTTCGCTGTTGGGTTCAGTCGTGGCCGCCTGGCTGGCCCGGGATTACGGCTGGCGCGTCGCCCTGATGCTGGTCTGCGCGCCTGGATTGATCGTAGCGGTACTGTTCCGGCTATTGTTGCGCGATCCGCCGCGCGGGCATAGCGACCGGCTGGCCGGTGTCAGTATGCCTAAGGCGGGTACTGCCGCGCCGCGCACTTTGGAAGTGTTCGCGCAGATGTTTCGCCGTCCGGCCTTCCGCCACATGCTAGCGGGGCTGGGGCTGACCAGCATGGCTCTGTTCGCCGGTGGCGCCTTCACGGCCCCGTTCTTCATGCGCGTGCATGAATTGTCGCTGACCACCACCGCTTTCTATGTGGCCATCATCAGCACAACAGCATCGACCGCGGGCATGAGCCTTGGCGGCTTTGGTATCGACTTCATCGCCCGGCGCGGCAAGCGCTGGTACGCGCTGCTCCCCTTCTGGGGCATTGCCATCTCTGTTCCACTCTACCTGACCGGCTATGCGGTGGATAATCATGTCGTCGCCGTGACCCTGATCACCATTGCCGGCATCTTCCTGTTTTTCCATTCCGTGCCCACGCTGGTCGCCTTCCAGAACATGGTCGCCCCTCAGCAACGCACGACGGCGGCCTTCGTCTATTTCTTCGTCTCCACCATGGTCGGGGTGGGTTTCGGGCCTCCGCTGTTGGGCCTGCTCAGCGATTTCTTTGCTTCCACCGCCGGCGTGACGGATCCGGCCGAAGCCTCGGCGATTGGCATCCGCAGCGCCCTGCTGACCAGCATCGGCCTCTATGCCTGGGCCGCCCTTCATTATGGGCTCGCCTCCCGCGCCATGGCGGCGGAGGAGCGCCCATGACCATCCGTTCCGAAATTTTCTGTGCAAGGGGCAGATCATGAAGTTTCCCAACACGCCCAACTTCACCGGCTTTTTCGCCCCGTCAGGTGTGGAGGCGGATGTCCATGACCTGCCCGTGCTGGATGGTGCCGTTCCCGCCGACCTGGATGGCAGCTTCTACCGCGTGGCGCCGGACCCGCAATTCCCGCCGCTGGCCGGCGACGATATCTGGTTCAACGGCGATGGCATGGTGACGCGGTTCCGGTTCAAGGACGGCAATGTCGCCCTGCAGCAGCGCTGGGTCCGCACCGAGAAATTCACCCGCGAACGCGACGCGGGCCGCGCCCTGTTCGGCGCCTACCGCAACCCCCTGACCGATGATGAAAGCGTGCAGGGGGAGGTGCGCGGCACTGCCAACACCAACGTTGTCGTCCATGCCGGCAAGCTGTTTGCCCTGAAGGAGGACAGCCCGCCCGTCATCATGGACCCGGAAACGCTGGAGACGCTGGACCCGACCTATGATTTCGGCGGGGCGATGACATCGCAGACCTTCTCCGCCCATCCCAAGATCGACCCGCGCACGGGGGAGATGCTGAGCTTCGGCTATGCCGCCAAGGGCCTGTGCACCCGCGACATGGTCTATTACACGATCAACGCGGAAGGGCAGATCACGAACGAGGTTTGGTTCGAGATTCCCTATTACTGCATGATGCACGATTTCGGCTTTACCGAGAATTATGTCGTCTTCCATGTGGTGCCCATCGTCGGGTCTTGGGAACGGCTGAAGGCCGGCCTGCCGCATTTCGGTTTCGACCGGGGGCGGCCCGTGCATCTGGGTGTGTTGCCGCGCAAGGGCGGGGCAGAGGATATCCGCTGGTTCTCCGCCCCCACCTGCTTTGCCAGCCACGTCATGAATGCGCATGAAGATGGCACCAAGGTGCATTTCGATGTGCCCATGGCCAAGGGCAACATGTTCCCCTTCTTCCCCGATACCGAGGGGGCACCGTTCCAGCCGCACGAAGCCGCCGCGACCATGACGCGCTGGACCGTGGATATGAGCGCCAACAGCGACGATATCCAGATGGCGCCGCTGGCCGGTCTGGTGGGGGAGTTCCCCCGCATCGACGACCGGTTCGCCGGGGTGAAGAACCGTTATGGCTGGCAGCTTGTGCAGGACATGACCAAGCCCGTGGACCTGCCGGGCGGGCGCAGCGCCTCTGGCCTGATGATGAACACACTGGGCCGCATCGACCTGGAAACGGGGGAGACCGATACTTATTGGGTCGGCTCCACCTCCTCCTTCCAGGAACCGGCCTTCATTCCGCGCCCCGGCTCCACAGCCGAAGGCGACGGTTACATTGTGGTGATCGAGAACCGGCTGGTGGAGCATACCTCCCGCCTGCTGCTGTTCAACGCGCTCAATCTGGCGGCCGGTCCCATTGCGACCATCGGCCTGCCCTTCCGCATCCGTCAGGGACTGCATGGCAACTGGGCACCGGCCCAGACCAACGCCGCCTGACCTTCCCCCTTCGTGCGACCGAAAGGATCAATTTTGGTTGACCAGACTTCCGCCGATTATCCCAAACTCGGCATGTATATTGATGGTGAATGGATCATGCGGGCCGACCGCAGCCATACCGTCATCAACCCGGCCAATGGTGAGACGCTGGGCGAGTTGCCGCTGGCCGGTGCCGCCGACCTTGACCGGGCGCTGGCCGCCGCCGACCGTGGCTTCCGGACCTGGAGCAAGACATCCGTTGATGAACGGGCCCGCGTGCTGCGCGATGCTGCCCGCCTGCTGCGCGAACGGGCCGACCTGATCGCCCGCAACGCCACGCGGGAGGAAGGCAAGACCCTGGCCGAAACCCGGATCGAAACCTTCGCCTGCGCCGGCCTGTTTGATTTCTATGCCGAGGAAGCGCGAAGGGTCTATGGCCGCGTGCTGGTGCGGCCGGCCGGCCAGCGCTCGCTGGTGATGAAGGTGCCGGTGGGTCCGGTGGCCGCCTTCGCGCCCTGGAACTTCCCCATCCATAATCCGGGCCGCAAGCTGGGCGCGCCCATTGCCGCTGGCTGCTCCGTCATCCTGAAACCGGCAGAGGAGGCCCCGGCCTCGGCCATGGCCGTAGTCCAGGCCTTGATCGATGCGGGCTGTCCGTCCGATGTGGTGCAGCTTGTCTTCGGCGTGCCGGACGAGGTGTCGCGCCATCTGCTGGCCAGCCCCATCATCCGCAAGCTGAGCTTCACCGGATCAACCACCGTCGGCAAGCATCTGATGCGGCTCTGCGCCGACACGATGAAGGTCACCACCCTTGAACTGGGCGGACACGCGCCCGTGATCATCTTTGATGATTGCGATTTCGACCGGACGGTGGAGATGCTGGCAACCAGCAAAGTGCGCAATGCCGGTCAGGTCTGCGTCTCCCCCACCCGGTTCTATGTCCAGGAGGGCATCTATGACCGGTTCGTGGAAGCCTACGCCAAGCGCATGTCGCAGATGAAGGTCGGCGACGGTCTGGCGCCCGACACCCATATGGGGCCGATGGCCAACCCACGCCGCCCCGCCGCCATCAGCGACCTTGTGCAGGATGCCGTCCGCCATGGCGCCCGCATCCGCACGGGCGGCGAAGCGATTGAAGGCAAGGGCTTCTTCTGGCAGCCGACGGTTTTGTCAGATGTCCCCAGCAATGCCCGCATCATGAATGAGGAGCCGTTTGGCCCCGTGGTCGTCGCCACCCCCTTCGCCACACTGGATGAAGCGGTGGAGCAGGCCAACCGTCTGCCCTATGGCCTGGCGTCCTTCGCCTTCACGGAGAATGCGCGCCGGGCCAACCTGATCGGCGATGCGATTGAAGCGGGCATGGTGGCCATCAACACCACGGCACTGGCCGCCGCCGACGCGCCGTTTGGCGGGGTCAAGGAAAGCGGCCACGGGTCAGAGGATGGGCCGGAGGGTCTGGCCGCCTGCCTTGTCACCAAGACCATTCATCAACATTGAAAACAGGGAGGCGACCCATGACCACGCCCAAGACCGGCGGCGCCCAAGGTTATCTGCGCATCGCGACCGAGGAAGCCTTCACCACGCCCGAACTGATCGCGGCCTTCCGGGAAGAACTGGCGGCGCCCGATGTCGATCCGGGCTTCCTCAGCCTGATCGGCTATTACCTGGACCATCCGGCGGAACGGCCGCGCTTTGTTGCCAACGCCCTGATGGATCTGGGCGAACAGCGCATCGCCCATATGGATGAACGCGGCATTGACCGCCAGATTCTGGGCTTGACGGCGCCCGGCACCAACGTCATCCGCAATCCTGACCGGGCCACCATGGTGGCGGAAACTGCCAATGACCGGCTGGCCGAAGCCATCGCCAAATACCCCACCCGTTTCAGTGGCATGGCCGCCTGCGCGCCCCAGAATCCCAAGGCAGCGGCGCGGGAAATCGAACGCGCCATCGGCAAGCTGGGCCTGTCCGGCGTACTGATCAACAGCCACATCCTGGGCGAATATCTGGATAATCCCAAGTTCAACGAGGTGCTGGAAGCCATCGAGGCGATGGATGTCCCCCTCTATATCCACCCCAATACCCCGCCGGCCTCCATGATCGGCCCCCTGCTGGAAGCGGGCCTGGATGGCGCCATCTTCGGCTTCGGCGTGGAAACCGGCATGCATGCGCTGCGCATGATCACATCCGGCGCCCTGGACCGTTTCCCCAAATTGCAGATCGTGATCGGCCATATGGGCGAGGCCCTGCCCTTCTGGCTTTATCGCCTGGATTTCATGCATGGCGCTGGCGTGCGCACCGGCCGGTATGAAAGCATGAAGGCGTTGAAAAAGGGCAAAGTCTCGACATATCTGCGCGAACATTTCCACATCACCAATTCCGGCGTCGCCTGGGAAGAGGCGATCAAGTTCACGCAGAAGGTGATGGGCGAAGATCGTGTCCTCTACGCCATGGACTATCCCTATCAGTGCCCGATAGCGGAAGTGGAAGCACTGGACGCAATGGACATGCCCCTGGAAGTAAAACGCAAATTCTTCCAGACCAACGCGGAGAGACTGTTCAAGATCAAGTCAGCATAAAACCCTTTATGGCCGCTCCGTTTGCACTGACCACTACCGCCCCGTTCTGACGGCGGCTGTTGATCCGTAATGGGCATATCCCGTCCTGGTAATAAAAGCGATTACCAGGACGGGTTCTGAAAACCTTAAAATATCAATTTAATCAGCGACTAGATCGAGCCTTGCTTCAACAGGGAAACCGCATGGTGACAGGCACGGGCCGTCAGCGCCATGTAGGTCAGTGACGGATTTTGACAGGCGGATGAACTCATCTGCGCCCCGTCGGTGACGAACAGGTTCGGCACGTCATGGGCACGGCTGAAGCGGTCGAGAACAGATGTCTTCGGGTCCCATCCCATACGGGCACCGCCCATCTCGTGGATCGAAGAGCCACCCAGGCCCGGCTCCGTGATCGAAATGACAACCTGCCCGCCCGCCGCCGTCAACATTGCTTTTGCTTCAGCGGCAGCATCGGCCAGGGCTGTCCGCTCATTCTCTCCATGTTGGAAGGCAATCTGAAGAACCGGCATGCCATGCTTATCCTTCCGGTTTGGATCCAGTGTCAGCCGGTTGGATGCAAGAGGCAGGCTTTCAGCATAGGTCACCAGGACCATCCGCCAGGCCTGTGGCGTCCTTAACCGGGCCTTGAAGTCTGCGCCCACGCCCGGCATGCGCTTGCCACCGGTCCAGCCGCCCTGAAAGGCACCGCCCTGGTAGGAATAGCCCCGTGTAAACCGGGGCGCATCGTTCCGGTCAAGGTTTCGGAAGCGCGGAATAACGATGCCCGTCGGGCGGTTTCCATAGGTCGTGTGCTGGTCGAAGCCCGGTATGATGGCAACCGCAGACACCGCGTTGGCATGGTCCATGATGTGGGTGCCCAGCACACCGGAACTGTTGGCCAGACCGTTCGGGAAGGCTGCCGACCGGGACCGCAGAAGCAGATGCGTGCTGTTGAACGCCCCGGCATTGAGAAAGATCAGGCGGGCGGTGTGACGGCGGCGGGCTCCGGTATTGGCATCAACGACAAGCACTCCCGTGGCCTTGCCCGTAGCCGGATCATGTTCCACCGCCTCCACAATGGTATCGGTGACCAGTGTCAGCCGGCCCGTGGCCTGGGCCGCCGGCAGGGTGGAACTCTGCGTGGAGAAATAGGCCCCGTAGGAACAACCGCGTGCGCAGATATTGCGGTTCTGACACGTGGCACGGCCTTCCTTTTCCTGGGTCAGATTGGCCGTGCGCCCGATGATCAGGCGCCGGTCGGGAAAGTTGCCCTCGATAGCGGATTTAACATGTTGCTCAACGATATTCAGGGCCATAGGGGGCTGGAACCGGCCATCGGGAAGTGCAGCGATGCATTCAACGGAACCTGAAACACCAATAAATTCTTCAACATGATCATACCAGGGCGCCAGATCCGCATAGCGGATCGGCCAATCGGTCCCGTGACCATCGCGTTTGTTGGCCTCGAAATCATAGTCCGACCAGCGATAGGTCTGGCGCCCCCATGTCAGGGAGCGACCGCCCAACTGGTAGCTGCGCAGCCAGAGGAACGCTTCGCTGCCCGCCGCCGTCGAATAAGGATTGTCGATGTCGTTGATGAAATGCCCCTGCGTCCATTCATCAAAGGCCCGGTTCCGGCGCTGGACCGGATATTTCTCGTCATACAGGGCCGCGTCACCAGCCCCGTGGAAAGGAAGCTCCCAAGGCGGCGTGGTTTCGGTAGCATAATCCTGACCATGGGTGATCTGGCGTCCCCGCTCAATCAGCAGGACCTTGAGGCCGGCTTCCGTCAGTTCCTTCGCCGCCCAGCCGCCGGTGATCCCGGACCCGACGACGATGGCGTCAAATTCATAATTGCTCATCGTCTTCATCCAAAGGTTAAGGCTGTCCAATCGCTTGACCAGGCGCGGTTATCACCAGATACCGGCACATCAGGATCCCAGTGCCCCGGCACCAGCTCGTAGCGCAATTCCTGTGTCGCCCCGGCTTCAGACATGTAATAGCCAAGCAGGATCAATGATTTGATCCTTGTCCATGGCGTAGGTGGCGATGCAGGGCCGGCAGCGAAGGCGGCCTGGTCGACAATAGCGACCGCCCTTGCGATATCCTTTTCTCCCGTCTGCCGCAGGTGGGCGGCCAGCCAGTCCAGATGGTCCCGCCCTTTCGGTCCCGGCAGCGACGGATCGCGTGAGCCTTCCAGCCCATGTTCCAACGCCATGACCAGGAACCGGTGCACGCCCACGTCGCTGGCACCCGGTGTATCGGTGCGCGGGATCACTGCATCGACGACATCAACAAGCAGCCTTGATTGGCTTGGCGTTATGAGTTCTGCCGCCTGGGCCACAGGCAGGTTCGACAAGGCACCCCAGGCCAGCGCCGCCCCCATCAGGCGACGGCGATCCACAAATGTCGGTTCCATTCCCCGTCTCCATCAATGCTGAGCATCCGCGACCGGCGCGGGCCGGTACTTGAGAAGGCAAAGAAATGTGACGACGGCGCCAAGCAGGGCGACCACCCCCAACAGGGTGAAAGCCCCCTGCATATCGCCGGCAAAATCGCGCGCAGCCGTTACAAATAACGGGCTGGTGAACTGCCCCATGAAGAAGCAGGCAGACCAGATGCCCATACCGCGTCCACGGTGCTCTGCTGGTATCTTGGATACCGCCCACAAGACCAGGGCCGGAATGGCGATGCCCGCGCCTAGCTGTTGAACGAACGCAAAACCTGTCATGATCTTCTGGTCAGCCGCCAGGCCGATGCCAACCAGACCGCCCCCCAGCAGCAGCAGATAGATGCATACCATCTGCGGGCCTGTGAACCGGCCGGACAGCCACTGGAACAGGGCCGCACCCAGAAAGACGCCTATGCTGGCGACCGAGATCAGCAATCCGATGGTTTGCGGCGAGGAAACGCCAATTTCAGTGAAGGCGAGCCCGACCTGCACGATATAGACATAATACAGCGTTGCGGAAAACAGTGTCACCCCGCTGGTCAGAAGGACAGGCCCCCAGGGGAACTGCTGTGCTTCCTCCCGCCGTGCCTCCTTCTGTTCAGCAATGGCGGGTTCGTAAATATAGAACAGCATGGCCAGGAAAATCGGGAAGGCAACAGCATAGATCAGGAATGAGGCGTTCCAGGAAACGGCCGTGATATATCCAGACAGCGCCACAACGGAGGTGCCAAAGATCGGTCCCACCAGCCCCTGAACCGTCAGCCAGGTTCGGCGCTGATTATGAGCGAAATAGTCGCCGATCAGCGTATTTGTCACCGTCAATATGCCCGCTTCCGCGATCCCGAGGGCAAGCCGCGAGGCGATGATCAGTGTCAAATCCTGAAGGAAATAGGGAGCAACGCCGACGATACCGTATAGCAATGTCGCCGCAAGCAGCAGCCGGCGACGACCGTACCGGTCAATAGCCCAGCCCATCAGGGGGGAAGTCAGCGCAATCATCAGGCCCGGCGCCGTGACCAGAAGCGGTACCAGCGTTGCCGCCCCCGGCACATCAGCAAATTGGGCCATGATGCGCGGCACTGCCGGCGCCAAGGCCACAATGGCCAGGATCGGCAAGAACCCCGCCAGCACAACCAGGATTCCCTGACCTATGCCCGCCTGCTGTGGCATCGGGCCACGTTGGTGTAAACTGGCACACGCCATGTCAACTCCTCCCCAATTTGTTATTGTCGCTTTCCGGGCTGGAACGGCCCGGCCCGTCAGGCAATGATCGCCGCGATCCGCGTATCGCCCATCAAGGCGGGCCGGAATTGGTCGCATCAGGGGGCCAACCCTGGCCCCTCAGGTGCCCACGCTCTCCTGGCGGAGGGGGGATGCAGGCCGGAACGGCGGGGAATCCTCTATTTCAGCCAGTTGGGACAGGATGTGGCCGGGCATCGCGTCGCCAACGAATTTCTGGAGCATCGGCGTATTGTCGAAAACCCAATCCCTCAAAGGACGCAAAACCTTCGGCATGTGATGGAACATCCGCCCGGTATGGAAGGCCCCCTGGCTGACCTGGGCCGTATGGGGCTTGCGCCGGTCCTCGAACCGCTGAAGCGCACCACGAACGGCATCCGCTTCCGATAGAGAAACTTCGTTCAGTTCCCGGGCGAGGAAATATCCATCCTCAATGGACATGCCCGCGCCATAGGCGGCGTAGGGCGATGTGGGATGTGCCGCATCGCCGACAAGGGTCGTGCGCCCCTTGGACCATTGCTTCAGCGGGGGACGGTCGCGGATTTCCCAGCGCTGGAGATGCTTCACCGGCGTTGCGTCGATCAGTTCCCTTACTTTCTGCGTGAAGCCTGCAGCGCGTTCGCGGCTGAACGCCAGCAGATCGGCAGGGGGCGGCTGGTTGGGGTCACATGCTTCCAGCACCCACCATTCATATCCCCATTTCCCTTCATGCCGGATAGGGGTGTAGCTGACCTGGGTAGTTCTGTTATGGGCAATGACCCCTTTTCCTTCCGGTGCCGCGTCCAGAAAAAGGTAGCCACCGACAAGATGCAGACGCTGGTGACGGATCGGCTCCTCTCCCCACAGAGACTTGCGGACAAAAGAATTGATGCCATCCGCGCCGACAAGAACGTCAGCCACAAACTCCGGCTTGTTGGCGAATTTCAGCCTGACATGTCTGCCGTCATCGTCGATGCCGGTCAGATTATGACCAAGACGCAGGACGCCGGGAGGCAGCGCATCAAGCATCCTTTTATAAAGGCCCCATCGCAGCAGGCCGATGAACCCACCGCCATATTCCTTCACTACCTCATCCGGCAGGATGACTTCCGCCCGTCTTTTACCGTCATAGCGTTCGAAGAATGTTTGGCAAGGCGCGCCGAGATCATCGGTATCAACACCAATAATCTTGAGTATTTTTTGCGGTGGTGGCCACAGGTTCAAGATATTGCCCGCGGCCTTCACCTCTTCCGCGCGCTCGAACAATACAACTTGAAATCCAAGCCTGATCGCGGCAAGCGCGGTGGCCATACCACCCGGCCCGGCGCCAACGATAGCGATGGTTCCCTTGATGCCCTTGCTCATCAAGCTTTCCTTTATTTTCGATGGTTTTGGTAGGGGCGAAATACATTGTCCAGGGGCGGCAACCAGCGCCGGCCCGCCCGGCCTGGCCGCTCATCGGCCCCACCTTCCTGTCATCATTCCTGGAAAGGACGCGCCGGGCGAGCCCGGCGCCCCCATCAGAAGGTAAGGCCCAACTGGACACCGACCGTCCGCACGGAATTGAACCCGAACTGCTGAACGTAGGAGGCCAGGCCCGCAATGCTGTCGCCAGACTCCAGGTCAATATAATTGGGATAGACCTCGTTCGTGCAGTTCTTGCAGAACAGGGCGACACGCCAATTATCACCCTTCACGCCGATATTGGCGCCCAGCACATCGATGGCGCCAACATGCGCCCCCGGTGCCTGACTGATGAGGAAATTGATCGAGGACCGGTGATACCAGTCGGCACCGATGAAACCCGTCAGATCATTGCTGACAGCAGTTTCGTAAGAAACATTGGTTGTGGTGGTGAATTTAGGCGAGGACGGGCTACGCAGCCCGCCAGCATTGAAGCTCTCATTCGTGGCGCAGCTTGGCGTCGTCTGCCCCGGATAGCACTGGGCACCGGGGAAATCATCGAACTTGGAATTCAGGATGGTGGTGGAGTTGCCGATTGTCAGGCCGTGCAGCGGTTTGGCATTGATGGACAGTTCAATGCCCTTGCTGGTCAGGCTGGCGCCATTGGCAACAACGAAGGTACGGACCACCGGATCGAAGGACTGGGTCTGGTAATTGCTGAATTTGGTGTGGAAGGCGCTGACATTCAGCATCAGCCGGCGATCAAGCAGGGTGCTTTTCACACCCGCCTCAAAACTCTTGGAGGTTTCCGGCCGGATTGACAGATCAAAATCAGGCGACGTGCCGACATCGTTGAAACCGGGCCCTTTGTAACCGCGGGCATAGGTGCCATATGCCATCACGTTCGGCGTGAATTCATACTGCAAACCGGCCTTATAGCTGAAATCGGTATTATCCAGGCTCTGGTTATAGAGTTGTTTGGATGCGAACGGCGCGAAGTAGTTACGGAGCTGGTTTTGGCCCAGATCGATTGAAAGCTCGTCGCGGGTGACCCGGGCGCCGGCAATCAGCTTTAATTGATCGGTCACCGCATAGGTAAGCTGCCCAAAGGCGGCATAGCTGTCGGTGGACTGGACGATGGTTTTGTCGATGCCCAGGAAAAAATCGTTGGACACACTGCAATTTGGCGGCCCGCCCGGGGTAACCATTGC
Organism: Niveispirillum irakense DSM 11586; assembly: GCF_000429645.1. Taxonomy (GTDB): domain Bacteria; phylum Pseudomonadota; class Alphaproteobacteria; order Azospirillales; family Azospirillaceae; genus Niveispirillum; species Niveispirillum irakense. The sequence goes on from NZ_AUCG01000022.1 coordinate 157,115, forward strand.
GCCAACGCAGAACGGAAATCCGGCCAGCATTGCCGGCGGGAAGAAATTATCGCCACCGATCTCCAGGAACGTGTCGATCTTGGAATGGAAATAGTAAAGCCCGGCCTGCCCGGTCAGCTTTTCATCCTGCGGCAGAACAAGGCGCAGTTCATTGGAGAACTGATCGTAGCGGGTATTGTTATGGTTCAGGTTAGCAGCGTTCTGGCCTGTCGTATCGCCATCGATCTGCTGGTCCATCTTGAAGAAACGCCAGGCGGCGATGTTGTTGATGGACCAGCCATTGGCAAATTCATAGCCCAGGGACGCCTGTGCCCCGCCATTACGCAGGTTGCGATAGGCAGGCGCATCGGCGGCAGCCACCAAATTGTCTTTCCCCGGCACCACCCCGTCAGCCGCCAGTGGCCCCGTATTCACGCTGCCAGCAGCCATGGACCGGAAAGTACCATCATAGAAACCGGAAATACCGGCCGATTTATTATAATCACCCTGCAGACGCAGGCTGAAACCATTGTCCGGCATGTAATCATACTTGGCGCGGATACCAGACTGGCTGAGATCATCCTCATATTTTGCGCCCTTGCCACCCACATGCCGGGTCAGCGCGTCCTGGCTGGAATGGAAAGCGGCGATGCGCAACGCAGAATCCGACGTTACCGGCACGTTCAGTGCCGCACGCGCGATCAGCCCCTTGCCATTGCTGCCCGGACGCGACCGCGACACGCCCTCCAGATCAACCGAACCCGACGTTTCACCCAGAACCGGCATGGCCGTGCCGATATTCACCAGGCCCGCCGATGCGTTCTTGCCGAACAGCAAACCCTGGGGCCCGTTCAGCACTTCCACCTGGGCGATATCGTAGAAGACCGGTGGCGCCGCCAGGGACCGGCCGATATTCACTTCGTCAATCGCCTGCGCGACGCTGGGGTCGATGGTCCCGGCAAAGGCCAGGGTGCCGATGCCACGAACCGTGAAGTTGTTTTCCTTGCCCAGTTGCAAGCTGGGCGCGGCCAGCGTGATCTGAGTCTGGTCGTTCAGGCCACGCTCGATCAGGCTGTCGGCGCTCAACGCCGTGACGCTGACGGGCACAGTCTGCAACCGTTCGGGCCGGCGCTGCGCGGTGACCACGATCTCATCCAAAGTATCGCCGGATGCCAGGGAAGGCGCCGTGCCGCCTGCTGACTGGGCCAGGGCGCTGGTCGCACTGCCAAGGGTAAATGCCAGGATAGAGGCGGATTGGAGCAACCAAGATTTCTTTAAGCTGATCATTCTGATCTTACCTCCCATTTCGTTATTATTTCTGACGATGCGTTTTCGCCGTCAGTTAGTGACTTGATCAGGGAACGATGATCGTCGCGTGCCTTTCACTGCGGACGAAAACAGGCTGGAACTGCGGCGGAAAATAGGGGTGGCGGAAGCGGATGCTGCTGGCCACATGGTGGACGCCGGGCGCCAAACCACCAGATTTGGGCACGATCACCGTGAAGAAGGTGCCCACGTAAAGCCGGGCCTCGGTTTCCTCTGCCATTTCCGCGTGCGAATATTCGTGCCCGCCTACCCGGATGCGGTTTTGTTCCGCCGGGTAGCTGATCCCATCTACGACCAGATCGACCCCTTCGATCAGGCTGAGGCGAGAGCTGCGATAGTTGGGCTGACGGATGCGCAGCTCGAACCCTGTGCGGGCGCCCGCAGGACCGACATTCTGGAAACCGCTGCTCTGGATATGGCTGCGCTCAAGCATGAGCCTTCTCCCCATGCGTGGCGTCATACTCAGCCTCCAGCTTGCGGATCAGCGCATGCTGACGGCGCACCTGCTCAATCGCGACCCATGGGTCGCGGGCCCCCTCATATTCGCTGGAGAGATAACCGTCATAACCCAGCTTCTTCAGCATGGGGACGATACGCTCCCAGGGAATATGGTGGTCGTGCAGATGCTCGTCGATATGGTGAAATTTGGCCTGAATGAACGGCACATATTTAATCACATCAACCAGATGCTCAACCGGCACCTTGATGCCGTTAAGAAAGCTGAGCGCTCCCTTGCGGATCTCCTCCGTTTCCCCGCCGCCCCATTTATTGAGCGGACGGTCCTGGAAGATGCCGGTATCAATCAGCAGGCCGAAATTCTTCGTGCCGGTCCGTTCAATGAAGGCGATATAGGCGTCGGTGACCGGATGGCGGATCGGCGTCGGCGCATGTATCTCCGGCATGATCACGATGCCAAGCTGATGCGCAAGATCAAGATTCCGCTCAATCGCCGGTTCCCAAATCGGATCGGGCGTCAGCTCGTCATCAATCACCCCGAACTTGGGTCGCATGAATTTGAAACCCAGCCGGTGGGCTAACCGCAGATCACATGCGATCTGGGCTACACCTTCCTGCACGCTCATGTTGCGGCCGATGGTCAGACGGGTATCGACCCAGGCGGCAAAATTTGTCGGTTCCAGTTGATAACGGTCAAGCAGAGCGAACCACGTATCAAGCCACGAAGCCGTCGGCTCCGGATATGTCGGGATGCTGGTCTCACCCAGTATCTCTATACCGGTGGCGCCCGCACTCGCGACATGGTCGAACCCGTCCTCCAGTGTCATGACCGTGCCGAGATCGTCGGTGTAGCTATATAGCGACACCCCATATTTGAACGCATTCAAAGCGTTACCCTCTCCCAAGCTGATATGGCGCACCTTATTAAGCACAGCTTATTTTGTTCTTTATTAAGCACTGATTATTCACAATGCAACAAGTTTGTTGGCCTGAGCGCAACGAAGCTGCGCACCAAGCGGGAGAAATGGATGAATGCGTTGAGAAAGAGGATGCCCCACAGGAACTGGGGGTCTGTCGCGAGCCGCGACGGAAGCTGATAAAGCCCTTCACCCTCACCCCAAACTCACGTAAAGGGTAGAACCTGTAAGGATCAAACTGATCGTGAATCCATTCATTGCAAGCCGGATGCGCCCTGCAAACCGGGCTCACGGGCAACACCATTAAGATAATGACCAGCCAGAAGAAAAACCGAGAACGGCGCGGCCGGCCTTCCCACAGAGATGATCTTCGAGGTCAACTGATTGCCGCGGCCTGCACCTTCGTCGCGCGTGAGGGACACGAGGGGTTGTCCATGCGCAGGTTAGCCGAGGAAGTGGGAGTGAGTTCGGCTGCGCCGTATCATCATTTCCCAGATCGCCGGGCGCTGCTCATCGAAGTAGCGCTCGAAGGCTATCGGACCATGTTCGCCGGTACGGAGCAGGAGAGCGTCTCTCCCACCGAACCACGGGCGCGCCTGTTCCAGACATTGCGGCATTTCATCCGGTTCGCTGTCCAGAACCCGCACATGTTCACGCTCATGTACGAGAGTGAGCTTGTCCGTCCGAATCTCGCGCCGGAAATACAGGAAGCGCATGAATCCGGCTTTCAGAGGCTGGATGCTGAAGTGGGCGCACCGCTTTCAGGCTTATCGGACCGGGATCGCAGCATTCGTATCTCCACGATGTGGAGCGCTACCTTCGGCTTTGCGCTTCAGTCCAACAGGGCAATGATCCGCACCCCCAGCCATGAGCCGGCCCCGGACGAACTCGCCGATGAAATCGTCCGGCTGGCCATAAAGCTGATTGATCTCAAGTAGGGGGCGGGAGGAGCCTCCCCGCCCCCAGGCATCTGGTCGGTCGATATTGTCGATATTCAGGAACCAACCTGCTCAGCTATGCAGGCCGGGCGCTTCCTGCCCGGTCCGCGCGACATATTCAGTATAGCCACCGCCATATTGATGGATGCCGTCCGGCGTCAGCTCCAGCACCCGGTTGGACAGTGCTGCCAGGAAATGCCGGTCGTGCGAGACGAACAGCATGGTTCCCTCATAAGCGGCCAGTGCAGTGATCAGCATCTGCTTGGTGTCGAGATCGAGATGGTTTGTCGGTTCGTCCAGCACCAGGAAATTCGGTGGATTGTACAGCATGATCGCCATGACCAGCCGCGCCTTCTCCCCACCAGACAGCACCCGGCAGCGCTTTTCCACATCATCGCCGGAGAAGCCGAAACAGCCGGCCAGCGCCCGCAGCGACCCCTGGCCCGCCTGCGGGAAGGCGCTCTCCAACGCCTCGAACACGGTCTGCTCCCCATCCAGCAATTCCATCGCGTGCTGGGAGAAATAGCCCATCTTCACGCTGGCACCGACATTGACGGTTCCGGTGTCGGGCTGGTCCACGCCCGCGATCAGCTTCAGCAGGGTTGATTTACCCGCACCATTGACGCCCATGACGCACCAGCGTTCCTTGCGGCGGATGGTGAAATCGAAGTCCTGATAGATGGACCGGCTGCCATAACCCTTATGGACGTTGCGCAAAACCGCGACATCCTCGCCTGAGCGCGGGGCCGGCGGGAAATCGAACGTCACGATCTGACGGCGTCTCGGCGGCTCAACGCGTTCGATCTTGTCCAGTTTCTTGACCCGGCTTTGCACCTGACTGGCGTGCGAAGCGCGCGCCTTGAAGCGCTCGATAAACTTGATCTCCTTGGCCAGCATGGCCTGCTGGCGTTCAAACTGCGCCTGCTGCTGTTTTTCGTTCAACGCCCGCTGCTGCTCATAGAACGCATAATCACCGGAATAGCTGGTCAGCGATCCGCCATCAATCTCGATGATCTTGTTGACGATCCGGTTCATGAATTCCCGGTCGTGGGAGGTCATCAGCAGGGCCCCCTCATAGCCCTTCAGAAAGCCTTCCAGCCAGATCAGGCTCTCGATATCCAGATGGTTGCTGGGCTCATCCAGCAGCATGGCGTCGGGCTTCATCAGCAGGATACGGCCCAGCGCCACACGCATCTTCCAGCCGCCGGACAGGGCACCGACATCCTTGTCCATCATCTCCTGGCTGAAGCTGAGGCCGGCCAGCACTTCCCGCGCCCGCCCCTCCAACTCATAGCCGCCTAACTCGTCAAAACGGGCCTGTACCTCGCCATAACGCTCGATGTTTTCGTCCATCCGATCAGCCTGATCGGGATCGGCCATGGCGTGTTCCAGGCTCGCCAGTTCCTTGGCGATCTCGCTGACCGGCCCGGCCCCGTCCATCACTTCCTGAACCGCGCTGCGGCCGGACATCTCCCCGACATCCTGATTGAAATAACCGATGGAGACCTGCTTCTCCACCGACACCTGACCCGTATCCGGCTGTTCTTCGCCCGTGATCATGCGGAACAAGGTGGTCTTACCGGCGCCATTGGGGCCAACAAGCCCCACCTTCTCCCCCCGGTTCAGCGCTGCTGAGGATTCCAGAAAGAGAATCCGATGACCATTATGTTTGCTGATATTTTCAAGGCGGATCATGAGGGGACCGGGTTCCAGGACTTGAAGAGGCCCCCTTATGCCACAAGATGTGCGCCGTGCCAGTGTTCTGATAGGCCCCAATGCCAACTTACCGCGCGGTTCGGCCCAATCCCCCTTCCTGATTTGGCCACTGAAATGAACGCTTATCCCCAGTCGAACGCTGCCGGGGGACAGGTGCCCGCCGGCGCTACGCCATCCGCTTTCGATATCTTCTCTGATGGATCGTCGGGCTGGTTCTTGTCGCTTCTCCACGGGGCAAATCGTGGGCCCTCCGGCCAAGCGGTGTTGGCAAGTTTTTCAGGCATAGCGCACCGGGACGGGGCAAGCGGGGGCGGAAAGTCAGGCATCTGATCCCTCTCAAGGACCTGTTGGCGATAATCACCATCTGTTTGGAGATGGGTCATTGCTTCACCAGGTCAGTCTAGCGGGGTGCCAGGAAGCCACATCGGTCTTGAGGATGACCGTATCGCTATTCTTTGACGATGCCTTCGCGCCAGGCGTAGACGGCCGCCTGCGTGCGATCATTGAGGTAGAGCTTGCTCAAAATATTGCTGACATGGGACTTGACGGTCTTATCCGATATCGACAGACGCGCGGCGATGTCCATATTGGACAATCCCCCGGCGATACAGTGCAGCACTTCCATCTCTCGCTCGGTCAGGTCAGCGTGAAGCTGATCTTCCTGCACCCTGCCATCGCGCGTGCGGGACATGATTGTCACCAGGGCTTTGGCGATACGGGGGCTCAGCATGCTTTCGCCAGCCGCCGCCTTGCGTACGGCATGGATAAGATCTTCCGGTGTTGTGTCCTTCAGGATGTAGGAGATGGCGCCCGCCTGTGTGGTGGGCACGACATATTCCTCCCCCTCATGGGACGTCACCATGATGATCTGGCTGCGCGGGCTTACCCGCTTGATCTGGCGAACAGTATCGACGGCTGGCCGGTCCGGCATGAACAGGTCAAGCAGCACCACATCGGGTGCATGCCGCCGCGCTGCGGTGACCGCCTCCACCCCGCAGGTGGCAACAGCCATCACCTGGATATCGGGCGCAGTAGCCAGAAAGGCCGTCAGCCCACGGCGAACCATGGCATGATCATCGGCGATGATAAGTGTGATCTGGTCGGTCATTATTCGCTTTTCCAGGAAATCGTCAGTCGGGTTCCCTTGCCCTCAGCACTTTCAATATCAAGCCGACCATCCGGTAGATCACGTGCCCGATCGCGCATGGAGATGATACCGAATCCTTTTGTGACCGTGGAAATCTCGAACCCGATGCCATTATCGGCAATCACCAGCATTGCGACGCTTCCGTTAGTCGCCGCGGATACGGTCACCCTGGACGCCCTGCCATGGCGCACGGCGTTCATCAACGCCTCATGCAAAATGCGCAGCACCTGATGCTCCACATGCCCGTTGGGCTGGATAACTTCCATATCTTCCAGGTGGATATCGACATCAAAGCGTCGCCTGAAATCCTCAGCGATCATGCCAACCCGGTTGTGAAGTGTGCTGTCGCCGGTGCCGGTCGGGCGCAACTGCGTGATGATTTCCATCAAATCATGCTGCGCTTCCCGGTTAATGGTCTCCGCTTCCAGGATTGGCTCGCGGGCCGCCTCCAGCACTGTGGGATTGGCCTTGGCCGTCGCCAGTTGCAAGCCCAGTGCGAACAGTTTCTGCTTCACCGTGTCGTGCAGTTCACGCGCCACGCGGTTGCGTTCGTCGCTGACGGCGAGATTCTGTTTCAGCCGTAAATAGAGTTCCAGGTCATCCGCCATGTCGTTCAGATGCTGGCTATGCTTGATCAGAACATCGTCATTGGGAAGGGCGATGCGGGCAGTGAAATCACCCCGCCGCCAGCTTTCGGTCACATAATTCATCCGCCCCAGATGCCGGGTGACGTAATGGGCCGCCCACACACCGCACGCAACACCAATGGGAAGAGAAAAAAGAATGAAGTAACCCCATGCGCCCTGCAGGAAGGCAACGATGCTTTGTATCTGCCTCCAGACATCAAATTCGGCAATATACAGGATGCGAAGCCGGCCAATCAGTGCGCCTTTGCCATCCTCAATGGGCATGTCCACCCAGATAGGGCCATTTTCAGCTATCCATATGACTTTGTCGGTGGCGTCCCGCTGCTGTTTCAGCGCCGTAAAAAGGGGCGCCAGATCGGCCGGAAGATTAACGGGATCAGATACGACAAGCCGATTATCTGCATCCTCTATTTGAATATAGACTTCGGGTCGGCTGGAGTTCGTGATCCGATAGATGGACCCGTCGCTGACCTGTTCGATATTTTCGAGCTTCTCCCGAATGTTCTCGCACGCTTTCTGACGCCACCTGACATCGGTAGCATCCAGGATCGCCTGTGCGACGGTAAGCTTCTCTCTGGAAATCACCTCCCTGACATGGTCCGGGGTGACTGCCCGGTGAAAGTCACCATAATCCTCCGCACTGAACTTGCTGGCACCGATCAAGGTCAGCGCGCAGAACCCCAGCAGCGTGTAGATCACGGCAAATTGGAACCAAAGCCGGTTGACGAACGCTGGGCAATGGCTGAGCCAATTCTTCATTTTTCCGTGACGCTCCGTTCCCGCCCACCACCCTGCCCACAATCGATCGATCCGGGGCGGTCGGATATTGCTTACTGATCTTGATCCAGCATAAGGACTTTTCCTGAACGCGCATCCGCCTTGAGACCGATGTGCGTTCAGGAAAAGTCCCTAGGATGCGGACGATCAGCACCCCGCTCCCGGAGCATTCGATGAATTATCCAAACATCTTCAAGACCGTAGCAACGTTCAAGGTCTTGTGTTCTGTGTCGCTTGCGGCTTCCCTCGCCCTAACCGTCCCCGTCCATGTGAACGCACAGGAGAACAGGCATCAACAGCGGCAGGGGGACTTCATCTCTCCCGCGCCCGGCACCGGGGTGAAACCCGACTGGAAACTTAGCGCCAGCCTTGCCACCCTGTACATGCCGGCCTTCACCGGCTCCAAGGATGATCAGGCACTGGTCGTCCCCGACATCAAGGTGGAATATCAGGATGTGTTCTTCGCCTCGCTCTTCGAGGGTATCGGCTACAATATTATCAATAGCGGTGGCTGGCGCGCTGGACCGATCGTGAAGCTGGATATCGGCCGTGACGAGGATGACGACAACCCGTTCCGCATTGCCGGCAACAAGACCAGGGCGCTAAGGGGGCTGGGCGATGTGAGCGCGACGCCGGAACTGGGTGGCTTCGTGGAATATAGTATCGACCGGTTCAGTTATTCAATTGAGGTGCGCCAGGGTGTCAGTGGCCACAAAGGTTTGATCGCTGATATCAGCGCGCACTATATGGACATGATCAAGCCGTCCGGCCAGCCGGTGACTTACCTGATCGGCCCCCACGTGACCCTTGCCAGCGGGAAATACAATAATACCTATTTCGGTATTGATGAAAGCCAGTCTGCAAACACCGGGCTTCAGCGGTACAAGGCCGATGCCGGCCTGGTTTCCTACGGCGTGAGCGCTTTTGTAATGACACCGGTCACGGATGCCCTGTCCTTGGGCCTGATCGCCCGGTACGACCGGCTGGGTTCTGAAGCCGCCGACAGCCCGCTTATCCAGGAACGCGGGCGGAAAAACCAGTTCATCGCCGGTGTACGCCTGACATATGAGTTCGGTCTCTGACACGCACGGGCCACCGATGTTGGTGGAGAGAGCTGAGTGCGTTCATCCACATGGATGCTATATGTGCAGCGGCGGACAATGGGCTTTGTCCGCCGCTGTATTTTGAGCATGTACAGAGACAAGGTGCTGTTTCCGTAGCTGCATCATTGGGAAAATGTGTCTTCTATGATACATCGCCTTGCTAACCATAATGACAAAGCCTGGGAGAGGCGGGGTTGAACGGTAAGAAGCCGACCATCGACGATGTTGCCCGCCTGTCCGGCGTGGCCCGTGTTACCGTGTCGCGCGTGTTGAATGGCGGCCCCAATGTGCGCCCCGCCGTACGCGCCAAGGTGATGGAAGCCGTCAAAACACTTGACTACAAGGTGAACCCGCAAGCGCGCAGCCTGGCCGGCGGGGCCAGCCGGACCGTGGGCTTTGTCTTCAATTCCGATCCGGAGAGCGAACCCAACTCCTATTACGAGGCTGCGTTGGAGTTAGGGGCCCTCAGGGCGTGCGTGACCCTTGGCTATCAGTTGCTGATCCATCAGATCCCAACGGATTCGGCCGGTCAGCAACAGCGCATCCTGGAACTGATCGATGACCAGCGCTGCGAGGGGCTGATCCTCTGCCCTCCTTTCAGTGACGACCTTTTGCTGGTGGAAACCGTTCTGACGCGCGGCTGCAAGGTGGTGGCTGTATCCCCCGGCCCGTCCGCCCGCACCCTGATTGACGGGGTCGGGGTGGATGATGAAGCGGCGGGGTATGACCTGACCTGTGCGCTGATAAAGCTGGGCCATCATCGCTTTGGCTTTATTGCGGGGCTGGAGACACATCTTTCTGCTGAACGCCGGCTTGAAGGGTTCCGCCGCGCGCTGGCCGACCATGGGCTGGGCGATGATGCCTGCCTGATCCGGCGCGGTGATTTCACCTTCCGGTCCGGCACACGGCTGACACCGGAAATGCTGGATGTTCCCCATCCACCCAGCGTGCTGGTCTGTGCCAATGATGATATGGCGGCGGGCGCGCTGGCGGCGGCGCATGCGCGCGGGCTGGATATACCCGGCGATATCGCCATCACCGGATTCGATGATGCGCCCGTCGCATCCATCGTCTGGCCACCGCTGACAACGGTACATCAGCCGGTGAAGCTGCTGGGTCAGCGGGCTGTAGAAATGCTGGTCAGCCGCCTGACAGGGGCCATGGTGGATGGCCCCAGCTTTCAGCAATTAGACCATGGCCTGGTCTGGCGTCAGACGACCAAGGCGTTTTAACAGCCCAACCGACGGGGCCTGTCTTCCCCCGTCCTCTCTGTTGCAAAAATCAAACATACGCACGTCACCCTTTCTCGGTGGCTTGACAAAGCTCTTGGGCTGCGCGCAGATTGGAAGCGCTTTCAATGCCGGAAAACAGGGCATTTCAGCAGCAACAAAAAACAGAGCCGCCTTTGCCGCGGCCTGGGGTCGTGTGGGAGGAGAAGTTATGGCGAACCGCGTTTCCAGCGGAGGCTGGACGCTGTCTGGCGTGCTGTATCGTACCGTGTCCGGTCTGGCGATCAGCCTGGCCTTGGCCGGTGGCGCAGCCGCCCAGCAACAGGCTGGCGGGGCTGAGGATACGATTGACGAAATAGTCGTCACCGGTATCCGCGCCGGCATTCAAAATTCGATCAATATCAAAAAGAATGAAACCTCCATCGTGGAGGCCATCTCGGCAGAGGATATCGGCAAGTTGCCCGATGTCTCCATCGCCGAGAGCATCGCCCGCCTGCCCGGCTTGGCTGCCCAGCGCGTCAATGGCCGCGCCCAGGTGATTTCCATCCGTGGTCTGGCGCCCGACTTCACCACCACGCTGTTGAACGGTCGTCAACAGGCCAGTTCCGGCGACAACCGCGCTGTGGAGTTTGACCAGTATCCGTCGGAACTTCTCTCCTCGGTGGTCATCTACAAGACACCGGATGCGCAAGTTTCCGGCATGGGCCTGTCCGGTACTGCCGACCTGCGCACCGTCCGCCCGCTGGAATTCGGCAAACGGGCCGCATCGGTGAATGTGCGTGGGGAAAAACTGTCCGGCGGCAAGCTGAACAGCGATGTGAATACTTGGGGCAGCCGCGCCAGCGCGTCCTATATCGATCAGTTTTATGATGGCAAACTGGGTGTGGCTATCGGCTATGCCCACCTGGACAGCCCGTCACAGGTGAAGCATTACAAGGCCTATGGGTACGAGGCATTCCCCGATGCGGTGGCTGCCCCCGCCGCCAAGAATGCCCTGATCCTGAATGGCCAGGAAGTATTCGCCACATCGCGCAACAATACGCGCGATGCCGTGATCGGTATTCTCGAATTTCAACCGAATGAGGCGATCCACAGCACGCTGGATCTCTATTATTCAAAGTTCAAGCAGGAGGAGACGACGCGCGGCGCGCAGTGGTTCGCCAACGGTTACGCGGACAATGCCACCTTCACCAACCTGAAAACGGAAAGCGTCGGCGGTTCAAATTTTGCCCGCAGCGGCAGGCTGAACAATGGTGTCCCGCAATTACGCAATGATTTCAACACCCGCAATGATGCGCTGTTTTCCGCCGGTCTGAACAACGAGTTCGAGTTGACCGAGAGCACCCGTCTGGTCGCCGATCTTTCCTATTCGCGCAACAAGCGCAAGGAACAGATCATGGAAACCTATGCCGGCTACGGGCTGGGCGTCGGTGGGGTGACCAGCAGCACGCCGAATGTGGGCCGCACGTTTGACACCATTGATTTTACCGTCAATGATAATGGCTTCTCCCAGTACAAAACCGGACTGAACTATGCCGACGCAACCAAGGTGTCGCTGGGTGACCATGCGCCGTGGGGCGGCTGGGGCCATGATGGCGCCGTGCGTTACCCGAATGTGAAGGAAGAGGTAAAAACCGCTGAAATGCGGGTGGATCAGGACATTGACAGCTTCATCAACAAGCTGTCCGTCGGCATCAATTACACCAACCGCGAAAAGAGCAAGCGGGTGGTGGAATATGATCTGTTCCTGAAAAATGGCGGCCAGCAGGTCTATGTCGATCCCGCCGATCTGGTGGACCCCACCTCCCTGGGCTTTGCCGGGCTGGGCGATGTTCTGAGCGTCGATATCGGCAATGTCTGGCGGAAATATTATGATCAGCGGACGCTGCAGGACGCCAATAATTACGACAAGAACTGGGATATTTCGGAGAAGGTTACGAGCTTTTTCGCCCGTGGCAACTATGAGTTTGGTGACCTGACCGGTAATTTCGGCGTGCAGGTTGTCCATCAGGAACAGGCGTCCGACGGCGTTATCATCAATGGCACAAGTGGCAGTGTAGTCCCGACCGCCATCAGCGCCAAGAACAGCTATACTGACGTTCTGCCCAGCCTGAACGCCATCTATGACCTGGGCGACGGACACCGGCTGCGTATGGGCTTGTCGCGCACCATGGCTCGGCCGCGGATGGATGACATGCGGGCCAATGTCACGCCTTCCTTCAATTCCACCATCTGTTCCGGCCAGCCCTGCGCACCGGGCAGCACGATTAACCCCTGGTCGGCATCAGGCGGTAACCCCAACCTGAAACCCTGGAAGGCGGATGCCGCCGATCTGGCTTATGAATGGTATGTGGCCCCCACCACTTATCTGTCGGTCGCCGGCTTCTACAAGAAGCTGAAGACCTATATCTACAATCGGACAGAAGTGTTCGATTTCAGCGGCCTGCCGCTGCCCACCACAGCGTCGGCCATTCCCAGCAATGTCAATATCAGCTCCATGGGCCAGATCACCCTGCCGGCCAATGGCAATGGCGGCAATCTGAAGGGGCTGGAATTCTCCGGCTCTCTTGATTTCGGCCAACTTTATGAAGCGCTGGAAGGGTTTGGCGTACAGGGCAGCCTGTCGCTGACCTGGTCCAACTTGAACCCGACGGACAGCAATGACCCAAGCGCCGTCACCCGCATTCCCGGCCTGTCCAAGACGGTCTATAACCTGACCGCCTATTATGAACGCGACGGGTTCCAGGCGCGTATCAGCCAGCGCTACCGCTCCGCCTTCAAGGGCGAGGTGGTGCAGCTTTATGCCAACCGGGGGTATACGGAAATCCTGTCCGACAAGCAGGTGGATGCGCAGATCGGCTACACCATCCAGGAAGGCCAGTTTGAAAATATGGGCTTCCTGTTCCAGGTCAACAACCTGACGGACAGCCCCTATCGCACCCGTCTGGGCCTGGATAATGGTGGCACCAAGACCAGCGACGGCGCCAGCCTGCCGGAAACCTATGAGAAATACGGACGGCAGTTCCTGTTTGGCGTCAGCTATCGCTACTGACCGTTCCCATCGGGCCGGCATCCCGCGCATCGGGGATGCCGGCCCCCTTCCCTCTGGCAGTTGGAAGGTTTGGCCTGTGCAGCAACAGATCAAGAAAATCCTGATCGTCGGGGGAGGGTCGGCCGGTTGGATGGTGGCCGCCCTGTTCTCCCGCCTGTTCAAACAGCTTTATGACATCACGCTGGTGGAATCCGATGAAATCGGCACCATCGGCGTGGGTGAGGCGACCATTCCCGCCATCAAGCGATTCAATGAACTGCTGGGGCTGGACGAGGATGATTTCCTGCGCCGCACCCAGGGCAGTTTCAAGCTGGGGATCGAGTTTCGAAACTGGCACCGGCAGGGTGACAGCTATATCCATGGTTTCGGCCCCATCGGCCAGGATCTGGGCTGGCTGCGCTGCCACCATTACTGGCTGCACCAGCAGGCCCGGGGCAAGGCACCGGATTTCGACGGGCTGGCCATTAATACGGCCGCGGCGCGGGCCGGCAAATTCATGCGGGCGCGGCCGGATTTGCCGGACTCGCCCTTGTCCCACATCGCCCATGCCTTCCATTTCGATGCCGGGCTCTATGCCCGCTATCTGCGGGAAATGGCGGAAAAGGCCGGTGTGCAACGGCTGGAAGGCCGCATCGGGGACGTGCATCTGCGGCCCGAGGATGGGTTTGTGCAGTCGGTCACCCTTGCCGATGGCCGGGTGCTGGAAGCCGATTTCTTCATCGATTGTTCCGGCTTCCGGGGCCTGATCATCGAACAGGCGCTGAAAACCGGGTATGAGGATTGGCGCTACTGGCTGCCCTGTGACCGGGCGCTGGCCGTGCCCTGCGCCCGCCAGCCAGGGGAGATCACGCCCTATACAAGCGCCACCGCGCACGGGGCCGGCTGGCAATGGCGCATCCCGCTGCGCCACCGCACCGGCAACGGCCATGTCTATGCCAGCCCCTTCATGGAAGAGGCGGAGGCCGAGCGTATCCTGCTGTCCCACCTGGATGGGCCGGCACTGGCCGAGCCGTTGCGGATACAGTTCACCACCGGCAAGCGCCGGCAGCTCTGGAACCGTAATTGCGTGGCGGTGGGGCTGGCCAGCGGCTTTCTGGAACCGCTGGAAAGCACCAGCCTGCACCTGATCCAGTCCGCCGCCATCCGGCTGGTGCGGTTGATGCCCGATGGCCGTTTTGATCCGGCGGTGATCGCGGAATTCAACCGCCAGAGCGACTTTGAGTATGAACGTATCCGCGACTTCATCATCCTGCATTACAAGGCCACCGCGCGGGATGACACGCCGTTCTGGCGGTATTGCCGGGACATGAACATACCGGAAACGCTGCAGCGCAAGATCGACCTGTTCGCCGCCTGTGGCCGCATCTTCCGCGAGGATGAGGAGCTATTTGCCGAGGAAAGCTGGATTCAGGTGTTCCTGGGCCAGGGCATCATCCCCCGTTCCCCCGACCCGCTGGTGCGGGTGCAGGGGGATGCGGAGATCGCGGAATATCTCGGCAATATCGAAGGCGTCATCGGCAAATGCGTCGCCGTGATGCCGGGCCATGCGGCCTATCTGGAGCGGATTTGTGGGGTGGGGTGACACTCTCCTCCCCGTCATTACTTGTCTGCACCGTCACCCATGCTGCGGCCGGGGTCCAGGGGCCACAGGCGCTTTGCTCTACGAACCTGGACCCCGGCCTTCGCCGGGGTGACGGTGGAAGGGACGGGAAGTGAAGGCCCGATGCCCCCCCCAAAAACAAAAACCCCAGCAATCCCCAACCGCCTTTCACCCCGCCCCGGCGGGCCCCCAACAAGCCTTAGGGAGAGAACCATGCCCCGTTACCGCCAGCCAACGCTGGTCGCGCGCCAGCTTTGCCTGACGACCGCCATCGCCGCCCTGCTGGCCTTCAGCCCGGCGGGTTTCGCCCAGGCCAGCAATCCCCAGCCCACCGCTGACAGCCCTCCGCTGGCCGCCCGCGCGCATGACCCGATCTGGGCGCGGGCGGATGCGTTGGTGCGGCAGATGACGCTGGAGGAGAAGATCACCTATCTGCACGGGCTGTTCCCGCCGCAGACCAAGAACCCGCCGGCAGACATGATCCCGTCCGCTGGCTATGTGCCGGGCGTGCCGCGCCTGGGCATCCCCACTCTGCGGGAAAGCGATGCCAGTCTGGGCGTGGCCAATCAGGTGGAACAGCGCAAGGGCGACACGGCCACCGCCCTGCCGTCCGGCTTGTCGCTGGCCGCGACGTTTGAGCCGGAACTGGCCTTTAAATCCGGTGCCATGATTGGCGCTGAGGCACGGGCCAAGACCTTCAACGTGCTGCTGGCCGGTGGCGTGAACCTGACCCGCGACCCCTGGGCTGGGCGCAATTTTGAATATCTGGGGGAAGACCCGCTGCTGGGCGGTGTGCTGGCCGGGGAGAGCATTCGCGGCGTGCAGTCCAACAACATCATCTCCACCATCAAGCATTTCGCCCTGAATGCGCAGGAAACCGGCCGCCATGTCATGGATGCCCGCATCGGCGAAGCTGACCTTCGGGAAAGCGACCTGCTGGCCTTCCAGATCGCCATTGAGCGCGGCAAGCCTGCCTCTGTCATGTGCGCCTATAACAAGGTGAATGGCGATTGGGCCTGCGAGAATGACTTCCTGCTGAACCGGGTGCTGAAGAAGGATTGGGCCTATCCCGGCTTTGTCATGTCCGACTGGGGGGCGGTGCACAGCACGGTGAAGGCGGCCAATGCCGGGCTGGACCAGCAATCCGGCCAGGAACTGGATCCGCAGATTTTCTTCGGTGATGATCTGAAAAAGGCGGTGGCCGAGGGCAAGGTGAAGCCGGCCCGGCTGGATGACATGGTGCGCCGCGTGCTGTATGGCGTGATCCAGACCGGGCTGATGGAAAACCCCATCCCCACCAGCGAACAGAAGATTGATTATCCCGCCCATGCCCAGGTGGCCCAGGCGGTGGCGGAACGCGGTTCCGTGCTGCTGAAGAATGATGGCCTGCTGCCGCTGGCCAAGACGGCGCGCAAGGTGGTGCTGATCGGTGCCCATGCCGATGTCGGCGTGCTGTCGGGTGGTGGTTCATCGCAGGTGCGCTCCGTCGGCGGGGCACCGGTGGAAATCCCGCTGAATGGCGGGGAAGCCGCCTCCTTCGTGCGCGTCACCTGGCACGCCTCCTCCCCCCTGGCTGCCGTGAAGGCGATGCTGCCGGGGGCCGAGGTCACCTATGTGGATGGCAAAGACCCCGCTGCCGCCGCCAAGGCCGCCGCCGGGGCCGATGCGGTGCTGCTGTTCGCCTGGCACTGGCAGACAGAGGCACAGGACGCCCCCTCCATCGCCCTGCCCGATGGGCAGGATGCGCTGATTGAGGCGGTGTCAGCGGCCAACCCGAAAACGGTGGTGGTGCTGGAAAGCGGTGGCCCGGTGCTGATGCCCTGGCTGGACAAGGTGAAGGCGGTGCTGGCCGCCTGGTATCCCGGCCAGCGCGGCGGGGAGGCCATTGCCCGCATCCTTTTCGGGGAAGTGAACCCCTCCGGTCGCCTGCCCATGACCTTCCCTGCCGCCGAAAGCCAGGCCCCCCGCCCATCCGCCCCCGGCTTTGCCGAGCAGGCCGCCCTGGATGAGGCCGGGCGCAATGGCCAGAAGGTGGGAAGGATCAAACCCTTTGCCGTGGATTATGTTGAAGGGGCCGCGGTGGGTTACCGCTGGTACGCCGAAAAGGGCCAGAAACCGCTGTTCCCCTTCGGCTACGGCCTGTCCTATACCAGCTTCCAATATGCCAACCTGAAGGTGGAGGGGGGTAGCCGCCTGACCGTCAGCTTCGATGTCACCAACAAGGGACAAGTGGCCGGGGCCGACACGCCGCAGCTTTACGTGCAGGCGGGTGAACGCAAGCCGATGCTGCGGCTGGCGGGGTTCAAGAAGCTGGACCTTGCCCCCGGTGAGACACGCCGCGTCAGCCTGACGGTCGATCCGCGCGTGCTGGCCGATTATGATGTCAAGGCCAGCGGCTGGCGCTTGCCTCAGGGCAGCTATGGGCTTTATGTCGGCACCCATGCTGGCGACAAGGCCCTGACCGGGGAAGCCAAGCTGGATGCATGGAAGGGCAAGCCATGAAGACCCGTATCACCATCGCCGCCACGCTGGCCCTGCTGACCCTGCCGCAACTGGCAACGGCGGCGGAGCCGATGCGGGCCTGGATTACCAGCGGCGACCGCCGTTTCTCCCTCACCGAACAGGCACCGGTTAATTCCGGTGCCGCCACCGGCCTGCCGGTGATCGCGGTGGACCCGGCCCAGCGTTTCCAGACCATGGTGGGGTTCGGGGCGGCCATCACCGACAGTTCAGCCTGGCTGATCCGCACCAAACTGACGGACAGCCAGCGCCAGTCCCTGCTGGCGGAACTGTTCGGGCGGCAGAATGGCGGGCTGGGGTTCAGCCTGACACGGCTGACCATTGGCGCGTCGGATTTCTCCCTGGATCATTACAGCCTGGATGATGCGCCGAATGGCGCGCCCGACCCGGACTTGGCGCATTTCTCCCTGAAGCGCCCCGCCGAACATGTCTTCCCCACGGTGCGGCAGGCGCTGTCCATCAATGGCGACCTGAAAATCGTTGCCTCCCCCTGGAGCGCGCCGGCCTGGATGAAGACCACCGGTTCGCTGATCAAGGGGCAGTTGAAGGATGAAGCCTACCCCGTCTATGCCCGCTTCTTCGCCCGTTACATTACAGAGGCCGCAGCGCAGGGCGTGCCGACCGATTACCTGACCATCCAGAATGAACCGGATTTTGAGCCGAAGGATTATCCGGGGATGCGTTGGCGGGCGGTCGACCGCGCCCGCTTCTTCGCTGACCATCTGGGGCCGGAACTGGTAACCCAGGGCATCAAGACCAAGCTGCTGGACTGGGACCATAATTGGGACCAGCCGGAACAGCCGCTGACCGTCTTTGCCAATGAAAAGGCCAATGGCTATGTCAGCGGCGTGGCCTGGCACTGCTATAATGGTCAAGTGGCGGCCCAGGCGATCGTGCAGCAGGCTCACCCGGAGAAAGAGGTTTTTCTGACCGAATGTTCCGGCGGGGAATGGGCACCCGATTATGCCGACAGTTTCGCCTGGATGATGCGCAAGCTGATCATCGGTTCCACCCGTTATGGCGCGCGGGGCGTGCTGATGTGGAATCTGGCCCTGGATGAAAAGAACCGGCCCTTTGCCGGCGGCTGCGACACCTGCCGGGGTATCGTCACCATCAACAGCCAGACGGGGGCGATTACCCGCAACCAGGAATATTACGCCTTCGGCCATGCCAGCCGCTTCGTGAAGCCGGGGGCCGTGCGCATCGCCGCGCCGGCGGAGGTGGGTGACGTGGAAAGTGTCGCCTTTGAAAACCCGGACGGCAGCCGGGTGCTGGTCGCCTATAACCACGGCGACAAACCGGCCCGGTTTGTCATCGCCGATGGAACCAAACGCTTCAAGACGCAACTGCCGCCGCGCGCGGCGGGCAGCTTCGTCTGGTGAGCAGAGGGGCGCGGGCCCTTGCCCCGCCCCTTTACCACTTCCCTTTTAATGGGAAGGGACCTGTGCGCCCTGCATCAGGTTCAATCTTCATAATTTGCAACAAGCAGCCCATTACCTGGCGCCAATTCCAGCACGGCGCTGTGGATCAGTCCAAAGAGACTGTTGATCGAATCCGTGCCGCCAGCCCGCCCCGCCAGCGTCATGGAAACATGGGGCAAAGATGGCAACCCTTCCTCCAGTACAGGCGACATGGTGCCGAACAGCACAGTGCGGCAGGTGATACCCAAGCCCGCCCGCACTGCCGCCCGTGGAGAGATTGGGCGTTTCCAGCACCACGCGATAAGGCCTGCCCGCCGCATCCAGGGCTGCAATCGCCGCTTCCCGGAAACGGCAGGGCTTTTCCAGAACGGCCAGTGGCAATACCGGCTCAGCCAGCAATTCGGCATTGCCCAACCACCGCATCGGTTCCTTCCGTACCATGGTGGGATCACCTGCGGGACCGAAGCCGGCAACGATGTCCAGTCGGTCCGTTTCCAGCATCTCCAGCAACTCCAGAGTACCGGCAACACGGGCCTGCAACTGGGCGCGCGGATGCAACTGGGCGAATTGCGCCAATACGCCGGTCAGCAAAGTTTCAGAGACATCCTGAACCATACCGACCCGCACAGGCCCGGCAAAATCCTGCCCAGCCAATGCCGCCACAGCCTCATCATTCAAAGTCAGCATCCGCCGCGCATAACCGAGCAAGGTTGCACCTGCGGGTGTGATGGCCAGCCGTCTTCCATCGCGCAAAAATAATGGTGTCTGGACCAAATCCTCCAGCCGCTTCATCTGCAGGCTTAAGGCCGACTGGGTCAGATAAATCCGCTCCGTCGCTTTTTGAAGCGTCCCAGCATCCACAATCACCGTAAAGCTGCGCAGCAGGTCGGTTGGCAGGTTGGGCGGCATCATCTGGCTCCATCACTTAAACCACCCTCAAGTTTTGCTTGAGAGATAATCTATTTACCCTATGGGATTTATATGGATATCATACATCATCAGGTGTGTGAGTATCTTTTTTATACACAAAATCCTGTGTGGTGAAGCCAATGACCAGCATCGTCTCCTCCGACAGCGTCGCGCGTGGCAGCATGGGTGACCCGTTGCGCAGCCTGAAACGCATCGCCTCCAAACTCTGGAATCCCCGCGCCACCTCACCCCTGCTGCTGTTGCTGTTGTGGGAGATCGGCGCCCGCACCGGGGTGATCCCGCCGCGTGTGCTGGCCGCCCCGTCGGCCGTGGTGGGCACCTTCATGGACATGACCCTGTCGGGGGAACTGCCCTGGCATCTGGGCGTCTCCCTGCTGCGGGTGCTGGCCGGGCTGGCCATCGGGGTGGCGGTGGGTGCCGTCCTGGCGCTGGCCGCCGGCCTGACCCGCCGGGGCGAAGTGCTGGTCGACCCGCCCCTGCAGATGCTGCGCACCCTGCCGCTACTGGCCCTGGTGCCGCTGTTCATCGTCTGGTTCGGCATTGGTGAGACGCCCAAGATCGGGCTGATTGCACTGGGGGCCTTGTTCCCGGTTTATCTGAACCTTTTCAATGGCATCCGATCCGTTGATGCCAAATTGGTTGAGGCGGCGCGGGTCTTCGGCCTGTCGCGGCGGGAATTGATCCGCCATGTCGTGCTGCCGGGGGCGGCACCGGGATTTCTGCTGGGCCTGCGCTATGCGCTGGGGGTGGCCTGGCTCTGCCTGGTAGTGGCCGAACAGATCAATGCCGCCAACGGCCTGGGGGCCCTGGTGAACAGCGCCCGTGATTTCCTGCGCACCGATGTGATCGTGCTCTGCCTGCTGGTCTATGCCGGCATCGGGCTGGCCGCCGATGCCCTGGTGCGGGCGCTGGAACGGCGTGCATTGGCCTGGCGTCCCTCTTTCCTGGAGAATTGAACCATGTCGGTCGCCAATCCCCGCCTGCGTCTGGTGAATGACAGCGAAGCCGCTGTGGAACCTGTCGTCCGCCTGCGCCAATTGAACCGCCATTTCGGCAAGAACCATATTCTACGTGACCTGGATCTGGATATCGGCAAGAGCGAGTTCATCGCCCTGCTGGGCCGGTCCGGCTCCGGCAAGACCACCCTGCTGAAGCTGCTGGCCGACCGCGTGCTGATGCTGGATCAGGGGCGCATCACCCTGGATGAGCCGGTGGCCGCCGCCCGCCCACGCACCCTGGCCGATCCGCAGATACAGGCCCAGCGTACCCGCCTGCTGGCGCGGCTGGGCGTCACCCCCAAGGGAGAGGAGCGGCCATGACCGGCGCCACCATCACCCGCTTCCCGCGTGAGAATGCCCATGGCCCGCTGGATGATGCCATCCTGGCCGACCTGACGCAGCGCTTTGCCGCCACCGCCGGCCAGCATGACCGCGACGCCATCTTCCCCATTGAGAATATCGCTCTGCTGCACCAGCATCGGCTGCTGGCCCAGCGCCTTCCCCACGCCACCATCCAGCCGCTGGCCCCCGGCGTGCCCGATGATGTGCCGGAAACGGCGCGCGTGCTGGTGGCCCTGCCCTTCCGCAAGGCAGGCCAGCCCTTTCCGCCCCGCCCCGCCGGCTGGCCCTTCAACCTGAAGCTGGTGCAGCTGGCCTCCAGCGGGATTGATTTCTATCCCGACTGGTTGTTCGAGGGGACGGCGGTGGCCTCTGCGCGCGGCACCTCGGCCAATGCGCTGGCGGAATTCGCCCTGGCCGGCATCTTCGCCGCGGCCAAGCGGCTGCCGGATATCTGGATCGACCATCCCGACCGCTGGGCACACCAGCCGCTGGCCACGGTGCGCGGGTCGGTGCTGGGGATTGTCGGGCTGGGGGCGGCGGGATCGGCACTGGCCCGGCTGGCCCTGGCATTGGGAATGCGGGTGCTGGCCGTGCGCCGCTCCGACCGGCCCTCGCCGGTGGCCGGGGCGGAACTGGCGGCTGACCTGCCCAACCTGTTCGCCCAGGCCGACCATCTGGTGCTGGCCGCCCCGCTGACGCCGGAAACCCACCATCTGGTCAATGATGCCCTGTTGCGCCATGCCAAGCCCGGCCTGCACCTGATCAATATCGCCCGCGGTGCGCTGGTGGATGATGATGCCCTGCTGGCCGCCCTGGAAGATGGCCGCCTGTCCCGCGCCACGCTGGATGTCACCCATCCCGAACCGCTGCCGGCGGGCCATCCCTTCTATCATCATCCGCGCATCCGCCTGTCGCCGCACACATCGGTGCTGACGCCGGACCAGCGCGACAATCTGGCCGCCAAGGTGGCCGATAATCTGATCCGTTTCACGAACAACCAGCCGCTGGCCGATCTTGTCGACCGCCAGCGCGGCTATTGATGGAGCCCCCGCCATGAGCCTTCGCCTCGCCGTCCGGCGCAACAATCCGGCTGACACCAGCCCAGAGGCCCCCTTCATCCTGCCGCGCCCGGTGGAGCTGACCAATCTGGACTGGCGCAGCGCCGTGCCGCGCTACCCCGATATCGAACAGGAACGGCTTTACCGCAAGCAGCGGCTGGCCGCCTCCTTCCGCCTGTTCGCCCGCTATGGTTTCGACATGGGCGGGGCCGGGCATATCACCGCGCGCGATTCCGAACATCCCGACCATTTCTGGGTCAATCCGGCGGGTGTTTTCTTCGGCCATGTCCGGGTGCGCGACCTGCTGCTGGTCAACCATCATGGCGAGATTGTGCAGGGCAAGGGCCTGTTGAACCGTGCGGCCTTTGCCATCCATTCCGAACTGCACAAGGCCCGCCCCGACGTGATTGCCGCCGCGCACAGCCACGGCATCTATGGCAAGGCCTGGTCCAGCCTGGGCCGGTTGCTGGACCCGCTGACGCAGGATAGCTGCGCCTTCTATCAGGATCATGTGATCTTCCGCGATTTCAGCGGTGTGGTGCTGGACAGCAGCGAGGGGGAGCGCATTGCCGAGGCGTTGGGCGACAAATCCGCCGCCATCCTGCAGAATCATGGTTTCCTGACCGTGGGCAACAGCGTGGATGGTGCCGTCTGGCGCTATATCGCCTTTGAAAATGCCGCCCATGCCCAGCTGCTGGCCGAAGCCGCCGGCAAGCCGCAGGTGCTGTCGCATGAGGTGGCCAGCCACACCAACGGACAGGTGGGCAAGGAAACCGGCTCCTGGTTCTCCTTCCAGCCGCTGTTTGATCTGATTGCCCGCGAAGAACCGGACCTGTTCGAATGACGGCAGCCTTCATTCTCCCCCGCCGGTCGCTGCTGCTGGGTGGCCTGTCGCTGCTGGCGCTGGCCGGTTGCGGCAAGGAGGCGCCGCCGTCGCAAAAGGCCAGCAGTGCCGGTGCCGATGCGGGGGCGGCCAGCTTACGCATCGGCACCTATCGCGGCCAGTATCAGGAGTTTTTCGGCGAAGCCGGGGTCGGTCAGTTCCCCTATGGCGTCAGCTATTCCTATTTCGCCGGCGGCAACCTGATTGCGGAAGCGATCAATGGCGGCTCCATCGATCTGGGCAGCATGAGCGAGATACCGCCAATCTTCATCGCCTCGGCCAATGCGCCGATGCGGCTGGTCGCCACCATCAAGGGGGAAGTGACGTCGCAGGTGGTACTGGTGCCGGAGAAATCCGCCATCCAGACGGTGGCGGATTTGAAGGGCAAGCGCATCGGCTATGTCCGCGCCACCACCTCCCATTACATCCTGCTGCGGCTGTTGCAGGAAGCCGGCATCGGCTGGGGCGATATCACGCCCGTGGCCCTGTCGCCGCAGGATGGGCTGGCCGCCTTTGGGCGGGGCGATCTGGATGCCTGGATCATCTATGGCGTGCAGGGCAGCCAGGCCCGCCTGACCTATAAGGCGCGGGTGCTGACCGACGGGCGGGGCCGCCTGTCCGGCAATTACGTCTTCGCTGCCTCCACCACCGCACTGGCGGATGAAGGCAAGCGCAAGGCCATTGCCGATTTCCTGCACCGGGTCACCCGTGCCTATGCATGGGCCGACCAGAACCCGGAGGCCTGGGCGGCCCGGCTGTCCAAGGAAACCGGGGTGGCACCGGAAATTTTCCTGCTGCAGCACCGGGAACGGGATCGCCCCTATGAACTGGCCAAGGTGGAACCGGAAGCCATCCAGTCGCAGCAGTAGGTGGCCGACGCCTTCGCCGATGCCGGCCTGATCCCGGCCAAGATCAACGTGGCCAAGCTGTGGGACGACCGGTTGAACGGGTTGCTGGCGGGGTGAGGGGGGGGAGCCGTCCACCACCACTCCCGTCACCCCGGCGAAGGCCGGGGTCCAGTATCGTTGAGCGAAGCGCCTGTGACCCTGGACCCCGGCCTTCGCCGGGGTGACGGTTGAGAGTAGTGAAGCATAGAAATCAGTATCCGTGAAAACATCAAAACAAACAAAACCCATTAACACCCCCAAACAAACCCTAAAATCTTATTCGATTTTAATCCAAAACCCCTTCCCCCACACTCTCACCATCATCATTTCTTCTTGAGGCTTTCATGTCTTCCGCCCGTCCCGCCACCCGCCCCATTGCCCGTATTTCCGGGGCGTTTATGCTCTGCACCGCCACATCCCTGCTCGCCCTGGGCTGTGCGCAGGCGCAGGACGTGCCGGTGCAGACGGCGGATGCGGCCGCCGGGGTGGAAGAAATCATCGTCACCGCCGAGCGGCGGGAGGCGGATTTGCAGAAGACGGCCATCGCCATTTCCGCCTTCAGCGCCACGCGGCTGGAGGAACGGGACACAAGGTCCATCCGTGATCTGGCTGGCCAGATTCCCAATTTCAACGTCGCCCGCGTCACCATCGGCTATACCACGCAGACCTTCGCGCTGCGCGGCATCGGGGAGGCTGACCCGATCGGGGAGCCCGCCGTCTCCGTCTATGTCGATGATGTTTATATCCCGCGTCAGATCGGTTCCATGACCGATTTCAATGATGTGGAGCGGGTGGAGGTGCTGCGCGGGCCGCAGGGCACGCTCTATGGCCGCAACAGCTCCGCCGGGGCCCTGCGCGTCATCACCCGCCAGCCGGACAATGACGCCCATGTCGCTGCCGAACTGTCAGCCGGCAATTATGGTGCCGTACAGGGGCGCGCCACGGTCAGCGGGCCGCTGGTGCAGGACAAGCTCTATGCCAGCCTGTCCTACCTGCATAATTCCCGCGATGGCGTGACCTACAACGCCACGCTGGGCAAGGACGTCAACAACATCGACGTCAATGCCGTGCGGCTCAAGCTGCGCGCCACGCCGACGGAAAAGCTGGATATCGACCTGACGCTGGATTACCTGCGCGACCGCAGCGACACGCGGGGATATGTGCCGGTGAATCAGCCCGGCGGCTTCAATCCCTATCGCACCTATTCAGAGGTGGAACCCTATAACAAGCTGGACCAGGGCGGTGGATCACTGCGCGCGAGCTATGCCCTGTCGGATGAACTGTCGCTGAAATCCATCACCGCCTATCGCGGCTTCAACCAGCCGGTGGATTACGAGAATGACGGCACCGCCGCCATGATCCAGAAGAACCTGATCACCTATAATGATCAGTATGCCACCCAGGAATTCCAGCTGAACGGTGATTACGACAAGGTCAGCTTCACCACCGGCGCCTTTTATCTTTATGAGCGGTTTGATGTGGAGCGGGATGGCTTCACCCGCCAGGGCCCGCTGGCCACGTCCAGCGTCCGCCGCGAAGGGGCGTATAATATCACCAAGACCAACAGTGTCGCCCTGTTCGGGCAGGCAACCTGGCACGCCACCGACCGGCTGAACCTGACCGCCGGCCTGCGCTATACGCGGGAAAAGAAGAATTTCCGCTTCGATAACAAGCTGATCGACGCGGACCGCCGCATCATCGGCCAATCCATCGCCGGTGAGGCGACGCGGCGCTGGAACTCCGTGACCCCGAAGCTGACGGTGGAATATCAGGCCACTGACAATGCGCTGGTCTATGCGACATATGCCCAGGGCTTCAAGGCCGGCGGCTTCGACAACCGCGCCACCCTGACCGTGGACGCCCAGCGCGGCTTCGACCCGGAAAAGGTGAAGAATTACGAAGCCGGCATCAAGGCCGACTGGCTGGACAAGCGGCTGCGCACCAACCTTGCCGCCTTCTATAATGATTACACCGACCTGCAGGTCAGCGCCTATGACCCGGACGTGTTCCGGTCGCGGCGCGGCAATGCGGCGTCGGCCGAAACCTATGGCGTGGAGTTGGAGCTGGAGGCGCGGCTGCTGGAAAACCTGTCCTGGCAGGCATCCGGCGGCTGGCTGCACGCAAAGTACGATACGTACAAGGGGGCCGGCGGCGTGGGCGTGAATGCCGATGGCAATGATCTGCCCAGCGCGCCGCGCCTCTCGCTCTCCAGCAGCGTGACCTGGACCATCAGCGAAGACTTGTCGGGCGGCACGCTGACCGGCAATCTCAATGGCCAGTATCAGACGAAGAACTACGCCTCCGCCCTGAACCGGCTGGCCGAGAAGATACCCAACCAGGGCTATCTGAATGCCGGCATCAACTGGGCGCAGAATGGCGGCCCCTGGTCGCTGGGGGCAACGGTGAAGAACCTGACGGATGAGGATCATGTGGTCGGCGTCGGCTACACGCCCGCCGTCGGCATCCATTATGTCAACATCGCCGATCCGCGGACCTGGCTGGTCACGCTGCGCTATCGGCTGTGAGCGGGGAGACAGCATATGAGCCAACAGCCCCCCATTCCCAAGCGTCTGGCCCGTTTCGTTACCGAACTGACCCGGCTGCTGGAAACAGACCGGTCCGAGGCGGCCTTGCTGGACGCCACCGCCCCGCTGCTGGGCGATCTGGTGGCCCAGGATGATTGGTTGCCCGACGCCTACACCGTGCCGGACCCGGAACGTTACCGCCAATTCCTGCTCTACCGCGATCCGCAGGCGCGTTTTTCCGTGGTCAGTTTCGTCTGGGGGCCGAACCAGGGCACGCCGGTGCATGACCATACGGTCTGGGGTCTGGTCGGTGTGCTGCGCGGATCGGAAATCTCCCAGGGCTTTACTGTCGGCCCCGCCGGGCCGCTGGTAACCAAGGGGCTGCCGCACCGGTTGAACCCCGGTGATGTGGAAAAACTCTCCCCCCTGGAAGGCGATATTCACCGCGTCATCAATGCGGAAGCCGACCGTACCACCATCAGCATCCATGTCTATGGCGCGGATATCGGGGCGGTGCGGCGCTGGACCTATCCGGGCGACGGGCAGCCGCGCAAGCCCTTCATCTCCGGCTATTCCAACGATGACCGGACACCGCCCTTCACCCTTTCCTCCTTTCGCCCGCTGGAGCTTGCCCGATGACCGCCCCCCGCACCGCCCTGCCCGCCGATATCAGGCTGGCCCTGCTGGCAAGGCAGGAAATCGCCCTGATCGATCTGCGGGAAGAGGATGCCTTTGCCCAGGCACATCCTTTGTTCGCCGCTAATTTCCCCCTTTCACGGCTGGAACTGGAAGCCTGGGACCGCATCCCCCGCCGGAACACCGCCATCGTCGTTTATGACGATGATGGCAGCCTGACCGGACGCGGCGTGGATGTGCTGGAACGGCTGGGCTATCTGGATGTGCGGGTGCTGAAAGGCGGGCTGGATGGTTGGCGCGCGGCGGGCGGGGAGATTTTCCGCGACGTGAATGTGCCGTCCAAGTCGTTCGGCGAACTGGTGGAATCCCGCGTTCACACCCCTTCCCTGCCGGCACCGGAGGTAAAGGCCCTGCTGGACAGCGGGGCCGATCTGGTGGTGCTGGATGCCCGCCGGTTTGAGGAATACCGCACCATGAGCATCCCCACCGGCATCAGCGTGCCGGGGGCGGAACTGGTGCTGCGGGCCCCGTTGATTGCCCCGGATCCGGCCACCACCATCATCGTCAATTGCGCCGGCCGCACCCGCAGCCTGATCGGCACGCAATCGCTGCGCAATGCCGGCCTGCCCAACCCGGTTTATGCCCTGCGCAACGGCACCATCGGCT
Organism: Niveispirillum irakense DSM 11586; assembly: GCF_000429645.1. Lineage (GTDB taxonomy): Bacteria > Pseudomonadota > Alphaproteobacteria > Azospirillales > Azospirillaceae > Niveispirillum > Niveispirillum irakense. Next base: position 184,868 of record NZ_AUCG01000022.1, read on the forward strand.
GGACACTGGCTGGCCAGAAACTGGACCATGGCCAGGAACGCAGCTTCCCGGAAGCGGATGGGGAAGCGGTTGCCCAGGCCAAGGCACGGGCCCGCGATGTCGCCTATCGCGCCGGGGTGCGCTGGATCAACCCGGCGGAACTGGCCGTGCTGGCTGCTGACCGCACCCGCACCACCTACCGGCTGGATGTGCGCACGCCGCAGGAATATGCCGATGGCCATCTGCAGGGATTCCGCAGCGCGCCGGGTGGCCAGTTGGTGCAGGAAACCGACCATTCCGCCCCGGTACGGGGGGCGCGCATCGTGCTGTTCGACACGCTGTCCAGTCGGGCCGACATGTCGGCTTCCTGGTTGGCGCAGATGGGCTGGGAAGTGCTGGTGCTGGAAAATGTACCGGCAGACGCGCTGAGCGAGGTTGGCCCCAACCGCATCCACCATCCCGATCCCGGCCATGTCACCCAGATCAGCCCGGATCATCTGGCCCGCCTGCTGGAAGAAGGGCCGGTGACGTTGCTGGATTTCGCGCCCAGCCCCGCCTATCGCCGCGGGCATATCGATGGGGCGCGGTTCATCATCCGCGTCCGGCTGGAACAGGATCTCTCCCCCGCCGATGTGCGCGGGGCCCTGGTGCTGACCTCCCCCGACGGGTTGCTGGCCCGCTTCGCGGCGGCTGAGGTGGCAAGCCTGACCGGCAAGCCGCCGCTGGTGCTGGAAGGCGGCACCCAGGCCTGGACCGCCGCCGGCAAGTCGCTGGCCAACGGCACCGGCGCGCCGCTTTCCGCCTTCGACGATGTCTATCGCCGTCCCTATGAGGGCACGGACAACCCGGCCAGCGCCATGCAGGCCTACCTGGATTGGGAGTTCGGACTGGTGGAGCAGCTGCGCCGCGACGGCACCCACGGTTTCTACGTCATTTGATCTGCGATTGGGGATCAACCATGTCACTGCGTCTCTATTATGCGCCCGGTGCCTGTTCGCTGGCCCCGCATATCGCGCTGGCGGAAGCCGGGGCCGATTTTGATCTGGTCCGGGTGGTGCTGTCCGAAGGGGAACAGCACAAGCCCGATTACCGCGCCATCAACCCGCGCGGCCGCGTCCCCACCCTGCTGGTAGATGGAAAGCCGCTGACGGAAGTGCCGGCGATCCTGGCCTATCTGGCGCAGCGTTTCCCGCAGGCCAACTTACTGCCGGCCGATCCGTTCGCCGCTGCCAAGGGGCTGGAGCTGGCAAGTTGGATCGCCAGCACCGTGCATCCCAGCTTCGCGCAGATTTTCCGCGGCGACCGCTTCACCGACGATCCCGCCGCCAAGGAGGCGCTGAAGACCGACGGTGCCATCCGCTTCCAGCGCCATCTGGCGGAGATGGAGACGCTATTCGCCGATGGCCGCCCCTGGATTTTGGGCGATGCCTTCAGCGTCATCGATGCCTATGCGCTGGTCGTCTATCGCTGGGCCCCCCGGCTTGCCATCGACCAGCAGAGCTTCCCCGGCTGGACCGCCCAGGTCCGCCGCCTCTACGCCCGCCCCTCCGTCCTGACCGCACTCGCCCAGGAAGGCCAAGCTCCTGAAGCCGCTTTCCAGTCAGCCGCCGCCTGATAGATCAAGGAACCCAGCCATGAGCGTTGAATTTATCGGTTTCGTGAATACCCGCGAAGCATCCGAAATCCACCCGCCGCAGGGCGACCTGATCCAGCCCGATTATGTGACCAAGGTTGCCAAGGCGCATGAGGATGGCGGCTTCGACCGGGTGCTGATCGCCTTCCATTCCCGCTCCCCGGACAGTCTGGTGATTGCCCATCAGGTGGCAGCCCAGACCAGCCGGCTGGGCCTGATGGTGGCGCACCGTCCGGGCTTCATCAACCCCACCGTTGCCGCCCGCCAGTTCGCCACGCTGGACCATTTCAGCGGTGGCCGCGCCGCCGTGCATATCATCACCGGCGGCAGCGACGAGGAACTGCGCCAGGATGGTGATTTCACCACCAAGGATGAACGCTACGCCCGCACGTCGGAATATCTGGATATTGTCCGCCAGGAATGGACCAGCGACCGTCCCTTTGATTACCAGGGCAAGTTCTACAAGGTGGAACAGGCGTTCGGCGATGTGAAGCCGGTGCAGAAGCCGCATATCCCGATCTATTTCGGCGGCTCCTCCCCCGCCGCGATTGAGGTGGCCGGCAAGCACGCTGACATTTTCGCGCTCTGGGGCGAAACGCTGGAACAGGTGGGGGAAACCATCCGCGCCGTCCGCGCCTCTGCCGCCAAGCATGGCCGCACCATCCGTTTCAGCCTGTCGCTGCGCCCCATTCTGGCCGACACGGAAGAGGCCGCCTGGGCACGGGCGGAAGCCATCCGCCAGCGCACCATCGAACTGCGCCAGAAGGCCGGCCTGGCCATCAGCGGCCATACCCCACCCAATGCCGGCTCCCAGCGCCTGCTGCAAACGGCCGCCCAGGGCGACCGGCTGGATAAGCGCCTGTGGACCGGCATTGCCGCCGTGACCGGCGCGCAGGGCAATTCCACCTCGCTTGTCGGCACGCCCGATCAGGTGGCTGAAGCGCTGCTGGATTATTATGATCTGGGGGTTTCCACCTTCTTGATCCGTGGTTTCGATCCCTATCAGGATGCGCTGCATTATGGCCGCGACCTGATCCCCGCCTTCCGCCGCCTGGTGGCGGAACGCCGCAGTCCGCCGCTTGCCGTGGCGAACTGAGGCGGTTCAGGCCCTGGGGCACGGGTGGCTCCCCGGGGTTTTCCCTGAAGCTCACTGACGGCCCACCGGTTTCCCGGTGGGCCGGTTTTTGTGGGGTAAAGAGAGTATAGCACCTGCCGCTACCGTCACCCCGGCGAAGGCCGGGGTCCAGTTTCGTAAAGCGAAGCACTGGCGGCCCTGGATCCCGGCCTTCGCCGGGATGACGGGAATGACAGTGAAATATAAAATAATAAACAAAACTCTAAAGCACCCAAAAACATAACCTTTTACTTTATGAAATATACTTATGAATCCCGCCCCATAAACTGCACGCAATCGAATTCAATTTCCGGTCCAAGACATGAACTCCCGAATTTACTTTTATACAGCCAGCCTGCTGGCCACCTCTGCCCTGTTCACCGCCCCAAGCCTGGCCCAGACGGTGAAGGTGGCCGAAACCTCCATACAGGATGCCATCATCGTTACCGGCGTGCGCGGCGGCAAGCCGCGGACTGTGGCCGACAGCCCTGCCCCCATCGACGTCCTGTCGGCCGAGGGGTTCCAGCGGGCGGGCCGGGCGGAACTGGGGGAGGCGCTGGCTGCCCAGCTTCCCTCCATCAATTTCGGCACCAACATCGCGGGCATCAATTCCATCGTCCGCCCGGTGTCCAACCGGGGCATGGGGCCGGCCTATACGCTGGTGCTGGTCAATGGCAAGCGCCGCCATAATGGCGCGCTGCTGACCAATGGCGGCGGCGATACCAGCGGCGTCAACCCGGTCGATCTGGACCTGATCCCCCTGTCGGCGGTGGAAAGTTTTGAGGTGCTGAAGGACAGTGCCGCCGCCCAATATGGCTCCGACGCCGTCGCCCTGGCCGGCTGCGGGCCGGGCGGGGATGATGGCAGCCTTGTGCTGGGTGATCAGGCCGGGCTGTTGCAGGCCAAGCTGAAAGCGGCCGGCCTGCTGGATAATCTGCCCTTCCCGCATAGCTGGGCCAATTTCGGCGGGGCTGCCCCGTTATTTGAGGCGATTGCCGCCGGCGCGGTCGATACCGGCCCCGCCGGCGACACCCCCACCATCATGGCGGCCAGCCAGCAGGTGCCCATCCGCATCGTCGCTGCCATCCGTTCCGGTGGCAGCAATCTGGCCCTGCTGGTGCCGGCCAATTCCTCCATCCAACAGGTGCAGGAATTGCGCGGGCGCACCGTCATCGTTTCCAGTGCGCGGGGCAGCATCGCCCATCATCTGCTGCTGGCGGCCCTGCGTGAGGCGGGGGTGGCACCGGCCGAGGTGAAGATGGGCTTCATGCTGCCCAACGATGCCGCCGCCGCGTTCGAGGGTGGCAATGTCGAAGCCTGGGCCACCTTCGGCATTTATCAGGCGGTGGCAGAGGTGCGGGGGGCCCGCGTCCTACGCGATGGGAACGGCATCAGTTCCGGCATCGGGCTGATCACGGCATCGGTGAAAACCCTGTCCAGCCCGGCCAAGCGCGCCTCCGTCACGGCTTTCCTGGAAAGGCTGGCCACCGCCAACCAATGGGTGCTGGCCCATCTGGATGCCTATGCCGCCATCTATGCGGAAAAGACCGGTGTGCCGCTGCAAGTGGCGCAATTGGTGACACGGCGGGAAGACCCGCGCCTGCAGGCCGCCGATGCCGGCATCGTGGCCGACCTGCAAAAGGTGGCCGATGCCTTTGCCGCCGAAGGGGTGTTGCCCGCCCCTGTCAGCATTGCCGGACTGATCGAACGGGGCCTGTTCAAAGCCTGATGAGGCTCCCAGATACCCCGTTGCTGTGCCGGCGTCTCCAAAAGCGCCGACACGGCTGCTGCTTTCAACCACGGCTTTCTTGACCCATTCACTCATGGTTGGTCGTACGGTTCATGGGCAGGCCGGCATAGGATTGCCGGCGGCCATTGCCGGTCATCCGGTCCTTCATGATCGGACGCTGGTCTTGTCCTGCATCAGGCCGACCGGACGGCCATCCTCAATCGGAATCATTCGCTGTCCATGAAGACATTCAGGCTGCCATCTTCAAGGTGTCCTGCGCCTCTTGACAGTGCCCGGCGATGAATAATTGCCGTTACTGCGACATTACCGGGCTCACGACCGCTGATCTCGGTCCATATTGCCATCAACGGGAACGATCTCCACTGTTGCTGTCATCCCCGCTGCCAGTTCAATGCCGGGAGGCACGTGATCGATATGGATGCGGACCGGGATACGTTGGGCAAGACGCACCCAGGAGAATGTGGGCGCGACATTGGGCAGGCCGAGATGGCCGGGCGCGTCATTGCTGTTCTCGATACCACGACCAATACTTTCAACATGGCCCCTTGCTGGCTGATCAAAGCCCATCAGCATGATCTCTGCCGGGCTTCCGATGCGGATTTTCTGGAGCTTCGTTTCCTCAAAATAGCCGGTTATCCAGAAGCTGGCGGCATCGAGGATAGTGATCCTGGTCGTGCCTGCGGTCGCATAATCACCCGGCCGAAGTCTCAGATTGGTGACATATCCATCAATCGGTGAACGGATCGTTGCACGGGCAAGGTTGAGCCTGGCCATGTCCAGGTTCGCCACCGCTGCCTGATAGGCCGCTGCCGCCACCGCTGCCGCCCCGCTGGACTGCTGGGCGGCCTCCTGTGAAATCAAATCCTTGAGTTGGCTGTGCCGCCGCACCGTCGCCTGACGAACGATCATGTCCTGACGTTTGGCTTCCATGTCAGCCTCTGCCAGGGTCACTGCCAGCCGAAGCCGCTCGGGATCAATTTCATAAAGAATGTCGCCGCGCTTGACATATTGGTTGTCGGCTACGGGCACAGCCCGGATGGTGCCGGAGACTTCCGGGGCGATCTGTATGACATCCACACCAACCCGCCCGTCGCGGGTCCACAAGGTTTGTTCATAATGGCGCCATGCCTGCAAGGCGACGAGGGCGGCGATGGTTACCACGCCCAGGGTCAGGGCATAGCGGCCGAGTAGGGACAAGAAAGGCTTCACGATGAGAGTCCAACCCGTGGCAGGGACTGCATGAGCAGACCGTAAATGATGAGGAAAGTGGCGACCTCGACCAGCGGTCGGGAAACGAACAGACGGGTGATGCCGGCGGCGGTGCAGAATCGCATCATTGCCAGGGTGGCGAGCAGCGCGATGAGCCCGAGAACCACCAGACCAGGGATGAAAACCCCGCCAATATTCAAATCAACGATCATGAGCCGGAAGCTCCCTGCTTTACGCCGAGCGCGAAGCGGAGGTCGATGAGCAGATCGACGATCCGCGCCCGGCTTTTGTGAGGATTACCGGCCAGCATCACCATCAAGCTCTCAATACGCTGATCGAGATCGATGAGATCGTCCGGCTTTGTCAGCCTTCGTGCGTGGAAGCACGCGGCAATCGCGGTCAAGAGCGCGTTGATCGCCGCCCCGGCCTCGCCTTTAATCTGGGGGATCGTCTTGCGAAGCTGACCGGCAGCATGCCCGATGCGAAGATGGCGCAGCGTATCGTCAAGGATGTCCGCATGGGCTCTCCCCGACGCCCGCAGCCGTGGCAGCAGCAAGGCCGTCCGGTCAATCATCAGACTTGTCCAATATGCTTCGTTTAGCGCGCCGCCTTGGGCGCGGCGACCGACATCCCGGCGGCTGAGGCGAAGCAGCCGATTGATCGCCCTGTTCGCCGGTACGGTCTGGAATAGGGACATGCTGACCGCCCCGAACCCGATCCCAGCAAAGAGCGCGATCACCATGTTGAGGGCGGTGGCGAAGTCGCCCGTGTAATGGGGGCCCAATCCTGAGAGGATCGGAATGGTGAGGGTGATGCCAAGGGCCATAAACGTTGTTGGCAACCGTGCCTGAAGCGAACCCGCGAAAAGGAATGCCGGGGCAAGGGCCGCAACAAGGACAGCAAAATCCGTGACCTGGGGCAGGATAGCGAAGCTGTAGACGAGGCTGATCAACACCCCATAGATCGAGCCAACGAAATATTTGACGACAAAAGGCACCGGCGCATCAAAATTGGCGAACAAGGTGCAGCAGACGCCCAGAATGGAGATGGCGGTTCCACCCTCCGGCCAGGCCGACCATATCCAGAAGGCACAGCCGCTGAGGATCGCGACCATGGCACCCAGCGCCGTACGTGCCGCCATCCAGGGATCGCGGTGATAGACGTAGCCGCTTGCACGCTTCGGCCCGTGAAGCGACGCAACCTTTCGCACCTGCCAACGGGTGGCCATGTCTTGCCCAAGCCGGTCGCAGTCATGAAGCAGCCCAATCATTTCGGCCAGATGACCAGCGAGATTGGCGCCAACAGGGCCGTCTGGCGCTGCTATATCCGCACCCAAGTGTTTCTGGACTGATCGCGCCTGTCCCATCAGCCGGGCGGTCACCTCCCCGTCACCCGGGTGCGTGGAGGCAATCCAACACCGGACATCACGGATCAATGCGTTCAGTTCACCCTCGCCGATGCCGAGATAATGCGCCCGTTCTTCGATTTCAGCCGTGAGGGGAAGAAGCCGGGCGAGCCGGTCGTGGATAAGCAGCAGCGTCCGGCGCTGCGGCGTCGCTGCGACGGGATCATAAGGTAGGTGCGTCGCAAGCCCCTGAAGCGTCAGAAGGTCGAGGGAAAGCTGGTGGCGATCTTTGCGGTTTTGTTCCGGCGTTCCCGTCAACGCATCGCCCGCAAGCCGGCGCGCATCCCGCAGCGTCGCCAACAATTTGCCGGTGAACAAGCCCGTCATCGGCTTCGGCAGGACGTAGCGATGGATCAGAACCGCGCAAAGAATCCCGATGCAGATTTCCTGAACACGCAAGGATGCCGTATCGAAAACCGTACCCGGGTCCAGCACGCTTGGAAAGCCGATCAGGCTGGCCGTGTAGCCAGCAAGAACGAAGGCATAGGCACGGGGCGTGCGGTCAAGCAGCGAGAAAAACAGACAGAGGCCAATCCAACCGGCCAGGACAAAGCTGCACAAAATCGGGGTATTCACGAAATTCGGCACGATCGCCACGGTCGCAACCGCACCGATGAATGTCCCGGCAAAGCGATAGACACCCCGGCTCAATGACGCCCCGGCCGATGTCTGTGAGACGATATAGACTGTAACGATGGCCCAGAACGGCTTGGGCAACCCAATCCGAAGCGAGATGTAATAGGCCAGCATCGCCGCGGCGAAGCTCTTGGCCGAAAACAGGATCGCATCGGCATCGGCCTTCATGGCGGGCGTGCGCAAAATATTCGGCCCCCCCTGCTGCAAGGCGGCACAGGCTTTGATCAAGCGGGAGCGGATGGGAGGCGGCATGTTCATGGCGCTGATTGTGATTGATTTGCACAATCAGTTAAATTCGATATTATGACAAAAAATAACTGAAAACAGCCAATCTGATGCCTCTGTTGCCCTCTGCCGTTTCGGTATTTGATCCCGACCTCACGCGCCTTCCAGCGGTCGCCCATAAGCTCGATTTCTCAGACCATGAAGCGGAAGTGCCTTTGCATGTGCATCGCAAGGGTCAGTTGATCCTGGCCCTGCATGGTGCCGTCACCTGCATGACCGGTAATGAGGTGTGGATCGTGCCCCCCCATTGCGGGGTATGGATTCCAGGCGGTGCGCCCCACAGCGCCCGCGCGACCCCAAATGCAAGGCTCACCTATCTGTTCGTAGAGCCGGGCGCGGCAAAACTGCCTGAGAGCAGTTGCACATTGTCGATTTCACCCATGATCCGCGAAATGATCGAGCGCTTGACCCAGGAACGTGCGGATTACACCGCCGACAGCCATGCGGCCCGGATCGCCCGTGTGTTGCTGGATGAACTTGCGGAAATGCCCCGCGAGCGCTTCAATCTGCCAATCTCTGATCATCCCAAAATCAGGACAATCGCCGATGCCCTGATCGCACAGCCTTCAGATCGCCGCACCTTGAACGACTGGGCCAAACAGGTGGCGATGAGTGAGCGGACACTGGCGCGGCTGCTGATCCGCGAGACGGGACTGACATTCGGCCGCTGGCGACAGCAACTCCACCTCATCGTCGCCCTTCGGGAGTTGGCAAGCGGCGCGGCGGTCCAGAACGTTGCCATCGAACTGGGGTATGAATCCGTCAATGCCTTTATCGCGATGTTCAAGAAAGCGATGGGGAACACGCCGGCTCAATATTTCATGCACCGTAAGGCGCGCATGCTCACCGCTTAAAAGGGGCTGAAGAAGCAATCGGTATAGGATTGCTGGATTCAAGCCGTCTCTGCCAGACACTGGCGGTTGCCGCCAGGAGACCCGATAATCTCCACCGAAACTGGCCGCGGACCCGATGTGGTCATCGCCACTCCAACCGGAAATGCAATACCGGGCGACCGGAATAGGCGACAAGGCGATGTGTACCTCCAGTTTCAGGGCTTTTGTTCGCTGACGCGCGGGTCCGTCGCGGCGCCATCCCGGTTGGCGATAACCTTGCGGACAGCAGCCACCACCCGCTGGTCAGTGCGGCCGGCACGCGCAGAGACCCGGACCTATCAATGCCCCGCTACGACACCAATCACCGCGCCCGGTGCCGGGGCGTTGCCCGAGGATGAGCCGCCTGGGCTGGTTCATTCCGTAATCCGAGCGACTGATGGCTCTCTGTGCCTTGAATTAATAAGATATTTCAGCCAGAAACAGGAATTCATGCACATACTCCAAAATTGGCTACCATTTGGCGCATAGATTGGCTACTATTTCCCTGCAGCCGACATCCAAGCCGGCATCATGAACACGGGGGTACTGCATATGAGGAATTTGAAGCGGCTGATGCTGCTGGGTATTGCGACAGGGGCTACAATGGTCCCGGTCGCGTATGGTCAGGACATAGCCTTGGAAGAGATTGTGGTCACCGGATCGCGGCTGTCCGCCACAATTGAGACTTTCCCTGGGTCCTACACGGTCGTGGGCCGCAAGGATCTGGAGGACCAGTTATCGACGACGGCCGATATCGGGTCGGTCCTGGCCAACATGGTGCCCGGCATCGCCGCATCCAACGGCACCGCCGCCAATGTGGAACAAAGCCTGCGCGGCCGTCCCCTGCGCGTCTTCATCGACGGTATCCCTGTATCTAACCCGCTGCGTGATGGCGGCCGCGACCTGCGTTTGATCTCTCCTGCCGTTATCGGCTCGATTGAGGTGATCCGTGGCGCCTCGGCCCTGTATGGACAGGGTGGTGCCGGCGGTATCGTGAACTACATCACCAAAGACGCACCCGCGACGCAGGAATTCCGCTTCAAGACGGAGATCGGGACCAGCCTCTCGACAGAGCATCTGGCCGACAGCGCCCGCCCCAGCATCTCCCAGAGTGCGTCTGGCGCCATCGGTGGCTTTGATGTCAACCTGAACGGTTCCTATGAGCGGATGAATGGTCAATTCGATGCCGATGGTGACCGTCTTGCCCCCGATCCGCACAATTTCGGCGGCATCGCCGACAGCAACATCTATAACCTGTTCGCCAAGCTGGGCTATTCCTTCGGCGACCAGCGCGTCGAAGCCATGGTGAACTATTATCAGCAAAAGCAGGACACCAATTACATCTCCGTCAGCGGCAATATCGCCAAGGGCATCAAGGAGACGGCGGTCAAGGGCATGGCCGATCCCCGCGCACTGGACCCGGAAAACCGCAACACCATCGCGTCCCTGGCTTATGAGAATGGCGACATTCTCGGTTCTGCCCTGAATACCAAGCTCTATTACCTGGAAAATTACAGTGTCTTCTCCTTCGATGCGGCGCGGCTGGGCGGGACCCAGACCACCATCACGTCGGAAAAGATCGGCTGGCAGACCGATTTCACTACCAAGCTGGATGATTGGGGCCTGGACGGTGGTACAGCGCTGTGGGGCTTCGACATTGCCCGCGATACCACTGAACAGCCGCTGATCCCGCTGACCGACAAGCCCGGTGATGGGCGCACCTTCACGCCACCGCTGAAGCAGATGAACTATGCTGCCTTCATCCAGCTGGACGTGCCGGTGACCGACTGGTTCACCCTGCGCGCCGGCATCCGGCACGATGAATTCAAGATGAAAATCGATGATTTCGTGGCCGGCCTGAGTAATGTGAAGGTCGCGGCGGGTGAGCTGGATTACAGCGCCACGCCGGTCAATATCGGCGGCACGCTGCATGTCCTGCCGGAGGCGGAAATCTTCGGCGGCTTTTCCCAGGGCTTCTCCATTCCCGACATCGGCGCGCCCTTGCGCCGCGTGACGGCAAAGAACCTGGATAATTTCGATCCCAAGCCGCAGCTGGTGAATAATTACGAAATCGGCCTGCGCGGATCGGTTCTCGATATCGGCTATACGGTGGCCTATTTCATCAGCAAGTCCAAATACGGCACCGATTTCGTGATCGACACCGTGAACCCGACAGAAGCCGCAACCCTGCGTGAGAAGGAACGTATCCACGGGATTGAGGCGACCCTGTCCGGCAAAATCGGTGACAGCACAAGCTGGGGCGGTAGTTTCGCTTGGTCGGAGGGCAAACGCGACGCCGACCATGATGGCAAGGTTGACACGCCTCTGACCGGTCGCCGCATCGGACCGGAACAGTATAATGCCTGGCTGGAACAGGAATTCACCGCTGACTGGATGGGCCGCGTACAGGTCAACCGCACCGGGTCGCGCAACAAGTTCCCCAATGCCAAGATCAACGACTTCTATACGGGCCACGTGCGTCCCGTGACGCGTGTCGATGCCTCCACCCAGTACCGCATGAACAATCTTCTGTTCACGGTGGGTGTGAACAACCTGTTCAACAACGACTACTATTCAGTTACTTCCCAGATGATCAACCGCGACCAGCTTTACAGCAAGGCGGAGGGCCGGACCCTCTTCCTGAAAATGTCTGCGGAATACTGATCCGACCGTCCCGATCTGGCAGCGGCGTTCGCTGCACGCCTGCATCGGGCCGATCCCTCCCGACATGGATGACAAGAATGACTCTGCCCGTAAACGGCGCGGAACGGGGCTTTACGCCCTATGATATCGGCAGGACGCCGGCAACGGCCTGTCGTATCGACCAACGTTTCTCCTACTGCCTTTATGTGCCCTCCCGGCTGGTGGAAAACCCGGTCGGCGGGCGCATCCTGGCCGTAATCCATGGCACGGATCGCGGCAATCAGGCGCTACGGGACCTGTTTATCCCCTATGCGGAGGCGACGGGCAGCGTCATTCTAGCCCCGTTATTCCCTTGCGGGATCGGCGAGCCGCTGGAACGGGACAATTACAAATACATTGCCTACCAGGGCATCCGCTTCGACCATCTACTGTTGGACATGGTAGCGGAAGTCGCGGCGCGCTATGGCGTGGAAGCCGAGCGGTTCGACCTGTTCGGTTTCTCCGGCGGGGCGCATTTTGCCCACCGCTTCCTTTATCTGCATCCTGGCCGGCTGCGTGCCGTGTCGGTCGGGGCGCCAGGATCGCCCACTTTGCTGGATACCAACCATCGCTGGTGGGTAGGCGTGGCCGATATGGAGCAACGGTTCGGCGTACCGCTGGACCTGGATGCAATGCGGCAGGTCCGGGTGCATCTGGCCGTAGGGTCAGATGATACCGACACCTGGGAAATCACCCATGCCCCCGGTTCCCGCCATTGGATGGAAGGCGCCAACGATGCCGGGGTGACACGGGTGGATCGTATACACACGCTGGCCGGCAACCTGCGGGAAAATAGCATGAATGTGCGGCTGGATGTTCTGGACGGGGTGCGCCATTCCCGCGACGCGCTGGTCGCGGCGGCCATCACTTTCCTGAACGGTTTAGCGGCGGAGGGCGACAGCGATGTTCAGACCTAATCGCCTGAAACGCCTGCTGCGGGAAAAGCAACGCACGCGGGGAGCCTGGCTGTTCATGGGCAGCCCCGCCGTAACGGAAGCCCTGGCGCCGCTCGGTTTCGATGCCCTGATCATCGACCATGAACATTCGCCGGGTGGCCTTGAAACCGCCATCCACCAGATGCGGGCCATGGCGGGCACCGGCACCACCGTCCTGGCCCGCCTGTCCGACAACCACCCCGCCCCCGTCCGGCACCTGCTGGATGCGGGGGTGGAGGGGTTGCTGGCCGCCAATCTGGACAGTGCCGATGCCGCCGACCGTCTGGTGCGGGCCACCCGCTATCCGCCGCACGGCATCAGGGGGGCGCATTACACCGTCTCCCGCGCCGCCGGCTGGGGCGCCTGGAGCGGGGAGGTGGCGAAGTTCGGGGAGGCGGAAACCCTGACCATCGGCATGATCGAAAGCGTGGCGGGTGTAGACGCCATCCCGGAAATGGCCAAGGTGCCCGGTCTCGACATGCTGTTCATCGGTCCGCTGGACCTGTCGATCAGTGCCGGTGTACCCGGTCAATATGATGATCCTGCATTCAAGGCTGTTCTGGACGCGGCGGAACGGCGCATTCTGGAGGCGGGGCTGGCGCTGGGGGGAACGACCCTGCCCGGCCTGCCGTCAGAGGTGATGTTTGACCGTGGCTACGGCTTCGCCACCCTGGGTGCCGATGTCACCTTTCTGCGCCGGGGCGCGGGGCTGGCCCTGGGCCAGACGGGTTAAGGGGGGAAAAGATGAAGCAGGACCGATCACCCACCACCCTTTCCCCCTCCTGTCCCGTGTCGCGCCGCCGAGTGCTGTCCGGCCTTGCCGCCGCCGCCCTCCTGCCCACCGCCGCCCGTGCCGATGATCTAGTCGCCGCATCAAAGACGGAAAACGGGTTGCTGATCTACTCGATCATGGCCGAGTATAACTGGCGGCCGCTGCTGCGCGGGTTCAATGCGCTCTATCCCTGGATCAAGGTCAATTGCCTGGACATGGGCCCATCGGAAGTGTTCGAGCGTTATTATGCCGAAACCTCCGTCAGCCGGCCGTCGGCCGACCTTATCGTGTCCAGCGCGCCCGATGCCTGGATGCGCTTTGCTGCCAAGGGCGGCATCGGCGCCCATGTCAGCCGGGAAGAAGCCAGCCTGCCCGCCTGGAGCCGGCCCCTGCCCGGCCTCTACACCCTGTCGGCCGACCCGATGGTGATGATCTACAACAAGCTTCTGCTAAAGCCCGACCAGTATCCCGACGGGTTGAACCGGCTGGTGGCCCTGGCGACGGAAAACCCGCTGAAGTTCCGCAAGCGTGTCACCACCTATGACGCCGCTGCCCATGCGCTGGCCTACGCCGTCCACTGGGCCGCCATCACCAGCGGCCGTCCCGGCGGCTGGGACCTGATGCAGCGCCTGTCGCCGGCGGTGCGGGTGGAAAGCGGCGGGGCGGCGATGATGGAGAAGGTGACGACCGGCGAATATCTGGTCGGCTTCAACGTCTCGGCCGTCACCGTCTGGCCGCAGATGGCGACCAAGGGAAGGTCGGAGATTGTGGACTGGACCCTGGATAAGGACGGTACGGTGCTGGTGCCGCGCGGCATGGCGGTCACAGCCGGCAGCCGCAGCCCCGCCAGCGCCCGGCTGATGCTGGATTACCTGCTGTCGCATGACGGACAGGTGGCGGCTTCCCAGGGCGGGCTGATGCCCTATCGGGCCGACGTGCGCGCCGATGAGGTGCCGTACCTGACCTATGATGGTCTGGTACGGCGGCTGGGGGGCGAACAGAATATCGTCCATGTCGGCTACGACCCCACCATGCTGGACCATTACCAGGACTTCATCGCCCGCTGGAACGCGACCTTCAAGGTGCGGCGGTAAGGGCTTTCCTTTGCTTATCTGCTTTCCCACGAAGGCGGGCGGAAGCAAGAAACAGCATTATCGGCGATATGCCGTTTTCCAACCCCCTGACATCAAGGACCGGATCGGCCCATGTCCATGGCGGAACCCCAATCCCGATTTTTCCGGCCCGACCGGGCGCTGCTGATCCAGGCGGCGGCGGCGCTGGCGACGCTGGCCCTGGTGCTGGGGCCGCTGGTGCCCGTGCTGTGGCAGTCGCTGCTGGACCGCCCGCTCTATGAGGCGGCGCCGCTGTTCAGCCTGGATAATTACATAAGGCTGTTCGGCAATCCCCGCTTTCACGAGGCGCTGGGCAATTCGGTGCTGCTGGCACTGCTGTCCACGCTGATCGCGACGGTTCTGGGCGTGAGTTTTGCGCTGTTCCTGGAACGCACCGACATGCCGGGGCGCGGTTTGCTGCGCAACCTGACCCTCTGGCCCATGTATGTGTCGCAACTGGTCCTGGCCTTCGCCTGGTTCATCCTGTACGGCCCTTCCGGCTATATCACCCTGGCGGTGGAACGGCTGGCCGGCGTGCCGCTGTGGGACATGTATACGATCCTGGGCATGGGGCTGCTGGCCGGCACCTCACAGGCGCCCGTGGTCTATCTGTTCTGCTCCTCGTCGGCCCGCATGGCCGACGCCACGCTGGAGGATGCGGCCCGTTCAGTGGGCGCCGGCCCTTTACGGGCACTCTGGTCCGTGTCCCTGCCCCTGATGAGGCCATCCATCATCTATGCCGCCTTGCTGACCTTCATCGGTTCGCTGGAGATGCTGGCCGTTCCCCTGGTCTTCGGCAAGCCGGTGGGGTTGGAGTTCTTCACCACCTTCCTCTATATGGAGGGTCTGGGCGCCATCACCCCGGATTACGGGCTGATCGGGGCGGCGGCGACCCTGCTGCTGGTCGTGATCTCCGTTCTGCTGGTGATCCAGGGCCTCCTGCTGCGCCAGTCCAAGCGTTTCGTCACGGTACGCGGCAAGGCCCAGCGGCCCAAGCTGGCGCCCATCGGCCGGGTCGGCTGGGTCGTCTGCGCATTGATGTGCCTTTATACGGCGCTTGTCCTGCTGCTGCCGCTGGCCGGGATCGTGCTGCGCTCGGTCACCAGTTTCCTCACCCCCCTGATGTCGCCTTTCGACCTGCTGACGCTGGACCATTTCGAGGTTCTGTTCGGGTACGAGGCCTATCGCCGCTCCATCGTCAATTCGGTGATCATCGCCAGTTTCGGTGGCGCGCTGGCCACCCTGTTCGTGGCCCTGGTGGCCCTGGTGGCGCACCGGTCGGATTTCCGCTTCCGCCGCGCCCTGGAATTCGTAGCGCTTTATCCCCGCGCCATGCCGGGCATCATCGCCGGCATCGGCATGTTCTGGGCCATGCTGCTTTTACCCTTTGCCCATGTGCTGCAAGGCACGATCTGGCTGCTGATGCTGGCCTTCACCATGCGCGGCATTCCCATGGCCTTCGGCGCCCTGTCGCCCACCTTGCACCAGATCGGCCGCGAACTGGACCAGGGGGCGCGGTCGGCCGGGGCCGACTGGTGGACCACGGTCCGCCTGATCATTTTCCCCCTGATGAAGCCGGCGCTGTTTTCCGCCTACGTGCTGCTGTTCCTGTCCTTTTTGAAAGAATATGCCGCCGCCGTTTTCCTGTTCGCACCCGGGGCAGAAATCATCGGCACGACGATGCTGACCTTCTGGACCAATGGCAGCACGGGACCGGTCGCAGCGCTCTCCGTCATTCAGCTCGCCATCACGGCCCTGTTCGTGACGCTGGCGCGCCGCAGCTTGAGGACCAACAAAGATGTCTGAGGTTGTCGTCGATCGTCTGAACAAGCATTACGGCCCGGTGCAGGCCCTGCATGAGGTCAGCCTGCATGTCCCGGACGGGGAATTCCTGACCCTGCTGGGCCCGTCGGGCTGCGGCAAGTCCACGACCCTGTTCGCCATCGCCGGGCTGGACAGCCCGTCCGGCGGGCGCATCACGGTGGGCGGGCGCGATTTCTATAACGGGGCCACGGGCCTGGACCTGCCGCCGGAAAAGCGCAATCTGGGGCTGGTCTTCCAATCCTATGCCCTGTGGCCGCACATGAATGTGCGCCAGAACCTGGCGTTCCCCCTGCGCCTGCGCAAGGTGGGCAAGAAGGAACAGGAGGCGCGGATCGAGGAGGCGCTGGCCTTGGTGGAAATGGGCGCCTTCATCGATCGTTATCCGCACGAATTGTCGGGCGGGCAGCAGCAGCGCGTGGCCCTGGCCCGCACCCTGGTCTTCCGCCCCTCCCTGTTGCTGCTGGATGAGCCCTTGTCCAACCTGGATGCCAAGCTGCGCATCAAGGCGCGATCCTGGCTGAAGCAGTTGCAGCGCCAGTTGGGCCTGACCACGCTATACGTCACCCATGACCAGTCCGAGGCCCTGGCGCTGTCCGACCGGATCGTGGTGATGGAAAAGGGCCGTGTGTCGCAACTGGGCACGCCGGAGGAAATCTATCGCCGGCCCGCCAACGCCTTCGTCGCCGATTTTGTCGGCGCCAGCAATTTCCTGCCCGGTGAGGTGGTGGACCGCAACGCCGCCGCCGGCACGGCCAAGGTGAAGCTGGCGGGCGGCGATATCCTGACCGCACTTTGGCCCGACATATCCGCCCCGCCCGCCGACAGCCTGCTGACGGTGCGGCCCGAACATATCGGCCTGTCGGCGGAACCACCCCTGCCCGGCCCTGATATCAACATCCTGGCCGGCCGTATCCTGGAACGCGCCTATCTGGGGGCCCGCCTGCTCTATACGCTGGATTGCGGCCATGGGCTGGTGCTGATGGCGGAGACGGAGACAAGGGTGGAAGGCGATCATGCCTGGCTGCGCTTTTCCGTCGATGACACGCTGCTGGTCCGGGCCTGATCCCCATGTACCGGATCGATCTGGCCGGCACCCGCCATTGCTTCCCCGACCTGAAGGCGCTGTTGGCGGCGGCCACGCCGCTGCGGTCGGGGGACCAGTTGGCCGGCATCGCAGCGCAAAGCGAGGAGGCGCGGGTAGCCGCCCGTCACATCCTGGCCGACCTGCCGCTGAAGACCTTCCTGTCTGAGACGGTCGTGCCGTATGAGGATGACGAGGTCACCCGCCTGATCATCGACAGGCACGACCCCGCCGCCTTCGCCCCCGTGGCCAGCCTGACGGTGGGGGAATTCCGCGACTGGTTGTTGAACGACAAGGTGCGGGCGCGGGAATTGTCGGCACTCTCCCCCGGCCTGACGGCGGAAATGGTGGCCGCCTTGTCCAAGCTGATGCGCAACCAGGATTTGATCGCCGTAGCGCGCAAGGCGCGCGTGGTCAGCCGGTTTCGTACTTCCATCGGTCTGCGCGGGCGGCTGGCGGTGCGGTTGCAGCCCAACCACCCGACCGACGATCCGGCGGGTATCGCGGCCTCCATCCTGGACGGGTTGCTGCATGGAAGCGGTGATGCCGTCATCGGCATCAACCCGGCCACCGACAATGTGGATGGCGCCATCACCCTGCTGCACCTGATCGACGATCTGCGGCTGCGTTACGCGATCCCCACGCAAAGCTGCGTGCTGACCCATGTCACCAATTCCCTTCAGGCCATCGAACGCGGCGCCCCCGTCGATCTGGTGTTCCAGTCGGTGGCGGGGACCGAGGGGGCCAATCGCGGCTTCGGCATCGACCTTGCCCTGCTGGCAGAGGCGCATGACGCCGCCCTGTCGCTGAAACGCGGCAGCATCGGCCAGGATGTGATGTATTTCGAAACCGGCCAGGGCAGCGCCCTGTCCGCCGGCGCCCATCACGGCGTTGACCAGCAGACGCTGGAGGTGCGGGCCCAGGCCGTGGCACGGGCCTTCAATCCGCTGCTGGTCAACAGCGTCGTCGGCTTCATCGGGCCCGAATATCTTTATGACGGGCGGCAGATCATCCGTGCGGGGTTGGAGGATCACTTCACGGGCAAGCTGCTGGGCCTGCCGATGGGGGTGGATGTCTGCTACACTAACCATGCCGAGGCCGACCAGAACGACATGGACAATCTGCTGACCCTGCTGGGTGTCGCGGGCGTGTCCTTTGTCATCGGTGTGCCGGGTGCCGATGACATCATGCTGAATTACCAGAGCACATCGTTCCACGACGCGCTTTATGTCCGCGATGTGCTGGGTGTGCGTCCCGCACCGGAGTTCGAGGCCTGGCTGGGCAATATGGGCATGCTGGATACGCACGGCCGCGTGGCGCCGCGCGATATCGCCACCCTGCCGCTGGCCCGCGCCATCGCCGACCAGAGGTTCATGACGCCATGAGCCAGGTGCCCGCCGACGATCCGCTGGCCCGGCTGCGGGCCGCCACCCAGGCCCGGATCGGCCTGGGCCGTGCCGGCCACGCCCTGCCCACCCGCGCCTGCCTGTCCTTCGATCTGGGGCATGCCCGTGCCCGCGACGCGGTCTGGACACCGCTGGATACGGATGCGGTGACGGCAAAGGTGGATGGCTGGCCAGTGTGCATGGTCCACAGCCAGGCGCCCGACCGCGCCACCTATCTGCGCCGCCCCGACCTGGGACGTAACCTGGCGGGGGCGGCGGACCTGCCCTCCGGCCCGTTCGACCTGTCGATCATCATCGGTGACGGGCTGTCTTCCCGCGCGGCGCAGGCCCATGGCGCCGCCCTGGCGCTGGATCTGCGCCGCCGGCTGCCCGGCTGGTCCCTGGCGCCGCTGGTGCTGGCACAGCAGGCGCGGGTGGCACTGGGCGACCCCATCGCCGCCGCCATGGGTGCACGCTTCGCCCTGATGCTGATCGGGGAACGGCCAGGCCTGTCGGCGGCCGACAGCCTGGGCGCCTATCTGACCATCGATCCCCGGCCCGGCCGGATGGACAGCGAGCGTAACTGTGTTTCCAACATCCGCCCGCCGCACGGGCTTTCCATCGCGCAGGCCGGCGAAAAACTGGCCTGGCTGCTGATGGAGGGACGGCGGATCGGCGCCACCGGCATCGCGCTGAAGGATGCCGCCCCCACAAAGGACAGGCCCCATGTTCACCATCAATCCCATGCCGCCGATCCCGCCCGGCCCTCTGCTGGACAAGCTGTTGCAGGTGGAGACGGCGACGGTGGGGCATTTCCGCCATGACGGCTTCATCGATCCCGCCATCCGTCTTGTCCTGCCCTGGGCACGCATCGCGGGGCCGGCCGTGACGGTACGCATCGCCGGCCCCGACAGTACCCTGCTGCACCATGCCGTCAGCAGTGCGCGGCCCGGCGATGTGCTGGTTGTTGACCGGTGCGGGGACACGCGCCATGCCTGCTGGGGCGGGGTGACGACCAACGCCGCGCGGCTGGCCGGCATCGCGGGCATCGTCATCGACGGCCCCGCCACCGATTTTGGGGAGATTGTAAAGGCGGGCCTGCCCGTCTGGTGCCGGGGGCCGTCCGCCCTGACGACGAAGTTCCTGCCGCTCGACAGCGCCATGAATGTGCCGGTCAGCGTGGGGGGCGTGGCCATCAATCCCGGCGACCTGATCCTGGCCGATGAAAGCGGGGCCATCGTTCTGCCTCCCGATCAGGCCGAAACCGCCGCCGACCGGGCCATCGGGCTTCAGGAACGGGAGAAGCAGGTGCTGGCCCGGCTGGCGGCGGGTGAAAGGCTGGCCGATATTTCCGGCGCGTCCGATCTGATCCGGCGGGCCGGTGCAGCATGACATTCCTGGGCTGGCATCGCTGGGTCGGGTTGTTCCTGGGGCTGTTCATCGCGGTCCAGGGGTTGGGGGGTACGCTGCTGCTGTTCCGGCAGCCAATCAACCACCTGCTGCATCCCGCCGCCTTCCCCCCCGCGCAGCCGGCCCTGGATGCCAATGTTGATGCCATGCGCGCCACCGGCTGCGCCATCAACCGCATCGACCTGCCCGACCGCGCCACGGACCCGTTGTTCTTCCACCTGTCCTGCAACGGCGACCCGTTCATGGCCACGGCGGGCGGCGGGCAGGTGCTGCGGCTGGCAGCGCTGGGCGACTGGCCGATGGAATGGCTGTTCCAGTTCCACTACCGGCTGGCCGCCGGAACCCCCGGAAAGCAGGCCGTGGGCTGGATCGGCGTGGCGTTGCTGGCCCTGTGCCTGATGGGCCTGTGCATGCTGCTGCGGACCGCCCGACGGGACGGGTGGCGGGGGCTGTTGCGCCCCGGTTGGCCCACCCCCCACCTGCGCCGCTGGCGCGACCTGCATCGTGCTGCCGGCCTGTACCTTGTCCCCGTTCTGGTGTTGTTGTCCCTCACCGGCATTGGCATGGCGTGGAACCCGACGGTGACGGCGGTATTGCCCGTCACTCCACGCCCGTCGCCCCAGGTGGCGCCACGCCCGGACACTCCCCTGCTACCCCTGTCGGTGATCCTGGACAAGGCGGTGGGAGAGGCACCCAGCAGCATCCGCCTGCCCGGCGGGCATGGGCGGGTGGTGATGGTCATGCTGGGCCGGGCCGACAGCCCCGACTATGAACAATTCTGGTTTGATGGCTATGACGGCACAATGCTGGGCACCCGCCGCGCGGCGGACCGGGCGCCGGCGGACCGGTTCATGGACCTGTTCTATCCGCTGCATACGGGCAGCCTGCTGGGACCGGCGAACACCATCCTGATGCTGCTGGCCGGCCTGTCGCTGCCGGGATTTCTGGCCACAGGCCTGTTCCTCTGGTCACGGCGGCGGGGGCTGGGGACCATGCTCCTGCGTGTGTCGGACCTGTCGCGCGATGGCACCGGCGTGCTGCACATCACCCTGCGCCACCGGCTCGGCCTGCCGCTGCCCCGCTTCGGGGCGGGGGATCATGTAGATGTGCATCTGCCCAATGGGCTGGTCCGGCAATATAGCCTGTGCGGACGGCCGGGACGTCGCCTGTCCTGGCGGATCGCGGTGCGGCTGTCGGATGTCTCGGCCGGCGGGTCGGCCTGGATCCATACGCATCTGACGGTGGGCACGGCCCTGCACCTGGGCCGCCCCCGCGCCCATTTCCCGCTGGGGACCGGTGACGGCCCCGTCCTGCTGCTGGCCGGCGGCATCGGCATCACGCCGCTTCTGTCCATGGCGTGGAACTTGTGGGAACGGGGACGCCCCTTCACGCTGCTGGTCTGTGCCCGGGACCGGGCCGCCCGGCCGTTGGCAACAGCGGTCACGGCCACACCCCTGGCCCCGTCTGTCCGCTGGCATGAAAGCGCCACCGACGGGCGCATCGACCTTGCCGCCCTGCTGACGGCACAGGCGCCCGGCACACATCTTTACACCTGCGGCCCCGATAGCTTCATGCGGGCGGCCCTGGATACGGCCCGCACCTTGGGCTGGTCGCCCGACCGGCTGCATTGGGAGGCGTTTGCCCCCGCCACCCCGACCGGCCCCGCCTTCACCGCGATCCTGAATGGGAAAACCATTGCGGTGGCCGACGGGGAAAGCCTGCTCGACCGGCTTCTGGCCGAAGGCATCCCCGTTCCCCATTCCTGCCGCCGGGGCCTGTGCGGGCAATGCGTGGTGACCGTGCGATCCGGCACCGTCGATCACCGCGACAGCATTCTGACGCCCGAAGATCACAAGGCCGGCCGCATGACCGCCTGCTGTTCCCGCGCCGCCGATGAAGGCGGTGTGCTGCATCTGTCCCTGCCCTCCTGAAGGAGCCTGCGATGACCACGCTTCCCGTCGCCTGTGTGCAAAGCACCGCGACCTCCGATCCGCACCATAACCTTGCCGCCGTCACGCCGCTGATCCGCCAGGCGGCGGCGGGCGGGGCGCGGCTGATCTGTCTGCCGGAAGCGTTTGATTATCTGAACCCGTCCTTCGCAGCGCTGCGCGATTATGCGCTGCCGGAGGATGACCATCCCGCCCTGATTCTGCTGTCAAAACTGGCGCAGGAATTGTCGGTCTGGCTGCTGGCCGGGTCGGTGTCGGTGAAGCTGGCCGATGGGCGCATGGCCAACCGGTCGGCGCTGATCGGGCCGGATGGCGCCATCAATGCCCGCTATGACAAGATCCACCTGTTCGATGTCGACCTGCCCGACGGATCGCGCTTCCGCGAGAGCGATTTCTACCGCCCCGGTGACCGGGCCGTGGTGGCGGACGGGCCGGACGGCGCCCGGATCGGCATGGCCATCTGCTATGATGTGCGGTTCCCGCACCTGCACCGCGCGCTGGCGCAGACAGGGGCACAGATCATCACCGTCCCCGCCGCGTTCAGCTCCATGACCGGGCCATTGCATTGGGAGGTGCTGTTGCGGGCGCGGGCCATCGAAACCGGCTGTTTTGTGCTGGCCCCGGCGCAGTGCGGGGACAATTACCCTGGCCGCCGGTCACACGGCCAAAGCCTGATCATCGATCCCTGGGGCCGCGTCCTGGGCCGGCTGGGTGATGAACCGGGCGTGCTGTCGGCCAGTTTGGACCTGGAACAGGTCGCCGCCTTCCGCGCCGCCATCCCGTCGCCCGTCACCAACAACCCGTTCCGGATCGGAGCCTGACCCATGCTGACCATCACCCGCCGCATCACCTTGCGCGAAGGCCATGAGGTCGTGGCCTATCTCCATGGCGAGGGGGACCGCACCCTGTTCCTGGCCAATGGCGGCCCTGGCCTGCCCAACCGTTACCTGCGCGAACCGCATCTGCGACTGGCGGAGAAGGGCTATCGCATCGTGGGCTGGGACCAGTTGGGGTGTGGGGCCAGCGACCGGCCCACCGATCCCGGCCTCTGGACCCTGGAACGCTATGTCGATGAAGCCGAACAGGTTCGCCGCGCGCTGGACCTGGGGCCGGTGGATTTCCTTGGCCATTCCTGGGGGACTTGGCTCGGCACCGAATATTGCCTGACATATCCTGAGGCCGTGCGTTCCTACATCATCGCCGACGGGGCCTGCGACATCCCGCATCTGGTGGGCGAACTGAACCGCCTGCGTCTGGCGCTGGGGTCGGAAACGGTGACGATGATGGTGGCGCATGAGGCGGCGGGAACCCTGGACCATCCGGAATATCAGGCCGCCGTCACCTTGCTGAATTATCGCCATGTCTGCCGGCTGCGGACGTGGCCGGAGCCGCTGACTGCATCGCTGGCCGATTGGAACATGGGACCCTATGTCACCATGCAGGGCCCCAATGAATTCACCTATACCGGTAATATGAAGGATTGGAACCGTGTGCCCACCATGGGGAGCATCAAAGTGCCATGCCTTGTCCTTGCCGGCGCGCATGACGAACTGACGCCCGCCTGCTCCCTGCGTATGCATATGGCTTTGCCCGACAGCCGTATCCGCATTTTCGAAAACAGCTCCCACATGCCGTTTTATGAGGAGTCTGACGCCTATTTCACCGAACTGGAGGCATTCCTGGCAGCGGTTGCGGTTTGAGGTGATGGGACAACCGGCTCTTGGCGATTAGATTGGCGGTCTGCTAATATGTTGTGCAGAAATCAGATAACAAATTGGCTACCGCAACCATGGCAACCATCACGGAAAACCCCCGCGAAAAACAAGCCGAACCCGCCAGCTTGGTCAGCCGGCTGGAAGCGGACCTGCTGGGTGGGGTTTTCCGGCCGGGGGAATGGCTGAAGCAAACTGATATCGAAACGAATTACGACGCCCATCGTTTCGATGTCAGAATGGCCTTGCTGGACCTGAAGACGCGGCAATTGCTGGAACATGTGCCCAATCGCGGCTACCGCGTCGCCAGCCTGTCTCAGCAGGACCGGGAGGAACTGATCGAAGCGCGCACCGTGCTGGAGGTTGCGGCTGCGCGGCGCGTGGTGGAACGGGCGACAGATGCGGATGTGGCGGAACTGGATCAGATCGTGGCGGAGTTCGACGCCAACATGGAAGACGCGGACCTTCCCCTGTTGCGCGCCCTGAATGCCAAGTTCCATGACCGGCTTTACGCCATCTGCGGCAATCGCGTGCTGATGGAGGAGATCAAGGCGTTGCGCCATCGCGGATTGCCCGGCGTGCGCGGCTGGCGTGCCACATCGGCCATTCAGCGGTCCAACCGCGACCATGGGGAAATGGTGGATATGATCCGTACCCGCAATGTCGATGGTCTGGTGCAGAGCATTGAACGGCACCTGAACCGTTGGCGAGAGGGTTGACCGCGGGCACATTGCCTTCCCGTCGGTTCTCCAATGCTTACCTCGGCACCTCACGATCAGCGCGCCAGATTGGGTTACATTTTGGTGCCACCTGCCCCGTCCCCCCGGAAAAGCTCCTCGAGCTTACCTATATGGAAGGAGACAAGACCCACTACCCTGCGCGCTTTGTCGAGGAATGGGTGTGTCCGGTGTCAGAGACCGCAAAAGTGACCAGCGCCATCTGAGCAAAGCGAAGGGCCGGAACAAAGTGGGGGCCCCTGGCGCGGGCACCGCGGGCTCTACGCTAACGAGGGGACAGCGGGGATGGGTCTGTGATTGCGGCCAGAATGGAGAGCCGTGGCCGTCTGCGAAGGCGCAATCTATCAAACAAAAACAAAGCTCTCGGACTTGTCATTCAAGCCAGTGGGCGCCCCCTTTGACTGCACCAACGCTTTCCCTCTGTTCGGCCACTATGTCAGACGCCCGTTGCAGAAATTCTTGAGCGCCCTGCTCCCGCCCCTGGTACCTGCGGAAGCGAGCAAGGCTGGTTATCGCCCGCGCCTGCCAGCAGAGGGCATGCTGTTCCTTGGCGATATTCATTGCGTTGTTCAAGGCCGCTTCTGCTTCCACGAGGTCGGCCAGGGCAAACAAGAGTTCACCGCGTTCGCGGTGCAGTTCGGCTAAATACCACGCCTCACCCGAACGGGCGCAACGATCCAGCGCCGCATCAATGACCGTCAACGCGTCAACTGATCGGCCTCTCAAATGCAGGCCGCGGGCCTGAGCCAGAACCAAGTCTGTCTCATAAAGGACAAAGCGAGTTCGCCGTAGCCGTTCCAGCGCACTTTCAACCAGGGCGAGGCCGTCCGCAACCTCGCCCCGCCGGATCAGCAGTTCGCCGGCAAACCCGTCGGCATACGTGTTCCAGACATCCAGAGAATGGACCTTGGTCAGATGGTGCAGCAGGCCGATGAACCGGCTGGCTTTCTCCAGATCGTCGTTCAACAACGCAATGGCACAGGCCGCATCCGACAGGACATGCGCCAGGGTCAGTTCGTGCCCCATCTCTGTCACTTCCGCGATGGTGGCCTCGACCTCCTGCAAGGCTTCGGCGGGATGCCCCTGCATCCAGAGCAGGCGAGCCAGAGTGATCCTGGCCACGCTGCGTTGCTCATACTGAAATCGCACCGTGTGGGCGCGGTTTACGGGTGGCGTATACCGTTCCAGCATGCTGTTGATACTGGCGCGCGCTTCTGCGAAACGCCCCTGGAACAACAAGGATCTGGCCCGCATGCGGTCGGCGATGGCGATATCCGCCTCATCCTGCTGTTGCGCCGCCAGCATGGCGAACCGTTCGGCCATGGCCAGCGCCGCCCTGGGCTGTCCGTCATTGGTGCGGTCCACCCACAGGGCCCAAAGGGCCCGGGATTGATAATCGGCATCATTCAATCGGGTGGCAATATCCAGTGTGCGATGCCAGGCCTCGGCGCCATGGGGTTGGATTGTGTTGGCCCGCATCTGCTGCCATCCCAGCGCCGCGTAGAGCTTCATGCGCTGCCGCTCGTTCCGATGGATCGGAATTTCCAGCAACTCCAGGGCCCGATGTACACGGGCATGGCATTCCTCGACCTGAAGCAGCGCAAACCAGAAGGGCACGGCGGCGACCGTGATGCCGATGCCGATGGATGGATCGCCATCGGACGAAAAGGCCCAGTCCAGCGCCGCCCGCAGATTATCCACATGGCCGATATAGGTCGACAGCCAGACCGGGGTGGGTTTCGTCTCCCACTCTGCCTCGGCCTGTTCAAACACGGCCCGGTAATGGGTCGCGTGCCGCCGGCGCATGGCATCCGCCTCGCCCGCCGCTTCCAGCTTCGTTCGCGCGTAAGCCCTGGTCGTGTCGAGAAGCCGGTAGCGTGCCTGCGCTGGTCCCCGCTCCACGGTCAGCAGGGACTTGGCCGCCAGCTCGGCCAAGGCCTCGTTGATCTCCATCTCCTCAACGGGAGGCAGGATGGCGGCTATCAGCGCCGCTGTGAATACCCCGTTGAACACGGACAGGTGCCGCAGCAATCGTTGCCCGACCGCCGGCAGCGTGCGGTAGCTCCAGTCGAGAGTGGCGCGCAGCGTCTGGTGGCGGGGCAACGCCGTGCGGCGTCCACGCGTCAGCACCCGGAAACAGTCATCCAGCGACGCCGCCAGGCCCGCGATGCTTGTGGTATCCAGGTGGCCCGCCGCCAACTCGATAGCGAGCGCGATACCGTCCAGCCGCCGGCAGATCTCTGCAACCGCGGGCGCATCGGTATCGTTCAGGACATACCCGCCCAGGCAGGCCGAGGCCCGCTCCACAAATAATTGCACCGCGGCGTAAGCCATGGCGTCCGCCGCCAGGATGCCTCCCTCCGGTGGCACATCCAGTGGCAGCAACCTCTGCACCCATTCCCCAGCGGCGCGCAGCGGCTCCCGGCTGGTGGCCAGGATGGTGAGAGTCGGCACCCCGCACAGCAGCATCTCCGCCAGGGCGGCCGCCCCCTCGATCACATGCTCGCAATTATCCAGCACCAGCAGCAATGCGCGGTTGCGCAACTGCTCCACCAGATTGCCGGCCAGATCAACCGACCGGTCTGTCAGCCCCAGGAGCGTCGCCAACGCCCCGGCAACCGCCGTAGGTTCCGCCACCGGCGCCAGATCGACGAACAAGACGGCGTCCAGCTTGGCCGCACGCCTGGAGACGGCCACAGCCACGGTGGTCTTGCCCATCCCGCCGGGGCCTACGATGGTCACAAGACGCTGATGCGACAGCAGGGTGACAAGATTATCCACCACCTCCTGCCGGCCAACCAGACGGGTGACGGAGACCGGCAGATTTCCTGAAACGGGAGACGCCGCCACAGGCATGGCAGGCGGTGGCGGCCGTTGGTCGGCCATGCCCCGGACGGGCGCCACAAAGCAATAGCCGCGACCCGGCACGTTGGTGATGTAACGGCCCCCAGCAGGATCATCCCCCAGCGACTTGCGCAGGGCCCCGATATGGACACGCAGATTGGCTTCATCGACAAACGTGCCGGGCCATGTGCGGGCGATCAATTCCTCCTTCGCCACAACCTCTCCCGGTCGCGTCGCAAGGGTGATCAGCAGGTCGAAGGCACGGCTGCCCAAACGTACCGGGCAGCCGTCGCGCAGCAGCAGACGCCGCTCCGGCAAGAGCTTGAACTCTCCGAACGACAGGCCCTGCGGCTCCATCCCCCCCTCCAACGGCGCTGCCCCACCAGCGGTCCGTTTGCACTGCATCACAAATGGCAACGGCGTCAACCCCGCCACGGTTAACGAAAGGTTGCGAAACACTACAGATATTTACAGCCCTTTACGGGCGAAACAGCCCGGACTGCGCCATGATGTTTCCAGACGGATACACCGCATCCTGGAAGGATATCAAAATGGCCAAGCGCGCTTTGATCGTCATTGATCTGCAAAACGACTATTTTCCCGGTGGGAAATGGACCTTGAGCGGGGTGGAGGAGGCCGCTGCCAACGCCGCCCGCCTGATCGCCGCCGCACGGGCCGCAGGGGAGCCGGTGATCCATATCCGCCATGAGTTCCCCACCACCGACGCGCCCTTCTTCGTGCCGGGCAGCAAAGGATCGGAAATCCATCCCGTCGTCGCCAACCACACCGACGAACCCGTCGTCCTGAAACACCAGATCAACTCTTTCCGGGACACCGATCTGAAGGAACTGCTGGATGCGCGCGGCGTGGAAGAAGTCGTGATCTGCGGTGCCATGAGCCATATGTGCGTCGATGCCTGCACCCGGGCAGCGGCCGATTTTGGTTATAAGGTGACGGTGATCCATGATGCCTGCGCCTCCCGTGATCTTACCTTCGGCAAAACCACTGTGCCCGCGGCCCATGCCCATGCCGCGTTCATGGCGGCCCTAGGCTTTGCCTATGCGACGCTATTGTCCACCGAGGACTATCTGGGAAGCCGCGGCGCAGCCGTCTGACATGATGGTTAATAATCTCATACCAACGTGTTAGCAGCCTGAAATGTCCGAATAATTGGTCGATGGCCAACAAGGGGGCATTCTGTGCTGGCTTTCGGGTCGAGCATTTCGGCCCCCCCCGGCGACAACGCCGGTCCCATCGGACATTCGGAGCCTGTCATGAAAAGCATGATGACCCGTGCCGTCAGCACCACCCGCCGCGACATGCTGGCCGGCGGGATCGGCCTGTACGCTGCCGGCCTGTTCTCCCCCTCCCTCTTCCCCCTGGCGTCGGCGCACGCCGCCACAGCCGTTGAAGGAAAACGCATCATGAGCACGATCAAGACCAAGGACGGTACCGAGATCTTCTACAAGGACTGGGGTCCGCGCGATGCACAGGCCATCGTCTTCCACCATGGCTGGCCGCTGTCCGCCGATGATTGGGAGGCGCAGATGCTGTTCTTCCTGGGCAAGGGCTTCCGCGTCATCGCCCATGACCGTCGCGGCCACGGCCGCTCCAGCCAGACCGATACCGGCAACGAAATGGATACCTATGCCGAGGATGTGAAGGCGCTGGCCGCTGCCCTGGACCTGAAGGGCGCCATCCATGTCGGCCATTCCACCGGTGGCGGCGAGGTGGCCCGCTATGTCGCCCGGGCCGAGCCCGGCCGGGTGAAAAAGGCGGTCCTGATCGGCGCCGTGCCGCCCATCATGGTGAAATCCGACAAGAACCCCGGCGGGCTGCCGCTGGAAGTGTTCGACAGTTTCCGCGCCGCCGTAGCCGCCAACCGCGCGCAATTCTACAAGGATGTGCCGGCAGGCCCCTTCTATGGCTACAACCGGCCGGGCGCCAAGGTTTCCCAGGGGGTGATCGATAATTGGTGGCGCCAGGGCATGATGGGCGGCATCAAGGCCCAGTATGATTGCATCAAGGCCTTCTCGGAGACCGACTTCACCGAGGATCTGAAGAAGATCGACGTGCCGGTCCTGCTGATGCATGGCGATGACGATCAGATCGTGCCCATCGCCGACAGCGCGCTTCTGGGCATCAAGCTGCTGAAGAAGGGGACTTTGAAAGTCTACAAGGGCTTCGACCACGGCATGGCCACGACCCAGGCCGACACGATCAACGCCGACCTGCTCGCCTACTTCAAGGATTGATGGTTACGCGTTTCCCGAAACGGTGGAGGTTGCCATGCTGCGTCACGCCTTTGACCCCGAACCGCTCCCGATCGCACGCCGCGCCTTCCTGGCAGGTGCGGCCGCACTGACGGTGACGGCGGGTGCGCTGGATACCGGGCTTAGCGTGGCGGCCCCACCAAACCGGTTCGGGCATGGGGAATTCCAGATCGACATCTTCAGCGACGGGTTCATCACCCTGCCCGATGTGATCATCGCTCCCGATGCCAGCCCGGTCGAACGCGCGGACATCGTCCGGCGGCTGGGCGGACGACAGGGCACCGCCGACATTCCCGTCAACATCCCCCTGATCCGGGCAGAAAAGGCGCTGATCCTGGTCGATACCGGGTCGGGGGACAAGTTTCAGCCCACCGCCGGGCGGCTGCGCGATAATCTGCGGGCCGCGGGTGTCGATCCGAGTGCCATCACCCATGTCGTGCTGACCCATGCCCATCCTGACCATTCCGGCGGCGTGCTGCTGCCGGGCGGGGGCCTGTCCTTTCCCAACGCCACCTATCATGTTTCGGCAGCGGAATGGGATTTCTGGATGGGGCCGGACCCGGATGCCCGATATCCGGGATTGCGCAATTTCGTGCCCGGTGCCCGCCGCGACCTGGGGGCAGTGGCCGACCGGCTCGTCCGGCTGAGGGAGGGGGACGAGGTGGTACCGGGCTTGCGCGTGCTGTCCACACCGGGCCATACGCCGGGCCATATTTCCCTGGAACTGGCCGGGGATGACGGGTTGCTGATCACCGGCGACGCCATCACCAATGTCATCGCCTCCTTTGAACATCCAGACTGGCGGTTCGGCTTCGATACCGACCAGGAGCAGGGGGCCGCCACGCGCCGCCGCCTGATTGACCGGGCGGCGGCAGAAAAACTGCGCATGCTGGGCTATCACTGGACCCCTCCCGGCTTCGCCATCGCCGAACGGTACGGCACCGCTTATCGCCATGTAGCCCTGGCTTGACGGAAGGGGAAAAGATGATGATGACGCCCCGCATCCTCATCATCCTCACTTCCTGCGACCGGCTGGCCTGGATTGGTCCGCCCACCGGTTTCCGGTTATCGGAATTTGCTGCGGCCTGGACAACGCTTACCGATGCCGGATCAGAGGTGGCGCTCGCTTCCCCCCTGGGCGGTCCCCCACCAGTCGATCCAGTGGGCGATGTGCTGGGGGGGCGGTCAGACGCCACGCGGCGGTTCCTGGCGGATCGGGAGGCGCGCGACGCACTGGCCGACACGCTGTGCCTGGAACAGGTGCATGGGGACGATTTTGATGGTTTGTTTTTTCCGGGCGGGCCGGGACTGCTGGGCGATCTGGCAATGAACAGCCACTCCATCGCCCTGATCAGCGCCTTCGCCGCCAACGGCAAACCCATGGGTTTCGTCTCAGAAGCGCCGGCAGCCTTGCTTGGTGTCCATAAGCCAGACGGCACACCCTATGTCGCCGGGCGGTGCTTGACGATGATGGATGGTGGTGGAACCCTTCTGGCTGGAGGCAAGCCATTGGGTGCCCTGCTGACCGATCTGGGAGCGCACGCCATGCCGGGTGCCGCGGGGGAGCCGCATCTGGTGGTCCATGGGTCGCTGGTGACGGGAGGAAACCCGGCATCAGCAGATATGACGGCCAGCATCCTGTTCGCTCTGGCGCTCCGCAACGGTCCATGATGTTGGAAGGAGATCGAGAGATGCTGCCCGCCTTGCAAATCCGCCAGGACCATGTGATGCCCAGCCTGCGCGCGGACTGGACCGGCGTGTCCGCCGAACTGCTGAACACGGCGGACGGTCGGGCCTATGATTTCCGTTTCAACGGGCCGGCACTGTATCTCTGTTTCGGTCTGTCGGGCCGGCGCAAGGACAGCGTGGTCAGCGTCGATGGGGAAAAGGCCACCCGCTTCATCGAAATCGCCAACCATTTCCACATCATCCCGGCGGGAGCCCGGTTTGAAGGTTTCTCCGTACCCGCGACGGCGCAACGTTTCGTGCAGATCTATCTGGACCCACGTTCAGGAGTATTGCATCCCGACCTGGATCTGAAAGAGATCGCGCCACGCCTGGCCGCCACGGACGCCAACCTGATGGCCACGGCCCGCAAGTTTGAGGCGGCGTTGACCGCGCCGCGCCCCCTGGGCCGTCTTTACGGCGAAACACTGGGCTGCGCGCTGGCCATCGAACTGCTGCAATGGCAGCGCCGCCAGCAGGTGACACAAGGGGTTCCGCGGGGGGGCTTGTCCCCGCACCAATATAACCGCGTCACCGCCTTTATCCGGGATCATCTGCACGAGGAAATCGGGCTGGTGCAACTGGCCGCGTTGGCCGATCTGACCCCCTGGCATTTCTGCCGCGCCTTCAAACAGAGCACGGGCATGCCCCCCCATCGCTGGGTTACCGCTTTGCGGATCGAGCGAGCCAAAGAATTGCTGGCCGACACTCGCTTCAGCATTACCGATGTGGCCATGGCGGTGGGCTTTGCCGGATCGACGCAATTTGCCCGGAGTTTCCGTATTGGAACCGGCTTGTCGCCCACCGCATGGCGTCTGCGACGGCGGGAGTAAAGGCGTACAGCCTGAAGTTCACCGCAATATCCGTTGCCTGCCGCAATAAGCGTCAAGACCGCGCCCAAGTAACAGACCCAAGCTGATCCCCGTACCGCCCGCATCGGAAAGACTGCCAGATCCCGGCCGCCTTCCCGCAACGCCACCCCTTTGCCCGCAGGTGGGCGGCATTTCCGCTCTCGAACCTGCCTAGACCTTCTCAGACCTGAAGGAGATCCCATGTCCGCTTATCAATCCGCAATCCCCGGATACCGGTTGGGCGACCCGTCGCTTCCCCCCTCCCCGGTCTCGTCGGCCGAGTTGGCCCTGCTGAAGCAGACCCTTCTTTTCACCGATGAGGATGCGCATGCGCTGCGCAAGGCAGGCGAGGTGCTGGTACCGCAGACCGATGCCATCCTGGATGTCTGGTACGGCTTTGTCGGCAGCCATCCCCACCTGCTGCATTATTTCACCAACAAGGCCGATGCCACACCCAACATGGATTATCTAGGGCGTGTACGCGCCCGGTTCGGGCAGTGGATCAAGGACACGACCAATGCTGATTACAGCCAGGACTGGCTGAACTATCAGCATGAAATAGGCGTGCGCCATACACGGGCAGCCAAAAACAAGACCGACAATGCCGCCTCGGTCGATCATATCCACCTGCGGTACCTGATCGCTTTCATCGTGCCGATCTGTTCCACGATCGAACCGTTCCTGGCCAAGGCCAATGCCAGTTCGGAAGACGTGCGCAAGATGCACGCCGCCTGGACCAAGGCGGTGGTTCTGCAAGTAATCCTATGGAGCCATCCCTATATCAAGCCGGGCGATTTCTGATGCCCGACTGCCTTGCCATCCGCCATGTGGCGTTCGAGCATCCGGGGATATTATCCCCGGTGCTGGACGAGCATGGCTTCACCACGCGCATCGTCGATGCGGGCATCGATGACATCTGGGCCGTCGATCCGCTGGGAGCCGACCTGCTGATCATGCTGGGCGGTCCTATCGGCGCCTATGAGGTCGCCCGCTATCCGTTCCTGGGGGAGGAGATGTGGCTGCTGGAGAGGCGGCTGGCGGCGGGGCTTCCCACATTGGGCATCTGTCTGGGCGCGCAGATGATGGCACAGGCACTGGGTGCGCGGGTCTATCCGGGACCCGGCAAGGAGATCGGCTGGGCAGCCTTGGACCTGACCGATGCGGGCCGCAACAGCCCCTTGCGCCATCTGGACGGCGTGGCCGTCCTGCACTGGCATGGCGACACGTTCGACCTGCCGGACGGGGCGGTGAATCTGGCCAGCACGACGCTCTGTGCCCACCAGGCCTTCATGCATGGACCCGCCATGTTGGGCCTGCAATTCCATGGCGAGGTCGATGCGGATGAGATCGAACGCTGGCTGATCGGCCATGCGAACGAGATCGCGACGGTCGGGCTGGACCCCCGCACCTTGCGGGCCGACAGCCGTACCCATGGCGAACCCGTCAAGAAGGCCGGCGCGGCCCTGTTCAGGGAATGGCTGTCGGACCTGCAAACATCCGGGAATTGGAAATGATGAAGGAAGCCCCCCTGGCACCGGAACTGGCGGTAACCCGCTGGTTCAATACACAAAAACCCCTTACCCTGGCGGGCCTGCGTGGCCGGCCCGTGCTGATCCATGCGTTCCAGATGCTCTGCCCCGGCTGCGTCATCCATGGCACGCCGCAGGCGCAGAAGGCGCACATGATGTTCGGCGACAGCGACCTGGCCGTCATCGGCCTGCACACGGTGTTCGAACATCACGATGCCATGGGGCCGGCCGCGCTAGATGCATATATCCACGAATTTCGCCTGACCATGCCCATTGCCGTGGATCAGCCGGGCGACGGCATCCCGACGCCGGTGACCATGCGCCGCCTGGGCCTGCGCGGCACGCCCTCATCCGTGTTGATCGGTCGCGACGGTCGCATCCGCCACCATGGCTTCGGCCAGGAAGATGACATGGCTGTGGGCGCCATGATCGCCGCTGCCATCGCCGAGAAGCCGTTCAGAACCGCCATGAACGCAGCCGGCATAACCGACACCGACGCCTGTACAGATGAATTCTGCCACGCCCCCTGACAATCCCGATCAAGCCTCGATCAAGGAGCCCCGTCATGAGCAAGCCGCCCCCGACCCTGACCCACGCCACCGGCGCGCCCGTCGCCGACAATCTGAACATCCAGACGGCGGGCCGGCGCGGGCCGGCTTTGTTGCAGGATATCTGGCTGATCGAGAAGCTGGCCCATTTCGACCGGGAGGTGATCCCGGAGCGGCGCATGCATGCCAAGGGCTCCGGCGCCTATGGCACCTTCACCGTGACCCAGGATATCAGCCGCTACAGCAAAGCGAAGATCTTCGCCGAAGTGGGCAAGCAGACGCCGGTCTTCCTGCGCTTTTCCACGGTGGCCGGGGAACGCGGGGCGGCGGATGCGGAACGCGACATCCGCGGGTTCGCGGTCAAGTTCTATACTGAGGAAGGCAATTGGGATGTGGTCGGCAACAACACGCCGGTGTTCTTCTTCCGCGACCCGCTGCGCTTTCCCGACCTGAACCATGCCGTCAAGCGTGACCCGCGCACCGGCATGCGCAGTGCTGACAATAACTGGGATTTCTGGACCCTGCTGCCCGAGGCGCTGCATCAGGTCACCATCGTCATGTCCGACCGCGGCATCCCCCGCACCTATCGCCACATGCATGGCTTCGGCAGCCACACTTTCAGCATGATCAACGCGGCGAACGAGCGGGTGTGGGTGAAGTTCCATTTCCGCAGCCAGCAGGGCATCGACAACCTGAGCGATGCGGAATCCGAGAGCGCCATCGGCAAGGACCGCGAAACCCATCAGCGCGACCTGTTCAACAGCATCGAAGCCGGAGATTTTCCGCGCTGGACACTGGCCATCCAGGTGATGAGCGAGGCGCAGGCGGCTGCCCATTACCACGACCCGTTCGACCTGACCAAGGTCTGGCCACATGGCGAATATCCGCTGATCGAGGTCGGCACGCTGGAACTGAACCGCAATCCGGAGAATGTGTTCGCAGAGGTGGAGCAATCCGCCTTCTCCCCCGCCAATATCGTGCCGGGCATCGGTTTTTCGCCGGACCGCATGCTGCAGGCCCGCCTGTTCTCCTATGGAGATGCGCAGCGTTACCGGCTGGGGGTGAATTTCAACCACATCCCCGTCAACGCGCCGAAATGCCCGTTCCACAGCTATCATCGCGACGGGGCCATGCGCACCGACGGCAATCTGGGCGGCACGCTGACATATTTCCCCAACAGCCTGGGCCATTGGGGAGACCACCCGGATGCCAAGGAACCGCCCCTGCCGCTGGACGGGCCGGCAACCCACTGGGATCATAGGGTGGCCGATGATCATTGGCAGCAGCCAGGCGATCTTTTTCGCTTGATGGGCCTAGCGCAACGGCAGGTTTTGTATGACAATACAGCCCGCTCCCTTGGCGGTGCCGCACCCCATATCCAGCGCCGCCATATTGAAAATTGCATGAAGGCCGACCCCGCCTATGGCGCGGGAGTGGCCAAAGCCCTTGGCCTTGACGTTCGCGCGCACGTCGCGGAATGAGGAAACCTATGGTCGCACAACTTACCCGCGCCGAGCGGCAGCTCTCCCTTCTCATCCTTGGCCTGCTGTCCTTGTGCGGGCTGGTGATGGCCGCCGGCGCCAATGACGACCTGTTCGCCCTGCATGGCGCTCTGGTCCTGGTGTTCGCCATGGGCCTGGGTTTCCTGATTCTGTCCAGCCTGCATGCACCGGAACCGCATCCTGGACGGCTGGCCGAATATTACGACGATCCCAGCCGGGTGGGCATCGTGCTGACCATGGGTTGGGCCCTGTTCGGGCTGGCGATCGGTGACTGGGTGGCCTGGATGCTGGCCTATCCGCAACTGACCTTCGACGCGGCCTGGGCCAGTTTCGGACGCATCCGGCCCATCCATACCACCGCCGTGATCTTCGGTTTCGGCGGCAATGCACTGATCACCACGTCCTATCACGTGGTGC
The DNA here is from genome assembly GCF_000429645.1 of Niveispirillum irakense DSM 11586. Classification (GTDB taxonomy): domain Bacteria; phylum Pseudomonadota; class Alphaproteobacteria; order Azospirillales; family Azospirillaceae; genus Niveispirillum; species Niveispirillum irakense. The sequence goes on from NZ_AUCG01000022.1 coordinate 221,039, forward strand.
AGCGCACCTGCCGCACCCGGCTGGCCGGGCAGTTCAGCCCCTGGTTCGTGCTGCTAGGGTACAACCTGTTCTGCCTGCTGGCGGTGACGGGATATCCGCTGGGCATCACCCAGTCCAAGGAATATGCCGAGCCGGAATGGTATGTCGATCTCTGGCTCTGCGTGGTGTGGGTGACCTATCTGGTGCTCTATATCCGCACCCTGGCGCGGCGGCGGGAGCCGCATATCTATGTGGCCAACTGGTACTATCTGGCCTTCATCGTCGTCGTGGCCATGCTCCATATCATCAACAACCTGGCCATGCCCGTGGCCTGGAACCACAGCCGCGCCTATTCGGCCTTTGCCGGCGTGCAGGATGCGATGACGCAATGGTGGTACGGGCACAATGCCGTGGCCTTCTTCCTGACCGCCGGCTTCCTGGGCATGATGTATTATTACCTGCCCGTGCGCGCCCAGCGACCGATCTTCAGCTACCGCATGTCGATCATCAGCTTCTGGGGCATCACCTTCATGTATATGTGGGCGGGTTCCCACCATCTGCATTACACAGCCCTGCCGCATTGGGTGCAGACACTGGGCATGACCTTCTCGCTGATCTTGCTGATCCCTTCCTGGGGGTCGGCGGCCAATGCGCTACTAACCTTGAATGGCGCCTGGCACAAGGTGCGTGACGACGCCACCCTGCGCTTCATGATGGTGGCAGCCATCTTCTATGGCCTGACCACGTTCGAAGGCTCGTTCATGGCCATCCGCGCCGTGAACTCCCTGTCGCATTATACCGACTGGACCGTGGGCCATGTGCATGCCGGCGCCCTGGGCTGGGTGGCGCTGATCAGCTTCGGCGCGCTTTACAGCCTGACACCGGCCTTGTGGGGGCGGGAGCGGATGCATTCGGCCTGGGCAGTGGAGGCGCATTTCTGGCTGGCCCTGGCCGGTACCCTGATTTACGTCTTCGCCATGTGGAATTCCGGCGTCATCCAGGGCCTGATGTGGCGCACCTATGATACGGGCGGCACTCTGGCCTATTCCTTCGTCGACAGCCTGGTGGCCATGCATCCCTATTACATCGCCCGCGCGGTGGGCGGGGCGCTGTTCCTGGCCGGCGCCGCCATCGGCGCCTGGAATGTCTGGATGACCATCAAAGGACCATCCTCTGCATCACAACCGGCCGGCATCGACCAGCCGCTGTCCGTCCTGGCGGGGGAGTGAGCCGATGTTCGGACTGCATTACAAGCTTGAAAAGCACTCCATGGCTCTGGTGCTGGGCATCATCTTCGTCGCCTCCATCGGTGGGTTGGTGGAGATCGCACCCTTGTTCACCATCGATGAGACGGTGGAGGATGCGCCCGACCTGCGCATCTACACGCCGCTGGAACTGGCCGGGCGCAACATCTATATCCGCGAGGGCTGCTACGCCTGCCATTCCCAGATGATCCGCACCTTGCGGGACGAGGTGGAACGATACGGCCCCTACTCCCTGGCCGTTGAATCCAAGCATGACCATCCCATGCAATGGGGATCGAAGCGCACCGGCCCCGATCTGGCCCGCATCGGCGACAAATATTCCGACGAATGGCAGGTGGCGCATCTGGTCGATCCGCGTGCGGTGGTGCCGCAATCGATCATGCCGTCCTATAAATTCCTGGCGCGCACTTCCCTGCGCACCGACGATCTGGGCCTGCATCTGACGGCTTTGCGCCGGGTGGGCGTACCCTACACCGATGAGATGGTGACCAACGCCGCCGCCGACGCCATCGCCCAGGCGGGAACGGATGGCAGCGCCGGCCTGACCGCCCGCTATGGCGAGGCCACGCAGGCGCGTGTGTTCGATGGCGATCCGGGCAAGGTGACGGAGATGGATGCGCTGGTCGCCTATCTTCAGATCCTGGGCCGCCTGACCAATGCCGCCCATACCAACAGCCAGCCGCCGGAGGAATGAGATGCCGGAGACAGGCCACGCGCTGACCGTTTTCCTGGCCAAGGGGTTCGGGCTTTTCTACCTGCTGGCCCTGTCGGTGGGGGTACTGATCTATGCGTTCTGGCCCGGCAACGGCAAGCGCTTCGACCATGCCGCCCGGTCGGTGCTGAACAAGGAGGACCGGCCATGAGCGGTGGGGCCGAGCGCGATCCCGTCACGGGGCACATGACCACGGGCCATGAATGGAACGGTATCAAGGAACTGAACACGCCGGTGCCCAAGATGGTCTGGTTCTTCCTGATCAGTACCTTCCTGTTCAGCGTGGTCTGGTGGGTGCTGATGCCGGCCTGGCCGGTGGGCAGCACCTATACCAAGGGCATCCTCGGTGTGGACCAGCGCCGGGTGGTAGCGGACGACCTGAAGCGGGCGGCAGAACAGGCGCCAGCCTGGGTGGCCAAGGTCGCCGACACCGATTACGCCGCCCTCCAGGCCGATCCCGCCCTGATGGAGCAGGTGCGCCGGCATGGGGCGGTGTTGTTCGGCGATAATTGCGCCGCCTGTCATGGCGTGGGCGGCAGCGGTGGGCCGGGCTTCCCGGCACTGGCAGCGGGGTCCTGGCTGTGGGGCGGGTCGCCGGAGGCACTGGCGGAGACCATCCGTGTCGGCATCAATTCCGATCATCCCGATACGCGCGTCTCACAGATGCCGGCCTTCGGGCGCGACCAGATGCTGACGCGGCCGGATATCATTGCCGTGCTTGCCCATGTCCGCTCACTGTCGGGTGCCGGGCCGGCATCGGCGGCGGGACAGGAGCTGTTCACCGCGAATTGCGCCGCCTGCCATGGCGAGGAAGGCCGCGGCATGGTGGAGATGGGAGCACCCAACCTGACCGATGCCACCTGGATCTATGGCGGTGACGAGCAGACGGTCTTCACCACCATCTTCAACGGCCGGCAGGGACACATGCCGCGCTGGGACCAGCGCCTGGGCGACCTGGACCGCAAGGTGCTGGCGCTCTATGTCGCGGACCTGGCCACGGGGACCAAGCATGCCGGCCCTTAGGCATTGGCGCGTGATCCTGCTGGTTTTGGCCGGCATCGCCCTGCTGGTCGGCGCCAACATCCATCTGGTGATGGTGGCGCTGGAGAGCCAGCCTTCCTGCGTTCCGCACCAGAAACCGGGCGTGAAGCCGGCCCCAACCGGATACAGCGCCGCCAGATCCGCCTGTTGAGAGACAAGACATGATCAGTCCCGCCGACAGCCTGCCGCCCACCGTTCCGCCCCTGCCCCATGTCAGCCCGCATGCGCGCGGCCTGCCCGCCGGCGCGGCGCTGGACTGGCTGCGCGCCGGCTGGAACGATCTGTGGACCAATCCGACCAGCAGCCTGGCCTATGGCGTGGTCATGCTGCTGGTCTCCTGGCTGGTCGTGGCGGGGCTGGTCGGGCTGGGGCGTGATTATTTCCTGTTCCCAGCCCTGGCGGGCTTCGCCATCGTGGCCCCGGCCTTTGCCACCGGGCTTTACGAGAAAAGCCGGCGGCTGGCGGAGGGTAAGCGCATCGGGCTGGTTACCATGCTGCATGTGAAGGCAGCGTCTGGGCGGCAGATCCTGTTCGTGGGCGTGCTGCTCTGCCTGCTGATGCTGGTCTGGATGCGCGCCGCCGTGCTGCTCTACGCCCTGTTCTTCGGCTGGAAGCCATTCCCGGGGCTGGAACATGTCTCGACCATGCTGGTGACGGAACCGCTGGGCATCTGGCTGCTGCTGGTCGGCGGGGCGGTCGGGGGCCTGTTCGCAGCCTTCGGCTTCGCCATCTCCGTCTTCTCCCTACCCATGCTGCTGGACCAGCGGGTGGACGCGCTGACCGCCATGGGCACCAGCATGTCCATGGTCTGGCACAATCTGCCCGTCATGCTGGCCTGGGGCGCCATCGTGCTGCTGTCGCTGGTGCTGGCGCTGCTGCCCGGCCTGCTAGGTCTGGTGCTGGCCTTCCCGCTGCTGGGCCATGCTACCTGGCATGCTTACCGTACCGTTCGAGGGGAGGGATAACATTCCGCATCGTAAAGAAGCTTTCGTCTCGACCTGGGCTTGGGCCTGCTGGGCCTCACCCGCCGGGCGGTCGCCGTGGGCGATGTGCACCAGTTGCAGCCCGTGGAGAATTTTTCCGAAGCCTCGGACGAGCAGCTTATGGATGCGCAAGGCCTCACCAACGCCCAGCAGATCACATGTCGGCGTCAGGGGTTGACCCATGCCAGCGGCTCTGCGATGGCGGCGATCCAGATGGCCACGGTCGTTGGCGATAGTGACACACAGATCCCCGGCATCATGCTGCGCGAACATTTCCGCTGCGTGCCGAAAATCATCAGCTTCTGCAACGATCTGGTTTACAAACGCCTCATCGGCATGAAGCCGGAGGAGAGCGATCCCTGGATCGCGCCCATGTCCTGGGCCCATCCCGGAGGACAAGCCAGACGGGCCAGGAATCCTGGACCAATACGGCGGAAGCCCAGGGCATCGCTGAGTGGCTGGCCTGCCATTGGAGCACCCTGAATAAGCGCTACGGTGGCCCGCCGGAAGAGCGTGTAGCCGTGATCACCTCCTTCGGCTCGCAATGCCAGGTGCTTCGTCAGGCACTGGAAAGGCACCTGGGGCCTGAGGCCGCGATGGTGACAGTGGGAACCGTCCATACCCTGCAGGGTATGGAACGCCATCTGGTGGTGTTCTCGCCAACAATTACCTTCGCTTCCTTAAATGGCAGCGGCCCCTTCTTCGACCGTGGCGTATATATGCTGAACGTCGCCGTGAGCCGGGCCAAGAATGCCTTTGCCGTCATTCGGCGACATGGCCCTGTTTGATGCTACAACCGGACACGCCCCCTCCTCCGTCCTCGCGCGGCATCTTTACCGCAACCCCGATAATGTTGCCCCTGCACCCGCAGGGATGAACCCCGCCGGTAGGGGAAGGGGTTCAGCCCTCCCCCATTGCCCCTGCACCCGCTGCACATGCCCAAAGCAGCGCGTGGCGTCGGCAGCAATCCGCGGATAGGCCGGCCAAGGGCCGGTTGGCGCCCGGAGCCCGTCGCAGCATTTTATGCTGCTACCCCGGCAATAAACCCACGGCCACCGCCTTCCCATCCGTCAGATCGGCGTCTCTGCCTGTCGCGGTCCCATTACCCTGACCCTATTCCTTCCCCAGCCGGGCAGAGGCCATGTTGCAGCGAAATCGTTCCCTTGTGGATATCGACCGGGACCATCTGATCCATCCCGTCACCTCCTTTCGGGGGCATGAGGCGCGGGGCGCCACGCTGCTGCAAAGCGCCAAGGGCATGTTCGTCACCGACATGGATGGCAACCAGTTGATCGACGCTTTCGCCGGTCTCTGGTGCGTCAATGTCGGCTATGGCCATGACAGCATTGTGGAGGTGGCGGCAGAGCAGATGCGCCGCCTGCCCTATGCCACCGGCTATTTCCATTTTGGCAGCGAGCCGGCCGTACGGCTGGCGGAAAAGCTGGTGGAACTGGCGCCTGCCTCTCTGACCCATGTCTATTTCACCCTGGGCGGATCGGACGCGGTGGATTCTGCCGTGCGCTACATCATCCATTATTTCAATGCCATCGGCAAACCGGCCAAAAAACACGTTATCGCCCTGGAGCGGGGCTATCACGGCTCTTCAACCGTGGGTGCCGGCCTGACGGCCATTGGCAGCTTCCACCGCTTCTTCGATGTGCCGCGCCCCTGGCAGCATCATATTCCCTCCCCCTATCCCTATCGCAGCCCCGTAGGAAACGATCCGCAGGCCGTGATCGCCCATTCCGTTGCGGCGCTGCGGGACAAGGTGGCGGAGTTGGGTGCCGATCAGGTCGCCGCCTTTTTCTGCGAACCGATCCAGGGATCGGGCGGGGTGATCGTGCCGCCCAAGGGCTGGCTGAAGGCAATGCGGGAGACCTGCCGCGAGTTGGACATCCTGTTCATCGCCGACGAGGTGATCACCGGTTTTGGTCGCACCGGACCCATGTTCGCCTGTGAATATGAAGGGGTGGAGCCGGACCTGATGACGGTGGCCAAGGGCCTGACCGCCGGCTATGCCCCCATGGGCGCGGTGCTGATGTCGGATGCAATCTTCAACGCTATCGCCGATGGCGCCACCCCCGATCTGCCCATCGGCCACGGCTTCACCTATTCCGGCCACCCGGTCAGTGCCGCGGTGGGGTTGGAGGTGATCCGGCTTTATACTGAGGGCGGTATCCTGGCCAATGGCCAGAAAGTGGGCGCCGATTTCGCCGCCGGGCTGGCCGGGCTTTCCGACCACCCGATGGTGGGGGAAACGCGCGGGCGCGGCCTGCTGGGTGCAATTGAGCTGGTGGCCGACAAGGGCACCAAATCCCGCTTCGATCCGGCCCTGAAGCTGCCTGACCGGCTGTTCGCCCAGGGCTATAAAAACGGCGTCATCTTCCGGTCCTTCGGCGATGGCATGATCGGGCTGGCCCCGGCCTTGTGCTGCACGCCCGATGAAATGGCCTTGATCTTCCAGCGTATCCGCACGACCCTGGATCAGATGCTGGAGGAGCCTGATATTCGTGCCGCCTTGACCTGACGCCCCTTTTCGCTGTCTTTCCCCCCACGCCCAGTTCGGCTCTGATGGAAAAGGCTTTTCGGCATGATACCCGGCCCCAAACTCGACCGGATCGACCTGAAGATCCTGGCCCAATTACAGCAGGCAGGCCGCATCACCAATGTGGAACTGGCCGATGCCGTCGGCCTGTCGCCCAGCCCCTGCCTGACGCGGGTAAAAAGGCTGGAAAAGGCGGGCTATATCACGGGCTATGGTGCCCATATCAACCTGGCCAAGTTGGGTGATTTCCTCACCGTTTTCACCCAGGTGACCCTGACCGAACATCGCAGCGGTGACTTCTCCCGGTTCGAGGCGAAGATCCGCAAGATCGACGAGATCGTGGAATGCCATCTGGTCAGCGGCGGCTATGATTATCTGCTGAAATTCGTCACCAACGGCGTCGGTCATTACCAATCCATCATCGAGGGGATGCTGGAGGGGGATTTCGGGATCGAAAAATATTTCAGCTATGTCGTGATCAAGTCTCCCTTCATCAAACATCATTACCCGATCCAGACCCTGTTCGGGGACCGGCAGGAATAGGGGCTGGATCGATTATCACCGCCCTTCCCTCTCATCCCGCCGCGCGCCCGCGCGATGGTGGGACGATATAAACGCTTTCGCGCGCCCGAACGGATTCCCCATGCCCGATACCATTGCCGATCTGCTGCCCGCCCTGGTGGATTTCCGCCGTGACCTGCATGCCCACCCGGAACTGGGCTTCAAGGAACATCGCACCGCGGGCCGCATCGCGGCGGCCCTGCGCGATGGGGGGGTGGAGGTGCATGAAGGGATCGGCGGCACCGGGCTGGTGGGCGTGCTGCGGGCCGGATCGTCGGATCGTGCCATCGGCCTGCGTGCGGACATGGATGCCCTGCCCATGCAGGAACAGACCGGCCTGCCCTATGCCAGCCAGACCAGCGGCGCCTTCCATGGTTGCGGCCATGACGGCCATTCCACCATGTTGCTGGGGGCGGCCCTGCATCTGGCCCGGACCCGCCAGTTTGATGGCACGGTCCATTTCATCTTCCAACCGGCGGAAGAAGGGCTGGGCGGGGCGCGGGCCATGGTACAGGACGGGCTGTTCGACCGCTTCCCCTGTCAGCGGGTTTTCGCCCTGCATAACTGGCCGGACCTGCCGGCCGGCACCGTTTCAACCCGCCCCGGCCCGATCATGGCGGCAGCGGACAAGTTCGAGATCACCTTGACCGGCAAGGGCGGCCATGCCGCCATGCCACATGTGACCCCCGATGCGGTGCTGGCGGCGGGCGAGCTGGTGGGGCAGTTGAACACGATCATTTCCCGCCGCATTCCGCCTACTGCCTCGGCCGTCTTGTCGGTGACGCGCATCCAGGGCGGCCATGCCCATAATGTGCTGCCGGCCGCCGTTACCCTGGGCGGCACCGTGCGCAGCTTCGACCCCGCCATCCAGGACGGGATTGAGGCGGCCCTGCGCCAGGTGGCGGCAGGCGTGGCACTTTCCACGGGCACTGAGGCCGCCATCACCTATGACCGCTATTACCCGGCCACCATCAATGATGGGGAGGCAGCGGCAGAAGCGCTGCGCATCGCCGCCACCTTATGCCCCACCCATCTGGCGCCGGAACCCGCCTTCACCTCGGAGGATTTCGCCTTCATGCTCCAGGCGTGCCGGGGGGCTTATCTCTGGCTGGGCCAGGGCACAGCAGCAAACGCTGCCCCCCTGCATCACCCCGCCTATGATTTCAACGACGACATCATCGCCACTGGCATGATGCTGCATGTGGCACTGGCGGAGGGGATGCTGGGGACATGAGCACCATGCCCGCCCGCCGGGCGCCGCAGAAGAAGCTGTCACCCCGTCGGATTTCAGCAGCCGCCCCCAGCCCCAGCGGGGCAATCACGGCGTATCTGCCGCGCACCACTGCTACCCTGCTAAGAAACCAATAAAGCTGCACCCGCCGGCATATTTCCTGGACGGTCGGGGCTCCGGGACAAGGGACAGGTTTAGCGATGACGACAATCCCCTATGCCGCCACCAGTGCCCCCAGCACGGTCCGAGGGATCAGCAGCCGCATCGGCGCCATCGATGCGCTGCGCGGGCTGGTCATGCTGTTCATGCTGATCGACCATATCCGGGAAACCTATTTCCTGCATATGCAGGTCAGCGATCCGGTCGATGCTGCCACGGTCGATCCGGCGCTGTTCTTCACCCGGCTGATCTCCACCTTTTGCGCCCCCACCTTTGTGGCGCTGACGGGGCTGTCGGCCTGGCTCTATGGCCAGTCGCACAGCCGGCAGGAAACCTCGCTGTTCCTGCTGAAGCGCGGCCTGTTCCTGATCTTTCTGGAAGTGACCTTTGTCGGGCTGGCCTGGAGCCTGAAATTCCCGCCCCAGACCTTCTGGCTGCAGGTGATCTGGGCTATCGGCATCAGCATGGTGGCACTTTCCGCCCTGCTGTACCTGCCGCGCCCCTGGCAGATCGCCCTCGGGCTGGCCATTGTCTGCCTGCATAACCTGCTGGACGGTATCCGCCTGCTGCCCGGCGATAGCGGCTTTGCGCTCTGGGCCATCCTGCATCAGCGCGATGTGATCGACCTGGGTGGCGGGCTGACTGCCAAGACAACCTATCCGGTGCTGCCCTGGATCGGCCTGATCCTGCTGGGCCATGCCATCGGCCCCTGGTTTGCCCGCGGGCGCGACGGGGCGGAACGCCGCCGCCGGCTGGTGTTGCTGGGCGGCGGCATGCTGGTTGCGTTTCTGCTGCTGCGCTGGTGCAATTTTTATGGTGACAAGCCATGGGTTGCGGGGGTGGATGGCTTGCGCACCATCATGGCCTTCCTGTCCTTGACCAAATATCCGCCGTCGCTGCTGTTCCTGCTGTCAACGCTGGGGGTTGGCGCCCTGCTGCTGGCCTTGTTCGAGAAGTACGAGAGCCATCGCATCATGGGCTGGCTGTCCCTGTTCGGCGGCGCGCCCATGTTCTTCTATCTTCTGCATCTCTATGTGTTGAAGGCGCTGTATTTCACGGCCCTGGGGCTTTATGGCCCAACCAAGGGGGCGGTTTTCGGTGTGGAGAGCGTGGGCACGGTCTGGCTGTGGTTCTTCATCCTGACGCCGGTCCTCTATTTCCCGACGCGCTGGTTTGCGCGGCTGAAGCAGCGGCGCAAGGATATCTGGTGGCTTAAATATCTCTGATCTTTCCGTTCTTCAAAATTCAAGCCCCGCCGGCCCAGCCGGCGGGGCTTTTGCTTTGACGGGCCATGCTGATCAGCGCAGCATTTTCCGCGCATTTTGTCCCCACAACAATATAACGCGCCGTCAGGGGGGCGGCTTTTGACGAAACATTTCTGCCATTAACGCCAAATCTGGTGGGCATAAAGCAAAAACGCGGGGGCACCTAAGCGATCCGCGCAACATGCCGGCCCTTGTGACCGGCATGCCGGGAAGAATAAAAGGCACACGTTATAACATAACGTGCATTGCCAGGCGAACAGTGGAGCAGTGCAGAAGGGGGACCAAACGATGCAGTATCAGTCCGGATTCCGGCTTGCGTTGGCGGCCAGCGCCGCCTGTGTGGCCCTGACCGTCCCCATGGCGGCAGCACAAACAACCGGCGGTGAAGAGCTGGCGGAAATTATCGTCGTCGGACAGCGTCAGGCCTATCGTGGCGATGTCGCGTTAAAGGATACCCCGCAGGCCATCCAGGTGTTGGACGGCGCACTGCTGGATGCTGTGGGCATCACCGAGCTGGAAGGCGCGCTGGAAATGGCCAGCGGCGTCGCCAAGCAGAATAATTTCGGCGGCTTGTGGGACAGTTTCGCCATTCGCGGCTTTGCCGGCGATCCCAATTTCCCCAGCGGCTTCCTGGTCAATGGCTTCAATGGCGGGCGCGGCTATGGCGGCCCGCGCGATGCCTCCAACATCGACCGGATCGAGGTGTTGAAGGGCCCCAACTCCGCCCTGTTCGGTCGCGGAGAGCCGGGCGGTACGGTGAACATCATCACCAAGAAGCCGAAATTCGATACTGAAGGCAGCGTCTCGGTTTCCGCCGGCAGCTATGACACCTACCGGATCGAAGGCGATATTACCGGCCCGATCACGGACAAGATCGCCGTGCGCATCAATGGCGCGGCCGAGGATGCCGGCAGCTTCCGCGATACGCTGAAGAGCAAGAAGTACACGGCCTCCCCTTCCATCCTGATGCAACTGACGGAAGACACCTCGTTCAGCTATGAGGCTGAATATGTGAAGCAGGAAGTGCCGTTCGATCGCGGCATCGTCGCCGTCAATGGCGATCTGGGCGCCCTGCCCATTTCCCGCTTCCTGGGTGAACCGGGCGACGGCCCGGTCGAGGTGGAAGTGCTGGGCCATCAGGCACAGCTTCAGCATGATATCAGCGATGACTGGAGCGTGCTGATCGGTGCCGGCTATCGCGATACCAGCTTCAAGGGCTTTTCCTCCGATGCCGAACTGGCGGGCAGCCGCCAGACGCTGGAGGAGACGGGGAACATGCTGTCCCGTCAGCGCCGTTACCGCGATTACCAGACCGAACATATGGTGTTCCGCGGTGAAGTGTCTGGTACCTTCAATACTGGTATCTTCACCCATCACCTGATTGTGGGCGCGGATTGGGACAAGTTCGAGATCGATCAGGTGCAGTTGCGCTATCGCCCGCCGGCTTATACCGCCGGCCGGCCGATAACGGCGGCCAACAACGCCATTGACATCTTCAACCCCGTCTATGGCAGCACGCCCACCCCTACCGCCACTTTGGACAACAGGTTCGAGCGGCAGAAGGCCTGGGGCGTCTATTTCCAGGATCAGATCGACCTGACGGAAAAACTGAAGTTCCGCTTCGGCGGCCGGTATGATGATTTTGACCAGTCGATCCATAACCGGATCAACGATGCCCGCCTGGGCAACAGCTACACCAAGTTCAGCCCCCAGACCGGCCTGGTCTATGACCTGACGGATGAGTTCTCGCTCTATGGCGGCTATGGCCGTGGCTTCCGGCCCAATACCGGCTTCGATTTCTCCGGCGCTGCCTTCCGTCCGGAGGAAAGCGAAAGCTACGAGATCGGCGGCAAATACACCTCCCCCGATGGCCGCATTACCAGCACGCTGGCCCTGTTCACCATGACCAAGGACAATGTGCTGACGGCCGATCCGGTCAATTCCGGCTACTCGCTGGCCATCGGCAAGGCCCGCAGCAAGGGCGTGGAATTCGACCTGAACGCCCAGTTGCCCGGCGATATGCAGCTTTACCTGACCTATTCCTATACCGACGCCGAGGCGGCGCGCGACATGGTGGACCCGGATTTCGGCCTGTCCATCCTGGAAGGCGACCCGCTGATCAACATCCCCAAGAACCAGGCCAGCGCCCTGCTGATGAAGGATCTGTTCTTCGGGGATAATACCGTCACCCTGGGCGGTGGCGTGAATTATGTCAGCAAGCGCCTGGGGGAGACGGGCGTGGATTTCTACCTGCCCAGCTACACGCTGGTGAAGCTGCTGGCCTCCTGGCAGCCGACCGAGCAGTTGAAGCTGTCCGTGGATGTGAACAACCTGTTCGACAAGCGGTACTACGCCAGTTCCTACGCCCGGTCCTGGGTGGCCCCTGGCACCCCGCGCACTTTCACGGCCAGGATCGGCTACACGTTCTGACAGGGGTGACCCCCTTCCGTTCCAAGGCATGAACCTGACTGTCACGCCGCTGATACCCCCGGTGTCAGCGGCGTTTTTCTGGGAGCGCTTTTATGGCCCTTCTCTATAAGGCAGACCCGGTGCGCGGCGCGGTCTGGAAACAGGTCTTCACGGCGGAGGCTCCGGAGATTGATTTCCGTGCTTGGCCCGAAGCCGGCAAACTGGCCGATATCCGCTATCTGGCGGCCTGGACGGTAACGCCCGATCTGCTGGCCAGCCTGCCCAACCTGGAGGTGCTGTTTTCCACCGGTGCCGGGGTGGATCAGTTGGACCTGTCCCAGGTGCCGGCGCATATCCAGGTGGTGCGGATGATTGAGCCGGGCATCATTGATGGCATGGTGGAATATGCCAGCTTTGCCACCCTGGCCCTGCACCGCCACATGCTGCATTACCGGAAAGCCCAGGATGAGGGCCGGTGGGCACCGGTGAAACTGGTGCCGGCACAGGCCCGTCGCATCGGCGTGATGGGGCTGGGCACATTGGGCCGCGCTGTGCTGGATCGGCTGGGCCGCTACGGCTTCCCGCTTTCCGGCTGGTCGCGCTCGCCCCAGCAAGTCGAGGGCGTCACCTGCCATGCCGGCGCGGAAGGGATGCCGGCTTTTCTGGCCGCCTGCGATATCCTGATCTGCCTGCTGCCGCTGACGGATGAAACGCGCGGCATTTTGTGCCGCAAAACCTTCGATCTGCTGCCCGATGGTGCTGCCCTGGTCAATGCCGGGCGCGGGGGGCATCTGGTGGAGGTGGATTTTCTGGCTGCGCTGGATAGCGGAAAACTCTCCGGCGCCGTGCTGGATGTGACGGAGCCGGAGCCCTTGCCGCCAGGGCATCCCTTCTGGCGGCACCCCGCTATCCTGTTGACACCCCACATTGCCAGCATGACCCAGCCGGAAAGTGCGGCCCGCGTGCTGATGGCCAACATCCGGCAGCATCGCCAGGGTCTGGCAATGGTGGGAAACGTCCCACGCGGGCGTGGATATTAGGGAAAGGTGACGCGGCAGACTGTGCCGCAGATACTGCCGAAAAGGCGGATAAATACCCATACGCGGTCCCCAAATCAGGGTGAAGTTCCGGCCTTCCCATGTCCTAATTGCCTTGTCGCGGACACCACCTCAACAGGGTGATCCGCCGGACCGATCCAAACCGCGAGCGGCCCTGAACCCGGCCATTCGCCCGATGTGAAGGACAGACAGCCATGGCCCCGTTCCGGCCCAAATTCATCACCTTCGACTGTTACGGGACGCTGACCCGCTTTCGCATGTCCGACATGGCACGGGAAATATTCCCCGACCGTGTGAAGCCGGAGGATATGGACCGGTTCTGCAAGGATTTCGCAGCCTATCGGCTGGATGAGGTGCTGGGAGCCTGGAAGCCTTACCGCGAAGTGATCCATAATTCCGTGGAGCGCACCTGCAAGCACTGGAAGATCGAATTCCGCCCGGAAGAGGCGGCCCGCATCTATGAGGCGGTGCCGACCTGGGGCCCGCACGCCGATGTGCCCACGGGTCTTGCCAAGGTGGCCAAGGAAATCCCGCTGGTGATCCTGTCAAACGCCGCGAACGAGCAGATCCATCATAATGTGGCACTGCTCGGCGCGCCGTTCCATGCCGTCTATACCGCCGAACAGGCCCAGGCCTACAAGCCGCGCCTGCAGGCGTTTGAATATATGCTGGACCAGTTGGGCGCGGACCCGAAGGACATCATGCATGTCTCTTCCAGCTTCCGCTATGACCAGAACTCCGCCACCGATCTGGGCTTTGGTGCCCGCGTCTTCGTGGCGCGCGGACATGAGCCGACCAACCCGAACTATCGGGATTATGAGATCCCGCATATCGGCATCCTGCCGGCCTTGGTGGGGCTGTAACCCATCATGGCGGACCGGAAAACCCTCTCCTATTGGCTGGATACGGCACCCGGCTTCACCGGCGGGGTGACCGGTCCGGTGGAAGGCCGGGTGGATGTCGCCATCATCGGCGGCGGCTTCACCGGTCTGTCCGCAGCATTGGCCCTGCGCAAACGTGGGGCCAGCGTGGCCGTGCTGGAAGCCGGTCGTGTGGCGGGAGAAGCTTCCGGCCGCAATGGCGGCCAATGCAATGCCGGCACGGCGCATGATTTTGCCGGTCTGGTCGCCCGTTTCGGGCGGGAGACGGCAGCGCTTTATTATAACGCCCATGTCCAGGCGGTCAGCGATGTGGAACGGCTGGCGCAAGAGGAAGGGATCGACTGTGCCTTCCGTCGCGCCGGCCGGCTGAAACTGGCGGCCAAGCCGGAACATTATGCCAAGCTGGAAAAGGCTTATGAAAGCCTTGCCACCATCGATCCGCATGTGACGCTGGTGCCGCGCACCAACCTGTCGGCGGAAATCGCCGGCGACGCCTTTCATGGCGGGCTGCTGCAAGGCACGAGCGCGCAGTTGCATGTAGGGAAATTCGGCGTCGGTCTGGCAGAGGCTGCCAGCCGCCGGGGCGCGCAGATATATGAACAGGCCGCCGTCACCGGCCTGTCCCGCCAGGGCAAGGGTTGGCTGGTCACCACCCCGCGCGGCACGTTGAATGCCACCCAGGTGCTGGTGGCCACCGGCGGGGCCAGCGCGCAGGGGCCGTTCGGCTGGTTCCGCCGCCGTATCATCTCCGTCGGCAGCTTTATCATCGCCACGGAACCGTTGCCGCCAGAACAGGTGGCCACGCTGTTCCCCGGCAACCGTAATTATGTGACCAGCAAGAATATCGGCAATTACTTCCGCCTGTCGCCGGATAACAGGCTGATTTTCGGCGGACGCGCGCGCTTTGCCGTGTCCGACCCCTTATCGGATCAGAAAAGCGGCCGCATCCTGGAAGCCACGATGCGCAGCCTGTTCCCGGCTTTGCGCGATGTGCGGGTGGATTATTGCTGGGGCGGCATGGTGGACCTGACTGCCGACCGGCTGCCGCGCGCAGGCGAGCATGATGGACTGTTCTACGCCATGGGCTATAGCGGCCATGGCGTGCAGATGTCCGTGCATATGGGGGAAAAGATGGCCCGTGTGATGGGGGGCGAAACCGCCGCCAACCCCTGGGCCGGCCTGGACTGGCATGCCGTGCCGGGCCATCTGGGCAAGCCCTGGTTTCTGCCGCTGGTCGGCCTTTACTACCGCATTCAGGACATCCTGCATTGAGGGGGGACATGGGCCTTTCGCGGCGAACGCTGCTGACAGCCGGCATGGCGGCCAGTGCCCTGCCCCTGCTGCCAGCCTGGGCGCAACCAAGCCCCCTGCGCGTGCCACAGCCCCGCTATGGCGGGCGCATCCGGGTGGCCGCCATGTCCAGTTCCACCGCCGACACGACAGACCCGGCCAAGGGCGCGCTGTCTACCGATTATATCCGCCATCACATGCTTTATTCGGGCCTGACCGAATATGGTGTCGATCTGCGACCCCGGCTGGCCCTGGCGGAAACGATTGAAAGCCGCGACCAGATCCACTGGCGGGTCAAGCTGCGCCCCGGCATCCGCTTCCATGATGGCAAACTGCTGCATGCCGAAGATGTGGTGTACAGCCTGATGCGCCACCAGAACCCTGCCATCGGGTCCAAAGTGCGCCCCATTGCCAGCCAACTGGCCGAAGCGCGCGCCACCGGCCCCCTGGACCTGACCATCACCCTGACCGGGCCGAATGTCGACCTGCCGTCGATGCTGGCGGCATCGCATTTCCTGATCATCGCCGCCGGGACGACGGATTTCAGCCGTCCCAACGGGACCGGCCCCTACCGCATCAAAAGTTTCGTCCCCGGCGTCAGCACCATCGTCACCCGCAATGATGATTTCTGGAAGCCGGGCAAGCCCTATCTGGACGAGATTGAACTGATCGGCATTCCGGACGAGGTATCACGGGTCAATGCTCTGCTGTCCCGCGACGTGCATCTGATTGTTGCGGTCAATCCCCGCTCCATGCGCCGCATCAAGGAAAGCGGCACCCATGATCTGCTGGAAACCTCCAGCGGGCTTTACACCAACCTGATCATGCGCCGCGATGGCGGCATTACCGGTAATCCCGATTTCGTGCTGGGCATGAAGTATCTTTTTGACCGGGAACTGGTGAAGCGGGCCCTGTTCCGGGGATCGGCACAGATCGCCAACGATCACCCGATCCCCCCCTTCCACCCGTTTTACCGGGCCGACCTGCCGCAACGGGCCTTTGACCTGGATCGCGCGAAATATCATTTCGCCAAGGCGGGGGTGGGCCGTTCGCCCCTGTCCATCTATGCCTCACCGGCGGCGGAAGGGTCGGTGGATATGGGCTCGGTTCTGCAGGAATATGGGGCCCGTGCCGGGTTGAATCTGGCGGTGAACCGGGTGCCGGCGGATGGCTATTGGTCCACCCACTGGATGAAGCATCCGCTGAGCTTCGGCAATACCAACCCGCGCCCGACCGCCGATCTGGTGTTCAGCCTGTTTTATAAATCCACCGCCGCCTGGAATGAGACGGGGTGGAAAAATGAACGGTTCGACCAGTTGCTGCTGGAGGCCCGCGCCACGGCAGACGACAGCCTGCGGGGCCAGATGTATGGCGAAATGCAGGAAATTGTCCGCGATCAGGGGGGCACCGCCATCCCCGTCTTCATCAACATGACAGACGGATACGACAACCGGTTGAAGGGCCTGTACCCCGTGCCGGTTGGCGGGTTGATGGGCTATGCCTTTGCCGAACATGTCTGGTGGGAGGATTGACCGAATGTCAGCAGCATCCCCCGCAACCGGCCAAAGCGGCACCACCTTTCTGCTGACGCTGATCGTCCGGCGGCTGGCATCGGGCCTGTTGACCCTGTTCCTGGTGGCCCTGGTGGTCTTCATCGTCAGTGGCCTGCTGCCCGGCGATGCGGCGCAGGAAATGCTGGGGCAGAGCGCCACGCCCGAAGCGGTCGCAGCGCTTCGCCAGCAGATGGGACTGGACCAGCCCGCCAGCATCCGTTTTGTGCGCTGGCTGGCCGGGCTGCTGGGCGGTGATCCCGGTTTTTCCATGGTTGCCAACATGCCGGTGGCGGACATCATCGCCAGCCGGCTGCCCAATTCCCTGATCCTGGCCGGTCTGTCCACCCTGGTGGCCGTGCCCATGGCCCTGACAATCGGCATTGCCTCGGCCCTGCGCCAGGGGGGGCGGCTGGACCGGGCCTTGAACACGGCGACCCTTTCCATGGTGGCGGTGCCGGAATTCCTGATCGCCACCATTGCCGTGCTGATCTTTGCCGTGGAACTGCGCTGGCTGCCGTCCATTGCGCTGGTGCCGGCCAGCGGGACCTTTCTGGACCTGCTGCGGGCACTCGCCATGCCCGTCCTGTCCCTGTCGGTGATTGTGGTCGCACAGATGGCGCGGATGACGCGGGCCGCCATCATCGCCCAACTGGGCTTGCCCTATGTGGAGATGGCGCGGCTGAAGGGGGTGGCACCGGCCCGGTTGGTGCTGGTGCATGTGCTGCCCAACGCCATCGCCCCCATCGTCAACGCCATGGCGCTGTCGCTCTCCTACCTGCTGGGCGGGGCGGTGATTGTGGAAACGATCTTCAATTATCCCGGCCTTGCCAGCCTGATGGTCAATGCCGTCACCAGCCGCGACATGCCGCTGCTGCAGGCCTGCGCCATGATCTTCTGCGGGGCCTATCTGCTGCTGGTGCTGGTCGCCGATATCGTCGCCATCCTTGCCAACCCGAGGCTGCGTAACCGATGAGCGCTATCCCGGATGCGAAAAATCCCGGCTGGGCCGCCCGCCTGCCATTGACCGGCAAGGTGGGGCTGGGGCTGGTGATCTTCTGGATCGCCACCGCCATTGCTGGCCCCTGGCTGGCCCCCTATGACCCCGGTGCCTTTGCGCATCAGGATGTGTTCGCCGGGATCGGGGCGGCGCACTGGCTGGGCAGCGATTATCTGGGCCGCGATGTGTTGAGCCGGGTTTTGTCCGGTGCGCGCTATTCCGTCGGGCTGGCCGCCGCCGCCGCCATTGCTGCCAGCACCACCGGCACCGGGATGGCCCTGCTGGCCGCCGTCTCCCCCCGCTGGCTGGACGAGGTGCTGAGCCGGTTCATGGATACGCTGATCTCCATCCCGTCGAAGATTTTCTCCCTGGTCCTGGTGGCTGCCGTCGGCTCCTCCCTGCCGCTTCTGTTCCTGATCGCCACGCTGATCTATATCCCCGGCGCCTACCGCATCGCCCGGTCGCAGGCGGTCAATCTGGCGCAGATGGATTATGTGCAGGTGGCCCGCACGCGTGGCGAAGGGGCGGCCTATATCGCCATCCGGGAAATATTGCCCAACATGATCCACCCGATGCTGGCGGATTTCGGCCTGCGCTTTGTCTTCATCGTGCTGCTGCTGTCTGGCCTGTCCTTTCTGGGGCTGGGGGTGCAGCCGCCGGATGCCGATCTGGGATCACTGGTGCGGGAAAATATCTCCGGCCTGGGCGAAGGGGCCCCCGCCATCCTGGTGCCGGCGCTGGCCATCGCCACCCTGACTGTCGGGGTCAATCTGCTGATCGACGCGCTGCCCCGACGGCGCGGATCGAAGGAAGGGTAGCGCCATGGAACCGCATGTGGAGGTCAAGGGTCTGCGCGTCACCGCCGGGGGCAAGGATGACAGCGCCATCACCATTGTGGAGGGGGTGGATTTCACCATCCCGCGCGGCGGTGTGCTGGCCCTGATCGGGGAAAGCGGGTCGGGCAAGACCACCATCGCCCTGACCCTGATGGGCTATGCCCGCAGTGGCTGCCGCATTGCCGGCGGCAGCATAAGGCTGGGCGATACCGATATCCGGGCGCTGGACGAGGAGGGGCTGGCGGCCTTGCGCGGCGACCGGGTCGCCTATATCGCCCAAAGTGCCGCCGCCTCCTTCAACCCGTCCAAGCGCATCATGGATCAGGTGGTGGAGCCGGCCCTGATCCATGGCCGGATGGACCGCAAGAGTGCGGAAGCCAAGGCCATTTCCCTGTTCAGGGCGCTGGCCCTGCCCCAGCCGGATAGCATCGGTAGCCGTTATCCGCACCAGCTTTCCGGTGGGCAGTTACAACGGTTAATGGCGGCCATGGCGTTGATCACCGGGCCGGAACTGGTGATCCTGGATGAGCCGACCACCGCCCTGGACGTGACCACACAGATTGAGGTGCTGCGCGCCTTCAAGCACGCCGTGGCCAGCCAGGGGGCCACCGCTATCTATGTGTCGCACGATCTGGCCGTGGTGGCACAGATGGCCGATCAGATCCTGGTGCTGAACAAGGGCCGGATACGCGAAGCCGGGGCCGCCACCCAGATACTGCAAAGCCCGGCGGATGATTATACCCGCACCCTGATGGCAGCCGCCCGCCCTGCCCCCAAGCCGGCCCCGGTGGCGGCCCCGACCAAGGCGCCCTTGCTGGAAATCAAGGGCCTGTTCGCCGGCTATGGCA
Source organism: Niveispirillum irakense DSM 11586 (assembly GCF_000429645.1). Classification (GTDB taxonomy): domain Bacteria; phylum Pseudomonadota; class Alphaproteobacteria; order Azospirillales; family Azospirillaceae; genus Niveispirillum; species Niveispirillum irakense. Next base: position 240,652 of record NZ_AUCG01000022.1, read on the forward strand.
AGGTGGATAGCGGGGGCCGACCGGAAATCCCCGTGCTGCGCGATATCAGCCTGTCCATCGCCAAGGGGGCCACCCTGGGCGTGATCGGGGAAAGCGGATCGGGCAAATCCACACTGGCCCGCGTGGTGGCGGGCCTGATCCGGCCGGCCAGCGGGTCGGTTAATTTCGCCGGGGCGCGCCTGCCCGGCGGGCTGGAACAGCGCAGCCGCGACCAGTTCCGCCGCATCCAGCTTGTGTTCCAGAATGCCGACACAGCCCTGAACCCCGCCCATAGCGTGGCCGACATCCTGGGCCGGCCCCTGCGCTTCTATCATGGGCTGAAAGGGGCAGCACAACAGAAGCGCGTGGCCGAATTGCTGGATCTGATCCGCCTGCCCGCCAATCTGGCCGACCGCGCCTGTAGCGGCCTGTCCGGCGGGCAGAAACAGCGCATCAACCTCGCCCGCGCGCTGGCCGCCAAGCCCGACCTGATCCTGTGTGATGAGGTGACATCCGCCCTGGATACAGTGGTTGGGGCTGCCATCCTGGATTTGTTGGCCGACCTGCGGCGCGAACTGGGGCTGGCCTATATGTTCATCAGCCATGATATCGGCACGGTGCGGGCCATCTGCGACGATATCATGGTGCTGTATGGCGGCATGGCAGTGGAGATGGGGCCACGCAGTGCCTATCAGGCCCCGCCCTTCCATCCCTATACCGATCTGCTGGTCGGCTCCGTTCCGGAATTGCGGGCCGGCTGGCTGGAGGAACAGGCGACAAGGCCTCCCCCGCCCGCCATCGGGCCGGCGCTGGAAGGGGCCGATCTCTGCCGGTTCCTGCCGCGCTGCAGCGCCCGTATCGACGGGCTATGCACCCATTTTACCCCGCCGCGCCGTCACCTGCCCGGCGGCAGCGACATTCTGTGCCATCACCCGGAGGTGGTGAATTGACCCAAGGACGTTTCGTGCGGCTGGCCGAACAGGACCGCCCGTCACTGACCCTTTATGTGGACGGCCAGCCGGTGACGGCGATGGAGGGTGACACGCTGATGGTGGCCATGCTGGCCGCCGGTCGGGTGCTGCGCACATCGGAATTTGGCGATGGCAAACGCGCCGGTTTCTGCCTGATGGCTGCCTGTCAGGATTGCTGGGTCTGGACAGAGGATGGGGGCCGCCTACGCGCCTGCTCTACCCCCGCCAGCGCCGGTTTGCGCCTTTCCACCAGCCAGCCGGGGGCATCATGGCCGACCGCGAACTAACCCCCCGGATTGTGGTGGTGGGGGCGGGACCCGCCGGCGTGCGTGCTGCGCAAACGTTATTAGAAGCCGGCATCCGCCCGGTGGTGATTGACGAGGCGGCCCGTGCCGGCGGCCAGATTTACCGCCGCCAGCCCACCAATTTCCGCCGCAGCCATGAAGCGCTTTATGGCACGGAGGCCGCGCGCGCCCAGGCGGTGCATGATGGTTTCGATGCCATCGCGGCGACGGTGGATTACCGGCCCGACACGCTGGTCTGGAACATTGCCGATGGGCAGGTCTGGACGGCATCCGAGCGCGGCTATGCCACACTGGCCTATGATGCCCTGATCCTATGTACCGGGGCCACCGACCGGCTGATGCCGGTCAAGGGCTGGCATTATGCCGGGGCCTATAGTCTGGGGGCCGCACAGGTGGCGCTGAAGGCACAGGCCTGCGCCATCGGCGCCAGGGTAGTGTTCATGGGCAGCGGGCCGCTGCTTTATCTGGTGGCCAGCCAATATGTGAAGGCGGGTGCCAAGGTTGCCGCGGTGCTGGATACCTCCCCCTTGAGCAACCGGCTGCGCGCGGCGGTGGATTTGATCGCCCAGCCGGGCATCCTGGCCGATGGCGTGGCACTGACCCGTGCATTGGCGAAAGCGGGCGTGCCGGTGCTGACCGGGGTGACGCCGCTGGAAATCACAGGGAATGCCGAAAATGGCGTCAATGGCGTGCGCGTGCGGCTGGCCAATGGCACGGAACGTGATTTCGCCGCCGATGCCGTGGCGCTGGGCTATCACCTTCGCCCGGAAACCCAGTTGGCTGATCTAGCCCGCTGCGACTTCGCCTTTGATGCCAAGACCCGCCAATGGCTGCCCAAACGCGACCAGGACGGGCGGGCCAGCGTGGCCGGGGTCTATCTGGCCGGCGATGGTGCGCGTATCCTGGGCGCACGCTCCGCCGAGGTCAGCGGCAGGTTGGCAGCATTGGCAGCTCTGGCCGACCTGGGCCACAAGGTGGACCCGCTGACGCTGGTCCATCTGCGCCGACAGGTGGCATCCTATGCCCGCTTCGCCCGTGGCCTTGCCACCGCCTTCCCCTGGCCGCATGAACAGGCCGCCAACCTGCCGGATGAAGCAATCGTCTGCCGTTGCGAGGCCGTAACGGCGGGCGACCTGCGCCGGGTGGTGAATGAAACCGGGGCGAAGGAAGCGAACCGCGCCAAGGCCTTCAGCCGTGTCGGCATGGGCCGGTGCCAGGGCCGCTATTGCGGCCATGCCGGGGCGGAGGTGATTGCCGCCTGCGCCAACATCCCGGTGGAACAGGTGGGCCGCCTGCGCGGGCAGGCCCCGGTAAAGCCGCTGCCGGTTGCCATCGCACCGGAAGGGGAGGAATGATCATGGCAAGCCCTGTTTCCGTCAGCGATGTGCTGATTATCGGTGGCGGCCTGATGGGCACATCCGCCGCCTTGTTCCTGCGCCAGCGTGGCCGTTCCGTCACCCTGCTGGAAAGCGATCTGGTGGGGCGGCAGGCCAGCGGCACCAATTTCGGCAATGTCCGCCGCCAGGGCCGGCCCATCCACCAATTACCGCTGGCCAACCGCGCCATTGCCATCTGGCGCCGGGCCAATGAATTGCTGGGGGCGGATGTTGAATATCTGCAATCCGGCCATATCCGCGTCTGTTATCGGGAGCGGCCGGAAAATATCGCCAAGATGGAGGAATATGCAGCCGAAGCCCGGCATGTCGGGCTGGATCTGGAACTGCTGACCGGCAATGCCCTGCGGGCACGCTTCCCGTTTTTCGGGCCGGATGTGCTGGCCGGCTCCTATTCCGCCTTGGATGGCCATGCCAACCCGCGCCTGACAGCACCCGCCTTTGCCCGTGCGGCACAAAGGGCAGGCGCGCAGGTGTTTGAGAATACCCGCATCATCCATGCCGCCAAGCAGGGCACGGATTTCGTGGTGACGGCAGAGGATGGCCGTACCTTCCGGGCACCTGTGCTGCTGATCACCGCCGGGGCCTGGGGCAATAAACTGTCGCAGCAATTCGGGGAGCCGGTGCCCCTCACCCCACGCGGCCCCAACATGAGCGTGACGGAACCCGTCCCCTATGCCATTGCCCCCGCCGTGGGCGTGATGACCCCGGTGGAGGAGGAGACGGTTTATTTCCGCCAAGTGGCGCGCGGCAATATCATCCTGGGCGGCAGCACGCGCGGCCCGTCTTACCCCGACCAGTACCGCGCCTATGTGCTGCCGCAGAACACGATGAAGCAGTTGAGACAAATCCGCCGGCTGGCCCCCGCCCTGGCCAACCTGAACATCATCCGCGTCTGGACGGGGATTGAAGGCTATCTGCCTGACAGTCTGCCGGTGATGGGCCGCTCCGCCACCACCAGCGGCCTGTTCTACGCTTTTGGATTTTCGGGTTCCGGCTTTCAGATCGGGCCGGGCGTGGGGGAAACGATGGCCGAACTGATCGATACCGGAACGACCCCGATAGACCTAAGCCATTACGATATCGCACGGTTCCGTCGGTCTGCGTGATGGGCCAGCAGGATATGGCCGACCGGTCGGCCATTCCGCTTTCCACATATCGGCTGATGGCACGGCACGGTGCCACCGGCTGGAAAGGGTGGCGAGCCCTTTCCGGAGACAGTAAAGCCGTCAGAAAGGCGCAGCCACTTTCCGCCTGCCTTAAAATTCGATCAGCATCGTCTTGGATTTCAGGTTCGCCTCATAGGCCTCCCGGCCCAGATCCTTGCCGATGCCGGATTTCTTGAAGCCACCCGTGGGCAGGATGAAATCATTGGAACGGCCATAGCGGTTGACCCAGACCGTGCCCGCCTCCAACGCCCGTAAGGCACGCAGAGCACGGGAGACGTCGCCCGTATGCACGCCTGCCGCCAGCCCGAAGCCGCTGTCATTGGCCAGGGCGAAGGCCTCCTCTTCCTCCCGGAAGGTCTGCACGGTCAGCACCGGGCCAAAAATCTCCTCCCGCACTGCCTCATGCTCCCGCGTCACGCCGACCAGGAGGGTGGGCTGATAGAAGGCACCATCCTGGGGACCGGATGCCCGGCCGCCGCCGGTCAGCACCTCTGCCCCCGCCGCCTTGGTACGGCTGACAATGCCGTCGATCCGATCGGCCTGGGGGTGGGAGATGATGGGGGAAAGGCTGGTGCCCGCCTCCCAGGTCGGGCCGGGACGCAGGGCCTGGAACCGGTCACGGATGGCGGAAATCACCCGGTCGGCCACCTGTTCCTGCACCAGCAGGCGGGAACCGGCAACACAAACTTGGCCGGCATTCAGCGTGATGGCACGGGCGACAATGCCCGCCGTTTTGTCCAGGTCACTGGCATCGGCAAAGACCAGTTGCGGGCTTTTGCCGCCCAGTTCCAGCGTCACCGGCTTCGGCCCCGTCTCGGCACAGGCCTGCATGATGGCGATGCCGGTGCGGGTGGAGCCGGTGAAGGTCACCTTGGATACCAGCGGGTGGCGGCACAAAGGGTCACCCACCTGGCGCCCGTCGCCCTGCACGATGTTAAACAAGCCCGGTGGCAGGCCCGCCTCTATCGCCAGTTCAGCCAGCCGTACCACGCTGAAGGGTGTCATCTCGCTGGGCTTCAACACTACGGCATTGCCAGCCGCCAGCGCCGGGGCCACCTTCCAACCGGCCATGACCAGCGGCAGGTTCCAGGGGGCGATGGCAGCGATCACGCCATAAGGCTCGGTGATGGTCAGGCCCAGCTTGTCATGGCTGGTGGCGGCCACATCGCCGCCCACCTTGTCCGCAAATTCGGCAAAAAAGCGGATCGTTTCGGCTGTGTACCAGACGTCCCAGGCGCGTGCTTCCGCGATGGTGCGGGTGGAGCCAACGGCCTCCAGCGGGGCCAGCACATCCATGTCAGCTTCAATCAGATCAGCCCAGCGGCGCAGCACCTTCATGCGCTGACGCGGCTCCACCCGCGCCCAGTCGCTCTGTTTGAAAGCGCGCGCGGCATCTTCCACCGCCCGGTCCACCTGATCGGCACTGGCGGTATCCAGATCGGCAAAGGGCTTTGCATCGGACGGGCGCAGCACCGTCAATGCCGGCCCCTGTCCCACCACCCGGCACCCGCCGATGATGTTGGAACCGTGGGTGGGAATGATCTGGTCGGGGGTGAAACTGGCCATGGTGCGACCCTTAATCAAGCACGATTGAATCTGCAGCACAGAATAAGCCCACGGCGCGGCATTTGTTCGGACAGGGGGCGAAGCGTGACACCACAATCTTCCGAATAAAACGGCAGCGCGGCAGCGAATGCCACGCGAAGCCGGCTATGGTGTGAATTGTCGATCAGGAAAAGCGGGACGTCCAAGGGCGGCACAAGCTGCCGCCCGCCCGCTTTTGTTTTGAGGAGTGTGATGGATGGAAATGGGGACGCGACCCATCGTCCGCTTGCGGGCGATGAACCCGGAGGATCTGCCACAGGCGCATGCGCTGTCCCGCGAGCTGAACTGGCCGCATCTGCTGGAAGATTGGAACTTCTTCCTGGAGATCGGCGAAGGCGTGGTGGCGGAGCGGGATGGCGAGGTGGTGGGCACCGCCATGTGCTGGCCGTTCGGGCCGGATGTGGCCACGCTCGGCATGGTCATCGTCTCCCCCACCTGCCAGGGCGGCGGGGTGGGTCGCAAGCTGATGCAGGCGGTGATCGACAAGCTGGGCGACCGCACCATCATCCTGCATGCCACGGCAGAGGGCGCGCCGCTTTATCGCAGCTTGGGCTTCGATGCGGATGGTGAGGTGCTGCAACATCAGGGCACGGCCTTTTCCGTGCCGGTGCCCGACCTGATCACCGATGAACGGGTCCGCCCGATGGGGCAAAGCGACTGGCCCGTCATCACCGCCATGGATGCCCGCGCCATCGGCATGGATCGCAGCCACCTGATCAGCACCCTGGATAAAAGCGCGGTCGGCGTGATGCTGACCCGCGCGCATGAGCCAGCGGGCTTTGCCCTGTTCCGGCGTTTCGGGCGCGGCTATGTCGTCGGCCCCACCGTGGCCCCGGATGAAGGCGGGGCCAAGGCGCTGATCTCCCACTGGCTGGGGGCCAATGCCGGCATGTTCTGCCGTGTTGATATCCCGGAAGATAGCGGCCTGTCGCCCTGGCTGGATGGGCTGGGCCTGCAATGTGTCGGCCGCGTCACCCGCATGGTGCGCGGACCCAGGCCCAAGCGCGACAGCGAATTGCGCACCTTCTCCCTTGTCACACAGGCCCTTGGATGATCATGAAGCCGACCCTTGCCGATCCTACCTTGTTCATCCAGGCCAACCTGATCGGTGGCCAGTGGGTGGGTGCTGCCACCGGCCGCACCCTGGATGTGGATAACCCCGCCGCCGGTTCCATCATCGGCACCGTGCCTGACGCGGATGAGGCGGATACACATGCCGCCATCGCCGCCGCCAATGCCGCTTGGCCGGCTTGGGCAGCACTGCCGGTAGCGGCCCGGGCCGACATGCTGGAACGCTGGCACGCGCTGATGCTGGCCAATATCAACGATCTGGCCCGCATCATGACCGCCGAACAGGGCAAGCCCCTGGCCGAGGCGGCGGGTGAAGTACGCTATGCGGCCAGCTTCGTGAAATGGTTTGCCGGTGAGGCGCGGCGCATCCAGGGCGGCATGATCCCGGCACCGGAGGCCGACCGCCGCATCCTGGTGATGAAGGAACCGGTGGGCGTTTCGGCCATCATCACGCCCTGGAACTTCCCCGCCGCCATGATCACCCGCAAATGCGGTGCGGCGCTGGCCGCCGGCTGCCCGGTGGTGGTGAAACCGTCAGAAATGACGCCGTTCACCGCGCTCGCCCTGGCCAAGCTGGCGGAGCAAGCCGGCATTCCGCCGGGCGTGTTCAATGTCGTCACCGGGCGGCCGCAGGGCATTGGCGCTGCCTTGACCGGCAGCCCGCTGGTGCGCAAGCTCTCCTTCACCGGCTCCACCCGTATCGGCAGCCTGCTGATGGCGCAATGTGCCGACACCGTGAAGCGCCTGTCGCTGGAGCTGGGCGGCAATGCGCCGCTGATCGTGTTCGACGATGCCGATCTGGATGTGGCGGTGGCCGCCACCATGGCCAGCAAGTTCCGCAATGCCGGGCAAACCTGCGTCTGTGCCAACCGGATCCTGGTGCAGGATGGCGTGCATGATGCTTTTGTGGAAAAGCTGGGCCGCGCCGTGGCGGCGCTGAAGGTGGGGCCGGGCGACCAGCCGGGTGTCACCACCGGCCCGCTGATCAACCGCGCTGCGGTGGAGAAGGTGCAGACCCATCTGGACGACGCGCTATCGCGCGGCGCCCGCGTCAGTGCGCAGGCAAAGGCCTATAAGGGCGACCGTTTCGCAGCACCGGTGCTGCTGACCGGGGCCGATCCCACCATGCGGCTGGCGTCGGAGGAAACGTTCGGCCCCGTCGCCCCGATCTTCCGCTTCCAGGCGGAGGAAGAGGCGATCCACATCGCCAATGACACGCCCTTCGGTCTGGCCAGCTATTTCTATACCGAAAACCTGCACCGCGCCTTCCGGGTGGCGGAGGCGTTGGAAACCGGCATGGTGGCGCTGAATACCGGCTCCATCGCCATGGAGATGGCGCCCTTCGGGGGCATCAAGCAATCCGGTCTGGGCCGCGAGGGCGGGCCGACCGGCATTGACGAATATCTGGAAACCAAGACCTTCCACATTGGTGGTCTGAAGCTGGGGCACAGCGCATGAGCAGCAAGCGCAGCTATAACATTGCCATCATCCCCGGCGACGGGATCGGCAACGAAGTGATGCCGGAAGGCGTGCGCGTGCAGGAACGCGCTGCCAGCCTCTATGGCTTCACCATCAATCAGCAATGGCATGATTTCGCCAATTGCGACTACTACGCCCGCCATGGAAGGATGATGCCGGAGGACTGGAAGGCGCAGATCGGCAAGCCTGACGCGATTTTCTTTGGTGCCGTCGGCTGGCCGGCCACGGTGCCGGACCATATTTCGCTCTGGGGTTCGCTGCTGCAGTTCCGCCGCGAATATGACCAATATGTCAACCTACGCCCGGTGCGGCTGATGCCGGGCGTGCCCTGCCCGCTGGCGGGCCGCCAGCCGGGCGACATTGATTTCTGGATCGTGCGGGAGAATACGGAGGGTGAATATTCCTCCGTCGGCGGCCATATGTTCCCCGGCACGGAGCGGGAAATCGTCATCCAGGAAACGGTGATGACCCGCCATGGCGTGGACCGGGTGCTGCGCTATGCGTTTGAACTGGCCAACCGCCGGCCCAACCGGCACCTGACCTCGGCCACCAAGTCCAACGGCATCTCCATCTCCATGCCCTTCTGGGATGCGCGGGTGGAGGCGATGGCAGCGCACTATCCGGATGTGCGCTGGGACAAGTACCATATCGACATTCTGACCGCCCAGTTCGTGCTGAACCCGGACCGGTTCGATGTGGTGGTGGGCTCCAACCTGTTCGGCGATATCCTGTCCGACCTGGGCCCGGCCTGCACCGGCACCATCGGCATCGCCCCTTCCGGCAATATCAACCCGAAAGGCACCGGCCCGTCCTTGTTTGAGCCGGTGCACGGGTCGGCCCCGGATATTGCCGGCAAGGGCATCGCCAACCCGATCGGCCAGATCTGGTCGGCCGCCATGATGCTGGACCATCTGGGCGAAGCGGAAGCCGCCGCCGGCATCATGCGCGCAGTGGAAAGCGTGCTGGCCGAACCGGACTTACGCACCGGCGACCTGAAGGGCAAGGCCAATACCATCACCTGCGGCAAGGCGGTGGAAGTGGCATTGGGGTAAAAGCCCTGAGAGCACCGCCACCGGTCAGACGGTCGAACGCTTCAGGTCCCCTACAGACAGGCTGCACCGCACAATTCCGCGGCGCAGCCTGTCTTTCTATTTGGTGATTACTTTAATCAGACTGGGTCTTCTCGTGACCGGGCGGCAACCAAGCGGGCGCCCTGTGTCCTCAATCTTGAAGAGAGGCCCTTGTCGGCCTCTCTATCAGCCGCGATGCCGCCATCCCGGAACGGCCAGTCAAAATCAAGATACGTACGATCAAAGCCAGGCGGTCCAACATCAACTCGCTTAGAGTTTGTCCGGGTTAGGTTGGATCAACCTACACTGTCACCCCGGCGCAGGCCGGGGTGACGGTAGTGAGAACCATGTCCGTTTCCAACTAAACCGGACACACTCTAGAAGTGGGCGTCAGCCCAATCCTGGCGCCGTTCAGCATCTGGTCAGAAATATTTGAGCCAGGCGATGTCCTTGCGCCGCGCCTTCAACCGCGCGAACCAGGCCGTTGGTATGTAGAGCGGAATGATCAGGCCCAGATACCAGGCGAACACCCATCCATAGCTGTCGAAGCCGAACAGTGTTCCATGGGTCGGCCCCCACACCGCCAGGGCCGTGTGGTACAGCAGGCGCAGCATGCACAGATGGAAGATGTAGAAAAACATCGGGGCGCCGCCGAACACCGCCAGGGCGCTGGTGAGATCGGCCTCACGGATGCGTTCGAAAAGGGCCAGCAGCAGCGATCCAACACCCAGCGTAAACAGCAGGAAGTCCAGCGACGGCGGATATTTGGTGAGCGACATGAAGCTCATCATCGTCCGCGCCGGATCACCTTCAATGACGAACCAGGGCTTGTCGCCATAGAGGTTGAGCAGGCGCAGGCCAATGAATAAGGCGATCATGCCGACACCCAGCAGCAACAACCGGCGCTGCCGAACCTGTGGAGATACATGCGGCAGGAACCACGGCCCGATCCCAAAGCCAAGCAGGATCACGCCGATCCAGGCCAGGACGGGATAGGTGGTCTTCGCCACCAGCCCGAGGGGCAAGGTGATCAGGTCACGCTGATGCAGCATGGCCCAGAGCCAGTGGAGCGGTGCATCCGGGGTCAGGCGGATGGGATCAAGCAGATTGTGGCCGAAGACAATCACCAGACCCAGCACGATTAGCGTAGCCAGCGGCAGCCGGAACAGGCCGGCCAGCACGATCATGCACACCCCGATACACCAGATGACCTGCAGCCATAGCGTCGGCTGTGCAATTCCCCAGTAAAGCGGTGACAGGAAAAATACCTCAATCGCCATCAGCAGCAGGCCGCGCTTCAGCAGGTAGGAGGTTGTTTCCTGGGCTGTGTGGTTGCGGGCGTAGAGAAAGACCCCAAGACCGGTCAGGGCCACGAAGATCGGCGCGCACAGGCTGGCGGCCAGCCGGGCGAAAAACAGAGCCGGCATGACCGTGCTCGCGTCCACCGGATCGGCAATATCGACATGCAGGAACCATGTCTCCCGGACATGGTCCAGCAGCATCACCACCATGACGAAGCCACGCAGCGCATCAATGCTGCGCAGACGCGCGCCCGCCGATCTGACGGCGGTTCCGATCATGCCGGATTGCTGCTGTCCGGAAGCGGCCATAGCGATCGTGCCCATGTTGTGCCCCCTGGAATTGTTATTATGGGATGTCCTAAAGCGAGCCGACCTTGATGGCCGACCCATCAACCAGCCGCGACAGGTTGAAATGGGTGGGATCGATGGAAGGCGTTTCATTGGCGATCAACTGCGCCATCAGATAACCGATACCCGGCCCAAGGCCGAACCCGTGCCCCGAACAGCCGGCCGCCAGAAACAAGCCACCGACCGCATCAATGCCGGATGCGACCGGCACCGCATCCGGCGTGCAATCGACATAGGCACCCCAGACATGGTCGATCTCGATCCCCGCCAGTTCAGGGTAGGTGCCCTTCACATTATCCATGATGGCCTGAACCAGCCGCCGGTTCGGGGCCGGGTCCAGCACGCGCTGACGCTCAAACATCCGGTCATCACTGCCAAACCAGGATGGAAGCGATTCCGGTCCGCTGACCAGGGATTTGCCAACCCCGATCTGCACCGCTTTCAGACGCTTGATGAATTGGGGCAGGAATTGGCGCGCGAAACGCATGCCCTGCGCCGTCAGTTCCAGCGTCGCCCGGCCACTGATCGCCAGGGTGTAGCTGCCATCCAGACGCCGCGTCATCGCCAGATCGGGGCAATAGACCACATCGCCGACATCCCGGGTCGGCTTTGTGCGCAACGCCGTCTGGCGCACGCTGGCCTGAGGAAACACCACGCCATGGCGGGCCAGGAAGGTGGAGGCCCAGGCCCCGGCGGCGCACAGGACCGCATCCGCGCGGATACTGCCCTTTTCGGTATGAACGCCCGTCACACGGCCATTGGTAATGTCCAGGCCCCGCACGGCGCAGTTCTGATGGATGGTGGCGCCCCGCGCGCGTGCTCCTTCGGCCAGGGCCGGTGCGGCCCAGGCGGGTTCCGCCTTTCCATCCGCGACGGAGTGCAGGCCGCCTAGCCATTTGCGGCGGGTTTCCGGGATGCGCTGTGCCGCCTGCGCCCCGGTCAGCATATAGGTTTCAACGCCAAACGCCTGCGCCGTCGGCCCCCAGGCCTCCCACCCGGCCAGCATCGCGGCATCGTCGGTCGCATAGACCAGACCGGTGCGGCGAAAGCCCAGATCCTGACCGATTTCAGCCGCCAGCCCATCCCAAAGCGACATGGACAGGATCGACAGCGGCATTTCGCGGGGGTCGCGGTTCTGCTGCCGGCACCAGCCCCAGGTCCGGCTCGATTGCTCACAGGCGATGTGGCCCTTCTCCAGAAGGGCCACGGAAAGGCCGCGCTTGGCGAGATAATAGGCCGAAGCGGTGCCGACAATGCCGCCGCCGATCACCACGACATCGACAGATTGGGGAAGGATTTCATCGCTGGCAACGGTTCGGACGGCGGGAACCATGGAGAGGCCTCAAGGGGGGAGGGTCAGGTATCGATACCGGTCAGGCGCCGTGCGTCACGCGGCCGGCTTGAATTGCGCATAGATTTTGGCGACATGCACGAAGCTGGCCCAGCTACAGCGGGCACCCTGCTCGATGATGAAAGTGTCGCCCTTACGGAAGGTACCCGTCCGCCCGGCTTCGTCGGTGAAGGTCACCTCGCCTTCCAGCAGATGCATCAGTTCGCTGTGGCGGAAAAAGATGGGTATGCGCTGATAAGGCGTGGAATCCCAGGTGCCGCACTGGAACTCCCCGCTGGCGGAACGGAAGACATTGTGCGAACGGCAGGATGGTTTTTCGCTGGTCAGGACGTCGTCAGCCGGCGGGTTGGAGGCCGTCAGGGGAGCGGCATTGTCGATCACGCTGATCCCCTTGCCCTCCTCCGCCGCGTTCAAATAACGCATGCCGATGATGGATAAGGGCTGGGCGGCATGCCAGCGCAATGCCGTACCTTTGGCGATCACCGCACTGGTCCCCGGCCCGATCACCGTCCGCTGCGATCCGACCTCAAGGGTGAGCGTGCCATCCCTGACGAATATCCAGGTATCACCGCCATCCTCGACATGTGTTCCCTCGCCGGCCGCGACCGTTGTGACGAAGACTTCGCAGGGGCCGGCGCGCACGGGAACCATCCGTGCGCCGGATCCGAAGGGCTCCGTCCCGGCATCCGGTGCCAGCTTTGCGGCCAAGGCCACAAGGTCCACAAAGGAGGGGCAGTCGGTGCTGGTCATCGTCGATTTCCTTTAAGGATCAAGGCGTAGGGACAGGAACGGGTAAATACGCGATGGCGTCGATTTCCACCAGAAAACCGTAATGCAATTCAGGTACCGGCACGACGGTGCGGGCCGGCCGCGCATCGGGCAGCATTTCGGCATAGATGCGGTTGAAGTCCGGCCAGTTGGCGACGCCCACGATATAGGCGGTCACCCGGGCGAGATGCGCCGGTGTTCCACCTGCCGCCTTCAGGATTTCCAGCATGTTGGCAAGGGCCTGACGGGTCTGCGTCTCAAAATCGGTATCAGGCAAGGGCTGGCGATCCGCCCGGATCGGCAACTGCCCGGAGATGTAGAGCATATCCCCGGCGCGCACTGCCTGCACATAATGGCCGGCGGGTGCCGGAGCGGCATCGGTCAGGATGGTTTCCATGCCGGACATCACCAGCCCCCGAAACGCGGCCAGCTTGCCTCGACGATATCAGATGTGCCGCGCACGACCTGATAGCCGCTATGCTGCGCGCCGGTGGCACAGGCATGGTTGGGCAGGATACGCACCCGGTCACCGATCTTCAGGTCGGGCAATATCGCTCCGGAGCCGGGCCGGACAGACACGATCCCATGTTCCTGGTTGGCATCGGCCAGGATGATGTCGGCATAGGGCCTGCCGCTGCTGTCACAGACCAGCCCGTACCCCTGGCTGACCGGCTGTTTGGATGTCCCGCGATCCTGCGACATCGCCATCCAGCCGGCATCGACAAGCACCCAGCCCTTCTCCCGCTGGTGCCCGATCACCGTGGCCAGCACCGACAGGGCGATATCATCCACCGTGCAGACACCGATGCCCGCCATCACCAGATCGAAGAAGACGAACACGCCGGCCCGCACTTCCGTGACGCCGGCAAGGTCGGTGGCGAAATGGGCCGTGGGGGTGGAGCCCACACTGACCACGGGGCACGGCAGACCGGCATCACGCAGTGTCTGCGCCGCCTGGACCACGGCGCGACGCTCCTGGGATGCCGCCTCAATCAGCGCCTGTTCGGTGCGGGCACCATAGCTGGCACCGGCATGGGTCAGCACACCGCGAAGCGCCGCCCCCTGGACAAGCGCCCGCCCGATGGCCACCAGACGGGCCGCATCACCGGGCAGCACGCCCGACCGATGGCCGTCGCAATCAATTTCGATCAGGGCCGGGATGGCATGGCCCGCCGCCTTTGATGCGGCCGCCACGGCCTCGGCCTGCTCCACCGTATCCAGGACCACCGCGATATCAACGCCGTCCAGGCGAAGCTGCAGCACCTTGGCAAGTTTGGCCGGCGCGATGCCGACGGCATAGATCATGTCCCTGACGCCGGCCGCGGCGAAATAGGCGGCCTCCTTCAAGGTGGAGACCGTGGCCGGACCTTCAGCACTTGTCATCACCCGACGTGCCACTTCGACCGATTTTGCGGTCTTCAGATGCGGGCGCAGCGAAACACCCAAGGAAGCCAGCCGCTGCCGCAGACGCGCAATGTTGCGCTCCATACGGTCGGCATCCAGGATCAGACAGGGCGTTTCAAGATCTGCCAGCCGTACCGGCCCCGTGGCCGTATCAGGGTTCGTCAGAGTGTCAGCGTGCGTCACAGATAGGTCCTCGCAGATAGGGTCGTCTTATTCTTGCGTCCGCGACCAACGCGGCACAATTAACGATTTCTGTATGTTTGGATAAGGCTGGCATTAATGCCTTATGCAGGCGCGCAAGCAGAAGGGAGCGCCGCCGGTCATGGTGGGAAATAGCCAAGGACCGCCTTGGTCTCCAGATATTCCTCCATGCCGAACGCCCCATATTCACGACCATTTCCGGACTGTTTGTAGCCGCCGAAGGCGGCGTGGGCGTCCCAGGCCGGATGGTTGATATGGACCTGCCCTGCCCTGATCCGCGATGCGATCCGCCGGGCGCGGTCAAGATCAGCGGACTGGATGTGCGATCCCAGACCGTAAACCGTGTGATTGGCGATGGCGACCGCCTCTTCCTCATCGGCATAGGGGATCAGGCACAGGACAGGCCCGAAAATTTCCTCCTGGGCGATGCGCATGTCGGATCGGACCTGGGAAAAGATCGTCGGGCGGACGAAATAGCCTTGCTCCAGCCCCTCGGGCCGACCCGGCCCGCCACAGACAAGCTTCGCCCCTTCCGCCAGACCGATGGCGATCATGGCCTGCACCTTGTCGAACTGGGCCGGGGTGGAAACGGGGCCGAGAACCGTGCCCTCCTCCATCGGATCACCCACCGTCATGGCGGCGGCAGCCTTCGCCGCCAGTTCCTCAACCTGTGCCAACCGATTGGCCGGAACCAGCATGCGGGTGGGGGCGCTGCAGGACTGCCCGACATTGCGAAAGGCCGATGCCACGCCCAACGGCACGACACGCTCGAAATCGGCATCGTCCAGCAGGATGTTGGGCGATTTGCCGCCCAGTTCCTGGGTGACCCGTTTCACCGTCGGGGCCGCGGCTTGCGCAACCAGAATGCCGGCACGGGTTGATCCGGTGATGGAGATCATATCCACATCCGGGTGTGCTGCCAGCGGTGCCCCCACCTGCGGGCCGGTGCCATGGACAAGGTTGAACACGCCCGGTGAGGTCCCGGCATCATGCATGATCCGGGCGAAGAGATTGGCGCTGAGCGGCGACATCTCACTCGGCTTCAACACGATCGTGCATCCCGCCGCGATGGCCGGCGCAACCTTGGCAGTGACCTGATATAGCGGCCAGTTCCAGGGCGCGATCAACCCGCAGACGCCGATGGCCTCCTTGATGATCGCCGTCGTTCCCTGCTGGCGGATGAAGGCATAGGTCCCCAGCACCTCGATGGCAGCGCGGACATGCGCGATACCAAAGGGAACCTGCGACGCCCGCGAGAAGGTGATCGCCGCACCCATTTCGGCGCTGATCGCGCGGGCCAGTTCCTCCGACCGCTCCTCCATCAATCCCAGTATGCGGGTGAGAAGCGCGGCGCGGTCGGCCACCGAACTGGTCGAGAATGAAGGAAAGGCAGCGCGCGCCACGGCAACGGCATGATCGACATCCTCGCCGCTGCCACACGCGACCCGGCCCAACGGCATCCCTGTTGCCGGATTGATCACCGGCAGGCTGTCCCCGGCCTTTGACGGGGCGGTCCAGCGCCCGCCGATATAATGCTTATCGCAGACCGTGAACTCCATGACCGACCTTCCTGCGACCGCCATTGTTAGATGGAACCATAGGTCCCAGGGCATTGCACCAATAGAAGGATCGTGCAAAAACATGAAGACTTCCATTAAGCATATCTTCATGTTTAATTAAGGTCTGCCTTATGATCTCTACCGATGATCTGACCTTCTTCGCCATGATTGCCGCTTCCCAATCATTGGCGGAGGCAGCGCGAAGACTGAATGTCACGGCGCCTGCGGTAACCCAGCGCCTTCGTGCGCTGGAGGCACGTGTGGGCGTGATTCTGGTCGATCGGACGTCACGCGGCCTCACTCTCACCGATGAAGGGGAACTGCTCGCATCGGAGGGAAGCGTCATTATCGAAGCGATGGACGATTTGTCCGAACGCCTTGCCCGCCGGACGACCCAGGTGCGTGGGCATCTCAGGATCGCCGCACCCCACGGCTTCGGCCGGCGGTATGTTGCCCCCATCGTGCAGGATTTTGCCCAGCGCCACCCCGCCGCCACCGTGACGTTGGAGTTGTCGGACAGTCCGATACGGCAGATGTCGGAGAGTTGGGACATCGTGGTCCATATCGGCACCCTGCCGGAAAGCGATCGGTTGGTGACGACCCTTGCCACCAATCGCCGCATTCTCTGTGCCGCGCCCCATTATCTGGAAAACAACCCGCCTATCGACAAACCAGAGGATCTGACACTCCACCGTTGTCTTGCCCTTCGTGAAAATAACGAGGATGTAACGCTGTGGCGGTTCACGCACCCCACACAGGGCAGTGCAACGGTAAGGATCAAGCCGACCATGTCGACCAATGACGGTGAAGTCATTCGCGACTGGGCGCTTTCGGGCGCCGGCATCATCATAAGAAGCGAATGGGACGTGGCCCACCACCTTGCCGCAGGCCGGCTCCACGAGGTGCTGCCGCAATGGTCGCCCCCTGCGGCCGATGTCGTGGCATTGCTCCATGCTCGCCGGGGCCGCAGCAGCCGGGCCAATGTATTTCTTCAAACATTGCGGGAGGCACTTTCTTCGCCACCCTGGCTATTTGGGGAATGAACATGACTTATACCATTCTGCATTATTTAGAGCCTATATGCCCACGAACGTCGGCCGATGGTCATGACGCGCCAGGGCTGACCGACGCGCTTGTTCAAGGCTTTGCAGCAGTGGTCGGTAGTACTGGCCAGTCGCAGCCTCCACCCCGATCACCGGCGTGAAAGAGATGGCATAGGCGATATAGGGGGCCACACCGAAATCGGTGACATAGGAAAGACCGGTACGGCAGGAGGTGCGCGACGGCTCCCCCTCCGTCGTCCCCCGGTCGCAGCCGTCGCGCTTATATCCACGCAATACCGGGCGCCGACAACAGCGCCACCAGGGGCCAAGTTGGCCCGTTCCTGCTTATAAACCCCGTCTGTTCCAGACGCTGACGCGTCGTGCCGGCGGCTCCCAGAGCGGGGATCGCCACATTGTATTGGGGATCAAAGATATCCAGGCGCGTTGCCGTACCGGTACGCTGGGCGCTGACAGTGCTGGACCGGCTATAATCAACACCGGTCAGCACCTCATGGCAGATGGCATCGATCACGAACTAGCCGATCAGGTGATTATCCGCCGTGACATTGTCCAGCAAGGCATCCAGCGCCGAATTGACCGTGCCGCCGGGATTGGGGTCGGTGCCCATCAGCATGCCGGCCGTGCCCCGCAGCACCTCCACCCGGTCATAGATGGACAGGTCGAACTGCTGGTTACCGCTCAAGGCATTTTAGGACGGGATGGCGTTATACATGGCATTCATGCCATAGCCGCGGGAATTGTACTGGGCCTGCGTGCCATCATTGGGAATGGCGGTGACGCCGGTCGCCTGCGACAGCGCGTCATAGAGCGTGACCATGTTCCAGTCATCCATCACCTGACGGGTGATGACGGAAACGGAACTGGGGATTTCCTTGATCGATACGGCTTCCTTGCCCATCAGAGTGGCGGCGGAACTGGTGTAGGAACCGGTCCCGTCCGTTTCGGCCGCCGTCGGTGCGCCCCCTGAACGGACGCTGTCGGTAACGGAGATCCGCGGCAGCGCCACGGTCTCGTCCGTCTTGTCCTGCGCCGCCGCCAGGGTCGCATGCGCCATCAGGGCGGACAGCGACAGGCCGGCCAGGATCATCCGGCGGAAAGAAAATAGGTTATTCATGATGCCCCAGGGGATTGTTCTGATTGATTGGTTGGTCAGGTGCCGGCCTTGCCGTCACCGCGCGAACGGGTCGGCGAAGCGGGGATTGGTCAGCAATTCCCGGTCGGTCAGGGTTTTCAAAAAGGCGATGATGTCGGCACGTTCGGCGGGTGTCAGGTCGATGGCGGCGATCAGGTCGCTTTTGTGCGGATTCAGCCGCCCATCCCCGGCATCCGGACCGCTTTGCGTGACGCGGCCCCCGGCGGCGTAATTGTCCAGCACCTGTTCCAGGCTGGGCACACCGCCATCATGCATATAGGGGCCGGTCACCTCGACATTGCGCAGGCTCGGCGCGCGGAAGGCACCGTGATCGGCCTGCTTGCCCGTATGCTCGAACAAGCCTTCATTGCCCAGCGGATAGGCGCCCTTGCCGTCAACGTTGAACTGTCCGGTATTGTGGAAGGGCAGATCGACGACGCGGCTTCTGACATGCCGGATCTGGTCATTGAAATTGAAGCTGCCATGGCAGTGGAAACATTCCGCCTTCTCCCCAAAGAACAAGGTCAGGCCCCGTTCCTCGGCGGCACTCAATTCCGCCTCCCCGCGCAGATACTGGTCATAGCGGGAATTGAAGGAGGTAATGGCCCGCTGGAAGCTGGCGATGGCCTTGATGATGGTGGCGAAACCCAGCGGCTCTCCCGGATAGGCATCGGCAAAGCCCGCCTGATAGAGCGGGTCGGCCTTTATCCTTTCCAGGATTTCCGGGCGGTTGGCATCGTTGATGCCCATCTCCACGGGATGCTCCCCGAATAACGGCACCTCCATCTGGCGTTCCAGCGTGACCAGGGCCGGGTTCGCCCAGGTCAGGGTCGGCAACCATGCGACATTGGCCAATCCCTGCGGGTTACGGGCCGTCGCCTCCCCCGTCGTGCCGATGCCCAGCACCTTGCCATCGGTGAAGGCCAGATGCTGGAGATGGCAACTGGCGCAGGACAGGTTGCCTCCGCCCGACAGCCGCACGTCATAGAACAGGCGGCGGCCAAGCTGGAACCGGGCCTCGCTCATCGCATTGTCGTCGGGCACCACCGGCGGCGGCACATCGGCCGGCAGGTTCCAGACCCAGGCCGGTTCCGCCGCCGGTGCCGGGGACGCCATCGCCGCCATCACCAGCAGAAGGACCGCCGCCAGCCACCTCACGGCCGCACCGCCTTGATGAAGCGTTGCCCTTCCGGCAGCGGCTGCCCGCCATCGGTGCCACCCTCCACCGTCGGCTTCAGGCGCAGGCCCATCGCCTGGAAGAGGACGGTGCAATCGGGATCGCTGGGGCCGCTCATGCAACCGACAGCCCCGCCGCCGTCGCGCGTCAGATCGGTGCCGGCGAACAGGGCCTTCAGGTCGATATCGATCACATCGCGCGCCGGGTCGAACCTTTCCAGCCGCACGGGGATGCGGTTGGATGCGGCGCAGGTGACGGTTTCCCCCTTTACCGGGTCACCCTTGCAGCCACTGGACCCCAGATGCACGTTCCAGGCGCCGGTCGGCGTGCCGTTGGGGCGCTGCACCCCGCCTTGGGGCAGCAATTCGATCTTGATGAACTTGCGGCCCGCCTGCCAGCTCCACCCCATGGCCGTCAGGTCGAACGGCGCCGGCGCCTGTTCGTAAGCGCTGTGGTTCAGGGCCGGTGGCACGCCGATGGTGAAAGCCACCCCCGTATAATCACCCGCCTTCACCGTGCCGGTGATCCGGTCGTTAAGGTCCGGTGTGCCGGTGCAGCCCTGCGTCGCATCCTCGAAATCCAGCAGCGCCGTGCCCTGATGCTGCCAGACATTCTGGTCCAGCGTGACCGGCACCGCCCGCCCCGCCCTGTCGATCAGCGCCACCTCCGACACAAACAGCCGCGCATCACGCACCTGCACCGGCACGGGGGCGATACCGGCAAGGTCCCGGCCACAGGCTGCGTCCATCGCGAAGCGCAGCGCAACGGGCCGGTCGCCCTCGGGCGGCGGGGTGGCGCAACCGGCCAGGGCCAGGGCAAGCATCAGGGGGGCGGCCAACCGCCGCCCCTTCATCATGGTCCACATGGTTTGACCCTTTCTCAGAAACGCAGGGTCGCGGTGGCGTTCACGCTGCGGCCCTCCTCATAGGTGAAGGTGTCCGTCTGGGCCTGCTGATAGGTGACATAGGCCTTGTCCAGCAGGTTGCTGACGCCCAGGTCCAGACGCAGCCAGCCCTGATCCCAACTGATCCCCAGATCCTGCACGACATAGCCATCGCGGCGGCGCAGGACCGTGGCGTCGCGCTGCTGCTTGTCCACGAATTGCGTGGCGCTGACGGCCCGCCAGCCCTGGCCCAGATCATAGGCCAGCGTCAGCACAGCTTTGTCCGGCGGGGCGAACAGGCCCGCCCCCGTCGCCTTGTCCTTGGCCCGCAGGCGCGACAGGGCCAGCCCCAGATCGACAGGGCCGACGCCATAGGCGATCTCGACCTCCGCCCCTTCCCGTTCAGCCCGCGATACATTCTGGCTCTGGAAAATCAGGCCCGTGCCGACAAACGGCGTCTGCCGGACATAGGTGCCGACCGTGCGCCGGTCGATCAGATCCTTCACATCCTCCGTGAACCAGCTGGCCTTGACGCGCAGCACATCGCCGTCAAAGGCCAGATCGGTCAGGTTCAGGCTGCCGCCCAACTCGTAATCCTGGCTGGATTCCGGACGCAGCGCGGGATTGGGGCGGAAATTGAACAGGGCCTGACGGGTGGACAGGTTGCTGAACGCCTCCCCGAAGCCCGGCAGACGGTAGCCCTTGCCATAGGCGCCATACAGGCTGAAGGCCGGGTTGATCCGCCATTGCAGACTGACCTTCGGGGTCAGCCGGTCCTTATCGGTCTTGGTCTGGCCCTTGGGCGACAGGGTGTAGCTGTCATAGCGCAGCGCCCCCGTCAGGGTCCATTGCTCGGCAATGCGCAATTCATCCTGAACGAAGGCGGCGACGGTGCCGGCCTTGCCATCGGGATTGACGGCATTGGGCTGGCCACCCGTGCGATCCCGATACCGGTCCTCATACCCGTCGACGCCATAGGTCAGGCGGTGCGACAGCAACGATCCGGTATCGAAATGATTACTGTTTTGCAGGCTGCCGCCCAGCGTCTCCACCCGGATGGCGGTGGGGGAAACGGGTGTGGCGGCCCGGCTTTCCGTGTCGATGCGCAGGTCGTTGTAATAGGCGGTGGCGGTAGCGTCCAGCCAGTCGCCCTGGCGCAGAACCAGACTGGCCACCGCCTCTTCCTGATCGCGCTTCAGAAGCTGGCGAAGCTGGAAGCTGTTGTTTCCAGAGGGATTGTTCGGCCCCAGCAGGTGATCGTCCTGGCGCTTGTAGGACAGTTCGACCCGGCTGTCCTGGCCGAAATCATAGGTGCCCTTCAACAGGCCGGCATAAAGCCGCCCGTCATTCAGCAGCGTTCCACCCTCACCTGTTTCGATATCATTATAATTGCGATAGGTGCCGCTGGCGATGATGCCGGCCCCGTCGGCCTTGGCACCGGCCGTCAGATTGCCCGACAGGCTGTCATTGCCATCGCGATAGCCCAGCTTGATCCGGCCGCCGGTCGTGGCCCCCTCCTTCAGCACATCTTCCGGATCCAGCGTCGTGAAGGCCAGCACGCCGCCCATGCCGCCACTGCCATAGGAGGCCGAGGCCGCACCGCGCACCAGTTCCACCCGCTGGATCATGTCCGGGTCCAGGGCCAGCGGGCTATAGACACCGCCGGCATAATTACGCCGCGCCCCATCCACGGACAGGATGATGCGGGTACCGCTCTGCCCCCTGATGGCGGGAATTTGCCCGGCGGGACGCGGGCCGCCGCCGAAATTCAGGCCCGGCACCCGGCGCAGAACCGTGGCAAGGTCGTTCGCCTGCGCATCCTGAAACTGCGCCGCCGTGACGACGCTGGCCGATGCCGGCACATCCAGGAGGGGCACAGGCGTGCGGGTGGCAGTGACGATGATCTCGTCCAGCATATCCTGGGCCTGGGTGGGAAGGCTCAGCGCCACCAGGGACAGGCCGGCCAGCAGCAGGCTGCGGCCGGAAATTCGCATGGTCATTGTTGGTCTTTCTTTTTAATAGGGCTGAACGGGCATGGCGATGGCAAAGCCGGCGCGATGCAGGCTGCGGCCCAGCGCCTCGGCAAAGGCCTCCCGCTCCTTGGGTGTCAGGTCAGCGGCGAAACACAGGCGCTGTGAGCGGCTGTGCAATTCCAGGCGGCGGCAATGGCCGGCACCGTCGCGCACCCGCACCAGCCGCAACCCGAACAGAGGCAGCGTGTCGGCACAGCCCGGCCCGCCCTTCCAATGGCGTTCCAGCCGCAATTGCCCGCTTTCCACCACCACCCGCTCCGACCGCTCGCGTACCCTGCGGATGGCGATGAAGGCGGCCAGCAGGAAGACAAGGTTCCCGGTCAGGAACAGGATCGCCCACCAGAGGCCGGCGGCCATCAGGGCCAGATCGACCAGACAGACGACGGCGAGCGTGACAGCCATAAAGGTGGAGAAACCACGCTCGCCCAGGGAGGCCGGCGGGGTGATGATGGCATCAAACAAGGGCCGTTCGTCCGCCGGCTCTGCAGCGGCGGAGAAAGGCAGCGACATTCCAGGGGTCATGATGGATCCCACAGTCGAAAGGATGGAACGATCCCCCGCCCATCCCCTTGGGATCAGACGTTGGAACCCTGAAGCGACGACGGGGAGGAAAGGGCCGGCGGCCCGCGCGCATGGGCGCGATCAGGACCGAAAGGGGCCGGATCGGCGGCGATGATCCAGACCAGCCCGGACAGCACCCATTCGACCGGTACGGACAGGGTGGGCGCTGTCACCGCCCCCAGGTTGGCGAAGCCGGCCGCCGCGAACAGGCAAGGCGCCTGGGCATGCGTGGTGTGACCACCCTGCCCGACGTCCGGTGACAGGGCGCGTTCGCCCTGCGGGGTGCAGATGGTGACCAGCGATCCGGCATCAGCGGCAAAATCCGGCATGATGCCCGGTGCCAGCAGGGCGCGCAGGCCAAACGCCAGCAACAGCAGCCATGCCATGGCTGCGGCCGCTCCCCCTTCGCCTTTCTCTCGCCTCCGCCGGATCATCGCTTCTTTCTATAGTCTCTGGCCGTCCGCCACCTTGCGGCACATCAATGGCGTCACACGAAATCGGGGCCTGCCACTTGCCTTTCCCGCCATTCAGGCCGTTTTCCGACCGCAACGACGCAACCGGAAGCCTGACCTGCGGGCGATCAGAAGGATGCCGTTCCCTTGACACCGAGGGTGCGGGGAACGGCACGGGTGGCAATAGCGGCGCAGGTCGCTGTGAACCTGTCCATCAACAGCGGACGAGGGTCATAGCGATGTCCGTGACACGAGCACCGATGCCGTACATGGAAATTGAGGAGAAAAGCCCGTATCAGGCCAGGGCGGGCGGTGCCCGCGCGGCAGGCAATGCGCAGGCAAGACGCCTGGTGCCCTGCACAATGTCCGGCAGCCGGTACAGCACATTCCGGGGCGACAGCCAGAGCAGCAGCACTATAGCGGCCAACAATGGCAACGCGTTTGCCAGCATGGCAAAGGCGCAGAGACCGTCCTGATGCGTGTTGGCGGGCGCCTGTCCGCCATCGGGATCAACGATGGTCAGGTCACCAGTGCCCGAACAGACGATCAGAAAGCCTGTACCTTCCCCCATGCCGAAATCAGGCATGTAACCGCCGGGGACCATACCGCGCAGCAAAAGGGCGCACAGCAGCATCATGCCGGCCAGCCGCCGCATGCCGAACGCTCCGCCCCTGTGTCCGCGCGTGTCCATACGCCTCTTGTGATGGCATTTGTCAGCAGGGTCAACAACCCCACCTGCGGCATTTGCTTCCATCACCGCCGGACCCTGTGAAGAACGATCCATCTCAATGCTCGTGCCCCGGCAGCCGCTGTCGGGTCAGGGGATGAACTGTAAGCACCACATCGACCCTGCCAGCCTGTTCAAACGTGAGCGTCACTGGCACGCTGTCACCCGCCACGAAGGGAGCGTAAAGGCCGCTGAACATCAGGTGAAAGGTGCCCGGTTCCAGCACCACCCTGCCGCCATGCGGGATCGGCAGTGCCTCCAGCCGGCGCATGCGGGCGATCTCATCCTCCATGATCGATGCATGCAGCGTCACACGCTCGGCCCAGGGGCTGCTGACAGCCACCAGCCTGTCATCAACCGGCTGATTGTTGACGATCACCATGTATCCGGCACCGGTCGCGGCACTGCCGGGCATTGCCGGTGCCCAGGGATCAGCGATGCCGATCGGGCCTTCCACCTGGAACTGCCCTTGATGAGTATGCATGGCGGCGCTTGCCGCATGCGGCGACAGATAGGTGGTGACATAGGCCGTCGTCGCGATGATACCGACAAACAGCAGCAGGTCCGCCGCGATCATCCATCGCAGCCAGACACGCGCCTTTGGCCTGACGGCCAGACGCGGCGTGAGGATCAGCTTGTTGATCCCGGCCAGCATGAGCAGGCCGCCGGTCAGGGCCAGCTTGGTCAGCAAGCCGCGCGGATAGGCAAGCGTCGGCACCAACCGGAACTCCAGCAGCAAGGCGCTGGTCATCAGGGCAGCGGCAAGGAGAAGGCACACGACCACCATGGCCTGACGGCTGAACCGGCCGACCAGATCGGCGAACCTATCGGCCGGAAGCGTGCGCCCGGCGACCAGCAACACCCATAATCCGCCGAACCACCAGGCGGCTGCCGTCACATGCAGAACCACCGTCACCGATGTCTGCAAGCCATGCGATGCGGAATGGCCGACAACGCCGAATGCGCCAAGGATCAGCAGCGCACCGGCCAATGCGACGGCACGTTTCGCGTATACCGCCACCCACAATCCGCCGATCATTTGCAGACCCAGCGCCGCACCCAGCGGCGACAGAAATATGGCCTTCAGGGTCGCGGAACTCCCGTCGCCACCCAGACGCAGAAAGAACAGCAGCGCCGTGGCCCAGGCGGTGACCGAGAGCACCACCCCGGCCCACCGCGTCAACCCGAGGGTCGTCGGTACCGCCGGCAGGCCGCGCGCGAGCGATGCGCGTGCCATCACAGTCCCAGCAGCGGTCAGCGCCGCAGCATAGCCCACAGCCTTGAAGAGGGCGGCAACCGTGTGGAACATGTCAGGGCTTGGGCGCGCGCATTATCAGAATGATGCTGCCTTCGATGACATTTCCATCGCGCGACAGCGCCCGCCAGCACACTTCGTTGCGGCCACGGATGAATTCCGGCTTCGGCGCTTCGAATGTCAGCGCGCTGCCCGACGGTGTGAAGGGCAGGCCGCGCTCGCCGTCGGTATTGACCAGGGTCAGCGACGTCAGCGATGCCGCTTCCAGGAAGGTCAGCGTCAATATTGGCGGCGACTGGGTCAGGACGCTGCCGCTTGCGGGATCGGAGCTGCGCAGCGTGGTATGCGCTTCAACGGCCAAGGGGATTGCCAGCAACAGGGCGGCAACCGCTATCTTGAACAGTTTCGTCATTTGCCTCGTCCTTTCGGGATCAGGAAACCGGTGATGGTGGGGGGGCTGAAACGGCGGACCAGCCGATCAATGGCCAGCACAAGCAGCAGCGAAGCGCCGAACAGCGGCAGCAGCAGCGCCAGCACAATGAGCGTGATGATCATCCAGCGCTGGGTGGCGCCCGCGATGGCCTTTGGGGCGCCCGATGTGCCGCGCGGCCGGCGCTTCAGCCACATGGTGACACCCAGGATGCTGACCGTGATGAGCGCGATTGCGGTCAGGACGCCGATCAACTGGTTGATCCAGCCGAACAACTGCCCCTCATGCCAGGCCACGCCCGTATTCACGATCCGGTCGATGATATGCTGGTCGGCGAAACCGCGCCGTCCCGTCTCCAGGCCTGTCACCGGGTCATAGGTCACCTGCCGCCCCAGCCAGCGGTTCTGCGCCTCGGACTTGACCGTCCAGACATCGCCGGTCGGCGGCCCGAAACGCTGCGGCGCGTGCGGTGGCAACACCACCACGGGGAAAGCCATCTGCTCCGCTTCTGCCCTGGCAATAAAGCTGGACAAGGACAGGCCCGGCTGTTCCGGAGCGGGCGGCATCGCGGACGGTGCCGCGTCATGATGGCCGGCGTGGCCGCCACCGGCACCGACCTTCCAGTCCTGTGGCCCCTTGGTCAGGCCAAGCTCGGTTCGCGCCCAGGTGAAGGCCCCGCCCCATGCGCCGGCCCAGGGCAGACCGCTGGCCAGCATGACCAGGACGAGCCCCGCGATCCAGAAGCCGGTGACGCGATGGATATCCTTGAACAGCGCCCGTCCCTTCAGCGACAACCGGGGATAGAGCGTGCCCGCCGCGCTGAACGGGCGGGGCCACCAAAGATAAAGCCCGGTCAGGATCATCACGATGGTCCAGCTCGCGGCCAGTTCGACCAACCAGTCGCCCCAGCGGCCCAGCAGCAGGCTGCCATGGATGCGCGACACGATGTCGGCCAGACGCGCACCGGGTTCAAGGCTGCCCAGCACCGCACCCTGCGGCGACACGAAAACCTGCCGCTTGCCGCCATCCGTTGTGGCGATCTGGATCATGGCGGCGTCGCCAGCCTGGCGCGGCAGGCGATAATTCTCGAACAGGGCACCCGGGCTCGCGGCCAGCACGGCCGCGAGCTGGGCATCGGGCGACACCGCCCCCTGCGTGCCCAGCCCCAGCCAGGCCCTTTCCTCCCACCGCTCAATCTGCGGCTTGAACAGATAGATAGCACCGGTGAGCGACAGGATGAGTATGAAGGGCAGCACGAACAGGCCGGCATAGAAATGCCAGCGCCAGATCGTGGCATAGGACCGGGGCCCGCTCATCGGCCATCCGCCCCGAAGCGATAGGCAATCCGCAGGCTGATGGTGCGCGGCTCCCCGACCAGCACCCGGTTCTCGGTGTTGAGCGAGTAACGCGAGGCGTTGTCAGTGAAGTAGTAGGTCCTGTCGAACAGGTTGGTCAGCGTGGCATCGATACGGAATGCCCCGATCTCGGTACCGGCCCCCAGGTCGAACACGGCATAGTCAGGCAGCGTCACCGCACCGCCATTGATCATCTTGCGCGCGCCCACGTAATTGCCGGAGGCACGAAACTCAACTTCCCCGATCTGCACGCGGGTCGTCCCGGTGAAAGTGTGTTTCGGCGTTTCGGCAAGGCGCCCACCCACGGCGGCCGGATCGCTGGATTTGGAGATTTCCGCGTCAAGATAGGCATAGCCGCCCTGGAGGTACCAGCCTGCCACCGGCGACCATTCCCCCTCCAGCTCGAACCCGCGCGTGCGGAACTGGCCATCCTGCACGGAGAAGCCGGCATTGGCGGGATCGGTAACGCCAACATTGTCGCGCCGGACCTGAAAGGCCGAGATGCTGGCGCGGACATTGTCGCGCACGACGCGCAGGCCGGCCTCGGCCTGATCCGACGTCTCGGGCTTGAATGGCGTACCATCGACCTTGCGGTTGCCGGTGACGGCACCCAGGTCGTAGCCGGTATTATAGCCGCCAAATAGCGAAACCCCGCCGCCCAGGGCATAGGTCGTGCCAAGGTGCCAGCTCGTGTTCTTCAGCTTCATCCTGTCGGACGTGCTGGAGAAGGCGGTAGTGAAGCTGTTATCATTGGTGGAATCGGAATAGCGGATGCCGGCCACCACATGCCAGGCATCGGTCAGCGCGATCTGGTCCTGCGCGTAAAGGGCTGCACCCTCAAGCTGCGCGCGTGCTGTGAAGCCGAAATTGCTGGTCGGCGCGCCGCAGCCATGGACCGGCGCGAACACATCGATGGGCCCCACGCCACAGGGCACCACCGGTTGCATCGTGAACGGCACGTCATCATGATTATATTCGATGCCGAACAGCGGCGTGTGGCGGATGCCACCGGTCATCACCTCCCCCGCCAGATCAAGCTGGGCAACGTAGAATTTGTCATTCTCGCCGGCATTGCGACCGGTGCGGGGGATCAGCGTCAGACTGCCGGCGGCCGGTTGGCCCAATTCCGTCGAGCGGCTGGTATTGTTCCACTCGCTATATTGAAAACGCGGCGTCAGGGTCCATGACCCGCCCAAATCCACATCGACCCAGGCCTGGACCAGCGGTGCATCATTTTCCTGCAGATTGTAGGAGGGTTCGCCCAGGAAGGTCGAACGCTTGACCCTGGCGACACCATTGCCGATCACGGTGCCGACCGTGGGCAGGCCCGGATTGTTCAGCGTCTCGCGATGCAGATATTCGGCGACGAGGTGCGCCGAAACCGAATTCCAGGGCTTCCAGGCCAGTGCCAGCCCGACATTCTCGCGATCCAGGTCGAGATGATCGACGAACGAGCCGGAGCGTTCGATCTCCCCGGTCAGGCGGATGGCCAGCGTGTCGGTGAGGGGGCCGCTGACATCGGCGGTAACCATCTTCTGATCATACATGCCGCCGGTCAGCGCCACCGTGCTTTCAAAGGTATCCGTCGGCTGCTTGGTGATGATGGAGATGATGCCGCCCACCCCGGACTGGCCATACAGCACCCCCGACGGTCCCTTCAGCACCTCAATCCGCCCGATATTGGACAGTGCCGACGGGTCGGTGCCATCATAGAAGCGCTGGTAGATGCCATTGCGGATCTGCTGCGGTGAAAACCCCCGGATGCGGAGCGTGTTGCCGCCATAGCCGGAGACACGATTGCGTGCGACGGTCGCTGACGGAACGGCACGCAACGCATCCTCAACGCTGCGGGCACCGCTGCTGATAAGGTCTTCAGCATCGATCACCTGGATGCTCTGCGGCACCTGATCAATCGGGATGCCGGACTTGACGCCGAAACCCGTGACCTTGGTACCGGTGACGACAATCTCGTCATCGCCCAGACGGTCCTGCGCAATGGCGGGCGGTACGACAAGACATCCGACAAGGGCGAGACAAGAGACTCTCATGGAGACTATTTCCTTGAAACATTCATGATGGAAACCGTCTGGCGGTCACCATGCTGATGGTCGGTGCGCAGACGAAGGTCGATACCTCGCCCGGCAGCGCCACGCCGACCCGCAATGCCATTGAATCCAGGCTGAAGCGCCTTGTGGCAGACGGTCGGATTGAAATGTGGGGAATATGGGACAGAGCCCTGATTGGTCGGACCGGGGCCTACGCCTGCCCGGCAGCCGATAACCGCCCCGTACAGCCGCGATCAGTCGCGCGCTGGCGGCCCCCTGGTCGGCGGCCAAAGATAGGCCGGGGCTAAGGGCATAAGCACCAAAACCGGGCGCAGGCCAAGCGCCAAGATGAACAGGATGGCCGCAGCCAGCACAACCGGATCGGCCGCCGCGAGAGACGAAGCCGACAAGCCGGTGAACGCGCAAGGCTGTTCGCTCTTGCCGGAATGCCCGCTGTCGTCCGTTTTGCTTTGCCCCGGAACGGAAAGCACCATCGGCCCCGTCCCTGAACAGATGCTGATGATCATCCGTCCATTATCGGCCACAGGCATGAATCCAGCCGGCACCACAAGCTTCATCAGCAGTGCCAACAGCAAAAAGGCTGTGGCGCTCAAGCGGTTGTTCTGGATAAGGCTGCGTAGCGAATGCACGGTTGTCGCCTTACCTTCTCTTCAGCCTTCTGTCATGCGGGTCGCAGAATGCCTACGGCAGCAACCCAACGCAAGCGTTCCAGATCACAGGGCCGCCGCGAACTCCTGATCTGCGAGATCCGCCCACGACGACATCACCTACTCGAATTTTCCAGCAATGCCCGACCCATCGTCGTTTGTCGCTTTTGGCTCAGGACAATTCGGCCGCAGCGCTTGTGACGGCGCCACCATGCAGCCGTTCTGCCCTGAGCAAATACCCCCGGGAAATTTACCAGACGGGCGGTCTAAAAATGGGGGGCATGTCAGAAATACGCCGCCTCCATAAGGACCTCTAGTGTAACGAGCGTCGGAAACCATAATCTGGAAACCAACCATCCCCAGCTGAAGGGGCATCCACACCATCAGTTCAAAGTCCTCTTCGAGCGGCCTTGAAGTGGAAGCGGGATTGGCCCCAATACAGTAGAAACTCTCTTACAGATTAATAAAGATTTGTGATATTTACGGTCCGCTTGCTGGGACGGGCATTTGTTGTCATCCCTGCAAAAGACGAACAGGTGGGGTCGGTATCCGACTATGCGTAAGTATCTGATCGCAGGCGGAGGCGGCCTTACAATCGCCGCCCTGTTGGTTTTGCGCCCTTGGCACAGCCCGGAACCGATCCATGATTTAACAGCACCTGTCCGCCGCGGGGCCATCAGCGATACAGTTTCCGCCACCGGCACGTTGGAACCATCCAAGCTGGTGCAGGTGGGTGCCCAGGTGACGGGGCAGTTGAAGACCCTGCATGTCGCCCTGGGTGACAAGGTTGCCAAGGGTGACCTGATCGCCGAAATCGACTCCATTCAGCAACGCAATGATCTGCGCGTTGCCCGCGCTGCCCTGGCGGAGGCAGAGGCCACGCTGAAAACGCGCCAGTACCAGTTGGAAAAGGCCGAACGCACGTTGAAGCGCCAGCGCACCCTTTACACCGGCAATGCCGGATCGGGAGCCGATTTCGACGATGCCGAAATTGCCGTCGATGTCGCCCGCGCCGATCTGGCCCAATCCAAGGCACAGATCGACCGCAGCACGGTTGAGGTGGAAAAGGCGGAGGCCAATCTGGGCTATACCCGCATTGAGGCCCCCATGGATGGGCGGGTACTGGCCCTGGCGGTAAAGCCGGGTCAAACCTTGAGTGCGGCCCAGACCATTCCCGTCATTGGCGTTATTGCCGATACCGACACAATGACCGTGCGCGCCCAGGTCTCCGAAGCCGATGTCGCCAAGATCAAGCCGGGACAGGCCCTGTGGTTCAACACGCTGGGCGACCGCAAAACCCGGCACGAAAGCACGGTTCGCATGGTGGAGCCGGCCCCAACCTCCATCCTGACCGCTGGCCAGGAAGGGCTCAGCAGCGCCAGCAGCCAAGGCAGCACCGGGCAGGCGGTCTATTTCAACGTGCTGTTCGACGCGCCCAACCAGGGTGGCAGCTTGATGCCCATGATGACGGCAGAGGTGCATATCACCACACAATCAGCGGAAAACGCCCTGATTGCACCGCTCAGCGCCTTTACCGGCCCCGACGAGCAGGGGCTTTACCGCGCCATGGTGCGCGGGGCCGACGGCAAGCCCGTGGAACGCAAGGTCAAGCTGGGTCTGGTCAGCCAAGTGGAAAGCCAGATCGTGGAAGGCTTGAAGGAAGGCGATGTATTGTTGCTGTCAACCGGCATGGACATGCCGATGGCTGACCCCGCGGGGGCGGAATGACGGCAAGGCTGGAGCTGTCCGGCATCACCCGCCTGTACCAAACCGGTGCAGAAACCGTGGCCGCCTTGGGCGGTATCGATCTGGTAATCGAGCCGGGGGAAATGCTGGCCATTGTCGGAACATCAGGTTCCGGCAAATCCACCTTGATGAATATCTTGGGCTGCCTGGATCGGCCCAGCGGGGGGCAATATTGTGTCGGGGGGGAGGATGTATCCACGCTCAGCCCCGACGGCTTGGCCCGGCTGCGGCGGGAACATTTCGGCTTTGTCTTTCAACGCTATCACCTGATTTCCGGGCTGACGGCGGCGGGCAATGTGGAACTGCCCGCAATTTACACGGGCGAACGTTCGGATAGCCGGCATGGGCGCGCCAAGGCCATTCTGGCCCGGTTGGGGCTGGGGGATCGTTTGTCCCATCGGCCCAACCAGCTTTCCGGGGGCCAGCAGCAGCGGGTGGCCATCGGTCGGGCCTTGATGAATGGCGGCGGCATCATCCTGGCCGATGAACCAACCGGCGCGCTGGACAGCCGCACCGGCGAAACCGTACTGGCCTTGTTGAAGGAACTGAACGCAGAGGGACGCACCGTCATCATCGTCACCCATGATCATGGTGTGGCGGCCCATGCTGATCGCGTGGTGGAAATCGCCGATGGTCGCATTCTGTCCGACAGCCGGCGACCGGCGGAAAAGCGTGTCATTCCGGTGTCGACACCGCATAAAGCGGAAAGCCCCTTCCGCCCTTTGGCAGCCATCGGATTCAGCATCATTGGTGCCATATCGATGTCGCTGCGGGCCATGGCCGCCCAGAAACTGCGCACCGCCCTGACTGTTCTGGGCATTGTCATCGGCATCACCGCCGTGGTGGCGGTGGTGGGGCTTGGCGAAGGGGCCCAGCGGCGCGTTACGGAAGAATTGAGCGGACTTGGCACCAATACCCTGACCATCTATCGCGGTCGGGATATGGGGGACATGAATGCGGCCCGCCTGTCAAAACTGACATTGGAAGATGCGGATGCCTTGGCGGCCCAACCCTACACCGATGGGGTGACACCAGAAATGGCCGGCTCTGTCATTGCGCGTTACGCATCCAGATCGATCAATATGCAGATCCAGGGCGTGGGGCTGGACTATTTCCGCGTCAACGCAATGAAGTTGAAGGCCGGACGGCTATTGACCGCCGACGATCTCAATCGCGTGCGCCCCAGCATCGTGCTGGCGGACAAGACGGCGGAAAGCCTGTTCAAGGATGGTGGTGACCCGATCGGACGGATCATCCTGGCGGGCAAGGCACCGGCCACCGTGGTTGGCATTGTGGAAGCGGAGCATATGCGGGGCAGCAACGGCATGGGCTACATGCCCCATACCGCCTTGCGTACCCGCCTGACCGGTGACAGCAACCTGTCTGCCATCACCGTGCGTTTGAAGAACGGGGTGGACAGCAAGTTGGCCGAAAAGGCCCTGGGCGAGTTGCTGGAACGGCGGCACGGCAGCCGGGATTTCAATATTTTCAACAGCGACCAAATCCGCAAATCCATCGAACGCACCACATCCATGTTTGCGCTGATGATATCGGCGTTGGCTGGTGTGGCCCTGGTGGTCGGGGGGATCGGGGTGATGAACATCATGTTGATCGCGGTGACGGAACGCACGCGGGAAATCGGCCTGCGCATGGCGGTCGGTGCCCGCCAATCCGACATCATGATTCAGTTCCTGATCGAAGCCGTGGCCGTCTGCATGGTGGGTGGTGCGGCGGGGCTGGGCATCGCCTTCGGCCTGTCGGCCCTGTTCAACGCGATGCAGTTCGGCCTGTCGCTGATCATTACCCCCGGTGCCATCCTGCTGGCCCTGCTTTCCACCATGCTGATTGGCTTAATCTTCGGTTTCCTGCCAGCGCGCAAGGCCGCGCGGCTGGACCCGGTTGATGCCCTGTCGCGGGATTGACATCAAGATGCGCGCCACCCTTTTGCCCTGCCTGATTGTACCCTTGGTGCTGACCGGCTGTTTGACCAAACCGGCGGAATATCAACGCCCACCCCTGCCGGGTGGACTAGATTGGCAGAATGGCCAGAATGCTGGCAAACAGGCAGCAGATAGCCAGGCGACCGACATATGGTGGTCGGCCTTTGGTGACAAGGGACTGGATGCGGTGGTGCCGGTGGTGCTGTCGGCCAATAATGATATTTTCAGCGCGGCCCTGAAAGCCCGCATCGCCCTGTTGAATGCCGGACTGGCGGACGTGGCTGCCATTCCCACCCTGTCGGGTTCACTAGGGGCCGGACGCACCATGCCGCTATCCGGGGCCGGCACGGCGCGTAACAATGCCAGCACCAATCTAAGCCTCTCCTATGATGTGGATCTGTGGGGGCGCATTGCCGCCAACCGTGCCGCCGCCGGCATGGAGGCCATGGCCTCGGCGGAAGATGTGGAAGCAGCACGCCTGACCGTGATCGCGGCCACGCTTTCCACTTGGTGGCAACTAGCCCATGCCAACCATTCCATCGCCAGTGCGCGGGCCAGCCTGGAAACCACCTATCGCACGCGCGACATCGTGGCCACCATGTTGCGAGCCCGTACCGCGTCGGAGTTGGACAGGTTGCAGGTCGAACAGACCATCGAAAGTCAGCTTTCGACCCTTGCCGCCCTGGAACGGGAACGGGACAGCCAGCGCGCCGCCCTGGCCGTGCTCCTTAACGGTGCCGCCAGCCCCGTGCCGGAACCACAGATTTTGCCGGAAGGCAGCATTCCGGCCTTGGCCCCCGGCCTGCCCGCCAGCCTGCTTTCCCGCCGTCCGGACCTGCGGGCGGCGGAATTGCGCTTGCGGGCCACCCTGCGCAGCACCGATGAGAAGAAAGCCAGTTATTTCCCCACCCTCAGCCTGTCCGGCAGCCTGGGCACCGGCGGGCAGGCACTGGCTGACATCCTGTCCAATCCAATCGGATCGCTGGCCAGCCAGATCGCCCTGCCCTTCCTGAACCTGAAGCAGATGGGTCTCACCCTGCAGGTGTCGGAAGTGCAATATCAAGCGGCAGTCGCCGGCTTCCAAGGAACGGTGCTGACCGCCTTGTCAGAGGTGGTGACGGGCCTGTCGGCACGCGAAACGCTGATGCGTCAAGAACAGCACCTGTCCCGTTCATTAGCCCTGCAACGGCAGGTACAGGCGCTCTACGAGGTGCAATTGCGGGCTGGCAGCATCCCGCTGCGCACCCTTCTGGATGCACAGGAACGCACCCGCCAGTCGGAAAATGCGCTGATCGACAATCGCCTGACCCGGCTACGCAACGAGGCAACCCTCTATCGCGCCCTGGGCGGCAGCCCGACTGTTGGGTCTTGAAAAGGCGTTTCTCATTGATATCCACAGCCCCGGCAGTCGGAACACCAAGCCAGGAGCCGTCCACTTCCTGACCCTTGGCCCTGGATTAACTTGTTTTGCTCTCCGTCAAACAGGTATCAAGTGATCAAGCACTCTGATGGATAGTCTAGCGCATCAACTCTGACAGGGGATTCGCCTCTGTCGACCGGCGTCCCTCGATATTTCAATAGGTTAAACTTGGATCCGGGCCAGTGCACTAGGGTCTGTGGGGATTCGGCGCGAATTGATGACAGCAGCGGCGAGATAGATCATGGCTTCGAAGCTTTTGTCTGTTTTGCAAGCTCTCATGGCGATGCGCTTGAACTCCTTGAGTTTGCAGAAGAAGTTCTCGATGAGGTGCCGCCATTTTTAGATGTCGGCGTCGATGTCGAGCTTCTGCTTTCGCCTGGAATGTTGGGAGATGACGACTTTGGCACCGCGTTGATCGAGTTCCTTCCATGAACAGCCGGTTGTCTCGACCGCTCCGGCCAGGGCCGGTGCGCTTGCCAAGGCAGTACGGCTCCATCTTCGCCCATTGGGCGTCCGTCAGAAGATTCCTATCCATCCAGAGCTTGAATCACATCCAGACCCCTTTGTGAATCCCCACAGTCCCTAGTCGGCAACCAACCGCCAAACCCGACGGGCGCGGCGGCGGGCTGGCCCGCCTGCTGTGCCGGATCGCGCAGGACCCGCATCAACAATTGAAAGAGGTGCTGTGGGACATGCCCACGGCGCGGGCGCGGCGCATCGGTCCCCGGCAATTGCGCGAGGCCCTTTATCGGGACCACAAGCCTGATGATGACGGCACCCCCCTGCGCATCCAGGACCGACGGGTGGAGACGACCTGCGACGTGCCGGAGAACCGGCTGCTTCGCCATCTGCATGACATGGTCACCCGGCGGCTGCCCGCCTGTCGCCACGTCTTGCCCCGGAGGAAGAGCGTTGTAAGGCCCTGATCCAGACCCTGGCGGATGCACGCCGTCGGGCCCGGTTCCTGGATGGGGTCGGGCCGTTGGCGCATCTGCCGACGCAGATCAGCCACGTGATGATCCACCGGCCTGATTATGCGCGTGTCCTGTCGCTGTGGGCAACTGACCGACGGGTTGACGGTGCAATTAGCCGACAGCGTCCTGGATACGGGCCTGAAGGATGTGCCGGCCCTCTACGAGCTGTGGGGGTGCCTGTCCGTCATCCAGACCGTGATTGATGCGGCATTGGAACAGGGGTTACAGGTGGTGGCACAGGGCCTTGTCCGCCCCGTGCCGGGGTGCCTGCTGGTGGCGCTGTCGCCCGGCGGGGGCAGTGCCGTGGCCCTGGCCCATGCCGATGGGCGGCGCATCGACCTGACCCAACAACGCCCCTTCACCGACCGGGGCCTATGGCAGAGCGTCAGTTTCACGCAGAGGCCCGATCTGGTGCTGGAATGCACGGCCCCTGGCACCCGGCCCCGCCTGATGATCTTTGATCCGAAATACAAGCGGGATGATGGCAACGGTCCGCAGAAGGCGGATATCGACAAAATGCACGCCTATCGTGACGCCATCATCCATGCCGATGGCGGCCGCATCGTGCGCCATGCGACTATCCTTTATCCCGGCCCCACCCGTTGCTTTGGCCCCGGCCTGTCGGCCATTAGTGCCCTGCCGGGGGAGGATGCGGCCCTGGCAGATGGCATCCGCCGCCTGCTGGCCGATCACCTGTTCGGGGCCTGACCTCACCCGCCCTCATAGGCACGTTGGATCAGAGGTTCGGCTTTGCGCAGATCATCCAGGCTGGACAAGATCACCTCCACATCGCCGGTGCCATAATGGCCGACGGCGCGCATGTCGCGGGTGAAGCCGGGTTCCAGCACCACACTGTCGGGGTTCAGTTTCAGGTACAGAACCGTCGTACCATAGCTGGGAAACGCCTCCAGACAGCAGAAATTGCGCAGGCGTTTGAAGGCGATGTAATGCATCAGCTCCTTCACCTGCACATCATCGCCCAGCGCCAGCAGATGGGCCCGCACCGCCTCATACAGATCCGCCGCGGGCGGAGACAGTTTGGCGACGCGATAGGCGATGCTCCTCACCGCCCCTGCCGCTGCCCCACCCGCCAGAGGTGCCGTTTCCGTCAACGGGGGTGCCGCCGTAGCGGCGACGGGCAACGCGGCCTGCGTGGCATTGACCAGTTCCAGCAGCAACAGGTCATCGCCATAATGGCGATAGCGGATCAGTTCGATATTGCGGTTGATCTGCTTCACCGCATGTTCGTCATAGCGGGTGAAGTCGCCAGCGATGCACAGCAGGCGCGGGCCCGACCAGTCCACCGCCTTGGCGGCGTCCGCCCCCAGCCTTTCCATCACCAGCCACTGGAATTCCTTGCGGTGGTCCAACAGCCATTCCAGATAGAACAGGCCCTGGTTGATGACATTCTCGTTCAGCGCCCGCTTATACTCAATGATGACCGGGCAGCCATTCTCATCCAGGCCCAGCGTATCAATCCGCCCGCCATGCACCTTTCCCGTCCCATATTCCGACGCCAGGAACCGCACGCCCAGCAAGCCTTCCAGGTTCGCCTCGAACAGCACCTGCAGCGATTTCTCCACCTGCGCCGCCTTGGCGGTCAGTTCTGTGGGGCCGGCGGGGGAGAGGCGGAAGAGTTTCAGGTCAGGCATGGGGTCCATAAGCCTCTAATTGCTTCTACCAAAATTAGTCAATCCACAGACACCCACTGCCAATCATGAGCTTCGATAGTGCCGCTTGTCCTATGACCGACATATCGACCTTCGCAGCAATCTTTTGACGGATTTATTTTGACCATGAATCCACCCATATAACCTAATCCATCCACATCAGACCATGTTCCGACGATATAGCTTTCCCTATGCACCACCCCAACCAGACTGTATTTACTACTCCTTCCATTTTTACTAATTGAATGCCAATACCCCACTACCCATTGACGAAATTGATAAATTTCCATATCAGAAATATTTTCGTCTGGCCAGCTTTCACTACCCCTTATTTCCCACTTTTGCGACCAATTCCCTGTAAGAGGGCCACGCCATTTATCGCGACTTCGTGCCAATACGCGAATCATCCACCCGGCGGGCACGCTGGAGAGCAACGGCTGCACCCATGCGCCAGCAATAGCAGAACCAACGACACCAAGCAGAAAGCCGATCAGCAATTCCATCACATCTCCTTGAACATTCGATCATATTTATCATCGGGTAGCACAGTCGCTGAAATTATCGGTAGGTCGCGTCCATATGGATACAGAAGCCAGGCCGTTTCAATGCAAGACAAAATTTCACTGAACTTTCCCACGCCGCGATCGCTTCGGCATTTGCACCCGCTCCGCCCGGATACGTTCCAACAGCACCGACGCCGCTTCATCCGCCGGGTCCTGGGGGACCAGTTCGCCGCGGAAGGCTTTGGCGAGGATGGATTGGGTGAGGGTGGTGTGTTGGGAGGTGGTTCTCTCGATAGTAGATTCCAGCTTCGCCATTCGTTCCATCCCATACTGAATCGCATTCAGTAGGAGGTGTTGTTCTGCCATGGGCGGAACGGGAACAAAGACGTTACTCAAAACTTCCAGATTGATGTTCTTCTGAGCTGTTGCAGGAGCAAAACGCTCAAGATCAGCTTTGGCAGTTCTGATGAAAAACTCCACTAGACCAACCAGAATTGTATCTTTTCTGGGGAAAAATCCGACCACGCTATCCGGAAAACAGGCACTAAAATTCAGGATTCCTGTCTCAGCAATATTTGCAGCGATGGTGATACATAATGTCCCACGAGGCCAAAGTTTGCTTTGACGAAGCCCGAATTCGCTATATGTCTGAGTATAGGACGTCACCAACCCGCCCGATGCGGCCACTTCACCCGTCTGTAAGAACGGATAAGGGCCACCAAAAAGCTGCGGATCATTTCTGGGGCGATGCTTCGACTTCCCTCGCCCCAACTCGCCGAGGGCAGGCAGTCTCACCCAAACCCAAGAATCAGGAATTAGGGGCAGTCCTGATTCGATTCCCTCCGATGCCGTCCGCAAATCAGCGTCATTAACTTCGCCATTCAATTCATAAACTGCGGAATCCTCATTCGCCGCCCGCCAATCCGCCGTCAAATCCCCCCGGAAGGCGGCGGCGAGGAGGGATTGGCGGTAGCGGTCGAGCAGGGGGGGCAGGGCGTCCAAAGCCGCCTTGGCCCGCGCACCCTTGGCCAACAACGCCTCTATCCGCTCCACGATCCGATGTTGTTCGGGCAGCGGTGGCAGGGGGACGGTGAGCTGAGCCAAAACGCTCGCATTGACCCCTGGCTGCGCCGTCCCCTTGCTATCACTAGCGATCTGGCTCCAGTACGAAGGAGACTTCATATAAAGCGACAAATAATGGGGAGAAACCCCAGAAGTCGGACGAACACGAATTAGATATGATGCGAATACTGAAGGTGGTGGCTCAAAGTCTATTAAATATGACTTGCCGGTAGTTGCACCGGTTCTCGCAAAGAGAATATCATTTTGCCGAACTCCAAAACGGGCAATGTTTTCGCACTCGCAATATGGAACAGCAGACCAATCAACATTACCATCTTGTATGTCGGTAATACGAATAAACTTCGGCCCCACATCAGCGGTTTTAGCTGATGCTGTATAGCCGTAATCAATTTGACTAGATAGCTCCCCCAACTCAACCTCAACCCACCCCGGCGGCAATTCCCAGTTCATGCCCATGTCTCCTGCGCCATCACAAACGCCATCGGGCAGACTTGACCGAGTGCCAAAACATCTTCATTAACGAGGATGGAGGTTCGGCTTCGGCGTGACTTTACTCGGGTTAGCCGAGCAAGTGATGACCCTGGCATGACCTCCTTCAACTCAACGCAAATGGCACTCATTCCCCCGCCCCCGCACTCTCCGGTTCCAGCAGGGCGGCCAGTTCTTCCATCTCTTCCAGTGCGGTGCGCAACTGGTCGATGATCTCGGCGGCCAGGGTTTCGGGTGGGGGCAGGTCTTCGCTGCCGCTGCCTTCCTCGCGCAGCCAGGTGATGTCCAGATTGTCGCCGCGTGCCGCGATCTGGTCGCGGGTGAAGGGGCGGAAGCGGGCGGTTTCGCCATCATCCACGCGCGGGGATTGGCCATGCGGGTCGGGGCCATAGGCTTCCTCGAACGCCGCGAAATGCGCCCGTGTCAGGGGGCGGGTCTTGCCAAAGGGCGGCTGACCCGTCCGCATGTCATAAATCCAGGTGGTCTGTGTATTGCCCCGGTCGCTGCGGCCACGGGTGAAGAACAGCACATTGGTCTTCACCCCCTGGGCATAGAAAATGCCGGTGGGCAGGCGCAGGATGGTATGCAGGTCGCATTTTTCCATCAGGTCGCGGCGCACATCGCGGCCCACCCCATCCTCAAACAACACATTATCGGGCAACACCACGGCAGCGCGCCCGCCGGGCTTCACCCCGCGATAGATATGCTGCAAGAAACAAAGCTGTTTATTGCTGGTGGGAAAGGTCAGGTCATCGCGTGTGGGCAGGCCCCCGCCCTTCTTGGTGCCAAAGGGCGGGTTGGTCAGGATCAGGTCGGCCCGTTCCAGCGCCGATCCATCTGGCGACAGGGCATCGCCCACATGCACCGGCCCTTCAATCCCATGCAGGATCAGGTTCATCAGGCCCAGACGCTGGGCATCCTGCACCAGTTCCAGCCCCTGAAAGGCGCGCACCCGCTGAAAATACTGCATGGATTCGGGCAGGGTGAACAGATCATCCGTCTGGCCCTTGATGTACCGGTCGGCGGCAATCAGGAAGCCGCCGGTGCCGGCGGCGGGGTCCTGCACCACCTCCCCCGCCTGTGGCCGCATCAGGGCCACCATGCTGTCAATCAGGCAACGCGGGGTGAAATATTGCCCGGCCCCGGACTTCTTCTCCTCCGCGTTCTTCTGCAACAACCCTTCATACAGATCGCCCAGCCCCTCTGTGCGGGCGGAGTACCAGTCCAGCCCATCCAGACTGTCGACCAGCGTTTTCAGGTTGGTCGGGCGTTTCAGGAAGGTCTGCGCATTGGCATAAATCTCCTGCACCCGCTCACTGCCCTCCGACCCCAGGCGGATCAGCATCTGCCGGTAGAAATTAAGCTGCTCCGTCCCCGTCTGCCGCTTCAGGTCCGCCCAGCGCAGGCCGGGCGGAATGTTGGGCGCATGCTTGCCCTCCTCCGCCCCCGTCTCCTCCGCCATTTTCAGGAACAGCAGATAGGTCAGCTCTGTCACATACTGATGATAGGTGATGCCGTCATCGCGCAGGACATTGCAGAGGTTCCAGAGTTTTGCAACGATGTCATTGGTATTCATTGCGCCCGTTTAATGCCGTGTGAATAATAAAATGAAGATGTATCGAAGGTTACCCGATCAATCATCACCGATCCGGATTTCATGTGACCTTCTATCGTTGCCGGGAAGACGTCACTCATCTCATCATCCGGGTACGACAAGGTCACATAGACGTTAACAAGTATTGAGAATTTCTCGCCATCCCAGATGATTTCATCATCAAATATTTCGACCAGATCAATGACAGTGTCACCAGACAGCTCGGCCATTTCCGACCAGGCCGGGAACAAGCGCAAATCCAGGGATTCGATCTTGGCACGGATGGCCTGCCGCCGCGCCGCTGTTTGGTCGCCCGTGGTCATCATGCCCTCCTCAGTAGCTGACGTCGCCGACAGCGATGCCGCGCCGATATTGCCAGCTCAGCGTTTCACAGAGACCGTCCAGGTCCGCCATTATATGGGAGGGGTCAATACCAAGATAGAAGAGCTTTTTGCGGAAATAAGGGACATGTTGGGGCGGAATCTCGAAGCGGTTCTCCTCCATCTTGGTGAGAGGCCAATCCTCGTCCGGTTTGCCATGTATGGTGAAAAAGCCCCGTTGCGAAACGAGGCGGGCATCGCTGGTCGACGGGACGACGAACTTCACATCCTCGACCAGAAACGGATCCGGTTCGTCTTCCGTCCGCAGGATCAGTGCCTTACCGATCTTGATAGCGTGAATGGCCGCCGCCTCCGTCAATCCAGCATCATCGTGCGACTTGACAGCAAAATAGGCTGCGACCAAGGGGTTGCTGGTCCAGTCCAGTAAGCGGGTCGGCAGGCCATGGTGCTGGGCGATAGCCAGCATTTCCCAGTCACTGGCGACGCTGATATTGCCATAGCCCCGCGCCCGCCGCTTAAACGTATCGAAAATGCGTTTTTCATACAGGGGATTGTATTTGCCCACTGGACAGGATTGCGCCCGCCCAACCTTCGGACGAAGGGGCCATGACACGGCCCCCTGCCCCCTGAACATCCAGTTGGAAGTTTCACGCTTGCCAATGAAAGCCATGAAGCTGGCCCAGCAGTCCTTCTGCTCACTCATCAGTTTTGTGTTAAATTTTACAGCCATATCAGCCTGCCTGTTGCCACAAGCCGTTTACCATCCGGGAGAGAACATTCAGCAACTCGCCCCCAAACACCCTATCCAGCCGCGCAAATCCACCCCCGGTGGCCTTGAACTGCCCCGTATCCAAGCTCTCGCGGTCTACCACCACTTCTCGCTTCATTTGAAGCGCAATCCGCTCCAGCCATTGCCGTTGTACCGTTGTCCACGCCCGTTCGGCCAGGATTGCCGCCAAGACCCGGTCCACCCGCATCTCATAGGGGATCAGCGGGTCGCCCAAGGCGGCTTGCCGGATATAGCCGATGATACCGGCGGCGACGTCGACATGGCGGGCATCGCGGAAGGCGGCGCGCAGGTCGGCTTCCTTGAAGCCCTTTTCCTCCAGCAGTAACCGTATCTCCCGCAACTGTGCGCGGGTCAGGTCGCGCGGGCGTTGGGCGATGATGGTCAGGGCCGGGATGGCGTTGATCTGGGTCTTCAGGAAATTCTCAAACGCCGACAGGTAATCCTCCGGCCGGGTGAAGCCGGGGCCATAGCCCTGGGCCATGCCCAGATAGGTGTCTTCATGGTCCGACACGGGCAGGCGCACCGGTCCCATCTCCCCTGCCCGGTCCAGCCAATCGATCAGGGGCGTCAGGCCGGACAGCATCTGTGCCGCCTCCACCGGTGTGGCGTGGCGCAGACGATCGACCAGCGCCGTCGGCGTCAGGCCGCCGGCCAGATGGTTGAACCGTTCGGCCCGCGCCTCCTCCCCCTCATACCGGCGACGGCGACGCTGCATCTTGGCGATGATCTGGTCCAACAGGTAGCGGGCCTTCTCCGTCCGATGCTGCGCCTCGGGATCGATGCCAGGCGGCGGGCCGCTGTCGAAGCCCTCACCCTCTTCTGCCATGCCGCCCTCTGTACCGGGCAGGGGTTCTGGCGTGGTCGCGGCCATGCCCACCGTTTCGGTCAATTCCTCCAGCAACTGCCCGAACCGGATGTTCGGATTGGCCACCACCGGCTTCACGGCGCTGACCGCCTGCATGTCGCGGTACAGACCAACGGCATCGAAAATACGAAAGGCGGTCTTGCCGATCTCCGGGCACAGGCGGGTGGCGCGGCCGATCATCTGTTCGTACAGAATGCGGCTGGACACCTTGCGCACGAAAACCAAGTTCACAATCTCCGGCACATCGATGCCCGTGGTCAGCAGGTCCACCGTCACCACGATGCTGGGCAGGCGTTCATTCTTGAAGGCGCGGATACGCTGTCCGGGCCGGTCCACCGCGCCGGTGATCTTCTCCACCGCCGCTTCCTCCAACCCGCCATAGCGGGCGCGCAGGGCGGTGCGGATTTCATCGACCAGGATATCGGCATGTTGGTCGGTGGCGGCGAAGACCAGGGTCTTGCCGGGAAGGGCCGGATCGACATGTTCGGCCAGCGCCTGTGCCACGGCAGCATTATAGGGCCGGGTAATGACCTGGCGGTTGAACTGCTCCACCTCGAACCCCAGATCGTCCGGCAATTCATGGTCGGTCAGGGTGCCCGCCTCCCGGTCGAACATGCCGACCGTGTCACCGGCCTGCCAATGGATGCCGCTGTCACGCAATTGGGTCAGCACCTGTTGCGGCGGCTCATGATCCACCAGCCAGCCATCAATCACCGCTTCACGCAAACTGTAGCGGAAGACAGGGGGGCCGAAGATGTCCGTGGTGTGCAGGGCGGGCGTGGCGGTCAGGCCAATACGCACGGCATCAAAACGATCCAGGACTGCCTTATATTTGGACCGGTAATCATTCTCATTACGGAACGATAATTCCTCATCCGTCGCCTCCCGGTCCAACAGATAGCCGCGATGGCATTCATCGACGATGATGCAGTCATACTGGTCCACGGGCGGCGGGCTGCTGCCCTCGGGGGCAAACATGATGCGCTTCACCATGGCCTGGACCGTGGCGATATGCACCTTGGTGCTGGCGTCAGGCACAGTGTCGCCGATGGCCTTCACCTCAAAAATATCGGCGAAGGGCTGCATCTGCACGATGCGGGTGTCGCGGAACGCACCTTCGGCCTGTTCGCCCAGGGCCGTCCGATCCACCAGGAACAGGATGCGGCGGAAGCGGTTGGCGGCCAGCAGCCGGTACAGCATGGCAATGCAGGTCTTGGTCTTGCCCGTGCCCGTGGCCATGGCGACCAACAGGCTGCGCCGTCCTGCCGCCAAATTGC
The DNA here is from genome assembly GCF_000429645.1 of Niveispirillum irakense DSM 11586. Classification (GTDB taxonomy): domain Bacteria; phylum Pseudomonadota; class Alphaproteobacteria; order Azospirillales; family Azospirillaceae; genus Niveispirillum; species Niveispirillum irakense. The sequence goes on from NZ_AUCG01000022.1 coordinate 285,101, forward strand.
GCTCCACCGCCTGGATGGCCCGCACCTGATAATCCCGCAGGCCGAAATTATAGGTGAAACTCTGGCGCGCCAGATCCGCCTGTGCCGCCGCCACATCCATGGACGCAAGGTCCAGCAGTCCCTGCGGACTGTACCAGCCCTCCAAGGGACGGGCCGCATTCTCCGCCCGCCTTGCGTCGCGGAACCAGATGCCGCTGGCGGTGCGCAGTTGCGGCAGAAAGGCCCGGCCGTTGGTGGCGAACAGGAACGGGATATGATGCCCATCCCAGGGGCCGCCGGTGACCGGAACCTCCTCCCCCTGCACCCGGAAATGGCTGCTATACCGCGCGGCCTGAACCAGGGCACCGGGCACATCGGACGCCCGGCGCTTGGCCTCCACCACGGCCAGCGGCGTCAGGCCCGCGAACAGCACATAATCGGCGGGGCCGTCCGCCGTCGGCCATTCGGCAATAGCCCGGTTGGCTCCGCGCGCGGGGCGGGCGCCGGCGGCATGGGTCAGGCTGGCGGTATCCACCTCCCACCCCGCTTCCGCCAGTTGCGCGTCGATCAGCTTGCGGGTTTCAAACTCATCCAGCGACAGTTCGCGGGCCGCCGCCTCCGCTGCTTCGGCCAGGGCCGGGGTATCGGCGGCGGCAGTGGCCGCCTGCAGGGACAGCGCCTGTTCCAACGCAGCCTGCCGTCCAGCCTCCGCCTCCGCCGCCAAAGCCGCCAGCTGCGCGCGCGCTTCCTCCGCTACCAGGGCACGTTCCTCGGCGCTCAGCCGGGCTTGCGCGGCGGCTTCTGCTTCGGCCTGCGCCTTCTCGGCGGTACTGCGGCTGGCCGCCACCTCGGCCCGCAGCCGTTCCAGTTCCCGCTGCAAGGCGGCGGTTTCGGCGCGCGGGTCGGGTGGCGGTACAAAAGGACCGGGCTGGAACGCGCGATCACCCAGGGAGCGGTGAAACCAGATGGCCAGTTGATGCGCGATCTTCAGGTGGGCCAGCGCCTGCTGATGGTCGCCATCCAGAGCGTGAACAGCGGCATTCCCCGCCCGGCGCAACTGATGAAACAGGTCTGCAACCTGCCGGGGCAGGACGCCCCGGTCAGCCAGACGCCGCAGCCGCTCCACCTGCGGCTCTTCGGTTGTGCCCAGGATACGGGCGCGGGCGGCCAGAAGCTGCGCCATCAGTTCCCCAAACTGCCGCAGCTTCACCAGCGTCGTGGACGGATCTTCCACGAAATTCCGCTCCGCCACCGCGCCCAGCCGCACCAACTGAGCCGAATGCACAGCCAGAAACGCGAAATTGGGGGTTTGGGGAACAGTCAAGGCAGCAGGGACCGAACGCTGTTGGTTGGATAAGGATGATGCAGCAATTGCCAGCAGACGTGCAAGGAGGCAGAGCCAGCACTGAAAAATTGCAGATGCTGCACGTTTACCCTGCCCAACTTCAACCGCCAAAGGGTAAGATGCCACGATTAGCTTTATCTGGTTAGAATCGGATCGGAGGCCTGCGTGTTTTCGTGGTTAGCGTCATTCCATGTAACGGTTGGGGGTTATCAGTTTGGCTTTGTATGGATCACTGTTCTGCTTTTGTTGTTCATTTTCTTTATCTTCTATGCGCTCCCAGCAATTTGGTCGCTCGTTGACCTGTATAGATTGTCTTCGCGAATCAATGCCGCCAAGGCGACGTCGCCCCCCCTGACTAAGGGTGCAATGTCCGATGTCTTCCAGCCATTCGGCCATTTCAACCATCGCTGGAATGAATATGCCGAAACGCTGCATGAACAATTCACCAACGTCGATGGTGAAAAACGGCTGTACCGTATCCGGGCGACTGTCCCGGCAGAGGTCTATTTCAACGCCGCTACTATTATTGACGGCCGTACCCATGCGGAGTTTTTCCGGCATCTTCCCGGCATACTTACAGGGGTGGGGATCATCGGCACGTTCATCGGACTGATCTCCGGCTTGCAGGAGTTCAACCTGAAGCTGGACGATCCGGCGATGCTGACAGCGGCGCTGGACAAACTGATCTACAGCGTCAAGGAAGCCTTCATCGCGTCGGCCATTGCCATCATCGCGGCGATGCTGGTGACCTTGATCGAAAAGGGCCTCGTTAACTGGAACCATAATTGCCTGGATAAGCTGGTCCAGACCATTGACGGGCTGTATGAGGCGGGTGCCGGTGAGGAATATCTGGCGCAACTGGTGCGATCGTCGGAGGAAGGGGCCACCCATTCAAGGCAGTTGAAAGACAGCCTTGTCGAGGACTTGAAGCATCTGCTGACTGAGTTGACGGAACGGCAGGTACAGGCCACGCATCAGGCCAGCGCTGCCATGGCCAGCCAGATCGGCGACAGCATCGCCGGCAGCCTTCAGGCCCCGCTGGACAAGATCGCCAGTGTTGTGGAGGTGGCCAGCGGCAAGCAGGGCGACGCCGTCCATGGCATGCTTGAGAACCTGATGACGGCTTTCATGGCAAAGCTGGAAGACACAATGGGCGACCAGATGAAGGGGCTGGCCGCCATGCTGACCGAGAGCGCGGGTTCGATGCGGGAGATGCAGGCCGGCTTTGGCCGTCTGGTCAGCGAGTTGTCGCAGGCCGGCGACACTGCCAGCCGCAGCATGTCCGATCAGTTGGCCAGCATGATGGCCGAGGCAGAGGCAAGACAAACCCGCATGGCCGAAGCCCTTGACCGCGCCGTCACCTCTATGCAGGGCCAGATCAGCGGCGGACAGGAGGAAATGCAGCAGCGCCTAGGTGACGCCATCGCCGGGATCAAGGATGCCGTCGGCCAGATGATGGCCGACATGGCCGAACAGCGCCGCCATCTTGCCGCCAGCGGCGACGAAGAGGCCCAGCGCCTACGCGAAGCGATGACGTCCCTTCTGGATGAAGTGCGAAGCGCCAGCCAGCACACCGCCAACCGCTATGGCGATGAACTGTCCGCGACCCTGGCCAAGGTTCAAGGTGCCTTGGATACGACGCTGGGCAGCCTTTCCGACAGCCAGCGCGCCAATGATGAACGCAGCCAGCAGCTTCTGGAGGCATTGGAGGCCCGGCTGGCGGTTCTGATCGACAGCAGCAAGGGGGCCGCCGACAGCCTGCGAGAGAATATCGGCCGGCTGAATCAGACCTCCATGGAAGCCATTAACGGCATGAACCGGGGGGCCGAAACCATGCGCAAGGCAGCGGAAGGTTTTGCGACCGCCGGCGACACTGTCACCGGCGCTGTGGCGAAGGGTGGCGAGCTGTTTGAGCGGGTTTCGACAGTGGCCAAGGGCCTGGAAGCAACCGCCGACACAATGCGCGACACCATCACCGCCTATGCCCAGACGCGTGGCAGCCTGGAGGCCATGGCCGAAACCCTGCGCACCACGGTGCAGGAAGCCGATCAGCGGGCCGGTTTGAGCCGGACCCTGGTCACCGACATGGAACGGCTGGTGGCCAGATTCAGCGAAAGCCAGACCCAGGCCCGCGAGTATCTGGACGAGATCACCAGCGTCCTGGGCAAAGCCTTCGATGATTTTGGCACCTCTATGACCAGGAGCCTGGACAGGAGCCGCAGCGAGTTCGATGTGTCCCTGTCCAAGGCCGTCGGGATGCTGGATAGCGAGATTCAGGAACTGGCGGACGTGCTGGAGAATTTTCGTGTCCGGGTGTCCAACTGATCGGGAGGGGCGGTGATGCTGGGTCGGATCGTTCTTTCCAAAAGGTCGAAGGATGAAGCCGAAAAGCCGTTCTGGATCAGCTTTTCTGACCTGATGACGGCCTTGATGGTGCTGTTCCTGGTGGTGATGGCCATTTCGCTTCTGTCGGTGACGCAGAAACTGCGCGATGTACAGATGGAGGAGGCCGAACGGGCCGACGCCATCGACCGGATCGTCAGCTCCCTGCAGGAAGCGGCGGCCAAACATGGCGATGTGTCGGTCACCGGCAGCCGCGACCGGGTGGTGATCGAGTTTGGCGAGGCCGCACGCTTTGCCAGCAACGACCACCGGATCGGCACGCCGGGCGCGGAACGGCTGCGGCGGTTCGCACCGGAAATCTTGAACATGGCAGAAAGCGAGGATGGCCGCCGCTGGTTCAAGCGGGTGGTTGTGGAGGGTTTTACCGATCCGCGCGGCACCTATCTGCATAACCTGCATCTCAGCCTGATGCGGGCGGAAAGCGTGGTCTGCAACCTGTTGGCCCCCGGCGGGGCCGAACTGACCGATGCGCAGAAACAGGCGGTGCGGCGGCTGTTCCTTGTGGGTGGCTTCTCCTCCAACTCCACCCGCACCACGGACGAGGAAAGCCGCCGGGTCGAGCTGCGGCTGGATTTCCGGACAGTGCGGGAGAGGCCGGAGGCACCGGCACTGCTGGATGTTCCCTTGGGACAATGCCGGATCTGACGCCATGACCATCGCCGCGTTGAAGCGCCATCTGGAACAATCGCTGGCCCGATTACAGCAGAACCCGCCCCGCCTGGGGCGGCCCGACCAAATGGCGGCTGTTGCTGAACGGCTGCTGCGCGGACAAGCGTCGGATCAGCAGCAGCGGGCCAGGGCGAACAAGGTGCTGCAGGCCCTGACGGCCTTTCTGAGCCACGGGACGGTTGCGGGCACGCTGCGGCATCTATGCTGGGGGCTGACGGAGCCGCTGCCGACAGGGGCGCTGCTGACGCGACCACAATGCAAGGCCCTGCTGACCGAGATAGAGCGAGCGCTGGCCGGCGGCAGCCTGACGGCCAGCGCTTGGCGCGGACTGTTGCAAGGCTATTTCACGGCGGACCCGGCCACCATTGATGGGGCCGGGCGGGAAAACTGGCTGGCACTACGCGCCTTTCTGGCCCGCAGCCTGCCGGTGCTTCAACAGCGGATGAAGGCCATGCCGGTCTGGCTGGCGACGATCCTGGATCATGCGGCGGTACTGTCAGACAATCCCTGTGCGGGTTATGCGGCGGCATTGCTGTCGGGAGACCGGTCCGATCTTGAGCGGCTGCGGGACGATCTCGGCATCCCGCCGCAAAGCTGGTTCTGGCGGGAAACGGTCCTGGCGCAGGTCCGCGCGGCCTGCGCCATGGCGGATGGCGATTTCCGCGCCAACCTGTCAACCGTCCTCACAGCGCTGAAGGATTATCCGTTGCTGGTCAATGAGGGGCTGACTTTGCTGCTACCCCGCTATCACTTAGCGGCGGATAGCCGGCATGACGGTCTGTGCGCGTTGGCAGTGGCGCATTGGGGGAGCCCCAATATCTTCGCCCAGGCGAAATGGGCGCAAGTGTCTCCCGATGTGAAAAAGATGGTGCAGGTCTGGTTGGCCTTCCAGGACCTGCAAACCTTTTTTGAGATTTTGCAGGCCGACAAGACCGTCGATACAAGACGGTTTGAGTTCTGGCTGCGCTATCACCGGCAAATGGATTACGTGCGCATCGCCCTGGGCGCACAGGCCTGGCACTCCAATGATCCCGACCTGCGCGAATTGCGAAAAAAGGGCCGGGACCGCGTCTGTCGCCTGGAAGGGGGCCCTGGCAATCTGAACGCCATCATCATGAAGATCGGTGACTTTCTGCTGGTGGAATTCAGCCATACCGGCAATGCGGCCTATGGGTATCCGCATTTTTCACCTCCCTTTCCACTCGACCAGGAGAGCGTTCGGTTGTTCAACTTGAAGAGTGTGGCGAAATCTGTTTTTCAAGAATCCCACAATGGATCATGGGAGGATAAGTTTGACCGTATTCTTTCCACCGAGTTGAAGATCCATGCGGACAGCCGGCAACGGCCCATGCCGAGCCCACTACGCGCGCCATTACCGCCCCCGCCCTTTGTCTACCAGCAGCCAGCACTGACGCCCACGCCTGCCAAGCCAGTATTTGACATGGTCTGGCTGCGGGAAGAGTGCCGACGAAGGTCAATTGCGGTGATTGATAACCGGGATAAGAAGGGCGCGCTCTGGGTTCGGCACAAGGAACAATCCGATGCGTTTGGTCGTGACCTTGCCGCCCAAGGTTTCAGATTTGTACCCGGTAATGGCTGGTGGCTGAAATGAGCCTGTTTGACCGCTGGCGTGGGCGGCGCCCCTCCCAACCGCCCACCGCCTCCCTGATCCGGACATTTGAAGAGGCCGGCATATGTTTCCGCCCCACCGGTGCCCTGTCGGCTCAGGACGCCATCGACTGGCTGGCCAATCCGGCCCCGTTCGATGATTGGGAACTTGCCTGCTATCTGGCGCAACTGCATCAGGAAGGCTGGGGCCCAGACCTGGATGATGCGTTCATCCTGCCCTGGGATCAGCTCTACACATTATGTGAGCAGGAAGAACACAGGGACAGTATCGGCCTTCTCCGTCTGCCACCCGCCTGCCCTTATACCGCCAGCCTGGACGCAACGGGCAGCTTCACCGACATCAGCTTCGCCATCCATCTGAGCTGGCTCGACCCGCAGGCACGGGTGATGACAGGGGTGACCCGCATCGGCGGCATCATGCGGCAGGCCGATGGCGACCGGCTTTTGCCGCCATCCGCTTGGATGCTGGCCGAGGAGGTCAGGCAGTTTGCCCGGCGACAGGACAGGTCAGCACGCGCCAACCGGCAGGCCTGGGCCCATCTGCGCGCCCTGGCCGTGAAGGCCGGGGCCAGGATGGATGACTTCCTGCGCCGTTCAGTGGTCATCAGCCTGGATAAGCTGGACCTGAATATGAATCTGGTGTCGGTAGAAGGTACGCCCGTTGTGGAATTACGCCCCGGCGCACCCGATATCCCCATGGCCCCCTGGCTGAATATCTTTGATAAGTACACCCAAGTCCAGGACCAGTATGACCTGGTCCTGGATGACGGTACGGTCATGCGCATCATTCCGGACGAGCCCGTAAAACAGGTGCTGCGCGAAATCCGCGACATGCCGGGCCGCCGGGTCGCGGGCCGCCGTGCTAATACCTTTCTGCGCAACCCCTACGCCGTCCTCGGCCCGGCTATGGAGAAGGTCGTGGCACCCGCGCGGTTTGAGGCACTACGCCGCGCGGCGGGTATCCATTTCAACAGCTTCAGTATTCACCCGCATCGCGATAAGGATGGCCGGGTAACGCAGGTCGATATCCAGATTTCGCCCGATGATGAAGCGGCCCCACCGATACCGCCCCTTGTGCTGACTGGCAAGCCAGACGTCGCACGCTTTGCCAATCGGTTGGCGCAGGCCCATAGTCGGGGCGATCCTTGCCTGAACTTCCAAGACCAGGAACTTGACCTGCGCGGCGACGTCGATCAACAACTGGCAACGCTGTCCGCCCTGATCGCCGACCGCTGGTCATCTCGCCAGCCAGTGCCCAGCCTGGCGGAGATCATGGATCTTTCCCGTTATTCGGCGCGCATCACCGGCTTTGACATCTATCGCCCCGTCTATTCCCCCTATATCCAGAAAACGGAGAAGGGAGAGAGCTGGTTGCCGGACAGCATCCAACCCGTGATCGCCTGCCACCCGCCCGGTGCCGACGCGCCAGTGCATTTCACGATGGAGACCGCACAGCTGGACGAAATGTCCCGCAGGGTGCAGGACGCGCAAGCCAGTGGACAGGGCATGATACAGATGGAGGGCTGGCCGGGACCGGTATCCGTGCCAGAGGCATTGGGCATCCTCAAGGCCTATCAGCCGTTGCTGACGCCCTCACAAGCTCCCCTGCCCCTTGAAAGCTTCGGCAGTGGCATGGCCGAGGAGATGGCCACCTTTGACCATGGACCGGCGACGGGAGAGATCGGGCAGGAACCCGGACCGCCGATCCAACTGACCATTGCCGAGAATATTGAGCGGGACGATTACGCAGAGAAGCGCGGAGAACTTCTGGCTTTTGATGAAGGGACCGCCCCGTCCTTGCCCAAGGCCCTGGCCTCGCATGTGCGCCTGTTGCCGCATCAGATCAGCGGGGTGGCCTGGCTGCAGAACCTGTGGCGTCACCCGGCCCATGCCCGCGGGTGTGTGTTCGCCGACGATATGGGCCTGGGCAAAACGCTGCAGTTACTGACCTTCATCCATTGGTATCTTGAAAATGCCCCGGAAGCGGCACCCGTTCTGGTAGTGGCCCCTGTCAGCCTTCTGGAGAATTGGCAGAACGAAATCCGCAAATTCTTTACGGCGGGCGCGGCACGAACGCTGACCCTATACGGCAAGGATCTGGACAGGGTGCGGCTCCCAGCCAGCGCCTTGACGGAGGAGTATCGGGCCGCCGGTGTTGGAAAGCTGTTGAGCGACGGGTGGCGGGGTGCCGCGCAGATCGTGCTGACCACCTATGAAACCCTGCGCGACCAGGAATTGTCCCTGGCCCGTGAACGCTGGGGCATCATGGTCTGCGACGAGGCGCAGAAGATCAAAACGCCCAACGCGCTGGTCACACGCGCCGCCAAGAAACAGAATGTCCGCTTCCGCATCGCTTGTACCGGCACGCCGGTTGAAAATTCGTTGACCGACCTCTGGTGTCTGTTTGACTTCATTCAGCCGGGATTGCTGCCCCCGCTGAATGCGTTCGCCAGCACCTATGTGCGGCCGATCGAGGCCAAGACGGATGAACAGCGCACCAAAGTGGAGGCGTTGCGCGCCCTGGTCACACCGCAGATATTGCGGCGGACCAAGGCCGATGTCGCCCAGTTACCCCGCAAGCACCAGGAAACCTGCGAACTCCCCATATCGCCCCGGCAGCGGCACCTCTATGGTCAGGCCGTGAACAATCTGGCCAGCAGACGCGACGCGCAGGAGGCCGGAAAGGGTGGGAATGTCGGCAACCTGATCCTGACGCTGCTGCATGATATCAGGATGATCTGCGCCCACCCACACCATACCAAGTTCACCGACCAGGGGGAAAAGGCCCTGGGACCCGAGCGGGTAGACTCACCAAAGCTGGATTGGTTGCACCGCTATCTTGAACAGGTTCACGCCAAAGGCGAGAAGGCCATTGTCTTCACCGAATTCCGCGACATTCAACGCCTGCTGCAACGAACCCTGTCACGACAATTCGGTCTGCCTGTTCAGGTGATCAATGGTGACAACAAGGCGCAGACCGTGGGCGACAGCCTGTCACGGCAACGGCTGATTGATGCATTCCAGGACCGTCCGGGCTTCAACGTGATCATCCTGTCAACCACGGCCATCGGATTTGGCGTCAATATCCAGGCGGCCAACCATGTCATCCATTTCACGCGCCCCTGGAACCCCGCGAAGGAAGATCAGGCGACCGACCGTGCCTATCGCATTGGCCAGGAACGGGAAGTCCATGTCAAATACCCCACCATCACGTCGCCCGACTTCGTGACTTTTGAGGCAAAGCTGGCCAAGCTGCTGGACGCTAAGCGGCAGTTGGCCGACGATATCCTAAATGGATATGAAGATATTTCCTTAGCCGAGTTTCTCCGCTCTGATGGGCCCAGACGGGGCCGGTTTGATGCAGGATGGTCCGATTGACAGCATGTTCCTGCGGTCCATCCCGGATTTGTCGCCGGCTGCTCGCATTTTTCCGGATTTATGTTTGATAACAAGTAACTACCATTATTTTGGAGCGGTTAAGAATTTACAGGGTGTTTTTCGGGATGCGGTTTACGGATCATGGCCGGCGGGTGGTCATGGGGGCGTTTGACGGGGGAGAAATCACCTCGGATGCGGGCGGTTTGCTGCCGCGTGAGGTTGCCGGTCTGGCTGCCGAAATCGCCCCCAACATCGGCACCCTGCCCGCCAATCTGGCAACCATGATCCGCCGGCACCTGCGCAACAACCCGGACAGATTCGAAGCCAGCCGGGTGAAGTCCGCACAACGTTACCGGTTCATCGAATAAACGCGGCAAGCCGATAGGGAAAAAAGGGCGCTTGACGGTGTGGGCAAGCCTATGGGGCTGGCATCGGCCCCACCCGGCGGGATACAAGAAAACCCGTATTTTGTTCGTCCTTTGTAGAGCCACCCATGCCCATCCTGAATTGGTTGAACCGCGACCAGGACATCAAGGCCGCCACCCGCGTTCCCTATCGCCTGTTGGAGGAAGTGCCGGACCTGTCAGCCGGCGATGCCCAGACGGGGAACATGTTAATCCAGGGGGACAATCTGGACGCGCTGAAGGCACTGCTGCCGTTCTATGCAGGACAGGTGAAGTGTATCTATATCGACCCGCCATATAATACAAAATCGGCTTTTGAGCATTACGACGACAATCTTGAACATTCGCAGTGGCTGTCGATGATGTGGCCGCGTCTGGAGATTTTGCGGGAGCTTCTCTCGGAAGATGGTTCTATATGGGTTTCGATTGATGATAATGAAGGACATTATCTTAAGGTATTAATGGATGAAGTGTTTGGCAGAAAATCTTTTATTTCAAATGTAGTTTGGCAAAAATCGTACACATCAAATCAAACTGCGAAATTTATATCAGATACACATGATCATATTTTTTTATACGCAAAAAATACTGATAAATTTTCTTTAGGTAAAATTTCCCGCACCCAAGATCAAAAAAACAGCTTTAAAAACCCCGATAACGACCCAAGAGGACCTTGGAAAGCTGAGAACCTCTCGGCAGGAAAATTTTATGCCGCAGGACAATTTGAAATTGAAGGCCCAACAGGGCTGAAATTTCTACCTCCTCCTAACAGGTACTGGCGCTGCAATGAAGAAACTTATCTAAGCTGGCTTGCCGACGGTCGCATCACGTTTGGTCAAAAAAGCACTGGCAGACCAATGTTAAAAAAATATCTATCGGAAATGAAAGATGAACTTACAGCAAACACTTGGTGGCAACATCAAGATGTAGGGAGCAATAAACAAGCCAGTATCGACTTGAAATCCTTATTTCCAGGCCAGACCGTTTTTGGAACACCAAAGCCGGAGACACTTTTAAATAGAATTATTGAATTGTCCACGAACCCCGGCGACCTCGTGCTTGATTCCTTTCTCGGATCGGGCACGACAGCCGCTGTCGCCCACAAGATGGGCCGGCGCTATATCGGGATTGAAATGGGTGACCATGCGGTGACGCATTGCGCACCCCGGCTGCGCAAGGTGATTGAGGGGGAACAGGGCGGCATTTCGGATAATGTGGGCTGGAAAGGCGGTGGCGGCTTCCGCTTCTATCGGCTTGGGCCGCCCGTCTTTGACGAAGATGGCCAAATCCGCCGCGATATCCGCTTTCCCACCCTGGCCGCCCATATCTGGTTCAGCGAGACGGGGCAGCCCTGGCAGGCAGCCGCCACCCCCTATGCCCATGGCCCCTTCCTGGGGCTGGGGGTGGATGGGCGGGCCTATGCGCTGCTGTATAATGGCATTCTGGGGGATAAGAAGCCCGATGGCGGCAATGTGCTGACCCGTGCCACCCTGGCCTTGATCCGGGATGCCATCACCGCCACCCATCCCACCTTGGCAGAAACGCCCTATGACCTGACCATCTATGGTGAGCAATCCCGCCTGTCCGGAACCACATTGGCAGCGGAACGGATCAGCTTTAAACAGACCCCCTATGATGTGAAGGCGCGGGCGTAATGGCGATGCAACTGAAGCAATATCAACAGGACACAATTGCCACGCTGCGCCGTTTTTTTGAGGAAGCGCGGGTGGGTGGTGCCCGCAATGCCTTTCAACAGGTAACGTCGGCCCCGGATCAGGCCAAGCGGCTGGGCCGCAATGCCGGTGCCTATGTGCCGTTGGAAGCCTTACCGGACGTGCCCTATGTCTGCGTGCGTCTGCCCACCGGTGGCGGCAAAACCATCCTGGGTGCCCATGCCGTAGGCGTGGCGCGCGATACCTGGGTGGAAAAGGACTTCCCGACCGTGCTGTGGCTGGTGCCAACCAACACAATTCGGTTGCAGACAGCAGAGGCATTGAAGAACCCCCGCCACCCCTATCGGCAGGTTCTGGATGACGCCTTCGGGGGCCGGGTGCGGGTGTTCGACATTGCCGATTTCCCGCAGGTGCGCCCGCATGACCTGCGGGACCATTGCTGCATCATTGTCGGCACCATCCAGACGCTGCGTGTATCCAGCACCGATGGGCGCAAGGTCTATGCCCATCATGAGGAGATGGAACCGCATTTCACCCGTATCCATGCCGCCGATCATCCCGGCCTGGAAAAGCTGCCTGACGGCGGGGTGAAATTCTCTTTTGCCAATCTGCTGCATGTGCATCGCCCCTTGATGATCGTGGATGAAGCGCACAACGCCGTGACCGGCTTGACGCGCGACATGCAGGCGCGGGTAAACCCCTGCGCCATCATCGAACTGACAGCCACCCCCCGCGACCAGAAGGGCCACCGCGTCAATAATATCCTGCACAGCGTCAGCGCACAGGAACTGAAGCGGGAAGAAATGGTGAAGCTGCCAATCATGCTGTCGGAGCATGATAATTGGCAGAATGCGGTGAACGGGGCCATTGCCAGCCGCGCGGCACTGGCAGAGGCCGCCAAGGACGATAAGGACTATATCCGCCCCATCGTGCTGTTCCAGGCGCAGGACAAGAGCCAGGAGGTGACGGTTGAGGTGCTGAAAAAGCACCTGATGGAGGTGGAACAGATCCCGGAAGCCAAGATTGCCGTTGCGACGGGGGATCAACGCGGCCTTGATGGGGTTGACCTGTTCGACCGGGCCTGCCCTATCGAATATGTCATCACTGTTGAAGCCTTGAAGGAAGGCTGGGACTGTTCCTTTGCCTATGTGTTCTGTTCGGTCTCCCGCATTCAAAGCGCCGTTGACGTGGAACAGTTGCTGGGCCGCGTGCTGCGGATGCCCTATGCCAAGCGTCGCAAAGACCCGGTGCTGAACAAAGCCTATGCCCATCTGTCGGAGCCGGATTTCGGCATGGCCGCCCGTGCCCTGACCGATAAGCTGGTGGCCATGGGGTTTGAGGAAGAGGAAGCGGCGGACAATATCGAACCCGCCCAACCGGCCTTGGTTTTGGATAGCGACCTGTTCGCCGCACGCGCCAAGCCGCCACCCGTCTTGCGGCACGCGGTGCAGCTTGATGCGGCGGCCCTGTCAGCATTGGCAGGCACGCGGCTGGATGGCGTCACCGTGCAGGCTGGTGATGGTGGGGAGGTTGAAATCACCATTGCCGGGCGGATATCCGGTCCGGTCGAAGAAAAGATACTGGCGGCATTGCCGGCGACGGCACGGTCGGGCTTCATGGAAGCCGTAAAGCATTACCGGTTGGGGATGCAGGATCAGCTTTCACCGGCGGAGCGGGGGGAGGTTTTCACCGCCCCACGCTTGACGGCTGAAATCCAGGGGCATTTGCAGTTTGCCGATATCGACCTGTTCATGGAATGGCATGACTGGTCCATCACCTCTCACCCGGCCCGATTGGAACCGGCGGAATTTTCTGTCCGGGAGAGCGCCCGATCGTTCGAGATTGATTTGGACGGCAAGCAGGTGACCTATCATTTCGCCGATGAAGCCGAACAATTGAGCCTGGATGTGGCCGTAGATGGTTGGACGCCGGAAGCCCTGACCATCTGGTTGGAACGGCAGGTGCGCCAGCCTGATATCCATCCCAGTGATTTGCTGCGCTGGTTACGGGATATCGTGGCCAACCTGGCGGGGCCAAGGGGCATTCATATTTCCGCCCTGATGCGGGCCAAGTTCATTCTTGCCCGCAAGCTGCGGGAAAAGATCGCCGCTATCCGGCAGGGCCATCGCAACAGCGCCTATCAGCAATATCTGTTTGCCCCTACGGCCAAGGTCGGCTTCGACTTCAAGAACGGCTTCAGCTTCCGCGATGGCATGTATTGGGATCAGGCGCGCTATCGGGGGCGGTGGAAGCCGCGCAAACACTTCCTCGGGCCGGACAATGTTCCGGCCTTCGATGGCAACGAAGATGGGGAAGAATTCAAATGCGCGCAGGCGTTGGATAGTTTGCCAGCCGTCAGCTTCTGGATACGCAACGTCGCCAGGCACCCCAATTCATTCTGGCTGCCGACCGCCACCGATAAATTCTATCCCGACTTTGTGGCGAAGCTGGAAAGCGGGAAGCTGCTGGTGGTGGAATATAAGGGTGAACATTTAGCCGACAATGCCGATACCGCAGAGAAGCGCACAATCGGCGCCCTGTGGGAGAGGACCACGGGCAACCTGTTTATGGTGGCAGAGAAAAAAGTCGGCGATGCCGATGTGCGTAAGCAGTTGATCAGTAAATTGGAACTGGCATAGTCAACGGGGATTGAACATGAGATTCATAATGAACGGCATAAATGGAAATTACTTACAATACATTACAGAAAATCATTCAGCCGATACTGAAGAAGTTATTGCAGCCGTGGCATATGCGACGGAGTCATCTTTATTATTTGATTGGTGCTTAGAACGAGAGATACCGCTTACTTTTTATGGACGCCTAGATGAAGATGTTCCAGTATCGTACGCAATACTGGATAAATTTCTTAAGAAGAAGTCTCCCAATTTTGCTTGCTTCCTGGTTCAACATCATCATGCGAAAATTATCTGGTGGAAGGGGGTGGGAGTCTATGTTGGTTCCGCCAATCTAACTCAAAGTGCATGGAATAAAAATATAGAAGCAGGTTGTTTCTTTGATGAAGCTGAAATTTCTGAAGAAATGGAAGCTGATCTAAATAAGATATTCGAAAAGCTGACTGAAAATTCAACACCTCTTACAGAGGAATTGGCAAACATTATGAAAGATAGGGAACGCTCTATCTATAGAAATCATCCAAAACCTGACGCCTTCTGGAAGGAATCTTCATTGAAAACCTGGGGAGGGCTAACTCACGTAAGCCGTCTAGCAGCGGAGAAAGTTAGGAAAAATGCCTTTCTCGAAGAGTGGTATTCAACATTGCAGGTTCTCCGCGATATTGCTGACACCGTAAGCACCTCTGATTATAGGCCGATCTGGGTGAATGCTTCAGCCCCCAAGGGGTCGCAAGCAGACCAATTCTTACACGCTTACTATTATCAGCGTACCTTTGATGGTCGAAAAGCAAATTACAGGAAGCACTTTGAAGACAATAAAACTCGTAAATTGGACGCATTACAAGAAGCAATGAAATGGTGGCATAAATTGCCATCGCCGCCGCAAAACGAAGATATTGTTGTTAATGAGAAAGCCCCTCTTATCCAGGCCCTTCTATCTAAGGAAAAATTATCTAGTATGAGTTACGAGGATTTTCATATGCTTTGTTCGACCGTCCACGCCTTCATTGACTACTCAAGGCGCGTAAAAAATAAGTCCGTAAAATTAAAGACAGATGGAACAAAGTATACAATTCCTCAGAAGATCGATGCCCTTTCCCATAGAATATGGAACGATCAAACGGAGAACGGCTTAACCGTTAGGGATGTGTTATCCTTTATTCTCTACGGTGGAAGTCAGGACCAACTTCCGGAACGCCTTTGGAAGTGCATTTCCGACCCGCAATGGAAGCTAGAAGGGCTCGGAGTTAGTGCATTGGGGGAGATTGTTGGTTGGGCACTCCCTGAGCGCTTTCCGCCACGCAATGGCCGCACTTCCAAGGCCCTTAGGTCGCTTGGATTTCCGGTAAAAATCCATGTTCAATAGCTTCCACTGCGCTTCCACGCCTTGCGTCGCTTCCATGTCCCAGAAACGGCAACACCCGCCAAGCCATTGGCCTAGCGGGTGTTTTTTGGATGCGGGGGCAGGATTTGAACCTGCGGCCTTCAGGTTATGAGTTTGAAAAGTATTTATACGACGATGCACTCTCGAATACGCCAAAATCACATAAATACCTGATAACACTTTTGATATTTTGACTTACTTGTACGATCAGATACCATCATCTGCGCTTCGACTTTATCTCATCTGGTAGCTATATGGTAGCTGATACCAAGCACCAGGAAGGCGTTTCCGGTGTTTCTGGAGATGGATGATGGCAAAGCTCTCCAAACGTTCCGTAGATTCGGCGGCTGCCGGTCCAACCCTGAAAGTGGTCTGGGATGACGAGTTGCGGGGGTTCGGCGTCCGCATCCATCCGACTGGCCGCAAGGTCTATATCGTAAAATGCCGGATCAACGGGCAACAGCGGTTCATCACGATTGGCCAACATGGCCCTGTAACCGCCGACCATGCGCGGGCACGCGCCTATGAAATCCTGTCCGAAGCGAAGAATGGGCGCGATCCGGCACAGGAACTCGATCAGGCGCGGAAGGCCCCAACCATGAAGGCGCTGGGAGAGCGGTTTCTGGAAGAGCATGTTGCTGTACGCTGCAAGCCTTCGACCCAGTATGAATATCGACGGTCGGTGAAGCTGTTCATCAATCCCAAGATCGGGACCCGCCGGGTCACGGACATCCAGCGCCGGGATATTGCGGAACTGCACCATTCGCTGCGGCACATCCCGTATCAAGCCAACAGAACCCTTGGCGTGTTATCCAAGATGTTCAATTTGGCTGAAGTCTGGGGCCTTCGACCTGACGGCAGCAATCCCTGTCTGCACGTAAAGAAGTTCCCGGAGGAGAAGCGGGAGCGCTTCCTCAGCGCGGACGAATATGCGGCACTGGGGCGGACACTGGCCGAGTTGGAAGCAGCGAAATCGGAGCCGGTTTCCGTCATCGCTGCCATCCGGTTGCTGATGCTGACGGGTTGTCGGCTTAGCGAAATCATGACCTTGAAGTGGGCCTATATCGACTGGCAGGCCAAGGCGTTCAGGCTGCCGGATTCCAAAACGGGGGCCAAAGTCGTTCTGTTTGGAGAGGCTGTCGCTGCCGTCCTCCGTGCCATCCCAAAGCTGCCGGATAATCCATGGGTCATAACGGGCACAATGGAGGGAGCCAGACTGACAGACCTGCAACCACCGTGGCGGCGCATTCGGCATCTGGCGGGGCTGAACGATGTCCGCATTCATGATTTGCGACATTCGTTTGCCAGTGGTGCGCTGTTCTTGGGCGAAGGGTTGCCGATGATCGGGAAATTACTGGGCCATACGCAGGTGCAGACCACTGCCCGGTATGCCCATCTGGCGCTTGATCCGGTCAGGAATGCGGCCGAAAAGGTGTCCGGATTAATTGCAAAGCAGGCCGCTGGCCTTCAAGTGCTCGATTCAGGTCGAGGACGCCGGTTCAGAATCACGGGGCGACACTTAATCAATGCCAGCTGTTCTTGAAGCACAGGCGGGGACTGTCAGGAATTCCGTGCTTGTCGGGGCGGTTTCAAATCAGGCGATCATCGCCTTTGTGAACCTTTCGCCGAACAGGACGGCCATCTGCGCCTTTGCGGCGGCCCATTCCCTGGGGGGCATTTTCCACTCTTTCTCGGCCCTGTTCAAGACCAGGAACAGCAGCTTCAGCGCTGCGTCGTCATTGGGGAAATGCCCCCTGGCGCGAACCGCTCGGCGGAGCTTTGAATTCAGGGCCTCGATGGCGTTTGTCGTATAGAGGATGCGCCTGACCTCGCGGGGAAAGGCAAAGAACGGGATGATCTCCTGCCAGGCTCGGCGCCAGGCCTTGCCGATGGCGGCATATTTCCGGCTCCATGGACCCTCCTCGAATGCGGCCAGGGCCTTCTCGGCCTCCTTGTCGTCAAGCGCGTCGTAGACCTGCTTGAGCGCGACAGCGACCGGCTTGCGGTCCTTCCAGGAGGCGAATTCCATGCTGTGGCGCAGGAGATGGACGATGCAGGTCTGCACAGCTGTCTCCGGAAAGGCGGCGGCAATCGCTTCGGGAAAGCCCTTCAGCCCATCGACCACGGCCAGCAGGATGTCCTCCACGCCCCGGTTCTTCAGTTCGTTCAGGACCCGCAGCCAGAACTTCGCCCCCTCGTTCTGCTCGATCCACAGGCCCAGCACCTCCTTGGCGCCGTCCGCCCGCACGCCGATGGCGATGTGGATCGCCTTGTTACGCACCAGGCTTTCGTCCCGGATCTTGACCCGCAGCGCATCCAGGAAAACCAGCGGATAGACGGCTTCCAGAGGTCGGTTCTGCCAGGCCGCCACCTCTTCCAGCACCGCATCCGTCACCGCCGAGATCAGGTCCGCCGACACCTCGATCCCGTACAATTCCCGCAGGTGACCGGTGATCTCCCGCGTCGACATGCCTCACGCGTACATCGAGATGATCTTCTCGTCGAACCCGGGGAACCGCCGCTGGTACTTGCCGATCAACTGCGGATCAAACGTCGAGGCCCGGTCGCGCGGAATCGACAGATCCACAGAGCCCGTGTCCGTCAGCACCGTCTTGCGCCCATACCCGTTGCGACGGTTGCCGCTCTCATCGCCGGCAAGATGGTGATCCATCTCTGCCTTCAGCACCCGCTCAGCAAGCGCCTTCTTCAGCTGGTCAAGCAGACCGTTCTGGTCAAACGCCGTTTTCGCCTCACCTCCAGCCAGCAACTGGTCCAGAAGCGCGTCCGGGATAATAGGGTCCTTGCGTCGTGCCATTGTGAAGCTCCTTTCGCCTCAGTATGGCCCCGACAAGCACGGAATTCCTGACAGTCCCCACAGGCGCGACGCGAAGAACGCCTAGCGTCGCCGCCACCACAGCCATAGCCCTGTGATGCACAGCCCGGCGGTGGCCAACCCCGCCAGGAGCACCAGAATCCGGCCGGGCAGACCCAAGCCTTTGCCGGAATGCAGCGGGTATTGCCAGGCAAAGAACAGATCGCCCATCCCTTCCCCCCGGTCGTGCCGGCTTCCCAGAAGGCTGCCATCAGTCATCGACACATAAACCCACAATCGACCATAGCCATCCATGTCACGTTCGTCGAAACGGCGAACGCCATAGACGCCATAGCGATGCAGCAGCACCACGCTGTCCGCCACGCCACCGGCCAGGGCGACCGCCTGCTCCACCCCGATCGTGGGCGCTGCAACCGGCTGCGGTGGAAACGCGTCATGCAGACGCTCCGAAACCGGTACCAGCAGCCGGGCCGCAGCCCGTGCTTCTTCGTGCCAGGTCAGGGGCAGGGATGAGACGGCCAGGATCAGGGTGATCGCAAACAGCCACAAGCCCCCGGCACGGTGCAGATCGAACAGCCATTTCAGGCTGAAACCCCGCCCGGCCACGGCAAAGGACGCGCGCCATTTGGCCAAGGCGGGGAAGGAAAGGGCTGTCGCGATGATATGGTCGATGATCCAGAACAAGGCCATCAACCCCAGAATCCAGACCATCACCGGCCCCCGCCGACCGAGACGGAGGGCACCTGCCGGAACAGGTCCGACAGGTCGGATGCCTGCCGCATCTCGATCTCCTGCTGGTCGATGGCAATATCGGTCAGCACACCGACAACCACGATTTCAGCCACATCACCCGCCGCTTCCTGCTCGCGCGTGGCGGGCCGGACAGAAGCCGGTTGCGGCGACAGGCTGTAGGTGCCGCCCGGCCCCGCCTGCCCCCGCAGGCCAGTGCCGGCCAGAAGACGCTCCAGCGCGACCGCGGGCGTGAGGCGGCCGGAAAGTCCCGGTGTCTGCTTTCCGCGCAGGAGGTCAGGATCGGCAGTGATGATGATCCCCGCGAACAATCCTGAACCACCGTCTCGACACATTCCCACTCCGACTTCGGAAAACCGTGAACGCAGCAATTCCGGGCTTTCCGACAGCCCCGCTGCAATCAGGCCCGGAACGTCGAACACCTTCTCCACACTCAATATGGCCATCCGCGCATAGGCGGATGGCGGCGCGATATTGACCATGACGTCAACCTGTCCACGGATGGCATCACCTGCCCCGTCACGCCGGTTCGGCGCCACCTCCTGTATGCCATGTCACGGCAGATCGGCGGTTTTCGAGGGTGTCCACCTTGCACTCACGACCATGCCCCTCATCGCGTCAGGATAATTCCCAATAGGGGGATTTGTAGACGGGTTCGGGGAGCAGACTTGGTGGTCCCGAAAATAATTATCATTCCTAGTAATCATCCACTGCTGGTTCTCCCAGCTACGGTAGCCGGGTCGAGGGATAATGCCTTGATTGAACAGGGAATCTGCACCGATCCCACCGATATCGTCACAGAAATCGGGTGGTTGGGTGTTGGCCGCCTGGTTCGCTGGGCATCCGGGGGAATTATGACCCTTCCCCCCACCCCACAACCGCTTCATCCATCAGAAAGCATCCTTCCCATGTCCACGCGCCTGTACAGCCCACGCTGCCTGACCGCCATCTCCATTGTCCTGGCCCTGACCGGCACCGCCGGCGCGCAACAGGCCACCAGCACCGCCGCCCAGGTGGCGGACATGGCCAGCGTGGGGGAAGAGATTGTCGTCACCGCCCGCCGCAGTGCTGAAAAGGCCGTGGAAGTGCCCTTCGCCGTCAGTGTGATCGGCGGGCAGGATATTACCGAGGCTCGGCTGCAGAACCTGTCGGAAACCCTGCTGTCGGTGCCGGGGTTGGATATCAACGCCTCTGGCGGGCCGATCGATTATAATGTCCGCATCCGGGGTGTCGGCTCGCTCTACAAGGTCAGCGCCGATGACAATTCCGTGGTGCTGAATATTGACGGGGTGGCCCTGTCCACCGCCTTCCTGTCGCTGGGCACGCTGGATATTGAACGGGTGGAGGTGCTGAAAGGCCCGCAAGGCACCCTGTTCGGCCGCAACAGCGAAGCCGGCGCCATCAACGTCATCACAGCCAAGCCGACGCAGAATACCGAAGGCTATGTGCGGGGGGAGATCGGGCAGGAAGGGCATCGGCTGGGTGAGGCCGCCGTGGGTGGTGCCATCAGCGATCAATTGAGCGCCCGCATCGCCGTCCGCTATAACGAGGCTGACAATTGGGTGGACAATGCCCGCGATGGCAAGCCGCTGACCAAGATGTCCGATCTGGCGGGGCGTTTCAGCCTGGCCTGGGACAATGGCAATGGCACCGACGCCCTGCTGACCGTGGAGGGGCAGCAGGCCAAAGGCTATCTGAACATGATCCTGCTGCGCCCCTATGGCGATGATCCGTCGCTGGATATCACACCCGGTGCCTTTGATGAGAATAAGCGCACGGCAGGGCGTTATTCGGCTGAAATCAATCATGATTTCAGCTTTGCCCGCCTCACCTCCGTCACGGCGGCCACCACATTGGATTATGTGGGCTGGAAGGCCTATGACACGGTCACCTACCAGACCATGTACGGGATGCCGATGGAATATCTGGTGCGCGACAGTTCCAAGGAAACGGGCTTGAGCCAGGAATTGCGGTTGGCTTCCCTGCCGGATTCACGTCTGTTCTGGGTGGCGGGGGTGCTTGGCACCCATAGCGACCTGTCCTTCGACACGCGCGACCCTTTGCAGGGCCAGCAGCGTTTCCGTGATTTCACCTCCAAGAGCATCGGCGTCTTTGCGGAAGCGACATATCCGCTGACCGAAGCGCTGAAACTGACAGGCGGTATCCGCCAGTCGCATGAAAGCAAGGATTACGACGCGCGCTACATCAACACCAATACGAAGGCCACCACGCCGGATAAGCGTGACCTGTCCGACAGCTACACCACCGGACGGCTGGCCCTGTCCTATGAACTGGCTAAGGATACCAACCTTTATACCACGCTGGCACGCGGCTATAAGTCGGGTGGTATTTCCTATATGGCCACCAGCGTTTCGGACAGTGAGCCCTACAAGGCCGCATCCGTGAACAGTCTGGAAATCGGCTTCAAAACCGCCCCGGTCGGGGGCGATTTCAGCCTGAATGGTGCCTTCTTCCTGAACCAGATCAAGGATGACCATATCCTGAAATATGACAGCGCCACCTTTGCCATGTCGGTGGTGAATGCCGATGTGCGCAGCATCGGCGCGGAACTGGAAGGAAGCTGGCGCATCACCGAAGGGTTGGTGCTGACCGCCGGGCTGGTGCGGGTGAATTCGGAAATCCGCGATGATGTGCTGGGCCTGACGGCAGGCGATATCCATGCCGGCAACAAAGTTCCCGATGTGCCGGGCTGGAGTGCCAATAGCAGCCTTGCCTATGAAGGGCATGTTTCTGACGCCGGTCTGGCGGGGCAGCCCACTTTGCTGAATGCGCGCATCGGCTATCGCTGGGTGGATAGCCGCCCCGCCGATGCCCAGAATAATTTCGACTTGGACGCCTATGGGGAGGTGGATGCCCGTATCGGTCTGTCCAGCGGCGGCAGCGAATTCTACCTTTGGTCCTCCAACCTGTTCGACAGCAAGCATGATGTTTATGGCTATGGCGAATTGGCCTTCACCGATTTCAGCATCCACCAACTGGGTGCCCCGGCGCGGGGGCGGGTGATCGGCATCGGCGCGTCGCACAGCTTCTAAAGCGGTTTTCGGCTGGCCGAAAGCCGCTTCGGCGGCGACTGCCGCCGCGCGGCACGTGCCGCGTTAGCCAAGCCGCGGATGCGGCGCCGGCGATTGAGGAAAACCTAAACGCAAGAGCGTGTTTCCGGTTATCGGGAACACGCTCTGTGAGGGCATCATGACGAAAACCACGCCGTCGGCCTGGGCGCTGCTGGCCAGCCTTTACACCACGCAATATCTGGGTCTGGGCTTCCTGGTGGTGGCGCTGGTTGCCATCATGATGGAACAGGGAGCCAGCCTGGAACAGGTGGGCATGGTCTATATGCTGGGTATGGTCTGGCCCTTCAAATTCATCTGGGCCCCCCTGGTGGACAAAATCAGTTTTGGCCGGCACGGCCATTACCGGGTCTGGCTGATCGTCACCCAGACGGCCTTGGCCCTGGTGCTGGCCCTGATGGGACAGGTGGATCTGAAGACGGAATTCACCACCGTCTATCTGCTCGGCTTGGGCGTGGCGGTGATTTCCGCCACCCAGGATATCGCCGTGGATGGGCTGGCCTTCCGGCTGCTGGCCGCATCCGACCGGGGCCTGGGCAATGGCATCCAGATTTCCGGCAACCTGCTGGGCAATATGCTGGGTGGTGGGCTGGTGCTGCTGGCCTATCCATGGCTGGGCTGGCAGGGGGCGATGCTGCTGCTGGCCGGCGGTACGCTGATCTCCCTGGTGCAGCTTGTTTTCTTTAAGGAACCGGTGCAGGCGGCGGCGGGGGTGGTTCATGCCAACCCGTTCCGCTGTCTGGCTGCCTTCTGGCGGCGACCGGGCGGGCGGCGCTGGCTGGTGCTGCTGTTGATCTATCCGATCGGCAGCAGCCTGGGCTATGCGCTGATCACGCCCATTCTGGTAGATGCCGGCTGGGGCATGGATCGGATCGGTTTCTTCGTCAATGTCATCGGGTCGGCCCTGGGCATTGCGGCGGCCATGGCCACCGGCTGGCTGCTGCAGAAATGGCCGCGCCGGCGGGTGATGCTGGGGGCGGCCCTGCTGCAGATACCGGGTGTGGCCGTCATCGCCGCCCCGGTGCTGGGCTGGAATGGCGATCTGGCCGTCAGTCTGGCCGCTGGCCTGTTTTTCCTGCTGTACAACCCGGCGGCGACCGTGCTGGCGACGCTGATGATGGATCACGTCTCCCCGGAAACGCCGGCGACGGACTACACCATGCAATATAGCGTGAACATGCTGTTCGCCATGGCGGCCATGTCGGCATCCGCCTGGCTGGCAGCATCACTTGGCTATCTGGGCTTGCTGGGCATTGCCGTGCTGGCCGCGGTGGCGGCGGCGCTGCTGTCCCGGCATTATCGCGACGGGACGATGGCCGCCTTATCCTGAAGCCTTGGCGGCGGCCAGCAACCGGGCCGCCCCTTCCCGCCCCAGCAATGTTTCCAGCGCTGCCGGCACCGTCGCCCCCTGGCGAACCTGATCCAACAGCCGGGTGATGCCGTCCGGCCCCTGCCCATCAAGCCAATCCAGCGCCGCCAGCGGGGCATAGGCAGACGCCCAGCCATTGGGGGCGGCCCTGTCCAGCGGGCCGACAGGCACATCGCTGCCGGCCACGGCCAGCCGGGCTTTTTCCTGCTGGCGGGCGAGCACCTGGGCGAAAGCGTCTGCCCCATCCGTTTCCCGCACACAG
Organism: Niveispirillum irakense DSM 11586; assembly: GCF_000429645.1. Taxonomy (GTDB): domain Bacteria; phylum Pseudomonadota; class Alphaproteobacteria; order Azospirillales; family Azospirillaceae; genus Niveispirillum; species Niveispirillum irakense. The sequence continues at coordinate 308,904 of NZ_AUCG01000022.1, forward strand.
GCAAGCCCGATAGCGCCGGCCACCCCATCGGCCAGCCAGACAGAACCTGGCCCCTGCCGCAGATCGGACCTTGCCAGCAGTTCAGCGCGGGCCAGGGCGGTGGCGATCTCCACCCGGCGCAACCGGCGCCCCGTGCCCTGATCGGCCACATCCCAGCCCGGTGCTTCGGCCAGCAGCAGCAGATCATCCGCCCGCGCCGTCTGGCTAAGGCCACGCGGCCATTGCGCCAAACGGGTGACAGGGGGCACCGTGCCCAACCAATGGGCCACACAGGCACGCATGGCCGCAACATCCTGCACCAGGGCCGGCACCATGCCGCTGCGGCTGGTATCATGGCTGACCTCCACCCCATCCAGCCGCTGGGTGATGGCCCCGGGTGCCCATAGGCCGGCAAAGGCAAGCGGGCCATTGCTGCGCCCCTGACCGATCAGATTTTCCCCCTGTACCAGTTGCCAGCGCCAGTTGCCCGTCGGTGCCAGGCCCGCCGCCGGCACGGCAAGGGCGGCGGGCAACGACGGGATATCAGCGGGCAGGCCCTGGCGCTGGCGGGGCAAGGCGGCCCGCAGCAGCCGGGCCGGGTCCAGCCCCAGCCGGGGGGCGATATCGCTTTCACGCAGCCATAGGCCAGCCCCCGTCAGCCAAGTGGGTTTCCCTTCTGCCGACCATTGCGGCACCTGCACTGTCCAGCGGAGTTCCAGGCCGCAGTCTTTGCAATCCCCCAACTCCAGGATCAAATGGTCGGCCACCTGCGTTGCCGGCAGCGAACGGCCCCCGATACTGGCCGCCTGTAATTGGAACCCATGCGGCAATTCCGCATCCAGCCGCTGGCCCTGCACCCCGTCCAGCCGCCATTCCCCCCGCACCACGCGGCTGGCGGGGTCGATGCTAAGGCGAAGGTCGCCGCCGGCCACATGCCAGGGTGGCAAATCGGCTGTCCATAGCCGTTCCCAGGCCGCCCCCTCCAACTCGGCACTATGCCGGGAATGGCCGCCATCATCGGCATCCAGCCGGCTGGCAAAGGGCAGGCCGATGGCGGCCAGCAGCAGCAGCGCCACCGCCCCCGCCAGCCCCACCGGCCCGCGCAGGCGCGCGCCTGCCAGCGACAGGCGGCGTTCCTCCGTCCCGCGCGGCAGGGCCAGCCCGGCCAGCACCACCAGCAGCAGGCAGAGCGCCAGCTTGAACCCGTCCAGCGCCAGCAGGTAGGAGAGCCACGGTCCCCAGCCGGTCAGCCCGGACAGGCTGGCCTTGGGCGCAATGCCCATTTCCGCCAGCGGGAAGCTGACCAGTTCCAGCTCATGGTTCAGCACCAGGAAGAAGGTCAGCAGCATGGAGGCGGCATAGGCCAGCCCGGCCCGCCGGCAGATGGCGTGCAGCAGCAGCGCCAGCATCGCCAGTTCCAGCAGCGGCGGAGCCAGCATCAACAAGGGGTACAGCAGCGCAAAACCGGGATCGACCGCAGCCCAGGGTGCCGCCAACAGCGCCACGATCAAGCCCGACAGACCGGGCAGCAGCGACAGCACCAGCGTGACCGCCAGCACCGCCAGCGCGCGACCGAAAAGACGCACATAATCAGGGGCGGGCGCGGCATCCAGCATTTCGCCAAAGCCGGGCAGATCATCGGCCCGCGCCAGCAGACCGGCCAGGGCTGCCACGGCAAAGGCGATCACCAGGAAGATGGCGCTTTTCAACAGCGGCAAGGCCAGCTCCAGCCGGGGCACCATCGGCCCTTCGGCATGCCAGACACCATGAATAAAGGCCGACAGCACACCCAGCGCCAGCAACAGCAAGACCCCGGCCCGGAACGCCCGGCCCCGCAGCAGCCGGCCCGCCTGCCATGCCGCCTCTGCCAGCAAGGCGCGGCCCCAGTGCAGGCGGCCCGTCCCATCCAGCGCTGGGGGCCGTGGCCCGGCGGGCAGCAACAATGCCGCTTTCTTCACTTTCCGCTGGCGGGCGGTTCTTTCCAGCGCCAGATCCTCCCGCCCTGTGCGGGCCAGCGCCCAGCCCAGGGCCAGCAGCGGTAACAGGCACCAGAGTGCGCGGTTGACCAGCAGCGGCACATCCAGCGGCAACAGGCCGGTGGATTTCTGCGCCGGGCCCCAGCCCTCCACCGTCTGCAAGGCGTGGGTGAACAAAGACGGGTCGATGGAAGCCCCCAGTACCGGGTTGATATGCCCTTCCTTCAGCACCACCACGGCGAACATCCAAAGCAGCATCAACCCCGCCGCCACGGCAAAGGGGGCGGCCAGCCCCCGCCCGCGCAGCGTTGCCAAAAAGTAAAGCGCACCCAAGCCACAGGCCGCCGGCAACAGCAGCCAGAGGAAGGCAAAGCCCAACGCCATCCAGGGCACCGGCCCGATGGCACCATCGGGCACCAGCGACAGCCATTCCAGCACCGGCGTCACCAGGAACCCGACCAGGATCGACGCCGACAGCAGCACCGCCAGCAAGGCGGCCCCCAGATAGCGGCCCCAGAGCAGGGCCGTCAGGTTCACCGGCAGGGCCAGCACCACCTCATGCAGGAACACCGCCCGGTCGCCCAGCAGGGGGCGGGCGAAGACCCAGGCCCAGGCGAAGAACAGAAAGAACATGCAGCCCGATGCCATCAGATAGATCAGGCTGGCGGCATTGCGGGGGACTTCTCCACCGCCCATCTTCTCCACATAGCCGGCATTGGTCAGGCACATCAGCAGATAAAGCGTCAGGCCGATGAAGATCAGAGGCACGATGCCGCTGTGCAGGCCGGCGCAGAATTCCGCCACCGCTTCCCGCCACATGACCGCCCAGCCACTCATGCCGCTTCCCCACAACCGGCCTGCGCCAGGGCCATGTAATAAATATCCTCCAGCCTTGGCGGATGGGGTGTGAAGGCGGGGTCGGGCGGGGTGTCGCCCAGCGCCACCACCCGCGTGCCGGCACGGGTGGCCACCAGATGCAGGGCCGGTGGTACCGGCTCCCCGCGCGGCACCAGCCGGGACCAGAGGCGACCGGCGCAGCGGGCCGCCAGTTCATCCGGCGTGCCCTTTGCCAGGATGCGCCCCCCGGCCAGGATGGCCACACCAGCGCACAGATTCTCCACATCCTCCACAATATGGGTGGAGAGTAATACCACCGCATCCGCCGCCACATCGGCCAGCACATGGTGAAAGCGGTTGCGTTCCGCCGGGTCCAGCCCAGCGGTGGGTTCATCGACAATCAACAGGCGCGGCTGGCCGATCAGCGCCATGGCGATGCCGAACCGGCGCAACATGCCACCGGAATAGGTGGAAACCGCCCGATGCGCTACCTCAGCCAGATTGACCTTTTCCAGCAGGTGCCCCACCTCTGCCCGGCGTTCGGCCTTGTCCGTGCGGCCCTTCAGCCAGGCGAACCGGTCCAGCAGGTCGCGGGCCGAAACGCCGGGATAGGCGCCGATGGTTTGCGGCAGATAGCCCAGGCGACAACGCAGATGCTGGGGATCGGCCAGCACATCCACCCCATCCAGCAGGATTTGGCCGGCATCGGGGCGCTGCAGCGTCGCCAGCGTGCGCATCAGGCTGCTTTTGCCTGCGCCGTTCGGCCCCAGCAGCCCATACATGCCGGGCGGCACATGCAGCGACACCCCATCAAGCGCCTTCACGCCGTTGCGATAGGTCTTGTGCAGATCGACAATATGCAGGCCGGGCAGTGCCATGGCGATGCTCCCCCAGAATGGTGAAGCGACCGACGATAGGGGTTTTATCCCCTGCCGCTGCCCGGTTCGGTGCAACCGCTACCCGGATCGGGCTGAAACTGCGTGATGGCTGGAAAATTGACCCGATCGGAGTGAAAGCGTCCCCGATCAGGGTAGCGGCAAAGTTGCGGGTGATTATCACTCCGGCCCTTGCCCTCTCCCCCTGCCCGGAAGACCCATGGCCAGTGACACCCCACCAAACCGCCACCGCCGTAAAATCATCATGCTGGGGGTCGCCTGCGCGCTGCTGGCCGGTGGTGGCTGGCTGGGTTGGGATTATCTGCACTATGGCCGGTTTCAGCAGACGACGGACAATGCCTATGTGAAGGCGGATTTCACCGTCATCGCGCCCAAGGTGGCCGGGATCGTGGCCGAGGTATTTGTGGTTGCCAACCAGACAGTCAGCACCGGCACACCCCTGGCCCGCATCGACAGCGCCGATTACGAGGCCAAGATGGCGGAGGCCGAGGCCCTGATTGCCGTGTCAGAGGCCGAGGCCAACAGCCTGCGCGCCCAGGTGGGCGAACAGAAGGCGCTGGTGGAACAGGTGGTGGCCGAACTGGCTGTGGCGCGGGAGGAACTGGATTTCGCCCAGGCCGAGGTGCGCCGTTACGAACCGCTGGCCGCCAGCGGTACCGGCAGCCGCCAGCAGATGGACCAGTTGCGCAACCAGGAACGCCAGGCCCGCGCCACCCTGGCCGCCCGGCAGGCGGCGGTGTCTGGGGCCGAACAGCATATCCAGTCGCTGGAAGCCGGTATCCTGCAGGCCGAAGCCCAGGCGCGTTCCGCCCAGGCCCAGCGGCGGGCGGCGGAAATCAATGTCGCGGCCTGCCTGATCCGCGCCGGAATTGACGGGATTATCGGCGACCTGACCGCCCGCCCCGGCCAATATGCGGAGGCCGGGCAGCGGTTATTGACGCTGGTGCCGGCCCGCCAGCGCTATGTCGAGGCCAATTTTAAGGAAACCCAGGTCGAACATATGCAGCCGGGCCAGCCGGTAAGGGTGATGGTGGATGCCTTCCCCGATCAGCCGATCCAGGGCAAGGTCGCCAGCTTTGCCCCCGGTACGGGGGCTGAGTTTTCTATTCTGCCACCACAGAACGCCACAGGCAATTTCACCAAGATCGTCCAGCGCGTGCCGGTGCGCATCACCCTGACCGATACCGCCGGGGCCGCCCGGCTGGTGCCCGGCATGTCGGTGACGGTATCGGTGGATACGCGCAACGCCACCAGCCAAGCCCCGCAGGTGGCCGCCACCGGGTCGGCACCGTGAGTGGGGGCATCGCCGATCCCCAGACACCGCCCCCGATTAAGGTGGAACCGGGGGCCTGGCTGGCCGTTATCGCCGGGGCGCTCGGCAGTTTCATGGCGACGCTGGATATTTCCATTGTCAATGCCGCCCTGCCCACCATCCAGGGGGAAATCGGGGCCACGGCAACGGAAGCAACCTGGATCGCCACCGCGTATCTGGTGGCGGAAATCATCATCATCCCGCTCAGTGGCTGGCTGTCGCGCCTGTTCGGGCTACGCAGTTTCCTGCTGGGGGCGACCCTTGGTTTCACCGGCTTTTCCATGCTGTGCGGCCTGTCGGACAGTCTGGGGCTGATGGTGTTCGCCCGTGCCGGCCAGGGGCTGACCGGCGGGGCGATGATCCCCACCGCCATGACCATCATCGCCACCCGCCTGCCGCCGGCCCGCCAGCCCATCGGCAATGCAATTTTCGGCATGACGGCCATTTTGGGGCCGGTGCTGGGGCCGCTGGTCGGCGGGCTGATGACGGAATATCTGTCCTGGCACTATGCCTTTTTCATCAATCTGCCCATCGGGATGGTGCTGCTGTTCCTGCTGTTCACGGCCCTGCGCCATGAACGCGCCCAACTGGATCGGCTGGAGGAGGCTGATTGGCTGGGCGTGGCGGGGCTGACCTTGGCGCTGGGCGGGCTTACCCTGGTTTTGGAGGAAGGACAGCGCGAGCAATGGTTTGAATCCAGCCTGATCCGCTGGCTGTCCGTCGCCAGCTTGCTGGGGCTGATCTTGCTGCTGTTGGGGCAGAAATACGCGGCAAGGCCGGTGATCCGGCTGTCCCTGCTGCGCGACCGCGCCTTTGGTGCTGTGGCCGCCATGGGGGTGCTGATGGGGATGGTGCTGTACGGCACCTCCTACATGATCCCGCAATTCCTGGCGGCCCTGGCCGACTACACTGCCTTTCAATCGGGCAGCATCGTGCTGATCGCCGGATTGCCCAGCCTGATCATGATGCCGATGGCCCCCCTGCTGTTCCGCCTGTTCGATGCCCGCGTGGCGGTGTTCACCGGCATGATGATCATGGCCGCCAGTTGCTGGCTGGAATCCGGGCTGACGGCGGATGCGGTGGGGGCCGATTTCGTGCTGTCGCAGATCATGCGCGGGGTGGGTCAGGTGTTGGCCATCCTGTTTTTGAACCAGGCGGCCATGGGGGCGGTTGCGCGCGATCTGGCCGCCGATGCCGCCGGCCTGTTCAACGCCGCCCGTAACATCGGCGGTTCCCTGGCTTTGGCCGGTATCGCCATGCTGCAGGATCAGCGGATGTGGCTGCATAGTCGGCATCTAGAACAGACCCTGTCCGCCAACGCCCCCGCCACGGGGGACTATATCAGCCAGTTGGGCAGCGGGAATCTCGCCATGGGAATGCGCCTGCTGGCGGGTATCATCCGCCAGCAGGCGTCGGTGATGACCTTCAACGACCTGTTCTGGCTGCTGGGCACCGGGGCGGGGGCGGTCAGCCTGCTGGCCTTCATTTTGCGCCCGCACCGGCCCCCGCCGAGACTACTCGATCAGGCTTGAGGTCACGGTAATGACGTCGATCATTGACTCACCCCTAGCCGCCCTTCGCCGCCCTGCCATGGGTCTGGTGCGGCTGGGCATGGTTCTGGGGGCGGTGGGGGCACTGTCGCAACTGCTGCCCTTCATCTTCATCGCCCGGCTGGGGGAATTGCTGCTGGCCGGTTCCTCACAGGACAGGGCGGCCCTGGCGGGGTTGGGGGCGCTGGTGGTGGCCGGCCTGTTCATCGGCTGGGCCGCTAATGGGGCGGCCCTGTGGCTGACGCATATTGCCGACCATCGCATCCAGGCTGATGTGCGCCGTGCCCTGGTGGCCAAGCTGGGGCGGGTGCCGCTGGGCTGGTACGCGGAAAACACCACCGGGGCCGTGCGCAAGGCGGTGCAGGGCGATCTGGAAGACCTTCACCATATGGTGGCCCACCATTATGTCGATCTGACTGCCGCCATCGCCCTGCCGCTGGGGGGTATTGCCTATCTGGTCTGGCTGGATTGGCGGCTGGCCCTGCTGGCGGTCGCCAGCTTCCCGATCTATGCGCTTGCCTATGGCTGGATGATGCGGGGCTTCGGGGCCAAGATGGCGCAGTTGGATGCCAGCTTCGCCCAGGTGAATACCGCCATTGTCGAATTTGTCCATGGCATCGCCGTGGTGAAGGGCTTTGGCCGCGCGGGAGAGGCGCACAGCGCCTATCGTGCGGCGGTGGATGGCTTTTCGCAGCGCTATGCCGGCTGGGTAAGGCCGCTGCTACGGCTGGAGGCGCTGACCTCCATGGCGCTGTCGGTACCGGTGATCCTGCTGGTCAGCCTGTCGGGCGGGGCCTGGCTGCTGGCCGATGGCCAGATCGCACCGATGGACCTGCTGGCCGAAATCATGGTGGCGGTGATCCTGCCGCAAAGCCTGCTGACCCTGAACCAGGGGCTGATGGCCGAGCGCAAGGCTGCCGCAGCGGCCAGCCGCATCGATACGCTGCTGCGCACGCCGGAATTGCCGGCGGCGGTGCATCCAAGGCTGCCGCGCGATGCCACCATCTGTTTTAACAATGTCAGTTTCCAATATCCAGACGGGGCAACCGCCCTGTCCGGTATTGATCTTTATTGCCGGCCCGGCACGGTCACGGCCCTGGTCGGCCCGTCGGGTGCCGGTAAATCCACGCTCGCCAAGCTGGCGGCCCGTTTCCACGATGTCAGCGGCGGGGTGGTGCGGATCGGCGGCATCGATGTCCGCGACATTGCCGGGGAGGCACTGTACCGCCATGTCGGCTTTGTGCTGCAGGAGGTGGGGCTGCTGCATGGCAGCATCGCCGACAATATCCGCCTGGGCCGCCCGGAATCCCCCATGGCAGCGGTGATGGCAGCGGCCAGGGCGGCGCAGATCCATGACCGTATCCAGCAATTGCCCCAGGGTTATGACAGCATCATCGGGGCCGGGGCGCAGCTTTCCGGCGGGGAGGCGCAACGGCTTTCCATCGCCCGCGCCCTGCTGGCCGACACGCCGATCCTGATCCTGGATGAAGCCACCGCCCATGCCGACCCGGATTCAGAGGCGCGTATTCAGGACGCCCTGTCCGCCGCCGCCCGTGGCCGCACCGTGCTGGTGATCGCCCATCGCCTGTCCAGCATTGCCGGGGCCGACCAGATCGTGGTGATGCGCGACGGCACCATCGCGGAATGTGGCCGGCATGGTGCGCTGCTGGCAAGCGGCGGTCTCTATGCCGCCCTGTGGCAGGCCGAACAGGGGGAACCCGCATGTTGATCGCCGATCTGCTGAAAATCCTGGGGCCGCAGCGGCGGGGTGCGCTGTACCGCTATTTCGCTTGGCTGCTGGCCTATGGCGTGCTGGAAGGGCTGGCCGTCACCCTGCTGGTGCCGGTTTTGCGCGCCCTGCTGGCCCAACCGCTGGACATGGGGGCGCTGACCGGCTGGCTGCTTGCGCTGGGCGGCGTGGTACTGTGCTGTTGCATCGCCCGCTATCAGCAATCCATGCAGGGTTTCAATCTGGCGCTGGTGGTGCTGACCAGTCTGCACCGGCGGCTGGGCGACCATGTGGCCACCCTGCCGCTGGGCTGGTTTTCCGGGGAACGGATCGGGCGGCTGTCGCAAAGCGCCACCAATGGCACCCTGATGGTGACCAACATCTTCGCCCATCTGCTGACCCCGGTGGTGACGGGGCTGGTGACGCCCTGCATCATCGCCCTGGCCATGCTGATTTTTGACTGGCGGTTGGGCCTGTGCGCCCTGTTGTCGGCCCCGCTGATCCTGCTGGCCCATCGCCGGGCATCCGCCGCCATCGGTCGCACGGAAGAAGCCGTGGACCATGCCGCAGCGCAAGCCGGCAGCCGGGTGGTGGAATTCGCCCGCCAGCAGCCGGCTCTGCGCGCCTTTGGCCAGGCATTGGGGAGCTATCCGCCGCTGGAGGCCGCCATCACCGCACAAAAACAGGCCGGCGGATCGATGCTGGACCAGACCTTTCCCCGCCTGTTTGCCAGCGGACTGGCCGTGCAACTGGCCTTTCTGGCGCTGATCCTGACCGGGTTGGCGCTGGCAGCCAGCGGGGCCGCCGATCCGGCGGGGCTGGTGGCGCTGCTGGTGCTGGCCGCCCGCTTCGCCGGCCCGTTGACGGAGACGGCAGCGCGCAGCGGGCTGCTCCGCATGGCGGGCAATGACCTGCGCCGGCTGGCGGCCATTTTCGATGAAAAGCCCCTGCCGGAACCGGCTGAACCGGCCCGGATGGATCAGCCGGGCAGCATCGCCTTTGATGAGGTCCATTTCGGCTATGATCCGGCACAGCCGGTGCTGCGTGGCCTGTCCTTCCAGGTGCCGTCGGGTTCCATGGTGGCGATTGTCGGCGCGTCCGGGGCCGGCAAAAGCACCATCATCCGCCTGATCATGCGGTTTTTCGATGTGCAGGCGGGGGCCGTGCGCGTCGGCGGGGCCGATGTGCGCGAGGTTGCCACCGCCGACCTGATGGCAGCCATCGCCACCGTGACCCAGGATGTCTATCTGTTCGACGGCACGCTGGAACAGGCGGTGCGCCTGGGCCGGGCCGATGCGACAGAGGCGGAACTGCGCCATGCCGCCGATCTGGCCGGCGTGACAGAGATTGTCGCCCGCCTGCCGCAGGGCTGGCAGACACGGGTGGGCGAAGGCGGTGCCCTGCTGTCGGGTGGGGAGCGTCAGCGGGTTTCCGTCGCCCGCGCCCTGCTGAAGCAGGCCCCCATCCTGCTGCTGGATGAGGCGACGGCGGCGCTGGACCCGGAAAATGAACGCTATGTGCAACGCTCCATCGCAGCATTGCGCGGGCGGGCCACGGTGCTGGTGATCGCCCATCGGCTGCGCACCGTATCCATGGCTGACCGTATCCTGGTGCTGGCCGATGGACATGTGGCGGAGGCTGGCAGCCATGCGGAATTGATGCAGGCCGGTGGTGCCTATGCCGCCTTCTGGCATGAACGTCAGCGGGCGGAAGGCTGGCGCCTGCTGCCGAGAGATCAACCGATGGCACCCGCCCGTGACCAACCATCGCCCTGATACACAAACCAGGGGATGTCAGGGTTGCAAAATCCGCCCCCTGTCTCCAGGTGATCGACATAGAGTTGAGAATCGTTATCAAGTAGGCTGCTTCCCGTGTCCTGACCGCAATCCGTTGCAGGGGTGGCCTTACGCCATGAATGAGAGAACTCCGCTGAGCGACTGCGTAAGCTGCGGCGAGCCGCTTCTATCCCAGGCTGATCAAAAGGCCCTGTTCAAGCAACAGTCCTGCAGCAAGGACGACACATTGGAGAGCATCAATTGCCGTCTGGTGGAACTGCGCCCCGGCATGGTCGCAGCGCTTTATGGCGGCAACGGGCGGACACTGACGCAGGGCCGGATGCAAAGCAACAGCCGCTATGTACATTTCTCCTGTCTGATGCAGGACATGGCACAGGCCGAAGTGCGTAACCATCGCTGTCAGCCGGATGTCGGCTCCGGCCATATCATTTTCGCCCCCGGCGAGTTTTTCAGCGCCCGCTATGGCAAGGACTACATCAGCCTGGATCTGATGGTGGAACCCGAAGCGCTGGCCGATGTGGCGGCGGATGATTATGACCGGATCGAACCGGATATCCGCCAGGGATTCCTGGTTCGTCAGAGCGTAAACAACCGCCAGATCATGCACGCAGCCCATATCCTGGCCAGCCGGCTGGACCACCCGCGATGTCAGCAATTGCTACTGCAGTCCGCTGCCCTGGAATTCCTGGGTGCCCATTTCAGTTCCCTGGAAGGCACCCAACGGTCGGCGACGTTACCACAGCGGGAGCAGATGCGGGTGATGATGGCACGGGACCGCCTTCTACAGGATCTCAGTTCACCGCCAACGATTCAGCAACTGTCACTTGAAGTCGGGTTGAACCAGTTGAAGCTGAAGCAGGGTTTCAAAACCCTGTTCGGCAGCAGTATCTATGCGCTGTTCCAGAAACACCGGATGGAACATGCCAGATTGCTACTGCGAAACCATAATGTCACGGAAGTCGCCATGACCATGGGTTACAGCAATATCAGCCATTTCAGCGCAGCCTATCGCAAACAGTTCGGAATACTTCCTAAGTATGATCGACATTAATAACATCACTTTTATGGATCAATGCATTATTTCTACACAAACTCATTCATAATTACGTTCAATCTCTCTGGCCATCCAAAGACGAACAGACAGGAATGCCGACATGCAGATGCGGTCACGGCTGATCGAAGGGGAGTTCGCCGTTACCGACATCGTGCGCGAAGTCGCAAACCTTTATCTGACGCATCCTGCCGGGGATACCGGCGGACAGCGCGCACTGGATGGGGAGTTTCGCGGCTGGATGTGGATGGAGCAGGTGCAGCCCGGCCTGCTTGGTTCTGCCTGCGACCTGACGGCAATAAGGGACACCACCATCGACCGGACAATCGACCGTTCGATCATGCTGGCCCTGCTGCTGCGCGGCGGCAATGGCCAGTTCCGCACCGAAACCGGCATCGTTCCTCCGGCGGAGAACGGTTGCATGCAAATCCTGGGATTTGGCCATGCCCAGCGTTGCTCCCGCACCCTGCGGGCGGGGGAACAGGGTGTCCGGGTCGGGCTGACAATCAGCCCGCATTTGGCTGAGCAGTTTGCCATCGCCATGCAGGGGGCCGATCTTGACCTGCTGGACATGTTGACGAGCGGGGGACTGCATACCCTTACGCTGCCCCGCAGCGAACTGCTGATACAACTGAGTGCTGGGCTGATCGACATGCCCTATCGCGGTCCGTTAGGTATGCTGTTCCGGGAAAGCGCCATCACCCAGATCCTGTTTCATTCGCTGCAGTTGCTGCGGCAGGATCAAGCTCTGCTGCGGGGCCTGGGGCGACGGCACCATGATGCCGTCCTTCATGCGCGAACGTTGCTGGACGCCGATTTGACCAATCCACCGGGAACTTTGGAACTGGCCCGTCGCGTAGGGTTGAACCGTAATGCCCTTCAGGCCGGATTTAAGGCCATGTTCGGCGCCACCATCTTCGGTTATGTCCGGGATCAGCGGCTGGCCATCGCCCGCATCTTGATTGAAGAACACGGATTGGGGGCGGCAGAAGCCGGATACCGCGTGGGCTTCGCGAGCCCGTCGGCCTTCGCCGCAGCTTTTCGCCGTCGCTTCGGGTACCCCCCGACCGGGACGGCCGGTAACAGTGCCGATCTGACAACACGCCACTGATACAGCGGCGCCCGGCGAGTCATGCTGGCGAACACCGGTGAATTGATAGCCATCTGCCTTACGCGACAGCAATTGTGCCGGATGCGACAGCATTCCTCTTTGCCTATGCATCCCCACAATCGCTACTGATAGGCAGTCGCATCCTCACGTGTGCTTACTAAGCTGCTGAAGCGGGTCATCGGGGGAGGTGCGCCGGTCTGTCATCCGCACTTCGGGGGTTTTCTTGCTCGTCAGTTCAAGGCTCCAAGGCCTTTCCGCCGCTGCAATCGCCATTGCCGTCGGCGCCCTCGCCCCGATGGCCATGGCCGAACAGGTTGCGGCCCGCCCGGATGTCGAGGAAATCGTGGTCGTCGCCACCGGTCTGTCCAAGGCAACAGCCACCACCAAGACCGACACGCCGGTCATTGAATCCCCACAGCAGATTTCCGTCATCAGCCGGGAAGAGATCGACCGCCGCGCCGCCGCCACCATCGCCGAGGCCCTGTCTTACACCGCCGGTGTACAAGCAGCCCCCTCTGGCGTGGACAGCCGGGTGGATGAGGTGTCGGTGCGCGGCTTCGGGGCAGCCGGCTTTTCCTCCAACAACAATTTTGTCGATGGTCTGCGCACGGCTGCCGGCGGTGAAGGCACCTGGATCCGTCCCGCCTTTGACAGTTTCGCCCTTGACCGGATCGAAGTACTGAAAGGCCCCTCCGGCGCGCTCTATGGCCAATCGGCACCGGGCGGCGTGGTGAATGTGGTAAGCAAGAGGCCCACTTTTACCCCGCATGGGGAATTCCTGCTGCAAGGCATCGGCTATACCGGCCTGTCGCAGTGGAATGGCCAGGCCGGCATTGATGTGGGCAACCGGTTGAACGAGGAAGGCACCCTCGCCGGCCGTTTCGTGGCATTGGCCCGGTCGGGCAACACGCAGATCGATGGGGTGAAGACCGACCGATACTATTTTTCCCCCAGCCTGACCTGGACACCGACAGACCGCACCAGTTGGACCCTGATCGGCCAGTATCAGCGCGATGAGGGGGGTTCCAGTTTTCAGTTCCTGCCAGCCCTGGGCACGCTTTACGCCAGCAATGGCCGGCATATGGATAACAGCACCTATCTGGGGGAACCGGACTGGAACAAATATGACCGCAACCAGTATCTGGTGGCGTCGCTGTTCCAGCATGATCTGACCGACAATCTGACCATCCGCAACAATTCCCGCTACATGCATCTGGACATTCTGTATCGGGGTGTCGTGCCGTCGGGCAATACGCTGACCACCTGCACCGCCGCCATTACCGGCTGCGTTGCCGGGCAGACGTTGAACCGCCGCGCCGTGCAGGGGGATGGGAAATCCGACGGCATCGCCACCGATACCCAGCTTGAAGCGCGGTTCGCCACCGGTACGGTGGAACATACGCTGCTGGGCGGGGTCGATTATTTCCGCACCGAATGGGAACATACCTATTCGCTGGTCAAGTCCAGTCTGGTGCGGCCCATGTTGAATATCTTCAAACCCGTGCCGCGGGGGACAACCGGCTTTGCCGATAATCTGTCCACCGTGATCGACAGCGCCACCACCAGCCATCAGGCCGGTGTCTATGTGCAGGATCAGGTGAAGATCGGTCAACTACGTCTGACACTGGGTGGCCGTCAGGATTGGGCGGAAGACGATACGCGCAACCCCACCACCGGCACGCATCTGAAAACCAAGAGCGACGCCTTCACCTGGCGCGCGGGGGCCGTCTGGCTGTTCGACAATGGCTTCGCCCCCTATTTCTCGTATTCCGAGAGCTTCCAGCCCATGGTGTCGAACCGCGATCCCTCCGTATCGCAGGTGGAAGGTGCCAAGCCATTCGTGCCCACCACGGGCCAGCAATATGAGGCCGGGCTGCGCTATCAGAGCGGCAACAACATCTATGTCACCCTCGGTGCCTATCAGGTCACCCAGCAGAACATCGTCACCCCCGACCCGAATGGAACGCTGTGCGGCATCTCTGTCTGTCAGGTGCAGACGGGTGAAGGCCGGGTCCGGGGGCTGGAACTGGAAGGCAAGGCCATTCTGCCCTGGGGCATGGCCGTGATCGGCACCCTGACCCGCAGCGATGGCGAAATCACGAAAACCAACACGGCTCGCCAGTTGGGCAACAAACTGATCCAGTTGCCCAACTGGATGGCGTCCCTGTTCGTCGATCAGCATTTCGACGAAGGAGCACTGGCGGGCATCGGCGTTGGCGGCGGTATGCGCTATACGGGCGTCTCCTACGGTGATACGGCCAACACGCTGAAGATCCCGGCCTATACGCTTTATGACCTGTTCCTGCGCTATGATTTCGGGGACCGTGACCCGTCACTGGCCGGCTGGTCGACATCCGTGAATGCGGCGAATGTGGCGGACAAGCGCTATGTCGCCAGTTGTATCGCCGCTGGCTGCTATGCCGGCCAGGGCCGCACCGTAACTGCGCGGGTTCAGTACAAATGGTAAGCGTGGAACCGATGATGGTGGCCGCAGGGGATGCGGCCACCCTGCTGGGGGCTATGCTGGTTTATCTGGCGTCGCCCAACCAGCCACTGATGGGCAACGCAAAGCGGCGGAAGCTGGCCGGCTGGATCGGTGCCCTTCTGCTGATCGCGGGGCTTGTGCTGCTACTGGCCAGCATGCGCCCGGCTAACGCCGTCTTTACCGCTGTTACTCTGGCCATGCTGGTCTGGTCGGTGGCCCCGCTGGCCGCAGCATGGTGGTGCCGGCCACGGGAGGAACGGCCATGACCGCCATCACCAAACGCCCGCTTTCCAGCCGCGACTGGTTCGGTAAAACCATGGCGGGGCTGGTCCTGGGTTTCTTCCTGGCACTGGGGCTGGCGGGTTTGCTCCGGGTGCTGGTGAATGGGGGCCTGCCCTTCTTCTCGGCCCGTGGTCAGCTTTCCATGTGGCTGATGGCCCCCGTCTGGGGGCTGATCCTGTCCTTCTGTTTTCTGTTCCGGTCAAGCCTGCAGGCCTGGGGTTGGTTGTTTCTGGCCAACCTGGCCGTCTGGGGCCTGACCGCGCTGCTGGGAGGGCTGCGGCTATGAAGCTGCCAACCGATATTCTGAGGATGTACAAGGAGATCCATGGCTGGGTCGGCATCATTTCCGGCCTGGCCCTGTTCATCGCCTTCTACGCTGGTGCCATCACCATGTTTGAAGGCCCCTTGCAGCAATGGGCCTCACCGCCGACGCGGCTGGCCCCGGCCCCCGCGCTGGAACAGACACCCGATCTGCTGGCCAAGGTGCTGGCGGCCCACCCGGAAGCGGCCGCCAGCTATACCGTCAATCTGGTGATCGACCCCACCCATCCGGCCCGCATCTCCTGGGTTGTGGCGGAAGATGCGGAAGAGGCCGAGCATGGCGGCGGCACCATCCATTATGCCAGCCTGACGCCCGGCGGGGAATTGCAGGTGGAAACCCGGGGGCCCTCCCCGGTAGCACAGTTCATCGACGATCTGCATCGTCAGGTGGGGCTGCCGCTGGATCATGAAATCGCCATGCCCATCATGGGGGTGGTGGCTTTGCTGTATGTCGTGGCGATGGTTTCCGGGCTGATCGTGCTGCTGCCCAGTCTGGTGAAGGATTTGTTCATCCTGCGGACCGGGCGCAACTTGAAGCGCATGTGGCTGGATGCGCATAATGTGGTGGGGCTGTTCAGCCTTCCCTTCCACATCATCATGGCGCTGACCGCTGTCGTCTTTGCCTTTCACGACCAGTTCTATATGGCGCAGGGCATCGCCTTCGACAAATCTGGCGGGCCGGTGCGGGCGGCGATGGGGCCGGCACCGGCGCAGGGTGCCGCACCCTCTGCCCTGCCCCCGCTGGATTTGCTGGCACAAATCCGCACCCAGGTGCCGGAATTCCAGCCCGTCCAACTGGCCTATGCCCATCTGCCCAATGGTCGGGCCGTGGTGCGGGTCAGCAGCGGCGATCCGGATTACAATATCCGTACCCCGCTCTATGGTCTGGTGACAGCCGACCCGGTCACCGGCAAGGTGATGTCGGTGGATTACATGCCGGGCCGCCAGGATGGCTGGTCGGCCAGCGTCACCAGCTTCTTTGCCCTGCATTATGGCAGCTTCGGCGGCACGCCGGTTCGCTGGGCCTATTTCCTGCTGGGGCTGGCGGGGGCCTTTCTATTCTATAGCGGCAATCTGCTGTGGGTGGAATCGCGGCGCCGGCGGGAACGCAAGGGCGGTGCGGTGGAACAGACCCGCGCCACCCGCATCCTGGCCGCCCTGACCGTGGGTGTGCCGGTGGGATGCGTGGCCGGCATCGCAGTTACTGTGGCGGCGGCGCGCTGGCTTGGGGATGGGGCAACCTTGGGGATGCACAGTCTGATCTATCACGCCCTGTTCCTGGCCTGCACCGCCTGGGCCCTCTGGCGCGGTGCGGCACGCGCCGGATGGGAACTGCCCCTGGTTGCCTGCCTTGCCATGCTGACAATCCCGTTGGCCGGCTTGACTGCGGGCGGCAACTGGGACCAGCCGCCCAGCCTGATGCTGATCGATCTGGTCGGGCTTTGTCTGGCCGCCATGCTGGCCATGGTGTCCCAGGCGGCGCGGCGGCGCTGGCGCACTGGCCCCAGGGACAGCGTGTGGGGTACAGGGGTCAGCCTGTCGGCGGGATGAACCTTCCCATTGGCGACAATGCCAGCCTGCCCCACCGCAGCCGCCGTGATTGGCAAGAGAACCGGGCGGGAGGCCCGCATACTCACCCGTGTGCCGGCAATGGCCGGCGAAACAGCAGTACGATGCCCAGCAGCGGAATCAGGGCCGCCACCGCTAACGCAGTGCCATAACCTGCAACCCCGGCAAGGGCCATGGCGGCTGACGCGGTGGCGATCTCCCCCAGATCGCGGCTACTTTGCACTGCCGTCATGTCGGTGCCACTCTGATCGTCCCCGGCGGCGAACCGCATGGCCAGCGTCATGGCGGCAACCGAGGCACCACCACTGCCAAGCGCACCCAGCAATGTGGCTGGCCAGACCAGGGCGGTAGCCCCGACCACCCCGTCCATAGTCGTAAACAGCCACAATAGCAGGATGCTTGCCGCCGCGCAGATCAGCCCCCCCGCCAGTACCCGGTACACCCCGAACCTCGCCACCAGCAGGGCGCCGCCCCCACAGCCAAGGGTGACGGTCACAATCCCGCCGGACATGCCCAGTTGACCGATCTTTTCCAGCGGCCAGCCGCGATCAACCAGCAGCAATTTGGACAGGTTGAAGCCGGCACTGGCTGCGACAGCAGTCACCAGCGCTATGGTAAGCACCATCCAGGCGCTAGGGCGCCGCAGGAAACGGCGCAGGCTGGCGGGCGGGCGCGTGGCAGCCAGGCCCCCCGCCACCTCACGGGCCGGTTCACGCCAGACCAGGGCCAGCAACAATCCCGCCAGCACCAGGGCTGTCATGGTCAGCAACCCCGCACGCGCGCCCGCCAGCCCGCTGACGATCAACATGCCGGCACCACCGATGAAGAAGCCGATCATAGTGCAGGCAACCTGCACCCCATTGGCGTAGGGCAGCAGATGGGCGGGGATATGTTCGGCCGCCAACCCGTCGGTTGCCGTGTCCTGCGTGGCGCTGGCCAGGGCCGCCAGGATCAGCAGACCGACAGCCACCGGCGTTGTCTCCACCCGGATCCCAAGCAGGGCCAGAGCCAGCAGGGAGAGGGCGACAATCGCCTGCATCGGCAATATCCAACTGCGCCGCCGGCCCAGCCGGCGTGACCAGTGATTATCCAGCCAGGGCGCCCACAACACTTTGGCAATCCAAGGAAGTCCGATCAGTGGCAGGAACGAAAGGCTGGCCAGCGGCACCCCGTCGCGCCGCAGCAGATTGGGCAGCGCCTCAACCGCCAATCCCATCGGCACCCCCTGGGCCGTGTAGAGGCAGGCAATCAACGTAAACAGAAAGAACGGGTGCCGCGAAGGACGGGCATCAGGCGATAACATCATCGTTTCCTTGCGGCAGGGGCCATGGCGGGCCAGGGTTTGCCCAGCGGGTGCCGCCGAGTGCCTCTGACGGGTGAAAGGAAGGCCAGCGTCGACGGTGCCAGTAACAGCAGCCGATGCCAGGTCCCCTGCCGTATCAAGACAGCCTGCCCCTTTTGCAGAAGTTGGCGTTGTTCATTGCGGCCATCGCTGGTGATCAGGTCGATAACGCCGTCGATCAACAGCAATAGCTCATCGCCATGCGGGTGCATTTCCCATTGGTCAGGGTGCAGATCAGCGGGATCAACAGCCTGTTTGACGCCAAAGACGCGACCGTTGCCCCTGTTCACCCGTCGCCATGCCTGCGTGTCGCGGGGCAGCAGACTGGCACCACACCCCTCCAGCAAAAGCAGGTGGGAAAGCGGATCAAAGATGGTGGCCGTCATGGGTCACAGCCCCACCCGCAGGCTCAGCATCACATTGCGCGGATCGCCATACCAGTTGTTCCAGGCCGTGCTGCTGAGGGTTGCGAAATAGCGTTTGTCGAACAGGTTGTTGACGTTCAATCCCAATGACACATTTTCCAAAACCGTATAATCGGCGCGCAGGTTGACGGTGGCATAGGCACCCTGGTTCAAGACCAGCGTACCGGATTTGGCATAAAAGCGGCTTTGCCAGTTGACACCCGCCCCAACACCCAGGCGCCTCTCCAGCACCGGCAGGTGGTAATGGCTCCATAGGCGCAACATGTGCTTTGGCGTGAAGCTGGAGAAAGCCTGCCCCTCGTTGCTGCTTGCCGCTCCCGTCGCGGTCCGGTCCCGCAAATATTCCGTTTCAGTGAAGGTGTATCCGGCCTGCAGGCTCCAGTCCGGCGTCAGCTTACCTTCGATACCGGTATCAAAACCCTGGCTGCGCACCTTGCCTTCGGCAACATAATAGCAGGTGGCCCCTGTGACGCAGGGATAGCTCGGATCCAATTGGGCCCGGTTATTCTGGATCACCCGGAACAGGGCTGCCGACGCGTTCAAGCGCCCCTGGAACCAATCGGCTTTCACGCCGGCCTCGTAGTTGGAACCGGTCATCGGGTCGATTACCCGACCGTCGGCGGTCAGGTAATTCTGCGGCGTGAAGATGGCGGCATAGGAGCCATACAGACTGAACGGCCCCCCCACCTTCCAGACCAGACCGCCATAAGGAGTGAATTCATTGTCGATCTTATAGTCGCCGGTCGGCACCAGTGGCCCGCCCACGTTCGCCTGCCGGTCAGTTTTCGTCCGCCATGAGCTAAGCCGCCCACCCAGGATCAGGTTCAAAGGGTCGGCCAGGCTGAACCGCAGCACGCCGTAACCACCATATTGGCGCGTGCCGGTATCCTGGCGACCGGCAAAGGTACGATCAGCCGGTGCCGGTGTTGTCACCGGATTCTCCGCGAACAGGTTCAGCGGCTGCATCAGCCCCGGCAGGCTGTAGGAGATCTGGCTGGTATCGCCGTCCCAGTAATTCGCCCCCAGCACCAACTGGTGCCGGCGGCCCGCCAGGTTGAAGCCGCCGGAGACATAGCCATCCAGGTCGGTCTCCTCATTATCGAAATCATAGGCGCCGCCGTAAAGGATCGGCCCTGTTCCAGTCGCCTTGTTCACCGCGCCATAGGCCGAGGCATAATCCAGCAGACTGTCACCGGCGATATGGGAAAAAGCGACCTTCGCCTCCCAATCATCCCAGAACCGGTGTTTCAGTTCGACAAAGGCCTGGGTATTGTTCCATTCCCGCCGGGACCAGTCGGCATGGAGCCGACGGGACAGGGGAATGTCCAGGGGGGAGCCGTCACTATAAAGTGGGGTGCCCATGAAAGCGCCATCATCTTCGACATCCTGCTTTTTGATGGTGGCCGCCAGCACCGTATCCGGGCTCAGGCTCCATTCAAGCGTGCCATAGCCCAGATATTTGCGCCGATGGATGCCGTAATAAAAATCCCGCTCCTCCGCCACACCGACCAACCGGCCCCGCAGGCTGCCATCCGTCGTGATCAGCAAGCTGACATCCGCGTCGATGCGGCGATTGTCCCAACTCCCCAGCATCAGGCCGACCGTGGCGGCCAGTTCACGCGCCGGTCGCTTGCGCACCAGATTGATGGTGCCGGACGGGTTGCCACTGCCCTGCATCAGGCCGGCTGCCCCGCGCAACACCTCCACGCTGTCATAAATCGCCATATCCTCCGTATTCACCGCCTCGTTCCAGCCAGAGGTGGGGATACCGTCGAAATTCAACGTGTCGATGACAAAGCCACGCGCGTAATAGGCCGTGCGAAGCCGGGTTCCGGGCTGGACGGTAATCCCCGGCACATTGGCCATCACCTCATCCAGGTTGACCAGCGCCTGCTGATCCAGCCGGTCACGGTCAATGATGCTGATGGTTTGCGGCGTTTCCGACAGCGGCATGGGCAGCTTGGTGGCCACCGCGGCCCCCCGCGCGAAGGCCGCTGTCACCACAATCTCCTCCACCGTCTGGTTCTGCTCCGCATCGTTTGCTTGCGGATCGGCTGCCAGCCCTGGTGATGCCATCACCAGACAAAGACAGGCGGCAAGCGACCAGCGGTTGGACTGAAACCGATATGGATGGCGGGAAAGCATCGCGACAAACCCCTGATATGCGAATGATTATCAGGTGCTCGTATAGGCGGATGCATCGCCGCTGTCTTTGCGGCGGCGGGAGGAAGATTTGTGATTTTCAGCAGGCCTTCAGGCACAATCGGCCGGGGTTGAAGCCAAAATGACGGCGGAAGGCGTGGGTAAAATGGGCCAACGTGTAGCCCGCCGCGTCTGCCGCCTGTGTCACACTGGCCCCCTGTTCCAGCATGTTGCGCGCCGCCACCAGCCGGCGGTTACGGATATGTTCGGCGATGGTACAGCCGAACAATTGCCGGAACCCATCGGTCATCTTGCGCTGGTTCAGTGCTGCTAGCCGGGCTAGTTGCGCCAGATTATTCCCGGCCAATGGATTGGCATCCAACAACTCCCGCAACTGCCGCAGCCGCTGCACCTCCGCCGGGCTCAGCAAACAGGGGGACGCAGAGGATCGCTGCCGATACAGCTTGTCCAGGGCCAGCCCGGCCAGTTCCAACCCCTTTCCCGCAAGATAAAGCCGCCCGGCAATACCGGGGAGCGGCGGGAGCAACATCTGCCGGACCAGTGCTTCCATGGCGGGGGACGGGGCTGCGGACTTGTAATCCACGCCATCGCCCCGCAGCGGCATCAATACATCTTCCACCATGTCCGCATCCAGGTGCAGGGTCAGATAACGCAATGTCGGCTGGGTGGGAAAATAATGGTCCAGGCGCCATTCCCCTCGCCCCAGGAACAGGCTGAGGCTTCTACCTGCGATCGACAAAGCACGACCATCCCCGAGATTCAAATCCAGCATCCCTTCCAGAAGGAAGGCCAATTTCAAGCCTGGCGGCACCGCTTCGCTATCCGTTGCACCTTCATCGGGCGTGAAGGTGCCAGCGGCAATTCGCATCTGCGGACTGACGGACATCGACCAGGGAGGAAGGCTGTTCATGATAGTGGCCGATAGCGAATGACAATCATTATTATTTGATCATGATTCCAACACCAGTCAATTGCCATGCAGCGATAAGACGACCGTTCAAGACCCGGTCCCTCCGCTGGCGTGGGGGTGAATGAAAATGCGGTCACGGCTGAACCAGGCCAACAGAACAACCAAGCCCAGGCCGACAGCAAGGCCTGTCAGCATCCAGAGATAGCCAAGCCAATCCAGCAGGATACCGGCCATCAGAGGGGCCATTGTCCGGGCGGAGATGAACAGGCTGGATTGCAAGCCATAATCAAGCGCCGCCAGAGACGGTCGCGCGTGGTTCATCATCAACCCGAACAACAGGCCGGCGCTGGCCCCCATGACCAATGCCAGGGCGAGAGAAGCTGCCATCAACGCCCCGCTGCCGGGGAAAGCCGACACCACAACGGTCAACGTCACCATGGTCAGCAGGTTCAGCCCTGCGAACAGTGGCAACGCTGTTCGGGGACCAATTACCCGGATGACAGGGCCCGCAACCATGCTGGCAATGGCGGCGATCAGGCCGCCAGCGACGCCGATGCTCCAGGCGATCTGTTCCTGTGCGAAGCCCTGATCCAGCATCAAGGGTTTCATGTAGATCCACGCAGCACCAATGGCCGGAAAATAAAACAGCAGCAGCAGCGCCCAGACCCGATGTTGGGCAATATGGAAGTAACCGATCCACTCCCGCAATCCGGCGCGAGTGACCTGTGTGCCGGGTGGGTCGCCCCCCTCCTCCTCACCCGGCGCAATCCAGCGCAGCAGAAGCAGGCTGGACAGGATGGCCCCCGCCATCAGCAGGAATGGCCACGCCCAGCCCAGCCGCGCCTGCAGCACCAGCATCAGCCCACCCCCCAGGATGGCAGCCAGGGAGGCGGCCCCAGACCGAATGGTGCCCGCCCGAATACGTTCCGGCGGCGGCAAAATGCGGATGGCCAGCGCATTCACCGGAATATCAGCCCAGGTTCCCAGCAAGCTGGCCGCCATAGCCAGGGTAAACAGCACCGCATACGGGGTCCCGGAAAGATCCGTTGCCGCCAGCAACCCCAGCACCAGCACATATCCCACCCCCAGCACCAGGGCCCAGTTGCGATAGTTCAGCCGGCCCAGCCGCCAGCGATCCAAAGGTGTGGCGAGCAGGAATTTCAAGATGGCCGGCAATCCCGCCAGTTGCAGCAGCCCAATCTCCGTCCCGCTCCAGCCCTGCTGACGCATGACCAGCGGAAGACCAACGAACAGGTAGATAATGGGGGCCGTCAGGACCAGATTGAACCAGCCGATGAGAAGTTGCTGCGGCCACCAGGAACGTGCTGCCGCCTCGTGGGGAAGGGTCACGCGCACCTCCCCACATGCAGCCACACCGGTGCCATGGGAAAATCGATCCGCCCCAGGGATTGGATTTCGTGCAGCCCCGCTGCCTTCATCATCGCGGCAACCGCCCCTGGACGGGGCAATGGGTTGCCGCGCAAGGCCACGGTGCCATAGAAGGGCAGCACCCGTGCCGCCACGCCTGGATCATCGGTCTGTTCGGCATGGGCCAACACCAGCAGGCCGCCGGCATTCAATGCATTCGCCGCCTTGCGCACAGCCTCCTGCGGATCGCGCAGAAAATGCAGCACAGCCGAACACCAGATAAGGTCGTAGCCACCACCCGGCATGTCCGTGTTCAGATCGCACCCCAGAGCCTGGAGACGATCCGCCAGGCTAGCCTTGTCAATATTTTCCTGCGCCACCATAGCCGTTTCCGGCTGATCACACAGCACCCCCTGCCACCCGGTCAGGCGCTGCGCCAGGGCAATGCCGACATGACCGGGGCCGGCACCCAGATCAAGCAGACGCCCTGTCTGCGGCAGGGCCGGCAGCATCTCCAGAAGGCGCAGCACCGCCGGTACCGTGACGGCGCGCTGTTCCTGCCCGATCTGCTCGCGTGCCGCCTGGGCCCAACTGCCCTTTGGCGCCGCCTCGCCACGCATGTCGAACCCTTGACGCAGCAGCGTTTCCCATTGACCGGCGAAACGCGTCAGAAAACGGGCGCGATACAACCATGCCTGTGCGCAATTCTCTTCCGAAGCGGTGTGGAGATAGCGCAGGGCCAAGGGCGCGGTTCGGTAGTGCGGCGTCTCGGGCGCATCGGCCAGATGATGTCGCGTCAGCAGTTCCATGCTCCATAACAGGTCCAGCCAGAGACCGGTGGCTGTCGGGTCCAACTGGCACTGCCGGGCAACATGGTCGGCGGTGGCCGCTTGCTGCAACATGTCAAACAGACCGAGCGACAGCGCCTGTTCCAGCGCCTGAACCTGGAGAGGGGCGGCAGCGATGTTCCAGAAAGGTTGCAAAGGATGGGGGGTATGGAAATTCATGGTGTCACCTCACATCCGCCAGATCAGGCGCAAGCCCGCTTCGCGCGGCAGGCTATAGACCGTGACAAAGCCGTTCTGATACCCGACGGCATCATAGGTTTTTTCCGACAGATTGTTGATATATCCGGAGATTTCCCAGTCACCGATCCTATATCCCGCCACCATGTTAATCACATGGTAGCCGTTGCGGCGGTACTGGTTGGCGGCATCAAGATTGACTTTGCCGGCACCCACCATGCTGGCCTCTGCGTACCAACCCTCCGGGGCGTCATATCGCAGGCCGACATGGCCGGTCAGCGCCGGCACAAAGGGATTGGCATTGCCGGCATAATCCGCCGCACCATCGCGGAACCGGTCAAAGCGGGTGCGGTTCCAAGAGATGCCGGCCCTAAGCTGCCAGCCGTCGCCCAGTAGATAGTCAAGGTCCGCTTCCAGCCCTTTCGATGTCGCCGTGGCGGCACTGGTGATATACATGAAACCTGGCATGGGCATCTGCAGCACCTGCATATCCTTGATATCCATGATATAAGCCGCCGTTGCATAGCGCAGGCGCTTTCCCCAGGCCCAGCCTTTGAAGCCCGTTTCATAGGACCAGTTATCCTCCGGCTGGAAAGCCGCAAAGTTGGATGCGGCCGACAAGGCATTGAAACCACCGGACCGCACGCCCCGGCTGACGCTGGCATACCATTGATGCTCGGCAGAGAATTGGTGATGCAGCGCCAGCTTGGGCGTCAGTTGGGTCCAGTCCCGGTCCTGGCTTGGGGCCCCTTTGGGCTCGATTTTCACGCGGGTCCGCTCCACCCGCGCACCGGCGGCAAGCGTCCAGCGATCAGACAGCGGTACGTTCCAATGGGTGAACAGGGCCATTGCCCGGCTGTCCAGATCGGCCCGCAGATCTTCCACCAGCATCATCCGCCGCCCGACATTGTGAAGATCATTGTCATGGCGATCCACATAGAGGCCCGCCAGCCAGTCCGCCGCCCCCAGCCTGTCCTCCAGCCGGAATTCCTGCGAAAGCGTGCGCAGGTCATGATCGCGGCGGATATGGGTGATATCCGCCGGCATGAAATCCGTATCCTGCTGGATATCGTCGTTGAAATCGCTCCAGGCCGTGATGGACCGCAACCGAAGCCCATTATCGAACAGGTGCGAAGCGTTGAGCGACAGTGAATGGCCCTTGGACCGGTTCCAGCTATCCGTGCCCGACGCAACCTGTTCCCGCGGCGCCGTCGGGGGCCCCCACAAGGCCGCGCCGTCATCATAATCCTGGAAGGCATAGCGCAGAACCAGATCGGTGACGGCGCTGGGCGTCCAGCGCAGCCCGAATTTCAGGTTGCGCCTCTCCCGATCATCGGCTTTCCCGCCGGTATTGATATTGGAAATGAAACCATCCTGCTTCAGCCAGGAGCCGGACAGGCTGGCATAAAGCCTGTCCTCGACCAGAGGCTGGCTGAGCGACAGGCGGGCGGCGCGCTTGTCCCGACTGCCCAGTTCAGCGGAGACGCTGGCGCGCGGTGTTTTATCCATCGGCAGGCTGTAAATGGCGATCACACCCGCTTCGGCATTGCGGCCATAGAGGGTGGATTGCGGGCCGCGCAAAATCTCGATGCGATCCACATCGATCATCGCATCCTCAAAGCCCTGCGCCGTATGCTGCGGTACACCATCGACCAGCAGCAGCGTGGAGGTGGAGAAGGCGTTAAAATTCGCTGTCAACCCACGCATGACCGGCGCGTTCAGGCCAGCCTGGCCGAATGGCTGGAATGACAGTCCCGGAACACGTCCCTCCAGCTTTTCCATACCGGTGATGTGGGATTGTTCCAGATCCTGCCCGGCGATGACCGCCACGCTGGCCGGAACATCCTCCAGCGGGCGGGCAATCTTGTCTGCCGTGACGATGATCGCTGGCAATCCGTCCGGGGCGTTCTCCACCTTGGTAACGTCGACAGCAATTTCAGCCATCACCGCCGTCGCCGGCAGAAGGCCGGGCAAGGCCAGCAGGATGGCGCGATGGACCGTACTGAGTGCGTGTTTCATGTGCAGGCTCGACAGAAAAAGGAGGTGCAATCAGACGGACGATCATAAAGATGAATTGCGAATGATTATCATTTGTTGTTTAGGTGATCCGGATTGTTTCTTTGGCATTCCGGAGCGCAGCAAGCGCGGCGACCGGGAAAGGCCAGAGCGAGGGGAAAGTCATGGCCTATCATCTCGACAGCACGGATATCGGCGAACCGGTGCGCCTTGGCCGGGGTCTGTGGTGGCGCTCCCGATTGCCGGAACAGGCTGGCGACTGCGCCATCGACATGTGCCGGCTGGATGATAGTCTGGCCCTGGCCTATGCCCAATATCGTCCCCGGCATGATTTGCTGGAACGCAGCCGCATGGAACGGGAAAGCCGTTCGCTGACCATCACCCTGGGGCTGGAGGGACAGTCCAGCACCATCAGTCATGATGGCCAACGTTTCGATTTCATGGCCGGCCATAGCACCCTGGCCGCCTTCACAAGCGTTCGGGGGGAACGCCGCTTTCCGGCAAACCGCGCGATCCGCCAATTACGGCTGATCGCGGGTGAAGCACTGCTCTGCCGTTACCATCTGGACCATTTGCTCGACGATATTCGTGACGATCATTCCGCACGGCACGTCCATTTCGGCCTGCATAATGTCGCGACCCAAAGGCTGGCGCATACACTGGTGCATCTGCATAGAAGCGATGCCAGTCTGCTTGATCTTCAGGTCGCGGCCTTGGGCCTGTTGGCCGAACAGACCCGGACTTTCCAACCAAAGGCGGTGACGATCGGCAAATTGCGGGAAGATGAGGAAGTACGCCTGTTTCATGCCCGCGACATCCTGATGCGCGACTATGCCAAACCCATAACCGTCGCGTGGCTATGCGCAACAGTCGGCATCAATGAATTCACGCTCAAGCAGGGATTCCGGAAGCTGTTCAATACCAGCCCCCATCGTTTGCTTACGGATATCCGTATGCGGAAGGCGCATGAGTTGCTGGAGACGGGGCCCCATGTTTCCATTGTAGCCTATCAGGTTGGTTATCAGCATCTGTCCAGTTTCAGCGCCGCCTTTCAGCGTTACTATGGTTATCCACCGAAATCTGTGGCGGCCCCGCGCAAACAATCTTGAACCACCGTCGTTACACATTCCCACTGTCCGAATTCGGGAAAGTGGGAGCGCAGCCATTCCAGACCTTCCGGCAGCCCTGCCGCAATCAGGCCCGCTACGCCAAAGACCTTCTCCACACTCAACACCGCCATCCGCGCATAGGCGGATGGCGGCACGATATTGACCATGGCGTCGACCTGTGCCCGGATGGCCTCCCCTGCCCCATCGCTGAGCCATTGCTTCGTCGCGCGGGCGACGCCGTCGGCCTGTTCCAGCGCCGCTTCATCCATGAAGACGCGCAACACCATGAAGCGCTGGCCGCGCGCGAACCAACGGTTCCATTCGGCCAGATGCGCCAGATGATCGTCAAGCGAGGCAGGTCCATGATAGACGGCGATGACCAAGGGCCAGACCGCCGTCTCTGTGCGGATGGGCAGCATCAGAAGGTCACCTTCACACCCGCCATGAAGGTACGCGGCTGGACAAGAACCGCACTGTCATAATCACTTTCCGCGCCGGTGCCGCCGGCCGGCACGACACCGGGATAGCGGGCAAGGGCCGCGCGGCTGTCAAACAGGTTCTTCAGCGATCCGAACAGCCGGAACCGGCCAAGATCATAGGATGCCTGGATATCGGCGATCATACGGCCATCGGTGCGGCCGCGCGGGCGGTTGTTGACATCCGTGAAATAGGCACCGGTATAGGTCAAGGCACCCGACGCGGTAAGGTCGCCATGCCGCCATTCAACACTGCCGCCCGCCGTGACATCCGGGGCTGTCAACAGGTCATTCCCCTCCAGGCCGGAACCTGGGTAATGCGTGATCCGGGTCCGCAACAGGCCAAGCTGGGCACGCGCCGTAACGCCATCCACCACAGCGCCCTCGATACCCAGTTCCGCGCCTGACGTCTCCACACGCGGGGCATTGCGCACCACGAAGGCTTCGTCATGGGTATTTTCGGGCGTCAGGTCGAAGGGCAACTGCATGTTGCGGTACCGGGAGTGGAACAGGTTCTGTGTTGTCCTGATCTTCCCATCCGCCCATTTCTGGCGGCCGAACAGCTCCGCCGTCCAGACATATTCGGGACCATATTCATAGTTCACGATGGGGATGGCAAAAGCAATGCCACCGCCACCGGCATTATATCCGCGCGAAATCTGCGCGCCCCAGGTCATCTGATTATCCGGGTGCCAGGTCACCCCCAGCTTGGGCAGGAAGACATCATATGTCGCGTCAGAGTTGATGCGTGCGATGGCACCGGCAGCATCGCCGCCATTTCGTTCACGCTCCTCCCGCTCGTACCGCAGCCCCGCCGTCAGGTCGAGCGTGTCACTAACCGGCAGCAGGCCCTCGACATAGGCGGCGGCCGTATCGGTATTGTCCCGGAAATTCTGGGCCGTGATGAACTCGATAAACTCCTTCTGTCGCGCCCGATACAGATAGAGGCCGGTGACCAGCGATGTGCCATCTGCCGCCTCGTACCGCAGGCGCGGTTCGGCGATATATTCGTCGGTGTCGATGCGGGCATTGGAACTGTTGGGAACAGCCCGGCGACGGAAGCGGAAATCGGTGTAAGAGGTGGAAATCTCAAGCTTGTAGCCATCAGCCAGGGGTATCCAAGCCTCCATGCCCAGGCTGTTGGTGCGCGGCTCATGTACGGGCTGCTGCGGAAAATTGGAGCGACGGTCGGCAAAGGGCCTGACAATGATCTCGCCATTGGGGCCGCGATGGTCGACATGCGCGCCCGTCACCAGTAAGCGCAGATCAGGATCGGAAGGCGCTGTGAACAGCAACTTGCCGCGCAGCGCGGTTGATTTCACCCGGCCAGGGTCGCTCACCCCTTCATAGCTGTCATAGCTGGTCACGGAATCGCGCTGATAGCGATCCGCCGAAAGGCGCAGGGCGACGCTGTCAGCCACCAGCGGCAGATTGACCATGGCCGATGCCCGGCGCTGATCATAATTGCCGGCCGCAATCTGGGCCGCCCCTTCCTGAACGAAGGCCGGGTCCATTGTGTCCACCACCACCGTGCCGGCAATGGCATTGCGCCCAACCAGCGTGCTTTGCGGACCACGCAGAACCTCAATACGGTCAATGTCCCACAGACCGATATCGCCGAACACCACCTCATTGTAACTGGCGGGCCGGCCATCAATGCGCCAATTCAGGCGGGCGCGGCTTCCGGCGAAGAAGGCGTTGGCGTTTTCCGCCGGTCCGGTGCCATCCACGCCGCGCACGGTGGGGGCCTTGCCGGTACCGGTCACCAGGGTAATATTGGGGATGGTTTCCAGTACATCGCGAACAGTATCAAGCCCCGCCTGATCCTGAATGTCCTTGGCCGTCAGGATGACCGCACTATTGCCCGTCAGCATCTGCGACCGGCGGATCATCTCCGCCGTGACGATGATTTCCGGGATGTCAGAAGCGCCCTCATTTTCCTGGGCAACAACAGGCACGACGCCCGCCAAAACGGAAAGGGCGCTGACACTGGCGATCCAACGGTTCATCTCTCTCATACCCCGAGCGCGAAATGCGATATTGCGAATAATTCGCAGTCATTGTTTCCTTACCGCATCTGGCGATGCCCGCCACTCCACTCCTGGGGAAATTGCTCCAATCATGTCGAAATCGACACAGGCGAACCTGGAAATGGATGCTCAGGCGGAATTTGATGCGCTCCGTCAACGGGCCGCCGCCCTGGGCGTCATCCCGCAACAGATTGCCATGGCACCGGATGGGCGGGTGCGCATGGCGGTGCTGGATTATGCCCGCTTTGCTGGCGACCTGCCCCCCGCCGGCTATATCAGCCTGGGCCTGTGTACCCGCTCCATCGCCCCGATCAGCCGCCAGTCACGCCAGGGAACCCTGTCCGGTGTGTTGCGGCCTGGATCGGTGATCCTTTCCCCACCGGACGACGGGGCAACCGTCCGGTGGGACCGCTGCCGGATGATCGCCATCGGCGTTGATCCGGAAGGGCTGGATGAACGGCTGAACCTTGCCGATAGCCGCCGCCTGCTGTCATCGGCGGCGTTGCGGATCCATCGCGATCCCTTGCTGACCGCCATCATGACCGCCCTTTGGCATGAAAGCGCGGTGAACGGACTTTCCGGGGACTTTTTCGATCATTGCATCGGGCGGGTTTTCAGCCGTTTGGGAGAGTTGGCCGGCGATCCGCCCACACGGCGGCGCGACAGGCCCCTGACGGCTGCCCAGGTCATAAAGGTCAAAGAGTTTATAGCAACCCATCTGGAAGAAGGGGCGGGTGTGGCAGCAATGGCCGCCCTGGTCGGGCGCGATCCCGCCAGTTTCAGCCGGGCTTTCCGGGACGCAACCGGCCTGCCGCCGCACCAGTTCCTGACAAACGCCAGAATGGCGCAGGCTGAGGCCCTGCTGCGCGACGGCATGTCCGTAACGGCCACGGCAACCGCAGTTGGATACACAAATCCCAGCAAATTCAGCGCTGCCTATCAGCGCTATCGGGGCACGAAGCCATCCCGCTGCCGCCAGACATGAAGGGCACGGGGCAGCAGCACCATTCCTGAGTAACGATAAAACCACAACGCGCCGGGATTGGCGTACCGGCAAGGCAGTGCGATCACAATGGGAACCGAGAGCATCAGGCGCGTTGCACAGGCCGGCGGTCTGGATGGATATTTGCAGACTGCTGAGACAATGGGCGGTACTTTCCACCACTCCCATCAAATTCAGACGGTGCCTGTCCATTACAACCCTTTCCTGCCGGCCGGATTGCACCTGTCATGCGGCATCGCCCGCCTTTCCACACAGGGCGGTCTGGGCGGTTTCGATCTTGCGGGGCCGGGGCTGACCGCCATGCTTTGCCCGGCCGATGCCCCAGCCTTCTCCACCCGGATGATGGAGGGCGAGGCAAAATCCTGCGGCTTCTTCCTGCCGGTCGATGCTACCGCAGAAATTCCGCACCTGGGCGACATCCAGGCGATACTCCGCCACGGTGCGCCCCTGCGCGCCACCAACAGACCGCCACCCCATTTAATTGCCCAGCTTTGTGCCCCTATTGACCCGTGGTTTCAGGATGGTGCCCGCGCGCTGGTGGCGCAGGCGCGGGTATTGGAATTGACAGCACTGGTCTGGACCTGGCTGTCCGGCAAAGACGAGCGGCTGCAGCCTTCCCCACGCTTGGCCACCCAGGCCGATACCGCCCGCGACATGCTGGAAGACCGGTTGCGCAATCCGCCCTCGCTGGCCGAATTGGCGCGCATGGTCGGCACCAATGTTCGCACATTGACCGATGCGTTCCGCCTGCGCTTCAACATGTCCATCGCCACTTATGTGACAAAGCGCCGTCTGGAGGTGGCCGCCCATCTGCTGCAAGAGGGCATGGGGGTGGCGCAGGCCGCTTATCATGTCGGCTATACCCCGTCCCATTTCTCCAACGCCTTTCAGCGCCAATTCGGCATGCGGCCCCAGGCCGCCCGCCACCGCAGATAATATGCCGGCTGGCGCATGACGGTTCCGTTGCCCGATCTGGGAGCGCCTCGCTAATTGTGAATCATTCGCAATTTGGAGGCAGAGATGTCCAGAATACGGCTGGTTGGATCCTTGATGCTGGGTACCACCACTCTTTTTCCCCTCAGCGCCCTGGGCCAGACCATTGCCGATCCTGTGATCGATGAAATCGTGGTGACGGCATCGCGGCATATGCAGCGGCTGGCCGACGCGCCAGTAGCGGCGACCGTGATCACAGAAAGCATCATTCATGACGCCCGGATCGAAACGCTGCGCCAAATTGATGATTATGTGCCCAATGTGAAGTTCAATCAGATCGGACAGGTTGGCGGCACCTACATCACCATCCGCGGGATTGAGAGCAACCCGTTCATCGTCAACCGCGCTGCCGTCTATATTGATGGCATCCCCTATCGCCAGCCATCGGACCAAGCCTTGGGCTTTGCCGAACAGATCGAGGTGCTGCGCGGCCCGCAGGGCACGCTGTATGGCGCCAACACGGAATCCGGGCTGATCGTGGTGCGCACCCGTTCCCCTTCCGACAGGTTGGAAGCGGAAGCAACGGGCAGCGGTTACCGCTTCACCAATGGCGAAGGCTTCAATGGCCGGCTTTCCCTGGCCGGTCCCCTCAGCCCGGACATCCTCACCGGTTCCTTCGTCGCCACGCATGAGGATGCGGATAGTTTCGTGCGCAATGACGCCTCCTCCATCGGGGAACCGGGTGACGTGCGCGAGACCTTCCTGCAGGGCAAGCTGCGCTGGACGCCGGGCGACCGGACACAGGTGGATTTTGTCACCTCCGCCTCCCTGCTGCGGGCACCCGGCCTTTACGAACAGGAGTTCCTGCCCATTGATCGTACCCGTTACGACAGCAATTACAGCGCCGCCTTCAATGATGGACGCCAGGCCGGGCGCTACAGCCTGTTACATGACGCCCCCAAACACACGCGGGAGGATGAGTATCTGGCGGGTGCCAACCTTAATCACCTGTTCGATGGCGCGGTACTGGATGTCAGCGCTTCCTGGCGCGATGTGAAAGATATCTCCTTGGGCACCGACCTGGATTTGACCGCCATGCCGGGGGCTGCCGGGGGCCATCGTGATGATGAGACCTATTGGAATTTCGAGGCACGGCTGGCCTCGGAGGATGGAGCTAAGCTGCAATGGCTGGTCGGCCTGAACCATTACCGTGATCGGCGTGACAAGGCCCTGTCCACCCTGATCGGCCCCGGCGATCTGGATGATTACAGTTGGGCACCCCGGCAAAGTACCTGGTCGCGCGACAGCGCCCTGTTCGGGCAGGCCGGAGCCTCCCTGGGCGGCGGCCTGCGGCTGACGGGCGGCCTGCGCTATGAACGTGCAGAACGGGAGAAACGGCAGCAGGCCGGAAGCCTGAACCTGGGTCCGCTGGGCACCCTCGCCTATCAGGCCGAACAGTTACAGGATACACACACGGCCCTGTTGCCCCGCGTCTCTCTGGACTGGAAGCCGGATGCCGATTGGCTGCTCTATGCCTCCGTCGCCAAGGGCTGGATTCCCGGCGGCTTTAATCTGGCGGCTACCGGGCTTGGTGTGGCCGGGGACTATTCGCGCTACGGATCGGAACGGCTATGGACCTATGAAATGGGGGCCAAGGCGACCCTTCTGGATGGCAAGGCCCTGCTGGGCGGTGCGCTGTTCCATACCGATGCCGATAATTGGCAGGAATATTCCATCCTCTACGACGCCAATGGCCGCATCGTCTCCACCACCATGGTCACATCTGCCGCCGCCATCCGGTCGTGGGGGCTGGAACTGGAACTGACGGCGCGGCCAACGCCGGAACTGGACCTGATGGCCTCTGTCGGATTGGTGGACAGCGAATACACCAAAGGGGCCAACCTTCAAGGTCGCAAGGTGAAGCTGGTGCCGGAATGGGATGCCTCCCTGGCGGCAAGCTGGCGGCCTTGGCAGGGGCTGTTCCTGCGTGGGGAAGTGAATGGCACCGGACGCACACCGCTGCATGGCGACAATATCGCCGTTCAGGATGCCTATTGGCTGGTCAATGCCCAGCTCGGCTGGGAGAGCGAACGCTGGACACTGCGGCTTTATGCGGAAAATCTGACCAAGACCCATTATTATACGACCAGCGCCTACAGCAACTCTCTGTTTGGCTATGATGGCACCTATTATGCCGGGGTGGGGGCACCGCAGGTCATCGGTGCGGAATTGGGCTGGCGCTGGTGAAGCCATCACGCAGAGCCGGCCAAACCTGCCCGGACAGTCCCGTCAAGATCATACCTATCGGATGAGCGATCACGATGTCAGCGCCAACAAAAGGGGGCGCAGGGCATGGACTGGCCCATCCGTTATGCCGACCTGAAACCCTGGTACGACTATGTTGAAACATTCATAGGCGCCTCCGGTCAGGCGGAAGGTCTGTCCGCTCTGCGCACCGTATCGTTATTGCGAATAATTTCCATTTCCATTAAGCACGGGTGCGGGGATCCGGGTAGATATGGGGATGAGGAGTGGTGGAGGGTGCGGCGGCAGCGGCGATCAGCAAACTCTATACCACCCATGCCCATTGGCTGCGGGACTGGCTGCGGCTGCGAACACGCTGTGCCAGCCGGGCCGCCGATCTGACACAGGATACTTTCTGCCGGCTGCTGGAACAGCCCCGCCTACCGCCACTGGCCAGCCCGCGTGGCTATCTGGCCACGGTGGCCCGCCGTCTGCTGATCGACGATATCCGCCGGCGGGAGATCGAGCGGGCCATTGCCGATATCTGTGCCCTGCAGAACGGAGAGGCCGACCTGCTGACGCCGGAGCGTATCGCAGAAGCAGCACAGTTCCTGGATATGGTGGCCCGCCTGCTGGATACCCTGCCGGAACAGGCCCGCACGGCCTTTCTGCTCCGCCGGGTGGAGGGATTGAGCCAGCAGGAGGTGGCGACGGCGCTGGGCGTGTCACTGGCCACGGTCAAGCGACATATTGCCTTGTCCTATGCAAGTTGCCTGTCGATCATGGAGGGGGCGTAACATGCCGGGGGCGGGCGCCCCATCGGCAGACCTGATCCATCAGGCGGCCCAGTGGGCCGCCATGATTGATGCCGGCGATGTTACGGAAAGCGAGATGGCCGCCTGTCGGGCCTGGTGTGCGGCGGATCCGCAGCATCAGGCCCTTCTGGACCGGATGCTGGGTTTCAACGACCGGATGGCGGCAGCACCATTTGAAAAGGCGGCATTGCACCGGCTGTTGCATCGGCGGCAACGCCGGCCCCTCTTGGCTGGTGCCGCCGCCCTTCCCCTGCTGGTTGCTGGCATCTGGGCGGCATGGCAGGTGCTGCCGCTACACAGCCTGTTTGCCGATTACCGCACCGCCCCCGGCGAACAGCGCGTGGTCGATCTGGCCGACGGCAGTCGCCTGACGCTGGATACGGATGGTGCGATAGATGTGGAACTGGGGCAGAAGCAGCGCTTGGTTCAATTGCGGCAGGGACAAATCCTGGCAGAGGTTGCCCCCGCCCGCGACCGGCCCTTCATCGTCGAAACCCCGGAAGGCACCGCAACCGCCCTGGGCACGGCCTTTATTGTGCGGCGGGAGGCGAGGGGCACGCTGGTCACGGTGGTGGAATCCCATGTCCGGGTCTGTGCGTCCGCACCGCCCGCCCATATGCTGCCCTGTCGCGATATCGGTCCCGGGGAAAGCGTGCATCTGTCTGCCCGGATGGTAACGGCCCCAAAGCGCGTGGATACTGCCCGCGCCACCCTCTGGACACAGGGGTGGCTGGAGGTGGATGACCAGGAGGTGGCGGATGTACTGATCGAGTTGAACCGTTATCGGGATCAACCCATCGGTTTCGATCCGACTGCCCTGCGGGGCCTGCGGGTGACGGGCAGCTTCCCATTGACCGACACGGATCAGGCCCTGCAGGGGCTGGCCCGCACCACCCGCTTGCATATCGACCGCGATACCGATGGCCATGTCGCCGTTCGACCGGGTGATGTCGCACAAAAAAACTGAGCCGTTTTTCCGGTTCGTCCGTCCCCCTTGCTGAGAGGGTTAGTTTCAAGGACGATGCCGATGTTCAGTTTTCGTAAAGCCACCCTGCGCGGGGCCGTTGCCATGGTCGCCTTGGCCGGTACCGTATCGCCCGTTTCCGGGGCTGAAGGGGTGGTGGCCGCGCCGATGACGGAATTCGATATTCCCGCCAGTTCCCTGGGGGCGGCCATCGCCCGCCTGGGGCGGCAGGCGGGCGTGATGGTGACGGTCGATCCCGCCCTGGTGCGCAATCTCCGCACCGAGGGGCTGCGCGGTCGGTACAGCGTGGCGGACGCACTGGACCGGTTGCTGGCCGGCAGTGACCGGCAGGCCAGAATAGACGGGACCGGCGGCTTCATCATTGCCGCCCGTGGGGATGTCGCCAGCGCGACCCCGGAAACCGATACGGAAATCGTCGTCATCGGCACGCCGGAATCGCGCTATGTCAGCCGCACGCCACAGGCCGGCAGTCGCATTGAAAAGGATATTCTGGACACCCCCCGCTCGGTCGATGCCATCCCGGAGCAGGTGCTGCGCGACCAGCATATAAGGGAATTGAGCGAGATCTACCGCTATTCTGTCAATGTGGTGAACAATGACGGCTATGGCGGCACGCGGGAGGATTACATTATCCGTGGCTTCCGCCGCCGCGATGATGTCTACCGTGATGGCGTGCGGCTGAAGACCAACAGCATCGTCGATCCCAGTACCGTCGCCAGCGTGGAAATCCTGAAAGGCCCCACATCCGACATCGGCCAGATGACGCCGGGCGGGCTGGTCAACATCATCACCAAGAAGCCGCAGTTGCAGGACTATCGCCGGATTGAACTGAATACCGGCAATCAGGGGGAGCGCCAGGCCTATGCCGATATCACAGGCGGCTTTGCCGGGGACCGCTTCGCCTATCGGCTGACCGGAAGTTACGAAAACGGCCATACATTCCGCAATGACAGCAAGACCAAGCGCAGCTTTGCCAATGGCAGCCTCAGCTGGTTCGGCGACAGCGGCGCCACCGCCAATCTGACCTATGAGCATGGCGATGACGACCGACCGATGGACCGCGGCTTTATCACCCTGCCTGTCAGCGGCGGCCTGCGCGAGGTACCTTCCCTCCCCCGCGCGCAGCGTCTTGACGCTCCCTTTGCCCGACGCGATTCACGCTACGATCTGGCATCGGCCGATCTGGCCATACCGGTGGCCCCGGATTGGCAGATGGAAGCGAAACTGTTGTCCAACACGGAAAACACGGACGAAGTGCATACCGAGGTTCGCTCCGTCGCCAGCAATGGCACTCTGGTGCGACGGGTAGAGGGCAATGACGACCGCGACCTGGAAACCCGGTTCGGTCGCCTGCAGATGCGCGGTCAGGGGGCGTTGGGCCTACCCTACAAGCTGGTGGCCGGTGTGGAATATCGTCGGCAGACGGAAAGCTGGATCAATTATGTCGGCGCCAACCAGAGTTTCGGCACCGCCTTCAATCCGCAATCGGAAAAACTGGTGAATGACGGGGCCAGTCCGGTGCAGCGGACGCAGCGGTCGGTGAAGCAGGAGGATTGGGGGCCTTATGTCCAGGCCGATATCCAACTGGCCGAGCCCTTGACCCTGACTCTTGGCGCTCGACGGGAAGCCTATAAGGGTAACTTTGCCAATCAGGTGATCGTCGGCAGCGGGGGCCGTACGGCATTCTCCTATCCCACCAGCTACAAATTCACCAAGTCCGGCGCGCTGGCCTATAAACCGGAGGAAAGCTGGACGCTCTATGCCAATTATTCCGACACGTTCCAGCCGCAGAATTTCTATGAGAACAGCAGCCAGGTTTTCCCCGCCCAGGAAGGCCGGATGTATGAGGCTGGCGCCAAGAAAGCCCTGTTCGACAACCGGCTGCTGCTGACCGCCGCCTATTTCGACATCAAGCAGAGCAATCTGGTGGAGGTTTCAAACGGGGTTCCCTTCCTGTCGGGTGGGCAAACGTCGCGCGGGGTGGAAATGGCGGTCATCGGCTCGCCCATGCGGGGATTGAATGTCCGCGCCGGGGTCGGGCATGCCGATGCGGAGGTGGTCAGCCGCGATGCCGCCACCGATGGCAAGCTGCCGACCAATGTGCCGCGCTGGAACGCCAACGCCTATGTCAGCTATGAAATCAAGGACGAGGACAGCCCCCTGCGCGGTCTGGGCCTGGGGCTGGGGGCCGTCTATGTCTCCAGGCGCTATGGCGATATCCAGCACAGTTTCTCGATCGGTGACTATCTCGTGGCCGATGCAACGGCTTGGTATTATCTGCCGCTGGGCACAGGTCGACAGGTTCGCCTGACCGGCGGGGTCAAGAATCTTTGGGATGAGCGCTATTACACGGCGTCCGGTGGCACCTACCGTATCGCGGTGGGGGCACCGCGCACCGTATTCGCCGGTCTGGCGGCGGAGTTCTGAACCATGATGGCGCGTGATCAGGCACGGGCCTGGGGCCTGCTGGCCCTGTTCGAACTGGCGTCAGGTAGTGTTGCCATTGCCCGGCTGGGCCCCGGTCCCGGCATCGTCATGGCGCTCTTCCTGCTGGGCATCGGTGGCACGCTGCTGAGCTGGCTATATCGCGGGAGCCGGCGCTAATGCGCACGCTGATCGTCACCTTGCTGACCCTGGTGGTGGGCCTGCCCGTCTGTATCGCGCTTGCCGCCCTGCTGGGGCGGACGGCGGGCCTGCGGGGGGTCGCGCTGGGCTTTGCCGTGCTGATCACCGCCAATCTGGGCTGGATAGTGCTGCTGTTCGCCGCCTTGTGGCAAATGGCGAAGGAAAAGGATCGATGACCCGAAAGGAAATCGCCAAGCGGCTGCTGGCCATGCATGGGGCCATCAGCCTGGTATTCCTGTTGCTGATTTCGTGGTCGATCTGGACCGGCATCCTGTCGGTCTATGCTGATCTGGCACGCCCCTGGTTGCGGGCGGATGTCGCGGCGGCATTCGACAATCCCGCGTCTTCCCCGTCCGCGGTGCTGGACTTCACCCTGCAAGGCGGCACTTTGGGGGAGAGCTGGAATTTATTGGCCCCGACGCCGCTCCGGCCCTTCCATGTCTATGCCGGCCCCGTTCCCGACGGCGGGGCGCCACAGGTCCTGATGGTCAATCCGGCAACCGGGCTGCGGGAACCGTGGAACAACCTGGCTGCCGATGGGCTGTTCCGTCGCATCCATACGGATCTGCTGCTACCCAAACCCTGGGGGCGGCTGGCCATGGGACTGGCGGGGGCGCTGATCACCATTCTGGTGGGCACAGGCCTGTTTATCCATGGCAAGCAGATCCGCGATGCCTGGCGCTGGCGACGCAATTCACCGTTGCTGGACCTCAGCGAAAGCCACAAGCGCGTTGGGCTCTGGCTGACGCCGTTCCTGCTGCTCATGGCCCTGACAGGGGCCATTCTCGGGTTGAAGATCGCCATACCGCCGGTCGTTCAGGCGCTGGGCGTGGCCGTGGAGGTGCCGGAGAGACCGACCGGCACCCGGTCACTGGAACTGACAAGGTTGGATCGCTGCGTCAGCGATGCCCTGGCCGCCGCACCAGACACACGCTTTGCCGCGATCAACCGGAGCGGCGACCGGGTAGAGGTCAGGCTTCTGCGCCTGCGCAGCCTGCAATGGTGGGGCGAAGGCGGGGGCAGTGTGCGCGCCCTCTGCGATCTGGCCGCCGGTTCCGTCCGGCTGATTCAGACGGCCCCCTCCGGTGGCATCTGGGGGGCGTTGGAAAGCGCGCTGCGTCCCATCCATTATGCCCGCTTCGACAGTACCGCAGTGCTGGTAGCCTATATCCTGCTCAGCCTGTTATGTCTGTGGTCGATCGACAGCGGCATGAAATTGCTGTGGCTGCGCCAGGCCGGTGACGGGGTGGACAGCGTGTCCCGTCGCCTCTATCGGGCCAACAACCAGCTTTATGGGGTTCTGCCCCTGCTGCTGCTGGCCGGCAATCTGGTTGCCGGCTGCACACCCTGGCTGCTGATGGCCTGTGCCACCCTGATCCTTGTCGCGCTCAATCTCACAAGGTGGGCGGGATGGCTGCGCCACCCCGCCTGGGCCTGGGGTCTGGCGGCGGCCTATATGCTGCTGATTGCCGGGCGGCATTGGCTGCTGCCCTGGACAGGGGCCGCCTGGGCCCCGGTTCTGCTCACCGATGCCAGCCTGCTGGGCATGGCATTCTGGCTGCTGCTGCCATGGCGCGCTTCCCCGGCGGCTGCCGACCTCGATCCTGGCCGGCCGACGGGAAGAAAGGGTGTCCACCACCAAGCCGGATAAATCCAGCCAGCCGGACAAGAATTTGCTTCGCTGTCATCGCGATCCATTGCCGACAGCAATCATGACCACCATTTGGTATGAAAGCGCCGACATCGGCGTACCGGCGGGGTTGTGCGATCAGGATGAGCACCGAAAGCACACGGTTCGCGATTGTCGGGGACCAAACGTGCTCTCGTGGTCATCCACCCGTAGTTTGTCGTCTTTTGTCAAAACAGCCGATAAAATCGCCGCTTACATGCCCTGCCGGAAAGTCAAAAATCCGAGCAGGGAGGATGCATTGCCAAAGTTTGTCAGGAAAGGTCGCGATAGTCACAGGGGCAGCGCGCGGCATCGGGGAAGCGATTGTATGCCGTCTGGTGCGTGACGGTGCAGCAGTCATGATGACCGATCTGGATACGGTGTCGGGTCAGACCCTGGCTGACAAGCTGGGTGCAGAAGGCGCGGATGTCGTTTTGAAACCCAGGATGTGTCCGGCCCCGCAACAGCCACGACAAGACCGGCGCTGGCTATTGTCGGTAGCGATTCCAGACGAGCTTTGCCGATGCTCCATCTACATCGAGGAACAAGGCGGCGCTGATCGGCTCCGACAGAGCCGGATCATCAAAACGCACCCGAAGATAGGAGCGGGGTTCATCACCCGTGGTCTCCGCCTCCCAGGCGTCACCGATACGGTCATAACCGATCAGCAGGCGGTAAGCCGGCGCATTCTCCTGGTCACGGTTATCATTGGGAACGAGCCGAACTTTGGCGTTGACGGTCAGGGTCCTGATGATGCCCTTCCAGCCGCCATCCTTGGCCAGCTTGAAATGACCGATGGTACTCATGGCTCAGGTCTCCTTGTCGCCGGTTGAGTGGGTGGCTTCGGCATCGGCCCTGCGACGCCCCTGCTGGCGTGCATGTTCCTCGATAGCGGGCAATTCTTCCTTCCTGGCCTTCGCATAGGCGCGATCACTGTCCAGGAAAGCATCCAACATATAAGGGATCAGGTCGGCGACCGGTTCAGCCGTGCCATAGGTAACTTGGTAGAGGGCCGCATAGGAGAGCAAACGTTGGTGCTGATCCGGGCTCAACGTCACGGTCAGCTTCATGGGCGTGCGGTCGGGGAGTTTGGACAACTTCAGCATGGTCAGCCTCCGCGATAGGGAGAGAGGGTCGCGTCGCGCCGGACGATGACGCGCAGCGGCCAGCCGGGGCGGACGGTCAGGGTTGGCTGGATGTCGAGGTTGCGTTCGACGAGGCGCTGGCTGGCGCGGTCGACGTTCTGCTGCACGGATTCCCGGACGGCACGGACCAGTTCGCTTTCCTGCTGCCCGAAGGTCAGTTCCGTGCTGACACCTAGCAGGGTGGCCATGGCGATCCCCTTCAGCAGACGACCGGTATGGGAATCCACATCGTCCGACAGGCCCGACCGGCCCTCGGTGTCGCTGGCCGGCAGGTTGTCCAGTTGCAGGGAGGAGCCGTCGGGGCGGATAAGGCGCTGCCAGACCAGCAGGGCACGCTCCTGCCCGAAGCTGACCCGGCTGTCATAGGTGCCGATGAGACGGGAGCCCTGGGGGATGAGCAGTATCTGTCCGGTGACACTGTCATGGACATTCTCCGTCACCTGCGCCACGACGGAGCCCGGCAGGTCGGAATTCAGGCCCGTTACCAGGGCCGCAGCGATGATGCTGCCGGCCATGATCTGGTTGGGAGATGCCGGTCGCTGCTCGGCATAGGGGTTGTAGACGCTGTGCGTATCGCGGTGGGCCAGGAAGTCCAGCTTGCGCTGCTGAGCGTCCGGTTCAGCGGTGGAGGTCGGATCTATGGCGGCTAAGGCTCTGGATGGCGAGATAGGATTCAGACTTGCCGGCGCGCGTGGCGCCGATTTCGGTTCGGTGCGGAAGAACAGACCGGATTGTCGGGCCTGGCTCGCCTGAACCTGTTCCGGGGTTGGTTGATGTGTCGGTTCCATGGGCGGCCATTCCGTTCCCGCACCGCGGTGCCGCTGGTGCTCCAGGATCGGCCGACCAAGATCGCCCGGCAGCGGTGGCCCCAGCAGCGGCGTGTCAGGTTTGACCTGGCTGTAGTCGGTGGGCAGTCCGGCCAGTGCTTCCGGTGCTGGTGGTTTGGCCGGCTGAGCCAGTTCCGGATTTTGGTCGGGCTTGCGGGCCTGATGCTGGAGGGACAGGAAGATCAGAGTGAGGACGGCACCGGCGGCGATGCCGATGCCGCCGATGATCACCCCACGTCGCAGGCGCAATGCCCGACGAGGAGCCGCCCGCAACTCCAGTTTCTCGGGTGGTTGCTTGGTGTCGGGAGGGGCCGTGGTCATGAGGGCCTCCTATCCGTGCGTTCGATCCGCACCAGCTGCTGCGGCTCGCTGCCCAGGCGTAATTCCGCGGCGGCGAACAGCCTGTCCACGATGTAGTGCCGTCCGCGCA
Organism: Niveispirillum irakense DSM 11586; assembly: GCF_000429645.1. Classification (GTDB taxonomy): domain Bacteria; phylum Pseudomonadota; class Alphaproteobacteria; order Azospirillales; family Azospirillaceae; genus Niveispirillum; species Niveispirillum irakense. Next base: position 351,338 of record NZ_AUCG01000022.1, read on the forward strand.
CACGGTAGTTCACCAACTGTGCCTCACCCTGCGGGCCGATGACAAACAGGGGTGGGGCTTCGCCCTGGTCCAGGCGGCTGGGGAACTCGATGTAGACCTTGGCCCCATCGTCAAAAACCCGCTGCGGACGCCAAGGCGGATTGTCACCGGTGATGGCGTAACGGAAGTGCAGGTTTTCCAAGGACAGGCCGGTGGCAACCGGTTGCGTTGCCGCTGCCTGACTGTTGCGGCGTTGCAGGGCCAGCAACTGGTCCTGCGGATAGGTCCAGGACAGCGAGGCCATGGCAGTCTGCGGCGTGCTTTCCAGCAGCAGATGATAGGCGCGTCGGTCGGTGGTGATGACAAGGTTGGTGGTGAGGCTGGCCGCAACCGGTTTCACCAGCACATGCACACGGCTGGCCTCCCCTGCCCCACTGCTGGTGTCGCCGATGATCCAGCGGACCGTGTCGCCAGCGGAAACGGCAATCAAGGCTTCGCCCGGTTGGAGGGCGATGTCGGTCACCCGTTCCGGGGCGGCATAGAGACGGTACAGAGCCCCCTCGGTATAGGGATAGACCTGCATGGCGTTGAGATAGCCGCTGCGCGTGGGTTCTAGCGTGGCCGCCTTGTTAGCGTCCGTGACGCGCTGGGTCGGGGGCGATTGTCGGGCGTTACAACGGTCGGCGCGGATGGAAGCGGCTGCAATTGACCGGGCAGCGGCAAGGGGACGGGCTTCTCAACAATCTGAACCGGCAACGGGGCCTCGGGTTCAACCGTTGCAGCCTGGAAATTACTGCTGTCATAGGCGATGACGGGCGGCTTCTTGGGTTGACCAGCACAAGCGGAGAGTATCCCGGCCATCAGGACCGGCAGGATCAGCTTGGTCATGGCGTGTTCCTCGGGGATGGTTGGGTGTCGAACTCCCGCGACCAGTCAATGGCGGTGATGGTGACGCCCAAGGGGTTGCGGGCCAGGGCTTCCGGCGTGCCGGGGGGCCGCAGGCTGACCGCCAGGATTGAGGTCCAGCGGTCGGTGCGGACCAGACTGCCGCGCTCGAAATGCTGTTCGGTCCATTTGACCTGGAAGGATTGATCGGACGCGCGAACGATGCTGGTCACCTGCACAGTGACGCTGTTGGTGCCGATTCGGCTGAAGGGATCGTTGATCTTGGCCTGTTCGTTGAGGAACAGGGCGGCACGGTCGGCCACGAAATCATAGGCGGCCAGCCAGTTCTGTCGGACCAGCACCGGATCGGTAGAGAGCGACCGAACATTGCTGATGAAGCGCCCCAGGTAATAGGCGACCTGGGCGTCGGTGGGCTGATAGGCGCTGGTTGCTGGTGCCGCGGCACGGGCCTCGCCCAGCCGGTCGATCTCCACCACATAGGGAATGATCCGGCTTTGGCCCGATTGCCAGGCCACGATGCCCGCCAGCCCAACGGCCAGCCCCAAGCACCCGAAAGCCATCAGCCGCCAGTTCCGGGCCTGGACGCGGGCGCTGCCAATCCGCTCATCCCAGAGCTGGGCTGCCTTCTGGTAAGGCGTCACGGGCTCCGGCGTGGTGCCGTAACGTTGCAGGGTGCGCTTGAACATGGTCAGTCATCCTTCTGATCGAGGGACGGGGCAGCGCTGCCGCCGGACCGGTCCCCATCTTTGATGGCCTGTTCGGTGCTGTGGCGGCGGGCGCGCACGGCCTGCTCGGCGCGGAGCTTGCGCGCCCAAGCCGGGGCGTTGTCGGTGGAAGCGGGCGATGCGGCACCTACCCCCTCCCCGCCTTTGTCAGGTGAAGGGTCGGGATGGGTGGATTGGCGACCGGACTGATAAGCCTCGCGAAATGGTTCGGTCATGCGGTGGCCGGCAACCTTGGCCTTGCGCAGGGTGGCCTCGCCGGCGGCACGGGCCATACCGCCCACGCCAGACTGTCCAGCGGCCTGGGCGGATTGATAGGCACCGGTAGCAGCACCACCCAGGCTGGCACCAGCGCGGACGGCGGAAAGACCGGCACCACCGGCCAGTCGAGCACCGGCGACAGCGGCACCGCCCGCCAGCAAAACCGTTCCGGCGGCGGCCCCGGCGGTCCCAAGTGCAGCACCTGCACCCAGCTGCGGTGCGCCGGACACCAGCCCAGCGGCGATGCCGGGGCCAAAGATGCCCAGCCCCAGCAGCGCCAGAGCTGCCAGCACCATCGTCATGGCATCGGCAATCGACGGCGTCTTTCCGGACAGTGCCTCAGTGAATTCCCGAAAGAAGCTGGAACCGATACCAACAATCACGGCCAGCACCATAATCTTGATGCCTGAGGAGATGACATGGCCCAGCACCCGCTCGGCCAGGAAGGCGGTCTTGCTCCACAGGGCAAAGGGCACCAGCACGAACCCGGCCAGCGAGGTCAGCTTGAATTCGACCAACGTGATGAAGAGCTGCACTGCCAGGATGAAGAACGCGATCACCACAAAGAACCAGGCCAATACCAGAATGGTGAGATGCAGCGCGTTTCCAAAAATCTTGGGAAACCCGATCATGGTCTCCGCCTGCTTGAGCAGCGGATGGGCCGCCTCAAACCCCACAGCCGCCAACTGTCCCGGATGCAACAGGTCACTGGCCGACAGACCGGAATTCCCCGCGCGCAACCCAAGCTGCGCAAAGGAGCTGTAAACAGCCTCTGACAGCGCCTGGAAATTACCCAACACCAGCGCAAAGAAGCCGACATAAAGCACCTTACGGATCAGGCGCGGCATCACGTCGTGATGGCTATCCATCGCCCAGAACAATCCGGCCAGCACCATGTCGATGGTGATCAGGGCGGCTGTCAGATAGGCGACATCGCCCGACAGCAGCCCAAAGCCGCTGTCAATGTAGCGGATGAAGGTTTCGGTGAAACGGTCAATGATGCCGAGGTCGCCCATGGTGGTTGTCCTCAGCGGCTATAAGCGCGGCCATCGCCCAGGAACTGCCGGGTGCGTTCCCGCGCCATGGCATTGGCCTCGGCAATGGCAGCCTGGGTTTCGGCATCAGCGCGGTATTGGGCGGCCATCAGGCTTTGCAGCTGCATCTGCTGCTTGATGGACAGGGCCAAAAGCTGGTTACCCGCCTGCTGGGCCTGCAAACTGCCGTCAGCCCCCTGGCTGCGGTTGACCAGGTCGGCCAGTAACGGCGCATCGGCCTGGATCGCGGTCACAATGCCAGACTGAACCCGTATGGTCTGCTGATAGGCGGCCCTGGTGCTCTGCCATTGGATGTCGGCCTGCTGGTCCAGGCTGGCGGCATCGGCATCGCGGTAAGTACCGGGGTAGGTGCGCTGCCAGGCGGCATCACTCCGGGCAAGGTCAAAGCCGATACTGTCAGCCTGGATCATCAGCGCGTCGATGCGGTTCAAGGCGCTGGTGATCTGACCCAGCGACGAATAGTCCAGCCGCTGAAGCTGCCGCGCCATGTTCTGCAACATGGTGGCCTGATTTTGCAGGGTGCGGATCTGGTTGTTGATCTGCTCCAGGGCACGGGCGGCCTGGAGCACATTCTGGGCATGGTTGGCCGGGTCATAGACGGTGAAGGCGTCCACCTTACCGATGATCAGGACAACGGCCACCAGGGCCGCGAACAGCTTGGCGCTCATGGTTGGGTCTCCTCAGGGATTCGGTGGAGAAGGTCGGCCGCCCAATCCAGGCCCGCGGCACGCAGCCAAGGACCGGCAAAGCCACCCGGTCCCGCCTCGGCCAGAACCTTGTCGATCAGCGCCTGCGATGCGGGATCGGAGGCCGCGCAGAAGGCCTTGGCCACGGGACCAAGGCCCAGTTGGAAAATTCGGTTGCCGCGCCTGGATTGCAGGTAATAGTCCCGCTTGGGCGTGGCCTGGGCGATCAGGCCGATCTGGCGATCATTCAGCCCAAAGGCCGCATAGACGGCCCTGGCCTGCGGTTCGATGGCGCGGTCATTGGGCAGGAAGATGCGCTGCGGGCAGCTTTCGATCAGGGCCGGGGCAATGCTGCTCCCAGCGATGTCGGCCAGGGACTGGGTGGCGAACAGCACCGCCACGTTCCGCTTGCGCAGGACCTTCAGCCATTCCCGGATGCGGGCCGCAAAGGCGGGATTGTCGAGATAGACCCAGGCCTCATCCAGCATCAGCAGGGTGGGCGCGCCCGTGAAGCGTTCCTCCAGCCGATGGAAAAGATAGGTCAGGACCGGCAGCACGGCCCCTGTCCGGTGCAGCAGCGCCTCCATCTCGAAACACTGCACGGCGGCCAAGTCCAACCCGTCCAATGCGGCGTCCAGCAAAGCACCGTGCGGCCCCTCCAGCGTGTAGGGCTGGAGCGCGGCTTTCAGCGGGTTGGATTGCAGCAGCAGGGACAGCCCAGTCAGCGTGCGCTGTTCCGGGGGTGCCCCGGCCAGACTGTTCAGCGCTGACCAGACGAGGTCCTTGATCTCCGGCGACACCGCGACCTGCTCATGGTCCAGCAGACCGATAATCCAATCGGCAGCCCAGGCCCGTTGGTCGGGGTCATCAATGCGGCGCAGTGGCTGGAAGGACAGGTCGCCCGTCTGGCCCAGCGCATGGTGGCGACCGCCCATCGCCAGGGTGGCGGCACGGGCAGAGTTGCCCTTGTCGAAGATATAGACCTGGGCATCGGGATAGCGGCGGAACTGCATGGCCATCAGCGCCAGCAGCACCGATTTGCCCGCGCCTGTCGGCCCCACCACCAGCATGTGGCCGACATCGCCGACATGGGTGGAAAAGCGGAACGGTGTCGCCCCGCTGGTCTCGGCCTGGAACAAAGGCGGGCCATCCAGGTGCCCATTGCGCGCAGGCCCTGCCCAGGTCGCCGACAGCGGCATCAGATGGACAAGGTTCAGGCTGTGAACCAGCGGCTGGCGGACATTGGCATAGACATGGCCAGGCAGGCTGCCCAACCAGGCCTCCACGGCGTTGATCCGCTCTGGAATGACAGTAAAGCCAAGCCCCGTCAGCACCCGCTCGACAGCGGCCAGCTTGTCGTCCGCCACCTGCGGGTCGGTATCCCAGACCGTGACACTGGTGGTCAGGTGGCCATAGGCGACATGGTCGGCACCAAGGGATTGCAGCGCCTCATCAACATCCAACGCCTTATTGTCGGCATCACTGTCCAACAGGGTCGATGGTTCGTTGGTCATCACCTCGCGCAACAGGGCACCAATGGATTTGCGCTTGGCAAACCAGTGGCGGCGCAACCGGTTCAGACTGCGGGTCGCCTGCTCCTTGTCCAGCGGGATCCAGCGCGTGACCCAGCGATAGGGAAAATCCAGATGGTTCAGCCCATCCAGCAGGCCAGGGCTTGTCTGGTTGGGAAATCCCAGCACCGACAGGACCCGCAGATGCCGGTCGCCCAACATCGGTTCAATCCCACCCAACAGGGGCGTGTCCACCAGCAGCCCGTCGAGATAGAGCGCTAAGTCCGGCACACCGACAGGATGCCGCCGGGTGGAAATACAGCCATGCAGGTAGGTCAGAGTCTCGGTATCATCCAGATCATGCTGCTCGGGCAGGATGGTTTGCAGCAGCCCCGCCAGCCGGAAGAATTCCTGCTGGAACTGATCCAGCTCCCGCCGCCAGTTGCGCCGCCCGACAGACGAATTGCCCCCATCCAGCAAAGCATTGCTGGCGCGGGCTTGAGTGTCGGGTGGCGGCAGATAGAGGACGGTCAGGTGGTAGACGCTCTCATAGTGGCTGCCCGCCCGTTCAAACCCGGCCCGGCGTTCCTGATCGACCAGCCAAGACGCGGCATCAGGAAAGGTACCGTCGGGATAGTCTAACGCCGGCACCCGTTCGGCCTCAAAGAACAACGCCCAGTCCGACCCCAGCCGTCGCAGGGCATTGTTGGTGCGCGCCGACAGCGCGACCAGTTCTGCCTCGGTGGCGGAATCCAGGTCCGGCCCGCGATAGCGCAGGGTGCGCTGAAAGCTGCCATCCTTGTTCAGCACGGTGCCGGGGGCGACCAAGGCCGCCCAGGGCAGATGATCGGCCAGCCGGTCAGGCCGGGGGCGGTATTCGCGCAGGTTCAGCATGACCAGCCTCCCGCTTGACGCAGATGGCGGGCCAGGATGGCGGCGATGTGGGGATCACGGCGGCTGACCAGTACGGCCAAGCTATGCCCGCCCAGGGCCAACAACAGGCCCGCCAGCCATTGCTGAAGCCCCAGACCGATGGCGGCGGCGATGGTGCCGTTGAGGATGGCCAGCGCGCGCGGGGCACCGCCCAGCCGGATCGGATCGGTCAGCGCGCGGTGCAACGGCACGGTAAAACCTTCGGGCAGGTCCTTCATGGCAGCAGCGCCCCGCCGCCAAAGGAGAAGAAGGACAGGAAGAAGCTGGAGGCGGCAAACGCCACCGATAGCCCGAAGACGATCTGGATCATCCGCCGGAAACCGCCGGACGTTTCCCCGAAAGCCAGAGTCAGGCCCGTGGTGATGATGATGATCACCGCCACGATCTTGGCAACCGGGCCCTGGACGGAATCCAGGATGCGCTGGAGGGGATCCTCCCAGGGCATGCCCGATCCAGCAGCGTGGACAGGTGCCACGAGCAGCATGGCCATGCCGGCAAAGACCAGGGAACGCAGATGGGACACGCGGAACTGTCGCATGATGATCTCTCCTGTCAGAGCTGTTGAAGGTCGGCCGGACCCAGGGTGACGATCCGGTAATCGCCATGGGCGTCGAGCCCATCGGTGCGGGCGATGGCATCCACCCGGCGCTGTCCGCCACGGGATTGGATATGGACGATCAGGTCCACCGCCTCAGCGATCAGGCGGCGGGGCACGGTCACGACCGCCTCCTGCGCCAGTTGTTCCAACCGGTAGAGGGCGGCCTGGGCGGAATTGGCATGCAGGGTGGCGATGCCACCGGGATGGCCGGTGTTCCAGGCTTTGAGCAGGTCCAGCGCTTCCCCGCCCCGGACCTCTCCGACGATGATCCGGTCGGGTCGCAGCCGCAGGGTAGACCGCACCAGATCACGCAGGCTGACCACGCCCGGTCGCGTGCGCAGCGCCACGCAGTCCGGGGCGGCACATTGCAGCTCGCGCGTATCTTCGATCAGCACCAGCCGTTCAGTGCTCTCGGCCAATTCTGCCAGCAGCGCGTTGGTCAGCGTGGTCTTGCCGGATGCGGTGCCGCCTGCCACCAGAATGTTACGGCGCGCCCGCACGGCCCGACGCAGGGCATCGGCCTGCAAGGGCGACAGAATGCCGTCGGCAACATAGTCGGCCAGGGTCAGGATGCGCGCCGCCGGTTTGCGGATGACAAAGCAGGGGGCGGTCACCACCGGCGGCAGCAACCCCTCGAACCGCTCGCCCGTTGGCAGCTCCGCCGATAGAATGGGCCGGTCGGCATGGGTTTCGGCACCGACATGGGACGCGACCAGCCGGATCAGCCTTTCCACCTCCTCGGGCGGCACCTGCATACCGGTAGCGGCAATCCCCTGCCCGGCCCGTTCCAGCCGCAGCATCCCGTCGGGATTGACCATGACCTCGTTGATGGCCGGATCATCCAGGGCAGCGGCGATATCCGGCCCCAGGGCTGTGCGCAGCATGGAATGGCGGCGTTCATCCGCCTCGCGCCTGGGGCTCATGCTGTGCCCTCCCGGCTGGCGGACAGGGTGCGGGTAGGGGCGGCCATCTGGCGGCCCACCTGATCAATGAATTTCTGAAACCGCTCCTTGCCCACGGCATGGGCGGCCCGGTCAGGTTCAGGAACCGGGGCCGTAACGGTCAGTTGGTAGCGGACATACAGCGCCAGGCTTTCCAGCAGCACCTGCACATCCCGTTCGATCCGCTCCAACTGTCGGGCCTGCCGGTCCAGCCGGATGCGCAAGGCCTCCTCGATGCCATTGGCCCCTCGCCGGGTCAGGTATTGGCGCAGCGCATCGGCGACGATGGCGGATTTGGTCGTACCCGGCTTGGCGGCCAGGGTCTCCAATTGGGTCGACAATTCGTCATCGAGATAGAGGTGATGGCGGGGTTTCATGGCCCGGCTCCAACAGCGGAAATGTTGGTGCCAAGCGTGGGACAGAGCGGCGGAATCTCTTATGGCCGTTACCTACGCCCTTGCGCGATCTGCACCAGAGCCGGCTGTCCCCCTGTCCATCTAGGTAACTGGTCAGACGCCGATCATTCAGGGTAAAGGCTTGGAAATCGGGCACTCTGTCGGTGCCTGCAATGCAGAACGGATTGAGATATGACGGAAAAGATCAGCAAGGACGACCTGGCCGCCATCGTGGCTGAGGTCACGGGCAGCTCCAAGGTCAGCGGCAAAGAAGCTGTGGAGCGTATCCTGGTGGCCATTGCCACCGGCCTGAAGGATGGCAAGGAGGTCAATCTGGCTGGCTTTGGCAAGTTCACGGCCCAGCAGGTGCCGGAGCGTCAGGGCCGCAACCCGCAGACGGGGGCACCGACCACCATCGCCGCCCAGACCAAGGCCAAGTTCTCGCCGGCCAAGGCGCTGAAAGATGTGCTGAACGGCTGATCCTGCTGGCGATGCCGCACCTGGCGGGCATCGCCCATCCCGGTTCAGCTGTTTGTGTGGGGCCTGACCTTGCCTGCGCGTATGGCAAGGAAGCCGACAACCAGTGACGCGGCAACCGGCAGCAGCATCACCCAAAGCACGAGACCGAAGCTGATCCCATCGCGCAGGATCGTGGATGCCAAGGACAGGCACAGCAATAACCATGCTGCCAAGCGCAACCCGGTCGGCGGTTGGGCAAGGGGGAAAAGGCGCAAGAGCGGCCAATGCTGCTGCTGGCTCGCCGCCAGCAGCAGGAAGGCCGGCGTGGCGATGCTCACCGTCACCACCAGCAGCAATCCCATCATCATCCTGTCCGCCCTTTCCGCAAGGCATTCGCCGACAAAGCCGCGACGGCGGCGCTGGCCAGCAGGAAAAGGTCAACCCCAAGCACGGGCCAGAACCCACCCATCAACGAAAACGGCAGACCTTGGCCCGTCGTAACCGCGTTCAGCAGCACGGCGATCAGGCTGCCGGCGGCGATCATCCAGGCCTGTTCCCGCCACGCGACACGCCCCCGGATACCGGCATGAAGGAAGGCCGCCGCCCAAACCCCATGGAATATCCAGACCTCCATCGCTGCACGCCCCTCCAGTCCGACGGGGAGAAGCCGGTTGGCAATGAGGAAACCCAGGCTCGCGATCAACAGACCGGTGGTGACAGCCACTGAAGCCGCCTCTGCCACACGCACACCATGTAGCCCCAGCTTCTCGTGCTGCTTACGCCGTGATTGCACCCAGAACAGCAGGCCGGTGGCAATCAGCAGACAGCCGGCAAGGCCGGACAGGAAGTAGAGCCAGCGCAGCGGCCAATGGTCGAACTGCACCAGATGAATGCCATAGATGAAATCATAGAAACGGCGCGTGGCGGTGACGGGCGAAGCCACCAGGAACTCGCCACTGGCTGCGTCGTACCAGATAACCTCCGTGCTGTAGGACACAGTGCCGGCACTGGGGCGCCGGATTTCCACATAGGCGTTGGCATCACCCGGATGGATGAGCTGGACATATTTCGGCCGCTCGCCGGCCCAATGCACTGCCGCTTTGTCCCGCAACAATTCCAGCGATACCAGGGGGCCACCCGGCCGGCCCGCTGGTGGGCGGGAGAAGTAGCCGGCGGCCGTTGCTGCCGGGTCTCGGTCGAACAGGATAGCTTGTGCCGTCGGCAGATAGGCAAAGGTGAAGATGGCCACACCGGTGAAGGAGATCACCAGCAGGAAGGGCAGTGTCAGCACGCCTGACAGGTTGTGCAGATCCAAAACCGTGCGAAGCGGCTTGCGCAGGATGCGCAGCGTGAAGAAATCCGCGAAAATGCGCCGGTGGATGATGATGCCGGAGATGCACAGCGCCATCATCACCACTGCCGCGAAGGCACAGAGCCACAGCCCCGTTGCCCCGACATTGAGCCGGAAATGATAGGGATAAAAGAAGCGTGTACCCCCGAACGTCCCCGGCTCTGGCACGATCCGCAGTGTCGCGGGATCAACGAAATGGCGGATAAAGTCCCCGGAGGCAGGCCTGATCTGGACCTCCGCCACCGGTGTGCGGCTGTCGGGCAGGATCATCCGCCAGCTCCGCGCCGTTCTGGCATGGTCCCCAAGAGCGGGCAGCAACGCGTCGGCCGATACTGGCGGTGGCGTGGACAGGCGGGTTGCTGGCATCATCCAGCGGTCAATCTCCCGGTCGAACACGGCCAGAGTGCCCATCCAGAAAATGACGAACAGCAATCCGCCGAGAAACAGGCCGAACCAGGTGTGAAACCAGTTCAGCGCCAGGCGCAAATCCCCCGGATGGTCCGGCAGGCCGGGCGGGCTCATGGCTTGCCTCCCGTCAGCGGCAGCGACGGTTCCATCAGCATCGCGGCGGCGTGGGTGACCAGTGCCGCAACCAGCAGCACCAGCCAGACCAGTGATAAGCGCCGTTCGGCAAAGCACCACAGCATCAGGAAGGTGAACAGCAGATAGCCGATGCTGCTGCCGACGATCAGGGCATCGGAACGTGACAGGCCGATGGCGGCGACCAGCAGCACGGCGACCATCGCCGCCGTGCCCGCCGTTACCGCATAGGCACCCGCGACCGCCGCCAGAACACGCGCGGCGATACGCATTCCGGGAACCATCGTCACCATCAGAAATGCCGCGTGACCGACAGCATGGCCGAACGCGGCCGACCGAACGTGCTGGCACCATAAATGCTTACGGCACTCAGATAGCGTTCATCAGTCACGTTGAAGATATTCAGACGAACGTCCCAGTTCTCCAACCCACGATAGAATAGCTGGGCATCGACAATGGGCGGCGGGTTATAGGCCAGCAGGTTCTGCGGCACGGTGTAGGGATAATATTTGCCGAGATCCCGCACGCTGCCACCGAAGCCGAAGCCTTTCAGCGGCCCGGACTGCAATTCATAGGTTGCCAGCAGGGCGCCGGTGAATTCCTGGGCATCATAGGGGACCGTGCCCTGCACGCCGTCATTGTTGCGGGTCACCAGCGCATCCTGGTAGGCCAGGGAGGCGACGATCTGCAGACCTTGTATCGGCTGTCCCGTGACTTCCAGCTCAATGCCCTTATGGACCTGTTCACCCGTGGCGATGACAAAGGATTCACCGGTGCCGTTACGGGGATCGCGATTGGCCACATTCTGGCGGACCATGCGGTAGACCGCGATAGAGGCGCTCAGCCGGTCCTGGAACAGTGATGCCTTCAGGCCAGCTTCGACCTGGTGACCCGTTTCAGGCTTCACCAGATCACCTTCCCGCGTCGTGCCGCTCGACGGGATGAAGGATTCGTTATAGGTGGTGTAGGCGGTTAGTTGGTCATCCAGCTTCCAGGTGACAGAGGCCCGCCCGGTAAATGCTTCGTCCCTGGATTTCTGCGTTGGGGTGCCGGGGCGCGAAATATCCAGCCGTGACCAATCATACCGCCCACCCAGATGCAGCGCGAAGCGATCGTCAGGGCGCAGGATCATCTGGCCATAAATGCCCGTTCCCCCAGGGCTCCGCTCCAGAATTTTCGCAAGATTGCCAGCAAACGGCCCTATATCCACATTATAGTCGGGATTGTAAATGTTGAGTTGTGCGACGTTGCTGGTGCGACCGCCAGCAACGGATTCACTGTTTTCGAATTGATCGGCACCCAGCAGCAGATCCGTCATCTGGCCGAACAAGGGAATACTGCCGGACACAAAGGCATCCACCGCCACGGTATCGAAGGAATAGCGCCGGTTCAGCTTGTTCACGCTGGCGAGCCCGGCATTGCGATCAATATAGCCGTTGAACTCCGTGGCACGCTGCGCATTGAACCCGTCCTCATACCGACCCCTTGCGGTCAGCATCCAGTCCGGTGCCAATTCCTGGCGCAACTCAACGTTAACCCAGCCCAGTTCCCCGTCCGCTGGCGTTGTCGGAATGCCGACGAAGCGCGACCTCGGAATATCGGGAACCCAGCCATCATCACCGACTGAAAAAGCCCCGCCCTCCACGAACTCCCGACGCTGAAAACTGCCGGTAAGATCAATCGTGGTGGTTGGGGTCAAATCGGCACCAACAGCCAGCGTGCCCACCCACAGCTTGCTGTCGCGATAGTCAATCCAGGAACCCTCATCAACATATTTGCCGCTGACCCGGGCGCGCACAGTGCCGTCTTCGGTCAGCGCACCACCGATGTCAGCTTCCAGAACGCGGGCATCATAGCTGCCAACGCGAAGGGTGGCGAAACCTTCGAACTCCTTCGAGGCCCTTTTGGGGATCAGGTTGATGATGCCGCCGGGTGGCACCGCACCACCGAACATCGTCGCCGGCCCGCGCACCACCTCCACCCGTTCCAAGGCAGCAAGATCGATCGTTGCACGATTATGGGTTCGCAGACCGTTGACGCGGCGATAGCTGAACTGCCCACTTTCATAGATGCCACGAACATTATACTCGACGCCCAGACTGGTGCCGCCACCGCCAGCCCCGCCCGTCGCGCCCTGGTTGAAAACCACGACATTGGGAATGAAATACATCGCCTCAGCCAGCGACTGCGCGCCACGGTCGGCGATCATGTCGGCAGTGGCGACGGAAACCGATTGCGGCGTGTCCTTCAGGGCCAACGCCGTCTTGCTGGCGCTGCGTTGCTGGGTGGCGCGATAGCCGGAGACGACGATCTCCTCCACCGCCGCCGCCGTGCCGGCATCCTTCTCAAGGCCGCGCGCCGACCGGGCCGGTGTGGCGGCGGGCGACGGTTTAGCCTCCCCCGGCATCGCCGCAACCACAAAACCCCCAGCCCCGTCCGGCATGGCGCGCAAGGCGGTACCCCGCAGCAGAATCCCCAGCGCCTGTTCATTGCTGTACGATCCGCGCAGGCCCTGTGTCACTTTCCCCCCGACCATGGCCTGATCATAGGAGATTGCGATCCCCATGATGCGGCCCAACTGGTTCAACGCTGACCCCAGCGGGCCGGCCGGGATATCATAATCACGGGCGCCCGCCGCCGACTGTGCGAAAGCCGGTGCCTGCACCATCATCGACGCCGTTGCCAGCAGCGCGCCCATCGCCGCGACGACATATTTCCTGTTCACGAAAAACTCCCCCTGCAAATCCACTCTCATCAAGGGGGACGAACGAGAGGGTCGACGGGACAGTGCGGCGACAGTAATTATTTCGGCTTGCGGCTGATCGTGGGTGATCGCGTGTTGGCTGCGTCGATGATGATGGGCTGCGCGCGGACAAGATTGGCCAGCACGCTGTCGCTGTCGCGCAACGGGAAGATGCCTGATACACGTAAGTCCCGCAGCGCCGCCCGGTCAAAGCGGATGGGGCTTTCCCGCCAGCGGTTCAACTCGTCCAGCACCTCGACCAACGGCTTTCCATTCGCCGGCAGCCACCCTTCGACCCAGGCCGTCGCATCCGCAGGGACGATCGCGGGCAGTCGCGTGACGATGCCATCCGCCAACCGCACCCTCTCGCCGGGGGACAGGGTCTCGCAGCCCAGCCCATTACCGTCCACGTTGGGACAGACACGAACCTGTGACGAGACGACGGTGACCAAGGTCGCGCGCTCATCCTTGCGCACCGTGAAGCTGGTGCCCAGCGCCTCAGCCACGCCATCGGCTGTTTCCACCCGGAAGCGCGTTGCCTGTCCTTTCGCTACATCCGCCAGAAGGTCGCCACGCAGCAGCCGGACATTCCGCCGGCCCGATCCCATGTCGATATCGGCAGCGCTATTGCTGGCCAGTACCATCCGGCTGCCATCGGGCAGAACCACCGAACGGATCTCGCCGATCGGCGCGCGCTCATCGGCGAAACGAACCTGAACCGCCGGAAGCTGACGCAGGAACCAGCCGCCCCCGGTCATCAGCAACGCGAAGAGGACCAGACCAACGGCACCATTGCATCGCCGGGTGGATGGGCGTGTGAACAGAAGGCGCAATGTTTCACGCTCAATCTCTGTTCGGCGGCTCAGCCCCCCCATCCTTTGTATGGCAAGCGCATGCGAAGGATGCTCAGCGCACCAACGCCGGAAATCGGCATGGTCCTTCTCATCCGCATCATCGGATTCAAGGTGGGCCATCCACGCCGCCGCACGTTCCACGACCTGGACGGTCGGCTCTGCTGCGGTGTCAGCCTGGATTTTCAGAGGGTCCATAGGATGCAGCATAACAACGGGCGTATGCCTTGGCGACATACTGTTTCACCATGCTTTTCGATACGCCCAGCTCTGCCGCGATCTCCCCATGGCTCCATCCTTCCAGACGGGAAAGCAGATAGGCGCGGCGGATATGGTCGGGCAGCGCATCCAAGGCGCGCGTCACGGCCAGCAATGCGTTTACAGCCTCGGCAATCTGGTCGGGTCCGGGATGGCTGACACCATCCATCAAAGCCGCATGCGCCGCCAGAAACGCATTCTCGATTTTGGCGCGCCGCGCATCATCAATGATCAGGTGGCGCGCGATGGTCGCCAGATAGGTGCGGGGTGTCACCAGCGTCCGGCAATCCGACCGTTCCAGCAACCGGCAGAACGTATCCTGCGTCAGGTCGGCCGCACGTTGCGGACAACGGATATGCCGACGCAGCCAAGCATTAAGCCAAGCCGCATGTGAGGCATAAAGACACCCAATGTCCACCCCTGCCGCCGACGCCTGCACACCGCCCCCTATTCACCGCCCGAAAACGCACCCAACGACCAAGCCAGCTTATAAAGCTAATACATAGATAGTGATAATGATTTTCAAATGCATACAACGCAATGCGTATCTACCGAAGGCGGAGGGCGTTATCGCTTGAACCGGATCAGATCAGCGGGTTGATGGATAACTGATAGTGGTGCCCGCCCAGTCAAAAACTAGGCAGCAGATCGTCGCGCGAGCCCTCATTGATTGCATGGGCGCGGGCAACACTTGATAACCGGTCTATGGCGCGTTTATCGGCCGCCACATCCGTCTCGTCATCGGCAGCCCCGAACAGGTCGGCACCGTCAGGGTCGACCTGTTTGGTCGTTCCCTCCTCCGGTAACCCTGGATGACGCTGCTGCTGTAGACCACCCTCGGTCAGTTCATCCAACTCCGGGTCGTCGTCATCCTCGGCAAGCCGCTGATCCATGCCGCGCACCTGTCCACCCCAACCGTCGGATCGGGCCGGAGGACAGTCAGCATAGGGGCCATCCGACAGGGTTGGAGCCTGCAACACCCGTTCTGTAAAGTTCCGATCCTCGTAATAGCGCAGCTTGCGGGCGCGGATCGGGGACAGGCCAGACACCAGCACCAGCTGATCGGTCGGCGGCAGTTGCATCACCTCGCCCGGCGTCAGCAGGGGGCGGGCGGTTTCCTGTCGGCTGACCATGACATTGGACAGCCAGGGGGCCAGCCGGTGGCCGGCATAGTTGCGTTGCGCCCGCAATTCCGTCGCCGTGCCCAGCGCGTCCGAGATGCGTTTGGCCGTGCGCTCATCATTGCTGCTGAAGGCGATGCGGACATGGCAATTATCCAGGATGGCATTGTTCTCGCCATAGGCCTTGGAGATCTGGTTCAGGCTCTGGGCAATCAGATAAGCACGGATGCCATAGCCCGCCATGAAGGCCAGTGCCGTTTCAAAGAAGTCCAGCCGACCCAAGGCCGGAAACTCATCCAGCATCATCAGCAACTGGTGCCGCCGCCGCTTGCCGGGGTCACCCTCCAGCCGCTCCGTCAGACGCCGCCCAATCTGGTTCAGCACCAGGCGCACCAGCGGCTTGGTGCGGGAAATGTCGGAGGGCGGAATGACCAGATACAGCGACACGGGCCGCGGCGCATCCACCAGATCGGCAATCCGCCAGTCACAGGCCGCCGTCGTCGCCGCCACGGTCGGATCACGATAAAGGCCAGGAACGACATGGCGGTAGACAGCACACCCGACCGCTCATTCTCCGACTTGTTCAGCACCTCCCGCGCCGCCGACGCGACAACGGGATGGACGATGGGCTTGTCGGGTGTACCCAGATGGTTGGTCGCCATCATCCGGCGCAGGGTGTGGGCAAAGCTGCGCCGGGGGTCTGACAGGAAGGTGGCCACGCGGGCCAGGGTCTTCTCCTCCTCGGCATACAGCACATGCAGGATGGCACCCACCAGCAGGCTGTGGGAGGTTTTCTCCCAATGGTTCCGGCGCTCAAGCGCCCCCTCAGGGTCGACCAGGATATCGGCGATGTTCTGCACATCGCGGACCTCGTCCGGCCCCTTGCGCACCTCCAGCAGCGGGTTGTAGCGGGCCGAGCGCGGGTCGGTGGGGTTGAACAGCAGGCTATGCGAGAAGCGCGCTCGCCACCCCGCCGTCAGCTGCCAGTTCTCGCCCTTGATGTCATGGATCACGGCCGATCCCGTCCAGGATAGCAGCGTCGGCATCACCAGCCCCACGCCCTTGCCCGACCGGGTGGGGGCAAAGGCCATGACATGCTCTGGACCATCGTGCCGCAGGTACCGGCCACCCAACCGCCCCAGAAAGACCCCCGCCGGTCGAAACAGCCCCGCCCCCTCCACCTCCCGGCGGGTCGCCCAGCGCGAGGAGCCATAGGTCGTAACCATCCGCGTCTGCCGGGCGCGCCACAGCGATCCGATGATGGCAGCAGCACAGCCCATGAAACCACTGGCCCCGGCCAGCATGCCGGCCTTGTCGAAGACATGCGGGGCATAGGCCTCGTACCAATACCACCAGTGAAAGAGCTGCCAAGGCCGGTAGATGGGCCAGCCGGCGATAACGATCCAAGGAGGGCCAAGCTGTGCCTGATAGCCCAGCATGGCGGCCGCCCATTGCGTCGCCGCCCAGACGCCCAGGATCACGATGGCGAAGACGACCAGGACCTGGCCGATCAGCAATTTGGTGGGGGTCATGGGGGCCTCCGTGGACGACAAGGCGGTCAACGGAGGGTGAAAGTTAGATGACGAACAGGCTATGTCCCTTATGTACGACCTTTCCCGCCGGGTGCCGAGGGAACAAGTTCGGGCTGCTGGTCCGAAACGCAAACATCAGCCCGGCAGACCGAATTCCTGGCGCAAGGTCTTATCAAACAGCCGAGCGGGCATGAGGCGCCGCAGCAGACTGACCTGCTTTGCAACCTTGCCGACGGGATAGCGCAATTGCTGGCGCGGAGCCGTAGCAGCCAGCAGTACGGCATTGGCAACCTGTTCCGGTGTCACCGCCGTCAACAGCGCCTTCTTGAAGAAGCCATGCACCCAGGCGCGGGCATCATCGTACTCAACCATCCTCGTGTCAGGGTCCAGCGCGTTCTGATCGAAATTGCCTTTGACTGTGCCGGGCTCAATCAATGAGACGCGGACATTGAAGGCGCGGACTTCGTGATCCAACGACTCAGAATAGCCCTCAAGCGCGAATTTGCTGGCGGCATAATGGGCCGAATAGGGCGCTGGCACGATCCCAAGTGCGCTGCTGAGGTTGATGATGCGACCGTGCCCTTGCACCCGCATCGACGGCATCACGGCGTTGATGACCCGGACGACACCAAACAGATTAACGTCGAACAGGCGCTGAACCTGCCCGGCCGAAGATTCCTCCGCTCCACCGAACAGGCCCAGGCCGGCATTATTGACGAGAACATCGATGCGCCCGGTGCGGGCGAGGACCTCTGAAACGAGGGCAGCCACAGAGGCATCCTCCGTCACATCGCAGGCGAGCATCGTGAACTGGCTCGGGCTGCCACCGCCCGGCCTACGGCTGGTGCCAAAGACGGTGAAGCCCGCCCGCGACAAGGCCTCGGCGGTGGCCCGCCCGATACCGGAGGAGGCACCCGTCACGAGCGCCGTTTTGGGGGAATATGCGTGCATGGCTGTCACTCCGGTTTACCGAGCATGAAGTGGAGTAGGTGCGTCGCCTTCGTCAACACAGGGCGACGACGACCTTGCCCTTTGATCGCCCCGTTTCGACATATGCCAAGGCTTCATTGGTCGCCTCGAATGGGAAAACCTGATCCATGACAGGGCGGATGATCCCGGCTTCGATCAGCGATGTGATCTGCGCCACCTGCCCGCCATCGGCCCGCATGAACAAGAAGGAATAGTGGATCCCCCGGCCTCTGGCTTTCCGCCGAATATTGAAACTCAGCAGGCGCATAAGCAGACGCAGCACCCCATTCAGCCCTTGCTGGCGGGCAAATTCGGGGTCTGGCGGACCGGAGATGGAAATCAGCTTTCCGCCTTGCTTCAACACGTCCAGGGACTTTTCCGGGGTGTCGCCTTCCAGGCTGTTCAAGACGACATCGTATCCTGACAGGACCTTGGAGAAATCCTGTTTCTTGTAGTCGATCACGACATCAGCGCCGAGGCTTTTGACGAGGTCGACATTGGTCGTGCTCGTCGTCGTAGCAACGGTCGCGCCCAGATGCTTGGCCAACTGGATGGCGAACGTCCCGACACCGCCCGAACCGGCATGGATGAGGATTTTCTGGCCCTTCTGCAGCTTGGCCTGCTCGACCAATGCCTGCCAGGCCGTCAGCCCCACCAGGGGAATGGCGGCGGCTTCAGCCATGCTCAGATTCTTCGGCTTCAAGGCAAGATCAGCCTCGTGAATAGCGATCGCTTCTGCCAGGGTCCCGACACGGCCGTCGCGCGGGCGGGCAAAGACCGTATCTCCGACCTTGAACCCGCGGACCTTGGGCCCGACACGGGTGACGACCCCTGCCATGTCATGTCCCAGGATGAATGGCGGCCGATAGGGGAGCAGAGGCTTGAAGACCCCATCGCGGATTTTCGCATCCAGGGGGTTGAGCCCGGCCGCATGGATCTGGACCAGGACATCCGTATCCGTCAGCAAGGGGTCCGGCATCTCGCCCAGGCGAAGGGCGCGTCCCTTCTTGTACTTATCGACGATGAAGGCCTTCATGATGATCCGCTCTTCAGATGATTGTTAGCGACCTGCCGGGTCACAGAAGCCATTCGGCCGAGAAATGTTGGCGCACAGAGTCAGACGGCCTGCCGGTAGCGTGCGGCCGCATGCTCCTGACCCACGTTCGGAAGAATGGCCTGACGGGCAGCCTGAAAGGCGTTCCACTGTTCCACATCGGGCAACGGCGGGATCGTGACAGCCTCGCGGCGGTCGAAGCCGACCAGTGCCGCATCGACCAGTTCGCCAACTTCCATCAATCCGGGAACGGTGTCGACATCCACACCAGCATGCCCCCAAATCTCAGTGCGCGTTGCAGCGGGAAGGACGGCCTGGACATAGACGCCCTTCGGCCCCAGTTCCAGATTGAGCCCCTGCGACAGGAACAACACAAATGCCTTGGTCGCACAATATACGGCGGTGCCGAATTCTGGGGCTAACCCAACCACCGAGCTGATATTGATGATTGCCCCATCGCCAGCCTGGGCGAACCGGGGAGCAGCGGCGCTTGTGAGCCGCAGCAGGGCCGTGCTGTTGAGATTGGCAAGCCGCGCAACATCATCCGTGGACTGCTCAATAAAACTGCCGCCCAGGGCCGTGCCGGCATTGTTGACCAGGATGCCAATGCGAGCATCGTCACGCAGCCGTGTTTCCACCACAGCCAACTCGGCCGCCTGCGTCAGATCAGCCTGGATAATATCGACCGCCACCCCGGTCTCCTGACGCAGGCGCGCGGCCAGTGCCTCCATACGCTTGCGGTCCCGCGCGACCAGCACAAGATCATGGCCGCGACGCGCGAAGCGGTCGGCATAAGTGGCACCGATGCCAGTGGAGGCCCCAGTAACCAATACGGAGGGAAGGACAGCCATGGGATTGCTCTCTGCCTTGTTGATGCCTATAATAATGATGATCATCATGATTGCCTAAATATGATGATCGTCATGATTGTGTCAATGAGGCTCGTGGAGAAATTTGAAATGAACGTCAGCCGAGAGCAGATGGCGGAGAATCGCCGTCGGATTCTGGACGTTGCCAGCAAGCTGTTCCGCGAGAAGGGGTTCGATGCGGTCAGCGTGTCGGAAGTGATGAAAGCCGCCGGTCTGACGCATGGCGGCTTCTATGGACATTTCAGCTCAAAGGACGATCTGGTCGCAAAGACTCTTGCCCATGTTCTGGCAGCGGACACCGGTGAAGGTGGCGACTTTCGCCGTTACGTCGATGCCTATCTTTCGCCACGTCACCGCGACAATCCGGCCGGTGGCTGCCCAACGGCCGGGCTCGCCGCCGCCATCCGCCACCAGAAGCCAGTGGCCCATACAGCCATGACGGAAGGCCTTAGGTCACAGATCACCCGCATTGAAGAGGCTCTCCCGGATATGGATCCGGCTGACCGCCGGCGGGTGGCAATTGGAAGCTGGGCGGCGATGGTGGGCGCCATCATCCTTGCACGCGCCATCGACGATCCCGTTCTTTCTGACGAAATCCTGGATCAGACCCGCGCCTGGATTGATACCGGGATCGAACAGGTGCTTGTCTCGTGATCACGATGGTCCGCAGGTCATGGCTCCTCAGCGATCCATCATGCTGATTTCCTTCGGATTACTTCAGCGGGGGCGCAGTTTGGCGTATTGCGACCCCTCATGTTCACACCCAGGATGAAGCGAACGAGCAACCGAAGGTCTACATCTGAGTAAAATCTCTTCTCACTCAATCACCGGCCCGCCGCGCTGCCGCCCGAAGTTCCAGGTCACGCCATCCCCGCTGACGATCCCTGACACAGGCTGCCCAAGATGCCGGTCCAGCACAGGCCGCCAAGGCACCAGGGTGAAGTCCCGGCTGCGCTCGATCAGGGCCAGCTTTTCGCTGGCAAGAGTCACGGTCCGGCGATAGGTACCCTCGACAGGTTGGCCACGGGAGAGGCTGGCATAAGGGAGACCCAACTCGTCAGACAGTTGGCCAGCAACCCGCAGCAGCTCCCGCCGCCGCAGGGTCGCCAGCGGGTCGGCGCGGTAGAAGGTTCGGCCTTGTTCCTCGCGGGCCAGATCCTCGACCATCAGCCATTGCCGCCGACGGTCCTGGGCGTCGCGGACCTCATGGCCGAAACCAGCATCGCGCAGCGGCGCTGGGTTGCTGGCAACCAACTCGCGGTCCAGCCAGGTGGCACCGTCGGTGGTGATCTGCTGATCCAGTGGCAGGGTGGAGAGAACCCGAACGGTGACCGGGTTGAACCGGGCCTGGGTGCGTTCATAGTCGGCAACGTGGTCCAGGTGGTCGGGTTGGATGATCCAGGTGCCGTCCGGTTCGCGGGTGACGGCGTTGGTCAGACGGCGCATCGCCTCCAGCCGCCGGACATGGGCGTCGGCATAGGCTTCACTGGCTGTGGGATCGTGGCGCAGGTGGATGTCGATGCTGTATCGGCCATTATTGGCCGCTGCGATGTCCATGATACGTCGGTCCATCGGACGAGGATCGGTAGCACGCGGTTCCACACGGAGGATGCTGCCGACAGGCGTTGGCTCCGTGGCGTCGCCCTTGCCGATATCGACATAATGGGTGCGCCCATCGGTGGCGTCGATGATCAGATAGTGGCGGTCATTCACCTCGTCCGACAGGCCGCGCGCGACGACACGGCCGGTGAGAGGTGGAGCGTTGGCGGCACCGGGATCATGGATGATGAGGTCATTCGGCGTGCGGGTCAGGTTCTGCGCGGCCAGTTCCCGATGCAGGGTCTTGATGATATCGCCGCGCTCGCCCATGCGGTGCAGGGTGGTTTCCAGGTCAGGATCGAGCCGCCATTGACCAGCGCCCAGGTCCTCGGCCAGACCCAACCGCTCCAGCTTGCACAGACGGCCCGTGCGCAGAGCCTGCTGAAACGGGTCCAGGTCGCTTCCTGATACCAGTTGATCTGGCCCCCGGTCCCACAGCAGACGCCGGTCCAGGCCGGTGAACCGTTCCTGTTCCACCTCCCGGCGCAGCTTTTCCTGGACCTCGAGGTCGGTACGGGGACCTAGGTCCAGGCTGACGATCTCAGCGGCGCGTTCGCGCATGCCCTGGGACAGATATTCCCGCGCGATGATCAGGTCTTTGCCGCGGTCATCTTTCCCCCTGACGATGACGTGGCTGTGCGGATGGCCAGTATTGTGGTGGTCGACCGCCACCCAATCGAGCCGTGTGTCCAAGTCCTGTTCCATCTGCACCATCAGGCGGCGGACAAGGGGCTTCAGATCGCCATACTGGTCGCCATCTTCCGCCGAGACGATGAAACGGAACTGGTGGCGGTCGCCGTCGGCGCGGTCGAGGAATGCCTGTCCGTCCAGTTTGTCCTGGTCGGCACCATAGAGCTGGCCCGCCTGTCCCTCACGGGTCACACCATCGCGCTGAATATAGCGCAGATGGGCACGGGCACCGGCCATGCCCTTGCCCGCCAGTTTGACGATCCGGGATTTGATGATCACACGCCGCTGCCGCCAGGCGGCGAACTGGTCGCGCGACGCCAGCACCCGGCCCACACCGGCACCACGCCCGATGCGGCTGCCATCGAAACGACCGGACCGTCGGGTGAAACTCAGCGGCCCACCCCTGGCCAGAACGGTGGCCGGCAGCACCCGGTTCAGGAAGCGTTTGCCCCGCCGCCCGGAGGCGCTGCGCATGCGGCCCAAACGGGGGCGGAAATCATGATCATCGCCGAACATCGCGGTCTCTCCCGATCCGAGGTTGGCAAAGTGGCCCTGGGCCGGGTTGGTGCCAGAATGGCACCGGTCCCGCCGCCCTGGCGCCACCGCAGGGCCCCAAAAAGGATGTGCAGACAGGGGGTTACGGGGGCGCTGGCGCCACCGTTTTATCTTGCCCTACAGCACCCCTGATCAGCACCCGCGCTTATCCACGCCCTTCTACGCCCTCATGCTGGAAAGAAAGGGAGCGACGGCCTGAACCGCCGCTCCCGGATCAGCGCCGCCTATCGACAGATGGCGCTCTGGAAGGCCTTCTCGGCGGCGTCGCGCGTCGTATAGGCACGCTGACGGGTCATGAAATGCAGACGTTCATCGCCATCAACAACGCAGCTGGCGACGATGAATTCACTGCGGAAATGGCTCAGGATCAGGATGCAGTGCAGGCCTTCTGCACCGTCATCATCGCCCATCCATTCGCCCAGATAATGCTCCTGGAAGCGGCCATCCCAGATGAATTCGGGACGTTCGGCGCTGATAAAACGCTCGACATTGGCCATCAATCCGTCGCTGCCGAACTCGGTCCGGACGTCATCGACAAGGGCGTCGAAACGGTCGATCGCGGCCTGGGGATGCGCTGCAATGAACGACATTGGAACCTCCGTTGCTGGCGTCCTCCTGATCGAGGACGAGGTTCCCGTCCAGCCGAAGAGGGGCCGGTCAAGGACGCCGAAGGCGCCGCAGCGCGGGGCGCGGGGGAGCCAAAATGCCTAGCATTTTGGGGGGACCGCGCATCCTTGACGGGCCCCGCTGCCCGGCTGGTACGATGAGCGGACCGAGATGAGAACCCCCTCCCCCGCCGCATTCAGGGGCCAGATCAGGGATACTGGAAGACCTTAGAAAAGGGAGCGGCATCCGATGGACACCGCTCCCGCCACGCTATGCCGTCAGAAGCGTCAGCCGCTTCTGGGCGGCCAAGGTCTCCATAGCCAAAGGGTCCTGACGGACCTGATCCTGAAGCTGACAGCCCCTGTCCCACGGCCCGATATTCTCGATGGGATCATCGGCTGATCCGACATACATCGGTGCCTGATTGCGGATGCGGATGGCCTGCTCCAGACTTTCAATAAGGGCAAAGGCGTCGCGGCGTTGACGCCAATAGGCATCGGTTCCACGGATTGGCGCGGTCGTCTCGGTCACCATAATCTGCTCCATCGCTGTCGTCCCCCTCATCGAGGACAGCGCCTGGCATCAGCCGGAGCGGGGCCGGTCAAGGAGGCCGCAGGCACCGCGAAGCGGGGCGCGGGGGAGCCGGGGGACCGCGCATCCTTGACGGGTCCTGCACCTCGGCTGGTACGATGGGCGGACTGAGATGAAGTCCCCCTGCTCAACCGTCTATCGCCCCGGTCCCCGACGCTTGGACAGCGGTGCGAAAAGACGGCGGTCAGGGCTGTTCAACGGCACGAACAGCCCACTGGTGCCGCCTGCTGGCAATCCCAATCTGGCGTCGAGTTTTCCCAGATAGGCCTGGGTTTCAGCTGGCAATGACACACCATCGCGGAGGTGAGATTCATAACGCGCGGGCTCTGCATTGTAGGCGGCGAAGAGGCCCTGATAGCCGAAGCGGTTGCGCATTTCGGCAAGGTACGCGCTGCCCGCCATGACGTTGGCGGCAGGGTCCAGGACATCGCCCTGGATGCCATACCGGTCGCGCATTTCGGCCCAGGTGTCCGGCATCAATTGCATCAGGCCCAGCGCGCCCTTGACCGATACGGCATTGGCATCACCAGCGCTTTCCGCCTTGATGACGGCCTTGATCCAGTCCTGTGGTAGGTTGAAACGATGGGCAGCGGCGGTCACCGCGGTATCGTAAGACGCACCATCTGCAACCCCGGCAACCGACGTGGCCAGTAGCGCGAAGGCCAGCCCGGTCGCTTTCAGCGCAGCCATAGTGGCACCAGCCGACCGATGACATGCACCGACGACAGCGGCCCGAAATAGCGGCCATCCAGGGATTCTGCCGCTGGCATCAGGAACAGGATTTCTCCTGCCGACAATACCCGGCAGCCCTGCCACCAGGGCAACGGACGGCCCGCCCTGTCGGCCTTCTGACGCACGGCGACCGTATCGCCATTGATGGTGATGACGTCCCCCTTGGTGCAGACGTGATCCCCGCCCATGGCCGCCACCTGCTTGATCAACGGCACACCGCGCGGCAGATAGCTCCGCCGCGCCGCCATCTCGGCAATGCTCTCCGGCGGTGTTATCAGGGCCAAATCGCCAGGACGAAGGCGGGTTTCCGGCAGCACAAGATAGAGGCCGATGGGTGCAGAGGCGCTGCTGTTCCAGACAAGGATCGGTAAGGGGCGAGCCAGTACCGAAAAGCCCACCGCAGCCAGGGCAACACCTGCCAGCAACAACGCCCGGCGGCGTGACGCCCGAGACAAGCGGCGACGCGATGGGCGGCGGGGCGATTTCTGTTGCGACATCGGGGCGCAAGTCATGACGCATCCCCCTTGTCGGAGGTGCTGTCGCGCCGCTCCCCCACTGACCAGGCATCCAGGTCATCAATGTGGTACCGGACATAGCGCCCGTGCTTGCGAAAGCGTGGCCCGCCGCCCGTCAGGCGCATCTTCTCCAGCGTCCGATGCGACAGGCCGATATAGAACGCGGCCTGTGCCGTGTTGAGAAACGGGCTGCCTTTGCGGGCTTTTGCCGCCCGATTGACCTCATCCTCCATCTCACCGCTCCTCGGGTGACAGCGGCGGGGATCGCCGCAGATGGGGCGAGCATGGCGAACGGGGGCGTGGTTGCGGACGCTCGCAAATCCATCCCCTGGATTTCCGATCCCCCTCCCCATGAACAGGCGAAAGGCCCCGTCCCGGCGGTGCCGGAACGGGGCTGAAAAGGCCGGGATCAGCGGTCGCGGGGCTCCCACAGGGCGATATGGGTGCTGCCGTCATCGGCCGGATGTTCCAGCTTGACGAGGCGGGCACGCACCCAGTGGGGACCGAATTCCGGGGCAGCAACCTTGAGATTCAGGTAGGTTTCGCCGCTGGATTTGGCGATCTGGGACCAGCCGGCACCGACCTCGTAGCGCTGGCCGTTGCCGGCAAAGACGCGGTGGTCGGGGGCATTGTCGGACAGCTTGGTCACCGGAACGATGGTGAGCGAAGCGGTGACGTTGAGGGTCTTGAGGACGCCCGAGAAGCTGCCGTCGTCGAGCTTGGTGAAGGTGCCGAGGGTGATGGCCATGATCTGTCTCCTACGCTGCGGTCGCGGGACCATCCCCGCGATGTCCCCGGCGTCAGAGACCGCAAAGGTGACCAGTGCCACCCGAGCAAAGCGAAGGGCCGCAACGCAGTGGAGGACCCTGGGGTGGAGAAAATTTGTTCCGCGCGGAATGCCGGAACCGGGGCCCCGCCCCATCGGCGGGGTGGTTCCGGCAGGGGAAATTTTCTCCTATCCCCAGGGTTGGCGCGGGCACCGCGGGCTCTACGCCAACAGGAGGACAGCGGGGATGGGGCTGTGATTGCGGGCGGAAGGGAGGCGGTCAAGGCCAACAGTTGGCAAAGATGCCACCGGCTCTTTCGGCGAAAGCACGAGAAAAGATAGAGCCCAGCTCTGTCACCTCCGCCGCAATCGGGACGGAAAGATGCAGATCGGAAGACTCGGCCAGTGCGTGGCAGCAACTGGCCCGGTCAGTGCATTGTCGGCTGCCGTTCATAGACAAACCGGAAGGTATCCTGAACCTTTCGCTCCCAGATATCCTGGATGAAGGCCTCGGGCAGCTTGTCCAGCTCTTCCTCGATGGCGATACGCACCTGATCCCGCATCGACGGTTTGCGCCACCAGTCCAGGATCGCCGTCTCCCGTTTCAGCCGGGCCAGCAGGTCGCGGGCCACCCGCTTTACCTGCACGATTTCCGCCCGCGACAATGTCGGCCCCGGCTTGACCAACAGGTCGAACACGGCCAGTTCATCCTCGCTCAACTGCTCCCGCGCGGAGCGGCGGGTTTCCTCATCCAGTTCGCGCACAAAGTCCAGCAGCCGGTCGAACAGCTCGTCCAGCGACACGGTGTTGGCATTATAGTCAGCGATAAGCTGTTCCAGCTTGTCGGCCAGATCGCGGCGGGAAGGGTTGGCCGCCGCCATTTCCGCCACCTTGGCGCGCGCGGCGGCGATCAGCGCTTCGGCCTTGCTACGCCGGTTACTACCGGAAAGTTTGCCGGCCAGTTTCTCAAAATCAATGGAAGACAGGTCGAACAGTTCATCCAGATCGTCGGCACCGCGCACCGGCACCTCGATGTCGATCCCGGCGATGGACCGTTCGATCAGGGCCGCGATCTCCGCGCGCACGCGGGCCAGTTCGGCGGGATCGGGGCGGATGCTGGCCCGGATCGTATCGGCCACGATGCTGACCGCCGCCACATCGCGGGTGAAATCTGACGCCGCTTCGTCGGGCAGGATGGCCTTATAGAGACGCAGGATCAGGCTGGCCTGCGCCAGGAAGGCCTGACGGCGGTTTTCCGGGTGGATCAGGGCATCGGCCGCCGCCTTCACCCGTGCCAGCCGGTCCAGCTTGCTGGCGGTCCAGATGGCGTCCAGGCCGGCCCCGGCGGCAGATGCCAGCAGGCGGACGACCGACAGCTTGTCGCGCAGCACCGCCACCAAGGCGGCCTTATCCTCAATCGGGCGGTCATCGCCACCGCCTTGTTTGGGCCGGGCATAGAGCGCCAGGGCCTTTTGCAGATTGGCGAACACCCCGACATAATCGACGATCAGCCCGGCTTCCTTCCCCGGCGCGCGACGGTTGGCCCGCGCGATGGTCTGCATCAGGGTGTGATTGCGCATCGGCTTGTCGATATAGATGGTCGAACAGGTCGGCACATCAAAGCCGGTGATCCACATGGCGCAGACAAACACCAGGCGCAGCGGATGGTCCGGTTTCTTGAAATCCGCGTCCAGATCGCCCGCCTGCATCCGCGCCCGATGCGGCCGGATATCCAGCCCGCGCGCAGCCAGTTCCGCCACTTCGTTCTGACCCTGGCTGACAATCACCGCCATGTCGGTTTCCCGCAGCCAGGCCAGATTGTCGGCGATGGGTGCCTGCTGATCCGCCGGGGCATGGGCCAGCTTCGCCGCCTCCGCCGTGATCAATGCGTCCCAATGTTTGCGGACCAGATCATGCATCTGCACCGCCGTGGCCTTGTCGATCCCCACCACCATGGCCTTGCCACGATAACCCCGGCCGGCAAAATGGCGCACCAGATCGGCGGCGATCTTGTCCAGCCGGTCGGGGTTGGTGATCAACTGGTACAGCGTCCCCAGCGACCGGCCAAGCTGGCGTTCCTGATCCTCATCCAGGGCGGCATCGTCGATAATGTCCTGCAGCTCCTCCTTGAAGCTGTCATTGATGATATGCACCTCCGGCACCCGCTTTTCATAATAAAGCGGCACCGTCGCCTCATCCTCCACCGACTGCCCGAAATCATAAATGGAGACATAGTCGCCAAACACTTCGCGCGTCGGCTGGTCGCCTTCCATCAAGGGCGTGCCGGTAAAGCCCAGGAAGGCGGCGTTGGGCAGGGCGCGGCGCAGGTTCAGGGCCAGTTGGTCATATTGGCTGCGGTGCGCCTCATCGGTGATGACGATGATGTCGGACCGGTCGGACAGGCGCGGATAGACCTCCCCCTTGCCGGCGGTGGAGAATTTCTGGATCAGGGTGAAGATATAGCGTTCATCCCCGCGCAGCAGCTGTTTCAGATGCTCCCGGTCATGGGCCTGCACGGCCTCCAGGTCCTTCTTCACGGCCCCGGCGGCGGCATAGGTGGCGGATATCTGGTCGTCCAGTTCCGTGCGGTCGGTCAGGATAACAAAGGTCCAGTTGCCCGGCAGGGTGCGATGGATCTTTTCCGTGAAGAACAGCATGGACAGGCTTTTGCCGCTGCCCTGCGTATGCCAGAACACGCCCAGCCGCGCGGCCTCACGCGGGGCCGGCTGGCCCGCCAGGGGCGTGCGCAGGGCCATCAGGCGAGCCACGGCCTTGTTGACGCCCAGATATTGGTGGTTCTGGGCGATCTTCTTCACCAGCCCGCCCGGCGTCTCCTCAAACGCCGTGAAATTCTCGATCAGGTCCAGCAGCCGGTCGGGCGTACAGGCGGCGCGGATGGCGGTTTCCAGGCCGGGGCGCGGTTCCTCCCCCTCATCCGCCACCCGTTTCCAGGGCTTGAAATGGCCGAACTCGCCATGGCTGGCGCCGATCACCGCCTCCATCCCGTTGGACAGCAGGGTGATGCCGTTGAAATCGAACAGGCGCGGGATCGTGTCGCGGTAATCGCGCAAATTCTCATCAAACGCCGCGCGCAGGGGCCGCCCCAGCCCCTTCAGCTCCGCAAACAGCAACGGAATGCCGTTGACGAAGCCGACCAGATCGGCCCGCCTTTCCCACAGGTCACTGGCAAACCACACCTGCCGGGCCAGCAGGAAATCATTGGCGGTGGGGCAGCGCCAGTCGATCAGGCGCACCAACTCATCCACCATCTCCCCCTGCGGGCCGCGCGTGCGCACGGGAACGCCATCGCGCAGCAGGCGCCAGACCTCCCGGTTGGCGGCCACCGGGTCCATGGCGGATCGGTCGCGGGTCAGTTCCGCCGCCGCCAGCTCCCACGCCGCCGGGTCCAGCCCCGGATTCAACCGTGCCAGGGCCGCCATCAACGGCTTGGGCAGCACCACATCCCGCCGCCCCCGGCGGCCCATCGTCCCCTCGGGGCCGAACCGTTCCTCAAACAGATTGGCCGTCTGCCAGCCCAGGCCGGTGAACAGGTCCAGCGCCGCATCCTCTACCAGATCACCCTCCCCCAACCCGGCATGAAGCCGGTCGGGCTGCACGTAATCCATGGCGGGGAACCGGGGCGGCGGCGTCATTCGGCGGCAATCTCCAGCGGCAGCGGGGCGCGCGAAACATCGATCTCGCCGGAGATCAGCTTGGGCAGCAGCAGGTCGCGGGCGGCGCGGAGGCGGGTGTTTTGCTGCTGTAGGTTTTGCGTCTGTTGAACCATGGGGCGGACAAGATCATCAAACTGGTGGATCAGCCCGTCCGGCGGACGGTTCACGGGAAATGACGGAAAGCTGGTCAGCGGGATACGATCAACCGTGGCGCCGGACAATATATTGGCTTGCACCACGTCACGCCACTGCTGCGAGAAAAAGTAGTAGTATAGGAACAGGTTGATCCTGTGCTCCGGTGCGGTGCGGATCAATGCCATACGCCGCCCAAGGCAGCCGTTGAAACCCGGCGGGATCAGGGCGTAACGGTTCAGCGTTGCCTCATAGGTGAAGACGATATCACCCTCGGCAGGCGTTACACGCTTGGTCCATTTCGGGAAATCTTCTTCCGCAATATGCCTTATCTTTGACAGATCGAGGTGCCCCGCCTCGGTGACATTGCCGATGCCAAGGAAGATCGGACCATTCTCCGCCGGGGCGGGCGTTGCGTGTGGCCCATCAAACAACCCCTGATACAAACGGCTGATCGGCTCCCGCACCCAACCGTCGGGAAGCTGATCATCGACTGGCGCGTCACCCGCACCGGGATAGCGGTAGAGGACGAACCATTCCTCAAACAACCGCCGCGCCATCTCCTCCAAAATCGCAATCCGCCGCGTGTTGTTCTCGATCAGGTCGTCGTAGGCGGTGAGGATTGAGGCAACTTTCCGCTGGATTGAGATTTGTGGTAAGTGCAGCCGAAAATCTCTCAAGGTTTGAAGATTTATATGAGGAACACCTGACGAAGAAGCACATGAAATAAGATTACCCATAATCACAGGGGACCGAAACGCATAATAAATATACAAATAATCAGCAATTTCACTATTAACTGTAAGCTTCATTTGGCTTTGAGATACGACATACTCATCATAAATTGAATAATTTGGTATTATGCCAATTTGACCCAGCGTCCCACGCTGGGTAAATATCACATCACCTTGGCGCGCAATGTGCGCCCGAAGTTCCTTTGCCTTCTCCTTAGTAACATATACAAAATCACCATCATGGAATTTCTTATCAAACGGAAGGTTATTACCACGTATTACAGGAACACCTTTCTCCGCATACATAGAAGATACGAGCTTAGAGCCGAACGGTCCACCGTTCAGCGCATTTTTCTCGTTGGCTGCGATCTCAGCAATAGTGAATTCCGTTTGGAACATAGCCATCACCTCACACACCCAACAACTCAGCCACATTCGCCGCGATCTTCGCCTGCAGCCCCGCTGCCTCGGTATTCAGAACCTCCAGTTCCTTCTGCAACGCTTCCAGCCGTTCCTTGAAATCCACCTCGTCCTTGGCCCCGGCAGCGACGCCGACATAGCGGCCGGGGTTCAGGCTCCAGCCCTGGGCGGCGATCTCCGCTCGGCTGGCCAGCTTGCACAGGCCCGGCACGTCGCGATACCGGCCATCGGGGAAATGGTCCCGCAGGGCGGCCGCACTGCCACGCAGGGCCTCGCACGGCTCCCCGCGCCACAGGCGGGCGATGTTGGCCAGGAATTCCACCTGCCAGCCCTCAAAATCCCGGTGCGCCCGGTCGATCTGGCGATAGGTGTGGCGGGCATCAATGAACAGGACCTGATCCTCCCGGTCCGTCCCCACCTTGCCCTTGTCAAAGAACCAGAGCGTCACCGGCAGGGTGACGGTGTAGAAGAAATTGGTGCCGACGGCGACCATCACATCCACCGCCCCGCTTTCCACCAGCCGTTGGCGGATTTCCGCCTCCCGCCCCCGCGCGTCGGACGCGCTGTTGGCCATGACAAAGCCGGCCCGACCAGTATCGTTCAAGGCGGAATAGAATAGCTGGATCCACAGGTAATTGGCATTGTCCGTGGTCGGCACGCCAAAGGGGAACCGCGCCGCCCCGCCCAGCAGCCGTTCACGATCCAGCCCCGACACGTTGAAGGGCGGGTTGGCCATGACGAAATCGAACCGGCCCGTCAACCGGTGCGGGTCGGCATACATGCTGTTGGCTTCCGCCAATTCCCCCGTCAGCCCATGCACGGACAGGTTCATGCGGGCCAGGCGCAGCGTGTCGCGGTACAGCTCCACACCATAGATCGACAGTTCCTTCTGCGGCGACCGTTCATGCGCCTTCACGAAATCCGCCGAATGCACAAACATGCCACCCGACCCGCAGGCCGGGTCCAGGATACGGCCATGATAGGGCTCGATGATTTCCACGATCAGCTTGACGATGCTGGACGGCGTGTAGAACTCCCCGCCCTTCTGCATCGTCTCCATGGCGAAGGCCCCCATGAAATATTCATAGACCTGACCGAAGGCGTCACCGGCAATATCCAGCGGGTGCAGCAGCTTCAGCAACTCGCGCAGCGTTTCCTTCGGCAGCCCCTGATAGGTCTTGGGCAGCACGTCGGCCAGATAGCTGTTGTCGCGTTCGATGGCCGTCATGGCCTCGTTCAACGCCTTGCCCAGATTGTCCCCCTCCGGCAGGGCGATCAGCCGGGAATAGCGCGCATCCTCCGGCAGATAGATCACGCCCCGGCTGATGAAATCCGCCGGCCCGATGCTGCGCCGCGACCCTGCGGCGGGCTTCAGGGTCCGCGCCATCTCATTGAAGCGGGATTCGGCATAACGCAGGAACAGCAAGCCCAGCACCGGATAGGCATAATCCGACGGCTTCAACCCCGCATCGGCCCGCAGCTTGTCAGCGGCTTTCCACAGGGTCTGGTCAATCTCACGCAAATCGGCGGGCACGGGCAAAGGCTCCTGTCTGACGGACGGCGGACTATGGCGCGCAACCCGTTGGGCGTGCAAGGGGGGTGGTATGGTGGGGTAGCGCGGAATGCCGCCGGTCAGTTCAAGGCTTGGGTGGCGTAACGTCAAACGTCCGCAGAACCCGCTTGGCCTGGCCTTCACCCAAAACGATCTGCCATTTATGGAAGCCGACGGAGGAATCGCCTTGGCACGGCGGAAGGCCACTGAGCAAAGGTATCTTGTGTGGCTCCATAAAACCGTAGGAGCCCTGAATACCGGCCAGAATTGCGAGGAAGTCCTCCTCGCGAACAATGGTTCCTATGGGGGCATCATGCCTATTTATGCTGACAGCACTGGAAAGGTCGACTTCGACCCGGATATTGGGAACAACGATGCCCTCCCAATTTCTCCCAGAAGGCGTAAACCCACGGAAAGAATGTTGACCATCCAGGAAGACGGCTTTCTGGGGTTCTCCGGGTGCCGCCAAGATCAACCTCTCATACTCTGTCCTGGGCACGATGAGGCAAAGCCCATCGAAATGACCCAAAGACCCGACCGAAAACTCCGCCCCTTCCAGCATCGTCATTTCAACGAACTCCTCTTTGCAGCGGATCAATGAACATGGCCCAGTACAGTTCCGCCGCCCCCTCCTGGCTCAGCTTCTGGTCGGCGGTTCCCCGCATGCTCATACCCAAGGACTTCAGGAACAATGACTGGTCGTCATGTTCAACCGTCAGGCTCTCATTGAACGAATTGCCGGCCCCGGAATCATTGTTGGCATAGGCGATGCCGCCACCGAAGCCGCGCATCCCCATGAAGATGGAACAGCGCGCAACGGCGCGTCCGTCGCGATAGATGACCGACGTGAACTGGTTGGCATCAATCCTTCGGAAATTGCCATCAATACCCGGATTGCGTTTGGATAATTCGTTGAGCGAGTTCTCAAAATAGCGGGCGATATAGTCAAACGTCTCGACACGGAAGGCGTCCTTATCCCGCTCTGTGAATTGCTTCGTCACCCGCAGGTTACTGGAACGCGGGGCATGGTTTGGCGCGATTAACAGGGGTGGTGACGCGGGGGGCACGGCGGGGCGCACCGTCGGTTGCTTCGGCCTCAGCATTTCCGCCGCGCGGCGGATAGCGCGCGCCACCTCCAGAAAGGCTTGATCCCGATCCGGCCATAGCGTGATGGGCTTGCCATCCGTGGGCGTGGCCAACAGCTTTCCAAACGGGGCATGGTGCCAGTCGCAGGCACGCAGGATCACCGGGATGACAACCGCCACTCCCGCCGCGTGCCTCTCCATGGCGCGGGTCATCTCCCGGTCATAGCAATAATCAGACGCCAGGAAATCCGGGCTGACCAGCAGCAGGATGATGTCGGCAGTCTCCAGATTGTCACTGATGGCGTGATCAATCTCCTGTCCGGCAATAATCCGCCGATCATGCCAGACAGAAATCACCCCCTGGCGCTTCAGCATGGAAAGCTGCTTTTCCAACTGGTCGCGCAGCGCCTCGTCAGCATGGGAATATGAAAAGAAGACCGAGACCAAGGGGCGCTCTCCAAACCGTTTGCTTTATTGTGGTTTACACACCGGGCAATGCAGCCAAGAATGGTAATACGCCATAGGCTGCTGCCACAAGGGTGATCGAGTGTGATGTGCAACCAATTGCACTGACCAACCCTACACCGCACCCGGACCGGAGAGACGGCGGATCAGGTCGTCGGTGGTGCGGGCCAGATCGGCATAGCGTGTCTCCAGGTCGGCGACCTCTGCCAATCGTTCGGCAAGCGGACGGCGATGCACCTGTTCTGCCTGCTCACGCAGGTAGGTCTCTGGACGCAGATCGTAGCGTTCATCCCGCAACCGGCGATCATCGACAAGGGTGACCTTGATCTGGTCAGACGCGGGCCGTCCTGTCTTCACCGTTTCCGCGATGGCCGCACGATCACCATCGCCCAGCACATGACGGCGGCGTTCCTTGCGGCCAAGCTGCGTGGCATCGACGAAAACGGTTTTCTGATCCGCATTGGCCGCGCGCCCGCGAAGCAGGATGACCGCAGGTGCCAGTTTCGTCGCCGGTGCCAGCACGCCCTTCGGCAGCATGACCACGCCCGCCACCTGGTGCCGCGACGCCAGTTCGCGGCGGACCTTTCCGTCATCCTCCCGATACAGAAAGCCCGGCGGTATCAACAGGGCCGCGCGGCCTTTAGGCGTGAGCCGGTCTGCCGCATAAGCAACAAAGGCAGACTCAGCGCGCAGTTTGGACAAATCCCTGAAGGCATCCTGCAAGTTCAAGGCGTCGAGTTCCGCCTTGGACATGTTCACCCCAAAAGGGGGAGAGGACAGGATAAGATCGAATTTCTCGCCGCTGCCCGGTTGCCGGGCACCAGAAATCACCGTCGGATCAAACGCGCCCATCAGGCAAAGTCTCAGGGTGGCGACAGCGGCTATGTCGGGGATGATTTCAACCCCAACCAGATGAAGACGGTTGTGATCGTTACCCGTCTGTGTCCGAGAAAATGCCGAGGCCAAGAACGCGCCGGTGCCGCAGGCCGGATCAAGGATGGTTGCTGCCGAAGGCTGCCAGACAAGATCGACAATTGTATGAACCACATTCGCCGGCGTGTGCAGGTGGCCGAGTTCGACAGCCTCATCACTGACTTTTTCGATGGCACTATCGATCCATTGTGCAAACAGGCCCTGCGCCTGCGGTGTCGATCCGACACACAGCGAACCAAGGTGATCAACCCAGGCCCTCAGCGTCATCCTTCCCGTAGCCAAGATGAGCGATACCAGCCGGATTGCGTGGTCGGTTGGCACCAGTTGGTTCAGGGGACGGAGAATGGCTTGATGAATCTGACGCGATGAGCCGTCTGCCTCCTCACGCACCATCTGCTGCAGCTTGTACCAGTCGGCGGGATCGTGGCGTTCACATTGCGCACGCGCCGCCATCAGGCTGAGGGCCGCCAAGGCCCCCAGGCCCCGCGTCGATTGTCCGCTCTGCTGCGCAACCTTCGTCATGAAGGCGAGAGCGGCATCAAGCTCACGTATGGTCGACAGATCGCTCATTCTGCGGGCTCCAGGGTGCGATCAATCACGTCCATTGCAGCGGCGCGGCGCGCCTCAATAAGGGCGAGGCCTACACGGTACTGCTCCTCAGCAGCAGCAAGCAGAGAGGCCAGTTGGGCTTGGTGTTCGAGAGGGGGAAGGTAAAACCTGATATTTTCCAGGGACTTCAGATGGAGCCCGGGCATCACAGACTCAACAGTCTCGGCACGCAGGAGCTGTTCGACCCGTGCGGACCGGAACAGCGCCAGAAGTGTTTCCGGTCGAATCGAACGGCTAGGCCGAACTATCGCGATGTTCACCGATGCGTAGGCACCGACATGCTCTTCGGCTACCAGCGCCGTTTTCAGCAACGTCCCACGAACCGAAACAAGCACATCGCCCTTTTGCAGCCGATAATGCTCTTGTTCAGCAGGCTGCACCAACTGCAAGCTGGCTGGTGAGGTCAGCCCCCCGTTGACCATGTCCTTGATATTGATCAGCGGAACATCCTCAGCCTTGGTTCCCTTAGATAGGCGCCCCAGATTCACACCCAAGAACACCTTGGCAATGTCGCCCACAGTCACGACGGTCATCCCGCACCTCCTGTTTGACCTAAGCATACTATATCTCAAAAAATTTTTCTAGGCTGCCAATACCCCCTTGCGCTGGCTCGTTGCCATGCATAACTGTGAACGCGTCGGCAAAGTGACACAAGGGAGCGAACACCGGCCCCATATCACAGGTCCAATTGCCTTAGGAAGATTAGGCGCAAAAGGGAGGAGAGAATGTAGTGACATCAGCAGGGCGCCCGTGAGCGCAGAAAAATGCCCCGCAGCGATCGCAGCGGGGCTAAAGGGTGCCACCAGTTTC
This sequence comes from Niveispirillum irakense DSM 11586, assembly GCF_000429645.1. GTDB lineage: Bacteria > Pseudomonadota > Alphaproteobacteria > Azospirillales > Azospirillaceae > Niveispirillum > Niveispirillum irakense. Next base: position 387,540 of record NZ_AUCG01000022.1, read on the forward strand.
CCAATGGCCAACAATATGCACCAAGGAAGCTGGGGGCCCAACAGACGTAAGTCAACCCAATTGAGGAGATAACCATGCGCAAAGTCATGGATATCCTGCTCCAGCTCCTGGTCGAGTTAGTGATCAGACTCCTGGAGTGGGTTTTGTCGCAAGGCTGGTTCTGAGCCAGCCAGGGGCGGGGCAAGCCAGGGGGCGCTCTGCGTCTCCCGGCTTGCCGCGGTGACCTGTGATGCTGCTGAAGCGATCGCATGCCTCATCCCCCCTCCCCGAACCGCCAGACGGGAACGCCCATCTTGCGGGCCTTGTCGGCAAGGTTCTGGGTGATGCCGGAACCTGGAAAGGCGATGAGGCCGATGGGCAGGGTTTCCAGCATCTGGTCGTTGCGACGGAAGGGGGCCGCCTTCTTGTGGTGGGTCCAGTCGGGCTTGTAGACGATCTGGGGAACGCGACGGTTCTCGGCCCAGCAGGCGGCGATGCGTTCGGCACCTTTGGGGCTGCCGCCATGCAGCAGGACCATGTCGGGATGTTTGGCGTGGACCTTGTCCAGCGCAGCCCAGATACGGTCGACATCGTTGCACTCGACCCCGCCGGTAAAGGCCACCTTGGGGCCGGGGGGCAGCAGCAGGTTGGTGTCGGCATGGCGGCGGGCGGCGATATGGTCGCGGCTGTCGATGATCGCCGCCGTCAGGGTGCGGTGGTTTAACTGGGAGCCCTGGCGCGGGCGCCAGGTGGAGCCGGTCAGGGCTTCGTACATCTCGGCGGCAGCGTCGCGGAAGAACTCGAAGGCGTTGCGGCGTTCGATCAGGCCCAGCCCTTCGGCGGTCAGGCGTTCCAGTTCGACGGAACGGATTTCCGAGCCGTCCTGTTCGGTCTGGCTGCGCTGCTGGGCCTGCTCGTTGGTGTCCAGGTCGCGCTCCAGGCTGCCGATACGGCGGTGAAAGACATTGACGCAGGCCCAGAGCAGGTCGTCCAGGTCATCCTCCAGCCGGGTGCCGGTCAGCAGACCGGCCAGCGTCTCCAGACAGGCCCCGATCTCGGCCCTGGCCTGATCGGCCTCGGGCAAGGGGCGCGGGTCGGGTTCGTCCTGGAACGGGCGATAGCCGTAGAGCTGCAATTCCTCCAGCAGATGGGCGGAAGAGGTAGCCTCCGTAAGGCCGTCGGTGGCGGGGTATGGAGATGTCGTGCGGCTGGTCAGCATGGCGGTCACCGGATATGTGGGCCGCGCCGGTCGCGGCCTTCCTGGGGAGCGCCCGCCAGGGTTAAGCCCAGCCCCGCACCCCTTGCGGGCCGAAGCGCCAGCGGAGGACGGCCTCTGGCCGTTGCGGGGCCGGGTGACCCTGGCAGATCCCCAACCTGGAAGGCCGCCTCCCCGCGGCCCGCCCTTTACGGGTGGCATGACGATGCTGTGCGCCGTATAGGCCCATTCGCTCCCGAGGCGGCGGATGCCAGGGCCCTATCCGCAGGGCAGGAAGGTGGTTATATCGCCCTCAGCCAGTTGCGGGACGATCCATTCGCGTAGCGCCATCAGCCCATAGGCCATCAGGTCGCTGTTGAGATCGTCCAGCCGGGGCCGGAGGGGCAGGACTGTCAACGCGGCAGCGTGACTGCGCGACGACAACCGGGCAAAAGCCCACTCCCCCGCCGCATCGGCATCGCAAACGACATAGAGCCGACGCAGCAGCACTGGAAAGGTCCAGGCGGCGAGGTGTGCTGCGGATAGGGCCGCAACGGCTGGCAGCAAGGGCAAGGCCTGGCGCAACGACAGCATCGTCTCCAGCCCCTCCCCCGCCGCCATGACGGCGCCGACGGGGCCAAAGCGCACGGCATTGCCCAGCAGATGCCCCATCGCACGGCGGGGATCATCCAGCGCGGCCTTGTCCCCGGCTAGGCTGAGCCAGGTTCGGTGCAAGCCCGTGACGTGGCCGCCATCGTCGGTGACGGCGGCGATTAAGGCGGGCAGGCTGATGGTGCCGGACGGCTCCCGGCGATGGCAACGCGGATGAAAGCGCAGGGCCGGTTCAGGGTAGGACAGGACAATGCCGCGCTTGGCCAGATAGCGTTCCGCCAGGGTGCCCGGCAAAGGCTTGCTGGCCGCAAACAGACGGCGACAGGCCTCGGGCGAACCCGTGGGGGCCATGGCAGCGGCGACAGCTCCGCTGACCGGCAGCGGCAGGCGCAGAACCGCCCGTGCCTCCGCCATGGCCTCAAAGATGGACAGGCCCCGGTTCAGGGCGATCAGGTCCAGCAGGTCACCATGCTCGCCCGTGGCGGCGTCGGTCCAGGACCCAGCACGGGGACCTGTCAGGCGGACATAGAGGCTGCGGCCGCGATGGCCTTGCACATCGCCAACCAGCCAATAACGCCCTTGCCGCCGCCCATTGGGCAGAAACTGACGACAGATGGCTTCAGCGTCGCAGGCCAAGCGGCGGGACAGATCGCCAGCACTTTCCATGGGACACCTCCCCATAGGAAAGGCCCGGCACTGTGGCCGGGCCAAGGGTGGAGAATGTCAGTTCATTCCGCCGCGACAGGCAGGCTGGCATCGGCAGCGGCGTCATCCTCAGGCGTAACAACTTCCGCCTTCGGCTGACCCGGCTTGCGCAGCAATTCCGGCAGCCAGCCCGTGCCCGCCAGCAGTTCCTGCGCGTGGGCCGCCATGTCGGGCTTCTTCAGATGTTCGATGCGCTGGGCTGCGTCGGTTCCCTTCGCTTCCCGGACGGCTTCCAGGATGCGGGCCTTGGTGACGCGGCCCAGGAAGTTGTCCACCGTGGGCACCCACCCGGCGGCGGTCATATCCAGGTCGAGAACGCCGGCCAGCGTATCGGCATGGTTCAGTCGGCCATTGTGGCGGTTCCAGTTCTCATGCACGGCATTCACCGTGCCTGCCACGCAATGCGCGAACAGGGCCGACCGGCTGTCGGCATCAAAGCCCACCAGCACATCCCACAGTTCGGTGGCCCGCGCCGGCATCTGCCGCCGCCAGTTCTCATGCCGGTCCACCAGGGCTGTGGCAGCGGCACAGTCGCGCAGGCTGGGTTCCTGGAGCACCGGTACCGTGCCGCGGGCGCTGATTTCCAGGCAACTGGCATAGGAGCCGGGATAGAAGGTCTCCAGGCACAGCACATGCAGCACGGCCAGAAACGCCGTGTCCGGGTCCCGCGCCAACGCATCCCGCAGGGCCAGCGTGCGATGGGTGGTGAGTTCCATGACCAGCCGGTCGGACAAGGGCTTCATGCCCTCATCCTCGGGTTCCGCTTCCTGGCTAACACTGGTGCCGGTATAGGCGGTGTGGGCAGCGGCGGATTGGGTGACATCACATTCCGCCGTCGCCCCATCAGCGTCAGCAGGCACCTCCTCCACCGGCGGTTCATCCTCACGGCGAACGAAACCGCGTTCCACCCGCAATTCCCCTTCCGCGTTGACCCGGACATTGCAGCCGGCACGCGCCATCTCCTCAGGGTCAAAACGCTCAGGGCGCTCTTCCAACCGGGCGATTTCAGCCGACAGGGCCGTCAGGCGCTGATCGACCTCCTCGGGGAGGTGCTCGCCCGTATCATGCTCCTCGGCCAGCCGTTCATACTCGGCCGTCAATTCGGCGTATCGCGCCTCCTCTTCCTCCGTCCGGGGGACGATCTCAGCCTTCAGGCGGCGTTGACCGACGGTGTGGCCATAGAGGAAATCGACATTCACCTCGACCCATTTCCAGCCCTCCGCCATCACCCCCTCGGCGGCCTTGGCCAGCTTTTCCGACACCAGCCGTTCCAGCAGCGGCACATCGCCCAGCCAGCCACCCTCGTCCGGCGTGAACAGGTCGCGCATCACCGGGCCGCCGGCGGCGATATAGGCGTCCAGCCCGACAAAGCGGGCACGCTTGTCGTAGGCCGGAATGCTGCTGGCCGTCAGGGCACGGCGGATGTGGTAGGGCTCCTTCTGCCAGGGCTGGGTCAGCGAGGCCCAAACCTGTTCCTGCCGCTCATGGCTGTCGCTGACGCTGAACGCCATCAGCATGTCGAGGTTCATGCCATCCTCGGCATAAATCTCCAGCAGCTTGGGCGAAACCGACGCCAGCCGCAGACGCTGTTTCACCACCGCCGGGGTGACAAAGAAGCGGGCGGCGATGTCCTCTTCGCTGAGGCCCTTGTCCATCAGGGTCTGGAAGGCGCGGAACTGATCCAGCGGATGCAGCGCCACCCGTTGCAGGTTCTCCGCCAGACTGTCCTCCTCGCCCAGCCCCTCGGTACGGATAACACAGGGGATGGGGGCGTTGCGGGCCAGACGCTTCTGCTTGACCAGCAGTTCCAGCGCCCGGTAGCGCCGCCCACCGGTGGGCACCTCGTAGATGCCCGTCTCCTGGCCCTGGTCATCCAACTGCGCCCGGACGGAAAGGCTTTGCAGCAGGGTACGGCGGGCAATGTCCTCGGCCAGATCGGCAATGGACACGCCCGCCTTGACGCGGCGGACATTGGCCTGGGATAGGACCAGCTTGTTGAAGGGGATATCCTGGGACCGGCTCAGGATGATCTTGTCGGCTGCTTTCGTGGCCATGGGTTTTCTCCATGACGGGCGGATGGAAGCCTCTCTCCCGTCTCATCACCCGTCACGAAGGCCCCAGCCTCCTCTGCCTCTACCCGCGCCACCGGTCAGGCAACCCGGTCCAGCAGCTTCTTGGCCCTGGCCTCCATATCCAACCTCGCATCCTGGTGCGGCTTGTCGCGGGCGACCGCCGTGATGCCCTGGACAAAGTCAAAGATGCTTTCCGGTTTGCGCCCCTCTTCCGCCAGCACGGTTTCGATGATCTTGCACGTCTCAGCCTTGGAAAAGCCGCGCTTGCGCAGGAACGCCTCCCGGTCATCATCGCTGCGGGCGACGATCTGTTCACGCGATGCCTTGATGCCGTTGATGAAGGGCATGGGGGAGGAATTGGCAAAGCGGGTCAGGGCGGGTGCGGCCTCATGGGCAAAGCGGGAGGCGGCATATTTGGAATGGCGGATGGTGATCTCCTGGAAATCCTCCACGCCCCATAGGTTTCGATTTTGACACACGGCCCGCAGATAGAAGCTGGCCATGCCCAGGGTCTTGGCGCCCACCTCACTGTTCCAGCAATAGAAGCCCCGGAAATACAGGTCCGGCGACCCATCGGGCAGTCGCCCGGCCTCGATGGGATTCATATCATCGACCAGGAACAGGAAGACGTCACGGTCGCTGGCATAGAGGGTGGTCGTGTCGCGGGTAATGTCCACGCGCGGATGATAGATGCCGGTCGACCAGTCCAGCACGCCCGGCACCTTCCAACGCGTATCGCCGGTGCCATTGCCGGCAATGCGCTGCACCGCCTCGACCAACTCATGATCAAAGATGCGGCCATAATCGGGGCCGGTGACAGCGCGCAGCTCAACGCGACCGTCTTCGATCTCCAGGGTCTTGACCTGCTCGGCCCGATGCGCGGTCAGCCCATATTGCAAGTTGATCCCGGCCAGTGCTGCCGGAAGCTGCCGCAGATAGGCGGCGGGTGCGCCCACCAGCCCGGCCAACTGCCCGAAGCTCCAATGGGTGGGTGCCACGGGGCGTTCACCCCCCGGCAGCAGCAGCGACAGCCGTTCCGGCGCGTCGCTGCGCGCCTCCACCTTGATATCAGCGCTGGCCAGGGTACGCGTGCGGCTGCGATCCGTGCGGGTCTTGACCGACGCATACAGGTCGGACAGGGACAGGAAGCGCTCATCATCGGGCCGGGAGAACCATTCCGACGATACCCGGCTGTTGCGCTGGCCACGGTTCACATCCACCCGGTAGCCGCGCGCGGCATCACGGGGATTGTCGAGGATTTCCACCTGGGTCATGGCACATCTCCATGACGGGTGCCGAAGGCCACTCCTCCAGCCCAACCCGTCACGAAATCCCAGGCCGCCTCTGACTTTACTGGCTCACCGGGGACATTGATCCAACGGTGTCGGGGGCTCAAACCCGCCCCGCCACAGACCCACGGCGATAAAGCGGGGGGAGCTTTCCGAACCGCTGAAATCGGCAGTACCGTACCGGCAGGCCAAGGCCCACCCCGCCCAGACCATACGTTCCGACAGATGTTTGCCACCGACATAGCAATCGGACAGGTCCGCCTTGCCCGGCCGGGGTCGACAAAGGACCGGCGTGCCGGTGACCAGCTTGCGCAACCCTTCCACCGCCTGCTGACCACAGGGCCAAGACTGACCCTTTCGATCCAAACATTGCTGGTCGGGCAGCGGCACCACGATACCGGCCAGCCGGTGGCGAACACCGGCAATCTCAATCAGATCGGCCGCGATGACCGTGGCCGGTCCCTCCTGTTCCACCCGCCCCTCGGGCCAGTAGATGAAAGCGCCCGTGCCGATGCCAAGCAGAACCAGCACGGACAATCCGATCTTGAACAGCTTCATGGCAAAGCCCTCCGTCACATCATGGTTGCGGTGAAGGGGCCGGACCTTCTCCAGCCCAGACCCTGACACCCACGCCTGCCAGCCTTTGACTCTGGCCCGTCAGGCCAGCAGATCCCGGTAGCCATCCCGCACCATCCGCCGTCCCTCCCGGATGAGCCGCTGGACCCGCAGCCGCAGGCAGTCCGATCCGCACGACCATTCGGCGGCAACACGCCTTTCCCCAAAGAGCGTGACGGCAATTTCCCGCTGGGACGCGCCCGCGTTGGCGGCATCCACCGCCCGTAGTTTGTCGATCCAGCGCCCAGCCTGGGGCTCTGGCGCGTACAGGCTGCGGGGCATTCGACGCAACCGGCAGCACAGGCACAAACGGCGCAGGGACAGCACTTTGCGGTCAATCTCCTGCAACCCGGTCAACGTGCAGCGGAGGCGCACCGGGCCGTCGAGAAGCGTCCCCCCTATCACCCGGAGCTGCAGATGCCGAAAGCCATCCGATAGCATCAGATGCTCGGCCCCGTCAGGTTCCGTGACGACGGTTGCAAGGGTCCGAACCGCTTCCAGGTCGAACAGGTCGTCCGTCGCCGTCGCAGCTTTCGCTGGCTCGGCTGCGACCGCAAGAACCGACGGGCATGCTTCGGGTTGCCAGTAGGCTTTGGCATCGCTGGTAATGTGGGCGAAACATCAACCCCCAGGTCATCGCATGAGAGGCGGCGTCCAATCGCACCACGGTACGGTCCATGCTTGTCAGGCAGGTGCTGGATTTCAGCGCTTCTTTGAAACCACCATCTCGCCTCAGCCATTGCCAAGCCCAACCGGGCCGGTCCATGTGCTGCAATGACTGATAAGCCGCACCATCCTGCCAATCCGGCACAGATAACGCGGCGTCAACCGGGCTCCTGATCTGCATGGGGTGCCACCTCCCAACAGGCTGTGCCTCGATAAAGCACAGCGGTGGAACAATACCGCCAACTGCCAAGCTGGCCGTATCGATGATTATCGATACGATTTCCCCGGAAAACTTTCACGAAAACGGCATGACTATCAAAATTCCGCTGAATCGCGTAGAGCCAAAAATAATGAAATTACAAGTAATTTGGTCACAAAATTTAACAAGAAGAACTAATGATAACTCAATCGAATATACTCATTCAGTCTATATAGCATTTACCTGCTTTGGACTCAATTTCGCCTTTAGTGCCGGCAAACATCAATCAAAACAAGAAGGGAGGCCGCCGTATATCTATATAAGGAGATTCTCATGGACGCACACAGCTTCATAGACTTCCAATCCGACAGATTACCCCGTGGCATCCAATCGCTGCATCGTGTCAGGCACGACGGCTACGTCGTTGGACGCTATCTGCTGGATGAATGCGCGGACGCAAAACTTGGGTCCCCACAGCTGACGCTGATCCAGCATGATGGCCCCCCCTTTTACGTTGCGGTGGCATCCGGTTGATCAGGTTTCTGCCATTCTGCATCGCGTCAAACCAGGACAGATCCATCTGACGCCGCCTGAACGCATCATTCAGGTCTCGTGGTCCGGGCGGCAGCCGGTGTTCATCGTGGCACTGGATGTTGGTTTCATCACCGGCCCCGCCTGTGAGGGTACCGTCGAAATCCTCGACAGTATGCCGGCGCAGCTCGATATCCAGGATACGCGGACTGGATACATTCTCGAAATCCTCAAAGAAGGACTGGAACAATCGACATCTGCTGGGACCCTGACGCTGGCCTGTGTGCTGCTGGTCGGGAGATTGTTGGAGATCTTCGGCAGCAAACCTGGACCACCGGCTGTCAATGGTGGCCTGGGCGTTTCGCGCCAAAGGCGGGTGCTGTCCTACATCGACGCCCATCTCCAGGACGATCTGACCCTTGAACGGCTCGCAGCGGAAATTGATCTCAGCCCTGACCATTTTGGCCGTGCCTTCCGGGCCAGCCTGGGTGTGTCCCCTCTCCGCTATATCGCCCAGCAGCGATTGCAACGTGCCAAGGCGCTGTTGCTTGATCCAGTCATGTCCATCACCGACATTGCCATGGCGCTCGGCTTTGCCACGCCCAGCCATTTCACCAGCAACTTCCACAAGGCGACGGGGACAACGCCCTCGCAATGGCGGCGGGATCGGCTGTAGCAGAAGGCTGGCGCTCCATGGACGGTTTCTGCCATATGGGGAGGAGTACCCAGTCGGAGAATGATGATGGCGCCGCGTTCCCCCTTGACCCTGGCCGGGCTGGTAGCCCTGGGCGCGGAAAAGCTGGCGCAATTGATTCTGGACGAGGCCGCGGAAAGCCCCGCCTTTGCGCGGCGAGTCACGGCGGCGCTGGCCGGTGGCCAAGGACCAACCGCCGTTGCCAAGCTCATCGACCGGCGGCTTTCCGCGCTGGATCGCGCCAAGGCCATGGTGCCGTGGGAAAAGGAACGCGCGCTGGCTGCTGATCTCGATGCCTTGGTCGACAGTATCGAACGTGAGCTTGCCCCTTTATCTCCCCTGATGGCAGCGCAACGCCTGATCCGGTTCATCGCCGGCCACGGTTCCCTGTTCAATCGGATCGATGATAGTTCCGGGCGTATCCAAGCCGTCTATTGGCGGGGCAGTGAAATCCTGCCGCGCATTGTGGAGCAGATGCCGGGTCCTGACCGCGCCAGTCTGCCAGACCTGCTGGACGAGGCCCTGACCCGCGACAGCCATGGGCTGATCCCGGCGCTGGCCATCGCTACGGCCCCGCTGCTGCCGCCGGCGATCCTGGCTGATTGGGAGAAGGGTTTGTCCAAGGCCACGCCAGACGAATATGGCCGGGTCATCCAGATCCGGCAGGCCATTGCCGATGCCATGGGCAACCTGGATCATTACATCGCCCTGGAAGCCCGCCTGCCGGAGCATCGGCGCGAGCCGTTGCGCATTGCCGCCAAGCTGCTGGAGGCTAAACGGGCTAGCGAGGCATTGGAATGGGTCCGCAAAGCAGCCCCCCGATCAATACCCCGCGACCTGTCGGACGATTTTTACGGGGCCGGTGTTGCGCCAAGGGCTGACCGCGATCAGGTCAAACTGGAAGCGCGCATCCTGGAAGTCCTGGGCGACCGGACAGCCGCGCAGGCGTTGCGCTGGTCGCAGTTCGCCCAGTCCCTGGATGCCAGCCTGCTGCGCGACTACATCGCTAAGCTGGAGGATTTCAACGACCGCGAGGAGACGGCGCGCGCCCTGGCCCATGTCGCCGCCAGCCCGTATTTCAGCAGCGCCCTGCAGTTCTGCCTGGATTGGCCGGCGTTGGACCTGGCCTCGGACTTGGTGGTGGGACGGCATTCTGTCTGGTCCGGGCGACTTTACGGCACGCTGGTGCCAGCGGCCGAAGCCTTAGCCGATCAGCACCCGCTGGCGGCGAGCGTGCTCTACCGCGCCTTGCTGGACGACATCCTGGCCCGCGCCAAATCACCCGCCTATGGGCATGGGGCGAAGTATCTGAGCCATCTTGACCGGCTCGCCCAACAGGTCACCGGCTGGCAGTCCCTGCCCGACAATGTCCGTACCGGGAGCAGATCAAAAATGCCCATGGCCGCAAGCTGGGCTTCTGGAGCCTCGTCAAATGAGCGGCCGCAGCGGCGTCGCATGGCGCCAACTACGCTCATTTTCACTTTCATCTGGTAGCTATATGGTAGCTAGGCGATGTTTTGGGGTGGTTTTTGCGGGCAGCAAAAAGCCGCTGATCTCTTACGAGTTCAGCGGCTTTTGTTTGGATGCGGGGACAGGATTTGAACCTGTGACCTTCAGGTTATGAGCCTGACGAGCTACCGGGCTGCTCCACCCCGCGTCAGAGGGCCGTTTTGCGGCCCGCAAAAGGTAACGCCCCTTGGCGATATGCCGAGGGGCGTTTGGTTCTGGTATCGTGATTTACCTGTTACGAGCGGACCTGGCGGCGACCTACTCTCCCGTGCCTTAAGACAAAGTACCATTGGCGCAGAGGGGTTTCACGGCCGAGTTCGGGATGGGATCGGGTGGGGGGCCCTCGCTATGACCACCAGGTCGGCGCGTAACAGGGATTGGTTTTGTG
>NZ_AUCG01000023.1 GCF_000429645.1 Niveispirillum irakense DSM 11586
CATCATGGGCGGTTGGGACGGAATCGAGATTTTCATCGCGGTGTGCGAGACGGAGGGGTTTTCCAGCGCCGCTGCCCGGCTGGGTGTCTCCACCTCCCATGTCAGCCGGGAGATTGCCCGGTTGGAGGACCGGTTGCAGGTGCGGCTGCTGTACCGCACGACAAGGCAGGTCAGCATGACCGATGCCGGTCGGGCCTTTCTGGAACGGTGCCGCCGGCTGGTGGAGGAGCGGGAGGAAATGTTCGCCGCCGTCAGCGAACGTGATGGTGCTCCACGCGGCCATCTGCGGCTGACCTGCTCCATCGCCTATGGGGAACGGTTCATTGTGCCCTTGGTCAATCAGTTCATGGCCGCCCATCCACAATTATCGGTGACCATCGATCTGACCAACCGGCTGGTCGATCTGGTGGGGGAGGGGTTTGATCTGGCGGTGCGGACCGGCACCAGCCTGGGCGACACGAGGCTGGTTGCCGTGCGTCTGGCATCGCGCACCCGCCATCTGTGCGCCGCCCCCGCCTATCTCGAACGGCATGGCATGCCGATGGCGCTGGCCGACCTGCCTTCGCATGATTGCCTGATCGGCACGGCGGATATCTGGTACTTCAGCGATGGGGAACGAGCGGTGGAATTCCGCCCCCGCAGCCAGTGGCGCTGCAATAGCGGCTTTGCTGTGCTGGATGCGGCCCGCCAGGGCTTGGGCCTGTGCCAGTTGCCGGATTTTTATGTCGAGCCGCATCTGGCTGCCGGCACGCTGGTCAGCTTGCTGGAAGCCAACCGCCCGCCCGATGAAGGGATCTGGGCGGTTTATCCCCACCGCCGCCACTTGTCACCGAAGGTGGCGCTGCTGGTGGATTATCTGAAGGCGCGGATTGGCAAGCAGGGGGTTTGAACACTCGCTCGGGACTCGCCTGCGCAAGGGACCAACCTCAACCGTCACCCCGGCGAAAGCCGGGGTCCAGTTTCGTAGAGCAAGGCGCTTGTGACTCTGGACCCCGGCCTTCGCCGGGGTGACGGTGGTGAGAATTATAGACCTGACAGACTTTAAGCGGTCAGGGGAACTGCGGCACCACGTCCAGGCCCAACGTCTCGTCGAACCCATACATGATGTTGAAATTCTGCACGGCCTGACCGGACGCGCCCTTCACCAGATTGTCGATGGCCGAGATGATGATGGCCCGGCCCGGCAGACGATCAGCGAAGACATTGATCAGGCAGAAATTGGACCCACGGATATGGCGGGTCTGCGGTGCCACGCCATCGGGCAGCACCTTCACAAAAGGCTCCTTGCCATAGGCATTGCGCAGGCAATCCCGCAGATCGTCGGCTGTGGCGCCGGGCTTCATCCGCACATAGGTGGTGGCCAGGATGCCCCGGCTCATCGGCATCAGATGCGGGGTGAAGGCGACCAGCATATCCTTGCCGGCGGCCTGTGACAGGCCCTGTTCAATCTCCGGCGCGTGGCGGTGGCTGGCGATGCCATAGGGGTGGATGCCCTCCGCCACCTCACCGAACAGGCTGCCCTGCTTGGCATCGCGTCCGGCGCCGGACACGCCGGACTTGGCATCGATGATGATGTCTTCCAGCTCAATCAGCCCGGCCTGCAAAAGCGGGATCAGCGGAAGCTGTGAGGCGGTGGGATAGCAACCCGGATTGGCGACCAGACGCGCACCGGCGATGCCTTCACGCATCACCTCGCACAGGCCGTAGACGGCGCTTTCCTGCAGGGCCGGGGCCTTGTGGGCATGGCCATACCATTCGGCGTAGGTATCGACATTGAACAGCCGGAAATCCGCCGACAGGTCGCAGATGCGCACATGATCGGGCAGGGCGGCGATCACCTCTTGCGTCGTGCCATGGGGCAGGCCGCAGAAGACGAAATCCACGCCCGACCAATCGACATCGGCGATCTTGGTCAACGCCGGCAGGTCATAAGGCGCCAGATGCGGGAAAACCTCGGCCACCGGCTTGCCGGCGGCGCGCTCCCCCGTCAGGGCCACGATGCGCGCGCGGGGATGGCGCAGCAGCAATCGGATCAGCTCCGCCCCGGTATAGCCGGAAGCGCCCAGAATGGCGATGCGGACGGGGGCGGTGGGGTCGATTGCGGTCATGATGCTCCAGGGCTCCAACGATCTAGGGGTGGTGCGAAGGTCAGGCACCTTCGCACCACTTGGTTACAAATACAGTTTCATGCCCTGATGCGAAGCCTGAAAGCCAAGGCGCTGGTAGAACCTGTGCGCATCGGTCCGCCGGCTGTCGCTCAAAAGCTGGACCAGACCGCAGCCGCGTGCCCTGGCCATATCCAGGCAATTCTCAATCAGAATCGCGCCCAGCCCTTGCGAGCGGAAGGCGCTGGCGATGAAAACATTCTCAATATGACAGCGGCGCATGCCACCCCGGGAAAGGTGGCGCATATAGTTGAGCTGGGCCATGCCCACCACGCGGCCATCCAGGTCCAGCACCAGGGTTTCCGCATTCGGGTCCAGCATCAGCTCATCCCAGGCATCATAAACCGGGTCCAGGCTGGTATCGGCATAGGCTTCCGGTGTCAGCGACCCTTCGCGCACCAGCGCCACCATGTCGGGCACATCACGACGCTGCGCCACCCGGACAACGACATCATCCTTCACTGACATAACCATTCCCCCATCCCATTGACCCGCCCAGACCGCGCGCCAGCCCTGCAGGATGTGCCCTTATCGCCTGGAACGGGCCGGGCGCATAGTTCCAACCACCTGCCCGTCACATGATCCGCCCTAAATGACCGACGACCCAACACAACAATCGACCAGTCCCTTCGCCTATCCCGCCTTTCGCCTTTATTGGTTCGCCCGCATCTGCTCCATCCTGGCATTGCAGATCCAGATCGTGGCCACCGGCTGGCGAATCTATGATGTGTCCGGCTCGGCCATGGCGCTGGGCTTTGTCGGTCTGGCGGAATTCCTGCCCTCCATCCTGCTGGTGCTGATCACGGGGCATGTCGCCGACCGCTTCGACCGGCGGCGCATCATCAATTTCTGCCAGGGGCTGGAAGTGCTGGCCATGGGCGTGCTGTGGTTCGCCTTGTGGGACGAAACCGCGCCGATCTGGCCCGCTTTCATCGCCGTGGTGATTCTGGGCACGGCCCGCGCGTTTGAGATGCCGGCCGCTTCCGCCTTGGTCCCCAATCTGGTTCCCCGGTCGATTTTCCCGCGTGCGGTCGCGCTCAATTCCTCAGCCTGGCAGGGGGCCAGCATTGTCGGGCCGGCCCTGGGCGGGGTGCTTTATGGGCTGATCGGCCATTCGGTCTTTGCGGTCAGCGCCGCCCTGTTTGCCTGTGCCTTCACCCTGGTCTGCTTCATCAAGCTGGAGCCGAAAGCCAAGCTGGAAGCGGCGAAAAAGATCAGCATGGATACGCTGTTCGCTGGCTTCCGCTTCATCCGTGCCAAGCCGATTGTCCTGGGCGCCATCTCGCTGGATCTGTTTGCCGTGCTGCTGGGCGGCGCCACCGCCCTGCTGCCCGTGCTGGCCAAGGACCAGTTCGATGCCGGGCCGGTGATGGCTGGCATCCTGCGTGCGGGGCCGGCTGTGGGGGCGCTTGTAACAGGGTTGATCCTTGCTGTCCGTCCCGTGCGCCGTCATGTCGGCCGGGTTCTGTTTGTTTGTGTCGGGATATTCGGTGTCGGTACCATCATTTTCGGGCTGACGACATCGGCCGTGGTGGCAGGCATCGCGCTGATCGTGATGGGCGCGGTGGATATGGTCAGCGTTTTCATCCGCCAGTCGCTGGTCCAGCTTGAAACCCCGGATGAGATGCGGGGCCGGGTCAGCGCTGTCTCCTCTCTGTTCATCGGGGCGTCCAACCAGTTGGGCGAGTTCGAATCCGGGGTCACCGCCGCCTGGTTTGGCGCCAGTGCGGCTGTCGTCCTGGGCGGTGTGGGCACCCTGGCTGTGGTGGCGATCTGGTGTTTCCTGTTTCCAGCCCTGCGCACGGTGGACCGGTTCCCCGGTGCTGTCCGATCGGAGGAGGATAAATGACCGCGGGCCGCCCCCGGGCCTGGTGCTGATAATGCATCCATAAACGGATTGCCGGGGTATGTATTGCCTGTTCGTCCGGATATGCTTGCGCCTGAAAGCTGTCGCTGGTCGACGAAGCCTCATCCTGTCCCTGGCTGGCATCCGACCAACCGTATTATATTCCTTTGGACCTATTTTTTTTAATTCTGCTTCACCTCCCCAAATTAGTCTTTCTCGTATGAGATGTGTAGTTGGGGGGTACGATGCTGAAACGGTTTCCTCTGGTCACCAAACTGGTGTTGGCCATCGCCGCCGTGCTGATCGCCGGTTTGGGTATAGCCATCGTTGCCATTACCGACAGCAGTGGTGAGCATACGGATAAGCTGTCATTCGAGGTGGGCGAACGGGTTGGGCGCTATCATACCGCCCAGGTGGAACGCCAACTGAATGATGCCATGGATATCAGCCGTTTCATGGCCGCATCGTTGACCAGCCTGAAGGCTGGCGGCATGGGGCGGCAGGAAGTGAATGCTTGGCTGAAAGCCCTGCTGGAGGCCAATCCCACTATGTTGGCTGTGTGGGTGGGGTTGGAGCCCGACATTATCGGCAAGGATAGTGAGGCGGTAAACACGCCCGGCAGTGATGGTGCGGGCCGCTTTGTTCCATATTGGAACCGTGGGTCCGGGCAACCGGTATTGGAAACCCTGGTTGGCTATGACGATACGGGGTCGGACGGCGAGTATTACCAGTTGCCCAAACGCATGATGAAGGAAGTGGCAACCGAGCCTTATCAATATACCGTGGCCGGCAAGACCGTTTTGATGATGACGCTTGTGGTGCCGATCATTGAAAATGGCAAATTCATTGGTAATGCTGGCGTTGATCTCGCGACCGATGGCATCTGGGAACTGTTGAAAGCCGCAAAGCCCTTTGAAACCGGGTCGGTTTCACTGATTTCCAATGGGGGAAAATGGGTCGGCTATGCCAACAAGGACCATCTGGGCAAATCTATTGTCGAAACCAATGAGCGGCTGAAGAACCCGCTGCCCGCGATCCGCGAGGGCAAGAATTTTGAGCAATTCTCTGTTTCCAAGAGCCTCAACACGAGTGTGAAACAGCTTTTCATGCCGGTCGTGATCGGCAACACGGGCACGCCCTGGTCGGTGCTGATCAACCTGCCGGTCAATCAGGTGGAAAAGCCGAAGATCGAGTTGCGCAACCTGATCCTGGTGGGGGCGGCGCTGCTGACGGTGCTGTTGCTGGCGGCATTGTGGCTGGCGACGCGTCAGATCATCGGTCAGCCGCTGCGCCGGATTATCACCACCGTCCAGGCGCTGACCAGTGGCAACCATACTATCCATGTGGGTGAGCAGGACCGCGCCGATGAGATCGGCGCCATCAACAAGGCCCTGCAATTATTCAAGGATAATGCGGGCCGTGTAGCGGAGATGGAAGAACAGCGCCGCCGTGACGAGGAAGAGGCCGCCCGTCGCCGCGTGCAGGATCTGAACCGGTTGGCGGACGAGTTTGAAGGCAGCGTCGGCGGCGTCGTCAGCGTCGTGGCCGAACAGTCTGACCGTATCCGTGGCGATTCGGAGGCCCTGTCCGCCATTGCCACCCAGACCAACGCCCAGGCCAATGCCGTGGCAAACGCTGCCGATATCGCCAGCGCCAATGTGCAGACGGTGGCGGCGGCGGCTGAGGAACTGGCCCGGTCGATCACCGAGATCAACGAGCGTCTGGCCGATTCCAGCCGCAAGGCCGGTGACGCCGTGGACGAGGTGGAGAAGACCAACGAAACCGTTGCCAGTCTGGCCGATGCGGCCCAGAAAATCGGCGACGTGGTCAATCTGATCCAGGAAATCGCGGCCCAGACCAACCTGCTGGCCTTGAATGCGACGATCGAGGCTGCCCGCGCCGGGGAAGCCGGCAAGGGCTTCGCGGTCGTGGCGTCGGAAGTGAAGAACCTTGCCAGCCAGACGGCGCGGGCAACGGAGGAGATTTCCGCCCAGATCAGCAGCATGCAGGCGGTCAGCGGCAACGCGGTCAGTGCCATCCAATCCATTGGCCGCACCATCGTTTCCATCAGCGAGACGGTGACCACCATTGCCGCCGCAGCAGAAGAACAGGGTGCTGCGACGCAGGAGATCAGCCGCAATGTGCAGGAAGCGGCGACCGGTACCCGCGAAGTCACGGCCACCATCCAGGAAGTGACGCGCGCAGCGGGAGAAACGGGTGCCATGGCAGCCCAGTCCCGTGCGGCATCGGACAGCCTGTCCCAGCAGGCAGCCCAGCTTCGCCAGGAAGTGGAACGGTTCGTGCGCAATATCCGGGGCTGAGACGGATAGGGTCTTAAGGACAAAGGGCGCGGACCCGGCGGGGTTCGCGCCCTTTTTCTTCGTGCTGGCCTTGGATCGGTCAGGCCAGGATCGACCGGTCGATCTCCGCGATGCTGCGTACACCGGTCAATGCCATGGCGACCTTCATCTCCTTGGCGAACAGCTCCAGCAATTGCGATACGCCGATGCCGCCGCGCGCCGCCAGGGCATAGACCCAGGCGCGGCCCAGCAGCACGCCCTGCGCCCCCAGCGCCAGCATCCGCACCACATCCAGGCCCGATCGCACGCCGCTGTCGGCCAGCACGGTCAACCGGTCGCCCACCGCATCGGCAATGGCGGGCAGGGCGCGGGCCGAGGACAGAACGCCATCCAACTGCCGACCGCCATGGTTGGATACGACAATGCCATCGGCACCAATATCGGCCGCCGACCTTGCATCATCAGGGTCCAGGATGCCCTTGATGATCAAAGGTCCATCCCAGCTCTGGCGAATCCAGTCCAGATCGGACCAGGCGATGGAAGGATCGAAATTGGACCCCAGCCAGCCCATATAATCATTCATCCCACTGTCCTTGCCCAGCACAGGCTCCAGATTGCCCAGCCGGTGGGGACGGCCGCGAAGGCCGACATTCCAGGCCCAGGAGGGCTTGCCCATTGCCTGCAACACCCGGCGCAGCGGCCCATAGGCGCCAGACATGCCGGAATGGGCATCGCGATACCGCGCACCCGGCACCGGCATATCCACAGTGAAGACCAGCGCCTTGGCACCCTGCTGCTTGGCCGTGGCCAGCAGGTCGCGCATGAAGGCGCGGTCCCGGATGACATAAAGCTGGAACCAGAGCGGCCCGTCGGTGGCCGCCGCCACCTCTGCCAAAGAGCAGATGGAGACGGTGGACAGGCAGAAGGGCAGGCCGGCGCCATTGGCGGCGCGGGCGGCCTGCACCTCCCCCCGGCGGTGATACATGCCGGAAATGCCAACCGGCCCCAGCCCCACCGGCATGGCCATCTTCTGGCCGAACAGGGTGGTGGACAGGTCGATATCCGCGACGTTCTTCAAAACCCGCTGACGTAGTGCGATGCCGGCCAGGTCGGAGACGTTACGACGCAGCGTCTCCTCCGCATAGGCGCCGCCATCGGCATAATCGAACAGGAAACGCGGCAGGCGGCGGCGGGCCGCCTCGCGGAAATCAAGGGTGGAGGAAATGATCATGGATGCGGTTCCCGCACGGGGTCAGGCGTTGGACCAGCCGCCATCAATGATATTGATCGAGCCGGTTGTGAAGGAAGATAGATCGGAAGCGAGGTACAGTGCCAGTTCCGCGATTTCTTCCGGCCGGCCGATGCGGCCCATGGGCTGGCGGGCGATGAAGGCGGCGCGGGCGGCATCGGCATTCCCGGTCGCTTCCATGCGCTGGTCCAGAGAGGGGGATTGTACGGTGCCGGGGCAGATGGCGTTGCAGCGCACACCCTGGCCGACATAATCGACCGCCACCGATTTGGTCAGCCCGATCACGGCGGCCTTGGAAGCGCCATAGACGAAGCGGTTGGCCACGCCCAGCGTGCAGCCCGCCACCGACGACATATTGACGATGGAACCGCCGCCGCGTGCAATCATGCCCGGCAGGAAGGCGCGGATCATGCGATAGGTGGCTTTGACGTTGAGATCGAAGGAGAAGTCGAAATCTTTCTCCTCCGTCGTCAACAGCGTGCCGGCATGGACGAAGCCGGCGCAGTTGAACAGCACATCCACCGGCCCGGCCTCTTCAGCCAGGGCTTTGATGGCATCGCCATCCAGCAGGTTCAGTGTCCTGGTCTGCATGCCGGACAGGCTGGCCAGGGCATCGGCATTGATATCGACGGCGATAACCTCGGCCCCTTCTTGGGCGAACAATTCTGCGCTGGCCCGGCCAATGCCCTGGCCAGCGGCGGTGACGATGGCTTTCTTGCCGGAAAGACGGCCCATGATGCGTTTCCTCGTTGTTCTTTGATGTCTGGGGAGGGGTTTAGGGCGCATTTCCCGTTGCCCGGAAACACGCCCTTATCTTTCGTTTTCCTCAATCGCCGGCACTGCCTCCGGCAGCTTGGCTAAGCCGCATGTGCGGCGCGGCGGCGGTCACCGTCGAAACAGCACTAGAATTTGTCGGGTTTAGGTTGGGTCATATGGTGCTTTCCCACCGTCATTCCCGCGAAGGCGGGAATCCAAGCAACGCAACGGATTATGGATTCCCGCCTTCGCGGGAATGACGTGAAAAATGGCTTCAGCTTAACCCTGACAAACCCTAATCAATTACCCCGGCACGGGGGCGTCGATCCGGATCAATCCCTGCTGCTTCAACTCTGCCCATAAGGCGGGCGGAATGTCCTGACGCATCAAGGTGACCGCCCGTTCCACCTGGGCAGGGGAATTCATGCCCGGAATGACGGAAATCACCTGTGGATGGGCCAGGGGGAATTGCAGGGCCGCTGCCGCAATCGGTACGCCGTGCCGGTCGCAGATGGCTTCAATCGCGGCCACCCGGTCGATGATGGCGGGTGGGGCCGGCTGATACTGGTAATTGAAGGGGCCTTGTCCCTTCACGCCTGTGGCCAGAATGCCGGAATTATAGGGGCCACCGACCACGATGCTGACATTGCGTCGGGCGCAGAGCGGCAGGAAAATATCCAACGGCGACTGGTCCAGCAGCGTGTAACAGCCGGCCAGCAGCATGATGTCGTAATCGCCATATTCCAGCGCTTCGACACAGATTTCCCATTCATTCACGCCCAGGCCGATGGCGCCGACGGCGCCGCCATCGCGCAATTCCCGCAGCGCCCGGTACCCGCCTTCCATGAACTGGCGGAAAATGTCGGGATGCCGGTCACCATGGGCGAAACGGCCAATATCATGGACGTAGAGGATATCAATCCGGTCGCGGCGCAGCCGGGCGCGGCTGGCCTCGTAAGAGCGCATCACGCTGTCATAGGAATAATCGAAGCTGCTCTCCACCGGCTCGGGAGAGACGAAGCCCTGGCGCTGCCGCGTCAGGTCGCTGCCCACCACCGGGTCCAGCCGTCGCCCGACCTTGGTGGATAGGATCAGATCCTCATCCGGGTCCAGATCGGCCAGCGTGGCGCCCAGGCGCTTTTCCGACAGGCCGAACCCGTAATGGGGCGCCGTGTCGAGATAGCGGATACCGGCGCTCAGCGCGCTTCGCACCGTGTCGGCGGCATTCTCCTCGCTCATGGCGCGGTAGAGATTGCCGATGGAGGCGGCACCGAAGCCCAATGAGCCCAAGGCACCGGGATCGATGGCCATGCCGCTCACTCCGTCCAGGCGATGGTGCGCTGGCGCTGTGTGCCCAGCCCGTCGATGCCGAGTTCGATAACATCGCCAGGCTTCAGATATGTCGGCGGTGTCTGGCCCAGACCGACGCCGGCCGGCGTGCCGGTGGAGATGATGTCGCCCGGTATCAGCGTCATGTAGCGGCTGATATAGGAGACGAGATGGGCCACGCCGAACACCATCTCTGCCGAGGTGCCGTTCTGATATTGATGACCATTGACCTTCAGCCACATGCCCAGCGCCTGGGGATCGGGGATTTCATCCCGCGTTGCCAGGAACGGGCCGATGGGGCCGAACGTGTCGCAGCTTTTGCCCTTCACCCATTGGCCGCCATGTTCGATCTGGAATTCCCGCTCCGACAGGTCGTTGACCAGCACATAGCCGGCAACATGGTCCAGCGCCTTTTCCACCGGCACATGGCGGGCGACATCACCGATCACCACGCCCAGTTCCACCTCCCAATCGGTCTTCACCGATCCTTTGGGGATGATGACATCATCATTAGGGCCGGTGATGGCGGTGGTCGCCTTCATGAACAGGATGGGCTGGGTCGGCAGGGGCAGGTTCGATTCCGCCGCATGGTCACGGAAATTCAGCCCCACACAGATGAACTTGCCCACCGCCCCCACGGCGGGCCCGATGCGGGTGCCGTCCGGGATGGCGGGCAGGCTGGCAGGGTCGATGGCGGCGAGCTTTGCCCGCCCGGCATTGGTCAGCGCCGGGCCGGCAATATCGTCAACGATGCCGGAGAGGTCGCGGGGGATGCCGTTGGAATCCAGGATGGCCGGGCGCTCCTGTCCGGGCACCCCATAGCGGGCCAGTCTCATCACTCTAACCATTCAGTTGGGAAGGGGAATTCGCAACTGATATATTAGATACGCTTTCTTATATGTCAACAGGTGGTTCGGGGTGGCGTTGGTTAGGTTTAGATCAAATCGCCCTATTCCCGTCACCCCGGCGAAGGCCGGGGTCCAGTTTCGTAAAGCAAGCAGCCCGTGATTCTGGACCCCGGCCTTCGCCGTGATGACGGACCTGAGAATTATGTCCGGTCCCAGGTACACCTGACTCTCTTCCAAAAGACCCTTAGAACATCCCCAAAATCCGTTGCAGCGCCGCCTGGAAATGGGCGGTCAGGGCGGCTTCGGCCCGGTCGCCGTCGCGGTCCACGCAGGCGGTCAGCACCTCGATATGCTCGTTCAGCGTCCGTAAGGCCAAGGGCTGGGTCACCAGCCGTTCCAGGCGGATCAGCGTCACATAATTCTTCAGCCGCCGGGCCGTCGTCTCAATCAGCGGGTTGCGCAGGCAGGCGATCATGGCGCCGTGGAAGCGCTGTTCCAGCCCTTCCAGCCGTTCCACCATGCCCGGGGTCAGCCCTTCCTTTTCAATATCGGCGATCAATCCCCGATGCTCATCCATCAGGGCGTTGATTTCCTCCGCACTGCCGGTCTCCGCATAGGTGCGGGCGGCCGCACGCTCAATGATGGAGCGGAACTGGTAGGTGGAGCGGGCAAATTCGAAATCCGGCTTCAGGAACTGGATGCCGGAACGGGGATGGATGGTCAGTACCCCTTCCGCCTCCAGCACCCGCAGCGCATCACGCAACGGCTGCACCGGAATGCCCAGCAGCTTGACCAGATCATTCTGGGATACAAAAGCACCCGCCGGCACCTTGCGGGCAAAAAGCCCCTCCAGGATGGCGCTATAGGCAATTTCGCTGAGGCGCTTGCCCTCCGCCGGCGCGGTTTCCTCATTCGGGCTTACGTTTGCCGCTTGCCTTCTCCGCGTTGCTGTCATATCTAATCTCAATCCTGATATTTCAGATATCGGTTTCTGAATAGATTGTAGCGGTGAAAATGCAGATCGTCGACTTCCGCATCACGCGATTTCAATTCGCCCGCGACAGGGTCATCGGGGATAGCCAGGTGCGCGCTGATGACGTGCATGTCGCGGCGCTGGAACTGATCGGCCCGGATGGGACCACGGGCCTGGGTTTCGTCCAGGCGCTGTTTTTCCCGCAGCCGGACGAAGCGGAGATGGTCCGCCTGTTCCGGTCGGAAGTGTGGCCCTGGCTGGAGGGGCAGCAATCCGGCGCCCTGGCCCATCGGGTGACACGACCGCGCGGCGGCAATGCCCGGCGCCTGACCCTGCCGTTTGACGAGGCTTTGCAACAGGCGGTCTGGGATCTGTTCGCCAAATCGCTGGGCCAACCGCTATGGAAGCTGCTGGGTGCGCGCAAGGACAAGGTGCGGGCCTATGCGTCCGGCCTGGATTTCCACCTGCCGGATGATGAATTCCAGAACCTGTTCGCCCGTGCTGCTGATGAAGGTTTTACCGCCTTCAAGATCAAGGTCGGCCATCCGGAGATTGAGCGCGATATCCACCGGCTGGACCTGCTGAAACAGGCGGTGGGTGCCGGTGCCACGGTGATGATTGATGCCAATGAGGCCTGGTCGCCTAAACAGACGGTGCGCAACCTGGACCTGATGCGCCAGGCCGGGCACGACATCTTCTGGATGGAAGACCCGATCCAGCGCAATGATTTTGAAGGCTTGCGCCTGCTGCGCCAGACGGCGGGCCCCACCCTGATCAATAGCGGCGAATATCTGGACGTATCCGGCAAGCGCGCGCTGATTGAGGCGGGCGGCGCCGACATGTTGAATGTCCATGGCCATGTCACCGATGTGATGCGCATTGGCTGGCTGGCAGCGGAAAAATCCGTGCCGGTGACGCTGGGCAATTCCTTCCTGGAAATTGGCGTCAACATGGCGTTGGCTCTGCCAGAGGTCGAATGGCTGGAATACAGCTATCAGAATTTTGACCATCTGGTGGAGGAGAGCTATCACATGGAAAATGGCTATATCCATGGGCGTGACGTGCCCGGCCATGGGCTGGTGTTGAGCGAGGCAGCCCGCCGCGACTGGCATCGCCCGACCTTGCTGGAAAGGTCGGAACTGGGTGCCGCCCCGCCGCAGGTGCGCCTGTCGGGCGGGAGGTGAGCGCATGCTGATCGACGCCCATCTGCATCTCTGGGACCCGTCGCGGCTACAGTATGACTGGCTGTCCCATGTGCCGGCCATCGCCCATGCCCATGGCCATGCTGAATGGCAAGGCGTGGGGGTGGCGCTGACGCAGGCCGTCTTCGTGCAGGCCGATTGTGCGCCCGATCAGGCCCTGGCGGAAGTGGATTGGGTCACCTCCCTTGCCGGTCAGGTGCCCATCGGCGGCATTGTCGCCTTTGCCCCGCTGGAAAAGGGGGAGGCTGCCGCCCCGGCGCTGGAGGCATTGCGCACCCGGCCACTGGTACGCGGCATCCGCCGGTCGGTGCAGAATGAGCCGACGGACCTGATTACCGATCCCGCCCATATTGACGGGCTGGCCCTGGCCGCATCCATGGGGCTTTCCCTTGATATCTGCCCCCGCGCGGTGCAGTTGCCATCCATCATCCAGTCGCTGGAAAGGCTCTATGCCCGCGTGCCGGAGGCGGTGACGGTGCTGGACCATCTGGGCAAGCCGGACATTGCCCGCCATGGCGCCGATATCCAGGGCGATGGCTGGGCGGATAATCTGCGCCGGCTGGCGGCCTTTCCCGGCCTGCACTGCAAGCTGTCCGGCCTGACGACGCAGGCGGACTGGACCGGCTGGCGTCTGGAAGAATTGAGGCCCTATATCGACCATGCGCTGGATTGTTTCGGCCCGGAACGCTGCCTGTTTGGCGGTGACTGGCCTGTGGTGGACCTGTCCGGCGGCTATCAGGCGTGGCTGGATGCTTTCACCACCATCACCGCCAGCCTGACGGCACCAGCGCAGGAGGCCATCCGCTGGCGCACGGCGCAGCGGGTCTATCGCCTGGATATTTAAGATTTTCATCGCAAGCCGGTCGCCAAAGAACCGGTAACGCATGTGGAGGAACAGGCCCACCATGACCGACATGCCTTTGGCTGCGGCTGCTTTACCCGTGGAAGACGAGGATATGAGCGAACATGTCGCCGGCAAGCGGCGGTGGGTGCTGCTCTGGTCGCTGCTGATCAATTTCTTTGTGCTGCTGGCGCTTTATAACGGGGTGATCTCCGTCCTGCTGCCCAACCAGATCGCAGCGATGGACCCGGCGTCGAAGGCGGCCAACCTCGCCATCGTCATGTCGATCACCTCCATCTTCACCACGCTCGCCACCCCCATTGCCGGGGCGCTGTCCGACCGCACCCGGTCGGTCTGGGGGCGGCGGTCGCCCTGGATCGCGCTGGGCTCCCTGATCGGGTCGGCCTGTCTGTTTGGCGTGTCGCTGGTGACCACACTCTGGTCCATCACCGTGCTGTGGGTGATGGCGGCGATTGCCTATAATGCGATGCAAGGCCCGCTTTCTACCGTGGTGGCGGACCGGTTTCCCGCTGCCAGCCGGGGCGTGGCTTCCGGCTTTATCGGGGCGGGGATGACGGCGGGCGGCACGGTCGGCATCATCGTGGCCGGGCATCTGGCCTCAACCCTGGTGCTGGGCTATCTGGTCTTTGCCCTTGCCATTGCTGCCTGCTGTGTCGCTTTCGTGCTGATCAACCGGGAAGTGCCGTCCACCCATGTACGGGTGGCGCCCTTCAGCCTGCCCGCCTTCCTGCGCAGTTTCTGGATCAACCCGCGCAAATATCCAGATTTCGGCTGGGCCTTTCTGGGCCGTTTCACGATCTATCTGGGCTATCAGGGGGTGGTGACCTATCAGCTCTACATCCTGCAGGATTACATCAACCTGTCGGTGGATGAAGCGAACAAGGTCATTGGCAATATTTCCGCCATCACCTTTGTCACGCTGCTGTTCTCTGGCCTTTGCTCCGGCTTCCTGTCGGACAAGGTGGGACGGCGCAAGCCTTTCGTCTTCTTCTCCTCCGTCATCATGGCGATTGCCTGTACCGTGCCCCTGTTCTGGCCGACGGTGCAGGGGATGTATGTCTATGCCGCGATTGTCGGGCTGGGCTATGGCGCCTTCACGGCGGTGGATATGGCGCTGATGACGCAGGTATTGCCGCAGGATACGGGTTCCACCGGCAAGGATCTGGGCATCCTGACCATTGCCATCAACATCCCGCAGGCCATCAGCCCGGTTCTGTCAGCCTGGTTGCTGAGCATGTCGGGCGGTAATTACAGCACGCTTTTCATCGCTGCCATCATCTTCGTCTTCGCGTCTTCCTTCTTCGTCCTGCCCATCCGGTCGGTGCGGTAATCCCGCTTCCGGTCATGAAAAAGGTCCGCCGGAATGATCTGGCGGACCTTTCTGTTAGGCGGGGCGTGCTGTTCAGACGGCCAAAGCCCGCTCCAGCTTATCCAGCCCTTCCGCCAGTATCGCATCTGTCACCGTCAGCGGCACCAGGATGCGGATGACATTGCCATGGGTGCCGCAGGAAAGAAGGATCAACCCTTCTTCCAGTGCCTTGCGGGTGACCCGCGCGGTGGCATCGCGGTCGGGCTTGCCATCTGCGGTGGTGATATCGAAGCCGATCATGGCGCCTGGCCCGCGGATATGGGCGATGGGCACAATGCCGGCACGGCCGGACAGGGCGGCCAGACGGGTCTTGATGCGGTTGCCGATGGCATCGGCGCGGGCGCACAGCCCCTCTTCCTCGATCACGTCCAGCACAGCCAAGGCAGCGGCGCAGGCCAGCGGGCTGCCGGCATAGGTGCCGCCCAGGCCGCCTGGCTCCACACTATCCATGATGGCGGCTTTGCCGATGATGCCGGACAGGGGGAAGCCGCCGGCAATGGATTTGGCAACCGTCACCAGATCGGGCTCTACGCCGGAATGCTGGATGCCGAACAGCTTGCCCGTGCGGGCGAAGCCGGCCTGCACTTCGTCCGCCACCAGCAGGATGCCGTGGCGGTCGCAAATGCCGCGCAGCGCCTGCAACAATTCCACCGGGGCGGGGTGGAACCCGCCTTCGCCCTGCACGGGTTCAATCACAATGGCGGCCACCCGGTCGGGACCGATATCGGCCGCGAACAGGAACTCCAGCGCCTTCAGGCTGTCAGCGACGGTGACATCGTTCTGTGGCGCGGGGAAGGGAACATGGAACACCTCCCCCGGCATCGGGCCGAACTGGCGCTTGTAGGGCACCACCTTGCCGGTCATGGCCATGGTCAGCAGCGACCGGCCATGGAAAGCACCGGTGAAGGTGATGATGCCGGGCCGTCCGGTGGCGACGCGGGCGATCTTGATCGCGTTTTCCAGCGCTTCCGCACCTGTGGTGAAGAAGATGGTCTTGGCCGGTCCTTGGAAAGGGGCGCGGGCATTCAGCTTTTCCGCCAGCGCGATATAGCTCTCGTAAGAAGCCACCTGGAAAGCGGTATGGGTGAAGCGGGCCGCCTGCGCGGCCACAGCCGCCATCACCTTGGGATGGCGATGGCCGGTATTCAGCACCGCGATCCCACCGGCGAAATCGACATAGCGTCGGCCTTCCACATCCCATAACTCGCTATTTTCAGCGCGGTCGGCATAGATCGGGAAGGCGGTGGCAACCCCGCGCGGCACGGCGGCGTTGCGGCGGTTCAGAAGGCTTTCATTGCTGGTCATGGTCGGCGATCCGGCAGGCAAGGGGAAATAACCACTACCGGTATCGCCCCCCTGCTGCGGCGGGGTGCAGTGCCTAATGGGTCGCCGTTGGTGAGGTTGGGGCACCATCCCGGCGCGAGGCATCGCCGGAAAAGGGCGGAAATCATACGTTTGTGGGCTTGGATGCTTAGCCAGATTGCGTGAAACGTCTGCCGGCCTGACCAAAGGTGCCATCGGCCCGCCTTGTAAGCACCGGCCCTTTCGTAGCAAGCTGCGCCATCAGCCCGTTATCGGAACAAGCATGTCCGACATAAAGACCGCCCCGGAGCCCGTGGGCACCGCCAACCCGTCCAGCCTGCCGGGCAAGAAGGCGCTGCCGCCCTTTGCTGCCTTGCGTGCTTTCGATGCCGTGGCGCGGCTGGGTGGGGTGCGCAAGGCGGCCGAAGTGCTGGACCTGGACCATGCGGTTGTCAGCCGGCATCTGCGCACGCTGGAAACCTGGACCGGCACCGCATTGATTGAGCGTAGCCGGACCGGTGCCGTGCTGACGGAAGACGGTGCGCGCTATCATCGCCGCATTGCTGAGGCCATGGATTCCATCGCCAGCGCCACGATGGACCTGATGAAAAGCAGCGATAACCGCCGCCTGCTGATCTGGTGTATGCCGGGTTTCGCTTTCCATTGGCTGATGGAGCGGCTGGGCACGTTCGAGGCGGCCAATCCCGGCCTGGATATCGAGTTGCGGCCCACCGACACGTCGCCTGATTTTGCACGGCATGAGGCGGATGTGGATATCCGCTTTTCCCCCATTTATGGCCCGCCCCTGGTCCTGCCGGCGGGCGTGCAGTCGGTCCAGGTGGCGGAACCGCCGACCATCCCGCTGGCCAGCCCGGATTATCTGGCAGCATTCCCGCCCATTGCCACCTGCCGCGACCTGCTGCGCCATCAGTTGCTGCATGAGGAGAGTTTTGATGTCTGGGGCTGCTGGCTGTCCGGCCATGGCGTGATCGGGCACGCGGACCTGACCGGTCCGCGCCTGTGGCACGCCCATCTGACTTTGGATGCCGCCCGTCGTGGCCGGGGCATCGCGCTGGGCAACCATCTGATCGCGGCTGACGATCTGGCGGCGGGCCGTCTGGTGGAGGTGGGGGCCGACCTGCCGGATTTTCACCTGATGCCGCTGGGTTCCTACCTGTTCGTTGCCAGGGCGGACCGCTGGCGCGCGCCCCCCATTGCGCGCTTCCGGCAATGGCTGCTGGCAGCGGTGGCAAAGGAAATGCCCAAGGCCCTGGTCGCTGGCGGACGCAGCACCTGACAGGCGCGGGAGGCGGCCATTCAGGCCGGATCCAGCCAAGGAGGTGGACCTTCATCGCCTGCGGGTTTACTTTGCGCCCTGGTGGTCGCCTTCGCGGCTGCCGTTCGCTGACCCGCAAAGGCAACGACGGACCCGCCATCGACACACGATTTATCCCCGCCTGATTTTCCTCGTGGTCACCAGACCCGGGCGGCGGCTGGACATTCCCTGATTTGCGTTTTCACGCCCGCTCCAGCCCTGGATGCCGCCCCGGGATGCATTGGTAAGGGGGTATCGCCTGACGATGCCGCCTGTCCCCCGCCGGTCTTTATGGGGGAACTCTTCTTCTTCCCGGCGCATTCCACAGACCACTGATCCAAGGCACGCCGCAACTGCCGGCTGCCGCACGCTCCATGCACCAACCGCAGGAGACAGAATAAATGACCCGTTTTTCAAAATCCTCCCCGCTTTTGCCGGTGATCGGCCAATGATGGTGGAGGAAACGGATAAGAGCCCGGCCCCGCCGGACAGTGCCACATTGCACCGCGCCATTGGTGCATCCGCCATGGGCAATGCCACGGAATGGTTCGATTACGGCATCTACGCCTATGGCGTCACCTATATCTCCGCCGCCTTGTTTCCGGGTGATCTGGAACAGGCGGTGCTGTTTGCGTTGGCGACCTTCGCTATCTCTTTCCTGGTGCGGCCTTTGGGGGGCCTGTTCTGGGGACCGCTGGGCGACCGGATGGGCCGTAAATCGGTGCTGGCGCTGACCATCCTTTTAATGTCCGGCGCCACGCTCTGCGTCGGCTTGATCCCGTCTTACGACAGTATCGGCTATTGGGCGCCCACCCTGCTGGTGCTGTTGCGGATGATCCAGGGCTTTTCCACCGGCGGGGAATATGGCGGTGCCGCGACCTTCATGGCGGAATATTCCCCCGATGACCGCCGGGGCTTTTTCGGCAGTTTCCTGGAATTTGGCACGTTGGCGGGCTTTTCGCTGGGGGCTGGGTTGATGCTGGGCTTTTCCCTGCTGCTGGGGGAACAGGCGATGTATGAATGGGGCTGGCGCGTCCCCTTCCTGATCGCGGCGCCTATGGGCCTGATCGGCATGTATCTGCGATCCCGGATCGAGGATACGCCCGTCTTCCGGGAAGCCGAAGCGGCGGCCGAGGCGGCGGAGCGCCGGGCCCCCGGCCTGGGCGAACTGGCACGCCGTCACTGGCGCCCGCTGCTGGTGGTGGGGGGGCTGGTCGTGGCGCTGAATGTCGTGAATTACACGCTGCTCAGCTATATGCCGACATATCTGCAACGGCGCATCGGCCTGACCCATGATCAGGCGCTGATCGTGCCGATCATCGGCATGCTATTCATGATGGTGTTTCTGCCCTTTGCCGGGCGCTTGTCCGATAAGGTGGGAAGGCGGCCCTTGTGGAAATTCTCCCTGATCGGGCTGTTGGTGCTGGTGGTACCGCTTTACATGCTGATGTCGCAGGGGCTGATGGGGGCGATTGTGGGGTTTGTGTTGCTGGGGCTGCTCTACGTCCCGCAACTGGCGACCATTTCGGCCACCTTTCCGGCCCTGTTCCCCACCCAGGTACGGTTTGCCGGTTTCGCCATCGCCTATAATATCTCCACCTCCCTCTTTGGCGGCACGGCACCCGTTATCGGTAGCGGCCTGATCGACCTGACCGGTAATGAACTGATGCCGGCCTTCTACATGATGCTGGCTTGCCTTGTCGGGTTGGTGGCGCTGCGCTTCATGCCGGAAACGGCGGGGCGCTCACTGCGGGAAGATCATTTCACGCCTGTGCGGGGCTGATCCCTCTGTTTGCCGTCCCCGGCACTGGTGACATGGGGTCACCGCCGGGGGCGGTTTTGGCATCTCCCGTCCGGCACGGTCCCTTGCCTAAGGTG
Source organism: Niveispirillum irakense DSM 11586 (assembly GCF_000429645.1). Classification (GTDB taxonomy): domain Bacteria; phylum Pseudomonadota; class Alphaproteobacteria; order Azospirillales; family Azospirillaceae; genus Niveispirillum; species Niveispirillum irakense. The sequence continues at coordinate 19,395 of NZ_AUCG01000023.1, forward strand.
AAGGCAACCGAACAGTGCCGGAAAGCCAAAACAGATGCCGCATTTCCAACCGCCCCCGATCCGCCGGAACGACCTGTTCCGCCAGTCCGCCTTCATCAATGGGGAATGGGTTGGCGGCAGCGCGCTTTTGACCGTCACCAATCCGGCGACCGGCATCGCGATTGGCACCGTGCCCGACCTGGGCACGGCGGCGACCGAGGCGGCGGTGACTGCCGCCCACGCCGCCCAGCCGGCATGGCGGGCGCTGTCTGCCAAGGAACGTGGGCTGGTGCTGCGCCGCTGGGCTGCCCTGGTGCAGGAAAATGAAGGCGATCTGGCCCGTATCCTGACCTGGGAGCAGGGCAAGCCCCAGGCTGAGGCCCTGGCCGAGGTGCGGTCCACGGCGGCTTTCCTGGAATGGTATGGCGACGAGGCGCGGCGGGTTTATGGCGAGACCCTGCCCGGCCACCGGGCGGACAAGCGGATGATCGTCACCCGTACCCCGGTGGGGGTGGTGGCGGCCATCACGCCCTGGAATTTCCCCTCGTCCATGATTGCCCGCAAGGTGGGCCCGGCCCTGGCCGTGGGCTGCACCATGGTGCTGAAACCGTCGGAACTGACGCCCTATTCCGCCCTGGCGCTGGCCGTGCTGGCCGAACAGGCGGGCGTGCCCGCGGGTGTGTTCTCCATCGTCACCGGCCGCCCGCAGGCCATTGGTGATGTGATGGTGGAAGATACGCGCATCGCCAAACTGTCTTTCACCGGATCTACCAAGGTCGGCAAATATCTGGCCGGTCGCTGCATGGAGACGATGAAGCGCATTTCCATGGAGCTGGGCGGCAATGCGCCCTTCATCGTGTTTGATGATGCCGATCTGGATGCGGCCATCGAAGGCGCGATGCTGGCCAAGTTCCGCAATGCCGGCCAGACCTGCATCTCTGCCAACCGGTTCCTGGTGCAGGATGGCATTTATGACCGGTTCGCCGCGCGGCTGGCGGAGCGGGCGGCGGCCCTGAAGCTGGGCGACGGGCTGCTGGCGGCAACCCAGATGGGGCCGCTGATCAACAGTGCCGCCATCCAGAAGGTGGCCCGCCATGCCGATGATGCCGTGCGCCGCGGTGCCCGCATCCTGACCGGTGGGGCCACGCCCGATGCGGAAGGGCGCTTTTATGAGCCGACCGTGCTGGTGGATTTGCCGCCCACGGCTGATATGACGCGGGAAGAGACGTTCGGCCCGCTGGCCGCCCTGCGTCGCTTCCACACGGAGACGGAGGCGCTGTCCATCGCCAATGACACGCGCGCTGGCCTTGCCGCTTATTTCTACACACGCGATCTGGCCCGCGCCCACCGCCTGTCGGAAGCGCTGGAATATGGCATGATCGGCGTCAATACGGCCCTGTTGACCAGCGAGGGTGCGCCCTTTGGCGGGGTTAAGGAAAGCGGCGTGGGCCGGGAAGGCGGCTTTTACGGGCTGGATGATTATCTGGACATCAAATCGATCTGCATCGACGTGCCGCCGCTGGCACCGGGGGCCTGAATGTATGTGCCGCCGCAATACCGGGCTATGGACCCGGCTGCCATCATCCATCGCTATCCGTTCGCCCAGTTCATCACCGGGGGCGGCGATGCGCCCCTGATGGCGACATCTACGCCCATCTGCTTTGAACGTGATGGCGACGAGACCCGACTGGTTGGCCATCTGTCACGCGGTAACCCGCAGGCAGCGACGCTGGAAGAGGGGATGCCGATCCTGGCCATCTTCGCCGGACCCCATGCCTATATCTCCCCCGCCTGGTACCGGGAAAAGCCGGAGGTGCCGACCTGGAACTATGTCACCGCCCAGGTTCGGGGCCGGCTGACCCCCATTGATGATGGGGAAGGGCAGTTGGCCGTGCTGCGCCGCACGGCAGCGGTGGCGGAACAGGGTGCGCGTGATCCGTGGCGGCTGGAAAAGGCCCCGGAAGGGCGCGTGGACTTCCTGCTGCCCATGATCCGATCCTTCCGCATCCATGTGGAGGCGATTGAGGGCGCAACCAAGCTGGGGCAGAAACACCCGGTCGGTGACCGGATGCGCGTGATCTGCGCCCTGACGGCCAAGGGTGGGGGGACGGAAACCGACCTCGCCCGGCTGATGGCAGATGCCATCTGACCGGCTGGGGGGCCGTGGTCGATGGTGCCGCGGCCCCCCTGTCCTTCCAGAGTTGATCCGGCTGATGGCCTTGGCGGAACAGACGGCGGCTTTGCCCCGTGCCCTGTCGGATCTGGCCATATAGCGGATCGCGCTCAAAATCTCCCGAAGGTCAACATCCCGCTTCCGGTCCGTCAGGCCGGGCGGCGGCAAAAACGCTGCGATCCGTGACCATTCCTCATCTGTCAGGTCCGTCGGGTAGCGCTTCGTCTTCTTCTCGATCTCGGCCATCCGGCCACGGCCCGCTCGCGTCCACATCCCAAGCTTGAATGACGCCAACAACACAGCTTCAAGCCTTGTCAAACGGCCTCTGACCGGTGGCATTATTCGACGTTTGCCATAGACAGATAAAGATTCGGTAGCCTGATCAAGGTGGTGCTGGCCGATGTCGCAGCGGCGAACAGATAGACCGTCACCAGAATCTCGGCACTCTCTGACGGGCTGGGCTGGGCGGCTGCCCATTGGGTGAAGGCGTCGGCCAAATTGTCGGCATAATCAGCAATGGTGAGGCCACTGTCCGCCACATCTGTCAATTGGACGGTGGTGCTGACCGTCACCGGTTGCGTTGCATAGGCGGTCTGGGTCACACCGGTCGCGTCCTTTCCCTTGTAAAGGGCAAAGCGGTATCCCAGCACGACCGCTATACGCGGATCTGCGGCGGTACCCGCAATCTCCGTCAGCAGGGCATCCAACCAACCGCCAAGGCTTTTATCCGCGGGGGCCACGATGGAAGCGATGTCGTAGCCGGTGGACGGGCCGGAAATGACCGGCGCTACCGGCTGCGGAAACTCCACTTCAGCCGTAGTCAGGATGAAATCGAGCGCGATAATGCCCCCGCTGGGGCCCGCCAGGTCGGCATTGCGGGTCACATAGACGGAAGTCTGCGCATTGTGGAACAGCCGCACATCCAGACCGGCGATGGAAATCTGCAGATCGACTGGAGTGTTGGTCGCGACGGGCGTGAAGGTGACCGACAGCGAAGACCCGGAGGTCGAGGCGGTCGCTGTGCCAGTTGCCGCATTGGTCACGGTGGCCGACAGGGTGGCGCCTGCCGGCAGGTCCGTGGCGGAAATGGACAGGGTCCACTGCCCCGTATCCGGGTCCGTCTCCTGCATCTGGATGGAAAGTACCGTCGGCGGCATGGTTTCCACGGCCGACAGCATTGCCATGCTGGTCGAAGCGTCGCTCCAGGTCGTATTGTAGCGCAGCCCGTCAACCAGATCGGCAAGCGCTTCGACGATTTCCGCCGCGTTCTCGCCGTCATCGAGAAGTTCGGTCAGCACCGGCTGAATCTGGGCAGCCCCCGCCTGAAACCGGACGGAAGCCTGCGCCAGGGTCAGGGCCGGCGTTGCCGCCGCCAGTGTGACCCTGGCCGCCTGCGCCGTGCTTTGACTGTCCAGATTATATTTGATGGTCAGGGTGGCAACATCCTGCGCTACCGGCTCGACGGATAGGGTGGCGCCATAGGTCCAGTCGAATAGGGCATCGAAGGATGCCGCCGTTCCGGCCGCCGTGGCCGTCTGGCTGTCGAGGGTGGGCGTTTCCGGGAAAAAACGATCCACCACGGGCAGCGCCACATCCCCGCTTCCGATCGCCAGGGATACGGGGATCGCCAGGGCGAGCCAGGTTTCACCATCACTTCCCGCCATCCCGACATGGCTGACGCTGAAGGTCAGCGGGGTTTCCAGCGTGGCATCTGCGGTCAGGTCGCTCGGCTGGAAGACGAAGGGAAGCAGGGCCGCCGCAGTTTCCAACCCGTCATCGGACAGGGTTAGCTGCGATGTCGTCGAAAGGGCGCCGCTCGACCCGTCCGACGGTGCTACCTGCCCCCACAGCGTCAGGCCGAGCCCTTGCCAGCCCTCCGGCAGCGTCTTATCCCAGGTTGCCGGGAAGGTGAAGACGCCGTCGATCGCATAAGCGTCGGACAGGGCGTTCTGCAGGCGGTCGGCATAGGTCTCCTGGGCCAGACTCTCGGCATCCGCGTCGCTGTCCGCCTGATCCTCGAACAGATAACGAAGCTGTTTCTCACTGTAGAGCTGCCCCAGCGCCGCCCGGCCAGAGACGAGGCGGCGATAATCGTCGGGATCGGCCTTATAGGAGGCTGCGGCATAGCTGCCGCCGAGGATCTGGTCAATGAAGGAGAAGCTGGATTGCAGCAGGCTGTCGCAGTCGACGGAGGAGTAAGCCGTCTCTGCGCTGCCACCGGTGCCACCGGCGAAACTGTATAACGGAATGGCGACCGTTCCCGATTGCAGGCTGGTATAGGCGGGTGCTGGCGCGAAATAAGTGGCGTTGCCGGCGATTTCCGGAGCCAACAAGGATGCGGCGATGGCCCAAAGCTGGCTGCCGTCGGAAACGCCGCTGGCCAGCACCAGTTCCGGGAAATCAGCCTGGAACCGGGCTGCGAAGGCCTGCAGCCCTTCCGTCATGTCCGCGGTAGCAGGTGCCGTTACAGCGGCGATGCCAGGCAGCAGGGCCGCATCGGTGGCGTCCACATTGGCCACACGCATCAGGGTCAAATCCACCGTGATGGCAACAGGAGGCATCCCGGTCGTCGCTTGCGCAACGGTGCAGGTCAGGGTGACAGGGTCCGGCAGTTGGTCCGTTTCCCCGTCGAGATAAAGGGACACGCCCGCCACATAGGCGGTGATCGCCTGCTGCCCAGCCGCATCGATAATGGTGACGGTGTTCGGCGCCAGTGAACTGGTGATCTGGAATGCCACATCCGCCGCCCGGCTGAGTTGCCAGAGCGCCTGCTCATAGAGCGGCCGCGCCGTGTCGGCATTGGTGTCCAGGATGGTCTGGTCGATGCTGAGCGTGAGGACCAGTGTCGCGACCGTTTCGCCGGGCTCCCATAGAAGCTGGCTGCCGATCCAGGAAGTTGGTCCGATCAGCAGGTCAGTATATGTCTGCGCGACGGTGAACGGCGCCAGATCCGTGGTGGTGGCATTGCCGAAAGAATCGCGGATCTGGGCGGTCACGGTTGGTATGGTGCCGACTGCGGCATAGGGATCGTCGCTTGGCCCCGTCGCCAGCAGATTGGTCAGCGGCACCGACATGAAATAAGTCCATGTATCGCCGTCGTCGGAAGGGCTGGCGGGTGGAGCGAAGCCGAGATCGGCATAACCGGTGCCGGTGATAGCAACGCTGAAGATGCTGTAGAGCTGGTCGAGCCAGGTCTGGCGCTCGTCGCTGTCGCCGCTCGGATCGGGATTAGGCCGGGTGACTGAAATCGGCAGGATCCCGGGATCGTAGGAAGGCTGGTAGCTCAACGCCGTCGTCGAAACCGCATACATGCCCGATCCGTCCAGCGTGTCGGCTGATTGCGCCACCAGAAGGACTGTATCCCCGGCCATGGAAGCCGTCGCCATCGATCCGCTGACCGCCGTCCCACGCCGTGCCAGGATCGCTACATCAGCCGTCACGCTGCCGGAGAACAGGGCTGTCAGGCCCTGATCCTCGGTAAGCAGCGTCAGGTAATAGCCGGCGGCGTTGGTCTGGCTGAAGTTGATCAGGATCTGAAGCGCATCTACCACATCTGTGAAGGCGGCATCTGCAACCGAATCTCCTTGTCCTGTATCGTCTGCCAGGGCGGAGGAGTAGACCGCTTCCGTCGACGGCGTTCCTTGAGTGGAAAAATTCGTACAGAGCAGAACGGTGTCGGCTGCTATGTTGCTGCCATCGACATAGCCTCCGGCGGTCGGCAGCAGCAGCGTCAGACTATAGGTCATGCCGTCCTGGACAGCACTCTGTAGTTCATAGAGTGTATCCACGTCACCGGTCGCGATGCCCGCCAGGGCATAGGTGGTCTCATCCTGCGACCCGTCGGAATAAGTGACCTTTCGCAGGGTGACGGTGAGCAGCGCCCCCCATTGGATATCAGCGGCAACCGCTGTCCCGGAACCGCCCGTCGTGCCTTCATAGAGCATCACCGTGCCGGGCGCGGCAAGCAGGCTCGCCGGAATGTCGGCCAGGGTGCTGGCGACGGCGCCCGTCGGCTGATAGCCGGTGAAGGTGGAGAAGACATAGGATGTGGCGCTGGCGGTCAGCGTCGAGGACGGCTGCAAGGCCAGGGGCGCATCAACGCTGAGGTCGAGTATCTCGTTGATGTTATCGGCGGAGAAGGCGCCCAGCACGCCGGCATCGACGCTGAGCCAGCCGCCGCCAGCCCCAGGTTGCACCGTAAGATCGACGCCGGTGGACCAGGTGCCCGACCCGGAGTCCGGCGTGATGGCGGAGAGTGCCGTCTGCTGGCCCGAGGCTAGATAGAGCGCTTCCCGGTCGGAACCATCCGCCACCGTCACCGGCACCTGAACGCCCCCGCGGAAGCTGATGGTGACGCCGGACGCGGTCTGGTCGAAGGTCAACGCGTCCCATTGCTCCTGGGTGATCATGTCCAGGGTGACGGCACCGGTCTGGGACAAGGCCTCGCTGCTGCCGCTCTGCAGCAGATATTCGAAATAGGCGAGGAAGACGTATGTTGCGAGCGAGGCGGGTGCGCTGTCCGGGGAAAGAGATGCCGTGTTGTCGTCTTCCCCAGAAACCTGGAACAACGCGTTATAGGCGACGACCGCATCCTCATAGGTCACCGGCTGCATGTTCCAGGCGGCGAAGTCGGTAATCGGCTGCATTGTGCCGTCGGTTTTGGCCCCATAGGAAATCAGGTCGGGAATCATGGCGAAGGTGATTGCCGACTGCTCGCCGTCACTGGCCGGAACGGCAGCGATGGTCACAGACGTGAAGCTCTCCTCGAAGAAGGAGACGAGGGTGGCGTAGGTGAGCTGGGTCGTCGGCTCGTCACCGTCATAGAGCCGGCTGAGACGCGGCTTAGCGCGCAGCCGGCCATGCAGGTTCCGCAATGCGGAGACAGTGAGGGTTCCGTCCGTGCCCGTTTCCCCCGCCTGTTCCAGGGCCCATTGCAGCAGGGTGCGCATCAGCAGGTTGAAGGTGCAGTTCGGGTTCGACTGTGCATAGTCGATGGCGAGATTGAACAGCACCTGCGGCGTGCCGGATTTCCCGGCCTCGTAGGTGAGGGTCAGTTCGGGCAGGAACCAGAGGGTCAGTGGGACCGTGGAGGTAGCTGCCGACTGCGACACCTGCGGCAATGTCCGCCGCTGCCGCCAAGCGATCGGCTCATAGGCGGTGGAGGCCAGGGCCGCCGATTGCGGGCTCGTCTCAAACGACCAGGGCAGGACCGTGCCGACCGCCACGTCTGAGGAGTAAGTGAAGCTGATCTTGATGGTGAAAAAGCCGAGCTTGATCCGGATGGAAGCCCCGACCTTCACATGCACGGTTGTCGACAGCGACACGGGCTCGCCATAGTCGAAGCTGATGGCCCGTGACAGGCTGATCGACACATGTACCGAGGCAGAAACAAGCCCGAAATCCACTGTTCCATAGAGCGCGCCGGAGAAGCCAAGGGTAATGGTAGCGTTGAACTGGGAGGGCGTCCGGTCGCCCTGATCGGTGACGGGATCGTCAGAAGTGCTGTTCGGGTCGTATCCCGTGCCATAGCCGGCGATGGCAGTGAAGCCGCCCGTATAGGTCAGCGACCAGTTGCCCTTCAGCATGCCGTCATCGACGCTGCCGGTGGCCGACATCGACATGGAAGCCGAGACGCCACAGGCATAGTTCACAGGCTTCCAGTTCGAGGGCAGGGTCGTACCGGTTGACAGGCTATACAGCTTGAACCCGCCCTGACCGGTGAGGCTGAGATAGGCGGGAGTGGACAGGGCAATGGAGCCGGGTGTGCTCAAATCATCCGAATAGCCGAAATTCAGTTCCCAGGCCCCATCGGTGTAAAAGGAGAGTTCCATGTCCGGAAACTGAAACTGAAACGGTCCGAAGGACATCACCCGTTCCGTCTTGGACTTGAAGGATGCCGAGAAGACGCCTCGCGTATCGCTGAGCCGCTGATAGGGAAGGATTTCGTCGATTCCCAGTCCCTTGAAATGGGCGGCATAGGGCCCCGGATCGGCAAGCGTCACATCCAGCGTGATCTCGTCCAACAAGGATGCCGTGACGGCCACGATGGCGCCGGCCGAGGACTGGTTCATCGCCGTCCACTGGAAAGTCTGATAGTCCACGGCTGCCGTGTCGGCCAGCCAGGCGATCAAGGCCGTCGGGTCGGTATCGGTGGTGGCGGGCGCCACATTCTGAGTGATGGCGCCGTAGTTCAGTTGAAGCCGGAATGAATCCGTCACTGCCTGTATCAGGGCGTCGACATCATCGACCATCGCATAGGCGTCCAGCACGGCATAATAGACCTCGTCCGCCGTGTAGGCGATCTGTGTCATCAGCTTGACCGCGTCCTCATAACCGGCGCCAAGCGCCTTCAGCGCTGCGGCGGTCGCATCGGCCTCCATGCGGAACAGATCATTGGCGACGGCCCGCGCCCAGTCCGCGGTATCTTCCAGCAGATCTTTCAGCAGGGTTTCCGCATTCTGAATGACCCACTGGGTGATCGTCTCCATCAGCGCGTCGAGATCGCCGAGAGTGAAAGCAATCGACGCCGTGAATGTCTGGTCGCCCCAGGTGAAGACAATATTGCCGACGAAACTGGCGTTTAGAGCCTCGCTTGCCGCATAGGGGAAGCTGACGGTAAATTGGACGCCCATGCTGGTGTCGAGTTTAATGGCCGGAAGCACCATGACGCCGCCGATCGAATAAGAATCCGTCGTCGCAGTGATGGCGAAGGACAATGGGAAACTGGCGGTGAAGCCCTCCTGCTCGTTGATCAGGCAGGTCATGGAGGCGCTGAGCGCGGCGCAGGATGTCCCATCGCCGCTGAAATCCGGCAGGGTCAACGACAGGTCCAGATAGAAGCTCAGTCCGCTTGTCAGGATTTCGACCAGGGCGCCTGCGGACAGGATGCCCAGCAGCGTCACATCGGCATCCAGCCGGAAATAAGGTTCGGTGTCGCCATCCTGATAGGTGCAGAGCGCCACCGACGGACCCTTGTCCGGGTCGCTGCAGGCGGTGATGGTGAGCAGGCTCCAGGCGCTGCCGCCGGGGATCACCGGATAGGAAACAGGGTCGCTGGCGGTGGCGTTGAACTGGAGCCCCCAATAGCCAGCCCAATTGCCGCTGCTAAGCGGCTTCAATTTGGCGTAGATGTCGAATGTCATGCCCACCAGCAGCAGACGGGCGCCGAAACCATAGCCCTCATAGAAGGTCATGTTTCCCAACGTCGTTGTGGCAGGAACCACATAGATCCACGGATCAATGGACAGGCTGTAGGAAACCGGGTTGGTCGTCTCCTCAATCAGGTGGAAAATGTCGCCGGTCGTATAGTCGGCGATAAACCACTCATTGTTGGGATCGTCGATATTCTGTCGGACCACCACCTGGGTCACACAGGTGGAACTGGAGGTTTCCGGCCCCATCGGGTAGCCCAGCTCGGTCACCAGCGACCGGAAGGCATCCGGAATCTGATACTCGTTGAGGGCGTCGAAATCCGCCTGGGTCAGGGTTGTCGTCGCGCTGGCTACGTCCAGCGGGATCGGTTCAACCCCGTAGACATCCAGCGTCTCCTGCAGCAGGGACGGAATTGTCGTGTTGGTTGCCCAGGCCAGCATCTTCGAGAAGGACATGAAGTCGATCTCGCTGAAACTGCCGATAAACAGGCTGTCCTGGGGGCTTACCCCATTGAAATAGATGGAGAGGTAGGCCTGCATGTCGAGGGGAGTGTAGGACAGAAAGCCGGTCAGCCCGAAGGACGGGACCGGCTCCCCGGCGATTTCCCCAATGCCCAGCAGCAGGCCCATCTGACCGACCACCAACCCTTCGATGTCGAAGGGCTCATACCAAGTGGAATTCATGAAGATGGCGGCGAACCCCGTCACCGCGCCGAGATTTTCGATGAAGGCGATCTCGCCCAGGAAATTCAGCGTGTCGTGTCCGGCATCGGTGGACGGGATCACGCGCCCTGTGCCTGGATAAAGCGACAGATCAACACTGACCAGCACCTCGTAATAGCCGAGTTCCGTCATGGTGAAGGCGACGGAGGCGCCGTTCAGGGTGGTCGATTCACCGAGGGTCCACGCGATATTCTCAATGGCGCCAGCAAATTCGAACAACCAGTTCCCGAAATCGTCGTAATAAAAGCCGATGACGATATCGAGCGTCGCCGTATCCGTTGTCATCAGGGACATGGCGCCGTAGGTCGTGCTGTCGTCGCAGGCGGTCCAGGAGAAGGTGCCAGTGAACGTGATGCCGGGATAAATTCCTGGAAACCCCGATGACCCGACCGGTGGCTGGTAGGTCGTGCTGCGGAAATTGGCGTAGGTAATCGTCATCGTCGTCGACAAGCCGAAACTGTAGACTTCATCCGTGTCGAACAGGCTCAGGTCTTCGGCGATGCCGGCGAAGAATCCAGGCGTCAGTGTGAATTGCACGCCGGCCGCGAAGCCAAACCCTGCACCATTGTTCACCACCGCCGGGAGCTGCTGGTAAAAGCCGGCCATGCCCACGTCACTCGTCGCGGCACTGCCGATAATGGTGAAGATTTTGTGGGTGAAATCATAGGATACGGTCAGTGAGGCGCCGGTCTCCAGGTTCGGCTGGATCGTGGTGTTGCCGGGATAGTTTTCCTGCGTATTGCCGAAGGTCGCGACGAAGGCGTTCCAGTCATAGGCGGCACCGCTCGCAAACGTCCCGGTCAGCAGCGTTACTGTCGGTCCCCAGACATAGCTGACATCAAAAGTGAGGCCGGCGATGGCGACATCCCCGACAATGCTGCCAGTCCATGTGGCGCAAGAATCTATCGACTGGATGTCGAAGCCGAAATCGCCGCCAAGATTGACGCCGCAGGCCAGCAGATCCCAGGCAACCGATCCCGACACGGCGACCGCCCCGGTCGCCTCGACCCCGGTGCCGCTGCTGATCGACAGGGCGAAGGATTCCACGGTCAGGGCAAGCGAGAATTCATTCGGGGTCGCGACATCGCCCAGAAGCTGGTTGACGACATCGGAAACGATGACGACCTGCGCATTCAACAGGTTGCCGCTGAAGAGCATGGCTGTTTCGGTTATCCGCGCCGAGATCCCGAACCGCCAGTTCTCGACCGAGAAGATGCCGGACAGTGCGTAGGATGAGCCGGAGGCCGTGCTGTAGGCCATCTCAAGCGATGCAGAGTTGAGGATGACATCCACCCCCGACAGGGTGATCGCGGCGTCGGCCGTGCATGAAAACACGACGTCGCTGGTGTAATAATCCAGCGAAACGCCGAAATCGCTGAAGGTGATGCTGGCCAGGTCCGGATTGGCCGGGGCTTGGTTCGGAAAGACGTCGAAAACCGTGCCGTTGAGTTGGGACAGCGTGAACGAGACGGATGCGACCACATTGCCGGAAAAGGACATCGACGGATATTCAATGTCGAGCGAGAAGACGACACCACCCAGATCAAGAGCCGCCGCAATGGAACCGAACAGGCTGCCAGACTGGTCGAAGAGATAGGACCAGTTCATGTCGAACTTCTTCACGACGAATTCGGGCAGCGAAGCGACCGGCTGCCATTCGCTCGTCATGCCGAGCGTTGCGAAGACGATATCGACGTTGCCGGTCTGCGGATTACCCCGCATGCCGAAAGATGTGACGCCGAAGGCGGTGAGCCCGGCAGCGCTGGCGACCATCGCCGAGTTCAGTTCGCCCGGATAGGCTGCTGCGTCAGGAAACAGACTGTCATAGACGCTGTCCGTCATGCCGCCATTGCTGGACGCATCGCCGACATAGGTAAGAGTGACGCTGTCCGCCTGTCCCAGCGTGAGCTGCATCCGGTAGGGGGCACCCGATGACGAACTGACCGTATTGCTGTACGCCTGAAAGAGGTTGGCTGTATCGGGCACGACGTTCGGGCTGTCCGCCTCAACCGTTTCGGCAACCAAATAGCTCAAGGAAAGCTGGTAGCTGGCGTTGCTCAGGTCGTCCAGCGTGTAGAGCGTCAGTTTCACCCTGCCCAGAGCGGCATTAAGGATGAAGGCGGGACCGCCCGTATTCAATACCATCAGGCCGCTTGCCCGCGTGCCATCCGGTATTTCCGCCAGGCTGTCCAACGGTACCAGGGGGCCGACCGGATTGATCTCTGCCGACAGGGTGAGGCCGTCCGAGACCGATGCTACGCCATAGTTGAAGGCGAGTGACGGCGATAGCAAGACGTCCGCTGTAAAGGAACCGCCCGTAAAGGCGTAGAAGCTGTCGCCAAGGACCCAGCCGTCCGGCAGATCCACGGTCACCGACAGGGTGACGGTTCCTGCGCCATCGTCCGTGATGGTGACGGCGACATCAAAGGGATCGCCGTCGAGAAAGCCGTTGGTGCCGCCCCATGCCTGCTCCGTTCCTGCCAGGAATGTGGAGGTGCCGGTGAAGCTCAGCGTGTCCCCGACCGGTGCCGGTAGTGCGCCTGGCAAGGTGACGATGATTGCCACGGGCAAACCGCTGCTGCCGAGCACCGCGTCCAGTCCCGCTGTGCCCAGGGAAGCATCGTCCAGGGAGACGGGATTACCCTGCGCCTGTAGCGTGGCGTAGATCGTATCGATCGACATGGGGGACCCCGATCAGACGGAGGTGGATCAGACGTAGGCGAAGGCGGCGGCGAGCGGCAGATGATCGGAGGCGCCGTAATGCATGTGGGCGTTGCCGACCGCGGGACGGACAGCGATGTGGCCGATATTGGCCCAGGACTGGAACGCGCCGAGAGCGCCATTCCCAGTGTAGTTTGCACCCCCCGCAAGGTTGTAGAGCGGCGTCTCAAGCTGGCTTGGCCAGAAAGGCAGCGTACCCTGCACCTGATCGACGACATAAAAATTGGCCGGCGCGAGCACCAGCCGCCGGTAGATCATATTGTCGATATAAAGGCCGGCGCCTCGATAACTCGCCGGATTCTGATAAGGAAGCGGGTTATGCGTGTTGAAAAAGGTGGAATTATTCTCCTGCGCCAGGGTGTAGTTCAACGCGCGGAAATCGTCATAGTCGTCACCGATGCCGGTTGCCGGCACATTGAAATCACCGACGATCAGTTTTGAAAATCCGTCGTCTATGGCAACCTCGGGCAATCGGGCAACTTCCTCGAGGGCTTCGACAGCCGTGTCAGGCGAGGTGTGGAGCGCGAACAGGTCGAGGACCTGCTGGTTCACGACGTCGCCGAAGGTGCAGCGCAGGGGAGATCGGCTGACTTCCCACGGGAAACGCCTGAAGCCGGAATAGAAATTCCCCCAGTCTAGAGCGGCCCAGGGAATCGCGGGAACCGTCGGATTGGGATAGAAGACCGTCGGCGCAAGGGGAGCGGCAACGTTGAACGGCGCGTACAAATCCCACGGGTCGGGATAGGGTTCCGGGACGAACATGGGATTGGCCACGTTCAGATTGACCGGATAGGCCGGGTTGGCGATTTTCCGCTGCTGATAGGCCCACAGGATGCCGTACCAGGGCCATGGCACATTCGCGGCAGGCAGGTTCATGATCGCAGCTGGAACCGGGCCGAGATTGCTCCAGCTATGGGGCCCCAGGAACTGGAAGAGATCGCTGCGATAGATGACGCCGACCGCCTCGCAGCGGCCGAAGCAGCCGACCGTCACCGGCGGGATACAGGCATAGTTCGGATTCTGAGCCAGCAGCCAGCCGAAGATCAATTGCAGGCCGGCGGTGCCCTCGGTCGTGAAGATCCGTCCGTTGATGTTGTTGGCGGATCGGCAATAGACTTCGACGATGACAATGATATCCGGCAGCCCGGCACCGGAATTCAGGCAGGACTGGATGACGTGCTGGATGCCCGGCTCCAGATAGCGTTGTGACGTAATATTCTGAATGTTCCAGTAGAGAACATACATCGTCAGATACCTCCGCCGATTGCGATGTCGGCGGCGGTCGTCGCGGCACCGTACCACAGCAAGGTGGTAGCCTGGAGGCCAGGCGTGCCATCGAAGGGAATTCCGAACATCGGGATGGTGAATGGTTGGGCAGAGCCCGGGATATTCGCGCCCATGAACCGCAGTGAGCATTGCTGCAAGGTAAGAATGGTGCGGACTGACGCCCCGCCGGTCAGCAGAAGCCCCTCAATGGCGATGGCCCCGATGGACAGGGTGGCAACCCCTTGCAGCGTGACACTCGAATTTTGTCCAATTCCATCAATCAGGAGGCCCAGGCTGTAACTGCCATCGGCCGTCCACCCAAGATAGAAGCTTCCGGTCAGGCTGCTCGTCTGCGAGGCCTGCAGGCCCGGTGAACCGAGATTCACGTTGAATGCGATGGCGAAATCAAAATCATCGCCAGGGACGGTCCAACTTGTCGGGACGTTGACCGAAATTGCGTTGAGCCCTGAAATGCTTCCGGCCGCCTTGATGCCGCTTGCGGTCAAGGGCAGATCGGTGGCGAGACCGGTTCGCAGACCGACGCTCGGGGTGGGGAATCGCACTGCACTGACATCGAACGTATAGCTGGCAGCGCCACCCGTGACCGTGACCATGACGATACCCAGATCGCTGTAGTCAAGTGCGTCGAAATTGAAAAGATCGATTGTGGGCGACGGTCCCAGATAGAGGGAGGGAAAATCTTCACCGACCCCATTGTCTCCGGTATCCGGTGGATAGAAGCTCAACGAGCCGCTGAGGGAAAAGCGCGAGGTCGTGTCGTCCACCGGCACGAACTGCACGCTGTCGATCTCCACTTGGTTCAGGATCTTCGCTGCGGTGGTTACGGTGGCATATTCGTAGGCGGCGCGGAAGGTTGCGGTCCCGGTCGCTGTAAAGGCGTAGTAGCCAGGTGATCCGTCCGCCGTAGGCTGCTGATAGGTGCCCATAAGCGATATGATGTTGGTCGCCGCATCACCTCCCCCCGCATCCTGCAGGGCGGAGGGAACACCAAACAAGCTGTTAATCTCCAGCCGTCCGGTGGCGTTGAAGCTGGTCAGGGTGTCATTGTCAAACCGGGCCAGCAACTGATCCAGACAGTAGCCATAGTCGCCCCCGTTGGCCGATGAGGAGCCGGCATCATCCGTTTCGGTATCGACGACGGCGAAGGGCGCGCTACCGGTGATACTGGCCGTGCCACCGACATCGGTGCCGAGATCGTTGGTTTGAACGGCCAGCGCCACGGCTGACAGGCTTTGCCCAGCCAGCATGCTCGACACAGTGTCGGGCAACGCCACGGCCGGCACGGAAAAGGTCATGATCCCATTCCAGCCCGGATCGCTGATCGCGCTCCACAGCGTCGTATAAAGGGTAGCGATCTGGTTGTCCGCGGAACTCGCCGCTGCTTGGATGCTGTCGATCACCGTCAAAAGCCGCTTCTGCGTTTCGACCGGGTCGGCGTTGAAGGCGGTAGCGTCCGTCCAACTCGACAGGCAACTGGCGAGGCTCTGGATGTCGTCCGTGGCGAATTTGAAGATCAGGAACTGCGTGGTGCCGACAATTGGCGCGAATGTCCAGTCATAGAAGGCAACGCTTCCATTTGTGGTAAACAGGCACGCGCCATCATCATCCGTGGTGCGGGTCGCAACGACGAAACATTCGCTGGCGGCTAAGGCCGTCTGCAAAGTTGTCGAAATGTCCGAGATCGACCAGATTTGGGTGACGCTGGCGGCGTCCACCGTGCTGGTGATCTGTATCGTGGTCAGTTCGGTATCGGTCGCCGCCGCCACGAGCCCGGCATTGGTCACCCAGTTCTGTACCGTCGTGGCCGCGGACGTCAAAGCTGGTTCTCGATCTTCCGATGCGGTGGCGGCCATCCGCACATGATTTAAACGCGATGGCGCCAGAACCCGCGTCTCAAAGGCGCGGAACGCTGTGTAAGGGACGGTCGTCAGCAGGGTATCAGCGCAGCCATAGGGCGCGATCGGCAAGGCTGGCAGCGCCGGGGCGCTGAGAAGCGACCGGTTCACGCTGCTGAACAGATAATCTCCCTCTGTCACGCTGGCTTCGAACAGTGCCGACTGGGTTGATTGTGTGCGGTAGCTGGCGGCGACGGCTTGATCCCCCGACATCACCCGAACCCAGGCCGTGATGGCGCTCCCGCCCAAATCATCCAGGGGATGCAGAATACTGATCCGTCCGGTGGAGGTCGGATCGAAGGGGCAATAGGCGGCGCCGGCCACGAAGTCGCAGACCATGTCGTCGTAACCGAGCACGCTTTCCAGCCCGCCAGCACCACATAGCAACGGAATCGACCCGTCTGACGCCGGCGATGACAGGCTGGCTTGGAAGGGACCGTCAGGAGTGAAGGCGCTATTGCCGTTGCTTCCGTAAAGGGACTGGATGACCAGGGCTGAACCAGTCAGGGGTGTCAGCAGCAGCGTCTGTCCCGTTGGTGTTGCAAACCCGCTGTTGAGCGGGCCGGTATGCACATCGCCACTTGACCCGGCTTCAGAAGCAAAGGCAAAACGCGTGCGGGTTCGATCAAACGGTGCGCAAGGGTCCAGGCTGACCGCATAGGCGATGGTGAGCGAGCGTGGAATGTCGAAGACCGGATAGTCAAGGAAGGCGACTGACCCGTCAGATTTTCCATACTGAAAATGGATACCAATATTAGCATATTCCGGCGAGGCGAGGAACGACAGGTTGCCGCTCAGCCTGATAATCCCGGCACCGACGGCACCGAGTCCGATGGTGAGCGTGGATGAAAAGCCATAGACGGTGGATGCGCCGGCATTGAAGCCGTACCGGTTGGCGGCCGTCACCGTCAGCAGGTCGGTCGTCGCATCAAACACGATCTCGCTTCCCGGCGGGATATAGAAGGAGAAGTTGCCGCCAAATGGCAGGTCGGTATTGCCCGTCGTCTGCAACCGTGTTGCGATAGACGTGGAGACATAGTTGGGCTCGCCCAGCTCTTCGAGGGTCGCCTGATCGTACCAGGCAAGATAGCTGGTCTTGCTGGAAGCAGTGATGAAGGCTTTCCCTGCGTCGCTTGCCCATAATGACCGGGTGAACGCGTTCAGGTTCGTCGGCGGGGCAGGGGCAAAGACCCAGATCCCCGAATAGTGCGGATAGTTGGAACTGCCGCCGACGGGCCAGGTCCAGTCACTGAGCAGCAGCGACGGGGTGGGAGTCGATGTGGAAAGGGGGAGCAGAAATGCGAACCAGCCATCTCCCTTGCTTGCAATCCCGCTCGGCTCATACAGGAAGGGGCAGGCACGGCTGACCGCAAGCTGGATTGACATGTAGCCGTTCCCCTGCGGATGGCTTCAAGATCGGTAACGTCGGCTTAGTGGGGGGCGACCTGTTCGTCGGCCCCCCCCCACCCGACCACCATCGGTTAATCCGCCCGTCGGGCTGGCTTTGCGCCTCAGCGAGATGCCCGGGCCAGCTGAGCAGTTGACGCCCCGCCCCGCCGCAATAGCGACAAAGTACGGCTTCCGGGGCGTGGCAACCTTAGGCGGCGTTCCCCGGAATACTGAATGCGCCCGTCACGTCCCATTGGAACAAGGTGCCGGAAAAAGTCAGAACGGTGGTTCGGTTCTGCTTAACGACCAGGTCGGAAATGACGATGGTGCCAGAGACATTGCCCGAGGCGGTCGTATAGGGCGGCGACCAGGTTGCGTGATCAAACGTCATCGTGTAATCGCCGGACACATATTCCTGGCGACCAGACGTCCAGGTGTTGTTGCCATCGGAAAAAGTGAAGCTCGTCAACGCCGTGCTGCTGCTGGTCATATAGACGCTCAGCGTCGCGTTGCCGGCATAGTTGTTGTTGGGGCCCGGCTGGATAACGACAATCCAACTGGTGGGGCCTTGATAATTGGTCGCGGTGACGTTCGAGCCCATTGCGGAATCCTCATGACAGGGAAGTTTGCGGAAGTGGCAGGCATTTTCTGAACGGAATCGGACTGTACAATCCTTTGGAAATATCTCTCCGGAGACCCGCACGCGCATCCCATGTTAGAGGGATTGACTTATAATTAACCGTAAAATCACTATTTTAAATATTCTAGTTATAGATTTTTAGATTCATATATGTATGTAAATACAAATATATTTTGAAAAATAATTAATTTTCCAAATAAAATAAAATGATATTTGAAAAATTCGATGGTAAATTAAATGTTTATTCAAATTTAGTTTTTGATATATATTATATTTTGACTTATCGCCACGAATACAGCCTCGCTTCTAGAGTTAACCTGTAGTTTTCGACATATGCTTTTCACATGTGAAATGACCGTATGCTTCGTGATGCTCAGTATGGTTGCAATTTCCGAGTACCGATATCCCTTTGCCAACCCCCATAGGACGTCACGTTCCCGGTCAGTGATGGCAGATATCGCGCGTTTCTCCGTGGCCGGCGGAGCCATCTGCTGAATGCGTCGGATCATGATACGGGCAACCGCAGACGTCACTGGCGAATGACCATGGCTGAGATTATCAATGGCAGCGATCAGGTCGACGGCCCGGAAGGTCTGGTCAAGATAGCTTGTCGCCCCGGCCTCAATCGCGGCAAGGACTGTTAAATCATCCGCAACCGGTGAAATGACCATTATTTCCATTGTCGCAGAGAGTCTTCGGCATTCGCGTATCAGGTCAAGACCGCTGCCGTCGGGCATATCCAGATCGATAACAAGCACGTCAGGATCATGCAGGAGACAATAGGAGCGAGCCTGCCTTAACGAACCAGCGACGCCAACAAGGTCAATATGGGCGATGTTTTTGACCGCCGCGGTGATTTCGCTCCGAATGGGGGCGTCTGCCAGCGTCAGGAGAACACGCACCGGGTGCGCAGACGACGTTCCACTTCTCAAGATCGTAACGCCGCAACGGCGTCCCCCGATGCCAAATGACGCATTTCCGGTCTCAGTTCAGCATTGATCCTATATCATACATTTTTAGTTGAAAATATATCACTATTATATTCTATTTAATGGGTTTGTATAGAATCAGAAAATTCCTGAAAGCTGTCTTTTTGGGTTGGTTTAAGCTGCTGCGGCGCAGGCTTATCGACAATACCGTTCCACCTTCTCTCGCGCGGACAACGGCGGATGACATTCAAAAGTCCTAGGGTCAGAACCAGAACAGAGCATTGAAATTGCTGTTAGAATGTGATTCCAAGGTGTGTTTAACGCGTTGGATGGATTGAGTGCGGGAGATTTTCTGGCTTTCGGATGAAGCGTGGGCGGCGATTGAGCCACACCTTCCCCGCCATACCGTTAGGGCGCCGCGTGTTGATGACCGTCGGATTATCAGCGCGATTATTCATGTACTCAAGAGCGGCTGCCGCTGGAAGGACTGCGCGTCGGAATATGACCCGCCGACCACGGTTTACAATCGCTTCAACCGCTGGTCTGGTCGCAAGCACTGGCACCGGATATTGCAGGCGCTTGCCGCCAGGCAGTGGATCACCGCAGCTATGTGAAGGCGCATCTGTATGCTCACGGCGGAAAAGGGGAGCCAAGGCGCAAGCCATTGGCATTTCCAGAGGTGGCCAGACCACAAAAAGTCCATGCCTTGACGGATACGCTCGGCCGCCCGGTGGCCTTGCATGTGCCGCGGGCAACGTTTCCCACATTACCATGGCCGAGACCCTGCTGACCGAGGTCAAGGATTGCCGCTATGTCCTGGCTGACAAGGGATATGACAGCGACAAACTGCTGGCCAAGATCAAGGAGAAGGGCGCAAAGCCTGTCATTCCTGGAAGAAAGTCACGCAAGAAGCCCATCCGCTTCGACAGGGTCCGGTACAAGTTCCGATGGAGGGTCGAGGCCGTCTCCTGCCGCCTCAAGGATTTCCGCCGCGTCGCCACCCGATACGACAAGCTCGCCAGAAACTTCCTTTCCACCCTCGCAATTGCAACCATCGTGGCGTACTGGACCTGATTGAGTCTGAACCCTAAAGAGCCGGAGGACTAAGCCATTGCAACCATTGGCAAGTTCACGCAGTCCAAAGATGGCGGTTGGACCGGAACCATCCGGACCCTGACCATCAATGCCAAAGTACGGCTGGTCCCGAACGACGGCCGCGACAATCCTTCTGCACCGGCCTACCGCCTTCTACTGGGCCACCATCACATTGGGGACGCCTGGGAGGCCGGAACCGATAACGATGCAAGCCTTTCTTTTCTCCGCATCCGTCTCGATGATCCGGCTTTCTCGTGTCCAATCAGCGCTGCTCCGTTCCCTTGCGAAGATGATGTGTCAGCAAAGCTGATATGGAGGCGTCACTGATACAAATGTCCGCTGACTAAACGGCTGAAATGGCCAGTCAGGAATTATTTTTCCGTTTCTTGTTCTCCCTCCGGCACATAGATCATGCGTCCATCGGGCAGGCGATAGGTGATGCCGGCCTTGACGCCCTTGCCCTCGCCGATCTGGCCTGTGCTGTCATAGCGGATCAATTCCTGGCCATCCTTTATGGTGATGCGCATTTCCGGCGTGCCGGGATTTTCGACCACCGTCACCTTATCCTGGCTGAACGGGTTCAGCGGGTTGCGCACGATCACGATCATCAGCACGGCGATGACCACCAGGAACAGGTCGATCAGGTTCACGACTGACAGCAGCGGATCGTCCGCCTCATCCCCTTCCAGAAAGCGCATCACTTGCCCCCCGCCCGTTCGATCTGGCGCAGTTCCTCCAGCAGCCAGCGGCGGCGGATGGTCAGGATGAAGAAGCAGATGCTGGCCGCCACCAGCGACAGGATCACGGCAGCAAAGGCGACGGCCAGATTTTCGCCCATAGTCGCCCCCTCATTGCGGGTCAGCGCCAGCAGGGCCGGGCCCATGGGGATCATGGTGGCGACAAGCCCCAGCATCGGTGCCGTGCGCGACACGATGCGCACCCATTCCAGCCGCTTCTGGATCCAAAGTTCCAGATCGTCCGAAGCCGCCCCGGTCTTGGCCTGATAGGCCGACAGGGCGGAATGGTGGCGGCCGCGCAGGCGCTGCCACGCCTCCATGCCAAAGCCGCCCAGCGCCAGGAAGGCATAGGCCAGCGCCGCCAGGATCAGCAGCATGACCGGGACCATGAACAGACCCGCCAGATCGTAAAGCCCGGCTTCCAACACATTCATTGATGATCACTCCTCAAACACGCAACGCATTGATGTGTCGCTGACGCATGGCGCCGGCCAGGATCAGCCCCGCCAGCAGGGCAAAGCCGGCCCAGCGTTGCCAGGGCGGGGGCTCGCCGCCCGGCTCGTCGGGTTGCACCTGCCGCATCACCTGGCCCTGGACGCTCTCCAGGTCCCCGCTGGTCGTGGCGCCGCCCGTCTGGCCGGCATCCAGGCCGAAGCCGGCGGCAATGCTTTCGATGAATTCACGGGTCCGGTCCGCCGTCGCCTGGGTGCCGGCGGTGGCGGCCAGTTCCTGCCAGCGCTGCGCCAGTTCGGCGCGGGTCTGCGCGGAAGCATCCCAATAGCCCTTGCGGATCGCCTCCGCCATCCGCTCGACAAGCTGCATCTGGGCGGTCGGGTTATTGGCGGCGAACCATTCGTTCAGGCCCAGTTCACGCCGGTCCATGACATAGGTGTCGTGGAAGGCCTGCCACTGATCGGCCCGCACGCTGTCAGGATCGGTGACCTGCCAGCCGAACAGATTGTTGGCGACATTCAGCATCTCCAGCGCGCCGGCATAGCCTTCGGCCTGCATCGCCTTGATCCAGTGCGGATTCTGGTAGCGGGTTCGCAACTCATCCGCCAGGAAGCTGGCGGTACCGGTTATGCGGGCGGTAGGGTTGCGCAGGTCGGCGATATAGAGCGACGGGCTTTGCCCATCCAGATGCCGCACGGCCAAGGACAGGCCGCCCAGATATTCGAACGGGTGGTCAGTGGACAGGA
The DNA here is from genome assembly GCF_000429645.1 of Niveispirillum irakense DSM 11586. GTDB lineage: Bacteria > Pseudomonadota > Alphaproteobacteria > Azospirillales > Azospirillaceae > Niveispirillum > Niveispirillum irakense. The sequence goes on from NZ_AUCG01000023.1 coordinate 41,313, forward strand.
TGCCGTGCAGCTTGGATGAACGTGACAGCACGGCCGCCTGCACCCCCGTCAATTGCCGGGCGAACAGGTTGGTACCCTCCAGCTTCACGCCCCACTCATCGGCGCCATAGGCATATTGCAGGCGGTTCAGGAAGGTTTCCGCCAGGGCTGATTCCTGTTCCCAATTGGTGGAATCCAGAACCGCATCGGGCAGGCCGGAACCGTAATCTCCCGGTTCATTGCTGAACAGCCGCAGGGCGGCCAGTTGGCGGGCTCGGGCTTCCGCCATGCCGCCCTTCATCAGATCGGCGGCCAGCGCGCTGCTGTTGGCGGCAATCACATTGCCGGGCTCCTCCAGCGCCGCCAGCCGGTCGATAGCGTCGGCCAACAGGCGCATGAAGCCATCGAACTGGTCACGATAGACGCTGGTGATCTGCAACACGGTGTCGATGCGCCGGCGGCCCAGCTCAGCGGAGGGAATAATCTCGATCGCTGTTACACGCCCGCCCTGGTCCCAGACGGGGCGCAGGCCCATGGCCCACAGGATCTGGCTTTCCACCACGCCCAGATGCCGCATCGCCTCCGACGACCACAGGGTGAAGGCCAGTTTGGTGGGGATTTCCCCCTGATGCTCGGCCTGATAGGCCGCGATCAGGTCGGCAAGCGCCTTCTCCCCCGCCGCATAGGCGCTGCGGGTCGGCAGCTTGTTGGGTTCGAACGCATAGAGGTTGCGGCCGCTGGGCACGTCAGGATTGCGGATCGGGTCGCCACCCGGCCCCGGCGGCATCAGCCGACCAGCCAGCCCGGCCAGCAGGGCTTCCACCTCGCCGGTCTGGGCAAGGTTGCGGTCCAGCGCGATGGCCCGTTCCACCTGCGTGCGAAGGCCGGCATCCGGGATCGTGTCTACCGCCACGCCGTCGCGCAGATGGGCCTTCAGCAGCCGATAGGGCGCCACCTGCTGCAACTGGCTGTAATCGCCAGCAAACAGTTCGTCCGGCTCTCCGCTGGCTAGGCGGTAGAAATCCGGTCCCAATTGCTGCATCACCGTCGACAGGCGGTGGTCGGGATTGGCCGGCTTGCCGAAGACATGCAGGCCCAGGGGCAGCGCATCCTGGGCCAGGACATGCAAATGGTCATGCAGGACATTCATGAACCCGGGGAAATCGGCCTGCATGCGCGCGGCATCCCAGCCAAGATCCTTGTCCATGTGGGCCGCCGTCACGGCGTCACGGATGCGGGCGGCGGTGGCGTCGTGGACTGCCCCTTCCTCCAACTGCTGATATTCATGCACCAGCGCGTGCAGGTCGCGCAGTTCATCATAGAGCCCTGCCGGGGCGAAGGGCGGGGTCTGGTGGCTGATGGTGACGGCGCGGCCACGGCGGCGGGCCTGCATCGCCTCACCCACATTATCCTGGATATAGGGGTAGAAGACGGGCAGGTCGCCCACAGTCAGGAACGGATAATCACTGACCGACAGGCCCCGGTCCTTGCCGGGCGTCCATTCCTGGGTCCCGTGCGTGCCGAAATGGATCAGCGCATCAGCCCCGGACTGCCGCAGCCATAGATATGCCGCCAGATAGAAATGGTCGGGCGGCACCTTGGTATCATGATAGGAGGCGCCGGGCCTGCCAGCGCGCGGCGGCTGCGGCATCAGCGTCAGGTTGCCCAGTTTCGCTACCGGAATGATGAAGGCAAGCTCGCCCTTGATATTGCGCAGCGCCCAATGCTGGCTGGCGGCACCCCAGGTACGGGTGATCTCCTGCTGTTGCGATATCGGAATGTTATTGAACCAGGATTGATACACGGACAGCGGCAGGGCCTGCGCCAATCCCTTGTCCAGCAGGCCCGACAACTCCGCCTCGGGCCGGTAAAGCCCACCCAGCATGGCCTGCGCCTTTTCGGTCAGGGTGGCCTCGTCAGGCGTTTCCACCCGATATCCTGCCTGTTTCAGGGCGGTCGTCAGATGTTCCAGGCTGCGCGGAATGTTCAGGTTCGAGGCGCTGATATTCTTTTCCCCCTCCGGGTGGTTCCAGAACATCAGGGCCAGATGCTTGTCGGCTGCCGGTTTGCCGCGCAGGATCGCCAGCCGGACCAGTTTGGCGATCAGGGTGTCGGCTTGTGCCTCCATCAGCACCGGCTCGCCATTGCGCAACGCGCCGATGACCAGGGGGTCGGCCATGCCCCAGGACTCCGGCACGGTCAGCAAGGCAGCCATGGTGCCGGCCTGGATGCCGCTGGTGGCCGCCTGGAAGCTCGCCTCGTCCCCTTCCTGCCAGGTGAAAGCGGGAAGGGCGGGGACGTCCAGCGTCAGCAATTCCGCCGCCCGCGCGCTGCCATTCTGCATATGGGTCAGGTTGACCAGGGCGTCGATCCCGGCCGGGGCCAGCAGACTGGTCAAGCCATCCTCCTTGCCGGCCTCGAACCAGAAGGGCAGGGGGGCGAGACCGGCTTTCTCCATCTTCGCGACCAGCCCGTCGACCATCGCCGTCTGCATGCCCGACAGCATGCCGGTATTGATGGCGATGGCCACGCGGGGGGCTTGCCGGGGCCAACGCGCTTGACCCCAGGCGAGATAGCTTGCCGCGTCAGGGAAAGGTGCGGGCGCGGCGGCGTGATAGAAACCCGCTTTGGGCAGCCGTTCCGGTTCTGGCAGGGGCGGGCCGGACAGCCCCTTCGCCCTTGCCGCGACAAAGGCGAACAGATGGCCGATATTCACCGGCCCGCCATTGGCGTAATAGGCGATCAGGGTCGGCGCCTGGTCCGGCGGCAGGTTGCCGGCGCCCGGCGGGCCGCCGCCCACGCGCAGCCAGGGGGTGGGCGTGCTCTCCAGCACGGGCCCCAGCCGGTCACGGACCTTGGCCATGTCATTGCCCCGCGGGGCATCAATGATGACCAGATCAGCCCCGGCCAGCCAGTCTGCGGGGTTGCCGGTGGCGTTTTCCACCCACAGCCCCTCCACCTTCACGCCATGCGCCGCGCCAATGTCGGCCAGCCGGTTGATCTTGCCGGGCAGCACGAAATCGCTGGTGATGATGCGAACCAGGGGCTGGTCGGCACATAGGCCCGCCGGTGCCGCAACAGCCAGCATCAGCAGCGCAAGCCAGAACCGGACGGCCCGGCGCATCAGAAGTTCACCGACAGGCCAAGATTATAGCTGCGCCCCGGCTCGGCATAGGAATAGAGGGCGGATTGCGCGGCCAGTTCCTCGTCGCCGATATTCTCCACATTGGCGCGCAGGGTGACGCGGTCGGTCAGGCGCCATGAGACATCCAGCGACCAGAGCGTATAGTCGGGCAGGATATTGGCGACATTGCTGCTATAGACCGTCTGCCGCCCAACATATTCGCCGCGCACCCGCGCTGTCACCGCCGCCACCGGCGTCCATTCGGCCGAGACATTGCCGGCATGGCGCGGCCGTTCGGCCAGCGACAGGCCGGTGACCCGGTTCTCCGTCACCATCCAGGTATAATTGGCGGACAAGGTCAGCGTCTCCACCGGCGTCACCTCACCGCCCAGTTCCGCGCCCCGGATGCGGGCGCGGTCGATATTCTGATAGGTGCGCCGCTCCTGCCCGCGCCGACCGCAGGCGCTGATGCACAGCGTCTGGACCAGATCCTTCAGGTCGTTCTGGAACAAGGTGCCGCGCAGGGCCCAGATACCGGGCCGATATTCGGCGCCAATCTCGTAGCTGGTGTTGATCTCGGGATCTAGGTCGGGATTGCCGACGATGGTGAACTGCCCGCCGCCGCCCACGGCCGAATAGCCCGGTGACAGTTCTTTCAGGCTTGGCGCCTTGAAACCGCGCCCGGCACCGCCCTTGACCGTCAGATTTTCGGTGACGGCATAGGTGAGATAGGCGCGCGGGCTGTGCTGCCAGCCATATTCCTCATGATGGTCGGCGCGATTGCCCAGCACCAGTGACACGCCATCGGCCAGACCGATTTCATCCTGCAGGAACAGGGCGGCATGCTCGGTCTCCGCTTCGGCACTGGCATTGACTGTGCTGTCGCGCAACTCCTCTCGCCGCCATTCGCCGCCGGCGGTCAGCAGATGGTTGCCGAACAGCGGTACGCTGACATGGCCATCGACGATATCATCGGTCAGGCGACTGGGCTGGGTAGCGGCACCCCGCGAGCGGCTATTCTCCCGATCCAGGCGGGAGCGGTAGGCGCGAAGCTGCGTCTTACCCCAGTCCCAGTCGCCCTTATGGCTGAGCGACACCTGTTCCCGGTCGATGTTATCGACATATTCGTAGAAATAGGGCTGGGAACCAGCCTGCTGGGCATTGCGCCAGCGTTCCTCGTCCCCCCGGTCATAGGTCAGGTCGATGCGCTGGGCCGCGTCGGGTGTGAAGCTCAGCGCGGCACTGCCTGACAGGCTGTCACGACCTTCCAGGGCGGTGAGGCGTGGTTCGGTGGCGTCGGGGGTGTTCTGGCGGCGGTTCAGGCGGCCGGACAGGCTGATGCCCAGGATATCCTGGACCAGGGGGCCGGCCATCCAGGCGCCCACCTGATGGGTGGCGCCGCCCTTGCCATCCTCCCGCAAGCCGCCATTGGCCTGGAACACGCCCTGCCATTGGTCGGTCGGGCTGCGGGTGATGACATTGACCACCCCGCCCAGGGCTTCCGAGCCGTAGAGGGAGGAGAGTGGTCCGCGCACAAGCTCAATCCGCTCGATCGCCTCCACCGGTACCCAGTTCAGGTCGAAATCGGCATGGGCCATGGCGGCTGACGCGACGTTCACGCGGCGGCCATCCACCAGCGTCAGCGTATGTTCCTCCGACAGGCCGCGCAGAGCGATGCCGCGCCGTGTCATGCCGACACCCGTCAGGGTCACGCCCGGCGTGCGACGTACGGCATCGGCCAGATCTTGCACCGGTCGCTTCGCCAGTTCCTCCTTGCCGATGACGCTGACGGTGGCCGGGCTGGTGACCGTGGTGTGTGGCGTGGTCGTGGCGGTTACCACAATCTCTGGCGACAGTGCCGGATCCGCGGCGGCAGCCAGACAGGTTGTGGACAAGAGCAGCCCCAGCAGCGGGGCGCCGAGGCGGGTCGGGATGGCGAAGCGGTGCATATTCATGGCAGGTCAGCCGTTTCCATGACGGATATCAAAAGCGGCGCGCACCATATGTTACGTTATAACCTATCGTAAATATAATAATGTGCTGCATGCAGTCGGATGATTTCTTCAGCCAGATTCGGGCTGAAGAGGAACTGCTGGTTGCTTCCCACCCTTTGGGTTGGCCTCGTGCGGAGGGCTTCGGCCCTCGGCACGAGGGGAGCTGCGCTTGCAGCCGGGCCACATTCTCAAGGTCATCTGGCCGCCATTACCCACCAGGCGTGTCCTCAAACTTGGGTGCCTGGTCGAAATCCTCCTTCCCGAACGGACGATCGTAGAAGAGATAACCATAGTAGAAATTGCGCAGGCGGGTGTGGAAGGCGCGGATGCGATCCTGATAGGCAAGCTGTGCGGCAAGGTCGGTACCGGCCAGCCGCGTCAGCAGCACCTGCACACCGACCGACGGGAGGACCCAGCCCAGGGCGCGTCCGGCGGCGTCGCGCCGTTCCAACCCGGAGCGATAAGCCCGCACCTGATCACCAACGCTTTCATCGCCATTCTGATGGAAGGCGAGATACCATTTGTAATGAAACTGGGGGCCGAGCGGGGGTGAATCCGCCCATTCCGGGTGGTTGGCATAGAAGCGCTGCATCGTTTCTTCGCGGGGGATGTCCCAGGCCCGGTTCACCGCCTCGCGCTGCGCCAGTGCGATCTCCGCCCCCTGGTTGACAGGAATGGCCTGATTAATGACCACATTCGCCAGCGTCGGGATGATAAGCACCAATACCAGCCAGATGGCAGCCAGCGTGGCTGCATTGGCAACCGAGCTCCAGCATAGCCGGCTGATCAGCGCGGCCACGCCCACCCAGAACAGCAGGTAAGCACCAATCAGCGCCAACACCGCCAGAACCGCGCCCGAACTCGCCCCTGCCAACGTGGCGGCGCTGGCAAAGGGCACGCCGAGGATCACCCACAGAAGGGCGAGACGTAGAAGTGTGCGCCGGCGCCATAAGACCTTGCCGCCAAGTGGAAGCGCGTCGAGCGTACGTTGTCGCCCGGCCTCACGTTCGCCCGAGATGAGATCGTGGAACAGGGCAATGACGAATAGCGGTGCCAGAAAGATCAGGACGAACGCGAAATCGAACCGGCCGGGCAATGCCAACTCGGGATTGAACGTGTCACCATCGTAGATCTGCGCCTCGAGCCCCAGGGCGCGGACCCGCAGGATATAGGGCGACACGTCGCGCATCCCCAGTGCCGCAAAGGCAAGCGGCGACGGCGCATCCCAGGTTGGGTGGAAGCTGTAATAGGCGGCACTGCCGGCATCCTTGGACGCATCAACCCAGGTGGCAATGGCACCGATATCGTGGGCTTGTGCCGTGGGGATCGCGGCGATGGCGGCGCGTTGGCGCGCGACCTCCACCATGCCGGCGGCAAGGGCAGCGATGGTGAGCAGGGCGAGAAGTGCGAGGGCGACGATGGTCAGCCGCTGGCGCAACAGCAAACGAAGTTCATGCGCAACGACACTCATCGGCGCTCTCCCAGATGGCGGGTGGCCAAAGCCAGCAGCAGCGTGGCCAACACCAGCCAGCCGATAACAATGGCTAGGTCCGGCAGGGCGGCTCTGGCTAATGTTGTCCCGTTCGGCGCGACGAATGTGAAGTCGGGCATTTCCTGCCAGTTGCGTGACGATACGCGGGTGCGCTGCCGCGCTTCCATATCCCTTGCAGTGTCGTCGGCGTAACTGACATCGTCGGCCTGCAGCTTTTTGAGCCGCTGGACCAGCGCGTAGCGGTAGGCCTCCGCCTGTTCAAGAAAGCGTCGGTGGCCGGCAAAGTCGGTGCCCGCCGCCGCCATCGACAAGGCGCGGATCGCAATGGTGGGGCTGAGCACACCCGTTGCCTCGACCAGACGGTTCTGCAGCACCTGTGCTTCGTAACTCTCGCCAGCATAGCGGTCGAACAGGGAGGAGGTCAGCCGCTCCCCCTCTATGCTCAGCAATCCCTTATAGTTGATCGGCAGCTCCCCGACGGTCTTCACCCCATATTGATCGAGCACCGATTGCCTGTATTTGGCAAAGTGCGGATCATCGGGATTGTGGCTGTCGCCCATCTGGCGCAGGTCGCGGGCAATGGCCACATCGGTCTGCAGGCGGTTCTGAAGCGGCACCGCTGCGTTCGCCACATCCGGTGCCACACGTGGCAGCAATATTGCGACCACCGCCCAAACCGCGACCAGGGCCAGCAGCGCGTCGCGGCTATGCCGGACCAAAGCGGATACGAGCAGGATGGCGACAACCCACAGCGCAAGATAGGCAAGATAGTCGAGCGCAATCATCAGCATGGGCAGTACGAGCGCGCCCGGCTGCCCGGCGATGAGGCCGAAGCCGACCATCGCCGGCAATCCGGCGAGCAGCGCCACAAGGCCGAGTGCTGCAAGCTTGCCGCGCACAATTTGGCCTCGGCTCGCCCCCTGCAGCATCAGCACACGCAGCGTGCCCCGCTCGGTCTCGCGGGCAAGGACACCGTAGCCCAGAAAAATCAGGAGCAGCGGCGCCACTACTTGCAGCACAAAAGCGGGTGTGAGTTGACCGAAGCGGATCAGCAAGGAGCTTTGCCGCACATCGCCGAAATTGGCGGTATTCTGCCGGTGCCCTTCCAGGAACATGCTGTTGCCGGTGAAGGCATCGACACCGGGATCAAAGGCAGCCAGCGGTCCCAGCGGTCGGAAGATGAAGGTGCCATAATGCACCACCCGATGCGGATGGCGATCAGGCTGGGCCTTGAACGCAGCCTCGGCTATCGCTGCGTGGCGCTGGCGAAGCTCGGCAATTTCGCGCTGATGTGACCAGCTGCTCAGCACCGCCACGAAGGTCAGCAGCACCAGCAATGTGAAGGCAATCACCGCGACGCGGTTGCGCGCCATCAGCCGCAGCTCGTCACGGGCAATGAGGGTTGTCGCCTTCATGTTGTCGACCCCTGCGCGCCACTCTGGAACCGGGCGTGGAGGGCGCGCACATCAAATCGTTCCGGCCCGCTCGCCGCCACATCATCCGTGACGCGCCCGGCTTCAAGAAAGGCGATCCGGTCGGCGACATCTGCGGCCGAGAGCAGGTCGTGGGTCACCATCAGCACCGCGGTTCCGCGCTCGCGGACCTGGGTAACCAGCGCATTGAAATCGGCGGTCGCGCGGGGATCGAGACCGGAGGTCGGTTCATCCAGCAGCAGAACCGGCACTTGCCGCAGCAGGGCGACGGAGATCGCCACCTTCTGGCGCATCCCCTTTGAAAAGCCGCTGAGCCTTTGATCCCAGGCCTGCTTTTGAAGGCCGGCAGCACTAAACGCATCAGTGATGGCAGCGCGATGATGCCGTTCACCCGACAGCGCCAGCAGATACTCAGCGTTTTCCACCGCGCTCAGATGTTCATAAAGCGCAACATTCTCCGGCAGATAGGCGATGCGCCGCCGGGCCGTGTCTGGCTCGGCGCCCGGATCAGTGCCGCATACGCCGATGGTCCCGCGTTGAACGCGCACAAAGCCGAGAAGGGCGGCGAGCGTCGTGGATTTCCCTGCGCCATTGCCGCCGAGCAGCGCTGTGATGCTCCCTGCGGGCACGGCCAAGCTTAGCCCCTGCAGCACAGGGCGTGTCCCATAAGCCAGCGTCACGTCTTGAAACTCGATGCACCGACTTGCAGCGCAAAAATGCAGAAAAATGAAAAAAAGAACAGGCTTGGGGGTCAGCCGATAATTGTCAGCAAAGGCAATCGCGTAACGGGGACGTTGATGGTGGCGGAAATGGCCCGCAGTAACGCCGCGGGATCATCAAGATCGAACACGCCTGTCACCTCCAGGCGTTTTAGCCTGTCATCGCGGATGATGATGGCGCCATGCTGATAGCGTTCCAACTCCGCCGCGACATCGGCAAGCGGACGGCGGTTGAAAACGAGCTTGCCGCGTGACCAGGCCGTCAGGGCTTCGCCATCGACCAAACCCACCCTGCTCACAAATCCTTCGCCATAGGCGACCTGCTGTCCGGCGGTCAGACGCGTGACGTTCGAACCGTTGCCAACTTCTACAATGCCTTCGGTCACGATGACCTCACTGATCCCGCCCCGACGATGCACCGCATAGACCGTTCCGACCGCACGGGCCTCTCCCGTACCGGACATTACGGTGAAAGGGCGGGCCTTATCCTTCGCCACCTCGAACAATGCCTCACCGGCATGGAGGGTTAGCCGGCGCTCGGTAATTGTAAAATCGGTTGATAGTGCGGTGGAACTGTTAAGCCAGACAATGGATCCGTCTGTCAGCACCACGCGCTTGCGTTCGCCGACACCGGTCGCGTAATCGGAAAAGAAGCCGACGGCTGGTCCAAACGTACCGCTGCCGACCAGTCCTGCTATGGCCACGCTTGCGGCGGCGCCGGCCAGCAGATAACGGCGGGGCAACGGACGCGCTGGCGGCCGCAACGCCGTACCAATCTCGCGGTAGATCTCGGCTTGCCGCGTCGCGCCAATGCCTTCCATCATGGCTGCGGCTTCAATCGCGGCTTCGGCATGGGCCGGGGAGCGGCTGTGCCATTCCTGGAAGGCAGCGTGATCGGCTGCGGTGGCCGACCCAGAGCCCAGGCGCACGATCCAGTCGATTGCCTCATCGCTTAGTGCGACATTGCGCGGGGAGAGCCGGTCGCCGCTGCGCCGGTTTTTGCTCATCGTGGGGGCCTGGAAAGGTGAAAAGGCGCCAATGATATCTCCGATTCAGGAAAATCAGCTTCCCTCATAAACAGAGACGATTCCGCTACCGCAAATTTGCAGCGTTTGGAAGGCGATTATTTTCAGTCGCTCATCCAAAGGCGATCCCGACAATGGCGAAGCGCCTGTCCGATATATTTAGCGACCATGCTTTCCGATACACCAAGACGTTCGGCGATTTCCCGATGGCTGAGCCCATCCACGCGGAACATCAGCAAGGCCAGACGGGGCTTAGGCGGCAAGGCATCCAGCGCTTCCTCAAAGAGCCGGAGCCGATCCCGGTCAATGGCGACACGCTCGGGCGAGGGCGCAGGATCAGCGATCATATCGTCGGGGGTCTCATCCACAAGCCATGCGGTTTCCCGGCTTTCCCGACGCACGGCGTCAATCGCAAGGTTGCCTGCGATCCGGTAAATATAGGCTTTGCGATTCTCCACCCCCGCCATTTCCGGTGCGATGGCATTAAGGCGGATGTACGTTTCCTGAGCGATGTCGGCGGCCCGCTCAGCGTCGCCGGTACGACGCGCAAGGAAACGCAGAAGATCGCGATAATGCTGCTGGAACGCAGCAATCAGACCCGACGCATCCTGGCGCCCCATAGACCTATCCCATTCCCTGAACGCCAATTGCGCCGCAGGCGCGAAAGACCGCACCCGAGCGAAAGGTGCCACTTGGCACCGTCTGCATCAAACTTCTAACGTATTTGAGAATTATTCGCAATGCGATTGCCGTTGATCTGGTCCTTCTCGATCTAGCCTTTTCGCCCCCTGGGATGAATGCGGTTGCGGTCCACGCATACGATATTGGGCATGAATAGCTCTTGAACCCTGGTCAACCCCAAGGACAAACCGGTGGTCTCTGCTCATAGACGATGATGTTGGCGGGTTGGGCACTAAGATACAGCCAGCTTTAAGGCGTCTACAATTACGCGAAAGGCGGGCAGGTTCTGATAACGGCTTGGATAGTAGAGAAAATATCCTGGAAAATGGGGTGACCAGTCATCCAGAATAAGGCTCAGGTCACCCGTGGCGATATGCTGCGCCACCATATCTTCCGGTACATAGGCAATGCCAAAACCATTCAGCACTGCATCAATCATGGCGTAGCTGGTGTTGAACGTCAGTTGCCCATCCACCCGGACACGCAGTTCCTGCCCATCCTTCTCAAATTCCCATGCATAAAGACCACCCATGGTCGATTGCCGCATGTTTATGCAGTCATGATGGATAAGATCATGGGGATGTAGCGGCGGCGTGCGGGACAGTAAGTAACGTGGTGAAGCTACGGCCACCAACCGCCAATCTAATCCCACGCGCACGGCAATCATGTCCTTCTCGACATGCTCTCCCAAACGGATACCCGCATCGAACCCGTCTTCTACGATGTTTCGTAAAGCGTTATCGACGGAAAGTTCCAGTGCGATATCCGGGTATTGGGCAAGAACAGGTTTCAGCTTTGGCCAGACCACGCTGTTCAGCGCATGATCGGATAGGGTGATGCGAACCCGGCCGGCGGGTTTGTCGCGAAACTCCATCAGGGCGGCAATCTCAGCCTCAATCTCCGATATACGTGGCGCCAGTGACAGGCGCAGGCGTTCGCCTGCCTGCGTCGTGGCCACGCTGCGCGTGGTCCGGGTCAGCAAACGGATGCCCATACGGCTTTCCAGTTGCTTGATCGTATGGCTCAGCGTCGATTGGGAGACACCAAGCTTTGCCGCCGCGCGGGTGAAGTTGCGTTCCTCTGCCACCGCGAGGAACCAGAGCAGATTGTTGAAATCCTCTTTCGCCACGGCCCTGTCCCTTTGGTAAGGCGCTTAGATTTATGGGCCAGTTCGATAAATGCAAGAGGGCATGGCCAGCTAATCGGCATAACGGCACCGGGCTATCCTCAGGAAGCTGAAAAGGCACTGTCTCTGTGCCGTCCCCTGGGAGTGACCATGGAACTGATCATCAACGGCCACAGAAAACAGGTCGAGATCGAGCCCGATACACCATTATTGTGGGTGCTGCGCGACGAACTGGGCATGACGGGCACCAAATATGGCTGTGGTCTGGCGCAATGCGGTGCCTGCACCGTGCTGGTTGACGGGCAGGTGACGCGGTCCTGTGTGACGCCCGTCGAGGCTGTGGTTGGAGCAGCCGTAACGACAATCGAAGCCGTCAGTGATGATCCCGTTGGCCGCAGGGTGGTGGAAGCCTGGGTCAAACATCAGGTTCCGCAATGTGGCTACTGCCAGTCCGGTCAGGTGATGACGGCAACTGCCCTTCTCAAGCAATCCGAAAAGCCCAGCGAGGAGGAAATCGCGGCGGCGATGGTCAATCTGTGTCGTTGCGGCACCTACAATGCCATCGCCGCGGCCGTCCGTGACGTGGCCGGGGTGAAATCATGATGATGCGTCGCTTCGCGCCTAAGGGGGGACCTGGGCCGGATCAGCCAGCAAAACTGTCACGGCGGGGATTTCTGGGCGCTGGTGCGGGCGCCCTGGTTCTCAGCGTCGCTCTGCCGATGGGCAATACACGGGCCCAAGCAGGAAAGATCGTGCCCGGCACCAGGGTCAGCGCCTTCCTGGAAATCAGGCCCGATAATAAAGTGCTGTTCCGCAGCCCCTTCATCGAGGGTGGCCAGGGCATCTTCACCGCCATGGCCCAGATCGTTGGCGAGGAGCTGGATGTCGATCCCGCCCAATTCATCGTGGAATGCGCCCCGCCGGGTCCGGATTATCTGCTGACCATGGGTGCCCGCTTCACGGGCGGCAGCATGTCAGTACGGATGAGCTACGATACGTTGCGGCGTTTGGGGGCGGCTGCAAGGCTGATGCTGATACAGGCGGCTGCCCAGCGTCTGGGTGTGCCCGCCGCGTCTTTGTCGACCAAGCCGGGGCAGGTGATACATGCCAGCAGCGGCCGTACCCTGGACTATGGTGCCATTGCGGCGGCAGCGGCGAAGCTGCCGGTCCCATCCGATGCCCCTTTGCGATCCAACGCTGATTTCCGCTGGATCGGCAAGCCAATCGCCAGGTTGGATGTCCTGGAGAAATCAACGGGACAGGCCCGTTATTCCATCGACCTGTCGGTGAAGGGCATGTTGCATGCCGCTGTTCAGCATGCGCCCCGTCTTGGACTTGAACCTGCCAGCCTGACGAACGAAGCGGACGTGCGCGCCATGCCGGGCGTGCATTCAGTCCACCGGTTGCCTGGCGCCGTGGCCGTCCTGGCCAATAGCTGGTGGCGGGCCCGGCGGGCGGTGGAGACCCTGGCCGTGACCTGGGCAGAGCCGGCCGGCGCGGTCGTGATGCCTGCCGACTTCTCCAGCCAGGCGCACCGGTCAAAACTGACGTCCATGGTAGGCGATGGCGTCGCCTTTGAGACGGAGGGCGATGTGGCTGCCGGGTTGCGTGGTGCCGCACGGGTGGTGGAAGCCACCTATGAGGCACCGCATCTGGCCCATGGGCAACTGGAGCCGCCGTCGGCCCTGGCGCGCTTCAACAAGGACGGAACGCTGGATCTGTGGTTGCCCAATCAGGCACCGGAAATGTTCCAGACGGCGGCGGCCAAAGTGGCGGGTCTGGCACCCGAAAAGGTGTTCATCCATTCGCCAATGCTGGGCGGCTTCTTCGGACGGCACTTCCTGTATGCGTCGGCCAACCCGTTCCCGCAAGCGATCCTTCTGTCAAAGGCGGTGGGCCGCCCGGTCAAGCTGATCTGGAGCCGGGAGGAGGAGTTTCTGCGGGATGCGTTGCGACCCACAGGCATCGCCCGCTTCCGCGCCGGGCTGGACGACGCGGGCCTGCCAGTCGCTTTATCCGCCGTGGCGGTCGGCGAGGGGGCAATAGGCCGCTGGTACGGGCGGCAGCCGGACAAGGTGGATAGCTCTGCCGTGGAGGGTATTGCCGGAAAGCCCTATGCGATCTCCCACCGGCGCATCGGGCAAATCCATGTCGATGATCCGGCGGTGATCGGCTTCTGGCGCTCTGTCGGCCATTCCATGAATGATTTCTTCTATGAGACCTTCTTTGACGAGATGGCCGATGCTGGTGGACAGGACCCGCTGGCCCTGCGCCGGCGCCTGCTGGCGCGCAGCCCTAGACATCTGACATTGCTGGACGCGGTGGTGGATTTGTCCGGCGGGTGGCGGCGTGGCCCGTTTAAGGCGGCCGATGGCAGCCGGCGGGCACGCGGCGTCGCCATGGCCTCTCCGTTCGGCAGTGAAGCGGCCGCCATTGCCGAGGTCTCTCTGCGGTCAGGTGAGGTGGTGGTGCATGATATCTGGGTGGCCATTGATCCCGGCCGCATCGTCAACCCCGCCATTGTAGAGGCACAGATAAACTCCGCCGTGGCTCTGGGCCTTTCCACGACGCTGCTGGAGGAAGTGGTCTATGCCAATGGCGAGCCCCAGGCGCGTAACTTCGACGGCTATCCCATTCTGCCGCCCGACCGCATGCCACGTGTCCATGTACGGATCATCGAAAGCGGGGCTGCGATGGGGGGCATTGGGGAGCCGGGTCTGCCTGCCGTACCGCCAGCCGTGACCAATGCTGTTTCCGTCCTGGCAGGCCGGCGTATTCGCAGCCTGCCCCTGTCAAAGGCCGGTTTGACCTGAACCCAAGCAGGTCTGCCGGTCTGGCGGTGATCGCCCGGAACGCCCCCATCCCCCAGCGCGTTCCGGGTGATCATCGCCATTAATCGATCAAGCCTATAAATTCATACGAATTTAGCGATCTAATTCATGAAAAGAAGGTGGCGTACCTTCATCACTCTGACGTGAATGACTGGTGATGCATGGACCCGACTTATGACGACGCACTAACCGCCCCACCCCCCGCCTGGGGGGCGGTCTTGTCCATGGCGCTGTGCGTCTCCGTGCTGATTGCATCGGAATTCATGCCGGTCAGCCTGTTAACCCCTATCGCCACTGACCTTGCCATGACGGAGGGACAGGCGGGGCAGGCCATATCCATCTCAGGACTGTTTGCCGTGGGGACCAGCCTGTTCATCGCAGGCTGGACGCGGCGGCTGGATCGAAAGCTGGTGCTGACGGGGCTCTCGCTCTTGCTGGTTCTATCCGGCACCATTGTCACCCTGGCCCCGTCCCATGGGGTTCTGATGATGGGCCGGGCTCTGCTGGGTATCGCTATTGGTGGCTTCTGGTCCATGTCGACGGCCATTGTGATGCGCCTCCTGCCGGAACAGGCAGTGCCACGCGGGCTTGCCCTGCTGAATGCCGGCAATGCCATCGCTGCCACCATCTCGGCGCCAATGGGCAGTTTTCTGGGCGACATGATTGGTTGGCGCGGGGCCTTCTTTTGCGTGGTCCCGCTGGCGATCCTGGCCCTGGGCTGGCAATGGCTAAGTTTGCCGTCGCTGCCGCCACAGCGGGTGGCGCGGGCGGGCCATGTGTTCCATTTACTGCGCCGTCGGCAGGTGGTGCTGGCTATGACAGCGACCCTGTTGTTGTTCATGGGCCAGTTCGCGCTGTTCACCTATCTGCGGCCATTCTTGGAGATGGTGTCCGGCTTTTCCATCAATGGCTTGTCGCTGGTGCTGCTGTCGATGGGGCTGGCGGGTGTGGCGGGAACCTGGTGCATCAGCCGCATGCGGAGCCATCGTCTCTATTCAACCCTGATCGGCATTCCGCTGATCATGGCTGGCGTGGCCGGGCTGCTGATCCTCTTTGGACGCCAGACAATGCCGGTCACATTGCTGCTGGTGGTCTGGGGCTTCGTCGGTACGGCGGCCCCTGTCGGTTGGGGCATCTGGTTGGCGCGAACCTTGAGGGAAGAGGCGGAGGCGGGTGGTGGTCTGCAGGTTGCCATCATCCAGTTAGCCATCACCCTGGGTGCCGCGATTGGCGGTATGCTGTTCGACCATGCCGGCTGGTGGAGTTCCTTTGCCTTTGCTGCCCTGCTGTTGCTGGGCGCGGCCCTGATCGGGCTGCTGGCCTGGGCTGACACACGGACACCCTGATGAAGTTGATCTATCGCCGCACCATCGTGGGCAGCATGCTGACGACCGTCATGACGCCACGGCTTGCTTTGGCCAAGGAAAATGCCATGAAGATTGAATGCAGCTTCCATGATCAGGTCTTCACGGTCACGTTGGCCGACAATCCTTCGGCCCGTGATCTGCTGTCACTTCTGCCGCTGAACGATCTGTCGATTACGGATTATGCCACGAACGAGAAGATCGCCTATTTGCCGCGCAAGCTGACAGAGGCTGGTGCCGCCCGGTTTGGCGGCGAGGCGCCGGGCGACCTTTGCTATTACGCGCCCTGGGGCAATCTCGCCTTCTTTCACGCGGGGTATCGTTGGTCAAGCGGACTGATCCGGCTTGGTCGCCTGGATGGCGGCATCGCCCCCCTGTTGGTACGCGGCACCTTCGCGCTGCGTATCCGTTCCTTAGCCTGAAATTTTTCACCAAGGATGGCCGCGTCACCAGCGCGCATCCTGGAAGCCGGTGAAGAAGCCCGAGATGGGGGCCCACGCGTGGCAGGAATTGCTGGCGGGCACGGGCTGGATGCCTGCGTCTCCACCGGCATCGGTGCTACGGCCTGTTCGGGGTGCCGAGGGCAGCCTCGGCAGGCTTGGCACCTGTTGAGACCAATCTATCGTATTCCATCATGGCTGGCCGCTATCGGCCGACGACTGGGATGCGCAGATGCTGTTTTTCCTGGTCCATGGCTTTCGGGTTATCGCCCATGACCGGCGCGGCCACGGGCGTTCCAACCAAACCGATACCGGCAATGAGATGGACACCTATGCCGAGGATGTGAAGGCGCTGGCCGCCGCGCTGGACCTGAAGGGCGCCATCCATGTCGGCCATTCCACCGGCGGCGGCGAGGTCGGGCGCTATGTGGCCCGTGCCGAACCGGGCCGCGTGGGCGGAGAAACTGCGCATGCTGGGCTATCACTGGACCAGCCCCGGCTTCGCCATCGCCGAGAGGCACGGCAGCGCCTATCGACATGTGGCGTTGGCCTGAACCGGCACGCATATCCCAACCCGATCAGGGGCGCGGTATATGGCCAGCGACTTTGGGGTTGGGGCGGCCGCGAATACCATTCGCTAACACCTAAATATGATTTCGCTGGCGTCGGGCCCATGCCAGCATCATGTCCGTTTAAGCTCATGGAAGGACGCCCAGTGTCCAGCCCCTTGCTCGTCTGTGTCATCGACGATGATCCATCGCTTTGCGCTGCCCTGGAAAATCTCCTGCGTTCATACGGCTATCGCGCCATGGCCTATGGTTCCGCTGAAGAATTCCTCGCCGGCGCGGATTTAGCCGGGGCTGATTGTGTAATCAGCGATATCCAGATGTCCGGGATGTCCGGTATCGACTTGCGGCTGTCACTGGCGGGTTTGCGGCCGGATTTACCCGTCATCCTGATGACGGCGCGCACCGAACGTATCCTGCTGGATCGCGCCGCGGCCGCAAACCCGTCCCGCGTTCTTCAGAAGCCGTTTGATGCGCAGGAACTTGCGGAAAGTCTGGCGGCCGCCATGGGGGCCGTATGACAGACGATATCGCAGATCTGATTTCCGAAAGCCTGATCGTGCGCGACATGCGGGGGCACATCACGGCCTGGAACCGGGCGTCCGAACGGCTCTACGGTGTGCCGGCCACCACGGCCGTGGGGCAACACGTTCATGATCTGCTGGGGACGCGCCATCTGTTCCCGATGGCCGATATCGAAGCACGGCTGCTGGCGGTTGGCACCTGGGAGGGCGAGGTGGGGCGCCATACCGCTGGTGGGCGCGACCTGTCGGTGGAGGTGCGCTGGACCCTGCGCCGTGATGCGGGCGGGCTGCCGGTCGATATCGTGGAAACCGGGCGCGATATCTCGGCGCTGAACGCCCTGGAACAGGAAACGCGGCTGGCGGCGCATCGCTACCGGAACCTGTTTCAGGCCATGGCCGCGGCTTTCTGGGAGATGGATTTCAGCCGCGTGCGCATGATGATCGGCAGCCTGATGGCGTCGGGTGTCACCGACCTGCCCCGCTATATGGCGGAAAACCCGGACTGGGTGGTCGAGGCCATGCGCGCCGTTCTGGTGATTGACGTCAATGACAAGGTCATCTCCCTGTTCGGCGCCACCCGTCGGGAGGAGATTGTCGGCGGCCATGTCGCCTGGTGCTTTCCCCCACAAAGCCGCCACGTCTTCGCGGAAAGCCTGATCGCCGCCGTGCGGCGTCAGGATCGCTACGCAACGGAAACCACCCTCACCCGGCTGGATGGCCAACCCATCGACGTGCTGTTCACCGTCTGCTGGCCGGAAGAACATAAGGGCAGGGGCCATGTTCTGGTCGGCGTGATCGACATTACCGAGCGCAAGCAGGCGGAAGAAGAAACACGCCGCAGCGAGCGGCGCTATCGCGAGTTGTTCAATCATATGCCCGTGGCGCTGGGTCAGCTCGACATGCGCTATATGAATGACCGGCTGTCCGCCCGCTACGCCAACCAGCCACCGCCCCGCAGCGAGATGGATGTCGATCTCGATTTTATCCAGGACATCCTGCGCGAGACCAGGGCGATCGAGGTGAATCCCGAGGCGCAGCGCCTGTTCCGTGCGCAAAGACGCGAGGACATGCTGATCCCCATCGAAGGTTTCTGGCGCACCCGGCCGGAGACGGTGCGCCGGACCGTTCTGGCCCGCCTCAACGGGGAGGCGGGCTATTCAGAGGAAACCAAGGTCGACGCCCTGGATGGCACACAGATCGACGTGCTCTACACGGTGGCCTTTCCGCCAAGCACCTGGGAACGGGGCACCAATATCGTTGCCTTCATCGATATCAGCGACCGCATCGCCGCGCTGGCGAAGGTGGAGCAGATGCAATCGGAACTGGCCCATGCCGGACGCGTCGCCATGTTGGGTGAAATGGCGGCCTCCATCGCGCATGAGGTCAACCAGCCGCTGGCCGCCATCGCCACCAGCGGTGCGGCGTGCCTGCGCTGGCTGAACCGGGCGCAGCCCGACCTGGACGAGGTGCGCGATCTGGCCGGTCGTGTCGTGTCCGATGCGCAGCGCGCGGCCGGCATCATCGCACGGGTGCGCGACATGGCCGCCAACCGCCGCGCGGACCATGCCCCCCTCAACCTGAATGAACTGGTGGAGGAGGCGACGCATTTCCTGCGGCACGAATTCCAGGCCAGGCAGGTGGAACTGTGGTTCAGCGCGGCGCCGGGGTCGGCACTGGTATCGGCCGACCGTATCCAGATCCAGCAGGTCGTGGTCAATCTGGCGGTCAACGCCTTGCAGGCCATGGCGGAGGCCAAGGCACCGGCGCCGCGCCTGTCGATCAGTGTGGCACCGGTTGGCGTCACCGGACTGTGTGTAACTGTAGAGGATAATGGTCCGGGGCTGGATTCTATCACGGCCCCCCGCCTGTTCGAGAGCTTCTTCACGACGAAGCGTGAGGGGCTGGGTATCGGGCTGGCGGTCTGCCGGTCGATCATCGAGGCGCATGGCGGCAATATCGAGGCGGGAAACCGCGCGGACGGCCAGGGGGCCCGGTTCAGTTTCACCCTGCCATCGGTGGCGGAAATCACGGCGGACGCCTAAGGCCCGGTGCTTCTCTCCACGCCTCTTGCTCTCGTTGTTTCAATGGCTTAACTTCTCATTGTCATTCTCCGGAGCGGCGCCGATGACGGCTAATCCCATCGTCCATATCATCGACGACGACGCCTCGCTGCGTCTGTCGCTCTGCAGCCTGTTCCGCTCCGTCGGGCTGGAAGCCATGGCCCATGAAAGCGTGCGGTGTTTCCTTGATACGCCCCGCCCGGATGCACCCGGCTGTCTGTTGCTGGATGTGCGCATGCCCGGTATCGGCGGTCTGGAATTCCAGGCGCAGCTTCAGGGACTGGGGATCTGCCTGCCCGTCATCATCATGACGGGGCATGGCGATATTCCCATGTCCGTGCGGGCCATGAAGGCCGGTGCCGTGGATTTCCTGCCCAAACCCTGCCGAGAACAGGACCTGCTGGATGCCGTTTCCGCCGCCATCGAACAGAACCGCAGCAGCCGGGTGGCACGGGACGCGGCTGACCATCTGCGTTCCCTTTACGAAACATTGTCGCCAAGGGAACGTCAGGTGATGGCCCTGGTCACCGCTGGCCGGCTGAACAAGCAGGTGGCAGGCGATCTGGGCCTGTCAGAGATCACGGTGAAGATCCATCGCGGTGCCGCCATGCGCAAGATGGGCGCCCGGACTCTGGCCGATCTGGTGCGTATGGCAGAGTCACTGAAGCTGGTCAGCCCCACGGGCAACACCCCCTATACGCAGGTATGAGCGGGGCACATCCAAGGACAATTGGTTAACGCCATCAACCGGCGCATCGTAACGGCACCCCGATCCACGGGACCAAGCGATCACCGGAGACATCCCGATGTCGGCGACCCAGCCAATCGACAGGGCGCGCACCGCGCTGCTGTTCGTTGATCCGTACAATGATTTCCTGGCGCCGGAAGGCAAGCTCTGGCCCATGGTCGCGTCCGTGGCCACGGAACTGGGCCTGCTGAACAATCTGCGCAAGGTTGTCGCCGTCTCCCGTGGCGCCGGCCTGCCCGTCATCATCGTTCCGCACCACCGCTGGAAAGACGGCGATCTAGACGGCTGGGACCATCCCAACCCCTATCTGCTGGGGGGATATCAACGCAAGGTATTTGAAACAGGTAGCTGGGGAGGGGAATGGTTTCCTGATTTCGCGCCGCAGCCGGGCGATCTGGTGGCCACCGAACATTGGGGTTCCAGCGGTTTCGCCAACACCAACCTGGATTTTCTGCTGAAGCAGAAGGGCATCAGCCGCGTCATCCTGATCGGGCTGATCGCAAATACCTGCATCGAAAGCACGGGCCGCTATGCCGTGGAGCTTGGCTACCACGTCACCCTGGTCCGTGACGCCACCGCCGCGGCAAGTCCTGAGGCCATGCGCGCAGCGCACGAAATCAACGGCCCCACCTATGCCCACGCCATCGTGACCGCCGCCGAATTGCTGGCCGCCCTGGCCATCCCGACCATCTGAGGAGAGCTGGAAATGGATAGTTTGTCCTTCGACCACACCGCCCTGACCGCGCCCAACCGCACTGTGGAGGTGGGCGGGCGCCACCTGGCCTATCGCCGCTTCGGGCATGGACCCGACCTTATCCTCTGTATCCGGTTCCGGGGCACGATGGATAGCTGGGACCCGCTGTTCCTGGACCTGCTGGCCCGGAATTTCACTGTTACAATCTTCGATTATTCCGGCCTTGGCCTCTCCACCGGCAAACCCAGCTATGCCAAGACGGACATGGCCCGCGATGTGGACGATCTGGTCACCTCGCTGGGCCTCGGTCGCGTGGTCATTGCCGGCTGGTCGCTGGGTGGGTTCGCGGCCCAGGTCTTCGCCGCCCTTCATCCGGCCAAGGTCAGCCATGTGCTTGCCATCGGTACCATGCCGCCCGGCCTGATGGTCAAGGCGCAGGAGCCGCTGTTCCTGCAAACCGCCTTCAAGCCGGAATACGGAATGGAGGAGGAATATATCCTGTTCTTTGAACCGGACAGCGCTCGATCCCGTGCGGCGGGCGACGCCTCCGTGGTGCGCATCGCATCGCGGTCCATGGTGGTGGACGCCGTCACCCCGCCTGCCGTGATGATCCAGTCGGTGATCGAAAGCTCTGACCCGACCACGCCCTTTCCCGATCCCGATGGCAGGTATCAGGCCTTCTACCGCGCCACAGACATTCCCGTGCTGGCCCTGTCGGGAGACCATGACATCATGTTCCCAGTGGAAAACTGGTACGCCATGAACGACCTCTGGCCCACCCTGTTCGTGGCCACCTGGCCCGACAGCGGCCACGGCCCCCAGCACCAATATCCGGAACTGAGCGCCGATTTGATTGCCAGCTTCGTAAAGAACAATCCGCGTCCGGCCTGAGTGGCGCTGGCGGTCACTTGGTAACGGCTGCCAGAGATTTTGACCGGCGGGCTTATCCGTGGAGGGGAAAATGCTGCTTGGATTGTCGATCGAGGCTTTTACGCTTCTGCATGTCATCATCTCCCTGATCGGGATCGCCACGGGGCTAGTCTGGCTGCTGGCCGCCGTTGGGGGCCGGTGGTTGGGCCGGATGAACGCGGTGTTCCTTGTCACCACCATTGTTACTACCGTCACGGGTTTCATGTTCCCGATCACGGCCTTCACCCCGGCGCTGGGCGTCGGTGGTGTGTCTCTGGTGGTTCTGATCGTGGCTCTTGTCGCTCACCGTCGCCATTGGTCCCTGACCTACATTGTGACGGCAGTTATCGCGCTATACCTTAATTGCTTTGTCGCCGTGGTGCAGGCCTTCCAGAAAGTCGGCCCCTTGAGCGATCTTGCTCCCAGGGGCAGCGAGCCGCCATTCGTGTTGGCCCAGGGGGTGCTATTGCTGGCGTTTGGGGCCCTGGGTTGGCTTTCCACCCGGCGGGGGTCTTTATTGGCCTGATTATGCGACGGGACCGGCCCGGTTCTGGCAACAGCCGTCAATCTTCCAACGAGAGATCGTAATAGTGGGCATCCCACACAGAGGCGAGCCAAGCTGAATCTTCCATATCCTGCTGATCCAGTTGACCGGCTTTAACCATGTCTGCCAATAGGCTTACAGCCTGTCCCTGGTCTGGCCGGCACTGGTAGCTGGTGGTGCCGGTCTTTGCCAAGGTTGACGCGATCAGTTCTGCCGGAAGGCCGACATAGAAAGGTTCGGCCAGCAGCCGCGCCAATTCCATATGGTTTTCGGGGTCAAGGCACCAGTCCGTCGCCCGGATCATGGCGCGTATCAGCGCCCTTATGCGGTCTCGGCTCTGCCGGGCCCAGTCGGCGCGGAGCGCCAACACCTTCTCTACACCACCGGGTTGAAGATCGGCCTTGGAGGCGACGATGGTGCCGATCCGCCGTTCTTCCGCCAGACTGTTCCAGGGTTCCCCCACGCAATAGCCATTGATCCAGCCCTGGGTCAGGCTTTCCACCATGCGTGGCGGTGCGACAATGCCGATATTCACTTCCCTGGCCGCGTCGATCCCGCCATTGCTGAGCCAGGTCAGCAACTCGTAATGATGGGAGGAGAACGGGAAGACGATGGCGAATGACAAGGGCGGGCGGCCTGCCCGGCGACCGGCATCAATGATCGGTCGCAGTGCCTTTGCCGTCTGGGCGGGCGGCCCGGCCATGATCTCCGGCGCTGTGGCCACCATGGCAGCATACAGGGATGCCGACAAGGTGATGGCATTATTCCCCAGGCCCAGGGTCACCGGCACCACCAGCGGCACCGCGGGTACCCCGGCGATCCCACGGTGCATGGCCAGGGCCAGGGGTGCCAGCAGATGGGCACCATCCACCAATCCGAAGGCCAGCTTGTCACGAAGGGCCGCCCAGGAATTTGAGCGTTCCAACACCAGGTCGATCCCTTCAGCGGTGGCAAAGCCACGTTCCGCCGCGACAACGGGAATGGCGCAATCCACCAGGGGCGCAAAGCCCAGCTTGACGATCTCCGCCATCCTCACAACTCCATCTCGAACGCGGTAATGACGCTCTGGGCAATGTCGGCCAGCTTGCGGTTCTGCTTCATGGCTGTGCGTCGCATCAGCGTATAGGCATCCTCTTCCGACAGGCCGCGGTTTTTCATCAACAGGCCCTTGGCGCGTTCCACCAGCTTGCGGTCCTGCAATTTGGCCTGCGCCTCGTCCCGTTCCCGGCGCAGCCGGTCAAAGGCGTTGAAGCGGCTGACCGCCGTTTCCACAATCGGCTTGATCCGGTCCTGCCGCAAGCCATCCACCACATAGGCGCTGACGCCGGCCTCAATGGCGGCATGGATCATCTGGCTGTCGCTCTGGTCCACAAACATGGCGATGGGTCGCTGCACCAGCCGGCTGACCTGGAACATCTGTTCCAGCGTGTCGCGGTCCGGGTTTTCCAGATCGATGATAATGACATCCGGGGCCAGCGCCTGGATGCGGGCCAGCAGATTGACCGAAGGGCCGATGGTGGAAACGCGCACCCAGCCGGCTTCCACCAGCCCACGCTCCACCACCGCCGCCCGGTCGGGGCTGCCATCAATGATCAGGATGGAAAGATCGGCATTGCCCATGGTTGGTTTTTTGGCGCCTGTTTATTTGGGTGTTTGCGGAGATCGTAAAGGTTTCCGGGTGCAGTAAGATAAGGATGACTTGAGGGGAAGTATTTTGCCTTTTTCTACCGTCACCCCGGCGAAGGCCGGGGTCCAGTTCGTAGAGCGAAGTGCTTGGCAATCTGGACCCCGGCCGCAGCATGGGTGACGGTGATGATGGGCTATCTGTGTACGGGGTGGCACCCACCGACGCTACCCCATCCCCCTTATTCCGCCGCTACAACCACAGCCCCCGTCTGCCGCGTCGCCGCATCCCGTTCGGCCAATGCCGCTTCCAGCCGGCGCTTCTCCTCCGCCGCCACTTCAGGCGAGAAGCGGATGGCGAGTGCCGCGAAAGAGGCCACCGTGACGCCGATGCCCAGGTAAAACAGCCCCTGCTGATAGGTCAGGCTTTCTGATTTGAACAGGAATCCGGCCGCCACTGCACCCATATTCCCGCCAGCCCCGACAATGCCGGCCACGGCCCCCAGTGCCTTGCGGTTGATGAAGGGGACGATGCCGAAGGTGGCACCGCAGCCCATCTGCACGAAGATGGAGAACAGCATCATCGCCACCACGGCGGCGACCAGAACCCCCATCTGGGAGAACAGGATCAGCGCCAGCCCTTCCAGGAACAGCACGGCGAACAGCAGCAGCACCCGGCCCCGCAGGCCGGATTTCGTCGCCAGCCGGTCAGAGACATAGCCGCCCAGCGTGCGGGCAAACAGGCACATGGCACCGAACAGACCGGCGATCATGCCGGCGGTGGCCAGATCCAGCTTGAACTTGTCGAAGAAATAGATCGCCGCAATATTGTGCAACGTCAGTTCCACGCCAAAGCAGGCACCATAGGCGATGAACAGGGCCCAGACGCGGATATCGCGGGCGGCCACGGCGAAGCTCTGCATCCCGCCCAACCCGTCGCGCCCTGCAGCCAGCGCACCGCTGGACCGCAGTTCAGCGAAATTGCCCTCCGGGCAATCCTGGGTGAAGTTCCAGTAGAGCCAGGCAGCGACCAGCAGCACCAGCCCCGGCACCACCATGGCCAGCCGCCAGCCCATGGTCTGTTCCACGCCCAGCGACACGATGGCGGCCATGATCAGTGGCATCACCATCTGGGTGATCCCGCCGCCCAGATTGCCCCAACCCGCCGTGGTGGCATTGGCCGTGCCCACCACATTGGGCGCGAACATCACCGAGGTATGGTACTGGGTGATGACGAAAGAGGCACCGATGGCCCCGATGGCCAGCCGGGCCAGCAGGAAGGTTTCATAGGAATGGGCCAGCCCGATACACATGACCGGGATGGAGCCGAGAACCAGCAGCCCCGTATAGGTTTTACGCGGCCCCAACCGGTCGCAAAGCGGCCCGATCAACAACCGCACCAGCACGGTGATGGCGACCGAGGCAATGATGGTATTGCCGATCTGGGCCTTGGTCAGGCCCAGATCGTCGCGCACCACCGCCATCAGGGGGGCGATGCCGAACCAGCCGAAAAAGCAGAGAAAAAACGCGAACCACGTCAGGTGAAAGGCGCGCATCTGCACTGTCTTCAAGGAGAACAGATCGATGCGCGTTGCTTTATGCCGGATTTCCATCGTGCGAGCCCCTACGTCCCGGGCCGCTGGCGCTTGATTGTCTGCGCGCGGCCGCTTGAGTTCACCCGTCGGGCCATCCGCACCGTCACGATATCCAACACGATATCATCCACGCTGCGGGCGGCCATGCGATAAGGCACCTGTCGCCGATCCGGCCGGGGGGCCGTGTGATCGGTTTCAGGCGCCATTGCCTGGTCGTCCGCCATTGGACGATGTCGTGTCTCTCCCTGCGTCGGGAGTGCTGGGTATTCAGCAACGGTCATGCCAATTCCGGTGCAATGCAGTAGGGGGTTGATAGATAAGGATAATCACGCCTTCGGTTCCAGATCGGTGCAAGGGGGGCCTGTTCGCTGTTGCACAAATTAAAGGCTTCCATCAGCAGGTGCCTTGATTTTGCGCAATAATCACCCGTGTTCATGGCCCTGCTGCAAACCTCCCATTCTAAGGATCAAGCCTTATCAAATGCTTAGTGTCCGGCCCCCCGGTTGGCACGGCTTTCGCTAAGATCAGGGCAGGCCGGCAACGCTGCTGGCCCCTGCTGCCCTGGAAGGGGTGGCGACATAGGGTGCCCAAGGCCGGGCCCCACCGGATAATGGCGTCCGAACATGTGATTGACCCCAACGGGTCGGCTGCATGGTCGGACGCCTTTTTTATTGCGCATTTTTTGCGCGAGCGAGGATGGACCGACATGACGACCAACCATTCTTCTCCCCCCGACGGCGCCCCCAAGCCCCGCCTTGTCGTGATCGGCAACGGTATGGCCGGTATCCGCGCCGTGGAAGAATTGCTGGACCGGGCCCCCGGCCTTTATGACATCAGCGTCTTTGGCGCTGAACCACGGGTCAATTACAACCGCATCATGCTGTCGCCGCTGCTGTCGGGGGAAAAGACCTTCGACCAGATCGTCATCAATGATCGGGACTGGTACAGCGACAACGGCATTACCTTGTATGCTGGCGATGCGGTGGAGATGATCGACCGCCAGCGGCAGGTCGTCATCGCCACATCCGGGCTGGAATGCCCCTATGACCGGCTGCTGATCGCCACCGGCTCCATGCCCATTGTCATTCCCATTCCCGGTGCCCGCCTGCCCGGCGTTGTCACCTTCCGCGATGTGGATGATGTGGATGCCATGCTGGCCGCCAGCGCCAAGGGTGGCCATGCTGTAGTGATTGGTGGTGGCTTGCTGGGGCTGGAAGCCGCCGTCGGGCTGAAGGCGCGCGGCATGGATGTGACGGTGCTGCATCTGGCTGGCCATCTGATGGAACGCCAGTTGGATGCCTCTGCCGGCCATCTGCTGGCCAAGGAACTGGAACGGCGCGGGCTGAGTGTGCTGACCGCGGCCGACACTGCCGCCATTTTGGGCGAAAGCCATGTGACCGGCGTGGCGTTGAAGGATGGCAGGGAACTGCCTGCCGATCTGGTGGTGATGGCTGTCGGCATCCGCCCGGATACAAGGCTGGCGGCGGCTGCCGGGCTGGAGGTCGGGCGCGGCATCCTGGTCGACGACCATATGGTGACGAACGACCCCGCCATCATGGCCGTGGGTGAATGCGTGCAGCATCGCGGTTCCTGCTATGGGTTGGTGCAGCCGCTGTTTGAGATGGCCAAGGTGCTGGCCGACCATCTGGCCGGGCGCAAGGGCGCTGGCTATGCCGGTTCCGTCACCTCCACCAAGCTGAAGGTCACCGGCGTGGATGTGTTCTCCGCCGGGGATTTCAGCGGCGGGCCGGGGACCGAAGATATCGTGTTCCGCGATGCCGGGCGCGGCATCTATAAGCGGATCGTGCTGGAAGAAGGCCGCATCAAAGGGGCCGTGCTGTATGGCGATACCGGGGATGGCGGCTGGTATTTCCAACTGTTGAAGGCGGGGGAGGATGTGTCGCCCCTGCGTGATACGCTGATCTTCGGCCAGGGTTTCGCCCCGTCGGAAGGCGGTGCGGCAAACCCTACCGCCGCCGTTGCGGCGCTGCCTGATACGGCGGAAATCTGCGGCTGCAACGGCGTCTGCAAGGGCACCATCGTCAAAGCGATCAATGAGAAGGGCCTGACCACGCTGGATGCAGTGAAGGCCTGCACCAAGGCGTCGGCATCCTGTGGTTCCTGCACCGGTCTGGTGGAAGGGCTGTTGGCCCATACGCTGGGCGGGGATTATCAGGCCGCCGGCGTCAAGCCGATGTGCAAATGCACCGACCATGACCATGACAGCGTGCGCCGCCTGATCCGCGTGCAGGGCTTGAAATCCATCCCCGATGTGATGCAGGCTCTGGAATGGAAGACACCCGATGGCTGCCATTCCTGCCGCCCGGCGTTGAATTACTATCTGCTGGCCTCCTGGCCCGGTGAATATGTCGACCACGCCGCCAGCCGCTTCGTGAATGAACGGGTCCACGCCAATATCCAGAAGGACGGCACCTATTCCGTCGTGCCGCGCATGTGGGGCGGCCTGACCAATGCCAGCGAGTTGCGCGCCATCGCCGATGTGGTGGAGAAGTTCGATATCCCCACCGTGAAGGTGACAGGCGGCCAGCGCATCGACCTGCTGGGGGTGAAAAAGGATGATCTGCCCGCCGTTTGGGCAGACCTGAACGCGGCGGGTATGGTCTCCGGCCACGCCTATGGCAAGTCGCTGCGCACGGTGAAGACCTGCGTCGGGTCCGACTGGTGCCGCTTTGGTACGCAGAAATCGCTGGAGGTCGGCGTCAATCTGGAACGCATGACCTGGGGTTCCTGGACGCCGCACAAGTTCAAGATGGCCGTTTCCGGCTGCCCGCGAAACTGTGCCGAAGCCACCATCAAGGATTTCGGCGTCATCGCCACCGATGGCGGTTTTGACCTGCTGGTCGGCGGCAATGGTGGCATCAAGCTGCGCGGCACCGACCTGCTGGCCAAGGTGACGACGGAAGAGGAGGTGCAGGAATATTGCGCTGCCTTCATGCAGCTCTACCGCGAAGAGGCGCATTATCTGGAACGTACCGCCCCCTGGATTGAGCGGGTGGGGCTGGATTTCGTCAAGGCCCGCGTCGTGGATGACGCAGAGAACCGCCGTGCCCTGCATGAACGGTTCCTGGCCAGCCAGCGCCATGCCCAGGTCGACCCCTGGGCCGAACGCGCCCCCGGTACGGCCGCCGCCGCCCGTGATTTCCGCACGCTTGCTACTGTGGAGTGACCATCATGCACCGTCCGCTTGATTGGAAAGATATCGGCCAGCTCACCGACATTCCGGTGCAGGGCGCGCGGCGGGTGGAACACCCGGCTGGCCGCATCGCCGTATTCCGCACCATCGACGATCAGGTTTTCGCCCTGCGCGATGAATGCCCGCACAAGAAGGGGCCTTTGTCGGAAGGCATTGTGCATGGCCATGCCGTGACCTGCCCATTGCATAATTGGGTGATCGACCTTGCCACCGGGGAGGCGACCGGCCCGGATGAAGGCTGCACCGGCCATATCCCGGTGCGGGTGGAAGGCGGCCGGGTGCTGTTGGGGTTGGTGGGGTAGGGGGGGTCGTCTTCCGTCTTCAATTTTTTATTTGCCTCCCCCGCGAAAGCGGGGGTCCAGGGGCCAAGGGCGCCAAAGCGTTGTTCTGATGGCCCTGGATCCCCGCTTCCGCGGGGAAAGCAGGAAAGAGCAAGCGGCTCTGTCTGTCTCGACCCTCGCGCTTCCTCCCCCAAACCCGGAGCACCCATGCCCACCCCCGAAATCCGCACCACCTGTCCTTATTGCGGCGTTGGCTGTGGCGTGATCGTCAGTGCCACGCGCGATGGCTGGGCTGTGGGTGGTGATCCCGACCATCCCGCCAACCAGGGACGTCTCTGCTCCAAGGGGGCGGCCCTGATCGATACTGTTGCGGCGGAGGCCAAAGGCGATGTGCGCCTCACCCAGCCGATGGTCGATGGAAACCCCGTCCCCTGGGACAGGGCCATCCGCACCGTGGCCGACCGGTTGTCCGCCACCCTGGCCGACCATGGCCCCGATGCCGTTGCCTTCTACGTCTCCGGCCAGTTGCTGACGGAGGATTATTATGTCGCCAACAAGCTGATCAAAGGCTTCATCGGCAGCCCGCATATCGACACCAACTCCCGGCTCTGCATGGCCTCCACCGTCGCCGGGCATAAACGCGCCTTCGGGGCCGATGTGGTGCCCGGCTGTTATGAGGATCTGGAACTGGCCGATCTGGTGATCTTGGTTGGCTCCAACCTTGCCTGGTGCCATCCGGTGCTGGCCCAGCGGCTGCGCGCGGCGCGTCAACAGCGCGGCACCCGCGTGGTGTTGATCGACCCGCGCGGCACCGCCAGTTCTGACCTGGCCGACCTGCATCTGGCGCTCAAACCCGGCAGCGATGTCGCTTTGTTCAACGGCCTGCTGGCCCATCTGGAACAGGCCGGTGCCATCGACCGCGACTATGCCCTGCGCCATGTCCAGGGGCTGGAAGCAGCGCTGGACGCAGCATACGCGGATGCCGCCGATGTGGCGGAAAGCTGCAACCTGGACCCCGCCGACCTTGCCACCTTCTACGACTGGTTCACCACTACGCCGCGCACCGTCACCGTGTTCAGCCAAGGCGTGAACCAGTCGTCGCGCGGGACGGACAAGGTGAATGCCATCCTGAATGTGCATCTGGCCACGGGTCGGGTGGGCAAGCCGGGTTCCAGCCCCTTTTCCGTCACCGGCCAGCCCAACGCCATGGGCGGGCGGGAGGTGGGGGGGCTGGCCAACCAGTTGGCGGCCCATATGAACCCCGATTATCCGCTGGATGTGGAACGGCTGCGCCGGTTCTGGAAGGCACCGGCTTTGAAGGGCGGCCAGGGCTTGAAGGCGGTGGACATGTTTCGCGCCATCCGCGACGGGCGGATCAAGGCGCTGTGGATCATGGCGACCAACCCCGCCGTCAGCCTGCCGGAATCCGATCTGGTACGCGAGGCGCTGGCCTTGTGCCCCACGGTAATCGTCTCCGATATCGTTGATGATACAGACAGCCTGCACCATGCCCATATCCGCCTGCCGGCGCTGGGCTGGGGGGAGAAGGACGGCACCGTTACCAATTCTGAACGCCGTATTTCCCGCCAGCGCCCCTTCCGCGTCGGACCGGGGGAGGCAAAACCCGATTGGTGGATCATGACCCAGGTGGCCAGGGCCATGGGCTTTGGGACGGCCTTCCCCTATCGCACGGCGGTGGAGATTTTCCGCGAACATGCCGCCCTGTCGGATTTTGAGAATGATGGCTTGCGCGCCTTTGATATCGGCGCCATGGCGCGGGTACGGGACGGCGATTACCAGCAGATGGCCCCCTTCCAATGGCCGCTGCCGGCGGGGGCCAAGCGGGGGACCGACCGGCTTTATGGCGACGGGCGGTTCAGCCACACCAATGGCAAGGCCCGCATGATCGCTGTGCGCCAGCAGGCCCCGGTGGAACGCGCCTCCCTGCGCTTTCCGCTGATTGCCAATACCGGGCGTTACCGCGACCAGTGGCACACCATGACCCGCACCGGGCTGGCCCCCCGCCTGTCGGCCCACCGGCCTGAACCGCTGCTGGAGATCAATCCGCAGGATGCGCTGGCCGCTGACCTGATGGAGGGCGACATCGCCCGTGTCACCAGCCTGCAGGGCGCCGTGCTGATGCGGGTGGCGGTGACGGAGGCACAAGCCCAGGGGCAGATATTCCTGCCCATGCATTGGAACGACCTTTACGCCAGCCATGGCGGGATCGGACGGCTGTTCGCCGGCCATGTCGATCCCATTTCCGGCCAGCCGGAAAGCAAGCATGTGCCGGTACGGGTGGAACGGCTGGTCACCCAATGGCAGGCCCTGCTGATGACCAGCCGCCCGCTGGACCTGTCCAACGTCTCCTATTGGGTCCGCCGGGATGCCGGCCCCTGCCAGCATTACCGGCTGGCGGGAGATGCCCCGCCTGCCCTGGCAGGGCTGGAAGATTGTGAACATCTGGAATTCACCGATCCTGCCCGCGCGCTCACCCGCCATGCCTGGCTGGAAAAGGGCCGGCTCGTGGCCTGCCTGTTCGCCGCCCCCGATCTGCCCAGCCTGGCCACCGACTGGCTGACCGGCCTGTTCACCCAGCCCAGCCTGTCACCGACGGATCGCGCCCGGCTGCTGGCCGGGCGGCCGCCGGAGGCCGATGCCTGTGCCACGAAAGGTGCGCTGATCTGCGCCTGCAACAATGTTGGCCGCAATGCCATCGACGCCGCCATCCGCAGCGGGAACGCCTGCACGACCGCCGAGGTCAGCCGTCTGACCGGGGCCGGCACCGGCTGCGGTTCCTGCCTGCCCGAGATCAAGGAGATTTTGCGCCATGTCGCACCTGTCGCCGCTGCCTGACCGGGCCGACCCCATGCCCTATTTCCCCATCTTCCTGGACCTGCGCGGACGGGTCGTGCTGCTGGTCGGCGGTGGGGAGGCCGCCGCCAGCAAGGCGCGGCTGCTGATCCGTGCTGGCGCCGATATCTTTCTTGTCGCTGAGAATTTATCGCCTGAAATGGCGGAACTGGTGGAGCAGGGTGCCATTTCCCGGATTGAACAGCGGTTTCGGCCCGGCCTGCTGGATGGTGCCACGCTTGCCTTCGACGGGGCTGGTGATGCTGAACTGACGGATCGCCTCCGCGCTGCCGCCTTTTCCCGCAATGTGCCGGTGAATGTCATCGACGTGCCGGACCAGTGCGATTTCACCGTGCCGGCCATTCTGGACCGGTCACCGATCATCGTCGCTATTTCCACCGGGGGCGGCGCGCCGGCATTGGCGCGGAATATCCGGCAGCGGCTGGAACTGGCCATTCCCGCCTCTTACGCCGGGATCGCCCGTGCCGCCGCCCACTGCCGTAAGCGGGTCCGTTCTGCCCTGGACGGGTTCCGGGACCGGCAGCGTTTTTGGGACGCGCTTTTTACCGATGACCGGCTTATGGGCTTGCCGGAAGCTGCCGCCATCGAGGCCATTGAAGCGGCCCTGACAAAGCCGGAAAATGAGCCCCCCGCCGGATCGGTCACCCTGGTCGGTGCCGGTCCCGGCGATCCCGGCCTGCTGACCGTAAAGGCCGTGCAGGCCATCGCCACCGCCGATGTGATCCTGCATGATGCGCTGGTGCCCGATGCCATCCTGGCACTGGCCCGCCGGGAAACGCGGCTGATCTCCGTCGGCAAGCGCGCCGGTTGCCGCTCCGTGCCGCAGGAATTCACCAACCGGCTGATGGCGAGCGAGGCTAAGCGGGGCCTGCGCGTCGTGCGGCTGAAAGGGGGGGACCCTTTCATCTTCGGTCGGGCGGGAGAAGAAGCCGCGTTCCTGCGTGAGCAGGGCGTGAGCGTGGAGATCATTCCCGGCATCACCGCAGCCATGGGGGCCGCGGCCCAGTTGGGCATCCCCCTTACCCATCGCGGTGTCGCCCGGTCGCTGCGCATCGTCACCGCCCATTGCCGGACGGATGAGGAAACCGACCTGATCGACTGGCACAGCCTTGCCGATGCCAACACGACCCTGACGCTTTACATGGGCCGGGACCGGTTGCCTATGATCGTCGCTGATCTGATGGCGGCGGGATTGCCGCCCGACACCCCCGCGGCCCTGGTCGCTGACGCGACCCGCCCGGCCATGAAGGTCTGGTATGGGGCGCTGGCCGGGTTGCCCGCCCTCACCGCAACGGACGATAATAAGGCACCCTCCTTGATCCTGGTCGGCAAGGCAGTGGCGCTGGCGCCGGGCTGGTCAACGGGGCAGCCTATGCTGGTGGATCCACCGGATAGGGCGTTTTGCCAGAGCTTTTGGGAACAGCCTTTGTCAACAGGGCTTGGGGCGCGGCAAATCCTCAGCAATGGCCAGAAGGGCGTCGGGCTTCACGACGACGATTTGCTGGCGCCCGCCCGCGGTCAAACCATCACTTTCCCATGCTGAAAGGATGCGGCTGACCGTATGCAAGGTCGTGCCTGTCATCTCCGCCAGATCCTGGCGGGAGAGAGGAAAACTGATCTCCACCCCGTCGGACACTGCGCGGCCCGCCTGTTGGGCCAGACGCAACAAGGCATAGGCCACTCTCCGTTCGACCCGCTGGGTGGAAAGCTGCCGCACGCGCGTCTGCAGGTCTTCCAGCCGGTCACCCAACATTGCCATGGTGTTCATGGCGATCTGCGGATAAGTCAGCATCAGATTTTTCATCGTATCAACTGACCAGAGCAATTCCACGCTATCGGTGACGGCGACCGCATCCCCAGGATAACCGGCCAGAAACATGGCCAGCGTCCCATACATCTCTCCCGGTCCAACGA
Organism: Niveispirillum irakense DSM 11586; assembly: GCF_000429645.1. Lineage (GTDB taxonomy): Bacteria > Pseudomonadota > Alphaproteobacteria > Azospirillales > Azospirillaceae > Niveispirillum > Niveispirillum irakense. The sequence continues at coordinate 75,067 of NZ_AUCG01000023.1, forward strand.
ACTGAACCAGCATCTGCTGACCATCCAATGTCGTGTGCTGGATCTTGATGCGGCCATCAATCAAGGCATGGCAGGTGGTTGCCTGGTCGCCCTGCTTGAATACCGTCCCCCCTTTTGGGACGTGGCGTGCCTGACCATGCTCCATCACAGCCTGTAATGCGGCCGCATCCAGCCCGGCGAACATGCGCATCGGTTTCAGCAGGGAGGGGTCGGGTTTCAGCTTGTCCATTGCTTCCTTGTTCTCCACAAGCGGGTGCCCTTTTCGGCGATCCCGGTTTGCTTATCCGATCATGGGGCGGTGCAGTGCATCTTTGATATCTCATTCATGTTTATTGGGTGAATGATATGGGGGCTGTTTCAAATAAATTTGATCCACATCAAATATTTCACCCGAATACAGGGGACTATTTTCTGAAAATTGATAAAATCTCTGTATCCATTTGCTATTTATCAAAAAATATTATTGGCGGTTTTACTCTCACTGGGCGGGCGGGCTATGTGACGATGTAAGGCGGGATACAGCCGCGGAGTTTGCCAAAGCGCAAGGACGGTGACGATCAAGCCTGTTTGGATAAGCCGCATCCCCATAATGAGGCTTTTCCAGATGAAGACGCAATTCATCCAGTTCCGTCGTGATGCGGCCCATCTTCTGCTGTTGCAGCACAATGCCATGCTTGGCGCACAGGCCGATGGCTCGGTTATCTGTGCCATTGAGGATTGCCCCGAGGCGCTGCCCTCCGAGCGGCTGCTGCAACGGCTGCAGGGCCTGTTCCCGACACCGGGCACTACGCGCATCAGTTTTACCGACCTGCCCGAACGCGACGGTGGCTGCTGCGGCGGCCGGTGCGGTGGCTGAAGGAGCCAGAGGAACAACATGACATCCCTGGCGGAATCCGTATTCCTATCCACTTCGGCTCTGGTCGGTCTGATCCAGAGCCGTTTCCATGAAGGTCACCGGCGGCAATGGGAAGAATTGCTCTACCTGTCACAGAAGGTGGAGAGCGTCCATGGCCAGCACCCGGACTGTCCCAAGGGCCTTCACGCCCTGTTGACCCAAGTGGCAGCAGAGCTGGAGGAGCATATGCAGAAGGAGGAGCAAATATTGTTCCCGGCCATGCTGTCCGGTGGCTCCCTGTTCCTGGCCGGGCCCATCGCCTGCATGGCGGAAGAACATGATCTGTTCGGCGCTCAGTTGCGCCAGATGGCGGCGCTGACGCACAACTTCACACCCCCGGCCCGCGCCTGTGCCACATGGCGGGCACTCTATAGCAGCCTGCACCATTTTGTGCAGGAGGCGGAAGAGCATGTGCAGTGGGAGAACGACGTCCTGTTTCCGCGCTTCAATATGCCGATCTGAGTTGTTGAGCCTGGGGACACGCGGAGCGGCACCATCCCTCCGCGTGTCCCCTTATTGTGTGATGGGTGCGGGCGAACTGTAAGGGCTGAGCCTGGAAAAAAGAGGGGCACGGCGGCGATGCCCGTGCCCCCGGGAAGATCGCCCTGCTCACCCTGGTCGGCCATCGGCGCGGCGGGAAACCAGAATGGGTGCATAGATGATGAGAAACAGGATGAAGGCGCCCATCCAGGCGGTCCCGGCAATCCGGTAGGCAATCATCATATCCGGCAGCAACGGGGCCAGCACCCGGACCAGTACGCCCAGGGTCAGCAGCAGGTACGCCGCGACCGTTGCCTTGGCGGCGACAATCTCCCGCCCGGTATGGCCCAATGCTGCACGGCTCATCACAGCCAGGATCATGGTGGCGAAGGCGCCGGCGGTCAACGCATGTATCCAGCTTTGACCGACAGTCAATCCTGTCAGAAGCCATGCAGCTTTCAGAAACAGGCCGACGGGGATCCAGCCATAAGCCACATGAAGGATGAACAGAATGGGTTGATCCGCCCCTTTCCATCCCCGCCACCGCGCCAGTCGCAGCCCATTCGCCAAGCCGGCGATAAGGGCAAGTGCCCCCGGCACCCAGCCTTCCGGCTGCAGGATATCGGCCAGCGTCAGTCCCAGCAAAGTGCCCAGGGCCAGCCGATCCACCCCGCCAAAGGCGGGTATGGCGGCGGGTCTGCCCAGCCGCTTCAACGCACTGCTGGTAAAGGAGGGAACGATCCGTCCGCCGATCAACGCCACCATGATCAGGACCATGTCGATGGCCAAGACCCGTCCCGTCGCCCAGATCCCTGGCATCCAGCCCAGACGATCCAGATGATAGAGGGCGCTGGCGGTCGTTAGCATCAGCAGCAACAGCAGCATCACATAGTTACGCCGGTTCCGTGCGCGGATGATGGAGGGCAGCACCATGGCCCCGAGGGCCGGGAAGAAGGCAAGGTCGATAAGCGCCCCCGGCAATGGTGCCAGTGGCGCGATCGGGTTAAGGGCCAGCCGCCCGGCCAGCCACAGAAGCGTGAGTGCTACCAGTTTGCCGCCGGCAAATCCCCGTTCCCCGGTCCAGTTTGGCACCGCCGTCAACAGGAAGCCGGCAATGGCGGCCCCGGCAAAGCCGAACAGCATCTCATGGCCATGCCAGTTGGCAGGCAGGCCCAGACTGTCGGGCCAATGGCCGCTGTGCAGAACATGTAGCCAGAGCGTAAGCAGGATAATGGCATGCAGCCCCGCGGCCAGAAAGAACGGGCGGAACCCGTAGGCGAACAAAGCGAGGCGCGCGGGACGGGGACGAAATGTCTCTTCAAAGGGCTGGGTCATGGCGGCGATACCTTTTACTGCGTCCACCCTTTTTACCGCCGTCAAAAGGCGCTGGCGTTGTGCCGGCACAAACAACCGGCATTGAGGTTTTGGTTGGTGGGTGATTTTGCAGCCCTGCCGTAAAGGCTTATCCGCCGATCCCTGTCAGCCTGTGCAGCAGGAACAGGCAACCGATGAGTGCCGTAAAAAAGGAACCGAAAGCGATTTGCCAGGGACGTCCTGCGTGACGCATCTCGGCGAAAACCAGCAGGACGATCATCACCTTGGCGAAGGTGAGGCCGAAAACCAGGGCGGCGGCACTGGCGGGAAGGGCACTGGCGATCATGGACAGGCCGGTCAGGCCGAGCAATGTGATGGCGGCGATATGGATGGCACGCATCAGGTCACCGGATGATATAGAGGGTGGGGAAGATCATCAGCCAGATCAGATCGGTGAAATGCCAATACCGGGCATAGTCCGCCAGAGAGTGCTTTTGCGATTTCAGGAAGGACAAGCCGAACAGCGCCAACCCCAAAGCCACATGCAGTGCGTGGAAACCTGTGATCAGGTAGTAGATTTGGGCGAATGCGGCCTCATAATCGAACCTTTCAATGCTGATGGTATATTCCTGGATTTTAAAGACCAGGAACAGAAGGCCGCAAGCCATGGCGCCGATCAGTGCCGGCGCGGAGCGGCGGCCTTCCTGCTGGCGCTCCACGGCGGTGGCGGCAAGCCAGCCGCTGATGATCAGGGCAAACGTTTCCAGGATGGCGGGCGCGACCGCCAGCATCGACTGGCCTTCAACAAAAGCTTCCCTGTTCAGCAGCTTCATCACGCCAAAGCCGATCAGCAAGCCTGAAAAAACCAGCAGATCGCCGATGATGAAGATCCACATCATGACATTGCCGGGGATATCCCCCTGATCGGCAAGGGTGATTTCAGCAGCATTCTGCCCCCCGTTTGCTGGAAAGGGGGCCGGTGCGGAAAGGGGTGAAGACATGAGGGATCTCCGGCACTGCCGCGCGGGAACGGATGGGTCAGGCCGGCCCGTACCATAGGCGCGGCAGCACCGCGTAAGCGGCCAGGCCCAGCAGTTGAATGGCACCAGCCATTGTTGTGAAACGGGAAAAATGCGCGGTGAGGGGAACGCCGCACAGGCCGGCGGCGATGCTGGCATCAAGGCTGAAGAACAGCAGCAGCGCCACCAGACCGGCCTGAAGCGGCTGATCCCCGATACGGGACGCAACCATCCGCCAGCGTTGGGTCAGCCCCAACCCCACCACGCCCGCCGCAAGAAAGCCAGCCAGTTCAACCAGGGCCCCAATCGGGGCACCGACCCGTGCATCAAGCCATAAGGTGCGCAGCAGGCCGGTGCCAAGATAGAGCAGGCAGAGGGGAAGCCCATACAGGATCATGGCGGGTTTCCCCTCGGTTTCCCCAATGCCGGTGGCGTGCGGCCCTGGTTGTTTCAAAGCCCGCCCAGCAAGGTCTCGAACTTCTTGCCTGCGCGCCCTGGGTTCTTCACCGCCTTGACGGCTTCCAGATTGGAGGGTTTGCCAACGATGACCGCCCCCACCATGCCCATGGCAAAATGGGGTTTGCATTTCACACCATAGACCCCTTCGGCGGTGAAGGTGACGGTAACGTCCTGGCCCATTTTGCCGGTAAAGGCCTCTGCACCTGCGGGCAACATGCCCTGGATCGTCTCGGCATTATGGCCGGGATCGGTGGCTTTGAAGGTAATGCTGTCACCGGGCGCGATCCGGATCAGTTCCGGCTCAAACACCATGGCACCGGCGGTACCCTTGTTCAGCATCTTCACCTCATGATTGGCGGCTGTCGCCATTGTGGGCAGGCCAATGACAAGGGCAGCGGCGAGGAGAAGGCTTTTGGTGTTCATCATGGGCTCCATCAGGGAATATCGACATTCGTCACGGGCATCGATATCGCGGATGGAGAAGGGCGCCTTTGCGCCAGGGCAAACAGGACGTGAATAGCCTGACGGCAGGCGGCTATCGGGACAGGATGTCGCGGGGCGCCTTACAGCCCCAACCAACGCCGCAGGCCGCCTTCATCCCGGACCAGCCGAATGCCCAGGTTTGCCGGTGGGATACCAACGGAGCAGGCACCGGCCTTCGGATCGCGGATGAAGCCGACCATCAGGGCGCGGTGGCTCCCTTCGGCAACACGGACGCCGCAATTTTCCGACACCTGTGTCTGCCCGTCCGGTTTGACATGGTGGCGGATATAGCAGGTTGAAGTCCATTCCCAGACATTGCCCGACAGATCAGCAAGGCCATGTTCGTTGATCCCGAAATGACCGGTCGGCATCGGCCTGGAATCAACCTTCTCCTGCCCGCGTGACTCTGCCGTGTAGGTCGCGATCCAGCGCTTTGACGGGTTGTCGGGGTCGCTGATTTCCGTATAGGCATCGTCTTTATAACGGGAGCCGGCGGCCAATGCCCATTCCCGGTCGGTTGGCAGCCGCCATCTTTCGCCGGTCTTTGCGGACAGCCAGTCTGCATAGGCCACGGCATCGTCGTAATTGACCCCCGTCACCGGGCGATCAGCGTCCCCGGCCTTGTCCAGAACGGGGCAGGCACCGGCCGCGACGCATTGATCATACTCCCCCCTGGTGACCTGGTTCCGCATGATGGTCAGGGGGGCGTCAAGCGTGATGTCGCGCAGGGGGCCGTTGACCGGCGTGCCATGGTGGAGGAACTCCCCGGCTTCCCGATAGGCGATGGACGCCGCACGGATACGCACCGTGCCGCTTTCGTCCGGGGCAGGGGTGAGGACATGGGCGGCGGTGAGTGCGGAAAGCCCGATCAGGGCCGCTTTGATGCTGCTGGATGCCAACATGGGACATCTCCCGACCGCATGATGGAAGCGACAGGCGACCTGTGGACTGCCCCCAGGTCGCTTGCGCATGATCAGTTGATGGTGATGGGGCCCGGCGGCGTTACCTGCTGCATCAGGTCGTTGTTCCAGTCCCCCTCCACCTTGACATGGGCGGTGGCACCCAGTTCCGCCGCTTCGATCAGGTTATGGTTCACATAGGCATAGATGCCGGGCTGGTGGAACGTATAGGTGGCCACGCCTGCGCTACCGCCTGCGACAAACCATGTTTCCAGCCCTTTCTCTGGCGCATTGACGAACTTGCCGCGTTCCCAGACATAATCGCCATGGCCGCCGATCAGGTGCGGGCGGGTGTCGCGATTGGCCGTGCTGTGGATGAACAGCACTGTTTCCCCCACCTTGGCCGTCATGGCCTTGGCACCGGTCAGCGCGCCGACGGCACCGTTAAACACCACATGGGTGGGGACCAAGCCTTTCATCACCTCCACCGTGTCGGCATAGGAATCGCCGGCACTTTCATAATCCTTGTACTTGCCATTGGCGTCCTTGGGCACATAAAGGTCGAATTCACCGATCGTGTAGGCGCGGTCATAATGGATGGGCTTGCCCTTCTCATCCTTCAGCCCATCACGCGGCAGGACCATGATTGTGCCGGACATGCCGCTGACCACGTGCCAGGGGATCATGCCCGGTGGGGCGCAGTGATAGACGAAGGCCCCGATTTTGGTGGCCTTGAAGCGCAGGGTCGCCTGTTCGCCGGGATTGATCAGGGTCAGTTGCGCGCCGCCCAGGGCACCGGTGGCGGCGTGGAAGTCGATATTATGCGGCATGGAGTTGGTGTCGGGGTTGATCAGCGTCAACTCAACATAATCCCCTTCATGCACCACCATGGTGGGGCCGGGCATCGACCCGTCGAAGGTCATGGCCTGGAAGGTCGTGCCCGCCCCATCAATGACGATCTCCTTTTCCTCGATCTTCATCGTGAACTGGACGACTTTGGGCCCGCCTTTGGCAATTTGGTCATGGTCCATCACATTGGGCGGGGCCACCAACTTCGCCTTCACCCGGGGCAGCCCGATGGTCATATCCGCCTGCGCCTTGGCGTGGACGGTAGGATTGTGGCTTTCATCAGCGTGGATCGGGGCTGCCATCAGCAGGGCGACGGAAGCGGCGCCGCAAAGGGCTTTACGCAGGGACAACATGGCATGTCCTTTCTTGGTTATTGCCGTTGCTGTTGATGGAAGTAGATGCGAAGTCTCCATTACGATATTTGCGAAAAGGCAATGATGGGCTTAAGTGGATTACAGCCGGTCATTCGGTCGCAGGTGTGTCCGCGGGTATTTTGATAAAATGTTGAAAATACTGGAGGCGTGAATGGCGGCCCAACGTTTTGACCAGTCACTTATTCGTGGTCTCAGCATCTTTCAGGCAATGAATGATGCGGACCTTGATGCTGTTCTTGCCATGGCGTCGGTTCGCCGGCTGGTCGAAGGGACTGCCGCCTTTACCCAGGGGCATGAAGCGACCGAGTTCTTCTGTTTGTTGAATGGCTGCCTGAAAGTGACCCAGACGACGCTGGATGGGCAGCAGGTGGTGGTCCGCCACGTCAATCCCGGCGATATTTTCGGCATTGCCATGGCGATGCGCCGTCCTGATTATCCGGCCACGGCGGTTGCTATTGTTGAAAGCCTGGTGCTGGCCTGGTCATCCAGCCAGTGGGAGAGCTTCATTGCCCGTTGCCCGACCCTGGCCGCCAATGCCCTGCAGACGGTCGGCCAGCGCCTGCAGGACGCCCATACAAGGATACTGGAATTATCGACCGAGGAGGTGGAGCGCCGGGTTGCCCATGCTGTGCTGCGCCTGACCCGTCAGGCCGGGCGCAAGACGGACGAGGGGCTTCTGATCGACTTTCCGGTTACCCGGCAGGACATCGCGGAGATGACGGGAACCACCCTGCATACGGTCAGCCGCGTCATGGCGGCCTGGGAGGCCAAAGGGCTGATCACCTCCAGCCGCAAGCGCGTCGTGGTGGTGGACGCGCACCGGCTTTATATGCTGGCCGAGCGCAGCGGGGATTAAACGGCGGGCACTTACTTCTGCCCGTCCCTTTCAATCACCCGGTTGAGATCGGCCAGGAATGGCGATAGCGGGACGCCATGTTCGACACAGGCTTGCCGCACATCATGGATATGCGCGATGGGGCAGCCGATGCACATCATCTTGCGCTGGATGAAGAGGGGGATCGTCACCTTGTGGGTGGCCATCAGATCGTCAAGGATCGTTTCCGCTCCAATCGGCGTGGTCAGCGCTGCGGCCATGGTGCAACCTCCCCGGATGATGGGGATAGGCTAGGCTTGACCGGGGACCATGTCGTTGTGGTTTCGCAAACTTCGCCGGAGATGCACCGTTGTCCCGCCGATGCCAGTGCAGGTGATTGTCAGCCCACCAACTGCCGGTAAATGGCCGGCAGTGCGGCGGGCAGTCGTTCAGGATGGGTGATGATCGCATAGGCGCCGCGGCCAAAAAGATAGGGGAAATAATCCTGCGCCGCTTCATCCACCGTGACGCCGAAGACTTTCAGTCCTTGTTTGCGCGCTTCCCGGATGGCGGCGCGCGTATCCTCAATGCCGTAGCGGCCTTCGTAATAATCGATATCGTTGGGCTTGCCGTCGGTCAGCAGCAGCAGCAGCCGGTGCCGTTGCGGGCGCTGGGCCAACTGTGCCGTGACATGGCGCACCGCTGCACCCATGCGGGTATATTGCCCCGGCTTCAGTCCCTCAATCCGCCGAACCACCCGCGCATCCATGGGGTCGGTGAAATCCTTCACCAGATCCACCCGGACGTCCCGCCGGCGGCGGGAGGTGAAGGTGAAGATCGCATGTTCATCGCCGCAGGCATCCAGCCCCTGGCTCAGCGCCAGCAGGGCCGCCTTTTCCACATCGATCACCCGCAGATCGCCAATGGCAGCATCGGTGGACAGCGAGACATCCATCAGCACGGCCATGGATAAATCCCGTTCGATGGCGCGCCCGGCAATGAACAGGTTCTCCGATCCGGGCCCGCCGGCTTTGCGGTCGGCGGCGGCGCGCACCAGGGCCGAGAGGTCCAGCTCCTCGCCATCGGGCTGACCCTGCAGCACCACCCGGCGGGGGCGCAGCGCCTCGAACTGACGGCGCACGGCGCGGATCTGGCGCTGCATTTCTGGTGAGGGGTGCCACACCTCGCCATCCTCCCGCGCGCGGGCGGCGATGATGCGGCAATGGTTGGGCCGGTGGGCCTGTTTCTTCCAGTCCCATTCCGGATAGGTCAGGCCCTGGGTCAGGGCCGTCTCTTCCACAGCCGAGGGGGCGAGGTCCAGATCCAGTTTCAGCCGGGCGGCAGTGCGCTGCCGGTTGCTGCCAATGGTCAGGTCGGTCAGATCGTCGGCGGCCTGACGGGCGCCTTCCTCATCATCCTCATCCACCCGGCGGTTCACATTGACCATTTCGGCCAGGGAGAAGATGGTTTCAAACCGGTGGAAACAGAGCGGATCGCCCCGGTCGCTCTGGTCGGTTTCCCGCCGTTCCGCCTGTCGGCGGCGCTGATCGGCGGTGACGGCGCTGCCCGCTTCCTCCTCCCGCTCGTCTGGCGGGGCCGCCCCCGGCATCTGCCGCAGCTCCCCGAACAGCGGGATGGGCAGGAAAGGGCGGTAGCCGCGCGGGGCGGAGAGGGTGCTGATATCCGCCCCCGGCTCCTCAATCAGGGCCAGAAAGCCATTATCTGTCGGGCGGCGTCCGCCCAGGATGGCGCGGATCGCGGTTTCGAGTTGCGCTTCCACCCCCGGCAGGCGGCGTTCCGGCCGGGCCGCCAGCGTGGCGGCGCGCAGCCGGTGGAACAGCGGGCGCAGGCCGGGCCATGCCTGCAGCGCGGCGCGCGTGCCGGCGACGGCGGCGCGCAGGGCCAGAATGTCGCGGGCCAGCGCATCGTCAGCGCTGGCCACTGGCCGGGCATGGGCAAACCAGGCCACCAGCCATTCATAAAGGGCGGCATTATCGGCTGCATTGGGGAAATAATCGATGATCGCGGGCAGGCGCAGGCTGCTATTGTCCAGCACGGCGCGTTCCAGCTTCTCCTGCCCCAGCCCGATGCGCTGCATGAAGCCCAGCCGGTGGGGGGAAGGGGCGGCAGCCGCTTCGGCCAGGCGGATGGCGCCATCCCCGCCCAGGGCGCGGAACAGCACGCCCAGCCGCCCCCGGATATCCGCCAGCCGGATGGCGGCCTGCGGATGGTGCGGCAGGGTGGTCAGGCCGCCCACCAGCCGATGCCAGCGGGTGCCGATAAATTCTTCCGGTTCGAAAAGGGACATGGGCGCTTACCCCCAGGCCAGTTCGGCCACCCGGGCCAGGGCGGCCTGCACATCCGGATCATCGCTGAGCGGTTGCAGCAAGGCGGCCTCCAGTGCTGCGGCCGGCTTGATCCCGGACCGGATCAGGGTGGCGGCATAGACCAGCAGCCGGGTCGATGCTCCTTCTTCCACATCCTGGCCCTTCAGGTCACGCAGTGCATTGGCCACCCGCACCAGCGGCAGGCAGCGGTCCTTGGGCAAGCCGCTTTCGGCGGCAACGATGGCGGCCTCCGTCTCCGGATCGGGATAGCCGAATTCCAGGGCGATGAAGCGCTGCCGGGTGGAGGGCTTCAGCGCCTTCAGCACATTCTGGTAACCAGGGTTGTAGGAGATCACCAGCATGAATTCCGGCGGGGCGCTCAGCAGCTCCCCCGTCCGTTCCAGCGGCAGCACGCGCCGGTCATCGGTGACGGGGTGCAGCACCACGGTCACGTCTTTGCGCGCCTCCACCACCTCATCCAGGTAAAGGATGGCGCCTTCGCGCATCGCCCGGGTCAAGGGGCCGTCGGCCCACACGGTTTCCCCGCCTTTCAGCAGGTAACGGCCAGTCAGGTCGGCGGCGGTCAGGTCATCATGGCAGGCAACAGTATAAAGCGGACGACCCAGCCGGGCCGCCATATGGGCGACGAAACGGGTCTTGCCGCAGCCGGTCGGGCCTTTCAGCAGCACCGGCAGACGGTTGCGATAGGCCTGTTCGAACAACAGGCATTCATGGCCGGCGGGCGCATAGAAGGGCGCCGTATCAACGGCCTGCAGGGTGACGGCTGTGGGCATGGCTTGTCTCCGGAAAAGGTGGACAGGGCCGGGCGCGGTGTGATTTCCACACCCGGCACCGGCTCACTCGGCAGCGACGGGGGCAGCACCGGCGTGCCGCCGCACCGCCTTGCGGGCATCGCGGACAGGACCGAACACGGCCCACAGGAACATCAGTGCCGCCACGACAACCAGCACGCCGGAGCCCAGACGCACCCAGTAGAAAGGTGCGATATGGTCCTGCACCTCCATATAGGACATGCCCATCACCCGCTGCAGATGCACCTGGATGGCACCGGCGAAGGTCAGGGCAAAGGTCATTACCGTCATGCCGCCGGCCATGATCCAGAAGGCGACCACGTTCAGCGTCTGATGATAGGGGGCCTTGCCGCGCAGATAAGGCATGGCATAGCTGATCATGGCGAGGTTGAGCATGACATAGGCCCCGAAGAAGGCCAGATGTCCGTGCGCCGCCGTCACCTGCGTGCCATGGGTATAGTAATTGACGAAAGACAGCGTGTGCAGAAAGCCCCAGATCCCGGCGCCGAAGAAGGCGCCGACGGTGCAGCCCAGTGACCACAGCATGGCGGCACGGTTGGGATGGTCCTTACGACCCTTGAACACCATCCTGAAGGCGAAAATCACCATGGCGAAGAAGGGGGCGATTTCCAGCGCAGAGAAGATCGAGCCGATCCACTGCCAATATCCTGGCGCGCCGATCCAGTAATAATGGTGACCGGTGCCCAGCAGGCCGGAGAACAGGGCCAGGCCGACGATGGAATAAAGCCATTTCTCAATGATTTCACGGTCTACGCCGGTCATTTTGATCATCAGGAAGGCGAGAACTGAGGCCATCACCAGTTCCCACACGCCTTCCACCCACAGATGGACCACGTACCACCAATAGACCTTGTCGACGGCCAGATTGTCCGGCGTATAGAAGGCGAACAGCCAGAAAACGGCGATGCCCCACAGGCCCAGCAGCAGCACATTGGTCACCGCCGTGCGTCGGCCCTTCAGCACGGTCATGGAGACATTATAGAGGAAGATCAGCGCCACCACGACGATGGCCGCCTTGATCCAGAGCGGCTGTTCCAGGAATTCCCGCCCCTCATGCACGCCCTGCGTATAGCCGGCGACGGCGGCCAGCGCCCCGAACATCAGCAGGCCCAACTGGACATAGGCCAGCATTGGACTTTCAATGTCCCGCTCGGCCTCCTCCGGGATCAGATAATAGGTGCAGCCGAAAAAGCCCATCAACAGCCAGACGATCAGGGCGTTGGTGTGGATCATGCGGATGATGTTGAAGGGCAGCAGTTCTGACAGCGTGTTGGGCAGCACATAGACAGTGCCGGCCAGCCCTCCCGCTGCGATCTGCACGCCGAACAGGATCATGGCGCAGGCGAAATACCAATAGGCCACTTTTTGTGATGCGTATTTCATGGTCGTTTCTCCTCAGCCCGCATCATTGGGCGGCCAGCCCTGGGTGTTGATGCGGCTGGTCCATTCCAGGAAATCGACAAGATCGTTGAGTTCCTGGTCACTGAGATTGAATTGCGGCATCTGGCGACGGCCCTCGATGCCCGAAGGCTGCGACTGCATCCAGGCGATCAGCCCTTCGCGGGCGGATTGCGGATCGGTGCGCCCACCGAAGCGGACCCAGACATTGCCCAGTTCCGGCGCGAAATAGGCCCCTTCACCCAAGATCGAATGGCAATTGACGCAGGCATTCTTTTCCCAGACATGCTTGCCGCGCAGCACGCTTTCACTCAGCGTCGCCTCGTCGGTGGATTTGGTGAGGATGTGCCAATGGCTCTGCGCCGTGAGGCCGACAAAAATGACGAAGAAAAAGACGGAGCCGCCGTAAAATATGTTACGGGCGGCTGATTTACTGAATCGCTCGACCGGTGGCCGATGCGGTTCATGGGTTGACGACATGCTGTGCTCTCCCGTTGCAGGTCCATTGAAGGCAGGTGTCGCGGTCGAGGTCACAGCTACGGCGTTTACAAGCGGGGGACTTTGCCACGGCGCAAACATCCGCGCGTTTGCCCCGTCTGTTTACCGGATGCCTCTATGCGGGCAGGTGCAAGGAAACCCCAGCATCTCCCCCGTAGATGCTCAGGCGGATCTCCAGAAATTGTGGATTGGGCCTGACCATGGGCGGACCAGCGGGGGCCGTACTTGACGTGCCGCAACCTTCCCGGCCTGGGGCTGTATTAAGGTGCCGCGATCACCGGGCGGCGGCAGGAGATGGCAGATGGACAGTATGTGGCCGGTAGGGGAGTTCATCCTCGCTTTCACGGCGTTCCTAGTTTCCCACCGGCTGCCGGCGCATCCGCATGTGCGGCGCGTGCTGACGGATCGTCTTGGGACGCGGGGCTTCCTGCTGGCCTATTCGGCCCTGTCCATCCTGCTGCTGGGCTGGGTTTTTGCTGCCGCTGGGCAGGCGCCCTATATTCCCCTCTGGGAAACAGGCCCGGTGCTGGCGCATCTGGCCCTGCTGGGCATGGCGGCAGCGTTCCTGCTGGCCTGCCTGTCGGTGGGGCGGCCCAATCCCTTTTCCTTCGGGGGCGCGCATAATGATCGCTTCGACCCAGCCCGACCGGGCATCGTGCGACTGACCCGGCATCCATTGCTCGCGGCGCTGGCGCTCTGGTCGGGCGCGCATCTGCTGGCCAATGGCGATGGGGTGCATGTGCTGCTGTTTGGCAGCTTCCTGCTGTTTTCCATCGCTGGTCGCCGGGTGCTGGACCGACGCTGCCGGGAACGGATGGGGCCGTCTTGGCAGGGGCTGGCCGATGCGGTGGCGACAGTCCCCTTATCCGCCACCTTGTTGCCGCTGGGGCCAACCTTTCTGCGCAGCATCCTGGCTATCACCTTGATGGGGTTGGTGCTGCTACTCCATCCGCTGCTGTTCGGGGTTGATCCGCTGGGCGCCTATTTCCTGCCCTGAAAAAGCCCAAGCCCATCGGGGCCCGAACTAAGGGTGCTTTATAACTCTCGTCCAGCCGCGTCGGACAGGACGCGCAACAGGTTGCCGCTCCACATTTTTTCCAGATCATCCGGGGAAAAGCCGGCGGCCAACAGCCGCTCGGTGACGCGGGGCAGGCCGGTCACGTCCCGGAGGCCGGCGACACCGCCGCCGCCATCCCAATCCGCGCCAAAGCATACATGCTCTACGCCGGCCACGTTGATCGTATGTAACAGCGCCCGGATGTAATCCTCAAAATCGGCACTCCACATGGGGGCCGTATCGTCCAGTGCGTTCCAGCGCCGGGCAAGATCAGTCTGTTCGGCGATGGGGAGGTCACCAATATGCCCCATGGTGTGGAACAGGCTGGCCCTTTCCGGCACCATATGCATGGCCGAAAGGTAGATGGTGGTGAAGCCAATCACCCCGCCTTTGGCTGCCAGCGCACGAATGCGGCCATCATCCAGATTACGCGGATGATTGAAATAGCCGCGCGTGCCGGAATGGGACAGGATCAACGGTGCCCTTGATGCTTCCAGCATCTGGTCAAACGCTTCGTCAGAGGCGTGGCTGGCATCAATCACCATGCCCAGACGGTTCATCTCCGCCACCCAGCCTTCGCCCAGCGGGCTGAGCCCGTTCCAGCGGGGCGCGTCGGTGGAACTGTCGGCCAATTGATTGGCGCGGATATGCACCGGCCCCGCCATTCGCACGCCCTGCGCATGGAATTCGGCCAGCAGGCCCAAATCCTCGCCGATCGGGTAACTGTTCTCGATGCTTTTGAACGCGACCAGTTTTCCCTGTCCATGCAGGCGCACGGCATCGGCGGCTGCGGTCGCGGCGCCGATATGATCGGGGAAAAGGGCAAGCGTCTCGTCGATTTCCCGCGACCGCTGACGGGCCGATGCCAATGCTGCGGCATAGGCGTCGTCCGTCAGCGGTCCCTGGGGCGTATAGATGACGAAGAAACCGCCCGACAGGTTGCCCGCCATGCGTGGCATGTCGAGTTGGGCGACATCCGTTTCCAACCCGTGCCGCTCATTGAAATGCCAGCCTTCGCGGGAAAAATGGACCGGCGTGTCGAGATGGGCATCCAGCGTCAGCAGGCGGCGGTGAAGGTCGGTGGTGTGGGGCATAGTGTCTCCTGCGGCAAGGATGCCGGTCCTGATCATTGCCGACAAGAGGGACCGGCATCCGCCGCACCGGCGTCAATAGTTTGTGGAGAGACTCAACCCGAAGCTTTGCGGGCGGATGATGCCGGTAGCCAGGGCGCCGCCCGGGAAAACGGGCATACCACTGGACAGGCGTGACGCGGTGGAGGTGCGGCCCTTGCTGTTGCCGACATTCTTGGCATAGGCATCCAGGGCGAAATTGCCGAAATCCAGCCCTGCCCGCAGATCAATAACCTGGTAAGACGGCAATTGCCGCTGATGGCCGGTAGCGGCGCGATAGGTGGCGTCGTAACTGGCCTGCTGCTTGGAGAGGAACCGGACCGAACCGCCGACCGATGCAATGATGTCGCCCGTCAGATCCCAGCTATAATCGCCGTTCAGTGCGGCGCTGAATTTCGGCGTGAAGGGCAGGCGGTCGCCATCGTACCCGCCGATGACCGGTGTGGTATCGTCCAGCAGCTTGGCGTTGGTATAGGCGGCATTGGCTGACAGTTCCAGGCCGCGCATGGGGCGGAAGGTCAGGGTGCCTTCGGCGCCGTCGCTCTTGGCCTTGCCGCCATTGACGTTGATGCCATAGTCGTTGACGACGGCAATAAGCTGGATGTCACGCCAGTCGAGATGGAAGACCGACAGGTCGGCGCTGAACATGCCATCGGCGGACTGCACCTTGGCCCCGGCCTCGTAGCTGATCAGCGTGTCGCTGTCGAACTGGCGCAGCGTATCGGCCGGCGCCGTCGGCGGCAGCGGGTTGGGCCCGCCGGGGCGATAGCCCTTGGCGACGCGGACATAAATTGACGCATTCTCCGACAGTTTATATTTCGGGGCCGCGGAGAAGGTGAAGACGCTTTCCGATGACCGGATGTCGGGATAGACGGACGTGCCGCCGGCCAGGGCACCGTCGGTGGTCTGGCTGGCCTTCTGCCGGTTATGGCTGTAGCGGGCACCGAAATCGACATCGAACTGTTCGTCCAGATGCACCGTGGCATTGGCGAAGCCGGCAAATTCCTCATATTTGGAGGGCAGGCGCACATCGGCCAGCAGCGGCAGGGCGGCGATCGGTGTCAGCGTGCCGGGGGTTACGGCGGTATAGCCCTGCAGCAGTTCGGCCTTTTCATGCACGTAATAGCCGCCGATCAGCCATTCAAACGGGCCGGGTTCGGACGAGGTCAGACGCAGTTCCTGGGTGAACTTTTCGACATTGGTGTCCTGGCCCATGTAAAGCTCGTTCGGCGTGCCGAAGGCGCCTTGGATCAGGCTGGAAAGGTTATAGGTAAGGTCTATGCGGCTGGCCTGCTTCTGGGAGCTGAAGCTGGTGGAGGACAGGATGTCGGCGAAACCCGCTTCATACTGAGCCGTGGCATTATAGACGCGGTAACGGATATCGCGGAAAGAAGGCACGAACTGGGAGAAGGTGGGGCGGCCATAGAGCATGGCGATGCTCTCCTGGTCGCTTTCCACCGTGCTGGGCGCGTCGGCCTTGATATCCTGCAGCAGGGCGCTCAGCCGCAGCGAGAAGCCGCTGTCCGGCGCATAAAGGGCAGAGATGCGGCCGCCATAGCTCTGGCTGTCATTGATATTGCTGGCCTGATCCGACCCGGCGGTGCCGATGCTATCGATGAAGCCGCCCGTCTTGCGGTAATAGCCAGACGCACGCACGGCGAAATCCGGCGACATCGGCATATTGATCATCGTATTGCCGGAATAGGACAGGTCGCCGCCCTTCACCGTCTCCACACCCACGCGAGAACGGCTTTCCACCCCCTGCGGGTTGGGTTCATTGGTGATATATTTCAAGACGCCGCCCAGCGAACTGGCACCATAAAGTGTGCCCTGCGGCCCGCGCAGAACCTCCACCCGACTGATGTCGAACGTGTCGAAATCGCCGGCCAGGATGGCGCCATTGGCCAGGGCGGTGCTGGAGCCGAACGGCGTCTCGTCCATATAGACCGACACGGTGGATGCCACGCCGCCGGTATTGACGCCGCGCATCACCAGGCGGCCCTGGCCGGGCGTATCCTGGGCCAGTTGCAGGCCGGGAACCAGCTTCAGATAATCCTGGATGGTGTTCGCCTGCTGCTTCTCCAGCGTGGCGCCACTGACCACCGACACGGATTGCGGCACATCAATCAGTGTCTGGCGGCGCTTCTGCGCCGTGACGATGATCTCTTCCAGCACGATGCCGGATGACGAGGTCTGGCCCTGTGCCATGACCGGCGCGGTTGCCGTGACAGCCATCATTCCGGTGGCCAGCAGCAGCGTGTTACGAAATGTCCCCATCAAGCTCTCCTGTTCAGATCCTTGACCCGTGCCTTTTGGCTTGTTTGGGCCAACTGCATCCCGTTTAGAACATTATTTTCTAATTTTACTATATGTCAAAGATTTTTCCGATTCTCCGTCCAATCGGATCAACCGGCAGCCATTGCAGCCGCACGCGTGCCCCAGACGTCGCTGCCGACATGGATGTCGCCATCCCGATAGACCGCTCCGGGTGTCCGGTCCTGCGCCAGGAAAATGGGTGAGTCGAGATCGACAATGTCGCAGAACTGGCCCAGTACGAAGGCCGGTGCCATGGCCAGACTGCTGCCAACCATGTTGCCGACCATGACACCCAGACCCAGGCGCCGTGCTTCGGCTGCCATCAGCAGCCCCTCGGTCAGGCCGCCGCACTTGTCCAGCTTGATATTGATGACATTGAAGCGACCGACGGCACCGGCGACATCAGCCAGCGACACGATGCTTTCGTCGCCAGCGACGGGGATGGGGCATTTATAGCCCTCCAGATCGGCATCACGGGTGCGGGCCAGCGGCTGTTCCAGCAAGGCCACGCCAGCGGCACGCAGCGTGGTAACCAGCGGGTCCAGTTGATCAATTGTAAAGCCCTGATTGCCATCGACGCTGAGCCAGGCATCCGGCCGCGCGGCATGGATGGCTTCCACACGCGCCATATCCAGCGGCAGATCACCGGTCAGCTTGATCTTGATGGCTCTGGCGTCGGCATAGTTAACGGCCCCTTGTGCCATCGCTTCCGGCGTGTCGGCACCCAGCGTGTAAGTGGTGCGCAGAGGCGTGGGTTCCGCCGAAAGCCCGGCCAACTGCCAGACCGGGCGATCGCTGCGTGCCGCTTCCAGTTCCCACAGGGCGCCATCTACGGCATTGCGGGCACCGCCGGGCGGCAGAATTTGGCGCAATTCCTCCCGCGTCGGGCTGGCTTCGATGGCGCTGCGGGCGCTGGCAAGCTGGCTTGTCATATGGGCGACATCATCACCCAGGAAGTAAACACCGCCGCCTTCGCCACGCCCCTGATACGTGCCATCTGACAGAGTTACGACGACGACGTCTGAATGTTCAAAGACATAGCCGGAAATGTGGAACGGTTGCGCCAGCCGCAACCGTTCGGTCGCGACCGTCATGGTCAGTCTTGTCATTGATTGATCACCCTTGTGGCGGAAAAGGTCGCGGTGGGCCTGGCTTGTTCCTGATTGCCCTGCTGGCTACTTACCAATAGAATTGGCCTGTCGAATAGCCAAAACAATCCTGATCGGGATAATATTATCCTGATTAGAAAATGCGTCAATGGAGTAACTGCACGTGTCCACCGCACTGCCGACCCTTGGATCGCTGTTACGCGGCCTCCGCTCCCGCAAAGGCTGGACGCTTAAGGAGATGAGCGAGAAAACCGGCATACCGGTTTCCACCTTGTCGAAGGTGGAGCATGACCGGCTGACCCTGACCTATGACAAGCTGCAGCAGTTAAGCCGGCGGCTGGGGGTACGGATGTCGGAGCTTTTCGCGGAACCGGAAGCGGACCCCTCACCAGCGGCGGTGACGGCGCGGCGCAGTTTTGGTGACCTGGACCGTGCGGTTCGGGTAGAAACCGATAATTACGACTATTATTATTTATGCACGGAGCTACGCCGGAAGCGTATGATCCCGGTGCTCACCAAGATCAGGGCCAAAACATCCAAGCAGTTTGGCCAGCTTGTTCATCATTCCGGGGAAGAGTTTATTTTTATTCTTAAGGGACGGGTCGTCGTGAATACGGAGTTTTACGATCCTGTGGTCCTGGAGGCCGGACAGTCCATCTATATCGACAGCACGATGGGGCATGCCTATCTCGTGGCGGAAGGGTGTGAAGAGGCCGAGGTGCTCGGCGTCATGTCGAGTGCCGATGAGGAATTGATGCAATCGCTTCTGTCGCTGCATGACGAGAAGCCGGCCCTGTAAAGTCAGTCCGACTTGATCGGTCATGATCAGGCCGGATTTCACGGGATGGAGGCGCCGGACGGACGGATCGACGCCGCTGAGTAAACGATTCTTCGATTGGACCGCTTTTCTCTAAACAGAGAATTTTTCTGATAAGGAGGATGCCGCTCTACGCCAGCTCACCGCCCCGTTGGGTTGCGTTTTCTCTTCGGCTTGGCGGCAGGTTCGTCGAAGGCAGAGGGTTCATTCAGGCGCAGTGCGTCGGCAATGGCGGTTTCCGGGCTGGTGCAGACGGACAGGGTACGGCACGGTCCATCGTCGGCAGCGAGATAGGCATGGCCCATCGTGCTGTCGAGATAGATGCTTTCGCCCGCGCGCACCAGGGTCGGGGCATAAAACTCGGTATGGACCTCGATGGCCCCTTCCATCACATAAATGAATTCCTCACCCGGATGGCGGACGAGGGTGCCAAATTCCTCCATGGTGCGGGCACGATGCTCCACCATGATCGGGATCATCTTTTTGTGGGTGATATCCGTGTTCAGATAGCGATGACGGTAATTCTTGGTATCGATTTCGGCATCGTCGCCAAGGCGGTCGATACTGCGCCGGGTCATGACGGGGGAAGGCGTATCGGCGGGTTGGCTGTCCGGTGTGAACAAGGTGCCGATATCAACGCCCAGCCCTTCGCACAGGCTGACGATCTTGTCGAAGGTCAGCGACATGCGGTCATTTTCGACTTTCGACAAGGTGGAGACGGCAAGGCCGGTGCGCTCCGCCACATCGGCCAGAGTCCATTCATTCCGTAGACGCAGGCGCCGCAGGGCCTTTCCGATCGGTGCTTTCCGCGTCATGGTGAACTATGGACCTCCAGAAAAGACATTTCCCCGAAGCGGGGTGAGTTGGTGCTTCGGAAAATAAAAAATGCCATAGGGCAAGGGTCTGTGGAAAGCTTTTCCCTGTGATTGCCCGCGTCATGGGCGCAAAGCATGGGCAGGGAAAGCCCCTGTATCGCTGCAAGGCTGTTGGAAATTGCCTGTCATGCAGGCCATTTTTCGTCGTTCAGCGGGGGTGGCCCCGCTGGATCACGCCATTATCCAAACAGGTTTGCGGATGGCATTTTGTGTATTTTTCTTATTATAAGAAAAATATTTGACATATAGGACATCAATTCTCACGATGCCGGCAGTGGGAGGTGACCTCAATGCAGGCATTTGATATCGTGATTGTGGGGGCCGGCATGGCTGGCGCTTCCATCGCGGCGGCGCTGGTTGATGCCGGTGTCGAGGGGCGGCGGATTCTGCTGGCCGAGCGGGAGGAGTTTCCCGGCTACCATACGACGGGCCGCTCCGCGGCACTTTACAGTGTTCTTTATGGCAATAACATCGTCTGTGCCCTGACGGCTGCCAGCCGCGCCTTTTATCTGGCGCCTCCTTCCGGCTTTACCGATCATCCATTGCTGACACCGCGCGGCTGTCTCTACATTGCCGATGAAGCGGCGCTGGGGCATTTGGACGAACTCCAGGCCACAGCGCAGCGGGTGGGCGCGCGCACCGTCAGGATGGGGCCAGAGGAGGCGCGCCAGATGGTGCCCGTCCTGCGCCAGGAGCTTCTGGCTGCTGCCTTGTGGGAGGAAGAGGCCATGGATATTGATGTCCATGGCTTGCACCAGGGTTATCTGCGCCGGGCGCGCGCGGCTGGTGTTGTCCTTTCCGTCGGCGCTGAATTGTGCGCCGCGACCCCAGATGGGCAGGGTTGGGTTCTCACCTTCGGGACCGAGAAGGTCCGGGCTTCCATGCTGGTCAATGCCGCGGGTGCCTGGGCGGATACGGTTGCGGAGATCGCGGGCGTGCCGCTGGTTGGGCTGATGCCGTTGCGCCGCACCGCCATCATGCTGGACCCGCCGGGTGGCGTCGACAGTCATCGCTGGCCGGCGGTGATTGATGCTGGCGGCAGCTTCTATTTCAAGCCGGATGCCGGCATGCTTTTGGCCTCGCCCGCCGATGAAACCCCATCGCCCCCTTGCGACGCGCAGGCGGACGAATGGGACATTGCCGTTTGTATTGACCGCGTGCAGGGGGCGACCGAGTTGCCGATCCGCCGTGTAACGCGCAGTTGGGCCGGTCTGCGCAGCTTTGTCGCCGACCGCAGTCCTGTTGTGGGGCGCCCGGCAGCGCATCCTAATTTCTTCTGGTTTGCGGGTCAGGGCGGCTATGGCATCCAGATGGCGCCGGCTCTGGCCCAGGTCGGTGCTTCCCTGCTGGTTACCGGGGAGGTTCCGCCCGCTCTGGCAGGGTTGGGGGTGGATATTGCCTCCCTTGCGCCTGATCGATGTCAGGGCCAGTAAAATGATGTGACAAGGAAAAAGCCCCGGCGGTCCATCCACCGGGGCTTTTTTTGTTGTCCTGTTCCAAGCGGGAAACAGCGGTCCTTTTGTGATTTCTGCTTTATGCGTCAGCCTTGTATACGGCGCGCAATGGCTTCGATCTCGATCCTGGCGCCCGGCAGCATCAGGTCCGACCGCACGGTGGAGCGGGCGGGGCGGTGGCTGCCGAAGCTGGCGGCATAAGCCTCATTGAACGCTGCGAAATCGGCCGTATCGGTCAGCCAGACGGTTGTCTTCACCACGTTTGACAGGCCGAGCCCATGGCCCTTCAGCACACTGGCGATATTGGCCAGCACCTGCCGGGTCTGGGCGGCGATATCGTCGGGTGCAACGATGGCGCCATCCGCCCCGAAAGCGAGCTGACCGGACAGGAACAGGAGATCACCGGCTGGGACGGCGGGGGATAAAGCAGGGGCGATGGCCATGGTTCACATCCTTAAAGACCAAGAAAACCCCGGCCCTGTGAAGGCCGGGGTTGGAACAAAAGGCAAACTGGATCAGTAGTTCAGGCTGAAGCTGACCAGATGGAAGGTGGCGATGAACCACAGCACCGCCAGGAACATCACCACCACCAGGCTGGCCCGGATCCGGGCCCACAAGCCGGCGGGCTGCCGCCACAGGTGCCAGGCCTGCCAGACGGCAGGCACCAGCCCCAGGACTGCCAAGACCCCTGCCAGTTGCAGCAGGCGCAGCAGCCACAGGATGGTGCCTTCCATCAGGGGGGTGATAGCCAGCGCCATGACGCCGATCATGCCGCCCAGCGACACCAGGGCCATTAGGCTGGCCACACGCACCAGCCGGTCGGCCAGCAGGGGACGGCCGGACAAGGGGTGCGGCTGGCGATAATGGCGGCGAACCAGCGCTGCCACGGGCCACCACAATACCGTGAACAGGGCGAGAAACAGTGTGACGCCCAGCGCGGGCAGGCTCCAGGCCTTATTGATGGAGGCGGGCACCCGCTCAAACACGAAGATGGCAGGGTAATCGTCGGTGGTGATGGCGGTGACACGGCCGGACGCATCGGTGCGCGTATGCATCAGGCTGTCGGTACCTACCTCCTGCCAGCGATCCGGTGCCACTTCGCGCCAGCGCTTGGGCAGGCGGGCATAATCGCGGAACAGGGTGAAGGAGACGGTGCCGTCGCTGTTCGTCACCAGATCGCCCTGGCCGAACAGGTTGGTCAAGCTGACCAGCGTGCTGTCGACGCGGCGCGACGTGTAGAAGGTGCCGCTCACCGGCACCGCGCGCTTCACCGTTTCCGTCGGCGGCTCGGGCGCTGGTTCCCGGGCCGGGAAATAGCGGTCGGCGATCAGGGCACGCAACTGGTCGCGGATCGGACCGGGGGAGGTACCGTCGCCGGTGCTGTTCATGGAGATGAAGAGGCCCACACCCTCATCCAGCCAGAGCGCCAGATCGCTATGGAACAGCACGGTGTCGCCGCCATGGCCCATGATGCGGTAGCCATTGCGGTTCTGCTCATAGAAGCCAAGGCCCATGGCCAGTTTCTGGCCCGGCAGCGGCCGGTGCTGCGGCTTGTGCATCTCCGCAAAAGTTTCCGGCTTCAGGATGCGGCCATTCTGGCCCTGGCCGCCATTCAGCACGGCGATCATGAACCGGCCCATATCGGCACCACTGGCGGCGAGCGCGCCAGCGGGGGCCGGGTTGGTGATCTCAAACGGACGGGCCGGATCGCGGGAGGATTCGTACCCCTTTGACATGAAGGGCGCCAGGGCCGGCGGCAGCGGCTGCACCATGGTGGAATGGGGCATGCCGGCGGGGGTCAGGATGTGGCGGGTGATATAGTCGGCATAAGGTTCGCCGCTCAACCGCTGCACGATATAGCCGGCCAGCGCCGTGGCATAGTTGGAATAGGCGGCTGTGACGCCCGGCTTGAAGATGCGGGCCGGGATGTTGCCGGCCAGCAGCTTGCCCAGGTCGGCGGGCGCGTCCCCGCCCAGCACGATCAGATGCTTTACCGTCTCTTCGAACCCGGCCGTATGCGTCATGATATGGCGCATGGTGATGGGTTCGTCGAAGGTCGCCGGGATCTTGAAATCCAGGTACTGGTTGACGTCGGCATCCAGGTCCAGGCGCCCGGCCTCCACCTGCTGCATCACCGCGATCCAGGTGAACAGTTTGGAAACGGAGCCCGGCCGGAACATGGTGGTTTCCGGATCGACGGGCTTGCCCGTTTCCCGGTCAGAAACACCATAGCCTTTATTGAACAGGATTTGCCCGTCTTTGACGATGGTGACAACGGCCCCGGCAATGTCACCCCGTTTCAGGGCATAGGGCAGCAATCCGTCCACCAGCGTTTCTACATCCGCTGCGGTCAGCGGGTGGGTGGTAACGGCGGTGTTTTCCGCCGGGCTGGTGATGACGGGGGTCGTATCGGGAACC
The DNA here is from genome assembly GCF_000429645.1 of Niveispirillum irakense DSM 11586. Taxonomy (GTDB): domain Bacteria; phylum Pseudomonadota; class Alphaproteobacteria; order Azospirillales; family Azospirillaceae; genus Niveispirillum; species Niveispirillum irakense. The sequence goes on from NZ_AUCG01000023.1 coordinate 98,885, forward strand.
TGACCCAGGGCGGGGCCCACCTGCAAGGCAAGCGCCAGACTGAGGGCCAGAAGTCTCCAGCATGGTTTATAGTGTTTCATCTCTTGGTCCCTGTTCGTGGATTATGTGGTTTATTTTATTTTTATTCAGTGGCTTGTGCGGTCTGCCAAGGCTTGGCGCGTGCGGCGGTAATGCGGCTTGGCCCGCCATAGAGCGAGGGCGGCCAGCGCCATCAGCGGCATGCAGGTCACCAGGATCGACCAGCCCACCGCGTTCGGATCACCGAAAACATGGTCGGTCGTCAGTGCCACCACCGTCGGTCCCATGCCCAGCCCGATGGCGGTAAAGAGAAAGGCCTGGATGGCCGTCGTCATACCCCGCAGTTCCGACGGCACCAGATCCAGCACGGCGGCAATGCCCGTGCTGGCCCCCACGGCCAGGAGGAAGGCGAAAAGCCCAAACAGCGTCAGCAGCAGGGTGGTGGAGCCACTGACCGAGAAGAACATGCAGGGCACGGCCAGGCTCGTGGCCAGGGCGGCGATGATCAGCTTGCCCCCGGTGACGCCGCGCTGTTCCAGAAAATCCGCCAGGATGCCGCCGGACACGGTTCCCAACCCGGCAACGCCGATCAGGATGCCGCCCAGGGCCGCGCCCGTTTCCGCAGCGCTAAAGCCATGGACACGCATCAGCAGCGACGGCGTCCAACTGTTGGTGCCGTAATCGACAAGCTGGGTCAGGGTCAGCCCGCCCAGAAGCAGCACGAAGGCGGCGCGGTGCTTGCCCATATAGCGCAGCAGCGGCCCCAGGCCGGTATTGTCTTTTCCGCCCAGGCTTTCGCGCCGCTGCGGTTCCCGGATCGGCAGAACAAGCAGCGCCATCACGCCGCCGACCAGACCCAGTGTCACCAGTACGGCGCGCCAGGGGGGCAACTCGCCCACCAGCGGCAAACCGCTGAGCGCGCCGCTGGCGTAGAGTTCGATCAGAACGCCGCCGGTCAGGGTGGCGGTGCCGCCGCCCATCACCATGCCAGCCAGGAAGATGCCCACTGCCGTGCCACGCCGGTGAGCGGGAAACAGGTCGGGGATCATCGACAGGGCGGCGGGTGCCAGTGCAGCTTCCCCGACTCCTACCAGGATCCGGGCAGCGAAGAGTTGACCATAACTCTGCGCCAGACCGCATAACAAGGTGGCGAAACTCCAGACCAGCACGCCGGCCAGGATCAGGTTACGCCGCCCGTGCCGATCCGCATGGCGGCCCATGGGCAGTCCGGCAATGGAATAGATGACGGCGAATGCCGCCCCTTGCAGAAAACTGACCTGTGTATCGGTGATGGCCATCTCCGCCCGGATCGGGCTGACCAGCAGGTTCAGGATCAGGCGATCCGTATAAGACAGCATCGCGGCAAGGGCGAAAACGCCGATGGCGTACCATGCCTGGGGGCTGACCCCGGCTTCGGTCCTGCCCGGTGGGAGATCTGCGGCGACACCCATGGCACCCCTCCAGAATGACTAATAATTTTCTTATAAGAAAAATTTTGTTCAATGGATACAGATTTGTCAAATCCGAGCGATGATTGGCCAGGTGAGCCATCAGTCGGCCTGTCAGGGGCGGCAATATCATCGGTTGGAGCATGGGCCCATGATCTCGTGGGTACCGCGAGAGAGCGGGGAGCGGGCTGGCATGATCCACATGTTTGAGGTCTCGCCATCGGGGTCATCCGTTCAGAGATGACTTATCCCTTCGCGATTGCAGCATCCTTCAAACCAGTTCTGGCCCCTGCCGGGTTCGACAAGTAGCATGACGGGCGCCCCTGGTCGGGTTGGGTGTGAAGGTGGTCGCGTTTGCGCGGGTGCCTTCGTTACATGCAGGGGGCATCCCCTGTCCGGCGCCAACCTTCCAGTGTGGGAGACGGTATGGTCCGCATTCATCTGGGCTGTCAGCTTACTTACGATTTTCCGCAGAACACGGCTATGATTGTCATGCTGAACGTGCATTATTCGCGCGTGGCGCAATTAGAGCGGCCGGACCACCTGATCACCAATCCGCCCGTCCCCATTGAAAGTTACCGTGACGGTTTCGGGAATTGGTGCTGCCGGCTGGTGGCGCCGGCCGGGCGCTTTGTTCTGGGCACCGACAGCGTTATCCGTGACGATGGCCTGCCCGATCCGGTGGCCTTGGACGCGGTGCAGCATGCAGTGCAGGATCTACCCCCTGACACCTTGCTGTTCCTGCTACCCAGCCGCTATTGCGAAACCGACACTCTGTCCGCTGAAGCCTGGCGCCTGTTTGGAAAGGCCCCTACCGGATGGGGGCGGGTGCAGGCAATCTGCGATTTCGTGCATGGGCACATCAAGTTCGGCTATGAACATTCCAGGCCTACCCGCACGGCTGCGGAAGCCTATGCCGAGGGACGGGGCGTCTGCCGCGATTATGCCCATCTGGCTGTCGCCTTCTGCCGCGCCATGAATATTCCCGCCCGCTATTGCACCGGCTATATCAGCGATATCGGCCAGCCGCCGCCCTATGCGGAGATGGATTTCGCGGCCTGGATGGAAGTCTATCTCGGGGGACGCTGGCATGTATTCGACCCGCGCAACAACCAGCCCCGTATCGGCCGCATTCTGATTGCAACCGGGCGCGATGCTGCCGACGTGCCGCTGACCCACACTTTCGGGGCGAATAATCTGGCAGGGTTCCGGGTATGGACCGCGCCGGTGGGCGAGTAACAACCGTACCCTTATCATAACGCCGTTCATAAAGGGGGCGGACACGGCGCGGCGCGGTCCGCCATATTGATCGCTGCCTAGCCGTGTGCCGCTGCTACCGCGTTTCCAACCAGGATCAGCACCATCCAGCAGGCCGGGCCGGAACTGCTGCTCGATCCGTGAAATGGTGTCCTGGTCCATCCGTTCTGCGATCTAAGGCGATAAATTCTCCGCGACCAGAAGGATATCCGCTGTTCACGCCAAGGCGTCGGCGATGGCTTTGCCGCAGGTGACGGTATCGGCGGGGCCGCCCAGGTCGCGGGTGCGCAGGGCGGGTTGGGCCAGCACCGTCTCAATGGCGCGCAGGATGGCGGATGCTGCCGCATGTTCGCCCAGATGATCCAGCATCAGGGACGCCGACCAGATCTGTCCCACCGGGTTGGCAATGCCCTTACCGGCAATATCGGGGGCGGAGCCATGGACCGGCTCGAACAGGGAGGGGAATTTGCCATCCGGGTTGATGTTGCCGGCGGGGGCGATACCGATGGTGCCGGTGCAGGCGGGGCCGAGATCAGACAGGATATCGCCGAACAGGTTGGAGGCGACCACCACATCGAACCAGTCCGGATGCTGCACGAAATGGGCGGCCAGGATGTCGATATGGTATTTGTCCCAGCGCACATCGGGATAATGCGCCGCCATCGCCTCTACCCGCTCATCCCAATAGGGCATGGTGATGGCGATGCCGTTGGATTTGGTCGCCGATGTCAGGTGCTTCTTCTCCCGCCGCTGCGCCAGATCGAAGGCATATTTCAAGATACGGTCGGTGCCGATGCGGGTCATCACCGTTTCCTGCATCACCACTTCGCGCTCCGTACCGGGAAAGATGCGGCCGCCGATGGAGGAATATTCGCCTTCGGTATTTTCCCGCACGACGTAGAAATCAATCTCCCCCGGCGTGCGGCCGGCCAGCGGGCTGGGCACGCCCGGCATCAGGCGAACGGGGCGCAGATTGACATATTGGTCAAATTCGCGCCGGAACTGGATCAGCGATCCCCAGAGCGAAACATGGTCGGGCACGGTGGCCGGCCAGCCGACGGCGCCGAAGAAGATGGCATCATGGCTGCCGATCTGCTGCTTCCAGTCATCCGGCATCATCTTGCCATGCTGCTGGTAATAGTCGCAGCTTGCGAAGTCGAAATGGTCGAAGGCGAACTGGCAGCCATAGCGTACCGCAACGGCCTCCAGCACGCGCAGGCCCTCCGGCACCACTTCCTTGCCGATCCCGTCGCCGGGGATGACGGCGATGCGGTAGGGACGGTTCATCGTCATTCTTCAATCCTCAACTGATCAGGATGGCTCTGAAATCATTGACATTGGTGCGGGTGGGGCCGGTCATCAGCAGGCAGCCCAGGGCTTGGAAGAAACTGTAGGCATCATTGTTTGCCAGCAGGGCCGGCGCGGAGATGCCGGCTTGTTCGGCCCGGTGCAGGATGTCCGGGCCGATCCAGGCGCCGGCATTATCCTCCGACCCGTCAATGCCATCGGTATCAGCGGCCAGGGCATGGATGCCCGGCTCTCCCGCCAATTCCATGGCAAGCGCCAGCAGAAATTCCGCATTGCGCCCGCCTTGCCCCTGTCCACGCACGGTGACGCTGGTTTCCCCACCCGACAGCAGGACGCAAGGGCGGGGTATCCTGCCGCCACCGTGCAGGATGTCCCGGACCTTTGCCGCATGCTGCTGCGCCACAAGGCCCGCTTCCCCCTCAATATCGCTGCCCAGGATGATCGGTGTCAGGCCCAACTCATGTGCTCGCATCGCTGCGGCTTCCAGAGCGGCGGTCGGGGTGGCAATGATGCGGTGATGGCCGGTGGGCAGCGCATCCGGTGCCTTGGGTGTTTCACTGGCCGGGTCGGCCAGCCACGCCAGCACTGCGGGGGGAGCGGTGATCTTGTACCGTTCCAGGATCGCCAGCGCCTGCTGTCTTGTAGTGTGATCGGGCAGGGTGGGGCCGGAAGCGATGGTGCCGGGATCATCCCCCGGCACGTCGGAGATCATCAGGGTGACGACACGGGCCGGGGCCGCCATCTGCGCCAGCCGGCCTCCCTTAACAGAGGAGAGATGTTTGCGCAGACAATTCATCTCCGCGATGGTCGCCCCGCTTTTCAGCAGGGCGCGGGTCACCGCCTGTTTGTCGGCCAGGGTCAGGCCGGGGGCAGGTGCCGCCAGCAGCGCCGACCCGCCGCCGGACAGCAGGCACAGCACCAGATCATCCGCCGTCAGCCCGGATAACAGCCCTACCATGTCCTGCGTGGCGCGGATGCCGGCGGCATCCGGAACGGGGTGGGCCGCTTCCACCACGCGGATGGCCCGACATGGCATACCATGGCCATAGCGTGTGATGACCATCCCCGACAGGGGGCCTGGCCAATGCTGTTCAACCGTCGCTGCCATGGCGGCGGCGGCCTTGCCGGCCCCGATCACCAGGGTGCGCCCTTTGGGTGGGGGTGGCAGGTGCGGCGGCAAGCACGTTGCTGGGGAGGCGGCGGCCAAGGCCGCTTCGAACAGCATTTGCAAACGGGATAAGGGCGAAGGGTCGGTCATGGCGCGTCCGTTGAGCGCATCGCCGCAAACAGGGGACGGTAATCCTGCTGCTGTTCCAGAAGCCTAACGAAGGCGAGGGCTGCATCCTGCTTGTCAGGGCCGATATGATCGGCGGCCATGCGGCGGAACTTCGCTGCGAAATCCGCATCATTCATTGGCGTTTCCACTGAACCGGGGCCGGAGATCACCTCCCGCGTGAGAATCTCCCCGGATTTCAGAGTGACCGTTACGCGGTTCGCCAGATGCTGCGGGAACAGGGCTGTCAGGCCAGGATCTTCCGTCACCGTCGTCATGGACATGAGGGCAACCGCACGCGGGTCGGCAATCTGCGCCGGGGCGTAAGAGGCGAGCGTGATATCCCCATCCATCAACCCGCGCGCCACATTATAGGGCAGGCTGTGATCGGCAGTTTCCCGGGTGGCTGGCCGCCATTTCTCGGGATCGCTGGCCAGGATGCGGAAACCGATATCCGTTGTGTCGATATGGATCGCCGCGATTTCCTCCAGGTCTGGGACCATGGCCTTCAACTCAATCGCGGCCCAGACGGCAGTGTGCAATTCGCCATTGGTGGGGAAGGTCTTGGTCAGGGATTTCAGGATACGGAAATCACCATTTTCGGGCGTGCCGAAACGGTTGATGTCGAAATCCAGGTCGCCCGACACCTGGGCGATGAAGCCCATCCTTCCTTCAAAAATGGGTGATGGTCCGTCCATGCCATGGCGGGCAAGCTGGGCACAGAAAATGGCGTTGCGCGCAGCATTCGCAGCGGAACTTCCCTTCCAGTCCGACAATTCCCCCGACCGGACCTGACGCATGGCGATATGACCGTTCAGGGCCATGTTGATGGCCTGCACCGTCTGCCGCTCCGTCAACCGCATCAATCGGGATGCCGCAGCGGCAACGGAAACGAGGATGTAGTTCACATGATCCCAGCCCCGGCGGTTGAGGCCGGCGGCGTCCTGCAGGCGCATCTGCACCTCATAGGCCAACACGATGGCCGTAATCAGGTCGCTTCCCGAGGCACCCTCGGCTTCCGCCACGGCCAGACATGCAGGGATATTGTCGCTGGGATGGCCGGGTTCCCGGCTCATGTAGCCGTCATTGTAATCGAGATAGCGAACCATCGTCCCGTTTGCGAAGGCCGCGATATCCGGGCTGGTGCGCAGGTTCGTGCCAAACACGCTGGATGCCTGGAAAGGCAGGGTTGCCGCGTGTGCGATGGCGGCTTTCGCGGGCCTTGACCCATAGGCGCCCAGAATACAGGCCAAGCTGTCAACGATCCGCTGTTTCACCCGCTCCACCACAAGCGGGGGGAGGTTACGGCCATCCAATGATGTGGCGTAATGTGCGATCTGTTCTGCAATATTCATCTTAATACCTTGTCGGCAATTGGGATTGGCCCGGCGGTCAGGTGCCGGGCCTTCCAGGCTCACATCCGCCAGCCCAGCGTCGCGCCGAAGGTGCGCGGTGGGTTGTAAGCGCCGAAATTGGCGCCCAGGAACACCAGTTGGTGGGTGCGCGTCACTTCGTTGGTCAGGTTTTTGCCCCACAGGGACAGTGACCAGTTACCGGACACGCTGTTGAAAACGATGCGCCCGTCGACGAAATGCGTGGGCGCGCGCCGCTCCGGCCCTTCATTGGAATTATCGTCGAAGATCATGCTTTCATACCGATAGTCGGCGGCGAACAGCAGGCTGTGGCCGCTTTCCAGGAACGTCTCGTAGGAGGGGGAGATGACCAGCTTGTGCTTGGGCGTGCGGGACAGGCGGTTGCCGGCATAATCTTCGCCCGGTTCGGGGGCGAACTCGTCGAAGGTGGCATCCGTGTAGCCATAGGTGGCGGTCAGATTTGCCCCTTTGAACGGGCGCCATTGCAGATAGGTCTCATAGCCCTGGATGGTGGCCTTGCCAGCATTTTCCGTGACGATGGAAAGATTGGGCAGGGTCCGCCGTGTCTGCAGGTCGGTATATTTCATTACATAAAGGGTGTTGTTCCAGATCAGGCGCCCATCCAGGAAGCTGCTTTTCTGGCCCACCTCATACTGGGTGGCATATTCGGGATCGAAGCTATCGGCGGCTTCTTCAGCGGAGCCGGGTGTGTCCTGGAAACCGCCACTTTTGAAGCCACGGGAAACCATGGCGTAAAGCTGATGGTCGCGGTCCAGCTTATATTGCGCGCCACCACGCCAGGTCCAGGCCTCGTAACTGTCCGACGTGGTGACGTCGAACCGTTCGGACCCGCGCAGCACCGCGGTACCAGCCGTGTTGGAGACCCGGTAATCCTTCTCGTCCCGGGAATAGCGCAGGCCGCCGATCAGGGAGAATTGGTCCCCCAGTGGGACCGTCGCGTCGCCATAGGCGGCGTAACTGTTCAGTTTGGCCGCCTGGGTATAAATCTCGGTCGCTGGGCGACCCATATCAATGACCAGCGTGTCCGTGCGGTCAGTGTCACTGTTGAAATTGTAAAGGCCGGCTACCCATTGGATACGGCTGTCGGGCAGGGCGGTCAGGCGCAGTTCGTGGCTGGAAAAGTCGCTGGTCTCGTCATTGCCACCACTGATATTGATGGCATTGGTCGTCGAATTGCCGCCATCCAGATCATAAAAGACATTATAATCCAGATCGCGATATGAGCCGAGATAGGTGAGGCTGGCAAAGGGCAGATCCCATTCCAACTGTCCCCGCACCCCCCAGGTATCCTTATTCTGATATCCGTCGGTGGAACTGGCGATATGCTTGCGGTCGCGGTCAACCGTCCAGAGCGCGGAGGTGGGATCGTCCGTATCCAGGTCCAGCACATGCTGGGCCGGCCCCGTCGCCCGGTCGCGCGTGCCGTCTACCGTCAGCAGCACGCGTACCGTCTCCGATGGTTCACCCGCCAGATGCAGGCGGCCGCTGCGCGTATCCTGGTCATCCACCCGGTTGCCTGTGAAGCTATTGCGGCTGTAGCCATCATGCGTGCGCACGGCACCGCTGGCGCGGGCCGCCCATTTTCCCTGCACCAGCGGTACATTGACGAAACCAGCCGCTTCCAGCCGTTCATAATTGCCAACCGTCGCCTCCACGGCAGCGTCGACCTCATCAAGCGATGGCCGTCCGGTCACCACATTGATGGCGCCCCCCACGACATTGCGGCCGTAAAGTGTGCCCTGGGGGCCCTTCAACACCTCAATCCGTGATACGTCGAACGCATCAAAGGCGACGGCTGCCGGCCGGCCCAGATAGATTTCGTCCAGGAAAACGGCTGAACTGGGATCTCCAGCAGCGCCCCGATCGCTGGAGCCGATGCCGCGAATGGTGATGCGCGGCTGGGAGGCGGGGAAGGCGTCGAAATTCAACCCGGGTGTGCGCCCGGCAATATCGTCGATCTGGCGCAGACGCGCCTGTTCGATTTCCGCCGCCCCGAAGGCGGTGACGGTGACCGGCACATCTTGCAGACGCTCGCTGCGGCGCTGCGCTGTGACGATGATTTCATCCAACTGGTCACCGGCCCCCGTGTTGGGTACCTGGGCCAAGGCGGCGCCTGAGGACAATATCATCATGGCGAAAGTCCCGCAGGTCATGGCCTGGCGGCGCATCAGCTTCATTCCATTCCTCCCTTTTTGATCCCGGTCATCGCCGGGTGTGGAGAGAGCCTATGTGCAATGAATGCGGTTGGTCAACAAATTGGATGCAAAAATTTATGACAGTGGATGTTTTTATTTGACGAAATGAACCCATCGCCACAGGATGAGCCGCATTGACGGTGCCATTCAGCGGTGGAGGGGCGGGTTGGCAGGGTTGCTTGAGGGCTCCCCGGCTGCCCCTCCTGCCGGTATGGCCATCGTTCGGCGCCTGCGGATCGCGGGCAAGGCTTTCACACATGCGAACGGTTCTGTGGCGGCGATGCCTTCCGGTATCGGACAATATACCTGCCCGGATCACCGTGGCTGCGGGGGAGACGACAAGTTGATCGATACATTGCTTTCGCCGGCGCTGCTGGGAACCTTGATGATCGTCACCTTCATGGTGCTGATCATGACCAAGCGGATGTCGGCGATCACCGCCCTGCTGGCGGTTCCCATCCTGTTCGGTCTGCTGGCCGGGGCTGGCACCGGTCTTGGTCAGATGATCCTGGAGGGTGTCATTCAGGTGGCCCCCACAGCCCTGATGCTGACCTTTGCCGTGCTCTATTTCGCCATCATGATGGATGCGGGTCTTTTTGATCCGCTGGTGCGAACGGTGCTGAAGGCTGTTGGCAATGATCCTGTCCGCATTGCGCTGGGCACGGCCATCCTGACCACCATCGTTTCCCTGGATGGGGATGGCACGACGACGGCGCTGATCATCATCACCGCCTTCCTGCCGGTTTATCGCCGCGTCGGGATGAACCCGCTGATCCTGGCGACATTGCTGGGCCTGTGCAATTCGCTGATGAATTACGTTCCGTGGGGCGGCCCGTCTGCGCGTGCCGCTGCGGCGATTGGTGTGGATGTGGGGCAGGTGTTCGGACCATTGGTCCCGGCTATGCTGGCGGGGCTTCTCGCAACCTTCCTGCTCGCCTACTTCCTTGGCCGGTCGGAAAAACGACGGTTGGCGGCAACCGGTACGATGGTGACAGGCGTCAGTGGGGAACCGGCGACGCCCTTCCTGCCGGGCGCTGACCCTGCTATCCGCCGGCCCCGCCTGTTCTGGTTCAACCTGGCACTGACCCTGGGGCTGGTGCTGGGGATGGTGTTCGGGCTGGCGCCGCTGCCGGTGATGATGATGGGGGCCTTCGCCATCGCCGCCACCGTCAATTACCCGAAACTGCGGGACCAGAAGGCACGGATTTCCGCGCATGCCGACAATGTGGTCAATATTGTTGTGCTGATCTTCGCGGCTGGCGCCTTCACCGGTATCCTGAATGGCACCGGTATGGTCGATGCCATGGCCAATGCCGCCTTGTCGGTCATTCCGCCCGCCATCGGCAGCTATATGGCGCCGATCACGGCCCTTGCCAGCATGCCGCTGACCTTCGTGATGTCGAATGATGCTTATTATTTCGGTGTCGTTCCGGTCATTGCCAGTGCGGCTGCTGGCTATGGCATCGATGCGGAGGCCATCGCCCGCGCCTCCCTCATCGGCCAGCCGGTTCATACATTAAGCCCGCTGCTGGCACCGATTTACCTCGCTTGCGGCCTGCTGGGTGTCGATGTTGCCGATGCGCAGCGCTTCGCCCTGAAATGGGCGGTGCTGATCTCCCTGGTGGTGCTGGTGATGGCCTTGGCGACCGGCGCCTTCCCCCTGCAGGCGGGGTGAGCCTTGTCGGCGCTGGTGAAAGGGGGGCAGTGGCTGATCCTGGTGCTTGCCACTGCTGTCATGGTTCCCGGCTTGAAATTGGTGGGCGTGCCGGCGGCGCTGCTGCTGGGGCCTCTGCTGGTGGGGATCGCCTGCGGGCTGGCCGGATTTGCCATCCGACCGCCGAAGATCGCCCTGCTTTGCAGCTACACCATGGTCGGCTGTCTGGTGGCCGTGGCGCTGGGCAGTGCGGTGGGACCGGCCATGCTGGCCCAATTGCCGGTATTGCTGGCGATTGGCGGCGCCACATTGCTGGCCAGTGCCGGCCTGGGCTGGGTTCTGGCCCGGCTGGGCTGGTTCTCCGGCGCGACCGCCATCTGGGGCCTGTCCCCTGGCGGTGCGGCTGGCATGGTGGCACTCGCGCAGGAGCAGGGCGGGGATGGACGTATGGTCGCCGTCATCCAGTATCTGCGGATATTAATGGTGACCGGCTCGGCCATCGCGCTTGCCCATATGTTGACGGGTCCCGTCCCCACACCCCCGATGGCAAGTTGGTTTCCGCCCCTGCAGATGCCGGGGCTGCTGGAAACCATGGGGCTGGCGGCGTTGGGCGTGGTGGTGGCCCGTCTGTTCCGCTTTCCGGCTGGTGCCTTTCTGGTGCCGGGTCTGGCCGGTGCCGCCCTGATCGCGGCCGGGCTGACACGGCCATCGGTGCCGCCCCTGCTGGCGGCGGCGGCCTATGGCTTCATCGGTTGGAATATCGGGCTCAGCTTCACGCGGTCGACCCTGGCCGACTGTGCCCGCGCCTTGCCGCGCATCCTGGCGGCCTGTCTGCTTCTGATCGGCCTGTGTGCCGGGCTGGGGGCGCTGGTCAGTCTGCTTTGCGATGTCGATTGGTTGACCGGTTATCTGGCGACGACGCCGGGCGGTATTGATGCCATCCTGATCATCGGCGCCACGGTGCCGGTTGATCTGCCCTTCATCCTGTCGGCCCAGGTGCTGCGTGTTCTGCTGGTGCTGCTGTGCGGGCCGGCGCTGGCGACCTATGTCGCCCGTCAGGTCACGTGACCATCAAAAAGAGGGAGGAAGACCATGTCCAATGTTGAAAAAATACCGGACGGAATGTCCGCTGAGGAATGGCGGCTGCGGGTCGATCTGGCGGCGGCTTTCCGCCTAGTGGCCCTTTACGGCTGGGATGATCTGATTTTCACCCATCTGTCGGTGCGCATTCCCGGCCCGGAACATCATTTTCTGATCAACCCCTATAACCTGATGTTTGAGGAGATCACCGCCTCTTCCCTGGTGAAGATTGATGTGGAGGGCAGGGCGGTCGATCCCACGCCGCATATGGTGAACCCGGCCGGCTTCACCATCCATTCCGCCATCCATATGGCGCGCGACGATGCGCAGGCAGTGATCCATCTGCACACGCCCCATGGTCAGGCGGTGTCGGCGATGCGCGACGGGCTGCTGCCCTATACCCAGACGGCGATGATTGCCCATCATGATATCGCCTTCCATGAATATGAAGGCATCGCCACCGATCTGGAGGAGCGCGAGCGGCTGGTCGCTGATCTGGGCAACCGGAACCTGATGCTGCTGCGCAATCACGGGACGCTGGCTGTCGGTTCCTCCATCGCCATCGCTTTCCTGCGCATCTATTTCATGGAACGGGCGTGTGAGGCGCAGGTGCATATGCTGGCCGCCGGACGCGACAATCTGCATCCGCCGTCTCCCGGCGTTGCCGACAAGGTCCGCCAGCAATCGTCCGGCCCCATGGCCGATATGGCGGCGGAAAGGCTGGCCTGGCCCGCGCTGCTGCGGCGGCTGGACCGTATCAATCCGGGCTTCCGGTGCTGATGGCCGCGCGGCCGATGCTGGGTGTGGTCCCCCTTCTGGAAGCCGACCCCTGGTTTGCCGGCTTGCCGCCGGCCTGCCGGGGATGGCTGGCCGCTGCCGCCCGCCAGCAGAAACTGGCGGATGGTGAGCATGCCTACCGGATCGGCGATCCGCCCGGCGGGCTTTATCGGGTTCTGTCCGGTGAGGTTCGTCTGGTGTCATACCCTGAAACCGGTCGGCAACTGGTCAATCTCGTTGCGCGGGCGGGCCGGTGGTTTGGTGAATTGTCCATCCTGGATGGCGGCCCCCGCCCGCATGATGCCATTGCCGCCGGCCGGTCCCTGGTGCTGCATATTCCCCTGGCTGATATCCACGCCATGGCGCAGGCAAACCCGGCGCTTTACCGGCATATCGCGCTGCTGGCCTGCCAGCAGCATCGCGCCACGATTGATCATATCGGGCTGATGTTGCTGCGCAGCCCGCCGGCACGGCTGGCCCATATCCTGCTGACCATGGCGGGGGAGGCCCCCTGCCGGCGGTTTGTGCGGATCAACCGCGAAGATCTTGCCTGCCGGATCGGCATGCCGCGCCGCAGCCTCAGCCGGCTGCTGGAGAGTGCAGAACAGACGGGCCTGATCCGCACCATTCATGGACGGATCGAAATCCTGAATCTGGAGGGGCTTTCCTCCCTCACCTGATCCTCCCGCCGCTCTGCCTTTTGGCTGTCGGTCGGGGAAATTGCGGCCTGAGTCAAATTTTGCATCCAAAACCTTGACTCAATGAATTCAATAAATCACTCTCCCTTCCACGGCCTTGATGAAGGCCCCCCAATCACCTGGATTGAGCATGATGGACGGTCCGATCAAAATCCTGGTCCCCACCGGGTCGCTGGGCGCTGGTGCGCGTGAAGACGAGGTGCGCTACGGCATCGCCCGGGGCGCGCATGCCATCGCCACCGATGCCGGGTCCACCGATAGTGGCGCGGCCTATCTGGCGCTGGGCATCTCCAAGAATAATCGCGGTTCCGTGAAGCGCGACCTGACCATCCTGATGCGGGCGGCGGCAGATGCGGGTATCCCGCTGATTGTCGGCACCAGCGGTCAGGCCGGTGGTGACCGTAATGTCGACTGGACCCGGGATATCGCGGTGGAGGTTGCCAAGGAACTGGGCCTGCGGCCGAAAATCGCCCTGCTCTATTGTGAGCAGGAGAAGGAGACGTTGAAGCGGTATAACGGGGCCGGAAAGGTCCGCCCGCTGCCGCCGCTGGGCGCGCTTGACGATGCGACCATCGATGCCTGCGACCATATCGTTGCCGTGATGGGGCCGGAACCCTATATTGCGGCCCTGGCCTCGGGTGCAGATATCATCCTGGGCGGGCGTACCACTGACACGGCGGTGCTGGCCAGCTTTGCCCTGCTGAAAGGGGCGTCGGTTGGTGCCTCCTGGCATGCGGCGAAGATCGCGGAATGCGGCGGGCAATGCACCGTCTCCCCCGCGGCCAGCGCTGGCGTTCTGATCAGCATCGGCGCGGATGGGTTTGAGGTGGAACCCCTATCCATCGAAAACCGCTGCAGCCCGGAGAGTGTCTCCGCCCATATGCTGTATGAGAACAGCAATCCCTTTCTGCTGACAGAGCCGGGCGGCGTGCTGGATGTGACCGATGCGGTCTATACCCAGCTTGATGCCCGCCGGGTGGCGGTCGCCGGTTCCGTCTGGAAGCATCAGTCTTATACGATGAAGCTGGAAGGGGCGGGCAGCCGCCGGTTCCAGACCATCATGCTGATCGGCATCCAGGACCCGCATGTCCTGGGCGATGTGGATGCGTTCCACGACCGGATGCTGGCGGCGCTTTATGACCGGGTCCATAAGACCATCGGTCCCGCGGCTGGTGATTTCCATATCTCGCTGCGCATGTATGGCTGGAACGCCGTTTCCGGTGACCGCCCTCCGCCTGGCACGCCGGCCCCGCGGGAGATCGGGGTGCTGTTCGTCGCCACTGCCGACAGCCAGGAGATGGCGTCGCAGATCGCCAAGGCCTGCAACCCCTATTTCTTCCATTTCCCCGTGCTGATGGACGAGGAACTGCCCAGCTATGGCTTCGCCTTCAGCCCGGCCGACATTGATCGGGGCCCGGTCTACGAGTTCCTGCTGAACCATGTGGTGGAACTGGAAGACCCGATGGAACTGGTGCGTACCGTCTGGATCGACATGGCCCAAGGGGAGGTGGCGTGATGGTCAAGCTCAAGGATGTCTGCCGTCATGTCCGGTCGAAGAATGCCGGCCCCTACTGGGTCACCTTTGATCTGTTTTTCGACGGGCCGGAAAAGTTCCGCGATTACCATGACCATCCTGCCCTGGGACCGGACACGTTCCAGCGCCTTTATGGCGCCGATCCGGCCCTGGTGCGCCATTACCCGGTGCCCAGCCTGAATATGGTGAAAATCTCCCATGCCCGCATCAGCCCGCAAGGCGGCGTCGTTGAACGCGACATGCATTGCGGCCAGCAATTCGTGCGGTTGCTGGATGTGGAGCTGACATAAGTTTTTCAAGTTCCGGGTCGGCGGGGGGACCAGCAGCCTCTTTCAGCCGCCCACCCGTTAAAGGGAGCCTCGGGGCCGTTCGGCCCGAATAGGTGAGCAATCAATAAGGGTGGCTTGAGCGCGACGACAAGATCGCCAGCGTCACCCGTCCCCGGGAGGGACAGCGTCCTTCTTTCACGAGGAGAATTGATCATGCGAGGCTTCCGCCTCCCTTTCCTGCTGGCCGCATGCGCGGTCGGCACCCCGGTGCTCGCCGACGAAGCACCGGCGCGCCAATGGTCGGGTGAACTGGTTGCCGGTGTCGGCGCCCGGCCCGATTATCTCGGCTCCGACGATATGGAACTGACCCCCTATGTCGCCGGACATCTTGCCTATGACCGCTATTTCCTGGAAGCCCAGGGCTTGGAGGTCAGGCTTGGCGTGGAACTGACCCCCCAACTGGCACTGGGACCGATGATGGATTTTTCCAATGCCCGCGACCACAAGGTCAAAAGCGACCGTGTGGCCCTGTTGCCGGAAATTGATGATGCTTTCGAAGCCGGTGGCTTTATCAGCTACGGCTGGCAGGGGATCTTCAGTGGGCGGGACGCATTGACCCTGGATGCCACCTATCTGATGGACACGTCCAACACCCATGATGGCTCCATCGGCTCCGTCGGCCTGACCTATGGGCGCAAGCTGGGGGACCGCTGGTCGGTGGGGACCAGTGTGCGCCTGACCTATGTTGATGATAAATATGCGCAAACCTATTTCGGCATCAGCCCTTCTGCTGCGACCGCCAGCGGTCTGCCCGCCTACAGTCTTGGCGGTGGGGTGCGCGATGTCGGTATCAGCGCCAAACTGGGCTATGACCTGAGCGAGAACTGGAGCGTGCAGCTATTGGGCAATTACAAACAATTAATGGGGAATTTCAAGGATAGCCCGGTCGTGGATCTGGAGGGCAGCGCCAGCCAGTTCTCCGGCGCTGTCGCCATCGGCTACCGGTTCTGATGGGGCAAACCATCTAACATCCGTAACATGGGCACCACCGCCGGTTCCTGCCGGCGGTGATGCTGCCCTTTGCGGTGCCTCAGCGGGGGATGACGATGGCATGCAGGCGGCGCTTGGTGGCCAGGACATGGTCCGCCATCAGACGCCGCGCCGCCTCGCCATCCTCTCGGCGGAAAGCGTCGAGCAGCGCCTCGTGTTCTGCCTGGGATTCCAGGATATGTGACGGTGGTGCCGCACCAAGCTGCCGGTTGCGCGGGGAGATGCAGGCCGCCAGGCTGGGACACAGGCGCGCCGCATCGCCGAGGATGGGATAGATCAGCGTCATGCGGACGGCATTGCGCAGGACTTCGTTGCGCGAGGCGACCATGATCGAACGATGGAACTGCCGGTTCAATTCGTACCATTCATATTCGATCTGTTCTGACCATTCGCCACGGTCAAGAATAGCGCGGGCCTGCGCCACCAAATCGGTAGAACGCCGTAGCGCATCGGGCTCCCACCCCAGTTCCACGGCGGCGCGGGCGGCCATGCCTTCCAGGGTGGCGCGCACCTCGATACTGTCGAACACATCACCAATGGTCACGGCCCGCACCGTATAGCCGCGATTGACGCTGTATTTCACAAGCCCTTCGGCGGACAGCACGGCCAGGGCGCTGCGGATCGGGGTGCGCGATACATCCAGCAAGGTGGCCAGCGCCTCGGCGCGCAGCTTGCTGTCCGGCGCAATCTTGCCGGTCACGATCATTTCGCGCAGGCGCATCAGGACGGAATGGGTGGCCGGTTCGGTCTGCTGCGGATCGGCCAGGGTATCTTCCTGCTCCGGCTCGTCCATCGTCGCCATGTTCGTCACGTTTGCCACATCCCCCTCTGCGCCCGTTTGCTGCGGGCCGCACCTTTCTTCTTTTAAAGCAATCGTGTCGGGATCGCGCAACCTGAAAGGCCCCCCAGCCCCGGATTAGCGACCGTCTGCGACAATGGTGCCCGGTGGCGGTGTCTCCCCGTTCAACACGGCGACGATGGAACGGGCGGCGACCAGATTGGTCCGCGCCAACCCTTCATGGGACGATGCGGCGGCATGCGGGGTGGCAACGACGTTGGGCAAGGCCAGCAGCGCGTCGGTGACGGGTTTATAGGCCGGGTCATCTTCACTGACGAAGACATCCAGGCCAGCACCCCCCAGATGGCCAGTGCGCAGGGCTTCCAGCAGTGCCGCATCATCGACCAGCCCGCCGCGCGCCGTGTTGATCAGGATGGCGCCTTTCTTCATCGCACCCAGCGCCGCCGCATTGATCAGGAAGCGTGTTTGCGGTGTCAGGGGGGCGTGCAGGCTGACATAGTCGCTGCGACGCAGCAGTTCCGGCAGGTCGATGAACTCCACGCCCTGCAGGTCGGCATCCGCCGGATTGGGGTTGCGGGTATGGACCAGGATTTTGGTGTCGAAACCCGACAGGCGCCGCACCACATTTTTGCCGATCCGGCCCAGTCCGACCAGACCCACCGTCTTTTCGCACAGGTCATTGCCGCTGAGGATCGACCAATCACCCTGAAGCATGTTTGCCTGGGATTCCCGAAAGCGGCGACCGACCGCGATCATCAGGCCGACCGTGTGATCGGCCACCGACGCATCATTGCCGCCGGCGGCAATGGTGACAACGCGGCCCAGATCCCGCGCCGCTGCGATATCCACGCGGTCATATCCCACGCCGCGTCGGGCGATCACCTTCAGGTCGGGCAGTGCTTCCAGCAATGGCCGCGTCACGCGGGCATGGCCGACGATCCAGCCGGAGGCCCCTTCCAGCATCCGGCGCAGCATATCCATATCCAGATCCCCATCGCCCTTGCCGGGCGGCGGCGGGGCCAGTTCCACCGCAAAGCCATGGGCGCGGAGATAGGCCAGCGACCGGTCATCGAAAAAGCGTTGGGTGACGACGATCTTGCGATTGGACGGCAAGGACATGGGGCAGGGCTCACCAATTCCGGAAGGGGATGTTGGTGTTATAATAATTGCATCCAAATAAATGACAACTGAATTCAAATTTGGTGGGAAACCGGGGTTCCTGTTGCGACCACAGTTGTTCAGTGTAACAGGGCATCGGATGAATATTTTTATATATGAAATGAAAATCAGCCGTGGATTTTTAGGCTCCTTGCAGGTACGCTGTATCAAATGAAACGTTATTCCATATAATGGGAACGTTTCAGTCCATTGCAGAAATAAAATAATCGATTTAGGGAGAGGTTCGGGATGTGTAAGCGCCATGCCCGCGCGCAATCTGGCGGAATACCGGCTGCTGATCGCCCACGCCGGCCCGGATCGCTCGACTAACAGCCTTCTCATTGACAGGTTCCCCTGGCGCTGCGCTGTGCATGTCCGTTATCGCCACATGCTGCCCAAGGCCTGTCTTGCAAGATGTAAGGGCCCCTCCCTTGCATACCCCCGTTCCCATCAGGTGGAACGGGGGCGGTGACACTGGCCCCGGACGCTCTTGCCGCAATGACAAGGGTATCCGGGGTCCTTTGTCTTTTTAAAAGCGGGTGTCGTCCGGCCTGCCGGTGCACGCCCCCGTGATCCATGCCGGAGCGGAGATCCCATGTATCGCCATCGCCTGCCGTCCCTGCTGCTGACTGCCAGCGCCATCACTGCCCTTGTCGTTACATCCGGTTTCGCGGCGCCGCCCTCCGGCCTGTCCGCTACCGGTGGTACCCGGGCTAACCTGGAAGGCGCGATGGAACGGCCATTGCGCTACCGTCCGGATGGCGGCGATTTTGTGATCGAAAATGGGACGGAATTTTTCAACCGTCCGCTCTATGGCGGCAACACGGCGTTCCGTGTCGATGGCGGCGACCGGCCGGAATTTGTGCTGTATCTGCCGGGGCGTGGCGGCAATCTGCGCCTTGCCATCGCCACCCCGGCGGGCACCCGATGGCTGCATGCCGCATCCCGGATCACCGCCCGTTACCGACCGGGGGAACTGCATTACACCATTGCTGATCCGCTATTGGGGCCGGGCGCGGAATTGCGCCTGTCCGTCCTTGCCTATGCGGAGACGGAAGGGCTGGCGCTGAAGCTGGAAGGTAGTGGATTGCCGACAGGCACGGCGCTGATATGGGCCTATGGCGGGGTCAATGGTCAGCGGGGCAAGCGCGATGGCGATATCGGTACGGAGACGGTACCTATCAGCCAATGGTTCCAGCTTCAGCCTGATTTTGCCCAGGGCAACCAGATTGATCTGGATGATCAAGGCTTTATCCTGACCTCTCCCGCCGGCCGCATTGCCGGGACCGTCCCGGCTGCGGCCCGCCAGCATCTGGCCGATGCGTCTGACTGGAATGATCTGGACCGCCTGTTGCAGAAGACGGCCGGGGAACAGGGCCAGATGCCGGCCCGGCCCCTGGTTGTCGGGCAGGTGCCCTTGGGTAACAAGCAGCCGGTCCATCTGTCATGGCAAAGGCTGGATCGCGGCGGCGCACAGGAATTGTCGGATTATGTTGCCGTCACGGCCGACCGCAAGGGGCTGGATCGAAGCGTGAAGCCCGTATCCTTGCCGCCGCGCTTTACCCCGGATGCCGTGCCGGCGCGGTATGAGGCGGCGGTGAGACACTTCCAGGCCCTGCGCCGGCAGTTGGTGATCGACACGCCCGATCCCTGGATCAATGCGGCCGCCGGTGCTTTGAACATTGCCGCCGATGCCGTGTGGGACGAGGCCGAGCAGGCGGTGATGCATGGGGCCATCGCCTGGCGGGCCAAGCTGCTGGGCTGGCGCGGTGCCTATGCGCTGGATGCGCTGGGTTGGCACGAGCGCGCGCGGGCGCATCTGGATTATTGGGCGGGCCGGCAGAATACCGATCCGATCCCGGCGCATATCCCCCCGGCCGATGCCGACAGCAACCTTGCCCGCAGTGAGGCGGGGCTGCATTCCAACGGCGATATCGCCAATGCCCATTATGATATGAATCTGGTCTATATCGATGCCCTGATGCGGCATCTGCTCTGGACCGGCGATCTCGACATGGCGCGGCGTCTGTGGCCGACCATTGAGCGGCATCTGGCTTGGGAACGGCGTCTGTTCCGCCGCACCTTCGGCCCGGATGGAAAGCCGCTTTACGATGCCTATGCCGCCATCTGGGCCAGCGACGATTTGCAGTATCATGGCGGTGGGGTGGCCTATAGCTCCGCCTATAATTACGACCATAACCGCATGGCGGCCCGTCTGGCCCGTTTGCTGGGCCATGATCCTGCCCCTTATGAGGCGGAAGCAGCGGCGATTGCCGCCGGCATGCGCCGCCATCTCTGGCAGCCTTCCTTGGGCGCCTTTGCTGAGTTCAAGGATCTGCTGGGCCATCAGATGGTGCATCCCAGCGCAGGCTTGTGGAGCTTCTACCACACGATGGATGCGGGCCTGCCATCGCGGCAGGAGGCATGGCGGATGGCCGATGCGGTGCTGACCGGGCATCCGTCGCTGCCCGTGACGGGACCAGGGGTGCCGGACGGCGACCACCGCGTCTTCGCCACCACCAACTGGATGCCCTATGTCTGGTCGGTCAATAATGTCGTGATGGGGGAGAACCTCCACACGGCCCTGGCTTTGTGGCAGGCCGGGCGCGCGGAGGAGGCATTCGCGCTCAGCCGCAGTGCCATCCTGGCCAGCCTTTATATGGGCATCACGCCCGGCAATATCGGCACGCTGAATTATCTGGATGTCTATCGCCGGGAATCCCAGCGCGATTTCGCTGATGGCAGCGGCGTGATGGCCCGCACGCTGGTGGAAGGCCTGTTCGGCATCCGCCCCGATGCGCTGGCGGGGCTGTTGCGGGTGGAGCCGGGATTGCCGGCGGAGTGGGACCATGCCAGCCTGAAACATCCACAGATCGGCCTGTCGTTCCAGAGGGATGGCATGGTGGAGCGCTGGCGGCTGGACCAGCCGGGTGACCGTTTCCATACTGTGACCTTGCGCCTGCCCGCCCACCGTGACCGTATTGCCGGCGTGACGGCCAATGGCAGCCCGGTGGCGTGGCAGCCCGTGGTCGATGCCGTTGGCCGCCCCCTGGTGGAAATCACGGTCGCAAGCGGAAAGGCGGTTGATCTGGTCATCACCTGGGACGGTCAGGAACTGGAGAAACCGGCGCCCGGGGCTGATTTCGTCTGGCATCAGCAGGGGCAGATGGGCTGGTTTGTGCCCCCGGCACCGGTTGAGACGAATGATCCGGCCTTGCCCGGTTTTGATTGGCGGGCACCCCGTGATCATGCCCGTTTCGACACGCTGGACCTGTCTGGGCAGTTTAATGACAAGGTCACCGCCATTTTCCAGGCGGGTAAATATCAAAGCCCACGCGCCCCCCATGTCACGCTGGCCATCCCGTCGCAGGGGATTGGCGCCTGGGCTGGGCATGTCCATGCCATGGCGGACATTGATGATAGTGGTCTGCGCAAGCGCGCCGGTACGGCTGGCGGACGCTTGGCAATGCCCAATGGCGTGCCGTTCCGCACCCCGTCCCAGGCCGCGGCGGACAATATCCTGTTCACCAGCCAGTGGGACAATTATCCCCGCACCGCAACCCTGCCGCTGAAAGGCAAGGCAAAGGTGCTTTATCTGCTGATGGCCGGCTCCACCAACCATATGCAAAGCCGGATCGACAATGGCGCCGTGCTTGTTACCTACAAGGACGGCGGCACGGCACGCCTGCCTTTGCGCAATCCGGATAATTGGTGGCCGATTGAACAGGATTATTTCATTGATGATTACCAGTTCCGCCGCCCTGGCCCGCTGCCGCCGCGCATCGACCTGAAGACGGGGGTGGTGCGCTTGCTGGACGAGCAAGCTTTTAAGGGGCGTGGCGGGTCGGTTGCTGGCGGGGCGGCGACGGCGCTTGCCCTGGAACTGGACCCGGAACGGGAGCTTCACTCCCTGACAATCCACGCCCTTGCCAATGAGGTGGTGGTTGGCCTGATGGCGGCAACGCTGGAACGGCCCTGAATGAAAAAGGGGAGGGTGAGCTTCTGCCGTCCCTCCCCGCAGGCCGCCCCCTCAGATCGTCCAGCCGCCGTCAATCACATGGGCCTGACCGGAGGTGAAGGCGCTTTCATCCGACGCCAGATAGAGCGCCAGGGCCGCGATTTCCTTCGGGTTGCCGATCCGGCCCATGGGCTGGCGGGCGGTGAAGGCGGCCCAGGCAGCATCATAATCGCCGGTGGCGCGCAACCTGTCATGGAGGGAAGGGGTGTCCACAGTGCCGGGGCAGATGGCGTTACAGCGGATGCCGGCGGCGACAAAATCCGCAGCGACCGCCCGCGTCAGCCCCAGCACCGCCGCCTTGGATGCACCATAGGCGAAGCGGTTGGCCACCCCTTTGATGGAACTGGCGACCGAGGACATGTTGATGATGGACCCTCCCTTGGCGGCCAGCATGCCCGGCAGCACGGCGCGGATCAGGCGATATTGCGCCGTCACATTCAGATCAAAGGCCAGTGCCCAATCATCCTCGCTACAGTCCAGAATGGTGCCGCCATGGACGATGCCGGCGCAGTTGAACAGGATGTCCACCTGCCCGATGGCCGCGACGGTCGCCTTGATATCGTCCGGGTCGCGCACGTCCAGGCGCCGCGTCTGGCAGCCTTCCAGCCCGGCCAGGGCCGCGTCATTAATGTCGGTCGCCCAGACAAGGGCCCCTTCGGCTGCGAACAGTTCCGCCGTGGCGCGGCCAATGCCTTGGCCGGCGGCGGTGATCAGGGCGGTCTTTCCCGCCAGTCTTCCGGCTTTTTCCATGATCGATATCCCCTTGCCCGTCAGGCGACACGCGGCATGCAGCCGGGGCCGGAAGGCTCAAAACTCTTATAGGTCAGGATGAATTCACGGTGGCCCAGCGCTTCGGACTTGGTTTCCGCCCCGCCGGCCACGGCTTCCACCAGGGCCACGATCTCGGCGCCCACACTGTCCAGCGTGGCGCTTCCTTCCAGGATGGCACCGGCATTCACGTCCATATCCTCCCCCATCCGCCGCCAGGTCTCCGGATTGCCGGTGACCTTGATGACGGGCGCAATGGCGGAGCCGACGACGGAGCCGCGACCGGTGGTGAACAGGGTCAGATGCGCGCCACAGGCCATCATCTCCACAATTTCCGCATTGTCGGAAATATTGGGGAAGCCGAATTTGGGCGGCCCGTCCGGCACCACATCCAGCAGGTAAAGCCCCGGCGCGGTCGGCTGTTCTGCCGGTTTGATGACGCCGACAATGGGCCGGCTGCCGGATTTCACATAGGCGCCAGCGGATTTCTCCTCCTGTGAGGACAGGCCGCCTTCGGCATTGCCGGGAGCGAAGCTGCCATAGCCCATGGCGCGATAATAGGTCTCCGCCTTGGCGATGGAGGCGGTGATGGCGTCGGCCACGGCGGGGGTGGATGCCCGCACCGCCATTGGCCCTTCGCAGCCAATCATCTCCCCCGTCTCTTCAAAGATGCAGGTGGCGCCGGCATCCACAAGCCGGTCGAAGGCACGGCCCACCGCCGGGTTGGCGGTGATGCCGCTGGTCCCGTCCGACCCGCCGCAGATCGTGCCGATTACCAGATCGCTCAATGCCAGGGGAACGCGCACTTCCTTGTCTGCCATCTGCGCCCGGACGCGGGTGACGGCTTCCAGCCCTTTTGCAATCGCGGCTTTGGTGCCGCCGGCCTGCTGGATGACGATGGTTTCCACCGGCCGGCCCGATGCGGCGGCATGGGCGGCCAGCCCTTCGCGGTCGAAACTCTCACAGCCCAGCGACAACAGCACCACGCCGCCGACATTGGGGTGGGCGACCAGCGCCTTCATCATGCGCTTGGCATAATCATTGGGGTAGCAGCCGGGAAAGCCCACCAGATGCACATGTGGATCATCCGCCAGATCGACGATACGCCGGGCGGTGTGATGGGCGCATTCCACCAGATAGGCCACGATCACGATGTCGCGGATGCCCTTGCGGCCATCGGCGCGCAGATAACCCAGAGCCTGCATGGATATTACCCCTTCGCGGCATCGCGCAGATGCGCGCTGATATAATCGCTTTTCATATTGTGCATATGGACCCAACCGCCGGCTTTGACCGGATGGGTCATGGAACCGATGGGCGCGCCATATTTGATGACCTTGGTGCCTGCCGGCAGGTCGATCCGCGCCAGCTTGTGGCCCAGCGCCACCTGTTCGGCGGCGATGATATCAACGCCGTCCGCGCTGATCGCTTCACCGGCCATCACCGTGCGGCAGCAGACAACAACATTGTCATCTGCATGCAGAAGAATAATCGCGGGTGCCATCACCCAACCTCCAGCCCAGGAAAAAGGTTGCCGTCGCTGTTCATGGGGACACCGCCGGTACGGGGGCATCGGGATGCAGCAGCCCGCCCTCCCGCAATGCCGCCCAAAAGTCGGGCGGAATGGTCTGATGGTGCAGGGCCAGCATTGCCCGCACCCGGTCCGGGCTGTCCAGGCCGGGGATGACACTGGCAACGCAAGGATGCGCCAGGGGGAAGCGCAGGGCAGCGGCGGCCAGCGGCACCTCATACCGCGCGCATACCTGCTCAATCCGGCGGACCCGCGTGATGATCTCCGGCGGGGCCGGCGCATAATTATAATAGGGGACCGTATCGCCATGCGTGCCGCTGGCCAGGATGCCGGAATTAAACGCCCCCCCGATGATCACCGATGTGCCCTGGCGGCTGCATTCCGGCAGCAACCGGTCCAGCGCGCCCTGTTCCAGCAATGTATAGCGCCCGGCCAGCAAGATGGCGTCCAGTGGTGCCACCTCCAGGCATTCCAGGCAGGCCTCCACCTCGTTGACGCCAATGCCATAGCCGGCAATAGCGCCTTCCTTCTTCAACCGTTCCAGCGCGCGGAAGCCGCCGCCGCGCGTCAGTTGCGCGAACCGTTCGGCATGGGCATCGCCATGGGTCACCCGGCCGATATCATGGACCAACAACAGGTCAATCCGGGACAGCCCCAGCCGGTGCAGCGAGGCCTCCCACGACCGCAAAATGCCATCATGGCTGTAATCATAGACCGGCGTGAAGGGCAGGGGGGACCGGAAGCCGTGTCGCTCCCCGTCATTGCGGATGGTGGGATCTGGTGTCAGCAGGCGACCGACCTTGGTGGACAGCACCACCCCGGCCCGCCCCCGTATCCCGTCACCAACCCGACGTTCAGACAGGCCAAACCCGTAATAGGGCGCCGTGTCGACAAAGCCGATCCCGGCATCCAGGGCGGTGGCCAGCGTTGCGGCGGCATCTTCATCAGACAGGGGGCGGTAGAGATTGCCCAAAGCCGCCCCGCCAAAGCCGATTTCGCTGACCCACAGACCGGTTTGCCCCAAGGGGCGCGTGGCAATCTGCGTCACTGCACACCTGTGGATCGGGAAGAGCCATGCTGGCCCAGGTCGAAGATGCAGTCCATCGGGTGCCATTTCTCACCCGATGCCGCCTCCGGCAGCCGGCGCTGGAACCTGTCCATCAAGGATTCCCAGCGGGCAGCGGCATCGGACAGGGCCGGACCGGTCGGGCGCGGATAATCGGCCTCCACCTCGCTGACCATCACCATCCGGTTGCCGGTGCGCCAGATTTGCATGGATTTCACGCCGCTGGCCCTTATATGGGCCAGCACTTCCGGCCATACCCCGCCCGGCTGATGCAGCTTTTCATATTCCGTGATCAGATCCCGGTCTTCGACCAGATCGAGGCTGAGACAGAGCCGCCTTGTCATGCCACATCCCCCTGACGGCGGGCGTGCAGCGCGAAGGCAAGGCAGATGGCAAAGCAGGCCGCCGGGATCGGCATCGCATAATGGATGCCGCCTGCCAGATCAGAAACCAAGCCCATCAATGGCGGCACCAGCGCGCCCCCGATGATGGACATGATCAGGAAGGACGATCCCATTTCCGTGTCCGGCCCCAGGTCGCGCAGGCCCAGCGCGAAAATGGTGGGGAACATGATGGACATGAAGAAGCTGGTCAGCCACAGGGCGCCGACCGCGGGCACACCGGTCATGAAGGTGGCGGCAAGGCACAGCAGGATGTTGGCCCCGGCATAGAGCGCCAGCAGGCTGGCCGGTGGCACCCGCCGCTGGATGATCGCGCCGCTGAAACGACCGATCATCAACAGGGCGAAGCTGCCCGACAGCAAAAAGGCCACGGTCCTTTCATCCATGCCGGGCATCACATCCTTGGTGAAATCGATAAAGAAGCTCCAGATTCCGACCTGCGCGCCGACATAGAAGAACTGCGCGATCACCGCCCGCCGCAAGCCGGCATGGCGCAGGGCGGCAAAGGCCGGGCGTTTGCCGACGGCTGGCGCGGTGTCTGTCGCCCCCGGCGCCGTCATGGCGGGAAAAGGGGTGCGGGCGATCAGCAGGGCCAGCAGCACGACCGCGATGCCGATGATCAGATAAGGCCCTTGTACGGCCGCCGCCTCCGACGCCCGCCACGCCGCCTGGGCCGTCGCATCCATGCCGGCCAGCGTGTCGGCGCTATGGTCTACACCGGAGAAGATGAACAGGCCGCCGATCACCGGCCCCAGGATGGCCCCAACCCCATAGAAGGATTGGGCCAGATTCAGCCGCGCCGACCCGGTTTCCGGCCGGCCCAGCACAATGACATAGGGGTTGGCGGCGGTTTCCAGAAAGGCCAGCCCGAAAGCGATGGTGTAAAGCGCGATCAGGAACAGCCCGTAAGCCTGGATAGAGGCTGCCGGATAAAACAGGAAGGCACCAACAGCATAAAGCCCCAGCCCGGCCAGGATTGCCTTCTTATAGCCGATACGCCGGATCAGCAGACCGGCCGGGATGGCGGCGCAGAAATACCCGACATAAAACGCGAACTGGATCAGCCCGGACTGGCCCCGGCTGAGATCCAGCGCCTTCTGGAACTGGCGGATCAGCACATCATTCAGCGACGCTGCCAGCGCCCAGGAGAAGAACAGGCTGGTGACCAAGATGAAGGCGACCAGATGGCGCCGGTCCACAAGCGGCGGACGGGCGGCAACGGGTCTGGTGGCGCTGCTGGTATCGGCGACCATGGCAGTTTCCTTATCCCTGACATTGTTACGTCCACCGCTTTGGTGGCGGCCGCTTGGCACGGCATCCGCCACGGTCCAGCCGTGGCGCTTTATGATTTCTGGATATCATTTATAAAAATGCTTTCAAATGAGAAAATAGAGGTGGGCCTCCAGAACATTTAGTTTCACATATGAAACTGGACAAGCTGTGCAATCTGACTGATAGAAAGGTTACAGCCTAACCATTCAACAAGCGAAGGAGACAGCCCTGATGGATGCGCAAGGCGATGGGGCGACGGAAGAAGAACGCCGTTACCGCGCACCCGCGTTGGAAAAGGGGCTCGATATTCTGGAACTGCTGGCGCGGGAACGCCGGCCCCTCACCATCTCCATGATGACCCAGAAGCTGGGCCGGTCGATGAGTGAGCTGTTCCGGATGGTGCAGGTGCTGGAATATCGCGGCTTCATCCAGCAATCAGCCGGCGGGGAAGGCTATGTCCCTACCGACCGGCTGTTCTCGCTGGGGGTGGAGCGTGCGCCGACGCGCAACATGCTGGAAATCGCCCTGCCGGTGATGCGCGACCTTTCCACCGCCATCGGTCAGTCCTGCCATCTGGCGGTGCGGTCGGGCAGCGATATCGTGGTGGTGGCGCGCATGGAATCCGCCGAGCAGATCGGCTTCAGCGTGCGCATCGGCCATCGCCGGTCCATGGCGCTGACCCGGTCGGGCGCGGTTCTGTTCGCCTTCCAGCAAAAGCTGGTGCAGGAGCGATGGCTGGCGGAGATGGCGCCCACCGCTTCCGCCCAGCAACTCAACGAATTCCAGAAACACGCGACCCTGGTGCGGGAACGGGGTTTCGACAAAGCGGCCAGCGATTTCGTGCAGGGGGTGACGGATCTGTCCGCGCCGATCCTGCGGGGCGAAGCCGCCGTTGCCGCCCTGACCATCCCCTTCGTGCAGACGATGCAGCCCGTCTGCACCATGGATCAGGCATTGCAACATCTGTCAGCGGCAGCGGCAGAGATTTCCGGTTCCCTGCTGGTATCAGACAACCGGGTTTGATATCGGGGCGGGGGAAGTGCCCCGCCCCCTATCCGCCATCAGGTGAACTGGATATCGTATCGGCCACCCTGGTCCAGCTTGACCCGCCACAGGTCTTTTTGCCGGCTGAACTCCGTTGCCCGCCGGCCTTTGGTGATGCGGCGGACCGATTGCCCCGGCGGCAGGCGCAGCAGATGCGTACCATCAGCCGTGGCTGTCAAGGTTGCCGTGGTCAGCCTGCCATCGGTCCAGGTGAAGTCCAGCATCAGCCCACCGCGCGCCCGGATGCCATTGATCCGGCCCCCGGCGGCCCATGCTTTTGGCAGGGCAGGCAGCAGGTTGATTTCCCCGGCATGACTTTGCAGCAGCATTTCCAGCAGGCCGGCACCGCCGGCGAAATTGCCGTCGATCTGGAACAGCGGGCCGGCTCCGCTGGGGTGGGTGTCCAGCATTGCGGGGGATGTGCCCATCGTCAAAAGCGCGTTGAAATTCTCCAGCGCCTTGTCGCCATCCTCCAGCCGGGCGAAGACATGGATGATCCAGGCGCGTGCCCATCCGGTGGCACCGCCATCGGCGGCCAGCCGTCGCTCCATGGAAATGCGCGCGGCCTTCGCCAGCTCGGGCGTGCCGCGCAAGGTGATCTCGTTGCCAGGGGTCAAAGGGTAGAGGTGGGAGATGTGGCGATGGCCCGGCTCATGCTCCACAAAATCCTGTTCCCATTCCTGCAACTGGCCATGGCGGCCGATGCGATAGGGCGGCATCTGATCGGCCAGCCCCTTCAGGCGGGCTGCGAAATCCTGATCGATGCCCAGAATGGCGGCGGCCTGGATGGTGAAGGAGAAGACTTCCCGGATCATGGCCAGATCCATGGTGCAACCGGGGCTGACGGCATGGGCTTTCCCGTCCGGACCTGTGAACAGGTTTTCCGTGGAAACCGATGGCGCCGTCGTCAAAAGCCCGGTGCGCGGGTCACGGACCAGCCAGCCGGCACAGAATTCCGCGCAGCCCTTCAACAGCCGGTAACCGCGTTTGGCCAGGAAGCCGCGATCCTGGCTATAAAGGTAATGTTCCCAGACATGGCGCACAAGCCAGGGGCCGGCCAGGGCGAAATTGGCCCAGTTAGGATTACCCTCCCCCTCCCCGACGGGGGAGGAGAGGCGCCAGATATCGCTATTGTGATGCACGCACCAACCATCCAGCCCATACAGCATGCGCGCGGTTTGGGCGCCCGTCTCCGCCAGCCCCTCGATCATGTCGATCAGGGGGCTGTGCAACTCGGCCAGATTGCCGCTTTCCGCTCCCCAGTAATTTTCCTGCACATTGATGTTGGTGGTGTAATTACAGCTCCAGGGCGGGCGGACCTCCCAGTTCCAGATCCCCTGCAAATTGGCGGCCTGGGTGCCGGGCCGGGAACTGGCGATCAACAGATAGCGGCTGAAATTCAGATACAGCACCGCAAGACCCGGATCGGGATTGGTCCGGTTGCCGGTCAGCCGTTGGTCGGTAGGGCGTTCGACGCCGGTTCCGGAGGCGGCAAGTTGCAGGGAGAGGCGCCGGTAAAGGCTTTGATGGTCCTGGATGTGGGTCTGGCGCAGATCGGCAAAGGGGCGCCCCCTTGCGGTTGCCAGTGGTTTCAGGGTGTCTGACAATATTTGCGCCAGCGGCGTGTCGGGTGCCTTGTCATAGCCCCGGAAGCCAGTGCTGGCGGCAATGGCCATCACCAGTTCACCTGCTCCCGACACCCGTAATGACTGCCCGTCTATATCGATTTTGCCATCGGTGGACAGGATTTCCAGCCGCGTGGCAAAGCGCATGCCTTTACCCTCCTCGTCCGAATAGACGACCGGGTTCAACACCTGACGACGGTAGGAGGGCGCACAGCGTGTCGGTGCCTTGCCGGTCAGCGTGATGCCGGCATTGTCCGGGGCCACAGTGAAGCGCAACAGGCTGTCCAGCCGCAGCCTGATTGACAGGGCGCCCGCCTGATCCGCCGTCAGCCGCAGAATAATCAACTGGTCGGGATGGGATGCGAAAAGCTCGCGTGTGAAGCCCACACCGTCGATCTTATAGCTGACACTGGTAACGGCTTCATCCAGGTCCAGGGCCCGCCGGTAATCGGTGATCTCACCCTGATGGTCCATCTCCAGATGCAGGTTGGCCAAGGGGGCGTAGGAATGGGTGAAAGGCCCCTGCAGCGCGGCGCACTTCCTGTCCGCTTCTGCATAATCGCCGGCAAATGCGGCGGCGCGCACAGCGGCCAGAGCCTCCACCCCACCTTCCTTGCGCCATTCGTGTGGCTGGCCAGCCCATAGCGTATCTTCGTTCAGGATGATGGTTTCCAGCAGGGGGTGCCCGGGCACCATCGCCCCCAGCCGGCCATTGCCGATCACCAGACTGTTCAGGGGAATATCGGCGGGGCGGCTGTACCAGAGCAGATGCTCACAGGGGATGGGGCCAAGCGGGTTCTGCGAAGATGCGGCAGCAGCGGTGACAGGCAAAAACATTCCTGCCGCGGCCCCGGCCCCTGTACTGAGCAATTCCCGTCTGCTGACATGCCACGCCACCTGCGTCTCTCCAAATTTTCTACATTTCAAAGATATATAATATAAATAAATTGTCTTGTCGCCTGAAAGGAGTGTTGCGGTTCTCGGCTTGGAGATTATTTTAAATCAGCCTCTTAGATGCCTTTTGGGCTTGATGGCAACGAGAACGGACGACCGCGATCTCATCGCCGTGGGGCCGGTCATAACTCAGGTACCAGGACGAAACCTGGGACGACATCCTGCCGAAAAACGTCCCTTTCACTGATGGCGGAGAAGGGGGGAGCATGATCGCCGACGATCACGATAAGTGGATGATAGGGCAACGACGATGCGCTCGTAACGATTCCCTCCAGCACATTTTTCAGCGCGGCAATGTGCATACACGCACCGTCAGGCAGACCCTGGATATGACAGCTTTCTGAGAGCGTGTTTGGCAACTCAACAGGTACAACAGGCAGATGAGTGTTTAAAGTCAGGACATACGCAAAAGATTTGGGTGACGAAATATGGGAAACCGCCACATCCAGCAGGTCCTTGTCACAAGCGCCGCGGAAAACATTTCCACACCGATTCAAGCTTGCTACTTCTTGATTTTCTATAAAGAAAAGCTGATCGACTCCAATTTTGGGCCACCACGATTGACGATCAAACATTTGTTTTGAGAAGCCATGAAATCCGCTGGTATGCCACCCCAATCTCGCAAGCTGCGCAGGCAGGCAGTTTTTGCCAGTAGAATCAGTCATTGCTTTGTACGACCCTTCTAGGCCGCATAATGACCTCAGCTCACCGTTTGTAGTAGCCCCTCGAAATTCAATTTGATAGAAATTTGTATTGTAGTTATTTATATGAACGTACTGCTGAAGGAATTGTAGTGCATCATCTGATTTCGGGACGCCAAGAGACTCGACCACTACGAAGAGAATTGAACGATCTGGATGAGCAGAAGCCCAGGCAACAATATCAAATTTCTTTGATATGGATTGGTCGCTCACAATCTGTCGCAGCATGTGTTTTTCCGGCGATCTTAATGAACTCCTGGCTAAATTAAATGCAGGACTGCCAGCGATGTTCACCGGCATAATCATCTTATCTCTGCGCCATATATCTGAAGCGCCATTGGTAGCATCAAACACGAAAAGAAATATACCAATAATAATCAGATCAGCGACTGATTTTGCCGAATTCGATATACGTCTGGAAGTGGTATACAAAAAACATAAGAATATTAAGAAAACCATCATCCCTATGACGTGCCAGTAAGTGATAAAACTCTGCCAATCTATATTGCCAGAAAAGCGAGCGCTTTGTAGAAATTCGTTGGGCGTCAGAAACTGATAAGTCAGTGATTGTGATACTAGGCCATCAACAATCCATGCCGCTAAAATTAGAAAAAAGCCAATAGGCTTGTTGAAAATTGATACTATCAATGCAATGATTGTTTCATAACTAAAAAGCGGTCTGTTTATAAAAACCACTCCGCCAATAATCCAAAATGGGGCGTTTGCAAAGCAAACTGCCAAAAAATTCATCGAAAGACGTTTCCAGTAATCACGTAACAAAATCATTGGATACACCCAGATTGTATTTTTGGCGTTACTTCACTTGAAACATAAAAGCCAGTCGCACCGTAAGCTATCTGCTCAAGAAAATATTTACATCCAATAGTGGGGTGAGTAAATATTTTTATTCCATTTCCTTCATTGTGATCGATTGCAGGTA
Organism: Niveispirillum irakense DSM 11586; assembly: GCF_000429645.1. GTDB lineage: Bacteria > Pseudomonadota > Alphaproteobacteria > Azospirillales > Azospirillaceae > Niveispirillum > Niveispirillum irakense. The sequence goes on from NZ_AUCG01000023.1 coordinate 131,117, forward strand.
ATCTATACGAAGGGACCGTTAGGGCCTTAAATCCAGATCCAATCAGGCTTCGTTGAATATGGCTTACAGAACGTTTAGCCATATAAACAGTGATGATTGGTCCTGCTAATTTTTTCTCCTTAAGCCATTCTTTAAATAATTGAATGTGGTTTGGCTTGTATAGCTGGAAAATAATACGACTAGAATCTTCGTTGCTGATTTTTTGCAATATTTCTCGGCTTGTAATTGAAAAATCTGTTTTTATGTCCAAAATAAGCCATGATTGATTCTCAGACGCAAATTTAAGCGCCTTTTCGAAGGTGCAGTCGCTATCTTGAAGGGGGCGGGGAAGATCGGGCCCATGATGGCAGCGAATGATTTTGTCATGGTCGAGCCACAAATCGACTTCCATTAGCCTCAACCCTTTAGACAAAGATTCCCTCATCTCTGGCAAGGTGTTCTGGCGTTTAGAATCAGATGCTCCTAAGGCATGTGCAATCAAAGTTGGGGTGCTATTTTCTGCTAGCCAGGAATAATCAAATTGATCTTTTATTAAAGATATACTTGACCAATCTTCATGAAATAGATAATCGCCAGTCATATCTTTTCCTCTTTCATTAAAGAGGTTTATATCTATCCAATTATAGAGGCCGGTATAATAAGAAACAATAAGCATACCCATTGCTAAAAAAATCATCATAAGAGCATTTTTTAAAATATTTGTGTAATGCATATTCTATTCTCAATTTTAGCAGGTTGTAAAAATTAAAATCCGATAAAATAACTACCAAAGTGCATTCACCTAACTCGGAGAAAGACGGTTTATACACCGCCAATACATTCATAATGCCGATTGGGAAATTCAACCCACTTGACTTTGCGGCTTTACATAAGGAATGCAGTGAGCCTGAATGTCAGCAGACCATCCAATGGGCAGAACACAGCTATTGCATAGCTTATATCAATACAGCAAGGCCTTTTTAAGCTGCCCGCCAATTACCCGCCAGCATAATCCCATATTATCAAGCTCTTCAAATAATTGGATTTTTAACCTCTTAAGACCCATGTCGGAGCGACGGGATAACCTAGTTTCCTTTCGATGCTTTATGACTTTTTAAAAAGCTGAGGACGATAGCGGTCCTGCAGAACCTGAGGGCGGTTGCCGGAAGCAGGGATCAGCTTCCACATATATCAGGACATGCAGGTCAGCTCTCTCTTCGCTTGATCAGCCTTCTGGCGCTGGCTGCAAAAATCGCCGCCAGCGCCAGCATCATCAGATCAAACCCCGCAAAAACCCAGTCACCTTCCATCAGGCTGCGATGCAGTCCGCGCGATGTTGTCAGCAGGTTTATCACCGGCACGAGGGTGTAGAGCAGGGCGGTTCCGGCCAGCAGTTCTACCCAGGCTTTGCGCGGGGGCCGCGCGCCGGCCCAGGCCAGCAGGGCGCCCCAGGCGATGAACAGGCTGTTGATCTCCCATTCCGCCCGGTGCGCCATGCCCAGTGGCAACAGCCTGTTGGCCAGGAAATACACGGCAAGGGCGCCGAGCCCCCCGACGATGATGCCGATATTCAGTCTTTCCACCAGATGGTGCGCCCTGGGGGTTGCCGAATGACGCTGCCTTTTGGCGATCCAGAGGATCAGGCCCGTCGCCACCATGGCGGTTCCGGCCACGCCGGACAGGAAATAAAGCCAGCGCAGCAGCGGTGCGGCGAAGCGGCCGGTATGCAGGTCGGTCATCACCCCATAGGTGGCGAGTGCCGGCCCCGGCGAAAAAGGGGCGAGCAGGGGCTGCCCCGTGACAGCGCTGAAATAGAGTGGGTTGTATCGGCCACCCAGTCGGTCGACATGGAAATGTACTTCGGCCATGGCCGAGACTGTGCCGGGATCATGCAGAATGAGGTATGTCGGTGTCAGCCCGCCGGACGCGGTTTTCGCCTGTTGCAGCAGGGCGGGCAGGGGCAGCATCGGCGACGGGGTTGCTATGATCTCCCCCCGCACGGGTGCCGGGCGGATGGCGGCGGTGAAGCTGGCGCGGTCGGGGAAATTGGCACTGATCCCCCAGGGCATCAGGGTAAACATCAGCGTTACCAGCCCGGTATAGGTGATCATCACATGGAAGGGCAGCGCCAGGACGGAGGAGACATTATGACCGTCCAGCCAGGAACGCGGCCCCTTGCCCAGCCGCAAGGTGAAGAAATCCGCAAAGATCCGTTTATGGATGATCAGGCCTGATACCAGGGCCGCCAGCATGCCAAGTGAAGCAAGCCCGACCAGATAACGGGCCAGCAACCAGGGTATATAATAGAGATTATAATGGAAGCTGAAGAGGAAGGCGCCGCCCCGCGTCTGCCGTGGCATGACAGGGGCGCCGTCCGCCGGCTGGAAATGCACCTCACCCCCCTTCCAGCCGACAGACACGGGTTCCCCACCCCGCGCTGCTGGCAGGGTCAGGGTCCAGGGGCCGCTGGCCGGGGCGTGGGTCGCCAGATGTTCAAAGGTCCGGACCAGGGCGGTATCCGATACTGGTCCGGGCCGCAGTTCGGGCCGCATCCAGCCGGAAATCTCCGGATTGAAGAAAGAAGCGGTCCCGAACAGGAACACGATGAACATCAGCCAGCCGAAGACCAGCCCCGCCCAACCGTGCAGCCAGGCCATGGATTGGCGCAAGCTGCCCTTCATGGGCAGCCCCGCTTGCAGATGCTTCGACAGGCCATAGACCGGGCCTTAGAAATCGGCGGTGATGGAGACCAGCACGGTGCGGGGCGCCCCGACTGTCAGCCCCTCACGCGCGGCGGATAGCCAATAATCCTTGTTCAGCACGTTCTCCACCGTGCCGCGCAGGGTCAGTGGGTGATCGCCGGCCAGGAAGGCATAGCGCACGCCCAGATCCCAGCGCGTCCAGTTGCCGATCTTCTGTGTATTGCCGACATCTACGAATTGGGAACTGGTATGGATGAGGCTGCTGTTCAGCGTCAGGCCGGGGATGAAGGGCGTATCCCATTCCCCCGTCAGGTTGAACTGACGCTTCGGTACGGCCGGGGCCGTGTTGCCGTCATTGGTGCCGCCGGCCGTTTCGGTCAACTCGCCATTTGTCAGGGCGATGCCGCCCAGCAGGCGCACGCCTTCCGTCACCTCGCCATGGACACTGAGTTCGATGCCCCGGTTGCGCTGGTTGCCATCGACATCGAAAATCAGGGTCGAGGGGTCGACGAAGGAACTGGGCCGGTCGATCTGGAACAGGGCCAGCGTGGCGCCGAAACCATCCAGGTCAATCTTGGCGCCGATCTCATATTGCTTGGTGGTGAAGGGGGCGAAGACCTGCCCGGCATTGGTGGCCGTGGATGGCGCCGTTGGTCCCTGGCTCAACCCCTCGATATAATTACCGTAAACCGCCAGATATTCCATCGGGCGGACGGTCAGCGCTACGCTGGGGGTGGTGGCGGATTTATCGTAATGCGCCGTGCGTGCGCCCGACACCCCATCGAAAGTCGCGGTTTCCACCTTCTGGTGCCGCAGGCCGATGGTCAGTTGCACCTCGTCATTCGCCGTGGCGATGGTATCAGCCAGGGCGATGCTGGATATGTCGGTCGTTCCCACCTTGGGAATATGGGTGATGGCGACCAGGGAGGGCTGGGCGATCCGCACCGGCTTATACAGGTTGGAGAAGATGGTGCTGCCACGCACCCGCATCTGGCCGGAATCCTGATCCAGCACGCTGGTGCTCAGCACAGGGCGATGGAACAACATACCGGTGGCGAACTGGCCACGTATGCCGGCTTCGGCGGTCAGGCTGTCCATATATTCGTTCAGCCGGGCCGGTATCGCGCCGATCGTGCCGGCCCCGTCGATCATCAGCCAGCTTGTCTGTACGCTTTCAAAATCATAGGAGCGGGCGCCGACGGCGGCAAAGCCGGTCCAGTTGGGCGAAAAATCGAACTCCCCTCGCACCATGCCGGACAATTCATCCGTCTGCCAATAGGTCCAGTCGGGGAAGAAATTGCCATTGGTGTCGGGTGCGCGCGGAATGGCGGTGCCGGCACCAGGCGGGAACAGCAAGCCGCTGCGGGCATTGGTGTCGCGATATTGGTAATTGGCATCCGCTTCCAGGCGGAACCGTTCACCTTGATAATCCAGTCCCAAGGCTGTGGCTTTCAGATCCTCACGGCTGTTCTTGGGGGCGGTGTCACCATCGCGATAGAGCGCGTTCAGGCGCACGCCCACCTGCTGCGCTTCCCCGAAACGACGGCCAACATCGGCATGCAGGCCAAACTGGCTGTCACTGACATAAGAGGCAGTCAACCGGTTGATCGGCTCGGCTTCCGCCCGCTTGGGCACCAGATTGATGGCCCCCCCGATGGAGCCGGATGGCGCCATCCCGTTCAGCAGCGCATTGGGCCCCCGCAGCACCTCCACCCGTTCTACCCCGATCATGGCGCTGGAATTGCGGGGTGACAGGCCATAAAGCCCGTTGAAGGAGACATCATAGTTGAACAGGGTGAAGCCACGGACATTGAACTCGTCCCGGCCCGATCCGCGGGAGTAGGTATTGCGGATCGACGGATCGCTGGACAGGACATCACCCAGATTCTGGGCCTGCTGATCCTCAATGAATTGCGACGTATATTGGGTGACGTTGAAGGGCGTATCCAGATTGTCGCGGCTGCCCAGCAACCCAACCTTGCCGCCGCGTGCCACCTGCCCACCAGCATAAGCAGGGGACAGATTGCCGATCTCCACCTGGGCCGGCATGGTGGGTATCGTCTCCTCCACCCGCAACGGGCCCGTCAGGATAGCGCCATCTACGGATTGGGGGGCGGGCACAATCGTGACCACATTGCCGGTGATGCGGGAAGTGAAACCGGTCCCGGTCAGCAACTGGCTCAAGGCTTGGGCCGGGGAAAGCGTGCCGCTGACGCCAGAGGTACGCACCCCCCGGATCGTCGCACCGTCCACCGTGACCTGATAACCCGATTGCGCGCCGAACAGCACAAGCGCATCAGCCAGAGGCTGGGCCGGGATGGTGAAGGTGCGGCCTGCTTCTGACTGTGCCAAAGCGGGAACGGTTGCTGCCACCATGATCGGGCCTGTGGCCACGGTAGCCAGAAGGACCGCCCCCATCACCCGTCTTTGTGCGCTGCCTGCACTCCACTTGCGCGCCATGATCACCATTCTCTCCCATCATCCAATCGCAATTGCGCTTGCTAATGCCTCGCATTAAAAGCGCTCTTGGGTTAGACGAACGGGCCAGCCCCCTTTTCGGTAAAAAAGTTGGGCGGGTTGATAAAAATTAAAAACGTAGATAATTCAGATAATTATGATTTCGATATCACCATAAGCCATGGCGTGATCTGGCGAACGACGCCACCATGGGGCTGTACGATCAGGCGCGCCGCCGCCAGGGGATCTGTCATGTCAAAGATGCCTGTAACAGTGCGTGCACCCAACGTGGCATCGGTAAGAAGGACCTGCCCGCCATAATAGCGGCGAAGGTCCCCGACTACTTCTGACAAGGGGCGGTCAACAGCGGTGAGGCGCCGGTCGGTCCAACTGCCAACCATGTCAGGCGATATTTCGCCCTGTTCGGCTGCACCATCCGGCATTATCCGGGTCCACTGGCCCGCCGTTAGAACCACTCCCGCCGGTTCTCCAATGGCTTTCACCTGCACAATGCCATGATGCACGGCAATCTCCGCCCGCTCCTTACTGCCAAGGCGGATATCGAACCCGGTACCCAGCACGGTTACAGTCGCCGTGCCGGCCGCCACCTGGAAGGGGCGGGCGGGATCACGGGCGACATCAAAATATGCTTCCCCGGTCAGCAGGGCGACCATGCGCTGGTCATCCGCATAATCCACCTTGATGGCACTGGCGGGAGCAAGCCGGATCTGGCTGCCATCATCCAGCGTGACAAGCCGCTGTTCGCCATCCCCCGTGCGATGATCGGATGTTGCCCTTACCATTACTGCCGGCCCTGCCAGCCATGCCAGCGCGATAGCGGCTGCCAGGGCGGCCACGGTACGGCGACCGGGCCGCAGCCCGATTTTGTTTGCGGCCCGTGCGGGGGGGAGCGGCCTTATCCCTTTGGTCTGGACAATCAGGCTGGATACCCGCGACGCTTCTGCCCAGGCTGCGCGATGCTGGGGATCGGCAGCCAGCCATATCTGGAACTGGTCCCGCAAGGCCATGTCTTCCGGGGCATCATCCAGCAGAATGCCCCAATCAACCGCTGCGCACAGGGCTTTGTCCCATGTTGCCGCCTCGTCATCGCCCCCGGCCTGGACGGGCTGGTCGTCGTCTTCTCCCGGTGATCTGGTCATAGGGCCTCCGTGACCGGTTGGACGGAAAATGGACAGGATGAAGGCCGTCCCATCCATTTGACGATACGGTGGTTGTATTTTTCGGTATTTTTTCGACGCACAGGTTTCACGGCCGCCCTGACAGCCGCTTGATGCAATGAAGTTTGGCTTCTGCGATCAGTTGATGCGTGAAGGAGACGGAAAGGCCCAACCGCTCGGCGACTTCACGCAGCTTCAGCCCTTCGATCGTGTGCAGGTGCAAGGCAAGCCGGCTGCGCTCGGGCAGTTCTTCAAGGCTGGAAAGCACGATGTGCAGTTCCTCCCGTGCTGCCATGCCGGCTTCTGCCGTGGGATTGTCATCGGCGACCATTTCCGCCAGATCGCCGATTTCCCCACCGCTCCGCAGGATTTCGCGCTTCCAGGCGCGCTGGCCATCCAATGCGAGATTGCGCACAATGCGATAGAAATAGCGCAGCGGTTCTGTCAGGGGCTGGCCCCGTTCAACGGCCTGCAGCCGCTCCCAGGCATCCTGCACCACATCTTCGGCGCGGGCCCGGTTGCGGACAATGCCATTGGCATAATCCACAAGAGCGGCGCGATGATCTTTATAAAGCAGGATTGATTTCAGTTCAGGCGGCACGGGGAGGCAGGCTTTCACACCCAGCCGGCATCATGACATGGTCCCTGGCGACGGATGGTAGTTGCGATGTATTCTCAATTGCTTTTAATTCAAACCCGCCGCCGCCGCAACAGGCGGCTGGGAAAGATTCCGTGCCGATTTTGCAATAGGGCTCATACACGCAATGATAGTCTGATAGGATAAACGCACGGCGGCAGGGGAAAGGCTGATGGCAGAAAGGACGAATGGCAACATTACCATCGTTGCCGGCCTGCCGGACGCGCCGGCGCCGCATCTTGACGCGCGCTTATCCATGTCGCGCAAGCAAACCCTCGCCTTCCGCCTGCGCAAGCAGGGCTGGAGTTATCGTCGTATTTCCGATGCGTTGGGCGTTTCTTATTCCACCGTCATGGACTGGATGGAGATGGAGGCCGATCTGGTCTCTGCCCCCTATGCACCTCCGCCTGCAATGGTACGCCCCGCCCTTCGCGCACCGGCCAATTTCAGCGCTCCGATATCTTCTCCTGTTGTCCCCGATTCGGCGGTGGAGGCGGAATTGTTCCGCCGGTTGGATGGGATTGTTGCCGAACAGCAGGCGCAGGCTGACCGCCTGGCGGGAATGGAGAAACGCCTGGTAGAGACGGTGAAGGCTGAAGCCAAAAGCATGGGCAAACGCATCCTGGATGCCCTTAAAGCCCTCTCCAAAGGGTCTAAACCGTCTTGAGGCGCATATCTGCGCAATCTTCTATGGCGGTTGGGCTATGGCCTGCCGGCCGTTGCCACCCTGCATAGGCATTTAAGGTAGTATTTTGCTCGGCTAACGGGTTACTATCCCTCCGCGTTCGTCCTGAGGCGGTGCAAGTCTTAAAACTTGCTTGTGGGGAACTGTGCGGCTGGTTACTGGCGATCATCACGCCTGGGCGCGACTTGTTGTTGCGGCGGCGTTGTTGTTCTTGCCGGGCTGTGGGTCTGATCTGCCCCGTATCGACACGGTGCGGGTGCAGATGGCCGCGGCGCCGGAAGCGAATATGGATTCCCCCGTCGCCGTCGACCTTGTCTTCATCATGGATGGGGAAGCGCTGGCCGGTATCGTCAATCTCTCAGCGGGTCAGTGGTTCCGGGACAAGGGGCAACTGACGCTCGCCTATCCCACGGGCGTGCGGGTGAAATCGTTCGAATTGGTGCCTCGCCGAACCATCACCTACGATCTCACCTCAAAAGATGAGGACGGCGTGGCGGCGCTGATCTTCGCCAATTACGCCACCCCCGGTACCCATCGGGCCCGTGTGGACCGGCTGAAATCCGTCAATCTGCGCCTGGGGCGCAATGCCTTCACCATTGAAGCGGGACCTTGACGCCTATGGCTGCCGATAACGGCAAAATACTCGTGGCTCCGCCGGTTCCCGATCCCGTGCAATGGCACGAGGGGATGCTGCTGCAACCGCATCATTTTCAACAATTCTGGCTGCGTCAGGATGGGCTGATGCAGTTCCATCTGTCCCGTATCGCCCCTTTTGCCCATGGGGTGGTGCGGCTGGAGCTGGATCGCGGCGCCCTGGCTGCCAGCCGCCTGCGATTCCTGGCGCTGGAAGCGGTGATGCCGGACGGGATGCTGGTCCGGTATGAGGCGGGGGGCGAACGGCTGGAACTGGATTTGCCGCCCTTGAAGGATCGGCTGGGCCGGCCGCTGCGGGTGCATCTGGTGGTGCCGCGCTACCAGCCCGGATCGGCCCGCCCGGATGATGATCTGGCGCGGTGGCGGTCCCATCCGGGTGACAGTGCGGTTGATGAGAATACCGGCACCCATCCCGAACCCATGCCCCGACTGCGCCCCAGTTTGCGGTTGCGGCTGGAGGATGACCTGCCGCCGGGCATGGTGACGCTGCCGCTGCTGGCGGTGGAGTTCAAGAACCAGGGCTTCCAGCTTACCGATTACGAGCCGCCGACCGCCATCCTGTCCCCTACCAGCGCCCTGTTCCGCGAAAGCCGCGCCCTGGTGGCAAAGCTGCGGGAAAAGGCCAGCTATGTTGCTGAAAGCAAGGGCGGGGATCTGGATCGGTCGGAGGCGCGGCAGACTGTCCTCTGTCTTGTCGCCGGGCTGCCACCGCTGGAGGCGCTGCTCTCCCTGCCGGCTCTCCACCCGTTCGACCTGTACATGGCGCTGCAGAGTGTGATGGGCCATGTCTCCATCCTGCGCGCCAGCCTGGTGCCGCCCCTGACGGAGCCTTATGACCATCTGGACCCGCGCGGGTCGATCGGGCGGCTTTTGTCGGCGCTGGACCTGATCCTGGATCAGGTGACCCAGGCTTTTGCCGCCTTGACGTTTGAGCCGGCGCAACACGGGTTCCGCCAGCGGATCAACGAGGATTGGCTGGGGGATGAACTGATTGTCGGCCTGCGGCTGAAGCCGGGGCAGAAATCCGACGACGCGATGGACTGGATGGAGGCCGCCTTGATCGCGGCGGAAGACCGGTTGGACGAGTTGGGCTCCTATCGTCTGCGCGGCGCCGGGCGGCGGGCCCTGTCGGCGGAAGAGGCGGCTGCCTTCGCTGCCAGCCGCGATGTGCTGCTTTATGCCATTACCTGCGATGAATATGTGATGCCGGACGTGCCGCTGTTCATCGTCAATCCGCTGGACCGCACGGGTGCCCGCCGCCCGGCGGATATCCTGCTGTTCATTCCCACCGATACGGCGGAAAAATGAGCGCGATGGTGCTGGACCGGACCGAAGGGGAGGGAGGGACGGCGCCAGGGGCACCGTCCATGATGGGGCAATTTCGTCTGTTCCATGCCGAACTGCTGGGCATCCGCGATGCCCTGGCCTTGGGCGACCGGCTGGTGGGAGAGGGGCAGGCCCGTCCCGACCCGGCGGAACTGGCAGCGCGCATCAACCGCCGGCTTCACCGGTTACTGGATGGTCAGGCGGCCCAGGCGCTGCGGGCGGGCGGCGGCTATGCCGCCCAGCAATATCGCGAGGCGCAATATCTGATGGTTGCCCTGGCGGATGAGACGTTGCTGCATGGCGAGGGGTGGAACGGTCGGGAAGAATGGTTGGATAATCTTCTGGAACTGTCCCTGTTCGGTACCCGCATCGCGGGGGAAAAGGTGTTCCAGAACCTCGACGCCCTGCTGGCCAGCCGGACGCCAGACCCGGAATTGATCGCGCTTTATCTGGCTGTGCTGTCTCTGGGCTTCCGGGGCCGCTACTGGCGGCAGCAGGATAATCCCCAGCTTCGGCGCTATCGCCAGACCCTGGCGGAACGGTTGAAGGAGCGGCGGCGGGAAGAGGTGCGACCCGGTGAGACGCCGCCACCGCCCCGCCTCTGTCCTGCGGCCTATGCTGCCACCTTGTCGCGCAGCCATAAGGTGCGGCTTCCGCACCTTCGCCCTTATGCACTGGGCTTCGTGGTGCTGTTCTTTCTCTATTCCCTGGTCGCGCATGGCGTCTGGTTCCAGCGGACGGAAAGATTGGACGCGTTGACGGCACCAATCCAGCCGACCGCCGCAATCCCGGCTCCCCCTCCCACAGGGGGGGCGCCATGATGGCGGGATGGCTGATTGAGAATGCGGCCTGGGTTGTTGCCGGTCTTCTGGCCCTGGCGCTGCTGGTGCTGCTGGCTCTCTACATTGCCTTGCGCCGCAATCAGAAGGCGGAGGCGGCCAAAGCTGCCCAGGCGGCGAGGCAGGGCATGGTTCTGGCGCCTGATGAGGGGAAGGCGGCCAGCGCTTCTGGTTCCCTGCCGACCATGCTGGCCTTCCGCACAGTCCTGAAACGCCTGACAGAGCGATCCGGCATCCGGTCTCCCTATACCCTGCCCTGGGTGCTTTTGCTGGGGGATGCCGGTACGGGCAAGACCAGTTTCGCCCGTTCCGCCGGTTTGCCGCGCCTGCTGGCTGATCTGGACACGCCGGCGGGTGAGGATGCGACGCTCCATTGTTTTGAAAATGGCGTGCTGATCGACAGCGCTGCCCGCGCCGCCTTCACCCCCGATGGGCGCCCCAGTGCCAATGACGCCTGGCGGCGCCTGATGCGGGCGGTGCAATGGTACCGCCCGCAGCGGGGTCTGGACGGGGTCATCCTGGCCATTTCTGCTACCGATCTGATCGGGCCCCATGCACTGGGCACGGAGATGCTGGCCATCAAGGGCGATGCGTTCCAGGCCCAGTTCTGGGATTTGCAGCGCCGGGTGGGGTTGCGGCTGCCGGTCTATGTCGTGGTCACGCAATGCGACCATGTGCCAGGCTTTTCCGCTTTCTGGCAATCGGTGCCCGAAGGCGGGGCAGGGACCATGCTGGGCTGGTCCGCACCGCGCGCGATCGATAAATCCTTCGATCCCGCCGATATCGACCAGGCGATGGCGGAAGTGACGGCATCGCTTTGGGCGCATTATGTCGATGCGGCGGCGATGCTGGACAAGCCGCTGGACCCGGACGGGATGTTCCGCCTGCCGGGTGAATTTCCGGCCCTTGCCGGGCCGTTGAAGATTTTTCTTGCCCGCGCGCTGCGGGCTGCCGCTTTCCAGGAAACCCATTTCCTGCGCGGGGTCTGGTTTACCGGTGCCGCCGATGCGGATGCAACGGAAACGGCGGATATGCTGGTGGCCCCCGCTTCCGGAGGCACCAGCCTTTCGACCGCCCTGGCCACCTTGCGTGCGGGGCCGGCTGCGGCAAGCCCAAGCCCGTCCCCGCCACCGCAACGCTTGCCGCGGCTTCTGTTCGTCACCGACCTTCTGGCTGATAAGGTGTTTGCCGAAACCGGCTTGGCGCAAGCTGCCCGCACCGGGCTGGTGGCCCGCACCCGGACCAGCTTGACCGCACAGGCGGCCCTGGTGGTGACGACCCTGGTCCTGGCGACGGGGCTGTTCCTGTCCGATCTTTCCCTGCGGCAACTGACAGCGCAATTGGAACCGCCGCTGGCCCTGGTGCGCGAGGAAATGAGCAACGCAGCCCTGGCCGATGACCAACAGTTCCGGAGCGCCGCCGCCCATCGCCTGCTAACCTATTTCGAGGCAATCAGCCGCGGCTCCCTTGTGTATGGCTTCATTCCCTCGTCCTGGGCCGGGACCCTGGATGCCAATGTGTCCCGCATGTTCGGCGACGGGCTGGATCATCTGGTCCTGGCGCAGCTTCGCACAGAACTGGAGCGGCGCTATATCCAGCTTCGTGATGTGCCGCCGGTTGATACGATCCTGCCCGCCACCAGCCATCACCTTTCCGGCGCTGCTGATGTGGAAACGATGGAAGCCTATCTGCGCAAGGTGCAGGGACTGGACCGGCTGGCTGCGGAATATGCCGGTGCCAACAAAGGGTCGGTGGAGAAGCTGGCCGATCTTTCGAACAACCTTTACGGCACCCGTCTGGATGGGAATTTTGCCCATAATTCAGGGCTTTACCTGCGGGGGCTGCATCAGGTCCGGATTGATCCGCTGCCCCATGACCATGCAAGGCAGATCCGGTCTGTTGTTGGTGTGATGGCGGCAGGGTTGCTCCGGCGCATTGGTCCGGAGGGGGAGATATCAACCCGCGTGCGCCGTCTGGCAGAAGCGGTGGCCGATGTACGCCAGCCGCGCCAGGGGCAGGATCTGGGGCAACGTATGCAGGATCTGGCCGCCGGCCTGATGGATGTGCGCCAGATGCTGGACGATCCTGGCATGCTGTGGCTGGCCAGCGATGATATCGCCACCAGCCCCGCCATCTCCGATCTGATGGCTTTGATGAATACGCCATCCATCGGACCGGAGCAGCGAAACCAGTTTTTGCTGGATATCCGCGCCGCGCATCATGCGTTGGTCAAACGGCTGATGGAAATCCCGGATGGGGAGGGGGGCACCATCCTCGTCCGGTCGGGCACCGGCGTCGGCCTGCGGTTGAACGACCGGCTGCACGCCCTGTCCGATCATTTCCAGCCGGCGCTGAACCGGCCTTTCATGCGCCAATATCCGCATGTGTCACTCTCCAACCCGCCCGTCGCCGGCTCTGGTCAGGTGATGAGCTGGGACCCGCTGGGTCTGCAGCAGGTGCTGCACACCTATCGTTCCTATGAGGAATTCCGCGCCGTCGATCTGTCCCGTATCCCGGCTGATTTCCAGAGTGCGGTGGAGCGGATGGGCCGTCAGCGGCTGGAAGCGGCCCTGCGCACGGAACTGGCGGCGGCCCAGCGTATCCAGCGCAGTGCTGACCGGTTCCACGATTTTGGCGAGGCGGCGCTGACGGCCGAGATCAATGATCTTCGGCAAGTGTCGGAACTATTGGTTTCCGTCATTTCCGTCCTGGCCCAGAACCGGCTGGATGGGCTGCATGACGAGTTGCGCCGGGTGGTGCGTACCCATGTCGACGGGCTGCTGACCGAGGTGGATGAACTGACCGGCATGGAATCCTTTTATGAGCCGGTGGATGATTTCACGGGCTGGGATGGGCGGGGCTCCCTGTTGGAGGCGGCATTTTATACGCCCGATGATGTCGCGATGGCCCAGTATCTGGATAATACGCGGGGCCGCCTGGAGCATCTCTGGAACCATATGGCCGCCCCGCTGGTGGATTTGATGGGCCGTAATGAGTTGGGCAGCGGCTGGCAGGGCTCCAACTCCCTGTTTTTCTGGCAGTCCATTGGTCAGGGATTGCAGCGCTATCAGGCCAAGGCCCCCGGCAATGGGCTGATGGTGCTGGAAAATTTCCTGCGCACGGACATTGCTCAGATCAACCTGGATAATTGCGAAGCCAAGCTGGCTGACCCTGGCGCCGTGGTATCGGGCGATTTCTTCATCCAGCAGCGCGACAGCATCCGCACCCGTTTGCTGGAGCGATGCCGGACCCTGATGGGGGCGGCAATCGATACCGATTATGCCCGGCTGGCCGATGGTTTCAACCGCACACTGGCCGGCCATTACCCCTTCGTGGGAACGGGCGAGGATGTGGATGGCGATCTGCCGGAAGCCGATCCTGACGCTGTGGCCCGCTTCCTGCGCGAATATGCAGGCAATGCCGATCGGTTGCGCAAAGCAATTGAAATCCGCGCCAAGCGGGACCGGACACAGCAAGCAGCCTTGAATTTCCTGGATCAGATGGATCAGGTCCAGGCCTTCATGGCGCCCTTTGCCGCACCGCTGGATACGCCGGTTGACGGGCCGGCCGCTTATCAGGTGGCGGCAGAATTCCGCGTCAACCGCCAGCGGGAGATGGAAGGCAACCAGATCATCGAATGGGTCTTGCAGTCCGGGGCGCAGGAACTGCGGGTCGGCGACGAAAGCAAGTCCATCCCCTGGCGTCCGGGTGACCCGATATCCCTTCATCTGCGCTGGGCAAAGGATGGTTCCACCGTGCCCCAGGCGTTGGCCGACCAACCCTATATTGATGGGCTGACAGCATCCTTTGCCTATAAGGGCCGCTGGTCCTTGCTGCGCCTGTTGCAGGCGCACCGGTCCAGTTTCCAGGATTTTGGCCAGGGCGGTGATCGTCAGCCGCATACGCTGCGGTTTGATATTCCGACCGCGCCGGCCGCCCCGGTGACGCCCTTGATGCCCGCATCCACACAGCCGACGGGGGAAACCCGGGTCTTTATCCGCGTCGTCCTGGCGTCCGATGCACCAGGAACAGATGGGGCGCCGGGCCAGAAGCGGCGCCATGTGCTGCCCACATTCCCGGCCAAGGCACCGGGCCTTTCCGGACCCAGCGGGGGAGAGATGTGATGAACCGGCCAGCCGATCCCGCCCTGCTGTTGGATATCAAGACCTTGCTGGCCCCCATCCCGGGGGGGGATCCCGCCGGTGAGGATATCCGCTATGGCGGGGAATATGATCTGATCAAGGAAGCGCGGCGGGAGGAGGTCGACCTGCCGCAAGGCGTCTGGAAGGCCGACCGCAAGCGCGCCGAATGGGGTGAGGTGATCCGGCTGGCCGTGGCCACTTTGACCAACCGGGCGAAGGATTTGCAGGTCGCCGCCTGGCTATGCGAGGCGCTGCTGCCCCGTCATGGTGCAGCGGGCCTTGCTGCCGGTCTGGAACTGCTGGCCGGTTTGCTGGAACAGTTCGGGACGGAAGCCCATCCCCGCGCGGACGAAGATGGCGACCTGTCCCGCCGGGCCCTGATCTTTGAATGGTTGAATGAGCGGCTGGTCGTGCTGCTGCTGACCCTGCCGGTTACGGTGCCCCCGGCCGACCGGGAAAATGGGCTGACTTTCGGCGATTATCTGAACAGCCAGCGTCTGCAGGCCATGGCGGGCCGGGAAAGCAGGCCGTCCCCGCGTGGCGGCCCGGCCCCGGTGACGCTGCAGATGTTCAACGCCACGGCAAGGGCCACGCCAACCCCGTTCTATCGCAGCCTTTTCCAAGCGCTATGGGCCTCTGCCCAGGCTTTGGAACGGTTGAACGCGGCGCTGGACGGGGATTTAGGCCGGCAGGCGCCGTCCCTGCACGATCTGTCGCAACGGCTGCATGATATGGGGCAATGGGTGCTGGTCACCCTGCGCGAGAGGGGGGAGGAACCGCACATGGTGCATGAGGAGGAAGAAGCCGCCCCGTCCGCATCTTCAGAGCCGGCGGATGACGCGGCGATGGAGGAGGGAGAGGCAGCGGCGCCTGTCCCGCTGCCCACGGCGGGTGCCATCGCCAGCCGGCGCGATGCCTATCGGCAATTGGCGGAGATTGCGGACTATCTGGCCAAGACAGAGCCGCACAGCCCCGCCCCCTATCTGTTGAACCGCATCGTGCAATGGCGGGATCTGCCCCTGCCGGCACTGCTGCTGGAATTGAGCCGTGGCCGGCGCGATGTCGCCGCCATCTTCGAACTTCTCGGCTTGCCGGAGGAAGGGTAGCGCCGGGCGGGATGACATGTGGTTGAGCATGTCTTAATATTTAGCATCTTTGAGTTGATTTGCGTATAAGTCTGTTCATCCCTCGAAAGTCGTGGGCGCGGTCCTATCCCCGGCGCCTTGAACGGAAGGAGAAAGTGCAATGGCCGACAGTACACAGCAAAAGCTGGGCCGGGTGCGTCCGCCGCGTGTCCAGATCACCTATGATGTTGAAACCGGTGGTGCGATCGAGAAGAAGGAACTTCCCTTCATCGTCGGCATCATGGCCGATCTGTCCGGCAAGCCGGCGGAAGCCCTGGCCCCGGTCAAGGATCGCAAGTTCGTGGAGATCGACCGCGACAATTTCAATGATGTGCTGGCGTCCGCTGCGCCGCGGCTGGCCCTGCGCGTGCCCAACCGGCTGGTCAAGGACAGTGACGAGCAGTTGGGCATCGAGCTGAACTTCACCCATATGGATGATTTCAGCCCCGTAGAGGTGATGGAACAGGTGCCGGCGCTGAAAGCGCTGATGGATGCGCGCAAGCGCCTGCGCGACCTGCTGACCAAGCTGGACGGCAATGACGAGCTGGACAGCCTGCTGAGCCAGGTGGTGCGGAACACCGAAGACCAGGCCGAGCTGAAGAAGCAGCTTGGCAGTCCTGAATAAGCCGGCCGCAAAGGCCCATCCATCAACGCTGTATCCTGCGCCCTGGAGGCGCGGATCCCCCACGGGAGGCTCTTATGGCTGAGAAAGAGGAAAGCGCGGCCGGCGCCGACACCGCGCCCGCGACGCTTCTGGATAAGATCATTGTCGAGGGCAAGCTGGCCCGCGATGACAGCCAGCGCGGTTTCGCCCGCGATCTGGTGGCTGAATTCGTCAATTCCGTCCTGGCCGAAGGTGGCACGGTCGGCAATGACGTTGTCGCCATGATCAATGACAAGATCGCCCAGATCGACGATCTTCTGTCCGATCAGTTGAACGAAATCCTGCACAACGAGGAATTCCAGAAGCTGGAAGCCTCCTGGCGCGGCCTCTCCTACCTGGTCTTCAATTCGGAGACCGGCACCAAGCTGAAGCTCCGCCTGCTGAATATTACCAAGGCGGAATTGTTGAAGGATCTGGAGAAGGCGGTCGAGTTCGACCAGTCGGCCCTGTTCAAGAAGGTGTACGAGGAAGAGTACGGCACCTTCGGCGGCAACCCCTATTCCATGCTGGTTGGCGATTACGAATTTGGTCGCCATCCGCAGGATACCAAGTTGCTGGAACTGGTATCCAACGTGGCCGCCGCTGCCCATGCCCCGTTCATCGCTGCGGCCAGCCCGCGCCTGTTCGATATGGACAGCTTCACCGAACTGGGCGTGCCGCGCGATCTGTCCAAGATCTTCGAGAGCATGGAGCTGGTGAAGTGGCGGTCCTTCCGCAACAGCGAAGACAGCCGCTATGTCACGCTGGCACTGCCGCATGTGCTGCTGCGCCTGCCCTATGGCCCCAACACGGTGCCGGTGGAAGGTGTTGATTTCGTTGAGGATACGGACGGTCGCGACCACAAGAAATATCTGTGGGGCAATGCCGCCTATGTCCTGGCCCAGCGCATCACCAACGCCTTCTCCAAATATGGCTGGACGGCGGCCATTCGCGGGGTGGAAGGCGGCGGCAAGGTCGAGGGCCTGCCGACCCATACGTTCCGCACCGACGAAGGCGATATCGCGCTGAAATGCCCGACGGAGATCGCCATCACCGACCGGCGCGAGAAGGAGCTGAATGACCTGGGCTTCGTCTCCCTGGTCCATTGCAAGGGCACGGACTATGCCGCCTTCTTCGGCGGCCAGACCACCAACAAGCCGCGCCTTTACAATACCGACAGCGCCAATGCCAACAGCCGTATCTCCGCGATGCTGCCCTATGTGCTGAACGCATCGCGTTTCGCGCATTATATCAAGGTCATCATGCGCGACAAGATCGGCAGCTTCATGACCAAGGAAGATGTGCAGGGCTTCCTGAACACCTGGATCATGGATTACGTGCTGGGCAAGGATGATGCCGGTCAGGAACTGAAGGCGAAATACCCGCTGCGCGAAGCCCGCGTCGATGTGTTCGACGTGCCGGGCAAGCCCGGCTGCTATCGCGCCACGGTCTTCCTGCGGCCGCATTTCCAGTTGGAGGAGCTGACCGCTTCCATCCGGCTGGTGGCGGAACTGCCGGCCCCGGCAGCCTGATCCACGGTTCTCGCCCGGTTGCCACGCGGCGGCCGGGTCGGCCCCTTGCGCCCTAATCCAAGAACCACATCGCGAAACGGAGAATTGCCATGGCCGGCAATATGTTCCTGAAGCTGACGGGGCCCGCTATCACGGGTGAAAGCACCGACAGCAGCCATACCGGTGAAATCCAGGTCCTGTCCTGGAGCCATTCCTTCAACCAGCCCACCTCACCCACGCGCAGCAGCGCCGGCGGCGGCACGGTGGAACAGGCCAACCATTCCGACTTCAGTTTCACCAAATATACTGACGCCTCCACCGACGATCTGTTGAAGATGTGCTGGAGCGGCAAGCATATCGAGAAAGGCGTTTTCTGCGCCTATCGCGCCAATGGCGACAACAAGCCGGTGAAATATCTGGAAATCACGTTGGAGAAGATCATCGTCTCCAACGTGTCCGTTGGCGGCGGCACCGGTGACGTGCCGACGGAGACGGTGACGCTGAGCTATGCCATCGTCGAGTATAAATACATCCCGCAGAAGGAAGATGACGGCACGGGTGAAGGTGCCCAGCCCGTCAAGCATGACCTGATGAAGCAGGAAGTGTCGTAAGACGTGGGGCCGGTTTGGATGACATGTCGATCCGAACCGGCCTTCGTTCTGCGACGATTGATAATCCATGAATGGCCCCCGCCTTCTTCCCGGTGCGCCTGTCCCGCTGTTTGAGCGGCTGGTAGATGCACAGCCCGGTCAGGCTGGCCCTTTGCCGCCCCTGGACCGGGACGGCTTGATCCTGTCCATCGCGGCGGAAGTGTCGGCATTGCTGAACACGCGGCTGCCGCGCGCCCGCGACGATCTGGCCAAGCGGACGCGGACGGTGCTGGATTATGGCATTGCGGATCTCGCCACCTTCCAGCCCTTCAATAATGTGCAGGAGGAAGCGCTGGTGGCGGAACTGACGGCGGCCATCCAGACCTTTGAGCCGCGCCTGATCGCGCCCAAGATCCGGCTGTACCGGCTGGATGGTGACCGTCGTGCCGCTTTCCTGCGGGAATGGTCGGAACGGGCGGGCCGGTTGGGGCCGAACCAGCAGTTACGCCGCCTGGGTGGTTGGTTCACCGTGCTGCCGGAAAGCCATGACCGTCTATCGCTGCTGGTGGAACTATCCGGCCAGATCCGGCTGGATGGGCAGGTGGAGCCGGTGAGTTTCCCCGTTATCATCCGTGACGGGGCAGGAGGATATGATGCCGCGTGAAGAAGCGGACGCCCTGTTCGAGGCCTATGAGCGGGAACTGCTCTATCTGCGCAACGAAGGGGCGGAGTTTGCGGCAGCCTATCCCAAGGTCGCCGGGCGGCTGGATTTCAACGGTCATGAAAGCCGCGACCCCCATACCGAAAGGCTGTTGGAAAGCTTCGCCTTTCTGACCGCCCGCATCCAGCGCACCCTGGATGCCGATTTTCCCCTGATCCCGGCCTCCTTGCTGGAGGCGACATATCCGCAGCTTGTTTCCCCCACGCCGAGCATGGCGATTGCCCGTTTCGATGTGGATGCTGGGCAAGCACGTGCCGCACTAGGCTTTCATCTACCCGACAATATCGCCCTGTTCGCGCAGAGTGGGGCGGATGGGCTGACCTGCCGTTTCCGGTCCTGCTACCCGATCAAGCTTTGGCCTGTGGATGTAGCCGGCATGGATATGCAGATGCCGGAACGGTTCCCCGCCCTGGCCCGGTTGGGCACGGTGGCGGGGGTGCTGCGCCTGCGGCTGCGCGCCATGGGCACGCTGACCCTGGCCGATATGGCGCCAGACCGTCTGCGCTTTTATCTGGATGCCGATCCCATGCTGGCCGGCAGCCTGTACGAACTGTTGATGAATAATTGCCATAGCGTGGTGTTGAAGGCGCCGGGGGACGATGCCTCGGCAATCCGCTTGCCGGCGGATGCCATCCAGCCCGTGGGCTTTGGTGATGGGGAGGATGTGCTGCCTTTCCCTGGCCATGCCCATCAGGCCTATCGGCTGATCCGGGAATATTTCACCTTCCCACAGAAATTCCAGTTCTTCGATGTGGCCGGGTTATCTGGTTGGCCGGCAACGCAGGAAGCGGAGCTTCTTTTCCTGCTGGACCGTGTGCCCGATCGCCTGGATCGGCTGGACCGCATCACCGTGCGGACGAACTGTGCGCCCATCATCAACCTGTTCTCCAAAACCAGCGAGCCGGTGCGCTTGGACCAGACACAGGTGGAATATAAACTGTCCCCCGACAGCCGATGGGAACGGTCAACGGAAATTCACAGCATCGTGAAAATGTCGGCCGTGACCAATCCGGCCGATGACAGCCGGCTGGTGCGGCCCTTCTTCTCCTACGATCATAATGCCTTGCGGGGCGGGGCCGATTGTTTCTGGATTGCGCGCCGCCGCCCGGCGGTACGCGCGGATATGCCAGGCAGCGACATATGGCTGTCGCTGGTCGATCTTAAACTGGATCCGGGCGTGCCGCCTTCCCAAACCCTGTTTGCCCACACGCTCTGCACCAGCCGGGGGGTGGCAGAACAACTGGCGCCCGGCACGCTGCTGCATATGGAGGTGGATGCCCCCGTGCGGCGCATTACCTGCCTGGGGCGGCCGACCAAACAGATCGCCGCACCGCAGCAGGGGGAAACCCTGTGGCAGCTTGTCTCGGCCTTGGCCTTGAACCATCTGTCCCTGGCCGATGCGGACGCGCCGGAAACAGCGCTGAAGGCGTTACGGGAAATCCTTATCCTCTATGGCCATGGGTGTGGGGCGGAGGTGCAGCAGCAGGCTGCCGGGCTTTACAGCCTGACTGCGCGGCCGGTTGTGCGCCGGATCGGGACGGAGGCGTGGCGCGGCTTTGTCCGTGGCACGGAAGTGACCCTGACCCTGGATGAAACCCAGTTCATCGGCAGCAGTGCCTTTCTGCTGGCCACCGTGCTGGACCGTTTCCTGGCGCTTTATGCCGGGGTCAACAGCTTTACCCAGTTGGTGGTGAAAAGCCGCCAGCGTGACGGAGTATGGAAGACATGGCCGGCCCGGGTTGGCGCGCGAAACGTTCTTTGATCCGCCAGTTGCTGGCCGATCCCGGCCGGTTCGAGGCGCTGCAGGCGGTCCGGTTGCTGGAACTGGATGCCGCGCGCAAGGCCGCGCGCACGGGCACCCGGCCTTTCCAGCCCCCGGCCTGGGGTAATGATGCGGGGCTGGAGGCGGTGCGCTTTCGGTCCAGCCTGGGGGTGGTGCTGCCCGGTGGGCAGGTACAGGAAATACGGGAGCAGGCGGCCCCGTCGGGGCGGGTGCGTTATACTGTGCGGCAAAGCTTGCTGGGGCTGGCGGGATCGTTCGGGCCACTGCCGCAACCCATCGCCGAGTTGGTATCGGAACGGGCGCGGGCGGGGGATTTCGCCATGCGCGATTTCCTGGACCTGTTCAATCACCGGCTGGTTTCCATCCTGATGCGGTCCCGCCGGGCGCATCGGCCGGAACTGGCGGGGGCCGCGCCCTGGGACACCAACCTGTCTGCCTTTGCGGCCGCCCTGTGCGGCATCGGTACGCCAGCGCTGAAAAGCCGGCTGGATGTGCCGGATCGGGCGCTCTATCGCTTTGCCGGCCTGCTGAACCGCCGGCCCGCCAGCCAGCATGGGGTAGAGCGGTTACTGGAATGCCATTTCAACCTGCCGGTCCGCATCCACCCGTTGCAGGGCAATTGGATGGCGCTGGAGCCGGAGGATCATACAAGGCTGGGCCGGCAGGCCGATAGTACGCGGCTGGGCCGGGGCGCCGTGCTGGGGACACGGGCCTGGGACCAGGGGGCGGGTATCCTGGTGGAACTGGGGCCGTTGAATTTGCGCCAGTATCTGTCTTTCCAGCCGGGCAAGCGCGGGCTACGGGAATTGATGGCGCTGGTCGCCTTCCATGCCGGACCGGACCTGGAAGTCACCTTGCGGCTGCGGTTGCGGGGCGATCAGGTCCCCAAGCTGCATCTGAAACATGCTTCCGGCCGGGCACTGGGGCGCACCACGCTGCTGGGCGGGCGCAAGCCGGAAACGGAGATGGTTGTCACTGTGCGGCCGGGCAGGGAACGGCAATGAACCGGCAGCGGCAAGGTGAAGGTAGCGATGCTGTTAACCCTTACGCGCTTGACGTGTGGGGGGCACTGTGGCGGAATGAAGCGTTGATGATATTGCCAGCAGGTGGGTCATGGCGGGTCATGTGATCCAGGGGCGTTTCCATGGGACTGGACCGCGTCTGCCGGTTGCGGCGCGTCCCGGCGTGGCGACGGCAAGCGGCCCTGTCCTGCAGCGCCGGGGTGGTGGGGGCAATGATGCCCAGCAATTACCACCGGGCCTGGTGCGCCCGTCCGGCGGCGGACGCCCCTTGCCGGATATGGTGCGCACGAAGATGGAAAACTTCTTTGGCGCTGACTTTTCCGATGTGCGCGTGCATGTGGGGCCGGAGGCGCCGAGCATCGGTGCATTGGCCTTCACCATGGGCAGCAGCCTTTATTTCGCCCCCGGCCAGTACAATCCGGACAGCCCGCAGGGTCAGGCCCTGCTGGGGCATGAATTGACCCATGTGATCCAGCAGCGTCAGGGGCGGGTGCGCAACCCGTTTGGTACTGGTGTTGCCGTGGTGCAGGACCATCATCTGGAGGCGGAGGCCGACCGGATGGGCGCGCGCGCCGCCAACCATCGCCTGCCGGAAGCGGTGCAGGCCAAGCCGGCCCCGGGCATGCGCCCGGGGGCAGGGGCAGCAGCGCCGGTGCAGCGCAAGGCAGATGCCCAGGGCAGTGGTTATCGCCTGATTGTCGGCGGCTATCTGCATCAGGAAAAGGGTTTGCCCGACGGGATGGCCGGCCATGGTTTCGTGGCGATCGAGAAGCCGGGCGGCAAGCGGGAGGCATTCGGCTTTTCCCCCGCCGGTTTTTCCGGCATGGACCCTAACCGCGATCTGGGGCGGCTGACCGCCGGTGTGCCGGGCCGGGTGCATAGCGATGCGGACGCATTCAGCAAGCCCGGTGTGCGCACCCGCGCGTTTGCCATCAGTGCGGAACAGGCGCAGCAGGCCATGGGCAAGGTGGCGGAATATCGTGGCGGCAGCGTCCAGTTCAGCCTTGCCCGTAAACAATGCAGCAGCTTTGCCATGGATGTGGCGCGAGCGGCGGGGGTAGGGGATTTCAGCGGTGCCAAGGTGGCCAACCCACGGGAATGGTACCGGAAGATTTGAGAGGATATTTAATGGCTTTACCCTGTAAATAGAGGAGAACAATGGCTAAGCGCTACTTGCCGCCACCCATACATTTTCCAGTTTTGCAGGCAAAGCATGCGGAGACATCAACGCTGCGCTCTTCCACGCTTGTGCCGCCGACAAAATATCTGTCGAAGTCCCCATCGTCTTCCAGCACCGCACTGCAAAAGGCGATAAATAAAAATGGTTGCCATCGTGCTTTATCGTCCCATGCCGGTCAGCCGCAGCATGCACAAAGGTCAACAAATATCATTCAAAGATCTTCATTGCCAACGTCTGGCAAAGAAATTGTCTCATACGGTGCCAATCAGTCTTTAACCGTTCATATTGTGAATAGTGATTGGAAAAAATCGAAAGAGAAAAATAAGATTGATAAAATGTATCCAACCGGCAGTAGCCAGCTTAGTGTTGCGCGGTCATACGCCGGAGAGAGGCCGCGGCAAATATTGCGATGGTTATCAACGGCGGTTTTTAAAATATTCCCGAATTCAGTGGAGATTCAATGTTATTTTGATATATCTTCAGGAAAAATATATATCTCATCAAATGTGACGTCAATAAATAAAAAAATCTCAAGTTGCTCTTCGGGTTTGTTTAAAATTATTGGTGAAATACACGGGTCTTTAAGCGAAGAAGATGCTGGAAGAACGTCGAGGCATTTTAGAAAGCTTTTAATTAGGGGTGTTTATAAAGAGCAAACAGATATTATGGATGCTCTTAAAAATGGCGATATAGTTGTTCCTCTGGATGATCATAGTGTGGATCTGCATGCCGAACGAAGAATTGCGGCGATGCTGAAGGAGCAGGGTAAAGTCCTTGATCCGCAATTCCTTGCGGGGGTTAAGCGACCGTGCATGGCGTGTTTTTACGCCCTCAATCTTATAAATAGTAGGCCAGGCCCTTTATGGCCATCGAAGCCAGGTTCATTTGGGTACGATCCAGAAAAACTGATGAAGCATGCGTATGAAAATGGAGTGATCTCTTATGCGGCACTCGATAGATTTAATCGAACGGTAGTTTTAGATCATGATAGCGACAGCGAATCAGATAAAGATGATTAGCTAGAACTTTATTATACATATGGGGCTTTTGACATATTTATAGATGCGCTGTTTCCGCACAGTATTTGACAAATCATACTCCTTCCTGTGAGTGCTCTCATGTCCACCATCGCCACCCTCATTACCCGCCTGAACCCTTCCACCAAGCGGGCGTTGGAGGGGGCGGCGCAGTTGTGCCTCACGCTGACGCATTTTGCCGTGGAGGTGGAGCATCTGTTGCTGAAACTGGTGGAGCAAGCCGATGGCGATCTGCCGCGTGTGCTGCGCTATTACGAGATTGATCCCGGCGCCTTGCAGACGCAACTGACCGATGCGCTGGACCGGTTGAAGCGCGGCAATAGCCGGACCCCGGCCTTCTCCGAGCATATCGTGCGCCTGCTGCAATCAGCATGGTTGGTTTCCAGCCTGGAACTATCCGCGCCGCTGGTGCGGTCCGGCGCCATCCTGAAGGCTCTGCTGGAGGATGAGGCCCTGCGGGGGTTGTTGCTGGAGCCCGTGCCCCTGCTGCTGAAAATCCGGCAGGGGCGGTTGGCGGAGGATTTGCCTGAACTGATCCGGGGATCGGCAGAGGATATGCCGGGCCTGACCGGGCAAGCGAAAGCAACGATGGCAGCACCCATGACATCGGGAGGAATGGCATCCGCGTCGAAAAACGGCCTAAGCAGCCCGGCCCTGGATGCCTACACCATCGACCTGACGGCACAGGCGCGGGCCGGGAAATCTGACCCCGTTGTCGGGCGGGATGGCGAAATCCGCCAGTTGATCGACGTGCTGATGCGGCGGCGGCAGAACAACCCGATCCTGACCGGTGACCCCGGTGTCGGCAAGACGGCGGTGGTGGAAGGGCTGGCCCAGCGTATTGTGGAAGGGGGCGTCCCACCGCCTTTGAAACCAGTGCGATTGCTCTCGCTTGATCTTGGATTGCTGCAAGCCGGTGCCTCCCTGCAGGGGGAATTTCAGCAGCGCTTGAAACAGGTGATCCAGGAAGTGGCGGTGGCGCCTGCGCCCATCATCCTGTTCATTGACGAGGCGCATAGCCTGATCGGGGCAGGGGGCGCGGCGGGGCAGGGGGATGCCGCCAACCTGTTGAAACCGGCTTTGGCGCGGGGGGAATTGCGGACCATCGCCGCCACCACTTGGGCTGAATATAAGAAATATTTTGAAAAAGACCCCGCCCTGACCCGCCGCTTCCAGGTGGTCAAGGTGGCGGAGCCGGACGAGCCGACGGCCATTGCCATGCTGCGCGGGCTGGTACCGAAGCTGGAAGCCCATCACGGCGTACGGGTCCTGGACGAGGCGGTGGCTGATGCAGTGCGCCTGTCCCACCGCTATATTTCGGGCCGCCAATTGCCTGATAAGGCGATTGGCGTGCTGGACACGGCCTGTGCCCGCGTGGCCATTGCCCGGTCCGGGGAGCCTCCGGCGCTGGAAGCAGCCCGCCGCCGGGTGCAGCAACTGACCGACGAAATCGCGCTGCTGGGTCGGGAAAAGGCGCGGGGCCGCGACCATGGCGACCGGATCGAAGATCTGGAATCTGCCCGGGAGCGGGAGCAGGAAGAGCGGGACCGGCTGGGTCAGCGCTGGGACCAGGAGACGGCATTGGCCGCCCGCGTGCGCGACCTGGAGGATAAGCTGGCCAGTGCGGGCCTGCGGGGCGCGGATTTCAGCCGCGCCATGGATGATCTGGACGGGTTGCGGCTGGAACTGGAACAGATCCAGGGCGAGGCGCCGATGGTGCCCCTGTCCGTGGATCATCGCGCGGTGGCGTCGGTCGTGTCCGGCTGGACGGGCATCCCGGTCGGCCGGATGCTGACCGACAATATCGCTGCCGTGCGGTCGCTGCGGCAGCGGATGGCCGAACGGGTGGTGGGGCAGGAGGAAGCGCTGGATGCCATCGCCCGCCGTATCCAGACCTATTACGCGTCCCTGGCTGAACCGGGCAAACCGACTGGCGTCTTCCTGCTGGTCGGCCCGTCCGGTGTGGGCAAGACGGAAACGGCACTGGCCTTGGCCGAGCTACTGTTCGGCGGGGAGCGGGCCATGGTCACCATCAACATGTCGGAATATCAGGAGGCGCACAGCGTCGCCGGCCTGAAAGGGGCACCGCCCGGCTATGTCGGCTATGGTCGCGGTGGCGTGCTGACGGAGGCGGTGCGCCGCAACCCTTATAGCGTGGTGCTGCTGGATGAGGTGGAGAAGGCCCATCCCGACGTGCTGGAACTGTTCTATCAGGTGTTCGACAAGGGCATGCTGGAGGATGGGGAGGGGGTTGCCGTTGATTTCAAGAATACTGTCATCCTGCTGACCAGCAATCTGGGCGCGGAGATCATCCATGACCGGGCGTCCAGCCAGGGTGGGGCGGATGCACTGGTGGAGGCGATCCGCCCCACCCTGATCCGCCATTTCAAGCCGGCCTTGCTGGGCCGCATGGTGGTGGTGCCTTATCGCCCGCTGCCCCCCGCCCGGCTGGGGGAAATCGCGCGGCTGAAATTGTCGCGCATCCAGCAGCGCATGGCCGATGCCTATCAGGCAGAGCTGACCTATGCCGAGGCTTTGGTGGATTATATCGTCGCCCGCTGCCGCGCGGCCGATGCCGGTGCCCGCGCCATTGACCAGATATTGACCAACGGCCTGCTGCCGCAACTGTCCGCAGAAGTGCTGGAAAGGCTGGCCATTGGCGAACCCATTGATCTGGTGCATGTTGCCCTGGACCCGGCAGGGGCCGGGCTGGTGATCGGCTTTGGGAATGGCGGCGCATGAGTGATGCCTGGACGCAGGGTGCGCAGTCGCTGTCGCTGACGACATCGCTGGGCAAGGATAAGCTGATCCTGCGGGAATTGACGGGGCGGGAGGGTGTCTGTTCCCTGTTCAGCTTTGACCTGACCGCCACAGCCGATAGCGACGATGTTGATCTGGCATCCCTGATCGGGCAATCGCCGACTGTGACGCTGACCGGGCCGGATGGGGCCACACGCTATATCAATGGCGTCTGTGTGCGGGCGGTGCAGATTGACCGGACCTGCCAGCTTCAGCTTCGCCCCTGGCTATGGCAATTATCGCTGACCAGCGATTGCCGCATTTTCCAGAATAAATCGGTGCCGGATATCATCAAGGCCGTGTTCGGCGATCTGGGATTCACCGATTTCAAGGACAGTCTGACCGGCACCTACTCGGCGCGCGAGTATTGTGTGCAATATAACGAGACGGCGCTGAACTTCGTCTGCCGGCTGATGGAAGATGAAGGTATTTTCTGGTTCTTCACCCATGCTGATGGGCTGCACACGATGGTGCTGGCCGATGATGCCTCGGCACATGAGGATATTCCCGGCACCGCAACCCTGCCCTATATCCCGCTGCCAATGGAGAAGGATTGGATCGGCAGTGACCGGATAGAGAGTTTCGTTATCGAAACAATGATGGTGAGTGGCAAGTATCAGGCCGATGATTTCGCCTTCGAAACGCCGAGTACGGAGTTGAAGGCTGCTGTGGCTGGTACCGGCAGCCTGCAGATTTACGAATATCCCGGCCTTTACGCCAAGAAAGACCGGGGCGATGCACTGGCCAAGATAAGGTTGGCGGAACTGGAAGTGCCGGCCAGCCGGGCCAGCGGCACCAGCACCGTCCGGGGGATGGCGGCGGGGCTGAAATTCACCCTGTCCGGCCATGCGCGCAGCGACGCCAACGCCAGCTACGTGCTGCATGAGGTGGAGCATCACGCCAATATCGGTGCCTATGCCAACAGTTTCACGGTTTTGCCGGCCAGCGCCACCTTCCGCCCGGCCCGTGCCGCCCTGCGCCCACGCATTGCCGGCACGCAGACGGCCATTGTCGTCGGCAAGTCGGGGGAGGAAATCTGGACTGACAGCCATGGCCGCATCAAGGTCCAGTTCCATTGGGACCAGGAAGGCAAGCAGGATGAAAATTCATCCTGCTGGGTGCGCGTGGCCCAGGGATGGGCGGGCAAGAATTGGGGCAGCTTCTTCCTGCCGCGCATCGGTCAGGAAGTGGTGGTCAGTTTCCTGGATGGTGATCCCGACCGTCCGCTGGTGACCGGATCGGTCTATAATGGCGAACAGCCTGTGCCTTATACGCTGCCCGACGACCAGACCAAAAGCACGATCAAATCCAATTCCAGCAAGGGTGGCGGCGGCTACAACGAATTCCGCTTCGAGGACAAGAAGGGGGAGGAGGAGGTTTATCTCCAGGCAGAGAAGGATCTGACCGTGCTGGTGAAGAACCAGCGCAAGGCCACGATTAACGAGGCCGATGACCTGCTGACCATCGACAAGGGCAACCGCACCACCACCATCACCAAGGGCAATGATACGCTGACCATTTCCGAAGGTGACTTGTCCACCACGGTGGCCAAGGGCAAGGAAACCCGATCGGTGAAGGGCACCCGTGACCTGACCGTGGAAGGCGCGGAAACCCGCACCAACAAGGCCGATGTCACGTGGAAGGTCAGCGGCAATTTCACCTTGAAGGTGGATGGTGATATCACATTGCAGGCTGGTGGCGCCGTGCTGGTGAAATCCGGTACCACGGCCACGATGCAGGCCGGCACGGCAGCAACAGTACAGGCCGGCACCGACGCCACGGTGAAGGGGATGAATGTGACGGCCAAGGCCGACATGACGGCCAGCGTTTCCGGCGGTGTCTCGGCTGAGGTGAAAGGCAGCGCCAGCGGTACGGTTGATGGTGGCGGCATGCTGACCCTTAAAGGTGGCCTGGTGAAGATTAATTGAGGATGTGCTTGTGGCTGATGAAAACCCCGTTGCTGGTGATGAACCGACCCTGACGGAAGAATTCGACGAAGCCGGCACCCTGCGCCGTCGCCTGCCCATGCGCGCCGGCGCGCTGGACGGGGTAATGGAAAGTTTCGATGCGCTTGGCCGGGCAGAAGCGCGGTTGAGTTTCGTCGCCGGAGTGCTGAATGGCCCGGCGGTCACGTTCCTGGCCGGGCGACCGGTGCTGGAGATGACTTATCAGGATGGTGTGCTGGAAGGGGAGGTGCGGAGTTATGATCCTGCCGGCCGCCTGACCGCCATCGTGCCTTTCCAGGCAGGGCGGAAAAACGGCACGGCCATGATCTATTATCCCGATGGCGCGCCCCTGCGCCTGGAAACCTATGAGGAGGATCTGCTGCAAGGGCCGGTGGTGGACTACCATCCTGGTGGCATTGTGCGGCAGGAAGCTATTTACAGCGGCGGGCTGCTGCAAGGTGAACTGGTGATCTATGATCCGGCCGGCGCGGAAGTGGAACGGTTGCGCTATGAGGATGGGGTGCAGCAATCGCCAGCCGCCCCGGCGGCGGCAATGGCACCGCCCGCCCGCAAACCGGGACTGAAGGAACGTCTGTTCGGCAAAGGGGGATGAGATGGGGCAGCAGGTGGTGGCGGGTGCGCTTATGCAATGCAGCTTCGGGGCGGCCCCGGCGGCCTTGTCCGTGCTGCCGCTGAACCGGACCATGGCTGCGGGACCGCCGGCGGCCAATATCATGGATTTCGCCCCGATGCTGAATATCCCGCCCTTTGCCATCTGCAACAGCATCGCCAACCCGATGGTGGCGGCTGCAACCGCGGCGGCCTTGGGCGCCTTGACACCGATGCCCTGCATCCCGATGACGGTGGCGCCCTGGATTGTCGGCGCGCCTACAGTCCTGATCGGCAATATGCCGGCGTTGAACAACAGTTCCAAATGCATGTGTGCCTGGGGTGGGGCCATCAGCATCAATTTCGCCGGTCAGGCGACGGTTCAGGTGCCGTGACGGCTGGCGCTTGCCCATTGTCCGGCAAGGTTGAAGCCGGTGGCGCACGCAGGTATCATTGCGGGCATCCACAGGGACGATCATGACCTTTCCCGCCCGCAAACAACCTGCCCCACCCCATGCCCCGGCGCCTGCGTCGCGGGCTTTCAGGGCTGGTGTTGCCCAACCGATGAAAACCTTTGATGCCATCCGCACCGCCAATGCTGGCGGGCGCCGCGGAAGCGCGGGGGAAGAACTGGTGCCATCGGGTCAGGATGTTTTCCAGGTTCGGCAGGCGGATCGGGGGGTGATGGTGCGCCCCAATGGCACCTATAATTTTGTTCGCGTGGCGGGGGAAACGCAGGCGCGAGCGCAAACGCTGATCTCGTCCAAGGCAGGGCACGCCGCCATCGCCGGGGGACGCCCGGTGCTTTATGCTGGCACCGTGCGCTTTGATAATGGTGCGTTGGACTGGTGGAGCAATTATTCCGGCACCTATCAGCCGATTGCGGCTTTCCGTGCGCAGGCCAGCCTGCCGGAAGACAGGTTCATGCCCTGGCAGCGGCTGCAAATGGGCGGCATCGGCATGCAGCGCAACACGTTCCGCGACCAGCGCAAAGTGCTGGACCCGGAAAAGCCGAAACAGCCGCAGCGGTCCCAGCCGGATACCGCCAAAGCCGCCGCTGAGCCGGTGCCGCAGCACAGCACGGCCCCTGCACCGAAAAAGCCCGAACCGATAGAGGTAAAGGGGGCAAGCCGGGCCAGACCGGTGCCTTCCACCCCGCCGGTCCCGGTCAAGGCGGCAACGGCCACAGCCCAGGCCAAGCGCGTGATCATGCCCCCGCCGCCCCCCTTCTGGCCGGGGACGAGGGCGCGGTGAAGCGCATCCATCCTGCCTTTCTGCTGTTGGGCGTGGTCCTGTTCGGTCTGTTGACCTTTGCTGCCGGGTTGACCCTGGGGCTGGGCCTGCAAGAGGCGCAGCCGGAGAAAATGGTGCCCAAGGTGGAAGCCGGGCAGAGCGAGCCCCCCCACACACCCGCAGCAATCCCACCCTCTCTACCGGCACCGCCACAAGCCACGATGCCCGCGGGCACGGGCGTGCCAGCTGGCGGTGTTTCGCCCCCGCCAGCGGCCCTGCCTGAACCGACGGCCCCCCCTTTGCCGGCGGCCCCTGCTGCCCCGTCCGGGCCCGTGGTCAAGGGGCTGCGCAGCGACGCGGCGGTGGGGCAATCCGGGGTGCTGGAACGTCAGGCGCGGACCCTGGCGGGGCAAACACCTGACCCGGTGGCACCGTCTGATCGGATCATCTCGGTGGAGGTTGGGCGGTTCCTGCTGGTGGAAAATGCGGCGGAACGGGCGGCGGCATTAGCCCAACTGGGATTCGCCACAGAAGTGATCGCCGCCTCCTATCCCGGCATGCCTGTGTGGCATGTCGTCACGCTGGGCGTGGTGCCGGATGAACGGACAGCCCGCGATCTGGCGACGGATGCCGCCACCCGCACTGGCCTGTCGGCCCAGGTGGTAAGCTGGCAGCGCCCGGCTTCGTGATATGCGAACGGGTGAGGTGTCAGTTGAAGGTGAAGGCGGGCTTGCGCTTCTGGCGGAAGGCGTCGCGCCCTTCGATGAAATCGACCCCCTCGATAGCATCCAGAAATTCCGCCACCGTGTCTGGCGACTCTTCCGTCTGGCCAGCCAGCACGCGATTGATCATCCGCTTGATGGCGCGGGTGGAATATTGGCTGGCGGCGGTGATCTGGGCCGCGTAATCCAGCGTCGCCGCTTCCAGCGCTTCTGGCGCTTCCACCCGGTTGACCAGTCCCATGGACAGGGCCTCTGCCGCGCCCAGCAGCCGGCCCGTGAACAGCAGATCCTTGGCATGGCTGGGGCCGACTGCCTGCACCAGCCGTTTGGTGTCGCCCAGCGGATAGACCAGCCCCAGCTTGCTAGGGGTGATGCCCATGCGGGCATCGCTGGCGGCAAAGCGCATGTCACAGGCGAGCGCCAACCCCAATCCGCCGCCGACACAGGCCCCCTGGATCAGTGCGATGGTCGGCTTGATGAAGCTGGCCAGCCCTTCCATGGCGCCACCAATATCGCCGGCATAGGCAGCCGTGCTTTCCCGCGTGGCATAGGCCGCTTCAAATTCCGAAATATCGGCCCCGGCGGCGAACGTGCCGCCAGCCCCTTGCACGATCAGCACGCGGATAGTCGGATCGGCTGCCGCTTCCGCCAGACGTTCCGGCACCAGCCGCCACATTTCCTGCGACAAGGCATTGCGCTTGGCCGGCTGGTTCAGGATCAGCCGGCCGATGCCGTCGGCATCGCGCTGCAGGATGACTTTATCGGACATGGGTTCGGCCCAGGACTGGCGATGGAATGTGAGATGGGAGGGCAATGAAACCATCCTTCATCCCATCCCCGCAACAAGGGGATGGGATGCAAGGAAAA
Source organism: Niveispirillum irakense DSM 11586 (assembly GCF_000429645.1). GTDB lineage: Bacteria > Pseudomonadota > Alphaproteobacteria > Azospirillales > Azospirillaceae > Niveispirillum > Niveispirillum irakense. The sequence continues at coordinate 163,503 of NZ_AUCG01000023.1, forward strand.
GGGGGGGATCAGCCCAAAGCCGCCAGCAGATCGCGGGGGCTGACGACGCGGGTGTCCGTCCTGTCCAGCACGCCCTTCAGGCTATCGGCCAGCGGGCGGATGCGATAGGGCAGGCCGCTGACATAGGGGCGGATGGTCAGGGTCAGGATGCGCGGGCTGGCCAGTTGCTTGGCTTCCGCCGCCAGCCAGTCAGCCGCATCCGAGACCTGGGCATGCCATTCATGCTCCGGCCTTGTGTAGGCGATCAGGATTTGCCAATCATCCAACTCGTTGGACAGGGGCAGTGCCGCCAGATCACCGGCCGGCGTGCTGAAACGGGTGGGCAATTCATCATGCGCCCAATCGGCAAACCAGCGGATGCCAGCGCCGGCCAGCCGGGCCGGGGTGGCGAAACCCTCGGCGCGGGCCGGGCTCAACCACCCATCCGGGCGGGCGGCACCGGCGGTTTCGATCGCGTCCAGCGTGCGGGTGATATAGCCGGTTTCCACCTCTTCCGTCAGGCCGGAATGGTGCAGGCTGTCCGTGTCCCAGCCATGGGCACAGATATCATGGCCATCGGCCACCAGATCGCGCACCAGCACCGGATAACGCTCCGCCACCGCGCCCTGCACGGCGAAGGTGGCGCGCAGGCCCAGCTTGTTGAACAGTTTCAACAGCCGGTAAGCGCCGACACGGTTGCCATAATCGCGGGTGGTGTAATGGCGCAGGTCCGGATAGGGGGTCTGCATGGCACCCGGCGCCTTGAAAGGTTGGCCGGAGGGGTTGAGCGGGAAAAATTCCAGCGGCACCACCACCCAGAGACCCAGGGCGGCCTGGTCCGGCAGGGTTACAGGCGCGCGGTCACGCACCGGGGAGGCCGGATAATAATCATGGTCCGGGCCGGCCTTGCGCTGGGCATAGGTCAGATAGCTGTCGGGAAGGGTGCTCATGCCGCATCTCCTTCAGGATTAAAGCCGGTGCCCGGTCGGGCGCAGCCCCGCGCCTTTATATCGGCCAGCGACTGGTCGTAATGGTTGGCGAGGTAGAATTCGGCGATTTCCTTCGCTGTCGTCACCCACACATCGTCACGATGGCTGGTGATATAGCGCAACGCCTCGCGGAACGGTCCCATCCGGTGCGGGTGGCCCACCAGATAGGCGTGCAGCGGGATGCACATCACCGTGCCGCTCTCTTCCCCTTCTTCCAGCAACTGGTCGAAATGGCGCATCAGCGCGTCGGCATAGGCGCGTGGGCTTTGATGGTAGACGCCATAGGTGATGACGTCGTTGACTTCCAGGCTGTAGGGCATGGAAACCAGCCGGTTATTGCCCTTTACCTTCATGGGCTGGGGCTGGTCATCCTGGAACAGGTCGCAACTGTACCAGAACTCATATTCCGCCAGCAGGTCCATGGTGCGTTCGGTATGGGTCAGCGCCGGGGCCAGGTAGCCGCGGATGCGCTGGCCGGTGGCATCCATGACCGATTTGATGCTGTCCTCGATAACCGCGCGCTCCTGCGCTTCGGTCATATTGTAGGAATAGCGGGTATTGTAGATGCCGTGACTGAAGAACTCCCAGTCGCGGTCCACACAGGCCTGGATGATTTCCGGATGATGGTCCAGCATGGCGCAGGACAGGCTGATGCTGCCGCGCACGCCGCATTCATCCATCACTTCCATCAAGCGCCAATGGCCGACCCGATTGCCCCAGTCACGCGCGGAATAGGGCACCACATCCGGGTGCGTCCGGCCCCAGGGCTTGCGCGACGGGTTGATGGGCGGGTCCAGCTCGTAAAACTCGATATTGGGGGCGACCCAGAAGGCCAGCTTCTTTTGCCCCGGCCAGACGATCTTGGGCCGGTCCTTATAGGGCCAGAAATCATAAAGATTGGGATCGCGATGCATGGGCTTGGTTTCCCGGAATGATGCGATGTCGAAAGGGGGTGCCGATGTGACGCCATCCGGCACCCCAAACGCCGTTACTTCCCCACCAGGCTGGCCAGATGGGCTTCAACCTCTGCTACGCCGACCACGTCGGCATATTTCAGCAGCAGGTCGGTCAGGTTGGCGTAATGGTAGCTCTCATGCTTATCGGCCACGCATTCCTCCGGCACAATGGTGCGGTAGCCGCGTGACAGGCTGTCCACCGCCGTGGCGCGGATGCAGCCCGACGTGCTGCCGCCGGTGATCACCACCGTGTCGATCTTGTGCCAGATCAGATAGGATTGCAGCGGCGTCTCGTGGAAAGCCGAGGGCATGCGCTTGTCATAGACAAGATCCACCGCCGCATCGATCTCCACCCGCGGGTCGAAGGCGTGGCGCTCGCTGTCCTTGCGGATGTTCTGCAAACTGTCTGGCGTGTTGGTGCGCGTACCCCAGACGCCGGCATCGCCGCCATCTTCCTTGTAGCAGACGCGGGTCCAGATCACCGGCATGCCCAGGGCGCGGGCAGCCGCACTGATCCGGTTCGTATGCGCGATCTGATCCGGGTCGGTGACATAGGCCGAGACGGGAAACAGGTCGGGGCGGGTATAGGCCTGCTGGAAATCCACATTCACAATGGCCAGCCGCTGGCCAAAGCCGAACTTGGCCCGGGTGGGGTTGGACTTCACCCGTTCATAGATTTCGCGCGCCGTTTTCTCCTCGCGCACCATGGTCGGTTCGAACCGCATCAGACCGCCTCGCTGTTCTGTAATTGGTATAAGTTTATATCATTATTATGGGAAGCAGGGGCGGGCGGCAACAGCGAAATCCATGCCCGCCCCCATTTGCTTGTGCGCCGCTATGTCGCGTCAGCGCTTTGCGGCAACGGGGAAGCTGGTTGGGTAACGGCCCAGGCCCAGCAGCAGAATGCCACCGCCGACAAACATCAGCGCCGCCGCGATCAGCACCGGGGCATAGGTGCCGCTGCTGGCATAGACATACCCGTAAAGCGGGGGGGAGAAGGAGGAACCGGCGGCAAAGGCGGCATAGAGCATTCCGTAGATGCGACCATAATAGGCCATGCCGAAATAGCGGCCGGACAGATAGGCGATCAGGTCGGTTTCCGCACCCGCGGCGAAGCCCAGCATGACGGCGGCCAGGATGATCAGGGGCAGGGGCGCGGCATCGCCAATGAAGATCATGCAGGCAAAGGCCGGCATGGACAGCAGCGGCAGGGCCACCATCGGCGCCCAGAATCGATCAACCAGATAACCGGTGCCGATACGGCCGACAATGATGGACAGGCCGACGCAACCAGCGATCAAGGCGCCGGCCTCATCACTGAAGCCTTTCAGCCGGATCATGTTCTGCAGGTTGGTGTGGAACCCGCCATAGGCCAACGAGACCATCAGGAAGGACAGGATCATGATCCAGAAGCGGCGGTCGCGCAGAACCTGATTCAGCGGAACGCCGGTTCGCACGTTGGCGCTGAGGCCGTCCTGCCCATTGCCAGATACATCGCCGGGGCCGGGATCGCGCAGAAAAGCGTAAACAACGGGAAAGGCCACCAGCAATGGCAGCAAGGCCACCACGGCATAGGCAACCCGCCAGCCGTACCGTTCAATCAGGAAGACGGTCAGTGACGGCAGGATGAAGGCTGCGATGCCGGTGCCCACCAGCATGATGCCCAGTGCGAGCCCGCGATGGCGCACGAACCACAAGTTGACGGCGCGTGACCAGGTGACCGGGGTGGATCCGATCCCCAGCAGCCCCATGAGGAAATACATGGTGTAGAACATGAAGAGCGAACTGGTCAGGCCGGTGGCGGCAAAGGCCAGCCCGAACCCGGCCAGCGCCAGCAACCCGACGCGGCGGGTGCCGTACTTGTCGGCCAGCCCGCCCACGATGGGGGCCATGATACAGCCGGTCAGGCCATACATCAGGATACCGATCTGGATATCACCGACATTCCAGCCGAACTCTTCCGTCAGCGGCTTCAGGAAGGAACCGATCGTGTTGTACGGCACGGGCGAGGCACCGCACATCGTGCCCAGCAAGGCCGCCAGCAGGATGGTCCAGCCCCTGGCAAATTCACCCTGCGCCGGCCCGGAAGGCGGAATGGCGGCGGTATTGTCCTTGGCGGATACGCTCATCACAGGCCCTTTCCGGTTTCGATCAGTTCGTACAATTCCCCGTCCGGGCCACGCAGGGTAGCAACCCGGCGTCCGTCATAGAGCGGGCCGGGCCGCGCCTGAGGCGGGGTCAGGAAAGGAAGGTCGATTTTGTCCAGATTGTCGATATTGAAACTGATCAGCGCATTGCCCGGCGGCAGACCATCCGGCGGCTGCGGCCGGGTGATGGTGGCTTGCGGATATTGATCAATCTCCGCCACCGGCAGCCGGTCCACCTTGGTCATGCTGATCGTGGTGCGGTTGTCGGCGGGCAGGGCAAAGGCGTTGTTGATGACGCTATAAGGGATGTTGTAGGTGCCGCCTTCAGCGAAACCCAGATGACGCACCTGGAAATCAATCGACGCCTGCCGGTCGGATGCGGCCAGGATGGCGATGAAGATGATATCCACCATGGAGTCTGCCATTGGCAGATCCACGTCGCTCATCGATTTCAGAACCTGGTTGAGATAGAGAATCTCACCGCTGCGCCCCACCACCTGCATGGGGATGAAATTGGTGAAGCCTTCCACATGCTTGGGCGGGCCGATGACCTTGAAGGCCTCTGCCACCTTTTCATGCAAGGCGAAGACATCCTCCACGGTGATCTCATACGCCACCCAGCCATAGGACCGGGCGGGGCGATAATCCGGCGTGGCTTCCACCTCCACCAGACGGTAATAGCAGCCATTGCCGCCCGCCGGGCGCAGCAGGGCGGTACGGGCACCGGCCACGGCGGGGGCATCCCAGCTTGCGGCCAGATCGACAGGAACCGTCCCCTGTTCCACCAGCTCCAGCCCCAGCAGGTCGCGATAATCGGCCAGCGTCGCATCAAAAGCGGGGGTGGCCACGGTACCGCACTTGATCCGGCCGTGCCGGTCGAAACCTGTGCTCGTCATCTTGTCATCCGTTCAGGAAATCAAGGAAGGCAGCCCCACGGGCCACCGGATCGGGATCACGCGCTAAGCGGGTGGCGGGCGTCACGTCGGCCACCGCCTTGTAAAGCGGGTCACCCGCCACATCCGCCAGCAGCAGCGGCACCGGAACGGCGCCCAGCAGCGTCCTGGTATCAGTGCTGAACGCAGCGCGCAGGGCATCACCCTGATGCTGGGGCTGTTGCAGCATGTCCAGCACCCGGCGATAGAGCAGGGCGGGCTGCAACACTGCACTATCACTGCGCACGGCCGGGATGGACAAATCCTGGGCAGGGAAGGCGGCTGCGGCATCACGCAATGCGTGGAAGGCGCGCAGCAAATGGCTGCCGGCCATGTCCGGGGACAGGGGGGCTGCCAGATAGGCCAGCATGCCCTCCCTGGCCGCGCCTTCCAGCACCGGCAACCCATCCAGCACGGCCCGGCGCACCGGCAATCCTGCTGTCAGCAGACAAAGCGCCAGCGGCACGGACAGGCCATTGGCGACCAGATCGAATTCCTTGAACCCGAGGGCGGCCACGCTTTGCGCCAGGGCGCGGACATAGGCATCCGCCGTCGGGTCGGGCAGCGGCACTGAGGCACCACAGCCCGGCAGGTCCGGGGCGATGACGGGGCGACCGCCGGCGGCCAGCGCCTGATGGAGAGCGTCCTCCGCCCCGCTGCCGCCCGGCAGGTCATGCAGGCAGAGGATGGGACGGCCCTGGCCGGGATGGAAGCGCACATGCATCTGCCCATGCGGCAGATCAACATAACGCGGTCCCGGCTGCGCTTCCACGACGGGCATCGGCCCGGCGATCATATCCTCGCGGTGATCATCAAACATGCGGCGGATATGCGCCATCCAGGCGACGCGGTCGGCTGACAGGCGCGCAACGGACAGGGTGGGCGGCAAAGGATCGGGCAGCAGGTCCAGACAGCGGAACAGCACATCATCGGCCCGTGCCATCACCTGGGCCGGCACCGCCACTTTCGACACATTCGCCAAGGGCTGGTGCCACATGGCGGCGCGGTAGGCGCCGCTATAGTGCGGGCCGGCCATGGCGTAATCCATGAAATAGGCATGGATATCGCCGATTTCCGGCTGGGCGATGGGCATGCGGCAGCGTGCCTGGGGCGCGAACCACGGGAACCAGCGCATCGTATCCCGCACGCGCGTCCATTCCCGCGCCAGCCACGCGCCATCAGCATCAATATCGAACGGGCGCATATAGGTGTCGATAAAGGCACCGTCGGGCTTGCCGCCGGGGGCGATGGACAACCCGTCCAGCAGCGCCACCGCCACGCGCGACGGGTGGCGCACGGCAAAATCCAGCAGAATCTTGGAACTGGTATGGAAGCCGTAGAACCCGGCTTTCTCCAGTCCCAGCGCCGTCACTGTCCGGGCCAGCGCATCGGCAAAATCGGCAATTTCCAGCCCGCGCCCATCCACCGCCAAGGGTGTGGACAGGCCATAACCGGGCGTGTCCAGCGCATAGACCGTGTATTGATCGGCCAGGGCCGCGATCAGGTCCAGATGCAGCACCGAGGAACGCGGGCTGTCATGCAGCAGCACGATGGGGGGACCGGAACCGGCGCGTCGATAATGGACGACACCGCCATCCACAACGACATAGGCTTTACATATGTGCGGGTCCGTCACACTCTGCTCTCCCCAGTCCGTTCAGCCATCCTGTCAATGTGCCGCGTTTTCCGCTGCATCATGTTCTTGCCGGTCGATGGTATATTGATATACGAATAGATCAATATAAAACGCGCTAGCGAACAAACTGCCTCGGCAAAGGACAGGGTTCATGCAGAATCTTTCCATCCAAACCGGTGCCGCTCCGGCATCGACCGCCGGTACGGGTCCGGCTGATATCCCTTCGGACCAGGATGTTACGGCCCTGGCCGGGCGGCTGGCCGCCATTGTCGGTAAGGGTCACATCCATCGTGATGCGCCGCATCGGGGCCTGTTTTCCCAAGATATCTATATCGCTGCCGCTGCCCCGGCTGCGCTTGTCGTTGCCCCTGCGACGACAGATGAATTGTCGGCAGTGGTATCGGCAGCTCATGCGGCTGGCTTCTCCTGTGCCCCGCGTGGCGGGGGGATGAGCTACACAAAGGGCTATATTCCATCTTCTCCACGCAGCGTCATGCTGGACCTGTCGCGCATGGACAAGGTGCTGGATATCCGTGCCGATGACATGGTGGTGACGGTACAGGCCGGCTGCACCTGGAAAACCCTGTATGAGACGCTGGCCCCGCTGGGGCTGCGCACCCCGTTCTGGGGCGCCCTCTCTGGGTTGGTGTCCACCATCGGCGGCGGTCTGTCGCAGGGCAATGCCTTCTTCGGCGCCGGCCATCATGGCACCACGGGGGAAAGCGTGGTCGCCCTCTCGCTGGTGCTGGCCGATGGCCGTGTACTGCGCACCGGCGCCCGTGGGGCGGATGGCAACAGCCCCTTCTACCGTTTCTATGGCCCGGATGTGACGGGCCTGTTTGCCGGGGATTGCGGGGCTTTTGCCATCAAGGCGGAAGTGACGTTGCGGCTGATCCGTGCGCCCAAGCATGAAGGTTATGTTTCCTTCTCCTTCAAGACCAGCCCGGACATGCTCGCGGCGATGACGGAGATGACGCGTGCCGGCATCGCCTGTGAACTATGCGGTTTCGACCCGCGCCTTACCCGCATCCGCCTGAAGCGTGCCTCCCTGGCCTCCGATCTGGGGGCGCTGAAGAACGTGGTCGGCAAGCAGGGCTCCTTCCTCAAAGGGATGAAAGAGGCGGCGAAGGTGGCGCTGGCCGGGCGCAGCTTTATTGATGATGGTGATTTCGCTCTGCATATCGTGTGCGAGGGGCGCTCAGCCGCCGGTGTTGCCGACGATGTGGCTGAAGCCAAGCGCATTGCCGCCCGCTTCAACGGGGTGGAGGTGGAGAACACGATCCCCAAGGTGATGCGCGCCCAGCCCTTTGTGGCGTTGAATTCCATGGTCGGCCCAAATGGGGAACGCTGGGTGCCGATCCATTGTCTGGCACCGCTGTCCCGTGCCCATGCCATTTTCACCGCGATTGAGGCGGAGTTTGATGGCATGCGGGCGGAACTGGATGAACATGGGATCGAAAACGCTTTCCTGTTCAGCTCCCTGTCCACCAATGCCCTGGTGATCGAGCCGACCTTCTACTGGCCGGATGCGATGATGCCGATCCATGACGCCTATGTGGAAAAATCCCATATGGCGAAGCTGCCCGCATATCCGGCCAATCCGGCGGCGGCGGCTGTCGTGGAAAAGGCCCGCCAGCGCCTGCTGGCTTTGTTCAAGCGGGAAGGGCTGGGCCATTTGCAGGTTGGCCGCACATATCCCTATCTGGAAAGCCGGGACGCGGCCAGCGTGGACCTGCTGCAAGGGATCAAGCAGGTGCTGGACCCGGAAAGGCGCGTCAATCCGGGTGTGTTGGGACTGTAAGGCGGGAGTAGAAGGTATCATTCATGGTTTCGCGGCCCCATCACTTGATGATCCGGTCGCGAAACCATGATGCAAGTTCCGCCTCACTCATCCTGCTGGCGGCAACGGCCTCCACAGTACGAACCGCATCAACCTTATCTATGCGTATGCGGTAGCCGTTATCGGCCAGGAACAAACGGGCGGCAATCCAGGCCGTCTGTTTGTTGCCATCAATAAATCCGTGATTTTTCGTCAGCCCATAGACATAGGCTGCCGCCAGATCAGCCACATCGGGCGTGCCATAGAGGGTAAGGTTTTGCGGCCTGGTTAGTGCTGATTCTACGGAGCCCTGATCGCGTATTCCATCTCTGCCGCCATGTTCGGCAAGTTGCCGATCATGCACAGCATAGATGATCCGGGAACCGAGCCAGCGCCACTCCTTCATTTCGCCAGGGCACGCAGGATATCCCGATCCTCATGCATGATTTCCTCCGCCAAGGACATCTGGCGTTCAAATGTGGGGTCATAGGGGGTCAGCCGATAGCTGCCATCCGGCGCTTCGGTCAAATACAGCGTGTCGCCCTTCTGGACTTTAAGGTGCGCCAGCGCTTCCTTGGTTAAAATGATACCGGCGGAAGCCCCAACCGTCGTTACCTTGAATGCGAGCATCTCCGGGCCTCCAGCCAAATTATAATGTCCATTATATAGCATTCAGGCCCGCGCCAGAACATTCCTCATTTTCAGAAAGGCTTCCAGACGCTGATCACGGTGATGGCGGCGATGAAGAGCCAGAGCAGGCAGACAATGGCCGTGCCGTGACGCGCGCCCTGACGCAGGCTTTGCTCCCTGTCCGTGTTGCTGCCCTCTGCCTGGATCACCCGCCAGGTGCGGAAAAGCCCGATCAGGGCGAAGCGAATACCCACGCCGCAAGCCACGACGGCAGCGAATAGACCCAATTTCAAGCGCAGCCAGCCCGGCATGGGCCAGTCGGCACCGATCAGGCCGATGGCAGTCGCCAGCAGCAGGGCGATCAACACATAGCGCGATGCACGGTCGATGGCGGCAAGGATATGGCCCTGGCTGCCATGGCGCAGCCGGTGGACCAGTTCCACAAAACCCAGCCACAGCACCCCGAAAGCGAGGAATCCGTTTGCGACCGCCGGTCCGCCGGGAATATAGCCGTAATGGATGGCGATAGCCGGGCCTAAACTGGCCTGCAGGACCAGGGCGTAGCGCACATGCTGGTCAACCGTCATCACATGGCCCATCAGCCGGTTGCGTTCCCCGATCGGGATGCCCGGCTGGGCACAGACATAGCGAAACGTGCTGTTAATGACCAGTTCCGACCCCAGCCAATAGCCGAGAATGGCAATGTGCAGGGGCAATAGCCACTCAATGATCATTCTTCCCCCCCAATGATACGCGCAGGCGCCAGAGAAAGGGGCCGTGTGTGCAGCCCCTTTCTCATCGGGTGGGAAAGGGTCAGCGCTCCAGGCTGACCAGTTCGTACCAGGTCATCATGTAACCGCCGACACCACCCTGGACGAAGATGCTGTCCTCGTCTTTGGTGACCCACACATCATAGACGGGGTGGGCACCATTGGCGTTGACCATGCCACCATCTTCATCGGAGAAGCGGTAATGGCGGCATTCAAAGGTGCCGGCGGTGACGGTGACCGTCTCCTCCCCGACATATTCCATATAAAGCCGGCTTTCCGCGATCAGCGGCGGCGTGGCGCCGCGATGGTCGACCGATGGCAGGAAGGCGCGGATTTCCCGCTTATGCGGCCCGCGCGACAGGTCCAGGCAGCGCGTCAGATAGGCATCCCCGATGATGGGATGGGTACCGAACCCGTCATAATGGCCTTCCACCGGCATCTGCTGCGAGACGCGGCCAATGGAAGGACCATAACTTTCGCATTCAATCAGGCCCGGGCTCATCCGGAACCAGCCGGTGCCCATGAATTTGTCGCCCACGGTCAGGCGGACATGGCAATCCATCGGCCGGTCATTTTCATCCAGTGAATAGATGATGTCGCGCAGCACGGTGGGCGCCGGCTCTTCAATCTCACATTGGGCGCGGATGGTCAGCTTGCCATCGGTATGGCGGGTCATGGTGAAATGTTCGCGGCCGCGTTCCTGGCCCACCCGTTCCGGCTTGCGTGACGTGTAGCGGATGGTGCCGCGGATCGTGCGATGCTGCATGCCTTGGTTCTCCTGTCGGTCTTGGCCTCTATCGTGGGCCATTGGGGATGGGGTGCGTCAGGTCGGGGTGCCAAGCCCCAGCGTTGCCGCCATCAGCAGCAACAACCAGAGCAGCATCACGACGGGACGGGCGCGGGCCAGCACGCCTTTGATGGCGGCATCGGTTTCCGGTGTGGCGCCCGTGGCCATCATCTGGCCGAAGGGTGCCATCAGGGGCCGCAGCAGCAGCCGGATCAACAGGCCCAGCGAAATCGCAATGGCCAGGATCAACAGCTTGGCGGCAATGAAATGCGGCAGATGGATCAGGCCGGCAATACCGGCAATGCCCAATCCGGCACAGCCAAGCAGCACGGCCCAGCGGATCACCAGATCCACCGTGCGCAGCCAGGGTTGCTTGCCATGGGTGATATGGACAGCCCAGGCCAGGGCCAGCCAGACCAGCATGACCACCCAGACCGCGGCCAGGAAGGCGGGCGGCAGTTCCGCCAGCCAGCCTTTGATGGAGGCCAGGGTCAGGCCGGTGGGCAAAGCCAGGATCAGCGCTGTACGCGGCGCCATGTCCACGGCCATCAGAATGCGCAAAGCCGTGGCCCGTTGCGGCGGGGTGGCTTTCGCGTCGGTCAGGATGGTGGAGGCATAAAACGCCCCCAGATCGCCGCCCAGCCAATAAACGAAGATCAGCAGGTGCAGCAGGGTGAACAGCAACTCGCCCATTCGAAGCCCCCTTATTATTGTCCTAGAGATATATCATTATGACAAGTCAGGGAACCCGAAATCTCAGGTCAGGGCAAGAAGACGGGGCAACCATCCGCCCAGCGTGCCGCCGCCATCCAGTACCGCATCGGCCAGATGCTGGTGGCGGTTACCGGCTTGGGTGCGTAAGGACGCCGCGTCGATGCGCGTTTCCAGCGCCACGGCTTCCTGCCACTGCGCCCCGGCTTTCAACAGGGACAAGGCCCGTTTCTGGATGTCGCCGGGCTCCAGATCGCCGGGCGGATGCAGGGCAGCGGCTTGGTCGCCCTTATGCCAGGGCCGGAACAGCCGTTCCCGCCGGGCGATGCGGAAAGCCCGAACCAGATGCGCGCCATCCCATTCCGGCGCCAGGGAGGGGGCGCCATCTGCCGGGTCCAGCACCAGATCATCGCCCAGATGGACGGATTTTGCTGCAACGCCATCCGCCGCCAGTTGCGTTGCAATCAACCCCCCCAGCCCCCGACCGGCAACCAGCGGCTGGGTGAAGCCAGCGGCACTGATCGCTTCACGGATCACGGTCGCCAGCGTCGGCAGACTGGCGGCCAACGGAATAGTCTGGCTTTCGCCATGACCCGGCAGGTCGAAGGCCAGGACGGGCCGGTTTGTCCGCGCGGTCACCCCGTCAAAGTCCCCTCCAGTGCCACCAGCCCGGTGCAGCAGCACCAGCGGCTGACCATGGCCCGTTAACCTTCCACGCCAGGCGATTGGTCCCTTGCTGGTGGGTAAAAAGCCACGCCTGTCCGACTCTACGACGGCCGGCGCTTCATCCCCCGGATGTGCCGCCAGCCAGTCGGTGGCAGCCGCGCGCAAGCTGGGGGCATCCGGCACGATGCGCGCAGCGGCACCCGCCAGCCCAGGCCGCGACAGGTGACCGCGCAGCACATCGGCTTGCGTCACGATGATCAGATAGTCAGATTTCAGGGCCGGCAGCCAATGGTCGGGGCGAAAGGTGAAGGCGGCACGATAGGTGTTGCGGTAATTATCGCCCGCTTCCAGCAGATCCATGGCATTGCCATGCAGATAGGAGGGGGTGGAGAGATCATAGTCCATCCGGGCCGATGGCAAGGCCCGGTGCCAGGGGAAGAACATCATCTGTTCTTCGATTCGTGACCAGACCCAACACATATGGCTGCCATCCCAGGATGGCAGCAAGGGCGGCAGGTAGTGGGCCAGACAATCGGCCCTTTCCTCCTCCGACCAACAAGGCAGGCCATCGAACAGGGCCCCCGTCACCCGGTCAGGATAGAGCGCAGCAAAGGCGCAGGCGATGGTGGCACCAGTATGGAAGCCATAAAGCCCCACCCGCTTCAGCCCCAATACCTCCGCGAAACGGCCCAATGCCATGGCATAGGCATCACTGTCCGGCAGCGTGGCGGTAAGGGGAGGGGACAGGCCATTACCCGGCGTGTCAGGCGCAATAACGCAGAACCCGCGCGCCGCCAGCATTTCCCCCATCGCTGCCATGGTGCGCGAGGATTGCGGCGAGCCGTGCAATGCCAGGATGGCTGGCCCATGGCCCCAGCGCCGGTAATGGACAGTCCGCCCGTCAACTTCCACGAAATGGCGGGTTTGCACGATGGGATGGGTCACGGCGGACGCTCCGATCAAAAAAGGAGAGGAAGAAGCGGCGATCAGAATATTGCGTGTTGCACGGGATCGCGCTGTCTGAAATGATATAAACACATATCTATAAGCAGGAAAATACCCCTGCCAGTCGCCCATCGGTTTGGATGTTACGCGTTAAGATATGTTTCAGAGCCGCATGCCATGGTATGTTTATGCGGTTCCATCCATCCGCTCATCGCATATCGGAGGGATTTGATGGCCCATGAATTATCCGCCTTGATCCGCGCCGCGCTGTTTGTGCGCGACCTGGATCGGTCGATTCGGTTCTACAAGGCTTTAGGGTTCGACGCGGTCTATTTTGAAGGGATGCTGGACGGTCCGTCTGCGGCCACGGTCCTGGCGGTTCCACCGACATCCAAGGTGCGCTGCTGCATCCTGAAGCGGGCCGACGGCCCCAATTTCGGCATGGTCGGCCTGTTCGAGGTGACGGAACCGGTTCCCGAGGCGCTGCCTCTGTCAGCCGGTCCACCCCGCATCGGTGAAGTGGCATTGGTCATCTATGCCAAGCCGATCACGGAAGCGATCATCGCCTGCCGTGCGGCTGGTGCCACCTGGGCACCTGATGCCATCCTGTTCAACATGCCCCATCGTCAGCAGATGGAATCCTGCCTGCGGGATCCGGACGGGGTGCTGATCAATCTGGTGGAACGCGATCCGGCAGAACAGAACCGTACCCAGCCGGTGGTGTTGTAATGGCACGGCCGCACGTGGAATTCGTGCAGTCGCAACAGGTGGACTGGCAGGAAGAGGGGACGGGAACAGCGGTTAAGCCGCTGAATATCGACCCCGATACTGGCGATGGAACGGTGCTGCGACGCTATCCGGCGGGGGTGGGCCAGGCTCCGGCGCCGCGGCCCGGCACCTCCATGGAATTCTATGTCCTGGATGGGGCGATCAATATTGATGGGCACGAACTGGCGCCTCACGCCTATGGCTATCGCCCTGCCGGTACGCCCTCCTTGGCGTGGCGCAGCGATAAAGGCGCGCTTCTCCTGGAAATCCGGGAGGAACGGCCGGTACCAACCGGTGAGCCGGACCCCGCCATCCTGATCAATAGTCTCGCCATGCCGTGGGACGTTTCCACCTACGATCCGCAGCTTCGCCATATGCACAATGCCCGCAAAGTGCTGCGTCTGGGGTCGGGTGATAGCGGGCGGACTTTCCTGCTGGCAGGATTGCCGCACGGCTTTCCTGAAGCGCCCGACCTGCCGCTGGAAAAACACCCCCATGCGGAAGAAATGTTCATGATTCACGGGGAGATGAAATCACCCCAGGGTGTCATGCGCGACGGCGCTTATTTTTACCGCCCGCCCGGTATCTGGCATGGGCTGCATGTGTCGGAGTTCGGCTTCCTGATGTTCATGCGCAGCCCGGGTGCCAACCGCATCAGCACGCATTGGAGCGAGCAGCGCCACCCCATCCATTATCGCCCTTCTTTTCAGCCTGTGCTGCCGGAAGGGGCGCCCACATCCTGGTCTGCTCCTCATAGTGATCGGCCAACTTACTGATTTTAAGTGAAAATCCGGACAACAAAAAAATATGTCCGGACTTAATCAAAAAGAGCTTCCGTTTGGTATATTGCTATACCAATATGTTCAAAAAAGCGGGTGGACGGGCAAAACCACCTGGTGGCCTGGAGGCTCAATAGAAGGACAGGAGGCTGGTTCAAATGACTGCTAAACACTCTAATTGTGTGCGCGTGAAGCCGGCATTGAAGCTGGGGGCATCCTTGGCCCTGCTTGTTGCCGCCATTCCGATGGCGGCCCAGGCGCAGAGCGACGGCCTGCAGCTTGAAGAAATCGTGGTGACGGCAACCCGCCGTGCCGCCAGCCTGCAGGATGTGCCGCTGGCCGTTTCGGCCTTTACGGCGGCCGAGCTGGAAAACCGGCAGATCACTTCGACCCTGGATCTGGTCCGGTCGGTGCCGAACCTTTACGGCTCCAACAATACCGGCGTTCCCAGCGCCAATACCTATTATATCCGTGGCCTCGGCTCGACCGAGCAGATCGCCACCATCGACCCCGCCGTTTCGACCTATGTCGACGATGTGGTCGTGCCGCGCCAGAACGCCAATAATTACGGCTATTTCGATCTGGAGCAGATGGAAGTGCTGCGGGGCCCGCAGGGGACCACGTTCGGCCGTAATTCCACCGGTGGTGCAATCTCCGTCAAGCTGAAGAAGCCCAGCGATCAGTTCGGTGGCTTCCTGCAGGCAGCCTATGGTTCCTATGACCAGATGCTGGTGCGTGGCGACGTGAACATCCCCGTCAGCGAAAAGGTGCTGACCAAGTTCACCGGCTTCTATACCGAAGATGAGGGTTGGGCCAAGAACGTCGCCAATGGCGAGAAGATCAACGCGCTGAAGAACTGGGGTGGCCGTGGCGCCGTCCGCATCCTGCCCAATGACGATATAACCGTCGATCTGGCGCTGGAACATATGGATGGTGATGGTCTCTACCTGCGCACATTTGCGGGTGACAATCGCGAAACCATCCTGCCGGGCAGCACCAAGGGCGGCACCTCGGATGAAGTCGCTGATGCGCTGGCCAATCGTGGTCTGCGCGCCCAGTACGATACCACAGCGGTGACGGCCAATATCGAGTGGCGCTTCGATGATGTGTCGGTGGAATCCATCACCGGTTACCGCACCATCAACCAGAGCTTCGTGCTGGACTTCTCCCTGCCGGCATCGCGCACCGTTGTGCCGACCCCGTTCTACCTGACCAATGATGGCGGGTACGACATGTTCAGCCAGGAGTTCAAGGCCGCCGGCAATTTCGGCGACCGGCTGAGCTATGTTGCCGGTCTCTATTACTTCTATGAGAACAATGCCACGCTGGCGGGGCAGGTCTTTGGCTCCTCTGTTTCCTGCTCGGCGGGCCTGTTCGGTGATGGCAACATGACCTGTGGTGGCCGTCCCGGCTATTCCAGCGTCCGCGACATCCGGAACAAGACCAGCTCATATGCCGCCTATGCCCAGTTCGATTACAAGCTGACCGATGAACTGACGGCCATTGCGGGCCTGCGTTACACCAACGAGGTCAAGAAGCTGGATCTGCGGCCGACTTCCTACGGTGGCATCACCACGGAAGACATCATTGCCGCCGGCATGAAGACCCGGCTGGAGACCAACAAATTCACCCCGAAGTTCGGCCTGAACTACAAGGTCGATCCCGATGTGATGCTGTTCGTTTCCGCGACCAACGGCTACAAGTCCGGTGGCTGGAACAGCCGTACCGCCTATGTCCCGCAGAGCTTCCAGGACATGGAGCCGGAGACGGCCTGGTCTTATGAGGCCGGCTTGCGCAGCGACCTGTTCAACCGTCGGGTCCGCTTCAATGTCACCGGCTTCATCACCAATACCGACAATCTCCAGCTCTCCTACACCACACCCGGCCCCATCGCTGGGACCACCCTGTCCACACAGGACAATGCGGGTGATATCCGGGTGAAGGGTCTGGAGTTTGAGTTGAGTGTTCGCCCGACGGCTGGTCTGGATGTCTTTGCGACCCTGGGCCTGCAGGAAGGCAAATATACCTGGGTCAATCCGGCGGCCCAGTCCTTCACCAACGCCAGCGGCGCCTTTGTCAACGCCATCGACCCGACGGACGAGCTGTCCCGTCTGCCGAAAAAGTCGCTGGCGATGGGCGCCACTTATACGGTGCCGGTCGAAGCCTTGAAGGGCTCACTGATCTTCAGTGGCGAGGCCAATTATACCGGTGGCTTCTGGACGACGGCGTCCAACACCACGCCTTCGACCCGGACGCCAACGGCGCTCGACACCTTCGCCCGGTCCTACACGCTCTATAACCTCTCCGCCTCTTACCTGTCGGAAGATGAGGCATGGCGGCTGGCTGTGGAGTGCAAGAACTGCTCCGACAAGCTGTATCTGACCTCTGTCTTTAACGGCTATTACTATGGCGAGCCGCGCCGTGTCCGTGCGACGCTGACCCGCAAGTTCTGATCAGTTTCCTCCGCTGGATATTGACAGAGAGCCCCGCCGGCAAATTTGCCGGCGGGGTTTTTATTGACGTTCTGGTTCAGTGGGCGCTGCCGGCCTTTTGCCCTTTCAACGGCGGCAGGCGCAGGCAGAAAAGCAGGGCCAGGGCGAACAGCAGCAGAAGACAGAAAAAGGCATCGCCAAAGGCCATTGCCATGGCATCGGCCATCTCTGTGGTGCCGGCGGCCAGATGCACATCGCGGCGATGCAGCAGCAATGTGTTCAGCCCCGCAATGCCGACGGCGCCACCCAGCATGCGCATCAGGTTGAAGATACCGCTGGCATCGGGCAGCAGGTTTGGCGGCATACGGCTTAGCGCAATCAGGCTGACCGGCGGGAAGATGAAATTGATGCCCAGCGCGCGCAGGATCATGGGCACAGTATGGTCGGCGGCGGTCCATCCGGCGGTCACCCCGCTATTCATCCAGGTGGCGGCAATGAAACAGACCAGCGCCAGTCCCAGCATGTAACGCGGGTCCATCTTGTCGTTCAGCCAGCCCATGGCGGGGGTCAGCATCAGTTGCGTGATGCCGGAAATGCCCAGCACCATGCCGATCCGCACCGGATCCAGCCCCTGCACCATGTCCATGAACATGACCAGCAGGAACATCATGCCGAAGACACCGACCCCGATCAGGGCGGAATAGGCGCTGCCCATGGCGAACAGGGGCTGGTAAAAAGGCGTCAGCAAAATCACCGGATGACGGGCCATGCGCAGCCGCAAGGCCAGCAGGATGGCACCGATAACAGCCAGTATCGTGCCAGAAAGAATGGTCGGATCAGCCAGCCACTCTTTGCGCGCCCCTTCCTCCAGCACATAAATGCCGGCGCCAAGCGTGACCATCAGCAGGATGATCCCGGCAATGTCCAGATGGCGGGCCTGGGCCCAGTCTGGCCGGTCCCAGCCGATGGCGCGCCAGCCGACGATTGTAATGGCAATGCCCGGCACCAGATTGATCAGGAACAGCCAGTGCCAGGAAAATTGCGCCGTCAGCCAGCCGCCCAATGTCGGTCCCAGGGTTGGCGCCAGGGTGCCCAGAACGGTCAGCGCGGCAATCGCGACACCCCGCCGCCCATCGGGAAACAGCCGGAAAACGGCGACGAACAGCATGGGCACCATAGCCCCGCCAATGAAGCCCTGGACCGCCCGCCAAGCGATCATCGCCTCCATGCTTTCCGCCTGCGCACAGCCCAGGCTGGCAGCGGTGAAGCCGGCAGCCGACAGCATGAAGAGATAGCGGCTGGACATCAGGCGCATCAGCATCCCGGTCAGCGGGATCATCAGTGCCTCGCCGATCAGATAGCTGGTCTGGACCCAACTGACGGCATCGGCTGTGGCGCCCAGCCCGTCGCGGATGGCCCCCAGGGAGGCGGCGACGATCTGGATATCCAGCACGGCCATGAACATGCCGATGCCCATGGCTGCGAACCCGGCCAGTTCCCGACGGTTGGGCATTCCGACCGGTGCGCCAGGGATATCCCCGCCCGGCCTGCCGTTCTCCGACATGTATTTCCTTCGGATGTGGGGGCGAAGTGATAGCCGTCTTGCCGCCATTGGCGTCGCGCTATCCTCAAGCCAAAAAGGTCTATTGATATATTTTTATCATGACCTTGTAAGCTTGTCACCTGCCCCCTGTCACCCGATATCCGGCAGCTTATCCACCACAGTGCCGACGAAGGGGCCTTCGCTGCGGATGTGCCAGTCAAACCGGTCCGACCGGTAATAGGCCATCAGATATTCCACGGGATCGCCCTGTGTGTCATGCAGCAGCCGTTCAATCCGCAATACGGGAAAGCCGATATCCACGGCCAGCACCGTTGCCACTTCCGGTTCAGCGGCAACTGCCGAGACCCATTGCCCGCTGATCAGCCTGTCATGCCCCTGGTTCTGGAGCAGCAGGGCGAACGGTGTCGTCTCATGCGGGCCCAGGCCATATTGGTCGGCCACGGCCTGGGGCACATAAGAGGTGAAGAAGGAGAAGGGCTGCCCATCCACCCGCCGGCGCCATTTGCTGCGGTAAAGCGGGGTGTCGGCGGCCACTTCCAGGCGACGGGCAACGGCGCCGGGGGCCGGGGCGGTGAGCGCTTCCAGCAGGTCGATCTTGGTTTCGTGGCCGGATTCCACCACCGATCCGGTCAACCCGTCGAACGTGCCGCGCACGATGGGAATCGTGTTGTTCTCCGCCACCACGGTGCCGCGCCCGCGTCCGCGGATCACCATCTTGCGGGTGACCAGCTCCTGCAGCGCGCGCTTGACCGTGATGCGCGACACATCCATCCGTTCCGCGATCTCCTGGTCGCTGGGCAGCGCGCCGCTGGCGCCGAAATCCCCACGCCGGATCTTCTCCAGCAGGGTCATGAAGACCTGATGATAAAGCGGCGTCGGCAAGGTGGGGTCTACCCGGGGCCACAGTTTGTCGCGGTCATCCCCCGCCGCTGCGGGGGCCGGGCCGGCCTTGGATTGCATCCGTATCTGTTCCTTACTGATTGCGGGCACGGGGGACTTCGTTGAATGAAGGTGGCGGATCAGCCGTCCAGATTCCAGGACCGGTCGCGCCCTTTGCGCTTATAATGCACATGATATTTGAAACGGTCGGGCCGGTAATGACCATGGATCACCTGAACGGGTCGACCGGCCTTGTCGCGCATCACCCGCTCAATCTTCAACACCGGTGCGCCCGCCGCAAGGTCCAGGGCGGTGGCCATGACAGGGTCGGCGGCGACGGTCGTGATCCATTGCTCCGCCTCATAGACGATCACGCCCTTCTGCTCCAGCAGCACCAGGGTGGGGATGGTTTCCATCTCCGTCCGGGTAATGTGGGCCGCAATGTCGGTCGGCATGAACTGGATCAGGTAGCTGAACGGTTCCCCCGATAGCTGTCGCAGGCGCACGGCCCGCTGCACCGGAGTGCCCGGTTCCATATCCAGCAGCGCTGCGATAGGGGCGGGGGCCGGCTGTTCCGCCACTTCCAGCACCTGCACCTCTGTTTCCAGGCCCAACGTCTTCAGGCTTTCGATCAGATTGTCAAAGCTGCCATGGACCTGGGGCAGGGCAGCCGATGCGGTGACAACGGTACCACGCCCACGATGGCGCGTGACCAGATCATGGGCCGCCAGTTCGTTCAGCGCCCGTTTGACGGTGATGCGGGAGACATCAAACAGTTTCGCCAGTTCCTGTTCACCCGGCATGATCGCATTGGCCGGAAACTCACCGGTGCGGATTTTCTCCCGCAGGACCAGATAGATCTGGTGATAGAGCGGGGTCGGCGCACCATGATCCAGTTGATCGGCGTGCAGTCCTGCGGTGGATAGCGGCTGGTCCATAGGGTCTTTGTCCGATTTACGCAAAACTGGCGGCTACTTTGTTCTTATCTGCACCGGGATTGGCGGCCCGGTGGGAGGCATCGTTAACCACGGTGTGGACAGGGGGATGAACCCTTTGCCCCACACCCTGCTTTCCGATTGCTGATGGTGATTATGCCTACAATAATGATCGATCAATATACCATTATTGCCGAGGCACATATGTCGGTCGATCGGTCGGAGTTCAGGCAGGGCTGGAAAGTGGTTCTGGCCTCGGCATTGGGGATCGGCACCGGCCTGTCGCCGATCCCGATTTATACGCTGGGGGTCTTTGTTGGCCCCTTGTCCCAGGAATTCGGCTGGGGCGTTGACCAGATCATGGTCGCCATGATGTTCATGACCCTGGGTGCCCTGGTGGCGGGGCCGCTGGCGGGCATGCTGGCCGACCGGTTTGGCGTGCGACTGGTGGCACTCTCCTCGGTTGCCCTGTTCGGGCTGACGCTGGCGGGCTTCGCCCTGTCCAATGGCTCCCTGGTCATGTTTTATGCGAACTGGGTTTTGATGGCGGCGCTCGGTGCCGGCACCTTGCCCATCACCTGGACGCGGGCGGTAAATAACTGGTTTAACGCCAATCGCGGCTTGGCTTTGGGCCTGTCGCTGCTGGGCACAGGTCTGTTCGGGGCCGGGGCCAAGCTCTATGCCAATTTCCTGATCGGGGAGGTGGGCTGGCGCATGGCCTATGTCGGGCTGGCGCTGCTGCCGCTGATCATTGCCCTGCCCATCGGGCTGCTGTTCTTCCACGATGCGGGCGATGCCAAGGCCAAGGGGGCGCCGCTGCTGCGGCCAGCCGGGGGGCTGAGCGTCGGGCAGGCGATCCGGGGTTATCGCTTCTGGGTGCTGGCGCTGGCCTTCGTACCCATTTCCTTTGCGGTGGGCGGCCCCATCCCGAACCTGGAAAAGATCCTGGGCACCAAGGGCATGGATGTGCAGCAGGCGGTACAGGTCGCCAGCCTGATGGGGCCGGCGGTGATTGCTGGCCGCGTGCTGGGGGGCTGGCTGATTGACCGGTTCTGGGCGCCGGGGGTGGCCTTTATCCTGCTGGCAATGCCGGCGCTGGCCTGCTGGCTGCTGACCCATGGGGAGGTGAGCAGCGGTGCCGCCATCTTCTCCGTTCTGTTGATCGGTTTCGCGGCGGGTGTGGAATATGACATCATGGCCTTCCTGGTCAGCCGCTATTACGGCATGAAGGCCTATGGTGCCATTTATGGCCTGATGTATGGGTTTTTTGCGCTCGGGGCCGGCTTCGGGCCTTGGGCTTTCGGGCGCATTTTCGTGGAAACCGGCACCTATGATGCGGGTCTGATCTGGGGCGGTGTCGGCTTTGTGTTTGGTGCCACGCTGCTTTTAACCCTTGGCCGCTATCCCAATCCGGACAGCCTGCAGGCCCCTTCAGCGGAGAGTAAATAATGCCCGCCTATATGATCATCACCGCGCATATCCGCGACCGGGAAGGCTTTGTTGCTACCTATGCCAAGGCGGCGGCCGGGCTGGTGGCCAAGCATGGCGGTGAATATGTGTTCCGCGGCCAGGGGCCCGGCATCGCGCTGGAGGGGGATGCCGATGATGGGGCCGTGGTGCTGGTCAGCCGCTGGCCGGACATGGCGACGCTCCGCGGCTTTTGGGAAAGCCCCGACTATGTGGCCTTGAAGGCCTTGCGCCAGGATCTGGCCGATGTCCGCGTCCTGGCGGTGGAAGGGGAATGGGTGGGCTGAGGGCCCAAGGCGGGCGTCAAAGAATGCCCGCCTTGTCCAGCGCGTCGATCACCCGCATCTGCCGTTCCCGGTAAAAGGCCGGGCCGTCCGGCGGGGTAACGGTTCCGTCCGGGGCGACCATGCCATTGCGCAGTTGGGCCTCTCCGGCGGCATAGGCATCGGCGAACAGGCCCAAAGGCAGGCGGGAGGGCATGTTGCCCATGCCGGGCCGCCGCCGCCAGGCTCGCAGGGCGGCCAGATCAATGCTGGCATTGGCGGTCATGCTCTCCCCATAGCCGGTTTCCGCCAATATCTGCCCGCGATAATCGATGATTTTTGAGCCGGCATCGGTAGATGCTGCGGGAATGGCGATATCGGCGATCCCGGCGGAATTGGCTGAGACGATATAAGCCAGATTTTCAATCGCGCGGGCTTGCTTGGCGATATTTTTCGGCGTGGGCAGGGTGCTTGCCACCTCGGAAGAGGAATGGACAAAGATTTCCACCCCCCGCAGGGCATGCGCGCGGGCGATCTCCGGATAAAGAATTTCCTCTGACGCGATGGCCGCCAGCCGGCCGATTTCCGTTTCCGCCACCGGGAAAATGGCATCCGTCCCATAGATGCCGACATACCGGTCCCAGACATCATAGGGGCTGGGCGCGAACATGGAAATCAGCCGGCGATAGCGCAGCACAACCGCCCCATCCGGCGCCAGCACGAAACTGGCCTGGAAATACAGGCCGGGGAAATGCGGGTCGCGTTCATAGGCATTGCCGGCGATGAAACAATCCGCCGCCCGCGCCATCTCCCCCAGCGCCTTATATTCCGGCCCGTCCAGATCCAGCGCTGCCTTGTCCGCCCAAACGGCGGGGCCTTCCCCCATGGGGAAGCCGGTCAGGAAATATTCCGGCAGCACAACAAGCCGCACATCCGGTCCGATAAACCGTTTGGAAGCAATCACCTGTTCGCGGATGCGGGCGATGCTGTCCGCCATACGCTGGCGTGCTGTAGCCCGGTCCAGGCAGCGGTTCACGGAATGACAGGTGACCTGAAGGGCCAGGGCCATGTAAGGGGTGACAGATGTCATCAGCATCTTCCTTCCAAATGGCGCGCAGAGGTTTGATGATATTTCTATCGTGACGTTACTGTTATTGATATAACTTTATATCAATAAAGAGGAAGGCGTCATGGAAATCCCCGTCCGCAATCCCCGCACCGGCTTGATTGATCATCATATCCATGCAGCTGACAGCGCGGCGGTGGCGGCAACCGCGCAGCACCTGCGTCGCGGGCTGGCCGGGTGGCGGGCGATGGGGCTGGCGGGAAGGGCGGCAGCGCTGGAGGCTTTCAGCCAGGCCCTTGCCGCTCGGGCCGGGGAGATTACGAACGCGCTTGCCACCGATACAGGCCGCCAGCGCATCGCGGGGCTGGAACTGGACGGGGTGCGCGGTGCCATTGCCGGCTGGATTGCCGCCACGCCGGGCCTGCTGCCGGAAGGGTGGGTGGCCGGGCGCGGTAACCCTGCCATCAATCATGCGCCCCACTGGGTGCCCTATCATCTGGTGGGTGTGATCAGTCCCTGGAACTTCCCCCTGACCCTTTCCCTGATTGATGCCATTCCGGCCTTGCTGGCTGGTTGCGCCGTGATGATCAAACCATCGGAGGTGACCCCGCGTTTTGCCCGCCCGTTGGCCGATGCGGTGGCGGCGGCCGGCCTGTCGGATGTGCTGGCCATAGTTCAGGGCGATGGCAAAACCGGTCAGGCGCTGGTGGACGCAGTTGATTGTGTCTGTTTCACCGGATCGGTGGCGACCGGCCGCAAAGTGGCTGTCGCAGCAGCGCAAAGGCTGATCCCGGCTTTCCTGGAATTGGGGGGCAAAGACCCGCTGATCGTCCTGGAAGGGGCTGATCTGGACGCGGCTGTAACGGCGGCCCTGCGCGGATCGGTGCTGGCGACGGGCCAAGCCTGCCAATCCATCGAGCGTATTTATGTCGCCCGCCGCCTTTACGCGGATTTTGTGAGTCGGCTGGCGGCGGCGGCGGAAAAGGCCCGTTTGAACACACCGGACATATCCCAGGGCGAAATCGGGCCGATCATCTTTGATCGGCAGGCGGAGATATTACGACACCAGATTGAGGATGCGGTGGCGCGGGGCGCCCGCATCGTGACGGGGGGTGTGGTTGAGGATCATGGCGGGCTTTGGCTGCGCCCGACTGTACTGGTTGATGTCACCCATGAGATGGCGGTGATGCGGGAGGAAACATTCGGCCCCCTGCTGCCGGTCATGGTTTTTGATGATGTGGAACAGGCCATCATCCTGGCCAATGACAGCCAATATGGCCTGTCCGCCGCGGTTTTTGCCGCCGATACGGATCAGGCGGCGGCGGTGGGGCGGCGTCTGGTGGCCGGTGCCGTCAGCCTGAATGACGCTGCCTTGACCGCCCTTTTCCATGAGGCACCGAAGCAGAGCTTCCGTGACAGTGGTCTGGGACCGTCGCGGATGGGGCTGGATGGCTATACCCGTTTCTTCCGCCGTCAGGCGCTGATCGCCCAGACCGGGCATCCTCTGCCTTTGGCTGCTTTCGCCGAGGATGCTTGAAGCGGCGTGACAAAGCGTCCATGTTGTACTAATGATCTAACAATAGATCATTTTAGATGGTCGCGATGGGGCGGCCATGGGTGTTGGGGGGACGAGGTATGGGGCGATCACTGATCGAAAAATTGTGGGAACGGCATCGCGTCGCCGATCTGGGTGACGGGACGGACCTGCTTTATATCGATCGTGTGCTACTGCATGAGCGCACGGGCTCCATGGCCTTGAAAGGGTTGAAGGAGCAGGGGCGCGCCGTGCGCCATCCCGACCGGGCGTTCGTCTGCATGGACCATATTGTCGATACGTTCCCCGGCCGGGGGGATGAGACGACAATGCCCGGTGGCACCGCCTTCATTCGGGAAACGCGGGAGGCGGCGACGGAAGCCGGTATCCGCATCTTTGATATTGGCGATAATCGCCAGGGCATTGTGCATGTCGTGTCGCCGGAACAGGGCATCGCCCTGCCGGGTGCCACGCTGGTCTGCCCGGACAGCCATACCTGCACCCAGGGCGGGTTGGGCGCGCTGGCCTGGGGCATCGGCTCTACCGAGGCGGCGCACGCGCTGGCCACCCAGACGCTGGTGGTGAAGCGGCCCCGCACCATGCGGGTGTGGTTTGACGGCGCGCTGCCGGCGGGCGTGGGGGCGAAGGACATGATCCTGCACCTGATCGCCAGCCATGGGGCCGGTGGTGGTTCCGGCTATGCCATTGAATTTGCCGGTCCGGCGGTGGAAGCCCTGTCGGTGGAAGCGCGCATGACCCTGTGCAACATGGCGGTGGAATTTGCCGCCTGGACCGGGCTGGTGGCGCCGGATGCCAAGACCATCGACTGGGTGAAGGGCCGGCCCTTCGCACCTGCGGGCGATTTGTGGGAACAGGCGGTAGCCGACTGGCAGAGCCTTACCAGTGACGCGGATGCCGTTTTCGACAAGGAAATCCGGGTCGATTGCGCTGATATCGCGCCCACCGTCACCTGGGGCACCAGCCCGCAACATGCCGTGCCTGTGACGGGCCAGGTGCCGGACCCGGCAGGCATCGCCGATCCCGTGGCCGCCCAGGCCCAGCGCCGGGCGCTGGATTATATGGGCCTTGCCCCCGGTGACAGTCTGATCGGCCTGCCCATCGATGGCGCCTTTATCGGAAGCTGCACCAACAGCCGCCTGTCCGATCTGCGCGCCGCCGCCGCGATCCTGAAGGGTCGCAAGGTGGCCAAGGGCGTGCGCGCCATCTGCGTGCCCGGTTCCATGCAGGTGAAGGCGGCGGCAGAGGCCGAGGGCCTGCACCTGCTGTTCCAGGAAGCCGGGTTTGAATGGCGGGAGAGCGGCTGTTCCATGTGCTTCTTTGCTGGTGGGGAGCATTTCGGCAAGGGCGAACGGGTGGTCACATCCACCAACCGCAATTTCGAAAACCGGCAGGGGCCGGGGACCCGGTCGCATCTGGCCAGCCCCGTGACGGTGGCGGCATCCGCCATTGCTGGCCATATCGCTGATCCGCGTCGCCTGGGGGAGGCTTGAGCCATGGAAAAATTCACCCGACTGACCGGCGTTGCCGCCCCCCTGTTCCGCGCCAATATCGACACCGACGCCATCATCCCCTCGCGGGAGATGAAGCGCGTGTCGAAGGAAGGGCTGGGGGAGGGCATGTTTGCCGACTGGCGCTACAGCGATGTGGCCGCCCGTGTGGAAAATCCGGATTTCGTGCTGAACCGCCAGCCCTACCGCAAGGCACCCATCCTGATGGGCGGGCCCAATTTCGGCTGCGGCTCCTCGCGTGAACATGCGGTCTGGGCTCTGCAGGATTATGGCGTGCGCTGCGTCATCGCCCCCAGCTTCGGCGCCATCTTCCAGGGTAATTGTGTGCGCAACGGCATCCTGCCGCTGGTCCTGCCGGAACCGTCGATCGTCGCATTGGTGGAACAAGCAGACCCGCAGATCCTGACCATTGATCTGGCTGCGCAGACCGTGCGCACGCCGGACGGGACGGAACTGCCCTTCACCATCCCGCCGGCCGACAAGGAAATGCTGCTGGAAGGGCTGGACGCCATCGGCGTCACCCTGAAGCGCCTGCCCACCATCCAGTCATTCGAAGGCGCCTATCGCGCGCGCCATCCGTGGCTTTTTTTCTGAAACATCCGATTGCCGAGGTTGCGCCATGTCGCAGAATGATAATGCCGCCCCCCTGCCGCTGGCCGGGCTGAAAGTCATTGAATTCACCCATATGGTGATGGGCCCCACGGTCGGCATGGTGCTGGGTGACCTGGGTGCCGATGTCATCAAGGTGGAACCGATCGGCGGCGACAATACCCGCCGCCTGCTGGGATCGGGCGCCGGCTATTTCCCCATGTATGGCCGCAACAAGCGCAGCCTGTCGATTGACCTGAAGTCGCCGGAAGGCAAGGCCATCGCCCTGGAACTGATCGATGAGGCAGATGTGCTGATCGAGAATTTCCGCCCCGGCGCCATGGAGGCCCTGGGCTTTGGCGAGGAAGCGCTGAAGGCGCGTAATCCCGGCCTGGTCTATTGCTCGGCCAAGGGTTTCCTGTCCGGCCCCTATGAACATCGCGCGGCCTTGGACGAGGTGGCGCAGATGATGGGCGGGCTTGCCTATATGACCGGCCCGCCGGGCCGCCCCTTGCGTGCCGGCGCGTCGGTGATCGACGTGATCGGCGGCCTGTTCGGTGTGATCGGCGTGCTGGCTGCCCTGATCCAGCGCGGCACGCTGGGCCGTGGCCAGACGGTCAAGTCGGCTTTGTTCGAGAATTGCGTGTTCCTGGTCGGCCAGCATATGGCCCAGTATGTGGTGACGGGCACGGCGGCCCGCCCCATGCCGGTGCGCATCTCCGCCTGGGCCATCTATGACCAGTTCCAGACCAAGGACGAGCAGACCGTCTTTGCCGGTGTCGTCACCGACGGTCAGTGGGTTGGTTTCTGCAAGGCGTTCGGCCTGGATGATTTCGCCGCTGACGAGACGCTGGCCCGGAATAATGGCCGCGTGCAGGCCCGCGACCGCATCATTCCGCGCGTGCAGGAACTGTTCAAGACCTTCACCAAGGAAGAGCTGCTGGCCAGGCTGGAGGAGATCGGACTGCCGTTCGCCCCCATCAACCGGCCGGAAGATCTGTTCGAAGACCCGCATCTGGCGGCATCCGGCGGCCTGCTGGATATGCACCTGCCGGGCGATGACCGCCCGATCCGCCTGCCGGCCCTGCCGGTGGAACTGGATGGCCAGCGTCCGGCCCTGGTGCGCGATCTGGCCAAGCCGGGTGAACATTCAGCCGAAGTCCTGGCTGAGCTTGGTTATGGCAGCGACCGTATCGCCGACCTGACGGCGCGCGGCATCATCGTGCAGGCGGAGGCTTGATCATGGCGGGCACATTCATCGAGATTTCCGAGGTCGGTCCCCGCGACGGACTGCAGAGCATCAGCCCCATCATGCCGACCGAAGCCAAGAAGGCCTGGATCGCGGCGGAAGCGGCTGCCGGAGTGCGGGAGATCGAGGTTGGTTCCTTCGTGCCGGCCAAGATCCTGCCGCAGCTTGCCGACACGGCGGAGATCGTGGCCTATGCCCGCACCATCCCCGGCCTGACCGTGGCGGTGCTGGTGCCCAACCTGCGCGGCGCGGAAGCTGCCGTCGCGGCTGGCGCCCACAAGATCACCATCCCGCTGTCGGTGTCGGAAACCCACAGCCTGCGCAATGTGCGGCGCACGCACGCGCAGATGCTGGAGGAAACCGCCGCCATCGCGGCGCTGATCAAGGCCCAGCCGCCGGAGAACCGCGCGAAGTTCGAAGGCGGCCTGTCCACGGCTTTCGGCTGCACCCTGGAAGGGGTGGTGCCGGAGGCGAAGGTGCTGGAAATCGCCGAGGCGCTGATGAAGGCTGGCTGTGACGAGGTCGGCCTGTCCGACACCACCGGCTATGCCAACCCGGCGCAGGTAAAGCGCATGATCCGCGCCGTGCGCGGCGTGGTGGGCGATCATGCCTGTTCCGGCGTGCATCTGCATAATACGCGCGGCCTGGGGCTTGCCAATGCGCTGGCCGCCCTGGATGAAGGGATCACGACGCTGGACGCCTCCCTGGGCGGCATTGGCGGCTGCCCGTTCGCGCCGGGTGCGTCGGGCAATATCGTGACGGAAGATCTGGCCTTCATGCTGGCCGCCATGGGCTATGACACCGGGATCGACCTGGAAAAGCTGCTGGCGGTGCGCGATGTGGTGAAGCAGGCCTTGCCGGATACGGAAATGTACGGCTTCACCCCCGATGCCGGCCTGCCCAAAGGGTTCAATGGCGCTTGGGGCGTGTGAGGGCTCCGGCCTGATACATGGCAGGATGGGGCCGGGGTGATAAGGGCTTGACGGGGAAGGCACGAACGGTTTGGGTGCCATTACCTTTCTGTATGGTCACCTTGAACGAGGTTCCTTGATGCCGCCCGGCCCCCGGCACCGTGGTCGCCCGCTTTCGGACGTCCGGCTTTTTGAGCCGGATGTCCGCGACGGTTTCGATCCGGCAACATTCCAGCGCGGTGATAATTACCAGCGCCGCGGCAAGGTGCTGGAAATGGTGCTGGAAGAGGCCGAAGACGGGCCGGAACTGCTGTCAGCCGTGGCAGGCAGCGGCGGTAATGTCTATGAAGTCGCCATTGAACTGACGCCGGTCGGGGGTGGGGCCGATTTCACCTGCTTCTGTTCCTGCCCGGTGGAGGTGGGCTGCAAACATGCCGCCGCCACTCTGCTCCATGCTATCAGGCAGGGTTGGTTCAACCCGGCGGGCATAACAACGGTCCGGCCTGGTAAGGGTTTGTCTGGAGCACTCACCCCCACCAAGGCGAAGGCAGTTGATCCGCTGGCGGGGCCGTTACGGGCATGGCTTGATCACCTGGAGATGAGCGCGGGCAATGTGCCGCCGCCAGCACAAGGCCAACCGGTAAAGAAAGCCCCGGCAGCGGAAGTGCTGCTTTATTGTTTCGACGTGAAATCCTACCCCAACGGGTCGGACAGCACCGTCCTGTCCCTGATCGCCACCAGACCGTTAAAAAATGGCGGCTGGGGGGCCGGGCGTCCTGTGGGCCTGGACACAGTGGCCAGCTCCACCGCCCGCCATGTCTCCGATGCTGATCGCGCCATTGCCCGTATTCTGACTGGCGATCATCGCCGGGACAATAACTGGCCCGTGAGCGGCAACCCGGAAATCCTGGAATGGGTGATGGAACGGATATTGGCGTCCGGCCGTGCCCATTGGCAATCCAAGGATGGGGTGGGCATGTTCCGGGGGCCGGACCGCGCGGGTCGTCTGGGCTGGCGGCTTAACGCGCGGGCCAACCAGATCTTGGTGCTGGAACCGGAAGAGGGAAACGGCATGGTCTTGCCCGGTCCCTGTCCCTGGGTTGTCGATCCCGAGACGGGGGCGTGTGGCAGGCTGGTTCTGCCGGTCCCGGCGGAAATGCTGGGTGCGCTGCTGACAGCGCCAGCCATTCCACCGGAGGCGGCGGCCCCCTTGGCGGCAGCGCTGCGGCAACGCTTTCCCGCTTTGCCCATCGCATCGCCCCGTTCCGATATCATGCTGGTCGCGGATGATAGTCCGCCCACGCCTGTCCTGCGCCTGACCAGCCAGCATGTGCCAGCCGATCCCTATTGGGGGCACAATAGCGCCGGGGCGGGGGACTGGGTGGATGGTGCCTGGCTGTCCTTTGATTACGGTATCGGGACCAACCTGACACCGACCAACCCGGCGACGGAGTTCCGGGAGGTGGACGGGCCGCATGTCCGGGTCCGCAAACGCCGTCCTGATGTGGAAAAGGCGGCCATGGCCCGCCTGCTGGCGGCAGGATTGGCATCGCCCGACCCTTATGACCGCCGCGTGGTCCAGGCCCTGAAGGATGGGGGGATGACCTTCCCCACGGTTCGCGATCCCAAGAATTATGGCCGGTTTCTGCCCGCCAACCCCTTTGCCTGGCCTGCCTTCATGATGGATGTGGTGCCCAAGCTTATCGCGGATATCTGGCGGGTGGAAATTGCTGAAGGGTTCCGCCACCGCACCATCCATGCCGATGGCGACTGGCAGGCGGAGATCGAAGATCGGGGCGGCTGGTGGTTCTCCCTGGATATCGGGATCGAGGTGGAGGGGGAGCGCGTGCCGCTGCTGCCGGTGCTGATCGCGGCACTGGCCGGCCTGAAACCGGGCGCGTCGCTGGAAAGCCTGTCCCATGGCGGTATGTTGTACAGCCCCTTGCCGGACGGCCGCACCCTGGCCCTGCCCTTTGATCGTGTCCGCCGCCTTGTCGAAGTTCTGGTGGAATTGTTCGGTGACCGCCCACCGGGCGACGGCACATCCATCGACCTGTCATTGGCCCAGGCCGTGGGGCTGGAGGCGATTGCCGAGGCGACGCGCCTGCGCTGGGTGGGTGCCCCCCGGCTGCGCGATCTGGTGGATCAGTTGCGGCAAACCGGTATCGGCATGACCGACCGTTCCGTCCCGGCGCAGTTCCGCGCCCAGTTGCGCGACTATCAGCAGGTCGGCTTTGGCTGGATGCAATTCCTGGCGGAACAGGGGCTCGGGGGCGTGCTGGCCGATGATATGGGGCTGGGCAAGACGGTGCAGACCCTGGCCCATATGCTGGCGGAGAAGATGTCGGGGCGGATGCAGGGACCCTTCCTGGTTGTCTGCCCGACCAGCCTGGTCGCCACCTGGCGGGACGAGGCGGCGCGCTTCGCCCCCGACCTGGCGGTGCTGGTGATGCACGGACAGGGACGTGCGCGCGATGCCGACGCTTTTCAGGGAATGGATGTGGTGATCAGCACCTATCCACTTCTGATCCGGGATGATGACCTGCTGACCGGCGTGGACTGGCACGGTGTGGTGTTGGACGAGGCGCAGGCGATCAAGAATCCGGCGTCGCGCTGGACCCAGGTTGCTTGTCAGCTCAAGGCGAACCACCGGATTTGCCTGACCGGCACGCCGGTGGAAAACCATCTGGGGGAGGCATGGTCGCTGTTCGCCTTCCTGATGCCGGGCCTGCTGGGGGATAGCAAGAATTTCGCCAAACTTTTCCGCACCCCGATTGAAAAGAAAAATGATGGGGAGCGGCGCCAACTCCTGTCCCGTCGTCTCAAACCCTTCCTGCTGCGCCGGACAAAGGCGGAAGTCGCAGCGGAACTGCCCCCCAAGACGGAGATGATCCGGTGGGTTGACCTTGCCGGTGGGCAGCGTGACCTTTACGAGACGCTGCGGCTGGCCATGGATAGCAAGGTGCGCGAAGCCATCGCCACCAAAGGGCTGGCCCGCAGTTCCATCATCATCCTGGATGCGTTGCTTAAATTGCGGCAAGCCTGCTGCGATCCAAGACTGGTGCGCCTTAAAGGGGCTGCCAAGACCAGCCCGGCATCGGCCAAGCTGGATCATCTGATGGAGTTTCTGCCAGCCCTGGTGGAGGAGGGGCGCCGTATCCTGCTTTTCTCCCAATTCACCAGCATGCTGGACTTGATCAAGCCGGAACTGAAGCGCGCCGACATTCCTTTTGTAGAGTTACGCGGGGATACGGTGGACCGCGAAGGCCCGGTCCGCGCCTTCCAGGCCGGCGAGGTGCCGTTGTTCCTGATCAGCCTGAAGGCCGGTGGCGTGGGCCTGACCCTGACCGCCGCTGACACGGTGATCCATTATGATCCCTGGTGGAACCCGGCGGTGGAAGATCAAGCCACCGACCGCGCCCACCGCATTGGCCAGGATAAGCCGGTTTTCGTCTATAAGCTGATCGCCACCGGCACGGTGGAAGAGCGGATGCTGGAATTGCAGGAGCGTAAGCGATCAGTTGCGACAGCCCTTTTCGACCCGGATGCCGCTGGTCCCCTGACCTTTACGGAAGAGGATCTGGCGGCCCTGTTCCAGCCAATCTGACGGGATCGGCTGAGGTCTGGCCGGGTCAGAAACCCGCGCCCGACTGCTGGGCGGGGGTGGGTTCACCCTGCAGTCGGTCCAATTGGGCAACGACCCGTTCCGACGCGGCTTCCACCAGGGCGATTTCTGCCATCGCACCATCCAGATCGCCGGCGTTGAACAGTTTGACTGCCTGGATGCCATGTTCATGCACGGACCGGTGCGGCGCTTCCAGGGCGGCATAGGCGGGGTGGCTGCGCAGCGGCAGGGATGCAGGACCATAATACCATTTGCCCAGGCGGCAGGCATCGTGGCGTGCCAACTCGTCCGCCTGCAATGTCTGCAGGCCGACAACCATATCGGCCAGCCGCTTCTTCCACATAATATGGTCAACCTTGGCGATCTTGACGATCTTGTTGGGAATATCCTGATCCATCAGGTCGGCCAATTGCTTGCCCAGCAGCGCTTCAACCCCGCGTGTCGCTTCCACATTGCGCATGATGGCCTGGCTGTTGCTTGCGGCACGGCTGGCGATATCGGTTACACCATGCGCCACTTCCTGGGCTGCCGCCGTCTGTTGCTGCAAGATGGCGGCAATTTCCGCCATCCGCTCGGTTGTGGTGTCCACCCGCGTGGTGACATCGGCAATGCGTGTGGAGACGTCCCGCATCCGGTCCTGACCTTCGGTCACCGCACGGGTACCTGCTTCCATTGAGCCGACAATGGTACGCATCTCGCTTTGCAGGTGGGCAAGCCGGGCGCGGATATCTTCCGTGGCCTGGGCGGTCTGATTGGCGAGGCTTTTCACCTCCGACGCGACAACGGCAAAGCCCTTGCCAGCTTCCCCCGCACGGGCCGCCTCAATCGTGGCATTGAGGGCCAGCAGGTTGGTCTGGGCGGCAATCGCCTCAATACTGCCCAGGATATCCTGGATACGGTCGGACGCCTCCGATAGCTCAGCCACCCGCGACGCGCTTTGCGTCACGGCACGGGCAATATCGTCCATGCCGCGCACAGCGTTGATCACGGCGTCGCGACCGCCGCTGGCCACATCATGGGCCTCCGCCGCCAGTCGGGCGACATCCTGGCTACGGGCGGAAATCTCATGCACGCCGGCCACCGTTTCCTCGGTCGCGGCGGCAATGGCCTGGGCCTGGCTGTCCACCGCCCGAAGCTGGCCGACCATCTCTGCATTGGCGATAGAAGCATCGTTGATGGCGCTGGCGACATCGACCGTCCGGTCCATCAATCCCGCCATGAAGCTGGGCTGAACGGGGGTGCCTGTCGGCTCGCCCGTATTGTCGGCTGTCGCCGGGGTAAGCAGGGTGGATAGGGCGTCGCCCACAAGGTGCCCCAAGACTGCGACTGCTTTTGCCGCCGCCCCCGGTCGCCAGCGGAACGTGGAAATCAGGCTTGCTGATATATCAGCTTGCAAATTGGCAAAGGCTGCTGCGGCAACAGCCGGGGAATGGCCAGAGGCCTGATATGCCGCCACTATAGCGGCTTTTTTCCCGGATGGCAGGCTACCTTCTATCAGCGCGCGCAAGGTAGAGATATCAAGTGCAGCAATATTAAGGCAATTGCGCAAGGTTTCCAAAGCGACATCATATCCCTGCCAGTGGTTGCCAGCACATGACGGCTTTCATTATTTGTCGTGGAAACCATTTTATCCCTGATCTGAAGAAAAATCCTGGGATAGGGTTTATCAATTTTATAAAAGACTGCAAGTGGGCCTA
The DNA here is from genome assembly GCF_000429645.1 of Niveispirillum irakense DSM 11586. Taxonomy (GTDB): domain Bacteria; phylum Pseudomonadota; class Alphaproteobacteria; order Azospirillales; family Azospirillaceae; genus Niveispirillum; species Niveispirillum irakense. The sequence continues at coordinate 197,756 of NZ_AUCG01000023.1, forward strand.
ACCTTCTGCACCAGTCGGGCGGATTACAGAGAATTCATCCTTCGGCGCATGGTGTCGCCGATGAATGTAATGTTATATCGTGCGTGAAATGGGAAACAGCAACCGGTCCGGTATGATGCAAGCCCCCCTGTTAGACGTGAGCGATGTCCGGCATACCGCCGGCGGACGGGTAATCCTGTCCGTGCCACGGTTGATATTATCTTCCTGTCAGCACGGATTGCTGCTGGGCCCCAGCGGCAGTGGCAAAACAACATTGCTGCATGCGATCGCCGGGCTGATGATGCCGGACCAGGGGCGCATCGCGCTGCTGGGCCAGAATCTCACAGCCCTTGGGCGGGCTGGGCGTGACAGGCTGCGGGCCCGGCATATCGGCATTATCTTCCAGCAACTGCATCTGATCGCAGCGGTGAGTGTCGCGGACAATCTGCGGCTGGCGGCCCGGCTGGCCGGTAATGTCCCGGATGAGGAGGCGATTGCGCAATTGCTGTCCCGTGTCGGGCTGGCCGACCGGGCCCGCGCGCTGCCCGATGAACTTTCCCAGGGGGAGCGCCAGCGGGTGGCCGTGGCGCGGGCGCTGGTCAACCAGCCCGCCCTGCTTTTGGCTGATGAACCTACCAGCGCGCTGGATGATGCCAATTGCGAGGCGGTTATCATGCTGCTGCTGGAACAGGCGGGGTTGAGCGGGGCCACCTTGCTGGTCGCCACCCATGATCAGCGGCTGACCTCGCGCCTGCCGGTGCTGCTGAACCTTGCCAAACCGATGGAGCAGGCAGCATGACCATGCTGGGCTTGAGCCTTGCCTATCTGCGACGTCGCCCTTTGACGACGGCACTGAACCTGTTGCTGCTGGCCCTGGGCGTTGCGGTGATTGCCTTCCTGCTGCTGCTGGAGCGCGGGATGGAAAACCGGTTGGACCGTGATGTTGCCGGCATCGACATGGTGGTGGGCGCCAAGGGCAGTCCGCTGCAACTGGTGCTTTCCGCGGTGATGCAGGTGGATGTGCCCACCGGCAATGTGCCCCTTTCCGCCGTGGCTGAACTGCGGGCCAACCGTATGGTGCGCCAGGCCATTCCCGTTGCCACGGGCGATAGTTTCAGCGGTTTCCGCATTCTGGGTACCGAAGTCGCTTATATCAGCCACTATGGTGGGCACATGGCCTCGGGCCGTCTGTTCAACGCGCCGATGGAGGCAGTGCTCGGGGCTGAAGTTGCCGCACGCTCCGGCGTCACAGTAGGGGCGAAAATCATCGGCAGCCATGGCTTGACCGGCAATGGCGAGGCGCATGCCGATATGCCCTATACCGTCACCGGCATCCTGACCCGAACCGGCACGGTGCTGGACCGGCTGGTGCTGACGCCGGTGGAAAGTGTCTGGGCCGTTCATGACCACCACCATCATGACCATGAGCATGGGGGAGAGGGAGCAGAGGAGGCAGATGGTCATGATGACCATGGAGCCGCCGCGTTGCCGCAGGATGCCGCCCGCCCCGCCCATGACGATCATGATCACCACGATCATGACCATGTGGGAGAGGGCGAGGACCATGGCGCCTCTCGCGAGGTAACGGCCATCCTGGTCCGCTATGCCACGCCGCTGGCCGCCGCCCGCCTGCCGCGTCAGATCAACAGCGACACGGACATGCAGGCGGCCAGCCCGGCAGCGGAGATGCTGCGCCTGCGATCCCTGATGGGGATCGGGCTGGATGCCATGCGGTTGCTGGGGCTGGTCCTGATCCTGGCAGCCGGTCTTTCCACCTTCGTGGCATTGGCCAATTCCCTGCAAGAGAGACGCTATGATCTGGCGGTGATGCAGGCATTGGGGGCAGGCCGGATGCGGGTGACCGGCCAGATCTTGACGGAATCATTGCTGGTGGGTTTGGGCGGCACCTTGTTGGGCGTAGGCTTGGCCCATGCCGGCATCGCGGGCATGGCGGCGTTCTCCGCCCGTGCCCGCGATCTTGGCCTGTCCGCCGGTATCTTTGTGGTTTCGGAACTCTGGCTGCTGGTTTTTGCTTTGCTTGTGGCCTTGGCGGCGGCACTTTTACCCTCTATCCAGGTGTACCGTGCTGATGTCAGCCGTCTTCTGGCCAAGGGGTAGGGTTATGGCGCCGCTAAAAGCGCTGCTTGTTCCGGTGCTGCTGCTGCTGTACATGACCACGCCGGCATTGGCGTTCAAAGAGGTCAAGGACCCCGCGAAGGCTGCGCAGATCCATGATGATCCGCGTGCCGTGCCGCGTGCCACCTTAGGATGGGACAAGCTGGCCGGCACGACGGAGACGGAAAAGCGCATCCGTGATGTGGAGCGACCGGTTGCCGTCTTCACGCCGGATATCCAGGCCCTGGATGGTAAAACCTTTCTTGTCGCCGGCTTCTTCCTGCCACTGGATACGGGGGAGCGGAGCCGCAGCTTTCTGCTCTCCTCCCTGGCGCCGACCTGTCCTTTCTGCCCACCGCCGGGGCCAGCCGACCTGATCCAGGTCAGTGCAGCAGAACCGGTAACGGCGACGCTGGATCAGGTCCGGTTGCAAGGCACCCTGCGCCTGTCGGCTGAGGATGAAAACGGCATTTATTTCCACCTGGAGGACGCGCGTGTCGTGCCGAATTCCTGAAGCAGCGCTTGCGGCCTTGCTGGTGCTGATGCCCACCCTGCCGGTGCAAGCCGGCGAGGATTATGGCTGCGGCAAGATTTACCAGAACCAGGATTGCGGCATCGCTGATTATCAGGCGATCCTGGACCAGCAGCAGGCAGCGGCAGCTGAAGCGGCAAAGGCATTGCCCCCGCCAGCGGACAATCCGGCGGGTGAGACGGCGCCCGCGTCCAACGACATGCGGCAGCGCGCGATAGAACTGTACCGCGCCCGGGCGGCCGCCATGGCCAACACGATGCAATGTTGCCATCCGGGGGCCGATGGCACGCTCTGGTGTCACTAATCCGGCCACCTCATTATGGCTGCCATAGCCGGGGCGACGCTTCCGATGGCAGGTTGAGGCACAGCACGGACCGCACCATGCCGGTGCCCTTGATGGGTGGGGACCGGTGTACGGCGCCCTGGCCGGGGCTGCCTCTGGCGCCCTTGAACAGGGCGACGGCCCCTTCCGGCACATCTTCCAGCGGGCCGCGATAGGCGCGTTGCTCCCGCAAGGCGGTCTCGGCCTGCTCGTCCGGTACAATCTGGGTGGCCGGGCCCCGATATGTCGCCAGCAGGCGCAGATGCACATGGTCGCGGTGGAACTTCCAGCACGCATCATGGGCCAGCCGGTCCAGGCGGATATCCACCACATCCGTGCCAGCGATGACTGCAAATTCGCTCACAAGCGCCAAGATATCCGCATGCAAAGCTACCCCAAGCGGCGTGAGGCCGATGGGCGTTCCCGATAGCATTGCCGTCAGGGCGGCGGGAACGTCTGGCAGCCAGACAAGGGCGCGGCCCTGCGGCAGGTGAGCGGGGCAAAGCCGCGCCATTCCGTCCAGCAGGGCACGCGGGGGCTGACGCTCCCAGATGGCGAGCGTTGTAGTCGGCTCAAGTACCCGGGACAGCACCGCCTTATCCCTTGATCGCGCCAGACCAGGATGATCCATGAGGGCTGTCACCTCACGCTTCTCCCTGCCGCTTCCAGCGGGGGAACGGATCAGGCAGGTTTTTCCATTTGGCGAGCGGCATATCATGGGCCTCAGGATCGCCAACCAGGGCATCATCCAGCCGGTGCCGGATCGCCGCTTCATCCATGTCGATGCCGATGAAGACCAGTTCCTGCCGACGGTCGCCATAGACGGGGTGCCATTTGCTCTTTATCGCCTGCTGATAGTCCGGCGCGTCGGGCCAGCGTTCGCGGGGGACATTGGCCCACCAGAAGCCTATGGCTTCATGCCGGACAAGAGCGCCCGCCTGGCTCAGTTCCCCCACCCATTCCGGCCGTGTGGCCAGCCAGAAATGGCCCTTGGCGCGGACGACACCGCGCCATTCCTCCTGAAAAAACTGGAACAGCTTTTCCGGATGGAACGGCCGACGCGCACGATAGACGAAGGAGGAAACGCCATATTCCTCCGTTTCCGGCTTGTGGTCCTTGAAGCCATGCAGTTCTTGGAACCAGAGCGGATGCTCCTGCGCCTTTTCATAATCGAAACGACCGGTATCCAGCACGCGCCCCAGATCGACCCGGCTTTGCGCGGTTTCGATCAGATCGGCACCTGGGTTCAGGGACCGGATGATCTTGCGGGCAAGGTCAGCCTGTTCCGGCGTGGCCGTATCCAGCTTGTTCAGAATGATGACATCGGCAAACTCAATCTGCTCAACCAGCAGATCCACCAGGGTCCGGTTATCGTCCTCCCCCAACGATTGCCCCCGGTCGCTGAGGAAATCGGTGGAGGCGTAGTCACGCAGCAGGTTCACGGCATCCACCACCGTGACCATCGTATCCAGCCGCGCGATATCGGACAGGCTGTCCCCGTTCTCGTCGCGGAAATCGAAAGTGGCGGCGATGGGCAGCGGCTCTGCGATGCCGGTGCTTTCAATCAGCAGGTAATCGAAGCGGCCTGTCGCCGCCAGTCGGCGTACCTCCAGCAACAGATCATCGCGCAGCGTGCAGCAGATGCAGCCATTGCTCATCTCCACTAGTTTTTCATCCGTGCGGGACAGGTCGCCACCGCCCGCGCGCACCAGATCGGCGTCGATATTCACCTCACTCATGTCATTGACGATGACAGCGACCCGGCGCCCTTCCCGGTTATTGAGGATATGGTTCAGCAGCGTGGTTTTTCCGGCGCCCAGAAAGCCGGAAAGAACGGTGACGGGAAGCAGGGGGTGGGACATGAGTCAATCCTGACACGGCAAAAACTAAGACCTGTCACACATATGTTATAACGTAACATTTATCAAGCAATGTCAGTGGGACGGTTCAGGCTGGCGGTTATGTGCCTTGGATAATTTTGTCGGAGACAGGGTCAGTCCGGTACAAAATCCAGGGCGATGCCGTTGATGCAGTAGCGCAGATAGGTTGGCGGGGGCCCGTCCTCAAATACATGGCCCAGATGGCTGCCACAGGTCGCGCAATGAACCTCAACCCGTACCATACCGAATTTGCGGTCAATGCTGGTGCCAACCGCACCGGGCAGGGGATCGTTGAAGCTGGGCCAGCCGGTGCCGCTTTCAAACTTTCCATTCGACTGGAAAAGCGCCTGGCCGCATCCGACACAGCAGAAACGGCCAGACCGTTTCTCACGCAAAAGGCCGCAGCTTCCTGGCGCTTCCGTGCCGTGGCGGCGCATGATCTGATATTGCGCGGGCGTAAGAAGACGTCGCCATTCCTCGTCAGTGCGTGTCACTGGGAACGGAGCTTTCATGTCATCGTCTGCCGTCATCCGATGTTTCCTTCTGATCCTGTTGTGACCACAGAAGCGATATAGGCTTTCTTGTCGAATGGATTATCCCTGATCCAGATGGGGTAGGGGCATCGTTTCCTCAAGCACCACCCCGATGCCCTCTGCCAGATCACACGCCTTCCGATAATGGGCGGAGGAGCAGGACGGCTATTATTCACGCTATAAACCATGGGTTGCCTTCTTGGGTGCTTAAATAGGCAACTCCGCTGGATCCAGGGCAGGCTTTTGAAATTTTTCTTTAGGGAATTATTTTGATTATTTGTGGATTTTTTATAAAAATACACCCCGTACTATCAAATATCATTCGAATTCAATGTTAAAACAAATCATAATATACGAAGCATTTTCAAGTTTTGGCCTCCGTATGCTCGTTATTTATTTATTGTTAACATGTTTTTGTGACTGTTCCTCGTGAGGACGGGTCGCAAAATGCCCGGAAAATGAGCTTTTAGTTGAGCGTTTTGCTTGCGCTGGAGCGGCCTCACAGGCATTATGCAGCCGAATGAACTATTACTGAATGTAAACGCATTAATAGTAATTGGTTGGCGCCAAAGTGAAGGGTGGGGAAGAGATGAGCAATTTCGATCGGCAGGCACGGCTGCGTCGTGGAAACTCGCGGCGTGGAAAGCAGGGAAAAGCCTTGCTCGCCCTTGAGGCGGCTGCCGTGGTGATGACGCTTGCATCGGCCCCCCTTGCGCAGGCCCAGCAGGTTCAGCCGACATTGCCGCCGGGGGTTGAGCCTGGGCGCGAGCTGCCGCGCCCGGTCATGCCCACCCCTTCCGCACCTGGGCAGGCCATTTCCGTGCCGCGCGGTTCCGCCGCTGAGGCGCCGCAGGGAGCGGAGACTTTCAAATTTACCCTTACCGAAGTGCGAATCGAAGGAAACACCGCCTTCGACAGCCAGGCATTGTCCCCCCTCTATGCCGGGCTGATTGGCAAGGAAGTAACGGTCCGCGATCTGTTCGTGGTCGCCAACGAGATTGAGCTGCGCTACCGCAGCGCCGGCTATGTCACTAGCCGCGTGATCGTGCCCGAGCAGACGATTGATGGTGGCGTCTTCCGCATCACCATTGTGGAAGGCAGCGTTTCCGACATTATCTATGATGCCGATATCGGCCCGGCAAAAGCGGCGGTTGAACGGCTGCTGGAGCCGCTGCGTGGCGTGAAGCCGATCAATATCGCAACGATTGAGCGCCGGCTTTTGCTGGCGAATGATCTTTCCGGCCTGACCGTAAGGGGCAGCCTGGAGCCGTCCCCGGATGTGCTGGGCGGTTCGGTTATCGTGGTCAAAGCCGACCGTAAGCCGGTCGATGCCTTCCTGACCTATGACAACCGTAATTCGCCTTATCTGGGCAGTTCCCAACTCACGGCGTCCCTGGTGATGAATTCGGTCGGGTCCAATGCCGACCGCATCGGCCTGACGGCGAAAATGTCGACGCCGGCCAAGCGGTCCTGGCTGGTGGCCGGTAATTATCAGGCGGTGGTGGGCAGTGACGGGCTGACCCTGGGGCTTGCCTCCTCCTACGCCAATTCCGCACCGGGGCGGGATCTGAGCGTGCTGGATATTGCCAGCGAGGTGGTGGCCGAGGTTGCCACCGTCAGTTATCCGCTGATCCGGTCGCGTCTGGAGAATATGCGTCTGGTGGGCGAGTTCGAATATCGCAACGTCAAGACCGATCTGGCGTCTTCGGCCTTCACCGAGGATAAGCTGCGCATCCTGCGGGCCGGTTTCTCCTATGATCTGAGCGATAGCTGGCAAGGCATCACCGCCGCCCGCATCATGGTGCATCAGGGGCTGGATGTGCTGGGGGCCAGTGATCACGGGCGTCGTCTGGCGTCGCGCATTGCCGGGCATTCGGAATTCTTCAAGGTCACCACCGACCTGACCCGCGTTCAGCAATTGCCAGCAAATTTCAGCATTCTCGCCACGCTGACCAGCCAGTTCACCCGGACGCCGCTGTTGGCGTCAGAGGAAATCGCCCTGGGCGGGCCGAATTTCGGCCGTGCCTATAATGATGGCGAAATCTCTGGCGACAATGGCTGGGCCGGCTCGATCGAGCTGCGCTATTCCCCCGTGTGGGAAGCCTTCCCGGAGGGGTCGCAATTCTACGTCTATTACGATGGCGGGCAGGTTTCGAGCCTGTCAAACACCCGTCCGCAGGGCAACGTCACACTGGCCTCGGCCGGTGGTGGCGTCCGGGTCAATCTGCACAAAAATCTCTTCGGTACTTTTGAAGTCAATAAGCCGCTGAACCTGAATGTCGCGACCGAGGAAGGCAAGCCGACCCGCGTCTTCTTCAGCCTGACCGCACATTATTGAGCGAATGGATAAAATCATGACGAACCGCCGCGACATCCAGACCCCGTTCGCCAATAACCTGCCAGGCTTCCAGCGCCAGCGGCACAATCTGCGTGAAAACCTGCTCGCCTCGGCTTCGGCGATAATAGGGACGGGCGGGCGCAAGGGGCCGCGCGGTAACCGCCGCCAGCGCCGGGCCGGGCTTGTCGCCGCCATGGGCGGTTTCGTCTATGCTATTTCCTCGCTGTTCGCCCAGGCCGCTTGGGCAAACCCGACCGGCGGCACGGTCGTGGCCGGACAGGCCAGCATCATTGCCGCTACGCCCCAGACGCTGAATATCGTCCAGGGCAGCGACAAGGCGATCATCAACTGGCAGGGCTTCTCCATCGCCGCTGGCGAAACGGTGAATTTCCTGCAGCCCAACGCCCAGTCGGTAACGCTGAACCGGGTCGTCGGTAACGATCCCTCGGCTATTTTCGGTTCCATCACCGCCAATGGCACGGTGATGCTGGTCAACCCGAATGGGGTTTTCTTCGGGAAGGGCTCCCGGGTTGATGTGGGCGGTCTGGTTGCGACCACGGCCAATATTGCCGACAAGGATTTCCTGGCCGGCAACTATGCCTTTAACCAAGCATCGCCCAATCTGAATGCCGGTATTGTCAATGAAGGGCTGATTTCCATCAAGGATAGCGGCCTGGCCGCCCTGGTGGCGCCCTCCGTGCAGAATTCTGGCCTTATCCAGGCCAAGCTGGGTAAGGTTGCCCTGGGTGGCGCGCGCAGCTTTACCCTGGATTTCCAGGGTGACGGGCTGTTGAGCTTTGATGCCGGTTCGCTGGTGGCGTCCCTGCCTGAAGGGGCGGATGGCAAGGCTCAGGCCCTGGTGGTCAATTCCGGACAGATCTCGGCGGAAGGCGGCACGGTCGTTTTGTCCGCCCGTGCGGTCAAGGGTGTGATCGACAATGTGATCAACACCGATGGCGTGATCAGCGCCACCAGCATTTCCGGTTCCAACGGCAAGATCGTGCTGTCTGGCGGTGATGGCAAGGTCCAGGTGGCAGGCACGGTGGACGCCAGCGGCACCCAGGCTGGCCAGACCGGCGGCACGGTCATTGTTGATGCCGCCAATATCGATGTCGCGGCCGGCACCCGGATCGATGCGTCGGGTGACCAGGGCGGCGGTGTCATCGCCGTCGGCAGTGCGGGCAGCCGGGATGGCGCCTGGGCTGCTGGCCGGGTCCATGTCGCCGACGGCGCAACCATGGCGGCTGATGCCCTGACGCAGGGCAATGGCGGCACCATCACGGTCCTGTCGGAAAAGCGGACCGACTTTGCCGGTTCGATCAGCGCCAAGGGCGGCGCGCAGGGTGGTGATGGCGGCTTTGCCGAGGTTTCCAGCCGCGACGTGATCACCTTGACCGGTGATGTAGACATGTCGGCGGCCAAGGGCAAGACCGGTACCTTCCTGCTCGACCCCTCGACCCTGAAAATCGTGGCGGGTGCTGGTGGCTCCCTGAACAATAATGCCGTCGGCGGCAACCTGCCAGCCTCCACGGCTGACGCTGGCGCTAACACGGTCAGCGTCGCCGTTCTGTCGCTTCTGAACTCCACAGCCAATATCGTGCTGGAGGCCACGGGCCTCATCACTGTCGATACCAGCGTGGCGCTGCAAACGGGTATGGGCAACTCCTTCACCCTGCGTTCCACGGGTGCCAATGGCGGCATCACCTTCAGCGATGCCGCTTATGAGATTTCGACCCAGGGCGGCAACATCACGCTGGACGCGTCGCTGGCTGGGTCCTCGCTGACGAATATCGGCAAGCTGACCAGCAATGGCGGCAATGTTACGCTGTTGGCCGGTGAAGGCATTACCCTGGCCGGTGATATCAACACCGGCGGCGGGACCATCCGCCTGGAGACGGCGACGGGCAATATCGCCAATGTCACGGGCGCCACGCCGCTGCTGACCGCGCCCACCCTTATCGTGTCGGCGTTGGGTGGCCATATCGGTGCCACTGGCGCGGCTCTGAGCGCCAATACCGCCGCGCTGACGATCCGTGCAGGCGGCAATTTCTACATCAGCAATCAGAATAATCTGAACAGCCTGACCATCTCCACCATCCACGGGGTTGAGAACAGCACCAATCAATATAGCCTCACCGCAGACGGGTTGACTTTCGCTGCCACGGATGGCGCGTCCGCCACGACGCTGACGACGGTGGAGTCTGCCAGCGACTTGGCCTTTGATTACACGTCCGACCGGGGGCTGGCCGTCGGTATCGTCGATGCCAAGGGTGGCAATGTCAGCCTGACAGCCAATGGCGGCGATATCACCGGTACCGGTAATAATCAGCTTATTACCGGCAATGCGCTGACCTTGGTTGCCAAGGGCACGACCGGAATCAACGGCGCGATCGGTGCCTCCGGCACCGCCTTGAACACCAATGTCAACAGCCTCAACAGCACGTCCGGTTCCGGTATCGTCAATATCGGGAACAATAAGGCCCTGGTGCTGACCAACGTCGCCAGCGGCGCCACTGTTCTGTCCACGATCCAGGCGGCCGGTGACATCACCGTCGGCTCCATGTCCATTCAGGCGCTCAGCGGTTCCACTGGCAATTTCAAGCTGAGCAGCACCGGCGGGTCCATCCTGGATGATGGCAATGCCGCCACCCTGATCCGTACCAGCGGCGGTCTGGTTCTTGAGGCTGCCAACGCCATCGGCACCAGCGTCAATCCGATTTCGTCCGTCGGCTCCCGCAGCTTCGTGACCTCCACCAACAATGGTGGCACTTACATCACCAATGCCGGGGTGGCGGATAATTCTGATACGACGTTCACGCAGGTTTATGGCCGCAATGGTGACATTGTTCTGAATGTGACGCGCGGCACCGCCTTGGTGAGTGATGTCTCCATCCTGGAGGGTAGCGGCAATATCACCATCTCCTCCGTCATAGGCATGGGTGTCGGTAAAATTTCCACTCCCAGCGGCAATGTATCCCTGACCCTGGGCAGCGGCAGGCTGAATACCGCCGGCGAGGGGGTCACGGCCAATAAGCTGACGGCCGTTTCCAACGGGGACGCCACCATCATGACCTTGATCACCAAGGTCAATACGCTGGAGGCCGTGGCAAATGGCGGTTCCATCACGGTCACCCAGACGGGTTCCGTGACACTGGATCGGTTGATTGCCAATACCATTGCCGTCACAGTTTCCGGGACGGGGGCCGAAACCACCGTCAACAACCTGACGAGCAGCACGGCTGGGGCGATCAATCTGACCACCTCCGGCAAGATCACCGGGGCCAGCGGCAACAAGGTGACGACTGGCGTCCTCACCATTAATGCCGGTGGCGATGTCGGCAGCAGCACCAGCCATCTGAAAACAGAGACCAGCACCCTTTCCATTACCAATACGGGCGGGTTCTTTATTGATAACAGTCGGCACCTGACCAGCCTGACCATCAACAACAAGCATTCGGGCACAACGCCGAACGGCTTCTTGTTGAACTCGATGAGCCAGACGTTTGACATCACGGATAATGGCACCACAGTAACGATCAGTGATCTGTCCAGTTCCTTCCTGACCAGCTTCAGCTTCACCAGTGATGTCAATCTGGTGCTGGGCCGGATGGACATAGCGAATGTGACTAGCGCCAATGTCACCACCACCAATGGCTTTATCCAGGATGATGGCAACGCCAACACCTTCCTGACCGCCAAGGCCATCAAGCTGACAGGAACGGAAGGGATTGAGGCCAAAAACGGCGTTTCCCTTGGTATCAATACAGCCGATCTAACCGTCACGACGACGGGCAATCTGATGATTGCGAACCAGTCTCATTTCAACACATTGGTAATTACCAGCACGCACAAGGACAGCACGGCTGATTATCAATTCAGCATCACCGGTCGCCATCTTGACCTCAAGCTGACGGACAGCGGGGCTGGTTATAATTTCGAACGGCTGATTGATAGCGGTTACGGTATTGGGCTTGGGGGCCTGAACACGTTCAGCTTCACCGGTGACCGCGACATTACGTTGGGGCAGGTGAATACCGGCAGTTTTGTATATACCTATACACCTTCCGGCGGCGGGTCCGCCACGTCCACCGGCAACTCCCTGCTGTTCAACAGCACCAAGGGCGCCATCAAGGATGATGGCGACGACAGTACTCGGGTGCTGGCCTCCTTTATCGCTTTCAAGGCCGCTGGCGGTGTCGGCGGTTCGGCCACCGGTCAGGATATGGATATCACGGCGCGGGGCGTCAGTGTTACCGCCGGCACCGGCAGCAACCTGACCAGCGGTTCGGCCGGCATTTATCTCTCGGTCGATAGAGCGGTAAACCCGTCCGACACCACCAACACATTCCTGCTTGGTGAGGGGGATCGCTATGGCACGGGCGTTGCCACGTCGACCGGCGATGTCGTGGTGAAGCTGGGGGCCGGTGATCTCAATGTGAAATACACCAGTGGCACACAAGACGGTAAAGTCAGCATCGAGGCAACGGCTGGCTCCCTTACCACGGATAGTAGTGTCTACATTAACGCCACCGATGTACTGACGCTGAAAGCCTCGCAGAATATCGGTTCCAGCACTGCTGGTTTCAACTTCCGGGCCCCCTCTGTTGTTGTACAAGCCAGCAGCGGCCTGATCAATATTGCCACTAATTCCAGCAACAGCACCACGATCACTAGTGCCCGGGCTGGCGACACGATCACGCTGAGCGGCAGCAACAGCCTGGTGCTGGGTGCCATCGACGCCAATAAAGGCGCCTCAGCCGTGACCGTGACCTCCGGCACCACCATTCTGAATGATGAAGATGACACCAACCGGATTTACGGCAGTGAAATCACCTTCAAGGCTGGTGGCGCGATTGGCAGCAGCAGCAAGAGCTTGGATGTCGATACGGTTACGCTGTCTGTTGAAAATAATTCCAGCGTTTATCTGAGCAACAGCTCAAATATCCGGTCCTTGAATATCGTCCGCACCAGCAATGCCAGCGGTACCGTTTCCATTGCGGCTACAGGGCAAACCATCGGCATCAGCAGCAGCAGCGGCAATCACACGGTCAATACGCTGACCAGTGACAGCGATATGGATGTCTCGCTATCTGCAACGGGCAGCGCCGGGACGATCAGCATCGGCAAGGGCGATATCCAGGGTGGCAATCTGAAAATTGTCAGCACGGGCGCCATCACCTCCACCGGCACCGGCTCCATGACTGCATGGACGGTCAACCTGACGGCGGGTGATCTCTATTCCATCGGCACCGACGCCACCAATGTTAAGGTGAATAGCGGCAGGCTGACCCTTCAGTCTGGCCGTAATATTTATGTCAGCAGCGATGTCGCGCTGACCCATCTGGCGATTACCAGCACCAACAGCACGACCGCCAGCAACACCGCGTCTCTTTTTGGGATTAAAGGTGCCAGTGGATCGGCCATCTCGATCACTGACGACGGTACGACGGTTGGCCCTATTGATGTCAGCGGTGCCACGAACAGCATCGTCGATTTCAGCTTCACCGGTAAGAAGAATATCACCATCAACGAGATCGTTGCCTCCGGTGCGGTCAGGCTGGTGACGGAGGGTGGCGGCGCCAACTCCAACATCACCCTTGGCGGCAGTGGTGGCGGTTCTATTGCGGGCAGCAGCGTCACGCTGATTGCCAAGGGCTCCGTCACCGGCGCAGGTTCCATCGGCACGTCTACCCAAGCCATGAGGACCACGACGGCCTCCCTGACCATCGAGAATAACGGCGATATTTATATCGATAACAGCAATACCGCCCTGACCAAGCTGGCGATCACCAGCACGCATAAGACATCGGCCACGACCACTGCGAACACATACAGCTTCACCAATGTCGGCTCTGGCCGCTCTGTAACGATTTCCACCAGCAGTGGTGTGCAGACCGTGGGCATGGCCAGCGGCTCCGGCACCATGGATTTCAGCTATAGCGTTGACCGCGCCATTCTTACGGGCACGATTGATGCGGGCACCAGCAGCACGGGGAAGGTCAGCCTGACCTCGACAGGCGGCGCAACCGGTGTATCCGGCACCATCAACAGGGCCAGCGGTTCAATCACCGCTGGGGAATTGATTCTCTCCGCCAAAGCTTCAAATGGCGGTGTCGGCAACTCTGCCACACTCTCAACGACGACGCAGAAACTCACCGTTGCCACCAGTGGTGACATGAGCGTCAGCAATAGCGCGACACTGACCGATCTGACGCTGGATGTGGATTTCCGGAAAAACACTACCAGCTACACGCATTCCCTCTCCTCCACCGGCCTGACCTTCACGGCAGATGAAGTCGTGCCGACCACGTCAGTCACCGCCTTCAAGCTGACCAATATTTCCCAATCCGGCCTCAACCTGTCGGTCACCTCCACCAAGAGCATTCAGGTGGAAAATGTCAGTGTCGGGACAGGCACGGTCAAGCTGACAGCGGCTGCCAGCGGCTCAAAGCAAAGTGTCGTGGGCACCAAGACCAGCAGCGTCATCACGGCGGGCCGGCTGGAAATTGATGCTTCCGGCGTGGGTAATTCGGTAACCGGGCAATCAACCTTCTATGGCACCGTTGGCCAGTTGAAGATCAATGCCAACAGCACAGTTAATTACCAGAATGCCGGCAATTTGGCGGTTGATGAAATCAGCAACCGCAGCACGTCACCCGTTACCACCAATTCGACAACCTTGAAGGTTACCAGCGGGGCGCTGACCCAGCTTAATGGCGGCAAGGGCATATCGACCAATGACCTGACATTGACTGTCGAAGGCGGGGATATTGGCACATCCGGCAATTCGCTGCAGATTGAAACGGAATCCCTGACCCTGACCACGGGGGCCAGCGCCTATATTGCCAATCAGGCTGATCTGTCCAAGTTCACCTGGACGGCGAAAAACGCGGCCACCCGTACATACAGCATCTCCGGTCAAAATCTCGATCTCTCGATCCTGACCAATGGCTCCACGACCCAGATTACCAAGCTTGTCGATACGACCGGGTTGGACTTTGACCTGACGACGGACAATTTCCTGGAACTGGGGCTTATCAACGTACAGAAGGGCCGCACCCTCAGCCTGTCCACAACGGGCACGGTGACCAATATCAGCCGCGTGGCCAGCGGCACGAATATGTTGACGGCGGGCAAGATCACCCTGAAGGCGACCGGTGCCATCCTTCGGAACGGCAACAACCAATCGATCGAAACCGATACGGAAGCGCTGTTCATCGAAACCCTGAACGATGTTTATATCAATAATAGCGCTGCCGACCTGCAGACCCTTTCCATCAAGAACACCAGAACGTCGAGTGATGGTGCGGCGACCTATGGCCTGACGTCCAAGAATGCGACGATCAGCATCACGGGTAGCAGTTCCTATGCAGTGAGCCTCAGCGACACGACGGGTCTTGATTTTATCTTTGATACCAAGATCTCGCAGATTGCCGGCATTATTGACCTGACCAAGTCTGGGGCGCTGACGCTCAAGACCGAGGCGTCGATTTTTGGTGGTGCCAACAGCAGCCTTTCCCGGATCACGGCGGCGTCCGTTAACATCCAGGCCATAAATCTTGGCAGCAGTGGCAACCGTCTCTATCTTGACGCGCCCTTGGTAACGTTGCAGGGGCAAGGCGATGTATATGTCACCTCCAGCACCCATATCGACACGCTGTCGCTGACCAATTCCAGCACAGGCAACACGGGCAACCGCACCTTCGACATTGTGAGTGCGGGGTTGGATGGTACGGCGGGTGCTGTTCAAATCAAGGCAACCCATACGGACGCCGGCGGCACCACCTTCAGCCAGATCCTTGATAAGTCAGGGATGGACTTCACTTTCACCAACGACCGCCTCATCATCGTGGATAAGGTTGAGATCGGCGCCTCCAACAGCCTGAAGCTGGTGGCCGGTGACGGCATCCGTGAACTTGACGGCACGTCCTACATCAAGGCCGGTACTGTCCAGTTGAGCTCCTCTAGCGGGATGGTTGGCCAGACGGCGGGCACCGGCGGCGGGCTGCTGGACATCACCACGGGTTATCTGCAGGTTGTCGCCAATAATGGTGCCCATGTCGATCTGAAGCAGAATACGTGGGTCGATACTTTCATCGTTGGGGGGACCAGCACCATTCAGGCCAATGGGGATTTGAACCTCAGTGGCGAGGGCCCGTCCCTGAACGGTGCGGCGGCAACCATTACGGTCACGAACGGTTCCATCCTGGGCGGTGGCAAGATCACGGGTGCGGGGGCCTTGACCCTGACGGCCTCCGGCTCCATTGGCACTGCGGGCAATGCCCTCACGACCACTGCGAACAACAGTGGCACCACGACGCTGACCGCAACGGCGTCCGGCGGCGGCATCTATCTTCAGGAAACCAACGCCCTGACAATCAACGGCCTGACGGCTGCTGGCGATGTCGTGGTTTCCAACGGTAATGGCTCTGGTCAGAAAGACATGACCATTGCCGGCGCCATCACGGCGACGGGCAACAAGGTTACGCTGACCGCCACCAACGCGACGATCAAGTCCAACACCGCGTCCAGCATTGATGCGGCGGAACTGGTGCTGACAGCAACCGGTGGCAACAGTGCAGGTGCCGGCGGCATCGGCGCCGGCACGAACGCCAATACCCGGGTGAAGACCACCGCCACGAAGCTGACCATCAATACGGGTGGCGACATTTATGTCGGTGCCGGGGATCTGACCGATCTGACCATTAACCGTGCAACGGCGGTCAGCAATACCGCTTCCACGGGCACCTTGTCAGTCACCGGCACCAATCTGACCTTCACGGCATCGGATAATGGCAACACCACAACGCTGACCAATATCAGCGATACGACGGGGCTGAACCTGACCATCTCGGCCAAGGGCAGCATTGCCGTCGGCACAATCTCGGTAGGGTCGGGCAGCGTCAATCTCAACACGGCGGCTGTCACGTCAACCACCACGGCAACCAGCATCACCGCGATCAATGGCAGCAGCCTGATCACGGCTGGCAGCCTGTCCCTGGCATCCAATACCCTGGCCGCTGCCGCGATTGGCAGCAGCAGCCAGGCATTGAAGACGAATGTGGGCAGCCTGACGCTGACCACCGGTGCCGGCGGTGCCTATATTTCCAACGCGGGCACGCTCAGCACGGGCGTTTTGACGAGCGGCGCCGCCTTGTCTGTCACCACAACGGCGGGTGACCTGACCCTGAATGGCGCCACGACCTGGGGCAACACCGCCGCCTTGACTCTGGATGCCGCCGGCAAGCTGGCCAGCAACGGCATCACCCTGGTCAGCGGTGGCAATACCGGCAGCATCACGTTGAAGGCGGGCACCGGTATCGGCAGCGTGGACAATATTTTCCGCGTCACCGCTTCCAATGATACCAACTTGACGACGGGTACGGCCATTTCGGCCACGGTAACGGGCAATGGCTCGCTCTATCTTGGCATCACCGGTGCCATGGCCGGTGGTTTGACTACTGCGGTCCAGAATGGCAGCACCAACGTAACGGTGGGCGGTGCGCTGACCATCACCAGCATGACCGTGACCCAGGATGCGTTTGGCAATGACATCCGGGTCACGGCCAGCGGCGACATCAATATCGGTAAAACCGGCACGGCCGGCACCGTCAGCGCCGGCATCAATAATGGTGCCGTGGTGCTGACAACCACCGGGGCGATCCGGCAAGGCAACAGTGCCAGCAGCATCACCGGCGGCACCGTCACGCTGAGCGGCACGAGCTATGGTGCATCGCTTGCTGTGCTGGGGGTCCATAGCCGCAACCTGACGGCAATCACCACCGCCAGCGGTATTGGTGCCTATTTCAAGGCAACGGGCAACGAGTTGGGGCTGAGCAATGTCACCACCAATGGCGGTGACATTGTGATCAACGGCGATAATACCACTCTGGTCCTGGGCAAGCTGATTTCCGGTGGCGGCAATATCTCCGTCGATACCGGTGGCACCTCCAACCTGCGGGTCGGGGAGATCAACGCTGCCGGCCTGTCAGGCCGGGGCAATGTAACCCTGACGTCCAGCATCGGCAGCATCCTGGATGACGGGCTGACCAGCACGGTTGTGACCGGCAATACGGTCGTCTTCAGTGCCTTCAACGGCATCGGCAGCAGCAGCAATGCCATTGCCACCAACGCCAACGTCCTGATGGGGAACAATAGCGGCAACGGTTCCATCTACATCAATGACAGCAACAGCGCCGGTGTCAGCCTGGGTGATGTCAATACCGCGCTTTCTGCCAATAATGGTTCCCTGAATGTGAAGGCCGCCGGCCCTGTCGCCGTCGTCAATGTCTTCCAGAAAACCGATGGGGCCGGCAATGACGTGGTGATTTCCACCACCACCGGCGACATCACCATCACCAAGCTCTATGCGGGCACCGATTCAGGCACCGGGTCACCGTCGCAAAGCCTTGCCAATGTCAGCGCCGCCGGTTCGATCCTGGTCAGCGGCACGGATACCCACATTGTCGCCGGCAAATTGTCACTGACGGCGGGTAACGGTAATATCGGCGCCGTCACCAATCTGGCGACAGGTGCTGGCACCCCGGTGCTCGTCAAGGTGTCCACGATCAGCGGCTTGTCGGCTTCGAAGGATGGTTCTGTCGTTTCCGTTTCCAACAGCGGTACAGGCGCCTCCACGCTCGGCAATGGTGCGCTGACCCTGGGCAACGGCTCGTCGGCCTATATCAAGACGGCAGGTGACCTTTCCATCGCTGGCTTGTCCCTCACCAGCGGCAATCTGCTGCTGGAAAGCGGCGGCACCCTGACCCTTCCGTCTTCCGGCAGCTTCAGCACCACTGGCGCTATCACGCTGAAGGGCACGACGGATATCGTCACTAGCGGCGGTGGCCGCACCCTGACCATCACTGCCTCTGAACTCACCTTCATCAGCGGCTCGGCCGGTGGCAACACCACGCTGACCACCACGACCGGCAAGCTGAATGCCAGCCTGACGGGCACGGGCAAGAACCTGACGGTTTCCAATACCGGCGCTTTGACGGGCCTGACCCTGGCGGCAACCGGCAATATCACCTTCACCAATAGCGTCGGTTTCACGGCTGACAGCGTGGTCGCGACCGGCGCCAGCCGCATCGTCACTCTGACGGCAACCACGGGCGATATGACGCTGAACACCGTCAATGCTGGTGGCACCGGCACGCTCAACCTGTCGGCAAGCGCGGGCAAGATCCTTTCGGCCACGGGCGGATCGACGCTGACCGGTGAAACGCTGAACATGACCACGGCGTCCGGTCTGGGAACGGCAACGGAAGCGTTCCAGACCAATTTCACCAAGGTCGGTGTCACGGTCACCGGGACGGGCGGCATCTATCTGTCCGGCACCAGCTTTATCCTGGGTGACTTGGTGACCAACGATGGTGATATCGTGGTTACGGCCACGGGCAATATCACCGACGGCAATGCCACCAAGAGCTTCAGCGCCGGCAGTGGCCGCGATCTGACACTCACCTCCACCGGCGGCAATGTCACCCTGGGCAAGAGCTACAGCTCAACGGGGACCAGCGGCAATTTCACGGTCGAAGGTAAGAATATCAGCGTCCAGTCGGTCAGCACGGCAGGGGCGCAGAGCTTCAAGGGTGCCACCACGCTTGCCGGCAACCTGACCGGCAAGTCGGTCAGCATCGATGGCACGCTCTCCCTGTCGGGTAATATCAATATCAAGGCGATCAGTGGTGATATCGGTGTTACCGGCACGCTTACCGGCAACGGCAATGCGCTGACGCTGAATGCCGGGACAAGCACCGTCACCCTTGGCGGTGTCGCTTCTGGCTTGAGCAGCCTTAACGTCACCGGCAGCAAGATTGCTGTGGCCAGTGTCAGCACCACGGGCTCTCAAGGCTATACCGGTGCCGCCACCCTGAATGGCAAGTATACTTCTAGCGGCAATGGCAACTTCATCGTTACCGATGCGGTGACCCTGGCCGGCGACACGACGATCAGCGTCGGTACGGGCGATATCAGCCTGAGCAGCACCGTTGATGGTGCCCATTCCCTGTCGTTGAACAGCAGCGGCAGCACGTCCGTTGGCGGTGCCATCGGTGGCACCACGGCTTTGGCCAGCGTGACCACTGATGCCGGCGGGTCCAGCAGCTTCCGCTCCATCACCACGAACGGTGCGCAGACCTTCAACGACACTGTGTCGCTGAATGGCAGCTACAAGACCAATAGCGGCGCCTTTACGACTGAAAAGGCCGTGACGCTGGCTGGCGACACGACGATTGATGCCAATAAGGGGGCGGTCGGCTTCAAGGACACCGTCAATGGTGGCTTTGCACTGGTCGTCAATAGCAGCGGCGCGACCAGCTTTGCTGCCGCTGTGGGTGGGGTTACGGCCCTGGCCAGCCTGACGACCGACGCCGGTGGCACGGTCACCGTCGGCAATGTCACCACCACGGGCGCCCAATCCTATGGCGAGGCGGCAACCATCGGCGGCACCTACACGTCCGGCAATGGCAATGTGTCCTTCGGTGGGGCCACAACCCTGACCGGCGCCACGACCATCAATGCCGGCAAGGGCGATATCAGCTTCGCCGGCACCGTCGATGGTGCCCAGGCCCTGACCCTTAATAATAGTGGCAAGACCAGTTTCTCCGGTGCCGTTGGTGGCACGACGGCGCTGGCCAGCCTGACCACAGGGACAGGCGCAACCAGCCTGCGGTCGGTAACCACGACCGGCGCACAGTCTTACGGCGGTGCGGTGACGCTGAATGGCACGTTGAGCACGACGAACAGTGGCATCACCTTCGGCAATCTGATTGTTCTGGACGGTGACAGCACGATCAGCACGGGCAAGGCCGATATTTCGGTCGCGGGTACCATCAACGGTGCCTATGCATTGACGCTGAACAGCAGCGGCACCACCAAACTGGCTGGCGCTGTGGGCGGGACCACAGCGCTGACAAGCCTGACCACCGATGCCGGTGGCAGCACCAGCATCGTCGGCGTTAAAACCACCGGCACGCAGACCTACAATGATGCCGTTGTTCTGACGGCCGACACGATCATCGACAGCGGCAAGGGTAATGTGACCTTCGCGTCCACCATCACGGGTCCGATGGCCTTGACGGTGAACAGCGCGGGTGTGACCAGCTTTGGTGGTGAGATCAGCGTGGCGTCGATTACGACGGACGCGGCGGGCACGCTGTCCATCGCCGGTGGCAAGGTCACGACCACGGGCGCGCAGTCTTATGGTGATGCCGCGACGCTGACGGCGGATACGACCTTGACCGGCACAAGCGTCACCCTGGCGCAGGGCGCGCAAGGGGCCTACAGCCTGTCCGTCAAGGGTGACCTGACGATCGGGTCGGCCACGGGTGCCGGCAGCCTGACAAGCCTCAGCGTGTCAGGGACCAGCGCCCTGAACGGCAATGTGACGACGACGGGTGCGCAGAACTACCAGGGTGCCTCCACGGTGACCGGCACGGTTGTGCTGACCTCCGGTGGCCGGGTTGATTTCGGCTCCACGGTGAGTGGTACGGGTGACCTGACCGTGAACAGCGGCGATGTCACCCGCTTTGGCGGCGCGGTGCAGCTTGGCTCGCTGGTCACGGATGCCGCCGGCACCGTGTCGCTGGCCGGCTCCGTTTCCACCAAGGGCGTGCAGACCTATGGCGAGCATGTGACGCTGGAAGGCAAGGCGCTGACCCTGACCGGCACCACCATCACCCTGGGTGCCGGTGCCGATGGCGCCGCCAGCCTGACTATCCTGGGCAATGCCGCGATCACAGGTAATGTCGGAGCCACTACAGCCCTGACCGGTCTGGATATCAACGGCACCACCAGCTTCAGCGGTGGCAATATCCGCACCACGGGCACGCAGACCTATGGTGGGGCGCTCACGCTGCTGAACAGCGCCAGCGTTGAAGGGACGAGTGTCACCCTTACCAGCGGTGCCAATGGGGCGGGCCTCACCGTCACCGGCAACGTCGTAGTGGGGGCAAACAGCACCTCCAGCTTGACCAGCTTGGCTGTCAGCGGTACGACGGCGCTGAATGGCGGGACCATCACCACCAGCGGGGCCCAAACCTATAGCGGTGCCGTGACGCTGAATGGCGCACAGACGCTGTCCATCAGCGGCGTGCAGTTGATGTTGCTGCGCGCGGCGAACAACCAGATCTCCTTCGGCAGCACCCTTGATGGTGCTTCGGATCTGACCATCAATGCTGGAGCTGCTGATGTGATCTTTGGCGGTGCTGTTGGCGGGACGACGGGCCTGGGTGCCCTGGTTGTCAATAGCAGCGGCCTGACCAATCTGGCGGCAGCGGGCATGAATGCGGCGTCCATCACGACGGACGCAGATGGCAGCCTGAACCTGAATGGTGGTTCCATCACCACCAGCGGTGCGCAGACCTATGGCGAGCGTATCGACCTGACGGCGGACAGCATTCTGACCGGCTCGCTCGTCACCCTGGGTCAGGGTGCCAGCGGCGCCTGGGCGTTGACCATCAATGGCAATGCCGATCTTTCCGGCATTATCAGCCTGTCCTCGCTGTCTGTCAGCGGCAGCACGGCGCTGCGCAGCCAGACGGTAACCACCACAGGGACGCAGAACTTTGGTGGTTCACTGACCCTGCTGGGCAGCGAGGCGGTTCTGACCGGTTCGCTGGTTTCTGTGGCTGGTGCAACGGATGGCAATGCCTCCCTTGATGTTCAGGGTAATGCCGTGTTTGGTGGCGCGGTCGGTAGCACCACGGCGCTGAAGAGTGTCAATGTCAGCGGCACAACGGCGCTGAATGGCGGCGGCGTCACCAGCAGCGGCGCGCAAACCTTCGGCGGGACTGTCACTCTGGGTGCCAATACGGTTCTGAATGGTGGTTCCGTCGCCTTTAAGGCCGGTATTGCCGGTCCGATGGCCTTGACGGTGAACAGCGCAGGTGTAACCAGCTTCGGTGGTGAGATCAGCGTGGCCTCCGTGACGACGGACGCGGCGGGCACGCTGTCCATTGGCAGCGGCAAGGTCACAACCACGGGTACGCAGTCCTATGGCGAGGCCGTGACGCTGACCGCGGATACGACCTTGACGGGCACCAGCATCACCCTGGCGCAGGGCGCGCAAGGGGCATATGGCCTGTCCGTCAAGGGTGACCTGTCGATCGGGTCGGCCACGGGTGCCAGCAGCTTGACAAGCCTCAGCGTGTCGGGGACCAGCGCCCTGAACGGTAATGTGACCACGACGGGTGCGCAGAACTACCAGGGTGCCTCCACGGTGACCGGCACAGTTGTGCTGACCTCCGGCGGCCGGGTTGATTTCGGCTCCACGGTGAGCGGTACGGGCGATCTGACCGTGAACAGCAGCGATGTCACCCGCTTTGGTGGCGCGGTGCAGCTTGCTTCTCTGGTGACGGATGCCGCCGGCAGCCTGACCCTTGGCGGCAATGTCACGACCAGCGGCGCGCAGACCTTCGGGGAGCGGGCGATCCTGGCCGCCGATGTGGCCCTGACCGGTTCAGCCGTCACCCTGTCGCAGGGTGCGGATGGTGCCTTCAAGCTGGCGATCACCGGTGGCACGCTGATCAATGGCGCGGTCGGCGCCAATACCGCGCTGACCAGCCTGGATATCAACGGCAAATCCACGCTGAATGCAGGCATCACGACCAGCGGCACCCAGACCTATGGTGGTGCTGTGACCCTGGGCAACAGCATCGGCCTGGCTGGCGGTGCGGTGCGGTTCACGGGTGCGGTTGATGGGGCACGTACCCTGTCGATCACGGGTCCGGTCAGCTTCGGTGCGGCGGTCGGTGCCAATACGGCCCTGGCCGGCCTGCATGCTATCGGAGCCAGCACGCTGAACGGCGGTACCGTCACTACAACGGGTAACCAGACCTATGCCGGTGCCGTGACCCTTGGGGCGGCCACGCTGCTGAGCGGCGGGGCGGTCGATCTGCAGGGCACGGTTACAGGCCCCGTGGCTTTGACGGTTAACAGTGCCGGCCTGACCCGCTTGGGCGGTAGCGTCAATGTTGCCAGCCTCACCACTGATGCTGCCGGCAGCCTGAACCTGACTGGCGGTGCCATCACCACCAGCGGCGCGCAGACCTATGGTGAGCGTGCAATGGTGGGGGCCGATACGGTCCTGACCGGTACGCTGGTCACCCTGTCTGGCGGTGCGGAAGGGGCACAGACCCTGACGATCACCGGCAACGCGGCATTGGGCGGCACGGTCGCAGCGAAGAGCTTCACGGTCAGCGGAAATGCCGGGCTGAACGGGGATGTTGTCACCACCAATGGCCAATCCTATGGTTCTGTCAGCCTGAACAAGGCACTGGCTTTGACGGCGGGCGGTGATGTGCTGGTCAATGGTGCCGTGTCGGGTGCCCATGCCCTGACGGTGAACAGCGCCGGTCTGACCCGCTTTGGCGGCGCTGTAACTGTGGCCTCGCTGGTAACGGATGCTGTTGGCAAGGTAACGCTGGCCGGTTCGGTCACGACCACGGGCGTGCAGACCTATGGCGACCATGTGACGCTGGAGGGCAAGGCGCTGACGCTGACCGGCTCTACCGTGACGTTGGGTGGCGGTGCCGATGGTGCCTCCAACCTGACGATCCAGGGCGTTGCGGCGATCTCTGGCGCGGTTGGCGCCACCACGGCGCTGATCAGCCTGGACGCCAAGGCCAGATCTGTCCTGACCGCGAATGTCACCACCAGCGGCACGCAGACTTACGGTGGTGCCGTGTCCCTGATCAAGGATGTGGCGTTGGCTGGAGGCGGCATCAGCTTTAACAACGCGGTCGATGGGGCACACACTCTTTCGATCACGGGCCCAGTCACCTTCAATGGCACCGTGGGCAACGGTACGGCATTGACCGGTTTGACGGTGGTTGGTGCCAGCACGGTGAATGGTGGGACGATCGTCACCACGGGCGCACAAACCTATGCAGGTGCCGTGACCTTGGGAAGGACCACGCTGCTGAGTGGAGGTTCAGTTGATCTGCAAGGTGCCGTTACGGGCCCTGTGGCCCTGACAGTGAACAGCGCCGGGCAGACGCGGTTTGGCGGTAACGTGAATGTTACCAGCATCACGACCGATGCGGCCGGCAGCCTGAAACTCGATGGTGGTACCATTACTGCCAGCGAGTTCCAGAACTATCGCGATCGGGTAATCCTGGGGGCGGACACAGTCCTGACCAGCCGTCTAGTCGTGCTGAATGGTGGTGCGGAAGGGGCGCATGTCCTGACGATTGCCGGCGGGGCGCGGTTGAACGGCACGGTTGCAGTGAAGGACTTCACGGTTAGCCGCGCAACCGAGTTGAATAGTGATGTTGTCACCACGGGCAGCCAGTCCTACGGAAGTATCCTCCTGACCAAGGATGTGGTGTTGACGGCAGGTGGTGACGCCCTGTTCAACGGTGACATACAGGGAAGCCGTGCCCTGACGGTGAACAGCGCTGGGCTGACCCGGTTTGACGGCTCGGTCGGTTTGACTTCGCTGGTGACTGACGCCGCCGGCAGCCTGATCATCAGTGGGTCCATCTCGACCAGAGGTTCCCAGACCTATGGGGAGCGTCTGATACTGGCTGGCGATGTGTCTTTGTCCACGAATGGGGCCGCTCTCACCCTGTCGCAGGGCGTGGATGGTGCGTTCGGGCTTGGGCTGCTTGGCGACGTGCAGATTAATGGACCAGTTGGTGTCAATTCCACTCTGTCCAGCCTGTATATCCGGGATGATGATTTCACGCTGAATACGGACATCACCACCACCGGAAGGCAGATCTATGAAGGCGCTGTGACGCTGGCCAAAGATGTCGTGCTGACCGGTACCACTGTGAACATCACGGGTGCGGTTGAAGGGGCGCATGCCCTGACGATCAACGGTTCTGCCACTTTCGGCGGAGCGGTGGGTACCGTCGCGGCACTGACCAGCCTGAAGGTGAATGGGTCCACCGCGCTAAATGGTGGTGCCATCACCACCCGCGGCGCACAGGTCTATGGTGGTGCAGTCACCCTTAGGGAGTCCACCCTGGGCGCGGGTACCCTGCTGACCGGCGGTTCTGTCGATCTGCAAGGCGCCGTAACCAGTGCGGGTTCCTTGAGGGTTAACAGCGCCGGGCTGACCCGGTTTGGGGGGAATGTCACTGTTTCCAGCCTCACGACCGACGCGGCCGGTAGCTTGCACCTGAATGGCGGCTCTATCACCACCACCGGCGCGCAGACCTACGGCGAGCGCGTCGTGCTAGGTGCAGACACGGTCCTGACCGGAACATCTATCACCTTGTCGCAGGGGGCGGATGGTCAGGTGGCCGGCGGTCAGTCACTGACCATTATTGGGGATAATACGGCGATTGCCGGTGGCCTTGGGGGGAATACGGCCCTGCGGTCGCTGAGCATCTCCGGCAGTGGCTTTGTTAATGGTGCGATGGTTACCCAGGGTGCCCAGTCTTACCTGGGCCCGGTCTTGCTGACGGGTGCCACCAGCATGACCAGCACAGGGGGGACACTGACCTTTGGCAGTACGGTTGACGCCACGGGCGGCGCTAACCTGACCTTGTCGGCACTCAATGGGGCCATCACAGCCCAGGGTGCCTTCGGCGTCAGCCGCCGTCTTGGTGATCTGTCTGTCACCGGTGCTTCCGTCACCTTCAATGGTGTCGTTAATGCCGCCAATCTGGCGGTGACCGGCAGCGGGGCGGCCTTGTTCCAGGGCGCCCTGAACCTGACCGGCACGAATGGCCTGCGGGTTGCCGGCAGCAACCTCACCTTCAATGGTGCGGTTACGACTGCGGGCGCGATCAACCTGGCAAGCAACAGCACCACGGGCGTGATCAGCTTTGCTGAGAACGCCAATGTGCAGGCGGGGACCGGCTTTACCCAGACCGGCGGTGCCCGTGTCCTGTTGCCGGCAACAGTGGCGGTGACGGTTGGTGACATCACGTTCGCCGCACCGGCGGAACTGGTGGCTGGTACGGTGTCCATCACCGCCGGTGGCGATATCACGATGCCGGGCCTGGTTGGTCTCAACACCAATCTCACCCTTTCGTCTGATACTGGCGCCCTGTTGATCGGCATCAGTGGTGGTTCGGCAGATCAGAGCCTTCAGGTGCTGACGCTGACCGTACCGAGGGCCACCCGCGCAACCATGTATGGTTCCATTGGCGGGATCGGTGGTGTCCGGACGGCTATGCGTGTCAACAGCCAGTTTGTTGGTGAGCCGTACTTCATCAACGATACGGCCTGGGGCCCGCTGGATCAGGTGACGCAGGTTGTCTCCTCTGTTGTGCCCCGCACGGCGGTGCCGAGCACGCCGACGGTGACATCCCTGTTCACCGGCACCGTGTCCAGCAACGCTGTTACCCCCGACGCTCTGTCGGCCTATCAGTCGCCGCAGGTTCTGACGACGAGTGTCGGCGCACTGGGCGCCGATGGGTCGCCGTCGGTGTTGACGGCCCCGTCCAATAACAGTGTATCGGGTAATGCAGCTGGCAGCGGTGCCGCCGGGGGGAATGGATCTGTGGTCCCTTCCAGCACAGGCGGCACGACCCAGCCAGAAGAAGAGCCGCAGCCGGGTAACTGAACCTCGACGTCCTGATTAGCCCTTACCCTTATTTATGACGATGACGGGGCGGATGATGCAAACTCATCCACCCCGTCCTCCCTTCTCCTGAGAGCGTAAATCAATGAGCAATTCTGAACTGCCCGTCCTGTATGTGCGCCCGCGTCCTGTTCTGGCTGACCGCGACAAGAACCTGTCGCTTGTGGCCAGCAATGATTTCAGTTTCGCCGCCAAGACCAATTCCGTGCCGGTGATCGCGACGGAATTCACGCTGGTCTGCAAGTTTTTCCCCATCCTGTTCGCTGATGCGGCTTTCCCGCAGCCGGTGGCGCTGCTGGGCCTGCGGGACGAAGAGAACCTGTTTGTCGGTGCCGACAAGCAGTGGGAACAGGATATCTATGTTCCCAGCTATGTCCGCCGTTATCCCTTCATCTTCCTGGAGGACAAGGAACGTGGTGAGTTCGTCCTGTGCGTGGACGAGGCCAGCCCGGCCCTGGTGGAAGATGACAGCAATCTGCTGTTCAAGGATGGCAAGCCGACCGAGTTGGCCGACCGTGCCCTGGAATTCTGCCGTCAGTTCCAGGCCCACCATGCCGCCACGGCAGAGTTCGTCCAGGCGCTGGTGGATAATGACCTGCTGGTGGAAAATCGCGCCGACATCACCTTGCTGAATGGCGACAAGTTGAGCCTGAACGGCTTCAAGGTGATTGACGAAGCCCGCTTCAACGCCCTGCCGGCGGAGGAGTTCCTGCGCTGGCGTGAGCGCGGGTGGCTGCATCTGGTTTATTGCCACTTCATTTCCGTCAGCAACTGGGCCGGTCTGATTGACCGGGTCGCCAAGCGCTGATGGCTGATGTTTCAAACCCTGGCTAGCTCGGCCGGGGCTTGAACAAAGATACGGCAAAAAGGCCGCCTTCCATACGGGAGGCGGCCTTTTTCGTTTCAATGTCCACACAGCGCCATGCTGCAATGCAATATATCAGGATGTGAGCCGGGGTTGATCGCTCCATATATAGTGCGTTGCACAATCCTTGGAGTGGTAAGCCATGTCCGGCGTCGCTTTCAATCACGCCACCTTTGATCAACCTTCCCATGGGGCAGAAGGCCCAGGCCTGATGCACCGTTTGTCGGCGCTGCTGACCCGCAATGCGGCTGCCAGTGCCGCGGCGATGACCGACCGCTATCTGAACCGCAACCCGGTTGGCGGCGGCATCAACTGGCTGAGCGATGGCACCCACCAGGGGTGAGATGCCATCGCCCAGTCTCTGGTAATCAGATCAGTACAAAGATCACCCACAGCACGACTGGCGCCACAATGGTGACAAGGGCGCCGTACTTCAGCAGCAGTTTGAAGAACTTGTCCTTGTCTACGCCCTGCGCGTTGGCCAGCACCAGCGCGCCATTGGTGGAGAAGGGGCTGACATCCACAATGGTGGATGCCACGGCCATGGCGGCGATGAAGCCGACCGCATCCACACCCGTCCCGCTTTGCAGGAAGGGCACGGCCAGCGGGATCAGCGATCCCAGCACAGCCGTGGAGGAGGCAAACGCTGACACGACGGCCCCGATGAAGCAAAGCAGCAGGGCCGCCATCAGGGGCGAGGTGAGGTCCGCCACGCCAAGGCCCACCCAATCGATGGTGCCCATCTTTTCCAGCACTGCCACATAGGTGGAAACACCGGTGATCAGAAGAATTTCCGGCCAGGTGATCTGTCCGACGGCGCGCTTCTGACGGTTGGGTGACAGCAGCGACAGGCCAAGACCAATGGTCAGCGCGATAAAGCCGATGTCCATGTTGAAGGCCAGGGTCAGCACGGCCAGCAACAGGATCCCAAGCACGGTCAGCCAGCGTTCCAGCGGCACATCGGGCAGATCGGGGGCCACAGCACTGCCGCCATTGCCCATCACTTTGCCGCCACCGCTGGCGGTGCGCCG
This sequence comes from Niveispirillum irakense DSM 11586, assembly GCF_000429645.1. GTDB lineage: Bacteria > Pseudomonadota > Alphaproteobacteria > Azospirillales > Azospirillaceae > Niveispirillum > Niveispirillum irakense. The sequence continues at coordinate 226,894 of NZ_AUCG01000023.1, forward strand.
CTCCTCCATAAAGGATTCAGCCTCGCTGTCCCCATATTGGTGCGCATCGGCGTAGGCGGCGGATGGGCCCCCGACGACACCGTTCGCGGTGGCCCGCCGGCCAAACAGCTTGGTTCCCCCCAACACGAAGAACAGCAGCAGGGCCACGGCGAAGTTGACGCCCAGACTGGCACCGAAAGTTGCCAGCTCGTTTAATGGTAATCCTGCATTTTCCACGACCCGGTTGGTGATGCCGCCATAGATGGAGATGGGGGAGAAACCGCCCGCCTGGGCGCCGTGGACGACCATAAGGCCCATCATCAATGGGCTGATATTATATTTGGCGGCAAAACCCAGGGCGATGGGCGCGATGATCGCGACTGCACCCGGGCTGACGGCACCAACCGAGGTCAGCAGTGCGGAGATGCCAAAAATGATCCAGGGAATGGCAACAATCCGTCCACGCACAGCCCGCACGGCCAGCCGGACCAGCCAGTCGATCGTGCCGTTATTCTGTGCAATCGCAAACAGATAGGTAATACCGACCAGGGTCAGGAACAGGCTGCCGGGAAAGCCGGCGATGATCTGTTTTGTTGTCTGGTCCGCGACCAGCGTGCCGACCAGGAAGGCGCCGACAAAGGCCAGGATGCCCATATTGATGGGCAGAATGGTGGCCACCAGGAACATGGCGGCCAGACCATAGATCGAAATCATTTCGGGAGACATCGCACCTCCTTGGCCGGCATGTCGCCGGGCGGGTCGGAAGATGGGCATGACCAGACCACCGATCCCACGGGGATCGGCAGTGACGAATGTCAGCCGCCGGGAAGCGCGATGAAAGAAATGGGATGCAGGGCGCGCAGATGCGCCTTTTCACGCACTCTCATCAGGGAATCCTCCGTCCGCGACGTTGGTTCAACGTCGTATGCGCCAGGTTGCCCCCGGTCGCTTCATGCATACGCAATGTGACGATATACCGCATTTTTGTATTTGCAAATCGTAAATTTGCCGAAATACTGTGGACAAGAAAGCGCGATGTCGGCCTTGCTGTCGGCAGCGATAAAGATGGGAGGGTGGCGGCGAAGCGATCTGACGACGCAGGCGCCGCCCGAAAATCAGCCCAACCGGGCAGGAAGGTGATGGATGCGCGACTGGGATACGACCACCCGCAACCGCGACCAGCGGCTTGCCCGTGCCGCCCCTTTAACCAGGGGAAAGGTCGTCCAGGCCGATGATGCCACGGCCCTGCTGGAGGCTGTGCTGGAGCCGGGCGACCGGGTTTGCCTGGAAGGCAATAACCAGAAGCAGGCCGATTTCCTGGCCAAGGTGCTGGCCGGTCTGGATCCGGCCCAGGTGCATGATCTGCACATGGTTCAGTCCGTATTGGCCCTGCCGGAACATCTGGATGTTTTTGAGAAGGGCATTGCCAGTAAGCTGGATTTCTCCTTTTCCGGTCCCCAGGCGGGGCGGCTGGCCAAGCTGCTGGCGGGTGGACAGCTTTCCATCGGCGCCATCCACACCTACCTGGAACTGTTCGGCCGCTATTTCACTGACCTGACGCCGCGCATCGCCCTGGTCGCGGCACAAGCGGCGGATGCCGCCGGCAACCTCTATACCGGTCCCAATACCGAAGACACGCCCGTGATCGTGGAGGCGACCTGCTTCAAGCGCGGTATCGTGATCGCCCAGGTGAACGAACTGGTCGATCAGGTGCCGCGTGTCGACATTCCGGGCGGCTGGGTCGATTTCGTTATACAAAGCCCGAAGCCGCATTATATCGAGCCGCTTTTCACCCGCGACCCGGCCCAGATATCCGAAATCCAGGTGCTGATGGCCATGATGGTCATCAAGGGCATCTATGCCGAATATGAGGTGAATCGGCTGAACCATGGCATCGGCTTTGATACCGCCGCCATTGAGCTGCTTTTGCCGACCTATGCCGAGCGGTTGGGGTTGAGGGGGAAAATCTGTCGCCACTGGGCGCTGAACCCGCACCCGGCCTTGATCCCGGCGATTGAGGCGGGCTTTGTCCAATCCGTCCATTCCTTTGGATCGGAACTGGGCATGGAGGATTATATCCGTGCCCGACCGGATGTTTTCTTCACCGGGCCGGACGGGTCGATGCGGTCCAACCGGGCATTGTGTCAGGCGGCAGGACATTATGCCTGCGACCTGTTCATCGGCTCCACCTTGCAGATCGACCTTACCGGCAACAGCTCCACCGCCACGCTGGGCCGCATTGCCGGCTTTGGCGGTGCCCCCAATATGGGGGCCGATGCGCGGGGTCGCCGCCATGCCAGCCCAACCTGGCTGAAGGCGGGGCGGGAGGCGCGCGATGGGTCGGGCCTGACGCCACGGGGCCAGAAGCTGGTGGTGCAGATGGTGGAAACCTTCCGCGAGCATATGCAGCCGGCCTTTGTTGAAAAGCTGGACGCCTGGGAACTGGCAGAGAATGCCGGCATGGACCTGCCGCCGGTCATGATCTATGGCGAGGATGTCAGCCATATCGTGACGGAGGAGGGCATCGCCAACCTGCTGCTCTGCCGGGGTGAGGAAGAGCGCGAACAGGCGATCCGCGGCGTTGCCGGCTATACGCCGGTGGGGCTGGCCCGCGACCGGCGGGCGGTGGAAAATCTGCGCGACCGGGGCATCATCCGCCGGCCCGAGGATCTGGGTATCGACAAGCGGGAGGCGACGCGCGACCTGCTGGCCGCCCGCACCGTGAAGGATCTGGTGCGCGCGTCGGGCGGTCTCTACGACCCGCCCAAACGCTTCCGCAACTGGTAAGGGGAGGGCACGCCCATGGAAACCCTGGTTTTCGATTATCGCGACGGCAAGCCCGTTCCCGCCAGCAACCGCCCGCCGGCCCTGGTGGGCGTTGTCGGCTCCGGCAATCTGGAAGTGCTGGTGGAAGCGCATGACCTGTCCGGGGCCGCGCGGGTGGAGGTGGTAACCGCCGCCACCGGCTTCCGGCCCATCTGGCAGGCTGTGCTGGACGATTTTTTTAATCGCCATGCCCCGTCCAACATTCTGATTTCCATCAATGATGTGGGGGCCACGCCGGCTGTGGTTAGCCTGCGGCTGGATCAGGCAATGGAAGCCTTCAAGGCGGGAGGGGCAGCATGAGCAGCTATTACGAGGCGAGCGCCCGCGAGCGGCTGCTGGGCCTGCTGGATGAAGGCAGTTTCCAGGAAATCCTGCCGCCATCGGCCCGCATTTCCAGCCCGCATCTGCGCCAGTTGGACACACCCGCCGCGTTCGATGACGGGATCATCGTGGGCAAGGGCCTGCTGGATGGCAAGCCGGTGCTGGCTGCCGCCCAGGAAGGCGGCTTCATGGGCGGTGCGGTGGGGGAGGTGCATGGCGCCAAGCTGACCGGCCTGCTGGAACGCGCGCTGGATGAAAAGCCGGCTGCCGTACTGCTGCTGGTGGAAAGCGGTGGCGTGCGGCTGCATGAAGCCAATGCCGGGCTGATCGCGGTATCGGAGATCATGCGCGCCATCCTGGCCGTGCGTGCGGCGGGAATTCCTGTCTTTGTCCTGGATGGCGGGCAGTTCGGCTGTTTCGGCGGCATGGGCATTGCCAGCCGCCTGTGTGACGCCGTGGTGATGAGCGAGGAGGGCCGGCTGGGCCTTTCCGGGCCTGAAGTGATTGAAACCACCATGGGGGTGGAGGAGTTCGATAGCCGTGATCGTGCCCTGGTCTGGCGCACGCTGGGCGGCAAGCATCGCTATCTGCTGGGGGAGGCGGCAGGCATCGTGCCCGATGCTATCGCCGCTTTCCGCGATGCGGCCATCGGCTTGCTGCGTCAGGCCCAGGCGCCCGACCTGTCGCTGGCGGCAATGCAGGCCGAACATAGGCGGCTGGCAAACAGGCTGGAACGGTTTGGGCAATGCCGGGACGCAATCGATATCTGGCGTTCGCTGGGGATTGAGGAGCCAGCCGGCCTGCCGCTGCTGGAAATCCCGGAATTCGTCGCCCGCACCCAGGACAGGAGGGCATGAGCATGGATGCCAATCACCTGATCAACACCCTGTTTCCCCAGGGGGCCGAGATAGATTTTGACGGTGAGTTTTTCACCGGCACCGGTCAGGTCGGGGACAAGATTGTCGCTGTCCTCGGGACACAGGGCGGCGTTTATATTGGGGTGGAATTGGCGCACCGGATGGCCGGGATCGTGCTGGATACGGTGCGCAACCATCCTGGCCGCCCCATCCTGCTGCTGGTCGATACCAAGGGCCAGCGGCCCAGCCGGCGGGATGAACTGCTGGGCATCAACGGCTATATGGCACATCTGGCGAAATGCCTGGATCTGGCCCGTCGCCAGGGCCATCGCACCATCGGTCTGGTCTGGTCACAGGCAGTCAGCGGTGGTTTCCTGGCCTCCAGCCTGCTGGCGGATGAATGCTATGCCCTGCCGGATGCGGAGGTACGGGTGATGAACCTGCCGGCCATGTCGCGGGTCACCAAAATCCCGCTGGAACGGCTGGAGGCCCTTAGCCTGGATAATCCCGTTTTCGCGCCGGGGGTGGAGAATTATCGCCGCATGGGCGCAATCCGGGATTTCTGGCAGGGCGACCTTGCCGCCTGCCTTGCCACGGCGCTGGACAGCCCGACAGGACCGGATCGCCGCCGGGCGCATGGCCTGGAACGGGAAGGGCGCCTGATGGCCTATAAGGTGGCGGAACGGGTGCGCCATGATCCCGTCTGACGCCCCGACCCGGCATGATTTCGTCTGGCTGGGGCCGTCCTGGCGGGAGGGTCTGCTGGCTGGCTTGAGGGAGGAGGCGCTGGTCGCGCGCTGGGTCGGGGATGGTCACCCGCTGATCGTGGCCCGATCCCAGCCGGGCGACGCGCCGGGTGCCCTGCGCCTGGGACTGGCGACGCCGGATAAGCGCCGTATCGCCCTCTATATCGAGCGTGACGCCATTGTCCGCCATGCCCCCCCGCCCTTGCTGGCCGATCTGCCGGTGCCGCCTTCCTGGCGGCCAACGGTGGGGGGGGTGTCGGCCCTTGGCCATCCGGCACGGGTCTATGGCTCCCTGGCCTGGGCGGGAATGACAGGGCTGGATTATGTGCGACCAGACCGGTCAGACCTGGACCTGCTTTTCACCCCGGCGGACGCCGCCGCGCTGCAGGGGCTGCTGGCGGGGCTGCGGCCCCTGGCTGTGCGGGCACAGCCCCGCCTGGATGGGGAAATCCTGCTGCCCGGCGGGCGCGCGGTGGCGTGGCGGGAATGGCTGGGCGGCGGGCAGGTGCTGGTCAAGGCGGCGGATCAGGTCTATCTGGCCGAAAGTGCCGCTTTGGAACGGGAAATGTGGGGGATGGCGGCATGATCCACCCGATCCAGCTTCGCCCCGACCGGTCGCATGATGCCTTGTCGGCGGAAATTGGCCGGTCGGCCATCTGGGCGCTTTATACGGAACTGTCCCTGGCGCCCAAACCGGGGCTGGTCAGCCCGCTGGACAATGGCAGCCACGTCGACATGGATATGGGCACCTTCATGCGCAGCCTGTCGGCCCTGCGGCCCTATTACCGGGAGATTGCGGCGGCCGGTGCCGCGGATGCACCCTTTGCCACCCTGGCACGGCTGGGTCAGGCGGCGGAACGACGGATGCTGGCCGCCACCGGCGGTATCAATACCCATCGCGGGGCCGTGTTCTGCATCGGCCTGCTGGCCGCTGCTGCCGGTCTGCGGCGGGTAATGGGGCTTGATGTGCCGCTAGGCCGTATCGTGTCCGACCGCTGGGGACCGGAGATCATGGCCGCCGGCACTAAAGCCAGCCCCAGCCATGGCAGCCTTGCCGTGCGAGGCCATGGTGTGCGCGGCGCGCGGCAGGAAGCGGCAGAAGGTTTCCCCACCCTCTACCGGATCGTTCTGCCGGCACTGCATCAAGCACTGGCGGTCACGGGGTGCCGGGAAAGGGCGGGCATCCAGGCGCTTTTCGCCAGCATGGCCCATCTGGCCGATACCAATCTGCTGCATCGTGGCGGCAAGCCGGGACTGGACTTCATCCGGGAAAGGGCTGGCGCTTTCCTGGCCGGGGGCGGTGCCTTGCGGGCAGGATGGCGGGAGGAAGCGCTGGCCCTGCACCGGGACAGCGTGGCACGCTGGCTGTCACCGGGGGGCAGCGCCGATATGCTGGCCGCCGTCTGGTTCCTCTGGTCGCAGGGTGAAGGATAGGGCATGGGATTGGGCATTCTCTGCCCCGGTCAGGGCGGGCAGCATGCTTGCATGCTGGAGATTGTCGCCGGCATCGCGGCGGCGGAAAACGCTCTGGACCAAGCCACGCCCTTGCTGGGCCAGCATCCGCGCGACCTGCTGGCGGGTGACCCCGCCCGGATCACCCGCAATGCCGTGGCGCAACCTTTGTTATGCGCCACACAGGCTGCCATCTGGGCGGGTTTGCAGCCGCTTCTCCCCCGCCCCCAGGCCGTTGCCGGCTATAGTATCGGGGAGCTTTCCGCCTATCATGTCGCCGGCAGCCTGGACATTTCCACCTTGCTGGAATTGGCGGGCCGGCGGGCAAGCCTGATGGATGCGGCCATGGCGGCGGCAGGCGCTCTCGGTGCCATGCTGGGGGTACGGGGGGTGAGCCGGCAGCGGCTTGCCCAGACCGGCGCCCGGATCGCCATCGCCAATGGGCCGGATCGCTTCGTCATTGGCGGGCGAGTGGCGGAGATTGATGCTTTGCGGGAGGGGCTGCTGACGGCTGGTGCCTCCCTCACCGATATTGCCGTCGATGTCGCCTCCCATACCGATCTGATGCTGCCGGCGGTCGCCCCGTTTCTGGCGGCCTTGCAGCAGGTGCCCATGGCCGCGCCGGCCTTCCCTGTCATGGCTGGCATTGATGGCAGCCCGGTCTGGCGACCGGACCGGGGGCGGGAGGTGCTGGCGGCGCAACTGACCCGCACGGTGGAATGGGCAGCCTGTCTTGACGGGCTGTTGGAACGGGGCTGCACCCTGCTGCTGGAACTGGGGCCCGGGGACGCCCTGTCCCGCATCGCGCGGGAGAGATACCCCGATCTGCCGGTGCGGTCGGTGGCGGAATTCCAGAGCCTGCCCGGTGTTGCCGCTTGGGTGCGGCGTTATCTGGAATGATCGGACCGCACCGGCTATCCTTCCCCTCCCTTGGCGCCAGGAATGGATCATGACCAGCATCGACGTGGAACCCGAGATTTCAACCGACACGCCGAACGAGGAGCGGGCGCTGCTGTCCGACATGATCCGGCAAACCCTGTCGGATGAAATCGCCACCGGTCGCCTGCGTCCCGGCCTGTCCCTGGATGAACAGCAACTGGCTGACCGGTTCGGCACCTCGCGCACCCCGGTGCGGGAGGCACTGCGCCAGCTTTCCGTCCATGGGATGGTAGAAATCCGCCCGCGGCGCGGGGTGTTCGTCGCCACCGTGACGCGCGAACAGATCATGGATATGTTCGAGACGATGGCCGAACTGGAGGCAATGTGCGTGCGCCTTGCCACCTATCGCGTTACGGCAGCGGAACGCAGCACGCTGTATGACATGCACCATGCTTCCACCCTGCTGGTGAAGAACCATGATGTGGATGCCTATGACGCCTTCAACCGTTCCTTCCATGAAACCATCTACAAGGCGACACGCAACCAGTTCATGGCCACTCAGACGGCAGCGGTACGGGGCAAGCTGGCCGCGTTCCGCCGCACCCAGCTAAGGCGTGGCGACCGGCTGGTGCAGTCCCATGCCGAACATGGGGAAATTCTGCACGCCATGGCGCGTGGCGACGGGGATGAAAGCGCCCGCTGCATGCGCGCCCATATGCTGAATGCCAGCCACGCCCTGATGACCTACATCACCGAGCTTCATCTGGGCTGAAATCTGCCCACCCTGACCGGACCCGTTCACGGCGCCTTGGCGTCTGCGCGCCTTTGCGCAAACAGGTCCGCCAGCGCCTGGGATGCGGAAATCGCCTTGGGAAAGCCTGCGGGGACGGTGACCATATAGATGATCTCCTTCAGTTCATCCTCCGTCGCGCCGACATTCAGGGCGTAGCCGGCATGGGTTTTCATGAAGCCGGTTTCACCAATGGCGGCGAAGGCCGCCACCGCTGCCAGTTGCCGGGTGCGGGCATCCAGGCCGGGGCGTGACCATACATCGCCCAGCGCATAGGCTTGGGTCGCGTCCGCGAGGAAGGGGAACTCCTGGCGCATGGCCTCTAATACGGGCTGGGGGCGTCCCTGGTTCAGGCTGCGGACGGTTTCATCCCCCTGTCGCAGCCGTTCGGCCATTGTCTGGGCATCGGCCGCCATTGGCAAAGCGGCAAGCAGGATCGCCAGAAAGAGACGGCAAGCGTTCATCATAATCTCCATCCATCGTCGGCATTTACTGAAAATCATTGATAATCAATGATATGGGGCGTGGACAGACGGTCAGGAAAAACAGGCAAGCAAAGGGGAAGGTCGGGCAACATGAAGAGGCGGACCTGCCTCCGCCGCATTCCTGACCAGAAAAATTCTCCGCTTGCCACGGGGACGGGCCACGGTTAATCACTGGTTCAAAGCATCAAGAGTCGGGCCGACGCTCGACACCAACCTGCTCCCGGGCAAGGTGGTGCTCCCCGTCAAAGGGGAGGATGTGGCCGTACCGGCAAAAACGGGAAGCCCACGCGCGTCGTACCGACTCTCCAACTGAAAATTCAGCAATGGACTGTCGGACATGCAGCAATTCATCCAACAATTCGCCAGTGACAATTACGCCGGTATCTGTCCGGAAGCCTGGGCTGCGATGGAGCAGGCCAACCAGGGCCATGTCCCGGCCTATGGCGATGATGCCTGGACCAGCCGGGCGGCAGATGCGTTCCGCACCCTGTTCGGCACCGATTGCGAGGTGTTTTTCGCCTTCAACGGCACGGCAGCCAATTCCCTGGCGCTGGCGGCCTTGTGCCAGTCCTATCACAGCGTCATCTGCTCCTCCTTCGCCCATGTGGAGACGGATGAATGCGGCGCGCCGGAGTTCTTCTCCAACGGATCGAAGCTGCTGGTGGCCCCCACGCCGGATGGCAAGCTGACGCCCGACGCCGTGCGCGCCCTGGCAACCGGCCGGTCGGACATCCATTTTCCCAAGCCGCGCGCTGTCACCATCACCCAGCCGACCGAAACGGGATTGGTTTATACGGTGGCGGAGATCAAGGCCCTGTCAGCGGTCTGCCGGGAGTTGGGCCTGCATCTGCATATGGATGGCGCCCGCTTCGCCAATGCCTGTGCGGCGCTGGGTTGTTCCCCTGCCGATATCACCTGGAAGGCCGGCGTGGATGTGCTGTGCTTTGGCGGCACCAAGAATGGCATGGCGGTGGGAGAGGCCATCCTGTTCTTCAACCATTCCCAGGCCGAAGATTTTGAATGGCGCTGCAAGCAGGCGGGGCAGCTTGCCTCCAAAATGCGCTTCCTGGCCGCCCCCTGGGTCGGCTTGCTGGAAAGCGGCGCGTGGCTTGCCAACGCCACCCACGCCAATGAATGCGCAGCCCGGCTTGGTGCCGCCGTGGTGGGACTTGAAGGGGTGGAACTGGCCTATCCGGTACAGGCCAATGCTGTGTTCCTGACCGCTTCGCCGGCCATCCTGGACGGTCTGCGGGCGAAGGGTTGGCGTTTTTACACCTTCATCGGCGGTGCCGCGCGCTTCATGTTCGCCTGGGATGCTGATCCGGCGCGCGTGACGGCCTTGATCGACGATCTCCGCTCTGTCGCAACCCAGCCTGTCCTGGCCGTGGCGGTCTGACCAAAGGGCCACCCCCTGATGATGTCAGGGGGTGGCGATCTGCCGGGCCACATCCCCGATCAACTCCCGCAGCCAGCGATGGGCCGGATCGTGGCGGTATCGGACATGCCATGCCATATCCACCGGGAAGGTGCCCAGATCGACAGGGGAGGGCACGATCTTCAGACGGGGGTCATGCGCCAGCCGGCGGCAGATCAGCGTCGGCAGGGTGGAGCAGTAATCCGTTACCGCGATCAGTTCCGGAATGGCCAGGAAATGGGTGACGGAGACGGCAACTTCCCGCCGGAGCGCCTGCCGTTCCAAGGCCTGAAACAGCCCCACCCGCAGCCGGCCGGGCGGCAGCATGTTGACATGTTTCAGCCGTTCATATTGTTCGCGGGAGATGGAGTTTCCGATCTCCGGATGGTCGGCGCGGACGATGCAGGCAAGCCCATCATCCATCAGATGCTGCACCACCAGATTATCGGGCGGATCGGGGATGCGGCCCATGACCAGCGCCGTGGTGCCGGAAATGACACCCGTTTCCGCCAGATCGGTGCCATAGGGCGTCAGGCGCAGCTTGATACCCGGCGCTTCCACCCGCAGCCGGGCCACTACCGCCGGCATCAGAACAAATTCGACAAAGCTGTTTGGGGCGATGGTGAAAAGCCGTTCAGCCCGTTTGGGGTCGAATTCCTGCTGGCCCAGGATCATGTCATCCAGGATCGCCAGGGTATCGGCGATCAGCGGTGCCAGTTCCTGCGCCTTGTCCGTTGGCTGCATGCCATACCGCTCCCGGATGAAAAGCGGATCGCGCAGCAGGATGCGCAGGCGCGCCAGCGCATTGGACAAGGCCGGCTGGGTGATGCCCAGCTTTTCCGCAGCACGGGTGACATTGCGCTCCTCCATCAGCGCCATGAAGGTCCGCAGCAGGTTCAGGTCGTATTTCATACAGTTATAGTTTCATATGATATCTGAAATTGGAAAGATAAATTTTTTAAATACATCTCGCGGATATAGGCTTGCGCCATCCAGACCAAGGAGCTGTCACATGTCCAAGATCCTGTTCATCCTCACCAGCCATGACCGCATGCTGAATGGCGAGCCCACAGGCTTATGGGTGGAGGAGCATGCCGTTCCCTATAATGCCTTCACCAAGGCCGGGCATGAAGTGGTGGTCACTTCTGTCGCCGGTGGCAAGGTGCCGGTTGATCCGAAAAGCACGCCATCGGCCGAAGAGGCGGAGAAATGGGCTGATGCGATTGCCGTCCTGGCCGATACGCCCGCCTTTGACACGCTGGCCACGGATGGGTTCGATGCCGTCTATATGCCGGGCGGCCATGGCACGGTTTTCGATATGCCCTATAATAAGAAACTGCATGACCTGCTGTTTCACTTTGATGCTACCGGCCGGGTGATCGCCAGCGTCTGTCATGCGCCCGCAGTCTTTGCCGGGATGCGCCGGACGGACGGCACCCCCTTCATCGCCGGTCGCACTATTGCCGCCTTTACCGATGCAGAAGAACGCGCGGTGGATGGGGTGGAGAAGGTGCCTTTCCTGCTGGAAAGCCGGCTGAAGGAACTGGGTGCCATTCACCATGGCGCGGCTGACTGGTCGCCCAATGCCATCCAGGATGGCCGGCTGGTGACAGGGCAGAACCCGCAATCCTCCGCCGCAGTGGCAGAGCTGGTTCTGCGTCTGCTCTGACGTCACGGCAAAACGCCTGGAACTTCCTATGAGAACAGGTGGTTGACCTTGAAAGGGTAACCACCTGCTGTCCTCTTCACACAAGGATTGAGATCATGGCCATCAAGGATATCCTGCCCAGCCGGCTTGGCTTTGGCGCCGCACCGCTTGGCAACATGTTCCGCGACATTCCGGAGGAGGAGGCCCAGGCGACAGTGAACGCCGCCTGGGATGACGGTATCCGCTATTTCGACAATGCGCCCTTCTATGGGGCTGGGCTGGCGGAAATCCGCATGGGCAAGGCGCTGGCCGGGCGCAACCGGGCCGACTACGTCATCAGCACCAAGGTCGGTCGTCTGATCCTGGACGAAACGGAAGATACCGCCAGCCGGGACCAGGGGGAGAAGAGTGGTGTCTTCCAGCACGGGCTACCCAACAAGGTCGTGAATGATTATTCCGCTGATGCGACGCTGCGCTCCATCGAGGACAGCCTGAAACGCCTGCAGACAGACCATATCGAAATCGTCTGGGTCCATGATGTGGCCCAGGATTTCTATGGCGATGAATGGCTGGGCATGTTTGAAAGCGCACGCAAGGGCGCCTTCAAGGTACTGGACCGGTTGCGGGACGAAGGCGTGATCAAGGCCTGGGGCCTGGGCGTTAACCGGGTGGAGCCGATTGAACTGCTGCTGCAGATGGAAGGTTACAAGCCGGACGGGTTCCTGCTGGCGGGCCGTTACACCCTTCTGGACCATGACCGCGCTTTACAGCGCGTGATGCCGATGGTGGCGGCGCGGGGCCTGGGGATTGTCGTTGGTGGCCCTTACAGTTCCGGGGCGCTGGTTGGCGGGCCAAATTTTGAATATGCGCCAGCGACGCCCGCCATCCTGGAAAAAGTGGCGCGGATCAAGGCCATTGCTGACCGCTATGGCGTCAGCATGAAGGCTGCCGGGCTGCAATTCTCCCTGGCGAACCCCGCGGTGGCAACGGTTATACCGGGAGCCAGCCGCCCCTCCCGCATTGCTGAGGATGGCGCGGCGTTGAGAGAAGTGATCCCCGCGGACTTCTGGCGGGAAATCCGGGCCGCCAAACTGGTTGATCCGGCGGCCCCGCTGCCGGTCACGGATTGAGCGGGCAATGCCCCGCTATTGCGGCACGTAGCTATAGCGGGGCATCAAGGTGACGGATCAGCCCGGCAAGACCACCTGCCGGATCACCCGGCCGGCGGCCAGATCATCCATCAGGCGGTTAATCTCCGACAGGGGGGCAGTGCCCGACAGCAGCCGGTGAACGGGCAGGCGGCCCGCCCGCCACAGCCCGATATAGCGCGGCACGTCACGGGCAGGGATGGAAGAGCCCATATAGCTGCCCATCAGCGTCTTGCCTTCCGCCACCAGGGAGACAGCCGGGAAGCTCAACATCTCCGCCGGGTTGGGCAGGCCCACGGTGATGGTGCGCCCACCGCGCCGGGTGGATTTGTAGGCGGCGGCCAGCACGGCTGCCTTGCCCGCTGTTTCAATGGCGACATCGGCACCACCGCCCGTCAGGTCGGCAATGGCCTGGGCGGCATCGGCCGGGGCGACGGCGGCGGCGGCCCCCAGTTCCAGCGCCAGCTTGCGCTTTTCCTCCAGCGGGTCCACGGCGATGACGGGATTGGCCCCCGCGGCCACCGCACCCAGCAGGGAGGACAGGCCGACACCGCCCAGCCCGTAAACAACCACGCTTTCCCCCGGCCGGACAGTGGCCGTATTCATCACCGCTCCCACGCCGGTCAGGACGGCGCAGCCGAACAGGGCGGCGATTTCCGGTGCGATGTCGGACGGGATTTTCACGGCGGAGCGCTGGTCCACCACCGCATGGGTGGCAAAGGCGGACACACCCAGATGATGATGGATTTCCTGGCCCGGCAATTCCATCAGCCGGCGGCCGCCGCGCAGCAAACGCCCCTCACCATTGGCGGTGGCGCCCGGCTGGCAGAGATAGCCCTCCCCCGCGCCACAGCAGGCGCATTGGCCACAGGCGGGCAGGAAGGCCAGCACGACACGGTCACCGGGCTTGAACTCGCTGGCGGGATCGCCTGTCTCAATCACCGTTGCCGCTGCTTCATGGCCCAAAGCCATCGGCATGGGCCGGGGCCGGTCGCCATTGATCACCGACAGGTCGGAATGGCAAAGGCCGGCCGCGTCGATCCGCACCAGCAATTCACCCGGCCGGGGAGGGGCCAGTTCCACCTCTGCCAGCCGCAGGGGGCGGCTTTCGGCATAGGGGCCGGGCAGGCCGATCTGGTCCAGAATGGCAGCGGTGATACGCATGGCGTGTCCTCTCAAGGCCTTTTTGCGATTGCCCGGCAACAGCGCGGGGAATGGTCAATCCGATGATGATGCCAGGTCCGACCGGGCCGCGGCCATGCCCGCCAGCCGGCCCAGCGTGAACGCAGTGCAGATGCCCATGGCGGGCAGATAACCCCAGCAGGATGGCCCGGAAACCGACCGCGCCGCGCCGCCGCAGGCAAACAGGTTGGGCAGGGTGCTGCCATCGGCGCGCAAGACCTGGCCCGTAGCGTCAATCGCCAGCCCGCCCTGGGTATGATAGAGCGCACCGCGCACGCGCAAGGCCCGCAAGTTCCCCTGCGGTGGCGTTTCCGCCCACAGGCGCCCCTGGCTGTCTGGCTTTCCACTGCGATGGGCGGCCCAGGCATCGGCCAAAGCATTGTCGAGTGTGGCGGGATCGGCGCCGATGGCGGCAGCCAGTTCAGCACTGTCCGCAGCGCGGCGGGCGGCGTTCAACTCGCGAAGCTGGGCACTTTCATGGATATGGGCGCAAGCCGCTTCAATCCGCTCATCGAAGATGATCCAGGCTTTTCCCCCCGGCTGTGCCAGCACGGGATGCACAATGGCGGAAATGTCCGCAGTTTCATTGTCGAAGCGGGCGCCATGGGCATTAACCAGGAATCCCCCTTCCAGGATAAAGCCCGGCGGCAGGGTGACCCCTTGCGGGTTAGTCAGCATGCCGTAGCCCTGATAGGCCCCCATATCGGCCAGGGCACCGCCGACACCAGCCCCCAGCCGGATGCCCAGCCCATCGCTGCCCTCATGCCCGTGATAATGGGCATCGGCCGCATCGGGGATATGGGTGCGGACCATATCATGATTGCCGGCAAAACCGCCGGTCGCCAGCACCAGGCTGTCACAGCCCAGACTTTCCCGTTCCCCGCCCGGCCGTTCAATGGTGATGCCGCGCACCCGACCGGTTTCGTCCTTCAGCAGATCGACCAGACGGGCCTGGTAGAGAATATCCACGCCCCTCTCGGCCATGCGCCGATGCAGGAACTGAAGCGTATCCGCGCCAGAATGGCCCGGCCAGCCATGGACCCGCAGGCGGCTATGCCCGAAGGCGGCCTTGAAGCGCTGGTCCAGCGTGTAGGGCAGGCCGTGTGCGCTCACCAGCCAGTCCAGTGCCGGGCCGGAGCCATAGGCCAGGGCGCGGGCCAGGACCGGATCGGTCTGGCCCCTGGTCTTTTCCATGATGTCAGCGAACAGACGCTCGCCATCATCATCGATCCCCGCCTGCTGCTGCGCCGCCGTACCGGCGGCACAGAGCAGGCCCTGAGACATGGAGGTCGTGCCGTAAGGCGTTGCATCCTGTTCCAGCAGCAGCACATCGGCCCCGGCATCGCGGGCGGCCAGGGCGGCTACGGCACCCGCCGCCCCGCCACCCGCGATGACAACCGGAATAGAATAATCAAACGTCACGGCACAGCTTCCGGTCAGTTGTTGGGGGCGGAATTGTCGCTGAAATTCTGCCAGTCCTTGGTGACGAACTTCTCGTCAATCAGGGTGCGCTGGAAGCAGCGGCCGGCCTTGTACCAATGCCAGGTACGGGACCGGAACTTGCCGCAGTCGGAGATCTGGATCATCTCATAGAGATACAGATCCGGCTCCCCCTTACGGGTCCAGTTCAGGCAGGTGGAGCGGTTGAAATCATCCGGCTTCATGGCGGCAGCCCAGCCGGTGATCAGGTCATTGTCCCACCAGATACGGCCGTCGGCGTAAGAGGCCGGGAAGTCACGCTCCTCGGTCCGGCCATCTTCCCAGAAATAGTGATTGGTCTGGTGATAGGGGAACTCCCCCTCTTCCCGGAAGCGGCAGATCAGGCGGGAGCGGTGCTGGTCGATCAGCTTGCCGGTCTCGGCGCTGTAATAACGATACCAGCCTTCCCAGACGCCCTCGTTGCGGGCCAGCAGCGGCATGTCGCGACGCAGATCGGCGAGATTGTTGCTCATTTCCGATATCCCTTTCTTGGAAGATTATGACCGCAGATCGACGATGACCTTGCCCATCGACCGGCCAGAAAGCAGATGTTCGACCGCGTCCGGCACCTGATCCAGACCGGAAAACACACCATCGTCGAACGTCACGGCGATTTTGCCAGCCGCGTGCAGGGCGAACAGTTTTTCCCGCGCTTCTGGCCACAGGTCGGTCAAAAGCCCGTTCATGAAGCCGCGCACAGACGCGCCCTTGTAATAGAGCTTATGGGCGATGCGCGGACCGGTAACGACTTCCGGCCGCCCATCCAGATCCTGTGCTGCACCGGCCACGACCACCCGGCCCAACGGGGCGACATTGTCCAGGAACGCATCGAAAATGCCGCCGCTGACCGTGTCGATGGCAAGGTTGAGCTTGTTCGGATATTCTGCTGCCAGGATGGCGGCCACATCTTCGCGCTTATAATCGATCACCCGGTCCGCCCCCAGGCTGTGGACGAAGGCAGCCTTGCGGTCACCGCCGCACACCGCGATGACATGGGCCCCGTGCAGCTTGGCAATCTGCACCAGGAAATGGCCCAAGCCCCCGGCTGCGGCGGAAATGGCGACCGTTTCCCCCTGCCTGATTCCACCCACATGTTCAATCGCCAGCAATGCCGAAACACCTGTAGAAGCCAGGGCCAGGATGTCACGGCTGCAGGACGGCACGCGGATGAATTGTCCGGCCGGCCCGATATTGGCTTCCCGATACCCGCCGGTGAAGCGGATCGTGGCGGCGGCATCGCCGACCTGGAAGCCGGTCACACCCTCACCAACTGCTTCTACCACGCCGATGGCTTCCACGCCGGTATAGGTGGGCAGCGGGATGCGGATATAATCCACGGCGTTGCGGGCAATCTGGGTATCAAAGATCCCGTTCACCCCGCACCATTGGTTTCGGACCCGGATTTCACCAGGACCGGGGTCGCGCAGCGGTTCGGTCATGATGTCCGCCCCGGCGCGGAAACTCTCGGCAAAGCGGTTGAGCCGTATGGCCCGATAGGTTGCGGTCATTCCCTGTTCTTTCCGTTCATGGCAAAGCCCAGCACGCCCGGATTCAATGACCGGGTTGGATCAACGGCATCCTTGATGGCATCAAGAAGGTCGCGACTGGCGGGGTCACGGCTGTCACGATACGAATATGTCCGGCCAATTTGCAAGTGACCGCATCCAAATTCACGGAATTTTGCAACCAATAGTTTCCTAATGCTTGTAACAATGGCTGTTGCTTCGGGATTGGCGGGCAGCTCCGGCAACCGGGCCATGTGGCTGGGCTCCAAGGCTTCGTGATGTACGGGTAGTGTCTGTTCCGGCCAGTAAATCACCGGCTCCAGGATCAGGCCGTTGGTGGAAAGCGACGTGAACAGATAACCGGTGCTGATATCGAGGCGGGCCATATCCTCCGCGAACTGGGCGAAGATGGCCTCCAGCGCGTCGAACAACGCCGGCGCCTTGGAAAGCGACGTTACACCATGGATGGGAATCCAGCGCTGCGCGCGCGGCCCCAAGGCGCTGTTCAGCGGCGGGAACGGCATGGCGCGGATGACCTTGGCGATCGTGTTCTCGATCTCCTGCCCGCCATTTTCCGTCGCGATGCGTCGGGCCGTCGCCATGTCATGGGCGACCCCTTCAGCGGTGCGGCCTTCTGCGATCATATGCAGCGGATAGCTGTCCAGATCGACAAAATCACGGCCAGCCTTGGCGATGCGGAAGCCTTCCTTCAAACCCTTCAACAGTGATTTCTGTTTCGTAATGACAGCGCCAAGTGCCTTGACGTCGCCGGTCAAGGAAGCGCGCTGCATGCGAACCTTGGTCAGACCGGGATCGAAGGCGCACATTTCCGCAGCGATACCCGCCCGTGCCATGGCGGCCATGGCACGCAACAGGTCGCCCCCGGTGCGGAAGGCGAATGATGCATAATCCTCGTGCTGGGGGGCCTGGATCAGCCGCAGCGTGATATGGGCCTTCACGCCGAAGCTGCCACAATCACCACAGAAAATACCGGTCAGATCGGGGCCGAAATGACGATAGAAAGGCGTATCGCCATCCGCCCCGCGCGCACCGGTGCGCAATACCTGCCCATCCGCCAGCACCATGGTCAATGCGACGACGCTTTCGCTGGTGGTGCCGTAATGGCCGGCGCCCAGCATGGCGTTCAACTGCGACACGCCCCCGCCAATGGTGGAGGTCAGGCCCGACATCGGACCCCAGAAAGGGGTGCGCAAGCCGTGGGATGCCAGGGCTTTGTTCAGGTCGATCCAGGTGCAGCCGGCTTCCACCGTCACCACCATGTCGTCGGGCCGCAGGTCGATGATCCGGTTCATCCGCTTCATGTCCAGCGACACGGTGCCACCGACCGCCGGGATATAGCCGCTGGTATAGCTCATCCCCGCGCCGCGTGGCGCCACGGTAGCGCCGGCCTGATGCAGCGCGGCCATCACCTGGGAAAGCTGATCCAGATCGGCGGGCGTGACGACCAGGGCCACCGGCTCGGCGCTCTCGCTCCAGATATCGCCGCTATGCAGGCGACGCGTGGTGTCATCGTCGCGGACATTGGCGGGCCCGACAATAGCTGCCAGCGCCTGCTTCAGCCCCTGGCTCCCATCCTGTTGTGAAACGCCCTGATCGGCCATTGCCGTCCCCATATGATGCGAACTGATGGGGGACAACCTAACCGCCCGCACCGCGATCGGCGCGGGGCGGGCGGGGATGTGTCCACAAGACGGTCAAAACGCCGGTGCCCCATGGCGGGAATGGTGCCCGGCATGGTCTGTTCGGCAGCCGAACAGACAGGTGGCCAGGGACCGGGTAATGCCAGCAACCCTTTATGAGAAGCTTTGGAACAACCATGTGGTGGCGGAAGAGGAAGGCGGCATCAGCCTGCTTTATATCGACCGGCAGATGCTGCATGAGGTTTCCAGTCCGCAAGCCTTTGCCGGCTTGCGGGAAAAGGGGCTGCGGGTCCGCAATCCCGGCGCCCATCTGGCTGTTGCCGACCATTCCGTACCCACCCGCAACCGCGACAAGCCGATTGCTGATCCGCAGGCCCGCGCCCAGGTGGAACTGCTCGCCCGCAATGCGCGGGAATTCGGCCTCGACATGATCGGGCTGGACGATCCGCGCCAGGGCATCGTCCATGTCACGGGGCCGGAACAGGGCTTTACCCTGCCGGGGTTGACGCTGGTTTGTGGCGACAGCCACACCGCCACCCATGGTGCCTTCGGCGCGCTGGCTTTCGGCATTGGGTCGGGCGAGTGCGAGAGCGTGCTGGCGACCCAGACCCTGCGGATGACCAAGGCCAAGACGTTACGCGTCAATGTGCTGGGCGACCTGCCGCCCGGCACGGGGCCTAAGGATATCATCCTGGCTGTTGTCGCCAAGCTGGGCAGCAATGGCGCCATCGGTCACGCCATTGAATATGCCGGCCCCGCTATCCGTGCCCTGTCCATGGAAGGGCGGATGACCCTGTGCAATATGAGCATCGAAGCCGGATCGCGTACCGGACTGGTCGCCCCCGACGAGGTGACCTTCGCCTGGCTGAAAGGGCGACCGCTGGCACCGCAAGGGGCGGATTGGGATGAGTCCGTGCGTTATTGGCGCACCCTGCCCACGGAAGCGGGAGCGAGTTTCGACCGGGAAATCGAGATCGACGCCACCAGGCTGGCGCCGCAGGTCAGTTGGGGGACCAGCCCGGATCAGGTGGTGCCGGTTACCGGTCGCGTGCCTGACCCCGCCGGTGCCACCGATCCGGAAGCCGCCGCCAAGATGACCAAGGCCCTGGCCTATATGGGGCTGACACCGGGTCTACCGATCCAAGAGATCATTGTCGGCCATGTCTTTATCGGCTCTTGCACCAATGGCCGGATCGAGGATTTACGTGTCGCCGCCCGTGTGCTGAAGGGACGGCGCATCGCCGATGGCGTTTCTGCCCTGGCCGTGCCCGGCTCCCAGGCTGTGAAGAAGCAGGCGGAAGCCGAGGGGCTGGACGTGATCTTCCAGCAAGCCGGTTTTGAATGGCGGGAGCCGGGCTGCTCCCTCTGTGTGGCCATGAATGACGACCGTTTGCCGCCGGGCGCGCGTTGTGCCAGCACCTCCAACCGTAATTTCGAAGGCCGTCAGGGTCAGGGCGCGCGCACCCATCTGATGGGGCCGGCCATGGCGGCGGCATCGGCCGTTGCCGGGCATATCGCCGATCCGCGCGATTATCTGGGGGAGGCGTGAGCCATGGAGCCCTTTATCCGCCTGTCATCCATTGCGGCCCCTTGGAACGAGGCCGATATTGATACGGATATCATCTATCCGGCCCGCTTCCTGACCATCACGGAAAAGAAAGGGTTGGGGCGTTACGCTTTCCATGACCGCCGGTTTGATGGTGAGGGCAGGGAGTTCGAGGATTTCATCCTTAACCGTGCCCCCTGGCGGCAGGCCGGCATCCTGGTGGCGGGGCCGAATTTCGGCTGTGGCTCCTCGCGGGAGCAAGCCCCCTGGTCCATGCTGGATCTGGGCATCCGCTGCATCATCGCCCCCAGCTTCGGTGAAATCTTCCGGGGAAATTGCTATCGCAACGGCATGCTGCCGGTGACGGTGGATGAGGCGACACATGCCACCTTGCTGGCGGATGCAGCAGCCGGGGCTGTGCTGGATGTCGATCTGGAAGCCGGGACCATCACCCGCCCGGATGGCAGCAAGATTGCTATTATCATCGACCCGCAGAAACGCGATGCGCTATTGAATGGCTGGGACGAGGTGATGACCATCCTGAACCGCCAGGGCGATGCCATCAACCGCTATGAAACCGAGCGCCGTCAGCGCTTCCCCTGGTTGGCCCGCTAAACGCAGCCGCTCGCCAGAACCTTCATCAAACCACCACCATCAGGCAGAGAGATACCATGGCCAACCCCATCCTGCGCCAGAAACTGGCCGCCCGTCAGTTCGTGATCGCCCCCGGCATCCAGGACATGATCACCGCCGCCATCGCCAACAAGGTCGGTTTCGATATCGTCTATGGCACGGGCTATTGGATGGTTGCCTCCTCCCTGGGCTTGCCGGATGCCGGCCTCGCCTCCGTAACGCAGATGGTGGACCGCATGTCCACCCTGGTCCGCACCTCCAACGCCGCTGTGATGGCCGATGCCGACACCGGTTTCGGCGGGTTGCTGAATGTGCATCACACCGTGCGCGCCTATGAACAGGCCGGTGTCACCGCCATCCAGATCGAAGATCAGGAATTCCCCAAGAAGTGCGGCCACACGCCCGGCAAGCGCGTGATCCCGGCAGAGGATATGGCGGAGAAGATCCGGGTGGCCGTGGCGGCCCGCCAGGATGAGAACATGCTGATCATCGCCCGTACCGACGCCCGCCAGACCGAAGGGCTGGAGGGTGTGCTGCACCGGATGAAGCTTTATGCCGAAGCCGGTGCCGATATCCTGTTCCCCGAAGCGCTGACCTCTGACGAAGAGGCGCGCATCGTCACCGCCTCTCTCGACAAGCCCTTCATGGCCAATATGGCTGATGGCGGCCTGACCCCGATCCGTGATGCCAAGACCCTGGAAGGGCTGGGCTACTCACTGGCCATTTTCCCGTCCATGACCAGCCTCGTGGCCGCTGCGGCCATGGAGAAGTCCTTGACGCATCTGAAAAATACGGGGGAGAGCCAGACGGCCGACATCCCGATGTTCGACTTCAAGGAATTCTGCTCCCTGATCGGGTTCGAGGATGTCTGGGCCTTCGATAAGAAGTGGGCCCGCTGATCTTTCCTGACCGTCTGTCCAGCAGGCGGATAGGGCAACATCGTTTCTGCGACCGGCATCCCCCATCTTGGCACCATCCCTTTGTCATATCCGACTGTCGGGGAAGGGGCTGTAAATGGAAAAAGGGGTGCCGATCCGGGCCATCAGTCGGGCGATTGCGGCGTTGAAAGCGATCAACCGCCAAGGCTCCCTGACCATGATGGAAATTGCGCGGGCGGCGGAGGTGCCATACCCCACTGCCTGTCGTCTGGTCCAGACCCTGGTCTATGAAGGGCTGGTGGAGCAGGAGCCGGATCGCAAACGCTATCGCCCGACGGCTCTGGTGCAGTCCCTGGCCTATGGGTTCCAGGATGATGACCGGCTGGTGGAGGTGGCGCGACCGCATATCATCTCCCTGACGCGGCGCATCGGCTGGCCCATCTCCATCGCATCACGGGTGGGGCGCAACATGATGTTGCGCGACAGTACCCATGCCAATACGGCCCTGACCTTCGAGCGTTACTATCCGGGCTTCACCCTGCCGGTGCTGGATAGCGCATCGGGCAAGCTCTCCATGGCCTACACGGCGGACGAGGAGCGGGAGACCCTGCTGCGCTGGATGAAAGTGTCACAGGAAGTGGACCCGGAATATCTGAAGGCTGCCCGCGCTGGATTGAACGTGGAGCGTATCCGATCGCAAGGCTATGCGGTCCAGGGGCGCAATCACCATAACCTGACGCCGGGGAAGACGGCATCCGTTGCTGTGCCCATTTTCCTGAGCGGCCATTTCAAGGCGGCAATGACGATGATCTTCTTCGCCTCCGCCATGAATGTAGAAGCGGCATTGGATCGTTATCTTGACGACCTGAAAGGAACGGCAGAAACGATCAGTGCGGAGTTGACCCAGGTGGCGGCGCAGCGGCCAACCACCTGAACCAACCGGTCCCGTTACCGGGCTTGCGCTGTCAGTTTCACCGGCTGTTTCAACCCGCCCAGCAGCAGGTTAGGCAGCCGGCTATTGTCCCAATCCACATCCTTGGGCGGGTTGGGGCCCATGCGCAGCACGATCAGGCCGGCGGCGCGGGAAATCTGCACCGTCTGGTTACCATTGCCATCGAACATGAACAGGTCTTTGTCCAGATAAGGCTGGCTGTGCAGCACCTGCGGTCCGGGAGCCCCCGGCGCCCCGAAACCGCGCCGGTCCTGATAGGGGCCGGCGACCCACAGGCCAAGACCGTAATGCGGATTCTGCGCCGTTGCCGTGGCCATTTCCTGAACATAACCCTCCGGCAGCAGGCGCTTGCCGTTGACTACGCCATCATCCAGCAGCAGCCGGGCCATATGCAGCCAGGACCGGGCCGGCAGCATCATGCAGCAGCCGGAATGGGCCAGCCCCTCGGGCCGGTTGATCCAGACTTCTCCACCCGGTGCCCCGACCGGGGACAGCAATTCAGTGCCGACAAACTCTGCATAGCGTCGGCCGGTCGCCCGTTCGATCACCACGGCGATCAGCTCCGATGTCGCGTTGGAATAGCCGTAGCGCGTCCCCGGCTCGTGGGTCAGCGGATAATCCTGGATGATATAGGTACCGTGATCGCTGGAGAGATAGGCCAGGTTCCAGGGGCTTGCCGGGTCGGGACTGAAACCCTGCTCCAGGAAACCGGTACGCATATCCAGCAGATGGCGAAGCTTCATCGCCGCCTTGGGCGTGCCCTGCCACTCGGTGATGTAATCAGCAACGCTCTGATCCAGGGATTTGATATGGCCCATCTGGATGGCGCGACCGATGACCATGGCCGTCATGGGCTTGGACAGGGATTTGGAGGCCAGCGGCGTATCAGCGGCAGCGCCGTTGAAATAGGCTTCATCCTGGATACGGCCATCATGCCAGACGATGAAGGCTTCCGCCTTGCTTGCCTCGGCATAGGCCCGGGCGGCGTCCAGGGCTTCCTGTTTGATGCTGCGCTGGGCAGGGGTCGCGACAGGAAGGGCACTGGCGCCAGCGCCGGCTACTTTCTCGCGTGGCTGATAAAGGGCATCCAGCGATCCGCCGGCCAAGGCACCGGTCAGGATGGAAAGGCGTTCCTGATAGGTCTTATCCGCTTCCGGTCCCGCCCAGGCGGCACCGGTCAGTGCGATGAAACTGGTCAACAAGATCGAAACGCGCCGCATCCCCAATTCTCCATCCCTGTTTTATTTCGGAAGTAAAAAGGCCGCGGAAATGACAGAGCAAATCCGCGGCCAGTTTTCGGGAACCATAAATGCCTACGACTTGGATGCCCCTCGTCGCCTGATCACCATACGAATATGTCCGGACGACTGACAGGTGCCCAGCCTTTGATATCCACTGTGTGGCCAGATCGGGTGGCCTGTATCGACCATGATGTCCCCCTGCCGCCAAATAGCATCGTGTCCGGCCCCAAAGGGTCCGACCCAGATGTTCGGTTTTATTGGAGCAGTTCAACCATGGCTTCCGTCGGGACGAAATTCGCCAAGCTTGCCATCCGCAGCCTCACTCCGGCCCTGCTGGTTACCCTATTGGCAGGTAGTTTCCAGGCGGCCATGGCCCAGGCGGTACCCGATAAGGGGGAGCGGTTGTTCCTGCGATGCCGCACCTGCCATGAGGTGGCAGCCGGCAAGCCCAATAAGGTCGGTCCAAACCTGCACGGCTTCTGGGGGCAGAAGGCCGGGCATGTTGAGCAGTTCAAATATTCCGACGCCATGCGTGAAAGCAGCGTCGTGTGGAACGAAGAGACAATGGATGCCTGGCTGACGCGCCCGACATCGTTGATCAGCGGCACGACCATGGCTTTTGTCGGCATCCCCGACAAGGCCGACCGTGACGCGCTGATCGCGTATCTGCGCCGGGTCACCAACTGACATCCCCGATATAAATAGAAAGGTTCAACCCATGATCCGAACGCAGGTGGTGATCGCCGGCGCCGGCCCCGTTGGCACGGTCGCCGCATATTATCTGGCCCGCCAGGGCATCGACGTGCTGGTGCTGGAGGCGGGGGCTGACTGCGCGCAGGATCTGCGGGCGTCCACGTTCCATCCGCCCACGCTGGAAATGCTGGACGAACTGGAAATCACCCCCTTCCTGCTGGACAAGGGGTTGAAGGCGCCGATCTATCATTATCGCGACCGCCGCACGGGGCAGGTGGTGGATTTTGATCTGGGTGAACTGGCAGATATCACCCGCTATCCCTATCGCCTGCAGTGCGAGCAGTATCATCTGGCCCGCGCCCTGGCGGAAAAGCTGGAAGCCCATCCCAAGGCAGAAGTACGCTTCAACAGTCGTCTGGTTTATGTAAACCAAGATGATACCGGTGTCGATCTGGCGTTCGAGACGCCTTATGCGATCGAGAAAGTCCGCGCCGACTGGTTGATCGGCGCCGATGGCGCCAACTCCGCCGTGCGCAAATGGTCGGGCATCGGGTTTGAAGGCTTCACCTATCCGGAGAAGTTCCTCTGCCTGTCGACAGAGGAACCGCTGGAAGATTACTTCCCCAATCTGGCCCATGTGAATTATGTGGCCGATCCGGAGGAGTGGCTTGTTCTGCTGCGCGTGCCGTCGGTCTGGCGCATCCTGCTGCCGGCCGATCCGGAATCCTCCGATGCGCAGCTTGTGTCCGACGAAAATCGCGACCGGGTGTTCCAGCGTCTGATCGGCAAGACCGGCATCAAGACCCACCATCGCACCATCTACCGTATGCACCAGCGGGTGGCACAACGCTTCCGCGAGGGTCGTGCCTTGTTGGTTGGCGACAGCGCGCATCTGAACAACCCGCTGGGCGGCTTCGGCATGAATAGCGGCATCCATGATGCCTATAATCTCTGCCAGCGCCTGACCCGGGTGATCAAGCAGGGTGAGGATCACGGCACGCTGGACCAGTTCAGCCGTCAGCGCAGCGGGGCGGCCCGCAGTTTTGTGCAGGCGCAGACGATCCAGACCATGGAGATGATGAAGGAAGGCCATGCCAGCGCGCAGGAGAAGCGGCGCGACGAGCTGATGGCCACCCGTAATGATCCGGAAAAGCGCCGCCAGTTCCTGCTGCGTCAGGCCATGTTCCAGAGCCTTGCCGACGCCGCCGCCATCGACTGACCCATTCCCATCCGTGGAAGGATAGACCATGCAGAGCGAAGCCAAGGACAGTCGCGGTTGGCGCAAGCTGTTCGGCGTGCTGGGGCCCAGCACCAACACGACGGTGCAGCCTGATTTCGACGATATGCGTCCGGCGGGCGTGACCAACCATTACAGCCGCATCATTGTGTCCAACGCCCAGGCGATCAGCAATGAGAGCTTCCTGGCCGGCACGCAGGAAATCGCCAACAATACGGTTGATGCCGTTAAATCGGTCATGACCTGCAATCCCGATTATCTGGTCATGGGCATGTCCGCCATCACTTTCTATGGTGGTGCGGAAGGGGCGGCCAAGTTCCGCCGCCAGATCCGGGAAATCAGCGGGGTTTATCTTTCCACCGGCTCGGAATCGCTGGCTGCTGCCATCGCCGCTTATGGCGGCGTGAAGAAGGTGGCGTTCGTGTCGCCCTATTACCCGGTGGCGAACGAGCATGTCCGGAATTTCCTGTCCGATTATGGGTATGAGACGGTGCGCGACGTGCCGCTGCAATGCCCGTCCTGGACTTCCATCGCCCAGGTCGGTACCGACCGGCTGCGCGAGGTGCTGAAGCAGTTGGATGGCGACGATGTGGATGCCATCCTGCAGGTCGGCACCAACCTGTCGATGGTGAAACTGGCGGCAGCGGCGGAGATGTGGTTGGGCAAGCCCGTCATCGCCATCAACACTGCCACCTATTGGCACGCCCTGCGCGCCAACGGTATCCAGGACAAGGTCTACGGCTTCGGCCGCCTGCTGGAGGAATTCTGATCCATGCTGAGCTATGATTATGTGCCGATGCCCAAGCGCGGCCCGCTGCGCTGGCCCGATGGCAAGAAGGTCGCGCTGATCCTGACCTTCAACCTGGAAACCTGGGACCTGACCAAGGACACGGACAAGCCATACTATGCCGGCGGTCCGGCCATCCTGCCCGATGTGCTGCCCGGCGACACGCCCGACTTCCCCAATTTCACCTGGCGTGAATATGGCCAGCGCGTCGGCATCTGGCGGCTGTATGACCTGTTCGATGAAATGGGCGTGAAGGCAAGCTGCACCACCAACGCCGTCACGTTTGAACGCCGCAAGGCGATGGTCGATGCCTGCCTGGAGCGCGGCTGGGAGTTGCTGGCCCATAATTACGAACAGGGCGAGCTGCTGACCAATTTCGCCAAGGACCCGGTGAAGGAACGCGATGTCATCCTGCGTTCCATTGAAATGTATGAGCGACATGTCGGCCGCCGCCCGGTGGGCTGGCTGTCTTCATCGCTCCGGGGCACGTTGAACACGGCGGGCATCCTGGCTGAACAGGGCTTCCTGTTCTATTGCGACATCATGAATGATGATCAGCCCTATCCTTTGCAGACGGAAAACGGGCCTTTGCTCTCGGTGCCCTATTCCAACGAGATCAATGATTTCACGCTGCTGACCCGCCGTAACCTGACCACCGATGCTTTCCGCGATACCTTGATCGAGGAATTGTCGGTGTTGCGCCAGGAAGGGGCGAAAACCGCCAAGCTGATGAATGTGGGCCTGCACCCCCATGTCACCGGGCGCGCCTACCGTATCCGCGGCCTGCGCGAGTTCCTGGAATATGCGAAGAGCCTGGACGATGTCTGGTGGCCAACGCGTGAGGAATTGGCCCGCTGGTATCTGGCCAACAGTGAAGGCCATATACCGGCGTAAGCCGCCGGTAAAACTGGGGGAATGGAAAGCCGGGCGCGGGGGAAGCGCCCGGCTTTTTCTTTTTCGCAAACAAGCCGCGTTCGACAAATTGTCCGCCGTGGACACCGGACACAGTGTCCGACATGTCCGCTGTGTCCGGACACCCCATGACCAGGCCCGGCGGACACATCAATTCCTTTAAATCCAAGGAAATCCCGGTTGGCACAAAACCTGCTGAAGGGAGACTTGGCAGTGGCACTGCACACAGGCGTCTGTTCTGTGCCCACGGGGTCATGCAGGCCCCACGCCCCTTCTGTCCGGTGCGTGAGAGCGGGGATGATGATGAAGCTAAGCCGTCGGTTCTGGTCCCATGATTAGGGCACAAAAGCGCCGGATTGAAAGCCGCCAGTTCTGGGCCGCCCCCTGGGCGGGGAACCCGGCTATCAATCTACGGCCCCGCTCCCTGATGTCCGGTGCGTCCGATAGCGGGACGCAGGAGAAGACCATCCCCTTTTCTTCCCTGAATGTGATTCCGCACGCCGTTTTCTCTGATTTGTCGCCGGCCGAGCGGTTGATGTTTGCCGGCCTGCAGGGGCTGGCCAGCCTGGGCGCAAACCCGATTTACTGCATCGCCGACAATTTCAAGAATATCCCTTTTTACCCCATGGCCTCGCATCAGTGGTTGCAGGATATCGATCTGCCGCGGGATTATCTGCCCGAGCCCTGGCTGCTGCTGGAGCGCTATCCCGAAATCCAGGGCTATATCCTGTGCGACATCGCCAATCATCCTGAATCGGTCAATATCGCTACCTCCCTGGCTGGCATCCTGCAGGCATTACCCGTCGATATTTCGTTGCAGGGACCGATGAACCGGCTGGGATATGAGCAGGTGGCCGATGTCCGGGGCTGGCAGTTCTGCGATTTCCTGGGGCAATATTGGTCCGCCATCAACCCGGAAATGGCCGTTGAATTAAGCCCCTCCCAGCTCTGGGGTATCCGCGATTTCGCGGTGGCCAACGGGGCTGTGGTGATGCATGGCGCCGATCAGCGGAACATGCTGCTGCCCTTGCTGAATGCGCCGGCCGCCATCTATGGCGGTAGCCCGATGAACTGCCTGGACAAGAAGAATTTTGTTCAGTCGATCGCCACCCATGGGGCCTATCACATCCCGTCCGAAACGGCCTTCAACCTGTCCACCCTGGGAGGGCTGGATGTTGATCCCATACCCGTGCCGGTGATCCCTGGCCCGCCCTCTGAACCGACATCAGGCGCAGATGCCAGGACGGATATCCATGTCGCCTTTGTCCTGTCGGATGGCGATGATCTGCAATGGCTGTTGAACCGGGGCGACCATGATGCCTGGTGGGGCAGCCCGTCACGCGGGGCAATTCCCTTAGGCTGGACATTTTCCCCCGCCTTGTACCGGCTGGCGCCCACGGTCTGGAATTATTATATCGATACCATGACAGCGCAGGATGAAATCATCTGTGGCGCGTCCGGCATCGGCTATTGCTTTGAGGATATTGCGTTCAACGAAGGCTTCAAGGAGTTCCTGTCCCAGACCGACGAGTTCATGGCGGAGGCCGGCATCGACCTGGTTGAGGTCTTCGGCAATAAATTCCCCGACAAACCTTATCTACAGGGTTATACGAAGCAACCTTCGGTAAAGGGTGTCCTTTACACATCCTATTCGCCCTGGGTGGTGCCGCTGACGACATCGCCTTTATCTTGCAATGGCAAGGCAATCATTCCGGCTAGCATCAATCTCAGCGGCAATGTCACACAGGTGGTGCACCAGATACTGGGCACAGGGCCAGGGCCCGCCCAGTACCTGATCCATGTGAACGCCTGGGGGAATGATTGCCGACCGCTGGAAATGGTGCAGGCAGTCTATGATCTGATCAAGGATAAGGTGACAGTCGTTAAACCTTCCGCCTTGTGCGCCATTGCGGCAGGAGAATTAGGGGTGTGAAGGTATGGCGCCCAAGGGTCCCTAAATGAGGGCCGGGATCAAGGCGCCACCCCCGCCGGTTTGGCAAAAGCCGGGCTCCGCCCGCCTAAGGTATAGAACCAGATGAAACCGGCATTGCACAGGAACAGCAGTGTCGGGATCAATACATAACCCGCATAAAGAGCGGTGATGGCACTATCAGGCTGTTGAACCAGCGCCCCGTTGCGGGTGGGTACATATTGCGCCATGTTCAGCAGAATGCCGACCAGGGCAACGCCGATAGCGAAGGCCGCCTTCTCGATCACTGCCATGATGCTGGACAGCAGCCCTTCGCGACGCAGGCCTGTCAGGTGGCGGTCATGGGCCAGGGCGTCGGCCAGCATGGATATGGATAGCAGGATCATACCGCCAGCGCCGATGCCGGCACCGATCCCACGCAGGATCAGGCCCGTCACACTGACGCCGCCAGGGCCGACCAGCAGCCAGCTCAACGCTGCCAGGGACATCAGGGCGATGCCGATCAGATAAGCGTTGCGCTTGCCCATCCGCCGTTCCATCCACAGCCAGCCCGGCATGGACAGACCACAGGCAATATTCTGGGCCAGAGCAAGCTGAACCTGCCCGGCATAGCCGAGATTAAGCACATTCAGCATGAAAAGCAGGCTGGTGGTGGCAAGGCTTGCAAAGGCCAGAAACTGGCAGACCTTGGCCGCCATCAGCAGGCAGAAGGGCCGGTTTTTCAGCACGGTCTTCCAGTCACCGCCCTGCAACGGTGCGACATGGGCAGGGTCCACGCCCACCACCGGCGCCCTGGCCGTGCCGAAGAAGGACAAGATCATGGTGGTGCCGATCACCAGCGCGATCACCCAGCCCATCACCATATAGCCTTCCGCCCCGCCCCCGCTGCGGGAGATCAGTGCCGCCGTGCCCGCCATGGCCAGGATCTGCCCTAGTGAGACAAAGATTGTCCGGAAGGACAACAGGCGCGACCGTTCATAGGGCGAGGCCGTCATTTCCGATGGCATCGCCATATAGGGCACGTTGAACAGGGAATAGCCGGTGGAATAGATGATCAATGCCAGCAGCATATAGATCATCAGCGCCGTGTCCCCCATCTCCGGTGCTGTGAAGATCATCAGGAAGGAGAGGGCGGAAACCAATCCACCCGCCAGCAGGAAAGGCCGGCGGCGGCCCCAGCGGCTGCGGGTCCGGTCGCTCATCATGCCGATGACGATATCGGCAAAGGCGTCATAGAGCTTGGAGGCCATCAGCAGATAGCCGGCCAGTTCCGTGCTTTTACCCAGCACTGTCGACATATAGGCCGGGAAATAGGCGGTGACGGCATTCAGCATGATCGACACGCCGATGGTGCCGACACCGAAGCCCAGACAGACCTTCAAGGGCAGGCGATCATGACCCGCGTCACTGCTGCTCATGCGCCGGTTCCTTCCAGGAAGGCGATGATGGCCTTGGCCTTGCTGTCCGGGTCCGGCCCGACGGCGGCGACATGGCCTTGTTTCAGCCGGGCGGCCGCGTCATCCACGGCGGCGTTCAGCACCGCCAGTTCGCGTTCCGCCTTCAGCAACAGAACCGGGCAGGTGATCTGCGCCATCCGCTCCAGCGGCCGGTAACGGAAAGCGGCCAGGTAGGGCAGGGCGTAGCTGTCCAATGCCTTCAGCACATCCAGGGCGGCATCGTGCAGCACGCGGGCCGGCGGCATGTGGCCGGGCAGGCGATGTTCCGGATCGCGCATGAAATGCGGGAAATACAGCGCCTGATCACGGATGAAATGGAAGGCCCAAAGGAACTGCGCGCCGTAATCGTCCGGCTCTTTGGTGGGCGCGTAATGGGCCAGGATCGACTGGCGCGTCTCCTCGTCATATTCCTTGATCCCGTCCAGAACCGCATGACGTACCCGGCCCGGTGCCATGGCTGCCAGTTCACAGGCCGTGCGGGCGCCGGTATGGCTGCCATAGACATCGAACTCCCCGATCCCCATGGCATCGGCCAGACGCAGGATGCTGTCGGCAAAATAGGGAATGTCCGGGTCCGCGACGGCTGGAACGGGGGAATCCCCGTTGCCCAGCGTGTCGGGCGCGATCACGTTGCGCCCGGACGGCGCGATGCCCCGCATCAGCGGTTCCATCCAGCGCGAGGAGGTGGGCGAGGCATGGAGCAGGAAAAGCGGCGGCTTGGCCGCATTCTCCACCATGATCTGGCGCAGATGCACCTGCCCCTCGGCGATGCGCACAAAGGCGCGGTCGATGGTCATGTTTGTCATGCCCCGGCCCCCACTGCCAGATGATCGCGCAATGTCGTGCCCTGATACTGCCGGCGCAGCAGGCCGCGCGCCTGCAGCAGCGGCACCACATGGGCGCAGAACAGTTCCAGTTCCGTCGGCATATATCCGGGCTGCAGGGTGAAGCCATCACAGGCCCCGGCATCAATCCAGGTCTCCATCCGGTCAGCTAACTGGTCCGGCGTGCCGACGAAGATGGCATGCCCACGCGGTTTGCGGGCATAGGCACGGCAGAAATCGGCAATGCTCTGCCCGCTCTCGGCTGCTGGTGCCAGCATGCGGCGCACATCGCCGGCCGGGAATTCACATTCAGCGCAGATCTGTTCCAGGGGGAAGGGGCCTTCGGCCGGATGCCGGGTCAGATCATAGCCGATGGATTCACTCAGATACTCAATACACAGCCCGTCATCGGCCAGTTCCAGCATCAGCGCATGCTTGCGCTGTGCCTCCTCCTCCGTGCTGCCCAGGATGAAGGCGAGACCGGGCATGATCAGGATGCCATCCGGATCACGCCCAAAACCGCGTGCCCGTTCACGGATATCGTCACGATAATCGCGACCGGCCTCTATCGTCGGGGCCGGGCAGAAAATGGCTTCCGCCGTTTGCGCGGCGAAATTGCGCCCATCGGGCGACTGGCCTGCCTGCACCAGTACGGGCCGGTATTGCGGCGCGGTGGGGAAATCCAGTGTGCCGTCAATATCGAACCAGCGGTTATGCAGACCGGCCTGACGATGTGGATCATCCATGCCCGCCGCATCGCGCCAGAACACTTCCGCTGCATCTACGAAAGCCTTGGCCCGGTCATAGCGCAGGGATTTTTCCAGCAGGTCCGGAGCACCGAAATTCCAGGGCGAATTGGGATGGACCGTGGTGACGATGTTCCAGCCGGCACGGCCCTGGCTGACCATGTTCAGGGCTGCAAACTTTGCCGCCACCTCCGCCGGCTCATTATAGGTGGTGGAAACGGTGGCAACCAACCCGACATGCCGGGTTACCCCCGCCATCACCGACAGCAGGGTGAACGGGTCAAGGGTCGGGATAGCCAGCCGGCTTGGTGTACGGCCAGCGGCATCGCGCCCCTGCAACTGGTCACCAAAGACAATGGCATCGAAACAGGCATCATCGACCAGCCGCGCGACATGCTCGTAATATTCACGCTGGAACACGGCGCGCGGCGAGGCATCGGGCGCGCGCCAGCCGCCGGGGAAAAAGCCGATACCCTGCAGAAAAGCCCAGAGATGCAATCTACCATTCTCGCGTGACATCAGGCGGCACCCTTCTGCGAATGGGGGTTGATAGGACGGCGCAAGCCCAGACGCTCACGCGCGGTGGCACCGAGATAAGGCGGGGGAACGACCCAACTGCGGAGCGATTCCAGCATATCCAGCGCATTCGCCCCCATCAGGTGCAGTCCGTCGGCCTTACCGTCACGCACCAGCCCCAGGCTGGCATCCAGTGTTTCCACCGTCACCTTGACCAGCCGCACTGCACCCTTGTCGGCCTGTGCCAGCCGGTCGGGGCTGGCCAGCACCACATCCGCCGCCACGCCGCTGTGCAGCAGGTCATCCAGATCGCGCAGCAGCAGGGGATAACCCTGCGGGGGACGGGCCGCGTTCAGTGGTCCCATCGTGGTGAAATAGGGGCCGCGATAATCGACACGGCGCACCTTGGCACTATCCAGATAGGCACCGCTTCCCGGATTGATGATCAGGGCATCCTGGTCCCAACTGTCCCACAGGGCGCGGGTGGCGCGGATGAAATCCGCGTACTTCGCCGGCTGTTCTGCGGACGCCAAGCGGTAGCCGGCACCATAGGCGTTATCAAAACGCTCTCCCCCTGCCAGCAGTGGCATCCAGGCGGCCCGCCCGGAAGAAAGGAAATCCGCTGCCGATAAGGCGCGCGCGATATGGAAGGGCACGGAATGCAATGCCGGGATGGCAGCGGCGACCACCGGCGTGACCAGCCGGCCGGTAATCCAGGGCAGTGTCACCACCGCTTCCACCCGCCCCGGTGCCAGTCGTCCTTTGGACAACTCCCGTGCCAGGATGACGAAATCGGCCTTGGCCTTCTCGATCCGGTCGGTCTGCCGGACCAAACCGGCAAACCCATTCTTGTCCCCATCCGGGACATCAATGCTGATCGACAGATACATGGGGATGCCTCAAATCGTGATGACATGTTTGCCCAAGGGGTGGATCGGCGCTGCGCCGTCGCGGGTAATCACCACCAGATCCTCGATATGGACGGAGCCGCCGATACCGGTATCCAAGGAGGGGCAATCGACGCTGAGGATCATGTTCTCCTCCAGCAGCAGATCGTTCTTGCCGTAGAACCCGCCCCGCATTTCCCCCGGCTCGTCCGTGTGCATCAGCCCCACACTGTGAGGGCCGAACGTGACAAGGCCGGCGGCACCGGTTTTGCGCAATGTCTCCATCCCGATGCGGGTGACGTCAGAGAAGCGCAGGCCGGGGCGCAACTGATCGCGGATCGCCTTCCATCCCGCCTCCGCCGCCTGGGCAGCACGACGGGCGGCGGGATTCGGCTCTCCGACAAAGACGGTACGGGCATAATCACCATGGTAATGCTGAAAATGCCCGACCCCATCGAAGAACAGGGATTGTCCGTCGCGTACCCGGTCGTCGCCGGGCAAGTCGGAGGAGACGCGGTCGATGGTCATGAACACAGCGCGGTTGCCGCGTATCGCACTTTCCTGGGCGAACAGCGATCGCAGGTCGCGGTAGCTGGCACCGGCTCGCACCTTGCCGATGACGGCATTGACGGCCGCGGCATTGGCTTCGGCCCCCCGGCGCATCAATGCCAGTTCCAGCGGTGATTTCACCACCCGTATCCAGCGCAGCAGATTGTCCGCTGGGGTCAGGCGGCCGGGCCGTTGATGATGATCGCAGACCAGCCGCGTGATCTCGTGATCATAAGCGATACAGCCTTGCCACAGGCCCATGTCACGCAAGGCCCGGACCAGGGCGCCCCCAGCATCGGCGAAAATGGCGCGCTGTGCGATGGCGGTATCGGTTAGAATCTGCCGCCGCACTTCCACCCCCGACAGCGGGGCTGCACCCTTATCCGCAAAGAAGCCGGTAAAGGCGGGAACCTGCCGGACCTCCCCCCCATCACCGGCATCCTGGAACAGGTAACTGGCCAACCACTCCCGGGGTCCGCCATCGGCGAAGGTGTAGTAATAGATAAAATGCGAAGTGACGATGGCCGGCGCCAGATCCGGGTTGCGGGACAGGATGGCGAAGCTGGTCGGTGGCTGCCCCTGCCGGGTGATGCCGATCTGTGGCCAATAGCCCAACAGATGGAACACGTTCAGCGGATCACCCAGTACCAGACCATTCACCCCGAACCGGTCCATGACTTCATAGGCGCGGGGCAGGTTGATCGGCCCGCCCGCCCGCAACCCGGTGAACAGTTCCTCGTCATGCGCCTTCAGTGCGGCATGGTCATCCATAGGCTAAGCTCCGGCGCATCGGGGGCGTTACAGCAGCCCCAGTGGACGGGCGCGCGACTTGATATAATCGCCCAGCCAATCCAGGTTACGGAAGCGCAGCGTGCCACGCCCGACGGCGGCAGAGGATTCCGCCATGCCGGCAAGAAGGCGGAAGGCCTTGGTCATCAAGAATAATTCGCCATGACGCTTTTCATCGTCGGTGAAGGGGCGCACGCTTTCATAGCCACGCTCAAACGCCGTGCCGTAATCCGGGGAGAAGCCATAGAACAGGTTGCCCCAGACGAAATTCTTCACGTCTTGCATCAGGTAATCTTCACCCGTGCCATCAAAATCCAGCAGGGTGATGCGACCGGTTTCGTCGACATGGACATTGCTGGAATGGAAATCGCAATGGCAGATGCCCATCGGCACATTC
The DNA here is from genome assembly GCF_000429645.1 of Niveispirillum irakense DSM 11586. GTDB lineage: Bacteria > Pseudomonadota > Alphaproteobacteria > Azospirillales > Azospirillaceae > Niveispirillum > Niveispirillum irakense. The sequence continues at coordinate 262,240 of NZ_AUCG01000023.1, forward strand.
TCTGCCCTTATATCCATCAGGCGCTGCGCCAGCCTTTCACAGATGATGGCATAGTCACGCAAGTCGTCCGGCCGGTCATATACGAAGTCCAGCAGGGCTGGCACCGTCACCTTGAAACGAACGACATTATCCATGGCGAAGGGGCGGTCACCCTGATAATCGAGCCCGTGCAGATGCATCCGCGCAAACTGGGCGCCGATCTTCTCCGCCATCGGGATGTCCATCTGGTCGGTGAATTTCTTGCCTGGCGCCCATTCGTAAAGGGCCAGGGCGCGCGGCCCTTCCGGGGAATCCAGCTTGAAGTAAAGCGCCCCATCCCTGGTGCGGACACCAGCAGAGGCGGGGAAACCCTGGCTGCGCAGATAATCCAGGAAATTCAGTTCGGTAGCGACCTCGTCCACGCCGCGATAGGTCTTCCGCCAGACGCGCAGGGCAAACCGTTCCTGTGATCCCTGAACCAGATAGACATCGTTCATCCCGCGATAGAGCAGGAAGGCGGTGACCGGCCCCACGATGGGATAGCGCTTTGCCACCTCCGACGCCAGGAAGGCCGGTTCCATGACCGAATGCGATATCCTGGCCATGGGCAGGATATCACTGGAAGGCGTGATGTGGGCGGGGGCGTTCATCATAGGCTCCTGGAAACGGGCAGATCAAAAAAGTCGCGCAGATGGGCAGCGATGCCTGCAACGGCATCAGGAAGGTCGAAAATGTCCCGGTTGAAATCCGGCATTTCGACAATGCGATGGTTCGGGATCAGGTGCGCCGCTGCGACGGATTGGCGCCAGATATCCTCGTGCGGCTGCAACAGCAATGTTGGCTGGTTCAGAAGCGGCAGGCGGTTTTCATATTCGAAACCCCAGACACCGAGATAGGCCCAGTGCATATGGTCAAGCGCTGCCAGCTTGTCGTACCAGGCCCGCGCCGCATGGGAAAGGCCAACCCCGGCTGTCCGCACCTTGACCACATAATCCCAAAGGGCCTTGGCTGTGGCGAGAATATGCGTGCCATCCTCATCAAGGCCGGGAGTTTCCTGGGCTTGTCGCAACCGTTCCGCCCGTTCCTGCGGATCGCGCATGGGCAGCCCGGTCAAAGCGAGGTGCCGGATCAGGCCGGGGCGCAGCAAGGCCGCTTCAACCGCCACCAAAGCGCCGGTGTGGAAACCATAGACATCGCAGCCCATCGCCTCGTTCACGCCCAGGTCGGGCAAGGTGCGCACAAGTTGTTCCGCGTAACCTTTGATGCCAAGCGGCGCCTGGGGCGGGTCGGACTGCCCGTAACCCGGCATGTCCAACGCGATCACCAGACGGTCGTATCCCATCACCCGCATCAACCCTTCATATTCAAGGGAGGAGGCGGGGTTCTGGTGGAACAGGACCAGGGGCCGTTTTGCCCCGATTCCATCAGCCGGGCCCGCCCGGCGATAATGGATCTGCCGGCCGGGCCCCCCGATATAAGCGCGGAAAATGGGCACGGTCATGGACGGTTTGCCTTCAGGGATTGACACGCCACAAGGCGGGGTAAGGGAAAAAGGGCGGATGGCCACCGAGGGGAAAGCCACCCGCCAGAAGGTGAGAGGGAAGGGCGGCCCTGAAACACGGGGAGCCGCCCGCCTCCCGACCGGGAGCGTTAGAAGCTGTATTTCATCTGCAAACCCATGGTGCGCCGTTCGGGAAGACCGACAACCAGGGCAGACAGATAGGTCGTGTAAGCAAAATTGTTGGTGAAGACGAACTGGTCGTTAATCGAGGTGTAGCGCTGGGTATCGAACAGATTGTTGACGAACAGATCGATCGATACCGGCCCCTGGCTGGCGCCCATCCGCACATTCACCATATGCAGATCGGGCGTTTTCACCACATTGGCCGCATTCGACCAGACGCCGGATTTGAAGCTGTAATCAGCGCGGGCAAACCATGCCCCATCGAAGGATTCCCCGAAATCGCCGCTATATTGCAGGCCGGCGCTGGCGGAATATTTCGACGTATTCGGCATCTCCTTGCCGCTGAAATCGAAGATACCGGTCAACTGGCTGACCTGGGCGGCGCGGTAATCCTTGATCTTGGTGTCGGTGATGGCACCGGCAAAGTTCATCCGCACATTGCCCAGTAACTGGTAGTTGCCATCCAGTTCCAGACCTTTGATATCGACGCTGCCGCTATTGATATAGCCGGTCACGATCTGCGCGGCATTGGTATCGGGATCGACCAGCGGGAAAGAGCTTTGGTTGATCTGGTTGCGCCACTGGGCGAAATAGCCATCAAGGGCGAACTGCATACGGCCGTTGAACAACCGGCCTTTCATGCCGATTTCGTAATTGGTCACCTTTTCCGGTTCAATGCCGATCTGCAGGCCACCGGCCGCGGCAGCGCGCTGTGCGGCAGCGGTGGCGGTCAGGAAGCTGGTGTTGAACCGGGCCGGATTCACACCCTTGGCATAGGATGCGTAGACCATCACATCATCGTTCAAGTCATACTGCGCGATGAAACGCGGCATGAAATTCTTGAAATCCTCGCTCAGCAGCAGGGAGCCACCGGGATAAAAGCCGGCTGGCAGGAAGACGCTGGTCGTGGCCGTGTAGCCGGTCGGCTGGGCATAGGCGTAAAGCTTGTCAACCTGGTAGCGGCCTTCGGCGCTGAAGCTGAGATCGTCCAGCACCTGATAGGTAATGCCATAAAAGGCACTGATCGTCCGGGACCGCGTCTTGCCATTGGCGTTGAAGAATACCGTCGTTCCAAGGGCGCCGTTACCACCGCCATTGCCGCTGATGGTCTCAGCATTCATATAATTGGCGCCGGTGATAAAGCGGAGCGCACCACCGCCATCATAGCCCAAGCGCAGTTCGTGGGAATAATCCTTGCTCTTGCGCTCGACCAGGAACGGATAATCGAAGTAACTGCGGGCACCGGCGGGAACGGAGCCAAAGCCATTATTGGCAATGGAGATATCGCCATAATTATCCAGATCGACCAGGGCGCTGTAGCGCTCATGGTTGGTGCCACCCAGATAGGAGACGGTGAAATCGGTATCCGGAATTTCGTAATCAGCCGTGATATGGCCATGGGTATAGCGGCGCACCAGACCATATCCCTGCACACCATCAGAGGGGGAGATGAAGCGGTTCCGCGACTGAGCCAGGAAGTTCTTGATATAGCTGTCGTTAATGGAGGTCATCGACGGGCTTTGGCCGGGGATAAGCTTCGGTGCCGTACCGCAGAAGAACGGATTCATCCGCACCTGTCCCGCCCCCTGCACAGCGGAGGTGGAGCCGGTCAGGGTGCAGTTTGACTGACTTTGCAGAACGACCTGCCCATTGGCGTTCGTCACCGTATAGGCGGGGATGAAACCCTGCGCGGACGGGCCATCCTCATCTTCCGACAACAGGCCGAAGGCCTTGATGGTCAACCCTTCGATGGGCTTGGCGACCAGCAGCAAGGTGCCGCTGGTGGTTTCCTGGTCGCCCAGGGTTTCGCTGTTATTGAAGCCGTTCTTATAAGAACCATCCTTGGAGAAGCGGTTGCCACTGGCGCGGAAGGTCAGCTTATCCCCCAGGATCGGGCCTTCAACATCGGCACGGATGCGGTAATTATCGCGGGTGCCGATCATGCCGGTAACATTGCCGCCAAACTCGTCACCCGGTTCCTTGTTCACCACATTGACGGCACCGGCGAAGGTATTGCGGCCGAAATAGGCGCTCTGAGGCCCTTTCAAAACCTCGATCCGCGCCGGATCAGAGATATTGTTGACCGCCGTGGCCGACGCGACAGGCACGCCATCAATAAAAGTGGCGACCGTGGCCACATCAGGGGCAGACGGGCTGAAGCCGCGAATGATGATCTGCTGGAAGGAACGGTCGTTGCGGCCGGCCTGATTGTTGGAGACATTCACGCCGGGGGAGAAGGTGCCGATATCGGCGACGGATACGATGCCGCGCTGTTCGATCGCCTCGCTGGTCAGAACGCTGACAGCCACCGGGGTCTTCAGCATGTCTTCCGCACGCTTACGCGCGGTGACGATGATTTCCTCCAGCACAAAACTGTCACCGCCATCAGCCGACCCGCCGGCTGTCTGGCCCGATGCACCCCCGACAAGGCAGAGTGCAGTCGTCATGGCAATAAGGGAAACCGCACCGAAGCGCATACCCAAACCCGTAACAGGGTGAACTGCCCCAGTCCTCATAAGAACCTCCTGTTCAGCATAGATATTTTATTTTTTGGAAAGTCTCTGGCACGCGCCGTAAGCGATGCCTGTACCCGGATCGCTTTTGGTTTTTCTGGCGCTCTACTGCTGCCGAAACCTTGTTGACGATTAACTGTTTCGGTGTGCGTCGCAATAATCTGGTGAGGCTTGTCCGTCAGGTGGAGGCATCCCTTTCTTAAGGATGCCCAGGCATCAATCATCGCCAATAATAAAAGTTTTGTCCGGACATATTTTTGTTGCGACGCAAAAATCCTCTGTAGCCTGGTCGTGAAGACAGGCTGCTTAATCTCCGTATCGCAGGGATGATTGCGTCAAGCGGGTGACGGAAGCCCGCCGGCACCCGCTTGATGCCTAATCAATGGGTGCTGGGATGTTTCACAGCGGAACACACGTACCAGCTTCCCAGCAGGGTACGGCCTTCCGGGTCACCCTCGGTGAAGAAGTCATCGCGATTGGCGTGGGCCTGCGCCACACCCTTGCGATAGCCGACCAGCACATCACCGGCATTGAAGCCGGCATCGACGGAGACTTTCACATAATCCACCCGGCTGAGGGCGGCCATGAAGGGCTCGTTATTGTAATGGGCCTCAAAATCGCAGCGCATCTGCTCCCACAGGCCCAGATGCTCCTGCCGGGGCGGCACCTCGACATGCACCATGATCCCGCCAGGCCGCAACAACCGGTGGCATTCGGCGAAGATGTTGCGCATGGCCTTGGCCGATGTTTCGTGCAGCAGCGCGGATGAGGTGATCAGGTCGAAACTGCCATCGGCAAAATTGGTGCGCTCGGCATTCTGCTGGCTGAAATGGATAGTCTGGCCCATCGCTTCCGCCCGCGCATGCCCATAGCGGAGCATCGGTGCGCCGACATCAATGGCGTGGATTTCGGCGTTGGGGAAGGCTGCGGCAATGGCGCAGGTACTGTGCCCCACCGAACAGCCCAAATCCAGGATACGTTTTGGCGCGAAATCGGGGTGGAAGTCCTTGATATGCGCCACCAGGGTCTGGCCCCGCCCATCATTGCGCCAACCGCCATTCAGGTTGCGCAGATAGGTGGAAGCAAACCGATCATACAACGCCCCGGCCCGGAAATCCGTGTCGGCCGTATCGACATGGTAGCTGCCGGGCATACGATGATGGTCGAACGCTTCGATATAGCGCGGGATGGGCAGGGTAGGGTCCAGTGTCAGCGAACCACGTGGCGTCTGCGCCTGGCTGTCGATCGCGGCGGCCAGATCGGCATATTGCCGGTCTATGCTGGCACCCAGGCTGCGCCAGATCTGATCCTGATAGAAAAAGCTGAGCGAGAGCCAATATTGGTGAAAAGGCTCCTCCTCCAGGGCGTCCCGCATCTGGGCGCTGGATTTCGGCTTGGTGCCGGTCCTGGCCTCGATCTCCGGCACGATCACCTCATTGACCAAACGCTTATCCAGCGGGTCGATATTCTGGATCGTCCAGAGCCGCATGGCCAGGAAGTGATCTTCCATCGCCTGTTCATCATGGGTGGCCTGGGGCATGACGGCATGCCCGAAATGTTCTGCCATTTTCTCAAGCTCCTTCCGCTTTCAGGATCAGTCGGTTGTCACGTCGGACAGCACGCCATCATAATCGCGCTGTTCCTTCAGGGCCGCCGGCAGCAGCTTGTCGCGCCCAACCCCCAGCACCCGGTCGTACATCAGGTGTCGATAGACCGTGCGGTACTTCTTGGCGCCGGCATCGGGACGGTAATCATCCACGTCCGCCGGGCCATGGAGGCCGCGGGCAGCCAACAGCCTTTCATTGGCATCAAGCCGGTCGCGCAATACCGCCACCTCGCCCAGCAGCGCCAGCACCATGCCGGTCAATGCATCAGTGGTCGCGTCCTTGAAGATGACCGGCTGACTGCCGACCGAACGGCTGACCCGGTCCAGATTTTTTCTTGCCTGCATCTCTCTTTCCCTTCAGATCCCTGGTGAGCCACATCGAACCAGCGATCCCGTCAGCTATTTCGTTGCGGCGCTGTCAGGCACGCTGAAACGGATCAAGGTTCCGGTGCGTCGCTGGATATCCTTCTTATCCAGGTCCGGTCCGTTGGCTTCTTCCGTCAGCGCATCACGCTGGTGCAGGTCGTACCCGGTCTGGGTGGAGAGCAGCACGATCAGGTCGGTACCTTCCTCCAGCGCAAAAGGAAATTCGTGCCATGTTCCCAGATGCAGGGCGAAGCCGGCACTGCCATCGAACAGGAAAGCACGCACCTGCGTCAGATCCGGCATCTCGCCTTCCGACGGCGGCGCCATCACAGCGATGAAGGGCTTGCCACCCAGCGGAATGAAAGTTTGCGTATGTTGGAAATGCCGCTCCATATAGCGGACTTCCATGGGGCGCGGATCCACAGTTGCCAATGGCACGGCCACGGGATGTTCACAGGTGAACGCGACCGGGTAACGCATGGTGACGCGCCCCTTGTAGAAATCCACAGGCACCGCCTTGGCACCGGCGGCACGGCCCAGGATATGACCGAAGGGGGCCAGGGCCTCCGGTGTGGCCGGCTCCACCGGCAGATCAAGAATGGCAACTACCGTCTTATCGTTGTCCATGGTTTGAAACCTCTGGTCTGGAAAGGGTCCGGACGGGGTTGGGGCGATGCCTCATCGGTAGGGGCCGACACGCGCCCCTTCAGTCGCCATCATCAGGCTGGCGGCCTCCCCCTGTTCACGCCGCTGGCGCAGCATGGCCCGGCGGGACAGGGCGAACAGGGCGACACCGCAAAGCAGCGAGGGGATCACCACCAGCATGATCGAATAGCCAACCATGGCCGGTTCGCCGAACAGGTGGTCGGTGGCAAGCGCGATCAACATCGGCCCCAGCGTGGCGCCGATCAATGTGTTCACCAACCCGCTGAGCGCCACGGCACTGCCCCGCATGCCCGCTGGTACGATCGATTGGATCGTGGCGAAGGTCGTGGTGCCCAGCACGGCGAAGACAGCGCTGCTGGAAGCCACCAGGAACATGGCGAAGACCGGACCTCCCGCCAGTACCGCCAGGGCGGAAGGGATGGCGATGAAGGGGGCCATGATCAGGATGTTGAACTTCGCCATCGTCACGGAACGCCGGGCGAAATAATCAATCATGATGCCTCCGATCATCGGCCCCATGATGGAAAAGCCCATGGAGAAGGGACCAAGCCAGGTGCCGATCATGGCCGGCGTTGCCTCAAAGGCGCGGGTCAGCATGGCCGGCGCCCAGCCAGCAGCGCCATAGGCTGCCAGGAAGCAGAAAGCGAAACCGAGATAGAGCGGGGCGAAGACACCAATATTGCGGCGCAGAAACCCTATCTTTTCCGCGAGCGTAATGGTTTCCGTCTGACCATTCTGGCCGCCACGGGGCGGTTCCCGGGTCGACAGCATCAAGACGGAAACGAACAGACCCAGCAGGCCGCAGCCGATGAACGCGACACGCCAGGGCGCTGCACTTTCCAGATAAGGAATGCCCTGGAACCGGCCCTCTGCTGCGGCGGCCATGATAAAACTGGTCAGGGAAATGGCGAGCCCGTTTGCGACCGCCTGTCCAGTCAGGAACAGGCTGAGCGGTTTGCCCCGTTTATGCGGGGGGAAAAGATCCGCGATCAGGGATACTGCTGCCGGGCCCAATGCAGCTTCGCCCAACCCGACCAGCAGCCGCGACAGGAACATCTCGCCGAAAGAGGAAGCGAAGCCACCGCCGACCGTGGCCAGGCTCCAGACCGTGATACCGACAGTGACCAGCATCCGGCGGGAAACACGGTCAGCCACCAGCCCCAGCGGAATGCCGACCGTTGCATAAAACAGCCCGAAGGCCAGACCCTGCAGCAGGCTGATCTGAAGATCAACCAGCCCCAGATCATGGCGCATCGGATCGACAACGATATTGATGATCGCGCGATCAATAATGGAGACAATCGCCGCCAGGAACAGGATGGCAACCGTCCACCATGCTGACCTGGCAGTGGGATACCCGGTGGTGGCGGGGGAGGGGCCGGACGCCGTGTCACTTGTGATGCTGGCAACCATCACATACCCACGGATGCATCTGGTGTCGCACGATTTGCCATGACACCCACAGAGTCTATCCTGTTCATGAGATACCCGTCCTTTTTAAGGTGTTGTGCCTTGACCCTGTTTTTCGCCTTGGTGATTTGTTTTGTGGCGAAATCTTATCTTTGGCGGGTGCGGGCTTGCCCGTTCCGCTTTGCCTTGTCCACCTGCTGGAGGGTGGCGTGGAAGTGGCTTCAGGGGACCGTTTCTTCAGGCAGGCCTTTCAGAAAGGTCCGGATATCGGCCGCAAACTGGTCCGGAATTTCCCACATCGGCCAGTGGCCGACATTGGGATAGCGGATCAATGTCATGCTGGTGGCCTGGGTGAAGCGCTGGACGGAAGCATCAGCACCTTGTGCGATCACCGTATCCTCTTCCGGCCACTGCAACAGCACAGGCACGCGCACATGTTCAGCCATGGCGCCGACATCCATCGTCTGGAAAAGATCAACATTGGATTTCAGATAGGCCTGCTGGTTGGTGATGGCGCCCGGCAGATTGGCCATGTCGTACATCATCTGCACCATGTAAGAGGGCACCTCCCAGCCATGATGACCCGTATCCTGTAGAACCAATTGATAAAAATAGCGTGCATGGTAATCCGGCAGCCATTTGTTGTGGAGCGGGATCAACTGGCGCAGTCGCCAATCGACCTTTCGGGTCTGGCTGGGCCGGATCAGCGGCAATACGGAAAAGGCCATGGCCCGGATGCGGGCCGGATTGTCGATATTGAGCTGTAGGCCGACATTGCAGCCGTTGGACGTGGCAATCACCACCACATGATCGACTGCCAGCTCATCCAGAACCCGCCCCACCAACCGGGCGGCTTCAGCCGTCGTGTAGCCCTTGGGGTTCGGGCCACTCAGCCCATAGGGCGGCCAATCGACCCGGATCACGGTATAATCCGTTTTCAGCCGTTCGGCCGTCGGGTCCCATTCATGCAGATTGACCCCGGTGCCGTGCAGCATCAGCAGGGCCGGTCCCTGGCCCTCCACCCGTACATGCATGGGCACGCCATCCACTTCAATGAAGCGGGAGGGGGGCTGGGCATAGCGGGCGATCATCGCGTCGCGGTCAGTGGCAAGCCAACCCAATTTTGCCGGTATGAACCAGGCCAGGAAGGATACAGCCAGCAGGAGGAGAAGGGCACATAGCCCCATCGCGGTCTTGCGCATGGTCATTGTTTCCATTTCCCACCCGGGGCTGGAGGCATCGGACAAAGCGCTGCCTTTCCGGCACGCTATTGCGCGCCGGGGGACATAACGGATGGATACCGGTTCCCGGTGGGGAGAAGGGGATCAGTGATCCCGGTTCAGATAAGCATGGACCAGATCGGCCACTTGTTCAGGCGATTCCAGCGCCGGGAAATGCCCAACACTGTCCATGCGGATGATGGAGCGGCTTTCCGCATTTTCCAGATAATCAAAAAGGGCGGTGCCGGCTGCGGGGGGCAGAACCACATCACGCTGGCCCCATAAGATCAGGACCGGTGCCCTCACCGCCTTCAGCCGCGCCATCGTCGTCTCTTTATTGGCGCTCAACGCATAAAGCGCCCGGGGGTTCGGCTCTGGTGGGCGCAGGTTTATTTTATGATAATAATCAATAATTTCCGGGGTCAGCCGTTTCACGTCACCATACAGATAGGGAAGATAGACTTCCCAATAGCGGCGGTCGCGATAGCCGATCTTCTGCGCCCGTGCCACCTCTGCATCTAAGGCCGCCGTCGTCGGTATCTTGGCTTCCGCCACGGAATTTGCCGGTGCATTGGCCAGGATCAGGCTGGTAACGCGCTGCGGATATGTCGCGGCAAAATAATAAGCCAGGGTGCCGCCGCTGCTGGTGCCGAACAGTGCTGCCTTTTCAACACCCAGCTTGTCCAGCAATCCGGCGACGAAGGCTTCCGGCGGTGTGCCGCTTTTCGCCACCGCATCGCTGACAGGTCCGGACAGGCCGGTAGGGGGGTGATCATAGCGGATGATACGGTAATGATCCTTCAGCCGTGCGACCACCCCGTCCCAGGAATTCAAAGTGCTGCTGGACCCGTGCAGCAGCACCAGCACCGGCCCCTTGCCCTCGTCGCGATAGCGGATTTCAACCCCATGAATGGTGGCGTAATGGTCGTCTGCGGCGCCATAACGCTGCCGCAGTTCGGCCAGGTTGATCTCTACCGGCGCGGCTTCCTGCGCCAGGGCCGGGCTTGTTAGCGGCAGGCTGGCACTTGCTGCCAGCAGGGCGCCGGCCAACAGCAAGGACGCCCCCCGGCGGGACATAGGATTCGTTTTCATCAGATCAAACCTTGCCGGAAGTGACGAACCAGGAGCGGAAGACGCCGTCGGACGTGTCACCAAATTTCTTCGGTGCAGTGCGGGCGTTAAAGGCGGTGGCCTGATAGCCGGTACGGACATCCGTGAAACCGGCGGCTCGCATCAATTGCCCGTAATCGACGGACAGGGCACCGCGCCAGTTCGGTTCATTATTGTACTGGGCCTCCAGTTCGGCCGACAATTCCTGCCAAAGATCCCCGAACGTGTGCAGCAGCGGCACTTCCAGATGGATCGCCATCCCCCCTGGCCGCAGCAAACGCCGGCTTTCCGCCAGGATGTTTACCAGCGCCTCGGGAGAGGTTTCATGCAGCGTGGCGCAGCTATAGACGACATCGAACGAAGCGTCGGCGAAGCTGGTCTTCTCCGCATTCTGGCGGGAAAAATGGATGGCGGCTCCCAGATGCTCAGCCCGGGCATGGGCATAGCGCAGCATGGAACCGCCGACATCGATGCCATGTACCTCCGCCTGCGGGAAACATTGGGCGGCTGGCACCGTGCTGGTGCCGATGCCACAGCCCATATCCAGGATGCGCGCGGGTTCCAGGTCGGGCGCGATGGTCAGCAGATGCGCCATCGCGGTCTGGCCACGCAGATCGTTCAGCATCCCGCCATTGCGGCCCAACATATAAACGGCACCGCCCCGATCCATGACCGCACCCTGTAAAAGGGAGCCATCATCATAGGCATTGCCACCGGGCATCAGATGGATATCGCCATGGGTGATATAGGCGGGCGCCTTGAAATCCGGATCAATGGTCAGGGACCCTTTGGGATTTTCAATCCTGGCCAGAGCCTCCAGTTCATCCGCCTGCCGCTCCACACAATCCTCAACCGCCGCCCAAAGCTGGCGTTGGGTTTCCCGCTTCAAGCTGAGCCAGGTCTTGAAGCTTTCCACTTCCTCCATCTGCCCCCGCAGGGCGGCGACAGGATCATTCGTGGACTGAGGTGGGATGGTCGCTTCCAGCCGGGTGGCGATCTGCTGCTGCACCGGCTCCAGCGTCTGGGCCACAAACAGCTTGAGATCACGGACAAAAAGCTGTTCCACCAACTCATCATGCGTCGGCAGGGCGATCATGGAATGGGCTTGGGCCGCGCGGGCTTCGACAATGCCGCTCATAATTGTGTCTCCGGATCGGCCGGTTGAGACAGGACCGCCAGATCGGCCAGGGCCGCCTCCTGCAGGGGGCGGAAGATTTTGTTCATGCTGTGCAGACGCATATGTTCGCGCGCCTGCTGTGCCGCCGGGTCGGGGGAGAAGGTATCGACCGCGTGGGGGGAGAAGATATTGGCGGCGATCAGCAGCCGCTCGCAGGCATCCAGGCGAGCACGCAGGATGGTCACCTCCGACGCCAGAGAGACGATCATCGCCAGATTTTGCTCATCATGGGCGCTGCGGCCAGGAATAGCATCCAGCCGTTTGGGGGTGCGGGGAAGACGTTGTGCCGTCATGCAAACCTCCGGGAAACTCTGATTTTCCGGACGGGATTAACGCCCATCCCCTGGCCCGTCCCGGCGAGGATTTTAGGGAAATCCACAGAGTGGAGGGTCCGACGGAAAAACATGGTGAACAGCGCATGCCGGTCTTTCCAGTCGCAATCGGGTGCTCAATGCTCCACGCGCCGTTCCAGCGTCCAGTCCCAACGATCCACCGGCAATTCCAGGGCGTTGGACTGTTTCCATTCCTTGTGCGCTTCACCGATGGCATGGGCGGCCTCCCGCATGATCGGCAGGCTTTGCACGACGAAGGTGCTTTCATTGACGGCTTTGTCCATGAAGCGCATGCCCAGACACCCCAGCAGATGAGTGCCGCTGAAAATCGGCACCGCTGCCGCTGACTCGCCGCGATATTGGCGGAGCGCAATGGCATAGCCGCCAGCCCGCACACCTTCCAGCGTCTTTTCGATCAAGTCACGCTGCCGGCCCGCTCCTTCCATGTCGGCACCCAGCCCCAGCGCAATATCCAACAAGGCGGAACGCTGCGGCGGTGGGCTGAAGGCCAGAAAGGCGCGACCGGAGGCGCTGCGCAGGATCGACACCTGCACGCCGGCATTATAGCGCTCCAGCGCAAGGGGGCTTTGCTTATCGGTATTGCAGCGAACCAGCATCATGTGGCTGCGGTTGGTACTGATGGAAACCGGCCAGATCATCTTCCGACCCAGGTCGGCAAGGATGGGCTGTGCGACCTCGCCAATCCAGGCCTCGTCGTCATATCCATCTGACAGGCTCCGCACCAGCACCGTCAACCGGTAACGTTCGCCAGCACCATCACGGGTGACATAACCCGCCGAACACAGCGTTTCCAACACCCGATAGGTGGTGGTTCGCGGCAAATCGATGGCATTTGAAACATCGGAGATGGTACCGCCATAACGGCTGCTCAGCACCTGAAGAACATCCAGGACGCGAAGCATCGCGCGCACAGGCTTGACTTTCTCCATACCCAGCCTCCTGACGTGCAAACTATTTCCTTACCAACCCATGATGATCGCGGATAGCAGGGTAGCGTCCAGGATAAAATAGTCTGTCCACCAGATGGAGGGTCAATGTAAAAGACGGTAAATATGCTTGTAGGGAAAAGGCTTACCCTTAAGCGCGCATAAAAAACCCCACCCCGCAATAGCGGGATGGGGTGCGGCGAACGTGTTTTTGGAACACGGAAAGGAAGGTCAGAACCTGTAGCCGGCGGTCAGCGTCCAGGTCCGGGGTTCGGCCACGGCGATAGCGCTGTTGCTGGGGGCAGTGGTGAAATAGGATTCATTGGTCAGGTTCTTGCCCGCCAATGTCAGGCTCCAGCTATCATTGTCGGAGACCAGGGCCACGGAGCCGTTCACCAATCCAACCATGTCGGTTTTGATCAGATTAGCGACCGTGGAATAATAATCATCCTGGTACTGATAGCTGGCGGACAGGCGCAGACGGGCCTGATCCTGCCAGAAACGTGGTGTTTCATAGGTGAAGCCGGTCTGCAGGCTCCAGGGGGACACCAGCGGCAGGTGCTTGGCCCCCGATGTCGCACTGTCAGACAGCGGGTTCTTGGATTTGTACGTGTTGTCCATCACGCTGAGATTGGCGAAAAGATCCAGCCCTTCCGCCGCTTTCAGCGTCAATTCCAGTTCAGCCCCGTCAACCCGTGCATTGCCGATATTGCGGATGGCGTAAGAGCCGGCGGCCACCTGCTCCGTCTGCTGCAGATCGTACAGATCATTGCGGAAGACGGACAGGTTGGCGCGCAACCGGCCTTGCAGCATCGTCGCCTTCAAACCACCTTCATAGGCCCACACGGTCTGCGGATCATAGACGGTGCCAAACACCACCGGGCTGGCCACGGCCAGACCGTTGAAGCCGCCGGCCTTGAACCCGCGGGACACGGTGGCATAAGCAAACAGATCGTCATTCAGCTTATAATCGACACCGATTTTCGGTGACCATGAACTGAAGCTGGGCCGGCGCACCACGGGCACCAGTTGCGGGGTGGGGCCGGGGGCGAAAGGCAGATAATCCTGGATGGTGCCATCCAGCTTCTTCTTGTCCTTCGTGTAGCGCAGGCCACCGGTCAGGGACAGGCGATCATCAATCGCGTAGGTGCCCTGGACGAAGGCTGCGTAACTGTCCGTGGTGCTATCGATGGTCTGCGGCAGGACCGGCAGGGAGAAACCGGGGCCCAGCACCAGAACATCATTCAGCACCTGGAAATTCTCTTCCCGGAAATAATACAGTCCGGTGATCCAGTTGAACTTGCCATCGAGCCCATCACCCTGGAACTGGATTTCCTGGCTGTACTGGTCGGTCTGGCTGTCGCCTTCGCGCACCAGGCCGTTGGGCCGGTAACTGCCGCCGGGATCGCGGATACCCCCCGACAGGTCGAAGGTGAACCCGTCATCGGTGCCGACAAAAGCGGAGATGGACCGGACCGTCACATCACCCCATTCTGCCGTGATATCCAGGGATACGGCGGTCTGGTTGGTATAGCCATCCGGGTCCGTCGTGGACAGGCTGACATAGCGTGAACCGGCACGCGGAATGGCGTCCTTGGTGGAGACGGCATTTGCGGCCTGGGTGGGATAGGTGCCGGCCCAGGTGACCGGGATCAGGTTGGCGGGGCCGTCATTATCATCTGTGGTGCGGGTGACAGTCAGCGTCGCCTTCAGCCCTTCGCGACCGTAGAAATGCAGCTTGCCGCGCAAAGCCATGCTGCGCTGGCCGAACACATCCTTGTCCAGCGCCTCGTTATAAACATAACCATCCTGGTCGCGGAACATTGCCGACAGGGAGATACCCAGCGCGTCGTCGATCAGGTCGCCACCGAAGGAGGCGGAGGCCTGATACTGGTTATAGGAACCGATACCGGCGGAAACTTCGGCCCATTCATCCTCCCCTGGCGTGCGGGTGACAACCTTCACCGCACCAGAGAAGGAATTACGGCCGTAGAGCGTGCCCTGCGGTCCGCGCAGCACCTCGATCCGCTCAATATCCGCCAGTTCCAGGTTGGAACCGGCAAGGCGACCGCGATAGACATCATCCACATAAAAGGCGACGGCGGATTCAGACGTGACGAGGCCGCCGGATTGCTCCGACCCGCCCCGCAAACCGACCTGCAGGGTGGAGCGGCTGGCAGTTACGGGCATCAGGGTGAGGCCCGGCACAATGGCGGAAAGGTCTTCAGCGGTGGTGATCTGCAGGTCACCCAACGCTTCCGGCGTCAGTGCCGTTACCGCGACAGCGGTTGTCTGCAGCGATTGCTCCCGACGCTGGGCGGTGACGATGATCTCGTCCAGCATCAGGCTATTGTCGCTTTGTGCCAGGGCAGAGGTTGCCGTGCCGGCCAGCAGGGTGGCCACCAGCAGGGAGCGGCAGGTATTGTAGGTGCGAACCATGGAAATGCAGTCCTTGTCGATCAGGGTACAATACCGGCCGGTCAAACGACCATGCAGACGGTTTTCAGTTCGAGATAATTCTCGATGGCGCCGACGCCGCTTTCGCGGCCCCAGCCGGACGCCTTGAAGCCCCCGATCGGCAGGGCGACATCCCAGAAGGAATGGCAATTGACCCACACAGTCCCCGCCCGGATATCCGAGGACAGACGATGGGCGGCGGACAGGTCATTGGTCCAGACACTGGCAGCCAGACCAAACTCGGTATCATTGGCGGCGGCCACAACCTCGGCCACATCGTCAAACGGGGCGACGACAACGACGGGACCGAACACTTCCTCGCATACGATACGGGATTTCGGATCGGCACCGGTGATGACCGTCGGTTCGATAAAGGTGCCGGCAGGGCCCTTCTGGCCACCACCGGCAACCAGCGTCGCGCCATCAGCCACGGCCCCGTCAATATAGGCTTTTACCCGATCCGCCTGCCGACGGCTGACCAGCGGCCCCATCTGGGTTTCCGTGTCCAGCCCGTGGCCCATGCGGATATTGCGGGCAATATCCGCCACGCCCTGCACCACCTTGTCGAAGATGGAGCGATGGACATAAAGGCGGGAACCCGCGACACAGACCTGCCCACCATTGAAGAAGATGGCGTTGGCGGCACCGGCGATGGCGGCATCCAGATCAGCATCCGGCATGATGATGACGGGCGATTTGCCGCCCAGTTCCAGCGTCACTTTTTTCAGATTGCCCTTGGCACCGTCCAGGATGGCGCGACCGGTGACGGTGGAGCCGGTGAAGGCAACCTTGTCCACATCCGGATGGGCGGACAGGGCCGCACCCGCGACCGAACCCAGGCCGGTGATGACATTGACGACACCAGCCGGCACGCCGGCTTCCACAATCAGTTCCGCCAGACGCAAAGCCGTCAGGGAAGTCTCCTCCGCCGGCTTCAGCACGACCGTGCAGCCAGCGGCCAGCGCCGGGGCCAGCTTCATGGCGTGCATGATGAGGGGGGAGTTCCACGGCGTGATCGCCGCCACCACGCCCACCGGCTCCTTCGTCGTGAAGGCCTGGATACGCTTGCCCGCCGGTTGATAATTGATGGAAGAGGGGATCGTGTCGCCCGCCACCTTCGTGCAAAGCCCCGCGAAGAAACGGAATTGCTCCGCCGCCATGGGGATTTCCGCCCAACGGCCAACATAAAGCGCCTTGCCCTGATCCAGGGTTTCCAGTTCCGACAACTCATCAATATGGGCGTCGATCAGGTCCGCAATCCGCCAGAGCAGGCGGGCACGCAGGGCCGGCGTCATGGAACGCCATTCACCATCGTCAAACGCCTTGCGGGCAGCGGCAACGGCGCGGTCCACATCGCCGGCATCAGCCGCCGCGATTTCTGCGATGGTTTCCCCGGTGGCGGGGTTGAGGGTCGGCAGATAGGTGCCGGCGGCCGGTGCCACCCACTCGCCATTGATCAGCAGACGATGGCGGGTACGCTTCAACCATTCGCGTGTGGCTGGCTGTGCGGGTGCCAGATTATCAATCTTCATTTCCCAACGCTCCCATGTTCTGGACATCGCCTTTGCCGGCGGTTCTGGGGGCTAATTGTGGGTAAGGAAACGCGTGATGGCAGAAACCTTTCACTGTTTATCCGCTGTGTGGCGATGGACGCCCGCTTCCCGTTGATTTGTATGATCATTAATAGCCGACTGCCCTTTGATACTTGACCACCAGCCGGACAGGTCATCCCTGTGCGTTGGAGCCGGTTTCTTACGACTGTCAGGTTGAAAACTTCAACCAACGCGCAGTTGCCCTATCGAATTATTCAAGGGGATTGGTCATGACAAAGAACCGGGTTCTGAAGCCCGTGCTTGCCGCTGGTCTTTACGCGGGAAGCCTCGCCTGTTCCACCCTTGCCATCCAGGCGGCGGAAGGGTGGCGAAACCCGGCCTTGTCGCCGGATGAGCGCGCCCGCCTGCTGGATGCCGAACTGACGCTGGATGAGCGGATCGGCCTGCTGCATGGCCCGATGGCGCTGACCTTCCCCGGCGGCCCCCCGATCCCGGAAGGGTCGGTCGGTGGTGCCGGCTTTATCCCCGGCGTGCCGCGTCTGGGCATCCCGGCGCTGAAGGAAACCGACGCCAGCCTGGGCGTGACCAATCCGGGAGAGGTGCGCCCCGGCGACACTGCCACAGCATTGCCGGCCAGCCTGGCCCTGGCGGCCAGCTTTAACGCCAAGCTGGCTTATGATGGCGGGGCGATGATCGCCAAGGAGGCGGCGGCCAAGGGCTTCAACGTCTTGCTGGCCGGTGGCGTCAATCTGGCGCGCGATCCGCGCAATGGCCGCAATTTCGAATATCTGGGTGAAGATCCGCTGCTGGCGGGTGTGCTGGGCGGGGAAAGCATCCGCGGCATCCAGGGCCAGAACATCATCTCCACCGTCAAGCATTTCAGCCTGAACGGGCAGGAGACCGGGCGCTTCTACGCCAATTCCGTTATCGAGGAGGCGGCCCACCGGGAGAGCGACCTGCTCGCCTTCCAGATCGCGATCGAACGGGGCAATCCCGGCTCCGTCATGTGCGCCTATAATCTGGTGAATGGCGATTATTCCTGCGGCAATGACCATTTGCTGAATGGCGTGCTGAAGGGCGATTGGGGCTATAAGGGCTGGGTCATGTCCGACTGGGGCGCGGTCCATGCCATGGATTATGCCGTCAAGGGTCTGGACCAGCAGTCGGGCGAACAGTTGGATCAACAGGTCTGGTTCGGGGAGCCGCTGAAGCAGGCTGCCCTGGCCGGTACCGTCCCGGCGGCACGCTTGTCAGACATGTCACAGCGCATCCTCCGGTCGATGTTCGCGGCGGGCCTGTTCGATGGCAAGCCGGTGAAGCCAGCCATTGATAATGATGCCCATGCTGCCATTGCCAAGCAGGTGGCGGATGAAGGGATCGTGCTGCTGACCAACAAGGGCATCCTGCCCCTGGCGGCGGGGGCGCGGAAGATCGTGGTGATTGGCGGGCAGGCCGATGCTGGCGTGCTGTCCGGGGCCGGTTCCTCCCAGGTCACAAGCCATGGCGGCAACCCCCGCATGGTGCCGGTGGGCGGCGATGGCCCGAT
Source organism: Niveispirillum irakense DSM 11586 (assembly GCF_000429645.1). Taxonomy (GTDB): domain Bacteria; phylum Pseudomonadota; class Alphaproteobacteria; order Azospirillales; family Azospirillaceae; genus Niveispirillum; species Niveispirillum irakense. The sequence continues at coordinate 280,806 of NZ_AUCG01000023.1, forward strand.
GGCCATGTGGGGCCGTCAGACCTTCCACAATTCCTCACCGCTGAAGGCCCTGCGCGCGGCCTTGCCGGAGGCCACCATCACCTTCCAGGATGGGCGTTACCCGGCCGAAGCAGCGGCGGCGGCCAAGAATGCCGATATCGCCATCGTCTTCGCCACCCAATGGATGGCGGAAGCGCTGGATGCCTATGACCTGTCCTTGCCCCAGGGCCAGGATGCGCTGATCGAAGCGGTGGCGGCAGCGAACCCCAATGCCATCGTCGTGCTGCAAACCGGCGGCCCGGTGCTGATGCCGTGGAAGGACAAGGTGGGGGCAGTCGTTTCCGCCTGGTACAGCGGGCAGAAGGGCGGTGAGTCCATTGCTGACGTGCTGACCGGCAAGGTCAACCCGTCAGGCCATTTGCCGGTCACCTTCCCGACCAGCCTGGACCAATATCCGCGCCGTGATCTGCCGGGCTGGGGCCTGCCCAAGAAGCAGCAATTCGATGTGGTCTATGATGAAGGGGCGGATGTTGGCTACCGCCGTTACGCCGCCCTGGGGATGGAGCCCCTGTTCCCCTTCGGTTACGGCCTGTCCTACACCAGCTTTTCCTATGACAAGCTGCGGGTGAAAGGTGGCGACACGCTGACCGTCAGCTTCGAGGTGGTGAATACGGGCAAGGTCGCCGGCAAGGACGTGCCGCAGGTCTATCTCTCCGGCGCCGATGGCAAGAAGCTGCAACGCCTGATCGGGTTCGAGAAGGTGGATCTGGCACCGGGTGAGCGCAAGACGGTGACCATCAAGGCCGATCGCCGCCTGTTGGCGGATTTTGATGCCAGCGCCCGGCAATGGCGTATTGGCGGCGGCAGTTATGAGGTCACGGTCGGCCCCGACGCCGCGACCGCGGCGTTGACCGGTAAGGCCCGTGTCGGGCGTCAGACAATCAAGCCGTAAAAGTGATGCCCCTGTCCGGTCCGGCAAAGACCGGGCAGGGGGGCAAACGAAAGGGCCGGGGGAGCGATCCGCCGGCCCTTTTTTGCTGTTCTGCTGTGCTGATCAAAGTCAGCTTTGCAAGGCGGCCAACTGTGTCGTCGCCTCTGCCAGCGAAATCACGTCGGCATATTTGGCGTTGAGGTCGAACAGGTTCGCCTCATGCACGCGGGCATCCCGGTCGCCTACCGCCTCGCGCACCACCAGCGGCACGAAGCCATGCTGGCAGGCATCCAGCGCCGAGGCGCGGACACAGCCGGACGTGGACAGACCCGCGATCAACAGTGTGTCGATGCCGCTGGAGGCCAGGGTGGAAGCGAGCGAGGTGCCAAAAAACGCGCTGGCATATTGTTTGGAGATGACGGGTTCGCCTTCCTGCGGTTCCAGCCCATCGGCAAAGGCAGCCCATTGCGGATATTTGTCCCGTTCAAAACAGGTCAACGCCTTGACCTTGCGAAAGAAGACGCCGCCATCAACCCCGCCCGGCGTATAGACGACATTGGTGTGGATCACCGGAATGCCGGCAGCGCGGGCGGCCCGCAGCAGGGTGGCCGCATCGTCGCGGGCTTGCTCCACCCCGGCATAGAGCGGGCAATCCTTTTCCAGATAGGCCTTCACGAAATCGATGATCAGCAGGGCAGGGCGCTTGCCCCAGCCCAGACGATTGCCGAAACCGGCTTGTGCATAATCGGCATTCAGATCGGTGGCCATATCGCGTGATCCTTACAGCAGTCGAAAACAAAACGACCTTCCCCGATAGCCTACGGGGAAGGTCGTGCCTTTAATCTTGATGTGCGCTGACCGTCAGTTGAACAGCAGCGGCGCTATCTGTTCCAGATAGGCACGCCAGTTGATCCAGGTGTGGCCGCCTTCGCTTTCAACATAGGTGTACTGGATCCCGTAATCGGACAGGAGCTGCCGGAAAGGCGGCGCCATCTGCATGACGAAATCCTCCTTGCCAATGGCGTAGAAGACCAGACCGCCAGCCTTGGCGCGGGCCTTCAGGTTGGCATCATTGACCTTGCGGTAATTCGCCGTCTGTTCCGCCGACAACATGCCGATGGAGAAGACGCCGATGGAGCCGAACACATCCGGCCGGGGCAGGCCGAACTGGATCGTATGTGCGCCGCCCATCGACAGGCCGACCATGGCCCGGGTCTTGGCCGCCGCCTGGGTACGGAAATGCTTGTCGATGAAGGGGATCAGATCCTTGTGCAGATCATTACCGAAATCGGTATTTTCCATGCCCTGCACGCCTTCACGCGCCGGCGTGTGGCCATAGGGCATGACGATGATCATCGGCTTGACCTTACCCGCCGCGATCAGGTTATCCAGGATGTAATTGGCATTGCCTTTCATGGTCCAGGAATCGTCGCTGTCGCTATAGCCATGGACCAGATAAAGGACCGGGAAACGATCCTTGCCCCCGGCCTCATAGCCCGGTGGGGTATAGACATGGGCGCGGCGCAGGATGCCCAGGCTGGCAGAAGGATATTCCACCATGGAAACAACACCATGCGGGACATCAGCCTTATAGAACTGGTTGGATTTGCCATCGCCCGGTAATTGCACGATGGACTGCACCCCACCCAAGGCTTCGGCAAAGCGGGTGCCGCGCGGATCCGCGATACGCAGGCCGTCAACCTTGAACACATAGGTATAGACGCCGGGATCAACCGCACCGCTGGTGGTCACCGACCAGTAATCATCAGCATCCTTGGTCATCGGCAGGCCGGGCGGCTTGCCATCCATCCCGGTTGGCACGCTGTTCATTTCCTGCGGCAGGACGATAACGTCCTTGGCATCTTTCGCGCAGAGACGGAAGGTGACGCGACCGTCGGCCAGATGTTCCACAGACTGATATTCCAGCGGCGGCTGGAAGAAGGTCCGTTCCTCGCATTTTGCTTGTGCGGCCTGTGCGGGCAGGGTCGCCAGAACCAGCGGCATGGCCGCAAGAAGGGCGGGCAAAAAAAGCTGACGCATGAACGCTCCTGAAGGGCGGTGACGTGGCCGGAAACGAACATGCCCACGGGGACAGCCTTGTCCCTGTGGGCATGCAATTAACCTCAGAACTTGTACTTGGCCTGGACACCCAGGGTACGCCCGTCACGCAGACCGACATTCAACGTCGAATAGGTGAAGGAGGGGGCCGCTGTGAACAGGATGTTATTGTTGACCGACGTGTAGCGACGGCTGTCGAACAGATTGTTGGCAAACACATCCACGGACACGGCGCCAACTGTGACACCGGCGCGGGTATTGAAGATATGGCTTTCCTTGGTCTTGACCACATTGGCCACATCCGACCAGACGCCGGACTTGTAGTTATAATCAAGGCGCGCGAACCAGGTAGCATCGCCCCCGACATCAAGATCGCCGTTCAGCAGAATGCCACCGGCAGCCGAATATTTCGACGTTGACGGCAACTCGTTACCAGAGAAGTCGCTGCTGCCGACCAGGAAGGTAACCAGCGGCGCATCATAATCCTTGATCTTGCTGTCGTTGTACGCACCGGCAGCCGTCAGGGTGACCATGTTGGTCAAGCGGAAGGAGCCATCGAACTCCAGGCCCTTCATGTCGGAATTGCCGCTATTGATGGTACCGAACACGCTGCCGAAACCACCGGTATCCGTCACGAAAGTCTGGATGACCTGGTTCAACTGATCACGCCACTGCGAATAATAGGCCGCAAAAGTGTAGCGCAGGCGGTTATTGATGCCGGTGCCTTTCAGACCCAGTTCGTAGGTCGTAACCTTTTCCGGGCTGACAAACAGGTCAATCCCCAGGCTCTTGGCGACGGTCGCGGTCTGACCGGTATAGGTGACAACGCCAGAATTCAGCGACGCCGGGTTAACGCCCTTGGCCACGGAGGCATAGGTCATGACATTATCCGACCAATCGTACTGAACGATCAGACGGGGCAGGAAGTTCTTATAGGTCTGCTCTGCCAGTTTCGATCCGGCTTCATAGGTGCCGGCGGGCACGAAGGTGCTGTCGGTCACCACGATATCGGTCAGCGGCGAGATGTAAGCGTAGAGCTTATCGATCTGGTAGCGGCCTTCGACGCTGGCGGTCAGCTTATCCGTGATGTTGTAAGTGACACCAAAGAACGCGCCATAGGTCTTGGATTCCGTTTTGCCGGACGGGGTGACCTCATCATTCAGGATGATATTGTCCAGCGTATCAACGGTCCGCTTGCCATTGGCGCTGAGATAGGACATGCCGGCGACGAAGCTGAGCGCCTCACCGTCATTGTAGCTGGTGCGGAGTTCCTGGGAAAAATCCTTGGAAATGTTCTCCACCAGATAGGCCGAGCTGAAATAGGAGCGCAGGCCGTTGGTGGGGGTATAATTCGGGTTGGCAATGCCGGAGCTGTCGTAATTGCCAATGTCGGACAGCGAACCCCATTCCTCGTGGTTGATACCGGTCAGGGAGCTGATGGTGAAGTTCGTGTCCGGAATATCGTAATCCACGACCAGATGGGCATGGCGGTAATCACGGACAAGACCATAGCTGTCAACGCCGTCATCCGGGTCGATCAGGCGGTTGGTGGTGACCGCCAGCGCATTGCGCACGAAGCTGTCGACATTATAGTTGCCGGCGGGCGTCGTGGCGGGCAGGGACGGGACCGTCCCGCACATGAACGGATTGAAACCGCCAAGGGTGCAGTTCGACTGTCCGGGCACAACGACGCGACCCGTGCTGTCGGTGACAGGAATGGCGCTGATCAGCCCCAAGGCGGCAGGGCCGTCCTTGTCGTGGGAGATGAGGCCGAAGGCCTTGATGGTCAGGTTTTCCGTCGGCGTCGCCACCAACAGAAGGTTGGCGTTGCGTGACGACTGGTCACCCAGGGTCATGGACGGGTTGGCCTGGTTCTTATAGGTGCCGTCCTTGGCATTATAGTCACCGGCGATACGGAAGGACAGCTTGTCCTCAATGATCGGGCCTTCCAGATCGGCTTGAACGCGACGGGCGTTGCGGGTGCCGATCATGGTGGTGAGGCTGCCGCCGAATTCGCCGCTCGGCTCCTTGTTCACAACATTGAGAGCGCCGGCGAAAGTATTGCGACCAAAATACGCCGATTGCGGGCCACGCAGCAACTCAATGCGTTCCGGGCTGGACACGCTCATCACCGCCGTGGGGGAGGAGACGGGAACGCCGTCGATGAAGGTAGCAACCGGCGTGCTGTCGGTTGTGGCCGGCGTGAAGCCGCGCAGGATCAACTGCTGGAAGGAGCGGTCGCCACGACCACTGGAATTATTGTTGATGTTAAAGCCAGGGGTTTGTTCCGACAGGTTCTGAACAGAAGTAATCCCCCGCTGCTCCACCTCCTGCGCTGAGACGGCGGTAACGGAAACCGGCGTCTTCATAATATTCTCAGCGCGCTTACGCGCCGTAACGATGATTTCCTCCAGTTGGAGCGTATCACCTTTCTCGGCTTCACCCTCCTGGGCGAAGGCCGGTGCGCCGCTCATCGTTGCCCCAAGCGCGATCATGAGCGCGAGTGAGGAAACAGACATTTTACCGTTGAGCTTTACATGATTCATTATTGTCTCCCGGTCCAAAATTGACGTTTGTATTTAAACGCAGCCCTTGTCCTGCGTTTCCGCCATAGCTCCGCACTTCCTGGATTGTCATCCAGGTGTAGTGATCCCTCAGTCTGCACTGGAGCTTCTAGGATCGTTTAGTTGGGTGGATGATGGGTTTTGACAGAAAATCACTCAAGCGCATCTAAGCCGTTGTCCGACACACGGTCAAAATTCCTGTAATGTCATATAAAATGGGCGATATCAGCGACCATAGCGAAAGTAAAGTTATGTAAAGAACTGTAATTTAATATTAAAAATAATATGTTGCATCTGATAATGGGTATTTTTATATCGAAGTAAACATTTTTTAATCTATAATTATAGGATCGCGCGCTGGTCGTCAGCTTGTTGTCAAAAATCTATTGGTATCTGCTATCCCAAGTGCTTACGGGCGACCGCCCGTCCTGATGGCAATGGGGGAGAGTCTCCTGGAGGATTGATCCTCGACCAGACTACTACTGGGGAGACCAGCCAGCCCGCAACCGGCCCCGTCGCCGCCAGCGACCGGCCATCGCTTTGGCCATCATGCAGTAATAGCCCTGGTAATCGTTGCCGAACCGATCCCGGAAACGCGTATGGTAAAAGTTGCGGTTGATCTGACGATGGATCGTCCCGCGATGCCGGCCAAGCCGCGCTGCGATCTCCCGAACCGGGATCAACGCCTGGAACGTCTCGTCAATCACGCGCTGTTCCGCCAAACTTAGGTGCGAATAGTTCTCTCCCATGGCAGCTTCCATTGCTAACCATCTGATTATAAAAGAGAGTCGCACTTCAAAATAGAATCCACCGCCCCACAGATTTTAGATTGAGAAGTTATCTTATGGAAACTATAAGTATCACCCAACGACCGCCAACCGCGCCCGGCCAGCCTTACTGCCATTGGCGCGGCCCAGTTGTTGGCTGATCCAGCCGCCGATCCGTGCCACTTCATCCAGGTCCGCGCCGGTGGACAGGCCCAGCCCGTCGAACAGATAAAGCAGTTCTTCCGTCGCGACATTGCCGCTGGCGCCCTTGGCATAAGGGCATCCACCCAGTCCAGCGACGGCGCTGTCCATCACCGTTACGCCCTGGTCCAGACAGGCCAGGATGTTGGCGACGGCCTGACCATAGGTGTCGTGGAAATGCAGGGCCAGTTTGGCAACTGGCACATCCAATGCCACCCGCCGCAGCATGGCCGCCGCTTTGGCCGGCGTACCGACACCGATCGTATCGCCCAGGCTGATCTCGTAACACCCGATCTCAACCAGCGCTGCTGCCATTTCAGCCACTTTTCCAGCATCCACCGCCCCCTCATAGGGACAGCCCAACACGCAGGAGACATAGCCCCGCACTTTTATGCCCGCTGCCAAGGCCCGCGCCGCAACCGGGCGGAACCGGTCCAGGCTTTCAGCGATGGTGCAATTGATATTGCGCTGACTGAAAGATTCTGACGCCGCCCCAAACACGGCGATTTCCCGCGCGCCCGCGGCCATGGCGGCATCTAAGCCCTTCTCATTCGGCACCAGTACCGGATAGCTGACGCCGGATACGGGTGAAATTTCAGTCAGCAATTCTGCACTGCCGGCCATCTGCGGCACCCATTTGGGGGAAACGAAAGCCCCCGCCTCCACCGTCTTCAAGCCAGTACGGGCCAGCCGGTCCACCAGGTCCACCTTGGTGGCCAGGGGAACAATGACGGGTTCATTTTGCAGGCCGTCGCGGGGGCCAACCTCGACAATACGGATATCCGCCATTGCTTCCTCCCTTGTGGGACGCCTGCTGGCACCCCTTATATTTATCGGGATAATAGGTCAGCAATACTGACTTAGCCAAGGGTCTTTAACATCGGCGTGGCAGATTTTCTGCTTATAGAGCCCGGTTAGTGCCCTGCGTGGTATCGGCCAGCATTTCCAGAGCTTCCGCAACCCCGTCCACATCGCCAACGGGTACGCGGATATAGGTCTGGCCCGGCTTTGCGCCGTCGCGGCAGATCAGGTCGACATCGGACTGGTCAGACCCGATATACAGCACAGCCTTGCCCGACGCGATGCAGCCATAGGTCTTGGACGGAATGACATAGCCGACGAAACCGTTGCGCAATGTGATCAGGTGAGCATCGGGTGTGACCAGCAACCGGCCCAGATCGCCAAACGGTACCGGCTGCCCGCGCACAACGGGCAAGCCTTCGGCTTTCAACCGCTCTTCCACATGGGTGGCGCCGACACCGATGGCATTCAGCCATAGGCCAACCCGCCCGCTGCCCTGGCGGTGATGGCGAATATAGGCGTTGATGAACGTATCCGTTTCATGTGCCACACCCCAATTACCGGAATAAAGCAACACGACCTTGCCGGCCAGTTCAGCCGGGATCGGCAAAGGCTGTTCTGCCCCCGTCAGTTCGACCGGCGGCGGATCCCGTTTCAGAACGATATTTTCAGGCGGAATGCCATAAGATTGAAGCAGCCGGCGTTGATCCTCCCCCGATGCTTCGAACCGCTGGACCCGACGGCGCAGCCACAGGGTCAGTTTCAGGAAGGCATTTAAAGCCGCAGAAGGCTGGCGGCGCGAAGCGATCATACATTCCGGATGAAAATCCGCGATCCGGTAGATCAGTTCCTTCTGCAATATAAGGTTCAGCGGCACGAGATAATGCAGAAGGAAGGGCGGCGACCCGGTGAACAATATCTGGTCCGACGCTTTCAGATAGGACCAGGCCGCACGGATCAACGCCATATTGGTCCGCGCAGTCCAGATGAGGCGACGCGCCAGATTGGCCCGGTCCAGCGGCGGGGCCGCCAGCCGCAGGACACGAAGCAGACCCTGCCCGATTTTTTCCTCCTCCAGCCGGGTGTCGCCGGAGGTAAGGCCGACCAACGTCACCTCATAGCCCTGCGCCGCCCGCTCCCGGCAGGAAAGCAGGGCATATTGGCCAACGGCGCCAAAATCGGGCGGCAACCAATCACACAGATACACAAGACGGGGCATTTGAACCTGTTGGCCGGTAAAGCGAGCCGGCATTGACCGGGAAGCGGCACGGCCTGTCAATATGGCAGGCCGTAACAGTCGCTATCCATGGTGAATGTCATGTGCGGTCTTCTTTGCGCGGATCAGATCGGCCGCCAGGGTTACCTGGTCCCGCCGATGGCGGATACCCAGCCCATGCAGCACGCCCATGGGCTGGCGCTGCACACCGGACAAAACGATATGGGCGCCGCGCCGGCGGGCACGGTTGATCGCGGTCATCACCGCTTCCGCCCCCGTGGCATCCAGCAGGGGCACCGCCGCCATGTCCAGGATCAATACCTTCGGCGCCCCCCCGGCCCGTTCCAGCACATCGGCAAGTTTACGGGCGGCCCCAAAAAACATCGGTCCGTCGATACGATATAAAACCGTGTCCGGCGGCAGGCCGGCAGCGGCATCGGGTTCCTCGTCCGTGACACTCACCGTTTCCGACATGCGGTGCATGAACAGCAGAGCTGCCAGCACCACGCCCACCTCAATCGCCACGGTCAGGTCGATCAGGATGGTCAGCAGGAAGGTGGTGACCAGCACCAGCCGGTCCCCCATCGGCGCGACGCGAAGCTGATGGGCGAAGCGGCCGGCATCGCTCATGTTCCAGGCTACCACCACCAGAACCGAGGCCAGCACCGCCAGCGGCACATAGGCTGCCAGCCCGCTGAAGGCCAGCATGAACAGCAGCAGGAAAACCGCATGCAGCATGCCCGAAACAGGGCTGCGGGCGCCGGAACGGATATTGGTGACCGTGCGAGCAATGGCGCCAGTGGCCGGCAGCCCGCCAAACAGCGGCGACGCGATATTGGCAACACCCTGGGCCAACAATTCCGCATTGGGGCGGTGGCGCCGCCCGGTCATGCCATCGGCCACCACGGCGGAAAGCAGCGATTCAACCCCAGCCAGGAAGGCGATGGTCAGGGCGCTGGGCAGCAGCACCCGCAACTTTTCCAATGACACATCGGGAAAGGCCGGCATGGGGAGATGATCCGGGATACCACCGAACCGGGACCCGATGGTTTCCACCCCCAATCCCGTCAGCGGTACCAGCACCGATGCCAGGACGACAGCGACCAGGAAGGCCGGTATCTTGGGCGCCCAACGCCGGATTGCCAGGATCAGCGCCAGCCCGCCCAGCCCGATCAGGGCCGCCGGTCCCACCGTATCCCGTGCCTGCCAGAAGGCAGGCCATTTTCCTAAGAAATCCGCAGGCACATCAGCCATAGATAGGCCCAACAGATCCTTGATCTGGCTGGAAAAAATAATGACAGCAATGCCAGCGGTGAAACCGGTCACCACCGGTTCCGGGATATATTTGATCCATTGCCCCATGCGGGTGACGGCGGCAATGACCAGGATAATACCTGCCATCAGCGTGGCCAGCAGCAACCCGTCATAGCCATGGCGGGCAATGACATCAAAAACGACAACGACGAAGGCCCCGGTCGGTCCGCCAATCTGCACCCGGCTGCCGCCTAGGGCGGAGATGATAAAGCCGGCCACCACCGCCGTGATCAGGCCCTTATCCGGCGTCGTACCACTGGCAATCGCCAGGGCCATGGCCAGCGGCAGGGCCACGATGGCCACCGTCAGACCCGCCAGCGCATCATGGCGCAGGGCGGACAGGCCATAACCTTCCCGCAGACAGGTAACGAGTTTCGGCAGCAATTCCCGCCACAACGGCGTGACCGTGGGGGATGATGGTGTAATGGGTGCGGACATGAAGGACGCCTATGGGAAACAGGCCCTGGAGGAAACCCATCAAGGGTCGCCGCCAGGGCCCGATGCCGTCAAGTCCCCTGCCCCGCGTATCAGACGAGCGGGAAAGGCTTTTCACCCGTGATTTCAGGCTCTGCCATGGCCGGTTTGGCATGACGGCCCCAGGGCGCCACGGTGAAGCGCGCGGTGCGGCGGATCGGCGCGCCGTCCTTGCCATATTGGTGCTTGGCTGTTTCCACCGTCACCAGTTCGGCAACCAAACCATTACCATCTGCCGTCAGCAGGCCATAACCGTTGCTGTCCGTATCGACATAACGCAGATGGCGGTTCTGCTGCGGGTTGTCAGCGGCAAGGGCGGTGGCGATATCGCCGCTTTTCGCCAGGGCCATGGCGGCGCGCGTGCCGTGCCGCAGGGTCAGGTTGAAAGCGGGCAGCATCTCCCCCGGCTTGCCAAACCGGTCGCCATCGGCGGCCACCAGCGGCCGTAACGGGCTATCCGGCTTCAGATACCCCGCGAAGGAACGGAAAACCGGCGTGGAACTGATGCCCGTGACGCTGAATTCCACGGCCACCGGCGTGGGGGACGGGGCGTCATAATCATCATTGATCAACCCGGCGAAGCTCTGGTGATGGTCGCCGGACAGGCTGACGACATTGCCCACACCCCGGTCTCGCAGATAGGTCATCAACTCCCGCCGCTCGGCCGGGAAACCGTCCCAGGCGTCGGCCGTCAGCACCAGCGTGGTCGCTTTCGGGTCAATCGCCCCCATATCCAGGCGCATGGGCAGGAACGGGACCGATGTCGCCAGCAGCTTCCAGGTGGCGTTGCTGACGGTCAGCGTCTGCTTCAGCCACTCCTTCTGCGTCGGGCCCAGCAGGGTACCGGCGGGATGGTCTTTGCGCGGGTTGGGGATCTGCTTGTCACCCAGCGGGATCATGGCGGGCGGATTGCCACCATTGGCCGTGCGTCCGGCATCCATCAGGGCCACCAGCGATTGGGGCAGCATATAGGTCGCCTGCCCCGTCATGGCCATGGCCAACTCATCCGGGATGGCATGGTCAGAGCGATAGGAGCGGGTATCGGTCAGCACCAGATCAACATGCCGGCCAAACCGCAGGGAGCGGTAGATCGTCATGGAGCCAATGGCCGCCAGATTATTCGGCTCCTGCAACAACGACGCATCATCAACGGGGGCGTTGCGGGCATCGATATCAATGATTTCCGCCGGGGCAAAATCCTTCGCCGCCGGGGCGACCCCTTCCATGCCCGGCGTACCGGTCAACAGGGCCGGGATATATTCAAACCATGCCTGATTGGCCGCCAGCTTGCCCGACGGCAGGGACCGGCCTTCAGGCGTGAAGGTGACGATGGTCTGCCAGTAATCATTCACGAATTCGTGATCGTCCCAGATGGAGACGAAGGGGAAGCGGGCGCGCGCTTCCCGATAATCCGGATCGGACAGATAGGCCCGGTAAAGCTGCCGGAAATCAGCGAGATTCAAGGCATGGCGGGCGGCCCCCCATTTCGTGTCACCACCACCGGACGGCAGGGCGGGCAAAGCGCGCTTTGCATTGCCATAGCCGACAGTCTCGTAAATCTGATCCCCCAGATGCAGGACGAAATCGATCCTGTCGCCGGGGGCCGCCTTCTCATCCTGCCGGATCAGCGTGCGGTAGGCGCCATAGAACCCATCTTCAAAATTCTGGCAGGACACAAAGGCCAGCTTCACCCGCCGGTCGGCATTGGGCAGCGGGGCCGTGCGGGTGCGACCCGTCAGGGTGCCAACGCTGCCATCCTCCGCGATGAAGCGGTAATGATAGGTCCAGTCCGGCTTCAGCCCATCGACCAGCACGCGCACCGTATGGTCACGGTCGGCATTGGCGGACAGGCTGCGTTCCACCACCACGCGGGTGAAATCCGGTGTTTCGGCCATTTGCAGGGTCAAACGCACCTGATCGGGTGTTTGTCTTTCGCGGGCTTCCACCCGCGTCCAAAGCATGATGCCGCCGGGCTGGGGATCAGCAGACGCCAACCCTTGCGGGAAATGAAACCGACCCCGACCGGCGGCGGCGATGGCAGTGGCGGGGATGAAGCCGGTGGTGGCCGTGGTGGCCACAATGGCGCCCGCCGCAAGCATCCGTTCCAGGAAGGAACGACGGTTCAGATCGGTGCTGGTTTTCAGATTATCGAACATGATGGCCTCTCCCGATCAGAACCGCACCGACACTTCCACGCCATAGAAGCGCGGCGGTCCGGCAATGAAGGTGGGCAGGCCGAAAGCGCCGCCAGTGTTACCGGCGTCGATCAGATATTCCCGATCAAACAGGTTCTGGGCATAGGCGGTAACGGTCCAGCTTCCATCCGCCGCGCGCAGGCCGGCGCGGAGATTGGCCGTGCCATAGGCGCCCTGGCTGATGGCGGGAAGGTTCGTTTCCTCAAAATAGACCCGTGATTTCCAGGAGAAGGTGGGGGTCAGGAACATGTCGACGCCTGATCCGCCCAGCGGCTGGACAAACTGCGCGCCCAGCGAAACACTGTGCTTGGGCGTCAGGCGGAAGGTATTGCCGGCCAGGTTCTGCGGGTTGCCGTTGGAGTCCGTGTCATCGAACTCGGCATGGATGTAACCGTAATTAGCGAAGAAGGAGAGCCAGTCCGCCGCCTGGACATTGACGGCAGCTTCCATGCCATAGGCGGTCGCCGTGCCACTATCCACCACCACGGCAATGGGCGAGCCATCGGGCCGGGTGGAGGTCTGGAAATTGCTGTAATCGTAATAGAAGGCAGAACCTTCAAGCTGCACCCGGTCGTCCAGCAGGCTGGTCTTGCCACCGGCCTCATAGCTCCAGACAATCTCGTTCTTCAGCGTATTGGACGCCGATGCCGTGACCTGTACCACGGCCGGGCGACGACCACGCGACACGCTGGCATAAAGCAGCGCATTCTCCGCCGGCTTGTAGCTGGCGACGAAGCGACCGACCACACTGTCGAAATCCCCTTCCCGCTCCTTGCGGGCGACATTGCCAAACTGGCTGCCCAAAAGGCTCGCGGCACGATCAACCCATTGCTCAAAAGCCGATTCCTGCTTTTCATGGGTGTAGCGCAGGCCGGCGGTGAGCGAGAATTCCGGCGTGATATTATAGGTACCGTCGGCAAAAACATCGTAGGCCGTATTGGTCCCGTAATTGGTGAATTCTGCCTCCGCGAAAGTGCGCAGCGGCATCAGCCCACCGGGGAAAGCGGGATTGGGCAGCGCCGCCACGCCGGGATTGACCGCACCATTGGGCAGGATCGGCGGACCGGCAATGGCCGCCAGCGCCGGAACGGTCAACAGCGCCAGCGACCGCTCATTGGTGCGCAGTGGAACAAGCTGATAGCCCTTTTCACGGAAATAGCTGGCACCGACAAAGCCCTGGAACCGGTCACCATCATCATAATTCAGGCGCAGTTCCTGGCTCCATTGCTTGGAATGGGCCTGTTCCCCGAATTCCAGCAGATAGGCCTGGGTGCCGTCCGCGTCGAACTCTTCGTTGGTGTCAAACTTGCGATAACCGGTGATGGCGGTCAGGTTCAGGCTGTCTGACAGCCGGTATTCAGCCGTGAGGTTGACGTTGAACAGCTCACGATCCACCCCCAGCTCGTCGCCACGGTTGAGCTGGGCCGGTTCAAACGGGCTGATCGACCCGCCGGCAGGGGCAAAACGGTTATTCTTGAAGGAGGTGCCGGTATAATCATCCTTCTGGTAATTGACGATGCCGGTGAGGGTGAAATCCTCTGACCCTTCGAGCAGCACCGAACCGCGCAGCGCCTGAACACCGATCCCGTTCAGGTCTTCCTTGGTGCCCGGTGCCAGATTTTCCACATATCCATCACGCTGCCGGCTGATGCCGGCAAGGCGGATGGCGGCCTTTTCGGACAGCGGTGCATTCACCACCGCTTCATAGGTCTGCTGGCCGTAATCACCGATCGCAACGCGGCCGGAACCGCCCATGCGGTCCAGTTCCGGCTTGGCGGAGATGATATGGACGGCGCCGATCTGGGCACCGCGACCGAACAGCGTGCCCTGCGGCCCCTTCAGCACTTCCACCCGTTCGATATCGAAAAGCTCCACCACGGCGCCGCGCGCCCGGCTGGCGGGAACGCCATCGACAAAGACGGAGACGCGGGCTTCCTGCTGGGCAGAACCATTATCCGAGGTGATGCCCCGGATCACATATCCAGGATTATTAGGGCTTTGGAGCTGGATTTGAAGACCGGGCACGAAGTCCGACAGGGTGCTCAATTCCGTCAAACCCAGATCAACCAGCTTGTCGCCGCTGAAAGCGGTGAGGGAGATCGGGACATCCTGTGCGCTCTGGGCCCGCTTCTGGGCCGTCACCACAATCTCTTCCAGCACCACCTGCGCCTGGATGGCGGGTGCCTGCAAAATAGCGGTGATCCCGGCAATGCCGGCCAGCAGCCATCCGCGCAGCCCGATACGATCCATAACATTCCCCTTTTGCTTAACCGGCGGGGACATGTTTCCCGTCCACCACCCATGGGCGGCAGGATATGGGACGGCGTTACAGCGTCATGATGGGCGGGTTAAACTATTATTTCCAATCGGATACAGCTTTGCGCACAGAGGCGTGGCTGCTGGCCGGACACAGCCTGGATGCCGTGCGGCCAGAGCGGAAAACAATAACCAAAACAATGATTGTGCCGATTGCTTTACCACTGTAATCGAAGAATTACTCTCCGGTGTCCAGGATCGACCTTCGCGATGCAATCCTATAATCCACCGCGTCTTGCCGACATGCACCCTTCCCTGGGGGCCAGCCTGTCGGGCACCAATCTGGAACGGGCGGGGGATCATAATCAGCGGGTGACCTTGCAGGCCATCCGGGTCAGCGGCCCCGTCACCCGCGCCGATCTGGCGGAAATCACGGGGCTGACGGCACCGGCCATCGCCAATATCACCAAACGGCTGCTGAAAGACGGGCTGATCCTGGAAGCCGGCCGGTTGACGGGGCAACGCGGGCAACCAGCCATGAAGCTGGCGATCAACCCGGATGGCTGCTTTTCTGTCGGGCTGAATATTGACCGCGACCACGTTACCCTGGTGGTGCTGGATCTCATGGGACAGGTGCGCGCCCGCGCTTCCCATGAGGTGCAATTCGCCCTGCCGGGCACCGTCACGGCATTTTTCCAGAAAGAGCTAGAGGCCATTCTGGCGGAAGGCGATATCAAGGCTGACCGGGTCATCGGCATCGGCGTCGCCCTGCCCGACGATCTGGGCCGGATTTCCCTGCCCAATCAACCAGCGGGATATGAGGCCTGGAACAATACCGATATTGCCGATCTGGTTGGGGGGCTGCTGCCTGTCCCCGTATATCTGGAGAATGACGCGTCAGCCGCAGCGCTGGGGGAATTACAGTTCGGGCATGGGCTGCATCATCCCAGCTTTGTTTATATCCTGATCAGCCGGGGGCTTGGCGGGGGGCTGGTGATTGATGGTCATTATTACCGCGGCGCCGATGGCCGCAGCGGTGAAATCGGCTTTATGCCCATTCGCCCAACCACGCCGGACAGGCCGATCCGTACCTTGCAGGATGCTGTCTCCCTCTCTGCCCTGTTCGCCTTCCTGCAGGCGCGGGGCTGCCCGCTGGATCGGCCGGACCAACTGGCGGGTTTAGATGCGGACGGCCGCGCCATCGTCCGGGAATGGATCGACCAGGCCGCCGATCATCTGATCGATCCCATGCTGGCCATCAGTTGCCTGATCAACCCCGAGGCGGTGTTCCTGGGGGGACGGCTGCCGGTCGATATTGTCGATGCCCTGTGCAACGCGCTGAACCGGCGGCTGGATGGTTTCGCCGGCATGGTGCCAACGATGGCGCCGGTACAGCGGGCAGCCATGGCCGCCGATGCCCCAGCCGTGGGGGCCGCCATTCTGCCCTTCAACCACCGTTTGCTGCCCTCCCAAAGCGTATTGAGGAAAACGGCGGAGGAATAAGCGACGCGGGGTGCGATTAAATATTTCAATTTTCTTATTTCATTCTGGTTGGTAATGTGGGCTCGCAATCCGGCTTTGGCTGGCAGTCCTCCCTTTCAGGTTTCAGCGTGCGGGTATGACGATCAGGATCGGTGTTGATTTCGGTGGAACCAAGATTGAGGCGGCGGCCCTGGACAGCGCCGGTAACTTCCTCGCCCGCATCCGAACGGCCAATCCGGGCAGCTATGATGCCGCCATTGAGTGCGTGCGCGACCTGATCGGACGGGTAGAGCAGGAAGTGGGCGGAAAGGGCTCGATCGGCATCGGCGTTCCGGGGTCTATTTCCCCACGCAGCGGATTGATGCGCAACGCCAATTCCACCTACCTGAATGGCCGCACTTTCCGCGAGGATCTGTCCGCTGCCCTGGGCCGGGATGTGCGCATGGCCAATGATGCCAATTGCCTTGCCCTGTCCGAAGTTGTTGATGGCGCCGCTGCCGGCGCCAAGGTTGCCTTTGCCATCATCATCGGCACGGGTTGCGGTGGTGGTCTGGTCGTGGATGGCAAGCTGGTGGAAGGGGCGAACGGCATTGGCGGGGAATGGGGCCATATCCCCCTGCCCTGGCCCAACCCGGATGAATTACCCGGAACGGAATGCTGGTGTGGCCAGCGCAACTGCCTGGAAACCTGGGTTTCCGGCACCGGCCTGCAGCGCGATTTTGCAGCCGTCAATGGCGCCAGCCTGGATGGCGGTGCCATCATTACCGGCGCCCGGGCTGGTGAGCCCGCCGCAGCCGCAGCACTGGACCGCTATATTGACCGGCTGGGCCGTGCCATGGCGCTGATCTGTAATATCCTCGATCCGGATGTCTTCGTGCTGGGCGGTGGCCTCTCCAATGTGGAGGAACTGTATCAGCGTCTGCCCGATGCCATCCGCCCCTATGTTTTCTCAGATATGTGGGAAGCGCGCATCGTTCCTGCACGCTGGGGTGACAGTTCCGGCGTGCGCGGTGCCGCATGCCTGTGGCAATGACAGGCGGCAGGAGAAAAACCATGCATGATGCCAAGATGAACGCCGCCACCCTTCGCGACAGCCTGAAGGATTGGGCACTGAACAGCGCCTTCCCGCTCTGGTGGGATCGGGGTTACGACCATGAACAGGGTGGCTTCCACGAGAAGCTGGCACTGGATGGAAACCCGGTCTCTGCTCCCCGGCGTGCCCGCGTTCAGCCGCGCCAGATTTATTGCTACACAGTGGCAGCCTCCATGGGCTGGGACGGCCCGGCTGAAAAGATCATTCGTCTGGGGCTTGACCTCTATCAGACCCGTTATCGCCGGCCTGACGGCCTGTTCCGCGCCCTGGTCAGTGCGGGTGGCGAGGTTCTGGATAACAATGTCACGCTTTATGATCAGGCCTTTGCGCTGCTGGCACTGGCGACGGCGGGTGAAGCGCTGGGCGTGGTGGAACAGCACGAGCAGCAGGCCCTGGCATTGCTGGCCGCGTTGCATACAGAGCTGCGCCACCCGGTCGCCGGCTTCCTGGAGCCGGGCGGCGATCACCGCCAGCAATCCAACCCGCACATGCACCTGTTCGAAGCCGCCCAAGCGTGGGAACAGGTGGGCACCGCCCCCGCCTGGGCCGCCCTGGTCGATGAGATTGCCGATATGGCATTGACCCGCTTCATCGACCCGGTATCGGGGGGCCTGCGGGAGTTCTTCGATGCGCAATGGCAGCCGGCAGCCGGCACAGATGGCCGGATCGTGGAGCCCGGCCACCAGTTCGAATGGGCTTGGCTGCTGATGCGCTGGGGACAGCGGCGCAACCATTCCGGTGCGATCAAAGCCGCCCTGCGGTTGGTGGAGATCGGGGAGCGGCACGGTGTTGATCCGGCCCGCAATGTCGCCTGCAACAGTCTGCTGGATGATTTCAGCATCCATGACAACAGCGCCCGCCTCTGGCCCCAGACGGAACGCATCAAGGCCGGTGCCCTGGCAGCGGAAATCACGGGCGAGGCTGACTATTGGCGCATCGCCGCCGATGGTGCGGCCGGCCTGCTTCGGTATCTGGATACGACGGTTCCCGGCCTCTGGTTCGACCGGATGCAGGCCGACGGGGCCTTGGTGGAGGAACCGTCACCCGCCAGCAGCTTCTATCATATTGTCTGCGCCATCGCGGAGCTGGACCGGGCGCTGGGACAGTAAGGAACAGCCTGGCCGGGACCACCCCTCAGCGGGTGGCCCGGCCGGCTGTCGTTGCATCGGTATCAATCACAATTTCAACCCGGCGATTTTCCGCCCGGTGCAGCGGATCATCCGTCAATGGACGGCTGTCGGCATAACCGGCCGCCGCCATGCGCTGCGCCGGCAGGCCCAGGGCCTGCAGCACGCGAACCACCGCTGCCGCCCGTGCGGCAGACAATTCCCAATTGGATGGGAAGCGCACGGTATTGATGGCCTGATCGTCACTATGCCCTTCCACCGTGATGGAGCCGGGCAGGCCCTGCAGGCTGGGGGCCAGACGCCGCAGCAGGTCAACCGCTTCCGGCTGTAGCGTGGCGGATGCGGAGGGGAACAGGATACGGTCCCGGACAACGATGGCAATTTTCTGATCCGAGACATTGATATCCACGTCGCGGGGCAGGCCCGCCGCTTCAAGCTTTTCCAGCCACGCCTGCGCTGTTGGCGACAGCGTTTTCTCCCTTCCTCTATCATCGGGCTGATCATCTCCACCCGGTGGCGGTGACGTATCCGCGCCAGCGGACAGCAGCGATGGTATGGTAGCGGGAATCGCGACCAGCGAGGCCGGCGCCTGGGCCAGCGCCTGCTGGGCCGCCGTGGTTGCGGCCCGTTCCTTGTCATCCACCACCGACAAGCGGCCTTCCATACCAAGAATGGCCAGCATGCCGAGGAACACGGTCATCAACAAGGTGACCATATCCATGTAACTGATAACCCATTCCTCCGATTCTTCCTGATGTTCGGACGGGCGTACGCTGTTGCGCCAATTGGGCGGCGGGCGGCGCGGATAGGGGGAGCCGTCTGGCGTCAGACGTTCGCGATCACCGTTCACCGCTCACCTCATCGCGCGCATCCAGAAGATAGCTCTGCAATGTATCCTGGATGACAGATGGGGAGCGGCCAAGATGGGCCAGCACGATCCCTTCCAGCAGCAGGTTCAGGTTCGCCACCCGTTCCGTCGTTCGCTGTTCCAGCTTGATCGCCAGGGGCTTGAACATCAGGTTGGCCAGGATCAGGCCGTAGAGCGTGGCCAGCATGGCCACCGCCATGCTTGACCCGATCAGGCCGATATCACCGGCACCTAACTGCTTCAACATGCCCACCATCCCGGCCAGTGTGCCCAGCAGCCCGAAGGCCGGCGCAAAGGAGGCCAGCACACGGAAGAAGCGGGATTGCCCCTGCTCCAGTTCCACCAGCTTCTGGATGCGCCAGTTCATCACATTCATCAGATCGTCCAGGGTCGCGCCATCCACCACCATCTGCAGCCCCAGCCGCAAAAAGGGGCTGGAAACCTTGCGCGCCTTCTCATCCGCTGCCTGGACCTGCCGGGCATAAAGTAGTTTGGACACTTCCACCAAATGCGCCACATCCGCTTCCACCCCATTATTATGGCGGAAGATGGAGGCGACGGCGGAGAGGGCAGCCGTGATCTCCGCCCAACTGAAGGCCAACAAGGCCACGCAGATCACGCCGCCCACGACGATGATCAAGCCCTCCTGATTATAGAAGAAGCGGGCATCGCCACCTGCATGGGCGACAAAGACAAGAAGAAGGATGGTGGTGACGACGCCTAGAAGGCTGGTAATGACAAGGCCGGAACGGCGGGGTGCAGGCATGGCGGTCGCGATCAGGGCAATGGACTGGATGATGAAGCGTGCGTCACTTCATCATTGCCCGCAATGACCCTTATCAATCCGCCCTCCTCCCGGCGCATCGGTGCCCCCACAGAAGCCTATTTGACAGGCGCACCCTTATCCCCTATACCCCGCCCATTCCTGGGAAGGCGGGTGCCGACTGTTCGGCGCCCCGTCTCCGTTTTTGTCTTTTCCAACCGGGTGGGACAAAGGGCGGGGAACTACCGGGACAACAAGCCGCCGATCATGGCGGTGCTGTGGAGTTTGTTATGAGCAAGCGTCAAGAAGCCAAGTATAAGATTGATCGCCGCTTGGGCGTGAACCTGTGGGGCCGCGCCAAGTCCCCGGTCAACAAGCGTGAATATGGCCCCGGCCAGCACGGTCAGCGCCGCAAGAAGCCGTCCGATTACGGCCTGCAGCTGATGGCAAAGCAGAAGCTGAAGGGCTATTACGGCAATATCGGCGAGAAGCAGTTCCGCAAGCTGTACCAGGAAGCCGTTCGTCGTAAGGGCGATTCGGGCGAGAACCTGATCCAGTTGCTGGAGCGTCGTCTGGACGCCGTCGTCTACCGCATGAAGTTTGCGCCGACCCCGTTCGCCTCTCGCCAGATCATCAACCATGGTCACATCCTGGTGAATGGCAAGCGCCTGAACATCCCCTCCTACCAGGTCAAGGACAATGACGTGGTGGAAGTGCGGGCCAAGGCCAAGAACTTCGCCATCATCATGGAAGCCATCCAGTCCGGCGAGCGTGACTTCCCGGATTACGTGACCGTCGATACCGGCGCTTTCAAGGGCACGTTCCTGCGCGCTCCGGGCCTGTCGGACGTTCCGTACCCGACCCAGATGGAACCGAACCTGGTGGTCGAGTTCTACTCCCGCTAAGGATCGGGCCTTCGGGCTTGGCAAATCGGGCCGCATCCTCCGGGATGCGGCCTTTTTTGTGCCCCTCTCATATTGTCCTGAAAAATGGGACAAATAGTCCTAATTTATGCAGATTGTTGCAGGAAGGGGCCGGGAGTAATTTTTCTTTCAGAGACGAACAACGGGCCGGCCAACAGCGCCGCCCTTTCTGAAAGGAGAGTAATCATGATCGGCTTCAGCAAATATATCGACTTCGTACCCGTTATCGGCCGGGTCATGCTGTCAGCCATTTTCCTGACCAGCGGGCTGGGCAAGATCGTAGCCTGGGATGCCAGCCTCGGCTATGTCGCCAGCGCCGGCATCGCCCTGCCCTCTGGTCTGCTGCTCGGTGCCGCGGTGCTGACAGAGGTCGTCGGCGGAGCGATGGTTCTGTTGGGGTTCCAGGCCCGTCTGGCCGCATTGGCCCTGGCTCTGTTCAGCGTCGTGACCGGTGTGCTGTTCCATAATTACTGGGCGTTGGCCGATGCGCAGGCCGCCTATATCCAGCAGATCATGTTCTGGAAAAATATCGCCATGGCTGGCGGCTTCTTGCAGGTGGTGGCATTCGGCGCCGGCCCGTTTGCCCTGGACAATAGTGAACCCGCCGAGGTCGACCACCGCGTCGCGGCCTGATCGACAAGGCCGGCAAGCATGAATGAAAAAGGCCGCCCCGATCCGGGACGGCCTTTTCACTTGAGCAATACCTGAAGCGGATCAGGCAGCGTCCTGGAAGGCGACGCCCTTGTCGCGCAGGAGATCCTGCAGCTCGCCAGCCTCGTACATTTCGCGTACGATATCGCAACCGCCGACGAACTCACCCTTCACATAAAGCTGGGGGATGGTCGGCCAGTTGGTGAATTCCTTGATGCCCTGGCGCAGGGCTGGATCGACCAGGATGTCGATGCCCTTGAACTTGACACCCAACTGGCTCAACACCTGCACAACAGCGGCAGAGAAGCCGCACTGCGGGAACACCGGGGTCCCCTTCATATACAGCACGACGTCATTGTCGGCGAGGTCGCGCTTGATGCGCTCGGCAACCGTCTGGTCCATCTTTCACACTTTCCTAAAAGCCGTCTCGCCCACCGGGCGTGCGACACATCCCGCTACATATAGCGCCGATCCCCGCTCTGGAACAGGGGATCATCGTGGAGTGCTGATCAGGCGTCCTTGGGCACCGATGTGGTCAGCATCAGCGCGTGCAATTCGCCACCCATCCGGCCTTTCAAGGCTGCGTAGACCATCTGGTGCTGGGCAACACGGGTCTTGCCCTTGAAGGCGGGGGTTTCGACATAGGCGGCGTAATGGTCGCCATCGCCGCGCAGATCATCGATACGCACCACGGCATCGGGGAACGCCTCGCGGATCAGGGACTCGATCTCGGATGCCTGCATCGCCATGGGCTTTTCCTCTCTCAAAACGGGGATTTACCGGTGGGACGCATCGGGCAGACGCTTCCCACCGGCAATAGACTTACCCCAGCTTGCCGTCCATATAGGCTGGCAGCCAGCTCTCATTGGCTTCCACCAGGGCCGCCACAGAGATGGCGTGCCCGCCGGGGGCGGTCAAGCTGTCGCCACCCACGGTGCCGATACGGGTCAGGGTGACGCCGGCCTCGGCTGCCTTGGTTTCCACAGCCTCTACATCCGACGGCTTCACCGTCAGCACATACCGGCCCTGATCCTCGCCAAACAGCTCGGCAATGTGCCAGCCATCCAGCCCGGCCAGATCGGCGCCCTTGCCCGAAGCCATGGCCATTTCGGCGAGCGCCACCTGCAGGCCGCCATCCGACACGTCATGCGACGCGGTGATCAGGCCGGCCTGAATGGCCTCACGCACGAAGGTGCCGTGGCGCTTTTCGGCTTCCAGGTCCACCGCCGGGGCGGGGCCGGCTTCCAGGCCCAGGATTTCGCGCAAATAGAGGCTCTGGCCCAGATGGCCCTCGGTCTCACCGACCAGCAGAATGACGTCACCATCATTCTTGAAGCCCAGACCGACCGCCTTGTGGCCATCGGCCAGCAGGCCGACGCCGCCCACGGTCGGGGTCGGCAGAATGCCTTCGCCATTCGTCTCGTTGTAGAGCGAGACATTGCCGGAAACGACGGGATAATCCAGCACCCGGCAGGCTTCCGCCATACCTTCCACGCAGCCGGCGAACTGGCCCATGATGCGGGGCTTTTCCGGGTTGCCGAAATTCATGTTGTCGGTGATGGCCAGCGGCAGCGCGCCCACGGCGGACACGTTGCGATAGCTTTCCGCCACCGCCTGACGACCACCCTGCACCGGATCGGCGAAGCAGTAACGCGGCGTCACGTCAGACGACATGGCCAGCGCCTTGTTGGTGCCATGCACACGGACCACGGCGGCATCGGACTGGCCGGACAGGAAGCGGGTATCAGCACCCACCTGGCTGTCATATTGCTGCCAGATCCAGCGCTTGGAGGCCAGATCGGGGCAAGCAACCAGCTTGGCCAGGATGTCGGCCAACGACAGGTCGGACGGCCACAGGGCAGATTCGTCCAGGTCCAGGGCCGGCTGCGCCGGCGTCGGCTCCGTCGGGCGATGATAGAGCGGGGCCGCATCGAACAGCGGGGCCAGTTCCAGATCGCAGTAAGTCTGGCCGTGCATCTTCAGCACGAAATGGCCGGTATCGGTCAGATGGCCGATGACGGCGAAATCCAGCTCCCACTTTTCGAAAATGGCGCGGGCCTTGTCCTCGCTGCCGGGCTTCAGCACCATGAGCATACGCTCCTGGCTTTCCGACAGCATGATCTCGTAAGGGGTCATGCCCACTTCGCGCTGCGGCACCTTTTCCAGATGCAGCTCGATGCCCAGACCGCCCTTGCCGGCCATTTCGACCGACGAAGACGTCAGACCGGCGGCACCCATGTCCTGAATGGACTGGATGGCGTCGGTGTTCATCAGTTCCAGGCAAGCTTCGATCAGCAGCTTTTCGGTGAACGGGTCGCCCACCTGCACCGTCGGGCGCTTGGCCTCGCTATCCTCGGTGAATTCCGCCGAGGACATGGTGGCGCCGTGGATACCGTCGCGGCCGGTCTTCGAACCGACATAGACGACGGGGTTACCAATGCCGGCGGCCTTGGAATAGAAAATCTTGTCCTGATCGGCGATGCCCACGGTCATGGCATTGACCAGGCAATTGCCATTATAGGCCTTGTGGAAATTGGTCTCGCCACCCACGGTGGGCACGCCGACGCAATTGCCATAATGGCCGATACCCGACACCACGCCGGCGACCAGCTGGCGGGTCTTGGGGTGGGACGGCTCACCAAAACGCAGGGCGTTCAGGTTGGCGATGGGACGCGCCCCCATGGTGAAGACGTCGCGCAGAATGCCGCCCACCCCCGTCGCCGCACCCTGGAACGGTTCAATGTAGCTGGGGTGGTTATGGCTTTCCATCTTGAAGATGGCAGCCTGATTGTCACCAATATCGATGACGCCGGCATTTTCGCCCGGACCGCAGATCACCCAGGGGGCCGTGGTCGGGAACTTCTTCAGCCAGACGCGGGACGACTTGTAGGAGCAATGCTCCGACCACATCACCGAATAGATGCCCAGCTCGGTGAAAGTCGGCTTGCGACCGACAATCTCCAGCAGGCGGGCATATTCGTCCGCCTTGATGCCATGCTCGGCGGCCAGCGCCTCAGTGACCTCGGGTTCTTTCCAGGACGTGGCGCTCACGACAGGCTCTCCACCAGGCTATCGAAGAAGGCACGGCCATCGGTATTGCCATGCAGCGGATCAAAGGCGCGTTCGGGATGCGGCATCATGCCCAGCACATTGCGCTCTGCATTGAAAATGCCGGCAATGTTGTTGGTGGCGCCGTTGGGGTTGGCCTGATCGGCAGCCTGACCCGGCAATGCTGTATAGCGGAACGCCACCAGCCCTTCACCTTCCAGGCGCTTCAACGTCTCCTCATCGGCGACGTAATTGCCTTCACCATGACCGACCGGAATGCCGATCACCTGGCCCTTGGCGTACTTCTTCGTGAAGTCGCTGTCGGTGCTTTCCACCGTCAGGCCCACCGTGCGGCAGACATATTTCAGCGACTTGTTGCGGATCAGCGCGCCGGGCAGCAAACCTGCCTCGGTGATGATCTGGAAGCCGTTGCAGATGCCGACAACGCGCACGCCCTTGGCGGCGCGTTCCTTCACCAGCTTCATGATGGGTGAATGGGCGGCCATGGCGCCACAGCGCAGATAGTCGCCATAGGAGAAGCCGCCCGGTACGGCGATCACATCGACATCCGGCAGATCGGTGTCCTTGTGGAAAGCCATGTGGGGTTTACGGCCAGAGGCCTGCTCAAGCGCCACCGCGATATCACGATCGCAGTTGGAGCCGGGAAAGACGATGACGGCGGACTTCATCCCGCGGGACCCGTTCCTGGAGGTGGAGGGAAGGGCGGAGAACCGTCAGCGGGACGGCGCCCCCGATGCGCGGCGGAACCTACTTCCGCTTTCCATCCAATGCAAGGACCGCCGCCCCCTGCCCGCCCGATACCAGCCACCCGTTTGTGCAGGGCTGGAAACCATTCGCCCGCCCTGGCCGGCTTTATGCGGCGCGGCGGACCGATGGATGGATATCGCGCCCCGGTTCCGACAGGACCGGCAGACTGATCACGGCGTCCAGCCCGCCCCCCGGACGGTTATGTAGATGAATATCGCCACCATGGCCCCGGATCACGGATCGGGCAATGCACAGGCCAAGGCCCACGCCCCCGGTC
This sequence comes from Niveispirillum irakense DSM 11586, assembly GCF_000429645.1. Classification (GTDB taxonomy): domain Bacteria; phylum Pseudomonadota; class Alphaproteobacteria; order Azospirillales; family Azospirillaceae; genus Niveispirillum; species Niveispirillum irakense. The sequence continues at coordinate 306,562 of NZ_AUCG01000023.1, forward strand.
CGGCGGTTGCGTGAGCCTTCAAGACGAACGAATGGCTCAAACACCCGTTCCATTTCGGGCACCGGGATACCCGGCCCATCATCGGACACGATGATTTCCACCTCTTGCGGCAGGCAGTTCAACCGCACCCGCGCCACGCCGCCATAAGCCACCGCATTCTCAACCAAATTACGAACAGCCCGACGCAAACTATTGGTACGGCAAACAAATGGCAGCCGAGGAGCGGGAGAAAAGATAACGGGCTGGCCTACATCGGAAAAATCATCGCATACACTTTCCACCAGCGTGGACAGATCGGCCCTTACCGATTCCTCCCCGCCTTCCTCCCGTGTGAAGGCCAGCGTTGCCTCCACCGTGATGCGCAACTCATCCAACGTTTCCAGCATCCGGCTCTTGGGTTCCCCATCCTCCAGCAACTCAACGCGCAGGCGGAGATTGGTGATAGGGGTGCGCAGGTCATGGGACACAGCCGCCAGCATCCGGGTCCGGTCATCGACAAAACGGCGGATGCGCTCACCCATCGCGTTGAAGGCCTGGGTGGCGCGCTGCACCTCCTCGGGTGCGCTTTTCAACGGCAGGGGCGGCACCGCCTCCCCCCGACCCAACCGGTCGGCGCTGTCCGCCAAGGCCCGCAAAGGGCGCGATATGCGACGCGAAATATAAAAGGCGACCAGCGCCACCGTAACCAGTGACGCGATGACCGACCAGGTGGCCGTATCGCTCCACACATTGGGTTTCACCATGCGTCGGTTGAGGACATTCAACCATTGTCCATCAGGCAGTTGTATGGAGAATTTCAGCCCGATTTCCACCGGGTTCAGCGCGCCCCATGGGTTATGGATCAAGCCGGGTTCGGCATTTTCCGACTTGTTCCACATTTTGAACAAAACCGCCTCGTCCGGCAGCTTCAGCAGGCTGACAAGCCTTTCCCGGCCAGCCAGCGCGGTCGGGTCCGTCGGCATGTAGCCGATGCGGACCAACGGCTTGTCCTCGATCACATAGCGGGTATCGCGACCGCCAATAACCTCCAGTACACTGGTGCGATTCTCTGCCGGCAGGCTGGACAGGACCCGGGTGGTGGCAGCCACCCGGGCAATGATCTCCTCCACATGGGTGCGGCGGACGGCCATGGCCTTTTCATCCAGCGAGGCCGTCCAACTGGCGAATTTCGCCACCAGCACCGCGGCAATCAGCAGGAACACCATCTGGGTGAACAGGCTGCGGGGGCGCCGGACGGCTGCTTTCAGCCGGGGAAGAAGCCGCGCGGCACTCATGATGCCGACCTGACCTCGGCAGCCAGGCAATAGCCCCCACCCCATACGGTCTTGATCAGGTTCGGATTGCGAGAATCTGGTTCAATTTTGCGACGTAAACGACTGACTTGATTGTCAATTGACCGGTCGAAGACATCCGCCTCCCGTCCCTTGGTCAGATCCAGAAGCTGTTCACGCGACAGCACCATGTTGGGGTGGCGGACAAAGGCTTCCAGCAGGGAGAATTCTGCTGTGGAAAGGGAGACAACGATCCCGTCTTCCCCCGTCAGTTCGCGCCGGGCGAGGTCCAGTATCCAGCGGTCGAACGCCAGCCGGCTTTCCTCCCCCCGACGTTTGCCGCCGCCGACCGGCAGGCTGTGGCTGCGGCGCAGCACAGCGCGGATGCGGGCCAGCAATTCACGCGGCTCGAAAGGCTTGGTGACATAATCATCCGCCCCCATTTCCAGCCCGACGATCCGATCGGTCGGCTCCCCGATGGCAGTCAGGAAAATGACCGGCGTGTCCATCGTCTCCCTGATATGGCGGAAGAGGGACAGGCCATCCTCCCCCGGCATCATCACATCCAGCACGATCAGGTCCGCCGCACAGGCACGCAGCCGGCGCCGCGCGGCAATCGCGTCCTCGGCTGCGGTGACCCGCATTCCATGTTTTTCCAGAAAACGGCTCAACGTCTCCCGGATATCCCGGTGATCATCGACAAGGAAGATATGCGGTGTTTCGGACAGTTGCATGGCTTTGGCAGGCATTGACATCTAACGGTCAAAATCGCACGGGCCAGCCTGTCTGACAAAGGCGAACTGGTATCAAACTGTGTCAAGCACGGGTGCTGCGCATGCGCGGGGGCTGCGGCGGCGGGGATCGCAGCCGCTTCATTCAGTATCCAACAAATTATGAGCACGATGCCAATCCTCCAGGGATTGGGGCGGATAGGTGTCGTGACATGCCTCCCCCGGACGGGCGTCCACACGCACCCAGGGTGCCTTCGATCCCAGCATCATATGGACTGCTTCAGGTGGTTCCGGCAGGGCTGTGTCGATGGCGCTGGCAAAGGGGTGGACATAATCGGGCCATGCCGGGTCAAAAACCCACAGCGCCGAACCACAGCGGGCGCAGAAGCGCCGCTCGCCACTGCTTTCCTGACCATCGATCCGGGCATGGAACATCGTGATATGTTCCACCCCCTCCACCTCCAGCGTGTCGGCCTTAGCGCCCAGATTGATGGCGAAGCCGCCACCGCCAGCCGTCTTCCGGCAAATTGAACAGTAACAGCGCAAATAGGGGGCGGGTGCATAGGCGGTGACGGTGAAGCGCACCGCCTTGCAATAGCAGGAACCTGTCAGGCGCATCGTGATCTCCCAGTCCAGGTGAGCGACTCCTGCCAGAAACCCGCCCCCGGCCTGGATGGTTCCGGCAACAGCCTCAGGGTGACGATGCGCGCGGGCCGGCCTGGTCGATGATGCGTTGTGCTGCTGCTGGCCAGTCGCGGTCGGCAATCAGATGCGTATCCTCAATCCGCATGGCGATTTCCGGTCGCCAGCGTCCGCCGATACGGTTGGAATTGTGCCAATTACCTGTGGCGACATTATCCGCCGTGATCCCCCAGGCGAAATTCTTGCCCACGGTATTGGCGTTCAGCCAATAGCCATCTGTTTCAACGACATTGCCTTCGATCTTAATGTGCTTGCTGCCCTCATCCAGATAGATGGCGATACGGTCGGCAATGTCGAAAATATGATTGTTGCGGATCACCGTGCCGGGATTGGCCGACAGGTTGTAGATGGCGCCGCCATCGAAGAACCATTTCTTCACGCCATGGATGCGGTTGCCCGCAACCATCATGTTGCGCAGCGTGGTCGGCCCGTCGAACACCGGATTGTGCAGATAGCCTTTCTGATTTTCGCGATAGTTGCGATTGCCGCCAGCATCATTGTAGCCCCAGCCCCACCCGATGGCGATGCCATCATAATTGGCGTCGGAAATGTCGTTATGCAGGATGGAAGCCGTGTCGATGTATGTCGCCAGGATGGCGGCATTGTCCTTATAATCGCGGGCCACATCGGTCACGATATTGTCGGCAATGGTGAGATTGCGGTTCACCAGCCTTGCATCGGTCGGGTGATGGGCATCCAGCCGCACACCGCCGGCCATGATCGCCCCGCCGGCAATGACGGCGAAGCGGTTGCGCAGCACCTGCACCCCGTCAGTCGCCAGCCCCACACCCGTCAGATGGGCATTGTCATCATTGCCGATACCCAGCCCGATCTGGCCCAACTGGCTGAAGACATTGCCGCGGAAGACGATATTCTGCGCGGCCGAGACCTGCACCGCACCAGGGATCTGGTGCCATTTCTGGCGCATGCTCTCAAATTCCGGGCAGCCCCAGCCGCAATGTTCATAGGCATCCGCCGGGCGGAGGGGCGAGACCTCTTTCAGGTAGGAACCGCTCTGCTGGTTGGCATAGCCGGTGGGCAACGACGGCCCCATCCAGCTTGTATGGGAAAAGCCCAATCCCTGAAATTCCAGGTTCCGCACCGGCTGGTCCAGCGTGCCGCCAATGGCGACCAGAACCTCCAGCCGGGGCAGAACAACGCTCATCTGGTTGATATCGCCATCCTGCCAAGGCTTCACATAGAGTTTGCCGGCGGTCGGGTCGATATACCATTGGTTCTGGTTGCGATGCCACTCGCTGCGTTTGCCGAAAAATTCCGGCGCATTCACCAGAAACAGGCGGGAATGTTCCGGCATGAAGGGGCGGTTCAGCGTGTCATAGCCCCAACTGTTATTATCCCAGGCCGGCTGCTTCAGGATGATATCCCGGCCCTCGATCCGCTCCACCGGGGAATAGCGGTCGGTGAAGATGCCCGTCGCCTCAATCTCCATCCGGCCCGGTTGCCTGATATCAGCAACCCAGGCCAGTTTTGGGTTCTTCAGGGTGAAGCCCTTGGAGTTGAAGGCGATATCGTGATGATAAATCTCAATCGCCGGCCGGTCGGCGGCCACGCCGTCGATCCAGAGCTGGCGGCTGTCCAGGCCCTTGGGCACGTCGGCGACATAGATGCCGTTCTCCGCATCGAACAGGGTCCAGCCCGTCACCTGGATGCCGCCAGACAGCATGGGCGCGGCCCGATCAGCCGCTTTCCACACCACCTTATGCGCATCCTGCCCGCCATCGGCGGCACCAAAGATCAGCGGCTTTTCCAGCCCATAGGTACCATGGGCCAGTTCAACCGTCACGTCCCGGTCGCCATTGGCGCTACGTACAGCGGCCTGTGCGCGTTCCAGGGTGCGGAAGGGTTTTGCCGCCGTTCCCGGGTCGGCATCATCGCCGCCGGGCGCCACATGGAAAGTGACGGCATCGGCTGCCATCGCTGTGCCGACCGGCGTCAGCAGCAGACTTGCCGCCAATAGCAGGCACGACCATGGGGGTCGGGTCCGGGGTGTGGGTTTCATGGGGCGTCCTCCCTGTTTATTATGGGGCGGGCTGGGTGCTTTCAGGGTTATAAAAACCCAAATTTTCAATGCACTTGCCGCTTTTCATTAAGATTTAAGGTTAATTCTGCCCGGCCAGGCATTTCAGCCAGGATGTGGCGGGTCAGCCGTTCATAGAACTGGATGAAACCACTCACCTGTTCGTCGGTCATGGTCGTGTCGGTGGGCCGGCCTGCCGCCCGCAGCGTGCGGCGCAGGCCTTCTTCCTGTTCAATCCGCCAGTCGCGGACGATGGTGAAATTGGGGGCCGCCAGCAGGACCAGCGCGTCTATCCGGCTGAACAGACGCTGGTAATCACCAGCCAGCGCCGCATTGACATAATAACGCCAGCGCCCATCCCCATCGCGGGTCCGTTCCAAATCGTTCACGGGATCGGCCAAGGCCGCCGCCTCCTGCGGCACGGCCCCCACGCACCAGCCCTCAAACAGAACCACATCCACCGGCCCTTCAACGACAGCCGGCTCGGTCGCCCTGGTATCCACCGCCTTGTCGAAGCGCGGCAGCGATACCGGCCCCGGTTGCGCCAGCCCATCCAGCACGGCCAGCCCCAGCGCCACATCATGCGTGCCGGGCACGCCGCGGGTCGCCAGCAGCGGATGGACAGTGCGGGCCAGATCCTGCCGCTCCGCCTTTGTCAGGTAGAGATCATCCAGGGACAGCACAGCCACGCGCAGGCCCGCCGCCACCAGCCTTGCCGCCAGCCCGTCGGACAGGGTGGATTTGCCGCTGCCCTGCGCGCCGCAGATGCCCAGCACGAAGGGCCGCTTGGATGTTGCAGCCATCGCCGCTTGCAACAGGGCTTCCACCCGGTCAAGCGACGCGGTCATGCGGTGCCTCCCCAGCGAAGAACCGCTCCAGATTGGCGGCCACGCGCATGCCCATGGCGGTACGGGTTTCCAGCGTGGCGCTGCCCAGATGCGGCAGCAGCACGGCGTTGGGCAAGCCGATCAGAGCCGGATTCACGGCGGGTTCCCCATCGAACACGTCCAGCCCGGCGGCGGCGATGATGCCATCCTTCAACGCGGCGGCCAGATCATCATCCTTCACCACCGATCCGCGCGCCGTGTTCACCAGGATGGAGGTCGGTTTCATGCGGGCCAGCAGGCCGGCATTGACCAGATACCGCGTTGCCGCACCGCCGGGACAATGCAGCGACAGCACATCCGATGTGGCCGCCAGTTCCTCCAGGCTGCCGACATAAACGGCATCAAGGGTCGCTTCCACGGCCGGATCGGCGCGGCGGCGGCTGTAATAGGCGATGGACAGGCCAAAGGCGCGGGCCCGTGCGGCCGTGGCCTGGGCGATACGGCCGAAGCCGACCAGCCCCAGCCGCTTGCCCGCCAGGCCCTGGCCCAGCAGATGGGTTGGCCGCCAGCCGGTCCAGTGGCCGGCACGCAACTCCCGCTCCCCCTCGCCCGCCCGGCGGCTGGCCATCAGCATCAGCAGGATCGCCAGATCGGCGGTCGCATCGGTCAGCACATCGGGGGTGTTGGTGACGATGATGCCGGCGGCTTTTGCCGCTTCCAGGTCGATATGCTCAAACCCCGCGCCATAATTACCCAATATGCGCACGCGTGGGTTAGCAGCGGACAGGATGGCGGCCCCGATCCGGTCGGTGACAGTGGGGCAGATGGCATCATATTGGCCCATGGCCTGGACCAGTTCCGCCTCCGTCAGCGGCCGGTCGGCGGGGTCGACGGTGACGTCATAACGCTGCCGCAGATAAGTTTCCACGGCTACGGGCCAACGGCGGGTGAGCAGGATTTTCGGCGGCATGGGGCCTCCATTGCGTGATCAGACGAAACCTTCCTACCGTCATTCCCCCGGCGCGGGAATGATGGTCAGGGGCGCAGCAACCCTCGGGCCGCCAGATTACGCATCAACGCGCCTGTCCCCATGGTCCATTTCTCCACCTTGTCGGTCGGCACCACGCGGTTGGACAGCGTGCCCAGCTCCGGGCAGGCGATGCGCACCACGTCGCCCGGCTTGTGGGTGAAGCCGCGTCCCACTTCGTCGCGGTCCTGGATGGGGGCGAACAGGGTGCCCAGATACAGCACCAGCCCATCCGGATAGGCATGGTGGTCATTGATGGCCTGGGCTGCCAGATCGGTCGGGTCGCGGCTGATCTGGGACAGGGAGGAGCGACCGTCCAGCACATAGCCATCGGCCCCCTCTACCCGCAGCGTGATCTCTGCCCGGCGCACATCCTCCAGCCCATAACCGCCATCGAACAGGCGGACAAAGGGGCCGACCGCCGCTGCGGCGTTATTATCCTTGGCCTTGCCCAGCAGCAGGGCAGACCGTCCTTCCACGTCGCGCAAATTCACATCGTTACCCAGCGTGGCACCGATGATACGACCGGAGGATGCGATGACCAGCACCAGTTCCGGCTCCGGATTGTTCCAGGTCGATGCCGGATGCACGCCAATCTCCACGCCTGTGCCCACAGTGGAAAGCGGCTGGCCCTTGGTGAAAATCTCCGCATCCGGGCCGATGCCGACCTCCAGATATTGGCTCCAGGCGCCGGCCTTGATCAGCGCCTGTTTCAGTTCCATCGCCTGGGGGGAGCCGGGACGCAGGGCACGCAGATCATTGCCGACCAGGTTTTCCACCTGGACCCGGATGGATGCCGCCGCCCCGGCATCGCCGCGCGCCTTCTCCTCAATGACCCGTTCCAGCAGGGAGGTGGCGAAGGTCACGCCGGCTGCCTTCACCGCCTGCAGGTCGATGGGGGAAAGCAGCCAGGGTTTGGAGATGTCCCGGGTGGCGGGGTCGCTATTGGCATGGATGGCAGCGAGATCACCGATATCCTCACCTGCAGCATCGCGCAGGGAGGTCGCCGGGTCCGCCTGTTCGCACAGGTCGCGGGCGGTGGGAAAGGTGCGGCTGATATCGACCAGCCGACCACCGCGCACGGCCACCAGTGACGGGCCGCCGACATCCGGGCGGAAGATACGGCCAAACAGCAGAGCGCCGGGATCGGTGGGGAGAAGATGGGTCATTGGGGGCCTTTCGGGGGTGTTTCTGCTGCTCCTCAACCATGTCACCCAGTGCAGGCGGGGGTGACGGCAGGAGCGGGTGGAGAATGAACGTCTCTATCCCCGCCGAAAAACCGGGGCCCGCTTCTCCTTGAAGGCCGCGCGCCCTTCCGCCGCGTCTGCGGTGGCAAAGCAGATGGTCTGCAAATCCCGTTCATATTCCATCGCCTTATCCAGCGGCATGGACACAGCCGCGCGCAGGTTCAGCTTCGCGGTTTCCGCCGCGATGGGCGCGCGGGCGGCGATGGTGCCGGCCAGGGTCCTGGCCCGGTCCAGCAGGGCATCCTGCTCCACCACCTCGCTGATCAGCCCCCAGTTCAGGGCCTTGGCAGCGTCGATGGGATCGCCGGTCATGATCATCAGGGCAGCATTGGACATACCGATGGAATGGGCCAGGAAGGCCGCCATGCCGCCCCCGCCGATCCAGCCCAGCTTGATCTCCGGTGCCGCGAACTGTGCATTGGCGGACGCGATGCGGATATCGCAGGACAAGGCCGTTTCCAGCCCGCCGCCAAAGGCATAGCCATTGATTGCGGCAATGGTGGGCTTCAGGCAATGGTGAATGGCATCGCAATAATCCGCCCGGTTGCGGAAGTCCCAGGGCGTGGCATAGCTGTCCAACTCCTTGATGTCGGACCCGCAACAGAACGCGCGCTCCCCCGCCCCGGTGATGATGACGGCGCGGATAATGTTGCTGTCATTGCATTCCTTGATCGCCGCCGTCAGCGCCTTGGCCATGTCCGGGGTGACCGAATTCAGCTTTTGCGGACGGTTCAGCGTGATGGTGGCAACGGGGCCGTCCACGCTGAACAACAATTCGTCGCTCATCCTATCTCTCCATGCCCGGCATGCGGGACGCGGTGTAGAGGGTCTGCAAGTCATCAATCACCCCGCCATGGGGCCTGCCGTCGGCCAGGGCGGCGCGGATCAGGGAAGATGCCGCCGTCTGGAAGGCGATGGCACCGGGATGGCGGGGGCGGATATAGGCCGCTTCCAGCGTGGCCGCCGTAGCACAGTAGAAATCGCCCCAATCGGCATTCACACCTTCATCCGCCCAGGCGCTGCGCAGGCTGGGTTGGCCGGCATGATCGGGGATGAAACCGGCCTGCGCTGGTGGCGACATCAGCCAGCGCAGATGACCCAGCAAGGCGGGGGTGATCGGCGCACGCCGGGAAATGCCGATGCCGGTGCCGCCCAGGGTCGATCCTGGCCGCCCGCCCTGCCCCTGTCGCGGCGCATCGGCAAAGCGTAAAGGCCGGCATCCGGGCAGCGGGCGCGTATAGTTCACATAGCCATAGATCAGGGGGCAGAGCGCCACATCATCATATGTGGCCATATACCCCAGGATGCCGATCGGGTTCAGCCCGGCGACCGGGGCCGGGCTGGTCGCTGCCAGCCCGGCCATCAGGTCCAGGGCCGCCTTCCCCACCCCCTGCCCGATGAACAGATCGGGATTGGCTACCGCCGGCGGCTCCCCCAGGGCGGTACAGATGGATTGAAAGGTCAAGGCGGCATGCGGACAGGCCAGCGACAGGGCAACGGGATGGTTTTTGGCCAGTTCCAGCACCTGTTCCCAGGTTTGCGGTGGCGGCCCGTCTATCAGGTCGGGCCGGTACGCCATCACCTGGGTCGCCGCATCCAGCGGCAAGGCCCAATGGCGACCGGCATAGCGATAGCTGGCCAGACAAGGCCCGATGACATCCTGCCCCCAGGCCGCAATCTCCTCCGCCTCGAACAGTTCCTCCAGCGGCACCAGCCCGTCACCGGCCACCGCCTCCCCCACATGGGGATGGTCCAGCACGATCAGGTCATAGCGGCGGCACAGGTCGGCGACGGGGTGGGCCTCGAACCCTTCCAGGGAATGTTTGTCCCAGGACAGGGCCAACCCGTCGCGGGCCGGGTCCAGGGAGGCCGCGGCTGCCGCCAGCGCGTCATACCCGCGCGGATGGTCCCAGGTCAGGCCCTGATAATGGGGTATGTCGCTCACGGTGCCCCCACCACCCCGGCGGCCAGCAGCCGGTCGATATCCGTCTGGCTCAGCGCCAGCCCTTCCAGCACCTCGCGCGTATGCTCACCCACCAGCGGGGCACCGCGTTCCAGGGAGGCCGGCGTCTTGGAAAAGCGGATGGGGAAGCCCGGCGTCTTCACACGACCTTCGGTCGGGTGATCGTAGGTGATGAAGGTGCCGTTATGGGCGATCTGCGGATCGGCCACCAGATCGGCATAGCCATAGACCGGGCCGCACCAGATATCCTGCGCGCGGAACAACTCCAGCCATTCCGCACTTTTGCGGGATAACAGTTTGATACGAATGCAGGCGAAAATCTCGTCGCGGAATTTCCAGCTATCGGCCTCGTCATTCAGCCCCTGCAGGAACGGTTCCTCGATCAGCCGGCCCAGCTTATCCAGGCTGGCCATGGCGACAACAATGTAACTGTCCGCCGTCTTGAACACACCATAGGGTGCGCGGATATAGCAATGGGCATGCGCTTCCACCGATCGGGTTTGCGGCTTGTTGCCCACCGTGAAGACAGACAATTCCTGCATCTGGATGGTGGCGATGGCGTCCAGCATATTGACCTGGACTAACTGCCCTTCGCCCGTGCGCTCCCGGTGCAGCAGGGCCGCCAGCACCCCTTCGAACGCCGTATAGGCGGTGATGGCATCCACCAGATATTGCCCGGCCGGCTGCGGCGGCTGATCGGCGCTGCCGGCCGACAGCATGGCGCCGGACATGGCCTGCAACAGCAGATCCTGGCCCGGATAATTCACATAAGGCCCATCCTCCCCATAGCCGGACATGGAGATATAGATCAGGCGCGGGTTGATGGCAGATAATGTCTCGTAATCCACCCCCAGACGCTTGGCCACACCGGGGCGGTAATTCTGCAAAAAGACATCAGCCGTCTTCACCAGATCCAGCAGGATCTGCTTGCCTTCTGCCGCTTTCAGGTCAACGGCCAGGGACCGTTTATTCCGGTTCAACGACAGGAAGGAAACATTGATCTTGTTGCCACGCGCACCGCCAGCCGAGGCGTGGCGCTGCCATTCGCCGCTGGTCGGCTCCACCTTGATGACATCGGCACCAAGGTCACCTAACCGCTGCGCCGCGAACGGCCCGGCCATGGCGATGGAACAATCAAGAACGCGGTATCCGGAAAGGATGCCCATGATGGTTTGGTCCTGGGACAAGGGGAGTTGGGGGGTAAGGCGCAGGCTCTGCTTTTCCCGTCATCCCGGCGAAAGCCGGGACCCAGGGGCCAGAGGTCCAGCCTTTCAGCTACATGGATGGGGGGAAATCCAGGCGTGGTGTTTTAATCCTGGGTCCCGGCTTTCGCCGGGATGACGGAAAGGTGGCTGCCCAGCATTGCTTTCCTCACTGCATCACCCAGCCGCCATCGACATTCAGCACCTGACCGCTGATGAAGCCGGCGGCATCGGATGCCAGGAAAGCCAAAGCGGCTGCGATATCCGCTGGATCGCCGCGTCGCTTCACCGACTGGTGGTCCAGCACGAAGCGGGTATAGCCTTCGGGATCGGGATGGATCTTTTCCGCATCGGTGGGAAAGGCACCGGGGGAAAGGGCATTGACGGTGATGCCATGGGCGCCAAATTCCCGCGCCCAGGCCCGTGTCAGGCCAACCAGCGCACCTTTGGAGGCGACATAGGGCGACAGGTTGGCCCAGCCGCCATAAAAGGTGATGCTGGCAATATTGATGATCCGGCCCCAGCCCTGGGCCCGCATGGTGGGAAGCGCCACCTGCACTGCCACAATGCCGGCATCCACATTCACCCGCTGCACGGCCTGATGGTCGGCGATGCTGTATTCCTGGAATGGTTTGGACGGATAGATGGCGGCATTGTTGATCACCACATCCAACCCGCCCAAGGCTTCCGCCTGTTCGGCCAAACCCATCCGGAACCCTTCCAGGTCCGACAGATCGGCCTGAAGCGTCACCAACCGTCCGCCCCTGATACCGTCGGCAGCCGCGCTCAACGCCGCCAGCTTGCCCGCGTCATGATCGACGGCCAGCACCGTGGCCCCGGCCCGCAGGAAATGCAGCGTGGCGGGCAGGCCCAGCCCGCCGGCGGCCCCTGTATAAAGAATGTTCTTGCCTTGGATCGACATGGCCGCTCACTCCCGGACAATGGGTCGGAAGGTGCCCGACGGGTTGGGATAATCACTATCCGGCTGGCGGCAGATACCCTCGATCCGCGCGATGGAAGCGGCGACAGCGGCCGCATCGGGCAGGATGCGGAAGATGCTGTCATATCGGCGCTCCTCCCCATGCTCCAGCCAGATCAACTCGTCGCGCTGCTTGGCAAAGGGCTTGCCAAAGACATGATTGGTGGAGGGCTCTATCCCCAGCGCGTAATGGCCCTGCTGCAAATTCTGCCATTCATACATCGCGGGGAACTGGCGCTTGTCCGTCTCAACCTCGAACCCGAAGCCGATGGCCTCATTCACCAGGGCGACGGGCACATGATGGGCATCATCGGCGCCCATCTCATGCTGCCAGACCTGTTCATGAAAATTGCGCTGCGGGGCCGGCATTGTGCGATAGCCCACACCCTGCCGGCGATAGTCGTCCCCCGCATGGGAGGCCCAGACCACATCGCGGATCGGTGCCACATAACGCGACCCTTCCGCCAGGACGGGATGGCCGACATTGATGTGGTAACAATACATGTGCGGCGTGCGGTAGAAGCCGTGATTGACCACCCGGTCATGCAGGTGGATTTCATCACTGCCGACCTTGGCCTCGATCCGGCGGATCAGGTGCAGATCTTCCCCGAACACGGTGGATTGCTGCACCGTTCCTTCAGCCCACAGCCAGCATTCATCCCCGTCCCAGCGCTCACCATAGCCGGTCAGCCGGGCGGGAATGGTGCCGATACGGCCATGCAGGGAGGATTTCACCGATTGGCGCGGAGCATAGACATAATGGTCGGCCGCATCCTCATCCATGAACAGGATATGGTCCAACCCGCAGGTGACCAGCAATCCGGAGAAGGAGCGGAACCAGCCCAGGCCCCCTTCCCCTTCATAATCATGCAAGCCCGGATGGCGGAAACCGGATGGGGAATGCCAGCCGACGCTACGGCCATCATGCTCACAATCGGCAATATCCATGGCGCGGTCCACCAGCACAGTGAAGCGCAGGCCGGACCCGGTACGGAATTCCAGCAGGCGCACGCCGCGTTCCACGCCATCGCCCAATGTCATCAGCCGCACGCCCGCGAATTGCGAGAGTGATCCCGTATGGGCCGCGATATCGCGGCGGGACCGGGCCTGTCCATAGAGGACGACCATGCGTACCCTCCCGTTTGTTGGTGCTTTTGGGAGGGATTAAGACGGCAAAATCCCGTCTTGTCAAATCAGAAACGCAATGTGATATCTCAGATATTAAATTAGAAACCTCAGATGGGGATTTTCATGACCGAACTCCGCCGCATGTGCTTCACGGTCGATCTGCATGACGATCCCGGCCTGATCGCCCATTACCGGGCCTGGCATGGGCCGGGCGCTGTGCCCAAACCCGTGGTAAAGGCCATGCGGGCGGACGATATCCGGGCCCTGGAGATCTGGCTGCATGGTACCCGCATGTTCCTGATCATGGATGTCGGGCCAGGCTTTGATCCCGTGGCCAAGGCTGTCCGGGACGCGGACAATCCGGATGTACAGGATTGGGACCGGTTGATGCGGACCTTCCAGAAACCGCCCCCTGGCGCTGCGGCGGGGGAAACCTGGGTCGCGATGGACCGTATCCACGCCTTAAGTGAGCAGGATTGACGGCGGGAGACAGAAATCTGTTCCCGCCGTCAATCCTGTCCCGATCAGGCGGCGCGGATGCCGGCCAGGAAGGTTTCAATCTCCTGCCGCAGCAAGGCGGCATTACGGGACAATTCGGCAGCCGCCCCCAACACCTGTTCCGCAGCACCGCCCGTCTGTTCCGCCGCGTTGGTGACTTCCACCAACCCTTGGGAAACAAGCTGCGAACCGCTGGCCGCCTGCTGCACGTTGCGGGCGATTTCACCTGTTGCGGCGCCTTGCTCTTCCACAGCGGAGGCGATGGAGGTCGCGATCTCGCTGACCCGCTCAATGGTGCGGGCGATGCCGCCCATGGCCCCGACGACCCCGCCGGTAGCGGACTGGATTTGCGCAACCTGACCGGAGATATCTTCCGTCGCACGGGCCGTCTGATTGGCCAGACTTTTCACTTCCGACGCCACCACGGCAAAGCCCTTGCCGGCCTCCCCGGCGCGCGCCGCCTCAATGGTGGCGTTCAATGCCAGCAGGTTGGTCTGGGCCGCGATCTGCTGGATCAGGCCGACAACTTCCCCGATGCGCTGCGCCGCATCGGCCAGCCCCTGCACAGCCGTGCTGGCGCCCCCAACCTCCCCGACCGCCTCTGAAGCGATCCGGGCGCTTTCGCTGACCTGCCGGCCAATATCCTGGCTGGACGCGGCCAGTTCTTCCGCAGCGGCGGCCACGGTCTGCACATTGGCGGATGTCTGCCCCGATGCGGCGGCAGAGGCGGAAACCTGCCGGCTGGTTTCCACCGCCACGCCGGACATGGACCGGGCCGTGCCATCAAGCTCCGTTGCAGCCGCGGACACGATGGTCAGCATTTCCGCCACCTGACGTTCAAAGCCGGCAATCAGGTCATCCACACGGGCAACGCGCTTTTCCTGGACAACCCGTTCCGCCGCCGCCGCCGCTTCCAGGCGGCGGCGTTCAAGCGCACCTTTTTTGAAGACATCCAGCCCCCTGGCAATGTCGCCCACCTCATCCGGGCGGTCAGCCCCGACGATCACGACCTCCAGGTCATCTGCTGCCATCCGGCCGATCACCGCCGTCATCGCCACCAGCGGGGCAACGACCCGGCGATTGAACAATGCCCCCAGGGCAAATATCGCCAACGCGATTGCCAAAGTCAGAACCAGTTCCAGGATCAGGTTCAGGCGCGCCGCCGCCATTTCCCCAACCAGATAGCGATCCCCGGCGGTCAGGGCGGCATCACGGATTGACAGGATGGATTGCAGGAACGCCGTTTGTTCACTCCGGAAAGCGCCCAGTTCGACGCCATATTGGCCATCTGCGCGGGCAGCCTGATCCAATTGACGATACAGGCCCTCGCCCTTGGTGAAATAGCTTTGGCGTACCTGTGCGATAGCCTGTTCCATGGCGGCGCGGTCATCGGCCTGAAGGGCCTGTACCTGTACACGGCGCCACAACTCATCCACACGGGCCGAAAGATCGGCCAGCTTTTCCAGCATCGCTGCATCGGCGGGCTTGGCGCTGGTGACAAGCTGGGTCATGGCCACGCCGCGATTACCAGCCGTCGCACGCAGATCCATGACCAAACGAGCCGTGGAAACATAGTCACCAGCATTGGGATTCAGGCGAGAGACATTCGTTTCCAGCCCATCCAGGATGGGGGTTAGATCAGCAATCTGCTTTGCCACCTGTCCTGCATATTCCTTCAAGACGGCGGAATCACGATCAGTTTTCGGTACATCCAACTGGCGCAGGGCCTGGGCCCTGGCAGTCTCTATCCGCTGCCGCAGAGAAACGTAAAGTTTCAGCGCTTCGTCTGTACCCGCCAATTGCATGGCCTCAGCGGTACGTACCAGCGCCTCATCGGTGGCAACGATATTGGCGTTGATTTGCTGCCGTACCTTATCAGCAGGGGATGCTTCCGCCTGAAGGGAGCTATTGAGGGTGCCCCGTTCCAGGGCCAGCGTTTCCACCACGCGCGCAACGGCTGTCAAAGCAGAGACCTGGTCCCGGGCATCGGCTGCATCGGCATGGCGGTGGAATTGCTGCACCACCAGCATTAGTGCCAACCCAACGGCAATCGCCCCTGCAGCCGACAGGCAAAGGACAAACAGGCTCTTGACACGCATCACTCTTCTCCACCGCTTGAGAACGGTTGATTTAAACGATGTCAATGAATCAAAAATTAACGACTTCTATAATTGCCTGAATTGCCAAGAAATTAAATTGCAACACTTTATGTATTTTTGGAAACAAGGGAAAATCCCCATAACGATGTAACTTATAATATAAAATTGGTTTGTCATTTATTATGCCAGAAATCTCCGCGCGCTATCGCCTTACCTTCCGGAGATTAAATGCCTTCCATCATTTTCGCGACAGCAAGGGCAGCGCTGGCAAGGTAGAAGATCCCGGGGAGACATATACGATCGGACCGCCACACCCTATTTCCAGCATGGCTGGAACTCTATTATAAAGACCCATGTAGATTTGCGTCATTTACCGGGATTGCCGCATCAAGCTCTATGCGGCAGAGCAATTACATACGCTAAAAGCCATAACCCACAATACCTAGATAACATCCATTGTAATATTACCCTGTCCTCGACCAAGCCTCCTGCCGTGGTGTCTGATGTATCGTGTACTGACATGCCTCGCTTATGAACATGACCTGCGGATTGTCGGCGTGGCCGTCATTCTCTGCATCCTTTCCAGCTATGTGGCGCTGAAATTGCTGCATCGGGCACAGGATGTGAAAGGAAAGGCACGGCTGATCTGGCTGGTCACAGGCGGGGGGGTTGGCGGTTTCGGGATATGGGCCACTCATTTTGTCGCGATGCTTGCCTATGACCCCGGCATTCCGGTTGGCTATCAGCTTCCGCTGACATTGGGGTCGCTGGGCGTGGCAATGCTTTCCACCTCTGCTGCCCTGGCGCTTGCGGCCTATATCCAGGGCCGTTTGGGGGCTATGGCCGGGGCGATCATTTTTGGCGCCGGCGTTTCATCCATGCATTTCATGGGAATGAATGCGATTGAGTTTTCGGGCCGCATTTCCTGGGATACCGGTCTGGTTGCCGCCTCGCTCATCTTCTCTATTCTTTTTGCTCTTCCGGCATTTTATCTGCTGAGCATTTCCAACCGCCGGTCCTCTACCATCTTTGTGGCCAGCCTGATGCTCGCCTTATCGATTGTCAGCCTGCATTTCACGGCCATGGGGGCTGTAACCGCCATACCGGACCCCACGGAGGAGATGTCAGAGAACATCTTGTCGCCGGTGGTGCTGGTTGTCACCATTGCTGCCGTTGCTTTTTCTCTGCTGCTGTCCGGCTTGACGGCAGCCGTCTTCGCCATGCAGGCAGAGGCGACGGCGGCGGCAGGGGAAGAGAAATTCCGTCTTCTTGTCCAAGGGGTTACCGATTACGCCCTTTATATGCTGGATCCGGACGGGTATGTGACCAACTGGAATACCGGTGCCCAGCGGGCCAAAGGGTATGGTGCTGCGGAAATTATCGGCAAGCATTATTCCTGCTTCTACACCCCGGCTGACCGGGCTGCCAGCATACCAGAGAAAAATTTACGCATTGCAACAGAGACAGGTAAATTCGAGGCGGAAGGCTGGCGGCTGCGCAAAGATGGCAGCCGGATGTGGGCGCATGTCGTCATCGACGCCATCAAGGATGAACATGGGCAACTGATCGGGTTTGCCAAGATCACCCGCGACTGTACCGAACAGATGCTCGCCGCAGCACGGTTGAAAAAAACGTCAGACAATCTGGCGCTTGCCCTGGAACATATGGCCAATGCCCTGTGCCTGTTTGGCGAGGATGGCCGACTTATCATGTATAACCGCCGGTTGAGCGAATTGCTGGACATCGCCCCGACTATCGACCTCCATGGCAAAACGCTGGAAGATCTGTGTCTTTTCAACCCCGCCAACGCGCATGATCGGATCGCACGCTATAAATCACTGATCGGCAACGGCACTGGCGAGGTGACAACCCAGCTCCCGTCCGGGCGCATCATCCGCACAACCTATTCACCCACCAACAGCAGGGCTTGGGTGATGACGCTGGAGGATGTAACGGCCCGCGTTCAGTCCGAGCAGCGTATCAGCCATATGGCGCGACATGACGCCCTGACCGGCCTGCCCAACCGCCGCCAGTTCATGGAAGGAATTGAGGCGGCGATGCGCACCGCGGATGCCACGGATACAAAGGTGGCGGTCATCAATATTGATCTCGACCGGTTCAAGGAGATCAATGACACCCATGGCCATTCCGTGGGGGACGAGGCGCTGTGCGCCCTATCGTCCCGCATGCGGGCGGGGATGCAGAAGGGCGAGATGATCGGCCGCTTCGGGGGCGACGAATTCGTCGCGCTGAAGCCTTTCCGCCGGAAGGAAGAGCTTGATGAGTTTCTCACGCGTCTGCTGACGGCCCTGACCGGGACTGTCCAGCTCGATCATGTCGAAGTGCAGCCGGGTGCCAGCTTAGGCGCCGCCATATATCCGACAGATGCGACGGAAGCAGAAAAGCTGTTGAGCAACGCCGATATGGCCATGTATCGCGCCAAGGAGAACCTGGAAGAAAAAATCTGCTTCTATGACGCCTCAATGGATGAGGTGGCCCGCGGTCGCCGTGCGCTGGCCAAAGATATCTGGACCGGTATCCGGGAGAACCAGTTTTTCCTGCATTACCAGGTGCAGCAGGCCGCAATCACCGGCACCATTACGGGGTACGAGGTTCTGCTGCGCTGGAACCATCCGGAGCAGGGCATGATCCCTCCCAACATTTTCATCCCCCTGGCGGAGGAGTGCGGAGCCATTTCCGCGTTGGGGGAATGGGTGTTGGAACGGGCCTGCAACGATGCCGCCAACTGGCCGGTGAAAGAGAAGATCGCCGTCAATCTATCACCGCTTCAGCTCAGCAATAGTCGCCTCCCCGACCGTGTGCAGGAAATCCTGACGGAAAGCGGCCTGTCGCCGGAACGTCTTGAACTTGAGGTCACGGAATCCGCTTTCATCAGCGATAAGACAAGGGCTCTCCACATCCTGCGACAGATCAAGAACCTGGGCGTCACGATTGCCATTGATGATTTTGGTACCGGCTTCTCCTCCCTGGAGACTTTGCGGGCTTTTCCGTTCGACAAGATCAAACTGGATCGCAGTTTCATTTTCGACCTGGACCGCAGCCGGCAGGCACGTGCCTTTGTGCGGGCCATCCTGGCACTCGGTAAAAGCCTTGAAATCCCGATCCTGGCGGAAGGGGTAGAAACCGAAAGTCAGATGGTGGTGCTGACCCAGGAGGGCTGTAACCAGTTCCAGGGCTATTATTTCGGCCGACCCAACACGTTGGAAAAGGTGATGGGACGCGATGTGGGGAATGAAGACGCCCGGCCAACCAGCCCCCGGGCATCGGCATAAAAAAAGCCGCCGGCGGACCGGCGGCGAACATGACTGCTAAAGGATGGGGGCCGTGGCAAGCGGCCCCCTGAAGAAGGATCAGAACTTCGCTTCCAGCGTCAGGCCAAACTGGCGGCCCCGCGGCAGCGAAACCTGATAGCCGCGCGGGCTGCCAGCTACGCCGAAATCGACGTAACGGATGACACCCATCGGGTCCAGATTGTCGAACAGGTTCTTGACGAACAGCGTCGCCCGGTAGTCGCCATAGCTGATGCCGGTACGGGCATCCAACTGGTCACGGCTGCCGGTGGACGCGAAATTACCCACCTGATCATACTTCTTTGACCGATAGGTGTAGGTGACGTTGAAGAAGCCATCCACATCTTCCGTCAGGGCCGTATTAAAGTCCGACACGGCGGAGAACTGGTATTTCGGCGTATTCGGCGCGATCTTGCCCTTGATCGAGCTATTGCCGGTCAGGCGGCCCACTTCGGCATCGACACCCTTGGTATATTTCGGATCATTGACCGAAATGCCGGTCGAGATCTTCCACCATTCCGTCAAAGCGGCCTGGGCTTCAACCTCAATCCCCTTGACCTCCAGCGAGCCGGCATTGGCGATGTAGGAGATGGAACCGGTGCCGAACACGGCCGACTGGGTAAGCTGCTGGCTGCTCCAATCAATGTAGTAAGCCGCCAGGTTCAAGCGCAGACGGCGATCCAGCAAATCGGTTTTCAGACCAACTTCATAGTTCCAGGCGGATTCCTCATCATAGAAAACCTGATCGCCGGTCAAGCGGACATCGGAATTAAAGCCGCCCGGCTTGTTGCCACGGGCAACGACACCATAGGCCATGACATCCGGGTTGAAGCGATAATCGACCGTGAAGCGGGGATTCCAGCTTTTGAAGGTCTTGGACAGGCCGTACTTATTGTCCCCGCCCTTCAGGCCCAGCTTGTCCACGGCGTAGCGCAGTTCCGCACCAGCGCGCAGCGCATCGGTAAACTGGTAATTAACCAGGGCGTAACCGGCATAGTTACGCACCGTGTTGGTGCCATTATCCTGCAGCCGGTTCAGCGGATACATGAAACGCTCGGTCGCCCGATCCTCGTCATACATGTAGACGCCAGCCAGCCAGCGGAACCCGTCAACCGTGTCGGCGCTGACACGGAATTCCTGCGAGTAGCTTTCCACATAAGTGCCGTCGCGGGCGTGGAGCGTACCACCGGCACCGGTGATCGGCTGGAAGTCCAGATCAGCCTTACGATCCTCGTCCGAATGCGTATAGCCGGTGATCGAGGTAAGCTGATAGTCACCAGCCTGATAGTTGATGATCGCGGCGGCACGGGAGGTCTCGCGGATCAGCCCGCCGCCATCAACGGCATCAAGATTGAGGCTGATTTCCTCAGGCGAGGCCTGGACGACGCCGCAATAATATTGAAACGCGGTGCCGGCAGCGTTGGGGAAGCAGTTATTCTTCGCCGCGCGTTGCAGCACGGTGGCATCATGGCCATCATTATTCTTGCCATAGGAATAACGCAGCGTGATGTCGAGATTATCGCTGGGCGTGAACAGCAAGGCGCCCGTCATCGCCTTGGTTTCTTCGTCACCGATCTTCTTGCCATAGCGGCTATCGGCACGGTTATTGTTCCGGTACTCACCGCCATAGGTGTAGTAATTGCCGGCAAGCTGGAAGGCGAGCTTGTCCTGCACCAGCGGACCGCTCAGCATTGCCAGCGCGTTATATTCATCATGCTGGGCGGCGGTCAGCTTAACCTCGCCTTCCATCACATCCGACGGCTTGCGCGAGACGTAGGAAATGGCGCCGGAGAAGGTCTGACGGCCATACAGCGCCGATTGCGGCCCCTTGATGACTTCCACCTGCTCCACAAAGGCCATTTCCGGGCCGAACAGGCTGTCCGGAATGAACACGCCATCCAGGAACGACGCCGCGTTCGGTGTGCCCAGGATGGAGGACTGGCCACGAATGGCCGGGCGATCCAGGCGCCGGCCAAAATCCTGATCATAGGAGAGGCCGGGCACCAGATTGCTGAGCTGGCCGATATCCTTGACGCCTAAACGGTCCAGCGCGTCACGGTTCATGGCCGTAACCGACACCGGCACATCCTGGAGACGCTCGGTGATTTTACGGGCCGTGACGACGATTTCCTCAAGCTGGAACGTGCCGTCATCCTGGGCCTGGGCGGCCGGCGCCAGCAGCGCGACCAGCGGGGCGCAACATACCAGTCGCGCCATGATTTTCTTGTTCATCCTTGAACCCTCCTGCTGTGCAGCCTTCAGTCCAAAAGGCGCAACCGGCGTCACCGCCTCCTGCGTCTATTTGTATTTTTTTAAATACATTATGAGGGTCAGGATGGGCGGAGGCGGGAAGTTTTGTCAACCGCTTTATGGCGCTTTCGAGCACAAAATATGCTCGATTGATATAACAATATATTCGGCACGTCGCCTCCCCCGCACAAACACTGGAAAAGCGCGGATAGAGAGAAATTTAGGAAAATTCCTTTCAATTTATTGATTTGTATCCTTTAGCGCTCTTTCCAGTAATTGGGCGGGAGAAGGCGAATCTGTACGTAATGCGCGCAGACCGGCCCAGGCCAGGGCCAGATTGGATGAGAGAAGCAATTTGTTCTTTGATGCAGACGACTTCGCCGTTTCCGCCAGCGCCGGAAGACTGGGCATACCCGTCCCCATCATCAAGATCATGTCCGCTTGTATCTGCGCAGCGCGGGCCAAGGCATCGGCGATGATCCGGCTGCGCAGCGTGTAGATGGCGTGATAGCCGGGTGTTGGATTTTCGATATCCACCACATCGGCAACCGTGAATCCCGCGGCCTGCCAATAGGTGAGCGCCCGCTCCCGCAACATGCCGGGATAGGGGTTGACCAGCACCACATGGCGGGCGCCCACCTCAGCCGCCGCCGCCTGGATCGCATGGGCCGCCGTCAGCAGGCGCACGCCACGCTGACTGAAAGCGCTTATCAGATCCGCCTCGGCCTTCGCCCCCAACAGATAAGATGTCCCGGTACAGGCGAACAAGGCCGCGTCCAGGGCGATCCCGCCGAAACTGTCCAGGCTCTGATCGAGGGTCTCCGCATAGATTTCCAGCCGGCGTAATAGGGATGGGTCCGTGCTGTGCATGCGGGTGGTCAGCATGGTGACGCTTGTGCCTAACAGGCGCTGCATCTCCGGTTCCACCGTCGGGTTGCCGGAAGGGGTCAGCACCCCCAGCACACCGCCATCACCATATTCCAGTCCCTGCCCTGCGGTCTTATTCATCGCGGGGGCCATCCTGGCGCGTCAGCCCGGCCAGAACCCGGGCCATCAGCCCGTCGGTTGCCGCCTGCCGCTCTGCCATGGCAGCACCATCAAGGGAGGCGGATTTCAGCGTATCGACAGCCACGCCGCGCAGGCTGGCCACTTCCCGTTCCAGCCGGTCAATCCGGTCATTGGCGACCGACAATTCCAGCAGCATCGCCATGGCGATGCGCAGCACCGTTTCCGTTTCGCTGTTATCCAGGCTGGCCGGGCGGGTGCCACGGGCCAGGCTGGACAGTTCCACAATGGCATCGGCCGGTTTCATGAACGATTACTCCGTCGGCTGGTCCGTCCCGCCAGCCCGGGTGATGGTCCGGTAATCCGGCACCCGGTTGCGGATGGTGATGTTGGAAAGACGGGGGGAATGGGAGAACAGGTCGATCTGATCGACCAGGAAGGCGGCGGGCGCTGCCTGCTGATAGTCGCGCGCCAGTGCCTGCATCCCGGCAAGGCGTTCCCCGTCATCCATGATCTGTGCCACCTGCCCCAGCCGGTCGGCCAGCGCGCGGTCGCAGAAGAAGGGTTTGGGACGGCGGCAGGAGAACACCTCCATCGGCCGCAGCGCATCATTATAAGGGGAGCTGTTCCAGGAGGCGCCAAACGCATCCGCTGTCCAGCTATTGGTCAGGAATTTCCTGAGATATTGCGGGAAGGTGACGATCTGCAGGGTCAGATCAACCCCCACCGCCCGCCAATATTGGGCGACCGCCTGATAGATCAGGGTATCGGCCGGCACACTATCCACCACCACTTCGGCATTCAGGGGAAAGCCGTTGGTAAAACCGGCCTGCCGCAGCAGATCACGCGCCTTTTCCGGGTCATAGGGATAAGGCGCCAGCGCCGGATCATACCCGAAACTGAAGGATGGGGCCGGCTGTCCTGCCGGTGCGGCATGGCCTTCCAGCAGCACATCAGCCAGAGCCTGCTTGTCGATGGCATAATTCAGCGCCTGCCGCACCCGCACATCCCGTAGCGGCGCGTTCGGTGCCGCTCCTTCCACCCGGAAGGCGATGGACATCACCTGCATGGAGGGGGAAATCAGGATCGGGAAGCGATTACGCTTCAACCGCTCCAACTCGTCGATCTCCACCCCCGCAATATCGACATCACCGGACAGCAGGGCCTGGGCCCGTACTGCCGCATTGGGCAATTCCATGAAGGTCAGGCCCGTCACGGCGCTGGGGCGCCAGCGATAGGGGTTGGCCACGGCCTGGGCCTGCCGCCGCCGCTGATCCCAGCCTTTCAGCAGGAAGCTGCCGGTCCCGACCGGCTGTTGGGCGAAACCGTCCGGCCCCAACTGGCGCCACAGGTCCGGCTCCACCATCATCACAGCGGCCATCCGCTTGGGCAGGATGGGGTCGGGCTCAGCCGTTTCCATCTCCACCACCAGCGGATCGATGGTGCGCACGGCCTTCACGCCGCGCAACTCATTGCCGATGACGGAACGCCGCCCTTCCGGCGACATCAGCCATTCCATGACGGCGGTGACGGCATCGCCATCAAACACCCGGCCATTACCGAAGCGGACATCGTCGCGCAGGTGAAAGCGCCAGACGGTTGGGCCCACCGGCTCCCAAGCCGTCGCCAGGGCCGGCTGCAACCGGCCCTGTTCATCCAGTTCCGTCAGTGCATCAAAGATGGCGGCCCAGACCTGCGACCCCGGCCGTCCATTGCCTCGGAACGGGTTGCCCAGGCTGGCCGGAAGGGAATTAACCGCCATGCGCAGTTCCAGCGGTGCCGGCTCCGCCGCCATCGCTGTCGCCAGCACGGGGGCCGGCGGGCAAATAGCCGCCAGCAACAGCAGGGGAAGCGCCAGAAGGGTTCGCCGCATCCTCATCCCCGCGTCCCGCCGGTCTGCTGTCCGTAAGCGACATACCAGGCGCCGGGTCCGCGCAGTTTGGGGATGCGCTCCTCCCGCACGGTGGCGGCATCGAAGCCGGCTGCCACCATATCGCCCGTCACGTCAGCCGTGGCGTATTTCACCCAGAATGGTTCGTTGTTGAATTCCACATCCCAGGATTTTTCCACCTGATGCGGCACGTCCAGATCCTGGAAGCGATAGGGCACATCCTGGTGCAGGGCGACGCCCCCGGCCGCCAGCAGCCGGCGGCTTTCCCGCATCATGGCGCGGCGGACATCATTATCGATCTCATGCATGACATTGTGGGACACGACGAGATCGAATTCCCCATCGGCAAAGCCCAGCCGCGCCGTATCCATCTGATGGAAGAAGACACGCGCCCCCAGCGCCAGGGCGCGGGCATGGGCATAGCGCAGCATGCCGGCGCCGATATCCACGGCATGCACGTCCGCTTCGGGGAAATGCAGCGCATATTCACAGGCCGCCGCCCCGGCGGAACAGCCGATATCCAGGATGCGGCGCGGCTTCAGGTCGGGGAACCGTTCCGCCAGAAAGGCGATGACGGCGCCAGCCTTGCTGTCCCCGGCCCCGATCCCCTGCCCGACGGAAAAGACGCGCCCGCCCATCTCATACAGCGCGCCGGCCACCACATCCGCCTCCCCCCGGTCCAGCGTATAACCGCCGGGCTGGAGATGAATGTCGATATCGGCCACCAGACCGATGCCGGACAGGCCGGGGTCCAGCGACAGGCCGCCGCCGACCGTCTCCAGCCGCTCCGCCGTCAGCCGCCGATATGTCTCGCGCAGGGTCTCATCATGGCGCAGGATCGGTTCCCCTGCCGTCTGCCACAGCAGTTCCTGTGCTGCCCGGTTCATCGCGCTCCAGGTCCGGTAACCGGAACTGAGGCGGAAGGCATCCGCCACCTCTTCATGCGATTGCGGGGCGTGACCATGGGCGGCGCTGAAAGCCGGCACGCCCTGCTTTTCATAATGGCTGATATTGCGGGGACGCACCTGGGCGTTCAGGAAGCGGCGCAGCGCCACGATGGCGCTCTGCCGGCTGCGATCCTCGGCGGTCAGGTCGGGCAACATCGCGTGCGGTGCGGTGATCATGTCACTCTCCTTGGCGGCTGGCCTGCTGTCCGGCGCGGTGCGCGGCCAGCAGGCGGCCCAGATGGTCCTCGTCAATTTCCCCCGCCGCGGTCAGCGCCGTCATCAGGTCCGGATCGGCCAGCGCCCCCTTGGGGTCCAGCGATGCCGCCAGCAGCAGGTTGGTACAGGGGTGGGTCGGCCGTGCCATGACAATGTCGACAGCACCTGCTTCCACGATGCGGCCCGACCGGATGACGCAGACATGATCCGCCAGGTGCCGGACCATGGCCATGTCATGGGAAATGAACAGGATGGCCAAGCCCAGCCGGTCGCGCAGTTCGATGAACAGGGACGCCACAGCCGCCTGGGTGGTGACATCCAGCGCCGACAGCGCCTCGTCCGCGATCAGCAGGCGGGGTTCCATTGCCAGGGCGCGGGCAATCGCAATCCGCTGCTTCTGCCCGCCCGAAAGGCCGGAGGGCCGCCGGTCCAGCAAGGCGCTGTCCAGATGCGCCAGCGCCATCAGCGCCTCGATCCGGGCGGCGCGGGCCGCACGGTCGCCATAGCCGATCACCTCCAGCGGTTCGGACAGGATGGCGCGGATGGTGTGGCGCGGGTTCAGGCTGGCGTCGGGATCCTGGAACACCATCTGGATCGACCGGCGCGCCCGGCGCCGCACCTCCCCCTTCAGGCTGGCCAGATCCTGCCCATCCAGGCAGATGCGGCCCTGGCTGACGGGGGCGATCCCGGCCACGGCGCGGGCCAGGGTCGATTTACCCGAACCGGACTCCCCGACCACGGCCAGGATTTCACCGGCATGCAGGTCCAGGCTGCAATCGGACAAAGCCTGTTTGGCCTGGGCGCCCGTGCCATAGCGCACGCCCAGCCCTTCGATGGTCAGCAGGGGTGCCGTCATCATGCCTCTCCCGTCGCGGCCGGTGCCAACCGGGCATGGCGCAGCAGGCTGCGTGTATAATCATGCTGTGGATCGGTCAGCACCTGTGCCGCCGGCCCGCTTTCCACCAGCCGGCCCTGATGCATCACGGCGATCCGGTTGCAGATGGCCGCTGCCACACTGAGATCATGGGTGATCAGGATGCTGGCGCGGCCGGCCGTCTGCTGCTTCAGCAGGGCCAGGATCTGCAACTGGATAGTCGGGTCCAGTGCCGTTGTCGGCTCATCCGCGATCAAAAGGTCGGGACCGTTGGCCAGCGCCAGGGCGATCATGGCCCGTTGCCGCTGCCCGCCGGAAAGCTGGTGCGGATAGGCATCCACGCAGGCATCCTTCCCCGGCAGCCGCATCCGGGCCAGCATCTCCACCGCCAGGGTGCGGGCGGATTTCGCATCCAGGCGCTGATGCCGGCGGATGGATTCAATCAGGATGGACCCGATGGTCCGCACCGGGTTGAAGGAGGAAAGCGGGTCCTGGAACACGAAGCCGATGCGCCCGCCGCGCAAGGCCCGCATCCGCCCTTCATCCAGATCGTCAATGCGCTGGCCGCCCAGATGCACCGATCCACCGGCCAGCCGCACCCCATCCGGCAGCAACCGCGCCACGGCGAAAGCGGAGAGCGATTTGCCCGACCCGGACTGGCCGACAATGCCCAGCACCTCTCCCGCCGCTACGGACAGGGACACGCCATCCACCAACCGGCGCGGCGCGCCGCCGGCTGGTACGGCATCGATCTGCAAATCCCGGATGGCCAGGATGGGGGTGTCGTTCACAGGCCCGTTCATGCCGTGGCATCCCGCAATTTCTGGCCGAACAGATGGGCGCTGACCACCAGAAGGATGATGGCGCCGGCGGGGGCCAGCAACATCCAGGGGGCGACCAGCATATAGGCCCGGCTCTCATTCAGCATGCCGCCCCAGCTTGGGGCGCCCAGGGGCGCACCGATGCCCAGGAAGGACAAGGCACTTTCCGCAATGATCATGTCGGCGAAATGGAACACGACCAGCACCGACAGGCTGGGGATCAGCCCCGGCAGCACATGGCGCAGCAGCAGCCGTGCCGTGCCCATCTGCATCATCTCTGCCGCCAGGACATATTCGCGCTTCAACAGGCTGCTGCCCTCCGCATAGGCGACGCGGGCGAAGACGGGCCAGGTGGCCAGCCCCAGCGTCAGCACCACGGCCCAGAAACCGTTGGACCCGACAATGGCGATCACGCTGACCGCCAGGACAAAGACGGGAAAGGACTGGGTGAAGCTGGTCAATTGCCGCATGAAGGCACCCAGCAGGGAGGTGCTGCGCGCCGCCAGCAGGCCCAGTGCGGTACCGATGCAAAAGGCGATGGCCGTGGCCACCAGGGCGGTTCCCAGCGACCGGTAAAGCCCCGCCAGCAACCGGGCCGCGATGTCCCGCCCCAACTGGTCGCAGCCCAGCCAATGCCCGTCCGTGAAGGGGGCGGCAAAGCGTTTGGACAGGTCGATCAGGGCGGGATCATGGGCCACCAGCACCGGCCCGGCCACCAGCGCCAGAAGGCACAGGCCCAGCACACCCAGGAACAGCCAGGACCGGCCGGAGGCGAAAAGACGCTCAGCCATTGGCACCCCCCGCCGCACCGGGGCCACGCAAGCGGGGGTCAAGGCGCATCTGCACCGCCTCCGTCGCCAGATTGGTCAGGAAAACGGCGATGACGATGATGAAGACAATCGCCTGCACGACGGGAAAATCCAGATTGAGGGTGGAGCGCACCAGCAGCCAGCCGATACCGGGCCAGGCGAAGATCGTCTCGATCACCACCAGCCCCGTGACCATGAAGGCAAATTCCGCCCCCACGACAGCCGTGGCGCCGAGCAGTGCGTTCGGCATCACATGCCGCCAAAGGATGGTGCGCGGCCCTGTCCCGATGGCAACAGCGGTGCGTACATAATGCGACCGATAGGCCGCGGCAGTATTCGCCTCCACCACGCGGATCAGCTTGGGCGCCAGGAAAGATGCGACGGAAACCACCGGCAGAACCCAGCTTGCCGGCCCCGCATAACCGACGGAGGGCAACCATTCCAGCCCCACGGCGAAGAGGTTGACCAGCAGCAGTGCCAGCACGAAGCCGGGAAAGCCCTGCATCACCGATATGAAGCCGCGTGCCAGCCGACGCCCGGCCCCGCCCCGTTCCTGCCCCAACCACGCGCCAACGGGGATAGAGACAGCAAGGTTCAACGCCATGGCCATCACGGCCAGGAACAGGCTGGCCGGATACGTATCCAGCACCTTGTCCAGCGCCGGCATGCCATCTGCCAGCGAGGTGCCAAAATCCAGCCGCACCATATGCGAGGCGAAGATCAGATATTGCTCGATCAGGCTGCGGTCGAAACCATAGGCTTGGCGCACCGCATCCAACTGGGCCGGCGTGGCGTCCGGCCCCGCCAGCATGATTGCCGGGTCACCGGCAAGCCGGACCAGAAAGAACAGCACCGTCATGGTGGCGACCAGCAGGAACGCGAAGTCGCGGGCCCAGATCAGAAGCCGCAACATGGGGACTCTCCCGCGGCAGAAGCATCAATGCCGGAACGGCACGATATTGTCTCTTAATGAGTACATCACCAGACAATGCAGAGACAAGCGCTTTTGTCGGAAAAGCAATATATTCTACCGAAAATTTGCGCCAACATATTGATTTAATTGAATATTAATACACCTCAGACAAGCCTAGCCTGGAATGTACTAAAATAAATACAACAAAGTCGATTCAGGGGTTGTCAGGGCGTCGCATTGTCTTATAGTGGATACAAATTAGCGCATAAACAAGCGGCGACCCTCACCATGCAAGCATCCGAACGGCGTGTCCTTATCGTCGGTGCCGGGCCGGTCGGCCTGATGACGGCCTATCTCCTGTCCCGTCAGGGGATCCCTTCCCTTGTGATGGAGCAGGAAGCCGAGCTGCCCCGCGACCTTCGCGCCTCCACTTTCCATCCGCCCACGCTGGACATGCTGGATGAGCATGGTTTCGCAAGCCCCCTGATTGCGCAAGGCCGGATCTGCCCTTCGTGGCAAATTCGTATGCACGACACGCACGAGCGGGCGGAATTTGACCTGTCTGTGCTGAAGGACGACACCGCCCATCCCTATCGCCTGCAATGTGAGCAATGGCGCCTGTGCGTGCTGCTGCTGGAACGGCTGCAGGGCGAGGCGCTGGTCGATATCCGCTTTTCCACCCGGCTGACCGATCTGGCGCAGGATGGCGACGGTGTCACCGCGACGGTTGAAGGGCCGTCGGGCATAGAGAAGCTGCGCGGCCTGTTCCTGGTCGGCGCCGATGGCGCGCGCAGCGTTGTGCGCGGCCTGATCGGCCTGGAATTCGATGGTGTCACCTACCCGGAGACAACCATCCTGGCGACCACAAGCTTCCGGTTTGAAGACCACTTGCCGGGCCTGTCCAACGTCAACTATGTCTGGAAAAAGGACGGCACATTCAGCCTGCTGCGCCTGCCCGACCGCTGGCGCTGCAGCCTCTACCCCGATCCCGGCATGCCGATCGAGGAAGCGCTGCTGCCGGAAAATATCGACCGGAAGATGCAGGAGATCGTGCCGCGTGATGCGGAATATGAGATCGGGGAGGCCCGTGCCTACCGCGTCCATATGCGCATCACCCGCGATTACCGCAATGGCCGCGTCGTGCTGGCCGGCGATGCCGCGCATATCAACAGCCCCAGCGGCGGCATGGGGATGAATGGCGGGCTGCATGATGCCTTCAACCTGTCCAGCACCCTTACGGAAATCTGGCGCGGTGCGTCGCTGGACCTGCTGGACCGCTATACCCGCCAGCGCCGCCCCATCGCGGAGGCAGAGGTGCTGGCCCAGGCCGACCGCAACCGGTCGCGCATGCAGGAACGCGATCCCGCCAAGCGGCGCGTGATCCTGGACGATCTGCTGCGTATCATCGCCAATCCGGAAAGCGCGCGGGCCTATCTGCTGCGCTCCTCCATGATCGAGGCCCTGCGCAAGTCGGCGCAGATCCAGTAAGGGAAGCGGAGCCGCCATGTCGATCGATTTCAGCGCCTTCATTGCCGGCCAGCCCGTAACTGGCAATGGCCCCGCCCAACCCGTCATCAATCCGGCTACGGAAGAAACCCTGGCCGCCATCCCGGAGGCCGGCGTCGATCTGGTAGATCGCGCCGCCCAGGCCGCCCGCATTGCTTTTGAGGATGGCCGGTGGCATGGCAAGTCTGTGGAAGAGCGGCAAGCCATGCTGCGCCGCATTGCCGATGTGATTGATGCCGCATCCGACGAACTGTCCGCGATCGAGACGGCGAATACCGGCATTCCGCTGAGCCAGGCCAAGGCCCGGCATATTGCCCGCGCCGGGCATAATTTCCGCTTCTTTGCTGATTATATCGGGCAGGCCGCTGGCCGGATCTATGATCAGGCCCCCGATCATATGACCCTGGTGCGCCGCCAGCCTGTCGGCGTGGCCGGTCTGATCGCGCCCTGGAACGCACCGGTCGCCCTGGGGGCGATGAAGATCGCCGGCGCCATCGCCTTCGGCAATAGCTGCATCATCAAACCATCCGAACAGGCCCCCCTGGGCGTACACAAACTGGTGGAACTGATCCATCGGGCGGGGCTGCCGGAAGGGGTTGTCAATCTGGTCAGCGGTCGGGGGGCTGTGACCGGCGATGCCCTGGTCCGCCACCCGGAGGTGGACCTTGTCTCCTTCACCGGTGGCACGACAACGGGCCGCGCCATCATGTCGGCAGCGGGGCAGATGCTGAAGCCCTCGACCATGGAATTGGGCGGCAAATCCGCCAATATCATTTTCGACAGCGCCGATTTCGATCAGGCGGTGGATGGCGCCCTGCTGGGTATCTTCACCAATAATGGCCAGCAATGTCTGGCCGGGTCGCGCATTCTGGTGCAGCGTTCCATCGCAGACCGCTTTATCACGGCCTTCCTGGAACGCGTTGCCCGACTGCGCATTGGCAGCCCGCTGGATGCCGGGACGGAACTGGGGCCGGTCGCGTCCAGCGCGCATCGTGACCGCATCCTGTCTTATGCCGATACCGCCCGGCGAGAGGGGATGCAGATCCTGGCCGGCGGCAGGGCACATTCAGGGTTCGACAAGGGCTTCTATCTGGAACCGACCGTCGCCCTGACCGACGATCCCGGCGCCACCGTCTGCCGGGAAGAAATTTTCGGCCCCTTCGCCACCATTCTGCTGTTCGACACGCCGGACGATGCCTTCCGCATCGCCAATGCCACCCGCTTCGGGCTGGTATCCTATGTCTGGACCCAGGATATTTATCTGGCCCTGCGCGCGCAGGAAGAACTGCAATCCGGCGTCGTCTGGATCAACACACCGATGATGCGGGAATTGCGGGCCCCCTTCGGCGGCTGGAAGGAATCCGGCGTCGGTGCGGAAGGCGGCCTGGATTGCGAAGCCTTCTATACACGGCAGAAGACAATCACCCTGGCCCGCCACCCGCTGGCCCTGCGGCGGATGGGAACAGCATAGGCAAGTGCAGGATGTTGGGGGGTAAAGGAAAAGGTTGCCTTTCCCCCCAGCCGTCCCCGGCTTCAGCCGATATGGCGCCATTGCGGCCGGGCGGTGCTGTTGTCGCGGGTCAGCAGCATGTAATATTCGTACCGGTCGGGATTATAGAGGCTCTGCTGATGCAGGATGGGTTTGCCTTCCCGGTCAAACACGGTCCGCCGCAGGCGGATTACCGGCGAGCCGATCGCCACACCCAGCTTTTCCGCCGCATGGTCGTTGGCGGCGATGGCACTGATGGTCTGTTCAGCGCTGACGGCAATGATGCCGGCCTGTTCCAGAATGCGCACCACCGGCCTGTCATCCGCCATCTGCCCGTCCAGAAGCGGGCCATAGGATGGCGCCAGATAGACCCCTGTCAGGGATACCGGCTTGTCCTTGTGGGAGCGCAGACGCTCCAGCCATACCCCCCGGCTGCCGGCTGGCAGCTTCAACGCTGCCACAGCATGGGGAGGCAGCAGCGTATCAGGGTTGAAGGCCAGGGTCTGTGCCGTCGTTTCCACCCCGATGGTGATCAGGTTCTCGATCAAGCCAGACAGGCGCTGGGGGCCGGCACCTCCCCCTTCCTGGGGGGCCGGGAAGGTGCCCACCCCCTGGCGGCGCACGACCAGCCCTTCCCGTTCCAGCATCTCCAGCGCCCGGCGCACCGTAACGCGAGAAAGGTTGAACTGGGCAGACAGGGCCATTTCCGTGGGCAATGGCGTGGTGGGACCATAGGCCCCATCGGTGATCTGCTGGCGCAGCACGACATAAAGCTGGTGATAAACCGGCAGGCTGCTGCCATCCTTGGACAAGGCCCCCCGCCCGCCACCGCTGGCCGGACGTCCCTTTTTCTGCTTTGTGGTCAAAGCCAATTCATATCCCCAATCGCTTCAATCGGCCGGCGCTACGCATAAACTGTTCCCCGAAATCCGGGAGGGCATCAACCGGTTTGCCCGCGTTGTATTATACATGATACCTTTAGAAAAGGGTGTCCCGGTGGAGATGGATGACAGGCTGACGATGCCCAAGTGATGGAAATAAAGGCTTTCCACACCTGTTATGGCCGTGCCCGACAGGTGGTTGCTGGTTGAAGGTTAAGGTGCTTTGTCGTCCTTTACAATCAAGATTGGCGTATCGGGTGAAGGAGGTTTCGTGACAAGAGACAAATCGGCAGCCACATGGTCCGCCCCCGCCCCTTCCCGTCGTGCCATCCTTGCCGGCGGTGGCAGCCTGCTGCTGGGTTTGGTTGCAGGCCATGCAGGATTGGCCAGCGCCGCCGGCCAGGCAACGGATGCAGACACGCCTTTCGCTGCCTGGATGGATATCGCCGAAGATGGCGCCATCACCGTTGCCACACCAGCGGCAGAAATGGGCCAAGGTATCTTCACCTCTCTGCCTAAGATCCTGATTGACGAGTTAGGCGGTGACTGGTCACAGGTCACGGTCGTGAATTCCGACGGGAATCAGGCGCTGGCAAACCCGGCCACCAAGGGCCAGACGACGGGCCAGTCCATCAGTGTGCGGGGCTATTACCCGCTGCTGCGCAAGCTGGGGGCCCAGGCGCGGGAAATGCTGCGTCAGGCCGCCGCCGCACACTGGCAAATCCCTTTGGACCGGGTGCGAATTGAAAATGGGTTTGCGGTCGACGCCCAGTCCAGCCGACGGATCAATATTGGAAAGCTGGTCAAAGCGGCATCCGCCCTGCCCCTGCCGGAAAACCCACCGCTGAAGCCCCGCGACCAATTAAAACTGGTGGGTCAGGCGACCCCGGCCAAGGATTGTGCGGAGAAGGTCAGCGGTCGCGCCATCTATGCAGGCGATATCAAACTGCCCGGCCTGTTGACCGCCATCGTGAAGATGAGCCCGGTTTTCGGCGGCAGCGTGCGTCATTACGATCCGGCCCCTGCCCTGGCCATTCCAGGCGTGGTCGCTGTGGTGCCCTTCGGCGGACAGGTGCTGGACACACCTTTCCCCTATGAAGCCGGCCTTGCCATCGTGGCGGAGAATTTCTGGGCGGCCCGCAAGGGATATGACGCGCTGGAGGTGGAATTTGATGGGGGGCGTGATCCCGCCTGTTCCACCGCTGCACTCGCCGCTACGCGACCGGGGCTGGCGGTGAAGGGGCCGGCCATCCAGGCGCTGGCACAGGGCGATACGGCCACCGCCTGGGCGGATGCCGCCCATCGGCTGGACTATTTCTACGATGTCCCCTTTCTGGCCCATATGACGATGGAGCCGATGACCTGCGTCGCCCAAGTGGACGGGGACCGCGCCACCTTATGGGCACCAACCCAGGGCCCCCAAATGGTGGCGCGCGTGGTGGGGCAGTTGCTGGGCATTAATCCGGAACAGGTGACCGTGCATCGCACCTTCCTGGGCGGCGGGTTCGGCCGGCGCTGGCCCCGTGACTTCGCCGTGCAGGCCGCAGAAATCGCCAAAGCCGTCGGGCGCCCGGTCAAGCTGATCTGGACACGCGAGGAAGATACCCAGCACGATTTTTACCGCCCGGGCATGGGGTTGCGTGCCCGGATCAGCCTGGACGCGACAAGGAAGCTAACAGGCTTGCACCTGACCGCCGTCGGTCCCTCCCTGATGGCGTGGCAGCGGGCCCCAAGCGGGCCGCCGCGTGCCGATTTTGCGGCCGTGGGCGGATTGAACGATATTCAATACAAGCTGCCGGCGCTGACGGTGGATTGGGTGGACCAGCCAACGCCGATCCCCATCGGCATGTGGCGTGGCGTCGGCCATTCGCAGAACGGTTTTTTCGTCGAAAGCATCATTGACGAGCTGGCCTATGCGGGCGGGCACGACCCCTATCATTTCCGCCGCGATCTGCTGACCGATCATCCGCGGTCGGTCAGGGTATTGGACAAAGCAGCGGAAGCCATCGGCTGGGGCCGTGCGCTGCCGCCGGGCCAGGGCCTGGGCATCGCCTTCATGGAATCCTATGGCACGCTTGTGGCCCATAGCGCCCTGGTCAGCGTAACAGATGGCAAGGCGAAAATCGAAAAACTGGTCGCGGTGGTTGATCCGGGTTTAGCTGTCGATCCGGGAACGATTGAGGCCCAGGTCCAGGGTGCCGCGATCTTCGCCCTCTCGGCGCTTTACCACGGTGAAATCACCGTGACCGACGGCAAGGTCGATCAAAGCTCCTTCATCGATCAACCGACCCTGACAATGGCGGAAACCCCGCCGATCGACGTTCATATCCTGGAAACA
Source organism: Niveispirillum irakense DSM 11586 (assembly GCF_000429645.1). Lineage (GTDB taxonomy): Bacteria > Pseudomonadota > Alphaproteobacteria > Azospirillales > Azospirillaceae > Niveispirillum > Niveispirillum irakense. The sequence continues at coordinate 341,525 of NZ_AUCG01000023.1, forward strand.
GAAGGGGCACCCATAGGGGGAATGGGAGAGCCGGGCCTGCCCACCGTCGCCCCTGCCGTTACCAACGCCATCTTCGCGGCAACGGGCATCCGTATCCGGTCATTGCCACTCGCCAAGACGAAGCTGGCGTAAATTCTCACAACGGGCCGCTTGTACAAAAGGGCGAAGACGCTGATAAAAAGGGTATAGGGCAACATCCGCAAAATCGGGACGGGAGTTTCATGGACCATCCGACCATCGAAACGGGACTAAGCTCGGACCAACTGGATCACTCCGCGCCGACGCCGCTTTATCACCAGATCTATCTGGTATTGCGAGAAAAAATACGCAGCGGCGCGTTTCCCGCCAACTCCATCATGCCGGGTGAGCAGGAGTTGGCGAAACTGTTCGATGTTTCCCGCATCACTGTCAAACGGGCGCTGAATGAGCTGGCAGCCCATGATCTGGTGACGCGCCATCGCGGGCGCGGCACGGTCGTTACCGCCTCAGCGGCACTGCCGCAGGTCCATGGCAGCTTCGACAATCTGATCGAAAGCCTGAAGACCATGGGCCTGGAAACCCAGGTCGAGATACTGGAGATGACCGATCAGCCAGCAGCGTCAAATGTTGCCGCCCTGCTGGATATCGAACCGGGTACCAAGGTCCAGCGCGCTGTCCGCCTGCGCAAACTGACGGGGGAGCCCTTCAGCTATCTGGTGCAGTATATGCCCACGGACATTGCCGCAATGATCCCCCGCGATGCGATGAAAACCGTGCCGATTCTGCTTCTGCTGGAGCAGGCCGGCGCCACCCCCTATGAAGCAGAGCAATGGATCACCGCCGTCGCGGCGGAGCCCCATATTGCTGCCGCCCTGGGCATGAGCCCCGGCGCGCCCTTGCTGCGGGTAGAGCGTGTAATGCGTGACAAGACAGGCCGCGCCATCCAACTGATCCACGCCCATTACCGGCCCGACCGGTTCAAATACCACATGCGGTCGAGCCGCAAAGGCGGTGCCAGCGCTTGGAAATCGGAATAACATCCTTGATAATAGGGGTAAAATTTCTGGTTAATATTTTGATAAAAAAGCAATTATTTTTTCAATGCCATTATGCGCTGAACAGGATTAGGAATAAAAATCTATAGGATAATTTTCCCTTATCGTTCTGTCGTCTTATATGGAAATCAGGCGCTCATATTTGTGAACATCACTATAAATTTCTCTTAAATTAGATAAAGAAAACTCAATAACTAATTGTTATTATTTATATATGTCATCCATTCGAGGATGGAGAAAAGCATGTCGCGACGGGTTGAATGGAAGCGTCTGGTGAAATCCGCTTTGCCAGCATGCTTTGTGGTGCTGGTATTGTGGTTTGTCGCCTGGATCGTATCGGTGGGCGGTCCGCTTAAATCCGTTTCGCAGCAACCTGTCGGCGATGCGTTCAACAGCTTGAACGCGCTGTTCGCTGGCCTTGCCTTTGTTGGCGTGCTGACAACGATCATCTTCCAGCTTGTCGATCAGGCAGAATCTACCGACAAGCTGCGGGAAACAGCGGAGGCCAACCAGCGGACCATGCAGGCCGCCACCGACAAGGCGGTTCTGGACATGTTCCAGACATTCTGCAGCCCCTACTTCCAGGAAGTCAAAAGCGCGTCCCACCAGATATTGATCCATTGCATGGTCAGCCGGCGGTACCGCGATTTTGTCGTCAGCCGCCTGTTCGTGGTCGATCAGTTGGATTTGGATGAGGGTCTTAAAGACTGGTTGAGCCGTACCTATGGCGCCGCCTCAGCGACCGATACGGATGGCAACCTCTCCAAAGAACGGCTGCAGCGCTACAAGCTGGATGAATTGATGAATTTCTTCAGCCTTCTGTCAGTGCAACATTGTAGCGCCGACGTGGTGAAGCGATGCGATTTTGCCTATCCCTGGTGGCGACCGCTGTTCTGGGAAATCGCCTTGACCCAGCTTGAACGGTATCAGGCCAGCGAGGTCATCCAGACCATTGCAAGCCCGCCCCCGGCTTCCGCGACGTCGTGGAAAGGTTGGACCGTCTTTATGGGTATGAACCATTTGCCGGGCGTGAAGATCTGGAAGCGCATCTGGCCGCTCACCCCAAGATCCGTGCCTATCGCGCAGGCCCCTTGGCCAATGGCGCCCCCCAATGACCGGATGTGTCGCCGCACCATCACCCCGGCGGGGGGAATACTGATATTGCCGCTTCATCTTTTTCAGCCGAAACAGATGCGAAAATTATGCGTTGGCTTGACATGGATCATCCCGGACGAAACCCTTCTATAGGATATAGGGGCGCCACCACGAAGGTGGTATCGTCCGGCGCCCTCCAACCGGCATGATTGCAGCCCGCATTTCCCTTTTTCGTCCTTTCACCCCCGCGTCAGCACCGTTTCCGCCTTCGTTTCCCTTCCGGACTGACCTTTCAAGGACCGTGGCACGATGATGCAACTTGCGAATATCCGCCGGATGACCTCCCTGCTGATCCTGGGGCTGCTCTTGCTCCAGGTGCCGGCCATCGCTGTGGGTGAACTGGTTCTGACAGGGCACTTCAAGGGAACGGCGACATTACTTTCGGCCTTATTGTTCCTTGCTGGGGTGGCGGCACATTGGCTGCTGCGTGGACAGGCGCTGGAGCGGATCGTGCTGGGCGGATTGCTGCCCATGGCCGCGGCGGCTGCGATGGTGGCGGTCCAGGGCACGGCCTGGCATTCCGACATCCATATCTATTTCTACGTGCTGATGGCGGTGGTTGCCGGCTATTGCGACCGTTGGGCATTGATTGCCGGGGCTGTGGTGCTGGAAATCCACCATCTGGCAACCGCGTTCCTCGCCCCCGATTATCTGTTTCCCGGCAATGTGGACGTGCTGCGCGTGCTGCTGCATTGCTGGTTGATCCTGTTCCAGACGGGGCTGCTGCTGGCGCTGGCCACCACCATGTCCCGTGCCTTCCATAGTGCAGAGGCAGCACTGGCCGAGGCGCATGAGGCCCGGGAAGCGATTGAAAAGGCAACGGCGGAGCGTGAGGCGCTGGCTGTCCAGGCCCGTGAAGAGCGGATAACGGCACTCAATCAGGTCGCCGATCAGCTTGAGCAGGATGTCGGCCAGTTGGCCGTGGAAGTTTCCGCCGCCGCGCGGCAGGCATCCGAAGATGCCGAGGCCCTGCGCGGCTTTGCCCAGAAGGGCATCGAAATTGCTGACGGGGTGAGCAAATCAAGCCAGGGCGCGTCTGAAAGCGTGGATACGCTGGCGGAAGGCACAGAGCAGCTTGCCGCCGCCATCTCTGAGATTGGTGAGCAATTGGAGCGGTCCACCGCCGTCTCCCACCGCGCGACAGAGAAGGCACGGGATAGTCAGCGGATTGTCGCCAGCCTGTCTGAAACCACCCGCAGCATTGATAGCGTGCTGGGCGCGATCACCGATCTGGCTTCCCAGACCCAGCTTCTGGCGCTGAACGCGACCATTGAGGCATCCCGCGCCGGGGAGGCTGGCAAGGGCTTCAACGTCGTCGCCAATGAGGTGAAGAACCTTGCGGCCCAAAGTGCGCGGTCAGCCCAGGATGTGGGCGATAAGATCGCCGCGATCCGGCAAAGCACGGATGAAGCCGTAGCCGCGATTGAGGAAATCGCCCAGATCATCACCGATCTGGATCAGGTGAATGCCGCCATCGCCAGCGCCATGACGGAGCAGGATGCCGCCACCCGGGAAATGGCTTCCCACGCCTCCAACGCCGCTGCCGCCACCCGCGTTTCAGCCCAATTGGGCGACGATGTGGTGCGGGTTGGCACCTCCACCGGTCAGGCTGCCGACCGGATGACCGGCCTGTCGGAGACGTTACGCCAGCGCACCGATCGCCTGACGAAGGCCGTGGGTGCCTTTGTGTCCCAGGTCCGCCGCTCCGCCTGATCAGGCTGCAGCAGCGGAGTCCGCTTCGCTCCCGGCTTCGTTGGCTTTCAGCATATAGCGGATCTGGGCATAGCGGCTGAGGAAGGTCAGGATATGGCCCTGCGCATCGGGACGGAACGTCGCTTTGCGCAGCACCCGCATGATCATGGCCTTTTCCGCCATTCCCTGGCCGGAAAGCCATTTCAGCAACGGCTTTTCGCTTTCCGGCAGGCCCATGGGCTGTGGCTCTGCTGTCGGCGCCACGCCCCCGCCATAGGCAGCCAGGAAATTGTCGATCCGCTGCTCCAGCGCGCGCGGGGCATAGACATCGGCACAGAGCTGGGCCACCCCCTGCTCCAGTTCCACCCGCGACATATGCCGGGGGATGATATTGGTGGTGTGGCCGTTGGCATTCTTCCAGTCCGGTCCGTCCAGCCGCCCTTCCGCCCGCAACCGGTCGTAAAGCGGTGTGCCCGGCGGGGCAACCAGACTGCCAATCGCCAGCAGGGGAATGGGCGAGTCCTGAATGAAGCCACGCAACCGGTCGAAAATATCGGCCTGATCCGCATCGAACCCCACCACGATCCCGGCATGCACGGCGATGCCATGACCCAGAATGGTGGCGAGTGCGGCATGGATATCCTGATGCAGGTTCTGTTTCTTGCCCGCTTCGCGCAGGCTGTCCGTGTTCACGGTCTCCACCCCGATGAAAACCGTGTTCAATCCGGCGGCCACACAGGCGCGCATCAGATCACTGTCGCGGGCGATATCAATGGATACTTGCGTCATGAAGTAGACAGGGTCGCTTCGCCGGGCCTGCTGCCATTCCGCAAGGGCTGCCAGCAAGGCGCGGGCCTGCTGACGGTAGACGGTGAAATTATCATCCGCCAGGAATATCTGGCGATAGCCGTGGTGATAAAGGACGTCCAGTTCAGCGATGACTTGTGAAACATCCTTGTGCCGCTGTTTGCGGCCCAGATACTGGATCACATCGCAGAAATCACACTGGAAGGGGCACCCGCGCGAAGTCTGCAGGGTGCCCATGGTCGCCCCATGGTTCGGGTACAGATCCCAGCGCGGGATCGGGGAGGTTCGCAGGTCGGGGCGCGTACCCTCATACCTGTCGCGCCATTGTCCAGCGGCAATATCGGTGAACAGGCCGTGGGCAATCTCCTCCACCTCACCACAGACCAGGATATCGGCGTGTGGGCGCATCTGCTCCGGATTCAAGGACGCATAAGGCCCCCCGATCAGCACCGTCGCCCCATGACGGCGCGCGGCTTCGGCCAGCGCGATCATCCGGTTGCGTTGCGATACCTTCCCCGTGATAGCGACGATATCGACACCCACCCCCACCCTATCCAGATCGACCGGCAGGATGGCTTCATCGCTCAGGCTGATTTCCCAATCCTGGGGGACAAAAGCGGCGATGGTGGCAATGGCCAGATCAGCCACCGGTGTACGGCCCGGCGCGCCCACAGCGGCATAAATTTCCGCCGAATGATAGCTGGGCGCGTCATTGGCGGGATTGATGATGTGGATGCGCATCGTACTGCTGACCATGACCGGAACCGATACACGACCATGACCGCTCACCGGATCGGGGGCAATCCGGCACCGCTATGACATGTTTCCCCCGCCCTATGGCGGCGAGATAGTAACATTTGACACCAGTTTGCCAGGTAGTTACATTTGTTACCAATAAGCCTAGAGGCGGTAATATGGGAGAAGCGCCATGACGGATTCTTCAACCGGCATGATGCCGGGCTTCGGCAATCATTTCGCGACAGAGGCGGTAAAAGGCGCCCTGCCGGTGGGCCGCAACTCCCCCCAGCAGGTGCCTTTCGGCCTTTATGCGGAACAGCTTTCCGGCAGTGCCTTCACGGCGCCCAGGGCAGAAAATCGCCGAAGCTGGCTCTATCGGATGCGCCCCACAGCCAGCCATATGCCCTATGCCCCCTATGGCAAGGACAGCTTGCTCCGGGCGGCCCCGTTTGATGAGGTGCCTCCTTCGCCCAACCGGCTGCGATGGGACCCGCTGCCCCTGCCCGAAACGCCCGTGGATTTCATCGATGGGCTGGTGACCTATGCCGGCAATGGCGATGTCGGCACCATGGGCGGCATCGCCATCCATCTTTATGCCGCCACACGGTCCATGCAGAACCGCGCCTTCTACAGTGCGGATGGTGAAATGCTGATCGTGCCGCAGCAGGGCCGGCTGCGGATTGTAACGGAGATGGGGGTTATCCCGCTGGAGCCTTTGCAGGTGGCATTGATCCCGCGTGGCGTGCGCTTTGCCGTGGCATTGGTGGACGGTGCCGCCCGGGGTTATGTGTGCGAGAATTATGGCAGCCCCTTCCGCCTGCCCGATCTGGGACCAATCGGCGCCAATGGCTTGGCCAACCCCCGCGATTTTGAAACCCCGATCGCCTGGTTCGAGGATCAGGATACGGGCTTTGAGATCGTGCAGAAATTCCAGGGCCGACTCTGGTCAATGGCGCTGGCGCATTCACCGTTCGATGTCGTCGCCTGGCATGGCAATCTGGCACCCTGTCGCTATGATCTGCGCCGGTTCAACACGATCAATACGGTCAGCTATGACCATCCCGATCCCTCCATCTTCACCGTGCTGACCGCCCCCAGCGAGGTGCCGGGCACGGCTAATTGCGATTTCGTGATTTTCCCGTCGCGCTGGATGGTGGCGGAGGAGACATTCCGTCCCCCCTGGTTCCATCGCAATGTAATGAGCGAGTTCATGGGCCTGATCCATGGCGCCTATGATGCCAAGGCTGGCGGCTTTGCCCCCGGTGGCGCCTCCCTGCATAATTGCATGGCGGGGCACGGGCCGGATCGCGCCTCTTACGATGCGGCCATCGCGGCGGACCTGAAACCCCACCGGATCGCGGAGACGATGGCCTTCATGTTTGAAAGCCGTTACGTGCTGCGACCTACCCGCTTTGCCACTGAAACCGAACTGGTCCAGCTTGACTATGATGAATGCTGGGCCGATTTCCGCAAGGCGGAGCTGCCGAAATGAGCATGACCATGAATGAACCGACTGTGACCGCCTTCACCATCGACGAGACCCACGATCCAGCGCGGCGAAGCTGGGTGCAGGGGGCTGATGGTCATGCCGAATTCCCGATCCAGAACCTGCCTTTCGGCCTGTTCAGCCCAACCGGTTCCGGCCCCCGCCCCGGTGTGGCGATTGGCGATTTCATCCTGGATCTGGCGCAACTGGCTGAGGCCGGTCTGCTGCCGCAATCGGCCACCGCTGCGCTTTCCCAGCCGGCGCTGAATGACCTGCTGGGCCTGCCCGCATCCGACCGTCAGGCGCTGCGCCGCCGGCTGTCGGACCTGCTGTCCGATCCGGCCCATCGCGACGAAGTATCCCCCTGCCTGCATGCCGCAACCGAATGCACCCTGCATGTCCCGGCGCGCATCGGCGATTACACCGATTTTTATGCCGGCATCCATCACGCCACCAATGTTGGCGCCCTGTTCCGGCCGGATAATCCGCTGTTGCCGAACTACAAGCATGTGCCCATCGGCTATCACGGCCGCGCTTCCTCCATCCGCGCATCGGGCGTGCCGGTGGTACGGCCCAACGGGCAGCGCAAGCCCCCACAGGCAGAGGTGCCGGATTTCGGCCCCTGCCGCCGCCTGGATTACGAGCTTGAACTGGGCATCTGGGTCGGCCCCGGCAATGATCTGGGGCAGCCCATCCCCATCCATGAGGCCGCCAACCATATTGCCGGCTATTGTCTGTTGAATGACTGGTCGGCCCGCGACCTGCAAGCATGGGAATATCAGCCGCTGGGGCCCTTCCTGGCCAAGAATTTCCATACCACCATTTCCCCCTGGGTGGTGACGGCAGAAGCGATGGCCCCGTTCCGGCTGGCCCAAACCCCACGCCCGCAGGACGACCCGCAGCCGCTGCCCTATCTGTGGGACAAGGCGGATCAGGCCAAAGGCGCGCTGGCACTGGGCCTGACAGTCTCCATCCGGTCGGCAGCCATGCGAGAGGCCGGGATGGCCCCCTTCACGCTCAGCCAGGGGCCGGCAAGCAACCTTTATTGGACGGTGGCGCAGCTTCTGACCCACCATGCCAGCAATGGCTGCGATCTTCATCCGGGTGACCTGTTGGGGACAGGCACCATTTCAGCGCCTGAGCGCACGGGATATGGCAGCCTGCTGGAGATTACCGAAGGCGGTAAACTGGCCATTACCCTGCCAACAGGGGAGGAACGCCGCTTTCTGGAGGATGGGGACGAGCTGTTCCTCAGCGCGCGGGCAGAAGCGCCGGGGCGTGTCCCCATCGGCTTCGGGCCTTGCCATGCCGTAATCCTGCCGGCGCCCGCCTTATGACGACACCGCCGCCATCACCGCCGCCCCTGCTCCGGCTGGAGGATTTCGTCCCCTACCGGCTGTCCGTCACCGCCAATCTGGTCAGCGATGTGATCGCATCGGCCTATGAAGCGCGTTTCGGGCTGAAGGTGGCGGAATGGCGGCTGGTCGCCGTGCTGGCGGAGGACGGCCCACAGACCCAGCAATCCATCGGCCAGCGGACCCGGATGGACAAGGTAACGGTCAGCCGCGCCGCCATCGCCCTCTGTGACCGTGCCCTGCTGGAGCGGCGTGACAATCCCCAGGACAAACGGTCCCATCTTTTGGTGCTGACAGAAGCAGGCATCCGTCTTTATGAAGAAGTGGCCCCCGTTGCCCTGTCCCTGGAAAAAGAGTTGCTGTCCGGGATCGGGCCTGCGGAGATGGATGCCTTAATGGCGATGCTGAAACGGCTTGAACAGGCAGCCCTGACAGTAGGAACCGGCCTGATGGCCGACGCGGATGGAGACGGGAATTGAGCGATGATCACATCTATGAACCGTCCGCCGGCCATGGGCTGCCCCATGATCCGTTGAATGCCATTATCGCCCCGCGTCCGATCGGCTGGATTTCCAGCCAGAGCAAGGCCGGTATCCGCAATCTGGCCCCTTACAGCTTTTTCAACGCCTTCAACTACCGCCCCCCCATCATCGGCTTTGCCAGTACGGGCTGGAAGGACAGCGTCGCCAATATCCAGGAGACTGGGGAGTTCGTCTGGAATCTGGCGACCCGTTCCCTGGCAGAGGCGATGAATGAAAGTGCGGCTGTCGTCGCGTCAGAGGTGGACGAATTCGCCCTTGCCGGCTTAACGCCAGCCCCATCGCAGCGCGTGGCCCCGCCGCGCGTGGCCGAAAGCCCGGTCAGCTTTGAATGCCGTCTCACCCAACTGATCCGGCTGCAGAATGCCAATGGCAGTGAACTGGATACATGGCTGGTTCTGGGGGAAGTGGTGTTTGTCCGGATCGACCGGCGGCTGCTGACGGATGGTGTTTATGACACGGTAAAAGCCGATCCGATTCTGCGCGGGGGCGGCCCTACCGACTATTTCACCATCAGTGATGCACAACGATTCCACATGCGGCGACCGGGTGCTTGAGCCCTGAAAACGCAAAACAGAGTAAACGTTAAAGTAATAAGACAAGCCATGCACGCCGCGCAGGCTTGCCCCGGCAGTGCCCCCGGCTGGCGGAAAATCACCTGAGCAATTATATTACACCCATCTGCAACAACGATGGGGATCCATCATGCGTTTCTTTTTCCTGCTTCCCATGCTGCGGCTCGGTGCTTTTTCTCCGTTCGCCGCTCCAGTTGTGAAGTCCCCGGCCAATCGCCGTGATTGAGGCGACAGGGCCTGCTTCTTTTAGCAGTCTCCATTTTTCAGTCTGACCCAGATCCTATAAGCCGATTGCGGTTTTAGCATCGGCATGGTTGTCAGGAACACGCCCCGGCGATTACCTTCGCCGGGGCGTTTTTTGTGCGCCGTCACATGACAGGATCTGGGCCGATGACCACACCCTTTGCCGATGGTTTCCGCATGCCCGCGGAATGGGCGCCGCACGCGCGCTGCTGGATGGCGTGGCCGGTCCGCGCCGAGACCTTTCCCAACGGGCTGGATGCCGCCCGCGCCGCCTATGCCGAGGTTGCGAAGGCTATTGCCCAGTTCGAGCCGGTGACCATGCTCTGCCCCGATGGCGGGCTGGCGGAGGTCAGCCTGGCCTGCGGCAAGGGCGTCAATGTCGTCCCCATGCCCACGAGCGACAGTTGGGTGCGCGACAATGGCCCCAGCTTCGTCGTGAACGATGCCGGTGACGTGGCGGGCGTGCATTGGGGGTTCAACGCCTGGGGCCGCAATTACGATGATTTCCAGCTTGATACCGAAGTCGGGCGCCTGATCCTGGAACAGCAAGGGCTGAAGCGCTATGGCGCGCCCCTGGTGATGGAGGGCGGCTCCTTCCATGTCGATGGTGAAGGCACGCTGCTGACGACGGAGGAATGCCTGCTGAACCCCAACCGCAACCCCCATCTGACACGGACGGAGATTGAAGGCCATCTGCGAGATTACCTGGGCGTTCGGGAAATCATCTGGCTGGGCCAGGGCTATGAGCAGGATGAAACCGACGGCCATATTGACGAGATCGCCTGCTTCGTAAAGCCGGGCGTGGTGCTGACCATGGTGACGGATGATAAATCCGACCCGAACTATCCCGTCTTTCAGGACAATCTCGCCCGTCTGGCGGCCGCCCGTGACGCGGCGGGCCACGCGCTGGAGGTGGTGACCCTGCGCACGCCCGCCCGTCAGGAGCAGGATGGCGTGCGCCTCACCCTTTCCTACACCAATTTCTACATGGCCAATGGCGGCATCGTAATGCCGTTCTTTGAAGACCCGATGGATGAGGAAGCCTTGCGCACCTTCCGCAAGCTGTTCCCCGAGCGTAAAGTGGTGCCCGTGCCGGCCCTGGATATTGTGCGCGGTGGCGGCGGCATCCATTGCATCACCCAGCAGCAGCCGGCCGGCCCGCAGCAGGGCTGAACCAGTCCCTTTCCCTTTGATCCGTGCCTAACAGAACCCAGAACCGGGAGTAGTTATCAGATGAGCGACATGGCCCTGCCCCCCGCCGACCGCGTGGCGGTGGAACTGTTAACCGTGCGCGATTTCGTCCGCTATGCCGTCAGTCGCTTCAACCGGGCCGGTCTGGTCCATGGTCACGGGGCCGTCACCGCCTATGACGAGGCCGTGTTCCTGGTCCTGGAAACGCTGAAGCTGCCGGTGGACCAGTTGGAGCCCTATCTCGACGCCCGCCTGATGCCCGGCGAGCGGCATGCCCTGGCCGAGATCATCAATCTGCGCGTCACCAGCCGCAAGCCGGCCGCCTATCTGACCAAGCGCACCTATATCCAGGGCGTGCCCTTCTATATTGATGAAAGGGTGATCGTGCCGCGCTCCTTCATCGGAGAGCTGCTGTTTGGCGAGCTGTTCGGCGGTGAACAGGACTTCACCCTGGTGGATGATGTAACGGACGTGGAATCCGTGCTGGATCTCTGCACCGGGTCCGGCTGTCTGGCCATTCTGGCCGCCAGTATCTTCCCGCTGGCCACAGTCGATGCCGTTGACCTGTCGCCCGATGCGCTGGAAGTGGCGAAGATCAATGTCGCCGACCACGGTCTGGAAGATCGGGTGAAGCTGTATCATGGCGACCTGTTCAAGCCGCTGAAGGGCAAGAAATACGACCTGATCATCTCCAACCCGCCCTATGTCGATGCCGAGGCGATGGAGAACCTGCCGCCGGAATATCAGGCGGAACCGACCATGGCCCTGGTCGGCGGCGGTGCCGACGGGATGGATATTGTTCACCGTATCCTGAAGGAAGCCCCGAAATACCTGACCAACGATGGCGGACTGCTGGTTGAAGTCGGCACCGGCCGCGCCGCCCTGGAAGAAGCCTATCCGGACGCGGACTTCCTGTGGCTGGAAACCGAACTGAGCTTTGGCGAGGTTTTCTGGATCACCCGCCAGCAATTGCTGACGCTTTGATATCAACGGTCAAAATTCTTGACCGTTGGTACGGCGGCGACCGCCGCCGCGCCGCACGTCCGGCGCAAGCCAAGCTGCCGGATGGCAGCGCCCGGCGCATGAGGGGCAGGAAAGATTGACCAAAGGTCAAGATTTCATGCCGCTGGTACGATACCAAGTTGGGCAGGCCGGGCATCCCCCGGCCTGCCCCTATAGCGGATCGGAATAAAACTCTTTACGGATGAGAGTGAGTTGCAGTATCTATGGGGCCACGCCGGGAAGATCGGCGGTTGGGTCTCAAACGGGGTCGTCATGTACGTCTGCGTCTGCAACGCGATCAACTGCAAATCCGTCCGCCACAGCGTGGAAAACGGTGCGGCCAGCGTCGCCAGCGTATTCAAGGCGTGCGGGAAGATGCCCCAGTGCGGTCGCTGCTTCACCACTATCAAGGATATGGTGGGCGAGGTGCATCGCACGGCCTGCAATGACAGCCTCGCCCCCGCCATCGCGGCAGAATAATCAGGCGCCAGAAGCGGCCTGCCCACCCGTGATCCGGGCGGCAACCGCCCAGCAGAATAAGACCCATAAGGCGCCCAGGCACCAGCCGGCCAAAATATCTGTGGGCCAATGCACGCCTAAAACCACCCGCGTGCAGCCAATGATCAGCGGCACCATCATCGCGACCGTCATGATATAGCGGCGCACATTCAAACCCGGCAGATTGCGGGCGCAGATCAATCCCAATGTCAGATAAGTGATGGTGGACATCATGGCATGGCTGCTGGGGAAACTGGGGGTCAACACCTCCACAGCATGCGGCACGACATCCGGGCGCCCCCGGTCAATCATCGCCTTTAAAAAACTGTTCAACGCGATGCCGCCCAACACGGAGGCGAACAGGAAGCCCGCCAGCGCCAATCGGTGCATGACCACCAGCAGACCGGCCGCTAGCAGGCAGAAAAACAGCATGACGGGGATACCGCCCAGGGCTGTCAGATCCTGTACCGAGCGCAACAGCAAGTGAGGCATCCAGTAATTTGCCGGATCGGCAGCATCACGCCACATCCGCAGCCATGCCCCCTCTGCCGATCCGCCAAGTGCCCAAAGGGCAAGTAATCCGACACCGGAAGCCCCAGCCATGACCAGCAAGGGCATGACCGCAGACCGGTCCAGGGCAATCGCGGTTGACTGATCAGACAAACCCTTCTCCTTTTTCTTTATGGCTTAAAGGAACCGGCTGCGCAGCGGGTGCGCTATCCTGCACCAATGGATATTCGATCCGGCGGGGACAGTGTCCAGCCAGCTTGTTATAACAATTCGGTTGCATCGTCGGGTACCCCTGACAACGATTATTGGAACGGGAGACCTGAGCGCTTGGCGGGATTGGATGGCAAAGTGGCGATTGCCACGATCATGGGACATCCCCCTTTGGCCGCCTTGCTGCGGCGCTGGTGCCTTGCCCAGGCGACGAGGGGAGAAACGCCCTGCCGGGCGGATTTGGAACCGTATGACCTTCCCCGCATCCTGTTGCCGTACATGTTCATATACGCGCAGGAAGGTGATCGCTTCCGTTGCCGTCTCTACGGATCGAAATTACGGGATTTTTTCGGCGAGGACAGTACCGGCCGCTATCTGGACGAAATGGTGAAACCGGACGCCCGGGAAAAGCGCAACAGCCTGTTCCGAAAGCCGCTGGAGAGTGGCCGCCCCCTCTTCTATCGCGGCTTTCTGGTCGCGCCTGGGGTGGAATGGCGGCATTTCAACAGGCTGCTTCTGCCCGTCGCGACCCAGCCGGGGGCGAGCCCAACCCAGATAATGGGGGCACTGAGGATCATCCCACCACCCCCAGGGTTAAGGCTGGATGGAAACGACCCGGATGGAATGCTTCAACATTGCCTGCTGCAGGAAGATGATTGCCGCCTGCTGCTTGATTGATGCCACCGGATCAGACGTTGCGACGGGCGCGTAAGGCCGCCGTCAGCGTACCATCATCCAGATAATCCAGTTCGCCGCCCACAGGCACCCCATGGGCCAGCCGTGTCAGGATCACGTCACAGTGAGCCAACCGGTCGGAGATGTAATGGGCCGTGGTCTGGCCACCAACCGTCGCATTCAGCGCCAGGATCACTTCCCGAACCTCTGGCCGCGCTGCCCGCTCCAGAAGACCGGGGATTGCCAGATCATCCGGCCCCACCCCTTCCAGCGCTGACAGGGTGCCGCCCAGCACATGATAGCGACCTTTGAACGCGCCGGTCCGTTCCAGCGCCCAAAGATCGCCCACCTCTTCCACCACGCACAGCAGGGACGGGTCACGGCGGTCATCGGTGCAGATATGGCAGGGGTCAGCGCTATCCAGGTTGCCACAGACCGAACAGGTGCGGATACCGGCCGCCGCTTCCGCCAGGGCAGCCCCCAGCGGCGCCATCAGACTATCCCGCCTCTTAATCAGATGCAGGGCCACGCGGCGCGCCGAACGCGGCCCCAAACCGGGCAGCTTGGCCAGCAACTGGATCAGGCGGTCAATTTCAGGTCCAATCATGGGCGGAGACTAGCCGATGTTCGGCAATTGTTCCAGCGGGAAGAAAGCCCCGTCGCACGGTCTTTGACAATGAGCTCGGCAATGAAAAGGCCGCCCCGGCGAACCGGGACGGCCAGATCAATATTCTATACGGGCGCCAGGGTCAGAACGGGAACTTCATCCCCGGCGGCAGCTTCATCCCGCCCATCATGGCATTGGTCTGTTCGGCCATGTAAGCCTCGACCTTGGCCTTGGCGTCGTTGAAGGCGGCAGTGATCAGGTCTTCCAGGACCTCGACATCCTCCGGATCGACAACGGATTTATCGATCTTGATGCCGCGCAGGTCGCCTTTGCCGTTCAGCGTCACCTGAACCATGCCGGCACCGGACACACCGGTCGCCTCATGCTCCGTCAGCTTGGACTGCATTTCCTGCATCTTGGCCTGCATCTGCTGGGCCTGCTTCATCATCTGGCCGATATTCTTCATGGCTCAGAAGTCTCCTTCATAATCGCCCTCGTCCATGGGCGGTGGGGCATCGAAATAAGGGTTGTCGGGCATCTCGTCACCCCCAAAAGCGTCCATCGCCTCGGGAATGTCGGGCAAGGCCTGGGGCGGTGGGGCCATGGGAACAGCGGAAAGGTCGCGCACATTGTCAATACGTGCACCGGGGAAGGCTTCCAGAATGGCCCGTACCAGGGGGTGAGCGGCGGCTTCGGCGAGCAGCCGTTGTTCCTCTGCCCGGTCCTGTTCCGCCAGTGTCGATTCCCCTTGCGCGCCGGATACAGACACCACCCAGCGGCGGCCCGTCCATTCCGTCAGCAACTGGCCGACGCGGCCGGGCAGATTCTGGGGTGCGGAAGACAAGAGACGCAGTTCAATCTGCCCCGGCTCAAACCGGACGAGATGAACCGCAGACCGCAACATGCTGGCCAGCACCCCTTCCCGCTTGGTCAGAAACAGATCGGCCACGTCACGGAAGCTGCGGGGATCCTCCAGAACAGCGGCCACCGGCTGGGCAACCGCCATCGGGGCGGGTGCCGCCGCCACCGCGGCAGAGGTGGCCCGACCGCCATTCATCACCGCCATAGGCGCGCCATTGCTCGGGCCGGCCTGAACCATCCCGCCGCCCATTGCCATGGCTGAACCGCCACTGCCACCACCCGGCCCGGTGCCGTGCAGGGCGCGGGCTGCTGCCTCCACGCCACCAGCTTCATTGATTTTCTTGATCAAATCACCCGGCGTGGGCAGGTCGGCCGCATAGGACAGCCGGATCAGGACCATCTCCAGCGCCTGCATCGGCACCGGCGCATGGCTCACCTCTCCCAGCCCCTTCAACAAAATCTGCCATGCCCGCGCCAGGGCGGGCATGCCCAGCTTGCCGGCCAGGGCCACCCCGCGCGTGCGCTCCTCCTCCGGGATCGACGGATCGTCGGCAGTACCGGACACCACGCGCGCGCGGGTCAGGAAATGAGTGAAATCCAGCAAATCCTGGATGATGACGATGGGATCGGCGCCCCGCTTGTGCAGATCGTCCAATATCTCCAGCGCATCGGCCGGCTTGCCGCACAATGTCGCCTCGAACAGATCGACGATGCGGGTCCGGTCAGCCAGGCCCAGCATGTCGCGGACCTGCGCCACCGTCACATTCCCGCCGCCCAGTGCGATGGCCTGGTCCAGCAGCGACAGCCCGTCACGCACCGACCCATCAGCCGCCCGCGCGATCTGTGCGATGGCCTCCGCCTCCACCGGCACCTGTTCTTTCTCGGCGATACGGGTGAAATGGCCGATCAGCGTGCCATGATCCACCCGCCGCAGGTCGAAGCGCTGGCAGCGCGACAGGACCGTAACCGGAACCTTGCGGATTTCTGTGGTGGCGAAGACGAATTTCACATGCGGCGGCGGCTCTTCCAACGTCTTCAACAGGGCGTTGAAGGCGCTTTTGGACAGCATGTGCACTTCGTCGATGATGTAGAGCTTGTAGCGTGCAGCCGAGGGGGCATAGCGCACCCCCTCAATGATCTCGCGTACATTATCGACGCCGGTATTGCTGGCGGCGTCCATCTCGATCACATCGACATTGCGGTCGGCGGCGATGGAAACGCACATCTCACAAACGCCGCAAGGGCTGATCGTCGGCCCGCCCTGCCCGTCCGGCCCGATGCAGTTCAGCGCACGGGCGATGATTCGGGCCGTCGTCGTCTTGCCCACACCGCGCACACCGGTGAGCATATAGGCTTGATGGATGCGACCGGACTGGATGGCATTGCGCAGCGTGCGGACCAGCGCATCCTGGCCCACCAGCTCGTCAAAGTTCTGCGGCCGGTATTTGCGCGCCAGCACACGATAGGCGGCACCGGCGGCGGGGCTGGTCGATGTTGTCTCGTCGGTCACAGGCCTGATCTTCGGGCAACGGGCTTAGAGCGTCTGGCCACAATGTAGTGCCCCCCACCATCCGACGCCATGGGCAATTACAGGCAGGATGGAAAGACGAATGTCATAGCGGATTGGCAATGCCCATCGCAAAAGCACGACCGCAAGAACGCCGCGTAACATTTTGACTATATTTGGATTGAGGTGGGAGGCTGGACGAACGACCCGAGCCGAAACTCGTTACGGCTGCTTCCTTCCGGACCTGACCGGGTTGGCGAGGGACCCGCCCGTTGCCAACCTCCCGCCCCCTATATCGGCGTCTGCCGGCCCCAAGGCAAGGGGAAAATTGGACCGTTGCCGGTAAATCACACCCCACGACTTTGCTGCAATGGCGAGTGAAACTATTGTTTCATGTTGCAGTGCAAAGGACTATGCCTCCGCGCCGATCCCGGCCGGTATCGCCGGGCCTGAACCCCCGCAGGGACCGAGCACTCGATATGACCAACCGTTCCATCCGCACCGCCACGCTGCTGTCCAGCGCGGCCGCCGCCGTTCTGACGCTGGCCGCCCCCGCCCTGGCCGAGCCCGCCACGCTGGACGAAATCATCGTCACGGCGCAGAAGCGCTCTCAGAATTTGCAGGAAGTGCCGGTGTCGGTGGCCGCGATCAGCGCCGACCAGCTCGCCAATTTCGGCGCTGGCGGCGGCGATATCCGCTTCCTGTCTGCCCGCGTGCCGTCGCTGAACGCCGAATCCTCCTTCGGTCGCACCTTCCCGCGCTTCTATATCCGCGGTCTGGGCAATACCGATTTCGACCTGAACGCCTCGCAGCCGGTCAGCCTGGTCTATGACGAGGTGGTGCTGGAAAACCCGATCATGAAGGGTTTCCCGGTGTTTGACGTGGAGCAGATCGAGGTGCTGCGCGGGCCCCAGGGCACGCTGTTTGGCCGTAACACCCCGGCCGGCATCATCTCCGTCACCTCGCGCAAGCCGACCTTTGAAACCGAAGGCTACGGCCAAGTCTCCTATGGTCGCTGGAACGCGATTGAGGCGGAAGGCGCCATCGGTGGTGCGCTGATCGACAACAAGCTGGCCGCGCGCATCAGCTTCCTGCATCAGCGCCGCGACGGCTATGTCGATAACGACTTCACCGGCGAAAAGAACGCCATGGAAGGGTATGAGGATACGGCGGCTCGCCTGCAGCTCCTCTACACCCCGACCGAGCGCTTCACCGCCAACCTGAACGGTCACTTCCGCTCCCTGGATGGTACGGCCCGCGTCTTCCGCGCCAACATCATCGAGAAGGGCAGCAATGATCTGGTGGACGGCTTCTCGCCCTACCACGCTTTCACCGATGGTCAGAACGACCAGGAAGTGAATTCCCGTGGCGCCAACCTGAACGCCCAGTACGAATTCGACAATTTCACCCTGACCTCCATCACCGCCTATGAATATGTCGACGCCTTCTCGCGCGGCGATGTGGATGGCGGCGTGGCAGGCCGTGGCCCCGGCACCGTGCCCTTCTCCGTCGAATCGGCCAGCAAGATCAACGGTATCGACCAGTTCACGCAGGAACTGCGTCTGGCTTCCAGCGACGAGGGCCCGCTGAAGTGGCAGACCGGTCTTTATTATTTTGATGAGAAGGCTGATTTCGCCAATCTGTCCTACGGCGCTGCCTCTACCGACTCGCTGAAGCGCACCACGGTTGCCAATTCCGTTCAGGACAATGACACCTGGGCCGTGTTTGGCCAGCTCAGCTACGAGCTGACCGAACAGCTCACCCTGACCGGTGGCCTGCGCTACACCGAGGACAACAAGACCCTGGTCCGTCGCGAAGTGACCTACACCAGCGGTACGCCGGTGAACGGCTCCGTCTCCCGTGCCAAGACCAGCGACGAGCGGGTGAGCTGGGATCTGGCCGCCGACTATGCCTTCACCGAAGAAGTGCGTGGTTTTGTGCGTGTTGCCAGCGGCTTCCGCGCCCCCACGATCCAGCCGCGCAGCGTGAACATCACCACCGCCGATTCGGAAAAGGTGATGTCCTATGAAGCCGGCGTGAAGTCCGACCTGTTCGGCAAGCGCGCTCGTATCAACCTGACCGGCTTCTATTATGAAGTGAAGGATCAGCAGTTCACCGCCGTTGGCGGCGTCAGCAACAACAACACCCTGCTGAATGCCGACAAGGGCATCGGTAAGGGCTTTGAGGCCGATCTGGAATTCCTGCCGGTCGAGAACCTGCTGCTGACCGTCGGCACCAGCTATAACCGCACCGAGATCAAGGACGCCAACCTGTTCGTGCCGGCCTGCTCCGGCGGGTGCAGCGTGACGGATCCGATCCGCGTTGTGGGCACGTCGCGTCAGGCCAGCATCAACGGCAACCCGTTCCCGCAGGCCCCGCGCTGGATCTTCAACACCACCGCCCGTTACGGCATCCCCGTGGGCGAGAATGACGAGGTCTATGCCTTCACCGACTGGTCGTTCAAGAGCACGGCCAACTTCTTCCTGTACGAGTCGGCGGAATTCCGCTCCGACGCCCGTTGGCAGGGTGGCCTGCGCGTCGGCTATTCCTATGATGGTGGCCGCTTCGACGTGTCGGCCTTCGTGCGCAATATCACCAACGAGCAGGGCCTGGAAGGCGCCATCGATTTCAACAACCTGACCGGTTTTGTGATCGAACCTCGCACCTATGGCGTCACGGCCCGCATGACCTTCTGATCCTGTCCGACAGCGTCATGTGATTTTCGGGAAGGGGCGTCCAGTGGGCGCCCCTTTTCCTTTGTCCAAGGTCGGCGTATGTCAGCAGCCAATACCCACTGATAAGGCCGCCACATCATGGCGAAGCTGAATTTCTATGCCGGCAGCGGACTGGACCGCGCCGCCCATTATCGCAAAAATCCGGACTGGCTGGCTGAACGGCTTTCCCCAGCGGGGGGAACGACGCGATTGGTGCCTTATTGGCGGGGCAAGCATCTGGTCGCCGGCCCGGACGAAGCACCTGTCCCCGTCTTCCTGTCACCGGGCGCTGACTGGTGGCGGGATCTGGCCCTTTTGCCCCCCGTCTTCCTGGGCGTGGAAGGTGAGATCAGCTATTTCGCCGTGGATTTCTCCAGCATAGAGACGGTGGAGACCCATCCTGCAATTACCGCCCTGGGGCGGTTCCAGGAGATGCGCGCTGTCGCCCGCTTGATGGAAAGGTCCATCGGCGGGCTTTACGCCTATATCCGCGCCCTGATGCTGTGGCATGAGAAACACCGGTTTTGTGGTTCCTGTGGATCACCCACCGACATTGCCGAAGCCGGGCACAGCCGCCGCTGCACCAACCCCACTTGCGGGATCAGCCATTTTCCCCGGCATGATCCCGCCGTCATCATGCTGGTGCATGATGGGGACAGGTGCGTATTGGGCCGGCAATCCCGCTTCCCAACGGGCATGTATTCCACCCTGGCCGGCTTTGTCGAACCGGGCGAAAGCCTGGAAGAGACGGTGGCGCGGGAATGTTATGAAGAGGCGGGCATCAGGGTGACCGATATCCGCTACCATTCCAGCCAGCCCTGGCCCTTCCCCTCCTCGCTGATGCTGGGTTTCCATGCCCGTGCGGCAACGCAGGATCTTCGCCCGGATATGGATGAATTGGAGGATGTGCGCTGGTTCAGCCGGGATTACCTGAGCTCTGTCGGCCCAGGGAGCGATGATTTTCGGCTGCCGCCGGCGGACAGCATTTCGCGCCAATTGATCAATTGTTGGCTGAATGGTGACTGCGACTGATCCCCCCTGCCCCATTCCTGGCCTGGAACGGGGCAGGGAACCGTCATTTATGCCGCCGGCTGGGCAACCACCATTTCAACATCAATATCCCCACCACCGGCAAAGCGGACGGTGGAGCGCGATCCGGCATGGATACGGTGGATGCCGGTCACGGCCCCCGTGGTCACCAGCGTGCCGGCCGGCAATGCGATGCCCCGCTGGCGACAATGATTCACCAAAAAGGCCAGTGCCGCCACGGGGGTGCTGGGAATGGACGCAAAATTACCCGTGCCGACAGAGATACCGTCAATCAGGGTTTCGACCGCCAATGCAGTAGGATCGGCATCCTGCCAACCGGTCAATTCCGGCCCGACAATCAACCCGGCATTATTGCCATAATCGCTGACGACCACCGTGGGCCCAAGATCATTGATGGTGGCAAGCGGACTGCCCGCCAATTCAATCCCGGCATGGATGGCACCAATCAGGGACCGCGCTTCCGCCTCATCCCCCGGCCCTTCCGCCGGCATGTCGGCGCCCAAGCGAACGATAAACTCACCCTCAACAGCAGCGAAACCGTCAGGAATTTCGGGCAGTTGAATGGCTTCGCCCTGATAGGACCAGACATTGCCTTCGAAAATGGGACCAGCCAGACGCATGGCACCCAGTTTCTCCCGCCAAGCCGGTGGCACCATACCGATCTTCCAGCCCACCACCGGCGTGGGCCACAGGCTACGGGCAATATCCTGGATGTCGTACGAATCGGCCAATCGCGCCGGAATGACACCCGGATAATCCGGCAGGCTCTGTGCCGCGCGGCGGGCATCAACAAAGGTCTTGGCAATTTGGTGCGCGCTGTTCGCTGCATCCGACATGGGCTTGATCTCCCTGCATCTCTCTTAATTGAGTGCCAGACCTTAAGGTGACACCGGTTTCCACACAAGAAGGGAGATGACTATTCCACCTTCCGCACAGTCAGGATTTCGGCTTTGCCGTACTGTCGCGCAGCGCCAGGTGCGGCTGAATCACCACTTCCCGCATCCGGGCATCCGGCTGGCTGATCCGCTGGATCAATCTTTCACCGGCCATGCGCCCCATATCCCTGATCGGCGAACGCACTGTGGTGAGGGAAGGCGAAAGTCGGGATGCCAGCGGGGAATCATCATACCCGACAACGGACAGTTCCTCCGGGATGGCGAT
This sequence comes from Niveispirillum irakense DSM 11586, assembly GCF_000429645.1. Taxonomy (GTDB): domain Bacteria; phylum Pseudomonadota; class Alphaproteobacteria; order Azospirillales; family Azospirillaceae; genus Niveispirillum; species Niveispirillum irakense. The sequence goes on from NZ_AUCG01000023.1 coordinate 363,135, forward strand.
CCGCATCCGATAGGCGGCTTTGTAAGCGCCAGCAGCCATCTCGTCATTACAGGCGAAAATGGCGGTCGGCCGGGGCACCTGCCTCAACAGCTTTTCCGCACACACATCACCGGATTCAAACGTATAGGCCCCTTCCGCCATCATTTCGGGCGACAGGGAAAGCCCATGGCGGGCCAAGCCATTGGCGAAGCCGCGATGGCGCTCATGCGCGGAGCGGTACTGCGACGGGCCCGCAATGAACCCGATGCGCCGATGGCCCAACTCCGCGAGATGGTCGGCAACCTCAGCCGCGCCCTTATGATCCTCATAGACAATCAGATTGGCCGCAATGTCCAGGGGGACACAGGCCAGACGGATGAAGCGGCATCCCACTTCGGTCAACATCGCCGCCAGGGCGTCATTCTCTGAAACGGGGGGCAGAAGGACAACACCATCAAGCTTCTGCCGCTCTACAAACTGTCGGACTTCCTTCAACAGATGCGGACTGTCCCGGTCACAGGGATGGACAACCAGCTCAAAGCCCGATTTGCGGCACGCTTCCAGCACACCGCTTTGAATATTCACAATATATTGAGCATTGGGATTATCGTAAATCAGCCCGAGCAGGAAAGAGCGCTGGGATGCCAGGCCCCGCGCCTGGGGGTCCGGTTCGTATCCGATATCCGCAATGACCTTGGCAATTTTCTGCCGCGTCTCGTCATTCACCAGGGGGGATTGGTTGATGACACGGGACACGGTCTTTTTGGACACTTCTGCCAGACGCGCGACATCGTTGATGGTGGGGCGCCGCTTCAGATCCCAGACATACTGCTTGCCATCGGCTGTCTCCACCGTGGCAATGCCACCGGTCACGATTGTCTTGTCCTGGGCTGCTCCCGACATCAAGCGTATTCCTTCATCCGATGCGACGTCATGCCGGCCCGCCGCAAGCCTGCTTTTGCTCTGCGGAAACTGCACTGTGGGCGGGCTTGGCGCAATATTGAAATAAGGGGGAGAGGTATCGGACCAACGGCACAGGGCCAGAATCGATGCAAAACAGTACCAGCCCGATAGGGTCGCCGGTTGGAATTTTATGGAAACCGGTATCAGACCCCTTTAAAACAAGCAGGCGCAAGGCTGTATGGAAAGTGTCCGCCCTTAACAGGGCATGGCATTCCCAGAGGAAATACCAATCTCCCCTTCAGAGCCTCTCCTTCTCAGGGCATATCGCCCCCGCTTCATCAAAATCCAGAAGAAGTGCCTTAAGAGAGCATATCCGGAAGGGGAATAGAGGGGGCCCTGAAGCCCCCTCCCCGCCGGATCAATACTTGTAGCGCGCGCCCAGGAAAAACTGGCGGCCGGTATGCTCATAGGTTTCCAGATTCTTACGGTCGCTGGTACCAACCCAGCGCTCATCGAACTGGTCGGTCAGGTTGATCGCCTCGAACGATACGGTGATCTGATCCGTCAGTTCATAGCTGGCGGAGAAGTCCAGGTTGAAGGTCGAGGCCTTGCCGCGGATATCATTCGCGTTACCGGGCGCGATCTGCGTCAGGTAGGCATCCCGGAAGGAGCCGGATACGCGGGCCGAGAACTTGTCATCCTCGTAATAAAGCGTGGCATTGAAGGATTTCGGCGACAGGCCGACCAGCGGCTCGGTCACCAGACGGCTGGCGACAATATAGTCGATATCCGACGTCACATAGGTGAAGTTGACGATACCGCCGAAACTGTCGAACGGAGCCGGCAGGAAAGTGAACGGTTTCTGCAGGCTGACTTCAAAGCCCTTCAACGGACCGCCCTGGGTATTTTCCGCCCGGGTGACCGTGAAGACGGTGTCGGGCGTATTGCCATTGGCCAGCAGCACATCCGGCAGACCGGTGCTGGCGAAAGAAACCGTTTCGGATATCTGCTGGATGTAGGTCTTGATGTCCTTATAGAACAGGCCGACCGTGAACAGCGTCTCCTTCTCCGGATACCATTCAAAGCTGAGATCAACCGTATTCGCCTTGATCGGCTGCAGATACGGGTTGCCGACGGACAATGTACGGGCCGTATTGTTGATCGAACCACCCGGCGTCAGAACCGGCAGGTCAGGACGCGACATCACCTTGGCGGCACCAAAGCGGACAAGCACATCGTCCACCGGTTCCAGGGTCAGGTTCATGGCCGGCAGCGTGTTGTTATATTCCCGCTCAATCGTTACCTGCCGGGTCCCGACATAACCAACGGAGGTCAGCTCGGTCTTGACCTGACGGACACCGACATTGCCACGGAACGGCAGGCCGAACAGCTCGGTGGAGAAATCGGCCTGGACATAGCCGCTATAGCTCTTTTCGCCGGCGCTGCGATTTTGCCCAAGCTGGTTGGACGCATCCAGGCGGAAATCGCCATACTGATTGACGCAGTTGCAGTAAATATCGAGCGCGCTGGCCAGCTTGTCGATCGACGGCACCACCCAGGAGGTCGGTGTCCCCGCAGGCATGCCCAGATTGCGACCGAACCCGGTCAGAAGCTCGGAAATGTCCGCCACGGTCACACCTGGCGGCAAGGCAACAGCCGCTTCCGTCAGGGTCGCCGTGCCATTGCCAAACGGGTCGATAGTGGCATAGCGGCGCTGTTCCTGCGTGTTGAAATCATAATCCTTGTAGATACCGCCGGCCTTCATCGTCAGCCAATCATTGGTATCCCACTCAAAATCACCACGATAGGTCTGGAACTCATTCTTCGTCTTGTTCGGTCGCATACGGATCAGCGACTGATCCCCCACAATGGCGCCATTGCGCGCCAGACGGGTGGAGGGGCTGAACACATAATTGGCCGGATTGGTGACATCGAACCCGTAATTAAAGGAAGGCAGGTTCTTATTGTCGCGGAAATCGTAGGAATAACCATTCACATTGTACCGTTCCAACGACAGGGTCGTCTGGACCGGATTGTCCTGGGTGGATGAGGACCAGCCAGCAACCCCCTTGAAGCGGAACGTGTCACTGAATTCCTGGCTCAGGCCCACGGAATATTGCAGGAACTCGGTTTCCAGCTCATCCAGGCGTTGTTCGGTGCGGATATCCACGCCGTTGAACGTACCGGCGATCAGGTTCTGCTTATCGTCAAAAACCGGGTTGATCACCGTCGTGCCGCCCATGCCGCCAGCACCGGTGTTACGGCTGAAGGAAATCGCCTCCAGATATTCTTCCTTACGCGTCCCTTTCAGGTTGGCATAAAGCAGATCCAGGTCGATGCGGGTCGTCTCAAACGGCTGGAACTGGACGGCCGAAGTGACGCCCAGCCGCTCCTGCTCATAATCCAGACGGCCATAGCGCGGAATACGGGGATGCCAGTAATTCTGCACTGGCAGAGCGCGGTTACCGGGGGAATTGCTGACACCGCCACCGCCGAACAGGAAGTTGCTGGTGGCGCTGCCCAGACCGGTCGTCTGGTTGATGGTGCCAACCGTATCGATACCCCGTTCCCAACGACCGGTGCTGGACCCTTCCTCCAGCCGGTTGGTCTTGGCATAAGCGACCGAGACGAGAGCGCCGACCTTGCCATCTGCGAACGTATCGCCAATCAGGAAAGTGCCGCGTGGATCCTTGGATTTTGAGAGATCGTTATAGCCAACCTAGCCCGAGGCCGCGAGGACGAACTTATTGTAATCGAAGGGACGGGCGGTCTGGAGATCGACCGTGGCGCCGAGCGAGCCTTCTTCTGTCTGGGCCGACTGCGACTTGCGCACCGTCAGGCTATTGAACAGTTCGGAAGCAAAAATCTGGAAGTCAAAACCGCGACCGCGGTTGGCGCCGCCCGACCCATCCTTGCCGCCCGTCGTCGCCAACGCCTCCAGCCCGTTCAAACGGACACGGGTAAACTGGGAAGACAAACCACGCACCGTGATCGACCGGCCCTCACCACCATCGCGGTCAATGGAGACGCCAGGGATACGTTGCAGCGATTCAGCCAGATTCATATCCGGGAAATCGGCGATATCCTCGGCGTTGATAACATCGACAATGTCGTTTTCATTCCGCTTCTGGCTGATGGCGCTGGCCAGGGAGCCGCGGAAGCCGGTGACGACAATTTCTTCCAGCGATTCTGCCGGCGCTTCCTGCGCCTGGGCCTGAACAGGCCCCAACGCGAGGCACATCAAGCCAATAGCGGAGACACTGGACGCAATGGTAGCGTTGCGGGACTTGCCCACGGCGAACGTCATGATATTTCCTTCCCCTTCAGAACGCCCTGGCCCGTTTGTGTGACGCCGCCATTTCCCGTGACGACCGGCACCCTGACGTTTTTGATTTTTACTTCATTGCACGCCTCCGGTTTATGACACCGGTGACAGGGGCGATCATGCTCCAGCCTGACACCGGTGACAATAGTCTTTTGCATCCCTGCATCCAACTTTGTATCAAACTGTTGCCAAGGTACCATCCAATGCGGACAAGGATGGGTTTGCTGGCGCCTGTTCGACCCTGGGGGCGCTGGCCAGGGAGGTTTGATAATGAGCACGACGCGGATCGTCTGTTTTGGTGAAATGCTGGTGCGCCTGACAGCACCAGGCCGGGAGATGCTGCTTCAATCCCCCCGGCTGGATGTGACCATTGGCGGGGCTGAAGCCAATGTGGCCGTGTCGCTGGCACGCTTTGGCTGGGATGCGGCCATGGTCACCACCCTGCCGGATCAGGCGTTGGGCCAGGCCTGTCGCGCTCAATTGCGCTACCAGGGCATCGATGCGCGCCATGTTGTGATGCGTCCCGGTCGCATGGGCCTTTATTTCCTGACCCCCGGCGCAATGCAGCGCCCGGCGGAAATCATCTATGACCGGGCAGGTTCGGCCTTCGCGACCACCCCGGCCGATGCCTATGATTGGCCAGCCCTGCTGGAAGGGGCGGACTGGCTGCATGTCGGCGGCATCACGCCCGCCGTCAGCCAACATGCCGAGGATGCCGTTCTTGCCGCGGCGGAGGCCGCCGCCAAGGCCGGCGTCAAAGTCTCCTTCGACTGTAATTACCGCGCCAAACTGTGGCAGGAACGGGGGGGCGATGCACCCGCCGTCTTCTCCCGCCTTGCCGCCTGTGCCGATCTGTTGTTCGGCAATGAACGGGACATTGCGCTGATTCTGGGTGCGGATTTCCATGCCGTCCCAGCAGAGGAACGGTTCCTGGCGGCAGCCGAACTGGCTTTCAAGACCTGGCCGAAACTTCAGCGCATGGCCAGCACTGTCCGCACCCATCACGATGTGGACAACCAGGAACTGACTGGGCGTCTGGTGACCCGGGACCATCGGGTCCATCTGTCCCGCACCTTCAAGATGAACGGGATCGTGGACCGGATCGGTGGCGGCGACGCTTTCGCCGCCGGCCTGATCCACGCGATTGAGCGGGGCATGACGGCTGATGGCGCCATCACCTTCGCAACCGCCGCCTCTGTGCTGAAACATTCCATCCCCGGCGACGCCAATATGGTTTCTGTCGCCGATGTGGTCAGCCTGGTGAATGACGAAGCCCTGGATGTGAAGCGCTGAACAAGAAAAGGGGGAGCGGGCGTGCCGCTCCCCTGCCCTGTCTTCTATATAGATTAGCGCCGCATCGCCTCCGCCACCGCCATCATCAGGGCGCCAACACCCTTAGGGTCGTTGGGGGTGATCTTTTCCGACAGGTAATATTCATAAGACCCGTCGCGATAGGGCGTGTTGCCAAGCCCGGCGATACCACAGATGCTGCCCAGTTCCGTGGGCGTGAGAAAGCGGTCGATCACGGCCCGCAGCGCCTGCTCACCCGCAGCGCCCTGTTCCGGGGTCAACACACCCAGCCGCGCGCCCAGCATCAGCCCGTAGGCGATCATCAGGCTGGCAGAGGCTTCCTCATAGTTGCCGGCGTCGCCACCGCGATCCAGCACCTGCCACCACAGGCCGCCAGGGCTGCGCACCTTCATCAAGGCATCGGCCACTTCCTGGAACTGGGTGATCAGCGCATCACGGCCCTCGCCGGCAAAGGGGGCCGATTGTTCAACACAATCCGCCAGTGCCATGATGAACCAGCCCATGGCCCGGCCCCAGAAATTGGGCGAGCAGCCGGTTTCAGGGTTTGCCCAGCGCTCCTGCCGGCTTTCATCCCAACCATGGTAATAAAGGCCGGTGCGGGCATCGCGCAGCTTTTCCCGCACGGTGGTGAACTGGCGCACGACATCGGCGAAAGCGTCCCGGTCGCCGCGCGCCACCGCATCGGCCACCACCAGCGGCTGGGCCATGTAAAGCCCGTCCAGCCAGACCTGCCAGGGATAGATCTGCTTGTGCCAGTAATTGCCGGACTTGGTACGGGGATGGGTGGCGAGTTGGGAAATTTGTACCGCAGCGGCCCGGCGGAAGCGTTCCTCGCCTGTGCGGTCATAAAGCGGGAAGAAGATTTTCCCGGACTTCACATTGTCGATATTATACTCGACAATCTCAAACCCGCTGATCGTCCCATCCTCCGCCACGCGGGGAGAGACATGGCGATAGACGAAATCGAAAAATTCGGATCGGCCGGTGCTGTCTGCCAGATCCAGGCAGCCTTTCCAGATACAGCCATCCTCGTAATTCCAGGCCGGCTTGTAATTATGCCAGTTCGCCAGGTAATGGCGAATGAAGGGCAGAAGCTGCGGGCCGAAACGATCGAAATCACTCATGGGATCAGGTCCACCTGGTCGAAGCTGAGCGCGTCCCCCGTCTGGCCGGCGATATCCACGCCCTCCAGATCCAGGCCGCGCACATGGGAAAAATGGAATCCGGCCCGCACGAGCGGTTCTATCCCCTCCGCCATGTCGGGATAGCCCGGCATGGCGTCGGCGGCATAGCGGACACGGTAATTGGCAAGGGTCAGGCCATCCACCGGCCGTTCGGGCAAACCCAGCACATGGCCGGCGCAATGGCGGGTTTCCACCGCCTCGATATCACGCAGCGTAATGTTGGCGATGGTGGGCGTACCTTCATCCACCGGCAGCGGCTGGCGGGATGCGACATAGGGGGTGCGCCCGTCAGGATCGCACCAATAAAAGCTGTTAATGACAAAGGGGCTGCCCACCCCTTCCATGCGGATGTTGCGCATATGGATACCATCGACGACGGCCAGACGGCCTCGCCCGCGCCGCGTCTTGATGCGCAGGCCCCGGTCGGTGCCGCGGAACAGGCAATCGCGGATTTCCACCGCCTTCACGCCCGACGCCATTTCCGACCCGATGACCACGCCGCCATGGCCCTGCTCCATCAGGCAGTTGGAAATGGTCAGCCGTTCCGTCGCCACCGGGCGGCGCTGGGCGATCCAGATTTTCCCTGACTTGATGGCGATGCAATCATCCCCGGTATCAAACCGCACCCCGGCAATCCGCACATCCTGGCAGCTTTCCGGGTTGATACCGTCCGTATTCGGGCTGTCGGCCGGGGCCGCCACCTTCATGTCGGCAAAGGTCAACCGGCGGCTGAACAAAGGATGCACCGTCCAGGAAGGGCTGTTGCAGACCGTCACACCGGTGACCTGGATATCGGCGCTGTCCACCAGGAACAAGGCCCGTGGCCGCCATCCCTGGAATGGGGCCTTCGGCCGCGACCACCATGTGTCGAAACGGGCGTTGCCGTCGATAATGCCGGACCCGAAAATATGAACATCCTGCACGCCGATGCCGGTGATCAGCCCGGCATGGCAATCAGCCGGCGTGCCCTCCCAACTGCCGAGATAGCTCTCCCGACCCGCAGCATCGGTCAGGATGCCTGGCAATACCGGCCAACGGGCAATATCCGGATGTCCCAGCAGCCGCGCCCCATCCTGCAGCCAAAGACAGACACCCGATTTCAGGAAAAGCGGCCCGGTCAACCAGTCGCCCGGCGGCACCAGCAGTGTCCCCCCGGCAGGGCAAGCCTGAATGGCCGCCTGAAGGAACACGGTGTCATCGTGCCGCCCATCGCCCACCGCCCCGCAGGCACGCACATCCAGCAGCGCTGCCTCCTCCCTGGTGCGGATGCTTAGGGACAGGCGATGGCCATTGCTCTCCACTGCCACCTTATAGTCACGCCCCGGTTCCAGCCCGGACAGGGTGAAGACATTGGTACGTGTGGTCAGGATGGGCACATCGTCCAGCATGACCTGATGGTCCCATGGCGCTTGCCAGGGATGGCCACAGGCCATTTCCAGCGTCGCACTGCGCGGCCCAACCGCGATCAGGGCCAGTTCGGGCATCATCAGCGGATAACCCGGTGCAGGATGGCGTTGATTTCCCGGTTGAAGGCTTTGCCGGCCTGTTCCGGCGTCAGGCGCCCATAACCCTGCTTTTCCAGGATGTCATTAAAGCCATCCCGCACGCGGGCATGTTCAAAATAGCCGGAAAGATGAATGGCACGCGGCAAGCTCTCAACCTGACGCTTCCCGGCAAGCGCCAGCGGGTCCAGCCCACCATTGGCCGCCAGCACCTGTTCCGCCGCGCGGCTGGCCGGCACCCCGCGCCGCGCACCCAGGATGGCGACACCTTCCGGGTCATTCAGCATGAAATTGACCAGCAGGGCCGCCGCCTCCGCCTCCGGCGTGTCGCGGTTGATGGCAAACATCATGGATGGCTTGTACAGCAGGCCCGCCACGCTGGCCCCCGGCAGCATAGGATATGGGGCCAGGGTCAAGCGCTGCCCCGGTTCAAGCGTGTCGGCGAACTTGCCGACCGAGCTGGTCCATTGATAGGTGCCGGCATAGCGGCCACTGATCCAGGGCCGCAATTCCTGTGGCTGGACATTGCCGTAGGACGCCCGCTCCCGCGCGCTGGGGATGACATGCTGGGCCACCAGTTGCTGATAAAATTCAGCCATCGCGGTCAGATCGGACAGGTCCGGGCCCAATTCGCGCGTCACTTCGTCGATGAAAGGCGCGGGCCGGCGCTGAATCTGCCAGCTATAAAGCATGGCAGTCAGATCCTGGAAATTCACATCCAGCGGGAAATAATCCGGCCCCAAGCGGTCACGGAAGATAGGCCCGGCCGCCAGCAGCGCATCCCAACTGTCCGGCACGGACAGCCCGGCCTTGGAAAAAGTGGTCTCATTGAAATAAAACAGCCGCGCCGTCATGGACGGGGGCAGCCCGTTGAGATGCCCCTCCACCGTCGACATGGCGATGGCATCTTCGGGAAACTGGGTCAGATCAATCAGACCCGGCAACCGGTTCAGATCGTAGAAGCCATCCCCATGGCGGGAGAACAGGCGCAGCCAGTTCCAGTTGATCTGCATGACATCCGGGGCCGTACCCCCGGCGATCTGCGTCGTCAAACGCTCCAGATGCCCGGCCCAGCCGGTATATTCCGCCTTGATCCGAATATGGGGGTGGCGACGCTGGAAAGCCTCCAGCGCCTGAAGCTGGGCACGGTGGACATCATTGCCCCCCCACCAGGACATGCGCAGATTGACCGGGCTGGCGGCCCGGATGGCGGGGGCGGCAATGGCGGTGGCAGCCAGCGACAGCCCGCCCAGCAGCAGTGATCGGCGTTGCATGGATCTGCCCCTTATCCCTTGACCGAACCAGACGTGATGCCGTCCACGAAATAGCGCTGCGCCAGGAAGAAGACGACCAGCGAGGGCACCAGCGCGATGGTGGACATAGCCAGCACCTGGTTCCAGGCCGTCGCCTCTGTCACATCAATGGCCATCTTCAACGCCAGGGCGACGGGATATTTCTCCACACTTGAAAGATAAATAAGGGGATAGAGGAAATCGTTCATGCTCCACATGAACTGGAACAGGGCAACGGAGATTACTGCCGGCATGATCACCGGCACCACCACATGCCACAGCACCTGTAAGGAATTGCAGCCATCGATCACCGCCGCCTCTTCCATATCCGGTGGGAAGCCGCGCAGGAACTGCACGATCATGAAGACGAAGAAGCCTTCCGTGGCAAAAGCGCAGGGCACATAGAGTGGCAGATAGGTATCCAGCCAGCCCAGTTCCCGGAACATCAGATATTGCGGGATCAGCAGCACGCTTTTGGGCAGCAGGATGGTGCCAATCATGGCAGCGAACCAGATGCGCTTGCCCGGCATATTGAACCGGGCAAAGCCATAGGCGACCAGCACGGAGGAAATCACCGTCAGCACCACCTTGGGGATGATGAAGGCGAAGGTGTTGAACAGATATGTCGCGAAACTGTACTCGGTGCCTGTGCGCCAGCCGCTGATCACACCATCCAGCGTCGGTTCCTGCGGCCAGAGGCCAATGGAGCCGAAAATTTCATGATTGGGCTTGAAGGAGGCCGCCACCATCCAGAGCAGCGGATACAGCATGATCAGCCCGACCAGCAGCAGCACGCCATAGCGCAGGCTGGCATTGAACCGGCCCATCCAGGCAACATCGCGCCGGGGCGTGGCGGGGGTGGCGGGGGTGGCGGAGAAATCGGTCGCGCTCATTTCTTATCTCCCCGCTCGGAGCCGTAGAACACCCAATATTTGGCGCTTGTGAAGGCGATGACAGTGAAGATGGCGATGATCACGAACAGGGCCCAGGACAGGGCGCTGGCGTAACCGACATTGAAATATTTGAACGCTTCCTCATAGATCATCAGGGGCAGCAGGTAGGTGGATTTCAGCGGCCCACCACCGGTGATGATGTAAGGACCGTTGAATTCCTGGAATGCCTGGACGATCTGCATGATGAAGTTGAAGAAGATCACCGGCGTCAGCAGCGGCAGGGTGATGGTGAAGAAGATCCGCCATTTCGACGCGCCATCGATGGTCGCCGCTTCATAAAGATCGGTGGGGATGTTCTGCAGCCCGGCCAGAAACACGACCATGGCGGAACCGAACTGCCACAAGCGCAGCAGCACAATGGTGAACAGGGCATAGCCCGGCTCCCCCAGCCAATTCAGTGGTTCCCCGCCCAGCCAGATGGAAACCTGATTGATCAGCCCGTCACCGGCAAAGACATAGCGCCACAGCACCGCAATGGCGACAGAACCACCCAGGATGGATGGCACATAATAGGCGGTGCGGAAAAAGCCGATGCCCCGCAGCTTGAAATTCAGCACAAAGGCGATGAACAGCGCGAAAGCCAGCTTCAGCGGCACGGTGACGAAGACGTAAAGGAACGTCACCCATAAGGAATTATGGAAGGTCGCATCGGCTGCCATCTCCCGGTAATTGGTCAGGCCCGTGAAATTGGCCTGCGCTACCGGGTCCTGAAGCTGATAATCGGAAAAACTGAGCAGGAAAGAGGACAGGAACGGAAACAGGGTGAAGGTCGCCAACCCCAGCAGGAAGGGCGCGATATAGAGATAGCCTGTGGTCTTGTTCTCATACATGGCAATCGCCCCGCTTCAGGCTGCAACGGCGATCTTGGCCGACGGCGTGCCAACGGCACGGCCATCGGCGTCGAACAGATGGGCGTGGGACAGCCTTACACCGATCCGCAGGCGGCTGCCAATCCGCAACGGCGCATCCCCCGTCAGCTTCACGATGGTCAGGCCTTCCTCGGCCAGCGCCGGCACACGCAGATGGGCCAGGGTTTCGCCCCCCAGCCGTTCCACCAGCTCAACCTCGCCTTCAAAGAAGGCGATATCGTCGCTATCCGGCTCCCCGATGGAGAAATGTTCTGGCCGGATACCGACCGTGACGCTGCTGCCGGGCGCGGTGGCGGCATTGCGGCGGGGCAGACGCAGGGTGCCGGCGGCCAGGCGCACGGCGACATGCGCCTCATCCGTCGCGACCACCTTGCCCTTCATGAAATTCATCGATGGCGAACCGATGAAGCCGGCCACGAACAGGTTGGCGGGATTGCGGTAAAGCTCGATGGGTGCGCCGATCTGCTCAATCTTCCCTGCATTCAAGACCACGATCTTGCTGGCCAGGGTCATCGCCTCCACCTGATCATGGGTGACATAGACCATGGTGGCGTCGAGCTTGGCGTGGAGGCGGGCAATCTCCACCCGCATCTGGCCGCGCAGGGCGGCATCCAAGTTGGACAACGGTTCATCAAACAGGAAAACTTCCGGCTGCCGCACGATACAGCGGCCAATGGCGACGCGCTGGCGCTGGCCGCCGGACAGGGCGCGGGGCTTACGGTCCAGCAGATGGGTAAGCTGGAGGATTTCCGCCGCTGCCGCCACCTTGGCCTGGATTTCAGCCTTGGGCACCCCGGCAATCTTCAGGCCGAAACCCATATTCTCCGCCACACTCATGTGCGGATAAAGGGCATAGGATTGGAAGACCATGGCGATGCCGCGCTTGGCAGGATGGGTCAGCGTCACATCGCGCCCGCCAATATGCAGCGAACCGCCGGTCGGCATCTCCAGCCCGGAAATCAGCCGCAGCAGGGTGGATTTCCCACAACCGGACGGGCCGACAAATACGACCAGCTCACCCGGCGCGATGTTCAGGTCTACACCTTTGATGACATCGACCGCACCGAAGCTTTTCGTGATGCCGCGCAGTTGCACTTCGCCCCTGGCCATCCGTAATCCTCCCACTTATATGCGCTTCAACCGACGCTGGCGCTTTGCTGCGCCTGATCGTATGGCAGTCTTGCCGCTGCCTCCTCTTGCTTTTATCTGGTAACCGGTGTCAGTTTCAATCCCGCACGTGCCGGTCGACGGTCTTTTTTCGCGTCGGCGGCCTGGAACGAGGAAAATTGAGCGATGAGTTGCGTGTCGCCCCCGGACCCGCAGGCCCTTTCCCTTCCCCCCGCCTTCCGGGTGGATGACAGCGATGATGTGGCCGTCGCCGTCCGCGCCCTGGAAGCAGGAGAAATGGTCGCCATTGGCGGCCGGGAAATTACCCTGCTGGAACCGATCCCCCGTGGCCATAAGCTGGCCCTGCGCGACATCGCAGCAGGTGAACCGGTGCTGAAATATGGCTGGCCCATCGGCCGTGCGACTGCCGATATTGGCACAGGACATCATGTCCACAGCCACAATGTTGCAACCGGCCTGTCCGGCACGCTGGATTATCGCTACAGCCCCACCGGGATTGATCCCGCCCACGCCGCCCTGCCCGCCGACCAGCGGCATTTCCTGGGATATCGCCGCGCCAACGGCAAGGTCGGCACCCGGAATGAGGTCTGGATTCTCTGCACCGTCGGCTGCGTCAGCCGCACGGCGGAACGGATCGCCACCCTGGCGCAGGGCCGTTTCCAGGGCCGGGTTGATGGTATCCTGGCCCTGCCACACCCGTTCGGATGTTCCCAGCTTGGGGATGATCTTCAGCACACCCGCGCCATCATCGCTGCCCTGGCGCAGCATCCCAATGCCGGCGGCGTGCTGATCCTGGGCTTGGGCTGCGAATCAAACCAGCTTTCCAAGCTGCTGGAGACGACACCTGGTATCGACCGGTCCCGCCTGCGTGCCTTCACGGCCCAAACTTCCCCGGACGAGGTGGAGGACGGGCTGGCAGCGGTGGAGGAACTTGTCGCCATCGCCGAGAAGGATCAGCGGGAGCCCTGCCCCCTGTCCGATCTGGCCATAGGGTTGAAATGCGGCGGGTCGGACGGGTTCAGCGGGCTGACAGCAAATCCCCTGGTCGGGCGTATGGCGGATCGGGTGACGGTGGCCGGCGGCACCGCCGTGCTGACGGAGATTCCAGAGATTTTTGGCGCGGAAGAACTGCTGATGCGCCGCGCCATGGATGAGACGGTGTTCGATGGCATCGTCAATGTCGTCAACGGCTTCAAGCAATATTTCCTGGATCACAAACAGCCGGTTTATGAGAATCCGTCACCCGGCAATATCGCGGGCGGTATCACGACGCTGGAAGAAAAATCCCTTGGCGCCGTGCAGAAGGGCGGGCGGGCACCTGTCTGCGATGTGATTCCCTATGGTGGGCTGGCCCGACGCAAGGGGCTGACCCTGCTGGAAGCGCCCGGCAATGACGGTGTATCCTCCACCGCACTGACGGCCGCCGGCGCCACCATCATCCTGTTCACCACCGGGCGCGGCACGCCGCTGGGCTTCCCCGCGCCAACTCTGAAAATCGCCTCCAACAGCGTGCTGGCAGCCCAAAAGCCAAACTGGATTGATTTCGATGCCGGAATGGCTTTGACAGAGGCCGGGCTGGACGGTGCGGCGGACGCGCTTTGGGATCTGATTATCGACACGGCATCGGGACGCCTCACCCGCGCCGAGAAAAATGGCCAACGCGAAATCGCGATCTGGAAAAATGGAGTGACGCTCTAATGCCCCGCCTGTCCACCGCCACCCTGGACCTTGCCACGCCCGCGCTGGAACGGCTGCGCTATGACCGTGAAAAAGCGGGTATTGGCGTGGTTCATTTCGGTCCCGGCGCCTTCCACCGTGCCCATCAGGCGTTTTACATGGACGAGGCGCTGGCCCTGGGTGGCGATTGGGCCATCTGTGCCGCCGCCCTGCGCAGCACTGACGTGCGCGATGCCCTGACGCCACAGGATAATCTCTACATCCTGGCAGAACTGGAGCGCACCACCCGGTATCGCACCATTGGCGCCATCAAGCAGACGCTGGCCGGTGCTGGCGACCGCCCGGCCCTGCTGAACCGGCTGGCCGATCCCGCCACCCGCATTGTGACCATGACGGTGACAGAAAAGGGCTATTGCCTGAAGGGTGATGGCACGCTGGATTTCGACCATCCGGATATCGTCCGCGATGTGGCCGCCCCGCAGAACCCGGTCAGCCTGATCGGCCATCTGGTGGAAGGGCTGCGCCGTCGTTTTGCCGCCGGCACCCTGCCCTTTACCCCCATCGCCTGCGATAATCTGGTGGATAATGGCGTGAAGCTGGGTCGCGCCGTCGCTGCCCTGGCGGCCCGCCAGGATGCGGCACTGGCCCGCTGGATCGAACAGGAAGTGGCCTTCCCCTGCACCATGGTGGACAGTATCACGCCGGCCACCGACGACGCGCTGCGCCAGCGCGTGGCAGCGGAAACCGGGCTGGAGGATGCCTGGCCGATCCAGCGTGAACGCTTCACCCAATGGGTGATCGAGGACAAGTTCTGCAATGAACGGCCCGACTTTGCTGCCATTGGCGTGACCCTGACCCAGGATGTCGGCGCCTTTGACCGGGCCAAGCTGCGGATCCTGAACGGCCCCCACTCAACCCTGGCCTATCTTGGCTCCCTGATCGGGCATGAGACGGTGGCTGATGCCATGGGCGATGCCGTGCTGGCCGGTTTCCTGCGCCGTCTGATCATGGAAGATATCCTGCCCACGGTGAAGGGGGCGGCAGGCTTCGATCTCAACCGCTATGCCGAGGATATCCTGGCCCGGTTCGGCAATCCCGGTATCCGTCATCTGCTGTCGCAGATCGCCTGGGACGGGTCGGCCAAGCTGCCTTTCCGGCTATTCGGCACGGTTACCGACCGTCTTGCAGCCGGAGCGCCGGTAGACCGGCTGGCCTTGCCGGTTGCGGCCTGGATGCATTTCATCCGCCGCAAGGCCCAAGACGGCACCAAGCTGACCGACCCGCTGGCCGATGCCCTGCTGACCGCCGCTGGGCATCTGTCCAGTGATGCCACACGCGATGTGGCTTTGTTCCTGGCGTTCGAACAGGTCTTCCCGCCCGCATTGCGCGACAATGATGTGTTCCGCGCGGCCCTAATCCGCGCCTACCAGCTTCTGGGCCAGGGCAGCAAAGAGCAGGTCCACCACGCCCTGCAAACCATCTGACAGGTACGGTGCGCCTGCCCGGCCCGGGCAGGCGCACCTCAATCATTCAATCCGGCTTGTAGGGGACAATATCCAGCCAGAGCCGCCGGTCCCCCACCGGGGTCAGGGGCGGCAGATCGGGATTATCGAGACGGAGAGCCACTGCGCCCTGATAACGGGACAGCGGAAAAATCACGCGGGTGGAGGGATGCTCCTCCAGCAGGGCGCGGATGGCTCCCTTTTCAACCAGTTTCTCAAGTCCATAGGTCAACCGTTTGGCCAATAAGACATTGCTATTGGAAACGAAAAGATACATGGGCAAGGGGTAGACCAGCAGAAGCTGATCGAACACCATCAGATCGTCCCCGCCCAGACGTGCCACTTCCCCGTCTATTTCCGTCAGCGCGCGGGGCAGGTAATCACATTCGCCCGTGCGGAGCAGGGGATACATCTCGTCGATGGTGCGCCCCTCCCGGACCGTCAGGCCAGCGGCGCGCAAAATGTCATTGTCCGGCCAATATTCCCCCTGGCAAGCGGTGTAGCGGCGCAGGTCCGCCAGTGACCGTATCGCTGCGAATTCATGCTCCCGCTTACGGGCAATCACCAAGGCACGTTGGCCTGTCAGGCCCATATCAAGAGGAATGCGGATAGGTCTGGCGATCCGTTCCCGCCGGATGCTGGTGGCGGTCCAGGCCATATCCAGGCGCCCCCCCTCCACGTCGGTCAGAAGCTGGATCTGCGATACTTCATAGGGAAGCTGGACGATACGGGCGGGGCCAAATTCCGCCTCCGTTTCCCGCATGATCATGTCCAGCAAATCAAGGTAATAGTTGCGAACGACCAGTCCCGCCGGCGAACTATGCCGCTCGATCCGGTAAACCTGCTCCGCCGCTAAACTTTCCATCACCTGTGCATGAAATATGAACGTCATAAGGAATGCGAAAAGCAATAATCGCCCGGCCACGGGCCTCTTCGACATTCCCGTCCCTCCGCACACCTGTCCATAAGACAGTAGAGAAACTATAGGCAGGCTTCGCGGTCAGATAGAGAGGGCGACCTATCCGAAAGGACAGGCGTCAACTGCGTGGCAAGCGGATCACCTGGGTTCAATGCGCACTGGTGTATGACAAAAAACCAAGCCACATAGCCCATCATCTTTCCGGGTCTGGAGATAAGGGTAATGGTGGCACAGCGGGACATGATCGGCCTTTTCCTGTTGGGGGGCACCATCCTGTCCATCGCGGGCCAGGATGGGCCGGCTGAAAGTACAGCACTGCTGGAAGCCGCCGGCATCAAAGGGGCGGGCGCCGTGGACATCGTCCCCTGGCGGGCCGTTGGCAGCCAGAACCTGACCATCCCCGACATCCTGTCCCTGGCCGCGGAAATCACCCGCCGGGCAGAAGACGGCATGGCCGGCTTCGTTGTCGTCCAGGGCACCGACACGATGGAGGAAGTGGCCTTCCTGCTGTCTTTGCTGCTGCCCGCCTCTCTGCCGCTGGTGCTGACCGGGGCCATGCGGACGGCGGATGCCGCCGGTGCCGATGGGCCCGGCAATCTGCGGGATGCGCTATTGGCCGTGCGGGCCCTGGCCGGTCAGAACCTTGGTCCCGTCATCTGCATGAATGGGGAATTGCATGCGGCGCGGGCCGTGCGGAAGGTCGATGCCGGTCGGATTGGTGCCTTCGCTTCCGCCGGACAGGGGCCACTGGGCACCGTTGTCACCGGTCGCGTCCGGCTTTTGCAACGTCCCCTGCCGCCGCCCCCGCCGGTCGGCTGGACCGGGGGTGATGCCCTGCCGAAAGTGGCGCTGGTCACCGTGACCATGGATGCCGATCCGCTGCTGCTTGCGCCTTTTGCTGATCCGCGCTGGGCAGGGCTGGTGGTGGAAGGGGTCGGGTCCGGCCATGTGCCCCAGGCGCTGGCCACACCCCTGGCAGAACTGGCCGCGATCAAGCCGGTGATGCTGGTCAGCCGCTGCGGCCAGGGTGATACCGATGCCGCCGGCATTTATCGTGGCGAGGGCACGGCTGTCGATCTGCTGGAAAAGGGCTTGATTGATGGCGGCAGCCTGCAGGGCCGCAAGGCCCGCCTGCTGCTGACCCTGCTGTGCGCGAAAGGCGGAAACCGGGACGAGTTGCGGCGCGCGGCTGCCGAATGGGCCGGTCTGGGCCTGCTGCCCTGACCCGCTACTTATCGCCCATCACCACGATATCGCCTGTCTCTCCCCGTTGCAGGCGGGAAAGGTGCAGACGGGTGGGGCCATCCTCGCTATCCTCGGCGGCCAACGCCTCGAACGCGGGCAACGCACCCACATCACCGGCCCGCATCGCCTCGTAAGCCGCCTGATAGCGGGACATGAAGGGGCTGGCCGCCTGTTCTGCTGATAAGGGCTGGAAAACGGGGATAGGCTCTGTCTTCCCCTTCAGCACGATCCGTCCGATCGCGCGACGCGGGATGGAGGGGCTGGCCATCGCCGCTGCCCCGCTCATGGCGATACGGGTGCCGAAATATTTGTTCAGCCCCTCCAGCCGGGCAGCCGTGTTCACGGCATCGCCAAGGGCGGTATATTCAAACCGTGCTTCAGAACCAAAATTACCGACGCTGGCAGGGCCGGCGTGAACGCCGATGCGGGTCATGCCAAAGGGCCTGCCCGCCTCTTCCTCCGCCTTCAGGAAGGATTGGGCGAAGGCATCCAGTTCCAGGGCGCAGCTTACCGCCCGCAGCGTATGGTCCTGCTGGTCGCGCGGCGCGTTGAAGAGGGCAAACACGGCATCGCCAATAAATTTATCCACCGTGCCACCATGGCGGAACACGATATTCACCATCCCATCCAGATACCGGTTCATGACATTGGACAGGGTCACCGCGTCCATCGTCTCTGAGATAGTCGTAAAACCGGCCACGTCGGTGAAGATGTAGGACAGGTCGCGGCGCTTGGGATCAAGCTGCAGCTTGGACGGATCTTTCAAAATATCGTCCAGCAGAGCCGGCGACAGATATTTGGTGAAGGCGGTCTGGATAAACTTCTTCTGCTCCCGCTCCTGCCGGCCGGCATAGAGATCGGCCATCCATAATGCCAACCCCAACCCCAGTGAGGGGGCAATCAGCGGCATCATCACATCGCCATGGCGGAACAGCAGCAGCCCCCCCACCCACAAAGCCGCCAGCAGCAGCACCGACAGGCCGGTACGCAGCCACAAGGACACTTCCCACCGGCCCAATGCCACACCGACAAGGGCGGCAAGCGCTGTCACGGCCAGCCCGATCGGCAGCCCCTGGGCCGGCGGGGCGCGCCCCTCCAGCAACTGGGCCAGGATATGGGCGTGGATCAGCGCCCCCGGCATGGTGGCCTGACGCGGATCGATGCCGGCGCGGAATGGCGTGGCATGGCGATCCACATCCGACAGGTCGGCACCGACAATGACAATCTTGTCCTTGAACCAGGGGGCCGGCAGCAGGGGTACAACATGGGCAGCGTAGGTCCTGAAGGCCGGCGTCGCCTCATCCGGCCGCCCCCGCCAGGCGATGGGCACCCCTTCTTCCAACTGGTAAGGCTGGCCGATCTTTCCCAGCAGCGATGGCGCAATCGCCGGCAATGCCACGCCCTGCGCCCCGATCTTGGCCGTGAAGATGCGACGCACGACGCCGTCATACGGATCCTTGTCCAGATTGGCGGCAGCACGCAGGGCCGGCGGGATGAACGCATTCAGAAAATCTGCCTGCGCCGGGGTCAACCCCTCCTCCACCCCACCATGGCTGACCACGACAGGGACAGACAGGCTGGCCAGGACGGTGCGCAGGGCCTCATCCTTCTCCGGCTCCGTCGGCGTATCCAGCAGCACGTCCAGGAAGATGGCTTTGGCGCCTTTGGCCTGGAGCGATTGCAGCAGGGTCGCCAGGAAAGCCCGATCCACCGGGGAACGGTAGGGGAAGCGGGCGATCGTCTCCTCATTAATGGCGACGAAGACGATATCCGGCTGCTGCGGATCCCCCGGCAGCAGGGTGGCGATGCGGAAATCCGACAGCCATGTTTCCAGCGAGGCCAGAAAAGGCAGGAAGCGCCCCATCGCCACGGGCAGAACCGTGGCAATCAGCACGATCCCGGCAATGACACCCCATCTGCGCCAAACGTCCCGCATTGCCCCTGTTCCGCCCGTCGCTTATTTCTTGGCCAAAAGCGCCTGGGCCTGCCGGTCGCACCCTTTAGCTGCCATCCAGGCGGCCACCATCCGGTCGCCCTGCACGGCCTGCGGCTTCATATGCAGGGTAACCGATGCCGCCTGCCCATCCATTTCAAACAGATAGGCCTCCCCGTCATTGAAGGGTACATCAGCCGGCAGGGCAAGATCGGCACTGCCAGCCGGCCAGCCGGTATTGGCGGTCCAGCTACGGTCAGCCGGCGACAGGGCCAGTTCCCCCGCACCTGCGGTTTCCGGTCGCCACAGGACCGGCGCTACACCGGGTTCCAGACAGGCATGGCCGGAATTGGCAACATCGATCAACCAGGGCGACGGCAGCGCCTTGACCGTACCGGCAGCGCGGACAGCACCGAGCGAAGCGGTGTCGGCATCGCGGGCCGTGACCAGAGAGGCCAGGGATTTCACCACCGCACCGCCCGCAGCACCTTCAGCCGCCGCAGCACCCGGCTTGCCATTGAACGGGCCTTGCAGGGTGATGGTATTGCCGTCAGCACTGACCAGCACCAGCCGGGTACCGGCCGGCAGGGTCAGGGCGGCATCGGCGTCCAGTACCTGCCCCGGCTGGTGCGTGGCGTTGGAGGATTCGACAATCACCAGCTCCGCTGCCTGGACGGCGGCGGTGCCCATCAGCAGAACGGCAACAAGGCTGGCGGCGGAACGGATGATACGCATGGTCACAACCCCACGGGTTTAAAAGGGGACGGAAAGTTCGAAGAAGAAGCGGGAACCGGGATTTTCCAGGCCTGGAAGGTCCAGCCCGCCCTGGGGGGCGGCAAGCTCCGCATTCACACTGATGCCGCGCAACAGGCCCAGGCGCAGACCGGCACCAATCGTTGTCAGATCAGCATCCAGCGCCACCGAGCCCCAGACCCGCCCCCAATCCGTAAAGCCATAGAGGCTGGCGGACTGGAGATAGGGGTTGTTGATCGGCCGGGTATAGCGCAACTCAGCCGATGCGCCGACGCCACGCGGGCCGGCGAGATCGCCACTGTCATAGCCGCGCCCGAAGCGGGTGCCCCCCAGGACAAATTCCTCGCCGGAAACCAGCCGGTCATTGGTATATTGGCCGGCAGCGCTGACGGTCAGGCCCAACCCTTCCGCCAGCCGCGCACTGGCCGCCAGATCAGCCGTGAGTTTGGTGAAAGCGCTATCAATGTCGGTTCGCGACGTGGCGCGCCCGGCCCTGGGGGAGGCAGCGAAAATATCCAGCCCCTGCACCACGCCGAGCGCCCCCTGTACCGCAACCCCGCCCAGATTGGCATGGGATGCCGACAAGCGCAGATCGACGGTACGCCAGTCATCGCGGGTAAAGGGCGTGGAAAGCAGTTCCACATCCGATCGCTGGGCTTTCCATCCCCCCTCCACCGCCACATTCACGGCGCGGGAACGGACCAGGGGATATGAGAGAGACTGACCGACAGCCCAGCTTTCCGTACGTACGGCAAAAAGCGCCAGCGATGCGCCAGGCTTGCCTTTGGCGTATGAGCCGGTGGTCGACAGTAGCAGCCCGTTGGCGAATAAGGGCTGCAGCCAGCGCAGGTTGGCCGCGCGCTGTTCATCATCTGTCGGCGTGCCGGAGAGGGTCAGTCCAAGTTGCTCCTGCTGGTCCAGCAGGTTGTTGACATAAAGATCGGCATAGGCGCTCCACGGGCCAGCAAAGTCCGAGCCTCGGTTGCCCAGTCCGACACTGCCGCCCCAGGGGTCGGGCAGCGTCGTCACCACCAGTTCGGCCGCCCCGAACCCGGCACCCGGACGCAGCAGACCGGACACATCCAGACCCGGCAGGTCCGATGCCAGCAACAAGGACCGTTCCAGCGTGCCGATATGGGCGGGGCGACTGGCAAGCGCCGGGGCGGTAATGGCGGCCAGTCGTTCCTGCTCGCCCTTCGTTGCCCCTTCCACCACGAGACGGTCGACATGCCCCTCGATCACACGGATGCGCATCGTGGCATCCGCAATCTCCTGCGCCGGGACATAGACGCGGCTCAACACATATCCCAACTCAACATAGCGGGCCTGGATGGCATCGGCCAAAGCCGCCACCTCCGACAAGGTGACCGGACGCGCCAGCAAGGGGGTGATCAGCGGATCATAGAAATCCGGCCCTACGATCGTTGCCCCTTCAACCACGATCTTTTGCAGCGTGAAGCGCAATTCCCCGCCGGGCTTTGCCGTTTCCGTGCGCCGTTGCGTGGGGATGGAAAATTGCAGCTTTGCCGTGGGGGGCTGGCGGCTCTCCTCCAAGGGCGGGGGCAAAGGGGCGCGGCCGGGCTCCGCGGCGCCGGGCAAACGGCCCCCAGGTGGCAGGCCTTGCGCCAGGGCCGGCAGTGATGTCAATGCCACCAGCGCCACCCAGAGCGGGGCGCTGGCCAGGGCGCGACGGCTTGCACTTGCAAGAAGGGGGCGGGACCGGGACACGGGCGGGAAAACCATCCGTAATGATCAAGGCATAGCAGCGGACACGGGCCTGGGACGGCACCGCAACCTGGCCGCAACTTAACGTCTTTTGGCGCATTTGCACGCCCGATTTGCACTTTGCCTGCCCCTTGCCATGCAACCATAGTGAATCGTTACAGGACCGCCATTCCGCATAGCGCCGCCAACTGGAAACAGTTCGCAAATGCTCGCAAAAAGAGGTCCGATAGGGATACAAGAGTTCCGGTCCGGCAAGGCTTGGCTGTACCATCAGGAGGGAGCGGAAGGTGTCGCATTCCAGAACCGGTCAATGCCGGCCCATTGCCATGCTGGCACTCCTGTGCGGTGTCAGCCATCTGGCCATGGCCGCGACGGCTTTCGCCGCCGGTCCGGAAGGGGCCAGCGTGGTCCAAGGCACCGTTTCCGTGACCTCCGGTGCCACCAACACCATCATCAACCAGACCAGCAACCGCGCGCTGGTGGATTGGCGCAGCTTTGATACCGATGCCGGCCATCGCGTGGATGTGATCCAGCCGGATCGGCAGTCCCTGCTGGTCAACCGGGTCAAGGGGAATGGCGCCGCCACCCGTTTCGACGGCGATCTGAATGCTAATGGGCAGGTATTCCTGCTGAATGAAGCCGGCATCTTCATCGGTGCCAATGCCCGCATCAATGCTGCCGGCTTCCTCGCCACCACCAGTGGCATTGATGAAACATCACTGAATGGCAGCAATATCCGCTTCACGGCACCGGGCCTGACCGATGCCATCGTCGCCAATGCCGGCGTGATCCGTGTTGCCGATGGGGGCTATGCTGCCCTGGCCGGGGCCGTGGTGCGCAATGAGGGGTTGATTGAGGCCCGTCTGGGCCGGGTGACCTTGGCTGGCAGCGATCGTTTCGAAATCGACATGGCTGGCGACGGGCTTATCCGTTTCGCCCTGGACAGTGAAGCCACCGGCAAGGTGCTGAATGGGGGCGTCGTTCGCGCTGCGGGCGGCACCGTGCTGTTGACCGCCCGCGCCGGGCGCGATGCCATGGCCGGTGTGATCAACAGCACTGGTGTGGTGGAGGCGCAGACAGCGGTAGAGCGTGACGGTCGCATCATCATCACCGGCGATGCACAGACCGATATCAGCCTGTCCGGCACCCTGGATGCAAGCGGCCAAGCGACCGGCCAGAAGGGTGGCTCCATTGATGTAACCGGCCGCAAGGTCACCTTGGCCGACGCGCGCGTCAATGCCGATGGCGATGCCGGTGGCGGTGTCATCCGCCTTGGCGGGGATGAACGCGGCAGCGGTGACATGCCCCATGCCGACCGGGTCGCTATCGACAAGACCAGCCTGATCAGCGCCGATGCCACCGGCAATGGTGATGGCGGCAAGGTCGTCGTCTGGTCGGAGACCCATACCGCCGTCACCGGCACGCTGACAGCACGGGGCGGTGCCATGGGCGGCGATGGTGGAATGGTGGAGGTTTCCTCCAAAGGCGGGCTTTATCTGACCGGCCGCATCTGGCTGGAAGCGCCAAAAGGCACCAATGGCCTGTTCATCCTCGACCCGCAGAATATTTATATCGATGATGAAGCAGATCTGCCGGTTCTGACCGGCGATGATGAAGGCGTATCTGTTGAGACGATTGAGAGCATAACGGCAGGCCGGGCCGAATATTTCGCTTTTGAAGGTAATATTTATATCGGCGATATTGCCGATGGCAGCATCGATATGCAGCCTGACGTCACCCTTCGCCTATATGCCGGCGACGGGGTGGAAGGCTACGGCCCCCAGCAGATTGTCTTCTCCTCCCCGACCACGATCAATCTTTCCGGTACCGGTGGCCTGGATCTCAGCGCGCCGGGAGAGATCGTGGGTGATTTCACGATCAATGGCGCCAGCGGCAATATCATGGTCCGCAGCGGCGCAGGATTGGAAACAACCGGGACCATTACCAGCACCGGCAATATTTCCCTGGAAGTGCAGGATGATCTCAACATCCGCCACACCGTCAGCACCACAGGAAAGCTGACCCTGAGCGGCAACAATATCGCGCAGGAAACCGGGGCCCTGTTGACGGCAGGCGACCTCAGCATCAGCGCCTATGGGGAGGTGCTGTTAACAGAGACAGGCAATAGTATCCGGCGTATTTCAAGCCTTTATGCCGACACAAATGCCGATATCCGGATTTCCGCTGGCGATGTCGTCCTCGGGAAAACAGAGGGAGACTTCAGCAATATTTCGGCCGGCGACGACCTGACGATTATTGTTGGAAACGGCAACCTGTCTCTGGCGGAAGGCCTGTTGATTACCAGCGGGCACGACATCGTTCTCGCCAGCAGCGGCAATGTCTCCATCGCTGGAGATGTGGAACTATTAGCGGATAACCGCTTCCTGATCTATGCCCGCTCCCAGGGGGGCAGCGATCTGGGACCAATAACCGTCGATGACACCCTGACCGGTTATAATTTCACCAGTACCCCGCCATCCAGCATTACGGAACCGGGCAATATCGTTATTTACAATGTTGTCGGAACATTGACCGTGAAAGCGGACGATATCCGCATCACATATGGCGCCACGCCAAGCTATACTTACAGCGTCACTGGCTTCGTCGGCAGCGATACAGCAGGAAACACCCTCACGGGTACCGCCAGCCTGTCCAGCAGTGCCGGCGCAAATCCCGGTGTCGGCACCTACACCATCACGACAAGTGCCGGCAGCCTGGCAACCACGAAAAGTTATGATTTTGAATTTGTTGCCGGTACGCTGACGATAGATCCCGCGACCCTGACGCTGATTGTCAATAGCACCAACCGCACCTATGGGCAGGCCAATCCCGCTTTCACCTATGACATTTCAGGCTTGGTGAATGGTGACAGTGCCAGTGTCGTTTCCGGTGTCACTTTCACCAGCGCCACGCAGGCGAGCGGCGTCGGCACCTATGCCATCACCGCTAGCGGCGGCACCGCGGCCAACTACGCCATCCAGTATCAGGCAGGCAGTCTGACCATCGATCCCGCGACCCTGACCGTCCAGGTCAACAACGCAAACCGTACCTATGGACAAGCGAACCCAGCCTTCACCTATGACATTTCAGGGTTGGTGAATGGTGACAGCGCCAGCGTCGTCTCCGGTGTCACCTTCAATACCGACGCCACGCAGGCCAGCGGCGTCGGTACCTATGCCGTTACCGCCAGCGGCGGCACCGCGGCTAATTATACCATCCAATATCAGGCCGGCAGCCTCACCATCGATCCCGCGGCCTTGACCATCCAGGTCAACAACACTCGCCGAACCTATGGGCAGGCCAACCCCACCTTCACCTATGACGTTGCCGGGCTGGTGAATGGTGATAGTGCCAGTGTCGTCTCCGGTGTCGCCTTCAACACCGGCGCCACACAGGCCAGCGGCGTCGGTATCTATGCCGTCACCGCCAGCGGTGGCACCGCGGCCAACTACACCATCCAATATCAGGCCGGCAGCCTCTCCATCGATCCGGCGGCCTTGACCCTCCAGATTAACAACGCAAACCGTACCTACGGACAAGCGAACCCAGCCTTCGCCTATGAGGTTTCAGGGCTGGTCAATGGCGACAGTGCCAGCGTCGTCTCCGGTGTCGCCTTCAATACCAGCGCTACACAAGCCAGCGGCATCGGCACCTATGCCGTCACCGCCAGCGGTGGCACCGCGGCCAACTACACCATCCAGTATCAGGCCGGCACCCTGACCATCGATCCGGCAAGCCTGACCCTCCAGGTCAACAACAGCCGTCGCACCTATGGGCAGGCTAACCCCGCTTTCGCCTATGACGTTTCTGGACTGGTCAATGGTGACAGTGCCAGTGTCGTCTCCGGTGTCGCCTTCAATACCAGCGCCACACAGGCCAGCGGCGTCGGCACCTATGCCGTCACCGCCAGCGGCGGCACGGCGGCCAACTATACCATCCAGTATCAGGCCGGCAGCCTCTCCATCGATCCGGCAAGCCTGACCCTCCAGGTCAACAACACTCGCCGAACCTATGGGCAGGCCAACCCCGCTTTCGCCTATGACCTCTCAGGCCTCGTCAATGGTGACAGTGCCAGCGTCGTTTCCGGTGTCGCCTTCAATACCAGCGCCACACAAGCCAGCGGCGTCGGCACCTATGCCGTCACCGCCAGCGGTGGCACCGCGGCCAACTACACCATCCAGTATCAGGCAGGCATCCTGACCATCGATCCGGCGGCTTTGACCCTCCAGGTCAACAACAGCCGCCGCACCTACGGGCAGGACAATCCTGCCCTCGCCTATGAGGTTTCAGGCCTCGTCAATGGCGACAGTGCCAGTGTCGTCTCCGGTGTCACCTTCAATACCAGCGCCACGCAGGCGAGCGGCGTCGGCACCTATGCCGTCACCGCCAGCGGCGGCACGGC
>NZ_KE386935.1:0-120401 GCF_000429645.1 Niveispirillum irakense DSM 11586
TCCAAGAACCCGGCTAAAAGCCGATAATCCATCGCCCCGATCTCCATCAGAAGACCGAAACCGGCACCCACAAAAGCAGGAGGATCTCGCCGTTGCAATCCCCATCCAGCGCATAACCGCCAAACTCAGAGACTGCGAAACCATCGCCCGGCAGCTTGTCGCCGCCGCGTCGGTGGAGCGCTTTCTAGCCAACCCCAACCAACCAGTCAACCAGTTTTTTTCATCCGCTCGCTTTTTTATTCAGCAGCAACCAAACCGCTAAACCCAAGCAAACCAAAACCCGGCCAACCATCCCGCCTAATCACCAGAACCCAGATCTAAATCCAGACACCAGCAACCCAACAGGGGCAATAGTCAATTCCACTTGTCCGAAGGGACAGACCCTTCAAAGAACCTCGGCAATACTGAGAAATCCCAGAACCACCAATCCCAACAACTGCGAAACCATCAGGCACCGCCGTCGTGGGAGGCGCTGTATAGGCGCACAAGAACAGAAGGGCAAGCGGTTTTTTCAAGGGACGGAGATTTTTTATGCAGCCCCATCCAGTTCCTTGAACACGTGCGACGCGGCATGGAAGGCGCTGTTGGCTGCCGGTACGCCGCAATAGATGGCGGCCTGGAGGATCACCTCCTTGATCAGGTCGCGCGACACGCCGTGGGTCACGGCCGCGCGGACATGCATCATGAATTCCTCTTCCCGGTTCAGGGCGATCATGGTGGACAGCACCATCAGCCGGCGGGTCGTATGGTCGATGCCGGGCCGCGTCCAGATCTCCCCCCAGGCATAGCGGGTGATGAGGTCTTGGAATTCGGCGGTGAAGTCTGTGGTGTTGGCGATGGCACGATCGACATGTGCATCGCCCAGGACGGAACGGCGGGCTGTGAAGCCCAATGCCTTGCGGTCGGCTTCATCCATGATCTCAATCCTTCAGGAAAGACAGCAGGGCGGCGGTGAAAGCCTCTGCCTGCTCCACATTCGATAAATGCGCCGCGTCCAGTTCCACCAGCCGGGCGCCAGGGATGGCATTCGCCAGTTCATGGCTCTTGGCAAGCGGGGTGGCAGGATCCTGGCGACCGCCAATGACCAGGGTGGGCACCGGAATGCGCGGCAACGAGGCACGCTGGTCCATGTCGCGCACCGCGGCACAGCAGGCCGTATAACCCTCCACCGGCGTCGCATGCAGCATGGCGGCGATAGGGGCGATGGCTTCCGGATGGGTGGCGCGGAAGCCATCGGTGAACCAGCGTTCCACGACGCCATTGACGATGGCGCCCATGCCCTGCGCCCTCACCAAGGCGATCCGGGCGTTCCACGGTTCCGCCGGGGCCATTTCAGCGGCCGTGTTGCACAAGACCAGATGTGACAGCCGGTCGGCTGCATTGGCCCCCAGCCATTGCCCCACCATGCCGCCCTTGGACAGGCCGACGAAGCGCACCTTCTCAATCCCCAGCGCATCCAGCAGGCCGACAGCATCGCGGCCCAGCAGATCAATGCTGTAAGGACCGGCGGGCGCATCGGACAGGCCATGGCCGCGACTATCATAGCGCAGGACGCGGAAATGCTGGGTCAGGGCGGGCATCTGCGGCGCCCACATCTCCATATTGGTGCCCAGCGAGTTGGACAGCAGCAGGATGGGCGCACCCTCCGGCCCATCCAGGCGCCAATGCAGGCGGGTCCCGTCGGCCAGGGTTACGAACTGGGCCATTACATCATCTCCCGCTCATAGGTTTTCAGCACACGGGAAATGAAGTCCGTGGCCGATCCCAGGTAATTTTCCGGTCGCATCAACGCCGCCAGCCGTTCAGGCGGCAGGTGCGGGGTGATAGCAGCATCGGCAATCAGTTCTTCCAGCAAGCCATGGCCGGCGGCGACGGCGCGCTTGCAGGCCGCTTCCACAAGCTTGCCCGCATCATGACGGCCCGATGCCTCGGCCAGAGCCTGGGTCACGGCTTCCGCCATCATCAACCCGTCGGTCAGGTTCAGATTGGCGCGCATGGCATCCGGGTCCAGTTCAAGGCCGGACAGGGTCTCCGCCATATGGGCCATGGCACCGGATGTCAGGGCGAAAAGCTCTGCCAGCACCGGCCATTCGGCATGCCAGCCGCCGACACCGCGCTCCTGTTCCTGCACCATGGCGGTGAACAGGGTGGCGACCAGGCCGGGCGCGCGATTGGCCGCCGATAAGGCAATGGTGGTGCCGACGGGGTTGCGCTTGTGCGGCATGGCGGATGATCCGCCCTTGCCGGCGGCGGCCGGCTCGAACGCTTCTGCCACTTCCGACGACATCAGATGGGCGATGTCGCGCGCGATCTTGCCAAGACTGCCGGTGAGCAGGCCCAGGGCCGCACCTAGATCGGCGATCCGGTCGCGCTGGCTGTGCCAGGGCGTGTCGGGCAGGGTCAGTGACAGGGTGATGGCCAGGGCCTTGGCGACATCCAGTCCCTGCCCGCCCTGGCTGGCCAGCGTGCCCGCCGCCCCGCCAAATTGCAGGACTGACATCGCCTTGCCGGCATCGCCCAGGCGGGTACGCACACGCAGCAGCATGGACAGCCAGCCGGCGGCCTTCAGCCCGAACGTGATGGGCAAAGCCTGCTGCCACAGGGTGCGACCGGCCATGGGGGTCGTGGCGTGGCGCCGCGACAGGTCGGCCAGCGCATGGATGGCGCGGTCCAGATCGGTCAGCAGCAGCGCCACGGCGTCGCGGGCGCGCAGGACAAAGCCGGTATCGATAATGTCCTGGCTGGTGGCGCCGCGATGCACATGGCGGGCAGCGGCTGGATCGGTCGCCGCCACCTTGGCGGTCAGCGCCTTAACCAGCGGGATGGCCGGATTACCTGCCAGCGCCGTGGCCCGGCCCAGTTCCGCGATATCATAGAGATCAGGATTGCAGGCGGCATGGATCGGGGCCAAGGCGGATGCCGGTACCATGCCGATGCTGGATTGGGCCGACGCCAAAGCTGCTTCCACCCGCAACATGGCGCCCAACACCACCCGGTCATCGAACAGGGAAGCCATGGCGGGCGTCTGGAACAAAGGCGTGAACAGGGTGGAAGTCATGCGATAACCATATGATGGAAGAGCGGCAGCTTACTCCCTTCCGTCATCCCGGCGAAAGCCAGGACCCAGGGGCCCCAGGATCAAACCGCAACATTGTCTGATCAAAGCAGCCGAAAGGTCGGGCGGTCCCGGCTTTCGCCGGGTGGGTCCTGGGTCCCGGCTTTCGCCAGGATGACGGGGGCGGAAGCATCAAATGTCGAAGAATACCGTCTCCCCTTCGCCCTGCAGGCGGATATCGAACAGGTACTTCCCCTCCCCCGCCGGCACCGCCAGCAAGGTGGCGCGGCGATCCGCAGGAACGAGGTCCAGGATTGGATCTTCACCGTTGCTGGGCTCATCCGCGAAATAGATGCGGCTGACCATGCGCTTGATGATGCCGCGTGCCATGACGGAAATGGCGATATGCGGTGCCTGCAGGCTGTTGCCGGGGCCAGGAACACGGCCGGGTTTCACCGTACGGATGGTGAAGACGCCGTCCGCATCGGTCGCGGCGCGGCCGAAACCAATGAAATCCTGGTCCAGCGCCACTTCCACGCGGGTATCATCAGGGCTGTCATAGCGACCGGCAGCGTTAGCCTGCCACAGTTCCACGAACCCGTCGGGGATGGGCACGCCATCGCCATCGAACAGGGTGCCGGTGATGGTCACCACCGCGCCCTTCGCGGCCCCGCGCGGCTGGTCGTTCGGGTTCAGCGTGTAATGGCCATCGGGCAGCAAATCCATCCGCGCGCCGGCTTCGCCCTTGCCTTCCACCAGATCGGCACCGCCCTTCCAGGGCAGGGCATAGTGGAAATAGGGGCCGACAGTCTGCCAGGGTGTTTGTCCGCTCATGGATCAATCCTCCATCGGCGTGGCATCGCGACCGCGCAGCACAATATCGAAAATGAAAGAAAGCGCGAAGGCTTCCTGCGTCGTTTCGATATCGAACCGGCTGATCATGCGCGGCAAGGCAGCGGCGGGCACGGCATTGGCAATCGGGTCCAGCGGGATCAGCGGATCGCCGGGGAAATACATCTGTGTTACCAGCCGCGTGGCGAAGGCCGGCCCCATCAGCGAGAAATGGATATGGGCCGGGCGCCAGGCATTGTAATGATTGCCCCAGGGGTAAGCACCGGGGCTGATGGTCAGGAAGCGATAGCGTCCCTGATCATCAGTGATGACCCGGCCCGACCCGGTGAAGTTCGGGTCCAGCGGGGCGTTCCACTGGTCCTTTTTATGGATGTAACGACCGGCGGCATTGGCCTGCCAGACCTCGACAATCGTGTTGGGCACGGGCCGTCCATCCTCGTCCAGTACGCGACCGGATACGACGATACGCTGGCCGATGGCCTCCCCCTTGCCAACCTTGGTCAGGTCGGCCAGGGCCGGCCCCATCAGCCGGTCCCAGCGACCGGCAGGGCCGGTCAGTTCCGTCAGGGTCTGAGGAATGGAGATCAGCGGCTGATGCGGTGACCGCTTCACCGTGGATTTATAATCGGGGGACAGCAACGCTGGATGCGCGCCCTCCTCCTCCCTGTTATAGGGCAGGATCAAAGTCATTCACCGTTCCTCCCTTAAATTTTTTCAATGGCGAGTGCCAGCCCCTGGCCGACGCCGATGCACATGGTGACCAGGGCGCGCTTGCCGCCCGTCTTTTCCAGCCCCCGCAGCGCCGTCAGGGCCAGCCGCGCGCCGCTTGCCCCCAACGGATGGCCCAACGCGATGGCGCCGCCATGCGGGTTGACATGAGGGGCCATCGGGTCGACGCCCAGCGTGCGCAAGGATGCGATCACCTGCGCGGCAAAGGCCTCGTTCAATTCGATCAGGTCGAAATCACCGATGGTCAGGCCCAGCTTGTCCATCAGCTTCTGTGAGGCCGGCACCGGGCCGACGCCCATGACACGCGGTTCCACGCCGGCCGTGGCCATACCCAGGATGCGGCCACGCGGGGTCAGGCCATGGGTTTTGACGGCAGTTTCCGAGGCGATCAGCAAAGCCACCGCCCCGTCATTAACGCCGCTGGCATTGCCGGCCGTGACACTGCCGCCGGGGCGGACCACGGGTTTCAGCTTAGCCAATGCCTCCGCCGTCGTATCGGCACGGGGATGTTCATCCACGCTGACGATGGTCGGCTTGCCCTTGGCGTCCAGAACAGTCACCGGGGTGATTTCGCCTTCGAAATAACCCTCAGCCTGGGCCTTGGCGGTCCGTTGCTGGCTGGACAGGGCGAAGGCGTCCTGATCGGTGCGGCTGACCCCATGTTCGACGGCCACATTCTCTGCCGTTTCCGGCATGCTATCGGTACCGTAACGTTCCTTCATCGCCTTGTTGATGAAGCGCCAGCCGATGGTCGTATCCTCGATCTGGGCGCTGCGCTGGAAGGCGCTTTCGGCCTTGCCCATGACCAGGGGTGCGCGGGTCATGCTTTCCACGCCGCCGGCGATGACAAGGTCGAGCGCGCCTGCAGTGATGGCACGCGCCGCCGTACCCACGGCATCGGCACCCGACGCGCAGAGACGGTTGATGGTGGTGCCTGGGACTGACACAGGCAGGCCTGCCAGCAATGCGGCCATACGGGCCACATTGCGGTTATCTTCGCCGGCCTGATTGGCACAACCGAGGAACACTTCCTCAATAACGGCCGGGTCGAGGCCGGGATGGCGGGCCAGCAGGGCCTGGATCACCTGGGCCGCCATGTCATCGGGCCGCAGGCGGGAGAGCGCGCCGCCGAAGCGGCCGATGGGGCTGCGGATGCCGTCGCAGATATAGGCGTGGCTCATGCTGCCACCTCCACCCGGAAGGCAGCACCCGTGGCCGCCGTGATCTGTTCCACCGTGACGCCGGGCGCCAGTTCGATCAGGGCCATGCCGCCATCGCCATCCTTGTCGATGGTGAAGACGCCGAGATCCGTGATGACCATATCCACCACACCGGCACCGGTCAGCGGCAGGGTGCATGCGGGCAGCAGCTTGGAGCCGCCATTCTTGTCCTGATGGTCCATGACCACGACGACCTTTTTGACCCCAGCCACAAGGTCCATGGCACCACCCATGCCTTTTATCATCTTGCCGGGAATGGTCCAGTTGGCCAGATCACCATTGCCGGCCACCTGCATGGCACCCAGCACCGTCAGGTCGATATGGCCGCCGCGGATCATGGCGAAACTGTCCGCGCTGCTGAAATAAGAGGAGGTGGGCAGTTCCGTAATGGTCTGCTTGCCGGCATTGATCAGGTCGGCATCCTCCTCCCCCTCAAACGGGAACGGCCCGATGCCCAGCATGCCATTTTCCGACTGCAGCATCACCTGCATGCCGTCGGGGATATAGTTGGCGACCAGCGTCGGGATGCCGATGCCGAGGTTCACATAGAAGCCGTCGCGCAATTCACGCGCCGCGCGGGCGGCCATTTCATCACGGGTCCAGGGCATGGGTCAGACCTCATTGCTGGCGGCCGGACGCGGCCGCGTGGTGCGCTTCTCGATCAGCTTGGCATAGGCCGCGCCCTGGATGACGCGATCGACATAGATACCGGGCGTATGGATATGGTCGGGATCGAAGCTGCCCACGGGCACGATCTCCTCCACCTCCGCTACCGTCACCTTGCCGGCGGTCGCCATCACCGGGTTGAAGTTGCGCGCCGTCTTCCGATAGATCAGGTTGCCTTCCGTATCGGCCTTCCAGGCCTTGACGATGGACAGGTCAGCGCGCAGCCAGGTCTCACGCACATAGCGCTTGCCCTCAAATTCCTCCACCGGCTTTCCTTCCGACACGACGGTACCGACACCGGTGGCGGTGTAGAAGGCGGGGATGCCGGCGCCGCCAGCGCGGATGCGCTCGGCCAGCGTGCCCTGCGGGTTCAGTTCCAGTTCCAGTTGGCCGGAGATGTAAAGCTGTTCGAACAGCTTGTTCTCCCCCACATAAGAACTGATCATCTTCTTGATCTGGCCATTATTCAGCAATTGCCAGAGGCCGAAACCATCAGCACCGCAATTATTGGAAATGATGGTCAGCCCCTTGACGCCCGCCTCTTTGATGGCGGGGATCAGGTTTTCCGGGTTGCCGGACAGGCCGAAGCCGCCCGACATGATGGTCATGCCGTCAAACAGCAGACCGTCCAGCGCCGACTTGGCGTCGGGATAAATCTTGCCAGCCATTTCAATAGGTTCCTGACTTGTAATGGATGGGGGCCTTGCTCAATGCAGCGGCAGGCCCACGTAATTTTCCGCCAGCGACTGCTGGGCCGCGTGAGAACCACGCAGATAACCCAATTCGGCCATCTGCATGCGGCGACCGAAAGCGTCGGTATCGGGGAAGCGGTGCATCAGGCTGGTGAACCACCAGGAGAAGCGTTCCGCCTTCCAGACGCGGGCCAGCGCGCGGGCTGAATAGGCATCGACCCCGGCGCTGTCACCCTTGTAGAAATCGATCAGCCCTTCCGCCAGATAGGCAACATCGGTGGCGGCAAGGTTCAAACCCTTGGCACCGGTGGGCGGCACGATATGGGCAGCGTCACCAGCCAGGAAAAGCCTGCCATGGCGCATCGGCTCCGCCACAAAGCTGCGCAGGGGGGCGATGGATTTCTCAATCGACGGGCCGCGCGTGACGCGGGGGGCCACATCCGGCCCCAGGCGCAGACATAGCTCATCCCAGAAGCGTTCGTCCGACCAATCCTCCACCTTCTCGCTGTTCGCCACCTGCACGTAATAGCGTGACCGGGTTGGCGAACGCATGGAGGCGAGCGCGAAACCGCGCGCGTGGCTGGCATAGATCAGTTCATGATCACAGGGCGGCACATCGGCCAGCACGCCCAGCCAGCCGAACGGATAAACCCGCTCGAAAGTCTTCAGCACATCGGCCGGGATGCTGGCCCGCGCCACGCCGTGGAACCCATCACAGCCGGCGATGAAGTCACATTCCAGCCTCTGGTCCACGCCCTGATGCTGCCAGGTGACGACCGGGCGGGTGCCCGCAATCTCATGCAGGGCGACATTTTCCGCCTCAAACACCAGGGGAATGCCCCGGTCCAGGGCGGCGGTGATCAGGTCGCGCGTCACCTCTGTCTGGCCATAGACCATGACGGATTTGCCCGTCAGCGCGGCCATGTCAATCCGCATGCCCTCGCCATCGGCAGACAAGGCAAAGCCTTCATGCGGCAAGCCTTCGCGATCCATGCGATCATGCACGCCGACCTGGCGCAGCAGATCCACCGTCACCTGTTCCAGGATGCCGGCACGGATGCGGCTTTCAACATAGGCCCGGTCACGCCGCTCCAGGATCACACATTCCACACCCGCCTTGTACAAAAGATGGGCCAGAAGCAATCCTGCGGGGCCGGCACCGATGATGGCGACTTGAGTGCGCATCATCCCTCTCCTCCCAAGCATTATTTTGATCTTTCCGTGCGATTCACGGTTCAAATGAGGCCATTTGAACCGATCACACTCTTGCTGTTGAGCGGATGATAGCCTGGGCGAACCATTGGCACAGGAGACGCATCCATCAAAAAATTGGATTTTTCATCGCCACTTTGCCATGCTGCACCGCATGGTCAGAAAAGCCCGCAATCCCGTGCCCCGCTTCTTCCTGTACGGGGAGGCAGAGGCCAAGGCAGATGAACATTTCATCCACGCCGAAACCCTGGAACGGCGCAGTCAGCCCAATGGTTGGCAAATCCAGCCGCATGCCCATGCCGACCTGAACCATGTCTTCGTCATTTCCAGCGGCGGCGGGGAGTTGCTGGCCGGCGGGGAGCGGGAGAGCTTTACCGCCCCTTGCCTGCTGCTGATCCCGGCAGGTGAAGTGCATGGATTTTCCTGGGATGCCGCCAGCCAGGGGCACGTCGTCACCTTCGTCGATCCCATCCTGCGCGGCCTGGCGCGGCGGGAGGCCGGGTTGGCCGATCTGTTCAGCAATGCCGCCGCCGTGCCCTTGAACGAGGGCGGCGCTGATTGCCTGCGCCTTGCCCGGCTGCTGGAAGGGGAAATGACGGGCGGTCGCGTGGGCCGGTCGCTGCTGGTAGAAGCTGCACTGACGGCCCTGCTGGTCCATGCCTGGCGGGCGGCCCGCCTGTCAGCGGGCGGCAGCGGCGGCGCACGGGGGCCGCGTGCTGCCCTGGTGGCGCGCTATCGTGATCTGATCGAAGCGCATTGCCGTGCCGGCTGGGGCATCGCCCGCTTCGCAGAGGAACTGGGCGTGACCCCTGGCCGGCTGCGGGCGGCCTGCATGGCGGTGACCGGCCATCCGCCTATTGATCTGCTGCATGACCGGCTGCTGGCAGAGGCCAAGCGCAGCCTGCTTTACAGCGACCTGGGCGTGGCAGAGGTGGCATTCGACCTGGGCTTCACCGATCCCGCCTATTTCAACCGCTTCTTCACCAGCCGGGTCGGCTGCTCCCCCGGCCGCTTCCGCCAGGGGGCAGCGGGGTAAGCTTACGGCTCCACCCTGATATCCACCCGTCGGCGGGAGGTTTCGGTCAAGCCGTCAAAGGCGGGGTCGGCCAGCGGGGCGGGGTTTTCCCGCCATTCCAGGCTCACCTTGTCCGCCGGCACCCCCAGCCCAACCAGCCAGAGCCGGGCCTTTTCCGCCCGGCGCCGGGCCAGATCGGCTGGTTCCGCCAGGGTTTGGCCGGACAGGGTGAAAGGCTGGGTCTCGGCATAGCCGATGATCCGCACCGTGCCCCCGGCCGCCTTGGCATAGGTGGCGGCATTGACCAGCATCCAGTCGCTTTGCTGATACACGGCGAAGTCACGACCGAAATCGAAGGGGATGGGAAACAGCTTGGCCGTGTAAGGCGGCGGCGGCGCCGGGTCCGGCGCATAGAGCGGACGGATATTGCGCGGCGGCAGCACGAAGCGCCGACCGGGGAACCCTTCCGCCGGGATCATGGCGCGGGTGCATGCCATCTCCGGCAGGACGGACACGCGCACCGGCTCCAGCAATGGGGCGCCACAGGCATTATCTTGTTTCTCGGCGATGCGCCCTTCCACCAGCACCCCCATGGACCAGTCGGGTTTGGTGGCCGATGGGGTTATGTCGAACCGGCGGCCGGTTTCCCGTTCTTCCGCCAGCCAGCAGCCGGATTTACGCCCGGCATCGGTGTCACGATAGACCGGGCAACTGACAAAGCGCACCGCTTCTGCGGCAGAAATAGCGGGGGTGAGCGCCAGAAGGGCCAGCAGGGAAGGGATTAATCGCCGCATCAAAGCGCCCCCATCAGATTGACCAGATCGCGCTTTTCCTGCTCGGTATAGCCGATATTGTAGCGCCGCTCGTAATAATCGATCACGGCGCGCAGGTCGCGGGCGGAACCGTTGGCGAAATAGGGCGCCCGACCGGTCAGCCCGCGCAGGGTCTGCAAGGTGATTTTGCCCACATCGGCACAGAGTCCCGTGGTCAGGGCATAGCCCGGATCATGGGTATGGATGACGCGGCCATAATGGGGATGCGGTTCGCCCTTGCAGGTGACGCGGAACAGCGGCAGATGCGGCTGCGGGTCGGCGAACGGCATGTTGGTGGTGCCCAGATCGACCTGACCGGGGGCCACATCCATGCCCATCTGGCTCATATTATGGCAGAAGACGCAGGAATTGCGGACCGGGTTGCCGAACCCGACGGGGGAATTGATGCCGGCGCTGTCGGTGATCAGGAACATCTTTTCCCGGAAGATGCGCGCCCCGCGCGCCACGGATTCCCGATAGGCCCGCTGTTCCGGACTGATATCCGCATCAGCGGGGATTTTCTCCCAGGCGGCAAACTCGCTGAAGACCGCCATGCCCTGGCTGCCCAGGCGCCCCGGTTCCGACCGGGCCAGGGTTTCCGGTCCGCCCCTGGCGCCGCCTTCATCCAGGTCACCGCCGATACGGTCCTGCTGCCGCGCCACGAACAGCCGCAGCTCAAAATCCAGGATCTGCCGCTGTTCCTCGGCCGTCAGCCCCTGACGCAGCCCCAGATGGGTATGGGCGGCATCCTGCATCTGCGCTTCCAGCGACAAAACCCGGCGGTCGGACAGCAGGTTGCCCGACACCATCTGGCCGGTGGCAGGATCGATGGGCAACGGCTCCCCCACCTTGGGATCAATGGCGAAACCCATGGCCAGGATATATTTGAAATTGGCCACCGGACGCGGCCGGCGGAAGACGGAGACGCGCGGCGCCTCCGCCGCCATGCCCCAGCTCTTGGAAGCGTTGCAGCCGGTCGGGTCGCGCACCAGTTCCAGGGTAAAGTCAGGCTCCACCCGCTGGCCGGCGGCATCCACCGGCGGCCAGGGCCGGGCGATACGGATCAACCCATGATCCAGCAACAGGGAATGGGAGGCGCGCTCCCCCTGCGGCAGATCGGGACAGTTGCTGCCATCATAGGCGGCGAACAGCGGGTCCTTTCCGTCCGTCTCCGCCCAGCGCCGCCGGGCGGTTTCGGCAGACAGGCTCATCCCGTCGGAAGGCTGGTGGCAGGTGACGCAGGCACGGCCATCGTCACCCTTCGGCTCGAAGAACGGGTGGCCCTTCGTCTGCATCGGCCCGCCCTCCAGCAACAGGCGGGTGGTGCCATCACCGTCCACATCATCCAGTTGCGCGGGGAACGGCGTACCGTCACCCGGCGACCACCAGACAGCCCCCTGCCCTGCCGCCGGAAGGCTGAGCGCCCCCAGCATCAGCAGGGACAGGAACGCCCCGACAGAACTGCCTCGCATCCCATCCCCTCCCGATCAGAACCGATAGGTCAGGCGGCCGCCATATTGCCGGCGGGCGCCATAGATGAGACCGCCATCAGCGGAGGAAGAGTTCTGAAGCTGGCTGGCAATATAGGTTTCATCAAACAGGTTGGTGACAAACAGTTCCAGGCGCACGCTGTCCGTCGGGTCGATGGACAGACGCGCATCCACGACATCGCGCGACGGCAGGATCGTCACCGCGCTGGGGAACGGCGTCGCGTGGCTCTGGCCCGTATGCGACCATTGCAGGCGCGGCGTGATGGCTGTGTCGCCGGCCAGGAACTCGTACTGGATGCCGGCATTGATCGTCCATTCGGGGGAGAAGGGCAGCGTGCTGCCTTTGGTCACCAGTTCATTCCGGTTGGCGACCGTGTTCTGCAGCACCGTATCCTCGGCAAATTCGGCATTGAGATAGCCAAGGCCGAGATTGAAGCCCAGGCCACCGAAGCGGCCTTCCAGTTCCAACTCACCACCCATGGATTCACCCGAAGCCGCGTTCTGCGTCAGGGGCAGGCCATTGGCCAGCGAGGCAAGCTGGATATCCTTGTAATCGGCATAGAACAGCGAACCATTCAGCCGCAGCCGGCGGTCCAGCAGGGTTGTCTTCCACCCGGCCTCATAAACCAGGTTGGTTTCCGGGCCGAAGGAGGGGCTGGAGGCCGGCAGATTGCCGCCGCCCGCCTTGTACCCCTTGGACAGGCTGGCATAGAGCATCGTGTTGTCGCTGAGATGGTAATTGGCGCCCAGCTTGCCGGTCAGTTCCTTGGAGCTGAGCTTGCTGACGCCGGTGCCGCCGGCGGACACGATGCGGTCATAGGTCTGATCATCCCAGGAGTGACGACCACCGACGATCAGTTCCAACTGCTCCGTCGCGAAGTAATTCACCTGCCCGAAGACAGACTGGGACTTGTTCTCCACCTTGGAGACGATGGTGGAGGTGGAGGAGACGAAATCCACCGTGTTGTTATTATCGCGCAGCACGGACAGGGGAATATCTTCATCCATCCGGAAGGCGCCCACCACCCAACTGAGCGGCCCGTCATCGGTGGAGACCAGGTTCACTTCGTTGATCAGGGTGCGGATGGTGGTGTCGGTGAAGCCGATACGCCCGACATTGCCAGCCGGCGGGCGCGGGCGTGCCGTGGCGGTGCGGTCACCATCGGTCTGGTCGGTGGTGCTGCCATCCTGCCAGGAGGTCAGCGCCCGTAGATCGACACTGTCACTGATCGCCCATTTCACTTCACCTGACAGGCGATACCCTTCCTGCTTCAGATAGGATATCGCGTCTTCCTGAATGATGTAGGGATTGCTGCTGACCGTGTCGTTGCGACGCTTGACGGCGTTATTATCGCTGTCACTGTTGAAATATTCGCCACGCAGATTGATGCGCAGGGTGTTGGCATCATTGCGCAGCGCGATATTGATACGCGCGCCTTCCAGATCAGTAATGCCGGGGGAACTGGGGCTGGGACCGATATTCTTGGTAAAGCTGTCGCGCTTGTCGCGCACGCCGGCAACGCGGATGGCGACATTGTCGCCGACAGGGATATTGACCGCGCCGGTGGTGCGGAACCAGTCAAAGGAACCGAT
The DNA here is from genome assembly GCF_000429645.1 of Niveispirillum irakense DSM 11586. Lineage (GTDB taxonomy): Bacteria > Pseudomonadota > Alphaproteobacteria > Azospirillales > Azospirillaceae > Niveispirillum > Niveispirillum irakense. The sequence goes on from NZ_KE386935.1 coordinate 13,337, forward strand.
GGTCTGGTCGATGAAGCCGCTGACCTCCCCGAAAACCGGTTCCGGCGTGCGGACATAGATGGCGCCGCCGGTGGAATTCTGCCCGGTCAGGGTGCCCTGCGGGCCGCGCAGCACTTCCAGCGAGCCGATATCGTAGAAGGACTGGCTGATGAACTGCTCATGCGGGATCAACTGGCCGTCAATATAATAGGCGACACCGGGGCTGGAACTGGGCGCCGTCTGGGCGATGCCGACACCACGGATATTCACATAGGTCGAGCGGTTGACCTGATTGATCGAGATCGAGGGCGAAACCTGCTGGATATCGGCCAGATTGGCGACACCCTTGCGCATGATCTCTTCCCCTGACAGGACAGTCGCGGAGATCGGCACATCCTGGAGGCTCTGGGTCCGGCGCTCCGCCGTCACCACAATTTCTTCCAGGACAGGATTTGTTTCGGCCTGGGCCCAGGCTGACGGGGTGATGGCTCCCCCTGCCAATATCAGGGTAAGCAGCCGCGCTGCCGGACGCGATGCCAGCTTCTTCATGGAATTTCTCCCTTGGGACGGCCCGCGACGCATGCTGCGTCGAGCAGGCTCTTTTTTATTGAGCAATCCAATGATACGGCATCAATAACCGTAATGCAATATAACAGGTGATGTTACCAACTATTTTCTGTAGGCGTCGAACCATAGAAAAAGGCCCGTGAAGGGGCACTTCACGGGCCTTTTTCGTTACCGGCTATAACTGATTTCAGCCTTCTATATATCGGCCCCGGATCGTCATGATCGACACGGACAGCCCGGCAGCGACCACCACCGGCACCATGGACAAGGCCACCCCGGACGGGCCCAGCCCCTGCCCCAGCAGGTGACCCGCCACCAGGGGGCCGGCGATGGATCCCAGCCGCCCCACGGCGATGGATGCGCCTGTGGCGAGCCCACGCACATTGACCGGATAATAGAGCGGGATCACGCCATAGAGGGAATATTGCGCGCCCAGCAGGAAGAAGCCCGCCAGTCCGGCCAACACCACCACTGGCACCAGCGTCTCTGCGCCCGCAAGGCCGAACATGGCCAGTGCCAGACAGGGATATGCCGCGATAATGGGAATGCGGGGCCCCAGACGATCAACCAGAATGCCGATCCCACAGGCACCGATGATGCTGCCGACATTGAAGGCGAAGGCAGCACCTGCACCGCCGACCGCACCCAGCCCCTTGGCCGCCACCAGGGAAGGCAGCCAGTTCAACAGCAGATACAGCACCAGCAGCGTCATCCCGAAGGTGAACCAGGCCAGCAGCGTGATCAGCAGGCGCCCCTCACCAAACAAAGCCTGCACCGGGTCCGGCCGTGTCGTGGACACAGCCGCCGGAACCCGGCTGTCCGGCATCAATTTCGCCATAGCGGGCAACAAGGCCAGCGGCAGCAGGCCGCCAGCCAGGAAGATGCTGTGCCAACCATAGCTTTCCAGCAAAGTACCGGCGAACAAGGCGGCCAGCGCACCACCGGCCGGCATGCCGCTGAACATCAAGGTGATGGTACGTGTCCGACGTTCCGGCGGCGCGATTTCCAGCGCCACGGCAATCAGGCTGGGCATGGCCGCGCCCATGCCGGCGCCAGCCAGGAACCGGTAAACACCTAAGGAAACCGGCCCCGTCGCCACCACGGTGGCCAGGGTGAACAGGCCAAAAATGGCGACGCAAACCATCAGCAGGCCTTTGCGCCCCATCCGGTCCGCCAGCCAGCCGCCGGTCAGGGCGCCCACCACCAGCCCGGCCATGCCGCCGCCAAAGACCAACCCGGCCTGCGATGGCGTGAGGCCGAGTTGCGGAATCAGGTAAGGAGCCGCCACCCCAATGGCCTGGATATCGAATCCTTCCAGCAGGGTGATCAGAAAACAAAGAAACAGGGTGATGCCGCCGCGCGGCGCGGCGTGGGCCGGAACGCCCATGAATAACCTCCCTTATCCCGCCCCTTTTTGGGGCTTGTCAGACGATCTGTGGTCAAGCATAAGTTATTTTGTTATAAAACATAATCATTATTTTTTCGGTTGGTTCACACGCCAGCCGGTTTCCGCCGGCTCCCCGAAACACAGGCGTCTATCCAGCATTTCCGCCCCGTCGGGGAATTTTCCAAAAGCCGTTCAAAGGCCTCTTGTTGATTCCTCCACGACATGTTATGAATCATAACTAATAAAAGTTCATGGGAGGAGAATGGCGATGAACGCCCAGACCGATACCGCCCTGCTGATTGGTGGTGAAAGCCGCCCCGCCCAGGACGGGCGCAGCTTCGCACGCAACAACCCGCTGACGGGCGACGTGGCAACAATAGCCGCCGCCGCCAGCGCACAGGATGCAGCGGCAGCGGCCGAAGCAGCGGCAGCCGCCTTCCCTGCCTGGTCCCAGACCGGCCCCAATGCCCGTCGTGCCCTGCTGCTGAAGGCAGCCGACGCACTGACCGCCCGTATGCCCGACTTTATTGCCGCCATGGCCGCCGAAACCGGCGCCACCGCTGGCTGGGCCGGCTTCAATGTCACGCTCGCCGCCTCCATGCTGCGCGAGGCGGCCTCCCTCACCACCCAGATCAATGGCGAGGTGATCCCGTCGGACAAGCCGGGCTGCATCGCCATGGCCGTGCGTCAGCCGGTGGGCGTCATCCTGGGCATCGCCCCCTGGAACGCACCCGTCATCCTGGGCGTGCGTGCCATTGCCACGGCACTGGCCTGCGGCAATACGGTGATCCTGAAGGCGTCGGAACTGTGTCCGCGCACCCATGCGCTGATCGGCAGCGCCCTGGTGGATGCGGGCCTGCCGCCCGGCACGGTCAATGTCATCACCAATGCACCGGAAGATGCCGGCGCCATTGTCGGCGCGCTGATCGATCATCCGGCCATCCGCCGCATCAATTTCACCGGCTCCACCCGCGTCGGCCGCATCATCGCGGAACGGGCCGGCCGCAACCTGAAGCCGGCCCTGCTGGAACTGGGCGGCAAGGCGCCTTTCCTGGTGCTGGACGATGCCGATCTGGACGAAGCCGTGAAGGCAGCCGCCTTCGGTGCCTTCTTCAATTCCGGCCAGATCTGCATGTCCACCGAACGTATCGTCGTGGACAGCACGGTGGCCGATGCGTTTGTTGAGAAATTCGCCGCCAAGGCCGCCACGTTGGTGGCTGGTGACCCCCGCGAAGGCAAGACGCCGCTGGGCTCCGTTGTTGACCCGCATGCGGTGACCAGCATCCAGGCGCTGATTGATGACGCCATGTCGAAGGGGGCCAAGCTGTACCAGCCGACCGCCACCAAGGGCACATGCATGTCGGCCGCCATCCTGGACCATGTGACACCCGCCATGCGCATCTATGGTGAGGAAAGCTTTGGTCCCGTCACCACCATCGTCCGGGTGGATGGGGAAGAAGCGGCGATCCGTACCGCCAACGATACCGAATATGGCCTGTCGGCTGCCATCTTCACCCGCGATGCCGCACGCGGCCTTCGGGTGGCGCGGCGCATCCAGTCCGGCATCTGCCACGTCAATGGCGCCACCGTGCATGACGAAGCGCAAATGCCGTTCGGCGGTGTCAAGGATAGCGGTTATGGCCGGTTCGGTGGCAAGGCCGGCATCGATGCCTTTACCGAGTTGCGCTGGATCACGCTGGAAACACAGCCTGGGCATTTCCCGATCTGACTTTCATCAGGAACACTAAAATGACCACCGATACTGTTGCTTTCGATGTCGTGGACGGCATCGCCTGGGTCCGTTTCAACCGTCCCGAAAAGCGCAACTGCATGAGCCCGACCCTGAACCGCCGCATGATGGAGGTTCTGGACGAGCTGGAATTTCGTGACGATGTCGGCGTGCTGGTCCTGTCCGGCGAGGGCACGGCCTGGTCCGCCGGCATGGACCTGAAGGAATATTTCCGCGAGACGGAAGCCAAGGGCCTGGGCGCCACACGGCAGGCGCAGCGGGAAAGCTATGGCTGGTGGCGGCGCCTGCGCTGGTATCAGAAGCCGACCATCGCCATGGTCAATGGCTGGTGCTTTGGCGGCGGCTATGGCCCGCTTTATTCCTGCGATCTGGCGATTGCGGCGGAAGAGGCAAAGTTCGGCCTGTCTGAGATCAACTGGGGCATCCTGCCCGGCGGCGGCGCCACCAAGGTGGTTGTCGATCTGATCCCGATGCGTGATGCCATGTATCACGCCATGACGGGTGAAGCGATCGACGGCAAGAAGGCCGCCGAGTGGCGGCTGGTGAATGAGGCCGTGCCGCTGGCCCAGTTGAAGGACCGCGTGACGGAAATCGCCAAGGTGCTGCTGGAAAAGAACCCGGTGGCGCTGAAGGCGACGAAGGATGCCGTGCGCCGGGTCAAGGAAATGACCTACGACAATGCCGAGGATTATCTGGTCCGCGCGCAGGAAGCAGCCAATTCCTACGATAATGACGGGCGCAAGGAAGGCATCCGTCAGTTCATCGACGAGAAGAGCTACAAGCCCGGTCTCGGCGCCTATAAGCGCGGGTGACCCCATCCTCCCTTGATCGTGATCGATCAAGGGAGGTGTCATCTTCTCTCAGCGCCGGGCGCTGCCATCCGGCAGGTTGGTATAATACCCAACCGCCAAGGGTTTGACCCTTGGCGGTTGGGAGGTCGGCGACCGCCGACCCGCGCCACATGGCGCGTAGCCAAGGGCGCGAATGCGCCCGCCCGGCGCCTGAGGGAGCGCAAAATCTCCCTGGATCGGCCACGATCAAGGGAGATCAGTATAGCAAGTGGGGATGGCGCGAAGGTCGCTTCGTCCCGTCCCTGCCCCTCCCGGCCCCCTCCCTATAAGGAAAGTCGGCAGCCATGACCGCGCCTTTCCATTACCAGCCGATGCCTGATCCGGTTGCCTTCCAGGCCGGGGCGCAGCCGGACAAGCTGGCCATGGTCGATCTGACCAGCGGCCAGCGCTTCACCTATGCCGGCCTGGACCGCGCCATCAACCAATGTGCCGGCTGGCTTGCCGACCGGCTGGGTGAACCTGCGGGCCAGCGCGTCGCCGTGCTGGGCCGCAATGATGCCGCCATGCCCATCCTGCATCTGGCGGCAGCCCGGCTGGGTGTGATCTTCGTGCCGTTGAACTGGCGCCTGACCGTGCCGGAACTGGCCTTCCAGATCGGCGATTCCACCCCGACCCTGCTGCTGGCCGACAGCGATTTTCTGGACACGGCCAAGGCCGCCGCCCAGGACACCGCCACGCAGGTGCTGCATCTGGGTGATGCGGCCTCCCTCTGGGCAACCCTGCCGCCCGTCCGTCCCGCGCGCATTCCGTCCGCCGATCAGCCTTCCACCCTGCTTTATACATCCGGCACGTCGGGCCTGCCCAAGGGCGCGCTGCTGACGGAAAGCAACCTGTTCTTCACGACGGTCAATTTCAGCCTGATGAACCGGGTGACGGCAGCGTCCACCGTGCTGTGCGACATGCCCTTGTTCCACATTGTGGGGCTGGTCACCATGGTCCGCACGCCCTTGACCCAGGGCGCCACCCTGCTGCTGTCCCGCGGCTTTGACCCGGCCACCACCCTGTCGCGGCTGATGGACCCGGATCTGGGCATCACCCATTATATGGGTGTGCCGCAGATGGCGCAGACCCTGCGCCAGCACCCCGATTACCAGGCCGAAAGGCTCCGGGGGCTCGTGGCGCTCTGCACCGGCGGGGCTCCCATGCCGGCGGCCCTGACCCAGCGTTTCAGCGATGATGGCATCACCATCGCCGATGGCTATGGGATGAGCGAGGCCGGCACCGTGCTGGGCGTGCCGATCAATGACCGGCAGCGCATCCTTGCCAAGGCCGGATCGGCGGGCATCCCCGGCCCCACCGTCAGCCTTCGGCTGGTGGATGATGAGGGGTGCGACGTGCCTGAAGGGGCGGTGGGGGAGCTATGGATCAGCGGCCCCAACCTGTCGCCCGGCTATTGGAACCGCCCGGACCTGCCCACCCTGGCCCAGCAGGGCGGTTGGCTGCGCACCGGCGACGCGGCGCGGCGGGACGCGGACGGCTTCTACTATCTGGTCGACCGCAAGAAGGACATGTACATTTCCGGCGGTGAAAATGTCTATCCGGCGGAAATCGAGGCCGCGATCCTGGAATTGGACAGTATCGCTGAAGTCGCGGTGATCGGCGTGCCCGATGAACGCTGGGGCGAAGCGGGCTGGGCCTATATCGTTGTGCGGGCGGGCCACGCCCTGACAGCGGAACAGGTGACGGCCCATCTGGAAGGCCGTGTTGCCCGCTACAAACGCCCCCAGCGCGTCATCATCACCGATACGCTGCCCCGCACCGGGTCCGGTAAAGTGCAAAAACATATGCTGGTGCGGCAGGCCCTGGCGGATAATACCAATCCGCCTTGAGTTTGACTCATGGCGGATTGGTATCGGCGGCGACTGCCGCCGCGCGGCTTGTGCCGCGTTAGCCAAGCCAACATATGTTGGCGCCGGCGCCTGAGGCCGTCGAAGGGTTGACCAAGGGTCAATCATTCGACGGATTGGTACAACGTGCAAAAAACATCATGATTTTCTCGAAATCAGCGAAGCGGGCGGCTACCCTGTCACCCGCAATCCAACAGGCTTACGGAAACGGACATGGATGACCAGGGGCGCAGCGGCATTGATCTATCGGCCCTTACCGGCTCGGTGGGCTATCGGCTGCGGCGGGTGCAGATTGCGACCTTCAACCTGTTCACCCAGCATATGGCGGAATTTGACATCAGGCCGACCCAGTTCGCCATCCTGACCGTGATCCGCGACAATCCCGGCCTGTCCCAATCCCAGGTCAGCAATGCCCTGGGATTGAAACGGGCCAATCTGGTGCCGCTGCTGGACGGGTTGGAAGGGCGGGGGCTGCTGGTCCGCTCCCCCTCCCCTGCCGACCGGCGCTCCTACTGCCTGCACCTGACCGACCGGGGGCAGGAACAGATGAAGCTGTTCCAGGCCCGGCATGACCAGTTCGAACAGGAATTGGCGGCGCCCCTGGGCCCGGCGGGACGCACAGCCCTGCTGGCCCTGCTGGATGGTTTCCACACCAATGGCAGCAGTGACGCGGGTGGCGACGATCTGGGCTAATAGCCGTGGCAGGAAATCATGACCGATGGTCAAGCTTTCCTGCCGCTGGCTAGAGCAGATCGCGGAAAAGCGGAATCGCTTTGGAGCGTGAATCTGCTCGCTGAACAAGGGCTTAGAGCCGTGTGCGTTTCGGATTAAACGCACACGGCTCTAGTACCCCCTTATTCTGAATAGGTCCCTTGGGGGTTGGTGCCGCCAGGGGGTCGATTTTTGCCCAAAAGACCTGTATACAGATATCAAAACCTACAAACAGATCAGGGAGAGATGGACCATGAGCACGAACTTCCCCCTTAATGCCTGGTATGTCGCCGCCTATGATGTGGAGATCGGCCGCAAGCTGACCGCGCGGACGATCTGCAACAAACATGTTGTTTTATATCGTAAAATTGACGGCACCGCCGTTGCCCTGGCCGATGCCTGCTGGCATCGGCTGCTGCCTTTGTCGTTGGGCCGGCTGGAAGAGGACCGCGTTGTTTGCGGTTATCATGGGCTGAAATATGACGATACCGGGCGATGTGTATACATGCCGTCGCAGCACACCATCAACCCGTCGGCCTGCGTGAAAAGCTACCCGCTGGTGGAACGGTACCGCTTCCTGTGGATCTGGCCCGGCGACCCCGCCCTGGCTGATCCCGCCCTGATCCCCGATATCCACTGGAACAACGACCCCACCTGGGCCGCCGATGGCAAGGTGATCCATGCCAAATGCGATTACCGGCTGGTGGTGGATAATCTGATGGACCTGACGCACGAAACCTTCGTGCACGGCTCCTCCATCGGCAATGCCGCCGTGGCGGAGGCTCCCTTCGTCGCCACCCATGGCGATGACAAGGCCACCATCACACGCTGGATGATCGATATCGAGGCGCCGCCCTTCTGGGCCGACAATCTGGGCCGCAAGGACCATGTGGACCGGTGGCAGATCATCAATTTCACCGCCCCTTCGACCATCATCATCGAGGTGGGTGTGGCCCCCACCGGCACCGGCGCACCGGAAGGCGACCGGTCACAGGGTGTGGATGGCCGCGTGATCAACTGCCTGACGCCGGAAACCGACACGACCTGTCATTATTTCTGGGCCTTTGCGCGCAATTTCGACATCCATAACCAGGCCCGCACCCACAAGATCCGCGAAGGCGTCGCCGGCATCTTCCGGGAAGATGAACATATCCTGGAAGCGCAGCAGCGGGCCATCGACGCCAATCCCGGCCATATTTTCTACAATCTGAACATTGATGCCGGTTCCATGTGGGCGCGCCGCCTGATCGACCGGATGATCGCAGCCGAAACCCGGCCAGCCCTGGCGGCCGAATAAAAGGTGGCGGGAGCATGAGCTACAATAAGGACGCGGCCCAGACCGTCCGGGCGCTTGCCGCCATCCGCGACCTGATCCTGCGCGGCGGGGTAGAGCCGGGGGAGCGGTTGTCGGAACCGGGACTGGCGGAAAAGCTGGGCATTTCCCGCACCCCCATCCGCGCCGCCCTGGCAAGGCTGGAACAGGAGGGCTTGCTGGAACGGGTGCCCACCGGCGGCCACATGCCCCGCCGGTTCACCCTGGAAGAAGCCATCGACGCCATTGAACTGCGGGGCGTGCTGGAAGGAACGGCGGCGCGGCTGGCGGCCGAGCGCGGGGTGGAACCGCGCCGGATGCTGGCGATCAACCGCGTGCTGGAAGCCATCGACGCGCTGATGGCACCCAGCCCGACCAACTCGCCGCTGGACCATTATATGGCGTTGAACGCGGAGTTCCACGCCCTGCTGTCCGGCCTGTCGGGCAGCGAGACGATCGAGCGGGAGATCGACCGCATCACCCGTCTGCCCTTTGCCGCCCCCAGTGCTTTCCTGGAACGGCCGGGCGCCAGCGTGGTGCCCCATTCCCTGGTGCTGGCGCAGGCCCAGCATCGCGCCCTGGTTGAAGCGATCAGCCTGCGCGAAGGGGCAAGGGCGGAAGCGGTGGCGCGCGAACATGCGCGGCTGGCAAGACGCAACCTGGAACAGGTGATGGAGGGCGGGGACGAAGCCTTGCGCCGCTTCCCCGCCCTGGCGCTGGTCGCCGGATAATCAAAACCCGTTAAAGGGAGGAAACAGAATGAAAAATGATGCCATCTGGCTGGATGCCAACGTCACCCAGATCGACGATGTCGCCGAAGGCGTGCGCCGTATCGCCTTTGCTGCACCCCAGGCCCTTCCCGCCTTTGACCCCGGATCGCACATTGCCATCCGGGCGGCCCTGGCGGGTGGTCACGCGATCCGCACCTATTCCTGCCTGCCTGACGCGGCCCCCGGCGAAGTCGCCGTCGCCGTGAAGCTGCACCCCAACAGCCGGGGCGGGTCACGCTATATGTTCAGCCTGAAACCCGGCGACACGGTACGGATCACGACACCGGAAAACCGTTTTGATCTGTCCTGGCGGGCAGCCGATTATCTGCTGCTGGCCGGCGGCATTGGCGTGACGCCGATCTATGGCATGGCCCTGGCGCTGGCGGCGCGGGGTGCTGCCCTGCGCATGGAATATGGCGGGCAAAGCCTGGGCGCGATGCCCTTCACCGCCCCGTTGCAGGCGGCCCTGGGCGACCGGCTGGCGCTGCACCCCCAGGATCAGGGAAGCATGATCGACCTGGACCGCGCCATCGCCGCCCTGTCCCCGCAAGGGGAGCTTTATATCTGCGGCCCCCTGCCGATGCTGGAAGCGGCAAAGGCCGCCTGGGCGCGGGCCGGGCGCCCGACCAGCCGTTTCCGGTACGAAGTGTTCGGCGATACCGGCCGCTTCACCGAAGCCCCCTTCACCGTGCGCGTTGCCGGCTATGACCAGGCGGTGACCGTGGCCCCGGACCAGTCCCTGCTGGATGCGCTGGATGATGCCGGCATCCCCATGATTCATGATTGCCGGCGGGGCGAGTGTGGGCTGTGCGTCGTGGATGTGCTGGATCATGACGCCCCGATCGACCATCGCGACGTCTTCCTGTCAGACGGGGAAAAACAGGAAGGCACCCGCCTTTGTGCCTGCGTCTCCCGCTTTTCCGGCGGGGAAGCGGTCATTGATACCGGCTATCGCCCCTGATATCGGCCCATAATATGTAATGTTGCATAACTTATATTGGCCGTTTTCGGGGGCACTACCCCCGGAAGCGGCTTTGATAGATACGGTCCAGCAGCCCCAGCAGCAGGGTTCGCTCCTCATCCGACAGGTCGGATGTCACATCGCGCTCCGTCTCTTCCAGATTGGCGAAGAGTTGCGCCAGCGCCTGCCGCCCCCCCTCGGTTATCACCAGTTCATAAAAGCGCCGGTCGGTCGATGAACGGCGGCGCTCGGCCCAGCCGCGCCCTTCCAGATCATCCACGATCTGCACCGTGGCGGACTTGTCCAGCCCCACTTCGCGGGACAATAAATTCTGCGAAATCCCCGGATTTGCCGCGATGATGGCGAGGGAACTGAACAGGCCGGACCGCAGGTTCAGGTCGGCATTGCGTGCCGCGAAATTACGCGACAGATGATTTTGAATTCGCCGCAACCGGAACCCGATAAAGTCGCCTAAACGTCCCAGGTCAATCTCAGGCTGCTCGCCACCCTCTTGCTTGTCTTTCGCCATGTCTCTTCAATCAGGGGATCGGAAAACCGTCATTCCGGTTTGATACCCCATGCCGGGATGCCTGTCCGCATTTTCTGCGTGGCTTAATCACATTTGGCGCCATAGATAGTTGTGATCATCAACTATCTATGTTATAAACCATAACGAAAGGCACAAGAGCCTTCATGCGGGGCAAAGAACCCCGCTCCTACATCCAGGGAGGATGCCCAATGTTAAGGAAGTGGACGCTTTGCGGTGCCGCGCCCATGGCGCTTGCCGTCGGTTTATGCGCCGTGCCTGCGATCGCCCAGGGCCAGCAGGCCCCGGCCCCGATCCAGCTTGAAGAGATCATCGTCACGGCGGAGCGCCGTTCCACCAGCCTGCAAGACACGCCCATCGCCATCACCGCGCTGACGGCAGAAGATTTGCGTGAGCAGGGGGTCGTGGACTTGAAGGGCGTGGCCGATGCGACGCCCAATTTCCAGATGACCACATCGGGCAATGGCTCCGGCGGCGGCAATTTCGCCCAGCTTTTCATCCGTGGTGTCGGCCAGCCGGACTTCATCATCACCAAGGATCCCGCCGTCGGCATCTATATTGACGGCGTCTATCTGGCCCGTGCGCCGGGTGCCGTTCTGGAACTGCTGGATATTGAGCGGGTGGAGGTGCTGCGCGGGCCCCAGGGCACGCTGTTCGGCAAGAACACGTCGGGCGGTGCGCTCAACATCACGACCCAGGCCCCGTCGGATGATTTCGGTGGCGTCGCGGAAATGCGCATCGGTGAATATGGCCGCCTGGATGTGGGCGGGTCCGTCAGCCTGCCGCTGGTGGAGGACAAGCTGGCCCTGCGCGTCAGCGCCCTGTCGCGGGATCAGGATGGCTATTACAAGCGCCTGCTGCCATCGACCGACGGGTCCCGTCGCAATGGCAATGACATCAATGTCCGCAGCGGGCGCGCCACCCTGGCCTGGACACCGACCGACACGCTGTCTGTCACCCTGTCCGGCGATGTCACGCGCGAACGTCAGGCGGCCACCGATTATCAGGCCATCGGCATCTTCAACGATGCCGCCAGCGCCCCCAATATCGAGCTTTACAACCGTGTCGTGCTGGCCCCGCAGGGGCTGGTCTATGATGATCGCTGGATCGCGCCAAAGCCCTGGACCACCTATTCCACCTCCTCATCCTATGCCAATTCCGATGTCTGGGGCGTGTCCGGCGTCGTGAACTGGAGCCCCGGCGCGGTGAATGTGAAATCCATCACCGCCTATCGCGACCTGGATGTCAGCAGCAAGGCCGACGCCGATGGCACACCTGCCGATATCGTGGCCTCCGCCGGCATCAATGTGCAGCAGCACCAGTTCAGCCAGGAATTTCAGTTCAGCGGCGAAGCGTTCGATGATCGGCTGAACTGGCTGGTCGGCCTCTGGTACTTCAATGAGAAGGCCACCGATACCCAGTCGTCGCGCCAGTTGGTCGGCCTGGTGGATGCGCTGCGCGCCGCACCCAACCGGTCCATCGCCCCGCCGGGCGTGGCCGCTTCGGTTTGCCCGGCCAATGGCACCGGCCCTGCCTCCTGCCTGGGCGGCGCCAATAACAGTGCCAACCTGCGCTATGATCAGGCGCGCCTGGGCAATCGCTGGCTGGAAGGGTCCAGCTATGCCGCCTTCGCCCATGCCGGCTTTAAGGTCACGGAAGATTTCAGCCTGACCGCCGGCGGCCGCATCAGCCGGGAAAAGAAGGATTTCCGCTATTACGAGGTGCGGCCCTCACAGAATAATCTGGTCAGCTTCAATAATGTAACGGCCGGCGACACCTGGGATGTGTTCACGCCCAAGCTCGGGGCGGAATACCGGTTCGACCAGAACATGATGGCCTATGTCTCCTGGTCCAAGGGCTTCAAGGCCGGCGGCGTCAATGGCCGCCCCACCCGTGCCGACCTGTTCAACACCTTCGATCCGGAAAAGCTGACCGCCTATGAGGCCGGCTTCAAGGGCGACTTCTTCGACCGTCGCCTGCGTCTGAACCTGGCCGCCTATTTCAGCGAATATAACGCCATCCAGATCACCCGGAACACCACCGACGCCACCGGCGCCTTCATCCGCCTGGAAACCAATGGCGGCGATGGCGAGATCAAGGGGCTGGAAGCCGAGGCCACGGCCCTGCTGGCCGACGGCCTGACCCTGCAGGCGGGCCTTGGCTATACGGATTTCAAGTTCACCTCCCTGCTGCCGCAGCAGGCGACACCCGGCACGGTGCTGCTGACGCTGGATAATGAACTGCCCTTCGTGCCGAAATTCACCGCCAATCTGGGCCTGACCTATGAGGTGCCGGTATCTGCGGACGGCGCCGCCCTGCGCCTGCGCGGCGACTGGCGCCATTCCAGCAGCTATTACATCGATATTGACAATACCGCAGCCGTGGCCCAGGGCGCCTATGATGTGTTCGATGGCCGCATCACCTTCGTACCGGCCTCGGGCGGCTGGGAACTGTTCGTGGCGATGAGCAACATCACCAACAAGGCCGTCATCGCCAATGGCGTGGCGTCGCCCGCCAATGGCAACCAGATGGTCACCTACAAGCCGCCGCGCATGACCTATGGCGGGGTGCGGGTGACCTTCTGAGGGCGGTAATCCCCTCCCAGGCCCCTCTCCAGTGTCATCCCGGTGACAGGCCGGGATGACGAGAGAAGCAATAAGCGGAGACGTGCATTTGGCCCAACGTTTTGACAAACCACCGCCAGCCAAGGGCGGTCTTCTGACCCGGATTTCCTTCCTTCTGGGGTCGGCGGGTCTGCTGGTCGCCATGTCCGCCGATGCCATCGCCGTGCTGGGCCGGCATGTCGGCTTCACCTTCCTGGGCGCGATTGAGATTGTGCAGGCCAGTGTGGTGCTGGCGGCCTCGGCCGCGATGGTCGGCGCCACCCTGTCCGGCGCCCATGCCCGCGTTCATATCCTGATCGAGCGGCTGGGCACCCTCTGGCACCGGCGGATGGACCAAGGCGCCGACCTCATCTCCTGCCTGTTCTTCCTGTTCCTGGCCGCCGGGTCCGCCTGGGTTGCGGCCGATCTGTGGGCGGGGTTCGAGGTGACGGAGATCCTGGGCCTTCCCCTGCGCTGGCTGCGGCTGGTCTGGATCGGCTCCTGCCTGCTGATCGCCGGCCTGTTCCTGTGGCGCGCCCTGACCCAACCGACGGAGCCCGGTCATGACGCCTGAACTCTGGGGTGCCATAGGCGTCGTTGTTCTTCTGACCATGCTGACCCTGGGCCTGCCCATCGGGGTCGCCCTGGCCGCCGTCGGGGCCGGGGGCATCGCCATCCTGGTCACACCGGAAGCCGCATTGATCAAGGCCGGCGTGGTGGCGTTTGAGACCATCGCCAAGTACGAGTTGGGCGTGCTGCCCCTGTTCCTGCTGATGGCGCATCTTTGTTTTGCAGCCGGGGCCAGCCGCGATTTCTTCGACGTCGCCGCGCGCTTCATCGGGCACCGGCCGGGCGGGCTGGCGCTGGCCTCCATCGCCGGCTGTGCCGGGTTCGGCGCCATCAGCGGCTCCAGCCTCGCCACCGCCGCCACCATCGGTTCCGTGGCCCTGCCGGAGATGCGCAAGCACAACTACTCCCCCGCCTTCGCCACGGGAGCGCTGGCCGCCGGCGGCACCTTGGGCGCGTTGATCCCGCCATCCGGCGCCTTGATCGTGTTCGGCATCATCGCCGAACAATCCATCGGCCGCCTGTTCGCCGCCGCCGTGATCCCGGGGCTGAGCCAGGCGCTGTTCTACATGATCGGCATCTATATCCTGTGCCGCATCTGGCCCGAACTGGGGCCGAGGACGGCGCGGGTGGCGTGGCGGGACCGGCTGCCGGCCCTGCGGCGGATCATCGACATCCTGGCGCTGGTCATGTTCGTGGTCGGCGGCCTGATGGTCGGCTGGTTCACGCCGACGGAGGCCGCATCGGTCGGGGCCGTCGGTTCCTTCCTGCTCTGTGCCATCCGGGGGGCGCTGACGCGGGCCGCCATGACCAAGGCGCTGGCGGACACATTGCGCACCACCGGCATGATCTATGTCGTCATCATCGGCGCCATCCTGTTTTCCACCTTCGTCAGCCTGACCGGCATTACCGGCCACATGTCGGCCCTGGTGACCGACCTGGGGGCCGGGCCGCTGGTGGCGGTGCTGGTGATCGCTTTGCTGCTGCTGGTGCTGGGATCATTCCTGGACGGGTTGGCGCTGATGCTGCTGACAGCACCCATCTTCCTGCCCATCATTGTCGACCTGGGCCTTTCGCCCATCTGGTTCGGCATCTTCCTGGTGCGCACCATGGAAATCGGCTTTGTGCATCCGCCGCTGGGGCTGAACTGCTACGTCATCCATGGCATCGCCAAGGATATCCCGCTGGGCACCATCTTCCGCGGCATCGTGCCCTTCCTGGCCATAGATTTCCTGCATCTGGCCATGATCATTGCCTTCCCGGCGGTGACCCTGTGGCTGCCCAAAGTGCTGGGGGCTTGAGATGATAGGCAAGCATCTGAAACAGCTTCTCGCCGCCTGCGCCCTGATCGCCCTGTCTGCCTGTGGCGGCAAGGAAGAGCCCGCAAGCGGCGCCATCACCCTGTCCTATGCCAGCCCCTACCCGCCCAGCCATCCGTTCAGCAAGGCCGACATCGAGTGGATGCAGGCGGTCGCGACGAAATCCGGCGGTCGGCTGGTGATCAAACCCTTCTGGTCGGGATCGCTGATCAGTTCCGACCAGAGCATGGTGGAAATCCGCCATGGCGTGGCCGATATCGGCCTGATCACGCCCATCTATGCCCGTGGCGGGGCGCATGCGCTGCGCGGGCAGGCCGGCTTCTATGGCGGCATCAAGGATCTGCCCGATCAGGTTGCCATTTATAAATGCCTGGAACAGGCATTTCCCGTCTTCCGTGCGGAGTTGGAAGGGCTGCATGTCCTGGCGGTACAGGGCGGCAATTTCCCCGGCGTGCTGACGCGGCACAAGCCGATTGAGCGGCTGGAGGATTTGCGCGGCCTGCGCCTGCGGGCCCAGACTGAGGCGCTGGGCGTGCTGCGCGACCTGGGTGCTGATCCCGTCAATATGCCGATGGGGGAGGTTTATTCCGCCCTGGCCAAAGGCGTGATCGACGGGGTCGTAGCCCCGGCGGACACGATCACATCGCTGCATTTCGGGGAAGTGGCGCCTTATTTCACAGCATTGCATTTTGATCGCGGCGCCTATCCGGCGCGTGCCATGTCCGACAAGGCCTGGCAGCGGCTGACACCGGAACTGCGCCAGGTGCTGATGGAAACGCAGCCCGTCTGGGAGGCGGCGCTGGCCCGCCAGATCCTGGTCGCGGAGGAACGCGGGCTGGAAAAGGGCAAGGATCTCGGCATGCGCATGATCATGGCCCTGCCGCCAGCCGATCAGGAACGGTTCCGCCTCCTTTACGCCGAAAATGCCCGCCGCATCGCCGATGAACTGGCGCATTTCGATGTCGATGGTCACCCGATCCTGACCCATGCCCAGGAATTGATCGCCGCACGGGCGCGGGGGGAGACCCCGGCCTGCTTCGGCCCCGAAAACCCGCAACAGGCGGAGGTGTCGCCATGACACGCGAGAGCCCCCTGGAAGCCCCCCTGGCCGGGCTGCGCATCGCCGATTTCAGTTGGGTCGGCGCCGGCCCGCGCGCCACCAAGGATCTGGCCGATTACGGCGCCACCGTCATCAAGGTGGAAAGCGCCAAGCGCCTGGACCTCGGCCGCCTGTCCCCACCCTTCAAGGATGGAAAGCGCCACCATGACGCATCCGCCTTTTTCGCCATCACCAATACCGGCAAGCAGGGCGTGACCATCAACCTGAATGACCCGCGCGGCATCGCGGTGGCGAAAAAGCTGGTCGCCTGGGCCGATGTGGTGGTGGAGAATTTCGGCAAGGGCTACATGGACCGGATCGGCCTGTCCTGGGACACCCTGAAAGCCATCAAGCCGGATATCATCCTGCTGTCGGTCAGCGTCACCGGGCGCACCGGCCCCCTGTCCGACCTGCGCGGCTATGGCAATTCCGCCGCCGCCCTGTCGGGCTTTGCGTCCCTGTCCGGCTGGCCCGACCGGGGGCCGCACATGGCGCCCTTTGCCTATGGCGACGTGGTGGCGCCGATGATGGCGACAGTGGCGGTGCTGGCGGCGCTGGAACATCGGCGGGTGACGGGCGAGGGCCAGCATCTGGACGTGTCGCAGGTGGAACCGATGATGCTGGTCACGTCGGACTGTCTGGCCGACGGGCAGCGCGGGATTGAGCCGCGACGCGGCAATGACGATGCCCGCATGGAGCCACACGGCCTGTTCCCCTGCCGCGGCCCCGATCAATGGTGCGCCATCGCCGTGCGCGACGATGGCGATTGGCAAATCCTGGCCGAGCTGGCGGGGATTGATGATCAACGTTTTGCCACGCTTGAAGGCCGCAAGACCCATGCGGCGGACCTGCGTGCCTTGCTGTCGGCCTGGACCCGGACACAGGACAAGCACCGGCTGGCCGACCATCTGTCCGCCGCCGGGGTGCCGGCGGAAGCCGTGAATGATGGGCGCGACGTGTTCACCGACGCCGAACTGGAACGCGCCGGCCATTACCATCGCATCCGCCATGAAAAGCTGGGCGATTGCGAGATGCCGGGGCCGCCACTGCGCTTTTCCGATGCCGCCATCCATGTCGGCCCGCCGCCCCTGCTGGGTGGCGATAACCGCGCCGTCTTTGTCGACCTGCTGGGCATGGACCCAGGCGTGGTCGATGAACTGACCGCCGCCGGCGCGCTGGCGTGAGGGGGATGAAATGCTGAACCATCTGACCATCATCGACGCGACGGGCGAGTTGGGTGCCCTGGCCGGCCATATGCTGGCGCAATTGGGGGCGTCGGTCACCCGGCTGGCCCCGGCGGGGGGCGAGAAGGCGGACCCGGTGTGGAACCGGGACAAGCGTTGCGTTGCGCTGGACGATGCCGATCTGCCTTCCCTGTTGACGGATGCCGACATCCTGCTGCGCAACGGGCCGCTGCCGGGCGTGGCGCCGGCGGATTATCCGCACCTGATCGACGTGCTGCTGACACCCTTTGCCTGTACGGACCGCCCGGCCACCGACCTGACGCTGATGGCGCGGTCGGGCCTGCTGCATATTGGCGGCGATCCAGACCGGGAACCGCTGCGCCTTCCTGGGCAGCAAGCCTATGCGCTGGGCGCCATCCAGGCGGTGATCGGGGCGCTGACGGCACTGCATGCCCGCAAGGACAAGGGACAGCAGGTCACCGTGTCGGCCTATCAGGCCGCCGTGCTGGCCAATTATCGCGAACCGGTGATGTGGGATTGGGCCGGCAAGGTTGGCGGGCGGCAGGGCAATCTGCTGGTGCGCGGCAAGTCGGGGGTCAATCAGGTCTGGAAGGTGGCCGATGGCTGGGTCACCTGGGCCCTGGTCGACAATCCCGGCATGATGCGCGCCATGGTCGCCCTGATGCAGACCGATGATATGGCGGGGCCGCTGGCCGGGGTGGAGTGGGAGACTATCCTGGTCGCCGATCTGCCGCAGGAAACGCTGAAGGGTTGGGAAAAGATCGTGGGGGCGTTCTTCGCCACCAAAACCCGCGCCTTCCTGGCCGAACAATCCAACCGCCACGGCATGGGCCTGTCTGCCATTGATGAACCGGATGATGTGCTGAACAGCGCGCATCACGCGGCGCGCGGGGCCTTCGTCCCCTTCGATGATCCCGTGTCGGGCCGCACCCTCCGCGTGCCCGGCCCCCTGTTCCGGACCAGCCGGGAGGATGCGCGATGAACGGCCCGCTTTCCGGCCTGAATGTGGTCGATTTTTCCAAGTTCCTGCCCGGCCCCTATTGCACCTGGATGCTGGGCAATCTGGGTGCCGATATCATCCGGGTGGAAAACCCGCGCGAGTTGGCCAAGCAGGCGCAGGTGTTCGGCTGGGACAAGCTGGATGATGACGCCCGCGCGGACCTGCGCGCCCGTGACATCTATGCCCGCAACAAGCGCAGCCTGGTCATCGATCCCGGTCACGCCGACGCCCGGCCGGTGATCGAGGCGCTGGTGGCGAAGGCCGATATATTGGTGGAGGATTACCGGCCCGGCGTGATGGACAGCATGGGTTATGGTGCCGCCGCTATGCTGGCCCTGAACCCCAGGCTGGTCTATGCGTCGGTCACGCTGTGCGGACAAACGGGGCCCTATCGGGACAAGCCGGGGCATGATCCGGTGGCACTCGCCATCGCTGGCGCCCTATCGCGCATCGGGGAGGACCCGGCCAAGCCCAGCTTCCCCGGCGTGCCCGTAGCCGATCTGTTGAGCGGATCGAACGCCGTCATCGGCATCCTGTCCGCCATCATTGCACGGGGCGTAACGGGCCGGGGCCAGCATGTCGATGTCGCCATGTCCGACGCCTCGCTGGCCCTGATCGCCAGCACCCTTTCCCGCAATCCCGACCTGTCGAAAGCACCCGGACGCGGCAAACGGCGGGCGGATAGCGGCATCTGGGAAACCGCGGACGGCCGCTTCATCACCACCACCGACATGGAACCCCGCTACTGGCAGCGTTTCTGCACCGCCGTGGGCCGTCCGGATTTCGCCGGTTTGCAGATGGATATCAGCCGCCGGACGGAAATCGCCGACACGCTGGCCGGTATCTTCCGCAGCAAGCCCCTGGCCGAATGGCTGGACATCCTGGCGCCGGCGGATACGCAATTCGCACCCGTGCATGACCTGCAGGGCGCCATGGCAGACCCGCACAACCGGGCGCGCGGCATGGTGTTTGACGTGCCGCTGCCCGGCGGCGGCACCGCCCCCCATATCGGCCTGCCCATCCGCCTGTCCGATACGCCCGCCGCCCCGCCGCGACCAGCGGCGCCGGCGGGCGGCGACAGCGACACCATTCTGGCCGGCATCGGCCTTTCCCCTACCGACATCCAGTCCCTGCGCGACAAGGGCGCCCTGTCCGCCCGTCAAGGATCATGAGCATGAGCATCACCGAAAACAGCCAGCAGCGCCCCCTGGAAGGACTGCGCGTCCTGGACCTGACCCGCGCTTTGGCGGGCCCTTATGCCACCCTGCTGCTGGCGGGTCTGGGGGCGGAGGTGATCAAGCTGGAAGACCCGGTCGGCGGTGATCTGGCGCGGGAGAACAGCCCCTATGTCGGGCGCGACGGGGTGGTGGTGGAACGCCGGCACGCGGACGATATCTCCATTTCCCACCTGACCCGCGCGCGCGGCAAGCATGGCATCAGCCTGAACCTGAAACACCCCGACGCCAAGGCGGTCTTCGCCGATCTGGTCAAGGGCTGCGACATTGTGGTGGAGAATTTCACCAGTGGCACCGCCGACCGGCTGGGCGTGGGTTACGCGGCGGCCAAAGAAGCCAATCCGCGCGTGATCTATTGTTCCCTCTCCGGCTTCGGCGCCAACGGGTCGGAAGGTGGCAAGGCCATGGATGTGATCATCCAGGCCCTGTCGGGTGCCATGTACACGTCAGGCGCGCCGGGGGAACCGCCGGTGCGCATGGGTGTGCCCATGGCAGACATGCTGGCCCCCGTCTTCGCCGTTATCGGCATCCTGGCGGCGCTGGAACAAAGACACCGGACTGGTGAGGGCCAGCATATCGATGTGTCGATGCTGGGGGCGCTCACCTCCTTCGTCGCTATCGAGAACTGGTCGGCCATGGCCGCCGCCGGCATGCCGTCGCGCACCGGCCTGACGGTGCAGCGCCTGTCGCCCTTCGGTGTGTTCGAATGCGCGGACGGCTACATCGCCCTGGTCGCGGTGCATGACAAGCTGGCCGCCGGCCTGTTCCGCGCCATGGGACAGGAGGCGCTGCTGCAGCATCCGCAATTCGCCACCCGCGATGCCCGCGTGGCCAACGCCACCGAGCTGGAAGCGCGGATCAATGCCTGGTCGCGGCAATTGCCCGTGGCGGAAGTTGTGGCAGCCCTGGAGGCGCAGGGCGTGCCCGTGGCGCCAGTCCGCCATCCGGAGGATGCGCTGGTCGATCCGCGCGTGGTGGCCCGCAACGAGACGATGCCCATCGCCCATCCCAGCTACAGCTCCGACATTGACCTGCGCACGGCCGGTATCCCGATCCTGTTCTCCGGTGCGCGGACGGGCTTCGACCCCGTGTTGCCGGTGGCGATCGGGGAGCATAATGGCGATGTCTATCAACGCCTGACCGGCTACACGCCCGAGCAATTGCAGCGCCTGAAGCAGCAAGGGGTGATCTGATGGCCCGCCACCCCGCCCTGGCCACCCTGCTGGCCGCCGCCAATGATCCCGCCGGAACGCTGGAAACGCTGCGCGGCCAGGGGCATCGGCCCATCCGCCTGCTGGGCATGGACGCGCCCCGCGCCCTGGTGCGGGGGGCGGGACTGCTGCCGGTGCGGCTGGTGCCCACGCATGAACCGACGCCGATGATGGATGCCATCATGGGCGGCGCCGGCCTGTCGGTGCGCGGCAAGTCGCTGCTGGAACAGATGGTGGGGGACAGGGCCAAACCCGACCCGGTCCTGATCACCAGTGCCGACAATGAACAGCCCCAGGTCTTCGCCGCCCTGCGCGAACTGGCGCGGCAGGCGGGGGACCGGCTGGGGCCGGTGCATTTCCTGGATCGTCTCTATGGCGATACCGAAACGGTGGCGCGGTACAATGCCCACCGTCTGGCGCAGGCGCGGGACTGGCTGGCCGATATCGGCGCGCCTTTGGGTGATATGGCCCAGGCCGACACCGATGAAGCCCGGTTGCGCACCCTGCTGGCCCGGGCGCTGGACCTGCGATCGGTCGGCCGGCTGACGGGGGCCGAGGCGGCGAGGATCGTGGCCGCCGCCGCCATCCTGCCACTGGAACAGGTGGAAGCATCCCTGTCGGCCCTGCTGGCCGATCCCCCGCCTTTGGTCCCCACAGCATTGCCCCTGTTCCTGACCGGCAGCACGCAGGAGGATTTCCGCACTTATGACGGGCTGGAAGCGGCCGGCGCGCTTGTGGTGGGCGAGGGACAGGATTGGGGACGCCCCTGGTGCGACATGCAAGCCCCCCTGGCCCGCCGGATCCAAGACGATCCCGCCGCCATCATCGCCATGGCCAAAGGCGCCGGTGCCGCCGCCCTGGTACATGCCTTGCGCCCCGGTGATGAGGCAGCGCCCTGGGACGCAAAGCCGTTGCGGACCGCCTGCGCCGCCGCCGGCCTGCCCTTCCTGGCCGTGACCTGGAACGGCAATGGTGAGATGCCCCCGGCGCTCACCCCCTTCCTGGCCGATCCCACGGCCCCGCCGGCACCGCCGGCCCCAAAGCCCCCCCCCTCCCCCACCCGTGCCGGCGGTGGCCGGGCAGCGTTGAAGCCGCCGACGCGCAGCCGTAAATCGCTGTCCGCCGTCGCCAGTTTCGGGCAGTTCCAGCGCGACTGGTTCGCGGGCCTGCGGGCACAGGTGGCGGCCGGCGCGCCGCTGGCCGTGGTGAATGCCAATGCACCGCAGGAAATCCTGCGCGCCATGGACATTCCCTTTGTCGTGAACCAATGGTGGGCGTCCATCGTGGCCGCGAAACAGCAATCCGGCCGCTATTTCCGCCTGCTGCGCGACCGGGATTATCCGGCCGATGTGGAAGCCTACAGCGCCCAGGGGCTGGCCGCCGCGTTCGATGAGGATGCGGAGAATGCCCCCTGGGGCGGGTTGCCGAAACCGGATTTCCTGGCCGCCGTGACCGGCACCGACGCCACCCCCCGCCTTTTCCGCCAGTGGGCGATGGAGACGGGGGCCGACCTTTATCTCTACCAGCGCAGTTTCGACAGCCGCTGGCAGCTCCCCACCACCTGGTGGGACGATCTGCCCGGCGACTGGGACCAGCATCTGGAACCCGAACGCCTGGACCTGATGGAAGGGGAATTGCGGGCCCATGTCGCGCGGCTGGAGGCGGCGACGGGCAAACATCTTGATCCGGAGCGTTTCGCCCAGGTGATGGATCTGGTGAATGAGCAGGAGGAATGGTATCGCCGCACCCGCGACCTGATCGCCGCGACATATCCCGCCCCCGTCAGCATTGTGGATACGATGCCGGCCACCATGGTGCCGCAATGGCATCGCGGCTCCGTCTGGGCCCGCGACGCCGCCAAGGCGCTGTATGAGGAGGTGGCGGCCCGCGCGGCAGCGGGAGAGGCCGCCTGCGCGAAGGAGCGTGTCCGCCTGATGTGGGTGGGGCGCGGCCTGTGGAGCGATATGGGTTTCTACCAGCGCTGGGAGGAAAGCCATGGCGCGGTCTTTGTCTGCTCCATGTATCTGTCGCTGGCCGCCGATGGCTATATCCGCCATCACGACCGGGGGCGCGACCCGATGCGGGCGCTCGCCGCGCGTTTCGTCACCATGGGCGACGAACTGCGCATGCCGACATGGGCCGGTGCCTGGCATGTGCGTGATGCCCGCCTGCATGGCGTCCAGGGGGCCGTGGCATTGACCGATGCCGACCCGTTTGTACTGCGGGCGCTGGAGGAAGCGGGCATCCCCGTGCTGCGGCTGGACCTGGATAATTATAACCAGGAAAGCGCCGACGCGGCCGGCGTGGATGCGGCAGTAACCCGCTTCATTGAGGCATTATAAAAAAGCTGGCGGCATCACACCCGATGCCGCCAGCCTTCACACCAGCTTGAAGACCCGGATCGTCACGGCATCATCGCGCCCCGCTACGGGGGCCAGGGTACCGACAAAGACTGCCTCGTTCAGCCATTGGTGCGGCCCGTTCGGCGCCTCGAACCAGGGGGTGGTGCGACCATAGGCTTTGCCGATCACCCCCTTATTGACGATATGGATGATGGCGCCATCCTCCGCCTTCAGCCAGTAATTCGCCTCCACCATTGTAAAGCCATCGGGGCGGATCAATTGCCAATCCTCACCGGAAGGCAAGATCGTGCCGCGGATGCGGGGGCCCTGGAAAGTACCGCCGGTGATGGGGATGCGGACACGGCTGCCGAACGGCGTCTCCCCCACCTCCTGCACGGCGCCCAACGTCACCAGCGCCTCATAAACAAACTCGGCCTTCGGCACCTCGAAGGCCGGTGCGGCCACAGCGGCGGGCGAAACCAGCCCCGTAGCCCCAACCAATGCCGGAACGGCGGCAAGCGCTGCCCGCCGGCTCACTATCTGCGTCATGGCACCACCCCTTCACAGCAGGGATGCCCCCGCCAGACCGGCGGGGGCAATCAGGATCAGAAGCTGGCACCAACCCGCACACCGAGGGTCCGGCCGGGGTTATAGGAAACGGTGGTCGAACTCCACACCACACTGGTCTGGCTGGCGATGCGCTTATCTTCCAGATTATTGACGAAGCCATTGATGTAATAGGTCTGGTCGGCACTGTCCCAGCGCAGGTTCACATCCGTCTTCGTGTAGCCACCATTGCGGCCCTGGATGTAATTGCCGCTGTCGCTGTAGGTCTTGGACTGAACGTAGAAATCGACTGCCGGTGTCAGCGTGCTGCCATCGGGCAGATCGACAATATGTTCATAGCCCAGACGCGCGCTCCAGCGCGGGGAATTGACCAGCCGGTTACCCGAGAAATCCGCCACCGCACTGCCGATGGGCGCATAGCCCAGGATGGGGGCGAAGATATTATACATCGTGTCGGCGCTGTTCATATTGTCCGACGCGTTGGGGAAGGACCGGTACTTCGCATCCAGGAACGAGACATAGGCCGACAGCCGGTCATTGCGGGTGGGCCGGAACAGGCTCTCCAGTTCGATGCCCCGGATGCGGGCCTTGGCCGCGTTGGTCGTCACCGCCACCGGCCCGCTGGGGGAATTGATGACGCTGGACACCTGCAAATCATTGTAATCCATATTGAAGACAGTGGCCGACAGGAACAGGCGGCGGTCCAGCAGGTTGCTGCGCAGCCCCAGTTCATAATTGGTCACCGTCTCTGGCCGGTAGCCGGTATAGGGTTCCGGGTTGGTGCTGGATTCCAGGCCGCCCGCGCGATAGCCGGTGCTGACCGTGGCATAGGCCATCGTATCTTCGGTCAGGTCATAATCCAGACCCGCCTTCCAACTGACCTTGCTGAATTTACGTGACGGGCGGTCGGTATCATCGGTAAAGCCAAGGCCACCGGCGGGGCAGGTATCATTGTCGATATTCTGCCGCGTGACGGTGCCGCCCAGGCAGACCAGTTCCTGCTGGCCGCCATGGACCGTGTCCCAGGTGGAGCGCACGCCCGCCAACAGGCGGAACCGGTCCGTCACCCGCCACGTACCCTGGGCGAAGATGGCCTTCGATTCACTGCCCCAATCCGTGTAGGTGTTGACCACATCCACGGCATTGATGGTGGAAATCTGGTTGCCCGTCCCGGCCACCAACGGCCCGAACGCATTGAACACGCTGCCGAACGGGGCCGGTGCCGTGTTGCCGGCATGCAGCAGGCGCTGGCCCGACGGCTTCTCGTCCCAATAATAATAACCGCCGCCAACCAGGGAGATGCTGTCGCTCTCGAAATTAATGTCGATTTCGTGGGAGCTGCTTTCCTGCCGCTGGTTCAGATATTCTTGGGAGAAGACGCCGGTCGTCGCCTCCACACCGTCATTCTTCAAGACCGAGAAGCCGGCCAGATAGGTCGCGGTCACGGCGTCAGAAACTTCCCAGGTCAGCCGCGACCGGGCGGCGTATTCCTTGATGTCCTTGACGTTGTCGCGGACATTCTGGATGCCGGGGTTCGGCTGGTGGGTCTTGATGATCTCCACCGGACCGAAGGTGCCGGTCGTCAGATTGGCATTGGGATAATAATTGTACCTGGACAGGAAGATGAGCGGGGTTGTCCCCTGGTCCTCGCCATAGTTCAGTGACAGGCGCCAGGTCAGATTATCAGCGGCATTCCAGACAGAGGTGAGGCGCACCCCCGTCTGATCGGTCTTGTCGAACCGTTCCGACGCCGAATAGCGCGGGTTGCGACCGTCATTGACATGGCGGAAGGCGGAAATGCGGATCGCCAGATCATCGCTGACCGGCAGATCGGTATTCACCCGGACCTGCAGATCCTGGTTCGTGCCATATTGCACATCGCCGGCCACGGCATACTCATTGCCGGGATCGGCCGTGTTGATATTCACCACGCCCGCCGTGGCGTTGCGGCCATGCACCGTGCCCTGCGGCCCGCGCAGCACTTCGATGGCACCGATATCGAACATGCCCAGCGTCAGGGTGGTGGGGAACGGGGCGTAGATACCATCGATCTGGGTGGCGACGGTGGAATAGCCGCTGAAGCCGTTATTGCTGCCGATGCCGCGCATCGAGAAGCCGTTCTGGCTGAATTGCAGGTTGGGCACGGTGGTGACCAGATCATCAGCCGCCGTGATGTTCTGCCGGTCGAGCATATCCTGGCTCAGCACCGATACGGCGATGGGCGCCTTGGACAGGTTTTCCTTCACCTTCTGGGCGGTGACGACAATTTCCGCCAGCAGATCATCATCGCTGGCCGTTTCCGCCGCCAGGACGGCAGGCGTCAGCAGCAAGGCGCTGGCGGACACCATCAGCGCGGCCCTGGTCAGCTTCCATGAGTCTGTCATTTTCCATCCCTCTTGATTTTGTTTGATTGCGCCGACAAGGCGACTGCATCGGAATTTCAGGCAAGAGGGGGGTGTCCACGCCCTGCGGCATGGTCCTCCCCTTTTCGAGAAAGCTTGGTTCCTGGCGCGTTACTTCAGCAGCACGCCCAGTGCCGTCTCCGCCATGGCGCGATAGCCGGCATCGGACGGGTGCAGCTTGTCGCCGCTATCGAAAGCGGGCTTCAGATGCTGCGGACTGGCGGGATCGCGCAGGGCGGTGTCGAAATCAATGACGCTGTCAAACTCACCACTGGTGCGGATCCACTGGTTGATCTCCTGCCGGATCGGCTCTTTCACCGGGGTGGCATAGCCGGGAAACGGCGATCCCAGGAACGGCGTCAGGGTGGCGCCATGGATCTTCAGACCCGCCAGCCGGGCCCGGGCGATCAATTGCCGGTAGCCGGCAATCAGGTCCGCCGCCGTCACCTCAGGATGGCTGCCAGGGCCCCGCGGGTTGGGCAGCCCGCTCAGCCCCAGATCATTGATGCCTTCCAGCAGCACCACATCGGTGGCACCGGGTACGGCCAGCACATCACGGTCGAACCGGGCGAGAGCCGCCGCCCCCACCTCGTCCCGCAGGACGCGGTTGCCACCAATGCCGGCATTGGCGATGCCGATATGGGTCAGGCCCTTGTCCCGCAGCAAGGCGGCAAACTGGTCGGGCCAGCCGCGCATCAGCGGGTCTTTGGCGCCGGCGCCATCGGTGATGGAATCCCCGAAGGTGACGATGGTGCGGGCTTCCTTCGTTGACCGGACCAGGATACCCGTCACGATTTCCCGTCCCGTCTCGATGCGGGAACCGGTCAGGCTGGCCGCCTTGGTCTGGTCGCCACCGGCCACCACTTCCACCACATGCAGCGGGTCGGCCTGCGGGATCGCCACCGGTTGCGGCAGATGCAGGGTGACATAAACGATGCTCCCTGCCTTCACCGCCAGCGGCACCACATCGCTGACCAGCGGGGCGCCAGCCGGGATGCGGGTGGAAGTGGCCCCGCTGAAGGTCAGCGGTTTCACCGTGGCCCCATCCATCCGACCGGCTTCATCGGCCAGCGCGACAGTGGCAGCACCAATCTGCACATCGGCCGGCAGACCTTCTGCCGACAGCTTGACCCGCAGCACATCGCCTTCAGCGCTGACGCGCATCTTGTAGCGGGCGGTGCCCTGGATTTCCGCCGGCGGGCGCCAGAAATCAAACGGCAGCTTCGCCACCGGCAGCGACGGGCTGGAAGCCCAGCTTTGCACCCAGCGCCCATCCGGAGCGGCCCCTGCCAGGGGCGCCTGCCACAGCAGCAGGGCGGCAGCGGCGGCGGAGACTGTCAGTAACCGTTTGAAATTCATCGTGGTCATGCTTGTTACCTCCCTGTGCATTGGAAGCTCTCGGCGGCTTCCTTGTTTCCCGTGCCATCATAGCGGGCATAGGTCGGATAGGGGCAGAGCGGGCGGGTGCGACCGGGCCACGGGGTTTGCGCGCCCGCCGTCGCCACCAGCCGGTCGGGGGCCGTCCCCTGCTCCACCCAGGCCACCATGGCCTGGAAGGCGGGGAAACGGTCGGTGGCCGGGCCATTGCCGCAATGGCCCATGCCCGGCACCGGGAAGACGCGGACAAAATCCTTGGCCTTGCCGTCATAGCGGGCGTCAAGTTCCCGATACCAGCCCGTGGTGTCATTGACGGAGAAGACCGGGTCCGACACGCCATGCGGCACGATCAGCTTGGCGCCATGGCGCCGAAACCCATCCATATCCGGGGACCGGGCCGACATCTCATCCCAAGGCGCTGTGTTGAAGGGCGGCGCCGTGCGATAGATCAGGTCGCCATCCTTGGCGAAATCGAAGGCCAGTTGCTGCTGGAATATTTCCTGCGGGTTCGCGCCCAGGGCGCGCGGGGTGGCAGAGAAGATGCCGTGCAGGGCGGCCCCGCCGACCACGACATTCAATGCCGGCACCGGCGGTTGCGACAGGCCCAGTTTCCAGACCGACCAATCCTGGGACCCGATCCCGGCATCCCACGGCCATTGCGCATAAAGCGGGGTGCCATCACGCCCCTTCGGCCCGGCCAAGGATTCCCTGAGCGCCTTGATCTTCGCACTCTCCACGCAGGCATCCGCGCCGTCCTGCTGGCACTGAACCTGCGCCAGCGCCTTTTCCAGCCTGGCGCCGGTGCAGGTGCCATAATGGGCGACGATACCATCAGCCAGCCCGTCATCCGCGTCGCAGGCATCCAGCACCGCCTTGCGGATCAGGCTGAAATCCTGCGCCGTGAAGGTCTTGGCCAGATCGAAGACGGAGCGTTTTCCGTCACCATCCGGCGTCAGCAGGTGGCTGAACACCTGCACATCCCAATTCTGCGCCAGGGCCGCGCGCGGCAGCGACATGCCCGGCGCACCGGCGACGATCCCGTCAAACGTATCGGGGAAGCGCTGTGCGAACATCAGCCCTTCCTGACCGCCCTTGGAACAGCCAGCGAAATAGGAGCGATCCGCCGGCTTTCCATAGAAGCGGGCGACCAGCGCTTTCGCCCCATCGGCCACCGGCTTCAGGGAGGCATAGGCATAGTTGCGCCGCGCCTCCGGGTCCCAGCCAAAGGCCACCTGCCCGCCGCGGGCCGGATCGGTATTGGTGTCATTGTCATGGCCGGAATCCTGGCTGACCACGGCATAGCCCTGGTTGATCGCCGGCTCCGTCAGGCCCGCACCGGGGACGAACCCCAGCCCATTGCCAATATCGCCATTGGTGCCGCCACCGCCCTGGAACAGGAACCGGCCGTTCCAGCTCTCCGGCAGCCGCACGCGGAAGCGGATGGCATAGGATTGACCATCCACACCCTTGCGCTCGGCCATCACAGCATCAATCAGGCAATGCGCCTTCAAGGGCTGAACCGGGTCCGGCTTGGCGTCAAAAGGACCGAAGACCGGCAAGGTGCCCTCTGGCACGCTTTCAGCCTTCTGCACCCGGGTGGAAGGGTCGGGCCAATGGCCCTGCATCTGCTGGGCCAGGGCAGCGCAATGCGCCGCCAGATCCCCGCCGCTGCCGGTCGTGGTGGCGGCCCCGGCGGCTGGCGTCAACAGCGCCAGCGTGGCGGATGCCGCCAGCATCATGGTCCTGGGCTGTAATCCCATTCCCATCCTCCCCCATCATCGTTTTGTTCTTAAATATAACTATACCCCCACATTACAAACGATTGCAATGGCGATTTCAGGCAGGTTTCGGGGATTTTTCGATGGGGGAGGGTAGAAAAAGGGGAGCAGGATCGGATCAGGAAAGACGTGCATCTGTATGCTGGGCGCTGACAATGGTCAAGGCGCCCAGCACCCCCGCCCGGTCACCCAGGCCAGGGGCGACAATGAAATCCCCGGCCAGCACCGGGCTTTGCACATAACCCCCGAGACGCGCGCGGGCAGCGTCCAGCGCTGCCTTGCGCACATCCGCGCGCTGGCCCACACCACCCCCCAGGATGATACGGCGGGGGGAGGTGACCAGCAGCAGATTGGCGCAAAGCTGGCCGATATAATCCCCCACCAGCGCCCAGACCGGATGATCATCGGCCAATTCTTCCGCCGGGCGGCCCACCCGCGCGGCGATGGCCGGGCCGGATGCCAGCCCTTCCAGGCAGTCGCCATGGAAGGGGCAATGGCCCGTGAACGGGTCCTTCACCGGATCACGGCGGACCAGGATATGCCCCGCTTCCGGATGCAGCAGCCCATGGACCGGCGCCCCATTCACCACCAGCCCGACACCAATACCGGTACCCACGGTGATATAAGCGAAGTCGGCCAGCCCCTGTGCTGCGCCCCAGCGCCCTTCACCCAAGGCGGCACCATTGACATCGGTATCCAGATAAACCGGCACGCCGAACCGTTGCGCCAGCGGTGCCACCAGCAGGGTCTGTGACCAGCCCGGCTTCGGCGTCTTTGTGATGCGCAGCCCCTCCGGATCGGCCGGGTCCAGGCACAAGGGGCCAAAGCTGGCGATGCCGATGGCATCAAACGGGCGCAGCCCTTCCAGCGCGCCGATGATGGCCGCCATGGTGCTGGCAGGGTCGGTGGTGGGGACACGCACAGGCGGGGTCAGGTCATCCGGGCCAGTGCCCGCCGCGACAACAACCTTGGTGCCCCCCAGTTCAATACCGGCGATACGCATGTTGCGCCTTCCCTTATCCGTTCGTCTTCACCAGCCAGCGCAGGCCCCAGGGGCCCAGCGGCACAGCCTGCGCTGTCACAGCCTTGCCGTCCAGCAGGTCATGCCAATGGCCTTCCCCCAACAGGTCCGACAGGTCGGCAATCCGCGCATCCCCGTTGAAATGGCCCAGGCAAACCAGCCGGTCGCCATCCGCCGCCCGCCGGTCAAAGGCCAGCAGGGCGGGATCATCAGTTTTCAGCGGTCGGGCCGGGTTCGCCGCATGCATGCAGGCCCGGTCCCGGCGCAATTGGGCGAAGCGGGCGATATCGGCATGGATCGCCCCTTCCGGACGGTTCCAGTCCATCACAGGCCGGTGCAGCCAGCGCCCATCCAGGGCATGTTCGGGATCGGCGGCATAATCAGCATCGTTGGTCAGCGCCCGTTCATCGCCCATATACAGCGCGGGGATACCGTCCAGCGCAAAAGTGACCCCATAGAGCAGCCGCAACCGGGCCAGGGCCGCCGCATTATCGGCCCCGTCCCGCCACCCGGCCAGTGACGCCGCCATGCCGTTGGTCGACGGCACCGCCCCCGGTTCCGCCTGGAACACCCTGCCATCGGCGAAGGAGCCGGGCACCTTCCCGGCATAGAAATCGGAAATCCAGGCCAGCCGCTCCTTGGGGATTACCCCGCCCAGGGCCGCCCAGATAATATCATCATGGCAGCGGACATAGGTCAGCCAGCCTGCATCCGCCGGACGCGCCAGCGCATCTTCCAGGCAGTGCGCCAACGGCCGTGCATCGCCCGTGGCAAGGGCCGCCCACAGTGCCGTCATGGCGCTGTTATTATAGGCCAGATGGCATTCCGGCCGTTCGGCATCGCCCAGGAAGGGCAATACCTCATCCAGCCCGACGATCGCTTCGGCTTTCAGGGCCACGGCGGGGGCGACGATGGCCAGCAGGGCGCGCCAGGCCCGCACCACCTGATGCGTCTCCGGCAGGCCCCGGCAATCCGTGCCCGCCCGCTTCCACAAAAACGGCGCGCTATCCAGGCGGAACACCTCCGCACCCTGGTTGGCCAGATAGAACAGCACATCCACCATCTCGATAAAGACGGCGGGATTGGCGTAATTCAAATCCCACTGGAACGGGTAGAAGGTGGTCCAGACATGGCCGCCCATTTCCGGCACAAAGGTAAAATTGCCCGGTGCCGTCTGTGGGAATACCTGTCCCAGATGCGCCTCAAGTGCCGCCACATCCGCCGCATTCTCCACCACATGGTAGAAATCACGGAAGGCGGGGTCGCCCGCCTTCGCCGCCAGGGCCCAGGGATGGCTGTCTGCCGTGTGGTTACAGACGATATCCAAGCACAGGCTGATGCCGCGCCCGCGCAGGTCGGCGGCAAGCGCCCGCAGATCATCCATCGTGCCCAGCTTGGGGTCCACCTGGCGGAAATCCGCCACGGCGAAGCCGCCATCACTGTCGCCCTCACAAGGCCTCAACAGCGGCAGCGGGTGGAAATAGGTGACGCCCAGGCGCGTCAGTTCATCCAGCCTTGATCTTGTGCCGGCCAGCGTGCCGGCGAACCGGTCGATATAGGTGCAATAGCCCACCATTTCGGGCCGCTGGAACCAGTCGGGCGCGTCCACGCGCTGCTGATCCAGGGCCCGCAGGTCGGCCGGGCGTTGCCGGGCGGCGTCGACCAGCCGGGCGGCCAGCAGGCGTTCCCACGCCCCCTGCCCATAAAGCGGGCGCAGGGCGGCCAGCACATGGGGCCAATGCCGGTCGATACGGTCGGCCAGCCCTGTATCAAGGCTGGCATCATCGGAAAGGGCCAGGGGAAAGGCGGACATCGGCACGGTCTCGCTTTTATTTGAAAGCACAAGAACCCCCGCCTTGGCAGCGGGGGTCGCATCAGGAAAATCCGGCCGGGGAAACGGGGAGGAAACCGCCCCGGCCGGTCGCACCACACCGTCAGAACGTGTATTTCAGGGTAGCGGTGCTGGAGCGGCCATTGATGGACCGGGCGCGGATGATGTTATCCACGCCCTCGACGATGCTGCCTTCCTCGGCTTCCGTCAGGCCCTTGGCATTGAACAGGTTGTTGACATTGACCGACAGGGACAGCCCCTCGGTGATGGACACATCGCCGAACAGGTTGACCTGGGCATAGCCGGGCATCACCAGCTCGTTATTATCCTGGGCGTAGGATTTGGTGGTGCCGATGATGTTGGCGCCGATGGTGAAGACGTCATAGCTGTAGGATGGCGTCACCTGATAGATCAGCTTGGCCTGCCGGCGGGGCGTATTGCCCTTGAAGGCGGGCGTCAGCGCATCCTTGGAAATTTCCGCATCCGTCCAGGTGGCGCCACCGGTCAGCAGGAACCCGTCATACCGGTAAGATGCTTCCAGCTCGATGCCCTTGGCCTCATAGGTGCGGTCAAAGAAGCGCTGGCTGGTGGCCTCGAAATTCTGTTCCTGCGTCTTGGCATAAAACGCGGTGGCGAACAGGCTGATCCCGTCACCGCGCCATTTCAGGCCCGCCTCGTACTGGTCCACCATATCGACCGCATCTTCCTTGGCGACGGAGCCATCGGCCCGCACACGGCCGAATAGCAGCCGGTCCGCATTGGCGCGACCGCCCTGGCTGACGCGGGCAAAGGCCGCCAGATCAGGGTTGATCATATAGTTGGCACCAACCGACCAGGACCAATAGCCCCAGTCATAATTCACCAGTTGCGGGTTGGCGCTGTCGATCACGGAGACGGACCGTTCAGGCGCGGAGATCACGCCGTCGCGGTTCACATCCACCGTCGCCTGACGGCTGGCAGTATAGGTGCCGCGCGCCCTGCCCTCGTCCCGACGGAGAGAGCCGTCCAGGTTCCAGCTTCCCATCTCCCACGCCGCCGACACATAGGGCGCGTCGATATCGTACTGGGTGTCATAGCGCCTTGTGCAGCAATTGCCCCACAGCGGCACGCCATAGGCCAGCAAGCCATTGCTGGTCAGCTTCTGCCCGTTGCTGTCATAGACATCCAGCAGCCGACCATCCTGACCCTTCACATCCATCACATAGGTATTCCACAGCCAGTCCATCTCGATATTCTGGCGGGCCTTGTAATAGCCGGCGGTCAGGTCGATCACGCTTTCGCCGCTGACAATGCTCTTGGTCAGCTTGAAATCATTGGCAAGGTTGGAGAAATCATTGATCTCCACATCGAACAAAGCCACCCGTGAGGCGAGCCCGTTGCCATTCAGGCTGGCCGGGTTGCCGATGCTGGTGCCGTCCGTATAGCGCAGGGTGGCGCCGGCCCCGCCGATGGCGGTGGCCAGGGCCTGGGCGCCCATCACCTCCTGCGGGAAGGGGCTGACGAAACGGCCGCTTGTATCGGCCACGCGCAGCTTGTTGGCGACCGACCAGCCATCGGCCAGATCGAACTTGAACTCCGCCCCCACAGCGGTGGAAACCGGGTGCATCCCGTCCTTCAGGCTGCTGGTGCGGGGGTTATTGTTGCCATCCAGCCCGACATTGGTCAGGAAATTGGGCGTGTGCAAACTGTCATCAAGTATGCTGAAACCGGCGATGGAGCGGATCTTGGGATCACTGTTGGTGCCGCTGATCAGCACGGGCTGCGGCAGATAGCCTGCGGCACGGTCATTCAGATATTTGAAATAGACCCGCGCATAGCCATTCTCGAAGTTCCGCGTCAGGTTCGCCTTCACCTGCCCGCCGCTCTCCGCCGTGTAATTGGCGTTCCGCGCGCCCTCACCCTCGCGGTAGAAGCCGCCAATATGGGCCGTCCAGTCATCGCCCAGCGAGCCGCCAAACTCAAAATCGCCGCGCGTGGTGTCATAATCCAGCCCGCGCGTGATGGCGAAGCTGCCGCCCTCTTTGTCACCGGTCTTGGAGATGAAGTTGATCACGCCGCCGGGGGAGTTGCTGGCCAGCGTGCTGGCAGAGCCACCCCGGATCGCCTCCACCCGTGCCACATTGGCATCGGCGCGCAGGAAGATGTCGGCGTTACCAAAGGCGATATCGCCAAATTCCATGACCGGCAGGCCATCTTCATGCAATTGCAGGAACTTGGCACCACCGGCGGCCACCGGCAACCCGCGCACGGCGATATTGGCATTGCCTTCGCCACCACTGGATTCCGACCGGATACCGGGAATATTGCGGAAAATCTCGGCTGTGCTGCGCGGTGCCGATTGCAGCAGATCATCCGCCGACAGGGCGGAGACGGAGACGGAACTGCGCATCTTGGAGGTCTGGCTGACCACGGCGGTCACCACGATTTCATCCAGCAGCAGACCGTCATTCACCGGCACCGCATTATCAGCCGCCGGGGCGGCCTGCGCCACCTGAGTGCCCTGGATATCCTGGGCCTGCGCCACGGAAAGGCCGCACGCGGCCAGCGCTGCGCCCATAGCGGACGCACGCAACAAACTGCTCTTCATGATCGACTCACTCCCTCAAAGACCGGATGGTCAATACGGGCCCCGTTGCTCGGCGCCCTTTGCTTCGAGAGTGATGATAGGGGGATTGCAAACGATTGCAAGTGTGATTTTGGATAGGTTGGGGTGAGTCGTTATCCTTTTCATCTCTTTGGGGCCAAACCACCTAAAGCAACGCTCGCTCGCAGCAGTTAACCTCAGGCTCACCATGGGATTAACCCTAGAGGAGTGGGGCCAACTGAGTCGCTGCCTGATCGATAAAATCGTTTATCTTACTTCCATTCACTCCGGCAGGGTATGCCGACGTTGCGCCAACTACGCCGCATGGGAGAAGCTTCTTTCCCCATGAGTATTCGTAATCCACGAAATTACGCAGGCGCATGGCACGGTTAATGACTTCCTTTCGGAAGAAGCTGGCTGTTTCCGCCGCACTACTTGTCCAATTAGGATTATTATTTAGGATAATAAAAAGATGGTTTTCGGCATCCATCGAAACCTTCTGCGCCGAACAGAAAACGATTTTCTTGACATAACAGGGATTTAGCACGCGACCCCAATAGATCGTACCATCTGCACAGTGAGCAAATGTCTCATCGAATATAGTCGCTAGGCCGTTCCAATCGGCAAAGCTGAGAGATTCCTGTGAGAGATGGTTGTGGTGAACGACGATCGGCGCACCTGCCGCCGCTTTAGCGTGCACATCCTGGCTTGGATCAGCCCCATCCTTCCGCATGAGGGTACGAATCTCGATCAACTTGCCTCTTGACGTCTCAAGGAAGGCTGCAAACTCCCAACCCTGCATCAAGCCGAGTTCGACAACGGCCTTTGCAATGGGAGCCTCGAAATCAGTCAATGGGCGTGGAGGCATCTATGCAGGACCAACGGTGCTTGTTCCTGATTATCTTAGCTGATGATGAAGTTGCGGGCGACATGATTATTGCGCGCTAGGCTGAAGCCGCCGCAAAATGAAGAGTGGAAGACAGCTCAGAAATGAGCGGACATATAGCGTGGTAAAATCAATAGACGTCACGTCCTGGGTATGCGCCACACGAAAAGAGATCGCGGCTTTCTATGGTCGGAAGCCTGGGAAAATGAAATCAAAAAATAGCGCCTTTCTGATCGTGCGCACCTATCTCAAACCTGTCGATGTCTATGCGTACCTACGAGCCCGGTTCGGCCCCCCCAACGGCTTCCAGAGTTTCCTGCGTAGGGACGATAGCGACAACTGGATTCACTGGGACTTCAATCTAAAAGCCGATGGCGTCGATGTGTATATCGCTGGCACCTCGCGGGATATCCATTTCCATATCTCTGAATTCTTGCGCGATACTGACTGGCAAAACCTTATCCTAGCCCTTAAGGCAGACTTCAGTCGCATCGGTCGTGCAAAATCAGAGGTGATGCGTAGCTTTGAAAAATTTGTTGTATTCCAGAATAAGTACTATGCCTTGGCCAATCTTTGTGCCGAGATACACCAAGCAATTCTTGATACCTCTTCAATGCATCCCCTTCCGGCAATCACCAGAAAACGTTCTTTGCGGCGTTATACTTCAGACATCAAGCGGCTAGGCAAACGGTCAGACAATCTGTATGGAGACTGTTTGAAACTCAAGCTAATGACGCCGGTAATGGCCGAAGCCTTCATAAACATGATCATTCTTATTTTTTGTAAAGATGAGGTGCGCAACGACCGATCTACCTACGAGGCATTTATACGTTCTAGTATTCCAGAGCGCATCAGAAACCTTTCAGAGAATTGCCATGGTTTCCGAGAGCCAATAGACCAGACTAGTACTGTTTATGGAGACTTCAAACGTGTGATGGACAAGCGAAATTTTGCTATCCACGGCAACATAGATCCTATACGTGAACAAATTGAAACAGTATATTTTGATGGACGTCGACCTCTTTTCGTTGAAGGCGGTGATAATATCGTAAGGTTTTTTAATAATTTAGAAAATTTAAATGAACCAGCGGTTGTTATTTCCGACTATGAGACGGTCCATATATTCCTGGGCGAAATTGCAAATCGGCTTGAAGACCGATATCGTGAATTCTTCGAGCAGGTGATCGATGATCCCTATCCGGGATACGAAGTGAATAAAAAGCGGGTTACCCGCATACTCCCCGAACACAACATGCAAGCCATCATGCATAAGATACGCTATGACGATGATCTAGATGTAATTTGGTAGATTAGATCCATATAGAATGCTGAACAATTGCCCATCAGAGCATCTATACAGTAGCATGCACCGCCCGACAGCGCATATCTTGCTATGTCGACCTCCAGTCGCCATCTCAACTTTCGTAAAGACCCAGATGGCGCGCAAGCAAAAATCTGCACGCCATAAAATCTTCATGCAATCGTTTGCAAATCCGCCTCCCCCCGCGTATGATCCACCCTAATACCAGGGCGGAACCCACCGCCCTCTCAAGTCCATCGGGGGAGAAAACGCGCCATGCCGCAAGGGTTCGGCCAGCTTTCGGGGCTGGATGCCACCATTATCGGGGTCTATCTGGCCGCCATCGTGGCGCTGGGGCTGTTTGCCTCGCGCCAGTCCAAGACGGCCACAGATTATTTCCTGGCTTCGCGCAGTTCGACATGGCCTACGATCGGGCTGGCGCTGCTGGCGTCCAACATTTCCTCCACCACCCTGATCGGGTTGGCGGGTGCGGCTTATGCCACGGGGATTTCCGTCTATAATTATGAATGGATGGCCAGCATCGTGCTGGTCTTCTTCTGTCTGTTCCTGCTGCCTGTCATCCTGCGTAGTCAGGTTTATACAATGCCGGAATTTCTGGAACGCCGGTTTGACGGGTCCATCCGGCTCTATTTCTCCGGTCTGACCATCTTCCTCAACATCGTGGTGGATACGGCCGGCACCCTGTTCGGCGGGGCGCTAATGTTCAAGCTGATCTTCCCCGATGTGCCGCTGTGGCAGATCGCCGGGCTGCTGGCGCTGGCCGCCGGGGCCTATACCGCTGCCGGCGGGTTGAAGGCCGTGCTGGTGACAGAGGTGGTGCAGGCGGTGATCCTGTGCGGGGCGTCCATCTTCGTGGCCCTGTTCGCCTTTGATAAGGCCGGCGGCTGGGATGCCGTGATGGCCGGCGTGGATGCGCAGAAGATGAGCCTGATCCGCCCGGCAGGGGATGAGAACCTGCCCTGGACGGGGCTGATTTCCGGCGTGCCGCTGATCGGGCTGTATTTCTGGTGTACCAACCAGTTCATGGTTCAGCGCGTGCTGTCGGCCAAGGATCTGAACCATGGCCGCTGGGGCAGCCTGTTTGCCGGGCTGTTGAAACTGCCGGTGCTGTTCCTGATGGTGCTGCCGGGTTCCGCCGCCATCCTGATGTATCCCAATCTGGAACGGGCCGATCTGGTCTATCCGACGCTGATTTTTGATCTGCTGCCCGTGGGCGTGATCGGCATTGTGGTGGCGGGTTTCCTGGCGGCCATCATGTCGTCCATCGCCAGCACCTTCAATTCCGCCTCCACCCTCGTCACCATGGATTTTGTGCGCCGTTTCAAGCCGGACGTGTCGCAAACGGCCCTGGTGCGGATCGGGCGCATCACCACGCTCTGCTTCATGGTGCTGTCGGTCGCCTGGGTGCCGGTGGTGGAAAGCATGACCGATACGCTGTGGCAATATCTCCAGGCCGTGCTGGCCTATGCCGTGCCGCCCGTGGTGGCCCTGTTCCTGGCCGGCATTTTCTGGGACCGGGCCAATGTGGCCGGTGCCCGTGCCGGCGTGGTGGTGGGGCTGGTGGCCGGCGGTCTGCTGTTCTACGGCATACAGGTGGCAGGCACTATCCATCTGCATTTCCTGCTGGCGGCCACGCTGCTGTTCGCCCTGTCGCTGGCCGCGGTGATCCTGGCCAGCCTGTTGACCGCCCCGCCCGACCGGGCCAAGGCCCGCACCCTTATGTGGACCCGCGCCGATTTCGATGCCGAAACCCAGTCGCTGCGCGGTCAACCGCTCTGGCAGAATTACCGGGTGCAGGGGGCGGCCCTGCTGGTGCTGACGGCTGTGATCGTGTGGATTTTCCGCTGATCAGGCCCCGCTGGACTGGCGGACCACCAGTTCTGCCGCCATGGTGGCGGAGGGGGTATCCTCCCCCTCCATCCGGCGGAACAGCAGGTCAATCATCACCTTGGCCCCACGCGCCAGATCCTGGCGCACGGTGCTGAGGGTGGGGCTGACATAGGCGGCGATGTTGATATCATCGAAGCCGACAACAGCCACATCCTCCGGCACCCGCAGCCCGGCGGCGTTCAGCGCCTTGATCGCCGCGATGGCGATCACGTCCGACACGGCGAAGATGGCATCAAACCGGGTCTTGCTCTCAATCAGGCTGCGCACCGTGTCATAGGCCGTATCCACGGTGAAATGGGCCGGCGCCATCAGGGCCGGATCTTCCGTAATGCCGGCGGCGGTCAGCGCCCGGCGATAGCCCTCATAGCGCAACCCCACCTCCGGCAGCAGCGGCACGCCCAGAAAGGCGATATGCCGCCGGCCCTTGCGGATCAGATGTTCCACCGCCACCCGCGCGCCGCCAATATTGTCCGACCCGACGGAGCAATAGGTCTGGCTGGGCAGATGCGCGCCCCAGACCACCAGGGGCAGATAATCGCGGGCAACCTCGTTCAACGCCGCGTGCTGGTCGCTCTGCCCGATGACAATCAGGCCATCGGCCTTGCGGGACTGGATCAACCGGTCCAGCCAGCCCGGTTCCGGCTTGGCCACCTTGGACAGCAGCACGGTATAATCGCGCGCCGTGATTTCGTCCGCCAGCCGGCCGAACAGCTCGATGAAGAACGGGTCAGAGATCAACTGCCCCACCTCGTGCCCCAACGGGATCACCACGCCGATGGTACGGGTCTTCTTCAGGCGCAGATTGCGCGCCTGCTCGTTGATGACATAGCCATGTTCATTGGCCAGCGCCAATATCTCTTCCCGCTTCGCCTCCGGCACCAGCGAACTGCCGGACAGCGCCCGCGACACGGTGGAAACCGACACGCCCGCCAGCCGGGCGATATCCGTCATTTTGATATTTGGCGCCATGGGGATGATCTGACCATTACCATCGACGCGGGCGACAGGGGGCGGGGGCCCCCCTCGCCGCTCAGCGTCGGCATACGATAGTCAGATAAGTTAACAGATCATTCCCGCCCCTGCCACCGGGGCGCTGTGGCTTCATCGCTTTCTCAACCCGGCTGCTGCTCTGCCGGGGCCAGCGGTGCCGTGGCCGGGCCGGCCAGCACGGCACCATCAATGGCAAAGCGGCTGCCATGGCAGGGGCAGTCCCAGCTTTTCTCCAGCGGGTTCCATTGCACCGTGCAGCCCAGATGGGTGCAGGTGGCGGAAACGCAGGTGACCCCGCCTTCCTCATCCACATAGGCCGCCACCTTCTCGCCCCCCATCCGCACCACGGCACCAGAGCCGGGCGGGATGGCGGCCATGGCCGGCGTCTCAGCGATGGAGCCGGCAATCATCTCCCGCATCGCGTCGAAATTCTCTTTCACCGCGCGCTTCAGGTTGCGCAGCGGTTTGCGCGACGGGTCGTAAAGGTCCGCCCACGGGTTAGCCCGCCCCTGCAACAGATCGGTCAGCAGCATGCCGGCAATGGTGCCATGGGTTATACCCATGCCGCTATCACCCGTGGCGATCAGGATGTTGGCCGTGTTGGCGGGATCGCGGCCGATAAAGGCCAGACCGTCAAACGGCTCCAGCACCTGGCCCGACCAGCGGTGCCGCACCTCCCCCACCTGGGGGAAAAAGTCACGGGCCAGCATTTCCAGCCGGTGGAAGCGGGCATCCATATCATCGGCCTCCCCCGTCTTATGGTCCTCCCCGCCCACGATCAGCAGGTCTTCCCCCGTTCCCGGCTGCAGGCGGATATAATGATAGGGCTCTGCCGTATCCCACCAAAGGGCCGGGGTCACCGCGCCCGGCGGCAATGTCAGCGCCACAGCATAGGTACGGTAGGGCGCCTGTTTGGTGTGGATGGCATATTTATCCACGATGGGACTGTTGGTTGTCACCACACAGGCCCTGGATTTCA
Source organism: Niveispirillum irakense DSM 11586 (assembly GCF_000429645.1). GTDB lineage: Bacteria > Pseudomonadota > Alphaproteobacteria > Azospirillales > Azospirillaceae > Niveispirillum > Niveispirillum irakense. The sequence continues at coordinate 54,226 of NZ_KE386935.1, forward strand.
ACGCCCGGCCATCGGCCAGGCGGATGGTGGCATATTCGCCCCCCTCCACGCCTGTCACCTGCTGCCCGCGCACAATCAACCCGCCGCGGTCCTGGATGATACACGCCAGCGCCGCCATGTATTTCACCGGGTGAAACTGCGCCTGCAGCGGGAAGCGGATGGACGGCGCCAGCCTGCGCCCGCCCAGCACCAGATCATCGCGAAGGCTGGCATCCAACAGGCCCAGCCGGTGGGCCGCCGCCAACTCATCGCGGATATAATCGGCATCCTCCGACCTGGCCGGGATCAGCCAGCCATCCACCCGGCGGAAATCACAGTCGATCCCTTCCTCATTCACCAGCCGTTCGATCCGGTCAATGGCGGCGGCGTGGCTTTGCACGGCCAGCCGCGCCCCCTCTTCCCCGACCTGCCCTTCCAGAAAGACCAGACCATCATCAATCACACAGGAAAGATGCGCCGTGGTACGGGCGCTTTCCCCCTGGGACGGGCCGTCCTTGTCGATGACCAGAACCTGCCGCCCTTCTCTCAGCAGCAGATAGGCCACTGTCAGCCCAGCCAGCCCGGCACCCACCACCACCACATCGGCCACGCGCGCATCCTCCCCCCGTGCCAGGGTGTAAGGCGCAAATGCCAGGGCGGAATCCCGGTCCAGACCGGATGACGTCGGCGGCTCCCCCGGATGCGGCATGGCGCGCTGGCTGGGCGCCTGCGGGGCGATGGGGTCCATCCAGATGGAAATGCTCTCGCCGGTACCGGTCATGGGGTCGCTCTCCCTGCAATAAGGGCGGTCGTGCAACGGCAGATCGGCTGCCGTCGCGGCTGACCGCGTACTGTCGTGATGCCTGGGAAACCCGGCCAACAGCAGCCCCGTTCCCGCCGCACCCCGTTTCCATCCGGAGCACCCCGCATTCGCCGCCACGCCCTTTTTTGGCCGGCGAGACTTCATTTAATCCGGAACGGACCTGATCTGCCGCCGTTTCCTTAAAGAAATTCTGTTCAGCCGCTTGGTCACCACCAGAAGGGAAGATGACGATGAAGGCGCTGTGCTGGCATGGCAAAGGCGACATCCGTTACGACACGGTTCCCGACCCCAAAATCGAAAATCCGCGCGATGCCATCATCAAGGTGACAAGCTGCGCGATCTGCGGCTCCGATCTTCACCTGTATGATGGCTATATGCCGACCATGGAACATGGCGACGTGCTGGGGCACGAAACCATGGGCGAGGTGGTGGAGGTGGGCTGGGAGGTGACCAATCTGCGGCCCGGCGACCGGGTGGTGATCCCGTTCAACATTTCCTGCGGCGATTGCTTCTTCTGTCGCAAGGGGCTGTTCTCCCTCTGCGACCGCAGCAATCCCAATGCAGAAATGGCGGCAAAGGCGATGGGCCATTCCCCCGCCGGGCTGTTCGGCTATTCACACATGCTGGGCGGTTATGCCGGCGGGCAGGCGGATTATATCCGCGTGCCCTATGCCGATGTCGGCCCCATCAAGGTGCCGGACGGGCTGGATGATGAACAGGTGCTGTTCCTGTCCGATATCTTCCCCACCGGCTATATGGCGGCGGAAAATGCGGAGATTGAGCCCGGCGACACCGTGGCGATATGGGGCTGCGGCCCCGTCGGCCAGTTCGCCATCCAGAGCGCGTGGCTGATGGGGGCGGCCCGTGTCATTGCCATCGACCGGGTGCCGGAACGGCTCACCATGGCCGCGCGCTATGGCAAGGCGGAGACGCTGAATTTCGCCGAAACCGATATTTATGATGCGTTGATGGAAATGACGGGCGGGCGCGGCCCCGACCGGTGCATTGATTGCGTGGGCACGGAGGCCCATGCCGGCGGTGCCTTTGATGCCGTGCTGGACAAGGCGAAAACGCTGGTGGCGCTTGGCACCGACCGGCCGCATGTGCTGCGGGAAATCATCATGTGCTGCCGCAAGGGCGGCACCCTGTCGGTCCCCGGTGTCTATATCGGCCTGTTGGACAAGGTGCCGTTCGGCGCCCTGATGAACAAGGGCCTGTCGGTACGCACCGGCCAGACCCATACCCACCGCTACCTGCGGCCCCTGCTGGAAAAGGTGGTGGCGGGCGATGTCGATCCCTCCTTCGTCATCACCCATCGCGCCGGCCTGGATATGGGGCCTGAGCTTTATCGCGCCTTCCGGGAGAAACAGGATGGCTGCATCAAGGTGGTGATGCGGCCATCCTGACAGGCTGTCCTACCGGGCGCCTGTCTTAATCTTAAGGCAGGCGCCCGGTTGACAGACCTTCCGCCGTGGCGGTGATGGTGCCCTGCGGGTTCGCCTTCAGAACGCGCACCAGCATGGAGGCAATGCCCCCTTCCGCCACCATCACCCCCGGCCCGATCAGGGCATAATCCCCTTCTGCCTGGAAGGTCACGCTATGGCCGGCATCCGGCACCTTGTTACCGGCGGCATCGGTCACTGTGGCGCGCACGAAGATCAGGTCGTCAGCCACAGGCGGCACCCCGGCATCATCCAGCGTCACAGCCACGGCGGCTGGTACGCCGGGCGTGGTAACGCTGTGCCGCGCCACCTCCCGCCCGTCGATAAAGGCAACGGCCAGCAGGGTGCCGGGGGTAAAGCCCCCCGTATCGAAGGTCACGGGCGGATGGGCCAGCCAGCCCGCGGCATCCGGCTTGGCAACACCCAGCGACCGGCCATTCAGGAACAGTTCCACACTGTCCGCATTGGTGAAGACACGCACCTGCGGGGCGGAGCCGGGCAGCCAGTGACTGGCAATATGGACCATCGGCCCGCTTTCATAGCGGGGGGAGGCTTCCGCTGCGTCACGCTGGCTGCGGAAAAACCAGTAAAGGAACTTGGGCAGCCGCTCCAGGCTCATCAGCCCGGACAGTTCCAGATCTTCGGCATAGCCGCGGTTATAATCATACATCACCCAGTAACTGTCGGCCAAAGCCGGGGTGCCCAGATTATCCGTATGGGCTTCAACCACATTGGTCGCCTGCTGCAACAGGCGGGCTTCGCCATCGGCCAGCGACTGGCGGGAGGATCGTTCCGCCGGCTTCAGATCGGCCCAGCCATGCTGATGGAAACCGGCATTCTGCGCATAATATTCCCAGTCGCCATATTCGGAGACGAAATAGGGCCGGGGCGAGGGTGTGTAATGTTTCAGCCGGTGCTGGCGGGCCTGGAGATAGATGTCATAGCCATCATCCTGCCAGCCGGCTGACCAGCTCTGGTCGCCCGGATATTCCGCCTTCACGATGGCATGGAAATCCCGCACCAGATCAAGGGGCATCTGCGTTTCATTCAGGGAGCATTCCCAGGCGATGACGCTGGGATGGTTGCGGTCGCGGCGGATCATGTCGCGGCAGGTCTTCAGCACCTGGGCGCGGAAGGCCGGATCGGGATTGATATATTGCCAGCCGGGAATGGCATCCATCACCACCAGCCCCAACTCATCCGCCGCACGCATGAAGGCGGGAGAATGGGGATAATGCGACAGGCGGACATAATCGAACCCCGCCTCCTTGATGCGCTTGGCATCGCGGTAATCGGCCAGGGGTGACAGTGCATAGCCGACATAGGGATATTCCTGATGCCGGTTCACCCCGCGCAGGAACAGCTTCTCCCCATTGATCTGCAGACCATCCTTGGCGATGGACAGGCGGCGGATACCGATGCGGGTTTCCACCCGCTCCTCCTCCCCATCCGCGCTGATATGGGTAACCAGCCGGTGCAAGTTGGGATGGCGCGGCGACCAGAGCGCCGGCTTTTCCACCCGGATCGTCACGGCACTGCGCCGCGTGGCACCGGCTTCCAGCGGCAATGTCTCTACCGCCTCCCCCACCTTGCGCTGACCGTCAAACAACTCGTGCCGCACGGTGGCAATGCGGGCGGTAGGGGCAATGTTGCGGATATCGGCGGCAATCGCCACCGTCGCTGCCTGTGCATCGGCTTGCGGATAGGTGATGAACAGCCCGCCCCCGGCCACCCGGTCGGCCAGCATCTCATCCGTCAGATGCACCGCGGGCTTTACCAGCAGCCGCACCTCCCGATAAAGCCCGCCATAGCTATTGAAATCCAGTTGCTTCAGCGGCTTCGGCCCGGTGATGGGATTATCGCGGTTATCCAGCCGGACCAGCAGGCGGTTGGGCTGCCCCAGCCGCAGATGCGGTGTCAGGTCCAGCGTAAAGGGCAGATAGCCGCCCAGATGCCGGCCAATCTGCGTGCCGTTCAGCCAGACCTCGGCCACATTCATCGCCGCCTCGAACCGCAGCAGCACGGCCTTGCCCTGCCAATCCTGCGGCGCCTCGATATCGCGGCGATAAAAGGCGATGCCCTGCCACTGGTCATTGACGATGCGCGGTTCCAGCCGGGTCGTATGGGGAAGGGACACTGTCTCCCACTCAGCATTGGCGAGCGGGTGCGCGGCGTTGCGCCCATCCTCCACCCGGGTAAAGGACCAGCCCTTATCCAGCAGCCCGTCCTGCGCCAGCCCGGCCACCGGTGTCAACGTCATGGCCAGCAGAAAAGCGGCGATCCGCGTCACGGCTTTCATCAGCAATCCCCCCTAACATACCCCTTTTTCCGCTACGTAAGGCCGCACCGGGATCGGGTCTCTGTCTGTCACCTGTATCAATCTGCCTGGACGAGGACAACCTTATTTGTCATATAATTACCTATTCGTGGCGAACAAAGCCCAGCCCACCATATGGGATGAAGAGGGTTTTCCGCAGTGCAGCAGGTTTTACATTAACCTTTGAAATAATCGTTCCGATCTTCACTTGGTAACCAGAATCGGTAATCTTGTTACAATCACAAACCCTAAAAATTGACTATTGCTCCCGGAAAAAATCATACTTATAATCCCTCGGCGTCCTTGGCAGTAAAGGACGGTTACGCGCGGCTGTTTGCCTTGAATTGTCAGTCAAATAAGGGGGATTTCTGATCAGGGCGGCTAATATCGGATGGTAGAAACCACCCCATTACCAGCGCCCGCAAGGCGCGGGCCTTTGGGGCAGGAAATGGACACCGGTGTCTTCATAATCGGGGCTTTGCGTCATCCCGCAATTCAAGAAGGCATCCAGGCACCACACACCTGTCACCCGATACCATCCCCTGTACCAGCACGGATGACACACAGATCCTGGCTGACAAGTGGACCACGTTCATCATCGCAACACAGGCACCGTACCTACGAAGTTACCCTGAGGGGGTCACGCACCTTAAAGTGACTATAAATAATATAATTCGCCGAGAAGTGTGAAGAGAAGGGAAGAGAATGCTCAAGATGATCCATCGCCAAGCGCGACGCCGGGGTGTGTCGCTGCTGGCCCTGACTGTCGCCCTGTCCGCCGCCGCGACGCCGGCCCTGGCCCAATCGGTCAGCGGCGAGGCGGAGAGCCTGGACGAAATCGTCGTTACCGGTTTCCGCGCCTCGCTCACCAGCGCGCTGAACCAGAAGCGAAATGAGACCGCCGCCATCGACAGCATCGTGGCGGAAGATATCGGCAAGTTCCCCGACAGCAATCTGGCCGAATCCATGCAGCGCGTGCCCGGCGTGGCGCTGGCGCGTGGTGATGGCGGCGAAGGCCGCAACATCTCCGTGCGCGGTCTGGGTGCCGGCTTCACCCGCGTGCGCATCAATGGGATGGAAGGGTCGGCCCAGACCGGTTCGTCGGATATTTACGGCGCCGGCAATGCGGGCCGCAGCTTCGACTTCAACGTCTTCTCCACGGAAATCTTCTCGGCCCTGTCGGTCCGCAAGACCCCGTCGGCAGATGTGGAAGAGGGCTCCCTGGGCGCCACCGTGGACCTGAAGGCCCCCAAGCCGTTCGATTTCAGTGAAGACACCATCTTCACCGGCACGGCCAAGGGCATCTACAACACGGTCTCCAAGGATGTTGACCCCCGCGCCTCGATGCTGGTGAGCCACAAGTTCGGCAGCGACAACCAGTTTGGCGTCCTGGCGTCGCTGGCCTATCAGGATCGCACCATCCGCGAGGTCGGTTATTCCGCCGTGGATATCCTGTCGGCCAATGCCAACGGCATGTTCTGCACGCCCATCGGCATCACGCCCATCGCCCCCACACCGGGCGCCAAGGGTGCGACCAGCACCATGTGCTCCACCAACAACCCGCGCACGGGCACGGTGGCAGCCTATAACACCATCGCCGCCCTGCGCCGGGATGATCTGCCCAACACGCCGGGCAGCGGCGCCTTCCTGCCGCGCCTGCCGCGCTATCTGAATTCCGAACAGGACCAGGAACGCATCGGCGCCACCCTGACCCTGCAATATAAGCCCAGCGACGATACGGAAATCTCCTTCGACGGGCTTTATTCCCGCTTCGACGTGACCCGTCGCGACAATTACATCGCGGCTGTCTCCTTCGCCCGCTCCATCACCAATAATGGTCAGCCCATGACCTCGGTGAAGGACATCCAGTTCGACCAGAATGGCTCCTTGGTCTATGGGCTGTTCGACGGGGTGGATGTGCGTTCCGAAGGGCTGGTGGATCATTTCACCACCACCTTCAAGCAGGCCAATGTCGATTTCCGTCACGCATTCAGCGACAAGTTCGAGATCACCGGTCTCCTGGGCTTTAACCGCTCCGTCTATGCCGGGAAGAAACGCTTCCAGACCTTCATGGACGCGATCGACACGGATAATTTCTCCATCGACTTCCGCGACGGCGGCACCACGCCCAAGCTGGGCTTCGGCTTCGATGTCGCAAACCCGGCCAATTTCGCCTATGGCCCGGCGCTGGCTGACGGCACGGTGACCGGCGGCTTCAGCCCGCAGGGCATGCCGCTGGAACGCAAGACCGACAATACGACCGTAGAACTGAATGGCGCCTGGTCGGTGGCGGACGGCTATACGTTGAAGGCCGGCGGCCAGTTCCGGGAAAGCGATTACAGCTTCATCAATCTGCGTCAGTATCTGGCAGACACTGCCGTGCAGTCGCTGCCCGCTGGCACCACGCTTGGCTCCATCACCCGCCAGATCACTGGCGTGGACAAGCTGTGGGGCGATGGCGCGCCCGGTAGCTGGGCCGCCATTGATTACGAGAAGTTCGCCGACCTGTTTGACACGGACAGCATCCGGTCCTGCGGGATCGAATGCGGCGCTCCTGCCGGCGGCGTGCGCGAACGGGTGAAGAGTGCTTATGTCATGGGCACCTTCGACCTGCTGCCGACCATGGATTGGCCGGTGCGCGGCGATATCGGCATGCGCTATGTGAAGACCAACATGCTGGCGTCGGGCTATATCGCCGTGGCCCCGCCGACGGGCACCACCTCGCCCACCAATCTGGTCGGCCAATATGCGGAAGCCAAGAATTCCTATGATGACTGGCTGCCGTCCGCCAATCTGGTGCTGGAAGCGACCGACGATGTGCTGCTGCGCGTATCCGGCGCCAAGGTGATGGCGCGGCCGGAACTGGCCTCGCTGACGCCGACCAGCGGCGTCAACCCGGTCACCCGGGTCGGCAATGTCAACAACCCCTATCTGGACCCGATCCGGGCCAACACGTTCGATGCGGCGGTGGAATGGTACTTCCGTCCGGGCTCGCTCCTGTCGGTCGCTTATTTCTACAAAGACATCAAGAGCTTCATCCAGAACGTCAACAGCCAGATCCCGTTCAACCAGTTGGGCCTGCCCGATGCTTTGCTGGAAGGGTCGAACACCGCCCCGACCGAGCTTTTCACCGTGTCGCAGCCCTTCAACACGCCGGGCGGTCCGCTGAAGGGTTTTGAAATCAACGCCCAGATTCCCTTCACCTTCCTGGAGGACAGCTTCTTCTCCAATTTCGGTGTGCTGGCGAACTATACGCGGGTGACCTCGACCATCAATTACATCCTGGCCTCATCCGGCGGGGTGCCGACGGTGACGACGACGGCCGATCTGGTCGGCCTGTCCAAGAACACCATGTCCGGCACGGTCTATTATGAGGATGACAAGTTCTCCATCCGCGCGACGGCGAACTTCCGCGACAGCTTCATCCGCGGCATCCCGGCCTCGCCGGGCAGCGATCTGCAGGGCAACGCTTCCACCCTGTTCGTGGATGCGTCGGCCTCATACAACCTGACCGACCAGGTGAAGCTGATCCTGGAGGCCACCAACCTGACGGACGAGCAGAACCGTCTCTATATCGACAGCACCCGCAAGGACACGCTGTTCGAGACGCGGACCGGCCGGACCTTCACCACTGGCGTCAATGTCCGCTTCTGATCCCTGAACACTCCCCCAACTGGCCATTCGCCACGCCGCCGGGTTCATTCCCGGCGGCGTTTTCTTTTGGCCGGCTCAGGCTGCTGCTGTCGGCTTGCCGATGGGGCAGACCTCTTCCCGGTCCACAATGTCGAAGGTGAAAATCCATTTGGCGATGCCGGTCAGGATGGCAGCGACAAAGCCCAGTTCCACGATCTGGCCATCATCATAATAGGCACGCAGCCTCGCATGGAGATCGGCCGACAAATGCCCTTCCATGTTCTGGAGCGTCATTTCTTCTGCCAGGGCGATCACGGCCCGGTCCTTGTCATTCCATAACGGGGATTGCGGCTGGTCGATCACATTGATCATCTCTTCCGTGATCCCGGCCTCGATGGCGGCCAGCGTATTGGACCGGTTGCACAGGCGGCAGCCATGCTGCTTGGACAGCTTGATGCGCAGCAATTCCTTACTGCGCACATCCACCCGCATGCCTGGCAGGTTGTTATAAAAAACCCCGCCATAAAACCCGTCGAAGTACCATTTCATGATATCGGGCTGGTGGGCCATCACCTCAATGATGGTGCCATCTCCGGTCTTCTCGACACAGCGGTGGAAAGCCTCCGCAATCGGGGGGCTCATCTGTTCCAGTGGAACGCGGGGCATCACCGTATTCGGCATTTGGCACCTCCCTCTATGATATAATGACATACTATATAGTCATTATATGTTCGGTCAAATGCCGATGACGGGTCACCACACCATTGTTTCAGTCCGCCGCCACGGTGCGGGCCGGGATCAGGCCGCGTTCCGCAGAGATGCGCACGGCATCCCGCCTTTTGCTGACGCCGATCTTCCGGAACAGGGATTTCAGCCGGTATTTCACCGTGTCCGGTGACATGCCGATCCGGCGGGCAATCTCCTTGTTGGAATGGCCCTGGCAGAGCAGCAGCAGCACCTCGGCCTCCGCCTCGCTGAACAGGCCAGAGGCGGTGACATTGTTGCGGCAGGCCAGCAGGGACTTGGCCAGCCCTTTCAGATACTGCGCGCGGAACCGGTCCAGGTGCGCCCCCTCGGCCAAGGCTTCATCCAGGCAGGGCTGCACGAAGCGGCGCGCCTCCACGAAGGGCCGCACAATGTTCTGGAACATGGCGATGCTGACCGCCTCATCAAAGCAGATGCGCGCCTGATCAAGCGATCCTTGGGCGCGATGGCCGAAAGCGGTCAGGATATTCACATCAATCAACAGCCGGCCGGCACCGCGCTGGTCGGCCCAGGCCCGTAACAGCGCCAGTTCCGCCATCGCCGCTTCCACATCCCCCTGCAACAGCCGCAGCTTCACCCGGCAGAGCGAGGCTGCCACCGCCACCGGGCGGTAGAGCGGGGATTCCGTGGCCATCATGTCGGCCAGCGTATCAATCCCGGCCAGGGCGGCTGCTTCTACCGCCGCATCCGGCACCGCGCCATGGATGATGTGCAGGTTCACCTCCGCGATACTGACCAGCAATTCCAACTGCTGCAGCCGGCGGCGGGCCGCCGTGCGTTTCGCCCGGGCGAGAATGTCCCACGCCTCGTCAAAAGCCCCTTCCCCGGCAAAAAGCCGGGCCGCCGTCCCATAGGCGGTGGCATAGACATCAACCCAGCCGTCCGACTGTTCCATATGCGGCAGCGCCCAGGCCAGCAGGTCGCGCGCTTCCGCCACCCGGTCCTGCTCGTAATAAATCTCCGCCAGGAAGGCGCTGCAATTGGCGGCGAGATCGGAATGGTCGCCAAAATTCTCCACAATATCCCGCTTGGCGGCGATCAGGATCGTTTCCGCCTCCTTGGACCGGCCCTGGGCCCGCTTGATCCTGGATTCCAGGAAGCGGGTAAAAATCTCGCTATAGAGGGAGCCAAAGGCGCGGTAATGCTCCCGTGCTGCCAGCGTCGGCTGCAAGGCCCGCTCCAGCCAACCACCCTCGAAATATTTGGCCGCCACCGTCTCGCTGATATTGGCCAGCACCAGATGGTCATTGGCCGGCAGTTTGCGCAGCAAGGCCTCGCGCGCCAGCAGATCATCAAAGCCGGTGGGCTGGTTCTCATAATCGGCCAGCGTATCGCCCACCACCTGGATTTCCGTGCGCAGGTCGGCGGAAATGCCCCCTTCTTCCGCCTGGGCGCAGAACCCGTCAAACGCCACCCGTGCCGCCCCCAACTCCCCCTGCTTGATCAGCAGATAGACCTGGGCCAGGGCCAGCCGGGGCCGGGCGCGGACAATCTCACGCGGCAACCGGGCCAGACCGCGCTCCACCACCCCCTGCATGCCCTGGGGGATCAGGCGCCAGCCGCCCGCTTCCTCCAATATCGCCGCCAGCCGCAGCGGATCGCCGGCCAGGATGGCATGGTTGACGGCATCGGCCACCATGCCCCGTTCCGCGAACCATTCCGCCGCCCGGCGCTGGAGATTGGCAAAGCTGCGGCTGTCCGCCCGTTCAAACCGGTCGCGCAGATATTCAGCGAAAAGCTGGTGATAGCGATATTCCCGCCGGTCGGGCGCCACCGCTGTCAGGAAAACGCCCTGCTGTTCCAGCCGTTCCAGCACCAGCCAGCCATCATGCCGGTCGCACAGCAGGTTGACCAGATCGCCGGTCAACCGGTCCAGCAGGGCGGTGCGGATCACGATTTCCCGCATCTCGTCCGGCAGGGTCATCAGCACCTGTTCGGACAGATAGCGGGCCAGATCGGTGCCGGACCCGCCAGACTGGGCCAGCAGCCGGTCATGGCCCACACCGCGCTTCAGGGACAGGCTGGTAAGCTGCAGGGCGATGGGCCAGCCTTCCGTGCGGTCCAGTATCCGGCACAGATCTTCATCGCCCAGCGTGCGACCGGCACGGGCCAGCAGGCTTTCCGCTTCCCGCGATGAGAAACGCAGTTCCTGCGCCGTGATTTCCAGCAACTGCTCCGCCGCCGCCAGCACCGTCTGGCCCAGCCAGGGATAATCGCGCGATGCCAGCACGAAATGGCAATGCGGTGGCGCCAGCCGGATCAAGCCCTGCAGAAAGTCGGAAACGCCTTCCCCTTGCGCATGGTGCAGATCGTCCAGGATCAGGATGAAGGGCGCCCCCTCCCCCGCCAACTCATTGACGATGGCGGATAAAGCGGCGCGCGGCGGCAGGTCGGCCACCAGCCCCTGCCCCTCGCCCTCATTCTCCGCCCCCCGGATGGCCAGCAGCAGATAGCGGACCAGCCGTTTCAGATCGCAATCATCACGCTCCAGCGTCAGCCAGACGGCGCGCACCGACCGTTCAGCCAACCGGTCACGCCATTGCGACAGGATGCTGGTCTTGCCATAGCCGGCCGGCGCCTGGATCAGCGTCAGGCGATGGGACAGGGCGCCATCCAGCCGGTCCAGCAGCGTGTCACGGCGGATCTGATCACCCATCCAGACGGGCGGCGCGAACTTGGCGGCAATCACATCCTCCATCCGGCACCACCCTTCCCGACAGGTTTTGCATCTGCGAAATGAAGGGTACGGACAGCGGACCATTATGACAACCATGTTACCCGCCCTTTCCGGCCCCCTTACCCGTTCCACGCCCCTTACACCCGTTTTGCGCGTTGCCGCAGCGGGGGCCCGTTCCCTCTAATCCAGGGGAGAACAGGCATCGGGAGGGTTGAGGAGTGCGCATTGGGGTCGATGTGGGCGGAACGAACACGGATGCTGTCTTGATCGACGGCAGGCGGGTCGTGGCCTCCACCAAACAGCCGACGACAGCGGATGTCAGCTCCGGCGTGGCGGCGGCGATCACGGCCATCCTGGGTCAGGTCAGCCTCTCGCCCACCGCCATCACCAGCGTGATGATCGGCACCACCCATTTTACCAACGCTTTGGTGGAACGCGCACATCTGGACCGAGTGGGCATCCTGCGCCTTGCCAGCCCCTCGGGGGAGGCGCTGCCGCCCCTGACCGGCTGGCCCGCGGCACTGGTGGACCAGATCGGCGGCACCCTGTTCCTGCTGCCCGGCGGGTATGAGGTGGATGGGCGGGAGATTTCCCCCTTCGACGCCGCCAAGGTGCGCGACGCCGCAAGCGCCTGCCGCGACCAGGGCATCACCAGCATCGCCATCAGCAGTGCCTTCGCCCCCATCAATGCCGCGATGGAAGAACAGGCCGCCGCCATCGTGCAGGCGGAATATCCGGAAGCCCGCATCAGCCTGTCGCACGCCATTGGCCGGCTGGGCCTGATTGAGCGGGAAAACGGCACCATCCTGAACGCGGCACTGACGACGCTGGCCGGTCATGTCGTCACCTCTTTCGAGCGGGCCTTGCGCGATCTGGGGCTGAACGCCCCGCTCTATATTTCGCAGAATGACGGCACGCTGATTTCCGCCGCCCATGCGGCCCGCTATCCCGTCATGACCATCGGGTCGGGCCCCACCAACTCCATGCGCGGCGCCGCCTTCCTGACCGGGGTGCAGGATGGCATCGTCATGGATGTCGGCGGCACCACCTGCGATATCGGCGTGCTGGTCAACGGCTTCCCGCGTGAAAGCTCCATCGCCGTGGATATTGGCGGCGTGCGCACCAATTTCCGCATGCCGGACATCCTGGCCATCGGCCTGGGTGGCGGCACCCGCATCCATCTGGACCCGGCTTTATATCCGGCAGAGCGGCTGGACCCGGCCAGCCTGACAGTCGGGCCGGATTCCGTGGGCTATCGCATCACCAGCGAGGCGTACCTGTTCGGTGGCGCCACCCTGACAACCAGCGATATCGCCGTTGCCGCCGGCAAGGCCAGCTTCGGTGACCCGTCGCGCATTCCCCCCCTGTCTGCGCCCGTGCGCGACGGTATCTGGACCCGCATCCAGGCCATGCTGGCCGATGGCGTGGACCGGATGAAAACCACACGCGGCGATGCCACCATCATCGCCGTCGGGGGCGGCCATTTCCTGGTATCTGACAGCCTGAAAGGGGCGGCCCAGGTGATCCGCCCGCCCCATGCCGATGTTGCCAATGCAGTGGGTGCCGCCATCGCCCAGATCGGCGCGCAGATCGAACAGATCGTGGATTACGCCACCACTCCCCGCGATACCGCCCTCGCCCGCCTGCGGGAGGAGGCGACCGCCCGCGTCGTCGCCGCTGGCGGTGCCGCCGACACAATCGAGATTGTCGATATGGAAGAAGTGTTCCTGTCCTATCTGCCGGGCCGGTCGGCCCAGGTGCGGATGAAGGCCGTGGGCGACCTCGCCAGCCCGGCCACGGCCCCCGCCCCGGCGGAGGTGCAGCATGCGCATTGATGATCGTGCGACCCTGGCCGATCTGGCCTGCGGTGCCGCCTTTCTCGGCTCCGGCGGTGGGGGGGATCCCTATTACAGCCTGCTGCTGGCCGAAGCCGCGTTCGCGCGCAGCGGCGGCTTTGACCTGATCGCCGCCAGCGACCTGGATGATGATGCGCTGGTCGCCCCCTGCGGCTGGATCGGCGCCCCCACCGTATCGGTGGAAAAGCTGCCCAATGGCCGGGAAACCGTCACCGCTCTGCGCCGGCTGGAACAGTTGACCGGGCGGAAAATCGCCGCCGTGATGCCGGTGGAAATTGGCGGCGGCAATGGTCTGGCCCCCTTCATCGCCGCTGCCGAGCTGGGCGTGCCGGTGGTGGATGCCGATGGAATGGGCCGGGCCTTCCCGGAATCCCAGATGGTCACTTTCAACATGCGCGGGCTTTCCGCCTGTCCGTCGGTGCTGACAGCGGCCTGCGGTTCCCTGGCGGTGATCGAAACACAGGACAACCTGACCCATGAACGGGTGGCGCGCGGCCTGTCCGTCGCCCTGGGCGGCATCGCCCATATGGTGGAATATCCGCTGACCGGGGCGCAGGCCAAGCGCGATGCCATCCAGGGCAGCGTCACTTCCGCCATCGCCATCGGTGCCGCCATCCGCCACGCCCGGGCCGCGCGGCGTGACCCGTTCACCGCCCTGGCGGATGCCCTGAAAGCCACCGGCCTTTACCCCCATTGCCAGACCCTGTTCGATGGCAAGATCGTGGATCTGGAGCGGGAGACGAAGGGCGGCTTCTCCATCGGCAAGGTGATCATCGACGGGTTTGGCGACGGCGGCCGGATGGAAGTGCTGTTCCAGAATGAAAATCTGGTGGCCCGCCAGGATGGCAAGGTCCGCGCCATGGTGCCCGACCTGATCACGATCATGGACCGGGAAACCGCCGACACCATCACCACCGAACGGCTGAAATATGGCCAGCGTGTCAAGGTGATCGCGGCAGCAGCCCCAGCCATGCTACGCGAGCCGGCGGCCCTTGCCGTGGTGGGGCCGGCGGCCTTCGGGCTGGGCCATGATTTCACGCCGATTGAACGATTGAACCAGGGTGAGGGTGCATGAGCCACAGCACAAGCAGCAGCGACACCTATGCCAGCGGCCCCCTGCCCGAACATCTGACCGTGCCCGGCTGGCGGGTGGCGCTGATCATTGCCAGCTTCACCTTCTCCCTGCCGGGCTTCCTGAACGGGGCGCAGACCGGCATGGCGCTGGGCTTCTCCGGCGCCGTTCTGGCCGCCCTGCTGGCCGGCTTGATCCTGTGCGCCGGTGCGTGCCTGACCGCGCTGATCAGCGTGCGTACACGGCTGACGACTTATCTGCTGGTGCAGCGCTCCTTCGGTATCAAAGGGGCGGCCCTGGTCAATATCGTCATCGCCATCGTGCATTTCTGCTGGTTCGGGGTGAATGTTTCCTTCTTCGGCAATGCCATGGTGGCCGCCGCCAATGATGGTTTCGGCATTCCCGGCAATTTCAGCAGCTTCGTCGTCATCGGCTCTGTGCTGATCACCATTTCCACCATATTCGGCTTCCGCACCCTGGACCGGCTGGCCATGGTGGCGGTGCCGTTGGTCGGAATCATCCTGCTGGCCGTCTGCTACACCGCCATGGCCGACGGGCCGGTTGATCTGGCGCCAGCAGCCAACCCGCCCGTGCCCATGGGGTTCGGCATCGCGCTGTCGGCCCTGGTCGGCGGCAATATGCTGACCGTGGCCGCCATGCCGGACCTGTCGCGCTTCATCCGCACAGAACGCGGCGCCCTGGTCGGCATGGCCCTGTCCTTCCCCTTCGCCGCCCCCGTACTGATGGTCATCTCCGCGCTGATCGCGCTGGCGACGGGCCAAACGGATATCATGCAGCTTGTCGTGGGCATGGGGTTCGGCGTGCCGGCACTGCTGATGCTGCTGCTCTCGGTCTGGACCATCAATGCGCTGAACCTTTATTCCGCCGGCCTGTCCATGGCGGCGACCTTCCCCAAGCTGCGCCAGCCTTTGATCATCATTGTTGGCGGGGCTATCGGCTGCGTCTTCGCCCTGATGGGCATCATCGACAGTTTCATCCCTTTCCTGGTCACGCTCGGCCTGATCATCCCGCCCATCGCAGCGATCTATGTGATTGACGGGTTCCTGGTCTATCGCAACGGGGTGGATGAGGCCGCCAGCGCCCCGCCCGTGCGATGGGAGGCGATTGCCGTCTGGTTCGGCTCCCTGGCCGTCACCATGCCCGCCATGGCCTATGAGGTGACGCTGACAACCGTGCCCGCCCTGGATGCCACCCTGCTGGCGGCGGCAGCCTATCTCCTCGTCCTGCGCTTCAAGAGAAAATCATGAGTGTTGATCTCGACGCGATCTGCGCCCTGGATGGGCATGATCAGGCCGCCCTGGTGCGGACGGGTGAGGTGCCGCCGACCGCACTGGTGGAAGCAGCATTGGCGCGGATCGCAGCGCTGAACCCGTCGCTGAACGCCGTCAGCCACATTGCCGCCGACCATGCGATGGCGGCAGCCGCACGCGCGGATCGCACGGCCCCCATGGCGGCCGTGCCCTATCTGTTGAAAGCGTCGATGGAATATCCGGGTTTTCCCTGGGTATCGGGGTCGCGTGCCTGCATCGACCGGGTGGGGCAGAACCGCTATCCCTTCGCCGCCGCCATGGATGCGGCGGGCCTGGTGCCCTGCGGCATGTCCACCATGCCGGAATTCGGGCTGATCGGCACGGGCGAAGCGCTGGTCTATGGCCCTACCCGCAACCCCTGGGATCTGTCGCGCAGCAGCGGTGGTTCCAGCAGCGGGGCGGCGGTGGCAGTGGCTAGCGGCATGGTTCCGTTCGCCACCGGCAGCGATGGCGGCGGCTCCATCCGTATTCCCGCCTCCCATTGCGGCATCATCGGCTTCAAACCCAGCCGCAACTGGAACCTGCGCGCCCGTGGCGTCAGCTTGATTGACGATCTGCTGGCGTCGGACGGGCTCTATGGCCGTTCCATGCGCGACACGATCTGGGCCGCCCACACACTGCGCCAGCAGCCGCCGGGCCCGATGGCGCTGGACCGCCCCTTGCGCATCGCGGTCAGCCTGCGCGGGCTGGATGGAAACCTGCCCGATCCCGACATTGTGGCGATGATCGGCACCTCCGCCCGCCTCTGCGCCACTCTCGGCCATCGGGTGGCAGAAAAGGAAGTACCGCTGGACCTGCCTTCCCTCAACCGCGCCTTTGATATCCTGTGGAGCTATGGCGCCGGCGAGGTGGCCGATATTTTCCACGCCAAGCTGGGTGCGGCGGCGGATGAGAAGCTGGAGCCCTGGACCCTGTCCCTGGCCGACCGCCGCGCCTCCATCACCCCGGACGATCTCGCTGGCGCCCTGACCGCCATCGGCCTGATCGACCTGCATCTGGAAAAGTTCTGGCAGGACTATGATGTGGTGCTGGGCCCCGTGGCCGGCAGCATCGCCCCGCCGCTCGGCCTGCTGGCGCCGGATCGAGAATTCGACGCGTTATGGCGCGACCATTTCCGCCACGTCAACCACACCCAGCTTCAGAATATGGCCGGATATCCGGGCTTATCCCTGCCTTTGTTCGCCGGGGCCGGCGGTCTGCCAGCCGGCGCCATGTTCTGGACCCGCCAGGGTGGGGACGATCGGCTTTTGGCCCTGGGGCTGGCATTGGAACAGGTCCATCCCTGGGTTCATCGCCGCCCAACCGCCTTCCCCTAATCCGTAAATTATTGGCTTCAACAATATAGGATATGACTATATTTAAAATTTAATAAAACATTTAGCCCCTTTGCAAGGTAAGAAAAAATTAATCACATTTTATATACATAAGTCGAAATAGGCGGAAGGATATATAAAACAGCCTATTGGAACAAAGGGATGCCGTAGTAACTTTCACTCACGCCGATGAAACCGCTGATAATCAAATCAGATGATAATCAGCTCGTCCGTATGGGGGAAGAAAATGGCTTTTACACTTTTCAATCGCGATGCGGACGCCGAGAAAATCATTCTTGCCCTTGATAAATCTCAAGCGACAATTTCATTAAGCCCCAATGGCACCATCCTTGAGGCCAACCAGAATTTTCTAAACATTTTTGGGTATGCAGCAATCGAGGTCCAAGGCAAGCATCACCGCATGTTTGTCGATCCGGAAGAACATAATAGCCCGGCCTATGAGGCACTCTGGCAGGAACTGCGCCAGGGAAAGTTCCAGGCCCGCCAGTTCAAGCGCCTCGGCAAAGGTGGCAAGGTCGTCTGGATTGAGGCGTCCTACAACCCGATCATCGGATCGGACGGCCAGGTCATTAAAGTCATAAAGTACGCTACCGACATCACACAGAAAACGATGGAGAGTGCTGACCTTCTTGGGCAGATCAATGCAATCAGAAAGTCCCACGCCGTTATCGAGTTCGCCGTTGATGGCACGATCCTGTGGGCCAATGAGAACTTCCTGAACACGCTTGGTTACCGCCTGGATGAGATCAAAGGCCACCATCACAGCATGTTCGTGGAGCAGCAAGAACGCCAAAGCGTTGATTATACAACGTTCTGGGAGCTTCTGCGCCAGGGGAAATTCCAGGCCCGCCAGTTCAAGCGTATCGGCAAGGGTGGCAAGGTCGTCTGGATCGAAGCCTCTTACAACCCGATCCTTGACCCCAATGGCAAGCCGGTGAAGGTGGTCAAATACGCGACCGACATTACCGACCAGATGGATATGCTGGCCAACCTGAAGAATTTGATCGACCGTAATTTTGCGGAGATCGACCACGCCGTGGATCATTCCACGCGCGAAGTCACCAGCGCCAGCATGGCGGCTGACCAGACATCCGCCTCGGTGCAGATGATGGCGGCCAGCGCAGAGGAGCTGGCCGCCTCCATTACCGAAATTTCCCAAAGCATGGCGAAATCACGCAATGCAACGGACAATGCGGCTGATGTCACAAGCAGGGCAGACCAGGCCGCCCATCGTTTGGACGAGGTTGCCCGTTCCATGGAAGATGTTGTCCATGCGATCCGCGCCATTGCCGGACAGATCAACCTTCTGGCCCTCAATGCCACCATTGAGGCGGCACGGGCCGGCGAAGCAGGGCGCGGCTTCGCCGTTGTGGCGACCGAAGTGAAAAACCTCGCGAACCAGTCCGCAAACGCCACCCAGAAAATCTCTGGGGAGATCGCAGGAATTCAGAGCCTGTCCAGCGATATGGTCGCCGCCCTTCGGGAGATTCAGGCTGCCGTTGGCGATGTTCGCGAATATGTCACCGTCACCGCCGCAGCGGTGGAGGAGCAAAGCGCGGTTACCCGCGACATGTCCTCCAGCATGCAGACAACCGCCGCAGCCGTTGAAACCGTGACCACCAACCTGACCGCCATCAATGCCTCTATTGGCAAAGTCTCCATCGCGGTCGGTACGACCAAGGAAGCAGCGCGCATTCTGGCCCGGTAAACCGGCGCCTCATGGCGCCGGTTGGCTCTTGAACTGATCCAGTGCCCCATGTACCGGCTTGCCTTCGAACAGGGTCAACATGACCTTGGTCTTGGCAATCTGCATCCGGTCGATCTTGAAGATATCCTGATCCAGCACCACCAGATCGGCACTCTTGCCCTTGGCGATGGAGCCGGTGAAATCCTCCATGCTGTTGGCATAGGCGACATTGATCGTGTACGCCTTCACCGCTTCTTCCAGGCTGACCGCCTCATCCGGCAGCAGGGGCGGCGTGGCCGTATCCTCGTAATTCACCCGTGTGGTCGCGACCTGCAGGCCGGCCAGCGGGTCAGCCGTCGCCACGGGCCAGTCAGCACCATAAGCGATCACGGCACCGGCCTTCAGCAGGCTGTTGGCCGGGTAAATCCATTGCGAACGTTCAGGCCCGATCACCTGCTTGGTCAGGTCCATATAGGGGTAATTGCTGGACCAGGTCGCCTGAAACTGGGCGATCACTCCCAACTCCCCGAACCGCGGCCAGTCCGGCGGGTCCACCACATTCATGTGGGTAATCATCGGTCGGTACAGCGTGCCATTCGCGGCCTTGGCGGCGGCGAACGCATCCAGAGAGGCGCGGGTTGCCATGTCGCCGATGGCATGCACATAGGGCTGCACCCCTTGCGCGCCCAACTGCGTGACGGCGGCATTGAACATTTCCGGTGTGATCTGCAGCGTGCCGTGATTATGCGGATCGTCGCTGTAGGGCTCGATCATCGCGGCTGTATGCTGCGGGATCACCCCGTCGGCGAAGAACTTCACTGCGCGGGCCTTGAAGCCCAGCGTCTCCGCCCGTGCCGCGGCCTGACGCAGCGCCGGGATCTGTTCCAGCCCCTTGCCATTCTCCCATTTCAGGGCCAGCGCCACATGGTTGGTCAGTTCACCCCGTTCCTTGACGGCGCGATAGGCTTCCAGCACGGCGCTGGACCCGTCACCCGCCACTTCCACCAGCGCGTCATGCCAGTTGGTGATGCCCAGGCTGTTAAACAGCTTGGACGTATAAACGATGGATTGCTCCAGCTCCTCCTGCGTCGGCTGCGGGATCTGGGCTTCCACCAGCGCCATGGCACTTTCCTGCAGGCCACCGATCGGTTCCTTCGTCACAGGATCGCGGTCGATGGTGCCGTTTTCCGGATCGGGCGTATCCTTGGTGATGCCGGCCACGGCCAGCGCCTTGGAATTGACCCAGTAGCTGTGCCCGCCGACATTGGAGAAGATCAGCGCCCGGTCGCTGGAAAGCGCGTCCAGTACCTCCTTGCGCGGGATGCCATTGGGCGGGAACAGCCCATCCTGCCAGCCCACGCCGAACACGGCATCCGTGCCGGGATGGCTGTCCAGACAGCCCTTGATGATGCGCTGATAATCCTCCACCGTCTTGCCGGCATGCAGAGAGCAGCGGGAATAAGACAACCCGCCAAACACCGGATGCACATGGGCATCACCGAAGGATGGCATCAGCAGCCTTCCGCCCAGGTCCACCACCTGCGTCCCTTCCCCCTGATAGGCCTTCAGGTCGGCGGCACTGCCCACGGCGACGATCTTGCCATCGTCAATGGCCACCGCCTCCGCCCAGGGCTGGCCGGCCTCCACCGTATAAACACGGGCATTGGTGAACAGCAGATCGGCGGCGGGGGCGGCACTGGCAGCACCCCCCACCTTGTCATCACCGCAAGCGGCCAGACTGGCGACGCCAGCCAGCAGCAGCAGGGAAT
This sequence comes from Niveispirillum irakense DSM 11586, assembly GCF_000429645.1. Taxonomy (GTDB): domain Bacteria; phylum Pseudomonadota; class Alphaproteobacteria; order Azospirillales; family Azospirillaceae; genus Niveispirillum; species Niveispirillum irakense. Next base: position 74,911 of record NZ_KE386935.1, read on the forward strand.
GGGCGCAGTGCCGGAAGAAACGGCTGGATTGAGCAGACATTTAAACTCTCCCTTGACCCGAAGCCCGATGCCGCGACGGCAGAACCATCGCGGCATCAGCCGGATCATCAGAACTTGCGGGTCAGCGAGGCGAGGATGGTGCGGTCCTTGGCCGCCACGCAATAGCCGTCCGGCGGCGTGGAAAGACCGCAGGTGGCATAATATTTCTTGTTGAACAGGTTGCTGGCATTGACCGAGGCAACCCAGTTCTCGTGCGTGGCAGAGATCATGGCATCGACCAGCGTCACCGAGGGCGTCAGCAGCGTCTGGCTGGTGTCGATCTTATTACCGATATAGCGGACACCGGCACCCGCCTTCATCGTCCAGTCCGGCCCGACCTCAAAGCTCTTGGCCCCCCAGAAGGAGGCAAGCTGCTTGGGAATATCGACCAGCCGGTCACCCGCCGTCAGGCTCTGGCTGGAGGTCAGCACCTCCGCATCGGTGTAGCTGTAGGCGGCGGCCACCTCATAATCATCCGGCAGGCGGATGGTGGCTTCCAGTTCCACGCCCTTGGACCCGACCGAACCACCCTGGATGAAGTTCTGGATATTGGTCGGGTCTTGGGAGACGTAGTTGGATTCCTTGATATCGAAATAGGCGACGGTAAACAGGGTGCCGCGCATCGGCTCCCATTTGGCGCCGCCTTCATATTGCCGGGCGGTGCGCGGTTGGAAGGCATTGCCGAAATAATCCCCACCCGGCACCGGCAGGAAGGATTCCGAATAGCTGAAATAGGGGGAGATGCCGGCGAACAATTCCGCAATCACACCGCCGCGGAACGACCAGGCACTTTGATCCACCTCGGTCACGCCATTGCGCTTGGACGTGCTCTTGTCCCGGCGCACACCCAGCAGCACATGGATGCGATCATCATAGCTGAGCTGGTTCTGGGCATAAAAACCAAGCTGGGTGCTGCGATAATCCAGGAAATTGGTGTACCCATAATCAAAATCCGCGCCATATTGCGGATTGTAGATATTGATCGGCGGCGGGCTGCCGCCGGCAAAACAGCCGAACAGCCCTTCAAAACCGTTGCAGGAGAAGCCTTCCGCCTTGTTCTGGTCGAACCAGGTGTAATCCACACCGAACAGCATCGTGTGCTTGATCGGCCCGGTATTGAAGGCAACGGAGATGTTGTTATCCGTGTTCAGCACCTTGCTCTTCTCGCGGTTGACGTAGAATTCACGCCGCAACAGCGTCTCTTCTGCGTCTGCGAAGGGGCTGACATAGACGGCATAGCCACCGTCGGAGAAATCGCCATACACCTCCTTATAGTCCGTATCCATGGTGGAATAGCGGGTACGGCTGTTGAAGGTGATGTTGGGCGCGAAACGGTGGGTCACCAGCAGGGCCCCGGACATATATTCCGTGTCCATGCCGTTAAAGCCCGGCTCCCCCTGGAAGAAGTTGAAAGCCACCTTCTTCGTCTGGTTGGGCGCCAGCAGCGATTTGGAAACCGGCACGTAACCCAGCGAACCCTGGCTGTCATCCTGATAGAGACCGATCAGCGTCACGTCCGTATCCGGCGTCGCTTCCCAGGTCAGGGACGGGTTGATCAGGATACGGTCATCGGCCGTGCCCCATTGGGATTCCCCGTCCCGGCCCAGGGCCACGATGCGGGCGGCCACCGTATCGGACAGGGCACCGGTCAGGTCGCCCTGGATCTGCTTGCGCTTATCGGTGCCCAGAACAACCCCGACCTCACCTCCGGTCTGGAATTTCGGCAGTTTGCTGGCACCGTTCAGAATGCCGCCGGGACCACCCGCGCCATACAGCACGGATGAGGGGCCGCGCAGCACCTCGGCGCGTTCCAGCGTATAGGTCTCCAGCCGCGCGCCATAGATGAAGTCGGGCATGCGCTTCAGCCCGTCCAGATATTGCGCCGCCTCAAAACCACGGGCGATGACGAAATCCCCGCGGGAATCCACACTGGCCGCCGCCGAGACACCGGCGCTGTAGCGGAAGATATCCTGCATGTCGACCGCCGTGCGGTCGCGGAATTCCTGGTCGGTGATGACGCTGATCGCCTGCGGCGTTTCAATCAGCGCGGCATTGGTCTTGGTCCCGACCAAAGCCCGGTCGGCCGTGACGACGATTTCCTCAAGCTCGACCCGTTCCTCGGATTGGGCGAGTGCGCCACTTGTGGCGACAAGCAAACATCCGGTCGATAAAAGCGCCCGTCGCAGCGCCTTCTTCGATAATGAGAACCCGTTCCCGCTAAGCATCCATGCCATTGTGTTTCCCCGTAGCCATCCCTGTTGAAGTCTCCCACGCCGATTTCTTGTCTTTGCCTGGTGTTCGTGCAGGGGTTAGTCCGCCTGTCAACGGTCTTCAGCTTTGCGCAAAGCCGGCCCGGACGTGACCGGCTTTTCAGGGTAAAGCAGGGGCAAGACGGGTAATAGCCACTCGCAACAAGCATATCCCTGGCTTTGCGCCCTACCCCAAAGCCAAGAGAGCCCAAGGATTTACCCGGATCGCCCCGGCCTTACCCTTTCCCCGCATTGCGGCCACGACACGCCTGCCGAAATCTTCGTCGCAGCAAAAGGCAGCCGCCGATGGCCAGGATTCGTCAACAGGGGGGACATTCAATGGATATGGACGGGATCGACCCGGACCTGCGCCGCTTCGTTACGCAGATGCGCCAGGACTGGCAGCTTTACCCCCCGCTGCCCAGCCTGCCCTTCCCCGAACAGCGCGCCATTGCAGAAAAGGTCCGCGCGAAATGGACAGAAGGGGGCCCGCAGATGGCAGCAACGGAAACGTTCGAGATGGACCCCGGTGCCGGCCCGCTGCGCATCCGGATTTATCGCCCAACCAAGACAGCGACAGCACAACCAGCCATGGTCTATCTGCATGGTGGCGGTTTCACCCTGTTCAGCATCGACACGCATGACCGGCTGATGCGGGAATATGCCGTCGCCGGGGGCTTCGTCGTGATCGGGGTGGATTATCCGCTGGCACCGGAAGCAAAATTCCCCATCGCCCTGGACCGGATCGAAGCGCTGATGCGCTGGCTGGGGCAGCATGCCGGCCAATGGGGGATCGACCCCGCGCGCATCGCCATGGGCGGCGATTCCGCCGGCGGCAATTTCTCCATCGCCACCTGCCTGCGCCTACGCGACCGGGGTGAGGGTGGGCTGGTGAAAGCGACCCTGTCCAATTATGGCGGTTTCACCACCGCCATTTCCGACGAGGCGGAAGCAAGGTTCGGCGGCCCTGGCTCCATCATGGACCGGGCAGAGGCCCGGCAATATTGGGCGAATTATCTGCGGGACGACGCAGACAGCCAGAACCCATATGCCTGCCCGCTGCTGGCCGACCTGCATGACCTGCCGCCAACCCTTCTGATCGTGCCAGAAATGGACATCGTGGCCGAACAAAGCCTGCTGATGCACCAGAAGCTGCTGCGCGCCGGCGTGCCGGCCCGTTGCACGCTCTATCCCGGCGCCATCCACAGTTTCCTGGAAGCCATGTCCATTTCGCCCCTGGCGCGGCAGGCCATCCGCGAAGGGGCGGACTTCATCGCCCACCACCTTCGGTCAACCTGCTAATAACCTGTCCCGGTGATCGCAACCGATCACCGCCTCAATCACCGGCGCCAACATAGGCCGGCTTGGCAGGCGCAGGAGATGCCCATCGCAGCGGCCCGACAAGCGCGGTCGAAATATCCCACAGGCGCGCTGAAACACCGGTATCCAGCGCCTGAGGCGGGATTTTTGCCGGGGCGGGCCAGCCCCGGGTTTCCGACAGCCTGTCCGGACCGTAATAGCCCCCGCCATGTGCCTGGGGTGCGGTCGCCGCATGCAGCAGGGGCAGCGCCCCCTGTGCCACCGGCTGGAACAGGAACCAGAGCAGGCTGCGCGTCAGGCCCATTGCACTCCAGCGGCCGGGGGCATTGTGCAGCAGGTCGGTGCGCGCGATACCGGGATGCGCGCCGATACTGGTGATACCCCAGCCGCCCGCCTCGCTGCGCCGCTGCAACTCCAGCGCAAACATCAGGCACGCCAGTTTTGATTGGCTGTAAGCCACCATGGGCTTGTAAGTTCTGCGGGCATTCAGATCGTCAAAATCGATAGCACCCTCGCGGGCGGCAATGCTGGATACAGTCACCACCCTTGCATCGCGACCATTGCGCATCAGCGGCATCAGCAGGCCCGTCAGCGCGAAATGGCCCAGATAATTGGTGCCGAATTGCAGTTCAAAACCGTCGGCGGTTTCCAGCCGTCTGGGGGGCACCATCACCCCGGCATTGTTGACCAGCAGGTCAAGCATGTCCTGCTGCGCCCGCAGCCGCTCCCCAAAAGCCGTGATGGAGGAGAGATCGGCAAGATCAACCTGCTCGAACCGGATAGACGCCGACGCAACCTGCTGCTGGATGCGCGTCACCGCCGCGGCACCCTTATCCGGGTTGCGGCCCGCGATGACAATATCCGCTCCCGCCTGTGCCAGGGCCAAAGCCACCTCGAAACCCAGCCCACCCGCACCCGTGACAATGGCCGAACGACCCTTTTGGGAAGGAATGTCCGCAGCCGTCCATTTCACCATGATCCTGCCTTTCACAAAAACCGCACTTGGTGTAAAATTATAATTACACTGAGTGTAATTTTTTCAAGAGCTTTTTTATGAAGAACGACAAGACGGGTGCGCCCGCCGAAGGGGTGAGGGAGCGCAAGCGTCGGGAAACCCTGCAACGCATCACGCAAGCCGGTATCAGCCTGTTCATCGAGAAGGGATATGACGCGGCCACACTGGACGAAATTGCGGCCAGGGCCGGCATCTCGCGGCGAACGTTTTTTTACTATTTCAAATCCAAGGACGAGATTCTGCTCTCCGCGCAGAGCGGTATGGGTGAGGCGATTGTCGCGGCCCTGCTTACCAGCGCCCCGGACAAGCGGCCTCTGGCGGCAATCCGTGAAGCGGTCATCAAGGTCTGCGCGCCTTACCCCACCGCTGACCTGATCGCGCTGGACCGTCTGATGCGGTCCAACGCCACGGTTCAGGCCCGGAAGCAGGCCAACTATATCCAGCATGAGCAGACCTTGTTCGCGGCCTTGCGCCAACGCTGGCCGGAGGCGGGACGCGAAACGGCACTCCGCCTTGTCGCCATGATGGGTATCAGCGCCATGCGGCTTGCCTTCGACATGCTCAGCCAGGAGGAAGGCAGGCGGCCCATCGTGGGCCTGCTGAACGAGACGTTCGACGCGCTGGAGTCCGAGCTTTAGCAGGGTGTGGAAAAAGGCTTTTGCGTCGCGAGGTCGGGGAATTTTCGGCACGATTAGGAAAGGCCGAAGCAAGATACTGGTGGTATCTTGCGAGGGCTTGACGCGAGATTGCCGAAAATAACCCGGCCGCAGCAGCAAAATGGTTTTTCCACACCCTGTTAGCCATCTGGTGAACAGAGCCACCCCCGTTCCACCCTGTCCCCTCTCACTTCAGGCAGACTGACCGCCTGAACCGAAAGGCGGCGAGGACAGAGCGATGGTACGGATGCGGCGGGGCTATGTGGATGGGCCTTACGGGCAGATCCATTATCTGGACGGGCAGCAGGGGCGACCGCTGGTGCTGCTGCATCAGGCGATCCAGAACGCCAACCAGTTCGATTACGTGTTCGGCCCCCTGCTGGAGCGGGGCATCCGCCCCATCGCCATTGACCTGCCGGGCTTTGGCCAGTCCGATGCGCCGCCTGCCCCACCGACCATTGCCGATTATGCCGGCGTGCTGGTGCCCGTGCTGGATGCGCTTGGCATCGCCAAGGCCGCCGTCGGCGGCCACCATACCGGCGCGCTGGTCAGCAACGAAGCCGCCTTGCTCTATCCCGACCGGGTATCAGCCGCCATCCTGGGTGGCCAGATGCTGATCAGCGATGCCGTGCGCCAGCACCTGATGACCGACATTGTGGAACGGGAAAAGAATTTCCAGGCGCTGCCTGGCGCCGCCCATATGGTGGAAGTTGCTGCCATCCGCGAGCGTTATGCCGCTGGCACCGTCACGCCCGCGCGCATCAGTGAGTATGTGGTCCAGGCCCTGCAGGCGCTGTCGCAGGGCACCTATTGGTGGGGCCATAATGCCGCCTTCACCTATCATCAGGAAGAAAGGCTGCGTCAGATCACCCAGCCCACCCTGATCCTGACCAATACCGGCGACATGATCTATCAGGCCGCCCTGGAAGCGAAGAAGCTGCGTCCGGACTTCGCCTTCGTTGCCTTGGAAGGGGGCGGGATTGATATTGTCGATCAACAGCCGGTGGAATGGGCTGACGCCATTGCCACCTTCCTGCAAACCATCGAAAATAATCAATAATATTGATTAAACCATCCATTTTGAAAATTTATTAAATAAAATATAATTCTTCATCTTTTCCTCTATATTAAGCAAACTATTTTCAGCATCAATCGGATCAACTGGATGATTGTTTTCTATTTTATATTTGAATTTTTCCATGACTTGTGAAAAATTTTTCAGTTCTGAATGAATACCTTTTTTATCGTCAAACAAAAATAGAGACTCTCTCATCGAAATTGTAAATAATTCTTTACTTTTTTTGATTTCATCATTTGACTTTTTCTCATTAACAGCAATATAATAAATCACGCAGTTTTTATAAATTTCAAATCTTTTCGCATATATGTCAAATCTGAGCTTTTCCCTTGCTATTCTCATTTGCGAAAAAGCAATAAAGACTGCCAAAAATGCCACAAAAACTGTTAGAAATGTTGAAATCTGTTGAATGGAAAGACCTATACACATGATGTCCATCCTATAAAAGCCTAACGAGCCGACGAGGGGTGACGAAACCATCACAAAGCGCCACCCCTATATAGCACTATTTGAACATGTTCGGCAACGTTAGGGAAATGGCAGGCACATAGGTGATCAATATCAGTGTCACCAGCAGCGCCATATAGAAGGGGAAGATCGACTTCACCGCCTGTTCGATCCGGATCTTCCCCACGGCCGCGCCGACAAACAGCACCGATCCAACCGGCGGCGTCACCAGCCCGATACCAAGATTAAGCATCATGATGATGCCGAAATGCACCGGGTCCACCCCCACCTGCATTGCCACCGGCAGCAGGATCGGCGTGGTGATGACGATCAGCGGCGACATGTCCATGAAGGTGCCCAGCAGCAACAGCACCACATTGATGATCAGCAGCACCAGGATCGGGTTATCGGTCAGCGCGGTGATCAGTCCGGCAAGCTGGGCCGGCGCTTCCATGATGGCCAGCGCATAGCCGAAGGCCGTCGCCGCCCCGATGATCATCAGCACCATGGCAGTGATGCGCACCGACTGCATCACCGATTCCATGAATTTCCGCAGGCCGAGCGAGCGATAGACCAGCGCGCCGACCAGAACCGTATAGACAACCGCGATGGCCGACGATTCCGTCGGCGTGAAAATGCCCGACAGGATGCCGCCCATGATGATGACAGCCGTCATGATCCCCGGCAGGGCGAAGACCAGCGCCTGGAACAGCACCCGAAAGCCGGGGAATGTGCCGGTGGGATAATTACGCTTGCGCGCCACCAGCCAAGCTGTCAACCCAAGCAAGGCGGCCGCCAGCAGGCCGGGAAATACCCCGGCCAGGAACAGGTCGCTGATCGACACGCCAATGCCGCTGGCCGCCGAATAGATGATCATATTGTGCGAAGGTGGGATCAGCAGCCCGACAATGGCCGCCGTCACCGTGACATTCACCGCATAATCGCCATCATAACCCTTTTCCCGCATCAACGGGATGAGGGTGGAGCCCATGGCGCTGGCGCTGGCGATGGCCGATCCGGACACCGCCCCGAACAGGGTGGAAGCGCCGACATTGACCAGCCCCAGCCCGCCCCGTGCCGGGGCGAACAGCGCATCGGCCACCCGTACCAGCCGTTCCGCGATGCCGGACCGGTACATCAGGTCACCGGCGAAAATGAAAAACGGGATAGCCATCAGGGAGAAGACGCTGATGCCCGAAGCCATGCGCTGGAACACCACCACCAGCGGGATATCCAGTGCCAGGAAGCAGGCGATGGACGCGCCCAGCAGGGCGAAAGCCACCGGAACGCCCAGCGCCAGCAGGACGATAAGGGTGATGCCGAGGATTGCGATTTCCATTATGCGACATCCTTATCGGCCGGGGCCTGCCCGCTTAATTCTTCCAAGATCCGTTCCAGTGAGAACAGGGCGATCAGCCCGCCCGCAAGCGGCAGGCCCAGATAGGCCAGCCCGCGCGACAGGCCCAGCGAGGGGATGACATGGCCCCATGTCCGGATCACCAGTTCCCCACCCCACAGCGCCATGGCCACACCAATGGCGCCGACCACCAGATCGGCGGTGATACGCATCGCCTTGCGCGCGCCCGGCCCCACCATGTCCTCAAGCGCCGTGATGCGGATATGGAACCCTTCCCGCACGCCGCCGGCAGCGGCCAGGGTGACAAACCAGATCATCAGGGTCAGCGCCGCCTGTTCAGACCAGGAGGGGCTGGAATTCAGCACATAGCGGCCGAACACCTGCCAGGAGACAATGGCGGTCATGGCGATCAGCCCCAGGCCCGCCACCCATATCAGGCCGGTTGACGCCATCCGCGTCAGAAAAGCCAAGGTTTTCATCCGGGCATCCCCTCTGTCACGTTCTCGGCGCCGCTATCGGCCATGGCCTCGATCTGGCTCACCAGCCGCTTTTGCGCCGGCGAGGTGACAAACCGGTCCCAGACCGGCCGCATCAGGTCGGAAAAGGCCGAGACATCCCCCACCTCATTGATTTTGACGCCGGCCTCCGCCAGCTTGGTCATCGCCTCATCGACACGTTTATCCCAAAGGCCGCGCATGAAAGGCACGGACTGGCGCGCCGTCTCCTGCACCAGGGTGCGATCAGCGGGGGACAGCTTCTCCCAGCGCGCGGTGGACATGACCAGGATTTCCGGCGCCATCACATGCCGGGTCAGGCTGTAATAGGGCGCCGCCTCGAAATGGCGGCCGGTATAGTAGGAGGGCTGGTTGTTCTCCGCCCCGTCGATCACGCCCTGGACCAGCGCCTGATAAACCTCGCCCATATCCATCGGCGTGGCATCCGCGCCCAGCGCCTTCACCATGGCGACGTAAAGGTCGGAATTCTGCACCCGGATTTTCAGGCCATTCATGTCGGCCGGCACCCCGATCGGGCGCTTGGTATTGTAGAAGCTGCGCTCCCCTGAATCATAAAAGCACAGTCCCACCATGCCGTGCGGCCGCAGCGAGTCCAGGATCTGCTGGCCAATCTCCCCATCCAGGGCCCGGCGCATATGCGCGGTGGAGCGGAACAGGAATGGCAGCGACGGTATGACCGTCATGGGTTCAATAGCGGTCAGCGGGGCCAGATTGACCCGGTTCATGTCCAGCCCGCCGAAGGTGGTGATCTCAAGCGTATCCCGCTCCGCCCCCAATTGCCCGCCGGCATAGACATGGATGCTGATCCGCCCATCGGTACGGGCCGCCAACTGGCGCCCCATCTCGTTCACCGCCTGCACGGTGGGATAATCGGACGGGTGGGTATCGCTGGAGGTCAGCACGCGCCGCCCCTCCCCCTCACAGCCTGTCAAAAAGGCGGTAATTCCAATTCCGGCCGCCGCCCCCGTAAAGACGGCGCGGCGCGTCAGATTGACCTTCATGATCTGTTCCAACTCCCTGAGAACGGGCTTAAGGCCAATGCCAACCCTTCTTTATTTTGTGATTTTGGCAGACGGTAACCGGTATCATTTATCGGTGCAAGGCGAACCAGCCCGGATTGCCACCAAAAAGAACACCTGTTTCAGGGGGGATGCAGCCCGTGGGCAGCTACAGCAGCGCCGTGACTGCCGCGATCACCTGCGCAAAAAGACCGGTGATCCAAAACCGCCATCGCTGCGTAGAAGGCCCAGAAAGCAGTTATGGTGGAGCGACGTGATGCCCGATCCTGTTATCCGTTACCGCAGAATATCGGGTTTCACCGGCCTGTCCGCCGGTACGGTTATGGCCGGATAAAAGCCAATGCTGGATTTCCTTGTCCAACCCTCCGATGATCCCGGCACGAAGCCGGCCCGGCGAAAGGGCCGGCCCATTGGAAAGGGAACCATGGGGGAGGAATGTCTGGCCCTGTCCGGCACCGACGACGCAGCCCTGCTTTTGTCCAGGGTGGCCGAGGCCGGTGATCGGGAGGCTTTTGCCCGTCTGTTCCAGTATTATGCGCCGCGGGTGAAAACCTTCATGCGCAAGCTGGGCTGCGAGGAGGCCCTGGCCGACGATCTGGCGCAGGAGGCGATGCTGGCTGTCTGGCGCAAGGCCGCTTTTTTCGATCCTTCGAAATCGGCGGCCAGCACCTGGATCTTCACCATCGCCCGCAACCTGCGCATCGACCGGCTGCGGCGGGAACGAAGGCCAGAGGTGGATGTTGATGATCCGGCGCTGGTGCCGGATACGGCCCCTGCTGCCGATGATGCGCTGGCCCAGCGCCAGTCGGGGGAAAAGCTGCGTCAGGCGCTGACCGGCTTGCCGCCGGAACAGGCGCAGATCGTCGCCCTTTCCTTCTATGAGGATAAGCCCCATGCGGAAATCGCCCTTCGGCTGGGCATTCCGCTGGGAACCGTCAAATCACGCCTGCGGCTTGCCATGAAACGCATCCGCGCCGTCCTTGGAGACGAAATGTCATGAGTGCCTCCTTCCATCCTTCAGACGAGTTGCTGGTGGCCTATGGCGCCGGCTCGCTGGACGAGGCGACGGCGCTGCTTGTGGCCTCACACCTGACCCTGTGCCCGCGCTGCCGGTCGGAGGTTGCCCGGATCGAGGCGATGGGCGGCAACCTGCTGGAAGAACTGCCGCCTGCGCCCATGGGCGGGGATGCGCTGGCCGATATCCTGGCCCGGCTGGACGATGCCCCGGTCACCCTGCCGCCGCCCCCGCGCAAGCCGGCCCGCGCCACAGCCTCCCGCGCGGGCAGCCAAATTCCGGCCCCCTTGCGCGCCTATCTGGGCGGCGGGCTGGAAAATGTGCGCTGGAAGCGGCTGACGGACGGGCTGGAGCATGCGCTGGTGGTGGAAAGCGGGCGGACCCGCGCCCGCCTCTACCGCATCGCCCCTGGCATCCCGATCCCGGAGCATGGCCATGGCGGGGCGGAACTGACCCTGGTTCTCCAGGGTGGCTTCTCCGACCATGCCGGCCATTATCTGGTGGGGGATGTCGCCTGCGCCGATGATGATACGATCCACCATCCCGTCGCGGATACGGATGGGCATTGCATCTGCCTGGCGGTGACCGATGCCCCCCTGAAGCTGACAGGGCTGGTCGGCCGCCTGATTTCCCGCTTCCTGAATTTATGATGGTGGGGGTGGAAGGGGTTTTCCCTTCCACCCATCAGTACGGTCAGGGCCGGTCCAGCACCAGATGGCGCACATCAATGGCGCCGGTGCGAAAGCCCGCCCGGCAATAGGCGATGTAGAAATCCCATAGCCGGCGGAACCGGCCATCAAAGCCCTGTTCCTTGATTGCCGGCCAAGCCTGACCAAACGCAGCGCCCCACAGGGCCAGCGTGCGCTCATAATCCATGCCGAAACAGCGGGTGGTGGCCAGCGTCAGCCCTGCCTGATCAGCCTGCTGTTGCAAGGCGCCGGGGCTGGGCAGCATGCCGCCGGGAAACACATAGCGCTGGATGAAATCGCAGCCGGCGCGATAGCTGGCGAACCGGTCATCCGCGATGGTGATGGCCTGCAGCCCCGCCCGCCCCCCGGGCACCAGCCGGTCGCGCAGGGTGGCGAAATAGGTGGGCCACCAGCGCTCTCCCACCGCCTCGATCATCTCGATGGAGACGATGCGGTCGAATCTGCCGCGCACATCGCGATAATCCTGCAGGCGGATATCCACCCGGTCGGCCAGCCCCGCCGCCGCCATGCGCCGCGTGGCCCAGGCATGCTGTTCGTGCGACAGGGTCAGGCAGGTGACATGGGCGCCATAGTCGCGCGCCGCGATCTCGGCAAAGCCACCCCAGCCACAGCCAATCTCCAGCACGCTCATGCCGGGGGCCAGGCCGATATCATCGGCCAGGGCGCGATATTTGCGCGTCTGTGCCGCTGACAGGTCGGTATCGTCCGCCGCTGTGAACAGGGCAGCGGAATAGGTCATGCTGGAGTCCAGCCAGCCTTTGTAGAAATTATTGCCCAGATCATAATGGGCCTGGATGTTGCGGCGGCTGCCCCGGCGGCTATTGTCATGCAGACGGTGCCAGACGCGCCGCACCAGTTGCAGCAGCGGATGGCCTTCCGCCTGGGCATCAGCCGCCCGGTCGTTGATATCGGCCAGTTCCAGCAGGGACGCCAGATCGGGGCTGTCCCAATCCCCATCCATATAAGATTCCCCCAGGCCGACCGCCCCGCCCAGCAACAGCCGGCGCAGCATGCGCGGCCGGTGCAGCGTCAGCGCCGCCTGCGGGCCGGGCCGGGTGCCGGACAGCACATGGCGCTCGCCGGATGGCAGGGTCAGCGCCAGCGTCCCCACCGACAAACGCCGTTCCAGCAGGCGCACCGCCCATGGTGGGGTGCTGCCCCGGCGATCCTCACCGTCGGTCCGGGGCAAAAGGGACGTATCCAGGCTCATGAAATTTCCTTTTGCGGCCAGAAGGAGACAGGCGTGGCCGGTGGTTCGGGCTTGCGGAAGAAGGGGGCCCCCTTCAACCACAGGCGCAGCGCCTCGTAATGGATGCCGCCGACAATCTTCAGCGGCAGCAGCGGATAGGCCAGCGACGCGCGCGCCAGGGCGGCGTCGGTCAGTTCCACCCGCTCCCCCACATGGCTGGCAACCATGATCGGCTGGCCGGTGGTGCGGTCGGTTTCCCGGATGGTCTGGGCAAAACGGGCACCCGGCACCCGCAGGCCGAAATGATAGGTGCCTTCCAGCCCGATGAAGGGGGAGACGTGAAAGCCCTTGTCGGCCCGATGGCGCAGGGTACGGCGCCCGTCCCCGCCCTCCACCGGCACCAGATAGGAATGGCGCTCCCCGAACGTGTTGTGCACCTCATACATCACCGCCGACAGACGCCCATCGCCATCATGGCAGAACCAGGTGATCAGCGGTGTGAAGCCAAAACCCAGCACGCGCGGGAACAGATGTACCCTCACCGGCCCATCCGCCTTGATGCCATGGTTGGCCAACTGGCGCGCAATCCAGGCGCGGGGGTCGCTGCCATCACCCAGGTCGCGGTCATGGATGGAAAACAGGTTGCGCCGGTTGCGCGACAATAGTTTCAGGCCCAGCCGGGGCCATTCCTCCAGATCCAGCAGCAGGGAATAGACGGAATAGGTGAAGCGATGGCCCAGCGGGGCCAACCGGTGATGCATCACCTGACCCCGGTAAAGGCAGGACGCCACCATCCGGGCTTACTCCGCCGCCATGGCAAGGGCTTGCCAGGGCGCGGCACAGCCCAACTGCGCCGCCACGCGCAGACCGGCGCTGAACGCATCCTCGTGGAAGCCATAGCCGAAATAGGAACCGCAGAACCAGGTGCGGTTGACGCCCTGCAGGCGGTGAAGCTGCTTCTGCGCCGCCATCGCGGCGCCATCAAAGACGGGATGGTGATAGGTGAATTCCCGATGCGTCAAGGCCGCCGCCGGTTCGGCAATCGGGTTCAGCGTCACGAACAAAGGCAGGTCGTGCGGCTGGCCCTGCAACTGGTTCATCCAATAGGTCACGCACAGATCGCGCCCGCCATCGGCCCCACTGCGGCCCAGATAGTTCCAGGCCGACCAGGCCCGGCGCCGAACCGGCATCAGGGCCGTGTCCGAATGCAGCACTGCGCGGTTTTCCTGATAGCCGAAGGCACCCAGGATGCGCCGCTCCTCCATATCCGCGTCGCGCAGCAGGGCCAGCGCCTCATCGGCATGGGTGGCGATCACCACCTCGTCAAACGTTTCCGTATGGCCGCCGGCCACAGTCACGGCCACACCGGTAATATGGCGCGCAATGTCCGTCACGGGGCTGTTCAGGCGGATATTCTCTGCCATCCCCTCGGTAATACGTCGCACATATTCCCGGCTGCCCCCCACCAGGGTGCGCCAGCGCGGCCGGTCGGTCAGTTGCAGCAGGCCGTGATTGGCGCAGAAACGCACGAAACTGACCACGGGGAAAGACAGCATGGTCTGGCTGGGGGCCGACCAGATGGCTGCCGCCATGGGCAGCAGATGATCCTGGATGAAGGCCTCGCCATAGCGCCCCTTCTCCAGATAATCGCCCAGGCTCACCCCCTGATCATCCGCGCCCAGCAGCGCCGGCGCCTCGCGGTAAAACCGCAGGATATCGCCGATCATGCCCAGGAAACGGCCTTTGAACAGGTTGGATGGCTGCGCGAACAGCCCCGCCAGCGACCCGCCGGAATATTCCAGCCCGCCCCCATCCAGCGACACGGCAAAGGACATGTCGGTCGCCTGTGTCGGCACCGACAATTCCTCAAACATCCGGATCAGGTTGGGATAGTTGCGCTCATTATAGACGATGAAGCCGGTATCCACGGCCACCGGCCGCCCATCGGCACCCGGCACCTCCACGGTGTTGGCATGCCCGCCGATATAATCATTCTTCTCAAACAGGGTCACATCATGCTGCCGGCGCAGCATCCAGGCCGCCCCCAGGGCCGCAGCCCCGCTGCCGATGATCGCGATCCGGCGGCGCGGGATATTATTGGGCACGGTGAGCATGAACGTTTCCCCAGAGGATTGATCTGTCTGCTTTTACGCCGACGGTCGGCGCCTGGATCACCCTAGGGGAACATTATGCATGAATGGGATAATCCTGTCGCCGGGGACCATCATCCGGCAACAATTATAAGATGTAAAAACCCCCGACCACAGAAGCGGTCGGGGGTGCAAGACCAGTTGGAAAGACCCGATCAGAAGCGGTAGCGCGCCCGCACGTCCCAGGTCATGGGCTGGTTCAGGAAGATGGAACTGGCGGACAGGAAGGACACTTTGTAATTCTGGCCCGTGCAGTTCTTGCAGCCGACCGAAAGCGTCAGGTCCGGATAGGCGGAAGGCTCGAATGCCAGGCTGGCATTCCACAGCATCTGGTGGCCCGTCCAGGACCCGTCGGTGCTGTCTGTATTGCCCGCATTGCCGATGGCGTAACCATTATTATAGTCGAAGCCGACCGTCGGCCGGAAAGCCCCGGCATCGGTATCGATCTCATAGGTGGCCGACAGGATGCCGGAGAAGTCCGGCGCACGCACCGGCCGGGCAATCCGGCCCTTGGCATCCACGAAACCACGGTTACAATTCGCCGCCACGCCCGTGGCATTGCCCGACGCCAGGGCCGCCTGACAATTGGCGATCTGGATTTCCACATCCTCGGAAATGTCGATATAGCGGGCGTGCTGCACCCCGATGGAGCCATTGATGGTCAGGCCGCGGATCGGCATCCACAGCGCTTCCAACTCACCACCATAGTTGCGCAGACCCGCTGGGTTGGTGGTGGTGAAGATACGCTGCCCCTGCGCCGTGGTGTAGGCGGCGGAGATCTGCACATCCTCCGCCTCGCTATAGAAGGCGGTGGCGTTCAGGCGCAGGGTCCGGTTCAGCAGGTCGGCACGCATGCCGATTTCCTCCGACCAGACCTTTTCCGGCTTGAAGTCGAAGAACAGGTTGTTGGACAGCGCACGGCCATTCCACCCGCCGGACTTCTCACCCCGCGTGGCCGATGCATAGACCATGATGTCGGGATTGATCTGATAGGACAGGGCAAAGCGCGGGGTGATGAAGCTGTTCTTCAGCTTGGTCGGGATGCCCGACGCTTCGATCAGATCGGTATCCAGCACGGGGCCTCGGGCGCCCGCGTTGGTCTGCACATCCAGATCCTTCACCTCCCGCGACAGGCGCAGGCCGACCGTGGCCGTCAGGGCGTCGGTCAGCTTGTAATCACCCTGGGCATAGGCGGCATAGGAGTCCAGATCGTTGCGGATGGTGCGGTCACCGCTGACGGTGAAGCCCGTCGCCGTGCCGACACCGGTGCCCAGATCGGTCTTGTTATCCTCATGCAGGTAATAAAGGCCGGCCGTATAGTTCAGCCGGTCATCCATGGTCAGGCCGTTCAGCTTGAACTCCTGCGAGAACTGCTTGTGCCGGCCGTAATTCAGGATCGGGGAGACGCCGGTGGTGATCGGGTTCGGGGCCGCCGGATTGCTGTCGATATAATAGCGCTGGGTGGTGTCGCGGTAACCGGTGATGGAATTGACCGTCAACCCATCCGCTTCCCAGCCGATATTGGCCGCCAGTGACCAGTTCTTGGTCTCGTTGCCCGGCTTGTTGTTCGCCTTGGACCCGGTGAAATAATTGGACAGCGACCCCTGCACGATGCCCAGCGTGGACACGCGCTTGCCCGTGGCCGGATCGACGCGGTTGATCAGGTTGGAGGCTTCCTGATCGACATAATCACCCGACAGGTCGATGGTCAGCGCATCGGTCGGCAGCAGGCGCACGGCCCCGCGCACGCCATAGGCGTCCGTGCCGTTCAACTTGTTGCCAGTGGAAAGCTGGGTGACATAGCCATCGCTATGGGTGCGATAGGCGGTGATCTTGGTCAGCACCTTATCCGACAGCGGCGCGTCCAGGCTGGCCCGCACATCGATGGACCCGAAGCGCCCGGCCCCGGCTTCCAGATAGCCACCGGCTTGGGTGGATGGCTTCTTCATGATGACATTGATGGCACCGCCGGTGGTGTTGCGGCCGAACAGGGTGCCCTGCGGCCCGCGCATCACCTCGATCCGCTCCACATCGAACAGGCCGAAATTATTGGCGTTCTGACGAGAGATATAGATGTCGTCGACATAGGTGCCGACCGGCACATCCTGCGTGGCGATGGATTCCGTATTGCCGATGCCACGGATGTAATAGGTGTTGGAACTGCCCAGGCCGACATTATTGTTGCCGACAAGGTTGGGGATTTCCCGGATCAGGTCGATCGTGTCGCGGATCTGCTTATTCTCCAGATCAGCCGCCCCCAGGGAGGAGACGGCGATCGGCACGTCCTGCAGGTTCTGCAGGCGGCGCTGTGCGGAGACGACGATCTCCTCAAGCTGGATGACCTCACCGGCCGACGCTGATGATTGCGCCATGGCCGATGATGCCCCCAGGGCGCTCACCAGGGTCAGTGCTGCTGTTCCCAGAATTCTGGCCTTCATCTCGATATTCCCTGTTCTGTTCATTGATGATGGTGATGGCGTTTTCGCCTTTTCTCACCGTGACTTACCACGCAAGCGGGACGCCCGGCACCTCGCCCCGGCAGGCCTCCAGCTCTGGTGGCAGCACCGGGTCATAAGGCGGCCACCATTGGAAAGGCCGGTCGGGGGGGACATAGTTGGTGGACAGGCCCCCGCCCTTGGTCCGGAAGAAATACAGATTGCCGGTCAGCGTGCCGTAGGGCCCGTGGGGGATCTCCGGCGGCCGCCAGAAATAGGCACCCGGCCGCATCACGCCGCGATTGCCATGCACCTCCCCACCCAGCAGGTACATTTCTTCCACCGTCGGGTGGACCTCCGACCGTTCCGCCCAGCGCACCGGCAGCGTGCCCAACAGCCATGTGGCATCCCCCGTCGCCGGGTCGTTGAACAACAGTTTGCGGCCGGCACCGGGCGGGAATTCCGGATGGAAATTGCCGGTATAGGGCACCTGATACCCATCCAACCGCACCACCAGCCGGGCGGGATTATAATCGGCAACGGGTGCCGCCTGCCGGGGGTCGGCGGCCACGAAGGTCAGCACCACGGCGCCCTTCGGGCTGGTCAGCGCGCCGCGCCGATATCCCGCCGGCAGGTGCGCATAGCCAAGATGGCCATATTCCTGCCCGTCGATGGTCAGGCCGCCATCGATCACCAGAAACTCCTCATCCACGCACAGGTCAGCGGCGGGGATGCTATAGCCGGCGGGATAGCGGACCAGCAGGCTGGCGGCACCATCGTCCGGATCCCGGCTCAGCATCCGCACTTCCACCCCTGGCCGCAGACCCCAAAGATCATGCGCCTGCCAGGGAATATGCTGTGACTGAACGAACTCTACCCAGGGGCGTGCCAAGGTCAGGCTCCTACTTCGACGAGGGGGAGGGGTGGGAGGCGGACAGATCGTTGCGCAAGGGCGCGCGCGGGTCGTCGCTGTCGCCCAGGACGCGCATCAGCTTGCGCATGGCGGTTTCCAGTTCCGCCCGCGCACCGGCCAGCAAGTCGTCATCGCCGGCCAGGGCATCGGTGGCACCGGGCGCCAGCGCCCCGCTGCGCACCAGCGCCATTTCCAGCGCCAGACGGCGGGTGCGCTCAACATGAAGCTGGGAGGCCAGTTCGAACAGCAGCCCGGTCAGCCGGGCACTATCCGGTTCCATCGGCGGTAATGTCGGGGTCATTGCGGCTTCTCCGCTTCCAGGACGGCCCAGGGGAAGTGCCATTCATCGCGCCGGGGCCAGGACAGGCTGTCCAGCCGGCCCACCGACCGCTCGTCAAAGGCGACCCAGCGGGCATTCACCAGCCCGGCGGCAGCCGCCATGGCAGGCAGATCGGCGGCGATCATCGGCGGCAGGAACGGCTCGTTATTGCGCGCGCCATGTTCGATCATCGCCAGATCACGCAAGCCATCGCCGGTGCGCTGGAAATCCAGGAAGCGCAGCACCCCGCCCGGTGCCAGCAGCCGGGACGCCTCCGCGAAGATGGCGGGCAGCACATCAGCCGGCACCTCATGCACAAACATGGTGGAGGTCACCAGATCGACACTGCCGGCTTCCATACCCGTGGCGACGGCATCGGCCTGCCGGAAGCGGACGGCGAGATTGCGCTGGCTGGCCCGGCGTGCCGCCAGTTCCAGACAGGGCAGCGCCAGATCGACGCCGATCACCTCGGCCTCTGGAAAAGCCTGTTTCAGCGGCCAGGCGGATTTGCCGAAGCCGCAGCCCATATCGACAATGCGGCGATAGGGGTGGGCCGGCACCGCTGTTTCCACGAACAGGCGGTGGAAACCGTAATCATCATTCTCGCCCAGCATCACCAGCCGGGCCCCCATCTCATAAACCCGGCCCGCCAGTTCATGCGACCAGACACCGCCGGGCTGCAAATGGATGTCCCAGTCCGTGTACCAGGTGGGCAGCACCAGATCGGGGTCGGGCTCCACGCTGGCCGGGCCATCGGGCGCGGCGGGCAGCGGCCCTTCCCGCGTCACCGCATCGGACACGGCCCGCCACAGCATCTTCTGCGACCCCCGCTCCAGCCAGGAAAACCAGGGATATGTCGGCAAGCCATGGACCAGCGGGGCCAGACCGGCAGCATCATTCACCGGCGGCGGGGGCGGGTCGATGGCATCGAAATCCGCACGCAGACGGGGATAGACGGTTGCGGCCCAGTGACGGCGCAAACTCAAGACGAAATCCAGGCTGGCCCGGTCGTCAATCGACAGTGCCATGGTTCAGCTCCTTGATCCTAAAGGGCGTCCAGGGGCCGGTCAGGCCGGCCCGATCAACTCAATCCATTCACCCGCCGCACCGCGCAGGCAGGCACTGGTGCCACCACCGGGCAGCAGGGCCGGCACCGTCGCCAGCGCATCCAGCAGGCCCGGATCATCCATATCGAAACTCACCATCGCCATGCCGGGCGGCAACTCCCCCTCCGGCCGGGCACGGGGCCTAGTCACATCGGGATAGGCATCCAGTTCGATCAGCGTGCCCTGGGGCAGCTTGATCAGCCCGTGCGCATGTTCGGTTTCCGGCGGCAGGTTGTTGGCCCAGGAGATCACCTGCACCAGGGTGGAAACGGGCGGGTCGATTTCATTGCCGAAGGTGCCATAGGTGGCGAACATTGCCGGCAGATCAGCCCCACCGGCCACGACGATGAAGACATGGCCGACAAAACCCGCCGCCTGCGCCAGATCCAGCCCGCTGCCGTCCCCGACCTGGGTGAAGTAAAGGCATTCCCCCGCCGGGCCCAGCACCTGCATCGCCCGGATCATGGGGAAGCGCTGCAGGCTTTTCGGCGGGCCGATGATGCGAAAGCAGGTACCGTCCAGCCGGGCCGCCAGATCATCCACCGCCTGGACCACGATTTCCGTGGCGTTCCAGCCATGGGTGGTCAGGGCCTGCCAGCCGGCGGCGGCATTGCTTTGCACAAAGCGCAGCCAGACCGGGGTGCCGCAGGAGGGCGCCAGGGTGAGATAAGCGCGGCCTGCCATGGCAGGGGCAGCCCAGCCGGCGGCGGTGGCCGGCGGCACTGTCCCCTCCGCTACCACCCGATAGCCCAGGATATCGCCATAGGCAGCGCGGATCACGGACAGGTCAGGCACCACGTGGGTGACGGCGCGGATGGTGCCCAGATGGGGACGGATGGGATCAGCCATGCCCACGATCCTCCTCGCCGATCATCCGTTCCACCGCTTCCACGCCCCGGCGATAGGCCGACAGGCCCAGGGAGACGATGATCAGGGCCGCGCCACCGACGGTGGCCGCCTCGATGGTCATGGCCCAGCCCAGCTTGGCGGGATCGCCGAACATGTCGGTCATCCAGCCCACGGGCGGCGGGCCGATCAACTGGCCGGAGATGGAGATCACCAGATAATAGATCGCCGTCGCCTGCGACTTGATCTGCCCCGGCGCAATCAGGCTGAGGGAGGCCGGACCCGCCGCCGCCGCCATGGCCTGACCGACAAAGGCGAAGAACAGGGCAACAATCGCCAGGCTGGCCGTGGGCATGATGGGATAGGCGGCAAAGCCCGGCACCGCGACGAACAGCCCGCACAGCAGGGCGCGCATCGTGGCGTCCTTGCGGCCCTGCTTGACCCAGCGGTTGGTCAGCCAGATGCCGATCACCGTGCCGATCGGCCCGCCGGTCAGGAACAGCACGCCGGTGGCGATGCCGACATCGCGCACATTCCAGCCGAAGCTGCGCTCAAACAGGCTGGCATTCCAGAAAGCCAGCGACCCCATGGTGACAACCGCCGCCGACCCGACAAACAGCACACCAAAGGTCCGCCAGCGGGCGCGGATGAAGCGCAGCGCCTGGGGAATGGAGGCCTTTTCGCCCGTCAGTCCGGATTCCGCATCCACGGCCCGTTCCCGGCGCGGCGGATCGGTGAAGCTGAACATCAGCGCCGCCAGGATCAGGCCCGGCAGGCCCACGACCAGGAAGCTCATCTGCCAGGGCTTCAATTCCCCCAGCAGCGGCACCACCACCCCCGGCAGCCCGGTGATGGCATGCACCAGCGGCCCACCCAGCAGGAAGGCAGCACCCGCCCCCAGAAAGGTGCCGGACATGAAGACCGACAAGGCACGCGCCCGCTTTTCCCGCGGGAACCGGTCGCTGATCAAAGACACGGTGCAAGGCGCCAGCGCCGCCTCCCCCAGCCCCACTCCCAGGCGGGTGGCAAACAGGGCGGGGAAGCCTTTGGCCATGCTGGCCAGCGCCGTCATGGAACACCAGATGGTGATGCCGGCTGCCAGGATGCCGCGCCGGCTGTAGCGGTCGGCCATCCAGCCGATGGGCAGGCCCATCAGCACATAAAAAACCCCGAAGGCCGGGCCCAGCAACAGGCCAACCTGAAAATCCGTCAGCCCCAGATCAGCCTTGATCGGGCCGATCAGCAGGCTGGGCAGGAAACGATCAATGTAGGAAACGATTTGCGCTGCTGTGAGCAGGATTACCATATACCAACCGGATCGGAGCGCCGTGCGCATCCGTTCAATCTGGCCCTGACCCGTCTCACCTGTTCTTAGGGCACTCGTCATTGGCGTGCTCCTTTGATTTGTTAAGGGGTAGCGTCAGGGAAACGGGCCGTCATGACAAACGATATGATTTGACCTATTCTGTGAATAATCCTCACATATGGCGGGGCACCCGATGCAGAACCTTCCGTCCATCCAGACCCTGCGCGCGCTGGACAGTGCCGCCACCCACGGCAGCTATTCCGCAGCGGCGGACGAATTGGGGCTGACCCATGGCGCCATCAGCCACCGGATACGGGAATTGGAGGAACGGCTGGGCCTGACCCTGTTCCGCCGGGTGGGGCGCGGCATGGTGCCAACGCGCGAAGCCGTGACCCTGCTGGCCCATGTGCGTCAGGCCCTGGCGATCCTGGAACGCGCCTTCCCCAACCAGGGCCGGACCGACGGCGGGCAAAAGAAACTGGTCATCTCCATCCACCCCGCACTCGCCACCCGCTGGCTGTTGCCACGGCTGGGCGGCTTCACGCGCGAGACGCCGGATATCGCCGTGGATATCCGTTCCACCGCCGATCTGGAGGAGTTTCTGGTGCGGGGCATCGACCTTGCCATCCGCTATGGCGCCGGCGATTGGCCCAACGCCGTCAGCCAGCGTCTGGGGGGAGAGATTTTCTATCCGGTCTGCACGCCCGACTATCGCGACCGGCTGGGCCTGACAGTGCCGGAGGATCTCAACCGCTGCACCATCCTGCACCATGGCTGGCAAAGCTGGTCGCCCTGGCTGCGCGCCGCCGGCCTGCGTTTGCAGGAACCAGCCGGCGGCATCACGCTTTCCGATTCATCCATGCTGGTTGAAGTCGCCAGCAGCGGCCAGGGGGTGGCCCTGGCCGGCAGCCTGATGGTGCAGGAGGAAATCAAGCGCGGCCGGCTGGTCCGCCTGTTCGATATCGAGGTGGAGGATATTTACGGCTATTACCTTGTCTGGCAGGCGGGCACGGCGCTCAGCGCCGGCGCCCTGGCCTTCCGGTCCTGGGTGACAGGCTGTTTCATGGAAACCATGGCCGAAATCCGGGGAGAGGGGCGGGTCATTGCGTGACGCATCCCCTTCCCCACCTTGTCATCCTTATTCCGGCTTGGTCGCCTGTGCCGGGCGGGCCTTATCGGCCTGGGTACCGGGGCCGGTGAAGGGGCTGAAACGGAAGGTGAAGCGCGTCACTTCCAGCCGGGTACGATAGTCCATGTGCGGCATGCCCACATGGTTCCAGGTCGTATCCCCGCCCACGCCCCATTGCGCGGCATCCACCAGCAGCGTGCCATCGCCGCGCGGCACGATATCGCTGGATTTCCAGGTGCCGGCCTTGCGGCGGTAGAGGTCGGTATAGGGGAAAGCCAGCGCATTCATCATCAAGGGGCGGTCCAGCGCCGTCACCCGCAGGCCCGGTCCCGCGCCGCTCAGTTCCAGCCAGCGCACATCCACCTTGTTGCCCGTATCCTGAGGGCGCATGTAATCATGATTCTGGTCGGCAATGGCCCCCCGCCACAGGCCGATGGCCGCGGATGTCTTGCGATCGACATAGGATTCATGCGGCCCCCGCCCGTACCATTGCACCATGTTCAGGCTGGCGGGGGTGGTAAACCACAGGCCCACCCGCATCGGCGGCGGCAGGTCGCTTTTCAGCGGTACCAGTTCGCCCGTCACCGTCACGGACCCGTCGCCCGCCATGGCATAAAGCGTGCTGAAGCGCGCCGCCCCCGCCCCCAGCGCGTAATCCACCCGCACCGTCGCGGCGCCTTCCTGCCGCTCCAGGCTGATGGCGCGCAGGCTGCGTTCCTCCGTCATCGCCTTCCAGGGCTGCTGTAGGCGGACGACACCGTTCAACGTGTCATTATCCGTTTCCGCCCGGAAGAAATTGGGTTGGCCGCCCTTGGCCAGCACCTGACCGCCCTTGGCATAGGCGGTCAGCAGGCCGGTGGCCCGGTCAATGGTCAGGCTGGCATCGGCGGCAGTCAGGCGGATCTCGCTCTTATCCTCCCGCACCGCCACCCGGCCTTCCACACGGGAAGCGGTGGATGCAACGGCACCCGCGGCAAGCGTGAACTGCTCCCACCCCACCACATGGCCGGCGGGCACCATCGGGATGGTGCCGTCTTTGGCGCGGGCGCGGATGGTGACCAGATATTCCGCCCCGCTGCGCTGTCCGTTGCCCGGCAACGGGATCGTCACCGCCTGCGCACCCCGCGCCGGGATGGCCATGTCGGGCAGCGTGCCCTCTGCCACCGGCACGCCATCTTCTTCCACCACCCAGTCGAAGGTGAAGCCGGACAGGTCAATCACATCATGCCGGTTGCGCACCGTCACCGCACCCGTGGCCGGATCGAACCCCTCGAACTGGATGGGCGACAGCACCTTCTGCACTTCATAGAAATGCGGGTTGGGCGTGCGGTCGGGTTGGATCATCCCATCGCCAAATTCGATATCCCCGCCGGGATTGGGGCCATATTCCCCACCATCGCCCCAATAGCGCTTACCGTCCTTGGTATAGCGATACATGGACTGGTCCACCCAATCCCAGATGAAGCCACCTTGCAGCTTGTCCGGATAGCGGTAGATCGTGTCCCAATAATCCTTGAAATTGCCGCCGGAATTGCCCTGCATATGGGCATATTCGCATTGGATCATCGGCTGGGTGCGGCTGGGATCGGTCGCCCAATCCACCATCTTCTCGATATCGTCATACATGGGCGCATAGATATCGACATAGGCGTTGGGCTCGTGCTGCCAGTCCAGCGTGCCCCATCCCAGGTAGGAGATCAGCCGCCCCGGATCGCGGCGGCGCAGGTCGGCCGCCGCCTTCTCGAACGCAGGGCCGATGCCGGCCTCGTTGCCCAGCGACCAGAAGATGATGGATGGATGGTTCTTGTCCCGCTCCATCATATTCATGACGCGGGAGACATGCGCCCCCTCCCACGCCGGGTCAAAGCCGAGTTGCAGTTTCTCCCGCTCCGCCGGGCGGGCATGGCCGGCGCCCATATAGGCGTGGCTCTCGATATTGGCCTCGTCCATGACATAGAGGCCATATTCATCGGCCAGTTCGTACCAGCGCGGATCATTGGGATAATGCGACGTGCGGACGGCGTTGATATTGGCGCGCTTCATCAATTCGATATCGCGCCGCATGCTCTCTTCGGAGATGACATGGAATGTCTCCGGGTCATGCTCATGCCGGTTCACGCCGCGGATGGTGATGGGCCTGCCATTGACCGCCACCTGCCCGTTGCGGATTTCCACGGTGCGGAAGCCCACCCGCTGCGGCGTGGCCTGCAACAGCCGGCCCTCACTGTCGAACAGTTCGACCAGCAGCGTATAGAGATTGGGCGTCTCCGCACTCCAGGGCCGGATGCCGGGCACATCGGCCTTCAGGGTCACCACCCGTTCCGCCTTGCCGGGCTTGATCCGGGCCTCCCGCACCAGCACTTCGCGCTCCCCCTCCAGCAGGGTCAGCCGGGCGCTGGCTGTCTTGTCCGCCGGGGTCACCGCCAGATCAACCGACAGGCGCCCGTCGCGATACTCCTTATCCAGCCCCGCCCGGACAAACATGTCGCGCAGGCGCAGCTTGGGCACCGCCACCAGCCGCACCGACCGTTCAATGCCCGACACGCGCCAGAAATCCTGATCTTCCAGATAAGAGCCGTCCGACCAGCGGAAGACCTGGATCGCCACCATGTTGCGGCCGGGCTTCAGATGGGGGGTGATGTCGAATTCGCTGGGAAGTTTGCTGTCCTCGGCATAGCCAACCTGCTTGCCATTGACCCAGACATAATAGGCCGCCCCCGCCGCCCCGATATGCAGGATCACATCCTGGCCCGCCCAGTCCGCCGGCAGATCGAAATCCCGGCGATAGGAACCGACAGGATTCTTGTCATGCGGGATCAGCGGCCGGTTGGCCGGGTGGGGATAGATGATGTTGTTGTAGCGCGCCTGATCATACCCTTCCGCCTGCCACATGGAAGGCACCTTGATCAGCGGCCAGGACGCCACATCATAATCCGGCTGCTCAAAACCCGTGGGCAGGGCCGTGGCAGAGGGGGTGAAATGGAAATGCCACTGCCCGTCCAGCGACAGATGGCGCGCGGATCGCGTCTTGTCGCCCGCAAGGGCCGCCTGCCGGCTTTCATAGGGGAACATGGTGGCGCTGGCCCGCAGGCGCCCACGCTCATTGATGGTGGGATTTTCCCAATCCGGCCGCGACGGGTCCACCTGCACGGGATCGACCTGCACCGGCACATTCTGCGCCAGCGCCACACCCGTGGCCCCACCGGTGACCATACCCACCAGCCCCAGGCCGGCCATCATCACGCCCAAACGCATCGGCATCTCCCGCCCCATCCATGATTTTTTCAAACATTGGGCGGGATGATAGCGGAAGCCGGCTGCATATAAAATCTGTTTAGTCATATTAATGAAAGACATGGCATGGCGGTTGTCACCGCAAGACCCCTTGTCATAAAACTGCAACCCATCATCTATGCACCGTCAAAACGGAAAAATGGCCGCTTCACGTTTATGAAAGGCGGGGCGGTGTGGCAGAGGGGGATCATCGGATGAAGATTGGAAAATTGCTGCTGACCGCCCTGCTGGGCGCCGCCTGTACTGCCGGCATTGCCAATGCGGCGGCGGCACGCTCGCAGATCCGGATCGTCGGCTCCTCCACTGTCTTTCCTTTCACCGCCACGGTGGTGGAACGGTTCAGCTACGCCACCCCCTTCTCCGCGCCCATCCTGGAAGCAACCGGCACCGGCGGCGGGATCAAGCTGTTCTGCTCCGGTGTCGGGCTGGGCTTCCCCGATGCGGTCGGCGCCTCGCGCACCATGAAGGCATCGGAATTCGACCTCTGCCAGAAAAACGGGGTGGAGCAGATCACCGCCCTCAATATCGGCTATGACGGGCTGACCCTCTCGCAATCCAAGCAGGGCATTCCGGTCAATCTCACCAAGACCCAGCTTTTCCAGGCCCTGGCGAAAGAGGTGGAGGTGGAGGGCAAGATTGTCCCCAACCCCTATCAGCGCTGGTCGGACATCGACCCGGCCCTGCCCGCCAATGTGATTGAGGTGCTGGGCCCGCCGCCGACATCGGGCACCCGCGATGCCTGGGTGGAACTGGTGATGGAAGAAGGGTGCAAGCAGTTTCCCGCCATCAAGGCGCTGGAAAAGCCGCGCCATGATGCTGTCTGCAAGACGATGCGCGAAGATGGCCGCTTTGTGGAAGCTGGCGAAAACGACAATCTGATCGTGCAGCGGCTGGAGCATAACCCGAAGGCGTTCGGCATCTTCGGCTACAGCTTCCTGGAAGAAAATATGGATAAGCTGCGCGGCACCAGCATCGACGGGGTAGAGCCGACCTATGAGGCGATTGCCGAACAGCGCTATACCGTGTCACGCGGCATGTATGTCTATTTCAAGAAGCAGCATATGGGCTTCATCCCCGGCCTGAAGGAATTCCTGGCCGAATATGCGTCCGAACGCGCCATGGGGGATGAAGGATATCTCTCCGACAAGGGTTTGATCCCCCTGCCTGATCAGCAACGGGATGCCGCGGAGAAAGCGGCCATTTCCCTGACCGCCATGGCCCGCCCGGCACGCTGATCATCAGGTTTGAAAGGTCAGGGTAGTTCCGGCGGTCATACGTTGCTACCACCGGAACCGACCTCATCAGGGGATCAGAAAACGCCGCAGGTCCGGCACGGCGGTCGCCAGTTCTTCCGTCACGATGGTGGCGAACAGGTCGGCACCCGCGCGCCCCAGATGGGTATAATCGAAGGATAGTTTGGCCTGCCCCATCGGCTCCACCTTGGCATTGTCCTGCTGGGTGGGCTGTGCCGGGGGTGAGCTTGGGGCGCCGGGAACCGCCGGCTTTTGCGCCGGGATGGTCGTGCCCGTCAAGGCGGCGGCGGCCACTTCCGGTGGCGGGGGCATCTGGGCCAGCATATTCGCCTTGGTCGGCCCCATTTCCTGTATGGCGGCACGGCTGCGGGCATGCAGGTCAATCAATGGCGCGCCCATTTCCCTGGCAACCTTGCGGGCCGCCTCCGCCCAGGGCCCCAGATCGTCCTGTAATATCCCGTCGCGGAACTGCCGCCGGGTCAAAGGCGTCACCAACACCGGCACGGCGCCGGCGGCGCGCACCTCTTCCACATATTTGCGCAGATTGACGGGAAATTCCGTTGCCAGGTCAGTGGACCGGCCGGGCTTGCCCGGCTGGTCATTATGGCCGAACTGGATCAGGACATAGGTCTTGGCAAAACCTTCCGGCCGCATTTCCTGCAATGCGACATCCCAGGATTTTTCCGCCCAATAGCTGCCGGAACTGCGTCCACCCTTGGCGAGATTGACGCAGGCCACGGCAGAAGTGACGTGATAGCCGCAGAAGCTCGGCCCCCATCCGCCCTGCACCGCCACCGTGCTGTCACCCACCAGCACTATCTTGGCCATGCGGGGCATCTCAGTGGCGACGGGGATGTCCTTCTGCGTCTGCGCGGCAGCGTAGCCCGGCAGGGCCGTCAACAAAGCGGCAAACAGCATGGTCCGCTTAAGAGAACCCATCATCTTGGCTTCCTTATCTTATACTGTTTGCGCCACCAGACGGCCACCAGCCAGCCCAACGCGCACCGGTTGGTTCGGGCGCAGCACAAGGTCGATTACCTGATCACGATAGCGCAGCTTATGGCTGCCATTGATCCGGCTGCTCACCAGGGCATAGTCCAGGCGACCGCCGCGCCAACGCAGGCTGACATCCACCGCCCCGCGCGCCCGCAAACCATTTACCTGCCCATTTGGCCAGGCGCTGGGCAGGGACGGCAGCAGATGGATCACGTCCTTACGGCTGCGCAGTACCATTTCCGTGATGCCAGATGTGCCGCCGAAATTGCCGTCAATCTGGAAGGGCGGATGGCTGTCAAACAGGTTGGGATAGGTGCGGTCCGGCTCCAGCAGCAGGCGCAGAACCTGATGTGCATGCTCCCCATCGCCCAGCCGCGCCCATAGATTGAGACGCCAGCCAATACCCCAGCCCGTCGCCTTATCACCCCGGATTTGCAGGGAGCGTTTGGCGGCAGCCGCCAGTTCCGGCGTCTCAAACGGGTCGATCTGGCCGGATGGGAACAGCCCATACAGATGGGACACATGGCGATGGTCCATGGAGGGGGCTTCCATGTCCCAATCCTCAATCCATTCCTGCAACTGGCCAGCCTTGCCGATCCTATCCGGCGGCAGCCGGGCGCGCGTGCGCGCCACCTCGGCCCGGAAATCGGCATCCTTATCCAGGATTTCCGACGAGCGGATGCAGGCATCGAACAGGTCGCGCAGGATCTGGCTGTCCATGGCCGGCCCGGCCACCAGACTGGACCCGAAAGGATGGGCATTTTCCGGCGACAAGGACGGGTTGGTGACCAGGAAGCCGGTCTTCTTATCCTCCACCAGCGTATCCAGGAAAAATTCTGCCGCCCCCTTCATCAAGGGATAGGCTTCATCCAGGAAAGCCCGATCGCGGCTATAATCATAATGATCCCAGAGATGCAGGCACAGCCACGCCCCACCCATGGGCCAGATGCCAAATTTGGCCCCGTCGATCGGACCTGTGGCGCGCCACAGGTCCGTATTGTGATGCACCATCCAGCCGCGCGCGCCATACATCACCTTGGCCGTGCGGGCACCGGTGATGGATACATCCCGGATCAACTGGATCAGGGGCTTCACGCACTCGGCCAGATTGGTCGGCTCTGCCGGCCAATAATTCATCTGGGTATTGATGTTGATCGTGTATTTGCTGCCCCAGGGCGGGTTCAGCTTGTCGTTCCATATGCCCTGCAGGTTCGCCGGCTGTGTGCCGGGGCGCGATGAACAGATCAGCAGATACCGCCCGAACTGGTAATAGAGCGCCGCCAGTGCCGGATCGGTCAGGCTGGCGCTCTCCCGCACCCGCTGGTCGGTCGGCAGGCGTGCCGCCGGGCTGGTGCCCAGATCGATGGTGACGCGGCGGAACAGGTTACGATGGGACGCCAGATGGCTGGCCAGCATCTGGTCCCTTGTCTTGGCAGCGGCGGCATCGATATGGCCACGGGCAATGGCATCGGGATCGCCGGACACATCGTCAAACCGGCGATAGGACGTGGCCGCCGCGACCAGGATCACCACCTGATCCGCGCCGCGCACACTCAACCCTTTATCGCTGGCACCAACCTTGCCGCCAGAGGGCAGAACACGCGCCAGGGCGGTGAATTTCAAGGCCGGCTTGTTGCCATGCTGGCCCGTATTGGTCCCCCGCAGGGCCAGGATATCGTCGCCTTCCGCCACGGCCTTACCGGGTTGCGGGGTGGCAAAGGAAAGATCGACATTGATCTGTCCGGGCTGGTCCGCTGTCAGCCGCATCACCAGCACCTGATCGACGGGGGAAATGAAACATTCCCGCATCATCCAGACATTGCCGGCGCGGAACCGGCTGCGCGCCACGGCCGTATCGAGATTGAGATCACGGTGATAATCGGTAACCGGCCCCAGGTCGGGAAAATCCAGCCACAGATCACCGACCGTCTGATAGGACATCTGCCGGATCGGCCGGGCCATCAGCTTCTGGCCCGCCAACTCCTGTGCCTCCAGATATTTGCCCGCTTCGATCAGGGCACGCACCTCGGGCAGGGCGGGAAGTGCGTCAGCATGGGTCGGATCATAGGGACCGCCGCCCCATAAAGTATCTTCGTTAAGCTGCAGCCGTTCCCGGCCGGTGCCGCCAAAAACCATTGCACCCAGCCGACCATTGCCCAGCGGCAAGGCTTCCACCCATTCCTGGGCTGGCTTTTTGTACCACAGGGTCAGTGGATCATATTCATGCTCGTCAGGGCCAGCAGCCCATGCCGATGAGGAGAGATTGCTCGCCGCAAGGGTGGCCATACCCATGCCCTTCAGCGCCGCACGGCGGGTCCAGACTGCCATTGAATTTCTCCGTTTTATAAAAAAACGGCACGGGAACTGTTAGCCCCCGTGCCGTTACCTGTCTGACGTCAGAACCGGACGCGCGTACCCAGGCGATAGATACGGCCGGAGCTGGCATATTGGGTCGTCGCACCCTGCCCCGCATAGGCATAGCGGTCGCTGGTCTGGTTGGTGAGGTTCAAGCCCTCACCCGTCACCGTCACCCACTCGTTGATCTTGTAGCTGACAGATGTGTCCACATTCGTGGTCGACCGGCTGAAAACAAAATCGTTGATCAGCGGGCTATCACACGCCGTCCCCTGCGTCGCCGGATTGGCTGGCAGGGTTGACAGGCCCGGGCTGCAAGAGCCCGATGCGATGGGATAAGCGGTGCTGTAGCCTTTGCGGTGGGCCACGGACACACGCGCCCGGAACCCTTCATCTTCATAATAGAGCGTGGCGTTGATGGCGTCCGGCGACACGTTCTGGAAGGGGGCCTTGGCCGTCGTCGCCGCCTTGGTGTCGGTACCCGGCTCAAGGATATAGTTCAACTCACTCTTGATATGGGTATAATTGACCTGAGTGCCGAAATTCTGGAAGAAGCTGGGCAGGAAATCGAAGTCCATCTGGAAGCCGATTTCAAAGCCACGCAGATAGCCACCGGGCGCATCACGATATTGGCGCGCGGTGAAATCATAATTACCGTCCAGATAGGCAAGCTGCTGGAGGTTGGTGAAGCCAGCACGCACAGCCGCAATGCCGTCAGCATCCAGGAAGTCGGCCAGTTTGGAAGAGTAAAGGACGGTCTGCGGGAAGCTGGAGATATCCTTGTTGAAACCAGCGACGGAAAGCACGGCACCTTCGCGGAAGTACCATTCCACGCTGACATCGATATTGTCAGAGCGGAAGGGCTTCAGCTTCGGATTGCCAATCGTCAACGTAGCGCCGGTCGTATCGCCCGTGCTCGGCACTGACAGCGACGTGATGGTCGGGGACAGGTTGCCCAGAAGCGGCCGCGCCATGGCCTTGGACGCACCAAAACGCAGCAACAGGTCTTCAACCGGCTCATAGACCAAGTTGACCGAGGGCAGTACGTCGGTATACCGGTTGGAACCCTTCAGTTCCCGGCCACTGGTCGCCGTGCCAATGGATTCCACATCCGTGATGGCAACGCGGGTACCGATATTGCCACGGAACGGATTGCCGAACAGGGTCACATCCCAATCGCCCTGCACATAGAAGCCAGTATCGCGTTCGGTGACGCTGAAATTCTCACGACCGCCATTGCGCTTGCTGCTCAGGCGCCAATCGCCCCATTTATTGACGCAGTCACAGGTGAAGTCGAACAACTCGTCAAACGCTTCAATGTTGGGGGCAACGAAACTGGTCAAGGTGCCTTCCGGCACTTTCAGGCCCTGGCCAAAGTCGATAACCTTTGAAACGCTCTCCGTCGTAACCCCAGCCTCTTTCAAGGTCGGGTTCAGGAGGTCGTTGTTGCGCTGGTAATATATTGTATCGAAGGAATATTCCCGATAGTTCCCGCCGAAGCCCAGCTTGTATTCCGGCGTCACTTCCCAATCGAAATCAACCTTGGCCTGCTTATAGGTGTTCTCCACCTCACGGCGATAATGCCGGATACCGGAGAAGCCTTTGACCACCTCCCAGTTAGTTGGGTCAGCGGCATCAAACCCGAAATCGATCACGGGCATAGAGCCACCGCCACGCTCGTCATAGACGAACTGGCCTTGGCTATCCATGCGGTTAAATTCTACAAGCAAACCCTGGTGCTTGTTCACAGACTTCGACATGCCGGCGATAACCTGCGCACGGAATGTATCGCTGAATTCATGTTCGATATCGATCGAACCCTGCTGGAACTCCGTCGTATAGCTGCCTCGGTCGGCAGCAGACCGAAAATCAACATTCTGCATTACCAGATAGTCAGCCAAGCCATTGGTGACATTGGCATCCAGCACCTTCACCGCCGGACGGCCCATCAAGGCGCCACGGAAGGCCAAGCGGTTGCTGGACGGGATGTACCCAACCGAATTGGGATTGTTGTAATAATCATAGGGATCGAGATTGAAGGGATTGGTCGAGAAAATATTGGCATTGGCGGGGTCATTGGCTGTCAGCGCACCAGGCACCAAAGCCGACGGCGCCAGAACCGACCCGACCAGACGCCCATTGCGATCCAAGGCCGTGCTGAAGGCCGGCGTGTTGCCATAAAGCTGCTGGCCGCAATCCTGCTCCGGCACCAGATCGCTGCCGGCATTGGGGACGCAGAGACCGGGATAGAGATTGCGTGCCGCCACCGGCGTCAGATTGTTGGCGGCGGTATTATAGGTGGCATTGGTGTTGTTGCGGTTCAGCCCGACGCTGGAGACCTGATAATAGGTACTTTCATTTTCCAGGCGGGAATAAACGCCATCGACGCTTACCCGCGTGCGTTCGCCAATGTCCCACTGGAAAGAACCGGTCAGTCCCAGACGCTCCGTCTTCACATCCTGCTGTTCGATGGAAGCCAGGGCCGGGATGCGCACCAGGCTGTCATTCAAGCGGCCGCTGGTGCTGAATTCTGACGGATAGAGCTTGGCATAGGCATCCGGGTTGGAGCCTGTCAGGGCGGCAATGGCTTCGGGGTTGGTAATGACAGAGCCGAAGCTGGTCCCGGTCGGCGCAGCGAAACCGGCGCGCTGTGGGTTTTCGTTTCCAGCCCACTGGCTGCCACGATAAAGATAATCGGACTGGCCGGGCTGACGCCGATACTGGTCCAACTCGTTCTTGGACTTGCTGTAGGCACCGGACAGCAGGATGCCCATCTTGTTCTCGTTGAACAGATGGGAAATCAGGCCGGCCGCGCGGGGACTGAATTTCTTACTGTTCTCCTGATAGCTGCTCTCCACCGACATGGCGACCGTATCCTTCTTGTAATCGAAGGGACGGCCTGTCTGCAGGTCAATGGTGGCGCCAAGGGAGCCTTCATCGGTTTCCGCAGAAGCACTTTTCTGAACCTTAAGGGAGGAGAACAGCTCCGACGCGAAGGTATTATAATCAAAGGCGCGGCTGCGGTTGGAACTGGTGCCGCTATCGTTGGAACCGGCGGTAGAGAGTGCTTCCAAGCCATTCAGGCGCGTGCGGTTGAAATCACCCCCCAGACCGCGCACCGTGATGGTGCGGCCTTCGCCATTGTCGCGGTCGATGGAGACACCAGGCAAACGCTGAAGCGATTCCGCGAGGTTATTGTCAGGGAAATCAGCGATATCCTCGGCATTGATCGCGTCGATCTGCTCATTCGCCAGCTTCTTTTCCGACAAGGCGGAGCGCAGCGAGGCGCGATAGCCGGTGACGATGATCTCGTCCAGGGCTTCATCACCCGCAGCGCCACCCTGGATCTGGGCCTGCGCCATGGCCGATGGCGCGCCCAGCGCCAGGCCGCTGGTGATGGCCAATACCGACGCCACGGTGCGCATCGGCAAACGGCTGATCTTCTTTTTCATTTGTCTTCTCCTCCCAATGACGGGGCAGGTGACCGGTCTTCACGCCGGTTCCCAATCGCCCCGAACTGCCTTCTCGGTGAAAATGCTCAAGTCCGCGTCCGCAAGAATGCGGCGCGTATCGGCGGCGGGCCCCTTGCCGGGTCCGCGCGTTCCATGTTCGAAGAACCGCGCCTCCTGTGGTGTCAGGTAGGTGCGGACACCCTCCGGGTTCGTGTAGCCCATGGAGGTCCAGCCATCGGGATGGATGTGCCCATCCATCCAGCAATCGAGAAAGGCGGCGGCGCCCAGCAATTGCATGTTGCCGCCGGCCCGCCAGGGACGCCCCAGATAGGTGGAATGGTCGGGCACACCTGCTTCCCGCGTCAGCCGGCAATCGCGAAAGACAAAGCCCAGCTTCTGGTCCTGATGCGTACTGGGGGCCGCCACAAAACCCTGGATCCCTTCCTCGGCCCGCCAGCGGGATCGGATTTCGCATCGACGGATCAGGGCAGCGGCGCCGCCGAAGATAAAATCAACACTGCCGGCGATCAGGCTGTCTTCGATCAGAACCCGCCCGCTTTGCAGATAAAGACTATCCTGGTGACCCATCACCTCTACATTGCGCAGCCAGGACCGGTCCGCCCCGCGCCCCAGCGCCAGGGCCACCGCCTGCGCGCCATTCACCAGCGGCTGACGCTGATTGGCGATATAATCGAAATGGTTGCGGAAACTGATGCCGCTGGCGCGGAAATCAGGTGCCTCCACCAAAACAGAGGAAGAACCATAGGTGCCCCAGGTGCCGCCCCCCGGTTTCGGGGCACCGGACGCGTCACCATGGGTCAGGATCGTGCGCCCCGCCCCAGCACCGCTCAGCCAGACATGGGCACGGCGGATATGCAGCTTTTCATCCCAAAGCCCTTCCCCGATCCGAATATGCCAGGGCTGGTCATTATCGGGGGCGGCAGCGAGAGCAGCGGCGACACTGGTGAATGATCCTGCTGCTCCTTTCTTCTCCACAATCGCATCAACCGGCTTACCGGTCAGAATGGACGCGTGGACAGGCATGGCGGCCGCAAGGGACACGCCAACCATAAACACGCGCCGGGTGAAGGCAGCCGCCGGCATCCCGCTGGCTTCCGCCTGGAACGGCACATTATCCGCCCGCATTGCTGGCGTTAAATGACCTTAGGTCGCGTGGACACCAGGCCGCGCGCCTGCGGCCCTCTGTGCCTGCCACAATGTACGGAGTTCACGTCCCATCATGTACTTCTCCCCCTTTTATAAGGGCAGGGAACGGAAAAGGCGCGGCCCTTCCCACCCCCAATAGCCTTACGGCCACCCCTTCATTCCGCCGATCCAGCGTTGCTGGTTTTAACCGGTGAAAATATTCTTAAGTGCAACGATATGTCTTTGTGCTACCGGTGTCAACACCGTTAAATTACGGATTGCCAGTGTTTTGGTTAGCGGTAACAGCCAAAGACGCAAGCCAATCCTCCAGATGGGTATAACCGTCGTCATTCCGGTCCAGCGCCCCATCCCTGGGATCCTGCGGGTCCAGCCTGTTACGGCGTTCCCACTCATCGGGCATGCCGTCGCCATCCGTATCCAGCCAGGGTGTTCCTGCCGGCAGGTCCGGCCAGCCACCGATATCGGCCTGACTATCGATCTGCCGTCCGTTGCGATGCAGGACAGACGCCACAACACGGGCATCCACCGGATCGCGATAACGGGACGCGCCGGCCTGTTGGAGAACCCGATGCAGGCTGGCTTCCGCCGGCTCCGCCGCAACGCGCGGCATCTCCAGCGGTATCTTGCGCCGTGTCGCCTCAATCCCCGTCACCAGGCTCCAGGGATCGGCCGGAATGGCCCCATTCATGCTGTTGCCGGCGAAATAAAGGCTGGCGCGCGGGTTTGCTTCATCGAACGCCACATTCCCTTCCGAATTGGGGCCGGCAATGTAGCTGTTATCGATGAAATCATAATGCACGAAGGAGGCTTTAGGCCCTTTATCGGCATTATAGCCTGAATATTTACCGCCCCAATTATAGAAGACATTGGAACGGAATTCGTAGAAAGCCCCTTTTTCATCGCGCGGCGGCATCACCGTATTACCCGGACGCGGCATGCGCGCATGGTGATGGGCCCAGAGATTGTGATGGAAGCTCATCTTCGACCCCAGCCCGCCCCGCAGCAGGGAGCCATAGCCGTGGGCTCCCTTGGCGTGCAGCGACTGGTTCAGGGATTCGGAGATGATGGACCATTGCACAGTGATGTCATGCGGCCCGTCTTCCACCTTCTTGTAGGTTGAGCCAACCGATAAGGATTCATCCACCGACCAGCTTGCCGAGACATGATCGACAATGATCCGGTTGCCGCCGGTAATCTCAAAAGCGTCGGCTTCCACCTTGTTCTCATCGCCCAGCCGGGCACGGATATAGCGCACCACCACATCATCGGCATGGATGCGGAAGGGCTGGCCGCGCAGGGTGATGCCGCCGCCCGGTGCCGTCTGCCCGGCGATGGTGACAAGGCCATGGCGCACTGTCAGCGGCGTTTCCAGCCGGATCGTGCCCCCGATATCGAAAATAATGGTCCGTGGCCCCGCCGTTTGCACCGCCGCGCGGAGCGAGCCGGGACCGGCATCATTGAGATTGGTAACCCTCAGCACCGCCCCGCCGCGACCGCCCAGCGCCATCGCGCCTGCCCCTTCGGCACCGGGAAAGGCGGGGATGGCAGGCCCGGGGGCCGCATTGACCCCCGGTGTCAATGCGGCCAACAGAATAGCTGTCGTCCAGATCGCGCCCTTCATGGTCACAAGGCCTTGAAGTCGAAATTGGCGAAGCGCGCCGTGCCGGCACCGGCGGAATAAAGCCCAGGCCGCAGCATGTGGAAGCCACCGCGCACATTATGATGGTAGCCGGACACTTCCATCCCGCGATCAAACCGCTTCCAGGTCTTGCCGCCATCGCCTGAAATGTCATAGGTGACGATATGCCGGTCATTGGTCACGCGGATACGCATCTTGCGCCCGTGCGGGTTGGCGGGGCGGCCCCGCTCCAGCCCATATTGGTGGGTGACGAAATTTTTCTCCGTGAAACCCAGCCCGGCATAAAGCGACTGGTCATAAAACAGCACCAGCCCTGCCACCCCGCCCGCCTCAATTTCAATATCGCATTCAAAGCGATAGGCCGTATCTCCGGCAATCAGCAACAAGGGCGAACTGTCCTTGGGCGCCGTGCCGCGTGCCGCCAGGTGCAGCGCACCGCCGGCCACGCGGGCGCGCGTCGCCTCATCAGGGGCGGGCTTGAAGAAGTTCCATTTCGTGCCCAGCGCCAGCGTCTTGAAATCATCCGACAGCGCCATGCCATGCGGGCCGGGTTTGCCGCCGCGCGGGTTGGCGATGGGCTGTGACAGGTCACCGCCTTTCATACGGAACCAGCCATCATCGGTCCATTCCACCGGGTCCAGCAGGGTCTGCCGGCCCAGCGTCCAGAAGCCATTTTCATAGCCGTGATAAACGGCCCACCAGTCGCCCGCCGGCCCTTCCACCAGCGTGGCATGGCCGCGTGACCACCAATGTTCGGCCATATCGACCGTGCGCACCAGCGGGTTATGCGGGCACTGCTCCCACGGCCCATGGATGGAGCGGGACCGGGCGGCAATCACCATATGGCCGGTCGGCGGCCCCGCCGTGCCGCCCACGGCGGTAATCATGTAAAAATAATCGCCATGGCGGGTGATTTTCGGCCCTTCCGGCGCGAACCCCTCCACGATCCAGTCATCCGGATAGCGCCAGGGATCATAGACATGTTCCACCTCCCCTACCGTGGACAGGCCGTCGGGCGCCAACCGGATACGGTCACCGCCGGACAGGAACAGCCAGCGCGATCCGTCCTCTCCCACGGCATGGCCGGGATCGATATGGCCCGGCAGGCCCATATAGACTGGCTCGCTCCACGGCCCTTCGATCTTGTCGGCCCAAATGACAAAGGTGCCGTTGGGCTTGGCTTTGACGGGAATGTAAAGGTAATAGCGGCCTTCATGCTTGGTCAGTTCCGGCGCCCAGACCGACCCGATATTCTTGGTCAGTGCTGCCGTGACCGGCGTCCAGTTCACCAGATCCTGGGAATGCCAGATGATCAGGCCGGGATAGCTGTCGAAGGTGGAAAAGGTCATGTAATAATCCGCCCCATCCTTCAGGATGGACGGATCGGGATGGTCGCCCGACATCAGCGGGTTCAGAAAGCGGCCATCGCCCAGATCGGGCTTGCGCTGGTTATCCAGCCCGCGCACCCAGTCCTTGGGTGCCGGGCGTCCGCCGGAAACGGGCGGACATGCCGAATTGGAAACCGGTGTCACCTGCGCGGCAGCAGGGGGCGTCACGGCCAACGCGCCGCTGGCAAGGGCCAGACCCAGCGCGTGCCGACGGGAAAGGTCGGTCATCGGTGAAATTCCTTGGACGTTCAGGCGGTAAAAGGCAAAAGCCGTTCCATCGGCGCCGGTATTGCCAGCCCGCATCGTCGCTTATCAGCTTCCAACAGCCACATTTCTCCTCCCTACCCGATCATTATCGTCGGTTTTGTTTTATTGATACCGGTATCATAAGCAACAAAAAGCAGAGGGGTCAACCGGAGCTTATCTCGGTCCGTCACTTTTATCACACATGAAAACAGTTTCATAAATTTCAGCGGCGGAATTTGTCCGACAGCACCAGCGACGACATGGTGCGTTCCACCCCCGTCATCAGTCCCAACAGGTCCAGCACCCGGTCGATATCCTGGACCGAGGGGGCCGCTACCACGGCCATCATGTCGTAAGTGCCGCTGATGGCGGACAGGCTTTCCACCTCCGCAATGCGCTTCACGTCGGACACGATCCGCGCGATCATTTTGGGGTTGGTGGAAAGCAGCACATAGGCGCGGATCAGGTGACCCGCCCGCTGATCATCGCGCAGCGTATAGCCCTGGATGATGCCCAGCCGTTCCAGCCGGGCGATGCGCGCCTGCACGCTGGACCGTGCCAGCCCCAGCTTGCGCGCCAGCGATGCCGTCGGCTCCCGGGCATTGGCCCGCAACAGGGAAAGCAGCGCCGTATCAATGGCGTCTTGCTGATTGTCAGAAATGACCATGGGTATCCTGGCCGGATTGGAAATATCGGTCCAACCATACCTGTTTGTATCGCCCATGCGAATGCTGGGAACCG
Organism: Niveispirillum irakense DSM 11586; assembly: GCF_000429645.1. Classification (GTDB taxonomy): domain Bacteria; phylum Pseudomonadota; class Alphaproteobacteria; order Azospirillales; family Azospirillaceae; genus Niveispirillum; species Niveispirillum irakense. Next base: position 114,255 of record NZ_KE386935.1, read on the forward strand.
AAATCACACCCACCTGCCGAAGATTTAGCCTTCGGCCAGCATCAGACCAGGGCGGTGTATGGCGCCGCCCTGGTCTGACCGAACATGGAACCTGCGTGGACCGGTCACGATCACCAATAGAGTTTCACACTGAGGGATGCGTTGCGGGTCTCCCCGACGCTGCTGAAGCTCCAGTATTTCTCGTTGAACAGGTTGTTGATATTGCCAGTAATATCGGCCCGCTGGCCGGCGATGCTGGTGCTGTACTGGAAGCCGACATTGGTCAGCACGCGGCTGGGCATATAGAGCGCATTATCATCGGCAACCGGCGCCTTGCCAAAATAGCGGACATTGCCGTGCAGGCGCAGCCCCTCCACCGCCGGCACCCGATAATCAGCATTGGCCAGCAACTGCCAGCGCGATGCCTCTGCCGGAATATTGCCTTCCAGCGCCGCGTTCCCCGCAGATACCTTATCGATCACCGGATCAAGATGCAGGGCCCCCAGGCCCAGACGCAGATCCGTCGTCACCCGGTAGGAACCGGAAAATTCCACACCCTTGTAAATGTTCAACCCGTCCTGGGAGAGATAGCGCAGCCCGTCCGTTTCCGTATCGATCTGGTTGGCCCGTTCAACGCGGAAGGCGGCCGCCGTCAGGCTGAGGCTATGATGTTCATACTTAACCCCGCCCTCATATTGTTTGGAAATGGTCGCCCCCAGAATTTCGCCCGCATTGGCATAATCCCCACCGACACGGGTGCCCGCCTCCATGGATTCTACATAGGAGCCGTAGAGCGAGACATATTCCACCGGCTTGTAGATCAGCGCCAGGGTGGGCGTGGTGGCGGTGGTGCGATAGCCGCTGTCCACCGTGGGATCACCATCGAAATCCAACGCCTTGTAGCGGGTCCGGCGGGCACCGACGATGGCCTGCCATTGCGGACCGAAATGCAGCGTATCGGAGATGAACAAAGCCGTCTGCCGGTCTTCCGACGGATTGCCATCGGTGCTGTAATCGATGGCGCGGGTGACCAGGAAATTCTGCTCCTGATAAATATTGCCGTTGAAATCATTGCCCCAATGCGAGCCATTGCCAAAATCGCTGGGCCGGCGCAGCAGCGAAACACCCGCAACCAGTTCATGCCGGATGGGCCCGGTTTCCACCTTGCCCTGCACCAGGGCCTGACCGAAATGGCCCTGATCGGTCTCGGCGAAATTATAGGCATAGCCGTCATAGTCACCGGCCTTGTTCAGCATATAGATGAACATCTTATTCGACTGGTGCTTCTTGCGGGCATAGCCATAATTCAGCTTCGCTGTCCAATCCTCTGCCATGTCCCAGTCCAGCCCGGTCGCCACGCTGGTGGTACGGGTGCGGTAATAGGAATTTTCGACATTCACATCATCGAAATCCAGATCGGGGGACGGCAGGTCCGTGCCTTCGTACCGGCTCCAATAGACATGGAACGGCTCATGCTCCAGCTTGCTTTCTTCGTGCGTCGCCGTGACATGCCAACGCAGGTCCGGCGTGATGGCATAATCCAGCGCCAGGGAGCCGACCCAGCGATTGACCCCCGCCTTGGTGTAAGCTGTCCCCTGTTCACCGGCCAGATTAAGGCGATAGCCCAGTCTTCCATCGCCCACCGGGCCGCCAGCATCGATTTGGCCATAGCGGACGCCCGGATTGCGATACCCCAGTTCGGTGGTCAGCAGCGGTTGCGCCGTCGGACGCTTGGTTTGATAAAGGATGGCCCCACCCGGTGAACCGAAACCATACATGAAGCCGGTCAGCCCCTTCATGGCCTGCACGGTTTCCACCGGTTCCAACGGGTAATCGCCGCCCCAGTAAAGCAGCAGCGGCACATCATCAATATAGAAATTATTGACACCAATGCCGCGGATCTGGGTACCCCACCAGTTGGTGGTGCCGGGGCTGGCATAGGAGAAGATTCCGGGATCATTGATGAAAATCTGGCCGATGCTGGTGGCCTGACGCTTGGCGATTTCGTCCTTGTCCACCACAGTCGCGGAAAACGGCGTGTCCAGCAGGCTTTTTTCCCCAAGCGCCCCGCTGGTCACCGGCTGTTTCAGCCTTTCGTGGGTGCCGATGACGACAATGTCATCATCCGCCACGCGCTGGGCTAGTTGCTCCCCCGCCTGTTGGGCAGCAACGGAAAACGCGCTGGCCGCGATGGTGGACAGCGCTACGCCCGTCCACAGAACTGCCTTCAATGTCATGAATTTCCCCCGGTGATAGGTCACTTCCCCGGAGTTGTTAATAATAATTATGATAATTATTCTCAATACGAGTGGCGGTATAGCTGCCCTGCCGCTAACGGATCGCGCCTTCAGACGTACAAATATCGCCGCGCGATCCGTCATTTTCCGGGTCAATGCGCATCGGCTCCGCCGGGGAGCGGCACCAGCATTATAATTCCGGGAATTCGATCCCCTGTGCCAGCGGCAGCGAGGTGCCGTAATTGATGGCCGAAGTCTGGCGCCGCATATATTGTTTCCAGGCGTCAGACCCGCTTTCGCGCCCGCCGCCGGTCTCCTTCTCCCCGCCGAACGCGCCGCCAATTTCCGCCCCGCTGGGGCCCATATTCACATTGGCGATGCCACAGTCAGAACCGTCCGGCGCCAGGAAGCGCTCCGCTTCCAGCAGGTCGCGGGTGATGATGGAAGAGGACAGGCCCTGCGGCACATCATTCTGCAAAGCCACGGCCTCCTCAAACGCGCGGTAGCGCATCACATAGAGAATGGGGCCGAACGTCTCCTGCTTCACGATGTCCGTCTGTCCCGGCATCTCCACCAGCGCCGGATAGGCGTAATAGGCATCCGGGAACTTGTCGGCCAGGGCCCGACCACCACCATGGACGACGCCGCCCTGCGCCTTGGCCTGGGCCAGGGCCGCTTCCACCGCCGCGAACGCGGCTTTGTCGATCAGCGGCCCCATCAGCGTGGCGCCCGCGCGCGGGTCGCCGGGCTGGATGGCGGCGAAGGCGGTCTTCACCGCCGCCACCACCTTGTCATAGCAATCCTCATGCACAATCAGCCGGCGCAGGCTGGTGCAGCGCTGGCCCGCCGTACCCACGGCGGCGAACAGGATGGCCCGCACCGCCAGCTTCAGATCAGCGGACGGGGTGACGATCATGGCGTTGTTGCCGCCCAGTTCCAGGATGGACCGGCCAAACCGCCCCGCCACCACCGGCGCCACTTCACGCCCCATGCGGGTGGAGCCGGTGGCACTGACCAGCGGGATGCGCGGATCGGCGGCCAGCTTTTCCCCCACATCCTTCAAGCCGAACAGCAATTCCGACAGCCCGTCCGGCGCATCGCCAAACCGGGCCAACGCCTTTTCAAACAGCTTTTGTGTGGCCAGCGCCGTCAGCGGCGTCTTCTCCGATGGTTTCCAGATCACCGGATCGCCCGCGACCAGCGCCAATGCGGCGTTCCAGGCCCAGACGGCGACGGGGAAATTAAAGGCGGTGATGATGGCGACCGGCCCCAGCGGCTGCCAGGTTTCCACCATCCGGTGGCGGGGCCGTTCCGATGCGATGGTCAGCCCGTGCAACTGCCGCGACAGGCCCACGGCGAAGTCGCAGATATCAATCATCTCCTGCACTTCGCCCAGCCCTTCCTGGACGATCTTGCCGGCCTCCAGCGTCACCAGCGCGCCCAGGTCCGCCTTATGCTCCCGCAGCACCTCGCCAAACAGGCGCACCAACTCCCCCCGCCGGGGGGCCGGCACAGTGCGCCAGGTTTTGAAAGCGGCGGCAGAGCGGGCAATGGCCGCTTCCACCTGCTGGGGACCATGCGCCTTCACGGCACCGATCACGGCGCCATCAATGGGCGACCGGGCGATAATGTCACCATCACTAACCAGACCGGCAAGGCCAAGCCGGTGCAACAGGGCGGAAGGGTCAGACATAGGCAGGCCTCCGGTATCGTGTATGGATAGGTGTTTTTTGGGACTTTGGTGTTATTCAATACAATGTACGCACCATTTTACCGTCATTCCCGCGAAGGCGGGAATCCAGACAACGGTGCCATTACCAAAGCGACTTCTATTTAATGCGTCTGCTGGATTCCCGCCTTCGCGGGAATGACGGTGGGAGAGGGCGGCAGTCAGTTCCTCTGATCCTCACGCGTAAACCTTACCAAACCGATTGCCCAAAAACCGGTCCAGCTTCATCTCCTCCTGCCGCACAAATCCCTTGGCCGGCAGGTGTCCCTCTGCCTGCAGGTCCAGCATGGCGCAGATGCCCGCCGCCGTGCTCATCTGGATGGCGGACAGGAAGTGGCCATCCACCTCTTCGCCATGGATATGGCGCACGATGCTTTCCTGTACCAGCCGTCCATGGCGCTTGCCGGAAACGGTGCAGAAGACCAGCACCACATCCTGCATGGTGATGGGCAGGGCTTCTTCCAGCACCTCTTTCAACAGGTCGCGCCGCCGTGCCAGCCGCAAATCCTCCACCAGCAGCTTGATCAGGGCGCAATGGCCGGGATAGCGGATGGATTTATAGGTCAGGTTCTCCACCCGGCCCGCCAGCGTTTCCACCAGCGATCCCAGCCCGCCGGACGTGTTGAACGCCTCATAGGTCACCCCTTCCAGGGCGAATTCTTCCAGGTCTTCCAGCGGCGGCAATTCCACCTTATGCCCGTCCTGCACCGCCTCGCACGGGTTCAGATATTCGTTGATCAGCCCGTCGGTGGACCAGGTCAGGTTATATTTCAAGGCATTGGTCGGATATCGCGGCAGCGCGCCGACGCGCAGTTGCACATCGCGCAAACTGTCGAACCCTGTGGCCAGCCCATGGGCGGCGATGGAAACAAAACCCGGTGCCAGCCCGCATTGCGGCACAAAGGCACTGTTCGCCTTGGCCGCCACCTCCTTCACCACGCGGGTGGAGGCGACATCCTCCGTCAGGTCGAAATAATGGATGCCGGCATCATAGGCGCCATAGGCAATGGTCGATGTGGCATGGAACGGCAGCGCATTTAGCACCGCATAACGGCCCGCCATGGCCCGGCGCAGGGCCGGGCCATCATTGATATCCAGTTCCAGCACCGCCACGCCCAGATCGGCGAAGCGCTTCAGCGCGGCGGCACTATGGTCGGCCACCGTCACCTTATAATCACCGCTGCGCCGCAGCAGCAGCGTAATGGCAAGGCCGATCTTCCCGGCACCCAGCAGCAGAATATCTTTCATAACCCGTGATCCCTGTTCCGGTGATCCTTATCCCCCATGGTCACCCTGAAAAGGGCCGACGAAAACACGTCTAACCGCCGTCAAATGGCGGTTAGTTTCGTCATTCCGCAGGATATTTCGTCATTTCGCCGGCTGAGACGCGCAGATCACTGAAAATATTCCCGCAACCGGGGTCCCCTTACTGGGGGGCTCCACGCCCGACAGTTGATGCGCGCCTGCGCCGCCCGGATATCACGCAGGCCCAAGCCGTCCCAAGCTGGTCACCGACCATTTCGCTCCAGACCGGTCTTCCGCGCACCCTTTCCTATTGTCGGCAGCATCTCGGTCTCCAGGGTTTGTCCGGGTCAGGTTGGATCAAGCTCCACCGTCACCCCGGCGCAGGCCGGGGTCCAGGGTCACAAGCGCCTTGCTCTTACGAAACGGGACCCCGGCCTGCGCCGGGGTGACGGTAGTGAGAACCCTGTCCGATTCCAACGAAACCGGACGCACTCTGACAAAAGTACTCCATCCCGGCAGATGATATGCCCCCTTGGGGCATTTGAGCGCCTATCCGCACCCCCTCCTGACCCTGCGGCTTGACGGGGAGATCAAGGCATCGGAAGATCGCCTCTGTTCCGCACTGTTGGCCCTGCCGATGGCGTGGATATGCGGGTCGAAAGCTGGGGCAAAAGCGTCCAGGCAATCGACCGGCAAACCAGGGTGATGTGGGGTCCTGCCGGTCTCTTGCGCGAGCGGCTCAGTACCCGCCAAAACCCGGGACCCGCTCGCAAGCGCCCAAGCCCTTGGGATTGCTGTGGTTCTTGGACATTGTGCATGTTTAAGGCAGCCTCCCCGGCCCCTCAAAACACCCCCTGCGCGGACCCGCTCGCAAAGCCGGCTATTTTTTGTTATTCTGCAAGCGGTTCCAGGGTAGGGACTTTCCCCGGCTGAAATGCCGGGGCCTCATTGAAGCCA
>NZ_KE386935.1:120945-291808 GCF_000429645.1 Niveispirillum irakense DSM 11586
GCTGCCCAACGCATTCCATTCTTTCCCCGGCTGAAACGCCGGGGCCTCATTGAAGCCCGTCATCGGCGGGGCGGGATCACCGTGGGATGCGTGCTTTCCCCGGCTGAAACGCCGGGGCCTCATTGAAGCCTGATAGGGGTGCGCATGTAGAGCCCCCCACCGGTGCTTTCCCCGGCTGAAATGCCGGGGCCTCTTTGAAGCGGGGGTACCACACCATGCACGAGCCCGACCTTACCCACCCTTTCCCCGGCTGAAATGCCGGGGCCTCATTGAAGCGTACGATGGGTGAATTTAACCATCGCGGCACCCTGCGCTTTCCCCGGCTGAAACGCCGGGGCCTCATTGAAGCATTCTGATATCTGGGTCGCGATCACGATGCACTTTCCCCGGCTGAAATGCCGGGGCCTCATTGAAACCGTCATAAACCCCGCTTTAGCGGGCTGCGGAGGCGATAGCACGGGCTGGTCTTCGCGAAACGGGGATCAATCGGCACGCAGTTGGGGATAGCGACCACGATACCGCCGGCAGACCGAAAGCCTGTGCGGGCCGGCTCGAAGACAGGATATGCCTATCCTCAATCCCGTTTCCGCACCCCTCCCGGACGCGGCAAACTTATCAACCGTCCGCCTCCCACCCTACCCCCGCTTCGGCCCATAGCGTTTGCGCGGTGCGCCACGGAATCCGGCAGGGGGTTTGGCGGGTTTGCCGCCGCCCCCGCCACCGGGGCGCGGGCCTTTACCCTGCTGGCGGCGGCGCGCCGTGCTGGCCAGCAGTTCCGACAGGCGGCCCGCCACCTGGGCGCGGCGTTCCTCCACCGCCTTGCGGTCGGGGAACAGGCGGGCGAATTTGCGGCTGGCCCAGTAATACAGGTCGCAGGACCGGGATAATTCCTCCAGCCCATAATCATCCAGCCGGTCCATGCGCAGCGGCACAACAAGGCCCAGCGGCACCGGCTCCCCGCTTTCCACCGCGCGCAGTATCTGCTGGAAGAAGCGGGCATCCACCTCCTTTTCCAGATCGCACGGCATGAACAGCAGGGACAGTTTCTCCTCAAAGCCGATATCCCGCTCGTCCAGCTCCTGCGCCAGCCGGCGTAAGGAAGACAGGTCGGACACGCGATAGGGGCTGCCCGCCGTCTTGGCGGCAGCGAAGCAATCCACCAGCAACTGCATATTATGGGTGCCGATGCGCCCGGCCAGCCGCGCCACCATGGCGCGGGTGGGCCGTACGGTCAGCGCCGTCTTGGCACCAAAGGCATTGTCCGGCCGGTTCCACAGCGCCTGCAGCCGGGCCGCCGTGCCCTTGCCGACAATGCCGAACTCGCCGGCCTCATGATGGCCATAGCGACCGGCACGGCCGGCAATCTGCTTCAATTCGGTCGGCAGCAATTCCCGCTGCTCCACCCCGTCATATTTTTCCAGCGTCGTGAACAGCACGCGGCGGATGGGCAGGTTCAGCCCCATGCCGATGGCATCGGTCGCCACCACCACCTGCGCCTCGCCACTGGTAAAGCGCTCGGCCTCCCGCCGCCGCACCTCCGGCGCCAGGGCACCATAGATCACGGCGGCTGTCAGGCCCTTGGCCTGCACAATATCGCGGACCAGATGCACATTGCGGCGGGAAAAGGCGATCAGCGCATCGCCCTTGCGCACATCCTCATATTCCAGCCGCTGTTCAATCATGTGCAGCGGCGATTTGCGTTCCAGCGTCACCACTTCCAGCGGTTCGTTCAGATGGTGCGCCACGCGCTTGATCAGGGGCAGCACCTCTGGTGCCCCCAGCAGATAGACGGTGCGCGCCGCCACGCCCATCAGCGCCGCCGTCCAGGCCCAGCCGCGATCCTTGTCGGCCAGCATCTGGATCTCGTCGATCACCGCCACATCGACGGGGATTTCCGGGTCCAGCATTTCGATGGTCGATGCCGTGTGCCGGGCGTCCGGCACACGGATTTCCTCCTCCCCCGTCAGCAGGGTGGTGGGCGTGCCCTCCCGGTTCAGCCGGTCCATCACTTCCAGCGCCAGCAGGCGCAGCGGTGCCAGATAGAACCCGGTTTCCGCCGCCCGCAAGGCCGCCATGGCCCGGTGCGTCTTGCCGGAATTGGTGGGGCCGATCACCAGCACCAGCTTGCGCCCCATGGTGCGGGCGCGCGGGAACAGCCGTTCAAACTTCGCGAAATCGAACTCGCTATTCACAAAATTGCGGCCGCGCGCCACGGCGCGTTCGCGCAGCCAGGTATCCGCCACCTCTTCCCAGCGGCGCAGAATATCGTTGGGCTGGTGGTTGTTGCGGCAGATGCGGTACAGCCGCTCCCCCAGATTCTCGAACGTCCAGCTATCGTCCGCCTCGCCCACCAGTTCGCGCAACTGCCACAGGCGCTGCGCCACGTCGCTGAGCGCCTGTTCCAGCGCCTGGGCCAGTTGCGGGTCACCCACCAGCCGGTCGCGCAGCTCCGCATCTTCCAGCCCGGTCAGCTCGTCAATATCCAGCGTCCGGCTGACCTCCAGCTTGATCGGGCCGGGCAGGTCGGGGAAATTCAGCTCATCCGCCGTGCGGGCGCGCACCCGCGTCTTGGCTTCCGCCGCCACCAGGGCGACGGGGGCACCATCCAGCGCGCGGCGGCCCTGTTCCAGCAATTCCCGCCGCCGGATCAGCCGGGCCACCTGGCCCTCAATCTCCAGCGCCACCGCCTCGCGCCGTTCCTCCATCACCACCAGATCGCGCTTGCCCTCTGGCAGCGGCAGGCCCAGCGGCACCATGCCATAGGCCAGCGCCTGCTCCACCCGGTCCAGCCCCAGCCGGCCGGCGGTGGTGATTTCAGGGTGATGGCGGGCAACAGCGAAAACCAGATCAGGGTCCAGAACATCCTGTTCCGGGGACGAAACATCCATTGGGCACCGGGCAAAGCGAACGATAACGATTTAGCAGGCGCACAATATGCGGCAGAAAGGCCGCTTTTCCCAGGGGGTGCGTTGGCATGGCTTGCTTGAATTCGCCAGCCCGCCCATGCCAGCCTATGCTGGACATCCCTTCCCGCCCCCTTGCTGCCGGTCCTGACACGCCATGGCGAAACCTGTCGTCCCCACCCATCTGGATGCGCCCCGCACCAACCTGCTGATGCGGTCGGGCCGCTGGGTGAACCTGTATGACCCCTCCCCCGCCGATATCATGCTGGAGGATTGGGTGACCGGCGCGTCGCGCGTGGCGCGCTGGGGCGGGCAGACGCGGGGCGACATCGCCTATAATGTGCTGCAACATTCGGTATTGGTGGAACAGGTGCTGGTCACCCTGCTGGCCCCCGATGCCCCGCCCACCCTGCGGCTTGCCGCCCTGATGCATGATCTGCATGAAGGGGGCGGCCTGGGCGATGTCGTCACCCCCTATGGCAAGCTGTTCGCCACGGCGGGGTTGAAGGAGGTGAAGGCACGGCTGGACCGGGCCCTGTTCCTGGCCGCCGGCCTGCCCTGGCCCCTGCCCGCCGAGGCGGAAGCCCTGATCAAGAAGGCCGACCGCATCATCGCAGTGTCGGAAGCCATCCAGTTGATGGGCTGGCCAGAAAAACTGGCCCGCCGCGACATTGGCGGCAATTATCGCGGCCGGCTCTGGACCGATCCCATCATCGTGCAGGATGAGGCCACGGCGCGGGCGGCCTGGTGGGAAAGGTATCAGGTGGTGAAGGGATAAGGTCCGTCGGGTTTAGACGGAATCGGGCATAGCTCTCATTCCCGTCACCCCGGCGAAGGCCGGGGTCCAGTTTCGTAGAGCAAACAGCCCGTGAGTCTGGACCCCGGCCTTCGCCGGGGTGACGGTACAGGTTGATCCAATCCAAACCTGAAAGACTCCAACCAAACGGGTGCGGGGGACCGCTGAAACCACAGCCCCGCCCGCCCCCTTGCATCAGAACCGCGACGTCACCTCGATGCCGTAGAACGGCGCTTCGGTGACAAAGCCGGTCAGGTTGTTGAAGTCGATGGCGCCTTCCAGTTCCTTGGCATTGGTGATGTTGCGGCCGAAAATGGCCACACCCAGCCGTTGATCCTCGGACTGATAGCCGATCTTCAACCCGCCCTCGATCTTCGGATCGCTGCGGAATTCCAGCGATTCATACAGGAAGAAATTCACCTTGGAGCGATAGTTCCAGTCGGTGAAGACATAGAATTCCCCCCCTTCCACCGGGATGCCATAGCGCGCCGTGGCGGTCATGATCCATTTCGGCGCGTTGGGGAACGGGTTACCGTTGATATCGGCCAGCCCGCCCGACACAGTGTCCGTCACGGTGCAGCCCCCGCCGCAGGGCGCGATGCGCAGGTTGGGATCTTTGATCTCGGTATGGTTATAGCTGCCGCCGGCGGTCAGCATCAGGTTCTCGGTCGCCAGCAATTCGGCTTCCACTTCAAACCCATAGCCTTCGCCCGCCTTGGCATTGACCAGGGTATTGTTGTTGCTGGCCCCGCCCACGGCGGTGAATTGCTGGTCCTCGATATCGGTGTAATAGGCGGTCACGTTCAACCGGGCACGCCGGTCCCACAGGTCGGACTTGATGCCCGCCTCGTAAGACATCAGCGTTTCCGCCGTGGCGATGGACAGGGCGTCGCGGTTGATATTATCGCCGAAATAGAACAGAGGCCGGCTTTGGATCGACGGCGCGCGATAGCCATTGGCCACACGGGCGAACAGGTTCACGTCCGGGGTGGCCTTGTAGGTCAGGCTGGCATCCCAGGTCACTTGCCCGTCCGACAGGTCGGCATCGCCATTGGTGGTGCCGGGCACGCTGGTCATCCAGCGCACCACGGTGAAATCCTTCTTCTCGTGGTTATAGCGGATGCCGCCGGTCAGGGTCAGTTGCTCGGTCAGGTCATAATTGGCCTGGCCGAAAAAGGCCCAGGTCTTGGTTTCCTGGTCGGTATCGGTCTGGATGGCGATGCCGCGCGGCTCCGTCGGGTCGCCATAGGAATAGCCCTGGGCGCTGACATCCTCGTTGAAATAGAACAGGCCGGTCTGCCAGCGGAAGCGGCTGTCGCCATTGCTGGACAGGCGGATTTCCTGCGTCCATTGCGAATGGCCGTCCAGCTCGTCCGCCGTTTCGCTGTCAAACGGCACAAAGCCGGGGCCCACGCCGGCCACCCCGCCATCAATATCGCCGCGCGTATAGACATAAACCGTCTCATAGCCGGTGATGGAGGTCAGCAGCACGCCGCCAAAATCATATTCCAGCTTCAGGCTGCCGCCCTTGCTGGTCAGGTCCAGCGCGTTGCGGCCATTATGGAAGATCTCGTTGCGGGAGAAATCCGGCGACAGATCATTGCCGCCGACCAGGATGGCATTGGCATGGTTCACCCGCGCCGTGCCGTTCAGGTCGCGGACATGGCCATTCAGCAGCGCCGTCAGCGGCCCGCCCTTATCATAAAGGAACTGTAGCCGCGCCGCAGTTTCATTATGCCCGCCCAGGGCGTCCTTCTCCCCAGTATAGGCATTGTCGATAAAATCATCCTTGCGGTCATGCATCAGCGACAGCCGCGCCGACAAGGCCCCTTCCACAACCGCCCCGCCCACAGCCCCTTCGGCCCGGATGGTATTCTTGCTGCCATAGGAGGCCTGGAGATAACCGTCGGTCTCTTCCGACGGTTTGACGGACACGAAGCTGATCGTGCCGGCCGGCGTATTGCGGCCGAACAGCGTGCCCTGCGGCCCGCGCAGCACCTCCACCCGCTCCATATCAAACACGGGGAAGCCACGCAGCAGCGGGTTTTCCTGCACCACCTCATCATAGACCAGCCCCACCGGCTGGGTGGAGGTCAGGTCGAAATCGCTATTGCCCAGGCCGCGAATGTAAAAGCGCGGGAAGGTGCGGGCAAAGGTGCTTTCGGCATAAAGGCTGGGCACCTGGCCGGACAAAGCCAGCAGATCAACCCCGCCCGACATGGCGACATCCAGCTTGTCACCGCTGATCGTGCCGACGGAGACCGGCACCTGCTGCTGGTTTTCCGCCCGCTTGGTGGCGGTAACGATAATCTCCTCCAGCATGGGCCCGGACTGGGCCAGGGCCGGCACGGCCCCCAACAAGGCCAGCGCACTGACGGCACCAGCCAGCATCCGCGATAAGGACGGATTGCTTACCTTCATTCTTTTTGCTCCTTCGGCCAGGGCGATTGATCGCTGTACCGCCGGGTGCTGATTCCCTGTTCACCGGCAGCCCCTCTTGACCGGGGGCCATCCGCACGTCACGCAACAAACGGCACCGGGTGGCGCGAAAGCCGCCCGGTGCCGTTCGTGCTGATGGGGTGGAGCATGGAAGAGGTGGGTGCGGCTGGCAAGATGGGGCGACAGCGGGCAGATGGGTTCCGGCGCGGTGGTGCAGTTTGGGCACAGGGGGCCTGAACGCTTTGTGTCTATCCGGTAAGCCTGCGTTTGCTGGACAGGGGCGGGAGAAAGAGACTTTCGGTGTGCGCCCGTCCCCAGCTTGTAAAAACTACTTATATCGCCTGAAGCGGACTCGGGCGGCTTTCTACCAGCTGATTGACATAAATTTCGGTCGTAGATTAAGGTGTATTACCTTTGAATATAATTAAGTCGCAATCACACCCAATAAGAAAAAAGGCGCTGGCAATGAACAACAAAAATGGACGCCAATACTTGAGCAAATCCGTAGAGCAATTAGAAATTTTATTTAGAGAAAACACCAGCAACATTGCCGTATTAAAATCTTTATATGACGAGTTAAATCACCGGACAACTGATAGGTCTGCGCGATTGCGTGTCCGTGTAGAAGAGGTGCTTGGACGAATTTCAGAAACACCGAAGAAGCCGGAACACAAATCAGCAGCGTCCCCCACGACGCCGAGACGGACAAATGAATCTGGCCATACCAGAGATTCTTTTGCAAGATGCACTCCCGCTTCCGGCCCCGCTCAGAAAGCTGCCGTCCCCTCAGCTATCGATCTGAATCGACTACAAACTGCGCAGCCACCTAACGGCACGAATCAGCCGACAGGAATTCTAGCCGCATGGATCGCCCTCGAAGCCCTCTCGCCACAGACCTACCGACGGCCTGAGGATCTGTCAGCAGGCGACAGGAGTTGCGTGGTAAGCCTGACTTCGGCCCCGTTACCCTGGGAGAAGGGGGAAAAATCCCGACCGAAGCGCCAACTCTACTATCAGGTCATCCTGGGCGCGATCCGTATGGATCAAGCGACCAATGAACTTGTGAAGGCATTTGGAGAAGATGAGGAGCGCGGTAGCCGCGCACGGGAGAAAGCTGCCATTGCCGCCATCCTTGTCGACAAGCATGGCGTGCCGGTGGAAGAGAACGGCATCGCCGTCTCCAGCTTCGCCTGGGCATTGCCGCTTGCACTTCAGCGCAAGCTGGAAGCGCTTGGGTCCTGGCCGAAGGTCGAGCCGAGAATCATCGAGAAACTGGACGAGATCGTGCGCCGACTGGACGATCAAGGCCAGCCGCTGCCGCTTGATCTGTCAACAATCCATAGGGCCCATTCATGGCTTATCAGCCAGTTCGGCCTACCTCCCCAACTGGTCGAGCCACCTGCGTTTGGCTTGCGCGTGTATCATTATTTCAAGGCACGGAATCCACCCGAAGCCACCCTCCTGAATTCGTTCTTCCTTGGGGACTTGGTTCTGGCGAATTCCATGATCGTTCAGGGAAAGGCACCTGTCGGTCTGCGGCGATATTTGGGCGCGGGAGGGCTTTCGCAAACCACCGACCTGTTTGCCGATCAGCAAGCCCTAGAGAAGGCAGTCGCGCCGGCCATGATGCCGGGGTCCAAATGGCCCAGCCCCGGCGGTCATCCATTGGTCCTGCTCCAGCAAGCGGCGGTCAACATCGCAAGATCGGAACTTGCTGGGGCCGAAGGCGTCGTGGCGGTGAACGGCCCTCCCGGTACCGGCAAAACAACCCTGTTACGCGATCTGGTCGCATCCTGTGTACTCGACCGTGCGATGGCGATGACCAGATACGACGATCCTGAAACGGCGTTCCGTCCTTCTGGGGAAAAGGTATCAGCCGGGGAGAAGGCGTTCTTCCATCTTTACTCCCTGGCACCGGAATTGAAGGGCCATGAAATTCTGGTCGCTTCCAGCAACAACAAGGCCGTGGAGAATGTGAGCCGTGAGTTGCCTGCCATGAAGGCGGTAGGCAGGGCCCCCTCGGAACTTAGCTACTTCAAATCCCTCGCCGATTTAGTTCATGGGCCGCGCGATGCTGACAACGAGGAACGGACGAAAGTCGAGCCATTGGAAACGTGGGGGCTGATCGCCGCCGTCCTCGGCAACGCGCGCAACCGGGCCGCGTTTCAGCAATCCTTTTGGTGGCATGATGATCGCGGCTTCCGGCTCTACCTCAAGGCAGCGAAGGGAGACCCGGTGGTTAGGGAGATAACGGACCCCGACACCGGAAAGATCATCGAGCGCCGGACGCCGGCGATTGTGCAGCTTGAACGTCCGCCCTCGCCAGCAGCCGCGAAGACCCAATGGAAGAAGGCCAGGGCACGCCTCATATTGCTGAAGCAGGAGATTGATGCCGAGCTGAAGGGATTGGAAGAGGTTCGACAACTCTGCTTCAGCCTGACGGACGCGAAGCGCGCTCTATCCGAAACGCAGGTCGCCCTTGAGCGGTTATATGCAAAGCGATTCGAGCCTGAGCAGCGCGTGTCCGAGTGCCAGTCCACCCTGGCGGGCGCAAGGGAAAGCCATGAACGAAGTGCTCGTGCGATGGCTGGTCACCGGGCCCTTCGTCCTGGGCTCTTCTCACGTCTCTTTCGGACACGCAGGTGGAAGGAATGGGCATCCTCGAATACACCGCTCGAAGTAGCGGCAAGGCGCGCACGGGAAGCAATGGGTTCAGCCGACCGCCAGTTGGCTGACGCTACCAAGGCCTTTGAGGCGCTGCTGTCGGCGATCCGAATGGCTGAACGGGACGCTGCTTCTGCATCCCGCAAGGTGGCTGACCTTTCCGGCCTTATTGAAAAGCATCGTGCGGTCATTGGTGGTGGCCTCATTGATGAGGCCTTTTTTAGTGCCGCACATGGGACACGCCACCTGACAGCGCCGTGGATTCCGGCGAGCCTGCATCGCAAGCGGGAGGACCTATTCATTGCCGCGCTTGCGGTGCATCGGGCCTTCATCGATGCGTCGGCACAGAAGGTGCTCCATAATCTAAGCATCCTCATGGATGTTTTCTCGGGGGGAGCGCCTCAGGATGAAGCCAAGCGCAAGCTGCTTGGCGACTTGTGGTCCACGCTCTTCATGGTCGTCCCGGTGCTATCCACGACGTTCGCATCGGTCGAGCGTATGCTGGGCGACCTACCGGAAGGCAGTATTGGCTGGCTTCTGGTGGACGAAGCCGGGCAGGCGTTACCGCAGGCCGCGGTGGGCGCGGTAATGCGGGCCAAGCGGTCGATCATTGTTGGGGACCCGCTCCAGATCCCGCCGGTGGTGACGTTGCCGGAACGGCTGAACACAGAAATCTGCCGATACTTCCGGGTTGAGAAATCCATTTGGGCAGCTCCCGAGGCCTCCTCGCAGTCTTTGGCGGATCGTGCCTCGGTATTCCAGGCTTCCTTCCGCTCTGACACCGGCCCGCGCCGCGTGGGCATTCCGCTTCTCGTTCACAGGCGGTGTCAGGACCCGATGTTCGGGATTTCCAACCGTATCGCTTATGACAGCCAGATGGTCCACGCCCCAGGCCCACGGAATCCTGGCGGGGTCGGTAAGGTCCTGGGACCCTCAGCCTGGTTCAATATCGATGGCGAGG
Organism: Niveispirillum irakense DSM 11586; assembly: GCF_000429645.1. GTDB lineage: Bacteria > Pseudomonadota > Alphaproteobacteria > Azospirillales > Azospirillaceae > Niveispirillum > Niveispirillum irakense. The sequence continues at coordinate 130,709 of NZ_KE386935.1, forward strand.
CAAATTCCAAATGGAGCCCGGCCGAAGGCGAACTGGTGGTATCGATGCTAAGGAAGATTGCTGCATCCGGTGTCATCGAACCGGATGTCTTCATTATCACGCCATTTCGCATTGTTGCCCAGGAACTGCGGCGACGGCTGGAAGCCGAGGCTGCCCTTTTCGCCACGTTAAAGGTTGACCTCAATGAATGGATTGAGGATCGGGTCGGAACCATTCACACGGTCCAGGGTAGGGAAGCAGATACGGTTATCTTGGTCCTTGGGGCGCCAAAGGCCGCCCAGAATGGGGCCAGAAGCTGGGCAGCCGGGACTCCGAATATCTTCAATGTCGCGGTATCGCGGGCCAAGCAGAATCTCTACGTTGTCGGCTCACACGGCGCTTGGTCCGAAGTAGGAAATGGGCGGGAATTGGCGGTGATACCAAGACAATCTATTTAAAGATGTTCCGCTCTATGAGTAATTGATCGCTTAGCAAGCAGCTAAGCACAGTCTTCAGACAAAGTGAATGATTGCTAAAAGCCGCTGCTGCTAAAAGCCGCTGCTATTGATGACAGAAGCCATTATGTCGCTAGCGGCGACTAAAGCCGCGCCCCTGAGGGCGCTCACTGGATATGAGGTTGCCCCTTGCCCACCTATCCCCCTCCCCCTATCCCCCTCCCCCCACCTCTGCTATCCTCCGCCACCAAGGCCGGGCACTGATGACCCGCCAATAGACAACGTTGTCTGATCCGGGGGGATGGCTTTATGAGTGCGGCGCAGCTCAGCATCGTTTTCTTTCTGCAAATGGCCGTCATCATCGCGGCCTGCCGGCTGGTCGGCTGGGTGGCGAAGCGCTATCTGGGCCAGCCGCAGGTGGTGGGGGAGATGATTGCCGGGGTCATTCTCGGCCCCTCCCTGCTGGGCGCGCTGGCACCAGGGGTGCAGGGGATGTTGTTTCCGCCGGACAGTAAGAATGTGCTGTTCGTCGGGGCGCAGTTCGGGGTCGGGCTTTACATGTTCCTGGTCGGGCTGGGCTTTCAGGCAGGCCATTTCCGCGCCAATGCCGGCAGTGCGGCGGCGGTGTCCATCTCTGGCATGGCGGCCCCCTTCCTACTGGCCATCCTGGTCACCCCCTGGCTGATGGGCATGCCGGGCCTGTTCAACCCCGATCTGTCGCCCTATCAGGCCACCTTGTTCATGGGCGCCTGCATCGCCATCACCGCCTTTCCCATGCTGGCCCGCATCATCCATGAACGGGGGTTGAGCGGCACGCCGCTGGGCACCCTGTCACTGTCGGCCGGGGCCATTGATGATGCCGGGGCCTGGGTGGTGCTGGCCATCGTGCTGGCCACCTTTGGCGATGGGCCGATGGTGGCGGTGAAGGCGATTGTCGGCGGTGCGGCCTTCGCCCTGTTCATGCTGACCCTGGGGCCCCGGCTGCTGGCACCCTTGGGGCGGATGGCGGAACGTCAGGGCGGGGTGGGGCATGGGCTGCTGGCCATCACGCTGATCCTGTTCCTGCTCTCGGCCTTCGCCATGGACGCCATCGGCATCCATGCCGTGTTCGGCGGCTTCATCCTGGGCACGGTCATGCCGCGCGGCCTGTTCGCAACAGAGATCAAACGGCAGGTGGAACCGTTCGCCACCGTTATCCTGCTGCCCATGTTCTTCACCTATTCCGGCCTGCATACCCAACTGACGCTGGTGGATAATACCGGCCTGCTGCTGGCCACGCTGGTGATCCTGGCGGCTTCCATCCTCGCCAAAGGCGGGGCCTGCTGGGCCGCCGCCCGCCTGACGGGGCAGGATAATGCCACCGCCCTGGGGATCGGCGCGCTGATGAATGCGCGCGGGCTGATGGAGCTGATCATCATCAATATCGGGCTGCAGCGCGGCATTATCGGCCCGGCCTTGTTCGCCATGCTGGTGCTGATGGCGATCATCACCACGCTGATGGCCTCGCCCTTGTTTGAGCTTGTCCATGGCCGCAAGGCGCGGGCGCGGGGGGAACTGGGCGGGCTGACGGAGGCCGGCGACGATGCCGATACCGGGCTGAAACGGGCAACGTCGCCATAGAGATTATCGAGGTTACACTGAACCTTTCTTTCACGTCATTCCCGCGAAGGCGGGAATCCAAGCAATATAACGGATTATGGATTCCCGCCTTCGCGGGAATGACGGTAGGAAAACACCCCTGACTTTATCTCAGTCTGCCAAACTCTGAATGCACACCGCCCGGCGGCAGGCCCGTCAGGTGAACAGGTCCAGCGGGTTGCTGCGCCGCAATTTGCGCAAGGCCAGGACCACGGCAATGATGCTCATGATCAAGGTGGCCAGGAAGACGGTCAGGATCAGGCCGGGATTGAGGGCAAGGGTCAGGCCGGTGGCCGTGCTGGCCCATTGATATAACAGCATGGTCAGCAGCACAGAGGGTAGAAAGGCCATCACGGCCAGAACGGTTGCCACCTGCACCACCAACGCCAGGAAGAAATTGTCGCCATAGCCCATGGCGCGCAGCACGGCATATTCGGACAGGTTCGCCTCGATAATGCCGTGCAGCACCTGCAGCACGAACACGGCCCCGATCAACACCCCCACGCCAACGCCGAACATGAAGATGATGCCGATGGGCGTGCTGTGGGTGAAATAATCCCGCTCCGCCTGCATAAAAGCTTCCAGGGTGCGGACCTGCACTGCCTCGCCCAGCCGCGCCTGCAGCGCCGCCACCGCGCCCGCCTTGTCCACCCCCGGCGCCAGCGTCACCAGCCCCAGCGCCACCCGGTCCAGCGGCACGCCGAAGAACCGGTAATAATTCAGGTCGCTGGTGACAAAGGTGCCGGGCAGGGTGAAATCCGGCCCCAAGGCAAAGGTGCCGCGCACATCAAAGGCGGGCGCCAGATCGGCATTGGGGGTTTGCAGATAAACCCGCTGCATGCCGTCGCGCTGGTACAGCGCCAGCAATTGCTCAAAGCCCTGGCGGGACCGGCTGTCCATCAGCACGGCATCGGGCAGGCGCAATTCCGGCGTCTGGCGTTCAATCTCGGGGATGTTCAGGATGGGATATGCTGGATCAAACGCGATGAAGCGCGCTACCAGCGGGCGGCTATCGCTCACATCGCGGGTCTGCGCGATATAGATATAGGCCGGCAGGGCATCGCGCACCCCCTCCACCTCGCGCGCCGCATACAGGATATCGCGGGCAAACCAGGGTGGGGAATAGGCGATGGTTTCAAATTGCGGGCCGGTCAGCACGATATCGGCCTTCAGCGCGCGGCACAGGTTCAGCACACTGTTCACCAGCGCACCCTGAAAGCCCAGTTGCGCGAAGATCAGCACCACCGCCACGGCAATGCCGGCACAGGCGCCAATCAGGCCCCAGCCCTTGTACCGGATCTGCCGCAGGGCCAGACGGGTGGAAAAGGGCAGGTTCATGTGGCGGGCCGGGCCGCTTCGCGCACCAGCACCGTGGCTTCCGCCCCGATCAGCGGCGGCACGGACTGGCCGGGATCAAAGGCGATCTCCGCCTCCACAATCCGCGCATCCCGACCGTTCAGCACGTCCGATGTCGGGCGCCCTGCGCGGTTGATGCTGTTATAGATCTTGGTGACCTTGCCCGACAGGCTCTGGCCGTCGCTGCGCAGCGTCACCTCCACCGCCTGCCCCACCCGCACGCGCGGGGCCACCTGCTCATCAAACTCCCCGATCACGATCAGATTGTCCAGATTGCCCAACGCCAGCAGCCCTTCCCCGCCCAGCGTCTCGCCGGGGCGGGCATGGACGGCCAGCACCGTGCCCGCAACGGGGGCGGTGATGATCATCCGGTCGCGCTCCGCCCGGGCCTGATCCAGCCGGGCCTGGGCCTGGGCGATGCGCGCCTCGGCCACGGCGATGTCCGCGGGGCGGATTTCGGTCAAGGCCGCCAGCCGGGCGCGGGCTTCCAACAGGCTTTCCCGGCTACGGGCGGCCGCCAGTTCCTGCTCCTCCAGCGCGTCGGGGGACACAAACTTCCGGTCGCCCAACGTGCGGGCGCGGGCAAGCTGGCTTTCCGCGCGTTCCAGTTCGGCCTCACGGGTGGCGACGGCGGCGCGCTGGGCTTCAATCTCCGCCAGTTTGGCGCCGGCCTTCACCTGGCTCAGTTCCAGCCCCGCCAGTTCCAGGTCGCGCTCGGCCACCTGTACCGCCGCTTCCGCCTCCGGCAAGCGGTCCAGCACGGCCAGCCGGTCGCCTGCCGCCACGCGCGATCCTTCCCGGACCGCCAGCGTGGCGATGGTGCCGCCGCCGGTGGGGCCGCTGATGATATGCACCCGTTCCGCCGGCTCAATCCGGCCGCGCGCCAGGATGCGGTCGGTCCCGTCGGCCAGCACCGGTGCGGCCTCTGGCGCCGGCCATGCCCAGACCGCCAGCAGGGCCAACAAGCCCAGCAGCCCCACGGCACCGGCCGCCACCTGCCAGCCCCGGCCCGGCCCCGCCCATCCGTCGCGCAGCATGCCCATCGCCCTCACCCCACCTGCTCCAGCCGCCCGTCATTCATGTGCAACCGCCGGTCTGCGATATCGAACACGCGCTCATCATGGGTCGCGATCATCACCACGCAGCCCAGCTTGGTTGCCAGGTCGCGCATCGCCGCCATCACCAGCCGGCCCGATGCCGCGTCCAGGGACGCGGTCGGCTCATCCGCGATGATCAGGTCGGGCAGCCGGACCAGGGCGCGGGCCACGGCCACGCGCTGCTGTTCCCCGCCGGACATGGCGTCCGGATAGCCATGGCCGCGCCCTTCCAGCCCCACCGCCCGCAGCATGGCATGGGCACGGGGCCGGTTGGTTTCCTCAGAGGATTCCGGCAGCCCATGCAGGCTCGCCTCGACATTTTCGTAAACGGTCAGGGATTTCAGCAGGTTGTGTTTCTGGAACACAAAGCCGATCCGCTTGCGGATATCCAGCAGCCCCCTTGTGTCCAGCCCTTTCAGGTCAACGCCATGGATCTCCACCCGCCCCTGCGCGAAGGGGCGCAGCGCGCCGATGATGGTCAGCATGGTCGTCTTGCCCGACCCGGACGGGCCGGTGATGATCAGGACCTCCCCATCATTTGCCTGGAAGGAAACGCCTTTCAGCACCTGCCGGGACAGCGTGCCCTTGCCATAGGTATAGGTCAGATTATCAACAATTACAGGCATCAGCGGGAACCACCGCCCAGCGGCGCGCCCCGAAGGATGTCGCGATAACCGTCACCCATCATCAACGCCGTTGTTATGCGGTTTCAGGATGCGGGCCTGTAAGACCGCCTGGCGTCCCCAGTATCCTTGTAAGCTGATACCGAAGAATGGTCGTACTATTGCCATTAGATATTAAACAGGTAAAGAAGAAAGTCCGGCATATTTTAATCCCTCCTTAACCCTGCCACGGATGTAACTGCCGCCAATGGCGGGCAATATCCACCCGGCGGCATATCCATACCCTTTCATGCGCCATGACATGGTCCAGGAACCGTTCCAGCCCGCGCACCCGCCCCGGTCGGCCGATCAGTCTTGTATGCAGCCCGACCGACATCATTTTCGGTGCCGTTTCCCCTTCGGCGTAAAGCGCATCAAACGCATCGCGGGCATAGGTAAAAAAATCATCCCCCTGGTTGAAGCCCTGGGCCGTGCCGAACTTCATATCATTGACGTCCAGCGTATAGGGGATCACCAGATGCGGCGCTGATTGGCCCGGATAGGCACCGGGCGCGATCCAGTAGGGCAGGTCGTCATTATAAGCGTCGGCATCATAGAGGAAGCCGCCTTCCTCCACCACCAGCCGCCGCGTGTTGGGGCCTAAGCGTCCGGTGTACCAGCCCAGCGGCCGTTCCCCCGTCAGGTCGCGGATCGTGTCGATGGCGAGGCGCATATGCGCCCGCTCCACCTCTTCCGGCACGTTCTGGTAATCAATCCAGCGCCAGCCATGGGACGCCACCTCATGCCCCGCCGCCGCCAGCGCCTTGGCCGCATCGGGGTGGCGGGCCAGCGCCATGGCCACGGCATAGCAGGTGACCTTGATGCCATAGCGGTCGAACAGCCGCATCAGCCGCCAGAACCCGGCCCGGCTGCCATATTCATAAACGGATTCCACCGACAGGTTGCGCTGCCCCGCCAAAGGCTGGGTGCCCACCACCTCCTGCAGATAGGCTTCCGACTGGCCATCGCCATGCAGCAGGCAATTCTCGCCCCCCTCCTCATAGTTCATCACGATCTGCACCGCGATGCGGGCATCGCCCGGCCAGTGGGGATGTGGCGGGTGCGCGCCATAGCCGATCAGGTCGCGGGGATAGGGGGTATCCATGCCATCGCTCCAGCCGTGATAAACATGACAAGACAGCTTATGTCATTCATCCTTTCGCTTGCGCACAAAAAATTCCGTGACACACTGATTGCTGGTCGAACCTGTCACGGATGAGATGGAGAAACCGAGCCTCCCCCTGCTGAACGCCATGGATCGTGCCGCTTTCACAGCGGCGCTGGGCATGGTGTTCGAGGATAGTTCCTGGGTCGCCGATGGCGCCTGGGCCGCCCGCCCCTTCGCCAGCGTCACCGCACTGCACAATGCGATGGTGGCTGTGGTGGCACAGGCCGGGGAGGATCGGCAGCGGGCTTTGCTGTGCGCCCATCCCGATCTGGCGGGCAAGCTGGCCCGGGCCGGCACCCTGACCGCCCATTCCACGGCGGAACAGGCGGGCCTGGGGCTGGACCGGCTGGACGAAGGGGAATTCGCCTTTTTCGACCATCATAACCGCGCCTATCGGGAGCGGTTCGGCTTTCCCTTCATCATCGCGGTGAAGGAAAATACCAAGGCCTCCATCAAGGAAGCCATGACAAGAAGGCTGGCCCAGGATGCCGGCCAGGAAAGGGAAACCGCGCTGGGAGAAGTCGCCAAGATCGCCAAATACCGGTTGGAGGCCATGCTGGGATCATGAAACAGGATCGGCTTGCCGCATTGGAGGCATTGGAAGCCCAGGTCGCCCGCGATCTGGCCTATCTGGATTATCCGGCCCGCCCCTGGGTGCCGCCGCGTGCCCATCCCGACGCGCCCGTCTATGATGTGGTGATTGTTGGCGGCGGGCAGGCCGGCCTTGCCACCGCCTTCGGCCTGCTGCGGGAGAAGGTGGATAATATCCTGGTGGTGGACCGCAACCCCGCCGGCCAGGAAGGGCCCTGGACCACCTTTGCCCGCATGGTCACCCTGCGCACGCCCAAGCATCTGACCGGCCCGGATCTGGGCATCCCCTCCCTGACCCCCCGCGCCTGGTTTGAGGCACGGTTTGGCGAGGATGCCTGGATGGAGCTGGGCAAATGGCCCAAGGAGGTCTGGCAGGATTATCTGATCTGGTATCGCCGGGTGCTGGATATCCCGGTGCGCAATGAATGGGATCTGGTGGAGGTGCTGCCCGAAGGGCCGCTTCTGCGCCTGGCCATCGACACGCCCGCCGGCCCCCGCACCCTGATGGCGCGCAAGCTGGTGCTGGCCACCGGCATCGATGGCGCCGGCCGCTGGCATATACCGGATTTCATCCGCGGCGTGGTGCCGGAAAGCCGCTATGCCCACACGTCAGAATCCATTGATTTCAATCGGCTGCGCGGCAAGCGTATCGGCGTGCTGGGGGCTGGTGCCTCGGCGTTTGACAATGCCGGCACGGCGCTGGAAGCCGGCGTGGCCTCGGTTGATCTCTGCCTGCGCCGGGCGGATATCCCGCGCGTGAACCCCTATCGCTGGATGGAGTTCAGCGGCTTTCTCGGCCATTTCGCGGCGATGCCGGATATCGACCGCTGGCGTTTCATGAAACATATCCTGGACATGAACCAGCCGCCACCGCAGGACACGTTCCATCGCTGCGCCCGGCACCCCAATTTCGCCTTCCACACCGCCTGCCCGTGGGAATGGGTGCGGATGGAAGGGGACGGTATCCATGTCGCCACGCCGAAGGGCGTGATGATCTTTGACTTTCTGGTGGTCGGCACCGGCTTCCTGGTGGAAGCAGCCTATCGTCCGGAAGTGGCCGCCTTCGCCAATGTCATTGCGACCTGGGAGGATAAGTTCACCCCCCCACCGGGGGAGGCCAGCGCGGTGCTGGCCCGCTATCCCTATCTGGGCGATGCCTTCCAGTTCACGGAACGGCAGGCGGGCACGGCCCCCTACCTTGCCAACATCCATAATTTCACCTTCGGCGCCACGCTGTCCATGGGCCTGTCCGGTGCCTCGATCAGCGGCATGAAATATGGCGTGTCGCGGCTGGTCCAGGGCGTCGTGCGTGATCTCTGGATGGCGGATCGCCAGCATTTCCTGGATGATCTGCGCTGCTATGACCAGCCCGAGCTTGTGAGTACAGAATGGCCCGCCTCTCCACCCATATCCTCGACACCTGCCATGGCGGCCCCGCTGCCGGCGTCCATATCCAGCTTTTCCGCCTCCACCCCGATGGCACGCGCACGCCGCTGACGGAGCGGGTGAGCAACGCGGATGGCCGCACCGACCAGCCGCTTCTATCGGGGGCGGAGATGGCGGCCGGCCGGTACGAGCTTGTCTTCCATATCGGTGATTATTTCGCCGGCAGGGACGCCACCTTGGCCGAGCCCGCCTTTCTGACCGATGTGCCGGTGCGGTTCACGATCAGTGACCCCACCGGCCATTACCACATCCCCCTTCTGGCAACCCCCTGGTCCTACTCGACATATCGCGGCAGTTAGAAAGACGGCCAGTGACGGCAAAGGTTGCGGGCCGCCACCCTCACGTCACATTATACGGCACCGTCCGCCGTTCATGCGCATCCACGCGCAGCGCCTTGCCGATGGGCGGGAAGGCGCGGTGGCGGCAATCTTCCCGGTCGCAGACCTTGCAGTTGGACCCGATGGGCACCGCCGCATCGGCATCTTTCAAATCCAGCCCGGCGGAATAGACCAACTGGTCGGCAAAGCTGATCTCACAGCCCAATCCAACCGCCGCTTCCCGTGGACGCGACAGATAACCGCTGCCACCCGCCACCACCGTGCGGGCGATGCACAGATATGTGGCCCCATCCGGCATGCGCGCCTGCTGCACCAGAATGCGCCCCGGCTGGGCAAAGGCCTGATGCACATTCCACAAGGGGCAGGCCCCGCCGAACCGGGCGAACTGAAACCGGGTGGCGCTGGACCGTTTGGCGATATTGCCCGCCATATCCACCTTCATGAAGTAAAACGGCACGCCCGGCATCCCCGGCCGCTGCATGGTGGACAGCCGGTGACAGACCTGTTCGAAGCTGACCCCGAAATAGGCGCTCAACCGGTCAATATCATAGCGCATCCGTTGCGCCTCGGTCAGAAACCGGCGGTAAGGCAGGATCAATGCGCCTGCGAAATAATTGGCCAGCCCCACCCGGGCGATGGACCGTGCCTCCACACTGGAAAGGTTGGCCTCCGCCACCAGCCGCTCAATCTCCACCCCATAGGAGAGCAGGCCAATCTGGTGGGCGGCATAGAAAGTCCGGCTCTCCCGCGGGGCTGTTTCGGATACGAAAAGAATCCGTTCTTCCGGTTCATACCGCCACAGCACATCATGCCGGGCAAATCCCTGCGCCACCCGGATGGTCACGCCATGCCGGTCGGCCAGAAACTGCGCCAGATGTTCCAGCAGCCGGTCTTTTGAAAAGCCGGACGCCTCAAACAAATCCTCTGCCGCGTGATCCAGCCCTTCAAAATGGTTGCGCCGCGACTGCACGAAGTCGCGCACCTCATCATAGGGGAAGGCGGGGCCGTTCACCGTCTCCTCCCCCCCCACCCGATCCACCAGCGCCTGCTGTTCTTCCTCCAGCGAGCGATAGGCGCGGTAGAGTTTCAGGAAAGCGCCCATGATCTCCGGTGCCGCCCGCACCGCATCGCGGATGCCGGCAAACTTCACCTCCTGTTCGGCAAACAGCGGATCGCCCAGCGCCTCCCGCATCTCCGACGCCAGCCGCATATCCGCATCATCGGCGAAATGGCTGGGTTCAACGGAAAAGTATGACGACAGCCGGATCACCGCCGCCGCCGACAGCGGGCGCTGGTTATTCTCAATCTGGTTCAGATATGAGGTGGAAAGCCCCACCGCCGCCGCCAAGGCCGCCTGACTGATTCCGCGCACTTCCCGCAGGCGGCGGATACGTTCACCGGCGTAGATTTTGGTGCTCATGGGGGATTTTGCTCCGGCGTCACGTCGGGGGGTGTTGCCCTGAAATGCAGAATGCCGTTTGGGCGTTTTTCAATCCAAACAACACCGCCCTCTTCCAAGCCCAAATGGGCCAGCAGCTCGGCGGGCAAGGTTATTTCGCAATCGTCGGTCAGTGTCAGGCAATACCCCATGTTCGTCACCTGCGCCCTATTTCATCCGAAACCGGTTACGCAAACCCAAACCAATCAGAAATAACAGGATCAAACCGGCAACAGTCTGCGCCCCCGACACGATCAGGGCACCGGGGCCCAGATTGTCCAGAACCTTGCCCATCAATTCCTTGCGCATCCCCAACCCGGCCAGACAATTCACCGCACTCAACCCCACCGCCTTGCCCCACCCCAAATCGGGCTGCAGCAGCCACAGCGCCGGAACACCGATATCAAACAAGGCAACCATCCAGATCAGCGGCTTCACATAACTGCGCCCATAGCCGCAGAAACAGCCATAGGCTGCGATCGGCAACCCCTTGAACCATCCCGCCGCCACCCGGCGACATTCCAACTCCTTGGCAAAAAACATGAGCTCATCCTCATGCTTCTTCAACCGATCCATCTCCTGCTTCAACCGCTCATAGGCATCGGTGAACCGCCCGGCCTTACGTCGGTCCGCCGGTGCCGTTGGCCATTCCACCCCGCGCCACACCGTATCCTCATGCAGCTTGCCCCCATGAAAACGGGGCGGTTCCCCCTTAAACCGGCTACCCTCAAATTCGGTCGGGGCTTTTAACTCGCTGTTGGTAAAGCGTGCGGCCCCGTGGAACGTGGCGCTGCTGAAATTGGCGGACCCGGAGAACGTGGCGCGGCTGAAATCGGCGTACTCGGAGAACGTGACGCGTGGAAAAAGGACGACCCCGGAGAACGTGGCGCGGCTGAAATCGGCGAACCCGGAGAACGTGGCGCTAGGGAAAAGGGCGACCCCGGAGAACGTAGCACTGTTGAAAGAGGCGTACCCGGAGAACGTGGCACTGCTGAAATTGGTGCCCCCGGAGAAAGTGGCGCTCCTGAAATCGGCGTTCCCTAAAACATACTCAGAAAAGTGAACAGTTTGATCAAAGCGGCATTCGCTGAAGTCAACCCGCCGATAGGCCTCCGGCATCGCCGCCTGAACGTCCTTCGCCCTATCCTGGAACAGACGGCGTATTTCTATCAGCTCCGCATCATCAAACGGCACCAGCTCTGCCGCATCAACCCGCCCTTTCAGCGTCTCCCGCTGTTCATCCGTCCATGTCGACGCATAATACCGGTTCCACGCCACCCGGTTATTTGCCTGAAGCTCCTCATCACCCCACCCCGGCTCCCCATACAGCGTCGCCAGCAGATACCACGGGTTTTGCGCGGCTTGTTTCAGGGCGGGGGTGGCATTGCTGTCGGTCATGGGGTGGTTGCGTTTGGTTGTGGAACTAGCGGATGGTACGGAATAATGGGTCGTTGCGACAGAGTTGGTGTTGAGCGGCGGGGTCAAGATTGTGAACAGGTCCGAACATGGGCCTGAAAAGGCCGCTTGCTTCTGGGCTGCACCAATCCCAACCACGATGGCATCTCCCCGTCACCCCGGCGAAGGCCGGGGTCCAGGTTCGTAGAGCAAAGCGCCTGTGATTCTGGACCCCGGCCTTCGCCGGGGTGACGGTAGCAGGATACAGTATCAAGCCACCCTCTTGCAAATTTGCAAAATTTGCAATCCGCACCGATCCCCTTCGCATTTATGCACCTTTCCACGCCTGTTCACCACCCCGCATAATTTGCATAAACAACCCAACGAAACCGATCAGGGCGGGAACTTCCCATGCAGGATGTGCTGTTGAAGCTGGAACAGATGCGTGCCGGCGCCCGGCTGGGCGGCGGTGAAAAGCGGATCGCGGGCCAGCATGCCAAGGGCAAGCTGACAGCGCGGGAGCGCATCGACATTCTGCTGGACGAAGGTTCCTTCGAAGAATGGGACATGTTCGTCGAACATCGCTGCAGCGATTTCGGAATGGAAGGCCAGAAGGTGCCGGGTGACGGTGTGGTCACCGGCCATGGCACCATCAATGGCCGTCTGGTCTTCGTCTTCTCCCAGGATTTCACCGTCTTCGGCGGTTCGCTGTCAGAGGCGCATGCAGAGAAAATCTGCAAGATCATGGATCAGGCGATGAAGGTGGGTGCCCCCGTCATCGGCCTGAATGACAGCGGCGGGGCGCGCATCCAGGAAGGTGTCGCCAGCCTGGGCGGCTATGCCGAAGTGTTCCAGCGCAATGTGCTGGCATCCGGCGTGGTGCCGCAGATCAGCCTGATCATGGGGCCATGCGCCGGTGGGGCCGTCTATTCCCCCGCCATGACCGACTTCATCTTCATGGTGAAGGACTCATCTTACATGTTCGTCACCGGCCCCGATGTGGTGAAGACGGTGACGCATGAGGTGGTGACGGCGGAGGAACTGGGCGGGGCCGTGACCCATACGGCCAAATCCGGCGTGGCCGATCTGGCCTTTGAAAATGACGTGCAGGCCCTGCTGGAAACCCGCCGCTTCGTGGATTTCCTGCCTTTGTCGAACCGGGAAAAGCCGCCCGTGCGCCCCACGGCGGATGAGGCCGACCGCCCGGAAATGAGCCTGGATACCCTGATCCCGGCCAATCCCAATAAACCTTATGATATGAAGGAACTGATCTCGAAGATCGTCGATGAGGGCGATTTCTTCGAAATCCAGCCGGATTATGCGAAGAACATCATCACCGGCTTCGGCCGGATGCAGGGATCGACGGTTGGCTTTGTCGCCAACCAGCCGATGGTGCTGGCCGGGTGTCTGGATATTGACAGCGCCATCAAGGCCGCCCGCTTCGTGCGGTTCTGCGACGCCTTCAACATCCCCATCGTCACCCTGGTGGATGTGCCGGGCTTCCTGCCGGGCACCAGCCAGGAATTTAACGGCATCATCAAGCATGGCGCCAAGCTGCTGTTCGCCTATGCCGAGGCGACGGTGCCCAAGGTGACGCTGATCACCCGCAAGGCCTATGGCGGTGCCTATGACGTGATGGCGTCCAAGCATCTGCGTGGCGATGTGAACTATGCCTGGCCCTCGGCGGAAATCGCCGTGATGGGGCCGAAGGGGGCGGTGGAGATCATTTTCCGCGGCGATATCGGCGACCCGGCCAAGATTGAGGCGCGGACGGAAGAATATCGCCAGAAATTCGCCAACCCCTTCGTGGCGGCAGGCCGTGGCTATATCGACGACGTGATCATGCCCCACAACACCCGCCGCCGCCTGTGCAAGGCTCTGGCGATGCTGAAGAACAAGCAGCTCCAGAACCCCTGGAAGAAGCACGATAATCTGCCGTTGTGAGGGAAGGCGCTCACGGTTCCGATACCCCCCTGTCTCTCCCAATCCAACCGTCACCCCGGCGCAGGCCGGGGTCCAGGATCGTAGGGCGAGGCGCTGGTGAACTGGACCCCGGCCTGCGCCGGGGTGACGGTTGATGAAACGGAACCCTTGGCTCTCCCCCCCGTCTCGAACACGCCCCCAAGAGGCAGCACCCATGTTCAAGAAGATCCTCATCGCCAACCGTGGTGAAATCGCCTGCCGCGTCATCAAGACTGCCCGGCGCATGGGCATCAAGACGGTGGCGGTTTATTCCGATGCCGATGCCGGTGCCCTGCATGTGGAAATGGCGGATGAGGCGGTGCATATCGGCCCCGCCCCGTCCGCCCAATCCTATCTGCTGGCCGACAAGATCATTGAGGCCTGCCAGAAAACCGGGGCCGAGGCCGTCCACCCCGGCTATGGCTTCCTGTCGGAAAAGGCCGCCTTCTGCGAGGCGCTGAAGGCGGCGGGCATCACCTTCATCGGCCCCGACGTCCACGCCATCGGCGCGATGGGCGACAAGATCGAGAGCAAGAAGCTGGCCAAGGCTGCCGGCGTTTCCACCGTGCCGGGCTATCTGGGCGTCATCAAGGATGATGAGGAAGCCATCCGCATTGCGCGGGAAATCGGCTTCCCGGTGATGATCAAGGCATCGGCCGGCGGCGGCGGCAAGGGAATGCGCGTGGCCTGGAACGAAGGGGAGGTGGCCGACGGCTTCCGCTCCGCCACCAATGAGGCGCGTTCCAGCTTTGCCGATGACCGCGTGTTCATCGAAAAATACATTACCGAGCCGCGCCACATCGAAATCCAGTTGCTGGCCGACAGCCATGGCAACGCCGTCTACCTGAACGAACGTGAATGCTCCATCCAGCGTCGTCACCAGAAGGTGATCGAGGAAGCCCCCAGCCCCTTCCTGGATGAGGCCACCCGCCGCGCCATGGGCGAACAGTCGGTGGCGCTGGCCAAGGCGGTGCAATATCGCTCCGCCGGCACGGTGGAATTCATCGTCGACAAGGACCGGAATTTCTATTTCCTGGAGATGAACACCCGCCTTCAGGTGGAACATCCCGTTACCGAAATGATTACCGGCCTGGATCTGGTGGAACTGATGATCCGCGTGGCGGCTGGCGAAAAGCTGCCGCTGACCCAGGCGGATATCGGCATCCATGGCTGGTCGCTGGAAGCCCGTGTCTACGCCGAAGAACCCACCCGTGGCTTCCTGCCCTCCACCGGTCGCGTCACCCGCTACCGTCCCCCGGTGGAAGGCAAGCGTGATGATGGTGCCATCGTCCGCGTCGATACTGGCGTGTATGAGGGCGGTGAGATCAGCATGTATTACGATCCGATGATCGCCAAGCTGATCACCTGGGCCCCCACCCGTGACGCCGCCACCGACGCCATGTCGGATGCGCTGGACGGGTTCCAGATCCGGGGTGTCGGGCACAATATCTCCTTCCTCGCCTCCCTGATGCAGAAGCAGCGCTTCCGCGACGGTCGCCTGACCACCAACTTCATCGCGGAGGAGTATCCTGACGGCTTCCACGGCCTCACCCCGGATGAAGGTGCCCGGGACCGCCTGCTGGCGTTGGCCACCCTGTTCCAGCAGCGGGTGGCGGCCCGTGATGGCATGGTCTCCGGCCAGGTGCCCGCCCATGGCCGCCGCACCGCCCGCGATTGGGTGGCCCGTGCCGACCGCACCAACCACCCGGCCCATGTAACGCTGACCGATGACGGTGCCACCGTCACCCTGGGTGGCCGCGACCTTACCGTTATCGGCCCGTGGGAGATCGGCCAGTCCCTCTGGCAGGGCAGCATCGACGGCGTGGCGATGAGCGTGCAGGTCGATCGCAAGGGCCTGTCCTGGGTGCTGACCCATGGCGGGGCCGCCCTGGTGGTGGATGTGCTGACCGCGCGTGCGGCGGAACTGGCTGACCTGATGCCGGTGAAACTGCCGCCCGACATGTCCAAATACCTGCTGTCGCCCATGCCCGGCCTGCTGGTATCGGTGGCCGTGAAGGAAGGCGAGGCGGTGAAGGCCGGCCAGGAACTGGCCGTGGTGGAAGCGATGAAGATGGAAAACATCCTGCGCGCCGAAGCCGACGGCACAGTGAAGAAAATCCACGCCGCCAAGGGCGCCAGCCTCTCGGTGGATGAGAAGATTATTGAGTTTGATTGAGGGTTGTTTTCCTTTCCAGACTGATTCAACCCGCGCCCACCCCTTCCACCGTCATTCCCGCGCAGGCGGGAATCCAGACAACAGCGAAGCCTTCACTGACTTTCGAAGTTGAAGCGTTTCATGGATTCCCGCCTGCGCGGGAATGACGGTAGGGTGGGTAAGGCCGGGTGCCCATAATTGACCCAGTAAAAGCGTCCCCCCCTCCCCCGGAGACCCCCCATGACCCAGTTCCCCACCAAATCCCTCGCCGACTGGGAAGCCCTTGCCGCCAAGGATGTGGGGGCCGGTGCCTCTCTCTCCGACCTCACCCGCACCACGGCGGAGGGCCTGTCGGTCAAGCCGCTCTACACCGCCGAAGACCTCGAAGGCCTGGAAACCACCGGCACCCTGCCGGGTTTCGCACCCTTCACCCGTGGCCCCCGCGCCACCATGTATGCGGTGAAGCCCTGGACCATCCGCCAGTATGCCGGCTTCTCCACGGCGGAAGAGAGCAACCGCTTCTACCGCGCCAACCTCGCCGCCGGCCAGATGGGCCTGTCGGTGGCCTTCGATCTGGCCACCCATCGCGGCTATGACAGTGACCATCCCCGCGTGGTGGGCGATGTCGGCAAGGCCGGCGTGGCGATTGACAGCGTGGAGGATATGAAAATCCTCTTCGACGGCATCCCGCTGGATAAGATGTCCGTCTCCATGACCATGAACGGGGCCGTGCTGCCCATCCTGGCCATGTATATCGTGGCCGGTGAGGAACAGGGTGTGCCGACGGAGAAGCTCTCCGGCACCATTCAGAATGATATTCTGAAGGAGTTCATGGTCCGCAACACCTATATCTACCCGCCCGAACCCAGTATGCGGATCATCGCCGATATTATCGAATACACATCGGGCCACATGCCCAAGTTCAATTCCATCTCCATTTCCGGCTATCACATGCAGGAGGCGGGGGCCACGGCGGTGCAGGAACTGGCCTTCACCCTGGCCGATGGGCTGGAATATGTCCGCGCAGCGCTCGCCAAGGGCCTGAACGTGGACAAGTTCGCCCCGCGCCTGTCCTTCTTCTTCGCCATCGGCATGGATTTCTTTATGGAGGTGGCGAAGCTGCGCGCCGCCCGCCTGCTCTGGGCCAAGCTGATGGACAAGCATTTCCAGCCAAAGGACGCCCGCTCCCTGGCGCTGCGCACCCATTGCCAGACGTCGGGCGTCTCACTGACCGAGCAAGACCCCTATAACAACGTCATCCGCACAACGATTGAGGCGATGGCCGCCATCATGGGCGGCACCCAGTCCCTGCACACCAACAGCTTTGACGAGGCGTTGGGCCTGCCCACCCCGTTCAGCGCCCGCATCGCCCGCAACACCCAGTTGATCATCGCGGAGGAAACCCGCATCCCCCATGTGGTGGACCCGCTGGGCGGTTCCTATTACGTGGAACACCTGACCGCCTCCCTGGCCGAAGCGGCGGAAAAGCTGATCGATCAGGTTGAAGAAATGGGCGGCATGACCAAGGCCGTGGAAAGCGGCCTGCCCAAACTGATGATTGAGGAAGCCGCCGCAAGGCGTCAGGCCCGCATCGACCGGGGGGAGGAAGTCATTGTCGGCGTCAACAAGTACCGCCCGCAGAACCCGGAAAAGGTTGACGTTCTCGACATCGACAATACCGCCGTGCGCGAGGCCCAGGTCGCCCTGCTGCAGCGCATCCGCTCCACCCGCGACGATGCCAAGGTCCGCGAAACCCTGGCTGCCTTGACCAAGGCCGCGGCCGAGAAATCCGGCAACCTGCTGGCGCTGGCCGTGGATGCCGCCCGCGCCCGCGCCACCGTGGGGGAGATTTCCGACGCCATGGAAGAGGTTTTCACCCGTCACCGCGCCGTGATCCGCTCCGTCTCCGGCGTCTATGGTGCCGCTTACGAGGGGGACGAGGGCTTCAAACGCATCCAGCAGGATGTAGAAGCCTTCGCCGAGGCCGAAGGCCGCCGCCCGCGTATGCTGGTGGTAAAAATGGGCCAGGACGGGCACGACCGGGGTGCGAAGGTCATCGCCACCGCCTTTGCCGATATCGGCTTTGACGTCGATGTCGGCGCCCTGTTCCAAACACCGGAGGAAGCCGCCCGCCAGGCCATTGAAAACGACGTGCATGTCGTTGGCGTCTCCAGCCTCGCCGCCGGTCACAAGACCCTGGTGCCGCAACTGGCCGCCGCCCTGAAGGAACAGGGTGCCGGCGACATCCTGATCGTCTGCGGCGGCGTCATCCCGCCCCAGGATTATGATTTCCTGCTGAACGCGGGGGCATCGGCCATCTACGGGCCGGGCACCAACATCCCCAAGGCGGCGGCGGAGATCATGGAGATGATCAAGACGAAACGGGGGGCGTAACCGCCCCGTCCGGCGGGCGGATGGGGCAACGCCACCATCCGCATCCCCGCGTCGTCCCGGTTCAGCTGATATAGGCGAGGATAAGCGCCGCCAGCCTATCCTCCCGCCCGCCGAAGCTCTCGATCATGGCGGACAGAACCTCGGCGGGATCAAGCACCCCGTCATTGACCGCATAGCCCGCGTTGGCCGCGAGCAGCGTCAGAAAAGTCAGTTGGGTCCGCCCGTTCCCTTCACGGAAGGGGTGAACGGCATTGATCTCGGCCAGCAGATGCGCCGTGTGCCGCGCAAATTCGTCGGGCGGCAGTTCTGCAACCTTGTCCGGATCGCCATATTCCCGGAAGGCCCGCGCCAATTCGCCCGGTATATATTCCGGATAGCAAAACCAGTTGCCCGCCTTGCCCACGCGGATAGACCGGATTTCGCCCGCCCACGCATACACATCCTGGAACAGGTGGCGGTGGATACTCAGATAGTGCGCAACATCAAACTTGCCGGCTGGAAGCGGCTCATCGGCACGAATAAGGAACAGTGCCAGTTCCACCTCATCCAGCGTGTCCTGATCGGTGATCCCCAGCCGATTGCGAAGAACGGTCGTTCCCGGCAGCCAGAGCGGATCATCATCAGCGCTATAGAGCAACGCCCTACTTCCGTCGCAAAGTTTCCAGTACCATGGCCCGGCGCTGATCCCCGGAAAGCCCTTGTGCTGTTCCCTTGCTCAACAATGCCGCCATCCGGCCCGACAGGGTCAAGCCTTCGACAGCACTGATCTTCTCCCCCAGCGCGCTGGTGAGGATGAACTGGCCAGTCCGGGCCGCCCGGCGAAGGTCGGTGCGATGATCTTTCATGATGGGAAACTATCATAGTTGCTAGGTGGCCGCCATCCGTTCACCTCCGCCAGATGCCGATGCGCCGCCGCCGCCTTCAAAATGGCGACCGTGTCGACATTGGTCACGGATGGCAGGTCAGGCAGGGTGTAGGGCGGTTTTAATATGTCGCGCCCAATATGTTCGGAAACCCCGAATTTTTTAACACGTTTTCCCGGTCATGTTCGAGCTTTGAACGAGAGGCGAACATGTGGGATGGAAGCAGCCACAAGACCCTGGTGCCGCAACTGGCCGCCGCCTTGAAGGAACAGGGTGCCGGCGACATCCTGATCGTCTGCGGCGGCATCATCTCGCCCCAAGATTATGATTTCCTGCTGAACGCGGGAACGGCGGCCATCTACGGGCCGGGAACCAACATCCCCAAGGCGGCGGCGGAGATCATGGAGATGATCACGGCCAAGCGGGCGTAGCGCGGATAAAATCCGCGGGCGTCGCCCCCATCCGCCTCCCTGTCCCCCTTCCGCTGTCCCTTCACCTCGACGGAACGCGCAACCCGCCCTTATATGGTCCGTCCCTCAACGGGTGACCACGATACCCTCACGCCGCCGCTAGCATCTTACCCCGGTACAGCGGCCGCATCACCCGGTCGACATGCGCGCACAGCGGCGTGCCCACCAACTGGTCATAAAGGCAGACATCCACCCGTATCGGCAGATCGCTCTCCATGAACAAGGTGCGGATACGGTCGATATCGGCTTGCGTCAACGGTCCGTAGAGCACCAGATCGACATCCTATTCCGGCCGCCACGTCCCCGTCGCACGCGATCCGAACAGGCTGATCCGCCCGGCAAAGGGCATCAGCCCCCCCCGGATTACCACCACCTGCGCCGCGCTCAACCCATGGGGTGTCGGCGTGCGTAAGGCGCTTGGCTTGTCATCCATGTCCGGCCTCCAGCCCCGCCGCCACCCCCGTCATGCGCTAGCAAAACGCCTCCAGCACCGGGAAATAAAGCTCGGCGAGCTCTACCACCACCAGATCGAATTTGGACCGATCATAGGTATGGGCCATGTGGTTGCGCGCATCCAATGCCAGCATCCACAACCTCCCCATTCCCAATGATCCGTGCCGCGAAGCCCGCGCGGATGGTGGCCGCCGGTGTCACCGTGTCCAACACCAAGCCCGACTGTTACAGATAATCCTTCACCAACTTCCGGCTTAGCTCCCAGGTAAACGAGAACCGCTGGACCGCCTCCTTCTTCTCCAAGCCAACACTGGCACGCTAAACAGCAGCAGCCGCTTTTAAAGCCATAGCATCGGTCTATCATTCCCCCCCCAGCTCCTGCTGTAAGTAGCTCCTCCAGCCTGCTGGATTTCAATCCTGATCCATACTGTTTTATTCAAGATACAATATTCTCTGGCATGTGATTAGCAGTTCCTTGATCGACCAAAATTTATGCTAAGCTATCTTAAAATCTGATAAGCCGACGATCGGATATAAGAGATGAAAATCTTCTCAACAGAATTTCCCTTAGAAGCCAAGCCGAGCAACGCAGAAATTGTTAGTCGAGTGGTTGCGTGGCTTCGTGGCATGAGACGTAGCGTCGTACTAAGTGGTGATAATGAAGTTGACTTGGATAGCGACGCCCCGCTCTTAAAATCACCAAACGGTGAGGAGTTGCGATTCAGATTTCTGACTCTTGAGAATGGGGATCAAGCTATTGGATTTCGCCACGACATTCCAGATGATGATTCAAGGCTTTGGAGAACTGAAATGGTTCTCAAGAGAAAGCATGGCGACCAAGACATAGTTCGTCTACGAACACAATGCATTGCGCTGAATAGTGCCGCCAAGATAGAGACTCCAAAGAAGCCGTATTTAATTAAGTCAATACTACAGTCTAATTGGGGTGGAGATGATATTTTATTCAAAGTATCGGATGCGCCATTTTGGGCCAACGATACCAGCAAGGATCTTGAAATTGCGGAAGCAATTATAAATGGCAAATCTAGCAGTAAACTACCCGTTATTTATGTTTCTGCCGCTGGCAATAGAGCGTGGGATATTAAAGAAGACAGAATCGAAGACATGGCGTATCAGCTTGGAGGAATATCTCATGTATTTATAGAGCCGAGCCGATCATTTTCATATTTATTACGAGACAAAACATTCGGCAGAAATGTGTATGGCGGCGCCGTAGGTATATATCTACCGAATATAGGCCAATCGCGTCGATTTTATATTGGCGGATACATTAGAAATCAAGAAGAACTGATCGAGTCTGTTATAAATTATGCTGTTTTTATCAAAGGTCAGTTGCCGGCAGACGGCTGGGACTGGGCTGAACTCCAAGAACAGGCTCTTCGTCAGCAGCGAGAACATTCGAAAAGAAAACTTAAATTAAAAGAAATGCAATCTTTATACGAAGAAGAAATTTTTCATTTAAAAGAACAAATAGCGCAACTTAAAGACAAAGCATTTACCTCCACTTCTGCCGATGCACTTAATGACGATAAGTTGCATATCGATAGTGTTTTATTAAATTTCGCTGGGCCGGAGATATATCCAGGAGAGTTCATTGATCGCATTAGATTGGCATCACACCTAGCGATGAAACATAGTGAACACGAAGGACTTGACGCACGATCAATAGCAGTACTTGGATGTATTTCTAAAATAAACCCCACAACTGGTCTCAATGAGCTTTTACAAGATTTGGAAAGGTCAACAAAAGATCCGAATAGAATGGCTGGGCAACTGGTTAGCCTATTAAGCCGGCATGGATACCGCGAGAAGGATCAAAATAAACATATACGCTTAGAGTCTAAAACTGGATTTAAGGGGCTCCAAGCAATAACAATTGCGACTACCCCAAGCGACAATAGGGGTATAAAAAATGCAAGAAAGCAAATAGAACGAACCCTAGGGCTAACAAAACTTAAGGAATAAATAGGTCACCCCAGAACCTCCCACCACGGGCACACCTCCGGAAACCGTCCCTTCGACAGTCCGGTTTCCGCCACCGCCAGTAATACCGCCTTGCGATAGGCATCCCCCAACGCCGCCTCCAGCCCCACCCGCAGGCTGGGATTGTCCGCCAACAGATAGGCCAGATCGTCACGCTGGACGGCAATGGTAGCCTCCCAGTTTGCCCTCGCCGTTCCGGCTGATATTCCCATTTCAGCAAATGCATCAGCAGGACGGAGAGGCGGCTGATCAATTCCCGCTTTTCACGCCGCCCATGCTTTCAACTTCCTCGGTGAAATGGATTATATAGGCCTCGTCCAGTTTGCCGGCGCGCAGCAAGGCCACCTTTTACTGCGTCCAGGCGTAGAAGTCCCTCTCGTAGAGATCATGGAGCTTGCCATCCACGGCATCGCCCTCCGCTGGCTCGCCGATACCGCCAATCTGGCGCGAAAACCCGTTCCGTCCACCCCAGGTCGGGCCGATCTCGCCGCGCCTGCACCCTGACCAACACCTCTTTCACATCAAACAAGGCCCGTCCGCCACTCTCCTTACCCTCATTCCAGGCATCCTGGCGGTGGGCGCGTTTAAGCTACCAGTCGCGCACGATCTCGCTGGTGGTGGCGTAATCGCCGGTGGCCACGGCGTCGCGCATGGCCGAAAGCTGGTCACCCGTCACAGCGGTGCTGATCTTATGGATGTCCCGCATCGCCAGGGATTCTATGGTAGCAACAGGTAGTAAAATCTACGCCCACAAAGCACCTCCGTCGATCCCCAGCTTCAAAGCTCCTGCCCCACCCCGTCCTTGCCCTCCCCCACACACCATGATAGGATTAAATACCCCAAACCCAATCGCTGGAGCCTATCATGTCCTATAACCCCAACCTCCCGCCTCACCCGCTGGACCCTGCCACCATTGACCCCGCCTTTGCCGCCCTGTCGGAGCGGGAGAAGCGGGATGCGTGGTGGAAGGGGACGGGCGATCCGGAGGCGGAGCGGGCGGGGGATGATGTTAATTATGCTTATGACGATATGTTCATCGAAGGGCTGAACAGCCGCAACCGCACCGACCAGCAATGGGCGGAAGTGGCCTATTATCTGGCAACGGGCGCCACATTGACCGATGTGGCGCATTATTTCGGTATGGCGCGCAGCACCATCTGGCGGGCAATTCAGCGCTCCCCCGGCCTGCGTCGGCGCATCGTGGCGGAACGGGAAATGCTGCGGCGGGAAACGGACAGCCGCTTTGTCGCCCTGCGTCAGTCTGTGGTGGAAGGGCTGTATCAGGCCGTCAATGCCGGCAATATCCGCGCCATTCTCTGGGCCGCGAACCGGCTGGAACTGGGCGGCCCGCTGCTGCGGGGGGAAGAAGCGCCTGTTGAGAAGGAATTTCGGCCTATCCGCCGTCCCATCCCCCGCCCGGCACGCATCGCCCGGTGCCAGAAAAAGGCCACCCCGCCGGACGCCATCCCGGCCCCCCTGCCCGGCGAGGGCCTGCCGCCAATGCCGGCCTTCCTGTCGGACACGGTCATGCAACCCATGGCCACCGTGATGGCATCACCAATGGCCGAGACCTTGGCCCAAACCATGGCCCCGCCGGCCACCCCGCCCCATCCCGCGCATGCGCCCTCCCGCAGCATGGTGGATGGCGTGGGGAATGATCCGACCGAAGGTGCCGCCCCCGTACCCCCAACCGCCTCCTCCGCGGCTGACCCCTGCCCGCTTTCAGCCCCGGCGGCCCCTGCAGCACAGGGGGCGGATGAGGTCTCGGATCAGCCGCCCCCTCCCCCGGCCGGCGGGAAACCCCGGATGCCCGTCCGCCAGCTCTGTTTGCGGATACGCTGCCCGCTGGTGCTGGCGGATAAGCTGGCCGGCACATTAAACCCCTTCCCCAGCGCGGCCCATGTCCGCCTCACCCCGCCTTTGAAGCGGGATGGTGGGGAGGAATTGAATGTCTGGCGCCCCGCCACCCGCCGGTTCCGCTAAGGCGCATACGCAACAGAAACGAAAATCTGTTGCGTAGCGTTGCGTAAGCAGCGGAGGCCAGCCCGCCGCCCTTATGCCCCCTTGACCTTACACATCCCGTCAGATCGCCACCGCCTGCCCGGACCGGGAAAGGACGGGCGCTCCCCTGCGCCGCTGCTGGAAAATCAATTTTCCGACCACTCAAATCGCAAAATTCACCACACCCATATCCATTTTCACCACAGGACCGCCTGATATTTTCCAGAATATAGCAAAAATCCAGTTGGCACGCCCTTTGCTCTAATGGGTTCATCGGCGGATCACCCGCCAGCGACATTCCAAAGATGGAGATCACGATGACCCGCATGACCAGCACCGCCGCCGCCGACCGCTTCGCCGCTGAAGAAGGTTTCATGGGCCTGACCGCCGGCCTGATCCCGGCCAGCACGATGGAGCGGGTGGAAATGGCCCTGGTCCTGGGCTGCGGCATCATGATGACCCTGCTGCTGCACGCCTTCCTCTGATCCGACGGCCTGTGCCGGCGCTGCGCCGCCGCCCCTCGCCCCGGCCTTCCCCCCTCACCCCGACCCGACGGAACCTGCCATGTCCACCCTGTCCGCCCCGATGAACATCCCCACCGCCGCTGCCCGCACTGGGACCACCGGGACCACTGGCCTGTTCGCCAGCGGCTTCAGCTTCAATGGCCGCGCCCGCCTGCTGCGCACCATCATGCCGGCAGATGCGGTGGAGCGGGTGGAAATGGCGATGGTTCTGGGCTGCGCGCTGGCCATGACCTTGCTGTTGAACGCCCTGCTCTGATCCCAGCCTTCTATTCTCCCGCCAGCCAAGCCTGGAAAGACCACAGCACATCCCCATATCCGTTCGGCCCGGCTGCATTGGCTGTCCGTGCATGATATCAAGGCCCCCAGACTTTAAGGGCCTGTCACAATACGGACACGTGGTGGATGCAAAAGATTTATCTGCTGGATGAGGAAGCAGGTTCGGCAGAATCGCTTGCTGGCTATCTCCACCCCTATGGCTATGCGCTGCACCATTTCAGCCACCCGGTCGCCCTGCTGGAAGCCGTTGCCGCCGCCCCGCCGGATGCAGTGCTGATTGATCTGGAACTGGGCGGCAATGCCGATGGTGGTTTGGCGGTCGCGACCGCCCTGCCGCGGGGTGATGATGGCCGCCGGGCCTTCCCGCTGCTGTTCCTTTCCACCCGGCAGGATTTCGATGCCCGCCTGTTATCCGTGCGCGCCGGTGCCGACGCCTTCGTTGCGCGGCCGGTTGATGTGGCAAACCTGGTCGACCGGCTGGATCTTTTGACCCAGGTGAACCCGCCCGAGCCATTCCGCATCGTGTTGATCGAAGATGATCCGCTGATGGGGCAGCTTTATGAACATGTCCTGCACCGGGCGGGGATGGCGGTGTTCCGGCTGGCCGATCCCACCCGCGCCCTGGCCGCCATCCATGACCATGCGCCTGACCTGCTGATCACCGATCTCAACATGCCGCAATGCAGCGGGCTGGAACTGGCCGCCGTGCTGCGCGGGCATGAGGCGATGACGGCCCTGCCCATCGTCTTCCTGACCGCCGATGACCGTATCAGCAACCAGCGCAGCGCGATGAATGTCGGCGGCGATGCCTTTCTGATCAAGCCCGTCGCGCTGGCCGATCTGGTGGAAACCGTCCGGGCGCGGGCGCGGCGGGCCCGTCAACTCCGCTCCCTCATGGTGCGCGACAGCCTGACCGGTGCCTTGAACCACGCCATGATCAAGGAATTGCTGGCCTCGGAACTGGCGCGTTCCCAGCGCTCTACCCTGCCCGTCTCCTTCATCATGGTCGATATCGACCATTTCAAGCAGATCAATGATCGCTACGGCCATCCCGTGGGGGATCAGGTGATCAAGTCGCTGGCCCGGCTGCTGCAACAGCAGTTGCGCCGGACCGATTATATCGGCCGCTATGGCGGGGAGGAGTTCGCCGTCATCATGCCCCGCACATCGGCCGACGATGCCTATGAAAGGATGGAGGCGCTGCGCCAGGGCTTTGCCGCCCTCATCCATCATCATGAAGGCAAGGGCTTCAGCGCCACCTTCTCCTGCGGTATCGCCGACAGCGCCGGTGGCGCGGCGGAAGCCTTGTCCCAGGCCGCCGATCAGGCGCTTTATGCCGCCAAACATGGCGGCCGCAACCAGGTCCGCCTCTTTCTGTCGGAACAGCAGACCGGCAGCCTTTCCTGATGCGTCTGCTCGCCATCAGCGACCTGCACCTTGCCGCGGCGGAAAACCGTGCCGCGCTGGAACGGCTGCCCGCCGCCTCACCGGACTGGTTGATCCTGGCTGGTGATATCGCTGAACAGCCGGCGCATCTGGCACAGGCCTTCGCCTTTCTGGGCCAGCGCTTCGCCAAGCTGATATGGGTGCCGGGCAATCATGAATTATGGACCGTGCCCGGCGAGGAGGGCGCCTTGCGCGGGGGGGCGAAATATCAGGCGATGGTGGATGTCGCCCGGCGCCTGGGCGTCGTCACGCCGGAAGACCCGTTTCCCCTCTGGCCCGGTCCTGGCGGGCCTTTGGCCATCGTACCGCTGTTCCTGCTTTATGATTACAGTTTCCGCCCGGCGGATGTAGCGCTGGAACAGGTGCTGGGCTGGGCCTGGGAACACCGGCTGCGCTCAGCGGACGAGGTGCGCCTGTCGCCCACCCCGCATCGCTCCAGACAGGATTGGTGTGCTGCACGGCTGGCGGAAAGTGCAGCCCGCATGGAACGGGAATTGCCGCCCGGCCTGCCCACGGTACTGGTCAACCATTTCCCCTTGCGGGCCGATTTGCTGACCCTGCGCCGCATCCCCCGTTTCAGCCCCTGGTGCGGAACGACCGCAACGGAAGACTGGCACCGCCGTTTCAATGCCAGGGTCTGCGTGCATGGTCATCTGCATGTTCCCGGCACCTATTGGCGGGACGGGGTTCGGTTCGAG
Source organism: Niveispirillum irakense DSM 11586 (assembly GCF_000429645.1). Lineage (GTDB taxonomy): Bacteria > Pseudomonadota > Alphaproteobacteria > Azospirillales > Azospirillaceae > Niveispirillum > Niveispirillum irakense. Next base: position 157,518 of record NZ_KE386935.1, read on the forward strand.
GAAGTGTCGCTGGGCTATCCAAGGCAATGGCAGCCTTTTGACCGCGGGCCGGAACGGGCCTTGCGCCAGATCTGGCCACCCCCGATGGTGGCGGAAGATTGATCGGACGCCGATCCTTATCCTATATCGGAAGGGACCGGGCCCCGCCCCGTCCGCCCCGCGACCGGAAAGCATGCCATGCGCGCGCCCCTTCTCATTGTGATCATCGCCGGCCTGCTGCTGTCGATCCTGGCCTATGCCACGTTCGGCCTGACCAGCGGGCTGGACCCGCTGCCTCTGGCGGCACGCGGGGCGATTGGCGCGGCAATTTTCGGCGCGTTCGGTCTTTTCGCCTTCTTCCTGTTCTTGCAGCACCGGCAGCGGCAACGCGACCGGCAGCACGATAGCAAGGACAGATAGTCCCCTCAGGACACCCGGTCGATCCGGCCCGTATCCAGCAGCGGCGCCGCGTCAATCTTTTCCGCATCCAGCAGGCTGCCCAACCGTTCCAGCATTGCGACAATCATGGCCTGTTCCCAATCCGGCAGGTTCTGAAACCGGCCAGAGAACTGGGCCTGCAGCATGTCAGGCGCCGTCTCCAGTATCTGTCGCCCCTTGGGTGTAATCGATACCCAGATCTGCCGCCGGTCCTGATCCCCGCGCCGCCGGGCGACCAGCCCCAGCGCCTCCAGCCGGTCCGCCAGATTGGTGACTGTGGCCTGACTGAACTGAACGGCGGCGGCCAGACTGCTGGGCGTCGCCTCCCCACGCCGCGCGACTTCCTGCAGCAAAAGTAATTGTGACGGGGTCAGCCCGGTTTCCGATGCCAGCCGGCGTTCCGCCATCTCTGCGGCGCGCATGATACGGCGAAGGCCGCGCAGGGCGGCGTCGGTACGCGGCTCAACCATGGACCTACCCTTACGGAATCCGGACTAGACGGTTGCTTTAGCCTGCTTCAGACAATGGTCGCAAGCTGGTTTATATTTTCATAAATAAAGTAATTTTGCGTCCCACCAGACAGGACGCTGCCCTGCAAATGCGTATTTTTTAGGCCGATAAGGTTGACTTATGAAGCATTTCTCACCAACCTTGAGCACCCAACCCGGCAGAGACCCGTCATGGATGCCTGCCATATGATTCGAGAGATAAAATATAAAGAGGGGGTGAAGACATGGTTCAACCAGACCACCGACCCGAAAGCGCCACCAGCGATGCCACCTCTTCCAAGGAGGATGCGACTACCATCACCCTTCGTCCGCCGGTGGCTGGCGATGGGACCGACATCCACCGGCTGATTGCCGCCTGCCCACCGCTGGACACCAATTCGCTGTACTGCAACCTGCTGCAGGCCACCCATTTCGCCCAGACCTGCATCCTGGCGGAACGGAATGGACAGCCCGTCGGCTGGATTTCCGGCTATGTGCCGCCAAACGATCCGCACACCCTGTTTGTCTGGCAGGTTGCCGTGCATGAGGTCGCGCGCGGCCAGGGGTTGGGACGGCGGATGCTGCAAGGTCTGCTGGACCGCCCGGCACTGGCGCGCGTGCGACATATCCAGACCACCATCACCCCCTCCAACCAGGCAAGCTGGGCCCTGTTCCAGGGCTTTGCCAAGGCGCGCGGCGCCAGCCTGAGCCACGAGGCCCATTTCCATCGCGACCGGCATTTCGATGGCGCGCACGAGACGGAACACATGGTCAGCATCACGCTGCCCAAAGCTGCCGTCGCCGCCTGATCCGGCCCCGCACCCTATCTGTAAATTTCCTTAGAGGAATCTCATGTCCATCATGCCGATGCCGACGGCCACCCCGCCGGACGTCTCCACTTTTGACCGTCTGGAATCACGGGTTCGCAGCTATTCCCGCTCCATGCCGCGCCTGTTCACCAAGGCAGAAGGTTCCTGGATGGAAGATGCCCAAGGCGGTCGCTATCTGGATTTCCTGTCCGGCTGTTCCAGCCTGAATTATGGTCATAATCACCCGGTCCTGAAGCAGGCACTGCTGGATTACATCGCCGCCGATGGCGTCACCCACAGCCTGGACCTGCACACCGAAGCCAAGGAAGAATTCCTGGCGGAGTTGGACAAGACCATCCTGAAGCCGCGTGGCCTTTCCTATCGCGCCATGTTCACGGGCCCCACCGGCACGAATGCTGTGGAAGCAGCCCTGAAGCTGGCACGCAAGGTGACCGGTCGGCAGAATGTCATCGCCTTCACCAATGGCTTCCATGGCATGACGCTGGGGGCACTGGCCTGCACCGGCAATGCCGGCAAGCGCGGCGGTGCCGGCGTGCCGCTGTCCCATGTCAGCCACGAACCGTTCGACGGCTATTTCGGCCCGGATGTCGATACGGCCGACCTGCTGGAACAGCGCCTGTCCGACCCATCCAGCGGGTTGGACAAGCCGGCCGCCATCCTGATTGAATCCGTGCAGGGTGAAGGCGGGTTGAACGTCGCCTCCACCCCCTGGCTGCGCAAGATCGCCGATCTGGCCAAGCGCCACGGCGCGCTGCTGATCCTGGATGATATCCAGGCCGGCTGTGGCCGGACGGGCAATTTCTTCAGCTTCGAGGAAGCCGGCATCAAGCCCGATATCGTCACCCTGGCAAAGTCCCTGTCCGGCATGGGGCTGCCTTTCGCGCTTACCCTGATCAAGCCGGAATTGGATCAATGGAAGCCCGGCGAACATAACGGCACGTTCCGGGGCAATAACCATGCCTTCATCACCGCTGCTGCCGCCATCCGCCATTTCTGGCGTGATGACAAGTTCGCCTCGGAAGTGAAGGCGAAGGGTGATTTCCTGGCTGAACGCCTGGCGGAAATCGCCGCCCCGTATGGCGATGAATTCCGGCTGAAAGGCAGGGGCATGATGCGCGGCATTGATGTCGGGTCCGGCGATCTGGCCGACCGCATCACCAGTGCCGCCTTCGCCCGCGGCCTGATCGTGGAAACCAGCGGCCCGCATGACGAGGTGGTGAAAATCCTGGCCCCGCTGACCATCAGCAGGGAAGAACTGGCCACCGGTCTGGACCTGCTGGAACAGTGCGTGACGGCGGCCATGTCGCGCCCCTATAGCGCCGCCGCTGAATAAACAAATCTCAAAGGGCGGAATGATCCGCCGCCCTTTTCATCCCATGCCCCAATGGCAGCGCCCCGCCCTTCTGGGGCGGGGCGGCAGACCGCCTCATGCGCTCATGGGGCCACTATCAAGAGCAATATCAGGAGATTTCACATGATCGTCCGCACGCTGGCCGACATTAAGGCTTCCGACAAGAACGTAGTTTCCAAAGGCTGGGAAAGCGCCCGCCTGCTGCTGAAGGATGATGGGGTCGGCTATTCCTTCCATATCACCACCATCTATGCCGGCGCCGAACTGCCGATGCATTACAAGAACCATCTGGAAACGGTCTACTGCATCAGCGGTGAAGGCAGCATTGAGGATCTGGCCACCGGTGAGATCCACGAGATCAAGCCCGGCACCATGTATTCCCTGAATAACCATGACCGCCACATCCTGCGCGGCAAGACCGAAATGATCATGGCCTGTGTCTTCAACCCGCCCGTGACGGGCCGCGAAGTCCATGACGATACCGGTGCCTATCCGGCCGACAAGGCGGCCTGATGCGCCGGCATGGCGGGGGAAAACTCCGCCATGCCCTGGCTGCTCTCCCCCCTTTTCTCCGAATGGCAACCCGATAGGAATGACCGATGACCGATCTATACCCGTCCCGATGTGAAGACCGCGCCCGGCTGCTGCCGCGCCAGGACCCCGTTGTGCATGGGCAGTGGGACGAAACGGCGCCGCTGTCCCGTGAACAGGCGGACCATTTCGACCAGAAAGGCTATCTGGTTCTGGAGGGCCTGTTCGGGGCCGACGAGATGGAAATCCTGCAATCGGAGGCGGCCTCGCTCCTGGCCCATCCGCAGGGTTTGAAGGATGAAACCGTCATAACCGAGCGTGGCAGCAACGAGGTGCGCTCCATCTTTGAAATCCACCGCCAGAACGCGATGATGGAACGGCTGGTGGCCGATGAAAGGCTGGCCGGCGTCGCCCGTTTCCTGCTGGGTGATGATGTCTATATCCACCAATCACGGCTGAATTATAAGCCCGGCTTCAAGGGCAAGGAATTCTACTGGCATTCCGATTTCGAAACCTGGCACGTGGAAGATGGCATGCCGCGCATGCGCGCCCTGTCCATGTCCATTCTGCTGGCCCGCAACACAGCCCATAATGGTCCGCTGATGCTGATCCCCGGCTCCCACAAGGAGTATCTGACCTGCGTTGGGGAAACGCCGGACAACCATTATAAAACCTCGCTGAAGAAGCAGGAATATGGCGTGCCGGATGATGACAGTCTGGCCGATCTGGCCAACCGCCATGGTATCGATGCCCCCACGGGTGAACCGGGCACAGTGGTGATCTTCGACTGCAACACCATGCACGGGTCGAACAGCAACATCACGCCCTTCCCGCGTGCCAACGCCTTTTTCGTGTTCAACGCCCTGTCCAACCGGCTGCAAAAGCCGTTCGGACCCGCCACACCGCGCCCGGAATTCATCGCCGCGCGGCAGGATATCCAGGCCATCCGGCCCGTATCCGGCCGTCTGACGCGGAGGGCGGCATGAGCACGGACATGACCAGCGCCAAGCCCTCCCATACGGTGGAAAAGATCGGCGGCACCTCCATCACCGCCACCAATACGGTGTTCGACAATGTGCTGATCGGTGGCCGCAGCGGCGCCGACCTTTATGGCCGCCTCTTCGTCGTCTCCGCCTATGCCGGCATCACCAACCTGTTGCTGGAACATAAGAAGACGGGCGAGCCCGGCGTCTATGCCAGCTTCATCGACGATACCGATGGCGAAGGCTGGATGGCCGCCCTGGCACGGGTGGAAGCGGCGATGTGCGAGCGCAATGGCACTGTCTTCGGGGACAGCCTGTCGCGCCGCATCGCAGATGCTTTCGTGGCCGAGCGCATCCAGGATGTGCGGGACTGCCTGTCCGACCTGCACCGGTTGCGTGGCCATGGCCATTTCCGGCTGGCGGAACCGCTGGCCGCCGTGCGGGAAATGCTGGCCGGGCTGGGGGAAGCGCACAGCGCCCATAATACCGCCCTGTTGCTGCGCGACAGGGGTGTGAATGGCCGCTTTGTCGACCTGACCGGCTGGCGTGATACCACCCAGCGCAGCCTGGATGAACGTATCCTGTCCGGGCTGGAAGGGATCGACCTTGCCACCTGCCTGCCCATCGTCACCGGCTATGCCCAATGCCGGGAAGGGATGGTCGCGCGTTATGATCGCGGCTATTCGGAGATGACCTTCTCCCGCGCTGCTGTGCTGACCGGTGCCGCCGAGGCCATCATCCACAAGGAATTCCACCTTTCCAGCGCCGATCCGCGCGTGGTGGGGGAGGAACAGGCCCGCAAGATCGGCCGCACCAATTATGACGTGGCCGACCAGCTCGCCAATCTGGGGATGGAGGCCATCCACCCCCGTGCCGGGCGCGGCCTGCGCCAGTCAAAAATCCCGCTGCGGGTGAAGAACACGTTCGATCCCGCCGATGATGGTACGCTGATCTGCGGTGATTATGTGTCCGACCGGCCAAAGGTGGAGATCGTCACCGGCCTGCGGAACTGCACGGCGCTGGAATTCTTTGAACAGGATATGGTGGGGGAAAAGGGCTACGATGCTGCCATCCTGGAAGCGCTGACCCGGCACAAGGTCTGGATCATCGCCAAATCCAGCAATGCCAATACCATCACCCATTATCTCTGGTCCGGCGGCACGCCGGTGCGCCGGGTGGTGGAGGAATTGGAAACCCGCTTCCCCAATGCGGATATCGCCACCCATGATGTCTCCATCGCGTCCATCATCGGCAGCGACCTGAACGAACCGGGGCTCGCGGCACAGGCCCTGTCCGCCCTTGGCGGGGCCGGCATCAATGTGCTGGGCATGCAGCATCAGGTCCGCACGGTTGATATCCAGTTCGTAGTCGCCCGCGACCAGTTCGACCGCGCCATCAAGGCCCTTCACCAGTCGCTGGTGGAACCGGCTGTCGATCAGCCGGCGGTGATGGCGGCATAAAGTCGGGGCCGGGCTAACCCGATCGAGGCCCGCAACCCGCCCGGTCCCGCCCTGGCCGGGTGGGACCGGCTTGCCTATGCTGGCCAGCCACCCCCCCGCCCGGCACCGCCGGGGTTCGGAGAAAGAAGGGAGTATATCCGCGTGATCATGGCATTGCGCCCGGTCCGCGCCCTGCTGGCCGCCATTTTCCTGGCCATGGCCGGCAGCGGCTTTGTCGCCACTTTACTGGCTTTGCGCCTGCAGGAGCAGGGTGCCAGTCCATCGCTGATCGGCATGATGGGCACGGCCTATTTTGTCGGGCTGGGGCTGGGCTCCGTTCTTTCCTTCCGGATTGTGCGGCGGGTGGGCCATATCAGGGGCTTTGCCGCCTTCGTGTCGCTGTTCTCAGCCACCATGCTTTCCTACGCGCTGGTGGAACAGCCGGCCCTATGGGCCGTGCTGCGCCTGCTGGACGGGCTGTGCATGGCCGGGATTTTTGTCTGTCTGGAAAGCTGGCTGAATGAACGTGCCCCGCCGGAAGGGCGCGGCAGCGTGCTGGCCTTTTATATGATCGCCCTTTATGTCGGCCAGGCGGTGGGCCAGCCGATCCTGACCCTTTCGGGCGAACAGGCGCTGCTGCCGCTGGCCGCCGGTTCCATCCTGATGTCGCTGGCCGTGCTGCCGGTGGCACTGACCCGAATGCCCCCGCCCGGCCTGCCGGAAGGCGGGGCGATGAAGCTGCGCGCCCTGTATGAAGCCTCACCGCTGGGCGTGATCGGGGCGCTTTCCACCGGCATCATGCTGGGGGCGTTCTATTCGCTGGGCGGGCTGTTCGCGGCCGGGATCGGCTTTGATCTCGCCCGCACCTCGGGCTTCATGAGTGCGGCGATTTTGGGCGGCGTCCTGCTGCAATGGCCTTTGGGCTGGATGTCCGACCGGTTTGACCGGCGGCAGATCATTGTCGGCTCGCTGGCCGCCGCCCTGGGCCTGTCGCTGTTGATCATCCTGGCGGCCCTGGCCCTGCCAGATTTGTTATTACCGGCAGTGGCGCTGTTCGGTGGGGTGGCCTTTGCGCTGTATCCGTTGTGCGTGGCCCATGCCAATGACCGGCTGCCATCGGAAAAGCGCGTCGGCGCCACTGGCGGGTTGGTACTGGTCTATTCCGGCGGGGCAATCCTGGGACCGCTGGCCGGGGCGGCAACCATGGAATTGCTGGGTGCCACCGGCCTGTTCGCCCTGATCGGAATGGTCGCCATCCTGACGCTGGGCTTTGCCTTGCGCCGTGTCCGCATCACCGATCCGGTGCCCGCCGACCAGCAGATGCCCTATCAGGTTCTGCCGCGCACCACACCCATGGCCGCCACCGTGCTGGAACCCGGCGACGGCCCGGTGGAGGAGCCAGTTTAGTCGGTTGGTGTCGCCCCCTTCCCCTGCCCCCGCAGGCTGAACCAGCCGCCAATCCGTTCCCCCGACGCGCCCAGGACGAAAACACCGGCCCCGGTCCAGATCAGGTCGGTGCCATGGCCGATCAACAAGGAAGCCCGGCCATCGGACAGCCACGGCGCCGTGGCGCACAGCACCATCAAGGCCCCGATGATCACCACCATCATCGGGGCCGCCCGGCGCAGGGGCGACCAGGCCGGCGTATCGGGAAGCGTGCCCATCATCATGCCTCCGCCAATGCCGTTATGGCCGCCTTGTCCAGATAATCGGACGCGGGCAAGCCGACCCGTTGGCGGAAGGACTGCACCGCGCGGGCCGTCATGCCGCCATAAACCCCATCCATCTGAATGGGGAACCCCGCCCGGACCAGATCCCGCTGCGCCCGCCGGACCATACTGCCCCGGTCCCCCGGCCCCAGCAGCCCATCATCGAAAGCCCGGATATTGCGCTGATATTCATCAGCCAACCGCTCGGCATACCGGTTCAACCGATAGGCCGAGCCGTTGTATCCACGGGCAAACCGGTCCCAGTCGCGGGCACGCAGCGGCACCATCAGACGGCTATGACGGATGAAAGCCAGGAACGCATCCAGGTGCCGTTCCTCACTTTCACACAAGGCCGCCACCATGGCATCCACGGTCTTGAACCCCGCCTGCCGGTGATTGCAGCCCAAAATCTGGCATCCGCCCCAACTGGCGGCCATCAGCGCTGCCGTGCGGTCCAGCGCCATGGCAGCCCCCAGCCGCTCATATTCCCCGGCCCGGCTGCCGCTATAAAGCGCGCGGTTCCAGGCATCGGCTGACAGGGTGGGATGGGAGCGGTTGAAGCGGCCATCGGTCAGGCGGCTGAAAATATGGGCCTCGAACAAAAGGGCCGGGCGCCCATCGGCCAGAAAAGGCTCACCACCACATTCGACATACCACACGGCCAGCAAGGCCTCCGGTTCAAGCCCGTTCAACAATCCGGCCACATCAAACCCACCCAAGGGCAGGCGCGCGGCACGGCCACGGAAATTTTCCGGGATCATGATCAACCTCCATCCAGGCAATAAAAAAGCCCGCCGGGAGGGCGGGCTGGGGGAGAGAGCGGAAGGGGGGAAGACACGTGCGGTCACACCCCTGGCTCTGACAGGCACAGGATGGAAGCTGTCTGGATCAAAATCAAGGATAATAATCCTTGTATGCGGAATTTTCTCCCCGCCCGATCGGCAGGGGACGCTCCTGCCGTTCCACAAGCTGGAAGCCCAAGGAGAGACAGGCCCGAAGCTGGTGCGGCGCTTCCGGACACAATGCCACCAGCTTGCCCAGGCCAAACCGGGCCATCCAGTCCGGCACACGCGGCAGGTCGGTGCCTTCCGCGCCCAGCCCGCCAATATCGATTTTCAGATAGTCAATCTCGTCCAGTGGCAGGAAGCCGGGATCGGCATGGCGCAGTGACAGATGGTCAATCGCCACCCGGCAATCCCACAGGCGCAGGGTTTCCAGCGCATCGTTCAGGCCCGCTTCCGTCAGGTCGGGGTCGGTGGCGGACAGTTCCACGATCAGGTTGCGGCGCTGGTCATAGGTCAGCTCGCGCACAAACTCATAAAAGGCCGGGTCCTGCACCGAGGCCGGCAGCAGGTTCATGCTGCGGGGGGAGGAAAGGCGCGACGGTTCATACTGGAAATGGCGGATGATCCGCCGATCCAGAATGGGGGTGATCTGCTGCAACAGCCAAGGGTCACGCCGCAGCGGCGTGCCAACGGCGCGTTCCAGATTATCCAGAGCGACGGTCACTTCACTGAATGCCGTTTGCCAGTGCCCGTCCTGCAACTGCCAGACCGGTGATTCACGCACCAGGGCGGAGACATCGGCGGTCAGCAGCACCCGTTCATATGTCGCCAGCTTGTGCAGGGAAGCCAGTTGCTGCATCTCCTCCGGCGAGAGCGTCGCCACAGGCGCAGGCGGTTCCGGCTCCGCCCCGGCATTGCGCAGCAATACCGCCAGCCGCCCACTTTCTGCCGGCAGGCGGAAGATGCTGACGCGCGGGGCTGTCACATGCTGTTCAGCGAAATTGGCGGCAACAGCCTGCAATTTCGCGACAAACCCCTCTGCCTTGTCACTTGAGAACAAAAACACCTGGGCATAGCGGCCGACATCCACCACCTCCGGCTCAAACTGCGCGGCGAACCGGTCAATCAGGTGGATGATGGATTGGCGGAACAGCGGGTTTTCGGCATGCGGCACGGCGCGCAGATCGACCAGCACGGCCACGCCGCTGATATCACCGGCATTCAGAAGCTGGATAAGACCCGTCGCACCCGTCAGCATCTGGAAATGTCCCGCCTTTCCACACCCGGCGTCCGCTGGTGGCGGTACCGCCCTCCCCTACGCATTATCAATAGCATCGGCGGCGGCATGAAGCCACGCCACCTGATAGGTGACTGCCACCGGTCCTGCCGCTTCCAGCGCGCGCATGGCCCGGCGCAACGTGCCGGCACCGGCATGGCGGGGGCTGTAATCAGCGCCGATCCGGCGCAACCCGTCCAGGAAGGCGCGGGCACTGGCATGACGTTCCCGCAAAGCCATCGGCTCCACCGACAGGCCGGGCAGCCAGCCGCGCATGGTTTCCACCGCCGCATAATCCGGGCCGACGGGCGTACCACCCGCCTGCCGCTGGGCATCATGCCATTCGGCAAAGGTGCCATCGGCCAGGGTGGCGACCAGCAACCGCCCGCCCGGCCGTAACAGGCGACGCCATGCCGCCAGGGCCGCCGCCGGATCGGGGAACCATTGCAGTGCCAGGCTGGAGCAAACAAGGTCGAACCCGCCGGCAAGCGCCGGCCGCTCCCCATCCATGGCCAGTACCAACAGCCGCGCATCGTCCGGCAGATGGCCCCGCGTGGCGGCCACCATGGAGGGCGAGAGGTCCGTCGCCAGCCACTGGCCGATATCCAGGGATGCCAGCGCCCCCCGCGTTACCAGCCCTGTACCACAGCCAATTTCCAGCACCCGCGCCGCTGGCGGCAGGCCAAGGGTCGCCAGCCGGGCGACCATCTGGGCGGCGACCTGTGCCTGGATATGGGCCGATCCATCATAAAGGGCGGCGGCCCGGCCAAATTGCCGGGCAATGGCCTGCTTGTCCAAGGGGCTCAGCACGATGACGCCGCTTCCAGTACCAGATCGGCGCAAAGGTCCGGGGCCGTCACGGGCAGGGCATGGCCACCGGGAACCAACCGCAGGGCCGGGCCGAAACAGGCAACCCCATGGGCGGGCGGGACAATCGCATCCTCCTGACCCGCCAGCGTCAGCAGCACAGGCGGGGCGGGATATGCCCGCACATCCACCCCATCCAACATCTCAAGCCCCGCTGCCAGCCGATCGGCCTGGATCGGCCCGTCAGGCAAAGGCAATCCTGCCCGCGTCGTAAAATCCGCCAGCACTGCTGCCGGCGTGACGGCGAAGCGGCGGCGCATCTGCGCCAGCAGGCGGGGGGGCGTCCCGGTCGGGCAATCCGCCGTTGCCGTGAAGCGGGTAAAGCCATTGATGGCAACCAGGGCCGCCAGATCGCCCCGCGGCCACAGCAACGGCACCCCTAGCGAATGGCCGATACCGATCACAGGCCGCCCCACTGGCAGGGCGGGCAGGGTGGCGGGGCCGAAATAGCCCTGGTCCCAGAAATAACAATCCGCCGGATCAACACCGCGCCCCGCCAGCACCACCACCAGCCCGGACCAGATGGAAGGACTGCCCGCCCAGCCATGGGCGAACAGAAAGACAGGGGCTGCCATCACGCCCCCCGCTGGGCAAGGGGGCCGGGCGGCAAGGTGGCAATGGCCGCCACCAGCCCTGCCACCTGGTCCGCCGACAGGGCGGAAGACAGGCTGATCCGCAGCCGCGCCGTGCCCGGCGGCACCGTCGGCGGCCGGATGGCAACCACCAGAAAGCCCGCTGCTTCCAGGCGCGCCGCCAGGGCCAGCGCATCGGCATCGGTCCCGGCGACCAACGGGATGATCTGGGTCGTGCTGTCCAGCACATCATACCCGGCAGCGGTAACAGCCGCGCGCACCTGATCGCCATAGGCGGACAGGCGGTCGCGGTCACTCTCCAGCGCCGGCATCAGGTCCAAAGCCGCATCCAGCGCCCCCACCACCGCCGGCGGCGGGGCGGTGGTATAGATGAAGCCGCCGCAGCGATTGACCAGATAATCAATCAACAGGCGCGATCCGGCGACATAGGCACCAAACCCACCAAAAGCCTTGCCCAGCGTGCCCATGGTCAGTGCCACACGACCGGGTGTGCCTGCTGCCAACCCCCGCCCACCCGGCCCCAGCGCGCCAATGGCGTGTGCCTCGTCCAAATAAAGCGGGGCGTTGAACCGGTCGCATAAATCCAGCAAGGCCGGCAGGTCGCAGCGGTCGCCATCCATTGAGAAAACCGTTTCCGTCACCACCAGTGACCGGTCACCCCGCCGTAGCAATTCTTCCAGATGGTTCAGGTCATTGTGGCGGAAGCGCCGTGCCTTGATGCCCTGGCCGAAACTGCCCTGCAGCAGGCTGGCATGGGCCAACCGGTCCACCAGCAATTCCGCCCCCGGCCCCATCAGTTCAGCCAATGCTGGCAGCAGCGTGGCATTGGCCTGGAAGCCCGTGCCCAGCAGCAGGGCCGCTTCCGTCCCCAGGAAAGCAGCCAACTTTTCTTCCACCGCACGGTGGATGGGCAGGGTACCGCAGACCAGCCGGGACGCACCGGAACCAGCCCCGTACCGGGCGGCGAAATCAGCCGCCCTGGCCATCACGCGCGGATCATGCGCCAGCCCCAGATAATCATTGGATGCCATATCCACCAGCACGCGGCCATCCGGCAAGGTCAGCATCACGCCATCGCGGGCCAGGGCGCGGGCGGCGCGGCGGCGATGGGCTGCCTCCAGCCCGGCCAGCGCCGCCGCCGCCATGCCATCCAGCATGGTCACCGGCCCGGTCATCCCGGCAGCCCCGGTACCACGGTGCGGATGGCGGCCATCAACCGTTCCAGATCCTCCTCCCCGATGGTGAAGGAAGGGGTCAGGTATAGGACACGGCCAAAGGGGCGCACCCACACACCCTGCGCGACCAGCTTTTCCTTCAAGGTCCGCAGGTCGGGTGCCTGTTTCAACTCCACCACACCGATGGCGCCCAGCACCCGCACATCGGCCACTGCCGGCATGTCGCGGCACGGCTCCAGCCCCCGATGCAGGGCGGCCGAAATGGCGGCCACCTGTTCCAGGCGCGGTTCCGTCTCAAACAGATCCAGCGAGGCATTGGCCACCGCACAGCCCAGCGCATGGCCCATATAGGTGGGGCCGTGCATCAGGGCGGCATTGGCATCTTCAGACCAGAAGGCATCAAATACGCGGGCACTGGCAATGGCGGCGGATAGCGGCAGCATGCCACCGGTCAGCGCCTTGGACAGGGTGACGATATCCGGCACAACGCCGGCAGCCTCGCACGCGAACATCGTGCCGGTGCGACCGAAACCGGTGAAAATCTCGTCAAAGATCAACAGAATGCCGTACCGGTCCGCCAGTTCCCGCAGCCGCCGCAGCACGGCGGCATCATGGAACAGCATGCCGCCAGCACCCTGGACCAGCGGTTCCACCAGCATGGCCGCCAGTTTGTGCCCATGCTGATCCAGGAACAGGTCCAGCGCCTCCAGGCTCTCCTCATCCCGCGGCAGGGGCAGCACCGGATGTTCAGGCAGCAGGCCGCGGAACTTGGCATGCATCCCTTCTTCCGGGTCGCAAACGGCCATGGTGGCGATGGTGTCGCCATGATAGCCGCCGGTGAAGGCCAGGATCTTGGACCGGCCCCGCTCCCCTTTGTTCAGCCAGTATTGCACCGCCATCTTCATGGCGACTTCCACGGAAACCGAACCGGATTCGGCCAGGAACACCCGTGTCAGGTCACCCGGCAGCAATGCTGCCAGCCTTGTTGCCAGCCGGTATGCCGGTTCATGCCCCAACCCGCCGAACATGACATGCGGCATGGCTTGGGCTTGGGCCTGCAGGGCCGCCAGCAGATGGGGGTGGTTATAGCCGTGGCAGGCCGTCCACCAGGAGGCAATGCCATCCACCAGTTCCCGCCCGTCGGCCAGACGGAGACGAGTGCCACTGGTGGAGACCACCGGCAAGGGGGTGCCGGCTGTGCGCATCTGGGTATAGGGCAACCAGATATGCCCCAACCCCTCCGTCAGCCAGCCGGGCTGACCGCTCATTCGCTGACTTCCACCTGCATCGGACGCAGGCCCAGCCGGCTGAACAGCTTCATGTCGCGTTCCTGCGCCGGGTTCACCGTGGTCAGCAGCCGCTCACCATAGAAAATGGAATTGGCACCGGCCAGGAAGCAGAGCGCCTGCATCTCATCGCTCATATCCTCGCGGCCCGCCGACAGGCGGACGGCGCTGGACGGCATGGTGATGCGGGCAACCGCGATGGTGCGGACGAACTCGATCGGATCGACCTCTTCCGCCTTGTCCAGCGAGGTGCCCTTGACCTTGACCAGCAGGTTGATCGGCACGCTTTCCGGATGCTTGGGCAGGCTGGCCAGGGTCTGGATCAGGCCCACCCGATCCTCCCGGTCTTCGCCCAGCCCCAGGATGCCGCCACAGCAGACATTGATGCCGGCATTGCGGACATTATCCAGCGTGTTCAGCCGCTCCTGGTAGGTGCGGGTGGTGATGATGTTGTTGTAATGCTCGGGCGAGGTGTCGAGGTTGTGATTGTAGTAATCCAGCCCCGCATCCTTCAGCTTTGTCGCCTGATCCGGGCGCAGCATGCCGAGCGTGACACAGCTTTCCATGCCCAGCGACTTCACGCCCTCAATCATGGCGCAAACCGTATCCAGGTCGTGATCCTTGGGCGAGCGCCAGGCGGCGCCCATGCAGAAGCGGCTGGCCCCGCGCTCCTTGGCGGCGCGCGCTTCTTCCAGCACCTTCTCCACTTCCATCAGCTTCGACGCCTTCAGGCCGGTATCGAAGCTGCTGCTCTGCGGGCAATAGCCGCAATCCTCCGGGCAGCCGCCCGTCTTGATCGACAGCAATGTAGAAATCTGCACTTCATTGGCGTCGAAATATTGGCGATGCAGCGTCTGCGCCTTGAACAACAGGTCCATGAAGGGCATGGCGAAAAGGGCCGCCACCTCTTCCCGGGTCCAGTCATTGCGGATGGCCGCCGGGGCGGATGCGGTGGTGATCGTATCCCCCAACAGAGCGGTATCGGGCATGGCGGTTCCTCACATGACGACTTAATGAACGTTGCTGTATGACTGGCCCTTACCACATAGCGGGTCAAGCGAAACTGCTTGGCATGCAAGGGATGGAAGATGACCGGCTTTTTCATAACCGCCACCGGCACCGATATCGGCAAGACCTTCGTCACCACCTCGCTGCTGCGGCACTGGCGAAATCAAGGGCTTGCGGCGGAAGCCTTCAAGCCGCTGGCCAGCGGGCTGGACCCCGGTAATCCCGCCGGGTCCGATCCGGCGGAAATCCTGGCCGCCCTGGGACAGGATGTCACGCCCGCCAGTCTGGACCAGATATCGCCCTGGCGATTCCGCGCACCCCTGGCCCCCAACATGGCCGCAGCATTGGAAGGCAAGGCGGTGGATTACGCCGCCATCATCGATGCCTGCCAGCAGAAGCTGGCCCAGGCGCCGGGACCGATGCTGGTGGAAGGGGTGGGCGGCCTGATGGCCCCGGTCGATGATGATCGCACGGTGCTGGACTGGCTGACGGCGCTCGACCTGCCATCCATCGTGGTTGCCGGCTCCTATCTTGGCAGCATCAGCCATACGCTGACGGCCTTGACGGTGCTGAAGGATCGGGGCCGTCCCATTGCGGCGTTGGCGGTCAGCGAAACGCCGGGGGCCACCGTGGCGCTGGAGGCGGTGGAAATGGCCGTGAAGCGGCATTTCCCCGACCTGCCCGTGGTCAACCTGCCCCGCGCAGACAGCCGGGCCGGGGTGGCGGCCCTAGCCGCTTTGTTGCTGGGTTAAACCGGGAAGCGGCGATCAGGCATCCGCCGTATCGCCACCATTGGACAGGGCCAGGCGGCTGGCGACAATGGCCGCCTGGGTCCGGCTGACCACGCCCAGCCGGCGCAGGATCACCGTGACATGGGCCTTCACCGTCGTCTCCACCACGCCCATTTCATAGGCGATCTGCTTGTTCAGCTTGCCTTCCGCGATGCCAGCCAGAACGCGCAATTGCTGCGGCGTCAGCCCGGCAACGCGGGACGCCATGTCAGCATCACCATCGGCCGCTGGCCCCTCGGTCGGGGGCAGCCAGATATGACCATCCATCACCGCCTGGATGGCTTCACCGATATGGGTGATGGGGGCGGATTTGGGCACAAAACCGGACGCGCCATAATCCATGGCACGCTGGATGGTGGTCGCATCCTCCATCGCAGAGACGACGATGACGGGGATGGCCGGGTGTTCGTTGCGCAGCAATGCCAACCCGATCAGCCCATTCATGCCCGGCATATGCAGGTCCAGCAGGATGGTGTCGATGGCGCCTTCCCGCTTCAACGCCGCCTCCACCTCCCCGAAATTGGAGGCTTCCACCGTGGTCAGGCCCGGCAAGGCGCCGGCGACGGACTGGCAGAGCGCCGCGCGCATCAGCGGATGGTCATCAGCGACCAGAATGCGAAACGCCATGCCCGTTCTAGCTCCCCGTCTGATCGATTTTTATTACCGGTGGCTGGAAAGGTGCCGCCGGGTTCGCCAGGATTGATGCGCAAAGCCGGCCCCGACGCAAGCATCCTGTTGCGAAAAAAGAAAGGGCGGGTCCACGCGGACCCGCCCGAGAGAGGCTTCAGGGGTTACTCAGAACCGGTCAATCATGCTCGTAAATGTCCACATCCTTGGTTTCGCGGACAAAGAGCAGGCCGATGACCAAGGTCACAGCGGCCACAATGATCGGGTACCAGAGGCCGGAATAGATGTCGCCGGTGGCTGCCACGATCGCCAGGCTGGTGGCCGGCAGGAACCCGCCGAACCAGCCATTACCGATATGGTAGGGCAACGACATGGAGGTATAGCGGATACGGGTGGGGAACATTTCCACCAGCATCGCGGCGATGGGGCCATAGACCAGGGTCACATAGACGACCAGGATCCAGAGCAGCACCACAACCATCACATGGTTGATCTTTTCCGGGTTGGCCTTGGCCGGGTAGCCGGCCTCGTTCAACGCCTGGCTCAACGACTTGTCGAAGGCAGCAGCGGCAGACGCCGGATCAGCCGGGGCGGCACTGCTATGGGCCGGGCCATGCAGCGACACTTCCGTCTTGGCCACCTGACCGGAGCCGTCATAGCTGGTGATGACCGTGCTACCGACCCGGATCTGGGCGACCGTACCGGCAGGGGCTTCCTCGTTGCTGTAGGGGATACCCTTCTTCACCAGCGCCGACTTCGCGATATCGCAGGAAGAGGTGAATTTAGAGGTACCGACCGGGTTGAACTGGAAGGAACATTCTTTGGGATCGGCGCTCACCACCACCGGGGAAGAGGCGACCGCCTGTTCCAATTCCGGATTGGCGAAGTGGGTGATGCCCTTGAAGATCGGGAAGTAGGTGATGATCGCCAGGATCAGGCCGGCCATGATGATCGGCTTGCGACCGATCTTATCCGACAGGGTACCGAAGATGACGAAGAAGGGGGTGCCCAGCAGCAGGGCCGCGGCAATCAGCAGGTTGGCGGTATAGGCGTCAACCTTCAGTGTCGTGGTCAGGAAGAACAGGGCATAGAACTGACCCGTGTACCAGACCACTGCCTGACCGGCGACCAGACCCAGCAGCGCCAGGATCACGATCTTCAGGTTTTTCCAGTTGCCGAAGGCTTCCGTCAGCGGGGCCTTGGAGTGCTTGCCCTCCTCCTTCATCTTCTTGAAGGCCGGGCTTTCGCTCAGCATCAAGCGAATCCAGACCGAAATGCCCAGCAGCACAATGGACAGCAGGAACGGGATACGCCAGCCCCAGGTATCGAACTGTTCCGGGGTCATGGACATGCGGCAGGCCAGGATGACCAGCAGGGACAGGAACAGACCCAGCGTCGCCGTGGTCTGGATCCAGGAGGTATAGTTGCCACGGCGGCCGTGCGGGGCATGTTCCGCCACATAAGTGGCAGCACCGCCATATTCACCACCCAGCGCCAGACCTTGCAGCATGCGCAGGCAGATCAGGATGATCGGGGCGGCAATACCGATGGTGGCGTAGTTGGGCAGAATACCGACGATGAAGGTCGATGCGCCCATGATCAGGATAGTGACAAGGAAGGTATATTTGCGGCCGATCATGTCGCCCAGCCGGCCAAACACAAGGGCGCCGAAGGGACGGACGAAGAAGCCGGCCGCGAATGCCAGCAGGGCGAAGATCATCGCCGCCGTCTCATTGACGCCGGAGAAGAACTGCTTGGCGATCACCGCCGCCAGCGAGCCGTATAGGTAGAAGTCGTACCATTCAAAGACGGTCCCAAGCGAAGAAGCGAAAATCACCTTCCGCTCTTCCTTGGTCATCGGCGGTGGATTCGCCGCGCCTGCTGCTACATTGGCCATATGCCCTCCCAGATTGGCGATAGGTCACCGATATGAGTCGCGTCGGCATCTTGATGGTGCCGTTCAAACGGCGGCGGAAACACCGTCGCCACGCCGCTCGATGCTCAACGATGGTCCAGCACAGCCCGGGAGGCAGCCCCGACCTTGGTAGCGGCAAGCCTTCTACATGTCATTGAGATGACAGGATTTTTTGATGCGCCGCAATAGAACACGGGGAAAAGGTGGCCCGGCGCCATGTCAAAGACCCGTATCGCGCGCAGGCCATAGCCGGACAAAACCGGGTATATCAACAAGATAGACCCATTGATGAATGGTGACGCCGGACCAGTTTGCAAGCCGCCGGGTATCAGGCTGCGCGAACGCCGGCTCTCCTTTATGTTGCAATGCAGCACAAGAAAGGTGCCTTCACAGGCATCACCGGTGGAGGTGCGACCGACGCTCAGCCCGAAAAGCAGGAAATCCCGTAACCTGAAAACAGAAAAGCCAGCCGCAATGGCTGGCCTGGGCCGGCTGATTCGCCGGGACCTGCGCCATGACGCATGCGGGTACCCGGTAAGGTCACCCGCATGCGATGGCGGCATCTGTCATCAGTTCGTGGCAGCAACCTGGGACTGCTGCGCCTTGAAAGCACGCAGTTCAGCATTGTAGCTGTTCACGGTGATTTCCAGGCGATCGGCAGCCTGGTCACGCATGGCGGCCATGGAAGCGCGATAAGCCGGCTGCGACAGGTAGCTGGAGGAAACCGGATGGCTGTCCAGGCAGGTCAGGTAGCCAATGGATTCCTTGGCGAAGCCACGGACCGAAGCAGCGGTGGAGCGCATGGCCTGCTCGCTGGCGGACTTGCCTTCGATCAGGGCCGGGGCCTGCGGAGCCTTACCGCAAGCGCGGTTGACAGCGGCCGGATTGGCCTGGGACTGACCAGCGGCGAGCAGGGCCAGGGCGGAAATGAACAGAGCGGAATAGAGCTTCTTCATAGCGATACTCACAAAGCTGAACGGGGCGGGATTGCCACCGATTTCGGGCCTTGTACGTTCGCTCCCCATGTAAATTCGGAACCGGCTTTAAGATGCGTCCCGTTGTTGTGCTTTGCACTATAGGGATGTTGCGTCGCAGCGAAAAGCAGATTCTGCATGTATAAACTCGGTAACCATATTACCGACTATGCACTATCTGCATGACAAGAATTAGAGTTACCGCAAGAATCACAGGCAGTTTTGTTTGTAACAATACTACTTTTCGCAGTCGCGGTAACTTCGAGAGGTCGGGTGACGATCTGGGCCGCAACCGCCAGCGCAATTTCACCCGGATGTTTGCCCTTTATCGCCGGCAATCCGATCGGGCAGATCAGCCGGCTGGTGTCGATTTTCTCCGCCGTCAGGCGACGGACAAAGCGCGCACGTTTGGTGGCCGATCCGATCAAGCCGACAAAAGCCGGACCAGGCCCCGCCAGCGCCGTTCGCACCAGCCGGTAATCCAGCGCATGATCATGGGTCATGACCAGGACATGGGTGAACCGGGCTTGCAATGTCACCTGCTCCTCCGGCTGGTCGCTGGCAAGGGCGGTTACATTGTCCGGCAGGGTGGTCGGGAACATGTCCGGGCGGTTATCCACCCAGACCACGCGGGCCGGCAGCGTGCCCAGGATGGTAACCAGCGCGCGGCCGACATGGCCGGCGCCGAACAGCAGCACCCGCAGCGGCGGCGGCAGGATCGGCTCCAGCATGACGCTGACCCGCCCGCCGCAACATTGCCCCAACGCGGGACCCAACGGCAGGGAATGTGTCTGCATCTCCCCCTCCCGCCGGTCCAGCATGGCGCGCGCCATCTCAATCGCGGTGAATTCCAACGCCCCGCCGCCGATGGTGCCATGCACGCTGTCCGCCCCCACCAGCATCTTGGTCCCCGCCGCACGGGGGGTGGAGCCTGCCGCCTCTGTCACCGTAACCAGCACGCACGCCTCCCCCCGCCGGTCGAAGCCGGCCAGGGCCTGTATCCAATCGCCGCCGCTCACGCCGTTCCCTCCGCCAAGGGGCCGGTTGCCTGCCGTTCCATCACCGCCATCAGCACCCGTTCCGGTGTCGCCGGCGCATCCAGTTGCACCGGCCCGCTGCCACCGGCAGCAGCCACCGCATCCTTCAATGCGTGCAGGACAGAAATTGCCAGCATCAGCGGCGGTTCCCCCACCGCCTTGGACCGATGGATCGTCTCCTCCCCATTGGGTTGGTCATAGAGCGTGACATTGAAATGGTCCGGCACGTCCCCGCAGCCGGGTATCTTATACGTAGAAGGGGCATGGGTGCGCAGATGACCCTGATCATCAAAGACCAGCTCTTCCATGGTCAGCCAGCCCATGCCCTGGATGAAACCACCCTCAATCTGGCCCTTGTCCAGGGCTGGGTTCAGCGAACGACCGCAATCATGCAGGATATCCACCGCCAGCAGCTTATGTTCCCCCGTCAGCGTGTCGATCACCACTTCTGACAAGGCCGCGCCATAGGCGAAGTAATAGAAGGGGCGACCGATCAGCGTCTCCTTATCCACGTCGATCTTGGGCGTGGCATAGAAACCGGTGGCAGACAGGGATATCCGCGCCAGATAGGCCTGACGGGCCAGATCGTCGAACGAAACCGTCTGCCCACCCGCCATGGCCATCCCGTCCACGAAACGGATATCCTTCGCCGCCACATCCCAGCGGTTGGCCAGGAAGGCGGCCAGCCGGTCCCGGATCGTGATGGCGGCATTATAGGCGGCCATGCCGTTAAGGTCGGTGCCGGCAGATGCCGCGGTGGCGGAGGTGTTGGGCACTTTATCCGTGCGCGTGGCGCTGATCCGCACCCGGTCCAGCCCAATGCCGAACGCATCGGCCACCACCTGCGCCACCTTGGTGTAAAGCCCCTGCCCCATCTCCGTACCGCCATGGTTCAGCAGCACAGACCCATCGGCATAAAGATGTACCAGCGCCCCACCCTGGTTCAGAAAAGACGTGGTGAAGGAGATACCGAATTTCACCGGTGTCAGTGCCAGCCCGCGCTTCAGCACCGGCGATGTGGCATTGAAGGCGGCGATGGCGGCCCGCCGCTCCGCATAGCGCGCTTCCGCCGCCAGCTTTTCAATGAGGGCGGGGGCGAGATTATCTTCCACCCGCATGCCATAAGGGGTCAGGTCACGCCCCGGCCCGCCATAAAGATTGACGCGCCGCACCGCCAGCGGGTCCAACCCCCGATGGCGGGCAATATCATCCATCACCTGTTCAATCCCCACCATCCCCTGCGGCCCGCCAAACCCCCGGAAGGCGGTGTTGGACACGGTATGGGTCTTGTAGCGGTAGGAAGTGATGCGGACGGAAGGAAGGAAATAGCAATTATCACTATGAAAGACGGCACGGTCATTGATGGCACCGGATAAATCCGTGGACATGCCACAGCGCGATTCCAGCGTGATGTCCAGCCCCAGGATATGGCCCTGATCATCGAAACCGACGCTGTAGCCGGTTTCGAAATCATGTCGCTTGCCGGTCATCACCATATCGTCATCGCGGTCCAGCCGCAGCTTGACTGGCCGACCCGTGCGGTCGGCCAGCAAGGCGGCGGCGGCGGCCACCAGACTGGCCTGGGTTTCCTTGCCGCCGAAGCCGCCACCCATGCGCCGCACCTCCACCACCACCGCATTGTCAGGGCGGCCCAGGGCGCGGGCGACCAGATGCTGCACTTCCGATGGATGCTGCGTGGAACAGAGCAGGTGCATATCCCCGCCCTCCCCCGGTATGGCCAGGCTGATCTGCCCTTCCAGATAGAAATGGTCCTGTCCGCCCATGGCGATATGGCCGGACAGGCGATAAGGGGCAGCGGCAATGGCAGCATCCGGGTCGCCCCGTTCCACCCGCTTGGGCGGCAGGATGTGGCTTTGCGCCGCCCGCGCTGCCGCGATGGTCACCAGGGGCGGCAACGGATCATATTTCACCTTGGCCAGCCGTGCCGCCGCCCGCGCCGCCTGCCGGCTGGTCGCCGCCACGGCGAACAGGCATTGGCCGGCATATTCCACCAGACTTTCGGCAAAGATCGGATCATCCGGTACCACGGGGCCGACATCATTCACCCCCGGCACATCCCCCGCCGCGATCACCGCCACCACGCCGGGATATGAGGCCACGGCAGACAGGTCCATGGACAGGATGCGGGCATGGGCATGGGCACTTTGCCCCAATGCCGCATGCAGGGTGCCAGCCGGTTCCGGCACATCATCAACATAGCGCGCCGTGCCCGTCACATGGGCCGCACCGCTTTCATGGCGGATATCGCGATGGGTGGCGGGAAAGGGCACCGGGTCGGGTGCGCGCAGGGGGCGGGCTGCACTCATACCTCACCTCCCGGCGCGAAATTTGTCACGCGCACCGCGCCCAGCGGCATCGTCTGCGCCAACTGGAATTTCACAATCAGGTTGCCGGCGACCGCCAGCCGATAGGCGGCACTGGCCCGCATATCGCTAAGCGGCTGGAAATCCTGTGCCAAAGCCGCCGCCGCATCGCGGGCGGTCTCCGCATCGAAGGGCCGGCCCGTCAAGGCTGCTTCCGCCGCCCGCGCCCGCTGCGGCGTGCCCGCCATGCCGCCAAAGGCCAGCCGGGCCGCCACCACCTTCCCCCCTGCCATATCCAGGCAGAAGCCGGCCATGACGGCGGAAATATCCTGATCGAAGCGTTTGGAAATCTTGTAGCAGGCAAACAGCCTGTCTGGCCGGGGCAAGGGCACACGGATCGCCTCGATAAACTCCCCCGCCGTCAGGGCCGTGCGCCGATAGGCCAGGAAAAAATCCTCCAGCGGCATTTCCCGCCTGTCATCGCCCCGGCGCAGGACAAGGCGGCTGCCCAGCGCGATCAGCACCGGCATGCTGTCCCCGATGGGGGAGCCATTGGCGATATTGCCCCCCAGCGTGGCCGAGTTGCGCACCTGGGCCGAGCCGTACCGCCGAAACAGTTCGGCCATTTCAGGATAAAGGCCCCCCAGCCTTTCAGCGGCGCGGGCCACGGTGACGGCGCTGCCAATGGTCAGCCGGCCATCGGCAGCATCCATCCGCTGTAGATCGGCAATACCGCCCACATGGATCAATAAACCCAGATCACGGAACTGCTTGGTCACCCACAGCCCGACATCGGTTCCCCCTGCCACCAGCCTTGCCTCAGGATGGCGCAGCAGAAGGGCCGCCAGATCATCGGCACTGGCTGGCAGCAGAACCTTCCCGTCCTTGATTTGGCCGGTTTCCCGCCGCTGAATGCTGCGCAGCAATTCTTCCGTTGCAGCCCCCTTTCCCACCGGTGCCGGATCAGCCCCCATACGGCAGGCCGCCTCAATGATGGGCCGGTAACCGGTACAGCGACAGAGATTACCGGCCAGGGCCGTGTCCACCCGCTGCCGCTCCACGGCCCCGCCTTCCGCCTGAAGTGCGAAAAGCGACATCACGATTCCCGGTGTGCAGAAGCCGCATTGGCTGCCATGGCAATCCACCATCGCCTGCTGCACCGGGTGCAGCGCGCCATCCGGCCCCGCCAGATCCTCCACCGTCACCAGTTCCTTCCCGTCCAGCGCGGACAGGAACAGGATGCAGGCATTAACGGCGCGATAGCGCAGCCGTCCCTCTTCCAGACCGCCCAGCACCACGGTGCAGGCACCGCAATCACCTTCGTTGCAGCCCTCCTTGGTGCCGCACAGGCCCCGATCCTCCCGCAGATGGTCAAGCAGGGTGCGTGTGGGCGGGAAGTCACCCAGATGCTGCACCTGCCCGCGATGGAGAAAACGGATCTGATCGGCCATGGGCGTCCGTATGTTCCAAAAGAAAGCATGGCAGAACAGGAAACGATCGCTGTCAAGCCGCTTTACAGAACAATGATGCAATGCAACATTTTTGTTCTCCATCCATCAGCGCAGGAATGACCGCATGGCCCTGTCCCCCGCCCCCGCCGGAACCGTCTCCCGTTTCGTCAATCAGGCGCGCCTGGCGCAAAGGCTGGCCGACATGGCCCGCATCGGGGCGACGGCCAAAGGTGGGGTCAACCGACAGGCTTTATCGGTGGAAGATGGGCAGGCCCGTGCCCTGCTGACCGGCTGGGCCGTGGCGCGGGGTTTTGATGTGGCAACCGATGGCATCGGCAATCTGTTCGTGCGCCGCGCCGGCAGCAACCCCGATGCCGCACCGGTCATGACCGGCAGCCATCTGGACAGCCAGCCGACCGGCGGGCGCTATGATGGGGTCTATGGCGTGCTGGCCGGGTTTGAGGTGCTGGAGGCGCTGGAGGATGCCGGCATCACCACCCGCCACCCGGTGGAGGTGGTGGCCTGGACGAATGAGGAAGGCTCCCGTTTCCAGCCCTATTGCATGGGGTCGGCCCTGTTCGCTGGCAAGATGGACCTGGAAATGGTGCTGGCCTGCACCGACCCCAAAGGGATCAGCGTGCGCGACGCGCTGGCTGAAACCCTGGCCCTGGCCCCGCCCATGCCGTCGCGCCCCTTCGGCACGCCAGCCGCCGCCTATGTGGAAGCCCATATTGAACAAGGCCCCCGCCTGGAAGCCGAAGGGCTGACCATCGGTGTGGTGCAGGGTATCCAGGGCAGCCGCTGGTTCCAGGTGGAGGTGACAGGTCAGGAAGCCCATGCCGGCACCACACCGCACGGCGCGCGCAAGGATGCGTTCCAGACGGCGCTGCGCATGGTCACTGCGCTGAACGATCTGATGCACGATCCGGACGATATTATCCGCTGCACTTTCGGCCGGTTCGAGGTTCTGCCCGGTTCCCCCAACACGGTGCCGGGCAAGGTGATCTTCACCATTGATTTCCGCCACCCCGATGCCGGCGTGGTGAAGGAGAAGGGCGACGCCATTGCCCCGCTGCTCCACTCCCTGGCCGCCCCCTGCACCGTGATGGTGAAGGAAACCTCCACCACCGCCCCGGTGGATTTCGATCCCCTGGTTGTGGAAGCGGTGCGCGATGCCGCCGGCTTGCTGGGATTGAGCCATCGGGACATGCCGTCGGGTGCCAATCACGACGCCAAATTCATGGCACCGCGCTGCCCCACCGGCATGATCTTCATCCCCTGCAAGGACGGGATCAGCCACAATGAGGTGGAATATGCCAGCCCCGAACATTGCCATGCCGGTGCCGCCGTGCTGGCGGAAACGCTGGTAAGGCTGGCGGTGTGACGGGTAGAGGCGGAGCAAAATCCATGACCCACAAAGACCACCCCGTCCTCGACATCCTGTCCGACCTGATCGCCATCCCCAGCACCTTCCCGCCGGGGGATACCAGTGCGATTGCCGATTATGCCGCCCACCGGCTGCGCGCCGCCGGCTATCAGGTGGAGGTGCTGGACCGCAACCGGCCGGAAATCGCCAATGTCGTGGCCCGGATGGGCCATGGCTCCCCCTCGCTGGTCTTCAACGCCCATGCCGATACGGTGGGCATTGGGGAGCGGGCCTTGTGGGAAACCGACCCGCTGGTCGCCACCCTGATTGACAACCGCGTCCATGGGCTGGGGGCCGGTAATTGCAAAGGCTCCATGGCGGCCCAGCTCTGGCTGGCGGAACAGGTGGCCCGGCGCGGCGGCCCCGTGAAAGGGGAAATCACCTTCACCTTTTGCGGGGACGAGGAAAATCTGGGGCCAGACGGTGCCTCTTTCCTGCGGGAGATCGGGGCCGTAAAGCCCGACATGCTGGTGGTCGGCACCCAGACGGAAAACCAGTTGATCACCGCCGAGCGCGGCGTGATGTGGGTGGAACTGACAGCGCGCGGCCAATCCGCCCATGCCGGCAACCCGGATGCGGGCGATAATGCCATCCTGCGCCTGATGCGTCTGGTCACGGTCCTGGATGCGGAAATGCGCACCCGGCTGGCGACCCGCAAGGTGGGGGAGCAGCAATCAACCCTGAATGTCGGCCTGTTCCGGGGCGGCGAGAACACCAATGTCGTCCCCAGCTTCGCGCGGGTGGAAATCGACCGCCGCCTGCTGCCGGAAGAAAAGGTGGAGGATGCGTTCAGGGAGATCGACGCCATCGTGCAGGCCCATCCGGAGGCGGAACATCTCTCCTGCCGTCTGTTGACGGGCACCAACGGCTTCCGCGCCCCGCATGACGGGCCGCTGGTCAGCGCCCTGGCCGCTGCCATCCAGCAGGTTACCGGCGCACCGGCCCGCTTCCTGAAGGATACCGGGGCCAGCGACGGGCGCTATTTCGCCGATGACGGAATCGAAATCGTCAATTTCGGCCCCGGTGCCGGCTGGCAAGGCCACCGCGCCAATGAATTCGTGCCGCTGGATGAACTTGTCGCCGCGACGGCCATCCTGGAAGGGCTGGTGGAGCGGGTGCTGGGGCTGGAGGGGGGCCTATGGTGACGGGGCATTGCCGCTACCGCTGGGCTAGAAACATCGTCTCGTGTTCACGTCAGCGTCTCTTCCACGATCCGCGGATTTCGGTCGAGCAGGGCCAGAAGGACGCGTGCGGGGCCCTCGGGCGTTCGGCGACCCTGCTCCCAGTTCCTCAACGTTCCCAACGACACCCCGATACGGCGGGAGAACATATCCTGGGACATGCCCGTCCGCCGGCGGACCGAGGCCACATCCACCGTGGCGGGCACATGTACCACCAGGCCAGGGACATCCTCCCCTCTGGCATGTGCAATCGCCTCCTGGAGTCCCTGCATGATACGGTCGGCGCTGCTGCTCATTTTCCATTCCTTTCGCGCCATTGTCTGGCGATAAGCGTCGTCAGGGACTTGAAGGCGGCGATCTCTGCGTCAGAGAAATTGGCCCTGTCCCCTTTCGACAAAAGAGCCAGGAGATAGACCGGCACATCAGGCCCGAAATAGGCGGCAATCGCCCGGTAACCACCGCTCCTGCCTTTGCCACGACCGGCTATGCGTATCTTCCTGACACCACCCGATCCCTGGATCTCGACACCTTGTTGCGGAGATGCGGCAACAAGATCAACGAAGCTCTTTCGCTCCACCTCGGGCATTCCAGCACTTGCGGCATCCCGGACAAATTGCGCTGTCTCGACGACAGTGTGGAGAGGGCTATACGTCATTGGCGCATGCACATCAATGACGTAGTTAGAGATGATCGACCGGTTTCATGTGCGTCCTATGATGACAGACGCGGAGGATGATCTTCTGGAGGCAGAAACTATCGATGTTCGTTCAATCAACCCGGCCCTGTGCAGCTCCGCGCCCTACGGCGGTAAGTGCATACTTTGTCGGGCCGCTGAGAGGCCGGAGAGCAATCCTCACGAAGCCACGACGCTCGAGGCTGGACATGACCTCACCGGCACAACCACAATCCGCGGCGCTACGGACCCGGTTTGGGATCAAGGCTTTCAATACCGTAAGTTCTTCATCGCTAACCATATCGTGGTCCCTCACCTTGTGGTCTGGATATGATCTTGTCACCGCCATTTTGTCAGCATCTACGAATTGCAGATCGCTTTTTATTTAAAGCGCACCAAATCGCGCTCAAAAGGCGGAAATCCCATTTATTTTAACGCGTAAAATATAATATTCTATATATTATACAGTAAAAGGGAATTATTCTCATCGCAAAGAGGGGGAATCTGAATGGAAGAGTGGCAAGCCGCATGGGGAATTTGGTTGAGCGGCAAGAAGGTTTACGATGAGTGTCCCTTATTTGGCCACACCGTGATTTGGTGGAATAGGGCGGGGCAGATGTTTCAGTTCCTGGCTGCGTTGATTGTGGTATTCGAAGTTATTGGGAAAGAAAAGTGCTTGGAGTACGGGAAGAAGTTTTTGTTCTTGGCTGGCGACGATTTTATTGACATTTGGAAGGGGATGGGCGTTGTCTCGTTTAATTGGTTCTATGGATCTTCGATTGTTTTAGTAATTTTAGGCGGCTTAATCATAAATATTTTTGGAAAAGATTCAGTTGCAGCTTCTGTCGTGAAAGTTATTTTTTATGTATTTGTTTTGCCTGGATTTATTGGATTGTTTATATTTGTAATTATGATTCCTATATCTATATTTCTTGTGGCTATTGGATACGTAATGAGTCGAAAAACAAGCGATAAAATATTCAAAATAATTGGCATTATATTGGCTTTATTAGGATTTCATTTCACCTTGCTAGCCTCATAGACGGTCACGACACAGGCCGCCCCAAATGCCGTGACCGCCCCCGCCGTGGTCATGGTTGTCGCATCACCCAGTGACCTCAGCGTCGCCCAGGCGTCCCGGATTGTGAGTGCAGCCCTACCCGTGCGCCCGCGCCGACCGATCGGAGGGGGCTAATAGGGGATAGTCTGACATCTCGGCTTCCTCACCTTGTGGTCAGACCGGCGTCAAAGTAGCCGATATAGAGTGGCTGCCCCGCCATGAAAGGATTTTCCCACATCGACCGCGCATTGCCCAAGTGCGGCCCCTTGTCCGTGAACACGAAATAGGGATTTCCCGGGAATATCGCCAGAACAGTGGCTGGATCTGAGAGGGGCACTTCGCGCTCGTGACCGCGCCGCCCGCTTGTTCCCTTGCCGTGAAGCTGTTGGCCGACCGTAGCGGTCCATATGTCGCCGTTGTGCTGAAATATGATGGAAGAAATGCGCTGACCATGCACAGGCACGGGCGAACGCACCATCTCTGACATCTTCACATAGAGAGCTTCTTGCTCATCTGGCGTCCGACCAGGAATGTGGAATGACGCTGCCATGTCGGCGCTCCTCACTTTGTGGTCCTATGGTGACACCCTGTGCCACGTTTCACAAACTGGAACGTGGCCCAAGATAAGCCCCGGCCTGTCGCCGCCTGTGACACGTTTCACAGATGCAGCTTCCGGGCCTGGCACGGGCGGGGTAGCTTCGTGACGGATATGCAGCGCACGTGCAGGCATCAGCTATTGCAGGCATTAGCGATCAAAGCGAAGACGTCTATGATCTCGTGGACTTCACCGCCTTCGTCTCCGGTGGTCACGCTGCGTTCACGGAGTTCGGGCGCCGACATCATCGGCATCACGAACGCGCAGATGATCTCTTTGGCCTTATTCTTCCTGATGGGGATACTCTGCTGCTGGTGGTTGACGGGAAACATCTTGAAGTCGCCATTATGTATCCGTTTCAGGACGTGGTTGTCGAACTCAGCTTCCATGTCGCAATAGTCCAGGTCCGCCACCACTTTGGCAAAATCGACAATACCATTCGTTGCTCGGCCGATAGCAGCGGGATGCAGGTAGTTCTCGATCTCCCGCTTCTTTAGGACGACCACCTGCCCGCTTCCTTGTTTCCGGATCGTTTCAGCGAGTTTGAGGGTCGCCTCCTTGACCGGGCCAATGGCGGTGGTCTTATCGGAATCGACGATGTAGATTTGGGGGATGTTCAAGGCATCCAGGTAACGCCGCTCAACCCATGCGTGAAGCGCGCTACCGCCGCCCGAAACCCAAAAAATCTTGGACAGGTCGAAACCAAAGGGCAACTCCCCCGCAGTGTCAAGTACCTTGGCCAGTGAGCGGAGAGCGCTTTCGTCGGTATACCCCTCCACGCAAACTGCGACCCTTGGAAAGTTTGGGTCCTCCCGCCCTTGACGTATCGCAGTGGGAAACACACCAAGCGCTTCGGCCGCCTCCCCCAACACATCATCCGTCCCTGAACGAACCCGGGGAAGCCCAGTCGCCGCATAGGTGTCCACGAAGCGGATACTGTCCACGGGCACAAGACCGGCGAGGGCGGGAACATGGGTGGTAAGAATCACTTGGTCGCCTGCGTCCGCGAGGGCTATCAGAGCCTCAATGATCCTGCGCTGATTGTCGGGATGCTGGGATGTTTCCGGCTCTTCAACAGCGTAGATGATCGGTGTAGCCGCGCCCTGAGCCTTTTCTCGTTCAGTTCGCTTGCGTCCGGCCTCAGCCTGAAAGAATGACATCAGTACCAGCCGTCGCACACCAGATCCTCTCTTATTGAGGGGGACGTCGTCGTCGCTGGCGAGATCCAATTTGAACACGCCGTCCCAATTCGGCTTGCGAAAACGTGGCGTAAGGGTGGAGGCCAGTTCGGGATAGCTCGCCCTCAGTTGCTCAAGGGTGCGGGTCGCCGTCTCTTCGGCAACGGTTTCGATCCTCTTGGCGATCCCCTCAAGTTCGTCTTCGATATCCGACATCGCCCGCCGGATGGCTAGCTTCATCGGATCCTGCACTTCTTTATCCTGGTCGCTGTTTACACGGTCGGATTTGAACAGAGCATATGAGGGCAGGTGGCGTTCCAAGGCAGCCCAGATGGACTTGGCGTCATCTGTCCCCGCGAGGGCGACTTCTCGCTCCTCCAGCTTAAGCCCCCCGTTGCCCTTGCAGTGTTCGTAAATCGCAGCTCGCATTGAGGGGTTCTCGGTCTGGTCGCAGTTTCCCTCCAGGCCCAACTCCTTCACGAGTTTCTTAAGGTCGGTCTGCTTCTTACCCAACAGCCCTTCGGCCTTCTCCGCAGTCGGGGCATTGGCGAATGCTGCGACAGTCGGCGCCTTCGGCTTCGTTCCCGAAAGATCCCAGCTCTTGCGGATTTCCAACTTGTCGTCCGCCCGCAGCAAGTGCTCCGCCTTAAAGGAGGTGATAGCCCCACGATCAAGGATGATCTCCTCAGGCAGTCCCGAAAACACACATGTTACGGTGGCCGTCCCGCTGCCGCCGACTGTAGCGTCGCCGATGTCGATAGTACCGTTGAAGAATGCGTCAAGGGCTTCGAGGGCCGTCGACTTGCCAATGTCGTTCCGTCCGATCAGGGCGGTGAGCTGCGAAATCGGGATGCGGACGGTCTCGCGGTAGCGACGAAAACCGCTGATAGCGACTTCTTCGAGTTTCATGTCTCCACGCCCTGCGTTATCGGTTGCGCTGACCCGCCCAACATAGCGCAAAGGACGTGTATTCTGAACCTTGGGATGGTGAATAGTGCGAGAAATTATAGTAGCTTGTGATCGGCCCGACGCCCCCCGGCTTCCTCCTTCCCGTTTTAACGGCCCGCTCCCTCGAAGCAATCCAGAGGGCTGCAAATGGTGGCTCGCTTGCAGGCGCCCGAACCCGGCAAGCTGTCCGCCACCCCCCCACACTACAGCACCTCCCCCTCAACATTCCGGCAGGTTGACGGCCAGCCCGCCAAGCGACGTTTCCTTGTAGCGTTCGCTCATATCCGCCCCGGTCCGGCGCATTGTCTCGATCACCCGGTCCAGGGAGACATGGTGCGTGCCATCGCCCATCAGGGCCAGCCGCGCCGCGTCGATGGCTTTGATGGCCCCCATGGCGTTGCGTTCGATACAGGGGATTTGCACCAGCCCTTTGATCGGGTCGCAGGTCAGGCCCAGATTATGCTCCATGCCGATCTCGGCGGCATTTTCGATCTGGGCATTATTGCCACCCTGGGCCGCAACCAGACCGCCCGCCGCCATGGAACAGGCCACGCCCACTTCGCCCTGGCACCCCACCTCCGCAGCGGAGATGGAGGCGTTGCGCTTGTAAAGCCCGCCAATGGCCGCCGCCGTCAGCAAGAAGGTATGCCGCCCCTGGCGGGTGCCGCCGCAGAACCGGTCATAATAACGCAAGACCGCCGGCACGATGCCCGCTGCCCCATTGGTCGGGCTGGTCACCACCTTGCCGCCGGCGGCATTCTCCTCATTCACGGCCAGAGCCCAGAGGTTGATCCAGTCCAGCGCCGACAAGGGATCGGTCAGCATCCGTTCCTGTTTGGCCTGCAACTCGGCCAAAAGCCGGGCGGCACGGCGTCGGACATTCAAGCCACCGGGCAGGATGCCGGTCTGCCGGCTGCCGCGTTCGATGCAGGCATCCATGGCCGCCCAGATCCGGTCCAGCCCGTCCCGCACCTCGGCTGGGGAGCGCAGGGCGCATTCATTCTCCATCACCAGTTCGGCAATGGTCAGCCCCTTCTCCGCCGCCAGCTTCAGCAACTCATCCGCCGTGGCATATTGATAGGGCATGGCCGGGCCGGCCTCGGCGGGCTGGTTGGCCCGCGCCTCATCCTCATCCACCACGAAACCGCCGCCAACGGAGAAGAAGGTGCGCTGGGCCAGCATCTCCCCGTCCGCATCATAGGCGGTGAACAGGATGCCATTGGGATGGTAGGCCAGCCGTTCGCTCCCCAACCACAGGATATCCCGTTCCGGTTGGAAGCTGATGGGATGGCGACCGGCCAGCATCATCGCTGCCCCGCCTTCGATCCCCGCTACCAGCAGGTCCGACGCATCGGGATCGACATCGGCGGGCAGGAAACCGGCCAGACCGATCATCGCCGCGCGGTCGGTGGCATGGCCTTTCCCGGTCAAAGCAAGCGACGCATAAAGCGCCACGGTCACGCGGCTTGTCCGCTGCAACAGCCCCTGTACGGCCAGCCGGTCGGCAAAGCGCCATGCCGCCGTCATCGGCCCCATCGTATGGGAGCTGGAGGGACCGACACCGATCTTGAACAGATCGAACACACTGACGGTCATTTCATTCCACCCTTCTTGGGTATTCTTAAGGGCCCGTTGACCGGGCTTGGCATATGGATTGCGAAACGGGCGCAAGCACCCGCTTCCGCCCGCCTCTTAGCATGGGTGGCTATCAGCCGTCACCGCCTGTCGGACAGGCGAGTGATGGTATGGTGGTGGGGAACGGAAGCGCCGCGCTTAGCTGAAACCGGCGCGCAGGCAATCATGCATCGTGATGATGCCAATGGGCTTGCCTTCGGCAGCAACGAACAGGTTGGTGATACCTTCCCGGTTCATCCGGGCCAGCGCCTCACCCACCAGCGCTTCGGGGCTGGTGGTCCGGGGACGGTTGCTCATCACGTCCGATGCTTTCAAGGAAAGGAGATCGGGCCGCATGTGGCGACGCAGATCGCCATCGGTAATGACGCCAACCAGATTTCCACCTTCATCCAGAATGCCGGCACAGCCCAGGCTTTTAGATGTGATCTCCAGCAGCACGTCGGACATGCTGGCATCACGGGAAGACAGCGGCAGCGCCTCGCCACTGCGCATCAGGTTATCAACCCGCATCAGGGTCTGGCCCAGACGGCCACCGGGGTGGAAATTGCGGAAATTATCAGCGGTGAAGCCGCGCCGCGTCATCAATGCCACCGCCAGCGCGTCGCCCAACGCCATCATCATGGTGGTGGAGGTGGTGGGCGCCATGCCCACGGCACAGGCTTCCGGCGCGCGCGGCACGATCAGCGGATGGGTGGACGCCTTGGCCAGCGCTGAATCCCCCCGGCTGGTCATGCCGACCAGGGGGATGTTCCAGCGACCGCAATAATGCAGCAGGTCGGAAAGCTCCTGCGTTTCGCCGGAATTGGAGAGCGCAATCACCAGATCATCCGGGCCGATCATACCCAGATCGCCATGGCTGGCCTCTGCCGGATGGATGAAATAGGCCGGCGTGCCGGTGGAAGCGAGCGTGGCGGCGATCTTGCGCGCGACATGGCCGCTTTTGCCGATACCAGCGACAAAGCTGCGGCCCCGGCGGGCCAGGATCATCTCCACCGCCTGATCAAACCGATCACCCAGGCTTTCCTGCAGCAGACGCAGACCTTCGATTTCCGCCGCGATGGCCTCCTGGCCAATGCGATGCGCCGGCTCCTGCATGCCCTGCCCCGTCATTCTTTGCAAAACCTCTTCCCATCGTGCCGGACCTGCCGGCACCTATCCATGGCCGCTTATATGGGACCGGATTGGAATTTCCACCAGCTTCCGTTCAGCCCCCCTGATGTGCCGCGCAGAGACGGCGGAAAAAAGGCGGCGAACAGAATGAATGGTTGAAGATGGCAGGCCGCTTGATCGGGAACGCTGTTCCATGCACCCTTGATCGCCCACCCCACCGGATATCACGGACCGTCACGGTAGCTGGAATGAATCATCGTCAGATTCTCGACCTCGCCCTTCGCGACCTGCCGGCCGACCGGGCCATCTATCTGTCCAAGGTGGCCGACGCGCTGGCCCAGCATGCCGGGATGGATGAACGCACCCACCTGACCTTTCCCGTTCTGGCCGCCGCCGCAGCGGGCATAGAACCGGTACTGGAACCAGCAGAATGCGCCGATCAAGTCGTCCGCTTCATGAACCAGCATGCCGAGGGCGTGGCCCATACCCTCTATTCCGCCGCCTATCTGCACAGTCCCGCCAAAGCCATGGCGCCTTGGGCCGCCAAGCTGAAAGCGGCCATCGCAATAGCGATCATGGACCAACTGTCCAGCGGCCAACTGGAATTCACGGAGCGGAAGGTCTGGCGCTTCCGCTCCGACAGCCGCACGCCCCCCGGCGCCTTCCCCTATGCGGATGCGGAGGAGGAGTGAGAGCATCGCCTCATCTCAATGATTGCCCCCCCGGCAAATTTTTCCGCCCGCCAAGCTGTTGCCCGACCATACTGCCGGGCAATAATTGCAGCCCCCTGCCGGGAAAATCGGGGTGCGGTTACGATCTGACGACAGCAACCGCACCCCAGTTGGTGCTTTCGCCCTGAACCGAAAAGTGGGCCCGGCAGCACAAAACCGGCCAATGCCGAGGGAGTGATCCCCCGACCCGGCACCAATCCGCAAGGGAACCGGCACCGGAAACAGAAAAGGCGAAGGACACGCCGCTTTCCCTTGGGGCGGTCGCCAGCAGGAATTGGTATAATCACCCACCCCTGCCGGTCGGCAAAACGGTATGCCCTTCCAATCCGGTTCCAAGCAAGAACCGGGCCGAAAACATCGGCACGTCAAGTCGGGGGCTTTAAGCGCCTGCAGGCAGCCAATGAGGGGAACCCTTTGCAATTCGCAAAAACAGTTCTGGAGATCAACAGATTGTTGCCTTTTGCAATGCCGCGTGAAAATATATGGTCATGAGCAACGCCCCGCGCATCCTGATCGTTGAACCGGCGC
Organism: Niveispirillum irakense DSM 11586; assembly: GCF_000429645.1. GTDB lineage: Bacteria > Pseudomonadota > Alphaproteobacteria > Azospirillales > Azospirillaceae > Niveispirillum > Niveispirillum irakense. The sequence goes on from NZ_KE386935.1 coordinate 192,440, forward strand.
CGTCGCTGGCGCTGGCGTATGTCAACGCCCTGAAACGCGATGGATATGACCTGTCCGTCGTGGAGAATGCGCGGGCTGCCCGGCAGGCGCTGGGAAGCGATCTGGCTGATCTGATCCTCGTTAACCTGCAATTACCCGACCACCCCGGCACGGAACTGGTGCGCGACCTGATAAATGCCGGCCAGGCGGAGCGCGCCATCGCCCTGACGGCGCAGGGGTCGGTACAGGTAGCGGTGGAAGCGATGCGCGCGGGGGTCAGCGATGTCCTTCTGCTGCCCGTTGGCACAGATCGATTGCGCAGTGCCGTCAGTGCCGCGCTGGCAACCGCCAGTGCCGCGGCCAGCAGCGCTGCATCCCCCCGTAAACGGCGGGGGGCCAAGGCGGCGGTTGCGGAGCCTGCGGTCGGAGATGGCAGCTCCTTCTACGGCTTCATTGGCGCGTCCCCACCCATGAAGGCTGCCTACCGGCTGATTGAGGCGGCAGCCCCTTCCAAGGCCACCGTCTTCATTACCGGGGAGAGCGGTACCGGCAAGGAAGTCTGTGCTGAGGCCATCCACCGCCGCAGCCCGCGCGGGGGCGGACCTTTCATCGCCGTCAACTGCGCCGCCATCCCCAAGGATTTGATGGAATCGGAGATTTTCGGCCATGTGAAAGGGGCTTTCACGGGCGCGACATCCGATCATGCCGGCGCAGCCCTGCAGGCCGATGGCGGCACCCTGTTCCTGGATGAGATCGGGGAGATGGACCTGTCCCTGCAGGCCAAGCTGCTGCGTTTCCTGCAGACCGGCATGGTCAAGAAGGTGGGGTCGGAGAAGCTGGAACCGGTGGATGTGCGCATCGTCTGCGCCACCAACCGCGACCCTTATGCCGAAGTGCAGGCCGGCCGTTTCCGCGAAGATCTTTTCTATCGCCTGCAGGTAATCTCCATCGAACTGCCCCCCTTGCGGGAACGGGGGGAGGATGTGCTGCTGATCGCACGGCATTTCCTGACCCGGTACGGTCGGGAAGAGAGCAAGGCATTCAAGGGTTTCAGCCCTGAAGCAGAAGAAATTCTGCGCACCTATGGCTGGCCCGGCAATGTACGCCAGTTGCTGAATGTCGTGCGCAATGTGGTGGTGCTGAATGAGGGGGAGGAGATCCAGCCCTTCATGCTGCCCCCGCCCCTGAACAAGCCAACCATGATCGTCCCGCCTTTATTGCAGGACCCGCGCTGGGCTTCCATGGTGGGGCCGCTGGCCGGGCCGATGGGGCTGGCGGGCCCCGGCGGCAATCCCTTTGCCGCGTTGGGCCTGCCCGGCACGCCGGTGACTGTGCCGGGGGCAGGAGCACCGCCACCGCAGACGCCGCCAGGGCCGACACAAACAGCCATATCCCAACCCCCTCTTCCTCCCCCCCCTCTTCCTTCCAATGATCCGGAACGACAGATCCGGCCGCTTTGGATGGTGGAAGAAGAGGCGATTGAAAATGCGATCCAGTTGTGCGGCGGCAATATCACCCGCGCTGCCGTCCTGTTGGAAATCAATCCCTGCACCATCTATCGTCGTCGCCAGAAGAAACGGGCGGGTTGAGCCCGGGGGTCAGAGAGCAGCCATGATCACCGAGATCCGGCACATCATCTTTTCCAACGACGAACTGAAGCTCGTCTTCCAGTCCGTGCCGGTCGATGGATTCGACCGCAGCCGCCGGATCACCCGCATCCAGGTGGTGGAAGGGCCGCCCCCGTCCATCCGTATCCAGAGCGAGGCGGCCCAGCGACCGGGTCACTATGCCGAATTGGAGGTGGAGAGCTATCAGCTCGCCCGCCTGATCGTGGCCTATTGCCGGGAAAAGAAAATCCCTTTGCCCAAGGATGCGCTGAAGACCATCCACGCCCAGGGCGATGCGCTGTGCTTTTCCATCATGAGCACGCTGGGCTGAGCCGCTGATATATCCGTTCCCGCTGGTTCACGGCCGGGAACGGATGGGCTATGATGGCGATGCTTCATTATCGAAGGGAGGGGTCATGAGCGTTTCATCCACAGCCGGCTATGCCTCAGCCCTCAGCCTGCTGCAGACGCTTGGCAATGTGCAGGTGGAGCAGTTACGCCAGTCCGCTGACCAGATGCAGCAGACAACCCAGGCCCTCCAGACCGGCACAATGCCAGCCGCCACCGAAGGGCGCGGCCAGATCGTCGATCTGCTGGCCTGACCCCAGCGCAGCGCGGCTGGGTCCCCTGTCTTCGCAGGGTACTATCATCCCGCGCTACAACCCGTTATCCTGGCACGCATTTGGCGGTTCAGCCGACCGGACAGAGCATCCGGTGGCCGGGATGAGGGGACGTTGGCAATGAGCGATTTCGGTTCGGGCGGCGGCACGGCCAACCCGGTGCAGGCGGCGCGTGCGGCACTGGATGCCAGTGATTTCGCCGCCGCAGTGCCGCTGCTGCGGGAAGCCATCCTGGACGATCCCGGCGACGCGGCCCTGCGCGCCGATCTGGGTGTGGCCCTGGAATCGCTGGGCGATCTGGATGGGGCGACGCAAGCCTATGCCGCTGCCGCCGCGCTGGAGCCGGAAAACCCCATCTACCATTTCAACCAGGGTGCCGTGGCCCAGGCCCAGGGCCGCGCCCATGATGCCGCCACCCATTATGTGGATGCGCTGGAGCGGGAGCCGCTTTTTGCGGAAGCCTATTATAATCTGGGCACCCTGTTCTTTGAGATCGGGGAGTTCGAGATTGCCTGCGAGCATTACGGCAATGCCCTGAAAGCCAGGCCCGACTATGCCGAAGCCGCCAGCAATCTGGGGCTGGCCCTGCGCCGCCTGGGCCGGCAGGAGGAGGCGGTAATCCAGTTCCGCCACGCCCTGGCCCTGCGCCCCGATCTGGCACAGACCCATTCCAATCTCGCCGTCGTGCTGCTGGAGGTTGGAGAGTTCGACGAAGCGATCGCCTGCTATGGCCGGGCCTTGTCCTTCGAACCGACCAACCCCTCCATACATGTCAACCTGTCGTTGGCCTGGCGTGGACGTGGGCGCACCGATCTGGCTGCGGAATCGGTGCTGCGTGCGCTGGTTCTGGCCCCGGACCATGCGGCCGCACAGATTGAGCTTGGTTCCGTCGCGGCCGCCCTGGCCAAGGAAGGTAACGAAGCCGGCCTGCGCGATCTGCTGGATCGCTGGCGGCGCGTGGCCGGGGAGACACCCGTTCTCACCCACACGATGGCGGCCCTGGGGCTGGCGCCCGTCCCGGATCGGGCCGCCGATAATTACGTGGCCCAGATGTTCGACGCTTCTTCCAAGCGGTTCGACGAGATGATCGGCTCGCTTGGATATCAGGGACCAACCCTGATTGCCGGGGCCATGGCCCGCCATGCCGGCGAGGCCACGGGCGCGCTGGACGTGCTGGATGCCGGTTGCGGCACGGGCCTGTCCGGCACCGTCCTGCGTGATTATGCCCGGCAATTGATCGGTGTGGATTTGTCACTGGGCATGCTGCGTCAGGCTGACCGGCGTGGCATCTATGACCGGCTGGAGCAGGCGGAACTGGAAGCCTTCCTGATCGCCTGCCCGGATAGTTTCGATGTTGCCGCGTTCGGTGATGTGCTGTGCTATTTCGGTGATGTGACCGCCCTTTTCCGCGCCGCCGCCGGCAGCCTGCACAAGGGGGGTCTGATCATCGGCACCGTAGAGGCGACAAGCGGCGAAGTTCCCTATCGCCTGGGTCCCAGCGGACGCTACGCCCACCAGCCAGCTTATATCCAGCAGACCTTGACCGAGGCCGGTTTCCAGATCCTGGAAATCACGCCATGTGTGCTGCGCCATGAAAGCGGCCAACCTGTTGAAGGGGTAATCGCCGTGGGCCGCCGCCTCTGACGAGAGGCCGGGGAAACCCCACTCATAAGGCTTGCCTTTCACTAAAACGGCGGGGCACTCTCCCGCCGCCTGACCTTTGCTGAATGCGGTTTCTATTCATGAGCAACGAGAATTTTGCCGCGCCCATCATTCCGGTGCTGCTGTCCGGCGGGTCAGGGTCCCGCCTCTGGCCTGTTTCCCGCGAGCGGTATCCCAAGCAGTTGCTGCCTTTGTGCGGCGACCAGACGATGATCCAGGAAACGGCATTGCGGGTTGGCCGGGACCATGGCTTTGCTGATCCGATCATTATCTGCAATCAGGAACATCGTTTCGCCATCGCCGAACAGATGATGCAGGCTGGCGTGCAGCCAACCCATCTGGTGCTGGAACCGTGCGGTCGTAATACGGCGCCGGCTGCCGCCATCGCCGCATTGCTGGCAAGGCGGGAACATCCGGATGCGATGGTTCTGCTATTGCCCGCTGATCATGCGATTTTGAATGCCGCCGCCTTTCATGAAGCGGTGATGGCGGGTGCACAAACGGCGGCGACAGGGATGCTGGTCACTTTCGGCATCCGTCCGACCAGCCCTGAAACCGGCTATGGCTATATCGAGAAGGGCGACGCGCTGTCCGACAAGGCTTTCCGCGTGCAGCAATTCGCGGAGAAACCTGCTCTTACCGTGGCTCAATCCTATGTAGCCGGTGGCCGTCATCTCTGGAACAGCGGCATGTTCCTGTTCCGGGCCCAAGATTTCCTGGAGGAGTTGGCGCGGCTGGCGCCGGAAGTTGCATATACGGCGGAAATTGCGCTGGAAGCGGCATCGCATGACCTGGACTTCCTGCGGCTTGAGAACAAGACCTTTGCCCAGGCACCCAATATCTCGCTTGATTTCGCGGTGATGGAAAAGACCGACCGCGCCGCCGTCGTGCCCTGTGATATCGGCTGGACGGATGTTGGTGCCTGGTCGGCCCTGTGGGACATCGCGCAAAAGGATGAGACGGGTAACGCCGTCAGCGGCGATGCGATCCTGGTCGATGCCCATGACAATCTGGTCCGCAGCGATGCCGGCCTGACCGCCCTGGTTGGCGTGGACAATCTGACCGTCGTGGTGACGGAGGATGCGGTCCTGGTGGCCAACCGCTCCCGCGTGCAGGAGGTGAAGGCCGTCGTGGACCGGCTGAAGCATGAAGGGCGGAAGGAACGGCTTGAACATCGCCGCACCTATCGCCCCTGGGGCTATGTTCACCGGTTGCATGACGGACCGGGTTTCCTGGTCAACCGGCTGACCATCCATCCCGGCCATAAGATTTCCCTACAACGCCACCAGCACCGCGCCGAACATTGGGTCGTGGTGCGAGGGGAAGCCCTGGTGACACTGGGGGACGAACAGCGCGTGCTGCATGTGAACGAATCCCTATTCATCCCCGCCGGCATCCCCCACCGGCTGGAGAATGCCGGCACCAGTGACCTCTGTCTGGTCGAAGTGCAGACCGGCGATTATCTGGGCGCCGATGATGTGGTCCGGATTGAAGACCATTACGGCCGTATTTGATAGCTCCCCCTTGTCCGGCCTGTCAGCGGGCCGGACATCAGCGGGCCGGACAAGGGCACCGACACGTCACCTCCCGAACAGGGCGCGATCCACGGCTTTGGCCATGGCGGCATAGCCGGCATCGCTGGGGTGCAGCTTGTCACCCACATCATAGGCCGGCAAAAGCTGTCCGGGCTTGGCAGGGTCGCGCATCGCCTCGTCTAAATCGACCACACCGTCAAAGCCCTCGTTCCGCCGTATCCAGGCATTCACCTCCTGCCGGATGGCTTCACCCTGCGGGGAATAATAGTTCGCCCCCTCATAAGGCATGATGGTGCCGATATGGATGCGCACGCCCTGGGCGTGGGCGCGGTCGCGTAATTGCGACAGGCCATGGATCAGTTCAGAAGCCGTTACCGCTTCAGGCGGGCGGCGGAAACCATTGCCGATATCATTGATGCCGATCAGCAGCACGATATCCGTCACCCCGGCCGGGGCCAGGGCATCACGATCGAAACGGGCCAGCAGGTTGGCGCCGGCATTGTCGCGCAGCAGACGGTTACCGGAAATGCCCTGGTTCAACACGACAAGGCGACCGGCATCGCCACCGCGCGCGGCCAGCAGGGTCGCCAGCTTGGCGGGATAAGTGCCAGCCGGCTTGGCATGGGTCACGTCGCCTTCCGTGATGCTGTCACCAATGGCGACCAGCACCGGCGCCGGGGCGGCTGCCTGCACCTCCACCGACGCCACCAGCGTCGGCGACCGCTTGGTTTCACCCACCAGCACCGGGGCCTGTGTCAAATCGCCAGGACCGGCAATGGTGACATTGGGACGATGGCCCGCCACGATGGCCGGGCCCGGATAATGGATGGAGATGGCCAGCCGGTCGCCCGCCGTCACCGGAATCGCCACCGGATCACTCAACAGCGGTGCCCCCGGCGGCAGCACGCCACCCACCTGCCCACCAAACAGTAGGGGGCGGTCCGTGCCGGGCCGGATGGTGCCATCCGCCCCCACCAGGGCCAGACGGGCGGCACCAAAGCGCACATCCTGCCGGCCCAATTCATTGGAAAGACGCAGGCGAACAGCCTTGCCGGCCACGGCAACCGGCAGGATATGGCGGACGGTCTGATTGTCGTAGGTCGCTGTATCTCCGCCCGGCAAGGGCGACAAGGCCCAGGCCGGAACCCAGCTTTCCTTGGCCGCAATAGCCACGGGTGCCGCGGCTGAACCTTTGCCGGCGTTCGGGGCGGCGCTGCATCCACCCAGCAACAAAAGACTGGCCAGGGCAGCGGCAATGCCACTCCGCAGGGTGCCGTTCACGCGCATGGTCTTTCCTTCCCCATGGAATCTTATTGACGGGCGGGAGGATATATTAAGCATATAATTACCGCCAAGCCGGATTGGCCCGGCGGTGGAAAAATCACAGCCGCAAAACTCCGGCCAGCCGTTCCATCGCCGCCACGTCCGGGGGCAAGCCCAAGCGCAGCCAGTCCGGGCGGTCCGGGAACCGGCGGACCCAGATAGCCGCCTGTCCCAACCGGGTGAACAGGTCGGGCGCGTCTTCCAAACGGATCAGGCGATAGAGGTCGGTGCCGCCGACAATCTCCCGCCCGCCACCGGCAAGGATCGCATCCAGTCCCGCCCGTGCCTGTGCCAGCTGACCCCGCATCCTGTCTTGCCAGGGCCGATCCGCCAGGGCCATGGCCCCCAGCTCCAGGGCCGGCCCCGGCACGGCCCAGGGGCCAAGCCTCCCGGTCAACGCCTGCACCAGGGAGACGGGCGCTGCCAGAAAGCCCAGCCGCAGCCCGGCCAGCCCGAAAAATTTACCAAAGGAACGCAGGATCACCAGCCCTTCCCGCCCGGCATACGGGGCAAGGCTGCTTTCCGGCACCAGATCGGCAAAGGCCTCATCCACCACCAGCCATCCGCCTCTGGCGGCCAGCCTTTCCTGCCAGCGCAGCAGGATATCCGGGACGATCAGCCTGCCATCCGGATTGTTGGGATTGACCAGCACCAGCACATCGGGCAGCGGCCCCTTATCCGGGTCGGGCAAAGTGTGGATCAGGCTGACCTGATGCCCTGCCCGTTCCCAGGCCGGTGCATGTTCACCATAGGTGGGGGACAGGATGGCAACCGTGCCCGGCAGGCGGAGGAAAGGCAGGGTCTGGATCAGGATCTGCGATCCGGGGGCCGCCGCCAGCAAGGCAGGGTCCGGTACGCCATAGGCATCCGCCGCAGCACGCAGCAAGGCCGCTTCCGCCGCCTTGCCCGGCAGACGGGTCCAGCTCGCGCCCGGCAGGTCGGGCACAGGATAGGGCCAGGGGTTGATGCCGGTGGAAAGGTCGATCCAGGGGCCGGGCGCCTGGGGGAACAGGGAAGCGGCATCGGCCAGATCGCCACCATGCACCAGCACGCCCTGACGGGGCTGCACTGCCGGCTGATCCATGCTAATGGCTGGGCCCATCATGACCGATTCCCTTCCCCTGGCTATATTGCTGTCGCTCGCCCTGCTGCTGGAAGCATTGGCCGGATATCCCGATCCGCTCTACCGTGCCATCAGGCATCCGGTGGTCTGGATCGGCGCAGTTATTTCTGCCCTGGACCGGCATCTGAACCAGCCAGACCAAGCCCCCGCCCGCCGTCGCGCCGCCGGCATTGTCAGCGTGGTGATCCTGGTTGGAGGGGCTGTTGCCATCGGTATCAGCCTGCAAGCCCTTGTGCTGGCACTGCTGCCCGGATGGCCGGGCATGGTGCTGCTGGCGCTGCTGGCCTCCAGCCTGCTGGCCCAGCGCAGCCTTTACCGGTTTGTCGCCGCCGTGCCGGCAGGGTTGCGCAAGGGCGGACTGACCGGCGGACGGCAGGCCGTGGCCCATATTGTGGGCCGCGATCCGGAAAGCCTGGACGAGGCCGGCGTGTCCCGCGCTGCCATTGAAAGCCTGGCGGAGAATTTTTCCGACGGGGTGGTGGCACCGGCCTTCTGGCTGGCCGTGGGCGGGCTGCCTGGCATCCTGGCCTATAAGGCGATCAATACCGCCGACAGCATGATCGGCCACCGCACGCCACGGCATGAGGCGTTCGGCTGGGCGGCCGCCCGGCTGGACGATCTGGTCAACCTGCCCGCCTCCCGCCTGACGGCGCTGCTGCTGGCGGGGGCCGCCTGCATGACCAGGGGAGCCAGCGCGGCCGCCGCCCTGGCTGCCGTTCGCCGCGACGCCCGCCACCATCGCAGCCCCAATGCCGGCTGGCCGGAAGCGGCCATGGCCGGCGCGCTGGGGTTGAGGCTGGCAGGACCGCGCCGCTATGCCGGCCATGTCGTGGATGATCATTGGATGGGCGATGGAAGGGCCGATGCCGGGGCCACCGACATTGAAAAAGCGCTGCGGCTTTACGTGCGCTCGCTGGGCCTGCTGTGGCTGCTGGCGCTGCTCTGGGCCTGGGGGGGCTGGGTTTAACATCCCGGCTGGCGGGCACAGCGCAGCAGCCCGTCCATATCCAGATGCCGTTCGCACGCCGCCGCCAGTTCATCCAGCGCAGCATCCACCGTGCTGTCATAGGCAAGCCCGGCGATGGTGCCAAAGCCGGCCAGGAAATGGCGGCGGAAGCCATCATCATTGAACAGGCCGTGGATATAGCAGCCCGCGATCCGGCCATCGGCACTGCGGGCCCCTTCCGGCCCGCCCGGCAGATGCAGCAAGGGCCGGTCGCGGCCCGGCCCCTGGGTGACGCCGACATGCATTTCATAGCCCGTGAAGGGGACGGTGCCGCTGGCATCGATACCGGATACCGCCGTCAGCACCTTGGTGCCGGTCAGAACCGTGGTGACATCCAGCAGGCCCAGCCCCGTCACCCCGCCGGGCGGCCCCTCAATCCCGTCCGGATCGTCAATATGGCGGCCCAGCATCTGGTAGCCGCCACAAATGCCCAGCACATGGCCACCGCGCCGGACATGGGCCATCAGGTCGATATCCCAGCCCTGGGCACGGAAAAACTGAAGGTCGGCAATGGTCGCCTTGCTGCCGGGCAGGATGATCAGATCGGCATCCAGCGGCAGCGGTCTTCCCGGCGGCACCATGGTGATGGCAACCGACGGTTCCAGCCGCAGCGGATCGAAATCATCGAAATTGGCAATGCGGGACAGCATGGGAACGGCGATGCGCAGTTGCCTGCCGTCCTTGCCCCCCAATGGCCCGCCGGTGCGCCATTGGTCCAGCACCACCGCATCTTCCGCCGGCAGACGCGCGGCGGCAGGCTGGAAGGGCAGCACACCGAAGGAGGGCCAGCCGGTACGGTTGGTGATCTCCACCAACCCATCATCGAACAGGCTTATATCACCCCGGAATTTGTTGATCAGGTACCCCCGGATCATGGCCCGGTCTTCCGGTGCCACCACGGCATGGGTGCCGACGATGCTGGCGATCACCCCGCCCCGGTCAATATCACCGGCCAGGATCACCGGCACATTCGCGGCCCGGGCAAAGCCCATATTGGCAATGTCTCGCGGGCGGAGATTGATCTCCGCCGGGCTGCCGGCCCCTTCCACCAGCACCAGATCGGCCCCCTCCCCGACGCGGGTGAAACTGTCCAGCACGGCAGCCAGCAATTCCCCCTTGCGACGCTGGTAATCGGCAGCGCGCGACGTGCCCACCATCCGCCCCTGCACAATGACCTGGGCGCCGATATCGCTCTGCGGCTTCAGCAGCACCGGGTTCATATGGATAGAGGGCGCAACCCCGCAGGCCCGCGCCTGCAGGGCCTGCGCCCGCCCGATCTCCCCCCCGTCCGGGGTGACGGCAGCATTATTGGACATGTTCTGCGGCTTGAAGGGCCGCACCCGCAATCCGCGATGCACAAAGGCCCGCGCCAGGGCTGCCACCAGCAGCGACTTGCCAACATCCGATCCGGTGCCCTGGATCATCAAAGCGGGGGGGCGGGTCATGACAGGCCTGATTGTGAAAGGATCAAAACTCAATACCCGCCTGCGCCTTGATGCCGGCATTGAACGGATGTTTGACGGCCTGGAACTCCGTCACCAGATCGGCAGCGTCCATCAAGGCCGGCTTGGCATTGCGGCCGGTAACCAGCACATGCAGGTCGGGCCGGCGGGAGACCAGGGTCGCCACCACCTCTTCCACCGGCAGATAATCATAGCGCAGTGCCAGATTGATCTCGTCCAGCACCACCAGCCGATAGCGCGGATCGGCCATCATGGCGCGGGCCTTGTCCCAGGCCCGGCCAGCGGCGGCGATATCGCGCGCCTTGTCCTGCGTTTCCCAGGTAAAGCCTTCCCCCATCGCGTAATGGTCGATCAGATCGTCAAACCGTTCCAGCGCCACCTGTTCTCCCGTCGCCCAGGCACCCTTGATGAACTGGATGAAGCCGACGCGGAAGCCATGGCCCGCCGCCCGCAGCATCAGCCCCAGGGCGGCGGTGGATTTGCCCTTGCCCGGCCCGGTATGGACCATCAGCAGGCCCTTTTCGTGCTGGCGTTCGGCAACCCGGCGATCCATCAGCGCCTTGCGCTTCTGCATCTTCAACCGGTGGCGCTCCGCCTCGGCGGTATTGACGGGATCAGCCATGGACGGGAACTCCCTTCAGGGTCAAAGGCAGGCCGGCGGCAACAAACAGCACGCGACCAGCGATGCGGGCAACATCCTGGTGCAGCCGGCCCGCCCGGTCGCGGAATTCCCGCGACAGACGATTATCGGGCACGATGCCCAGCCCCACCTCGTTGGAAACCAGGATCACGGGCACCCGCAAGGTGGGCAGCACGGCCAGCAGGGCGGCACTATCGGCATCGACATCGCCTTCCCGCAAAATCAGGTTGGTCAGCCACAGGGTCAGGCAATCCACCAGCACGGGATGGCCGGCCTCATCGGCGGCACGCAGCGCACCGGGCAGGTCCAGCGGCTCCTCCACCGTGATCCAGCCGGGCACCCGGCTTTCGCGATGGTGGCGCACGCGCTGGCGCATCTCCTCGTCCCAGGTCTGGGCGGTGGCAATATAGGTCCAGGGGGATGGCAGGGCCGTCACCAGCCCTTCAGCCAGCGCACTTTTACCCGACCGGGCACCACCCAGGATCAGGGTCAGGTCAGACGCACTCATCCCATACCCCGCTGCTTCCAGGGCAGGACATAAGGGATGCCGTCGCGGCTGCCGCGCAGCAGCTCAATCCCATAGACCTGCTCGATAATCCCGCTTTCAAGCAGGCTTTCCGGTACCCCGTCGGCGGCCACGCGCCCGGCCTCGTCCAGCAGGCACAGCCGGGTGCAATAGCGCATGGCGAGGCTGAGATCATGCAGCACCACCACCACGCCCATGCCCCCGGTCGCCAAACCAGCCAGCAATTCCATCACCTGAAGCTGGTGGTGGGGGTCCAGGCCCGCCGCCGGCTCATCGGCCAGCAGGATCGACGGCTCCCCCGCCAGGACGCGGGCCAGCATCACCCGCGCCCGCTCCCCGCCGGACAGGGTGGTGACGATGCGCTCAGCCAGCCCTTCCACCTCGCATTGGCGCATGGCGCGGGTGATGGCGGCACGGTCGCCCGCCCCTTCCCCACCCCAGGGGCCGGCATGGGGCAGGCGGCCCAGGGTCACCACCCGGTCCACGCGCAGCGGCCAGTGGCTGGCGGCCCCCTGTTCCAGATAGCCGATGCGGCGTGCCCGCTCATGGCGGGGCCAGTCGGCCAGCGCGCGGCCTTCCAGCGCCACCTCCCCCGCCGCCGGGGGCAACAGGGCGGCCAGCACGGAGAGCAGCGTGGATTTGCCCGCGCCATTCGGGCCGATCAGGCCCACACATTCCCCGCCCGCCACGGCGAAATCCACACCGTTCAGAACCGGGCGTCCCCCCCGCGCGACGTGAAGCCCAGTGGCCTGCAGCATACTCATCGCATTTCCGCCCTTGTCTTCAGCAGCAGGTGGAAGAAGAAGGGGGCGCCCACCAGACCGGTGACCACGCCCAGCTTCAACTCGTCATTCGTCGGCACCAGCCGCACGCCCAGATCGGCCGCCAGCAGCAGGCAGGCCCCGGCCAGCGCACTGGGCCAAAGCAGGCGGGAAGGTTGATGCCCTGTCACCCGGCGCAGCAGATGCGGCACCACCAGTCCGATAAAGCCAATGGCCCCGGTAACTGACACCGCTGCCCCCACCGCCAGCACCGTGCCCAGCACGGTCCGTCGCCGCAGGGAGGTGAGATCCACACCCATGCTGGCCGCCGTCCGCTCCCCCAGGCCCAGCGCATCCAGCGCCTTGCCACTGGAGGCCAGCAACAACAGCCCCGCCAGGATGAAGGGCGATGCCACGACCAGATGCTGCATGGTGCGGTCGGTCAGGCTGCCCAGCAGCCAGAAGGCGATTTCCAGGGCCGCATGCGGGTTGGGGGCGAGGTTCAGCGCCAGCGAGGTCAGCGATGCCGCCATGGTCTGCACCGCCAGCCCGGCCAGGATCAGCATCAGCACCGACGCATCACGCCCCGCCAGCCCCTGGATCAGCAGCACCGCCACCCCGGCCCCGGCAATGCCCGCCAGCGGCAGGGCCAGCGGATAGGCAGCCGACAGGCCGAAATAGATCACCAGCACCGCCCCGAAGGACGCAGCCGATGAGGCACCGATCAATCCCGGTTCCGCCAGCGGGTTGCGCAGATAGCCTTGCAAGGCCGCCCCCGCCATGCCCAGCGCGGCGCCGACCAACGCGCCCAGCAAGGCGCGGGGCAGGCGGATTTCCTGGGCGATCAGGGCCACCGGCCCTTCCTGTCCCCCCATCAGTCCGGAAAGCAGATCCCCCGCCGCAATCGGTGCCGGGCCGACCAGGAAGGAGGCAACCAGCAGCACGGCCAGCAACAGCGACAGGCCGCCGATCAGCATCATGTCACGGCGGTTCATTGTGCCCCCTCCCGCATCGCCAGGGCCTGGGTGGCGCGCCCGGCCAGCACCCCCACCCCGTCGATGGAAGCCGGGCTGCTGCACAGCCAGTACAGCAGCGGAAATTCCGCCACCGCCATGGCACCGGCGGCATGCTGGCCCGACAGGGCCGGATGTTCCATCACCGACTGGCCGATGCCGGGCCGGTCGGGGCGGCGGCTATCCACCACCAGCAGGTCGGGCGGGTCCAGCACCAGGCTTTCCACCGCCACCCTTCCATTGGGCCGACCGCTGATCCGCCCGCCAATATTGGTCAGCCCGGCGGCTGCCATCATGTCATTGACGATGGATCGGGTGCCCGGCACTTCTCCCCCTGGCCGGTAAAGCGCCGCCGTGCCCAGGCTATGGCCGGATGGCACCAGCCGGGCGCGCAGGTCAGCGGCCAGGGCCGCCCCTTCCTGCCCTCGCCCCAAGGCATTGGCCACCTGTTCCACCTGCGCCGGGATATCGGCCAGGGTCCGGGCCGTTTGCAGGCGCAGCACCGGCACGCCCAACCGTTCCAGCATCGTGACCGTCTGTCCGCGGGAGAAGGTGCCGGCAATGACCAGATCGGGCTTCAGCAGCAGCACCGTTTCCGCCGTGCCATCATGCAAGGGCAGGCCGGCGGCACGGGCGGCATAGGGTGACAGGACGGGATCGCCCACCTTGGCCGTCAGCCCGGCAATCTGACCGGGATCGGCCAGTGCCAGCACGAACTGGTCGGTACAGAGCGAGAGGGAGACGACGCGGGGATGCGCCGCCCCCTCCCCCGCCAACGCCAGGGTACTCCCCGCGACCGACAGGGCGGCCGCGAGGAAATATCGGGCCGCCCACCGCATCAGAAGCTCACCGACACGCCGCCATAGGCCGACCGGCCCGGCGTGCGGTAGGTGCGAACTTCCTGATACTCCTTGTCCGCGATATTCTCGACCCGACCGAACAGGCTGACACTCTCCCGCAGCTTCCACCGCGCGGTGACATCCACCGTGGTGTAGCGGTCCAGGATGGCGGTGGTAGCCGAGGCCGTATCCCGCTGCTTGCCGACATGGCGCAGGGCCGCCCCCAGCAGCAGCGCATCGGTGGCGTACCAGTCGATGCTGGCATTGACCGTATTGCGCGGGCGGCGGGGCAGGTCACGGCCCGATATCCGGTCCGTGGCGTCAAGATAGGTATAATTGGCGGACAGCAGCAGGCTTTCCAGCGGCTTGGCCTCAAAGGTCAGTTCCACGCCTTCCGTCCGGGCCTTGGCGACATTCACATAGGCAGAGGAGAAGCCGATGAGATTGTCATAATGGGTACGGAAAAGGCTGGCGCCCAGCGTCACCTTCCCGTCCAGCAAAGGCTGCTCGATGCCGGCATCCATGCCCCTGGCCTCTTCCGGTCGCAGGTCGGCATTGCCATAGCTGGGCTCGTAAAGCTGGTACAGCGTCGGTGCCTTGTAGGCAGTGCCGTAGGAAGCACGCAGGATGGTGCCGCTTGCCGGGACGATATAGGCCCCCGTGAACCGGTAAGTCGCCTTGGACCCGAAAGCCTCATGATCATCCACGCGGCCACCAGCCGTGACGGTCAGATCATCGGTCAGTTGGGCCTGATACTGGATGAAGGCGGATTTGGTGGTCACGTCATCGTCAATGCCGGGTTCAAGACCAAAGGCGCTTGTATTGGTGGTCTTGGCATCCTCCTCATCCACCGACAGGCCGAAGGTGGCCGTATCGCGCCCGAAATGCAGATTGCCCTGATAGTCCAGCGCCTTGCGCAGGCTGTCGAAGGTGGAGGCAACGTACCAGCCGGTCGGTTCGTCGAAATCACGCTTGGTGCTGGCGAGAGAGACGGCGAGATTGCTGGTGAAGCTGCCTTCCAGCAGTGACAGATCAGCCGCAGCGCGGCCCTGCCAGGTCTCTTTCTCCTGCGCGGCGGCACCATCGGCGCCAAACGGATCATATTCCGTATCCAGCCAGGACCAGCCGCCGCTGAAATCGAAGCGCAGCAGCTCCGTCGCCTCAACCCCCAGCTTGCCGCTGACGGAGCGGGCATCGCTGCCATCCTTTTCCGGCCCGGCGAAAGTGCGGGAGAAACCGTCGGTGGTGAAATTGCTCCCGGTCAGCGCGAAGCTGGTATTGCCGCTGCGGCCCGACACGCCAGCCTGCTGGCGGAAGGTACCGTAGGAACCGGCTTCGGCCAGGGCCGTGAAGCGGAGGGCGCCATCGCCGCTGCGGGTGATGATATTGATCACACCGCCCATGGCGTCATTGCCGTAAAGCGCGCTCTGCGGGCCTTTCAGCACCTCGATCTTCTCGATATCAACCGTCAGCAGGCTGTTGAAATCGAACTCATTATTGGCACCGGCGGCGTCATTCACCTCCACCCCGTCGATCAAAACCTTGACCATGCCGGCTTCCGACCCGCGCAGCCGCAGGGTGGAGGTGGAGCCGAAACCGCCATTGCGGGAGATGGAAACGCCGGGCACGCGCTTCAGCATGTCCAGCACCTGCACCTGCTGGCGCCGCTCGATCTCCGCCGCATCGATGATGCTGACGCTGGAGCCGACGCGCGACGCCTCGGTCGGGATGCGGTTGGCGGTGACCACCAGTTCCGCCACCTCGGTCGTGGCCTGGGCGGCGGCATCAAGGGCAAGGGCGGGAGCCATCAGCACACCCAGCCCCAGGGCAGGCAGCATATGCCGGCGGAAAGTCTGTGAAGTACGCATGAACTCAGGAACTCCGTTCGCAAAAGGACGAATTCGGAGCCTGGAAGGAAGGTGCGGGTAGTCATATCCGCCCCGGCCAGGACTGCCGAAGCGCCAACGCGAAACGGTTGACCGTCCCACCGGGGCACCCCGCCCAATGGCCGCGCGACGCATTGCCGATGGCAGGTCTCCTGGCTTGCGGGTCACGGCATTTACCCGGCCTTCCCAGTTTCCCAGTGGCCATGTCGGGCAACGCTATCCGCTTACAGTTGCGGGGGCAGCCACGGATTTGGCGCCCTTTTAGGGGCACCGCACCATGTTCCCTTTTCACCCCCCGCTGCCGGGGGGAACCATCGATGGTCCGGTATTAGCGCGGGCATCCGGGGGGATCAAGGGAAAGCCCATGGGCTGGCATCATGGCAACAATGACCAAAAGTTTCAGGATGGGCTCAAGAAGGGCTGTTGCGATGCAGCGACTGTCATAATTCTATGTAATCTGAACACCCCGCAGCAGCGGACCGCCTTCACCGATCAACCAATGGTTCAGGGGGGCAGCACATGATTGGGTTGTTACGTTCATCGTTGAAAACGCGGCTGGTCCTTTCCGGGATCGGGCTTTGCATCGTGCTTGGTGCCAGCCTGACCGCTGCTTCCGCCTTCCTCACCTACCGGTCCACAAAGGCCGATGTCACCCAGACCCTGCAAGAGGGGACAGAAAATTATGCGCTGATTGCCGCCAACACAGTCGAACGGGCACTGCGCAATGTCGCCCTGGTGACCGCCACCGCAGAGGGTGGTCTGGGCGATCCCGGCTTCAGCCGTCCCCTCCTGATCAACCAGGCAACCCGTCTCGTGGCCGCAGCGCCTGGCATCGTCGGTGTGACAATCGCTTTTGAGCCGGACGCCCTGGACGGCCTGGATGCCGCCAGTGTCGGCACGCCGGGGGCGGATGAAAAAGGCCGCTTCGCACCTTATTTTTTCAATAAAAGCGACGGCACCGTCGGCATTGAAGCCCTGGTGATGACGGTGGAGGCGGGTATCCAGCAATGGTATCTGGACCCGCTGCAACAGAACCGGTCACTGCTGACCCCACCCTATATCTACCCGGTGGAGGGAAAGGACGTCTTGATGGTCACGGCCTCCGCCCCCATCCGCAGGGACGGCAAAGCCGTGGGTATCGCCACCACCGATCTGGCGCTGACCGATCTGCAACAGCAATTTGCCAGCATGCACCCTTTGGGGGCCGGCGATGTGCGCCTGCTGGCGCAAAACAACCATTGGGTTGTCCATCCTCAGGCGGCGGAACTGAACCGCCCGGTAGAAGCGCCTGGGCTGATGGCGCTGATCAACAGCGCCAGCCCCGGTCAACCCGCCATGGACACGCTGGAACTGGAAGGGCAGGAACGGCTGGTCCTGGCCTATCCCATCCGTTTTGCCGGCGTGCCAGAGCAATGGACCCTGCTGGTGACCCTGCCAACGCAGGTGATTACCGACGCGGTGACACAAACCCTGACGCCGATGATCGTGATTGCGCTGGTCCTGACCGTACTGGCGGCCGCCGCGTTCTACGGGCTTGGCAATGGGGTGGCCAACCCGATCCTGCGCCTGACCGGAACCATGCGCGCCATCGCGCGGGGTGATTTGAAAGCCGACATCCCGCATCTGGACCATCATGACGAGATCGGCCACATGGCGGAAGCCCTGCGCGACATGCGCGACGGGCTGAAGGCGGCAGAACAATTACGGGCGGAGAATGCGCAGCGCGAAGCCGCCATGTCGGAACAGCGCCGCATGGAGCGGCAGTCCCTGGCCGCCCAGTTCGAGCAGGAGGTGGGCAGCCTGTTGAGCCGGATGAGCGGGGCCGCCGCATCGCTGGTGGACCAGTCCAACATGATGTCGCAGGATTGCGCCGACACCCAGCAGAGCGCCGCCTTGGGTGCCGCCGCGGTGACAGAAGCCGCTGCCAATGTGCAGACGGTGGCGGCGGCGGCCGAACAGCTTCGCGCCTCCATCGCGGAGATCGGCACCCAGGTGCAGATGTCCGCCGGCATCGCCGCCCGCGCGGCGGAAGAGGCCGGGGCCGCCACTGGCACCGTGGACCTGCTGACACAAAGTGCCGACCGCATCGGCAATGTGGTCGGCCTGATTTCCGAAATTGCCAGCCAGACCAACCTGCTGGCGCTGAACGCCACGATTGAGGCTGCGCGTGCCGGGGAAGCCGGCAAGGGCTTTGCCGTCGTCGCGGCGGAGGTGAAGAATCTGGCGACCCAGACCGCCAAGGCGACGGAGGAGATCGCTGATCTGGTGGGCAGTATCCGCCAGACCTCCGCCCATGCCGCAACCGCTATTGGCGGTATTGCCGGCACCATCCGCACCATCAACGAAACCGCCACGGCCATTGCCGGGGCGGTGGAGGAACAGACCGCTGCCACCCAGGAGATCGCGCGTAATGTGGATGAGGCAGCGCGCGGCACCGATGATGCGTCGCGCGCCATCCAGGGCATTGCAGAGAAGGTTATGATGGTGACGGAGGCCGCTGCAATGGCCCTGGACAGCGCCGCCGATGTCCGTGACCGCGCCAAGGAAGCGGATAATGAGGTGGAGGCTTTTGTCGGGCGTATCCGCGTCGGGTGATGAAAGCCGTGGGAAGCCCCTATTGATCCCAGGGGCTTTCAACCGGTAGGTATGGGGACCGCCCGTCACCCCGAAGGGTTTTGATGCGCTTTCTTCATGCCGCCGATATCCATCTCGACAGTCCCCTGCTGGGGCTGGCAGCCCGGGCCGGCGCCCGCGCCGACGACCTGATCGGCGCCACCCGCCGCGCCCTGGTGCGGCTGGTCGATACCGCCCTGGCGGAGCAGGTGGGTTTTCTGATCATCGCCGGTGATCTCTATGATGGCGACTGGCGCGACTTCATGACCGGCCTGTTCTTCGCTGAACAGATGGCACGGCTGGAACGGGCCGGCATCCCGGTCATTCTGCTGCGCGGCAACCATGATGCCGAAAGCCTGATGACCCGGCAATTGACCCTGCCGGCCAATGTGCAGACCTTCACCACCCGCAAGGCGGAAACCATCCGGCTGGAGGCGTTGGGCGTGGCGCTGCATGGCCGCAGCTTTCCCACCCGCCATGTCACCGATAATCTGGTGACCGGATATCCCCCGCCCGTGGCGGGCATGCTGAATATCGGCGTGCTGCACACGGCCCTGGATGGCCGGCCGGGCCACGCGCCCTATGCCCCCTGCACCCTGACCGACCTGACGGCAAAGGGCTATGATTACTGGGCTTTGGGCCATGTGCATGAGCGCGCGGTCCTGTGCGAAGACCCCTGGATCATTTTTCCAGGCAACCTGCAGGGCCGCCACGCTAATGAGGCCGGGCCGAAAGGCGCCACCCTGGTCCATACCGATCAGGGCCGGATCACCAAAGTGGAAGCCCTGGTATTGGACGAGGTGCGCTGGGCCCGGCTGGAGATCGCCGCGGACGGGCTGGACAGTCTGGAAGCATTGGGGGAGGCGCTGTTGGCGTCCTTTGCCCGCGCCACCACCGATGCCGATGGGCGCGGCCTTGCCGCCCGGCTGATCCTGACCGGCCAGACGCCCCTTCACGGCTGGCTGAAATCGGAACCGGAACGATTGGCGGCAGAGGTTGAGGTCGCCGCCAGCCGCGCCGGCGGCGATATCTGGATTGAGAAAATCGATGTCCGTACCCGTGACCCGCACCCCCATGGCGGGCTGGGTGGGGATGCGCTGGCCGAACTGGCCGCCACCATCCGCGACCTGCGCGCCGATGGCACCGCCCTGGCCCCCCTGGCCGACGATCTGGCCGCCTTGCGCCACAAACTGCCGCCAGGGGCGCTGGCCGCCGCCGGCTGGGACGGTGTGGACGATGGCGAATTGCTCGCCACCATTCTGGAAGATGCGGAAGCCCTGCTGCTGGCCCGCCTGTCGGGGGACCGGTAATGCGTATCGACCGTCTGGACCTTGAGAAATACGGCCATTTCGATGGCTATAGCCTGGACCTGTCCGGCGAGGCGCGGCTGCATATCGTGCATGGCGCCAATGAGGCCGGCAAATCCACCGCCCTTGCCGCCATCTGCGACCTGCTGTTCGGCGTGCCGGAACGGACCCGCCTGGGCTTCCGCCACGGCAATGCCGCACTTCGCATCGGCGCCAGCCTGCGCAAGCCCGACGGGGATGTGCTGGACATCAAGCGCCGCAAGGGCCGCACTCGCACGCTGCTGGCCGGGGACGGTATCACCGAACTGCCGGATGGGCTGCTGGCCCCCCTGCTGGGCGGGATCGACCGGGGGGATTTTGAACGGCTGTTCGGCCTGGATCATCCGCGCCTGCGCCAAGGCGGGGAGGCAATGCTGGCAGCCGGCGGCGATCTGGCGCGCATCCTGTTCCAGGCCGGCAGCGGCCTGACCGGCATCACCGACCTGACGACGGCCCTGGCGGCGGAGGCCGACCGGCTGGGCTCCCCCGCCCGCAAGCAGGCCAGCAAGCCGCTTTACGAGGCACTCGACGCCCATCAGGCCGCCACCGCCCGCATGCGGAACGAGGCAACCAAAGCCGAAGCCTGGGCCACCGCGCAAGCCCAGCTTGCCAGTGCCACGGAAAAGCTGGCGCGGGTCCAGGCCGATCTGGCCGCCGCCCAGCAGGAACGGTCGCGGCTGGAACGCCAGCGCCGCGTCCGACCCATCCTGGCCCGGTTGGTGGACATCGGGCAGGAACTGGCAGGGCTGGCCGATGCGCCCGACCTGCCGGCAACGCTGGATGCCGACTGGCGCCGCGCGGAAACAGGGCTGCGGGAGGCGCATCGCCGCGCGGATGAGGCGGTGGAACGCCATGCCCAGGCCGCCGCCGATCTGGCCGCCGCCGGCCCCGCGCCGCGCCTGCCGGACCTGGCAACCGCGATTGAGGAACTGTTCCGGCAGGTTGGCACCATCGACAAGGCCCGGGCCGACCTGCCCCGCCGGGTGCGGGAACAGGAACAGATGGATGAAAGGCTGGCCCTGCTGGCCGCCCGGATTGGCCGGACCGGGACAGATGCCGCCAGTCTGGAACAGGCCCTGCCCGCCCCGGTACTGGCTGCACGCATCCGCGACCGGATCAAGGGGCTTGCCCGGCTGGAAGGCAGCCGGGACGCGGCGGAAAAGCGGGCGCAAGCCATCGCCCAACAAGCGGAACTGGCCGAACAGAGCGATATCGGTACGGTGGAGGGTGATCCTGCCGCCGCCGAAGCCGCGTTGAATGCAGCCTTGCCCCTGCTGGGCGCGGAAGCGCGGCTGCAAGAGGCCGAACGCCAGATGGCGGAGCGGGAGGATCAGCTTGCCCGCCTGTGCCGGCGGCTGACCGGCTGGCAGGGCGATGCCCGCGCCCTGTCAGCCCTGCCTTTGCCGGCCCTGACGCTGGTGGAGCGCCATCTGGCCCGACACGACCAGATCGCCAAATCCCGCCAAGACCAGCAGGCGGAAGAAACCGCGCTGAAGGCGGAAATCACCCGCCATGAACGGACCCTGGCCGCCCTGAAGGCGGAAGGCGATGTGCCCACCCCCACCGCCATTGCCGAGGCGCGGCGCGACCGGGACCAGAGCTGGACCCTGATCCGCCGGCGGTTCCTGGACAAGGCAGATGTTCCGGTAACGGAATGGTCAGCCTTTTTCGGGCCTAATGACCCCGCACCCCGGCTGGAAAATGCTCTGCGCACAGCCGACGATCTGGTCGATCGCCGGGCGCGGGAGGCGCAGCGCGTGGCCGACCATCTGCGCGCGGAAGCCGATCTGGCCGACGCCCGCACCGGGCTGAAAGCCGTTGAAGCGCTGGGGGAACGGCTGACCGCCGAACAGGCGGCCCTGGCAACCGAATGGCAATCCCTGTGGGCACCCAGCACCGTGACGCCGGGGGAGCCCGCCGCCATGGTGGAATGGCTGCGGCTGGCGGGCGATATCCTGTCCCGGCTGGAAGCGCAGGAACAGACCCACGCCTTGCTGGCCGAGCGGCGGCGGGAAATGGCGCAATGCGCCGATTATCTGCACCAAGCCCTGGTCCTGGCGGGCCAAGCCCCGGCGGCGGGTGAAACCGCCCTGTCCCAACTGCGCATCCGGGCGGAAACCGCCGTCAAGCAATGCCGGCAGCATTATGACCAGCATCACCGCGCCCTGACGGAGCGGCAGCGCATCCACCGGCAATTGAAGGATGCGGAAAGGGAAAAACAGGCAGCACAAGACGCCCTGGCCGACTGGCGCCAGGGCTGGGCCGGCGACATGGCCATTCTTGGCTTGCCCGCCCAAGCGGGGGCGGCAGAGGCGGAAGCCGCCCTGGATGCCTGGACGGACATCGCCACCCAATTACAAGCCCGGCACGATCTGGCCCACCGTATCGACCGGCTGCGGGAGGATATTGCCGCCTTCACCACCCAGGCCCGTGATCTGGCGACCAAGGCCCTGGCGCTGGAGCCGCGCCTGGATGCACAGGCCGCCGCCGACCCGGCCATCCTGTTCAACGCGCTGCGTGATGCGCGGGAGGAAGCTGCCCGCCATGCCGGGTTGGTGGAAGCATTGAGCAAGGCGGAAGCGGCGGAAAAGGCGGCCCGCACCGCCCTTGCCACCGCACAGGCGACATTGGACGATCTGCGCACCCTGCACCGGTTGGACGCGCAAGCCGATATCCCCGCCCTGGTCGCCCTGTCCGCCCGCCGGCGGGAACGTCAGGCCGCAGAAAAGGCGGTGCTGGATGAGTTGGCCGGCGCCGGCGATGGGCTGACCCTGGCCGAGCTGGAAACCGATCTGGCCGATAGCGACCCCGACGCGCTGAGCCGCCATCTGGCGGAAAAAGCGATGATGATCGGGGAATTGCAGAAGGACCTGCCCGACGCCTCCGCCCAGGCGCGCGATGCCGAACGGGCGCTGGAGGCCCTGCGCCAGCGCGCCGGGATCGGGGAAGCTGCCCATGATGCGGCCGCGGCAGAAGCGAAGGCGGCGGATGTGGCACAGCGCTGGCTGCGGCTGCGCGCTGCCGGCCTGCTGCTGGGGCTGGCGGTGGAGCGCTATCGCGACCGGAACGAGCATCCGCTGCTGCGCCGGGCCAGCGCCGTGCTGGCCGCCATGGCCGCCAGCGGCGGCAACCCGGTCACACATCTGAAGGTGGATTATGGCGATGCCGACCATCCGGTGCTGCTGGGCGTGCGCGGCGATGGCAGCGACGCCCATGTGCAGGATATGAGCGAGGGGTTGCGCGACCAGCTATTCCTGGCGCTGCGCATCGCCGCCGTGGAAGCGCATATCGCCCAGGCCACGCCCCTGCCCTTCATCGCCGACGATCTGTTCATCACGTCGGACGAGCCGCGCACTGCCGCCGGGCTGGTAGCGCTGACGGAACTGGGCGCGGCAACCCAGGTGATCCTGTTCACCCATCATCGCTATGTGGTGGATGCCGCCAGGGAACTGGACGGGGTGCGGGTGCATCATCTGGGGTAATACCGTCGGTTTGGATCAACCTCCACCGTCACCCCGGCGCAGGCCGGGGTCCAGGTTCGTAGAGCGCGGGGCTTGTGATTCTGGACCCCGGCCGCAGCATGGGTGACGGTAGTGAGAACGATGTCCAATCCCATTCAACCCTGACAAACTCTACCGCCCCACGGCATAGGCCTGCATCAGCCGGGGGGTGGCGGCGGCGCGCAAGATGCCGTCGGCGTCCCGCTCCGCCGCCGTCAGCCGGCCGGCGGACCAGGGGGGGGCGATTTCCACCTGATGGCCGCGACGGCGCAGTTCCGCAATCGTATCGGGACCGAAACTTTCCTCCAGCACCGCGACGCCCAGCATTGCCTCCCGCGGGAAGAAGCTGGCCGGGAAATGGACGCTGTGGAACAGCGGCATGTCGATGCCCTGCTGCAATCCCAGCCCGTGATGGATACGGCGCAGCAGGAAGATCAATTGCCATTGGTCCTGCTGGTCGCCGCCGGGCGTGCCACAAATCAGGGCCGGGCGGCCTTCCTTCAAGGCCAGAGTGGGGGTCAGCGTCGTGCGCGGGCGCTTGCCCGGCGCCAGACTGCCGGGCAGCCCTTCCTCCAGCCAGAACATCTGCGCCCGTGTGTTGAGCGCGAAGCCCAGGCCCGGAATGGTGGGGGAGGATTGCGGCCAACCGCCGGACGGGGTGGCCGACACCATATTGCCGAACCGGTCGATCACATCGAGATGCACCGTGTCGCCGGGCTTCACGGTCGGTCGCAGATGGGCCATGGTCGGTTCCCCAATGCCCAGCCCGCCGGCTGTGCTGCCGGCCATGCGCACGCCGGCCAGCATGCGGTCCACCTGATCGCCATAACCGGGCAGCCGGCCCGGCCGCAATTCATGCGATGCCATATCGCCGATCAGCCCCCGCCGCGCCACGCCATAGGCCGGGTCCAGCAAAAGGCCCAGCGGCACATCCACAAAATCAGGGTCGCCGTAATAGGCTTCCCGGTCGGCGAAGGCGAGCTTGATCGCCTCCAGCACCAGATGGATGAAATCGGGATCGTTGGGGCCAAGGGCGCCCAGATCGAAGCCCCGCAGAATATCCAGCGCCTGCAACAGCACCGGCCCCTGGCCCCAGGGGCCGGTCTTGCACAGGGTCCAACCGTGGTAATCCAGGGTCACCGGCTGTTCATAGGTCGGCTGCCAGCCGGCCATGTCCGCCCCGGTCAACAGGCCCCGATGGCGCCGGCCGCTGGCATCCATCAGCGGTTCATGGGCGCAGAAACCGTCAATCGCCTCCGCCACGAAGCCTTTGTACCAGGCATCATGGGCGCGCAGGATCTGCTGTTCCCGGCTGCCCTCCCCCGCTTCCCGCAGGATGCGGCGGTAGGTGGCGGCAAGATAGGGGTTACGGAACAGGCTGTGCGGCGGCGGCGCCTTGCCGCCGGGCAGCCAGACCGGGGCGGAACTGGGCCATTCGGTGTGGAAAGCCTGTTCCAGCTCCGCCAGCGCCCGGGACACGCCGGGCAGCAGCGGGTGCCCCGCTTCCAGATAATGGATCGCCGGTTCCAGCACGTCGGCCAGCCGCAAGGTGCCATGGTCCAGCAGCAGCCGCATCCAGGCCCCAAATGCCCCCGGCACCACCGCCGCAATCAGACCGGAGCCAGGCACGAGATCCAGTCCCAGATCGCGAAACCGCCCGATGCTGGCAGCCGCCGGGGCCGTCCCCTGGCCGCACAGCACGCCCGTATGGCCGCTGGCGGCAGCATGGAACAGGATCGGCACCTCCCCCGCCGGGCCACAGAGATGCGGTTCCACCACCTGGAGCGTGAAACCCGCCGCCACAGCGGCATCGAAGGCGTTGCCGCCCCGTTCCAGCATCGCCATCCCCACCTGGGACGCGATCCAATGGGTGGAGGTCACGGTGCCGAACGTGCCGCGTATTTCCGGACGGGTGGTGAACATTTGCAAAGACCCCCTGAAAGGCTTTCACCGGCTGCATCATTCACCAACCGATGAGATTGACGTAGACTTTGTATGACAATAATACCAACATCTGCAAGCACGGGCTGGCGCATGACGCCGGATCGGGGTAAAGCCAATCGACTGTCAGAAAGCGTAGGGTCCCGCGTCATGAAGCGTTCTGTCTTTTCCGTCCTTGATCCTTTCCTGCTGATCCTGCTGGGTGTGCTGGCGCTGGCAGCATTGCTGCCGGTACAAGGACAGGCGGCGGAGGTGACGGATATCGCCGCCAATATCGCCATCGCGCTTCTGTTCTTCTTCCATGGCGCCAAGCTGTCGCGGGCAGCGATCATGGCCGGCATCGGCCATTGGCGCCTGCATCTGACGGTAATGGCGATGACTTTCGCCGTTTTCCCGCTGCTGGGGCTGGGAATGGGTCAGTTGCCCCCGTCCATCCTGTCGCCTGCGATCGGTATGGGTATCCTGTACCTGTGCCTGCTGCCCTCCACGGTGCAAAGCTCCATCGCTTTTACCTCCATCGCCGGCGGCAATGTGCCGGCGGCGATCTGCAGCGCGTCAGCGTCGAACCTGCTGGGCATTTTCCTGACGCCGGTGCTGGTCGGGCTGCTGATGCACACGACGGGGCAGCCCGGCATCTCGTTGGACGCGCTGGAATCCATCATGCTGCAATTGCTGGCCCCGTTCGTGGCCGGCCACCTGCTGCAGCCGCTGATCGGCCGTTTCGTGCAGAAGCACAAGCAACTGATTTCCTATACCGATCGCGGCTCCATCCTGCTGGTGGTCTATTCCGCCTTCAGCGCCGCCGTGGTGGACGGGCTGTGGCACAAGGTGGAATGGCGGGATCTGGCGGTGATCACCCTTGCCAGCCTTGTCCTGCTGGGCATTGTGCTGGGCCTGTCCATGCTGATCGGCCGGGCCATGGGCTTCAAGCGGGAAGACCGGATCGTGCTGATCTTCTGCGGTTCCAAGAAAAGCCTGGTGTCGGGCGTGCCCATGGCCGGCGTGCTGTTCCCTGCCGCCCAGGTCGGCATGATCATCCTTCCGCTGATGATGTTTCACCAGATCCAGTTGATCCTCTGCACCTGGCTGGCCGGGCGCTACCGGCAGCAACTGGAACAGGAAAAGGCGGCCGGAGAAATTGCCGGATAAAGGCAATAAAAAGCCGCCGGCCCTGTGATCAGGGGCCGGCGGCTGAACGGAAATGGTACGCTGCCGCTTAACCCTGGAGATGCGCCTCGCGCCGCTCGAACAGGGACTGGTCGGCAAAGCCGGCCACGTCCGGTCGGCCCCGGCCCAGCACCACCTGCAGGTGGCAGGGTTCTTCCGTCTCGTTCACATAGCCGTGGATGACCCCGGCAGGGCAGGAGATCATCTCCCACGGCCCCAGTTCCTTTGACAGGCGGTTGCCGTCCTCATCCTCGATAAAGACCACGCAACGCCCCTGAAGGATGAAGAAAACTTCCTCCACCTCATGCGTGTGCGGTGCGTTGCCCTGGCCGGGGGGCACCAGCATGATGGAAAGCGTGAAATTGCCGGCCGGGACGATGCCGGCATCGTCATGCTTGCCTGAAGCGCCGGCGCCGATGAACCGGTGCTGCGCCCGACGATAGCCTTCGATATTCGCGTCGGAAAAGGCATTCCAGTCCGGCACACGATCGCCGAAACGGGCGACATAGCGATCCATGATCTGTTCCAGCGTCGCGTCCTGCAGCTCCGGCGGGCGGGGGTGGCGGGCAATGCCCATCTGCTCTCTCCTGTTCGGGTTTGGCCTGTTCGGCGTTGATTTATCGGCGCAAAGGAAGGGCGCGGCGGCGGCCCATGCCGCTGAAGCCTTTAATCCCGAAGGGTCGGGATTAAAGGCTTCAGGAATCACAAGGTCGCGTCAGCGTCGACCATGCTGTCGATCAGGCAGGCACGCCGGATGAAGGCATCATGCCGGTCAGGGTCCAGTGAGGCGGCGCGGATATCGGCCAGCTTCGCCTTGCGCGCCACCGGGTCTTTTTCCCCCAGGGTGTTCTTGTTCTGGATGCTCTGTGCCTGGACATAATCGGTCTGGGCCTTGCGGCGCTGGCGGCTGTAACGGTCGAACAAGGCAGGCGCGTCGCCGCCATGGAACCAGACCTGCTCCAGCTTCTCCGCCAGATTGACGGCATCATGGATGCCGCCATTCATGCCCATGCCGCCGACGGGATTATTCACATGCGCGGCGTCACCGGCCAGCAGCACCCGTCCCTTGTTGAAGGTGGCTGCCACGCGCTGATGCACCTTGTAAAGCGCGATGGTGACAATCTCGTACCGGCCCGGCTGGGGGCAGAATTTCTGCAGCCGCGCCTCGATGGCGTCGGGTGACAGCAATTCCTCATCCGTCTGTTCCGGCAAGGTCGGGCTGACGGCGCGCCACATGCCATCCCCGTCCGGGCCGCGCGCCTTGAACAGATTCATCCATTCATCAGGATCAGAGAAATAATTGCGGTTGGAGAGATCACCGCGCAGGCCGAAAAAGTCGAATCTTGTATCGACCTTCAGGAAACGTTCCGGCCAGGTGAAGCCCTCGAACCCGATCTCCGCCAGCTTGCGGATGGTGCTGCGGCCGCCATCGCAGCCCACCAAATAACGCCCCTCGATAATTTCCATCCCATCCGGGCCGGAAACGACGGCGCGCACCCGGTCGGAAGTCTGCTCAATGGCGGTGACGCGGGTGGACATGCGCACCTGCGCCCCATCATCCCCTTCCAACCGCTTCAGGATGGTCTGGACGATCTTGTACTGCTCCCATTGCAGCACATAGGGGTGCGACGGCACCTGCCGCATCTCGCGGATATCGAAACGGCCAACCAGCTCACCCGACACGCGGTCCAGGTAATGGAAGACAGGCGAGACCAGACCCTGGTCCAGCCCGTCCTGCAACAGACCCAGTTCATCCAGCATCGCCACCGTCGGCGGGTGGCAGGAGGCGGCCCGGCAATCAATCTCCGGCTCGGGCAGCGCCTCGATCAGGCAGACCGGAATATGCCGCTGACGCAACGCATAGGCCAGCACGGCCCCGATGGGGCCGGCACCGACGATGATGACCCGATCCAAAGACTGCATGGACTCCGTCCTTCTGTAACGAGAAGGGCAGAGTAATCTTTGTATGTTTGTATGACAAACATAAAATCAGTCAGTGAATGGTTTGCCCTCAGGCTGCCGTCCCGGCACTGCGCCGTGTCGGCACGGGGGCCCCGTCCGCCGCTTCCGCCTCAAGCCGGGCGACAATGGCATTGCGGGAATTGGCCAGATGGGTGCGCATGGCCTCCACGGCACGGGTTGCATCACCGGCCTGGATGGCCTCCATCAACCGATCCCATTCCTGCATCCCCTGTTCCAGGCGGCCCGGTTCCCCCATCGACCGCAGGCGCAGGTAATTGACCCGGGCCAGCAGGGGACGAGCGACATCATGGATAACCTTGGAACCGCTGCCCTGGAGAATCGTCTCGTAAAATTCCGCGGCCATCAGGGAGAGTTGCTGGACATTGCCCTTGTTCAGCGCCTTTTGCAGATCCTTGTGGATGCGGGTCAGGCGCTTGACCAGTTCCGCATCGCCGCGTTCCACCAGCCGGCGCACGGCTTCTGTCTCCAGCATCTCACGCACCGTATAGATGTCGTGGGCATCCTGGGCGGTGACGATGGCAACGGCGATATTGCGACGCTTGCCGACCTCGATCAGGCTTTCCGACTGAAGCTGGCGCAACGCCTCGCGCACGGAAGTGCGGCTGATGCCCAGCGCCTCACACAATTCCCGCTCCACCAGCCGGGTACCGGGCGGGTACAAGCCGGTGGAAATGGCTGTGCGCAGCCGCTCCAGCGCGTGATCGCGGACCAGCATGGGGTTATCGATGATCTTCAGGTCGCTGTAATCCACGATTTGGGCCTCTGACATACTTTGTTACACGACTGCCAGGGCCCTTTTACCACAGTTTGGCGCAACAAGCTGCGAACGAATATCATATGACATCAGACAAAAGACGGAAGATGGGCAGACCATTGCCCAGACGCGCGCATTGCAGCAGGCTATAGGCGGTCAGCGCCGATGTTTTGGGATTATCCGGCGCGGCGCGGGCAAAGATATCGAAATGGAAGCGGCCGAACGGGCCTTCCGCCTCGATCAGCCCCACCGGATCGGTGACCAGACGGGAAGAGACCAGCCGCACCCGCGTACGTTCCATCCCGATGCCCGCCAGGGCGATGGCAACGGAGACATTGGCATTCTTGGGGTATGAGAGGGCGGCCTCCCGCGCATTGCCTTCAAAGAAAACACGCTCCGGCTCCGCATGGCCCAGATCCAGCACCTGTTCAGCCGCCGTGCCGGCCCAGGCATGCGGCGGCTTGTAGGAGGTGTAGGTCACATGATCAATGCCCATCAGGCGGGCGGCGGCCAGCCCGTCCAGCCCGGCAATGGCACCGGCCGGCAACAGCGCCCGTCCACCGCCCGCCTGCTCTGCGGCGTGCAGATGGTCGCGCAAAGCCGGATCGGCCAGCGCCCCGACGGAAGAGATGACAAGGTCGATGCCAGCGCGCAGCACGGCAGGTCCATAGTCAGTGATCGCCCCATGGCCAGCACATTCCAGCACCACGGACGGGGCCGTTGCGATCAGGGCCTCCACATCGAATACGGGCTTCGGCGCACTCCGGCCAGGGCGGACCAGGATGGCCTTGCATGTGTCCGCCTCCCCGATCCGGTTCAAGGTCGCGGCAATTTCGGCCCCGATGGCGCCGAAACCGATCATCGCGAAACCCGCTTTATCCGGCATCCTGCAATCTCCCCTTTTCCCGATGGATTTGTCGCTGTACGATTGTCCGACAATATTACATGTCGTGTTTGCGACGCCAACGGGAAATGGGGAGCCAGGGTTTGGCCAGAACCGCACCGGGGGACAAGATCCCCGTCGCCATTATCGGATCGGGCAATATCGGCACCGACCTGATGATCAAGATCATGCGTTTGTCGGATGTGCTGACGGTGGGTGCCTTTGTCGGCATCGACCCGCAGTCAGACGGGTTGAAGCGCGCGGCACGCCTGGGCGTGCCGGTCACCGCCGGCGGTATCGACGGGCTGGTGGCAATGCCGGGCTTCGCCGATATCCGCATCGTCTTCGATGCCACCTCCGCCAAGGCGCATGCCCATCATGATGCGGTGCTGCGCGCCCATGGCAAGCAGGTGATTGACCTGACGCCCGCCGCCATCGGCCCCTATGTCATCCCGCCTGTGAACGGGGCGGCGCACCTGTCGGCGCCCAACCTGAACATGGTGACCTGCGGTGGTCAGGCGACCATCCCCATGGTCGCCGCCGTGGCGCGGGTGGCCCCGGTCCATTATGCGGAGATCGTCGCCTCCATCGCGTCCAAATCCGCCGGGCCCGGCACCCGCGCCAATATTGATGAATTTACCGAAACCACCAGCCGCGCCATTGAGCAGGTGGGCGGGGCCACACGCGGCAAGGCCATCATCGTGCTGAACCCGGCGGAACCGCCGCTGATCATGCGCGACACGGTCTATTGCCTGTGTGACACAGCCGACCGGCAGGCACTATCCGACAGCATCAAGGCGATGGTGGCAGAGGTGCAATCCTATGTGCCGGGCTACCGGCTGAAGCAGGACGTGCAGTTTGAGAGCATCGGCGACAACGCCCCCCTCTTCATCCCGGAAATGGACCGGCATTTCACCGGCCTGAAAGTCTCTGTCTTCCTGGAGGTGGAAGGGGCAGCGCACTACCTGCCGGCCTATGCCGGCAACCTGGACATCATGACGTCGGCCGCGCTGAAAACGGCTGAGCGTCTGGCGATGCAGCAGGCTTGAGGGGGAAAACATGACCGCAAACACAAAGCCCCAGGGCAAGCTCTATATCCAGGACGTCACCCTGCGCGACGGCATGCATGCCATCCGCCACAAATACAGCCTGGACCATGTCCGCACCATTGCCCGCGCCCTGGACGCGGCCAAGGTGGATGCGATCGAAATTGCGCATGGCGATGGTCTGTCCGGCTCCAGCTTCAATTACGGTTTCGGCGCCGCCACCGATTGGGCCTGGATCGAAGCAGTGGGCGAGGTGGTACGCCATGCCAAGCTGACCACCCTGCTGCTGCCCGGCATCGGCACGGTGCATGATCTGAAACGGGCCTTTGATCTGGGCGTGCGTTCCGTGCGGATTGCCACCCATTGCACGGAGGCCGATGTCTCCCGCCAGCATATCGAAGCAGCCCGCGCCCTTGGCATGGATGTCGCCGGTTTCCTGATGATGAGCCATATGAGCAGCCCGGAAGCATTGGCCATACAGGCCAAGCTGATGGAGGAGTATGGCGCCCAGTGCGTCTATGTCACCGATAGTGGCGGCGCCCTGACCATGGAAGGGGTGACAGCCCGGCTGCAGGCCTATGACCGGCTGCTGAAACCGGAAACCGAACGCGGCATCCATGCCCATCACAACCTGTCGCTGGGCGTGGCCAATTCCATCGCCGCCGTGCAGGCGGGCGCCATCCGCGTGGATGCGTCCCTGGCCGGCATGGGGGCGGGGGCCGGCAACGCCCCGCTGGAAGTGTTCATCGCCGCCGCCGATGTCTATGGGTGGGAGCATGGTTGCGATCTGTTCGCCCTGATGGATGCCGCGGAAGATCTGGTGCGGCCATTGCAGGACCGCCCGGTACGGGTAGACCGGGAAACGCTGAGCCTGGGCTATGCCGGCGTCTATTCCAGCTTCCTGCGCCATGCGGAGAAGGCGGCCAAGGACCATGGGCTGGATGTACGCACCATCCTGCTGGAACTGGGCCGCCGCCGCATGGTCGGCGGGCAGGAAGATATGATCACCGACGTGGCGCTTGATCTGGTGAAGGCAGGCTGAACGCCATCACAACAGGGGTTCACATCTGGTCCTGCGGGTGGGGGATACCGTTCCCCCCACCCTTTTCCTCCAGTTTCTGCGTAATAACCTGTCGTTGCTTCATGTCACCCATGATCGGGCTACGGGTGCGATGTGCAATATGTTATGATATTGAGAGTCGTTATAATTACCACCCGATCCAGAGAGCAAGGCGGATGCCGGCCGATCACGCGATGGCAATGGATGTTTCCAGCTTCAAGCCACAATGGTCGTTGACGGTCGATCGGTCGACCCCGGCCGGGCGGCGGGTCTTTTCCATGGCCCTGGTCATCGCCGGCCATGTCGCCGTGGGCATCATCGCCTTTTACCAGGGCGTAGTCGTCCCGCAGCAGGTGGATATCCCCCTTACCGTCACCATGGTGGAAAATCCGGCCCCGGATCTGCCCTTACCGGAACCGCCGGCCCCCACCCTGGCGCCCGACATGATGAAGCCGCCGCCGGTCCAGGTGGCGATGCCCATCATCCCGCTGGCGGTGGAAGCGCCGCCACGGCCCAACGCAATCACCGTCGCCACCGCCCCGCCGGCACCGAAGCAGAACGCCACCAGCGACGCTGGCCCCACGCCTGTCACCACCGCTGTGTCTCCCCCCAGCCAGGGCACCCCGCCGGCGGATTACATGTCACGGCTACTGGCCCATCTGAACCAGGCCAAACGCTATCCCATGGCCGCGCGCCGGCTGCGCCACCAGGGCGTGGTCATGGTCCGCTTCACGATGGATCGCGGCGGCCATGTCGTTGCCGCCCGTCTGGAACAGCAATCGAACTACAAGCTGTTGAATGACGAGGCAATGGAGCTGCTGGCCCGCGCACAGCCCCTGCCGCCCCTGCCCGAGGATATGCCCGACCGGATCGAACTGGTGGTGCCGATCGACTTCTCCCTGAAAGCAGCCTGACCCCCGGGGAACCCCGCCTCCCCCTGCCCCGTTGCCAGCCCACAGGCATGTCGGCCAGGAAAGGGTATGGCGGTGGTGGGACCGGAAACGATAAGGACAGCGGATATCGGGGCGGCCAGTCCGTCCCTGCCCCTGGCATCGGGCGACTGTCTGCGCGGGGAACCGCCACCGGATAGCGGGCTCGCCCCGCCAGATGCAGACCTGTTCTATGCGGAAAGCCTGCGCATCCTGACGGAAAGCGGCATCCCCTTCCTGGTGGCCGGCACCTTTGCCGTGAATGTCTATACCGGCATCAACCGCGCCACCAAGGATCTGGACATCTTCTGCAAGGCGGGTGACTTCCCCCGTATCCTGCTGCATTTCAAAAGCAAAGGGTTCCAGACCGAAATCGAGGATGAACGCTGGATCGCCAAGGTGCGTCGCGGCGACTGCTTCTTCGACGTGATCTTCGCCAACGGCGCCGCGGTCGTCCCCATCTCCGACGCCTGGTTCCATGAAAGCCACACCGCCACCTATTATGGCGTGGAGGTGCAGCTTACCCCACCGACAGAGATGATCTGGTCCAAGGCCCTGCTGCAACTGCGCCACCGCTATGACGGGGCCGATATCGCGCATCTGATCCTGAAGCAGTCCGATCGGATCGACTGGCAGCGGCTGTTGAATCACATGGAGCAATATTGGGAAGTATTGCTGATCCATGTGCTGAATTTCCGCTTCATCTACCCGTCTGAACGGGAAAACGTGCCGCGCTGGCTCTATGCGGAATTGCTGCGCCGGGCCGCCGAACATGCGGACCTGCCGATCCCGCAGGTGAAGATTTGCCGAGGCCGTCTGTTCTCCCCCGTGGATTACGAGATTGATGTGGCGGAATGGGGGTTTGCCGATCTGATCGGCGCCGCCCGCCCCCAGCCGGTACAGCCCGCCCAAACCGATATCGCGGAGCAAAAGCCATGAACGACCTTCAGCTTGATGAGGCCCCTGAGGCGAAGCTGCGTGTGGCGGCCATTGGCGATGTCCATGCCGCCCCCAGCCAGCGCGGGCAATGGCGCGACATGTTCGCGGAGATCTCCACCCGCGCCGACGTGCTGTGCCTGTGCGGCGACCTGACCAATATCGGCATCGCGGCAGAGGCCGAAGCCCTGGCCGATGATCTGCGCGCCTGTTCCGTGCCGGTGCTGGCCGTGCTGGGCAACCATGACCATCAAAGCGGCCAACCGGCGGAGGTGGAGCAGGTGCTGCGCGAGGCCGGCGTCAAGTTCCTGGAAAACGAGGTCTGCACCATCAAAGGTGTGGGGTTTGCGGGGGTGAAGGGCTTTGGCGGCGGCTTCGACGACAAGATGCTGGATGCCTTCGGGGAAGCCGCAACGAAAGCCTTCGCCCAGGAAGCAGTAGACGAAGCGCTGCGCCTGGAACATGCCATCAAAATGCTGGATACGCCCGACATCGTGGTGATGCTGCATTATGCGCCCATCGCCGCCACCGTGGCGGGGGAGCCAGAGGCAATCCTGCCTTTTCTCGGCTCCTCCCGCTTTGCGGAAGCCATCGACCGGTTTGACAATGTGCGGGCCGTTTTCCATGGCCACGCCCATCGCGGCGCCTATGCCGGCCAGACGCGCCGCGGCATACCGGTCTATAATGTCGCCGCTCCCGTGGAAAAGCCGGACGGCAGGCCCTATGCGCTGATAGAGGTGTGATGGTCACCCTTGGTCAGGGGTGAGCGATACCCCCGCCATACCGCTGGCCCAGGCGGGAATAGCCTCGTAAAAGATCACTTCGCCCACAGCACCGGGAACGGCGCCGGCCATGGCGATCCAGGCATTGACCTCCAGCCCGCCATTGCCGCCATCGCGCAGGATGGCATCATTCTCCAGGGCTGCCAGTTCAGCCCCGCGCCCGCTGGTCAGCACCTCCATGATCCATCGGTCCCATTCCTCATTCACCTGTCCTTCCTCCGGCACACCCAGCCAGTGGGACAGGCCACCGCCGGCCAGCAGGGCAACGCGGAAATCACCGGGCAATTCCTCTTCCACATAGCGGCGCAGGACGGTGCCCAGTTTCCAGCATTCCGCCGGGGTCGGGGCAGGATCGCAGACCGTGTTGACGTAAAGCGGAATGGTGCGGATGGCGTGGGCGGGATCGACGATCCCCAGCGGGATCATCACCCCATGATCGGGCTTCACCGCCGCCGGCTGCATGTCAATGCCAGCGGCCTGTACCGCCTTCAACAGCCCCTGTGCCACCGTGGCATTGCCGCGGAACGGCGTGGTGGGCAGACCCATATCGCCATAGGGCGTGAAGCTGTCAGCCGTGCCAATAGCCAGCGGCTTGGGCTTCCTGATTTCAAAATTGTTCAGATGATCACTGGTCAGCACGATGATCAGTTCGGGATCGGCGGCGCGCAGGCGGCGGCCAATCTCCTTCATCCCCTCGAACACCCGCTCCGATGGCTCGGCCAGCCCTTCGGGCGTGCCCAGGACATGCGACATGGCATAAGTGCCGACAATCCTGCCCATGACCTCACCTCCGGTCGAAATAATGGCTGATGGCGAAGAAGGGCATGGTCGGCCGGCCCGACCAGATCAGCCATTTCACCACCATGTTGGGATGGATGCCCAGCGCCGACAGTTCATCCCGGCTGCCGCTGCGCAGGGTCGGGCGTACCGTTTCCGGCACGCCGAACCGGTCGAACAGGGCGTCCGGCCCGCTTTTCACCAAGGGCCGATCGGCGGGGGAACGGATCAGATGCTCGATCAGTTCATGCACGCCGGGCGGCGCTTCACGGGCCAGCATCTCAAACCTCCAGATCCAGGAAATGATCGACGGCGGCGCAGAAATCAGCCTGCGCCTCAATCATCGCCCAATGGCCACAGTTCGGCACGATATAGCCCCAGCTATTCTCGAACAGATCCAGGAACCGGTAGGCGCGGGCCAGGGTGGAGACGCCATCCTGCTTGCCATTGACCACCAGCACCGGATGCTTGATCGACCGCAGATCATCCTCGGCGAAATTCAGCGTGCCCTTGCGGGTCCAGCCATTGATGGCGGCCAGGGCAGCACGGGCTTCCGGGGGATCGACGATATCGTAGCGGTACTGCACCATCTCGTCCGACGGAACGAATCCGGGGGCCGTCAACCCGCCGATCACACGGCGCATGCCGTCCAGGGTGAAATCATAATTGAGATTATGCAGCAGATGGGCCGAGGGCTTTTCCGGGATCGGCAGGCCGGCACTGCCCATCAGCACCAGCTTGGAGACCCGGTCCGGATCGGCCAGCGTAACGCTGATCGCCGTGGCACCCCCCATGGAATTGCCGACCAGGGCGGCCTTCTCAATCCCCATTGCCTTCAGGAAAGCCAGCAGGTGGCGGCCGCGGCCGGGCTGGTCATATTCATAGGCTTCCGGCGACGGCTTGTCGGTCTTGCCAAAACCGATCATGTCCGGCGCGATGACGCGGAAGCGCTTGGCAAAATGCGGGATGCAATCCTTCCAGTTGCCCCAGCTATCCGCCCCGGCCCCGCCGCCATGTACCAGCACCAGCACGGGGCCGGACCCGGATTCCAGATAATGGGTGCGGATGCCATCCGCGTCGATGAAGTTTGAAGTGATGGTCATGGGGGTGATCCTTTGGGGGCGGGGGGCTTAACGTTGCACTTTCCGTCACCCCGGCGCAGGCCGGGGTCCAGACTGCCAATCGCTTCGCCCTACGAAACTGGACCCCGGCCTGCGCCGGGGTGACGGCAGAGAGGAAGGGCGCCTATCGGCGCCCCCCTCCTCAGCGCAGATGCGCGGGCGTCTGGATGCCGCGGCCGTGGCGGGCGGCCAGGCGGCGCCATTCCAGGATGGTTACATCCGGCTCGCACAGCATCTCGTCCACCCAGCCGAAATCATCGGCGTAGAAGGGTTCCGTCACCTCGCGCGCCCAGATGTCATCACCGTTGAACCCATCCAGCCCGTGCGGCTTCCAGACAGATTCGAACTCCCCGGCGAAGGTCAGCTTATCCTCTTCCGACGCGACCGGGCAGCCGATGGTCTGGACGTAAAGATGCGTCTTGTCATCCATCGGCACATACCATTCAAACTGGGTCAGGCCGGGACCGGGGAATTCCGCGACCTTCAGCACACCCGGCAGCCAGATGGAAGTGCCGACCGAAGCCGAGGTACCGGAGACGTTGGGCGTGCGCGGCCCGCGCACCACGACACGGCCATCAATCACGCCTTCCCACACCGGATGGTGCTGGGCGAAATCGTCGATCACACCCTTGGGCCCATCGGCCTCTTCCACCAGTTCCACCGCCCCCGGCAACGGCGTGTGGCCGATGGGGAAGTTGAAATGCCGGTAGTGACGCAGCGTCGTGTCCTTGTGAATGAAGATATGCAGGCTGTCGAAGCCGTTCTCCGCGCCCAGTCGCCAGTTGGAGTTCACGACCCGGTGCTTGCCCAGCACCATGATATCCTCATCCAAAAAGCCCGGCGGCACATCCTGGGCCAGCGGCGGCGGGGGATTATCCTCATCCGTATCACCGACAAAGACGAAGACCAGACCCTTTGCCTCCTCCACCGGATAGGAGACGATCTTGCGCCGGCCGATCAGGCGGCTGTCCGGCACGGCCAGGATATTGACCAGTTCCCCGGTCTGGAAACGGTAGGTATAGCCGTGATACCAGCAGGTGATCGTGTCCTTGGTATAGCAATCGGGCTTGCGCGACAGCGGCACGCCGCGATGCAGACACCGGTCGCGGATCGCATAGACCTTACCGTCGATCCGCTTCAGCAGAAGCTGCTCGCCCAGCACCTTGACGATCTCGATCTGGCCTTCGTCGATCTCCTTGGAGAAGCGGACCGGGTACCAATGGTTCCGGAAACCCATCTTGGCTTCCACATACCCACCCCAATCACCCACGGCCTTGGCAACGTCCGGGTTCACCAGATTCTCATCCGTCATGTCGCGTCCCTGCTGCTGGATCATACTTTGTGTGATTGTATGACAAACATTTTGTAATGCAATGCTTGTGTTGGAAAATCATGCGCTCAGGCTGAAACCCACGCGGCCAATCCCGTCGATGCTGGCTTCCACCCGGTCGCCGGCCTGGACGCCAACCATGGGACCCAGGGCGCCGGACAGGATCAGTTCGCCGGCGCGCAGCGGTTCCCCAAAACTGGCGGCACGGCGGGCCAGCCAGGCGACGGCATTCAGCGGGCCGCCCAGACAGTCCCGTCCCCGCCCGGTGGAAACCACCTTGCCGTTGACCGACAAAGACATGGCGCACTCCACCAGATCCAGCCCGTCCAGCCGGCGCGCCGGGCCGCCCAGCGCCAGCAAGCCGGAAGAAGCATTGTCGGCAATGGTATCGACGATGCGGATGTCCCAGCCGGCGATGCGGCTGCCCACAATTTCAATGGAAGGCAGCACCCAGTCGATGGCGCGCACGACATCGGCGACACTCGCATCGTGATAAGGCAGATCTTCCTTCAGCAGGAAGGCGATCTCCGCCTCCACGCGCGGCTGCTGCAGGCGGGAAAACGGCACCTCGTCGCCATCGCCATAGACCATGTCAGCGAAGAGATAGCCGTAATCCGGCTCCCCCACCCCAAGCTGAGCCTGCACCGCCTTGTTGGTCAGCCCGATCTTGCGCCCCACCGGCCGGCGCCCGGTAGCCTGCCATTCAGCGACCTGTATCTGCTGGATGGCATAGGCGCTGGCCACGTCACCGGCGGCAAAATGCTCCCGGATAGGGGCAATCGCGCCGCTGTTATAGGCCGACAGAAGCGCACCGGCCATCTGCCTGATCTTGTCCTGATGTTCGCTCAATTCCCTGTCCTCCTGTTTCATTCATGTTATATGATTGTCATACAATCATGCAAGCTAACGGTTGGGTGACGGCATGTTCAAGGCGACCTTCCTTTTCCAGGACGGGGGTGAAGTGGCGGTGGATGTGGCGCCGGATCAGACGGTGCTGGAGGCGGCAATCGCCGTGGATGCCCCGGTCCGCCATGATTGCTGTTCCGGCAGTTGCGGCACCTGCATCGCGGAACGGCTGGACGGGGATGCCACGCTGGAAGCGGGGGACATGGCCCTGCCGCTGACCCCGTCGGAACTGGCCGGCGGCCTGATGCCGACCTGCCTGACCCGGCTGGCGGGTGACACCCGCTTCCGCCTGCCCTATCCGCTGCATCCGGCAGCCCCGGAGCCGGCGCGCCATGCCGCCCATCTTCTGTCCGTCACCGCGGCCAGCCCCACGGTGCATCGCCTGCTGCTGGAGGTGGAGACGCCGGAGGATTTCGATTTCCGGCCCGGCCAGTATCTGCGCATCCGCCCGCCGGGGCTGCGGGCCGTACGCGCCTATTCCATCGCCAGCCGGCCTGCCGATTTGCCGCTGGTGGAACTGCTGGTACGCCATGTGCCGGGCGGCCAGATGTCGGAATGGCTGCGTGAAAAGGCCCAGCCGGGTGACCGGGTGGCCCTGCACGGGCCGCTCGGCTCCTTTGCCTATGATGATCGCGCTGCCGCCCATCTGTTCATTGCCGGTGGCACCGGGTTGGCACCTGTCCTGTCCATGATCCGCAGCCGCAGCGATGACAGCCCGGCCCTGCTGTGCTTTGGCTGCAGCAAGCCGGAGGATCTGTTTTATCTGGCGGAGTTGCGGGAACTGGCGGCCACGCATCCGAACCTGTCTGTCCGCGTGGCCCTGTTCGACACGGGCGGTGGTGCGGTGCCGGAAGGGGTGGCGCAGGGCACCGCCCTTTCCGTTCTGACCGACGCCGATCTGGTACCGGGCACGACCGCTTATCTCTGCGGCCCGCCGGGCATGATCAATGCCGCCAGCCAGTTCCTCGCCGGCAACGGCCTGCCCCTCTCCGCCATCCGGGCCGAGCGGTTCCTGCCAAGCTGACGGCGGGGACACGGGAAAGGCCAATAGAAAAGCCGGGAGGAACCACCCTCCCGGCTTTTCTTATCTCGATAACAGGTGTGGCGATGATCGGCTGTCACGTCACCGAGAGCGGGGCGCCACGGCGCTTTTCCGCATAGGGGCGCAGCAGCGTGACAAGCACAATCGCCATCAGACAGATCGGCACCCCCAAGGCCAGCATGGAATTGTAAGAGCCGGTCTTATCGAAGACGAAGCCGAAAATGGCCGGCCCCAAACCCATGCCCATCATCACCGCCCCGAACAGCACGCCGAAAATCGCGGCGAAACTGCGCAAGCCGAAATAGCGGCTGGTGAGATAGGCCAGCATATCCACTTCCGCCCCCAGGCTTCCGCCCAGCAGCAAGGCCGCCACCAGGAATGCCCAGGTCGGCAGATCCATCGCCAGCACGCCCAGCCCAAGGGCGGAGAGCGAAAAGAAAATGAAAGCGATCAGCCTTGCATCATGCCGGTCGATCAGGAAACCGATCAACAGCCGCCCGCCAAAGGTCGCCAGACCGAAGATGGAGGCAATCTGGGCCGCATCACGGGTGGACAGGCCCCGATCCGTCAGCATGGGCACCAGATGCGGGATCAGCCCGTACAGCACGAAGGCCAGGCTGACAAAGATCGTCACCAGGCTCCAGAAATCGCGCCGGGTCAGCGCTTCGCGCAGCGTGTCGCCGGTTTGGGCGGCAGGCGTTACCGGCGTACCCGCCGCATCCAGGGCGGGCGGCAGGCCATCAGGGGTCAGCCCCATGGCAGCGGGGCTTTCCCGCAATAAAAACAGGATCATCGGCAGGGTCAGGCAGAGCATGATCAGCCCCAACCCGACATAGCCCGTGCGCCAGCCATGGCTGGTCACCAGCCATTCGGTGAGAACCGGCACATAGGCGAAGCCCAGACCGGTACCGCTACCGGCAATGCCGATGGCCAGCCCGCGCGACCGGTCGAACCAGGAAGCCAGGACGCGCATATAGGGTACGCTGTTCGACCCCACCGCCAGCGTGCCCATGACTATATAAACGGCAACGAACTGCCACAATGCCGTTACCAGAGGCAGGGACAGCAGACACAGACCCATAATGATGATGGAAGGAATCAGCACCCGCCGCACCCCGAACCGGTCCACCAGCCGCCCTACGAAGGGCAGGGACAGGGCGGTGCAGATCATCATGATGGATACGGCACTGCTGGTCTGGGCGCGGTCCCAGCCAAATTCCTGTTCCAGGGGGCCGATCATCAGCCCCAGGGAAGCCAGCCCGAAGGCGGCCGGGCCGGTGGAAATGCCCAACAGGCTGACCAGTACCACCACCCAGCCATAGAAAGGCCGCCGGGCGCCGGCTGCCCCGTCAACTCGCGTTTCACTGTTCATCGCGTGTGCGCCCTTCTGCTTCCAGAATCCAATGATGAACCCGCAGAGCTGTTTGGCTTGCAGATTCCATGCCTATGTATGGCAGGCAGATAATTGGCAGAGGGGACGGAGCCTGTTTCCTCTCGAACCTGAAAGGAAACAGGACTTCCGCTTCCCCACTCTAGATCAGAAAGTGGTGGAAAGGGTGCCGCCGATGGTGCGCGGGCGGGTGGTATAGACACGGTAACCGTCACCCGTGACACGCAAACCAATCTCTGCGGCCTTGTCAGTCAAGTTCTCGACATAGAGGCTGGCATCCCAGGTGCCAAAGCGCGCACCCGCCCGCAGGCCCAGCAGGAAATAATCATCCAGCCGCTGGTAATTATCGTTGGTGTCGTTGAACTCGCTATAGGACGACCCGCGATAATTGAAGTTGGAGGTCAGATAGCCCTGGATATCCGGGGTCAGGTCTGTCTCGTAGCTCACCTGCCCACCGAAGGACCATTTCGGCGTATAAGGGATGCGATCCCCATCAAAGCCACCCGTTGCCGCCGTATCCGGCAGATCCTCTGACAGTTTGCTGTCGGTGTAGGTGATGCCGAAATTGAACGACAATTCCTGCGTCGCGCGGGCATTCACCTGAAACTCCACGCCATTCACATAGCTTTTGCCGGCGTTGGAGATATAGGCGAAGGTGCCGCCCGGATCGGTGACAGAAATCTGCTGGTTGGACCAGTCGATCCGGTAAACGGACAGTTCGGCGAACACCGCCCGGTCAAGCAGGTAGGATTTCACACCGGCTTCGTAGTTCCACAGCGTATCCGACGTGTAGCGCGCCGGCACGACGACGCCATATTGCGCCGCGCCATCAGCATCATTGGTGCCACCGGGGCGGAAACCAGACGCCGCGCGGGCATAGAAGCTGGTGTCCGGCGTGGCGGCATAGGTCAGCGCGAAATTATAGCTGATCTTGTCTTCCGCCGTGCTTTCATCCAGCGCCACAGTCGGCGCCGTCTGGATTGGCGAGCTGGGGAACCGCAGGCTCTGGGTTGTGACCTTATACTCTTTGATATCGGCATCATAATACCGGATACCCGCCGTGGCGGTGAGCTGGTCGGTTACCTGATAATTGCTTTCCGCGAACAGCGCATATTGGTCGATTGCGGTCTTGGAATAGGCGGAATTGATATCGTCCCGCGCCAGTCCGGAAGCAACGCAATCATCATGGAACCGGCAGAGCGCCATACCGGAAACCGGGTCGGCCACCAAGGCGGCGCTGATGCTGTCCGCCCGCTGTTCGGCATAGAAGCCGCCGACAACAATCTGCACCGGACCGGAGAAATCAGACGCGAAACGCAGTTCCGATGACCAGTTGGAGAGATCCTGGGCCTGATGGTAATCGAGAAGGGCCGGGATATTGAAGCGCCGGGCCGTCGGTGTACTGTCACGCGCCAGGAAGAAATTACGATCCAGATAGGATGTGGTCGCCGTAATGGTACCGAAATCCAGGCTGTAATCAATGACCGCGCTGTAAAGGTCGGTATTGTCATTGAAGGGCTGGAGCGTGTCCGCCTCGGCAATATAGGGGCCGGCGGAATAATCATAATATTGCGTGCCGTCGACATCGATCTTCTGATGCAACGCGGTCAGCAGGATGGACAGCCGCTCGTTCGGGGTGGCCTTAATGCTGAAACGGCCGCCGCTTACGGCCTGGTCATTGGTGTTCTTCAGCGACCGCGTGCCGCTGACCTGGTCGATATAACCGCCCCCATTATCACCCCAGACCACAGCGCGGGCCGCCAGCTTATCCTCCACGATGGGGGCATTGACCATCGCCTCCCCCTGGAAAAAGCTGTTGCCCCCCTTGACCCCGGCCACCGACATGCTGGCCCGGCCTTCCATCTCGTTCATCACCGGCTTGTTGGTGATGACGCGGACCGTACCGCTCATCGAACTGGCGCCGAACAGGGTGCCCTGCGGTCCCTTCAGCACTTCCACCCGCTCAACATCATGCAATTGGATGTTTGGTTGGTTATCGGAACCACCATCAAGACCAAGCCCAGTGATGACCGTCTCATCGAAATAAAGACCAACCGTCGGCTTGCCGGCCGAGGAAATACCGCGGACAATGATCTGGTTATCGCCAGCGCCACGATTGTTGATCTGGATGGAGGGGTTCAACCGGGCGAAGCTTTCCATACTGAAAGCCTGGCTCTTTTCAATCGCATCGCCGGCAACGGCGGCGATGGCGATAGGGGTGTCTTTGTTGGTCGTGGCGCGTTTGGTCGCCGTGACGATGATTTCCTCCAGGATCAGCCCGCCGGCTTCATCCTGGGCGAAGGCGGTGGCGGGAATTGCCGCCAATGCACATGCGAGGGCACCACATTGGAGAAGGCGTGTCTTCAAACGGGGCCGCCGGCTGGCATTTTGCGCCAGAAATTTGCTCATACCCGAGTCTCCTTGACTGTAAGCCTCTGTTTTCCCTGGTGGTTTTATTTGTTTTGTTTGCATACTGTGTTCAGTATGCAGCATTCGCTCGCCTCGTCAATCTGTATGATGTATGACAAAGTAAGTTGCCGCAAGCACTGTTGCGCCGCGGCATCGTCGGGCAGGGGAAATGGCTGTAAAAAGCAGCCGGCACGGGTATGCCGGGGCAAGGCCCGACCGACCTTGGACAGCATGAACAGGGAAACGGAATGCAAGCCTTCACACGCAAAATCGCGCTGGCCGCCGCCCTTCTGGCGGCAGGCAGCTCAATCGGGTCGGCACAGGCACAGGTACCGGCGGCCCCCATTGCCAAGGCGGGGGGCAGTCACGCTGCCGCCACGGCCTGCCAGGACATGGCGAAGGCCGATTTCACACGCTTGGCCGACTTCCCCACCGCCATCCTGTCGGCCAGTCTGGTTCCGGCCAAGGATGGCGTGGCGGAACATTGCGCCATTACCGGCACCATCCAGCCGCAAATCCAGTTTGAAATCCGCCTGCCGATGCAGGGCTGGAACGGTCGCTATTTCCAGGTCGGCTGCGGCGGTTTCTGCGGCGTGATCAATATCCAGAACTGCGCTGACGCCCAGGCCGCCAATTTCGTCGTCGCCGCCCATAATA
Source organism: Niveispirillum irakense DSM 11586 (assembly GCF_000429645.1). Classification (GTDB taxonomy): domain Bacteria; phylum Pseudomonadota; class Alphaproteobacteria; order Azospirillales; family Azospirillaceae; genus Niveispirillum; species Niveispirillum irakense. Next base: position 236,995 of record NZ_KE386935.1, read on the forward strand.
TGGGCCATGTCGGCATGGTGACGAAGGACCCGGTCTGGGGCGCGGATCAGGACCTTCGGACTGATTTCGCGGGCCGCTCCACCCATGCCATGGCCGTGGTGGGCAAGGCGATTGCCACCCGCTTCTATGGCGCCCAGCCGGAATACGCCTATTTCCGGGGCTGTTCTACGGGCGGGCGTGAGGGATTGACGCTCGCCCAGCGCTATCCGGATGATTTCGACGGCATCATCGCCGGCGATCCCGCCTTCGCCGGTCGGCTGGGGGCCATTGCCAATAATTGGGATGCACACCATCTGCTGCGCGCCGACGGGTCGGAAGTATTCACCCGGCCGAAGCTGAAGGTGCTGGCAGACGCCGTGATGGCCGCCTGTGATGAAAAGGACGGGCTGAAGGACGGGATCATCACCGACCCGCGCGCCTGCCATTTCGACCCCACAACGCTGGCCTGCCCCGAGGGACAGGAGGGTGATGCCTGTCTGACGCCAGAACAGGTGAAGACCGCCATCGCTTTGTATGATGGCCCCCGCAACAGCCGGGGTCGGGCCTTGATGCCGGGCGCCACGCCGCTGGGCAGCGAATTATCCTGGAGCGGTGCCGGCCGCCGGGCGCTGGCCGAGGGCTACCTGCGCTATCTCGCCTTCGCGGAAAACCCGCCGGCCGACTATGATTATCGCAGCTTCGATTTCAACAAGGACATCGCGGCGGTGGAAGCCCAGGCCGCGCTTTACGATCCCGTGGCCCCCTATCAGGCACCCGACCTCTCTGGCTTTGCCGCAACGGGCGGCAAGCTGATTGTCTATCATGGCTGGGCCGATGCCGGCGTCTCCCCCTATGCGCTGCTGGACTATCACGCCCATGTCGTGGCGCGCGCCGGCGGGCCGGAAAAGGCCCAGGACTGGATGCGGGTCTTCATGGTGCCCGGCATGTTCCATTGCCGCGGCGGCGACGCGCCCAACAGTTTCGACATGTTGCCGGCCATGGTGGAATGGGTGGAACAGAACAGGGCGCCAGACAGCATCCTGGCTACCCAGCGCGAAGGGGACCGTATCGTGCGCACCCGCCCGCTCTATCCCTATCCGGCGGTAGCCACCTATAAGGGCCACGGTGATGTGAATGATGCCGCCAACTGGAAGCCGGTTTCGCCCAAACATTATCCCGACGACCGGATCGATTGGATCTGGGCACCGAAGTAAACGCCCGTTGAGGGAGGGGAGATGGAACAGCCTTCGGGTCTGTTCCATCTTGCCTTGAAGTCGACCTGGGCCGATCATCCCCTTTCCATTGCATGAAATCCGGGGGGTGACACGCCAATGGGAGATGGGAACGGGGAAATGGAATCAAAGCCGGTTAAATTACTTTCGGGCGGCAATCCGCAAATTCCGAAGGGTGATGGCGATATACCGGTGCAGCGCTATATCGCCGCCATGCCGGGTTGGAAGAGCGATCTGGGCCGACGCCTGGACATGCTTATCGTCCAGACGGTGCCAGACGTGCGCAAGGCGGTAAAATGGAACTCACCCTTCTATGGCATGGAGGGTCGGGGCTGGTTCCTGTCGTTCCATGTCCTGACACGCTATGTGAAGGTTACCTTCTTCAACGGCATAGCTCTGCATCCGCTCCCGCCCGGCGGTACGGAACGCAGCAAGGAAGCGCGCTGGATCGACATCCACGAGGATGAAACGCTGGATGAAGCGCTGATGGCAGACTGGATCCGGCAGGCAGCCGCACTGCCCGGCTGGACGCCCTGATCCCCTCCACCCGAACCCAATGGCGAAGGGGGCCGCCTTGAATATAGGCGCCCCCTTCCCGGATCATTCCGCAGCGGCCGCCACTTCAACCGGCGTATCTTCCACCTGGACGCGGAAACCGGAACGGACCTGCGGGTAATAATCCCAGATCGCCAGATGCTGGGTGCAGCGGTTGTCCCAGAAGGCAACCGAATGCGGTTCCCAGCGGAAGCGGACCTGGAAGTAATTATCCTCGCAGTGCCGATAGAGGAACTGGAGGATGGCTTCGCTCTCCGGCTTTGCCAACTCATTGATATGAGAGGTAAAGCCGCGATTGACGAAAATGACCTTGCGCCCCGTCACCGGATGGGTGCGGATCACCGGATGCACCGCCACGGGGAATGTGCCGGTCGGGTCGAAGCGGCCGAAGGCCAGTTTGCCGTCATGGGTGGCCGTCAACCCTTCCAGATAGGCCTTCATCCGGTCCGACAGCGCATCATAGGCGGCATACATGCTGGCAAACACGGTGTCCCCGCCCAGCGTCGGCAGCGTGTGCATGTAAAGGATGCTGCCCATGGGCGGCACGGTGGCGCAGGTCATGTCCGTATGCCACTCCTCCCCCGCCACATGCTTGGAATTTTCATCCGCGTGCAATTTACGCACTTCGGGATGGTCGGGCAGGCCCTTCAACGCATGAGCCTGCAGCGGCCCGAAATGACGGCCCAGCCGCTTCAATGACGCCGGGTCCAGCCGCTGGTCACGGAAGAAGATAACCTGATGGTCGGCCAGCGCCTGCTTCAGGTCGGCGACCTGCTGATCGGTCAGCGATTGGGACAGGTCGATGCCGGAAATCACCGCGCCGATTCGCGGCGTCAGGGGAGCGGCGGTGATCGTTTCATAAGCCAAGGCTATTCTCCTTGCGGGCTGGGATTTTGTCTTACATGCGGGGACCTGCGCCACACCTTGGCAAACAAGCCCGGTTTGGTGCGGCTTCCGAACAGATATTATTGCATACGGTATACAATGAAAAGCACCTTATCGCGCTGAAGCCGGGACGTTTTTCGGACAAGGGGATACGGGCGCCGATCGGGCGGTCTATAAAGGCGCAGCAAAGATCAGCAGGGTTAGTGGGGGAAGCATGGTCCGTGGCAGCCGCATCATCGGCCAGGGCACACGGTTGCGCGATCAGGTCTATCAGCAGATCCGGGAGGAGTTGCAGAACGAGCAGCTCAAGGCCGGGCAACGGCTGGTAGAGATGGATCTGGCCGCCCGCTATGGCGTATCGCGCACCCCGATCCGCGAGGCGCTGCTGCAATTATCGCGGGAGGGGCTGCTGGCCCCGCATGATCGCGGCTATATCGTGCCGCTGGATACGCAGAAAGATGTGGTCGACCGGCTGGAGGTGCGCCGCCTGCTGGATTGCCGTCTGGTCCGCCATGCCGCCACCGATGCGACGGAAGAAGAGGTGAAGGCGCTGGCCCGCATCTTCAACCGCGCCCGCACAGCGCACGAGACAGGTCGCGCCAAAAGCTTCATCGAGGCGCACAACCAGTTCCGCGCCAGCCTGCGTGCCATGTGCCGCAATGTGCTGTTGAGCCGGTGCGCGGGCATGGTGGATGACGTGTTCCAGATGATGCGCAACCAGATCCACCAGTCGCCGGAAAACCGCGCCATGACGCTGGGATGCGATGAGCGACTGCTTGCCGCAATCCAAAAGCGCGACCCGGACGCAGCGGAAGCGGCGATGGGCGAATTCCTGGATGCGCTGAACGCCTATTTCAGCGCAGGACAGGGCTGAAGCCACCCCCGGAAAACTTGCGTCTGTACGACCCGGCCTGCCCCAGGATGGCGGGCCGGGCACCGCCCCTTTTTGATGATGCGAATAAAACATGACGTTCATGTTGTAATAAAACTTAAACCCCATTGACGATGTGGGGAATTTGCGCCAACGTCGATGGTGAAGGTTGTGGAACCTTCCGCGGGCATTTGAATCGGGCTCAGCTTGACGCCGCGTCACCAAAGGCTAAAGCGACACGACGGTTCGTGGTGTCGATCAGGGAAGAAGGACACAACGTCATGGCCCATTGTCGCCAGATCGCCTAACGGCCGAACCAAACCAACCATAAGCCGGACACCCCCATTCCCACCGATCTTGGGAAAGGGAGAACCGTGTGCCGGCTGTAAAACAAATAATCTGAAGGGGTCGATAAGAATGAAGAAGGTCAACCTGACCGCCCTGCTGCTGGCAGGCGCGGCACTGACGATCACCGCCCTGCCCGCACAGGCGCAGAATGCGGATGAGGTTTCTGCCCTGCGTGCCCAGGTGCAGGAATTGCTGGCCCGGATTGAAAAGCTGGAAAAGGCCCCAGCCGCCGTGTCCGGCGCCGCCACCGGCCAAGCCACGCCGCCGGTTATCAAGGATGTGCCCCTGGTCGCAGCCGATGCCTATAAGGCACCGCAGGTGACCCAGAGCGGCAATTCCAAGGTCAAGCTGACCCTGTCCGGGCAGATCGGTCGTTCCGTCCTGTTCGTCGATGATGGCTTCGATACCGATACGCTGCACGGCGACAATGCCACCGCTTCCTCCCGCATCCGTCTGGCCGGCCAGGCCAAGCTGGATGATAACTGGACGGCCGGCACGGATATCGAGCTGGAAGCCAGCTCCGCCTCCACCCGCAATATCGGGATCGGCAATGATGGCGGCAGCAATTTCAGTATGAACGAACGCAAGATCGAATTCTGGGTGCAGCACAAGGCCATCGGCCGCCTGTGGGTGGGCCAGGGCGACACGGCAACCAATACCTCGTCCGAAAGCGATCTGTCCGGCACCGGCACCCTGCTGGGCTATAGTGATATCGGCCAGTCCTTCGGTGGCGTTGCCTTCCGCAATCGTTTGACCCGTGCCAATGGCCCGACGGTCAATAACGCCTTCAACAATTTCGACGGCCTGCACCGCGAAGACCGCGTGCGCTATGACACACCGAGCTTTGGCGGCGGCTTCCAGCTTTCCACCAGCGTCACCCAGGGCGGTGCGGCTGATGGCGCTGTCCGCTATAATGGCAAGGTCGGTGATACAGAGATCGCAGCCGCCGTCGGCTATGCCGACAATAAGAGCCGTACCGGCTTCGATACCCAGACCAACGGCTCGGTCTCGGTGAAGTTCGCCAGCGGCTTCAACGTCACGGGCGCCGCCGGTACGCGCGACCTGGGCCCCCGCAACAGCGATTTCTGGTACAGCAAGCTGGGCTACATCGCCAAGCTGACCAGCCTGGGCAACAGCGCCTTCGCGGTGGATTACTACAAGCAGGAAGATTTCGCCGTCGCCGGTGCCGACAGCAAGGCGTGGGGCCTGTCCTACGTCCAGACGGTCGATGCCTTCGCCGCCGACTTCTATCTCGGCTTCCGCAATCATGAATACAACACGCCGACGGCCGATTTCCGTGACGTGTATGGCTTCATCAGCGGGGCGCGCGTGCGCTTCTGATGATGCAGCCTATCCCGGCGGGCAACCGCCCGCCGGGACATTTTGGTTCCCGTACCCCGTCCGATCAGGAGAAAGAGCATGAATGTGACCGCACAATCGCCTGCCCCTGCCGCACGGGGAAACGGTCTGTGTCTTGTGCCACCGGCGCCCAATTTTACGGTCGCGCCGGACCTGTCGCCGGAGGTCGCCTCCGTCGTCAGCCTGATTGCTGGCAGCGCAACCGGCACCGATCTGGGCGAAGAGCGTAAAATCTTCACCCGCGTGCGCCGGGCCCTGGGACCGGCAGTGCCGGATATCGCCTCCATAAGGGAGGAAACCATTGCAACCCCGGCTGGACCGCTGGCGCTGCGGCTTTACCGCCCCTCCTTCGGGTTCCGGCCCCTGCCGGCGCTGCTGTTCTTCCATGGCGGCGGCTGGACATTGGGCGATCTGGACAGCCATGACACGCTGTGCCGCCAACTGGCCATCGCCACCGGCCATGTCATTGTCGCCGTGGATTACCGGCTGGCGCCGGAACATCCCTGGCCGGCAGCCCTGGATGATGGCTGGGCCGCGCTGCGCTGGCTGTCCGCCTATGCGCCGTTGCTCGCCATCGACCCGCTGGCCATCGGCGTTGCCGGTGATAGTGCTGGCGGCAATATCGCTGCCGTTCTGGCCCTGAAGGCCCGCAATGAAGGCGGGCCGGCCCTGAAGGCACAGGTGCTGATTTATCCATGCACCGACCTTTCCGCCAGCCTGCCGTCCCATTTCACCCGTGCCGACGGCTATCTGCTGACGCGAAAGACCTATCTGGCCTATGTCAGCAATTATCTCGCCGGGCGGAATATTGAGGGCGACTGGCAGGTATCCCCGCTCCGGGCCGACCGGTTCGACGGCTTGCCCCCAGCCGTGATCATCACTGCCGGCTTGGACCCGCTGCTGGACGAGGGGCGGGCCTATGCCGGGCGGCTGGCGGCAGCGGGCGTGCCCGTGCTGCACCGCTCCTATCCCGACATGGTGCATGGTTTCATCACCATGGGCGGCCGCCTGCCCGCCGCCAACCGGGCCATCACCGATATCGGCCGGGCGCTCGCCTCCTACGATATCTATGCGTTCAGCGATGGCGGGGGGATCTGACCCCCCGCCACTTCCTGGCTTCTCACCCCAGGTCGCGGCAGATGGCTGCTGCGACCTGACGGGCCTGGACCCGGATATCGGGAATGGCCGTCACCTCCCAGAACGCGCCGCGTGACGCAGGGCCCAGGGCATAAAAACGTCCGGCACAGCCATCCGCCGCGATCAGCCGGCCATCGCCATCCAGATCAAGGCCAAGATGCAGCGCATCGGGCCGGGCCAGCCCGGCCGCCAGCAGCGACTGGATAATGGCCGGGCCCGCCTTGGACAGATCACCACCAGGGCCGGTGCAGTTCACCACATGCTGGACCCGCATCACCGCATCCTGCGCCGTACCGCGGGGGCACCAGCGCACGGCAACAAGTTCCTGCGCGCCCACCCCCTCCACAGCGAAAGCCCGCAGCCGGCCCGATTGCAGGGAGAGTTCGCCCCGCGCCAGCATCCCATCCAGCCGGTCGGCCACCATGGGGGCCAGCCGGTGGCGATGCACATCCCACCATGGCCGCAGATGGCGGAGGAACCGCCGCCGCGCCGCTGTATCCAGTGACTGCCAGAAAGGCCGGGTGATCGGGCGCAAGGCATCAATCACGGCCCGCCAGTCGGCCCCATCCCCCGCAGCGGCCTGATACTGGCGCAGATGGGTACGGATCAGGCGCAGCGCCTGGGACAGAAGCGGCGGGATAGGCGGCAGCGGCGGCGGGGCCATAGTGGCAGGGGCCGCATGGCGACGCGGCAGCAATCCCCGACGCGACATGGCCAGCTTTGGCCCCACATGCCCGGCCGCCCTCAAGCTCAACGCAACATCCACCATGGTCAGGCCGGTGCCCAGCAGCAGAACGCTATCCTCCGGCGCGACATGGGCGAAGGCATCCGGCGCCCAGGGGTCGCCGATATAGCGCCGTGACCGCGCCAGCCCGCCATCGGGAACATGCGGTGGTTCCGGCGCGCCATTGCCGGTGGCCAGCACCAGGGCATCGACCAGCAATTCCCGCCCCACGGCCAGCCGCACACGCGGCCGCCCCTGGCCGGTGATGATGGTCACCGCCTCATCATTCACCAGCATCAGCCGCCCGGTGGCATTGTCACTCATCGCCGCGGCGCGGAGAAGACCGGCCAGATAGGTGCCATAAACGCGCCGGGGCACGAAACCGGCGGCCAGCAGGTCCGGATGCCGGTCCCGCAGCCAGTTGGCGAAATGATCCGGCTGGTCGGGAAACGCACTCATGTTTCCGGCGCGGACATTCAGCAGATGATCGGCATTGCCGGTGGAATAGGCGACGCCGACACCAAAACCTGTACGTTTCTCAATCAGGAAAATCCGGGGACCGTCCGGATCGGACAGGAGATGCAGCGCCGTCAGCGCACCGCTGGCCCCCGCCCCGATAATGGCAACCGCGGGCCGGCTCAAAACCGCACCCGGCGCAGGGGGAGAAAGAGAAGGGACATGAAGGCTCCTGTCGTCAAGGGGCGGCAGCGGGCATTTCCTACTTCTGGAATAGGATTAATGCGCGACAGGAACCACTTGTCAATGGAACAGAAAAGAGGCGCCCCTCAGGCTTCCGGGTCCAAGGCGGCCAGGATGGCGCATTCCGCCCGGTCATCCCCGTGGCAACGGGCCACCAGCCCACGCAATGTGCTGCGCATTGCCTCCAGTTCCGCGATGCGCGCGTCCAGATCGCGGATATGGGCCAGCGCCAGCGCCTTCACGTCCGCGCTGGCGCGGTCGCCATCCTGCCATAACCCCAGAAGGGCCGGCAGTTCGGCCAGGGAAAAACCCAGCCGGCGGGCCTGGCGGATGAAGCGCAGGGTCCGCACCTCTGCCGGGCCATAGGTGCGATAGCCGGCATCGGTGCGGGTCGCCGGCGGGATCAGGCCGATCTCCTCATAATGGCGGACCATTTTGGCGGAGAGGCCGGCGGCCTTGGCCGCTTCACCGATATTCATGGCGCATCCCCCGTTCAAGTCCGCGACCGGGGCCGCCAGCGGCGCAGCAACAGCGCATTGGACACGACGCTGACACTGGAAAAGGCCATGGCCGCGCCCGCCACCGCCGGGCTGAGCAGGCCCAACGCCGCCAGCGGAATACCCACCACATTATAAGCAAAGGCCCAGAACAGGTTCTGCCGGATCTTGGCCCAGGTGCGGCGGGAAATGGCGATGGCATCGGCCACCAGCAGCGGATCGCCGCGCATCAATGTGATGCCCGCCGTGTGCATGGCAACCTGGGTGCCGGTCGCCATGGCAAAACCGACATCCGCCGCCGCCAGGGCCGGCGCATCATTGATACCGTCACCCACCATGGCGACCGATGCACCCGCCCGCTTCAACTGCGCCACATGCGCGGCCTTGTCCTGCGGCAGCAGATGGGCGATGGCCTGATCCAGGCCCAGTTCCGCAGCCACCTTGTCGGCCGCACCCTGATTGTCGCCCGTCAGCATCAGGGTGCGCAGCCCCGCCGCTTTCAACGCCGCCACCGCAGCCCGCGCGGACGGCTTCACCGGATCGCCAAAGGCCAGCAGACCCAGCAGATGCGGGGAGGGCCCGGCTTCCGCCAGCCAGCTTACCGTGCGACCAGCAGCCGCTTCCGCCGCCGCGACGGAAGCCAGCGCATCCATGGCAACGCCATGGTCACGCATCAACCGGTCATTGCCCAAGAGCAGCGGGCGTCCCGCAACCGTCGCCACAAGCCCCAGCCCGGCCAGGGCCTGCTGATCGAGCGTCGGTTCCGCTGTCTGCCCTTCGTCACGCGCAGCGGTCAGCACAGCCGTCGCCAGCGGATGCTCACTGCCGGCCTGGAGACTGGCGGCCAGCCGCAGCAATTCCGCCCTGTCTTGGCCTTCCGCCGGATGCAGGGCCGCCAGGGTGGGGCGCCCTTCCGTCAGGGTGCCCGTCTTGTCAAAAATGATGGTATCAGCGCGGTGCGCCTGTTCCAGGGCAGCGGCATCCTTGATCAGGATACCCGCCTGGGCCGCCACGCCGGTCCCGGCCATCAGCGCCGTCGGCGTTGCCAGCCCCAGGGCACAGGGACAGGCAATGACCAGCACCGACACGGCATTGATCAGCGATGCCTCCATCCCCGCCCCCGCCAGCAGCCAGCCGGCAAGGGTCAAGATCGCCAGCCCCAGCACCACGGGCACGAAGATGGCGGAGACCCGGTCGGCCAGCCGCTGGATCGGCGCCTTGGCCATCTGCGCGCCTTCCACCAGCTTGATGATGCGCGACAGGGTGCTGTCCGCCCCCACCGCGCGGGTGCGCACCAGCAAGGTGCCGGCACCATTGACCGATCCGCCGGTAACCGGGTCGCCCTCCCGGCGGGTGACCGGCAGGCTTTCCCCCGTGATCATGGATTCATCAATGTCGGAGATGCCTTCCAGTACCGTGCCATCCACCGGCACCAGCGCACCGGGCAGGACAACAACCATGTCCCCCACCCGGACCTGTCCCACGGGCACATCAACATCACCGCCCGGCAGACGCAGCCGGGCGGTACGCGGGCGCAGGGCGCCCAGCGCGTCGATGGCCGCCATGGCCTGCGACAGGGCGCGCGCCTCCAGCCATCGCCCCAGCAACAGCAGAGTGATGATAACAGCCGCGGCTTCGAAATAGAGATGCGGTTCATGGCCGGCGGGGGCCGCCAGCCACAGGTAAAGTGACAGGCCCCAGGCCGCCAGCGTGCCGAGGGAAACCAGACTGTCCATGGAACCATGGCCGGCCCGTGCCGCCCGCACCGCACCGGCATGGAACTGCCAGCCCAGCCAGAACAGGACCGGGCTGGCCAGCGCCAGTTGCACCCAGCCGGGCAGCATGATGTGCAGCCCCACCAGCGGGGCCATCATGGGCAGCAGTAGCGGCAGGGTCAGTGCCGCCGCCAGCAGCACGCGCCACCCGCCCTGCCCCGCCGCCCCATGCCCGGCATGGTCGTGACCATGATGGGCGTGGGGATCGGCTGTGCCGGCATCGGCGTCGCCCGTCCCGTCCGGAACCAGGATATCGGCGCCATAACCGCTGGCGGAAACGGCATCGACCAGGGCCGGGTCAGCGGTGCCGACGGCCCGCACATGGGCGCGCTTGGTCGCCAGATTGATATCGGCACTGACCACACCCGGCACCTGCCGCAATGCCTTTTCCACCCGCCCGACGCAGCCGGCGCAGCGCACGCCGGTCAACGCCAGATCGATTTCGCGGATGGTTTCCGGCTGGTCGTGCCGGGATGCGGTTGTGCCCATGACATCACCTTGCAAACGGGGTCCGCCCCTTATCTGGGGCTTCCCCCAGGGGTAAGGTCAAGGGGCGTATCCCGTCACAGGGACGGGTTCGCCAACTCGTCCCGGTCATCCTGGGCAATCAGCCAGAAATTGACCAGCACGCCGAACAGCGAGAACAGCATGCCGCCAAGGAACATGCCATCATCGCGCGCCTGGGAGGCGAGATAGAGACCCAGCAGGGCCAGCACGATGCAGAAGGTGGCGAAAATACGCTTGCCCATGTCATTTCTCCTTAGGGACTTCATGGTTTGCAGGTTTGGCGGGCGGCAAAGGCCGCCCGTCGTCGAAAAGGATGCGGGTCGCCGATCCATCCAGATCGTCGAACTGCCCGCTCCGCACCGACCACATGAAGGCGACCAGACCGGCCAGCCCCAGCAGCAGCGCGATAGGGATGAGGAAAAGCAGTGCCGTCATGCTGTCGGCCCTTCCTTCTTGCGCGAGAGGCGCAGCGCATTGCCCAAAACCACCAGCGAAGAAGACGACATGGCAATGGCGGCGATCAGCGGCGTGGCATGGCCCAGCATGGCAATCGGCACAGCGCACAGGTTATAGAGCAACGAGAAACCCAGATTTTGCGCCACCAGCCTTTCGGCCTTGCGCGACACGTCCAGCAACTCCACCACCGGCGTCAATGCCTCACCTTGGAAGATGGCGTCTGCCGCTGTCTGGGCGACATCCACCGCACTGCTTGGCGACAGGGAGACATCAGCCGCCGCCAGTGCCGCCGCATCATTCAGCCCATCGCCCACCATCAGCACATGCCGACCTTCCGCCCGCATGGCGGCAAGGGCAGCGGCCTTGCCGGCCGGATCGACGCCACCGCGCCAATCCTGGATGCCCATCCGGTCGGCCATGGCCGACACCACCTCCGTCCGGTCACCGGATAACAGGGCGATGGCATAGCCGCGCTGGCGCAGGGCCGCCAGCACCGTCACCGCATCCGCCCGGGGCGCATCATCGAAGCGGAACAGCAGCGGCGGGCGGCCCGGCCGGGCCAGCCACAATTCCGGCCCTTCCGCCACAGCGGCGGGTGCCGGCACGGGGCCGACAAAGCCGCGACGTCCCAGCCGGACCAGTCCTTCCGGCCCATCCCATTCCAGCCCCGCACCGGGTATTTCCCGCACCCCTTCCGCCACCGGCCCAGGGCCGGCTGCCCGGGCCAGGGCACGGGACAGGGGGTGGCGGCTGGCCCGCGCCAGACTGGCCGCCAGGACCAGATCAGCCGGGGCACAGGTGGCATCGGGACGCAGTTCCGGCCTTCCCAGGGTCAATGTGCCTGTCTTGTCAAAAACGATCGTATCGACCTTGGCCAGCCGTTCCAGCGCCGTGGGGGATTTCAGCAGCACGCCACCGCGCAGCAGCCGGCCCGATGCCACCACCTGCACCGCCGGTACAGCCAGCGCCAGCGCACAGGGGCAGGTGATGATCAGCACCGACACGGCGATGAACAAAGCCTGTTGCCATTCAAGGCCAGCCAGAAAAACCCAGGTCAGGAACGTGCCCAAGGCAGCCAGATGCACCACGGGCGTATAGTTGCGCGCCACCCGGTCGGCCAGGGCGACGAAGCGGGCACGGCCTTGTTCGGATGCTTCCATCAGGCGGACGATTTCCGCCAGCAGCGTATCCTCGCCCCGCGCCGTCACGGTCAGGCGCAAAGGCGCGCTGAGATTGACCATGCCGGCGAAAACCCGGTCGCCCACCGTTGCCGGCTGCGGATTGCTTTCCCCCGTCACCACGGCGGTGTCGATATCGGATGTGCCCTGGCTGACCACACCGTCAATGCCGATCCGCTCCCCCGCCGCAACCAGCACCTGGGCGCCCACCGCAACCTGGGCCGGCGGCATGGGCGCGGCATGGCCATCCTCGCCCAGCACCATCACCGGGGTGCGGCCCAGCGCCAGCAAATGTTCTGCTGCCGACCGCGCCCGGCCCCGCGCACGCGCATCCAGGAACCGGCCGATCAGCAGGAAAAACAGCAGCATGACCGCGCCATCGAAATAGGCGTGCTGGCCATGGCGCATCGTCTCCCACAGGCTGACCACCGTGGCCAGCGTGACGCCGAGGGAGATCGGCACATCCATATTGGTGCGCCCGGCCCGCAGCGCCGTGATGGCGGAACGGAAGAAGGGGCGCCCGGCATAGGCCACGGTCGGAATGGCGATCAGGGCCGACAGCCAATGCATCAGGGTGCGCGTCGCCTCCCCCATGCTGCCAGCATGGCCGGACCAGACGGAGACGGAAAGCAGCATGATATTCATGGCAGAAAAGCCGGCCAGCGCCATGCAGCGCACCAGTTCCCGCTCAGACCGGGCCTGGGGCGCATCCGCCCCTTCTGCCCCCGGCACAGCGGGACGGTAACCCAGACGGCGCAGGATGGCCGCGAACTGGTTGGCCCGGTCCGCATCACCATGCCAGCGCAGCGACAGCCGGCGGGTGGTCAGGTTGACGCGCGCATCCAGCACATCGCCTTCCCGGCGCAGCGCGCTCTCGATCAGCCAGACGCAGGCGCCGCAGGTCAACCCATCGACCACCAGCCGCATCTGGCAATCCCCGCCCGGCAGCGCCTGGGTGGCGTTGGCCAGATCCAGGATTGCGGAATCCTCCGCCGTGGTCGCTGGCGGGGCTGCCGCCTCGCGCCGTGCATAATAGGCGTCCAGGCCCATTTCATGGATCAGGGCATGGGCGCCGGCACAACCGGTGCAGCAGAACTCCTCACCGTCAGCGGCGGGCAGGCCGCAATGGCGGCAGGTGGCCGGTGCCGCCTGGGCGGGAACAGTGGTCATGGGACGAAAACCCTTTCCACCAGCAGATATTGCGCATCACCCTGGGCCAGCCGGGCCCGTACATCCCATTGGCCGGGCAGCGGCAGATCAGCCAGCGAGGCCACATAGCGGCCGTCACCGGCGGGCATGAAGGACAGGGTCACTGCCTGCGCCCCGCCAACGGGCCGTTCCAGCTCCCCTTCCAGCATCAGCCCGTCCAGCGGCTGATCATCGCGGCCAATCACCCGCACCTCCAGCCCGCGGTCACGCACGACCGTTTTCACCTGCCAGCCCAGCGCATCCTGGCGATGCTGCTGGGCCAGCACCTGATTGTAATTCACCCCCCGCTCATACGGCTTGGGCACGGCCAGGCCGGAGAAGGAGCTGAGTGCGTAGCTGACCATCACCGCGTTGACCGCGACGACAACCGCCATGGCACCAACGAAGACCCAGGGAATCCAGGCGCTTTTGCGGGGAGTTTCCATCATGGTCATGATCTGTCACCGGTTGCTGGAATGGGGGCCGACGAAGACGGCGTGGTAATTGTCGCCTTCCCCGCGCGCGGGATTGGTCAGGATGAAGTCGAACTCGGTATTCTCCTCCCGCACGGTGCCGCGCGGCAGGGTGACGAAGACACGGTATGTGGCCACCTTGTCGGGTTTGGCCGGCAGGATCACCTTTTCCCCATCACGGGCCTGGCCGATATCCTGCACCGTCAGCAGCGCGCCCGCCGGCAGACCTTGCAGCGCCAGGGTGAAATCCACCGCTTCCCGCCGCTTGTTCAGCACCTTCAGCGTATAGCCGTTTCGGATGTCGCCATCGGACAGGGTGACAAACAGAGGCGCACGGTCGCGCAGCACATTGACGGATACTGTGGTGCGCATCGCCAGACCGGCCAGCATGATGCCACCGACCAGGACCAGCAGGGTGGCATAGATCACCACGCGCGGCCGCACGATCTTCCATTTCGCCACCGTGCCCTTTGCACGCGCCTGCTGGCGGGTTTCAGTATCAAAGGTGATCAGGTTACGGGGGCGGCCCACCTTGTCCATGATCTCGTTGCAGCTATCAATACACAGGCCGCAGCCGATACATTCAAGCTGGATACCATCGCGGATATCGATGCCGGTGGGGCAGACCGCGATGCACTGGCCGCAATCAATGCAGTCACCCCGGCCTTCCCAGCTTGTCCCAGCCTTATGGGGCCCGCGCTTTTCCCCGCGCCAGCTCTCATAGGTCACCACCATGGACTGGTCATCCAGCATGGCGGCCTGGAAACGCGGCCACGGGCACATATAGGTGCAGACCTGTTCGCGCGCCCAACCGGCCAGCAGATATGTCGTGCCCGTGAACAGGCCGACGAAGAAATACTGCTTCAGCGTGGCATTGCCGGTGAAGAAATCGACCACGAAGGTCGGCGCGTCATTGAAATAAAGCGCCCAGGCACCGCCCGTCGCCACCGCAATGGCCAGCCATACGGTATGCTTGGCCAGCTTGCGCCAGATCTTGTTCAACGACCAGGGAGATTTGTCCAACCGGATGCGAGCGCCGCGATCCCCTTCGATCCAGCGTTCCACCAGCATGAAAAGGTCGGTCCATACTGTCTGCGGACAGGCATAGCCGCACCAGAGCCGGCCAAACAGCGACGTGACCAGAAACAGGGCCAACGCGCCCAGCACCAGCAGGCCGGTGATGAAATAGACTTCCTGCGGCCATATCTCGATATTGAACAGATAGGCGCGGGGCGCGCCCATATCGACCAGCAAAGCCTGATTGGGGGCATCCGGTCCCCGATCCCAGCGCAGCCAGGGCGCCAGATAATAGACCGTCAGACAAAAGATCAGCACGGCCCATTTGATATTGCGGTAACGGCCCTTCACCGCCTTGGGATAGACTTTCACATGGTCGGCATAGAGCGAGTTGCTATTGCCGGGAGGAGCACCGCCACCGGCCTTGCCTTTGGCTGCGCGCGCATGGGCCGCCTGCGCCGCATCAGCGGCGGCCGCCTTTTCCAGCAATGTCGATTGGCCGTTCATGGGGGTCTCGGGGGTTCGGGCGACAAAATAGTTCGGGCGGCAAATCCACCCTGTGGCCCAACCTTATGCCTGCCGCCTTCTCCCCGCTTTGCGATAGATCAAATCCCGCCGGGGCAATCATGTTCTGTCCAACATGTCGCGGCTTGGCCGGACAATACCATCATATGCTTCTTGCGGGCTGCGCTGGTCCGCCTCGCGCTGCCAACATTGTGAAGGAACCACATGCCCTCAGTCTCGTTTCCCAACGGACACAAGACAAGGAGGACATTATGCGCGGTATTCTTCTCTGGGCCATCGGTATTCCGATCCCCGTCATCATTCTGCTTTACCTGTTCGTATTTTAAGCGGTTTACCGCCCCGTCACCTCCCGCCGCCGAATGCCGGGTTGTGACGGGGTGAACCACTGACGCATCGCGCCCCCAACAATCCTGCATTTGCCGCACTGCAAAAACCCAGGTTAGAAGAAACCCGATACTGGCGCGGTCCCACGCGCTGGCCCTTCAAGCCTGTGCGGGCACCAATGTAACGATCCCACGCAAAACGCCATCCTTGACCCCTGCCCCGGCCTGTCCGGTGGCTGGCGATGGCGCGTGGTTGATCCTTGGCCCGTTTACACGGGCTGCATAATACCGATCCCCCGCATCGACGCCTGCCGAGCCTTCGCGTGATTAACCCACGCCCCAAGGGCCGGGCTGCTTTTCAATTCCCCCGCGTTTGGAGTTTTCCTTGTCCTCCTTTTCCCCTGCCCGCTTGAAGGCGGAATGGTTCGGCAATATCCGGGGCGATGTGCTGTCCGGCCTGGTTGTGGCGCTGGCGCTGATCCCGGAAGCCATCGCCTTTTCCATCATCGCCGGTGTCGATCCCAAGGTCGGGCTCTACGCTTCCTTTTCCATCGCCGTCATCATCGCTATTACCGGTGGCCGACCGGGCATGATCTCCGCCGCGACGGCGGCCACGGCTGTGCTGATGGGCACGCTGGTGAAGGAACATGGGCTGCAATATCTGCTGGCCGCCACTGTGCTGGCCGGCATCCTGCAGATCGGCGCCGGGTTTTTGAAACTGGCCTCGGTCATGCGCTTTGTCTCCCGGTCGGTCATGACCGGCTTCGTCAATGCCCTGGCGATCCTGATCTTCATGGCGCAATTACCGGAACTGACCAATGTCGGCTGGCTGACCTATGCCATGGTCGCGGGCGGGCTCGGCATCATCTATCTGTTCCCACGCCTGACGAAGGCAATCCCCTCGCCGCTGGTCTGCATCATCGTACTGACGGCGCTGACCCTTTCCCTGGGGTGGGAGGTGCGGACCGTGGGCGACATGGGCGCCCTGCCCGATGCGCTGCCCATGCTGCTGTTCCCCGATGTGCCGCTGACCTGGGAAACCTTCATGATCGTGCTGCCCTATTCCGCCGGCGTCGCGGCGGTCGGTCTGCTGGAAAGCCTGATGACCGCTTCCATCGTTGATGAGATGACAGACACGGGCAGCGACAAGCACCGCGAATGTGTGGGCCAGGGCATCGCCAATATCGCAACCGGCTTCATCGGCGGCATGGCGGGCTGCGCCATGATCGGCCAGTCGGTGATCAATGTGAAATCCGGCGGGCGGGGGCGGCTTTCCACCTTCTGCGCCGGTATCTTCCTGTTGATCCTGGTGGTCGGCCTGGGCGATCTGGTGGCACGCATCCCGATGCCGGCCTTGGTCGCCATCATGATCATGGTGTCGGTCGGCACCTTCAACTGGCGCTCCCTGAAAAATCTGGTCACCCATCCCCGGTCGTCCAGCCTGGTGATGGTGGCAACGGTGGCCGGCGTGGTCTTCACCCATAATCTGGCCATCGGCGTACTGATCGGGGTGCTGCTGTCCGGCATCTTCTTTGCCCGCAAGGTGGCGAAAATTTTCCGCGTCACCAGCGACCTGTCGGCGGATGGAACCCACCGCACGTACCGGGTGGAAGGGCAAATCTTCTTCGCCTCGGCAGAGGATTTCGTGGCCGCCTTCGACGTGAAGGAAGGCTTGCCGCGCGTGACGATTGACGTCACCCAGGCCCATATCTGGGATATTTCCAGTGTGGCCGCCTTGGACCGGGTGATCCTGAAATTCCGCCAGACCGGCACCATGGTGGATGTGATCGGCATGAACGAGGCCAGCGCCACCATCGTGGACAAGCTGGCCATCCATGACAAGCCGGGTGCCGCCACCCAGCCTGCCGGGCACTGATAGCAGCCAAAGAAAAAGCCCGTCGGACCATGCGCCGGCGGGCCTTTTAGTTTTCAGGACAGAGAGGGTCCAGGGGAACACGCCCTCCCCTGCGGGCATTCCTACGCGGGGCCAAGCCCCGGAAGATAAGAGAGACAAGCCCGAACCGATCATCGTCCGGTCTCAATGTCTTGAGAATAGGCGCGCGGATGAATTGGCGCTTTGCGCTAGATCAAGAAAAAGAAAATTTCTGATAAGGTCCAGACTTAAACAGGTCCAGCATGCCACGATGGTTGCAATTGCGAGAGTGGCTATGAGCTTTCTGACGTTTTTGTCGTATCTGGTGGCGACGCGGCGGAAGATCTTGAGGCGGCAGCCGCTTTCGGTGACACGAATTTAGGCTATTACTATATCTCGTTATGGAGTTAAAATAGTGGAAAACCGTCACATAATGGCAGAAAAGCCAGTTTCTACTCTTCTATCTCTTTGGTGCGGTTCACTGGCCCTACCGAGAATTTGGGCAACGGTGTTTGGAATGGCTCCGGCCATGGAAGGGTATAGTATTATGGTGTTATGGATTTTTTTGGTTTTTATATCAACCATTTCAGGTACATTCACACTGCACTTGATAGCAAGAAGAATAATTTATGCAGATATAAATATCTATATCGTATTTTGCGTTGCAATAGATGTAATTATTTTACTTTTGGTTTCCATTTTTTGGGATTCAATTTCTTCACTCGCAATAATTATAGCTATGGCGCTTTTTTCTGTTACATCATGCGCGGTTTTTATAATTTTATTTCTTATTTTCTCTCCTGAAAAAAACAAATACTAAGAGGTTGTTTGAGAATCAGGGATGAGCTTCTAACGGAGTAGATTGCCGCCCAGAGCGACGGGCCCCTCCCTATAGAAAGTTATCCATGGGATTGGCTCTTTATTAAAAGTGGAGACCTCTGATTGTTGTGGTCAAGAAAATGGCATAATTGGCATTTTTCAGAGGGAGACAAACAGGAATTTCCTGAGAAGCAATTTTTCTTTGATTTTTTATGTATACGGTAGGATTAATAATTATCAATTAGCCCACTCAAAAAAACTCCTAGGAGACAATAAGTAAAAAAGAAACCATCAAAAATATTCGTATTTTTCTTAATTTTCTGTTTTTCATATCTATCTCTTCTGGGTTTATAATTTTTTTATTGTCCTTTTCGCCAGAAATGGAACCCCAACGAAGTTCATACTTATCCTATTTAGGGGGAGTAATTAGCTCCACAGCCCTCTTGATTGAAAGATTTTTTTCCTTTTTATTGAAAAAAATGGAATAGGCCATATCAACCCAACCTGCACGGGAGATAACCAGGCCGCCACTTTTGAGCATGATCGTGCCAGCCAGATTGTGAAGCGATCCGCGGCGAAGGAGCGCTATACCGCCCCACCTCGCAAGGCCATCTGGTGCAGAACCATCAGACGGACGCCCAGAACCGGATCGCGCGGTAATATAAACCGTCCAGAAAATCCTCAAATTATACATATCAACAAAAAGGGCGGCCCGGTGGGACCGCCCTTTGTACTGCGCTTTCAGAAGAGAACGCTGCTTACTGACCGCCGCCGAGGGCATGAACGTAGGTCGCCAGCACCTTGACCGTGGCCGGGTCCAGACGTTCGATCCAGGCCGGCATGTTGCCGCGACGGGCATAGGTGATGGTCTCGATCACCGTCTTGCGGTCGCCGCCATAGAGCCAGATCGCATCCGACAGGCGGGGTGCGCCCATCTCGTGCATCCCCTCGCCCTTTTCACCATGGCAGGCGGCGCAATTCTCGGCATAGATCACGCCACCGCGTTCCAGCACAGCGGCATCAGCCTGGGTGCCGGACAGGGACAGGACATAATCGGCCACGTCGGCGATCTGTTCCTTGGTCAGCATCCCGTCAGCGCCGAAGCGCGGCATGTCCGAGATGCGGCTGTTTTCGTTATTATTGCGGATACCATAGGTGATGGTCTGCAGGATCTGCTCCGGCTCGCCACCCCAGATCCAGTCATCATCGGCCAGGGTGGGGAAGCCCACGGCCCCCGCACCACCGGCGCCATGGCAACCAGCGCAGTTATCGGCAAAGGCCACGCGGCCCGCCGCCTGGACATAGCCCATCAGGGCCGGGTCCTTGCGGATATCCGCGATGGACATTTCCACGATCTTGGCCCGCGTGTCGGCCTGGCCGGCCTTCTGCGCCGCCAGCGTTTCTGCCAATTCGCCGCGCCGGGTCCAGCCGCTGGTGCCACCGAAATGGCTGCTCAGCGTCGGCCAGGAGGGAAGCAGGACCGTGTAGATCACGCCCCAGACAATGCAGGCATAGAAGGTGTAGAGCCACCATTTCGGCAGCGGTGTGTTCAGTTCCTTGATGCCGTCCCACTCATGGCCGGTCGTATCCGTGCCCGTGGCGGCGTCCTTTTCGATCTTGGTCGGCATGATGGATCACCTTTAACGGCGGGGCTGGCGGGGCAAGGGCCCCGGCGCATCATCCAGGGGAATGCGGCTCTGCTGTTCAAACCGGGACCGTGCGCCGGGCCGGAAGGCCCAGACGCAGATACCGACGAAAAGCAGCATGAACCAGACCAGCCAAAGCTGTTTCAGAAGGGGGAGGAGTTGTTCCATGACATCCCCCTTACTGCTTCAGGTCGTCAGGACTGATGCGCGTGAAGTCAACCAGCGTGCCCAGCATCTGGAGATAGGCCACCAGGGCATCCATCTCCGTCACTTCGGCCGGTTTGCCGTCGAAATCACCGACATGGGCCTTGGGATAGCGGGCCAGCAGCGCCTCGGTATCCTCGTCCGGCAGGGCGCCGGCCTGGAGACGCACATCACGCACGGCCTCGGCCACCATTTCGTCCGTGTAAGGCACGCCGGCGATGCGCAGGGCCTTCAGATGGTCAGCCATGTCGTCGAAGGACAGCGGCCGGTTCAGGAAGGCATAGGCCGGCATGATCGATTCCGGCACCAGCGCCTGCGGATGGTTCAGGTGGGCCACATGCCAGTCGTTGGAATATTTGCCACCCACCCGCGCCAGGTCCGGACCGGTGCGCTTGGAACCCCACTGGAACGGATGGTCATACATGCTTTCCGCCGCCAGGGAGTAATGACCGTACCGCTCCACCTCATCCTTGAAGGTGCGGATCTGCTGGCTATGGCAGTTATAGCAGCCTTCGCGGATATAGATGTTGCGACCGGCCAGCTCCAGCGGGGTGTAGGGGCGCATCCCCTCCACCCGCTCGATCGTGGTTTCGATCGTGAACAGCGGCACGATCTGCACCAGACCACCGATCGACACGGTGATCAGCGACAGCACCGCCAGCAGCAGGACGTTCTTTTCGATAATGGCGTGAGAGAACTTCATGATAGGCCCCCTCCTTATTCGGCGGCCACGGAAGCAACGGCCGCTTGCGGCTCGATGCTTTCTGCGCTGCGGATGGTGCGGAACAGGTTGTAGGCCATGAACAGCGCACCGGTCAGGAACAGCAGGCCGCCCGTGCCACGGATGACATAGTAGGGGTGCATGGCTGCGACCGTTTCCACGAACGAGTATTGCAGGAAGCCGTACTCGTCATAGGCGCGCCACATCAGACCCTGCATGATGCCGCTGACCCACATGGCGGTGATGTAAAGGACGATGCCCAGCGTCGCGGTCCAGAAGTGCCATTCGACCAGAGCCTTGGAATACAGACCCTTTTTCCGCCACAGCACCGGGACGATGTAATACATCATGCCGAAGCAGATGAAGGCGACCCAGCCCAGCGCACCGGAATGCACATGGCCGATGGTCCAGTCGGTATAGTGCGACAGGCCGTTGACCGCCTTGACCGACATGACCGGCCCTTCAAAGGTGCTCATGCCATAGAAGCCGACGGCGGTGACGGAGAAGCGCAGACCCGGATCGGTGCGCAGCTTATCCCAGGCACCCGACAGGGTCATGATGCCGTTGATCATGCCGCCCCAGCTCGGCATCCACAGCACGACCGACATCACCATGCCCAGCGTCTGCGTCCAGTCCGGCAGGGCCGTATAGTGCAGATGGTGCGGGCCCGCCCAGATATAGAGGAAGATCAGCGCCCAGAAGTGAACGATGGACAGGCGGTAGCTGTAGACCGGACGTTCAGCAGCCTTGGGGATGAAGTAGTACATCATGCCCAGGAAGCCGGCGGTCAGGAAGAAGCCCACCGCATTGTGGCCATACCACCACTGGATCATCGCGTCCTGCACGCCGGCCCAGGCAATATAGCTCTTGGTGCCGGTGAAGCTGACCGGAATGGTCACATTATTCACGATATGCAGCATGGCAATCGTGATGATGAAGGCCAGATAGAACCAGTTGGCCACATAGATATGCGGCTCCCGGCGCTTGAACAGCGTACCGGCAAAGGCGATCAGATAGGCCACCCAGACGATGGTCAGCCACAGATCGACATACCATTCCGGCTCAGCATATTCCTTGCCCTGGGTGATGCCCAGCAGATAGCCGGTCGCGGCCATCACGATGAACAGCTGGTAGCCCAGGAACACGAACCAGCCGAGATAACGGCCGCCGAACAGCGGGGCCCGGCAGGTGCGCTGCACAACATAAAGCGAAGAGCCGATCAGCGCGCTGCCCCCGAACGCGAAGATGGCGGCCGATGTGTGCAACGGCCGCAGACGGCCGAACGTGGTCCATTCCAGCCCCATATTCAGGGCGGGAAAAGCCAATTGGAATGCGATGAGTACACCAACGGCGAATGCCGCAATGCCCCAGAACATGGCAGCGACGATAAAGGCGCGGACCACATCCTCGTAATAGGTTTCCGTGGTCACGGGCCTTGCGGCGACCATCCCCTGCGCCCCGATGGCGCTTGCTACAGCCATGACGACCCCCGGTGTCGACAAGTGATTGATTCGGGTGCGGACAGGACATTGTCCGCAATGCTGCCTTCATGCACCTGGATGGGGTAACGCGCATTGACATGTATCAACGCACATTCCCCCGTTTCCTCAGCCGCCCCACAGATGGGCGGCCATCCGGGCAACCATGAAAGCGTTGAAAAACATCAGCGGTGGCATCAGCAGGCGGGCCAGACGCCGCCATTGCTGCGATGCGGTCTGGCCGATAATGCCAATCAGCCAGAGGGCCGGCAGGGTGCCCGCCCCGAAGCCGGCCATCATGGCGATTCCTGCCACCGGATCGCCGATTCCCATGGCCGAAGCCAGGGCCGCATAAAGCAGCCCGCATGGCAGGAAACCCAGCGCCATGCCCAGCGCCAGACCATTGATCCCGGTCGGTTGCGCGAAAAGCGGGCGCAAGGGGGCCGCCAATGCCGCCCCCAGTCTGGCGCCCACACCGCCGGCGCGGCCCTCACCGCCCCCGCCGGTCAACCGGCGCAGCAGCGGCCAAAATTCCCCCAGACCCATCAGGCCCTGGCGCAGGAACAGCAATGTTGCCAGCCCCAAAGCCAGAATCAGCAGCCAGTGGAAACCCGTGGCCCGCACGGCGGTGCCGCCGGTTGCCGCCGCCATCCCGCCGAGAAAGGCATAGGTGGTGATCCGGCCCAGATGATAGGGCAGCAGCATGGCCCCACGCAGGCGGGCCAGCATCACGGGCGGCCCGCCCATGGCCAGTGCCCCGCCATCTGGCACGTTGGGGGCCACGGCCCCCCGCGCGCTGACCTGGGCCAGCACGAAAGGGCCGCACATGCCGGCACAATGCGACATCCCCCCCAGCAGACCGGTGGTGAACATCGCCGTCGCCAACGGCCAGATCGTCGCATCCATGGATAAAATCACCCCGACAATCGGCACGGGCCCGCCGCAGGAAGCGGCAAACCGACCAATCAATGCCTTATCGCATGGGAACCGGACGGGCTGCTTTGACAGGGATCAATTCGTCGGGCACATCATTTTTAAAAGCGGGATGCGGGGGGAGGGGTATGGTGACGGGTTCTCGTGCATGCCGCCACCCATTGTTTTTGTATCTACAAAAACACATTGACCGGGACCGTTATTGTAGATACAAAAATACGTGTGAACATAACCTTCGATCCCACCAAGCGTGATCGCACCCTGGCCGAACGGGGCTTGGACTTTGCCGATGCTGCGCAAGTCTTTGCCGGCCTGACCTTCACCATGAAGGATGACCGGTTCGATTACCGTGAGGAGAGGTTCATCTCAGCCGGCATGCTGGCGGATCGAATGGTCGTGATTGTGTGGACACCGACCGAGGACGGACGGCGCATTATCAGCATGAGGAAGGCCAATGAACGCGAACAGCAGCGGTTCCGGGCGGCCCTGGGTTGACTCCGACGACGCTCCCGAACTGACCGATGAATTTTTTGAACAGGCGGAGGTCGCTACTGCCGGCACCGTCACCCGTCCCGCTGCCGCCACGATGAAGCGTACCGGCCGGCCTAAATCGGCATCTCCAAAGGTCGCGCTTAACTTGCGCCTAGACCCTGACGTCGTTGAACATTTCCGTGCCACCGGTCCCGGCTGGCAAAGCCGGATCAATGAAACGTTACGGAAAGTGGCGGGGCTTTAACAAGCCGCATTGTCCCGCCCCCGCCCTTGACCAGATCATCGTACCGGCAAAGCGTCGTGCAGCCGGCGAATATGCGGGGGCGTCACTTCTTCCCAGCATAAAGCAATGACCAGAGACCGCCCAGCCGTGCCTCGTCGCTGTCGGCGGGCAGGGTTGCCAGGGTCTGCTGTGCCGGCTTGGCCTGTCTGGCCCCATATTGCGCCATGGCAAGGCGCAGCCGCACGGGGTTGGGCTGACGCAATTTCCCCCGTAAGGCCTGCTGCATCAGAGCGATGCCCTTATCGGCCTGCCCCTGCGTCACCCGCGCCATGCCGATCTTGGCCAGGCTTTCCGCGTCCTTGTCGGCAATGGCCTGGCGTTCACGCTCATCCAAAGCGGCAAGTTGTGCGGCGCGCTGTTCCTGGGCATAGGCGCGCATCCGTTCCTGGCGGGGGGCTTTCGGCCCGGTGCCCAGGATACCGCCAGCCCAGCCCTTTTCCAGGATGGACAGGGCCTCTCCCGGCAGGTCGCTGACCAGGGCAAGCTGGGCCATTTCCGTGTAGGAATCAGGGTTCTCATAGGCGTCAGCCGCCAGCTTCAGGCGCGCCCAATCCAGGTCCAGCCGGTCGGGCACCTTCTGGGTCCGTTCCATCGTATCGAACAGGCGCTGCCAGTTGGCGCGGCTGGGATCGGTCAGCAATTGCTGGCGCAGGGTGCGGATATAGCCGGCACTGTCACCGGAGGCGAATTCCGATGCCGCCAGGAATTGCAGCAGATCGGGCGATGGGGTCTTGCCGGCCTTGCGCTGTTCGGTCACCAGCGCCTGGGCGATCCGCGCCGCTTCCACCGGCTTTTTGGCGCGGTAATAGGCTTCCGCCACCATCTGGCGAAAGGCATCGCTGCGCCGGCCGGCGGCAATCGCCTTTTCGCCAAACTGAATGGATTTCTCATAATCCCCGGCCCGATACCAGAGTTGGGACAGGGTTTCCAGCACGCCCCCTTGGTCCGCGTCACTCAGCGGCACCAGCTTGGCCGCCGCCTCGAACGCATTTGCCGCCAGATCGAAACGGCCCTGCGCCTTGTAGATCGCGGCGCGCATCTGCTCGATGGCCCATTTTTCCTGCGCCGTCACCTTCGGCGCGGCGGACGCACGCTCCACCTCTTTCAACGCATTGGCATATTGCTTTTTCTCCAATGCTGTCCGGGCGGCCTGCAAGGGCTGCCCCACCGCTGGACTGACCGCGATTTCAGCCGCCGCCGGCACGGCCAGGGCAAAGGGCGCGGCAAGGGACGCCAGCAAGGCGGCGGGCAGGAAAAGGCGCTTGAAGGCCTGGAAGGGGGCGTGGCGCATCGCCGTCTCCGATAAGGCGGACAGGTCGGGACTGGCGGCAGGGACTGCCACCTCCTTCTGGTTTGCGTGCTTTGGGACAGGGTTTCAAGGGGTTGGAGGGCAAAAATATGCAAGCCCCCCAACACCCCTTACATCCGGCCAGGATCAGTGGGCGGCCACATTACCGGCCAGGGCATTGCCCAGGCCGATGATGATGGTGGAGCCGACCAGGGTGGCGATACCGGCCCAGACACGGCGCCGTGTGCCCGCGCTGGCGCCCGCCCATTCCTTCAGCGCGAAGCCCCACAGGGTGGAGAACAGGATGATGGAGGCCATGTGCAGCGTCCAGGAGGAGAAGCCATAGGCCCCCATCTGGCTTTCGCCCATCGTGTAGAAGAAGAACTGGAAGTACCAGAGCGTCCCACCCAGCGCCGCCAGCAGATAATTATACAGCAGCGGCGGGCGCTCCCCCTTGGCGGCGGGACCGGGACGACCGATGAATTCACCGGCGCTGCCATTGCGGATGATGAGATAGCCGCACCAGATCAGGTTTGTCGTCAGGCCACCCAGCAGCACGACGCACAGGACCGGCAGCCCCTGCCAGAGCGGGCTGGTGCCAGCGGCCAGGGTCAGGTCGCGAATGGGCTGGCCCGCCGCCAGACCGAAGGCGAAGCAACTGGACATCACGCCGCAGAACAGCGCGACCATCAGCCCCTTTTTCAGGTCGAATTCCGCGATGCTGGTATCAGCACCGCCGCCGATCATCTCCGCTTCCTTGGCGCTGCCGGCCCGGGCGACCAGCACGATGCCGACCACCGCCACCGCGATCCCGGCCAGGGTGGTGCCGCCGCTGACCGTCATGGCCAGATCAATCAGCGTGCCGTTGAAGATGGGCGGCCCCAGCGTGCCGACCACGGTGGTCAGGCCCAGCGCCACCGCCATGCCCAGCGACAGGCCCAGATAGCGCATGGTCAGCCCGAAGGTCAGCCCGCCCGTACCCCAAAGCAGACCCCAGAACCAGCACCAGAACAAGGTGTCAGACGGGGTTGCCGCCAGCACGGCCAGCAGATCATTGGTCTGCAGCCCGGCGCCGATCCAGGGCGCAATGGCCCAGGAGAAGATGCCGCCGGCCAGCCAGAAAATTTCCCACGACCAGCGCCGGATACCCTTATAGGGCACGTAGAAGCTGGCCGAGGCCAGCCCCCCCAGCCAATGGAGGAACAGGCCAAGCAAGGGATTGGGCATTCGGGATTTCCTTCCTGAAGGGCGCTTCGTTCTTAAAGGATCAGGATCTGTCGCCCCATCAGGGAACCGAGCACATCATTATCCCATATTATGGTTGCGCATTCTATTTAATGGAAATATTCCCGTCAATCGCCGGTTTCCGGCGCATAGCCCCCGTTCCGGCGGGCAGATCACAGCCCCTCTACGCATGACGGGAAAACCTTTTATGATACACGCCTGATTTGCCGCCATCGGGATCGGGGAGAGACTATCAATGTCGGGAAAGCAAAACGCCTTTTCCCCCCGCCATGCGCCCCCACCAGTATCTTGGCCGGGCAAAAGCGGTTCACCCGCCCAGGCCAAACACGCATCCCCAGGCCAGGGCCAGAGGCCGGGATTGGCCCCGCCGCCGGTCCACTGGCCCGGCGGGCGCGCCCCTGGCGCCCCCGTCCCGGTACAATGCAAACCCGCCGTCCGAGCGACCGCGACCGCCCCCATGGCATTGGCTCCGCCGCCACCACCCATACGCTTTCACGCAACCTGCATGGCGGCGACAACGGGTGTCGCCCAGCCTGCGCGGAAAAGGAAAGACCCGCCCAAAAAAGCACCGAAGAAGCGGAAGTCACTTTTCGGCCGGCCCGATACGGATGAGGATGACAGTGATGCGGACGATGAAGATTCATCGGACGAAGATCATCCCGACCCGTCGCTCAAACGCCGTAAAACCCGACCGGCGACCATGAACAGCGCGTTAAAAGAACGGGTGATCCGGGGCACCGCCCATCAGAAACGCAGCAACCTCAATAAACGTCGTTATCGCAATGTCTGGACATGTCCCGTCTGTCGCCGGCCGCTGGCTTATGAAGACAATGGCGGCGCGTTCCACATGACCAAATATTCATACATCAGTAAAAAGAACCGGCATCACAAGACGCAGGTGGCAACAGAGCCCGATCACCATCCACCTTGGAAAGTCCGGGCGGCCAAACTTGAAAAACGCGGGGCCACGCGCGACGAAATCCGCGAGGATTATCTGGACGAAAGCCAGTTACGGGCGCTGTGCCGCATCTGTAACGGCTCCCACCGCTACGAGGGCAAAAAAATCAAAGATTACGATTCCGACGATAGTACCGGCGATCCCGGCACGCCGGATGATGAGCCGGAGAATAAAGGACGCTGGAGCTTCTTCCACGATCGCCCTGGGGGAGGCGGTGGCGCCGCCATGGGGGGGGCCGGTGCCGTCCGGGTCAGATAGTCAGACAGACCAGCGAAGGCCTGTCTGACACCATACATGGGACACAGGGGGGCACGGGCACAGGATGGAGAGCGGCTCAGATATCGCGATTGCGCCGCATCCAGCCTGCCAGCTCATCATCAGGGCCCAGCGCGTCCAGGATGTTGGCGAAAATCTCCGGCCTTTCATCCTGGCCCAGCTTGAACCGGGCATCGAGGCGGGTCACCTTTGCCTCGAATGCCACAATATATTGCACCAGCTTCTCGTAACGCGGCCCCATCTCCGCCACCTTCCAGGGCTGGTGATGGTTTTGTTCAACCGCATTCACCAGCCGTTCCAGGGCATGATCGTTCAGATCAGGCCGCAGTTGGATCTCCGCCTCGATCGTGATGACGGCATAGTTCCAGGTGGGGCCCCAGGTCCGCTCTCCTGCCCAGTTGGGGGAGATATAGGATTGTGGACCCTGGAACAGGATCAGGGCGCGGGGATCGGCTTCCAGCGCGGCAACCAGGGGATTGGTCCTGGCCATATGGCCCAAAAGCGTCACCACCCGGCCTTGCCCATCCACATCCGCCAGCAGCGGCAAAGGGGACGCGGCGGCCGGGGTCGCGCCGCGCGCCGTCACCCAGGCCAGGGGATATTGGCGGATCAGGTCGGCAATCTGCGCATCTTCGCGCGGACGGAACAGGTCGGACATGGCTTAATTTCCCCGCAATTGCTGCGACAGCCAGGCCGCCGATTCCGTGAAGGCCTGATCGGCCAGGGAAGAAATGGATACCGCTTCCAGGAAGCTGTGGCTGGCACCGGCATAGACCCGCTCCACCACCGGCACGCCGGCATCCCGCAGGCGGGCCGCCATCTGGCGGTTTTCATCCAGCAGGATGTCACATTCAGCAATGGCCAGGAAGGCGGGCGGCATGCCGGTCAGGTCGGCCCGCAGGGGCACCGCCAGCGGGTTTTCATATTCTGCCGGCTCCGACAGATATGCGGCCCAGAATTCCACCATCTCCGCGCTGTTCAGCATATAGCCGGGATCGCCATAACGTTCATGGCTGGGGGTGACGCGATGGTCAAAAGCCCCATAATTCAGCAGCATGGCCTGCGTCACCGGCAGGCCGCGCTGACGCAGGCGCAGATTGGTGGCAACCGACATGTTGCCGCCCACACTGTCACCGGCCACGGCGATGCGGCTGCCATCCAGCCCCAGATCGGCAGCATGGGCGCGCAGCCAGGTGATGACATCGACGGTCTCGTCCAGGGCGCGGGGGAATTTCGCTTCCGGGGAGCGGGTATAATCTACCCCCACCACGGCAACATTGGCCCGACCGGCATATTCACGCATCAACCGGTCATGGGTATCCAGGCTGAACAGCACCCAGCCGCCGCCATGGATATAGACCAGGATGGGCAGGCCCGGTTCCAGGCTGGGACGATGGATGCGGATGCGCACATCCAGATCACCCACGCGCATTTCCTCTGTCCGGGCCATCACGGGGCCGCCCTTGGTCCAGGGGGCACGGACAATCTCCGCGATGCGACGGCTATCCTCCACCCCATGGTCAGGGCCACGCGGGTGGCTGGCATAGCCACTATTGATCGCGAGGTGAAACCGCTGGATATCGGGATCAAGGTCGGCGGCAGGGGTTACGTCAATGGTCACCGGTGGCGCTCGCAGCTTATATTTATGTGCAGGGCAAAGCCTACTTGGCTGCCGGGCGGGCGGGCTTGCCGCGACGGGTCATTCTCTGACGCAAATGGGCCGAAGCCAGCCAGGGCGCTTGACCCGGTCCCGCGCACGGGCCTTCAATCACTTTAACCGGGCCAACGTTTGACAAGGGACCGACAGGCGATGAAGCGCAGCACCGATTATCCCCTGGAACAGCGCCCCGTCGTGGCCCTGCAGGATGAATATCCGCCCGGCTTTGTCGATCCCACCCACAGCCACCAGCGCACGCAATTGCTCTACGCCTCGTCCGGCGTCATGTCGGTGGTGACAGAAGGCACCTCCTTTGTGCTGCCGCCGCAGCGGGCGCTCTGGCTGCCGGCCGGAACAGCGCACGAGGTTTCCTGCCGCGGGCCGGTATCACTGCGTACGCTCTATATCGACCCCGCGATCGACAAATATCCCGGCCAGTGCCGGGTGATCGAGGTGTCGGAGTTCCTGCGCGCCCTGATCCTGGAAGTGGTGAAATTCGGCGCCGATTATGATCTGGACGGGCGGGAGGGGCGGATTGTCCGCCTGCTGCTGGACGAGATCGAGCGGATGCCCAACGCCCCCTATCAGGCCCGGATGCCGATGGATGAAAGGCTGGTGCGGGTCTGCCGCGCCATCATCGCGGACCCCGCCGACGGGCGCGATCTGGATGATCTGGCCAAGCTGGCAGGGATGAGCCGGCGCACCTTCACCCGCCTGTTCAAGCAGGAAACCGGCATGGGTGTCGCGGTCTGGCGCCAGCAGGTGCGGTTGATGGAAGCCTTGTCGCTGCTCTCCTCCGGCCGGCCCGTGACGATGGTGGCCTATGATGTGGGCTATGACAGCCCCAGCGCCTTCACCGCCATGTTCCACCGCACCTTCGGCGTCCCGCCCAGCCAGTATCAGGTGCGGTAGGCTGCCCCCCTGCCGCACCTGAACCGATATTACTTCCCGCCAGCGTAGCGCGCCGCCACCGGGCCATAGAGATCCCAGACCCGGCGGTCATGCAGGGACCGAAGCAGCTTCACATATTCCGCATGGCTCCAGGCCAGGGGCGTGGCGGAATTGGTGCCTTCACCCGGTTTGTAGTTATGCGCCGTGGCGGCCCCCACCCCGTCCCAGACCTGTTCCGGGATCATCAGCCCTTCATTGGCGAACAGTTCCATCCCGCGCACATAGGTGCCCCGGATGGCGTCGATATCCGCCGGCTGGGCGCCGCCCGGCTTCAGGGCCGCGGCGGCAAGCGCGTAATGGCCACGCTCCCCGGTGAAGATCGGCCAGACCCGGCCACGCTGGCCGGCTCCCATGCCGCCTTCCAGTTCCCCCACCCCGTAATTGGCGCCGTTGCGCACATCCTCGCCATAGCCGTCATTGCCATAGCGACGCCAGCCCGGATAGGTGCCCGGCTGCCCTTCAAAGGTGAAGAGATACTTCACCCGCACATTGTCCGGCAGGCCGGTATCATCCAGTTCCGGCAGACTGTCCAGAATGGACGGGGCATCCGCCCGGCGCACGCCATAGCGCACCAGTTCCAGGAAGCCCGCATCCAGATAAATATCCTCGGTCAGGGCTTCCTTGCCATTGCGCGCCGTCAGCGGGCCCTTGTCATCGGGATTGTCGTTCTGGGTGATGCGCAGGAAATAGCGGCCATTGCCGCCGCGCTCCGTATAGGGGCCGGTGGTGGTGAACATGGTCTTCTCGATGGACGCATTCACCCGGTCCGCCGTCTGGCGATAACGGGCGGCGGCGTCCGCGTCCCCTATCTGCTGCGCGATTTCCGCCGCCGCGATCAGGCCCGCCACCACTGCCGCCGTGCTGGAGGGGGAATAGCCGCCCTGTTCCTCCCACCGTTCCTGCTGGGTGGCCGGCGGGGTGACGGTATCTTCCGTATTCCAGTCAATGCCGGGCTTGCCACCTGTGACCAGGAAATCCGCCGCCGGCTTCAACATCCCGCTCCAGGCCGCCTTCAGCGCCGCATCATCCAGGATGCCGGCCTGCCACAATTTCCAGCCCAGCATCACGGGCATGGCGGTCTGGTCCAACTGCACCGCCACCCATTCGCGCGTGCCGTCAACATGGGTCTTTTGCAGGAACCAGCCGCTCGCCCCCTTGTTGCCCGGTGTGTCAGGGCGGACCTGGATCATTTTCAGATAATTGAAGGCAGCCAGCGGCGTCTGCGTGTCGCCCAGCGCCAGCAAAGCCATGGCGCATTGGTAAAAATCGCGCGGCCAGACGGCCTTATAGCCGGTGGTCAATTCATCCGCCGTCACCGTATCGCCCCAGGGGGAGGAGAGGGAGGCGATCAACGCGCCGGCATGGGTCTTGTCCTCCTGCGCCTTCAGCACCAGGGCGCTGACATTGGCCAGCCGGCCGCCATCCCCCGCCATTTTCTGCAAATCCGACAAGGGCGCCAGGGTGGCAAGGTAATCTTCCCAGCCGATGGCATCGCCCTGGCCGTTATAAGCGGCAAGGACCGCGCTATAGCCCCGGCGCAGCGTAGCATCCGCGGCGGCACTGGCCGCGGCCCGGTTGGGACCGAAGCCGATGACGATATCCTGCACCCGCTCGGTCCCCGCCTTCACGGGTGCCAGTTCCCCCGCCAGGGCCACATTACCGGGGGTCTTGCCGCTGTCGGCATAAGCAGTGAAGCGGCCATCGCGACGCAACTGGGTCAGCGCGTCAGACGCGCCGACAAAACCCACGCCCGCCTGGGCAAAGCCGGACGCCGACCGGATGGCCAGCGCCGTGTCCCCTTCCCACGCATTCAGCGTGCCGCCAGCCGTATCCACCCGGTCACCGCCACCCGTGCCGCGCATCTGCGGGTCAGCCAGCAGGATGGGGGTGATATCGGCGGTCAGCGCCCGGAAAATATGGCGGATGAACAGCACATCGCGGTCGGGATCGGTGAAGATATGCTTCTCGATCTCATACCGGCCCTGGCGGTCGCGGTTGACGATGCGATAGGCGAGCGACAACGGACGGCCTTCCGCGTCCTTGTGCAGATAGTCGATATGGCTGTCCATGTCGGCGGCTTCCAGATGCAGGAAATCCGCGCCTTTCACCGCCACCTGCACTTCCCGCAACTGCGCCTCATGGATCAGCCCATGCATCGTTTCCGTGACGATGCCCTTGGCCAGGGAGAACCAGACCCGCGACACAGGGCCGGTCGCGGCCCCATCGCCATAATGCCCATCCACATACGCCTCATAAGAGGTGCCGATGCCCGTCTTGCCGGCAAAAGACCAGGTGCCATGGGCACCAGGCGCGCCGGGGGCCGAAGCGGCGCCAGCCGCCACAGCGGACAACAGGGCAGCGGAGCCGGCGAGAGCGGTCAGCAGACGCGCGGCAATGCGGGTGGGTTTCATTCGTTTCTTCCCAGCTTTTCATGTTGTTGGCTCCGGCCATAATCCAGATCAAGCCGGGGCCGGCGTCTTGAATACGTATGTGCTGCAATGCACTGTTTGGTCGAATACGTATGCGCCCTGTGGAGCCCGAAAGCGCCCCCTCCTATCATCGGCCTCGACCTTGGAGGAACCCGGACGGAGCCACCGCCGGGAGGGGCAACCGCCCGACAGAAAGCGGATTTCAGATCATCATGCAGGACCAAGCAGCCGGCATCCGTCCCAGCGGACCCGACCATCCCTGGTGGCGCGGCGGCACCATCTATCATGTCTATCTGCGCAGCTTCGCCGACAGCAATGGCGACGGTATCGGTGATCTCCCGGGCTTGATCGCCCGGCTGGATTACATTGCCGGGCTGGGTGTGGACTCGGTCTGGATATCGCCGTTCTTCAAGTCACCTATGGATGATTTCGGTTACGATATATCTGATCATTGCGATATCGATCCGATTTTTGGGACCATGGCGGACTGGGATCGGCTGGTAGAGGCGGCCCACGCCCGGGGGCTGAAGCTGATCATTGATCAGGTCTATTCCCACACCTCCGCCCAGCATGAATGGTTCCAGCAGAGCCGGCAGAGCCGGGATAATCCGCATGCCGACTGGTATGTCTGGCACGATGCCAAGCCCGATGGCAGCCCGCCCAACAACTGGCAATCCATCTTCGGCGGCCCTGCCTGGACCTGGGATGCCCGCCGGCGGCAATATTACATGCATAATTTCCTGTCATCCCAGCCGGACCTGAACCTGCATCACCCTGCCGTGCAGGAGGCGATCAAGCAGGTGGCCCGTTTCTGGCTGGAACGGGGGGCTGACGGGCTGCGCCTGGATGCAGCCAATTTCTACACCCATGACCGGGCCCTGACCGACAATCCGGTGAATACAGACAAGGTTGCTCCCCGTCGCCCAGTGGAGTTCCAGCGGCCGCTGCACAACATCTCCCAGCCCGAGACCTTGAGCTTTATTGAGGAGTTGCGCCACCTGGTGGACAGCTATCCCGATCGCTTCACCGTAGCGGAGCTGGGTGAGGCACCTTTCAGCATGGTGGCGGATTATACCCAGCCCGGTAAACGTTGTCATTCCGCCTATAATTTTGCCTTCCTGTACCAGAATAAGCTGGATGCCGCCCTGCCCGCCCAGGTGATCGAGGACTGGATGCAGGCGGCCGGCGGGGCCTGGCCCTCCTGGACCTTCTCCAACCATGATGCCCCGCGGGC
Source organism: Niveispirillum irakense DSM 11586 (assembly GCF_000429645.1). GTDB lineage: Bacteria > Pseudomonadota > Alphaproteobacteria > Azospirillales > Azospirillaceae > Niveispirillum > Niveispirillum irakense. The sequence continues at coordinate 271,210 of NZ_KE386935.1, forward strand.
ATTGTCCCGCTTTGCCGACGGGCCGGAGACGCCGGCCCGGGCAAAGATGCTCAATGCCCTGCTGCTGTGCCTGCCCGGCACGCTGTTTCTCTATTACGGGGAGGAGCTGGGCCTGCCCCAGGCCCATATCGGGTTTGAAGATCTGGTCGACCCCGAGGCCATCGCCAACTGGCCCCACACGCTGGGCCGGGACGGCGCGCGCACGCCGATGCCCTGGCAGTCGGACGCCCCCCATGGCGGCTTCACCCAGGGTCGCCCCTGGCTGCCGGTTGACCCCCGCCATCTCGCCCTGGCCGTGGATAAGCAGCAGGGGGCGGAAGACAGCACCCTGGCAGTCACCCGCGCCCTGCTGGCGATACGGCAGCAGGAGCCGGCATTACGCTGGGGGGATGTTGCCTTTCGCGACCTGGGGCCTTCGCTGGTCGCGCTGGAACGCAGCCATGGCAATCGCCGCTTGCTCTGCCTCTTCAATCTCGTGGAAGCGGAAACGGCTTTCACCTTGCCGGACGGGACGCGGTGGCAGGCCTTGTTCACAGGCAATGGCGCCAGCCTGGGTGCCGCCACCCTGCCCCCTTTCGGCTTCCTGCTGGCGGAAGAAACCTGAGCGCCGGCGGGGGCGGGGCGCAGAAAAGCGCCTGGAAAGGTTCTATCCTCTGCCAGACAAAAAGTTATGGAATTACATAAACATCAGGCGCTATACGCTTAGCTTGTTACAATATGCATCTGCAAAAAATGGCCCTGGCTGAAAAAAACTTGTCGACAGCGTTGTCACGCTTTGTCACATGATCAGCCCAGCCAAGCCTGCATAACAAGCTTTCATAGGGAGGTCGCCTTGGCACAGTCCGCTCCGGCACCCGCAACGGGTGGGTCCGATCAGTTTCCCGTATCGGCCAGTATGCTGCCCCTGACCATCATGCTGTTCTTCATGGTCGGGTTCGTCACCGTTCTGGTCGACCCGCTGGTGGCCAAGTTCAGGGCGGCTTTCAGTCTCAGCTATGCCGAGGCGATGCTGACCCAGTTCTGCTATTTCCTGGCCTATTTCATGATCTCCCTGCCTGCCAGTCGCGTGCTGGACAAGCTGGGCTATCTGCGGGGCACGGTTCTGGGCTTCGTCACCGTGGGTGTCGGCATTCTGCTGTTCATCCCGGCGATTGAGGTGGCGACCTACTGGGTGTTCCTGGCGGCGCTTTTCATCATCGCAACCGGCATCACCATGATCCAGGTGGTGATGAACCCGCTGGCCTCCGGCCTTGGTCCGGCAGCCACAGCGCCCCAGCGCCTGACCCTGGCGCAGGCCTTCAATTCTGTCGCCACGACGGTGGGACCGCTGCTGGCCGGCTATTTCATCTTCGATGCGGTGACGGAAGCCGGCGCAGGCAGCGATGCCGGCTCCCTGCGGGTGCTGGAAACGCCGTGTCTGGTGCTGGCCTGCGTCATGTTCGCCATCGCCGCCCTGTTCTGGGTACTGCGGCGTAACGAACGGCGGGAGCGCCGGGAAAGCGCCCATTGGCACATGCCTTCCCTGCGGGAAAATCCGCGGCTGGCCTTCGGCGCGCTCTGCATCTTCACCTATGTCGGCGCTGAAGTGGCGATCGGCAGCCTGATGATCAACTACCTGGGCCTGGAAAGCACGCTGGGCCTGGATGAGAAGACGGCGACCCATTATCTGGCCTATTACTGGGGTGCGGCCATGGTCGGCCGGTTCATCGGCTCTGCGGTGATGAGCAAGGTGCAGCCTGCGCGCGTCCTGGCCTTCTGCGCCTTGATGTCGGGCGTGCTGGCCGCCGTGTCAGCCGTGACCACGGGTCCGATCTCTGCCTATACGGCCCTGCTGATCGGCCTGTTCAACTCCGTCATGTTCCCGTCGATCTTCTCCTTGTCGGTGAAGGACATGAACGACCAGACCCCGGCCGCCTCCGGCCTGCTCTGTCTGGCGATCGTCGGTGGTGCCATTGTCCCCGTCGTGACGGGCAAGATGGCTGATCTTACCAACCTCCACGTGTCCATGATCATCCCGGTCCTGTGCTACGTGACGATTGTCGCCTTCGCCCTCCTGTGCGCCCGCGGCGCCCTGGAAAATGGCGTGGGTCGTCGTACCGCCGCCCGTCTGGCCGGCGCTGACTGATCCAGTGCGGCCCCGGCCGGGTCCTTCGGGGATAAATTATGCCCCCGACAGGCTCTCCGACCGGGGTCGGGACTGGACCGGAAGCGTCGCAACGACGATAAAGCTGGGGTTGTCCCCGGCCGGAGAGAGAGATGGCGCCGCCCCACCCGCGCAAACCGACCATCAGTGATGTCGCCGCGCTTGCGGAAGTGTCGATCAAGACCGTGTCGCGGGTGATGAATAAAGAGCCCAATGTCCGCGATGTGGTGAAAAGCAAGGTGCAGCGCGCCATGACGGAACTGGGCTATCAGCCCAGCCTGTCGGCCCGCAGCCTGGCGGGGGAGCGGTCTTTCCTGATCGGCCATTTCTATGGCGACACGGGCGGCCAATACACCCACGATATCCAGCTTGGCATGCTGAACCGCTGCCGCGATGCAGGCTATCACCTGATGATCGAGGAAGTCGTCTATGACGCCCCCGATGTGGGGGAGCGGGCGGCGGCACTGGTCAATCAGGTGCGGATGGCCGGCGTGGTGCTGACCCCGCCGGTCACCGACAATCCGTTGATACTGGATGTGCTGCAACGGGCGGGCGTGCCCTATGTCCGCGTGGCGCCCGACCAGAATATCGACACCTCTCCCATCATCCGGATCGACGAATGGCAGGCCACCCGCGACCTGACCGACCATCTGATCCGGCTGGGGCATCGCCGCATCGGCTTCCTGAAGGGCAAGCAGGCCCACGCCGCCACGCGCCTGCGCTATGGCGGCTTCTGCGAGGCCTTGGCCGAACATGGGCTGGCACCCGCACCGGAACTGGTCGAATATGGTGAATTCTCCTATGCCACCGGCCTGACCTGTGCCCGGCGGCTGCTGATCCGGCCGGACCGGCCGACCGCCATCCTGGCGTCCAACGACGAGATGGCGGCCGGTGCCCTGGCAGCGGCGCATGAATTGGGCATCCCTGTGCCGCAGCAGCTTTCCATCGTCGGGTTCGACGACACGCCCATCGCCTCCATGGTCTGGCCGCCGCTGACCACGGTGCGCCAGCCCGTCATCGCCATGGCGGAAGCCGCCGCCGATATCCTGCTGGAACTGATCCGGCGCAAGGATTCCGGCCAGTGGGACCATCCGGTGCCCCACCGCCAACTGGATCATGTGCTGGTGGAGCGTGCCTCCACCGGCCCGGCGCCGTTCTAACCCTATCCGATAGCCATTTTCAGCCCCCTTCCCACGGAACGCAGATCATGACCGACGGCAACGCCCCCTTCCTGATCGCCGACATTGGCGGCACCAATGCCCGCTTCGCCCTGGTGGGGGAGACAGGCCCGGCCTATGCCGAGCAGGTGCTGCGCTGTGCCGATTATCCGACCCTGACCGATGCCGCCCGCTTCTACCTTCTGGGCCAGAAACTGCCCGTGCAGCCCAAGGTGGGCGCCATTGCCATCGCGTCGCCCATCCTGGGGGACAAGGTGCGGATGACCAATCTGGCCTGGGAATTCTCGATCGAAGGGGTTCGCCAGGATCTGGGCCTGGATCATCTGGACGTCATCAATGATTTTACCGCCGTGGCCCTGGGCATCCCGGAACTGACGCCGACCGACTATATCCAGGTCGGCGAGGGGGAGCCCGTGGCCAACACGCCCATCGGTGTAATCGGCCCCGGCAGCGGGCTGGGTGTCTCCGCCCTGGTCCCGGCGGGGGAAGCCCACTGGACGGCGCTGGCGACGGAAGGGGGCCATGTCACCATGGCGCCGATCACCGACCGGGAAAGCGCTGTGCTGGCCCAGTTGCGCAAACAGTTTGAGCATGTATCGGCAGAGCGGGTCGTCTGCGGCCCCGGCCTGTGCAACCTGTATGACACGCTGGCCTTCCTGGAAGGGATCGAGCCAGAGAAACTGACCGCCGCCGATATCAGCGACCGGGCCGTCGCCGGGCGCGATGCCACCTGTGTGGAGGCGCTGGACATGTTCTGCGCCATGCTGGGATCGGTTGCGGGTAACCTCGCCCTGTCCATTGGCGCGCGCGGCGGCATCTTCATCGCCGGTGGCATCGTGCCGCGCTTCATGGGCTGGTTCGGCCATAGCCGCTTCCGCAAGCGGTTTGTGGAAAAGGGCCGCATGCGCGCCTTCCTGGGGCCGATCCCCACCTATGTTGTTACCCACCCCTATCCGGCCTTCCTGGGGCTGGCCGCCAAGGTGCGTCAGGCCGCCCGCCATCATTGATGGCAGGCTGAAACGGAAAGGACCGGGGCGGGCCCATCATGGCCAGCACCGGTCCCTTTATCCCTGCACCAACGCGGTAAAGGCGTCAGGCGATACGGGTTTCAACCGTGATATTGCCCTTGGTGGCGTGGCTGTACGGACAGACCCTGTGGGCGCGGGCCACCAGATCCTGTGCCACCGCCGCATCGACGCCGGGCAGCGTGACCGTCAGGGTCACAGCAAGACCAAAACCCTCGCCATCATCGCGCGGCCCGATACCGACGGAAGTGGCTACTTCCACCCCGGCCGGCACGGCGATCTTGTCGCGATTGCCGACGAATTTCAGCGCGCCGATGAAACAGGCGGAGTAACCGGCAGCGAAAAGCTGCTCCGGATTGGTGGCGCCACCGGCACCGCCCAGTGCCTTCGGCGTGGCCAGCGCCACATCCAGCAACCCATCATCGCTCGTAGCACGGCCATCACGGCCACCGGTTGCCTTGGCATTAGCGGTATAGGCGATCTTCATTTTATTGCTCCTTGGCTGCTGGGTGGGCGTCACCGCCCGTGTCCCCCGTTGTTCATGAGAGATATATCGCACACGAATTAATCGCCCGCAATCTTTTAAATCGCACACGATAATATCGTAAGCCATGCGATATTATCGCTTGTCAGGGAACGTTTCAGCCGCCAACGCGGCCCACGCAGGCCAGAGCAGCCATCAGGATGCTTGTATTGCGACCGCGAAGACGCCTAGATCGCAGATGGGGGGCTTGGCAGTCCGGCGGGAACCGGACCCGATGTTGAAAAGCGCCCCACGCCCGGACCCGCATATCGCGCCGGGCAAAGCCTGTCCCCCGCAGGCCGCCCGCCGCCAATCGCGGTGCGGGCCATCGCGCGAAATGCTGTTTCAGGTTCTGGTTAATGGAAGATTTTTCGAATTTCGGGCTGATCGCCCCCCTGGCGGCCGGCTTGCAGACCGCTGGTTACATAAAGCCGACGCCGATTCAGGCCGCCGCCCTGCCGGCCGCCCTGGAAGGCCGGGACGTGCTGGGCCTGGCCCAGACCGGCACCGGCAAGACCGCCGCCTTCACCCTGCCCCTGCTGCAGGCCCTGGCGCGCCAGGATCGCCGCGCCCGGCCGAAGGCGCCGCGCGCGCTGGTCGTGCTGCCAACGCGTGAACTGGCGCTGCAGGTTGGCACCGTGTGCGAACTGCTGGGCATCCAGTTGCCCTATAAGGTGGCCGTGATCCATGGGGGCGTATCGCTGAACCCGCAGATCCGCATGCTGGCCGAAGGGCTTGATATCCTGGTGGCAACGCCGGGCCGGCTGCTGGACCTGATGAACCAGGGCCATTGCCGGCTGGATGCGGTGGAAGTTTTCGTCGCTGACGAAGCCGACCGCATGCTGGATATGGGCTTCCTGCCGGCGGTGAAAAAGATTGTGGCGGCCCTGCCCAAGCAGCGCCAGACCCTGTTCTTCTCCGCCACCATGCCCACGGAAGTCTCGCATCTGGCAACCGGCCTGCTGCGGGACCATGTGCGGGTAGAGGTCACGCCGCCCTCCACCACGGTGGAACGGATCGAACAATCCGTCATCATGCTGGAGCCGACGCAGAAGGCCCCCACCCTGGTGGCGCTGTTGCGCGATCCGGCGGTGGAAGGGGCCATCATCTTCACCCGCACCAAGCATGGCGCCAACCGTCTGGCCGCCCAACTTGTCGGCGCTGGCATCGGGGCCGATGCCTACCACGCCAACAAATCGCAGAATGCACGGGAACGGGCGCTGAACGCCTTCCGCGACGGGAATACCCGCGCGCTGGTCGCCACTGACATTGCCGCCCGCGGCATCGATGTCGAAGGCGTGACCCATGTCTTCAATTATGATCTGCCGGAAGTGGCGGAAGCCTATGTCCACCGGATTGGCCGTACCGGCCGCGCCGGTCGGGCGGGGCGCGCCGTCTCCCTGGTCACAGCCGCCGACCGGCCGCTGCTGAAGGCGATTGAGAAGCTGACCCGCCAGACCATCCCGCTGGATCTGATGGGGCCGGCTGCGCCCCAGGCCATGCCGGCCATCAAGCCGGCCCGACCGCCGCAGCAACAGCAGTCCCGGCGGCCCAAGCCTGCCGGCGGTATGGGTGCGCAAGGCAAGCCCCCGGCCCGCCGGCCGGGTCCGCGCCCGGCTTCTGCGACAGGGGCGCCGGGCGCTGCCAATGGGGGCGGCAATGCCGGTTCCCCGCAGGCAAACACCGCCGGCCGCCATGCAGGCACCGGGGCTGGCAGCGGCGCGGGCGACCAGAACGGCCGCCGCAATGGCCCGCCCGGCGGCCACCCCGCCAATCGCCGTCGCCGGGGTGGCAGGCCGCAAGGCGGGCACGCCCCCGCTGCAAAGGGCTAAGCCCGAAGGCAAAGGGTGCTGGGGTAACAGAATAAACCCCAGCACCTTAGCAACCGCAGCATACGGTAAGGTGCCCACGATAGCCGGCGACCGAATCGTGTAACTTTACTACATTTTTAATCCTCCTACGCAGAAGGGGGGCAGCCATCGGCGCGATTTGATGGTACAGATGGCTAAAGGCCTACCAAGCCATCAAATCGCGAAGAAGGAAGCGCCAAGCCCATGCGTCGTCACCGCCACGCCAAGATCGTCGCCACCGTCGGCCCGGCCAGCAACACGCCGGAAAAGCTGCGCGAACTGTTCCTGGCCGGGGCCGATGTGTTCCGGTTGAATTTCAGCCATGGCACGCATGAAGACCATGCCAAGGTCCATGCCGCCATCCGTGCGCTGGAACAGGAAATGGGCCGTCCCATCGGCATTCTGCAGGATTTGCAGGGCCCGAAGATCCGCATCGGCACCCTGGTGGATGGCAAGGAAGAACTGGTGAAGGGGGAGCGGGTTCGCTTCGTCCTGGGCAAGGAGCCCGGCGCCAAGCAGAATATCCCCCTGCCGCATCCGGAAATCTTCGCCGCCATCATGCCCGGTCAGGATCTGCTGATCGATGATGGCCGCGTGCGCGTGAAGGTGAAGGGTGTCACCGACACCACGATTGATGGCGAGGTGATCGTTCCCGGCACCATCTCCAACCGCAAGGGCGTGAACCTGCCGGGCACGGCACTGGACATGTCGCCCCTGACGGAGAAGGACCGCGCCGACCTGGCATTCGGCCTGTCGCTGGGGATGGACTGGATCGCGCTGTCCTTCGTGCAGCGCCCGTCGGACGTGATTGAGGCCAAGAGCATCATCGGCGATCGCGCCGGGCTGGTTGCCAAGATCGAGAAGCCGCAGGCATTGGAAAAGATCGATGATATCGTCCGCTTGTCTGACGCCATCATGGTGGCGCGCGGCGACATGGGCGTGGAAATCCCGCCGGAGGATGTGCCCGGTCGCCAGAAGGAACTGGTGCGCGCGTGCCGTCTGGCCGCCAAGCCGGTGATCGTGGCCACCCAGATGCTGGACAGCATGGTTGCCACCCCCACCCCGACCCGCGCGGAAGCGTCTGACGTGGCGACCGCGGTTTATGACGGGGCTGATGCCGTGATGCTTTCGGCCGAAAGTGCTTCCGGCCAGTACCCCGTGGAATCCGTGTCGATGATGAGCCGCATCATCGCGTCCACCGAACGCCACAGCGCCTATCGCCCCATCATCACCGCGCTGGAACCGGAAGTGGACACCACCCCGTCGCATGCGGTTGCCGCCGTCGGTGCCGATCTGGCCCAGACCATCGGTGCCGCGGCCATCTTCGCTTTCACCTCCAGCGGCAATACGGTGGCCCGTATCGCCCGCAAGCGGCCGGACGTGCCGGTGCTGGCCGCCACGCCCAATCCGGATGTGGCCCGCCGGCTCTGCCTGTTCTGGGGCGCGCACCCGATCCAGTCCGGCGATGTCGGCACGTATGAGGAAATGGTGGTGCGTGCCAAGGAACTGGCCGCTTCCAACGAATTTGCCCAGACCGGCCAGCGCATCGTGGTCGTTGCCGGCATCCCCTTCGGTCAGGCCGGCAGCACCAACAATCTGCGCGTCGCGAAACTTTGAGAGAGGGGGCGGGCCGCGTCGCCCGCCCCTTTCCTACCGCCTCGGAAAAGCCCCGCTAACCGGGGCTTTTCTTTTGGCTGCGGCAGATCACTCCACAGCCTTGATCGTTGCCGTGGCGCTTTTCACGCCGGGGGCCGTCACCTTCACCTTGATGCTGCCTTTGGTCTCGCTGGCACGGACCATCAGCAGGGCGCGGCCTTCCCGTGCCTTGCGCGTTGGCTCCTGGAACATGGTGTGATCGCCGGACGGCGCACCATTATCAAAGCCGGCCATCACGCCCGCGCCGGTCACCTCCGCCGTCAAGGGCAAGGCGGCATCGGGGACCAGCGTGCCGTTCTTGTCCACCACCTCAACCCGGATGAAGCCGATATTGTCAAAGCCGGGGGCGAGGCTCTGCTGCTCCGCCACCAGCCGCAGCGCGGCGGGCTTGCCGGCGGTGCGCAACTCCTCCTCCGCAACCTTGGCGGCGCCGTTGAAGGCGACGGCCTTCACCGTGCCGGGCACGAAATCCACCTCGAACAGGACCGGGCTGTCATCTTCATTGCGGGGCTTCACCCCTTGGGAGCGGCCATTGACGAACAGTTCCACCCGCTCGGCATTGGTATAGATTTCCACCTTCTCCTTATGCGGCTCCCGGTTGGCGGGCGACCAGTCGGCCAGCGCGGTCGGTCCCTTGGGGGCCGGCAGGGCAACTGCCGTCGGGGTGGGCATCTCGCTATTGTCGAACTGTTCAGCCACGCGGCGGGCAATATGGACGACCGGCTTTTCCGACCACCAGGCCGCCCGCTCCTTGGCCAGCGGCTTCAGCGCATCGGTGCGGTCAACCAGACCGGACGGGTTGGAGATGGCGGGCCAGCCGGTGCGGTCCGCCTCACCCAGATAATCCACGCCTGTCCACAAGAACATGCCGGCATAGGCCGGGTTGTCGCGCACCACCAGCCAGGAGCCCCGGTTCTTGGAATTCTCCGTGCCAATGATCTTGCGGCTGGGCTTGTCGGCATGGGCCGCCGCCAGTTCCTTTTCCCGGTAATTCTGCCCGACCACATCCAGCATGTCGGCCAGCCCGTTCTGATAATCGCCCGTCGTGTTGGGGCGGAACAGGGCCATGGTCACAGGGCGGGTCGGGTCTTCTGCATGGAAGACGCCCATCAACCGTTCCAGGATCGATTTGGCGACGATCGGATAAGGCGTATCGTGGATCTCATTGCCCACGCTCCAGATCACGACGGAGGGGTGGTTGCGGTCGCGGCGAACGAATTCACGCGCGTCGAGCGCACTCCAGTCCGTGAAATAGAGGTGATAATCATAGGGGTTCTTGGCCACCGTCCACATGTCGAACGCCTCGTTCATCACAATGATGCCGAGCCGGTCGCAGAGGTCCAGAACCTCCGGTGAGAAAGGATGGTGGGCCGTGCGGATGGCGTTCACGCCCAGGGCCTGCATCCCCTTCAACCGCCGCTCCCAGAAGGAGAGCGGCACCGCCATGCCAAAGGCACCGCCATCGGCATGCAGGGCCACGCCCTTCAACTTGATATTGCGGCCATTCAGCCAGAAGCCGGTGGCGGCGTCGAACCGCGCCTCCCGGATGCCGAAGCGGACCTCATCATTATCCAGCAGCGCGCCATCATCGGCCACCACCTTGATCCGCGCGGTATAGAGCGCGGGATCGTTGATATCCCAGCGCCGTGCCTGCGCCAGATCCAGGCTCGCGGTCAGGGGCACGGCGCGGCCGGGCGGCAGCACGGTTTCCGCCCCTTGCAGGGTGCCGGCGGGCTTGCCGTCCGGGCCGATCAGTTCCACCTCCAGCCGGGCGCGACGCTCAGCCTTGGTGCGGTTCATGATGCTGCTTTCCACCGCCACCGTGGCGCCCTGCGCCGTAAGGTGCGGCGTCGTCACCCGACTGCCCCAGGTATCGACATAGATGTCGCCGGTGGTGATCAGCCGGACATGGCGATAAATGCCGGACCCGGCATACCAGCGCGATGCGGGCTGGCGCTCCGTATCCGCACGGACGGCGATGACATTGCGCCCCGCCTCCCCCGCCCCATACCGCAGATGGTCGGTCAATTCGTAGCGGAAGCTGGAATAGCCGTTGGGCCGGTGGCCGATATGCTGGCCATTCACCCAGACGCCGCTATGGGCCATCACGCCATCAAATTCGATGAAATAGCGCCGGCCAGCCTGGGCCTGTTCCAGCGTGAAATCCTTGCGATACCAGGCAACGCCCGTGGGCAGGAAGCCGCCGGCCCCACCAGCGGGCGCATATTGGTCGAACGGGCCCGCAATGGACCAGTCATGCGGCACATCCACCCGCGTCCAGCCGGAATCATCGGCTGTCAGCGCTTCCGCCCCGGCAATATCTCCCTTGGTGAAACGCCAATCCGCGTTGAAGGAAGATATCTCCCGTTGCGCCCAGGCCGGGGCGGTGATCATGCCCATGGATAGAATCGTAGCGGCCAGCAGCTTCGATAAGGTACGCATTATCCCCCCGGATTTCTCATATTATGAAATTATTTCCCATCATACGTCAAAAGCGGGTTTTCATAAATATGATAAATCCGGAGCGCCGGTAAAAATGACCAGATCAGCTTTGGTTGTAGTTTGTTAAATATTACAATTTTGGGAACAGGCCCCATAGGGTAGTGCTGAATGGCGTTAAATGATTAACCCGTTAAAAGCGCCCGTTATCTCTGATCACCTGAAAAAGAAAGATTTTTAGTAAATTTGTCGCTACAATGAGCATGTGATTGATGCTTATCCCCGTATGTGTCGCTTTGTAATCATTCCCTGTGAGCGCCTTGCTTTGTGAGCGTCTTGGATGTCGCCAGCTCTCGATCTCCCCACCATGTTCGCGACGAACGCGCTGGTCAGCGCCATTGGCGGGGTTATTCTTTTGCTGGTGCAGCGCGGGCAGACCAATCTGCCGGGGGTCGGGCTCTGGGCTGCCGGCCGGTTCATCCTTACGGCGGCCTGTTTTTCCTATTTCATCGGGCTGGAAGCGAACCGCAGTGGCATCATCCTGGGGATGGTTCTGGTCGTAACCAGCGTCCTGGTCGATTATTTCGCCTATGCCCGCTATATGGGCCGACGATCGCGGGCCCGGTGGCCCCTGGCGATGGCCACCCTTCTGGGCATCCTGGCCATTTTCATCCTGGCGCTCCCCAGGCCCAATCCGGGCCCGACCCTGGCCGTCTTCATAGCCGTCAATGCTGCGCTCAACCTCGCCACGGGGCGGTTTCTACTGCTTTACCGGCCCCCCGACCTGCATGGTCCGGCCACGGCCATTGCCAGCCTGCATCTGGTATGGGGCGTGTTGACCCTGGCGCGCTTGGTCTTTCTGATCAGCAATGATTTTGATGTCGGGGCCATGGCCAGCACTAATACGGCCAGCATGTTCTTTGCCAGCTTCCATGCCACCTGTCAGACGGTGGGGCTGCTCTGGCTGGTTGTGGCGCGGCTGCAGATCAATCTGCGCCAGAAGGCCGATACCGACCCGCTGACCGGGCTGCTGAACCGCCGTGCCCTGCAAACGGCGTTTGAAAGCCTGGAGGCGCGGCTGCGGGCGGATGGCGGCGGCTTTGCCGTCATCATTTTCGATCTGGACCATTTCAAGCGGCTGAATGACGAATATGGCCATGCCGCCGGCGATGCCATGCTGGTGGCGGTGGCCAGCACCACACGTTCCAGCACGCGCCCCGGCGATGTACAAGCCCGGCTGGGGGGCGAGGAATTTTGCATTGTCCTGCCCGCTGCCGGCCTGGGTGAGGCCCTGGATATCGCCGAGCGTCTGCGGCTGGCGATTGCCGGCCTCCGTTTGCCGGACCTCCCCGTCCAGATCACCGCCAGTTTTGGCGTTGCCAGCAGCGGCGCCCATGGCCAGGACGGCAACGGCCTGATCCGCGCCGCCGACGATGCGCTCTACTGCGCCAAAAGAAACGGCCGCAACCATGTTCAGGTTGCGGCCGATATCTCTTTAATCCAGCGGCCGGAAGGGCCGCCATCCTTGATCCTGACCGGCAAATAGCCCTGCCGCCGTCACCGGCAGCAGGGCTATTTACACGCATCAGTAGGTGGTGCGGCCACCGGAAATGTCGAAGGTCGACGCGGTGGTGAAGCTGCATTCGGTGCTGGCCATCCAGCAGATCATGGATGCGACCTCATGCACCTCGCCCAGGCGACCCGCCGGGATCTTGGACAGCATATAGTCGATCTGGCTCTGCGGCAGCTGCTCCAGGATCGGGCTCTTGAAGGTGGCCGGCGTCAGCGCATTCACGCGGATGCCGGTCTTCGCCAGTTCCTTGCCCAGCGACTTGGTCAGGCCGATCACGCCCGCCTTGGAGGCCGAATAGGCCGAGGCGTTCGGATTGCCTTCCTTGCCCGCCACCGACGACACGTTGACGATGCGGCCATAATCGTTCTTCAGCATGAAGGGCACGACAGCGCGGCAGCAATAGAACAGGCCGTTCAGGTTGATGTCGATGACCCGGCGCCAGCTATCCAGCGGGAATTCATGCACCGGCACCGTGGCGCCGGTGATACCGGCGCTGGCGACCAGAACATCCACCCGGCCCATCTTCGCAAAGCTCTCCGCCGCAGCCGCTTCAACGGCGGCAGCATCGGAGACATCCAGCTTGATGGTGTGAACGGCGCCCGTGGCTTCCTTGGCGGCAGCCAGCGCATCGTCGTTCATGTCCCACAACGTGACCTGGGCACCTTCCGCCGTCAGGCGGGCCGCCACATCGCGGCCAACGCCCGAGGCGCCGCCGGTGATGATGGCCGCCTGGCCGGCAAAACGTCCTGCATAGACACTCATGCCACACCCCCGGCCTGCCAGGCGATGACGTCCTGGCGCTGCTCACCCAGCTTCTCGATGCCCAGCTTGATGACGTCACCGGCCTTCAGATATTTCGGCTCCGGCTTCTGGCCCAGGCCGACGCCCGGCGGGGTGCCGGTGGTGATCAGGTCGCCCGGCTCCAGCGTGATGAATTTGGAGATATAGGCAACAAGCTGCTGGCAGGTGAAGATCATCGTCTTGCTGTTGCCGTTCTGGTAGCGGTGGCCGTTCACTTCCAGCCACATGCCCAGGTTCTGCGGGTCACCCACCTCGTCAGAGGTGACAACCCAGGGGCCGACCGGACCGAACGTGTCGCAGCCCTTGCCCTTATCCCAGGTGCCACCACGCTCGACCTGGAATTCACGCTCCGACACGTCATTGATCAGGACATAACCGGCCACATGGTCCAGGGCGTCGGCCTCTTCCACATAGCGGGCGGTCTTGCCGATGACGATGCCCAGTTCCACTTCCCAGTCGGTCTTGACCGAATCCTTGGGGATCATGACCGGATCATTGGGGCCGTTCAGGCAGGAAATCGCCTTGGTGAACAGCACCGGCTCCGACGGGATCGGCAGGTTGGATTCAGCGGCATGGTCGGCAAAGTTCAGGCCGACGGCGATGAACTTGCGCACGCCATTGATCGGCACGCCATAACGCGGGTTACCGCTCACAGCGGGAAGCGAAGCCGGGTCGATCTTGGCAATCGCGGCCAGACCTTCCGGGGTCAGCGTGTCCGGGGTGATATCGTTGATGTGGCCGGACAGGTCGCGGATGGTGCCCGTGGCATCCATCAGGCCGGGCTTCTCCTGCCCCTTCGGGCCATAACGAAGCAGCTTCATGGGATTATAGCCTTATGCTCAAGAACGGGGATAGGGGCGGTGCAGCTTGATCTCGCGATTAAGCTCGACACCAAAGCCCGGCTTGTCGGACAGCTTCAGCTTGCCATTGACCGGCACCGGTTCGCCCAGCAACTGCGGATGGAACATCGGCACCACCTCGTCCGCCTTCGGCGCCATCATCAGGAATTCGGCGAACGGGCTGTTATGGCGGGTGATGACGAAATGGTAGGAATAGACTGACGATCCGTGCGGGATCACCATGATGCCCCGGCTGTCCGCCAGATTGGCGATCTTCACCAGTTCGGTCATGCCACCGCACCAGCCCACATCCGGCTGGATAATGTCGCAGCAATCCATCTCCATCAGCATGCGGAAGCCCCAGCGGGTGGCTTCATGCTCGCCGGTGGTGACCAGCATGCCGGTCGGCGCGTTCTTCTTCAACGCGGCATAGCCCCAGTAATCGTCGGGCGACAGCGCCTCTTCGATCCATTTCAGGCCATATTCATGGGCCTTGTGCGCCAGCTTGGTGGCGTAGTTCAGGTCCAGCGCCATCCAGCAATCGAACATCAGCCAGAAATCCTCGCCCACGCGCTCCCGCATGGTGGCGAGTTCCTCGATATTCTTGCGCAGGCCTTCCTCACCCTCGGCCGGGCCGTGATGCAGGGGCATCTTGCCGCCGATGAAGCCCATCTGCTTGGCAAGGTCCGGCCGGGCGCCGGTGGCATAGAAGGTCAGCTCGTCACGGACGGCCCCGCCCAGCATGTGATAGACCGGCTCGCCGCGCAGCTTGCCCAACAGGTCCCACAAGGCCAGATCGACACCGCTCATCGCGTTCACGACCAGACCCTTGCGGCCGTAATATTGGGAGCCGAAATACATCTGGTCCCAGATCTTCTCCACCTCGACGGGGGAGCGGCCTTCCAGGAAGCGGGCGAAATGCTTCTCCACGATATAGGCGGCCGGCTCGCCGCCCGTCGTCACCGCGAAGCCCACCGTGCCGTCGCTGGCCTCGATCTCCACCACCAGCGTGCCCAGCACATTGATGCCAAAGCTCTGCCGGCTCTGCCGATATTCCGGATAGCGGCTCATCGGGGTGGCAATATGATCGTCGATCCAGTGGCCGTCGCCCTGGTCGTGATAGTCGGCGCCACCGCCCCGAACAACATAGGCGCGGACTTGGCGAATGGTGGGGAAGCCCATGATGGTCCCTATCTCCCAAATGGCAGGCAGGCAAGGTGCCCCCAACGCCTGCATTCTTCTTTATGAGACTCCGTTCTATAAAATGGGACAAACCCTGTCAATGGGGTGCAAAGCCTTGTCACCCTTTGGTTGGGACATGGATGCCCACCCGCAAGACACTTGCTCCGCGTACTGATTTATGAGATGTCGTTCCGTAATATGAGAATTCTGGAGGAACTCCATGCGTTTGCTCGAAGGTAAGACCGTCCTCATCACCGGCGCTTCCCGTGGGATCGGCGCTGCGGTCGCGGTGGAATGCGCCCGTCACGGCGCGAACGTCGCTATTAACTATGCCAGCAGCCCGGCAGCAGCGGAAGCCGTGGTGGCGGAGATCGAGAAGCTGGGCCAGCGCGGTATCGCCGTGGCTGGTGACGTGTCCGATCCGGCGGCGTCGAAGGAATTCGTCAAGGCCGCCGTGGATGCCTTCGGCTCCGTGGATGTCTTTGTCTCCAACGCTGGTATCTGCCCGTTCCATTCCTTCCTGGATATGCCGGTCGAGGTGGTGGATCGCACCATCAAGGTGAACCTGAACGGTGCCTATTATATGACGCAGGCAGCGGCCAACCGCATGAAGGATCAGGGCAAGGGCGGGGCGATCATCGCCATTTCCTCCATCTCGGCCCTGGTCGGCGGTGGCATGCAGACCCATTACACGCCGACCAAGGCCGGTGTGCATTCGCTGATGCAGTCGTGCGCCATCGCGCTTGGCCCCTATGGCATCCGCTGCAATTCCCTGCTGCCGGGCACCATCCTGACCGACATCAATAAGGAAGACCTGGCCGATACGGCCAAGCGCACCTACATGGAAGGCCGTATCCCGCTGGGCCGCCTGGGCCAGCCGGAGGATATGGGCGGCCCGGTCGTGTTCCTGGCATCTGATCTGGCCCGCTATGTCACGGGTGCGGCGCTGCTGGTCGATGGCGGTGCCTTCGTCAACCTGCAGTAACAGGTTGATCTGAACAGCCGGGCCTCGCTGCCCGGCTCGCATCATTCCACCTCATCCCCCGGGCTCATCCCCTGGCCGGGCTGGGGTGGAGATGCTGTCCGTTACCCCCCTCTCGGACCTTATATTCCCATGCGCGTGTCGCTTTTCATCACCTGCATCAATGACAGCCTTTATCCCCATACCGGTCAGGCGGTGGTACGGGTGCTGGAACGGCTGGGGCATGAGGTGGTTTTCCCCGAGGGGCAAAGCTGCTGCGGCCAGATGCACCATAATTCCGGCTACGCGCCGGAAGCGGTGGCGATGGTCCGCCAGTTCGTGGAAATTTTCCGCGAAGCGGAAGTGGTGGTCGTCCCTTCCACCTCCTGCACGGCCATGATCCGCACCCAATATCCGCATCTGGCCCGCCATGTGGCCAAGGATGCGGCCCTGCTGGAAGCGGTGGAGGCCCTGGTGCCCCGCGTGTGGGAATTTTCCGAATTCCTGACCCGGAAGCTGGGCCTGACCGATGTGGGCGCCTATTACCCGCACCGGGTCACCTATCACAGTTCCTGCAATTCCCTGCGGTCCCTGGGGCTGGGTGACGGGCCGCTGACCCTGCTGCGCCATGTGCGCGGGCTGGATCTGGTGGAACTGCCCAACAATACCGAATGCTGCGGCTTTGGCGGCACCTTCGCTGTGAAAAACGCGGAAACCTCCACCGCCATGCTGACCGACAAGATGCGCCACATCCTGTCCACCAATGCCGAGATCTGCACCGCCGGCGATAATAGCTGCCTGATGCATATTGGCGGCGGCCTGTCGCGCCAGCGCACCGGCGTGCGCACCGTGCATCTGGCGCAAATCCTGGCGTCGACCGCTGAGGCACCGCTGGCATGAGCAACGCGACCTTCACCAGCCGGGCAGCGAAAAGCCTGCGCAACAGCCAGCTTCGCCGCAATATCAACAAGGCCACCACCACCATCCGGGGCAAGACGGCCCGCGTGACGGCGGAATTGCCGGATTGGGAAGCCTTGCGCCTTGCCGGCCGGGAGATCAAGCGCAGCACCCTGGCAGAACTGGACAAGCACCTGATCGCGCTGGAGGAAAGCGTGACCAGGGCCGGCGGCACCGTCCATTGGGCCCGCGATGCGGCAGAAGCGCGGGAAATCGTGGTGCGCCTGACAAAGGCGCATAACACGGATCAGGTCATCAAGATCAAGTCCATGACCACGGATGAGATCGAGTTGAACCCCGCCCTGGAAGGTGCCGGCATCCGGCCCTATGAGACCGATCTGGCCGACATGATTGTGCAGATGGGGCGGGAGAAGCCCTCCCACCTGCTGGTGCCGGCCATCCATAAGAACCGGGTGGAAATCCGCGATCTGTTCCGCGACCAGATGGGCAGCCATGGCGAGGGCCTGTCCGACCGGCCGACCGATCTGACCAAGGCTGCCCGCGCCTATCTGCGCGACAAGTTCCTGGAAACCAGGGTCGCCATTTCCGGTGCCAATTTCGCCGTAGCCGAGACCGGTTCCGTCGTGGTGGTGGAATCGGAAGGCAATGGCCGCATGTGCCTGACCCTGCCCGATGTGCTGATCTCCATCATGGGGATCGAGAAGGTGCTGCCGCGCTGGCAGGATCTGGAAGTTTTCCTGCAATTGCTGCCCCGCGCCGCCACGGGCGAGCGGATGAACCCCTATACTTCCATCTGGACCGGCACCGTGCCGGGCGATGGCCCGCGTGAATTCCATCTGGTGCTGCTGGATAATGGCCGGTCCAAGATCCTGGCGGACGAAGTATCGCGGGAAACCCTGCACTGCATCCGCTGTTCGCGCTGCCTGAATGTCTGCCCCGTCTATGAACGCGCCGGCGGCCATGCCTATGACAGCATGTATCAGGGGCCCATCGGCGCCATCGTCACCCCGCAATTGAAGGGGCTGGAAGAGGCAGGTTCCCTGCCCTATGCCAGCAGCCTGTGCGGCGCCTGCCACGAGGTCTGCCCCGTCAAGATCAACATCCCGCAGATCCTGGTGCATCTGCGCGGCAAGGTCGTGGAATCGAAGCGGGAAACGGCCCTGGGCAAGCTGTCGGGCGAGAATATGGCCATGCAGGTCGCGTCCCGCCTGTTCAACAACCAGCAGGCTTTGGAATGGAGCCTGTGGGCCGGCCGTCTGGGGCAGAAGCTGCTGACCCGCGACGGGGTGATGCCCTGGCTGCCGCCGCCTTTGTCGGGCTGGACCCTGTCGCGTGATTTCCCCGCCCTGCCGGAACAGAGCTTCCGTGATTGGTGGAAGCAGCGGGAGAATGGCAAATGAGCAGCCGCGACATCATGCTGGCCACCATCCGCCATGCCATCAGCCGCCCGGCACCCGATGGCCTGCCGGCGGTGCCGCCACCGGGTGACCTGCCGGCCTATCGCCGCCGGCTGGATGCGACGGGACCTGAGATCGTGGACCGCTTCCTGGAGCGGCTGCGCGACTACAATGTCCATGTCGAAGTGCTGGACAGCGAGGCTGCCGTGATTGCCGCCGCCACGGCGCGGCTGGCGGCCCTGGGCCTTGACCGGCTGGTCATTCCCGCCGACCTGCCGGCTGCCTGGCGCCCGGCGGGCGTGACGCTGGTGGAAGATCAGGCGCTGGACCATCAGACGCTGAACGCAATCCCCGGCGCCCTGACCGGGGCGGCCCTTGCCATTGCGGAAACCGGCAGCATCGTGTTGGATGGGGGCCGCCATCAGGGCCGCCGCGCGCTGACGCTGCTGCCCGATTACCATTTGTGCGTCGTCTTTGCCGGCCAGCTTGTCGGGCTGGTGCCGGAGGCGATGGACCAGTTGGGCCGCCATCCGGCACGGCCCATCACCTTTTTCTCCGGGCCGTCGGCGACGGCGGATATCGAACTTGACCGCGTGGTCGGCGTTCATGGTCCCCGGACCCTGGACGTGCTGTTCGTCACCGGCCCTACCCAACCAAGGGAGTTTTAAGACATGTTCGCGAAGACCTACCAGGCGACGCATCCGGTGATGATGCAGGGTGCCAGCAATGACGATCTGCGCGACCGCTATCTGATGCAGGGCCTGTTTGCGGTGGATCAGGTGGTGCTGAATTACAGCCATAATGAGCGTTTTGTGGTGGGCGGTGCGGTGCCGGTGCAGGGCACGCTGGCCCTGCCGCTGCAGTCGGTTCCCCCCTCTGCCGCCGGCCAGCCGTTCCTGGAACGGCGGGAACTGGGCATCATCAATATCGGCGCCGCCGGCACAGTGACGGTGGATGGCGTGGCCTATGATCTGGCCAACAAGGATGGGCTTTATGTCGGCATGGGCGTAAAGGAAGTCACCTTCGCCTCGGCCGATGCCGCCAACCCGGCGAAGTTCTATCTGGTCTCCACCCCAGCCCATGCCAGCTTCCCGACCAAGAAGATCGGCATCAAGGACGCCGTGGCGCTGGAGCGTGGCGCGCTGGAAACCAGCAATGAGCGCACGATCTATCAGTATATCGTGCCGGCGACCTGCCAGTCGGCGCAGCTTCTGCTGGGCCTGACCATGCTGAAGCCGGGCAGCGTCTGGAACACGATGCCGCCGCACCTGCATGACCGCCGCTCAGAAGTCTATCTGTACTGCGACCTGTCGACCGAAAACCGCGTCTTCCATTTCATGGGGGAACCGGAAGCCGCCCGCCATATCGTGGTCGCCGATGGCGAGGCCGTGATGTCGCCGCCCTGGTCCATCCATATGGGCTCCGGCACGTCGAACTATTCGTTCATCTGGGCCATGGGCGGGGAAAACCTCGACTATACCGACATGAACGTCATCGACATCTGCCAGCTGCGCTGAGGCCGGTGGGGGCCGGGGGGCACCACGCCCAATGGCTTCAGTGCCTGGGGTTTGTCAGGGTTTGGTTGAATTATCTTCCACCGTCA
The DNA here is from genome assembly GCF_000429645.1 of Niveispirillum irakense DSM 11586. GTDB lineage: Bacteria > Pseudomonadota > Alphaproteobacteria > Azospirillales > Azospirillaceae > Niveispirillum > Niveispirillum irakense. The sequence goes on from NZ_KE386935.1 coordinate 291,298, forward strand.
CCCCGGCGCAGGCCGGGGTCCAGTTTCGTAGAGCAACGCGCTTGTGACCCTGGACCCCGGCCTGCGCCGGGGTGACGGGGAAGTAGCACAAATCCCCCCATTCCCCCCCACTTCACACCCGCCCTTCACTCCCCCCAAGGAGCATCCCGATGAGCAATCCGTTCAGCCTTGATGGCAAGGTGGCGCTGGTGACCGGCGCCAATACCGGTATCGGTCAGGGCATTGCGCTGGCGCTGGCCCAGGCCGGGGCGGCCATTGTCGCCGTTGGCCGGTCCACGCCCAGCGACACGCAGCAGGCGGTGGAAGCGGCCGGCGCCAAGTTCCATTTCGTCCATGCCGACCTGGGCACCGGCGCGCCGGTGGCCGAGGTGGTGGAAAAGGCCGTGGCCGCTTTTGGCCGGCTGGACATCCTGGTGAACAACGCTGGCACCATCCGCCGTGCCGATGCGCTGGATTTCACGGAAGCCGACTGGGATCTGGTGCTGGACGTCAATCTGAAGACGCCCTTCTT
>NZ_KE386936.1:0-41156 GCF_000429645.1 Niveispirillum irakense DSM 11586
CGGTGACGGACGGTCCTTCACCTATCAATGGTATCGCGCCGACGATAATGCCGGCACCAATCTGGCCGCCATCACCGGCGCCACCAGCGCCAACTACACACTGACCACGTCCGATGCGCATAAATACTTGCGCGTCGTCGTCACCGCCAGTGACGGCAAGGGCGGCACGCAGACCGCCACCTCCGCCTATACCGCCATCACCAACAGCGCGCCGGTCAACAGCGTCGTCCCCAGCATCAGTGGCACCGCAACCGTCGGCAACGCGCTCTCCACCACCAACGGCACCTGGACCGATGCCGACGGTGACGGACGGTCTTTCACCTATCAATGGTATCGGGCCGACGATAATAACGGCACCAACCTGACCGCCATCACCGGCGCCACCAGCGCCAACTACACCCTGACCACATCGGACGCGCATAAGTTCCTGCGCGTCGTCGTCACCGCCAGTGATGGCAAGGGCGGCACCCAGGACGCCACCTCCGCCTATACCGCCATCACCAACAGCGCCCCGGTCAATAGCGTTGTGCCCAGCATCAGCGGCACCGCCACCGTCGGCAACGCGCTCTCCACCACCAACGGCACCTGGAGCGATGCGGACGGCGATGGCCGGTCCTTCACCTATCAATGGTATCGCGCCGACAATAATAACGGCACCAACCTGACCGCCATCACCGGCGCCACCAGCGCCAACTACACCCTGACCGCGGCGGACGCGCATAAATATCTGCGTGTCGTCGTCACCGCCAATGATGGGCAGGGCGGCACGCAGAGCGGCACAAGCACCTATACCCTTGTTGGCAACACCACGCCGGTTTTGGCAACTCCGCCAATGATCACTGTGACTGACACGGTCGGCAATACCAGTTTCCCGTACCAGACCGGCAGCTTTGTCGTATCGGATGCCGATCTGGACGCGCTCACCTTCAGCTTTGCAGGGGGCACCAGCGCCAATTTCACGGATGGCGGCATCACCTATGATCACGCCATGGTTGGGAACTATGGCACGATGTATCTGAACAGCAGCACCGGCGCCTACCTGTATGCTCCCAATACCAGCGTCATCAAGGCGATGACCAACGGCGTCGCCATCACTTTCCCCCTTTTCGTCACTGACGGCAGACAAAGTGACAGCAAGGCCATTTACATCACCATCAGCGGCGTCAATGACGCGCCGGTTCTGACCGATACGGTTGTAACCCTGCCGTCGATCCCGCAGGAAACCGGCGCCCCCAACGGGGCCGTGGGCAGCCTTGTGTCTGATCTGGTCGAACTGGGGCGCAATGTCACGGATGTAGATACCGGCGCGCTGACCGGCATCGCCCTGGTTGGTACCAACCAGACCGAAGGGGGAACCTGGTATTACAGCCTGGATGACGGCACGACCTGGCAGGCGGTGGGCGCGGTGGATGACAGCGGCAATGCGCTGCTGCTTCGCTCCACCGACCGGATCTTCTATCAGCCGTCGGGCACCAGCGCGCTGACAATGGCTGATGCCATCACCTTCCGCGCCTGGGACCAGAGCAGCGGGACCGCCGGGACCAAGGTGGCAACCGGCGCCAATAACGCCGTCTCCGTTGCCACGGACACGGCCGCGCTGACCATTCTGCCCCGCGCCCCTGGCGCCCCTGATCTGGCCGCATCGTCCGACACGGGCGTAAGCAACAGTGACAACCTGACCAGCGCCAACCGGATCACGCTTAATGGCAACGGGGCGAATGCGAATAGCACCGTACGGCTTTATGCCGGCACCACGCTGCTGGCCACGCAGGCAACGGATGCCAACGGGAATTACAGCTTCACCGATGTGGATGTCAGTGCCCTGACCGGGGAAACCGTCCTGACCGTTCGTCAGTTGAGCGGGGGTGATGAAAGCGCCCCCTCCACCGGCTTGACCGTCACCTTCGACCGCACTGTGCCGACCATCAGCATCACCCCCGTCGCAGGCGATGATGTGCTGAACGGCACGGAAGGGGCCGCCGGGCAAACGGTGGCCGGCACCACCACCGGCGTGGCCGATGGCGGCACGGTCACGGTCACATTGGGCGGCAAGACCTATAATGCTCTGGTGACGAATAACCGCTGGTCCGTGGCCATTCCCGCAACCGATCTGGCATCCCTGCCCGATGGAACCACCAATGTGCAGGTGGCGGTGGCGTCTGCATCCGGTGTCAGGGCGGAAAGCAGCCGCAGCCTGACGGTCAGCCAGGTTCCGCCTGTCATCACCGCCGTGACGGCACCGGCGGGAACGGCCGGCGTTGGCGCCCCCGTGGATGTGAAGGTCACCTTTGACAAGGCGGTGACCGTGAATGGCACGCCGCAACTGCCCATCACCCTGGATGACGGCACCACGGTCATGGCCAGCTATGTCACTGGCTCGGGCGGGACGGAACTGACCTTCCGTTATGTTGTCACCCCCGGCGCATCAGACCCGACGGGCATCCGCCCGGCCGCCAGCCTGTCCCTGAACGGGGGCACCATCCAATCGGCGTCCGGCACCAATGCCACGCTGGCATTGGCCAATGTGGCAGACATGAGTGGTGTGAAGGTGGATGGCATCGCCCCCACCGTAACCAGCCTGACCACCCGCACCCCCAACGGGGCGTATCGGGCCGGCAGCACCATCACCATCGACGTGCGGATGAGCGAGGTGGTGACGGTGGATGGCGTGCCGACGCTGACGCTGAATACCGGACGCGCCGCCACCTATAGCAGCGGGTCGGGGACCAACACCCTGACCTTCACCTATGTCGTGCAGGCGGGCGACAATGTTGCCGACCTGGACATTGCCAGCAACAGCGCCCTGACGGGCACGATCCGCGACCAGGGTAACAACAGCGCCGCCCTTGCCCTGCCCAATCCCGGCGCTGCCGGATCGCTGGGGGCAGCACATGATATCGTTCTGGATACCACGCCGCCCAGCGTGGCAACCGTCACTGGCCCGGCCAATGGCACCTATCTGCCGGGTCAGACCGTCAGCTTCTTTGTCAATGCCAGCGAGGCGGTGACGGTTGCCGGTGGGCTGCCGGGCTTGCTGCTGAATGTGGGCGGCACCACGCGGGAGGCCGTGTTCAACCGCGCGGGCAGCACGGATACGCAGTTGCGCTTTGATTATGTGGTGGTCGCGGGTGACAATGCACCTGCGGGTGTCGCCGTCACCGGGCTGGCGCTGAACGGGGCCGCGGTCACCGACCGGGCTGGCGCCACGCTGGATGTCGCCCTGAAAGGGGTGGCCGATACAACGGGCGTGATCGTCCAGTCGGCGGCTCCCGCCCGGCCTGCGGGCATTGCCCTGGCGCCGGGGTCGGATACGGGTCTTTCCGCCAGCGACAACCTCACCGGCAATAATCGCCCCACAATCACCGGAACGGCCGCTGCGGGCAGCACGGTCACCGTGATGGTGGATGGGACGGCCGTCGGCTCCACCACCGCCAATGCACAGGGGGGCTGGTCCTTTACCTTCGCCAACGCCCTGGCAGATGGCAGCCGGACGATCACCGCCACGGCTACAAACCAGTTCGGCCTCAGCAGTCCCGCTTCCGAGGCGCTGGCTGTGGTGATCGATACCGCCGCCCCCACGCAGCCGATCGCCCCAACCATTACCAGCGCCACAGCAACCGGCCCGTCGGGCGAAACCATCTCCCCCACTACGCGGCCCACGGTCGCCGGCGTGGCGGAGCCGGGGACAAGTGTCCGCATCGTGGTGGACGGTACGGTTCTGGGCACCACCACCGCCGGGACCAATGGGGCCTGGAGCTTCACCATGCCCGCGGCCCTGACGGATGGTGTGCACAGCATCCGTGTCGGCGCCACCGATGTGGCTGGCAATGATAGCGGCCTGTCCGTCGCGACGAACCTGACCGTGGACACGACGGCCCCCGCCGCCCCCACAATCGCCGTCGTCTCCGCCGGCAGCAGCACGCCGGTCCTCGCCGGCACGGCAGAGGCGGGCAGCCTGGTAACCGTGACCCAGAACGGGGCCACAGTGGGCACCGCACGGGCCGATGCAACAGGGGCCTGGCGCCTGACATTGGCGAACGACCTGGCCACCGGCAGCTATGTGTTTGGTGCGCGCGCCACCGATGCGGCGGGCAATATTGGCACCGCGGCGACCACCGGCTTCTCCGTGGCCCCGCCGCCGCCGGCGCCAGCCCCCATCGTCAATAATGGCGATAATGGCGGCGGCAATACCACCACGGTTGTTTCCACCCCGACCACCGGCACCGCTGTTGCGCCGATACCAGGGACGTCCGTGGTCAGCGGGCCTACCCTGGGACCGGTTCAGGACAGCACCGATGCTGGCCGGACGGTGACGCTTTCCAGCGTCGGGAGCGGGACCAGCAGCACCGATGCCGGGCGGGCCATCACCCTCTCCAGCGTCGATAGCAGCTCCAGCAGCACCGATGCCGGCCGGACCGTCACCCTGGCCAGTGTTGGCGTGGGCCAGTCTTCCGCTTCCTCGGTCGGTGGATCGGTCACCGCCCTGACCACCGCTGGCGGGGGCACCAGCAGCCTTGGCGGCGGTGGCCTGAATGGGGGACTTTTTGGCGGCACCCTGGGCGGTTTTGGCCTGGGTGGCGGTCTTGGCGGCGGCCTGGGTGGAAGCGGCGGCCTGGGCGGCGGCTTTACCGGTGGTCTGGGGAGCGGGCCGACGGGCACAGGGTTGGGCGGCACACCAGGGACAGAAGGGCCCCGGGTACCGAACGGCACTGCCCCCGGCACCCGGACTGGCGGCCCGAACCAGGCCGATGCCGGCCCCCTGGACAGCCCCCCGGCCCTGCCTGTCCAACAGGCACAGGATATGCCGCCGGCCGGCCAGCCCACGTTCAGCCGACAGGTCGCCCAGATCCATCAGGCCACAGATGCCGAAAGCGCGGCGTTGCTGGCCGCTTTGCTCAACCATGTCGTACCGGGGGAAGAAGCGGCGTGATCCAGTCGCCGCCTCGACCTGCCTTTCCCATTCTGCCGAACGGAACCAAGAAGCAAATGAACAGCTCAGTCATCTCCCCCCGGTTGGGAACCCGCCCGATCCGTGTATCCATCGCCCTGATAACGGCGGCGTTGCTGGCCAGCGGCTGCTCCGTCAAGCCCACGCCGCTGACCCAGGACGAAACATTGACGCGCATCCGCGCGGATCTGGCTGTGGTGATGGCCCCGCAGGAACCGATCAGCGCCGCCATCACCATGCATGATGCCATGGCCCGGGCGCTGAAATACAATCTGGACGAACGCGTCAAGCTGATGGAAACGGCTGTCGCCACCCGCCAGCTTGACCTGTCGCATTTCGACATGCTGCCCCGCCTTGTCGCGGGCGCCGGCTATACCGGGCGCAGCAACGAGGCCGGATCGGAAAGCCTCAATCTGGCGACCGGCCGCCGCACGGGTGAAAGCACCACGGCCACCGACCGTCATCGCCGGACTGCCGATCTGGGCTTTACCTGGAACATCCTGGATTTCGGCGTCAGCTATATTCGCGCCCACCAGAACGCCAATCTGGTCCTGATCGCGGAGGAACGCCGGCGCCGCGTCGTCCAGGGTATCCTGCAGGATGTGCGCACCGCCTATTGGCGCGCTGTCGCCGCCGAACGGATGCTGACACGGCTGGCGCCGCTGGAACAGCGGATCAGCGATGCCCGCCGCAACGCCACCGCCATGGAAGAACAGCGCGTCCAGGCACCGCTGCAGACACTGTCCTATCAGCGCTCCCTGGTGGATACGCTGCGCCAGCTGCAGACCCTGCGGCGGGAGCTGGTGGCCGCCAAGTCGCAGTTGGGGGCCCTGATGGGCCTGCCGCCCGGCCAGGATTTCACGCTGGCCATCCCGGCGGACGGGGCGCCGACGGACATTCCCACCATTGAGACCAATGTCGAGGCGCTGGAAACCTACGCCCTGATGAACCGCCCGGAATTGCTGGAAGAAAGCTATAATTCCCGCATCACGGCGGATGAAACCAAGCGCGCACTGCTGAAGCTGCTGCCCGGCATCGACCTGAATGCCGGTCTGCATTATGACAGCAACAGCTTCCAGCTTAACCAGCGTTGGGCCGATTATGGCGCCCGCGTCTCCTGGAACCTGCTCTCCCTCGCCTCCATCGGGGAAACGCGCGATTACACGAAGGCGCAGGAAGAACTGGTGGCCATCCGCCGGCAGGCGCTGAGCATCGCGGTGTTGAGCCAGGTCCGTGTCTCCATGGTCCAGTTCCGTGAATTGTCGGCTGAATATGCCTTGAATGTCGACCAGGCCGGCATTGAGCAGCGTATCCGCGAGCAATATGTGAATAGCGGCACCGCCGGCCAGCAGGGCGAGATGGAAGTGATCCAGGCCGAAGTGTCGGCCCTGGTGTCCGACCTGCGCCGCGACCTTGTTTATGCCGACCTGCAGAACGCCTATGCCCGTGTGATGGTGTCTGCCGGCGTGGACCCGCTGCCGGAAACGGTGACATCGCAGGACCTGCCCAGCCTCAGCCAGGCCGTCGCATCCGGGTTGAATGCGTGGCAGGCCCGGGCCGGTGCCGCCGCGAAGCTGAGTGATGTGACACAGGCTGCCGCCAGCGGCTCCTGATCAGCCGGTCAGCATTCCGAGAGCCTGAAGGGTGGGGCCAGCGCTCCGCCCTTTACGGTTTTACGGGTGATCGGGGCGGCGTTATCAATGATCTGTTCACGTGTGCGCGTCTTTCATAGAGAAATGTTAAGCATGTCCCTCCTCCGGTTCGCCCGCTTCGCCTGCTTTGCCAGCATCGCAACCGGGATGTTTGCCCTGGGCGCACAAGGACAGACGGGGGGGCCGCCAGCAGTTGATGGCGGCGTTCGCGCCCTGATCGAGGCGCACCAGCATGCCCTTCTATCCAGTGAGATCGCTGGCCGGATCAGCCGTATCACGGTGGAGCCGGGACAGAGCTTCAAGGCTGGCCAGACGCTGATCTCCTTTGATTGCAGCCTCTATCAGGCGGCCCTGGACAGCGCCAAGGCCAACCTGCGGGCCGCAGATGTCACGGTGCGCCAGAACAAACAACTGGAACAGCTTAAATCCATCGGTGCCTATGATCTGGAAATGGCCGAGGTGAAGGCCGAGGCCGCCAGGGCGGAACTGCGCCGGGCGGAGGTCGAGGTGAGACGGTGTGACATCAAGGCCCCGTTCGATGGGCGCGCGGTGGAAAAACGCATCCGGGAACATGAATCAGTGGGCCTCGGCGTGCCCCTGCTGGAAATATTATCTGACAAGGATCTGCGGGTTGAACTGATCGTTCCCTCTGCCTGGCTGGTCTGGCTGAAGCCCGGCCAGCGTTTCGACCTGCGCATTGACGAGACGGGGGAAACCTTGCCCGGCGATGTCACGCTGGTCGGCGCCAGGGTCGATCCGATCAGTCAGTCGGTCAAAGTGACCGGGCGTTTGCTGCCAGCCAAGGAACGCGCCCATGATCTTGTCGCCGGGATGAGCGGTACCGCCCGGTTCGCCGCACCAGGCGGACAGGGGGCCAACAATGCCCGATGATGCCGGCGCCGCCCGCCCCACAAGCCAGCCGATGAACGGCCTGATCCTGCTGTTGAACCTGCAGCAGGATGCACGGCAGGCGCCGGATGAAAAAGCGCTGCGCTTTTTGATGGTCAACCACACCCGGCGGCTGGTCGCCTATCAACAGGCCTTCCTGATGGTGCTGGATGCCGGGGGCAAGGCCCGGATGGAAGCCGCGGCCAATATTGCCGTGCCGGAACGCGATGCCCCCATGTCCCGCTGGCTGGAAGCGGCAGCCACTGCCATTGCGACAGGCCCGGAGGCCAAACGCCCGCACAATGTGACGGCGCAGGAAATGCCGGCTGCCCTGATGGCAGACTGGGGCCAATGGGGGGCCGGCCATACGCTGTGGCTGCCCCTGCACGGCCCCGACGGGGTGGTAACGGCCGGCCTGTGGTTGACCCGCGAGCAGCCCTGGAACGAAGGGGAACTGACCCTGCTGGCCAATCTTGCCGGCGCCTATGGTCATGCCTGGTGGGCAATGAACCGTACCAAGCGGCAAACAGGCCGCTGGGTGCTGAACAGCCGGCGTATGCTGATGATCGGCGCCGCCATCCTGGCCATTCTGGTCGTTCCGGTACGCCAATCCACCCTGGCGCCGGGGGAAATCTCCCCCCGCGATCCTTTGATTGTGGCGGCCCCCCTGGAAGGGGTGATCCGCCGCTTCCACGTTCAGCCCAATGATGCCGTGACCGAGGGCCAGCCCCTGTTCAGCTTTGAGGATATGGTCCTGAAAAGCCGGCTGGAAGTGGCCCGCAAATCCCTGACCTCTGCCGAGGCGGAATGGCTGACAGCTTCCCAGGGGGCGTTCGGCGACCCGCAGAGCAAGGCGCGGGTGGCGCAGTTGAAGGCGCAGGTGGAGCTGCGCAAGGCCGAGCTGGATTATGCCGCCGACCTGATGGACCGGGTGACCGTGAAGGCGGAACGGGCCGGCATCGCCGTTTTCACCAACACCAATGACTGGCTGGGCCGGCCGGTGACGGTGGGTGAACGCATCATGACGCTTGCCGATGCCGATCAGGCGGAAATTGATGTGCAGGTGCCGGTCAGCGATGCCCTGGTGCTGGAAAAGGGGGCAGCCGTCAGCCTGTTCCTGAATGTCGATCCGTTGAACCCGGTGCGGGGCCATATCGTCCATGCCAGCTATGAACCCGGCCTGACGCCGGGCGGCGTGCTGGCCTATCGCGTGCGGGCCGAACTGGACCCCGACCAGCCCATGCCGCGCATCGGTATGCGGGGAACCGCGCGTATCCAGGGCGACCGGGTGCCTTTGGCCTTCTACCTGTTCCGCCGGCCCCTGGCGGCAATACGCCAGGCCGTGGGGCTGTAAGGCGATGACCGCGCCGGCCATCGCCCTTCCCCACATCGCCCGGCGGCCGGACCCGGCCACCATGCCGCTGCCGCCGCTGCGCAACGATCTTCAGCTTCTGCCGGCCCCGCCGGCGCATGATGGGTCGCCCTGCTGGACGATCCATGATCCCGTGCGCAACCGCTATTTCCGCATCGGCCATGCCGCGTTCGAGGTGGTGGCCCGGTGGCATCTGGGTACGCCCCAGGCCATTGCCACCGCCGTGTGCGCCGAAACCGTGCTGGACCCGGACAGCGAAGATGTGCTGGATTTTTACAAATTCCTGGCATCCAACAACCTGATCCAGACCTTCGACATCGATTACCTGCAAAAGCAGGCCGCCGCCCGCCAGACATCCTGGTGGAAATGGCTGATGCATAATTACCTGTTCTTCCGCCTGCCGCTGGTGCGTCCCGACCGGTTCCTGGATGCCACCGCCCGGTTCATGGAACCGCTCTACAGCCGGACATGGTTCATCATCGTGATCCTGTCCGCCCTGGTCGGGCTGGGGCTGGCCGTGCGGCAATGGGACAGTTTCCTGCACACCTTCATGCATTTTTTCAGCCTGGAAGGCATGGCTTTCTATGGTCTGACCCTGATCGTGACCAAGACATTGCACGAGCTGGGACACGCCTATACCGCCAAACGCTATGGGTGCCGCGTGCCCACCATGGGGGTGGCGTTCCTGGTGCTCTGGCCCGTGCTCTACACTGATACCAGTGATGCCTGGCGTCTGGTGTCGCGCCGGGCGCGGCTGGCAATTGCCGCCGCCGGGATGGGCACGGAACTGATGCTGGCCGCCCTGGCGACGCTGGCCTGGAGCTTCCTGCCCGATGGGCCGCTGCGCAGCGCCGCCTTCTTCCTGGCCACCGTCAGTTGGGTCATGACCCTGACGATCAATCTCAGCCCCTTCATGCGCTTTGACGGCTATTATCTGCTGGCCGACGCGCTGGACATGCCCAACCTGCAGGACCGGGGCTTTGCCCTGGGGCGCTGGCAGATGCGGGAATGGCTTTTCGGGCTGAAGGAGGAGCCGCCGGAACGGTTTGATCCCTGGATGCACCGGCTGCTGCTGGCCTATGCCTATGGCACCTGGGTTTACCGGCTGCTGCTGTTCATCGGTATCGCCCTGCTGGTCTACCATTTCTTCATCAAGGTGGTGGGCATCCTGCTTTTCGCGGTGGAAATCGGATGGTTCGTGTTGCGACCCCTGGCGAATGAAATGCGGGAATGGTGGGACCGGCGGACAGAGATGCGCGTGAACCGCAACCTGATCGCCACCGGCGCAGGGCTGACCCTGCTGCTGATCCTGGCGCTGGTGCCGCTGACCGGTACGGTGTCGGTGCCGGCCATCTGGCGGGTGGCCGATTTCACCAACCTTTATGCCCCGGTGCCCGCCCGCATCGTGGAGGTGGGGGTAAAGCCCGGCCAGACAGTGGCAAAGGGCGACCTGCTGTTACGCCTGCAATCACCGGAACTGGAAAACCGGCTGCAGCAGGCCGATCTGCGCATCGCCCTGGTCCAGGCACAGATCGACCGGCTGACGGCAGCGCGGGAGTCGCTGGACCGGGTACGGGTGATGGAAGAGGATCTGGCCGCCGGCCTGGCCGAACGGCGGGGCATGCTGGAAAGCATGGCGCAGTTGGAGGTCCGGGCCCCCTTTGACGGAACCGTGGTGGATATGAGCGATGCGCTGCGCCCCGGCCGCTGGGTAGGCCCCACCCTGGCCCTGGCGCAGATTGTCGGCACCGGCGGCGGGGAACTGGTCGGCTATGTCGCGGAACGGGACCTGGAACGGCTGCAACCCGGCGCCGCAGCGCTTTTCCACCCTGATGACCCGCTGGGCCGCCGGATTGCCGCCACCGTCACCGCCCTGGACCGGGTCAGCGCCGGCAGCCTGGATATCCCGGCGCTGGCATCCCAGCATGGCGGCCCCATCGCCGTGGATACACAGACCACACAGCCCGCAGCAAGCAGTCCGCAGCGGGGCGGCTTGACGCCGGTAGAAGCCGTCTATCGGGTGACCCTGCGCCCGACCGCGCCGCTGTTGCCCGGCCCCGCCCACCAGATACGGGGTGTGGCACGGGTGGAAGGGGAAGGGCGCAGCCTGTTGGGCCGGTTCTGGCGCAATGCCGCCTCCGTCCTGATCCGCGAGACCGGGTTTTAGAGCCGGGTGCGTTTAACCGGAAACGCACCCGGCTTTAAGTCCTTGGTCAGCGAGCGGATTCACGCTCCAAAGAGGTTCCGCTCTAGGAATCCCGGTTCCGCCGTGACGGGGGCCGGGTTTCCACAACGGCGAAGAAAATCAGCAGCCGCCGCTCACAAGGCCCGGTCACGGGTTCCACCCCATGGAAAGACCGGTCGGAGGGTGCGTAGACCAGCAGATGATTGGGTTGATACGGGGCATGGGAAACCAGATCAAAATCCGCCCGTGGATAGCGATCAAAGCCCCGGCCCCGGAATTCCGGATCGCGGGGACGGTAAAGCGCCGTGCCTAAAGGCGGGGCTGCCGGATCGGGCACCCAATCAGGCGGCGGCATATAAAGCAGCATGGAAAACAGCGTCGCCTCAATATCTGTATGAGGCAACATCGCATGACCGGTATGGTCCTGGATGATGCGCGCATTCAACTGCGGCGGCGCATCCACCCAGCCGCGTTTTGCCGCGACCTGGGGGAAACGATCCGCCATCAGGTCGATAATATCAGGATTGAACAGGCAGTTGCGTACATCCCGCCAGACCGCAGCCCGCTCCGGATCGCACTGGCGCAACCAGCGTTCCGTCAGGGGCGCCTGATAGCGGGCAGGCAGATCATCGGGCTGAAGAATGCCAAAGTCATCATGGTCCGGCCATTGCGCGCAGGCACTGGCATAAAGATCCGCCGGCAGGAAATCATTCACAATGATATGGGGAAACGGCTCCAGCACCATCGGTACGTCTTGCAGCCGGCGAAAGGAGTGGGCTCGATGGGCTGACATGGTTTCTTCTTCCTCGAGCGATGGCGCCCTCCCCCATCGCGGACAGTGACGAGGAGGATAAGTTTGCCTTGGCGTCTGTCCTTAAAACCATCGTGCTTAGCGAAACTTATAACCGCAGCCTTTAATCTCGACCGTTCGGGATTAAAGGCTGCGGCGGCATGGGCTGCCGCCTGTCACTCCTTGGCCGTACCCAGCGCACCGCGCACGCGCAGATGTTCGGCATCCACGATCACCTCAGCCAAAGCCGGCACCCATTTGCGCAGATTATCCTTGGCCGTGGCAGCCGGTGGCAGGGTCATGCCCAGCTCCTCTGCCCGCTTTGCCCATTCCATGCGCTTGGCCACCTCCGCCCCTTCCAGGAAGCGCAGGGCAGCATCGGCCTTGGCGGCAAACAGCCCCTCCTCCTTCGCGGCAGCCCGCTCCCCCCGGCGCTGCGCCTTGGGTTTGGCGATCTCCCGCACTGCCTGTTCCGCCTCCTGCTTGGATTTGCGCTGGATGCGGAAGACGCAGCCGACCACCCGGCCCCCGCCCCGCCCGCCGCCCTGGCGGATTTCATGCAGGGTGGCCTCAAATTCCCCCAGCCGCGCAATTTCCGACAAGGCGGGATCGAGCGCATATTTGCGCAGATCCTTCCAGTCCTTAAGCTTGTCCACACAGCCCAGGATGGCGCGCAGTTCCTCCACCTTGGTTTGCCAGTAGGGTTCGGCCGCATTGCGGTCGGCATAGCGCTTCAGGACCTCATACAGGGTCAGCGCATATTTGCTTTCAAACTCATAAATGATCCGCAGCGAAAGGTAGGAGTAAAGCGCCGGCTCTTTCAGCCGCTCAGACACCCAGCTATGGAAGGTGTAGGTCAAGACCCCGCCTTCAATCCGGCAGGGGCCCAGCAACTGCGCGCTCTCCCAGCCCGGCGTGCCGTCGGAGCGCAGATAGTTGAACTGGCACAGCACCTTCTGCAGGGTTTCAATACTGGCCTTCAGACGGGTATTATTGACATCGGCGGTGCCGTCGCGCACCTCCGCTGCGAACCGGCGGATGGAGGCCAGCTCAATCGCATGGCTTTCCACCTTGCCCAAACTCTCATAGGCATGAGCCAGCAAATGGTTGAACAGCCGGCGGTCAGCCAGCGTCAGATCAGCATCGGCCTTGATCTCCACCGCACCCGTGGCTTTCACCAGGGTGAGCGGGGTTTTGCGGGCCGTGGCGGCACTGGTGGGGAGTTTGGGCGCCATGGGAGAATTGTAGGTCGGAGCCGGGGGGTAGGCAACTCCGAATGAAACCCGCCTCCCCTGGCCAAAACTCCGGTTCGGGTCTGGCGAAACCTCCCCTTCCCCCCTGGCAAAACCTCCGGAAAGGGCTGGCGAAACCTCCCGATGATGCTGGCCAAGCCTTTGAGCTGATTGATGGATTCCGGCCCTAGGAATCATATAAGGAATCTTAGGAATCTCAGGAAAGGGCGGTAAATCAATGGTTTCGGAGATTTTGCCAGGGTTGAGCGGGCATAATTTTGCTGGTGTCCGCGGCCTGCATTCGGAGATTTTGCCAGGGTTTTCAGGCGAAATCAGGTCTGTATGGGGCAAAACCCCACCCCGCCGCCGCCCGGTCGACACGAATCGGAACAGGCTATAGTCTCGCCATTCGGAGATTTTGCCAGGATTAAGCCGTTTGGTGGGGGTAAAACTGCCCTCCTCCCGCTCATTGACGGTCAGCGCAGCTTTCAGGAGCGGAATCTCTTTCGGAGTTTTGGCCAGCCCTCGAAAAAACCCATATTTTTCAATTGTTTCCACCCGCCCGATTCGGAGTTTCGGACAGGGGTTTTCATATTCGGAGATTTTGCCAGGGGAAGGGTTATCGGAGTTTTCGCCAGGGGGCGACTCCGGCTTTGCGCAACAATACGCAACAGATTTCATCAGGTGTTGCGCAGGGTTTGGGATTGTTGCCATCATCGCCTCACCATTAAAGGAATTTGATCCTATATCAGGGCGGCTATCAAGGCAAGAGGGGCGGGCGGTACAGGAAAGTAAGGGGGGCCAACCAGCGCGCCGGCATGGGCCGCCGATGTCCGTAAAATTCTGACAGGACATATTTACGGAGATTGGTTTTAAGGCGTGATGATCATGGTGGCGCCGCCTCCGATGATCTGCACCTCTCCCGACAGGGTCAGCATCCGGCTATCATTTTGGCCTGCCCGGAACCGGACGGTCACGCGCAGGGTGATCGCATCCGGTCCCGGCTGCGCCTCCAGCAGGATATCCATCTCCGGCGATTTAGCATCCAGGCCATAGGCACTTTCCCGCATGGACCGCAGCCCCAGCACGACGGGAAGGCCGGCCCTGCTCCCGAATGCCAGTTCATAGCTGTGGCAGGCGATGGGGCCGGCGCTGTTTTCCTTGGGCGTTGCGGTCAAATCAATCCTGGCGATCCCGGCCGCGCCGGTGGCCGGGACGGGGATTTGGAACATTTCCGCAGCCATGCCCGGTTCAACCTCCAGCCGGCGGCTTGCCCGGCCGGAGGTCGGGTCTTCTGCCGGATCGGCCATCCGCAGGTCGGTTTCATCAATGATTTCCACACCGATCAGATCAAGCGCCCCGCCGCTGGCCCCGACCAGCACTGCGTTGACCCCGCTGCCAGCGCTGGACCAGGATGCGGGCGCCTGGAACAGATAGGTCAGCACCGTGATTGCCGAACCAACCGAGCGATCCCCCAGCCCGACGCGCGCGCTGTGAGAGACGGCAGCAAGGGAAACCTGCGCCGTTTGCCCCTGCGCCCGGCATTTCACCAGCATCCGGTACCGGCGCGCGGCATCGCGGGGCAATCCGCGGGCGGGGAGCCTGACGCTGTCGCCTGCGGGGATATTGTAGGCATACCAAGCCTGTCCATTGACGACGATCCGGTGAAAGATGATCCGGCTGGCATGGTCCACACCGGTAATGCTGTTGCGGGGTGTCAGCCACCAGCGGGCAACCGCACCTTCATCATAAGATGCAGTCACGGGCGCGCGGGCATTATCATCATGCCCCTCCGTTGCCCCCACCGCATGCACCAGCGGATGATGCGGGTCCGGCAGCAACAGGGGCGACACGCCGGAGAACACGGCCCGGCGCTGTAACTCCTTGCCCTGGTCGCCGTGCCGGTTGCCGATGACCATCGCGTGGATATCGCCATAGGAACCGGGTACGGCCAGACAATTGGAAACCGCCATCTCGCCCCCCGCAACCCAGACAAGCCAGGGGCAATCATGGGCGGCGCCGGGGCTGATACCGTCAAGGGTGACCTCGCGCCCCGTATTCAGGATGCCATAACCATGGATGCGGACAGCCCTGGCCTCTGGTGATGACCAGGTGAAACGGAACAGATCGGCGGTTATCACGGTCACCGTACGGCCATCCACAGCCTGAACCAGCACATGGTCGGTATGGTTGCCATCCGTCAGCTCCAGCACGCTGAGCCCGGCGAACAGAACGCCTTCCATGGACTGGCTGAAGGTGAGGATGCCGCTATCCGCTTTTACCGCGACGGTCCCGGGCAGCGGCAAGCGCCCTTCACCGAAGGGCGCGCCATTATTCATCTCCAGCCGTATGGCGGTAATGCGGGCCGCCATGGCGCCGCTTACCTGGATGGCGGCCAGGGCCCAGCCCTCACACTGGAACCCGTCCACCCGCGCCTGCACGGTGAAGCTTCCCGCCCCTTCCAGCCGAAGCGGCAGGTTCGCCCCCTGGGAGCGCACCCGGCTGATGGTGGGGACATCGCAGGCAAAACAGTCAATCTGGATATCGCCGCCATAAAAGCTGCAATCCTCCACCACGGCCTCGAACGCCTTTGTCAGGGAGAGCAGAACCTGACCCGACCTTTCCAGCCGTCCCGCCTGCGTACTCTCACCCGTCGCGCGGGCGCCGATGAAGGCGCATCCTCTTATCACCGGGCGGAAAATGTAGGCTTGCCCGGCCCCGTCCACCATCTGCGTGTCGAGTGACCGCCGCCCGATTTCGATCCCGTTCGCCCGACCGGCATCAAGGGCGATATCCTCCAGCAGGAAAGGGCCGATGGCCGCCCCATTGGCCTTTTCCCGGTGGATGGAGATCATGGCCATCGACGGGTCGGCGGGACGGTAAAGCAGGCGCACGGCGTGATAGCCGGGCCCCGCCAGACCCATGGCGTTGGTTCCCCGCTCGTCACGGGCTCCCCGCAGGGAGAAGGAGGATACGGACAGGCGCAGGGGGCGCTCGATCAGATAGATCCCCGCAGGCAGTTCCACCGGCTGCCCGCTGTTCAACGCGGCCTCCACCCGATCCGCGCAGCCTGTCCGCCCCGTAATGTCCACGGGGCCGAAATCCTGGGGCTGCAGGGGCAGGGTCTGGAGCCTGTCCATGACGGGACGTGGCAGGGTGCCGGCCCCCCGCGCACGATAGTTTCCCGCAGCAAGTCGGTCGGGCGGGGGGGCGTTGGGACCGGCACCGGGGGCTGCCGTGCCCTCTGTCAAGGCTGCCGCCGCTGGCGCTGCCACGGCGCCTTGTATGTTTCCGAACACCCAACCTAGCAGGCTGGCGATGAACCCCCGCCGATCCATATCCACGCCTCTTCCCTGACCTTATAAAACTAACTATGCCGCGCAGGATGGAGATGACTTCATCTCAATCCGTTTTCATCCCCTTTTGCCATTTTCCCCTTCTGGCACCGGGGCTTGACGGGTTTCTCCCAACCTTTGTTCCAGGGCCAGGACTTGCCGCTGGCCTTCGGCATGGGCCGCCAGGAAATGAGCGAGGGCCCGCGATGATGCGTCCCCATAGCTATCCGGATCGGCCGACCAGGCGATGATCTGCTCGACAGCGCCGTGCAGGAATTCCTCCCCAGGGGGAAAGACCCGCCCTCCCCCGCTGGCCAGCAAGGTGCCGACATAAGCATGATCATAAGCAAGGACGGGGATGGCATGAGACAATGCTTCTGGAACCACCAGAGACTGGGTTTCATGCTTGTAGCTGGTAGGAAAGATCAGGATATCGATATCCTGGAAAAAGGCGTCCTTTTGATCCGCCCAGACCGGGCCGCGCAGATCCAGGGCCGAGCCGAATTCCACCGCGGCCGCCTTGACCAGTGCGTCGGTCTGGGCGTCCAGGGTCCGTCCCGCCATGACAAGCCGCCACGGCCCGGGGGCACGCCGGTGCAAGGCGCGCAACAAATCCAGGGTGGTATCCACCCCCTTGCCGACGGCAAGATTACTCAAGAAACCAAGCGTCGGGGGCTGGCGCAGCATCCGAGGCTGTGCCGCTGTGGGCGCAACAAAGGCACTATTATCAATCACCAGAAAATGGCGGGCGTTCTCGTAGCGCCGGGCCATATCCTGGGCCATGCTATCGGCGGCGAGCAGATGCCACGCCTGCTTTCCCGAAATGGCCATCAGCATCCTGGCAAGAAAGGACGGACCACGGACATAGCGGCTGCTATGGTGATAAAGAAATAATTGATAGGAAAGAACCCTGCCGACAAGGCTTATTCCCGCTGAAAATATAATACCAAAATCACCATTAACATGGATCAGCAGGTTTTTATTTGGTTTTGTGGCGTTTTGGACTAATTTTATGGCCGATCTCAAATGAGAATATATCCTTTTAAGGATATATAATATTCTGATTTTTGTGGGTTTAACGGTTATATCCGATATGCAGACGTCGATGTTTTTGCGATTTATCTTCGCAATCAGCCATTCTGAAACCATTGCCAGACCGGTAACCGGGGGTGTGCGTGGCCCGACAAGTATAACAAACGATTTTTTATTATTTTCTTCTGCATTTTGATTTTTTAAATCATTGTCTCGATTGTGCAAAATATGCCATCCATATATTTATAAATGAAAATAATATTTCTATTTTATAGAGAATAAACCGTATCCGCCCCTAAACCGTATCCGCCCATCGCCTGTTTGCCGATGCTGGTCAGGATATCACTGTCTGTTCCAAGGTCGAAGCGAACATTCCTCGCCGCTTGCTGCGGTGGCATTTTCACCATGCCGGTATCGTCTGGGGTGGCGATACTGGCATGGTGGCTCTCATTGGCAGGCGATGATCGCTGAGTGTCTGTCTGTGAAATTTTCGTTCTTTCTCAACATGTTAATGTTGTAATCCCGTCACCCCGGCGAAGGCCGGGGTCCAGTTCGTAGAGCAAAGCGCCTGTGGCCCCTGGACCCCGGCCTTCGCCGGGGTGACGGTTGCGTTTAAAGATAAGACGTGTAAGACCTTGAGATAGCGTGAAACTTTCCGGACGAGCTCTTAGGCGCGGGTGAAATCTGCGTGATCAGATGACAGGTCTTCCTGCATAAACCCCCGCTGTCCCCGCTCAGCGTCGGGCCATCTTGGTCTCGAGTTGGGCCATGACGCTGTTGATTTCCGCCCGCCGGCCGGCATCTGCCACCTCCCGGCCCGGACGGGGGGCGGCGGCCAGTGCGTGGTTCAGTACATCGCGGGCCTTGGCATATTCCCCCTGCTGAAACAGGAAATCGCCATAGAAGTAATTGGGGTCGATCCCGTCCGGATTCTGGGCCAGGGCCTTTTCAAGATAGGCTTTGGCCTTCTTGTCACTGCCAAAGCCGATGGGGAAGCCCGGTACCTGATAATAGAGGCTGCCCAGCGATGTATTGACCGATCCATCCAGCGCGGTCGGGTCGATCTTCTCCGCGGTTTCCAGCTTGGCCTTTGCTTCCTTCACCAGGGACAGGGCGCCCATGCCGCCTTTTATCCCCGCTTCCGAGGACAGGATGATCGCCTCCCAGATCAGCGGTTCGGCCTTGCCGGGATAGGCGGCGGTGACGGCCTTGGCTTCGGTGACCAGGCCTTCCATACCCGCCATTTGCGCGTCTTCGCCCTTTACTTCGTATTTCACATGCGCCCAGCCCGCCTGCAGGTCGGCAATCTTCGCATCCATGACGGGATCGGCGGATGCCAAGGCCGGTCCGGCCAGCAGCAGCGACAGGGCGGCCAGGAAAAATTTCTTCTCAACGCGCATGGGTTTCCTCCCGGATCGGCATGATTGTGGTGGGTGTGGCGGCAGGGGGTGCCGCTTGGGTGAACAGGCTGGCGGCCTTGGCGTCGTTGGCGGCCAGCGCCCGGCCAACAAGGCCGGGAAACAGGGCATTCAGGCGGGTGAAAAAGGCTTCCGGCCAGCCGATCACGGTTTCAGCCTTACCGGTCTGCATCGCCGCGATGACACGGTGAGCGACATAGACAGGATCGTCCTGCGCCATGCCGGTCAGCGCCGCGAAACGCTGGACCAGCGGCCCGTTAAAACCGGTGCGCACGGCACGGGGCGCAATATGGCACACGGTGATGCCCGTTCCCCGCACCTCCCGCCGCAAAGCCTGGCTGAAACCTTTCAGGCCGGCCTTGGCGCTGGAATATCCGGCAAAATGCGCGAAGTTGATGGCGCCGAAGACGGAGCCGACATTGATGATATGGCCCCGCCCCCGCTGCTTCATCGCGGGCAGCACCGCCTGGGTCAGGGTCACCGGCGCTACCAGATTGACCAGATAATCGCCCAGCAGATCGGTCTGGCGCTGCCCTTCCAGGGGGCCGAAATATTGCCGGCCCGCAATGTTGAACAGCATCTGCGGGGCCAATTGCCGCGCCTGTTCGGCCGCTTCCATGATGCCGGCCTCTGTCGACAGGTCGGCGCGGATATGCCGGCCCGGCATCGCCCCCCGCCCCAACGTGGTGACCAGGGCCCCGCGATTGCGCAGCAGGCTGACCAGGGGCGAGCCGATGCCACCGGCCCCACCGGTCACCAGAATGGTGCGGCCTTCCAAACTATGATCATGCGACATGGCGCACCTCATCCGGCTGGCGGCTGTGGGGGATGGCGCGGAACAGGTCGGCGAACAGGCCGAAAATCCGGTTCGCCATGGCAGTGATCGCCTGCTGGTCCGCCGGGTCCGCCACCTGGTTCATCAGGGTGCGGAAAAATTCCATATGCTGGATATCCAGCGACCCATGGCTGGTCAGGTAGGTGAAGCAGCTTTTCGGCAGGTTCAGGGATGTGCGCACCGCTTCCGCGCCATGGGTGGCGATAGCCGTGCTGGTGCCTTCCAGCACATAGACCATGCCGAAGAAGCCGGCGGCATTCTCTTCCCGGATGAAGCGATAGGCTGCGTCCACCATGGCCTGGGTGGCGGCGCGCGGCGTGCCGTGGCGCACCGCCTCCGCATCACCGCCGGCATGGCGGATATCGTTGAGGATCCATTCCTCGTGCCCTTCCTCCTCCTCGATATATTCATCAAGGGCGGGGATCAGCCAGGCTTGGTCAGGGCGCAGGGCGGCGCGGGCGGTGCGCATCAGCGGCACCGTATGCTTCACATGGTGATAGGCCTCTGTCAGATAGGCGATATAGGTGTCCAGGCTGATCCGCCCGGTCAGGCCATCTTGTATCTGCGGCACGGAAAGCAGGGCCAGACGCGCCGGCTCCGTCTCCGTCACCAGACGGTCAAAGAAGGGTTGGGGCATGGGGGTTTCATCCTCATCCGGGGAAAGCAGGGCGGCATGGGCGGCCGCGATGGCATCGCGGCGTGGCCGGCCATTGGGGGTCAGTAGACCGTTCAGGGGCGTGAAGGCGGGCACCACGTG
Organism: Niveispirillum irakense DSM 11586; assembly: GCF_000429645.1. GTDB lineage: Bacteria > Pseudomonadota > Alphaproteobacteria > Azospirillales > Azospirillaceae > Niveispirillum > Niveispirillum irakense. Next base: position 20,445 of record NZ_KE386936.1, read on the forward strand.
CCAGCGGGCGACGCGGGCATAGGGCGGCAAGGCCCCGTTGGCCCGCGCCACGGCCAGGGACAATGCTGCCGCATCCTGGCCGAACCGGCTGGGCACGATCAGGGCGGTCAGGTCCGCCCGCCCGTCGCCGAACAGCACCGCCTGCAGGATTTCCGGCTGGGCAGTCAGTTCGGATTCCACCCATTCCGGGGCGATATTGCGGCCGAAACCATTGATGATGACATTGCGCGACCGGCCCTGGATGGACAGGAAACCGTCGCCATCCAGGCTGCCCAGATCGGCGGTGGCGATGCGGGCCGGCGCCGCTTCACCGCCGACATAGCCCAGAAATGCATGGTTGTTGAGGCTGACCTCCCCCGTGGCCGGGTCAATCTCCAGCTTCAGATGCGGCAGCACGCAGCCGACGCTGCCCACCCGGTTGGCGGCAGGCGTATTCAGCGCCACCACCGACCCGCATTCCGACAGGCCATAACCCTGATAGACAGGCAGGCCCAACATGCCGGCCTGGGCCAGCAGGGAGGGGGCCACCCGCGCCCCGCCCACGGCCACCAGCCGCAGATCGGGCAGGAGGCGCCCGTCCTGCGCCATGGCCGCCATCAGACCGCGCAGCAGTTCCGGCACCAGGATGATACTGTTGGCCCGCAGGCTGGACAGGGCCGCCAGCAGCCGGGTGAAATCCGGTTGGAACGGCTGTTCCAGCCCCAGCGTGGCGGGGGACGCGGCCAGATAATGGCCCCCGGCCAGCAGCGTGCTGTACAGCCCCGCCACATTTTCCAGCAGCACCGGCAAAGGCAGGATGGCGACATGCCGGCCGGCATAATCCGCCCCGATCGCCTGCACCAGGGAGGCGGCGACCTGTTCCAGCCCGGTGGCGGACAGGCAGACACCCTTGGGCGCCCCCGTCGTGCCCGAGGTATAGGTGATCTTGGCCGTGCCTGCCGGCAGGGTGACCGGCGCATGGTTCAGGCGCTGAAGATAGAGCATCTCCTCGCCCACAGCCAGGGCGGTCGCACCCGGCGCCGCCTTGTCCGTCACCAGCCAGCCGGCCCCGGCATCGCCCAGGGCATGGCGGCGCTGGTCTGCGGTGAAAAAGCCTGGCAGCGGCAGGGATGGGACGCCCCGTTGCAGCAGGGCCAGGTCCAGCACGGCCCAGGCGGCAGCATTACCGGCCTCCACCGCCACAGGCTGGCGCCCATCACCGATGATGCCGCTGAGATCGGTGACCAACTGGTCCACGACCCCGGCCAGTGCCCCATAGGTCCAGTCATTGATGGCGGGCCGATCCGGGGCATGGGTCCGGAGGGCGGAAAGAACGCGGCTCATGCGGTCACCTCGGTCGCCGGGACGGCGGGATGCAGACGGGGAAAGGTGGGGCGGGCCGGCAGCGCCTCGCGCGCATCGCCGGCCAGGAAGCGGTCCAGGCAATCGGCACCAAAGGCGACATTGCCGCAGACGACGCGCGGATCATTGGCGTAATAGCTGCCCCAGGCAGCGGCGGCCGGGCCGACCCGGTCCGGTGTGGCGCGGCCCAGTTCCAGCGCATCAAAACCGATATGGCGGAACAGCCGGCGTAAGGGGCGGGTGGCGGTGACCACCGCCTTTTCAAAGCCCTGCCCGTGCAGATAGGCGGCCAGCGCCAGGAACAGCAGATAGGAGGCACCGGGTTCCGCCGCCGCCAGATTGCCGATCTCCACAATAGACGACCGGTCTGGGGCCGACCGGTCCGGCCCACCGGGGATCAGCGTTTCCACCGGATGGTCCAGATAGGTTTCCAGGAACAGCGGTCCGGTGCTGGCCGGGCGAAAGCCGACCCCGGCCAGTATCCGGTCATCGGCGTCGCGCAGGCTCATCAGCATCGGGTGGGTGACGGCAATGTCACCGCCATAGGTCTGCGCGTAGGTATGGCGGATCATCGCCTCCACCCGCCGCCGTTCCGGGGCGAAATGGTGGGTGATGGCCACGACCGCCGGGCGGCAGCGGGTCAGGCTGCCCAGCCGTTCGGCATCGAACCGCAGGTGGCCGCGCACCCCACCCTCATCGCGCATCAACATCTCAATCACAGGCGTCGCTCCGCCGGTTGGGTTGGCCGGATCAACCGGCCTTCAAGGGGATGACGGCACCGCCCGCAGCGAACCGCAGGTGGGATTTGAAAAATTTTTCGCCCTGTGTCGGATATGACCTGCCGCATTGATCGGGCGCCGCCTGGGGGCTATATCGGAAGGCGATCTTCGCCCTTTTCAGGTTGACGCCATTTCCCCGTCCCCGCCCCTGATTGCCGCTTATCTGGAGCACCGCGCCTTTCTGCTGCGGCTGCTGACGGCGCGCACGGGTCGTGCGGCGGAGGCGGAAGACATTGTGCAGGAAATGTATGAAAGGCTGGCTTCCCTGCCCGGTGGGGGGGAGACGGTGGAGAATATTCCGGCTTTCCTGAACCGCATGGCGCTTAATCTGGCCTTTGACCGGCAGCGCAGCGGATCGCGCGCCGCCGCCCGCGATGGGGAATGGCTGTCCGCCAACGCCCTGGTCGATGGGCCCGAACCGATTGCCGAGGCACCGACGGCGGAACAGGTGGCATCCGGCCGGCAGGAACTGCGCCTGCTGCGCGATGCCATCGACGCGCTGCCGCCGCAGGGCAAGCGTGTGTTTGAAATGCACAAGCTGCAGGGCCGCCCCCATGCGGAGGTCGCCGCCACGCTGGGCATTTCGCGCAGTGCGGTGGAAAAACACATGGCGGCGGCGATGAAGAACCTGTTGAAACGGCTGGGCCGCCGGCTTGAATGAAAAATATTTCATCCAGACGGCTGGGGTACCGCCCCTTCCGTGACGTCAACAGGACAAAGCCCAAACCAGAAGCTGCCCCATGGTGAACCGCCCGACCGATACGCCCCTTGATCCCCGCCTGGAACAGGCGGCGGACTGGCACGCCCGCTTGCAGGGCGATGCCGATCAGGCGGTGTGGCTGGCCTTCACCGAATGGCTGGAGGCTGACCCCAGCCACCGCCGCGCCTATGATCAGGTGGAAAGCCTGTGGCGGCAGCTGGCGGCACTGCCGGCGGAGCCGCAGGCCGCCATCATCGATCTGGCCAGCCGGCGCAAGGCGGGGCCCGCCGCCCCGGCCAACCGCTCGCGCCGCTGGTTTCTGGGTGGTGCGGCGGCCGCTGCTGCCGCTTTGGCCCTGACGCTGACCGGTCGCCACACGCCAACCCCGCTGCCGGAACTGTTTGAAACCGGGCAAGGCCAGCGCCGCATGGTGACACTGGCCGACGGGTCCAGCATCACCCTGAACAGCGGCACCCGGTTGAGCGTTGCCCTGTCCGCCGACCACCGCGCCGTCGTGCTGGAACAGGGGGAGGCGCTGTTTGACGTGGCCAAGGATGCCGCCCGGCCCTTCACCGTGGCGGCGGGTGACCGGCTGGTGACCGTGGTGGGCACGGCCTTCAATGTCCGCCACCTGGACCGCTCAGTAACGGTCACCGTCACGCGCGGGCTGGTGGATGTCGGCGATCCGGCGGGCGGGGCCAAGGTTCGTCTGGTGCCGGGGCAGCAGATCAGCGCGGCGCAAGGCCAGCCCCCCGGCCCCGTCACCGCCGTGGATGCGCAGGCCGCCACCGCCTGGGCGCAAGGCCGGCTGTCCTTTGACAATGCGCCGCTGCCGCAGGTACTGGCCGAACTGTCCCGCCATTACCCTCTGCCCATGCGGGCAGAGGGCGCGGCGGCGACGCTGCATTTCTCCGGTGTGCTGCGGCTGGATCAGGATCAGGAGAAGCTGCTGGAAACCTTGCAGGGGCTGCTGCCCATTGCGGTGGTGCGCCAGGGTGATAGTTTCGTGCTCTCCAAACGTCCCTGACGGTTGCCCGCTTTGCGTCTTCTGCCGGTTTGCGCCCTTGCCCTGCTGCTGACCGTCCCGCCGGCCCTGGCGGCGGAGGGGGGGATTGCCGTTCCGGCCGGTCCCTTGGGCGGCGCGCTGGCCGCCCTGTCACAGCAGACAGGCATTTCCATCGGCGGGGATCAGCCGCTGGCGGGGCGGCACAGCCCTGGCGCCAGCGGCGCTTTGAGCGCGGAACAGGCGCTGACCCGGCTGCTGGCCGGGACCGGGCTGGGCTTTCGCAAGGTTGGCCCCGGTGCCTATCGCCTGGAAGCCTTGGCCCCCCCGCAGGTGCGGCCCGCCGCCGCCCGCCCGGCGGTGGTGCCAATGGAGCCCATCATCGTCACGGCGACCAAGCGCGGGGCCGATCCGGCCAGCCTGCCCGTTTCTGTGGGCTGGCTCACAGCAGCCGACCTGGCCCGGCTTGGCACCGCTGACCCGGATGCCGCCCTGCCCCTGCTGGGCGGGGTGGGCAGCACGCATCTGGGGCCGGGGCGCAACAAGCTGGCGATCCGCGGCCTGTCGGACAGCGCCTTCACCGGCCAGACCCAGGCGACGGTGGGGCTCTACCTGGATAATGCCAAGGTCAATTACAATGCGCCCGACCCGCATCTGCACCTGATTGATCTAGACAGGGTGGAAGTGCTGCGCGGCCCCCAGGGCACGCTGTATGGCGGCGGCGCCATCGGCGGCATCCTGCGCATTGTGCCAGCGGCCCCCGACCTGTCGGAACGATCCGCGCAAGCCCGGCTTTATGGCAGCCTGACCCGCAGCGGCGCCCCCGGCGGCGGGGTGGAAGCGGTGTTGAACCAGCCGCTACTGGCCGACCGGCTGGGCATGCGGCTGGCGCTTTATGCGGAACGGGAAGGTGGGGTAATCGATACGGTCGGCCGGCATAATATTGACCGTACGGATATGCAGGGTGGCCGTGCCCTGTTCGCCCTGATCCCGGCAGAGGATTGGCGGCTGGAACTGGGCGGCACCTATCAACTGATCGACACCGATGACAGCCATTATATCCAGGGGCGGCGCGGCTGCTGCACCCGCGCCGCACAGTTGGCTGAACCGCATGACAATGATTTTGATGAGGCGCATCTGACCCTGACCGGCAGCCTGCCCTTCGCCCGGCTGCACAGCACCACCGCCTTTGTCCGGCACGAAATTGACAGTTTTTATGATGCCAGCACGGCTGTGCCGGCCCTGGCCGGGCTGCCGGCACAGCCCGCCTTGTTTCATGAGGCGCAATTGTCCCGGCTCTGGACCCATGAAACCAGGCTGACCAGTGACAGCGGGGAAGAGGATGCCATCCATTGGCTGGCCGGACTTCACCTCTCCCGCCAGACGGCGCAATCCAGCCGCCGCCTGTCAAACGTAGCAGCCCCCGGCGCGGCCCTCTGGCGCCGCGACCGCGATGATACCGTAAAGGAAGCAGCCTTGTTCGGGGAGGCTTCCTGGCGGTTTTTCCCCGACTGGACCCTGACGGCCGGTGGCCGCCTGTTCCATGTGGCGCAGGAGGTGGAGGCTGCCGCCCTTGCCCCCGCCACCTCGGTGGCCGAAGCGGAGGGATATGCCAAGGAGACGGATTACACGCCTAAGCTGGCCCTGACCTGGCACGCCGCAGACAATATCCGTTTTTATGCCCAGATGGCCGAAGGCTATCGCCCTGGCGGCCTTAATATCGAGGAGGCAGCGGCGCCAACCGGGGATGATTATCGGACTGCGCGCTTCAATACGGATGAGCTTTGGAATTATGAACTTGGGACCAAACTGTCCCTTTGGCAGGGGCGCCTGACCCTGGATGCCGCCATTTTCCACGCGCGCTGGCGCAACATCCAGACTGATCAATTACAAGCCGATGGGTTGACCGTCACCACCAATGCCGGGGATGGAAGCAATACCGGGATCGAAGTTGCGCCCCGCCTGTATCTGGGGCCCTGGCGGCTGGATGCGACATTGATTCTGAACGACCCGGAACTGACGCGCGTCGCCCCCGCTTTCGCCGGTCGGGTGGAAGGCGGGCTGCCCGGTGCCGCCCGCCTCAGTGGCAGTGCCAGCCTTTCCTGGAAAGGACCGGTGGGTGAGGATGCTCAGCTTCTGGCTGCCCTGGACTATACCTATACCGGGTCCACCCATCTGACCTTCAGCGATGCCATCCGCCAGGGCCCTGTCAATCTGCTGGGTGGAAGAATGCGGCTGGATTGGCGCGGTGGCTGGTCCGTGGGCGTCGCCGTGGATAACCTGCTGGACAGCGATGCCAACCAGTTCGCCTATGGCAACCCCTTCACCCTGGCCACGGTCCCGCAAACAACCCCGCTGCGCCCCAGAACATTCAGGCTCAGCATCGGCTGGGAACCTTAATACCATGTCCCGGTGATCGTAACCGATCACCCTCTCAACGGGTGTGGGGGCCAGCGAGGCGTGAAGAAGGGTGAGCGTGGTAAGGGGCGCTTCATTCTGCCCTCCCCTTTCACCCCGCATCCGTGCGCAGCCGATAGCCAACACCCGGCTCGGTGACGATCAGCACCGGTTCGGCCGGGTTTTCCTCCAGCTTGTGGCGCAGCTGGCCGATATAGACGCGCAGATAGGCCGTATCCTCCACATGCGCCGGGCCCCAGACTTCGCGCAGGATATGCCGGTGGGTCAGCACATGGTCGGCCTGCCGGGCCAGGGTGAACAACAGATCCTGTTCCCGGCGTGACAGGCGCAGTTCGGCCCCGTCGCGGGTGACGATGCGGCGATCGGGATCAATGCTGACGGGGCCGGCTTGAATGATGCTGCTGGTTGCCGCCAGGGGCGCGCGGCGCAGGGCGACGCGGACGCGGGCCATCAGTTCGGCAATGCCGAAGGGCTTGGCGACATAATCCTCCGCCCCCCGGTCCAGGGCCTCCACCTTGTCGGCTTCTCCGGCGCGGACAGAGAGGATGAGGATCGGCACCGGGCTGATTTCCCGGATGGCGCTGACCACTTCCTGCCCGTCCATATCGGGCAGGCCCAGATCCAGGATCACCAGATCGGGCGGATCGGCCCGCACCAGGGCCAGGGCTTCGGCCCCGTTCTCCGCCTCCGCCACCTGATGGCCGTTGGCGCCCAGGCTGATACGCAGAAAGCGCCGGATCGGCGCTTCATCATCGACGACAAGAATACGGCTCATCCGGCATCACTCCGTTTCCGGGGCGGCCGCGGGCGGCCCCTCCGGGATCGGTAGCCGTACCACCAGCGAGGCGCCAACGCCATGGATGCCGGACATCACGCCGATGCTGCCGCCATGCGCCTCCACCAGCCCCTTGGCGATGGCCAGGCCCAGGCCGGTGCCGGCCGTCTGCTTGTCGCCCTGCTGCACGCGATAGAACATGTCGAACACCCGTTCCTGATCCGCCGGCGGGATGCCCGGCCCCTGGTCGCAGATTTCCGCCGTCACCTGCACCCCCTGGCGCCGGGCCCAGACGGTGATGGCGGTGCCGGCGGGACTATATTTGGCGGCATTGTCCAGCAGGTTGAAGAACACCTGTTCCATCAGCACCGGGTCCAGCTGCAGCAAGGGCAGGTCGGAGGCAAGGTCCACCTTGACCCGATGCCCCTTCAGCAAAGGCCGTGCCCGGGCCAGGGCACGGCCGATAATATCAGCCAGATCGGCCCAGTCGGTCTTGGGTTTCAGCCCGCCGCTGCCCAGCCGCGTCATGTCCAGCAGGTTCTGCACGAAGCGGTTCAGGCGCTCGGCCTCCTCCTGAATGGTCTGGGCCAGTTCGCGCCGGGCCGCCCGGTCCAGCGCATCTTCATAGCTGATCAGGCTGGTGGCAGCGCCCAGGATGGACACCAGCGGCGTGCGCAGATCATGGGAGAGGGAGGAGAGCAGGGCGGCGCGCAACTGTTCCTTCTCCTGTGCCACCTGGGCCGCCTCGATATCCTGCACCAGCTGGGTGCGCTCCAGCGCCAGGGCCGCCTGATCGCTGAGCGTGTCCAGCAGCCGTTCCTGTTCGGCAGACAGATAGCCCTCGGCCCCCTCCATCTGCACGCCCATCACGCCCACGGTGCCGCGCTGGGTGCGCAGCGGCAGGAACAGCCAGTCCGATGCCGGCAGGGTCTGCGATCCGCGCCCGGCCCGCTGGCCATTGCCCCAGGCCCATTGGGCAGCGGCGGCGGCCCGCTGGTCCAGCGTATCTTCCGGCGGATAGCCAGCGCGGATCGTCAGCTCCGCCCCGTCGGGCAGCAGGATCAGCACCTTGGCCTTCAAGGTGGCGGCAACATGGTGAACCACGGCCCACAGCACATCATCCTCGCTGGCAGCAGAGGAGACCTTACGGGAGAAATCATACAGGTTGGCAGTGCGGCGCTGGCTGGTGCGGGTCACTTCGATTTGCCGGCGCAGGCGGGAGGCCAGCTGACCGGTGAAGATGGCGGCGACCAGAAAAAAGCCGATGGTCAGCAGATCGTCGGAATCACTGACCGAGAATGTATAGCGCGGCTCAGTGAACAGGTAATTGAAGGCAAAGAAGGCGACCAGTGCGGTAACGACGGACGGAACCAGCCCAAAGCGGGTGGCGATCAGCAGCACGGCCAGCAGATAGACCAGGCTGACATTGGCCACGGGCAGAACCGTATAAACCCCCCATGAAATCAGGCTGGCCACCCCCACCGCCAGGGCCGACCAGAGATAGGCTTTCCACCCGGACCAGAGTGGCGGGGAGGGCGGCGGGCGCTGGGGCTGCCCGCCGGGCCGCACCTCCTCCTCCACCCCGCCCACCAGCAGGATGTCATGATCGGCCGCCCGCTTCAGCAGGTCCGCCGTCAGGGAGCGGCCGAACAGCCGGCGGGTGCGGCCGGTGCGGCCCAGCACGATCTGGCTGACATTATGGGCGCGCGCCCAGCCCAGCAGTTCGCCGGTAATATCGTCCCCGGTCAGGGCCGCCACCTCCCCGCCCAATTGCTGCGCCAGCCGGAACGCCTGGGTGACATGGGCCTTGTCGGCATCGGACAGGTTGGCATGGCGATGGGTTTCGACATGGGCCACCGTCCAGGGCATCTGGCGGCGTTCGGCCATGCGCTTGGCCGCCCGCACCAGCCGCAGGGCCAGCGGGGCGGCGGGGATGGCCACCAAAATCCGGTCCCGCGTCGGCCAGGGCCCGGCAATGCCATGGCTGCGCATGTAAGACAGCATCTGGGCATCCACCCGTTCCGCCGCCTGACGCAGGGCCATTTCGCGCAGGGCCGTCAGATTGCCGATGGAGAAGAATTTCTCCGCCGCCCGTTGCGCCTGGGCCGGCACATAAACCTTGCCCTCGGCCAGCCGCTGGCGCAGCTCCGGCGGCGGCAGATCGACCATTTCGATCTCGTCCGCCGCGCGCAGCACGCTGTCCGGCAGGGTCTCGCGCACCTTGATGCCGGCGATGCGCTCGACAATATCGTTCAGGCTTTCCAGATGCTGGATATTCAGGGTCGACCAGACATCGATGCCGGCCGCCAGCAGCTCTTCCACATCCTGCCAGCGGCGCAGATGCCGGCTGCCGGGAATGTTGGTGTGGGCCAGCTCATCCACCAGCACCAGGGCCGGCCGGCGGATCAGGATGGCATCCAGGTCCATCTCATTGAAGCTTCGACCGCGATAATCCAGCCGGGCCCGGGGCAGCAGCTCCAGCCCGGCCACCAGCTTTTCGGTTTCGGCCCTTCCATGGGTCTCGACAATGCCGATCACCACATCGCCGCCATCGCGCCGCACCGCCTGCGCCGCCTCCAGCATGGCATAGGTCTTGCCCACGCCGGGGGCGGCACCGAGGAATATTTTCAGGCGTCCCCGCTTCTCGCGGTTGGCCTGCTCCAGCAGGGCGTCGGGATTGGGGCGGTCAGCGTCGACAGGGGCCATGGTCATCACGGGAGAAAATCAGCCGCCTGCCATCTTCACGGCATCAAGCGCAAGGTTGAGCTTTAGCACATTGACCGCCGGTTCGCCCAGAAAGCCCAGGGTGCGGCCCTGCGTGGCGCCGGTGATCAGCGCCTGCACCTGCGCCAGCGACAGGCCGCGCGCCGCCGCCACGCGCGGCGCCTGCCACAGGGCGGCGGCGGGGGAAATATGCGGGTCCAGCCCGCTGGCGCTGCTGGTCACCAGATCGACCGGCACCGGGCCCACCGCGTCCGGGTTGGCCGCCTTCAGGGCTGCCACCCGCTTGGATACCTGATCGACCAGGGCTGCACTGGAGGGGCCGAGATTGGTGCCGCCGGAACTGGCCGCATCATAGCCCTTGCCGGCGGCCGACGGGCGCGACCAGAAATAATCCGGCCGGGTGAAGCTTTGGCCGACCAGGCTGGAGCCCAGCACGCTGCCATCGGGCCGGCGGATCAGGCTGCCTTCCGCCTGATCGGGGAAGGCCAGCTGGGCGATGCCGGTGACGGAAAGCGGATAGGCAATCCCGGTCAGAACGGTCAGGCCCAGCAACAAGGTGGCGGCGGGGCGGAAATGGGAAAGCATGATTGGGTTTCTCCTGAGAGGGCTCTTTGTTCTTCTTCGTGGTTTACCGTCACCCCGGCCTTCGCCGGGGTGACGGTAAAAGGGTGCGAAAGACGGAAGACGCGACCGCCCCCTACACCAGCCCCAGTGCTGTCACGGCCAGATCGATCAGCTTGATGCCCAGGAAGGGCACCACCAGACCGCCCAGCCCATAGAGCAGCAGATTGCGGGCCAGCAGGCTGGCGGCAGGGGCCGGGCGATAGCGCACCCCTTTCAATGCCAGCGGGATCAGGAAGATGATGACCAGGGCATTGAAGATGATGGCCGACAGGATGGCGCTGGCCGGGCTGTGCAGCGCCATGATGTTGAGCGCCTGCAAGGGCGGATAGGCTGCGACGAACAAGGCCGGGATGATGGCGAAATATTTCGCCACATCATTGGCGATGGAGAAGGTGGTCAGCGCCCCCCGGCTCATCAGCAATTGTTTGCCGATCATGACGATTTCGATCAGCTTGGTCGGGTCGCTGTCCAGATCGACCATATTGCCGGCCTCACGCGCCGCCTGGGTGCCGGTATTCATCGCCACGCCCACATCGGCTTGGGCCAAGGCCGGGGCATCGTTGGACCCATCGCCGCACATGGCGACCAGCCGCCCTTCCGCCTGATACTGGCGGATGCGTTCCAGCTTCAGTTCCGGCGTTGCTTCTGCCAGGAAATCATCAACCCCGGCTTCGGCGGCAATGGCGGCGGCGGTCAGCGGATTGTCGCCGGTGATCATCACCGTGCGGATGCCCATCTGGCGCAGGGTGGCGAACCGCTCCCGGATGCCGGGCTTGACGATATCCTTCAGGTAGATCACCCCCAGCAGCCGGCGGCCATCGGCCACCACCAGCGGTGTGCCGCCGGACCGGGCCACCCGCTCCACCAGCCCGGTCAGCTCGCGGCCTTGCGCCGGGCCGATGCTGGCCTGTTCCTCCATCCAGGCGCGCATCCGGTCGACGGCCCCCTTGCGGATGCGCCGGTCGCCCAGATCAACCCCGCTCATCCTGGTTTGTGCGGTGAAGGCAACAAACACCATGCCCGACCGGTCGGCCGGCAGGGCGATGCCCGCCCGCTGACGTGCCAGCGCCACGATGGAACGGCCCTCCGGCGTTTCATCCGCCAGGGAGGAGAGCAAGGCTGCTTCCGCCAGCTCATGTTCCTGCACCCCGGTCAGGGGCAGGAATTCCGCCGCCTGCCGGTTGCCCAGCGTGATGGTGCCGGTCTTGTCCAGCAGCAGCACATCAATATCGCCCGCTGCCTCCACCGCGCGGCCGGATTTGGCGATGACATTGAATTTCACCAGCCGGTCCATGCCGGCAATGCCAATGGCGGACAGCAACCCGCCAATGGTGGTGGGGATCAGGGTGACCAGCAGGGCGACCAGAAACACCACCGGGATCAGAAAGCCGGTATAGAGGGCAAAACCCTGCAAGGTGACCGTGACCAGCAGGAAGATGATGGTCATGCCGACCAGCAGGATGGTCAGGGCAATCTCGTTGGGCGTCTTCTGGCGCTTGGCCCCTTCCACCAGGGCAATCATGCGGTCCAGGAAGCTTTCACCCGGATTGGCGGTGATGCGCACCACGATGCGGTCAGACACCACCAGGGTGCCGCCGGTGACGGCGGAACGGTCGCCGCCGCTTTCCCGGATCACCGGGGCGGATTCACCGGTAATGGCACTTTCATTGACGGTGGCGATGCCGTCCACCACCTCCCCGTCGCCGGGGATGGTGTCGCCGGCTTCCACCAGCACCAGATCGCCGGCCCGAAGGCTGGCGGCGGCCACGCTCTCGCAAGCGGTGGCCTCGATGCTGGCCAGCTTGCGGGCCATGGTTTCCGTGCGGGTGCGGCGCAGGCTGGCTGCCTGGGCCTTGCCGCGCCCCTCCGCCACCGCTTCGGCGAAATTGGCGAACAGCACGGTGAACCACAGCCAGGCGGCAATCTGCCCGGTCAGCAGCACGTCTGCCCCCTGGACCAGATCGCGGACGAAGATCAGGCTGGTCAGCAGGGCGACAATGGCGGTGACGAACATCACCGGGTTGCGGAACAGCAGGCGCGGGTCCAGTTTGCGGAAAGCCACGCCCACGGCCTGGGCGGCGATGCGGCCGTCCAGCAAGGTGGCATTGCTGGAATTCATCATGGGATGGCTCCAAACAGGGTGCCGGCTTGCAGGCTGAGATGCTCGGCAATGGGCCCGAGCGCCAGCGCCGGGAAGAAGGTGAGACCGCCGACAATGACGATGGTGGCGATCAGCAGGCCGATGAACAGGCCGCCATGGGTGGGGAAGGTGCCGGCGCTGGCCGGCAGGGTCTTCTTGGTGACCAGCGACCCGGCAATGGCCAGCGTCGGCACGATCACGGCAAAGCGGCCCAGCAGCATGGCTAGCCCGATCATACTGTTGTGATAAAGCGTGTTGGCGTTGAAACCGGCAAAGGCCGAGCCGTTATTGCCGGTGCCCGACGCATAGGCATAGAGGATTTCCGACAGCCCGTGCGGCCCGGCATTGGCGACGCTGGCGAGCGCCGACGGGATCACGGCCGTCAGCGCCGCCCCGCCCAGGATACAGACGGGGTAGACCAGCACGGCCAGCAGGGCCAGCTTGATCTCCTTGGCCTCGATCTTCTTGCCCAGATATTCCGGCGTGCGGCCCACCATCAGCCCGGCGATGAAGACGGCCAGGATGACAAAGACCAGCATCCCGTAAAGCCCGGCCCCCACCCCGCCGAAGATCACCTCGCCCAGCATGATATTGGCCATCGGCACCAGACCGCCGATGGGGGTGAAACTGTCATGCATGGCATTGACGGAGCCGTTGGAGGCAGCCGTGGTGCTGACAGCCCACAGCGATGACAGGGCGGTGCCGAAACGCACCTCCTTGCCTTCCATATTGCCGCCGCTGTTGCTCTCGCTGGCCGTATCATTGACGCCCAGGGCGGCGATGGCGGGGTTGCCCTGCGCCTCGGCCCAATAGGTGACGCCGATACCGGTGACCAGCATGATGGACATGGCGGCCCACAGCGCCCAGCCCTGGCGCGTATCCTTGACCATGCGCCCGAAGCTGTAGACCAGGGCGGAGGCCAGCAGCAGCAGATAGAGCGTCTGTATCAGGTTCGACAGGGCCGTCGTATTCTCATACGGATGGGCGGAATTGACGTTGAAGAAGCCGCCGCCATTGGAGCCCAGCTGCTTGATGGCAATCTGGCTGGCCACCGGCCCCTGTGCCAATATCTGCTGGGCGCCTTCCAGCGTATTGGCGCTGACATAGGCCCCGAAATTCTGCGGCACCCCCTGCCAGACCAGGAAGATGGCAGAGACAAAGGCCAGCGGCAGCAGCACATACAGCGTTGCCCGCACCAGATCGGCCCAGAAATTACCCACAGTGCGGCCCGACCGGCGGGCAAAGCCGCGGATCAGCGCCACCGCCACGGCAAAGCCGGTGGCGGCGGAAACGAAATTCTGTACCGTCAGCCCCACCATCTGGGAGAAATAGGAGAGCGTGCTCTCCCCGCCATAGGCCTGCCAGTTGGTGTTGCTGGTAAAGCTGATGGCCGTGTTGAAGGCCAGATCGGGGCTGACCGCCCCCAGCCCGGCCGGATTCAGCGGCAGCCAGCCCTGCAACCGCAGCACGGCATAAAGCAGCAGCAGTCCCAGCAGGTTGAAGGCCAACAGGGCCAGCGTATAGCTTGTCCAGTGCTGTTCCTTGGCCGGATCGATGCCGGCCAGACGGTAAAGCCCGCGTTCGACAGGGCCGACCAGCGGGCTGAGCCAGGTGCGTTCCCCCGCAAACACGCGGGCCATATAGCCGCCGAACAGCGGCGTCAGCAGGGCCAGCAGGGCGAGCGTGAACAGGATTTGTAAGATGCCATCGGCGGTCATGATGTCAGAACGCCTCCGGGCGCAGCAGCGCATAGACCAGATAGGCCAGCAGGCCGGCAGCCACCAGGCCGCCGGCGATCAGATCGAAAGCCATGATGTGTCCCCTTCAAAGCCGCTCACAGCCATGGGTCAGGCCGGTGAAAAGGGCGAAGGCCGCCAGGATGGCGGCCAGGAAGACGAGGTCGAGCATGGGTTCCCCCTGAATGCGGATGTTCCAGGGATCAGCGTGCGCCGACTTGGCCTAAGGGATCGAGACGGGTTTCAACGGGGCGGTATAAAGAAGCCATAAAGACCCCCCTTCCCCCATACGGCGACCATGGACAGCGAGAATGTCCAGGATCGCATCATGCAATATACTGAAAGAAATACCGGTCGGTGTTGAGTGTTGATGAAACACTCACGCCATCCTTTACGGAAAGCGGTAGGAAAACTGAATAAATTGGAAACCGTAACAGCGGTGAGGTGGGGGAATTTATCGAAATATGAGGAGAAAAATCTTCTTTTATTTTCGTTTTTGTCGTTAATATTCACTTGTTTGCTCATTTTAAGAGCTTATATTATAAATTCAGGAAATATCCTGGCTGCCATTTCGGGTCGATGGTGCTAGAATCAGGTGCTTATATGGTTGTTTTCGTAATCCTGATGCCGATCGCAGTGACCTGCGTCCTGTCTTTCCTTTTTGCGAGATATATCAGGCATAAAACCGTGGCAGCATTTATATTCGCCCTTGTGGCGGTTGCGATTACGTTTGCGCTCCTCAGGTCCAGATACACGCTCTTTGAGATCGGCCCGTTCATGTTGCTTCCACAAGCGCTGGGCTTCGTCCTGGCGTCGATCTCGGGGGCCGTGATTGTCAGGAAGCGTCGCGCCAACAATGGGTAGCGATGCCGTAAAATGGGCACTGTGCCGCCTCTTCAGGTCGGCAGAGTGACATTCCAAAGGGGGGCATCCCGGTCCACCTCGACGCTGCCCCCCCTTCCCTTCCCTTCCCTAACCGCGCAGCAGGTGGTCGATCCTGTCGCGAAGATCAGCCAAGGTGCGGCGCTGGCTGTCATTCAGGGGGGCGGCGCTTTTGGCCAGAAGCTTCAGCCCGCCCTCAAGCTGGGTCATTGCGCGATGCAGCGGGGGGGCCTTCTGCTGGGGGGCGGGATTATCCTTCCCCTGCCCTTCACCCTTCTGCGCCCGCGCTTCGCGCAGGGCCTTGACCGAGGCGCCCTGGCGCAGCATGTCCAACAGCCGTGCGCGTTCCGCCCCGTCATCGGCCAGGGCCAGCTCAACCATCGCGTTGCGGGAAAGGTGCAACGTTGCACATTCGGCCAGAACGGCTTCTGGCAGGGACAGCAGCTTCAATACACGGTTGACCTGCGTCCGGCTCCACCCCAGCGCCCCGGCGGCGGCTTCCTGTGTGTAGGCGTGGCTTTCCATCAGGGCCTGGATGCCCCTCGCCTCCTCCAGCGGTGACAGATCAACACGCTGCAGGTTTTCCACCAGGGCAATTTCTTCGGCATTGCCGCTGGTCAGGATGGCATGCAGCGTCGGCCGCTCCAGCAGGCCAAGCGCGCGCCATCGCCGCTCGCCGGCGACAATCTCATACTCCCCGCGGGCATCCGCCATCGGGCGAACCAGGATGGGCTGCAACAGCCCCTGGCGCTCGATACTGTCGGCCAACTGGCGCAGCCCGTCCTCGTCAAAATGCCGGCGCGGCTGATCGGCGCGGGGATGGACCCGCGCCCGCTCCACCTCGATCAAACGGGGGAAATCGCGGGAGATGAGGGAGCCGTCGCCGCGCGCGGCGACATCATCCATGGCCCGGCCGAAGGCCGACTTACCCTTCTGCAGCTTCACCGGCAATCTCCTTAGCCAGATGGAAATAGGCCTGTACCGGGTGATCCGCAGGC
The DNA here is from genome assembly GCF_000429645.1 of Niveispirillum irakense DSM 11586. Classification (GTDB taxonomy): domain Bacteria; phylum Pseudomonadota; class Alphaproteobacteria; order Azospirillales; family Azospirillaceae; genus Niveispirillum; species Niveispirillum irakense. The sequence goes on from NZ_KE386936.1 coordinate 36,565, forward strand.
AGGGCCTCAACAGCGATGACATTATTGTAAGCGGCCTGATTGATGCCCGTACTCATGCGGATGGGCTCGAACACGCGGCCAAGGTCGCTATCGCCAGTAAAGCGGGTGCGCAGGTCGGAAAGGACCTCGCGGTCAACGGTCTGCCGTTCGGCAAACATGGTTGGCAGCACACCCAGCACCGTCAATTCATGATTGGTGAAGCGGCGCACACGGCCAATGGTTTTCAGCAGCAGGGGGATGCCCAGCAAATCCACCGGCCGGGTTGCCACCGGGATCAGCACATGGTCAGCCGCATTCAGCGCGTTGATGGTCATGGAGCCGAGATTGGGCGGCGTGTCGATCAGGATGAAATCATAATCGCCCAGCAGTTCCGCCAGGGCTGCCTTCAGCCGGGTTTCCCGCCCGACCAGCCCCGCCGCACTGTCAAATTCCGCCAGCGCCAGCCCGGAAGGCAATATATCAAATGTGCGCAGCCGGATGACCGTATCGCGCACGGGCCGGTCATCAACCAGGACAGCATGCAGCGTGGCGCTGCGTTCTTCCAGTTCGATGATGTCACAGCCCACCATGGCCGTGGCACTGGCCTGGGGGTCGGCGTCAACCAGCAATACCCGAAAGCCCAGCCGGGCGAAGCTGGCGGCCAGATTGACGGCGGTTGCGGATTTACCCACGCCGCCTTTCTGGTTGGAACAGGCGATGATCCGGGCCCGCCCCGGCTGCCCGCCGCCACCAATCAGGCGCAGCACGGCATCGGGGACCGCCTCCTTGCCGCTTTCCCACCGGCTGATCCGCGCCTTGTCATAGGACCGGCCCAACGCCTCGTTCAGGTGACGGGCGCAGCCTTCCTGCGTCAGCCCTTTGCGTTTGCGGAACGCTTTCAATGTATCTCCCGCCATCACCCAACCCTTAACCGGAGCAACCGGATGCAAAGTGGGGGCAGGGGCAGGGGGTTGTCAATCAGGTTGACGGCGGAATGTCAACTTTTCAGGATGGGAAGGGCCGGGGGCGGGGTGTGCAACGTTGCACAGCGGTGCATCAACGGCGGAAAGGCGGCGCGGCCTGTTCCGCCCGCCTGTGCGGATGGCGGTGGGTCGGTTGTCGTTGATGCACGAACTCGCCAGCCTGCTGGAGACCGGCATCGCACTGCAGCCTGCTTTGGGGGCTGGTGGCCGGCGCAGATGAAATGGCCCGTTCGTGCGCCCGGTGGAAAAATGGCCTGATCATGTGGGGAAGCCAGCGGGGAGGGCTGGCTTCAATGAGGCCCCGGCGTTTCAGCCGGGGAAAGGACAACGACGTAATCGCAAAATACGTCGCCGCCGCCGAAGCTTCAATGAGGCCCCGGCATTTCAGCCGGGGAAAGACGGCGGGGAAAACCCTTGCTGGTATAACCAGAGGGCTGGCTTCAATGAGGCCCCGGCATTTCTGCCGGGGAAAGGGCGCTGGCCTATTTCGCCTTCAGCCAGAATTCGACGTCGCTTCAATGAGGCCCCGGCATTTCTGCCGGGGAAAGGCCGGGCTGGCGGCAGCATCATCGGCCATCTATCGCCTGCGGCTTCAATGAGGCCCCGGCATTTCTGCCGGGGAAAGGGCTCACTCGTCAGTCAGATACGAGATCGTTACTGCGTGCTTCAATGAGGCCCCGGCATTTCTGCCGGGGAAAGGTATATGTTCGAGATTGTCAACCCGAACGGCAACTACGCTTCAATGAGGCCCCGGCATTTCTGCCGGGGAAAGCAAATCCGTACACTATCGGAGGGGCACTTTTGTGTTCGCTTCAATGAGGCCCCGGCATTTCTGCCGGGGAAAGGGCCCCCCTTGGAACCGCTTGCAGGATAACAAGAAATTGCCGGATTTGCGAGCCGGTCCTGAGGGCAGGGGTTTTGGCGTGCCCAACGGGGTGTCAAAAACATGTACCATGTCCAAGAGCCATAGCAATCCCAATCACTTGGGCGCTTGCGAGCGGGTCCCGGGTTTTGGCGGGTACTGAGCCGCTCGCGCCAGCGACCGGCAGAACCCGTTAAATCACCCTGGCTTGCCGTTCGATTGCCTTGAAGCTTTTGCCCAGGCTTTCGACAGCCAGATCCACATTGTCGGCGGGGCCGATATCGAGGATCAGGACGTGATCTTCCGATGGCTTGATCTCCCGGTCAAGCCGCATGGCCAGCGCCGCGCGGCGGCGGGCGGTCAGGCGGCATTGAAAGACGGATAGTTGCAGCCAGTCGCCATAGGCCTCCATCACTTTGAACACCTGCCGCCAGCGCTTTTGATCGGCAATGTCATAGGTGACGATGTAGAGCCGTTCATTATGGCGGGCCATCGTGGCAACCCTCCCTCTGGCCGGGGATCAGCGGGGCACGTAATGCGGATAGGCCGGCACCTCGCCGCGCAGATGCCGGGCCAGCAAGCGGGCCTGCACATGCAGCATACGGCGCATGGAAACCTGATAGCCAAAGGCGGGGTGGGTTGCCTCCTGGTCCAAGCGCCGTTCAAACGCGCGGATCAGGGTGCGGCGACCGTCGGGCGTCAGGTTGCAACCGGGGCCGATGGTGATGAAATCACGGCCCCCCAGTTCCCCCTGGTTCAGCACGCTCAAAACCGCACTGTCGGCCAGGATGGGGCGCAGCGGTTCCATCATGTCCAGCGCCAGGGAGGGGCGGCCCGGTCGTTCAGTATGGTAAAACCCCACCCAGGGGTCCAGCCCCGCCACCTCCAACGCCGTAGAAACCGCGCGCGTCAACAGGGCATAGCAGAGCGACAGGCAGGCATTCACCGGGTCCGCCGGCGGGCGGCGTGACCGCCGGTCAAACCCGAATTCCGGCAGGGCTGCCGCTTTCTCGTTCAAGAGTTTCGGCCAGGCGCGGAAATAGATTGCCGCCCCTTCACCCTCCGTCCCCAGCAATTCGGCCATGTCGCGCACCTGCGGCAGCTTGGTCGACAGATGGCGCAGCCGTTCCAGCACGGGTTCCCGCTCCGCCTCCCCGCCGCGCCAGTTGCGGCGCAACAGGGTGCGCTGGTTTTTCAGCTTGGCATCCACCAGGGTGCGGGCAAAGGCCAGACGGCGGGCATCGTCATCATGCAGCCGGTATTGCGCCATGCGGGCCCCGGCGCTGCGCGGCCCGTGCCCGCCCGTGGTGCCCATGTACCAGAAACCGCTGCTCATCCACGCCACCGGCACCTCTGCCTTCATCAGCGCATGCAGGGCCGGGGTGGTCAGGTTGACGGGGCCGGCCAGCACCAGTTCCGATACTTCGCCAATCGCCACCCGCACCTCTTCTTCCTTGTCGCGAAACCCCTCATCGCGCTCCTTGTCGGTGGGGCGGGCCACAGGGGCCTTGATCACCAGCACCTCACCTTCCTTGCCGATGCGGGCCCCCGGCTGCTGCACATAAAGCGGTAATGCACCATCAACCGAGGGCGGCGGCGTGCGCGGCACCGAACCGGTGCGGAACAGGTTCACCTCGTCCGGCAGACAGATGGGCAGCAGGGAACAGCGGTTGCATTTTTTGGAATTTTCCAGCGGTGGCGGGATGCGCCGGGTAGAGGCCGCCAGCCGCAGTGATGCCGCCGCCGCTGCCGTCTGTGCCCGCAATTCATCATCAAACCGCACCGGCACCCGTTCCCGGCTACCGGCAAACCACAGGAACCCGTCACCAACGCGATAGCCATTATCCTCCAGGATCAGGGCCTGGGCGCAAAGCTGCACGCGTTCGGGATCATACGCCCCGGCTTCCACATGCGGGCGTTTGCCCTTTTTGTAGTCGATGGGGGAGACGATGCCGTCATCCCCTTCCAGCAGGTCCAGCTTGGCCACCAGCCCCAGCCGGTCGGACGAAAGCTCCACCGACCGCGTGGTGAAAGGGTGGCTCTCCTCCGTCACGTCCTCCGGTGGGGGCAGGGCAGGGCGGGCGGCATCCACACGGGCATGCACCCGCCGTCCTTCCTCTGTATCGCCACTATCGGCCCATTCCCCTTCCACCCATTCCAGATAGGCCAGACGCGGACAATAAACCCATTCATTGATCATCCGCGCCGGTACCAGCACATCATCAATCCCCACCGCCGGGGCCGGCAGGGCCAGCGACAATTGCACCGCGCGCGGATATGCGGGGGAGGGGGCTGGTTCTGGTCCGGTTTCATCCGGTGCAGGATCATCCACCATGGGCATCACCACGCAATGGTTGTGCAGGGTTATGGTAGCACAGCCCTGGCGGAATTCACGCTTAATCAGATGTGGAGAGGGCGAGGCGGGGTTGGCGTGTCGGTAGAACCGGAAACCCGGCTGGTTAGGGTAGCGATGCGCCGCCAGATCAACCGGCTTCAATGAGGTCCCGGCATTTCAGCCGGGGAAAGGGGTATATCTGACAAAATTAAACAAATTCGATGCATATGCTTCAATGAGGCCCCGGCATTTCAGCCGGGGAAAGATGAAAATCCAGCCTTGTCCGGCAATAGGAGGGCCGTACGCTTCAATGAGGCCCCGGCATTTCAGCCGGGGAAAGCGCCTCTTGTAGGCGGGCACCCACCCATCCTCTCCCCAGGCCAGCTTCAATGAGGCCCCGGCATTTCAGCCGGGGAAAGCCAGAGTCGGGGAC
>NZ_KE386936.1:42367-93558 GCF_000429645.1 Niveispirillum irakense DSM 11586
CATAACCGGAATCCGGGCTGATTGCGAGCGGGTCTTTGAATGGGGGCTGAGAACGCTGCCAAAGCGTTCTTTCCATGATGAACAATGTCAAAGAACCGGTCAATTTCAACCGCTTAATGGCTTGCGAGCGGGTCCCGGGTTTTCGGGGGGTACTGAGCTGCTCGCAAAAAGAACGGCAAAGGGGCTGTCTGGTGGGGAGCATCCAACAGCAGCGCCCACTTGTCCAGTATCTAACGCCGCAGGCATTTTCCGCCCGCCATGCGGTGGCAAGGGCAGGAAGTGATGTGTCGAGGCCCGCGCTTCATCGCCGCTTGCGGCCCCGCATCAACACCGCCTGGAACAAGCAAAAGCGGGAGGGGGCGTAATCAGGCGTCGGGAAACGGCTGGAAAGCACCGAAAGTTACTTTCCCCTGTCCGCTATTGTCGCTGCCATTGCCCTTGTTTGTGGGCATGTCGGTCTGCTGTTGCCTAATGGCTGAGCCGGCCTTATATAAAAGATGTCCGCTGAGGTGGGAACGGCCGCCCCACACCCCTGGCAACAGGGAGAGTAACCGCTTTGCGGTGAAAGGGATTCCGGAGTGGCATCCGGGCTCGGACCAGAAAACGCCCCCCAAATGGGGCGTTTTCTATTTTTGCGCCAAATGGATATGGCCCTTTTGTCGCTTTCGCCCGATCTCATCCTCGGTGACAAGATAGCAGGATCGGACACGATACCGTCCGCTCTCATCCAGTTCCAAGCTGACGGCGACAAGGACGGCCGAACCGGGTGGTTCCCGCAGTCGCCGGAGCAGTTCAATGTTCTCTCGATGATTTGGGGCCTGTCCGATGAATGTCGGGTCGCGGATCACCTCGGCAATGTGCTGGCGGCAGATTGGGTAATCGTCCGGGTGTTTCTCCGCCGCGTGCCGGTGGGCGAGGCCCGACATGTGGACTGGTCCCGGTTCCAACTCTGTGCCCAGCGTTCTGTTGATGATCTCCGCGGGCAGATCACCAAGGTCAAGGGCGGGGTAGGTACCCTTCTGCAACTTCGGCTGTCCGACATCGGGGCTGGAAATGCCTAATTTTTCGTTGGTAGAGGACATATCCATAGCGCCCAGATCGGTAGGGGGGCGTTGCGGTAGGGCAGGGCTAACAGCAGATCGCTTGCCCGTTTGGCAACTGCGAGCGCTTCAATGAGATCATGCCCTACCGCAACATGAACAGGAATGTCGCAGTTCGGCCCATGCGTAATGACCTTGGCCGGAAGTTGCCAAACAGCATTATCACCCCAGCCCCATCATCCCGCCGCCGCGATGCGCATCGCGGCCCAGCAGGATCGGGCCTGTCACCGGTTTGGCAAAGCGCAGGGTCAGGCGGGCGGACAGGCCGTCGCGGGGACCGGACAGGATATCCGTGACCTGGATATCCACCGGTGCCGGCAGGCCCCGGCGGGACAGTTCGGCCTGGATATCGGCGGCGATGAACAAGGCCGGGTCTGTGTCCCGCCCCGGATGGCGGGTGGGGCGATAGCGGGTCTGGCTGGTCCAGACTGTGCCCGTCGCCAGCGGCAAAGGCTGGGCTGAGGAAAGGGATAACAGGCCCACCGCACCGGCGCGGACCAGGGCCAGTTGCCCGGTAACGCGGGTGAAGCTTTGCCGCTCCGCGCCCGTCATATCCGTCACCGTGCGATCCACCCGCCAGGGGGCGATGACCTGCACCTGATCCAGCAGCCCGTCGCCATCGGTATCCAACAGGGCGATATAGATATGGCGGTGTGCGCCCGACCGGGCGGCCTCCGGCCCGTCCTCATGCCCGGAAAACAGGGTGGGCACGCCGCCGCGCCCGTCGCGCGCCAGGCTCATCAATGCGGCGCGCACCGCCTGGGTTGCGGCGGCGCGCTGTGCCACGGGCGGGCGACAATCGGGGGACAGGGTGTAGGAAACGGCATCGGCGTCTGCACTTGGCGTGACGGCGGGGGACGGTGCCATCAGGCCCAACCCCAGCCAGCGGCCATTGCCCAGAAGCAGGGGGCCGGACATAGGCTTGGCGAAGGTCAGCGCCACATGCCACAGGCTGTGGCGGGAAAAACGCGGCGGGTTGGCGAAACGCTCCGCCGCTTCCCCCTTGGCCAGGAAGGGTTCGCGCTGTACCCGAATGGCCAGCACCAGGCGCGGGTCGATGCCGGCATGGCGGCAGGCATCCAGGACGGCAGAACGGGCCTGCGCCTCCTCTGCCAGCCGTTCAGTGCCGTTCTTGGCCTCTGCCAGCCGCACGGCTTCGTCCGGGTGGCGCAGGCGACCGGCATCCATCCGGCGGCGGGGGGCGGGCAGGGAAAGGGGCGTGATGCTGATCCAGTCACGCTGGTCTTTATGGTGGCCGTCGCCGCCCCGGTCCGGGGGCAGCAGGCCATAATGCCCGGCCATCCCATCCGCCGTGCCTGTGGGCACCAGGGTCAAATCCTCGCCCTCTGCCACAATCTCCCCGGTTTCCGGGTCCATCGCCATGTCCAGCCCGCTGAACACGGCCAACACCTCATCCCGCGGCAGGGGGCAATCGGGCGGCACCTCCACCAGCAGGCGGCGGATGGCGGCATCAGTATGGGCCATACCGATGGAGGGCAGGGGGATCAGGCGCACGCGCCGATCCTTGTCGGCCGGGCCGGCATCCAGCCCCACCAGCACAAGGTCGATCATGTCGGCCCGGTCCGGCAGGCGTGTTTTCAGCAAGGCGGCGGCGCGATCACGGATGCGCGTGGTCAGGTCCACCGCCTTGTGCATCGGCTGGGCGGCAAACCGACCGTCGCTGCGGCGCAATTCACACAGCAGGCGGGCGGGCGGGCGGTCATAGGCGACGGGGCGGAACAGCGGCTTGGGCGGGCGGGCGAAATTCAGCGTCAGGGTCCGCCCCTCCTTGCCGGGCTGGTACTGGCGGCGGGCGGCCTCAAACCGTGCCTTCAGGCTGGCCAGGGAGCCTTGGGTGGGGCAACCGGGGTCATTCGCCCCGCCCCCGCCCGCCATGGGCCGGGCGATGGCCCCGCCATGCTGGCGCAACCGTTCCGCTGCCGCCTCCCAATCCAGCACTTCCGCCTTGGCAAAGGCCGGGTCGATGCCGCGCCCCAGCGTGTGCAGGCGGCTGGCCAGGGCGGCGATGCGGGCGGCCTGTTCCTCCCCCTGGTCGAAGGGCCAGGCGTAGAGCAGGGTCTGGCTGTCCAGCAGGCGGGGGCGCACCCGTTTCGGCACCCGCATTTCCGCCACGCGGGCCGGGTCGCCGCCTTTGGCATCCAGGCCATTATTGGGCACATAATGCAGCACCTCCGACCCCAGATGCCCGGATGGGGTGGCGATGTGGGGCGGCGACAGCCTCTCCATCCAAGTGAAGGCCGTATCTTTGTCCGCAGCCTCCTCCGCCGCCCATTGGCCGCCATAGGCCCCGGCCACCAGCGCCTGAAACAGCCGCCAGGGTGCCGGTGGCCAGTCGCCCACGCCATGATAGCGGGCATCCAGCAGCGTCACTTCGATCAACAGGGCGCGGGTTGGCATGGGCGAGCTTTCTTTGGCGGGCGTGGGCCTTACTTGGCCTTTTTCTTGGTTTCTTCCGGCTTCACATCCGCCTTGGCCCGTTCCTTGGTGAAGCTGACCCGGCGATCCGCGCCGACGCCGAACGCCTTTGCCGCCTTGGTGGCATAATCCAGCGCGCGGGCATCATCCAGCGCCAGGGCCTGACGTTGACCATTGCGGGCAACCACATGCCAGAGGGCGGGCGCGTCAAAATCCGGGGTCAGCAGACAGCCCTGGCGCAGGAAACCATCCTGCGGTTCGGTCGCCGCCACCAGCGACAGGCCAAGGATGTACCGGCGCAGGGCCACGGCATTTTCACCGCCCAATTGCCGCAGGGCCACCAGATTGATGGTGACGGTACGCCAGATGCCGCCGCGTGCAATCACCCCACCGGGGGCGTTGACGGCGGGTACATGCACAAAGCCGCGTTGGGCAAGCGGGCTTTTGGCGTCGCGTTCGGCCTTGGCCTTGTCTTCATCATCAAAGACACCCAGGGCCGCATAATCCAGGGCCGGATTGAACTGCGCCGACCGGTGCAGCACGTCGATATCATGGGCGCGGATGGCCGATTGCACGATGCGCGGCAGCTTGGCCTGGGTATCGCGGCTGTCCCACACGCCGAACACCAGCGAGGTCGGGGCCAGCTTGGCGATGGGGTGGGCGTCGCCATTATCCAGATAGGTCAGGAAGGCGGCCTGCGCCTCCTCCTTCAATTCCGTCGACCGGATCAGCGCGTCGCCCAGCCGGTGCCCGGCCTCCAGAATGGAGAGGGTTTTCTCATTGCCATAGGTCACATCCACCTGCGGCACCAAGGTTGCCAGCGGGTTCTCCGGCTGGTCGGGCTTGGCGCGCTTGAACAGGGGTTCCATCCGGTTGGCCTGGGCACCGACGCTGTCCACCTGCACGATCTTGGTGCCGTCGGACAGGGTGTCGATGGCATAACCATCCTTGGTATCGGCATAGGTGGGGGGGAAGAACACCGCGCCCTCCCCCTCCACCGGGATCAGCCGCTGCTTCAGGGCCAGCGCCACGGGGCCACGCGGATCATCGGCCCAGCCATGGATGATATCGTCGGTCAGGGACAAGAGATCGGTCATGGCTTTGTATCCTCCAGGGCGTCCGTGATGCAGCGGGCCTGACCTTCCTGGCCGGGCCAACCCAGTTTCATGGTGAATGTGCGGATGGGAAAGCCGGGATTGCTTAGGCCCAGCATGGCGCGGGCAAACAGGGTGGGCAGCGGTGCCCCCCAGGCCCCGTAACGATACAGCAGTTTGTTCAGGCGCAGGGGGCGGGCATGTTGCAACCCGATGGCGGCCAGCAGTTCCACCAGCGGATAACCCACCATGCGCACATCCCCATGGTCATTGGGGGAGAAACCCACATCCAGCGGGATATAATCCCGCCGCCAGTCAAAGCGGAAACTGCTGCTTTGCGGGCGGGCAAAGGCAAACGGGTCGGCGGCTATTACGGGCAGTCCGTCGCCGCCCAGCGGACGGACCAGATCCAGCGCGTCACGGGTCAAGGCCGCGCCGGAATAACCGCCCGCCCCGGCCCAGAACTTCATATTATCGCGCCCGATATGGCTGCCATCGGCCCAGGATGATAGGGGGATATCACCCCCCGGCCCGGTCAGCAGGGCGGGCAGGGCGCTGGGTGTTTCCGGCAAGGGGCAGGGGTAGGTGCCGGGCGGCAGCGCGGTTTGCGTGCGCACCCCCGGTTCCTTGGCGGCCAAATCAGACCCCGCCGGTGCCAAAGCCACCGCCTCTGCCTGAGCCAGAAACTGCAGCACGGTCAGCACCGGGTCATCCCCGCCGGGGGCGGTCAGGGTGAAACGCACGTGCGTTTCCTGGCCCTGCCAGACAAAGCCGCCGCTCGCCGGGCCGATCAGGATTTCTGCCGCCTCCATCAGGCCCAGACAGGCGAAGACCTGTCCGGGGTTGCGCAGATCGACGGGAATGGATGATGTGGCCATCACGCCCCCTCCTTATCCAGCCGGCGCGACACGCGCTGATCGGCGGCGCGCAACAGCGCCTCCCACCAGGCCAACCCCCACGGCCCCCAGTGCGCCTGCAGCCGGGCAAAGCGCAGGGCTGCCTGTGCCGCACGGTCCCGATGGCTTTGCAGCGACGTGCGCGGGTCTGGATCAACCGGGGCGATCCAGGGGCGGGCATAACCATGATGGGAGGCCACCAGATGCAGCGCCAGCTCGCGCAGATCATCGGGCAGGTCAGCCAGTGGCCCGGCATCACGCTCCAGATCCAGCAGGCTGCCAAATTCATGACGATAGGTTTCGCCATTGATCTTCAACAGGGCTGGGTTGGCGCCGCGACCGGTTGTTTTGGCCAGCGGCGGGGCACCACGCGGCACCCCCATGGCCCGCTGCCACAGGGGTCGCGCCTTGCCTTGGTCATGAACAGCGGCAGCAGCGGCCAGCATGGCGCGATAGGGCGGGGGAAGGCCTAGCCTTTCCGCCAGTTCATCAGCCTCCTTCCTGGCCCAAACCAGATGGTCGGGCAGTTCTTGCGTCCGCCGACGGATGGCGGGGTCGCCGCCGCTTTCCTGATCCCCGTCGCGCCATGTTTCGATGGCCAGAAACCGCTCCGTGTCGGGTTGGTCCGGGGCGGTCAGGGCAATGCGTTCCACCAGCCGCCAGCCGGGCGCGTCGGTGGGCGGATCAGGCTCGCCGGTTACCCTCTCCACAATGCGCAAGCCGGCGACCCTCTGGTCCGCCTCTTCCCAGCCATCATCCAGGCAGGGGGCGGGATGGTCCGCATCGCTGGACAGCAGGCCCTGCGCATCCAGCCCGCCCATCGCGTGATGGATGATGAACAGGGTGCCGGCGGGGGCATTGTCAAAGAAAGGATCGCGCTTCTTTTTGTCGCGCAGATCGTCCAGCCGCAGCTTGGCGATGCCATCCCCCAGGGCCAGCACCACGATGGTATTGCCGTTCCAATCAACCTTCTTCGCCCGGTCGGCCAGCACCTTCGTCGCCAGCGAGCGCGGGGCCTCCAATTGCTCCACCAGCCGGGGGCGGGCCTTGTCGAAGAAGGTTTCCAGCGCCTTATCGTCCGGCAACCGGTGCCTTTCCCCCTCCCAGGGCCAGCGCCGCCAAACCAGCGTCACGTCGGGGTCATCTTCCTGCACCCAGCCGCGCAGCCAGGGGGCAATGTCGGGGCGGCCCGGATGGGTGCGCAGGCTGGTCATGGCCCAGGCGTCCAGCGTTGGGCGGTCCAGCGCGGGGTATAGCGGGGCGGGCGTGCTGGATGCCTTCAGCAACGGGTTGTCCCGTAAGGCCCGCAACGCGCGGGGGCTGGCATCCACACCGCCATCGGCCAAGGGGGGCAGGCTTTCCAGCAAGTGGCGGCAGGTATCGCGCCGGGCGGCGGCGTCCGCCTGTTCCTTGTCCGCTGCGGCGTCGATGACCTGGATATGGGCAATGCGGTCCCCGCCGCCCTTGCGGTTAACGCGGCCCAGGCGCTGGATCATGCGTTCTGCCGCCACCAAATCCATCACCGCATGGTCGGCATCCAGATCAATCCCCACCTCCCCGGCGGCGGTGGCAACCTGGAAGGTCGGGCCGGGCAGGATGGGTGTATCCGCATCATCCATACCGGGGGTCAGGAACCCGGCGGCGACCAGTCCCCGGCGGGCATCCTCGCGTTCCTTCACCCGCCGCGCGCCGGCCAGCAGCACGACGGCCCCCTCGGGCCGTTTGGCCTTTTTATCGTCCAGCCGGGCCGCAACCTTCTGCGCCACCTCCCGGCTGGTGCAGAAAATGGCGATGCGCCCGCCATGGGTTTCCGCCAAAGCCTGCGCTGACCGCGCCAATTGTTCATCCAGCTTGCCATCCGTGGCAAGGAAGCTCAGCGACTTGGCCGCCGCCAGACGGGTGCTGACAAAATCATCCCTTTTGTCTTCATCTGCCAGGGCAAAGGCATTCGCTGTATTTTCCCCGGTGGCCGAAAGCGCCATCAGGTGGAAAGGCGGCACCAGCGGCACCGGGGGCCGCAAAGCCGCATCACCCGCGGCACTGGCCAGCAGCGCCTGGAAGGGCGGGCATAAATGCGCCTCGTCCAGCACCAGCAGCGTATCAGCCCCCAGCAGCCCCGCCTGAAACGGGCGCAGGCCGGTGGAAACGCCATAGCCCTGGAACAGCAGCCGTGACCCGATCATATCCACGGTGCCGACAATGATGGCAGGCGCCGCCGGGTCTTCCATCCAACGGCGATTATCCACATGCTGGCCGCGCAGGGTGGAAATGGCGAGCGTGTCCCCCGCCAGCAGGCCGGCGGCGTTGCGGGCCAGTTTCTCTGCCTCCTCCGTCGCCTGATCCACCACGGTGCGCCGGTCGACCACGTAAACCAGCCGGTTGGGCAGCTTGGCCCCCATGATCCGCGCTGCCAGCCAGACGGCCATCACCGATGTTTTGCCCAAACCCGTCGGCAGATCCAGGGCCGGCGGCAGGTCGCCCGTCATGAACCGCGTATGCAGCCGGGTTTGCCAGCGCAGCGGGGCGTGGCCGGTCAGCGTGCGGAAGATTTGTTCAAAACGATCCGCCATGCCCGGCACCCCCATCCACCACCCTGCGCCTACAGCTATTGCCATGTGTTTGGCTGACAACGCAATTCTTATGCGTGTGTAATTCGGCCATTCACTGCCAGCAGGTACCGATCAGCCTTCGCCCAACGTGCCCATGTCGATCTTTGCGTCATAGTAGCGGGGGCGGCCATCATTGTTGACATAGCTGAAGATCAGCTTGCGGTTCAGCGTCACCATGGCGGCAGCTATGCTGAAAATCTTCAAGCCAGCGGTTGCATCAATGCAGATTTGATTATGCGTGATCTGGTAACGCTTAACAGCGATATCAACCGCATTGTTCAGTGCATCGACAACATCATTGTATTCTTCAAAGTCAATGCTGGTCTGGCATATGTTTTCAATATGAGGTAATTTTCCAACAAACTCTCCGCGCCTTACCGCATCTTTCAATCTTTCAGTCAATAAAATTTTGAATTCTTCAAAATCATTCTGAGATTCATTAGATGTCACAACCAAAATGGCTTTCAATGGCCATATGCGATCACCGGTCTTGATATGTCTCCAAACCGCACGGAAGTTTTGTTGCCACCCATGCGATTTCTCGATCAGGACAGAGAGCGGAAGCGTGAGACCTGAACAAGTGCTATCCGTTGCAGCTTTGGCATTTTTCAGATGAGTCGCCAGCCCGGCTTTATCCAGGGCGATGATCTCAATCGGCAATACAGGCATGGCATTGTCTACCGCTGCTACCGATGGCTTATTACCTTTAGGCGACAGGCCCATAATCAGAACCGAGCGTCCTTGCGGTTCTGCCTCCGGTAAAATGCGGGCGTGGACAGTCAGGAACTCTTTTCGTTCCTTGTACAGGCACATGGCTGTACAAATGAACAATACGGAGCCAGCAAATGCACCAAGGGCCAGCGTTACGAGTTCGGACCAACCGGTATGGCTGTCCCACCATGGGGACGTTAACTTGATCAAATCAAGCAATGAGTCGGCTACCCAGCCCGCTGATACTGGTAGCATCAGGGCGAGAACGAGCAGTATGAACTGTTTGCCGCGGCCTGTTGATTTTGTATGCCCGCTCATGTTTTATCCATGTCATTTGTTATTTGTCCTATATGATAGAATCATAACTTTCCGCGTTGAAGCGGATTGAAAATAGGCTGCCTTTTCAAGATCATCCTTAACGGGGATGAGTTGGAATAGGGTACCCTTCATCGGTGCCGGGGGGCAGCAGAACCAATGCCTGCAGTTGTGCATAAATTTGATGCAACTGACAAGGTGATTCATATATAGATTGTTTGCTGCCAATTTTCTTCTCGATTTTGGAACAATAGAATATGGCAAATCCTGTCTGCTGGACCGCGACCTTCGCCATTGTCACCCCGCTTTTTATGGGCGGGGCGCGGCAGGATGAGGGAGCGATCCGGGCGTCCAGCCTGCGCGGGGCTCTGCGGTTCTGGTGGCGCTTCCTGGCCTGGGCCGATCCGGAGATTGCCAAGGTGGAGGGACAGGTGGAACGGCTGGCTAAACTGCGCCGCCTCGAAACCTTGCTGTTCGGCCATGCCGGCAGCCGCCGCACCAGCCGACAGGCCGCCCTTTCCATCCGGGTGGAGCCCCGGCGGACGCCGTTAAAAATATTGAAGAAAGAACAGGTATTGCCCGGTGCGCGCGGGGAACGGGTTGTGGGCCCCGGTGCGCGTTACCTGGGCTATGGGTTGATGGGGGCGTTTGGGCCAACGGCGGGTATCCTGACCCGTCCCTGCATTCTACCCGACCAGGGTTTCAAGGTGCAGTTTCGGTTGACCATGCCGGGTGATCTTGATCCACCAAGGCAAGGCCAAAAGCGGGAAGAACAACCGTTATACAATAAAGACGATTTCGCGCTGGCGAGGGACCTGTTCGACCGCGCGCTGCGCCTGTTCGGGCTGGTTGGTGGATTGGGCAGCCGGGCGCGGCGCGGCTGGGGCAGTATCGCTCTGCACGCGCTGGAGGGCTATGGCGCAACCTTCACCCGGCCCGACACGGTGGAGACCTATGTCAGTGAGGTTCAGAAGCTGCTGAAGGCGTCGTCCGCCGCGACAGACCCTTTGCCCCCCTTCACCGCCCTTGGCCGCGATAGCAGGGTTGAAGTGCTGGTGACGGATGCGGTTGAGGCCATTGCCGCCCTGGATGAGTTGGGCCAGGGCATGCAGCGTTATCGGGCCTGGGGACATAAGGGCAAGGTGAATAACCGAGACAGCGAGAAGAATTTCCAGAAAGACCATGATTGGTCAAAGGACCCGTTTGGCAACACCTATCGCAACTTTGTGCCCGAACGCGCGGTTTTTGGTCTTCCGCAGAATTATGGTCAGAATTTTGGCATCTCCCCACCGGCGGACCGCAGTGACCGCCGCGCCAGCCCCTTGTTCCTGCATGCGCATCGGTTGGCCAGTGATTGGGCTATCGGGGTGGCGTTGTTGCTGCCCGCCCGGTTCCTGCCGGGGGAAAAGGAGGGGCAGGGGGATGTTGCGGTGAAACAGAATGCCCGCAAGGATACCCGCCGATACAGTGCCGATTGGGGTGTCTTGCATCGGCTGCTGGATGGATTCAAACAACCCGACAGCCGTAACCGCGCGCCCTATTTCCCGAACAAAACCAAGGTCTGGTCATGACGGACGCCACCATTCTTCACGTTAAAATCGGCCCGGTTCAGACCTTTATCCGTCAGGCCCGGCGCACGCGCGACCTGTGGGCGGGGTCGTTTCTGCTGTCCTGGTTGTCCGGTAAGGCTATGGTGGTGGCGGCTGCGGGCGATGAGGAGAAAATTGAATCGCCCTCGTTGGCGGGGGACGCGATGTGGGCCGCCCTGACCGATAAGACCGCCGACGGGTCACTGGCGGCGGGCCCGACCGTCGCCACCCTGCCCAACCATTTCAGTGTCGACGTCCAGGGCCGGGATGGTGGGCAGGTTGGCAATGACGTATCAGATACCGTGGCCAAGGCGTGGAAAGCACTGGCGGATGCTGTCTGGAAGACGTTTCTAGAAGGCGTTGGTAGTGGAGAGAATACCCGCGTTATCTGGGATCGGCAGATCAATCATTTCTGGCAGGTTAGCTGGTCAGTGGGTGACGGTGCTGTGTTTGCCGGGCGGGGAAGCTGGCGGTTTCCAAAGGCTGGCCGGGCGGATGAAGGCGGCGACCATTGCAGCATCATGGGCGATTATCAGGAATTGTCCGGGTATGTGCGGGCGAAGGGTGGCGGCAAGGAACAGGATGCTTTCTGGGATGATGTGCGGGCCAGCATCAGCCATGTAATCTACAAAAAGGACCAAGCAAACGGCTCGCTGGAACTCGGCCGCAGCGAGCGTTTGTGCGCCATCGCCCTGGTCAAACGCCTGTTTCCGCTGTTGCCGTTGAAAACCTTACAAGACATCATTGGCTGGATACCTGTTGAGGGTGAGCGGATAAATGAAGGAACCGCTCGCAAGTGGCTGCGCAAATATCCGTCCACCGCCCACATGGCGGCCCGGCCCTGGCTGTTGAAAAGCAAGGAGCATCTGCCGGGCGGGAAGGCGGCTTTGGATGACTATCTGCATTTTGTGAAGGAGATGGCCAAAGGTCCTATCTCGGCACGAAGCGAGTTTCCTATTCCTGACCTGGACTTGCAGGAAGAATACAATAAAGCGGACGGGCAAGAGATCGTCAGGCTGCTGATCAAATCGGAAAGCGACAATCGCCAACGTAATTTGCGCCCTCAAGATATTGACGAGTTTCTTGACCTGGACGGTACCTTGTTTTTCGAGGACGGCATTGCCCGCCGTAGGGCCGAAATACAGGCCAATCGGGATCGTGATCCGGCTGGTAGCAGGCCAATACCGGAGCAGGAGCGTGAGGCTGTCAAAGCTTTGCAAGAAGAACTGGCCAAACTTCAGAAGGCTACGGCCCCGGATGGCGGGCGGCGTCAGCGCAAGATGGTCAAGGCCTCTCCCTTCTATGCCCTGCTGCGGATGGATGGCGACAATATCGGGAAAGAGCTGCAAGCGGGCAGGGGTAAGCAGGTTAGCGCAGCGCTGACCCTGTTCACCGCCGATGCGGGCGATATCCTGTCACAGCATTATGGCCTGCCCATTTATGTCGGTGGCGATGATGTGCTGGCCCTGCTGCCCCTGCATCGGGCGTTGCTGGCAGCGGAAGAGCTGCGCCGGGTTTTTGTGAAACATATGCGCAGCCAGGACTGCCAAGAACCAACTCTGTCCGCCGGTATGGTCTTCGCCCATTACACCACGCCCCTGGGCACGGTGCTGGACCTGTCCAAGGAATTGCTGGAGGTCGAGGCCAAGGCCAATCATGGCCGCAACAGCTTGGCGCTGGCCCTGTTGAAAAGTTCGGGGGAAGCGGCGCGGTTCGTGACGAAATGGTGCCGCGACTGTAATCCCGTTGTGCCCATGCTGACCGACCTGACGGTGGCCTTTGCGCAGGATGATGAGCGCTCCTCCTCCCTGATCCATAATCTGCAAAGCCGGTTAGCCGACCTGTTCCGTGATGGGACAGATGGGCGGCTGGGGGGGGATGACCTGATTTCCCTACTGCTGGCGGAACGGATGCGGGGCAAGGATAAGGCGGATCGGGAGCGGGCCAGGGCCGAGATGGAACAGTTGGCCGCCCTGTGCCGAACGAAAGATGGGGCCTTCCGGTTGGATGCGGCGCTGATTGCCAAATTCCTGGCCGATAATGGCGGGTGGTACGGATTGCCGGGGATGAAGCCATGATGGCCAACGGTTTTTATGTGGTGCAGCCGCAGGACAGCCTGTTTTTCCGCGATGGCCGCCCTTATGAACAGGCCGATGATGGTCTGGCGGCAGCGGCCAGCCTGTTCCCCCCACACCCCACCACCCTGACCGGTGCCCTGCGAGTGGCCCTCGCCATGGGCAATGGCTGGGAGGGGAGTGAGGGGTGGCCAAAGGACATTCTGGGGGATGGTCAGGACCTGTCAAAGGGGACAGTGCGGTTCGGGGCACTCCTATTGATGCGACAGGTGGGGGAAAAATGGCAACCGCTGTACCCGGCTCCCCGTAATCTGTTGGTGCGTAAAGCCAGCAACGGTTTGGCATTCGCAACTCTCAGCCCGCACCGCACACCGGCCTTAACCGACCTTGGGCTACTGCATCCAATGCTGCCGCCCAAGGGCTGGGAGAATGCAAAGGATGCGCGGCCCGCCCACGATTGGTGGCTGACGGCAGATGGTTTGGCCAAGGTTCTGGCGGGCGAGCAGCTTGGCGATGATTTCGCCAAAACCCACGTCGTTCATTCTTCGCAGTTGTGGGAGAAGGAACCGCGCATCGGCCTGGAAATGTCGGCGGAAAGCCGCACGGCGGTGCGGGGGCGGCTATATGCCCCCACGCATGTGCGCTTGCGCGACAATGTTGGTCTGGGGATCGCGGTTTCCGACCTGCCTGATCGCTGGAAAAAGCCTGCTTCCATCGTGCCCTTGGGTGGGGAGCATCGCTTTGCCCATCTGGAACCGGCTGGAGAGGCTCCAAAGGTTCCAGAACTGGGAAAAATCAACCACGATAGTGAAGGCAATCAACTGGTCAGCATCACCCTGTTGTCACCGGCACGGGTGGACACAGAATGGCTGAAGCCCGGCCCACTGTTCGACGGCAAGGCCGAAATCCTGTCGGCCTGTTTGGGTGATGTTCTGCCCATTGGCGGTTGGGATAGTCGGCCCGGCCCAAATCGGGGGCCGGTGCCATTGCGGGCATTTCTGCCGGCGGGCAGTTGCTGGTTCCTGCGCATGCCGCCGGACGTGCGAGAAAAATTGCCGTCGTTCCTGGGTGATGCGGCGGATAACGCGCATGGGTTCGGGCATTACGCCCTGGGTACGTTTCAATTTTCTGGTGAATGAGGCTGTAAATGTCGGCATTGGTGCTGGGCCTGTTGGCCGAAACCCCCATCCATCCCGGCAGCGGCCAGGATGACGGTACGGTCGATCTGCCCGTACAGCGGGAAAAAACCACATCCTATCCCGTGATCCCCGGCAGTTCGGTCAAGGGGGCCTTGCGCGATTATGTCCGCCAGCAGTTGCAGAAGGACAAAGAACCGGAAGATGACAAAGAAGCCGAAGAAGTAAAGAAGAAGCACCAAAAGAAAGTCGACGACTGGTTCGGCAAACCGGAAAATGCCGGTAACATCCTGGTGTCTGACGGTCGCCTGCTGCTGCTGCCGGTGCGCAGTCTGACTGGGGCCTATCGCTGGCTCACATGTCCGCATCTGATCGAACGGCTGCGCCGTGATTTGCAACGGGCTGGGTTGCCCACCGAGGGGCTTTCGGTGCCCGCATTGCCGTTGGGCAAGGATACCCCGCCTGTGCTGACGCGCGGGGCAACGGGGGAAAAGCTGTTCCTGGAAGAACGCAGCTTTGAGGTCGCAGGCGCGGTTTCTGCCGAGCTGGTAGCGGCCATCGGCACCCTGATCGATGATGAGGGGGCCCGCGCCCGGCTGGCCGGGCAGATTGCCGTGGTCGGTGATGATGATTTCGCGTGGTTCGCCCGCTACGCCTTGAATGTTCAGGCCCGCAACAACCTGGACCCCGACCGTAAAACCTCCAAGAACCTGTGGTATGAGGAGACATTGCCGCCCGACAGCCTGTTTTACACGATGCTTGTCCCGCGTGTGAACAAGCCTGGTTCAGATGCCAAATCGGCGGTGGATGGACTTCACGAGATGGTCGGGAAACGCCGCTATCTGCAAATGGGTGGCAATGAAACCGTGGGCCAGGGCTGGTTCCTGGCAAAGCCGTTGCGCGGGGAGGGGTGAACCATGACCAATGGTCCCGATCTGGCGCAACGTCGCGCGAAACATGCCTTGGGCGCGGTGACGGCGTATCGTGATGCCAAGTACCGCGATGACGAGGAAAGGAAGAAGAGCCACTCAGCGTATGCCAGCTATATCAAGTCTGCTCCAGCCGCGATCGTCATGAATGGGCTGGGCCAAATGCTGGCAAGTGAATTGGCCCAAGGCGGCAAGGACTCGGCCAAGGGGCAAGGGGGAGTTAAACCTCATGCACACCGGCAGATTTTCCTGCACCTGCAGGATTGGTTGTGTGGGGACGATCCGGAGGCGGTGTTCCGTTCTGCAAAGGGCGATAACACCCGCCTGTTGACGCAGCTCTATGGTGCCAACCAACCAGAATATCTGCGCGCCCAGGCCGAGGCGCTGCTTTACTTGGGTTGGTTGAAGAAATTCGCCGGAGCCCTGTTGGCAGATGATGCGGGGGACCGGCCATGAGCGCACGGCAGGCCCCGCTTTACCAAGGTGCCATGGCAACGGCGGCACAGCATTTCACGCCTACCGGGAACAAAGACAGACCCATCTGGGCCGGCAACACCGGTCTCTGGTACGATAAATTCTGTGACCGTTGGGACTCTGGCTTTGGCGACATCAGCGCCATCAGCAAGACGGAGGAAAACCCAAAGCTGCAATGGGTCGACAGCGTGATCTTTCCACGTCGGGCCGATGGTGTGCCGGATCGTACAGAGCCCGCCGTCCGCGCGGGTGATCCCGATCTTTTGGTCGAAACCGCGAAACGGCGGGAGGCCTTGGCCAGGGCCCAGGGTGGGCTGTGCCTGGAATTCATTCTGGAAACCCGGCTGTTGACTGGCACGGGCCGCCCGCATCCCGTGGAAAATGGCATCGCCTGGCACCCCACCCTGGGCGTGCCTTTCCTGGCGGGCAGCGGTGTGAAGGGCGTGCTGCGCAGTTGGGCCCGGCAAGCGGCGGATGCCACCCCCGACCTGATTGACACCCTGTTTGGCCCGCCCTCGGATGAAAAACTGCATGTCGGCGCCTTGCAGGTGCTGGATGCACTGCCGGTGGAACCGGTGTTACTTGCCGCCGAGATCATCACCCCGCATACCGGCCCCTGGAATCAGGTAGAGCCGGACGCAAAGCGGGTGCAAAACCTGGACGATGCACCCGCCGACTGGCACAGCCCGGTGCCGGTGCCCCTGCTGGCCGTGGAGTCCGATATTCGGTTTCAATTCATCCTGCTGCCTGGAACGGGGCCTGTCCCGAAAGGGGGTTGGGAAGCGACCCTGGCCCGGTGTCAACAATGGCTGACCGATGCCCTGCACGACCTGGGTGCCGGGGCCAAGACCTCCAGTGGTTATGGCCGCTTCCGCGCGGTGGGTGCGCCCGGCCCGACTGATCCCGATATCAGCCTGCCCAGGGGTGTACGCCCCAGCGGCAAGCCAGCCACTGCCGGTCAGGCCGCAACCACCACTGCCCTGCCCCGCCACGGAACGGTTGATGGCGAAGCCGTTGAAATCCTGCGCCGCGAAGGCAGCCATTATGTCGTGAAGTTCATCGACAGCGGCGACATTGAGCGGGTACGGATCGAAGAGGTAAATTTCAAATGACCAACTGGTCCCTGACAAAACTCTTTATGGCAACGGTCCCCATGTTGGATGTCAGTGCCTATGCCAGGCACTTGGCATAGGCACCAGCTTCCCTTTTAATCTACAAAATCTGATCCAGACGCGTTGTTTCGCCAGACAGCGTTAGTCCACGCCGCATGCCGCCGTCTGCCAGCAAAATATTCAGTGTGTTGAAATTCGAGCGGCATCTCTCACCTCTCATCAAGGTTCATCTCCCGTCGCCGCTTCACCCGCTTCGCGATGAATTTGGCGAAGGGGCCGATCTGCCCTTCCACTGACCGAGCCGGGAACACCTGATCGGCAGCCCACAGTTCCGTATTATTCCAGGATGCCGTGCGCCGGATCATGCCGCAGCCTGTCCAGGGTTCGGGCCATGGCCTGGATGGTGTCCCGCCGGTCACCGGATACCGGCTCCGGAAAGGGGCGCATGCTGGCGAACCAGGGGCGAACCGGACTGCCCAGACAGGTGAAATCAATCCGGGGAGAAAGTCGCCAGACCGCAACGCCCAGGGCGGCAGCGAATTCGCCGATGGCGGTTGGCACAGTTATGACCAGGTCGAGCGTGTCCAGCAGGGCCGCCACGGATTCCAGATCATCTTTCAGGTCCAGATCGGACCAGCGATGCAGGCGAATGCCGAACATATCCTCTGCCTCCGCACTCTCCTCGGCGACATCATCATATTGCAGGGGCACGATATGCAGGCCCGGCAGGGTGAGCAGCGGCTTCCAGTCCACAAGATCGGTGTAAAGGTGACGGCGGCCTTCCAGGCGCAGGCCGCTGCGCCAGCACAGCCCCACCTTCAGGCCAGGGCCAAGTGCTGCGACACGCTGGCCCCACACTGCCTTCAGATCAGCACGCGCGGACAGGAAGCCGCCGGTTGCCCCGAACCGGTCAATCCCTGGCCGCAGCAGGCCGGGCAGGGAGCCGGCTGCCACCTGCACGATGCCGTCTTCCCCTGGCGCTGGCCTTGTGTCGCCAACCTGCGCATCGGGAAAGGCCCGGCTGAACAGGCTGGTCAGCCGGGGATCACACTGGATGCGTACCGGCGACCGGGAAGGGGACGGGGAAGGGGAGGGGGAGGGGGGGGCCAAGAGCGCATCACCCTTTGCCAGGGCGATGGCATCGGCGTAGCAGGAGGCGAACATCAGCTCGTCCCCCAGGCCCTGTTCGCGCCAGATCAGCAATTGCCGACCCGCCAGGGGCTCGCCCTGCCAGCGGGGGAGGGGTGGGAGCGCGGGAAACCGTGCCGGTTCCGCCTGGAAACGCGCCTCATACGCGGCCCAGCCGGACAATAATGCCCCTTGTGTCAGGTCCAGCATGGATTTGCAGAACAGCATGCGGGGCGTGGGGCGGCGGGTCAGGCTGTCATCAATCAGCCGCGCCGCCTCAGCCATATGGCCCTGTGCTTGTAAGGCACCGGTCAGGCTGTAGAGCGCATCCGGCTGGTCGGGCTGCAGGGCCAGGGCCTGCCGGCTGGCCGTCACCGCACCTGGAAAATCATGCCGCGCCAGACGGACGGCGGCGAGATTGACATGGGCGTTGACCTGCCGGGGGTTTTGCTCCAACGCCAGGATCAGTTCGGTTTCGGCTTCATCCAGCCGTTCCAGCGCCCGTAAGACAGCCGCCAGATTGGCGCGCAGGGCCGCATCTGCCGGCGCGAATTGAAGCCCCCAGCGGAAGGCCCGCTCTGCCGCCTGCAAATGCCCTAGCAATTTCAGGCAAATGCCCCAGCCGTTCAGCAAGGTGGCATCCGGCGGCAACCGGTCCACGGCGTCGGCATAAACAGTTTCCGCTTCCTCCACGCGCCCGCTTTTCAGCAGGATCAGTGCCAGCCGGGGCAGCCAGCCGGCATCGGCAGGTGCTGCCGCGATGCCGGCCTGGCAGATTTTCCAGGCATCGGCCAATCGTCCTTCCCGCGTTAATTGATCGGCCTGCTGGTGCGGGGTGATCCGGGCGGGCAATGGTGCCTGTCGGCGCGGAAGCGGCCGATGCTTCATGGGGCAACCCTCTGTCAGGGTGATAAGCAGACCCCCCTTGAACGCGGGAAGCCGCCGTTTCCGGTCGATGTTGAGCGGCGATACGCCAGCCCCATCACCGCCTTCAGCAGCAGCGCATTTTTTTGCGACAGGGCCGTAAGCATTCGTACGTGCAACAAACAACAACAGGCATCCGGACACGTCCAGGGCGACGGATGCAGGGGGTATGGTGGAGCGATGAAATGGCCCTGTTATGCCAATCTGCCTGGATTGTGACCGATCCAGGCAGGTCTCGTTTCCTTCAAGTGCTGGGCGCCACCATCAAGCGCCCCGGCTGCCGCCGCGCGGGCAGCCGTCTGCCTGCCGGCCGCAAAATGGGCCGGGCGGTTCCCCATCGCCATGAGTGCGACCTGTGGCTGCTACCCCTGCGCCTTCAGCTTCAGCATGGCGCCGATGATCCGATCCTCCAGCCCGGCGGGCAGGGCCAAATCAGGCGGATCATTGCATAGCATCTCCTCCATGCGCCGCATCTCCACCAAGCGGCGGCGGGCGTCATAGGACTGCCTTAGGTAGCGGAGCAGCACTGGCCGGATATCCTCCGGCCAGTCTTTCAGGCCGCCGCCATAGCGACAGAGCAGCCCCTCGAACTCTCCGCACATCTCATCAAGGGTCATCAAAAGCATCTCGCGCACGAATGGCTGACCGGGCGAACACATGACGGAGCTGTTGGCGCGCCCGCTTCAACAGCCCTTCGGCAGCACTTTGCGTCAGCCCCATGACGGCACCGACTTCAGCCGCTGTCAGCCCCTGATTATAATATAAAGCCAGTGCTACCTGCTGGCTAGTAGGCAGTCGCGTACGGGCCGATTCCAAAGCAGCATAAAGTTGTTTTTGAAAAATGGCCTGATCGAAGCCCTGCCGGTCATCGGCCGGTTCAGCAACTTCTTCCAGCCCGCTGTCGATGGGCCGGCGGCGATAGTCGATGGCGCGGTTGATGACGATGCGATGCAACCAAGTGGTGAATCGCGCCGCCCCCGGTGCCCAACTGTCACGATGACTCCAGACACGCAGGAACGCATCCTGCACAATATCCTCGGCATCGCAATCATGCGGCAGGATGCGCCTTGCCACGGCATAGATGCGTTTCAGATAGCGGCGCACGATTTCGCGGTAGGCGGCCACATCCTCCTGCTGGACGCGCAGCATCAGGTCTTCGTCGCTGGCCTGCGCCAGATCGGCCGCACCCGGCGCGGATAATGGCTGCCGCGGCGCCGCAGGCGCGGTCGGCTTTGCCCCCCGGCGCGGTGCAGGGGAGAGGTCATCCATGCCTGTCCCCCGCCGGCAAGGGGCGGCGGATGACCGGATACAGGGGCGGCGGCTCCTGCCGGTCAAATCCGGCCAGCTTGATCCAGAGCAGACGCAGCGACGCGATCCGGTCATGACTGGCCCGGACGCGCAGTGCCACATCCCGACCGGCAGCCGATCGGCCCAAGGCCATGATCAGGCCGGACAGCATCTGTTGCCACCTTTGCGCATCCGGTGCCGGCAGATAGGCACCGACATAGAGCGACAGGCCGGTCAGAATGCTGATCGCGGCACCAATCTCGCGCGCATAGGGTTCAAATGAACCCTCGCCCGCATGGCGACTGGCGGCGGCGGCGTGCTGCTGACAGCGTTCCAGCAGGGCGGCGATTCCGCGTACAGGCGGCAAGGTCAGATTGGCGCTGCGATAGGCGCCGGTCGCCTTTGAGTAGGGATTGCTCGGCATCCCGATACCCCATCAGATCAGTGAAATTGGTTTGCCCGGAAAGGGGCGAGGCGGGTCAGTCGTCCGTGTTGCTTGCCGCTTCGAGCTGTTTCAGCAGAAGTTTCGCGGTCTGGGCCTTTGCCTCAAGCCGGGCATAATATTCGCGGAGATTTTCTCCATACGCTTCCGCCTTGGTGCGGATGTCGGCGGCCCGGCTTTCCAGGTCGCTGTTATAGTCTACCAGATCGTCGATCTTGCTTTGCAAGGATCCGGTGGCGCTGTCGGATGCCAGCGTCCCCGTCTGGTAGATCTGATCGGCAATGCCGCTGGTCAACTTGATATCGACCGAGGCGGAACTGCCAGTATACACAAAGACCAACCCAGCAAATTCTGTGCCTTCGGCGCCGGTTATACGGGTGCCGTTGATGGTGAATTTGCTGCTGTCGCCGTCCACCGCGACACTGGTCATGGCGCCGGTCGCATCGACGGTGATGTCGAGGGTAAAGTCATTCGCTGCCAGCGTTGTTGGCCGGCGCAACAGCATCATGCTGGTCGAGCTGCTTTCCATGGAAAAGCCAAGCAGCGACTTGATGGCATCCAGGTTGGAGAGCAGGGCATTGTCCAGCGTGTCTTCGTCGATGACCATCTTGTTGTTGCGGTCCAGCGTGATGCCGAGCGTGGCCAGCGAGTTGGTGCCATCCTGATGGTTCAGCGACGTGGCCAGCGAGGTTGCGATCTGTCGCATCAAACTGTCGGCAAACAGCGCCGATTGCGTCGTGTCGCCATTTTCATCGGTGCTGCTGGTGGATTGCTGGCTCAGCACGAAATCGCGCAAGGCGTTATAGGCGTCGGCAAACGCCACAATGCCGGTCTTGATGGCGGAAAGATCGCTGTCGATCTCCACCGTCAGGGTTGTCCCTGCCGACGCGCCATACAGGTCCAGCGTCACCCCGTTCCAGATATCGGTGATGCTGTTGTCGGTGCGGGTGACCTGCACCCCATCGACATTCAGGATCGCCGACCGGGCGGCGACCAGTTCATTGGCGATGGCCCCGTCGCTGTCGGTCAGGCCCAGGCTGGTCAGGATACCGTCATCATCGCCGGCCAGGCTGATTGATTGCCCAGTCTCCTTGGCGGTCAGCACCAGCCGGTATTCAGCGTCGGAAACCTTCAGCACACTGGCGGAAACGCCGCTGGCAGCACTGGTGTCATTGATGGCGGCTGCCAGTTGGGTCAGGGTGCTGGTGGCGGTCAGGTTGATGGTCTGCGCCGTGCCGCTGCCGGCGGCAATGGTGAAGCTGCCGGACAGGCCCAAAGCTGTGCTGGCCGATGCCTGATTGCCGGACGCGATCTTCTGCGCCGTCGCCAGTTGCAGGATTTCAACAGAATGGCTGCCCAGATCGGTGCCATTGGCAACACTGACCCCCAGCAGGGAGGACGCGGTGCTGGAACCGGTGACATAGGCGGTCCGCTGGTCAAACAGATCATCGCTGCTGCTGCTATAGCCTTCCGGCATGCGCAAGGCGTTGGCAGCATCGGTCAGCGTTGCCGTCAGCGACTGCATCTCCTGATAGGCCTGGATCATGGCCTCGTTCTTGGTCACCTGCACATCAATGCGGTCGGCGGGCAGCGTCTTGGCCGCAACCACCGTCTGCACCAGCGCATCATAATCAATGCCCGTGACGCTGGACGCAGTGCTGCTGGTCGCGGTCGTGCTGCTGGTCGACGTGGTGGAGGAGATGGCCATAGCGGGCAGCCTTCATGTTCAGTGACGCCGGGAAGGCCAGGGGGCGGGGCCTTCCCGGCGGCCTGCGGGCATCAGCGGAGCAGGGAGAGGAGTTGCGAGGGCATTTCGTTGGCCTTGCCGAGGGCGGCGATGGCCGCCTGTGTCAGAACCTCAGCATTGGAGAGTTTTGTTTGTTCCGATGCGATATCGACATCCATGATGGACGATTGGATGGCTTCCTGATTTTCGATAGAGGTCTCGATCATCTGTCCGTGATAGTCGAAGCGGGAAATCTGCGCGCCGACATTGGCCCGCGCCTTTGACACGTCCGAGATGGCCGTATCCAGCGCAGTGATCGCCGCTGTGGCCGTCGCTTCGGTTCCGACATCGGTGGCGTTCAGCGCCAGTGCCGTGGAATCCACGGCGGTGACGGTGACGGTGATGGTGTCGGACACGCTGGAACCGACGATGAAGGTGACGCCACCCTGCCAGTCCGTGGCATCAGCGGCGGCACCATTATTGGTCAGAAGGCTATCGTCATTGAAGCGGGTGCCCGTGGCGATGCTGTCAATTTCCTCGATCAACTGCTGATATTCTGCGTCGATATAGGCGCGTTCATTGTCGCCGACCGTACCGGACATAGACTGGGTCGCCAGCGATTTCATGCGCTGCAGGATGTCGCCGATACGGGCCATGCCGCCATCGGCCGCCTGCAGGATTGACGATCCGTTGGAGGCATTGGTGGCCGCCTGTTTCAAGGCGGTTACGTCCGACTTGATCTTGGTGCCCACGGCCAGGCCCGAGGCATCATCGGCAGCGCTGGTGATGCGCGACCCGCTGGACAGCTTGGAAACCGAACTGCTTTGCGCGGCGCTGTTGTTGCTGAGATAGCGCAAGGCCGAATTGGCAGCGGTGTTGGTGACAATCGACGACATCATATACCTCCATCTGGAGTGGGCGGGGGAACGGGAGCCGGACCGGCCAATCCGGAAGGCCTACCTCCCCTCAAATGGTTCAACGGCGCTTTGGTGATTCTCGGGCGCGGTTTTTTTGAAGCCGTGTCCGCCTACAGATAATCGGCCAGATTGAGCCGCTGGAACGTCGCAATGGTCTGCATCGTGGCTTCCAGCGAGGTTTCCAGCATCGAAAGCTGTGTCTGCACGGCAACGACATCGACCTCCCGGATGTCGCTGATCCAGCTTTCGGCATAAAGCTGAACGTCGGTCTGACCATCCACCACATCCTGGATGCGGCTGCTCTGGCTGGACAGGGTTTCCAGGATGGTGGCCGTGCCGCTGGCCGCCTGTTCGCCCAGGGTGCCGGCCTGCGTCAGGGCGGCCTGATCCAGAGGATTGGCCGTGGCCAGGATGTTCAGCGCGCGGACCAGCGCCTCGATGGAAGGATCATCGGCGCGGACGCCATAGGAGACCGTCTGGCTGTCGGCGATCTTGGCCGACAAGCTGCCCCCATCGCCCTGATAATAGGATGTGTCCGCCGTGGCGGGCACGGTGGCCGGCGCAAGCTGGGCAAGGTCGACGGGTTTGGTGTTGGTCGCCGTGCCGGCGAACAGGTATTGGCCGGCATAGGGCTGGTTCAGCGTCGCGGCCAGATCCTCCAGCAATCCCTTTGCCTGGGCCTGCAAGCCGGTCAGATCGGTGGCATTGGTGTAGCTGGTGGTCAGGCTGCGCACCTGGGTGGCGAGGGCATTGACGCTCTGCATGGCGGCGTAGGAGCTGCTCAACCGGGCGATGGCAGCATCGCCATTGGCGATATAGCCGGCGCTGCGCGTCAGTTCGCCTTCCAGGTTCAGCAGGGTCTTGGCCTGTCCTTCCAGGCCGGAAAGGCTGGAGCTGGTAAGACCGGAGGCCTGCTGGATCTGGGCTTCGGCAACCCGGCCCCGCAGGCTGGTCATGTTCTGGACCAGCGTCTGATGCTGGCCATAGGTGGAAATGCGCATGGGTTTCCTCCTATCGGACCATACTGATAAGTTCGTCATACATTGTCTGGAGCGCCGACATGACGCGCGCCGCTGCCTGATAGGCAGTCTCCAGCGACTGGATGGTGGCCGTTTCCTCATCAAGATTGACCCCGGATTGGCTGGCAAAGGCGGATTGCAGATCGGTGGTGGTGGCGGTGGCCGTGGCGGCCTTGGTCGCGGCATTGCTGGCGCTGCGGGCCGCCGTGGCGGCCAGATCGCCGGCATAGGCCGAAAAACTGGCGCTGCGGCTGGAAAGGCCGCCGGCGCTGGGGAATTTGCGGCTGTTGGTAAAGGCATCGGCCAGGGCGGCGGCGGTGCTGGTATCGCCCGACGAGACGGCGCGGCTGCCGATAATTGTGCTGGCCAGCGCGCCGGTCGGCATCAGGTCGGGATCATCGGCCAGTGCCGGTTTCAGGCGGATATCGTCGGCCCCGGTGCCGGTCAGGATGTCGTTCAGGCCGATAAAGGCCGAGATTCCGTCGCCATCGGGGGTGAGGGCGCTGTCGCCCTGGTCGATGGCGATGCCGGACCCGTCGGCGGCGGTCAGGCGCAGCATGCCATCGCTGGTCAGGCTGGCTGTGAAGGTGCCATCGGCATTGATGGTATCCAGCAGGTCCTGAACGCTGGTCAGCGTGGACAGGTCAATGTTCAGGCTGGCGGTCACCTTGTCATCGCTGCCGACCGACACCAGGGTAAAACTGCCGCTGCCGGTCAGCGCATCGGTGGCGGCAAGCTTGGTGGTGCCGGTCAGGGTCGTCGCCACAGGATAAGAGGTGCCCTGGTTGGCGATGCTGTTCAATGTGTCGATCAGCGACGCGGCGAGGGTGTCCAGACGCGCCTGTTCGTCCACGGTCACGCCGTCGCGGATATCCAGCAATGCACGCAGGGAGCCTGACGAGATGCTGTCCGATATGTCGCGACCATTGAGCGTGACGCCCGACAGATCGCCCTCACTGTAAAGGGTGTCGGCATCAATGCTGCTGGCGGCGGTGAAGGACAGAAGGTGGGGGCGGGTGGTGACCAGGGCGGCACCCGACCCGGTAAAGACCTGCATCCGGCCATCGCCATCCAGGCTGTAACTGACATCCATCACGCCAGCCAGGGATTTCAGGGCTTCGTCGCGCTGATCCTCCAGATCGGCTGTGGACCGGCCGGCGGCCTTGGCGGTGACGATGCTGTCATTCAGATCAGCGATGGTCTGGATGGCGCTGTTGGCGGCTTCCACCGTATCAGCCAGTTGCTGGTCGGCGCTTTGCCGGATGGATTGCAGTCCGGCCGATGCGTCCTGAAGGCTCTGCGCAATATCGGTCAGCGCATCCACGCTTGTCCGGGCGCTGGTGCTGTCACCGGCGGCGGCGGCCAGACCGGCCAGGGCCGTGCCGGCGGCTGTGATGGCGCTGGCGATGCTGCCACTGTCATTGTTGCTGGAAACGCCGCCATGGACAGCTTCGATCTGCGCCTGATAGTCGGCCATGACAGTGGCCTGACTTGAAGCGCTGGTGGCTGACACGATCTGGCGGGTCAGGAAGGTATCGACATCGCGCGACAGACCCGTGACATTGACCGAAAGCGCGCTTTGGCTGCCATTGACGGCCGCCGTTTCCCGCGTGGCTGTCTTGCGGGTGTAATTTTCCGTGTCGGCATTGGCGACATTGGCCGCCGTGACCGTCAGGGCGGCCTGGGAGGCGGTCAGGCCCGACTGGGCGATCAGGCCGGCGGTGCGCAGCGTCGACATGGGTTTCCTCCCTCAGACCACCAGATGCACACAATGGCGCACCTGACGTTCAACCAGACCGACACGGTGGCCGCGCAGGGGCTTGTATCCCTGTTCGACCTGGGCGCGCTGCCGCGTCACGGCGACCAGGGCACCCAGCCGCCCGCGCCGGGCCGTCAACTCCTCCTTCAACAGCGGCAGCACCTGCTGGGCCTGGGCCAGGGCCGCCGCCACCACCGGCTGCCAGCTGGCGACGGCCTCGCTGTCGCCCCGCGCCTTTGCCTGCGCCAGTTGGACATTCAGCACCGAGACACCATCGCGCAGGTCACGCAGGGCGGTCGCCATGGTCCGCAGCCTGTCAGGCTGGTGTGGGCCGGCGGCCACCTGGGCGGCCAGCCGCGCCATGGACTGCTGAACCAGATCCAGCGGGCTTGCGGGGCGCCCGGCAGGGGCGGGTGGGGGGACGGGGGCGGTCCCTTCTTCCTGTGCGGGCACAGGGGTCTGTCGACCGAAGGGCAACAGCATCTTGCCGATCATCGCATCATCCTTTGAAGCTGCGCTGGTTGCCATAGCTGTTGGCCTGCAGGTAGCGGCCGACGGCCTTCTGACGCCCGCGCTGGCGGGTCATGGTGCCGCCGACCATGGCCAGTTCGGTATTCAGCCGGTCGATATGGCACTGCAGGTCGTCCAGCAGGGCCAGACGCAGCGGATCGTCGGGCGCCACATTGGCCGACAGCAGCATCTCGACCCGGCGCGCCAGTCGCTGCTGCTCGGCCTCCAGCATGGCCAGATAGCGCTTCTGGTGGTCCTGGGTGAAAAGCCCATCCATTGCGGTCACCGCTTGGCCTGGATGATGGTGTCCATCATCTCCTGGGCGGCCGTCACCACCTTGGCCGCGGCGGAATAGGCCTGCTGGGCATAGATCATGCGGGTCATTTCCGTCGCCGTATCGGCTGTGGAATGTTCCAGCGATTCCGCCCGGATACCGCCGGCCCCGTCGCTGCCCGCCTCCTTCAACTGGTACTGCCCGGAATAGGCGGTGGCGCTGTAGACAGTGCCTGACACACTGTCCAGCCCCTCGGGATTGGTGAAGGTGACGATGGGGATCTTGTAGACCGCGCGGGACTGGCCATTGTCGAAATTGGCCATCACCGTGCCATCGGCATTAATGGTCACATCCTTCAAGGTCCCGGCCGACCAGCCATCCTGATCGGCTTTATAGCCGGATACTTTGGGATTGCCGTCGGTGGTGCTGATCTGGCGCAGACCATCGGACCGGTCGACAGTGCCCAGATCCAGGGTGATGGTGCTGTCGGCGGCCCCACTGGTCCAGCCGGAAAAGCCGATCTGGGCCGGAGACGGGTTGATGGAGGCGAGGCTGCCATCCGTGTTGAAAGTAATGGCGATGGTCGTGCCGTCGCTGGTCCCGGTCGTCACACTGGTATCGGCGGTCGATGCCGGATTGCCAGCCTGTACCGACCATTCATTCTCCGCCGTTTTGGTCCAGGTCAATGGCACGCTGTGCGCCGTGCCCAGGCTGTCATAGATTTCGGCATCGGTGACGAACGCATCACCGATTGCGGCATCGGCCGGCAACGTGGCCGTCATGTCGATGGCCGAGGTCGGCTGCGGCGTACCGGAAATATCGGCGAGATTGATCGGTGCCAGGCTCTGGGTGCTGGTGCGGTTGGCGGCGGCGATATTGCCATTCTCGTCCAGGGCCCAGCCGCTCAGATTGTAGCCGGCATCATTGACCAGATAACCTTCATCGTCGGTATGGAATGAGCCGTCGCGCGTGTAATAGACCTGCGTACTGTCGCTGGAGGCGGTAACCGCGAAAAAGCCGCTGCCATCAATGGCAAGCTCGGTGGAAACGCCTGTCGTTTCGATGTCGCCATGGGCGGAGATATTCTGGCTGTTGGTGCCGGTGACGCCGCCAATGCCGGTGCTGCGGCCGCTGCTGTCGGACAACAGGGCTTCAAAGCTGGTCGCACTGGCCTTGTAGCCGACGGTGCTGACATTGGCGATGTTGGAGGAGATTGAACTGAAAGCCGCGGATTGGGCCTGCAGGCCCGACGTGGCGATGCTGAGCGCACTGGTGATGCTCATGATGCTGTTCCTTCGTGCGGACGCTGATCGGGTCAGGCGAGGTTGACGACATCGTTCATCGATGCCGTGACGGTGCCGAGGGAGAGGGCAACCGTCCCGCTGGAACTATCGACGCTGGTGACCTTGCCGATGGCGCGCGGGTCGACCTTGCTGCTGACATTGTCACTGCTGGCCGTGACCGACAGGGTGAAGGCGCCGCTGGTCGCCTTGCTGCCATCCGCCAGGGTGCCATCCCAGGTGAAGCTGTTGGTCCCGGCATCGGCAGGGGCCTCGCCGCTATAGACCTTGTTGCCATTGGCGTCGGTGATGGTGACCGTCACGTCGTCAGCACCCGATGGCAGGTCGTATTTCCAACTGGCGGTCCCGTTTTGCAGGGGGGCCGTGTCACCCTCCACCTCCACCGTCTGGCCAAGATAGCCATAGGCGACGTTGCTGCTCATCAGTCCGGAAAGGCTTCCCTGCATTTCCGTCAGCAGATCATTGGTTTTCGACTGCTGCTCCAGCTGCGACATGGAAACGAGCTGGGACGTATAGGTCGATGTGTCCATCGGACTTGTCGGGTCCTGGGTTTCCAACTGTTTCAGCAGCAAGGTCAGCATGCTGTTGAAATCGCCAAGGACCGAGCTTGAGCTGGAACTGCTGCTGCTGCTTGTGCTGACCGCGCTGCTCGTGCTGCTGACTGAGGAAATGCTCATCGACCGTCTCCCAGGAGGCATGCGGAATAACCGCTCTCACAAGGTTCAACGGCGGCCCT
Organism: Niveispirillum irakense DSM 11586; assembly: GCF_000429645.1. GTDB lineage: Bacteria > Pseudomonadota > Alphaproteobacteria > Azospirillales > Azospirillaceae > Niveispirillum > Niveispirillum irakense. Next base: position 70,867 of record NZ_KE386936.1, read on the forward strand.
GAAAAAGTCGGGCGCGTTTTTTTTCGTAATATTTTCGAATACTGGAATTTTATAGGGGCAGTCCCTTTTCCATTGTTGCCAATACTAGGAAATAATTTCCCGGCAAAAAATTCCGACTGGGTGGGCAAATTTTTCCCCTGGGTCGGGACCCTGTTCCGCCCGCCTGTGCTGACGGCGGCGGAGCAGATGGAGCGGGCACCGTCGCGCGCCCTGGTGGAAGAATTGCGTCGCCGTGTGCGGGCAGGGGAGGGGCTGGCCCGCGCCATGGCTGCGCAAGGCCCGCTGTTCCCGCCGGAATGTCAGGGCATGGTGGCCGCCGGGGAGCAGGGCGGGGGCCTTGCCGCCAGCCTCGCGCATCTGGCGGCGCTGGAGGAGGGGCGGGCAAAATTCCGGCAGAAGCTCGTCTCTGCCTTGATCTATCCGGCATTGGTCACGGTCCTGACGGTTGCGGCCCTGGCCCTGCTGACCGGCTATGTCATCCCCCAGTTTGAAAGCCTGTTTGAGGGGAGCAAAGCGAAATTGCCGGCCAGCACGGCGGCGGTTCTGGCCGTCGGGCGGTTTCTTGGCGATTATGGGGCCGTGCTTTTGCTGCTGCCGGCGCTGTCCGGCCTGGGCATGATCCGTTTACGCCGCCGGCCCGAGATGAGGCTGGCCATGGATGGCTTGCTTTTGCGCCGGACGGGGCCGGTGGGGCGGTTGATCCGGGATGCGGAGGTCGCGATCTATACCCGCACGCTGGCGGCCCTGTTGACGGGCGGGGTTCCGCTTGCCGATGCGTTGGGCACGGCGGGTGCCTGCCTGTCCAACAGCGCCCTGGCCCAGGCCGCCACCCGCACCCGTGACCGTATGCGCGGGGGCGTGACCTTGAGCCGGTCCCTGGCGGCAGAACCCCTGTTCCCCCAGCGTCTGATCCGGCTGATGGCCTTGGCGGAACAGACGGCGGCCTTGCCCCGTGCCCTGTCGGATCTGGCCCTGCTGCTGGAACGGGAGCGCACCACGGCCCTGGAACGGTTCCTGGCCCTGCTGGTGCCGGGCTTGACATTGGTGCTGGGCGGGCTGATCGGTGTGATCTTCGCGGCGCTGATCTCGGGGATTATGAGTATCAATGATATTGCGGTGTGAGGGGTGGACTTTGTTGGGAAAATGTTCGAGGTGTTTTCTTGCCGTGAGATGGCATCTCTGAACAGGGGCAGGACTTTATAGTCCAAGGCCGGGTGTTGCCGCGCGGGGGTGTTGAACTGGCCTGTTTCCTGGATTGTGTGCCGGGTGGACCACGGTCCCGCGATACACGAATTCCACTCCGGCCACGACATCACACAGGGGTACCGGAGGTGTCCAATTTAATAATGAGGTAAGTTAAAGAGGCAGAACAGCATGAGGACAGCACAGAATTTTGTGGGAAAGTCATCGATCTATGAAAGGTTTTGAACATACTTTGCACTGATCTACAATGGATGGATATATTGGAAGCCAAGTCCCGACTATTCGTTTATCCCATATCGGCGTGCCACAATGGGCACACCGGTAAATCCCCAAAGACATTATCAGCAGGAAACTGATGGGGAACATCCAAAAAGATCCGAGTATCAGAAACTCTCCAAAATACATGAGGCTAGAGGCTTGGGCTAGCACAATGTGAATTTTTGCTACTGTCTTGCGCGTCATGGACAATCACTCTCGTATAGCTGACCTGCTACGCCGCCACTTAGATTTATATTAACATTGCCCGAATAGCCAAAACCCCCAGGAGCCCATGCCGCTTGTGTCCGGTTAAGGGCAGAATCATCCATGCTGGTTCCGACTAGCTCATGACTAAGAGCCTGATCCGAAATTAAGTTGAGTGGTATCAGCGGGTTAGCTTGACAGCGTTCCCTATCGGTGATTCAGGGGTTTCGCCAAAAACAACCGTGCATCCCCGATGTGGACTGATACCACCCGCGCCCTTCATGCCCGCAACGGCCTGGCTTTGCCAAGTGATTTGACCGATGCGGAATGGTCTTTGTTGGAACCGCTGCTGCCTGCTGCGTCCTCTGTCGGCCGCCCGCGGAAATGGCCGCTGCGCCGGATCATGGAGGCGATCCTTTATCTGCTTCGGGGCGGCCTGCCGTGGCGGATGCTGCCGCCTTGTTTCCCGCCGGTCTCGACGGTGCGGCGCTGGTTCTACTTGTGGCGCGACAATGGTCTGTGGCTCACGGTCAACCATGTCCTGCCGATGGCGATGCGCGAGCAACAAGGGCGTGAGGCGAGCCCAACCGCCGGTGTGATCGACAGCCAGAGCGTCAAAACCACGGAATCCGGCGGTCCGAGGGGATATGACGCCGGCAAGAAGATCAAAGGACGCAAGCGCCATATCCTCACCGACACCCAAGGCAATCTCGTCCATGCCCTCATCCACACCGCCGACATCCAGGACCGCGACGGGGCACCGCTGGTGCTGGCCGAAATCGTTAAACCCTTCCCGTGGCTGCGGCACGTCTTCGCCGATGGCGGCTATGCTGGGGACAAGCTCAAAGACGCGCTGCGCCGCATCGGAAAATGGACCATCGACATCATCAAGCGATCCGACACAGCCCAAGGCTTCGAAGTCTTGCCGCGACGCTGGGTCGTGGAGCGTACCCTGGCTTGGCTCAACCGAAACAGACGCCTGGCCAAGGACTTCGAGCAGACCATCGCTTCTGCAACCGCATGGTGCTTCATCGCATCCGTACAACTCTTCGTCCGACGGATCGCAAGGCGTTGATACAGTTCAGATTAATTTCGAATCAGACTATAAGGCTGACAAAGAAAGAGATCAACTTTTATTGTAAATTTCTAGAGCAAATCGAGCCAAACGAGATGCTAGCCATCCAACACATGCCGCCAATAAGCAAGTTCCAATAAAAACTAAAAATAGCATAAAATTTTCGTATTCTCCACAACCTTCTTCAAAAAAACAATTGCCAACAATCAGATCAAGAACGAATACGATTAATAATGGAATTGATGTTAATCCACAAATTACACCAATTTTTACATGAATTTTTATCATAAAATTCACCTCCAATTCCAAAAAACCATATCTATATTATTGGGGAGCCACCTGCAAGCAACTATTTTCTATTGCATATTCGGCCGCGATTGCAACAGATTGGCCTGTGAAGCGACCGTTCTGAGACATGGTCACACCCAGCCAATTATTGTAGGTATCCATATTGATTGAACTGGTATTGCCCCCTCCGTTCTGTACTTCATTTGCATTGAGGATCGCCAGCGCGCGCGAGGGACCGAGCAGTCGACCTAAAGCGAACGCGCCGTAGAAATGCCGATAAGCATCCGATTCATCGTCGGTGCCGCTCCTGCCATACCGTTGGCGAGTTGCATTGTGAATTCGGCCTCGCAAATTAGCGGCTATAATCATACCTAAAGGGTCGGAAAGCGCAACACCCGCTACCCCATGTTGACCAATGGGCCTGTTCGCAGGCGGCTTCGGACACGGCCCTTCATTATTTTCCGGCCCCGCCGGTGTTTTATCTGGTCCAGGGGGCTCGTATGATACAGGCTGCCTGTGCCGTGGTGGCCCACCTAAACTTCTACCTGGTGATCCCCAAGAGGAAAAGTCGATAGAGAAACCGAATGAAATCCTGGTGCCAACAACAACAATTTCCGGAATGGTTTCGACCATCCCCGTCGGATCCGTCCTCCCGATCGGATCGCCCCCAACATAAGCATAGAGGTTCATGCCGTCAGCATAACCGATAGGGTCGGGCTGGAGGAAGCGTCCCAGGGTGGGAGAATAGACCCTGGCCTTGTAATAGTACAGTCCGACCTCAGCGAGCCAGACCTGGCCGGTATATTGGAACCGGCCGCGGTTTCCGCTGCCGGGTTTGCCATATTCGTCATAGGTGTTGATGGCGACGACATTGCCCAGGCGATCTGCCTCGGCGATCACCGAGCCGCGTTCATCGGTCAGCAGCCAGCGCCGGTCCCATACACTATCGCCTTCCAGCCAGACCAGCGGCTCATCCACCCCTGTCCCATGCACATAGCGCCGCAGATAGCCGTTATTGGTGTTGAGCTCGCCGATCAGCCTGTTGCCATCATAGATGAACCGCGTGGTCACGCCGCTCTTGCTCACCTCATACAGCCGGCCCACCGCATCATAGCTCAGGCTCGCGCCATTGGCGCTGATCAGTTGGTTGTCATTATCGTAGGCAAAGCTGGTGGTGCCATCATGGGTCATATTGCCATTGGCATCATACTGGAAGCTGGTCGTGAAATTCAGGAAAGGCACCGAGGGCGCGCTATAGGCGCGCAATGTCACCATCTGCGCGATCCGGTTCTGGGTGTCCATCTGATAGGTTTGCACCAGATGGCCCTGCGGCATGGGCCTTGTATAGCGCTCGTTCGCCGCAGATCGCTTCACGATCTGGCCGGCACGGTTATACTCAAAAGTGACCGTCTGGTCATATTCCGTGCCGGCGGGATTAATATGACCTTATTCCTTCTTTTTGAATACAAAGAAAAAAAATCTTTCGATCAGTAGGGCGGTCGATGGAACTATTCCTCCTAAAGAGGCTAATGATGAGCTTTGTTTCGGGGTCATTTCCGGCGAAAAAGACAATAAAAAAAGCCCAAATCCGGTAACTACAGATATGACAAGCAGAACATTAAGAAAAATACGAATATTTTTGATGGTTTCTATTTTCATTTAGCACATCCCGGAGGTGGTTCAGATTGACCTAATAGGTAAGTCGTTATGCCTAAAGAATACATCACAACATCAAAGGCAAGTGGTGTTTTCAGGAAATCCCAGTTTGCCCCTTTCTGAAGAATTCCACGCGCGCCATTTGCTTGACCAGCCGCCCCTGTATAACGCGATACCTCTTTGTTAGATTGCATCATAGCTTTGTAAGCCTCGCAGGCTCGGGCAGAGTACTCTGGATCGAGGTCGAGTGTCCCCTTGTCATTTCGCACATAGACGCACTGTCCGGATGAGTTGCGATAAGCGCAACCGTCCTTTTGCGGCAATTCATTAAATAAATTTTCCATAAATTCTTGAATATCATCGCCCAGCGGATCGTGATAGCCAAATGGATCCCCTCCTCCACCGTTCCCATGCGTTACGGTAACAAGGCTACAATTACTATGAGGCATATCCTCCGCCTCAACGTCGTAATATTCTGTCGTTCCGTTGGTTTTGGTCCAACAATTGAAAGTGTACGCCAACCCCGTCGGGTCACGAGCATTAATCGGATCCCCGCCGACATAAGCATAGAGGTTCATGCCGTCGGCATAACCGATGGGGTCTGGCTGAAGGAAGCGTCCCAGGGTGGGAGAATAGACCCTGGCCTTGTAATGATACAGCCCGACCTCGGCCAGCCAGACCTGGCCGGTATATTGGAAGCGTCCCTGGTTGCCACTGCCGGGTTTGCCATATTCGTCATAGGTGTTGATGGCGGTGACAGTGCCGGCCTGGTTTGTGGCGGCGATCACCGAGCCGCGTTCATCGGTCAGCAGCCAGCGCCGGTCCCACACACTGTCGCCTTCCAGCCAGACCAGCGGCTCATCCACCCCTGTCCCATGCACATAGCGCCGCAGATAGCCGTTATTGGTGTTGAGCTCGCCGATCAGCCTGTTGCCATCATAGAGGAACCGCGTGGTCACGCCGCTCTTGCTCACCTCATACAGCCGGCCCACCGCATCATAGCTCAGGCTCGCGCCATTGGCGCTGACCAGTTGGTTGTCATTATCGTAGGCAAAGCTGGTGGTGCCATCATGGGTCATATTGCCATTGGCATCATACTGGAAGCTGGTCGTGAAATTCAGGAAGGGCACCGAGGGCGCGCTATAGGCGCGCAAGGTCACCATCTGCGCGATCCGGTTCTGGGCATCCATCTGATAATTCTGTATCAGATGGCCTTGCAGCATGGGCCGTGTATAGCGCTCGTTCGCCGCGGACCGCTTCACGATCTGGCCGGCACGGTTATACTCAAAAGTGACCGTCTGGTCATATTCCGTGCCGGCGGGATTGTGGCTGAACCCGCTGAGCTGGTTCATCTGATTATAGGAATAGTCGCTGGTCACGCCATTGGCACGGTTTATCCCCGTGCGCCGGCCAACCCCTTCACCCGCGAGGGGGACTGGAAAACACATCAGCCCCTGACACTCCATCACGCAAGTGTCACATAAATCATGTCTTATGCCGGCTCCCCCCGTTGGATCCGGATACGTGACGTAATGCGCCCTTTCCTTTGTTTCCTGGCCTTGTGCGGGCTGCTGGCCCCCCCCAGCTTCGCGGCTGACGGGCTGGACAGTCATCTGCGCCTGAACCAGATCGTCACCATCGGCACCCATAACAGCTATAAGCAGGCCCTTTCCCCGCAGGAACTGGCGCTGATCGCCAGCCGCAATCCCAAAGGGGCGGCGTCCATTGATTATGGCCATCGCAGCCTGACCGAGCAGTTGAATGCCGGGGTGCGGCAAGTGGAGCTGGATTTTTATCATGATCCGGAAGGGGGGCGTTTTGCCGCCCCCAAAGGGCCGGCCCTGGTCGGGCGGGCCTTGCCGGAAGGCTTTGCCGGGCCGATGCGCGCGCCGGGGCTGAAGGTTTTCCATATCCCCGATATTGATCCCTATAGCCTGTGCCAGCCTTTCACCGCCTGTATGGCGGAAATCCGCCGCTGGTCGGATGACCATCCCGACCATGTGCCGCTGCTGATCATGATCAACGCCAAGCAGGATGCCTCGCCAGTGCCCGGCGGCACGGGGGCGCTGCCTTTTGATGCGGCGGCGTTCGATAATGTGGATCGGGAAATCCGCAGCGTGTTGCCGCCGGAAAAGCTGATCACGCCTGATGATGTGCAGGGCGCCTATCCCACCCTGCGCGATGCGGTGCGCGCTGGCAACTGGCCCACCCTTGCCAAGGCGAGGGGGAAAATCTGGTTCGCCCTGGATGAGGGACCGCAGGTGGTGGCGCTTTATCGCGGTGCGCGCCGGTCGCTGGAAGGCCGGGTCATGTTCATCAATACGGATGAGAACTCACCCGCTGCGGCCTATATCACCCTGAATGATCCGCTGGCGGATGCCGCCCGTATCCGTGCGGCTGTGGCTGCTGGCCTTGTCGTCCGCACCCGCGCCGATGCCGATACGGTGGAAGCGCGCAACAACGATACCGGCCCCCGCGATGCCGCCCTGGCCGGCGGCGCACAGTATGTTTCCACCGACTATATCTGGCCCGATCCGCGCTTCACCGATTATCAGGTGCGCTTGCCCGGCGGGGCCGTGGCCCTGTGCAATCCCGTCAGCGCGCCGGGTGCCTGTGGCGGGCGGCCGGTTGAGTAATACCAGTCAGTCGAGGGTTTAACCCTTGGCTGACTGGAGGCTGGTGATCGCCAGCCCGGCTTCAGACCATACCCGACCAACGGCCCGTTGCATGACCGTTGGTCGGACCTGCACGGATCAAGGCTCCCGGATCGCCTCGCTCAGCCCGCGGGTGATGGGGTAGAGGAAGTAGGACAGGACACTGCGCTTGCCGACCTTGATTTCCGCCCGCACCGTCATGCCGGGGGTCAACCCCACATCATCCGGCAGGTTCTTCAACGGGGTGGGCAGCAATTCGATACGGCCACGATGCACCGCGCCGGCATCGGCCAGCCGGGGCGCGCGTTCGGCGTCGGTCTGCTCCGGCGCGGCATTGACGGCGAAAGATTCCTCGCTGACCGACAGCAGGCGTCCTTCCACCATGCCATGGCGCTGGAACGGGAAGGCGTCCACCTTCACGGCCACTTCGTCCCCTGGCTTGGTATAGCCGACATCGGCGGAACGCACGGTGATCTCGGCGATCAGCGGCACGTTGCTGGGCACCATGGTGATCAGCGCTTCCGCCTCGCGCACCACCGATCCGGTAGACCGCTTGGCCACTTCCAGCACCACGCCATCCTGGGGGGCGATCAGTTCCACTAGATCATTGATGCGCACAGCCTTGGTCAGCGCCTCATCGACCTGCACCGCCTCGCTGCGGGCTTTCACCAGTTCTTCCAGCAACTGGCGCTGCCATTGATCGATGAAGGATTGGCGTTCGGCCTGCTTGGCCACCAGACTGGACCGCAGCTCGGATAGTTTATTGATCGTGTTCTGCTGGTTGCGTTCCACCTCCAGCCGGGTGGAGCGGGCGTCCAGAAGCTGGAGCCGTGAACCGGTCTGACCGTGGAACAGTTCCTCGCGCAGCCGCTCCACATCCTTTGCCACGGCCAACTGCTCGCTCAGCGAGGCGCGATTATCCTCCGCCGTGCGCAAGCCCGCCTGCAGGCTGGCAATCTCGCCATCCAGCGCTGCCAGGCTGGACGCATATTGCGCCCGGCGCTGGCGGTAGAGACTGGCCTGCAATGCCAGGTCGCCGTCGGTGGCCTGCTCCATATCCTGGGTCAGCGGCTTGCCTGCCGCCTCCTGCTCCAGCCGGCGCAACTGGGCGAACAGGGCGCTTTGCTGGGCGCTCAGGCTGGCGCGGTCGGCCAGGGAGAAGGTTGCGTCCAGCCGTGCCAGCACCTGCCCCCGCTTGACCTTGTCGCCCGGCCGCACGCTGATTTCCCGGATCACCGACCGGTCCAGCGGCTGCAATACGATGGTGGGGCTGTCCGGCACCAGCCGCCCGTTGCCGGCGACAATGACATCGACATCCACCAGGGCTGAAATCACCAGGATCACCAGGAAAAGTGCCGCCACCATCAGGTGCGGCGCGCCCAGCAGGCGCGGCGGCGGCGTGGCGATGATCTCTTCCAGATCTTCCTGGAAGGGCAGCGCCTCCGGGATCACGGCTGGGGTCGCAGGCTTGGGCATGCGCCGCCGGATCATGTCCGGCACTTTCTTCAAGAAACCGTTCATTGGATATGCTGCGTCTGGGTTTGCCACAGATGGCGATAGATATCGCACCGCTCAAGCAGTACGGCATGCGGGGCGAAATCCACCATTTCGCCTTGCTCCAGCACCAATATCTTGTCTGCCGTCACCAGGGAGGAGAGGCGGTGGGACACGATGATCATGGTGCGGCCCCGGGCGATAGTCGCCAGATTCTGCTGCACGATGGCTTCGCTATCCGGGTCCAGCGCGCTGGTCGCCTCGTCAAAGATCAGCAGCCGCGGTCGTGTCAGCAGCGCACGGGCGATGGCGATGCGCTGGCGCTGGCCGCCGGAGAAGTTGGCGGCATTTTCTTCCACGAACGTGTCATAGGACATGGGCAGCCGGTTGATGAACTCATCCGCACCGGCCATGCGTGCCGCTTCCAGGATCTCCGGCAAGGGCGCATCGGGGCGGGCGGCGGCGATATTGTCCCGGATGGTGCCGCGGAACAGCAGATTGTCCTGCAGCACCACGCCGATGGACCGGCGCAGATGGTTGAGGTCGATATGGCGTACATCGACCCCGTTCAACTGGATGATCCCGTCCTGCGGCGTATGGATGGACTGGATCAGCCGGGTGATCGTTGTCTTGCCGGAGCCGGACCGGCCCACGACGCCGATCACCTGTCCTTCTTCCACGGTGAAGGAAAGGCGCTGCAAGGCCGGGTTCGCACCGGCGCTGTACCGGAAGGTCACCCCGTCGAACGCCATCTTCCCCGTAATCATCGGGCGGGCGGAGCGGGTGCGGCCGGTGCGTTCCTGCGGCGTGTTCATCACGGTGCCCAGCATCTTCACCGACAGGGCCGCTTCCTGATATTCGTTGATCAGGGCAACGATCTGCACCAGCGGCCCGGTCACCCGGTTGGACAGCATGTTGAAGGCGATCAAGGCGCCCAGGCTGAGATGGCCGTTGAAAACTTCCACCGCGCCGATGGCCAGCACGCTGATCTGCATCAGCTTTTCCAGCCCGCCGGTCATGACCGTGCCCAGCGCGCTGACGCGGCCCACGGCCCCGTGCTGGTGAACAGCCTGGGCCACCTTGCCATCCCAGGCGCGCTGGCGGATCGGTTCCAGCACCAGCGACTTCACCGCCCGCATGCCATGGATGGTTTCCACCAGATGGGCCTGCCGGGCGCCTTCGGTCTCATATAGCCGGTTCAACTCGGAACGGTATTTCGGCACCATGGCCGCGATGACGCAGGCGATCACAGCCGAGAAGCCCAGCACCACGGCGGTCAGCGTGCCGGAATAAAAAATCAGCAGGATCAGCAGGATCGGCAGGGTCGCCGCATCCAGAAACACCTGGAACAGCCGGCCGGTCAGGAAATGGCGCAGCTTTTCTGTCTGCTGCAGGTGCCGGACCAGCACGCCCGCCGTACCGGTTTCGAAGAAGGAGAGCGGCAGGCCCAGCAGATGCCGGAAGGTGCGCGAGGTCAGCCGCGCATCAATCTTGTTCGATGCCAGCAGCATCAGGTTCTGCCGGACATAGCCGAAGAAACCATCAAACAGCGTCAGCACCACGAAGATCAGCACCACGGCGAACAGGGTCTGATAGCTTTGGTGTGCTACCACCTTGTCGATCAACACCTGGAACAGCAGCGGGATGCACAGGCCGATAAGGTTGGCCATCAGCGCCGCCACCGCCACCCCCCGGAACAGGGAGGCATGGCGCACGATCTCGGGCATGAACCAGCGGAAGCCGAAGGGCTGGTTCTCATCGGTCAGCGCATAGGCCCGTTTGCACAGGACCAGCGTGCCGCTCCATTCCTCCAGAAACTGCTCCTGTGTCAGCAGCTTGATGCCGTCCTGCTCGGTCGCCGGGTCCAGCACGGCGGCGCGGCGTTCCCCCTCCGCGGTGGTCACCACCTGGGCCAGCACCACCCACGATCCATCCTTGCGGATGGCCAGCGCCGGGTAGGCGGTCCCCAGCGCACCGGCCTTTTCCCAGTCGCAATTATCGATGATCCGGCCCTTCAGGCCGACGGTGCGCATGGCGCGCAGGACGGAGCCTTTGGTATCGTCAGCACCATCCGTCGGCAACTCTTCCGGTGCCAATTGGATACCATGGTGCATCGCGATCAGAAAAAGGCAGCGCAAAGCTGTCAGATGCGGGGACAATGAGGCGCCTATTCTCAAATGAGGGAACGAGTATTGGGCGATAAATTATCGGACCTTACGCTTTTTCACGAGCTTTTATCCCGCGCTGGCAAGCACGGGTTGGGCCGATATTCGTGCTGTCCCACGTCTGCGGGTAAGAAGGCCATATCATCCATAAGCCCCATTTCACCAAGATTCCGTAAAAATTTTTGATTTTGGCGATCTTGGGGTCTGTTTCCACCACGTCATCCCGCCTCTCCGGCGGAAGATGTCTGGCACCAGTCACGCCACATCCGTTGGTATGTTTTCTCGACCGTTGCGGCAAAGGCATAGGGGGCGCACAGGGGACTGTCCTGCATCCGCTGCCGAAGGTCCCGGCGCAAGGCCGCCAGCCGGTCGATACTGGCCGCCAGCGTGGCGGCGATGCCGATATAGCTGTCGGTATCCACGGCCACCAGTTCATCCAGCCCGCAATGATGCAGGATGCTGGCGGTGACGCGGGCGACATGGTGGCTGCCCTGCAGGGTCACCACCGGCACCCCCATCCATAAAGCCTCGCAACTGGTCGTCGTACCATTATAGGGGAAGGGGTCCAGGGCGATGTCGATCCCGTCATAGGCGCGCAGATGGTCGCCCTGGTCCGCGATGTGGGGACGCAGGTCAATCCGGTCGGCGGTGATGCCGTGGCCGGCGAAAAGCGCGATGTAGCGGGCATGGGTGGCGGGGTCGCCGAAAGCACGGCTTTTCAGCACCAGCCGCGTATCCGGCACGCGCTGCAGCAGTGCGGCCCAGACGGCCACCACCTCCGCCGTTATCTTGGCGTTGTTGTTGAACGATCCGAAGGTGACATGGCCGTTTCTCCGGGCCGGCAGGTCCGGGCTGACATCTGTGTTCCGGGCGGGGCGGAAACAGAGAAAGCCGTTTTCCAGCCGCACCAGCTTTTCCACATGCCAGCGGTCGGTTACGCCGGGCGGGTCGGCGATGGCATCGGTCAGCCGGTAATCCATCGCCGCCATGCCCGTGCCATCGGGATAGCCCAGCCAGGAAACCTGCACCGGCGCCGCCCGGCGGGCGAAGATCAGCGGGCGGCAGTCGCAGGTGTGGCCAGCGACATCGACCAGGATATCAATGGCATCGGCACGGATGCGCGCCGCTGCCTCCTCGTCCGTCAACCCGGTCAGCGGCACCCAATGGCCGGTGATGGACTGGAACCGGGCGGTGGTCTCATCGCTGCGGCGGGAGATGGGATAGCAGAAAATCTCCACCGCGCTGCGATCATGGCCGCGCAACAGCGGTTCCAGGAAGCAGGAGACGGCATGGCCGCAGAAATCCGGCGAGACATAGCCGATGCGCAGCCGCCGGTCCGGGCTGCGGTCATTGGTGAAGGACGGCGGCACCGCCGGGGCCAGGGGGGCGGCATGGCGTTCCCCCCATTGCCGGTGGGCGCGGAAAATCACCTCTGGCGGGACATGGGGCGAATAATGCAGGGCGAACAGCAGGTTGGAATGCAGCACCGGCAGATGCGGATGCCGTTCCAGCCCCTGTTGCAGCAGGGTGATAGCCTCCGTCACCCGGCCCTGTTCCTTCAGCACTTCGCCCAGATTGACATAGGGCTGCGGCAGGTTCGGCTGCAAGCGCAGGGCGGTGCGATAGCATTCCGCCGCCTGGGTCAGTTCCGTGGCTGATTTATGCACATCGCCCAGATTGCTGTAGGCTTCCCCCCTGTCCGGCTTCAGGCGGATGGCGCGGTGATAGGCCCGTTTGGCCGCGTCGCCATCCCCCAAGGCCCGAAAGATGTTGCCGAGATTGAACCAGGCCTCCGCATAATCCGGGCGCAGGCTGACGGCCAGCATCCCGACCCTGGCGGCCTGCGCTTCCTGCCCCATGTCGGAGAGCACGCAGGTCAGGTTGTTATAGACCTGGGCATCTTCCGGGTTGTTGGCCAGGGCCCGGCGGTAGCAGGCAACCGCCTCTTCCCACCGCCGCTGTGCGCGCAGCAGGATGGCCAGATTATTATTGGCAAAGGCGTGATTGGGCTGTTCCGCCAGCAGCGCCCGATACAGGTTTTCCGCCTGGGGCAGGTTGCCTGCTCTGTGCTGGTCCAGTGCGGCGGCGAAAAGGTCGGTCACTCTCTCATCCTGTTTCATCGCCGGTCACGGGCGCAGCAGCCCGGCATCCGCCAGGATATGGCGCAGCTTATGCGCAGCCTGATCCCAAGTGAAGTTGCCCAGCAGGTGTGATGAGGCATCCGGCAGCGCTGTATCCCGGCCCTGGATGATATCGGACAGGATGGCGGCGGCGGCATCTTCATCCGGTTCCCACCAGTCCAGACCGTAGAAAATCTCCCACGGTTCCGCGCTATAGGGCAGGTGGGCCGGGCCGGTGGTGCAGGGGATCATCCGGGCAAAACGGGCATCCAGATAATCCAGATAGGAACTATGGGCCGGCGCGATCAGCCCCAGACCCATGGCGCCGGCCTTGGACAGTGGCAGATCCCAGCCCTCGCCATGCGACAGGCTCCAGTAATAATTGGCGGTGCGGAACAGCCCGGTCATTTCCGCCTCGCTCAAGGGCTGATCCACCAGCACGATGGGGGCGGCCTCGGCAAAGCTGCGGCCGACATGGGCCTGGGTCTGGCGCACGATGGTTTGCAGGTGGCGGCGCGCATTCTCGCTGCCGCCCTTGCCGGGCTTCAGGATCAGCACGGCATCATCGTCCTTGTCCGTCGTCCGCAGCCAGACGCGCAGCACCCCGTCCAGGTTCTTGCGCGGGATGGCATCCGACACGTTGAGGAAACGGTGGCGGTAGCTGTCCACCCGGCGGCCCGTGCCGGTAACCAGGGTGAGGGCAGGGGCGTTGGCGGCGGCGGGTTCCGCATCCACCCCCAGCGGACAGACCCGGAGGCGATCTTCCGGAAAGCCCTGCGATGCCCAGGCAATGCGGGAGGATTCGGTGGGCACGATGACAAGATCGGCCGTCTGGCTCTGCCGTGCCCAGCTTCTGGAGATGCGCGGCCCTTCGAACATGGAATAGAGGATGGTGGCAAGGCTGGGGATCGGCTCCATCGCCAGCGGCACCATGATGTTGATGGCGGCCTTGGCCCCGACCGGGGCTTCCAGCGGCTCCTCCCCCCAGGTTTCATGGCCGAAGACCCCCACCACCTGCATCGGCACGCCCTGCTTGCGCAGGGTCTGGATATAGCGGCGGCCCATATGGGCATAGCCGCTGGCGGTGGAAAAGGGGCCGCGCAGCAGCAGCCCGTCACCGGGGCCGGGGCCATGCGCGGCGGCGGACTGGCTTGCCGCATGATAACGCTGGCAGCGTTGGGCGTGCCTGCCGGCATCCTCATGCGCCGGGTTCAGCCGCAGGGCGCGGCGCAGCGGGTGCAGGGCGGCATAGACCTGCCCCCGGCGCAGCAGCGCGCCCGCCCGCTGCACATAGGGGTAGGGGTCTTCCGGCCTCAAAGCGATGGCAACATCCAGCACGCGGATTGTCCTTGCCAGATCTTGCGGTGCCCAGGCCAGGGACTGGTTGATGCGGATGGCGGCATCCTGTGGGGCCAGCCGGGTGGCGCGGTCGGCCAGCCGGGCAGCCCCGTCGCGGTCGCCCCGCCAGGTCAGCGACAAGGCCCCCAGCCGGTCAAAGGCCGCGGCGCTGGCCGGGTTCAGCACCGCCAGATGGCGCAGATACTGCCACGCAGCCTTCTGGTCGCCGGCATTGTGCAGACCGATGGCCAGATTGGCGACCAGCCCTTCATCGTCCGGCCAGCGCTGCACCGCGCCTCGCAAAACCTGAAGCCCCTCGGCGGTTTGCTGCGCGCCAATCAGGCACACGCCCAGCAGATTATGCGCCATGGGGTCGCTGGTGGCGGCGGCCACAGCCAGCCGGGCGGCGGCCAGCGCCGCCTCTGCACGGCCGGCCCGGTGATGGGCAATGGCTTGGGCGTAGGCGTCCATCTGCTTACCGGTAGGGATCGGGCTGGGACAGGAAGTGCTGCACATAATCGGCAACCCCTTCTTCCAGCCCGGTCATGGGGGCGCAATAGCCGGCAGCCCGCAGGCGGCCCAGGTCAGCCTGGGTGAAATACTGGTATCGGGGGCGCAGGCTTTCCGGCATCTCGATATAATCAATCGCCGGTTCCCGCCCGACGGCGCGGTAAAGGGCGGTCATCAGGTCGTTGAATGAACGGGCCTGCCCGGAACCGACATTGAAAATGCCGCTGACGCCTGGATGATCCAGCAGCCAGAGCAGGACATTCACGGCATCGCGGACATGGACGAAATCGCGCACCTGACCGCCATCGGCATAGTCGGGGTGGTATGACCGGAACAGCCGCACCCGGCCACCGGCTGCCGCGATGGCGTGGTTCTTGGCCACCACGCTCATCATCTCGCCCTTATGATATTCGTTGGGGCCATAGGCGTTGAAGAATCTCAAGCCCGCCCATTGCGGCGGGTGGCGCCGGCCCCGGCTGATCTGGTCGATGACATGGCGGTCGAAGGCCAGCTTCGACCAGCCATAGGCGTTCAGCGGGCGCAGGCGCGCCAGGGCGGCAGGATCATTATCATCGGAAAAGCCCTGCGCCCCATCGCCATAGGTGGCCGCCGACGAGGCATAGAGGAAGGGCACGCCGCGATGGGCGCACCAGTTCCATAACAGGGTGGAAAGCTTGATGTTGGTATCGACGATCAGGTCAACATCGGTTTCCGTGGTGGCGGAAATGGCCCCCATATGCAGGATGGCCTTCACCTGGGCGGCATTATCCGCCAGATAGCGCGGCAGGTCTTGCGGGGTGACGAAGCCGGCGATCAGATGCTTGGCCAGATTGCGCCATTTATCGTCATGGCCCAGCCGGTCGCAGATCACCACCTCCTCCCCGCGTGCGGCCAGGGCGGCAGCGATGTTGGAGCCGATGAAACCGGCCCCGCCGGTGATGATGGTCAGGGCAGGGATCATGGGCCGGTGGCCTTCCAGTAGCGGGTGGCGCGCATGCTCATTGGGCGGCCTCGATGAAGCTTTCGGCGAAGTTCCGCCAGTTCCGGTCGATCCGGATGAAGATCTTGGCCCGGTCGGCCATGGCGCGCGCGGCCTTGCGATCTTCATACAGGCTTTCCAGATGGGCAACCATTTCATCCACCGATGAATCGGACCAGCCCCGGCGACGCTCCGCCTTGTCCGTCACCGGTGTCTGCTGGCGCAGGGCCAGGCAATGATCGTCACGGATCAGGTCGCGATGGCCGGTATTGTCGGACAGGATCACCGGGACGCCGCAGGCCATCGCCTCCATCGCCACAAGATTGGTCGCCCCCTCACACCGGTTAGGGAAAATGGCGGCATGGCATTCCGCCAGGATGGGGGCAATCTGTGGCCGGGTGATGAAGCCCAGATCAATAAAGGCATCCGGCGGCACCCCATGGGCTGCCGCCCATTCGCTGATGCGCAGCCTGCCTGTCTCTGCGTCAATGACCGGTGCCTGATTGATCAGCGGGGATTCGGCAATATCGGCGGAAGTATGCGGCCAGGCATTGTGCCACGCGGTCACCAGCAGCGCATCCGGGTGCCGGGCCTGGAAGATGCGGAAGGCGGCCAGCACCAGATCTTGGGCCTTGCGATATTCAATCTTGCCGCCGGAAAATACCACGAACCGGTCGCCGAACCGGCCCGTGCGCGGCAGCAGCGGCATTTCTGTCGGATCGACGCCCTGGAACGCTACCCGCACATCGGTGAAGCCCTGGGCCACCAGCAGGTCGTGATTATAGGTGGAATGCACGATGATCCGGTCATAATGGCGGGCGCGCTTCAAGGTTTCCGCGTTGAACAGCGTATCCTCGAACGCGATGACGCCGATATTGCCTTCCCCCTGGTACAGGTCGGACGGGGGGCCATGGTGAAAGCCGTTGCCCAGCGCATGAAGCGCCACGCAATCATGCAGCCGCAGCGCCCGCCCGCCATGTTTGGCCGATACGGCACTGATCTGCTCATAACCATGGCTCAGGTCACGCAGCTTTTCCTGCGTGGAGGGACGCATGGTGATGAAGGCAGGCTTGGCCAGCAGCAGCGGCGGCTGCTTCCTGTCCACAAGGCACAGGGCGGTGTGGACGCCCACCAGCCCCCAGCCGTGCATCTCCGTCAGTTGCCACGTCAAAGCCAGGTTTTGCGCCAAACCGGAACTCCCGATACCGATATCCCCGACATGATATGCCGGTGACCGACCGGCACCATGGCACCGGTCGGTCTTGGTCGGCAATGTCGGTGACGATCACCCGAAGGTGATGTTGCCGGTATTCAGCCGGGCGTTGGAAACCACGCCCAGCAGTCGGATTTCGCTGGCGGCGATATCCGGGCTGTTGCTGGTCTTGGTCACCATATAGACGCCGGTATTGTCGGCACGGTCGCCGGCCAGCACCAATACGCTGCTGCCAACCTGCTGGTTCTGTACCGTGCCGATGGCGGCCCGTATGGAAGCCAGGCTGGCATCGGCCAGACTGTCGATAGCCGTTGTCAGGCGCACCACCTCGTCGGTGGCGAGATTGATCTGGCCGGTGCCCCGATCTGCGCCCTGGACGACACCATCGCTGTTGCGGTCCAGCATGGAACGCAGGTTGCCGATCAGGGACAGCGTGTCGGTCGCGGTCTGGAAATTGATGATGCTGTCAAAACCGGTATTGGATCCGGCCGCGCCACCATCACCCGGATCGCGATAGACGATCTGGTCAGCGGCACTGGCGGTGCCAAGGGTGATCCGGTCGGCCCCGGCCCCGCCCTCGAAGCGGATGCCCTTGTTGCCGGTGACGGTAATATCATCCGCGCCCGTGCCGCCGGTCAGCGTCTCAATGTTGCTGACCTGCATGGTGTTGCCCTGGTTGCCCAGGCTGATCACCTCCTTGGACGCGCCGCCGACCAGCGTCTCGACGCCGGAAACGCTCATCGTGGCGCCGGAATTGCCGATGGTGACAATATCATTGCCGGCGCCGCCCTGGAGGGTTTCCACGCCGCGCACCAGCAGGCTGTTGCCACCATCGCCCAGACGGATCACATCCCGCCCGCTGCCACCGACCAGCACGTCGATGCCCTGGGCCGTCAGCGTACCGCCTGCCGATCCGGTAAAGACGAAATCGGTGCCGGCCCCGCCGATCAGGCTTTCGATCCCTTCAACAGAGATGGTGGCCCCACCCGCCAGCGTCACACGGTCCAGCCCGGCCCCGCCGATCAGCGTTTCCAGCGCGGACACGGTGACATTGTTGCCGCCATCGCCCAGTTGGACATAGTCCCGGGCGCTGTTGCCGACCAGGGTTTCGATCCCCTGCAGCCAGATGGTGTTGCTGGCACCACCCAGATAGATCACATCGGTGCCGGGTGTGCCGGTCAGGCTTTCCAGCATCGACACCGTCATGGTCATGCCCTGCGCGCCGATGCCGGTGACGACATCGCGCCCATTGCTGCCGATCAGGGTTTCCAGCCCGCTGACGGCCAGCGTGGCACCGCCGATATGGGCAAAGGTGATCACGTCAGTGCCGACATCGCCGATGATCGTCGTATAGCGATCAACGCTGAGCGTGCTGCCCGCCGCCGGCAGGCGCAGCACATCCTCGATGGTCAGCGCGAAGGTCTGGCCCACGCTGGCCCCGGCCCGGTCCCTTGCCGTGACGGTGATGTTCACCACACCCGTATCCGAAAGGCCGGGCGTGCCGCTGAACTGGCCGGTGGCGGGGTCGAAGCGCAGCCAGGAGGGCAGGGCGGCGCCGTTCGCCAGCGTTGCCGACAGGGTCAGCACATCACCGGTATCAACATCGGTGAAGGCCGATGACGGCACCGTCAGGGCAAAGGCATTGCCCTGGGAAGCGACCTGATTACCGATCACGGAACCCACCACCGGTGCGTCATTCACCGGCGTGACGGTCAGGTTGAATGTGCTGTTCACCTGCAGATTGCCGGCGACATTGTCGGTGACGAGCAGGCTGACGCTGGTCGACAGGTCATTATTGGCAATTGCCAGGAAGCCGACCGCCGCCAGGGCCGCGTTGATC
This sequence comes from Niveispirillum irakense DSM 11586, assembly GCF_000429645.1. Taxonomy (GTDB): domain Bacteria; phylum Pseudomonadota; class Alphaproteobacteria; order Azospirillales; family Azospirillaceae; genus Niveispirillum; species Niveispirillum irakense. The sequence goes on from NZ_KE386936.1 coordinate 89,864, forward strand.
TGCGCCAGGGTGCCGGTGGCTCGCCAGACGCCCGTTGCGGCATCATAGGTGCCGCCGACCCCGACGATCCGGCCAAGCGCCGGGTTGGCCAGGGTCAGGGTTGCGGTCAGGGTGGCACCGGCGGGGGCCGATGCCAGGACGGTGCCGGCAAGGGAGACTGTGCCGGAATCTTCCAGATAGGTGACATCGCGGGTCACGCTGCCGGCCACGACCCCAGCCTTGCCGACGGCGAAGGGCGTGCCGGCTGACGGCGTCGTAACAATATTGCCCGCAATATCGGTAATGCCCGTCCCGCCGACATTCAGGGTAACCGTGCCATTGCCGGTCAGGCCGGTGGCGGTTACCTCGATGGTCCGGCTGTCAATGACGGTGACACCACCGATGCTGCCACCGGCTGTCCCGGTGGTCACCAGGCTAAAGGCGCCGGCGGTGACGCCGTCAACAGCCTCGGAGAAGCTGATCCGCCAGGTCAGGCTGGTCGCCTCTGCATCAGGGGTGCCGACCAGCGTCACGCCGCTGACCGTCGGCGCCGTGCCATCCAGGGTGATGGTGCGGGGGCCGCTGACCTCGCTGACAATGCCGGAGGTGCCGACGGCGGTGGCACTGAAGTTCACAGTGCCGGTCAGCGCGCTTGCGTCGAAGTTGAAGCCATAGGTTCCGTCCACACCGGCAACCGTCGTCAGGCCACTGGCATTGCCATTGACGAACAGGGTTACCGTGGCGCCCGCTTCTGCCGTACCGGTCAGTTGCAGCGTTCCCGGCCGGGTGATGCCGTCACTGTTCGACAGGCCGGTATCACTGCCGGCGGCCAGCGTCGGGGTGGACGGCGTGCCGGTCTGGGCGCGAACGGTGAAGCTGAAATCCTGCTGGCTCAGCCCGCCATGGCCGTCGCTGGCCTGGACCGTGATGGTCTTGGCGCCCGTGCCGACCTGGGACCAGTCAACGCCATTCCGGATGGAGACGACGCCGCTATTGGCATCAATGACCACCAGCCCACCAGCATCCGCCAACAGACTATAGGTGACGGGCGTGCCGTTCACGTCGGTGGCATTGGCCGTGATGCCGATGCCGGTACCGGCTGCTGCGTCCAACTGGACGGTATTGGTGGCGTTGTTGGCATCCGCCGGCGTGGTCGGCGCCACGTTGGTGACGTTGATGGTGAAGGTCTGGCTGCTGGTGGCCGTCCCGTCACTGGCCTGTACCGTGATGGTGTGGCTGGTGGCGGTCTCGTAATCCAGCTTGGTACCGTCGGCGACGGTGACGACACCGGTGGTGGCGTCGATGGCAAAGCGGCCACCGGCATTGTCCGTCAGGCTGTAGGTGATGGCGCCGCCATTGATATCGGTGGCAGTGGCGGTGATGCCCACCGCCGTGCCATTGGCCGCGCCTTCCACAACGCTGTTGGTGGCGTTGTTGCTGTCGGTTGGCGTGGTCGGCGCGACATTGGTGACGTTGATGGTGAAATTCTGGGTGCTGATGGCAGTACCGTCGCTTGCCTGCACCGTGATGGTGTGGCTGGGGGCGGTTTCATAATCCAGCTTGCTGCCATCGGCGACGGTGACAACACCCGTGGTGGCGTCAATGGCAAAGCGGCCACCGGCACTGTCCGTCAGGCTGTAGGTGACGGTGCCGCCATTCACATCCGTGGCGCTGGCAGTGATACCGACTGCCGTACCGTTGGCCGCCCCTTCGGCCACGCTGTTGCTGGCGGCGTTGCTGTCGGTCGGCGTGGTCGGCGCCACGTTTGTGACGTTGATGGTGAAGGTCTGGCTGCTGGTTGCGGTGCCGTCGCTTGCCTGCACCGTGATGGTGTGGCTGGTGGCGGTCTCAAAATCCAGCTTGCTGCCGTCGGCGACGGTGACAACGCCCGTGGCGGCGTCAATCGCAAACCGTCCGCCGGCATTATCGGTCAGGCTATAGGTGACAGTGCTGCCGCCGGGATCCTGGGCGGTGGCGGTGATGCCAACCAGGGTGCCGTTGGCGGCCCCCTCAGCGACACTGTTGGGCGCGCTGTTGCTGTCACCCGGCTGGGTCGGCGCGGCATTGGTGACATTGATGGTAAAGGTCTGGCTGCTGGTGGCCGTCCCGTCGCTGGCCTGCACCGTGATGGTGTGGCTGGTGGCGGTTTCATAATCCAGCTTGCTGCCATCAGCCACGGTGACGACACCGGTCGTGGCGTTGATCGCGAAGCGCCCGCCGGCATTATCGGTCAGGCTGTAGGTGATGGCGCCGCCATTGATATCGGTGGCGTTGGCGGTGATGCCCACTGCCGTACCATTGTCCGCGCCTTCCACAACGCTGTTGGTGGCGTTGTTGCTGTCGGTTGGCGTGGTCGGCGCGACATTGGTGACGTTTATGGTGAAATTCTGGGTGCTGATGGCGTTGCCGTCCGTGGCCTGCACCGTGATGGTGTGGCTGGTAGCGGTCTCGTAATCCAGCTTGCTGCCGTCTGCGACAGTGACGACACCAGTGGTGGCGTCGATGGCAAAGCGGCCGCCGGCATCGTTGGTCAGGCTATAGGTGACGGTGCCGCCGCTGGGGTCGACTGAGATGGCCGTGATGCCAACCGGGGTGCCATCGGCCGCCCCCTCCGCGACGCTGTTGGCGGCGGTATTGCTATCAATCGGCCGTGTCGGGGCAACATTGGCGACATTGATGTTGAAATTCTGGCTGCTGGTTGCGGTGCCGTCGCTTGCCTGCACCGTGATGGTGTGGCTGGTGGCGGTCTCAAAATCCAGCTTGGAGCCGTCTGCAACGGTGACAACACCGGTTGTGGCGTCGATGGCGAAGCGGCCACCGGCATCATCCGTCAGGCTGTAGGTGACAGTGCCGCCGCTGGGATCGGTCGCGCTGGCGGTGATACCGACCGCCGTGCCGTTCGCTGCCCCCTCGGCCACGCTGTTGTCCGTCACATCGCTGTCAGTGGGCTGGCTGGGAGGCGCATTGGTGACGTTGACGGTGAAACTCTGGCTGCTGGTGGCAGTGCCGTCGCTTGCCTGCACTGTGATGGTGTGGCTGGTGGCGGTCTCGTAATCCAGCTTGCTGCCGTCGGCGACGGAGACGACACCGGTGGTGGCGTCAATGGCAAAGCGTCCGCCGGCATCATCGGTCAGGGTATAGGTAAGGGTGCCGCCATTCACATCCGTGGCATTGGCCGTGATGCCGATCAGGGTGCCGGTGCTGGCCCCTTCGACCACATTATTCGCAGCAATGTCGCTATCCACCGGCGCGGCGGGCCCGGCATTGGTGACATTGATGGTAAAGGTCTGGCTGCTGTTGGCGGTACCGTCGCTTGCCTGTACCGTGATGGTGTGGCTGGTGGCGGTCTCGTAATCCAGCTTGGTGCTGTCCGCGACGGTGACGACGCCGGTTGTGGCATCGATGGCAAAACGTCCGCCGGCATTGTCGGTCAGGCTATAGGTGATGGTACCGCCATTCACATCCGTGGCGCTGGCCGTGATGCCGACCGCCGTACCATTGGCCGCGCCTTCCACAACGCTGTTGGCAGCGGCGTCGTTATCCACCGGAACGGTTGGTCCGACATTGGCGACGTTGATGGTGAAGGTCTGGCTGCTGGTGGCCGTCCCGTCACTGGCCTGTACCGTGATGGTGTGGCTGGTGGCGGTTTCATAATCCAGCTTGGTGCCGTCGGCGACGGTGACGACACCGGTGGTGGCGTCAATGGCGAAGCGGCC
>NZ_KE386936.1:93755-197563 GCF_000429645.1 Niveispirillum irakense DSM 11586
ACGGTGACGACACCGGTGGTGGCATCAATCGCGAAGCGGCCACCGGCATTGTCGGTCAGGCTATAGGTGACAGTGCCGCCATTGACGTCGGTCGATGTGGCCGTGATGCCAACCAGGGTGCCATTGGTCGCCCCTTCGGCAACGCTGTTGGCGGCGTTGTTACCGTCGGTCGGCTGGCTGGGCGCCGCGTTGGTGATGGTGATGGTGAAGGTCTGGCTGCTGGTGGCCGTCCCATCGCTGGCCTGGGCCGTGATCGTGTAGCTGGTGGCGGTTTCATAATCCAGCTTGGTGCCGTCGGCGACGGTGACGACACCGGTGGTGGCGTCAATGGCGAAGCGGCCACCGGCATTGTCGGTCAGGCTGTAGGTGATGCCGCTGAGGCCATTCGGTTCAGAGACGGTCAAGCCCACCAGCGTGCCGTTCGCGGCGCCTTCGACAACGCTGTTGGCCGTGCTGTCGCTATCGGTCGGCGTGCCCGGCACGGCCGCGGTGGTGAGCAGCGTCGCACCGCCCACATTGCTGACGGTGAAATTGGCACTGGTCAGACCGGCGCGACCGGTCAGGGTGATGATGACGGGCGTGCCGGAACCAATGGTGACGATGGCATCGGCGCCGCTATCGACCACGGAAATATCGCCGATGGAATAGGTGGCACCAGAGATGCGGATCGTATCAACGCCATCAGTGAAATCGGTGATGGTGTCGCCGTCGGTCACGTCGAACAGATCGCTGCCTGCGCCACCGGTCATCGTGTCGGCGCCAGAGCCGCCGATCAGCGTATCATTGCCAGCCCCGCCGATCAGGGTGTCGTTGCCGGCCCCGCCATCAATCAGCACATTGATCGAACCGGCTGCCGCCGGGAAGCCGGGGCCGGCGGTGGCGACGGTGATCACGTCATTGCCAAAGCTGCCGGTAACGGTTTCCAGCAACCAGACGGTCATCGTATTGCCGGAGCTGCCCACCCTGAGAACATCAATGCCGGCTCCCCCGATCGCGGTTTCGACCAGGGAAATGGCCAGGGTGGAGCCCGTGCTGGAAAGCTGGGTGACAACGTCTGTACCGCTGCCGCCGCGCAGCGTTTCCACCGCAGAGACGGCGATGCTGTTGCCGCCTGCGCCGAGGGACAGGCTGTCCGCACCGCTGCCGCCAATGACGCTTTCAACCTGCGAAACGCTGATTGTGTTGCCGCCATCGACCAGGGTCACCAGATCGGTGCCGCCGCTGCCCACCAGGCTTTCAACCTGGGATATCAGCATGGTGCTGCCGCCATTGCCGGCGATGGTGACCAGATCGGTCTGGGCACTGCCGGTCAGCGTCTCCAGCGCTGCCACCGAAATGGTGGCCCCTTGCGCCAGGGTGACGATATCGACCCCGCTGCTGCCGATGGCCGTTTCGATCCCCGCCAGGGTGATCGCGCCACTGGACCCAAGCAAGACGGTATCGTTGCCGCTGTTACCGGTGAGGCTTTCAATCTGCGACACCAGCATGGTGCTGCCGCCATTGCCGATGACGGTAATGGCTTCACTCTGCGTGCTGCCGATCAGCGTCTCCAGCAGTTGCACCGCCAATGTGGTGCCCTGGGTCTGCGTCAGGGTGATGATATCGGTGCCGCCATCACCAATGACGGTTTCATAAGGCAGGACAACATCGCTGCTGCCACCGGAGGCCGGCATGTGCAGCACGTTGGAGACGCCGCCGATGACAATGGTCTGCGCTACACCACCCACGGCGATGGTCTGCGTCGCGGTCCGCACCGTCTCCACGCCCGAGACATAGAGGGTGGCCGCCGCCATATCGACGAAGATATCGTCGGTGCCGGTGCCGCCGATCAGCGTTTCCACGTTGCTGACAACCGTGGTGTTGCCGTTGCTGCCCAGCGTGATGACGTCAAGGCCGCTGCCGCCGACCAGCGTGGACAGGCCAGAGACGAGGATGGTGTTCCCGGCATTATCGGCCAGGACGGCGCTGTGACCGCTGCCGATCAGGGTTTCAACACCTGAAACCAGGGTTTGCTTGGCGGGATCGGTATTCGCGGCGAGCTGCACCACATCCTGGTACGCACTGCCGATGATCGTCTCGATATCCTGGAGCGTGAGGGCGGTTGCCGCACTCTGCAAGATCACCATATCGTCGAAAGCAGAGGCCCCGATCAGGGTGCCCAGCATGTCGATATTGAGTGTCGAGCCTGCCGTCTGGCTGGCGCTGATCATATTGGCGGCGTCGCCACCAACCAGCGTCTCAACGGATTCGATGGTAGCAGTGGTGCCGATGCCGGACAGAAACTGGACCGTATCTGCACCATTGGTGCCAATGATTGTTTCCACCGCTGCTGTCGTCACCGTACCAGTGGTCGCGAACTGGATGGTATCGACATTTTTGCCGCCGATGATGGTCTCAATACCCTGAAGCAGGGTCGTATTGGCAAAGCTGCCGACGGCGCCCAACTGGACGTAATCATTGCTGCTGGTGCCAATCAGGGTTTCGACCAGGGAGATGGTTGTGGTGCTGCCGCCGGTCTGGTCGATCTGCACAACATCGCTGGTGGCAACCGAAGAACCGATAATCTCCTCAATCATCGACACATTGATGGTGTTGCCGTTCGTGGCGCCGGGGGCCGACATCGCGATCGTGTCGTATTGCGCGGTGCCGATCAGCGTTTCCACCATCGACACGAACATCGTCCCCATGCTGGTGGCCGTAACCAGGGCCGTGCTGCCGGTGATGGGGGTCGTTCGCCGTTCTTCAATCGTGACCACATCGACGCCGTCGCTGCCGATCAGCGTATCGATATCAGCGATGGTGATGGTGGTGTTGGTATCGCCCAGGATCAGTGTGTCGCGCCCGCCAGAGCCGCCGGCAAACATCTCGATGCCCTGCACCATCAGCGTCATGCCGCCGGTGCGCAAGTTGGCGGTGCCCGTCTGGAAGCCATTGGTGACGATATCGTAGCCGGCGCCACCGATCAGCGTTTCCAGGAACGCGATCCCCATCGTGTTCCCGCCATTGCCCAGGCTGACGACGTCGGTCTTGCTGCCATTGCCCAGAATATACTCGAAATTGATGACCGTCGTTGTCTGGCCGTTCGCCGTAGCGACGCTGGCCAACAGATCACTGGCGCCATTGCCGATGATTGTCTCAAACAGGCCGACCACAGTGGTGGTGCCGATCGTGTTGGTTGAGATGACGACATCGTTGCCATCACTGCCCAGCAGGCTTTCGATGAAGCTGACGGAAATGGTGTTGCCGCCGGTATTGGCCAGTGTGATGAAATCGGTGCCGGTGGCACCGCCGATGAAGGTCTCAACATTACTGACCCGCATCGTATTGCCGGTGCTCAGGAGGATCAGGGTGTCCGCGCCGACATTGCCGATAATGGTTTCAAGATAGGAGATGCCCAGCGTGTTACCGCCGGTCCCGCCGAGGGTGACCGTCTCCTTTGCCGTTGCGCTTTTGGCACCGTAGAGATGGTCAATATTAGTGACGGTCAGCGTCTGACCGGCAGTGTTGAGCTGAACACCCTGGGTGCCGCTGCCCACGCCCACAATGAACGAATAGACGACACCCGTCGAAAGTGTCACGTCCGCGCCGCCCGAAAGGGTCAGGGTACCGCCAGCAGCCATCTCAAATCCCCACTTGGTACTGATTGAAGGGACACACCCAAAAGAGGTGTTCCCCCTCATCCGATTTAGGGTCGGACAAATTTTTACACATTAAGAGGTATCGCTGGATGCCATTTGTATGGCAACCAAAAAAGCACTATTTCGGGAAAATAGGGGCTGTCTGAAGAACAAGTCACAGTCTCTCTCAACTGCAAAGCCCCATAAAGTGATTCTATGACGCAAACACAGGTAAGATTTCTTTAATAGGTTACTGGAACGTTAATGGCACGGATAGCAGATTTATACTTGTTAACGTGTATGCTGCATGTGCGTTTTGTTAACGCATTAATGCGGATGATGACCAAGGGTCGTAGGGGATCAGGGTGCCTGTCGCGCGGTCCGGCCGGAGGAATGCCCTGGCCTGAGGGTTCAGCAACCCAGCAGTAAAGGAAAAGGTGCTGTTGGAGATGGCCAGGATGTCGGCCGCGCACAAGGCTTGGAAATCATCCAGAAACTCGGCCCCCTTTATCGGCTCCATACCCAGGCTCGCAGCCGTCAGCGGTTGATAAGGAGCGAAGGCCGCCAGGCTGTTGGCATCATCCGTGGCGATATAGAGGGCGGGTCGCTCAAGCCGTGGCCAGATCGTCGCCAGCCAGTCCAGATACCAGGCTTCCGGCGCCACCCAGAACTGTCCCCAGCCATAGTCGCCGCGCCGCAGATGCAGGGCGACGATGGTATCGCCAGCTTCCCGCAGCCGCTCCGTCACCTGTGCCATATGCTGCTGCCAGCGCGCGCCGCTTGTAAAGAAACGGCGGAAACTTTCGGCCAAGGGGGCAAGCGGGCTGGTATCGCCGCAGAAATAGCCGTCGATATCGTGGCCGGCGGCGGTGGGGGCGGCATCCGGCAGCAGCCCCGCGGCCAGACCGGCTTCTTCCTCTGACAGTCGGGGCAGGGCGGGGCCGGGCAGCGGATCATCCAGATCGAACAGGTGGCGACCGATCCAGGGTGGGGTTTCCAGGGTCAGGCCGTGGCGCTGTGCGTAAAGCCGGGCGATTCCGTATTGGAGAATTTGGTTGCCGAATCGGCCATTGCTGCCCAGCCGGGTCAGGGCCAGCCGCTTTTCATCATCCGCTGCCCGTGCGCGGGGCGTTGGCGCTGGCCCCCATTGGTCGCCCAGCAGCAGCAGGGCCCGGCGGGTGAAAGCCTCTCCAAAACCCGGATTGCAGGCGATGGCCCGGTCCCAAGCGGCCAGCGCCTCTTGCCTGCGCTGCAGGGCTTCCAGTGCGGCGGCCCTGGCTGAATGGGCATCATAGAGGCCGGGGGAAAGCGCGGTGGCCCGGTCGGCGGCGGCCAGGGCCGCCACGGCGTCCCCCTTCTCCAGCAGCAGGCCCGACCATTCGGCCTGATATTCCGCCAGGGTGGGGGACAGGGTGACGGCCTGGTGCAGGTTTTCTTCCGCCTCCGTCCTCTGGCCCAGGCGGCGCTGAACGCGGCCCAGCAGGAAACGCGCATTGGCGTTGGTGGGCGCCAGTTCCACGGCGCGGTGCAGATGGGGCAGCGCTGCGGCGGCATCCCCTTCTTCCGCCAGCAGCAGCCCCAGATTGACACGGGCCGATGCCGCGTCCGGGCGCAGGCCGGCCGCACGGGCGAAAGCGGTTTTCGCCTCGTTCTGGCGCAACAGGCGATGGGCGGTCATGCCCAGTTCAAACCAAGCGGCGGACAGGCTGGGGGCCAGCGCCGTGGCCCGGCGCAGCAGGGCATGGGCGGCGGGATGATCGCCTGTCCCGGTGCGTTCCCGCGCCATGGAAACCAGCGCCGTGGCCGTACCGATCCGGCCGCGTTCCGTCGCCTCCTGCCCGGCGGCCAGGGCGTGCAGGCGGCGGCGGATCAGGATTTCGATGGCCATGAAGCGGGCGTCGCTTTCCTGCCCTTCCCCGGGTCGGCGACCGCTGATCATCTCTGCCTGCAACCGGTCCAGCACATTGCCGGGGCTCATCCGGTAGAAGACCGTCTGCACACCGATCTTCACACCCTTCAACAGCAGGGTGATGGCGCGGGAGTAAGCAACATCCTCTGCTCTGGCCGGACAGAACGGCGCCTCCTCCGCAAAGCCGCCGGTGCGCGCATGGGCTTCCCGCCGGATGCAGAGGTTGCAGGGATAGGTGCGGATCGACGCTTCGCGCCATGCCGTGGAGACCTGCGCGTCAATCCGGTCGAACAGCATGTCGGTGCGTACATAATCCCAATCCGGATTGGCATCCAGCGCGCCAGCGGTGATGTGGAAATGCCGTTCCAGGAACCGGTCATCGGCATCCAGAAACCAGAGATAGGGGCCCAGGGCTGCCGCCACGCCAGCATTGCGCGCCCGGCCCGCCCCCTGGTTCTGGTTATTGACGATCAGGGCCAGCCCCTGGTCGGGATGCGCCCGGCCCCAGCGGCGGACGATATCCACCGTATCGTCGGGGGAGCCATCATCCACCACCACAATATAAACCTGGGCATCTTCCCGTCCCGAGGCGGTGCGGTAATGGGAAAGCGTGGCCAGGATGCTGTCCAGGCTTTCCACGATGGTTGCGGCGGCCTTGAAGGCCGGGATGACCACGGTGCCGATGACGCCATATTGCTGGCGATGGGTGTCGATCGCCTTCATCGCCATGGCCAGGCCGCTCTCTTCCGGCACCGTGATGCCGGCACGCGGCAGCATGGCGATGGCATCGCCCTCCCGGTCCTGGATCAGCCAGACCGTGGCCAGCAGCCGGGCCAGATGGCCCGATGGCGGGATGAAGCTGGCCAGCCATTCCAGATCCTGCACCGCCTGATCAAAATGACCGGGGTTCAGCAGGGTGGAAATCTGGTTCAGCGCCACATGCAAGGAGGCTTCCACCTGCTGATCGAAGACCTGTTTGTCCTGGTGCAGGCGATAGGCGCGGCGATAAAGGCGTATGGCCTGCATTCCATCGCCGGCATCCCGCCGATGCACGGCCAGGGACTGGAGCGCCAGAAGATGGGTCGGATCATTCACCAGCAGGCGGCGGGATTCCTCCGCGTTGATCAGCATGGCTTTCCCCGGCCCGGTTTCGTCGCGTCTATGCGTCCCATAGCAGTCAAATTATGCTAACAGGAAGAAAAAGCGGAACGATAGTGCGGTCCATAGGGTCATGAAACTCGCCTTCCTCGACACGACCTTCGGCGATTACACGCCCGATACAGTGCGGACCGCCCCGCTGGGCGGCACGCAATCGGCCGTCTGCTATCTGGCCCCCGCCCTGGCGCGGCTTGGGCTGGATGTTACGCTGGTGAATGGCACCACAATGCCCGGCAGGGTGGAGGGGGTTTCGTGCCATCATCACAGCACCATGCCCATATCCCGGCTGTCCGGGTTTGACAGGCTGGTGGTGATGGGCGGCTGTGATGCGGAGGGGGTGCGCGGGCTGCGCGCCGCCCTGACTGATGGCCGGCGGCTGGTGCTGTGGACCCAACATGCTGGTGATCAGCCGGCGGTGGCCGGGCTGGCCGACCCCGCCATCGCCAGCATGTGGGACGCCTTTATCTTTGTCAGCCGCTGGCAGCGGGAGGATTTCATCCGCCGCTTCCGGCTGCCCCGGCATCGCTGCCATATCCTGCGCAACGCGCCGTCACCCTGTTTTGCGGATCTGTTTCCTGCCGAGGCGGACATTGTCGCGGCCAAACCCTGGCCGCCCATCCTGGCCTATACCAGCACGCCCTTCCGGGGGCTGGATGTGCTGCTGGCCGCCATGCCACGCATCCGGGCCGCCCTTCCCGGCACGCGGCTGCGCGTTTATTCCTCCCTGGAAACTTATCAGGTGCCGCTGGCGCGCGACCCCTATGGCGCGCTGTATGACCAGTGCCGCCGGACCGATGGGGTGGAATATATTGGCGGTGTGACCCAGCCGGTGCTGGCGGCTGGCCTGCGCGATGTCACGGCCCTGGCCTATCCCAACCGCTTTGCCGAAACCTCCTGCATCAGCGTGCTGGAAGCGATGGCCGCCGGCTGCCTTGTCGTCTCCAGCCGGCTGGGTGCGCTGACGGAGACGGCTGCCGGCTTTGCCCGGCTGCTGCCGGTGCCGGCTGATCCGGCGGACCATGCCGCCCGCTTTGCTGATGCGCTGGTGGATGAGTTGCGCCGCCGCCGGGATGATCCTGCCGGCACTGCCCGCCACCTGCGGGCCCAGATGGGGCAGGCCGATGCCGCCGGGGGCTGGAACCGGCGGGCCGCGCAATGGCTGGCCTGGTTGCAGGATGCCACGGTCTGGCAGGCACCGCCGGCTGACGTGCCGGGCCTGCTGGCCCGGCTGCGCGGCCCGGCGATGGTGGAGCATCATGACGGGATGGTGGATATCTGCGCCCAGGTGCTGGCGCTGGACCCGGCCCATCTGGGGGCGTGGCGGGTATTGATGCAGGTACAGGCGGCACAGGGGCGGGCGACCGACGCGCTGCTGGCGCTGGGGCGCGCCCACCGGTTGGCCGGGCCGGTGCCGATGGCGGAATGGCAGGGCTGGATGCCGGCGCTGCTGGCCGGTGCAGCGGCGGGGGAGGATGGGGCGTCTTTGGCCCGGCGTGTTGCGGCGCTGCACGGGGTCTGGCCGCTGCTGGCCAAGGGGGCCTTTGCCGATGGGCTGGTGGCAGCCGCCCGGCAGGTGGCGCTGCAGGCCCAGAATGCCGGGGACGCGCCCGCCCTGCTGGCGGCCTGCCTGCTGGTGGCGGATGCCGTGCCGGACGATACCGGCATCCGGCTGGCCGCCGCTGCTGCCGCCCACGGCATGGGCGATCATGGGCTGGCTTTGACCCTGGCAGATGCGGCTTTGCGGATTGACAGCGCGGCGGTGCTGTCCACCAAACAGGCCCGTTCGCTGTTGTCCGGTTGGCTGGAAGCGGCGGAGAGCGCCACCCTGGCCAGCGCAAGCTCCCTGGATGGGACGGAGGCCGCCCGCCTTTTCCCTGCCATGGCCCAGGTCGCGGCGGCCTTGGGCGAGGATGCCAGCCTCGCCCGGCAGGCGGCGGCCACCCGTGACGCCAACCAGCGCCATGCCCTGCTGCTGCGCATGGTGGCGGCACGCCACCGGCTGAAGGGGCGGCGGGCGGAACAGGTGGAACTGTTGCGGCAGGCAGCATCGCTTGGCTGTGACGGGGAGGCAGGCACAAGGCTCAATCAGGCGCGGCTGGCCCTGGCGCAACGCCTGATGCTGGAAAATCTGGGATCGGTGATGACCGATGGGGCCAATGGTCGCCTCAAGCCCGGCTGGCAGGCACAAGCATCGGCCCTGATCGGGCAGATCGGCCAATCGCTGCATCTGGACGATAATGACGAGGGCGAGCGGTCCGTGATGTGGGGCACGTTGCGCGGCTATGATGCCTTCCTGTCCTGGTTCAACGCCACCGGTGCCATCACCCCGACCCTGCCGACCCCGCCGCCGGGCGGGCGCAAGATCTATGATTGTTTCCAGTTCTATAATGAGCTGGACCTGCTGGAATTGCGGCTCGCCGAACTGTCGCCCGTGGTCGATCATTTCGTGCTGGTGGAGGCGACCTATACCCATGCCGGCACGCCCAAGCCGCTTTATTTCGCGGAAAACCGCCAGCGCTTCGCCGCCTATGCCGACAAGATCATCCATGTCGTGGTGGCCGATGATCCCGGCGGCTTTGCCTGGATGCGGGAAGGGCACCAGCGTCAGGCGATCCTGCGCGGCCTGACCGCCGCCGGGCCGGACGATATGGTGATCATCAGCGATGCGGATGAAATTCTGCGCCCGTCCGTGGTGCAGCATCTGCGCGATGCTGGGCCGGGCAACCCCGCCCTGTTCGCCCCGGAACTGGATATCTATCTCTATTTCCTGAACCTGCGGTCCCCCGATCCCTGGATATCGGTGGCGGCGGCCCCCTATGGGCTGGTGCAGCGGGTGGGGGCCAACAATATGCGCTATCTGGCCAAGCAGCGTATCGGCCAGCCCCTTCCCGCCGCCGGCTGGCATTTCACCTGGATGGGCGGGATCGACCGGTTCCTGGCCAAGCTGGACGCCTTTGCGCATCGGGAGATGATTGGCAGTTTCGGGCAGGATGATGCCGCCAACCGGGCGCGGCTGGAACGGTTCTTCGCCACCGGGCGGTTTGATGAAGGGGCCATTCCCGGTATGTGGACGGCCCTGGCCCGCGTGCCGATCGACGATCATTTCCCCGCCGCCCTGCGCGCTTTGCTGCCGGATTTCATCGCCAAAGGCTGGGTTGCCCCGGAGGGGACGGGATGAGCGGCGGCACTGATCCGCAAGGTGCGGCGGAAGCCGAATATCGCCGCGCGCTGCAGGATCGGCCGGAAGACCCGGACCTGCTGAGCGCCCTGGGTGCGCTGGTGCTGGCGCGGGGTGATGCGGCGGGGGCCGTGCCGCTGCTGGCCCGGTCGCTGCGGCGGCGGCATGGCAATGCGGCGGCCTTCACCAACCTCTGCACAGCCCTGCGGTCGCTGGGGCAACTGGATCAGGCCGCCATTGCCGGGCGGGAAGCGGTGCTGATCGACCCCGACATGGACATGGCCCAGCATAATCTGGCCAGCGTGCTGCTGGACCTGGGCGACCATGAAGGGGCGCTGGTGCCGCTGCGCCGCTATATCGCGCGGATGCCGGACAGTGCCTTGCAGCGCTTCCTGCTGGCATCATCGCTGATGGCATTGGGGCGTGATGGGGAAGCGGAAACCGTGTGGCGCGACCTGCTGCGCCTGACGCCGAACGACGCCCGCGCCCATGTCAATCTGGGTGTCACCCTGAAGAACCAGCAGCGCTATGGGAAAGCGGTGGACGCCTATCGCCGGGCACTGGTGCTGACCCCGGATGAGCCGGCGACGCTGAACAATCTGGGGCTGGCCCTGTCACAGGATGGCAGGCGCGATGAAGAGGCAGCGGCCTGGCTGCGCCGGGCCATAAGATTGAAGCCGGATTTCGCCGATGCCTGGCTCAATCTCGGGCTGGTGCTGCGCAACCAGAACCGTATCGACGCGGCCATGGATTATTGCCGCCAAGCGCTGGCCGCCGATCCCGCCCATGCGCCGGCCAACACATTGCTGGCGACCTGCCTGTTGTTGAAAGGGCAGGTGCGGGCGGGGTTCGCCGCCTATGAATGGCGCACGCGGCTGAAGGAATATGCGCGCCCCGAACAGCCCTATCCCTCGCCCGTCTGGAAAGGCGGCGATCCCGCCGGGCTGACCTTGCTGGTCCATGATGAACAGGGGCTGGGCGATGGGATACAGTTTGCCCGCTTTGCCCCGCTGCTGGCACAGCGCGGGGCGCGGGTGGTGGTGGAATGCGCCCGCCCGCTGGCCCGCCTGTTCGCCAGCCTGTGCGGCATTGACGGCGTGGTGGCGCGGGGCGATCCGCTGCCGTCCCACGACGCCCATGTTTCGATGATGAGCCTGCCGCATCGGCTGGGGCTGGACGACATCCCCGCCCCGGTGCCGTATCTGGCGGCAGAACCGGGGCTGGTGGCGCATTGGGCGGCGCGGCTGGCGGGTGGTGGCGGTCTGAAGGTGGGGCTGGTCTGGGCCGGCAACCCGGATTTCAAGGATGATCGCCGCCGCTCCCCCGGATTGGCGGCCTTCCTGCCGCTGCTGGATGTGCAAGGCGTGCAGTTCTTCGCCCTGCAGAAGGGGGGTGGACGCCGCGATCTGGCCGGGATGGCCGGGCGGCTGGGGCCGCATTTCACTGATCTGGGGCCGGCGATTGCGGATTTTGCCGATAGTGCCGCCATCATGGCCAATCTTGATCTGGTCATTTCCTCCTGCACCGCACCACCGCATCTGGCCGGTGCGATGGGCCGCCCGGTCTGGACCGTGCTGCCGCTGAATGCCGATTGGCGCTGGCTGGAGGCGGGGGAGGACAGCCCCTGGTATCCGACCATGTGCCTGTTCCGGCAGGAAAAGCTCGGTGATTGGGGGCCGGTAATGGCGCGGGTGCGCGACGCCCTGGTCAGGCGCGTGGCGGCAGGCTGAGGGTGTCCGGCGGCAGGCCCGCCCGGTGGCGGGCCCACATCATCCGGTAGGCATCTTCCAGATGCGCCGTGAAGCGCGGCGTGTTGAACAGGGGGGCCGTGGGGCGCACCTGTTCCAGATGTTGCCGCAGACTTGCCAGCCGTGTGGCATCCCGCGCCAGTGCCAGGGCCAGCGCTTCATATTCTGCCGCATCGGTGGCAACCAACTCGGCCAGCCCGACGGCGCGCAGCAGGCTGGCCGATACGCGGGCGGCAAAGCCATCACCCAGCAGGGCCACCACGGGCACGCCCATCCACAGCGCATCCGACGTGGTGGTGTGGCCGGTATAGGGGAAGCTGTCCAGGCAGAGGTCGATGGCTCGATAACGCGCCAGATGCACCGCTAACGGTGCCGGGCCGGCAAAGGCCAGCCGGGCCGGGTCCACCCCGGCCTGTTGTGCGGCTGCCCGCAGGTTCCCGGCGGCGGCCCCGTGCGGATTGTACAGCCACAGGCAACTGTCCGGCACGGCGCGCAGCAGCCGCATCCACAGCGCGAACAGGGCGGGATTGAGCTTCTGCGGCGTATGCAGCGCGCCGAACACAAAGCCCCGTTCCGGCAGGCCCAGGGCGGTGCGGTCGGGTGCCACGGTGGGCAGGGGGCGCTTGCGGTCATTCACCTGATAGCAGTCAGGCAGGATGGCCAGCTTCTCATGATAAAAGGGTTGGTGATCGGGTGGCGTCACCACCGGATCGCCGATCAGATAATCCAGCACCCCACCGCCGATTGTGCCGGGATAGCCCAGATAGGCCACCTGTATCGGGGCCAGCCGGCGTGACAGCAAATCCAGCCGCCCGCCCGCCGTATAGCCTTTCAGGTCCACCAGAATATCCACCTGCTCTGCCGCTGCCCAGGCCGCGACCTGCCCGCTGCCCATGCCGGCCAGATCGTGGAAACCGTCCACAGCATCCTGGATGCGCTGGCGGATGGCGCTGCCATCTTCCCTGCCATAGCTGCCGGCCAGGATGCGGAAACCCTGCCGGTCATGCTGTTCAAACAGTTCCGCAATCAGATAGGCGGTGGCATGGTCGTGGAAATCGGCGGAAAGATAGGCGACGGTTAACCGGTCCTTATCCTTGTCACCCCAAGGTGGGGCCGCAGGGGAAACAGAGGAAGGCGTCTGGCCCTGCTGGCTCCACACACGCTCGGCGGCGCGGCGTTGCTGCGCCGGGCTGGCCCCGATCCATTGTGTTAACAGGGGCAGGGCGGGGCCGCCCTGGTCGATACGTGTCAGCAGGCGCTGACGCTGCCCATCATAATCCCGCCAGTCAGCCGCCAGCAGCTGGCAGGTGAAAGCTTCATCCTGCGTCAGGGGAAAGGCCGGGTCGGTGCGATAGGCGCGGTCGAAGGCGGTGGCGGCCCCCACCGCATCGCCCGCCTGACGCCGCGCATGGCCCAGGGCCCGCCAGGCGGCGGACAGGCCCGGTGCCAGCACCAGCGCGCGCCGGCAATCCCCGATCGCTGCTGCCCCTTCCGGCCGCAGCAGGGCGCGGCTGGCCCGCCAGCCGGCATTGTCCGGCGACAGGGCCAGGGCATGGTCCAGCAGGCGGGCGGCTTGCTTTACGGCCCCCTGGCGTTGCCGGATGGCCGCCAGATTGCCATAGGCATCGGCGATGGCGGGTGACAGCACCAGGGTGCGCCGGAACAGGTGCGCCGCCGCGTCATTATCCCCCGCTGCCATGCGCAGCACGGCCAGCATGAACAGGCCGCCGACATGGGCGCTGTCCTGCTGTAACAAATGGCGGCACAGGCTTTCCGCTTCAGCCAGCCGGCCCTGGCGATAGGCATCCATGACGGCGCGCAGCAGGTCGGGCGGGGAAGCGGGGGGCAAGGCGTTTTCTCTCCGGGATCGGGCGGCGGGAGCATGAAGGCGTGGGCCGTCATTGCCAAGCCGCTTGTCAGTGCCTGATACCAAGGGGCATGGGACATGACCCTTGGAGGCCGGCGACCGCCGGCCCGCGCACCCATGTGCGCGCAAGCCAAGCTGCCGGAGGCAGCGCCCGGCGATTGAGGGAACGGGTCAATACCAAGAGTCATGATCCGTGGCTCTTGGTATAAGCATGGGTGGCAGCCCGCAAATGGAAGGGGCGGAGGGGAAGCAGGGAATGGCCGACGATTTCCGTCTGCATGTCGAAGCCGGCATCGCCGCCCACGCGGCAGGGCGACCGGGGGAGGCTGCCGGCCATTTCGCCGCCGCTGTGCGCCTGATGCCTGACCATCCCGTGGCCTTGTTCAACCTGGGCATTGCGCTGGAAGATGACGGGCAGGGCTCGGCCGCTTTGCCGGTGCTGGCGGCGGCCCACCGCCTGCGCCCCGACCATCCCCATACGCTGTTCCGGCTGGGCAGCCTGGCCGCAGCGCAGGGGCAGCCGGAACCGGCACTGTCCCTGCTGACCCGGCTGGTACGGCAACAGCCGGATTATCCCGACGCCGCCTTTCGTCTGGGCAACACGCTGATGGCACTGGACCGGCCAGCGGAGGCGGAACGGGCCTATCGGCTGGCACTGGTGCTGCGGCCGGACATGGCATCCATCGCCAATAATCTGGGCGGCGCCATCGGGCGGCAGAAAAGGCCGGAGGAGGCCGCGATCTGGTATCGCTGGGCCATCCGGCTGGCCCCGACCGTGGCGGAATATCACAAGAACCTGGGCACCTGCCTGATGGGCCAGGGCCGCTTGCAGGAAGGCTGGCCGCATTATGACTGGCGCGACCGGCAGGCGGTGTGGGGCTGGAAACGGGATTTCCCCGACCTGCCGCGCTGGGACGGTTCATCCCTGGCCGGCAAGACCATCCTTGTTCATTTCGAACAAGGGCTGGGCGATACGCTGCAATTCATCCGCTATATGTCTGTGCTGAAGCGGATGGGGGCGCGCACCCTGTTCGAATGCCAGCCGGTGCTGCGGGACATACTGGGCTGCGTGCCGGATATTGACCAGTTGATCTGCCATGGCGATCCGCTGCCGCCCGCCGATTGCTTTGCCCCGTTGATGAGCCTGCCGGGCCTGTGCGGCACGGAGGCGGACAGCATTCCGGGTGGCAACCGGCCTTATCTGCATCCCCCCGTCGATCTGGTCGCCGCCTGGGCACAGCGCATCGGGGGGGAGGGGTTCCGGGTTGGCATCAACTGGCACGCCAACGGGCCCGACAGGTCCATCCCGCTGGCCGCCTTTGCCCCCATCGCCGCCATCCCCGGCATCCGCCTGTTCAGCCTGCAGCAGCGTACCGGGCTGGACCCGTTGGCGACGCTGGCCGGCCCGCTGGGTATCACCTGCTTCGCCGATGCGGAACAGGACAATGGTTTCAACAGCTTCATGGACAGTGCCGCCATCATCGCCAATCTGGATCTGGTGATCAGTTGCGACAGCGCCATGATCCATGTCGCCGGTGCCATGGGGCGCCCCGCCCTCCTGGCACTGCCCTGGCTGGCCGATTGGCGCTGGATGCAGCATCCAGAAAGAACACCCTGGTATGACTGCGTCCACATGTTCAGGGCGAAATCCCCCGGTGACTGGCAGAATGTCCTATGCCGAATGGCCAGGAAAATTGCCCCGATGTATCGGAATAATTGATTGGGATTGGCCGAGTAATTAACTAAGTTGCAAGATATTTGCGTGATGATGCGCGGCACATGGTCGTTGTTAGAAAACGGCTTATACGGTATTGAGACTATTCATTAACCGATATGGTTATGTTGTTTAAATGCCGTTAATCAAATTGGGAAGGGCCCTCATTATGGAACGCTTTACTCGCCGGCTGCCGGTTGCAATTCAGGTCGGGGCCGGGATCAAGGCCGCCCTGTTGATGGGTGTGGCAATCCCCGCCGTGATGAGCACGCAGGCCAATGCCGCCACGTGTGACAGCGGTGCGCTGATCTGCAATGGCGGGTTTGAGAGCGTGACCCGGGTTTCCGGTTCCGATGCGGTGATTTTCGATAATTGGACGGCCACTGACCCCAGCGCCGTGCGCGCGGGCGTGGGTGCTGACGGTACCGGCAACAGCGCGGAGTTCCTTTTCTCCACCAATGCGCTGAGCCAGGGTGTCGCCACGACGGCCGGGGCGAAATATACGGTAACCTTCGATTTCAAGAGCGAGGGCGGTGAAGCCCTGAGCGCCTATTTCGGCGACGCGCAGATCTTCAATTATGCCGGCGAGAATGCCGTGCCGACGAACTGGACCACCTACAGCTTCAACGTTCAGGCCTTCAGCGGCCAGTCGGTGCTGCGCTTCGTGGCGGATTCCTTAGGATCGGCCCAGAATATCGACAATGTCGTCGTCACGCTCTGCCCGAGCTGCACATCAAATGATACCGGCAATCTGGGCGCCGTGATCGACAAGAACCAGGCCTTCTACACCACCGAGGACAGTGCCGGCGTTGGCACCAACCTGTCCGGTACCCGCACGCTGACCTTCGATGGCGGTACCCTGCGCCCGGCCAGCGCCGGCGCCCTGGGGCAGGCTGGTCAGCCTGCGACCCTGGCCCTGAACGTGGCCACCACGGGCGGCACCATTGACAATAGCGGCACGAACATCGTGCTGGCCGGCACGATTATCAATACAGCGGCGGCTGCCACGCCCCTGACCCTGACCGGCAGTGGCCAGAACAGCATTGCCAACACCATCACCAATGCCGGCACCCTGGTCGTCGCCTCTACCGGGCAGACCACCCTGTCGGGCGCCATCAACAATGCTGGCGGCACCGTGATCGTACGCAATGGCGGCCAGACCAGCCTGACCGGTGGTGTCACGGGTGGCACCATTGCCGTTGATTCCGGCCAGCTTTACGTCAACAGCACTGCCGCCAGCACCGTGACCGTCGGCACGCAGGGCACCTTGCGCGGCAGTGGCAGCATTGCCGGTGCCACCACCATTTCCGGCACGCTGCGCCCCGGTAACTCCCCCGGTACGCTGACCTTTACCGCGCCGGTGACCCAGGCCGCCGGTTCCACCCTGGCGCTGGATATCGATGGTCCGGGTACGGGCAACGGCGCCGGCAATTATTCCCGCGTCATCGTCACCGGTGCTGGCAACAGCTACACCATCGGCAGCGGTGTGACGCTGACGCCGGTGCTGCGCGGTATCACCTATGCCCCTGGTGAAACGCAGGGCACCAACAGCTATACTTTGAGCCTGGGCCAGCGTCTGGCCGGCGTCATCCAGGCCGAAGGCGGTGTTAACGGCACATTCGCCGCCATCACCCAGCCCACGGCAGGTCTGGCGGCGGGTACGCGCGTTGTCGCCTTGTACAACCCGACCAGCGTCGATCTTTATGTCGCTGCGGCCTCTTATCGCGGGCTGGCCGGCCTGACCGGCAATCAGGCGGCGGCGGGTGCCGTTGTCGATACGCTGGAAGCATCCGGCACCGCTGCGGCGCGGCCGTTGCTGAATGCGCTGATCCCCTTGGGCATGGACGGGCTGGCGGTCGCGCTTGGCGGCGTTTCCGGTGAATTCAACGCCAATCTGCCGCTGGCTGCCGTTGATGTCAGCCGTGGTTTCGGCAACATGGTCGCCACCCGCCAGGGCGGCTTGCATGGCGGTGGCACCGGTTGGCAGAGCTGGGGCCGTGCTTTCGGCAACCGGGCGCGCACCACCGATGATGGCAACAATCCCGGTTTCCGTCACCGCTCGGCGGGCGGCATGGCCGGCCTTGATTATGGCATGAGCGATGAATTCCGCGTCGGCTTCGCCCTTGGCTATGCCGACAGCAAGGTGACGGGTCGCCAGGATAGCGGTCGGGCCAATATCGACAGCTATTATGTCGGCAATTATCTGGGCTGGAGCCGGGATGCCCTGTTCGTCGATGCCCAGGCCGGCATGACCTTCAGCAATTATGAAACGACCCGCGCCATCACCATCGGCAGCACGACCCGCACCGCCAATGGTGAGACCGACGGCAAGAGCATCGGGGCTGGCCTGGAAGCCGGTTACCGTGTGGCCCTGGGCAATGCCGTGATCACCCCGACCGCTTTCCTGCGCTATGATGACAGCGACGCCGACGCCTTCACCGAGACGGGTGCTGACTTCCTGAACCTGTCGGTTGACAGCGACCGGCATGCCGACCTGCGCGGTGGCCTGGGCGTGCGGTTGAGCCATCAGGTGGCGCTGGATAGCGGCGCCGTGCTGCTGCCGGAACTGTCGGCCCGCTGGGAACATGACCTGTCCAAGCCCGGCTACAATACCCGCCAGACCCTGCTGGGGCAGAGCTTCACCGTGCGCGCGGCGGAACCGGGCCGTGACAGCGCGGTGCTGGGTGGCGGCCTGACCATGGCGCTGGCCAATAATCTGCGCCTGTCCGCCCGGTATGATGCGGAATTGAGCGATAACCGCACCCAGCATGCCCTGACCGCCCAGGCCCGGTTCGCCTGGTAAGCAACAGGCGGTTGGCTGAATGAACGCGACATCGAAGAAGAAGCGCGCCCCCACCACCGATCATGGGAAGCCGGCCCCCCAGCCGGCTTCCTCCTCGGGCTCTCAATCGATGGTGGCGGTGGCGGAAGCGCCGCCTGCCACCATCCCCCCCTCTTCCACAACATCCCCGACACCAGCCGCCAGTGAGGATACGCTGCGCCGGCAGGTGGATGAGATGCTGCGCGTCAACCCGCGTGACGGGGCCGCGTGGAGTACCCTGGGCGTGCTGCTGCGCCGGCAGGGACGGAATGAGGAAGCGCTGGTCTGTTACCGGCGCGGGCTGGAATATGATCCGGGCAATGCCGGTACCTGGTCCAACCTGGGCAACCTGCTGACTGACACTGGCCACCATACGGAAGCAGCCGACGCCCATGCCCGGGCGATGCGCCTGCTGCCCGACAGCCCGCAATTACTGTTCAACGCCGCCATCAGCAAACGCAAATCCACTGCCTATCACGAGGCATTGCTGCTGCTTGACAAGGCGTTGGCGGCAGAGCCGAACTCCCCCGCCCTGCGCTGGGAACGGGCGCTGACCTTGCTGCAGGTCGGCCATTATCCGGAAGGGTTCCGGGATTATGAATATCGCCGCCTGATTGCCAGTTACCGCACCAGGCCGACGCCTGGCACGCCCTGGGATGGCAGCCCGCTGAACGGGCGGCGCATCTTTTTGTCCACCGAGCAGGGGTTTGGCGACACGTTGATGGCCGCGCGCTACGTGCCGCTGGTCAAGGCGCGGGGCGGGCGTATCCTGTTTGAATGCCATCCCGAACTGCGCCGGGTGCTGGGCGGGCTGCCGGTTGATGAGTTTGTCCCCGCCGGGTCGGCCTTTCCCGATTTTGACGTCCAGACCTCGCAGATGAGCCTGCCTTATCTGTGTGGCACCACCATCGATGCGGTGCCGCCGCCGGTGTCACTGCATATCCCGCCCGATGCACGCGCCAAGGCGGCGCGGGTGCTGGGACCGGCGGAACCGGGGACGCTGCGCGTCGGCATCATCTGGTCGGGCCGGATCACCTTTGCCGATAATGCGCGGCGCGCCACCAGCCTGTCGCGGTTCCTGCGCTTTGGGGCCGTGCCGGGCGTGCGGCTCTACAGCCTGCAGAAGGGGCCGCCGGAAGAACAGTTGGCCGGGTTGGCCTCCCCCCTGCTGGTGACGCCGCTGGGCCCGCATATTGATGATTTCGCTGACACCGCCGCGCTGGTGGAGCAACTGGATCTGGTCATCATGACCGACAGTTCCACCGCCCATCTGGCCGGCTCTCTGGGCACGCCGATCTGGAATCTGGTGCAATATATGCCCTACTGGGTCTATGGCGACCGGGGGCAGGGCACGCCCTGGTATCCCAGTATGCGGCTGTTCCGCCAGACCAGCGACCTGGATTGGGAACCGGTCTTTCAGGCGGTGACGGCAGCCCTGACGGAGATGGCCCGCGCCAAGGCCGCCGCCAAACCTTGCCGGGCCTGACCGGCTTCTGTATCTGTCTTGCGACATGCGTCACCAGGGGAAACCGGTCATGGGCTATTACGATAAGGTCGAGGAGACCTGGCAGTTGAGCGATGCCGCCCGCGACTATGTGCAAAAGGCAGGCCGCGCGGTGGAAGCAACGGAGTTGTGGGAGAAGCTGTTCGCCCTCTCCCCCCTGGTTGACACTGAACGCACCCTGCGCGAAAGCCCTAAGCTGGATCGGATTTTTCTGAAATCGGTCTATGGGCTGCACTATTCGGCTGAACTGAAGGACTGGATCCCGTTCCGCCATGGGGCCGTCGACCTGACGGATGAAAGCAATATCTGATCCGGGCCAGACGGCGGGCAAGCCGATGACGGCCGACATCCTGGCGGCGGCGCTGGCCGATCATCGCGCCGGGCGGATCGACCGGGCCGCCGCTGCCTATCGGCAAGTGCTTGAGACGGACCCCGGCAATGCCGATGCCCTGCACCTGCTGGGCCTGACCGAACGGCAGGCGGGGCGGCGGGACACGGCGATGGTGCTGATCCACCGGGCCCTGGCCCTGGCCCCGCATTTGATCGAAGCCCGGCTGAACCTGGCCAACATTCTGCTGGCCGGCGGCGATGGGGCAGCGGCCCATGCGCAATGGCGGATGGTGCTGGCGCTGGACCCGGCCAATGCCGCCGCCTGGTATGCTTTGGGGTCCGCGTCCGCCGGCCATGGCGGTGCCGGGCGCGCCGGGGCCATCCGGGCCTTGCGCCGGGCTGGGCGGCTGGCCCCGCACCGGGCCGATATCCAGCATGATCTGGGCCTGCTGCTGCGTCAGCATGACAGGATAGAGGAGGCCATCGCCTGCCAGCGCCGGGCGCTGGAACTCGATCCCACCCTGCTGTCCGCCTGGATGGGGCTGGGCAATGCCCTGCTGGAAAAGGATGATACGGGGGGCGCGCTGATCGCGTTGAAACGCGCGGCCAGCCTGTCCCCCGGCACGCCGGAAATCTGGTTCAACCTGGGCAATCTGCGCTATCGGCTGGTCGATCTGGAGGGCGCGCTGGCCTGCTATCGCCGCGCCGCCCGGCTGGGGTTGGCGGTGGCGCGGTCGCGGGTGGTGGCAGTGCTGCTGGACCAGGGGCAGGACGCGGCGGCAGAGGCGGCCCTGGCTACCTATCTGCCGTTGGATGGCACGGATGTTTCAACCTGCCTGGAACTGCTCTACGCGCTGCTGCTGCGTGGGGACCGCCGGGCGGAGGCGCGCAGCCTGTTCACCCGGCTGGCGACCGTGCCGCTGGCCGGCCGCCACTATGCGATTGAATGCCTGACCGCCCTGTCGGCACTGGATCTGGCGGAAGGGGCCGACCCGGCGGCCGCCGCCGCCCGGCTGGAACCACTGCGCACCGATAATTGCTGGACCTTCACCATCCGCTCCCTGGCCGCCCTGGAACGCACCCGCCGCCAGCAGGGCTGGCACTGGCAGCGCCCGGCCAATCCGACGCCCGACCGGCCGCGCCTGACCTCCAGCACCCTGGGCAACCGGGGGCGCTTTGCCCATAATGTGCTGGAATATGTGCTGATGCGGCTTTATGCGGAAAAACAGGGCTGTGTGCTGGAAACGCCGGATTGGGTAGGCGGCGCCTATTTCGACCTGGATGATCCGGCCCCCAGCGGCCCGCTGCCGCCCTGGCCCTTTGCCCGCCGGGTGTTGAACGCTGCCCTGACGGGGGAAAACCAGGGGCCGGCGGTGGTGGATCGCGACCTGCTGTCGCCGCTGTTTCTCTATGATTACCCGCTGGCATATCGCGATCGGGTGCGGTCCTGGCTGCGTCCGCGCCCGCAATGGTCCCCCTGGATCGACCCGCCGGTCGATACGCTGCGCGCCGTGGGGCGCACCATCGTCGCCATCCATATCCGGCGGGGCGATTTTCTTCAGTATGGCTATCCGGTGACGGAAACCAGTTGGTATGTCGATTGGCTGCGCACCCTGTGGCCGACCCTGGACCGGCCCGTGCTTTATCTGGCCAGCGACGACATCCCGGCGGTGCGCGCCGCCTTCCGGGAATTCCGGCCGGTAACGCTGGACGATGCGGCCCCCTCCTGGCCGGGGCTGGAATATCTGCAGGATTTCCATGTGCTGACCCAGGCCGACATCGTCGGCATCAGTGCGGCCAGCGGCTTCAGCCAACTGGCCGCCCGGCTGAATCAGCGTGCCCGCCTGTGCGTGGGGCCGGACATGGAAGCCGGCGGTATCCGGCCTTTTATTCCCTGGAGTTAATGGCCAGCGCCTCGGCCACCCGCGCCAGCACGGGGGCCCAGTCGCCGCGCCTTTCCTGGCGGAACAGGCGCATGGTCGGGTACCAGATGGTGTCCGTGCGGTCTTCCAGCCAGCGCCAGTCGGGGGAGAAGGGCAGTACCGTCCAGGTCGGCCGCCCCAGCGCGCCGGCCAGATGCGCCGGGCCGGTGCAGGATGTGATGATCAGGTCCAGATTGGCCATGATGGCGGCGGTATCGGCAAAATCCCCGATCTCGGGGCCCAGATCGGTGAAGCAGGCGGGCAGGGGCCCGATCGTTTCCAGATCCCGCCGTCCCGGCCCCTTCTGCAGGCCGAAGAAAGACACGCCCGCCACGTCCAGCAGCGGCCGGAAGGCCGCCAACCCGGGGGAGCGAAGCCGGTCGGCCTTGAATTCCGGATTGCCGGCCCAGACCAGCCCCACCTTCAGCCCGGCAAAGCCTGACAGCCTGGCCGCCCATTCCGCTTCCAGCGCCGGCTCAGTGGCCAGATAGGGCACCTGGGCCGGGATATTATCCACCCGCGCCCCCAGCAGATAGGGCAGGGAGAGCAGCGACACATGGGCATCATGGGGCGGCAGCGGCTGGTACCGGCCCACCACCCGGCCCAAACCCGGCATCTGGGTCAGCAGGCGGGTCAGCTGGCTGTTGCATTCCAGCACAACATCAATGCCCCGATCCCGCAGCAGCGGCAGATAACGCACGAATTGCAGCGCATCACCCACCCCCTGTTCATCATGCACCAGCAGGGTGCGGCCCGTCAGGTCCGACCCGTCCCAGACCGGTGTGGTGAAATCCCGCTTGGGCGAGGGGAAATCCGGCATCCGGCTGCGCCATTCATATTCGGCCAGCCCCTCCGCGTAATCGCCCTGCATCAGCAGCGCCACGGCCAGCGCCGCATGGGCGGCGGCCATGCTGGGATCATGCCGGATGGCGGCGCGGGCGGCGGCTACCGATTCCGCGGTGCGCATTTCCTCCCGGCAGGCGACGGACAGGTTCAGATAGGCGGTGGCGCTGTCCGGCTGGCGGGCAATGGCGCGGTGGAAGCACTCAATCGCCTCTCGATACTGGTCACGGTCCTGCAGCACGATCCCCAGATTGCACAGCAGGCCGGGATCATCCGGCGCAAAACCAAGGGCCGTGCGGTAGCCCGCTTCCGCCTCTTCCAGCCGGCCCAGCCGCCGCAGCGCCACACCCATATTGACATAAGCCGCCACCGACAGCGGCTGCATTCCCAGTAACTCGTACAGCGCATCAATCGCCGCTTCGGCCTGATTGTCCAGGATCAGCAGCCGGGCGAGCTGCAGCCGGGCCTCCCCGGAAAAGGGCCGCAGCAGGATCAATTGCTGTTGCGCCTTGACGGCATCGCCATAGCGCCGCATCTGGTCCAGGGTATTGACCAGATTGACATAGGCATCGGCAAAATCCGGGGACAGCCGCAGGGCCTGTACGCAGGCCTCCAGCGCTTCCTGCATCCGGCCCAGCCGGCGCAGCGCGCTGGCGCGGTTGGAATGATAGGCAGGGTTGGCGGGCTCGGCGGCCAGGGCGGCATCAAGCATGTGCAGTGCCGCCCCCGCGTTCCCCGTTTGCAGATACAGGATACCCAGCCGGTGCAGCGCCTCCCCATGATCCGGCTGCCGGGCCAGCACGGCGCGGTATCCCGCCTCTGCCGGTGCGGTATGGCCGGCATCGTGCTGGGCAACGGCATCTGCCATCAGCGCGGCGATGGTCTGCATGGGTATTGGGCGCTCCGGTTACCGGATTGATCGGGGCAGGGTGCAACGAGGTGGCATTCCGGCATTGCCGGGCCCCGGCGCATTCTGAAGAGTGATCAGTATCTGCATCGGCAGGGCTGATGCCACCGTAATTGTCGGGATGCTGGAGATGTGAAGCGTATCGGGGTGACGACAGAGGGCGCGTGCCCTGGAGAGGGGGCTCGCCCTCAGGCGGCAGGCTTTAACAGGACTGGGATTTTGTAACCCATCCCTATGTCTGCGGTGACAGGCATTGCACAAGCATCATGCTGCCCCGCAGGGTGACAGGCCGATAGCGGGGCTGGCGCAGCAATTCGTCCACGAACCGAAGCACCCCTGGGAATGAAGGCGCATAATCGTGAAATGCGATGCAGGCGCCAGGAACCAGCCAACGCTCAAAGCTTCTGAAATCACTGGCAACACTGGCATAATCATGCAGCCCGTCAATCAGCAGGAACTCGACCGGCTTCTCCCAACCCAAGTCACCCGTTTTCGAAACAATAGGCGTGATGATGTCGGCCACGCCGGCATTTTCAATATTCTGCTGGAAAGACGCCAAGGTGGGGCCGGTTGAATAAAGCTGCTGGTAAGCCGCACCAACCAGGCCATCATGGGGATCAATCGCATAAAGCCGGGAGTCCGGTGCCAGTTGGCGAAGAACATTAGCCAGAACAACGGTCGCGCGCCCCCGGTGACTGCCAACCTCCACGATTGTATGGGGGCCGGGGCGGCCCAGAACGATCCGCGACAGAACGGCGATCAGCAAATCGGCTTCCTCGTCCCGCAGCCAGCCGGGAATGCCATGCATGATCCGCAGAATGTCAGAAACCAGCAGCAGCGGCGGGTTGCCAAAGGTTGCAAGATCATGGGACTGATCCGGTCGCATGGGCACACTTCTCCTGTAATTCTGCGTTCGCTCCCGCAATGCAATCCGCAACGGGTGCCCCATCTGGCGGGGAACAGGGTGCATCCAGAATGCGTCGGGGCGCGCCAGCGCCTGATCCAGATCGTGCGCCGTAAAGGCTTTTCTGAACTTCACATAATCGAAGGAACAAGGGCTGGGGCGGACCTCGTAACCCATCATTGCCACCAGGGTCGGCAGCACCACCTCTTCCGTTGCCCATGCCTTGGTGCGTCCCAAGGCGGCCC
This sequence comes from Niveispirillum irakense DSM 11586, assembly GCF_000429645.1. GTDB lineage: Bacteria > Pseudomonadota > Alphaproteobacteria > Azospirillales > Azospirillaceae > Niveispirillum > Niveispirillum irakense. The sequence continues at coordinate 118,423 of NZ_KE386936.1, forward strand.
GCAACGCCGGCTCCCTGTCCCATAGGTCGCACAGGTCGCGGGCCGCGCGTTCAGTAAAGACCGTGGAGGGCCAGAACAGCGAATGGATAGAGCCCTCTTCCCCACCTGGGCCACGGGAGAGGAAGGGTTTCCACAGCTCATATTCATCCCAGATGCGTTGGGCGGGGGGAGGGGCATTGCGCCGTCCGTGGGGGCCACTAACCGCACCCAGCACGCCTGCCGACGGCCATTGGGCTAAAGCATGACCCAAATGGGCGCAATAGCCGGATCGAAGTGAGATTTGGTCAGAATCAACGATTGTCAGACAGTCGAACCTAAAATTCGCAATGGAAAATCTTATGCAGTCCAAGGCGAAATTATGCAGATACCCCCAGGTCATTGGCTGGGGGGAGGGGTGAACCACCACCCCCAACCTGTTCCATATTTCACGCCCAACGAGCAAATCCGGATCGCGACCGCCATTATATAATAATATAGGAGATTTTTCGTCATGAAACCGGATGTTCATAATCAAATCGAGTATGCATTCACGTTCTTCGTGAACCAGACAGGCATATACATTATTTAACGTTTTTCCATTGTAGGTGTTCACTTAATCACCATTCATAATTAAATTATTAATGGCGACTTATTCGATAAAACGGTTAGTTCAAACCAGAAGATGCGCCATTTTTCCTAGGTTAGGCGTGCATTATTTGGTCATCAACATTAAAATCGTCCAGATTTTTAGCTTAGTTATCCTGGCAAAAAACACCTAGCGAGGGTGTATCTGGCGATGGAAAAACGCTTAAATTATGGAAGCCTGTGCCGACACTCTCGCTATGAGAGCAAATATGCCCGCGTCAATAGTAATATGCCCCAATCAAACGAATAGGCGCGCATTTACCATCGAAAAACAATCACTGCCTGCATCAAACCGACACGGAACCGGTCGCGGCCCCTTCCGGGGGCATCGACCGGGACCCGAACATAGAGGCGATAAAATGGCTTTCCCGACAGCAGTTAATGATCAGATCACCGACAGCGTGACCCAGGTCAACACCAAGGTCCTGGGCGACGCGCCTGCCGTGGCCATGGGCAACCTGTTCCAGGCCACGGCCCAGGCCCTGGCCAATGCGGCCCATAATGCCACCAATGCCCAGCAGCAGAGCTATGTGACCTCGCAGGCTGCGACCACCATGGGCGTTGCCACCCTCTATTCGCTGGATACGGCGGCGGACGGCGTGGCGACGTCGGAGATTTTGAAGACCGGGGTCAAGGGGCTGGGCTGACCGCGCTGACATTCCGCCACAAGGCCGGCCAGCCCCGGCGACAATGATGATGAAAGGATAAGGCAATGGCTTTCCCGACTTCCGTGAACAATCAGATCACCGACAGCGTGACCCAGGCCAATACCAAGGTTCTGGGCGATGCGCCCGCGGTGGCCATGGGCAATCTGTATCAGGCCACGGCGCAGGCCCTGGCCAATGCGGCCCACAACGCCACCAACGCCCAGCAGCAGAGCTATGTGACGGCCCAGGCCGCCACCACCATGGGCGTCGCCACCCTCTATTCGCTGGACACCGCGTCGACCGGCGTGGCGACGAAGGACATCCTGTCGTCCTGACGGCGTTGAACAGGTGCCCGGGCGGGCTCTGCTGGCGGGCCAGATAGTGCCTGCTGACGTTTCTTGACGATTTTAGGAAGTTGTTCCCATGGCCTTCCCGACTTCCGTGAACAACCAGATCACCGACAGCGTGACCCAGAGCAATGTCCAGGTTGTGGGCGCTGCTCCCGCGGTGGCGATGGGAAACCTCTATCAGGCCACCGCCCAGGCCCTGGCGAATGCTGCGCATAATGCCACGATGGCGCAGCAGCAGATGTATGTAACGGCACAGGCTGCAACCACAGCGGGCGTGGCCCTGCTCTACTCCCTGAATACCGGAACATCGGCTGCCGCCTTCCTGAAGCTGCGGCGATGATGCCTTTCGATAGTTGATCTGTTTCAATTCTACTGACCAGGAGAATTCAACATGGCTTTTCCCACTTCCCTGAACAGTCAGGTCACTGACAGCGTAAGCCAGGTCAACACCGCGGTTCTGGGCGATGCGCCCGCCGTTGCCGTGGGCAACCTGATGGTGGTGACCAGCCAGGCCCTGTCCAATGCGGCCCACAATGCGACCAACAACCAGAACCAGTCCTATGTGACGATGCAGACGGCCACCACCCAGGGCATCTCGACCCTGCTGTCGATCGATACGGCGACTACCGGCGTGGCCACCACGCAGATCCTCGGGCTGGTTTAACCGGCCCTGCGCGGATCGGGCTGCTGTCTTTGCGATGGATAGCGCCCGACCCGCGCACATGATCAGCATCGCCAGCCAGCTGAGATGGGAAGCCAATGGCCGGTGGCTCAACTCTTACACCGGTATCGGCCATCAGCGATGTGACGGTGCTGAATGTCGCGATGGCGCCATCCGTGGCCATGGGCATGGTCTATACCGCCACCGCCCATGCCGCCGGACTGGCGATGGCCAATGCCACCGCAAACCAGCAGCGCGGACAAGCAATCGCCGAGGCCGCCCTGGGCCGGGTGATTACCATGATCCTGCAAAGCGCCACCGCAAGCCCTTAACCCTGGGGATCGTCAATGGCTGACAATTTCCTGGTCAATGACCAGATCGTCGACAGCGTGGCCGGTGTCGCCACACTGATGACAGGACAGGCGCCATCGCAGGCCTTTGGCATGCTGGATACGGTCATGGTCGAAACCATGGCCATGGCGATGTACAACGCCGTCAGCCGCCAGCAGAACGCTGGCATGACAACCAATGCCGCCGTCACGGCCGCCTGTGCCAAGATGCTGGCAGTGCCGTTTCCGATGCCATCGCCGCCTCCGCCACCGGCACCCCCAGCACCGCAGGTGGCCCCGCTGGCCGGCCCAAACCCGCCATCGAACATGGCCGCTGCCGAGGCTGCCGCCATGGCCCAGGCGCAGGCGGGCATCGCCTGGCTGCGCCAGTTGGCCCAGCAGTCGGGGGCAGATGCAGCCACGGCCAATGCCGCCCTGGCGGAGCTGGTGCAGCTGGCGACAGGCCCGGCACCGCCCTCCCCCGCGAGTTCCAGCAGCCCGCCCCCTAGCAGTTCAAGCGATCCGGCCGGTTCATATTCTGCCTATGCCCCATACAGTTATTCGGGCGATGACTGACTGGCCCGCGACCACCCGGTTGCCGGCTCCGTGGCCGGTATCAGCGTGGACAGGGCTGAAAAAGCCGGATGCCGGGCACGGTGGGCCCGTTGGCTCCGGCAGCTTCGGGGGCTCCTGCCGGGTGGGTGACAGGCAATGCCGGAAACGATGCCCGCGCAAGACAGACCATCGACAGATTATCGCGGCCCCCGGTAGCGCCGACCGGCCCGATCCCGCAGCATGAGGACCCGTCATGGCCGATATCACCAAAGTCAATCCGCAGATCATCGACGTGATCAACCAAGTGCAGCAGGCAACGATGTCGCCGCAGGTGGTGCTCACCAGCGGTGCTGGCAAAGCCTATCAATCCGTTGCCCAGGCGGCGGCCATCGCGGTGCAGGATGCTGCCGACGCGTTGCGCAATGCCACCACCATTGCCAATACCGCTTCTGGCGTCGCCATGGCGCAGTTTCTGGCCACCGGCGACCAGCGCTATGCCCAGGCGCTGACCCTGGCCCAGCAGATGACGGCATCGGCGACGCAGGATTTCAGCAATATCGGCGTGGCGGCTTCCACCGTTCTGAAGAGTTTTCCCGCCGGCTGACGGTTGAAAAGAGGGTATCATGACATTGGTGATCGCGAACAAACCGGTGATGGGGCGGGGTGACCTGACGGAAACCACGCGGTTTGCCATGGCATTTGTCGATGGCGGGCTGGAATGGGTGGATTGGGCGGGGCAATCCGGGTTCCAGTATGCGTTTCCCGATGAGAGCCGGCTTATCGACGGCGTGCAGCAGGGCCTGCACGGATCGCCCTATACCGTTTTGCCGATGATCGGGCTGATGGTCGGCCCGGTGAAATTGCAGACGATGGACCCGGCGGACCTGCGGGTTCTGGCCCAGGCGGAAACAACCGGCACGGGGGACCCGACCCTGGCGGCGCAGCTTTCCATCATCCTGTCGCGCAACAAGCTGGTCACCGCCCAGGACCTGGCCGGCGTGCAGAACCTGCTGACGCAATTGGGCGTGGCGGGAAATCCGCTGTTTCAGGCACTGGATCTGCGTACCACCCTGACGCTGCATGGCATGCTGGGTTTCCCCGATGCCGGCGGCTCCGGCCCGACCAACCAGACGGCGGCCCAGTTCGCCGTACAGCAGGCGCGCACTGCAGCGGAATTTGCGGATTACTACACCGCGTTCCTGGGCTATGTGACCAGGATGTCGGCCCAATCCGCCCCGGCTGCCACGCAGACCGAGATGGCATCGACGGCGCTGACGACCCTGCTGCCCCTGCTATTTTCCACCCTGGAATGCCCCTCGGTCGCCGGGCTGGTGGGGCCGGGGGAGGTGGCGGCGGCGGTGCAGGCCTGGCAGCGCCAGGGCCAGCAGGTGGGGTTCGCCCGCCTTTCGGAAGCTGTGGCCACGATCATGATCTATTCCAACTATACCGGGGGCAACGCCGCTCAGGCCCAGCAGACCATCAATGATTACATGGGGAGCTGGCAGAGCTTTCTGGCGGCGAACCTGCCGAGCCGGGGGCAGATGGCGCAGGATGGCGCCACCTGTCTTTTCCCCATCGAGAATAATGGTCTTTACGGCGAACTGGTGTTGGGGCCGGACGGGTCCATCACCACACGCCTGTTCCGGCGGCAAGCCGCCTCCCCGGTTGCCATGATCTGATGCCCCCTTCCCGGAATGAGGATGCCATGACCGACATTTCCGACGCCTCCGCTCCCCTTCCGCCCGCGCCCGATCTGCCGGGTGGCCCGGCCCCGGTTGCCGCCCCTCCGGACCCGATCAGTGCGGCCATGCAGGCAGCGGAGGATGCCATTGTTGCCGCCATGCGCGCGGCGGAAGAAGGCGTGCAGCGCGCGGTGTCGGCTGCTGCCATCCCGTCCGGCGGTGGCCCTGCTTCCTGGATGGAGGCGGCACAGCGGGAGGTGGATGCCGCCATGGCCGCCGCCGCCAGCGCCACCAGCAGTGCCACCAACGCGGAACAGGCCGCCCAGGATGCGGTGAATCAGGCGATGGCGGCGGCCGAACAGGCGCTGACCGGCCTGATGCCGGGCGCCTGACGCCGCCTGTGCCGGTCACCCGTCAATAAAGGTGAAAGAAGGAGTTCCGACAATGGCCTATCCCACTCCCGCCACCGCCTTCCAGACTGCCATCGCCCAATGGGAAGGGCTATGGGAGGATGATCCGAATGATACGGGCAATTATGCCAATTGCGCTGCGGGCGGCAGCACGCTGATCGGCACCATGCGGGGCGTGACGCCCGATGTTTATGGTGCCTATCTGAAGGTCGATCCCTGCAGCCTGAGTGCCAGCCAGATGCAGCAGGGCGTCACGCTGGCCGTGGCCGCCGATATTGCCGTAACGCAATTCTATCAGGGACCCGGCCTGAACCAGCTGACCTGGAGCCCGCTGGTGGCCATTGTCATGGATTTCGGCTGGACATCGGGGCCGGGCCAGGCGGTCTCCTGCCTGCAGGGGCTGGTGGGGGCGAGCCAGGATGGCATACCGGGGCCGGAAACCAGTGCGCTGGTCAACCAGTATATCGCCGCCCAGGGCATCGCCCCCGCCTGCGACGCAATGACCGCCGCGCGGGTGCAGTTCTATCAATCCATCAGCCAGCCGGGCACGCCGGATTTCGAATATCGCGACGGCTGGGTGAACCGCGCCAATTGGTTTCTCTCCAGCAACCCCTCGCCATGCTGGTGGGACGCCTGGAAGGGCTGGGTGCCGCCTGTGGCGTGAGGGGGCGGAAGCCAGGCCCAGCTCTTAATTCGTCAGTCGAAATGGAATTTCGCACCTATGATCAGGAGGAATAAAAAATGGAAATTATAAACAATGGCGGAAAAGGCGAAAATGAAGAGATTATATACAAATTTCCAGAAAGTGGAATTCAAGTTTTAATTAAAAACGGTGGAGAGGAAATAAAAAATAATACATATGGATACGAAGTAGAATTTTGTTCGCATAATAGCGATGTTTTTAGCTTTTTGCACATCGATGTCGCAAAAATATTTGTGGTATATAGCAAGGATCAGAGTGTTTCAGCTAGCCAAATTCCAGATTTGAAATCTAAATCAGTGGATAAATTTACAGGTAAATATATTTATGAAAGTGATGATGGAAAAATTATCACGGAAGTTTGGGCAGTAGAAACGGACGCGCTAAATGTATTTGAATTAGTGTCTCCTCCCAGAAGGCATATAAATATAGCAAATGCAAAAATGGAAAAAGACAGAATATGTCAACTTCTTGTTAAATCAATACAAGAAAAATTTGGAGACCCCGTTAATAATTTTCTTGGCGGGGAGAGCATTTTTGACCCTAGTGGAACGGTACCCGGTTTTCCTAAAAAATCGGAAGAGCCTGTTTCAATTTATTTTAGTGATTGGGTAAAAAATTTAGAGTCAATATTAAAATCAATTTATATAACAAATGATATTTGTGTTTTTACACAGGTAAATGATTGGGACAAATTAGAAGATAAAATGAATAAAAAAAGAGTGTTTAAGGGAACATCTATAGCCGCTGGAAAGATGACATACGACAAATTGGATCCAGAAATTCCCTATAACATAATATCCAATAATTGGTATGATTATGTTAATGGAATAATTTTGTCTAAATATATGAAAGTTTTGGACAGAATTTACACATCTCAGGTTAATATGCCAATGACTCTGGTCGGATTTTATTTTTATTCTAAAAAAAAATATGATAATATATCGTCATTATATGGATACCTAAAAGGAAAAGATAATAATGTATATATTTCGGAAAAGAAAAAGTTAAAATTAAAAAGCATATCTAAAATGATTCGTATTTTGACAACATGGTATTGGAGGACCATAATATGGAAATTTCATGAAACTATTTTAAGCAAGATTTTTGAAAATAAATTTAAAACAACAGATCAACTAACTTATAATGATATAAAATTTCGTGCGTTCATATATTTAATAGCAAATAAATTAATTTCAGGAGCTTTAGGTTCTTTGGGTGAAAGTAGCCTATCGAAATGGCAAGAAGTTCAATGGAATATTGCTTTTAATAAGACAATTCACAATTTTGGATATATAGAAGAGCAAATTTTAAATGATACGGAATGGATGGATTACGCAAGCACGTCGAAGAATATGACTGGTTTATGGTTTAAGGCATCTCTTTTCGATGTAATCTGTACAGAACAGATTCAAGATAGTGATTCTGGATTTTATACATTTATTAACTTTTTTAACCAGAGAAAATTTTCTGAAGTTTTCAGGCATCCAATAGAAAATTTAATATTATCTGGATTTCTAGATGTTGGTTACTTTATTGACGGACCTGCTAAAAATTTTGAAATCAATTACAAACAATTACAAATGGATATTATTTTCAAATATAGAAAAAATGTAGCCGATTTAATATTAAAAATTGGCGACGATTTGATCGCATCTTTAAAGGATGGATCGTTTTTTGAAAAAAGAAATATTATGTCCCAATATAAGAACACTTTTCTAAGTTACGAAGATTACAAAAAAATCGCTCCCTGGGAGGCAAGAATGGATACGATGCTAGATGCAATAAAAGGAGAGGAAGGGGAGGAAGCAAGATATTTAGTTGAACACAGATTTAACTAGGAAATATATTCTACAACGCTGTAAAAATACATACCATTGCGATCATTTTATTGTTGATAACCCACCGAGCAAACACCCGGGCACGCCGATATCGGCGTGCCCGGGACGTGTGTCCTCGTCACCCCCCGCGCCGGTATTGCCCCGGCGTGCGGTTGACGAAGCGGCGGAAGCTTTTCTCAAAATGGCTGAGGTCAGCGAACCCCACCTGCAGGGCCACCTCCGTCACCGGCAAACGGGGATGGCTGCGCAGGATTTCCTGCGCCTTGTGGATGCGGATGCGGTTCAGTAGCGTCTTGGTGGACAGGCCCAGCTCGGTTCGGAACAGAAAGCTGAGATGAGAGGCGCTGACATGGGACTGGCTGGCCAATTGATGCAACGAAACCGGCTCCGCATAAGATCGGCCCAAAAAGGCCAGTGCCCGGCGCAGGCAGGGATGCAGGGTCTTCAGCAGGGTCGGATCGGGATTGATTGCCATCGCCACCCAATGGTCAGGCGGGAAAGACCGGTGATCCGGGGGCGTCTGCGCCGGCGGGGGGGCCAACGGTACCACCGCCCCGCCGGCGTTACCCGCATTCGGGGGGGCATTTGCCGGTGGCGGGGTTGGTGGGGCCGCCTCCGTTGTGGCGGCCTGTTGCCGGCTGGTCTGGCGATCTGCCGGGAGTATCCAGGCCGCGTGGCGCACAATGTCGGCATGGCTGATCACCCGACCCGCCGCCATCACAGCCAGCCGTCCCCCGAACCGGTCCAGTTCCAGCCAGTTATCTGGCCAGTCATGGGCCTGGCAGAGGGTAACCAGTTCGTCGCTCAGCCTTTCTTCCGGCTTCTGCCCGTGCCGCTCCAGTGCGGCGGCCAGCAGGGCGCGCATGTCCTCGCGCCGGTCACGCAGCGGGGGAATGGTGGCTGTCAGATAATCCAGCCGGGCCAGCAGCGGGCGGGAAAATTGACCGTCCCGCACCATCTGGCGCAGATCGGCGGCACTGGCGGCGATCAGCCGGGCCGGTGCCGGCGCACCGTTTTCCGCCGCCTTTGCCATGGCGGGCAAAGCCAGATACTGGGCCAGCCGGTCCTGCGCGGCCATGGGCAGGTGTTCGATATCCACCAGCAGCACCGTACCGCCGACCGCCGCATTCAGCCAGGATTCCGGCCCCGCTGCTTCCCCCGCCGTGCATTGAATATGCAGGAAAGGTCCATCCCGTCGCGCCGCACAGGCATGAATGGCCGCCGCGACCAGGGGGATTTCCGTTCCGAACTCCCCGTGGAGCAGCACGGGCAGGCTGCTGGCGGCAGCCCGCTCCACAAAGGCATCCAGCAGGCGCATCCCCTGGCTCATCCCCGCCAGCATCCAGTGCTGATTCAAGCGCTCCCGGCTCCAGCCTCGGGCCAAATGCCGCTGCATCAGATAAGTGCATTGCTGCGCCAGAACCTGGGCCAACGCTTCCGTCCAGGCCAGCCGATCCTGTGCGGTAACACTCAGCGAAACTCGCCCGATAATGGTGCCAGCCAGTTTCACCGGCACAGTGACGCCGCGGCGCCCGGCCGGGCCGGCACCACGGGCCATGCCGGTTTCCGCCACGACATCGAAGGGGAGTTCTCCTACATTGGTCCAATGGCTAAACACACGATTGTCACGATACTCAGCCCTCAGGGTATCAACACCATCCGAGCCACGCAGGTGGATGGAACCTGTGCCGGTGGCCGTCTTTTGCAGGACCATTCTCAGCATGTCTTCCAGGATAGCCCGCAGGTCGGCATCAATCTGGTACAGGGTGCCGATGTCATTGTGGTGCATTTCAAAGGCTCCATACATCGCAATGGGAGTGAGAACTTCCAATTATTGCACATGCAATGTAATAAATTTAGTTATCACTTATTATTATTTATAACTTTTCATCAATGATTGACGAAGTGAGTTTGTTTATTATTATTTTTGAATCAATGGCAGATGCGGGTACTGTCTTTTTTTTGGCGTTAGCCGATCAAGAGAGATTCTGTATTTCCTCAGACGATGGCCCCTGCCATCCGGCAGCATCGCCAGAGAAATCTGGCCGTCCAGTAAAAAGGAATAATAGCTTTACTTACGATAAAAAACCTATTACGGTGATGCGATAGTCACCATGAAAAGGCCCGACGGGGATGTCCCCCGTCGGGCCTTTTCTTTTATAAGGGATTGCCAATGCGTAGCCTTTGTCTGGCCGTTGACGCTATGGGCGTGTCGCTGCCTGTGACCAACCCCGCTGACACCATCTACGCTATCCTGCTTACCGCCGGGGTTCCGAAATCCATCGCGGTGCCAACCGGTGCCCGTGTCGCCCTGTTCAGCGCGACCGGGCATTTCTGGCTGCGGCTGGGCGGTGCGGCGATGGTGCCCAACCAGGACATCCTGGATGGGAGTGCGCCGGAACTGAACCCGGTGGGGCGACAGGTGGCTGGGATCGCCGATATCGGCCTTGCCGCCGCGTCCGACTGCATCGTCAACATCGTCTTTTATGGGTGAGTGCCATGTTCAGCCCCTTTCACTCAGGCATTCCGACCGCTGGCTTTGCGCCGGTTGCCGGTCCCCGGTTCACTGGCCAGGTGATGGCCGATGATGGTGGCGCACCGTCACCCGCCTATGGGTTTTCCACAGCATCCACCACCGGCCTGTTCCGCGCCCCTGATGGCGGGCTGGCCCTGTCCATCGGCGGGGTGGAGCGCTTACGACTGGATGCCTCGGGCAATCTGCTCGTTGGCCGTCAGGGCAGTTCGTCCCATGCCCTTTATCGGGATGTGGTCGAAGGGGGCCGGATCCTGACCAGTTACGGTTCCGACCAGACGGCCGCACTGGAGATTTATGCAGTCGCGCAGGAGGGATACAACTCCGCCGCCGCCGCCATGCTGATCGGGCGGAACAGCCTGACCGGGCGGTCCTTGAATGCCGGCGGATCGCTGAATGTCCAGGGCAGCGATTATGCCGAGTATGAAGTGAAGCGGGCTGACTGCGGCCCCATTGCCAAGGGGGATGTGTGCGGCTTCGATGCCGAAGGGTATCTGACTGACCGCTGGTCGCAGGCCGTCTCCTTCGCCGTGAAATCCACCCAGCCCGGCTATGTGGGCGGGGATGACTGGGCAGTGGAACTGGCCGGCGCGGGTGCCGCCGGTGATGATCCTGGCTTCCAGGACCGGTATGAAGCAATGCGCACCCGGGTGGACCGTATCGCCTATTGCGGCAAGGTGCCGGTGACGATGGCGCCGGGAAATCCGGGTGATCTGGTGATTGCGGTGGAGCGGGAAGGGGACCGCATCGGCGCCCTGGCCGTATCACCCGACGATTATGAGCCGGCCCTGGAGCCGTACCGGATCGGCCGTATCCGCCGCATCCTGTCACCGCAGCAATGCCTTATCATGGTCATGCTGTCCTGATCAGGCGGCAGAGGGGAGGGGGGGAGAGGCGGGGCCCGTCTCAGCCCCGGCCAGTCCCTCCGCCCATATCCAGGCGCCGCACGGCTTCGGGCTGGGTGGCCAGATACCATTCATAGGTCTGGCGGATGCCCTCGCCCAAGGGTATCCGGGCCGACCAGCCCAGATCGCGCAGGCGGGAGACATCCATCAGCTTGCGCGGTGTGCCATCGGGCTTGCTGCTGTCATAATCGAAACGGCCGGTAAACCCGACAATCTCTGCGATGGTTTCGGCCAGTTCGCGGATGGTGACATCCTCACCCGTGCCGACATTCACATGCTCTTCCCCGCTATAGGTGCGGAGCAGGAAGACCAGGGCATCGGCCAGATCGTCCACATGCATGAATTCCCGCCGTGGCGTGCCCGTACCCCAGATCGGCACCGTTTCCGCGCCGCTGGTCTTGGCGGCATGGATCTTTGCCATCAGGGCCGGCATGACATGGCTGGAGGTCAGGTCAAAATTATCGCCCTGACCATACAGATTGGTCGGCATGGCCGAGATATAGTCGCAGCCATGCTGCCGGCGGTAGGCCTGGCAGAGCATGATCCCGGCAATCTTGGCAACAGCATACCACTGGTTGGTGGGTTCCAGCGGGCCGGTCAGCAGCGAATCCTCCCGGATCGGCTGGGGAGCCATTTTGGGATAGATGCAGGAGGAGCCGAGGAACAACAGCTTCTCCACACCCGCCTGATAGGCCGCATGGATGATGTTGGCCTCGATCATCAGGTTTTCATAAAGAAAGTCGGCCGGCAGACGGTCATTGGCCAGAATGCCGCCAACCTTGGCCGCAGCCACCACCACGGCATCCGGGCGGTTGTCCCGCATCCAGGCCTCAACCTCTGCCTGGCGGCGGAGGTCCACCGCCGCCCGGTCCGACGTCAAAACGGTGCAGGGCTCTGCCCCCAGTCGGCGAACAAGGGCGCTGCCGACCATCCCCCTGTGGCCGGCGACCCATATACGCTTGCCCGTAAGATCAAAGCCCTGCATCGTCCTGCTTCCTGGTGTCAGTTCTGACGGCGCAACTGGGCCAGGTCGCTTTCGACCATGCTGCGGACCAGTTCGTCAAACGGCGTAGTATGAGTCCAGCCCAGCTTGGCCTTAGCCTTGGACGGATCCCCCAAAAGCAAGTCCACTTCGGTGGGGCGGAAATAACGGGAATCGATGCGCACAACAACCTTTCCGGTTGCCGGGTCGGTCCCGATTTCATCCACGCCGGTGCCCGACCAGACGATGCTGCGGCCAAGGCAGGCGAACGCCTTCTCCACAAACTCGCGCACCGGATGGGTTTCCCCGGTGGCCAGCACATAATCATCCGCTTCCGGCTGCTGGAGGATGCGCCACATGCCCTCCACATAGTCGCGGGCATGCCCCCAATCGCGCTTGGCGTCCAGGTTGCCCAGATACAGGCATTCCTGCTGCCCCAGTTCGATCGCCGCCACCGCGCGGGTGATCTTACGGGTCACGAAGGTTTCGCCACGGATCGGGCTTTCATGGTTGAACAGAATGCCGTTGGAGGCGTGCATATTGTACGCTTCGCGGTAATTCACCGTGATCCAGTAGGCGTACAGCTTGGCGGCGGCATAGGGGCTGCGCGGGTAGAAAGGCGTGGTTTCGCGCTGCGGCGTCTCCTGCACCTTGCCATACAGTTCGGAGGTCGACGCCTGATAGAATCGGGTCTTGCCTTCCAACTTCAGGATGCGGATCGCTTCCAGCAGACGCAAGGTGCCGATAGCGTCGGAATTCGCCGTATATTCCGGCGTCTCGAAACTGACCTGCACATGGCTCTGCGCCGCGAGATTGTAGATCTCGTCCGGCTGGGTCTCCTGCACGATGCGAATCAGATTGGTCGAATCTGTCAGATCGCCGTAATGCAGGAAGAAATTGACGTCCTCTTCATGCGGGTCACGGTACAAATGGTCGATCCGGCCTGTGTTCAACGAAGAGGATCGGCGCTTCAGCCCGTGAACGATATAGCCCTTGGACAGGAGCAATTCAGAAAGATAGGCGCCATCTTGACCCGTCACGCCCGTAATCAGCGCCACTTTTCGAGACATATACGTGACCCCCACACGATTTGAGAACAACTGATTGCCGGCCGGATGCTGGATTTAAGCCAGTCTGACGGCGCCGATCCGCGGTCGGCGGAGCGGATCGGCGTTCTTATAGCGGCATTGCAACCATCTGGGTAGCCAAAAGCAGGAAAATAGACCGCCCATATAGCCCGGATACGGGCGCCATCCACATTGCCAATTCCTGCCCTTCCCTTGTACCGTACCGGCCTTTTTGCCTGACAGGACCGCCACACATGTCCAGCCTTACGGTCGCGCCGCCGCCGCGCGTCTCGATAATTACCATTTGCTATAATGATATTAACGGGTTGCGGTCGACTATCGATAGTGTGCGCGGCCAGGACCGGGAGGGGGTTGAATTCATCATCGTCGATGGTGGTTCCTCCGATGGCACTGCCGATCTGCTATCAGGCGTTGAAGGGGTGGATCGCTGGGTCAGCGAGCGTGACCGTGGCATTTATGATGCCATGAACAAAGGCGTTCGGATGGCGACGGGCGAGTGGGTCTGTTTCATGAATAGCGGCGATTGTTTTGTTGATCGATCGGTCCTTGCCACACTGGCGCCGGCTCTGGATGCCACCGATGCGGATCTGGTCTATGGCCGCGCCCGCTTCTGCTATCCGGATGGGGACAGTCGTACCCTGTTTGCCGGCCCGCCCGAACGGCTGGTTTACGGCATGATCTGTTCACACCAAGCCCTGTTCGCCCGCCGCAGCGTGCTTGAACGGTTCCCCTTTGCAATGAGCGGGACCGCCGCAGATTACCGCTTCTTTGTGGAAGCGTGGCAAGCGGGGTGCAAATTCCAGCGGGTGGAGACCATGGTGGCGGCCGTCACAGCCGGCGGGGTCAGCGACACCAAGCGGTTGGCGTCCGTCCGGCAACGCTGGGAGATTCTGGGCAGCCATGGGTTGCGCACCCCCGGCCTGACCTTCTATTACGCCTATCAGGCGCTCAGGGCCGTTGTCGTTCCACCATTGAAACGGCTGCTGCCGCACTGGGTGATCCGGCGTGGCCGGAAAGACCGGCACTGAGCCGGCCTATACCATCCCGGATTCAGGCTGGCGATGCAGGGCCGCCGGCGAAAGGCTTCAGGATTTCCAGGTTGAGGGCGGGCTGGCCGGGAACAGGATTCTGTAGCGATTTCCAGCAGAAACCTGTCTCAGGATCCACCCAATAGGTATTGGTTATCTTTTTTCCATCCGGCAACTGCACCGTCTCATCAATGGCCAGAACGGCGTGGGACTGGCCCATGATTGTCAGCTCCACCGGCCGGCCCCGCCCATAAAAGCTGTTCAGCACCATATCAAAGCGCTGGGCCTTCTGGATATCGATCCGCCGCCGGGATTGGGTGCCCTGGGCAGCCAGAAGGTCGGGTATCCTATCATCCGTGAACCGTACCTCGGTCAAATCCTCCGGCAGGCCGGCGGTTCTGACGACAAAGGGGCCGCGGGTAACCAGGATCTGCCGGTTTGAGGACACCCAGACCAGGCTGCCATTCGCCGTCACCTCGCCCAGGACCATGAACGCTTTCGGCGTATTCTCGAACCAGGCCATAACGGAAGCATAGGGCAGAGCGTCGATCTGCGCCCGGGTTACAGGACTTCCATCCATGCTGCCCGGCATAATCGAGGCCACAGTTGCCCAGAAGGGCGATTTGATGCTAACCACTTGGCATCCCGTAAGGGCAAAGGGTAAAGCCGCCAGGGTGGTCACCCCATGCCGCAAAACCGACCGACGCCCAACTAAGCATTGCTCGTGTATGTCATTCATGGAGATCAGGATGCGTTTGCTATGGTCAGGGTGTCGGGAAAGCCGGCACCGTCCTGTCGCTGTAGCACGGACATTTCTTCTTGTCAGTGCTCTCGTGATGAGCGCTCCGATCGCCAGGTCACAAACCCTAGAGTTGCCGGCCGGCGTTACCATGCAGGACGTGCAGCGCGAGTTGCAGTCTCGCGGATTGTCCGGCGCGAATGCTCCGCAGCGGTCTCCCCAATCTGCATTGGACGGCGCCCGCGACCCGGTTAAAAATTCCGCCGACGCAAATCCCAGGGATAGGGAAGGGACGGATAACGAAGAAAAAGCCAATAAAGATGATATAGCGCCGGTCGAAATCGACTATCAAAGCCGCACCTCTTCATTGGTCAGACTCTTCGGATATGATTTCCTGGCCGGCTCCAATATTCAGGCGGCCGGCATCCTCACTGGTTCCATTCCCAATGATTATATCATGGGCGTTGGGGATGAATTGGTGGTTACCTTACGAGGCCAGGTGAACCGGACCGAGCTGGTCCGCGTGGACCGGGAAGGGCGTATCGTTTTGACCGATCTGACGCCACTTCCTGTTGCAGGGCGGTCATTCGAAGATGTGCGGGGAGAACTTGCTGCCCGAATCGAGGCGACATTCCAGCATACCGAACTGTTTATTTCCCTTGGTTCGGTACGGTCCGTACGGGTGCTGGTCGGCGGCGCGGTGGAAAAACCTGGTCAGTTGGTTCTGACCAGTCTTTCCAGTGTGATCGACGCCCTGGTGACGGCCGGGGGTATTCAGCGTAACGGCAGCCTGCGCAATGTCCGATTGCTGCGCAATGGCGAGACGACATCGCTCGATATATACGACCTTCTGGTGAACACGACGAGCGCCCTTAATCTCAAGCTGCAGGACGGCGATCAGATCATTGTCCCGCCGCTGGGCCAGACTGTCGCCGTGATCGGTGATGTGGTGCGCTCCGCCATTTTTGAAATGGGTGCCCCCGGCACGCAGCTGACTGTCGCTGAGGCGATGCGCATGGCGGGCGGGCCGCAGCGCGGCCAGGGCAACGAGATTATGGTCATGCGTCTGGACGATGCCGGGCGCGACCGTGTGGTGGCCGTGACCAGCATGTCCATGGCGCTGCAGCCCAATGACGTCGTTGTGGTCGGCCGACCGGAAACGGCCATTGCCCTGGAAGGCGCCGTACGCATGCCGGGTGAACGGTCCGTGACCCGGAGCAAGACGCTGCGCACGGTGTTGAGTTCCCCGCGCCTGTTGGAAGCGGACCCCTATCTGCTGTTCGCCGCTGTGCTGACAGAGGATCCGGTCACCCGCATGCGGCGGTATATCCCGTTCAGCCTTCGCGACGCGCTGGACGGCAAATTTGATATGTCCCTGCGGGCCAATGACCGGATCATCATTCTCAGCCAGAGTGATATCGATTTCCTGGGCTCTGATGTCGTTCAGAACATTCTCCATAACCGGGCCAACCAGAATGTCCCTCCCAACTGCGCCGGGCTGGCCAATCTGCTGGAGACGGTGAGCTTCAGTGTCCATACCCGCTTCCCTGCGGCCACGCGGACGATGCGCGACACCCCTGAAACTGCGACCCTCGCCAAAGCCGATACGGCCAGCCCGCCGGTCTGCCCCCCTGTTTTCAATACCCACCCTGACATGCTGCCCCTGACGCTGGAACACGCCACCGCCGTCGAGGGTGCGGTGCGCCGTTCAGGCATCTTCCCCCTGTTGCCCGGTACGCCGCTGAGCGAAGTTCTCTATGTCACCAAGGGCTTTACGTTGGATGCGGATACCAGCCGGCTGGAATTGAGCGAGTTGTTCAATGAATCCCGGTCCTCCTTGAGCCTGCAGCAACTGGACGGGCGCACGATGTCTCCGGGAGACGTGCTGCGCGTTCCCGCCCGGCGGTCGGAACTGGAAGTTGGCCTGGTGCAGATCAGGGGCGAGGTGATGTATCCCGGACGGTATAATATCCGTCGGGGGGAAAAGCTGTCGGATTTGATGCGTCGGGCCGGCGGGCTGACAGAGCAGAGCTATGTCTACGGCTCCATTTTCACGCGTGAGCGTGTGCGTATTGCGGAGCAGGCGGCCTTTGACCGCGCCGCGCGTGAGCTGGAGCGGTCAGTCCCGCAGGCACTTATGAGCGCATCCGGAACGGAAAGCGATTCCATGCGCTCGGCCTTGCCAGCGTTGCAGGCGCTGGCCACCAGCCTTCGGGAAACGCCAGCGGTTGGCCGGGTCATGGTGGAAGCCGACCCGATGGCCCTGCTTGCCCGTCCGGAATTCGATTTCGTTCTGGAGCCGGGAGACACCCTGTTCATTCCCAAGCGCCCCGCCCATGTCACGCTTACTGGCGAGGTGCTGAACCCGGCCAACATCCTGTTCCAGGCAGAACTGACGGCCAAAGACTACGTCCGGTTGGCCGGTGGGACCACGCCCGATGCCGACCTGGACAGCGCTTTCCTGATCCTGCCCAATGGCGAAGCTGTGCCGCTCAAGCTTGATAGCCGGAGCCGGTATGACAAGCCGCTGCCCCCGGGTTCCACGATTGTCGTGCCACGCGACCTGCGGAAGTTCGACTTCCTTCGTACGACGACGAGCGTTTTCGGGCTGGTGCGCGATATGGCCGTGACCGTTGCCTCTCTCGTTGTTCTGTCAAATTGAGGGGGCGAAAGCTAACCGCCCCCGGCCCGGTATCCTGCAAACATGTTTGAAACCGGTTTAGTGTAGGGTCGCCCCCCTGGGGCGACCCGGCCATCCGGGCCTTTCCGGACCTGTGACGGAGCAGACTTCCTTGAAGAGACCGTTTCCATGGTGAGCTTCCGTAACCGGCTTATGGGTGCAGTGGCTGTCGGTGCGTGTCTTTCCGTTGCGTCCCCCGCGCGTGCCGAGGAGACATCCTCGGGCGCGCAATATTCTGTCAATGATTACGGCCATATCGGCCTGTTCCAGACCCCGACGGCCCGGATGAACCGGGAGGGTCAGTTCCATGGCGGGGCAAGCTTTGTATGGCCCAACCGCCGCTATTTCATAACGTTACAGGCCATGCCCTGGCTTGAGACCACATTGCGCTATACGGATGTGCGCAATGCCTTGTACGGTCCGGAGGAGTTCAGCGGGGATCAGACCTATAAGGATCGCGGTTTCGATCTGAAGCTCCGGCTGATGAAGGAGACGGATTGGCTGCCGGATCTGTCGGTCGGCATGCGCGACATTGCCGGTACCGGCTTTTTCCAGTCGGAATATGTGGTGGCCAACAAACAATTTGGCCCCTGGGATGCGTCCCTCGGTATGGCCTGGGGCCAACTGGGTTCACGCGGGCATTTCGACAATCCACTGGGCCTGTTTTCCGACCGTTTCAAAACCCGGCCGGGTTTCAGCGGAGAGGTCGGCAATCTCGGGAACAATTATTTCCGGGGGGAGCAGGTTGCCCTTTTTGGTGGCGTTCGTTACCAGACCCCCGTTCCCGGTCTGGCTTTGATGGCGGAATATGACAGCAACGCCTATCGCAATGAAGTGGGTGGTGCGTTACCCGTTGATTTGCCCATCAATGCGGGGGTGACATATACGCCATGGGGCTGGCTTCAGATCGGGCTGGGCGTGGAACGTGGCAACAAACTCCTGTTCCGGGTTGTAACCACCACCAATTTCAATGACGAATCCCGGGTTCCCAAAGTGGACCCGCCGCCGCCACCTTTACAGCCGCGGCCGGCCCCCGCTCTTTTGCCCGCAGCCGCATCGGCTTTCCCCCCCCTGCCAGAATCCCCCTCCGACCCGCAGCCCTCACCGCGTGATCAAACTGTTCGTATCTCAGTTGCAAGTCAGGCCGCGTTGGATGGCCTGCGCCTTGTCAACACCGTCCAGGGGGCGTCCGGGCTGGAATTGACCGTGGCCGGCAGCCCCTACCGGGATGCCTTCACCGCCGCGATGGCTCTGGCGACCCGGGCTGCCCTGGCCGATCCCGACCTGCAGGGCGGCATCCATGTACGGATGGTCGAGCTGGGGCAAGAGCGTCTGCGCATGACGTTTGATGCCGCGCAGCTCCGACACACTCCGAGTATTCTGGGAGACATGGCGGAACCGGCGGATTCTGCCGCCCCCGTGGCCGATGCCCCTCCGGTCATGGTTGATCACAGCCCACAGGTGCTGTCAGCGGCGGATGGTGCGCCGACGGTCGCGGAGCAGAAGGAACTGGAGCGGCTGCTCAAGCTCCAGGGGTTCGGTCTGGTGGCCGCCGATTACAAGCCTTATTCCGTGCGGCTTTATCTTACCCAGAACCGCTACCGGCGGATTCCGCAGGCTATCGGTCGGGCCGCCCGGTCAGCTTCCGTGACCCTGCCTGCACGGTTTGAGGAAATCAGTATCGTGCTGATGGAAAAGAGCATTGAGACGCTCGAAGCCACCATCATGCGCACCGACCTGGAATATGCGGAGACGCCGGGCCGTGGGTCGCTGGGGGAGGTGCTGTCCCGTGCCCGCTTCGAGGAGCCGGCACTGAAACTGAACCAGGCGAGTCACCCGGCACCATCTTCTTATCCAACCACGTCATTTTTCGTGTCGCCGGCCTTTCGCCAAACCATCGGCCGTCCGGAAGCATTCTTTCTGTATCAGTTGTGGATGCGGGTAGGCGGAAGCGTGCAACTTGGCAGCGGGCTTTCGGTCTTCGGGGCGGTGGGTATCGATATCTACAATAATTTCGACAAGCTCCGCATTCCCTCCGACAGCGTGCTGCCCCATGTCCGCTCGGATATCAAAGAGTATCTGGCCGAGGGCACAACGGCTTTGACCCACGCGCAGCTTGATTACAACTTCACCATTGCCCAGGGTTGGTATGGTCATCTCTATGGCGGGTTGCTGGATGAAATGTTCGGCGGCGTGGGCGGGGAAGTCCTGTACCGACCCTTTGGTCGCAACTGGGCGGTCGGTGCCGATCTGAACTGGGTGCGGCAGCGTGATTATAACCAGTGGTTTGATTTCCGGAACTATGACACGCTCACGGGCCATCTGACCGGCTATTACTATATCGATCGCTTAGACTTGAATACTCAGGTCTCTGTCGGTCGTTATCTGGCAAAGGATGTCGGGGCGACATTCAATATATCCCGCACCTTTGACAGTGGCATCACCGTCGGCGCCTTCGCGACCTTCACCGATGTTTCGTCCAGGGATTTCGGCGAAGGGAGCTTCGACAAAGGGATATATATTTCGATCCCCCTTGATCAGCTCTATGTCCGCTCGGTCCGCGGCAGCATGGGATGGGGCTGGCGGCCGCTGGTGCGCGATGGCGGGCAGATGCTGGGCGTTCGCGGTCCTTTGATCAGCACGACGGGATCCCGCGACATGGTGTCCTTCCAGCGAACCTTGGGGACAATGCTGGACTGATAAGCCGGGAATGCGGCCCCAAACAGCCAGGCGCCGCAGCCTGGCTCCAGGGTGGCAATATTCACGACCTGCTGTCGATCACCTGTCTTGCCGTCATGAGATCGGACTGAATCCCTGGCGTTGGCAGCAGGGGGATCAGGCAGCGCAGCAATTTCAGGCTCCGGGGATTGAACAACAACCGCAGCCGCAGCCGTTGCCACGCCGTCAGGGGCGTGCGCGTGAACAAGAACATGTCTTTCTGGTAAAAGACGGAATAGCCGAAACGTTCAGCAATGATCTCCAGCCCCTTGGGGCTATAGAAGAAAACATGCTGTCCGGTTTCCGGTGTCAGGTACCACCAGTCCGCCCCCTGACCCGTGTAGAAGCAGGTCGTCCCCAGGAAGGCCTGGGGTGCCGTGGCCAGCAGGCCGGGCAGATCGGCTTCGGGGTTGGCCAGATGCTCGACAACCTCGAACGCCGTCAGCAGGTCGACAGGTCCTGCCGGCTCCTGCTGGAAACCAATGCCATAGGTGGCCTTGGCGAACCGGTCTGTTGTCCAGGCATCCAGACCGCTGTCCCGCAGCAACCGGCAGAGCAGCCCGTCCCCGCCGCCAAAATCCAGCAGGCGGCGGGCACCCAGGATACGGGCGGTGAACAGGGTGAGTGCCCAGTTGTTCAGCACACGTTGGCCGGCGCCCGTATCCAGCGTCGCTAAATTCCCACCGGCATAGCTTTCTTCCAGCCAGTATGGCCTCTCTGTCTGCAGGGACCCGCAATGCCCGCAGACGGCATATGTCACATCGTATCGACCAAGAACCCGGCCTTTGAAGGCCGTGCGGGCCGGGTGACCACACAGACGACAGGTGACTCCGGATGGCTCGGACGTCGGGGGCAGGTGGTCGGTCGGCACGGATATTTACTTTCTGAAGGATCGACACATGGGTTTCTACCAGCGAAGCGCATGATCGAACAAGATCGGCGCTCCGTCTTCGACGGGGCATGTTGCTTATGGCGGGCGGGGCGGAAGCCGGCTTCTTGCCGCTTCCGCCCCCTTCTTGCAGGCAAAGCCTGTCTGGTTGATCCGAAAGCCGTTGATAGATATTCCAAATGGATGTACCAGCACACGGGTCTGTTGTGCCGGCAGCAGCAAACCTTCCGGCCCCGGCATATCTTCCTGTCTTGTAGGCAACAGGTCGCCCCATGGGAAAGCCGACGGTCGTTTTCGACCACCACACCTTTTCTTCCCATCGTTTCGGTGGCGTGTCCCGCTATTTCGCCAAGCTGATCGGCAATGCCCGTCGGGATGAGCGTCTGGATATCGTGACCCCGTTTCGGTACGTCCAGAATGAACATTTGCTGCATGAAGAGCCGGAACGGTTCCGTGCGATCCTGGGCAATCGGCCCTTCCGGGGACAGGGGCGGCTGCTGCACAGCGTGAACCGGCTGCTGGTCGGCCGCACCCTGCGGCGGGGGCGCTTTGATCTGCTGCATCCCACCAGCTACGACCCCTGGTTT
The DNA here is from genome assembly GCF_000429645.1 of Niveispirillum irakense DSM 11586. Lineage (GTDB taxonomy): Bacteria > Pseudomonadota > Alphaproteobacteria > Azospirillales > Azospirillaceae > Niveispirillum > Niveispirillum irakense. Next base: position 140,371 of record NZ_KE386936.1, read on the forward strand.
CTGCCCGATCTCGGGACCAAGCCTTTTGTTCTCACGGTATATGACCTGATCCACGAGCTTTATGCCGACCGCTTCACGGCGGCGGAACTGGCGATGGAGGATAAGCGCCCGCTACTGGCGCGGGCCGCCCATATCATAACCATTTCCGACAGCACCAAGGCCGACCTGATCCGGCTGCACAATGTCGCTGCCGACAAGATCACCACCATCCATCTGGGCGGTGACCATGTGATCGACGATGCGCGGTCCGCCGGTTCCCTGCCGGTTCCCGCCTTGCCGGACCGCTATGTGCTGTTCGTGGGCACCCGTGGCCGGTACAAGAATTTCGACCGCTGTGCGGCGGCTGTTGCGTCGCTGATGGTCACCCGGCCCGATCTGCATCTGGTCTGTGTGGGCGGCGGCCCGTTGAAGGCGGCAGAGCTTGCCCCCTTCGCCGGCATGGCCGGACGGGTGCATCAGATGAACCTGCATGACAGCCAGATGCAGGCTGTTTACAGCCGTGCGGCACTGTTCGTCTTTCCGTCGCTTTATGAAGGGTTTGGCTTACCCCTGGTGGAAGCGGCCTTCTGCGGTTGCCCGGTCGCCTGTTCTGATCGCAGCAGCCTGCCCGAGGTGGGGGGCGACGCCGCCCTCTATTTCGACCCGGAGAGGGTGGACGATATGGCGGATGTGATGGGCCGGCTGCTGGATGATACTGCCTTGCATGCCGAAATGCGTCGCCGTGGCAGCCTGCGGGCGCAGGATTTCACCTGGCGTCACACCACCGCGCAAACCATAGGGCTTTACAAGCAGATCGTCTGATTGATACCGGAGATGGTGCGCTTACCAGGAGACGGAACGATGAAGGCCCTCATTTGCGGCATATCAGGCCAGGATGGCGCCTATCTCGCCCGACTGCTGGTGGACAAGGGGTATCAGGTTTACGGAACCTCCCGCGATGCGCAATCGGCATCCTTCGCCAGCCTGCGCCTGCTGGGGCTGGAGAATAAGGTCACGCTGAAATCGCTGGCACCGACGGATTTCCGCAGCGTCCTTCAGACCATGGTTACGGTGGATGCGGATGAAATCTATCTCCTTGCGGGGCAGAGTTCGGTCGGCCTGTCGTTTGAACAGCCTATGGAGACGCTGGAGAGCATCAGCGTGGGCACCCAGAACTTCCTGGAAGCGATCCGCTTTGTTGGCAAGCCCGTCCGGTTCTATAGCGCCGGGTCCAGCGAATGCTTCGGCGATGCCGATGAACCCTGTAATGAGTTGACCCCGTTCCGTCCCCGCAGCCCCTATGCCGTGGCCAAGGCAGCGGCCTTCTGGCAGGTGGCCAATTACCGGGAGGCGTACGGGCTTTATGCCTGCACCGGCATCCTGTTCAACCATGAAAGCCCCTTACGGCCGGAACGCTTTGTCACCCGCAAGATCGTGGCCGCTGCCTGCCGCATTGCCGCCGGACAGCAGCAGGGGTTGCGCTTGGGCAATCTGGATATCCACCGCGATTGGGGGTGGGCGCCGGACTATGTGGAAGCCATGTGGCGCATGCTGCAGCAGCCAACAGCCGATGATTTCGTTATCGGGACGGGCCGAAGCCACGCTTTGCGCGATTTCGTCGCCGCGGCCTTTGCCGAATTCGGGCTGGACTGGACACAGCATGTGGAGAGTGACCCGACGCTGATGCGGCCCACCGATCTTCGCTATGGCTGTGCTGATCCCCGCAAGGCGCTGGACCGGCTGGGGTGGCAGGCCACGGTGGATTTTGCGGGTATCATTGCCCGGTTGACCGGGTATGAGCGGGATCGCGCAGCAGGCCACCCGCCCAGCCTGACCTGATCCGCGTGCCATGGCCGGCGCGGGTTGACGCTTCCGGCGTGCCCATGGCAGAACAGCGGGATATTGCCGGTGTGACACGCGCCCACCGGCCCCCGCCGGCCCGCAACGGCCTGTCTGTGGAGCATTCCGGGTGACCCAGGCCTCGACATACGCCAACAGGGTATCAGCCCGGTCAAACGGATCAGCCGATATCCTGTTCTACATGGTTGTGGCAGCCTTTGTGCTGCAACCAGCATTTTTCCTGGGGCGGGAGATTGGGGGGGGATGGATCTCCGCCAGCCTGTTCTTGAGCATTGCCGCTGGGGGCATTGCCTATGCCATGGTCCTGGCTCACCAGATCAAACTCATCACCCGCCAGTTCCAGATTGTGGCCTGGTTCCTGCCATTTTTGTTCCTGGGCGTGCTGTCTATCCTGGTTTCTCCCTTTGCCGGGGCCATTTTTGCGCGCGGCCTGTCCCAGGTTATCGGTATGGCCGCCATGCTGGGCATGGTCATATTGGTGATCCAGATATGTGCGGATCGGCCGGATATGTTCATCCGGCTGCTGCGCTGGGGTATGGGCGGGGCTGCCGTCATTGGCGGGCTGGCGGTCTTCCAGTTTCTGGTCAACAACATCGTCCGGGCGGGGGTTATTGATTTCAGCCTGCTCAATGCCTTGTCCAGCGAGGATATGATCCTGCCGGCGAACCTTGTGGCCGGCCTGTACCGGGCTCATGTCTTCGCGAATGAGCCGAGCCATCTTGGTTTGTTTCTGTCGGCTTTTCTGGGGCCGGCCCTTATTCGTCTGAGGGTGCTGGGCAGGGGGTGGCAAATGGCTATCCGTCCCTTTGTGCGCCTGAGGGTGGCCGTGCTGATCACCGGCGGAATTTTCGTCACCATTTCATCCGTAGCCTATATGGGCATGCTCGCCACGATGCTGGGGCTGATTTTCTTCCTGCCCCGCTTGAGTGTGTCGAAGCTGCTGCTGGTGACCGTCATGATTGTTGGTCTGGTGGGGGGGCTGGTGTTACTGCTGGGCGGCGGGGACAGTGATTTTCTGGTCAAGCTGGCTTCCCTGGGCATCGTTGGCGATGTGCTGGCCAACCGGGGCCTTGATCGGATTGCTACTGAGGAAGTCTCCGCCCTGGCCCTGGCGACAAACCTGTTTGTGACCGTCCAGAATCTGCAAGCGCACCCGCTTCTTGGCGTTGGCCTGGGGGGGCATCCCGTCGCCTTTGCCAACAATGATCTGGCATTGTTTGACATGGTGCCGCTGAGACTGCTGTATCTGAATTCTCAGGATGCGGCGTCTTTGCTGTTACGGCTTTTATCGGAAACCGGAATTTTGGGGACCGGGGCTTTTTTCCTGTTCACTGCCGCCCTGTTCTTGCAGGTGCGACGCAGCATCGCCGGATTCCTTATTCTGGCCCAAAAAGATGCCCGCTTTCTGGGAATGGTTGCGGTCGGGATGGGGCTGGGTGGTTCCTTCCTGGGGGTTTTTCTCAGCTGTTTGGGCCGCCTTCCCTTTTATTATGGCGGCCCGCTATGGATTACGATCGCCATGGCGAGTGCCGTTGCGGCAGCTTACCATTCCCGCCTTGCGCGGCAGAGCCGTGGATCGGCGGATGTCGGCACTTGAGCGGTCATTTTAAAGATAATCATAAAGAACGCCGTGCCGCCGCAGGGCCTTGACACCTCACCGGCCAAATGGCCTAAAAGAAACCATAATCGCATAAGGGGCTGCTGTGTTCGCCGTTTTGCACAAGCGCTTGCGGCAGGCCCGCAAGCTGGTCGTTTTGCTTGGCAATCCCCGCTATCGTGGGGCGCTTCGTCATGGTGTCGGAGCCACGATCGAACATCACACCGCGTTGCGGATGGTAGGCACACCTGCCACCATCCTGGATGTCGGGGCCAATAAGGGTCAGTTCAGTCTGGCGGCCCGTGCCTTTTTTCCATCCGCCCGCATTGTTGCGTTTGAGCCGTTGCCCGACATGGCGGAACGCTGTGCCACGATCTTCAAGGGCGATTCCGCTTTTCGGGTTGTCCGGGCGGCGGTGGGGCCGGTGGCGCAGGAAATGACGCTGCATGTGGCTGGACGACCAGATAGCTCATCCCTGCTGCCAGTGGGGGAGGCCCAGGCCAGGCTTTTCCCCGGCACGCGGGAATGTGCCACCCTGCAGGTGCCTGTTGCCCCCTTGTCCAGCTTCCTGGAGGAGGCGGAGAAGACCGGCCCCCTTTTGCTGAAGATTGACGTTCAGGGGTTTGAGCTGGAGGTGCTGAAAGGGGCTGTGGATATTTTGCCGCAGGTCACCCATGCCTATGTCGAGGCCTCATTCATCCAGCTTTATGACGGGCAGGCCCTGGCTGCGGACGTGATCGCCTTTCTGGATAAGGTCGGACTGCGCCTGGCGGGGATTTATAACCTGCATTGCGACGATCAGGGGCAGCCGGTGCAGGCGGATTTCCTGTTTCAGCGTTGATGGGGGCGGTTTTCAGGCAATGGGATTGAAACCTGGTTGGGGGAGGAATGCCACAAAATAGAGGCAAGCCTTTTGTCTGGGCAGCGCTGGTTTGACTGATTTTTCAACCAAATGACGCAGCTTCCGAACGAGGGAGAGGGGCTCGCCTCCTTGCAAGCCTATTGGCACTTGGGCAGGCTTCTGATAATCATCTTGCCAGTGAATCAGCTTTTCCCAACCTATCGGTGTGGTATTTTCGCGCCTATGGTCGCTGGGGGATCAGAGTCAACCAGGTCGGACCTTCCTCCGCTCTATTCTCTTGGCAAACATCCGGCGGACCCCAGCTATGTCGCTACTGCAGCAAGCCCATGAGGAAGAATATAACGCTTTCCGGATGGAAAAAGCCTGGAGCCAGACTTTTTTCCTGATGCTTGTTCAGTTGGCTGATATTGTCTCCATCGTTTTTGCTGCCCACATCGCCCTGTTTTTCGTTTTCGGAAGCCTGGCACCGGTCTCCCCCTATATCCTTCTGGCCGGCTTTGGCGGGATTGTCTTTGTCAATATTGCCAAGCACCGTCGCAGCTACACGTTCGACAGTCTGCGCCATTTCATCCATCAGGTTCGATCGATCAGCACATCCTGGATGCTGACCCTGCTGATTGTGGCGGCCATCGTCTTCTTCACGGCAACGGAAGAAAATTACGCCCGCCTCTGGATCGGGGTTTGGGCAACGGGAAGCCTGGGGCTGTTGATCTTCAACCGGGCAGTCGCGCGGTCTGTGGTGCTGTCCGCCCACCGCGCGGGGCGTTTCTCCAAGCCGGTTGTTCTCATCGGTAACCGGGAGGATTGTCTGCGCTTTTGTGATTACCTGAACAGCCATCCGGCCCCGACCATCCGCGTGATCGCCCATCATATCCTGGATGAGGACGACCGCGGGGATGGGGCGGTGCAGGGGCAGCGGTTTGATGCCTTGCCGTCCCTGGTTGCCTGGATGCAGGATCATGATGTGGGCAGTGTGCTGCTGGCGATGCCCCATCGGGATGAGGATGGCATTTCCAGCATCCTGACCCGCCTGCGCTGTCTGCCGGTGGATGTTGATCTGATCCCCGATACGATCCGCTATTCCCAGCGACCCATCGTGTTTATCAATGATCTGCCCACGATCAACATGATGTCCAGCCCTTTGCCGCTGGGTGCGCGCATTGCCAAGCGCAGCATTGATATCCTGCTTTCCGGGATCATGATCTTGATGCTGTCGCCGATCATGATCGCGGCGACCCTGGCCATCCGGCTGGAATCGCCCGGCCCCATCATCTTCCGCCAGGGCCGGTCCGGGTTCAATAACCGGGCTTTCACCGTTTACAAGTTCCGCACCATGCGGATGGCCGAGGTGGAGGATAAGGAAGTCCGCCAGGCGCAGCGCAATGACCCCCGGGTGACCCGGTGTGGGCGCATCATGCGCCGGCTCTCCATTGACGAGTTGCCCCAGCTTTTCAACGTCCTCAAGGGCGACATGTCGCTGGTTGGCCCCCGCCCGCATGCCGTGGCGCATACGGAAAAGTACAGCACATTGATTGATACCTATCTGGAACGCCATAAGGTGAAGCCGGGTATCACGGGATGGGCCCAGGTCAATGGCTTGCGGGGGGAAACCCGCACCCTGGAGAAAATGGCCCGGCGCGTGGAATATGATCTCCATTATGTGGAGAACTGGTCCATCCTGCTGGATGTCAAGATCCTCTTCCTGACGGCGCTGCGGATCATTGACAAGGAAGCCTATTGATCCCGGCATCCTCCAGGTCATCCACCCTCTCCTAAATAGGGCGGCTTCCGCCTCTTATCCGACCCCATACCGGCCCCCCGTTGCCCGTTAACGGCCATGCGGCCTGCGCCCGGTTCGTACCCATAACGAGGCCCCTTATGCGATTTCATGTCCTGGTTTTCGCAGCCGGCGACGATGAGGCTTTCGAGCGCGTCATGCCTTTGCGCTTCCAGGGCCGCTATCTGGCGGCGCGCAACTGGCCGAACCGGATAACCGTTTCCTTTATGTCGGGCTTTGAGCGGCTCTCCCCCGGCTATATCGCGGAATTACGCGATTTGGGGTATGAGGTGACGGATCGTGGCGCCTGGATGGATGAGATCAGGGCCGGTTTTCCCACGCTGACGGTGCTGCCCGCCTATTTCAGTTTCACCTATCTGCGCTGGCTGTTGCTGGAGCGTCTGATCCGGTCGGGTGAGGCGGAGCTGCCGGCGGTTCTGATCGATGGTGACCTGCTGCTGACCAGCCATCCCGACGACATTCTGGCGGATGTCCGGGGCAAGACCTTCATGATTCAGGGCTGTCCTTGCTTTACCACCATTTCCGACATGGGCTGGTTTGAGGCCTACCGGGAGGAGGTTACCCGGTTCGCCCGCGACCCTGTGGCATTTGCCGCCGATGCCGTGCATGTCCGGGACAATCCCACCTGTCCTGACCGGGAATTCTGCAATGTCAGCCTGTTCACCACACCCTTCCGCCACGAGCAGGATCTTCAGGAATATTTGATCGCTGCCGGCCGGCTGCCGCAGGACCGCACGGCTCGGGTATTCGATTCCGATTTCTACTGGGTGCAGAACCCTCTGTTCCCGGGGGAGTGGGTGACCGAACAAAAGGGAGAGCCGCTTTTCCTCTGGCGTGACGGTCAGATCTGGAACCGGGGCCGGCGCGTTCCCTTTGTCCATTTCCAGAATGATTTCAGCGATTATGCCTGGCGCTACATGACTGTGGATCAGTGGTTGGGGACGGGGCTGGGGTCGCTGGTGCCGCCCCAGCGTCGTGGTCCGCTGCTCTCTGGACGGATCATCGCCGGCCTGATCCGGCGGACACCCGGCTATCGCCCCGGTTATAGCCGCCTGGCCACCTATGAGCGGTCGATGACTCCCACACAGCCGGACGGCACCCCGCCTATTATCGAGATCATGAATTCGCGATGGAAGTGTGCCTGAGTTTTCTGGTCCCCCTTCCAAAGAAAGCGGAACCTGTCCTACCGGCAGAGCCACGCAACATCAGGGTCGGCTGAACGGCCTTCAACCCACTCTATCAAATCAGGGGGCCTATTCACGAAGGGCGATGTTCCGGGGAGCGGTTCGCTATCATGGGACTAGATGTCAGGGTGACAGGAATTGGCCGGTCCGGTATGTGTTATATTGTCGACTGTTTGGCTGCCAAGTAGCGGCGCTGTATGGAAAGCGTTGAGCACTGGGGCAGGTGCTGGATGCCAAAATTTTCTGCAGCTTTCTGGTGGGGGCGCAGCCCACCGCTTTTGGTTGCCGTATATTTACTATTGAGGTTCGGTGTCGCGATGCGGATGAGTGTGCGGGAGAGAGTGAGGGGGGAGGGGGTCTATTGGGCCAAACGGATTCTAGGCCGTAAGCCTTTCCTGACAAAGGCAGTCGCCAATCTGGCAGCCGAACTGGACGAGCTTTTGAAAGCCAGCGGGCCCTTGCCGGCCCCCGCGCCGGAGGGGCTGAAGGTCGCCTTGGTCAGCGGTAATGGGCTGAACACGATCGCCCTGAGCATGGATGCTTTGTGGGGGATGGCCCTGCGGCTGCGTGGCCATAACCCTGTTGCCCTGATCTGTGGGGAAGGGCTGGCTTCCTGTGAGTTCAATATCGTCGGACCGGGACAGGTGGATCCAGGCCGGTTCGGCGCGGCCCTTTCCAGGCAAGCCAATGGCGCGCTTTGCGCCACCTGCACCGACACGGCCACCACCGCGCTGGAAGCGGCAGGCCTGCCGCTCTATGCCCTGACCCAATATGCGGTGGACGGAGAGATTGACGAAGTCGCCGCGATGGTGGAGCGGCTGCCCGTCGAGCGCATCCGGGAACAGGTGCAGGATGGAATCCCGGTTGGTGACCATGCCTTTTCCTCCACCTTGCGGATCACCCTGCGGGGTGAGGTGGATCTGAATGATCCTTATGAGGTGTGGGTTTATCGCCGGCAGTTGATCTCCGCCATCCTGATGACCCGCCGGGCCGGCCGCTTCCTGGATGTGGAGAAGCCGGACCGTGTCGTCTGTATCCATGGTGTCTATCTGAAACATGGCACGCTGGTTGATTTGTGCAACCAGCGCAATATTCCCGTCTGCGTCTATGGCGTTCCGTACCGGCTGAATACAGTCCTTTTCTCCCATCGTGAAACATATCATCGCAGTCTGGTGACCGAACCAAACAGTGTCTGGGAAGACACCGCGATTGATGACGGGGACTGGGAACGTCTACGCAGCTATCTGGAAAGCAAGGTCGCGGGCGGACGTGATTATGTGAACTACCACCCCAATCCCATCCTCGACCGCTCCAAAATGGAACAGGCCCTGGGTCTTGATCCGAATAAAAAGATCGTCAGCCTCTACACAAATGTAATCTGGGATGCACAGATTTATTACGAATATAATGCCTTTGAGAATATTTTTGATTGGCTCTACTCGACTATCCGCTATTTTGAGAAGCGCCCAGATCTGCAACTGGTCATTCGGGTGCATCCGGCAGAGGTGAAAGGGGGCAGCATGCCCACCCGTCAGCCGATCACCCCGGAAATCCAGAAAATTTTCCCGACCTTGCCGGCCAACGTGTTCCTGATCCCGCCGGAAAGTAACCTCAGTTCCTATACGCTGGCGGAGGCTAGCCACGCCGCCCTGATCTATGGCACCAAGATGGGGCTGGAGATTGCCTATCGCGGCATCCCCGTGATCGTGGCCGGGGAGACGTTCAACCGCGGCAAGGGCTTCACCTATGATATCCAGAGCCGGGAGGAATATTTCGCGCTGCTGGACCGGGTGGAAGACCTGCCGCGCGTCAGTGAGGAGCAGAAGGAGCGGGTACGGCGCTTCGCCAACTATCTCTTCTTCCGCCGCATGATGGATATGCCCCTGATCGCACCGAAATTCCATCGGCAGGTCCGCGATCCGGGCGAACGTTATTACACTTTCAATAGCTTGGATGAACTGGCGCCGGGTCGGAATGGAACCCTGGATGCGATCTGCGATGGCATCACCAAGCTGTCACCTTTCATGACAACGTAACAGCCTGTCCTTTAGCGATCATTCCTGACCGAGGAGTCCTTCATGTCCGCCACGAAGCCGGTTGCTGTTCAGCCGCCGAGTGATCCAGCAGAGCGCGTTACTGCCGAGGTTGACTATTTCTCGAAGTCAAATCTCTGGAAGGGTGGGTTCATCGAGGGTGATCCCTTGGACCCGCTGGCCCCTTCCACCTATTCGTTCCTGCATGATATGGGCTATGCCAGCCTGATCCACATGGTCTATCGGCTGGCGATCAAACCCTATGTCAACAGCGATACTGTGGCCCTGGAAATTGGACCGGGGCGTGGTGCCTGGTCGCGCGGCATACTGACCGGTAACCCCAAGCATCTGCATGTGGCCGATGTACTGTCAGCCGAGCATAATTGCTTTTGGGAGAATGTGGGACGGCGCGACAACGTCACCTACCATCAGGTCAAAGATTGCTCCTTGTCTTTCCTGCCTGATAACTCAGTGGACTATGTGTTTTCTTTCGGCTGCTTCTGCCATTTGTCCCCGACGATTATCGCAGAATACATGAAAACGTTCGGTCGCGTTCTACGTCCCGGCGGGCGGGGCTTCGTCATGTATGCTGATTATGACAAGTGGAATGAGGCAATGGCCAACCGGCCCGCTTATTCCCTGGGTAACGCATTCTCCAAACGTCGCACCCTTCCGATGCGCATTGCCTATAAGCTTTGGAGCAAGCTGTTTGACCTGTCCCGTCCCCAGATCCTGGACAAAAACCAGCCAGACGATATGCGTCCCGGCCGCTGGTTCCACGTTTCCCAGGAAAGCATGGCGGATATGGCCCGCAATGCCGGCCTGAAGGTCATTACGGCAGACATGGATATTCTGTTCCGCGATCCGATCATCGCGTTCGAGAAATGATGCGGTTATCCTGACATATCGCTGTGGCGCTGTGACGGCCCTGCTGGACAATGCCTGTCCAGCAGGGGTGTGGCATCGTCTTGCCGGGGGCTTGCCTTGCCCCTATGGCATTATGGGGATTTAGGGGAGATTCTGCGCTCCCACAACCGCCGGGCAGGCGCATCCGTCCCCTTTGGTTTGGCTTACGCCGAATGGGTGGCGGACGGCAGTCGCCGACCTCCAATCCGCCCGAAGGTCACCCTTTAGGTGTTATCCGGCGTGGTTCAATCTGGCGCCATTGAACCGCCCCGGTTTGCCGGTGGCAGGAAACAGCCAGTACATTGGCGTAGCTATCTGCAACGCAGAACGGCAAAATAGAATCTATTCTCAGGTCAGGATTGGATTTTCTGTGGCGATTCAGATTGACAGGACAAGCGATCAACGGGTTTCTGAAGATGATCGTGGCCCCCAAGGCTGCACAGGCCAAATTCTCCGACGGTGCTTTGGTGCGAATTCTATTCCATTCGCTGAATTTCTCTCCCGAAAAGACGGGTATCGGCAAATTCAACGCAGAATGGCTGGATTGGCTGCAACAGGCCGGGCATGAGGTGCGGATTGTCTGCGCGCCACCCTACTATCCGGACTGGCGCGTTGAAGACTCTTATCGCCGTCGCGGATGGTGGCGTGATGGGCTGGCTCTGCGGTGCCCAATCTATGTACCATCACGACCGACCGGGCTGAAACGCCTTGTGCATCTCGCCTCCTTCGGGTTGAGCAGCCTTCCAGCCCTGCTGGTGGAATCCCAGCGTTTTCGTCCGGATCTGGTGGTCACCATACAGCCCACCCTGTTTGCCGCCCCTGCCTCCTTGGTAGCTGCCAAGCTCTGCGGCGCACGCTCCTGGTTGCATGTGCAGGATTACGAGGTCGACGCCGCCTTCGAGTTGGGCATCCTGAAAGGGCAGATGCCCCGCCGGCTGGCCGTTGCTTATGAGCGGCTGCTGATGCGGGCATTTGATCGGGTCAGTTCCATCTCGCCAGCCATGTGCCGGAAGGCAGTGGCCAAGCTTGCATCCGCCGGTGATGTGGAAATGCTGCCCAACTGGGTGGATATTTCCGAGATATCGCCGCTGCCCCATGTCAGCCGCTATCGGGCGGAACTGGGGCTGAGGGACAATTGCAAGGTGGTGCTATATTCCGGGTCCATGGCCTTCAAACAAGGGCTGGAAACCATTGTCGATGCTGCCAGGCGCATGGTGAACAGGCCGGATGTGCATTTCGTGCTCTGCGGCCATGGAATGGCGCGGGAGGCCCTTGAAGGGCGGGCGGCGGGTTTGGCGAATGTCACCTTCCTTCCCCTGCAGCCGCGCGAACATCTGAACGAATTCCTGGGGCTGGCCGATATGCATGTGCTGCCACAGAAGGACGGGGCAGCGGATTCCGTTCTGCCGTCAAAACTGGGCGGGATGCTGGCCAGTGGCCGTCCGGTGCTGGTCGGGGCACGCCCTGGCACGGACCTGTTCGACGCCGTTGCCGGCTGTGGCCTGTGCTTCACGCCGGAGGATGACGAGTCGCTGGTGTCTGCCATCGACAGGCTGGCAGATGACCCTGCCCGCCGCGCCGCCTTCGGCGCTGCCGCCCGTGAACGGGCCAGCAGCGCGTGGGATCGGGATGCCATCCTCGGGCGCTTTGTCCGCCAGGCGGAGGCTCTGGTCCCTCAGACCCGCGATAATAATGCAGGCATAGAATCCAAGGGCGGCTAACCGAGGGGCGTCCAGTAATAATCCCCGTAACATTCACACCGGACAGGGCAGGGCCGGTCAGGATCAGCCCTGCGAACCGGCCCCATCCCGGTACCGCATCAGGAATTCCACCAGGGCAATGTCGAATTCCGTGTCGATGCTGACCATAGGCTCATCAATCACCACAGCGCCCCAGGCGTCCCCGGCGATCGAGTTCTTCTCCAGCAGACATTCCCGCGTGATGGCGTAGCACACGCCATTGCGATGATAGACGGTGCCAAGCTGTTGCCGGGCGATGATCTGACGGCCTGCCTGATCATAATAGTCAAGCCGGCCATCCTTGATGGTCAACTGCTTGAGCGGATGCCCCTTGCTGTCGGTTTCCGACACGGTCCAGGCACTATCCAGGCCGCCTTCTACCAGGCGGTCCAGGCAGTCCTGCACATGTTCGGGACGGCGCAGGGGTGAGGTGGGCTGAAGCATGAGGATGATGTCATAGCGCACATTATCCTGGCGCTCCATCTCCTGCAGGGCGTGGATCAGAACGGGCAGGTCGGCAACGCGATCACCTGACAGGTCCTCGGGACGGCGGAAGGGGGCGGCCAGGCCTGCTTCCTCTGCCACCTGGGCGATACCATCATGATCCGTGGAAATGACGGCACGGTCGATGGCCGGCACGGCCCGCACCACATCCCCCACCCGGGAGACCATCGGGCGTCCGAGAATGGGGCGCAGGTTCTTCATGGGGATACCCTTGCTTCCCCCCCGTGCCGGGCAGACGGCCAGTACGCGGCGCCCCTGGATCATGTGCGATGTCCTGGAAAAATATGACGGATAATTGCACGCCTACCAGTTCTGCGAGATAGCGGCAAGCTGGTTCGGATTAGCCTATGGGGCGTCTCGATGCTTGCTTTTCAGGTTCCGTTGCGTTCTATAGCATTCAAACGCGACCGCCAGTCGATGAACCGGTCATGCGTCATCGCTCCTCACACGGAGAGGTCGCTTGTACGATACGCATATTCCCCCCGCACTGGAGGCCACGCCCGGACCTGGGATCGAACAGGTCACGCAGGGTGGAACCGACCTCAAGCAACTGGCCCTTCTGGCCTGGCGCTCGAAATGGTGGGGATTGGCCACGCTGGCGCTGGTCGTCGCCCTGGCGCTGCTGATGCTGGCGCGGGCGACGCCCATCTACTCCGCCACGATGGTGGTGATGCCGCCGGAGCCGCAAAAGGGATTCGATACCAGCAGGGGGCTGGGCGCTTCCCTGCTCGGCGGCCTGCAGGCCTCACCCGGCGACGACAAGTTCACCCGCTATCAGGAGGGCATGTCCTCGGTGGTGATCGCTGAGCGGCTGCAAAAGCGTCACCAGCTTCTACAGCGTCTTATGCCGGGCCGGTGGGACGCAGCGAATAAGCGCTGGCTTCCCCCCGACGGCTTGATGAATAATATCCGCGGCGGCATTTCCAGCCTGTTTGGCCTGCCCCCTTATGCCGAACCGTCCAGCGTTATCCTGGCCGAATATATTGCCAGCCAGGTCACGCTGGTTTCCCGTCCCCGCTCCACGATTGTCCGCGTCGTTTACAATAATCCCGATCCGGCCTTTGCAGTGGAGTTTCTGACCCTGCTTCATGCCGAGGTGAATGCCTATCTGCGGGATGAAGCCACGGCGGCGGCGACAATACGCATCCGGCAGCTTGAACAGCGGCTTGAGCAGACGACCCAGGGGGTTCACCGCAACGCACTCCTCAGCCTGCTGGAGCAGGAGCAGCGGGACCTTTTGCTCCTGGACCCCGCCCTGCCCTACGCAGCAACAGTGATTGATCCGCCCTATGCCAGCAGCCTGCCCGTCTCACCCCGACCGCTGTTGACCATCTTCGTCGCCCTCATTCTCGGCACTGTGGCCGGGCTGGTGGTGGCATTGCTGGTCAGCGGCCTCCGCCGGGAAGCTTAAGGGGGTTGCGAGAAAATGCTTCTTATCTGTCACACGCATACGATGCGCCGGGATCAGACAGAGATTGCAGAGGCATGCGGCGTAGGATATAGAGATGAACATCTGAAAGGGTAAATCCAACTGGGGGCATCGCCGTTCATTCCAAGAACTGGTCACTGCCTTCATTGAACAAATGCACCCTTCCGCCATTAACAGCTGATTTGGAACTGTGAAATGTCGTACCGCGTAAAGGTCATTGGCGCAGGTTCCATCGGGAACCATTTGACCAATGCAGCTCGGCGCATGGGGTGGAGCGTGGATATGCTGGACCTTGATCCGGCAGCTCTTAAACGCACCCGCGAGCAGATTTATCCGAGCCGATACGGCGCTTGGGATGAGAAAATCGGCTTGTATGAGGCGAAGGATGCACCCGTCGGTGGTTATGACCTGATCTGCATCGGTACGCCGCCGGACAGCCATATTCCGCTGGCGCTCAAAGCGGTTGAGGAGCGTCCGAGGGCGATCCTGGTGGAGAAGCCGGTTTGCACCCCCGATCTGGCAGGGGCGCAGGCATTGCATGAGCGCTGTGGCGAGCTGGGAATCAAGGCTTTCACCGGTTACGATCACGTGGTGGGCAAGGCAGCGCGTCGTTTTGCCGAACTGCTGGTCGCTGGGGCGATCGGCCAGACCCAGACTCTGGACGTGGAGTTCCGTGAATATTGGGGGGGCATCTTCGCCGCTCATCCCTGGTTGAGCGGCCCCTCGGACAGCTATCTGGGCTATTGGCGTCGCGGTGGTGGCGCCTGTGGCGAGCATTCCCATGCCATCAATCTGTGGCAGGCTTTCGCCCATGCTGGTGGCTTTGGCCGCGTGGCGGAGGTTACGGGTACGCTTGAGTACGTGAATGACGGCGTGATTGACTATGATAGCCTGTGCCTGCTCAACGTAAAGACGGAGACGGGGCTGATCGGGCGTGTTGTTCAGGATGTGGTGACAAAGCCGACCCGGAAATGGGCGCGGGCCCAAGGCACCGTTGGCGCGCTGGAATGGGTATGCGGCAGCAAGCCCGGCCAGGATACCGTGATCCAGAAGCTGGAGAACGGGGAAGCCACGGAAGTGAATGTTCAGAAGACGCGGCCGGATGATTTCGTCGAGGAACTGCGCCATATTGAGGCGGTTCTGACGGGCGCGGTGGAAGTCTCCCCGATCTCCCTGGAGCGGGGGCTGGAAAGCATGATGGTTGTCGCGGCAGCCCATAAAAGCGCGGCTGAGAAGCGGACCGTGTCGATTGATTACACGAAAGGCTTCCGACCTGAGGCACTGGTCTGAGCTAACGCGTCCACAGCTTTGTGCCTTCTTTCAGGACGCGTGCCGTCCACCATGCAATGGAGCTTTCAGTGAATATCGGTCCCTCCTTTGACTTTCGCGACCTGTTCGTCCTGGATCTGGCCAACAATCACCAGGGCAGTGTCGAACATGGCACGCGGATCATCCGGGAAATGGCGGCCGTTTGCCGCAAGCACAATGTGCGCGCGGCGATCAAGTTCCAGTTCCGCCAGCTCGATACCTTCATCCATCCGGACCACCGGGCGCAGAGCTCCAACAAGCATGTGCACCGGTTCCTCTCCACGGAGATGAAGCGCGAGGATTTCCAGAAGCTCTATGATGTGGTCCGCGAAGAAGGGCTGCTCGCCATGTGCACGCCCTTCGACGAGGAGTCGGTGGACGTCATTACCGAAATGGGCTTCGACATCCTGAAAGTGGCAAGCTGCTCCTCCAAGGACTGGCCGCTGCTGGAGAAGATCGCCGATGCCGGCCTGCCGGTCGTCTTCTCCACGGGTGGGCTGTCGATCCACAATATCGACGATGTGACCAGCTTCTTTGATCATCGTGGCGTTGACTATGCGATGATGTATTGCGTGGCGATCTATCCCATCCCGCGGGATGAGTTCCATCTGGATCAGATCGATTACATGATCAACCGCTATCCCAATACGACGATCGGCTGGTCCACGCACGAAGTGCCGACCGATCTGGTGCCGGTGGGCCTTGCCGTCGCCAAGGGTGCGCGTATGTTCGAGCGCCATGTCGGCGTGGTGACCGACGAGATCAAGCTGAACGCCTATTCCTCCACCCCGGAAGAGGTTGATCGGTGGATCGAAGCCTGGAGCTATGCCAAGGCCCTGTGTGGCGGCCCGGTGCCACGCCCGGCTTCCACGGCGGAGAAGGAAAGCCTGGACACCCTGCGCCGCGGCGTCTTCGCCCGTCGTGAAATTCCCGCCGGCGCCACGGTCAGCCGTGACGATATCTTCTTCGCCATGCCCTATCAGGAAGGTGGCCTGGACAGCGGCGGTTGGAAGGACGGCATCGTCACCAAGACGGCGCTGAAGCCGAACGAAGCGCTGATGGTCGATCAGACGATCGTCCCCGGCAATCCGGATTGGATGGTGATCAAGTCCGCCATCCACGATATCAAGGCAACGCTGAACGAAGCGCGTATCGTGCTGAACAGCGACTTCCAGGCCGAATTCTCCCACCATTACGGCATCGCCAATTTCCGGGAATTCGGTGCCACGATCATCAACTGCATCAATCGCGATTATTGCAAGAAGATCATTGTGATGGTGCCGGGCCAGAAGCACCCGCCGCACTTCCACAAGCGCAAGGAAGAGACCTTCCAGGTGCTGTACGGCACGCTGAAGGTGAATATCGACGGCCACATCCGGACGATGCATGCCGGTGAGACGGCGCTCGTCCAACCCGGCGTGTGGCACAGCTTCTGGAGCGATGATGGCTGCGTGTTCGAGGAAATCTCGACCACGCACTATAATGATGACAGCTTCTACAAGGACAAGGCCATCAACAAGCTGCAGCGCTCCGAGCGGAAGACCATGGTCAACCATTGGGGGCGTTTCGAACTGATCGACAAGGCCATCAATACGGCTCAGGGCGCTGGCGGCGGCAATAACGCCGCCCCCTCCGCAGAGCATGTGATGAGCCACGTGGCTGAGTGATACCCCTGTCATGCTGGCGCCCCCTTCACATTGCCGGGGCGCCAGCATGGATACTATGGTCGGTGACCGGGCGGGGGGCTATGGCCTGCCGCCCGGTTTGCCGTCGGAATCCCTCATTGGCGGCCGCACACGGCACCATGCCCCGCGTCGAAGGAAAGCCACACCAGTATGAGTACAGCCCCTTGTGAAATCTGCGGCAGCGCGTCCTGGACTGTTTCCTATACGGGGCCTGTGCGCGACGGTACCTTTGGCCGGATTATTGAAGAGGCGACGGTCAGGCGCTGTGGCGGGTGCGGGGTGGAGCGGCTGGATGAGCGCTTCTGTCTGACCGATGCAGATTATCAGAGTGATGCCTACCGCAGCACCCTGGGGCAGGAGCTGGATAACCGTTCCTACAAGCTGAAGCATGACACGCTGCAGCGTTTTACCATGTCCCTGCTGGCCATGGAGAAGCTGCGCGACATGACCCTTGCCGATATTGGTTGCGGTGGTGGCAGCCTGCTGGATCACCTGCGCGGCATTACAGCCGGCCTGCTGGGCGTCGAGCCTTACGACCGTTATCGGGAAACTTTGACTGGCCAGGGCTATGTAGCCTATCCCTATGCCAGTGATGCTGCCCGGGACCATGCCGGCACCGTGGACCTAGCGGTCAGCCAGCTTGTCATTGAGCATACGGCAGATCCGCGCAGTTTCCTGCAGGATATTCATAGCCTGCTGAAGCCCGGCGGGCGGTTGCTGATCAGCACGCCCAATGCCGATGATATCCTGCTGGATCTGCTGCCGGACACCTATCCCGCCTTCTTTTATCGTCGGGTTCATCGCTGGTACTTCAACGCCGATAGTCTGGCCCGTTGCGCGGCAGAGGCCGGGTTCACGGTGGATGCCGTGCATCACGTGCATCGCTATCCTTTGTCGAATGCCTTGACCTGGCTGCGTGACCGCAAACCGGCCGGCGATATCCGCTTGCCGGGCATAGACAGCTTGGCGGATGGCTTCTGGACCGCGTATCTGGAGCGTGCGGGCCGTTCCGACTGCGTGTATCTGATGCTGCGGAAGCCTTAATCCTTGAAAAGCATGATAGCCGGCATTGCCATGGCGGATTTGACTGTAACGGGTGTGGCGTGATGGGATCTGATATTCAGCAGACTGGTCAGTTCCCACTTTTGGGGAAGCGATATGCCGAAGCCGGTTACGGTTACACGCTGACCCCCAGGCAACAAGCGGTCCGCGATTCCATTCTGGCGGCCGATCATGAAAGCCACTGGGAAGACGTGGATTGCGCGTGCGGGGCAAAAGACGACCAAGTCATCAGCCGGGTTGATCGTTATGGCCTGCCCTATCTGAAGGTCATCTGCAAGGGATGCGGCCTGCTGCGCGTAAAACATCGCTGGACCCAGGACCGCTATAATCATTTCTACGCGCATGAATATCGCGACCTTTACAATCCGATCGAGATCGAGAAATCGACGCGGATTGTCCAGGTTGCTTCCTCGTCGCCAGCTAAAGATCTTGCGAACTGGATCATGTCATCGGTCCAGCATTATGGGGGGCCGAACGCCACCCCCACGATTGTGGAGATCGGGGCAGGCGGCGGCTGGAATCTCGCTGGATTGCCGACAAGCTGGAAACGTATCGGCTATGATGTGGACGCGGAATATCTGCAGGGCGGCCGCGATCAACTGGGCCTGGATATGCGGCACGGATTTCTGGATGGTGCCCTTGCAGCCGTGGCCGAAGCAGATGTCGTGCTGCTTTCCCATGTCGTAGAGCATTTCCTTGACCCGGCTGCGGAGCTTGCAAAAATCGCGGCGGCCCTTCGGCCGGGTGGTTTATTGCTCATCGAGGTTCCGGGGGTTTACCGGATCCACCGGGGGAATGCCGATCCCATGCGCTATATGCAGGGGGCTCACACATTCACATTCTCAGCCCAGACATTGTCGTCTGCGGTCCGGATGGCCGGGTTTGAGATTGCATACGCGGATGAGATGGTGCGCTTGGTTGCACGGCGGTCCGATACGGGTGCGAGCCAGCAACCGACCTGGGGCCAAGACCCGGCCCATGCTGCGGGCATCGTGGACTATCTTCTAAAATGTGAACGTATCCACGGTGCAGTGTTAAAGTTACGCTCACTGCCGGGTGGACGGATTCCAGCGGCTCTGATGCGACGAATAGGAGCCGCATATCTGGAGCGGCGTTATGGACACTCCTAATCTGCTTTGATATTTTAAGTTTTATTTTTCATAACCTTACATGCGAGGAATATCATGTTGGATCGGGCCTTGATTAGGCAGCTTTATCACCGATCGCTAACAGAAATTCAGAAGCAGGTGAGGATATTATCCAACCGCCGGGAATATGACGCCCGCCGGCAAGAGGCTATTGCCTTTGTCGACCCGTCTGCGGAATGGCAGAAACCCGCTCATGACCTTCGCGATGACGGTTACGCATTCCTGCCAGGGATTGAACAGCCCCATGTAGAGGCCGCTGTTATGGCCTGCCGGCAGGTCATCAGCGCCCGGGAGGCAACAGCCGAGCGCATGAAGAAGAAATTTTTCATGCAGCTTTTGGATGATGCCGCGCTTGAGGCCTATCCCGACATCCTCCGGCTTGCCTTGGATGAAAAGGCGCTGGCGACGGTTGCTGTTGCTTGTGGACGCATTCCCTATCTGCAAAATGTCCATCTGCTGGCCAGCCTTCCCGGCACTGATATCCTTGAAGGCAGCCAGAACTGGCATGTTGATCGTAACGACTCCATGGTCATCAAACAATTTCTCTATGTAAATGACGTTGGCGATGATGAGGGACCATTAGGGTTTATATCCCTCAAGGACAGCGCAAATGTTCGTGGGATTGTGCCGCATTATCTCACCGATGAGGATATGGCACGGTACGTCGATCCTGCAAAGACGATACGGGTGAAGGGGCCCGCCGGTACACGCACCCTCGTCGATACGGGCAAATGTTTTCATTACGGCAGTCGTGTCCGGAAAACGCGGTATGCCCTTATTGTTTATTATAATAGCGGGTTTGCGCGGGAACCGCGGGAACGTGATTGGGGCCAGACATTTGTCCGGGACTGGCAATGGTCGCCTTTACAACGACGGGTGCTGGGCATCGACTGAAGTCAAGGTCGCTGCCGACGCAGCCACGGACTGACTGCTTACGGCTATGGAAGGTTTTTCTGTGAACGCTGGGGGAATGCATCTGATCAGCGATATTCGCTGCGTTGTCTTTGACTTCGATGGCACCATCGTTGATTCCAACGGCATCAAGCGTGACGCATTCCTGGCGGTGGCCGAGGCGTTTCCCGGCGGTGCCGTGCTGATGGCCGAGATTCTCGCCCGACCGGATGCGGGTGACCGGTACCGGGTGATGGACAGCTTTCACCATGCCCTGCGCGCCGCAGGGGGCGTCCCTGGCGCTGGCGATGTGCCGGGGGGCCTTGATCTCGCCAACCGTTATACGGCCATGGTAGAGGAACTGGTCCTGAAGGCGGCAGAGATACCCGGTGCGAGTGATTGCCTGCGGTGGCTTGATGATGCGGGCATCCCCGCATATCTCAATTCCGCCACCCCATCCGGCCCGCTGACACGCATTATCGCGCAGAGTCGTTTTGCCCCCTTATTCAAGGGCATCTATGGCGGGCCGGCCAGCAAGGCTGAGAATTTAAGGATTATCATGGACCTGGAAGGCGTGGGTCCGGACCAGTTGCTGATGGTGGGCGATGGCGAGCCGGATAGGGTTGGCGCCGAGCTGATCGGTTGTCCCTTCCTGGCTCTGGAGAATTCATTCAGCCGTTTTGCCCAACGACCGTCAGCGATCATCGCCGACCTGACAGGCTTTCCCGCAATTCTGCGCCCACATCTTACACAGAAGCGCGGATAATTTTGTGATATCCGGCGGATATCGGGAACGGGAGCTGTGATGTGATCAGATCAGCGAAATTTTATTTACGTACATCCTTCAATTTCTTCGTTCTGCGCTTTCACAGCGTCCTGTTCCGTCTTAAGGGACTGCTGTCGGGCTATTATATCGGGCCAGGTCTGGTTTTATATGCGCGCGGAAATATTGATATTGGGGCGTCTGTCGTTATTCACAGCCGGGCATCCATCAGTGTCGTTGAGAATGCCACCTTGCGCATTGGCGCACATAGCCGCATAGGCTCGGACGCGGTTATTTCCTGTGCCTCTCAAGTAACGTTGGGAGATGAGGTTCTTGTTGCCGCCCGATGCTATATTGCCGATTACAGTCATGAGTACCGAAACCCGAACCTCGCGGTCCTGCGGCAAGGAAGATCCGTGCCCGAACCTGTCTTTATTGGAAGTGGGACATGGTTGGGCATCAATGTATGTGTTCTGCCTGGTGTGACTTTGGGAAAAAACTGTGTGGTTGCGGCGGGGAGTGTGGTCACAAAGTCGTTTCCTGACCACTCCGTCATTGGTGGAGTGCCGGCGCGGCTCCTCAAATCATTGGCACCAGACACCGGCAATGAAGCGCGGTAAATCATTGGACAGAACGACTTGAATTGTGCTTATCAAGTTGTCGCCGGTGTAAATCTTAATAATCAGAAATTATGAAAATAATAAGATTGAAAACCGTTATGTTGATTAATCGAGTGGATTAGATCATGTGGAAACGCCTAGGGCAGTCCAACGCCGTCTATTACGCGGGTACACTGGGTGTCCTTGGCTTGCGTTTCATCCAGAATATCCTGATCGCCCGTTTCGCCGGGCCGACGGATATGGGCATTTTCCTGGGTATCCTGGCAATTCCGATGCTGCTGGGGCGGGTCTATGACATGTCCTTGTCCCATGCCTTTGCCTATGACATCCGGCATGATCGCAACAGCTTCGCAAAGGCCCTCTCAACATTGCTGGTTCACACCCTCGCGGTGCTGCCGGTCATCGCCCTTTCCATCTATGGGCTGAGGTTTTTTCCTTTTGAGGATCCGGCGACAAATCTGGTTGCCGGCGAGCATATGGTGGAACTGACCATCCTGATCGCGTCGAGCATGTTCAGTATGAGTGTGTTCGCCATGTTTGTTGCGGATCGCAATTTCATGGTCAGCACGATCGTAGCGGTGATGCCGGTCTTGATCTTCAATGTTTTGCTGGTGATTGACAGCCAGGCGGGCGCCCTGCCGGCGACACTTCTGATGCGACAAATGGCGTGGGCTGAGGCTATTGGCGGCGTCCTCGCCCTTGCCCTTGGCCTGCTACGGTGCCGGGATTGCGGGTTCCAGACAATGCGTCCCCAGTGGCACTATTATTCCTATGGGGCCCGGGTTCACTGGGGCGTTCTATTCAAGGTGGCTGTTTCCCGCCTGGATCGGGTCATCGTTGCCACCCTTCTGCCACCAGCGGCGCTGGCCGCATTTTCCATTGCGACAACATTACGTGAACTGGCGCAGACGCCGGCCAACATGTACACGACGATTTATCAGAACAACGTCATCGATCTCAAAAAAAGAGGCAAGTCCCATACGGCCTATCTGCGCAAAGCCACTTTATCCTGGGTCGCTATCATGGCGGCCGGCTGCTGCGTCCTGTATTTCATTGCCGACCCTTTGATCACCTTCATTTATGGCCCAGCACTCCGCGATGCCGCCCCCCTTCTTGTCATTGTCTGCGTTGGTACAATCGGCATGGTCGTGGCGGGGCTGTGCTGGGCGACCGGCTTTTCCCTTGGCTATCCCGGCGCCATCTCGATCATGACAATCAGCGCTGGCGTGCCCAGCCTGATCATCATGCTCGGCATGACGTACGCCTTTGGGGCCACGGGGGCGGCCTGGGCGACTGTCGTCAGTTCAATCCTGATGGTGATCAGCGGCTATGTCGGCTTGATGTGGATAAAGCGCAGGTCCCAATCCGCCCCGGTTACCCCTCCGGACAAGAGCGTGGCATTGGAAGAGAAAGACGGGCTGGATATTTAATAAATCCGTCTAAAGTGTCAATCGGCATTGAATTTTGGCTCTGACGCACTTTTGGTGAATTTCGAAATTCCTGTGGGGTGGTTTTTCCATAGGGGTCGGTACGATGCGCACAGATTTCAGATGCTCAATGTTTGGCATCACCGGCATGGCCGTTACGGACATCGTCGACGATGATGGGGTGGTGCGGGTCACGATCAGCCCGGTCACGGCTATAGGCACCTGTCCCGGATGCGGAACGGGGTCAGGTCGGATCCATAGTCGGTATCATCGGCGACTGGCGGACCTGCCGGCAACCGGCAGGCCAGTTGGGATTGTGCTGCTGGCGAGCCGGTTCTTCTGTGATGCCGTGCTCTGTGGGCGTCGTGTATTTACGGAGCGCTTCGATCCGAAGGTTCTGGCGCCCTGGGCCCGCCGGACGGCCCGGCTGGGTCAGATTCGGTTTGACGCTGGGAGGCCGGCCGGCGGCGACCCTTGCCCGGCGGTTGATGCTGCCGGTGAGCAACGACACCTTGCTGCGTGTGGTGCGCCGCCAGGGTAGCCCGCGCATCGTGCCGCCCGCGGTAATCGGCGTGGATGATTGGGCGTGGCGACGCAATCATCGCTATGGAACGCTGATCTGTGATCTGGGACGACGTCGGACCATCGCCTTGCTGCCGGATCGTGAGCCGGCAACGACACAGGCCTGGCTGGAACAACAGCCGCAGGTGAGCATCGTCGCCCGCGACCGCGCCGGTGGTTATGCGCTTGCAGTCTCCAGGGCACTGCCGGCGGCTACCCAGGTGGCGGACCGTTGGCATCTGATGGAGAACGCAAGCCGAGCATTTCTCGATGCGGTCCGGGAATCGATGCGGCAGATCCGCAGGGCCGTCGGTGCCACCAGCATCAATCCGGCCCTTCTCACGGCAGCCGAGCGCCTGCAGTACGAAGGATATCTGCGGCGCGAGGATACCAACAACGCGATCCAGCAACTGGCCAAGGACGGCATTTCCATCAAGGAGATCGTTCGCCGGACCGGTCACAGCCGCGGGCTGGTGCGGAAAATCCTTCGGGGACAGGCAGCGGATATCTCCGGACGAGGGAAAGCTCTGAACCGCATCCCGCTTGAACTCCTCTCTATGTATCGCTGCCATATCCGATCTTCTTGATCGCGAGTATCGCTCTCAAATGACCAGAACAAAACCGGGGCAGGGCCAAACGCCATTCGCGTAAAAAGGGCTCATAGGGGGATAACAGCGACAGCCGCAGTGGCTGGGGTTCGTTGGCGGGCAAGGTCCAGGATCATGACAAGGTCCCCAAGCCTGATCACCGGCATCCTCCACGCAGACAGCAGGAGACGGGATGGAAGAGGGCATGCCCCCAAGGCCTTACCCTCTGCCAAAACTGGGGAATTTTCACTCGCCACTCTGAGAAGTTTTACCCCGTCAGGGGCAGTTGAGTCCGGTCGGATCGAAATGTTGTGCGGCGCCGACCGGTCCCGGCGCGCTTGCGTCGCTGAGGCGCCGCGCGCCGGACCTCGGTCGCGCATGCAAGCCATCGTGAACACTACGGATATCAATGTCCACGACGTGCCTCGATGTGCCAGAATCCCAACGTCGTTTACGTCCCTTACACAGCCAAAATCGCTCCTTGTATTTCCATAATTAATATTATTACTCATTTTGATGTAGGCGCGGTGGATTCTATTTTGAAGTACGACTCCTCTTTATAATCATATGGTTAGCAATGGAGACTGCCATGGGAGAGCACTATTCGCACCTGAGTTTGGTGGAACGGCACGTGATTGAAGAGATGTTCCAGGCTTTGATCCCGGTTCGGGAGATCGCAACGCGGCTTGGCCGGCATCACGGGACAATCCATCGTGAGATAAACTAAAACTTTTACCACACGCGTTTCCGGGATCGGTTCGGCAACGATTACCGGGGTTATTACTGCATGATGGCGAACACGATGGCCAAGCGTCGGCGGCGTTCTGGCCGGGTTAAGTTGCTGCGGCAACAAGGACCATCTTGGTTGTAAAAACTTGAATGCAGTCAACCTATTTCGGGCGATAGATGTTGTAATTCTTGTCATTATAATTATTCATTTTAATTAAATTTCACATTCTATTCAAAAGCCCCCATCGCCAAAGCGATGGGGGGGGGTACCGCAAACTGCATGCTATGGGTAGGAAATAACATGCAGCTTGCGATCAAGACTTGCTGTCGTGACGACCGATTACCAGGAGATACGGATACCGCCCGTCGCCTGATGACCGGTTTGCCTGTCACCAAACGCACCCGTATAGCCAAGGTACGCGTTGACGCCGTCAGCAACAGTCAGCGTGACGCCCGCACGCGGGATGAAGACGTTGCCCGGCTCCACCCCTTCCAGCGTGAACGCTTCGCCACCGCCGGCGAATTGCGCATCGATATCACCCTTCGCATCCTGTTGAAGGCGATAGGCAATCCCGATCAGCGGCGTCACCGACGCCACAGACGAAATCTTGAAGGTGCGTTCCGCGTCCACGCCCACGGTGCCGGAGAAGATGCTGGCACTGTTCTTGTCGACATTGAGGCTGACAGCACCGGCACCCTGCTCCATGAAGGCATCGACCGACCGGTCACGCAGGCGCAGATCAACCGCCGGGGTCACTTTCCAGCGATTCATCTGCATCTCATAGGACAGGTTGGCCGCAACATTCAGGTCTTTACCGTCATATTTGGCGCTGGCATTACGTGCCAGGGCCGGCATGGACCGTGCTGAGCCGATATCGTTCATGCTGTAGGAGAGCCGCAGGCCAGCCTTCAGCTTACCGGCATCGTTCACATCCCAACCGCCGCCGACAAAGGCACCGAACTGGTAGCTCCTCACATCCGCGTGGTTGTTACCGCCATCTGCATTGGTGCTGCTATAGCCCAGAGCCAGACCTGCGGTGAAGCTCTGGTTCTGGAAACCGAGCCCCGAGCTGATGCCCGCCGTCTTGGCCTGCAGACCA
Organism: Niveispirillum irakense DSM 11586; assembly: GCF_000429645.1. Taxonomy (GTDB): domain Bacteria; phylum Pseudomonadota; class Alphaproteobacteria; order Azospirillales; family Azospirillaceae; genus Niveispirillum; species Niveispirillum irakense. The sequence continues at coordinate 166,143 of NZ_KE386936.1, forward strand.
ACCTGGCCATCACCCCCCTCCAGATCGGAGCGGACATAGTATGGCTCAGCCCAGGTGAGGAAACCGCCCTCCCCGCTGGTCGTCACGTTCCGGCCCGCCAGCTTGTTACCCAGATCGGACAGGAAGCCGGCCGAGGTGTCGATATTGTTCAGACTGGCCAGGAAAGACCCGTTCAGGTCTGCCAGACCGGCCTGGGTGGTGACCGGCGTGTTCAAGTGATAATCGAAGGCTGTCACCACGGACAGGAAGTCCTGCGCCAGGTTGAAGCTGTTAACGCTGGTAAAATTATCGCCGCGGACCAGATTGGCGGCGGGGGTGAGGCCGCTATTCAGGGCATCGGCCACCGCTTTCTGGTTCTCACTGCCATCGGACTGGGTGGCAAAAGCCATGCGGCTGATGGTGACGGTGGCCACGTTCAGATCATCGGCGTCCTTGCCGGTTGTCAGCGTCGTCTTCAGGAACGGCGTTGCCTCCGACTGAACAAGCGTGGCCTTGGAAACATCCAGTGCCCCGGTGGATTTCACCAGAGCCAGCGTCTGCTTGTCTTCATACAGGGTGTAGGGATTGAAGACGACCTGCACCTTGCCGGCAATGGTGGCGGTACCCGTCACCACGGCCAGGCCGGACGTGGCATCGGCATCCGTCCGGAACGGCGTAACAGCCAGACCAAACTGGGCGATGCTGCCCGGCTCGGCCAGAACATCGGAATTTGCCGCGGCGACAGTGCGGGTGAGGTTGGGTTGGGCAAAGACCACCTGGGTAGCATCTGCGCCAACCGTGTAATCGCCCCGCACCGTCAGCGTCGTGCCACGGTTTTGGAAGACAAGCCCGGCGGACTGGCCAGAGATCAGGTTGTTAGCGGTCGTGTCCGCAGCCACCACCGCGGAGCCAATGGCAAAGCTGCCGGACCCAGCAGTGAAATTGCCGGTAAAGGTGGCATCGCCGCCAGACCCGAGGCCAACATAACCACCCGAAATGTTCAGCGCCTTGAAGTTAAGCTCGTTACCGACAAGGTTCAGCGTACCGGCGCCCGTCTTATTGATGGCGGTAATGCCGGACACGTTCCGCAAAACCCCAACCTGATCCGCGGCCACATCGTAATTGACGATGCTGTTGGTCAGATAAGTGCCATCAACGGTCATGGCACCGGAAACCGATCCGTTAACCTGCCCCTGATTGGCAACATTCAGGACATTGACACTCTCCTTGCCACGGCCTGCGTCCGTGCCGAAGGTGACCGCCCCTACCGTGGCATCCTTGCCGGTCACGGTGAGGGTGTGATTGCCTTCCAGCGTCTGGATGCCGCTCAGGGTACCGGTATTGACGATGGTGCCGGTCCCGATCGCGCCGGGTGTGGTGTCAAACGCGGCGATGGTGACGGTGCCGCTGATCTTGCCCTTATTGTCCACATAGGCATTGTTGACGGCACCAATATTCACGTTACCGCCGATGGTGGCCGTGGCCCCGTTCAACAGAATGGCGTCATTCAGCCCATCCACCTTGGAAGACTGCGGCCCGGCAATCAGCCCCAATTCCTGTGGCGCGACCGTGGCCTTGCCCAGGGAAAGGGTGATCGCGCCATTGGCGTTGGTCATGTTGGAGAAAGCTGTTTGCCCGGCATTGGTGCCGCTGGCGGTCTTGTCGGTGCTGCCGATGGTGACAGAGCCCCCGATGGTACCGGCATTGTTAAGGTAGGATTCAGCAAGACCGGTCACAGTAACATCACCGGTGATCGCGCCAAGCTGATCCATCTTGGCAACGCCGCCGACCTTTGTGCTGGTCTGATTGATGCTGCCGGCACCCCCCAGCAGGCCGGTGGTGACATCCGACACCGTGTCGGTGAACAGGGAGGTGACAGTGACGCCACCCTGAATGGTGCCCGTCGCAGCGTTGCTGACCAGGGCACCATTGCGGCCACTGACATTAATCTGGCCGGCAGCGCTCTGGGCGTCCACCAGCCCGGCATTGGTCAGGCTGGCCAGACCGCCGAGATTGTTGGTGGTCGTCCTGGTGCGGGTGCTCGTTCCGTCATTCACCTCAGAGCGGCTGGTCTCAACCGACTGATTGGCCGTAACGTTGAGCGTGTTCGGCGAAACCTTGACCGTCGCGCCCGCCTTATTGTCCAGGCTGGCAGTATAGCCCTCGACATTCATCGTTCCTGCGGCCAGGACGCCGGAATTGCTGACCTTGGCCACATTCTGGATGACCTGACGCGTGTTCTCCTCCGTGGTCACCGTCGGGGCAACAGGACGTCCGAGACCGTCCTTTGCGTTGGACTGGACGGTTGTGGTCTTGGTGGTATCGTTGGTGTAGCCAACGCCACCGACGGTAATTTTGCTTTTTGTTGGTTCGGTCAGGAGGTCAAGCGTGCCCGTATTGGCCAGCGTTGCTGTGCCGCTTGCACGAACCTCCAGGGTAGAAGTCGAACCGGTCAGGTTCTGGATTTTCCCATTATTGGTGAGGGTGGCATCGCCGACAGTCAGGATGCTGATATTTTCAGTCACCGTAACGGTGTTATTGCCTTCTGTGGCGATGGTTTGCGTATACTTATCGACAGAACCAGCGCCACCCTGCAGCGTGGAGGGTGTGGCACCCAGATTAATGATGCCGGCGGCCTCGTTGGTCAGGGTCACTGTTCCCCCGGTGACGGAGATAGAGCCCTGACTGTTGAGCGGGTTGGACTGCCCACCCGGGATCAGGGATTCACCGATCGTCCCCGTATTGCGGAGGGTGACGGTACCAGCCTTGTTTTCGGTGGTTTCGTCATAGGTCCGCGCCGTGACGGTGCCACCAACTTCGGTAGAGGTTTCGTTCCACGCATCGGAGCCGTTGTAGAGGCTGCTGGCATTGATCCCACCAGAAATCAGACCACTGTTCGTGACCTCAATCTTCGAGGCAGCCCCGTTCAGGGTAACCATCCCGCCAACGGGTGTGATGTTCCCATTCGTATCCACAATGGCGGTACCAATACGCCCGGCATTGGTCAGGGCCAGGGTCGTTTCCACCGCTTGGGATGTATATTTCACCGTGCCGGTTTCGGTGACGGTATCCGTGCCCTTCACCGTCGCCGTGCTTGTCGTGATGGCACTATCATAGGACGAGTTCTGCGACCCCCGCCCGGTGAGGGTGACGTTCGGGTTGGTGGCATATTGGCCGCCGATGGTTGCGTTGGCGGCATTGGTCAGCGAGACCGTGCTGCCGACGCCTGCCAGCGAAACACCACCGATCTGGGCACCGGATTTGTTTTCCAGGGTTGCCCCTGCCGCAACCACCGTATTTTGCGAGGTGCTGTTGCGTACCTCCGTCCGGGTGCCATCCCTGACCCCATTGACGGTGGTAGAGTTATCCGTGATGGTGGTTTCATTAGTGTATTTAAAGGTGCTCGCGCCAGCCGTGCCGGTGACCGTTCCGCTGATGCTGCCCGCATTGGTGACGGCGACACCATCATTGCCCGTCAGCGTAATCGACTGGTTGATGGCTGCGCCATTATTATCCTTTGCATTCCGGATCGTACCGGCATTGTCCAGGATGGCGCTGCCAGCGGTCGCGGTAGATACTGAACTATTCTTGCTCGTCGATTCCGACTGGCCGGTGATGGTGGTATTGCCACCCTTGATCAGGGTGCTGCTTACCGCCCTCGACGTGGAATCGCTGGTTCTGCTGGAGACGGTCGTTCCCGCACCAAGGGTAAGGGAGGACGCTTCAACAACCCCGCCCTGGGTGTTCGTTACACTGGCGATACCGGCGGCGGTATACAGGTTGACAGTGCCGGTCAACAGCAGCGTGCCCGCGCCCTGATTATCCAGCTTCGCATTGCCGGCAACGGCGCTAAAGGCAGAGCTGGAGGAGCCACGGGACGAACTTGTGACAGTATTGGTCGTCTGACCGGTGACGCTGCCATCGGTAACGATGGTCTGGTCCATTTTATCCGAAGATATGTAAGAAGATTGATAAGTGTCACCGGTATTCAGGGACAGGTTCCCGGTGATGGAAACAGTGCCCGCATTGGTCAGGCTGGTATCGCCACGACCAGACAGGGAGGCACTGCTGAGAGCGATAGCACCATCGGTGCCATTGGTCAGGCTGGCCTTGCCGGCAAGCACCGTCGTTTTGTTGACCTGATCGGTGCTGTTGGAACTGTTCTGCGTGGTCACCTTATCTTTGGTGACCGTATCCCAATGGCTGGTGGTGGTGGTGGTGCTATCGTTCAGCGAGGTGCCGGCCTTGACGTTCAGGGAACCGCGGCCGTTATTGGTGCCATTGGTCCGCGCACCGGTCTTGGTGTTCAGCCCCAGGCCCAGCATACCGGTATTGGCAACCGTGGCATCGCCCATGGCCGTGACAGTCACAGTGCTGCCGCCAGCAACGTCCAGAGTGCCAGCATTGACCAGATCGGCCTTGCCTGCAAAAGCCACGCTGGCAGATTTATTCGTGAACGTAGAGTCCCGCGAAATCAGCCCAGTCGAATCGCTGACGGAGATGTTGCTCTGCGTATAGCTATTACCCCAACGCTGCCCACTCGCTTGAATCGACAGGGAGCCGGGCCTATCCCCTGTACCCAGCAGCAGGGAACCTTTGCCTTGGTTGGTCAGGCTGGCCACCGGCCCCTGGATGGAAAGGGAGTTCAGGGACAGGGTGCCGCCATCGGCGTTGGTCACTGTGGCGCTGCCGTCAGGCACTGCCACAGCGGTGGTTGAGTTGACTAAAGTGTCTTCTGTGGTAGTGATCGTGCCACGGTCCGTGGTGACAGCAGTAATCTTGGTCGTATTGCTCGAGCCGAAATTCTGTACCGAGGACAAGGCAGAGAGGCTCAGACTGTTGACCGTCAGGCTGCCGGTATTGGTCAGATCAGCTTTGCTGGCAATACCAGCCTGTACTGTATTTTGAGAATACAAGGAGGAAGTGGTGGTCGTCGTCCCTTCGGTGGTTGTACGCGACGGGGTCACCTGCGACGTCGTGGTCTGGGAATAGCCGCCGGACTGCAAGCTAATATTACCCAGCCCCGTTGTCCCGGTAGCCGTGTCCGCACCCAGGCCCAGCTTGCCGCTGTTCTCCAGGCTGGCCATCGTCACGCCCTGGAGAGTAAGGGCGGTGTTGGGGGTAATATCAATCGTCCCGGCATTGGTCAGGCTGGCGGCAGTGCCAGAATCTGTCTGGGTGTTCACCGTTGTGGTGACACCGTCCTTTGTTTGCGGGGTGCCGGCCGTGTACGTACTCGAATACGCGTAAATTAAGCTATTCCCTTGCAGGATAAGGGTGCCTCCAGCCTTATTGGCAAAGCTAACGGTTGACGCACGAACACTCAAATTATTTGCCAGTATCGATCCAGAATTGGAAATATTGGCTTTCGTCTCTTCAGTCGATTGCCCCTTCGCAGCATTCAAATAGACATACGCATACTGCGCAGGTTGCGTATCGGTCTTGGTTAACCCGATCTGCGCACCAGCATTGTTGGTAAGAGTGATATCCCCAGCCGCACCGCCCTTAGTGCCAACTTGGAAGAGACTGAGATGGCTCAGCTTGCCGCTATTATTGATCGTGACCGGACCCGTCGCGCCGGTGCCGCTGACGGTGATGCGTGGGGCTAGGCCCGCTACCGTCGCGTCCTTGTCGATATTGGCGGTGAAATTCGCTGCTGTGGCAGCAAACGACCCCAAAATAGTGCCCTCTGTCCCGGTGACAGTAAGCACGCCCGTTGCCGGATCGAACACCTGATTCGCATGGGCACCCGTAGCCCCGATGGCGGCGACCGACACCACGGCCGTAGACATCAGAAGGCTTTTCCGCGTGAGCTTAGACATCTTCAATATGTATCCCACCCCTAAAGAAATTTTAAAAAGGAGCCACAGCTTCCAAACGGGAACCCCCGGATCGAACATACCCCTTTTTGGACACACCCCAAATTTGAGGTACCCCCATATCACCAATATTTGGCACGCCTACAAATTTGTCAATTATCATATTTTAAAACTTTTTGACCTATATTTTCAATATAGCGCAATTAATTACAATGCAAACAAAAACAAATCACAAAATTTAGCAAATAATTATTATTTGTTAGAAAAATTATATATGCATTCATTTTATTATTGCTTCATTTATAATCAGTTGATTTTAAAATTTTATTATAAAAAAATATTGCGTGTGAGTAAAATTCCGCGCATGAAGGATGGCGGCTCCCCCTTAAAAATAAGACAGGCAGTATCCATCGAGAAACGGCTTGTAACCGGATAATCTGGGTGGCCCGTTTCTAACAATTTTCCGATGAGACACAGGCACCGGAACGGTTACGAGAGGGAGATCATCCATTGCATTTCTTCGCATGAAGAAGCATATGCCGCCTTTCCAATGGAGAGCTTATACCAGTCCGCCATGACTCAAACTCAAGGCGGACTGGTATTATCGGAAATTCCGTGAGGGCACGCGTAACAGTTCGCTGGTGTCCCGGTCCTCAATTGCCGGCACCCGCCCGAGGTCCGCTGAAATGTCCGCCACCTTCTGCACGATCAGGTGAACGACCTCCCCTTCCCGCTGCACCCTGCCCTTCGCCGCCATAAGCTGCGCTGCCAATATGTCCCGGCGGTAGGTCTCGAACCGGTCTTTCCAGACCACCAGGTTCGCTGCCCCGGTCTCATCCTCCAGCGTGACGAACAGCACCCCGCTGGCGGTGCCAGGCCGCTGACGGACCAGCACCAGACCGGCGATTTCCAGCCATTTGCCATCGGGTGCCGTCATCGCGTCCCGGCACGTCACCATGCCGCGCCGTCTTAGGTCGGTCCGCAGGAACCCGACAGGGTGCCCCTTCAACGACAATCCGGTCCGGACATAATCTTCCAGCACCTCCCCGCCTACCGTCATGGGACGCAGCCCGACCTCAGGTTCCAGCAGTTCCGGCACGGCCTGCCTTTCCTTCTCCGCTGCTGCGGCGAACAGGGGCAGCGGCGCGTCCCGTAACCCTTTGAGCGCCCATAAAGCATCCCGCCGGGCCAGCCCCATGCCGGACCGGAAGGCATCGGCTTCCGCCAGGCGCACCAAGGCTGCCTGCGGCACCCCGGCCCGCCGCCACAGATCATCCACCGATGCGAAAGCACGGTCCTGTCGGGCCAGCACGATCAAGGCCGCATGGCCATTGGCCAGCCCCTTCACCATGCGCAGCCCCAGCCGCACCGCAAGACGCCCCTCCTCCCCGGTTTCCTCCAGCGTACAGTCCCAGCGTGACGCATTCACACAGACCGGGCGGACCTGTACGCCATGATCAATTGCGTCGCGGACGATCTGGGCCGGGCCATAGAAGCCCATCGGCTGGCTGTTCAGCAGGGCAGCACAAAACACATCCGGATGCCGGCATTTCAACCAGGCGCTGGCATAGGCGATCAGCGCGAAGCTGGCCGCGTGGCTTTCGGGGAAGCCATAGCTGCCAAACCCTTCCAACTGCCGGAAGGTCCGTTCGGCGAAATCCTGCGCATAGCCATTGGCGACCATCCCGCCAATCAGCTTGTCCCGGAACGCCGACACCCCGCCCGTCATCTTGAAGGTGGCCATGGATTTGCGCAGCAGGTCGGCCTCCCCCGGCGTGAAGCCCGCGCCGACAATGGCCACCCGCATCGCCTGTTCCTGGAACAGCGGCACGCCCAATGTCTTGCCCAGCACCTTTTCCAGTTCCGGGCTGGGGAAGTTCACCGGCTCCAACCCATTCCGCCGGCGCAGATAGGGGTGAACCATGTCGCCCTGGATGGGTCCGGGCCGGACGATGGCCACCTGGATCACCAGATCGTAGAATTCACGCGGCTTCAGGCGCGGCAGCATGGACATCTGCGCCCGGCTTTCAATCTGGAAGGTGCCGAGCGTGTCGGCCTTGGAGATCATGTCATAGGTCATGGCATCCTCGGCCGGGATACTGGCCAGATCCAGTGGGATGCCCTTATGGTCGGCCAGCAGCTCCAGGCCCTTGCGCATGCAGCTCAACATGCCGAGCGCCAGGAGATCGACCTTCATGAATTTCAGGACGTCGATATCGTCCTTATCCCATTCGATGACCTGCCGGTCTTTCATGGCTGCCGGCTCGATGGGGACCAGATCATCCAGCCGGTCACGGGTCAGCACAAAGCCGCCCGGATGCTGGGAAAGATGACGCGGAAAGCCCACCAGTTGGCGCGCGAGGTCCAATGCCAGACGCAGGCGCCGATCGGACAGGTCAAGCCCCAGCCCTTTCAGGCGCTCCTCCTCAAACCCTTCCGACCAGCCTTTCACCTGACTGGACAGGGTGCGGATCAGATCCTCCGGCAGACCAAGTGCCTTGCCCACATCCCGCAAGGCGCCCTTGGTGCGGTAGCGGATCACCGTGGAGCAAAGCGCCGCGTGATCCCGGCCATAGGTGTCGAACACCCACTGCATGACGATCTCACGCCGTTCATGCTCAAAATCGACGTCGATATCCGGCGGCTCCCGCCGTTCTTCCGACACGAAGCGCTCAAACAGCAGATTGTTGCGGACGGGATCGATGCTGGTAATGCCCAGCACATAGCACACAGCAGAATTGGCGGCCGATCCCCGCCCCTGGCAGAGAATGCCCTGGGCGCGGGCATAGCGCACGATGCTGTTCACTGTCAGGAAATAGGGGGCGTAATCCAGCTTTCGGATCAGCCCTAGTTCATGCCGCAGGGTCGCCACCACGTCCTCAGGCAGCCCTTCCGGATAGCGGTCAGCAGCGCCTTCCCAGGTCAGTTGCTCCAGGGTCTGCTGTGGGGTCAGCCGGGGATCGTCCCGTTCCTCCGGGTACTGGTAGCTCAGTTCCCCCAGGTGGAAACGGCACCTCTGGGTGATTTCCAGGGTCCGGGCCAGCGCCTCGGGATAGCGCGTGAACAGCCGATGCATCTCTTCTGGCGGTTTCAGGTAACGGTCGGCATGGCGCTCCCGCCGATGACCCAACTGGTCGATCACAATATTATGCCGGATGCAGGAGAGAACGTCCTGCAGGATCCGGCAGCCGGGATCGTGGAACAGCACGTCATTGGTCACCACGGGCGGCACCCGCAGGCGGGCGGCGAGGTTCGACAGATCATGCAGGCGCATCTGATCGTTCGGGCGGCGGCGCAGGGTCAGGGCCATATAGGCCCGGTCGCCAAAAGCGTCGCGCAGCCGGCGCAGCCGCCGCGCCCCTTCCTCATCGGCTTCGTCGGGCACCAGCACCGCCAGCAGCCCTTCGGCATGGGTGACGACATCGGACCAGTCCAGCAGACACCGCCCCTTGCCACCACGGGCCTTGCCCAGGGAGAGAAGACGGCAGAGGCGGGAATAGGCCGCCCGGTCCGTCGGGTAGACAAGCAGCGCCGTACCATCGGTCAGGTCCAGGCGGCAGCCCACGACCAGCCGCACGCCCGTTGCCTTTGATGCCTCCCACGCGCGGACCATGCCGGCCAGGGAGTTGCGGTCAACCACGGCCAGCGCTTCAATACCCAGATGGGCCGCCATGGTGAACAGCTCCTCCGCCGAAGACGCGCCGCGGAGAAAGGAGAAATGTGTCGTCACCTGCAGCTCGGCATAGCGCGGGCCGCTCATCCGAATATCCCATGCAGGAACCAGCGGTGGGAACCGGTGGCTGGGTCTTCCCCATCCCCGGCGCGGTAGATCCAGTAACGTTCGCCCGCCTCATCCTCCACCCGGAAATAGTCGCGCACGGCTTCCAGTTCGGCATCGCGTTTCCACCATTCTCCAAAAACCCGCTCCGGCCCGTCGGCCCGGCGCACCCGCCGGCGCACACCCTGCCAGGTGAAGGAGGCCGGCGGATGGTCGGGCAGCAGGGCCATGGTTTCAATCGGGTCCGGCCGGGCCAGCAGCCGGGCAGGACGGGGCCAATGATCGGGCCAGCCACTGCCCGTATCCGGCGCCATGGCGGGGATACGCTGCACCGACCTTTCCGGCACATCGCTGGCCACGGCGGCCATCCGGTAGAGCGCCCGACCGCCGATGCGGTTGGCCAGCGTATCGACTAGGCCCGATATGTCGGGCCGTGCCGCCTCGACCAAGCTACTGGCCGCTTGCTTCATCGCCAGCGGTTCGGCACTGGCGGCAACCAGCACCATCGTCTCAATCCCGAAGCCGGGGTCGATGGTTTCGATCTTGTCGCACAGCAGCCGGGTCAGCCGTCTTGCATCCCGCGTAGGCAGCGCCATGCCCACCCGGACAGCCTGCAGGCGATTATCGACACGGTGGACCAGCAGGTCCAGCCGGCACGCTCCCAGGCCACGGGCCTCCAGCGCGGCGCACAGTGTCGTCACCAGCTTACCGATATAGCGGGCGATGGTTTCCGCCGCCGCGATGGGTTCAGCGAAGACGCGACGGGCCTCAATCTGGCCGAGAGGCTGGATAGGGTCGATGGGCTCTGCCATCTCCCCCAGGGCTTGATCCAGCCGCCGGGCCAGTTGCGGGCCAAAGCGCAGGGCCAACGGTGCCCGCGGCTGACGGTGCAGATCGCCGATGGTCCGGAAACCCAATGTCCGGAGATCAGCCGTCATCGTCACCGGCAGGCGCAAAGCCTCCAGCGGCAAGGGCGAGAGTAGAAACAGGGTCCGACCCCGCTCAGCCACAAAGGTTGAGCGGGCCAGATGGCGTGCAAGGGCATGGGCGGCCCCCCAACTGTCCGCGATGGCAGCGCGGGCCTCAACCCCTGACATGGCGAGGCGGCCAATGATGGCGTCCAGCATCGCCCCTTCCCCGCCATGCAGATGGTCTGCACCGGTACTGTCGATGACGATCCCGTCGGGTGGGTCGGCGGAAACCAGCGGGGAGAAGCGCTGCAAAATCCAGAGCGCCAGCCGGTGCAGCCCCTCCTCATCCTCTGCGGGGGCCGCGTCATGGATAGAAAGGCCCGGCACCAGCATCTGCGCCTTGGCCAGCGCCATGCCGGGACGGATGCCGAGATTAAGCGCTGCTGGACAGGCCGCTGTAACGGTGCGGCGATTCTGTTGCCGGCTCGCCAGGACCAGGGGCTGGTCAGCCGACGGCGCTGTGTCCCCAGCCGCCCGTCGCAACTGGTCGATCGGCCAGTTCGGCAGGTACAGCGAGATGACCCTGTTCATCGCAAGCCTCCAGTTCAAACGCAGCACTCTCCCCGGCACGGGTACGCACCAATTCAACAAACCAGCGGTGCCGACCCACGCCGGGTACCGGCAACGGGGATGATGGCAGGGAGGAGATGCGCCAGCGGGTCACAGCAGAAGTGGGCTGACCGAAATCGGTCGCATCCGCCGGTCGGCGCCAGCGCCGTAGCGCAAGACCGATGGTTCGGCTTCCCTCCACCGCCAGTTGAAGCCGGCGTGAGGCCGTCATGGTCATACAAGCGATTTCCGCCACAACGGCGCCAAGGCTGCCATGGCGCAGCGCTTCTTCTGCACAGGCCAGCACCGTCTTATCGTCCCCAGCCTCCACATAGATCACCCGGTCTGGCGGCAAGCCTGCCTGGGCCAACGATGGCGCGAACAGGTCCGGCCGGGTGCAAATCCAGAAGACCGGCCCCTCGGTACGGGCCGCGATGCCGGCGCTGAACAGGGCAGCGGCAGCGGCATCGATACTGCCTTGCCCGCCACCCGTCACTTCATGCAGCGCCCCCAGCGCCAGTCCGCCGCCGGGCAGCCTGGCATCAACCACCGGCAGACCAAAGGGCAGCACGCCGCCATTCGGGCGGGACTGGCCTTCAATCTGGGCGATCTGCGCACGCAGGTTCGCTATGGCGGACGCGTTCCGCAAGGGGGTCTCCAGGGGGCAAAATGTTCCCTTTATGTTCTATTTTAGCCCGAAAGAGTCAAGCAGCGAATAGATGCCCGGAACCGACATGCCCAGATGACCGGCCATCCCGCAGGATCCATCCGGCTTTCCAGGCTTGTGGCCGATGACCTCGTCCGACGCGGTCTGCTGGAGGCAGCGGCAGACACTGACAGTTCAATTCTGTTGAAACAAATCTCTGCGGCACATGTCGGTGCCAGTTAGAAATGTCACCGGGTGAGCTTGCGGGGGCGGCTGCGCTTCCAGCCAGAAGGTGTCAGTTCTGTTACGCCTTGATTTAATTTAAGAAAGTTCTGTGACACGCGGTTATTGCGGTGCGGGATGCGTCTTGGCTGGTGAGGGGTGATGCCATCCCTCCAAACCCAAGTACGGAGCCTTTGAGGATCATCATGCATCGCCCCGCCCTGAAATCGGTGCTGCTGGCCACCGCCGTCGCGCTTGCCCCCTTCGCCGCCGCCCATGCGGATGAACCCGTTCTCCTGGAAGAAATTCTGGTCGTCGCCAACCGCTATCAGGCGACCGACGTCCAGATGCAGTCCACCAACAGCGTCTCAATCCTCTCTACCGAGGATCTGGAACATACGGCTGTGCATAATGTGGCCGAAGCCCTGGGCCTGCTGCCGGGCGTGACGGTGGTGAATACCGGCCAGTCCTTCTTTGGCGGCATTGATGGTGCGGCGCGTGGTGAGGGCATGTTTGCCGCCGTGCGCGGCCTGAACAGCGAATATAATGTCAACATGATCAACGGCGTCACCGTGGCCCAGGGCATGCCCTACAGCCGCGGTGTGAAGCTGAGCCTGCTGCCGCCGTCGGGCCTGCAAACCATTGCGCTGAACAAGACTTCCACCGCCGATATGGATGGCGATGCCATCGGCGGCACCATCGATTTCCGTACCCCCACGGCCTATGATTTCAAGCAGGATGTCAGTGCCAGCATGACCCTGTCCGGCCGGATGGAAAGCCGGGCCCGCGATTATGATGATAGCGGCCTGGGCGCCGGTGCCGCCGGCGATCTGGCCTTCAAGTTTGGCCAGGATAACCAGTTCGGCGTCTATGTCAGCGCCTATTACGACAAGCGCAACTTCGCCAACAGCCAGATGGCAGGTGCCATGGCCGCCCGCGGAGACGGGGGCTGGGCCTATGCGCTGACCAGCGATGCCGGCGGCTCCACCAGCGCGCCCGGCCTGGACCCCTTATCCAACATCGTGCAGACGGGCGTGAATATTGGCGTGTCCAACGGCAGCACCGAACGGTACGGCGGCAACCTGTCGCTGGACTGGCGCCCGGATGATACGCTGCAGGCCTATTTCCGCGCCTCCTACGCCTTTGCCGAGACGATCCAGAACAGCACCTTCAGCCAGATCGTCAGCACCAATAAGGGCCGCATCCGGCAGCCCAGCGGCCTGTATGCCCTGGATATCCAGAAGTTCCGTACCTCGGTCTGGTATGAAACCAACCCGGAAAAGGCCGACCTTTCCACCTATCAACTGGGCGCTGACAAGAAGGTCGGCAACTGGACGATCTCCCCGCAGCTTTTCTACAGCACGGGTAACAATAACCGCCCGGACCATCTGGAAGCCTCGGTCCGTAACGACCAGTTCAGCGCCAATGACCGCTGGAACTATGGCGGCGGCGTTTCCATGGGGTACGAGAACAACCTCCCCATCCCGCTGCTGACGCCGGAAATGTTCAATGCGCTGGATAATGCCGGCACGGCCCTGTTCGCCCGCCGCGCCGGTCAGTTGACCTCGCAATATAGCGGCCAGGACAAGCGCGGCGGCAAGATCGACATCCAGCATGATTTTGACGAAGGCAGCCTGAAATACGTCAAGTTCGGTGCGAAATATATCGACAGCCAGCGCAAGGTGACCAACCGCGACTGGACCAACGCCTATTTCTCCGATCTGGTCGGCGGCCGTCCCACCTGGGCCAGCCTGGGCATCGCCAATGGCACCTATGACGAGATTTTCCCCGGCAAATATAGCTGGTCGGTGCCCAAGATCGACCATGACCGGATGCTGGAACTGTTCCGCCAGTACCAGACGCCCGCCAGCTTTGATAGCTGCGGTGCGGGCCGCCCCTATGTGGACAATATGAACTGCAACACCCAGAAGGGCAGCGAGGCCGTCAGCTCCGCCTATGTCATGGGCCAGTGGCAGTTGGGCGATCTGGAACTGATCCCCGGCCTGCGCTTTGAACATACCGAGATCAAGAACACCTTCTGGGAACTGCCGGCCAGCAGCAGCGTCGGCGGCAACTGGGCCAAGACCGACACGACCTATAATGAGTTGCTGCCCAGCCTCCACGCCAACTGGCGCCCGGACGAGGACAGCGTGTACCGCGCGGCGGTCTGGACCTCCTACACCCGTCCGGCCTTTGTGCAGTTGGCCGGCGGCGCCCGTTATGACCTGTCGGATGATGGCGTCACCACCATCACCATGGGCAACCCGGACCTGAAGCCGATCCGGTCCCTGAATGTCGATCTGTCGGGTGAATGGCGCAGCGACTGGGGCGGCTACGCCTCCTTCGGCGGCTATTACAAGCACCTGTCGGATTATCTCTATGAAAATGGCTCCGACGGCGTGAACGCGGCCCTGGGTGGCAGCGGTCGCACCCGCACCATCACCCCGCAGAATGGCGGCGATGGCGATGTCTATGGCCTGGAACTGAGCCTGCGGCAGAAGTTCAAGGATCTGCCGGCCCCGTTTGATGGTTTCGGCATCGGCGGTAACCTGACCCGGCAATGGACCAAGGTGGACCTGGGTAACGACACGGTGGGCCGTGATCAGCGCATCCAGAATGCGCCGGAATGGCTGGCCAATGCCCAGTTGTTCTATGAATATGAAGGCTTCACCTTCGACATCATCTATAATTACACCGGCAGCTACGTCTCCGTTTACAACTACCTGAACCAGCCCGGCACCTGGGATAATCTCTGGGTCCGTCCGAACACCCGTCTTGACCTGCATACGGGCTATAAGTTCGAGAATGGCTTCAGCGTCGATCTCTCGGTGTCCAACCTGCTGGGCGACTACACCTACTGGTCGCATGTGGGCAAGAAGAGCTTGGCCATCTCCGACGTGGTGGATAGCGGCACGACCAGCCTGCTGACCGTCAAATACACGTATTGATCCCAATAGCTGGAGCCTCAAACACCGCACGAGCGGCGCGGCGGCAGTTGCCGCCGTGCCCACGGTCATAGGGCATGACCGTGGGTAAGAGCTTGGTTGTGTTACGGTCGGCCCCCTCACCGGGGCCGGCCATTTTCTCTGATCGCCCGGCGTTTGCGCGCGTGACACAGCCGCCCTGCGCCGATGGAGAGCTGCCATGTCCGCCACCGTCATCAAACTGCAACCCGCATCCGCTAGGACCACACACGCCAATATGCATGGCCGCAAGGCCCAGGCTGGATGCGGAAGAATGGCGGATCAATCCCGGACCCTGGCGGATGCCGAGCATCAATCGATGCTGCGGGCCTATTTCACCCGCCAGATCGGCGGCGGCAGTGATGTGGAAGATTATGTGCAGGACGTTTTCGTCCGGGTGCTGAGTGCTGCCCCGGCCGAACGGGTGGGGAACTGGCGCGGCTTTTTGCTGCGTGTTGCGTCCAGCCTGCTGGTCGACCGGTTCCGCCGCGACCGTGCCCGGCTGCGCGACCAGCATCAGGAACTGGATGAGGCCGGGGAGCTGATCGACGATCAGGCGATCAGCCCCGAACAGGCGCTGATCGGGCGCGAGAATCTGGAACGCCTGGAAGAGGCGTTGAAGCAGGTTGATCCCATAGCCCGCAACGTGTTCCTGCTGGTGCGTGTCGATGGGATGCGCCATCGCGACGTGGCGGAACGGCTGGGCATGGATACGCGGACGGTCACACGGCTGGTGGACCGCACGCTGGTGCATCTGGGCCGCTCTATGGCGGAGACGGAACAGTGATGACGGGCGACCCGGAACAACAGATTTTGGATCAGGCAGCAGAATGGATGCGCCTGTCAGCATCCGGCAAGCTGGGCCCCGACCAGCAGACGGCTTTGAAAGCATGGCTGCGCGCCAGTCCGGACCATGTGGCAGCGATGGATATCGTGTCGCGTGCCTGGATTGCTGCCGGCGCCATCAATGATCAGGGCCGGATGCGCCCCGACATGCTGCGCGCCCGCAATTTCCGCATCGCCCGCAGCACCGGCAGCCGCCGTTCCTGGCGGGGGCCGGTGCTGGCCGGCTTCGGCATGGCGGCGATGTGCCTGCTGGCCGTGATCGGCTGGCAGGGATCGGTGACGGAGGCTGATTATGCCAGCGGCCCTGGCGAGGGGCACAGTATCGAACTGGCCGATGGCACATCGGTGCGGCTGGATGCCGGCACAAGGCTGCATGTGCGCATCGACCCCCTGTCCCGTCAGGTCACCCTGTATCAGGGGGAAGCGGAATTTGACGTGGCGCATGAGAAACTGCGCCCCTTCACGGTCGCCGCCCGCGATCTGGTAGTGCATGATCTGGGCACCCGCTTCACCGTCCGCCACCGGGCGGACAAGGTGCGCGTCGTGCTGCTGGAAGGGGCCGCCGATGTGCGCGACGGTCAGAATGGGCGCGTACTGTCGGTGCTGAAACCGGGCCAGCAGGTGGAAAGCAAGGCACCTGGGGCGGCGCTGCGACTGTCGGCGGCCAATCTGGGCCGGGTGCTGGCCTGGCGCGACCGGCAGGCCGTGTTTGAGGACACCCCCCTTGCTGAAGCGCTGACAGAGGTGGAGGCCCGCACCGGCGTGCGGATGCGGCTGGCCGATCCAGCGCTTGCCGCGCTGAAGGTCAGCGGGGTTTTCCACACCGCCGATATCAGCGGCTTTCTCAACGCCCTGACCCTACTGCACCCGCTATCCTGGCGCCAGACGGCACCGGGGGAGTATCAGCTTGAGCCGCGGCGGCGCTGATCCCTGCCCTGGCCGCACGGTCGCGGCCATCGCGCTGGGGGCCGCCCTGCTGGCGGGGGGCGCTGCTTATGCTGAGCCGGGGCAGCCGCATACCCTGTCGGATGCGCTCTTGTCGCTGGCACGGCAATCAGGCCGCAACCTGCTGTTTAAGGGGGCCGCCCTGCCGCCGCGCAAGGCCCCGGCCCTACCGGAAGGGGCCAGCTTCCGGGCATCCCTGGACCTGCTGCTGGCCGGCACTGGCCTGACCTACCGCGAACAGCCCGACGGCACCGTCGTTATCCTGCCCGCCCCGCCGCACCGGCCCGTCGCGGCCCCACCCGAACCCGTAGCGGAAATTCTGGTGATGGGGCAGCGACCGCAGGACCGGTTTGCCGCCGAACTGCGCTCCCCCCTGCCCGCCCATATCCTGCCGGCAACGGAATTCAACCGCGCCGCCGACCGCAACATGGCGGAATTGCTGGGCCGCCTGCCCGGCGTCAATGTGATGATGACCTCCCTGCAGGGCGATCTGGGCGGCATCGACCGCGCGGCCCGGGCGGAAGGACAGTCGGTCGCCATCAGGGGCCTGGGCGGCGCCTATAGCCAGGTGCTGATGGATGGCATCAACATGGCCCAGAGCATGCCCTATAGCCGGGATGTGCAATTGAGCCTGCTGCCCCCCTTCGGCCCCGACGCGCTGCATCTGGAAACTGCGCTGACGGCGGACAAGGATGGCGATGCCATCGGCGGCATCATCGATTTCCGCAGCGCCAGCGCCTTTGATCTGGGGCCGGAACGGACCCGCATCACGCTGCGCGGCAGTTGGGCCTCCCGCACGGGTGATTATCACCTGTCCGGGTCCGGTGGCGGAGGCGAGATGGAAGGGTCGCGCCTGTTCGGGCGGGACAATGCCATCGGGCTGGTGCTGCGCGCCCATGCCGACAGCCGTCCTTTCAGCAGCCTGCAGCAGACCTATCAGACCGGTCAGTTCGACTATGCCATCACCGATGCCGCCGGGAATAATCCGGCCGGCATGGATGCGGGCCAAAACCTGATTGCCACGTCCCTGAACGCGCAGTTCGTGCGGGGCCGTACCAAACGGCGTGGCGCATCGCTTGCCCTGGACTGGCAGCCCGATGCGCCCTACAGCGCCTTTCTGCGCGCCGGGTGGAACCGCGCCGATACCGAACAGGATGTCTATCAGGTGGGGTTCCAGGGCGGGCGGGATGCCAGTTTCACCACCCGCCTTCCCATCGGCAATGGGCTGTACCAGACACAAAGCGTGAAGAACCAGTTGCATTACTGGTTCCAGACCAACCCGGACGAGGCGGAACTGCTGACCCTGCAGGGCGGCGGGGAAATCAAAGCCGGCCCCCTGACCCTGCGCCCCTACCTGTTCCATAGCTGGGGCCGCAACGACAAGCCACGCCATATCGAAGTGTCATTCTGGAACAGTCGCGGCACCACGGTGGATGAAGGGCTGGTGATGGCCGATCAGGGTGGCTATCCCACCCCCCTGCTGGGGCCGAAAATGCTGGCCCTGCTGGCTGATGCCGCTTCGGTTCCCGCCTCCAATCTGGGGGAATATACCACCCTGACCAGCCGTCAGACCAAGGATGGCGGCGGGCTGGATATGGAGACGGGAACGGAGACAGCCAAGCTGCAAGCCGGCGTCAAGCGGGTGCGCAGCGACAACAGCGTCACCCGCCGCAACCAGCGGCCCCAGGATAGCGGCGGTGCCGCCGCCCTGCCCCCCGGCACAAGGTTGGGCGATCTGGCCGCGCTCGGCCTGTCCGACGGGGCCTGGGTGACAGTGGCCAAGGGGCTTTATGATTATCAGGTGCCCCTGATCGACCAGGGACTGCTGCTGGCCCGGTTCCGCGCCAATGAAGCCGGCTTCGTCTGGACCCCGGATGAATATAACGGCAACAGCATGCGCGGGCAGGAGGAGGTCACCGCCGCCTATCTGCAGGCCGACCTGCGAAAGGGGCCCTTCCAGTTCCTTCCCGGTCTGCGGGTGGAAGGGGCGAAGATCAATACGCTCTACTGGCTGTCCGGCAACCAGGGTGTGCCGGCGGGCAATGTCCCCTATGGCTGGAACCGGGGGGAAAGCCGCTATAAGGCGTGGTTGCCGCGCCTGCTGGTCAATTATACGCCCGATAAGGATCAGCGTTACCGGCTGGCCGTCTGGACCGGGCAGGTGCGCCCTGCCCTGTACCAGCTTTCGGGCAGTGCCACGGCCAGACGCGATGCCGATGGCACCCTGACCCTTATCCAGGGCAATCCCGACCTGAAGGCCGTATCGGCGTTGAATGTCGATCTGGGCGGGGAATGGCGCTGGCCCGGCGGCCATGCCGGCCTGTCGCTCTATCACAAGCGGTTACGGCATTATCTTTATGATGCCGGCGCCAATTATAATGGCATTGCCGATGGTGGGGAAAGCGGGCTGCGACTGCTCAAACCCTTCAATGGTGGCACGGCGCAGCTTTGGGGGGCGGAGCTGGCGGCGGCCCAGGCGCTGACCTTCCTGCCCGACCCGCTGAACGCCCTGGTGCTGGAAGCCAGCCTGAACAGCCAGCGAAGCCGCGTCCATCTGCACATGCCGGAACTGGCCCCGGTGGAGCGGCTGCAATATGCGCCCGACTGGCAGATCAACAGCCGCCTTCGCTATGCGGCCGAGGATTGGTCCCTGTCAGCCAGTTACACCTGGTCGGACGCCTATATCCAGAAATATGGGCTGCACGGCCTGTCTGGCAGCGGCAGCCCCATGAATGGCAGTGGGCTGAATGTCTGGGTCCGCCCGTCGCAACGGCTGGACCTGCAGGGCGACTGGCAGATGTCGCCCAATGTCGCCCTGGAATTTTCCATCCGCAACCTGCTGAACGACCTTGCCTATCGCGCCACCATCGGTCGGCACAGTGATGCCGTGCCCGAAACCATCGCCAGCGGCCGCAGCGCCCAGATGGTGCTGCGGCTGGACTTCTGACCCCCCTTTTTCCCCATGATCAAGGAAACCCTTGTCTTGAAACGCCTTGTCCTGGCCGTGCTGGCCACCCTTGTCGCCGCCCCTGCCCTGGCCGCCACCGACCCCGCACCGGGTCCGGGCTGGAAACTGGAACGGTCGGTGCTGCTGCTGCGTCATGGGCTGCGCACGCCGCTGGAAACAGAGGCCGCGGTGACCGGCTTGAACGACCTGCCCCTGCCGGCCTGGAAGGAACCCGCCAGCCTGCTGACGGAACATGGCGTGAAAGCCACCCGCCTGCTGGGCGCCTATCTGCGCGACTGGACCGCCGCGGGCCAGATTTTGCCGGCCAATGACTGCCCGGCGGAAGGCACGGTCGATATCTGGACCAACAGCGCCGCGCGCACGATCAGCACCGGGCAAGCCCTGGCCGAAGGGCTGGCCCCTGGCTGCAATGTCAAGGTTTCCCACCTGCCACCCGGCACCCGCGATCCGCTGTTCAGCCCACCCAGCGAGATGACGGGCTTCAAGCCGGAAGAGGCTATTGCATCCATCCGGGCGGAAAAAGGCGACCCGCAAAGCATCACCGCGCCCTATAAGGCGGAAATCGCCTTGATGGAAAAGGCCCTTGGCTGCGACCGCCGCAGCCCGCCCTGTGACATTGCCGGCACCAAGGCCACGCTGTCTTTGTCCGCCGATGGCAAAGGGATCGACATGCTCGGGCCGATCTATATCACCTCGGGCACGGCCCAGGTCTTCCTGCTGCAATATCTGGAAGGGCTGCCGATGAAGGATGTGGCCTGGGGCCGGCTGGATGCGGGCGAACTGGCGCGGGTTTCCCGTCTGCATGCCCTGCTGTTCGAGGTTTATGCAAGGCCGCATTACATGGCCCGCCACACGGCTTTCAAGATGGCCCCGCGCGTGCTGGACGCCCTGTCGGCGGACAAGGGCCCGGCCCTGACCCTGCTGATCGGGCATGATAATAATGTCGCCGCACTCTCCAGCCTGCTGGATGTGCATTTCCAGGTCGATGGCTATGGCCAGGATGATCCGCCCATCGGCGGCGGCCTGCGCTTTGAACGCTGGCGCGATCCGGCGGGTGCCGTGTGGGTGCGGCTGGCCTATGTGGCCCAGACGCCGGACCAGATCCGCCATCTGGCCCCGCTTTCGAGGACCGAGCCGCCCTTCACGGAAATCCTGCCCATCCCCGGCTGTGCCGATACGGGCGATTTCTGCCGGATCGACCGGTTCACCACCCTGATCGGACAGGCGCTAGTGAGCCGCTGATCAGGAGATCCGGTGACGGGCGGGCAGCATCCGGCAGGCTCGACCTGCCCGTCAAAAATCCAGCCATAAGGCCAGAAGGAAGCCGGTTTCGTCGCCATCATTGCGACCGCCGATCGCCTGATTGACGCCCGCCTGCAGCCTGACAGTGTCGGTGAGGCGACGCACGACGGAGAACTGGGCCTTGTAGCGGCGGAAATCGCCATAGCCCGGCCCGGCATCGCCGACGGAGATGGTGTTGAAATTCTGCAGCAGCACCATCCAATCGGCATTGGGGCGCAGGCCCAGCGTCAGGTCCAGGCTGGCCTCGTCCGCCGGTGCGCCGGTGCGCTGGCGCCAGGCCGTCTGACCATCAAAGAAGCCCGGCAGGCCCAGAAAGGTGAGGTTGGTGCCATAAAGCGCCCGCATCTCCAGATCGACATGGCCGGAGCCCAGGGCCGGGCTGTCATCCTTGTCATAGAAGAAGGGCAGGCGCACCATCGGCTGTAGGGAGAAAACCGACCCCTCCCCCCGCCACAGGGCGAAGGTGCCGCCGACCTCCGTATCGGTCAGGCCCGATGTATGATCGGTGCCGCCGCCGGTGCGGTCAGCGGACAGGCGCTGGATCGTCGGTTTCAGGAACAGGCTGCTGTCCGGCCCCACCCCATAGGTGAAATAGGGCGTCAGTTCCCATTTGCGGAATTCCAGGGTCCGGCCACTGTCGCGCCCGTCAAAACCGGTGTCGGAGGTGGAGGTGGCCAGCGTGGTGATAAGCTGGCCTGTCCCTTCTGCCTGCGGCCAGGCGCCCGCCGCCGCCGGGCCAGCCGATGCCAGCATGCCAAGGCACAGCAGGGGCAAAAGGGCGGCAAATCGCTTCATCAGATATTTCCATCATCAGGACCGTTCCCACGGTCGGTTTCATCGCCGGCGGCAACGCGGTTGCCCCCATCCACCTTGGCGCGGTCCAGGGCGCGGGTGGCCATCCTGCCGGCGTCACGGCCCAACGCCGCATGGCCAATGCTCAACGTGATGCAGGGCCAGCCGCTGGAACGGGGATGGGGAATATCCGCCGCCAGGATGGTCTCCCGCATGTTCTCGGCCAAGGCGCCCGCTGCGCCGGCATCGGCCTGCCCCGTGACCAGCGCAAATCCGCCATCGGGCAGGCTGAACAGCAGGTCACCCAGGCGTCCTGCCATCCCGGCCAGAAGGTCCAGAACGCGGGCCTTCACGGCATCGGGCTTCCCGTCAGCCCTCAAGGTCAGGTTGGCCCAGCCATCAATCTCGCCCCGCAGCAGCCGGCCGGGGCCCTTACGGGCGGCCAGCACGGCGGCCAGGGCATCCGCACCGGGCCAACCGGTTATCGGATCGGCCAGATGCGCGGCTGGCGGGGGCGCCTGCCGCAACGACGCTTCCAGCGCCATCCGCCGGCGCGCTTCCAGCCCCAGCCGCAGCGCCCCGCGCACGCGCGTGACCAGCGCCACCATCGACAGGGGTTTGACGACATAATCGACGGCGCCGGCCAGAAAGCCATTGACCAGACTTTCCTCATCCTCGCAGGCAGAGACGACGATGATGGGGATTTCGGCCAGCCGGGGGTTGGCCTTGATGGTGCAGATCGCGTCGATCCCGTCATCACCGGGAAGCTGGATATCCATCAGGATGGCATTCACGGTGGCAGCGGCACCATCATGGCGGTTCACCTCCAGCAAGGCATAAGCCTGCTCGGCTGACGAGGCGGTGACAACCGGGCCCAGGCCGCCGGCTGCCAGCATATGCTCAATCAGCATCAGGGTTTCGGGTACATCATCGACGATCAGGATCATGATTGTCCCCCTTCCCGGAAGGAAGCATCCACGCGTTCCGTTTGTTCCCACAATCGCCAGGGGCCACGCATGGCCACCAACCGGCCACCGGGCGGCCCATCGCGCCACAGATCCGGCAGGGCGCGGCTGATCCGGTCGCGCTGCCCGCGGGGCGATTGCGGGTCCTGCAGGGCGATATAGCGGGTGGACAGGCGACGGGTCAGGATATCGGCCTTCAGCCGGTCGGTGCTGGTCAGCACCAGCCCCTCCGCCCCGCCACGGGCAGGCACCACCAGCCCGGACATGTCGGCATCCATCGCAACATCATCCAGCCCGCGCAGCAGAACGCCGAATGCGGCATCCTCCTGCGCTGCAACGCTTGATACGTCCTGTCCGGAAAGGGCCCTATGCCAAGCCGTCATGTTCGGCGACGGCGCGATGGATTGGGACAGCCACCCGCCACCCAGCCCAAGGGTGGCCAGCAGCAGCAACAGCGGCGACGGCAACAGGCCGGGCCGCATCGCGGCGGCACCGACAATGGCGACGGGCAGCAGATAGGGCAGCAACCGGCCCGGATGGTCCAGATAATGGGTCAGGGACGCGATGATGATCGCGGCCAGCACCGACCCGGCCAGCAGGGCCAGGGACAGCCGGGCCTGCCGGTTCCGCACCCGCCAGAGGATGAAAGGCAGCAGGGGGCAGGCAACCAGGATCATCAGGCTGCCGGCCAGGAAGGCCCCACCAGCCCCCCGCCCCCAGCCCATCAGCCAGGGATAGGCGCCCAGATTGCCGGAAGCACCCCGGATCGCGGAATCGACCCCCTGGGCGAAGGCCGTTACCGACCCGCCGAAAATCCAGTTGGTATAGAGATACCCGGCCAGGGTGAAGGCAACGGGGAAAAGCAGCACCAGCAGCACCCCGCCGGATGAGCGGGCGACCAGGACCGGCGGCGACAGCGCCACCAGAAAGGGCAGCATCGCCAGGACCAGATAAGCCCCGGACGCAGCAGAGAACAGGATCAGGGCCAAGGCCGCACCCATCACGGCCATGGCATTCACCTCGCCCCCCTGCCGCACGCGCAGGGCGGCCGGGGTCAGCAGGGTCATTGCCAGCACCGCCAGCGGCACCCCTTCCCCGGCGGCGATGGCCTGCTGAAGCGTGGGGTGCGCCACCAGCAGCAGGGCGGCAAGGCCCGCCGTGAGGCGGCCATAGCCGCCATCGGCCAGCATCGACGCCCAGGCGGCCGCCAGGGCGCCACCGACCAGTACATTGACCAGCAATGGCACCGGCACCGATCCCGTACCCGGCAGCAGCGCCACGATCATATCCGCCGACAGCAGCAGCGGCGGGAAGGTGACGGCGAACAGCTCACGGAAGGCGGCGGCATCGGAGAGCGCGACCAGGGCCGTCCGCCACCGGTCGGTCGCCACCGGCGTCAGGAAACCGGCCTGCAATGTCCACAGCACCTGCGCACCGCACAGCAGCAGCCCCGCCGCGAACCAGAGCGGCCATAGCGAGCCGGCACGCGCCGGATGTCGTGTGGTGCCGGTGGCTGGGGCCAATGCTTGCGATGGCGTCATTGGTTCATGCTGGCCATCGCCTTGGCCACCTCCTGCTTGGTCACGGCAGACAGGCCATGCTGGGTCTTTTCCCAATAGAAGGGGTTGCGGATCAATTGCCACAGCGCCTTATAGGCGGCGACCGACATCAGCGCCCAGTAGCCGGCCACGGTCAGCCCCCAGGGCGCCAGGTTCATCCAGCCGCGCTTCACCGGGGCGATGATGGACAGGTAGGTGAAAAGTCCGTTGCCGGCCAGCAGGTTGAACAGGGAAAGATAAAGCAGCACCGTCGGGAACAGCGGGTCCAGGAAGGTGCCGCCGACCAGCAGCCAGAACAGATAAAAGCCCCAGAAGATCGGGTTCAGGATACCCGACAGCATGGTGCCGCCGACAAAGAACTGAAAGCCCCAGAAGCCGCCTGCCCCCACCGACCGGTACAGATCCACCGGATGGCGCATATGCACCAGATAGGTCTGCATATAGCCCTTGATCCAGCGTGACCGCTGCCGGACCCAGTTGGGGATGGAGACATTCGCCTCCTCGAAGGTGGTGGAGTTGCAGACGGCGACCCGATAGCCCTTCTGGGTCAGGCGCACGCCCAGATCGGCGTCCTCCGTCACGTTGAACGGGTCCCAGGCGCGCAGCTTGCGCAGCACATCCATCCGGAAATGGTTGGATGTGCCCCCCAGCGGGATCGGGATGCGCAGCCGTTCCAGCCCCGGCAGCATATAGTCAAACCACAGCGAGTAATCGAGCGTGAACATCCGCGTCAGCCAATTCTCATCGGCATTGAAATAGTTCAGCCGGCATTGCACGCAGGCGACCTGCGGCCCCGCCTTCTCAAACGCCACCACCACCTTTTTCAACTGGTCCGGCTCGGGCTGATCCTCCGCATCGAAAATGACCAGAAAATCACCCCGGGCGAAGTGCAGGGCATAGTTGCAGGCCTTGGGCTTGGTCTGCGGCTTGGAGGGCGGGACGCGGATGATCTCGAACGAGCCTTCCAGGCCCAGGGCCTTGGCGGCGTCGATGGTTTCCCGGTCGCCGGCTTCCAGCACCAGCTTGATATCCAGCTTGGCCATCGGATAATCCAGCCGGCGCAGCGCCGCCGCCAGGATGGGCAGCACCTCCGGCTCCTTATACATCGGCACCAGCACGGTGAAGACGGGCAGTTCCTCGTCACGCAGGGCGCGGACCTCCTCATCCGTCACCTTGCGGTCAACGACCCTGGCATTGGAGCCGAACCAGACCAGCACCGTCTTCAGCAGGAAATTGCCCAGATAGAAGACCGCCATCACCAGATTGAGCGTGATCAGCGTGGCGATGGGGGCAAAGGCCAGCCCCGCCAGCAGCATGGACAGGCAGGCATAAAGGAACAGGCCCTGCTGGGGTGTGACCACCTGCTTGGCCGAATTTTCCGGGTCCATGTCGGCCAGCCCGAACACGGCATCGTGGCTATATTCCGCCTCAAAGGTGCGCTGCAGGTTCCAGAGGATATCGAATTTCGATGTCACCACCATCCACACATCGGGGCCGAATTGACGCCGCGCAAATAGCAGCGTTTCCGGCCCCGGATCAGCGGTGGCAACAATCACCCTGTCCCCCTGGTGCCGCCAGGGCAGCACCAGCAGGCGGGCATAATCCTGCATCAGTTCGGGCTTGGCCAGCGTCGGGTCGGGCCGGTTTTCCATCAGGTCCAGATAGGCCAGACCGAACCGGTCGGCCAGGGTGCGGTAGAAGTCGCGCGGCTTCACCATCCCCTGGGAGATGACGATATCGCCAAAGCGGACCTTCCATTTCTTCTGCAGCTCCAGCGCCTGTTCAAGCTGATCCAGCCGAAGCAGGTCCCGCGCCACCAGCAATTCACCGATCGGGGGAGCAAAATCCATGATGGCAAGCCCTTCCCGGCTTCAGGACTTGTTGCGGGCGCGATACCATTTGGCGAAGCCGCCGGCCACCAGCACCGTCAGCAGCACCCAGATACCGGCCACCAGCAGGATACGGAACCGGTCCAGCCAGTCGGCCCAGGCGCTGTTATCGCCAATTTCCACCTTCACCGCCCGTTCACGCACCGTGTCGATGGCCATCAGCAGGCCATCCGTATCGGCAAAGGCGACGGTGCCGCGATCCAGCGGCAATGTCTCGGGCAGCGGTACGGGCCCGGCACCGGTTGCCTGCAAAACCAGCCCCGCCTGCCCGGCTTCCTGCGCCAGTTGGGCCAGCAGCAGCGTCGGCGCGCCGGTGACATCCAGCAGGGTGCGGCCCTGGCGGTCCACCACCTTCACGGCCCCCTGGTCCAGCGCCACGGGCAGGCCCGCCGGCACCTTCACCCCCGGCAGCAGCAGGAAGGGGCGGCCGGTCGCGGCCCCCTTGCCATCATCCACCACCACCCGCAGCCCCTCGCTATCCTGCACCAGCCCGTCCAGGGCGCGGGTGGCAAGGGCCAGGGTGGCGGCAGGATCGGCCAGCACCGCCGCCGGCACCACCACATCCAGCCCATCGGCAAAGGCGGCCCCCAGGGCAAAGAAATCACCAGGCGCGCCGGTATCGCCTGCCATCACCACACCGCTATCGGGCAGAAGCTGGGCCGGCGACGCGATTGGCGCTTCCTTGCAGTCGCCGCCCTTGGTCTGGCGTTGAAGCACGACGCGGAGCGCATTGCTGCGACCGACCAGCCCGTCGGGCAGCGGCACCGACAGGCGGCGCGTGGCCCCGCCATCGGCCAGACTGACACTGCGCAGCAGCAGGTTATTGACGAAAATATGCGCCAGTTGCGGGTCACCGCCAATGGCGGCCCCCGGCGTCAGGGTAATGTCCAGCGCGGACGGTTTCTGCCCTTTCGGCACGGCGGCGTAATCAAAGCGCAGATCCCATTCGCCCCGGTCGGCCACCTCCCGGATACCATCGCCCAGGCCCAGGGCGGCAAAGCCCAGCCGGTCCTTTTCCGCCGGCACGCCCTGCCCGGCATGCGGGGTCAATGCAGCGCCACCGGCCAGCCGGTGCCAGCCGCTGGCCAGATAGCCGACCGTACCGACATCGGCCCCCTCGGTCAGGGCAATGACGGGCAGGCCACCGGTACCCACCAGCCGCACCGTGCCATTGGCTTCCGCCCCCGCCGGCAGCGTGCCCACCAGGGCCGCCAGTTCCGCCATCGGCGCGATGGCGAATTCTGCCGCAATACCCGCCGCCGGGACCGTCGGCAGGCGCACAAATTCCACCGTCCGGCCCTGGCGCGTCAGTTCCAGCCCCAGCGCCAGCGCCGCTTCATAATGGTCGCGGCTGGCATTGCCGGCGGACAGGGCGATGCGGACCTTGCGCGGCAGCACGGCCAGCGCATCGCGCACGCTGGTGATGGCGGCAGGGTCGAAGCGATAGTGCAGCACCGTATCCGGGCGCAGCGTGGCGTAACCGCCGGGCAGGCGCTGATCCATGCAGCGATCCTCGCTCCACGCGGCACCATAGAGGAAGCTGACCTTCACGAAGGGCCGCCCGGCATCGCCATGGATAATATCCAGCGCCAGCGGCTGCACCCCGCCCCCTTCCGCCGGCATGGCGTTCCAGCGCGGCCGGTCATCCACCAGGATCTGCATCGATGCCCGGATCGGCTGCGGCGCCTGTGCCTCTATCCCGCCGGCCAGCTTGATATCCCGCACGGGCACCCCAACTGGCAGGGGGAAATAAAGGTCGCGCCGACCGGAAAAGCCGGTGAAACTGATCCCCTCGGCAAAGCCCAGATCGGCCAGGGTCACCGTGCGTTCCACCAGACGCGCCGTTGATGCCGGGCTGGCGGTCACCACCGAAGCGGTTGGCGATGGCTTGGCGGTCGGCGGGGCGGCAAGGGCGGCCCCCGGCAGCGCGATGGCGGCGGCGGTCAGCAGAAGCACGGCCTGAAACATGGTCTTCATGGGGCTGTTCCTGTAGGGCAGGTCCTGGCGGCCGGGCGGCGATGCAGGCGGAAGGGAAAAGGATGGGTGCAAAGATGGCGATCGGGCGTCGGGTGTTGCTGGGGGCCTTGCCGTTGCTGGCCCTGCCGGTGCGGGCCGGTGGAATGGCCCCGCCGCCCCCATCCTGGCGGGGGGCCAACCTGACCCGCACCCCCCAGGCCCCCTTGGGAAGCGATGCCTGTGGCCGGTCGCTGCAGGCGTTGAAGGATCTGGGGGCCGATAGTGTGGCGCTGATCCCGTTCCTGTGGCAGGCGAGCCCGCAGGCCACGCAGATCGGCCCTGGCAGTGATTTCGGGCTGGAGGAGTTGCGCGTCGGTATCCGTCAGGCCCGCGCCATCGGGCTGAAAGTGATGGTCAAGCCCCATGTCTGGGTGCCGGAAACCTGGGCCGGTGCCGTAGAGCCGCAGGGCGGCGAACAGGGCTGGGCGGACTGGTTTGGCGGCTATGGCAGCGCATTGGAGACGCTGGCCCGGCTGGCGGCGGCGGAAAAGGCGGAAGCGCTGGCCATCGGCACGGAACTGCGCGGCACCAGCCATCGCCCGGAATGGGCAAGCCTGATTGCCCGCCTGCGCCCGCTCTATCCGGGCCTGCTGACCTATGTCGCCCATTGGGATGGGGAGGTGGCGCGCGTGCCCTTCTGGGGCCTGCTGGATGCGGCTTCCGTCAGCCTGTACCCGCCGCTGGGGGCGGATGAGGCCGGGATTGAAGGCGCGATTGCCCGCCATGCCAACCAGTTGGTGGCATGGCGTGATGGCATCGGCAAACCGCTTTGGGTGGCCGAACTGGGCCTGCGCTCCGCCCAGGCCGCCCAGGTAAAACCCTGGGAAAGCCCGGAGGAGCGCGAGGCCATACCCGACCAAAATGTGCAGGCGCGCGTGCTGGCCCGCTGGCTGGCCGCGCTGGACCAGCGGGGCATTGGCGACATGCTGGTCTATCGCTGGTTCAGCGATCCTGGTATCGGCGGCCCGACGGACACCGATTTCACCATCCAGGGCAAGCGGGCGCAGGACGTGCTTCATTGCTGGTTCACCGGCCGCTGCGACCCGTGGGCGGCGACCCTGGCTGAAGCAGCCAAGGATTATTCCCGGCCATAATCATCCGCCATCCGCTCAATATCATCCTCACCCAGATAGGCCCCGGACTGCACCTCAATCAGGTTCAGCGGGATGCGGCCCGGATTTTCCAGCCGGTGGGTGCTGCCCAGCGGCAGATAAACGGACTCATTCTCCCGCACCAGGAACTGTTCCCCGTCGCGCGTCACCAGGGCGGTGCCGTTCACCACAACCCAATGTTCGGACCGGTGGAAATGCTTCTGAAGCGACAATTTCTCGCCCGGCTTCACCATCAGCCGCTTCACCTGGAACCGGTCACCGGCATGCACGGGCTGGAAATAGCCCCAGGGGCGATATTGGCGCGGGCGGCTTTCCGCCTCCGTGCGCTTGGCCTTTTTCAGCCGCTGCACGATGGCCTTCACGTCCTGGACCTCGTTCTTGTGCGCGACCAGGATGGCGTCTGAAGTGGCGACAACCACGATATCGCGCAGGCCCACCACCGCCGTCAGCACCCCATCGGTGCGGACATAGCATCCTTCCGACCGTTCAATCAGCGCATCGCCGATGGCGACATTGTTCTGCGCATCGCGCTCCACAATGTCATGCAGCGCCGCCCAGGAGCCGATATCGTTCCACCCGATGGAACAGGGCACCATGGCGGCATGATCGGTGCGGGCAAACACGCCATCATCAATGGAAATGGACGGCGCCTGGGCGAAGGCGTCCAGCGCCAGCCGCACGAAATCCATATCCTTCTGCCGGCCCGTCACGGCGGCCCGCACCGCCGCCACCAGCGCCGGCTCAAACCGTTCCAGTTCCGAAACCAGCATGGATGCCTTGAACAGAAACATGCCGCTGTTCCAGACATGCTCCCCACCCGCCAGCAGCGCTTCCGCCTTGGCCTTGACCGGCTTCTCCACAAATTCCTGGATGCGGAAGGCACCGGCCCCGCCGGGCAGCCCCTCCCCGCGCTGGATCCAGCCAAAGCCGGTTTCCGCCCGTTCCGGCACAATGCCGAAGGTCATCAGCATGCCATCGCGCGCCGGCGCCACGGCCCGGCGGATGGCATCGGTCCAGGCCGGGGCATCCGCGATGATATGATCAGCGGGCAGCACCAGCATCAACCGGTCGGGGTCTTCTTCCGCCAGCAGCAGGGCGGCGGCACAGATGGCCGGCGCGGTATTGCGGGCAATCGGCTCCAGCACCAGCGCGCGCGATGCCAGGTCCATCTCGCGCAACTGCTCCGCCACAACAAAGCGGTGGGCATCGCTGGCCACCAGCATCGGGCTGCCAAACCCGGCATCCCGGCAGCGGATAACCGTTTCCTGCAACAGGCTACGGTTGGAAGTGAGGCGGAGAAATTGTTTGGGATAATTCTCTCGCGACAGGGGCCACAACCGGGAACCACTGCCCCCGGACAGAATCACCGGCGTCACGATATCAGTGTCAATGCCAGTCATGCGCCCCCCAATTCAATACCATTATCCATTTTTTCAATGATCATGAATTATTGGAAAATGGATACCGATATAGCCAATAATATTATGATGTGATGTGTGAATTAGACCATGGTTAAGGCCTGTGGTTCTACGTGGAAACCCCTATCCGGCGGGATAGATCGAACCAGATCTTGCAGGTCAGGGGGTTCCGGGTGTTTTCCAGATAGGCTGGCGCTTGGCCCCGGACCGGGCAGGCCGGAGGGCCGATTTCTCTTTCCTTCAGTCCCGTCGCCAGTCCATACGGCTTGACCGGGAGATCAAGGCATCGGAAGATCACAACCGGGTCTGCGGCACCGGCACTGCCGATGGCGTGGAGAAGCGGCGCGAAAGCCAGGCGGTAAACGCGGGGGCAATCAAACCGCAGTCCGGGTGATGTCAGGGGTTTCTGCCGGTCGCTGGCGCGAGCGGCTCAATACCCGCCAAAACCCGGGACCCGCTCGCAAGCGCCCAAGTGATTGGGATTGCTGCGATTCTTGGACATGGTACATCTTTTTGATGCCCCGTTGGCCATGCCAAACCCCCTGCCTTGAAGACCCGCTCGCAAATCCGGCAATTTCTTGTTGTCCTGTAAGCGGTTCCAAGGGGGGCCCTTTCCCCGGCTGAAATGCCGGGGCCTCATTGAAGCTCGGGGAGGCGTTTACGGATGCCTTCCGGCGGCAGG
>NZ_KE386936.1:198798-225753 GCF_000429645.1 Niveispirillum irakense DSM 11586
GGTGCCGGGTTCATCACAGGGCCCCGACTTGACGCGCCCACATATTTCGATTATCGTCAAAATATGGAATCAAAACGCGCCATAGAAGCCTTCGCCGCCCTGTCGCAGGAAACGCGGCTTTCCATCTTCCGTCTGCTGGTGCAGGTGGGGCATGAGGGGTTGCATGCGGGGGAGGTGGCGGCGCGGCTGGGGGTGGCGCCGTCTACCCTGTCGCACCATCTGGGCATCCTGGAACGGGCGGGCCTGCTGCGGTCCTGGCGGGTGCAGCGGCAGATTTTCTATGCCACCGACTATGACGGCACCCGCCGGTTGATCGCCTTCATGATGGAAGATTGCTGTCAGGGCCGGCCGGAGCTTTGCGGCCCCACGCCACTGCCAGCCTGCACAACCGATTGCCGGGGGACCCCGGATTGTCCGGAATAACAGACCCAACCGAGGCTTCGCCCCAGGGGAAACATCATGTCTGAACGCGTTTTCAATGTGCTGTTCCTGTGCACCCATAACAGCGCCCGCAGCGTCATGGCGGAGTGCATCCTGAACCGTGAGGGCAAGGGCCGCTTCCGCGCCTATAGCGCCGGCAGCCAGCCGTCGGGCCGCATCAACCCCCATGTGAAGGAAATGCTGGGCCATCTGGGCCATGAGACGTCGCAGCTCCGCTCCAAAAGCTGGGATGAGTTTGCCGGGCCGGATGCGCCGCAGATGGATTTCATCTTCACCGTCTGCGACAGTGCGGCGGGGGAGGTCTGCCCCGTCTGGCCCGGCCATCCGATGACGGCCCATTGGGGCTTCCCCGACCCGTCCAGCGCCACGGGCACCGATGCGGAGAAGGCCGCCTTCACCGCCGATGTGTTTCGCCAGATCCAGCGCCGGCTGCAGCTTTTCATCAGCCTGCCCCTGGGGTCCCTGGACCGGATGGCCCTGAAGCGCAAGCTGATGGAAATGGCACAGCAGGGGGCCCTGGCATGACCGGCATCACCATCTATCACAACCCCGCCTGCGGCACGTCCCGCAACACGCTTTCCATGATCCGCAATAGCGGCGTGGAACCGACGGTGATCGAATATCTGAAAAACCCGCCGACGCGGGAAACGCTGGTGGATTTGATCGCCCGCATGGGCGTGCCGGTGCGCGCCCTGCTGCGGGAAAAGGGCACGCCCTATGCCGCGCTGGGGCTGGATGATCCGTCCCTGACCGACGCGGCCCTGATCGACGCCATGATGGCGCATCCCATCCTGATCAACCGGCCCATCGTCGTCACGCCCCTGGGCGTGCGCCTGTGCCGGCCGTCCGAACAGGTGCTGGATATCCTGCCCGACGCGCAAAAAGCCGCCTTCACCAAGGAAGATGGTGAGGCCGTGGTGGACGCGGCCGGCAACCGCCTGCGCTGATCCGGCCCCGCCCTGCCAAACCTGTTCCGAAGGTCACCCATCGTGAGCCAAGCCGCCCCCGCCCGCCGCCTGTCCTTCCTGGACCGGTATCTGACCTTATGGATTTTCGCCGCCATGGCGCTGGGTGTGGCCCTGGGCAGCCTGTTTGACGGGTTGCCGGCGGCGCTGGACCGGCTGTCGGTGGGCAGCACCAATATCCCCATCGCCATCGGCCTGATTTTGATGATGTATCCGCCGCTGGCCAAGGTGCGGTACGAGGAACTGCCCCAGGTCTTTGCCGACAAGCGCATCCTGGCCCTGTCGCTGATCCAGAACTGGGTGATCGGGCCGGTGCTGATGTTTGCCCTGGCAGTGATCTTTCTGGCCGACCAGCCCGATTACATGACCGGGTTGATCCTGATCGGGCTGGCGCGCTGTATTGCCATGGTGCTGGTCTGGAACCAGCTTGCCTGTGGCTCCAACCAATATGTGGCGGGGCTGGTGGCGTTCAATTCCATCTTCCAGATCCTGTTTTTCAGCGTCTATGCCTGGTTCTTCTTGGGCTTCCTGCCGCCGCTGCTGGGGCTGGAAGGCAGCGTGATCGACGTGTCTTTCGCGACCATCGCGGAAGCCGTGCTGATCTATCTGGGTGTGCCCTTCCTGGCAGGATTCATCACCCGCAAGGCCCTGATCCGCGCCAAGGGGGAAAGCTGGTACGAGGGGCGGTTCCTGCCCCGTATCTCCCCCCTGACCCTGGCGGCGCTGCTGTTCACCATCGTCGCCATGTTCAGCCTGAAGGGCGGTGATGTGGTGCGGCTGCCCCTGGATGCGCTGGCCATCGCCGTGCCGCTGACGCTGTATTTCTTCATCATGTTTCTGGTCAGCTTCTTCATGGGGCGGCTGATCCAGGCGGATTATCCCCGCGCCACCGCCGTGGCCTTCACCGCCGCCGGCAATAATTTTGAACTGGCCATCGCGGTCGCCATCGCCGCCTTCGGGCTGGCCTCCCCCGTCGCCTTTGCCGCCGTGATCGGCCCGCTGGTGGAAGTGCCGGTGCTGATCCTGATGGTGCAACTGGCGCTGTGGCTGGGCCGGCGCTGGTATCCCACCACGGCCCCGGGTAATACCAACGGGCATAATTCATGACCGTTTGTAATGCTGCGACCGCCGCCGCGCCGCTCGTGCGGCGCGCCCGAGCCAGCGGATGCTGGCGCCGGCGATTGAGGGGCAGGAAAGATTGACCAACGGTCAAGATTTCATGCCACTGGTATAAGGAGCTGTCTTGATGTCCCGTCTGCGCGTGCTGACCGATCCCACCCATCTGCCCGCCCTGGACCCCGCCTATGCCCACCGGCAACCAGCGGCAGGGCTGGGGCCGCTGGGGCACAAGCCGCGCATCCTGCTGCTCTATGGCTCCCTGCGCGACCGGTCCTTCTCCCGCCTTGCGGTGGAAGAAGCGGCGCGGCTGCTGGAATATTTCGGGGCCGAAACACGCATCTTCGACCCCCGTGACCTGCCCTTGCCCGATCAGGTGAAGGGCGATGACCATCCGGCGGTGCATGAGTTGCGCGACCATGCCATCTGGTCGGAAGGCCAGGTCTGGTGCAGCCCCGAACGCCACGGCCAGATCACCGGCATCATGAAGGCGCAGATCGACCATCTGCCCCTGGCCATGGGCGGCATCCGCCCCACGCAGGGGCGCACCCTGGCCGTGATGCAGGTATCGGGCGGATCACAGAGCTTCAATGCCGTGAACAGCCTGCGCATCCTGGGCCGCTGGATGCGCATGGTCACCATCCCCAACCAGTCCTCCGTCGCCAAGGCGTTTCAGGAATTTGACGAGGCCGGCCGCATGAAACCATCGGCCTATTATGACCGGATCGTGGATGTGATGGAGGAACTGGTGCGTTTCACCGTTCTGCTGCGCCCGCATACGGCCACGCTGGTGGACCGCTATTCCGAACGGCGGGAGGAAGGGCGGCCCATCGACCCCGCCCATGATCTGGCGAC
The DNA here is from genome assembly GCF_000429645.1 of Niveispirillum irakense DSM 11586. Lineage (GTDB taxonomy): Bacteria > Pseudomonadota > Alphaproteobacteria > Azospirillales > Azospirillaceae > Niveispirillum > Niveispirillum irakense. The sequence continues at coordinate 202,176 of NZ_KE386936.1, forward strand.
ATTAGCCACCGGCGGCGCGGCCCCCCGCTGAGCGGCAGAACACGACGCCAGCCCACCCTTTCGCCCCTGAAACGGGATAAAGCTGCACCCGCCCGGCTGCCGGCACCCTTGCTGGCGGGGCTCGGCGGCCCTTTGCAGGGAGGGGGTGAGAGACGGAAAAACCAACCGGCAGCGGAATGATCACGGAAAATATGCTTTATTACGATATCGTATTCTAAACACCACCCCTTCATAAACAGCAATATTTTATCACTAATCTCCTATTTATGCGGTATAGTGATAATATGCTGACGCTTGAAGAACCCTCCTCCGCGCTGTGCGTGGCCATTGGCGGCAGGCTGCGGGATCTGCGTATCCAGCAGCGGCTGCGCCAGCAGGACATGGCCGATCGGTCGGGCATTCCGCTATCCACCTATCGGCTGATGGAACGGCAGGGCGCCGGCAGCCTGGAAAATTTCCTGCGTGCCGCCGCCGTGCTGGGGGCAACCGCCGCCTTCCAGCAGCTTTTCCAGCCGGTGGAGGAAGCAGAATCCCTGGATGATCTGTTGCGCCGCCGGCGCCGGCCGGCACGGGTGCGCCATGCGGCTTCTTGATCCCGCCACGCCGCTGGCCGTCACGCTGGATTGGGGCGAAGGAAGGCGGCTGCCCGTGGGACGGCTGGCATTTGACCGGGGCCGCGCCCTGTTTGAGGCCGACCCCGCTTATCTGGCCAGCGGTCTGGACCTGTCCGCCGGCAGCTATCCCCCCCGCCCCGGCATTATCCGGGCGCAGACCGACCGGTTCGAGGGGCTGCATGGCCTGTTCGCCGACAGTCTGCCGGATAGCTGGGGCCGGCTGCTGCTGAACCGGCGGGCTGCCCGGCACGGGATCACCACCGCCCGCCTGACCCCGCTGGACCGGCTGGCCGGGATTGGTGAACTGGGCATCGGCGCACTGACCTTTCGCCCGGCGATGGAGCCGGAGGCCGCCCCCGATGGCGGGATCGACCTGCCCACCCTGGCGCGCGACGCCCTGCATCTGCTGGCGGGGGAGGAGGCACCCTCGCTGGCCCTGCTGCAACGCCTTGGCGGCTCCCCCGGCGGGGCGCGACCCAAGGTGCTGGTCGGGCTGGATGGCGCCGGCGCGCTGGTCCATGGCGAACAGGTGCTGCCGCCGGGATTCACCCATTGGATCGTGAAATTCCCCGCCGGGGAGGATATGGAAGATATCGGCCCGGTGGAGACGGCCTATATGGAAATGGCCCGGCAGGCAGGCCTGCGCGTGCCGGATTTCAAGCTGATCACGGCACCGGACGGGCCCGGCTTCTTCGCCGCCAGACGGTTTGACCGCGACGGCGCGGTGCGCATCCATGTGCAAAGCCTGTGCGCCATCCTGGAGGCCCCGCCGGGCCTGACCCTGATCGGCTATCGGGAATTGCTGCTGGCGACGCGGCAGGTAACCCGCGATGCAGGGGAGGTGAAGGAAGCCTTCCGCCGCGCTGTTTTCAACCTGCTGGCCCATAACCGCGACGACCATGCCAAACAGCATAGTTTCATCATGGACCAAAGCGGCCGCTGGCGCCTGTCCCCCGTTTATGACCTGACCTTTGCCAGCGGCCCTGGTGGGGAACATCAGATGGATTTCGCCGGGGAAGCGCGCCAGCCCGGCCCGGCCGACCTGAACCGGCTGGCTGATCTGGCGGATGTGCCGCGCCCCTTTGTGCGGCAGGTGGTGCAACAGGTGCTGGACATCACCGCCCGCTGGCCCGCCATCGCTGAGGCTGCCGGGGTGACGAAAACCAGTGCTGCACAGATCACCGCCGGCCTGGAAAGGGCGGCCCGGCCTTTCCGGAAAGGATGACGGGGTGATAGGGCGCTGAAAAAGAAAAGCGGCCCACCCCGAAGGATGGGCCGCAGTGGGCCGGCAAGGAGGAGAGTGAAGGGCCGGCCCTTGGGGAGTGTCCGCAAACAGGCTTACAGCCGGCCGCGCAGACCAATCATGAAGGTGCGACCCGGCTCATACTGGGTGAAGGTCGCATTCTCGAACTGGAAGTAGCTGCGCTGCTTGGCCTTGGTCAGGTTGGTGACATCGAAGGTGAGCTGGGGCAGGCCCTTGTAACCCGTCAGCTCATCCAGGTCGAAGCTGGAGGAGAAGTCCCACTGGCGGTAATCATCGCTGAACAGGGCCGCTGCCGGGATACTATTCTGGTTGCTGCCGCTGGACTGCGACCCCTTCGTGAAGGTCTGGGAGATGCGGGCGGAAATGCCGCCATGCTCATAATAGGCGGTCACGTTATAGGTGTAATCCGCCACACCAATGGCCACGGCCGGGGCGGCACCGCTGCCTTTCTGGTCGATGATCGTGGCATTGGCCAGGAAGCCCAGGCCAGGCACGAAATCTTCCAGCAGGAAGTCCAGCGGCTGGACCCAGTTGAATTCCAGACCATTCACCTTCAACCGGCCTTCGGCATTGACCTGCTGCTGCAGCACCACGGTCGCCGCATTGGGGCCGCCGCGCGCATTGATGGCTGCCTGCTGCGTTGCCGACAGGCTGTCATAGGTCACACCATATTGCGCCAGCGCCGTGAAGGGCACGGTGGTGGACCCATTGACGGTGAAACCGGTGATCGACTTGCGGAAGGCCGCAACACCGATATAGCCCTCACGACCCGTATAATATTCAAAGCCCAGGTCGATATTCTCGGAAATATAGGGCGACAGGGCCGAGTTACCCACCGTGCCAACATCCGCCGACGGGCCGGAGAAGTTCAGGCCCGGCAACTGGGCATTCGGGTCCGGGCGGGTCATGGTCTTGGACAGGGCCGCACGAACAACCGCATTCTCGGCGACATTGTAGGCGGCAGACGCCGACGGCAGCCAGTTATCATACTTGTTGCTGATATAGGTGGTATTCACCACAGCAGGATAGCTCGCACCGTCCGGCACTTGGCCGCCGGGCGGGTTGGGAAGCGAATTCCGCGGATCTGGCAAGGACACACGACCACCCACCTTCTGATCGGTCTGCACCCAGCGCAGGCCGATATTGAAGCGCAGGTCATTGCCATCGACCTGCTGGATGCCATTCACCTCGCCATACGCGCCCAGGGTCTTCTCACCGATGAAGCCACCTGCCGCGCCGGTATTGGAAGAACCAGCCTCCGGCGTATTGTCGTGGAACTCATCATAATTGCTGTCGGCCTTGAACTTGTCCCAATCCACGGTCAGGAAGCCGAACTTGCCGGGGCGCAGATAATTGGCCAGCGCACTGCTGGGGATCAGCGAGCCGCCATAGCTGATCGGCGGCATGCCCGCAGAATAGCCGGTGCCGTAACCGGGATATGTCGGGAAACCAGCCGGCGTCGTGGTGCCCGGCTGGTTCAGCCCGGTGCAGGGCGGCTGGCCATTAGGCCGCGGTAAAACAACCGAAGGGTTGTTGCCGCAAACCGCCGCTTGCCACGGATCGCTGTTGTCATAGGCGCTGATCCGGCGCGTCACATCATCATAGGCGGCACCCACCCGCAGGTTCAGCGTATCCTGGCCCCAGGTCAGGTTACCGCGCACGCCCTTGGTCTCCGTCTCACGGCGTTCGTCCTGCATATTGACGCGACCGCCTGTCCAAGCGAACTGCGCCGGGTCATTCAGGTCGATATTCGGCACGATGCTGGGGACGCCCCCATTGTTGGTATATTCCACCGTCACGCCAGAGCTGGCCGGGGTCAACGGACCAACGGTGGGCGATTCACGATGGAAGGTGGACTTGGTGTAATTGACCTGCAGGTCGACGCTCAGATTGTCAGTGATCTGATAGTCAAAGCCCGGATTGATGCCGTAGAATTCAGTCTCTTCAATGAAGGGCCGGTATTCCAGGAAAAACTGGGCATTGGCGAAGGTGCCGCCCGTCACCACGCACCCGGCGGAGCAATCCTCCCGGTCGACCGTCATGTTGATCGGGATCATGGCGCCATTGCGGCCGACCCAGTTCATGTCGACGCGTTCCAGGTCGTTCTTCTTCTTCCCGTACATGCCGTCAATATAGAAATGCAGATCCTCGGTCGCCCGCAACTCCAGCGCGACGACGGAATTGATACGGTCACGGGTACCGAAAACTTCCGCCGGACGGCCCAGGCGGGGGATGATGGCATTGTCGATCTGCTGGATCGTCAGCCCCGGATTCAGCGCCAGCAAGGCGGCGCGGTCCAGGGTTGCCCCCGTCGTCAGGCCATTGCCGGCATTGGCCGGCACGGTGGCGGGAATGGTCCAGTTGCCGCCGCCCGTGGTGTTACAGCCCGTCGTTGCCCCGCACTGCGCGGCTGACAGGTTGGCATTGGTCCAGCCGATGGTCTCAAAACCCGGTGTGCTGACCTGGTTGCGCACGGCGGCCACGCCGATCAGCGCGCCAAACTTGCCCCAGGTATTGCTGGCGAGCGCCGAGGTGCGACCGCCCCACTTGTCGGCATTGCTGTTCTTGGTGCCCTGGACGGAATAACTGACCCGCGGACCTTCGCTGTCGAACGGCCGGGCGCTGCGCATATTCACGGTACCGGCGGCACCGCCCTCCACCATCCCCGCATTCGGGCTTTTCGATACGGTCAACTGGCTGAACAGCTCCGTCGGGAACATGTCCAGATCGACTTCGCGGTTGGTGCTTTGCGCGTCGGTACGACCGGTGGAGGCCACCGCCACCGGGGCGCCATTCAGCAGCACGCGGGTGAAGTTGGTGCCCAGGCCACGGATGGCGATGTTCAACCCTTCGCCCGACACTTCACGGTTGATGGTGATGCCGGGAACGCGGTTGAAGCTTTCCGCGATGTTGGTATCGGGGAATTTACCGATATCCTCGGCAAAGATGCTGTCCTGGAAACCGGTAGCATTGCGCTTGGCATTGGTGGAATTAGCCAGGCTGGACCGGAAGCCGGTCACCACGATTTCCTCCAGCAATTCCGGATTGTTGCTGCCGGAAACCGTCTGCGCCTGCGCACTGGTGGTAAAACCGCCGGCAAGGCAGGTGGCCATCAGCAGCAATGCCTTGGCCGGGCGATGGTTGGACTGGTTAAAACGCTTCTTCATGCTCGTCCCCTCCCTTGGATATGGTCCGCCTGGGCGGACCGGTTTTTGTCATGAGGCTTTTGCACAGGAACTTGATAGCGCTAACAAAACTACGATGCTTTTCCCGTCCCCTAAGGGACGGCACCGTCTCAAGACCCCTGACAGGTTCGCCCTGTCAGGGGCCATCCGTTGCTGCCGGCCGCAGACGCGGCGACAGAAAATGCAGGCAGACCAGGGCCAGCGGATAGGCCCCGGCCGCCACCAGCAGGATCGGCGTGTAACTGCCGGTCGTATCCAGAATCCAGCCGGTGAATTTGGACATCAGCATGCCCCCCACGGCCCCCGCCATACCGCCGATCCCCACCACCGATGCCACAGCGGCACGGGGAAACAGATCGGACGGCAGGGTCAGCAGGTTGGCGGAAAAACCCTGATGGCCCGCCGTGGCCACACCCAGGATCAGCACCGCCAGCCACAGATCACTGACCGATGTGGCAAAGATCACCGGCAGCACGCACAAGGCACAGGCCAGCATGGCGCCTTTACGGGCGAGGTTGATGCCGATACCACCGCGCATCATCCGCGATGACAGCCAACCGCCTGCCACCGACCCCACGTCGGACAGGATGTAAATTGCCACCAGCGGCGGGCCAAACCCTTTCAGATCAAGCCCATACATCCGGTGCAGGAAATCCGGCAGCCAGAACAGGAACAGCCACCAGACCGGATCGGTCAGGAATTTGGCCAGGGCATAGGCCCAGGTTTCCCGCCGCCGCAACAGCAGCCCCCACCCCACCTTGCCCACCGGATCGGGGGCATCGGACCGGATATGGGCAAGCTCAGCCTCGCTGACGCTCTTATGTTGTTCCGGGCTGCGATAGAAAACCAGCCATGCCACAAGCCAGGCAAAACTCAGCACGCCGGTGATGATGAAGGCCGCCTGCCAGCCCCAGGCAAAGGTGATGGCGGGCACAACCAGCGGCGTGATGATGGCCCCGATATTGGCCCCGGCATTGAAGATGCCGACCGCCAACGCCCGTTCCTTCTTGGGAAACCATTCCGCCACCGCTTTCAGGCCGGCGGGAAAGTTCCCGGCTTCACCCGCCCCTAAGAAAATCCGCGCCGCCATGAACTGGACCAGGGTAGCGGCGGCGGCATGCGCGATATGGGCCAGATTCCAGACCGTGAAGGCCAGGGCATAGCCCCAGCGCGCCCCGATCACATCAATGAACCGGCCGAAAGCCAGGTAACAGACAGCATAAGCGGCCTGGAAAGCGAAGACGATGTCGGCATAATCCGTCTCCGTCCAGCCGAACTCAACCGACAGCGACGGCTTCAGCAGTCCCAGCATCTGGCGGTCGACATAATTGATCACGGTGGCCGTGAAGAGCAGCGCCACCACGATCCATCGCCGACCCAGGCGCGCAGGCGCGCCCTGTACTGCTTCAGGCATCATTCCCCGTTTCCCATCCCTGGCGGGTGGTTTACGCCAGGGGGTTGATCCCCCTGTCCGTCCACCCGTCTTGCTCACCACCCAGATAGTCGGAGCCGGTCGGGGGCCCCTTCCCGTCCTGTCACCCCCTTACCAGTTCCACATGCTGCCATCGCGCAGGCGCGCTACCGGCAGATAGGCTGGGGTATAGGGATATTTCGCGGCCAGTTCCTCGTCGATATCCACGCCATGGCCCGGCGCTTCGCCAGGATGCATATAGCCGTCGGCATATGTGTAGGCATGCGGGAAGACGGCATCCGTCTCCGCATTGTGCATCATATATTCCTGCACGCCGAAATTCGGCACCGACAGGTCGAAATGCAGGGCCGCCCCCATGCAGACAGGCGACAGATCGGTCGCGCCATGGCAGCCGGTGCGCACCTGATAAAGATCGGCCAGCGCTGCGATGCGGCGCAGATGCGTGATGCCGCCAGCATGGACAATAGTCGCGCGGATATAGTCGATCCATTGGTTCTGGATCAGCTCCCGGCAATCATGGATGGAGTTGAACACCTCCCCCACCGCGATGGGTGTCGTGGTGTGCTGGCGGATCAGGTGGAACGCCTCCTGATTTTCCGCCGGCGTCGGGTCCTCCATCCAGAACAGCCGGTAGGGCTCCAGTGACTTGCCCAGCCGGGCCGCCTCAATCGGGGTCAGCCGGTGATGCACATCATGCAGCAGATGCAAATCCCAGCCGAACCGTTCCCGCGCCGCCTCGAACAGTTTGGGGGCATGATCCAGATAGGGTTCCGTCGCCCACGGGGTTTCATCGGGCGCGGCGGCGCGGATGGCCGGCTCGTAAACCCCACCCTTCACCACGCCATAAACCTTGTCCAGCCCCGGCACACCGGCCTGGATGCGGATCGCCTTGAAACCCTTTTCCTGATAATAATCAACGCGGTCCAGTGCCTCGGCAATGTCGCGGCCATTGGCATGGGCATAGACCATCGCCCCCTCGCGGCATTTGCCGCCCAGCAACTGGTAGAGCGGCATGTTTGCCGCCTTGGCCTTGATATCCCACAGGGCCATGTCCACCGCCGCGATGGCCGACATCGTGACCGGCCCACGCCGCCAATAGGCACCCTTATAGAGATATTGCCAGATATCCTCGATCTGATGCGCATCCCGCCCGATCAGGCAGGGGATGACATGATCGGTCAGATAGGAGGCCACAGCCAGTTCACGCCCGTTCAGCGTGGCATCACCAATGCCATACACCCCTTCATCCGTGACGATCTTCAGCGTCACGAAATTTCGTCCCGGCGAGGTGACAATGACATAGGCGTTGGTGATACGCATGAAAGGGAACTCCTGGACACGGCGACCCCGCTTCAGGGAACCGCGTCACCGACATCATGGTTGAACAGGGCGGGGAACCGCTTCTCCAGCTCTGGCAGAGAGGTGAGGATTTCCCGCAAATGGGTCCGCATGGCCGACTGGGCACCGTCGGGATCATGCGCGGCAATGGCATCAATGATGGCGGTGTGCTGATCCACCAGGCGCCCCAGCGGCGTGGCATCGGCCATGGAGAGATAGCGCACGCGGTCCATCTGAATCTTGGTTTCCTCCACCACCCGCCAGGCATAATCACACCCGACGGACAGGGCGATATCGCGGTGGAAAGCCTCGTCCAATTCCATGAAGCGGACATTGTCGCGGGCTTTCACGGCATCGGCCTGACGCTTCAGCGCAGTACGGAAGGTGTCGATCTGCCGGGGCGTGGCTTCCGCCGCCGCCCGGGCCACAACCGCCATCTCCACCGCCTCGCGCACGAAGCGGGCATCAAACACCTGACGCACCGAAATCTTGACGATGAAGGAGCCCCGTTGCGGCCGGATCAGCAGCAGACCGGCATCCGCCAGCTTGATAAAAGCCTCCCGCACCGGCTGGCGTGACACGCCAAGCTGGGTGGCGACCTCCTGTTCAGACAAGGCCTGTCCGGGCAGGAACACCATGCTGACAATGGCGCGGCGCAACTCCCGGAAGACGCGGCGCGCCACCGGTTCATTGCTGTCCATATCGATCGGCCGCAGGCCGGGCCGTTCCTGGTCCCGTTCCATGCTCCTCCCCTCACATCATTCTTGCCATCGCCCCGGCCAGTGGCTGGGATTTCCGGCGGGCAATCTATCAACATCGCTGCCCTTACCATTCATGTATACTACCATACCAGTATGGGTCAAGGCGAATGTTAGCGGTAAAAGAAGTGCCAGTGAGGCCCTCACCTGCCATCAGGCCGCCCGCACATTCCACCCCCTTGGCAACCAATTGATATATAATGATGAATTAACAACATCCTCATCGGGAAACGGCAAAGGGCAGGCGCTCCTCATGATGAGGGGTTGAAAGAAACAGGGAAAAAGGCGTGCCCGGCAGGCCCGAAAGCAATTAAGACGGTTGTCGCCTGCCATCATGTATACTACCATACCAGTTAAGGTTGGCGTCGTTGTTGCCAACATTGATAGCGCTACCAAATTGTCACCGGACCTGTATCCCTTCACCATCCGAAATGGATGGGAAGGCGAAGAGTATAAACGACCGGCCCCCAAATAAGGCCGGCGCCAGGGAGGCAGAATGCGACATCTACGGAACCTGCTGGTCGGGCTGCTGCTTGCCACCGGCCTTGTGACCCACTCTCACGCAGAGGATGGGTATGATCTATGGCTGCGGTCGCGGCCGCTGGCCGGCACAGCCCTATCCCACCTGGAAACAAGGCTGGCGACAATTGAAACCGCCGATCCGCAGGGGCTGGCCGTGGCGGAATTGTCGCGCGGTCTGACGGGCCTGCTGGGCCGCAGCCCGGCCCTTGAAAAAGGCGGCGCCGTCCTGCTGGGGCTGGCGGATGATCCCGCCATCCGGGCGTTGAAGCTGGACCTGACCGGCCTGGGCCCGGATGGCTATATCATCCGCACCTTCGGCCCACGCACCATCGTGGCGGCGGAAGGGCGCAACGGCCTGCTTTATGGCGCCTTCCATCTGCTGCGGCTGGCCCGCACAGGCAGCCTGCCGGCAACGCTGGATGTGCGGGAAGTGCCGAAGATCGACCGACGCATCCTGAACCATTGGGACGATCTGGATCGGCATGTCGAACGCGGCTATTCCGGCCAGTCAATCTGGGATTGGCACAAGCTGCCGGACTGGAAGGACCCGCGCTATACCGATTATGCCCGCGCCAATGCCTCCATCGGCATCAATGGCACGGTGCTGAACAATGTGAATGCCAATGCCACCATCCTGACCGCGCCCTATCTGGAAAAGGTGGCGGCGCTGGCGGATGTGTTCCGGCCCTATGGCATCAAGGTCTATCTGACGGCGCGCTTCTCCGCGCCGAAGGAGATTGGCGGCCTGCCCACCGCCGACCCGCTGGACAAGGATGTCATCCGCTGGTGGCAGGCCAAGGTGGATGAGATTTATACCCGCATCCCCGATTTCGGCGGCTTTCTGATCAAGGCCAATTCCGAGGGCCAGCCCGGCCCGCAGGATTATGGCCGCACCCATGCCGATGGCGCCAATATGCTGGCCGATGCGATGGCGCCCCATGGCGGCATCGTGATGTGGCGGGCCTTCGTCTATAGCCACGAGGTGCCGGACGACCGCGCCAAACAGGCCTATGATGAGTTCGTGCCCCTGGACGGGAAATTCCGCGACAATGTGCTGGTGCAGGTGAAGAACGGCGCCATCGATTTTCAGCCGCGGGAGCCTTTTCATCCGCTGTTCGGCGCCATGCCGAAGACCAAGCTGATGATGGAATTCCAGATCACCAAGGAATATCTGGGCTTTGCCACCCATCTGGCCTATCTGGCGCCGATGTGGAAGGAAGTGCTGGATGCCGATACCTATCGGCCCAAACAAGGTTCCACTGTTGCCAAGGTGGTGGATGGCAGCCTGGACGGGCACAAACTCTCAGCCATGGCTGGCGTGGCCAATATCGGCACCGACCGTAACTGGGCGGGATCGCAGTTCGATCAGGCCAACTGGTACGCCTATGGCCGTCTGGCCTGGAACCATGATCTGACATCGGAAGCCATCGCGCGGGAATGGATTGCCGCCACCTTCAGCCCCGATCCCGCCATTCTGGACCCGATCCTTTCCATGATGATGCCGTCGCATCAAGCGGTCGTGGATTACATGACGCCGCTTGGCCTGCACCATCTGATGGGGCGCGGCCATCATTACGGCCCCGGCCCCTGGGTTGAGGGCGGACCGCGGTCGGACTGGACCTCGGTCTATTATCACCGCGCCACGAAGGACGGCATCGGCTTTGACCGCACGGCGACCGGCAGCGATGCCATCTCCCAATATGCCAAGCCCCTGGCCGACCGGTTCAACAAGGTGGAAACGACGCCAGAAGAATTCCTGCTCTGGTTCCACCATGTGCGCTGGGACCGCAAGATGCCCTCGGGCCGGACCCTGTGGGCGGAATTGCTGCATCATTACGGCCGTGGCATTGCCACCGTAGATGGGATGATCACCCGCTGGGATGGCTTGAAAGGGCGTATCGACGATGCGCGCCATGCCGAAGTGGCCGCCTTCCTGGCGATCCAGCGCAAGGAAGCGCAATGGTGGCGCGATGCCAGCGTCGCCTATTGGCAATCCATCAACGGCCTGCCCTTGCCCAAGGGGGAAGCCCCACCCCCGCATGACGCCGCCTATTACAAGGCCCTGTCCTTCCCCTTCGCGCCGGGAGATGGCAAGTGAGGAAACTGGCCTTGACGCGGGAGGTCAAAACGGTGCTGGCGGAGATGTCTTCCAAGGTGCACACCATTTTTCCGTCATTCCCGCGAAGGCGGGAATCCAAACAACAGAGCGGATTATGGATTCCCGCCTTCGCGGGAATGACGGCGAGGGGCCGGGCCGCCTGGCATCTTCCCGCAAGCGTTGGCGCGGGCGCACTGCTCGCCACCCTCACCCTCCTGTCCCCCCTGCCTGCCCTGGCGGCAGAGGCGCCGCTGCTGCACCCGATGTTCCAGGATCATGGGGTTTTGCAGCGGGGCCATCCCATCACGGTCTGGGGGCAGGCCAAGCCGGGGGAAAGCGTCACCGTCACGCTGGGCGATGCCAAGGTCAGCGCCAAGGCCGGCAAGGATGGGCGATGGCAGGCCAGCCTGCCCGCCCATGCCGCCGGCGGCCCCTTCACCCTGACGGCCAAGACGGCGACCGCCACGCAATCGGCCGCCGATATGCTGGTCGGCGATGTCTATCTCTGCTCCGGCCAGTCCAATATGGAAGTCCAGGTCCGCCGGGCGCTGGATGCCTATAACGAGACCGGTCCGCGGGCCAACCAGCCCAAGATGCGCTATCTGGCGGTAGAGCGGGACACCGCCATCACGCCCCGGTCGGATTTCGCCAAGCCCGTGCGCTGGCAGGTGGTTTCCCCGCAAACTGTGGGCGACATGTCGGCCGTTTGCTATTTTTTCGGGCGGGAGATGCGCAAGCTGGAGGATGTGCCCGTCGGCCTGATCAACAGCGCCTGGGGCGGCTCCACCATCGAGGCCTGGATGCCGGAACAGGCCCTGCGTGAACAGGGTGATTACCAGCGCGAACTCTCCTTCCTGTCGCAATATGACAGCAACCGGATCGACGGCGTGCGGGCCTTCACCGCCCGCTGGCAGGAATGGTGGGGCACGGTGGGCCAGGGCAGGCCCTGGACTGAGGTTTTCGGCCAGGGTGACGGCTGGCGGGAAGCACCCGCCGGCTTCCGCGCCTGGGAAAGCTGGGGCGTGCCGGACATGGCGGCCTATAACGGCCTGGTCTGGATGCGCGCCACCATCAACCTGACCGCCGAACAAGCCAAGGCCGGCACCGCCCTGCATCTGGGACCGGTGGATGATCTGGATGTCACCTGGGTCAATGGCCAGCCGGTGGGCAGCCTGTACGGCCCCGGCGATCCCCGCCGCTACCCCCTGCCGCCCGGCACCTTGAAGCCGGGGGCCAACACGATCACGGTTGCCGTCATTGATAATTATGGCGATGGTGGGCTGTACGGATCGGCCCAATCCCAGGCGATTGAACTGGCCGACGGCACGGAACTGCCCCTGCCAGCCCCCTGGCAATATCGCCCCGCCAATGTCGATGTCAGCGCCGCACCGCATGCGCCCTGGGGCACGGTGGATGGCCTTTCCACCATCCACAACGCCATGCTGGCCCCCATCGGCCCCTATGGGGTGCGCGCGGCGCTCTGGTATCAGGGGGAAAGCAATACCGCCAAGCCGCAGCAATATCGCTCCCTGCTGACGGGGTTGATGGCGGGCTGGCGGCGGCAGTTTGGTGCTGACCTGCCCTTCCTGATCGTGCAATTACCGGAATGGGGCTATCCGCAGGATAAGCCCGTGGAAAGCAATTGGGCCCTGTTGCGCGAAAGCCAGCGTGCCGCCGTCGCCGCCGACCCGCGCGCCGGGCTGGCCGTGGCACTGGGGGTGGGTGACTGGTACGATATCCACCCCGCCAATAAGCAGATTGTCGCCAAGCGTCTGGTCCGTGCGGCGCGCAAGGTGGTGCTGGGGGAAAAAATCGCCCCCTCCGGCCCGCTGCCCGCCGCCGTGACCCGCACGGGCGACAGCATTTCCGTGCGGTTCACCGATATTGACGGCAGCCTGATAGCTCTGTCCTACCACCGACCGCTGGGGTTTGAACTATGTGGCGAGGCGGCGGGAAGCTGCCGTTTCGTTGATGCCACACTGAAGGGCGATACCGTCACCCTGGCGGCTGACGGCGGGCCGGCGGTGCGCGTGCGCTATTGCTGGGCCGACAGCCCGATCTGCAACCTGTATGACACGGCCCGCCAGCCGGCAGGCCCGTTTGAATGGCCGGTGAAGTGACCCCGGCACCAAAAATCCACTGAGATTTTTATTAGCGAAAACAAGATGATGGGAGGAAGTTTGATGACCCCGACGCTGTCCCGCCGCCATTTCGGCGGCAGCCTGCTGGCCCTTGGCGCTGCCGCCGGTTTCACCGTCCCGGCCCTGGGCGCGCGCGAAGCCTATCGCGACCCCACCCTGCCCATCGACCAGCGGGTGGAAGACCTGCTGCGCCGCATGACGCTGGAGGAAAAGGTCGCCCAGATGATGGGCGTCTGGCAGGAGAAGGATAAGATCCAGGATGGCAAGGGCGCCTTCTCCGCCCGCGTGGCGAAGAAGAATTTCCCCCATGGCATCGGCCAGATTTCCCGCCCCGGTGACCGGGTGGGCACCAAGGACAAGAGCGGCGAACCCATCGCCGCCGGCGCCAAGGCCAATGTCATCAACCGGGAAGGGCGTGAAGCGGCAGAATACGCCAATGCTGCCCAGAAATGGGCCGTGGAGCAGACCCGTCTGGGCATCCCGCTGCTGCTGCATGAAGAGGCGCTGCACGGTTTCGTCGGGCGCGGTGCCACCAGCTTCCCGCAATCCATCGCGCTGGCATCGTCCTGGGACCCGGCGATGGTGGAGCGGATTTTCAGCGTCGCGGCACGGGAAATGCGGCTGCGTGGGGCCAATCTGGCGCTGGCGCCCGTGGTCGATATCGCCCGCGACCCGCGCTGGGGCCGGATTGAGGAAACCTATGGCGAAGACCCGTGGCTGGTTGGGGAAATGGGGATGGCCGCCATCCGGGGTTTCCAGGGCACAACCCTGCCGCTGGCCCGCGATAAGGTTTTCGTCACGCTGAAGCACCTGACCGGCCATGGCCAGCCGGAAAGCGGCACCAATGTCGGTCCGGCGCAAATCTCCGAACGCACCTTGCGGGAAAATTTCTTCCCCCCCTTCGAACGCGCCATCCGCACCCTGCCCGTGCGTGCCGTCATGGCCTCTTACAATGAGATCGACGGCCTCCCCAGCCATATCAATAAATGGCTGCTGGATGATGTGCTGCGCAAGGAATGGGGCTTCCAGGGTGCGGTGGTCAGCGATTATTTCGCCATCCGGGAGCTGAAAACCGTCCATGCCATGATCGACAATCTGGAAGAAGGGGCCGTCCGCGCCCTGGAAGCCGGGGTCGATGTGGAACTGCCGGACGGGGAAACCTTCCCCGCCCTGCCCGCCCTGGTCAAAGCCGGCAAGGTGCCGGAAGCGCGGATCGATGAGGCCGTGCGCCGCGTGCTGCGCATGAAGTTTGAGGCCGGGCTGTTTGAAAACCCCTATGTCGATGCCAAGGTCGCCGACGCACAGACCGCCACGCCCGACGCACTGGCCCTGGCGCGGGAAGCCGCCGCACGCTGCATCATCCTGCTGAAGAACGAGAATAACCTGCTGCCGTTGAATGCGGCCGGCACCGGCACCTTGCTGGTGGTGGGCACCCATGCCCGCGACACGCCGATCGGCGGCTATAGCGAAGTGCCACGCGAAGTGGTGAGCGTGCTGGACGGCGTGCGCGCCGCCGCCGGCCCGGCCCTGAAGGTGGATTATGCCGAAGGCGTGCGCCTGACCGAGGCCCGGATCTGGGAGGCCGACGAGGTGGTGCCCGTCTCCGACGCCATCAATGACAAGCTGATCGCGGAAGCGGTGGCCAAGGCCGCCAGTGCCGACACGATCCTGCTGGTGCTGGGCGAAAATGAGCAGTTGAGCCGCGAAGCCTGGGCCAAGACCCATCTGGGCGACCGCGCCAGCCTGGAACTGTTCGGCCGGCAGAACGACCTTGCCGAGGCCTTGTTCAAGCTGGGCAAGCCGGTGGTGGTGCTGTTGCTGAATGGTCGCCCCCTGGCCGTCAACATGGTGGCGGAAAAGGCGGGTGCCCTGCTGGAAGGCTGGTATCTGGGCCAGCAGACCGGCCATGGCGTGGCCGATGTGCTGTTTGGCCGAGTGTCGCCCGGCGGCAAGCTGCCGGTCACCGTGCCGCGTGATGTCGGCCAGTTGCCCCTGTTCTATAATGCCAAGCCCAGTGCGCGGCGGGGCTATCTGTTCGACGACGTGACCCCGCTTTTCCCCTTCGGCTTCGGGCTCACCTATTCCAGCTTCACGCTGGATGCCCCGCGCCTGTCCAAGCCCGCCATCGGGGTGGATGAACAGGTGCAGATCAGCGCCACCCTGCGCAATAATGGCAATCGCCGGGCCGATCAGGTGGTGCAGCTTTATCTGCGCGATCAGGCCGCCAGCGTCACCCGCCCGCTGATTGAGCTGAAGCGCTTCCAGCGTGTGGCCCTGGATGCCGGCGCCGCCACGACCGTCACCTTTACCCTCGGCCCCGATGATTTCGCCATCTGGGACGCGGCGATGAAAAAGCGGGTGGAACCGGGCCGCTTCACCCTGTCGCTGGGCTTTGACAGTGTGGACCTGCAGGGCGTGGACCTGCAGGTAGGCTAACCCTTCGTCCGGCGGGGCTACGGCCCCGCCGCCTTACCCGCCCTCACAGCACCAGACTGTTTATCGCCGCCGCCCAGAGATGGGCGGCCTTGATCGGGTGCAGGTGATGGTCACCGGGCGTGGTGTTGCGGAAGGGATCGGCAAGCAGACCAGTTTCAGGGTCCAGAACATGGGCCGATATGTCGGTGTAGAGGATGCCGCGCTCTGCCGCCATCGCGGCAAGGGCCTGATTATACCGTATCGTGAGATCTGTGCGGTCCCGCTGGCTGGCGGTCACCGCATGGCGGGCGCGGGCAACCCGTCCCCATTGCTGCCCATCCCGGATGGTGGGCAAGACAGCACCGGTCAGCACCAGATGGCTGTACCCGACCTCAAGCAATGAATCGACAAAACCAGTATAAGCAGCAAGCGATGCCTGTAATTGCGCCTCAAGGCATTCGCCGTGGGTTTGCGCCCGCCACCACATGACAAAGCCGCAATCAACTTCCCCCAGTTGGATCACCGGGACCACACCGGGCCGGGCGGGCAGCAACCCCTGCCTGAACTGAGCAAGGGCCTGGGTCTGGCTTTCCGGGTTGCGCAAACCAACAGCCGTTGCGCCAGGTACAATCAGGAACCGGGCAGGATGGCGGAGCAACCCCAGTGCCGCCGCGATCTCGAACGACTGGACATGGCTGTCCCCGACGAAATACAGACTATGCATCATCCGGCCCCGCCAAGTATATCCCCGAACCATCACCGTAATTTACATCATGATATTAGAGTGAAAAGAACGGCGCGGATGGTTGCTTATCCATAACCCGTGGGTTATGAAACACTAAAGACCGTGCTACCGCAGGGATATGTCCGATGAATGCCTTCCAGGGAACATTGCCTTTGCTGGATGGGCTATCAATGCGCCATCCCCACCCGTCGGACGATGCCTTCCTGCTGGGCCTGTTCATGGATGCGCGCCCCTGGCTGGCCCAGGCCCACCATGACCGCGACTTCATCCGTATGCTTTACGAACAGCAATATAGTGCCAGACGGACAGGGCAGGAAACCCGCTATCCGCAACATCTGGATTTTGTTGTGGAGAAGGTGGGGCAGGCCGTCGGTCGGATCATCATGGACCTGGGGCGCTATGACTGGCGTATTTCAGAGGTGGAAATCCACAAGCTGGCACGCGGCAAGGGGATTGGCACCAGCCTGATCCGCAGCCTGCAAGGCACGGCAATGCAACTCCGCCTGCCCATGACCCTGTCGGTGAATGAAACCGAAACACGTCTTCACTGGTTTTATCACCGGTTGGGATTTGACCTGTTGGCGCACACCCCGCCGGTTTTGGAATTGATCTGGCTGCCGCCGGGCCATCCCGGCATTCAGCATCTCCCACCGCAGATTCTGCCCCAATCCTTACAGCAGGGATCTTCAGCGGGATAAGGGGGCCGCCGTCATTCCCGGCACAGCAGGCGAACAGGCTTCGGGGCGAAAGAATATTCTTTCGCCCCCAAGGCTCAATTGAAATTCAGCTCAAAGCATGGCCGCGCAGGATCCATCGGGATTGTCCTGACCACAAAAAGGGGGCCGATCGGCCCTTCCGTTGGGTGGTTAAGCAAATAGGTGCCATTGCCAAGCCCATTCTCTGCCAAGGCTTCAAACCTTAGAGTAAAGGCCGTCCGCTTCGCCCTTCTGGGGGTGAATTCCGGTTTTTCGATTACGGTGGTCAGTTCAAGCTCCTTAACGACCGACTGATCAACCGGAGACAGAAACTGGAAATTTTCATTAAGATGCGGAAGGAAAATCGCCGCGCTCATCGTGCTGATATCGACGCTCATCAATGCCATTCCACCTGTAATGAGGGAAAACAAGCCTGCGCCCTGGCTTGATTACGAATCCAGGGCGCAGGTCACAATCAATCGCGGGATGGAAACAAGCCCTGGAGCACAATAAACATTGTCACCGCCAGATAGGGCTGGAGATTGGAGAAAGCGTCTGGAGCAGGCACGCCCCCGCCAGCGGCAACCACCACAATCCCCCCCGATCCGGAAACAGTCACGTTTCCAGTCGCCGTTCCCACCAGATATGCGTTATTGCCGGGATTGGTACTGGTATAAGGGCCGCTCAGCGCGCCCCCCGCACCACCGTCCGAGAACTCAAGACCATTCAGATAATTGCCACCGGCGACCGGGACATTGGCCCCGCTCGTAGCAGCCCCGACCGGGACTGAAACGGCGGCGTTGATGGTTGAAGAGCCCCCCCCGCCGGTTGGGGTGAACGTGGCACCATGGGTGTGCAGCGGCAAATTGCCCTGGTTGAGCGTGATTGCTGCCACACCGCCACTCGCCCCCATAGGGATATTCGCGTTCAGATAAGGGCTTGCCCCCATGCCGATCAGGGTACGGCCCCGAAGATCAGGCAAGCCTATGGTGGAAACACCATTGCCACCGTAGAGGGTCCCAACAAGAGCCCAAAGCGCCTGATACTGATTAGTAGGTACTGTCTGTCCCCAGCATTGCGCCGTCGATTGTGGCGCATAAGTACCGGCGAACGGAAAGATAAGACCTATATAAACGTCCATGATTCGCCCCACCTTATTGCGAATAGGGTCAGCGACACAGGCTTAGTCCCGCATGGGGTAGATCCCCGTGGTAGTGATGAACATGGTGACGGCCAGATAAGGCTGGAGGTTGGAAAAGGCTGCTGGAACCGCCACCCCACCACCAGCCGCAACAGTAACTGTGCCGCTGGCGCCGGATACGGTTACATTGCCCGTAGCCGATCCCTGCAGATAGGACGTATTGCCAGGGTTGCTATTAATATAGGGCCCGGTCAGCGCGCCCCCGGCACCGCCATCACTAAACTCCAGACCGCTCAGATAATTGGCCCCGGCAGCCGGCACATTGGTACCGGTCGTGGCAGTCCCCACCGGGATTGAGACAGTTGCATTGATGGTGGAAGAACCACCGCCGCCGCCAGGTGTGAAAGTGGCGCCGTGGGTATGCTGAGGCAGATTGAGAGCGGTGAGTTGCGTGCTGGCTGTCCCGCCAGAATTGCCGGGATTCAGGGTGATATTGTTCAGATAAGGGCTCGTCCCCGTACCGACCATTACCCGGCCGCGCAAATCTGGTAAATTGAAATTTGTACTATTTCCACCATAGAGATTCACAACGATAGAATAAAGTGTCTGGTACTGACTGACAGGCAATTGCTGCCCCCAACATTGGGCCGAATATACAGGCGCAAATGTGCCCGCGAATGGGAAAATCAAACCCAAGAAAACATCCATTTCAGCCTCCCCTTACTCGTTTCTATTGATGTTAGGATGGAACATCGCCTTAAGGACAGTCCATGGGATGCCGGATAGCACACAGGACGCTTCAGACCCAAAATATATATCACACTTACAATTCAGAGCTTATAAAATATTATACCAAAATTATGATAGGTTGCTATCAGGCCGCACTATGCAATGCAGCGCAAGCTGGTCGACGCCGGGCCCACGCGGAAGTGGTAGCCGTTCCGCGCGGAAAGCGCTCTTACTGTGAACGCATTCACAACCATGAGGTTATCGAATCCATTGTCTGGGCAAGCAAAAAAATGGTACCTATTCCAGCCTGTAATTAACGCTATTGGCAGCGACTTCCCGCTTATTGTCGGAAAGCCGTGGTTTTGGGGAGGGGTACTATGGCGGGCAAACGGATAACCAAGGGTGTGGATGCAGGCAAGGTATCCACCACAACCCGAAGCGCTCGTTCGTCGTTGCTGGCCATGGCGCTGGAGCCGCGCTTCATGTTCGACGCCGCCGGCGTGGCAACGGCGGCTGATCCGGGCGCAATGGTCCAGCCTGATATCCATAGCGACGCTCATGAGGCAAGCACAGCCGATGCACACGCAATCAAGGATGCGGTGCCCCCGGCCGCCGACGCCCCCAAGGCCACCACAGCAGCGTTGACAGAAAAAGCGGCAACACCAACCCCAGCCGACGCCGGGCAGAATAGTGTCCGGACCGTTGTGTTTGTCGACACGACGGTGAACGATTATGAGACGCTGATCAAGGATATCGCCCCCGACGCCAAGGTTGTGCTGCTCGACCCCAATCGCGAGGC
This sequence comes from Niveispirillum irakense DSM 11586, assembly GCF_000429645.1. Lineage (GTDB taxonomy): Bacteria > Pseudomonadota > Alphaproteobacteria > Azospirillales > Azospirillaceae > Niveispirillum > Niveispirillum irakense. Next base: position 222,052 of record NZ_KE386936.1, read on the forward strand.
CTTCAGCCAGATGGCCGAGGCGCTGTCCGGCATGTCCGACCTGGACGCTGTTCATGTCGTCAGCCATGGCAATGAAGGCCATCTCTACATTGCCGGCCGCGCCTATTGGGCAGACGGTCTGGCGAACCGCGGGCAGGATCTCCAGGCTATCGGTGCCGCCCTCAGGCCCGGCGGCGACATCCTGTTTTACGCTTGTAACGTGGGTAGCGGAGAGGTCGGGCAGGCGTTCGCCCAGACAATCCACCGACTCACCGGGGCGGACGTCGCGGTTTCCAGCGACCAGACCGGTAATGCGGCGGAGCAGAACTGGACGCTGGAGGTGCAAACGGGTGCCATCGAGGCCGCGACGCCCTTCGCCCTTGCTTCAATGGAGGCTTTCTCCGGCAAGCTCGCAACCGTCACCGTCACCTCTGCGTCCGGGAATGCAGCGGGATCATTGAACCATGCGATCGTGAACGCGGGCGATGGTGACATAATCGTTTTCGACCCCACACTGGCATCCGGCACGATTTCCCTGGGCGTCACGACGACCATTCTGACGGCAGCGGCGCAAAATTTCACGATCAACGGCGACGTGAATGGCGACGGGATCGCCGACATCACGATTTCCGGCGACAATGGCGACAACACATCCTCGTCGGCGGACTATCGGGGCATCCTCTTCAATGCTGCCGGCAAGACGCTGACGGTCAAAAACGTGATCATGGAGCGCTTTTATTCGGCATCCGCCCTGCAAGGAGCGCTAACGCTGCAGAACGGGTCGCTCGAAGTAGATGGCGTGACCTTCAGGAACAACCTGAACAACCCCCTCGCCACAACCACCGCGGCCACATCCCTGACGATCCGGAACTCGGTTTTCCGTGAAAATGTCGGTGTGGTGACCGGAACGGCGGGCTTCGCGGTCATTCGATCACAGGTGACCGGAACACTGACGATTGAGAATACGCTGGTTGTAGACAACAATTACGTCATGAACATGGGCTCGCCTTCAGCGCAGTTCCCCGGCTCCACCATCGTGCAAAACAACGCGGCAGCTTATACGGTAAACATACGCAACGTCACCATTGCCAATAACAGCTACATCAACAATGATGCCGGCGCTGCCAGTGTCAAGACGGCGGGTATCGGCCTCTATTCAGGCGGTTCCTCAACGCTGAACATTTACAACACGATCATCGCGGGGAACTCTGGCAACCTTGCTGGGACGAGCTTTGCCGATCCGAATGCGATTATTTACAACGCTGCCAACTTCACCTTCAATGGCTCTAACAATTACCAGGGCGACATAACCGGCAACGCGGTATTTGTCGATAGCACCAATGCCACGCTCAGCTTGCGAGACTACCGCCCGACATCAACCGCCACCACCTTCATCAACCAGGGCAACAGCAGCAATGCGAGCTATTACGGCGGGAGTTACGATATCCGTGGTATCGACCGCATCCGCGATGGCGCGCTCGACCTTGGGGCCTATGAAGTCCATTGGAACGCTGGGGAGCCCACGGTCGATCTGAATGGGGCGGGAACTGGAAATAACGAGGCGGTGAATAGCGGGACACCCTCGTCCGGCGTCCTCATCGCACCGAACGCCAATCTGGCGCAGACCGACACCGATACCCGCCTGCTTGGTGCCACGGTCAGCTTGTCGGGGATCTCCGATACCGGAAACGAAACGCTCACCCTCTCCGCAGCAGAGGTGAACACGGCCAAAACCTACGGCATCGCGGTGCGTTCCAATGACGGCGCCACGATCACTTTGACCGGGGCGGCGTCATTGGCGGATTACCAATCCGTCATCCGCTTGATCCAATACAAGAACAGCGCCAGCAGCTTCACCGCCGGTGACCGGACGGCGACAATCACCGTGAATGATGGGGAAACAACCAGCACGGCGCGGACCAGTACCATCACCTTGGGTACCGTTGTTGATACAACACCGCCATCCGTCAGCAGCATCGCCCTGTCCGGCACGCCGGGGGCCAATGCGACCTCCGTTTCTTATACTGTGACCTTCAGTGAAAGTGTCACAGGCGTGAATAGCAGTGACTTCACGCTGGCCAGCACCGGCACCGCCACCGGTACCATCAGCGATGTTACCGGGTCCGGCAGCACCTATACCGTAACGGTCAGCAGCATTTCCGGCACCGGCACGCTGGGGCTGAACCTGAATTCCAGTGGCACAGGCATCCAGGATGCCGCCTCCAACGCCATCACGGCAGGCTTTACCGGCACCACCCGCACCGTGGACCGGGATGCCCCCGTGTTCACCTCTTCCGCCACGGTTTCCGCGGCCGAAAATCAAAGCGCGGTCGTTACATTGGCGGCGACCGAGCCCGTGAGCTACAGCATCATCGGCGGGGCCGATCAGGCGAAATTCTCCCTCATCGGGTCTGCGCTCTCCTTTGCTTCCAGTCCGGATTTTGAAGCACCCACCGATACCGATTCCAACAATGTTTATGTCGTCACCGTTCGGGCCACGGATGCCAATGGCAACACCACCGCTCAAACCATTTCGGTGACTGTGACCAACGTCAATGAGGCACCGGTTTCCTCCGTCAATCCGGCCATTTCCGGCACGGCGCAGGTGGGCAATTCACTGACCGCAAGCAGTGGCACCTGGAGCGATCCGGAAAATAATACGCTCAGCTACAGCTACCAATGGTATCGGGCAGACGATAATAGCGGCACCAATCTTGTCGCCATCAGCGGGGCCACGGCAGCGACCTACGCGCTGAGCACATCCGACGCGCATAAGTTCCTGCGCGTCGTTGTCACCGCGAATGACGGCAATGGCGGCACACAAACTGCCACGTCCGCCTATACCGCCATCACCAACAGCGCACCAGCCGCCTCTGCGGTGCCTACGGTGACGGGCTCCTTCTCACCCGGCAGCAACCTGTCCACCTCTACCGGCACATGGGCGGATGCCGATGGCGATACACTGACTTATACCTATCAATGGTACCGGGCCGATAACAGCACCGGCACCGGTGAGGTGGCGATCTCTGGTGCCACAAGCAGCACCTATTCCGTCGTTGTCGGTGATCTCGGCAAGTATCTGCGTGTTGTCGTCACTGCCAATGACAGCAATGGCGGTACGCAGACGGCCGCCTCGACCCGTTCGCAGGTGACAAGCAATGGCGCGCCGGTCAATAGCGTCGTCCCCAGCATCACCGGCACGGCCACTGTCGGCAATGCGCTCTCCACCGGCACCGGCACCTGGAGTGATCCGGACGGCGATACACTTAGCTACACTTATCAATGGTACCGTGCCGATGATAATGCCGGCACCAACCTTGCCCTGATCTCCGGCGCCACAAACGCCAACTACACATTGACCACATCGGATGCGCATAAATACTTGCGCGTCGTCGTTACCGCCAGTGATGGCAATGGTGGCACGCAGACCGCCACCTCCGCCTATACCGCCATTACCAACAGCGCACCGGTCAACAGCGTTGTGCCCAGCATCAGCGGCACCGCCACCGTCGGCAACGCGCTCTCCACCACCAACGGCACCTGGACCGATGCAGACGGCGACGGCCGGTCCTTCACCTATCAATGGTATCGCGCTGACGATAATGCCGGCACCAATCTGGCTCTGATCTCCGGCGCCACCAGCGCCAACTACACACTGACCACGTCCGATGCGCATAAATATCTGCGCGTCGTCGTCACCGCCAGTGACGGCAAGGGCGGCAC
>NZ_AUCG01000001.1 GCF_000429645.1 Niveispirillum irakense DSM 11586
TTGGCCTATAGCGGCGGCAATGGCGTCACCTATACCGGCTTCGTCAATGGCGAAACCGCCGCTATCCTCGGCGGTACGCTGACCTATGGCGGCACGGCCCAGGGCGCCATCAATGCCGGCAGCTACAGCCTCACCGCTTCCGGCCTCACCGCCGGCAACTACACCCTGACCTACAACCCCGGCACACTGACCATCGACCGCGCAGCCCTGTCGGTTGCGGTCAATAACGCCACCAAGACCTATGATGGCTTGGCCTATAGCGGTGGCAATGGCGTCACCTATACCGGCTTCGTCAATGGTGAAACCGCCGCTATCCTCGGCGGTACGCTGGCCTATGGTGGCACGGCGCAGGGCGCCACCAATGCCGGCAGCTACAGCCTCACCGCCTCCGGCCTCACCGCCGGCAATTACACCCTGACCTATAATCCTGGCACGCTGACCATCGACCGCGCAGCCCTGTCGGTTGCCGTCAATAACGCCACCAAGACCTATGATGGCTTGGCCTATAGCGGCGGCAATGGCGTCACCTATACCGGCTTCGTCAATGGCGAAACCGCCGCTATCCTCGGCGGCACGCTGGCCTATGGCGGCACGGCGCAGGGCGCCACCAATGCTGGCAGCTACAGCCTCACCGCTTCCGGCCTTAGCACCAGTAATTATACCATCACTTATCAGTCTGGATTGCTGATCGTGGAACCAGCGGCCCCGGTCCCGCTTCCGCCCATCATAGACAATAATGGTGGTTCTATTGAACGCGAAGTTACCGATGGGGATTTGCTGGTCCTGTTGTCGGACAATATCCGCATAGCGCCGCCGCCCTCAAGCAACATGGTCGGAATTGTTGCCCGCTACCTGTCGGTCACACCTGACCATATCCGCCTGCCGGCCAACGCACCCCGTGAGGAGCCCTGAACCGGAAGGCATAGTCAGCAAATGGAGGTGATCAGTAGATGTCACGGCGGTAGCGGCCATGCTCGACCATCGTCTCCAGCATTTCCTCGCCAAGGATCGCGCTCAAGGCGTGATGGACGGCTGGCGCCATGCCTTGGACACTGCCGCACACGAATATCGCCGCACCCTTGTTTACCAGATCCGCAATGATCGTCGCGGAAACGGTGACCTTATCCTGAACATAGGCACGTTGATCCCCAGGTAACCGCGACCAGGCATATTCGCCCCCGGCCAGAACCCCTTTCACCTGCAGGGAAAGCAGTTCTTCGGCGTGATAATGGTCATGATCAGGATGCCGCTCCCCCCAGAACAGCCAAACCGGACCACCCCCCTCTGCTGCCCTGTAGCGCAGATGGGCAAGAAGGCCGGCAAGCCCGGTACCATTGCCAATCAGGATCAGCGGGGCATCGCTGGCTGCCGGGGGATGGAAGCCGGCATTGGCCCGGATACGGGCCTGCACGACGCCGCCTATGGGCGCCAAAGCCGTCAACCAGCCAGACCCCAGCCCCAGAAAGCCGTCTGCCGCCCGGCATTGACGCACGATCAGTTCCACCCGTCCGGAAGACGGTATAGAGGCGACGGAATATTCACGGTGGGGCAGCGGCGGCAGTGACGTGACATCGATATCCGCGCTGACTTCCGCAGGCAGGATACGCGATGCGAGAAGATCCCTGTTCTCCGCCGTGTCGGGCAAGCCGCGGGATACCAGATAGGCGCTGAGGCGCGCGGGATCCTGGCGGGGCGCGATTTCCAGGATATCGCCCGGCAGCCAGTTTTCGGCACGGCCACCCACCGGTTCCAGCGCGATATGAAAGGTCGCCTCCCCAGCGGAGCCGGGGTTGAGCAACCGGCGCTCCACCAGCCGCCACTCCGCCATCGGGGCCGGGGCCCAATCCGGCTGGTCCGTCCGAGCACCAAGTCCGGTCAGTTGCTGTTGCCACTGGCGTTGAGCGTCAGCATCTTCCCCATCCATTTCGATAAGGTCGAACAGACGTTCCGCCCCCGCCGCGTGCAGAAAATGGTCCAGTTGATGGCCGAAGGCACAGAAATCCGGATATTCTCTGTCGCCCAGGGCCAGAACGGCATAGCGCAGATGTGACAGGGCCGGTGTGGTGCCCAGAAAACGGCGGACAAAGCCGCGGGCAGCGTCCGGCGGCTCGCCCTCGCCATAGGTGCTGGCGATCAGCAACAGGCATTGTGCCTGGGCCAGGGCTGGCTCATCCAGCCGGGACAATGGCAGCAGGGCTGCCCCCGGCATGGCCTGTGCCGTCAACCGGGCAATCCGCTCCGCCGTGCCAGTCTGGCTGGCATAGACGATCAGCGTCCCGGCCCCATCGATCCCAGAGGGGGAAAGAGCCGGTTCGGCCACGGACATCGCGCCTTTCCGGCGCCTGCGACGGGCGAAATAAAGCAGGAAGCCGGTGATCGTGAAAAGCGGCATGGTCAAGCTGGCCAGCATGATGCCGATCCGCCCGGCAAGGCCGAAATAAGCACCGCGATGCAGCTCATAGATGCTGGTGATGATGTCCTGACCAACAGTCCGCTGCGCATAGGGTACGTGGGAGACGACAGCGCCTGTCCTGCCATCAATCGTCAGTTCATCAGAAACACGGTCATGGCGGGCGCCCGGCAGCATGGCGCGGAATTGGATATTATCGGCCCCCCGCACGATCAGGGTCACCGTCTCGTATCGCCGATCCGCCGTTGCCTGCCGGAAGCTTTGCCATACCTGCGTAAGGTCAGGGGGCAGCGTCTCCGCCCGGGCACGGCTGCCCCCACTGCCGCCGGCACCGACGGCGGGGGCCGGCGTTGATTTCTCACCCGTCAGGGCATAGCGCACCCCTTCCCGGTACCAATCGTAAGACCACCACAGGCCTGTCAGCCCGCTGAGCAGATAGAAGACCAGAACCCAACCGCCGATAACAGCGTGCAGCGCACGATAAAGATTGCGGCCAGTCTTCCGCAGGTCCAGGACCAGCCATGCCCGCCAATCCAGCGGGTGGCGTGGCCACCGCAGGTAAAGTCCCGACAAAGCGAAATAGATCAAGGCGATGGCGGAAAAGCCCGTGATCTGGCGACCAATACCATTTCCACCGTCCGGCAATGCCAGCCAGCGATGCAGCCGGGTAATGAAGGCGAAGAAGGCTTCGCCCTGTGCCTCCCCAAGCAGCGTACCCGTCACAGGGTCAACATAGCTGCTGCGCCGCTCCCGTTCACCTGGCGGCACAAAGCTGATCCAGGCGGTCCGCGAAGGATCGTCATGGACGATCAGCCGCACAACACGGGCACCGGGAAAATCCCGTTCAAACCCCGCGATCAGGCCGGGGGCATCCAGCACCGGCCCGCGCCTAGGGTCCGCTTGCATGATCCTGGGATTGAGCGCGGCCAGGATCTCATCCTCAAACGTCATCATGGCACCGGTCACACCCATGACCGCCAGCACAAGCCCCGCTGTAATGCCAAGGAACCAATGAAGCTGGAACAGGATGTTACGGGCCATGAACAACTCTTTCGCATTTATGCAATTGCGAGGCGATTGCATAAATCATTTGGCATCAAAAGCGTCAAGCCTCTGTAATTGCATCCCACCCCCGGATGCGGGGGTGGGTGCGGAAGCCTGTTCACGCCGCAATGATGGGCATGGCGATGCGATGGCCGGCCTTATACAGGCTGCGGCCCAAGGCGTCGGCGAACTGTTCCCGCTCCTGCGGGGTCAGGTCTGCTGCGAAGCCCAGCCGGTCATTGCGGTGATGCAGTTCCAGCCGGCGGCACAACCCGTCCGCGTCACGCACCCGGATCAGCCGCAGGCCAAACAGGGGCAGCGTGTCGCTGCTGCCCGGCTGGCCCTGCCAGCGCCGTTCCAGGCGCAGCACGCCATCGGCGACCAATACACGTTCCGACCGCGCGCGCCCCCGACGGACAGCAATGAAAGCCGCCAGCAGGAAGATCATGTTCCCGGTCAGGAAAATCATCGCCCACCACAGGCCGCTGGCAAGAAAGGCGAGATCAATCAGACAGACAATCGCCAGTGTGATGGCCATGAACGTGGCGAACCCCTTGTTCCCCAGAGAAGCGGGGGGCGTAATAACGGCATCGAACAAGGGGGTGGCCGGCGGCTCTGTCGGCGTGGGGGCAAAGGAAATAGCTTGGTGCATGAGGACACCTTTGGCGTGAAGGGGACCAGCGGCCGGCCCCCGCCTTACAGCGTCACGCCGATCGCACTGATAAGGAAGACCAGACCACCAAGCGGCGGCCCCCGCGCCGACATTGCCCCCCGCATTGCAGACGGACGGGGAAAGGAAACAGCAACAGCGACACCATCCGCGAGCGGCCTTCCCGCCGGAGGTGCCAACATGGGCATGGGGCTTTCCCCCAGCACGGGCAGATGGGCAGAGGCGAAAGGACACAGGGCCTGATCGATCCCGGCCCGATGGTCCAGCGCACCTTTATCCTGGTCACGAGTGCCCGCCACAGCGCAGATGACCAACGGCACGCCGGCCAGCATCTGGGACGCCGGGGCCGGCATCAGGCCAGGCGCCAGCATGGCCCGAAGCAGCAGGGACAGGAACAGCAGACCCGCCAAGGGGGCTGCTGCCCATCCACCGACCCTGTACCGTATCCGCTGCCGCATCATCATGCCGCTTTCATCGCATAAGCCGGCTCAGCCCGCTTTGCGATGCATCAAGCTGGCGGTGAGACGATCACCAATCAACACCGCCAGAAGCGATGCCCCCGCCAGGGGAAAAAGGGCCGACAGCCCGATGGTGATCATCGCCAGATTGCGGAGCTTCGCTGGCGAGGGCACAGCGGGAACGCCCAACTTGCCCTTGGGCCGGCGTTTCCACCACATCCAGGGGCCGGTGATGCACAGCAGGACAATGCCGATGCAGGGCAACAGCATCAGCAACTGGTTCGCCAGGCCGAAATAGCGGCCCAGATGCAGTTGCACACCCAGTTCAACAGCCTGGGCACCCCAGCCATAATCGGCGAAGCGGGTATCGCGCAGCACGGCACCGGTATATTGGTCGAGATACAGGCTGCGCTGGCCCTGGGGCTGACCGGGATAGGTGAAGGCCAGATAAACACCCGTCTCTCCCCGTGGAGTGGAAAGGCGATAGGGCCATTCCAGCCCCTGTTCGGCAAAGATGGCGGCGGCGCGATCAATACCGATGGCGCCTTCCACCGGCCCGGTTGGGACAGCGCCGCCATGATGATGGGCATGCCCACCCCCACCCGATGGGGCCGATGGCGCCGGTGTGGAAACCGGCATCAGCGATGGCTCCAGCGTCCAGGGCACCTCCCCCACCACCTGTTTAGCGGTCAGGGTGCTGGTGGGGGCATTATAACCGCGATGACTGGCGGGATAGCCGATGCCCGCCACATCCATGGCGCCCACCAGCAGCGATCCCCAGAAGGTCGCCCAGGGCAGCCCGGTCAGGATGAGAAACAGGATCAGCAATCCAGTCCAGAAACCGACAACCCCATGCAGGTCGCGCAACAGCGCCCGCCCGCCGGAAGCCAGACGCGGCCAGAGGAAACCGCGCAGCCGCAAGGGGCCTGATGGCCACCAGAGATAAAGCCCCGTGACGGTCAGCACCGCCCCCCAGCAGGCCATCAATTCCACCAGCATATCCCCGGCATCCCCCATCAACAGGGTGCCGTGCATCTGATCGGCAAAACCCACGAGGGTCCGGCGATAATCCAGATCCCCCAGCACTGTCGCCCGATAGGGATCAATGAAGACCCGCCGGCTGCTGCCATCCGGCAAGGACAGGAAGAACTGGACCGATCGGTTGGCATCCCCTGGCGTATCCACCCTGGTGGTGACAGCCCCTGGCAGATGCGCCTCTGCCGCCGCCATCATATGGCTGAGCGGCATCGGCTGCCCCGTTGCCTCCACAAAGCGGAGATGGGGGTATGTCAGATCGTTGATTTCATCATCGAACAGATAGATCGCACCCGTGATCGCCAGGATCAGCAGGAAGGGGGCCGTCACCAGCCCGGCATAAAAATGCCAGCGCCAGACGGCCCGATAGATCGGTCCATAAGGCTTGTTGGCGGTTTTGCTGGTCATGGCTCCCCTCCCCTTGATCCTTAACCGCTGATCAGAACCGGGCCGTCAGCGTGACATCCACGCTGCGCGGGGCGCCGATATAGATGTTGGTGCTGGGATAGCCTGAATATTCGCCATAGAAGGCGTTGGTCAGGTTGCGCCCCCGCACCGACAGGCTGACATCGTCTGTCACCGCATAGCTGACGGAAGTGTCCACCAGCCAGTGACCGCGCACGAAGATGCTGTTCGCATTGTCGGTATAGAAGCCGCTGGCATGGCGCAGGAAACCGCCAAAGGTCACCGGCACAGCATCCAGCGTGTAAAGGGCCGAGGCATTGAACGTCGTCGTCGGCATATTGATCGGGCGGTTGCCCTTGCGGCTGGTCAGCACGCCGCTGACCAGTTCGTTCAGTTCCTCATATTCCGCATCGCTGTAGGATACCCCGGCTGACAGACGCAACTGGTCAGTCAGCGCGGCACTGGCCGTCAGTTCCACGCCCTTGGAGGCCAGTTCGCCACCCTGGATGGACTGGGAAGGGTTATTGGGATCGCGGGTGACGATATTTTTCTGTGCGATGCGATAGACGGAACCGGTCAGACTGACCCGTCCATCCAAGGCATCAGCCTTGAAGCCGCCCTCGACCGACTTGCCCTTGGTCAGTTTGAAGGCGGTATTGGCCAGCGACAGGGTGAGCATGGAGCCGACCGGCTGAGCCGCCGTGGTGTATTGGGCATAAAGCGTGAAGGAAGGCGTCAGATCATAGGTGGTGCCAACGCGCCAGGAGAAGGGGTCGTAATCAGCGTCAGCACTGGTAAAGGCGCCACCCGCATTCAGGTTGGTGATGCCGCGTTCCAACTCAATCTTCTCATACCGCGCGCCGGCCAGCAGCAGCCATTGCGGCGTCAGGTTGAAGGCATCTTCGGCAAAGACGGCCTTGGTCTTCATCTGACTGTCGAAGACGACATTCTGGCTGGTATAGACCGCATCCCCCACCGGCCAAGTGCCGACGATGGGGTTATAGGGATCGACAGCGGCGATGCCGCCCACGCTGCTCTGCTTACGCGGGTTGATGAAGTCGGTATCGTTATATTCCACACCCAGCGTGAAGCGGTTGCGATGACCGGCAAACTGGGTGTCGTTGGACAGGGCCAAACGCTCGTTCCAGAATTCATGATCGTGATAGATGGCCTGGGCGGAGCGGGCGAAGCTGCCATTGGGGAAGGCTGTCGTGGGGGCGGTGAAATTCTGATCCCCGCTCAACACGAAATCACGGTCGGCTGTGTACCAGATCAGGTCATTGGCCAGCGACCACCCTTCCCCGAACGCGTAATCGACGCGGGAACGCAGCGTCGTCTCGTCCGCACCGGAATAGGCACCGTCAGGATTATAATTCTTGTGGCGCAGGGCCTTGTCGATCACCAGCCCATTGGCGCTGCGCAGCGCCTTGCTGGGATTGCGGGCAACGGCGGCGGATACCAGCGGCACACCCTGATAGGAGCTGTCATATTTGTCGTTGTAATGATCGACGGCCAGCAGGACGGTCAGGTTCTGCGCCGGCTTATAAAGCAGGCTGGCGGTCAGGCCACTGGAACGGGTGCGGTTATTTTCCACATCATACAGGCTGTCAGACCGCATGCGGCTGGCATCAGCGCGCACCGCCACATCGTCTGACAGCTTCACATTGATGCCGGCTGCCGTCGTCAGCGTATCGAAGCTGCCATAGGAGAGCATGGCGTCGATATAGGTGCGGTCCAGGGTCGGCTTGCGGGTCACCTTGTTGATCACACCGGCCAGCGCACCTTCGCCGACCAGCACCGAAGCCGGGCCCTTGATCACCTCGATCCGGTCAAAATGCCAGCTATTTGCTGTCACGGGTGACCATGGTGGAGCTGGAAACCCGCACCCCATCTTGCAGGATGGACACGGTATTGCCGGAAAAACCGCGCATCGACACCACAGCCGGATTGCCCGGCACATTACCCGCAACCGCCCCCACCACATCGGCGAAGGCTTCGCGTGAGGTCCGCAGGCCCCGCACCTGCAGGTCTTCCTGGGTCAGCACCTCCACCGTTGCCGGGGTTTCCCGCAGGGTCAAGCCCAGGCGGCTGGCGGTATCGGTCGGCTGGTTGAGCTTTGCCGCTTCCCGGTGGCCGATCACGACCACCGTCTCATCGGCGGCATCGGGTGCGCCATAGGCAACCTGCGCCAGAGCCAGGGTGGAAACACCGGCGACGAGAAATTTCTTCAACATATCAAAAGCCTCACACACCCAGGACAATGGGCGCGACAGATGGCATCCGTGGCTGGCAGCCGTATCCGGCCGCTTCTACGGATGGTGAAAGGTCAAGGGCCCAGAGGGCCCGCACCTTCAGGGATGGTTTATTTGGATAACGCTCGCGTCAGGCGAAGCAGGGAGGTGCCCTGGCGCCCGGCGGGGCGCAGAACAAGGAGCGCAGACGGGGGGTGTCGCCACGTCCCAGGCCCGTCACAAGGCGGGGAAGCACCAGAACCAGCAGGATCAGCAGCGCCAATACCGGCGCCCAGGCCCCCAGCATGGCAAAGGCGCAAAGCCCCTGCTGCTTGCTGTCCGCCTGTATGGCCTTGTCCTTATCGTGCCCGTCCAGTTGAACGGTACGCTCACCGATGCTGGTGCAGATAACCAGGAACCCCCGCCCATCGGCCGGGTCCAGATTGGGCATATAGCCGCCGGGGATGAGACCGCGCAGCAGCAAGGCGCACAGCAGCAGCCAGCCGGCCACCTGCCGCGTCCATAAAGCTGTTAAGGTTCTGCGCCCCTGTCCCACCATCTGCCCCTTTTGAACGGCGGGCAGGCCTGGCGTCAACAGAAGATGGTGCGGCACGGCGTCCCGGCCCCTACAGCCGTGTCACCCTTCCCGGCGCGGCAAGGTGACCTGGACAACCAGCCCACCCAGGGGACCGGCGGATGCGCTGATGGTGCCGCCATGCATCTGCACCGCCCGCTGGGCAATGGACAGGCCCAGCCCCAGGCCCGGATGGCCGCCACCGCTCTCCACCCGTTTGAACGGTTCAAAAATGCTTTCCAGCATATCCGGCGGCACACCGGGACCGGCATCGGCGATGGCAAGCCGCAGACAATCGCCATCCACCCGCGCCTTGATCCGCACCTGCGTGCCGGGGTCAGTGAATTTCACGGCATTGCGCACGATATTTTCAAAGGCGCGGTAGAGCATTTCTCCGCTGACCCAGGAGACAAAGGCCGGGTCCGCCTCAAGGCTGACAGTGCATTCCTTGGCCGCGGCCTCGAAGCTGGCATCCTCCGCGATGGCGGCCAGCAGTTCGATCAGGTCCACCCGTTCAAAAGGCAGATTATGCTGACCGGATTCCAGCCGGGCCAGGGTCAGCAATTCTTCGATCAGTTCGTCCAGCCGCTCGCATTCCCGCTCAATCCGATCCAGCATCACATCACGCTGGTCCGGGGCTTGGCGCACCAGCCCGATGGCGGCCTGCAGGCGGGTCAGGGGAGAGCGCAATTCATGGGAGATATCATGCAGCAGCCGGCGCTGTGCGCCCAGCAACTGCTCCAGCTTGGCGGCCATCTTGTCGAATTCACGGGCAAGATCGACAATCTCATCCCGCCGCCGCCCCATCAACGGACCGACGCGGGTGGACAGCCGGCCTGAGGCAACCGCCCGCGCCGCCTCTCCCAGATGGCGCAAGGGGCGGGTCAGGTACCAGGCCAAAGCACCGCTGAACAGGATCGCCACCGCCGTGCCCACGGCGAACGGTAGCCGGTGGTTCGGTTCGCGCCAAATCTCCTGCCGGGTTTCAAGCAGATAACGCCGTCCCTCAGGATCAATCACCACGGCCCGGCGTCCCTGGTCTCCCAGATCGGCGGTCACCCCCGGCGCCAATTCATCAAGTCTGAATTGTTCGCCCTTCTGATTGGCATAGCCGATCAGTGGCAATACAGATGCCGCACCATGTTGCTCCACCATCGTAGAAATGGTGACGAACATGGCTGTGCGCTGCAATGTGCCGCTGGAAGGGCTCAGACGTTCCTTAAATTCGAAGATGGCGACAACGACGACGAAGGACAAAGCCGTCGCCAGCCAGAAGGCCAGGAACAGTTTCCAGAACAGCCGGCTGGGTCTCATTCGCTGACCAGTTGGTAGCCCTGGCCGCGCACACTGACGATCCAGGATTGGTTGGCCCCACGCAATCCCAGCTTCTGCCGGATGCTGCTGATATGCACATCAATCCGCCGGTCGAACCGGGTCAGCGGCCGCCCAAGCGCATTCAGGGATAGCTGCTGTTTGCTGACCAGTTGGCCCGCATGGCGAACCAGTTCCTCCAGCAAAGAGAATTCCGTGCCGGTCAGGTCCAGCGGCACCCCTTTCCAGATGGCGGTACGGGTGCCGGCATTCAAAGACAGGTCACCACAGACCAACGCCTCCTGCGCGCTTTCCTGCCGGATGGTGCCGGTACGGCGCAGGATGGCCCGCAGCCGGGCCACCAGTTCCCCCGGTGAACTGGGCTTGGGCACATAATCATCCGCGCCCAGTTCCAGCCCGGCGATCCGGTCCACATTGTCACCGCGCGCCGTCAAGAGCAGCACGGGGATCTGGCTGCGTGCCCGGATACGGCGCAAAACCTCGATCCCCGACAGGCGTGGCATCATCACATCCAGCACAATGATATCATACTGGCCGGACAGGGCTTCGGTCTCCCCCTGCTGGCCGTCATGCACCGCCTGGGCCTGGAACCCTTCGCGCGCCAGATATTCGGCCAGCATCGCCGTCAATTCACGGTCGTCATCGACAAGAAGCACGCGCGTCATGGCCGAACCATCATTATCCAAATATCTGTACACATCCGCTGGTTTGCCTTTGTTGCGCCCGCCCGGACAGGGTGCGACACTAATTTTACCCAACTTTACCCTTCCGACACCCCAGTAAACATTCACTTCGTATAAACATGCTCACGCGGCCTCCTGTCGGCCGGCTTGGGAATGCCGTTGATGAAAAGTACCCTTCCTTGCCTTGTCGGCATTGGCCTGTTTTTATCGGGCTGTACGCTGGGTCCGGATTACCGCCCGCCGGAACCCGCCCTTTCTCCCACCTGGCAAGCGCCCCTGCCCCATGGCGGCAAAGCGACAGCGTTGCTGGACTGGTGGGGCCAGTTCAACGATCCCATCCTGACCGACCTGCAAAAGCGGGCAGAAGCGGACAGCCCCACCCTGGACGCGGCTTTGGCCCAGATCGAACGGGCGCGGGCGACGCTGACCAGCAGCCGGTCCAGCCTGTTCCCCAGCCTGGATGCCAACGGCACCTATAGCCGGGCCCGTCAGGTGGTAGCGGGCAATGGCGCGATCAGTGAAAGCCGTGCCGGACGCCTGGATGCGGCCTGGGAACTGGACCTGTTCGGCAAGACACAACGCGGCGTGGAAGCGGCAAACGCGCGTATCCAGGCCAGGGTGGATGAGTGGCACGATGCCCGCATCTCCCTGGCGGCTGAGGTTGCTGATCTTTATGTCCAATATCGGGGCTGTGAATTGCTGGCCGGGGCCTATGAACAGCAGGCTGCTTCCCAGCAATCCACCATCGGCCTTGCCCGCATCGCGGAAGAGGCCGGCTTCACCGCGTCAGGCGATCTCGCTTTGTCGGAAGCCAGTGCCGCCCAGGTCAGGTCCGCTGCCACACAGCAGCGCGGCGCCTGCGACCTGCTGGTCAAAAGCCTGGTCTCCCTGACCGGCGGAACGGAGCCGGACATTCGCGCCCTGCTGACCCAGGGCAAGGACGACCTGCCCCTGACGGCCAGCCTCGCCATCCAGACCGTGCCGGCCAATCTGATCCGCCAGCGGCCCGATCTGGCAGCCATTGAACGCGAAGTGGCGGCCACCAATGCCGAAATCGGTGTGGCCGTGGCCAACCAGCTTCCCAGCCTCAGCCTTGCCGGCAGTATCGGCATCGCGGCTGCCGGCAGCGGGGGCACTGGCACCACCTGGTCCTACGGCCCGGCTTTGTCATTGCCCTTGTTTGATGCCGGCCGTCGCGCCGCCGCCGTCACCAGTGCGGAAGCCGCCTATGCCCAGGCGCTGGCCAATTACCGGCAGAAGGTGCGTGACGTGGTGCTGGAGGTGGAACAGGCCCTGGTCAATCTGGATACTGCTGACCGGCGGGAAGGCGATGCCGCCCAGGCCGCCGCCGGCTTTGACCGCAATTTCCAGGCGGTGGATGCCGCCTGGAAGGCCGGCAGCGCCAGCCTGCTGGACCGGGAACAGGCCCGCCGCAATGCCCTGGACGCCGAAATTGCCCTGATCACCCTGCGTCAGCAGCAGGTTCGCAACTGGATCGCGCTGTACAAGGCGACCGGTGGCGGCTGGCAGGTGGAGGGTTGATCATGAAAGTCCCCTTTTCCCACTCCCTGTTCCCCAATGCCATCGGGCGGAGAAAGCCTGTGATATTCCCAACCTCTTCCCGTTCCGCCGCCATGGTTGCCATGGTCGCGCTTCTGGCCCTGACGGGCTGTGGCAAGCCGCCGGGGAATGGTGCCGCACCGCAGGCGGTCAGCAGCCTGACCGTTACCACCTCCCAGATCCAGCGCTTTTCCTGGCCGCGTCAGCTTAGCGCCGATGGCGCCATCGCGGCCTGGCAGGAAGTGATTATCGGCGCAGAGGTTGGTGGCCTGCGCCTGGATACGCTGAAGGCCGAGATCGGCGATAGCGTGAAGCGCGGGGATGTGCTGGCGACCTTCGACGATGCCACGCTGGCGGCGGAGGAAAAGCGGCTGGCCGCAGCATTGGCATCCGCCAAGGCCAGTTTGGAACAGGCCACCGCCGACGCCGACCGCGCCACCAAAGTGGGCAAGAGCGGCGCGCTTTCAGCCCAGCAACTGGACCAATATCGCATCGCCAAGATGACCGCTCAGGCCAATGTCGCCTCAGCCGAGGCGCAGTTGCAAAGCGCGCGGATCAGGCTGCGGCAGGCCAAGGTGGTGGCTGCTGATGATGGCATCGTGTCCGCCCGTTCCGCCCTGCTGGGGCAGGTGCCCACGGCGGGCACAGAGCTGTTCCGTCTGGTCCGTCAGGGCGAGATTGAATGGCAGGCGGAACTGGACAGCCGCCAGCTTGCCCAGGCGCAGGTTGGCCAGAAAGCCTTTCTCACCCTGCCGGACGGGCAGCAGGTGGAAGGCGTGGTCCGCCTCGTCTCCCCAACCCTGAACAACAATACCAGCCGGGGCATCGTCTATGTCCGGTTGCCCAAGGATAGCCCGGCACGGGCAGGCATGTATGCCAGCGGGCATCTGGACTTGCCGGCCAGCGATGCAGCGACCCTGCCCGACACCGCCATCGTACTGCGCGACGGACGCTCCTATGTGTATCTGTTACAGGATGACATGAAAGTGCGGCAGCAGGTGGTGACTGTCGGCCGCCGCCGTGACGGGCGGGTGGAAATCCTCACCCCCCTGGACGCCACCGCACGCATTGTGACGAGCGGCGGTGCCTTCCTGAATGATGGCACGGTCGTGCGTCTGGCCGGTGACGGAAAGGCCGTGAAATGAACATTTCCTCCCTTTCCATCCGCAATCCGGTACCGGCTGTCCTGCTGTTCATCCTGCTGACCGTTCTCGGTCTGCTGGGTTTTGAGCGGCTGGGGGTGCAGAATTTTCCCGATATGGACATCCCCACCGTCAATATCAGTGCCACGCTGGAAGGCGCGGCCCCTGAACAGTTGGAAACGGAGGTGGCGCGTAAGATCGAGGATCAGCTCACATCGCTCCGCCTGCTGGACCACATTACGACGACCATCAGCGACGGCAACGTCAATATCAGCGTCAGCTTCACCATCGACAAGGACACCAACGAGGCGTTGGACGAGGTGCGCAACGCCGTAGATGGCGCCATGCCCAACCTGCCGGCTGCGCTCAACACCCCCGTCGTTTCCAAGATCACGGCGACCGGTTCTTCCCTGCTGACCTATGAAGTACGCTCGGACCGGATGGATGAGGAGGCGATCTCCTGGTTCATCGACAATGATGTCGCCAAGGCCCTGCAATCGGTGAAGGGCGTCGCCAAGGTCGCCCGTGTGGGCGGCGTCACCCGCGAGGTGCATGTCGATCTGTCTCCCACCCTAATGGCAGGCTTGGGCATTTCCGCTGCCGATGTGGCGTCGGGCCTGCGATCCATGCAGAAGGATAATTCCGGCGGTCTGGGAGAAATCGGCAACCAGCGCCAGTCCCTGCGCACGCTGGGGGCGCTGGATGATCCGCAGCAATTACGCAATGTCACCATCCCCCTGGCGGATGGGCGCACCGTCAAGCTGGCCGATATCGCCACCATCAGCGACACCTATGCCGAGCGCAGCACCCGCGCCTTCCGCGATGGAGAACCGGTGATCGCTTTCCAGGTCACCCGCTCGCTGGGTTTCTCCGACGTTTCCATCGCCACCGATGTGCGCAACGCGGTGGAGAAATTCGCCGTCCAGCATCCGACCGTGGAAATCCACGAGGTGACCAACGGCGTCAACTCGATCATCGATGATTATCATGGCTCCATGCACCTTCTCTATGAAGGGGCGGCGCTGGCCATCATCGTGGTCTGGTGGTTCCTGCGTGACTGGCGGGCGACGCTGATCTCCGCCACCGCGCTGCCACTTTCCATCATCCCTACCTTTGCCATCATGTATCTGTGGGGCTTCAGCCTTAATACGGTGACGCTGTTGTCGCTGGCACTGGTGATCGGCATCCTGGTTGATGATGCCATCGTGGAAGTGGAAAATATCGCCCGTCATCTCCGCATGGGCAAAACCCCTTATGAAGCGGCAATGGAGGCGGCGGACGAGATTGGGCTGGCCGTGATCGCCACCACCTTCACGCTTGTCGCAGTCTTCCTGCCCACCGCCTTCATGGGCGGCATTCCCGGCAAGATTTTCCGGGAATTCGGCATCACCGCCGCTGTTTCCGTGCTGGTCTCATTGCTGGTGGCGCGGCTGCTGACACCGATGATGGCCGCCTATTTCATGAAGGCAACCAATCACGAGGAGCGTGATGGCGCCATCATGAACCGTTATATGGGCTGGGTTCACACCTGTCTGAGGGCCCGTAAACGCACTGTGGCAGCCGCCCTGGTATTCCTGGGCGTGGCGCTGGCCTGTCTGCCGATGCTGCCGTCGGGCTTCCTGCCGGCGCAGGACCGGGGTCAGACCCGCATCAGCCTGGAACTGCCACCCGGCACGACCCTGGACCAGACCACGGCCCTGACGCACCAGGCCGCCGAGTTGCTGGACCAGGTGCCGGAAGTTGTGCAGGTCTTCAGTGCGGTGGGCAGTTCCACCAGCGGTGGGGGTTTGATTTCCAGCAGCAACAGTGATTTTGGTGCCGCCACGCTGACAGTTGACCTGCAGGCCCGTACCGACCGGCATCGGCCGCAAAGCGAGATCGAAGCGGAAATGCGCCGGTTGCTGCGCAGTCTTCCCGGTGTGCGGGTGTCCGTTGGCGGCGCGAACAATGGCGAGAAGCTGGAAGTCGTGCTGGCCGGTGATGATGGCGGCATGCTGGAACGAACCGCCGCCGCCGTAGAGGCGGAAATTCGCCAATCCATCAAAGGTATCGGCAATGTCACCTCCAGCGCTGCCTTGCAGCGTCCGGAAGTGCATTTCCGGCCTGATTATGCCCGCGCTGCGGCCCTTGGTGTTTCCAGCCAGAGCATCGCGGACATGCTGCGTGTTGCCACCTATGGTGAATATTCCGCAGCTTTGGCCAAGATCAACCTGTCGCAGCGGCAGGTGGATATCCGTGTCCGGCTGGACCCGACGGCCCGCGCCGATCTGGCCGCCATCGGCCAATTGCGGGTGAAGGGGACGGATGGCTATGTGGCGCTGGCGTCCCTGGGCGAATTGTCGATGGGCAGCGGCCCGTCACAGATCCGCCGCCTGGACCGGTCGCGCAATGTCACCCTGTCGGTGGAGTTGAATGGCCGCACGCTGGGCGAAGTGATGCAGGAAGTGCGGCGGCTGCCGACGATGGCCAACCTGCCCACGGGTATCCGCATCGTGGAACAGGGCGAGCTGCAGCGCATGGCGGAGATGATGGGCAGCTTCGGCCTTGCCATGGCGATTGGCATCTTCTGCATCTATGCCGTGCTGGTGCTGCTGTTCCATGATTTCCTGCAGCCGGTCACCATCCTGTCGGCTTTGCCCTTGTCACTGGGCGGCGCCATCTTCGCCCTGCTCATCTGCAATATGAGCCTGTCGATGCCGACGGTGATCGGGTTGCTGATGCTGATGGGCATTGTGACCAAGAATTCCATCCTGCTGGTGGAATATGCGATCATGGCCCGTCGTGAACATGGGATGACCCGGTTCGAGGCGCTGGTGGATGCCTGCCACAAGCGCGCCCGTCCCATCCTGATGACCACCATCGCCATGGGCGCCGGCATGCTGCCGACAGCGCTGGGCATGGGCGCCGATCCGGCCTTCCGCCAGCCGATGGCCGTGGTGGTGATCGGCGGACTTCTGACCTCCACCCTGCTGTCGCTGCTGGTGGTGCCGGTGATCTTCACCTATGTGGATGATTTCCTGCTCTGGCTGCGCCGATTGTTCGTGCGTCGCCCGGCATAATCCGGCGGCAATAAAAAGCGGGCGATGGGAATGGTCCCCATCGCCCGCTTTTCTTTTACGTTTCTTGCAAGAACTGCGGTCGGTTACAGGCCCAAAGCCCCCGGATTGCTGTTACTCTGGCTGTCCAGATGCGCCTTCACGGCCCCCAGCAGATTGCGGGCTGCCGGGTTCATCCCCTGGGTAACGGGGTACAGGCGCCCGACCTGCAGGTGGGCCGCCCCATGACGGTGGTAAAGCGCCACCGCATCCGCCTTCAACTGCCGCAGGAGAGCCGCCCCTTCCGGGTTGGAAGGATAACGGGGCAGGTTTTTTGCGGCATCGGGTTCCAGGATATGATCATGGAAGACGGCCCGCTCATCCTCCCAGTAAAAGGCGATCTCGTACAGGAAGCCGTGGGTCGCGATGGTGGAGAACATGGCCGCCGCCAGCACCTTGTGCTGCTTCATCGCCTCGGCATTATCGGCATAGAGCTTTTCCAGATCGGCGCGGAAGGCGGCCACCTTGCTGAAGGGCAGAATGCCATGCACCGGCACCCAGCGTTCCCCCTTCGGTCCCAGGATATGGTTCAGCGGCGGGAACGGATATGCGCGCACCAGCGTCGGCATGGAATTCTCGATCTCCTTGCCAAAGGGTGATGCCGCCGCGCGGATACGGCGCAGCATGGAGCGTTCCTCATCCTTGTCGAACGCATCCACGGTGTAATGGGCGGAATAATTGATCCCGTCCAGGAAGCCACGGCCGGCAATGACAATCTTGGCCATCTGAACCAGGGATTCCAGCGGCCCCCGACCTGCCCGGCCAACAGCCAGCAGCATCTTTAAATCCGATTTCAGGTCGCCCATGCCGAGGCGCTGCTTTTGCAGATAGGGGTCCAGGCCGAAGGCCTCCGACGCCACCCCTTCCCGCGCCACGGCAGCCATGGCGCCCAGCATCTGGTCGAATGTCTGGAACCCGAAGGAGATGCCGGTATTGATGGGCCGGCGGCGGACCAGCCGCAGGGCAACAGCCGTCTTGATGCCGAGCGCCCCCGCATCGCCGCCAAACAGGCCCGTCAGGTCCGGACCGTAATGGCGGAAGAAGGGCGTGCTGTTTTCCCGCGCCCAGGAACCGGTGCGGACAACCGACCCATCGGCCAGCGCGACCTCAAGCCCCAGCATACTGTCCACGGCAGTGCCGTAAATACCGGTGCCATAGGTAACGGCATTCTGCGACATGGTGCCACCCACCGTGGCGCGAATGCCGGAGAAAGGGCCCCAGAAGGCCGCGCGCAGGCCCAGGGGGGCAAGCGCCGCATCCAGCGCGGTCCAGGTCACCCCGGATTCCACAACGACATACATGTCGTTGGCATTGATCTCGATAATCCGGTCCAGGGCACCGGTATCCACCAGCACCGCGCCCGGCTTTCCCGCCAGATAGCCGCTGGAATAGGACATCCCGCCGCCACGCGGCACAATGGCGACACCCGCCCGGTTCAACAGGGCCAGCGCATCCAGCAGCATATCCCGCGTTGCCGGACGGATCACGGCCAGCAACGGCGCCCCGGCAGAATGCACATCATGGCCATAAAAGGCCAAACTGTCTGTATCGGTCTTTATCGCATCCCGGCCCAGCAGGGCGGTCAGTTGCGGCAGAAGATCGGCGGCGGCCACAAGGGTTTCCGGCATGGGTCGGCTTTCCTGACGAGCGTGATTTGCCGCCAGATTGCCAGCATCCCCCGCTTATCGTCGGGCCGGACATGCCCCCTGTCCGGCCAGCGGACAGGGGGAGCGCCTTAATCGCTGAAGCGTTCCGGATAACGGCCCAGCAGGCCGATCAATACCGCACCGACGATAAAACCGATGGCAGCCGCCAGCAGCCCCACCAGATAAGACCCTGTGGCATCATAAAGCCGCCCTACGCCCATCGGCCCCAGCCCGGCACCCAGGGCGAAGAAACCCAACTGCCAGCCATAGATTTCCCCATAAGCGCGCATACCGAAATAACGGCTGGCGAGATAGGCCACCAGATCCACCTCTGCCCCGGCGGCCAGCCCGATCAGCACGACACAGAGCAGGGCGAGCGGCAGCCCCCCGCCCGGCACCAGCAGCAACAGGCAGGCGACGCCCGCCACCACCAGGATGCTGAAAGCCACCAGCGGCGCATAAAACCGGTCGACCAGCACACCGATGCCCAACCGCCCGGCGATAATCGCAAAGCCCAGCAGGCTGGCCGCCCAGACTGCGGATTCGCGTGCCAACCCGCCGCCGGTCAGGATGGAAACCAGATGCACGATCAGGGCAGAGACGGCGAAGGAGGCAAAAAGAAAGCCGATGCCCAGCATCCAGAATTGCCGGGTGCGCCGGGCCTGCGCAGCAGTGAACCCCGGCTGCGCGACTTTAGGCCTGTCGGGTGCCGCTGCGCTGTTGCCCCCAACCTCATGAAACAGCAGCCAGACCATCGGCAGGCCGATCACCAACACCAAAACCGCCTGCCCCAGATAAGCCGTGCGCCAGCCATGTTCGGCGATCAGCCATTGGGTAAAAGGGGGTGCCAGGATGGCGCAGACGCCCGTACCCGTGAGTGTCAGGCCAAGCGCCAGTCCCCGCGCCTTGTCGAACCCGGCATTCACCGCGCGTGTCCAGACGATGGGCAGCGTACCCGCCCCCAGCACCATGGCAATCCCGAAAGCGAGATAAAAGCTCCAGAGGTCAGCGCCGATCAGGCTCAACCCGCCCAACCCAAGGGCCAAGCCGATCAGCGACACCAACCCCACGCGGCGCCCACCAAACCGGTCGGCCAGCCGGCCGACCACCGGTCCCAGCAGCAGCGTGGTCAAGGTGGTCAGGATCGTGGCGCTGGCAAGCGCCGTGCGCGACCAGCCAAACTCCTGACTGAGCGGCCCGATGAAAATGCCAAGCGTATAGAATGTCAGGCCGGTGATCCCCAGCCCCACCCCCGTTGCGGCGGCCAGCACCAGTCGCCAGCCGCGCCGGAATTCCTCTGCCCGATCCATGATGATTGCCCCGTCCCCCTCAATGCCGGCCATACCGCCCGTAAAGGGCGGCGGCGGTGAGATTGAATAGGCCGGGCAGCACCCCGAAAGCCAGCATCACGCCGGTCAATGCTTCATCGGATTGCGGCAGGCCGGCCATGGCCCTGCCGGAATCGAAACCAAAACCGGAGAGGACGAGGCCGACCAGCAGCGTGCCGCCTAAAGCAAAGCCGATCTTGTCCACCGCAATCCAGGCGGCGGAATAAAGCCCGGCATGGGCGGGGTCATCGCCAGCAATATCCGACATCATGGAAAAGCTGAGCAGGGCCCAGCCGGAATTGAAGATGGCGGCCACGAAACAGAAACCATAGGCAACGGTCGTTCCCAGATCCGCATTCAGCGACCAGACGATGTAGGAAACGCCATAGCCGATGGCGGACAGGATATAGACCGGCTTCTTGCCCACCCGCCTGGACAGGTTCACCCACAGCGGCTGACCGACAATGATACCCCCACAGGCGGCCATGATCAGCCCGCCGATAAGTTGCAAGGCTCCGGCACCCTGGCCCATATTATAGGTCAGGAAATAAAGCATCGAGGCATAGGCCATGCCGGAGCCAATCAGTTGCAACAGATTGGAGCTTAGCAAAATGGAATAGCGCGGTGCTGCCAGCACAGCGACGGCGCCGCTGAAACTCAACCGCTTGTCATTGCGTATAGCCGGTGCCCTTCCCATCTGCCGCGCCGCCCGTCCCGCGCCGAAAAAGGCAATCAGCAGCGATACCGGGCAGATGATGGCCAGGATACGGGCCATGCCTTCATAACCCGGCTGGCCGCCCCCGAAGCTCTGCACCAAAGCCGGGGCCAGCGCGCCGCCAACCAGGACGCCGGCGGCGGTAAAGACCAAACGCCATGACATCAGGATCGTGCGCTGGTGCGGATCGTCCGACAATTCGCCGGCAATAGCCAGATAGGGAACGGAGAAGCTGGAGAATACCGCCATATAAAGGCTGAAAGCAGCGGCAACATAGGCGACACGGCCCATCACCGACAGGTCGGCTGGAACATGGAACAGCAGCAGGAAGGCGGCCGGCGAGCCAATCACCCCGGCCAACAGCCACCAGCGGCGGTGGAACCGGTGCTTCCAGCGGTCGGACAGGATGCCGACAAGCATGTCGCAGCCGACACCCCACACCAGTTTCGGTACGAAAATGGCCGCCCCCGCCAGCGCCGGCTCGATCCCCAGGACCGTAGTCATGAAGAACAGCAGCAGCAGCGACGGCACATCGCGGAACACCTGTCCGGCGATCTGCCCGGTGCCATAGCCGATCTGGGCGACAAGACCCAGGCGGCCAATCCGTGCGGGCGGCGGGGCATCTGTAAGGGCGGCGGTCATTCAGCGGTCCCTTTGGAATGGGGAGAAGGGCGCCACATGAACAGGGTGCGCCCTTCCTTATCGATCGGTCTGGATCATCATCCTTTGCACCTGCAAACCATGCGAATGGCAGCAGATGCAAAGGGGAAAGGCCGGAACAAAGTCCGGCCTTTCCATCACTTCTTCGGCGGCATCGCCGGCAAAGTGCGCGGCGGCGGCGGCTGGGGTGGGGTCCAGCCCGTCGGCACCGGGGCCGGTGTCTGCTCCCGTGCATAATTTTCGATGCTGGAGAGCGACGGGCCATAATCCTCCGTCGGTGAAGCCAGCCATTTCGGGTCCATGGCGCGGGCAGCTTCGCGCAAGTCAGCGGGGATTTGGTCCACGCTGTCATAGGCGCCGAAGGAGCAGAAATAGGAGATATGGCCTGGCGCCTGACCCATCAGCATCCAGGGTAGCCAAGGTGTGATACGCGACCAGGAACCGACGCACTTCACATGGGTAAGCGCCGGGTTTTCCAGATCCTTGCGCTTCACCACATAGGTGAACAGTTCCGACACGCGGTTGAACGCGCCGGAGGATTCGCGCACCCATTTGTCGGGCTGCAAGGCATTGGGATAGAACAGATGAATATCGGTGGTCAGGATCACCGTATCATCGGGACCATAGCGCCAATCCAGCAGGAACGGCTCCGGCGGCGGCTTATCCTTGTTCAACCCGCCATAGCTGGGTGGCTGCGGCTTGAATTCGCTGATCGTGTAGTTATAGGGATCGTTGGCGATGGGAACGACGCGCACATCCTCATTCGTATAAGGATTGTGCCAAGTCTTCATGATCTCGCCGGTCTTGGCATCCCGGTAGAAGCCAATCTCACGCAGCATGCGGCGGTACGAACCATCCTCAAGCCGCTTGGTACGGACAAAACTGAACCCGTCCAGAATGAACAGGGTGCGCACCGGCTCATTATCGCGAACACCGTAGACATTGCCCCGGAACCAACCGATCTTCTCCTTGGTCGGATCAATATCGGCGTCCAGTCGGACATAGGTATCCCGATTCCATTTCGGATCTTTAAAATCGATCTTGGTCTGGAAGGACGGGGCCGCGGCGCGGACGACGCTGCCACCCAGGCCAACGGTGCCAACCGTTGCCGCCGCCGCCACAAGGCCAAGGCTCTGGCGCCGCGTCAATTCAGGTCCACTCATAATCCCGTTCTCCCGTTGTTCCTTTGGGCCGGGGCGCCCTGCTCGGGGCACCCTCGCTTGATGGTTAAAGTCTGACGCGGAAGGGTTCGGCCTGGAAACGATCAAGGCCGGTTACATCCACTAGGTGGTCATACGGGTGCGGGCACCTTTGCCCCATGCGCTTCCCACCCTTCAATGGGGATCAAGGCAACCTTAAACAGCGAACGGGTAAGGCCCATGTTGAACACGTTCCAGCAACAGCCCCATCCGGCGCTGCCCAGCCAGACGCATGACGAGGCGGCACGCCAGGAATTCACCAAGAGCTTCAAGGGCTTCATCCAGCAAAAACTGCTGCCGGGCCTGACCCCGATCTATAAGAACCGGGTGGCCCCGGCCTTTGAACGCGAGCATGGCCGGGCCCCGGCTGACCGCCGCGATATCCGCGCCGGCATGGTCCGTGATCTTTACTTCCAGCATTATGCCGCAGCCAATCGGATCGCGCAGGAATTACTTTGGGAAGCCACCAACCTGTCCGTGGACCGGGAATTGCCGGAACTGATCGAGAAGGCGGCGGAATTGTCCGCCAAGACCAAGGCCAAGCTGGAGATCCCGGAAAATTTTGAGGTTCCGCGCTATATCACAGCGCTGGACATCCATTGCATGCCTGGCGGTTACGCCACCGAGGTGACCAAGAACGATGTCAGCGTCGGCGCGCTGTATGACCGTGGCGTCTATCTTTACGCCATGGGCTATATGGGTCCGCTGAATGATGATATGGGCCGCTCGGTCTGCAATTATCTGCAGCGCCGGATGCCGGACTTCAAGCCCAAGCGCATTTTGGACATGGGCTGCACCGTCGGCCATGCCACCCTGCCCTATAAGGAACTGTTCCCGGATGCAGAAGTCTGGGGCATCGATGTCGGCGGGCCTTGCGTGCGCTATGCCCATGCCCGCGCGGCCGGATTGGGACTGGAAGTCAATTTCGCGCAGATGAACGCGGAAGAGACGCGCTTCCCCGACGGGCATTTCGATCTGGTCGTCAGCCATATCCTGTTGCATGAGACATCGGCCAAGGCCATGCCGCGCATCTTCAAGGAATGCCATCGCCTGCTGGCACCGGGCGGGCTGATGATCCATGCCGATCTGCCGCCGTTCGACCTGATGGATCCGTTCACCCAGTTCATCCTGGATAACGAGACCTGGTACAATAACGAGCCGTTCTGGGGCGCCATGCGCGACATGGACCAGTTCGATCTGGCGGAAAAAGCCGGTTTCGACCGGGCTGACGCCAAGTTCGACACCGCCCCCATGGCCGTCATGGAATTCGCCGCCAGCGAGGCCGCCGGCTATAGCCAAGATGCCGCCAGCGCGGTGGCCGAGCGTGAATTCACCGCCGGCGAATATGCGCCGGGCGGCGGCTGGGAAGTCTTCATCGCCCAGAAGCCCCAGACCATCGCCACCAAGGATGCCGCCTGATGACCAATACCGCCGAACGCCCCCACGTCGTCAAAGACGCCAAGGGCAAGCGCCCGCAATTCTATGATGCGCCCGGTCTGGATCAGGCCATCTCAATGATCATGGTCATGGCCAACGAGATGTCTGTGCTGCACGACCGCGTCGACAGCATCGAGCGCGTGGCCAAGGAACAGGGCATCGATCTGGCCGCCGGGATCGAAAAGCTGGTGCTGGACCAGGAAGCGCTGGAGGCCCGCGAAGCCTGGCGCCAGGATTTCCTGGAACGCCTGTTCTATCTGATGCGCAAGGAAGCCCGCGAGGCGTCCGAAGCCGACACCAAGGAACGCTATAACAGCACCATTGAAGAGATCGCGCGGGCCTGACGCCCGACCGATCCGGCTGGCCCTTTCCCTGTCGGCGCCTGCCGGTTTTACTGCCTCCCTGACGCCACCCCGTTACCCATGGGGTGGCGCCTTTGTCTGGGGAAGGCCCAACCACAACCCATAGTCCAAAATGCAGCTTTCCCTCGACAACCATACCCTTCGACGCAGCCTGGGCGAGCCCACAAGCGTGCCCGAAGTGGTGATGATGATCCCAGCCTATTACCGGCTGTATATGCTGTTGCGTGGAGAGTTGCTGGGCGATGCCACGCGCGTGGTTCCGACCACGCAAAAGGGTTTGGCCGCCCATTACGGCGTGTGCCGGGGGACGGCCAGTGCAGCCTTGGCCCTGTTGAACCGGGACGGGCTGATCAAGCCCGCCCGTCGCGGTCGCCCCCGCCTACTTGACCGTTAAGCGGGCCGGGCCGGTTTCCGACAACCGGCCTGTCAAAGCCTGCAGGGCGGCCTTGTCACCGCCGGCATGGGCTTGCATGAACAGGACCGACAGATCGGTCGCGATGGCCAACTGGTCGGCCTGCACCGGCCCCGGCAGTTCCGGCCGACAGATGCCACCGCCGAAATAATGGTCCACCCCATCCAGCACCAGTGCGTAGCGATAGCCGCCGGGGGCTGCTTCCTCATAGGGCAGCAGGTGGCTGCGCCAGTCACCGCCGGGACCGGGGGGAACGTCCTTGTCACCAGTCTGGATCAGGGCCGGCACGGCGAGCGGTGCGTAATCCCCCGGATTGATAAAGCCCATACCGGCACCCGGCGGGGAGAAGGCCAGGACCGCCTTGGCACGCAGGTCGCGCAGCGGGGTCTTCACCTCCGGCGGCACGGCAATGGCCGACCCGCCCAGGCAGAGCGCGACCAGCCCGCCATAGGAATGGCCAGCGGCGATATAATCTCCGCCCAGATGGTCGGCCAGCGCACGCACATCTTCAATCCGGGCTGACCAGCTTGCCATGCCCTGGAACTTGTCCCGGTCGGGATGGTCGGTTGAATCGACATGCAACGGCGCGTGGACGCTGTAGCCGGCCTTGGTCCAGGCATCGACCAGGGGCTGGTACTTCCACGGCGCCGACAAGGCACCGTGGGAGAACAGAATACGGCCCTTCTCCGGGCCCAGGGCTTTCCAGACACTGACGGGAACAGCGCGACCGGTAGAGGTCTTGACCGTCAGGTCAGCAGGACGGGGCGCAATCCCCTGGGCCAAAGCCGGCAGCGCCGCCGTGGCGGCCATGGACAGCAGCAATAAGCGGCGAGACAGCAAGGCCATGGAGAGGCTCCGGGAGAAGGGTGGAATATTTATCAGTAACTTAAACGGTCACGCCAGTGGGGGTAAGGGCACAAACTTAGTCCCCTGGTGTAACGTGCTTTCCCCGCGAAAGCGGGGATCCAGGGCCAAGAGCACCAACCGTTCTTCTTGTGGCCCCTGGACCTCCGCTTTCGCGGGGGAGGCAGATAGGTTCAGAGTTTTAAGTTAGGCCCCGGCCTTCACCAGAGTAACCCGATGAGGCCAGAGCCCGAAACTCAAGCCGCCCAGTGACGCGGCTTCACCGGAGCCTTCGGCGCCGGCAGGCCGGTCTCAGCCAGGCTGTTGGCGCGCAGGGTTTCTATGTCGGGACCGAAATTGAAGATCTCGGTGATCGGGCCACGCGCGGTCCGCATCTTCTCCCGCAACGTCTCCGTGGCATCCACGTCGACCTTGCCGTCAACCAGTACCACACCGTAGCGCTTGGCCCCTTCCGCCGTCACCAGACCGCGCTCCAGTTCCAACTCCAGCAACTTGGGATCGCGGGCCAGCGGGTCGCCCCAGCCGCCACCGCCCCAGGTGATGAAGTGGAGCTGGTCGCCGGCTTCAACCGTCAGGTTCTCCAGCTTGTTACCGACGACAGTCTGGGTGCCGTCCGGCTTTTCCAGGACCTTGCGGGCCCGCGCTCCGGGTTCACCGCCATTCACACCCCAGGGGGAGGTGAACCAGCGGTCGTCATGGATGGCGATCACGCCCGGCTCCAGGAAGCGGTAGGTCATGATAATGCCGTTGCCACCGCGATGCAGGCCGGCACCGCCACTGTCGGCCACCGTCTCATACCGCTCGATCACCAGCGGGAAATAGCGCTCCAGGAACTCGTTCGGCACGTTGGTGAAGCCGGGGAACAGGGAGTGCCCGTCCGGCCCATCACCCAGCGGGCGTCCGGGGATGCCGCCGAAGCCGATCTGGAACAACTGGAACCAGCGGCCCTTGGCGTCATAGCCGGAATAGAACAGATGCGGGGAGGAGGAGAAGCCGGCCGCATTGAGGAATTCCGGCGTCTTCTGGCCCAGCAGCCCGCCCATGATGTCGAACAGGCGGCCCAGCGCGTGGGTGCGGCCCGACAGCGCCGACGGGAATTTCGGCTTCAACAGCGAGCCTTCGGGGATCTTCACCCGGATCAGATCGTAATAGCCGTCATTGAACAGGATCTGCGGGTCGAAGACCATGATCATGTAGATGCCGAAGAACATCTTCAGCATGTTCTCGTTCAGCAGGAAATTGATCGAGGCCTGGCTCTGCGGGTCGGTGCCCTCGAAATCCAGCACCACGATATCGCCTTCACGATGCATGGTGCAGCGGATCTTGTAGGGGCCGAAGCCCAGGCCGTCATCGCAGAGATAATCCTCGAAGCTGACCTTCTCCTCGCTGATGGAGGTGGCGATCAGATGCTTCATGGCGCGGTAATTGCGGGCCAGCAACTCGTCAGTGGCGGCGGCAAACACATCGTCGCCAAACCGCTGGCACATCTCCACCACGCGGCGCGCGGCGACGCGGCAAGACGCGATCAGGGCGTTCAGGTCGGCCGTACACCATTCCGGCATGCGGGTCTGGGCCATGATCAGCTTGATCACGTCCTCATTATAGACGCCGTTCTTATAGATCTTCACCGGCGGGATGCGCACGCCTTCCTCGAAGATGGAGGTAGCGTCGATGGGCATGGAGCCGACGACCTTGCCGCCAATATCGGACTGGTGCCCGAACATCGAGGTATAGGCGACCAGACGGCCATCCTTGAACACGGGCAGCAGGACAAGCCAGTCATTCAGATGGCTGATGGCGCCACCGACGGAGTAAGGGTCGGACAACATGATCATGTCGCCCTCCTCCACCGTGCCCTCATACCCGTCCAGGAAGGGGCCGATATAGGAGCCGAACTGGCCGACGATCATCTGGCCGGTACGGTCGGCGATCAGCGGGAAGGCGTCACCCTGCTCCCGGATGCCGGGCGACATGGCGGTGCGCACCAGGGTGGCATCCATCTCGATACGGGCATTGCGCAGGGCGTTCTCGATGACCTCAAGCGTCACCGGGTCGATGGTGACCTTGTTGAAGGGGGTGGTATTGGTCTGGATGATCTGTGCGGGCATGGATCACACTCCCCTTCAGCGCGGGTTGATCAAGATATTGCCGACGCGGTCGACCAGGCCGTCACAGGCGGCTTCGATCAGCGTCGTGCTGTCCATTTCGATGACGATGGCGGGGCCCTGGATCAGGTCACCGGCCTTCAGCTTGGACCGGTCATAGATCACGGCCGGCACCATCTTGCCGTCCATCCACAATTCATGATCGCGGATCTTGGCCGCCGATGGATCGCCATTGCCCTGGGGCAGTTCAGCCGCCGGCAGGTCCAGCACGGGGCCCAGGGCCACGGCGCGCAGATTCACCAGTTCGTGCGCGGACTTCATGTTGAAGGTGAACAGGCGGTGATGCTCATCGTCAAAGCGCTTGGTGACGCCGGCCAGCCCGTCGCGATGCAGCGTTTCCGGGTCGATGGACAGCGGCACCTCGAAGGCTTGGCCTTCATAGCGCACGTCAATCTCGAACAGGCTGGTGATATCCTCGTCCTTGATGCCCTCGGCCCGCAGCTCTTCCCGGGTCTGCTTGGCCATGGCATCCAGTACGGCCAGCACTTCCGCCTCATCCGTCTCATCAAACCGGCGGGAGAAAGAGCGGGCGGTCTCGGTACGCATGCGGGTCGTGGCATCACCCAGGGCGCACAGCACGCCGGGGGAGACGGGCGACACGGCAGGCCAGGAGCCCATCAGGCGCGCCACGGCATTGACATGCAAGGGGCCGGCGCCACCAAAGCCCATCAGGGCGAAGTCGCGCGGGTCATAACCCTGCTGAACGGAGATCATGCGCAGCGCGCCGAACATGTTCTCGTTCACGATATCAATGATGCCGCGGGCGGCAGCATAGAGATCAATGCCCAGCGTGTCAGCGATGGTCTGCACCGCCTTCTTGGCACCCTCCCGGTCCAGCTTGAAGGTGCCACCCAGCAAGGCTTCGGGCAGGTAGCCCAGCACGACATTGGCATCGGTCACGGTCGGCAGCGTGCCGCCCTTGCCATAGGCCACCGGGCCCGGCACGGCACCGGCCGATTGCGGGCCGACGCGCAGCGCCTTGGTCAGTTCCGGCACATAGGCGATGGAGCCACCACCGGCACCCACCGTCTTCACATCCAGGGAAGAGGCACGGACCGCCAGATGGCCAACCTCCGTCGTGCGCACCCGGCGCGGGTCCAGGTTTTCGATCAGGGCCACGTCGGTGGAGGTGCCGCCCACATCCAGGGTCAGGATGTTACGGATACCGCTATTGGCACCCACCCACAGCGCCCCGGTCACGCCACCAGCCGGGCCGGACATCAGCAGAGAGACGGGATGTTCTTCCGACTTTTCCGACGACATCAGCCCGCCATCAGAACGCAGCAGCGACAGGCTGCCGGCAAAGCCACCACCACGCAGCTTTTCACGCAGGTTGCGGACATAACGGCCCACGATGGGGCGGACCGAGGCATTGGCAACCGTGGTCAGCGTGCGCTCATATTCCTGCATCTCGGGCAGGACTTCATGGGAAAGCGACACCGGCACACCGGGCAGGATTTCTGCCGCCAGTTCACCGACGCGCTTCTCATGCGCACCATTCAGATAGGCGTTCATCAGTGAAACGGTGACTGCCTCAACACCGCGCGCCTTCAGCTTTTCCAGGGCGGCACGGATATCAGCATCGTCGATGGGGCGCAGTTCCTCACCATGGGCGGTCATGCGGCCCTTGATTTCGAACGTGTCTTCCAGCTTGGCCAGCGGCTCCGGCTTCGGCCAGACGATCCAGCCAGCAAGACCACCCGGCACGAAGGAGCGCGCGATCTGCATGATCTGGCGATAGCCTTCGGTGACGATCAGGCCGACCTTGGCGCCCTTGCCCTCCAGCACGGCGTTGGTGGCCACCGTCGTGCCGTGCAGGAAGAACTCCACGTCCGCCGGGGTGATGCCGGCCTTTTCGCAGATGGCCGTGACACCGTTCAGGATGCCGACGGAACTGTCGGCGGGGGTTGAAGGGGTCTTATGGCGCCAGAAGGCCCCGGTATTGTCATTGAACAGCAGCAGGTCGGTGAAGGTGCCCCCCACATCGACGCCCAAGCGGTAACCCATCACATCCCCCATGTCTGGAAGGTCAAAATCTCTGTGTCAGCAGTAGCGGAAAGGCGCGTCGGCTCCATCCTGTCAGCCCCGGCCTGACCGCTCTGCGGATGGCTTCAGGAAGACGCAGCAGCAAGGTGCAGAAACCCGTTCGCGGCCCCTGTAAACCAGGGACCGCGCGGGGCTTAACCAGCAGGAAAAGACGAGCAGAGAGGGGAGTTACGGCGCTGCCGAACCCGTCTCACGCTTCAAAATGGTGATGATCGCCTTCTGTACGTCCGGATCGGTGACGTTACCGGAGGAGATGATCATCGACGTGCCGGGGGCAAACGCATCCGGGTTGTTCAAGAACTTCGCCATATTTTCATCCGTCCAGGTTTCCCCGGCCTGCCCATGGGCAGCAAGGCTGTCGCCATAAGGGAAATTTGGCACGGTGGCGATCTTCTGGCCGAAGATGCCGTACAGGTTCGGCCCCACCAGGTGGGCACCGCCCTTATTCATGGTGTGGCAGAAGGTACACCATTTGAAGGTTTCGGCCCGGACCTTCCGCTCGAATTCCGTTTCCGGCGGCAATTGCTCCACCACCAGCGGGGCGTCATGGGACGTGATGTGCGCTTCGGCTTCCACCCGCTGCCCTTGGGCCAAGGGGGAAACGCGGAACAGCATATAGGGACCATACATGCCGACGCCGACAACGATAGCCGTTGCCAGAACCGCCGGCACCACGCCGCGCACCGCCTGCGGCTCGGCCACCTGCGTGACGCGGCCACGCCGCACCAGCCAGCCCAGACCCCAGATGGCACCGCAGATGGCCAGGAAAATGGCCACCGCCGCCGGCCCCCGCTCATAGGATTTGAACGTGGACAGCGCGAAGACGGATGAACTGAAGCTCAACAGAATGAACAGGCCATAGCCCGGCGGGAAAGCGGCGAACAGCCCGCGACCATGGCGGAACAGGAGCCAGACGGCCGTCAGCAAAACCACCAGTTTCAGGACAAGAAGGCTGGTGCTGACACCGGAATGGAAATAGCCGGTAAACAGCCAGATATCCCGATCCTCCCCCATCAAAGCGGGGATCGGGATCGGCCCCAGATGCAGGTTCATGCCGTGGCTCCACACCACGAACACACCCAGTATCGGCGCAATGAAGAACATCAGATAGGTGGCGTTGACCAGGGTCATGGTCCAGGAACGGGCGCGGGGCGGCAGCGGGGCCTGCGGCCCCGGTGCCCTGCCCTTCAACCATTGCCAGAGGCGCATGACCGCATACAGGAACAGCGCGGTGCCCAGAAAATAATGCCAGCCGCGCAACTGCTCGCGAATAGGTGCTGCCTTATCGGCGCGCAGCAGGAACATGGTCAGCACATCATGCACCAGCACCAGAGCCGGCAGCATATAGGCCAGGATTTTCTCCAACGGCCTGTTCGCGTCACGGTGTTCCATTATCTGTTACCCCTCCGCCCCGTTCGGGGTCTCAGATTTTTTCCAGGATTTCCATGGCAGCAGCTTCACCGGTTTCCATGGCGCTTTCCATGCCATGTTCCAGGCGCCGCAGATGCTCACCAGCGAA
The DNA here is from genome assembly GCF_000429645.1 of Niveispirillum irakense DSM 11586. Taxonomy (GTDB): domain Bacteria; phylum Pseudomonadota; class Alphaproteobacteria; order Azospirillales; family Azospirillaceae; genus Niveispirillum; species Niveispirillum irakense. The sequence goes on from NZ_AUCG01000001.1 coordinate 30,993, forward strand.
GTGGATGCGTCCGGCGGGCTTGCCCATTTCGGTCGCAAAACGCTTTACCTGGCCCGGCGCATAGAAATGCTTGTTGCCGCCCACATAGGGGTTACGGCCCCAGCTATAACCGATCTTATATTCCAGGGCGCCCGCCATGCTGGGCCGGATGCGGGCCAGTTCGGCCAGCACCAGTTCGACCTGCTTATTGGTATCCCGGTCGTCCCAGCGGGTGGCACCGTCACCATTGACCCAGACGATCATCGTGTCGATCGCGTCCGTCTCCGGATTTTTCAGCGCGAAAGCGCGCTCGAAGGAGGCGTTGCTCCAGATCGAGGGCGGCAGGCCGTCCTTTTCCCAATAGGCATTCTTGATCTTGAAATGGAACTGGGTCGTGGCGGAATAGCGCGCGCCGGCGATGGCATCAGCCTGGGCATCCGGCAGGCCGGGGGTGAAGCGAATGCGGCTGACAGCGCTGAAGGGCGCCGCCATGACCAGGAAGCGGCTGGTCAGCACATCGCCATTGCCAAGACGGGTTTTCACCTGATCGCCAGCCTGATCAATGGCGATGACAGGGCTGTTCAGACGAACCGGCAGCTTCAGCGCCGCCGCCATGGCGCGCGGCAACATGTCGGAACCACCGACAATGTAGCTGCGATCCGACACAAGCGCGGCACCGCCATATTGCGGCTTGTTGGGGTCTTTAAACCCTTCCACCTGGGCACGGGCCATGTCACGGAAGATCGAAAGGGCCGAAACCCCTTCCAGGCTGGCCCCGTTCAGATCCACATCCGCCAGACGGATCGCCGCCTCCGAAATACCTTTGGAGCGCATCAACTCAGCAGCGGAAATGTCGAATTGCATATTCTCGGGCTGCAGCCACGCATTGGTCTGGTTGAAGGGCAGCCAGTCATGCATCAGGCGGTTTTGCAGGATATAGGGAAGGAAATCGCGTTCCTTGCCACGGGTCTGGTTGACGGGCGACTTGGCCCAGTCGGACGGCAGCACGCTGGTGCCATCGACATTCAGCAAAAACTCGGTGCCCTTGGCGCCCTTGGTGGTCAGTCCGACATTATGGCGGGCGCAGGCATCACGGACACGGCCATAGAGCGCCCCTACCTCGCTGCCACCCAGTTCCGCCTGATAGCCTTCGGCCCGGCCGGTGCGCAAACGACCGCCAACGCGGTCGGAAGCTTCCACCACCTGCACAACCAGGCCCTGTTCCTCCAGCATCGCGGCCGCGTTCAGGCCGGCCAGACCAGCACCGACGACGACGACATCGACTTGGGCAGGGCCAGCGGCCCAGCCGCGGGAGCCAATAATCAAGGGAGCGGCAGCCATCATGCCGCCCACGACAGCGCGGCGGGACAGGATCGGCGAGGAATTCTTGAAGCTCATGGGGCGTCTTCCAACCGTTGAAAACAAGATCCCCCCGGCCGCGAGCCGGGGGGATGATGACGAGAAGGATCAGAACTTGGCGCTTGCCGTGACGCCGAAGCGGCGGCCTTCACCCGGGTAGATTTCCATGATGCGCTGGGTGCCGACTGAGTAGTTACGCGGCTGCTGGATGACGTTGGCGTTGTAGCGCTCGTCGGTCAGGTTCGTGACCCAGGCCGCGATGGAGTAAGTATCGCTTTCCAGTGCCAGACGCAGGTTGGTCAGCGTACGTTCACCGAAGCTGGTGACATTCAGGCTGTTGGTGTAGCTGGGACCGGTATAGTTCACATCCACACGGCCCGACAGGTTCCAGTCGGCGGAAACCGGCACATCAGCCGTGGCATGCACATTATACTGGAGCTTCACCGACCGGGCCGGACGATGGCCGGCGATGGAAGCCTGCAGGCCGCGTCCCGGAACGGTGATCAGCTCGCAGGTTGTGGACGGGTTGCCGCACTGGGTCGAGTAGGCCGGATCATAGACATTCTTGCCGAACTTCGGATCGGAATAGGTCACAGAACCACCGACTGACAGGATGTCGGTCGCCTTCACTTCCGTCTGAACCTCGAGACCATTGGTCTTCATGTCACCGACATTGGTGATGATGGCCTGGGTGACGACGGGATTGGAAGAGAAGGTGGAGATCTGCAGGTTGGTCCAGTCCACACGGAAGACCGAGGCATTCAGCATGACGCGACGGTCGAACAGCCAGGACTTCACGCCCGCTTCATAGGTCCAGTTCTCTTCTTCCTCGAAAGTCAGTTCGCTGGCGGCCAGGCCGCCCACGGCATTGAAACCGCCCGAACGCACACCCTTGGCAGCAGACGCAAACAGGAACACGTCTTCGTTCACCTTGTAGTCGGCGGTGAAGCGGGGCGTGAAGCTTTTGAATTCTGCCGTCAGCGGCTGACCTGCCGGACACGGCCCATAGGCGCCGAAGAAGGTGACGATGCAGCTATCGGTCTTGCGGTCGATATTGTAGCGGCCTTCCGCAGAAACCCGCAGCCCGTCCACAATCTCATAGCCAAGCGAGCCGAACACTGACTTGGTGACGTTCTGGCGATAATTGAGGCTTGAGAGAATGGTCTTGGCGGAGCTGTCCGGCACCAGCGACAGGTTGGACAGAGTGGCCAACGGGCCGGTACCGGCCGGCATGCCCGGCAACACCTGTACCAGACGCTCATTGGGCGCCAGACCCGGGGCGCTGGTGCTCGCCAGGGCTTTGGATTCCACGTTGGACTGGAAGAACAGGGCGCCGGCCAGCCACTGGAAACGGTCGCTATCCGGCGACTGGATACGCAGTTCCTGGCTCTTGGTGACCACCTCGTCATTGCTGACCAGAACGGAATTGCCATTCACCGTGCGGGTGTAACTGCCCGTAGTCGCACCGCAGGTGCTGCCCAGGGTACAGACACCATAAGGGGCACCCGCGCCCGTCACATCGGAATCACCCCAAGCCGTCACGGCGGAGGAGGTGAAGCCGGTAACACTGACGACCGAGAAGCGGTCGAACTCATATTCCAGTTCAAGGGCCGCCTGACGGGCACGCGATGTGCTGTCGGGAATGTTGGCGGTTCCATCCGTCGGGCGATCCGTCGGCAATTTACCGCAATAAAGGAAATAGGCCTGCGTCTGGGCATTGAAGCCGCCGCAATTATGCAGGCTGATCGGGGCCAGGGCCAGACCGGACAATTCCATGGTGGATTTGGTGGCAAAACCCGTCAGCGTAGCCGTCAACGCTTCAGTGGGCGTGAAGACCAGTGCACCAGAGACACCGCGCTTCTCATACCCGCCCATCTTGTCGGAGGGGTTGGAGGCGTTCTTGAATTCCCCGCCATAGGTCGAGTAGCTGGCCGCGACATGGGCTGCGAGCTTGTCTTCAATGATCGGCTTGGACAGCGAAACCTTACCCCGGTAGTCGCCATTATTGCCAACAGTAACCGTCGCCTTGCCCTCTGGCTCATTGCCGGGGCGGGCGGTGGTGATGCCGACGGCGCCTGCGAAGGTGGAGCGGCCATACAACGCGCTCTGCGGTCCCTTCACCACATCCAACTGGGCAATATCAACGGTACCCAGAACGTCTGCCGTATTACGGCTGGTCTGATAGATGCCGTCGATGAAGATGCCGACATTGGCCTCGACATTCAAATCCTGGGAGGAATTGGCTGGCGCCAGACCACGGACATAAACGTTGGTGAACGTGCCGCCAGTGATATTGGTAACCGTGATGCCTGGCGTGGTGCTGCCGAGATCGGTCAGGCTGGTGATGTTACGCTCAGCCAGATCATCGGCGGTCAGGGCCTGAATGGAGATCGGAACCGTCTGGATGTCTTCCTTACGCTTACGCGCGGTGACGATGATCTCTTCCAGCATCAGACCGTCGTTCGCCAGTGCCACCGGCACAATGGCAGAAGCGGCGAAGGCGCCGACCAGCGCGGACGTGGTCATCGCGATTAATTTGGAACGATACATGAAGCCCCCTCGGATTTTCAGTTTGTTTGTGTGGTTATTTTCTGGCGCCAAGTTCCCGCTTGTTGGCGACTGCACTTTATTTGGCAGACAATTCGCGAAATCTGTTAGGATTCACGAAGTCATTTCAGTTGCAGTCCGTGAGCCAGAGTTTCACCGGTCCTGTCAGCTAATTCCTTTAGCGAACTTTCCTCAACAATCCCGGCGGCGCTGTCCGTCAAGTGGACAAGGATTTTCGGAGCAGACCTGCATCCAGGCGGGTTGGGCGTATCTTGGCGTCAGACTTTTCCGGGATAGCTCAATGAGACAGACCGTTTTTCTGGCGACCGCCATCCTGTTGGGAACGGCTTTTCCGGCCGCTGCCGCTGGGGGGGCACCGCCCTCCTTCGCGCAACAGCCGCCGCCGCCGGTGCCTGATTATGCGAATCCCAGCGCCTGGGCCGCCCGTCCGACGGCTCCCGGCGCCAGCGCTGCCCTGCCGACCGGCGCCGATACGACCCGTCCCGCAGCAGAAATCGACGTGTTCTACGTCCATCCCACCACCTACCGCAGCAAGGACAGGTGGAACCAGGATATTGCCGATCAGGCGACCAATGCCTGGACTGATGCCAGTGTCATCGCCCGTCAGGCGGGGGTCTTCAATGGCTGCTGCCGGGTCTATGCCCCTCGCTATCGTCAGGCATCATCCCTCTCTTTCATGGCCATGGAAGGCGATGGCGGCAAAGCCTTCGATCTGGCTTATGAGGATGTGAAGAGCGCCTTCGACTATTATCTGAAGCATGAAAATCAAGGCCGTCCATTCATTCTGGCCGGTCACAGCCAGGGCGCGCGCCACTTGATGCATCTGCTGGAAGACCGGATCGACGGGACCCCGCTGGCACGGGAAATGGTTGCCGCCTATATCGTGGGTGTGAACCTGTCGGAAGGCGATTTTCCCAAGACCTACAAGACCATCTCCATCTGCGACGAGCCCGACCAGACCCGCTGTGTCATCGCCTGGAATGCCGTCCTGCCGGAATTTAACATCGCCATGATGGCCGCAGCCGGGGAACGGCGTTATGTGGAGCGATATGGCGATGATCCGGGGAAACGGGCCCTTTGTATCAATCCGGTCACCTTTGACAGGGCAAAACCCGTCTCCACCGCCGAGCAGGCCCTGGGTGCCGTTCCCGGCGAGCCAGGGGAGGGGCCGATGCAGCCGCTACGCGCCAAGGCTGTCGGCGCACGATGCGAGCAAGGCTATCTGGTTGTTGAACCCGCTGCCGATCTGGACCTGACGTCCCTGCCCGGTGGCAGCATGCATTATCATGATTACGGCCTCTTCTATGCCGATATCCGGGCCAATATTCGGGTTCGGATCGACAATTTCCTGAAAGCCAAACCGTAAAAGGAAAAGGGTCGCGGCGATGATGCTGCGACCCTTTATGGCTGTAATTACGATGGCAAAGGTCACAGCCGGGCTGTGACCGCCTTCGTCTGGAGATAGGCATCCAGCCCTTCGCGACCAAATTCCCGTCCCCAGCCCGACTGTTTGTAGCCGCCGAACGGGATGTTGGTGGCGATAGCGCCGTGGCAGTTGATTGAGACCTGCCCGGACCGGATGCGCGATACCAGCTTGTGCGCGGTGGAAAGGCTGCGGGTCCATACGCTGCCGGACAGGCCATAGACGCTGTCATTGGCCATGGCCGCAATGGTGTCCACATCCTCTGTCTCGAAGCGGTGGATGGCCATGACGGGGCCAAAAATCTCCTCCCGGAACACGGCCATGTCGGGGCTGACATCTGTCAGAATGGTCGGTGGCACAAAATGGCCGGCGCGGTCCAGCTTCTGTCCACCCAGCACGACGCGGGCACCATCGGCACGGGCGCGATCAATATGGGCCATGACGCGGGCGGCATGGGCAGCGCTGATCAGCGGCCCGAAATTGACCGCCGGGTCCAGCCCATGGCCGAGGGTGAACCCCTTGGCGAAAGCGACGATCCGTTCAACCAGCGCATCATGGACGGCGCTATGCACGAAGATTCTTGTGCCGGCCATGCAGTTCTGGCCCTGCAGGAAAAAGGTCGCCATGGCAACGCCGGGACCCGCCAGATCAAGATCCGCATCCGGCATCACCACCACCGGGGACTTGCCCCCCAGTTCCAGTGACACTTTCTTCAGATTGCCGGCCGCTGCCTGCACAATCTTCCGCCCAACTTCCGTCGACCCGGTGAAGCTGATCTTGTCCACGTCCGGATGGGCGGAAAGGGCGGCGCCCGCCGTTTCCCCCGGACCGTTGACGATATTCACCACACCCGGCGGGAAGCCCGCCTCTATGATCAGTGCGCCGAGTGCCAGAGCCGAAAGCGGCGTTTCTTCCGCCGGCTTGACAACAACCGTACAGCCGGCGGCCAGCGCCGGGGCCAGCTTCAGCACCAGCGTGGAGACGGGCACGTTCCAGGGGACGATCAAGCCGACCACGCCCACCGCTTCGCGCAATGTATAGGTCAGCGCCTCCGCATCTGCCGTGACATGCGGCGGCGGGGTGGTTGTCACCCCTTCGATACCCAGGATGCAGCCGGCATAATAGTCGAACATCTCGACACAATTACTGACCGTCAGCCCGGCGATGAAGCGGGGCATGCCATTGTCCAGGATTTCCAGTTCCGTGAACAGGGCGGCATCCCGCTCCAGCAGGCGGGCCAGCCGGTTGATCAGCCCGGCCCGCTCCCGTGCCTTCAGCCGCGACCAGGGACCGTTGAAAGCATGCCCTGCCGCCGCCACCGCATCGTCGATATCGGCAGCACCGCCGGATGCGACGCTGGCCAAGAGCCTCTGCGTGGCCGGATCGGACGTGGTCAGGCTGTCGCCCGCGCGACCTTGCCGCCATTCGCCGTTGATCAGCAGCCCATGCCGCTTTGCCAGGAACGCCTGCGTGGCGGGGGAAACGGCATGGCCGTCAAACGGCTGGGCTTCAATCGACATGGTAGGGTCTGATCCTCAAACGGCGACAGTGCGGCAATCATAATCCAGCAGGCCAAGGGAATCTTCGTTGCGAAGCCCCTCCAGACCGAACAGTTCCGTATCACGCGCCTGCATCCGGTCGGCGTTGGCGTTGGATTCCTGCTGGATGAAGGTCGCCCGTTCATGACGGGCAGCAACATAACGCTGTAGCCCATCGCCTATGCTGCTGGATGCGGAAAGCGCGCGCGACAATACGATCGCATCCTCAATCGCGCAGGCGGCCCCCTGCCCCATGAAGGGGGTCATGGCATGCGCCGCATCGCCCAGCAAGGCCACCTTATCCTCGATGATCCAGGTGGAAAGCGGCTTGCGGGCATTGATCGCCCATTTATAGAGACGGTCTTCCGGTGCCGCCGCGATCATGGCCTGCACTTCCGGCGCCCAGCCGGCGAAGGTCTCTTCCAGGTCGGCACGCGATGCGGGAATGGTCCAGCCATCCTGCACCCAGCCTTCCTGACGGGCGAAAAACACCATGTTCAATATCTTTGATCCACGCACCGGATAGCGCACCACCATCCGGCCCGGACCGATATGCATGCCGGGGAAAGCCGCCAGTTCCGCCAACTTGCCTTCTGCCGGGGCCAGACCGCGCCAGGCCACGTGCCCGGTGAAATGGGCCTTTTCCGGTTCGAACAGCCCGCGAACGACGGACTTTAGGCCATCGGCCCCGATGACAAGGTCACCGTCGATCCGCCGGCCATCTGCCAGCAGGACAGTGGTCCCTTCAACCGCTACGGCGGCAGCCCCGGTCAACAAGGTGCATCCGCCGGCTTGGGCCGCCTCCACCAGAATGGCGTGCAGGTCGGCACGATGGATATAGACATAGGGCGCGCCGTAGCGCTGGCGCATGTCGGCTCGGTCCATCACCACAAGGGTGCGGCCATCCTGCCAATGCTGAATGCGCTGGCGTGTGGGCTCCACGCCAGCCGCGGCGATCCGTTCCGCCAGCCCCAGATACACATAGCCCTTCATGGCGTTGGGGGAGAGGGTCACGCCTGCTCCCACTTCCCCGAAGGCAGGAGCGGCTTCCAGCAGGGTGACGGCAAAGCCGCTTGCCTGCAGGGCAATCGCCGCCGTGAAGCCGCCGATGCCTCCACCGACGACAGTTATTCTCGCTTTGCTCATGGGCTTTAGGGCCTTCAGATTCGCTTGAAGCCGATCATGGAGTCGGCGCGAGATCGATTAGGCCGCGCACTCTGCCCGCTTCATAGGCGACGGCTTTCGCCTGTCCGCATGGCGGACGGGCGCTTAAATGTGCAAAATGTATATCTATAGAGCATTTACTGCATTTTTATCCGGCAGTCGGATAAGCGCATCTGGGAACCCGGCAGGGATATGCGTACAGAATGGGCGATATATGCCTATTCCCTTCGGTTCGTATCCGACAGGTGGACATACGAACATATTCTAAGGTTACAGTTTTAATTCGCCGTCATGATCAATGCAGATGGCGCATGGTTGCCGTGACAGGAGGTTCTGAATGGACAAGGTCAAGCCCGTACGGGCGATGCTCCGTGTACTGGATGTTCTGCAGGTGCTGAATAGCCGCAATGGCGTGACGGTGACCGATGTCGCCAACGCCATCGACCTGCCGCGGACCACCGCCTATCGGGTGCTGGAAACCCTCTGTTCCGCCGGTTATGCGATGCGAGACGGTGCAGATGAGCGTTACCGCCTGACCGTGCTGGTCCGCGGGCTGTCCGATGGTTATGACGATGAAGCGTGGATCGGCGAGGTTGCCCAACCGATCGTGGTCCAGTTGGGCCAGAAGCTGATATGGCCGGTATCCATCAGCACCAACCAGGGCAACAGCATGCTGGTCCGGTTAACCACCGACAAGCAGAGCCCGCTGGCGCTGGAACGCTATAATGCCGGCGTGCGGTTGCCGCTGCTGAACAGCGCATCGGGCCGCACCTATCTGGCCTTCAGCCCGCCCCCGCAAAGGGCGGCTTTGCTGGATATCGCACTGGGTTCCGGTGGGGAGATGGAAGGTGCCGGCCGCCAGCGCGATATGATCGAGAAGATGCTCGGCAATATCCGTAAATCAGGCTACGCGATCACCATCCGTCAATATCGCGGTGAATCCAGCGCCGCCGTGCCCGTCTATGCCGGCACCAACCTGCTGGGCGTCGTGGGCATGCGCTTCATGGACAAGGCTGTGACGGAGCAGGTTTTTACCAGCCGATATCTTCCGGACCTGAAGCAGGCCGCCGCAGAAATCGGTGAGGCTTATACCGACTGGCAGGGTGGCGTCATGCCCGACGCAATGCAGCAGATGCCCGCACCGCGTTGGGATTGGACCCTGGAACGCCGGGTGGAGCATTGAGGCCAACGTCCCCCCCGATATCCATCATCGACGGATATCGGGGGGACGGGCGCGGCAAGCATCATGTCAACGCGACGGCCAATGAAGCGGGACGGTTCAGTCCCCCCGCTCCCGGGTAAAGCTCTGGGAATAAACAAAACGATCAGCCGGATGCGCGGTCTCGCTGGCCAGGAACAGGTTATTCTGTTACCGACTGGCAGGGTGGCGTCATGCCCGACGCAATGCAGCAGATGCCCGCACCGCGTTGGGATTGGACCCTGGAACGCCGGGTGGAGCATTGAGGCCAACGTCCCCCCCGATATCCATCATCGACGGATATCGGGGGGACGGGCGCGGCAAGCATCATGTCAACGCGACGGCCAATGAAGCGGGACGGTTCAGTCCCCCCGCTCCCGGGTAAAGCTCTGGGAATAAACAAAACGATCAGCCGGATGCGCGGTCTCGCTGGCCAGGAACAGGTTATTCTGTTCGTCATGATAAAGCCGGCGTGTTCGCAGCGCCGCAGCGCCCGGCTCTGTTCCCAGCAACTGGGCCAGGGGGGCATCCAGCACCATCGCGGTGATCTGCTGGTCAATGCGGGTAGCAACGATGCCGAACCGCGCTTCTATCGCATCGGCAATGGTGGGATGGGCCTGGATTTCAGCCCGTTCCGGCACGCAATCTGCCCGGATCAGCACACGGGTCACGCCCACCGCCTTGGGGCCGGTGCCGCGTTGTCCGCGAAGCTCCCACCAGCCCGCCGTGTCCAGCCCCATCGCCTGGGCCAGACCATCTTCCGGCGCCGGCCCATAGGTCATGATTTTCAATTGGGCGTCGCGGGCATATTGCAGCAAATCCTGGAACCCCCCCAGGGGCTGCACGAAAACCGCCGGTTCAGCGGGCGCGGTGACAATGGTACCGGCCCGGCGCTTGCGCGTTACCAACCCCGCTTCCGACAGAAGGCGCAGCGCATCGCGCGCCGTGTGGCGGGAGATGTCGTGCAGGGCGCACAATTCCTGCTCGGTGGGCAGCAGATCACCCACCTTGTAAGTGCCATTGGTAATGGCAGCGCGCAGCATCTGGGCGATCTGTTGGTAACGTGGTGCCGTCCCGGTTGCCAAAACAACCTTCCCCTTTCCCTGTGCCCGGCAATAGCCTGCCGGTTCCCAAATCGGATCAAGGCCATGGCAGCCCTGGCCCGTCAAGCCCGGCGACCTGTCCTATCCGATTTCAGCCGCTTTTTTGCACTGCATCCTCAACCGGGTCTTTCCCCATGCGGTCGGCTGTGCTAGTGAGATTATGTCCGGACAATTGGTGGGCCAATGTCACTGATCGCTCAATTTGCCGACCATCTTCTTCGCCCCGTTCCACAGGATTTGCGGGCCAAGGCTGCACTGCATCTGCTGGATTGGGCCGGCTGTGCCACCATCGGCGCCACCATGCCGGTGGCGGATGCCCTGGCCCGTGTCTTCCTGACCGGGGAGACGGGCACCTGCACTGCCATTGGCCAGCCTGTCCCGGTTTCAGCGGAAGCGGCTGCCCGATATAACGGCGCGCTGGGCAATATTTTTGAAATGGATGATGTGGACAAGCGGGCGCGCCTGCATCCCGGTCCCGTCGTCATTCCCGCCGCCCTTGCCATGGCGCAGGCCGTGGGAGCGGATACGAAGACATTGCTAGGCGCCATCGTGCGGGGCTATGAGGCCATGGTGCGGCTGGGCCGTGCCTTGGGCGACCCGCATTACCGGGTCTGGCACAGCACGGCCAGTTGCGGCACGGTTGGCGCCGCCGCCGCCTGCGCCAGCATCCTGGGTATGGACCGTGACGGGCTGGCGCATGCGATGGCCCTGGCCATCACCCGCACCGGCGGCTTGTGGGAAACGCGCAACGATCCTCAGTCCAATGCCAAGCAGGTCCATAATGCCCAGGCGGCAGGCGATGGATTGCTGGCGGCGCGCATGGCCGCCGCCGGTCTGCGTGGCCCCGCTCGCATCCTGGAGGGGGCGGAAGGGCTGTTCGCTGCGACCGCCGCCGGTTCCAACCCCGCTTCCATACTGGCCGATGCGACGCCACAGGGCTGGTGCCTGAGCGATATCAGCCTGAAGCCCTGGCCCGCCTGCCGCCATGCCCATCCGGCCATTGATGCGGCCCTGGCCATCCTGGCGGAATGTAAAAAGGAAAAGCTGCGCCTGTCCGACATTTCCGCCGTTGCCGTGCAGACCTATGGCGATGCGCTGCGCTTCTGCGACCGGCCAACACCGGAAACCGTGATCGAGGCGAAATTCTCTATCCAGCATGCCGTGGCTGTCACCCTGCTGGGCGGCCCGCCGCCGCTTTCGGCCTTCGACCCGCCGGCCATCGCCGATCCCACCATCGCCGCGCTGCGCGCCAAGGTGAAGGTTCTGGCAACAGAACCCTATATCGGTGCCTATCCCAACCATTTCGGCGCCCGTCTGTGCGTCGCCCTCGCAGATGGAACTTTGCGGGTTCATGAACAGCCTGATGCGCTGGGCGACCCGGAAAACCCGCTGCCCCATGACCGGGCCATCGACAAGGCCCGCAGCCTGATGCGATCCGCCGGGATGGCGGAAAAGGCGGCCGAAAAATTAATCACGGAATGTCTGGCCATGGCGGATGGCGGGCCAATCCCGCGTGCCTGGCCGACCCATAGCTTGCCGGGGAAGGCGTAACATGACGGCATCGGATAGGCTGGCGCGGCACGCGCTATCGGTTGAATGGGTGACCCTGCCGGAACCGGCCCGCCATGGGGTCCGCACGTTCCTGCTGGATACGCTGGGGGTCGGCATTGCCGGGGCCAAAGCCCCCTTTGCCGCCGACATCGCCCCCATGGCCACCGCCTGGGGGGGCGAGGGGGCTGCACCGGTGCTTGGCCGGGGCATGGCGCTGACCGCGCCCCAGGCCGCGTTCCTGAACGGTTACCAGATCCATGCACAGGAATTTGACTGTGTGCATGAAGCCGCGGTCGTCCATCCGTTGGCAACTGTCCTGTCCGCGCTGATGGCGGATACGGCCCGTCTCCCTGGCCTGGTCAGCGGTACGGATTTCGGGGCGGCCTTGGCCGCCGGCGTGGATATCGCGGCAACGCTGGGATTGGCCGCGACCACACCGCTGAAATTCTTCCGCCCGGCCACAGCCGGTATTTTCGGCTGTGTCGCTGCCATGGCGCGCCTGCGCCGGCTGGATGTGGAGGTCACGCGCAGCGCCTTCGGCCATGCGCTGGCCTTTGCATCCGGCACCATGCAGGCCCATGTGGAAGGCAAGCCCGGCCTGCCCCTGCAGGTAGCCCATGCCGCACAGGCCAGCCTGATGGCGCTGGACCTTGCCATGGCCGGGGTGCCCGGCACCGATGGCAGCATTGATGGCCCGTTCGGCTATATGGCCATGTTCGAGACAGGCACCGCCCTCGCCCCCCTGCTGGACCGACTGGGCCAGGATTGGCGGATCGCGGAGGTCAGCCACAAGCCCTTCCCCACCGGCCGCGCCGCCCATGGTGCCATTGTCGCCACCCAGGCGCTGATGCGCGACCATGGCATCACGCCGGCCAATCTGGAAAGCCTGACCTACACCGCCCCGCCGCTGATCCATCGGCTGGTCGGACGTCCCCTGCCAGCCTATCCGGCAGCGATGACGGCCAATTATGCCCGGCTTTGCTTTGCCTGGCTGGGGGCGGTGGTGCTGACGCGCGGCACCGTGGGGCTGGCTGATTTCACGCCCGGTCGCCTGACCGACCCGACCTTGCACAACCTGGGTGCCCGCATCCGCGTGGTGGCTGATGATAATCCGGACCCCGCCGCCTTCACCCCGGCCATTGCCGAAGCGGTGTTGAGCGATGGGCGCTGTGTCACCACCCGCGTGAACAGCCAGTTGGGCAGCCCGACAACGCCGCTCAGCCGGGAACAGCATCTGCGCAAATTCCGCGCCTGCCTGGATTTCGCCGGGATGACGGCGCTGGCCGACCCGCTGATCCAGGACATCGACCGGTTGGACGAACAGGATGATATGGCGGCGCTGCTGCGCCGTGCCGGCGGTCTGCCGGGCTGAATAAACAGGGAGAGTGTGATCTATGGACGGGCATAAGACTTATTTTAACGCCGTGGATTGGGACGCCCTGCAGAAGGACCATCCGATTGGCGACGATTTCGTGCGCTTTGCCACGAAGACCAGCCGGGACGAGTTGACCACGCATCAGAACCGCCTGTTCATGCGCTGTGTCGCCCGCGCCTGGGCTACGCCCTTCTATCAGCGCCTGTGGGGCAATGCGGGGATTGAGAAGGGCGACATCCGCTCCATCGCCGATCTGCCCCGCCTGCCGACCTTCGACAAGTCGGACATCATGGCCAGCCTGGAACTGGCGCCGCCTTTCGGCGATTTCTCCGCCTTTTCCAGCTATCCGGCTGGGGAACGCCCGCCGGTCGTCTTCCACACCACCAGCGGTACGACGGGAAAGCCGCAGGTGCTGCTGTTCGGCGCCAAGGGGCGCGAGGCACAGAACCTGCTGCTGGGCCGCCTTTACCGGTTCCAGGGCATGCGCCCGGATGATGTGGTTCATTCCGTCTATGGCCATGGCATGATCAATGGCGGCCATTATGTGCGCGAAAGCGTGCTGCACTGGACCTCCTCCATCTTCATGTCGGCTGGCACGGGCGTGGAAACTCGCTCCATCCAGCAGGTGCAATTGATGAAGGAGTTTGGCGCGACGGTGATCGTCGGCTTCTCCGACTACATCAAGAAGCTGGCCGAAGTGGCGCGGGAGAACGGGATTGATCCGGTCAAGGATTTGAACATCCGCATGATCTCCGGCCATCTGGGCAAGGAGGACAAGGCGGGCCTGTCGGCTGCCTGGGGCGGGGCGGAGTGTTTTGACTGGTACGGCGTGGGCGATACCGGCTGCATCGCCGGTGAAGGCCCGGACCGCGATGGTCTTTATGTGATGGAAGACGCCCAGTATCTGGAAGTCTGCGATATCGACACCGGAGCGCCGGTGCCTGACGGCGCGCTGGGCGACATGATCGTCACCTGTATCTACAAGGACGATATCCACCCCATCATCCGCTTCAATACCCATGACGTGACCCAGGTCCGCCCCGGCAAGTCCGGCATCGGGGTGGAGTTCAAGCGGATCGAGGGCTTCCTTGGCCGGTCGGACAATATGGTCAAGATCCGCGGCATCAACATCTTCCCCCAGGCCATCGGCCCGATGCTGAATGGCGTGGAAGGTGTGGCTGGCGAATATATTTGCAAGGCCGTGCGCGACGGGGCCGGACGTGACGAATTTATCGTCGTTGCCGAAACCAATGCCGGCTCTGCCGACCGCCAGAGCGTGGCGGAACGCTGCCGCGCCGTGCTGAAGCAGAAGATCGGGATCGAGGTGGGCGTGGAACTGGTGGACCATCGCGCCACTGCCGGCCTGACCCAGATCGACGTGCGCCAGAAGCCGATCCGCCTGATTGACGAGCGGTTCAAGAAGTAAGGGGCGCGGGACACTCCCGCCCCGTCATAAGCACGACCTTTATCCGTCCGCGAGAGCCAAGCCATGACCGACGCCCATATGCTTTATTCCGCTGGTGCCGCTGGTCTGGCCGCCCTTTACCGCAATGGCACCACGGATCCGGTTACCGTCACGCGCCTATATCTGAACCGGATCGCGGCGCGGAATGGGCAGGTTCGGGCCTATACCCAGGTGCTGGCGGAGCCGGCACTGGCGGCAGCCATGGCATCGGCCACACGCTGGGCTGCCGGACAGCCCTTGTCGGATATGGATGGGGTGCCTGTTGCGGTTAAAGCCAACATCGCCATTGGCGGTGCCTTCTGGCATGCGGGCATCGGCGCCTATCGTGATCGGGTAGCGGCACAGGATGCCGATTGCGTGGCCCGCCTGCGCGCAGCCGGTGCCATCATCCTGGGTACGGTCAACATGCATGAAGGGGCGCTGGGGGCGACGACGGATAATGTCTGGTTCGGTCGCACCGAAAATCCCCTGCGCACGGGCTACACCGCCGGCGGGTCCAGCGGCGGATCGGCGGCGGCTGTTGCCGCCGGGCTGGCGGCAGCGGCGCTGGGCTCCGACACTATGGGATCGGTGCGCATTCCTAGCGCCTATTGCGGTCTTGCCGGGTACAAGCCCGCCCGCCGCGCCATCAGCCTGGAGGGGGTGATCCCGCTTTCGACCACGCTGGACCATGTGGGTGTGCATGGCCATACGGTGGCCGATTGCGCCCTGGTGGCAGCCTATGCCGGTGTGGGAAAGGCCGAACCGGTCACCTCCCTGACGGGTCTGAAACTGGCGGTGCCGGACTGGCATGCCCGCGTGGACGCGCCCGATTATATCTGGGCCGCACGGGACAATGCCGCCGCCGCCTTGCTGGCGCTGGGCATGGTTGCCCATGATGCCGACATGCCCGGCTACCAACCCGGCCAAGCCCGCCGCCTGGGCTTGCTGGTATCAGAAGTGGAAGGGTTGAACGCCCATGCCGCCAAACTGGCCGAGAGCGAAGAGGGTTTCTCAGCAGAGTTCCTGAGCCTGCTGCGCTGGGGCGGCAAGCAGCCCGCTACCAAATTGGCCGCCGCCTATCAGGGGCTGGATGCCATCAAACTGGCCGGCCAAGCCTGGCTGGATCAGGTGGATGCCGTGCTGCTGCCCACGGCACCACAGACGGCTTTCCCCTTCAGCGATCCGGTACCGCATAATCAGGCCGATTTCACGGCGCTCGCTGATTTTATCGGCTGCCCGGCGGTGGCCGTTCCGGCGGGTTTGTCACCGGATGGAATGTCGCTATCGGTTCAGGTGATCGGCCGCGATGCCAGCACGGTGCTGGCAGTGGCAGCAGCGCTGGAATAGGCCCCGTGGCTACACCCCGCATAGCGTATAGTCCGCCGTGCCCTCCCAGCGCAGTTCCCAACTGGCACCGGGCCGGACATTCTGAATAGCAGACGGTTCGAACGCCACTAGGCACCGTTCCCCCGGCTGGCGGACGGAGCCATAGATCAGGCCCCGGTGACCGTCGCGTTGCAGGCCCTTGGCAAAAACCTGCCCCTCAGCATAGCCGATGGCCGGATCGGGATGCAGGGCGCGGTGGCCCGGTTCATCGGTGATGTCGGGATAATCGCCGATGAAATCGGCCAGCAATTCGACATAACGGGCCGTATCGCGGTAAATCCCGATAAAGCCAAGCTCCCGCGTGCGGTGGAATGCCACTTCGGCAACGGAGGTCAGCAGATTCCAACTGCAATACCAGGCACCCCGGCTTTCATCATTGAAGCGGTTGCCGCCAGCACGGGTATAGGTGAAGGCGGCGTTGATATGGCTCTGACCATAGATCTGCAGGTCATTCTTGCGCCGGCTCCAGGCCAATTCCCGCCGGTCGACATGCAGATTGCGTCCGCGTTCGGCCCGCAGTCGGGCGCTGGTCAAGCCCTCAATCTCCGCCAGGACTGCCATCTCATGGTCACTGTCCACCAAACCGCGCAGGCTGGGCGGCTTGTGGTAGGTGGCGGGGATCAGGCGGACCAGACCCCGGTCGGCAATAGAAACAATCCTCACGCCCCGCCCCGCAGCGCATCCAGATAAAGACGCACTTGCAGGAACTGCGGCAGGCCATCCTGGATCATGGTGTCAACCGGTCGGGCACCACTGAATAAAGGCCCCTGGTTGGGCAGGGTGATCCAGCGGGCAGCAATTTCGTCCCCGAAGTATAAGGCCAGCGCCTTATAGATGCCGATCACCGCGCTGAGCCGCAGCATCTGGTCATGCGTCAGATCCGCGACATAGCCGGGCTTCCTCGCCCGCTTCCAGGTGCTGTCCGACATATCGGCCAGGGCCGCCGCTTCGGCCAAGGTCAGGCCCCAATGCTGCACAATGCGGCCATAGGCCTTCAGCGCAATGGCATTTCTGTCCGCTGCCGACGGGTGCTGCAGGACAACATCCATCTATCCCTCCTGTAACAACAGGAAAGATAGGCTCATATGGACCTTACTTCAAGTCCATATGAGCCACCCCTTACAACCACCGGGCCGATTTATCCCCAAAGGCAGGCAGGTCGAAACACGGCTGGGCCGGTTCCTGCTTAAAGCGGATGGGCACGCCGATATGACGGTAGCCGTCCTTGTCGGTCAGCACCATGCCCCGTTCAGCCACGAACGGATCGTCAAACGCATCCTTCAGGCTGCGTACCGGTGCCCAGCAGCAATCCACCCCACGCAGGAAATCCTGCCATTCGGCCAGGGTCCGGGTGGCGAAGATTTCCTTGAAGAAGGCACGCAGCGGCTCCTGCGCCGGTCCCGGCTGCTGCTTGGCAAAGGACAGCAAATCTGGCCGGCCGAGCGCCGTCAGCAGGTTTTCCGCAAACTTGACCTCTGACCCGCCCAGCACGATGAAGCAGCCATCCGCCGTTTCATAGATATGGTACATGGCGGAGCCGCCGAAGCTGCGCATCTCCTTCACCGGCGGGTGGCTGTCTTCCGCGAAGACCGGGCCGGTGACATTGGGGGTCCAGGCCAGGGCGGCATCGAACATGGACAGGTCGATATAATCCCCCTGCCCCGTCTGCCCCCGGCGCAGCAGCGCCATCAGCACCGCCGACAGCGCCATCAGGCTGGCGGCCATGTCGGCAACCGGCATATTGGGGCTGGCGGGCTTATTGTCGGTCAGGCCCCGGTTCAGGTCCACCAGACCGGCCAGCGCCTGCACCGTCATGTCATGGGCGGGCTTCTGTGCATAGGCCCCCTCCTGCCCGAAGGCGGAGATGGAGCAATAGACAACCCCCGGATTGATGGCGCGGATAGAGTCATAATCCACACCCAGCCGCTTCACCACGCCAGGCCGGAACGCCTCCACCACCACATCGGCGGAGGCGGCCAGTTCCATGAAAAGGGCGTGATCGGCAGCATCCTTCAGGTTCAGCGTCACCGACCGCTTGCCACGCCCGATATTGCGGAACCAGACAGTGGTACCATCGGCCGTCTTCTGCCCGATGGCACGTGTCGGCTCGCCCTGGCCGTTGGCGGGTTCCACCATGATGACGTCGGCGCCATGGTCGGCCATCATCATGGTCATGTGCGGACCGGGCAGGAAGGCCGACAGGTCCAGAACCTTGATCCCTTCCAGCTTCATCACGCACCCTCCCCCAGCTTGGGCGCGCGCACGCCCTTGGGCCGCTGCCCATTGATGCGGATGGGCGAAGACAGAAGCCGCAAGGCCCCCCCGTCGGCATCCGGATGATCGACAGTTTCCACCATCCCCACCTCGGCCACGAAGGGATTATCCAGCGCCTGATCCAGCGTTGTAATGGGGGCGAACGGCACATGCCCGCCCAGCAGCGCCAGCCATTCCGTCGTTGTCCGCTCCGACAGAACCGCGTCCAGCGTGTCAGACAGCAATTGCCGGTTCACGCGGCGGGCGGGAATATCCTTGAATTCCGGCCGTTCCAGCAGGTCCGGCCGTTCTGCCCGGCGGCAGAATTCCTCCCAGAATTTCGGCGTCTGGCACATCAGCATCGCCCAGCCATCCTTGGTCTTGAAGGACTGGCTGGGGGCGATGGAAGGATGGGCGCCGCGCGGCAGGCGCGTGATCTGATCGCCGGCATTCAGGTACCAGGTGGCGGGGTAGGAGAGCTGGTGCAAGGCCGTGTCGAACAGCGACACATCCACATCACAACCCACCCCCGATGCCTTGGCGCCCAGAATGGCGGAGACGGTGCCAAACGCCATCATGGTGCCGGTCATGAAATCGACCATGGAGACGCCTAACCGTGTCGGCGGTGCATCCGGTTCGCCGGAAAGCGCCATGAAACCGGCTTCCGCCTGCATCAGATAATCATAGCCGGGCCAGGCCTGCCGGCTGTTGCCCCGTCCATAGGCCGAGAGATGGGCGCAGACCAGACGCGGGTTGATCGCCTTCACCGCTTCATAGGTCAGGCCCAGCTTGGCCGGCTGGTCACCGCGCAGATTGTTGATCAGCGCATCGGCCCCTTCCAGCAGGTGGTTGAAGGCCGCCCGCCCTTCCGGGCTTTTCAGATCAATATTGGCCGATTGCTTGCCCTTGGAGAAGGTCTGGAAGAACTGGCTGTCCTGTTCGCCTAAGAAATGCGGCCCCGTGGAACGGGAGACATCCCCCCCCGTGGCGGCATTCTCCACCTTGATCACCGTGGCGCCCAGATCGGCCAGCAGCATGCTGCCATAGGGCCCGGCGCCATACTGCTCCACCGCAACGACGCGGATGCCGGAAAGGGGTCGGGTCATGGACAATCCTTCTCAAGGCGGGCGCGATGCTCCCATTCTCCCCCCGTCACCCCGGCGAAGGCCGGGGTCCAGGGTCACAGGCGTCTCGCTTTACGAACTGGACCCCGGCCTTCGCCGGGGTGACGGTGTTAAAGGAGGGGGAACAACCCCTCCCTTATACCCTGTGCCTTTGATCTCGACGTCATCGAGCTCAAAGGCTTCGGCGGCACGAGCCGCCGCCGCGCCGGTCGGCGCAGATACCAAGGGGCATTGTCCATGCCCCTTGGTATTACACCGGATTACGCGCGATCATCTGCTTGGCGATGATGATGCGCTGCATCTCGTTGGTGCCTTCGCCGATGCACATCAGCGGCGCGTCGCGATACAGGCGCTCAATCGGATACTCCTTGGAATAGCCGTAACCACCGAAGATGCGCATCGCTTCCAGCGTCACTTCCACGCCCGTCTCAGACGCGAAATACTTGGCCATGCCGGCTTCCATATCGCAGCGGTCGCCACGGTCATAGGCAGCAGCGGCATCCTGGACCAGCAGTTCGGCGGCGCGGACCTTGGTGGCCATTTCGCCCAGCTTCAACTGGATGGCCTGATGCTCCCCGATCGGCTTGCCGAAAGTCCGCCGTGTCTGGGCATAGGCCACGCTTTCCTTCAACGCACGACGGGCAATGCCCACGGCGCGCGACGCGACATTGATGCGGCCCAGTTCCAGGCCGCCGACGGCCATCAGGAAGCCCTTGCCCTCAATCCCGCCCACCAGATGGCGTTCGGCATCCAGTTCGTAATCCTCGAAGATCAGCTCGGCACTGTCGATGCCCTTATAGCCCATCTTCTCCAGCTTCTTACCGGTGCGGAATCCTTCATAGCGCTTGCCATTGTCCGGATCGATCTTGGGCGCGATCATCATGGACATGCCGCGATGGCGCGGCTGGGCATCCGGGTCGGTCTTGACCAGCAGCGCCACGGCTCCACCCTCGATCCCGTTGGAAATCCAGGTCTTGGTGCCGTTGATGACATAGGTGCCGCGATCAGTGCGGATAGCACGGGTGCGGATGGCCTGCAGGTCGGTGCCGGCATCAGCTTCCGTCAGGCCCAGACCGCCCCGGATTTCACCGGCGCAGAATTTCGGCAGCCAATATTCCTTCTGGGCCTCGGTGCCGAACTTCTCCACCACCGTCGCCATCATGATATGGCTGTTGAAGATGCCGGTCAGCGACATCCAGGTCTCAGAGATCAGGGCGACGATGCGGGTATAAGTCGATGCTGGCAGCCCCAGCCCGCCATATTCCGGGCTGATGGTGGCACCGAACAGGCCCAGTTCCTTCATCTGCTCGACCAGTTGGATCGGGTAGATGTCGTCATGTTCCAGCTTTTCCGCCACGGGGCGGACTTCGCGGGCCAGCCAGCGCTCGACGCTGTCCAGGATGGCGGCTTCATCATCAGGATGGATGCCGGGATGGGGCGTGGTCATGGGTGAAATCCCCTTGCTGGATCAGTAATTTTCGACGCGGTCTTCCACGGCATGGCCGCGGAACGGGATCAGCATGTTGCGCTTGAACGAGCAGACGGTGACGCCGTTCTGGTTCTTGCCAATGGTGCGGATGGTGACGATGCCCTGGTTGGGCCGCTTTTCCGACGCGCGCTTGGCCAGCACTTCGCTTTCGCCATACAGCGTGTCGCCGGCGAAAACAGGGGCGGTGAACTTCACCTCGTCCATGCCCAGATTGGCAATCGCCTTCTGGGACACGTCGGTCACGCTCATGCCAATCAGCAGCGCCAGCGTATAGGGGCTGACCACCAGGTTCTGCTTGAACTCGCTGGCCTTGGCGAACTCCGCATCGAAATGCATCGGATGCGTGTTCAGCGTCAGCAGCGTGAACAGGTGGTTGTCATATTCGGTAACGGTCTTGGCCGGGCGATGCTCATAGATGTCGCCGACATTGAAATCTTCGAAATAACGGCCGAACGTCTCGCGATAGCGGTTCGGACCGACTTCCTTCCAATTCTGAACCATGTGCTTTTCTATCCCCTCATCACCCGGCAGCAGCGGCCAGCACGCGCCGGGCCGCCCGTACTACGGGAATCTCGATCAGTTTGCCGTCCAGCAGGGCAACCCCGCCGCCAGCCGCGTTGAAGGCTTCGACAATGCGATTGGCGCGGGCAATTTCCGCTTCCGTGGGCGTGAAAACACTATTTACCACCGCCACCTGGGCCGGGTGGATACAGGCGCGGGCGGTGAAGCCCAAAGCCTTGGCCCGCGCTGTGCCGGATTGCAGCCCTTCGGCGTCCGACACATCGATATGCGGCACGTCGAACAAACCGACACCACCTTCTGCGGCTGCCGCCACCAGACTGGCGCGGGCATGGAGCAGCGGTTCCCAATCCAGGGTGCAGCCCAATTCCACCGACAGATCAACCGCGCCAAACAACAGCGCATGCACCCGCTTGGACGTGGCGATGGCAGCGGCGTTGCGCAGGCCGACCGCCGTCTCGATCAGCGGCACGAAGCGGATGGGGCGGTCGCCCATCACTTCATCCAGCAGGGCAAGGTCGGCGGGATCGGACAGTTTCGGCAGCATCAGCGTGGTTGGTGCCGCAGCTTTGTCCAGCACCGCCAGGATATCCGCCAGACCGGTGGCGCTGCGTACCGGGTTGATGCGCAGCCACAATCCGGCAGGTGCCCCTTGCGCGGCGATGAAGTCGATGGCCGCCGCACGGGCCGCCGCCTTGCCTTCCGGTGCTACAGAATCTTCCAGGTCGATGCAGACGATATCGGCACCGGCGGCCAGCGCTTTGCCGAACCGCTCTGGCCGCGAACCGGGCACGAACAACAAAGAGCGCTCAGCCATGCGGGTCCCCACTTTCTATTTGTCCGGACATAATAGAGAGCGGGACACCGCCCGGTCAAGCCCCCCCTCACGGGTTCTTGAGAATCTCGTCAAAGAAATCGACGGTGGCCTGAAGCGCCTTCAGATGGGTGTCGCGGGTCGCTTCCGGCGTGGCAGACAGCCAGCCATGATTGGCGCCGGCATATTCAACCAGCCGCGCATCAACCCCGGCGCCTTTCAGCTTATCCAGCATCACCTTGGCCTGGATCAGCGGAACCGCCTGATCCACCTCCCCATGCAGCAGCAGGAAGGGGGGTGTCTTGGCATCCACATAATTGATCGGGCCGACGGCGCGGATTTCCTCCACGCAATCCTCCGCATCCTTGCAGCCCAGGAAATCATAGATCGGCTTGAAATCTTCCGGCGGGCGCGGCTTGTCGGTGACGGTGAAATCATAGATGCCGTACCAGGGCACGGCCGCCTGCACGCAATCGCCCTTCTCTACCGCAACGGTGCGGTCGCAATCCACGGCAGCCATGGCCGCCAGATGCCCGCCGGCACTATCGCCGAACACGCCCACACGGGTCGGGTCGATGCCATATTCATCGGCGTGGGCGCGCAGCCATCGGATGGCAGCATCCACATCCTGGGCCTGGGCCGGATAGGGTGCTTCCGATTTCAGACGGTAATTGACGGCGGCAACGGCATAGCCGCGCGCGGCCAGATCGGCCATCACGGCTGGGAAATTGGTAAACCCGGCCAGTCCGCGGGAATCGCCCATCGCCCAGCCACCGCCATGGATATAGACAAGCAGCGGCCGCTTGCTGGCCCCCGGCTTGAAATAGACATCCAGTTTCAACGGGCGATAACCGATGATGGTGGCATAGGTCAGGTCCGGCACCGCCACCACGCCGTCGGGATAGCTGACGCGCACCTTGGGCAGCTTGTCACCCTGGTTCCAGCCGGTGCCAACCTCTGCCTGGATCGGTTTGGCGGCCTGCACGGCGGATGTCGCGGATGCCAGCAAACAGAGTGCCGACAGGATAGACGCCTGAAACAGGGACTTTGTGCGCATGGGCATGGCCTTCATCGTCAAGGGGAAGGATGTCGTCCCCAGCCCTTCATCCCTGAAAGACTGGGGATTGCATCATTCCGCCGGATGATGGCGTGCGTCGCCGCGCACCACCCAAGACGCCCGCCAGACGGACAGGAATCCAGCCATCCTCAACCGGCCGTGGCAGGTACGGCGTCGGCGAAAGCCTTGGCGATATTGGCCCGGCTGGTCACCCAGACATCGGGATGCCGCTTCACATGATCCAAGAAGGTCTGGAACGCACCGATACGACCGGGGCGGCCAATGATGCGCAGATGCAGACCCAGGCTCATCATCCGCGCGCCCTCGGTATGGGCCTCACGATACAGCCAGTCGAAACTGTCGATGGCATATTGCGCCCAGTCGCGCGGGGTCAGGGACGGGGACAGCCAGAACTTCATATCGTTGCTGTCGATGGCATAGGGCATGATGACCATGGGTTTGGTCGTGCCGTCGCTCATCGGGACATGATCCCAGAACGGAAAATCGTCGGAATAATCATCCATGTGATAGGAATAGCCCTCTTCCGCCAGCAGCCGGCGGGTAGCTTCCGTATGCAGATAGCGGGACAGCCAGCCCTGGGGCCTTGTGCCGGTGGTCTTCTCGATGGATTGCCAGCCATCACGGATGAATTGCCGCTCCCGGTCTTCCTTCATCCAGAACTGGTGCGTCCAGCGGTGGCCGTGGCAGCAGATCTCGTGCCCCTGTTCCACGATCTCCGCCGCCAGATGCGGCGCCCGCTCCAGCGCCACGGCGGCTGCGGTGAAGGTAGCTTCCACGCCATATTCCTTCAGCAGCCGCATCACGCGCGGGGCGCCGGCCTTGATGCCATACTGGTAATTGCTTTCATTGCCATGGATGCGGATGGGCTTGGCAACATGGACGGAAAGCTCGTCCACCGGCTCCGGGCCCTTGTCGCCGTCCCGGATATTCTGTTCAGCCCCCTCTTCCACATTCACGACAATGGAAAGGGCCAGCTTCGCCCCGTTGGGCCAGGTGAAATCGGCGGGTGCGGGCATGGGGTGACCTCAATGGTGTAAGGGTACAAGTAGAGTCTTGGGTTCCAATAGAATTGGACGCGACTCTTACTGCCGTCACCCCGGCCTGCGCCGGGGTGACGGTGAGGGTGATACAACCTCAACCTGACAATCTGACGGACAAAACGGAAATGTACCTCAATGCGGCTCTTCCCCGCCCGACACATTCATGCTTTCCGCCGTGATATAGCGGGCATCGTCGGAGCAGAGGAAAGCCACCGCACCGGCGGTATCTTCCGGCAGGCCGGGCCGGCCCATGGGGATGCGGCCCTTCATGCTGTCCAGATAGGCTTCCAGCGACAGGCCCAGCTTCTGGCTGAAATATTCATTCTGCCAGGCGCCCAGCCCCGTGGTCACATGGTTGGGGCAGACATTGTTGACCGTGATCTGATGGCGCCCCAGCTCAATTGCCGTGGAGCGTACCAGACCGACAAGCCCATGCTTGGAGGAGCAATAACCAGCCGCAAACGGGAAGCCCGACTTGGCCGCCTGGCTGGCGATATTGATGATGCGCCCACCCTTGGCAGCAGGGACCATGATCTCTGCTGCCGCCTTGATGCCGTTGAAGCACCCGGTCAGGTTCACATCAATCACAGCCTGCCATTCGCTGGCTTCCAGTTCCAGCAGCGGCTTCATGATATAGCCGATGCCAGCATTATTGACCCAGATATCCAGGCCGCCCAGCTTCTCCACCGCGAAGGCCGCCATGGCCCGCATGGAGGCAAGGTCGCGCACATCGCAGGTGAAAGTCTCCACCCGCGATCCGGTATCGGCGGCGATCTCCGCCGCCAGGGCCTGCATCTCCGACAGGCCGCCGATCATGCTGTCCGGCGTAGCGGCATCGGCGGAGCGGCCGATATCCGACAGCACAACGGATGCCCCCTCAGCCGCCAGCCGGCGGGCAATGGCCTCGCCCAGCCCCTTGCGGCGACCGGACCCGGTGACGACCGCGACCTTGCCGGCGAAACGTTTGGAAGTGCCCATATCCATACCTTTCTCAGCCCAGCTTGTCGGTCAGGATAAAGGTGACATCGGCCATGTCCTGGAACTGCGCGGCGATCTTCTGCATCGTCTCCGCCGCGATATCCTTGCCGAACTGGTCCATGTCGGCCACGTCGATAATCTCGACATACTGGTAAGGCGGGGCGGCATCGCTGCCCAGCATGGCTACAGAGCGGAACACGGAAAATTCCTGGATGGAAGTCAGGCCATTGACGGTGGGAAGATCGACGCTGCGCGCCCATTCCTCATAGGCGGCCTGGTCGATGCCGGGTTTCAGGTTGAACAGGGCGACGATGCGCGTGGCCATACCGGTTTCCTCCACCTGTCGAAGAAGATCGAAAATGCACTTGCATAGAATGCATGGTATATCATTATACCAATTACAAGCGGTTTGTCGCGCTCAATCGAAGGACCCCAACGCATGAACAAGCGCATCGTTCTGGCCCGTCCCGTGGGGACGTCGCCTGTGATCGAGGATTTCCGGCTGGAGGAAGTTGCCCGCCCCAGCCCCGGCCCCGATCAGGTCCTGATCAAGGTCGATCACGTCTCGCTTGATCCCTATATCGCCAGCGCGCTGCGCGGCCGGCACATGTCCGGTGCCGTTGCGGTGGAAGCTGTGGTGCCCGGTGAATCGGTGGGCACCGTAGTGGAAAGCCGCCACGCCAGCCTCGTCCCCGGTGACCGGGTGCTGTGCCGCGCCGGCTGGCAGGAATATGTGGTGGCCGATGTGCCGGCCCCCGGTGTGCCGCAAGGCCCGCTAAGCCTCGCAGCGCAGAAGATTGAGCTGCTGGAAGGCGTTCCCGCCACGGCTTTGCTGGGTGTGCTGGGCATGCCCGGCCTGACGGCCTGGGCCGGCACGGTGCGCGTGCTGAAGCCGATCCCCGGCGACACGTTCGTCGTTTCCGCCGCCACCGGCCCGGTCGGTGCCACGGCGGGCCAGTTGGCCAAGCGCATGGGGGCCCGTGTTGTCGGTATTGCTGGCGGCCCGCAGAAATGCGCCTTCGCCAAGGAAACGCTTGGTTTTGATGACTGCATCGACCATCGCGATCCGGATTGGGCCGCCAATCTGGCCAAGGCCTGCCCGAACGGGATCGACTGCTATTATGACGGTGTGGGCGGGCGCATCCTGGAAGGCGTGATGGCCCATCTGGCCATGGGTGCACGCATCGTGCTGGTTGGCATGATGGAACAGTATAAGGCTGCTACCCCCCTGCCCGGCCCCAATCTGGTGCCGATCATCAAGTTCCGCGCCCATATGGAAGGGCTGGTGGTTTACGATTACTGGAACGAGATCGACACGTTCCGCCGCCGTGTGGCCCCGCTGGTCCGTGACGGCCAGATCATCGTGCGGGAGGAACCGGTCAACGGTCTGGCCGCCGCACCTGAAGCCCTGGTCCGCCTGATGGCGGGCGGCAATTTCGGCAAAATGGTCCTCAACCCGTGAGCGAGAACATGAGCAACACGTGCCCCGTCGTTCCCCGCCTGGAAAGCACAACCTTCCTGGTGCTGGCCTATGACATCGCCGACACGGCCCAGGCGCTGAAGCTGCGCGATGATTTCATGGAAGGCCATCTGTCCCATACGGAAGCAAACTGGACCCGGTATGTCACCGCCGGCCCGATGCGGACCGATGACGGCCAGGGTTTTGTCGGCTCCATGTTCCTGGTCCGCGGCACGGACAAGGCGGATGTGGAGACCCTGATGAAGGGTGATCCCTATTTCCGCTGCGGTCTTTATGGCCGGGTGGAGATTGTGCCCGCCGTTGCCGCCATCGGCACTGCCATCGGTGGCCGCATCTGGACCGATGCCGCCCGGTTGAAGAGCAACGCCGGGGCCAAGGCCTGACCTTCTCTCTGGCGGGGGTTCAGGCCCCCGCCAGGGTCGCGGCTTATGCCAACGGACATAATTTCCAGCCACGGATATTATTGCCAGAAGGCCGGGCAGGTGCTGGGCAGACTGGCGGTCGGGATATGTTCACAGCTATTGGCGAAGGTCAGGTTGCCATCCTTATCGGTCGAGAGCGTCCAGACCGTGTCGTAATCCGTATAGGACCAAGCCGGCAGTTGGGCCGCAGCCTGCGGATTTTTGTAAACCGACGCGAACAGGATCTTCACCGCCTTTTCGATATTCCCATGCTCCCACCCGACCAGAATGGTGGCGCCGCTGGCGCTATGCTGGAAATAGGGTGACGCGCGGTCGAATAAGGCACGGGCCAGATCTTCGGGATCATTCCACTGGAATGGCGCCAGCGTCAGCGACAATTCGCTTTGAATGGCAAAGGGCGACACGGTCAGCGTCGGCCTTATATAGGAACAGGCGCTACCGCAATTGATCAGTCCCGCCGGGTTGGACGTGAAGATATAGTCCGGCCGACGCTTCATGATCCGCATCAGCAGCTCATTAGCGCCCAGAGCCCGCCACTGGCCCTGGCAGACATAGTTGCCATTTTCGAAACTGTCGGTCGGGTGCGCCTCCACATGGCGGATCAGATGCACTGTTTGCGACGTATAGGGCTTAAGGCCCGGCGGGGCCGGCGCCTTCACCGTGACAGCGGCGCTGGGGCAGCTTTTGCTCAAGGGTGGCAAGGGGATCGCCGGGTAATTGGGATTGGGACCGATCCCGTCATCATAGACGCCCAGGCTCAAAGGCAACCGGTCGCCGGCCAGAACCAGATAATCCGTGCCATCAGGCAGCGGGGCGCCAGACCCGCCAAGCGCCAGGGCCAGTTCCCCGATCACGGCGGCAGGGGCTGCCAGGATATAGGTGCCGCGCGGCTGGTTGCCCATGATGGTCGCCACCAGTGCCGCCGAGGAATTATAGGCCGATGGATTCCCCGTCTGGACCGAGGTGACATTGATGGCCCGGTCGGTCAGGAGCGCGTAGGGCTGGATGCTCTGCAGCGGCGCCATGTCATTGGTGTCGGCTGTGCTGGTCAGCGCGTAGATTGCCTGAAGCTGACCATCCTTGCCCGTGGTCAGCCCTTTCAGCATCTGACCGAATCGCAATGAATGGTTGAGGCCGACAACGGACAGATTGTTCGTCTTCTGGCTGGCCGGCGGCACCTCAAACGACGGCACCAGCACGAAATTCCAGTCATTAGCGTTCAACGCCGGCGTTGCGGATTGCGCCATCCCTTGCTGTGGCCAGAACAGCATGAGCGCCAGAACGGCCATAAGCACCCTTTTCATCGCCTGTCCCCTTTGCCCCTGGGCTGTGACGTGCGCCGGCACACCACAATGTGCAGGCACTTAAAACTTCATATTATTCTATCCAAGGTGGCATATGACCCCTTTCCGTCTCCATAAAAAAGTGTATAGGTTTAATAGTTTTTCTCTATTTAATCGTTTGCCGGACATAACATATCCCTTCCGGCGCATCCTTAACGGTCACCGCAACCCCCACGGAACCGGAGCTTTTACCGCCATGGACTCCATTCTCCCCGCACAGCCCCCCTCGGAAGCCGCCGATACCCCCGACATGGTGCGGTTTTTCCTGAATGGTCAGCAGGTCATCGTGCCGGCGCCATCACCGGATTTGCTGCTGATTGATTTCCTGCGCTCCCCCGCTGTGGGCCTGATCGGGCCGAAAAAGCCGTGCGGCCAGGGTGGTTGCGGCGGCTGCACAGTGATCCTGTCGCAATGGAACGGGGAGGCGGAGAAGGTCGAACATGCGGCCATTAATTCCTGCCTGCGACCTGTGGTGGCGCTGGACGGGCTGGCCGTAACGACGATCGAGGGCACCGGCTCCGTCCGCCGGCCCAACCCGGCGCATCTGGCCCACAGCCCCACTTTCGGTCGTGCGGGTGTTCCGCTGGACCAGTATATCCCGGCGCCGGTCGTCAGCGACGCGCAGGAGGAATCGGCCGAAAAGCGTGATGCCGTTCTGGAAAGCGTGGCAGAAGCGGCGAAGGAAGGGCATTGCGGCCCCGGCTGCGGCCATGCCGGCCACCATCACGACATGAATGTGCTGCTGCGGGAGGAAGTGCCGGAGCCGCCGTCGGAAATGAGCCATATGGGCATGAACCCGGTGGCGTGGCGTCTGGCGATGAATAACGGCACCCAGTGCGGCTATTGCACGGTGGGCTTTGTGATGAACATGTCGGAATTCATCACCAACAACCCCAAGGCGACGAAGCGGGAGATTGAGGGGGCGCTGGACGGCAACCTGTGCCGCTGCACCGGCTATCGCGCCATCCTGACCGGTATGAAGACCTTCGCGTCCGACTGGACGAAGGAGGATGAAGAACACCGGATGAAATGCAAGGCCGACCCGGAAACGCTGGCCCAGCGCCCGACCGGCCCCCTGGTCATCCCCTTCCCGCCGGAAGCGCGCCTGCCGCCGGAGGGGGTGAATGTTGCGGCTGATGGCCGGATCTGGCTGTCCCCGCCAGACCTGGATGCCCTCGCCGCCGCCTGGCAGAAGCACAGCGCGGACAAGCCCCGGCTGGTTGCCGGCAATACCAGCTATGGCGTCTATAAGGAGGAATATCAGGCGGCCAAGGTTCTGCTGAACCTGCATCTGATCAAGGAGTTGCGGGAAACCGCCGTGGTCGGGGAGGTTGACCTGACCGTGCCCGCCGGCATGGATTATACCGCCCTGATCGACCTGCTGGGCGCTGTCATGGAAAAACGGGGGGAGGTGCCGCCCGTCCCGCCCGACCAGCCTTTGCCCACCGCCCTGTCCCCCCTGGGCGCGCTGCGCTTCATGGCGGAACGCACCGCCGGACGCATCGTGCGCAACGCCGCCAGCCTGGGCGGCAACACGATGATGATGCTGGCGCATATCGCCGCTGGCACAGGCTCCCCCTTCCCGTCCGATCTGGCAACGGCCCTGGTCGCCGCCGATGTATCGGTTGATCTGGTGGATCTTGCCGTCAGCCCTGTGGCTGTGCGCACTGCGAAACTGGCCGATCTGGTGGATGCATGCGTGTCCGATGCCGACCTGCCCGGCCGCCTGCTGCTGCTGCGCTACCGCATCCCGTATGGGACAAAAAACGACCTGCTGCTGCCGCAGAAAGTGGCGCTGCGGGAAGTGAATTCCCACACCATCGTCAATGGCACCAGCCGTTTTCTGATGGGGGCGGACCGGGTGGTGACAGAGGCCGTGCTGGTTTATGGCGGGATCGCGCCCTATCCCTGGCGTGCGGCCAATACAGAAGCGGCGATGCAGGGTCAGGTGCTGCAACTGACCGATGCGCCGCGCTATGTCGCCATCCTGGAAGAAGAAGTCCGGGCTGAACTGGCGCGGTGGGAGCCGCGTATGGCCGGCCTGCCGGATGAGGGTTTCACCAATGAATACCGCATCCAGCTTGCGTTAAGCTTCCTCTATAAAAGCATCATCAATACCCTGAACACGCTGGATGCGCCGGTACCGGAAAGTTTGCGCAGCACGGGTGACATTACCTGGGGCCGCTGGCCCGTGAGTTTTGGCACCCAATCCTATGTGATCCAGGAATGGAAACGCCCCGTCTCCCAGCCTTATATCAAATATATGGCGATGGAGCAGGCCAACGGGCAGGTCCATTACACCCATGAAATTCCGCTGCCGCCGCGCAGTGTCAATGCCTCCTTCATCCAGAGCGGTCGGGCATTGGCAAGCTGGTATTTCTCCCTGCCGGGCAGCACGGAGAAGATCACGCCGGAGCAGTTGCGCGACCATCTTGATGTTATTTTCCCTGACTTTATCGACCTGATCACTGCCGACAACATCCCCAAAGGCGGCATCAACCTGCAGGGTATGGGCATGGACCAGCCCGTCTTTGCCACCGGCGATCAAGTGGATTATGTCGGCCAGTCGCTGGCGCTGGCCTGTGCCGGGGATGCGGAACAAGCGGCCGCCATCGCACAATATGTTGAGGATAATTGCGTCACCTATGGTCCGGTTACGGTGCCCAAGGACGCACCGGACTGGTGGTCGCGTCCCATCCTGTCGTTGGAAGAAGCAATCCGTGTCGGCAGCATCTATCCGGACTGGCCGCAGACCGCCCCTTATGTCTCCCATATCTGGAAGATCACCCGGCCCGGCAGTAACCTGAGCTGGGCGGAACTGGCCCGCGACCCGCTGAACCGGGAAGCCTTCACCCAGTCGGTGAGCCTGAACGGCACCTCCTGCATGCTGGTGGGCCATGCCCAGCAGGCCGGCGGGCAGATCCATTTCTATATGGAGCCACAGGCCGCCGTGGCGGAGCCAGCCGATGGCCGCCGCCTGACCATGCGGCCTTCCACCCAAAGCCCCATGGAAATGCACCAGAGCACGGCCATGGCCATTGGTGCCCAGTATAATGCCGTGGAAGTGGTGGTGCCGCCGGTTGGCGGCGGTTTTGGTGGCAAGACGGAACAGGCACGCTTCGTCACCGCCGCTGCGGCCGTTGCCGCCTACGCCATCAAGCGCCCGGTGCGCCTGACCCTGACGCGGGAACAGGATACCGGCATGATCGGCAAGCGGCATGCCTATTACGGCCAATATCAGGTCGCCATCGACACAGGCGCACAGAACCCGGATACCAAAGGCATGATCCGGGGTCTGTTGAACCGGATGTGGGGCGATGGCGGCGCCTTCTATGATTGCAGTTTCATCGTCTCCAACTGCATCCAGACCCGCGCCGATGCAGCCTATATGGTGCCTAACTTCGAAAGCCAGATCGACGTTTGCCGCACCAATACCGCACCCAGCACGGCCTTCCGCGCCTTTGGTGATATCCAGGGCAAGATCATCGTGGAAAGCGCCATCGACGATGCCGCCTTTGCCATCGGCATGCGGGCGGAGGATGTTCGGGAAAAGAACCTCTATGCCCAGGGCGATGTGACGCCCTTCGGGCAGGCCCTGTCTTACTGCTATATCCGCGATGTGTGGAAATATCTGAAGGACACGGCCAAGTTCGAAGAACGCTACGCCGCCGTGCAGGAATTCAACCGCGCCAACCGCTGGCGCAAGCGCGGCATCGCCATGATGCCGGTCAAGTACGGTTCCGGTTACAACCTCGCCATGCTGGAACAAGCGGCCGCTCTGATTTCTATCTATCAGGGCGACGGCACCATCATGATCCACCAGAGCGGGGTGGAGATGGGCCAGGGGCTGTTGACCCAAATGCGCCAGATCGCGGCCTATATCCTGGATGTGCCGCTGGACATGATCCTGGTGCAAGCGGCCCGCACCGATGTGATGCCCAACCCCACCAGCACCGGTGGCTCCACCGGCACCGCCTATAATGGCGAGGCGGTGAAGCGCCTGTGCCAGCAGATGCGTGCCCGCCTGCAGACCTTCGCCGATGATATGCGAGACGAGAACGGTCCTGACTGGTGCAAGCAGCAGGGCATCAATTACTGGGACTTCCCCGAAGAAGGCTGGAAGGCGGTGGTGACCACTGCCACCGGCACTGGCCGCATCTGGCAGAAGCTGGTGGCGCTGGCTTATCAATACCGGGTGGGGCTGACGGCAACCTTTACCGCCCCCATTGCCGGCGGCGACACGCCGGTGCCGGCGCTTACCTACAAGCCCGTGGATGATCAGCCGGTCATCCCCAATTACCACACCACCGGGGCCGGTGGCGGCGCCTTCGATAATTTCGTCGGCTTCACCTATTCCGGCGCCTGCACGGTGGTGGAGGTGGATATCCTGACCGGTGAGACGAAGATCCTGTCCAGCGATCTTGTCTATGACATGGGATGGAGCCTGAACCCGGCCATCGATATCGGTCAGGTGGAAGGCGCCTTTGTCCAGGGCATCGGCTATGTCACCTCCGAGATGCTGGTGTTTGAACGGGATGGCGATGAGAAGGGCCGCCTCAACACGCTGAATACCTGGACCTACAAGCCGCCGGCCATCACCTCCATCCCGCTGGAACTGAACACCCATCTGTTCCCGCGCAACCTGACCAATGTGCCGGTCAGCCCGACCGACGGTGTGCTGTCCTCCAAGGAAGTGGGCGAGCCGCCGCTGGTCCTGGCCACCACCGTGTTCCTGGCCATCAAATCGGCGATCCGTGCGTCCCGCCTGGAGCGGGGCCTGCCGGGCCTGTTCCGGCTGGATGCGCCGGCCACGGTGCAGGAGGTGCGGCGCGCCGCCGAAGTCCGCGCCACCGACTTGTCCGCCTGAAGCAAGAAACAGAAATCAACGGAAGGATTTGAGAGATGTCATCGTTCACCCCGCCAAAACCGCGTTCCGCCTTCTCCCTCTCCCGCTTGCTGATCAGTGGTGGGTTGGCCCTGGGCCTGTTCGCTTCCGGCGCTGCAGCCCAGACTTCCTGCCCCGAACTGTCGAAGAAGTATCAGGGTCCGGAATACGTCAAGAATAGGATGGATATGGCGACCTCGCCGGAATCTTATGAACGGCCGGGCAGCACCTTCCCGGATTTCGGCTATATGGTCTCCCCGTCTGAGTATTATCAATGCTGGTCCAGCCAGCCTTTGTTCGAGCTGAAGACCGATTTCCCGAAGACCAAGCCGAAAGAGCTGCCGAGCTTCATGAAGATCGACTTCAAGAAGAATCCGCAAGAATACATCATGGCGGTTCGGGATTATGCCTTTGAAGGCAACCTGCCGAACTGGAACCCGTTCGAGAACAAGGTCCGCAACTGGTACCATATTCCCTGGCTGCACCCGACCAGCCCCAATGGCGGCTATCCCCCCAATGGCGGGACGGAAGGCTTCCACGGCCTGATCAAAGAAGCGCCCGTCAGTCCCGGCCAGCTTGGTCCCCACCAGTTGGGGCAGAACGGCAATTACTCCGTCTATGCCATCACGCTCATCAATGAGCAGGCTGGCTATACGATGCATCAGATGTGGAAGGACCCGCTGAACCCCGATCCGCGCGCCACCGACAAGCGGTATGGCGGCGGCTTCCCGGAGGGCACGGTGTTTGCCAAGCTGCTGTTCACCGATGCGCCGAAATATCCCGACACCCTGCCCTTCATGGAAAACCCGCTGACCTGGCTGGCCTATATCACGCCGGATTTCTGGAATACGGCGCAGCGGCAGGTGGGCGAAGTGCATCTGTTGCAGATGGATATCGCCGTGCGTGACAGCCGCGCATCGGAGACCGGCTGGGTGTTCGGCACCTTTGTCTATAACGGCCAGCTCAACAACCCGAACAAGTTCTACAATCTGGTGCCGGTCGGCATCATGTGGGGCAACGATCCGCAGGACCGGACCAACAAGACCAACCCGTTCCCGCCCACCGAAACGGTCGTCAATCCCAACCTGAAAGAGACGATCATCTTCGCCAGCAAGGATCTGCCGCCGCAGCATCTGGGCTGGAATGGTCGTCTGAACGGTCCGGCTGATCTGAACACCACCTCCTGCATGTCTTGTCACAATGCTGCGCAATATCCGGCCATCACCGCCCTGGTGCCGCCGGGTGCCGTACCCGATGGCGGCGTGGCACCGCCGGCCAATGGGGGTTCGGAAGAATGGATGAAGTGGTTCCAGAATATTCCGGCCGGGACCTCCATGGACCCGCGCGCCTATTCCACCGACTTCTCCTTCCAGGTGGCCATCGCGCTGACCAACTTCTATGCCGCCAAGGGTGCCGCCTTCAACGGCATGTGGGCGGATGATTATGTCGTTGGCGTGAAGGAAATCTCCCGCGGCGCCAAGGACTGATATCAATCCGCCTGAAGGTTGACCTTTAGGCGGATTGGAGGGCGGCGTGAGCCAAGGGCGGGGATGCCACCATCCCCGCCTGCCCCCCTCTCAGGTCAGATCGCGGCGTTCAACCGCCGCGATTCTTCCGTCAGGATGTCGATAAGGCTGGTCTCAAATGTCGAAGCGGCGGCACGACGCCGGCGCATGACGATCAGCGGCGTCATCCACGCCCCATCTGCCAGATCGCGGCCCATCAGGCCGGTGGCGCCCCCAACCATGGACCGGGGCAAGATCGCCAGCAGGTCGGTCCCGATCAGGATCGACAGGCCGAACAGGATGGAAGATGACGTGATGCGCGGCTTGATCGGGGCGACACCCTTTTCCGCGAAATGGCGGTCGATCCGCTGATCCAGCCCGTCCGGCATCGGACCATAAATCCAATCGCCCGCCGCCAGATCGGCCAGACTTTCCGCCCGGCTCAACAGCGGGTGGCCTTGCCGACCGGCCACCACCCACCGTTCCTGACCCAACTCAGTCGTCACAATCTGGGCATCGCTGACAGCGGCACTGGTGGTGACGGCCAGATCAATCTCCCCCGCCAGCAACATGCGGGTGAAACTGGGCTCTACCCCTGCTTCCACCCGCAGATGCAGCCGGGGAAACAGACGCTGCAAGCGGGGAATGGCCTGCCTGCCGATGCCGGCGGCAGCGGCCGGGCTGACACCCAGCGCCAGTTGGGTGCTGCTGCGCCCCAGCGCCACATCCAGATCCCGGCGGAACTGACCCATCTCCCCCAGGATGGAACGGGCGCGGGTCAATAGTGCTTCCCCCATCCGGGTCAGCCGGACGCCCTTGGGCGTACGCTCCAGCAGCATGACCCCCAGTTCATCCTCCAGCCGGGCCAGACTTTTGGACAAGGCCTGCTGGCTCAACCCTTTCTGCCGCGCCGCCAGGGTCATGCTGCCGGTATCGACAACGGCCAGGAAATATTCCAGATCGCGCAGTTCCATCAGGATCGTTCCAACACCCGTGCCGTGGCACCCGGCCCCCTGGCCCAGCCTCACGGGCCGCATCTTCAGGCAAGGGGCGACCGGTTTCCAGCACCATTGCCCCTTGCCCTGAAACCGGGGAGCCAATCAGAACGGTTTCACCGTGCCCAGGAAGGCCATGGTGATGATACCCCCCCAATAGAGGTAGGCCAGCTTGCGGCCGAAAGCGAGCGCCCGGTCCAGTTTCCCTTCCAGTTCTGGCGAAGGCCCATTTGCTTCCAGCCGTTTGAAGATGACGATCCAGTCCCGCATGATGTAGCGCAGCAGCAGGCCGATGATCAGCAGGCCGGAGAAGATGGTTACCTTGGCGGCATACCAGCCGGCGGAGAACGGGCCGCCCGTGATCAGGCTGTAGAGGCCGACACAGAACAAAGCCGGGATCACGACATAGCGGATCGCCTCATCCGTTTTCGTCAGCACCATGTAGAAGGGTGATTTGCGCTTGAAGAAAGCAGTCACCACCAGCGCCACCCAGGCGGCGGTGAAAATCCACATCCCGACCAGCCAATTGCCACCCAGCGGCTGCACGCCGAGATTATATCCCATATGCAGGCCCAGCGGCAGCAGCAGCACAATACCGGTACGCGGCAGCACGTCGATCCGATAGGCGGTTTCCATATGCCGCTTGCGTTCCGCAAGGCTCAAGGCCGGGTTGGTGAGCGGACGGGAAGCGTTGAACACCCCCCATTCGCCCCCCAGCCAATATGCCATGGCAATGATATGCGCCCAGCGCAGCATCAGATGCTCATCCAGATACATGCCCATGAAATCCATAGCCCGATGCCCCTTCTGTCCATTTTTCCGCAACCGGTTTTCCGGTTGATATGGGGCAGAGTGCGGGGGGCGGAGACAGCCGACATTGATCCAAATCAATTATGTCCGGACAATTAAATGTCGCTGTTTAGACACAAATCGAATTTGTGCAGATTGACAATTGGGTGTGCTGGAATGAACAAAACCAGCCGTAAGCTCAGGGTCGAAGGGCGCTTATGCCCCCGAAATAATAGAACAGCGGAGAACGATCATGGATGGCTCGGGTAAGCCTGTGATGGATCGCGGAGAGGCGCTGCTGGCCGCCTATGATGGCCCGCCCGATTATCGTGTTGTTGGCCAGCACGGCATCTTCCCGGAAATGACGCATGATGAGATCGAGCGTTTCAATTTCCTGGCCCATATGAACCGCCATCTGGCCAGCCGGGTCATGCCGGCGGTGAAGACAGCGTTTGAGACGCGGATCGCACCGGGTGCCGCATTCAACACCCGCCATGATGTGCGCCGCGCCCTGATCCAGGACCCTTATTGGCAGGTCTGGTCGGCACTGCGCCGCAATACGATGGAAATGCGCCAGCAGGCCGGCCGCTGGGTGGCGCTGCGTCAACGCGAGGAACTGGCCGCGCGGGCCGCCGCGCTGACAGAAGGCGATCCGCGCCTGCAGCTTGATCCGTCGCTGGAACTGCCGCGCTATGTGGCCGCCATCGACCATCATTGCATGCCCGGCAGCTACCATACCGAATATGGCCCCGGCGATGTCGCCAATGCCGCCAATTATGATAGCGGCCTGTTCGCCACCACCGGCGGCATGCTGGGGCAATGGTCCGATGGCGGCGGGCAGGCGGTGGCGCGCTGGGTGGCGCGCAACCTGCCCGATTTCAAGCCCAAGCGCATCCTGGATATGGGCTGCGGGCTCGGCCACAATGTCCTGCCGCTGGCCCAGGCCTTCCCCGATGCTGAAGTGATCGGCGTCGATGTCGGTGCGCCCATGCTGCGCTATGGTCTGGCCCGCGCCAAAAGCCTGGGCGTGGAGAATGTGCGCTTCGTCCAGGCCAATGTGGAGAGCTTGCCGCAGTTCGCCGATGGCAGCTTCGACTGGGTGCAGACGACCATGTTCCTGCACGAAACCAGCTACAGCTCCATGCAGCGCATCTTCAAGGAAACCCATCGTCTGCTGGCGCCGGGCGGCATCGTGCTGCATGTCGAGCAGCCGCAATATTCCCCGGAAATGCCGCTGTTTGAACAGGCGATGCGTGACTGGGACGCCTTCTACAATGCAGAGCCGTTCTGGACCAAGATGCACGAGGCGGACCTGGACGCCTGGATGGTGCAGGCCGGTTTCGCCAAGGAAAGCCTGATCCATGGCGGCGTGACGGCGGTGGTGGACAAAGCTGTCTTCCCCGATGCCGCCGATGATAATGGCGAAGATTATGGCCGTAAGGCCGCCTGGCACGTCGTGGGTGCCCGCAAGGAGGTTACGTAATGTCGATCCAACAGGCCCTGGCCGGCGCATCGGCCAAACCCACGGGCAAGCGCCCGCAATTCCTGAATAACTGGGAGGCCGAACGCGCTATGGCCATTGCCATGACGCTGGCCGGGGAACTGGCGGTCACGCGCCAGCGGCTGGACACGCTGGAACGTGTCCTGACCGCCAAGGGCATCCTGACCCGGGAGGAAATCGAAAGCTTCGTTCCGACCAAGGCAGAAGCTGCCGAACGCGGCCTTTGGAACCAGGAATTCATCGCCCGCGTGCTGCGCGTCGTGCAGCAGGAGGCCGAGGCCATGTCCATCAAGGATGAAAGCAGCGAAGCCATTGCTGACGAGTTGGCCCAGTAACCGGTAAACGGTCTGGCTACCATTGAAATAAGTGCAACAAGCCGGCGGGCCATCATCCGCCGGCTTGTTTTTTGTCGCGCGCATCCATCGGTCCATCGGCTCAAGCCGGAAAGTGCGGGGGCTACTGCCCAAAGTGGATATAGACCCGTCTGCCAGCGGCCTCAAAGATCATGGCCGTACAGATTGCCAGGCACCCTTATGGCCTGTGCCCGCCAGGGCGACCGTGTCTTAGGGGGAAACCAGCGCCTGTTTGAAATAATTGATGGTCGCGGACAGGCCATCATCAAGCCCGACCTCCGGCTGCCACCCCAGCAAGGTGTAAGCACGCATGATATCCGGCCGGCGCCGGGGCGGATCATCCTGCGGCAGGGGCAGATGAACCAGCCGGGACAGGGCGCCTGTTTTCCGCAAGACCTGATCCGCCAGGTCCAGGATGGTAATTTCCACAGGATTACCCAGATTGACGGGCTGCCCTGGATTGGGCGTTACCGCCATCAATGCCACAAGTCCCTTTATCAGGTCCGACACATAGCAGAAGGAACGGGTCTGGGTGCCTGTGCCATAAATGGTCAAATCCTGCCCCCGCAATGCCTGACAGATCAGGTTGGAAACAATCCGGCCATCATTTTCCAACATGCGCGGACCATAGGTATTGAAGATGCGGGCAACACGGGCATCCGCCCGCCCATGCCGCAACATGTCGAAGGACAATGTCTCCGCAGCGCGCTTGCCTTCATCATAACAGGCACGGGGGCCCGTACAGTTGACATTGCCACGATATTCTTCGGTCTGAGGGTGCTGTTCGGGGTCGCCATAGACCTCGCTGGTCGATGCCAACAGGAATCGGGCCCCCTTGGCCTCAGCCAGGGTCAGGAGATTCCGCGTCCCCACGACGCAGGTCATCATGGTGTGGACCGGATCCGCCTGATAAAGCGGCGGGGAGGCCGCACATGCAAGATTATATATTTCATCCACGGGACCATCGATCTGCAACGGATCAATGACATCCTGTTCTATCAGGGAAAAAAGAGGATTGCCGCTCAGCCGTTCCACATTGTGCCGGGTGCCTGTCAGAAAATTATCGACGCAGATCACCCTGTCTCCTTGCCGGAGCAGGAAGTCGCAAAGATGGGAACCGACAAAGCCAGCCCCTCCCGCCACAACGACCGTGTGGCTGCGCTCCTGTCCGGATGACCTCATCAACCCTTACCTTTTCCTGCAAAGACAGTTGACTTCAGATAGCCCGGCAGATGGACAGCTTGCAATCAGTCTCCCGCCCCAGACGACCGGAACATGCGTCAAGGCGGACCGGCCCCAAGTGATGTTCCAGCCCCCTCATGGCGAACGCGCATCAACCCCAACCTCTCTCGAGCCCCTGATCCCACGGAATTTCCTTGCCTGCGCCGTCACAGTGATCGAAGAAGCAATGCACATGAGGACGGTGCGCCACTGAAGGCGCAGGACATGCATAACAATAGTCAGGGGAATTGATCATGGTTGCACCCAAGGTTGTCGTCACAGGCGGCGCCGGGTTTATTGGTAGTCACACCTGCAAGGCCCTGGCTGGGGCCGGCTTCCTGCCGGTCACTGTGGATAATCTTTCAAATGGCGTCGCAGAAGCGGTGAAATGGGGTCCCCTGGAAGTGGGGTCGCTGGAAGATCCCGGCTTTCTGGATGATGTTTTCCGTCGGCACAAGCCGGTTGCGGTACTGCATTTCGCAGCTTCCATCGAAGCTGGCGAGTCCATGAAAGTGCCGGCCAAATTTTATCGCAACAATGTTGCCGGCACGATGGCATTGACGGAAGCGATGGCCCGGGCTGGCATTTCGGTGCTGATCTTCTCTTCCACCGCTGCCGTTTACGGCAATAGCGAGGTGATGCCGATCACTGAGGCCCTTCCCCTGCTGCCGGTCAATCCCTATGGCCGCAGCAAGCTGATGTCGGAGACGATCCTGGCCGATCTGGCAGCAACGACCGATCTGCGCTTCACGACATTGCGCTATTTCAATGCCTCTGGCGCCGATCCGGAAGGGGATCTGGGGGAAAATCACCAGCCGGAAACACATCTGATCCCGTTGGTGCTGCAAGCCGCCTATGGCATCCGCCCCAGCATCAAAATCTTTGGCAACGATTACGATACCCCGGACGGTACCTGCATCCGCGATTACATCCATGTCAGCGATTTGGCCCATGCCCATCTGCTGGCACTGCGCCGGCTGCTGGGCGGCGGTGACAGTGCCCAGATGAACCTGGGCACTGGCAAAGGCTTCTCCGTGCGGGAGATCGTGAAGACCACCGCAGCCGTTACCGGCCGGCAGATCAATGCCATTGACGAGGCTCGCCGCCCCGGCGACCCGGCGGTACTGGTCGCCGATGCCGCAATGGCACGTCAGGTGCTGGGCTGGACACCCCGTTTCACCGATGTCCAGGACCATATCCGGCACGCTGCCGGCTGGATGGAACGGAAAATGGCTCAGCCGGAAGTGCTGACCGCCTGACCGGTGGACCAACCGCTCCTGGCCCCTCCATGATAGTGAATAGAGGGGCCAGGGCTGGCGTGAATGGCTTTCACGCTCCCTCACGGGGATCATGGCCTTCTGGCTTGCCATACAGGCCGATATGCGTATCACCCCAGGCTTTCAGCGCCCGCAATATCGGCTCCATGCTCCGGCCCAGATCGGACAGGGAATATTCCACCTTGGGCGGCACCTGGGCATAGACCGTGCGGGTAACAAGCCCGTCTTCCTCCATCTCCCGCAACTGGTTGGTCAGCATGCGGGGTGTACAATTCTGCACATGCCGGCGGATTTCGTTGAACCGCAGCGTGCCGGACAGCAGATGCCAGAGGATGATGGATTTCCATTTGCCATCGATCAGGCCAATGGCCGCTTCCACCGAACAGCCGGGCGTGCAGTCGAAACGGGAATGGCGGACCTTGGCCATTTCAGTACCTTTTTGATACTAAGTATATTTTATAGCACTATATGCTATCTTTGTGCGTATTGCACAAGATCGGCTATAGGCGCAAATCCTATGCATCGCAATGACGCAACGGAGCAAGCGCCATGAAGGCCATTGGCTACAAGATTCCCGGCCCCATCGACCGTCCCGACGCGCTGGTGGATATCGATCTGCCCCGTCCGGAAGCGACAGGCCATGACATTCTGGTCGAGGTGGCTGCCATCTCGGTCAATCCTGTGGATACCAAGGTCCGGCGCAACGCCACCCCGCCGGAAGGTGAATATCGTGTGTTGGGGTGGGACGCGGTGGGCACGGTTGTGGCCATGGGTGATGCCGTCACCGGCTTTTCCGTTGGTGACGCGGTCTTCTATGCCGGCTCCCTGACGCGGCCCGGCGCCAACAGCCAGTTCCATCTGGTCGATAGCCGGATCGTGGGTCGCAAGCCAGCCAGCTTGACCAATGCGGAGGCAGCGGCCCTGCCCCTGACGGCGATCACCGCCTGGGAAATGCTGTTTGACCGGATTGATATCCGCCGCCCGGTGCCAGGTGCCGCCAATGCCATCCTGATCATCGGCGGGGCCGGGGGTGTCGGTTCCATCACCATACAGCTTGTCCGCGCCCTGACCGACCTGACCGTGATCGCCACCGCGTCGCGCCCGGAAACCCAAGCCTGGGTGAAGGAATTGGGCGCCCATCATGTCATCGACCATGCCAAGCCGCTGGCAGCACAGGTGGAAGCACTGGGTATCGGCGCGCCCGCTTTCGTTTTCTCCACCACTGAAACCCACCGCCATCTGGCAGAGGTGCAGGCCTTGATCGCCCCGCAGGGCCGCTTCGGCCTGATCGACGATCCGGAAAATCTGGATATTATGGGGTTCAAGCGCAAAGCCGTGTCGATCCATTGGGAACTGATGTTCACCCGCCCAATCTTCGGCACGCCGGACATGGATGAACAGGGCAAGCTGTTGAACCAGGTGGCCGATCTGGTGGATGCCGGTCGCATCCGCACAACGCTGACCGAAACGCTCTCCCCCATCAACGCCGCCACGCTGAAACAGGCCCATGCGCTGATTGAAAGCGGCAAGGCACGGGGCAAGATCGTGATTGAAGGATTCTGATGCAGGCCGTTCCGGGTGGGAAGCCTCCCACCCGGAACGGCACCACCGCTCAAAAGCCCCCGTAATAATCGCGGTTTGCAATATCGGCCAGCAGGTCCGGTCCCATCGGTTGCCAGCCCAACCCTTGGCGGGTTTGGGCGCTTGATCCCGGCATGTCGGCGCCCGCGAACTCCGCAAACCAGCCAAAATGCTCCCGCCCACGCGACAGAACGGGAAGCCCCAGCTTGCAGCCAATGGCTTCGGCGATGTCCCGGAAGGGAACCGCTTCTTCGCCGATGGCATGATAGGTCGCCGCCAGCCCCTCCTTTTCCAGGGCCAGCCGATAGAGCCGGGCAGCGTCGCCAACATGCACCGCGGGCCACCGGTTCAAGCCCTCATCAATATAAGCCGACACACCGGTCTTCCGGGCCAGATTGATGAGGATCGGCACAAAACCATGTGTCTCCCCAACCCCATGCACGGAAGCGGCCAGCCGGACCGTGGCAGCCCGCACGCCCAGTGCCGCCAGTTCGCGTGCTGCAAGTTCCGATCTGCGGGGATATGACGGACCCGACAGGGGGGCATCCCCCTCCA
This sequence comes from Niveispirillum irakense DSM 11586, assembly GCF_000429645.1. Classification (GTDB taxonomy): domain Bacteria; phylum Pseudomonadota; class Alphaproteobacteria; order Azospirillales; family Azospirillaceae; genus Niveispirillum; species Niveispirillum irakense. Next base: position 74,286 of record NZ_AUCG01000001.1, read on the forward strand.
CCGCCAGCCGGCCCGGCGCAATCATCGCCATGCCGGAGGTGACGAGGAAGGGCTTGTCGGTGCCCTTCAGCACCTCACCCATCGCCTCAATGGCGCGGCGATCCTGGGCCGCATTCTCCGCAAAACGGGAAAAATCATGGTTGAAGGCCAGGTGAATGGTCGCGTCCGTCTCCCGCACGGCCCCCTGCAGCAGGTCCAGATCATCAAGGGTGCCGTGCAACACAGCAGCACCCCTCTGGCCAAGCCGTGCGGCCTTGTCCGCTGACCGGGCAAGGCCCAACACCTGATGGCCATAGTCCAGCAACTCCGCCACGACCGCCCTGCCAACCCAACCGGTCGCTCCTGTTATAAATACGCGCATCACAATGTCTCCAGTTATGTGAAGACCATCAATACCCACCGCGCTATACTGTTAAAGTCGAGACATTATACAGGTATAAGGTTTAACAGGATCAATGGCCGACACGTCCCTGGGAACCTATCTGCGCGACAAGCGGGCACGACTAGACCCGGCGGCACTGGGCTATGGCAGCGGCCGGCGGCGCACCCCCGGTCTGCGCCGGGAGGAGGTGGCGCAACGCGCCCATATCAGCCCCACCTGGTATAGCTGGCTGGAACAGGGGCGCGGCGGCGCCCCTTCGGCAGAGGTGCTGGATCGTATCGCCCGTGCCCTGATGCTGACGGATGTGGAACGGGACCATCTTTTTTTGCTGGGCTTGGGCCGGCTGCCAGACGTTCGCTACCGGCCATCGGGCGATGTGTCCCCCCGTTTGCAGCGTGTACTGGACGCCATGGAAACCAGCCCCGCCCTGGTCCGGACTGTCCGCTGGGATGTCGTGGCCTGGAACCGCGCAGCGGCGTTGATGCTCTGTGATTATGGGCTGTTACCACCACAAGAGCGGAATATCCTGCGCCTGGTCTTCCTTGATCCACGGTCCAGAGCCCATAATCAGGATTGGGAGGCCGTGGCCCGCTTTGTTGTCGGTGCTTTCCGCGCCGACATCGCCCGGGCCGGCGCCCAGGAAGAATTAGCGCCTTTCGTGCAGGAAATGTGCAGCCGTAGCGCGGATTTCACCCGTCTTTGGCAGAATGGCGATGTCCATGGCTTTGGCGAGGGGGTGAAGCATCTGCGCCACCCGGTCCTGGGCGCCATCGCCATCGAATATTCCGCCTTCACCGTGGATGGAAGGCCGGACCTGACCCTGCTGATCTATAACCCCATGAGCCGCGAGGATGCCGACCGAATCCGGTCGCTGCTGCCGCTGCCTTTACCATGATTACCGGCAGCGATAGGGATCGGTACGGGGCAGCCGTGCCCGACGGCACAGGGCGCGGCTAGTGATGAAATCACGTAACAAGCGGGGAACAGCGTCGGGCCGGGTCCACCTGATATTCAGCCGGACCTGCCGGCATTCCATCGCCACTTCACGGCCATTCTCATACCGGTGCTGTTCATATTCAGTCATCATGTCCAGCAAAGCATAGTCGAACGGTCTGCCCTCCATCACAGCAACAAAGCCAGCATGGAAAGCATGATGAGAGACTGTCGGCCGGGCCTTGCGCCAGGAATCCGCCCCCCGGAAACTGTCATTCAGTGACATGATTGATGACGCCGATAAAGTTACGTTATAACGTTTTATCGGCTAGCACTCACAGGATCAAGTGCCTTTCGCTGCACCTCACTCCGGCATGATCGCCACGGCGCGGGTCCATCCGGCGGACCCTGCCCGCACCTTGACGGGGAAGCAGGCGACGGTAAAGCCATGCGGCGGCAGGCTTTCCAGGTTGGACAGCTTTTCCATGTGGCAATAGCCGACATCCTTGCCGACATAATGGCCTTCCCAGATCAGCGACGCATCACCGGTTTCCTTGAACTTGGCCGCCGTAAAGGGGAAGGGTGCATCCCAGCTCCAGCCATCAATGCCGGTGACGCGCACGCCGCGCTCCACCAGATACAGCGTCGCTTCCCGTCCCATGCCGCAGCCCTTGGCCAGGAAATTCGGCTGGCCATAGGCGGCACCGGCCGCCGTGTTCACCAGCACGATATCCAGCGGTTGCAGCACATGGCCGATGCGGGCCAGCTCGGCTTCCACCTCTGCCGCCGTGACGACATGGCCATCGGGCAGATGGCGGAAATCCAGCTTCACACCGGGGCGAAAACACCAGTCCAGCGGCACCTCATCGATGGTAATGGCGCGTTTGCCGCCATCCATCGTGGAATGGTAATGCCAGGGCGCATCCATATGGGTGCCGTTATGGGTGGTCAGCTCCACCCATTCCGCCGCCGGGCCTTCGCCATCGGGCAGTTGGTCGACCGTCAGGCCGGGGAACATCTGGCAATATTCCGCCGCCCCTTCGGCATGGCTGGCATAGCGGATTTTCGGCCGCATGAAAGGCGGGTCCGCCGGCACGTCATTTTCCAGATGCACGGAAAGATCAATGATACGGGGCACGGGTTTCACCTTGGTTTGATGATGGCGACAGACAGCGGGCCTGGCGGGTGGGTCTGGCAGGCCAGCCGGATGGCAGGATCGGTGATGGCAAGCTGGCGCCGCAACTGCGCCTCCCGCTCCCCCATCGGGCCGGGATCGCCATCCACCACCCGCACCCTGCAGGTACCACAAATACAACCACCCCCGCACAGGGCGGTGATTGTATCACGGCCGGCGGGGGTGATGGCTTGAAGCAGATTCTGGCCGGGGTAAAGGGCCAACGTTTTCGGCGGGCCGGTTTCGGGGAGGATGGTCAGGCTGGGCATGGGGGGAGTGGGGGTTTCCATGGCCTGCCCTTCTCAGGTTTTCATTACAGACAGTGCCACCCCTTCTACCGTCACCCCGGTGCCAAGCCGGGGTCCAGTTTCGTAGAGCGAAGCGCCTTTGGCCCCTGGACCCCGGCCGCAGCATGGGTGACGGTGGTGAAGCGGCTATGAATCACAAACATTAAGCCTGGAGACATTCAAGAAGACAGCCCCCCCTTACCCCAGCCGTCCCCCCAGCGTATCGGCGAACCAGTCGGCGATGTAGTCACGACCGAACGACATGTTATCCGCACCGACATGCTCCACCCCGCCTTCACGTTCGGTGAAGATTTTCAGCTCACGCCGGGGGGAATTCACCAGCTGGTCATAGGTCTGGTGGGCGTAATCAAGCGCGATCTGCCGGTCCTTGGCGCCATGGGTCACCAGGAACGGCACCTTGATCCGGTCCAGCACGCCATTCAGATGCATCCCTTCGGCCTTGGCCAGGAAATCATCCATATCCTGGGCCCCAAACACCCAGCGCACATGGCCCCAATAATGCGGCACCGGGTTTTCGCCTTCCCGCTTCAGGCGCTTTTGCTGCACTTCGCGCCAATCATGGTTGGCACCCCAGACGGCGCCGCTGGCAAAGCGCGGTTCAAACGCCACGGCGCGCGGGGTGAAATAACCACCCAGCGAAATGCCGACCATGCCGATCCGGTCGGCAATCACATCGGGCCGGGCGGCCAGATAATCGAACACGGGCGTGGCCCAGCGTTCGGTTTCATGCGTGGCGTACAGGTTGTTGGCGCGCAGCGCTTCGCCCGTGCCAGGCTGGTCGATGCAGAGCGTGGAAATGCCGCGCTTGGCCAGCGCGTGCGGCAGCCAGGACCAGAACAGCAGCTCCTTGCAGCTGTCCAGACCATTGACATACAGCACGCAAGGGGCCGGGCCATCCACGCCCTCCGCGTGCGTGAACAAGGCCGGGATGAAGCTGTCACCAAAGGGGATTTCCACCCGCGTGCAGTTTTCCCGCGCCAGGGCCGTGCCTTTACGGAAGGCGTTCTGGCCCTTGGCAAAGGTCTCCGCCCGGCCGGGATGGCCATGGCCCTGCATCCGCTCGGCGGTGATGTAATAGAGCGAGGCGCGTTGCAGCTTGGCCCCGGCAGAAAAGGCGCGGCCCCGCGCCTCGTCTTCTTCCGCCAGCCCGACCAGCTTGTCCGCCATGGCCACCCATTGGGCCAGGAACTGGCCGGTGCCGGCATCTTCGCCCCGTGCCGCCGCCTCCAGCAGCGGGCGGCACATATCCTCAATCTCGCCGATCCGCGCACCGCTTTCCAGGGCGATATTGACCGAGAGATTCCAGATGTAATTGTTGGGGAAATATTGGAACAGCGCCATGATCAGACCTCCACCGCCTGGAACAGGCCGGCATCCGGGGCCGGGTGTGGCATGGTCTGCGGGCCGCCGCTGCCGGCACCCCACTGGTCCATCACATCCGGGCTGGGCACATGCACCGTGGCCACCCAGGTTTCCTCATCCACCCGTTCCAGCTCGGCGGTATATTCCACCGCGAAACCGGCCGGCGTGGTGAAATAGCTGAACGTGTTGTTGCCGGCGGTGTGGCGGCCGGGGCCCCAGCGCAGATCAACCTCCTTGCGCTTCAGCTTGCCGACGCCGCGCATCATCGCATCCATGTCGGCCATGTCATAGGCAACATGGTTCAGGCAGGGCGGGCCGGGCAGGATGGCGATGCGGTGGTGCCATTCATTGCAGCGCAGGAAGCACATGAAATCGCCCAGCCAGTCCGACACGCGGAAGCCCAGCACATCACAGAAGAAAGCCACCATGCCCTTGTGATCGGGCGAATGCAGCACGATGTGGCTGATCTTTTCCGGCAGCGCTTCCTTGGCAGCCACAGGCCGCGACGGCCCCCGCTCCACCCCGGCAGACACTTCGAACGTCATGCCATCCTTGCCGAAGAAGCGGAAACCATAGCCGCCACCAAAGGAGGTCAGCGCGCGCGGGGCAAAGATGATGCGACAACCGGCGGCGACCACCTTGTCATGCAGCGCATCCACATCGGCGTTGCTGTCAGCAGCCAGCGCGATCACATCAATCCGGGCGACATCCGCCGGGCGCAGCCGCACCACATACAGTTCCGGGTGGCCTTCCGTGGCGAAATAGACCAGGCCATCCTTATCCGCCACTTCACGCAGGCCCCACTTATCCCGGTAAAAAGCGCGCTCAGCATCAAGATCGGTAACGGCATAGCCAACATAACGGATATCAGTAACGCGGGTCATCGCGGGGGATCCCCTTAAAGCGGTTGGGCCAGCGCGGCCATGGTGGCGTTCATCAGGCGGGGATGTTCCTCGCTGTGAACGCCGCTCTGTTCGATCTCACCCAGGCGGATAGAATTGTTCACGACCAGCGCCGCACGGTCCTGACGGCGGGTCATGAAGGCGGCGAAGGCAGCGCCCAGGCTGTCATTCTTGGCCAGCTCATCCCCCAGCACCACGGCATCTTCGATCGCCATGCCGGCACCAGAGGCCAGATGCGGGGTGGTAGCGTGGGCGGCATCACCGATCAGGATGGCGCGGCCCGTGTGCCAGGGGCCGGGCAGCAGCAGTGCCTCCAGCGGGCGGAAATTCACCACCGACTGGTCAGTGATGGCGTCGCGCACATAGCCGATGGAGCCAGCAAACCCTTGCAACCGCTGGCGCAGCAGGTCGGGCAGGTCGGCTTCAGCATGGCGGGTGTTGGGGGCAATCGTTTCCAGCGCGAACAGATACATCTGGTCGGGCGAGCAGGGATTGACCCCTGCCTTGATCGGCGCACCCAGATACATTTCCACGCCTGTCACACTGTCTGGCCGGGCGGTGGTGACGCGCCAGCAGGCCTGGCCGGTAAAGCGCGGCTTGGGCGCATCGGGGAACAGCAGCCCACGGGTGCGGGAATAGATGCCATCGGCACCGATCAGCAGATCGTAACGGCCCTGGCTGCCATCGCTGAAAGTGACATCCACCCCTTCGGCATCCTGCTTGATGGCATCCACCATCACGCCCAGGCGCACAGTGGCGGCAGCGGCGCGGGTGCGGCTGGCCAGGATCTCATGCAGCACCGGGCGCATGATGCCGCCATCCGCTGGCAGGTCAGGGGCCACCGGCGGGCTTGTCACCTCCCCGATCGGGTGGCCGGTGGGGGTAAACAGCCGCGTGTTGCTGGCGCAATAACCCACACGACGAAAATCGTCCAGAATGCCCAGATGCTGGAAAACGCGCATGGTGGGGCCGGTGATGGAAATGCCGGCACCATAGACGCGCCAAGCCGGATCCCGATCAATCACATCCACAGCGATACCCAGGCGCGACAGCACCAGGGTCGCCGACATGCCGGCGATACCGCCGCCGATAACAAGCGCATTGCGGATCAAAGCCACAGCTATTTTCCTCCCGGATCAGTCCGTCTACCTAAGGATCGAAACGGATTGTCCGTCTGCTGCCCGCCGATGGCGGCGGGTCATTATTATGGGGTGGTTTATCGGGGTGCCCCGCGACGGAACCCCATGACACCAACCATACGGCCTGCAAACTAATCACCAAAACCGTTTGTACGGATACAAGGGATCGGTCTCACCGATAGGTTGACGCCGATGGAGGGGGCTCCTTATTCCGATTTTCCTCAAGCGCCGACGTCGCCATCCGACGACTTGTGTCTTCCAAGTGTGCATAGAATGCGCTGTCAGGAGCGGGGTATGCCTAGCCCCCTGACCCGCCCGGAAACCGTTCCGCGAACCGGTGGATCGCGCGCCATAGCCAAGCAAGGTTCTCCGGACGCCCCCTTCATTGATCCAACAGTTGCCCGGCACTACTGCCTACGCTCTAGGCAGGGAGGTGTGCCAAGTCGAGAATGCCGACGCCGGTTACGCCGCCCTTCGGCGACGGTGCCGCAAGCGTGCCATACAGGTGATTTTGCAAGCTGGGGCGGCTACAAGCGACGAGTCATCGAGGCTTATCAAAAGCCGGCATCCCGATCCCCGGAAGGTCCGGCATTTCGCCAGGGAGGCGAACAGGTGGACATGGGTGAGTCCAAATGGGATATTGCACCAATGTGCAATATCTGACGGGGCAGACCATGCCATGCAGACCGTTCGTCGTCATTACGACCGCAGGATTTCTATTGCTGTCACCCTTCGCGGCGATGGCGGGTGAGGCGCCGCCGCCCTTGCGGCCTGACCAGTCGACGTTCATCGATATCTATCGTGAACTGGTTGAAACCGACACCAGCCACGTCACGGGTGACTGCACCTTGGCCGCCAATCGCATGCTGACCAGGCTGCGTACGGCAGGCTTCGGCCCCGGGCAGGCTGATCTGTTCGTGCCAGACGGGCATCCCAAGGATGGTGGGCTGGTGGCCCGGCTGGAAGGAACGGATGTGACGGCACCCGCCATGCTGTTGGTCGATCATATCGACGTGGTGGCGGCCCGGCGGGAGGATTGGCCGCGCGATCCCTACAAGCTGGTGCAGGAGGATGGTTACTTCATCGGGCGCGGCGTCATCGATGACAAAGCCCTGTCGGCCATATGGGTGGACAGCCTGATCCGGCTGAAGGCAGAAGGCTTTCGCCCCCGCCGCGCCATCAAGATCGCGCTCACCTGCGGAGAGGAGAGTGGCGAGGCCGTCAATGGCGTGAAGTGGTTGCTGGAAAACCGGCGCGATGCGGTGGAAGCCGGCGTGGCCTTCAACGAGGGCGGCTATGGCATGACCGATGCGGATGGCAAGCCGCAGGCGCTATATCTGGCCGTGGGGGAAAAACACTCCCAGACCTTCGTGATCGAGGCAGTCAATCCCGGCGGTCACAGTTCCCGCCCCCGTGCCGACAATGCCATATATGACCTGTCTCTGGCCCTGTTGCGCATCCGCGACCTGAATTTTCCCATACGGATGACGGATGCCAACCGCACCTATTTCGACCGGATGGGCCTTGTCGTTGGTGGCGAGTTGGGGACGAAGATGCGCCTGCTGGCCCAAGGCAAGGCCGATACTGCCACCATCGCCGCCGTGACGGCCCACCCGGTACACAACGCCACCCTGCGCACCACCTGCGTGGCCACCACATTGGACGGCGGACATGCTGAGAACGCCCTGCCGCAGCGGGCGCGCGCCCATATCCAATGCCGCCTGTTTCCCGGCGACAGTGTGGCGGAAACGGAGAAGTTGCTGCGCGACGCCATCGGCGATACCAAGGTGGAATTGTCGCGCGTGGGTGAGGCTGGTGTGGTGGCCGTGCCGCCGCCGCTTGATCCTGCTATCGTGGAGCCGGCGGAAGCGGTGGCGCGGGAGCTGTTTCCGGGCCTGCCGCTGATCCCGACCCTGCTGACCGCCGGTACCGATGGGCGCTATCTCAGTGCTGCCGGCATTCCCACCTATGGCATTCCCGGCATCCTGCTGGATGCGGACGGCAATGGCGCTCATGGCGTGAATGAGCGTATCCGGGTACGCAGCGTCATGGAGGGGCGCGACTATCTCTACGCCCTGATAAAGCGCTACGCCCGCTGATCAGGACCGGGCGTGCGCCAGCAGGGCGCGAGCCCGCAGCACCACGGGCAGGTCGATCATTGCCCCATCCAGCGTGGTCACCGCCGCCTGGGCGTTGTCCCAGGCGGCCAGAATGCGCCGGGCCAAATCCAGTTCCGCTGGCGTCGGCTGGAACGCCTGGGAGGCGGCGCGGACCTGATTGGGATGGATGCACAGCGCACCGGTGACGCCATATTCCGCCCCCTTCATCGCCGCCGCGACGCAGGCATCCACATCACGAAACTGCGCGATGGACAGCGGCACCGCCAGGGCCATGCGCCCATGGGTGGCGGCCGCCAACGCCACTTGCCGGCTGGGCAGGTCCAGCAGCGCCGGGGTCGGCGCCACGCCCATGGAAGCGGCGAAATCCTCCGGCCCCAGGGCCAGGCCGATGACGCGGGGACAGGCGGCCAGGGCAGACGCCACCGCCAGGCCAGCCGGGCTTTCTACCAGCACGACCAGGCCAGTATGTCCGGGCGGCAGGCCGCGTTCGGCCTCCAGTTCGCCCATGATGTCGGACAGCACCGTCAGGCGGGCCACATCCTCCATCTTTGGCACCATCACCGCCCGCACGTTGGGACCGATGGCGGCCTTCAGATCCTCCAAGGCCGCCAACCAACCGGCATTGATACGCACCACAACCGCCGGCCCGGCAGCGGCAATCGCTGCCGCGGCCTCTTGAATAACGGCGCGGGCCACAGATTTGGCCGCGGGCGCCACGCCGTCCTCCAGGTCCAGGATCACGGCATCGGCGCCAGACGCAGCCGCCTTGCTCCGCCGCATCTCGTCATCGGCCGGCACGAACAGCAGCGAGCGCCAACGGATTGACAGCATGGGGATGGCCCCTCCCAGAGCGTTCATTTAATTCATTTGGATAATGCGCTTGACGAGAGATGGCGGCAATGAAATTGTATCCGGCAACGCAATTTTAAAAGCCAAAACGAGGAACCATGTCCGAGGCGTTCATCACCGCCGTGGCGCGCAGCGCCGGCGGCAAACGGGGGGGACGGCTGGCCGGCTGGCATCCCACAGATCTGGCCGGCGCGGTGCTGCAGGGCCTGGTGGAACGATCGGGCGTGGACCCCGGCGCGATTGAGGATGTGATCATGGGCTGCGCCTGTCCCGGCGGGGAGCAAGGCGCCAATATCGGCCGCTATGCCGCCCTGTCGGCCGGCCTGCCGGAAAGCGTGCCGGGCACCACGGTGGATCGCCAGTGCGGGTCGTCGCAGCAGGCACTGCATTTCGCGGCCGCGACGGTGATGACCGGTCAGATGGATGTGGTGATCGCGGCGGGCGTGGAAAGCATGACGCGCGTACCCATGGGCCTGCCCTGGACCCTGCCGGCCCAGCATGGCTATGGCACCTATCGTAGCCCTGGCCTGGAGGCACGGTATCCCGACACCCCCTTCAGCCAGTTCAAGGGCGCGGAGATGCTGGCGGCGAAATATGGCTTCACCCGCGACGATTTGGACCGCTACGCCTTGGAAAGCCACAAGCGCGCGGCAGCCGCTACTGGGGCCGGGTATTTCAAGGGGGAGATCGTGCCCCTGACCGTCACCCTGCCCGATGGCACCACATTGATCCATGAGGCCGACGAGGGCATCCGCGCCGAGGCGACCCTGGAAGGCATCGGGTCGGTCAAGCTGTTACAGGAGGGCGGGTGCATTTCCGCCGCCAATGCCAGCCAGATCTGTGACGGGGCCGCCGCCCTGCTGGTGGTCAACGAAGCCGGACTGAAGCGCCTGGGCACAAAGCCGCTGGCCCGCATCCATACGATGACCGTGCTGGGCCATGACCCGGTGATCATGCTGGAAGCCCCCATCCCGGCCACGGAGAAGGCACTGAAAAAGGCCGGCCTGCGCCTGGACGAGATCGACCTTTACGAGGTGAACGAGGCGTTCGCGCCCGTACCCCTGGCTTGGGCCAAGGTGCTGGGTGCCGATCCGTCGCGCCTGAATGTGCATGGCGGCGCCATCGCCCTGGGCCACCCACTGGGCGGCAGCGGCGCCAAGCTGATGACGACCCTGGTCAGCGCGCTGCACACCCATGGCAAGCGCTACGGCCTGCAGACCATGTGCGAGGCGGGCGGCATGGCCAATGTGACGATCATCGAACGACTGTGATCATGGCGGGGGCTCCGCCCCCCCCTCTTTACGCCCTGACCAGCGGCAAGGCCGTCACCGGCTTGCCCGTCAGGGCCAGCAGGGCATTGGCCACCGCCGGGCCGATGACGGGTGTGCCCGGTTCCCCCACCCCAGTGGGGGGCTTGTCGGATGGCAGGATATGCACCGCCACCGCCGGCGCCTCGTTCATGCGCAGCACGCGGTAGGTGTCGAAATTCGTGGTTTCGACCACACCATCCACAATCTTCACCTCACCGAACAGGCTGTAGGACAAGCCATACATCAGGCCGCCCTCCATCTGTGCCCGCACCTGATCGGGGGAAACGGCGATGCCGCAATCCACGGCCACGGTGACGCGCCGGACGCGCGGTTCACCATCGACCAGTGACACTTCCGCGACATTGGCAACGGTGGAACCAAAGCAATGATGCACGGCCAGCCCGCGAGCCCAGCCGGGCTCCAGGTCCGTGCCCCAGCCGGATTTCTCCAGCGCCAGTTCCAGCACGGCCAGATGGCTGTCAGCCCCGGCGCGGCGATAAAGCTCGCGGCGGTAATCGGCGGGGTCGATGCCGGCCTTGCGGGCCAGTTGGTCGACCATGTGTTCCATCGCCATGGCCGTATGCGTGGCACCGACGGAACGCAGCCACAGTACCGGAATGCGGCTGGGCGGGTGATAGACCTTGGCATCGACGGCGGGCGTAGCCTTCAGGTACGGGCTGTCGATTGTCCCCTCCACCCCGTGCTTTTCCACGCCCTCCTGGACGGCGGCGGCAAAGGGCGTGCTGGTCAGGATGGAAGCGGTGACCAGCCGATGTTCCCAAGCGGCGGGATAGCCATCCTTGTCCAGCGCCACGCGGGCATGGTGATGGGTCAGCGGCCGATAATAGCCGGCGGCCATGTCATCTTCACGTGTCCAGACCAGCTTGACCGGGGTGAAGCCTCCCACGGCACGGGCAATCTCCACCGCCTCACGCTGATAGTCCGACGTGGCGACGGAGCGGCGACCGAAGCTGCCGCCGGCCGGCAGGGTGATGATCTCCACCTCCTCCGGCGTACCGCCCAGCAGCTTGGCGATGTTGCGCTGATCCACCGTATGGTTCTGCGTACCGAAGCTGAGGCGGCAGCGCGTGCCATCGACCTGCGCCACACAATTCATCGGCTCCATCGTCGCATGGGCCAGGAACGGCAGGGCGAGATCCATCGATATGATCTTGTCGCCCTTGCCCAGCAGGGCCGCTGCATCGCCATGGGTGACGAAGGGTGCAAACGGTGCCTCGCGCCCGCCCGCCGCCATCTCCTGGTACTCGGCCTGGATGGCGTCCGATGAGCGCATTTCCGCTGCCGTATCGTCCCACTCCACCACCAATGCATCGCGGCCCTGGCGGGCGGCATAGGTATCTCTGGCCACCACCGCGACACCGCTGGAAACGGCCACGACATGCACCACGCCCGGCACCGCCTTTGCCGCCGCATCGTCAAACCGTGCGACCTTGCCGCCAAAGCGCGGGGAATGGGCGACCATGGCGACCAACTGGCCGGGCAACTGCACATCCTGGGTAAAGATAGCCTTGCCCGTGGACTTGGCTGCCGCGTCCAGGCGCGTGGCGCACTCCGTCCCGATCAAGCGGAAATCTGCCGGCTGCTTCAGCACAGGCTCGGCTGGCGGCACCAGGCGGGCGGCCGCCGTGATGAAATCACCGAAACCGGCACTGCGGTTTGAGGCGGCATGGGCGATCACCCCATCGCGCACCGACACTTCGCCGACCGGCACGCCCCATTCGGCCGCCGCCGCCTGCACCAGCACCGCACGCGCGGCGGCACCGGTGCGGCGCAGTTCCAGCCAACTGTCACTGATGGAAGCGGAACCGCCGGTGATTTGCAATTTGAAAGAGGGCCGGGCGAAACGGGTCGGATCGGCCGGCGCGGTTTCCACCTTCACCTTTGACCAGTCGGCGTCCAGTTCGTCGGCCACCAGGGCCGCCATACCGCTCTGTGCGCCCTGGCCCAGTTCGGAGAATTTGGCGATCACAGTAACGGTGCCGTCGGAGCCGATGCGCAGGAAAGGGCCAAACTCGGCCAATGCGGCTTCCGTCTTCTGGGTATCGGGCCACATCCGTCCGATCATCAGGGCACCGCCGCCGACCGCCAAGACGGTACCGAACAGAATGGTACGGCGGCTGGGTTTGAACGCGCTCATGCCGGTCCCCCTTCACCCAGGCCGGCGGCATCCTTGATGGCGGCCCTGATACGGTTATAGGTGCCGCAGCGGCAGATATTGCCAGACATGGCATCGGTGATCTGTTCATCGCTGGGCTTGGGCGTCTCTGTCAGCAGGGCAACGGCCGCCATGATCTGGCCCGACTGGCAATAGCCGCATTGCGGAACATTGTGGCGCTGCCAGGCCTGCTGCAAGGGATGGTCACCGCCCAGCCCCTCAATGGTGGTGATCTTCATCCCCTCTACGCTGTCCAGCGGGGTGACGCAGGCGCGGATGGGCGTGCCGTCGGCCAGCACGGTACAGGCCCCGCACTGGGCCATGCCACAGCCATATTTGGTGCCGGTCAGGTTCAGATGGTCACGGATGACCCAGAGCAGCGGGGTATCCGCCGCTGCCGCCAGCGTCACATCCCGGCCATTGATATGCAGCACCGCCATCCGGCTGCTCCTCTTTCAGTGCCTCAGGCGCCGGCGCCGCCGCAACGACGTCCTACGCTCCCCAAACGCTCTAATTCCCGCCATCCAGCAGACGCCTTGCGATCACCTGCGCCTGGATTTCACCTGCCCCCTCGAAGATATTGAGGATGCGGGCATCGGCCAGCAACCGGCTGACGGCATATTCCATGGCAAAGCCGTTGCCGCCATGGATCTGCAAGGCATTGTCCGCCGCCGCCCAGGCCACGCGTGCTGCCACCAGCTTGGCCATCCCGGCTTCCAGGTCGCAGCGCTTGCCGCCATCCTTCTGCCGGGCCGCGAAATAGGTAAGCTGCCGCACGCCCAGCAATTCCGCGGCCATCATCGCCAGCTTGTTGGCCACACGCGGGAATTCGATGATGGGCCGGCCGAACTGGATACGATCCAGCGCATAGGACAGGCCGGTTTCCAGCCCCGCCTGCGCCACGCCCACGGCGCGGGCCGCCGTCTGGATGCGGGCACTCTCGAACGTGGCCATCAGCTGCTTGAAGCCCTGGCCCTCCACCCCACCCAGCAGGTTGGCACGATCGACACGAAACCCGTCGAAGCCGATCTCGTACTCCTTCATGCCGCGATAGCCGATGACGCCGATCTCCCCGCCGCTCATGCCCTGCGCCGGGAAGGGATCGGCCTCCGTCCCGCGCGGCTTGGGCGCCAGCAGCATGGACAGACCGCGATAATCCGTCGTCGCCGGGTCGGTACGGACCAGCAGGGTCATCACATCGGCCCGGGCGGCATGGGTGATCCAGGTCTTGTTGCCTGTCACCACATAATCGCCGCCCTCGATCACGGCGCGGGTGCGCAAGGCCCCCAGGTCGGAACCGGTATTGGGCTCGGTGAACACCGCCGTGGGCAGGATTTCGGCGGACGCGATCTTGGGCAGCCATTCCTGCTTCTGCGCTTCGGTGCCACCGCACAGGATCAGTTCGCCCGCGATCTCCGACCGTGTGGCCAGGGAGCCTACGCCGATCCAGGCGCGCGACAATTCCTCCGACACCACGCACATGGCGGTCTTGCCCATGCCATGGCCGCCATATTCCTCCGGAATGGTCAGGCCGAACACGCCCATGGCGCCCAACTCCTCCACCAGACCGATGGGGATCAACTCATCCTTCAGGTGCCAGTCATGGGCAAAGGGGGCGATCTTCTCCTCTCCAAAGACGTGGAACTGGTCGCGGACCATCTCCATCGTCTCGTCCAGACCCGTGCGTTCCAGTGTCGGGCGGCCACGCGCGGCGACCAGCAGTTCGGCAATGCGGGTCTTCACCCCCTGGGTGGCACTCCGCGTCAACCTGACCAGGACCGGTTCCTGCAACAAAGCCAGAGTGGCAGGATCGTCGGCCAGATCGGATGCCCGGATCACCTCCCCCTGATTCATGGGGATGCCGCCGGAAAGCTGGGCCGCATATTCGGCGAACAGCAATTGTGACAGCAGCGCCTCGGTCTCGCCGAACAATCCATCCCCGTCCAGCCGTTCCGCCCAGCCGGCCACCTGATTCAACAGTTCGGCATAGGCGCAGAACCAGCCATAGCCATGGACGATATGCTGTTCCAGGTCAGCCAGCCGCCGGTCAACCTTGCCGCCCACAGCGATGCGGGCCAGCACGGGTGCCCGCACCGCTGCCACGAATGCCTGCACTACCGTCGCCGCATCGCGCAACAACAGGGGAAGATTGGGCAGGACCAGGGGTTCATTCTTTACATTTGCCGGAATGGCCATGGCTCAAACCTTCCCCCCCTCGCCGGCCGCTGCCTTGTTGGCAGCCGACATGGCTTTAGCCCCCATGCTCATCACCAGATTGCCGGTGACCAGTTGGTTATGGGCATGGGCCAGGTGATGCATGTGGAACAGCGCATCCATGGAGGTGCGCTTGCCCCTTATATTCTCCACGAAATTCATCGACTGCTTGGCCAGGGCCATGCCGAAGGCCGGATGGGCCGCCAGTTCGGTGGCGATGGCGGCTGTCTGGCTTTCCAGTTCGGCACGCGGTACCACGCGGTTGATCAGGCCCAGATCGTAGGCCCGCTGCGCCGGCATACGCAGGCCCAGCATGATGAATTCCCGCGCAATGCGGGGCGGCAGGTCGAACATGTGGGCCGAATATTCCACGCCCGGCACGCCCATGCGCACCACCGGATCCTGGAAATAGGCATCGTCCGACGCCACGATCATGTCGCAGATCATGGCCAGCATCACGCCACCGGCGATACACGCTCCCTGGACCATGGCGATGGTCGGCTTCGGGACTTCCTGCCAGCGGCGGCACAGGCCCAGATAAGCGTCCTGTTCCAGCACATATTGCCCTTCCGCCCCCTCCCGCGTCAGGTGGTCGCCCCACAGATGCACCCGCTCACGCGGCAGATGCCGGTCCTTAGCCGGCGTGCCCAGATCATGCCCGGCGGAAAAATGCTTGCCCTGCCCACCCAGCACGATGGCGCGCACGCCGTCATCCTCCACGGCGCGGCGGAAACAATCGTCAAGCTGGTTCAACAGCCGGTAATTCTGCGCATTGCCGCATTCCGGCCGCACCAGCCAGATCCAGGCGACCGCGTCCTTGACCTCATACTTGACGAACATTTCCGTCGGGGTGCTTTCCGATTGGCTTTCCATGTCCCCGTCCTCTTCGGCATTAATTGCACTGTAGTGCAAATTTAAAGTCAAGCCAAGCCCAACCCGAAGGGCTTTCCCCTCTGCCGTCCCTGTAAAAATTCATGCAAAACTTGTGGGCACCGTTGATGCCACCCTATCACCCTCACCCCAGCAATGGCTGGGGGAAGGGTTGGGATTGGCCCCACAGCACAAATCAACCTTTAACGCGGCGCCATGCGGATGGCGCCATCCAGGCGGATATTCTCGCCATTCAGATAGGTGTTGCCGATGATCGACAGGGCCAGGGCCGCATATTCCTCCGCCTTGCCGAAACGCTTGGGGAACGGCACGCTGGCGGCCAGCGACTGTTTCACGGCGTCCGCCGCCCGGCTCATCAGCGGCGTATCAAAGATGCCGGGCAGGATGCCATTGACGCGGATGCCGTCATTCATCAGGTCGCGGGCCACAGTCAGGGTCAGGGATGTGATCCCACCCTTGGATGCCGCATAGGCCGCCTGACCGATCTGCCCGTCCTGGGCTGCCACGCTGCTGGTATTGATGACCACGCCGCGCTCGCCATCCTCCAGCGGTTCCAGGCTCAGCATACCCTGCGCGGATTTGGCGACGCAGCGGAAGGTGCCGACCAGATTGATCTGGATGATGCGGTCAAAGGCATCGATGGGAAAATGCTTCGTTTCGCCCGTGGCCTTGTCCCGGCTGGCCGTCTTCACAACATTGCCGGTACCGGCACAATTGACCAGGATGCGTTCCTGCCCATGGGCCGCGCGGGCCTTGGCGAAGCCGGCATCAACGCCCGCCTCGTCCGTCACATTCACCGCGCAATAGACACCACCGATCTCCGTCGCCAGCGCCTCACCCGTTTCGGCATTCATGTCGAAAATCGCGACCTTCACGCCCAGGGCGGCCAGGGCGCGGGCTGTGGCGGCACCCAGGCCGGAAGCGCCACCGGTGACGATGGCGGCGATGTCGTTACCCAGCTTCATGTTCCATTCCTCCCGTGGCCGGTCGCTGTTCAACCGTGACCGGCAATGATCCCGGCCTGTTCCAGCAGATCCAGTTCGTTTCCGCCCATACCCAGCCAGTCGGCCAGCGCGCTCATCGTGTGTTCACCCAGGCGCGGCGGCGGACGGTCGAAGCGCGCCGGCGTGGCCGACAGCTTGGCCGGATAGGCGACCGACGGCACCGGCACGCCGTCGGCCCGCTGGAACCGGTGGACGGTGCCGCGCGCTTCCACGAACGGGTCCTGGAACACCTGCCCGATATCATTGACGGGACCGGCCGGCACGCCGCGCGCCGGGAACTGCGCCATCAGGTCGGCCACCTTGAAGCCGCCGATGATCTCCTGCAGCAGCGGTTCCAGCACGGCACGGTTGATCACCCGCCTGGCATTGGTGTCAAAGCGTGGGTCGGTGGCCAGCTCCGGCACGCCCAGCACGGCGCACAGGGCGGCATACTGTCCGTTATTGCCGACGGCGACGACGATGGGGCCGTCTGCCGCATCGAACACCCGGTAAGGCACGACGGTCGGGTGGGCATTGCCCAGCCGCCCCGGCGGCTTGCCGCCCACCAGATAGGACAGAGCCTGGTTCGCCAGCATGGATATCTGCGTGTCCAGCAGGGAACAATCGATCAACTGCCCCTCCCCCGTCTTCTCCGCATGGCGCAGGGCCATCAGGATGCTGACAGTGGCATATATGCCCGTCGATACGTCGGCCATGGCGACGCCGGGCTTGATCGGCGGGCCCTCCTTCTCGCCGGTGATGCTCATCATCCCGCCCATGGCCTGGGCCACGAAATCATATCCGGGCCGGTCGGCATAGGGCCCATCCTGTCCGAAGCCGGTGATGGAGCAATAGACCAGCCTGGAATTGACCGCCCTCAGGCTTTCATAATCCAGCCCGTATTTCTTCAGGCCGCCGACCTTGAAATTCTCCACCAGGATGTCCGCCTGCGCCGCCAGCCGCCGCACCAGCGCCTGACCTTCGGCCGTCGCCAGATTGATGGCGACGGATCGCTTGTTGCGGTTGCAGGACAGGTAATAGGCGCTTTCCCCCGCACCGTCCCAGCCCTCCTCACGCGGCAGGTCGGGCGGGCCCCAGCTTCGCGTGTCGTCGCCAACGCGCGGCGCCTCGATCTTCATCACATCGGCGCCGAAATCGGCCAGAATCTGGGTACACCAGGGCCCGGCCAGCACCCGTGACAGGTCCAGCACCTTGACCCCGGCCAGGACGGCTTGCCCACTCATCCTCACGCCCTCTCGAAGATCGCCGCCAGCCCCTGGCCGCCGCCGATGCACATGGTCTCCAGCCCATAGCGGCCGTCACGCCGGTGCAGCTCTCGCAGCAGATTGGCCAGGATACGGCCGCCGGTGGCGCCAATTGGATGGCCCAGCGAGATGCCGGAACCGTTGACATTCAGCTTGTCGCGGTCGTCCCAGCCCCAGCCCTTCAGGCAGGCCAGCACCTGCGGCGCGAACGCCTCGTTCAACTCGACCAGATCGATATCCTTCCAGCCCAGGCCAGTGCGGGCGAACAGCCGCTCCACCGCCGGCACCGGGCCGATGCCCATGCGCGACGGTTCGCATCCTGCCGCCGCCCAGCTATGGAACCAGGCCATCGGCTCCAGCCCCAGTTCGGCCAGCTTGTCCTCCGCCACCACCAGACAGGCGGCAGCGGCGTCATTCTGCTGGCTGGCATTGCCGGCGGTGACGATGCCGCCCTTCTCGATGGGCCGCAGCGCGCCCAGCGTCTCCATCGACGCGTCGGGACGGTAGCCCTCATCATGGGCGAACAGGATGGGATCGCCCTTCTTCTGCGGGATCGGCACGGGCACCAGTTCGTCGGCGAAGCGGTTCTCGGCCCAGGCCTTCGTCGCGCGCTGGTGACTCATCACGGCAAACTCATCCGCCTGCTCGCGGGTGATGCCATAATCCCTGGCCAGATTTTCCGCCGTCTCGATCATGCCGCTGATCACGCCGAACCGGGCGATGGGCTGCGACATCACCCGGCCACGGGTCAGCCGGTCATGCAGGGTGACGGAGCCGGAGCGCGCACCCCGGCGCATGTCGGTCGAGTAGTACTCGACATTGCTCATGCTCTCCACGCCGCCGGCGATCACCACGTCCGCCGCCCCGGTCTGCACCATCATGGCGGCATCGATCACCGATTGCAGGCCGCTGCCACAGCGCCGGTCCAGCTGATAACCCGGAATGCGGATGGGCAGGTCAGCGGCCAGCGCCGACCAGCGGGCGATACAGGCCGCCTCGCCATTGCCGTACCCTTGCGCGAAGACGACATCGTCGATGCGCTCCGGGTCCAGCTTCGTGCGCTCCACCAGCGCCTTGATGATGACGGCACCCAGATCGCCGGCCTGGATATTGGCCAACGATCCGTTGAACTTGCCCACCGCCGTGCGCAGCGGGGAAACGATAGCGGCTCTGCGCATGATATAGTTCCTTCCGACCCTACACCCCGTCTCGGTGATCGTGGCCGATCACCGACCTCAATCGCCGGCGCCACCATCCGGTGGCTTGGCTACACGGCACGTGCCGCGCGGCGGCAGTCGCCGCCGGACCAGTCCCTGGGGACTGGTCTCATACCTCCGCGCCGCGCAGCATCTCGCGGGCGATGATGATCTGCTGGATCTGGGACGTGCCCTCGTAGATGCGCAGCAGCCGGACGTCGCGGTAGAAGCGCTCCACCTTGTATTCGGCCATGTAGCCGGCACCGCCATGGATCTGCACCGCCCGGTCGGCCACCCGGCCCACCGCCTCGGTGGAGAAATATTTCAGGACGGAGCAATCCAGGCTGACCTTCTCGCCTGCATCGAAACGGGCGGCGACCGACCGCATCAGCGCCTCGGTGGTCAGCGTGTCGACCTTGCTGTCGGCCAGCAGCGCCTGGACAAGCTGGAAATCGGCGATGCGCTGGCCGAACTGCTTGCGTTCCATGGCATAGCGCAGGCTCATCTCCACCAGCCGGTCGCACATGCCCAGCGCCACGGCGGCGATATGGATGCGGCCGCGATCCAGCACCTTCATCGCCGTCTTGAAACCACGGCCCGGCACGCCGCCGATGATGTTGGCGACCGGCACCAGCACATCGTCAAAGATGACGTCGCAGGTCAACGCCCCCTTCTGGCCCATCTTCTTATCCGGCTTGCCCAGGCTGATTCCGGCCGTGTCGGCGGGCACGATAAAGGCGGAAATGCCGCCGGCCCCCTTCACATCCGGCTCGGTACGGGCCATCAGGGTGAACATGCTGGCACGCGGGGCATTGGTGATGTAGCGCTTAGTGCCGTTGATGCGGTAGAAATCGCCCTCACGCACGGCCGTGGTGCGCAACGACGCCGCGTCGGACCCGGCCTCCGGCTCCGTCAGGGCAAAGCTGGCGACGGCCTCCCCGGCAGCCAGACGCGGCAGCCATTCGCGCTTCTGTTCCTCGGTTCCGTCCATGACGATGCCCTGGGAACCGATGCCCACCGTGGTGCCGATCACCGACCGGAAGACCACCGACGCGCGGGTCAGCTCGCGAATGATCGCTGCTTCCTCACTCATGGTCAGGCCCAGGCCACCATGTTCCTCCGGCACTGACAGGCCGAACAGGCCCAGTTCACGCATTTCCCGGATGATCTCGTCGGGCACGGCATCATCATGCTCCACCCGGTCTTCCGCCGGGATCAGCCGCTCATCGACGAAGCGGCGCACCGTGCCGCGCAGAAGGTCGAAGGTCTCGATATCCATGGGATGCTTTCCCGTTTCAGCTTGCCGCCGTGGCGGTCATGGCGATGGTGCCGTCGCAGCGGACAGCCTGGACGAAGCCCGGCTCCGCCCCCGGCGATAAAAGAATGGGCTGGTTGGCGAACAGGGGTGCCGCCGCGCGAAAGCCGAAGCGGCGCAAGGGCACCCCGGCCTGTTCCGTCGCCAGACCGCAAAGCCGCGCCGCCGTGAATGGCCCATGCACGACGAGATCGGGATACCCTTCCTCATCACGGGCATAGGGCAGATCGTAATGAATGCGGTGGCTGTTGAAGGTGACGGCGGAGAAGCGGAACAGCTCCACCGGACCCGGCCGCCAGACCCGGTCCACCACGCTGACCCGCAGCCGCGTCTCCTCGATCGGCGCCACGCGGTCACCGGCGGGACGATAGACGATGGTCTGGCGCTCCCGCACCTTCACGTCGCCATCCTGCGCGATCTCCCGATCAACCTCGACAAACACCAGATCACCACTGCGACCAGGCTTGTGCCGGACATCGGCGATGGTGGCGGTCAGGGTCGCCGGGCGGGCCAGGATCAACGCCTCGCCGAATTCCATGCTGGCCGCCGCAAACATGCGCCTTGCCAGACTGACCGGCGGCAGAAACCCGCCGCGCAACGGGTGCCCGTCCGGGCCGATACGGCCGGCGGCAGCCACGGGCAGGAAAAAGGCCCAATGGGCCAGCGGGGGCTGGCGCTGCTCTACCCCCAGATCCTCGCCCAACGTCGCTGCATAGCGGCGCAGGGCTTCGGCATCAAGGGTTTCTGTACGGATTTCGCTGCGGCCGATCCAACCGCGCCAATGGTCCAGTTCGTGCGTTTCGACGGTGCTGGTCATGTGCTCTTCTCCACACCGGCGACAATGCCATCATCATGCAGCCGACCGATCTCCCCACTGCCCAGGCCCAGCAGCTCGGCCAGCACCTCGTCGGTATGCTGGCCCAGACGCGGGGCGGGCGTCAGGGGAAGACGGTCCGCGCCCGTCAGCGTGGCGGCGGGGCCGGACGCGGCATAGCGCTGGCCGCTGGGATGCGACAGGGTCTGAAAGATGGGGTTGGCCGTGAACAGGCGCCGATCCCCGGTGACAGCCTGATGCAGTGTCTGATACCGGCCCCAGGTGACGCCGCTGGCATCGAAGGCAGGGGCCAATTGCGCCAGCGTGCCTTTGCCGATGGCCGCTTCGAACAGCGGAAACAGGCGCTGCCGGTGCAGGAAGCGCTGTCCCTCGTCGGCGGTGAAGGACACGCCCAGTTCCGCCTCAATCGCCGCCACCGCCGACCCCAGCGACAGGACCTTCAACAGGCCCGTCCATTGGCGGGGGGTGATGGCCACGACCATGACCCGTTCGCCGTCGGATGTCAGGAAATCACGGCCGAAGGCGCCGAACAGATCATTGCCCATGCGCGGCCGGTCACCGCCGGCGGCCAGCACCTCCGCCACCGCCCCGATATGCGAAAGGCTGGAGGCGACAAGGTCGGACAGCGGGATGCGGATTTCGCGGCCCGCACCGCTGCGCCGCCGGTCCCTCTCCGCCGCCAGCAGGGCGAAGGCGGCATAGGCCCCGCCCAGCAGGTCCCAGGCCGGCAGCACATGGTTGACCGGGCCTGTCCCTTCCACCGGCCCCGTCATCAGGGGCAGGCCGGAGGCGGCGTTGACGGTATAATCCACGGCCGGCGCGCCATCAGCCCACCCCATGACGCGGGCACAGATGATATCGGCCCGCCGTGCCCGCAGCGCGTCAAAGGACAGGAACCCGTCGGCCGGATAATTGGTCAGGAACAGGCCGGCATCCTCACCCGGTGCGGTGGCCAGCGCCAGCGCCAGTTCCCGCCCTTGCGGGCTGGACAGGTTGATCGCGATGGATTTCTTGCCCTTGTTCAGCCCTTCCCAATAAAGGCTGCTGCCATTGTCCGCCACGGGCCAGCGGCGGAAATCGGGCCCGCCGCCGATGTTATCGAAGCGGATGACCTCCGCGCCCAGTTGCGCCAGATGCAATCCGCAGGACGGGCCGGCGATGAAGGCGGAGCCCTCGACGACGCGCAGACCCTTCAGGATATCGTACATGGCGTCAGATCCTCACCAGCACGCGGCCGAGATTGTCGCCACCGAACAGGCTGAAGAACGCGTCCAGTGCATGATCGATGCCGTCATGCACCGTCTCCGCCGCATGGATCAGGCCGGCCTGATACCATTGCGTCGCATCGCGCAGGAACTGTTCTTCCAGATGCAGGTAGTTCAGGACGATGAAGCCCTGCAGGCGCAGGCCCTTTACCACCACCTGGGTCAGGTTACGCGGGGCCGCCGACGGTTCGGTGGCATTATATTGGGAGATCATGCCGCACAGGGCGAAGCGCCCGCCTGGATTGGCAATGGCGATGGCCGCCTGCAAATGGTCGCCGCCGACATTATCGAAATAGATGTCGATGCCGCCCTTCGCCTCACGCGCCAGGGCCTTGGTCAGGCTGGGTTCGGCCTTGTAATCAATGACCCCATCCAGTTTCAGCGTATCGCGCAGGAAGGCCGTCTTCAGCGGGCCACCGGCTGCACCGATGACCTTGTTGCCCTTCAGTTTGGCGATCTGGCAGACGACGGACCCGACACCGCCAGACGCGGCCGACACGAAGACCGTGTCGCCCTCGCGCATTTGCGCGATGTGCAACAGGCCGGTATAGGCCGTCAGACCCGTCATGCCGGCAAAGCCCAGATAGGCCTGTTCGGGCAGAATGGAACAGTCGCGCTTCTTTAGCGCCTCGGCCGGGGCGTTGAACAGCTCCCGCCAGCCCAGGCGCGACCAGACCACATCACCGGGGGCGAAGTCGGGATGGTTGGATTGTTCCACCACGCCGGTGGCCGGCCCTTCCATGGGCGCGCCCAGGGTGAAAGGGGCGACATAGCTTTTCGTCTCCCCCATGCGGCCGCGCATGGCGGGATCAACTGCCATCCAGCGGTTGCGCACCTGGACCTCACCCGGGCCGGGTGGGGGCACCGTTACGGTGGCCAGCTCGAAATTTTCCTGCACCGGCGCGCCCACGGGGCGACTGATCAGGCGGATTTCACGCGAAAGGCTCATGTTCTGGTCCTTCCGTCTCAATAGCCGCAGAGGCGGGCATAGCGTTCACGGTGGAAGGCGGCGTTGCCAAAGCTCATATCCGCCACCCGCGCCCGCTTCAGATAGAAACCGGCATCATGTTCGTCGGTCATGCCGATGCCGCCATGCAGTTGGATCATCTCCGTCGCCA
Organism: Niveispirillum irakense DSM 11586; assembly: GCF_000429645.1. Classification (GTDB taxonomy): domain Bacteria; phylum Pseudomonadota; class Alphaproteobacteria; order Azospirillales; family Azospirillaceae; genus Niveispirillum; species Niveispirillum irakense. The sequence continues at coordinate 98,023 of NZ_AUCG01000001.1, forward strand.
TGCGGCGCAGCGTGTCGCCGGCCAGCGCCTTGGCCAGGGATGCCAGGACGGGGATGTCGTCCCCATCCTCATCCAAGGCGGCCAGCGCCGCCTCCACCGCCGACCTTGTCAGTTCCAACTCGGCATAAAGGTTGGCGGCGCGGTGCTGCAGGGCTTGGAACTGGCCGATGATGCGGCCGAACTGCTTGCGGGTCTTCAGATAGTCCAGCGTCGTCTCAAACGCCTGCACCGCCGCCCCCAGCATTTCCGCCGCTTGGCAGATACAGGCGCGATCAAGCACCCGGTCCAGCACCCCCTGCCCTTCACCGGGCGGGGACAGCAGGGCGTCGGGCCCCACCGCGACATTGTCGAAACTCAAGATGGCGGCACCGCGCGGCAGTACCTCTCGCAGGGCGCGGCGATCAAGACCGGCAGCATCACCATCGACCAGGAACAGGGCCACACCATCGGTGGTGCGAGCCGGGACGATGAACAGGCCCGCCGCCATGCCAAACGGCACCGGTCGCTTCACGCCCGACAAACGCCAGCCGTCGCCGTCGCGTTCAGCCGCCAACGCCACCTGGCGCTGCGGATGGCGTCGATCCTCATCCAGCGCCAGCACGGCGACCAACTCACCACTGGCGAGGGCGGGCAAAAAGCGTTCCTGTTGTGCTGCGTTGCCGGCCAGCCGTAAAGCGCCCACCGCCGCCACGGCGCTGTCGATCAGCGGTGAAGGCAGCAGCGTGCGGCCCAGCCGTTCAACGATCAGGCCTAAGCTGAGATGGCCGAAATCGCTGCCACCGAATTCCTCGGGCACCAGGATGCCGGTCCAGCCCATTTCCGCCATTTCGGCATAAAGGTCCGGATCGAACCCCGTCTGCCCATCCAATTCACGCAGTCGCCGCAGCGCGGTGACGGGCGCACGGTCGAGCGCCCATGCTTCCGCCCCATCGCGCAGCATGCGTTGTTCCTCGTTGAGGACAGCCATCGGCCCCTCCTCCTGGTGTTCTTGTTATTGGTAATCGGGCAGGTTCAAGACCCGCTTCGCCGTGATGTTGTTCTGAATCTCGAAGCTGCCGCCATAGATCGAATAGGCCTTGCTGTGCAGCCAGGCTCGCGTGGCCTCCAACTCGTCGGGCTCGAACCCGCCGCCCTCCCAGCCCAGGCCACGGTTGCCCAGGATTTCCACGATCAGTTCGCCCCGTTCCTGCGACACGTCCGATCCCAGATTCTTCACCGCCGACAAGGCGGGGGAGGTGCCGGTGCCGGCCTTCGCCTCCCTGGCTGCGCGTTGGAAGGTTTGCGAGTAAGCGCGCGAGCGCATGGAATTCAAGATCAGGCGGCGGCGCAGGTCGGGATCGGCGATGCGGCCATCCGCATCCTCCCCGATATAGCGCTTGGCGAGTGGCGCCAGACTGGGCGCCTCCGCCCTGTTGCCAGCCAGACTGTCGCGCTCGAACTGCAACAGGCGCTTGGCGACGGCCCAGCCCTGGTTGACGCCGCCCACGATATTCTCCTTCGGCACCTGCACATCGGTCAGGAACACTTCGGCGAAATGGGTGGTGCCGGATATCAGGGTGATGGGCCGTGCCTCCACCCCGGGACTGGACATGTCGATCAAAAGGAAGCTGATGCCCGCCTGCTTGCGGCTGGTATCAGTACGAACCAGGCAGAAGCACCAATGGGCATGATTGGCACCCGAGGTCCAGATCTTCTGGCCATTGACCAGCCAATGATCCCCCTGGTCGATGCATTTGGTCTGGAGGGATGCCAGGTCGGACCCGGCGCCGGGTTCGGAGAAACCCTGGCACCAGCGTACCGTCCCCTTGGCGATGCCCGGCAGAAAGCGCAGCTTCTGTTCGTCATCGGCATATTCCAGCAGGGTCGGACCCAGCATCATCATGCCGTAGCTGCGATTGGGGTTGAAGGCGCCGATGCGCGCCATTTCCTGGTTGATCACCGCCTCATGCGCACGGGTCAGACCGGCGCCACCATATTCCGGGGCCCAGGTCACGGCACCCCAGCCCTTGTCCGCGATTCGACGCAGCCAAAGCTGGAAATCCGCATCGGCGTCGGCCAGCGCGCCGTCATTGTGATAGGGCTGCGGGTTCTTATAGGCGAGTGAAGCCGGAAAGTTGGCCTTAAGCCATTCGGCGACTTCTGCTCTAAACCCCTGCTCCACATCGTCTGCCATATCAGCCAACTGTCCCGTTACGCCCCGAGAGGGATGTGGTTCCGGCGATGCCGCGATCCGTGCCGCTGGCCCCGCCAACGGGGGCCGCGTCGCTGTCAAGCCACGGACCTTTATCGCTTCTGATGCCTTTGACCTTAATTCAGCCAGACGGTGTTTGCACGACAAAAATTGCATCACAGGTTATTATGTTGGGCGCGACGGGCATACGTGACGGCATGACAGGCCCCTTCGCGATGCAACGGTATGCCAGCAAGTCCGGGCTGCCCGCCGCAGAATGTCCTGCCTTCCAGCCTCATCCAAACTTTTACAGACGTGCAATGTTGTCATATAGATGAAGCCTTCCCTATGCTCGAGGGCAAGGCAGCGGCCAGTTTGGTTAAGGAGTAAGTGCCCGTGTCGCGGATCGAACCGGAAAAGGTCCTGGTCTATTCCAGCCCCGCCATTCATGCGCGCCGCCGCCGCATCTTGGAGGAAACCCGCAAGCTGATCGCCGAACGCGGCCTGATCGGCTTCAGCATGGATGAGATCTGCAAGCGCGCCGACGTGTCCAAGCGCACGCTCTACAACGCGTTCCAGACCAAGGAACGCATGATCGCCATGGCGATTCATGAATATTTTGAACGCTATATCTCCCGCCTGCCCTATTCCAGCCCGGCCGGCACGTTGCAGCGCAATGTCGAGCGCATGGTGTTCGTGATCCAGCGCAACCGGCAGATCCGCAATTACATCAGTGCGATCATGTCGATCTATTTCAGCCTGGATGCCGATAGCGACATCTGGACGACCATGCACTCCATGGCCGTTACCCCCAATCTGCAATGGATTGAGGCGCTGAAGGCACGCCGCCAGCTACAGCCCTGGATTGATGCGCAGCGGCTGGCCGATGATGTGGTGCGCTTTGAATATGCCATCATCTATGATTGGTGCCGTGGCCATATCGCCGACGACGCGGTGATCCCGCATTTATTGACCACCTGCCTGACACTGATGTCCGGTGCCACGCGCGGCGCAGCGCGCAAGGAGATCGAGGCGGTGCTGGACGATATCCGGGAAGGCAGGCTGCCGCTGGCTGCCACTTCCGCCGGCACGCCCGCCACCACATCGCCACCAGCGGAGCCGGAACTGACCGACGAAGTCGTGTAGAGGCAATCTCTTTAATTTTAACCTTCACTGCAATATTAGACATGGTATAGTCCGCTGGATCGACGAGGCAGCGCGTGTTTGTCGCCGCCATCCGTCCCCCTCCATCCAGCGGAATGCCATGACAGAACAGGCGAAGACCCTACAGACCGGCACCGCGCGGCTGCTGGCGGAAAGCAGACCGGACGGTGTCCTGCATGTCACCCTGAACCGCCCGGAAGCGCGCAACGCCGTCTCCTTCGAGATGTGGGAAGGCTTCTCATCCCTGCTGGATCAGGTGGAGCGGGAAACCCCACCCCGTGCCATCGTCCTGACCGGGGCCGGGGACTATTTCTCCTTCGGTGGCGATCTCAAGGTACCGCCCAACCGGGGTGAAGGGGCGCTGGCTACGGCGGCGCGCCTGGAATGGGGCCAGCGCATCATTACCCGCCTGCGCCGCCTGCCCGTGCCGGTGATTGCCGCGGTGGAAGGCGGGGCCTATGGCATCGGCTGGAGCCTGGTGATGGCCTGCGACATGGTGTTCGCCGCCGACAATGCCGCCTTCGGTGCCCCCTTCGTCAATTATGGCCTGACGCCCGATGGCGGGGCCGCCTGGTTCCTGACCCAGCAATTGGGCCGCTACCGCGCGGCGGAACTGATCTTCTCCGCCCGGTCCATGCCGGTGGCGGAGGCTGCGTCTGTCGGGCTGGTCAGCCGCATCTGCCCTGCCGGCACGGTGGCGGCAGAGGCGCTGGCCTTTGCCGCTGGCATCGGCCAGGGCAACCGCCATGCGGTGGAACTGACCAAGCGGCTTTTGCATGGCGCGCAGACGGGTGACCTGGAGACCAGCCACGCCATGGAACTGGTCTATTGCGCCCGCCTGCAGGACGGACCGGAGCTGCGCCAGGCGCGGGAGGCATTCGCCGCCAAACGCGCGGCCGCCAACGCCGCCAAGCAAGGCTGACCATCCCTTCACGCGGATAAAGGGTTCATCATGCAATTCGACATGCGCAGCCTGCCGCTTCTGGCGCGCTACAAGATCCTGAATTCCACGGTGACGCCGCGCCCCATCGCCTGGGTCACGACGGTATCGCGCGACGGGGTGCGCAATGCCGCACCCTACAGCTTCTTCAACGCCGTGGGCGACGACCCGCCGCTGCTGGTCCTGGGTTTGTTGAAGCATCCCGTCACCGGCCTGATGAAGGACACAGCCCGCAACATCATGGAGACCGGCGACTATGTCGTGAACCTTGTGTGCGAGGATGATGCCGAGCGCATGGTTCAGTGCAGCGTCGACGCGCCCGCCGAACTGGATGAAATCCTCTATGCCGGAGTGGAGACGGCCGACAGCGTTCTGGTGAAGCCGCCGCGCATCGCCAGCAGCCCGGTGAGCTTCGAATGCCACAAACATTCCGCCATCGATATCGGCCGCCAGACCATCGTGCTGGGTGAGATCCTGATGACCCATATCCAGGACCGCTTCGTGCTGGATGCGGCCAAACAATATGTCGATACGCCCGCCATGAAGCTGATCGGGCGCACCCATGGCAGCGGCTGGTACGTGCGCAACAGCGACGCGTTCAAGCTGGAACGGCCGGCCTACGATCCGTCGCGCCAACAGGGGTAGCCGCCCGCGACCGCAAAACAGACGCCGCCCATCCCAAGAGGCGGCCACCAGGGAAGAAGCCCATGTCGATGCCTTTCCGCCGGCCGCTGCTGGCCGCCGCGTTATTGCTGACCGTGGCCGCGATGCCGTTGCAGGCCGCACCGCCGGGGGCCGACTGGCCCGGCTATGGCGGCCCGGACGAGAACCATTACAGCCCGCTGGCCCAGATCAATGAAGGCAATATAAACCGGCTCAAACTGGCCTGGTATCATGATATCGACGTCCCGCCCTCCAGCTTCACTGCCCCCATCGCGGTGGACGGCGTGCTGTATTTCGCAGCCGGCCATGCCGTTATCCATGCCATGGATGCAGCTACGGGCAAGCTGCTCTGGCGTTATGATCCGGAAGCCTGGAAGCAGGCGGGACAGAAGCTGCGCGGCGCCTGGGGCATCCGTGGCATCGCTTATGACCAGGGCCGCATCTTCACCGGCACCATCGACGGTCGCCTGATCGCCATCGACGCCCGCACCGGCAAGCCGGAATGGAGCGTCATGACGGTGGAGAAGGAGGACGAGCGCTATGTCACCGGCGCGCCCTGGGTGTTCAACGGCAAGGTAGTGATCGGCCATGGCGGCGCGGATTTCGCGCCCATCCGTGGCTATGTCACGGCTTACGACCAGAAGACCGGCAAGCAACTCTGGCGCTTCCACACCGTCCCCGGCGACCCCGCCAAAGGGTTCGAGAACAAGGCCATGGAGATGGCCGCCAAGACCTGGACGGGCGAATGGTGGAAATATGGCGGCGGCGGCACGGTATGGAATACCATGGCCTACGACCCCAAATTCAACCGGCTCTATATCGGCACAGGCAACGGGTCACCATGGAACCAGAAGATCCGCAGTCCCGGCGGCGGCGACAATCTGTTCCTCTGTTCCATCGTCGCCCTGGATGCCGACACGGGCGCGTATGTCTGGCACTACCAGACCAATCCGGGGGAAACCTGGGACTATAATTCCTCGATGGATATCGAGCTGGCGGAGCTGGAGATCGACGGCAAGCGTCGGCCGGTCATCCTGCACGCGCCCAAGAACGGCTTTTTCTATGTCATCGACCGGGAAACGGGAAAGCTGATCTCGGCGGAGAAGATCGTGAAGGTCAATTGGGCCGACCGGATCGATATCGAAACCGGCCGCCCTGTGGAGAACCCGGCCGCCCGGTACCCCGATGGCAAGCCGGCGCTGGTTTTCCCCTCCCCCTTCGGCGCCCATAATGTGGAGGCCATGTCCTTCAACCCGAAGACGGGGCTGGTCTATATTCCGGTGATGGAGCGCGGGCAGGTCTATGTCGACCCGCCGGGCGACCTGTCGCAATGGCGCCATTCCGGCGGCCAGCGCCTGTCCACCGGTACCGGCGCCCCGCCGGACGCCATGCAGCCTCCGCCGCCGACCAGCGCGCTCCTGGCCTGGAATCCTGTGACACAGAAGGAAGCCTGGCGATTGCCGTTAAAGGGTGCGCGCAATGGCGCCACCGCGACCACCGCCGGCAATCTGGTGATGCAGGGCCGTGCTGTGGGCCGCTTCGACATCCTGGCTGCCAACAATGGCAGGACAGTCTGGTCCTTCGACGCCCAGACCGCTGTGCAGGCCCAACCCATCACCTACATGGCCAAGGGCAAGCAGTACATCACGGTCATCGCCGGTGCCCGCTATCCCGGGGCCATCGGTCTGGACCGGGAATGGAATTATCATGATCAGCAATGGCGGGTGCTGACCTTCGCGCTGGAAGGCAAGGCCACCCTGCCGCCCCGGCCGGCGCCGATGGACATGCCGCTGATCGAAACTGACCGGATCGATCCGGCGCTGGCCACGGCCGGGCGCACCACCTATGCCCAGCGCTGCTCCATCTGCCATGGTCCGGCCGCCCGTTCCGGCGGCGCCGCACCCGACCTGCTGCGGTCCCCCATTGTCGGCGATGGCGACAGCTTCAAGACCGTCCTGCATGACGGCGTGCTGCGTGAGCGCGGGATGCCCGATTTCCCCGAACTGAGCGATGGCGAGCTGGAAGGCTTGCGCCATTACATCCATCAACGCGCGCGGGAGGAAGCGGCAATCGATGCCGGTACCCTGACCCGCCCGCCCGCCAGCAGAGGCAGCAATGAAGGTCAATGAGGTCACCGATCTGGATGTTGACGGCCCCATCGCCGTCATCACCATCCATTCCCCGCCTGTCAACGCCCTGTCCGCCGCCGTGCGCCAGGGCATCGCTGCCGCCTTCAACCAGGCTGTCGCCGACCCGGCCGTGATGGCCCTGGTGCTGATCTGCGAAGGCCGCACCTTCTTTGCCGGCGCCGACATCACGGAATTCGGCAAGCCACCGGTGGAGCCGACCCTGCGGCAATTGCAGGTGATCGTGGAGAATGCGCCCAAGCCTGTGATCGCAGCCATCCATGGCACGGCGTTGGGCGGCGGGCTGGAACTGGCGCTGGTGGCGCATTACCGGGTGGCGGTGCCATCGGCCAAATGCGGGTTGCCGGAGGTGAATATCGGCCTTCTACCCGGTGCCGGCGGCACCCAGCGCCTGCCCCGCATCGTCGGCGTGGAGAAGGCCCTGGAGCTGGTGACCAGCGGGCGCCATGTGTCCGCCAAGGAGGCCCACGCCATGGGCCTGCTGGATGCGCTGGTGACAGAGGGGGCGTTGCGCCAGGGCGCTATCGCCTTCGCCACCCAGGTGCTGAGCGAGAAGCGCGCCCTGCGCAAAGTCCGCGACCTGAATGAGAAGCTGGAGGAGGCGCGACGGGATCCCAGCCTGTTCGACCGGTTTCGCGCCGCCAACAAGGCCAAGTTCCGCGGATATCTGGCACCGGAGTACAATATCCGCGCCGTGGAGGGGAGCCTGTCCCTGCCGTTCGATCAGGGCCTGGACAATGAGCGGGCCCTGTTCAACCATCTGATGGAAGACAGCCAGTCGGCGGCCCTGCGCCATGTGTTCTTCGCCGAGCGTCAGGCCGCCAAGGTGGATGGTCTGCCCGCCGACACAGCCACCCTGCCCATCGCAAAGGTCGGCGTCATCGGGGCCGGCACCATGGGTGGCGGCATCGCCATGAACTTCCTGAATGCCGGGCTGCCCGTCACCATCGTGGAGACGAAGCCGGAGGCGCTGGAGCGTGGCATCGCCATCATCCGTAAGAATTACGAGAACACCGCCCGCAAAGGCAAGCTGACGGAAGAGGCTCTGGAAAAGCGCATGGGTCTGCTGACCGGATCGTTGGACCTGGCCGATCTGGGCGATTGCGATCTGGTGATTGAGGCGGTGTTCGAGCAGATGGACGTCAAGAAGGACGTCTTCGCGCGGCTGGACAAGGTGGCCAAGCCGGGTGCCATCCTGGCCACCAACACCTCCTACCTGGACGTGGAACAGATTGCGGCGGCCACGGGCCGGCCCGATCATGTGCTGGGCCTGCATTTCTTCTCCCCCGCCAATGTCATGCGGCTGCTGGAGATCGTGCGGACGAAGGATACCGCCGCCCCCGTCCTGGCCACAGCGGTGAAGCTGGCACGCACCATCGACAAGATCGGCGTGGTGGTCGGCAACGGCTATGGCTTCGTCGGCAATCGCATCCTGGCCGCGCGCAATATCCAGGCCGACCGGCTGGTGCTGGAAGGCGCCAGTCCGGCGGATGTGGACCGCATCCTTTATGATTTCGGCTTCACCATGGGCCATTTCCGCATGCGCGATCTGGTGGGCCTGGATGTGGGCTGGAACCGCGCCACCAGTGCGTCGGCCACTGTCCGGGAAATCCTGAATGAAAGGGGCCGACATGGGCAGAAATCGGGCGGCGGCTATTATGATTACGATGCCGACCGCAACGCCACCCTGTCCCCGGTCGCACAACAGGTCATTGCTGATGTCGCCGCCCGCGACGGCATCACGCGGCGCACCATCGACGATGCGGAGATCAGGGACCGGCTGCTGCTGGCCATGGTAAATGAAGGGGCCAAGATCCTGGCCGATGGCATTGCCACCCGCGCGTCAGACATCGATATCGTCTGGGTCACGGGCTATGGCTGGCCGAAATACCGGGGCGGACCGATGTTCTGGGCCGATCTGCAGGGCCTGCCGGCGGTCGCCGCACGGTTGAGGGAATTGGCCGCCGCCCATGGCGACAGTCTGGCCCCCGCCCCCCTTCTGGAAAAACTGGCCTCCGAAGGCAAGGGCTTCAAGGACTTCCGCTGAGAAAGCGTCTCTTCTTCAGCCGCCGCTCCAGATGACATCGGAGCGGCGGCTTTTTCATGTCCCGATCCCAAAAAAACCCGGTGGCAGAGCCACCGGGGGAAGTGAGTTTGCTGGGAGGAGCCGGGACTATCAGGTATCCCCCCAGCCTTCACCGATCAGAACTTGGCGCGTACACCAACGGTGTAGGCACGACCGACAGTGTCATACAAGGAGATGATTGTCGGCAAGTTCAGACCGGGAATGGTGCCCGGAACCAGCGGCGGATCACGGTCGAACAGGTTGTTCGCTGTCAGGAACAGTTCGGTCTCCGCGCCGAAGGCCTGGGTCCGATAGGTGACGGTGGCATCGGTGTACCAGACGGCACTCTGCTTGGCGCCGTTGTAGTTCTGGTTCGGCTCCTGACTGCCCAGGGCCCATTTGCCGATATATTGTTCAGAGACGAAGATGTTGAAATCACCGATATCGTAGGAAACGTTCAGCGTGCCGCGCCATTTCGGCCGGGCGATCGGCTGGTTGGCGCTGCTGCCATAGCCTGCGAAATCATAGACCGGAGCCGTAGCGGACTGCTGCGTCTTGTATTCGTCCAGATAGGAGGCGTAGAGGCGCAGGGTCAGGTCGCCGGGCCCTGCTTCCGTGCGGTAGGTGGCGTCGAAATCGATGCCGCTTGTGCGCAGGAAGGCGATATTGGCCGGCGCCAGACGGACACTGGTGGGGAACGCCGTGGCACTGGGCCGGGTGATCAGGGCGCATTCCGGCGCCGTGCCGCCGCTGGCCTGACAGTTGGTGACCATCTGGATCGGGGTCAGGCTGCCGATGGCACCGTCGATCTTCAGGCGGAAATAATCCACCGACAGGCTGAAGCCCGGCAGGAAGGACGGGGTCAGCACGCCACCGATGGAGAAGGTGTCCGCTTCTTCCGGCTTCAGGCCGGTATTGCCGCCACTGATCTGCGGCACATTGGCGGTGATGCCGCTGACCGGGTCGACAAGGGTACCAATGGCCGACTGGTCACCGGCGTAAAGGTCGAACAGGGTGGGGGCCCGGATATCGCGCGACCGGGTGGTACGCAGCAGGAAATCATCCACCGGCCTCCAGGTGGCGCCCAGCTTCCAGGTCTCGACCCGGCCGCTGGTGCTGTAATCGGTGATGCGGCCGGCGGCGTTGATGTCCAGGCTCTTGGCGAAAGCCATGTCACTCAGCACCGGCACATTCACCTCAAGGAAGCCTTCCTTGACATTCACGTCACCGGCGGCCTCACCGACATTGGTCAGCCAGTAAAACAGGGCCGAGGAGGGAACGCCCTGCACACCGTTGAAATAGGCCGCGCGTTCCGCCGCCGTGTCCAGCAGGGCCGGGTTGGCATTGCTGGTCAGCTTCAGCTTCTGTGTGCGGTATTCAGCACCGAACGCCACATCGACCGTACCAGCGGGCAGTTCAAACAGGGAACCCTGCATGGCGGCGGAAACCATGTGCTGGGTGATCGCCGCATCGTAGGACGAGGTGCCCGTGGCATAGGCGTAGCCGTCCGGCGTCGACAGGGCGGCACCTTCGCCCATAATGTTCAACGGTTTACAGTCAGCGAAGCGCTGGCGGACGGCCGCGTCGGGGCTCAGCGTTGCACGGCACACGATGTTGCCCGAACCGTCGCGCACCGCGTCGATGGCGGCGTAGGCATTGCGCCAGTTGAACAGGCCGCTCTGATCCACGCCATGCTTGGACTTGCCATAGACATAACCGGCATTCCAGTGCCAGTCGGACCCAAAGTCACCTTCGAACCCGGCATTGGCCGTGTAATAATCTGTACGTTCCTTAGTATGCGGCTTGGGGGCATAGGAATTATAGGCCCCCACGCTGATGGAATTGGCGCCCGCCGCCGTCAACTGCGCACGCTGCGCATTGGTCAGATTCAGATAGGGATTGTCCAGATAGATGGTTGCCGATGTCGGCGGCACGAAGCTGTTGGCCAGCGACGAATAGGACAGGTCGCTGCGCGTGAAACCGCCCTGGGCATGGAACCGCACATCCGGGGTCACGTCGAAATCGAAACGCTGGAATATCTGCTGCGTCTTCAGTGGCGCCACAGCGGTCACGTCATAGGGGATCGTATAGCCATCACCGCCGACGAAATAGGACGGCGTGCCCGTGGCGGTGCCGTTGTTGAAGGCGGTCAGGGTGCCGTCGGGCAGGAAACGTTGGTTCGCCAGCGGACCACTGAGAATCTTGCCGCCGTTGGCAGCGGTGTTCTGCGTAACGCCCTTGTAGATGACATAAGGATTGGCAGCCGAGCCGGGCGTGCCGGCGCCAGCATTCTTGCCAGCATAGATATAGCCCTGGGTGGCGATGTCACGGTCATTACGCAGCATGCCCTTGTTGTCATACTGCTCGGCGCTCAACAGCCAATGGCCGCGCCCTTCGAAAAGGTCAGTGCCAAAGGCCGCACCCACACGGTAATTCTCGTTGTCCCCCTGCTCAGAAATGCCGTACTGCGCCTGGACCTTCGCGCCGTTGAACTTGCGGTTCAGCACGAAGTTGACCACACCGGCCACGGCGTCGGAACCATAGGCGGCAGACGCGCCGGCGGTCACCACATCCACACGCTCGATCAGCATGTTGGGGATGACATTGGTATCGACGTCGCCGCGAAAGGTGGTGGGCGGAACGCGGATACCGTCGAACAGGATAAGGGTGCGGTTACCACCGACGCCGCGCAGGTTCAGGATGTTGCCGTGCGAGGCGCTATTGGCGAAATTGTGCGTGGACCGCGCCGGGCTGCTGGACAGTTGGAACTGCGGCAGCTTGTTCAGGGCGTCGGGAATGCTGGACGGCGTCGCCTTGGCCAGATCAGCCACGGGGGCCACGGTGACCGGGGTCGGAGCTGTGTAGCCGTCCCGCGTGATGCGGGAACCGGTGACCACGATCTCTTCCAGCGTGTCCTGCGCCATGGCGGGGGCTGCGAGGAACACCGTGCTGGCGCTCATCAGCAGGGAGCCGACGATGCGTGCTTTCATTGTTTTACCTCCCCAGGGGTTTATTACACGGTAGTGCATTTTTTTGGAAATTAAGCGCCAGCAAAAATTGCCTGTCAATGCAATTTTATGCTGAGGCAATACATCCCCCTGCATGCAGGAGATATCTCAAGAAGGCGCAGATGAACACCCCGCGCGCTGGTCGTGGGTCAAGGCGCCTTCGATAACTGGAACTGCCGGACGAAAGGTCAGCGGGACAGGGTTTCCCCCGTCTCGGCACTCCATTTCGCGTACCAGGGTACAAGCTGGGTGGCCCGGAAGCCTGAGACCCCTGCCGTCTGGTCAGCGATGACGAGCGGTGATGCGCTTTCAAGGTTGAAACGGGGCCAAACCGGCAGGCCTGTACCGTTGGGATCGCCCGTGCGGATGAAGTTCAGGAAATAGCCCTGCATCATGCGGGCGATCTCTGCGTCCTTCCCCTGCACTGGCCCGCCGTCCCTGTCGCCCTCCGGTGCGAAAATATAGGGCATGTCCCCGCAATGCGGGACGCCTGCCACCTTGCCGCGCTGCTCTTGCGCAACATAGTCGAAATGGTAGCCATAGGCAGGCTGGCCAGTGCGGGACGCCAGCCCCGCCATGCCCATGGCAGCAGAAGTGAAGATGAAATCCGTCTGCACCTGCCGTAGCATTTCCTTGTCGTCCAGGGTGCCATAGGCCGGTTTAAGCGCGTCCATCTTGATCGCGAACCTTTCCTCCAGCACCTTGGCGTCAAAGCCCATCAGGCCAAAGACGCTGGCTTCATTGCTGGTCGATCCGCTGATGATCGGCACCCGCGCCATCTCGCCCCGCGCGAAGGTCACGGAGAGTTGGCGGTTCAGCAGCTTGCCATCGATGATGGCGCCGAATTCGGGAGGGCCCTGGTCGCCAGCCAGCACCTGGTCTGGGGTCAAGGCGCGCAGCTTGGCCAGGGCGGCGGCATCGCTGCCTTCCACCCCGACGCGCCGGGCAAAGGCCAGGCCCTGCTGTTGCGCCACCTCCATGGTACGGGTTGCATTGAAGAAGCCACCACCCGAATGGATCGAGGCGCGATGGAACAAGCCGCGCGGCACCGGTGATGCGGTCAGGGCATTGACCGCCGATCCGCCGGCCGAGCAGCCAAGGATGGTGACATTGTCGGGATCACCACCGAACTTGGCGATGTTACGCCTCACCCATTGCAAGGATGCGATCAGGTCCGACAGCCAGTAATTGCCGACTACGCCGTCCTTGGCGTCTGCCGCCAACGCCGGATGGGCGAAGAAACCCATGCGACCGATACGGTAATTGGGCGACACCAGCACCACGCCCTGATCCACCAGGGCCGGCAGGCCCTTATCCATCAGGTAGCGATTGGAGCCGACAAAATAGGCGCCGCCATGGATGGACACAAGCACTGGCAGCTTACTGCCCGCCGATAGGTCCGGGCTGGCGACGTTCAGCGTCAGGCAGTCCTCGCTCTGCGCCGGGGCGTCGGTGGCACCCGGCGGCACCGGCTGGGTGCAGATGGCACCAAATTTTGTGGCGTCACGCACCCCCTCCCATGGGGCGGCGGGGGCGGCAGCCTGCCAGCGCAGCAGGCCGACAGGCGGTGCGGCAAAGGGAATGCCCTTGAATATGCCGCCCTTCCCGTGCGTCTCACCACGCAGCTTACCCAGATCGGTATCGACAACCGGTGCGGTATCGGCACGGACGGCCGCGACCGACATTGGAAGGAAAAGTCCCAGCAGCGCCAGGGCGGAAACACCCTGTCGCAGGCGGCGTGGAAACTCCATAGTCGCCCTCCCAATTTTTACCTGCTATGTATTTTTCACTGGGGTAACATGCACAAAATTGCCTGTCAATGCAATTTTGGAGAATTGTTTCGACAGATGTTGATCGTGTCGACGCCACAAATGGTTTCGTTTGACAGTCACCAAATGTTGCACGATAGTGCAGAAAATAAGCGAAAGCACCAGGAGGAACGTTGAGAATGTCCGGCAAGAATTTCGGCAGGCTTTTCAATCGTCGGGCGCGATGGGCAATGGCCAGCGCCTGTGCGCTGACCCTGGGGCTGGCCCCGATCCAGCCGGCCTTCTCTGCCGGCAAAGCCGATAATGGTGCCAACTGGTCCGCCTTCGGCCGCACCGACACCGAAGACCATTTCAGCCCGCTGACCCAGATCAACGACAAGAACATCGCCCGCCTGGGCTTGGCCTGGTCGCATGATCTGGAAACGTTCGATAGCTATACGGCACCGCTGGCCGTGGATGGGGTGATCTATTTCGCCGTCGGACATTCCATCCTGCACGCCATGGACGCCCGCAATGGCGAGGTGCTGTGGACCTATGATCCCGAGGTGGCCAAGCATGCCGGTGCCCGCATGCGCGCCGGCTGGGGCGTGCGCGGCATCGCCTATAAGGATGGTGTGGTCTATACCGGCACCCGCGATGGTCGCCTGCTGGCCGTCAACGCCAAGGATGGCACGCTGCTCTGGAGTGTGGAGACGCTGGACGAGGCGGAAGGCGGCTATATCACCGGTCCGCCCTGGATCGCCGGCGACAATGTCGTCATCGGCTTCGGCGGCGCTGATTACAGCCCCGTGCGCGGCTATGTCACCGCCTATAATGTGAAGACCGGCAAGAAGGCCTGGCGGTTCCATATCGTGCCCGGTGACCCGGCCAAGGGGTTCGAGAACAAGGCCATGGAGATGGCCGCCAAGACCTGGACCGGGGAATGGTGGAAGTTTGGCGGCGGTGGCACCGTCTATCACGCCATGGCCTATGACAAGCAGTTCAACCGCATCTATCTGGGTACCGGCAATGGCTGGCCCTGGAACCAGAAAATCCGCAGCCCCGGCGGCGGCGACAATCTGTTCCTCTCCTCCATCGTGGCACTGGATGCCACAACGGGGGAGTATGTCTGGCACTATCAGACCGATCCCGGCAATACCTGGGACTTCAACAATGCCATGGATATTCAGCTCACCGAGCTGACGATCGACGGGCAGAAGCGGCCCGTCCTGATCCATGCGCCCAAGAACGGCTTCTTCTATGTGCTGGACCGGCGCGACGGCAAGCTGCTGTCGGCGGAGAAATTCGCCAAGGCCAACTGGGCGGACAAGATCGACCTGGAGACGGGCCGCCCGGTGATCAATCCCGAAGCCCGCTTCCCCGATGGCAAACCCTTCGTCATGTATCCGCTGCCGCTCGGCGCGCATGGGGTACAGTCCATGTCCTACAGCCCGAAAACGGGCCTGACCTATATCCCGGTGACGGAGGGGGGCCGCGTCTTCGTCGATCCGCCGAACCTGGCCAACTGGCAGTACAAGCCTGGCATGTTCGTGAATACGGGCCTGGGCGCACCGCCGCCCGACATCAAGGTGCCGCCGCCAACCAGCGCCCTGCTGGCCTGGGACGTGGCCAAGGCCAAGCCCGCCTGGCGGGTGGAACTGACCGGATTGCAGAATGGCGGCACCATCGCGACCGCCGGCAATCTGGTATTCCAGGGCGATAATCAGGGCAAGTTCAACGCCTATGCCGCCGATGACGGGCGCAAGCTCTGGTCCTTCGATGCCCAGAATGGCATCCTGGGCAATGCCATCACCTACAAAGCCGGCGGCAAGCAATATGTCACGATCCTCACCGGCTGGCGCAGCAGCTTTGCCGGCAAGCCCAACTGGGATTACGAACAGCAGCGCCGTCGTGTGCTGACCTTCGTCCTGGATGGCAAGGCCATACTGCCGCCAGCCGACCGCACCGACATCCCCGTGCTGGACGACGCGTCCTTCACCATCGATCCGGACAAGGCCAAGATCGGTGCCGGGGTCTATAATTCAAGCTGCGTCATCTGCCATGGCGCTGGCATGGTGGCCGGCGGGGCCGCCCCCGACCTGCGCAAATCCAGCATGCCCATGGATGCCGACACGTTCCGCGCCGTGGTCCATGACGGCATCCTGATGGAACGTGGCATGCCCAATTTCGACATCCTGAGCGATGGAGAAATTGAAGGCCTGCGCCACTATATCCGCCAGCGGGCCCGCGAAACTGTGGTCGCCAAGTAACCCCGACAGGAGGACCCTCCCCGTGCAAGGATCGAAGGTCGCCATCACCGGGGTCGCGGAGACCCCGATGGTGCGCTCCAGCCCGCATAGCCTGCTGAAGCTTGAAACTGACGCCTGCTTTGCCGCCATCGAAGATGCCGGCCTGCAGGTGCGGGATATCGACGGCATCGTCTGCAATCGCAACACCCACAGCGCCGATGAGATCGGTTTCGCCCTGGGCTTGGAACGGCGGCCCTTCACCGCCGTCACCGATACGGTGGGCGGCACCGCGCCGGCAGGCCAGGCCCTGGTGCTGGCGCAACTGGCGATCGAGGCGGGGTTGGCCCGCCATGTGCTGGTCCCCTACGCCTTCCAGGCCACACGACCAGGCGGTCCTTATGGCTTTCATTCGCGCGAGCCGCTGAAAGCAGACCTGGAAATGCCGGTAGGTTACTTCGGCCAGGCCTCTTATTTCGCCATGATGGCCAACCGCTACGCCCATGAACATGGGCTGACGGAGGAGGAACTGGCGGCGGTGTCCATCACCTATCGCCGCTGGGCAATGTTGAACCCCGCAGCGCAGAAGCGCGAACCGCTGGATCTGGACGCCTATCGCCAGTCGCCCATGATCTCCACCCCGCTGCGGGTGGCCGATTGCTGCCTGATGACCGATGCCGGGGCCGCCTATATCGTCAGCGCCGTCGACCGGGCACGCGACATGCCGCATCCGGTGGTCACCGTGGCCGGGGTCGGCATGGACACCAACCGCTGGCCGCAATCGGTGGTGTTCACGCAGAAGCCCGATATCCTTGACTATCCCGCCCGGCAATCGGCCGCGGACGCCTATGCCATGGCCGGGGTCGCAGCCAAAGACCTGGATTTAGCCCAGATCTATGACGGGTTCAGCATCTCGGCCCTGTTGCAGACCGAAATGCTGGGCCTGTGCGGGACAGGCGAAGGCGGGCGCTTCTATCTGGACGGCCATGGCCTGCCCGGCGGGCGTTTACCTATCAATACCAGCGGCGGCCATCTGGCTGGCGGCTATCTGCCCGGCATCACCCTGCTGGTGGAGGGCGTGCGGCAGTTGCGCGGGGCACGCGGCGAGGGTCAGGTGAAGGATGCGCGCCTTTGCGCCGTCACCGGCCTGGGCGGCAATTCCCATTCCACCACCATCCTGGCGAGGGACTGACATGGGCATCCCGATCCACCCTCCCCGCTTCGAAAGCGACCTACTGAAGCCCTTCTATGACGGGCTGGCAGCGGGTGAGTTGCGCCTGACCTTCAGCACGACCACGGGGGAGCCCGTCTGGTACCCGCCGGAGATCGTGCCGGGCGACCCGGCGGCGAAACTGGAATGGCGCAAAGTGTCACCCGTCGGTACGGTCTACAGCTTCACCACCATCACCCGCAGCCTGCTGCCCGGCGACCATAAGGCGGAAGTGCCGTTCACAGTCGTGCTGTTCTGTTCCGATGACGCGCCCCATGCCCGCGTGCCGGGTCTGTTCGTGGGCGAGGGTCCGGCCGCCTGCGGTATGCGGGTGCGGCTGTCGCCCGTGCAGGCGGGGGATCATATCGTCGCCGGCTTCGCGCCGGTGGAATAGGGAGGAAGCGTCATGCATCGCCGCACCCTGATCCGGTCGCTGGGCGCGGCCGGAATTGCCCTCTCTCTGCCCGGTTGCGCCCTGAAGCCCCAGGCCAACACCCTGGCAGTGGCCGATTTCCAGACCATCGTGACCGGGCTGGACAAGGCGGAAGGCATCGCCATCGCCGATGATGGCCGCCTCTACCTCTCCAACGGCAAGTCGGCCATCCTGGTCCGGGAAGTGGACGGAACGCTCCGCCCTGTCGGGACACCGTCGGGGGTCAATGGCGTGGCGCTGGACCGGCAAGGCCGGGTGATCCTGGCGAATTTCGGCCTGCTGACCAACTCACCCGGCTCCCTGCAGCGCCTGGACCCGGCAACGGGGGCCCTGGAAACGCTTGCGGACGCCGTTGACGGGCGGCGGCTGGTGGCCTCCAACTTCCCTGTCCTGGCCCGCGATGGCAGCATCTATTGCACCCACAGCACCTGGTCGGAACCGGCAAGGATCGGCACGACCATCCCCGCCGGCTTCGTCTATCGCGTGACGCCGGACGGCGCGGTCGATCTGGTGGCAGGCGGCCTGCGCGGGGCCAATGGCTGCTGCCTGGACAGGGGAGAGAAATACCTCTATGTCGCGCTGACCGCAGCCGGTCGCATCGTGCGCCTGCCACGACGTAAGGATAGCAGCCTGGGGCCCGCAGAGGATTTCGGCCCTGTGCTGGGGGACGTGACGCCCGATGCCATGTTCCAGGATATCCTGAAGCTGGATGCGGCAGCCCAGGCGAAACTGGGCTATCCGGACGGGCTGGCCTTCGATGCGGTCGGCAATCTCTGGGTCACCCTGCCCTTTGCCAACAAGCTGGTCATGCTGACCCCGACCGGCAAGGTGGTGGAGATGCTGCACGATCCCGCCGGCACGCTGCTGAACCGCCCCACCAACCTGGCGTGGGGCGGGCCGGGGCGGCGGGACCTGCATGTCGTTTCCCGTGGCACCGGCAGTATCATCCGGGTGCGGACGGCGGTGGCGGGTTTGGCGCTGGCGCATCAGGCTGGGTGATCGCCCAGCCGCCGCAGCATCGCCCCGCGCCCACTGGCCAACATCCCCACCGCCGGCAACAGCAGCAACGGTACCGTCAGCAGCAGCGACAGCCCCACCTGCCGCTCGTCCCCCAGCAGCTTGTCGGTGATGAAGCCAACCATGGCCGGACCCAGCGCCATGGCGATCAGGCCGGTGACCACTACATAAAGCGCCGATACCCGACCGCGCAGGGTGGGCGGTGTCACCACCTGGGTGATGGCCGGCCCCATGCTGGCCGTGGACAGGACGCAAGCCATGAACAGGGTGAACAGAACCACCGACACCCAAGCATCAGGCACCAGCACCGAGGCGACGGCACAGGGTGCCGCCAGCAGCACGGTCACCACGCACCAGAACAGGTGCGCGTCACGCCGACCGCGCTTGAACATCCTGTCCACCACCCAGCCATGCAGCGGCAGGGTTGCCGCCCCCACGATCTGCGCCACACCCAGCACCATCCCCACCTGCGCCGGTGCCCAACCATGGATGCGGATGAAATAGGTGGGCATCCAGAGCTGAAAACCGATGGTCACGGCATAGGTGGTGCCAAAGCCCAGGAAGATTGCCGCATAGAGCCGCTTATGGTCGCGCAGAAAGGCGATGGCCGGACCATAGCCGATGGCAGCGGGCCGACTGCGCCGCGCAGGTTCTTTGAACAGGAACACCAGCAAGGCCAGCACCACCCCCGGCAAGCCGGTGACGATGAACACGAATTGCCAGGGCTGCACTGTCCCCAGCAGCGGCAGGTGCACCGGCCCCGCCGCCATGGCCATGGCAACGATGGGGCCCCCCAGCAGGAAAACGATGCCGGCCCCCATCACCCCGCCCATGACGAAGATCGACATGGCCAGCGACACCCGATGCGGCGGGAAACTGTCGCCGATGATGGAATAACTGCCGGTCCCAAAGCCCGACTGCCCCGCCCCCACACCGGCCCGGGCCACGAACAGCTCCCCGAACCCGCGCGCCAGCCCGCAGGCCGTGGCTGCCACACTCCACAGGGTGATGGCACCATACAGCACCAGCCGCCGGCTGAACCGGTCCAGCCCGACACCTACGGGAATGGCGCACAGGCAGAACAGCAGCGCGAAGGCTGGGCCTTGCAACAGGCTGATCTGGAAATCGGAAAGTCCCAGATCGCGCTTCATCGGCTCCACCAGCAGCGCGATGATGTAACGATCGGTCAGCGACAGGATATAAAGCGCGAACAGCACCGCCACCGTCACCCAGCCTGTGGCAGGACTGGGATAGGCGGCACTGTCCGGCCCGGTTTGGGTCCGGTCCATGGGATATCCTTATGAAGACGCTGTTTTCGGCGCCTCCTTCTCCGTCATCCCGGCTTGCGCCGGGATAGCGGGAGGAAGGTCCGATCAGAACTGCCGCGCCGGCAGGCCAAGCACCAACCCGTCCAGCGCAGGCTGGACGCGGATCTGACAGGACAGGCGGCTTTCCGCCCGCGGATCGATGGCCATTTCCAGCATGGCCAGTTCGGTATCCGTTGGCGGCGGCAGTGCCCCAACCCAGGCCGGATCGACATAGACATGGCAGGTGGCGCACGCCATAGCCCCGCCGCAATCGCCCAGGATACCGTCCAGCCCGTCGGCCACCGCCCCTGCCATCGCCGACCAGCCGTCGGGAATTTCCACTGTCTCACGCGTGCCGTCGGGCGCCACGAAATGCACCTTTGCCATGGCTCACCCCGCATCCGGCTGATCGACTATGAACAGCGCGCGTTCGGGGCAGGATCGCACCCCGCGCTGGGCCAGCGCCTCCTGTCCCGCCGGCACTTCAATATCGCCCGGCAGGATATAGCCGGCATCGTCCAACTGGAAAATCTCTGGCGCCAGGGCATAGCAGCGGGCATGGCCCTGGCAGATATTCGGCTTCACGCTGATGCGCATTCCTCAGCCCTCCCAATCCAGCACGACATTCTCGATCCCGAACACATGCCCGCCATAGGTCAGCGGCGCGGTACCCGGCTTGATGCGGAAATGCGGGATGCGGGCCAGGAATTCCTCCAGCCCGATGATCAGTTCGCGCCGCGCCAGATGGGAGCCCAGGCAGCGATGCGGGCCATAGGCGAAAGCCGTGTGGCGATTATTGTCGCGGGCCAGATCAATGCGTTCCGGATCGGGAAACTCCGCCGGGTCGCGGTTGGCGATCATGGTGGGACAGGAAACAAGGTCGCCCGCCTTGATCAGGATGCCGTCGAAATCATAATCCTTCACGGCCGTGCGCAGCATCTGCACCGTGGAATAGGCGCGGAAGAACTCCTCCACCGCCGGCTTGATCAGATCACGATCCTCGCGCAGGCGCTGCTGGTCTTGCCCATGCTTGGCCAGATGGCAGAGGTCGAAACCCAAGGCGGCCGCCACCGTGTCCAGCCCCGCCTCGAACAGCAGCACGGCGATGCCCAGGATTTCCTTGTCGGTCAGGGGCCGGTCCTTGATCCTGGCCTGTAACAGGAACCCGACGAAATCATCAGCCGGCTCCCGCTTGCGCTGCTCCAGCAGCCCGCGCATGAAATCCACGACGGTGCGCATGGCCGCCAGCCGCTTTTCCAGCGTGCCGTGGAACTGATCGTCAGCCCAGCCCAGGAACTCATCCCGGCGGTCATCCGACACGCCCAGGAACTGTAAAAACACGCCCACGGCAAAGGGGAAGGCGAAATCATTCATGACCTCGCAACTGCCTTTTTCCTTGAACCCCTCGATCAGGCGCACCGCGCGTTCGCGGGCACCGGCCTCCATCGCGTCCACCCGCTTGGGCGACAGAAGCGGGTTCAGCAAGGCGCGATAGGCCTGGTGGTCGGGCGGGTCCACCTCCAGCGGCACCATGGGCAAATCCTCGCCCAGCGCGGCCTTGAAGATGCCCCGGTAGCTGGAAAAGGTTTCCGGGTTTTGCAGAATACGTCGCTGGTCGTCGGCACGGGTGATGACCCAGGTGCCGCGCCCGTCATAGGTATTGGCCGGCGCAAAGAAGACCGGCGGCCCGCTGTAATGCACAAAACTGAGTGCTGCCTGCGGATTGCCATTGGGCGTGGGTGCCATGCCCGGCGATCTGAAATAGCTGAAATCCCGTACCAGGCCCGGCGGCACATGGTCGGGGATGGCGTGCGGCTGCATCGCATCCTCCTGCTTGTCGGCGGCCTTGCGTGGCCGCTCCTCCCTGACCCGAACTATGAATATAAAACATTCGTTGTACAACGCATGTTTTTGCACCGGTGAGCATTTTTACACAGGACTTCACACATGCCTTGCCCGCTTGTTAGAACAAGCGTCGCAGAACAGGGGAAGGACAAGGCCGATGCCCGTCGCCGTTGACAGTGACCAGCGCCGCACGGATGTCGCCGGCGCCGCCGCCGACCTGATCATCGAGGGCGGGTTGAACGCGGTCACCTTCCGCAACCTGGCGGCCCGGCTGGGCTGCAGCACCACCGTCATCAGCCATTATTTCCGCGACCGCAATGCGGTGCTGATGGCCACTTATCAATATAATTTCGACCAAGCCGTGGCCTTGCGTGAGCAGGCCCTGGCGGGACTGCCGGCCGATCCCGTGCAGGCGGTGGAGGAATTGCTGCCGGTGGGGCCGCAACAGCGACGGCACTGGATCGTCTGGCAGTGCTTCTGGACGGCGGCCCTGTTCGAGCCCGGCCTGCTGGCCGAGCATCGCCAGGGGCTGGCCGGCACGCGCGACCGGCTGCGTGATCATTTCACGGCATCGGGGGAGGCGCCCGCGGCAGCAACGCGGCGGGCGGAGGATATCTGTACCGCGCTTTACGGCATCGCCATGCAGGCGGTGTTCGACCAGGATTACTGGAACGAGGCCCGCCAACGCGCTGCATTCCGGCGGGCGGCAGGGAGATAGGGATCGGTCTTCGGGTTCCTCACCAGCGTTCTACCCCGCCGTTACCACCACCTTGCCCACGGCCTTGCGATCCATCACCCAGCGGATGGCCTCCGGTGTCTCGGCCAGCGTGAAGCGGCGGCTGACATGCGGGCGCAGCTTGCCCTGGACATACCAGTCGAACAGCGTTGCCATATTCGCCAGATGCGCCGCCGGCTCATGCTTGGTGAAGGCACCCCAGAACACGCCGATGGCGGCCGATCCTTTGACCAACGGCAGGTTCAGCGGCAGGGACGGGATCTGCCCGCCGGCGAAGCCGACGATCAGGTGCCTGCCATTCCAGCCCAAGGTGCGGAACGCCGCTTCGGCCAACGTGTCGCCCACGGGGTCCAGCACCACATCGACCCCGCGATCACCGGTCAGGGCTTTCACGGCCTGCTTCAGATCCTGGCTTACATAATTCACGCCCTCATCTGCACCCCGCGATCGGGCCAGATCCAGCTTTTCCGCCGTCGATGCGGCGGCGATGACGCGGGCCCCCATCAGCTTGGCCAGTTCCACCGCACACAGGCCAACCCCGCCGGCTGCGCCCAGCACCAGCACCGTTTCCCCGACTTGCAACCCGGCCCGCTGCTTCAGCCCGTAAAAGGCCGTGCCATAGACCATGGTGAAGCCGGCAGCCACATCGAAGGGCATGGCATCGGGAATGGCCAGCACCCGCTCTGCCCGCACCACGATCTGTTCGGCGAAGCCACCCTGGAAGGTGATTGCCGCCACACGGTCGCCGACCTGGAACCCGATGACACCGGGGCCCACGGCATCAATCACACCAGCCACTTCGCTGCCCGGACTGAAGGGCAGCGGCGGCTGGATCTGGTAACGGTTCTGGATGATCAGGCTGTCGGGGAAATTCACACCCGCCGCCCGCATGGCGATGCGCACCTCCCCGGCACCCGGTTCCGGCGCGGGCCGCTCCAGCAGACGCAGGGCTTCGGGTGGGCCATGTTCGGTGCAGATGACGGCCTTCATGTCACTCACCGCCCGGACTGAAACAGGGCGCGCAACTGGTAATAGGGATCGTCCGGCGCGCGCATGCTGTGCTGACCGGCGGGCCAGTCGGCATAGGGCTTGGTGGCCGGCAGCACGAAGGACAGGTCGCTGATGCCCCGGCGCTGGATGATCTTCCACACGCCGTTGCGGCGTTCATGCCGGTCGATATAGCGGCCCTGGAAGAAGGCATCCTCCTCCCCCTCCCCCGACTTCGCCGTGCGGCGATGCTGGGCCAGGTAATAGCATTCGGAGAAGCCGCGATCGCCATCCACCTCCACCGACACGTTGGAGATATGATGGGCCGTGTATTTCAGCGGCTGTACGATCTTCAGCGCGAAATCGACAAAGGCGGTGGAGGTGCCGTCGAAGCCACCATGCTTATGGGTGGATTCCGGCCAGAAACAGGCGCGCAACGCCGCCTCATCAAACCTGTCATTGGCACGGGCATAGGCAAGCAGCAGTTCGGAAATCTGGTGCTGGCTCTCCAGCCGGTCCAGCCGCGACAGCACATCCTTGTCGGTCTTGGCAGCCGCATTTCCGGCCACAGCCCCGGCGGCGGCCAGCCCGACCGGCAGGGCCAGCAGGCTGCGCAACCCCTGGCGCCGGTTTTGTGCGGGCATGGTGTCGTTACTGTTCATTGTCGGCACTCCTCCCATTCAGGCTTTCTGCTTCACCCGCGCGGTGCGCGGACCAGTCCGTCGGCCACCAGGCGCGGATGCACCTTCTCTCCGAACAGGCGCAGGCTCTTCCAGGACAGTTCCGGGTCCAGTCCGCCCAGCAGGGCATGGAATGTCACCTGGCTGTCGGGCCCCAGCCCCTTGATCAGGGCGTAGCATTCGTCGGGTGTAACGACCTTGATGTTGGGCATGGCGCGCAGCGCGTCCAACGAGGTCGCCTCCGCATAGCGGGTCTCGCCCGTACCACGCTCCTTGGCCCATTCGGCATAGGTGTTGGTGGCATAGGCAATGTGCGGCGCCAGCAGCGGCCAGTCGCGGTCGGGATCGTCGCTGACATAAAGGAAGCTGGGACCCGGCTTCAGCAACTGTTCCGGCGGCGGGAATCCGGCCTTCTCGCGTTCGGCCTTGTAAATCTCGAACAGGTCGGGATGGCCGGGGAAATACTGGTACCCGGCCTTGGCGGCGCGGATGGCCGACTTGTCGGTGGACCCGCCCATATAGACCTTGGGCCCGCCCGGACGCACCGGCTTGGGTGTCACCCGCACCGTGCGGCCATCATACTCAAACGGCTCTCCCGTCCAGGCCTTGGCCAGCGTCTCCATCGTGTTGTTCATGATGGACAGCCGCTTGGTGATGTCGCGGCCGAACATCTCGAACTCGTGCGGGCGATAGCCCATGCCGGCCGTGAACACGATGCGGCCGTTGGAGATATTGTCCAGCACGGCCAGATCTTCGGCCAGCCGCAGCGGATCGTGCAGCGTCACCACCAGGGCCGACAGATGAACGAGAATGTCTTTCGTGGCACCGAAGACGGCACCCGCCAGCACCATGGAGGACGGGCAATAGCCATGTTCGGCGCCGTGATGCTCGGCCAGGAACACCTGATCGAACCCCTGGCGGTCGGCCCAGGCCGCCTGCTCGATGGCGGCGCGGTAAAGGGCCGGGTGCGGCGCGCCGAACGGCGGGCTGTTCATGTCGTAACGGAGATTGAGTTCCACCTGGATGTCTCCCTGGTCTTTATGCTTCAGCGTTCAGGCCCGCACGCGGGCATTTGCCGGTTAAGCCCGCACGCGGGCAGTGGCCCGCTGGTTGCCGTCAGCGGTTACGGCGATGCCGCGACCGATCAGATCGTCGATCTCTTCCGCGCTGTATCCGGCTTCGGCCAGGATGGCGCGCGTATGTTCACCCAGGCGCGGGGCCGGGCCGCGCGCCAGACCGGGCGTGACACTCAGCCGGTTGAACAGGCCCAGCTCACGGATATGGCCATACATGGAATTATGATGCTCCAGCACCCGGTTGCTGTTCAGCGCCCAGTCCTGCCACAGCATCTCCTGTACCCAGGAATTCAGCCGCGCCACCTCGCACGGCGCGCCCGCGGCGCCCAGCCTTGCCACTGCTTCATCCGTCGTCAGGCTGGCGAAGAACGGCGTCAGGATGGCCAGCAGCGCGGCATCGTTGCTGCTGCGGTCGCGCGGGGTGGTGAAGCGGGGATCGCTCGCCAGTTCCGGTCGACCAATGGCCTGGACCAAGGCCGAGAAGCGCTGGTCATCGCGGCAGGAAATGCACAGCCAGCCCTCATCCTTGGTCCGATACAGCCGGTCCAGGGCGTTGAAACCCATCTGCCCCTGATCCAGGCGCATGCCATAGACGGGCCGGCGGTCGGCATCCAGGAAATGCTCCGACGTGGTCCAGAGGCTGGAATGCAATTGCGGGCATTCCATGTAATCACCCTTGCCCGTGCGGTGGCGATGTTCAACGGCCATCAACACGGCGGCAGCCCCCAGGAAGCCGTTATTGTAATCCTCATTGCCGAATACCGACCGGGTGGGCGGATTGCCCTCCCCCCCGCCTTCACACAGCAGGCCGGTCCAGCCGCTGACCAGGGGGGCGAAGCTTTTCAACAGCGATTTCGGGCCTTTGGAGCCATATCCCGGCAGATAGGCATAGATCAGCTTGGGATTGATCTTCGCCATGTCGGCATAGCCGATGCCCAGCTTGTCGGCCTTGCCGGGCCGCAGATTGTGCATCATCACGTCAGCCCCGGCGATCAGCTTGTGCGCCGCCGCCAGACCCTCCGCCGTTTTCAGGTTCAGCACGATATCGCGCTTGCCGCGCTGCGCCGCATCGAACACGTCGGGCAGCGGGCGCATCTGGTCGCCTTCCGGCGTCTCCACCTTGATGACATCAGCGCCTAAGTCCGACATCAGCCGCCCGGCAAAGCCACAGGCGAAGAAGGAGCTGAAATCCAGGATGCGCAGGCCCTCCAGGGCGTGGCGCAAGGGCTTGCCACCGCTTGCTGCCGGTTGCGCGGGCCGGGCCAGGAATGCCGCCAGCTTGTCATTATCCGCCCCCACCGCCGGGGCCGGCACCGGCATCACGCTGGCAATATTGGCAAAGCGCACGGCAGGGGCCGCCTGGTGAATGGTGCCGAAATCCGGGTCGGGCAATTCGATACGCTGGCCCACAAACTCCACCTGATCGTCCAGCAACACTTCCGCCGGTTCCAGCACCGGCAGGGCCGCGACATCGGCAGCATGGAACAGGCGCAGCCATTCATCGCGCGGCTTCGCCTTGAACGCCTCGAAAATATCGACGCGGGCGGCCTGGTATTCGTCATCTTCCAGCGGTATGGCCATTTCCGGACCCTTGATCGCCTTGATCCGGTCGCCGAAGCCCAGAATGTCCATGGCCGCCTTGAAGGCACCGGCCCCGCCGGTATGCATCTGCAGGTACAGGCCGTCGCCGCACTGGAACATGGCGGTGACCAGACGCACCTTGCCGAACCGGTCGATGGCGCCGCTGTCCCCCTTCTTGATGTAGGAGATACCATCCTCCTGCCACCAGTTATTCATGGGCGATTGGGCCAGCATCGCGTCCAGCAGCGAGGCCTCCACCTTCTGGCCCCTGCCTGTCACCCGTTGCGCACGCAGGGCCGACAGCGAACCGATAACGGCCAGGAAGGCCTGACCGTAATGCAGCGCCGGATGGCCCAGATAGACGGGACCGGACCGGAAGGAACTGCCCTTGTCCACCATGGTACCCAGCAATGCTGCCGCCAGCCCTTCGCCGTAGGGACGACCGGCGAAGGGCGTATCGTCGCCATAGGCGGTCAGGGCGCAGACGACAAGGCCCGGACAATCCTTCGCAAGGCTCTCCTGGTCCAGGCCCAGCGCCGCTGCCTCCGCCGTTTCCAGCGAATGGATGAACAGGTCGGCGCTGCGCAGCAGGCCCAGCAATTTGGCGCGGTCGCCCGCAACCCGAATGTCCAATTCCACGGAGCGCTTGCTGCGATCCCAGGATTTGCGGGTTAAATCATGGGCGAAAAAGGCCCCGCCATGGGGCTCCACCTTCAGCACCTCGGCCCCGTGATCGGCCAGCAACATGCTGGCGATGGCACCTGGCATCACCGTCGATGCGTCCACAACGAAAAGGCTCTCCAACGGGCCGGCCATGTCGCTTTCTCCCCAAGAATTTCAAAGGGAAACCCGTTGATCCGGTTTCCATCGTTCTTTGCCTAACTTTTGCACAGTAGTGCAATATTGGCAAACCCTTTCAACCCCCGATCATGCGGTCGGTGGGCCAATAGCGGCGCTTCAGTTCCCGTTTGTTGATCTTGCCCATCACGTTGCGGCCGATATCATCCACGAACTCGTAACTGCGCGGGCATTTGTAGCCGGCAAGATGCTGGCGGCAGAAAAGGTTCAGCGCATCGGCGCCAGGCGGGTTGGCGGGATCGGCGGCGATGACCAGGGCCTTCACCTCCTCCCCCATCTCCTTGTTAGGGGCGCCGATGACGGCCACATCGGCCACGCCGGGGTGCTGTAACAGCACCTGCTCCGTCTCCGCCGGATAGATGTTGACGCCGCCGCTGACGATCATGTCGGACACGCGGTCGGTGATGAAGACGAACCCTTCCTCATCGATATAACCGACCTCGCCCAGGGTGAAGACGCCCGGCGCGATATGGGCCTGGGCGGTCTTTTCCGGATCATTGTGATAGATGATGCCGCGCCCCGTCGTATCGCGGAAATAAAGCTGGCCGACCTGATTGGGCCCCAGTTCCCGCATATCCTTGCCGATGATCACCACCTGAAAGGGCGGGACCGCAGGGCCGACAGAGCCGGGCTTGCGCATCCAGTCTACGGAATTGATCATGTTGGTAGTACCGGCCTCGGTGCCACCATAGGCTTCCACCAGCACCGGCCCGAACCAGTCGATCATGCGTTGCTTCACATCGCGCGGACAGGCGGCCCCGGTATGGGCCAGCCGCTTGACCGACGACACATCGTATCGGGCCTTCACCTCGTCCGGCAGCGCCAACAGGCGGGAAAAATGGGTGGGCACCATCACTGAATTGGCGATGGCATGGGTCTGGATGGTACGCAGCACGGTTTCCGGGTCAAACCCTTCCATGGTCACCAGCCCCATGCCGCCCAACATGGACCGGACCATGGTCAGCGGACCGGTATGGTACAGCGGACCGGCGACGACACCGGGGCCAGCCGGCAGCAGGGACGCCCGCTGGCGCAGGATAGCGACCAGATCGGCGATGCTGGCGGCAGGCGGGAAATAGGCGGGCGGCGTCTCCGTCGCCTTGGGCCGGCCGGTGGTGCCCGACGTGTAATGCAGGTGTGGCACGGGCCGCAGGTCGGTCGGCGGCTCGGCCTGCGATGCAGCGTCCAGCCAGTCCTCCCAAAGGGTCAAGCCCGGCAGGGAGGGGCAGCGCCAGCCGATGACGGTACCGATGCCCGCCTTGGATGCTGCTTCCAACCCGGCCTTGGCATTTTCCGGCCCTACGAACAGCACGGAGGCACCGCTGTCGGTCAGGATATAGACCAGTTCATCCACGGTCAGATGGAAGTTCGCGGGCACGGCTGAAACGCCGGCCAGCACCGTGCCGGCATAGGCCAGCACGGCATCGGCACTGTTGGCGGCATAGATGGCGGCGCGACGTTCACGCGGATAATCCAGGGACAGCAGCGCATTGGTCACCCGGTTCAGCGCCCGGTCCAGCGCCGTCCAGTCATACCGCACCCGTTCATCGGCCAGCGCCAGCCCGTCCAGGGGCAGCGCATCGGCAGGTTTAACCAGGGACATTGGTCCTCTCCTCAAGGGGTCTGTGCGTTGGCGCCGGCCGCTGCACTCTCCGCCCGCAGCACAGCGGGGGCGAGGTAGCGCAGGGCAGCGCGCATGGCGATGAAGGCCACGACGAAACAGGATACGACGACGATCATCATCGAAGAGCCGATACGCGCCTCGTCCTGGAACACGAAATCGGTGATGGCTCCCACCATGGCAGGTCCGGCACCCAGGCCCAGGATGGTGAAGCAGAACAGGAAGCCGGCGATCAGGCGGCCGCGCACCATATTGGGCGCCAGCAGCGCCACGATGGAGGAGACATAGATCATGAAGGGCACGGTGGCGAACTGCACGATGCAGTACAGCACCAGGAACAGCCAGGCATTGCCGGTCAGGAACATGAAAAGGGCGGCAGGACCGGTGATCAGCAGCAGCCAGCTATAGAAGCGCAGATGCGCATCCTTCATGCCGCGCCCAAACAGATAATCGACGACCCGGCCGTTCACCACCAGCGACACCGCGGCGATGATGTTCATCAGGCTCAGCGCCGGGCCATATTGCAGCGGCGTCCAGCCGAAGGCGCGACCGATATATGTTGGAATCCAGGAGGTCAGCGTATAGCCGACGATGGCCAGCCCGGAAAAACTGACCAGCATCAGGGAAACCAACTGCCAGTTCGCCCGAACGAAGGCGGTCAGCGGACCGCCACCCTGGGCCCGGGCCTTGGCCGCCATGGCGGTCACGCCCGCCGCCTCCCGGCGCGGCGGCTCGCGGAAAGTGAAGACGGCCAGCGCCAGCAGGAAGCCCGGCAGGCCCACCATGATCATGACCAGATGCCAGGCCGCCGCCTCGCCCAGAAAGGGCCAGTCAGTGCCGTCCAGCGTGACGGCATAGGCGATGGCCAGCCCACCCAGGCCGAAAGCGGCCGCCGACCCGACCTTGCCCGCCATCTGGAAGACGGACGTGGCCAGCGTCAGCTTGTTGCGCGGAAACTCATCGGCCAGCAGGGAATAGGCAGCGGGCAGTAAAGCCGCCTCCCCGATACCCACCGCGATACGGGCCAGCAGCAAGGCCTCGAACGAGCGGGCAAAACCGGTGGCCACCGTGGCCGCCGCCCACAGGGTGACGCCAAAAAACACCACCCAGCGTCGCGCATAGCGGTCTACGGCCCAGCCCAGCGGGATACCGAACACGGCATAGAACACGGCGAAGGCCGGACCCAGCAGCAAGCTGATCTGGAAATCAGACAGCAACAGGTCCGCCTTGATAGGCCCGACCAGCATCGACAGGATCAGCCGGTCCAGCCAGGAGAAGACATAGAGGCCGAACAGCACGGCCACCATCCACCAACTGTTGAAGCCGACGTCCCGCGCATCCGCGGCCTTCACGGGCGTGCCCGTCACATCCTGCGCCATATCCGGTTTCCTCCCATTGCACTACCTGCTATCACCGGCCTGTTCTTATTGTTGCCGGTCCAAGCGCCGCCTGCTCACCGTAGCGGTTTACTGTTGTATTCTGCGATCTTGAGTTTGCCGAGTTGGGCCATATGCACCTCGTCCGGACCGTCGGTCAGGCGGACATAGCGGTTGGTCAGGAAAAGCTGGGCCACGGGCGTATCACCGCTGACCCCCATGCCGCCATGGGCCTGGATGGCGCGGTCGCCCACCGTCTGCGCCATCTGCGGCGCCACGATCTTGATGGCGGCGATCAAATCCTTGGCCACCTTGTTGCCATAGCGATCCATGGCATCGGCCGCCTTCAAGGTCAGCAGCCGGGCCATCTCGATCTCACAGAACGACTTGGCGACGTCCTGGCGGATGCTGCCCTGTTCGGAAAGCTTGCGGCCATAGGCGACGCGGTTATCCACCCGGTGCGCCATATGTTCCAGCATACGCTGCGCCTGCCCGATGGAGCGCATGCAATGATGGATGCGACCGGGGCCCAGGCGCCCTTGAGCGATCTCGAACCCCCGCCCTTCCCCCAGCACCAGATTTTCCTTGGGCACCCGCACGTCGGTGAAGCGCAGTTCGGCATGGCCGCCCGGCGAATGGTAGGTGCCGAACACGGACAATGGCCGCACAATCTCCACCCCCGGCGTATCGCGCGGCACCAGGATCATCGAATGGCGCTGATGTTTCGGCCCGTCCGACAGGGTTCGGCCCAACACGATCAGCAGTTTGCAATCGGGATGCATCACGCCGGAAATCCACCATTTCCGGCCATTGATCACGTAGTCATCACCATCAGGCAGGATGGTGGTGGCGATGTTGGTAGCGTCGGACGAAGCGACATCCGGCTCCGTCATCACATAGGCCGACCGGATGGCACCATCCAGCAAGGGCCTCAGCCAGCGTTCCTGCTGCGCGGGCGTGCCATACTTGGCCAGCACTTCCATGTTGCCGGTATCAGGCGCATTGCAGTTGAAGAATTCCGAACTGGCCGACACCCGGCCCATGATCTCCGCCAGCGGCGCATATTCCAGGTTGGTCAGGCCGGGGCTCCAGGCGCCATATTCATGCGGCAGGAACAGGTTCCACAGGCCGGCCTCACGCGCCTTCTGCTTTATCGCATCGGCCCCCGGCCAGGGCTGCCACAGCGTGGCCGGGTCCTGCAGCCATTTCTCCCGCTCCTTCTCGATCGGGTAGATATGCTGGTCCATGAAGGATTCCAGCCGGGCGATCAGGTCCTTGACCTTGTCGGAATGCTCGAAATTCATCTGTTTTCTCCTGCGCGGCGGCCGCTCCTCAGAGCGTCAGGCCGCCATCGACGATCAGGGTCTGGCCGGTGACGTAGGATGCCATGGGCGATGCCAGGAACAGGGCCACGCCGGCCATGTCCTCCGGCAGGCCGAACCGGCCCAGCGGGATCTTGGAAAGGGCGCGCTCGCGTCGCTGCGGATGCTCCGTTGTCACCTTGGTCAGCTTGGTGTCGACAAGGCCGGGGGCGAAGCCGTTGACGCGGATACCCTGCGGCGCCCAGGCCTGTCCCAGCGTCTTGACCAGGCTGACGGCGCCGGCCTTGGACGCGGCATAGGCCGGGTTGCCCATGACGGCGGTGAAACCGGCCACGGAACTGACCACGATGACATTTCCCTTCGCCGCCGCCAGGGCGGCTTCGAACCGCTGGGCACAGTGCAGAACGCTGTCGACATTGATGGCCATCACCTTGTCCCAGCCCTCTCGGCTGAATTCCTGGCGGCGGTACAGAACCGTGCCCTGCGACAGGACCAGCACGTCCAGTTGTGCGAACGGGTCGGGCGCGGCGGCAATGGCGTCGGGATCGCCGACATCGACCTGGGTGTAACCCAGCCCTGTCAGGTCCGACCCCTCCACCCCGTCATAATCCGATGCTGCCGCACGCGTGCCCCAGACATGCACCAGAGCGCCGCGGGCGCGGAAGGCCTGGGCGATGCCGTTGCCGATGCCGCTGGACCCACCGACGACCAGCACATTCCTGCCCGTGAAATCCGTATCGTTCATGTTCCACCCCTTTGGGCCGCACCTCTTGCGGGCGCGTCAGCCGATCCAATTCAAGGCGCGCTGGAACAGGCGCACGGCCCGTCCATGCAGCTTCTCGCCCGTTTCAATGGGTGCTTTCCCGGCGCAGGCGCGGGCGTAGCTGCCTTCCAGCAGGATGCCCAGCTTGTAGCAGGCCAGGACCCGGTACCAGCCGATGGCGGACAGGTCCCGGTCGCTGTGCGCCGCGTAATGGGCCACCAGTTCATCACCCGTAGGAAAACCGATCCAGGGCTGCACCGACACCGTGCCCGCCTCCCCCGGTTCCGGCCATGTCGCCAGCAGCCAGCCCAGATCGATCAGCGGATCGCCGATCGTGGCCAGTTCCCAGTCGATGATCGCCGCCAGTTCCGGCCCATCGGACCGGACCATGACATTGCCCAGATGATAATCGCCATGCAGGATGCCGGGCCGTGCGTCGCCGGGCCGGTTACCTTCCAGCCAGGCCGCCACTGCCGCCACGCCCGGCAGGCCGCCCGGCCCCGGCCACCTATGGAAAGCCTTGTAGCCATCCAGTTGCGTCCCCCAGCGCGACACTTGGCGTTCCAGGAACTTCTCCGGCTTCCCGAAGCCGTCCAGGCCCAGGGCCGTCGGGTCCAGCATGCCCAGGGCGGCGATCCCTTCCACCAGGGCCAGCCCCATCCGGTGCTGAACCCCGGCATTCTCCGCATGAAGCGCCGGTAGGCCCGCCGCCGGGTTGAAGCCGTCCACCGGCTCCATCAGATAGAAGACGGCACCCAGGACACTTTCATCATCGCAGGCCGCGATTAGGCCGGGATGCGGCACGCCCGTTCCCGCCAACGCAGCCAGTACCCGTGCTTCCCGCCGCATCGTCTCGTTCGAATTCACCCGCACATGCATTGGTGGGCGGCGCAGCACAAAGGCGCGTCCATCCAGGGTGAAGCGCAATAGGATGTTCTGGGTCCCCCCGGTCAGAGGTACGCAATCCTTGACGGGACCGCGCCCAAGCCCTTGGCGCCCCATCCATTCCGCGAGTGCGAAAAGGTCTTGTACGGCCTCCACTTCGCGGCTCCTCCCGTGATTAATTCAATTGGATAATGCGATTGACGTAGATTTTTGGCAATGGTATTTTTGCACTCATGGTTAGATTAGACACAAAACAACCCAGCCTTGCCGCCGACCAGTTGAAGCTGGTCGCCCGCCGCCTGTTTGCCGAACGGGGGGTGGATGGCGTGACGGTGCGGGAGATCGCGATGGCCGCCGGTCAGAAGAACCATGGCGCCGTCGGCTATCATTTCGGGTCGAAGGAAGCGCTGGTCCGGGACATCATCCTGGACGGCGCCATCCTGATCGACCAGCGGCGCAACGCCGCCCTTGATATGTTGGAGGCCGATGGCGGCCCCCGCACGATCCGGCAAGTGGTCGAGGTGCTGGTCCAGTCCTCCGTGAATATGGGGGAGGATGGCGATGCAGAGGGGACCTATATCCGCTTCGTCACCATGCTGGGCATGACGCACCGGGACCTGTTCATCGATGCCCTGCAGGGCAAGTGGAATTCGGGTTACCTGCGCTGTCTGGACCATCTGCGCCGGCTGATGCCACCCATGCCGGCGGCGATGAAGAACCAACGCTTCATCTTCATGGGCGCCGCCCTGGGCAGCGTGCTGTCGATGCGGGAGGCGGCATTGACCGATACGGTGCGCGACCATCCCGTCTGGCGGTCGTCCACGGTCATCCCGCATTTCGTCCTGTCGCTGACAGCCCTGCTGGAAGCGCCGGCGGTAGAGGAGACGGCCGTTCTGAACGGCCATGCGGGCGACGTGCCGGCGATTGCCGGCTGATCAGCAAAAATACCGAACAAGACGGGCGCATAGTCCGCACGCCATCACCAGGGAGGTCGCGAGTGACGCACACCAGCCTGTCCGATCCGTGGAGGACCGTCGACGATGCGGCCCTTCGCCGCCAATTGCTGGACGGAGCCCTGCCGGACCTGATGGCGCATGCCGAGGCGCTGTGCCTGTCGGGCCATGGGCGGATCGTCAGCTATTCGCGCAAGGTCTTTATCCCGCTGACCCAGCTATGCCGCGACCTTTGCCATTACTGCACCTTCTCCCGCGTACCGGGACGCGGCCAGAAGGCCTATCTGACGCCGGACGAAGTGCTGGCCATTGCGCGCGACGGCCAGCGGGCCGGCTGTACCGAGGCGCTGTTCACGCTGGGGGAAAAGCCGGAACTGCGCCATGCGGTGGCGCGCGACGAGTTGGCCCGGATGGGCCATGACAGTACGCTCTCCTATCTCACCGCCATGTGCGCGCTGGTGTTGAAGGAGACGGGGCTGCTGCCGCATGTCAATGCCGGCACCATGCAAGCCGATGAGATGGCAGCACTGCGCCATGTCTCCGTCTCCCAAGGCCTGATGCTGGAAACGATTTCCGACCGGCTGGGCGAAAAGGGGGGGCCGCATTACCGCTCCCCGGACAAGGTGCCGGTCCGGCGGCTGGAGACCATCCGGCTGGCCGGCGAACTGGCCGTGCCGTTCACCAGCGGCATCCTGATCGGCATTGGCGAGACGCGGGAGGAACGGATCGACGCGCTGCTGGCGCTGCGCGACCTGCATCGCCAATACGGTCATATCCAGGAAATCATCGTTCAGAATTTCCGGGCCAAACCGCGCACGCCCATGGCCGGGCACCCGGAACCGGACATAGGCGAATTGCTGTGGACCATCGCCTGTGCCCGCCTGATCCTGGGGCCAGAGATGAACATCCAGGCCCCGCCCAACCTGTCCAGTGCGGATTATCCCCGCCTGCTGACGGCCGGGATCAATGATTGGGGGGGTATCTCCCCCGTCACGCCCGACCATGTGAACCCGGAGGCGCCCTGGCCGGCCATCGAACGGCTGCGCGCCGCCACGGCCACCCAGGGCCGGTTGCTGGTGCCGCGCCTGCCGGTCTATCCCCGCTATGCGCTGGACAGTACCCGCTGGCAGGAACCCGCCCTCGCCACCCTGGTCCGCCAGGGCATGGACGCCGAAGGCTTCGCCCGCGACGATGATTGGTGCCCCGGTTCCACCATCACCCCGCGCGTGCGCCCGCCCGTCCCCGGTCTGGCCCCCGATGCCGGTCTGGCCGCCCTGCTGGACCGCGCCATCGCTGGAGAGATACTGGGCGAGGCGGACATCACCCGCCTGTTCGCGGCCCGCGATGGGGAGGTTGAACAGGTCTGCAATGCCGCCGATGCCCTGCGCCGCATGGTCAATGGCGACAAAGTCACCTATGTCGTGAACCGCAACATCAACTACACCAATATATGCACCTACAAATGCGGCTTCTGTGCCTTTTCCAAGGGCAGCACGGAAGACCATCTGCGGGGCAAGCCCTATGACCTGGACCAGGGGGAGGTGCTGCGCCGCGTGGCCGAAGCCGCCGCCCGCGGCGCCACGGAGGTCTGCCTGCAGGGCGGCATCCACCCGCATTATACGGGCGACACCTATCTGACCCTGGCGCGTGCCATCCGCACCGCCGCACCCGACATGCATATCCACGCCTTCTCCGCCCTGGAAGTGTCGCAGGGGGCCGCCACGTTGGGCCTGCCCGTCCGCGATTTCCTGGCAAGGCTGAAGGCGGCGGGCCTGTCCACCCTGCCCGGCACGGCGGCGGAGGTGCTGGATGATGAGGTGCGGGACATCATCTGCCCCGACAAGCTGTCCACCGCCGAATGGCTGGACGTGATCGGCACGGCGCATGAGTTGGGCCTGCCCACCACGGCCACCATCATGTTCGGCCATGTCGACCAGCCAGTCCACTGGGCCCGCCACCTGATCCGCATCCGCGACTTGCAGCGCCGCACGGGCGGCTTCACGGAATTCGTGCCCCTGCCGTTTGTGCATATGGAAGCACCCATGGCGCTGCGCGGTCGCACCCGCAAAGGCCCGACCTTCCGCGAGGTGCGGCTGATGCATGCGGTGGCCCGGCTGGTGCTGCATCCGCATATCGCCAATATCCAGTTGTCCTGGGTGAAGCTGGGCCCGGCCGGCGCCCATATCGTGCTGGATGGCGGCGTCAACGATCTCGGCGGCACCTTGATGGATGAAAGCATCTCTCGTGCCGCCGGCACCCGCCATGGCCAGGAAATGCCACCGGAAGCCATGGAGGATCTGATCCTCAGCGCCGGCCGCACCCCGCGCCAGCGCACCACCCTTTACGGCCCCGTCGATGCCGCCATGCAGGCACAGGGCCGGGGTGCGGCACCCTTGTCCCCCCTGGTGCTGACCCCGCCACGCAAATCAGAAAACAAGCGGCCACAGGCCGAACAGGTGAGGAAAGAGAGCGTTTGCCATGCCGAATGATACCCATCCCCCCGCATCCCGCCCGACCATCGCCGTCCTGGGCGGCACCGGTAAGGAAGGCAGCGGGCTGGCCCTGCGCTGGGCCAATGCCGGTTACCCCGTGATCATCGGCAGCCGGTCGGCCGAGCGCGCCCAAGAGGCGGCGGCGGAGATCAACACCTTGCTGGGCCGCGACGCCGCCCGGGGTGCCGCAAACACCGATGCCGCCGCCCAGGCCGCGATCATCGTATTGACTGTGCCGTTCGCCGCCCAGAAATCGACGGTGGAGGAGGTGCGTGCGCAGTTGGAGGGCAAGATCCTGGTCGATGTCACCGTCCCGCTGGTACCGCCCAAGGTCAACCGCGTGCAACTGCCCGATGGCGGTTCGGCGGTGGAGGCGGTGCAGACGCTGCTGGGACCGGGGGTGAAGGTGGTGTCCGCCTTCCAGAACATCTCGGCCCACCATCTGAAGAAGCTGGACCATGTCATCGATTGCGACGTGCTGGTCTGCGCCGATGACAAGGATGCCGCCGATCAGGTGATCGAACTGGCAAAGTCCGCCGGGCTTGGCGCATGGTATGGCGGTGTGCTGGCAAATTCCGTGGTGGCAGAGGGTTTGACATCGGTGCTGATCGCGCTCAACCAACGGTACAAGGTGCCGGCTGCCGGCATCCGCATCACCGGCGTGCCCCGGCCGGAAGCTTGATCACATGGCCGGCCTGACCCTCACCGCCCCCGCCTTCCCGCACATGGTCGCACCGGGCGACGATCTGGCCGGCCTGATCGCCGGTGCGCTGGCCGACGAGGGTCTGGTGCTCCAGCCGGACGATGTGCTGGTGCTGGCGCAGAAGATTGTGTCGAAGGCGGAGGGGCGGCTGGTCCGGTTGGCCGATGTCACTCCGTCGCCGCGCGCCGTGGAATTGGCCGAACTGACCGCCAAGGATGCGCGGCTGGTGGAACTGGTACTGTCGGAAGCCCAGGAAGTGGTGCGGGCAAGGCGCGGCGTCATCATCGTGCGCCATCGCCTGGGCATGGTGCTGGCCAATGCCGGCATTGACCAGTCCAACGTGGCACAGGACGGCGACGGCACCGCCCTGCTGCTGCCCATCGATCCGGATGCCAGTTGCACAGCGTTGCGCAACCGGCTGGCCGCCCTGACCGGCGTGGCACCCGCCGTGATGATCGTGGACAGCGTCGGTCGTGCCTGGCGTAACGGCACCATCGGGACCGCCATCGGCATCGCCGGGGCACCGGGTCTGGCCGATCTTCGCGGTCGGCCAGACCTGTTCCATCGTCCGCTGATGACGACGGAGGTCGGCTTCGCGGATGAGGTCGCGGCCGCCGCCTCCCTGCTGATGGGGCAGGCGGCGGAAGGACGACCGCTGGTGCTGGTACGCGGGCTGGCCCTTGCGCGCCGGGATGGCAGTGCCGCCGAACTGATCCGTCCGTTGCAACAGGACATGTTCCGATGAAGCCTGGACATTATCTGGCCCTGGCGGGTGGCGTGGGCGGGGCGCGGCTGGCCGCCGGGCTGGCCCGCGCCCTGCCGGCCGGGCACCTGACCGTCGCCGTCAATACCGGTGACGATTTCGACCATGTCGGCCTGCATATCGCGCCCGACATCGACACCGTCACCTACACGCTGGCCGGCATCAACAATGCCGAGCAGGGATGGGGCATCGGTGGCGAAAGCTGGGCCACCATGAACGCCCTGAAGCGGTTGGGCGGGCCGGACTGGTTCCTGCTGGGCGACCAGGATCTGGCGACCCATATCCTGCGCACCCAGCGATTGCGCGCCGGCGAAACCCTGTCCGCGATCACTGCGGACTTCGCCGCCCGCCTGGGTATCAACCAGACCATCGTGCCGATGTCCGACGATCCAGTGCGCAGCATCGTGGAAACGGATGAGGGCGCCCTGCCCTTCCAGGAATATTTCGTCCGCCGTCGCTGCGAACCACGCTTCCTGTCGATCCGGTTCGACGGGGTGGAAAAGGCAAGGCCCGCCGCCGGCCTTCTGGCGGCCCTGGATGACCCTCTCCTGGCCGGCATCATCCTCTGCCCCTCCAACCCCGTCCTGTCGGTGCGCCCCATCCTCAGCCTGCCCGGCATTGCCGAACGGCTGCGGGATCACCGCGTGCCGGTGGTTGCCGTCTCCCCGTTCATCGGCGCCAAAGCCGTAAAGGGGCCTGCGGGAAAGATTTTCGCCGAACTGGGGCTGGAGCCGACGCCGTCAGGGCTGGTTTCATGCTATGAAGGGCTGATCGGCGGGCTGGTCATCGACCACGCCGATGCGCAGGCCGCCTGCCCTGTCCGCCGCCATGTGACCGGCACGTTGATGCGCGACAGCAGTGACCAGACGCGGCTGGCCCGCACAGTCCTGGACTTTGCCATGGCCCTGCATAAGGGATGAGGGAGGGTGACCGATGAAAATCAACATCATCATCCCCGTCCGCGCCCTGCATGACGGCAAGCGCCGCCTCAGCCCCGCCTTGTCCGCAACCGAGCGGCGGGCCCTGACCGGCTGGTTCTTCTCCCGCACCGTTGCAGTGGCCCGGTTGGTGCTGCCGGCATCTGACATCATTCTGGTCAGTGCCGCCCCTGACCTGCTTGCATATGGTCGTGCCGGGGGCCTGCATACCGTGGCGGAGGCCAATCCCGGCAACCTCAACGCCGCCCTGCGCTTGGGCGCGGCTGCGGCCCGGCAGAACGGCGCGGATGCCACGCTCACCGTGAGTTGCGACCTGCCATTCCTGGAACGAAACGATCTGGAGGCGATGATCGCCACGGCCCGCCCGGGTGCGGTAACCATCGCCCCTGATCGGTCCGGAACCGGAACCAATGCCATGCTGGTCGCCCCCATCGGCGGCATCCCGTTCCTTTACGGGCAGAACAGCTTCACCGCCCACAGCGCCGCCGCCAAGGCCGCCGACCTTCAATGGACCATCCTGCGCCGCCGCGGTTTTGCCTGCGACATCGATCTGCCGGCAGACCTGGATAGCCTCGGCTTCATGAAGAATGATGGGCATAGGGTCGCGGCAGAATAGGGGGCTGGCCCAAATGCCATTCTTTGGCTGACATACCGCAGCCCCTGCTCCCGCACCATGAACGCAACGCCAATGCCGAACGGGTCTGGCGGACGAACTGGCAACCCGCTGAGAGGTCCAAGGCGCTGTCTTCGAATACATCAACGGCTTCTATAACCCGCGCCGAAAACACTCAGCCCTCGGCTGGAAAACACCCGTGGTCTCCAAACAGAGGGCAGCCTAGCCAGTGGAATAACACAGGCTACCGTCGCACTGATTTCGCCGGGAATTGCAGCACTGGATGGCGCCCCACTGACTGTTAGAGATCAAGAGGTGGCGGTGATGCCGGGCGCGACTGAAGAGCTGATCATCGGCATGAGCCTTATTGGACGGCTGGACGTGGTCTTCAAACGCAACGGTGAGGTTTATGCAACTGGTGACCAGCCGTAGCCGCTGCGATCGCTGACCGTATGGGTACGTAGATAGGAACCGGTCAGATGAAAGACCACAAGGTGAGTAAACAATGGCGGTTCCCCGCAACTGAACGGTAAGTACGTCCTTGGCCCTGCCAGCCACATGATGCACGTACCGACGCTTGCATCGATGTTGATATTGATGTATTTATTCATCAAATATGATGAGGAACCTTCTGTGCGAACCACGATTTCGGTTGACGATACGCTCTATGAGCAGGCGCTGGAATTCGCCGATCCGGAGGTGTCCAGTGCGTCGGACCTCGTGCGCGAGGCGATCAAGGTCTATGTGCGAGTGCAGGCTGCGAAACGCTTGGCAGCCCTAGGCGGTTCGGTTCCGGCCATGCAGGGCATTCCCCGGCGCAGGGACCCTGTGCCCCAATGAACGTGCTTATCGACACTTCGGTTTGGGTAGACCATTTTAGAAATGGAAATTCTGTCTTGGTCGAACTGATTGAGGCGGACTTGGCTCTAGTTCATCCCATGGTGACGGCCGAGCTAGCATGTGGGACGCCGCCACAACCACGCGCGATCACCTTGCGCAGCATCGACGTGCTGCGACCATGCAAGCAAGCCACTCTTCGCGAGGTCATCGATTTCATCGAACGCGAGCGCCTCTACGGCAAGGGGTGCGGGTTGGTCGATATGTGCCTGTTGGCCTCAACGTTGATCACCCCCAGCGCCAAACTGTGGACACTTGACAAACGCCTAGCAGAAATCGCCAGCGAGTTCGGTGCGGGCTTTCAACCGGTAAAGCATTAGAGCGGGATGAGATCAGGTTGAATCGTAAGGGGACTCCCAACGGTGCGGGAATGTGATTCAAGGTTTCCGGCGTGATTGATGGAGGCTGGAAGCGATGGGACGCCCCTATTCGATGGATCTTCGTGAACGTGTTGTGGCTGCGGTGGAGCAGGAAGGCCTTTCGCGGCACCAGGCAGCGGCCCGATTTGGCGTTGGGGTCAGCACGGCGATTAATTCGCTTAACCGTGTTGCGCAAACCGGCAGCGTTGCGCCGGGCCAGATGGGCGGCCATAAGCCCACGGCGATTTCCGGA
Source organism: Niveispirillum irakense DSM 11586 (assembly GCF_000429645.1). Taxonomy (GTDB): domain Bacteria; phylum Pseudomonadota; class Alphaproteobacteria; order Azospirillales; family Azospirillaceae; genus Niveispirillum; species Niveispirillum irakense. Next base: position 139,842 of record NZ_AUCG01000001.1, read on the forward strand.
GCACCGGGACTGGCTGCTGATCCGCTGCAAGAGCGGGCCGTTCACGTTGCGCGGTCTTGTTCGGGAACTGGCGGATCGAGACCTGAAGGTTGACTATCGCTCGGTCTGGGAGTTCGTACATGCCGAGAAACTGAGTTATAAAAACTTTGGGCAATTCGGATCGAGTTTTGCTGGTGTAATCGGCGCAGATGACCGGACAGCCATCCGCGCAAGGCCGATAGCAGCAGAACCACACCAAGCTTGGCAAATTAACCACGCCTCTGGAAACCAGTCGCCCAATAAGGCAAGCGCCATCCCCATTCCCGGCACGAAGATGCCGACATGAAAATACGTATCAATGGAACGGTTCACGGTGTCTTGGTTGAACCTGACACCCCGCTCTTATGAAGATTGCGCGACACGCGGGATATGACCGGCACGAAATATGGGTGCGGTGTAGCCCAATGCGGCGCGTGCGCCGTGCTGAGCGACGGCGAGCCGACACGATCATGCCAGTTCCCGGTGGAGAGTGCGACCGGCACCCGCACCCTGCCCCGGTCCAAGTCCAGGCGGCCAGCCTAATCAGGGGCGCCAGTTGGAAATGGTTCTCTCTGCCGTCACCCCGGCCTTCTCCGGGTGACGGTGAAGGTTGATCCACCCTAAGCCTTGACCGTCTCTAATCTCTTATAAACGTCAATTCCTGCTATCCGCTTTTTAGCGATGATAAAGGCCGGGTCCATAGGAGCCGGGCCCCACCCCGCGGTCAGGTCAGGAACAAGTCTATCTGCGTGGAGACATCCTCAATCTCCTGAAACAGGAAGGCGTGGCCGGCATCGGGATAAAGGATCAGCTTGGCGTCTGGCGCCCGGTGCAGCACACCCGGCCAGGATGAGATAGCCTTGACCTGCGCCATGAAGGCGGCGGACAAGGTGTGGAAAATCCAGCGCCCACTGTTGAGCCACCACGCCTCCCAATGACCAGCCCAGCAGATCGACCGGTGCCAGCCCCAGGCCCCGGATCACGTCGGCGGCCACCGCAGCCATGCCGGCATACTTTCCGGCACCTGTCCGCCGGAATGGCCGATACCGGCGCTATCGAAGCAGCATCGGAGCGGCCATGAAATCAGCATCGCCCTTCCGCAGCTCATCAAGCTTGCTGAAACCGGTGACGGAACTGAAGGAGAAATAATCGCCCTCGAAATCCAGCTTAGCCGACACGTCCCAGATTTCGCGCTCGTCGGACTGGCGGGGGTCGTTGACGAAATAGCCGGGCTTGAAATCGTTCCAATCGGCCGTGGTCACCACCTCCGCCGACAGGCCGCCCAACTTGTCCTTGCCGTAGCTGCCACTTAGGTCCAGCGTCCAGGCATCCGGAAATTGGTGCGCACGCCGCCGATATAATTGGCGGTTGTCGTCTCCCGCGGGAAATTGTTCAACAGGAGGCCGATATCCGATGTCGTGCCGGCAATATCCACGACAATGGCCTCGGTCAGCCCGGTCAGGAAGGCGGCGCCCCGGATGCTGTTGGTCGGCCCCGCAGCACAGGTCAGGATGGGATAGCGCATCGCCATCTCGGTAGAGATCAGCGTGCCGTGATTCTGGCTGATATAGATGGGCGCATTGATCGACAGGTCGGCGAAGGCCTGCACGAAGGAGGTGACGACCCGCCGGGCCAGAGGCGAGAGGGGGGCGTTGACGAACTGGGTGGTGCTGGCCAGCACCTGCTGGCCGCCCATGATCACCACATCGGTGTTCGTTCCCCCGACATCGATGCCGAGCCTGACCTGTCCCTGGCCCAATTGCCGCGCCCCTCTCCATGCCCCGACCGTCAGCGCGGCATGAGGCCATTTCCATGGGGCAAAGCTTATCAGCGGGGTAGGCGCGCGGCGGTATGGCGGTGCCGGGTAGATTAGCCCGATCAAGGATAGCAGCCGGCTTCCCGTTCCACTGTGTGAAGGCAGCAGCGGCGGCCCGGCGGGCAAGCCGCCACCGCCGCTTCCGCGCCGAAGGCCCGGATGGTGGACAGACCGCACAGCCGATCCATCGGCAGACCATTCATGCCACCGACCGCCGTCAACTGTTCTTCGTTGGCCTTCCTGGCCTGAATGCCGATCAGCGCCATGAACAGCGGAATCAACGGTGCGGCGCCAGCAGGATCAGGCCAGCCGCCCAGGAAGCCAGGCCACGACCAGGAGAAGCGCCGGACAGCCCAGCATCAAACGCTAGCGCACGGGCACATAGCGTTGCAGATAGGGCGTGACGGCATGATGCCTTCTTCCTGGAAAGCGCCTTTGGGAGCGATCCGCGGGATGTTCGCTTTGGAAGCATTTAGTTTCCAAATTGGTTCTACCCGCTGGCCAAAGGCTTATATCCTGCTTGTCCGGCCACTTTCCCGCCATCATCGTACGATAAAGAAACACCCACCAATGAATATATCCCTTATTTTCTGTACACTATCCTTATGGATAATTCCGGATTGCAATGTCTCGAAATTGCGTGCAACTTTTCATCATAAAATTCTAGGCCCGATGTCTATTTCAATAACATGAAAGGTGTGTTCCATGCCCCTCAATCGTGTTGGCGTTCTGGCAATGGCCCTCTCCGTTGCCCTCATGTCTGGATGTGCGACGCGGGGTGGTGGCGGAAATGCCAATATGACGCCGGATCAGCAGGTGTTGAACGATTACACTAAGGATTATACGGTGCAGGCCACGATCCTCGGTGCGCTGGGCGGCTGCGCCCTGGGGCTTCTGGCCAGCCGCAACAAGGCAGAAGGTTGCGCCGGTGGCGCCTTGGCAGGGGGCATTGCCGCGGGGACGGCAGGATATTTCCTGGCTCGAAACCAGGCTGCCGCCGGTTCTCAGGCTTCCGACATCGCCCTGGAGCAGGAACGGGTGGACAGCTCGGTGACGCAGGCGCAGGCCGCGGCCGATGCGGCGACGCGCATCGCCGACCAGGCGGAGACGGAGTTGCAGGCGTTGCGCGCCAATGTCGCCGCCGGTGTCACGACAAAGGATGTGCTGGAGCGGCGGCTGGCCCAGGCCCGGACGGATCAGGAAGCCCTTACCAAGACCGTTAAGAAGCTGGACGACCATATCAAATCGGCTAATGCCGCGCTGGAGAACCCGAAGTTGGACACCTCGTCGAAGACCTACCTGGCCGGGCGGCGGCAGGAGCTGGAGGTGGCCCGCGCCAAGGTCAAGCAGGATGAGGAGCGTGTGGCCGCCCTGATCCTGGCCGCACCCATGAGCTGATGAGGAAGTCACCGGCATCGCGCGCTGGGTAAGGGCCGGGGGGGGATGGTTATGCGTGGATTGATCCTGATTTTGGGTGGTGCCATGATGGTGGCGGCGTTGGGCGGATGCGCCACCACCGCGGCAGAATGCGACCCGAACAAAGTGCGCAATGTGCTGGATTCCCTGGGGTGCGAGGTTTCCGGTGGCTTCAAGGCCCATCTTGCCCAGGCCCGGTCCGATCTGGAGGGGCGGCGCCAGGAATTGCTGGCGATTGAACAATCGGCTGCGGTTGCCCAGGCCCGTCAGACCCGCTTGGCCACCGACCTGGAAGCCCGCCGCCGGGAACGGGAAAGCCAGCAGCGGGGTCTGGACCGCCTGCAACTGATGCTGTCCGGGCTTGAAACGCACAATGACCGCGACCGGGCACGGGTAACGGCCATGCAGGAACAATTGTCCCAGGCCCGCGCCGAACTGGCCCGGCTCAACGACCCCGCCCTGACGCCCCAGGCCATCGCGGAGGAGGAAGCGCGGCTGAATGCGCGCCGTGCAGCCCTGGAGGAGGCGTTACGGCTGCAGACCGAACGGGTACTGCAGGAGTGATCGGGGCTGGCGGGGGAAGGCCGGTGGAACGGGAGATGCCTGGGGTGGATGATCGGCGCGACCGGATGCTGCTGCTGGCGGCTTGTGCCATCTTGCTGGTGCTGGTTGTCTTCATCGGGTGGCTGACGTTGCGCGCCTGCGGATTGAACCTGCCCTGGCCCGGTGGGGGCGTTTCCTTCTGTCCGGCCCAGACGGTGGTGGAAGGCGTCGCGCAAGATGACGCGCAAGCTGCACGGCTGGCGGCGCAAATAGCCGAGCTGGCGGCCCTGGAACGCCAGCTCGCCCTGGCGCCGGTTTGCCCGGCGGCGGCGGCACCAACCATGCCGCAACAGCGGGCCGCAGCACCACCCCCTGCCCCTGAGCGTCCTGTGTGCGCCATGCCCAACAGCGATCGGGTCGTGCTGGTGCTGGATGTCTCGCGGAGCATGGCGGTTTCCCATCTGGTGGATGCCGCCCAGGAACGCCGTATGCTGCAACTGACCGATATCCCGCCCCTGATGCGGATCCTTATGGGGACGGAACAGGAATATCAGGCGCTGACGGCAGCCATCGACGCCACGCCTGGGCAGTCGCGGATCAGCGTTGCCCAGGCGGCACTGACAGAACTGACACGGCTAGCGGAACCGGAGGTCACGATCGACCTGGTTAGTTTCGCCGCCTGCGGGCAGCCAGAGCATCATGGCAGTTTTGCCGCGGCTCAACGCGATCAGCTCCGGCAATCGATTGCCGATATGGCGCTCAAGCCCGAAACGGCGTTGAGCGGAGCGTTGAGGGCCCTGCCTGGCATCGCGCCGCCGACACCGGGGGGCGGCCCCATCAATGTGGTGCTGGTGTCCGACGGGTACGACACCTGTGGCGGTGATACCTGCGCCACTGCGAAAGCGCTCGCGCAGAGCAGGCCGGACCTGAAGGTCAGTGTCGTCGCTGTCAGCCAGCAGATCGAGGAATTGCGCTGCATTGCCCGTGCAACCGGTGGCCATTACGTGGCGCCCACCGACCTTCCCCGTCTGGCCGCCGCCGTGCGGGCTGCCGCCGGACAGGCGCGGACGGAGGACTGTGAATGATGCCGGCAGGCGGGATGTCGTTCAGTGAGGGGAAACAGGCATGACAGCCGATGAGCGCCACAATTCCACCGGCGGTGGTGACAATGCGGCCAGGACCCTGTTGGTGGTGGAACGCCGGCGGAGCTGGCTGGCACCGCTTGTGGCCCTGGTAATTGCCCTTGTGGTCCTGCTGATCCTGTTGATCCCGGGTGTGCTGGTCTATCCCGATCCTGGCGTGGCCGTCCGTTCGGGGCCTGCCGTGTCGCCCGACGCCGTGGCAGACAGCAACCGGGCACTGGCTGACCGCATCGCTGAGTTGCGGCGATTGCTGGATGCACGCGTCTGTGTGGCGGAAGCCGGGAAGTACCAGCTTCCCGATGGGTCGACAGCGCCGGCCATGCCGCCGCCGGCCCTGTCGGCGGTGCCTGATCAGGTGACGCCGGAGGGGCAGCCTTTCGCCGGCAGCCTGCTGGATCTGCTGGACCGCTCCACCGTGCTTGTCCTGCAGGTGGGACCGGATGAGAGCCTTCTGGGGAACGGGACGGGCATCTATGTGGCGCAGGGGGCCGTGCTGACCAATCAGCATGTGGTGGCCGGTCCGCCGGGCAGCCGCCTGATCGTCGTCGGCCGGACGGGCGGGGTGTCCGAAGCGACCGTGCGCGGCACGACGCGCGGCTCCGAAGCGGGGGAACCCGATTTCGCCCTGCTGGCCGTGGCGCGTCCGGACCCCCAGGCCCTTCCGCTTGACTTCGCACCACCTGTGAGCCGGTTGTCCGGCGTGGTTGCCGCCGGCTTTCCGGGTCTTGTGATGGAAAGTGACGAGGATTTCCGCCGGCTTCTGTCGGGCGATACCTCCAACCCGCCGGCGCCGGCCGTCACGGAGGGGGTTGTTACGGCCATCCAGGCGCAGGATGGCGCCAGCCTGATTTTGCACACGGCCCAGATCACGCCGGGCAACAGCGGCGGCCCGCTGGTGGATCGTTGCGGCCGGCTGGTCGGGGTGAACACCTTCATCCGCGCGCAAGAAGTGGGGCGCATGAATTATGCCCTGTCGGCCGGCGATGCCACGACCTTCCTGCGCGATCAGGGTGTCACACCACGCGTGCTGGATAATGCATGCATCCCGGCGCCGTTGACGGAACCGGCCGCCCCCGCGAGAGGTGCCAGCGCGCCGGACGCTGCGCCCCCCGACGCTCCAGCCCAAGGCGAATAGCACCATGGAACGTCGGCTTCTTTGCGAAACCACTTTGCAGGGACTGCGTCCTGCCGGGGCTGGTGGCGGGCGGGTGATCGAAACCTGGGAGCAACTCGACCAGTATATACGCCGCAACCTGGGTGACGCAGCGGCCGATCTTCTGGCCGAACCGGTGATGGGCCATGGTGCGCAGATAAGCTGGTTCGGTCCGGCCGGTGGAAATGTCGTTCCGTTCCGCGACCTGGACGATACAGCGCGTGCTGACCTTCTAGCCCGGTTGCAGGAAACGGTGGCCCAGATCCGTGATCAGGCCGACCGGCTGTCCACCGCCGGAACCGGGCCCACCCACGCCATGGGAGAGGCTCTCTCCAAGGCGCTGAAGCTGCCACCACCGGTGGAGGATCAGCTTTTCAGCGTCGGTGGCCGGCCCGTCCTGATCAACTGGGGTATCGAGTTGGAGGGGCCGCCGCCTGAACGGGAGCCGCTGGCCGAATTTCTGCGGGCCGTCCCCCCGCCTCTTGATGAGACATCAGCATCCGATCCGCCGTCCCCACCAGATGAGCCCGCCGATACCGAGCCCGCGGATGCGGCAGAGAGACAACCGGTTGTCTCTCTGCCGTTAGAAGCGGTGCCCGTGCTGGTCGTGCATGGCACGGGCTGGGGCTGGTTGTGGCTGCTTTTGCTGCCTTTGCTGGCGCTGATTTTCTATTTGTTGCTGGCCGGCTGTGCCCTGCGGCCCTGGCTGCCGGGCTATTGCCCCGTGCCGGCATCGGCCGTGACACAGCAGGAGGAACAGCAGGAAAATCTGCTGGCCGAACTGGCGCAGTTGGAACAGCGCCTGGCCCAGGCCCCCCGATGTGCGCCGGCGGAACCGGCCCTGCCGCCGCCCGAACCATCATCGCCAGCGCCGGCGCCCCCCCCGCCATCGCAGGCGCAGGACGCGGAATTTGATCGCCGGATGGAGGAAGCCGGCGCGAAGGAAGGCGACCTGACCATCACCTTGATCTGGGATACGACGTCTGATCTGGACCTTTACGTCATCTGCCCGGACGGGACGGAAATCGATTTCCGCCGAAAAACCGCCTGTGGCGGGCAGTTGGACGTCGATGCCAATGTCCGCGACCCCGTGCCCAACCCGGTGGAGAATGTCTATTTCGCCGGCGACGCGTGGCAGCCCGGAAACTATGCCGTGCGCGTGGCCAATGCCAAGCGGCGCGGCAGCAGCACGGACCGGTTTGAAGTGCGTGTGAAGAAGGGCGAGGATGTGCAGATTTACCAGGGTACGGTCAACGACCAGCAGGTGGTGGATGTCACCGTGGTGACGATGCCATGACCGGCAATCGCGCCATGACCGGAAGGATGAGGAGTGCTGGCATCGCATGCTGAAGGATCTTTTCCGCTGGCCCCGCGGCAGCGTCGTCACCTTGATGCCGAATTCCGGCATCCAGTTCCTGGATTTCGGGATGACGGCGGCCTTTGCCTCCAGCATCAAGATGAGCTTCCATGCCGAGACCGTACCGGGGGAGAAAGACCCCGACGGTCGCCCCCGGGAGGTTCTGCACCGTGTCGACTATGACGAGGAGAAGCAGCCCCAGATCCGCGATCCGCGGACCGGCAGGATGGTGTCCGTAGATGAGGAAACGGTGTTCACCGTGCGCGGGGAGCAGGCATTGGCGCAACTGGCCGGCCAATGGTATCCGGCCCCCGTACTGCGTTTGCGCGACACGGGCGAATTTGCGGATGGGCCGTTCAATTGGGCGCGCCTGCACATCACGCCGCTGACGGAACCGGACAGGGACGGCAATGCCTGGCGCGTGACCCTGGCCCTGGACACCCTGCTGGCGGAACCGCCGGGCGATGGGCGCTATGTCATGCCCGAACCGCGTGATGCGGAGGGGATCACCCTGTTCGGGCTGGCCACGGACATGGATGACGTAAACCAGTTCCTGCGTCTGGACTGGGTACGCGGTTGGCTGCATGAAGGGTTCCTGACTGCGGAAAGCGCGCGGCGCAACGGCGCGCCGGTGACACTGGATGATCTGCCCAACCCGACCCTGTGCCTGGCGCAACACATCACCGTTCTGGCAGCGCTGGGGGCCGGATCGGAACCGGGGCAGCGTGCGGACCAGCCGCAGGGGCCGGTCGTGCCCCGCCTGCGGTTCCTGAACGAACGCCCCTATCACCACGACCTGAAACCGATCCCTGTCAACCTGGTGATCGATATCGGCAACAGCCGGACTTGTGGCATCCTGATCGAGGAGGGGCAGGAATCCGGGCAGCGCCTGGATATCAGCCAGGCCTATCGGCTGGAACTGCGCGACCTGTCCAACCCGGCCCATGTCTATGCCGATCCGTTCGAAAGTCGCGTGGAGTTCCATCCCACGCATTTCAATCTGGGGGCCTATTCCCGCATGGCCGGCCGGCCCGTGCGGGATGCTTTCTGGTGGCCCACGCCGGTGCGTGTGGGGCCGGAGGCGGTATGGCTGTCCTCGCTGACCGACGGCACACATGGGCGCAGCGGCCTGTCCAGCCCTAAGCGCTATCTCTGGGACCGGCAGGAACGGCCGGCCCCCTGGGTGAACAATCCGGCGCGCGTGCCCGTGGGTGAACGGCCGCCGCCCATCAAGGGACCGATCCCCAGCCGCCTGACCCAGCGTGGCACGCTGGTGCGTAACAATGATGTGCCGGGCATGAAGCCGGCCTATTCCCGCAGCACGCTTTACATGCTGATGCTGACGGAACTGCTGGCCCATGCCCTGTCACAGATCAACGCGCCGGCCACGCGGGCAAACCTGCCGCGCAGCGACGAGCCGCGGGAACTGCGCCGCATCATCCTGACCATCCCGTCGGCCACGCCCGTGGCCGAACAGCGTATCCTGAAACGGCTGGTGCGCACGGGTGTCGACCTGCTGTGGCAGGTGATGGGTTGGGACCGGAACGAACCGCTGCACCGCCGGCCGGAGGTGAAGCAGGATTGGGACGAGGCGACAGCCACCCATCTGGTCTATCTGTTCAATGAGATCACGCAGAAGCTGCAGACCGCACCGCGCGACTTCTTTCGCCTGATGTCACGCGGCGGCGGAGACCCGTCGCGGCCAACCCTGCGCGTGGCCAGTATGGATATGGGGGGCGGCACGACCGACCTGATGATCATCCAGCATGAGGTGACGGACAATGACCGCACCATCCTGCCGCGCCAGCTTTTCCGGGAAGGGTTCCGGCTGGCGGGCGAGGATGTGCTGAAGCAGATCATCGAGGATGAGATCCTGCCCTGCCTGGCCCGTGACCTGACGGCGGCGGGCATGGTGCAACCTGCCCATTTCCTGGCAGGCCGCTTCTCTGGCGACCGGGAAGGAATGGCCCAGCAGGAACGCACGCTGCGTGCCCTGTTCGTGGGTCAGGTGCTGCGCCCGGCCGCCCTGGCCCTTCTTGCCGCCTATGAGGCGCAGGGCGGCGCAAAGGCGGACGAGGCGCTGACCATTCCGCTGATCCGTGCCGGGGGTGGCGGGTGCCGTGCCGCCGTCCGCGATTATCTGGAACAGCCGGCCCGGCGTGCCGGTGCGGCGGGCTTCAGCCTGGATCAGGTGGTGATCCGCACCCGCCGCGATCATCTGGAAGGAACCATCGCGGGCGTGGTGCGGCCGATGCTGACCGACCTGTGCGATGTGGTGCGGGCCTTCGACTGCGATGTGCTGCTGTTGTCGGGCCGGCCGTCGCGGCTGCCCGTCATCCGTGACATCGTCATCGGGCAGGTTCCCGTGCCGCCCGGCCGCGTGATCGGCATGGACAGTTTCGATGTCGGGAACTGGTATCCGTTCCATTCGCCGGGTTTCCGGATCGAGGATCCGAAAACCACCGCAGCGGTCGGCGCCATGCTATGCCAGGTATGCGAAGGGCAGGTGGAGGGGTTGCTGGTCCGGGCCAGCGAGATCCGCATCAGGTCCACGGCCAACCATATCGGCGTGCTGGAACGCAACGACATGCTGTCCAACCAGCGGCTGGCGTTCCGGGATATCGACCTGGATGGCGCAGGGCGCAAGCTCAGCGAGCCGTTCAGCCTGACGCCGCCATCCTTCATCGGCTATCGCCAGCTTCCCCTGGAACGCTGGAAGACCACGCCGCTGGCTTTCCTGGACCTGAAGAACCCGCAACAGGCAACAGGCTTGCGCATGCCCCTTCAGGTGCGTCTGCGCGTGCAGGATGATAATGGCGCGGAAGACATCACCGACAACGAGGAATTTGTGATCGAGGAAGCGCGCGATGGCAACGGTCAGGTGATCACCGACCTGTTGCGGCTGACCCTGCAGACCCTGCGGGTTGAGCGTGACCAAGAAGCCGGTTATTGGCTGGACAGCGGTGTTCTGGCCCTGCATTGGCCGGATTGAGGGGGGAAGCGCAAATGGTGCGTGAGGAAGACCAGCAGCTTGCCACAACCTGTCACACCCTGGCCGATGCCGCCAGGGAAGCCCTGGAATGGTCTGCGAACAGCACCCGGCGCCTGGGGCCCTTGCGCGCCGGGATCGATCGTAGCCTGAAACGCCACCTGATGGAGGCAGACCGGCTGGCACGCGCGGCTGAACGTCCCATGTCGGCCGCCGTGTTCGGTGCCAGCCAGGCGGGCAAGTCCTTCCTGATCGGCAAGTTCATCACCCCGCCCCACCGCACCGCACTCGCCCTGTTCGGCAGCGGCGCGGAACAGGAGCGGCTGGATTTCCTGACCCAGGTCAACCCGCAGGGTGGAAAGGAGACGACGGGTCTGGTCACGCGCTTCTCCCTGCGGCCAGAGGAGGTGCCGGCGGGGTTTCCGGTCGTGCTGCGGCTGGTGCGCGAGGTGGATCTGGTCAAGATCCTGGTCAACAGCTTCGTGTTCGACCTGTCGGCCCTGCCCGACGATCCGGACCTGTTGAGCCCTGCCGCAATGGAGGCACATCTGGCCCGGCTGGAGGGAATGGCGGGCGCGGTGGCGCTGCCCGGCTTCCGGTTCGAAGATGTGCTGGACCTGCAGGATTACCTGCGCGGTTTCACCCCCACCCATCCCCTTGTACAGAACCGAGAGCTGGCCGACGGGTACTGGTCGGCGCTGGAGGGGCTGCTGCCGCGCCTGTCCGCCGACGCGCGGCTGGAGGCATTGTCGCCCCTTTGGGGCCGCCTGCCGGAATTTAACGACCTTTTCCGCGAATTGCGCGGCGCGCTGGAGCTGTTGGGTCATGCCACCACGGTTTATGCGCCCCTGTCGGCCATCCGTGATACCAGCGCGGGTATCCTGCATGTCGACCGCATCTATGAACTGGCGGAAATGACAGGGCCGGGGTCGCGGATGGTGACCATCTGCACCGCGCCGGGCCGCACCGTGATGTTGCGGCAGCCCGTGATCACCGCATTGACGGCGGAACTGCGCATCACGCTGGACCGGGCGCCCTGGCCGTTCCTGGAACATACCGACCTGCTGGATTTCCCCGGCGCCCGCTCACGCGAGGGGTCCAGTCCCGACCGTTGCCTGCGCCGCACGGCCGAGCGGCCGGGGCAGGAGAAGCCGCCGCGCGAACTCTGTTTCCTGCGTGGCAAGGTGGCGGTCCTGTTCGACAATTACGTCACCGAACTCGATCTCAACACCATGATGCTGTGCGTCCCCGACGGCAATTTGGAAATCCGCAAGCTGCCGGAACTGGTGGAAGGCTGGATTGCGCGCACCCATGGGGACACGCCACAGAAACGGGCGGGCCGGCCGACCAGCCTGTTGCTGTGCATGACGAAGTGCGACCGTATCTTCGACCTGTCGGCCGGCGGCAATCTGGAACAGCAGATCGAGAACCGCTTCCGCACCAATTTCGACGAGTTCCCCGGATGGACCACGGAATGGCATCCGGGCCGAGCCTTCACCAACACCTTCCTGCTGCGCAATCCCAAGGCGCTGGAACAGCACGGGCAGTTCCGCTATGGCGGCGTGGCGGCGGCCGGAACCGTCCGCGACGAAGAAGGTTTCACCCCGGATTTCGAGACGCGCATCCTGCCGGCCTTCCGGCGTGCGATGGGGGAAAGCCCGCTGGTGCGCCGGCATGTGGCCAATCCGGCGGCCGCCGTCGATGCCCTGCTGGGCCTGAATGATGGCGGCACGACAGCCCTGGCTGAGGCGCTGGCGCCTGTCTGCCAGCCCGACCTGAAATACCGCCAGATCCGCCCGCAGGCCCAGGCGCTGGCCAATGCCCTGCTGGAACTGCTGGAAGGCTGGTACGAGCGGGAGGATGTGGAGGAACGGGTACGCCAGCGCCAGGAACGCGCCATGGGGGCCATCCGCGCCTTTGCCGCGGCGGGCCGGGCCGTGGGCCTGCTGGTGCATGAGCTGGGGGTGGAGGAGGCACCGCTGCGACGGGCCTATATGCAGTTTCTGCGCCGGGACAGGGTAGCGGATACCGGGGAAGTTTCGCCACCCTCCTCCGGCGGCGGCGATTTCGGCCTGGATCTGGCGGAACTGGGACTGGCCCCGCCGCCGGCCGCGGGCGCCAGGGCCAAGTCCCCGGCCCTGCGCTTCGGGGAACGCGCCGTCGCCCGATGGCTGGAGCGGTTGGCCGACAAGACGGAGGATATGGCCGTCAGCGTGCGCACGGGCCTGCCCGGCCCCGCCCTTCAGACCTTTGCCGAGGAAATGGGCATCGCCGCCCGGCGGCTGGGGCTGATGGAAGCCATCGATCGCCATACGGAGAAGGTGACAGCCTATCGCCAGCCGCCGGGTCCCACAGCGGCGGCCGTGGCCCTGGGTTCGGCCATGCTGATCAATGATTTCGTGGCCGATTGCGGCCGGTCGCTGCTGGCATCCACCGCTACTGACCCCGCGCAGGTGGCCGACGCGCGGGCCGCCTTCACCCGGCCGCCGCGCGTGGATCCGGGCGGCCGGCCCGACCTGCCGGAGGCGGAGGATGAATTGAGCCAGATGCGCCGCCGCTATGGCACGCAATGGGCGCGCGCCTTCCTGGCCATGACGCGGGAAAATGCCGGCTCCGCCGGCGGGCAACTGGTCGATATCGCCCAGAACGCGAAGCTGGGTCGCATCCTGTCCAGCCTGCGGGTGTAAGGTGACGGCATGATGATCCCCTTTGAGATCCGCAACGACCGGAAGCAGCCAGGAAGCGGCATCGCCGAACTGGTGGTGCCGCGCGCAGCCGGGCGCGGCACCGGCATCCTTCAGCTTGTCATCATGCAGGCGGACGAGGAGGAGCCCTTTCTGGGGCCTAACGGCTGGCAGGCAGGGTCCTTCGTCTGGCGATCGGGCCACGCCTTCTCGCATGATGGCGATCTGCTGGTGCCCGTTGGGCCGTTGGTCACGGCGTTGATCGAGGATTATACGCCGCTGCTGGTCCGGTTGCCCGATCTTGCCCTGGAAGGCCGGTTGATGTGGAGCGGGATCACCCCACCGCCCAGCATGAAGGCGAGCCGGGCCGATCCGGGGGTTGATGCCGCCAATTCCTTCCCTGGCGGCGCACCGCCGCCGGCTGCAACACCAGCCCCCGTTCCCCCGCCCCTGCCAATGCCGCCGGAACCGCCGGTGCCCCCACCAGCCCCGGAACCCGACCCGGTAACGCCCCCCGTGGCGCCCGCGATACCGGACGAACCGTCCGTACCGGTGGAGCCCGAGCCCGCAGATCCGACAACAGAGGGCACCCCCGACTCCACCCCGCCGGCACAGGAAACGCCACGACCGCCGCGGCGCGGCCTGATCTGGGGTCTGGCCGCCTTGCTGCTGGTTGCCGGCCTGGCGCTGGCCTATTGGCTCACCACCGGGGGGGCGGATACCGGCATGGCCGGCGATGTCGGTCCGGCCATGCCGCCCGGTCTGGCCGAACGGCATGCCGCCGCCGTGGCCGCGGCAGAGGCCGGGCGTTTCGACGAGGCCAGCACGCTTTTCCATACGCTGGAGCGGGAGGGCTACGGCCCCAGCCTGCGCTTTCTGGCTGAAGCCAAGGACAGCCTGGACTTCACGCCCGGCCTGTTCAGCGCGCCCAACGACATGGACGCGCTGGTCCTGTACGAGCGGGCCTGCGTAGCGCGCGAGACAGAGGTGCCCGCCGTGCTGGATCGGCTGGAGGCTGCCCTGCGGACCCGGGAAGAGCAGGGCGACATCGTGGCGCGACAATTGCTGAACCTGCGTCTGCCGACCGTCCGGCAAAGCTGTGAATGAACGGGGAGAATGGCTGATGTCCCGATACCTGCGGCCCTTGCTGGTGATGCTGTTTCTGGTCTGGCCGTCCGTACCGCCAGCCATCGCCGCCTATCAGCCGCTGACGGTCGAGGGCGTGCCGGGCCTGTCCCAGCGGGTGTTGACCCGGCCGAATGCGAGGCTGCTGCCGGCTGCCGGCGGGACCGGTGGCACCGTCCTGGACGTGTTCAGCCATTTCTATGTGTTCGAGCGGCGGGATGTGGGCGGGCAAGTCTGGCTGCAGGTCGGCCCCGATGCGCGCCGGGCCCCTACGGGCTGGATTGCGGAGATGGCGACGGTGCCTTGGAAACAGGCGGTGGTGCTGGCCTTCAACCAGACCGTCCGCCGCCCGCCTGCCCTGTTCTTCCAGGATCGGGCCTCGCTGGACCGGGTGCTGGGCGACACGGCGCGGGCCGAACGGGTTGCCAACCTGCTGTCACAGGCCCGTGTCGGGCGGATCGATCCCGGTACGGGTCTGGCGGCGATGGAGCCGCAGGGCCGTGTTCCAGATTTTGCCAGCCGTTTCTACATGCTGCCAATCCTGGACTGGCAGAATGTCACCGTTCCCAACACCCCGCCCAGCCGGCGCGACCGCAAGGTGCTGGAGGTAGCCACCCTGGTCGCACCGGGCAATCCGTCCGCACCGCCGCCCCCCGATCCCGAAGCATTGCGCAACATGCGCTATGGCGTGGTTTTCGTGATTGATACGACAAAGTCGATGCAGCCCTATATCGACCGCACCCGTCAGATGGTACGGTCGATCGTGGGCCAGTTGCGCAATTCCCCCGCCGGGAACCGCATCAGCTTTGGCCTTGTGGGCTATCGTGACAGTCTGCGCGACCGGCCGGGGCTGGACTATGTCAGCAAGGTGTTCCATCCGCTGGAAAGGTCCTTCAACGCCGGCGCATTCCAGTCGGCCATCGACGGGATGAAGGAGGCGAGCGTCAGCTCCGTCGGCTTTGCCGAGGATGGAATCGCCGGCGTCAACACGGCCCTGGCCATGCCGGGATGGGATGATTTCGGCGCGCGCTTCATCGTGCTGATCACCGATGCCCCCGTCCGCGGGGCCGGGGATGATCGCAGCGAGACGGGAATGGAGCCCGACCACATTGCCACCAAGGCCGGGGCGCAAGACCGGCTGACCGCCATCTTCACCATCCTTCTGAAAACGCCGGAGGGGCAGGAGTATCATCGCCGGGCCGAGATGCAACTGGACAAGCTGGCCCGGTTCAACCCCACAGGCCGCAGCTATTTCCATCCCGTGGCCGATGGTGATGTGGACCGGTTCGGGACCGTGATCGACGGGATCGGCCGCGATGTGCTGGCCATCGGTGAACTGGCCGCCAGCGGGCGGACGGCGCAGGCCGATAGCACCCGGCAGGGGGGGCAGCAGGTGGCGGAGGCGGGATACGCGATGCAGCTTGCCTGGCTGGCCAATCAGCGCAACCAGACGGCTCCGGAGATCCAGCGCGGCTGGACGGCTGATTTCGACATGGCCGACCCGCAGGCGCGCGGCGCCTTCGATATCCATGTGCTGTTGACGCGCGCTCAGTTGAACCAGCTTTACCAAGCGCTGGGCGCCATCGAGAAGGCGGCCACCGCCCGGCTGGACGCGCCGGGCGGCCGGGACAGCTTCTTCACCCTGCTGCGTCAGGTGCTGGCGACGGCGCAGAGCGATCCGGCCAGTCTGGACAGCCTAGATGGCGGCCTGTCGGCGCGGCTGCCCGGTGATAGCGAACTGACCAGCATGAAGGATATGGTCAAGAGTATTGTCACGGCCCTGCCCTATAACAGCCCCATCCTGCGCCATACGCCGGAAACGCTGAACGCGCTCAGCCCTACGCTGATCCATGACATGTTGAACAATATCCGCGGGTTGCGCAGCCTTTACCGGGAATTTTTCCGGGATGAAGGCCGGTGGATCAGCCTCAATGCCGGCGCCGGGATCGATGAACGGGTCTATCCGCTGCCCCTGGATCTGCTGCCGTGACGGCAGGTGTAGTGCTGGAGGTCCGTGAACTGACCGCGCGGCGGGCGGATGCGGAACGCCGTTTTGAACTGCACGTGCCGTCGCTGTTGCTGTCGGCGGGACAAAGGGTGGCGGTGGTGGCGCCGAGCGGCAGCGGCAAGTCGACCCTGCTGGACACCATCGCCTGCGCCCGTGCCCCCGACCATGCCGCCTGCTTCACGCTTCATGAACCGGGCGGGGTTCTGTCCGATGGGACGGCACAAGACGGGTTGGTGGATGTGCTGGCAGCATGGCGCCGCCGGTCGGAAAGCGGGCTGGCGCGGATACGCGCCCGCCTGATGGGCTATGTCCATCAGCGTGGCGGACTGTTTGGCTTCCTGACGGTTGCGGAGAATATCGGCCTTGCCTTGCGGCTGGCTGGCATCCACGACCCCGGTCGGGCCGGCCTGCTGGCCGGTCAGTTGGGCATTGCCGACCTGATGGACACGCTGCCCGCTGCGCTGTCGGTGGGGCAGCGGCAGCGGGTGGCCATCGCCCGCGCCCTGGCCCATCGCCCTCCCCTGGTCCTGGCCGACGAGCCGACGGCCGCCCTGGACCCCGACCGTGCGCGCGATGTCATGGCGGCCCTCTGCGACATGGCGGACCAGCATGGCACGGCCCTGCTGGTGGCCAGCCATGACCGCCCGCTGCTGGAACGGTTTGGCTTCACCTTGTTGACCATTCAGACGCAGGTGCCGGCCGGTACCCGCCTGCGGGCCCTGGTCACACCCCTGTCGGGGGAGGGGATGGCATGATTGGACCGGGTCTCAGCCTGCGTGACATGGCCCATGACCGTATCGACCTGCTGACGCGCGTCTTTGCCCTGGCGGCCGTGCTGCTGCCTTTGCTGGTTCTTTACAGCCTGCGCCATGGCGTCATCGCCACCATGGTTCAGGAGATGTCGGCCGATCCCCGCAATCGCCAGATCCAATTGCGGCAGGTTGTATCGCTGGACCCGTCCTTCCTGGATGGCCTGCGGGCCGATCCGCGGGTTGCATTCGTCGTGGGCACAGCATCTCCCATCGCGGGAACGCTGGATTTTGAACTGGCGGGAGACGGTGTCGTGCCGCGGGCCAGCGCCCTGGCCATGGCCAGTGGTCCTGGCGACCCGCTTCTGGGGGGACATCCCCCGCCCGGCCGGGGGGAGGTGGTGCTGACCCCGTCGCTGGCGGCACGCCTGGGGGGGGTGCAGGCCGGCGACCGGATCGAGTTGAATCTGCTGCGCCAACCGCGCGAGGGCGAAGCCGAATTGCTGGAACTGCCGCTGACGGTCGCCACGGTTCTGGATCGTGCGGCCTGGGCGGAAGACGGGGCGCTGCTGGACCAGACATTGATGTGGGGTCTGGAACATTGGCAGGATTTCAACGCCGTGCCGGCATTCGGCTGGCCAGGGCGAACGGATGGGTCGCCTTTCGTGCTGCGTAATTTCCGGCTTTATGCGCGCGACATGCCGGCCCTGCGCGGGCTTCTGGGCGATCTGGAGAATGGGGGCCTGAATGTGGCCGCAGACCGGCTGGGGGATTACGAGCGGGTCCTGGCGCTGGATCGGGCGCTGGGGCTGGTCTTCCTGGTGGTAGCGGGCAGCACGGCTGCGGGGCTGATGGTCTCCCTGTCGGCAACCTTATGGGCCGGTGTGCTGCGCAAGCGGCGGACCTTGAGCCTGCTGCGTCTGCACGGGCTGCCGGCTGGTCAGACCATGCTGTTTCCCGTCATCCAGGCTCTGGGCGTGGCAGTGATGGGCTGGGCCCTGGCCGTCATGCTTTATGGCGTGGTGTCGGCTCTGCTCAATCTGGCCTTGCGGGACCGGCTGGTGGCGGGGGGACAGGCCAGCCTGCTGACCGGCTGGCATCTGCTGGCCGCGCTGGGACTGACCCTGGCCCTGGCGCTTGCGGCATCCGCCCTGGCCGCCTGGCGCGTGGCCCGCATCGAACCTGGGGAGGGGTTGCATGATTCATAAGCAGGAAGGCGCCCTTGTAGCACTGCTGCTGGCGTTGTGGATGGTTCCTGTGCCGCCGGCCAGCGCGGCTGGCTGGCCCGCCGATCATGCCGATCCGCGGCCGGCGCCGGGGGATGTGGCACTGCCCATGCCCTGCGGCGGGCAGATGGTTTTCCGGCGGGTGGAAACGTTCGGTCCGGCCAACTGGCTGGCCGACCAGAAGGTCCGGCTGGGTACCGGTGATCCCGATCTGGGTTTCCGCGAGGATTTACGTTTCGATCATGTCGTAGGCGGGCTCAGCACGGGCGGCAAGCCCGACCGCCGCCACTTTCTCATGGGCAAGTACGAGGTGTCAGTCGCGCAATATGCCGCCGTGATGGCGGGATGCGATGCACTGCCGGCGCAGGGCGGCCTGCCGAAGGATGATGCCGGCTGGTTCGACGCCATCGACTTCACCCGCCGTTACAACGAATGGCTGCTGGCCAACCACAAGGACAAGCTGCCTGTGGAAGATGGTGCCCGCGGCTTCATCCGCCTGCCGACGGAAGTGGAGTGGGAGTTCGCTGCCCGCGGTGGCAACCGGGTCCAGCCCGCGCAGGAGGTGGCCCGCACCTTTCCCATGGAGGGGCCGCTGGCCGATTATGTCGCCCATGCTGACCCCCGCTCCTGCGATGGCATGACCCAGTTCATCGGCTCGCTGAAGCCCAACCCGCTGGGCCTGCACGACATGCTGGGCAATGTCGCGGAAATCGTGATGGACCCCTATCGCTCCACCGCGCAGGGCCGTCTGCATGGTCAGGTGGGTGGCTTTGTCGTGCGGGGCGGTTCCTGCCTGACATCGGCCAATGATGTCCGCACGGCGGAACGGCACGAGGAGCCGTTCTTCGCGGCAGACACGGGTGGGGTGCGGCGCCCGCCTTTCACGGGTTTTCGTGTGATGGTGGGCATACAGGTCGCCACCAGCCAGTCCCGCATCGATGCCCTGAAGGCCGACGCCAGGCGCGGTGCGCAGGCCGCTGCACCCGCGGCGGCTGCAGACCTGCCGGCCGCCGCCCGTGCCCTGGCCGTCCAGGCACCCACCCCGGCCATGGCCGACAGCCTGAACCGGCTGGCCTCTGAAATCGGGGCGGAAATGCGCCGCCGGACGGAGATCGAGGCCGATGGCGCCCGCATGGCCGTGCGCAGCGCCGCCATGCTGATGCGCGGCTATCGTGACGAGATGAAGCAGGTCGATGGGTTGGAACAGCAACTGAAACTGATGGGCGCTGAACTCCGGGCGCGGGGGGAGGAAACGCGGGACGCCTATATCCGCCGCGCCCAGATCACGGGCGAGGCCTATCTGTCGCATCTGGTCAGTGCTACGGAAACCTTCGGGGCCGCAGCGTTGCGCCAGCAATTGCCACAGGTGGAGGCGGCACTGGACTTCCCGGGGGCGGAGGGGCTGCGGGCCATGACGCGCCGCTTCGTGCAGCATGCGCAGACCTATCAGCAGAAGCGGCCGGCCGACCTTTCGCCTCTGCTTGCCGATTGCCGCCGACCGTTGGAATAATACCAAGCCGCCGGGGAAGTGACTGTCGTCGTGAGATTGGGGATTCTCCTTGTACCGCCGCTGCGATTCCCTAATCGAGCGTTTATTTGACGTTGGGCGGAGCAATATCTGCGGCAATCAAGATACGCGAGCGGGTTCGGACGCGGCGTCGGGAGGCGGTAGGGAGCCGGGATGCGAACGTGGCTCGGCGTCTTTTGGCGCTGGCTCTGATCGCAGAAGGCAGGACGCGGGAGGATGCGGCGGCGGCCGGCATGGACCGCCAAACGCTGCGGGAATGGGTGCATCGCTATAATGCGGAGGGGGCAGCCGGCCTGGCTGATCGCCAATCGAAGGGCCGGTTGCCTATGCTGTCCGCGGAGCAACTGGAAGAACGGGCCAACTGAGTCTGAACCGCGCCGGGATTGTCGGCGGCTCCAACTCCTGAGAGGATGGGGCTACGATGAGCAAGACAACGAACAAGTTTTCAGTTGAGGTGCGCGAGCGGGCTGTTCGGCTGGTGGTGGATCACGAGAAGGATCATCCGTCGCGATGGGCAGCGGTGTCGTCCGTGGCGTCCAAGATCGGCTGTTCGGCGCATACGCTGAATGAGTGGGTCAAGAAAGCGGAGGCGGAAAGCGGCAGCCGTGCCGGCGTTCCGCTGGATGTGCTGGAGAAACTGAAGGCGCAGGAACGGGAGATCCGGGAGTTGCGCCAGGCGAATGAAATCCTGCGCAAGGCCTCGGCTTATTTCGCGATGGCGGAGCTCGACCGCCGACCGAAATGATGTTGGGCTTCGTTGAAGCCCACCGGCGGGAATACGGGATCGAGCCAATCTGCAGGGTATTGCCGATTGCCCCCTCCACCGTGCGACGGCACACGGCACGTGCGAGTGATCCGGCCAAACTACCGGCGCGGGCACAGCGCGATATCGGCCTGAAGGCCGATATCCGGCGGGTGTTTGATGAGAATTTCCAGGTCTATGGGGTCCGCAAAGTGTGGCGGCAGTTGCAGCGGGAGGGCGTGCAGGTGGCACGCTGCACGGTCGCGCGGCTGATGCGGGAGATGGGCCTGCGCGGCGCCATCCGGGGCAAGCCGGTGAAAACTACCATTGCTGACAAGGCTTTACCCTG
>NZ_AUCG01000002.1 GCF_000429645.1 Niveispirillum irakense DSM 11586
AAAGGAAAAAGGGAGATACAAGCTCACCCGCCGATGGCCAAACCATCGCACGGAGTGGCCGCAGCAGACATACAAGGGAGATTGGTATTAATCAGGCCGGGAACAGCAGGCTGACGCGCAGGCCCGGCTGGTCCATGCCGGGCCGGTGATCGTCCAGGCGCAACTCCGCATCATGCAGCCGGGCCACGGCGGCGGCCAGTGACAGGCCCAGCCCATGGCCCGGTGTGCCGCGATGGGCTTCCAGCCGCACAAACCGTTCCAGCACCTTGTCCCGCTGGTCGGCGGGGATGCCCGGCCCCTCATCGGCAACGGACAGCAGGGGGCGGCCCGTGCCGGCATCATGGCCGGCGGCCACCCGCACATGCCCGCCGGGGCTGGAATATTTGACCGCGTTCTCCACCAGATTGCTGGCAAGCTGGGCCAGCAATTGCCGGCTGCCGCGCACATGCACGGGGTCCTGGTTATGCAGTTCCAGGGTCAGGCCGCGCTCCTCGGCCAGGGGCTCGTAAAGCTCGGCCACCTCCGCCACCAGGGCGGACAGGTCCACCGGTTCAAAATCGGCCCGCGCCCGGCCGGTTTCAGCGGCGGCGATGGTCAGGATGGCGTTGAACACCCCCAGCAGCCGGTCGATCTCGCCTATCGCCTGTTCCAGCGTGGCGGCCTGCGGGTCGGTCAGGTTGGGGTCCAGTTGCGCCAGTTCCAGCCGGGCGCGCAGGCGGGACAGCGGCGTGCGCAGGTCATGGGCCACATTGTCGGTCACCTGCCGCATGCCCAGCATCAGGCGGCCGATCTCGTCCAGCATGCGGTTCAGCTTCATGACCAGCCGGTCGATCTCGTCGCCCGATCCGGTGGCCTCCAGCCGGTCGGCAAAGGAACCGGCGGTGATGCTGTCGATGGTGCGGTTGATCTTCTCAATCCGCTCCGCCACGCGGCGGCTCATGTAAAGCGCGCCGACGGTGCCGATCACCAGCGCCAGCGACACGGCCCAGATCATGCCCAGCAGGATTTGCCCGCGCAGCAGATAGCGGTCGGTCATGTCATGCCCGACCAGCAGCCAGCCCAGATCGCGCACCGGCAGGATGATGGCAACGGCGGCGCGTTTGGCTTTCGGCTCCGTCCGGTTTTTGATGTCAAACTCAATCCAGCCCGGCTGGCTGGTGGCGATGGGCCAGTTGGCCAGATTGCCGGCCACAATCTCCCCCGCCGGGGTGGCGATAGCATAGATCATGTCGCTGCGCTGGTCGGCTGACCGTTCCGATATCAGCCGCAGCAGACCGATGCGCCCGCGCTCATTCAGGGCGGTGGATAATTCCTGCACCTCCCGCAGCACGGTTTCTTCCGTATGGCGGTTGATGAAGCCGGCGGTGAACCAATAGACAACCCCCAGCACGATCGCCACCGACAGGGTGAACAATGCCAGATGGAAGGCCGCCAGCCGGAAGGTGGTGGTGCGGAAGAAGCTATGCAGGTTCACGTAAGGAATAACCAGCGCCGCGGACAGTATGGATCAGCGGCACCTCATGATCCTTGTCGATCTTCTGGCGCAGCCGGGCGATATGCACGTCGATGACATTGGTCTGGGGATCGAAATGATAGTCCCAGACATTTTCCAGCAGCATGGTGCGGGTCACCACATTGCCGGCATTGCGCAGAAGATATTCCAGAAGCTGGAATTCACGTGGCAGCAGGTCCACCGGCTTGGACCCGCGCTTCACGGTGCGGGCCAGCAGATCCATCTCCAGATCGGCGATCTGCAATTTGGTGACGGGGCCACCGGTGCCGGTGCCCTTGGTGCGGCGCTGCATCACCTCCAGCCGGGCCAGCAGCTCGGCAAAGGCGAAGGGCTTGGTCAGGTAATCATCCGCGCCGGCGCGCAGGCCCTTCACCCGGTCATCCACCGATCCCAGGGCCGACAGGACCAAAGCCGGCGTATCATTGCCGGTGGCGCGCAGCACTTCCAGCAGCGACAGGCCATCGCGGCCGGGCAGCATCCGGTCCACCACCAGCGCGTCATAGGGTTCCGATGCCGCCATGAACAGGCCGTCGCGGCCATTATCGGCATGGTCCACCACATGCCCGGCCTCTTTCAGGCCCTTGCACAGGTAATCGGCGGTGGCGCGGTCGTCTTCGATGACAAGGATTTTCATGATGGCGGCAGTCTAGCCTTTCCCGGCCCTGAAAAGAAGTGTGGCCGGGCGGTTGGGGGACCGCCCGGCCACCAGGCAGGGGTAATGGGATCGAGAGACAGCAGCCTTGGGAACGTCGGGGTGGGGAAGGGAGTTCCCGAAGGCTACAGGATCGACGGGCGGGGTAAGGGGGGGCAGGTGCCCGTCGATCCATGTCGCCACCTTAGCCCCCGCCCCCTGACAGACTCATTTCCTGAACATGAACAATCTTTCATCCGGCGATGTCTTGAACCGGGGCGGGTTTCTCCCCAACCACCGCCGCATGACAGATTTTTCATGGCCCTGTCAGGACGGCGTTGCCCGACCGGGTGCAGGATGCGTTCATCGAAAGAGCCGGTGGCGCCTTTGACCGAAGGGAAAGCCCCGGCCCTGGCAGCAAAGAATATATGGGAGTAATGGAATGACCGTCCTGAAGACTGGGGCCCTTCGCCGCAACATGGCCGCGGCCCTGCTTGCCGGCACCGCCCTGCTGGGCGGGTTCACCACCGGTCTGGTGCCCGTTGCCGCCGCCGCCCCGTCAGAGGTGCTGGAGCGCGGTGGGATCGCCGATCTGGTGGAGCGCGTGTCCCCGGCGGTGGTGACCATCACGGCTGCCAAGAATGCGCCGGAACGTCCCGTGATGCGGGACATGCCGCCGGGTTTTGAGGAATTTCTGCGTCGCTTCGGCGTGCCGGGCCTGCCCGGTGAAGGTGGCGGCGGTGGCAGCCGCGCGCCCCAGGCCCGGGCTTTGGGTTCCGGCTTCGTGTTCGATGCTTCCGGCTATGTCGTCACCAACCGTCATGTCATCGCTGACGCGGACGAGGTGACGGTGACCTTCCAGGATGGGACGGAACGTGCAGCCGAAATCATCGGCGAGGATGAGAAGACCGACCTTGCCGTGCTGCGGGTCAAGACCGACAAGCCACTGCCGGCCCTGAAATTCGCCGATAGCGACAAGGTGCGTGTGGGTGATGTGGCGGTGGCCGTGGGCAACCCGTTCGGCCTGGGTGGCACGGTTACGGCGGGTATCGTGTCTGCCCGGTCGCGGGATATCGGCTCCGGCCCCTATGATGATTACATCCAGCTTGATGCCTCCATCAATCGCGGCAATAGCGGCGGCCCCACCTTCAACCTGTCGGGCGATGTGATCGGCATCAACACGGCCATCTTCTCGCCCAATGGCGGGTCGGTCGGTATCGGTTTCGCCATCCCGTCCAACATGGCCCGGCCCGTGGTGGAAGCGCTGAAGGAAGATGGCAAGATCGAGCGTGGCTGGCTGGGTGTCAGCCTGCAGCCCATGACCCAGGAACTGGCCGATGGTCTGGGCTTGCCTCAGGATGAAGGTGCCCTGATTGCCTCGGTAGAGCCGAAAAGCCCGGCTGAGAAAGGCGGCCTGAAGGCTGGCGATGTGGTGCTGAAGGCCGATGGCAAGCCGATCAAGGATAGCCGCGATCTGGCCCGCCATGTCGGCATGGTCAGCCCCGGTACCAAGGTTGATCTCAGCGTATGGCGGGATGGGCGCGCGCGCTCCATGGATATCACCGTGGCCCAGGCGCCGGGCAGCACCGAAAGCCGCATTGCCCGTGGCGGCATGCAGAAAGAGGACGGCACCGAAGTGGCCGGCCTGAAGCTGACCACCCTGACCGACACCTGGCGTCAGCGCCTGGGTCTGGATGGGGAAGCATCGGGCGTTGTGGTGCTGGATGTGCCGGGCGATGTGGAAGGTCTGCGGGCCGGCGACCTGATCCAGTCGGTCAATAATACGCCTGTTGCCAAGCCTTCCGATGTCCAGGCCCAGGTGGCAGCCGCCGCCAAGGCCGGGCGCAAGAATGCCCTGGTCCGGGTCCGCCGGGGCGATAACAGCGCCTTTCTCACCATCCCGGTGAAGCCGGCATAAGGGTCCGACCGGAGCAGCGAAAGCGTTCATGATGGGGCGCGGCCGTGCTGGGGCTTGCCAGCGGCGGTCGCGCCCTTTCTCATGTGGGTTCTCTTTCCCAGCCAGGGATGAACGGGCATGAATGGCGAAATCCGGCAACTGGCCGAACAGCTTTTGGCCGACGGCGAATCGGTCCTGACCGACCGGGAACGGCGCGTTCTGGCCCGCATCGCCCATCGCCGTGCCATCAGCCGTAATGCGCGCGGGGATTATGAAGCGGGCATGAAACTGGGTGACCGGCTGGCCGATCAGGTGGCCCGCATCGGGGGGTCCTGGGGCTTCGTTGTCGGGTTCGGCCTGTTCATGCTGATCTGGATGGGGCTGAACGCGGCCTGGCTGGGGTTGGATTGGGACCCCTATCCCTTCATCCTGCTGAACCTGATGCTATCCACCCTGGCGGCGATCCAGGCCCCCATCATCATGATGTCGCAGAACCGGCAGGCGGCCAAGGACCGGGCCCAGGCCGCCATGGATTATGAGATCAATCTGAAGGCGGAACTGGAAATCATGGCCCTGCATGAAAAACTGGACCGCCTGCGCACAGGGGAGATGGGAGACATGCTGCGCCAGCAGCAGGAGGATATCCGTTCCCTGCGCGTGCTTCTGGAAGGGCGATTGGGGGCGGGCGGATCGCCCCCAACCTCTTCCCCTCAGCCATAGGCCCGGCGGAAACCGTCCGTGACCTGGGCGATGAAGCCGGGATCACGGTCCCGCCAATAGCGCGGGTCCGCCACCATGCGCTGCAGGGCTGTCAGGTCGGTGCCACCATCGGCCCCGCCGCCGCGCAGCGGTTTCGGTTCGCCCGGCCCCTCACTCATCATCCGATGCAGGGCCAGCACCCCATCGGCGGTGCTGGCCAGTGCCTGGACCAGCGGGGCCGGCAGGTTGCGTTCTGCCCAGGCCAGGATGGCGGCGGCCCGGTCATGCCATTGCGCGGTCCCGCCAAAATGGCTGATCAGCCGTTCCATCTCCCGGTCGGCCTCGAATTCCCCGGCCATGTCGCGCAGCAGCGGCATCATCCTTTCCGCCGCCAGATCATACAGAAGCTGCGCCTGTTCTACGGTGAAGCCAGCCGCCGCCAGCTTCTCGTTGATCTCGGCATCGGGCTGGAACAGGCCGTGGGCGCATTCAATCCGGTAATCGGCGGCCTGGACCGGCGGCGGGGGTGGCACTGGGGCGGACAGGCGGCGTTCCAGTTCCAGATAGGATTTCAGCAGCGCTTCCACCCGGATGGTGCCGCTTTTGGCGTCCCAGAATTTGACCGGCACATGATCCGGGCGCGGTGGCACCGGATTGTCGGTCACCGGGACCGGATCGGCGTCGGTGTGGGCGTCGTTCTGCATATCCATGTCCATCTTATTCCTCCTGTTGTGAAGCAAAGGGGGCGGCGGCCCCGCGCCGGGCCAGGGCGGCCAGCGACAGGACCAGGGCGCGCTGGCCTTCCAGATGGCGCAGCCGCGCCTCCGTAGCCTCGGGACCAAGCGCGATGTGGAAGAGTTGCCGGCGCAGATGCACCATCAGCAGCGCGCCATCGGCACTGGCGAACAGCCGGGCACAGGCCCGTTCCACGGCGCGGATATCGGGGGGATTGGCCTCATCCATACATCCCCTCCATCACCGGTTCGACGGGGGTGGCGGGCAGGGGCTTTTCCCGCCGGATCAGCGCCGGCGGCACGCCTGCCGCATCGGCCAGGAAGCGGGCACAGGCGGCAAGATCGACGGCATCCAGGGCATCCGGCCCCAGGGATGACACGCTTTCCAGCCAGCGCAGCGTCACTTCCGCATCACGCTGTGCCTGGGCACGGGCCAGGGGTGACAGGATGCGGATACTGGCGGCCCGGCCATCGCCGGTAATATCCGGCACCAGCCCGCGCCGCCGCAAAATACCCAGGCAGCGGCGCACCAGCGGCACCAGCAGTTCCGATTGCAGCCGGCCAAAGGTGGCGCCCAGCAGCCGGGTCATTTCCGCACCCCGTTCCAGCACCTCCGTCGCGGTCATGCGTGGCCCGTTGATTGGGGCCAGCCGGTCGGCCAGCAGGGCATGGCGGATGCGGGCGCGCAGATCATCCAGCACAAGCTGGCTGACATCAAACCGCCCCGGACTGGCCAGCGGCGTCAACCCGGCTGACCCTACGGCCTTGGGGATGATCGTTCCCGGCACCAGCCGGATCGCCGCCGGGTTCAACACCCCGTCATCATCCGCCTGCCAGATGCCGGTGACAGCGATGCTGGCATTTTTCAGCACCAGCTCCACCACCTTGTTGGCGGTCTTGATATCCGGCAGGGCTTTCATCACCGGGCTGCGACCATAGGTTTCCCCCGGCGCCTTCAACCAGCGGAAGGCGATGAAGGGCATGTCGGTGAAGCGGCCGCGTGACAGCAGCGCTGGTTCCTCCCCGCCCATCAGGACAAACCAGTTCCATCCGCCTTCTCCGTCCGGCTCCACCGCTTCGATCAGGGGGAAAGGATGGGCGGGATTGGCCATGCCCTGTTCCCGCACGGCAGCGGGCAGGGCCTCGGGGCCGAACCGTTCCTGCAAGGCGGCCAGGGGCAAAGCGGTGCGGCGGAACAGCCGGTCCAGCCGGCCCTCGCCCCCCTCCTCCAGCACCAGATCGGCCAGGGGAATGGCAGTGAAACGCAGGGCGGACGCAGCACCGGGGGCCGCTTCCTCCACCAGCAGGCAGCCGGTGCCGCCGGTGGCGACATCCAGCAAAGCCTGATGCGCCTCCACCGCGAAGTTGGACCGGTCCAACTGGCCCTGCAGCACCGTGGCGGCCTGTTCCAGCAGCGGGGCGATCTGGTCCTGCAGGTCCGGCGCCAGGGCGGGGCCGGGCACCAGTCCGGCCCATCGCGACCAGGGCGGGGTCAGTTGCGCCAAAAGGGCGGCGGCCAACTGATCCACCGCATCGGCGGCGGTGCCATCATAGAGAAAGTCGCCCCGCCGCTGGCCGGGGCTGGCCCCGCTGGTGAAGGCGGCGCTGTGCGGCAGGGCATGTTCATAACAATCCCGCCACAGCGGTTCCCAGGGGGCACGCCGGTTGGCAGCCTGGAGATAGCGTTCCATCAACAGGCGTGCGATGGCGTCATCAGGTGGGGGAGCGGAACGGTTTCCCATCTCATTCCCCCAGCAGGCTTTTGCGGCTGGGGGCCAGGGCACCCGGCGTCAGGATGCCGCGCCAGCCGGTCAGCACCGTGCCCGCCCGCCCGCCGGCCCGGCGCAGCAGGCTGCGTTCCCCGACGGTCAGGGCGGCACCTTCTTCCACTGCCGCTGCCGCCTCTGCTGTGGCGGTGGCGCTGGGCAGAAGCGGGGTGGGCGGGGCCGGCAGCGGGACGGCGGGCGGGGCATCGGCGGCGCGGGGCTTGGGCGCCGAGACGAGGCGGGCCATGGGGTTCCTCCTGTTGGACGGGCAAAGGGGCGGCGGGCCGCCCAGATGGCGGTAAAGCTGCCAGGGGGTGAGGATCAGCGGGGCGTGCAGCCCCAGCAGCCGCTTGGCGACGGGCAACGCAGCTCAAGGGGGCGATCAGTCCGCCCGGCCGCACCGGCTGCCGGCGGGGGGCTGCCAGGACAGTGACGCCATGGCGGGTGAACCAGCCGGTCAGCGCCGGTTCCGTCATTGCCGGGTGGCGGGTCACCTCCATCCGGGTGGAAAGCGGGTCAATGATGATCCAGCCATCGGTGTCGGGCAGGGCGATGAAGACATGACGGAAACCGGGGCGCAGCCAGCGCAACCAGCCGATGCCGGTGGCATCGCAGAACATCAGCAGGGCGCGATCTTCAGCCCTTTGCCCGGCCCTGCCGGCCGGATGGGTCATTGCACGATGCCCTTTTCCCGCAGGACCGGCGTCAACCGGTCCAGCGCCTCCCGCCACAACAGAAGCGCACGGGCGTCCTGGGTGCGGCTGGCATCGGGGGCCAGCATGCGGCGGCCATAATGGGCCAGCACCAGCAGATGCTCGCGCAATAACCGCCGTTGCCGGTACAGCCAGTCCAGAATGCGCAGCATGTCCACCGGTTCGCACGGGCGGGAGAACAGGCCCTGCCCGGCGCGAATCCGGGCACCGTCCTGGCGGGCCTGCTGCGCCTGGATGAACCAGAACCAGGCCTGTTCGGTATCCTCAAAGGGCGTGGCTTCCGTCAGGGGCGGGTGGGCGCGGGATGTGGTCTGGTTGGGGGTGGGGCGATGGGGGAAAAGCATCAAACGCCTCCGAGTAAGGAATATAATCCCTGTATCCCATCGCCATGCATTGATGTCAATGTATTTATGAAAATCATCCTAGGGACGGCGTTTCGTGATTCTGGGATACTTCTCCCATGCTCAAGCATACGGATATATGGCGGGCGATTGACCTGCTGGCCAATCGGCATGGTCTCTCCCCCTCGGGATTGGCCAAGCGCGGCGGCTTGGACCCGACGACCTTCAACAAGTCGAAGCGGACCACGCCCGATGGTAAGCTGCGCTGGCCCTCGACGGAGAGCATCGCCAAGGTTCTGGAAGCGACGGGTAGCAGCTTCACCGAATTTGTTAACCTGACCAGTGGCGACGCCACCCTGCCGGAACCGACCCCGGCGGCATTGCGCCGCGTACCGGTGATCGGCTATGCCCAGGCCGGGGCGGAAGGCTATTTCGACGATGCCGGCTACCCCTCCGGCACTGGCTGGGATGAGCTGGAATTTCCGCATGTTACGGACGAACATGCCTATGCGCTGGAAATTTCCGGCGACAGTATGGAACCGGTCTACCGCGATGGCGACATTATCATCGTCGCGCCCTCGGCCAGCCTGCGCCGGGGCGATCGGGTGGTTGTCCGTACCCGTGCCGGTGAAGTGATGGCCAAGCAACTCTCCCGCCAGACCGCCAACCGGGTTGAGCTGGTGTCCCTTAACCGGACCCATCCCGACCGCAGCCTCGCCATGAACGAGGTCAGCTGGATCGCCCGCATCGTCTGGGCCAGCCAGTAACGGCTTTATTGCCCTTTATCGTGGCTTATTCCCTGACCCGTCTACACCCAGATCGGTGAATAAGATGGGTTAGGTTGGCGTGAGTAACAATCATAAAAGAAGGCAGAAAAATGTTCGCCTTGCGGGCATACTTCCTTTGAAAACAGCTTGTTAACCATATAGAGAAGGGAAGCATGAAACGAGAAAAACTCGCAGTTTTATGTAGTGGTATTATTTTGGGGCTAGCTATAATTTTTTTACCTGATCAATTTTTATTCTCAAAGACTTCACCGAAATCATTTTGGACAGAATATTTTCCCTTACCTTTTGGGGCCGGTTGGTTCATTACATTCATCGTTTTGGTTCCTGTCATCTGGATTAATAACTCGGTATTGAGTGCCATCAAAGGCTCTATCGCCTCTTTATTGCTGTCTATTCTGATAGCAGTTCCAATATCTCTATCTATTATCGGTAGAACACTATCACCCAATGAATTGCTATATCAGTATCCTTGGGTCGGTATCATTTGTGTTCCGCCTTTGCTCATGCATATTATTTTGCGGTGGCTAACCTGTTTTTACGCCAAAAATCGCTAAAAAGCGGTATTGGCAACAAGGCGATGCTTCGCTTCGGTTGACCCAAAAGTGCAGCTTTTCTGAAACCGCTGCTTCCGGCTGCATCGGTGGGGCGCCGTTCCCCCCCCCCCAAGGAACATGGGCCTGGAGTCGCCTCTGCCTTTGGGGGGATAAGCCTGTCTGTTGGCCTCAAATCGCGGTTTGATGGCCTGTCGTTGGCTGGGATATCGGGTGCCCTCTCGCGAAAAATGGATTCACAAAAGAGTATTAGGATTTTTATCCTTTAAAATGGAGTTGGTGCAGTTTAGGTTGAGCCTCGGACTCTTTCCACATGGATGACCGATGTCCCAAACGCCTTCATCACCTGTGCCACCCCCTGACCTTGCTGCCGCCGATCCACTGAACCGTCTTCATCTGTCTTTTGATGGCCGGCCTCCGCCGATGGTGCGGCGGGTGCTGTTGGCGGGCGGGGAGGGGGCATGGGGCGCTCAATGGTGCGAAGGTCAGGCGCGTTTGACGGCCAGTCTTTGTGCCGATGCTGTGGGGGCTGTGGCTGTGCGCCGCTTGGCCCTCTCTGGCCGCGCGGTCCGGCGGGATCGCTGGCTTTTGCGCCTGACGGTGGCGGTGGCCCAGACGCGCCATCAGGCGGTTCATGCCTGGGTCATGAAGGCCAGCAGGCAGCCTGGATTCTGACGGAGTGAGGTGAATTAAGCCATGACTTCAGGGTGTTGTGAATTTTGGCTAGTTGGTCTAAAATCAACGACTTTTGTTTCTTATGAACCGGTTTAGAATTTTGAATGATACAGGTTGATGAGCATGTAAAATGCTAAATTCTATATATATGAGCCGATAGTCTATAATGTTGATTTTATTAGGAAAATGAGATGAATAAGGAATTGGATGTTTTTTTCGGCATAACTGTCGTTATTGTCACTCACAATTCACAAGCCTCAATGGCGCAGACAATGGATTGCCTGAAAAGGCAAACGGTGGCACCAAATGAGGTTATCATCGTTGATAGTGGATCATCTGATACTTCTTATCTGGATGAATATAAAGGATATGCGAAAGTTCTTCTTGAGAAGAATATCGGATTTTGTGCTGCCAATAATTTGGCCATTGATATTTCCAATAAAGAAAATGATGTATTGTTATTAAATCCAGATTTGTTTCTGCCAGATGACTGGATGGAAAAGGCGATATCGATTTTTAATTCGGAAAAATCCGTTAAGGTTGGCGCTTTTTCTGGGCCGCTTCTCGGGTATGATCTTGAGGCTGGGAAGCCCTCTGGCCTAGTTGATGTGCTGGGTATTTACCGGAAATGGTATGGTCTTTGGTTTAACCAGGGGCAGGGGCAACCGATAGAGAATGTCTCTATACCGGATAAGCCCTTTGAGCCGACGGCCCTTTGTGGCGCGCTGATGTTGATCCGTAGAAAGGTCCTGTCCCAGCTTCGGGCGCGGTGGGGCTTTGAGCTGGATCCATCCCTGTTCATGTATAAGGATGATATTGATCTTTCACTCCGGATCAAAGGGCTGGGATGGGATTTGCTCGTCCATCCTGAATTATGGGCCTATCATTGCCGGGGATGGGCAAAGGATCGGAACAAGGCCTCTGTATGGGGCCGGCGGATATCAGCCCTTAATGAAATAAAACTTGCCTACCGTTTTCGCTCTCCATTCATCATCATTTATATGATGAAATATTTTTATGTCCGATATATTGAAACGGGAAAATAAGTTGAAATGATAAAAATATTGCACCTTATTCCAGAAATCCCTGTTCCTACAACATCGGGCGGCAAGGTTGTTTTCCTCGGGCATATGAAGGAATTGGCGTCCACGCCAGGTCTGATCATGCACACCATATGTGTAGATGCCGATGGTGACCGGGAGGCGGGTGCCGCGCAACTGAAGGCCGATTATAAAAATTTTGAGGTTTTTCCGCGCGCTACGCCCAGGTTGGGGAGCGGATGGCGTGGAAAGATTTCTGCGTTGGATGTTTTCATCCGGTCGTCTTTTCCCCGTGCCTTTGCGGCGCGTAACAACGTTGCCGCCCGCTCCCGTATTGTCGAGCTGATGAAGGGGGGGGATGTGGATATGGTGATCGCCGATCACCTGACATCCATGGCCATGATGCCGCCCCCACCCTGGCCGGTTCCCGTCGTCATCATTAATCATAATGTTGAGCAGACGATCCTGCATCAGCAGGCATCCCTGTCGTCCTTCCCGCTGAATTTGGCATTGTCCATCGATGCCCGGCGCATGGCAGCGGTTGAGAACAAGGTCATCAAGGCTGCTGATCTGGTTGTTACCCTCACGCCCGAAGATGCAGCGGAACTATCGGACATTGGCGCGAAGACGCGGCTTTGCCCCTATATAATTCCGCCTGTTGAGGCGGGTTGGCACGATTGCGGTAACCAAGATATCCTGTTCGTGGGGTCTCTCGGTTACTTTCCCAACCGGGAAGCCATTGAATGGATGGTGCATGAATTGGCGCCGGCTTTGGAGCAGAAGCTTCCACCGGCGCGATTGCTGTTCGCTGGGGCCAAGCCGGATGATGTTCCCAAGGATTGGCCGGTTCGTTCGAATACAGTATTCCTCGGGCGGGTCTCTGACGAGCATCTGGCATCCCTTCATAGGGAGTCCGCGCTTTATTGCTGCCCCATGCGCTATGGCTCGGGGATCAAGATCAAAATCCTGGATGCCGCATCTTACGGCATGCCGATTTTATGTTCTGCGGAAGGGCGGAGCGGTATTTCCTGGCTGCCGAATGCGACATTGATCGATCGGACGGATCCGGCGCAACTGGCAGACAAAATTGCAGCGCTCCTTGCGGATCGTCCTGCCCTGCAGGCCATGGCAGGTTCCATAAAGGGCAGCCTGGGGCAGGTCGCCTCTCAGAGGAATGGTCTTCTCGGGACCATCATCCGCGATATCGTTAAAAAAGGAAAAGACAGTTAATAAATATCCGATTCCGGATTGGCATCATCGGCGACCGCCGCCGCACGGTCTTCGTCCGCGCACGCCAAGCCAAAGCATGTTTGCACGGGCAATTGAGCGCTTTGATCAGACCCTATAGGATCTGATCAAAGCAAGCATGTTAACGGAGTTTCCGATGGGCTAGAAAGAAGCGATAGCCCGAAATTAGAAAAACAAAACTTTCAGCGGATAAAATCGCAATTGCTGCGGCAATATGCATTTCTGTTCCCAGAAAATGCAGTATCAGCATGATGCCAAAATTTATGAAGGCCGCTGTCTTCAGCATCATGGCCCACAGTCCGTTTTCTCCGTAATTAAACATATATAAAGAAGAAAAGCATGTTCCTATGCCAACCAATAGGGGGACAGGGGCCAGGATGCGAAGCACGCGGGCAGATTCAAGAAAGTCTGGACCAAACGCCAGTAAGACCAGTTGGTCAGCACCCAGCATCATGATAAGCCCGCCCATAATGCCGACGCCACCCGTCAGTACCATGACTTGACGGATAAGGCGCAGGCCGGCGGCTGGATTGCTCGATGCTAAATTAGCGACGCGTGGCATGGCCGCTTGGATGATTGCAGCCAGAAAGCCTTTACCCGCCCCCAGACAGCGATCCGCGATATTGAACTGCGCTGCGGCCACGGGGCCACCAAACAATCCAACAATAAAAGTTTGTGCGACTGTATAAATCTGGATCACAAAATCAGCAGCAAATATACGCCACGCTTCTTTGATGCGTCTAAAAATAGCGTCTATCGCGGGAACTGATAAAACACTCCCAAAATGCCGGTTAATGAAAAGAAAAGAAACGATAGCCGGAAGAAGTGCTCCCACTGCGCTTAGGGTAATTGCAAGATTTGTGTCTTCCGGCCCTTTAACCAGAATGAATATTGCAATGACTCCGCATAATCGTCCCAACGTGGAACTGATGGCAATGACGCGAAACTGCTCCAAGCCTTGAAATAGCCAAGCCGGCGTAAGCAGGTTTAGAAATGCGATAAAGGGGACAAAGGGCAATACCACGCCCACGCCTGCTTCATGTGGAAGCCAACACCAGACTGCAAAAATGGCAGCGCTACACAGCCCGACCAGCGACATACGGATAGCATATGCTTCCGTGATAATTTTTGCGACGCGGGCTGGATCCGCCTTATGAACAGCGACTTCTCTTGCAGCGCTCCAATTAAAGCCAAAATCGCATATCACGCTCAACAGCGTGCCGGATGAAATCGCCCACGCATATTGCCCGAATTGAGCGGGGCCCAATGCGCGGGTAATGAACGGCAATATGAGCAATGGGATGAGGATGTTGGCTACATTGGTCAGTCCGATATAAGCGATATTCTTGATAATTTTCTTGTCGATCATTCTACTTGCCGCACTCAGGAGGGCTGCTCGCCATTAATAATGGCGCGGATATTGGCCTCCATGGCGTCGCCGGCGGCATCCCACGTCAATTTATGCGTCTCCTTCCAACCGGCGACCGCGATACGGTGACGATATTCATGGTCCCGTATTAACCGGATGAGACCATCAGCAACCGACCGTGGTGATTGGGGCGCTACAACTTCCGCCGTTTCCCCGGGTATTGCATATTGTTCTGTCCCGGGTTGGGTCGTCACAACCGGAAGGCCGCAGGCCATGGCTTCTGCCGGGAAAAGCGGGAAGCTCTCATACCACGACGCGGATAACAGGATATCGGATGCGCGATAGGCTTCGGCCAGCATGCTGGGCTGAAGAAAGCCAAGGCTCTTGTACGGCGCGATGTCATTATTGGGGGGGAGGGCGGCAGTACCGTACACATGCCATTCAATCTGATAGTCAGGCAACTCGCGCCGGGCGATGGCGGTGGCTTCCGCCATCTCCTTAAACCCTTTCCAAGCCACATTGCGGCCCCCATAGCTAATAAGGGTAACCTTCCGGTGATCAGCCGGGACTATTGGCTTAGGAGTGCCGTTGAAGACGGCATGATCAATGGCACTGGGCGTCAGCATGACGTTCGCCTCAGGCACGGCAGTTTTGACCTGATTTAACAGCCAGGGAGAATTGGCCATCATATTCAGGCCAATCTTATAAGACAGTGCCGCCCGTTTGCGGGTTTGATCTGGGTCTGAGCTGTCGTTGGCGAATACAACTTCATAATGCTGCATGAAATAGGCGAGCTTACCCGACCCAAACAGATAAACGGGTAGGGCTGTATCGTATTGAGTTGCTATGGTGATGTCAGCTTCAGGGATCAGCTTGCGCAATATCTGGGCGTGAACAGCCTGCTCCATCTCCGGTGTCCAGAGCTTTGGCATTGAGCAAACCAGCTTCATGAAATCCCGCCTTATATGGGCGGGGCTGCCTTTGGACTTGTTAAGCACCCACGTCGCCAGGCTGCCCACCAGGTCCAATCCTCCGGATATCGCGGATTGTCGGGGCCAATGCTGCAACGTTCCGAATTCTTTAGGGAACCAGTCCGGATTCAGTGAGGGGCGCGTGGGGATGAGGGTCACCTGATGGCCACGGCGATGAAGCTGGTGCGCATGTTCCAGAATACAAACGCTGCCACCCGTGAACTTTTCGCGATCAAGCGGGGGAATGATAATATTCACGCGCAAAGGGTGTGCAGCCATTTTGGTGCCTTGTTCTCTAGGCTGTGGAATCAGATGGAAAGG
Organism: Niveispirillum irakense DSM 11586; assembly: GCF_000429645.1. Lineage (GTDB taxonomy): Bacteria > Pseudomonadota > Alphaproteobacteria > Azospirillales > Azospirillaceae > Niveispirillum > Niveispirillum irakense. The sequence goes on from NZ_AUCG01000002.1 coordinate 15,258, forward strand.
GGCTTGCCGGTGGTGAACCGCGGCGCAACTTGGGTGTCGAAGCATTTCAGCGCGGCACCGATTGCTTGATGCATATCCAGGTAACGATAGGTGCCCAGCCTGCCCCCAAAGATCACATTCGGCTCTTGGGCCGTCAGGGCCACATAACGCTCATACAGGTCGCGATCCTGCGGCGTGGCAATAGGGTAATACGGCTCATCACCAGCCTTCGCGAAGCGAGAAAATTCACGGGCGATAATTGTCTTCTGCCCGTCAAAAGGCCGCTCTGGATGCAGGTGGCGGAATTCGTGGATGCGGGTGAAAGGTATGTCCGCATCCGCATAATTCATGACCGATGTGCCCTGGAAATCAGGCGTATTTGCGACTTCCCATTCCAGATCGACAGTGCGCCAGCCGAGTTCTCCAAACTGGTAATCATAATAACGGTCGATCGCACCGGTATAGATCACCAGAGTCTTCGAAGGAATTAAGTGGCGAATATCAAAGAAATCCACCCCGAGCATGAGGCTGATCTTTGGATTCGACAGCATATTGCGGAAGATGGCCCCATAGCCGTCCCGCGGCATGCCTTCGTAGCGATCAAAGAAGTAGCGATCATCAAACGTAAAACGAACAGGCAGGCGACCGATGATGGAGGCGGGCAGCTGCTTGGGATCCGTTTGCCACTGCTTCATCGTATAGCCGCGGATAAAGGCCTCATAAAGGGGGCGGCCAATGGACTTGATCGCCTTTTCCTCCAGATTGGCAGGCTCCCCGATACTATCCGCCGCCATTTCGCGGGCGACCAGGGCTCGCGCTTCGTCTGGTGTGAAGTGACGCCCAAAGAAAGAAGATATCGTATGGAGATTGATCGGCATGGAGAAAACACGTTCACCATGCACTGTAAAGACGCGATGACGATAATCAGTAAACTCTGTAAATTTATTGATGTAGGTCCATACTTCCTCTGAATTGGTGTGGAAAATATGCGTGCCATAGGGATGGACTTCAATTCCGGTTTCCTGATTAATTTCAGAATAGCTGTTGCCACCGAAATGAGTGCGCTTATCGATGACAGCGACGGTCAGGCCCAGCTCCCGGGCTGCCCTTTCAGCAATAGTGGTGCCAAAAAAGCCGCTGCCAATAACAACCAGATCAAACCCGTCGAAATTCATGATGAAAAAGCCTTTCGATATAAGCTGCTTCAGCTTGCCGGAGAATATTTTTATAATTGCTGTCAGATATAACGCAAGTTACAGCAATGATACGCTGCCATGAGCAGGGGTCGGTTGAGCCATGAGAAAATAGTCCTGTGTCGCATTCGTCGCTTCCGGGCGGAATCTGTACTCTTCCATATGCGCTCTGGGTGCGCCCCTTTCCTGGGAAGAAGGCCGACCGCACATGGCCGGTCTTATAACGGCCTTTCGTCATGCCTGCAAAACCTGATTTCCCGGCTCGGCGCAAGCCAGCTTTAAAGCCGGATCCATGCGCGGGCCGGCGGCATCGTTGCCGTCCCTGGATCTGCCCGGGGCAGGCTCCCCTTCCCGTAGGCGATCATCCTCATGCGGAACCCGATGGCTGGTGGCCAGGGCATGCAGGAAGGGTGCCACCCGACGGGTTGCCTGAACATGGGGGATGCGGCAGTCGCAGGCGAGGCGCGCGCGAGACGGCTGGAAATGTATACGGCAGAAGGGTATCGTCCACCGTGCGGGCGCGGCGCTCCCCGATATGGTTGTAAAGATGGCTTGGCCCCCGATTTGGTAGTGATTAATTACCTTGCCTTAATTTGGGTAAATTGGAGTAAGTTGTGATATATTGTGTACTGGTTAATTGGAAAAACTGGAAAGACACCATTACTTGCCTGGAGAGCCTGCTTCAGCTTGAGGGGGAGATTCCGCGTATTATCATTTGCGACAATGGTTCGCCGGACGGGTCATTAGGCAAACTGGTCGATTGGGCGGAAGGGCGGCAGGCGGCAGATTTCAGTGGTTCTCCAATAGCCATCCGTCCTGCCGATAAGCCCCTCGCTTATACATGCCTGAGCGCGGATGAGGCGAAGTCAGGTGGGTTCAGTACCGATGCTGACCTGGTTTTTGTCGATATTGGGTATAATTCCGGCTTTGCGGCGGCCAATAATGTTGGCCTGTCTTACGCACTGTCCCGCAGAGACATGTCATTCGCCTGGATATTGAACAACGATACCGTTGCCGATCCTAAAAGCTTGATAGAATTGGCAAAGACCAGCCAGTCCACGCCCGGCTGCGGCATGTGTGGCTCGACGCTGGTCTATTATCACACCCCGGAAAAGATCCAGGCCTATGGTGGTGCCCGGATGGATTGGCGTTGGGCAACCTCCTATCATATCGGGGAGGGAAGCGACTTTGGCAGCCATCTTGCCGTTAAGAACATGCAGATGGATTATATTGTCGGTGCTTCCATCCTCGTTTCCAGGGAATTCCTCGACCATGTCGGGTTGATGTATGAGGATTATTTTCTGTATTTTGAGGAAATTGATTGGGCGGTGAGGGGGCGTGATAAATTTTCCCTGGCTTACGCTCCGCTAAGCTTGGTCTATCACAAGGAGGGTGCCTCCTCTGGTCTGAGTGTCCAGACGGAACCTCGCTATGGGGCACCTGCTGATTATTACCTGCATCGCAACCGCCTACTTTTCACCCGTCGCCATCGGCCCTGGATGCTACCTTTGGTGGCGGCACGTTTGTTAGGCGTCTTCGCGAATTCCATTCTCAAACGCCGCTGGGGGCGGGTGCGGATGTTTCTCACGCTCCATTTCTGGACCTCCAAGGGTAAATTGCCCTGAGACTTTGACTGGGGCCGTGTCCTGGCGGGGAAAGGTTTATCCCCGCCGACCCGCCGCATAGGCCCGCACGGCATCGCCAAAGGCGGTCAGTAAAGCGGCATAGGGCGGGTTTTCCCAGAAATGCCATTCCGGGTGCCATTGTACACCGATGGCAAAGCCGGGGCCGTCGGTCAGGCGAATGCCTTCGATCTGGCCATCGGGTGCCGTCGCTTCCACCGTCAGGCCGGGGGCCAGCCGGTCAATCCCCTGCTGGTGCAGGGAATTGACCATCATTTCCGTCTGGCCCGTGACCTGGGCGAACAGGCCGCCGGGCGTCAGCGCCACCTTATGGGCCGGGGCATATTGCACCTCGACCGGGGCTTCTTTCGGCTCCCGATGGTCCATGCGGCCCGGCACTTCCTGCACACGCGGATAAAGGGTGCCGCCCAGGGCGACATTCATTTCCTGAAAGCCACGACAGACAGCGAAAAGGGGCAGGCCCCGGGCCAGCGCGCCTTTCAGCAGGGGCAGGGTGGTGGCGTCGCGGTCCGTATCCAGCGGCGGGGTGATCATCGCGTCCGGCAGCCCATAATGGCGGGGATGCAGGTTGCTGGGGCTGCCGGTCAGGAACAGCCCGTCCAGCCGGTCCAGCAGGCTATCGACATCCCACCAATCGCCCAAAGCCGGGATCAGCAGCGGCTGGCAGCCGGCACCGTGGCTGACGGCACGGATATATTTATCGCCCACGACATGGAAAGGGTGTGGTCCCAGCTCCCGCGCGTCGCAGGGCAGGCCAACCAGGGGGGTGGATTTGGGCGCGGTGGACGGCATGGGCAACAATCATCCCCAGTCACGAAAGTCGGATAGGGGATGGTAGCTGCTGCCGGGCCGGCGTCAATCCCGGTCCCGGCCGCGGGTCGGGTTGCGGAAATAGAACAGGTTCCGGTTCAACGAGGCGCCGAATTCCGGATTCTGCAAGGCGACATCGGTGGTACGGCCCTGGGCATCCAGCACCCGCCATTGCCGCAGGGCGAACGGGCTTTCTTCAAAGACCAGGGTCAGGCTGCCCAGGCCCGGATCTTTGCTCTGCACCAGGGTGACTTCCAGCACCCCATCCTGGCGGGTCATGTCGGTGACATTCACATCGCCGGACAGGGTGATCCGGTCGCGCAGCAGGAAATCGGCCAGTGTGCTGCCGATGGGGGCGTTCTGCTGCTCCTTCACCTCCGCGTCCCAGTAATAGACGAACTTGCCATCGGCGACGATGAAGTCCTCTGCCGGGGGGGCGAAATCAATCCGCATCCGACCGGGGCGCAGCAGGGAGAAGGTGCCCTGCCGGCTGCGCCCGTCATCGGTGGTCTGGATGAAGGCGGATTTCAGGCTGGTGATGCCGTTCAGATAGGTCTGAACCTTCTCCAGCGTGGCGGGTTTTTCGGCGGCGGGCACCGGGGCGGCCAGCGCAGCGGTGGGCGACACCACCATCGCGGTCAGCGGGGCCAGGGCGAGGAAGGTGAAGGCCAGGGCGGCCGGCATTGTCTTGCGCATGGATGCCTGTCTAACGCCCGATCATGGCAGAAATCGGGGATAAGGACGGTAATACCAGGCCCGATGAACTGGACTCATCGGGTCTGGTTCGGCGGCGACTGCCGCCGCGCGGCACATGCCGCGTAGCCAAGCTGCCAAATGGCAGCGCCGGCGACTGAGGTCGGTGATCGGTGACGATTACCGAGACTTGGGATTATAGCCGGTGGCAACGCACCGCTCCCGCCCCTGGTTCCCCGATTTTATTCGCTTAAAGGTATGGAAGGAAGGCTGGTGCTGCGCAGACGGGGGCGGATCTGGGGGATGGGGTGGAACCCGCCCGATGCCTCGTCCAGGATATGCAACTCGGCGGCGCCCACATCGAACAGCATGCCATGCAGGCTCAGCTTGCCTTCCTGCTCCATGGCCGCGATCCAGGGGAAGGTGCGCAAATTGTTCAGCGACAGCTTCACCACGGCGCGTTCCAGCGTCGGCAGGTCCAGCGGTTCGCCAGGGGTGGTCACGTCGCGCACCTGCTCCAGGGCCGGATCGGCGATGGATACCCACTGGCTGATGAAGTCGCTGTTGGACTGGCTGCGATCATGGGTCAGGGCGGCGACACCGCCGCACAGGGAATGGCCCATCACCACCAGCGATTCCACACCCAGTTCCCGCACCGCAAATTCCAGGGCGGCACTGGTACCGTGATAATCCTCGCTCGGTTTATAGGGGGGCACGAGGTTCGCCACATTCCGGATCACGAACAGGTCGCCCGGTTGTGCTGCGAAAATCAGGGTGGGATCGACCCGGCTGTCACAGCAGGTGATCAGGGCTGCTTTCGGTTTCTGGCCCGCCCAAGCCAAGGTGCGGAACAAACCGCGCTGATGACGGAAATTGGTGCGGCGGAACTCGCGGAACCCGTCGATCAAGTCCTTCAGCATGCGATCGTCCTCTGAAGCCAGCATTTCGTCGCGCAAAATGCGCCGGGTCGCTCCCCTTGTCCAGAAAACGCAATATTCAGGACCACGCGGGTGGCCCATGCGTTCACAGCGCAGCCAGCGCCAGCAACAGCCCCGCGGCGATCAGCAGCAGCCCGGTTCCCCGGTTCAGCCATAAGGTCGCCCGGCGACCAGACAGGCGGCGGGCCAGCGTCCGGCCCCCGGCGGCATAGGTCATGATCCAGCCGAACTCGATCACCAGCATCACCGCGACCAGGATGGAAAGCTGTGGTGCCACCGGCTGGGCCGGGTCCAGGAATTGCGGGAAGAAGGCGGCCATGAAGATCAGCGCCTTGGGATTGCTGGCCGTGATCAGCGTACCCTGCATGAACAGGCCGGCGCGGCTGCCTTCCCGCCCTTTCCCGGTGACGGCGGAGGCCGCTGCCGCCTCTTCCCCTTCAGCCGGTACCGGTGCGCGCAGGGCCTGCACCCCCAGCCAGACCAGATAGGCCACACCCAGCCATTTGAAGATCATGAAGGCGGTGGGCGACGCGGCCAGCAGCACGCCCAGCCCCAGGGCTGACAGGGCGGCCAGCATGCCCAGGGCCGCACACATGCCGATACCGCCCCAGGCCGCCCCGCCCAGCCCGTGCCTCACCCCCATGCTCAACGCCGACAGCATGTTCGGTCCCGGCGTGGCCGACAGGAAGAAGCAGGTGGCAAGGAAAATGCCCAGCGTCTGGATATTCATGATGGCGGGTGCGGCTCGGGTGCGGGGTGGGGGAAATGCCTTGGCGCCCTGGTCAGATGGTTTTGACCGGGGCGCGGCTCTGATCGTTATTGGCATCGACCAGGCGTCGCAGCAAGCCCAGGAAAACGTGGCGCTCGCCTGCGTCCAGCGGGGACAGCAGCCTTTCACTGATCCGGGCCAGGGGTTCCTCGCTGCGGGCCATGAAATCGGCCCCTTCCGGCGTCGGGAAGGTCAGCCTTGCGCGCCGGTTATGGGGGGCCACTTCGCGCCGGATCAGCCCACGCGCCTCCAGCCGGTCCAGCACGCCGGTCACGGTCGTCCGGTCCAGGGCGGCGCGCGATCCCAGCCAGGTCTGGTCCTGCCCCGGATGGGCCGCGATCAGCGACAGCAGCCCGAATTGCGGCGGGGTCATATCCATCATCGCCGTCTCTTCCAGAAACAGCGCGACACTGATCTGCCAGAGCCGGCGGATCAGGAATCCCGGCATCGCTTCAAGCTGGTCCATCGTTTTTCCTGCCATGGTTCCGGCACTTGTTCGGTGTGCCGTTGGAGAAGGTCTAGGAGGCAAGGTAGGCGTTGCCGGCATGGGGTTCCCACTATTCCGCTGCGTGGCTCCCATGCGGATTGTGCGCTGCACAGTGAAATTCAGCGTACTAATATTCAGCATACTGAAAATAAGCATGCAAGAGTCTTGTCGTGACGCGACCGGTTGCGACCCTCCTGCAAGGAAAGCAACCATCATGTCCGTTGAACCCACCCGCCCCGTCCAGACCGATCCCGCCCCCTCATCCAGCCCTGCGGCAGCCCATGACCATGGGCCGGGGGCATTGGGCGCGCGACCCCGCTCGGCCCTGGTGGGGGGGCTGCGTCGGCTGGCAGTGCCGCTATTTGCTGTCGCCAGCGTTCTGGCGCTGGTGCTGGTCGCGACCGACCGTTGGGAAGGCTGGGTAGGGGCATCGGATATCCAGGTGACGGACAATGCCACCATCCGCGCGGATATCAGCCGCCTGGGAGCCAGGGTGTCAGGGGCGGTGCGCCATGTCGCGGTGGCGGATTATCAGAAAGTGAAGGCGGGTGACCTGCTGCTGGAGATTGACCCGGCCGAATATCAGGCTGCGGTGGATCAGGCGGCAGCCTCTGTCGCCAGCGCCAGGGCGGCCCTGGACAATCTCGCCAACCAGATGGACCAGCAGCGTGCTGCCATCGCCCAGGCCGATGCGAAGCGGCTGGCCGCCCAGGCTGGCAATCGACAGACCCGGCTGGAAGAGGAACGGCAGGCCGATCTGCTGAAACGGGGCCTTGCCGGTACCCGGCAGAAGCTGGAACAGGCCAGCGCCGACCATGACAAGGCCTCGGCGGAAGGACAGGCTGCCACGGCGGCGCTGGGCGCCGCCCACAGCCAGTTGGATGTGCTGAAGGGGCAGGAGGCGCAACTGGCCGCCAGCCTGCGTGCGGCGGAAGCTGCGCTGGAGGCGGCACGCCTGCGCCTGTCCTATACCCGCATCACCGCCCCCGTGGATGGGGTGGTGGGGGAAAGGCTGGTGCATGAAGGGGATTATGTTGCGGTGGGCGCCAGCCTGATCGCTGTGGTGCCGCTGCCGCAGGTCCATGTCACGGCCAATTACAAGGAAACCCAGCTTACCCGCGTCGTGCCGGGGCAGAAGGTGGATATCAGGGTCGATATGTTCCCCGGCCAGGAAATCCATGGCCATGTGGCGCGGATGGCGCCGGCCAGCGGCTCCACCTTCGCCCTGCTGCCGCCGGACAATGCCACGGGCAATTTCACCAAGGTGGTGCAGCGCATCCCGGTGCGGATTGAACTGGAGCCCGGCCAGCCGCTGCTGGATCGGCTGCGTCCTGGCATGTCGGTGGAAACCCGCATCCATACGGATCAGGCTGGGTCATGAGTGCGGCCACGCCCGTCAGCGACGGCCCGATCTCCGTCGGCCGTCGCTCCCATCATCCGCTGCTGGCGGTCGCGGCGGTGCTGCTGGGCGCCTACATGACCAATTTCCATTCCCGGATTTTCTCCACCGGTCTGGCGGACCTGCGCGGCGCCTTCGGGCTGGGCATGGATGAAGGGGCGTGGCTGTCCACCATTGCCCAGGCGCCGCAAATCCTTATCGCCCCCTGCGTGGCCTGGCTGGTCACCGTGTTCGGGGTGCGCCGGGTGCTGGTGGTGCCGGCTTTCCTCTATGGCGCCCTGTGCCTTGTCACCCCCTTCATCCGCGATAGTGGCGGGTTGATGCTGATCCATGCGGTGGAAGGGTTGCTGCTGGGCCTGTTCGTGCCGGCCACGCTGACCGTGATCCTGCGCAACCTGCCCATGAAATGGTGGGTGCCGGCGGTGGCGGTCTATGTGTTCCGGCAGGCATTCGCCATCAATTCCGGTATCGATCTGGTCGGGCTTTATACCCAGGACTGGGGCTGGCAGTGGCTGTACTGGCAGGATGTGGTGCTGGCACCGCTGATGGGCCTGTGTGCCTGGGCCGGCGCCCCGCGGGAACCGGTGGACCCCGATCTGCTGCATCGGGCCGACTGGGGCGGCATGCTGCTGTTCGGGTCGGGGCTGGCCATGCTTTATATCGCGCTGGACCAGGGCAACCGGCTGGACTGGCTTGAATCCGGTCTGGTGACGGCCTTCCTGGCCGGGGGTATCCTGCTGCTGCTGCTGTTTGCCATCAATGAATGGCTGGTGGAACAGCCCTGGGCCAGCGCGCGGGTGTTGCTGTCGCGCAATCTCGGTCTCACCCTGCTGGTATCGTTGCTCTATACCTTTGCCTCCGTTTCCAACTCTGCCCTGATCCCGAATTTCCTGTCGACGGTCGGTCATTTGCGGCCGGAACAGGTGGGGCCGCTGCTGTTGCAATGGGGGGCCCTGCCGCTGCTGGTGCTGATGCCGCTCTGCGTCTGGCTGCTGGGGCGGGTGGATGCGCGGGCGCTGGTGATTGTGGGCCTGTCCGCCTTCGGGCTTGCCGCACTGATGGGCACGGGCGTCACGCATGACTGGCGGCTGGATGATTTCCGCCTGATGCTGTTGCTTCAGGCGGTGGGGCACTGCTTCACTTTCCTGCCCATCGTGGTGCTGGCGCTGGCCAATACCAACCCCGCCCGCGCCACCACCGTTTCCGCCTATATCCAGGTATTGCGGGTGGATGGGGTGGTGCTGGCCTCTGCCTTGGCCACCACGGGCCTGCGTCTGTCGGAACAGCTTCACTCCAACCTGATCGGGCTGCATCTGCCCCAGGGCGACAAGGCGGTGACCGATGCGGTAGGCGCCCTTGGCCATGCCATGGCCGGCCAGGGGCAGGCGGCGGCACAGGCGTTCGGCCTGTCCAATCTGGCATCCCTGGTGCAACGGGAAGCGACGGTTCTTTCCTATATTGACGGGTTCTGGGCCTGCTTCGCCCTGGCGCTGGCCGGTATCCTGACCATCGCGCTCACCACCCGCCCGCCGGCCGGTCCCTTTACCCCCGCCCGATAGCCGCATCCGACCAAAATCTCACCGACCTGGACCAAAGGTCAGGTGCGCGCCATGTGCTGTTTCCGCCACAATAGTGGTGTGGGTGCCATGCCTGCACACGCAACGGGGAAGGGGCGGGCGGTTGACAGCGATCAACGAGATCATATTCCTGGTCGGGCTGCTGTTGCTGCTGGCCATCCTGGCCGGGCGGGTCTCCTCCCGTCTGGGTGCGCCCTTGCTGCTGGTCTTCCTGGGGCTGGGCATGCTGGCGGGGGAGGATGGGCCCGGCCGCATCGCCTTTCATGATTTCCACATGGCTTATCTGCTGGGCAGCATCGCCCTGGCCGTCATCCTGTTCGATGGCGGGTTGCGCACCCGGCTGGAGACATTCCGCCTTGTCCGCAGCCCGGCCCTGGTTCTGTCCACAATCGGGGTGCTGGCGACGGTTCTGGTCACCGGGGCGCTGGCATCCTGGGTGCTGGGTCTCGGCTGGGCGGAAGGGTTCCTGATCGGCGCCATTGTCGGCTCCACCGATGCGGCGGCGGTGTTCTTCCTGCTCAATCTGCGGGGCATGCGGCTGCGCGGCCGGGTGGCGGCAACGCTGGAGGTGGAATCTGGCATCAATGACCCCATGGCGGTGCTGCTGACGCTGCTGGCGGTGGAACTGGTGACGGTGGCGGGGCCGGTCGCCCCGCTGGATCTGGTGCTGGAACTGGTGCGCCAGCTTGCCGGCGGCACCCTTCTGGGGCTGGGGGCGGGCTTTCTGCTGGTGTGGCTGGTCAACCGGCTGGATCTGGCGGATGGGCTTTATCCCATCCTGGCCTTGTCCTTCACCCTGTTCCTGTTCGGCGGGGCGCAGGCGGCGGGCACGTCCGGCTTCATGGCTGTCTATCTGGCTGGGCTGATCCTGGGCAACCGCCGGCACAAGGCGGACCGGCTGATCCGGCGCTTCCATGATGGTCTGGCCTGGCTGGCCCAGATCGGCCTGTTCGTCATGCTGGGTTTGCTGGTCACTCCATCCCGGCTGGAGGCGCAGTGGCTGCCCGGTGCCCTGGTGGCGCTGGGCCTGATGCTGGTGGCCCGCCCGCTGGCGGTTTTCCTCTGTCTCGCCCCCTTCCGCTATACGCTGGCGGAGCGGGTTTATGTCAGTTGGGTCGGCCTGCGCGGCGCGGTGCCCATCGTGCTGGCAACCATTCCCGTACTGGCCGGCGTGCCGAACGCGCAGGTCTATTTTGGCGTGGCCTTTGTTGTCGTGCTGCTGTCGCTGCTGGTCCAGGGCTGGACGGTGGGCCCCTCGGCCCGGCTGCTGGGCCTGCTGGCGCCACCCCAGCCGGAACCGCCCACCCGTGCCGATGTTGACCTGCCCGGCGGCACTGGGCAGCTTGCGGTCTTCACCGTGGCGCGTGACAGCGAGGCGGCCCTGCGCGGTCGGGGCCGGCTGATCATCCCCGAAACGGTGCAGATGCTGGCCCTGATCCAGAATGGCCGCCCCGTCCGGCCAGAGGATGCAGTAGGGCTGCAACCCGGCGACACGGTGTTGGCCATGGGGGACAGCGACGCGCTGGCCGTGATGGACCGGCTGTTTGGCCGCCGGGCTGCCAATGGCACGGCTGACCGCCCGGCCGGGGATTTCCAGGTTCAGGGCGATATCCCGGCCCAGTCGGTGGGGCTGATCTATGGGTTTGAAGCCGGCGCGATGGGCCACCGGCCGCTTTCCGCCTTCATCCGGCAGACATTGGGTCGCGATCCGGCCTTGGGCGACCGGCTGCGGGTGGGAGAAATTGACCTGATCGTCGCCGCTGTGGAGGAGGGGGAGGCCTCCCTGGTCGGGATTGATCTCACGCCGCCAGTTTCCGGCTGGGCGGCTTTGCGTGCCCGGCTGACCGGGTTTGGTAATTTTTGGCGCCGCCGACCGCCGTCAGCGCAGATATAGAGGTTACTTGCCCCCATGGGCGGCCAGCAGGCGCTTGGTTTCAGCCGGGTTGGCAGTCATGGGGATGGAGAATTTCACCACCGTGCCCTGGCCGGGGGCGCTGTCCAGCATCAGCTCACCGCCATGGCGCAGCACCAGATCGCGCACCAGCGTCAGGCCCAGACCGGTGCCGGTTTCGCCCTGCGTGCCCGGCCGGCTGGTTTTCGGCCCCGTTTCCATCGCCTCTGCCAGCAGGTCCGGCTCCATCCCCACACCCTTGTCGGTCACCGCCACCTCCAGCCGGTCACCCATGGCGCGCGACGTGACATGCACCGCCCCGTCAGGATGGCTGAACTTTACCGCATTCATCAACAGGTTGCGCAGCACGGCCAGGATCATGGTGCGGTCGGCCAGTACCCAGCGGTCGCCGACCGCATCCAGGATCTGGATATTCTTGGCCTGGGCTGTGGGCGTGACATCGCGGATCGCATGGGCCACCACATCCCGGATGGGGAAGATGGCCGGGGCGAAGGGCGTGCCCGACATCTGCACCCGCGACCATTGCAGCAGGTTTTCCAGCAGGTCGAAAACCTTACGCGCCATTTCATGCACCGACCGGGCGAAATCGGCTGTCTGGTCGGGGGCCATGCGCGGGGCATGGTCGGCCAGTTCCTGGGTCATGCCCAGCATAGAATTGAAGGGCCCGCGCAGATCGTGGGAGATCAGGGAGAAGAAGCGCGTCTTCTCCCTGTTCAGGAAATCCAGCTCATCATGGGCGGCGCGCAGGTCGGTCAAGGCCCGCTCCGCAGCGGCCCTGGCGTCGCGTTCGGCCTGCATGGCGGCATCGCGTACGGCCAGCGACCGCTGCGTCAGCCGCCGCGTCACGAACAGCACTACGGTCAGCGCCGCCAGAAATCCGATGACGGAAATCAGCACATCTTTCATTGCCGGTACCAGGATATTCAGTGGCGGCACGATATAGACGACCCGCCACGGGGCCTGCTCCAGCGCGGCTGACACCAGGAATGGTTCTGAGATGCCGCGCGTGGCACCGTCCGCGGTCAGGCGTTCCGCCGCGTCGGGGACCAGTTGCTCCAGCCGCAGGGGTTCCTGTTCCAGCGCGCTTCCAGTACGCAGAATGATGGTGCCCTCACCATCGATCAGCAGCATCTGGGAGCCGGACCGGGTAACGGCTCCCAGTTTCTGCTTCAGCCCTTCCAGCAGCAGTTCGATCGTGAAGGTGCCGAAATAGCGGCCATGCAGCGACAGTGGCAAGGACAGGGCCGCCGTTGCCGCCGGGCCTTTCTGCGACAGGGTCCAGACTTGCTTTTCCCCAGGGTTCATCTGGGGGGCGGCCTGACGGAAAGGCGGATATGTCACGACCTGCAACAGCAGGTCGCTATCATCACTATGGATCCAGGGATGCACCGCCACCATGCCGCTGACAGACGCATAGATCAGCCGGTTCGTATCCGGAACCAGGCTGCTGGTCACGGCCATCAATGGCAGCATCTGCACCGCCATGGCCGCTTCCTGGCGCCAGATATCCCGGTCGGGCCGGGAAATGCCGGGCTGCTGGCTGGCATCCAGGTCCGACATGGCGATGATATTGCCGATCTGTTCCGTCAGATAGGGCGGGGGCAGCCGGTTCAGCGTATAGGCCTGATCCGGCTGGTCGCCTGGGTTGCTGGACAGCAGGGCCGACAGCAGGGGGCTGCGCGGCACATCCTCGGGCGCTGGATATTCGGCATAGAAATATTCCGCCCGCTGGCGCAGGGCGGCCAGATGGCCACCGGCGATCTGGAACTGCCCGTCCAGGGCGGCGGCCCGGGCGCGAATCTGGCTTCCGATAATGGTTTCAATGGCGGCGATGCGGTCATTGATATGGGACCAGAGCAGATATCCGCCCAGCAATGCCCCGGCAACCAGGGCCACAATCAGCACGCGGTCCGTCCGCGCCGTCCCGGTAACGGGATGCGTCTTGATGCTTGCCGCTTGGGATCGCTTCATGCCTTTGCCTGTTCCGGCGTGCCCCCTTTTCCGCGTTCACCACGCCGGCAAGGATGCTCTATCGTTTCATCAGGAATCTCTACCACCAATCCTGGCATGGCGGCAACGAAAGGGGGTGCCGCGACTGTGGTTCCGTCGGGTATGGTCGGAAGGATAGCGGAAAATTTTTGACGATTTCTGTTGACAGGTCAGCCCCGCCCCCTTATCACCGCGCTCCACGAGATGGGCGCGTAGCTCAGGGGTTAGAGCACTCGCCTGATAAGCGAGAGGTCGGTGGTTCGATTCCACCCGCGCCCACCATCCCGTCTCAACCTGCGCTTTGCAGGGTGAACCGGCCGGCGTCAAGCCGGCTTTTGTGTTTCTGGTGTGCGGGCGATCAGGCCGCCATCATGGGATGGGCGCGTAGCTCAGGGGTTAGAGCACTCGCCTGATAAGCGAGAGGTCGGTGGTTCGATTCCACCCGCGCCCACCATTCTTCCAGCAGCATCAGCTTGATGATCGGGTCGGCCTCGCGCCGGCTTTTTGCATTTCTGGGCCGGTGGCGGCGGGCCTTGTCCTTTGGGCAATTTACCCGGCATCCTGGGATCAACCATTCCAGGGTCAACGCCATGTCCTGTCTGCCTTCCATTTTCATCTCTCATGGCTCGCCCATGCTGGCGCTGGAGCCGCAGGCGCCGGCCCACCAGTTTCTGCGGGATTTGGCGGGGATGCTGCCCCGCCCCACCGCCATCCTGGCCGTCTCCGCCCATTGGGAGACGGTGGAGCCGGCCCTGTCCCTGGCAGCGCAGCCGGCGACGATCCATGATTTCCGCGGCTTTCCGCCAGCCCTCTATGCCATGCGCTATCCGGCGCCTGGCGCGCCGGCCCTGGCGCATCAGGCGGCGGATCTGCTGGCGGGTGCCGGCTTCGCCCCCCAGCTCAGCCCCGACCGGGGGCTGGATCATGGGGCCTGGACGCCGCTCAGCCTGGCCTGGCCGGCAGCGGATATTCCCATCACCCAATTATCGGTGCAGCCGCGCCGCGATGCCGCCTTTCATGCAGCCATCGGTGCCGCCCTGCGCCCCCTGCGCCAGCAGGGGGTGCTGATCCTGGGGTCGGGCAGCTTCACCCATAATCTGATGGAGTTTCGCGGTCAGGCGCCGGACGATCCCGTGCCGGACTGGGTCAGCCGCTTTGCCGACTGGATGCGTGCCGCCCTTGTGGAAGGGCGAACCGCGGATGTGCTGGCCTGGGACCGGCTGGCGCCGGAGGCACGGCGCAACCATCCCACGCCCGAACATCTCTGGCCGCTTTACAGCGCGCTGGGCGCGGGGGAGCCGGGACGGCCGGCACGGCTGCTCCACAGCAGCATCGACCGCGCTATCCTGGCAATGGACGCCTTCGCCTTCGATTAAGCCTTATACCGTCCGGCCCGGCCCATAAAGCCGGTCGGATGGCAGCACGCCGGTGGGGTCGATTTCCGGCATGGCCTTCACCTGGGTATAAAGCGGGCCGAAATCGCGTTCCGTCGCCTGGAAAAGCTGGTCGTAGCTGTCCAGCACGAAATATGTCGCCTGATAATTATCGATCCGGTAGCGGGTGCGCATCACCCGTTCCAGATCGAACCCCACCCGGTGCGGCTTGGCGCTGTCGATGCAGAATTGCGTCTCCCCGCTGGAAGACAGCATGCCGGCGCCATAGGCGCGCAGGCCATCGCGCGTGGCGATCAGGCCGAATTCCACCATGTACCAGTAAAGCCGGGCCAGTTGTTCCAGCGCGCCCGCTGCGATGGCCTGGGGGCCCTTGGCACCATAGGCCTGCAGGTAATCGGCAAAGACCGGATGGGTCAGCAGCGGCACATGGCCGAAGAAATCGTGGAACACATCCGGTTCCACCAGATAATCCATCTCGTCCGGCCGGCGCAGCCAGTTGGTGACGGGGAAGCGCCGTGCGGCCAGATGCTCGAAAAATTCCTTTTCCGGGATCAGGCCGGGCACGGCGACAAGGCGCCAGCCGGTCGCCTTTTCCAGCACCTCCGACGCGCGGCGGAAATCGGGGATGCCGTCTGCCACATCCAGCCGGCGTAAGCCTTCGATAAATTCCGGTGCCGCATAGCGCGCCAGCAGGGCCGACTGGCGGCGATAGAGCGTGCGCCACAGCCCATGTTCTGCCGCCGTATAATGCTGCCAGCCCTGGTCGATCGTGTAATCGGCCGCCATCTGGCGGTAATCGCCGCGCAGGGCCGTACCGGTCTTACCGCTTTCTGCCACGCGGGCGGCAAAATCGCCGCCGCCTTTATCGCCCCGCCCGGCATCTTGGTGTCCGGTGTCATTGCGCATGGTCGCTTCCTCCTCCCATGGGGATGCTTATCTGCGCAATTTTACCGCTGCCGGGCGGCCATTATCTTGCGGATGTGCTCAGGTGCTCACCATTCGGCGCAACATCTGCCGGGAAAACCATGTGGTCACCGCCATATTCTGCCGACGCTGTAGGTGCGCTGCGGCAAGGGGGAAGGGGGATCAGCCGGCTTTGGGCAAAGGCAGGGAGGTGGAATGTTTCACCACATCCAGCACAAAGCTGGATTTCACCTCCTTCACCCCCTTGATCGACAGCAGCTTGCGCATGGACAGCTCGGCAAAGGCGTCCAGATCCTCCACCACCACCTGCAGCAGATAATCCATCGTCCCCGTCATGACGAAGCAGGACACCACTTCCGGCAACAGCAGGATACCGCGACGGAAATCGGCATCGCCTTCCGCATTCTGGTCGATCTTGATCTCCACGAAGGCGACCACGCCCATGCCCAGCTTGCGGCGGTCCAGGATGGCGGTATAGCCCTGGATATAGCCCTGCTCCTCCAGGTCGCGCACCCGGCGCAGGCAGGGGCTGGGCGACAGGCCCACCTGTTCCGCCAGATCGACATTGGAAAGGCGGCCGTTGCGCTGCAATGCGGAAAGAATGCGGATATCTGCCGCGTCCAAACCGTTGGTTCCCATTTTCTGCCCCCAAGTCGAGATGTTGAGCAATTTCTCACCAGAGAGTGCCCGATTTTCCCGTCACTTCGCAAGGACATGCCCCGGCCCCTGCCCGTATCATCCGAAACAAGTTATCGACCAAACCATTCCAGGGAGGATGACATGGCTGACGGCGGCACCGCGCGCGTGGAAAATGGCAAGCTGGTGGGTGACCTGTGGGAAAACCCCATGGGCACCGACGGTTTTGAATTTGTCGAATATACCGCCCCGGATGTGGCGGCTTTGGGTGCCCTGTTCACCACCATGGGCTTCACCAAGGTGGCGACCCACCGGTCCAAGAAGGTCGATCTCTATCGCCAGGGCGACATCAACTTCATCGTCAATGGCGAGGCGGACAGCCTGGCCCAGCAATTTGCCCGCGACCATGGCCCCAGCGCCTGCGCCATGGCCTTCCGGGTCAAGGATGCCGCGTTTGCGCATAAGCGCGCCATCGACCTGGGGGCCAAGGAGGTGAAGGGGGCCATAGGCCCGATGGAACTGAACATCCCGGCCATCGAAGGGATCGGCGGCAGCCTGATCTATCTGGTGGACCGCTATAAAAGCCCGGCTTCCATCTATGATATCGACTTTGTGCCGGTGGAAGGGGCGGACCAGAACCCCGTCGGCTGCGGTCTGGTGGAGGTTGACCACCTGACCCACAATGTCCATCGCGGGCGCATGGACTATTTCTATGATTTCTACAGCAAGCTCTTCAATTTCCGGCAGATCCGCTATTTCGACATTGAAGGCAAGCTGACGGGGCTGAAAAGCCGGGCGCTGACCGCCCCCTGCGGCAAGATCCGCATCCCGATCAATGAGAGCGCCGGCGCCGAAGGCCGGGTTGATCAGATTGAGGAATATCTGCGCGAATATAAGGGCGAAGGTATCCAGCATATCGCGCTCTCCACCAACGACATCATCAAGACCTATGATGCGTTGAAGGCGAACGGCATCACCTTCATGACCCCGCCGCCGGCAACATATTATGACATGCTGGAAGAACGGCTGCCCGGCCATGGCCAGCCGACCGAGGAACTGCGCCAGCGCGGCATCCTGCTGGATGGGGCACCGGGCGGCGGCTTGCTTTTGCAGATCTTCACCGCCACCGTGATCGGCCCGATCTTCTTTGAGATCATCCAGCGCAAGGGCGATGATGGGTTCGGCGAGGGCAATTTCCGCGCCTTGTTCGAGAGCATCGAGCGCGATCAGGTGGAACGTGGCGTGCTGAAGGGCGATTGATTGCCTTTAGGCCGGGCCTAGATGGCGGGGGGCGTTTCGGTGCCCCCCGTTTGTTTTTCAGGCTCAGCGTATCGCCAGCAGGGCATCCACCAGGGCAGGCACCGTCTGGCTGGCAGGGCCATACAGGCCGCTATGGAACAGATGCGCCCCGTCTGTTGCTTCCAGATTGACCTCTACCGTCACCGCCCCGGCGGCGCGGGCTTCCGCCACAAAGCCGGCGGCAGGATAGACATTGCCCGATGTGCCGATGGAGATGAACAGGTCGTTGGGTTCCATCGCTTCCAGCGCATCGCCGATCCTGTCCATGAAGAGCGGCATTTCCCCAAACCAGACGATATGCGGCCGCAGATAGCCGACCCGCCCGCAAGCGGGGCAGGTGTCGGTATCGGACAGGTCACCCGTCCAGGGATGCAGCCCGCCGCATTCGGTACAGCGCGCCTTCATCAATTCCCCATGCATGGCGATCAGGTCGGTGGAACCGGCCCGGTCATGCAGATCATCCACGTTCTGTGTCACCAGCAGCACCGGCCCCTGCCATTCCCGTTCCAGCCGCGCCAGGGCGTGATGGGCCGGGTTGGGCTGGACGGCAGGGTCCAGCAAGGCCTGGCGGCGGGCATTATAGAAACCCTGCACCTTGTCCGGATCGCGGGCAAAGGCGCCGGGCGTTGCCACATCCTCCAGCCGCACCTGGGCCCAGATGCCATCGGCATCGCGGAACGTGTGCAACCCGGATTCCCGGCTGATCCCGGCCCCTGTCAGGATGATGATGGCGGCATCGGGGCGCAGCCGGCGCAGATGGCGGGCGAGATCATCGGGCAGGGAAGCGGGGGCGGGCAGGGGTGACATGGGTTTTGATTGGCCGGATGGTGGCGGAAAGGATGGTGATGCTATCATCCCCATCCTTGCAGGCCCAGACCATGGGACGCGGCCTGCCTCTCACCCGCCTTCTTGTTGGATAGAGACTTTCAATGCCTGCCATCCTGTTTGTCTGCACGGGTAATATCTGTCGTTCCCCAACCGCAGAGGGGGTGTTCCGCCATCTGGTGGCGCAGGCGGGGCTGGAGGACCAGTTCACCATCGATAGCGCCGGCACCCACGCTTATCATGTCGGGGAGCCGCCGGATCACCGCTCCGCTGCTGCGGCGGAACGGCGCGGTTATGATCTCAGCCCGCTTCGCGCCCGTGCGCTGGTCCCGGCGGATTATGACCGGTTCGACCTGCTGCTGGCGATGGATCGCGGCCATCTGGAGATTATGCAGCGCAAGCGCCCCGCCGGCAGCCGGGCGGAACTGTCCCTGTTCCTGGACCATGCCCCGGCGCCCCTGAAAGGCCGCGACGTGCCCGACCCCTATTATGGCGAGGGCCGCCATTTCGGGGAGGTGCTGGATCTGGTGGAAGCAGGTTCACGCGCCCTGCTGCGCAAACTGACGGCGTAAAGGGCAGGGGTAACGCTCTGGTGTCCTGTTATCCCTCCCCGCGCAAGGCGGCCAGGGCCTGGGGATAGCGGCGGGAGAGCGGGATATTCTGCCCATCTGTCAGGGTCAGGGCATAATCACCTGACCCTTCCGGTGCCAGTGCCCGGACATGGGCGGGATTGACCAGCCAGGACCGGTGTGTGCGCAGGAAACCCTGCGCGCCCAGACTTTTGCCAAGCTGGGTCAGCGTGGTCCGCATCAGGGGGCGGGTGCCGTCCTTCAACAGGAATTCCACATAATTCCCGGCTGATTGAGCGGCCAGGATATCGGCTATTGGCACCCGCAGCAGCCGTGCCCCGTCCCTTATATCCAGGCTGGGCGGCCCCAAGGGTGCTGTTGGCAGGGCTGGCACTTTGGCCGGGGGGATCGCTTCCCCTTCCGGCATCCGGGCTGCTGCCTGGGGACGCCCCACGCCATGGGCCAGGAAAATGGCCGCGATAACGACATAGGACAGCACGTCTTTGCGGAATTCATAGAGCATCACCTCCGGGCTCAGCCGGAAATAATAATCCAGGTCGAACAGGTGATTGCACAGGGCCCGCAACCCCGCCATCCCCAGCACATGCAGCAGGGAGAACAGGCAGGCCCCCATCAGGTGGGTCACCGCCTGCCGCTGCCAGGGCGCCGTGACCGGCACCTTGGCCAGGGCAAGGCCAGCGATCCAAGCACAGGCCAATATGGCGATGGCGCTGGTCCCTTCCGTCATCACCGGGAACCACCAGGCGACCGGCCGGCCCAGCCAGGTCCGGTTCTGCAGCTCTGTGAAGACATTGATGCTGTTGGAGACCAGCAGCAGCAGGCAGAGGGAGAGATAGGGCTGCCAGCGCAAGAAGGTGCCGTTCATCCCGCCCCGCGCGCCGTTTGTCCCAGCCGTCCCGCCCGGCATCCCAGCGGCATCGCCATCCGTCCCTGGTGCCTTGCCGTCCCCGGCCCGGTCGCGCCTATCAGGGCCATCGACGATCCTGTCAGGCTCTTGAGGTGACGATGAATACCGCACTGCTATCCGCTCCCCGGATCGATACAGGCCCCGGTCCCACGCCTGGACGGCTGGCCTTTCTGGATTGGGTCAGGGTGGGCGCTTTCGGCCTGCTGATCTTCTACCATGTCGGCATGTTTTATGTGACCTGGGACTGGCATGTGAAGAGCGACCATGCCGGTCATGGGCTGGAACCGCTGATGCTGCTGACCAATCCCTGGCGGCTGACCCTGCTGTTCCTGATATCCGGGGTGGCCACCCGCTTCATGGCCGACAAACTGCCCCTGGCGCCGCTGTTGCGGGCGCGGCTGGCGCGGCTGGGCATTCCGCTTCTGTTCGGCATGGCGGTGCTGGTGGCGCCCCAGCCTTATTACGAGGTGGTGGAAAAGCTGGGCTATGGCGATGGTTTCATCGCCTTCTATGCCCGCTATCTCAGCTTCGATGGCAGCTTCTGCCGGGGCGATGATTGCCTGATACTGCCAACCTGGAACCATCTCTGGTTTGTGGCCTATCTGCTGGTTTACACTCTGGTGCTGGGCGCGCTGCTGGCACTGTCACCGCGCCGGCTGGCAAACCCCTTACCCCCGGCCTGGATGGTGCGCGGCCCCTGGCTGCTGGTGCTGCCGGTCCTTTTCCTGGCGCTGCTGCGCCTGTTCCTGCTGCCGCATTTTGAGATTACCCATGCGCTGGTGGATGATTGGTACAATCACGCCATGTCGTTCAGCGCCTTTCTGTTCGGGTTCGCCATCGCCCGGCAGGATCGGGTCTGGGCACGGGCAGAGGCATTGCGGGTGCCGGCGCTGCTGCTGGGGCTGGTGACCTGGATCGCCTTTGCCACCTATGTCTGGCAATATCGGGAAAGCGACCCGCCAGAGGCGCTGCGCATGGTGATGCGGATTATCTATGCCGGGCAGCAATGGGGCTTCATCATCGCCATCCTGGGCTTTGCCCGCCGCTATCTGAACCATGGCAACCGCTGGCTCTCTTATCTCAGCGTCGGGGTCTTTCCCTTTTACATCATCCATCAGACCGCCATCGTCGTGGCTGCCCACCATCTGAAGGCGCTGGGCCTGCCCGTGGTGCTGGAAGCGGTGCTGCTGATTGCCATCACCATCGCTGCCTGCCTGCTGACCTATGAGGCAGCACGCCGCATCCCCGTCCTGCGACCATTCTTCGGGCTGAAAAGGGGCGGCGGCTAAGCAATTCTTTACATATTGGCGCGCAAGATCGTTTCTGGCGCCGAGACAGGAGGTGCCAGCGTTTTTCGGGGTGGGAATTTGCAGTTGGCGGCGGCAATGGCGGAACAGGCGGCGGATACCGCCGGAGTGGCGGATGTGAGACTGCGCGAGCTGGTGGCCTATTGGGCCGGCCTGCGCGGTGACCGTGCCGCCCCGCCGCGTGCCGCCCTGGACCCCGCCGGCATGCTGGCGCTGTTGCCCTGGGTCGCCCTTCTTGATGTGCAGCAGGACGGGTTCCAGCTACGGCTGGCCGGCACGGCGCTGGAGGCGATCTGCGGCCGGTCTTTGACCGGCGTGCGGCTGGCCCAGCCTGCGGTTGACGGGATCGACCCGGACCTTCTGGACTGGCTGCGCCATGCCTGCCACGCCCGCGTTCCCCTTTCCCTTCAGGCGGTGGTCACGACAAGGCGCGGCCCCGGTCGCCTGCAGGCCGTGATCCTGCCTTTGTCCAGCGATGGGGAGAGTGTGGACAAGCTGTTGTGCGGCTGCGTGCCGGTTGGTGGCATGCGCAGCGGCGGGGCCTTGTTCCGCCGCGACGATCCGGCCCTGGCGCTGACCAATGTCACCGCTATTACCTTGATGGTTTGACGGCGGCTTTGGCTGGTGTAGGGTCCGCCCATCGGACCCCTTTGCCTGCCCAAAGCTGTCACCTTGTCCAAAAACACCAGCACTGCCAGTCCCGCCGCCCCCGTTTCCCCCATGATGGTCCAGTATCTGGACATCAAGGGGCAGCATCCAGGCTCGCTGCTCTTCTATCGCATGGGCGATTTTTACGAGCTGTTCTTTGACGACGCCGTGCAGGCGGCGGCAGCGCTCGACATCACGCTCACCAAGCGCGGCCAGCATCAGGGGGAGGAAATCCCCATGTGCGGCGTGCCGGTGCATTCCCATGAACAATATCTGCTGCGGCTGATCCGCCAGGGTTTCCGTGTCGCCATCTGCGAACAGACGGAAGACCCGGCGGAAGCGAAGAAGCGTGGTTCCAAATCCGTTGTCCGGCGGGAGGTGGTGCGCGTCGTCACCCCCGGTACCATCACCGAGGATGGCTTGCTGGATGCCCGGTCGAACAATTATCTGGCGGCCTTGGCGGAAGCCGGCGGCGAGGGTGGCCTTGCCTGGCTGGACCTGTCCACGGGCGAGTTGACCCTGGCCCCGGTGGACCGCGCCGGGCTGGGGGCAGCATTGGCAAGGCTGGCACCGGGGGAGGTGCTGCTGCCCGAACGGCTGTTCCAGTTGGACGAGTTGGAGCCGGTCTGGGGTGAATGGCGCAACCGCCTGACCATCCAGCCCAATGCACGGTTTGACAGCGAGAATGGCCGCCAGCGCCTGCTGGCGCTTTATGGCGTGGGTACGCTGGATGCGTTCGGTGCCTTTACAAGGGCAGAGGTGGCCGCCGCCGGTGCCCTGGTCGATTATGTGGAACTGACCCAGAAGGGAAGGTTGCCGCGCTTTGATACGCCGCGCCGCCAGGGCGCGGGGCAGGTGCTGGAAATTGATCCCGCCACCCGTCGCAACCTGGAACTGACCCGTACCATGACCGGCGACCGGCGTGGCAGCCTGCTGGCCGCCATCGACCGCACCGTGACGGGTGCCGGCGCACGCCTGCTGGCCGCCCGGCTTTCAGCGCCTTTGACCGATCCGGCCCGCATTGCCCGGCGGCTGGATATGGTGTCGCTGCTGGTGGAACAGACGCATCTGCGCCTGGATATAAGGGCAGAGCTGGGCCAGACGCCGGATATGGAACGTTCCCTGTCACGGCTGACACTGGATCGCGGCAGCCCGCGCGATCTCGCCTGCATCCGCGATGGACTGGCCCGCGCCGTGGCGTTACGCGGGCGGCTGGCCTATGGCGATGCCGGGCCGCTGCCGGAAGGTTTGGCGCGGGTGGCCAATGGGTTGCTGGGCGGTGAAGGGGCGGATCACGAGGCGCTGATCGACCTGTTGTCGAAGGCGTTGGGCCCGGAACTGCCGCTGCTGGCCCGCGATGGCGGCTTCATCGCGGCGGGATATTCCGCCCCGCTGGATGAGTTGAAGGGCCTGCGGGATGACAGCCGCCGGCATATTGCCGGGCTGCAGGCGCACTATGCTGACCAGACGGGCATCCAGTCCCTGAAGATCCGCCATAATAATGTGCTGGGCTACTATATTGAGGTAACGGCCCTCCATGCCGACAAGCTGATGTCGGAAAAGCACCGGGCCGATTTCATCCACCGCCAGACCATGGCAGGCGCGGTGCGCTTCACCACCGTTGCCCTGTCGGAGCTGGAGCGCAAGGTGGCGGAGGCTGGTGACCGGGCGCTGGCGTTGGAACTGGACCTGTTTGCCAAGCTGGTGGCCGAGGTGGTGGCGAAAGCCGATTACATCGCCGCCACTGCCCGCGCGCTGGCCACGCTGGACGTGACGGCGGCCCTTGCCGAACTGGCGGTGGAGCGCAACTGGTGCCGCCCGCATTTGAGCGATGATCTGACGTTTGAGATCAGCGCCGGCCGGCATCCGGTGGTGGAGGAAGCGCTAGCCGACCAGGGCGGCGGGGCCTTTGTCGCCAATGATTGCGGCCTGTCGCCCGGCCAGCGCCTGTGGCTGCTGACCGGCCCCAACATGGCCGGTAAATCCACCTTCCTGCGCCAGAATGCGCTGATTGCTGTGCTGGCGCAGTTGGGGGCCTATGTGCCGGCATCCAGCGCCCATATTGGCGTGGTGGATAAGCTGTTCAGCCGCGTGGGCGCGGCGGATGATCTGGCGCGCGGTCGTTCCACCTTCATGGTGGAGATGGTGGAGACGGCCACCATCCTCAATCAGGCGACCCGCCGGTCGCTGGTGATCCTGGATGAGATCGGGCGCGGCACGGCAACCTTCGACGGTCTGTCCATCGCCTGGGCCTGCGTGGAACATCTGCATGAGGTGGCAGGCTGCCGGGGCCTGTTCGCCACCCATTATCACGAGTTGACGGCGCTGGCGGCCAAGCTGGCCGAGCTTTCCTGCCACACGATGCGGATCAAGGAATGGCGTGGCGAGGTGGTGTTCCTGCATGAGGTGGCAGCCGGATCGGCCGACCGTTCCTACGGCATCCATGTCGCCCGGCTGGCCGGCCTGCCGCCGGCGGTGATCCACCGGGCCGAACAGGTGCTGAAAATCCTGGAAAAGGGCGATCAGGCCAGTGCCGCCACGCGGCTGGCCGATGACCTGCCCTTGTTCGCGGCCCTGGCGAGGCCGGCACCGGCGCCTGTGGCGGCACCCGACCCGGTGGCCGCCGGCCCGTCAGTGGTGGAAGGGGCCTTGCGGGATATCAATCCCGACGACCTGACCCCTCGTCAGGCACTGGAGGAACTCTACCGGCTGCGCCGCCTCCTGACGGAAGGTGAGGGCGGCGACGGAAAGTGATCATACCAGAAGCCCGGTGAGTGGAACTCATCTGGCTTCTGGTACGGCGGCGACCGCCGCCGCGCCGCACATGCGGCGTAGCCAAGCCAACAGATGTTGGCGCCGGCGATTGAGGCTGGTGATCGGCTACGATCACCAGGACGGGCTATTACGTCATCCAGCCGGGGAACAGGGCGCGCAGGCCGGCGGCGATGATTTCGACCGCCACGGCAGCCAGCAGCAGGCCGGTCAAGCGGTTCATGATGTTCAGCCCGGTCTGGCCCAGTTTGTTGCCGATCGGCACGGCCAGCCGCAGGGTGACCAGCAGGCCGGCGCAGACCACCAGGATGCAGGCGACCAGCACGGCGAAATGTTCCCAGCCATGGCCGCGCTGCGCCTCGATGATGACGGCGGAGATGGAGCCGGGACCGGCCAGCAGCGGCAGGCCCAGCGGCACGACGCCGATGGCGGTGCGCTGGCCCGCCTCATCCGCTTCCTGTTCGGTATGTTTCACGGCGCTGACCGTGGCATTCAGCAGCGACAGGGCGATCAGCAGCAGCACGATACCGCCACCGACGCGGAAGCTGGCCAGACTGGTGCCCAGCACGGTCAGGATGGCGTCACCTAAGAAAACCGAACTGACCAGCACCGACGCGACGGTCAGCACGGCTGACTGGGCGATGCCGTTGCGTTCCTTCCGCGAACGCCCCTCCGTCATGCCCAGGAAGATGGGAATGGCGGCAAAGGGGGTGAGGATGGCGAACAGGGCGATCAGGAAACGGGAATATTCAGACCAGGCTTCCATGGCAGTCCGGTGGAGAAGTTATGTATGGGGCTGGATGGGTGGGGCGTTGGGGTGATTGTCGCTGACCGGTGCGGGCCTTGAGGGGGGCACCGGTTGCAGCCCCTTTTCAACCATCTGTGAATTTGGTCCGGGCGACAAGGGCTGTAACAGGCCACCCGCGATCAAGCCGGCGAAGCTACATCAAGCCGCCATGGGGGATAAGGGCGAAGTTGGTTAAAACCCTGCCGCCGCGTGTACGGCTGCCATGAGGGGCGGGCAGGGCAAGGCTGGGGATCAACGCCGGGGCAGGCCGATGGCTCCCAGGGTGCGGGCGTCGGTCAGATCGGCATCGGTCAGGTTGATTCCCTCGCACCGGGCGCCGGAAAGGTCGGCATTCACCATACTGGCGCCCGACAGGTTGGCCCCTGACAGGTTGGCGCCCGTGAGGCTGGCCTGGGTCATCACCGCCCGCTGCATATCCGCCCCGGTCAGGTCTGCCCCGTCAAAACGGGCGCGCAGCAGGTTGGCACTCCACAGCCTTGTCTGGTTGCTCTGGATCTGCACGGGCCCGATCTCTGCCCCTGCCATGCGGGCACCGGTCAGTGTTGTGCGTTCCAGCGAGGCGCCGCGCAGATCGGCCCCGGTCAGGTCGGCGTCGCGCAGATCGGCCAGGGACAGGTCAGCCATGGGCAGGATGGCGCCAGAGAGATTGGCGCCGCGCAGCATCGTGCAATGCATCAGGGCGGCGGACAGGGTGCGGCCGGACAAATCCTGGCCCGCCAGATCAACGCCGGACAGGTCCGCCCGCACCCCCTGCTTGCCCTGGCTGTCCACCCATTGCCGGTGATCATCCAGCATGCGGTTCAGGTCGCGCCCATCCTCCCCCAGCGTCCGGCAGGTGACGGCACCCGTCAGGTTGGCGACGGCGCGGGTGGCATCATCCATGATCACGCCGATCAGGTCGGCGCTCATGAAGCGGGTGGCGCCCAGATCGGCCCCGGACAGGTTGGCCCCGTTCAGCTTGGCGCCGGACAGGTTGGCCTCCCGCAGGTCGGCGCCCTGCAGGTCGCACCCGGTCAGGTTGGAATTGGTCAGGTTGGCGCGGATGAATTTGGTGCCGCGCAGGATGGCATCCGTCAGGTCCGTCTGCATGATGAAGGCATTGGACACCCGCGCCCGTGACAGGTCGGCGGCGCGGATGGTTGCCACCGACATTTCGGTGCTGACCTGGATCGCCTCAAACTCATGCGGGGTGACATCGCCATTGGCACGCACATGCATGATGGTGCCGTCGCGCAGGTCGCAATCGGCCAGCACCGCTTCGGACAGGACCGCCCCGCGCAGACACGCCCCGCGCAAATCGGCTTTGCGCAGGTCCGCCCCTTCCAGATTGGCCAGCCGCAGGTCTGCGGCATAGAAATTGGCCTGTCGCAGATTGGCGCGCGTCAGCCTTGTGCCGAACAGCTTGGCGCCCGACAGGTCGGCATCGGTCAGGTCCAGCCCCGACAGGTCCATATGGGAAAGGTCGCGCAGCTTCAGCATGGCGCGCATGCCCCCGGCCTGCCCGCGCAAAAAGGCCTGGTGCCGGCCGACAATGGCCTGCAATTCGGCCGCCGAGATGCGTGAGCGGTTCGGCTCCTGCCCCATTACTTGCGTCATCTTCGCTCATGCTCCCGACCGATACGGGTTACCCAGTGTGACTATAGCCCGGAGGGTATTCAACAATGCATATGAGTTTCAGGGGCTGGGGCACAAGCGAAGACTAGGGGGTATGCCCCACGTTGCCATCTATTAAAAAATTGTTAATCAAATAGATTTGCACAATATATGATTGCTAATATATGTTTATTATACGTAAGGATGGGATTCTACGGATTTCGCATCCCTCTATTCTCAGATACTCAATGTAAGGAGGTGCCACCCGAAGGGGCCCGGCCAGAGCCAGGATGAACGGATGTTTTTTGGTAAATCGACGCGCACGACGGATGCCGAGGACGAGGCGGTAAAGCAGATGAACCTGCTGGGCCGTTATGCGGGCGTCGGGTTATGGGACGCCTTGTTGCATGATGGCGACCCGATGCATGCCCAAAGCCGCTGGCGTTGGTCGGATGAATTTCGGCGTCTGCTGGGGTTCGAACATGGGGACCAGAACGGCTTTCCCAATATCGTCAGTTCCTGGGCTGACCGGCTGCATCCGGATGATGCCGCTGCCACCTTCTCTGCTTTCAGCGCCTGTCTGAATGATCGGAGCGGTCGCACGGGATATGATGTAACCAACCGCCTGCGGATGAAGAATAACGAATATCGCTGGTTCCGTGCCGTCGGCGGGGTTTCTCGCGATGCACAGGGTCGGCCGTTGCGCGCCTGCGGGTCGCTGATTGATATCCATGATCAGAAAAACCAACTGGAACGCATGGATCTGCTGGACCAGCATGCGGGTGTCGGCCTCTGGGATGCGCTGCTGCATGAAGGCGATGCGATGCATCCGAAAAGCCGCTGGCGCTGGTCCAATGAATTTCGCCGCCTTGCCGGTTTCCGGGATCAGAGTGATTTTCCTGATCTGGTCAATTCCTGGTCCGATCGGCTGCATCCGGACGATGCCGGCCCCACCTTCGAGGCGTTCGGGGCCTGCATGGCCGATAAGACGGGGCGGACTCCCTATGATGTCGCCTATCGGATGAAAGTGAAGGATGGCAGCTATCGCTGGTTCCGGGCCGTCGGCGGTGTCGCGCGGGATGCCCAGGGCCGGCCGCTGCGCGCCTGCGGTTCCCTGATCGATATCCATGGCCAGAAGATGGCCGAGTTGAAGCAGCAGGAGGCGGAAAAGGAAAGAAGGCGCGTCATCCTGGACATTGCCGACACCCTGACCTCGCGCGTGGAAGAATCGGCCAATCGGGCCAACAGCAATACCCAGACCGTGGCATCGGCCACGGAGGAACTGTCCGCCTCCATTGCTGAAATCAGCGAGCGTGCCACCAAGGCTGCCGCCGCTGCTGCCAACGCCTCCACCGAGACCGGCCGCACCAACGAGGCGGTGCAGGCCCTTGTGACGGCGAGCGAACGGATCGGCGTCGTGGTGAAGCTGATCAATGACATTGCCAGCCAGACCAATCTGCTGGCCCTCAACGCGACGATTGAGGCGGCCCGTGCCGGCGATGCCGGCAAGGGCTTTGCCGTCGTGGCCACGGAGGTGAAATCCCTGGCCAAGCAGACGGCCAGTGCCACTGACGAAATCGCTGAGCAGATATCGTCGGTGCAGCAGGAGGCTAACCGCGCCGTTGCCGCCATCCGCGGCATCGGTACCATCATTAATGATGTGCAGGGCATTTCCGCCACCATCGCCTCTTCGGTCGCCCAGCAGGACGCCGCCACCCGGGAAATTTCCGCCAGTGTCAGCCATGTCGCGCGGGATATCAGTGAGGTGACGGAAAATGTGCGCGGGGTGACCCAGCAACTGCGTGGCTCTAGCCGGTAACGCATCAAGGGGTGGGGGCCCCATCAGGCCGGGTTTGCAGTTCAGCCTTCCCGGGCTGATGGTTGACTCAACGCCCCCACCCCTGTATCACCGGCCATCATTCCGGGATGGGCTTGTGCTGTTCCGGTTCGGTCTATCGGCGCTGAGGCGCCCCGCCAGTCCGCGAGTGTCGCGCACTGGCGCTTTTGCGTTTGGGGATACCTGATCGTAAAAGACAACGGGTGCGACGGCAGGAGGATGGTATGTTCGACGGTTTGACGGGACGGCTTGGCGATATTTTCGACCGCCTGCGCAAGCGCGGGGCGTTGTCGGAGGATGACGTCAACGCGGCGCTCCGCGAAGTCCGCATCGCGCTGCTGGAAGCCGACGTCGCCCTGCCCGCCGTGAAGGCTTTTGTCTCCGGCGTGAAGGAAAAGGCCATCGGGACGGAGGTGCTGCGCGGCATCAATCCGGGTCAGATGGTCATCAAGATCGTCCATGACCATCTGGTGGAACTGCTGGGCAGCACGGTTGAAGAAATCAACCTGACGGCCACGCCGCCGGTGCCGATCCTGATGCTGGGCCTGCAGGGCTCGGGCAAGACCACCACATCCGCCAAGATCGCCCTGCGCCTGAAGAACCGGGACAAGAAAAAGGTCCTGATGGCGTCGCTGGACACGCGCCGCCCCGCCGCCCAGGAACAGTTGAAGGTTCTGGGTGACCAGACCGGTGTGGCGACCCTGCCCATCATCAAGGGCCAAACCCCGGTGGAGATCGCCAGGCGCGCCATGGAAACGGCGCGCCTGGAAGGCTTTGACGTGGTCATGCTGGATACGGCCGGCCGCCTTGCCATCGACGAGGAGTTGATGGATGAGGTGGTGGCCATCCGCGACGCCACCAAGCCGGTGGAAAGCCTGCTGGTCGTGGATGCCATGACCGGTCAGGACGCCGTGACCGTCGCCACCAATTTCAATGACCGCGTGGGCATCACCGGCATCGTCA
The DNA here is from genome assembly GCF_000429645.1 of Niveispirillum irakense DSM 11586. Lineage (GTDB taxonomy): Bacteria > Pseudomonadota > Alphaproteobacteria > Azospirillales > Azospirillaceae > Niveispirillum > Niveispirillum irakense. The sequence goes on from NZ_AUCG01000002.1 coordinate 45,150, forward strand.
TGACCCGCATCGACGGCGATGCGCGCGGCGGTGCGGCCCTGTCCATGCGCCATGTCACCGGCAAGCCCATCAAGCTGATGGGTGTGGGTGAAAAGACCGACGCGCTGGAGCCATTCCATCCCGACCGTATCGCTGGCCGTATTCTGGGCATGGGCGACGTGGTCAGCCTGGTGGAAAAGGCCGCCGAGAGCATCGACAAGGAAGAAGCCGAAAAGCTGGCGAAGAAGCTGGAAAAAGGCGGCTTTGACCTGGACGATATGCTGACCCAGATGCGCCAGATCTCCAAGCTGGGCGGCATGGGCGGGATGCTGAACCTGCTGCCCGGCGTGGGCAAGATCAAGGAACAGCTCAAGGGCGCCAATATTGATGAGAGCATCCTGAAGCGTCAGGAAGCCATCATCCTGTCCATGACCAAGAAAGAGCGTAAGAAGCCGGATATCCTGAATGCGTCGCGCCGCCGCCGCATCGCGCTGGGCGCCGGGGTGACCGTGGCCGACGTGAACCGCCTGATCAAGCAGTATCAGGATATGTCGGAAATGATGAAGAAGATGAAGAAGATGGGCCAGAAGGGCCTGATGCGCCAGGGCCTGGGTGCCCTGATGCCCAAGGGCCTGCGCTGATGGTTCTGCCGGCAGGCCAGTCTGCAGGGGCGGCGAATACCGCCCCTGACCATGCAACGCTGATAACGGCGCGGCTTGTGCTGCGCCCGATCTCCGAGGGCGACCTGGAGGCGGTGCATGGCCTGCTGACCGATCCGGACAGCATGAAATACTGGTCACACCCGCCGCATGACGATCTGGAACAGTCGCGGGCATCGCTGAAACAGGCGATGCTGGATGATGGGACCTGCCGTACCTGGGCCATCACCACCGATGGCGGCAAATGCCTGGGCTGGGCCACCATCTTCCTGGTCAAGGACCGCATGGGCTGGACCGGCTATATCCTGGCGCCGGAGTTGCGCGGCCAGGGGCTGGCGGAAGAAGCCATGCGCCCCGTGCTGAATTACGCTTTCGATGTCTGGGGTCTGCACCGGCTGGGTGCCACCATCGATCCGCGAAACCACGCTTCGGGCGGGTTGCTGCGGCGGCTGGGCTTTGTCCAGGAAGGCCACCAGCGCCGTGACTTTGTTTACGGCACGGACTATCTGGATACGGGTGTTTTCGGCCTGCTGGCCGATGATTGGCGTATCCGCCGCGACCAGCCGGTCTCCGTACCGGTGCTGCGCGAAGGACCGGTGGTGCTGCGCCCCTTGCGCGCCCGTGACGCCGATGCCCTTCATGCCGCCTATGGCGATGCGGACAGCATGCGTTACATGCCGCATGCCCATTATGACAGCATCGACCAGACGCGCGCCAAGATCGCCAGCATCGTTGCCGGTGTCAGCGCCAGCCGCAACTGGGCCATCACCAGCGATGGTGGGGAATGCCTGGGTTGGGCCCTGCTGCATAAGGAAACCACGGCGCAGGTCGAACTGGGCTATGTGCTGGTGCCGGCCGCCCGTGGACGCGGGCTGGCCAAGGCCGCCGGACTTGCCCTGCTGCGCCATGCCTTCATCGACCTGGGCAAGAACCGGGTGGAAGCCGTGCTGGACCCGCGCAATCTGGCCTCTGCGGCTGTGCTGCGGGCGTTGGGCTTCACCCTGGAAGGCGTGCGCCGCCAGTGCTTTTCCCGCGAGGATGGGGTTGTCGACAGCGCCATCTACGGTCTTCTCGGCGCCGAATGGGCCGATCAGCAATTGCGGGGGAAGGGCTGATGCGTCGCCCCCGCTTTCCCATGGTGGCCGGTCGGGCGCGTCCGCGCGCCGCCGGCCTTCCATCCCGTGGCGCCCGCCAAGGGTGCCACATCCCTCCCGTCTTTCGTGCCCGATCTGGACGGGCACAGGCTTCAGACGGTCTGTCCCATCCAGAGAACTGCTTTTAAACCAAGGAAGTAATCAAATGTCCGTGAAGATCCGTCTGGCCCGTGGTGGCTCCAAGAAGCGTCCGTTCTACAGCATCGTCATCGCCGACACCCGCGCCCCGCGCGACGGCGCCTTCATCGAGAAGGTCGGCACCTACAACCCGATGCTGGCCTCCGATCATCCGGAGCGCGTGGTGCTGAAGGAAGAGGCCATCAAGGGCTGGCTGGCCAAGGGCGCGCAGCCGACCGACCGCGTTGCCAAGTTCCTCGGCAAGGCCAACCTGATCGCCGCCCCGGCCATCAGCGAGACCCCGAAGAAGTCCGCCCCGAAGGCGAAGGCCCAGGAGCGCGCCAAGCTGGCCGCCAAGGCCGCTGAAGCCGCTGCCGAATAATGAGGCGACGGGCCGGGATGGCACCACCATCCCGGCCCGGTGGTTTCTAGAGCCACCTGCGTTTAATTGAACGCAAGATGGCTCTAGCAGAGTCTGTCTGCGAGCGGATTCACGCCAAAAGGCGATCCGCTCTAAGGAAAGAGTAATGACCGATCGCGTTTGCGTCGCCCAGATCATTGGATCGCACGGGGTGCATGGGCGTCTGCGGGTGAAGAGCTTCACCGCCGACCCGGAAGCCCTGTTCGATTACAACCCGCTGACCGACGAGGCCGGCACGCGCCAGTTCACCCTGCGCATGACCGGCATGGGCAAGGACCATCTTCTGGTCGAGGCCAGCGGCGTGAAGGGGCGTGATGCCGCCGACGCGCTGAAAGGCGTGCGCCTGTTCGTGGACCGCGACCGCCTGCCCGCGATCGAGGATGAGGACGAGTTCTACCATACCGACCTGATCGGGCTGGTAACCGTGACCGAGGGCCCGGAAGGCGATGTCGCCTTCGGTGCCATCAAGGCCATCCATGATTTCGGTGCCGGCGACATGCTGGAGATCAACCATGTCTCCGGCAAAACCGTCTTCATCCCCTTCAGCCGCGCCTGTGTGCCGCTGATCGACGTGAAGGCGTCGCGCGTGGTCGTGGAACCGCCCGTCAACCTCTTCACCCCGGCCAAGCCGGACCCGGAAGAGCTGGCGGAAATGGGCGGCAAGCTGGACCTGGATGACGAACCGGCAGCGGACGACTCGGGCGAAAACGCAGCGGCGGAGACGGGCGAGGCCCGTTGATCCCATGTCCGACGCGCAAAGCCCCCATACGCCGGCTGAACAGCCCGCCTTCCATGTCAGTGTTTTGACCCTGTTCCCGGAGATGTTTCCGGGCACATTGGGCCTGTCACTGGCCGGAAAGGCGCTGGAACGCGGCATCTGGGCGCTGGAAACGCTGGACATCCGCGAATTCGCGCGCGATAAGCATCGCTCCGTGGACGACACCCCGTTCGGCGGTGGCCCTGGCATGGTGATGCGGGCGGATGTGCTGGATGCAGCCATCCGGGAAGCATTGGCCCGGCAGGAAGCCAAAGGCATCAAACGGGGTCGGCTTGTCTACCTCTCCCCGCGCGGTCGCGTGCTGGATCAGGCTCTTGTGCGAGAGATCGCGCAGGAAGGGTCCGTCACATTGCTGTGCGGGCGCTATGAAGGGGTGGATGAGCGGGTCATCCAGGAACATCACCTGGAGGAGGTTTCTCTGGGTGATTTCGTGCTGTCCGGTGGTGAACCGGCGGCCCTCTGTCTGATCGACGCCGTGGTCCGGCTGCTGCCGGGCGTCATGGGCAACGTGGAGACGGCAGGGGAAGAGAGTTTTGAGCGGGGATTGTTAGAGTATCCCCATTATACGCGGCCACCCGTCTGGAATGGCCGTGCGGTGCCGGAAGTCCTTTTTTCCGGTCACCATGAGAAGGTCCGGGCCTGGCGGCTCGAACAGGCAGAACAGATCACAGCGGCCCGACGGCCGGACCTGTGGTCCGCTTACCTGGAAAGCCGCCCGACCCCAAAGGTGAAGAAACGCCGAGCCCGTCGGGCATCGGCCGAGCCAACCAAAACCACCGAAACCCCGGACGGGAGCGGTGGCAGTACCGAAGGATGAGTATTATGAACATTCTGCAGAAGCTGGAAGCCGAACAGGTCGCCAAGCTGACCGAAGGCAAGAAGATCCCGACCTTCTCCCCCGGCGACACCGTGAAGGTGAACGTGAAGGTGACCGAAGGCACGCGTGAGCGTATCCAGGCCTATGAAGGCGTTGTGATCGCCCGCAAGAATGCCGGCATCAATTCCAGCTTCACCGTCCGCAAGATCTCCTACGGCGAAGGTGTGGAGCGCGTGTTCCCGCTGTACAGCCCGCGTCTGGACAGCATCGAACTGGTCCGCAAGGGTCAGGTCCGTCGCGCCAAGCTGTATTACCTGCGCGGCCTGACCGGCAAGTCCGCTCGTATCGCCGAGCGCACGACCGGCCGCGGCATGAAGAACGGCCGCTCCATCGCCGAGTGATTATACAGCCCCTTCAAGGGCTGTGAGTATGCAAACGCCCCGCCGGGTCTCCGGCGGGGCGTTTCGCTTTTCTTAATCTTACGGATAGCGTCACCCATCCTTTGATGGACAGGGGACGGCCTGACGGGCACCATGATTGGATCATTTGAAACGAACGGGCGATCCCCATGCCTGGTTCCCTTGATCCGATTGCCGCCGCGCCCGCTGAATCCGGTGACAGCCTGCACCTGATGCTACAGCCCCTGCTGCCCTGGTGGCGGGGGCTGCCCGTAGCGGAAAAGGGCGTGCCGCTGTGGCAGGGCGATCTGGTGTTCGATCTGAAACCCTGGATGGGCCATATGCTGATGGTCCGCTTTCCGGCGGGCGGGGCGTCTCCCCGCTACACGCTCTATGGTTCGGAACTGGTCAGCTTCAGCGGCCATGACCTGACAGGCCGGGAAATCCATAGCGGCAACAATCCAGGTTTTCAGGAAGCGTCAAAGGCCTATCTGCAATGCCATGCCGCCCGCAGGCCCCATTGGGGGCGCCTGCGCGTGGACCTGCCACACGGCCTGAAGGTGCGATATGACCGGCTGCTGCTGCCTTTCATGTGCGCGGATGGCGATGCCCGCGTCCTGGGCGTCATCCGGTTTGATTTTAACCTGCCCCGCAACTGGCGACGGGAAGATTTCACTTTGGCAGTGGAACAGGAACGGTTGTTGAGCTGAAAAAAGCCGTCCACCCAGCAAGAATGTTGCGTCGCACATATGCATGATGTGCCTATCGGCACTGTGACACAGGCGTGACATGCGCCTTACACAGGCTTGACACCCCTTATACTCTGAGCGAGCATAAGGGGGAGTAATGCTCAGTTGGAGCATAAGTCAATCCTGTTGCCGTCTCCCGCCGGGTGGAAAGGGAACGGCCCCGGAGTGCTAGTCGATGAACGCTGCCGATCTGGCCTATACCCCCGCCATCGCTGAGGCGACAAAGCCGATCTATGAAAAGGTCCGCTCTATCATTCCGGAAGTGGAATGGCCGTTCCATGCCCCGCTGGTCCATGCGATCAACCGGCTGAAGAAGGAACGCAACGCCATCATCCTGGCGCATAATTATCAGGCGCCGGAAATTTTCCACACGGTGGCGGATATTGTCGGGGACAGCCTGCTGCTGGCGCGCAAGGCGGCGGAGACGGAAGCCGATGTGATCGTGCTGGCCGGCGTGCATTTCATGGCGGAGACGGCCAAGATCCTGTCGCCGGAAAAGACGGTGCTGATGCCGGCCATGGATGCCGGCTGTTCTTTGGCCGACAGCATCACCGCAGCCGATGTGCGCCTGCTGCGGGAAACCTATCCCGGCGTGCCGATTGCCACTTATGTCAACACGTCTGCCGCCGTGAAGGCGGAGAGCGATGTGTGCATCACGTCCGGCAACGCGGTGGAGGTGATCAACTCCCTGCCGGGGGACGAGGTGCTGTGCATCCCCGATGAATATCTGGCCAAATGGGTGGCGACCCAGACCACGAAGAAGGTCATCGCCTGGAAGGGCCATTGTGAGGTGCATGAGCGCTTCACGGGGGAGCAGTTGCGGGCCTACCGCACCCAGTTCAAGGGTGACCTGACCATCATCGCCCATCCGGAATGCCCGCCGGAAGTGCTGGCGGAGGCTGATTTCGTCGGCTCCACCGCCAAGATGCAGGATTATGTGGAAGGCCAGCAGCCCAAGCGCGTGCTGCTGATCACCGAATGTTCCATGGCCGATAATCTGGCGGCCACCAACCCGGCGGTGGAGTTTGTCCGCCCCTGCAACCTGTGCCCGCATATGCGCCGCATCACCCTGTCCAACATCCTGGAAAGCCTGCAGACCATGCAGCCCCAGGTGCATGTCGATCCGGCCATCGCCGGCCGGGCACGGCTGTCGGTGGAACGGATGCTGGCGGTGGGCAAGAAGTAAGCAGCGGTTGCTTGACCGGCCCGGTGCGTGAGGGAACGAGAATGCAGATGCGGCAGGCTGATATCGTCATTATCGGGTCCGGCATGGCCGGGCTGGTCGCGGCTTTGCGGCTGGCCCCGCGCCGGGTGACGCTTTTGACCAAGACGGACGATCTGCCCGGCGGGTCCAGCCATTGGGCGCAGGGCGGCATCGCGGCTGCCATCGACCCGGCCGACAATCCCGCCGACCATGCCGCCGATACGGTGGCGGCCGGTGCCGGCCTGACCGATCCCGCCATGGCCGATCTGTTGACGGCGGAAGGGGCGACCCGGCTGGCCGCATGGGTGGAAGCAGGCCTGCCCTTTGATCGCACGCCGGAAGGCAGGCTGTGCCTGGGCCGGGAAGCAGCGCATGGCGCGGCCCGTGTGCTGCATGCCGGCGGTGATGCCACCGGCCGCACCCTGATTGCCGATCTGGCCGCCCGCGTGCGCGCCGCCGCCCATGTGACGGTGGAAACCGGTGCCTTCGCCTGGGATCTGGTCACTAGCCGCCAGGGCGCCATAGCCGGGGTGCTGGCCCATCATGGTGATGCCGGCTGGGTTCTCCACCGCACCGGCACTGTGCTGCTGGCAACCGGCGGCATCGGCCAGCTTTACCGCCACACCACCAACCCGGTAGAGGCGACGGGCGATGGTCAGGCCATGGCCGCCCGCGCCGGGGCCGTATTGGCGGATATGGAATTTGTTCAGTTCCACCCCACCGCCTTTGCTGCCGGTCGCATGGGCCAAGTGCCCCTGCTGACGGAAGCGCTGCGCGGGGCCGGCGCCCGGCTGCTGGACGGGGATGGCAACCGCTTCATGGAAGCCGAACATCCGCTGGCTGAGCTGGCGCCACGTGACATTGTCGCCAAGGCTATTGGCCGCCGCGTGGCCGCCGGGCAGCCCGTCTATCTGGATTTGCGCGCCATCTGGGCGGCCGGCGGGGCCACGCAATTCCCCACCGTGGCCGGCATCTGTGAAGCTGCCGGGATTGACCCGGCGGAAAGCCCGGTGCCGGTGGCGCCGGCAGCCCATTACCATATGGGCGGCATCGTCACGGATGAAGAGGGCCGCACCAGCGTGCCCGGCCTTTATGCGGCGGGGGAGGTTGCCTGTACCGGTGTGCATGGCGCCAACCGGCTGGCCAGCAATTCCCTGCTGGAAGCCCTGGTCTTCGCCGAACGCGCCGCCGCCCACATCCTGGCAAGCCCCGCTATCGCCCCGGCCCCCGTGGCCCTGCCGGACATGCCGGCCACGGGGGCCCCGCCCCAGGCGGCACGGGAAGCGGCCTTGCAGGCTGCGGCGATCATGGCGGAAGGGGCGGGGCTGTTGCGCGATGGGGCCGGTTTGGCCCAGGCGCAGACGGAATTGGCCGCCCTGGCAGCGAGTACGAGCGATGAGCGCATCCTGCTGGAAGCCGATGCCATCCGGCTGGCCGGGGAATGGCGCAACCGCCTGCTGGTATCCGGCCTGATCCTGAAGGCGGCTGCCGCCCGGCAGGAAAGCCGGGGCGCGCATCAGCGCGCCGACTGGCCGGCGACACGGCCGGAATGGCGTCGCCGCCAGCACCTTACCATTGACGGTCTACTGACCGACCGGGCCGCCTCCCGGCCCGCCTTCCTGATTGACCGGTGATTGTGTGATGACCCTGCCGCTTTACCCCCTGATGTATGATGGCCTGATCCGTGCCGCCCTGGCGGAGGATCTGGGCCTGGCCGGGGATTTGACCACGGATGCCTGCGTGCCGGCCGATGCCCGCGCCAAGGCCTTGTTCCGCGCCCGGCATGACGGGGTGGTGGCGGGGCTGGATGCAGCGCTGCATGCCTTCGCTTTGCTGGACCCGTCCTTGCGCATCACCACCCATGTAGGTGATGGCGACAGGATCGCACCCGGCACCGTGCTGGCAACAGTGGAAGGGGCGGCCCGACCGATCCTGTCGGCTGAACGCACGGCCTTGAACCTGCTGGGCCGGCTCTGCGGCATCGCGTCGGAAACGCGGCGGCTGGCCGACCGGATCGCGGGTACGGGCGCGCAGATCGTCTGCACCCGCAAGACCACGCCCGGCCTGCGCGCGCTGGAAAAATATGCCGTCCGCGTCGGCGGCGGCGGCAATCACCGCTTTGCGCTGGATGATGCCGTGCTGATCAAGGACAACCATCTGGTCGCGGCGGGCGGCCTGCGCGCGGCGGTGGAGCGTGCGCGGGCCTGCGTCGGCCACATGGTCAAGATCGAGGTGGAGGTTGATACGCTCGACCAGTTGGCGGAGTTGATCGACCTGAAGGTCGATGCCGTGCTGCTGGACAATATGGATGTGCCGACGCTGAAGCGCGCCATTGCCATGGTGGATGGGCGCATGATCACGGAAGCATCCGGCGGCGTGACGCCGGACACGATCCGGGCCATTGCCGAGACGGGCGTCACCCTGATCTCGCTGGGCTGGCTGACCCATTCGGTGAAGAATTTCGATATCGGCCTGGATTTCGATCCGGCGTGATGACCCGGGGCGGGTAGCCTATCCCTTATAAGGATGCCGCTGCCCGCGCGGGTCTTCCACGATCCAGGCATCGTCGCCATCCTGGGTCAGGTAATCCTGGCCCAGGGGCACCTTGCCATGGCCGCCGGGTATATCCAGCACATAGGTGGGCTGGCAGATGCCGGACACGTCGCCGCGCAACTCCCGCATCAGGGCCCGGCCTTCAGCAATGCTGGTGCGGAAATGGGCCGTGCCCTTGGCCAGATCGCCATGATGCAAATAATGCGGCTTCACCCGTGCCGATATCAGGGCGCGGAAGGTGCGGGTCAGCGTCGCCACATCATCATTCAACCCGCGCAGCAGCACGGTCTGGGCCAGCATCGGCAGGCCGGCATCCACCAGCCGGCCGATGGCCGCCACCTGATCGGGTCCCAATTCCTGCCAATGGTTGGAATGCAGCATGATCCAGGTGGGGATGCGCGCCCCCTTCAAGGCGGCCACCATCTCCGCATCAATCCGGTCGGGATCAACCACGGGCACGCGGGTATGGATGCGCACCAGCCCCAGATGCGGGATGGCGTTCAGCCGCGCGATCAGATCCCCCATCCGGCGGGGGGACAGGATCATCGGGTCGCCGCCGGTCAGGATCACTTCCCAGATCTGCGGATTGCCGGCGATATAGGCCAGCGCTGCTTCCAGTTCCGCCTCGTCCAGCGCTTCTGATCCCGGTCCCACCATCTCCCGCCGGAAGCAGAAGCGGCAATAGACCGGGCAGGCATGGACCGGCTTCAGCAGCACCCGGTCATGATAGCGATGGGTGATGCCCTTTACGGGGGTGAAGGGTTCATCCCCGATCGGGTCGGCCAGTTCCGCCGGCTGGATGTCCAGCTCCCGCGCGTCGGGCAGGAATTGGCGGCCCACCGGGTCATTCACATCGGCGGGGTTGATCCGGTCGGCCATGGCCGGCGTTACCGCCACGGCGAATTGTGCCGCCACCTGTTCCAGGGCGGGCAGCGCATCAGGCGCAATCAGCCCATGATCGGCCAGATCCTGGGGGCGGCGCAGCGTGCGGGTGGGGGAAAGACGGTCGCGGGGCATGGGCCGATAGGTGCCCCCTTGGCCCAACCCGGTCAAGGGGTGCCGGGGCCGATGCAGCCATGCCGGCAGCAAGGGGACCGGGGCGATCCTGGCTCACAAAGGCAGGTGCTGCCCCGCCTCATGCGCCAGCAGCCAGCGCTTGCGCTCCAGCCCGCCGCCATAGCCGGTCAGGGTGCCATTGGCGCCGATCACCCGGTGGCAAGGCACGATGATGGCGATGGGGTTGGCGCCATTGGCCAGCCCCACGGCGCGAACCGCCTTGGCCAGCCCGATCCGGGCCGCCAGCCCGCCATAGGAGAGGGTCTGACCGGCGGGGATGGTGCGCAGCGCCTGCCAGACCTGACGCTGGAAGGGCGTGCCGGCAGTATGGGTCTCAATCCCCTCAATCGCGGTCACCTCGCCCGCGAAATAAGCCTCCAGCCGGTCACGTAATGTTTGGGGTGCGGCACCGGGCGACAGGCTGACGGCACCATAATGGCGGGCCAGCAGCCGGTCCATCCGCGGCCGATAATCATGGAAATCCAGCGCCCGCAGCCGGCCCTGCCCGTCGGTGACCAGATACATGGTGCCGACCGGGCTTGCCATTTCATCCAGGAAAAGGGGAAGAGGCGTTGTCATGGGGGCCTGTCCGTTTGCCGATAGGGGGGCAGAGTAACCCCGCCCCCCGCCGCCGTCTCGCGGTTTTCGGACATGGTCATTGTTGAGGCTTGACTCAACAATTCAGGGGGATTTGATCGCAGTGAAGCGCCTTAATCCCGATTAAGCCTTGGACCAAGCCTCAACTTCTTCGGCCAGAACATCCAGCGGGATACGGCCATTGCGCAGCACCGTATCGTGGAAGCCCTTGATGTTGAACCGGCTGCCCATGCGCTTTTCAGCCGCCGCCCGCAGTTCCATGATCTTCAGCATGCCGATCTTGTAGGAGGTGGCCTGCGCCGGCCAGCCGATATAGCGGTCGATCTCGCGCGCGGCGCCATCAACATCCATCGGCGTGTTTGTCGTGAAATAGGTGATGGCCTTTTCCCGGTCCCATTTCTTGGCATGGATGCCGGTATCCACCACCAGCCGCACGGCGCGCCACAGCTCTGCCACCAGCCGCCCGTAATCGCTGTAAGGGTCCTGGAAGCCGCCCATCTCCTTGGCCAGATTCTCGGTATAGAGCGCCCAGCCCTCGGCAAAGGCGGAATAGCCGCCGCCGAATTTCTGGAAATCCGGCACGCCTTCCAGTTCCTGGGCGATGGCGATCTGCATGTGATGGCCGGGAATGCCCTCATGATAGGTCAGCGTTTCCAGCCCATAGATCGGCCGGGCGCGCATATTGGACAGGTTGGCATAGAAGATGCCGGGCCGGCTGCCATCGGGCGACGGGCTGTTATAGAAGGCGCTGGGGGCGGATTTCTCACGGAACGGCTCCACCGCCCGCACTTCCATCGGCGCCTTGGGCTGCAGGCCGAAATAGGCGTCCAGCCGGGTGCGGATCACGTCTGTATAGTCGCGCGCCTTTTGCAGATAGGCGGCTTTCCCCTCTGGTGTGTCGGGGAAATAGAACCGGTCATCATCGCGGGTATAGTCGAAGAAGGCGGCCAGATCGCCCTTGAAATCCACCTTCTTCATGATGGCGCGGATATCGCCATGGATGCGCGCCACTTCCGACAGGCCGATCTGGTGAACCGCGCCCGCCGTCAGCGGCAGGGAGGTCCAGCGCTTCAGGCAGGCGGCATAGAAAGCCCCGCCATTGGGCAGGCGCCACACGCCATGGTCCGGGTTGGCACGCGGTGCCGCCCCTTGCAGCCATGCGATCAGCGAAAGATAGGCCGGCTGTACCGCGCTGGTCAGCGCCTGCTCGGCTTGCGCCAGCAGGTCGGCCCGCTCCCCTTCCGGCAGCTTTTCCAGCTTCGCCTTCAGGTCAGCATAAAGCGGGGCGTCGCTGCCAGCACTGGCCTGGAAGGGGCGGCCGCTGATCTGGTTGCGGCAGGCCTGGATCAGGTCGGGGAAGAAATAGCGCGGCGGCAGGATGCCGGCAGCATCGGCTTCTTTCAGCGTTTCTTCGGTCTGGCCGAAATAGCGGGGAAACTGGTTGAGGCGGGAAATGTAAGCCAGATAATCGGCCCGGTCCGCCACCTTGTGCTGGTTGATCAATTGCACCGGCAAGCTGGTATGGGGGCCGCCCACCAGGGTCATGGCGTAATCATGATGGCGCCAGCGATATTGTTCACGCGACTGTTCCAGCCGCAGTTTCAACAGCTTTGCGTAAAACCGCGCGCGTTCCGACAGGTCCGGGCTGGTCAGCCGGGCCAGTTCCGCCAGATCGGCGCCATCCTGGGCATGGTCGGCGGCGGCACGGGCGGGACCAACCTCGTCAAGCTGGTCATAGCCGGTCTTGCGGCCCAACTGCATGGCCCGCAGGGGGCTCTGCGCCAAGTCACGCTCAAACATGGCCTGGAAGAAATCATACAGCGCCTTGTCCGCCGGATTGGCGCTGTCCTGGGTTTGGGCCCAGGCGGCCAAGGGCGGCAGGCAGACACCAGCGGCCAGCACCCCACCGGCCTGGAGAAGGAAACGTCGATGCAACATGTGAAGACCCTGTCCGAATTATTGTTTCAGCCAGGGTGATGGAAAAATGCCTCGCCGGTCAAGCCAGCCCGGCAAGGGGAGGGGACGGAAGGAAACCCTTCCGCCCCACACCATTACCCGGCGCGGACGCGCTGGATGAAGCGGTCGACTTCCTGACGCAGGGTTTCCGCCTCGCGTGACAGGCTGCTGGATGCATCCAGTACATTGCTGGCGGACTGGCTGGTGCTATAGGCGGTCTGCTGCACACCGCTGATATTGTTGCTGATTTCCTGCGTGCCGACGGCGGCCTGCTGGACATTGCGGGCAATCTCGCGGGTAGCGGCGTCCTGCTCTTCCACGGCAGCAGCGATGGTGGTGGAGATTTCGTTGATCTCCCCGATGGTGCGGGTCACTTCCAGCGTGGCGGAAACCGCGCTGCCGGTGGCCTGCTGGATGGCGGCGATACGCGCGGAAATATCCTCCGTTGCTTTCGCGGTCTGGCTGGCCAGGCTTTTCACCTCACTTGCCACGACGGCGAAGCCCTTGCCGGCATCGCCGGCGCGGGCGGCTTCGATCGTCGCGTTCAGCGCCAGCAGGTTGGTCTGGCCGGCAATATCAGCGATCAACTGCACCACGGCGCCGATGGCTTCGGCTTCCTTGGCCAGGGCCTGGATGGTGCGGTTGGTGCCTTCCGCCCGTTCCGTCGCCGTGCGGGCAATGGTGGCCGAGGTGCCAACCTGGCGGCTGATTTCACTGATGGAACTGGTCATTTCTTCCGCAGAGGCAGCAACCGTCTGCACATTGGCGGAAGTCTGCTCCGTGGCGGCGGAGACAATGCCGGTCTGGCTGCGGGCCTGCTCGGCGGCGCTGGACAGGCTCTGGGCATTGGCGTTCAGTTCGGTGGCGGCAGAAGCCACCAGCGACACCACGCCCATCACGCTGGCCTCGAAATTATCGGCCAGTTCCAGCAGCGCCTTGCGACGCTCGGCCTCGGCGCGGATTTCCGCCTGCTTGGCTTCCTCTTCCAGTTGACGGGCGCGGATGGCATTGGCCTTGAAGGTCTCCAGGGCGGCGGCCAGCTTGCCGATCTCGTCCCCCCGGCCCAGGCCCGGCACGGTGACGGTCAGGTCGCCACCCGCCACCTTGCCCATGGCGCCGGTTACATCACCGATAGGGCCGGAGATGGTGAAGCGGGCGATATAGAAGGCCAGCCCGCCAAACATCAGCAGGCCCAGCCCGCTCAGCGTCAGGACGAGATTGCGGGAGAAAATGGAATCGTCTGTAAGTTGGTCGGACAAGGCAGTCATCTCCTGCCTGACCTGATCCGTCAGCTTCACATTGGCATCCCGCAACGCATCAAGGGTGGGGTCGAAGGACGCATTCAGAATATTAAGGGCCTCCTCGTTCCTGTTGGACAGGGCCAGAGGCTTGATCTGATCATAATATTTCATCAACTCTTCGAACTGAGATCGAAGTTGGGCAATATCCTGACTATGCTCAGGGGCTTCCTGGATTATTTTGGTATAAGCGGTAAATATGGCTTCCTGATTCCGACTGACATTTTCGACCGCAGCCTGCATCCGGCTCTGATCTGTTTGGGCGATAAGCTTATAGGTCTGGCGACCAACGGCGGTAATCGCGCGGTTGGCGCGGGCAAGCTCAATCGTGGCGGCCACGTCGTTATTTAGCAGGTCGCTATAACTATCATCGACTGTCATCAAACGCTGGGTGGCGAAAATTGCGGCGAACAGGGTCAGCAGTGCCATCAGGGCAATGATGCCGAGGATACGTGCCGATATGCTGAAGCGGGAGAGAGCCATCATCGCACCAAGGTCATAAAGCGTTAAGGTTGTCCGTTTTTTGCACAACCTTCGGTCTATCTCCACAGCCCGTCCGGATATCTATTCTTTTGGTTACATATGAAACATATATTGGAAAGAAGAGAAGGGGGTGGCATTTATTAATATTTATAATCATATGCGGTTCTTGATATTATTTTGGTTTTTTATGGTTATTGATTGGTATGCGTAACGAGTGTGCGGCGTCACATCCACCGCTGCCGTTGCTGCGTTAAGGCTCTATCTGTTTCCCGTCAGCAGGGCTTGCCGCCATGAATGCCATTCCCTTTTCCGTCCTTGACCTGTCGCCGGTTCCCATGGGCGCCAGTGTGGCCGACGCGCTGCATAACAGCGCCGATCTGGCTCGCCATGCCGAAGGTCTGGGATATCGGCGTTATTGGCTGGCGGAACATCATTCCATGCCCGGCATCGCCAGCGCCGCCACATCCGTGGTCATTGGCCATGTCGCAGCGGCGACCCGTCATATCCGGGTGGGGGCGGGCGGCATCATGCTGCCCAACCATTCGCCATTACAGGTGGCTGAACAGTTCGGCACGCTGGAGGCATTGTTTCCGGGCCGGATTGATCTGGGGCTGGGCCGTGCGCCGGGCACCGATGGCGCCACGTCGGCCGCGCTGCGCCGGACACTGGCGGGCAGCGCCGATCATTTCCCGGCCGATGTGGTGGAGTTGCTGAATTATTTCGGTCCCGCCGACGCCCTGGCCCGGGTGCGGGCCGTGCCGGGAGAGGGGATGGAAATCCCGGTCTGGATCCTGGGCTCCTCCCTGTTCGGGGCGGAACTGGCGGCGGAACTGGGCCTGCCCTATGCCTTCGCCTCCCATTTCGCACCCGATTATGTGGTGGAGGCGCTGGAGCTTTACCGGTCGCGCTTCCGCCCGTCGGACCGGCTGGCCAAGCCCTATGCGATGGTGGGGCTGAATGTCTATGCCGCCGATGATGATGCCACGGGCCGCCTGCTTTTCACCTCCATCCAGCAGCAGTTCCTGGCGCTGCGCCGGGGTAATCCCGGCCTGCTGCCGCCGCCGGATGGGGAGATTGAAGCGCGGATGAGCCCGCAGGAAGCGGCTGGGGTGCGCCGGGCCCTGGCTTTCTCCGCCATCGGGGGGCCGGAAGCGGTGCGTGACCGTATCGCCGCCCTGCTGGCACTGGCCAAGCCGGACGAGGTGATGGTGGCGGCGCAGATTTATGACCATGCCGCCCGCAAACGCTCTTACAGCATCCTGGCAGATGTGTTGCGGGACAGCGGGCTGGGGACGCTGGGCGCGTGATGCGCCTTAAATCCCCTTGCTTAACCTTTCCCTGGCATGGGTCGGGCTTTCCCCCATGCCCTGTGCCGTGTAGCGGGCGACGGCGTCAAAAGCAGCAGAGCGGAATTGCCGCCGCCACAAAACATAGGTGACCAGCACCACCAGCCCCATGAAAATATAGGGATGCACCATCCAGCCCAGGCTGGCGAAGGCATAGTAATAGCCGCGCAGGCCCCGGTTGAAGCTGGTGATGGCCAGGGTCATCATCTTGGCGGCGGCCTTGGCGGTGATGGTCGCCTCTTCCCCCGGTTCCAGCGGCGCACCGCCGACCAGGGCGATGGTGTAGTTGAACTGCCGGACCGCCCAGGTGAAGCAGAAGAAGCTGTAGACGAAGATACCCAGCAGCAGCACCAGCTTCATCTCGAACAGGGTGCGCTCCGTGGGCTGGGTGAAGCCCAGTTCCATCACCACCTTGTGCGATGCCTCAGCGGAGGCCAGCACGCCCAGCAGGCCGGCCAGCACCAGCACCGTGGTGCTGGCGAAGAAGGAGACGGAATGGATCAGATGGCCGATCAGCATGCTGTCCATCACCCGGTTGTCCCGGTACAGCATGTTGGTCATCCAGCGGATGCGGATACGCATCATATGCTGGTTCAGGCTGACGGGGCTGCCCTGGCGCCTGTCGGTCAGCCAGCCATACCCCCACCAGGTGGCGATGAACAGCACCAAGGCGGCAAGGTCCAGCCAGGACAGGGAGAAGGGCAGTGCCATGGAAACGGCCATCGTCTTATCGGTTCGATAGGGTGGAAGAAGACTGTATTTCAATGACATTCCCTATCCCTGCCGTCCAGCGCGATTGCGTGGCCTCGGACCTGGGGGGATGGGCTGTCTTTCTTTTGGGGGTGGTGCCGGCGATCCTGCCGGCCTATCTCTGCCGTAACCCGATATCCTGCTAATAGGGAAGCCGTTCCATGGAACATCGCCGGCTTGGCCGCACCGACCTTTCCGTTCCCGTCATCTGCCTGGGCACCATGACCTGGGGCAACCAGAACAGCGAGGCCGAAGGCCATGCCCAGATGGATCTGGCGCTGGATCATGGGCTGACCTTCTGGGACACGGCAGAAATGTACGCCGCCCCTCCCGCCGCCGAAACCTATGGCCGGACGGAGGAGATCATCCGCACCTGGTTCGCCCGCAACGGGCGGCGCCAGGATATCGTGCTGGCCAGCAAGGTGATCGGCAATGCCGATGGCGGCTTCCCCTATGTCCGGGGCGGCGGTGCCAGGGCTGACCGGGCCAATATCCTGGCGGCGGTGGAAGCCAGCCTGAAGCGGCTGGGCACGGATTATATCGACCTGTACCAGCTTCACTGGCCCGACCGCACGGCTGACCGGTTCGGCCGTACCATCGCCAACCCCGTCGCCGCGGTGGACGAGGTGGCGATTGAGGAGACGCTGGGCGTGTTCGATGATCTGGTGCGCCAGGGCAAGATCCGCCATGTCGGCATTTCCAATGAAACCGCCTGGGGCACCATGCGCTATGTGCTGGCGGCGGAGAAAATGGGGCTGACGCGCATCGTCTCCATCCAGAATCCCTATAGCCTGCTGAATCGCAGCTTTGAGATGGGGCTGGCCGAGGTGGCGCTGCGGGAGGATGTGGGGCTGCTGGCCTATTCCCCGCTGGCCGCCGGTACGCTGACCGGCAAATATCTGGATGGCGCGATGCCGGCCGGTGCCCGCCGCGCCATTGACGGGCGGAAATCCCGCTATGACACGCCGCGCGCCGATCCGGCGGTGAGGGCCTATCTGGATATTGCCCGCCGCCATGGGCTGGACCCGGCGCAGATGGCCATCGCCTTCACCATCGCCCGGCCCTTCACCACCAGTTCCATCATCGGCGCCACCAGCCTGGAACAGCTCCGCATCGCCATCGGTGCCGCCGATCTGGTGCTGTCGGATGATGTGATGGCGGAACTGGATGCGGTCCACGCCGCCAATCCCAACCCCTGCCTGTAACCAGGGAGGGTAAAGGGGGTGCTGCGGCTTTTCATCGGTATCGGCCTGCCGGAAGGCGTGCGTGACGGGCTCTCCCGTTGCGCATCCGGCCTGCCCGGCGCCCGCTGGGTGGCGCCGGAGAATTACCATCTGACGCTGCGTTTCATCGGGGAGGTGGATGAAGGTGTGGCAGAAGATGTGAACGAGGCTCTCGATCTCGTCGTTGCCCCGCCCTTCACCCTGACGCTGGACGGGCTGGGCAGTTTCGGCAAGGGGCATAAGGCCCGCGCGCTCTGGGCCGGGGTGGCCCCGTCCGATCCGCTATTGCACCTGCAGGCCAAGGTGGAATCGGCCCTGGTGCGCGCGGGCCTGGCCCCGGAGGAGCGCAAATACAGCCCCCATGTCACCCTGGCCTATCTGGGCGGGGAAACGCCGGCGGAGAAGCTGGGCCGCTATATGGAGGCGAATGGGCTGCTGCGGGAAGGGCCGTTCCCGGTCGATCATTTCACGCTGTATGAAAGCGTGCTGGGCAAGACCGGCCCCACCTATCACCCGTTGCAGGATTACCCGCTGGGCGGCTGGCAACCGTGACCTTTCACGCGGCAGGGATCAGGCGGCGCCGTCCGCCAGATCCTGCAGCCCGTCGCGGTCATTGATGCGGACCTTGCCGCCTTCCAGCAGGGCAATGACATTGCTGGTCTTCAACTGGGTGAAGGTGCGGCTGACCGTTTCCGTGGTCAGGCCCAGATAATCGGCAATGTCCGACCGGCTCATCGGCACATGGACGGGATTGTCCTTGAAGCCGCGCCGCACGGCCCGCTGCGACAGCAGCAGCAGGAAGGAGGCGATGCGCTCCTTCGCGTTCTTGCGGCCCAGCAGCAGCATCTGGTCCTGGGCGGCGGCCAGCTCGTTCGACGCCATGGCGAACAGCCGGCGCTGCATCTTGGGATATTCTTCCAGCAGCGCTTCCAGCCGGCGGCGGGGGAAGCGGCAAAGCGTGGCGGATGTTACCGCCTCTGCCGAATAGGCATAAGTGTCGTTCACCGACAGGCCCAGGAAATCACCCGGCAGCAGGAAACCGGTAATCTGGCGCCGCCCGTCAGGCAACAGCTTGTACAGCTTCATGGTGCCAGAGGTGACGTTGAACAGCATGTCGGCCCCATCCCCTTCAGAGAAGAGGGTGTGGCCGGTATCCACCTTCATGTTGGTCAGGATTTCTGCCAGACGGCGCAGTTCTTCCGCCTCCAGTGCCGAACAGACGGAAAGGGAACGTACCGGGCAGGCACCGCACGGGTTCATGTCCGCCTGTGCCACCTGCGCCGCAAGGCTGGCCGGTGCGCCGGCCTTGTGATCCAGAGCTGTCGTCATTACCGCAGGCCCCCTGCCCATTCGTTCCACCGGCTGCGCCATCCGCCACCGGGCGGGTGATCCACTCTATCGATGATGCGCTCACCGATCAACGCGGCCCCACAACCATTCAGGTGTTTACCTATACCCTTTTGATTATGAGGCAGCGTTGACCTGGATCAAAGCGCCGATGTGTCGCTGCTGGCAGAAAGGTGACGCAGGATGTTTTCCCCCCCGCCATCCGACCAGCCGAAGACCGGACCCAAATGCTGCTTGATCGTTTCACCGTCACGCCATTGGATCGCCGTCGTGTCGATCAGGCCTTCCCCCTGATCCAGGCGGGCCGGTCCGGCATCACCCGCGAGGAATGGCACGCCTATGCCGACTGCATGGTCGCAGCGGCTGATGGCGGTATCCGGCTGGCGCAGGCCGATCATGGCTATATCCATGGGCTTTATGCGTTCCAGGTCCTGCCCAGCCCCCGCCATGGCAAAGTTTTGCAGGTGGATATGTTCCTGGCGCTCGACATGTTCGAGCAGGAGGAGGCGATCGACCTGCTGCTGCGCGACATGGATAGTGAGGCTCTGGCGCGGGGCTGCGGGGCCGTACATCTGCATCTGCCGCAGGCCGAAAGGCCGGCGGCCCCGTCGCGCGCGCTGGAACGCGCCATCAGCCATGGCCATCATCGGGAAGATCTGCGCCTGTGCCGCGTGCTGGTCTGACGCGCAAAGCCTGAACGGGTGCCGCCCTTGGCGCTTTCAGGGCGGCATTGTATTTTCCGGGCATGACTGAGAATGCTGCCGCGACGGCCCCCGACACCACCCCTGTTGCCAAACCTGCCGCCCTGCCGGTGATCCGCCTGCAGGCGGGCCGGCACAAGCGCGCCCAGCATGGCCATCCCTGGATCTATTCCAACGAAGTGGACATGGATAAGGCCGCCAAGGCGCTGCCGGCTGGCTCTGTTGTGCGCGTCACCGATGCTGGCGGGGCCACGCTGGGCATCGCCACCTTCAACCCGCATACGCTGATCGCCTCGCGCTTCCTGTCGCGCGATGCCGCCACGGTGATTGATACCGGCTTCTTCGTGAACCGCATCCGCCGGGCGCTGGAAATCCGGGAACGGCTGTTCGACCGGCCCTTCTATCGCCTGATCCATGCCGAAAGTGACGGGCTGCCGGCGCTGATCATCGACCGCTATGGCGATGTGGTGGTGGTGCAGGCCAACACTGTGGCCATGGATCGTCGTCTGCCGATGATCCTGGCGGCCTTGGACGAGGTGCTGAACCCCCGCGCCATCGTGTTGCGCAATGACAGCGCCGCCCGCACCTATGAAGGCCTGCCGGAGGAAGTGCGGGTGGCCAAGGGCTCTGTGGAGGGAATGACCCCGCTGGAAGAAAACGGCGCCACCTTCTTCGCTGACCTGTCGGAAGGCCAGAAGACTGGCTGGTTCTTTGACCAGCGCGACAATCGCGCCTTCATCGCCAACCTGTCCAAGGGCAAGACGGTCGTCGATTTCTATACCTATGCCGGTGGTTTCGGCGTGCTGGCGGCCAAGCGCGGCGCCAGCCATGTCACCCTGGTGGACCGCTCGGCCCTGTCACTCTCCATCGCAGCCAAGGCGGCGGAGGCCAATGGTGTGGCCGACCGGGTGGACACGGCCAAGGGCGATGCCTTCAACCTGATGGACCAGTGGGTGGCAGAGGGGCGGACATTTGAGGTGGTGATCGCCGACCCGCCGGCCTTCGTGAAGTCCCGCAAGGATTTGGCCGTGGGCAGCCGCGCCTATCGCCGCATGACCAAGGCGGCGGCCCGGCTGGTGGCGCCGGGCGGCATGCTGCTGGTGGCAAGCTGTTCTCACAACATGGAACCGCCCTTGTTCCACCAGGAAGTGGCACGCGGGCTGGGCGAAGCCGGCCGCCAGGGCCGTATCCTGCGCTTTGCCGGCGCCGGGCCGGACCATCCGGTGCATCCGTTGCTGCCGGAAACCCAGTATCTGAAGGCCATGGCCTTCGCGCTGGATTGATGCCCTGAAGGTGGCTGGCTCAGCTTCCCTGAAGCCAGCCACCGCCGCGCAGGGCGAAGGGGCGGGTATCCACTGTCACCGGCTTGCCGATAATCTCGCCTAGTTGCATCGCGCGCTGACCGATGCAGGATAGGATGTGCCCAAAAGGGGCTTTCTCACTGAAGGGGGGCTCCTGACACAGCGCGCGTGCCTGAAGCACGATGGTGCTGGCCATACGATAGGCTTCGCTCAGAAACGCACGGCGACCGGCGGCTGTCGAAGGGGCCAATCCTTCAATATCGGCCAGCGTGATGTCGGATGCTCGCCGCGCCGCGCCGATGGCCATAGCGAAATCCTCAGTTAAGGTCGGGTAGATCCGGGTACAGACCAGATCATAGGCTGGAGCCAGGATCGGCGCCCGGCTTGGCTCTTCATAAAGAAGGCTGCTATTCTTGGCATGGGCATCGGCATTGCCGATCAGGAAATTGAACAGCACCCGGCGGCGGAATTCCTGTTCGGCCAGGGCCGGAACCCGGACGCGCTTGAGCAGAGCTAGGCAGTCCGGCAGCGCCGGTCCGATTTGAGCGCCCTGGTCATCGAACTGATATTTGCGCTCCGGCGGATGTCCCAGCGCCTGGCACATATCCTCCTGATGCTGTTCCGTGACATGGTGATGCCCGTCCACCACCCGGTCATAGCGGGTCACCAGCAGACAGGGAATGCCGCCGAAGGCGCGTAGTGCCACGGGTGCCACATCCAGCCCCATCCGCTCGGCCAGCCGCATGCAGAAAGCCTCGTTGCGGACAATATCGGCATAGTCACTGTTGGCGGCGATCTTGACGATATGGGTGGAAGGCGAACCACCCAAGGGCCTGAAGATGCAATCGTCGAAAATGGTCACCGCTGTCTTGGCCTGGGCGCCGGCCAGGGACAGCCGCACCCGGCCATCACTGGAGAAATTGGGGTCGGTCGGCAGCCGGCGCGCCAGTTGGGCGAGATCGGCATCATCCATCAGCTCATAATCGGCGGCGATGGTGGGGGCGGCACCGGGCGGCAGCAGCCGCACGGCACCAGCGCATTCCCCGCCATAGGCTTCCAGCAGGCGGAATGTCTCATAGGGCTGCAGCCGCTTATTGGCCGCCGCATGGCGCAGAGCTTCGCCCTCCGGCAGCAGGCCGGCGAAGAAGGGGCGGCAGGCCTCATCGGCATAGGGTTCGGCGCGCACCGGCAGGCTGAGCGACAAGGGCGGCACATCCGACCCGGCATAGGCAAAACGCAGCCGGCCCTGATCCTCCACGGTCAACGTGCCCACGGGTCGGTCACCGAGGAAAATGTCCAGCCGGTCCATCACCGTACCCGCGCTTCCAGATCGATGCCCAGGGCCGTCAGCAGTTCAAGGGTTTTGCCGATCTCCGCCGTGGGCTTGCCGTTCTCAATGCCATTGACAAATTCCAGGCTCAGCCCCGCCAGGGCCGCCAATTGCCGCTGGGTCAGTTTCAGTGCCTTGCGGCGCGCGCGGATGGCGTCCCCGATATCGGCGGTGCTGGCAATCCGCGTCGATGGTTGACCAGCCCCTTGGGCGAAGAAGAACATGGAGCCTTCCATGATCGGTTATCACCGATCATGGAGTTCATTGGCCGGCTTTGGCAATGAAAATTCGGTGTACGCCGAACTTTTGGCGCAACCCGCCTGTCCAGCGACAGACGATCAGCGTACGCCGATCAATTCACCCGTTCATTATCGTCGATATTGCGGGCCAGCACTTCGCGCTTGCCGGCATGGTTGGCCTTGCTGACCACGCCTTCCTTTTCCATCCGCTCAATCAGGCGGGCAGCGGAATTGTAGCCGATGCGCAGATGGCGCTGGATGAAGCTGGTGGAAGCCTTGCCTTCCCGTGCCACCACGGCCACCGCCTGATCATAAAGATCATCGCCGGATGTGCCAGCGCCACCGCCGCCGCCGTCACCGCCGCTGGCTGTGGCGGGGTCGAACTCCTCTTCCTCTTCCGTCACGGCATCGACATAGGACGGTTCACCCTGCGCCTTCAGGAAGCGGACGACCTGTTCCACCTCGTCATCGCGCACGAAGGGACCGTGGACGCGGGTGATGCGGCCGCCGCCGGCCATGTAGAGCATATCGCCCTGGCCCAGAAGCTGCTCGGCCCCCTGTTCGCCCAGGATGGTGCGGCTGTCGATCTTGCTGGTGACCTGGAAGCTGATGCGGGTGGGGAAATTGGCCTTGATCGTGCCGGTGATCACGTCCACCGACGGGCGCTGCGTCGCCATGATCAGGTGGATGCCGGCGGCACGCGCCATCTGGGCCAAGCGCTGGATGGCCGCCTCGATATCCTTGCCGGCCACCAGCATCAGATCTGCCATTTCGTCCACGATCACGACGATATAGGGCAGTTCCGACAGGTCCATCGGCTGCTCTTCCTCGATCGGCTTGCCCGTATCGGGGTCATAGCCGGTCTGGACGCGGCGGGTCAGGATTTCGCCGTTGTCGCGCGCTTCCTTCAGGCGGGCGTTGTAGCCATCGATATTGCGCACGCCCAGCTTGGACATGTTGCGATACCGGTCCTCCATCTCCCGCACTGCCCATTTAAGCGCCACAACCGCTTTTTTCGGATCGGTGACGACGGGGGCCAGCAGATGCGGGATGCCTTCATAGATCGACAGTTCCAGCATCTTGGGATCGACCATGATGAAGCGGCACTTGTCCGGCGGCATCCGGTACAGAAGCGACAGGATCATGGTGTTGATGGCGACGGACTTGCCCGAACCGGTGGTGCCGGCCACCAGAAGGTGGGGCATGCGGGCCAGATCGGCGATGATCGGCCCGCCGCCAATATCCTTGCCCAGAACCAGCGGCAGCTTCTGCTGGCTCTTCTCATAGGCGTCCGACATCAGCAATTCGCGCAGGTAAACGGTTTCGCGACGCTGGTTCGGCATTTCAATGCCGATGGCGTTGCGGCCTGCCACCACAGCCACACGCACGGAAACCGCGCTCATGGACCGCGCGATATCGTCAGCCAGGCCGATGACGCGGGCGGATTTCAGGCCGGGGGCGGGTTCCAGCTCATACAGGGTGACGACGGGGCCGGGGCTGACCTTCACGATCTGGCCACGGATGCCGTAATCCTCCAGCACGCCTTCCAGCATCTCCGCATTGCGCTGAAGCGAGGCTTCATCCATGGCGGGGCCGGCGCCGGGCGGCGGTAGTTGCATGATCTCCACGGGCGGAAGCTCATGTTCGCTGCGCACTTCCGGTTCCAGATGCAGGGCAGGCTGGCGGGCCTTCTCCATCTTGCGGGCGACATCGGGCAGGATCGGCTTGGGCCCGCGTTCCACCACGGGGGCGGGACGGCGGCGGTCATCCCCGGCGGCAACCGGGGCGGGGCGGGGAACATCCACCTGCAGCATCGGCTGCGGCGACGGCGCCATGGCAGGATCGCCGGCGGGGGGAACGGAAAGGCTTGGTGCGGTGCGGGGCGCGGCCTGAGCGCCGGCAGCGGCCCCGGCAGCCGCCCGACGGGTGGGCAGGCGGGTGCGCAGCGCCTCGGCCTGGCGCCGCAGCCTTGCCATCAGCCCTTCGCTGGGGATCGCCGCCGGTCCGCCGGCAGGGGCAGTTTCCATGGCGGGGGACCAGCGGCCGCCCCCCATGGCCACCTGCTGCTGCTGGCGCGTGGTGGCGGTGGCCGACCGCTGGGCGGCGCGGTTGGCAAACCACAGGCGGGCGGTGCGGATATTCTCCCGCAGGTCACGCAGCGGGATGGCCAGTGCGGCCAGCAACGCCAGCAGGAAGGGCCCCAGCAGCACAAGCGTCAGCAGGGGCAGGGCCGCCTTACCGGCAAAATCGCCAAACAGCTTGGCCAGGGGGTTGACCAGCATCAGCCCGGCGCTGCCGCCATTCGTTGAATTGCCGGTGACGGCGATCAGCAGCATGGCCGCCAGCAGCACGGCCACCAGGGCCGCCGGCACCCGCCACGGCCAGTTGGGGATGGGCCGGTGACGGAACAGGGAAAGGCCCCAGCCGGCCAGGACCAGCACGATGACAAAGGCGCCCATGCCCAAAGTCTGCCACAGCACATCGGACAGATAAGCGCCGGGCAGGCCCATCATGTTGCGGATGGCCACCGTCTCGTCCGGTACCGCCGTGCTCCAGGACGGGTCGCGGGAATGATAGCTGGCCAAGGCTGCGGTCAGGGCCAGGGCCAGCCCGACCACGCCCAGCCCGGCAATCTCACGAAGCCGGCGCTTCAGGAAGATCGCGGTCCCTTCCGGCAATAGCCGAGTCTTGCGCCGGCCGCCCCCCGTGGCGGGTGCTGGCGCGCCAGATGCCGGCCGGCGACCGGATGGGGCGGGGCGGGGGGAGGGACGGCTCGGCATGGCACTCTCTTGAAACGCGAGACGACAACAGATTGGGGCGG
This sequence comes from Niveispirillum irakense DSM 11586, assembly GCF_000429645.1. GTDB lineage: Bacteria > Pseudomonadota > Alphaproteobacteria > Azospirillales > Azospirillaceae > Niveispirillum > Niveispirillum irakense. Next base: position 70,427 of record NZ_AUCG01000002.1, read on the forward strand.
ATCAGGCCAGGACGCGGCCCAGCCGTTCCAGGGCCAGCCCTGTGCTGGGCGTATCATGCACCAGGGCGACGCGGATATAGCGGTCACCATGGTTGTAACCATCTTCGTTCGGCTGGGTCAGATAGGCGCCGGGCAGCACGCGGATGGCCGCTTCCTGCCACAGGCGCTTTGCCGCTTCTTCCCCATTGGCGCAGACAGAACTGACATCCAGCCACAGGAAAAACCCGCCCTGGGGGCGATAAAAGCCCAGCCGGTTGCCCAAGGCCGCTTCCGCCGCATCAATATTGGCGCGGTAGAATTGCCGGTTGGCCTCCACATGCGCTTCGTCCTGCCACAGGGCGATGGACGCGGCCATGATGGGCAATGGCATGCCGGCCAGGGAATAGTTGCGCAGGCGGGTGAACAGTTTCACCAGATCGGGATCGCCCGCAACGAAGCCGGAACGAAGCCCGGCGGCGCTGGATCGCTTCGATAGCGAATGGAATGCCAGCAGGTTGTTCAGGCTACCACCCATGGCGAGCGCGGCCTGCATGGCCCCCGCCGGCGGCGCCTTGTCCCACAGCTCGGCATAACATTCATCGACGGCCAGCACGAAACCATATTGCCGGGCCAGTGCCAGGGCGCGCTTCAGATAATCCAGGCTGGCCACGGCCCCTTGCGGATTGGCGGGGGTGCAGAGATAGAACAGGGCCGTGCGCGCCCATGTCTGCTCATCCACCGCATCCAGATCGGGCAGGAACCCGGTCTCCCGCGTCGCATCCAGCAGAATCGGTTCCGCGCCCGCCATCACGGCTGCCCCCTGATAGACGGCATAGAAGGGGTTGGGCAGCAGCACAGCCGGCTTTCTTCCATCCTTCTTCGCCGGGACCACCAGTTGCGCCAGCAGATAGAGGGCTTCCCGCGTGCCACTGACCGGCAGGATGCAGCGATCCGCGTCAACCATCGCATCCGGCAGCCCATAGCGGCGCCCAAGCCACCCGGCCACGGCCTGACGGAAATCGGCCGTACCTGCCACGGGGGGATATTTGCCCCAGGATGTGGCATGGGCTGCCATCGTCTCCAGCATCAGCGCGGGAGGCTGGTTCTGCGGCTCGCCCACGGTCAGGATGGTGGGGGTGGCATTGGCGCGGGGCGACACATCGGCCAGCAGGGCCGCCAGCCGGGGGAAGGGATAATCGCTGAGGTTTCCCAACCGATCATTGCTGGGGAACGGGGAGGGGGCGGGGGAGAGGCCGCCTGCGACCGCTACACTCATAGATATCCTGCTGGCGCTGAAACGGGGCGGCGACGGCTCTCTGCCGCGCCTGTTGCCGGATTGTACTCCGTCCGCCACCCGCGGCACAAGCAGGGGCCAAACCGGACCTTAAGCGCCAAGAAATGGTTTATTCCAAAGGCTTGTGGATAATTTCTGAGAAAGCCGTTGAAAACTTTTGCAAATAGTTGATCTGATTACGTGATTTTGGAGAACGAATCAGGAAAACAGGGGCGGAAATCTCTGCTCTGGCTCGTTTATCCACAAGCGGATTACCCCTTTTGCCACAAGGCAGAACGCAAAGGCCCGGCACATCGCGGGGGATGTGCCGGGCCTTTTACGTCGGGTTACGTTGGCGGGGCGACTGCCCTGCCTGTCCGTCCCGCGCTTACAAGGCGTCGGCGTTCTGTTCGCCGGTGCGGATGCGCACGGTCTGGACCACATCCATGACGAAAATCTTGCCATCGCCGATGCGGCCAGTATTGGCGGCCTTCTGGACGGCATCCACCACGGCATCGACCAGATCGTCGGTCACTGCCACTTCCACCTTCACCTTGGGCAGGAAGCTGACGGAATACTCGGCCCCGCGATAAATCTCGGTCTGCCCCTTCTGGCGACCGAAGCCCTTAACCTCGGAAACGGTCAGGCCCTGGATACCGAGAGCCGTCAGGGCCTCGCGCACCTCGTCCAGCTTGAACGGCTTGATAATGGCCACGACGAGCTTCATTGCGCTCTCCCTTCCTTTTGCATGGAACAGATCTGAACGAATGGTCTTCCGGCGCCGGCCGTCGCGACCAGTGCTGTTGTCCACAGTGTAACTTACAAGAACCGTGCCGCGACTGGTTTTCGCGGAACTGGTGGGGTATAGCCGTGCCAGCGCTGACCATCAGGCGCAACCATGGGCAGATGTTGGTCAAAAATTGTGCAATTCATGCCCGAAACCGCCTGCGACTGAAGGTATGCTGGACATGCCGCCAAGAACGCCCAATTCTTCATCCATGGAAACGCAGATCCCCCCCTCCCTGATCCCGGACCATGCGGGCGATGTGATCATCGTCGGCGGTGGTCTTGCCGGTCTCAGCCTCGCCTGTGCCCTGGGCACGGCGGGCGTCGCCACCCTGGTCGTTGATCGCGACCCGCCGGAACAGCAGCTTGAACCGGAATTTGATGGCCGGACAACGGCCATTTCCTATGGTTCCGCCATGGTGCTGGAAGGGGCGGGCATCTGGCGCCATCTGGACGGCCAGGTGGGCCCGATGCTGGATATCCGCGTCACCGACCAGAACAGCCCGCTCTTCATGCATTATGATCACCGCGATGTCGGTGATCAGCCCTTTGGCTGGATCATCGAGAATCGGCATCTGCGTCAGGCCCTGTTCCGCCGGCTGGCGGAATTGGACAGCGTTACCCACATCACACCCGTGGCGGTGAAGGGGATGGCGCGCGATGGCAGCGGTGTACTGGTGACGCTGGAGGATGGCCGCCGCCTGTCGGGCCGGCTGGTCGTGGGCGCGGATGGGAAGAAGAGTTTCTGCCGCGAGCATGCCGGCATCCGGCAGATCGCCTGGACCTATCAGCAGCACGCCATCGTCTGCAGTATTGAGCATGAGAAGCCGCATGGCGAGGTAGCGGTGGAACTGTTCCTGCCCGCTGGCCCGTTCGCCATGCTGCCGCTGGCCGGTGGCCACCGCACCAGCATCGTGTGGAGTGAGCGGTCGGACATGGTGGATTTCTATATGGGCCTGCCGCCGGAGCGGTTCCAGGCCGAGCTTCAGTCCCGGGTGGGTGACTGGCTGGGCAGGGTGACGCCGATCGCCGGTCGCTGGGCCTATCCGCTGGGTCTCAGCCATGCCGAACGCTATGTCGATCAGCGCCTTGCCCTGGTCAGCGAAAGCGCCCATGGCATGCACCCGATTGCCGGCCAGGGGCTGAATGTCGGTATCCGCGATGTCGCGGCCCTGGCCGAGGTGGTGGTGGATGCGCTGCGCCTGGGGCTGGACCCTGGCGCGCCGGATGTGCTGGAACGGTATCAGCGCTGGCGCCGCTTCGACACGGTGGCCCTGCTGGCGGCGACCGACACGCTGACCCGTCTGTTCAGCAACAATATCGGCCCGCTGGCGCTGGCCCGGCGTCTGGGCCTTGCCACCGTCAACCGCCTGCCGCCGATGAAAAAGCTGTTCATGCGCCACGCCATGGGCATTGTGGGCGAACTGCCGCGTCTGGTGCGGGGAGAGGCGCTGTAATACCAATCCGCCGAGGGTTTGACCCTTGGCGGATTGGAGGTCGGCGACCGCCGACCCGCGCCACATGGCGCATAGCCAAGGGCGCGGATGCGCCCGCCCGGCGCCTGAGGGAGCGCAAATTTCCCTGGATCGGTCACGATCCAGGGAAATTAGTATAAAAGCGCCTCCCCCCACGGGGGATATGAAAAAGGCGGGCCGGTCATCCGGTCCGCCTTTTGCATTTGTCGGCTTCAGGAGAGAGAAAGGCCTCAGCTCAGGCCCTTCTGCCCCATATCCAGGAATTTCTGGCGGCGGTTATGGCGCAGCGTGCCACCATCCTGCCCGCGCAGACCTTCCAGCGCGTCTTCAATCGCGTTGCCCAGGGCGTGCATCGTCTCTTCCCGACGGCGATGGGCGCCACCGATCGGTTCCTGCACCACACGGTCAATGACGGCCAGATCCTTCAGATCCTGTGCCGTCAGGCGCAGGGCCTGGGCGGCATCGGCGGCATTGGACGCTGAGCGCCACAGGATGCCGGCGCAGCCTTCCGGCGAGATCACCGAATAGATCGAATGTTCCAGCATCAGCACGCGGTCAGCGGCGGCAATCGCAATCGCCCCGCCCGACCCGCCTTCACCGATGATGGTGGACACCATCGGCACCTTCAGGCGCAGACAGGTCTCAATCGACTTGGCGATGGCTTCAGCCTGGCCGCGCTCTTCCGCCGACACGCCGGGGAAGGCACCAGCCGTATCGACCAGCGAGATCACCGGCAGGTGGAACCGGTCGGCCATCTGCATCAGGCGCTGGGCCTTGCGATAACCCTCGGGCTTGGCCATGCCGAAATTGTGCCGTACGCGGCTTTCGGTATCGTTGCCCTTTTCCTGGCCGATCACGACCACGGAACGGCCGCGGAAACGGCCCAGCCCGCCGACAATCGCCCGATCCTCGCCAAACAGCCGGTCACCGGCCAGGGGCGTGAAATCAGTGATCAGCGAATGGATGTAATCCAGGCAATGCGGCCGGTTCGGGTGGCGAGCCACCTGCACCTTCTGCGCCGGGGTCAGCTTGGCGTAGGTGGAGCGCAACAGCTTGTCCACCTTGTCCTGCAGCTTCTTGACCTCGTCGGCGATGTTGAGATCGCCGCCATCGGCCAGATGGCGCAGTTCCTCGATCTTGGATTCCAGTTCCGCGATCGGCTTTTCAAATTCAAGGAAGTGCATCGGGGTGATGGATTCTGCCCTTTGATGAAGCCGGCTGCTTAACATAAGTGCGACCGGGGGGCCACCCTGTTCCTGCGCAGGGCAGCGGTGTAGCACCGTATGCAGCCTGACTGGCGGTAAGTCGGGTGGAGGGCGGGGGCATGGCTTGGCGCCGCCCCGCAGCCCTCCACCCGAAGCGGATCAGAGGGCGACCGTGAAGTCAGCCTCTGTCTTGCTCTTGATCTCTTCCACCGTCACGCCGGGGGCCAGTTCCACCAGCTTCATGCCGCCATCGCCATGCTTGTCGATGGCAAAGACGCCCAGATCCGTAACCACCAGATCCACCACCCGCGTGCCGGTCAGGGGCAGGGAACAGGCCTTCAGCAGCTTGGGTTCCAGGGCACCGGTCTTTTTGTCGATGGCGCAATGCTCCATCACGACCACGACCTTTTTGACACCGGCGACCAGATCCATGGCGCCGCCCATGCCTTTGACCATCTTGCCGGGGATCATCCAGTTGGCCAGATCGCCATTGGCGGCCACCTGCATGGCGCCCAGCACGGACAGGTCGATATGCCCGCCGCGGATCATGGCGAAGCTGTCGGCACTGCTGAAATAGCTGCTATAGGGCAGTTCGGTGATGGTCTGCTTGCCGGCATTGATCAGGTCGGGGTCTTCCTCTCCCTCGAAGGGGAAGGGGCCCATGCCCAGCATGCCGTTTTCAGACTGCAGGGTCACCTGCATGCCCTCGGGGATGTAATTCGCCACCAGGGTCGGGATGCCGATGCCCAGATTCACATAAAAGCCGTCGCGCAGTTCACGCGCTGCACGGGCGGCCATCTCGTCACGGGTCCAAGCCATTTTACTGTCTCCTTGTTCCCTCAGGCGCCGGGCGGGCGCATCCGCGCCCTTGGCTTGCGCGCGATGCCGCGCGGGCCGGCGGTCGCCGGCCTCCCGACGCCCGCCGGGGCGGGCATCGGGTTAATCGCGCTTGCGCGTGGTGCGTTGCTCAATGCGCTTCTCGTGGTTGCCCTCGATGATGCGCTGCACGAAAATGCCGGGTGTATGGACATGGTCGGGGTCAATGGTGCCCACATTGACCAGTTGCTCCACCTCCGCCACCGTCACCTTGCCGGCCATGGCCATCATCGGATTGAAGTTCCGTGCGGTCTTCCGGTAGATCAGGTTGCCTTGCGTGTCGCCCTTCCAGGCCTTCACGATGGACAGGTCGGCGCGCAGCCAGCTTTCCATCACATAGGTCTCACCGTCGAATTCCCGCAATTCCTTGCCTTCCGCCACCAGCGTGCCCACGCCGGTCTTGGTGAAGAAGGCGGGGATGCCGGCCCCGCCGGCGCGGATGCGCTCAGCCAGGGTGCCCTGCGGGTTGAATTCCAACGCCAGCTCGCCCGACAGATATTGCTGCGCGAACAGCTTGTTCTCCCCCACATAGGAGGAGACCATTTTCGCGATCTGCTTGGTTTCCAGCAACTGGCCCAGGCCGAAGCCATCCACGCCGGCATTGTTGGAAATCACCGTCAGGCCCTTGACGCCGCTTTCCTTGATCGCGGCAATCAGGTTTTCCGGGATGCCGCACAGGCCGAAGCCCCCGGCCATGATGGTCATGTCGTCGCGCAGCAGCCCTGCCAGGGCCGATACGGCATCGGTATAGACTTTCTTGCTCATGATGGTTGCCCGTCGGCCTCCTCCGGTCCAGGGGTCGGAACGTAATTGTTTTTATGGTTCCGCACTATGGCAGTGCAACATACGCTCACCTATCGGACAGCGCAAATAGGCAAGACGGCGGCGGCTCCGCCCCATTCCCGGCCATATCAGCCCTTCCATCCAAGCGTTTTACAGGTGATGGGCGACAGCTTATCCCTCGGGGCCATCCCCTTTTCCCCTCTCTGATTGTTGCGGACGCCGTCATGACGGACCTGGTCCTTTCCACCTTCATTGCCTTTTTTGTCACCATCGACCCGATCGGGCTGGGGCCGATGTTTGCCGGCCTGACGGCGGGCATGGATGCCAAGCTGCGCCGCCGCACCGCCATCAAGGGCGTGACCATCGGTGCGGGCCTGCTGTTCGGTTTCGCCTTCGTGGGGGAACTGCTGCTGAATTCCCTGGGGATCAGCACCGGCGCCTTCCGCATCGCCGGCGGCATCCTGCTGCTGCTGGTCGCGATCGAGATGGTGTTTGCCCGCGAAAGCGGCCTGCGCACCGCAACGGAGGATGAAAAGCAGGAAGCCCGCCACCGGGCCGATATCTCCGTCTTTCCGCTGGCCATCCCGCTGATCGCGGGGCCGGGGGCCATGACATCGGTGGTGCTGCTGATGGGGCGGACAGGTGGCGACCTGCCGGGCCAGATGGTTGTGCTGGGCGTGCTGGCCGGTGTGCTGCTGGCGACGCTGGTGGTGCTGCTGTTCGCGGGTGAGGTATCAAAGCTGCTGGGCGTGACCGGCATCAATGTGATCAACCGCGTGCTGGGCATCCTGCTCACCGCACTTGCCTGCCAGTTCGTGATCGACGGCATCATTGAAAGCGGCGTGCTGCGGTAAAAGCCTTTCCACCTACCTGGCAGGCGGGGGCTGGACCGGCAGGCGGATCAGGAACCGCGTGCCCTTCCCCGGTTCGCTTTCCAGCATGATCGTGCCCCCCAGGGGGCCGGTCACCAGATCATGCACAATATGCAGGCCCATGCCGGTCCCGCCGGCATCGCGGCGGGTGGTGAAGAACGGGTCGAACGCCCGCTCCCGCACATCTGCGGCCATGCCGGTCCCATTATCGGCCAGGACCAGGGTGATATATCCCTCATGTTCCGGCTGGGCCTCGATGGTGATGGCCGGCTGGGGCACGCCGGCCAGACCATGGATCACGGCATTCTGCACCAGATTGCTGACAATCTGGGCCAGGGCGCCGGGCAGGGTGGTGACCATGATGCCGGGCGGTCCCATGATCTGTGTCGCCACGCCGCGCTGGCGCAGCATCGGGGTCAGGCTTTTCAGGATATCGGCCAGATACTCCACCAGATCCAGGCGTCGTGCCGCCTCGCTGCTGCGGTCGGCGGATACCTGGCGGAAACTGCGGACCAGCCCGGCGGCCCGTTCCAGATTGCCGGTCAGGATGCGCAGACCATCCTCCAGTTTTTCCAGGAACTGCTCCAGCGCCGTGCGTTTCAGCCGGTTCTCCGTAAAGGAGTCGGCAATCTCGTCCCGCTCATTCTGCAAATGAGTGGACAGGGTCAGGGCGATGCCCAGGGGGGTGTTGATCTCATGCGTGATGCCGGCCACCAACTGGCCCAGGGAGGCGTGGTTTTCCTGTTGCAGCAACTGGTCGCGGGTGGCGCGTAATTCCGACAAGGCATTGTCCAGCCGCGTATAGGCGGCGGCATTGGCCAGCGCGATGGCGCCATAGGCAGACAGGGTGCGGAAGATCAGCTTTTCACGCTCGCCATAGGCATTATCCTGCTGCGTCTGCACCGTCATGACGCCCAGCAGATTAGATCCGGCCAGCAGCGGCGCCAGCAGCAGCGTGCGCATGAACAGGGTGCCGGGAATATGGGAGGGGGCGCTGGTTTCATGCGCCCCGCGCAGCACCAGCAATTCCTGCCGCTCCCGCGCACAGCGGGCCACCAGCGATATGGGATCGGACAGATGGCGCCAGATGGTCGGCAGGGCGCGTGCGCCTTCCAGGCCATGGCACAGCTCCAGATTCTCTCCCGATGCATCCAGCAGATAGATTGAAAAGGCATCGGCCGGCATCAGGCTGCCGGTATGGCGATGCAGGGCCTCGAAAACGGTTTCCGTATCCAGGCTGGCCGTAATTTCCTGGCCAATACGCCCCAGCAATTCCAGCGTGTCTGTCGCCTCCTGCAGCGCGGTGGCGCGGTCGGTCTCGAAGGCGGCCAACTGGCGGTGATAGGCCCCTTCCGCGCGCAGACGCTCCGTCTCGAACTGGGCCTGCATGCTTAACAGCCGGTCATTGACCTCCCGGCTGTGGATCAGGCTGCGGGCCTTTCCGGCCTGGCGTTCATAATCCAGGGCGGCGCGCAGATCGCCCACGGCCTCATGGGCGCTGGCCAGATCGGTCAGCAGGTCGCCCGATATCGTATAGCCATCGATCGACCGGCCCAGGGCCAGGGCGCGGTGCAGGAAATGCAGCGGGGCTGTCTCTCCCGGTGAAAGCGTGGGACCGGGCAGGTCGGGGAAATGGCCATGCAGCAGCGCCAGGCTGCGCAATACCTCGATTTCCCGCCACCGGTCCCCCCGGCTGGCCACCAGATCAGCGGCGGCGGCCAGGGCACTCGCCGCCTCTTCCCCACGTCCCAATTCCAGCAAGGCGCGACCCCGGCCGCATTGGGCCTCCGTCAGCAGGTCACCCTGTTCCAGATCGGTGGCGATATCGGCCAGTTCGTCAAACCAGCGCAGGGCACTGGCGGCATTGCCGGTATCCAGATCCAGGTGCCCCATATGCTCGCAGGCGATGGCATGGTTACGCGACCGGCCGAAGGGGCGCAGCCATTCCATCGCTTCCAGCAGCAGATGCCGCGCCCGGTCGGGCTGGTGCAGGCGGCGCAGCGTGTTGCCCATGCCCCGCAGGCACAGGCCCACCGCCGCCGGCCAGCCGGTGCCGCGTGCCATGGCATGCGCCCGCTCCCGCCACAGGAACTCGCTGACGTAATCATTCAGGTTGGCATGGGCGGCGCCGAGATTGCCCACAAGCAGGACGGCCAGCCGTATTTGACCGGCCAGGACAGCCTGATCACATCCCCGCTGATAATGGACCAGGGCACCGGTGAAATCGCCTTTGCTGAAGTATAGTCCGCCCTCAACATAGGCCATCACCGCATGCAGGCCCGGATGGGTGATGCCGGATGCGGTCGCGCGCAGGTCTTCCCATTGGCGGGCCACCGCCCCGGCATCGGTAAAGGTCTGGTCGCGGGCCATCCAGGCGGCTGCCAGATGCTGGCGAATCACATCCCCGGTGCGCTGGTAAAGCGCCAACGCCTCCCGATGGCATTCCAGCCGGCGGCGGGTCTGTCCCTGGTCCAGGGCCAATAGGGCTTCCACCATCCGGGCGTCGCCCTCGCCCAACGGATCGCCGATGCGGCGGAACGTGTCTCGCGCACCGGCCAGCAGGGCCTCTGCCTGCTCCAGTTCTGCGAAAAGGGTTTTGCCTTCCGCCTTGGTCAACAGCAGTCGTGCCGTCAGCCGGCGCAACTCCCGCTCCTGGCCGCCCCCGGCATGGGGCAGGAGAGCCATGGCTTCGGCCACCATCTCCAAAGCCCGTCGCGTATCCCGCTGGCGGAGATACCAGGCGAGGCTGGTCAGCAGCAGCAGCCGGTCGACCGGGTCCCTGGTCGCGGCAAGCGCCTGCTCCGCGCTGTCAACCTGGTCGGCCAAACCATACAGATCCAGGTCGCCACTGCGCGTTACATCAAAGGAACGCACATTGCTGTCGGTCGCATCGCCCTGGGGCGCTGCCCGGCCGTCCTCAGCCATTGTCGCGTCCTTGCCTGCCATCCACCATCTGGACCCCGCAGCACCGATCAGCGCTGCGGCGCAGCGCGGACCTTCACCAATATTGCACACCCGGAACAGAGTACAACTTATATTGGGGTTGCCGCGATGTGATCAGGTGCTGGATCGGCTCAGACCCCGCTCACCCAGGGCGTTGAGATAAGCTTGCCATTTTTCGCCCCGGTCGCGCCCCAGTTCATAAAGATAGGTCCAGGTATAAAGGCCAGTATCGTGACCATCATCAAAGCGCAACCGCACGGCATAATTGCCCACCGGTTCCACCCCGATGATCGCTACTGCGGCCTTTCCGGCAACGATACGCTTCTGCCCCGGCCCATGGCCCTGCACCTCAGCAGACGGGCTCTCCACCCGGAGATATTCTGCCGACAGTGCAAACTCCATTCCGTCATCGAAACGGATGTGCAGAAGTTGCTCCACCCGTTGCAGGCGGATCGCCTCAGGCCACCGGCCAGTGCCGGTGGGTTCGGATACGAAACGTTCTTCGCTGGCCATCAGCCGGCCTGATTGTCGATCTGTCGCGCCTCATCCACCAGCATGATGGGAATGCCATCGCGGATCGGATAGGCAAGGCTGGCACTCTCGCTGATCAATTCCTGGGCGGCGGCATCATAGCGCAGCGGCCCCTTGGTCAGCGGGCAGACCAGGATTTCCAGCAGGCGGGGATCGACCCGCGCGGCTGTCGGCGCGTCGGGGGCGGGGGTCGTTTCCGTCACATCGGCCATGTCGGCTCCTTCCAAATCAATACCGGCGGGCAGGGCCGGTCAGTGGCGCATATTATCGCCATCATTGCCCTTGTCGTGGACTGCCATTTCGATCAAGGCAAGCAGCATTTGCGCACGCCGATACTGACCGTCGGCTTCCAGCAGGGCCTGTTTCTCCGTGGCGTCGAACGGGCAGATCATGGAAAGCGAGGTGATCAGCCGGTCATCGGGAGCCTGCTGGATGGCGTCCCAGTTCGCGTCAATTCCCTGCTGCTGGAAGTAGGCACGCAAGGCCGGGCCCAGCCGGTCGCGGTCCAGCAGCGTGCCCTCCTCCGGTGTCACCGGTTCCAGATCGGTGCGGAAGGGTGACCAGTCAGGCACGACTCGGCGATATCCGCGCAGCGGGGGCAGTTCTGACGCGACATTAAAGCGGCAGATCCCGGTCAGCGTGATCAGCAGCCTTCCATCATCGGTTTCGCTGAAACTGGTGATGCGTCCGGCACAGCCGGTACGGTACAGCGGCGGAGTTTCCCCCTCCGCCACCGGTGCCAGGGGCTGGATCATCCCGATCAGCCGGGGAGCGGCCAGCGCGTCCTGCACCATGTTCAGGTAGCGCGGCTCGAAAATGTTCAGCGGCAGGCGCCCTTCGGGCAACAGCAGCACCCCGGTCAGGGGAAAGACCGGGATGCTGTCGGGCAATTGCCCGAAGGCCAGATCGAAGGAACGGCCGCTCATGCGAACAGCAGGGAGGAAAGCTTGCGCCGGCCAGACACGGTCAGCTTGTCGGTATGGCCAAATGCCTCGAACAGTTTCAGCAACTGGGTGCGGGCGGCGCGCTCGTTCCATTCCCGGTCGCGGCGCACGATTTCCAGCAGGCTGTCCACCGCCTCCTCGTTGCGGCCGGCGGCATAAAGCGCCAGGGCATAATCATAGCGGGCCTGGTGATTGGCGGGATCGGCATCCACGGCGGCTTTGAGCTCGGTCAGCGGGCCAGCTTCCTCAGCCTGACGGGCCAGTTCGAGCTGAGTGCGAATCGCGGCCAGTTCTGGCGACTTGGCCATGGATGCCGGCGCGTTTTCCAGCATCTCGGTCACGCCCTCGTGCTGTCCCACCGCCATCAGGCAGCGGATCAGACCGGCATAGGCCGCGGCATTCTCCGGCTCTTCGGCCAGGATATTATTATAGATATCGGCGGCTCCGTGCAGGTCACCCTCATCCAGCAGGGCCTTGGCTTCTGCCAGGATGGCCGCAATATCAATGGCGCCTTCGCCGCCGGACAGCTTCACCAGACGTTCGATGAAGCTCTTGATCTGGCTTTCCGGCAGCGCGCCCTGGAACCCATCCACCGGGCGGCCCTGGAAGAAGGCATACACGGTGGGGATGGACTGCACCCGCAACTGGCCGGCAACGGCGGGATTCTCGTCGGTGTCGATCTTCACCAGCTTGACGGCACCCTTGGCGGCCAGCACGGCCTTTTCCAGGATGGGGCCCAGCGTTTTGCACGGACCGCACCAGGTCGCCCAGAAATCGACGATGATGGGCACTTCCCGCGATGCCTCGATGACATCGGCCATGAAGCCGGCATCGCTGCCATCCTTGATCAGGTCGGCGGCGGTGGGCTTGGGTCCGGCATTGTTCAGCGCGTTGGGCAACATGGGGGCTTCCTGGATCGATCCGTCTGGCGGTTGCCGCTATGGCCGGCGGGCAGGGTGCTGCCGGCTTCGCGGGGTTCATGATCGTTATATAGAGCGCAGATGCCCCCCCCGCAAAGGGGCGCCGTACCGGATTGGCCATGCCATGGTGGTCGATCAAAAAAAGATGAAGGACGGCGAAAAATTCTCTTGCACCTAAAAAGTTCCTGGCTATATTCCGCGCTCACCGCCGGGGACGACCCGGACGGCTTCGGAAATTGGGCGGGCGTAGCTCAGGGGTAGAGCACAACCTTGCCAAGGTTGGGGTCGAGGGTTCGAATCCCTTCGCCCGCTCCATGATCCGAAAATACAGGTCTTTCAATGACCAAACTGGCGATGCGGGCGTAGCTCAGGGGTAGAGCACAACCTTGCCAAGGTTGGGGTCGAGGGTTCGAATCCCTTCGCCCGCTCCAGTTTGAACCATTGACCTGCTATCCGAAAAAGCGCCCGCTGGGGCGCTTTTTTCGTTTCTGCTTCCCAAAGACCGTTTCCATCGCCTGAACGCATGGCCCGATGATCATCCGGCCCATCCAGGAAATGCCGTCAGCCGTGCGGAATGCCAAAGCCTGACCCGATGGCCCGTTGGTTTTGACTCACCATTCGTTTACCTTGCTCCCTCATTGTGACGGCATCGATCTGGATGTCTCTCTCCTCCGGGGTAGCGCATGTTCGCCATCATCGGCCTCGTCGGCGTGTTTTTCTGTGTGTTCGGTGGCTATGTCATCTTCGGTGGTAAGCTCGGCATCATTATTGAGGCCTTGCCGAAGGAGATCATGATCATCGGTGGTTCCGGTGTCTCCTCCTTCCTCATCACCAACAGTGCCCACACGGTCAAGGCGTGCGGCAAGGATGTGAAGAAGATCTTCGGTGGCTCGCGATTCCATAAAAAGGAATATATCGAGCTGCTGTCGCTGCTGTACCAGATATTGAAAACCATGAAGAGCAAGGGTGTGCTGGCGATTGAACAGCACATCGAAAAGCCCATGGAGAGTAATATCTTCAACGCCTATCCGGCGGTGATGAAAACCAATCTGACCATCAAGTTCATCGCCGATTACCTGCGCATGTTCTCCATCGGTGTCGATAACCCGCACGAGATGGAAAGCCTGATGGAGCAGGAAATCGACAAGATGAAGCATGAGGATATGCATTCCTCCCACGCCATCCAGGGTCTGGCAGACGCGCTGCCGGCACTGGGTATCGTGGCGGCGGTGCTGGGCGTGATCAAGACCATGGCGTCGATCTCCGAACCGCCGGAAGTGCTGGGCAAGCTGATCGGTGGCGCGCTGGTCGGCACCTTCATGGGTATCTTCCTCGCCTATTGTCTGGCCGCTCCCATCGCCGGGCGCCTGAAGGGCATCGCGGAGGAGGAGAGCCAGTTCTATGGCGTGATCAAGACCGCCATCGTTGCCCATCTCGGCGGCTATGCGCCCCAGGTCTCCATCGAAGCGGCCCGAAAAAAGGTGCCGACGGAGTACATGCCTGATTTCAACGAGTTGGAAGAACTCTTGTCCCAGATCAGCTAAGCCCCGGCGGGGTTTCGGCGTTGGAAATAAGCCAGGGGGTGGCCAGTCGGGCTGCCCCCTTTTTCTTGAGGCCGATGCTGGCGGCTAAAAATTTAAACGCCTGTTCAATTCCGTCTGGCAATCGTCCCCCACTGCCCCCACTCTCTTCCCAAAGCCAAAAATACCAGGGAGGAGGATCAGTATGCTGCAGGGACTGATGATGGACCGCCCGTTGCTGACCACGGGCCTGTTGCGCCACGCGGCGCTGAATTATGGCGAGCGGCCGATCAGCTCGCGTTTCGCGGCGGAGCCGGCCCATCGCTATACATGGCGCGATGCCTGGAACCGGGCGGGCCAACTGGCCCATGCGCTGCTGGCGCTGGGCATCAGGCCGGGTGACCGGGTAGGCACCCTGGCCTGGAACGACCATCGCCACATGGAACTTTATTATGCCGTGCCCGGCATCGGCGCCGTCTGCCACACGATCAATCCCCGCCTGTTCCCCGACCAGATCACCTATATCGTCAACCATGCCGCCGATCGCTGGCTGTTCGTGGACCCGATGTTCCTGCCGCTGGTGGAACAGCTCTGGCCCCGGCTGGAAGGGGTGGAAGGCGTGGTGGTGCTGACCGCACCAAGCCTGATGCCGAAAAGCACCGTCATTCCCCGCCTGCTCTGTTTTGAGGATTTGCTGCACGGCCAGCCGGTCGATTTCGACTGGCCGGAATTTGATGAGAATACGGCCTGCGGCCTTTGCTACACGTCCGGCACCACGGGCAATCCCAAGGGTGTGCTGTATAGCCACCGCTCCGCCGTGCTGCATGCCTATGGCGTGGCCTGCGCGCCGGGGCTGGATTTCCGGTCGGGGGACAATCTGCTGGTGGTGGTGCCGCTGTTCCACGCCAATGCCTGGGGGTTCCCCTATGCCGGGGCGATCATCGGCGCCACGCTGGTGCTGCCGGGGCCGAAGCTGGATGGGCGCAGCGTCTATGAGCTGATGGAGGCGGAAAAGATCACCGTTTCCAGCGGCGTGCCCACGGTCTGGCTGGGGCTGCTGGCCCATATGCGGGCCACGGGCGCGCGGTTTTCCACCCTGCGTATGGTGACGGTGGGCGGCTCTGCCCTGCCGCGTGCCATGCTGGAAGAGTTTGAGCAGACCCATGGCGTGAATTGCTGCCAGGGCTGGGGGATGACGGAACTGTCACCCGTCGGCTCCATTGGCGGCCTGTCCCCGACAGAGGCGGCCTTGCCGCTGGCCCAACAGCATGATGCCAAGATGCGGGCGGGCCGGCCGATCTATGGCGTGGAAATGCGCATCATCGGTGCCGACGGGCAGGAATGCCCGCGCGATGGCAGCACCTATGGCGAACTGGTGGTGCGCGGTCCCTGGGTTGCCCGCGCCTATTACAATGACGAGGCTGCCAATCGCAGCGCCTTCACCGCGGATGGCTGGTTCCGTACTGGCGATGTCGCGGTGATCGGGCCGGACGGGGCCATGGCCATCGTGGACCGGGCCAAGGATGTCATCAAATCCGGCGGCGAATGGATCAGTTCCATCGATCTTGAAAACGCCGCCATGGGCCATCCCGGCGTGCAGGAGGCGGCGGTGATTGGCGTGCCCCACCCCAAATGGGTGGAACGACCGCTGCTGCTGGTGGTGAAGCGGCCCGGCACCGACCTGGACCGGGAGACGCTGCTGCGTTTCCTGGAAGGGGAGGTGGCCCGCTGGTGGCTGCCGGACGATATCCTGTTCGTGGACACACTGCCCCACACGGCGACCGGTAAATTATTGAAGACCGAATTGCGCAAACGCTATCTGGACCATCCGCTGCCCGGCGCCCCGGCAGCGGCGGAATAGGCGGGGCAGGGCAGGGAAAGGGGCCGGTCTGTGAAATGCTTCACAGGCTGGTGGATAGGGGGTGGGGTACCCATTTGCCCACCCCTTCTTCCGTTCGGATTACGGCGCCGACGCCCATGATGATCCCTGATTTCCCGGCTCACTTCACCAGCCACCTGTCCCGCCTTGGTGCCCGCCCGGCCCTGCCCGGTGATCGGCCGCTGCTGCGCCGGATTATCACGTTGGATACAGAAAATATGCTGGAGGACGTTCCTGCTGATGCAAGGCGCATGATTGTTGCTGTTCAGGCGGAAGGGCGCCTGAATCTGGCGCGGCGCGGGTATCCGGCAGCGACCTGCCTGCTGCTGGAGGCTGGGGAGGAAGTGGTTGGATTGGTGATGGTGGATTTGCGGCGCGGCCTTGCGCTGCTGCTGGAACTGATCATCCTGCCGCCCTGGCGGGGCCAGGGATATGGCCGGGAGGCCCTGGCCGGTCTATGTGCCCAGGCGGATGCTGGCGGGTGGGTATTGGAAGCCAGTGTTTTTTACGATAGCCCCGTTCGCCGTTTTTTTCACAAAGCCGGCTTCGTGCCGTCGCGTGAGGAGGGGCTGGAACTGGTGCTGCTGCGCCATCCGGCAGGGCGGAAAGGGGCCGCCGGTTGAGGCAGGACATTCCGTCGGGCTGACCCCGCAGCATGGTCGTTTTTAAAACCCTGAAATCTCGTTTCAAAAAGCCACTGAAGCATTGCATTCATGTGGATAAAATCCACGCTCGCCATGCGCGGATGGCAGGTCTGCCCGAATTGAGGATTGACCCGGGGCGTGCAAAGGGCCAATTAGCGCGCCATGCAAGAAAAGACGTAACCCGCCCTCAAAGCCCGACCGGCGCTTGCGGGGCTGCCATGGCGCTCCATCCGTTTTGGATCGGATGCGGCGAATGCCATTGGCCGATCCCGCCCCGTCCGGTCCCAGGTGACCGGGGCCAGGCCTGATATTCAGGCCCTCATGGGAGATTTTCTCGGCATGACGCTTTTACACCATGGCCCGGCCATGGTGCTGCCGCCCGCGATTCCGGCGCCCCGGGCCCGGAACCGCTGACAGGCCCAACCAGAAGGAGACGAGACCTTGACCGAACAACTGCTTGCCGGAAAGAACATTGCCATCCTCGTGGCCAATGGCTTTGAGGAACTGGAAATGACCGAACCGCAGCGCGCTCTGCTGAAGCAGGGGGCGAAGCCGAAGATCATTTCCCCGGAGCAGGGCCTGGTCAACGGGTGGCACGGCGCCGCCTGGGGCCATTATTTCCCGACCGATCGCCATGTCGGCGATGTGCTGGCCGCTGATTTCGATCTGCTGGTCCTGCCGGGCGGTGACCGTTCGGTGGCCAAGCTGGCCTCCAACCCGCACACCCGCCGCATCATCGGCAGCTTCATGGATGCCGGCAAGGGCGTTGCCGCCTTTGGCCGCGGTGTGGAGCTTCTGGCCGTGGCCGACCGGGTGAAGACCCGTGACCTGACCGGTCCGGAAAGCATCAAGGATACGATGGAAGCCGCTGGCGCCAAGTGGTCCGAGGATGCGATCGTCACGGATCGTTTCCTGGTCACTGCCCAGTCGAACGAAGACATGAGCGAGATCATCGATGCCATGATCCGCACCTTCGTGGCAGCGGTTGAACAGCGCAAGCAGGCCGCCTGATCAAGGTCTCGTCTGCCCGCCGGCCCCAGGGCCGGTGGGGCACTGTTACAGGGGCGCCCCGGCACGGTCGGGCGCCCCTTTTTTCCGTCTTTATCCCTTTGGTGGCATCCTTTGGCGGGGTGCGGGCGTTAAGATGGCACCTGCCATCGATACCGGAACCGGATGAATGACGCTGCCCCCGCCACCGTCCCGTATTGCCCCCGCCATGGCCCTGTTGCGGCGCCTGCGTCGCCGCCCCGGCATGCCGGATTTCCACCGGGTGGCAGCCGCCATCCCCGATGAACGGCACGACAGGCTGCCCGATGGGTTCAGCCCGCTGCACATCGCAAGCTGGAATGTCCATTCCTGTGTCGGCATTGATGCCCGTTTCGCACCCGACCGGATCGCGGCGGTCATTCGCTCCCTGGAAGTGGATGTAATCGGCCTGCAGGAAGTGGGCTGGCACCATCGGGGCGAGGTGGGGCTGGACCAGTTCGCCTTTCTGGCGGCGCAGACGGGCATGACAGCATTGGCCGGCCCGACCAAACATCACCGCACGGCCCATTATGGCAATGCCCTGCTGACCCGGCTGCCCGTGCTGGGGCACGACCTGATTGACCTGTCGGAGAAGCTGCGGGAGCCGCGCGGCGCGCTGGCGGCGCATCTGGAGGTGCGACCGGGGGTGGAGGCACGGGTCATCGTCGCCCATTTCGGGCTGGACCCGTGGGAGCGCAATGCCCAGGTCGCCCGAATCCTGGCTTACCTTGACGGGGCACGGCCCCTGCCCACCATTTTCATGGGCGATCTGAATGAATGGCTGCCGTCGGCGCGGTGTCTGCGCCGTCTGTCCGCGCGCTTTCCGGACTGCGCCGCCCCCCGCAGCTTCCACGCGAAGCTGCCAACCTTGCGGCTGGACCGGATTTTTGTCTCCGGAGAGGCTTGTCTGGCCCGCTATGGGGTGGTGCGGACCAAGGTGACACGGCTGGCGTCAGACCATCTGCCGGTCACAGCCTTGATCGGCGTTCCCCCTGTCCAGGGGGGAACGGGCAGCCCCTGACGGATAGGCCGCCCGTTCTCACCGGTGGTCTGCACCACCGGCAATATCAGCCCTGCTGGATCTGCTGCCGGGCGGTTTCCAGCATCACATCCATCTGCTTTTCCAGACGATGTTCGGAGATGTCCACGCCCTTGGCTTTGAAATCAGCCAGGATCTTGCGGACGATATCCTTGTGGCCCGGCTCCTCGAAATCCACGGCGACCATCTGCTTGCCATAGGCTTCGGCATCGTCGCCCGTGATGCCCATCTGTTCGGCAGCCCAGATGCCGATCAGCTTGGCGCGGCGGGCCTGGATGCGGAACATCACTTCTTCGTCATGCTTGAACTTGTTCTCGAACGCCTGTTCGCGGTCATCGAACGTGGTCATCGCGAATCCTCTAAATTCTGTACGGGCTGAGCATATATATACCCATCCCCTGACATCCACCATGGGCGCCTTGGGTGCAACAGTTTATGTGACCCTTTGCACTCGGCGGGTAGTTAATTTTTCTTACAAATCATTTACTTGCAGGAAGGTTTTCCGTCATGTGCTCCGTCATTATCCTCCGCCGACCCGGCCATGACTGGCCTTTGCTGCTGGCCGGCAACCGGGATGAGATGGTGAACCGTCCCTGGAAGCCGCCGGCCCGCCACTGGCCCGACCGACCGGAAGTGCGCGCCGGCCTGGATGAGACGGCGGGCGGTTCCTGGCTGGGGGTGAATGATCATGGCGTGGTCGCGGTGATCTTGAACCGCCAGGACACGCTGGGGCCGATGCCGGGCAAACGGTCGCGTGGGGAACTGGTGCTGGACGCGCTGGATCATGCCGATGCGCGCGACGCGGTGGACGCGCTGGCCGATCTGGATGGAAGGGCCTATCGCCCCTTCAATCTGGTGATCGCGGATAACCGCGATGCGTTCTGGCTGTGCCTGCCGGCCGATGGCGCCCGTATCCAGGTGAAGCCGATCCCCAACGGCCTGTCCATGCTGACAGCGTCTGACCTGAATGATGACAGTTCGCCCCGGCAGAAATTCTATCGCCCCCTGTTCCAGGCGGCAGCCGTGCCCGATCCCGACAAGGGCGACTGGGCGGGGTGGGAACAGTTGCTGGGCAGCCGCATCTGGGATGGGGATATCGGCCCGCGCGGTGCCATGTGCGTGGTAACGCCGATCGGATTTGAAACCGGCAGTTCCGCCACCGTCGCCCTGCCGGCGGCGGCACGGCTGGGCACGCCCCCGGTTTTTCGCTTCGCCCCCGGCCGCCCGGACCGCACGGCCTTTGCCGATGTGGCCCCCTGAGACCTGTCGGGGAAGGGGAACAGCCTTGTCAGACCGGTGTCGATACCCTGCACTGAGGCGCCCGCATCGCTGCTTCCATTGTGCTGACGGTCGTTGCTTGCTATAGGGAGGGCTTCGGACCCTCCGCGGGGTGGCATAACCCCGCTGCGGGTCCGTTCCCCTTTTTGCTGGAACGATTGCTGGACACCAACCCATGACCCGACGCCGGCGCATCTACGAAGGCAAGGCGAAGATTCTGTATGAGGGCCCCGAGCCGGGTACCCTGGTCCAGTACTTCAAGGACGACGCCACGGCGTTCAACGCCCAGAAGAAAGGCACGATCACCGGCAAGGGCGTGCTGAACAACCGCATCAGCGAGTATCTGATGCAGAAGCTGGGCGAAATCGGCATCCCGAACCATTTCGTGCGCCGCTTGAACATGCGTGAGCAGTTGGTGCGCGAGGTGGAGATCATCCCCATTGAGGTGGTGGTCCGCAACATCGCCGCCGGCAGCCTGACCAAGCGGTTCGGCATTCCGGAAGGCACGCCGCTGCCCCGCTCCATCGTCGAATATTACTTCAAGAACGACGAGCTGGGCGATCCGATGGTCTCGGAAGAGCATATCACCGCGTTCGGCTGGGCTGCCCCGCAGGACCTGGATGACATGCTGTCGCTGGCGCTGCGCACCAATGATTATCTCAACGGCCTGTTCCTGGGCATCGGCCTGAAGCTGGTCGATTTCAAGGTGGAATTCGGCCGCCTGTTTGAGAATGAAGAGATGCGCATCATCCTGGCCGACGAGATCAGCCCGGATAATTGCCGTCTGTGGGACGCCAAGACCAACGAGAAGCTGGACAAGGACCGTTTCCGCCAGGATCTGGGCAATGTGGCCGAGGCCTATCAGGAAGTGGCCCGCCGTCTGGGCATCCTGCCGGAAGCCGGCCCCGGCGACCATACGGCCCCTAAGCTGGTGCAGTAACGCTTGCAAGGCCGCACGGTCTGGTGAGAGATGAAAAGGCTGGAACGGTGCTGCCGTTCCAGCCTTTTTTATTCCGGGCGGGCTGACCTGTGCGGGAGCAAACCTTCCCTGCGTCCAGCCGGTAGGTTTCTGCATCGCCAAGCCGGGCGGTTTTTGCTATCCCACCGCCATTGATTTCTGCCTCAAGACAGCGGGTGCCCCTATGAAGGCCAAAGTCATCGTCACCCTGAAAAACGGCGTACTGGATCCCCAGGGCAAGGCCATCGGCCATGCGCTGACCAATCTGGGCTTCGACGGCGTCGGTGAAGTGCGCCAGGGCAAGCTGATCGAGCTGGAAGTGGCGGAAACCGATCCGGTCAAGGCCAAGGCCCAGATCGAGGAAATGTGCCGCAAGCTGCTGGCCAATACCGTGATCGAGAATTACTCGATCGAACTGGTGGCCTGATCACAGGTCGGACGGAGCAATGGCAAGGCGGCTTCTGATTGGCATGATGGTGGCGGCGGCTGGACTGCCCTTTTCCACCACCGTATGGGCACAGGACGATGCGCGCACCGTTCTGGCCTGTGGCGATCTGACCGATGCCCAGGCCCGCCTGGCCTGTTTCGACCGGATGCTGCCGGCGTTGCGCCGGCATTTCGGCCCCGATACGGCTGTGGGGACAGCGGCTGCTGTTTCCCCGCCGGCTGTGGCGGCCGTGGCGCCCCCTGTTGCCCCAGCAGCCCCTCCGCCGAAGGAAAGTTTTGGCGGGCCGCAATTCAACCGGCCTGCGCCGGAAGCGCCCCCGCGTGAGGATGTCGATTTCATCGATGCGGTTGTGACAGCCCATCGGGTCAATCCGCGCGGTTTGACGATTCTCACCCTCGATAATGGTCAGGTCTGGATCCAGACCGAAACGCCGACCTTGCTCATCAAAGGTGAGGGACGGCGTATTCGCATTGAGAAAGCCGCCCTTGGCGGGTACAGACTGACAGGTGAAGGCCTTGGTCGGGCCTATTGGGTGAAACGCGCCCAGTAAGGGGTATTGCCCTCCCGACCGGCCAATGCTGTTCGGGATGGATCTGATGCGCCTTGCCCTTGCTGCCCCGCTTTCCTGCGGTCTGCTGTTTCTCGCTTTTGCCGGACAGGTTTCCGCTGGCCCGGCTGACGTGTTGAAATGCACGGAAATTGCCGAGGCTTCCGCCCGGCTGGCCTGTTTTGACCGTACTGCCCCCAGCCTGCGCGATGCGCCCAAGCCGCCGGCCCCGCCGGCCCCGCCGGTGGCCGCTGTGCCGCCCGTGCCGCCGGAACAGCGTTTCGGTGCCGAGCGGCTGGAGAAGAAGGACCAGCCCGCCGCCTTGCGGGAGGAGCCGGAAGCCATCACGGCGGTTTTGAAGGAAGCCCGCGAGGGTGAACCCAACCGCTGGGTCTTCCTGCTGGATAATGGGCAGGTTTGGCGCCAGGTGGTGGCGCGTGGCCTGAAGGGCGTCAAGCCGGGTAGCAAGGTGACGGTGGAAAAGGCCGTTCTCGGCTCCTATTCCATGACGATTGAGGGGGTGCCCGGTCTGATCAAGGTCAGCCGCGTGAAATAGTCGGGGGCGCTTCGCGTCCCCTTGCGTATCCCCGATACATGTCCCATATCGACGACCGGCTTATTCAAGCCGGTCGAATGCCGATATTTGCAAATGGTGAGAGAGATGAGCGAGGAACGGCTCAGTTTCCAAGCCGAGGTCAGCCGCCTGCTGGATATCGTGGCGCACAGCCTCTACTCGGACAAGGAAGTCTTCCTGCGGGAACTGATCTCCAACGCATCTGACGCGTGTGACAAGCTGCGCTATGCCGCGCAGACTGATGCCGCGCTGATGCAGGGCGATCCGGACCTGAAAATCCGCCTGTCCGTGGACAAGGATGCCGGCACCCTGACCATCGCCGATAATGGCATCGGGATGAACCGTCAGGATCTGGTGGACAATCTGGGCACCATCGCCCGGTCCGGCACGTCCGCCTTTGTCAAGAACCTGTCGGGCGATGACAAGAAGGATGTCAGCCTGATCGGCCAGTTTGGCGTCGGTTTCTATTCCGCCTTCATGATCGCCGATACGGTGGCGGTTTATTCCACCCGCGCCGGGGAGGCCCATGGCTGGCTGTGGACCAGCGATGGCAAGGGTAGCTTCACCGTGGCCGAGAGCGCCGATGCGCCGGCGCGGGGCACCCGGATCGTGCTGCATGTGAAGGCGGACGAGAAGGATTTCCTGGAGGATCACCGGCTGCGGTCGGTGGTGAAGAAATATTCCGACCATATTGCCGTGCCCATCCTGCTGGGGGATGAGACGGAGTCGGTCAATGCCGCCAACGCGCTGTGGACCCGCTCCAAGTCGGACGTGACGCCGGAGCAGTATAAGGAATTCTACCACCATGTCGGGCACAGCTTTGACGAGCCGTGGCTGACCTTGCATTGGCGCGCCGAGGGCGTGATCGAATATACCGGCCTGCTGTTCGTGCCGCAGCAGCGCCCGTTCGACCTGTTCGACCCGCGCCGTGCGCATCATGTGAAGCTCTATGTCCGCCGCGTCTTCATCACGGACGAGGCGGAAGGGCTGGTGCCCCCCTATCTGCGCTTCCTGCGCGGCGTGGTGGATAGCGAAGATCTGCCGCTGAATGTCAGCCGCGAGATGCTTCAGCACAATCCGGTGCTGGCCAAGCTGAAGGCCGGCATCGTCAAGCGCGTGCTGGGTGACCTGAACAAGAAGGCCGCCGATCCCGAACAGGCCGCCGATTATGCCCGCTTCTGGGAAGCCTTTGGCCCTGTGCTGAAGGAAGGGCTGTACGAGGACTTCACCCACCGCGACGATCTGCTGAAGTTGCTGCGTTTCCGCACCACCGCCAGCAATGGCGACCTGGTGAGCCTGGAAACCTATATCGGGCGGATGAAGGAAGGGCAGGACGCGCTCTACTACATCACCGGTGAGGATGCGGCGGCCCTGGCCAAAAGCCCGCAGATCGAAGGATTCCGCGCCAAGGGCGTGGAAGTGATCCTGCTGACCGATCCGGTGGACGAGTTCTGGCTGGGCTCCGTGCGCGAAGCCCAGGGCAAGGTGTTCAAATCCGTCACCCGCGGCGGGTCGGACCTGTCCAAGATCAAGGGCACGGACGCTGAGGAAAAGAAGGACGATGCCGAGAAGCCGGCGGAAGGCGATCTCGCCTCCCTCACCGCGCTTTTGAAGCTGACGCTGGGCGATGCGGTGAAGGATGTCCGCAAGTCTGAACGGCTGACCGACAGCGCCGTCTGTCTGGTCGCCGATGATGGCGACATGGATATCCACCTGCAGCGCCTGCTGAAGCAGCATGGGCAGTTGGGCGATGCCGGTGCCACCCGTGTGCTGGAGATCAACCCCACCCATCCGCTGATCCGCCGTCTGGCGGAAAAGGCGAGCCAGGACGGGGCGGCCACAGCGCTGGAGGATGCAGCCTTCCTGTTGCTGGACCAGGCCCGCATCGTGGAAGGGGAAACCCTGCCCGACCCGGTGGCCTTTGCCCGCCGCATGGCCGCCTTTGTGGAGCGGGGATTGTAAGGTTTAGATCGCCCTCACATTGTTGTGCCTCCCCCGCGAAAGCGGGGGTCTAGGGGCCAAGGGCACCAATGCGTGGTTCTTGGTGGCCCCTGGATCCCCGCTTTCGCGGGGAAGGCAGCCCTATCCACAAGGAATAAGTCAGTCCCTTCACGGGAACGGCGATAAAAGAGGCTTCACCTTAAACCGTGCACCCTCCAGGCCCTACACCGCCCCCCGCAGTCCCCGGCACAGGGCGATGTAATCCGGATGGTCCGGGGTCAGCCAGCCATGGCGGATCAGGAAGTCGATCACCACCAGATTGACGTTGAACTTCCAGTCATCGCTGTCCCGCACGCTGGCGGCCACCTCATCCAGCGGCCAGAGCTCGAATCGTTCCACCTCGCCATCGGTATTGCGGGGGATGAAATCCTCGTCCAGTTCCAGGTCGTAGGTGAACAGATAGTCGGGCTTCAGGCCGCTTTTC
Organism: Niveispirillum irakense DSM 11586; assembly: GCF_000429645.1. Lineage (GTDB taxonomy): Bacteria > Pseudomonadota > Alphaproteobacteria > Azospirillales > Azospirillaceae > Niveispirillum > Niveispirillum irakense. Next base: position 95,352 of record NZ_AUCG01000002.1, read on the forward strand.
TTCTCCATCACATAATGGATGATCCCGACCGGGCGGGCCTGACGCGCCAGTTCGGGCGGCAGATCGGCTTCTTCCCGCGCTTCCTTCAGCAGATTGTCAGTCAGGCTCAAGCCCGCCGGCTGCCCGCCGGCGACCAGATTGTCGTACTGGCCGGGGGCGATGCCGCGATCCATGGCGCGTTTGCCGACCCAGAGATGGATACCATCCCGGCGGCGCACGAAACCGTTAATATGCAGCCCATAGGCATTGATGCCGAAAAAGGGGACGGCGGCACGGTCGATCCGCAGCAGCGGTTCCGCCCCCCAGCTTGTCAGCACCGGATACATCTCCCGCCGCAGGGGTGGCAGCGCGCCAGCGGCCACCAGCCCTTCCAGCATCTGGGCCAGGGCGATGGTGCGGGCGTCCGGATCGGTTAGCGTCGGATCAAGTGTCAGATCCTCCCCTTCCGCCAGGAACGGGTGACCCAGGGCCAGCAACCGGTCGCGGAAGGCCGGCCGGACCCAGCCGACATCATGCCCCGCGACCCGGAAGCGCCGGAACCCGGAAAGGTCATGACGGTTGCAGGCCTGGATGTGGCGCAGGAAACCTGTAGGCATCGCACTCTCCCTTATCAGGCGCTTTCCGCCGGGATGGGGGCCGAAACGGGGGTGGGTGTCGGGGTTCGGCGCAGGGCCCAGGCGGCAATAAACACCGCCAGGACCAGCATGGCCCCGCCAAAATAGAAGGGCATGCCGGGGATGGGCACTGTCGCACCCGTTGCCGTGAAGCGAGCGAACAGTTCCGCCCCGATCAGGGGCGCGAAGATGAAGGTCAGGCTCTGCACGCTGGCCAGCGCGCCCTGGACCGATCCCTGTTCATCGGCGCCCACGGTGCGGGACACCACGCTCTGGATGGCGGGGGAGCTGATGCCGCTCATCGCATGGACCAGGATGAAACTGTAGAAGAACAGGCCGCCCGTGGCGCTGCCATAGCCGATATAGGCGATGGCCTCCAGCGACAGGCCCAGCAGGATGGTTTTCGGTTCCCCCAGCCCGCGCACGATGCGGGAGATCAGCACCCCCTGCACAATGGCGGTGGCCAGCCCGACGGCGGCCAGCGACAGGCCGTTATCCAACTCCCCCCAGCCATAGCGCTTGGTGGTGTACAGCACCCAGACGGTCTGCAGGATACCCATGGCCAGCACGGCACAGGTGCGCGAAGCGGCCAGCCCCAGCACGGCGGGATGGCGGGCCAGCGCCTTCAGGCTGCCGATGGGGTTGGCACGCCGCCAACTGAAGGGGCGGCGGTTGGCGGGGGCCAGCGACTCGGGCAGGACGAACAGGCCGTAGAGGAAATTCAGCCCCGCCAGCCCGGCCGCGACCATGAAGGGCAGGCGCAGATGGATTTCCCCCAGCAATCCGCCCAGGGCCGGCCCGGCGATGAAGCCGATGCCGAAGGCCGCCCCCACCATGCCGAAATTCCGCGCCCGGTTCTCCGGCCCGGAAATGTCGGCGATATAGGCATTGGCGGCGGTGATATTGGCTGCCGTCAGCCCGGCGATCAGGCGCGCCGCCAGCAGCCAGCCCAGCCCCGGCGCAAAGGCCATGAAAAGCTGGTCGATCCCGGCCCCGGCCACCGATGCCAGGATCACTTTGCGCCGGCCGAACCGGTCCGACAGCGCCCCCAGCACGGGTGCAAACAGGAACTGCATGATGGAGAAGCTGGCCACCATCAGCCCCAGCCACCAGGCCGCCGATGCATCGTCGGCGGAAAAATGCTGCACCAGGGCCGGCATCACCGGGATCACCAGCCCGAAGGTCAGCACATCCAGGAAAATGGTGACCAGGATGAAAGGGATACCGGCCTGACGGCGCGGGCTTCTGGCATCGGTGGCAGGGTGGGACATGCTGGTTTCCGGCTGTATCGGCTGCGGCGGACATATAGCAGAAGCCCAAGGGGCCGTCGCGCCACGGCTGCGCCCCATCCAGGCTGCGGGCACGCTTAAATGCGGCATGCGGACGCTTTATCGCGGTCCCCCCTGGGCGACGGGCCGGGGACGCGCTATATCAGGGCCCATGAGCGGAATATTGATCATCCTCATGGTTGCGGCGATGCTGGCCACGCTTGGCGTGCTGGTGGTCGGCCTGTTTGCCATGGCCCGTGGTGGCGAGTTCAATGCCAAGCATGGCAATCGCCTGATGTGGTGGCGCGTGCGCCTGCAGGTGGCGGCCCTGGTGCTGTTCGCCCTGGCCTTCATGGCCTCGTGACGGGACCGCACCCATGGTGAAGCTGAACCGTATCTACACCCGTGGCGGTGACAAAGGGGCCACATCCCTGGGCGATGGCAGCCGCGTGCCCAAGCATGATCCGCGCGTGGCCGCCTATGGCACGGTGGACGAGGCGAATGCCGTGCTGGGGTTGGCGCGCCTTCATACCTGTGTGCCGGGGGCGGGGGCGCTGTTGGCCGATGCCGACGCCATGCTGGCCCGCATCCAGAATGATCTGTTCGACTTAGGTGCCGATCTCTGCACCCCGGAACAGGAAAACCCGCCCTATCCGCCGCTGCGCATCATTGATGCCCAGGTGGACAGGCTGGAGGCGGAAATTGACCGCATGAATGCGGAACTGGCGCCGCTGAACAGCTTCATCCTGCCTGGTGGCAGCCCGGCTTCCGCCTATCTGCATCAGGCGCGCACCGTCATCCGCCGTGCAGAACGGGAAATGACCCTGGCGGCGCAGACAATCAGCATCGGCGCACCGGCGCTGAAATATGCCAATCGCCTGTCCGATCACCTGTTCGTGATGGCGCGCTATCTGAACGATAAGGGCGCTGCCGACATCCTCTGGGTACCGGGCCTGACCCGCGGCTGAGTGTCACCATGTGGTGACGCGGGGGAGGCTTGCATTTTCGCGCGGCGTGATTATCATTTTACCATTACGTAATCGTAAGCCGAATGGGCCGATGCGACCGATTATTTCGTGTCCCGGCAGGAGAGGTGAACGAAGGAAAGGAACGGGTTTTTGGGTCTTTCGTCGACGCTGTGACTGTGATTTGGCGTGAAATGGAAAGGAAATTTCGTAAATCCATTTCACCGCGCATTCTATTGACAGGTGCAGTGCAGCAATCCTATTTTCCAGGCCGATTTTTTACGGGCTGGACGACGGGCGGCGAATGCCCAATCCTGTGCCTCAACGCAAGGCTGAAAGCCGGAGATGGGGCGGGTGTCCTCACCCGTTACCTGATGCAAAGCTAGGGGATCGCCAATGAAAGTCCTTGTCGCTGTCAAGCGCGTGGTTGACTACAACGTTAAGGTCCGTGTGAAGGCGGATGGTAGCGGTGTCGAGCTTGCGAACGTGAAGATGTCGATGAACCCGTTCGACGAGATCGCCGTGGAAGAGGCGGTGCGTCTGAAGGAAGCGGGCAAGGCGACGGAAATCATCGTCGTCTCCATCGGGCCGACGGCAGCGCAGGAGACGATCCGCACCGGTCTCGCCATGGGTGGTGACCGGGGCGTGCTGGTCCAGACCGATGCCGAGGTGCAGCCGCTGGCCGTCGCCAAGCTGCTGAAGGCCGTCGTCGCGAAGGAAAGCCCCGATCTGGTGATCCTGGGCAAGCAGGCCATTGATGATGACAGCAACCAGACCGGTCAGGCGCTGGCGGCGCTGCTGGGCTGGGGCCAGGGGACGTTCGCGTCCAAGGTGGTTCCGGGCGACGGCAAGATGGCCGTGACGCGCGAGATCGACGGCGGCCTGGAGACGGTGGACCTGAAGCTGCCGGCGGTGGTGACCACCGACCTGCGCCTGAACGAGCCGCGCTATGCCTCCCTGCCCAACATCATGAAGGCGAAGAAGAAGCCGATTGAGGTGCTGGACCCGGCGGGCCTGGGGGTGGACATCACCCCGCGCCTGACCACGCTGAAGGTGGCCGAGCCGCCCAAGCGCAAGGGCGGCGTGAAGGTTGCCAGCGTGGCCGAACTGGTCGCGAAGCTGCGCGACGAAGCGCGCGTGATCTGAGCAAGGCTGCCCCTCGCTGCTTTCCCCGCGTAAGCGGGGATCCAGGGGGGATGATCGCAACGTCGGCGCCTGTGGCCCTGGATCCCCGCTTACGCGGGGGCGGCAGGTTGAGCAGGGGACAAGGTGGCGCCCCCTTAGAATTCCGATGAGGATGTCATGAGCATTCTGGTAATCGCCGAACCCTCCACCGGCGCTGTGAAGAAGCCGACCCTGACGACGCTGGGTGCGGCGGCGAAGATCGGTGGGGAAACCCATGTGCTGGTCGTCGGTCAGGGCGTGGCGGATGCCGCCAAGGCCGCTGCTGCTGCTGCCGGCGTGACCAAGGCCCTGGTCGCCGATGGGGCTGAATATGCCCAGGGGCTGGCCGAGAATCTGGCCCCGCTGGTGGTGGCAGCCGTGAAGGCAGGTGGCTATGGCCATGTGCTGTTCCCGGCCACGACCTTTGGCAAAAATCTGGCGCCGCGCGTGGCGGCCTTGCTGGATGTGCAGCAGATCAGCGAGATCAGCGGCGTCGTGTCTGCCGACACGTTCGAACGGCCGATCTATGCCGGCAACGCGATTGCCACGGTGCAGTCGGCGGATGCGATCAAGGTCATCACCGTGCGCGGCACCGCGTTTGAGGCGGCGGGCGAGACCGGCGGGGCCGGTGCGGTGGAAAGCCTGTCGGGCACCGGCGATGCCGGCTTGTCCAGCTTTGTCGGCGCGGAACTGACCAAGTCAGAACGCCCGGAACTGACCTCGGCCCGCGTGATCGTGTCGGGTGGCCGTGGCATGCAGTCGGGCGACAATTTCCCGATGCTGGACGCGCTGGCCGACAAGCTGGGCGCCGCCGTGGGTGCATCGCGCGCGGCAGTGGATGCCGGTTTCGTGCCCAACGATTATCAGGTCGGCCAGACCGGTAAGATCGTGGCCCCGGAACTCTACATCGCCGTCGGTATCTCTGGTGCAATCCAGCATCTGGCCGGCATGAAGGACAGCAAGGTCATCGTCGCCATCAACAAGGACGAAGAGGCCCCGATGTTCCAGGTGGCCGATTACGGCATCGTGGGCGATCTGTTCAAGATCGTCCCGGAACTGACTGAGGCACTGGGTTAAGCCGAAAAGGCGGGGAGGGCGCTTTTGTCCTCCCCTGTCCTTTCGTCGCGGGGGGCAGGCTGGTCTTTCCGTGGCACATTGGTGCCAGGAACCGGTTTCCATAATTTCAACCCGATAACGGGGATGGCGTGATGATCGAGAAGGTGGGTGTGATCGGCGCCGGACAGATGGGCAGCGGCATCGCCCATGTCTGTGCGGTGTCAGGGCTTCAGGTCGTGCTGTCGGATCTTTCCGCCGACCAGCTTGCCAAGGCTGTGGCCGGGATTGCCAAAAATCTCGACCGGCAGGTGAGCAAGGGCAAACTGTCGGCTGAGGATAAGGATGCGGCCATGGCCCGCATCACCACCAGCACCGATCTCGCGATCTTCAACGATAGCGATCTGGTGATCGAGGCGGCGACCGAAAGCGAAGAGGTCAAGCGCCAGATCCTGAAGGCGCTGGTGCCCAACCTGAAGCCGTCGGCCATCATCGCCACCAACACCTCTTCCATTTCCATCACCCGTCTGGCTGCCGCGACCGATCGGCCGGCCCAGTTCATCGGCATGCATTTCATGAATCCGGTGCCGGTGATGCAGTTGGTGGAACTGATCCGGGGCATTGCCACGGATGATGACACGTTCCAGGCCATCAAGGCCCTGACCGTCAAGCTGGGCAAGACGGCGGCGATTGCGGAGGATTTCCCCGCCTTCATCGTCAACCGCATCCTGCTGCCGATGATCAACGAGGCCGTCTATACGCTGTATGAAGGCGTCGGGTCGGTGGAAGCCATCGACACCGCCATGAAGCTGGGGGCCAACCACCCGATGGGGCCGCTGGAACTGGCGGATTTCATCGGTCTGGATACCTGCCTGTCCATCATGCAGGTGCTGTATGAGGGGCTGGCGGACAGCAAGTACCGCCCGTGCCCGCTGCTGGTGAAATATGTTGAGGCCGGGTGGCTGGGCCGCAAGGTCGGTCGCGGCTTCTATGATTATTCCGGCCCCACCCCGCGTCCGACGCGGTAAGCCCGTGAAAGCCACCGGCGACTGTAAGCCGGTGGCGCCCCTCCCCTATCCTGGCAACTGCCAGTTGTTGCTTTGCAACGAAATTGGCGGCGAACCGTTAAGTCTTTGATGATAGGCTGTTGACGGGTGCCGAGGGTGCCGGGAGGGGTTTTCCGTGAATTTGCGTTCCATCCGCTGTCGCTTTGGCCGCCCTTTGATCAGGCTGGCCGTTCTGCCCCTGGCAGCCCTTGTTCTTCTCTCCCCCCTTTCCGCTCGTGCTGATGCGCCCAGCGTAACGGCAGCCATCCAGTCCCGCCTGGTCAGCGGCGTCGGCTTGCCCAAGGGTGACCGCGACGGCCAGGATCTGGAAATTATTGGCCGGTTCTATGAAACCCATGCCATGGCGCCGCTCTGGATCAGCGGGGGGCGCCCCAATGAAAAGGCCCAGTCCTTGCTTGCCGTGCTGGGCGCGGCGGATGCGGATGGGCTGGACCCACGGGATTATGGTGTTCCCCGGATCGCCCCGCTGCTGGAACGGGGCGACAGCGCCGACGCGCTGGCTGAGCTGGAATTGCTGCTGACGCAAAGCGCGCTTTCCTTCGGGCGCGACCTTGCCACCGGCCGGCTGGAGCCGAGCCGTGTTGATTCCGAGCTTTATGTGGAAAAGCCGGTATTGGATTCCGCCCTGCTGCTTCAGCAATTGGCGAACAATGCTGATCCGGCGGCCGTGCTGCTGCCGCTGGCCCCGTCGCGGCCGGAATATCTGGCGCTGCGCGAAGCGCTGGTCCTGTATCGCGGGCTGGCCAAAAATGGTGGCTGGCAGCCGGTGCCCGAGGCCGAACAGTCGCTGCGTCCGGGGGAAAAGGATGCCCGCCTGCCGGCCCTGCGCTCCCGCCTGCGCATCACCGGCGAATTGCTGATGACGGCCCCGATCCCGGAAGATCCGGAGCTTTACGACGAGGCGGCGGCTGTTGCGGTGAAGCTGTTCCAGGCCCGTCATGGGTTGGAACCGGATGGGGTTGTCGGCAAGCAGACGATCCTGGCGCTGAATGTCCCCGCCGAACAGCGGGCCGGCCAGATCATGATGAATATGGAGCGCTGGCGCTGGATGCCGCGTGACCTGGGGCAGAGCTATCTGCTGGTCAATCTGGCGGCCTTCGGCCTTTCCATGTTCGATCATGGCAAGGTGGTGCATGAGGCGCGGGTCGTGGTGGGCACCACCTCCACCCGCACACCCGTCTTCTCCCGCAACATGACCTATATGGAAGTGAACCCCTACTGGCATGTGCCGTACAAGATCGTGCGGGATGAGATCATGCCCAAGGTGCGCCAGGATCCGGATTATCTGGCCAAGCATGGCTATGAATTGCTGCCCGGCAACGGCGTGCGGCAGAAGCCTGGCCCGCAGAACAGCCTGGGCCGCATCAAGATGATGTTCCCGAACGAGTTCGACATCTATCTGCATGACACGCCGTCCAAGGCCCTGTTCAACCGGGCGCGGCGCAGCTTCAGCCATGGCTGCATCCGGGTGGAACATCCGTTCGATGTGGCGGAAACCATCCTGCGCCTGACGGGTACGACGGATTGGGATCGCCCGAAGCTGGATGCGGCACTGGAAAGCGGCCAGCGTACGGTGGTGCGGCTGAAGCGACCGATCCCGGTCTATATCTCCTATTTCACGGCCTTCGTCGCAGCCGACGGCAAGGTGAATTTCCGCAGCGATATCTATGGGCGCGACCGGAAGCTGGCCAATGCCATGCATGCCGCGGGCATGCGCTGGGATGGCGTCGCGGCGGAAGCCCGCACAGCCAGCACGGCGGCCGGCGGGGCCGCGCCGATGATTTCCCCCTCCGCCCCGGCGCCGAATGGTGGCAATGGAACCCCGGCGGCGGGATCGGGGAATCCTACCCCTTGATCGTGCTTGTTTTTCCTAATTGTTCCCTTGGAAAAATGACCTAGGCCATTCGTCCATTTGTTGCTTGCATCCCCGGTTTCGATCTGCCATGACTGCAATCGTGTCCTGCGGCGCACGCGGGCTACCCCAAAAGATTGCGGAATGGAGTGTCTCCCGTGCAACGGTCGCGGGAGGTGGCAGAGACGGAAGGGATACGCACGATGGTGGCACGGCCGACGACGACCGACCTGATCCTTGGCAACGCCACCGCTGACTCTCCTACCCCGTCCCCTTCTTCCCCATTGGTTCAGACTGTTGATGGTGAACGGCGCGGCTTCCTGCGCCGGATCGGCGGGCTGGTCCTGGGGGCCGGTGCCGCCATCGCCATGCCGACCATCCTGACCAACCCGGCCGATGCGGCCCCGCTCTCCTCCCCCCGCCGCAGCCTGTCCTTTGTGTCGCCGCACACGTCGGAAAAGCTCAAGGTCACGTATTTTGCCGATGGTCGCTATCTGCCGACCGCGCTGTCGGATGTGAATGAGATGCTGCGCGACTGGCGCACGGGTGAACAGGGCAAGATGGACCCCAAGCTGCTGGACCTGCTCTATCAGCTTCGCCTGCGCCTGCGGACGGAAGAGCCGTTCCAGGTGATTTCCGGCTATCGCTGCCCCAAGACCAACGCGATGCTGGCCTCCAAGTCCGATGGTGTGGCGAAGAAGAGCCTGCACATGCAGGGCAAGGCCATTGACATCAATGTGACGGGCCGCCAGCTTGCCAAGATCCGTCAGGCCGCTGTCGATCTGAAGCTGGGCGGCGTGGGCATCTACAGCAAGTCCAACTTCGTGCATGTGGATACCGGTTCGGTCCGCTACTGGGGCGCATGACGCCACCATGATGGCCCCCTGACGACGGGCGCCAGGGCGGGTCTTTGCGGCCTCCCCCCTATTGTTTCTCCCCCACTGGACAATTCCGCGCTTTTGCGGCACGCCTCTCCAGCACTGCTGGTAATGGAGAGGCGATGTTCGCGCTATTGCTGCGCTTGATGCGCAAGCCCGGTCTGGCTGCTGGCGACGAACTGGTGAAGGCCCGCCTATGGCGGCTGGGCGGTTGGGTTGCGGTGGTCTGTGCGGCCCATGTCGCCGCCATGATGCTGCTTGAGGGCATGGGCCTTGGCGATGCCTTGTGGCTGACGGCCACCACCATCGTCACCGTCGGCTATGGCGACCTTTCTGCGAAAACCGATATCGGCCGGATCGCTACCGTTCTGCTGCTCTATGTCGGCGGCATTTTCGTCGTTGCCAGCCTGGTTTCGGCTCTGGCCGAATGGTATGGCCGCAAATATGAACGCAAGGCCACGGGGGCCTGGGAGTGGAACTTGTCCAACCATCTGCTTCTCATCGGGGAACCCAGCGGCGATGTCGTGCAGCATGTCGGCCGGCTGGTCGATCAGGTGCGCGCGCATGAGGATTGGGCCGGCGTGCCGGTCCAGATGCTGACCCGCGCCTTCGCGGATGGACGTCTGCCGGTGGCGCTTGCCGATCGCGGGATCGTGCATGTCACCGGATCGCCGGTCGATTCGCAGGCACTTGCCCGGTCTACGCCGGAAAAGGCGCGCTGCATCCTGGTTTTCTCCAACTCCGAAACGGACCGCGAGGCAACGGCGCGGGTATTGGATACAGTGCTGCGTCTGCGCGAACGGGCGCCCACCGTTCCGCTGGTGGCGGAATGTGTGGATATTGGCGACCATGAAAGGCTGACCCGTCTGGGTCAGGCCCAGCCGATCCGCGTCATGCACGGCTATCCGGAGGTGGCGGCCCGCGCCATTGTCAGCCCCGGCTCCGAAGCGCTGATTGAGCAGCTTTTCACCGCCGAAGGCGATGAATGCCGCCGCATCGACCTGCCGCGTGTGTGGGAGGGTGAATGGCTGGACCTGTTGGTCACGCTGGCGAAGGCTGGTATCGGCACACCCATTGGGTGCCGCTGCGTCGAGACGGGCGCCATCCTGTCCAATCCGCTGGGCCGCCGGGTGAAAACCGATGCCCTGTTCCTGATCGTTGGCGATGCGCGCCAGGCCAGGGCGGCGGCGGATACGGCGAAGCTGCTTTTCACCTGACGGGCAAGCGGGGGAACCGCCCCTTACCCTTCCTCCCCCCCGCCGGCTGACCATTCCGCGATACGGGCCAGATGGGCGTAATCGGTGAAGCGGGGAGCCCAGGCGGGGCGGGGCTGGCTGCGATAGGGCATGGTCGGATCGTCAAAGGCTGCGATCAGCGCCAGCAGCCCGTCGCGGGCATCAGCGGCCAGTTCCGCCGTATCATCACGCAGGCGCAGGATGGTGCCGGCCGGGTCACCCCCGGTCAGACGCCAGAATTCCAAGCCATCCACTGCTGCCGGGCCGATGCCGGTAAAGCCGCCGGCCTCGGCAATCAAGGCTTCCAGCGGTAATTGCGGTGCCTTGCCCAGCCGCACCTCCTTGCCGGTGGGTGGCTGGCCGGTTTTGTAATCCACCAGCACCACGCCGCCCGTGGCGGTGCGGTCAATGCGGTCGGCCTTGGCGGTCAGGATGAAATCGCCGCCGGGGGCGGGCAGGGTGATGCTGCCCGTCACCTCGGTCGCCAGCGGCTTTGTTTCAGGGCGGCGGGCCGATTCGGCTTCCAGGAACCAGGCGGCCACCCGTTCAAACCGGGGCCACCAGAAGGCTTGCACCCCCGGCTGGTCCAGCAGGTCGCCAAAGGCCTGCCGGCCACAGGCCAGCAGTTCTGACAGGGCGTTGGGTGGCAGGTGATTGGGATGGCGCTGGATGAACAGTTCCAGCGCCTTGTGCAGGATTTCCCCCCGTTCCGCCGCGCCCGGATCGGCATCGATCGGCTCCAGCGCTTCCAGGTCCAGGATTTTGCGGGCATAGATGGCGTAGGGGTCGCGCATCCAGGTTTCGATCTGCGTCACGGACAGCCGGCGGGGCCGGGCGGTCACGGGCGGGGTGGGGGCCGGGGCCGGGCAGGGGCGTACCCGCGCCGGCCGGTCCAGGGCCTGATGGATGGCGCGGTAGCGTTCCGCCGCTACGGCAATCTCCCCCCGCCGGCCCGCCTTGGCCAACACCGTGTCCAGCCGCAGCAACCAGCGCGACGGCACGGTCGGCGTGCCATCCACCCGTTCCGACCGGGAAAGGTAAAGCGTGCGCGCACCGGTGGCCTGGGCAAAGTCATGCGCCGCCTGTCCCACCTGCTGTTCCGGCGATGGCAGGCCGAAGCGGGTGCGCATGGGGCGCGACATCCAGGGGTCGGGCGGCGGGGCGGGGGGCCATGTCCCCTCGTTCAGCCCGGCCAGCACCATCACGTCAAACTGCTGCAGCCGCGCTTCCATCAAGCCCAGGATATGCAGGCGCGGATGCAGGCCAAAGGCCGGGCGCACCGGCCTGCCTGACACCAGCACCTCCATCAGGCCGGCATAATCGCGCCCGCCCATCAGGGGATATCCGGCAGCGGCATCGCGCAATTCATCAATGAAATCCGCCGCCGCCTCGCCATCCTTGTCGCGCCATAACCGCTCGTCGCCGGGTTCTTCTTCCAGGGCGGCCATGGCTTCCGCCGCACCGACATGCAGGCGCAGCCAGTCGATCAGTTCCCGGCTTTCCCCATCCTGCACGGCGGCGACAAAGGCGCCCAGCCGTGCATCCAGCCGGTCCACCAGGGCCAGCAGGTCGGCCTTCAGGGCGGGATTGTCCAACTGGCGGCGGGAGGCATTTTCCAGCGCCCGGCGCAGCCCGTCCAGCCCGGCGGCGGGGCGGGGGCCGCGCAGCACGGCCTTTTCCAACTGGCGGCCCAGCCGGCGCAGGGCACCCGCCGCCAGCCCACCCCCGGCCAGCGGATGTTTCAGCAGCGACAGCAGCGGGATAGGGGCACCCTGCACGGCGAAATCCGCGATCACGCGCAGGAAGCTGCCCACCGGCGTCTGGGCCAGGGGGCGGCCAGCACTGTCATCCACGCTGATGTTCCAGCGCCGCAATTCCGTCGCCACCCTTCGGGCCAGATTGCGGTCGGGCGTTATCAGGGCGGCGGTGCGTTCCGGCACCTCCAGCGCTTCGCGCAGGATCAGGGCGATGATGCCAGCCTCCTCCTGCGGGGTGGTGGCGTCAATCCGGTGCAGCCCGTCCAGCGCGGCGGGGTCGATGGCTTCCATGTCGCGCCAGGCTTCCGTCGTGCCGGCGGGGCGCATGGCCTCTGCAATCAGGCGGGTACGGGCGGCGGGGCTGGCGGGGCGGATCGTGCCCGGCACCGGCCAGGGCTTCACGGCCTCGCGTTCCACCCCCAGCCGGCCCAGCAACTGTTTCAGCGCGAATTGGGGATGCGCCTCGTCCAAGGCGGCCCAAGTATCGGCGTCAATATCCTGGTCCAGGCCGGGCAGAACCACAGCCCCCTGTGGCAGCCGGGCGATGGTGGCCAGCAGGTCGGCGGCGGCGGGGATGGTGCCGGTGGAGCCGGCGGCGATCACCGGATGGTCGGGCGGGTTCAGTTCCAGCGCCTTGGCAAAGGCGGCCAGCCGGTTGTTGCGCTCCGTCGCCGGGTCCACCAGTCCCAGTTCACCCAGAATGGCCGGCCACTGGTCGATGATGATGGACAGGAAGGACAGGGTGACCTGCCAATGTTCGGCATAATCCTCCGGCACCAGGGTGCGCAGCCGGTCGAAATCCAGCCCTTCCGTCTGGGCCTGGTCCAGCAGACGCGCCAGCTCCCGCCCCAGCCGGGCGGCCTGGGCCTTGGTCTTGGCGAAATTGTCGCCGGCGGCCAGCACGGCGCGCGACAGCAGCAATTGCCGGCGTAAGGCCCCGATGGCTGGCGGCAGGTCCAGACCGCCCGCCACGCCGGCCAGCCCTTCCAGCATCAACGCCACTTCATCGGCATCCACATCGCCCAGCGGTGCCATCCGTGGCAGCAGCACGGGCCGCCCGCCGGACAGGCGCAAAAACGCCTCCCGCAGCGACCGCCCGGCGCGCGCCGTGGGCAGCAGGATGGTGAAGCGGCTCAGCGCCAGCGCATCCCCGCCCGCCCGCACCCAAAGCCCGGCGGCCAGCGCATCAACGAAGGACAGGTTTGGCGGCAGGGTGAAGATGGTGGGCATGGGGACCGGGGGCTTGGGGAAAAGGTGTCAGATGAAGCATGGCGCCACCGCAATTCTTCCGTCCTTCCCGCGAAGGCGGGAAACCATGCGACGTGGCAGCCTTCACACTATTTCCCAGTGGGAAGCGTTTGCTGGATTCCCGCCTTCGCGGGAATGACGGTGACAGAGTGGAAATGCCGGTGACAAAATATCTTTATTGCCGATGGAAGCGATGCCCCTTACGGCACCACTTCCCGGCCCGCCGGGTCGCGTAAGTGCGCATCCACCAGCGGCACGGCGTCGGGCGTGCCGACATGGTACCAGTTGCCATCATGGCGCAGCCCGTACAGCCGGCCGGCGGCTTCCGCCTCCCGCCAGATCACGCTTTGGGAAAAGGCACCGGCGGGGCGGTCATGGAACAGTTCCGGCTTCATGATGGCCACGCCCGCCATCACGAACGGGCTGACCTCACCCTCCACGCGGGAGGAAAGCAACCCGTCCGGGTCCATATGGAAATCGCCGCGCCCGTCATAGCCGATGGCGGTGGCCGTTGGCGTTACCAGCAGCAGGCAATCCATCTTCGCCGGGTCCCAGGCCTGGGCCAGCCGCGTCAGCGCGGGCACCGGCCCGTCCAGCCAGACAATATCGGCATTGATGGTGAAGAAGGGGGCATCGCCCAACAGCGGCAGGGCGTTGCGGATGCCGCCGCCGGTTTCCAGCACCTCTTTCTCGTGCGAACAGGTGATGCGGGGGGCGGGGGCGGTGCGGGCGGCCAGATGGGCGTTGATCTTGTCGGCCAGCCAGTGGGTGTTCACCACCGCCTCTTCCACGCCGGCCTGGGCCAGCCGGTCCAGCACATGGTCCAGCATCGGCTGCCCACCAACCGCGATCAGCGGTTTCGGCACGGTCAGCGTGATCGGCCGCATCCGCATTCCCAGTCCGGCGGCCAGCACCATGGCCCGCTTCGGCATGTCACCCATTCATCATTCTCCCAAGGGGCGTCAGGCCCCCTCTTTCGCCAAATTCAGAATATGCCCCACCGCGCCATCCGGGGGCAAATGGTCGGCCATGAAGGCGGCGACAGGGGCCAGCAATGGATGGCGGATCGCGTGGGCAAACTGCCCCCAGACACGGGGCAGGAAGGCCAGTTGGCGACGGCTGCCGCCCTGGGCGCAAAGCTGCGCCACCCGGCCCAGGATGCGGGCATGGCGCATCGCCCCCATCACAGCATAGCTGGCGTTGAACGCATCCGGTTCAACCCCTGGCCGGGCTGCCAGATAGCGCTGGCGCATCGCGGCCTGGATATCCGGCGGCACATCGCGCCGTGCATCTTCCAGCAGGGACAGCAGGTCATAGCTGACCGGGCCGATGCCGGCATCCTGCACATCCAGCAGGCCGCAGGCTTTCACCCCGTCGCGGTCTGGCAGCCACATCAGGTTGCCGGGATGGTAATCCCGCAGCAGCAGGCTGACCGGCAGCAGGCCCAGCACGCTTTCCAGCACCGCCCGCCACGCCCCATCCAGGGCCGTTCGGGACAGGGCCGTCAGCGGCTGGCCCGCGGCGGTGAAATAGGCATCGCCAAACAGGCCGACCTGGGCGCTGAACAGGGCCAGATCATAGCGGGGCAGGCCCGCCGCCCCCGGCTGGTCCAGCCGGAAATGGTCATGCAGGTGGATCAGCACATCGGTTGCCACCTGGTAGAGCGGCCAGGGATCGGCTCCGTTTTCCAGCAGCCGGGCAAAACTGTCATCGCCATAATCTTCCAGCAGCAGCAGCCCCTGATCGGGTGCTGCGGCGTGGATGGTGGGCGCAGACAGGCCGCAGCCGCGCAGCAGATCACAGACCTGGATGAAGGGCGGCACCTGCGCCGCACCCGCCCCTTCCGCATCCATCAGGATGGCGCTGGGCGGCGGACCTGCGGCTTGGGTCAGCCTTTCATACCGCCGGGTGGACCAGTCGGCCCCCATGGCAACCCGTTCGGCCTCCTGCCAGCCGGCATCGGCCAGAAAGCGGATGATGTCTCCTTCCCGCATCACGCCACCTCCGCCAGCCGTGCCGCCCATTTGCCCCGCCCCGTCAGGGTAGCGCGGCGGCTGTCCGGGCCGGTGATGGTGATGTCGATATCCAGCCGGTCGGGCGGCATCAGTGGTCCCAGCCGGTCCGGCCATTCCACCAGCGCGCAATCCTGCACCGCCTCCTCCCAGCCCAGTTCCACCACTTCCGCCGGGTCGGTCAGCCGATACAGGTCAAAATGCCAGAGCGGCGGAGACAGGTGATCATACTGCTGCACCAGGGTGAAGGTGGGGCTGGGCACTTCCTCTGCCGGGTCATCGGCCAGATGGCGGATCAAGGCCCGGCAGAAGGCGCTTTTGCCGGCGCCCAGATCGCCGCGCAGGGCCAGCATGTCGCCGGCCCGCAGCCAGCCGGCTACCTTCGCGGCCAGGGCCGCCGTGGCATCTTCATCGGCAAGATCAAAAACAAGGCTGGTCATCTGATACAGGCCCTTAAAACGGAAACGCCATGATGCGTTTCATGAAACCGTCGAACAAGGGAACCGTGAAGGCCGTATCACCATGGGACGGGCTGTAGAGCATCCCCTTGGCGATCAGGCTGTTGCGGGTGGGGGCCACCGTGGTGACGGGCCGGCCCAGTTTTTCGGCGATATCGCCGGACCGGTGCGGCCCCGCCCCCAGTTCCGCCATGGCGCGCAGATAGCGTTTTTCCGCAGGCGTCAGCCGGTCGAACCGGACACGGAAAAAGCTGGCATCCAGTTCGGCCAGGGCGGCGGCGGTTGCCGCCTCGGCATCCTGTTGGGTGATGGGGCTGGATCTCGCCAGATCCCAGCTATGTTTGCCCCATTCCTGCAGGAAATAGGGATAACCGTGGGTCTGTTGGATGATCTCTGCCACCGCCCCCTCGGCAAAGGCCACATTTTCCCGCTCCGCCGGGCGACACAGGGCCAGCCTGGCCGCTTCTTCATCCAACTGGTCAATCGGCACATATTCAAACAGCCGCTCCGCATAGGAACGGGCGCGCCCGGCCAGCCCCAGCAACTGGGGCAGACCAGCGGCAAACAAAGCCACGGGCAACTGGTTCTGATTGGCCCGGTGCAGGGCCGCGATCAGCGATCCCAATTGCTCTTCCCGAATATACTGCAATTCATCAATCAGGATGATGATGGCGGTCTTCTGCGCCTTGGCCGCGCGGCCCACCGTATCCAGCAGATCGACCAGATCGGTTTCCAGATCGCCCGTGCCGCCGGGGCCATCATCCCCGCCATCCAGTCCGATCTCGATATCCTCGTATTTGATCTTCAGCGCCCGCGCCAAACCGCTGACGGTGCGCAGAACCCCACTGAAGCCGGCCTTCATGGCCTCCATCCGGCTCAGCTTGATCAGGGTGGAGCGCAGCGAGGGCAACAAGGCGGCGGGAAGCGACTTGCCCTCCGGTGCCTCTATATGGACGGTTGCTATTTCCTGCGCCTCGGCATCCAATCGCACCTTGTTCAGCAGCACCGTTTTGCCGACGCCGCGCAAGCCATAGAAAATCATGCTGCGCGAAGGACGCCCGGCCTTGATACGGTTCAGCGCGATAGAGGCCCGTTCGACAATATCATCCCGCCCCGCCAGTTCAGGCGGCGGATAGCCGGCACCGGGTGCGTAAGGATTGATCCGCGGGTCCATATCAAGCGACCTTACCTTAGTTTATGAGTTTTATATAAATCATCGAAAGATTGGCATAAAGGCCATTCTGAGGAAAGTTATGTCAGTTTAACAAAATTTCATAAATTGGCATAAACTTCCTTGATGCTCATCGCCGGGGCTTGCGATTCCCGGCGAAACGGGGCACCTAGACCGGCGATCTGTCACCGGTTGCCGGAAAGTGTGCGCCAATGTCCCAGTCCCCGAACCGCCATTCCACCGATGTCGTCATTATCGGCGCCGGCCCTGTGGGGCTGTTTGCTGTGTTTGAATGCGGCATGCTGAAAATGCGCACCCATGTGGTGGATGCGCTGGACATGCTGGGCGGGCAATGCACGGCGCTTTACCCGGAAAAGCCGATTTACGACATTCCGGCCCATCCTTCCATTGATGGCGCCGATCTGATCGACCGGTTGACCGAACAGGCCGCCCCTTTCAACCCCACCTATCATCTGGGCCAGCAGGTCACGACCCTGACCCGCGAAGGCGAGGGCTGGGTGGTTGGCACCGACAAGGGCACCGTGATCGAGTGCAAAGCCGTGATCATCGCGGCCGGCGTCGGTGCCTTCGGCCCCAACAAGCCGCCGCTGGACGGGCTGGAACAGTATGAAGGCAGCGGCGTCTTCTACATGGTCAAGCGCCGTGCCGATTTCGCCGGCAAGCGCGTGGTGATTGCCGGCGGCGGCGACAGCGCCGTTGACTGGGCCAATTCCCTGTCCGAAGTGGCAGAAAAGGTGATGGTGGTCCATCGCCGGCCCAAGTTCCGTGCCGCACCCGAAAGCGTGTCGCGCATGGATGCGCTGATTGCGTCGGGCAAGATTGAACTGGTGGTGCCCTATCAGCTTTCCGGCCTGGAAGGGATCGGCGGCAAGCTGACCGGCGTGCGCGTGGCCGATCTGGATGATCAGGAAAAGGTGCTGGATGCCGATGTGCTGCTGCCCTTCTTCGGGCTGGCCATGAATCTGGGCCCCATCGCCGATTGGGGCCTGGATATGGAA
This sequence comes from Niveispirillum irakense DSM 11586, assembly GCF_000429645.1. Lineage (GTDB taxonomy): Bacteria > Pseudomonadota > Alphaproteobacteria > Azospirillales > Azospirillaceae > Niveispirillum > Niveispirillum irakense. The sequence goes on from NZ_AUCG01000002.1 coordinate 113,113, forward strand.
AAGGGCCATATCGCGGTCGATCAGCGCACCCTGGCCACGTCGGCCCCCGGCATCCATGCCATTGGTGACATCGCCACCTATAAGGGCAAGCTGAAGCTGATCCTGTGCGGCTTCTCCGAGGCGGCCATGGCGGCGCATGCCATCCATCCGCTGGTTCATCCGGATGTGGCGCTGCATTTCGAATATTCCACCAGCAAGGGCGTTCCGGGGGCCTGAGCTAAAACCGGCCAGGGCGGCGGCGTTTCAGCGCCGCCCGCACGGCGCGTTTCTGGTCTGCCGTCATGGTCCCCCAGCCGGTGATCTCCGCCAGGGTGCGCAGGCAGCCGGTGCAGTAACGGCCGGTCCGGTCCAGGCCGCATTTGCGCACGCACGGGCTTGGCACATAATCATCCGGGTCGGGCCCATCCCGATCATTTACCTCGCTCACGCTGCCCCCATGGCGCCGGCCAGCCGGTGGCCGCTGATGAAGGCGGCCTCGGCCCGGGTTGCAAGGCACCAGTCGCCGCACAGCCCCACCCCGTTGGGCGCATCCCAGATAAAGCCGGTTTCCAGCGGTGCCAGCGGCAGCGCTTCCGGCCAGAAATGCAGGCGGGCTGCCGTGGCTGGAGCCTCCATGCCGGTCAGGGCGGTGAAGGCCGCCCGCAGCCTTTCCATCACCAGGGCGGGATCATCCTGCCGGTGCCGTATTGACCAGTCGGCAGCCGTGTGGGCAACCCAGCCACCGGGTGTGCGGCCCGGCTTGCTGCCATCATGGGCGATCCAGGAAAAAGGCCGGTCCTCGCCCCCGGCGCCAGCGATGAAGGCGGCGTCCCAGCCGGGCTTCCGCCCCTCCGGCAGGGTCAGCAGCAGGGCCCAGCAGGGGGCCATGGTGACAGACCCCACCCGGCTTGCCAGATCGGGCAGCCGGTCCCGCAGCAAGGATGCTGCGGCGTGCGGCGGCATGGCCAGCACCAGCCGGTTATAGGGTCCGGCCACGGTGCCATCCGTCAGCCGCAGCATCCAGGCGCCGGCCTCTCCCCCGATGGCGCTCACCCCTGTTTCATAATGCGGGCGGACGGTCAGCGGCAGCGCCGCTGCCAACCCGCCCGCCAGCCCCGCCATGGACGGCATGCCGACAAACCGCTCCACCGGATGCGGCTGGGCGGAACCATCGGTTTCCAGCCGGACGATATGGGCGTTCCAGCGCGCGGCCCGGCCCCGGTCCAGCAGGCCTGCCATGACCATACGCAGGGCAGGGTCACGGACGGTGACGAACTGCCCGCCATGGTCGAACTGCCGGCCGGTTTCCGTGATCTCCAGCGTCGCCAGCCGACCGCCGGGACCGGCCTCCGCTTCAAGCAAATCAACGGAAAGTCCGGACCGCCCCAGCCGGGCAGCAGCCCCCAGGCCAGCGAGGCCGGCACCGATAATGGCGGTATTGGCGGCGAAATCCGGCATGGCTGCCTTCCTGTCGGATAGCGGGGACTAGACGAAAGAACATGGGGTGAAATGGATGTCATTAACGACTTGCCAAGGGAATGACTCTTATCGTGCCCGCACGACATGCTGGTGCATGGTTTTTTCAATTTCTTTAACCCCCTCGGGATCAGCCATTGACGGACAGGACCATGCGCGATGAGGAAAGAAGGGCACCGGGCCCTGATTCCATCATCCCGTGCGAATGGCTGCGCCGCCATCCACGGGGGATGAAGGCGATTCTGGCCCTGGTCACCATCCTGCTGGTGGCGGGCTTCTTTTATCTGTTGGCGCTGGACCCGGCGCTGCAAACCCCGTCATCACACTGGCATCCCCTGGCGACGATCTGTTTCGTCCTGGCGCTTCTGGTGCCGCTGGGCGTGGCCATGCATGTCATGTGGGGGGAGGTCCGCGCCCGCCGGCGCCGGCTGCGCGCCGCCTTGGCCCAGAACCAAGCTCTGCGTCAGCAGATTGCCTGTCAGGAACAGCGGCTGGCAGCCCTGGCCCTCTCCGAAGCCAAATATCGTGATCTGTATGATCTGGCCCTGGAAGGTATTTTCACCACCGATATCGAGGGCCGCTTCCTGGCGGCCAACCCGGCGCTGGTCGCCATGCTGGGCTATGAGAGCGAGGAGGATCTGAAAGGTTCCGTCGCCAATGCCTCTGCCGATCTCTATGTCGATCAGGCCAACCGGGAGGACATCACCCGCACCCTTCTGAAGCAGGGCACCGCCGGCTCGATGGCGGTGGAAGTGCGGCGGCGGGACGGGCGCCAGCTGTGGCTGTCCGTATCGGCCCGGATCATCCGGGATGAGAATGGCCGCGCCATCGCCTTTCAGGGATCGGCCCGCGATATCACGGAGCGGCGCCAGGACCAGATCGCCCGGGAGCAGGCCCTGGCGGCGGCGGAGCTGGCCAACCGTGCCAAGACCGAATTCCTGTCCAATATGAGCCATGAGCTGCGCACGCCGCTGAACGCCATCATCGGCTTTTCGGAGATCATCGCCACCCGCGCCCTGGGGCCGGCGGGTGCCGATGCCTATGTGGAATATGCCCAGGATATCCATGCCAGCGGCACGGCGCTGCTGGATATGATCAACGATATCCTGGACCTGTCCCGGATCGAGGCAGGGCGCAAGGAACTGTATGAGCGGATGGTGGATATACCGCGTGTGATCCGGACCAGCCTGCGTCTGGTGCGGGAACGGGCGGACAAGGGTGGGATCACCCTGGAAACCGAGATGACGGAAACCCTCCCGCCCATTCGCGCGGACGAGGTGGCCTTGAAGCAGATCCTGTCCAACCTCCTGTCCAATGCGGTCAAGTTCACCCCCGCCGGTGGCCGTGTCATCTGCGGTTCCCGGGTTGGGCCCGGCGGGCGGTTTGAACTGGTGGTGCGCGATACCGGGATCGGCATGAAGCCCGAGGATATCCCCAAGGCGATGGAGCCATTCCAGCAGGTGGAAGGCACATTGTCCCGCCATGCCGGCGGTACCGGCCTCGGCCTGCCGCTGGTGGCGGCGCTTGCCCGCCTGCATGGCGGCGGGATTGAACTGGAGAGCGAGCCGGGCCGGGGAACCTGTGTCACGGTCTGGCTGCCGGCCGATCGTGTACAATCCCAACGCCATCTGTTCCGCGCTGTTGGCAGCGGCTGAAGCGATCCCGTGATCGGGCGCCACGCCGATTGACCCGGCCGCCTGCCCGCCGCACAGTGCGGAAGGGTTAACCGGATCGGGATGAAGCCGGGGTGAAGGAAAAGGAACTGCGCATCGCCCTGGTCTGCTATGGCGGCGTCAGCCTCGCCGTCTATATGCACGGGGTGACCAAGGAATTATGGAAGCTGGTCCGGGCCAGCCACGCCCTGCACGCGCCCCCCCATGGCCCCGCCCCTGTGCTGGAAGATACCGAGCAGGTTTATCATGCCCTGCTGTCCGACCTTCTGCCCGACCTGTCGTTGCGGGTGCTGATCGATGTGGCGGCGGGCGCCAGTGCCGGGGGCATCAATGCCGTGCTGCTGGCCCGCGCCCTGGCCCATGATCTGGACCTGGAACCTTTGACCCGGCTCTGGCTGGAAAATGCCGATGTCACCCGGCTGCTGACCCCTGGCCACCGCGCTGGCAAGTACAGCAAATGGTTCATGCGCCCACTGCTCTGGCTCTGGTTCCGGCGCTATACTGATCTGGCGCCTGATCAGGAGACGCGGGACAAGCTGTCACTCTTCACCCGGTCGCGTTGGTTCTCCCCGCCTTTTGATGGCGACCGGCTGATGGGTTTCCTGCTGGATGCGGCCTATGCGATGGGTGACAGCAATACCCGCCCGGAAGCCAGCCTGATGCCGCGCGGCCTGCCTTTGTCACTGCATGTCACGGCGACGGATTTCCATGGCTATACCACCCGTATCCCCGCCCATGACCCGCCGGAGGTGACGGAGCGGGAACATCGCCATCGTTTCAGCTTCCATTATCGCCGCCGGGGCGAAGGGGTGGTGGAAAGCGATTTCCGCGATGGCGATGTGCCGGGGTTGGCCTTTGCCGCGCGGGCCTCTGCCTCCTTTCCCGGTGCCTTTCCACCGGCCCAGTTGCGCCAGATCGACCGGTTGCTGAACGAGCGCGGGCAAAGCTGGGACGGACGCGCCCATTTTTTCGAGCGTAATTTTGCGGAATATCGCCGCCATGGCGCCGATCCGGAGCAGGCCAGCTTCATTGATGGATCGGTGCTGAACAACAAACCCTTCGCCGCTGCCATCGCCGCCATTGCCGGGCGCCCCGCCTATCGCGAGGTGGATCGCCGTGTCCTTTACATCGACCCCAAGCCCGCCCCGCATAACCGGCCGGGCACACGTGAAGCGCCGGGCTTTTTCCGCACCATCCGGGGGGCCTTGTCCGATATCCCCCGCAACGAGCCGGTGCGCGATGAGTTACTGACCCTGGCTGCCCGCAACGACCGTATCCGCCGCCTGCGCGGCATGCTGGAAGCCGCCCGCCCGCGCGTGACCGATCAGGTCGCGCAGGTGGTGGGAGGGGATCTGCCGCCGGCCCCCAGCATCGAACAGATCCGGCATTGGCGGGACGCGGCCAGCGTGCGCGCGGCGGCACAGGCCGGCTTCGCCTATGAAGGCTATCTGCGTCTGAAGATCGAGAACACGCTGGAAGGGCTGGCCCGGCTGCTGGCCCCCTGCCTCGGCCGGTCCGATCAGGTAGCCCAGGCGACCATGCTGGAAGCGCTGCAGGGCTGGGCGCGGCAACGCGGCGTGCTGCCTGATCGGATCGACCTGCCGCCCGGCGGGGAGGGTGAAACGGGACCGGCGGCGCCGGCCTGGGTGCAGTTCCTGCGGGATTTCGACATTGCTTTCCGGGATCGCCGCCTGCGTTTCCTGATCCGGGAACTGAACGCGATCTATCCCCTGGCCGGGCAGGGGGAACATGCCGATACCAAACCCGCCGACCTGGATGAGATGAAGCTGGGGCTTTACAACGCGCTGGAGCGGCTGCCCCGCGTGGCGGATGGGCTGGACATGTTCAATGCCGGCCAGCGCAGCGCGCTGAACCGGCTGTTGCGCGGCAATGGCGGTAATGCCCCACCGGAACCGGCGGCCCTGGATCAAGCCTTGCCGCAGATTGCCGCCGCCTGGGGGCTGGAGGCGCAATCGGCGGAAGTGGATGAGATTTTCGCCCTGGTCGGGTTGAATTATCTGGGCCCGGCGGCGCGACGCCACATTTTTGAATCCTATCTGGGCTTTGCCTTCTGGGATGTGCTGACCTTTTCCACCAGCGGCTGGGGCGAGTTGGATGAGTTCTACGCCATCAAGGTGGACCGGATCGGCCCGCCCGATGCCCGCCTGCTGCGCCGGGCGGGCGCGCCGGTGGAGTTGCGCAGCGCCCGGATGAATGCGTTCGGCGGCTTTTTCAGCCGCAATGACCGGGTGCAGGATTATGTGCTGGGCCGGCTGCATGCGGCGGAACGCTGCATCGACCTGCTGGTCGATGCCGGCGGTCTCACCCTGTCGGAAGCGCGCATCAATGCCCACAAGCTGCGGGCCTTCCACGCTATTCTGCAGGCGGAAGAAGCACGCTTCGGCTGTGACCACCCGGCCATGCGGCAGATCCGGCAATGGGTGGAGGGGTGTGGTTAACCCCGCGGCCCCAGATGATGGGCGCCGCGTTTGGCAGCAAGGTCGATCTGGCGTTGGCGTTCGCGCAGGGCGCGGCGTCTCGGTTCATCCGCACGGTCGATGCAGTGATGGCAGCTTACGCCACGCTCATAACCATCAAGGGCGCGGTCTTCCGCTGTCAGCGGGGCGCCACAGCCCAGGCAGCGGTCAATATCATCCACCGGCTGCAGGCCATGGGTCAGGGCCACCCGCTCGTCAAAGACGAAGCAGCCCCCTTCCCATAGACTATCTTCCGGCCCGATCCGTTCCAGATAGTTCAGGATGCCGCCCTTCAGGTGGTAAACCTCGCCAAACCCCTCGGCCAGCATGAAGGCGGTGGCCTTCTCGCAGCGGATGCCGCCGGTGCAGAACATGGCCACCCGGCGATGCTTGGCCGGGTCCAGCTCCCGGCGCACATAGGCGGGGAATTCGCCAAAGCTGGTGGTGCCGGGATCAACCGCGCCCTGGAAGCTGCCCAGCTTCACCTCAAACGAATTGCGGGTGTCGATCACCAGCGTTTGCGGATCGCGGATCAGATCGTTCCACTCCTCCGGCTCCACATAGGTGCCCACCTGGATTGTGGGGTCGGCGGAAGGCTCGTTGATGGTGACGATTTCCGGCTTCACCCGCACCTTCAGCCGCAGGAAGGGCATGGAAGGCGCTTCTGACCAGCGCGGTTCAATCGTGCCGATGCCGGTCAGCCGTCCCAGTTCCGCCACCACATGATGCATGGCGTCATGTTCGGCAGCGACCGTGCCGTTGATCCCTTCACGGGCCAGCAGCAGCGTGCCCTTCACGCCATGGGCGGCGCAGAGATCATGGATCGGCTGGCGCAGCGCATCCGGATCGGGCAGCGGGTGGAAGCGGTACAGGGCGGCGACGGCGACGGCGATGGACATGGGATAAACCGGGGCAAGATGGCGGGAGCCTTCCGACCCCCGCCGGTATTGTTACGCCAGCGTCTTGTCGATCAGGGCGACGGTTTCCTTCACGCCATACAGCGCGATGAAACTGCCCATGCGGGGACCGGTGGTCTGGCCCAGCAGCACTTCGTACAAGGCCTGGAACCAGGCGCGCAGCTCGGTAAAGCCGTGCTTCTTGCCCACCTCGAACACCTGATTTTGCAACTGGTCCGCCGGGGTATCGGTGGCCAGGGCGTCCAGCACCGTGCGCAGCTCGGCAATCGCCGCCCGCTCCTGTTCGGAAGGCGCGCGGTACTGTTTCGTCGGCTTCACGAAATCCTGGTAATAGGTGACGGCATAGCCGACCAGCTTATCCAGGAACGGTGCGGTCTCCGGGCTGGCACCCGGCGCATAGCGACGGATGAAGCCCCACATGACGTCGGCGCTTTCGGCATTCGCCGCGCCGGCCAGGTTCAGCAGCAGGCCGAAGCTCAGACCCGCGGTGCCCTTCACATCATTCGGCACCACGCCGTTATGGATGTGATGGACAGGGGTTTCCAGCTTCTGCGCCGGTTCCAGGGCGTCGAACTTGTCGATGAAGGTCAGGTAATCATCCACGGCGCGCGGGATGACATCGAAATAGAGCTTCTTGGCCGCGCGCGGCTTGTTGAACATATAGAGCGCCAGGCTTTCCGGCGGGGCATAGCGCAGCCATTCTTCCATCGTCAGGCCATTGCCCTTCGACTTGGAAATCTTCTGGCCCTTCTCGTCCAGGAACAGCTCGTAATTGAAGCCTTCCGGCGGGGTGCCGCCCAGGATCTTCACGATCTTGCCGGCCAGTTCCACCGACGGGATCAGGTCCTTGCCGGCCATTTCATAATCGACACCCAGCGCGAACCAGCGCATGGCCCAGTCCGGCTTCCATTGCAGCTTCACATGGCCGCCGGTGACCGGCACCTCGACCTTCTTGCCGTCCTCATCTTCAAACACGATGGTGCCGGCATCGGCATTGCGCTCCAGCAGCGGCACCTGCAACACCCGGCCCGTGGAGGGGCTGACGGGCAGGAAGGGGCTGTAGGTTGCCTGCCGTTCCGCGCCCAGCGTGGGCAGCATCACGGCCATCACCTCATCATAGTGGCGCAGCACGGACAGCAGGGCATGGTCGAACCGGCCGGACGAATACCAGTCGGTGGCCGACTGGAATTCATATTCAAAGCCGAACCGGTCCAGGAAGTCCCGCAGCATGGCGTTGTTATGGTGGCCAAAGCTCTCATGTGTGCCGAACGGGTCCGGCACCTTGGTCAGCGGCTTGCCCAGATGCTGGGCCAGCAGGTCGCGGTTGGGCACATTGTCCGGCACCTTGCGCAAGCCATCCATATCGTCGGAAAAGGCGAACAGGCGGGTGGGCACGCCAGGGGCCATGCGTTCAAACGCGCGGCGTACCATGGTGGTCCGCGCCACCTCGCCAAAGGTGCCGATATGCGGCAGGCCCGATGGGCCATAGCCGGTCTCGAACAGGACATAGCCTTTGGACGGGGCTTTGCCGCCAAGGCGCGCGACCAGTTTGCGTGCCTCCTCAAACGGCCAAGCCTTCGCCGCAAACGCCAGTTCCTGTTCGTTCATCGTCATCACCATGACAAAAGGGGAAATTGCGCCGGCACCCTAGGGCGATGGCCGCTGCCGGTCAATCACCGCCCCCGCCGGGGCGGGCATGCTTTCTTTGGGATCATTGGCCTGTGCGGCAACTATCGGGAATAGAAAACAGGTTGTACTTATTCCCGTATTTCAGACAGGATCGGACCATGCCGATGGCAAGCTGAAGGGGGCAAGGCGATGAGCGGTCTGGTCGTGAAGGCGGCAGCCGATGGCACCTACCCGATAGCGGAATTGTCCCCGCCCGTGCGCCCGCCGCCGGTGCTGCCGGGAGAGCCGTTTGAGCTGGGGCTGACCAGTGCCGGCGCCATTTCCGCCGGGGCCTATATTGCCGGGGTGATGGACCTGCTGGTCCAGGCGCTGGATGTGTGGCACGCGGCCAAGGATGATCCCGCCCTGGCAGGATTGGTGCCCGACCATAAGGTTTTGCTGCGGGTCATTACCGGTGCCTCGGCGGGCGCGATGAATGCGGCCTTGCTGGCTGTGCTGCGCGACCGGCGCTTCACCCACCATGCCACGGACCCCAATAATGGCGGCGCCGGATCGCTGGACGCGGCCACCGGCAACCCGATCTTCGACACCTGGGTCAACCGGATCGGCATCGACAAGCTGCTGGCGGACAAGGATCTGGCAGATAACAAGGCACCTTTGTCGCTGCTGGATGGCACGGCGCTGGATGTCATTGCCGGGCAGGCCCTGTCCGATGCCTGCGCCCTGCCGGTCATCCAGCGGTCCTGGCTGGCCGACCCGCTGCGGGTGATCCTGACCCAGTCCAACAGCCGGGGCGTGCCCTATTTCGTCCCCTTTGCCGGCAGTGATGCCGGGCAAGGCATGATGATGCATGCCGATCAGGCCCGCTTTGCCATCGGCGTGCCCGGCGGCCAGCCGGGCCAAGCCCCCTTCCCGGATGAATTGTCGCTGCTGGGGCCGCCGGCCCCGGCGACGGAATGGGCGCGGCTGACAGCGGCGGCCGTGGCCAGCGGTGCCTTTCCCGTCGGCCTGCCACCCCGGCAGATGGAATCCCGCCCTGCCGATTATGCCTACAAGGTCTATTTCGCGGGGGAGGATGGAAAACCCGTGGTGGCATCGCCCAAGGGGCCGGACTGGCCCCTGCCATCGGACCCGGCCTATCGCCAGCCCCAGCCCTATATCGCCATTGATGGCGGGGTGATCGACAATGACCCGTTCGGCGTGGCGCGCGACATCCTGGCCGGGGGCTGTGGTCGCAACCCGCGATCGGGGACGGAGGCGACGCGCAGCGTGCTGATGGTCGATCCGTTCCCCGCCGTGCCGGATTATGGCCCCGCCACCCTGGCGGAGATGAGCCTGCCCAACACCCTCACCAACCTGTTGAGTGTGACCAAGGGGCAGGCCCGCTTCCGGCCCAAGGATCTGATCCTGGCGAATGAGGAGGATGTGTTCAGCCGTTTCATCGTGGTGCCGAAGAAGGCGCAGCCGGTGAACGGTAAATACAGCCTGGCCTGCGGCTTCCTGGGCGGGTTCGGCGGCTTCATCTCCCGCCGCCAGCGGGTGCATGATTTCATGCTGGGCCGGCGCAATGCGCAGAAGCTGCTGATGGACCATATGGTGCTGCCGGCGGACAACCCGCTGTTCGATGGCTGGCGGGACCAGCCTTTTGCCGCCACTTATTACGCGCGGGAGGTCGATGGCAGCATCGCCCGCGATGACCGGGGCCAGCCTTTCCTGCCCATCATCCCGCTGCTGCGCGATGGCGGCGGCATCACCCTGCCGCCCGCCTGCAAAATCGCCGAACAGGTGGAACAGGCCTGGCCGACCGGCGCCGTCAATCCCGCCGCTGTCGCCGATCAGGTGGTGGATCGGACCAAGGCGCTGGCAAAATACTATACCGGTCGGCTGGGTCTGGTGGCCCGCCTGTCGGCACGCGCGGCCCTGTCGCTCTGGGGTTATGGGGTGGTGCGGTCCAAGGTGCGGACCCTGCTGACCGCCGCCAAGCAGAAATGGAGTTTGTAGCGGCGGCATAGCCATTCCCGCTGCCGGACCCGCCGGCTTTTCCCTGGACAGGCGGCGCCGGCCTGTCCAGCCTTGGGGCCTGCCCGATCCCTGACCGGAAGGCCCTGATGAACGATATGATGGCGAGTGCGCCCCCGAATCCCTGGCGACACCGGCTGTTGACCGGCGCCATCCTGCTGCTGCTGGCCCTGGTGGCGGCATTGGGCTGGGTGGACCGACTGGAAAAGGCGCTGCTGCCCCAGACCCTGGCGGCGCGGGGCGAGCAGGTGCTGGAGGAGAATTTCACCCGCGCCGCCGCTTTGTTCGCCACGGCACGGGCGGTGGATGCCGCCATCTCCGTCGCGCAATCCACGCAAGTGTCAGCCGGGGTCGGGCTTCAGGGCGGGGTGTCCCCCGGTCAGGCTTTGGACCCGATCAATGATCTGGTGGAACGGTTCGGCGCCGTGATGCTGACCGCCACGGTGGCGCTGGGCGGGGCGCAATTGCTGGTGCAGGCGGGTGACGGGTTCGGCCTCACGGTCCTGCTGCCGGCGGGGCTGGTCCTGGTGGTGCTGGCGCTCTGGGTGCCGGGCGGGGCAGGCCGGGCCGGGCGGCGGGCCGGGATGTTGCTGGTCTGGGCGGCGCTGCTGGCCAAGATCGGCCTGCCGCTGACCGTGCTGGGCACGGAAATGGTGGCCGATGCCCTGGTCACCCCCCGGATTGAGGCGGCGGACGCGCGTCTGGCAGCGCTCAACCTGCCCAGCGTGCCAGAGGCGGGAGAGGGGGAGGGCTGGCTGGATCGGCTGCGGTCCTATGGCGATGCGGCGGCCCAGCTTTCCAAGGCGTTCGCAGTGGCTGGCGATCTGGCCGATATCGTGATCGACCTGACCATCGCCTATATCGTCAAGATTGTGGTGCTGCCGCTGCTGACCCTGTGGCTGGTGGCGCGGCTGGCTGATCTGGCGCTATCGGCAACCCTGCCGCAGCGCTGGGTGGGGCGGGAATGACGGGGGCTGACAGCCCGAAGCGGAACCGTTCCCCCCGCCGCGGCAGGATCAACGTGCCGAACAGCCCGTCCCAGAAGGCAAAGACGGTGGCGAAGTTGCGGTCCACATGCGCCGGATCGGCGGAATGGTGAAGCTGGTGCATATGCGGTGACACCAGCACCAGCGACAGAAGGCGCGGATAGCGCAGGGGCACCGGGCTGTGCCGCAGATGGGTGAACAGCGTGCCCCAGACCAGGGTGAAAATATTCACGCCCAGCAGGTCCAGCGGCACCACCTTGTTGCCGAACATCGCGGCGGCAAGGCCGAAGCCCAGCCCCTGGGCCACCATATTGACCGACATATGCACCACCTGCTCCCACGGCCAGAAGCGGAAGGCGGTCAGCGGCGTCAGGACCGATGGCGCATGGTGCATCCGGTGCATCCGCCACAGGAAGGGCACGGCATGGAACAGCCGGTGGGTCCAGTAAAGGGCGAAATCACCGGCAATGAAGCCCATCGCGGCACAGGCCAGCAAAGCCGGCCAGCCGGGTGCGGCGGCCGTTTCCACCACCCCGCCCCCCATCCAGGCGCCGACACGACCGCCGGCTTGGGACAGGGCGATCAGCCACGGCGTCAGCAGGAAGGGTAAAACGGAGCCGGCCAGGAAAAGGCCGGCATCCACAGGCGCTTCGCGCAGATAGGCCCGCCAATCCACCCGGCCCGGCGGTTCCCGCCATAAGAACCAGCCGGTCGCCCCCGCCGCCAGCAGCAGGCTGGGCCACCAGAAGACCGAGGCCGGCCCGTCCAGCATATGTGTCAGTGACGCCGCCCAATCGGACAGGGCACCCCCGATCGTGAAACCTTTTTCCGCTGTCATGGCTCCAGTGTGGCAAAGCCGGGGGAAGTGGGAAAGGGCAACCTTTCCCCATCGCGTCCTTTTCCCCGTCCGGTGGATGCGTCATCCTGGGACAAAGGGGAAACGCCATGACCGATGCAGCCGATTATCCGCGCACCGCCCGCGGCAGCAATTTCTTCGACACCGATACCAACCTGATCCGGCTGCTGGAACGCCGCGCCGGCCCGGTGCTGGAACAGCATGAGGGGCGTCTGTCGGAATTTGGTGCCTGGGTCGGTGATGCGCTGGACCGGCAGGCCGAATATACCGACCGTTTCGCCCCGCCGCGCCTGGATGCCTATGACCTGGACGGCAACCGCACCGGGCGCATCATCTTCAACCCCGATTATCTGGCCTGCCATGCCGAGGCTTATCGCCGGGGTGCGGTGGGCCTGCCCTATACGGCGGAAGGGGTGGGGCCAACGGGCGCGCCCAGCCATGCCGTGTGTTTCACCATGGGCTATATGCTGTCCCAGGCCGATATCTCCATCCATTGCCCCGTCACCATGACCGGGGCGGTGGCGCATGTGCTGGACCGGCTGGCCCCGGCGGATATCCGGGGCCGCTATCTTCCCGACATGGTGCGCATGGATGGTCATGCCCTGTCCGGCGGTACCTGGGCCACTGAACAGCATGGCGGGTCCGATGTCGGCGCCACCACCACACGGGCGGAAGCGCGCAATGATGGTTATCGGCTGCATGGGGTGAAATGGTTCACCAGCAATGCCGGCTCCGGGCTGGCGCTGGCCACGGCGCGGCCCGATGGGGCGGCGCCGGACGGGCGGGGTCTCGGCTGCTATCTGGTGCCCAGCCATCTGGCTGATGGCACACCCAACCATTACCGCACCCGAAGGCTGAAGGAGAAGGCGGGCACGCTGGGCCTGGCCACGGCGGAACTGGACCTGAACGGGGCGTTCGCGGTGGAGGTGGCACCCCCGCCAGACGGGCTGAAGGCGATGATGGCGGCGCTGGAATATAGCCGCATCCACAATGCCGTCGGGTCCGCCGGCCTGCATCGCCGGGCCTTTGTGGAAGCGGCGGGCTGGGCCACCCATCGCCATGCCTTTGGCCATCCCATCCGCCATTACCCCATGGTGCAGGACCAGTTGCTGGATATGCAGATGGAGTTGGAGGCCGGCACCGCCCTGGCCTTTGAAAGCGTTTTCGCCTTCGATGCCAATCTGGCCGACCCCGATGATGGCGGTGACTGGCTGCGTCTGGTCACGGCCCTGGCCAAGTACCGCACAGCAGAGCAGGCCGTGACCGCCTGCCGGCAGGCGGTGGAGATTGTGGGCGGCAATGGCTATACGGCGGAGATGGTCACCTCGCGCCTGTATCGTGACTGTCTGGTCGTATCGCTCTGGGAAGGGCCGGCCAATATCCAGGCGCTGGAACTGCTGCGGCTGGTGGCGGGCAAGCGACATGGCGACCAGATTTTCCTGGCCCGTGTCGGCACCATCCTGGCCGACCTGCCCACCAGCCACCACGAGCCGGCGGTGGAGGAGGTGGCCGATATCCTGGAAGGGGCGGTGGAGGAATGCCGCGCCGCCCTGTCCTATCTGCGGCGCAATCCGGACCATGGCCCCCGCCATGGCCGCCGCCTGCTGACGCTGATGGCCGACACGCTGGCCGCATCGCTTCTGTGTGAGGAGGCGGTGGCCGAACTGGCCTGGGGCGACCGGCGCAAATGGCTGGTCGCCAGCCGTTTTGTGCGCAAGGTGCTGGGCCGGCTGGACCCGGTCACCGCCAATATCGACCCGGCCAACGCCGCCTTTGATGCGGTGCTGGCCTATGAGCCGGTGGATTGAGAAGAAGGGGGGCTAGAGTGTGTCCGGTTTAGTTGGAATCGGACATGGTCCTCACTACCGTCACCCCGGCCGCAGCATGGGTGACGGTGTAGGTTGATCCAACCTACACCTGACAAACTCTAAAGGCCCCGGCGGCGTGCCGTCCGGGGGCCTGCCTTCACAGCATGATGGCGCCGCCGCTGGGGCTGATGCATTGGCCGATCATGTGGCGGGCATCGTCGGATGCCAGGAAAAGATAGGCGGGGGTCACATCCTCCACCTCTCCCAGCCGCTGGCTGGGCAGGGACCGGCGCAGCGATTCCATCCCCGCCAGGGCGATATCGCTGCCGGCCTTGGGGTCCAGCGCGCCCGGTGCCACGCAATTGGCCGTCACATTGCGCGGGCCGATATCATGGACCAGGCTGCGGGTGAAGCCCAGCAGGGCACCGGCGGCGGCACCGTAAAGCGTGTAGCCCGGCGCGCCATGATAGGCCACATCCGACACGGTGGTGACGATGCGGCCGTAATTCTGCTGGAACATCAGTGGCAGCACCATGCGCGTGACCATGAAGGCAGAGCGTACATTGGCCGTCATCACCAGATCGAACTGTTCCGCCGTGGTGTCCGTTACCGGCACGGCGGGGCGCAGGCCGGCATTATTGACCAGGATATCCACCCGGCCCAGGCCGCTGACAGCCCCTTCCACCAGGGAATAGGCGCCGTTGGGGGTGTTGATCTCCCCCCGCAGGGCCAGCACGCGGCGGCCCAGCCGTTCCACCTCGCGTGCGGTTTCCGCCACGGCGGCGGCCTGGCCCTCATCCTCATATTGCAGCACCAGTTCCGCCCCTTCGCGGGCGAAGGCCAGGGCAACGGCACGGCCAACCGTATTGCCGGCCCCCGTGATCACGGCCACGCGATCCTGCAAACGTCCCATGGTGCCACTCCTTCCAGCCTGTAACCTGTGCGCGCATCCTGTGCGGGCGCGGGGATGGCGTCAACCATTTGGCGCACGCCATCCCCGACAGGCCTCTTTTATAGCGCCTTGCCAAAGCAAGCGGATTCCGCCCGGCCAACATAAGGGCCGTAATTGTCGATCACGCGATAGCCGTGGCGGCGGTAGAAGGCGATGGCGCGGTCATTGGCCCAGCGGGTTTCCAGCACCAGATGCCGGTAACCCAGGCTGCGGGCACGGGCTTCCAGCCAGCACAGCAGGGCCGCCCCGATGCCCAAAGTGCCAGGGACGGCATACATGCGCTTGATTTCCGCCGTTTCCGCCACGCCATCCAGGGGCCGGACAGCGCCACAGCCCACGGCGGCCCCGTTCTGCCAGGCCAGGGCGAAGGTGCTGCGATCGGCCACCTGTTCCCACCCGGCCAGCCCGCGCCGGCCATCGCTGCCGAACCGGGCCAGCAGGTTGGCGGACAGGGCATCCAGCAGGGGAGTTGCATCGGGTGCCGCCGGGTCAGCATCCGTGATCTCCAGCCCCATCAGTGGCTCCGGCAGGATGCGGTACATGATGCTGGTCGCGGCGATATGGTCGCTATCCGGGTCACGGGCATAAAGCGGGATCCGCCCCAGCAACTGGAATCCCAGCGCGGCATAAAGCGGTTCCACCGTGCCTTCCCGCGTGTCCAGCACCAGCAGCCTTTTGCCTTCATCGCGGGCAATCTCGATGATCCGTTGCATCAGGGCGCGGGCGATGCCCTGGTGCCGCGCATCGGGATGCACCATCAGCTTCACGATCTCGCCCCGGTGCCGGCCATTGGCGGGTTGATCCAGCACAACCTGTACCGTGCCGATAGCGCGGCCACCCTGCATCGCCACCAGCAGCCGGCGCTTTCCGGCCTGGATGGCGGGGAACAGCCCCTGCCAGAAGGCACTGGCGTCCGCTTCCCCGAAGGGCTGGATGAAACCGATGGAGGCGCCACCATCGACACAGGCCCGCACCATGCGGACAAGATCGGGCAGCAGCGCCGGCAGGTCAGGGCCGGCGGGTTCAACAAGATCATAAATCATGATACCCCTCAGGGACGGGTGATGGCGATCAGGTAGCGGGCGGGGCCGGGCCCCGGATTGGTTAAACGGGAAGCGCCGAACAGGCGGAAGCGCAGCACATCGCCAGGGCGCAGATGGTGGGGCGTGCCGTGCAGGCGATATTCCATCTCCCCTTCCAGCATCAGGATATGCTGTTCCAGCCCGGCCACGGGCGGCGCGTCATAGGCGATACTGGCGCCCGCGGGCAGCGTCCCCTCAATCAGTTCCGTGTCCAGCCCCGCAGCGGGCGGGGACAGGCCCCGGCGGCGGAACCCGGTTTCCGGGTCCACCCAGAGCGGTTGCTGATCCGGGTGCAGCAGGCTGACGGGATTGCTTTCCACCTCTGCCAGCAAGCGCGACATGGTGCGGTTATAGGCGGTGCAGAGCCGGCCCAGCAGGCTGGCGGTGGGGCTGGTTTCCCCCCGTTCCAACCGGGACAGGGTGGCTTTGCTGATACCGCTGCGGTCGGCCAATTCATCCAGCGACCAGCCCTGCTCCTGACGCAGTTGCGCCAGCCGGGCCGCCAGACGATCATCCAGGGAAAGGGTGTGTGTTTGTTCCATAAATGAGAAATTGTTCCAGTTATGGAATTTGGTCAAGCGACTTCGGAGGGCGCTTAACAGAAAAAGCCGGCCCCCCTGTCGCACGGGGGCCGGCTTTCACTGATACGCGGGAGTCTGGGAGAGCAGAGAAAGGGGCCTTTACGTCCGGCTGAACAGGATCGGCGATCCATCGCGCCGTCTGATCTCCGTGCCCATCCCCCTCCCCATCCAGCGTGAGAGGAACAGGCACGATGCCTAACCCAAGGCCCTTGGCGGGGACGGGGA
Organism: Niveispirillum irakense DSM 11586; assembly: GCF_000429645.1. Classification (GTDB taxonomy): domain Bacteria; phylum Pseudomonadota; class Alphaproteobacteria; order Azospirillales; family Azospirillaceae; genus Niveispirillum; species Niveispirillum irakense. The sequence goes on from NZ_AUCG01000002.1 coordinate 129,773, forward strand.
TGCAGCCCCCCGCCCCAATGGGCACCCGCCTTCTTCAGGAAAGACGGGTGCCGATTCAAAGGCTTCCCAACCGGATCAGTGGAACTGGTCGGTTTCGGTCGAGTCCTTCATGGCGGTGGTGGAAGAGGTACCGCCAGAGATGGCCACGGCCACGGCGTCGAAGTAACCGGTGCCGACCTCGCGCTGGTGCTTCACCGCCGTGAAGCCCTGTTCGACGGCAGCGAATTCACGCTGCTGCATCTCCGAATAGGCCGCCATGCCGCGTTCCTTATAGCCCTTGGCCAGTTCGAAGGTGGCGAGGTTGAGGCTGTGGAAGCCGGCCAGCGTGACGAACTGGTACTTGTAGCCCATGGCGCCCAGCTCGGCCTGATACTTGGCGATGGTGGCATCGTCCAGGTTGGCCTTCCAGTTGAAGGAGGGCGAACAATTATAGGCCAGCATCTTGCCGGGGAACTTCTTGTGCACGGCCTCGGCGAAGCGGCGGGCATCGTCCAGGTTCGGCTTGCTGGTTTCCCACCACATCAGGTCGGAATAGGGGGCATATTCCAGGGCACGGGCGATGCAGTAATCCACACCCACCCCCTTCTTGATGCGGAAGAAGCCTTCCGGCGTGCGGTCATTGCGGTCGATGAAGGGATGGTCGCGCTCATCCACATCCGACGTGATCAACTGCGCGCTTTCCGCATCGGTGCGGGCCACCACCAGGGTGCTGGTGCCGCAGACATCGGCGGCCAGACGGCCGGCATTCAGGGTGCGGATGAATTGCTGGATCGGGATCAGCACCTTGCCGCCCAGATGGCCGCACTTCTTCTCCGATGCCAACTGATCTTCGAAGTGAACGGCGGCGGCACCGGCCTCGATCATGCCCTTCATCAGTTCAAAGGCGTTCAGCGGGCCGCCGAAACCGGCTTCGGCATCGGCGATGATCGGCGCGAACCAGTAGGTGTCGCCCTTGCCTTCCGCCGTCTGGATCTGGTCGGCGCGCTGGAAGGCATTATTGATGCGCTTCACCACGGCGGGCACGGAATTGGCGGGATAGAGCGACTGGTCCGGGTACATCTGCCCGGCCAGATTGGCATCGGCCGCAACCTGCCAGCCGGACAGGTAAATCGCTTCCAGGCCGGCCTTGACGTGCTGCAAAGCCTGGTTGCCGGTGAAGGCGCCCAGCGTATGGACATAGGGGCGGGTGTGCAGCAATTCCCACAGGCGGCGGGCGCCCATCTCGGCCAGCGTATATTCGATCTTCACCGACCCGGCCAACCGCCGCACATCTTCCGCCGTATAGTCACGCTTGATGCCGTCATAGCGCTTGGCGTGGATGCTGTTCAGATCGACGGGGGTAGAGCCGTTATCCAGCGGGGCCATGGTGTCACTCCTCAAGATCGAAGCCTTGTGTCCGGCTTCCGTTTCGCGGGCGCTGCACTTGTTTCGCTTGTGCGGTGCAACGTTCATGAGGGAAGAATGGCGTTGCGAAATAAAATGTTCAATATGATGCTTTTCGTAAAATAGTGTTGCTGTCACAGCTTGTAATGACGATTGCTGTGATGTTGTAAATTTTGTAAATTGACAAGGTGAAGCAGGACTTCGGCGTTTAAGGGGCAGGCCCATGTCTGAAAAGAAGGCGATGCTGGGCCACAAGGTCCGCCGGCTGCGCCGTGACCTGAAGATGACGCAGGCGCAAATGGCGGAGGAGATTGGCGTCTCCCCCAGCTATCTGAACCTGATTGAGGCAAACCAGCGCCCGCTGACCGTGCCGCTGCTGCTGAAAATCGCGTCGGTCTATGGCATCGACATGGCCAGCTTTGCCGAGGATGACGAGACCCGGCTGGTCGCCTCCCTGCGCGAAGTCTTCGCCGATCCGCTGTTTGAAGCCGGTGACATCAAGACCCAGGACATGAAGGAATTTGCGGCCGTCGCCCCCACACTGGGGCACGCCGTGGTGGCGCTCTACCGCGCCTATCGGGAGGCGCGGGAGGATCTGGGCGGGCTGGCGGAAAAGGTGGCCGACCGGGACAAGCTGCAGGTGATGGGGGCGCAGGCCTTCCCGCAGGAAGAAGTGTCGGAGTTTTTCCAGGCCGAACAGAACCATTTCCCCGAGCTGGAGGAAGCGGCGGAGGAAATGTGGATCAGCGCGGATCTGGACAGCGGCAATTTACAGGGCAGCCTGTCGGCGTACCTTGAAAAGCGCCACGGCGTGCGGGTGCGGCTGATGCCGCAGCCGGTGATGGGCGGGGCCGTCTGCCGCTATGACCGGCATTCCAAGCGGGTGCTGATCTCCGAAATGCTGGACCCGGCCGGACGGGTTTTCCATCTGGCCTCACAGGCCGCCCTGCTGGGCCAAGGGGCAGCATTGGATGCCGCCATCGGACGTGGCGCTTTCGGGCATGAAGAGTCGCGCCGTTTAGCCCGGGTCAGTCTGGCAAATTATTTCGCCTCCGCAATGATGATGCCCTATGGACGGTTCCTGACGGCGGCGCGCGAGGTTCGTTACGATATCGAAATCCTGCAACGGCGTTTTGTGGCGTCTTATGAGCAGGTGTGCCAGCGCCTGACCTCCCTGCAACGGCCCGGTGCCAAGGGGGTGCCGTTCTTCTTTGCCCGCACCGATCAGGCGGGCAACATGTCAAAGCGGTTCAGTGCGGCGCCCGGCTTCCATTTCGCCCGGTTCGGCGGGGCCTGCCCGCGCTGGAACATCCATGATGGGTTCCGCCAGCCGGGGCAGATTCAAACCCAGATCGCCCGCATGCCCGATGGCAGTGCCTATCTCTCCATCGTGCGCAGTGTGTCCAAGCCCGGCGGCGGCTGGAAACAGCCGGCCCGGCATTTCGCCATCGCCATCGGCTGCGACATCGCCCATGCCGGCCAGCTTGTCTATGCCGATGGCTTGGACCTGTCCAACCTGGACGCGGCCACCCCGGTGGGGGTGAATTGCCGCGTCTGCCCCAGGTTGGACTGCACCCAACGCGCCTTCCCGCCCTTGTCCCACCGGCTGGCGGTGGATGAACATATTCGGGGCGTTTCCAGCTATGTCAGCGTGGGGGCAGGGGTTTAGTCTGGTTCTGTCGGGCTGGTCACACCGGCTCTAAGGTGCTATGTATTACTAATTAGTCATCAGGTATTACCGGGGCGATCATGGCCACCACCGTGACATCAAAGGGGCAGGTCACGATCCCCAAGCCCGTGCGGGACCGGTTGGGGATTCAGCCGGGCACTGCCGTTGATTTTGAATTGGCCCCAGATGGCCGTGTCGTTCTGGTCAAGCTGGATGGCCCTGTTCAACCCAGCCGTTTCGAGGTGCTCCGGGGGCGGGCCGGAAAGGGCCCCAGCACAGCAGAGATCATGGCATTGACCCGTGGCGAGGGGTAAGGCGTGACTTTGGTCGATACCAACATCCTGTTGGATATCGTCACCGACGATCCGACCTGGGCGGACTGGTCGATCCAGCAATTAGATATCGCGGCCACAAAGGGGCCGCTGATTATTAATGGCGTTGTCTATGCTGAACTCTCGGTCCGCTTCGAAAGGATTGAGGATCTGGATGCGGTATTGGCTGAGGCAGGCATTGGTTTGGCGGAGATACCGCCCGCAGCCCTGTTTCTGGCAGGAAAGGTATTTCAGCGTTACCGCCGCGCGGGGGGTAGCCGGAGGGGTGTGCTTCCCGATTTTTTCATCGGCGCTCATGCCGCAATTACCGGGCTCCCTCTCCTGACCCGAGATATTGCACGCTACCGTACCTACTTCCCGACCGTACAGCTAATAGCCCCCCGTCACACAAGCCACACTTGACCATCCGGCCCCACATCGGCTTGATGCGCGGACTGTCTCAACCGCCCAGCCCGCGAGTATCGCCATGGCCGTGTCTCCGCTTGCCCCCGCTTCCTTCCCGTCGCTGCCGCCCATCGCCGGCCTGCGTCTGGCCGGGCACCGTGCCGGCATCCGATACAAGACGCCGCGCAATGATGTGATGGTGGCGGTGCTGGATGAAGGGTCCAGCGTTGCCGCCGTGCTGACCCGCTCGCTGACGGCCAGCGCCCCGGTGCATCGCTGCCGCGACCATCTGAAGGGTGGGGTTGTACGGGCGCTGGTGGTGAATGCCGGCAATTCCAACGCCTTTACCGGCAAGGCTGGCGAGGCGTTCGTGGATGCCACGCTGGACGCCGCCGCCAGCCTTGCCGGCTGCAAGACCAGCGAAATTTTCCCGGCGTCGACCGGCGTCATCGGCCAGCCCATGCCCGCCGACCTGATCGCAAAATCACTGCCGGAAGCCTTCACCAAGCTGGTGCCTGCGGAAGGGGAAGCCTGGGAAGTGGCGGCGCGGGCCATCATGACCACGGATACGTTCCCCAAGGGCGCGTCGGCCACGGCCACCATTGATGGTGTCACCGTCACCGTGGCCGGCTTTGCCAAGGGCAGCGGCATGATCGCCCCAGACATGGCGACGATGCTGGCCTATGTCTTCACCGACGCCAATATCGCCCATGCGCCGCTGCAGGCGGCACTGTCGGCCACCACGGACCGCAGCTTCAATTCCATTACCGTGGATGGCGACACCTCCACCTCTGACACGCTGGTTTTGTGCGCCACCCGCAAGGCGGCGCATGGGGCGATTGAAAGCGTTGACGATCCGCGCTTTGCCGCCTTCCAGGCTGCATTGGATGCCGTCTGCCTGGATCTGGCCCAGCAGATCATCCGCGATGGCGAGGGGGCAACCAAGTTCGTCGAACTCCGCGTCAAGGGTGCCGACAGCGATGCCGCCGCCAAGCGCATTGCCATGACGGTGGCCAATTCCCCGCTGGTGAAGACCGCCGTGGCCGGGGAAGATGCCAATTGGGGCCGCATCGTTGCCGCCGTGGGCCGTTCGGGTGAACGGGCCGACCGCGACCTGCTGGTGATCTCCGTCGGCGGTGTGCAGATCTGCGCCAGCGGGATGGAAGTACCGGGCTATGATGAAGCGCCGGTGGCCGCCCATATGAAGGGCAAGGAAATCCTGATCGAGGTGGATATCGGCCTCGGCTCCGGCAGCGCCACGGTGTGGACCTGCGACCTGACCCACGGCTATATCGACATTAATGGCAGCTACCGGTCGTGAGCCAGAACGACACGCCCTGTTGGCAGGAGCCGCCGGCCCACCGCCCCAGCCGCATTGTGCTGGTGGCGGCGGTGGCCCTGGTGGATGCGGATGGCCGGGTGCTGCTGGCCCAGCGCCCGCCGGGCAAATCCATGGCGGGTCTATGGGAATTTCCTGGCGGCAAGGTTGATGCGGGGGAAACACCCGAAGCGGCCCTGGTGCGGGAATTGCGGGAGGAACTGGGGATTGAGACGGCGGAAAGCTGTCTCTTCCCCATCGCCTTTGCCAGCCATTCCTACCCGGATTTCCACCTGCTGATGCCGGTCTTCGCGGCGCGGGTCTGGAAGGGTACGCCCACCCCGCTGGAAGGCCAGCAACTGGCCTGGGTAAAGCCGGCCCGCATGGGGGATTACCCCATGCCGCCGGCGGATATCCCGCTGGTGCCGCTGCTGCGGGATTTGCTGTAACAGGGGCGATGGGTGGGGGTGTGCAAACCCCCACCCTTTTACCGTCAGGGTGCGGCGAAGGCCGACAGGGTGACGCGGGCGCCCATGGTCAGCTTGTCCTGCACCCCTTCCATCATATCGGCCTGCGGGGCGGCGGCGGCCATCATTTCCATATTGCCGCTGCGCTTCACCATCATCGGCCGCGGCGTGCTGGTCTCAAAGAAATCAATGGCGCCCACGCGGTAATTCCGCTCCGGGAAGGCGGCTTTCAGGCGCTTCAGCTCGGCATTCACCTGGCTATAGATGCGCTCCCGCAGGGCGCTGCGCGTGACCTCGGTTTCCGCCAGGGTCGGCTCGAATGCGATGTTGCCCACGCGCACCTGCAGGCCCGGCCGGCTGGCCTTCTTGGCCCGGTCAGCCAGGGCGGAAAGCTGGGATTCCGGCAGCCTTGCTTCCAGGGCGGCCTGCCAGCGTTCCAGCCCGGCACTGTCGGACTGGCTGTCCATGCGCACGATGCGCCATTGCGCCTTATCGGCAATGCCGGAAACGGCTTTCAGGATATCGGCGCGCAGGGTGCCGGAATTTTCCCCGCCATTACTGGCCGCATCCACCACCAGCGTGACCAGCGCCGTTTCCGTCTTCACCCATTCCTCTACGGACAGGTTCAGGCTGACACTGTCGGAAACGGGCTGGGGGCTGACGGCCTGGGCCAGGGCCGGTGCGCTCTGGATGGCGACCGGGGCGGCCAGCGCGGCGGCCAGGGCGAGGAAAGCAAGCGGGCGAGCCATAATCATTTCTCCGTCGGCATCAGGTGGCGGGGTTCGGCCCCGCCCATGTGCCGATTAAACGGGCAGGCTGTGGCCGAAATGAGACGCGCACGCGACAAGAGAAAGGGGAAATAAGGGTCAGAAATCCAGATCGGCGTAATGGGAAGGCGGCGGCAGGCCCGGCATATGGTCAGACAGAAGCGGGCGGAAACTGGGGCGGCTCTTCACGCGGGCATAATAGTTCTTGGCCTCGGGATGATCATCCCACGGCACGTCGCCCATATAATCCAGCGTGGAAAGCTGGGCGGCGGCGGCAATATCGGCCATGGAGAAATGGTCGCCTGCCAGCCAGTTCCGCCGCTCCGTCAGCCAGCCGATATAATCGAGATGGTAATGGATATTGGCGTGCCCGGCGCGGATGGACTGGGCGTGCGGTGTGCCTTGGCCGGAGAAGCGCTTGAACAGCTTTTCCCCCGCCAGCAGGTCGGTGACCTCGCGGCTGAATTTGGTGTCGAACCAGGAAACCAGCCGTCGCACCTCGGCCCGCTGCGCCACTTCCCGCCCCAGCAGGGTGGTGGTGGGATAGGCATCCTCCAGATATTCACAGATCGCGGCATGGTCGGCGATGACGGAACCATCATCTTCCACCAGCACCGGCACTTCGCCTGCGGGGTTGAGCATCAGAAAGGCTTCCCGCCGTTCCCAGGGCTTTTCCAGCTCCAGCGCGAATTCCAGCTTTTTTTCCGCCAGCGCCAGGCGCACCTTGCGCGCAAACGGGGCGATGGGGTGGTGAAAAACTGTCCGCATCCGCTCGCTCTCAATACTTGGTCCGGCATCACGCCGCCATTGCCCGTCGGCCCGGCGCGCTGCACTGCCGCAACCCAAAAGCTGTGCCACAGCGTGGCCCTAAAAGACAAGCGGGACGGCACCCCCTATCCAATAGCGCCATCCCGTTCCATCATGGCAACAAGGCGTCAAGATAAGGGGGAATGCCGATGAAGCAGGAAATGGTGGAACAGATGGTGCTGCCGGTGACGGTGCGGGCGCTGGAGGGGGCAGATCATGAAGGCTGGCTGCCGCTATGGCAGGCCTATTGCGCCTTCTACAAGGTGACGGTGCCAGAAGCGGTGACGCATACGCTCTGGTCCCGCATTCTGGACCCGCAGTCGCCGGTCAAGGGGCTGGTCGCTGTGTCGGCGGGGCGCCCGGTCGGGCTTTGCCATTATGTCCTGCATCCGCACACCTGGTCGGACCGGACGCTATGCTATCTGGAGGATCTGTTCACTGATGCCACCTGCCGGGGGCAGGGCGTGGGCTACGCCCTGATCGGTCATCTGCGTGATCTGGCGCAGGCGCAAGGGTGGCACCGTGTTTATTGGCATACGGAAACGAGTAATCATACCGCGCGCCGACTTTATGATCATGTTGCCGGCGGGGCTGATCCTTTTGTGCGCTACACGCTGGACCTTGCTTGACAGCGGATAATGGCACCCCAAGTCTTGGGCGATTTGTATCACCATGACCTGGCCTTCCAGCCGGGCGCCGGCAGTCATCACCGGCATATCGCCGCCCGTCCGGGCGCATCTCAACAGAAGCTGGATGTTGGAATGAACGATAAACGGGAATTGCTGCGCTCGTTGCAGATCGACCGGAGTACGGCGGGGGGCCCGCCTCCCAAGGGGCGTACCCTGCTGCTGGTGGGTGTGGCCCTGGTGGCGCTGGGTATCGGCACCGTTGCCGGCTGGACCCTGGCGGGTGGTGGAGAAAAGCCGCCCGCCCGGACGAGTGCCACCACCCCGGTAGCCAGTGGCACGGCGAGCCCGGCCCCCAACGCGGCACCGGCAGTGCCGCCACGGCCCAGCGGACTGGTGGCGTCGGGCTATATCGTGGCGCGGCGCACGGCGACCGTGTCGGCGGAAATCACCGGCCGGGTCCAGGATGTGCTGGTGGATGAAGGCATGGTGGTGACCCAGGGGCAGGAACTGGCCCGGCTGGATGCGACGCTGGCCGGTATCGACCTGGAACTGGCAAAGGCCCGGGTGGGGGCCGCCAGCGCCCAGATCGATGCCTTGACCGCCGACCTGCGCGATGCGGAACGTATCCTCCAGCGCACCTCTTCCCTGGTTAAATCCTCCACGGCATCGGAGGCGGAATTCACCCGTGCCCAGGCGCGGGCGGAAACGCTGCGCGCCCAGATCAAGGGTGCCCGCGCTGATCTGGAAGTGGCCCGCATCAGCGTGGACCGCGAGGCGGAGATGGTGGATCGCCATATTGTCCGCGCGCCCTTCAACGGGGTGGTGATCGACAAGAATGCCCAGCCGGGGGAAATCATCTCCCCCATGTCATCGGGCGGCTTCACCCGTACGGGTGTCTGTACCCTGGTGGATATGGACAGCCTGGAGGTGGAGGTGGATGTGAACGAGGCCAATATCGGCCGCGTCACTGCCGGCCAGAAGGTGGAAGCCGTGCTGGACGCCTATCCGGACTGGAAGATTGACGCCGCCGTCATCGCCGTGGTGCCCACGGCCAACCGCGACAAGGCGACGATCCGTGTGCGCATCGGGTTGAAGGTACGTGATGCCAGGGTGCTGCCCGACATGGGGGCCAAGGTCACCTTTATCGAGAGTTGATCCCGGCGCACCAGCCGGCAGGGGGGAGAGGCAAGCATGAGCGACTTGATCACGATCACGGATGCGGCCAAACGCTTCGTGAAGGGCCGTGAGACGATCAGCATCTTCGATAAGCTGAACCTCACCATCGAGGCCGGCGATTTCATCGCCATCATGGGGCCCAGCGGGTCAGGCAAGACCACTTTGCTGAACCTGCTGGGCGGGATCGACCGGCCAACCGACGGGGCCATCAGTTTTGATGGCGCCCGCGTGGACAAGCTGACGGAAAGCCAGCTTTCCGCCTGGCGGGCGGCCAATATCGGCTTCATCTTCCAGTTCTACAATCTGATGCCGATGCTGAACGCGGCGCGGAATGTGGAACTGCCGCTGCTGCTGACCGGGCTTTCCGCGAAGGAGCGGGCGCGGCGGGTACAGGCGGCGCTGAAAATTGTCGGGCTGGATCAGCGCGCCAGCCATCTGCCGCGGGAAATGTCGGGCGGGCAGCAGCAGCGTGTCGCCATTGCCCGCGCCATCGTCGCCGATCCCAAGATGCTGCTCTGCGATGAGCCGACGGGCGATCTGGACCGCAAGACGGCGGATGAGATCCTGGGCATGCTCCAGCTTCTGAACCGGGAAATGGGCAAGACGATCATCATGGTCACCCATGATGCCGAGGCGGCCCGCTATGCCAACCGGGTGCTGCATCTGGACAAGGGCCGCTTCGTGGAACAGGGGGCGATGGCATGACCGACTTCTCCCTGGTTCTGGCGAACCTGTTCAGCCACAAGCTGCGCACCGCCTTGATGATGGTGGCGATCCTGATCGCCTTCCTGATCTTCGGCTTTCTGGCCGGCATCCAGAATGGGCTGGACAATGTCGGCGGCAAGGCCGCCGAAAGCCGGCTGGTGACGGTGAACAAGATCAATTTCACCCAGCCCATGCCCGTGGCCTATGTCAACCGCATACGCGCGGTGGCGGGGGTGGACAATGTTTCCTTCGCCAACTGGTTCGGCGGCTATTATCAGGATCCGCGCCAGGTCATCGTGACCTTTGCGGTTGATGCGGAAACCTATCTGCAGATCTACCGCGACGATATTGCCATGGCGCCAGATCAGCGGGCCGCTTTCCTGTCCACAAGGATCGGCATGGTGGCAGGCCGCAAGATCGCGGAGCGCCATGGCTGGAAGGTGGGGGACCGTATCCCCCTCAGCTCCAACATCTATACCAACAAGAATACCGGTACCCAGACCTGGGATTTCACCCTTGTCGGGATCATGGATCCGGCCAGCGAGGAAGCGAACCCGGACTTCATCCTGTTTCATAAGGAATATTTCAACGAATCGGTGACATTCGGTCGTGATACGGCCGGTTGGATCGTGATCGAGACGGCGGACCCGGCGCAGAATGGCGCGGTGGCTGACCAGATTGACGCCATGTTCGCCAACTCCCCGGCCGAGACATCCACCGATACGGAAAAGGCCTTCGGTCAGGCCTTCCTCGCACAGTTGGGCAATATCACCCTGATCATCACCTGGGTGGTGGGGGCCGCCTTCTTCACCATCCTGATGATCGTCGGCAACACCATGGCCATGGCGGTGCGGGAACGGACGAAGGAGATTGGCGTGATGAAGACGCTGGGCTTCCCCGATGGCCGCATCTTCCGGCTGGTGCTGGGCGAATCGCTGCTGCTGTCCCTGCTGGGCGGGCTGCCGGGCCTGGGACTGGCGGCCCTGGGCCTGTCCGCGATCCGAGAGGGGATTGGTATGCCGGGTCTGGCGCTCGCCCCGTTCTGGGCCGGGGTCGCTGTGCTGATCATGCTGGCGCTGGGCTTCCTGACCGGGATCATTCCGGCCTGGAATGCGCTGCGCCTGAACATCGTCACCGCGCTTGGCCGGCAATAGGAAAGGGTGGACCCATGCGCCTGCTCAACCAGATCATCGCCGTTTCCACCATCAACCTGAAAAGCCTGCCCCAGCGTTTCCTGCCATCGCTGTCCACCATTGTGGCGGTGGCCCTGGTGGTGGGGGTGCTGCTGGCTTTCATGGCCATGGCCGCCGGGTTCCAGCGCACCTTGCAGGGCACCGGCTCCCCCGATATCGCGATCCTGATGCGCGATGGCTCCCAGCAGGAGGTGAACTCCGTCATCACGCTGGATCAGGTCCGGCTGGTGGGGGAGGCACCCGGCATCGTCCGTAAGCCGGATGGCAGTCCGCTGATTTCGGCGGAGCTTTATGTGATCGTCGATGGCGTCAAACGCTCCACGGGCACCAAAGCCAACCTGCCTTTGCGCGGGATTGGCGCTGATGGCCCCGCCCTGCGCCCGGGCATGACCCTGGTTGCCGGCCGGATGTTTGCGCCCGGCAGCAACGAGATCATCGTGGGTCAGGCCCTGAGCAAGGAATTTGCCGGTTTCGATCTCGGCCAGCAGGTGCGGTTCGGCACCACGGTCTGGACCATTGTCGGCACCTTCGCCATGGAAGGGTCGGTTTTCGAATCGGAAATCTGGGGCGATGTGCGGGTGGTGCAGAGCCTGTTCCAGCGCGGCAGCAGCTTCCAGACCATCCGCGTCCGGATGCAGGACCAAGGCGCACTGGATCAGATCAAGGCGTTCAGCGAGGGGGATCCGCGCCTGAAACTGGCCGTGACATCTGAACAGGATTTCTTCGCCGGCCAGTCATCGGGCACGGTGAAGCTGATCCAATATGCCGGCTGGCCGCTGGCCATTGCGATGGCGCTGGGCGCTTTGGCCGGCGCGCTGAACACGATGTATAGCTCGGTCGCTGCCCGCTCGCGGGAGATTGCCACCTTGCGCTGTATCGGTTTCGGCGGCACTTCGGCTTTTATCGGCACGCTGCTGGAAAGTCTGGTGCTGGCCGTGATCGGCGGGCTGATCGGGGCGCTGGCGGTCTGGCTGCTGTTTGATGGCGCCAGCACCTCCACGCTGGGCCAGGGCTTTACCCAGATCGTCTTCTCCATCGCGCTGACGCCGGCCCTGGTGGCCCAGGCTATGGTGCTGGCGCTGGGCGTGGGGCTGATCGGCGGCATCTTCCCCGCCTGGCGGGCGGCCCGCTTGCCGATCGCCGCGGCTTACGCCCAGGGTTGACGGGGTGCTGACAGGGCGATGAAGGGGGCGGGGCCCGCCCCCTTCACACCCGTTCCGATAACCAGATCGCGGTCTTCGATCCGGCTTTGATCAGGTTGGACAGGACCGGGTAGCCGGCGGCCAGCTCGGCCTCATTCTCCAGCCCGATATCGCGATGTTCCAGTTCCTCGGCGCGGAACTGTTCAATGGTGGCTTTCAGCGGCGCTTCATCGGGGCCAAGCTCGTCCGCTTGCGCGGCATAATGGCCGTCGATCACGGTTTCCACCGCCACGGTGCAGGCCATGGCTGCCCGTTCGCCCAGCAGCGCCGTGCCGGCCCCCAGCAGCCAGCCGGCCACATGCCAGAAGGGCTGCAGCACGGTCGGGCGCACGCCGCGTTCACGAATCAACCGCTCAAACGTTTCGCGGTGGACCACTTCCTGTTCGGCCATGTGGCGCACCATGTCGCCCTTGGCGCCGTTGCCCAGCACGGCCAACTGGCCCTGATAGATGCGCACGGCGCCATACTCCCCGGCATGGTCCACCCGGATCATCCGTTCCAGCGTTGGCTTGCGGTCACCGGGCAGGTGGCGTGGCCGGCGGCTGGCGGCATCGCTGGCCGCTGCCTGCAGGGGGCGTGGGGAAAGATGGGAGGGGGAAGCGTCACGCATCATTCATCTTCCTGACGGGTGGCGGCGGCAAAGCCGAACAGGGCCAGGGCGAAGCTGACCATGGCATTGAAGCCGGCAATGGAGATACCGAACAGCGACCAGGGGATCTCATCACAGCGGGTGACGGGGGCGGCCAGGATGGCGGCGCGCAGATCATCCAGCCCACCGGTGGCCTTCACCGGACTGGTGCAGGCGGTGAAACCCTGCCACCAATGTTGCTCCACGCCGGTATGGAACAGGGCGACCGCCCCGCCAATGGCCAGGGCCAGGCTTGCCATCACCAGCACCAGCCGTCGGGCACGGGCGGGATTGTTGCGCACCAGTCCCGGCAGCAGCAGGGCGATGGCGGCGAAATAGGCCCAACGCTGCCACCAGCACATTTCGCACGGGGCCAGCCCGCCCAGATATTGGGAACCAAAGGCAGCGGTCAGCGCCGTGCCGCTGGCCGCCAGCAGCAGCAGCATCGGTATCTGCCGGTGCGACAGCAGGCTGGCAGCAAGGGAAGGCGGCATGGGGCGTGTTTCCGATCTGGTCATGGAAGCCATATAAGCGTGCCGGGCGCCCGCCGTGAAGGGCCGGTTTTGATAGCAGATGGTCGCAAGAAGGCGGGATCGCCAGCCGGGCGCTTGCGCGAACCAGGAAATGCAGGATGTGGAAATAGCCTCTTCCGCTTTGTCTTTTGTTGCGCTAGAAGGGGTCCCCATCGCGGATGCCGCGATGATTGGTCAGTGTGCGGGTGTGGTGGAACTGGTAGACGCGCCGGACTCAAAATCCGGTTCCGAAAGGAGTGTCGGTTCGATTCCGACCACCCGCACCACCTTACAAGTTTAACAGGCAGGCCTGAAGCGCCAAACCGCCTGTTGCCCTATTGGCGGGTGCCCTATTGGCAGGGCGAAAGCCAGAACAGCCAGACAAATGTGAACAGGGTGGACGCAATGGCCGCCCATGCGCTGAACAGCGCCACCCGGTTCAAAAACCGCACCGGTCCCGCCATCGGCACCACCTGCCGGCGCAGGTATCGGACCAGCGCCAGCATCGCCCCCAGATGCAGCAGGAACAGCAGGGCCAGCACCAGCCGCAGCAGGTTGGCCGGCCCCATCTCCACCAGATGCCAGCCGGCCTTGCACCCCGTCGCCTGGGTGCCATACAGCAGCACGAAGGCCAGCGCCCACAGGGCGAATCCGGCGACAATCATCAACAGATGCCGTGTCGGATGGGGGACTGGCCGGTTCATGCCATACCTCCCAGCGATGCCAGCCAGGGCAGGGCATGGATGAAAGTCAGGCCCAGCAGCCCGGCACCGGCCGTATAACATTGCCATTGCAGGCCCAGGCGAAGATCCAGATTGCGCCGGGCGGAAACATGCCCCGTGGCGATCCGCCACCGCCCATAAAGCGCAAAGACCAGCCCCATCAGGCAATGCAGCGTCACATAGCACAGGATGATGAAGCAGATCGCCGCCAGCGCATGGCCGGTGCGGTCTGGCGCCCATTGTGCCAGCAGCATCGCCAGTGCCACCAGCGCCAGCCCCTGCGCCCCCGCCACCAGCCAGAGCCAGCGCCCAGCTTTGCCACTCTCAATCCCTGTGACGGCTTGCGCCCCGGCCAGGGGGGCGATCACCAGCCCCAGCAGCGCGATTCCCACCGCCGCCATCATCGGCTGTGGTGTGCCGGGCGGCGGCCATCCCGGTGCCGATACCCAGAGGAACAGCCCGCCGAACAGCAGCGATCCATAGAGTGTGGCATTGGCCGTGAGTGTCAGCGCCATGGCCATAGGGGAGGGGGCGGCCTCGCATTCCCCATGCGGCGGCAGGTCAATTCCCCGCCCGACCGGCAGCAGGCCCTTGTCTTCCCGCAATCCCGTCTGCCGGGCCCAGCCCATGAACAGCGCCAGCACCAGCAGCAGGGCCAGTGGCGTGAACCAATAGAGCTTGGCCAGCATCAGCACGAAGAACAGCCCCGTGGCCAAAGCCGTCCACAGCGGCAGATAGGTCTGGCGCGGCAGAAGGATAAGCTGCTGCGGTCGCCCGGTCAGCATCTCCACCCCCAGCGTTTCCATCCAGCCATGCCGGGTGAAGCCCAGATAACCCCGCCCGGCAGCCAGTTCTCCACCCAGCCTGTCAGCATCCAGCCGGTCTGCCCGTTCCGTCACCGCCGGCAGGGAGGCGAAGGCATAAGAAGGGGCCGGCGTTGCCATCGCCCATTCCAGCGTTCCCGCCCGCCAGGGATTGCGGCGGAATATCCGGCCAAACCGGGCCAGCAGGAAAAAGTCGATCAGATACAGCGCCACCCCCATGGTCATAATGAAGGCGGCCCCGGAGGAGATCAGGTTCAGCGTCTCCAGCCCCCATTCCGGCAGCACGCTATGCACCCGGCGCGGCATGCCGCGCAGCCCCGTCAGGTGCATGGGCAGGAAGGAGAGGTTGAAACCGATGAAAAACAGCCAGAAGGCCGGCTTTGCCAGCGGGAACACCGCCATCCGTCCCGTCAGATGCGGCAGCCAGTAATAGGTCGCCGCCAGCATGGGGAAGAGGAAACCGCCCACCAGCACATAATGCAGGTGGGCGACGACGAAATGCGTGTCATGGGCCTGCTGGTCGAATGGCACCATGGCCAGCATCACCCCCGTCAGCCCGCCAATGACGAAGGTGAAAAAGAAGCCGAAAATATGCAGCATGGGGATGGAGAAGCGTGGCCTCCCGTGGGAAAGCGTTGCCAGCCAGGCGAAGAACTGTACCGCCGTCGGCACTGCGACCAGGGCGCTGGCGGCAGAAAAAAAGCCCAGCGCCAGATGCGGTATGCCCACCGTGAACATGTGGTGCACCCACAGGCCGAAGGACAGGAACGCCATGGCGATAACGGCGATCACCACGGCGCGATATCCCGCCAGGGGCCGCCCGGCGAAGACCGGCAGGATGGTGGAGACGGCACCCGCCGCCGGCAGGAAGATGATATAGACCTCCGGATGGCCGAACAGCCAGAACAGGTGCTGCCACAGCAGCGGATCGCCGCCGCGCGTGGGATCGAAGAAGGGCAGGTCGAAGGCGCGTTCCAGTTCCAGCAGGATCGAGCCCAGGATCAGCGGCGGGAAGCCCAGCAGCATCATCCCCGCCACCACCAGCATGTACCAGGCAAAGATCGGCATCCGTTCCAGTGACATACCGGGTGCGCGCAGCTTCAGGATGGAAACCACGATCTCCACCGCTGCCGACAGGGCCGAAATCTCGACAAACGTAATGCCCAGCAGCCAGAAATCGGCATTGATGCCGGGTGAATAGGGGCGGGAGGAGAGCGGCGTATACATGAACCAGCCGCCATCCGGCGCCACCCCCGCCAGCATCGCCACCACCAGCATCGACCCGCCGAACAGATAGCACCAGTAGCCATAGGCGGACAGGCGCGGGAAGGCCATGTCCCGCGCGCCCAGCAGCTTGGGCAGCAGGTAGATCGCGAACCCCTCGAACATCGGGATCGCGAACAGGAACATCATGATCGTCCCATGCATGGTGAAGACCTGGGCATAGAGGTCGGCATCCATGAAAGGGCTTTGGGCGGAGGCAAGCTGGCTGCGGATCAGCATGGCCAGCACCCCGCCGATCAGGAAAAAGACCAGTGCAGTGATCATGAAGCGGCGGCCGATCACGGTATGGTTCACCGCTGCCAGCCGCTCCAGGCCTTTGCCATTGCCCCAGATGGCGTCCAGTTGCTTATGCAGCCGGATGGGGGAGAGTGTGTCGCTCATTGTGCCTCTTCTCCCGCCAGGGCGGCGCGCAGCCTTTGTTCGTAGAGGGCAGGGGGGTGGGCCTCCACCGTGAAGCCCATGTCGCGATGTCCCGTGCCGCAATATTCGGCGCACAGTCCGGCATAAAGGCCGGGCCGGTCGGCGCGCAGCCGGATCGTGGGGCTGTGGCCAGGGGTGGCGTCGATCTTGCCGCCCAGGCGGGGCACCCAGAAACTATGGATCACATCATCACTGCGGGTGGTCACATCCACCGCCCGCCCGGCGGGGATATGCAGGACGTTCAGGGTTGTACCGGCCGCCCCCGCTCCCAGTTCCGGATAATGGAATTCCCAGGCAAATTGCCGGGCCACCGCCTCCACCCGCACTACTCCGCCATTGGGTCCGCCATCGGGATGCGGCAACAGCCTTTCCCCCTGGATCAGGGCATAGATCAGCAAGGCGGTCAGGATCGGCAGCGGCATGCCCAGCCCCCCGGCCAGGATCCAGCCGCGCCGCGACAGGCCCGATCCCGCGCCGGGCCGCAGCATTACCAGCCCGAACAGGGCCATCATCAGGATGAACAGGGCGACAGCCCCGATCAGCATCACCCACCAGAGCCGGGCGATGGCGTCGGCGGCGGGACCGGCGGGGTCCAGGGTGGAAACCGGTCCGCCGCAGCCGGCCAGCGCCAGCGTGGATGCCATGATGAGGAGGCCAGGGAACCTGTGGGCGCTTTTTGCCCTTAACCAGGGGATCATCCAGCCGGTGAAGGGAACCCGATCGCCATGAAACAGACCCGCGCCCGTCGCGACCATGCCGCTGACCTGCTGGAAAAGGATGTCAGTTCCGCCGTTGCCATCGCGGGCCACCCTCTGCACGCAATGAGCGTGCATTTTCCCATCGCCCTGGTCATCGCCACCCTGGGCGCGGATATTCTCTATTGGTGGTCGGCGGATCCGTTCTGGGTGCGGGCGGGGATCTGGTCCTCCGGTGTGGCGTTCTGGAGCGGGGTTGCCGCCGGGATTGTCGGTACGGCGGAACTGTTGCTGGTGCCCGGCATCCGCAACCGTGTTGCCAGTTGGGCCCATGCCGTGGCGGCCATGACCCTGCTTTCCGTGGCGGGGGCCAATTGGGGTTTGCGGCTGGTGGACCCGGCGTCCATTCTTCCCCATGGGCTGATCCTGTCGCTTCTGGCGTCGTTCCTGACGGGGCTGGCTGGCTGGCATGGCGGCAAGCTGATCTTCCATCACGGCGTCGGGCTCATGGTGTCGTCCAAGGATTGAGATCGGAAAGCAGACCGCGCAGCGCGCCCGGCTCTGCCATCGCGCGGGGCAGCAGGGCGGCCGGGTCGATATCGGGCTTGGCCAGGACCAGGAACAGGATGGCCAGCACGGCCATCAGGATGGTGCCGCCCACCAGCGGATAGGTCGGCCTGGGCAGGGGGGCATCTTCCTTGAACAGGCGGATGATGATCAGGCCGGATGCGATATGCATCAGGACCAGCAGGGCGACGAAAGCCAGTTTCAAAGAGAACCAGGCAACAAAAGTCTCCCGCAGGAAGATCAGCGCCGTGCCGCTGCCCACCGCGATGAAGGCGGCGGGCGAGAGCAGCATGACATAGGAAAAGCGCACCACGCCCTGCAGGCGGAACAACTCATCCCCGGCGGGCACGGCAAAGCGCCGCGCATAAAGCAGCGGCAGGGCCAGCAGCCCTCCGGCCCAGATGGCGATGGCCGCGATATGGATGAATTTCAGCAAGGCGATCATTGCCGGTCCGGGAATTTTGGGGGCGGGGACGGAAAAGGGACATGAGGGTTAACATCCCCACCCGCCCGCCGTTCCCGACGGGGCCTAGGAAAGGCCCGTTGCCGGCCCCATATGGGATGGCAACAAATTCTTCATTTTTCCGTGAGAAAGTTGTTGCACCGTCATTCTGGTGCGCCTATACAGCGCCTCCCACGACGGCGGTGCTTGTTGGTTTTGCAGTTGTCGGGATTGGTGGTTCTGGGGTTTCTCAGTATTGCCATGGTTCTTTGAAGGGTTTTGCTCTTCGGACAAGTGGATTTAACTATTGCCCCTGTTGGGTTGCTGGTTTCTGGATTTGGGTCTGGGTGCTGGTGATTAGGCGGGATGGTTGGCCGGGTTTTGGTTTGCTTGGGTTTAGCGGTTTGGTTGCTGCTGAATAAAAAAGCGAACGGATGAAAAAAACTGGTTGACTGGTTGGTTGGGGTTGGCTAGAAAGCGCTCCACCGACGCGGCGGCGACAAGCTGCCGGGCGATGGTTTCGCAGTCTCTGAGTTTGGCGGTTATGCGCTGGATGGGGATTGCAACGGCGAGATCCTCCTGCTTTTGTGGGTGCCGGTTTCGGTCTTCTGATGGAGATCGGGGCGA
>NZ_AUCG01000003.1 GCF_000429645.1 Niveispirillum irakense DSM 11586
TAAGCGGGAAACCCACCTCTAAACAAGCATTCCCTGAAGAGCCGTGGTAGACCACCACGTCGATAGGAGGCATGTGGAAGCACAGCAATGTGTGAAGCTTAGCCTTACTAATCGCTCGTTCGGCTTGATCCCTCACCGCTCATGCGCAGCGGCAAACCCACACGAACACGCATACACAAGCATCAACCCGCACACTTCACAAAACCAATCCCTGTTACGCGCCGACCTGGTGGTCATAGCGAGGGCCCCCCACCCGATCCCATCCCGAACTCGGCCGTGAAACCCCTCTGCGCCAATGGTACTTTGTCTTAAGGCACGGGAGAGTAGGTCGCCGCCAGGTCCGCTCGTAACAGGTAATCACGATACCAGAACAAAACGCCCCTCGGCACATCGCCAAGGGGCGTTACCGTTTGGGGGCACCAACCCCCTCTGACGCGGGGTGGAGCAGCCCGGTAGCTCGTCAGGCTCATAACCTGAAGGTCACAGGTTCAAATCCTGTCCCCGCATCCATAAAAGCCGCTGAACTCGTAAGAGGGCAGCGGCTTTTTGCTATCTGCGCCATACCGATACAGCAGACAGTGACGGAACACCCAAACCCGAATGTTCCGTCAGAACCTCTCAATTCTACCCCCGCTTGCTTCGCGGAGCGGCAGCCTTGCGTGGTTCCGGTTCTGGCGGCGGGGGCGTGTCGGTGGCGGCGACATCGGCCAGGATCGCGTCCAGCACGGCGAAACTCTGGGCCGGGGCGGTACTCTCCCCCTTGCGCTGACGCAGGAATTCCTGAAGCGACGGGTTGGCCTTGATGGCCCGATCGACCTCCATGTCGCTGCCGGCGCGATAGGCGCCCAGGCGGATCATCTCCTCCATCGCCTCGTACCGGGACAGCAGGGCGCGGGCGCTGCTGGTGGTGGTGTTCTCCGCCTCCGTATGGCAGGCGGGCAGGGCGCGGGACACGCTTTTCAGCACGTCGATGGCGGGATAGCGGCCCCGTTCGGCGATTTTACGATCCATGACGATATGGCCGTCCAGAATGCCGCGCACGGCATCGGCCACCGGCTCGTCATGGTCGCCACCATCCACAAGCACGGTGAAGACGCCCGTAATGTCGCCCGTGCCCTCCGCTCCCGGCCCGGCCCGTTCCAGCAGGCGCGGCAGTTCGGCAAACACGCTGGGCGGATAGCCCTTGGTCGTGGGCGGCTCCCCCGCTGACAGGCCGATCTCCCGCTGGGCCATGGCAAAGCGGGTGACGCTGTCCATCAGGCACAGCACATCACGCCCGGCATCGCGGAAATATTCCGCCACCGCCATGGTCAGATAGGCTGCCTGCCGGCGGGCCAGCGCCGGCTCGTCCCCCGTGGCGACGATGACGATGGATCGGGCCAGCCCTTCCGGTCCCAGATCATCCTGGATGAATTCCTGCACCTCGCGCCCGCGTTCCCCGATCAGGCCGATGACATTGACATCAGCGGCACTGGACCGGGCCAGCATGGCCAGCAGGGTGGATTTGCCGACACCGGAGCCGGCGAAGATGCCCAGGCGCTGGCCCCGGCAGAGCGGGGTGAAGGCGTCGATCACCCGGATGCCGGTTTCCAGCCGCTCCCCCATGCGCCGGCGCTCAAACGCCGGAGGGGGCGGCGCGCGTAAGGGGCGGTTGGCATCACCGCGCCCGATATGGCCCTTGCCATCCATGGGCTTGCCGAACGCATCGACCACCCGGCCCAGCCAGCTTTCATCGGGGCGTACCAGCCCCATGGCGGTGCCGGCCTCCACCTTCGATCCCAGCCCCACCCCTTCCAGCGTGGCCAGCGGCAGCAATACGGCCCGACCCTGGCGGAAGCCCACCACCTCGCACGGCACGCTACGGCCATCGCGGGCCTGCACGCGGCAGCCATCGCCAACGGACAACCAGCGTTCCAGCCCTTCTGCCTCCAGCGCCAGACCGGAGCAGGTGACGATCTGCCCGTGGAAAAAGGGGCCGGGAAGCTGTTGGATATCGGCCAGAAGGCCGGCCAGGATGGTCATGGGGCAATCCTTGCACGCACGAGATGCCGCCATCCTTGGGACCATGAGGTTAAAGCCGGTTAAAGCCCGGCCCCATTCGCCCCGTCCTTAAACGCCGCTTTAAGCCCGCCATGGAACCATCCGACCCCGAGCCGCATGGGCCCGCCCGGAGCCACCCGCTTTGGAAGCCCCCGCATCGAGGAGTTCACAATGGATCTCGCTTCCATCGGTCTGTTCAACCTGGCCAGCCGCCGCATGGAATATCTGTCGGCACGCCACAAGGTGCTGGCCGAGAACATTGCCAATGCCGATACGCCGGGCGTGAAGGCGCATGACCTGAAGCCGTTCGATTTCGCCCAGGCGATGCGTGGCGCGGGCGTCGCCCAGGCGCGTACCGATGCCGCGCATCTCGTCTCCACCCGCCCCGCTGCCGCCTTCCGCGAGGATCGGCGCGTCACGCCCTATGAAATGGCGCCTGATGGCAATGGCGTGGTGCTGGAAGAACAGATGATCAAAACGGCAGAGGTGCGCGGTGCCTACGACCTGGCGGCCAACCTGTTCCAAAAACATGTCGGCATGATGCGCCAGGCTTTTGTCAGCCGCTGATCGGGGAGTGTTGAGCCATGTCCTTTGATAATCTCGCCTCCTCCTTCGGGATCGCCGCCACGGGCATGAAGGCGCAGACCGCGCGCCTGCGCGTGGTGGCGGAGAATATGGCCAATGCCAATTCCACGTCCGAGACGCCGGGCGGTGACCCCTATCGCCGCAAGACCGTCGTCTTCGCCTCCGTGATGGACCGCGCGCTTGGCGCGGACACGGTGGAGGTGAAGCGCGTGGGCCGCGATCTCAGCGATTTCACCCTGCGCCATGATCCGGGCCATCCGGCGGCGGATGAGAATGGCTATGTGAAGGTGCCCAACGTCAACACGCTGGTGGAAGCGATGGACATGCGCGAAGCCGGCCGTTCCTACGACGCCAACATGAATGTGATGCAGCAGGCCCGCGGCATGTTGAGCCGCACCATCGACATGCTGCGCGGCTGATCCTGACAGGGGAATATATCCATGGTCGTCGTTCCCGTTTCCGGCGTTACCAACGCCTATGCCGCCGGCAAGCTGCCCGGCATTGCCGGCCCGGCGGAAGGCATCACTGCCACGCCGGCGCGCGGCTCCTTCCCGGAGATCATTGGCAATGCGGTCAAATCCGCCATCGCCAATGTGAAGCAGGGGGAGCAGGTGGCCGCCGCCGGCCTTCAGGGCAAGGCCAGCGCGCAGGAGGTGGTGCAGGCCACACTCTCGGCGGAACTGACGGTGCAATCCGTCGTCGCCGTGCGGGACAAGCTGGTCACCGCCTATCTTGACATCATGCGCATGCCGATCTGACCGGGAGGGACGCGCGGTGACGGAGGCTGATGTCCTGGACCTGCTGCGCAGCGGCATCTGGGCTGCCATCTGGGCGGCCACACCGCCGTTGGTCGTGGCGCTGGTCGTGGGGCTGGGCATCTCCTTATTGCAGGCGCTGACCCAGGTGCAGGAAGCCACCCTGTCCTTTGTGCCCAAGATCGTGGCCATTCTGGTCACGGTCGTGCTGTCGCTGCCCTTCATGTTCCATATCCTGGCCCGGTATTGGGAAGAGATACTCACCATCATCAGCGGCGGTGTGCCGCCATGACCGGGGGCGGCCGCATCCTGCTGCCGCTGATCCTGCTGGCCCTGTTGCTATCGGCGGCGGTGCCGGCGGCCGCGTCACCTTCCCCCGCGTCGCATGCCATCGCGTGCCTGTCCGCCATCCGCATGGCGGAAAAGCAGATGCGGATGCCGGGCCGGCTGCTGATGGCGATTGGTGTTACGGAATCGGGGCGGGAGGTGGAAGGGCGGCTGACCGTCTGGCCCTGGACCGTGAATGCGGAAGGGCGCGGGCGCTATTTCGCCGATAAGGAAGCTGCCATCGCCCATGTGCGCGGCCTGCGCCAGCGGGGCGTGCGATCCATTGATGTGGGCTGCATGCAGGTGAATCTGCACTGGCACCCCAAGGCCTTTCCCGACCTGGAAACGGCGTTTGATCCGGAAGCCAATGTCGCCTATGCCGCGACGACGCTGAAGGAATTCCACGGCGATCTGCGCAACTGGACGCGATCAGTCAAACATTACCATTCCCGCACCCCGGACAAGGGCAATGCCTATTTCGACCGGGTGGCGGCCAATCTGCGCCTTGTCATGCTGCGCCGGAACGATCTGGCCGATGCCCCGCCGCCGCGCAAGCGCCGCCCGGCCACGGGGCCAGAGGAACGCTGGGCCCTGCCGCCGCAGATGGGCTGAATGAAAAGGGATCGGCCGGGCAAAGACGCCTTGTCTTGAACCCCAGATTTACCGGGCTTGCGTAGTGTCAGGCCGGATACGTTCCGGAGAACCAGAGCCCGATGTCTGCCGCCACCGCCATCCCCGCCGGCCTGCGCCATCGCGACGTCTTGTTCGCCCTTGGCCTTGTGCTGATCCTGACCATCCTGATCCTGCCGGTTCCGCCCTGGATGCTGGATATGGGCTTGGCCATGTCCATGGCGGTCAGCGTGCTGATCCTGATGGTGGCGCTCTGGATCAACCGACCGCTGGATTTCTCCAGCTTCCCCACCATCCTGCTGATCGCCACCATGTTGCGGCTGGCGCTCAACCTCGCCTCCACCCGATTGATCCTGTCCCAGGGCCATACCGGCACCGATGCCGCCGGCCATGTGATCATGGGCTTTGCCGATTTTGTGATGGGCGGCAATTTCATCATCGGGCTGATCGTCTTTGCCATCCTGGTTGTGGTGAATTTCATCGTCATCACCAAGGGTGCGGGGCGTATCGCGGAGGTGGGCGCGCGTTTTGCCCTGGATGCCATGCCCGGCAAGCAGATGGCGATTGATGCCGACCTGTCCGCCGGCCTGATTGATGAAGGCACGGCCCGCCAGCGCCGCAGCGAGCTGGAACAGGAAAGCCAGTTTTATGGCGCCATGGATGGTGCCTCCAAATTCGTGCGCGGCGATGCGGTCGCCGGTCTGATCATCACCGCCATCAATGTGCTGGGCGGGCTGCTGATCGGTGTGACCCAGCATGACATGGCGTTCGGCGACTCAGCCCGCACCTACACGATCCTGACCGTGGGTGATGGTCTGGTCACCCAGATCCCGGCCCTGATCGTCAGTCTGGCTGCCGGTATCCTGGTGTCCAAGGGTGGCAATCAGGGTTCCATCGACAAGGCGATGCTGGGCCAGTTGGCGGCATATCCCAAGGCGCTGGGGGTGGCATCCGGCCTGCTGGTGCTGCTGGCGGTGACCCCGGGCCTGCCGGTGCTGCCCTTCCTGATCCTGGGCGGCATGGCCGGCGGGCTGGCCTGGTATCTGCCCCGCCAAGCCGCCAAGGAGGCGGAGCAGAAGCGCCATGATGAGTTGATGGCCGCCAAGGCACCCACGGCGGAAGAGCCGGTGGCCGACATGCTGCGGGTGGATGATATCCGGGTGGAACTGGGTGGCGGCCTCGTCTCCCTGATCCTGGACCCGGCCATCGGCCTGTCGGCCAAGGTGCGCCGCCTGCGCAAGCGCTTTGCCACTGAATTCGGCTTTCTGCTGCCGTCGGTCCGGCTGCGTGACAGCGCCACGGTGCAGATGAACAGTTACGAGATTTCCATCCAGGGTGTGGTGGTGGCCAAGGGCGATGTGCAGGTGCGCAAGATGCTGGCCATCGACCCGCGCAGCGAAGGCATCGATATTCCCGGCACCGATACGCGGGAACCCACATTCGGCCTGCCCGCGCGCTGGATCGAGCCCTCGCTGGCGGAAGAGGCGGAACTGCGCGGCTTCACCGTTGTCGATCCCGACAGCGTGATCACCACCCATCTGGCGGAGGTGATCAAGGAACATATGCCCACGCTGCTGGGCTATGCCGCCACCAAGCGCCTGCTGGATGAGATGGACCGCGAGCATCAGAAACTGGTGGCCGACCTGATCCCGTCCCAGGTCAGCCTGTCCGTGGTGCAGCGTGTATTGCAGGCCCTGCTGTCGGAGCGGATTTCCATCCGCAACCTGCCTTTGATCCTGGAAGGGATTTCGGAAGCCGCCGCCTGGACCCGCAATATCACGCTGATGACCGAGCATGTCCGCTCCCGTCTGGCGCTCCAGATCTGTCAGATGCTGACCACGACGGATGGCACCATCCCCGTCATCGTCGTCAGCCCGGAATGGGAACAGATCTTCCTGGATAATATTGTGGAGCAGGGGGAGGACCGGCAGTTCGTGATGCCGCCTTCCACGGTGCAGGATTTCCTGCTGGCCGCCCGCTCCCGCATCCAGACCCATGCCACGTCCGATTACTGGCCGGCGGTGCTGGTGGCCCCGGCGGCGCGGCCCTTCGTGCGGTCGCTGCTGGAACGGGTCAGCCCGTCCACGCCGGTGATCTGCCATAATGAACTGCACCGCAAGGCGCCCGTGACCACGATCGACCAGATATGATCGCCGCCACCGGTCACCGCCCATGACATTGACCCTGACCGAGCTGCTGACGGGGGAGCTTTACGGCCTGCTGCTGGTGCTGATCCGGGTGGGCGCGGCCATGTCCATGCTGCCCGGTTTCGGGGAAATGACGGTGCCGGTGCAGACCAGGCTGGCGGCGGCCTTTGGCCTGTCCCTGGCCATTGCCGGCATCGTGCCGGGATTGCCGCCCGCCCCGGATACGATATCGGACCTGATGCGCCAGATTTTCGCGGAATTTGCCGCCGGCATGGTGCTGGGCGTCAGTGCGCGCATCCTGTTCGCCGCCCTGCAGATCAGCGGTCAGGTGATTTCCCAATCCACCGGCCTGTCCAGCATCTTCGCCCTGCCGGGCACGGGGTTTGAAGGCGGGTCGGTGCTGGGGTCTTACATGATGCTGGGCGGGCTGGTGCTGATCTTCGTCACCGACCTGCACCATGCCGTCATCGGCGCGCTGGTGGAAAGCTATCGCATGTTTCCGCCGGCCACGCTGCCGGCCATGGGTATGCTGGCCCAGATCACGACGGAGGCGGTGTCCACCTCCTTCCGCATGGCGGCGCAGTTTGCCGGCCCGTTCATCGTGCTGGGCTTCGTCTATAATGTCGGTCTGGGGCTGATCAACCGCGCCATGCCGCAATTCGCCGTCTTCTTCATCGGCCTGCCCATTTCCATCCTGGGTGGCCTGTTCATCCTTTCCCTGACCATCGCCGCCATCCTGACCGGTTTCCTGGACGGATTTGGCGGCTGGCTGGCGCGATTCGGCGGGTGACATGAGCGAACAGCCCGATGACAGCCAGAAAACCGAAGAACCCACCGAACGAAAACTGGAGGAAGCGCGAAAGCGCGGCGACCTGCCGACCAGCCGCGATGTCGGTGCTGCCCTGCTGGTGTTGGCCGCTGCCATCCTGGCCGGTGGGCTGGGGCCGGGGCTGGCGACGGACCTGATGGCCCTGTTCCTGCCGCTGGTGGAAAATCCCGGCGATATCCTGCTGGCGAACCCGTCCGATGCGTTCGCCCTGGTGGGGCAACTGGCCGGGCAGGTGGGGCTGGTGCTGTTGCCGGCAGCAGCCCTGTTGATCGGGGCCGGCCTGCTGGGCGCGGTGGGGCAGGGCAGTGTCGTGGTGGCGGGGGAGCGGATCGAGTTCAAGCTGAACCGCATCTCCCCCCTGGCCGGGCTGAAACGGCTTTTCTCCCTGCGCACGCTGGTGGAGTTTCTGAAAGGGCTGGCCAAGGTCGTGGCCATCACCTTCGCTTTTGTGCTGGTGGTGGGGCCCGCTGTGCGGCAGGCAGAGGCGATGGCCTTGTCCGATGCCGCGACCATGCCGGGCATGCTGGTGGATGTGACCGTGAAGCTGCTGCTGGCCGTGCTGGTGGTCAGCATCATCATCGCCATCCTGGATGTGCTGTGGCAGCGCCTGTCCTGGCGGCGGCAGCAGCGGATGAGCCTTCAAGAAATCAAGGACGAGTTCCGTCAGGCTGAAGGCGATCCGCATGTGAAGGCGCGGTTGAAGCAACTGCGCCGTGACCGGGCGCGCAACCGCATGTTCGCCGAATTGCCCACCGCCACCGTGGTCATTACCAACCCGACCCACTTTGCCGTGGCCCTGCGCTATGACCTGTCCAAGGCGCCGGCACCGGTCTGTGTCGCCAAGGGGCAGGATATGGTTGCCCTGCGCATCCGCGAGACGGCGACCAAGCATGAGGTACCCATCGTGGAGAACCCACCCCTGGCCCGCGCGCTGCATAAGGCGGTGGAGATCGGGGAAGAGGTCCAGCCCGAGCATTACGTGGCCGTGGCCGAACTGATCAGCTATGTGCTGAACCTGAAGGCGAAGACGACGGTGGTTTGAAGTTTGTGAGTTTTAGGCTGGATCGGAATGGTTCTCACGACCGTCACCCCGGCGCAGGCCGGGGTCCAGGGGCCACAAGCACTTTGCTCTACGAAACTGGACCCCGGCCTGCGCCGGGGTGACGGTAGAGGAACGCGAAGGCTGTGATGCTGAAAGCGCCTGCCTCATCCCCCATACCCCAACACCAAAAAGCCCCCGACGCGGCTGCGCGGGGGCTTCAAGCGATCGTCCCTTTCCCTGCCTTTATTCCGGCAGGCTGGCCGTCTGGGGCGGGTTCTTGCGGGCGCCGCCGGGACGGTCGGCGGGCAGAACGCGGCGTTCAGCCAGGGTGCGGGTCAGGGCGTTGACCTTGCGGGCATCCATTTCCGCCAGGATGGGGGCGGAGCGGCGTTCCTGCATCAGATCCAGCAGATCAACCAGGATTTCCGGGTCCGTCTCGTTCAGCAGGCGGGCGGCATCCTTGGGCTTCATATTCTCATAGATGGAGACCAGCCGCTGAAGGTCGGCCTTGGCCATGCTGGCGCGCCGGTCGAGCAGGCCGCCGACATCGCGGGCGGCCTGTTCCAGCCTTGTCACCTGGGCTGCGGCTTTCTTTTCCGCCGCGGCCAGCATCTGGGCGCGCAGGTCGAGTTCTGCCTGTCGGGCAGCCAGCGCCTTGCGTTCCGCCGTCAGCAGTTCCGCCAAACCGGGATCGCAAACCATGGGCGGGGCATCCCAACCGGTTGCTGGCGGTGTCGTGTTCAGCATGTCGGTATAAGCGGGCAACTTGCCCGGCGGGTCTAGGGGCTTTGGCCCAGGCGGCGGTGTGGTCGCTGTCGCCCCACCGCCATTCCCGCCATCCTGGACGGCGGCGGTCAGGATCGATCCGTTCATCCGGTTCACCACGGCCAATGCATAGACAGGCACGGCGATGGCGCAGATGGCGATGGCGGTCGGCAACAGACGCGGCCGGGTCAGCAGGCGCTGCATCAGCTTGGCGGGATCAAAGGCCACGGAATGTCTCCCGGAACAGTCGCATGGCGGCCCGTTCATGCGGGCCGGCCGGGGCTTGGGGCGAACCCACGGGGGCCCCCTTGAGCAAAGCGGCGTCGGCAAAGGGTTTCGGCTTGGCCGGGCCGGGCTTGGTGGCTTTGGCCGGCGCTGCGCTTTCTGGTGTCGGGGCGGCAGTGACACTGGCCGCTATCGGTCCCAGCCGCTCCATCGCCTGGCGCGCGGCGGCGCAGGTCCGGTCTACTTCCGCCCGCAGCCGTTCCGCCTCGTCCATCGTGCGGCCCAGATCAATGGCCAGGGCCTGGGCCGACTGGCGCATGGCGGTGATCGACCGTTCCGCCCCATCCACCGAATCGGAACAGGCACGCAGCAGGCCGCGCAGTTCCGACTGGGCGCCGCGCATCGCGGACACCCGGTTTTGCAGGCGGGCCAGATAATAAAGCGTGCCGGCGAACAGCACCGCCATGGTCAGGCTGAACAGGGGACTTAAGAAATCAGCGCTGAAGAAGGCCATGGATCACCTCGTCCTGACCGCCGAGATCGGCCTCGATACGGATGGCGATACGGCCGTTGCGCTGCCCCATCTCGCCCACGAACATCGGCACATGGCCACAGCACAAAGTGGGGCGGGCATCGCTGCGCGCCTCCAGCTTCAACTGCGTGCCGGGCTGCCAGTTCAGGATATCGGCCAGGTTCACCGGCACCTGGGCCAGCACGGCGGACAGGTCCACATTGGTGCGCCGCAGCTCATTCTTCAGGTGGTTTTCCCACATGCTGTCACGGCCGAATTTCTCGCCCATGAACATCTGCAACAGCACATCGCGCACCGGTTCCAGCGCCGCATAAGGGATCAGCAGGCTCATGCTGCCGCCGCGCCCGTCCAACTGCGCGTTGAAGGTGACGGCGACGGCGGCATTGTTGGCACGCGTGATGGTGGCGAATTGCGGATTGGTCTCGATCCGCTCCGGCACGAAATGCACATCGGCCAGTGGCGCAAAGGCGGCGCCCAGATCGCGCAGCACCATCTTGATCACCCGCTCGGCCAGCGCGCGCTCAATCACCGTATAGGGGCGGCCATCAATGGGGGCCGGCTCGCTGCGCCGCCCGCCCAGCAGGATATCGACGATGGAATAGATCAGTTCGCTATCCACGGTCAGCAGCAGGCTGCTGTCCCATTCCTCCGCCTTCACCACGGTGATCAGGGAGGGCAGGGGAATGCCGGACAGAAAGTCGCCGAAGCGCACGGCAGCCGGCGTTGCCGCCGTCACTTCCACATTGCCTGAGGTCATGTTGCGGAAGCTGGAACTCATCATCCGCACCAGCCGGTCGAAAATCACGTCCAGCATGGGCAGCCGGTCGTAATTCACGAAGCTGGAATTGACGATCTGGTCGATGACGCTGCGCGGGGGCGCGCTGGCATCATTGTCAAACTGCATCAGACGGTCGATTTCCGTCTGGCTCAATACCTTGTCGGCTTCCGCGGCCAGCATGCTTTCCCATGCCGCCTCGTCATCGCCCGCCATCTCCGCATCGCTCATCGCCTACTCCTATTGCAGGATCAGGGTGCGCAGCAGCACCGATTCCACCGGGACCGGATCGGCCATCAGCCGGATACGGCGCAACAATTCCGCCCGCAGGGTTTCCACCCCCGTGCGGCCTTCAAGATCGTTCTCGTCCAGCGTGCGCAGATATTGCTGCATGCCATCCACCAGAACCGGCTCCAGCGCCGCCAGGGCGGCGCGGTGTTCGCCATCGGTGGACAGGGTGACGCCGATCTTCATCAGCTTCACCGCCGCCGTCGGGCGCAGATTAACGGTCAGTTCCGGCAGCACGATGAAGCGTTCGGCGGCATTCACGGACAGGGGCGATGCCTCCTGCGCGGGTGGCGCATCCACGCTCATCCGCCCGACCACGACACCAGCCACGGCACCGGCCAGCAAGGCGGCGCCCACCACCAGAAGCTGACGACGATCCTTCTGGCCCGGCGCCGGCAGACGTTTTTCCAGACGGTCAAATGTACTTTCAGTCATTCTCGGTCCCGTCGCAGAATATGCCAGGAAATTCGAAGTATTTTCTCTGGTTCTACTGACTGCCCCTTTTTCGCCTCTGCATCCATCGGCCGTTTTTACGCCCGTTAAAAGTGCCTCGGCTAAGGTGACAACCAGGTCACGGGTTCGAACATACCGGGGCCGGTTTCCAGAAACGTTAAAGAGCCGAGGCCAGGGTGGCGAACCTCCTTCAGAACCTGATGGCGTTGGGACCGCGGCGACT
Organism: Niveispirillum irakense DSM 11586; assembly: GCF_000429645.1. GTDB lineage: Bacteria > Pseudomonadota > Alphaproteobacteria > Azospirillales > Azospirillaceae > Niveispirillum > Niveispirillum irakense. The sequence goes on from NZ_AUCG01000003.1 coordinate 11,617, forward strand.
GGCGCTTATGGGCGCTATCGCGGTGGCGGTGATGGCAGCGGTGGGCGGTGTCGCCTATACGGTGTCGCGTCCCACCATGGGCGTGCTCTATGCCGGATTGGACGATGCCGAAGCCGGCCGCATCCTGGGCCAGCTCCAATCCATGAACATCACGCACGAGGTCAGCCGCGAAGGCGGGGCCATCCGTGTGCCAGCGGACAGTATCGCCCGCATCCGGATGGAACTGGCCCAGCAGGGCCTGCCCAGCGCCGGCGGCGTCGGGTACGAACTGTTCGACAGCCAGGGCGCCCTGGGCCTCACCTCCTTCATGCAGAAGGTGAACCGGCTGCGCGCCATGGAAGGGGAATTGTCCCGCACCATCCAGACGCTGAACGGGGTCAAATCGGCCCGCGTCCATCTGTCGGTGCCGGACAGCGACTCCTTCCAGCCGCGTTCCACCAAGCCGGCGGCGTCGGTGGTGGTGCGCACGGCAACGGCGGGGCTGGACCGGTCGCAGGCCATGGCCGTGCGCCATCTGGTGGCGGCCGCCGTGCCCGGCATGCAGCCCGGTGCCGTGACCGTGATGGATGGCAATGGCGTGGTGCTGGCCGCCGATGGCGGGATGGCCGACGGCATGGCCCTGCTGCGGGCCGAAGAACTGCGCGCGGCGACCGAACAGCGTCTGGCCCGCGCCGTGGAGGAAATCCTGGTGCCGAAATTCGGCCCCGGCAATGTCCGCGTCCGCGTGGCGGCAGAGATCGACCTGGGCCGCGAAACCCTGCGGGAGCAGATTTTCGATCCCAATGGCCGGGTCGAACGCTCGGTGCAGAGCGTGGCGGAACGGGAAAATTCCTCTGACAGCCAGGGCGAGCAGCCCACCACCGTGCAGCAGAACCTGCCGCTGGAGGATGTGAACCAGGGCACCGCCGCCGCTTCCACCAACGAGACGGCGCGGGACGAGGAAACCACCAATTACGAGATCAGCTCCCGCCAGCGGGAACGGGTGCAGGATGCCGGCGATATCCGCCGTCTGGCCGTGGCCGTCGTCGTCAATGGCGTCTACAGCGCTGGTGCCGATGGTGCGGCCAGCCAGTACCAGCCGCGCACGGCAGAGGAATTGCGGCAGGTGGAAAATGTCGTCCGCACCGCCATCGGCTTTTCCGAGGCGCGCGGCGATCAGGTGACGGTGGAAAATCTCCAGTTCCTGGAAGAACCACCCATGGCGGAAGCGGCCCTGCTGGCCGGTGGCGGCAGCGCCACGCGCGACTGGCTGCCCTGGATCATTGCCGGGGTGGCGGCCACGCTGCTGGCCCTGGTGGCGATGCGACCGCTGCTGGGCCGCCTTGTGCCCGGTCTGGCCCCGACACCCGCGCTGGCCGCTGCCGGTGTGGGCGGCCTGGAAGGGGAGGCCGCGCAGCTTGGTGCCGATGCCACCACCACCCAGGCCCCCCTGCTTGGCCATGCCCCCGGCACCGACCTGGCCGCCGCCCCCGGTGCGGCAGGCGAGAGGGAGGCGGAAGAAGATGAAGAAGTGATCGACCTGCGATCCGTGGAAGGCGGGGTCAGTGCCGCTGCCATCCGCCGCCTGATCGCCATGGTCGATACCCATCCCGAAGACAGCATCAATGTGCTGCGCAGCTGGATCTATGAGGGGACGTCGTAACCATGCGCCCTTTTCTGTTCGACACGCATTTCCCCGCTGACGCCCTGGACGAATCCGGTCCTGCCCCCTTGCCCCGTCCGGAGCCGTCCTTCCAGACCGGCGGCTTTACGGAAGAAGACCTGGAGGCGGTGCGCGACCGTGCCTTCAAGCAGGGGATGGAACTGGGGGAGCGCGACGGGTTTGAGCGCGGCCAGCAGGCCGCCCGCCAGTCCCTGGATGCCCAGCGCACCCAGGCCCTGGCCGCCATCGAGTCGGCGATGAAAGGGGCGATGGAGGATGTCACCGCCTTCCGGGAGCGGCTGGAGCATGACACGGTGCGTGTCGTCAGCGCCCTGGTGGCCCGGTTGGCGCCGCCGCTGCTGGATGCGGTGGCCGATGCGGAACTGGACAGTCTGGTCCTGGACATGCTGCGCGCGGCCATCGGCCGGCCTTTGCTGGAAATCCGCGTTTCCCCCGCCACGCAGGAACGGCTGCAAGCGGAAATCGACACGATGGCGGCCAATGCCGGCTTCCGCGGCGATGTGCGCCTGATTGCCGATGCGTCCCTGACCGCGGGCGCTGCTGTGGCGGATTGGGGCACCGGCGGGGCGCAGCATGACCCCCGCGCCCTTGAACGCGCCCTGGCCGATGCCGTGGCCATCGCCATCAGCCGCCTGGGTGTGCATAGCCGCGCCAGCCGCTGACCCTTTCTCCCGCCATTCCCGCACAAACCCTTTTTTTGAGGAACCAGTCCATGAGCCAGCAGGGAACTTTCCCCGGCGCCACCGCCGCCCCGGCCGCTGACGAGCCCGAAACGGCCTCGCCCCAGGACCGGGATGAATTGCGGGCCATCTTCAATGTGCCCGTCAATGTCCAGGTTGTGCTGGGCCGCACCACCATGCCGGTCAGCCAGCTTCTGAAGCTGGGCCGTGGCGCCGTGGTGGAACTGAACCGCAAGGTGGGCGAGGCGGTGGATGTCTATGTCAATGACCGGCTGATCGCCCGTGGCGAGGTGGTGATTGTCGATGAAGGCCATCTCGGGGTCACCATGACCGAGATTGTCAAAAGCGAACTCGGGCTGATCTGACCCGTGGCCCCCCGTTCAGAAGGACGGCTGATGTCTGCGGCCCGGTTCCCCTTCCTGATCCTGTCCCTGCTGCTGCTGGCGCTGGTCTGCCCGCCGGCCATGGCGCAATCCATCACGCTGGATGCCGGCAGCGGCGGTGCCGCCTTCTCCGGCCGGCTGGTGCAGGCCGTGGCGCTGATCACCGTGCTGTCGGTGGCGCCGGGCCTGCTGGTGATGGTCACCAGCTTCACCCGTATTGTCGTGGTGCTGTCGTTGCTGCGGTCCGCCCTGGGCCTGCAGCAGACGCCGCCCAACATGGTGCTGGTGGGGCTGGGCCTGCTGCTGACGGCCTATATCATGGCCCCCACCATGGACCGCGCCTGGACCGAAGGGGTGCAGCCCCTGGTCGATGGCCAGATCGTGGAGGAACAGGCGCTGGAACGCACGGTGGAGCCGTTCCGCGCCTTCATGATGACCCATGTCCGGCCCAAGGATCTGGAAGCCTTCCAGTCCCTGGCCAACAGCCTGGGCCAGCCACCGGCTGGGCAGTCATCCCCCAGTCAGCCGGTGGCCGAACAGCAGCCCGGCCTGCGCACGCTGATTGCCGCTTTCGTGATTTCGGAGCTGCGGCGGGCGTTCGAGATCGGCTTCATGCTGTTCCTGCCCTTCCTGGTCATCGACATGATCGTCGCCGCCGTCTTGATGGCGATGGGCATGATGATGCTGCCGCCGGTGGTCATTTCCCTGCCATTCAAGATCATCTTCTTCGTGCTGGTGGATGGCTGGCTGCTGGTGGCGCAAAGCCTTGTGCGGTCCTATGGGGGTGGGGGATGAACGATCTGCCCACCCGTCGCCCGGATATGGGCGCCCGCGCCGCCGCCCTGCAGTATCGGCGCGGGGATGATGCGCTGCCCCGCGTCACGGCCAGCGGCCGGGGCGCCGTGGCGGAACGGATCGTGGAACTGGCCTTCGCCCATGGCATCCCCGTGCGCGAGGATAGCGACCTTGCCACCCTGCTGGCGGCGGTGGAGCCGGACAGCGACATCCCGGTGGAAGCCATCATGGCTGTGGCCGAGGTGCTGGGGCACCTGTACCGCCTGAATAACTGGCTGGCCGGGGAGATGGCGGAAAGCGCCACCCCGTCGCCGGCCCCCCTTATGCCCAGCGGAGACCGTTGATCATGAAAGTACGCAGCGATCACAAGACCCTGAACGGGCTTGAAAAGGCCGCCGTCATCCTGCTGGCGCTGGGCGAGGAGCGCGGCGCCCGCCTGATGGAACGGCTGGAGGATGATGAGATCCGCGAAGTCTCCTACTCCATGGCCGGGCTTGGCACCGTGTCGGGCAAGGTGGTGGAGCGGCTGATCCAGGATTTCACCCACCGTTTCTCCGGCACGGGCGAACTGGCCGGCACCTTCGATACGACCGAACGGTTCCTGTCCAAGTTCCTCAGCGGTGACCGGGTGCAGGAGATCATGGCCGACATGCGCGGCCCCGCCGGCCGCACCATGTGGGAGAAGATGAGCAATGTGAATGAGCAGGTGCTGGCCACCTACCTGCGCAATGAACATCCCCAGACCATCGCCGTGGTGATGACCAAGATCAGGCCGGAGCATGCGGCCAAGGTGCTGGGCCTGCTGCCGCAGAATCTGGTGCAGATGGTGGTCTCGCGCATCATCAAGATGGAAGCGGTGCCGCGCGACGTGCTGGAGGATGTGGAAAAGACCCTGCGCAGCGAATTCATGGCCAATTATGTCCGTACCCTGGGCCATGACAGCCACGCCATCATGGCGGAAATCCTCAACCGTACCGAAAAGGGCCTGTTCGACACGATCATGGAGCCGCTGGAGCGGCGCATGCCGGAAAGCGCGCACCGCATCAAGCAGCTTATGTTCACGTTCGAGGATCTGGGCAAGCTGGAGCCGCAGGCCATCCAGGTGCTGATCCGCAATTGCGATACGGCCCAGTTGGCCCTGGCCCTGAAGGGGCTGGACGATGGCATGCAGATCCATTTCCTGGGCAACATGTCCGAACGCGCCGGCAATCTGGTGCGCGACGAGATCGAGCTGATGGGCCCGGTCCGCGCCAGCGATGTGGAGGCTGCGCGCCTGTCCATCCTGCGCACCGCCAAGCAACTGGCCGAGGATGGCCAGATCCTGATCACCAACAATGGCGATCAGGCCAATATGCTGGTCTATTGATCGGCCAGGGCGGGGCGTAGCACATCATGGCGGCGGACAGGTTCAGCACCGGGGCCACGGGGGCAATCCCCCCGACCGGCCCTGTTTCCCCGGCGGCAGCGGCGAAACCGCCGGCCCTGCCGATGCAGGCGGCGGTGCTGGCCCGTCCGCCGCAACTGAACCTGTCTTCCGCGACGACTGTCACCGGCACGCTGGGCACCGCCCTTCCCAGTGGCGAAGTGCCGCTCACCACCAGTTTTGGCAATGTCCTGTTGCGCCCCGTGCCGGGGGCGTGGCCGGCGGAATTGCCTTCCGGCTCCACCGTGTCGCTGGTGCTGGGACCGGGGGCGCGGGCCGGCAATATCCAGCAGGCAGCGACACCCGCTCTCCCTCAGACATCGGCGGAACGGCCGGTCCCTACCGCAAATGCCCGCCCACCCGGCGGCGGGGCGGAACTGGCCTTGCGCGGCTTCCTGGCCACGGCGGGGGCTCAGGGAGCCAGCAGTTCGGCCGCGCCGCGCCCGGTGGTCGCGCCCGTCAATGCCGCGCCGGCAGCGGCCCCGCCCAATCCGGGACAGGCGGCGAACGCGCCGGCCGTGAATACGCCCCTGGTGGCCACTGCCGGTGCGGTGCAGGTGCCCAAGCCCGGCCCGGTCGCGGTGGGGGCGCCGGCATCGGCGGCCGACCCGCAACGGGGGATCGCCGCTTCCCTGGCTCCCCAGGCGGTGGCCGATGTGGCGAAGGAAGCCAAGGCCGGCATGCAGGATCTGCAGCGGCAGGCCCTGTTGCAGGGACAGGCCGATACCATCAAGGATGGTCGGGCCCGTCCTGCCAGCGCTCCGGACCCGCTTTCCCTGGCCACGGCATCCCTGGCGGCCCCCGCCGATCCGGCGGCCCCCCGGCCCGATCTGGTGCTGGCCCAGGCGCTGGCCCATCCCGGCATGATGGCCCGCATGGCTGCCTTCATGCCCCGCGCCGACCGGCTGGGCGGGGTGGCTTTGCTGCTTTATCTCTTTGGCGCGCGCAATGGCGGCGTGCGTGCCTGGTTGGGGGATGATCAGGTGCGCCACCTGACCCGCAGCGAGGCGGCGGCACTGGCCGAAGTGGAAGAGGCGATGGTGCCCAAGCCGCGCATGGCGGCGGATGGGTCCATCTGGTCCACGCTGATGGTGCCGTTCAATGATGGGGACAAGCCATCGGTCATGATGCTGGCGACCATGCCCGGCCTTGTCATGCCCGTTGATGGGGATGAGGCAACACCGGAACAGCCGGGAGAAGGGGGGGGACCCGCCACCGCCTTCACCCTGGGGTTGGAACTCAGCCTGCTGGGGCCGGTGCAGTTGCGCGGGTTCGGTGTGGCCGACCGTCTGGTGCTGGACCTTTCCGTCTCCGCCCTGCCTGACGGGTCCACCCGTTCCCTGTTTCAGGAGGCGGTGGACAAGGCGCTGATCCGGATGGACATGAAGACCAGCCTGCGGCTGCATTGGGGGCGTGGCCCCTTCCTGCCGGACCTGATGCCGGCGGCGGGCCTGCCTCTCCAGGACCATAGGGCCTGATATTCAGGCAGGTGCTGCCTGATATTTAGCTGCCAAATTGCCGGGCTGCGCCGTTTTTAACGCCGCTTTAACCCGGTTCGTATCAAATTTTAGGAAAAATACCACGTCGGAAAGCGCCGTGCTTTCCGGTGCCATTGTATAGGAGGAACCGATGTCTCTGGTTGCTTCGCTTCAGATCGAATTACACCGCTTGTTGGATAGTGCGGCCCAGCTCAGCGACGAGCAGGCGCTGGCCCGCCTCCATCAGATGCTGACCTGCCTCGCCGAAGGGGCGGAGCTGGTCAGCTACAATCTGGACGTGCCGGATGGGCTTGGCCATGTGCCGGCCCTTCAGCGGGCTATGCTGACCCAGACCCTGCTGACGGCGGATACGGCTGGCCGCTGCTGAATTGCGGATGAGGGGCGTCGGCACCTTCATCTTGGAACCGGTAGAACCGCGCCGGCGATCAGGGTTTTCCAGCCGCATCAGAAGAGGCGGATACCCTGGGCGGGCATAGTGGCCGAGAATGATTGGGTATGTTGGGGCCGGGCACTGCAATCCGGCCTTTTTATCATCCGGGCTCTGGCTGATATCCTGTCAGGAGCCGCTGGGCTTGCGGCCTTTCAGGCGGCTGTCTGCCGCCTCCAGTACCGCCCAGAATTGCTTGAACATTTCCACCCGCAGCGGATAGCTCTCATCCCGCACGGCGGTATCGGGGTGGAACAGGCGGGCGAAGGCGACCTTCAGCGCCGCCACTTCCTTTTGCGCGATCACCATATCGGCCAGCCGTACCGTGTCCTCCCCGCCAGGTGGTTCGCTTTGGGCGTCTTTGCGGGTTCCTTCCGGCTTGGGCGGCGGGGGCTTTTCCGCTGTGCTGGCTTTGGCCGCCAGATCGGCCTGCCGGTCGGCGATAAAATGGGGCCGGCTGATCCGCGGCTGAAAATGGGTGGCGATACGGCGCGCCTCCGGCACATCCAGGCAGACATAGGAGGCGGCGAGCATATGGCTTTCCGGCTGCCAGCGTACCACGCGCAGTTCCGCCGGGAAGGTGAAGCGATGGCCAGCAGAAAGCAGCTCCACCTGGGCGGAGACACGCCCGCCGCGCTGGGCCGGCGGATCATCGGCATGCATCAGCAGGCCGTTCTGGCTCCAGTTGACCAGGGGCATGATGTAATCGCCGACCCGCACGGACCCGGATTCCACCGGCTCCCGCAATTGGCGGCGTTTCTCAAAGAATGGACTGCGCACCGCCGTCCCCTGCGGCTGGAAGGAAAGCCACTCTACCTAAAGCGGCTTAAGGGCCGGTAAACCAGGGGGCAGGCCCTAAAATGTCACAACGAAGGGTGGTTGCGGACCTGCGGGAAGCGGATACGAAAAGGGCCGGGAAAACCCGACCCTGAAAGCATCTGATTCTGCGGATGAACAGAAATCAGGCGGTGATGTTGACGAAGCTGCCGCGTGTGCGACCGGATTGAAGGGCCTGCTGGCGCTCCTGCTCCGTCGGTTCGGTATTCTGCGCCGTTTCCTGCTGCTGCTGGGCGGTGGTTTCCCGCTCCGCCGCTTCAACAGGCTGCACCGGCTGGGCGCGGAAGCCGCCATCCGTCGTCCGGACCGTCGGGCTCTGCGCGACAGCCTGGGAGGCATAAGAAGAAATGCTGCTGATGGCCATAATCCACCTCACTTGATCTCCCCCAAAATACCCTCGGACCGATAGTCCGTCAACCGGGCCCGGCAGACCTTTCGGTCAGGGGGCCATGCGTGGGGCGCTGGCGGGGACGGCGGTTCCTTCTGCCGGCCCCGGATTGGCTGTTCCCTCCCTGCCGCTTTCAGGCATGATGGAGGCCGGTTCCGTTAAGGGAAAGGGGAATGCCCCGATGATCAATCTGCTGCTCAATGTGCTGTGGGTGTTCTTTTTTGGCTTTGCCGCGGCTCTCGGCTGGCTGACAGCGGCGCTTTTCATGGTCATCACCATTGTCGGCATTCCCTGGGCGCGGGCGGCGGTCAATATCGCCATCTTCATGCTCTGGCCGTTTGGGCGGGTGGCGGTGGACCGGGAGCTGTTGACCGGCCGGGGGGATCTCGGCACCAGTCCGCTGGGGACGATCGGCAATATCCTGTGGTTCATCTTTGCCGGCATCTGGCTGGCGCTGGGTCACCTGATCCTGGGGATCGGCTTCTGCCTGACCATCATCGGCATCCCGTTCGGCTTCCAGCATTTCAAGTTTGCCGGGCTGGCGCTGGCCCCCATTGGCAAGACCATTGTCGACCGGGAAGTGGCCGATGCCATGATTTATGGGCGGCGTTAAGGCTGGTGCTTACCGACCCGCTGCCGCCCCGGTTGGTGTCAGCGGGGCCAGCAGGTCGGGCACCCGGTCCTTTTCCACCGCTTCCAGCCAGTAATCGGCCAGCCGGTCGGTTTCCGCCACCGCCTGACGCCAGTAACGCTGGCGGGCGGCGGTTTGCATGCGCTTGAAATCGCCCCGGTCGGGGATTTTGCCGTGGGGCAGGCCGGCGGTGAAGTTGGCGGACGGGCAGATCAGCAGCGTCCGCGACAGGTTGGCCGCGTGGGCGCGGCGCCAGCGCAACGGCTTGTCGAACCAGCCGGGCACAATCCTGTCACTGAAATGCGGGTAAAGCACCAGACCCGGCGCCGTGAAGCGCAGGTCCAGATGGTAATCCAGGATGCCGCCATCCAGATAAAGCCCCGGCAGCGCCCCTTCCAGGGCTGCCACCCCGTCAAAGACGAACGGCACGGCGGAAGAGGCGAGCAGCGCCGCCACGGCATTGCCCACTGTCAGCGCCACGCGCTGTGACGGGAAATCGCCTGAACAATCAAAGGGCGGCGGGTCGCGCCGGTCATGGATGATGGTGCGCTGGAAAAACAGGCCCACGCCCCGGCGGTTGATGCTGTTGGCCAGCCCTGCCGCCGCCAGCCCTGCCCCCAGCCCCAGCCGGGAACCCGGCCGCACCGGCCCCCGTCCGCGCACGGCCAGGATGGATTGGCGCATGAAGGGATGCTCCACCATATGGGCCACCCCGTCGGCCCCGAAAATAATCTCCAGGAACTGGCGGCAATGGTCCGTCAACTCAGCCGATGTGACCGGGGGTTCGACCGCATAATCCAGATAAGCATCCTCAAACCGCTTGCAGGCGGCCACCGGGTCGGGCTGTGACAGGCAGGCAAAACGCCAGGTGCCGATGGAACTGCCCACCATATGCAGAGGCCGGGTGCGGCTGCGGAACCAACGGCCGAACAGGGCCTGATCCAGCCGGGTCAGCCCCAGCCATTTCGCCCCGCCGGACGCACCCGCCACCACATCGAACAGATCCTCATGCAGCCCGTCGCGGCGGATGCGTTCCATCGCTTCCGGCCCGGCCAGCAGGCGTAGGGGCTGATTATCCCGTACGGGGATGATGAAAGGGCTGGGGTGGGTGGCGGTCACGTCATATCCCCGGTTCCGATACGGCGGTGCCGCCCGCTATTGACGGCGGATCGGCCCGCATGGTGATAGTGCCTGCAACCAACCCTGACAATGCGGACCATAAGGGCAGGACCCATGTTCACTATCGCCACCGTGGATTTCCAGGCGCCGGACGCGCCGGAACAGTTTGTGCGCTCCATGCATGAGACCGGCTTTGCCGTATTGCGCAACCACCCGATCGACCAGGGCCTGATCGGTGATCTGTATAAGGTCTGGTCAGGCTTCTTCGCTGGGGCGGAGAAACATGATTACACCTTCGATCCCGCCCATCAGGACGGCTATTTCCCGTTCAAGTCGGAAAATGCCAAGGATAGCGCGGTCAAGGACCTGAAGGAATTCTACCATGTCTATCCTGGCCGTCGCCTGCCGCCGGGGGTGAAGGACGCAACCGACCGGATGTATGCCGATCTGGCGCGCCTGGGCGATACGCTGCTGGGCTGGATTCAGGATCAGGTGCCGGCGACTGTGCGCGACAGCTTCTTTGAACCGCTGCCCAGCATGATGCACGGATCCGACCGGTCGCTGTTCCGCGTGCTGCATTACCCACCCATCGGGGAAGGGTACGAGCCCGGCGCCGTGCGCGCCGCCGCGCATGAGGATATCAACCTGATCACCCTGCTGGTGACGGGGTCGGAGCCGGGCTTGCAGGCGCAGGATACGGCGGGCACCTGGTATGATGTGCCGTGCGATGCCGGGATGATCGCCGTCAATGGCGGTGACATGCTGAAGCTGGCCTCGGGCAATTACATCCCGGCCACGCCGCACCGGGTGGTGAACCCCCCACCCGAACATAATGTCTCCCGCTATTCCATGCCCATGTTTCTGCACCCGCGCGCCGATGTGCGCCTGTCGGCGGACTTGACGGCAGGGGAATTCCTGGACCAGCGGCTGCGGGAAATTGGCCTGAAGAAGTAATACCAATCCGCCTTGAGCTTGACTCATGGCGGATTGGGATCGGCGGCGACTGCCGCCGCGCGGCACGTGCCGCGTTAGCCAAGCCAACTGATGTTGGCGCCGGCGCCTGAGGTCGTCGAAGGGTTGACCAAGGGGCAATCCTTCGGCGGATTGGTATAAGTCCCAATAAGGCTTTATCCGTACCCAGGCGCCGGCACCGTCAAGGTCCGGCGCCTTTCTTTATGCCCTACCCTTGACGACGACTATATGAACCATATACGGATCATATATTGATGAAGAGGGGCGGCTGATGGGCATTGTGAAAATCGACGATGATCTGCATGAGGAGGCCCGCCGGGCCGCCACGGTCATGTGCCGGTCGATCAATGCGCAGGCGGAATTCTGGATGAAGATCGGCATGCTGGCCGAGGCGCACCCGACCCTGTCCTTCAATGAAATCGTGAAGATGCAGCTCACGGCGGCGCAGGTCCGGCTGACCGATCTGGCGGTGGCCTGATCATGGTGAAAACCCCCGATGAACTGGCGCTGATGCGGGCCGCTGGGCGCTTGCTGGCCTCAGTATTTGAGATGCTGGACGGGCTGGATCTGGCCGGCATGTCCACCATGGCGGTGAATGATCTGGTGGATCGTTTCATCAGCGTGGACCTTGCCGCCCGCCCGGCCAGCAAGGGGCAATATGGCTATCAATATGTGCTGAACTGTTCGATCAACCATGTCGTCTGCCATGGCGTGCCGGATGCCGATACCATCATCCGTGACGGCGACATCATCAATCTGGACATCACGCTGGAAAAGGATGGCTTCATCGCCGATTCCAGCAAGACCTATATGGTCGGCACGGTTTCCCCGGCGGCGAAGCGGTTGGTTCGGGTGGCGCAGGAAGCGATGTGGCAGGGCATCCGGCAGGTCCGGCCGGGCGCGCATCTGGGCGATATCGGCTTTGCCATCGAACAGCATGCCAAGAAGAGTGGCTATTCCGTCGTCCGGGATTATTGCGGCCATGGCATCGGCCGGGACATGCATGAAGAGCCGCAAATCCTTAATTTCGGCAAGCGCGGTACCGGCATGAAATTACGGGAAGGCATGGTTTTCACCATCGAACCGATGGTCAATCAGGGCACCCGCAAAGTCTCAACGGAAAGCGACGGCTGGACCGTGGTGACCGACGACCGCAAACTTTCCGCCCAGTTCGAGCATACGGTGGCGGTGACGAAAACCGGGGTTGAAGTCCTGACCCTGCGCCGGGATGAGAAGGCGGCAATGGCTTAAAGATGGTGCCCGCTACCGGACTCGAACCGGTACGCCCCGGAGGACAACAGATTTTAAGTCTGTGGCGTCTACCATTCCGCCAAGCGGGCCCAAACGTGCAAGGACGCTAAGCCGGCGGGGAACCTAGCTGAACAGGGGGCCGGCTGCAAGCCCATGTGGCAGGCGCCGACCCCTTCTGCTCTGACATAAGGATCAAGCCGCCTGGGCGGTCCCGCCATCCTGGCCGGTGGACAGGCTCTTGGCCAGATTCTGGCCGATGATCTTGCCGTGGCGCTGGTTGTCTTCATCCTCCTCATCATCCCGTTTACGGGCTTCCGGGCTGCCAGGGCGGGCGGCGGGGTCGGACAGGCGGGGGCGCTCAGTCAGGCGCAGGGTTTCGCGCCACATTTTTTCATCATCTGTGGGCGGGGCAACGCCAGCCTGCATCAGCTTTTCACCCATGCCGGTGACCTCAAGGGACAATTCATTGCCCTCCAGCGTGAAACCGCTGGCCGCGTCGATCTGCTTGGCGGCGGAGATCAGGTTGCGATTGGCGTCGGCTTCTGCCGTACCAGCATTGATCTGGCGATACCAGCCGGCCTGCGCCGCCGCATGCTCCATCAACTGGGCGTCGCCCACCAGCTTGCCCAGGCGCCGTTTCAGGTCCGGCTGGTTATCCAGGGCGGCCATGATGTCTGCGCGCCTCGGATCGTCGGCGGTGACATCAAGCTCCCCCTGTTCATCGCGGGTGAAGGTGATGGGCGGGCTACTGCGGATGCCAGCAATACCCAGCACCATCTGCAATTCATTGCCAAGGGCTGCCTTGTCCCGCTTCACGCTGTCAGCGCTGGGCATTTCCAGATTTGACAGGCCCTCGATCTGCGTTCCCTTTGTCCCGGTAATCCCGCCCTGGCTGCTGGTGCTTTCCCCGGTTGCACTGCTGCTGGTGGCGTCGCTGCTGGTGACATCATCGCTGTTCTTGGTCGCTTGGGCAGCGCTGGTGGCGGTGGCGGCGAAGGGCTGCCATTGGGTGCGGCGGGCAAGAAGTGACTGGATATCCATCCCATCCCCCTATGGTTGGGCAAAATTTGCCCATCTCGCGCGGCAGGCTTTGCCGGGCCGTGGCGAGGCGTTCAGGCGGGAAATGGCAGAAATCCAGCGGCCGCCCGCATTACCGGCCTTGTCCTGGGGCCGCAATGCGGCACCTGCGCGGGTGACTAAAAGCAAACCCCGTGCCGGTGGCAGCGGGGATGAACAGGCCGGGGTTGACAGGGGGGCTCGCCCGCCTCACATCCAGGGAATGACAGAGAACCAGCTCCTCGCCCTCGTCTCTTCCATCCTGGTGTTGATTATCGTGCTGCGGGGGCGCGGGCGCCACGTGCTGCGCCAAGGCGGGCTATTGCCCAAGATCGCCATCTGGCTGGCATTATTTGCCGCGGCGGGGTTTATCTACCACCTGTTCGGGCCGTTCGGTAATTTTTGACCCGGCCCGCCGGGGGCGACCTCTCCCATAAAGGAAAAGGCCGCCGCCCCTTTGTTATTATGATTCCGGAACAACCTTGGCCGGACGACGGCGACGGTTCCGCCACCGTTTCAACAATTCCTCGAACGGTTCCAGCAGCCGCTCCTGCAAGCCGGGGTCACCTTCCAGCTTGCCAAAGACAAAGGCGCCGGCTTCCAGGGTGGAAACGCTCTCGCGGCGGGGTTCCTTGCGGATCGTTCCGTAGGCGGAACGGAAATCCGGATGGATCACGATGCGCCGCAGCTTCAACAGCCAGGCATTGCGCCACCACAGGGTCTTGGCCTGGCTCCATGTCCCGTCAATCAGGACGATGCCTTCCAGGTCGGCCAGCACCAGATCGCTGTCGGGCAGAATATCCTTGCGGCCCATCACGGCGATGCCGCCGCGCGGCACCTTTGCCACTTCTTCCTTGCTGCCCATGAACAGCACGCCCCAGCGCTTGGGGTCGGCCTGCCGGCCCAGCAGCTTGGACAGGGACGGCCAGGACAGGCCGACCTTGACAAGCGCGCCTTCGATCTGGCCGCTGAGCAGCCGGGCGGTGCCCAGTTCCACATCCTGTTCCTGCGGATGCTGAAGGATCAGCAATTGCAGGCGTGTGCGCTCCAGCGTCAGATCGGCGCAGAGGCAAAGGTCCGGGGGCTTGCCGCAAATCGGGCAGGGTTCCGGCGGCGGGGGCGGCGGGGGAAGGATCAGATCATCGCTCATGGTGGGCGCACCATAGCGCAGCCGGGCCTGTTGCGGCAGGGGGTTCCGCCGCTGCCCTGGCCCGCGTTGCCGGCACCCGCATGGGCGGGCGGCCCTCAGCGCTGTTTGCCCGGCGGGGCAGGGGGTGTAAGGTCGCTGCCGGAAGGGCCTCTGGCGGGCCCGATGATGGAAAATGGTGCTGGCAGCGGCGCCGATGCTGAACGAGAGAGTAGCCTGACGTGATGAATGACGAGATCGCCGACGATTTCGAGGAACGGCGCCCGATCAAGATCCACAAGCCCGAGGATTTCGAGGGCATGCGCCGGGCGGGGCGTTTGGCGGCGGCCACGCTGGATTATATCACCCCCTTTGTCGTGCCCGGCGCCGTGACCGGCGATCTGGACGATAAGATCTTGCAATTCGTGCTGGATAATGGCGGCACCTCGGCCACGGTCGGCTACAAGGGCTATACCAAGGCCAGTTGCATCTCCATCAACCATGTCGTCTGCCACGGCATTCCGGGGCCGAAGCGGCTGGTCAATGGCGATATTGCCAATATCGACGTGACCGTCATCGTGGATGGCTGGTTTGGTGATACCAGCCGCATGTATATGGTGGGCGATGTGCCGCTGAAGGCGCGCCGGCTGGTCGATGTGACCTATGAGGCGCTGATGCGCGGCATCGCCGCGGTAAAGCCGGGCGCCACGCTGGGCGATATCGGCCACGCCATTCAGTCCTATGCGGAGAGTTTCCGCTATTCCGTGGTCCGTGATTTCTGCGGCCATGGTCTGGGCCGCGTGTTCCATGACTCGCCCTCCGTGCTGCATTATGGCCAGCCGGGGCGGGGCGTGGAACTGAAGGAAGGCATGTTCTTCACCATCGAGCCGATGATCAATGCCGGCCGGTACGAGGTGAAGGTGCTGGCCGATGGCTGGACGGCGGTGACGCGGGACAAGAGCCTGTCGGCCCAGTTCGAACATTCCATCGGCGTGACCAAGGATGGATGCGAGATTTTCACCCTCTCGCCCGCCGGCTTTACCAAGCCGCCTTATAGCGCGGCATAAAACCAACCCCTGTTACAGCCCCGAGATGCTTGCACCTGTCCCTTTACACTTGTAATCAGGTGTATGGACGGATTCATGCACATCAGGGCTGTAGCATGGCGAAGCGCACAAAAGCGACGGATGGCGCAGCAGATGTGGCCGCGATGGACGATCTGCTGGCCGCGGCCCTGGCAGGCAATGGGGAACCGCCGCCCGCCCGTCGCAACAACCGGTCTGGACCCGAAGGGCCGGCGGGTGCCCCTTCCGCCGCTCCAGCCATGGCAGGAGAGGCGGAAGAAAAGCCCCATTATCATGGCCATCGCGACAGGTTGCGCAGCCGGTTCCTGACCGCCGGTCCGGATGCGCTGCAGGATTATGAATTGCTGGAACTACTGCTGTTCCAAGCCATTCCCCGCCGGGATGTGAAGCCGCTGGCCAAGGAACTCCTGACCGCCTATGGCAGTCTCTGGGCCGTGACCCAGGCCCCGGCTGACCAGCTTCAATCCCGTTTCAATTTATCGGAAACCGTGGCGGCGGCCATCCGGGTGGTGGGCGCCATTGGCCTGCGCATGGCGCGTCAGGCGGTCATCGGGCGCCCGATCCTGTCTTCCTGGCAGAAGCTGCTGGATTATTGTGCCGGCGCCATGGCGCATGAACCGGTGGAACAGTTCCGCCTGCTGTTCCTGGACCGGAAAAATACGCTGATCGCCGACGAGGTGCAGCAGCGCGGTACCGTGGACCACACGCCGGTATATCCGCGCGAGGTGGTGCGGCGGACCCTGGAACTGGGCGCTTCAGCCGTTATTCTGGTCCATAACCATCCCTCCGGCGACCCGACCCCCAGCCGCGCCGATATTGACATGACCAAGCAGATTGTCACCGCCGCCAGCACGCTGGGCGTTGTGGTGCATGATCATGTCATCATCGGCAAGGGCGGCAAATATGTCAGTTTCAAGAGTGCCGGCTTGATGTGAGCCGTGTCAGGCGGCCTTGCGGCCCCTGGTTGTTGCGGTCAACCATCGCCGCTTCCCCCAATCGACCCTGATCAAAAGGATAGGTTTTGGGACCGGGCTGGCCCGCGTCCTGAAAAGGTCGTTGCTTTATGCAATATTTTGCAAAGTGCAATTGCATTATTTAATAAATTGCTTTTTGCAACATTCAATCGGTTTGAGCCCGTAGCCGTAAGTTATTGATTCTTATTGGTTGGTATTGCGACCAGCGGTTGGCACCGCGGCTGCAACATTGGTTGGCAAGAAGGCAAACGCCTCCAAACGAACCGAACCGATGGAGTTTCCAATGTTCAAGACCGCCCTGCGCGCCGCCGCCCTGTCCCTGATCACCGTTGCCGCCGCCGCCCCCGCCATGGCGCAGAATGCGAACGGTACGATCCAGTTGCGCGGCAATGTGCAGCTCTCCTGCACCATCAGCGTCCAGGACCAGGGCCAGAGCCTGAACCTGAAGAATGGTGAGAACCAGAAGACGGTCGGCACCGTGACCGAGAGCTGCAATTCCGGCTCCGGCTACAAGATTACCCTGGCTTCCGCCAATTCCGGCAAGCTGAAGTCCGGCAACACCACGATCGATTATCAGGTGAATTACGACAACCAGGGTGGTGCGCTGACCTCCCAGATGGTCGTGGACCGCGCTACCGCCCAGTTCAACAAGCGCGCCGACCTGAAGGTGACCGTTCCGGCCTCCGAACAGTATGTCGCCGGTGATTACGCCGACACCATCACCGTCACCATCGCCGCCAAGTGAGGATCAGGGCGGTGCCCTGGCGCCGCCCCTCTCAACCGATGCGTGACCCGGCGCGACTTATCCCCTATATCCAGGCCCTTGATCCCCTGGTTGGTGGGCTTGCGTCCGGTGTCTGATTTCGAGCAACGATTTGGTGAACCGCTGGCCAAAGTGCTGATGCGCTTTGACGAGCTGCGTGACGGGCTGGCATCCGGCGCCCTGTCTGGGGATGCCTTTGTGAAGGCCAGCCAGGAATATGCCGAGCTGGAACCGGTGGCCGCCACGATTGCCGAGATGCGGCGTGCCCGCACCGATCTGGTCGATCTGGCCGCCATGGCCGAAGGTGATGATCCCGATATGCGGGCGCTCGCCCGTGAGGAAATGGCCGAGGCCGAGCGCCGCTTGCCGGAACTGGAACGCAAGGTCCTGCTGGCCCTGTTGCCCAAGGATGAGGCGGACGAGAAGAACGCCATCCTGGAAGTCCGCGCCGGCACCGGCGGGGACGAGGCCGCCTTGTTCGCCGCTGAACTGTTCGAGATGTATAAGCGCTATGCCGGGCTTCAGGGCTGGCGCTTCGAGGTGATGGAAATCAGCGAAACCGGCATTGGCGGTTACAAGGAAGCCAGCGCCACCATCACCGGCCGGTCGGTGTTCCGCCGCCTGAAATTTGAAAGCGGCGTGCATCGCGTCCAGCGCGTGCCCGCTACCGAGACGCAAGGCCGTATCCACACCTCTGCTGCCACCGTTGCCGTGCTGCCGGAAGCCGAAGAGGTGGATGTCCATATCGATGAGCGGGATCTGCGGATCGACGTGTTCCGTTCCTCCGGGCCGGGCGGGCAGTCGGTCAATACGACCGACAGTGCCGTGCGCATCACCCATCTGCCCACCGGCCTCGTCGTTTCCCAGCAGGATGAGAAAAGCCAGCACAAGAACAAGGCCAAGGCCTTGAAGGTGCTGCGCGCCCGGCTGTATGAGGCCGAACGCCAGCGGCTGGCCTCTGAACGGGCGGCTGACCGTAAAAGCCAGGTCGGCAGTGGCGACCGGTCAGAACGCATCCGCACCTATAATTTCCCGCAAGGCCGTATCACCGACCACCGCATCAACCTGACGCTTTACGGCAAGATCGACCGCTTCATGCTGGGGGAAATCGACGAGGTCGTCGATGCCCTGATCGCCCAGGAAGAGGCGGAGCGGCTGGCAGAGCTGCAATGATGCCATGAAAGTGAAGCGGCCCCGCCTTCCAGGGGGAGGGCGGGGCCGCTTTTGCGTCGTCGTCAGGTTGCGTGACGCGGTCTATCCCTGTTCCAGTTCTGCGCCCCAATATTCCGCACTGGTCATGGAATGCGGGAAGGCAGGATCGTCGGCGGATGCATCCTCGGCCACGCCCATGTCCGACGCTTCCTCTTCCACCCGATCGTAGAACAGGAAGTCGCGCCAGCTTTCATGCAGAAAGGTGGGCGGGAAGTGCCGGCCATTTTCCTGCAGATCATAGGCGGTGGGCGCGAAAGCCGGCTGACGTGGATGCATGCCGCATTGATGCGGCAGCCGGCTGCCCTTGGCCAGATTGCAGGCAGAACAGGAGGTGACGACATTGTCCCAACTGGTACGGCCCCCCCGGCAGCGGGGAATGACATGGTCGAAGGTCAGTTCCTGCGTTGGAAACGGCTGCCCGCAATATTGGCAGGTGAAGCGGTCACGCAGGAAGACATTGAAGCGGGTGAAGGCTGGCCGCCGGCTGGACGGCACATATTCCTTGAGACTGATGACACTGGGCAGACGAATGGCGATCTGCGGTGAGCGTACGGTCCGGTCATAATGGGAAATAATGTTCACCCGATCCAGGAACACGGCCTTCACCGTTTCCTGCCACGACCAGAGTGACAAGGGGAAATAGCTGAGCGGACGGAAATCCGCATTCAGTACCAACGCCGGACAACCATCAAAAGGTGGGGACAAGCTTCACCCCCTTCCGCTGTTCCGTGGAATCCCTAAACATGTCGGACCGCGCGGAAATGCGGGTCTGGCCTGCATCGGGGTGCGGATTGATATACCGCGCGGGCCCTTCCCTGGCAATGGCCGCCGGGGACGGTTTTGTTAATTGTCATGATCGCGCAATCAAAATGACACTCTATAGATAGTGCTGGTGCCGATGCTGTGCCCCCATTTCTGGTGGTGGTAGGCCTTTTGGGCTAGGGGTGTGGGGCATCTGGTGCTTGCCATGCCGGGGGTGGGGGTGTAGCGACAAATGATCGCTTCTCCCCCACCCCTTCGCCTTCTGGTTCATGTCCGGCATCGTCACCCGTTTCGCCCCCAGCCCGACCGGTTATCTGCATCTCGGTCACGCATTATCGGCTTTGTTCGCCTGGGATGCCGCCAGCCAGGTGCCAGGCGGGCGCTTCCTGCTGCGGATCGAGGATATCGATCCCCATCGCTGCCGGCCTGAATTCGATGCCGCCTTGCGGGAGGACCTGTCCTGGCTGGGCCTGTCCTGGCCGGAGCCAGTGCGCCGCCAGTCCGAGCATATGGCCGATTATCAGGCGGCGCTGGACCGTCTGGGCGCGCTGGGCGTGACCTATCCGTGTTTTTGTTCCCGCAAGGATATTGCAGACGAAATTGCCCGCGCCGGCAATGCGCCGCATCTGGTGGCAATGGGGCCGGAAGGTCCGCTCTATCCCGGCTTGTGCCGCCACCTGGACCGCGATGCGGCGGCGGCGCGGGTAGTGGCGGGGGAGTCCCACGCCATCCGGCTGGATGTGGCCAAAGCGGTGGCCCTCACCGGGCCGCTCTCCTGGCATGATCGTGGGCGGGGGCTGATCGCTGCCGATGCCGGCCTGCTGGGTGATGTGGTGCTGGCCCGCCGCGATGTTCCGACATCCTACCACCTGTCCGTTGTGGTGGATGATGCCTTGCAGGGCGTGACGCTGGTGACGCGGGGCGAGGATCTGTTCCACGCCACCCATATCCATCGGCTTTTACAGGCCCTGCTGGGCCTGCCTGTGCCCGACTACCACCATCATGGTTTGCTGATGAATGAAGAAGGGGTGCGGTTGTCTAAACGGGATGGTGCGACCGCGCTGCGGGCACTGCGTGAAGCTGGCCTTGACCCAGCCTCTATCCGTCAGCGTGTGCGACCTGTATCGGCAAATGCCGAAAATTTCCATTAACCTTCAGAACAGATGCATTTTCACCAGTTTGCGTGGAAACTTGTGGTATGGATGCTCACGCCATGCAGAACGATAACATGCTCGACCAATACCGCCTGCTCGTCCGCAACACGACCATCGATGACAGGACCCTGTTATCGACGGATTATTTCAATCACTTCAATGAAGTGATCATGTTGCTCTCGATGCTGGGCGATATGCCCGACATGCTGGACGATATCGTTGCCTGGATTCCCAAGACCTATCGCCAGCATTTTGAAACGTCGGGTCTGGCCTTTGCGCCGCTGGCCATCGAGGCTTATGAATATGTGCCGCCGGAATTCCGGGTAGCATTCGACGAGAATGTGAACGAGATGAACAGCCTGATCGTGGAGGCGGTGGCCAATTTGTCCGCCCTGCGCGACGATCCGGACATGCTGGGATTCACCGCAGGCGATTATTGGCAGCGTTTGCAGGCCATGGTGGATCGCGGCAGTGCTATCGTCCACGGCTCTCTGCAGGATGATAATCCCGAGGTCACCATGGACCAGAGCGAGATCGACGACCTGTTCTGAGGGGACGTTCCCGCAGCACCAGTTATCGGTCAGGTAAAAAGAGAAAGGGGAAGGCGGTCGCCTTCCCCTTTTGCTTTGGTCACGCGGACTGTTGTTCTTCCACCGGCTTTCCGGCCATTTCCATGGCCGACTTTTCGCCCAGCGCCTCCTCGATCATACCGCGTGCGGTTTCCCGCTCGCCCATGATCACGGTGGTGGCGCCGTGCTGGCTGAGATATTCGACCTCTGCATCGGCATGGGCGCGGGCGATGATGGTCAGGTTGCTGTTGGTGGCACGGGCCTGGCGCACGATCTGCCCCGCCTCAAACGAGCCCGGAATGGCAACGAACAGGAAGCGGGCAGCGGCGATATTGGCTGCGGCCAATATCTCTGGCAGCACGGCATTGCCGGACAAGACCTCGACCCCCTCCTGGCGCAGGGCATCAACACGGCTGTCGCTGTCTTCCACGACCAGGATGGGGATGCCCTCGTTGCGCATCCGCTCCCCGATCAGGCTGCCAACCCGGCCATAGCCGATGATGATGGCATGATCGGTGAGGGTGCTGGCGACGGGAACTTCGCGGGTCGGCTCCTGCGGGGCGGCAGGGGTGCCGTCATCCGCCGTCCCTGGCGTTTCAAGCTTGTGGCCGAACTTGTCGATCAGCGTGAACATGACGGGGTTCAGCAGGATCGACAGGATGGCGCCAACGAGGATCAAATCCTGCCCTTCCTGGGGCAGCAGACCGACCTGCATGCCCAGTGCGGCGAGGATGAAGGAAAATTCACCGATCTGCGCCAAGCTGGCAGCAATGGTCAGCGCCGTCCGGCGGGGATAGCCGAAGGCAACGACGATCAGATAAGCAGCCAGCGACTTGCCAACCAGGATGATCATCAAGGTCGCGAAGACGGGTAGCGGCCGTTCCAGGAGGGTCGTCGGGTCGAACATCATGCCGACCGAGACGAAGAACAGCACCGCGAATGCATCCCGCAAAGGCAGTGATTCTTCCGCAGCCCGATGGCTGAGCGGCGATTCCGACAGCACCATGCCGGCAAAGAAGGCGCCCAGCGCGAAGGAGGCGCCAAACAGTTCCGCCGCGATGAAGGCAACGCCCAGGGCAATGGCCAGAACTGCCAGCCGGAACAACTCCCGCGAGCCGCTATGCGCGATCTCGTGCAGTACCCACGGGATGACGCGGCGGCCCACCAGCAGCATGACAGCGACAAAGGCGCCGACCTTGCCCAAGGTGATCAGCAAGGCCATGCCCAGAGAGCCGGTGGAGGCCGTCGCCTCGCCGCCTGCTGAGGCATTGTCGCCCATGAAGCCGGCCAGGGAGGGCAGCAGCACCAGGGCCAGCACCATGGCCAGATCTTCCACGATCAGCCAGCCGACAGCGATGCGTCCGCGCTGCGTTTCAATCAGGCGTCGCTCTTGCAGGGCCCGCAGCAACACCACGGTACTGGCCACCGACAGGGCCAGACCGAACACAAGACCAGCCCCCACGGTCCAGCCCAGGATCCAGGCCAGCGCCATACCCATGACGGTAGCGGAACCGATCTGCACGATGGCGCCCGGAATGGCGATGGCTTTAACCGATAACAGGTCTTTGATGGAAAAATGCAGGCCGACGCCAAACATCAGCAGGATGACGCCGATTTCCGCCAATTGCGGAGCCAGACTGGCGTCAGCGACATAGCCGGGTGTCGCCGGGCCGATCACGACGCCTGCCAGCAGATAGCCGACCAGGGGGGAGATGCGGAGCCGGTGCGCAATGGCGCCGAAAAGGAATGCCAGCCCAATGCCGGCGACAATCATTGTTATCAATGGTGCGTGATGCATAAGCGCTGCCTTCCAACCGGAGGCCTTCATAACTGCTGAAGCAGCCTTGACCTCTCCGCTAATTTGACCATATTCACCCAATATGGTTGAAATTTTCGACAGCGCAAGGCTGGTTGGAGAGAAAAACGTGCCGACGGAGATTTTACCCGCTCAATGCCGGGCCGCCCGCGGGCTGCTGGATTGGAGCCAGGAGGATTTGGCTCAGGCGGCAGGCCTTTCCCGCAGCACGATCAAGGATTTCGAGGCCGGCAGGCATGAGCTGCAGCGGGCCAGCGCGGCGCAGCTTGTGCAGTCGCTGGTGACAGCCGGTGTCATTCTGCTGCCGGCGATGGAAGCGGGCTTGGGGGCTGGCGTCCGGCTGGTCCGTGGGGACGCATTTTGATGCCGACACGGGCGCCATGCAGGCCCTATCAGGGGAGAAGGCGGGCGTCAGCATGCGAAAGAATCCGCTTGTCCTGAATCTGCCTAATTTTTGGGCGCAGGCGTTGAGGCGTAGGGCTGAAGCCAGCGAATCATGCCGCGTTCACAGACTTATCCACAAAAACTGGGGATTTCCCGACGCAAGGTTGCGCCCGCCGCCCTGATCAGGGCGGGGATGGGATAAGTCGCAAAGGGCATGTGCTTGGGGCTTGCCTTGACCGCCTTGGCACAATACCCATGTAAGCAGAGAAATGGGGAGGTGGTGCCGGTACGGGCCGCTTCTCCTTCGGCCCGTAACCCTGGGGGGCATCTGCTGTCCCGGCGGGCGGTCCGAACTCGCTCGTTTTAGAGGAGATGGCCCTGTGACGACCCGTCTGTCGCTGTTCAACAGCCCGTTCCTTCTCGGTTTCGACCAGTTTGAGCGCACGCTCGACCGGATCGCCAAGAACGCGAATGAAGGCTACCCGCCCTACAATATTGAGCAGACATCAGAAGATGGGCTGCGTATCACCCTGGCCGTTGCCGGCTTCACTGCCGATGACCTGCAGGTCCAGATGGAGGACAACCAGCTTGTCATCCGCGGCAAGCAGCAGGATGACAAATCCCGGCTCTATCTCCATCGCGGGATCGCGGCCCGCCAGTTCCAGCGCAGTTTCGTGCTGGCAGAGGGGATCGAGGTGATGGGCTGCGACCTGAATAACGGCCTGCTGAATGTAGATCTGCGGCGCCCGATCCCGGAACCGAAGGTGCGGACGATCAAGATCGGCACCAACGCTGCCGGTGAGCAGGACGGACCGCAGACCATCGATGTGTCGCCGGAACGGGCGGGTTGAAAATCTTACGACAATCGCGGCCGTAAACCTGTTCTTCAGATTTTCGTCTTTTAATAGACGTGAACCGGTTTTCCCGGCGATTGCCGATGCCAGGAGTGGCACCTATGAATCCGACCACCCATTTCCTTCGCCAGCTCAGCCCCAAGGATTTCGCCTCTTTCGGGGTGAATGATCTGGCCTATGTCAAGCCCGTGACGCTGGAGGGCAAGCCCGGCTTCGCCATCCATGCCGCCGATGGCACGGCCCTGACCGTGGTCGCCCGCCAGGATGTGGCCATGGCCACCGTGCGCCAGCATGATATGGAGCCGCTGAGCCTGCATTGAGCAGCGAACGCGCACCTGTTGCTCTGCCGGCTTCTGGTTTCTCCTTATAGAAGAACAATGGCACCACCTTCGCGGGTGGTGCCATTTTCTTTTCCGATGTTTGGTCCGGCTTTCGAAAGCCAATGAATAATACGAACGGTCCTAATTCATGAGCATTCGTACGGCGGCGACTGCCGCCGCCCGGCGCTTGAGGGGCAGGAAAGATTGACCAAGGTCACGATTTCGTGCCGCTGTATAAATTTGTCCGGCATACAATTTTGATGTGGCATCAAATCAAGCTATGGCCAATATGGGAATCGGAGGAAATGGCCCAGCCAAAGTGAAAAATAAATGACCTTTATGTTATCAACATTCGATCACTCGGATCGATATTGCATTGCAACACCAGAACCGCTGCGTAAGGGGTGGGTGCTGGTCCATGAATTCCATCATAAAATATTGACGTTATTTACGGTTTTATACTTTGTCTTTGCTGTTCATGTCGTCTTTTTGCCGGATGCGCTGCGGCAAAGGCAGGGTATTCCCCTTCGCCGCCGGCTTGGTCCCCTGGCGGGGCTCGTGATGCTGTTATTGGCGGCGCTGGGCGCTAACATGCCCATGGCTGCGCAGGCCGCCCCCGGCGGCGCCATCGGGGCTGTCACTGAGACAGTCACAGGGTGGGAAGGGGAAATGGCGCCCCTGCCGCAATATCAGGCCTATTGCCGCACCTATGGCGGTCGCGACCCCGGCTGTGCGGTGGAACTGGGGGGCACCGCACCCCTGGTGGGGCCGACGCGGCTGACGGGGAAGCAGAAATCCCTGTCCATGGCCCTGCATGTCCACCGGCAGGTGGTGGATGACCTGATCTATCGGGAAGATGCTGAGGATGTGTGGCAGATCCTCGGCTCCATCGGCACCGGGATGGAAGGCGATTGCGATGATGTGGTCATGACCACCATTGCCCGTCTGGTGCGCCGGGGATATCCGCGCGGTGCCTTGCGTGCCACCATTGTGCAGCTTCCCGCCGATGGCGGCTATCATCTGATCCTGGCCATCCGCTTGGGTAATGGCGAGATGTATCTGGACGACCGGCACCGCTGGCCGAAAAGTGCGGCTGATCTCCAGGCCCTGGGTTATCGCTTCGTTGCGCAGGAGGTGCCTGGCCAGGTCTCTTGGGTTCGGGCCCTACCGGATTTTCCTGCTGTCCCGCTTACGCCTGCGCCACAGGTAGCGGACAGGAATTTGTCCGAACAATAAACCCCCGACTAAAGTCGAAACCCCTCTCTTGATTTTGCCTCAATTTTTCTCATATTTGTCTCATCTCCCGAAAATGATCCGCCAGTCGGTGAATATTTAGACAGGCAGCAATAAAACGCGGCAGCCTGCCCATGCTTTAGGCGAACAGGTATGGCGCATACGCTTGCCTGCCCCGGTTTTGCGGGCGCAATCAATTGGCACGCTTGTTGCTGAAACTGTATTTCGGATCAGGTACATGAAGAATGCTGCATCGCCGAAGGACACTTGGCGGTGAACCGCTCCCCCATGTCTTGACGAAACAGGCTGTCCAGCAGGCGAAGGATGATATGGCAAAACATGCCGTAAGAGTCGCTGTCAGGAACACAGTCAAGGTGGTCGCTGTATCGCGTCCGCCATCAAAGGCGCACCAGGCGCCGGGAAATCCGGCCGTGGCGGTACAGGGGCAGGGCAGGCCCGAACTTCTCTCAGGTGTTGCCTGGGATGATGGCCGCAAAGTGTGGCTTATAAACCCCGTCCCGGTCGTGACAGGCCGTTGACGGACACAGGACAATAAAATTCAGGAGGTTGGATTTGAAACGGATTGGTTGCCTGACGGGCTTTGCCCTGGCGTCGCTGCTGGTGGCAGGTGCCGCCAACGCGCAGGAGATCAAGCGCACGGATGTGCCCAATTTCCCTATCGCCTCCTCGGTTCTGGTGCCGGGCGGTTCGGACCTGATCTTCCTGAGCGGCACCGTGCCGCCGGTGGTGAACAAAGACGCGCCCAAGGGCAGCACGGAAGTCTTTGGCAATACTGAAACGCAGGCTTTCAACGTCCTGACCCGCATTAAGGAGACGCTGGCGGCCCAGGGGCTGACCATGGGCGATGTGGTCTTGATGCATGTCTATCTGGTGGGTGATCCCGCCAAGGGCAATGTGATGGATTTCAGCGGCATGATGGCCGCTTACACCAAATTCTTCGGCACGCCGGAACAGCCGAACAAGCCGGCCCGGTCCACGGTCCAGATCGCGGCCCTGGCCTCGCCGGGCATGCTGGTGGAGATTGAGGTCGTGGCCGCCAAGGCCAAGGCCAAGTAACGGAAAAAAGGGCGGGATGGCGAGGGGTCGCCTCCCGCCCTTTTTAAGGTCGGGGCCACCCTGTTCCAGGGGGCTCAACATGGGGTTTCCGCCTGCGGGTACAGGCGGTTGAACAAGGCGGGCCGACAGCCCCGTCAGCCGGAAAACCGGCGGCGGGGCGGGCTCACGCCGATAAGGCCGGTCAACGGCTGTTCCGGGGATGGATCAACGCACCAGGAGGCAAAGAACGAAACAACCGAGTTGAACAGGGGACTAAATATGCGGGTAAAGAACAGCATACCGGCTCAGCAACCGGCACTACGCAAGATCGCCCTTGGCATTCTCTGCTCCACCAGCCTGCTTCCGCTGGGCATGGCCGCTCCCGCCACTGCCCAGGAAATTGATGAGATCATCGTCACCGGTACCCGCGTCGCCAACCGGACCGCGACGGAAAGTTTGGCACCGATTGACGTGTTCGGTGCGGGCGACCTGGAAAAGCAATCCTTTACCGATACGAATGATATTCTCCGCACCCTGGTGCCGTCCTTCAATGTCAGCCGTAACGCCATCTCCGACGGTTCCACCTTCGTGCGCCCGCCGACGCTGCGCGGCCTGCCGCCCGACCAGACCCTGATCCTGGTGAATGGCAAGCGCCGCCATCGCTCGGCCCTGGTGCAACTGGGCGGTGGTGCGCTGGCGGCCGGCGCCCAGGCGTCCGATCTGGCGCAGATTCCCGCCATCGCCATCAAACAGGTCGAAGTGCTGCGCGACGGCGCCTCGGCCCAATATGGTTCCGACGCCATTGCCGGCGTGATGAATTTCCAATTGAAGGATGCCTCGGAAGGCGGCACCGCCGAAATCCAGTATGGGTCGACCTATGAAGGTGACGGCGACAATATGAAAATGGCGGCCAATGTCGGCCTGCCGTTGGGGCCGAATGGCTTCTTCAACATCTCCGCCGAATATACCCAATCCGATCCGACCAATCGCGGCGTTCAGGACCCGCGGGCACCGGCGGCCAAGACCGATCTGGCCATGAACTGGGGTTCGCCGGATGCCGATGCGACCCGCGTCTTCATCAATAGCGGCATCGACCTGACCGACACGCAGAGCATCTATCTGTTCGGCAATTACGGCACGTCCAAGAGCAATGGCAGCTTCTTCTACCGGCCGCCTTCGACCGACCATGCGGTGAATGGCCCGGTCCTGCCGGTGGCAGGCGATCCGGATGGCTTTACCTTCCGGGAATGGTTCCCGCTGGGCTTCACGCCGCGCTTCTATGGCGACATGAAGGACGCCTCGCTGGTCGGTGGCTTCAAGCATGAGCTGGAAAGCGGCCTGACCTATAATATCAGCGGCTCCTATGGCCGTAACCAGCTCGATTACGATCTGAAGAACACGGTTAACCCCTCCATGGGCCCGGACAGCCCGCGGGAATTCTATGTCGGTCGTCTGGTGCAGGAAGAGACCAGCGCCAATATCGACTTGGCCTATCCGGTGGAAATCGGTCTGGCCAGCCCGATGAACCTCGCCATCGGCACGGAATTTCACCGCGAAGTCTATGAAATCGCACCGGGCGATACCGCCTCCTACACGGTTGGCCCCTACGCCTCCTACACCGATCCGGTGACGGGCGCGATCCTCGGCATGCCGATCGGCTCCAACGGCTATCCGGGCTTCCGGCCCGAGGATAGCGGCGAGTTCACCCGCGACAATATCGCCTTCTATGTCGATACCGAAACCGATGTGACCGAGGCATTCACCCTGGGCGTTGCCGGCCGGTACGAGGATTTCGATTATTTCGGCTCCACCTTCAACTGGAAGGTCAGCGGTCGTTACGAGTTGACGGACAGCTTCGCCGTGCGCGGTTCGGTCAATACTGGCTTCCGCGCCCCCACGCCCGGCCAGTCGCAGACCTCTTCTGTGCAGACCTATTTCCCGGCGGGCAGTTCCAGCCCGGTGGCGCGCGGCACCTATCCTGCCGACAGCATCGTCGCCCAGTATTTCGGCGCCGAGCCTTTGTCGGAAGAGAAGAGCACCAACTTCGCCGGCGGCTTCGTGGCCGATGTGGCCGATATTTCAGTCACTGTTGACTATTACAACATCAAGGTGGAAGACCGGATCGCGCTGTCAGGTGATTTCAACCCCACCGCGGCTGACCGTGCCGCCCTGGCGGCCCTGGGCGTGCCCGGCGCCAACACGCTGGGGGCGGTCAATTACTTCACCAACTCCTTCGATACCCGCACCCAGGGTGTCGATATTGTCGCCAATACCAGCGTCGATGCCGGTGACGGCAAGATCGATCTGACGGCGGCCGTCAACTACAACAAGACCAAGGTCATCGCCCGCAACGAAGATGTCATTGATGATGACCGCGTTGCCGATCTGGAGAAGCAACTGCCGAAATATCGCGGCAATTTCACCGCCCTTTATTCGATCGGTGATTTCTCGCTGCTGGGCCGCGCCAGCTATTACAGCAAGTTCACCGATACGGCGAACTATGCCAAGACCTTCGGCTCCGAATGGCTGTTCGATACCGAGGTCAGCTACACGTTCTATGAGCAGATCACGGTGTCGGTCGGCGCGCAGAACCTGTTCGACAATTATCCCGACAAGCTGAATGCCAATACCGATGGCAGCTATTCCGTGGGGCAGGTTTATCCCGATACGGCCCCCATCGGCTATGACGGCGGCACCTACTATGTCCGCCTGAAGGTGGCGTTCTGATGATCCGGGTTGGGCGGTGGCTCTGCGCCGCCGCCCCCTCCTTTCCCGAAGCGTGAGAGGGACGGGCCCCGGACATAGCCGTGGCACGTCCGCTTGAGGCAGAGAATGGCTGTAGAGAACATCATGCCGTCGGCGGGTCGCATGACCCGTCGCCAGTTACTGTCGATGATCGGCACCGCCGCCGGCAGCTCCGTCATGTACCAGGCGGCGACATCGCTGGGTTATGCCGCGGAGAGCGAATTCAAGGGGCCGCCCTCCCTGTCCGGGGCGCCGAAAGGGGCGTCGGTCTTGATTCTGGGCGCCGGCTGGGCCGGTCTGGTCGCCGCTTATGAACTGGGCAAGGCCGGTTATAAGGTGCAGGTGCTGGAATATCGGGAAAAGGCCGGTGGCCGTGCCTGGACCCTGCGCGGCGGCGACACCTATACCGAGTTGGGCGGCTTCACCCAGAAGGTCGGTTTTGATAAGGGGCATTATCTTAATCCCGGCCCCTGGCGCGTGCCGTACCATCATCGCGCCGTGATGCATTATTACCATGAGCTGGGCGTGAAACTGGAGCCGTTCTTCCAGATCAATTACAACGCCTATGTCCATTCCAAATCCGCCTTTGACGGCAAGCCGCAGCGCTATCGCCATGTGCTGGCCGATTTCAACGGCCATGTCGCCGAGCTTCTGGCCAAGCTGGGCCATAAGGGCGGCCTGGACGGCTATGTCACGAAGGAAGATCAGGAAAAGCTGCTGGCCGCCATGCAGGATTGGGGCGCGCTGGACGATAATTACGCCTATGCCGCGAATGCCGATACATCCAACCGGCGCGGGTTCGAGAAGGATCCCGGCGGCGGCCTGTCCGGGGAACCGGTCTTCTCCAAACCGATCGAATTCTCCCAATTGCTGCAATCCGGCCTCTGGCGGGCCATCGGCACCGGCTCGGGCTATGAGTTCCAGACCGCCCTGTTCCAGCCGGAAGGCGGCATGGATGCAGGCCCGATGGCCCTGGCGGAAAAGGTGAAGGACAAGATCACCTTCAACGCCAAAGTGACCGAGATCCACCAGGATAATGGCGGCGTCACCGTCACCTATGTCGATACCAAGGCCGGCGGGGCCGTGAAGACGGCCAAGGCCGATTGGTGCCTGTGCACCATCCCGGCATCCATCCTGTCGCAGATCAAGAAGAACGTCTCGCCCGCCATGGAGGCGGCCATCGACGCGCTGCCTTATGAGGCGGCGTTCAAGGTGGGCTTGCAGTTCAAGCGCCGTTTCTGGGAGCAGGATGAAGAGATTTACGGCGGCATCTCCTATACCGATCTGCCCATCTCGCTCATCGCCTATCCGCAAAGCAATTATGGCTCCAAGGGCAAGGGTGTGCTGCTGGGGGCCTATCCCTGGGGGCCGTTCGCTTATGAGTTCGCCGCCATGGCGCCGGAGGAACGGGTGAAGAAATGCGTGGAGTTCGGCGCGCAGATCCACCCGCAATATCGGCAGGAATTCGAGAATGGCGTGGCTGTCGCCTGGCACCGCGTGCCTTGGACATTGGGCTGTTTCGGTTCCTGGACGCCGGAGAAGCGCAAGGAACATTACAACAACCTATGCCAGATCGACGGGCGCATCCTGCTGGCGGGGGAGCATGTCTCCTACCTGCCGGCCTGGCAGGAAGGGGCGGTTCTCTCCTCCCTGGACGCCATCACCCGCCTGCATCAGCGCATCACCGCCCGTTGAGGGAGAGACCCATGCATACCCGTCTTCTGTCCGCCGGTCTGCTGGCCATCGCCCTGTCGGCTGCCGCCTTGCCCGCCGTCGCCCAGCGTACCGATGCCCAGAGCAGCGATTTTGCCGATGCCCGCCGCTTCTCCTATCAGGATGGCGAGCATCTCTACCGTGCCATCTGCCAGGGCTGCCACATGCCGGAGGGGCAGGGGGCGCAGGGGGCCGGCGCCTATCCCGCCCTGGCCGCCAATCCCAATCTGGAAGCAGCCGCCTATCCCATCCATATGGTGGTCAATGGCCAGAAGGCCATGCCATCCTTCGGTTATCTGAGCGATGCGCAGGTGGCGGCCGTGGTCGGCTATATCCGCACCCATTTCGGCAATGGATTCGCGGAGCCGGTGACGGCAGAAGAGGTCAAGGATACACGGATCACACCCTGAGCGCCTGACAGGGGGGAGCCAAAAGGGGAGCAATATGGGGGAAGGGTTGCATCTGCGCCTTGCCACGCCAGCGGACCGGCCGGCGCTGGCAGCGCTGGTCGACCGCTCTGTGCGGGAGCTGAGTCGGGATCATTATAGCCCGGCCCAGATCGATGGCTCTCTGGCTGCCATCTTCGGGATCGACGGTACGCTGATCGCGGATGGCACCTATTTTGTGGTGGAGACGGGGGAAGGTGTGCCGGCCGGGTGCGGAGGCTGGAGCCGGCGGCGCACCTTGTGCGGCGGCGACCAGTTCAGCGACCGTTCGCCCGAACTGGTCGATCCAGCACAGGAGCCGGCGAAGATCAGGGCCTTCTTCGTCGATCCCGCCTTCGCCCGCCGGGGCGTTGGCCGGATGTTGATGGCCGCGTCGGAGGCGGCGGCAGGGGCGGCAGGTTTCACAATGCTGGAACTGATGGCCACATTGCCGGGGGTGCCGCTTTATACCGCCTTGGGATTTACGGCGACCGGAAGGGTTGAATTACCCCTGCCCGATGGTGGACGCATTCCCTTTGTCCCGATGCGAAAAAACTTGGTTGAGGGGCTGGCTTAAAGGGCGGTTTTGCTAGGCCATTGCGCTTAGGCATACTGGGGGCTGGCGATTTGGACCCCATATCCGTCAGGATCATGGTTTATCGCCCCCCTTTCCTTGTCCCTGGATCAGCCTTGAACCGACCGCTTGCCCTGCTTTTGATGGCGGCCATCCTGCTTCCTGGCATGACGGTCGGACTGGTGGCATGGCGCACCCATGATGCAGCCATTGCCAAAGCCGCGGATGACCGGCGACAGCAGGCGCGTGCGCTGCGGGAACATGCTTTGCGCGTGTTCGAGGCGCAGGCCCTGACCATCGCCCTGGTCGATGCCGAACTGGGAGATGAGCCCCTGGAGACGGCTGCGGCGAATCCCCGGTTGCAGACGCTGATGCACCGTATTGTCACCCAGTCTCCTCATATTGAAGGGATATGGCTGGTCGATGCCAGCGGGCACATGGTGCGGGGCATCGGTGGGCGGGTGGCTGAAGAGGATGATATCACCGGAACATCCCTGTTCCAGGCGACCAAGCAGGATACCGATTTTCATCTGGGGGCGGTTGACCGGCCGGGAGATACCGGCTGGGCCCTGGGCATCGCCCGGCGCCGGGGCGCCGAAAATGGTGGCACTACCTTTGACGGGGCCATCCTGGTCACCGTGCAGCGTCGCTATTTCGAACAGATCTGGCAGGAAACGGGGGTGCCGGAAGGCCGCATCGTTTCCATGATCAATGCCCAGGGGGAGTTCCTGGCCCGGTTCCCTTCAATCAGCGGTACGCCCCCCCGGCTGCCGGCGGATAGTGGCTTTTTTGCCCAGCGGATCCAGCATCCGGAGGAAGGGGAATATCGCTACAACTCCATTTTCGACAATGTGGACCGGTTCTACAGCTATATCCGCCTACCCGATCTGGACAGCTATATCGTCGTGGGGCTGGATGGCGCGAGTGTAACGGCGACCTGGCGGCGGGAGACGGAATGGCAGGCCCTGATCGCCCTGCTGGTGAGCGCGGTTCTGTCGGCTGCGGTCCTGCAGGCGTGGCGGCGGGGGCGGGCACTGGCCCGTGCCAATGTGCGTCTGCTCAGCACCACCGGCGCGCTGGAAGCGGAAATCGCCCGGCGCCGCGCGGTCGAATCCACCCTCATGGCCCGGGAGGAGCATGATGCCGCCTTGCGGGCCGCCAACGCCGCCCTGCGGGCGGAGGAGGAGCGGTTCCGTCTGCTTTTCACCACCATGACGCAGGGGGTGGTGATCCACGGTCCCGACGGCGCCATCCTGTCCGCCAATGCGGCGGCAGAACAGATCCTGGGCCGCAACCTGGACGAGATGCGGCGCGCCCGCGCCGATGACCGGGAGTGGGCGGCGGTGGATGTGGATGGTCACCGGCTGGAAGCCCATGAGCATCCGGCGATACGGGCATTGGCGACTGGCAAAGTGGTGCAGGCCACATTGATGGGGGTCTTCAATCCCCGCCGGTTGGAACGGCGCTGGATCGTGGTGGACGCCGTTCCCATGCTGCGTGATGGGGATACGGTGCCATCGGGCGCCTATGCCGTGTTCAGCGACGTAACCGACCGGCGTCGGGGGGAACAGGCCCAGAGGCTGCTGATCCGGGAGGTGGACCACAGGGCCAAGAACGCGCTCGCCGTGGTCCAGGCCGTGATCCGGCTGACCAAGGCGGAAACGCCGGAACGGTTTGTGGAGGTGGTGGAAGGCCGTGTGGCGGCGCTCGCCCATGCCCATACCATTCTGGCCATGAACCGGTGGGAGGGGGCTTCTCTCACCCGTCTGGTCCAGGTGGAACTTGAGGCTTATGCCGACCCCGACTCCGACGCGCGGGTCAGGCTTGAGGGACCGGATATCGTCGTCCTGCCAGAAGCGGCCCAACCACTCTCCATGGTGCTGCACGAACTGACCACCAATGCCGCCAAACATGGAGCCCTGTCCCGGCCTGAAGGCCGGCTGCTGGTGCGCTGGTCGGTTATTGCAAATGGCGATTGGATAAGGCTGGACTGGCAGGAAACAGGCGCCCCTGTCGGGGAGGCGCCGATCCGTCAGGGATTCGGCTCCACCATGATCGAAGCCAGCATGCGCCAGCAGCTTCAGGGCACCATCACCTATGATTGGACGCCACAGGGCCTGCATGCCGTCATCAATTTTCCCGCCGACCAGCTTGTGACGCAGGAGGACACGTCCCCCGTCCCGGCTCCGGACACTGCCGACAAGGGCGATGGTCCGCGCGGGCCCCGCGTGCTGGTGGTGGAGGACAGTATCCCGCTTGGCCAATTATTCCGCGAAATGCTGGAAGTGCTGGATTATCGCGTCATCGGTCCCGCCAATACCATGTCGGCCGCCCTTGCCGCCGCCCAGGTGGAGGCGCTGGACGCTGCCATGCTGGATATCGGCATGCGTGATGCCGAAGTGTTTCCTGTCGCGGAAATCCTGCGGGAACGGGGCGTGCCGCTGCTGTTCTGTACCGGCTATACCAATGTGACCGACTGGGGATCGCAATGGTCGGATGTGCCGGTGCTGCGCAAGCCGGTGACCCTGCCGGCCCTGCGCGTCGCCCTGGCCCGGCTGCTGGAACAGCCGCATCTTCACGCCGAACCTTGATCCGGCACAAGGTTGCCTTGCGTGGTCCCATCCTAGACAGGCAAAGCGCGGGTGGTTACATCAGATGATGCCGTGCCGGGTCTTTTCGCCCGGCAGCGGTTTCATCCACGTAATGGTGTGCCATGACGACCCGCGATACCGCTTTCACGCCCTATCCCGCCGCCGAACCCAATCCGGATTTCCCCCGGATCGAGGAAGAGGTGCAGCGGATTTGGAAGGAGAATGCGGTCTTCCAGCAGTCGGTGGATTTCCGCCCGCTGGAAAAGGACGGCCACCATAATGAATTCGTCTTCTATGACGGCCCGCCGTTCGCCAACGGCCTGCCGCATTATGGCCATCTGGTCACCGGCTATGTGAAGGATCTGGTGCCGCGCTACCAGACCATGAAGGGCCGCAAGGTCGAACGCCGCTTCGGCTGGGACTGCCACGGCCTGCCGGCGGAATTGCAGTCCGAAAAGGAACTGGGCGTTTCCGGGCGTCACGACATCCTGAAATATGGGATCGATAAGTTCAACGCCCACTGCCAGGTGTCGGTGCTGCGCTTTACCCAGGAATGGGAATATTACGTCACCCGCCAGGGCCGCTGGGTGGATTTTAAGAATGATTACAAGACCATGGACATCAGCTTCATGGAAAGCGTGATGTGGGCCTTCAAGCAGCTCTGGGACAAGGGGCTGGTCTATGAAGGCTATCGCGTCGTGCCCTATAGCTGGGCTGTGGAATCGCCGCTCTCCAACTTTGAAACCCGGCTGGATAATTCCTACCGCGAACGGCAAGACCCGGCGCTGACCGTGCGGTTCCGCCTGCACCCGCGGGCGGGCGATGCCGGCGCTCTCGATATCCTGGCCTGGACGACCACGCCCTGGACCCTGCCGTCCAACCTCGCCTTGGCCGTGGGGCCGGAGATCGAGTATGCGGTCATGCGCAAGGGCGATGACCGGCTGATCCTGGCCAGCAGCGCCATTGGCAAATATGCCAAGGAGCTGGAAGGGTACGAGCAGGAATCGACGCTGACGGCGGAAGAGTTGCGTGGCCGCACGTACGAGCCGATCTTCCCCTATTTCAAGGGGCTGGAGAAGGCGCACCAGATTCTGGTGGCGGATTTCGTCACCACGGGTGACGGCGTGGGCATCGTCCACCTGGCGCCCGGCTTCGGTGAGGATGACTTGGCCGTCTGCAAGGCCAACGGTCTGCCGGTGAAGGTGCCAGTGGATGTGGCCGGCAACTTCACCGCCGAAATCTCCGATTATGTCGGGCTGAATGTGATCGAGGCCAACAAGCCGATCATCCAGGATTTGAAGGCGCGGGGCGTCGTGCTGCGGCACGAGACCTATCTGCATAACTATCCGCATTGCTGGCGCACCGATCAGCCGCTGATCTACAAGGCGGTGAATAGCTGGTACGTCGAGGTTTCCAAGTTCAAGGACCGGATGGTCGAGCTGAACCAGCAGCAGATCAACTGGATCCCCGGCCATGTGAAGGATGGCTCCTTCGGCAACTGGCTGGCCAATGCGCGCGACTGGAACATCTCCCGCAACCGGTTCTGGGGTTCGCCCATCCCGGTCTGGCGCAGCGATGACCCCCGATATCCGCGTATCGACGTCTATGGCTCCATCGCGGAACTGGAACGCGATTTCGGCGTGAAGGTCACGGACCTGCACCGCCCCGCCATCGATCATCTGACGCGCCCCAACCCGGACGATCCGACCGGCCAGTCGATGATGCGCCGCGTCGAAGACGTTCTGGATTGCTGGTTCGAAAGCGGCTCCATGCCGTTCGCCCAGCAGCATTACCCGTTTGAGAATAAGGAACGGTTCGAGCGCAACTTCCCCGCCGATTTCATCGTCGAATATGTGGCGCAGACCCGTGGCTGGTTCTACACGCTGATGGTGCTGTCCACGGCCCTGTTCGACTGCGCGCCGTTCAAGAACGTGATCTGCCACGGCGTGGTGTTGGACGAGGATAAGCAGAAGCTGTCCAAGCGTCTGCGCAACTATCCCGACCCGGTGGAGGTGCTGAACAACCAGGGTGCCGACGCGCTGCGCTGGTATCTGGTGTCCTCGCCGCTGATGGTGGGCGGCGATCTGGCCATGCCCAAGGATGCGCGCGGCATCGCCCAGGCCCTGCGCCAGGGCGTGTTGCCGCTGTGGAACGCCTATAGCTTCTACACGCTCTACGCCAATATCGATCAGGTGAAGGGCACCATCCGCGCCGACCAGAAGGGGCTGCTGGATCGCTATATCCTGGCTAAGACGCGGGAGCTGGTGGAAGGCATTGAAGGCAGGCTGGACAGCTACGACCTGCCGGGTGCCTATGCGCTGGTGGCTGGATATTATGATGCGCTGAACAACTGGTATATCCGTCGTTCCCGCTCCCGCTTCTGGCGGGAGGCCGGCGAGACTGAGGCCCAGGATAAGCGCGATGCCTATGACACGCTGTACACCTGTCTGGTGACGGTGACCAAGGCGCTTGCCCCCATGCTGCCGCATGTGACGGAGCGGATTTATACAGCATTGACCGGCGAAGCCTCGGTGCATCTGGCCGACTGGCCAGACGTGTCGCATCTGCCGTCCGACCATGAATTGACCAGCCAGATCGACCTTGTGCGGGAAATCTGTGCCGCCACCATGTCGCTGCGCGAAGCCAAGAAGCTGCGCAT
The DNA here is from genome assembly GCF_000429645.1 of Niveispirillum irakense DSM 11586. Lineage (GTDB taxonomy): Bacteria > Pseudomonadota > Alphaproteobacteria > Azospirillales > Azospirillaceae > Niveispirillum > Niveispirillum irakense. Next base: position 48,756 of record NZ_AUCG01000003.1, read on the forward strand.
CCGCCTGCCGCTGCGCACGCTGACCATCGTTCACCCGGATGCCGACCGGCTGAAGGGCCAGTTCGACGCCGTGCTGGGTGCGCTGGTGGCGGACGAGGTGAATGTGAAGCAGGTGACTGTTTCCTCCGACATCTCCCTGGTCGGCACCCGCCAACTGGCGGTGAATGCCGCATTGGTTGGCCCGAAGGTGGGGCCGAAGATGAAGGAGGTGATGGCGGCATCCAAGCAGGGCAAATGGGCCGACAAGGGTGACGGTACGGTTGAACTGGCCGGCGTTGTGCTGGAAGCTGGTGATTTCGACATCCGCATCCAGGCCAAGGAAGGCACCCACGCCGCCCGCTTTGCCGGCGGCAAGGGCGTGGTGGTGCTGGATGTGACCGTGGATGCGGAACTGGAGGCGGAAGGCTGGGCGCGCGACTTCGTGCGTGCCGTGCAGTCCACCCGCAAGGAGTCGGGCTTCCAGGTCACCGACCGCATCACCATCACCACCCAGGTGCCCGATGCGGTGGCGGGGGCCTTGGCGACCCATGCCGACAGCATCAAGCGGGAAACCCTGGCGCTGGATCTGCTGGTGAACCCGGCTCAGTTGCCCGAAGGGGCCATCTCCGTCGATCTGTCCGGTGCCAGCATCGCGCTGGCGCTGGCCAAGGCCAACTGAGATGGCTGAAGCGCTGGCGTCGGTATTGGCGGAACTGCGGGCGCTGCTGCTGGACGGGGAGGGGCTGGTCAGGGCCACAGCATCTGGCCGGCAGCGCAATACCAGCCCGCCCTGGCGCCGGCTGGAACTGCGGCCCGTTTCGCTGAAGGCAGGCCAACGCCTTCAGCGCGTCGCCTATGATGAACGCCAGGCCCACACGTCCAACGCCGCCTATGGCGACGAGGCGGCTGCCATGGTGGATGAAGCCCTGTCCCAGGGCTTCGCCAACTGGCATGTGGAAAGCACCGGCGGCACGCTGCAGATCCGCATCACCAAGAAGGGTGAGCCGATGGTCAGCCGCAGCAAACAAGCCGCCCCGGTGGAACGCGAACTGTCGCACAACCGGGCCAAGGCGCGGCTGCTGGACCCGGCAGACCCGTTCTGGCAGGCGATTGGCATTGCGGACGCCGATGGCCGCATCAAGCCGACCAAACAGGACAAGTTCCGCCAGGTAGAGGAATTCCTGCGCGCGCTGGATGCGGTGCTGAAGCCGGAACAATTGCCAAGCGACCGACCGCTGCGTGTGGTCGATCTGGGTTGTGGCAACGCCTATCTGACCTTCGCCGCCTATCGCTTCCTGGCCCATGTGCGCGGGCTGGATGTGGATATGGTGGGCGTGGATGTGAAGCGGCAGGCCCGCGAACGCAACAGCGCGCTGTCGGCCCAACTGGGTTGGGGCGGGTTGCGCTTTCTGGAAGGCACCATCGCCGAGGCCCCGCTGGACGGGGCCGATGTGGTGCTGGCCCTGCATGCCTGTGACACCGCCACCGATGATGCGCTGGCCCGCGCCGTGGCCTGGAAGGCGCGCTTCGTGCTGGCGGCCCCCTGCTGCCACCATGATCTGCAAAAACAGCTCCGTGCCGCCGAAACGCCGGCCCCCTATGGGCTGGTGACGCGCCATGGCATCCTGCGGGAACGGCTGGCCGATGCGCTGACCGATGCGCTGCGCGCCGCCCTGATGCGGCTGTCCGGTTATCGGGCGGAGATTGTGGAATTTATCGGCAGTGAACATACCCCGCGCAACACCCTGTTGCGCGCCACCTTCACCGGTGGGGCGGGGGATAAGGATGTGCTGGCCGATTACCGCGCCCTGATCACCGAATGGAAGGTGCGCCCGCGTCTGGCCCAGTTGCTGGGGCTGGAAGGGGCGGGGCTGGAATTGCCCAAGGCGGGGGATGCGGGGTTTTAGCCTTCGATCTAGGGGCGTGTCATCATCGCCTATGCAAATTTTCTGCTGCGCGATTCTCGTCTCTTAAAACTGATTTGGGCAGCAGCAGTACCCTTTGGGTGCTTGACGATTCAGATTATCAGCGCTATCTACAAACTACCTAGTGATGCCGCTTATTTTAACCGCCGGTCTCGCTGGGCTTACAAGGGTCCCTTTATAGGGGCCCTTTTTATTTTCTCCAATATGCGTTACCTCGATTGGATTAATACAGCTATCGAGGGTATTGGCATGGAGCGATACGCGGTTTTTGTGGATGCTGGCTACCTTTATAAGAGTGGCTGCAAACTTTTGGGGCATGATGGCGCTCCCCGCCAGCACATGACCCTGAACCCACAAGCTTTTGTGCAAACCCTGGATAGTCACCTAGCAGGCAAGGTCAATGGTTCCCTGCTGCGGGTTTATTGGTACGATGGGTTACCGCAGAGCGGTACGATGTCATCTGACCAATCGAAAATTGCTTTTACTGATAATTTCAAGCTTCGTCTTGGCCAAATCAACGGATTTGGCCAGCAGAAGGGCGTTGATTCGATGATTATCACCGACATGATCGAGTTGGCGCGCAATGGCGCGATCGGCGACGCGCTTCTGATCGGGGGTGATGATGATCTTCGGATCGGAGTCCAGGTCACGCAGACGTTCGGTGTTCGTGTCCATCTGCTTGGGCTTGGCAGTGATCCAAGTCAGGCGTCGATGAGTCGCTACCTGCGACAGGAAGCGGATTCGACAGCGGCCTGGGATCAGTTGACTGTGACAACGTTCTTGACGGTCGCGGCTTCGGCTCCCCCGACGTTGGCAGCGACTGCTGGCATCACCGCCGTAACTTCTGCTTCCCCCTCTATTGCTCAGAGTGCGATCGAGAATGCTGTCGATACTTTCGTGACACAACTCGACTCCAACCGCCTGTCCAGTGTTGCCCAGCACCAATCCGGGACAGGCGATAAGAGCATCCCTTCCGACCTTGACAGGGAATTGCTCAAAGTTGCCAGGCAAGCGATTGGTGCTCCACTAGATACGCAGCAGAAGCGTGACATGCGGCGTTACTTCAATACTAAGGTGAACAGCCTGCCGCGAGGAGGTCAGACCCCGTGATCCCGCGCTTCCTCCTGGCCCTCACCGGACTGTCCCTCATCACCCCAACCGCTTCCGCCCTGGAACCGGGTGTGCCACCCGTCCCCGCCGCCGTCAGTGCGCTGACTGGCTGCTGGAAGGGGGAAGGCGTCGTGATGGACAAGAAGGTTTCCATCAGCCTTTCCGCCCGCGCCGTGGCGCTGGATGCCATGTTCGCCATCGACAGCGACAGCACGACGATCGGCGATCCTTCCGATCGTTACGCCGCCCATCTGCTGTTCGGTGCCGGTTCGGCCAAGGATGACAAGGCGGTTTCAGGTTTCTGGTCCGACAGTTTCGGCGGCACCTTCACCGCTATCGGTACCGGCTCGGTCCAGCCCGGCGGTTTCGATATCAGCTACCAATATCCCGACAGCCTGTTCATCAATCGCTGGCGCATGGGGGATACAGGCTTGCGCTGGGACATCATCGCGCGCGATGCCAACGGCAAAGAAGCCCCGTTCGCCGCCTATACGCTGACGCGCGCTGCCTGCCCTTGAGCGTCTAAAACCGTTACAGCCAGCCGCGCCGGCGGAAATACCAGAGCGGACCCACGGCGGACAGCACCATCAGCAGCAGGGCCAGCGGATAGCCGTAATCCCAGTTCAGTTCCGGCATGATGTTGAAATTCATGCCGTAAATGCTGGCGACCAGGGTGGGCGGCAGGAAGGCCACCGAGGCGACCGAGAAAATCTTGATGATGTTGGTCTGCTGGATATTGATCACGCCCAGGGTGGCATCCAGCAGGAAAGTGGTCTGCATGGTCTGGAAGCCAGCATGTTCCACCAGAGAATGCACGTCGCGGCTGATCGTCTTCAGCCGGACTTTTTGTTCCTTGTTCATGTGCGGGCCGGCGACGGTGGAGGCAAAGGCGCACAGCCGCTCCAGCCCGGCCAGACTGTCCCGCACCTTCTGCGTCAGGTCGCCGGCCCGGCCGATGGCGGTGATCACTTCCGTCATGGCATTGGCTTTCGCGGCACGGCGGCGGCGCTGCTCCTTCCGCACCGTGCGGCGGCGCAGCGCGCCGCTTTTGCTGGCACCATCCAGCAGCCCGGTTTCCAGATCATTGCTGTCGGCAAAAATGCGATGGGAAAGCTGGTCCAGTTCCCCCGCCACCCGTTCCAGCACGTCGGCTGCCCGGTCAACCACGGCTTCCAGAAGTCCCAGGAAGGCATCCATCATCGTGGTTGCCACCCCGGCATGGCGCATGGCGCGGGCGGCGAAAATGGCGAACCAGAGCGGTTCGGTATGCCGGATCGTGACCAGGATGGACGGGGTGAGGATAAAGGTCAGCAACCCCAGATCCAGGCGCCCCGTCTCCGACCGCGCAATCACCGGCGTGGTCAGGAAAGAGGCCTCGCCCTCCACATAGAGGCGGGAGGAGATTTCAATCTCGCTCATATCCTCCTTGGTAGGCAAATCCAGCCCCAGATGGGCGGATGCCAGTTCCCGCTCCGCCTCTTCCGGGCGCAGCATATCCACCCAGATCGTGCCCGCAGGCAGCGCCTCGCCGGGGGCCAGGGCCTGGCCCCGCAGCCGGTCGCCGTCGCGGATATAGGCCGTGATCAAAGGCCGACCCCGGCGGGCACCGCCACACCAGCGGCGCGGCAGGCGGCGGTAACGGTATTGGACAGAAGGCAGGCGATGGTCATGGGGCCGACACCACCCGGCACCGGGGTGATGGCCCCGGCCACGGCAGCCGCCTCGGCATAGGCGACATCGCCGACGATGCGGGTCTTGCCGGCAGCCGCCGCTGCCGGGTCGCGGGCCGGCACGCGGTTGATGCCGACATCAATCACCGTGGCCCCTTCCTTGATCCAGTCGCCGCGCACCATTTCCGGCCGGCCCACGGCGGCGATCAGGATATCGGCCTGCCGCGCCACGGCGGGCAGGTCGCGGGTGCGGGAATGGGCGATGGTCACCGTGCAATCGGCGGCCAGCAGCAATTGCGCCATCGGCTTGCCGACAATGTTGGACCGGCCGATCACCACGGCATTCATGCCGCGCAGGTCGGACAGCGTGTCCTTCAGCAGCATCATGCAGCCCAGCGGGGTGCAGGGCACCAGGGCCGGCAGGCCGACCGACAGGCGACCGGTATTGACGACATGGAACCCGTCCACATCCTTGGCCGGGTCGATGGCGGACAGCACAGCCTGGGTGTCGATATGGCCGGGCAGGGGCAGTTGCACCAGGATGCCATGGATGGACGGGTCCTGGTTCAACTGGTTGACCAGGCGCAGCAGCCCTTCCTGGCTGGTATCAACCGGCAGGCGATGGGTGACGGAATGCATCCCCACTTCCCGCGTCTGCTCCCCCTTGTTGCGGACATAGATCTGGCTGGCCGGGTCTTCGCCCACCAGCACCACGGCCAGGCCCGGCACCAGCGCATGGCGCGTGCGCAAATCCTCCACCGCAACGGCGATGCGCGCGCGCAAGGAGGCGGCGAAGCCCTTGCCATCGATGATGCGTGCCTCGGCCATGATCAAATCCCCTTATGCCTTGTCGCGGTGCGCCGGCGCTACAGGCCGGCAAGCCATGTGGTGAGCAGCGGTTCCAGCACCGCCCGTTCGCCGGCAACGAATAATACTTTGGACCGGTCGGTGCCACCCGCGACAATGTCGATGCTGGATTTCGCAATCCGCCATTCCTTGGCCAGGATCTTGATGATGGCGGCATTGGCCTTGCCATCTTCCGGCACCGCCGTGACGGCCACCTTGACCTGCATCCGCTCATCGGCCCCTGGCGCGATACCCTGCACCGCATTGCGGCTGGCGCGGGGGCTGGCCCGGACAAACAGCCGGGCGCCCCCTTCCACCAGTTCCAGGGCCGGCTTGGCCATGGGTTAGAATACCAGCCCGTAATTCACCAGCAGCCGCTGGAGGAACATGACCAGCAGGATCACCACAATGGGCGACAGGTCCAGCCCGCCCAGATTGGGCAGGATGTTCCGGATCGGCCGCAGCACCGGCTCCGTCAGCCGGTACAGCACGTCCGACACGGTATAGACGAATCGGTTTTGCGTATTGATGACGTTGAAAGCGATCAGCCAGCTCAGGATGGCGGAGATGATCAGGACCCAAACGAAAAGGTCCAGCACCACATAGAGAATCTGGAAGAGGGTAGTCAGCAGCGGTCCCATGATTTTCCCGGCTCAGTTCCGTGGCGGTCTCGCCTGCCATGGAACGTAATGGCCCATCCCGGCCCTGTCCAGATGCACCACCCCGCTTGATTGGAAACGGAAAACAATTTCCATGTGCTGCCGCGAATGGGGGCCTTGACAGGCCGGGGGTGGATGAGCATTATCCGCGCCACTTCGCCACCTGAGGCACTGTTTTATTACGGGCTGCAAGGATGGCCGGGTCTGGTGTGGGGCCGTAGCTCAGCTGGGAGAGCGACGCGTTCGCAATGCGTAGGTCGGGAGTTCGATCCTCCTCGGCTCCACCATTCCCCTTCTTCAATATTGGTTGTTCGTTACAGCGTGGGATTTTCCCGCGCTTTTTTGTTTTGCTGCCTTTTGCTGCCGTCGTAGTGGCACGCGGGCGGTGCGGCATCACGCCGCCGCCGCCATCCGCTTTTCCCCCCAGCGCACGGCCTGGGCGATCAGGAAATTCATCGCCAGATAAATCGCCCCGGCAATCACGAACAGTTCCACCGGCTGGAAGCTGCGTGATGCGATGGTGCGGGCGGCACCCGTCAATTCCATCAGGGTGATGGTGCTGGCCAGCGATGTCGCCTGCACCATCTGGATCATCTCATTGCCATAGGCAGGCAGGATCTGGCGGAAGGCCTGGGGCAGAATGATGCGGCGGAACATCAGGCCGCGATGCATGCCCAGGGCGCGCGCCGCCTCAATCTGGCCGAACGGCACGGCACGGATGCCGCCGCGCAGAATTTCCGCTGTATAGGCGGCGGTGTTCAGGGTCAGGGCGATGATGGCGCACCAATAAGGTTCGCGCAGCAGCGGCCACAGGAAACTTTCCCGCACGGCGACGAACTGGCCGGCGCCATAATAGATCAGGAAAAGCTGCACCAGCAGCGGGGTGGACCGGAACAGGAAGACATAAAGTGCCGCCGGCCCGGCAATCAGCCGGTTGGGCGACAGCAGCGCCAGCGCTACCAGCAGCGCCAGCACCAGCCCCAGAGCCAGCGACCAGGCCACAAGCTGCACCGTGACAAAGGCACCGGACAGCAGCGACGGCAGGGCGGACAGGATCATATCCATCGTGGGTCCCCCTTCAGGCCGTGGCGGTGCGGCGCACGCCGCGTTCGGCCCGGCGGCCCGCCCAGCGGAAACCCATGTCCGACAGGCTGGTCATGGCCAGATAGATCAAGGCGGCCGTCAGATAGAACAGGAAGGGCTGGCGAGTGGATTGCATGGCCATATAGGCTTGGCGCATCAACTCGGCCAGCGTGATCACGGAAACCAGGGTCGTATCCTTCAGGGTCATCTGCCAGACATTGCCCAGCCCCGGCAGGGCAAAGCGCAGGGCCTGGGGCACCAGGATGCGGCGCAGAATCAGCAGCCGGTGCATGCCCAGTGCCCGCGCCGCTTCCAACTGCCCCTTCGGCACGGCCTGCACCGCCCCCCGGATCACTTCCGCGGCATAGGCGCCGGACACAGTGCCCACGGCCAGGACGCCGATGCCAAAGGCCGGCAGTTCCACCCGCCCGCCATAGCCGAACAGGCCCGCCATCCAGGTGACCAGCCCATTGCCACCAAAAAACAGCAGCCAGATCACCAGCAGCGCCGGCACGCCGCGCACGATTGTGGTGTAGCTGGCGGCCAGCCAGCGCAGCGGGGCCGGCCCTGCCAGCTTGGCCGCCGCCGTCAGCGACCCGGCCACCAGACCGACCAGATAGGCCAGTACGGCAACCATCAGTGTCATCCCGGCCCCGGCCAGGATCTCATCACCCCAGCCGGTGGGACCGTAACTCAACAGTTCAAGCATGGGTCATCCGGCGGAAGGGGAGGGGACCAATAAACAGACAGGCATCAAGGGATCAGGGCATCGCGGTGTCGAAGCCGAACCACTGCACCGACAGGTTCTTCATGCTGCCATCGGCCTTCATCTCCGCCAGCGCCTTGTTCAGCGCGGCCAGCAGGTCCGGCCGGTTCTTGGCGATGGCGATGCCCTGGCCCCGGCCAAACAGCCCGCCATCGAAACCGGGACCGAAAAAGCTGAAATCCTTGCCTTCCGGGCGTTGCAGGAAGGCGTTCCAGGTCACGGCATCGGCCAGCCCCACCTCAATCCGGCCGGTCTGCATGTCCAGTGCCAGATTTTCCTGCGTGTCATAGCGGCGCAGGGTGACGACATCCCCCAGATATTGTTCAGCGAAATTGGCATGGATGGTGGCTGTCTGCACGCCCATCACCTTGCCCTTCAGGGCGGCGCGCAGCTTGTCGATGGCGGCCTGTTCTTCCGGCGTAATTTCGGTCAGGTCCACCTTTTCCACCCCGAAATCCTCCTGCTGGAGCGGGTTGGCATTGGCGGAAACCAGATAGGCCGGGGTCGTGGTGTAGCCGGCGGAGAAATCCACAGCCTGCGCGCGCTCATCGGTGATGGACATGCCGGCAACGATGGCATCGAAACGGCCGGCCTGCAGCGCTGGGATCATCCCATCCCAGGCCTGGGCGACGAACTGGCATTCCGTCCCCATCCGCTTGCAGACATCCTTCATCATGTCGATCTCAAAACCGACCAGATCGCCGCTTGCGTCCACCATGTTATAGGGCGGATATGCCCCTTCCGTCGCCACGCGCAACGGGTTGGGGACGCCGCCGGCCGCATTGGTGCCCGCCGTCTGCCCGGCCTGATCATTCTGGCCGCAACCGGCCAGCGCCGTAACCCCCGCCAGCGCCAGCGCCGCGATCCACTTCTTCATGCCCGACCCTTTCTGAACCCAGATTATATCGTCTTGTTGGTTTGTAGTGTCCGGGTCCTGGCGGCCCGGCGTCAAGCCTCTTGGGGGCCCTGTCAGTGTTGGCCCTCACGGGTCAGGAACTGGCGGCACCGCTCACTTTTCGGATTGCCGAACACCTCTTCCGGCGTGCCCTGCTCCTCAATCCGGCCCTGATGCAGGAACACCACCTTGTGCGCCACTTCGCGGGCAAAGGCCATTTCATGGGTGACGATCAGCATCGTGGCCCCTTCGGTCGCCAGATCACGCATCACCCGCAGCACTTCCCCCACCAGTTCGGGGTCAAGAGCCGAGGTCGGCTCATCGAACAGCATCACCTGCGGCCCCATGGCCAGCATGCGGGCAATGGCGGCGCGCTGCTGCTGCCCGCCCGACATTTGCGACGGGTAGGCGTCCCGCTTGGTGGACAGGCCCACCTTGGCCAGCAGGCTTTCCGCCCTGGCCACCGCCTCTTCCCGGTTCTGCCCCAGCACATGGACCGGCGCTTCGATGATGTTCTCCAGCACCGTCATATGGGTCCAGAGATTGAAATTCTGGAACACCATGCCGCAGCGCTGGCGGATGCGGTCCACCTGACGCCGGTCGGCAGGCTGGGCCCGGCCTGCGCGATCCTTCTTCATGGCGATTTCCTCGCCCTGGATCAGCACGCGGCCATCATCGGGGATTTCCAGCAGGTTGATGCAGCGCAGCAGCGTGCTTTTGCCGGAACCGGAGGACCCGATCAGCGCCACCACCTCCCCTTGGGCCGCGGACAGCGACACGCCCTTCAAGACCTCATTATCGCCGAAACGCTTGTGAAGCCCGTCAATCTGGACAGCGGGGGCGGCAATGGCGGCTTGGGAAGGGGGCATCGGGGACCGGGGGCCAGAGAAACAGATCACCGGCAAAGCTAGCCTGCCATGCCGTGCTTGCGAAGGGGGAAAACCGGGCGGGCATGGATTGGGGGGCGGCACCGAACGCGGCAACGTGCTATGCCAGGATATTCACGCGCCTGCCCGTTGCCCTGAGAGCTGCCCTTATGGAACCGACCCCGAACCGGAGCACCCATTTCCTGTTCGAACATAAGGTGTTCACGCTGGAAGGGTGCCGCTTCGTCTGGTCCCGCAGTCTGGATGAAGCGGTGATGCGCTTCAAGCTGGGCAAGGTGGAAGCCGAAGTCGCGGTCGACAAGCTGGGCAATGAATTCAAGATCGACCCGAAATCCTTTGATGGCCAGCTTTTGGCCATGGTGGTCAAAGGGTTGAAATATGTGCGGGAAATCCGCCCCGGCGACACGATCCCCAACGAGTTGATCGACGGCACCGCCTCCTGGCGGGTGGATGACCGCCATTACCTGATCGCCAAGGGCCGCCTGACGGTGCAGATGGTCACCTGGCTGACGGGGGGCGAATCGGTTGTTTCCAGCCCGGAACAGCTTGAACAGATCGTGGAAGACCCCGGCATCAAGACCCGCGTGCGGGAGGCTTTCGCCGTCATCGCCAATAAGCTGGCGCTGGGCGGTGATGCCGAACAGGTGGTGGAAACCCGGATCGAGACATTGGCGAAGGAACTGTCTTTCATCGAGGCGCTGCGCGAGCGGGCGAACAACCTGTCCGCCATCCGCACCGGGCTGGAAGTGGCACACCGCATCTACAAGAATGAACGGACGCTGCGCGAAGAGGTGGTGCGGATGCAGACCCTCTGCCTGCCGCCTTTGACGGATATCGAGCAGCGTTTTGCGCAGGTTGACGCCCAGACAGGGGAAATCCTCGTCATGCTGGGCAAGTTCGACCAGAATATCCGCTATATCCGCGAGATGCGCGACGACCTGCACCAGACCCTGAGACCCTGGGATGAGGTGCTGGAGGATTGGGAAGGCGTGGTGGCGGAGAAGAGCCAGGCTTTCGAACTGGTGCTGAAAAAGACCTACCAGTTCCTGGCCCGCAGCTATTCCCAGGCCAAACATTGGCGTCTTGCTGCGCGTCCAGCCCCGCGGTAAGGGGGCAATATGGGGTTGAACATCTCGTTTGAAGTTTGTTTTCCACCAGTCCCTGCCACACCTGCTCAGCTTTGAGGACAGGATGCAAGTTCGGTATCATGGGCAGATGAAGGACAGAATACTCAGAGCGGTTTGCTTCTGGATCGCGGTCTTCGCAGGGCTCGCATCGGTGGCCGGCATTCTTGTCCCTCCCGTGCGCTTCATTCTACCGCCGTGCATGATCTTTGTCGGCGCAACAGCTTTCCTTCTCTTCTTGAGGATGCTTTTCAGCCGGACTTACCGACAGGGTATTGATGCCGTAAATCGGGAGATGCAGGGTAACGGTTCGTCCTGGCGCGGTCGGCGAATCAAGTTGCTCGACCCAGATTGGGGACTCTTCGGTAGCCGAGCGGGATCGCCGGCGCTGCTTTGGCTGCGAGCCGTGCTTTTCCTGGGGGCATTTGTCATGCAATTCCTCCGAAACAGGGTTGGGGATGAAGTTTTTTTGCTTTGGATCGCCGGCACCTTCGTCGCAATGTCTCTCAGCATGATGCACGCAGCGTTGTCGCAACCGCGCTGAGTTCATCCTGCCATGTCAGCCGGTATAAATTTACGACCTCGTATGAAGTTTGTTTTTCGCCATTCCCGCGTAGGTGGGCATGGCAGGTGAGAGAGCCGATCCGGTGCCCTTGCCCTGGATTATTCCCCCCTCACCCCGCCGCTTCACGCGCCAGATCGACCGGGCTGCGGAACAGCAGGTCACGCGGGTGGCAGCGGGCGATGAAGGCGGCGAAATCGCGCGCCTCGCCATGCACCACTTCGTGATAGGCGTCGAACAGATCCTCGTAGAGATGCAGTTCCTTCAACAGGGCCGTCTTCTGCTGGAGCGATGCCTGATCCACCAGATCGGTATGCAGCAGGGCCAGCCCCGCCACCCGCCATTCCGTGCCGGCGAAGAAGGGGATCAGCAGCAGGTTTTCCGCCTCGCCCGTGCCGGCGGAAAAGACCGTGCGGCCCAGGCGCAGGGCGCGGCGCTTGCTGCCGGCGGCAATGCGCCCGCCATCATAGCCCGAAGGCTGGCCGGCGGACCGCCCGGTCCGGGCCCCGGCCACCAGCTTCGGCCCATCCTTGCCTTCGCCGGCCAGCTTATAGACGATGCCGCCTGTCACCGCCGTCAGCACAGCGGAATAGGCGGTCAGGGTCTGGCGGTCGGCTTCCGACAGGGCTTCTGCCGCCACGCCCATTTCCGCCAGGGTGGACAGGATGGCCGGGGCCACTTCCCGCGTCGGGCGGGAAATGCCCACCGTCACCGTCTTGGCCTGATGGCGGATCGTGTCGATGGGGCGGCTGGTTTCTTCAAACAGGTCCCGCATCAAGGTGATGCCGTCTTCCAGCACCTTGTCCCGCTGGCTACCAGCCGCCGGTTCCTGCCGCAGTTTTTCCGCCAGCAGGGCCAACCGGGCAACGCCCTTGGGCGGCAGGGCGGCATCCTGTTCCCCCTGCGCGATGCGCTCCATCTCCACCTGCACTGCCTGGGTCAGGGGAGCCAGATTCTGGTCTTTTTCCACCAAGGCCTGTTCCAGCGCCACGCCCAGCGCGCGGAAACCCTGTGACCGCCGGTCAATGGCGCGGGCGGCGTGGAAACCCCAGAGGTGGCCCGCCACCGTCGCCAGCACAAAGTCCAGCCCGGCCCCGGCCGATGGCACCCGGATCACGCATTCGGCATAGGGGTCGAAGCAGGTTTCCCCCTTGGCGGCCACCACGATGGGTTTGCCGGCATGGGCTTTGAAGATCGCCACTTCCTTGGCCGTATCCTGTGCCAGCAGGGGCGGCAGGTCATTAGCGATGACCAGGGTCAGCGGCTCGGTCGACAGGTCGATATGCTTCTTATCCTCGGTATAATCGACCGGGATGGATTTGTAGCAAAGCTCCGACAGCTTGATGCGGATTTCCTCCGCCGCCACCTTGTTGGCCCCATTGCCCACCACCGCCCAATAGCGGTTATAGGGGGCATATTGCTCGGCACAGGCGGCAATGGCTGCCTCGTCATCCAGCACCTCCTGGATGCGGGCGGGCAGCCCTTCCAGGGCCACCAGTTCATCATGGATTTGCACCGGTCCCATGGTGCCCAGCGCATCGGCGATGCACAAAGCCGTCAGCTTGCCCGCCGTCACCTGGGAATAGAACGCTTTGGTGCTGGCCACGGCCATTTCAATGTCGCGGCCATCGCTGGTGAACAGGTGGCTGTCCGCCTTGCGCACCAGGGTGCTGTTGCGGCGGTTGACGATGGCGTGAATCCACGCCCCCGCCGCCCGCGCCAGATCGACCGTGCGGTTGGTGTCCGTCGTGGTGCCGGACTGGCTGATGGCAATCACCAGCGTATCATCCAGCGCCACCCCTTCCAGGTTGGAAGAAAGCTCCGACGCTTTCGCCGCTTCCACATGGATGGCGCTGCCGGTCAGGGCCTGGCGTAGCAGATGGGCGATTCCCATGCCGGCAATAGCCGCCGTGCCCTGGCCGGTGACGAAGATGCGGCGGATGGCCGGCTTTGCCGGATCGCTCAACCGCCGGCGCAAGGCGGCCCAGATGCCATCGGGGCCCAGATCGAAGCGGGCCTGCCGCCCGGCGCGGCTATAGCGGCCGATCAGCGTCTTGCGCACGCTGCCGGCGGATTCATGCACTTCCTTTTCAAAGAAATGTTCGAAATCACCACGGAAGATATCCCGGCTGAAAATCTCGATCGGGTCGGGCTTCAGCGCGATCGGCTGACCATCATCAATGGTGCGGGCGGTCAGCCCCGGTTCCCCCTCCGCCCTGGACAGGGTGACGGACAGGCCGCCTTTTTCCACCTTTGCCATGGCGATGGAGGCCCGCGCGCGCGGCGCCAGACCGTAATTCTCCGATGACAGGATCAACCCATCTGCCACTTCCGCCACGAACAGGGCCTGACCGCTGCCCTTCTGGCCCAGATACAGCCGGTCGGGGTCAGTGGGATGCAGCAGGCCGATGGCGACCGACCCTTCAAACCGGCGCAATGCTGCCAGGAAGCGGTCGGCGATGCCATTGCCGGACGACAGGCGGAAGATGACGGGGATGATCTTGGCATCGGTGGTGACAGGGGTGGGGATGGTGAAGCCGGCTGTAGCGACCAGCCCATCCTTCAGCGCCCGGTAATTGTCGATATCGCCATTCAGAACGCTGACAATATCGGCATCGGCGGCCAGCACCGACCCTTCATCTTCCGCCAGGGCGCCGTTCTGCGGGTGGCAGTTGGGCAGGTTGATCGCCCCATGGGAAGCCCAGCGCGTATGGGCGATGATACCCACCTGCTCCGTCCGCGCCGCCAGGGACCAGAGCAGACTATCAGCGCGAAGTTTGGCCCGGATGGCGCTGCCATTATCGCCCAGCTTGCCGATAAGCTGGGCCACCTTATAGGTAAAGCGCACCGTGGCGCCGCCATCGGGCAGCGGGTGGAAGGCAACGGCGCCGTCGCTGTCAAACCCGCCCTGGCCTCTGGCGGCGATGTTGGCATTATTGATCGGGCCGGGCAGGCGCAGTTGGATTGAAATGCCGGCACTGTCACGCCCGCGCACTTCCAGCCGGTCCAGATTCTCAATCACCTGCTCCACCGCCCAGGCGGTGAAATGCTGGGCGCGGACGGGGGCCGTGACCCCGTTCAGCAGGGACAGGGTGCGGTCAATATTGGCCAGTACCTCATGCGTCAACTGCCAGCCATAATCGCGCAACCGCTCGGCCATCCGTTCCACCCGCGGCTCGCGGGCTTGGGGGCCTTCCTTCAAGGCTGCTTCCAGGGCCGCGATGCGGGCGGCGGCGTCTGTCAGTGCCTGGCGCAATGCGGGTCGGTCGATCAGCGCCATATGGGTGGCAAACGCCATCAGATCATCAAACCGGGCATGCAGCGCATCCAGCGCCGCGCCGATCCCGTCCAGATCGGTGCTGTCGGCCCGGACCAGGGCGCTGGCAATCGCATCCATCCATGAGGTGTCGCGATCCTGCTGCCAGGAACGACCGGAAAGAAGGCCAGCGATGCCGCACATGATGATCACCTGATGTAAAGCGTTGATGCCTTGATACGCCGAGCCGGGGCCGCGGCGCAAACGGCCAGTGGCGGGACCGGCCCCGTCCTGGCGGCACCCGTCATAGGTCGGATTCATGGCAAAACAGCGTTCACCGTTTCTGTTTGGCGACCCCGTGCGGCCTGTGACAGGGTGCGCCCGGTTAAACCCCTGGCGGTGGAGCGGATCGGTGGCGCATGTGCTTGAGGGGCGGCGGCGGGCGGTGGCCGGCTGGTGCCTGTATGATTGGGCGATGTCGGCGTTCAATACCGTCATCGGCACTTTCGTGTTCAGCGTCTATTTCACCAAAGGGGTGGCGGGCGATCCTGATGGCGGGTCGGCAGACTGGGCCTTGATGCTGGGCCTGTCCGGCCTTGCCATCGCCATCCTGTCACCCATGCTGGGCGCGATTGCCGATAAGGGCGGGCGGGTGAAGCCCTGGCTGGGTGCCTTCACGGCCGCCGCCGTGCTGGGGGCGGCCCTGCTCTGGTTCGTGCGGCCGGACCCGTCCTATGCGCTGCTGGCGCTGGTGATTGTTGGCGTTGCCAGCACGGCGTTTGAACTGGCGAATGTTTTTTATAACGCCCTGCTGCCATCCCTGGCGCCGCAAAGCCATCTGGGTCGTGTCTCCGGCTGGGGCTGGGGGGTGGGCTATATTGGCGGGCTTTTGTCGCTGATGGCCTGTCTGCTCTTGCTGCTGCAAAGCGACACGCCCTTGTTTGGCCTGCTGGATACGGCGGAATCGGCCCCGGTGCGGGCGACATCTGTGCTGGTGGCGGTGTGGTACGGGCTGTTCGCCCTGCCGCTGTTTTTCTGGGTGCCGGACCGCAAGCCCACCGGTGTGCCGCTGGCCGCCACGGTGCGCGCGGGGCTTTCCACGTTGGTGGAAACGGTGCGCGCCCTGCCACGCCATGCCAATATGCTGCGGTTTCTGGTGGCGTCCGCCCTGTGGCGGGACGGGATCAACACGATCACGGCCTTTGGCGGCATCTATGCCGGCATCGTCTTCGGCATGGTGGAGGCGCAGTTGATCCTGTTCGCCATCCTGATCAATGTGTCTGCCGGCTTGGGGGCCATCGGCTTTGCCTGGCTGGATGACCGGATGGGCGCCAAGCCGACGCTGATCATCTCCCTTCTGGGGTTGATCGCGTCCAGCGTGATGCTGCTGATCATCGGCACACCGGCCTGGGATTGGGCGCCGGACCTGAACCTGCCGCTGGATTTCACGCCCGACCAGCAATGGCTGCTGATGTTGGGTCTGATGCTGGGCTGTTTCTTCGGCCCGGCGCAGGCGGCGGCGCGGTCCATGATGGCACGGCTGGCCCCGGCGGGGATGGAGACGGAGTTTTTCGGCATCTATGCCCTGACCGGTCGTGCCGTCGGCATCCTCGGGCCGCTGCTTTATGGCGCTGCCGTCACCCTGTTTGCCAGCCAGCGTGCCGGCATGATGACGGTGGTGGTGCTGTTCATCCTGGGGCTGCTTTTGTTGCTGCGCGTGCGGGAGCCGGGGCGGGGCGCCTGAGACGGGTGCTGGAAGGATGAATGGGGGCCGCCACCCCCTTGGGGAGATGATGGCGGCCCCCATCCACGGTGGGACCAACGGATCTGTTTGGGGCGCGAGAGGCCCGCCGGTCCAACCGGTTGGGGAATATCGTGGAGGCGGCGTCAGCGGTGGAAATGGTCGGACAGGCCCTTGGCTTCCATCTCCGCCTTGATAAAGCCGGCATCGGCCACCTGAACGTGCTGCCCTGCATCCGTATCAGCCCGCAGCAGGGGGCGGCCTGTGCCAGCGGCCAGGGCAGATGCCAGCATCAGGGCCAGCGTCGCCAACACCAGTCCGATGGCGGACAGGCGGCGTTGATCGGGGCTGCGGCGGCGGATCAGGATCTGGGACATGGGGGCTTCTCCGTCTTGTGGCCTCCACGCCTCAAGCGGCGGTGGCAAGACGTAGAAGACAGGGCGGAATTGGCGCCTCTTGGCCGGGATGGCGGCGATTTTGCGGCAGTTTCGCCGCCAACCCGTGGCGCGGTTTCTTGGGCCGGCCTCTCTTGATCGTGACCGATCAAGAGAGGTTTCGTTTTCCCTCAGCGCCGGGCGGCGGCATCTGCCGCCTTGGCTCGCGGCGCACGAGCGCCGGGCTGGCAGTCGCCAGCCTCCAATCTGCCAAGGGTTAAACCCTCGGCAGATTGATATTACTTCTTTTTCTGGCTGTCGGCCTTTTCCGTTTCCAGGCGCGACAGGGCGTTCAGATTGTCGGTGGCATTTTCAGCCGCAGGCGTGCCGGGGGCAACGCGGCGCACGCTTTCCCAATCTGCCTTGGCGCGCACGCCATCGCCGGCATCGGCGCGCAGATTGCCGCGCAGCAGCAGGGCCTGCCCGTTCTGCGGTGCCAGGCTCAGCGCCATTTCCACATCATCCATGGCCTTGCTGTTCAGCGCCAGGATACGGTGGGCCTGGGCACGCAAAAGCCAGGCTTCCGCCTGTTTCGGGGCCTTAGCGATAACCTTGTCCAAATCCTCGATCGCTTCCCAATAGCGCTCGGCACTGGCGCGCGCGATGGCGCGGTCGGTCAGGATCTGGATATCGTCGGGCATCAGGGCCAGGGCCTTGCCATAGGCGGCATCGGCCTGATCCAGCTTATGCGCATTCAGCCAGGACAGGGCCGCACGGGACCAGAGATCGGCCCGGGCGGCGGCGCTATCGCGCGTCAGTTCCTGGGCCGACGCTTCCAGCTTCGGGGCGGCCAGTTCCCAATCCCCGCGCAGCATCAGGGCCAGGGCCTGACACAGCCGGGCATCGGCAGCGCCGCCCTGCTTTTCCCACAGCTTGGCCTCTTCAAAGGCAAAATCGGGCAGGTCTTCGGCCCGCTGCAGGCAGGCGGCCCGACCGGTGAACATTGCCTGTGCTGATGCCGGCAGCGGGGCGGCGGCCATGCCGGCCAGCAGCAGCCCCGCCAGGGCCAGGGCGCGTCGTGGCCGGGGGGGCATAAGGGTAGGATTGAGTGTTCGCATCATGGCGGGGTACAAGGGGCCATCCTGTGCTGTCTGTCCAGTGGCAAAGATTTAATGTCCGACTTTCACGCCCCCGCGCCCGGCCGCCTGTTTGTTTTCGGCATGGGCTATAGCGCCCGCCATCTGGCGGCGACCTTGCTGGCGGCGGGCTGGCGGGTGGCCGGCACCACCCGTTCGCCCGAAAAGGCGGCAGAATTGCGGGCGATGGGGGTGGAGCCGTTCCTGTTCGACCGGGACCAGCCACTGGCGGATGCCGCCGCAGCGCTCGCCGGCACCACCCACCTTCTTGCCTCCGTCCCGCCGGATGGGGCGGGGGAGCCGGTGCTGGATGCCCATGGCACCGATATCGCAGCCCTGTCCGGACTGGCCTGGGCCGGGTATCTGTCCACCACCGGGGTTTATGGCGATACGGGCGGCACCTGGGTGACGGAAGATGCACCCCTGAAGGCCACCGGCACCCGCGGGCTGCGCCGGGTGGCGGCAGAGCAAGGCTGGCTGGACCTGTTTCAGAACCAGGGCATGCCTGTCCATATTTTCCGCCTGCCCGGCATCTATGGGCCGGGCCGCAGCGCCATTGATGCCCTGCGCCAGGGCACGGCGCGGCGCATTGACAAGCCTGGCCACCGGTTTGGCCGTATCCATGTTGTGGATATTGCCGGTGCGCTGATGGCTTCCATGGCGCGGCCTTATCCGGGCCGGGTCTATAATGTGGTGGATGATGAACCGGCGGAAAGTGCCGCCGTCGTCGCCCATGCCGCCGACCTGCTGGGCGTGCCGCCGCCGCCGCTACAGGCCTTTGATCCGCAGGCCCTGGGGCCGATGGCGGCCAGCTTCTATGCCGATAACCGGCTGGTCACCAATGACAGGCTGAAAGCGGAACTTGGCTATCGCCTGACCTATCCCAGCTTCCGCGACGGGCTGGCGGCCCAACTGGTGGCAGAACGGCAAGGCTGAAAAGCGCTGCTTCCATCTTTGCGTTGAAAATTCAGCCGGATTCCCAATGTCTGTCAGGGGATGGTGAACCCATCTCCCGTCCGACCGTTAGCCTTGATGACCGGAAGCAGAAGAGGGAACACCCGCGCCATGGCCGATCAACCCGCATCCCCCGCCGATAACAGTGACGATCCGGCGGCAGAATTGCGCCGCTATCGCTGGATGGCCGGCGGCTGTCTGGCTGTGGCGGCGGGCGGCTGGGCTGTCAGCCATATGGGGTTGCTGCCGCCGGAAGGGGCGGCGGGCCTGCGCGCGGTGGCGGAAGCGGGGATGATTGGCGGGCTGGCCGACTGGTTTGCCGTGACGGCTTTGTTCCGCCGGCCGCTGGGCCTGCCCATCCCGCACACGGCCCTGGTGCCACGCAACCGTGACCGGATCGCCGACGGCATCGCCGCCTATATTGACAAGGAATTCCTGGAACCGGGCATGCTGGTGGAGCAGATCCGCCGCATGGACCCGGCCAGCCGTCTGGGCCGCCTGCTGGCCGATCCGGCGGCGCGGGATAAGCTGACCGATCTGGTGATGGGGCTGCTGCCGGGATTGCTGCGCGCCGATCAGGAAGCTGCCATCCGCCAGACCTTGATCACCGCCGTGTCGGACGGGCTGGCGCGGGCCGATCTGCGGCCCGTGCTGGCCCAGGGGCTGCGGTCGCTGATGCGGTCGGAAACGGTGGAGCCGCTGATCGCGGAACTGGCGGACCGGCTGATTGATTTCGTCCATACAAGGCGCGGCTGGTTGCAGGAGGTGGTCAGCGGTCGGTCCCGCTGGTGGATGCCATCCGCCGTGGACAAGACCCTGGCCAATACCATGACCGATGCACTGCTGGGCCATCTCTACGATCTGCGCACCCCCAATTCCCCCGCTGGACAGGATTTGCGCCGCTGGCTGGAGGCTTTGCCGGACGAGGTGGAACAGGGCGGCCCCCTGGCGGAACGGCTGTTGGCCGCCGCCCGCCGGCTGCTGGGGCCGGAGAGCCTGGGCCCCCTGGTGGCGGATGCGCTGGGCGGGCTGCGTCAGGCGGTCCTGGCCGATATGGGCCGCCCCGATGGCCGCATCCGCGATCTGGTCAGTGGGGCGATCGGCTCCGCTGCCGGCCAGTTGGATGATCCCACCTTGCGGGAACGGATCAACCATAGTGTGGAACAGACCTTCCAGGGCTCCATCCCTCGCTGGCGGGAGGCGATCCGCGGGTTCATCACCGGCACCCTCAAGGCGCAGGATGTGGACCAGTTCACCGACAAACTGGAACAAAGGGTGGGCCGCGACCTGCAATTCATCCGCATCAACGGCACCATCCTGGGGGCGGCCATTGGCGGGCTGCTGTTCGTGCTGAATGGCTGGTTGTCTTAGCTGTCTGGATGAAGGCCCCGGCTGGGACCGGGGCCGTGTGATCCTTTGCCTATCCGGCTGATTGTGCCGGGACCGGGCAGACGGGCTGGAGGCGGGCTTGTCGCCATTCCCAAGCCAGGGCGGCAGCACTGATCACCACACCCAGCAGCGCCAGGTGCAGCCGGTAAGGCTCGTAATAGGCCAACAGCAGATCGGCGCCGAAGGCCAGCAGCAAAATCTTGTTGCAGGTCGGGCAGGCGATGCCGAGAAAACCCAGCACCGCGCCGATACCGGTGCCGCGCACGGCACAGCGCGGTCGCCGGATGGCGGCATAGGTGCCGATCAGCACGGCCTGCACCGCCAGCAGCCAGACCTCAAACCCCTGGGTCGGGGTCATGCGGGCAAAAAGCGGGTTGGGCCACAGGGCTGTGACCGTTCCCAGCAGCAGGAAGATGCCAATCGCCACCGCGATGCCGCGCCCATATCGGACAGGGGGCCGCATCATGGTGTGTCCCCCGTCCCCTTGGATCGGACATCGGCCACCACCCGGCGCATCATGTCCAGGTCCATCCCGCCGGGGACGATATAGTCCCCGATGACGAAACTGGGGGTGCCGCGTAATTGCAGCATGGCCGCCTGTGCGGCTGTCTGGTTCAGGGCCTCGTCCATTTCCGCCTTGCGGTCCGACAGGTCCTTTTCGGCCCGCGTCAGGTCCAGGCCGGCGGCCTGGGCGGCGGCGCGGATATTGTCCTCTCCCAGCCGGCCGGGGATCTTCATCAGCGCATCATGGACCTGGGGATAAAGGCCCTGCCAGCGGGCCGCCAGGGCCAATCGCGAGGCAAGAAGGGAAGGCGGGCCGAAGGTCGGCCAATGTTTGTGGATGATGCGAACCTTGGGGTCTGTGGCCGCCAGTGCTGCCACAACGGGATGCACCCGCCGGCAGACCGGGCATTGATAATCGAAATATTCAATGACGGTGACATCGCCTTCCGGGTTGGCGGCGATGACGGCGCTGGGCCTCTGCGCCAGGGGATTGGGTCCCATTTCGGCGACAAAAGACGGGGCGGCTTCGGTTCGCGGGGATGCAAGATGGGTGGCAATGATGGCGCCCCCGCCCAGCAGGGCAGCCCCTGCGAACAGGACATATTTTCTGAAACGCTGCGGGATCATGGGTTATTCCCTGATCGGAGGATGGATATCCCCGGACGGACCATGGCATGGCGCAGAACATCCGGCCGCAGGGCCGGGGAAGCGTCCGGGGGAGAGATGATCCGGGTGGTCAGGCGGCGCGGCGCGGGGGCGGCAGGTCCGGGGTGGGGGTGATCCCGCGCCCCGGCTCGTTGCGCGGTGGCATATAGCGGCTGGTACGCGCGGCGGGCGGGTCCAGCAGCGTGGTTGCCAGGGGCAGGCCCATCAGGCCGGACGGGCAGGCTTGCATCTTGGGGCAGGGGGCCAGATCGGCCCTTTGCGCCCGGTACGCCGGGGCCTTTGTCAGGGATGGCGGCATCACGGTTCCCGAAAGGGTGGTCACCATCCCCGGACCATTGGCATGGGCGACGGCCCATACCGGACCGGGCCGCCCGCCCGCCAGCAGCACGGCCAGCATCAGCAGGCCGAACAGAAATCCCGGAACCGTCTTGATCAGGCGTGCCATCAGGCCCTTCTTATCCGCGACAGGGCGGGGCGATGCCTCCAATCTGGGGGGTGATCCGGCTGGGGGCAAGTTTTTCCACCCACTTTTGCCCCTTCATCAGCCGGTAGCCTGTCCCGCCTGCCGGTCGCGGGCAATGTCCAGGAAGACATCTTCCATCGTCGCGCGGCCATAGCGGTCCAGCAGGTCGGCAGGCGTGCCGCGATCCACGATGCGCCCGCCCTTCATCATCAGCACGCCATGGCACAGCCGCTCCACCTCCGCCATGTTGTGGCTGGCCAGCAGGATGGTGGCGCCGGTGCGGTCGCGGAACCGCTCCAGATATGTGCGTATCCAGTCTGCCGTGTCGGGGTCCAGGCTGGCCGTCGGCTCATCCAGCAGCAGCACTTCCGGATCGTTCAGCAGTGCTTTGGCCAGGGCTACCCGCGTCTTCTGCCCGGCAGACAGGGCGCCTGACGGGCGGTGCAGAAAACCTGTCAGTTCCAGCGCTTCCGCCAGTTCGGCGATGCGCTGTTTCAAGCCTGTGAGCCCATAAAGATGGCCATAGACGGTCAGGTTCTCCTGCACCGTCAACCGATGTGGCAGATCGACATAGGGGCTGGAGAAATTCATGCGCGGCAGCACGCGATAGCGCTCCGTCAGCATGTCATGGCCCAGGATGCGCACGGTGCCCGCCGTCGGCAGCAGCAGCCCCAGCAGGATGGAGATGGTGGTGGTCTTGCCTGCCCCGTTGCCGCCCAGCAGGGCGACGGTATGGCCGGCCGGCACATCGAAGCCGATACCATCCAGGGCCGTGGCGCTACCGAACCTCTTGGTCAGATCGCGGACATGGATGGCAGGTTCATGGCTTGCAACGGCGCTGTCAGTCGACATGGAAAAGGATATGGTCCCGATTCTGGAGATGAAGTGTCCTGGTTACGGTCTGCCGGCCGGGCCGGCGATGAACAACCCCTGCCGACAGTGCCGACAGGGGGCAACTATGGTGGGACATCGGCATGAGTGAAGCAACCCCGAATAACCAGCCGGCCCTGGTGCCGGCGGCCCTCAGTCCCGTGGCTGAAGGCCGGGTCAGCGCCCGCACCCTGGTTACCATCCGCTGGGCGGCTATTGTGGGCCAGGCGGCGACGCTGGCCATCGTGATGCAGGGGCTGGGCATGCACCTGCTGTTGCCCCACGCGCTGGGGGCCGTGCTGGTGTCGGTTGCGGTCAACCTGTTCGCCGTGCGCCGGCTGCGCCAGCAGCCCTTCCTGGCTGACCGGGATGCCGCCCTTTATCTCGCCTATGACATGGTACAGTTGGCCGTGCTGCTGTACCTGACCGGCGGGCTGGATAATCCCTTCGCCGTCATGATGCTGGCGCCGCTGACCGTGGCGGCCAGTGCCCTGGGCCGGACGGCGGTGGCATCGCTGACGGCCCTGGCTGTGCTGTGTTTCACTGCCCTGGCCCTGGTGGCCCTGCCGCTGCCCTGGCCGGGGCAGGAGGAGGCGGGGCTGCCCTTGCTGTACCGGTTCGGGGTCTGGGCGGCGCTCACCCTCTCATCCGGTTTCATCGCGGCCTATTTGTTCCAGGTGGCGCAGGGGGCGCGGCGCCTGTCCATGGCGCTGAATGCCAGCCAGGAGAGTCTGGCCCGCGCCCATCATGTATCGGCTGTCGGTGCGCTGGCGGCGGCGGCGGCGCATGAACTGGGCAGCCCGCTGGGCACCATCGCCGTGGTGGCCAAGGAACTGGCCCGCGATATCGACCCTGCCAGCCCGATGGCGGAAGATGTGGCCCTGCTGCAAAGTCAGGTCGCCCGCTGCCGCGACATTTTGGCCGAACTGTCGCGCCATCCGGGTGACCGGGGCGGGGCGGAACCGATTGTGCCGATGCCCGCCCTGATTGAGACGGTGGCCAGCCCCTATGCCCGGCCTGAGATCGCCCTGGAGATCGAAAGCCTGAACGAACCGGAAGACGGGCCGCCCTCTGTCCAGTCGGTGCCGGAGGTGGTGCATGGGTTGGCCAATATCCTTCAGAATGCCATGCAGTTCGCCCGTTCCCGCGTGCGGGTGACCATCGACTGGGCGGGACCCGGCCTGACCCTGACCGTGGCGGATGACGGGCCGGGTTACCCGCCCGCCCTGCTGGACCGGCTGGGGGAGCCTTATGTCAGCGGGCGCAGCCTTGCCGCGCGGGAGACGGCAGGCAATATGGGGCTGGGATTGTTCATCGCGCAGAGCCTGCTGGAGCGGTCCGGGGCCTCTGTACGCTATGCCAATGGGAAAAGCGGTGGGGCGGCTGTTGCCATTCGCTGGAAAACGCCTAGCTTCACCGTGTAGAACCATTCCCGCCTGAAGAATCGTCGAAAGCACGAAGAATGAGCGAAAGCGATGATGTCCTCAACACGGCGGACCAGCCGAAGCTGACCTTTACCGGTGATGCCTCGCGCAGCCTGCTGATCGTCGATGACGATGCGCCCTTCCGCACCCGTCTGGCCCGCGCCATGGAGCGGCGCGGTTTTGATGTCGTGGCCGTGGATACCGTGAATATGGGTGTCGAAGTGGCGCATGAAAGCGCGCCGCGCTACGCCGTGGTCGATCTGCGCCTGGGCGACGGATCGGGCCTGGATGTGGTCAAGGCCCTGCGCGACGCTCGGCCCGATGCCCGCATCGTCATGCTGACCGGCTATGGCAATATCGCCACCGCCGTGGCCGCGGTGAAGTTCGGTGCGGTGGATTATCTGCCCAAGCCGGCCGATGCCGATGCCGTGGAATCGGCACTGCTGGCCGATGGGCCGCTGCCGCCGCCGCCGGAAAGCCCGATGTCGGCCGACCGGGTGCGGTGGGAACATATCCAGCGCGTGTTCGAACAGTGCGACCGCAACGTGTCGGAAACGGCCCGCCGCCTGAAGATGCACCGTCGCACGCTTCAGCGCATTTTGAACAAGCACGCGCCGCGGGCCTGATGCCCGGCGCGTGATGCCAAAGTAGCTGGTGCCAAGTGGGTGATGGTTGAGGGGGGAAGCTTTGGCTTCCCCCGCCCGTCAGGGGGCCACGGCTTCCGGTTCGATGTAGCGGAAGCCGATATTCTTGGCCTGGGCACCTTCACGCTCCGGCACCCGCGACTCGAACTTGGTGGTCTGGTTCGGGAACAGGCGGCGCACGGGCGGGATGATGCGCCAGGCAAACAATTCCTTGCCATCCTCACCATAGGCCACGGCCTGGATATCGGGCACGTCGCGCTGCCGGTCGGACTGGTTGGTGATTGCCCCGGTCACGAACAGCAGGTTGATCCCTTCCAGATCGCGCACTTCCACCTTGGTGGTCTTGCTGTCGCCGGGTGCGGTCAGGCCGGTGCCGATCAATTCCGCCAGACCCACCATTTCATACAGGCGGAAAGAGGCGGGCCAGACATCCATCACCTTGTCCCGGCCCAGCACGGCCCCGCCACCAACCAGCACCAGGGCGGCGGTGATGCCGCTCCAGGCCAGCAGGCTGCGCAGGCGGTCCTTGTTGAGCCGCGTACCCGGCAGGGCTGGCAGGTTGGAGCCCTTGGGGAGCGGACGCTGCCGCATCGACCGCATCAGCGGCGCGACATCATCTTCGGGCTTCTCGTTCGCGGCCATGGAATCGGCGCCCGTCGGCTCCTCCTCCCTCCCCTTCATGGCGAAGGGCGGCGGTGGGGAAGGGGGGGCCTTTTCCCGTGCGTCGGGCCGTGACGGCGCCGGTTTGGCCGGGCGGGTGCCGGGGGGCGGCTCGGCAAACCAGATATGGCCGCACTGTCCGCATTTCACGCGCCGGCCCTGGCCCAGCAGCCCCGCATCGAGCATGAAGCGTTTTGTGCAGGACGGACAGGTCAGGATCATCGGATATGGGCGCCTGGGAAACGGGCGGGAAGACGTATGATCCGTTATATGGACCGATACGCTTTTACGCAAGGAGAGGGGGTGTGCGGCGATACCCGCCCTTTACGAGCGGGCGTTACGCATGCCATTGCTAAGCCTGGAAGCCCGCCGGCCTGTCCGGTGCGGCATCTCGCAACGCCGGATTTTCAGGAACGATGAGCCGTCGCGCCCATTTCGACATACCGCTGAAACAGGATGCCACCGGTCGCTTCCTGCCCTGGATCATCGCCTTGATGGTGTTCCTGGCGGTGCTGGCGCTGGCGGTGTCGCTGGTTCTGTCCGGCATGGCCCGGCGCTGGGACAGCGGCTTGACCGGTACGGTCACCATCCAGGTCAGCCCCGCCGGCACCAGCGGTGCCATGGCCATGGAAGACCGGGTCCGGACCGTGATGGATCGGCTGGCCGGCAGTGCCTTCGTGGCCGATGCGCAGCGCCTGCCCGATGGCGATGCCCGCGCGCTGGTGGAGCCCTGGCTGGGCGAGGGGGCGCTGGTGGTGGAACTGCCGCTGCCGGTGCTGATTGATGTGCGCCTGACTGAAGGGGCGGCGGTTTCGTCCCTGGCGGAACAGTTGGCCTCTCTCGCGCCGGAAGTGACGGTGGAGGATCCGGCCCTGTGGCTGAATGATCTGCACCGGCTGGCCCGCACGGTCCAGGGTGTTTCCATCGCCATCATCGCCCTGATCGGCGGGGCGGCCATCGTCTCCATCATCTTTGCCGCCAGTGCCGGATTCGCCGTCCATCGGACGGAGGTGGAATTGCTGCATGTCATGGGCGCGTCGGACAGCTATGTTGCCGGCCAGTTCCAGCGCCATATCCTGCGCCAGGCCATCATTGGCGGCGGGCTGGGTTTCATCCTGGCGCTGCTGACCCTGTGGGGGCTGGATCAGGCCGGGCGCGGCATGGATGCCGCCCTGCTGCCCGATATGCGTCTTGCCCTGGCCGATTGGGTCTGGCTGCCGGCTGTACCGCTGGCCGCCGCGGCCCTGGCGGCGCTCACCGCCCGGTTGACCGTGATCCGGGCGCTGGAGCGGCTGCCGTGACCTCCCCGGCCGGTATGCGCCGCACGATCCGTCGTATATTGCTGGTTCTCGGATCGATTGTCGGTCTGTGGGCGGCAGGCTTGTTCCTGTTCGCCGCCTCCCTGCCACGGCACACGCCGGGCGTTGACGGGCCGCCTACCGATGGCATCGTCGTGCTGACCGGCGGCAGCGAGCGGATGGAGGTGGCCTTTGGCCTGCTTCGCGCCGGCAAGGCCCGCAAATTGCTGATCAGCGGTGTGCATAAGGGGGTGGCCCTGCGCGACCTGCTGCCCGTCTCTGGCGCTGGTGATGTGGCGGAGCTGGAATGCTGTGTCGTGCTGGGCTACGAGGCGGACAATACCGAGGGCAATGCTGTGGAAACGGCCCGCTGGGTGCAGCGGGAAGGCTTCCATTCCATCCGGCTGGTGACGGCCAATTACCACATGCCCCGCAGTCTGGTGGAGTTGCGCCGTGCCCTGCCGGGCGTGGAGGTGGTGGCCCATCCCGTGGCGCCGGGCAGCGTGCGGCTGGAAAGCTGGTGGAACTGGCCGGGCACGGCGGAATTGATCATCAGCGAATATAATAAATATGTGGCGGCCATGGTCCGGGCGGCCATCACCAATACCCCGGCCGACAACGCGGGCTGACCCGTTCTTTCGGTGCGGGGGCGACGGCTGTGGCTTTACAAGCGTCGCCGGCCCTGGTTATTGCTGCGCCCGCCTGTCCGTCCCGCCCATGGAATATTGCTGATGCTGTTCATCCGGTCCCTGCTGTTCAACATCATCTTCTATGTGCTGACGACCATCTGGTGTCTGGGGATCATCTGGACCCTGGTCATGCCGCGCCAGGTAGGCGTGGCGGCAGTACGCACCTATATGCGCATCCTCGCCTTTTTCGAGCGCGTCGTGATCGGCCTGCATTACGAGGTGAAGGGGCTGGAACATCTGCCCAAGGACGGCGCGGTCCTGATCGGGGCCAAGCACCAGTCGATGTGGGAGACGATGAAGCTGCATCTCATGTTCCACGATCCGGCGATCGTGCTGAAGCATGAACTGCTTTATATCCCGATCTGGGGCTGGTACGCGGCCAAGTCCAAGATGATCCCGGTGAAGCGCGGCAAGCGTGGGGCGGCCATCAAGTCGCTGGTGGCCGGCGCGCAACAGATGAAGGCCATGGGGCGGGAGATCGTGATCTTCCCCCAGGGCACCCGCGTGGCGCCGGGTGTCTATGCCCCTTATAAGGTGGGCATTTCCATGCTGTATGAGGCGCTGGGCGTGCCGCTGGTGCCGATGGCGCTGAATTCCGGCGTGTTCTGGGGCCGTCACAGCTTCATCAAGCGGCCCGGCACCATCACCATCGAATTCCTGCCCCCCATCCCGCCCGGCCTGTCCAAGGAGACGGCCCTGTTCGAGCTGGAAGCAAGGCTGGAAGCGGCATCCGACCGGCTGGTGACAGCCGTGGGCGGGCCAGCGACCCTGAATCCCACGGCCGCCGGGCACGCCGCCCCGTCCCGCTGATTGCCAGCATGCCCGGCGCAGGGCTGCCGGGCGCGGGTTTATTTCTGCTTCCCTAATGGGGGGAACGGGTCTATATAACGCGGTATTGAAATCCCATACGGACCAGCCAGCGAACGTCGTTGGCGGGCTGGTCTGCTTTGCGGGTGGGCCTTTGGCCCGCCTTTTTGTTTATCTGGGCCTTGCCGATCCATCTTCGCGTGGACGGCAAGCGGAGTTGCAAGCGAATGGACGTGCTGGAGCGCATTGGACAGATCATCGGCCCCTCGATTGAAGCGATGGGATACGAGATCGTGCGCCTGCAGATTTCGGGTGGGCAGCGTCCCACCCTGCAGATCATGGCCGACCGCGCCGATGGCGGCGCGATGACGGTGGATGACTGCGCCGATATTTCCAACGCCGCTTCCGCCCTGCTGGACGTGGAAGACCCGATCAGCTCTGCCTATACGCTGGAAGTCAGCAGCCCCGGCATCGACCGGCCGCTGACCCGGCTGAAGGATTTTGAGCGGTTCAAGGGCTTTGAGGCCCGGATCGAGACGGATGTGACGCTGGATGGGCGCAAGCGCTTCCGCGGCACGCTGTATGGTGTGGAAGGCGAGGCGGTGCTGATCGCACTGGACGCCAAGACCGGCCAGGCGCCCAAGCGCAAGCCGGGCGCCAAGATTTCCGCCAAAGCCAAGGCAGAAGCGGAAGCCGCGGCTGCCGCTGGTACCGTGGACGTGGCCGAAATTCCCTTCTCCCTCATCGCCCGCGCCAAGCTGGAGATGACGGATGAATTGCTGGCCGCAGCGGCGGCAGCACAAGGTGACGTCCCCGCGACGGAGGGCGGTACCATGGATGTGGGCGACGACGCCAAGCCGGTGAAGCGCCCCAAGCCGCAGCATCCGGGGCCGAAGGCCGATCAGGCCGTCGTTCCCAAGAAAAAGGGTCCGGGGCGCTTCGCCCGCAAGGGCCAGCAGGATGGACAAGACAGCGACACCACCGATGGTCAACCCGACGCCGTGACGGCGCGGGACTGACCGGACGCATTTGAAAGAAGGCAGGGTTCGCCAGGATGGAACTGCTTCAGGTAGCCGACGCGGTCGCCCGCGAGAAGAACATCGACAAGGAGCACGTGCTCGAAGCCATGGAGGAGGCCATCAAGAAGGCTGGCCGCTCCAAATATGGGCACGAGCACGACATCCGCGCCCGCATCGATCGTAAGACGGGCGATATCCAGCTCACCCGCCACATGGAAGTGGTGGAGGTCGTGGAGAACGAGGCGACGCAGATCGACCTCGCCAAGGCCCGTCGCAAGAAGGCCAATGCGGCCTATGGCGATTTCATCGTCGACCCGCTGCCGCCGATCGATTTTGGCCGCATTGCCGCCCAGACGGCCAAGCAGGTCATCGTGCAAAAGGTCCGTGAGGCCGAGCGCGACCGTCAGTATAATGAATATATCGACCGCAAGGGCGAGATCGTGAACGGTCTGGTCAAGCGCGTCGAATATGGCAATGTCACCGTCGATCTGGGCCGGGCCGAAGCCGTGCTGCGCCGCGACGAGTGCCTGCCGCGCGAACATTTCAAGACTGGCGACCGTGTCCGCGCCTACATCTATGATGTGCGCAAGGAGCCGCGCGGGCCGCAGATTTTCCTGTCCCGTACCCATCCGATGTTCATGGCCGGCCTGTTCAAGGCCGAAGTGCCGGAAATCTATGATGGCATCATCGAGATCAAGGCCGTGGCCCGCGACCCAGGCTCCCGCGCCAAGATCGCCGTGATCTCCAAGGACAGCTCCATCGATCCGGTGGGCGCCTGCGTCGGTATGCGCGGTTCCCGCGTTCAGGCCGTGGTGGGCGAGCTGCAGGGCGAGAAGATCGACATCATTCCCTGGAAGCCCGATCCGGCCACCTTCGTCGTCAATGCACTGGCCCCGGCGGAAGTCGCCAAGGTCGTGCTGGACGAGGAGACGGGCAAGATCGAAGTGGTGGTGCCTGACGACCAGCTTTCGCTGGCCATCGGCCGCCGCGGCCAGAATGTGCGTCTGGCCAGCCAGTTGACCGGCTGGACCATCGACATCATGACCGAGGCCGAGGAACGCGAGCGCCGCCAGACGGAATTCTCGTCGCGTTCGTCCCTGTTCATGGAAGCCCTGGACGTGGACGACATGATCGCCCATCTGCTGGTCAACGAAGGCTTTACCTCGGTCGAGGAAATCGCCTTCGTCGATCTCAACGAACTGACCGGCATTGAGGCGTTCGACGAGGACGTGGCGGCCGAGCTTCAGGAGCGTGCCCAGAACTTCCTGGCGCAGCAGAATGAAGTTCTGGATGCCAAGCGCCAGGAACTGGGCGTGGAAAATGACGTCGCCGCCATTGAGGCGCTGACGCCGACCATGCTGGTCAAGCTGGGTGAGAAGGGCGTGAAGACGCTCGACGATCTGGCCGATCTGGCGGGTGACGAGCTGATCGACATTGTCGGCAAGGATGCAATGACGCTGGACGAGGCCAATGAGGTGATCATGGCTGCCCGCGCCCATTGGTTTGCTGACGAAGAGGATGCCGCCGGCTGATCCTTGATCGGCAGGTGGTTGGGTTAAGTGAGGGTGTTGGGAATGGGGTCCATGGACGACAAGGTCGCGATGACCGGTGACGGTCAGCCGGCGGTGGCAGTCCCGACCCCGGTTCCCGATCCGGACCGGTCCGGTCCGGCGGCACCGATCCTGGCGGAAGAAATTCCGGCGGAAGCGGTGGCGGATGAACCGGAGACGGTGGCGGGGCGGAAAAGTCCGCTGCGCCGCTGTATTGGCAGCGGTCGCGTGGGGGACAAGGCGGGCATGGTCCGTTTCGTCGTCTCCCCCGATGGTTTGCTGGCACCCGACCTGGAGGAAACCCTGCCCGGACGTGGGCTGTGGTTGACGGCGGACCCCACCTTGGTTGAAAAGGCCCTGTCGAAAGGGTTGTTCGCCAAGGCGGCCCGTCGTGCTGTCAAGGTACCGGACGATCTGCCGGGAATGTTGCGCCGCCTGATGCGGCGCCGCCTTCTCGGTCTGATCGGCATTGCCCGCAAGGGTGGTGGTGCCCTGGCGGGGTTTGAAAAGGTACAGGCTGCATTGCGTAGCGGCGTTATAGGCCGACCGGGCGGTGCAGGCCAAAAGAGTGTAGGGTTATGGCTCGAGGCGTGCGACGGGTCCGACGATGGTCGGACCAAGCTGCACGGCTTGGCCCAGGCGCGAGGGATCCGGCTGATCGACCTGTTCGGTCGGGCGGAACTGGGTGCGGCTTTGGGCCGGGACGAGGCGGTGCATGTGGTGCTGGCGGCGGGACCGTTGGCCTCACAAATCCGTCGTGAGGTGGAACGGCTTTCCGCACTCGGCGGAGCAGGCTCCTGAAGGTTTGGGGCCTGATTAGGGATCAACGGCTTACTGTCGGATTAGGGATGAGCGATACCAACGACCAAAACCGCGACAAGAAAGTACTCAGCCTGTCCGGTCGCGGCACGCTTGGGCTGGGTGGGGGTAACAAGCCGAAGGCGGCTGCCCCCGCACAGCCGGCAGGTGGTGCTGCAGGCACCGTGCGTCAAAGCTTCTCGCACGGACGAGGCAAGGAAGTGGCGGTCGAGGTCAAGCGAAAGAAGACCTTCGAGAAGGGTGCCGTGCCCGGCGTGGCTGACGGCGGTGCCGCCGCGCGTCGTGCTGCGGAGGGCGCTTCCGGTGGTCGCGGGCCGTCAACGCGGGGTGCTGCCCCGCGTGGCCTGAGCGATGCTGAGCGGGAAGCCCGTCTGCGCGCCCTGCGTGGCGCTGCGGAGGAGGCGGAAGCTGCGGCGATTGCCGAGGCTGCCCGCGCCAAGGCAGAGGCAGAGGCCCGGATCATTGCCGAGCGGGAGGCCGCCGAGGCTGCTGCCCGTGCTGCTGCCGAAGCCGAAGCCCGTGCCCGCGAGCCGCTGGACGAGGAAACCGTCCGCAATCGCGAACTGGAAGAGCTTCGCGCCATCCAGAACGCCGAGAAGGCAGCCGTCGAGGAAGCCGAGCGCAAGCGCAAGGAAGCCGAGGACGCCCGCAAGGCTGAAGAGGCCCGCCGCGCTGCCGAGGCGCGTCCGCGCCAGGGTGCCGCTGGTGCGGCACCGGCGGGTGGCGATGATGATCGCACCCGTCCGGCCCCGGTTCGTCCGGCCACTGTTACGGCTGCCCGTCCGGCTTCCGACTTCGAGGAAGAAGACGGTCCGCGCCGTGGCAAGGTTGCCGGTCCGGGCAAGGCAGCACCCGCAAAGGTGCCGGCTGCCCCGGCCAAGGCCAAGGTCGACGATAAGCGCCGTGGCGGCAAGATGACCATCTCGCAGGCTCTGTCTGGTGATGATGGCAGCCGTCGTGGCCGGTCCATGGCCGCCGCCAAGCGGGCACGCGAACGCGAACGTATGCGGCTGTTCGGCCGTCAGGAGACGCAGAAGGTGACCCGCGACGTGACGATCCCGGAGGTCATCACGGTCGGCGACCTTGCCAACCGTATGGCCGAACGTGGCGCCGACGTGGTGAAGGCCCTGATGCGCATGGGCGTGATGGCCACCATCACCCAGACCATTGATGCCGATACCGCTGAACTGGTGGTGCAGGAACTGGGTCACCGCCCGTTCCGCGTCTCTGAAAGCGACGTGGAAATCGGTGTGAAGGGCGAACAGGACCGGTTGGAAGACCTGCGTTCCCGTGCGCCGGTCGTCACCGTCATGGGCCACGTTGACCATGGCAAGACCTCGCTGCTGGACGCGCTGCGCCGTACCGACGTGGCCGCCCGCGAGGCCGGTGGCATCACCCAGCATATCGGCGCCTATCAGGTGGTGCTGAAGTCGGGTGCGAAGATCACCTTCATCGACACCCCCGGTCACGCCGCCTTTACGGAAATGCGTGCCCGTGGCGCCAATGTCACCGACGTGGTGGTGCTGGTGGTGGCGGCCGATGACGGCGTCATGCCGCAGACGATCGAGGCGATTAATCACGCCAAGGCCGCCGGTGTGCCGATCATCGTTGCCATCAACAAGTGCGACCTGCCGTCCGCCAAGCCGGATCGCGTCCGCCAGGAACTGCTCCAGCATGAGCTGGTGGTGGAAGGCATGGGCGGCGACATCCTGGATGTGGAAGTGTCGGCCAAGGCCGGCCTGAACCTGGACAAGCTGGAAGAAGCCATCCTGCTGCAGGCCGAAATCCTGGAGCTGAAGGCCAACCCGAACCGCACCGCCGAAGGCGTGGTGGTGGAAGCCAAGCTGGACAAGGGCCGTGGCCCGGTTGCTACCGTGCTGGTGAAGCGCGGTACGCTGAAGGTGGGCGACATTGTCGTCGCCGGCAGCGAGTGGGGCCGCGTGCGCGCCCTGGTCAACGACCGTGGCAGCAACGTGCCGGATGCCGATCCCGCCACCCCGGTGGAGGTGTTGGGCCTGGGCGGCGTGCCGCTGGCGGGCGAGGAAATGGCGGTGGTGGAGAGCGAGGCCCGTGCCCGCGAAATCACCGAATACCGTGCCCGCAAGAAGCGCGAAGCCGAGTCGGCCAAGTCCGGTCGCGGCAGCCTGGAACAGATGTTCAAGCAGATCCAGGCCGGCGAGGCCAAGGAACTGCCCATCGTCATCAAGGGCGACGTGCAGGGTTCGGTGGAAGCCATCTCCGGTGCTCTGGAGAAGCTCACCGCCGAGAATGTCGAGGTGAAGGTCCGTGTGCTGACGTCCGGTGTGGGCGCCATCACCGAGAGCGACATCACGCTGGCCAATGCGTCCAAGGGTCTGGTTGTGGGCTTCAATGTCCGCGCCAATCCGCAGGCACGCGACATGTCCAAGCGCGATGGCGTGGAAATCCGCTACTACTCGATCATCTATGACATCATCGATGACGTGAAGCAGATGCTGACCGGCATGTTGGCGCCGACGCTGCGGGAGAAGTTCCTGGGCAACGCGCAGATCCTGCAGGTCTTCAACATCACCAAGGTCGGCAAGGTCGCCGGTTGCCGCGTCTCCGAAGGTATCGTCAAGCGCGGTGCCAAGGTTCGCCTGCTGCGCGACAATGTCGTGATCCACGAAGGCACGCTGAAGACCCTGAAGCGCATGAAGGACGAAGTCCGCGAAGTGCGCGAAGGGTTCGAATGCGGTATGGCGTTCGAGAATTACGACGATATCCGCGAAGGCGACACGATCGAAGCCTTCGAGATGGAGGAAATCGCCCGCGTCCTCTAAGGACGTTTGCGGTTCCCCCTCCTTCCAGGATGGATATTACAAGCCGGTCGGCTGCGGAAACGCTGCCGGCCGGTTTTGTTTTGGTGGTCGGGGGAGCCGGCGCCTGCCCCTGTCATGCTGTCGTTTGCCGCCCTGTCAAACTAGCAGGTGCCGTCAGCGTGACTATATGATACCCCACGCGGCTTCATATTATACCAATCCACCGAAAGTCTGATCTTCGGTGGATTGGAGGCCGCCGACCGGCGGTCCGGCGCTTGAGGGCCGCCTTGATGCTGACCATCGGCCCGCATCAAGGCGGATTGTTATTACGCATGATGAACCCGGTGCCAGGGTCCGAACCCCCGGCCGGGAGAGAGGTATAGAGATGAGCAGGAAACGTGACGGTGGTGCTTCCGCCAAGGGTCCCAGCCAGCGCCAGTTGCGCGTGGGTGAGGAACTGCGCCATGTACTGGCCGACATTCTGCGCCGTGCGGATTTCCGCGATCCGGCGCTGATGGATATGAATGTCACCGTCACCGAGGTTCGGATTTCGCCGGACCTGAAGAATGCCACGGTTTTCGTCATCCCGCTGGGTGGCGGCAATCCGGAACTGATTGCGGCGCTGAACCGGGCATCGGTCTTCCTGCGCAGCCAGGTTGCAAGCGCGGTGCGGTTGCAGCATGTGCCGCGCCTGTCCTTCCAGGCCGATAGCAGCTTCGAATATGCCAGCAAGATTGACCGTATCCTGCATGACCCGCATGTGGCGCAGGATATTGTCCGCCATCTGGATGCCGAGGGCGTGCCGATGGACGATGAGGTCGAGGCGCTGCTGGAAGAGGGTGAAGACCTGGCCGTCGAGGATGAGGCCGAGGTGACGGAAGAGGCCAAGGACGACCGCCATGGCGCGTAAGCGCAAGGGCGTTCCCCGCCATGGCTGGCTGGTGCTGGACAAGCCCGGCACCATGACGTCCACCCAGGCCATGGCCAAGGTGCGGTGGTTGTTGAAGGGGGAGAAGGCGGGCCATGGCGGCACGCTGGACCCGATTGCCACCGGGGTGCTGCCTATCGCCTTTGGTGAGGCGACGAAAACCGTCCAATACGCCATGGACGGGCACAAGACCTATCGTTTCGTCATGAAATTCGGTGAGGCGACGGATACCGATGACCGGGCCGGCCGTGTCATCGCCACCGCCCCCGGCCGCCCGACGGACGAGCAGATTGAAGCCGTCCTGCCCCGGTTTACCGGGATGGTCAGCCAGATCCCGCCGCAATATTCCGCCATCAAGGTGGATGGGGAGCGGGCCTATGATCTGGCCCGGGAAGGCGAAGCCGTGGAACTGGCGGCCCGTATCGTGCGGGTGGACAGTTTCCTGTTGACGGGCCGGCCGGATGAAGACCATGCCGAATTCGAGGTGGAGTGCGGCAAGGGCACCTATATGCGCAGCCTTGCCCGTGATCTGGCGGTGGCGCTTGGCACCCTGGGGCACATCACGGTGCTGCGCCGCCTGTCGGTTGGCCGCTTCAACCTGGAAAACGCCGTGACGCTGGA
The DNA here is from genome assembly GCF_000429645.1 of Niveispirillum irakense DSM 11586. Taxonomy (GTDB): domain Bacteria; phylum Pseudomonadota; class Alphaproteobacteria; order Azospirillales; family Azospirillaceae; genus Niveispirillum; species Niveispirillum irakense. The sequence continues at coordinate 84,854 of NZ_AUCG01000003.1, forward strand.
AGAGCTGGAGCAGATCATCGCCGAAGGTGCGCGCGATCCGGATGATCTGCTGCTGCCGATTGAAACAGCGCTGGACCAGATCCCCGCCGTCGACCTGACGGGGGAAGAGGCGCAGCGTCTGCGCCATGGCCAGGGGGTGCTGTTGCTGCGCCGGGGCGATCTGGCCCGGCTGGAGGAACTGCGCCAGGATGAGCGCGACGCCGGCACCGCGCTGGCGACCGAGCGCGGGCGCCCCGTGGCTCTGGTGCGCCTGGACGGGGCCGAATTGAAGCCGGTCCGTGTGCTGCACGTCTAGGCCCAGCCCCTTTTGGGGCGGGCTGGGTGAGTACATATCCCGTGGGATGATCGGTTTCGCCGCGCCTGGACGCGGGCAGCCGATCATCCAACGGGTTTTTTTTATGTGCGCCGCCGCTCCCACCATTCAATCGCAGCCATGACCACCACCAGGGTGGCCAGCCAGACCAGCCGGCTTTGATAGCGGTCATGGGGGTTGGACAGGGCGCCATTGATGAAGGCATTGCCCAGCAGGGCCAGCAGGGTGAACAGCGCCAGCGCGCCCAGATCATGCCGGCCCTGGCGGAAACCCCAGCCGGTCACGATGACCAGTCCCAGCATGGACAGATAGCCTACGGGGATATGGATCAGGTTCAGCGCATTGAAAAGCGACTGGGTGACGCCGCCATTCTGCTGCCGGGCCGCCAGGAAACCCAGATTCTGCTGTTCCGGCAGCAGGGTGGCGAAGACCCAGCGCGTCACTTCCTGCCATTCATCCAGCCCGTCACCGGTGTGGATTTTCACCATCTGCTCGCCCGTCGCGACCAGGGCGGTGGACAGGAACTCCCCCGGATAGGCGGCGATGATCTTCTTGCTCAGCGCGGCAAGTTCCGGTTCTGCCCCGTCCCACCAGCCGATCTGGCGGAAGGGGCTGTCCGTGTGCCACAGGAAATCATTGGCGGTTTGCGGCATCCGGTCGCGATAGGCGCAGAGTTTGAAAGGGGAGGCCGCGGCATCGGTCGGGCAATTTTCCGCCAGATAGCGCTGTGCCAGCCCATCCTGCACCAGCCGGCCGAAGATGAAGGCGCTGCCGCCCGGCGTATAGACGGCCTTGCCCACGACAGAGAGATGGGCCAGGGGCATCAGAATCAGGCTGGCGGCAACGATGGCCGCCGGCGGCAGGATGCGGGGTGCGATGGTCCAGCCCAGCCGGGGCGCCAGCAGCCGGGCGATGATGGTCACCAGAACCAGCCCCAGGGCGAGCGCCATGCCGCTCATATGCGACAACAGGCACAGCAGGGCGATGGCGGTCACGCCCATCCGTTCACGCACGGACAGCGTATAGCCCTTGAAGCCCAGCAGCCAGAGCGACAGGACCAGCAGCGGCAACAGGATGTCGGGCATCAACTGGCTGCTGTACCACGCGATGCCGGTCAGCAATGACAGGATCAGGGCTGTGACGCCGGCGCGCGCGCGCGGCTGCCAGGTGGCGGGGCCGGTGCCGTGGGCGCGCAGCACAAGATGGATCAGCCACAGGCTGGCACCACATTGGGCCAGTACCGGCCCCCAGAAGCTGAGCCAGCCCCCCGAGGTGCCATAGAGGAACAGGCCGTAGAAAAAGGACCGGCCCGGCTCCAGCCCCCAGTCGAAGATGCGCTTGATATAGCCACCCGTGTCGAAGAACACGATGGCGAAACCGTTCCAGATGGCCGGGCCCGCCAGCGCCATCAACCCGCCCCACAGCGCCAGCCGGGGCCAGTCGATACCGACATTGGGGCGGGCGGGGCTGCCGGGCTGTTCGGCGTCGGGGGTGTCATTCGTCATGGTGATCCCAGCTTTCATGGGAATTGAGGCTTGTTTGCGGGCGCCAGGATGGCGGAAGTGGCGCCGGATGCAACGGGCCTGTTGCAAAGCGATAGAAAACAGCGTCCTGTTGGCCCCGGTGGTGCCATATTGCCCCGCCAACCGTTGACGGTACCGATTGTTCCCGCCCACCGCCGATCAGCCAAGAATACATTGCCCATGATGCTGCGCCTTCCCGCCGCCCTGCTGTTTGTCTCCGGTCTGGTTCTGACACCGGCCGCCCTGGCACAGGAGGCAGCCCTCCCGCAAGCTGAACAGCCGCCACCCCCGCCGCCCATGGCACCGCCCACGGCGCCGCCGCCAAAACCGGTGCCGGCGGAGGAGCGGCCGTTTGAGCTGTCGGGTGTGGAGGTGGCGTCTGAACGCGACCGGCCGCAAGCCTGCTTCACCTTCACCCGCTCGCTGCCCCGCCCGCAAACACGCGGCAAGGGGGTGGACCTGTCCCGTTTTGTGACGGTGGAGCCGGCGCAAAAGGTGACGGTGACGGCGCGCGACCGCGATCTGTGCCTGGAAGGGCTGGCCCATGGCCAGCGCTATGCCATCACCATCAAGGCCGGCTTCCAGGCGGCAGGGGGCCGGGAAAAGCTGGCCGAGGCGGTGACGCGCGAGGTGCAGGTGGCGGACCGCAAGCCCAGCCTGTCCTTCCGGGGGCAGGGCTATATGCTGCCGCGGATCGGGGGCGAGGGCTTGCCGCTGCGGGGCGTGAATGTGGACCGGGTGCGCCTTCAGGTGCTGCGCGTCAATGACCGCGCCCTGGTGGAACAGATCTATTATGGCCGTATCAACCAGACCATGACCGATTTTGAGGTCGGTGACATCCTGGACCAGAAGGGACAGGTGGTCTGGAAGGGCGAGATGGCGATGGGCGGGCAGCGTAACCGCACCACCCAGACGCCGTTCCCCGTCGATGCCGTGCTGGGCACCCTGTCGCCCGGCGTCTATGTCGCGGTGGCGGAGAATGCCGCCTTGCCCATGGTGGCCTGGGACCAGCGCGCGACCCAATGGTTCGTCGTGTCCGATGTCGGGCTGACCAGTTTCAAGGCCGCCAACGGGCTTTATGTCTTCGCCCGCTCCCTGGCCGGTGCCAAGCCGTTGCCGGGCGTGGAACTGCGTCTGGTTGCCCGGAACAAGCAGGAATTGGGGCGCACGACGACCGGGGCCGATGGGATGGCCCGGTTTGACGCCGCCCAGGTGGATGGGCGGGATGAGCGCACGCCCCAGGCCCTGTTTGCTGCCGGCCCGGATGGTGGCTTCTCCCTGCTGGATTTCGGCGCGCCGGTGGTGGAACTGGCGGGTCGGGGGGATGGTGGCCGTGCCACACCCGGCGCTGCGGATGCTTTCCTGTTCAGCGAACGCGGGGCCTACCGGCCCGGCGATGCGGTTTATCTGACCGGCCTGCTGCGCGATGCCGACAGCCGCGCCGTGACGGGCCAGAAGCTGACCGTCAAGCTGCTCCGCCCGGACGGGCTGGAGGTGGAACGCCGTGTCGCCGACGATATGGGGGCCGGCGGCCATCTGCTGCGATTCGAGTTGCCGGCCAATGCGCCGGCCGGGCGCTGGACGGCCACCGCCCATCTGGACCCGACCGGCCCGGCCATTGGCCGTACGCAGTTCAATGTCGGGGAGGTGACGCCGACACGGCTGGAATTCTCCTTGTCCAGCGACCGGCCGCGCATCGGTGCCGATGGCAAGCTGGTCCTGTCCATCGACGGGCGCTATCTGATGGGCGATCCGGCCGCGCGCCTGCCGGGGGAACTGACCCTGATGCTGCGCCCGGCGGAAAAACCCTATCCTGAGCTGGAAGGCTATCGCTTTGGCCTGGTGCAAAAGCCCCTGGCGCCGGAAAAGCGGGCGCTGCCCGGCTTCACGACCGGTCCCGATGGCAAGGCGCAGGTTTCCATTTCCCTGAATGAGTTGCCGGAGACCAGCCGCCCGATGGAGGCGGTGCTGCGCGCTACCCTGCATGATATTGGCGGTCGGTCGGTGGACCGGGAGATCGTGCTGCCGGTTGATCATCAAGCCTTCGCTTTGGGATTAAAGCCCAATTTCACCGGCGATGCCGTGCCGGAGGGGGCCACGGTTTCCGTCCAGGTGGCGGCGGTGGGCGCCGGCGGAAAGCCCCAGGCGCGCAAGGGCCTGTCCTGGGAGCTGTTCGAGGAAGAGTATGATTATGAATGGTATGCCGCCGATGGCCGCTGGGAATATCGCACCATTGTGAAGGACCGCCGGCTGACCGGCGGATCGGTGGATGCGGCGGCGGACAAGCCCGGCTTGATTGAAGAGCAGGTCCGCGCCGGCCGTTACCGGCTTGAAGTGTTTGACCCCGGTACCGGGGTGGCCAGCTCGCTGCGCTTCTCCGCCGGCTGGTGGGTCAGCGCCAAGATGGGCGATACGCCGGACGCGGTGGAAGTGGCGGTGCAGCAGCCGTTGCATGAGCCGGGCGGCACGGCCCGCGTTTTCGTGCGCCCCCCCTATGCCGGCACGGTGGCGGTTGCCCTGGCTGACCGGGCCGTGCGCCATACGGTGGTGCGGGAGATCGGCACCGATGGTGCCTTCCTGGATCTGCCGATCCCGGCTGATGTGACGGCGGGGGCCTATGTGCTGGTCACCGCTTTCGCCCCCGCCGATCCCGCCAGCCGTACCCCGCCCCGCCGGGCGGTGGGCAGTGGCTGGGTGGCAGTGGACCCGGCACAGCGGACGCTGACTGTGGACATGGCAGTACCGGACGAGGTGCGGCCGCGGGGGCAGGTGACCATTCCTGTCACCATCGCGGGTGCCACGCCGGGGGAAAATGTGCGTCTGGCCCTGCTGGCTGTGGATGATGAGGTGGCAAAGCTGCCGGAGAGCCTGCCCATTGACCCGGTCACCTGGTTCCTGGGCAAGCGGCGCTTATCGGTGGAATTGCGCGATGTCTATGGCCGGCTGGCCGGTCCTGCGGAAACCCCGGTTGCGGCGGCCCCGCCCGCCCTGCCAGTGGCGGCTGATGCGGCATCGCGCGGGCCGCGCGTCACCAATGTGCAGCCGGTTCCCCGTTCCGGCCCCGTAACGTCTATCCATTCCGGTATCGTTACGGTGGGGCCTGACGGCAAGGCATCGGTGACCCTGACCCTGCCGGATATGCAGGGCCGGCTGGCTCTGACCGCCATCGCCTGGAGTGATGGCAAGGTGGGCAAGGCCCAGGCCAGCATGCTGGTGCGCGATGCCGTGACGGCACAGGTCTCGCTGCCGGGCTTCCTGGCACCGGGCGACAAGGCGCAGATCACCTTCAGCCTGGAAAATATGGATGGCCCGCGCGGCACCTATAAGCTGACCCTCGGGGCGGAAGGCCCGGTCCGGCTGGAAGGCGGTCGCAACCAGATTGATTTCAAGGCCCTGGCCAAGGGGGGCCGGGTTACCGCCACCCGCACGCTGCTGGCGGGTGATCCCGGTTATGGCGTGCTGGTCCTGACTGTTACGGGGCCGGAAGGGTATAAGCAGACCCGGCGCGTCCCGGTGAATATCCGTCCCGCCCACCCGCTGGAGGTGGTGCAGACGCGGGGTGAGATCGCGCCCGGTGCCACCATGGCACTGAACGCGCCGAAATTGCCGGGGCCGGTGGCCGGTGCCGCCAGCCGTATCGCCATGGTCGGGCCGCGCCCGGTCTTCGATGCGCCGGCCCATCTGCTGGCGCTGGACAGCCGTCCCTTCGGCTCGGCCGATCAGTTGGCGGCCCGGCTGCTGCCGCTGACGGACATGAATGACTGGGCCAAAGGGGCCGGATTGCCGGCGGATACCAAGCTGAAGGCCAAGGCTGACGATCTGGTCGAACGGTTGATCGGCCGGCAGCGGTCCGACGGCGCCTTTTCGCTCTGGTCCCTGGATGGGCCGGCGGATGTGTGGCTGACCGCTTTTGCCCTGGATGTGCTGACCCGGGCCAAAGAAGCGGAATTCGCGGTGCCGGAGGATGCCTATCGCCGGGGCATGGATTATCTGGTTCGTTCCATCGGCAATAGCTGGATAGAGGATGCGGAACTGCCGGCGCGGGCCTATGCGCTTTATACGGCGGCCCGCGCCCGCGCCATCGACACAGCCCCCCTGCGCTTTTTCCAGGAAACCTTTGCCGCCCGTGTGCCGACCCGTCTGGCGCGGGCGCAACTGGGTGCCGCGTTTGCGACCTTGGGCGAAGGGGAGCAGGCCGCCGCCGTCCTGTCGCGGCTGGATGATCCGCTGCCCGCTGTGGTTGGTCTCCATGATTACGGCACCCTCTTGCGTGACCGGGCGGCCATCCTGGCGTTGCTGGTCGGGGCTGGGGCCAGTGCTGAACGGGTAGATGCCGAACAGGCCGCCCTTCAGGGTTTGCTGCGCGATCCGATGCAGGTCTCCACGCAGGAGCGGGCGTGGCTGCTGGTGGCGGCGCGCGCCCTGGCCACACGGGGGCCGGGCATTAATGTGACGGTGGATGGCCAGTCCGTTACCGGTAATCAGGCGCTGATGCGGGCGCTGGCCGGCGCGGATTCCCGCATCCAGGCCAAGAATAATGGTGATCAGCCGCTGCATGTTGCCACGGCTACGGCGGGCATCCTGTCCGGGCCGGATGAAGAGGTGGCACAGGGGATTACGCTCAACCGCCAGATCCTGGACGCCAAAGGCAAGAAGGCGGATCTGGCCCGTATCCGGAATGGTGATCTGCTGGTCGTCCTGCTGGAAGGCAAAGCCGACCGACCGATCAATAATCCGCTGCTGCTGATCGACCCGCTGCCCGGCGGATTGGTGGTGGAAAATGTCCGTCTGGCCGGCAGTGCCCAATTGGGCGACCTGTCCTGGCTGGGGGAATTGTCTGATGCCGCCCTGGTGGAGTTCCGCGATGATCGCTTCGTCGCGGCGCTGGACGGCATGCCGGAAGGCGGCACCTTCCGGCTGGTCTATCTGGCGCGGGCCGTGACGCCCGGCACCTTCACCCTGCCATCGGCACGGCTGGATGATCTGGTGGATGGTGCCCGTTTTGCGCGCACCGGGTCCGGTACCTTGACGGTGGGGGCCAAGCGCTAATGCCTGTTCGGATGCCGGTGGGGGACCCCGCCGGCATCCTTTCCAGCGCCGATTACCGCGCCGTCAGCAGGTGGGAGCCGGTGGCCAGCGGTTCCCGTCCGGCGATGGACAGGATGATATCGTCCGGGCTGGCATAGCGGGCGCGGCTGCGCGACCAGACCGGCCCGTCGATACCGGCCTGACAGACATGGCGTTTGCCGCTCAGCGGTTCCAGCACCGTAGCGACGGGCTGGCCGGCGCGCACGCTCTGCCCCGGTTCCACATGGAACAGGACGATCCCGCCAACCGGTGCGCGGATACGTTCCACCCCTGCAAGCGGCGTTGCCAGATCCAGTGCCGTCTCCACAGGCGGTGCCGACAGGGCCAGATGGCCACGCCAGGACAGATGGTCCAGCAGCGCTTTGGCATCGGCGGCAGCCAGCATATCGTCGACATCTCCCTCGCCGCGCAACTCCACCGTGGTGGCGGCGCAGCCATCCGGAATCGGGTGGCCGGCGGGGGCGAATCGGGCCTGCAGGTTCTGCCAGGGCAGGGAACAGGCCTCATCAAACGGCTCCCCACCTGATCCTTCCGCCAGGAAGGCGGCTTCACAGCCCAGGCGGGCGGCCAGATCGGCAAAGCCGCCCCCCCATCCAGCGCTGGTGGTGTAGAGATGCATCACCGCCTCGCTGTCGCAATGCAGGTCCAGCACCAGATCGGCATCAATGGCGTGGGAGAGCAGGATTTGCCGCAGCCCATCGGCCTGGGTGCGTGGGGACAGAGAGATGGCCGCCGCGGCCAGAGCCGCGCGGACCAAACCGGCATTGACCTGGGCGTCACTGCCAAGCGGGGCCGGTTGCCCCGCCGCCAGCATATCGCCCGCCGGACCGGATAGATCTGCGAAGGCGCGGTTGAAATTGACACCCCCCGCCAGTTCGAATCGACCGGACAGGTCGCCATGCAGCACCTGATCCAGCCCGATCGGGTTGGCCATGGGGACCAGCACGATTTCCCCCCGGATGGCGCCGGCGGCATCCAGTGAAGCCAGCTTTTCGGCCAGATGCTGGGCCACGAGCATGCCGGGCAATTCCCCCGCATGCAGGCCTGCCTGGATATAGGCTTTGGGGCGCGCCCCTTCCTGGCCGAAACGGTGGATGCGGATATGGCGGACCGTGCCCGGCCGACCATGGGGAAGAGCGATATCATCAATGCGATGGGTCATGATGTCCGCAGCATTGGCCTTTCCGGCGACCATGTCCACAAGCCTTTATCGTTAACCGTCCCCATGCCATGCTCGCGATAGCTGTATAATGGAGATGTTATGCCAGCACCGGGCGGGGTGGGGCCAGGAAGGCTGCGCTGCGCCGGTTTTGCCGGGGCGCTGCTGATCTATGGGGCGGCGGGCATGCCGGCCCCGCCCGGTATCCGGTGGCAGGAATTGCTGATTTTTGCTGGCCTGCTGGCCATGACGGGGCTGGCGGGACCGGCGCGTCTGGTGACCGGGTTGGCACTGGGGCGCCGGGACCGGGGGCCGGCGCCGGAATTGGGGGTGGCCTCTGCCGTGCTGATGCTGCTGGTCTGGCTGGGACTGGTGCGGGGGATATGGAACGGCTGGACGGTGCGCGACATGGTGCGCGATATCGTGCCACTTGGCTTTCTCGCCCTGCCGGTATTGCTGGCCCCATCGCTTGCGCTTCTATCTGCTCGGATGCGCGATCTGCTTGCCGACTGTGCGGGTCTGGCGGGGGTGATGCTGGTGCTGCGCTGGGCCCACAATGTGGGGCCGCAGGCCCTGGCCAGCATTGGCACGACACCATTGGGCGAGGGTGGGGATTATCTGCTGAACAGCGCCCTGGTGCCCTTCGCTGCTGTCTGGCTGGTTCTGCGGGCAATTACCCTTCTGGATGGCGGGGCAGCGGATGGCTGGCCCTGGCGGCGGTTGCGCGCCGGCCTGTTTCTGTCTGGGGGTATGCTGTGTCTGCTGGCGATGGCGGCTACCGTTCACCGGGCTGGACTGGGCCTGTCGCTGCTGGCCCTGCTGATCGGGTTGGGGCGCCCGTTGATGCGGCGCCCGTTCCTGGTCCTGCTGGCGCTGGCTTGCCTTATCTTGGTGCCCATCCTGGCGGGCGCGCCGATGACCGGGATGCTGGCGCTGGCGGCTGACAAGACCCAGGCGGTCGGCGTGAACAACCGGTCATCCGAGATTTTGGCGGTGCTGGAGCAGGTGTGGCGCGATCCGGTCCCTTTTTTCATCGGGGATGGGTGGGGTGCCCTGGTTGTCAATCCGGCGGTTGGCTATTGGCGGGTATCTTATACGCACAGCGCGCCCAGCTATTTTCTGTTGAAGGTCGGTGTTTTGGGTTGCGTCGGGATTGCCCTTTACGCCGGTTGTCTGGCGGCCCGGATGGGGGCGTTGTGGAAAGGGCACCCTTACCTGGTGCTGGCAGCGCTGCCACCCACCCTTATCGGAAGCCTGCTGCACACCAGTTATAAGTATATATGCTTCAGTCTCATTGTCTCATTGGTGGTCGGCTCTTCATATAATTCCCTTTACAAGTGTATTCAGCGTCTACACTCTTTCCCTCGGGATGGGTTTTGATCGGGGTTGACGGTGCCGGACAGCCTTGTTGCACGTCTTGAGCTGCCATCGCCGGGCCTTGCGCTGCTGCTGGGCCAGGTGCGCCGGATGTGGCTACTGCTTGTCCTGTCGCCGGTCCTGGGGCTGGTTCTGGCGGCGGGTGCGCTTCACGTCTTCATACCCCAATATACCGCCAGCATGGTGGTGGGGCCGACGGGGCGTTCCGGCCCGGTTGGGATGGGGCTGCGGGTGCCGACAGCCAACCCCGTCGCGGCCCGTGGTCTTGCCGAACAAGGCACGCCGGAAGAACTGATCTCCGATTTCTCACGCTATCTGGCGCTGCTCACCTCTGTTCCCGTGGCGGAAAGCCTGACAGGGGATGAAGCCTTGATGCGCCGCCTGTTTCCTGCCGACTGGGATGAACAGGCGCAGCAATGGCAGCCGCCATCAGGGCTCGGCGCGCGGCTGACCCAGGGGCTACGTTGGCTGGCTGGGCAGAAACCATGGATGAGGCCGGATGCCGTCGATCTGTCACGCCATTTGAAACGGTACCTGGTGGTTGATCGGGTGGGAGAGGGGCCGTTGCGCCGCCTGAGCTACCGGCATCAGGACCGCGATTTTGCAATGGCCCTGCTGGCCCGCCTGCATGCGGCAACGGAAACCCATTTGCGCGTGGAGGCCCAGCGACGGTTACGGGCGGAAATGGGGCATGTCGGCAAAAGACTTACGACCCTGTCCAACATGGATAATAGCCGCGCCTTGTCGGGCTTGGTGGCGGAGCAGGAGCGGGTGCTGCTGATGCTGGATGTGGGGCTGCCCTATGCCGCCGATGCGTTGGAGACACCGTCGGCCCTGTCGCTGCCGGACTGGCCCAATCCGGTCCTGATGCTGCCGACGGGTGCCGTGGCTGGCCTGACCCTGGCCTTGTTCTTTATCGGTGTTCGCCATGGCTGGCGGCGGGAATAGCGGCATGGATACCGCAACAGGCCCCATTCCCGTCTCTGTCATTGTGATGACCCGTAATGAGGCGGCGAATATCGCGGCGTGTCTGGCATCGCTGACAGCGTTCGATCAGGTGGTGGTGGTCGATAGTGCTTCCCAGGACGGGACGGATAGTATTGCCTGCGCAATGGGGGCTGAACTGGTGCCCTTCCTGTGGAATGGCCATTATCCCAAAAAAAAGCAGTGGTCGCTGCAATGGCCGGGACTGCGCCATCCCTGGGTCCTGCTGGTCGATGCCGATGAAAGGGTGCCCCCGGCGCTGGCGGCTGAGATCCGGGACCTGATGCGCCATCCGCGCGAGGAAGGCGCCTTTTTCCTGTCCAGTCGGCCGGTCTGGTTAGGGCGCACGCTGCGCCATGGCAGCCCCTACCGCAAGATCGCCTTGATGCACCGGGCGCGGGCCCATTTTCCCGTCTGCGATGATCTGCATGTTGCCACCATGTGGGAGGTGGAGGGGCATTATCAGCCGGTAGTGCAGGGCCCTGTGGGGCGGCTGCGCCACCCTTTCCTGCATGATGATGGCAAGCCGCCATTTGCCTGGCTGGAGCGGCATAACCGCTATTCTGATTGGGAGGCGATGCTGGGCATGGGCCATGCGGCCCGACTGGCGGGGGAACGGGGGTCCCGGCGGTGGGCAAAGCATCTGCTGCGTATGCTGCCTTTCCGGCCTGCCCTTGTTTTCCTGCACAGCTACATTCTGTGCCTGGGTTTTCTGGATGGGCGGGCCGGGCTGCATCATGCGGCGGCGCGCGCCTTTTACTATTGGCAGATCGGTTTTAAGCGCGATTGGCTGGCTGCCCAGGGGCAAGCCAGCCAAGCAAGGTACCGCATCGACAATTCCGCCATGGCAGAGCAGACGGAAAGGGCCTGACCTGTCATCCCTGCGCCAGTCGGCGAGGATATCAAGGTCAAGATTCTGGCCTTGGTATCAGGCGTCCTTGCTGCCTTCGCTATTGTCGCCAGCCAGGGCCTTCACGAGTTCAAAGGTGCGGCGGCGGACATTCTCTTCCGGAATGCGGTAATAGGCACGCACCAGTTCCAGCGTCTCGCGGCGGGCCATGGACTCGAATTCCTGGGTCTCGCTCTGTTCTTCCACTTCGGTTTCCATGTCCTGCACCGGCAGGTCATCGAAGAAGAAGGTCACCGGCACGCCCAGAACCTGGGACAGGTTGAACAGGCGGCTGGCGCTGATCCGGTTGGCACCACGCTCATATTTCTGAAGTTGCTGGAAGGTGATGCCAACAGCTTCGCCCAGCGTCTCCTGGCTCAAGCCCAGCAGGGTGCGGCGCAGACGCAGACGCTGGCCGACATGGATATCAATCGGGTTGGGGCCTTCGCCACGCTTGGACAGAGAATAAGGCTGGGCGAGGCCTGACTTGGCAGCAAGCTTACGATCAAGCATCAGAAACTCCATGAATGCATTAACCTTAGGTATAGGGATTTCGGGCTTGGCGTCAAACACCGCAAATTGTATAGGCCCATCCACCTATAGGTGCTGATGTCGTACCTATTTACAATTTTAAGCAATTTTTACGGGCTGCAAGTTGTGTAAATAGTAGGGCGCGCGAGCGAATTATGGTTAAAACCTTCTTATTGGTACCGTCTGAACCGGCCGAAGGCATATAGCTTCGGTGATAGATGGCGCAGGTTTTCTGCGACAGTTTGAAGCATGGTAATTGCGAAAAAAATCGGAGTTGGAAACGAAAAATGTATCTCGCGGATACGTTTTTGTTCTTCCCGCCCCAATGTCGCATGCCGGCGCGACAGGCCGCCGGGGGCGAAGGCGGCGATAATGACGGATAATTGGACGATCCGTTGTGCCCTGCGCAGGGCATCCAGGGTCACTGCATAATCGCCGGCAATGCGATAACCCTGGTCGAAGCAGAGGCCGGCAAGCAGCGTCCGGCGATAAAGGATGGCGCAATGATGCGCCGGCATCCCATAGAAGGCCCAGCGCCAATGGCGCGCCGGTTTGCATCGGGGCTTGCCGTCCCCAGGGTCTTCGATGGAATCGCCATAAAGGATATCGGCGGCCCCCACCCCCGTCATATGGGGGATGAGAGCAGCGAGCACCCCCGGCCCTGCCAGCCGGTCACCGGCATTCAGGAACAGCAGATAGGTCCCCCGTGCCTGCCGCATTGCCCTGTCCATCCCGGCGAAAGGGCCGCCATCCGGACGGCTGTCCAGCCAATCCGGTCTAGGGCCGGGCTGGTCCAGTACCGAAAGGGTGTCATCATCGGAGCCGCCGTCGGCAACCAGCCATTCATAGTCGACCGGCCCTTGGGCGGTGATGCTGGCCTTTGTTGCCGCCAAGCCGGCCGCATCGTTGCGGACGACAGTGATGATGCTGATCAAAGGCGGTTGATCGGCGGGTGCGGGCGTCATTGGCGGATACTGGCAATGGCGGCGGCGGAAAAGGCGATCTGGCTCAGGATCGTTGTCAGGCTCTGTGCCAGGGGCAGGATCTCCAGCGGTTCCGCATCGCGCGGCACCACCAGCATGGCGCCCGGCGTAATGGCGAGCCGTCGGTGGCGCAGGCCCCGCCCGGACAAAGGCTCGGCGCTGCCATCGGGATGGATCAGGAAGATGCGGTCATCATCGGCAAAACGGGTCAGGCCGCCGGCCTCCCGCAGATAATCATCCGCGCTTTTGCGTGGGTCGAACAAAAGCGAGGCCGGTGACAGCACTTCGCCCGCCACGGTCACGGTCAGGGGACGCTTGGGCATGAAGATGCGGTCGCCGGGCTGGAGCATGATGTCCAGTTCTGGCCGCTGGGCCAGCCTGTCCGGATCGGTCTGCACCGTGATCCGCCCCAGGGTGGGCGCGGTCCGCAACTCGTCCGATAATTGCCGGACCAGGGTGACGCGGGCGGGGTCGGGCGGGTTCTTGCCGCCCAGCATCTGGGCCAGTTCCCGGTCCAGTTCGCGTGCCGCGCGGCGCAGGCCCTCTTCCTCCGTCAGGCGGGCGCTTTCACGGGTGAAGATGGCGCCGGCCGGATAGGCATAGGGTGTCAGGCCCCCCGCCCGCATCAGCAGGGCGGACAGTTTCTCCCCCGGTACCAGATCATAGGTTCCGGGTTGCATCACCTCGCCGGCCAGCAGGATGCTGCGCGCTTCCTGCGGGCGGCGGGCCAGGGCGACCCTGACCGATTCGCCGGGCTGGATAAGCCGGTCTGCCGCCACGCCACCCGGCACAGGCTGGGGCGTGGCGGCATCATGGTCATCGGCGGCGGGAATGATTTCCACCTGCCTGTTATCTGCTTCGGGGCGCAGCCCCCCGGCTGTGCGCAACAGCAGGGCCAGTCCCACCGGGCCGGCAACGGGATAATCCCCCGGATGGCGCACACCGCCGCGCACGCCGATCAGCCCACCCGCCAGCAGGTCGCGCTGGGCATGGGTGAGAGAGGGGGTGGATGGGGTGGGACTGGCATCGGGTGCATCGGGGGACACTGGTTCCGGTATCGCAGCCGGTGCCGTTGCGGGCGCCGGCAATGGCGGCGGCAGGGGAGCAAAGGCGGCTGCCACCGCCTGACGTGACAGGATTGTCACGCGGTCGCCGTCGCGCAGGCGCAGGTCGAACCGTCCTTCCACCACCGCGACGGGAGAGAAAATCTGGCTTTGCGCATCCAGCCGGTTTTCATCCACCCGTTCCAGCAAGGCGGCCAGGCCATAGGCATCCTGGGGTAAAGCAGCACCGTCGGTCAGCAAGGCGCGCAGCGTGGGGGCCGTGCGCAAGCTCCGCCGCCCCGGTTGGCGCACTGCGCCGGCCAGAAGCACCCCATCGCCCCCCAGATCGACGATCAGGCCGGGGCCAATGGTCCCGGCCGCATGATCCAGACCTTCCACTGCGCCTGCCAGGGGGGCGATGGCAGCCAGATCGGCGTCCGCCGTCACCGGGTAGGGTCCCGGCCGCAACACACCACGGCGGAGCAGGGCCGCGTGACGCAGCAGAAAAGGCAGCAGGTCCGGTTCCGTCTTGAACAGGGCGGGGCAAGGCATGGGCGGCCCGGCCATTCCCCTTGCCGCAAGGGCGATGGGGCCTGCGGCCAGGGTGCCCTGGGGGTCGGCGGCAACGGCGGCGGTCAAGGCTGCGAGGCCAGGGCAGACGGCATCTTCCATATCCTCCCCCGCCGTGCCGGACAGACGGGCCAGCACCGGCCCGCTGCGCAGAAAGGCGATATCACCGGCGGTGAGCAGCACCAGCCGGTCACCGTCCTGCGTCTTTTGCCGGTCGCGGCCCGCCAGCAGCGACGCCAGATCGACCGGCCGCATCTCTGGCGCGCCACCCTGATCGGTCCGGCGCAGCAGCACGGCGAAAGGGCGGTACAGGTCGGGCGGCAGCGTATCGGGCGTTACCAGGGCGGACAGGGCGGCGCCCGGCGGCAAGGGGCGCGGGCCCGCCTGATCCACCGGGCCGGTCAGGCCGGCGGCGCCGGTCAGCGGCCCGCCATCGGGCGCATGAATCAGGATATCGCCGTCGCGCAGCGGTACGGGCGCCATGGCTGTAATGGCCAGGGCCTGCTGCGTGCCATCCCGGGCATAGCGCAGCAGGGTGGAACTGTCCGTTCCCGGTCGCAAGGGACCGCCGGCCAGGGCCAGCAATTCCCCGCTATCGGCTGGCCAACCGGCAGTGGGTTGGGCGGGCAGTTCATAAATACCGGGCCGCTTGACCGCACCGGTCACCGCCACCGTTTCCCCGATGGGGGGAACCAGCAGCCGGGTCCCTTCCAGCAGGGGCAGGGCGGCCCCGCCGCCGCCTTCTTCCAGCAGGTCATAAAGGTCGATCAGGGTCTGGCTGCCATCGGGCGCGATCATGCGGATGGCGCGCAGGCTGCCGCCGGGCTGCACACCGCCGGCTGCCATCAGGGCATCCAGGGCGGTGGCGAAACCGCTCAACCGATGCCGTCCCGGTCGGGGGACATCACCCAGCACCAGCACGCCGATCTGCCGGGCGGCGGCCAGGGACAGAAAGGTCCGGGTCTGGAGATGGGCATCGGCCATCGCCTGTTCCACCTCTGCCCGAACATCCCCCAGCGTGCGGCCGGTCGCCACGATCGGGCGGATATCCTCAATGGTGATGGTGCCGTCGGTGCCAATGCGATGGCGGCTGGTCCGGCTGATCTGACCCCGTAGGATCAGCGTCAACTCATCCCCCCCACCCAGCCGGTAATCATCCGGCACGGCGCCCAGAATCGGGGCGTCCGGGCTGCTGCTCCCCCCGAAAATTCCATAACCATGCAGAGACAGGGCCATACCGGCCCGGTGGCTGAACAGGGTTTCCAGCCGGCTGGGCGGTGCAGTTTCCCCCAACGCTGCCGTTTGACCGGTGGCGATGGCTATCCAGAGATAAAGGATGATCCCAGGAAAGACGCGTTTCAGCATAGGTCCGGCAGATATCTATCTGCTCAAACTTGTAATCGCTGAAAAATATGCAATCAATAAGATATTCTCGCCGGCAACACCACTCCATGGCTGTGGGGGTGTTGCCGGCTTCCGGGTCGGTGATCAGCCGTGGCGCAGGCTGCCATCCAGCGACAGGATGGGGGCGTAGAGCGAAGGGCGGCGGTCGCGGAAGACACCCCAGCCGGTGCGGGTGCGGGCCACCTCATCCAGGTCAAAGCGGGCGGTCAGCACGGCCTCCTCATCCCGGCCGGCCTCGGTCAGTTTTTCCCCCTTCGGGCCGGCGATGAAGCTGGAACCGTAGAAGGTGATGCTGCCCGTGTCGAAAACCTCCCGCCCGATGCGGTTGCTGGCGATCAGCGGCACCAGATTGGCGCCGGCATGGCCCTGCATCACGCGCTGCCAATGGTCGCGGCTGTCCAGGCTGGCATCCTGCGGCTCCGATCCGATGGCGGTGGGATAGAACAGCAGTTCCGCCCCCTGCAGCGCCATCACCCGGGCTGCTTCCGGGAACCACTGGTCCCAGCAGATGGCGGTGCCGATGCGGGCATAGCGCGTCTGATGCACCTGGAAGCCGGTATCGCCGGGGCTGAAATAGTATTTTTCCTGATAGCCCGGCCCGTCGGGGATGTGGCTTTTGCGGTAGATGCCCAGGATGCTGCCATCGGCATCGATGGTGGCCAGGGAATTGTAATGGGCATTGTTCGCCTTCTCGAAGAAAGAGAGCGGCAGCACCACTTCCAGTTCCCGCGCCAGATCGCACATGCGCTGCAACAGCGGATTGCCCTCCGCCGGGGCGGCCAGCTCAAAATATTCCGGCTTCTGGTCCTGGCAGAAATAGGGGGTCTCGAACAGTTCCTGGATCAGGATGATCTGGGCGCCCTGCGCGTGGGCCTGACGGATCAGGGCTTCCGCCTTGTCCACATTGCCGGCGCGGTCCCAACTGCACGCGAACTGGGTCGCGGCCACGGTCACCTGTCGCATCTGTCGTCCATCCTCAAAAGCGCATGGGGAAAGAAAAGGGTTGGTGCCACCATAGCCAAGCCCGCCCCCGGATGCCCAGCCCGATCCGGGATATTCCCCTTCTGATCGCCATGACCCTTTGGTGACAGAAGGTAATCAGGCCATGCGGTTGCGCAGGCGCAGCACCAGCCACAGGAAAAAGGGTGCGCCCAGCAGGGCCGTGGCCACACCCAGCTTCAGTTCCGCCCCCGGCCCGCCCAGCCGCACGGCCGTATCGGCCAATAGCAGCAATGCCGCCCCGCCCAGGGTGGAAAGCGGCAGCAGGCGGCCCGGCCTGTATCCTGCCAGCGGGCGCAGCAGATGCGGCACGATCAGGCCAATAAAGCCGATGGCACCGGCCACCGCCACCGCCGCGCCGACGGCCAGGGCCGTGCCCACAATCACCCGCAGCGCGATAAGCCGGGTGGAAAAACCCAGGGAGCGCGCCGTCTCATCCCCCAGCGACAGGGCATCCAGTCCCCGTCCGACCGAGAGCAGGGCCAGCGTGCCCAGTGCCATGAAGGGGGCGGCCACCTGCACATGGGCCATGCTGCGGTCGGCCAGCGACCCCAGCATCCAGAAGACGATTTCCGACAGGGCGAAAGGATTGGGGGACAGCGACAGGGCCAGGGAGGTCAAGGCTGCCGCCAGACTGCTGATGGCGACGCCGGCCAGGATCAGGCTCAACATCCCTGATTGGGAGCCGGCCAATATATAAAGAAGCAGCACGGCCAGCATGGCCCCGGCAATACCCCCCAGGGGCAAGGCCAGCGGCCAGATCAGGCTGACCCCGCTATAGAAGGCGATCACCGCCCCCAGGCCGGCGCTGGCCGACACACCGATCAGCCCCGGTTCCGCCAGCGGGTTGCGCAGCAACCCTTGCAGTGCAGCCCCGGACAGGCCCAGCACCCCGCCGATGAACAGGCCCAGCAGGGCACGGGGCAACCGGATTTCGGCAAAGATGATGGCCGCACTGCCATCACCGCCGCGCCACCATTCCATCAGGGCCAGACGCGGTGAAATCGCACTGGGCCCCACGGACAGGGAAGCGGCGAAGGCCAGCAGCACCAGCAGGCACAGCAACGGGATCAGCCAGCGATTGCTCATGCTCATGGTTCGGCCTGTGGTGAAGGAAGGGGGGCGGGACGCAGGGCCGCCAGCCGCGTCACGGCTTCCGCCGCGAAGGGGCCGCCGCAGGTCCAGAGCCGGGCGGGCAGGTCCACACGCCGGTCCGGGGGCACGGCAGCGGCAAGAACCGGATGGGACAACAATTGACCGGCCAGTGAGGGGCGGGCTTCTGCGCCAATATTGGCGATCAACAGGTCGGGCGGGTCGGCGGCCAGGGTTTCCAGCGCCAGATAGCCATAGCCCGCCAGCCCCTTCTCCGCTGCGTAATTGCGCAGGCCCGCCGCCCGGATCACCGCATCATGCAAGGTGCCACTGCCGGCGGTGAAGGCGCCGGTCGTCATGTTCAGGATGCGGGGGCCGGGCGCCGCATCAACCGGGGGCGTGGCGGCTGCCAGTTGCGCATCCATGGCGGCGATCAGCGCTTCCCCCGCCGCCACCCGGCCCAGGGCAGCGGCCACCTGCCGGGCCTGGGCGCGAATCATGTCGAAATCATCCGCCAGATCGATTTCCAGCACTTTCACGCCGCGCGCCTTCAGCAGGGCCACCGTCGGGCGCGCCGTGTAGCGTCCGGCCAGGACCAGATCGGGGGCAAGTGGCAGCACCTCCTCCGCCGTGCCATGGGTCAGCGGCAGGTCGCCGACCTGCTGCCACAGGGCGGACAGATCGGGATCGACGGCCAGGCTGGACAGGGCGGCGATATGGTCGCGCGGGGCCAGCAGCAGCAGCCATTGATCGGTGCAGAGATTAAGCGAGACGATCCGCCTCGGCGCTTCCGCCTTTACGGTTGTGGCAAGTGCCATAAACAGTGCCACAACAATGACAAACAGGCGGGCGATCAGGGATTGTCCGGTTCGGGACGGCACTTTGTCATCCTTTTGGACCGGGGACGCGGGCGCGATCCTATGGTTGACTTATAGCCAGCAGCCAAGGGCGACGGCAATGGAGGTGGAGATGGCATATCACCCCCGGATCGGCATTACTGGCAGCGCGGGCACGGGCAAGACCACCCTGGCCGGCCAGATCGCTGCCGCCCTGGGCGCCCCCCTGGTGGAAGAAGCGATGCGCCGCCGGCTGGAGCAGGGGTTCGATTTTCACCAGATCGACCGTGCCGCCCATCGCGCCCTGCTGGCATCGGAGGCGGAAGATCTGGCCCGTCTTCTGGCTGCCCCCAACCCGCGGGGGCTGGTGACGGACCGCACGCCCCTGGATATGGCCGCTTTCTGGCTGTCCAACGGCTATGGGATGGATGATCCGGCGGCGACCGAGGCGCTGCTGGCCCGCGCCATCTGTGCCATGGCGGATTACGATGCTGTGCTGCTGCTGCCCTGGGGGGGATTGCCGCTTGAAGCGGATGGTATCCGCAGCGCCAATCCCTGGCTGCATCTGCATTTTCAGACAGTGATGGAAGGGCTTTGCCGACGCTGGCTGGCGCCAGACCGTTTCTTCATCCTGCCGGAAAGCGTGAAGGGCCGGGGAGCCCGACTGTCCTGGGTGATGGACCGGTTGAACATGGCGGTGGCGGCCTGAGGTTCGTTAGCCTTTGACCGGGGATCAGGCGAAATCCTCGTCATCCGCATCTGGTTCCGGCAGGGCGGCACCCTGCACATTGGCGCCGGTCATATCGGCGCCGCGCATGTTGGCTTCCAGCAGATTGGCGGCGCGCAGATCCGCCTGACGCAGATCGGCCCCGGACAGATTGACCCCGCGCAGCGCGGCCCGGGTCAGGCTGGCCTGGGCCAGTTTTGCATTGGACAGGTTGGCCGGCCATTTACGGCCGGTGCCGCGCCCGTTCGGCCCCTTTATCTCCACCGATCCGATCTTGGCCGAATCGAGCTTGATGCCGGTCATGTCGCTGCCGCGCAGATTGGCGCCATCCAGCGTGGCCCCGGTCATGTCGGCATATTGCAGGCTGGCCTGGGACAGATCGGCCATGATCAGCAGGGCGTCGCGCAGCTTGGCGCCGGAGAGGTTGACGCCCTTCAGGTTGGCGCCGCCCAGATTGGCGCCGTTCAGATCAATATGGGACAGGTCCTGGCCTTCCAGGTCGGCCCGTTCCCCCTTGGCCCCGCTGGAGGTGATCCATTGCTGATGCGATGACAGGATGCGCTGGATGGTGGCAGAGAAACTTTCCGCCGACCGGCTGAAATTGGCGCCCAGCATATCGACATTGCTCATGTCGACCCCGTCCAGGTTGGCGCCTTCCAGGTCGGCATTGCGCAGATTGGCCCCGGCCAGCACGGCCCCTGTCAGGTTGCAGTCGCGCAGCCTGGCGCCGGCCAGATTCGCCCCGCCCAGATTGACACCGCGCAGGTCGCTGCCGGTGAAATTGGCATTTTTCAGCACCGAGCGGGCCAGATTGCATCCGGCCATCTGCGCCCCGGCGCAATCAGCCCCTACCAGCGAGCATTCCGACAGGTCGGCCCCGGCCAGATTGGCGTTGGACAGGGTCGCGTCATCCATCTCCGCCCCACGCAGGTCGGACGGTTCCATTTTTACCGATCCGGGGCTGCGGCGGTCCAGCAGCGCCCCGCCGCGCAAATCGGCCCCCCGCAGGCTGGCGCCCTTCATCCGCGCACCGCGCAGATGGGCGCCCCGGAGATCGGCATTGGTCAGGTTGCAGTTGGTCAGGATGGCCCGGTTCATCCGGACGGCGAACAGGTCCGCGGCCGTCAGGTCGGCACCGGTGAAGTCGCACTCTATCAGGTTGGCACCTGACAATTTGCAGTTCTGCAGATTGGCGCCACTGAAATTGTGGCCTTGCAGGTCCGCCAGCGCCAGCATGGCCCGCGCACCGCCGGTCAGCCGTTTCAGCCAGCGTTCATGCTTTTCAATAACGGCGATGAGTTCGTGTGGGGTCATGATGGGGCACTTTGATGAACTTTCTTTGAAACTGCCACATTCGCCATGACATGTGTTAGACGCTTCGTAGAAATTTGTTCTTTCCCAGCGGACTTTCCACCGGAGTTTTCTCGTGGACGACAAGATAAACCCGATCCCGACCCGCCATATCGTCACTGCCTATGACGAACAGTTGGGCATTCTTCATGGCTATGTCCGGGAGATGGGGCGCCTCGCCGTCGCCCAGATCAATGATGCCATCACGGCAATGATCGGTCGCGACCCCGATCTGGCCGGTCGCGTCATGGCGCGGGATGAGGCGCTGGACACGCTGGAACGTCAGGTGGAGGCGCAGACGGTGCGCCTGCTGGCGCTGCGTCAGCCGGTGGCCAATGATCTGCGCGTCGTCATTGCCGGCATGCGCATTTCCAGCAATCTGGAAAGGATCGGCGATTTCGCTGCCAATATCGCCAAGCGCAGCCTGACACTGGATACCCTGCCGGAAGTGGCGCTCTCCGCGTCCATGCAGCCGATTGGCCGCGCTGTGGCCGATATGCTCTCCCAGGTCATGGAAGCCTATGACCAGGATGATATTGAATCCGCCCTGGCCGTGCGGGCGCGGGACGAGGAGGTCGACCGCGCCTATACTGCCCTGTTCCGGGAATTGCTCACCTATATGATGGAAAGCCCGCAGCGCATTACCGCCTGCACCCATCTGCTGTTCGCCGCCAAGAACCTGGAACGTATCGGCGACCATGCCACCAATATTGCCGAAACCCTGTGCTTCCGTATCCAGGGCCAGCAGGTCCAGGAAGAACGGATCAAGGGTGACGCCACGGCCAGCCTGACCGAGCTCTGATCTTATCCATCCGCCTCGCTGCCACCACCGATGGATGCCATTGAAGGGTGACCATCGGTGGAATAATGTGGTGCCCACACCATATGGATGACCTGTTGCCGTCAAGAGCAGGTGATCGGAGCGGGGATGGAAGACGCCTTTACCCTGGTGCCCTTATCCGACTCGCAGGAACCCCAGGCGCCGGATCTGCGCTTGCTGCGTGGGCTTTGGCAGGGGGGCAGGCCGGCAGAAGGCAGCATGGCGGTTGCAGCCGTGCTTGAAGCCAGCCTTACCGATGCCATGCATGAGGTCATATGGTGGATGGATCTGGGCGCCATCGCCCCCGATGGCCAGCCGGGTTTTATCTGCCGCTATTTCGGTCCCCATATGCGCCAGCTTTACGGCATTGATCCGCGGGGGCTGGAACTGATCCATTTTTTGCGCCAGCCTTATATGGCCCGGGCCATCGCCATCCTGCGCGCTGTCGCACGGACAAGGCTGCCCCACCGCTTCACGTCGGAAACCTCGGTTATTCCCGGCGCCCCGCTTTATGATGTGGAGGCGCTGGCCCTTCCCGTGGGGGATGGGCAGGGGCATTTGACGGGTGTGGTGGGCGCAACCATCGTTCGCCCGCTATGAGCAGGGCCTGACACGGCTGGGCTGGCACGCGGGTTGCTTCTCCTCCGATGCGCCCCTTTTCCTGCGCCGCCCAGAAGCCGGAACCTGCCCATGAACCCGCGACGCCTCTCCCCTTTCCCATCTTCCCCCGCGATCGGGCGGCGACCGCGCGCCATGGGGCTTTTGTTGGCGCTGGGCTTGGCGGCTGGGCTGGGGCTGGGCGGCTGTACCGCGCGGCCCATGGCCGTAGGTGTGGCCATGAAACCCCAGCCTCTGCTGCAATCAGCCGGTCATTGGCAGGTGGTGGCGGAAGATGTCGCCTCGGCAATTTCCGCCCATCTGGAAAAGCAGATGGGCAGGAAGGTGCCGGTCCAGGTCTATATGATGCGGCGGTCGGATACATTGTTTGCCGACGCTTTCATCAGCGCGGTGACGACGCGGCTGGTTCAGAAAGGCCATGCGGTGGCCGTGGATGCCCGACCGGACGTGGTGGCGGTGGGCATTGATGTGCTGACGGTGAAAAGCAACGGGCCACGTCTGGCCGCAAGTCCCGTTCCGGGCCCCATCACCCTGCTGGCGGCGGGGGTCGGCGTGGCATCGCTGTTGACCGGGGGCGATCTGGCGAAATTCCCCTGGGGCATATCGGCTGGTGTGGCGGCGGCAGGCTGGGAAACACTGGCCGGCAACCGGCCGCCAGAAACCGATACGGAACTGATTCTGACGGTTTCCATCGCGCAGGAAGGTTTTTTCACCTTCCGCACCAGCGCGGTCTATTACGTCAATGCCGAGGATCTCGGCCATTATAACGGGATCGGAGGGACGGGGCCGGGCGGCTACGCTGATCTGAACAGCGCACCGCAAGGCACGGTCAAATATGATCTGGCGGGAAATCCCTACATCATCCGCTGAAGCGGGGAGGGAAGCGCCGCTGGTGCCGGCTGTCAGGATTGAACTGACGACCTACCGCTTACAAGGCGGTTGCTCTACCACTGAGCTAAGCCGGCAAACCAGGGGCTGCGTACCGGCTGCGGGAAGGTCTCCCGCAACCGGGCCGGGACATTAGCGCCGACGAGCGACCTCGTAAAGGGCTACGGCAGCAGCATTGGAAACATTCAGGCTTCCGACAGGCCCGCCGGTGGGCAGACGCACGATCTCATCGCAGCGTTCGCCCGTCAGGCGGCGGATACCTTCCCCTTCCGACCCCAGAACCAGGGCCGAACGGCCGGTCAGATCCACCTCATGCAGGTGGCGCTTACCCGACTCGGCAAGGCCCACGGACCAGAAGCCGGCAGCCTTCAGATCGTCGATGGCGCGGGCCAGATTGGTCACGCGGACCAGGGGCACGGCCTCTACGGCGCCCGATGCCGTCTTGGCCAGGGTGCCGGTGACGGGCGGGGCGTGGCGATCCTGAACGATCACGGCCTTGGCGCCAAAGGCGGCAGCCGAACGCAGTACGGCGCCGACATTATGCGGATCGGTCACCTGATCCAGCACGACGACCAGCGCCTGCGGGTCGTTGGCGGCGGCGATGCAGATGTCCTCGATCTGCACTTCCGGCAGCGGGGCGCAGGACAGCGCCACGCCCTGGTGTACGGCACCCGGCGGCAGCAGCTTGTCCAGGTCTTCCTTTTCCACCAACTGCGGCTCGGGACGGTCCAGTTCTTCCTGCGAGGCCTTGTCGAAGGCGCTGTCCAGCGCTTCCAGCCCGGCTTCGGTCACGAACAGGTCACGAATCTTGCGGGTGGGGTTGACCCAGGCGGCGGCAACGGCATGCACACCATAAAGCAGGTTATGCTTGTTGAGCGCCGGACCGGTGCTGGCGCGCAAGGGGGCGGCATCTTCCAGGCCCAGTTCCTCGGCGGCGGACATCGGCCGGCCAGGGTTGGACCGGGCCGGACGACCTTCGCCGCGCGGCGGACGCGACGGTGCACCATCGCGGCTCTGGCGGACCGGTGCCCCATCGCGGGGCGGCCGGGTGCCGGGACGGGTGTCCTCACGGCGGGGGCCGCGCTGGGGCCGGCGTTCATCCCCCTGCTGCTCGCTGCGCTCACGCGCAACACGCGGGCCGCGTGCGGGCCGGTCATCATCGCGCGTAAAGCTCTTGGCCGCGCGAGGGCCCTTTGCGGGCGCGCCGGGCTTGCCGCGACCCGTGTCACGGCCGGTGTTGGAGGGGCCGCTTTTGCCGCGGCGATCGGATTTGGAGGAGGGGGGTCGGTTTCTCATAGGCGCACTCTCCGTCAAACACGGGTTTTTCACCAGCCACGAAAAAATCTGATGGGGTGTGTAAGAAAGTCATTGACGGAAATTTCTGAGCCTTTATAACCCGCCCCCGTTCCGGCCGCGGTCGAGAACGGCACCGAGGAAGGGTGGCCGAGTGGTTAAAGGCAGCAGACTGTAAATCTGCCCGCATAGCGTACGCTGGTTCGAATCCAGCCCCTTCCACCAGTTCAGGCGCGCCTCAGATGATGGGGCGCGCCGTTCTGCTTGAGGTGACGTTGATGCCCCGGGCGAAACAAACCCGTGCGGGTGTAGCTCAATGGTAGAGCAGAAGCCTTCCAAGCTTACGACGAGGGTTCGATTCCCTTCACCCGCTCCAACGTTTCAAGTTCTCCACGACCCGGCGTCTTTATAGACGGATCAGGCAAGGGCACAGGATACCATGGCGAAGGCAAAGTTTGAGCGGACGAAGCCGCACTGCAACATCGGCACGATCGGCCACGTTGACCACGGCAAGACGTCGCTGACCGCGGCGATCACCAAGGTTCTGGCCGAGAAGGGCGGCGCGACCTTCACCGCCTATGACCAGATCGACAAGGCCCCGGAAGAGAAGGCTCGTGGTATCACGATCTCGACGGCGCACGTTGAGTATGAGACGGACAACCGTCACTACGCGCACGTGGACTGCCCGGGCCACGCCGACTATGTGAAGAACATGATCACCGGTGCCGCCCAGATGGACGGCGCGATCCTGGTCTGCTCTGCCGCTGACGGCCCGATGCCGCAGACCCGCGAGCACATCCTGCTGGCGCGTCAGGTTGGCGTTCCGGCGCTGGTCGTGTTCCTGAACAAGATGGATCTGGCCGATCCGGATCTGGTGGAACTGGTTGAGCTGGAAGTGCGCGAGCTGCTGTCCAGCTACGGCTTCCCGGGCGACGATATTCCGATCGTGAAGGGTTCCGCGGTTTGCGCGCTGAACGACACGAACCCGGAAATCGGCCGTGACGCGGTCCTGGCCCTGATGGCCGAGGTTGACCGTTACATCCCGCAGCCGGAGCGTCCGGTTGACAAGGCCTTCCTGATGCCGATCGAAGACGTGTTCTCGATCTCCGGTCGCGGCACCGTGGTGACCGGCCGCGTTGAGAGCGGCATTGTGAAGGTTGGTGAGGAAGTCGAGATCGTCGGTATCCGTCCGACGACGAAGACGACCGTCACCGGCGTTGAAATGTTCCGCAAGCTGCTGGATCAGGGCCAGGCTGGCGACAACATTGGCGCGCTGCTGCGCGGCACGAAGCGCGACGATGTGGAGCGTGGTCAGGTTCTGGCGAAGCCGGGCTCGATCAACCCGCACACGGACTTCGAAGCCGAGACCTACATCCTGACGAAGGAAGAGGGTGGCCGTCACACCCCGTTCTTCGCCAACTACCGTCCGCAGTTCTACTTCCGTACGACGGACGTGACCGGTTCGGTGACGCTGCCGGAAGGCACCGAGATGGTGATGCCGGGCGACAATATCCGCTTCGCCGTGAAGCTGATCGCCCCGATCGCCATGGATGAAGGCCTGCGCTTCGCCATCCGCGAAGGCGGCCGCACCGTCGGCGCCGGCGTCGTGTCGAAGATCGTCAAGTAAGGTCCGTCCCCTCGGGGAAGGACAGGGGAGGCCGCCATCCTTCGGGGTGGCGGCCTTTTCCTATTTATAGGGAGGCCCGCCTCGGCTGGTTTCCCTGGAATGCGGCGGGCGCAATGATCCAATGCGGCAAAACCTTGAAACCAGAGCAATCTGGTTGTTGCTTTGCCGACGCATCTGCGCTATCTACCCGCACTCCCGAGGCTGGCCGGCCCGGTGATGGATTATGTTTCATCATCATGCTGGTTAGGGTCGGGCGCGTAGGAGTGTAGCTCAATTGGTAGAGCACCGGTCTCCAAAACCGGGGGTTGGGGGTTCGAGCCCCTCCACTCCTGCCATCCTTCACCGGATGGCACCTCGCCGAAGATCGGCCCCTTAGCCGATGCCCGTGCCGGGGAGCGCAAGCCGGGTCGTTCGCAATCAGGAATGATGGCTATAGCCGCCATGGCGAAAACAAGTCCCGCAGAGTTCTTGCGCGAGGTGCGCCGTGAGGTCGCCAAGGTCTCTTGGCCGACGCGGAAAGAGACGACTGTCTCCACCATCATGGTCTTCGTCATGGTGATCATGGCGTCCATCTTCTTTCTGGGGGTGGATCAGATCATCGGTTTTGGCATCCGCCTGATTCTGGGGATTGGGGGCTGATCATGGCGATGCGCTGGTACGTCGTTCACGTTTATTCCGGCTTCGAGAAGAAGGTCGCCCAGGCGATCCGCGAGAAGGCGGCCCAGAAGGGTCTCGACGAGAAATTCGGCGATATCCTGGTCCCGACCGAAGAGGTTGTGGAAGTGCGCCGCGGCGCCAAGGTCAATTCCGAGCGCAAGTTCTTCCCCGGCTATGTTCTGGTGAAGATGGAGCTGGAAGACGAGACCTGGCATCTGGTCAAGAATGCGCCCAAAGTGACGGGTTTCCTGGGCGGTGGCGGCAAGCCGCAGCCGATCTCGGAAACCGAGGCGCTGCGCATCATGAACCAGGTGCAGGAAGGCGTGGAGCGGCCCAAGCCCTCCATCACCTTCGAGGTGGGCGAGAGCGTCCGGGTCACGGATGGTCCCTTCACCTCCTTTACCGGCCTTGTCGAGGAAGTCGACGAGGACAAGTCCCGCCTCAAGGTCGCTGTGTCCATCTTCGGGCGCGCCACCCCGGTGGAACTGGAATATACCCAGGTCGAAAAGATCTGATCCCATTCCGGCCGGTGCCTTCGGGTATCGGCCGGTCTTCATGCGTGGGAGGTCGGGCCCCAAAAGTCCAGGGGCCGCCGCACCACGCGATCCCATGATGGGGCGGCCCGGCTGCCCTGTCAGTTTTTGAGGATTGAGCCATGGCGAAGAAAATCGTCGGTTACATCAAGTTGCAGGTTCCGGCCGGCAAGGCCAACCCGTCGCCGCCGATCGGTCCGGCGCTGGGTCAGCGCGGCCTGAACATCATGGAATTTGTCAAGCAGTTCAATGCGAAGACGGCCCAGCTTGAGCAGGGTATGCCGATCCCGGTCGTCATCACCGCTTATGGTGACCGTACCTTCACCTTCGTGACCAAGACCCCGCCGGTGACCTACTTCCTGAAGAAGGCCTCGGGCATCACCAAGGGTTCCGCCACCGTCGGCAAGTCCGCTACGGTCGGCAAGGTGACCACCAGCCAGGTCCGTGCCATCGCCGAACAGAAGATGGTCGATCTGAACGCGAACGATGTGGAAGCTGCGATGAGCATGATCATCGGCTCCGCCCGTTCCATGGGTCTCGAAGTGGTGGAGGGCTGATAGATGGCCATCGGTAAGCGTCTGAAGAAGGCCAATGCCAACGTTGACCGCAACAAGTTCTACGCCCTGGGCGAAGCTGTTGCGACCGTCAAGGGCAACGCCACCGCCAAGTTCGACGAAACCGTCGAGATCGCGCTGAACCTGGGCATTGATCCGCGTCACGCTGACCAGCAGGTCCGTGGCATGGTCGTGCTGCCGAACGGCACGGGCAAGACCGTCCGCGTCGCCGTGTTCGCCCGCGCTGGTGCCAAGGCTGAAGAAGCCAAGGCCGCTGGTGCCGACATTGTCGGCGCCGACGATCTGGCCGAGCAGATCCTGGCTGGCAAGATGGATTTCGACCGCTGCATCGCCACCCCGGACATGATGGGCGTGGTTGGCAAGCTGGGTAAGGTGCTGGGCCCCCGCGGCCTGATGCCGAACCCGAAGCTGGGCACCGTGACCCCGAACGTCGGTGAGGCTGTCAAGGCTGCCAAGGGCGGTTCGGTTGAGTTCCGCGCCGAGAAGACCGGTATCGTCCATGCCGGTGTCGGCAAGGCCAGCTTCACGGCTGAAGCCCTGGAAGAGAACGTCAAGGCTTTCGTCACCGCCATCAACCGTGCCAAGCCGACCGGCGCCAAGGGCACCTATATCGAGAAGGTCTCGCTGTCCTCCTCGATGGGTCCGGGCCTGAAGGTCGATGTGGCCGGTCTGGTTGCCGCGCTGAACGGCTAAGACCCCGATTTCCCTTCATCCGGTTTCGGCCGGATGAAGGGCTGGGTTCCAGCGCGCTTTATGCTGGAGCCCACCCTGTCCGAGACTGCCGCGCGCCGATGGAAACCTGTTTCCTGACGCTTAATAGTCCAGCCGGCATAGACGGGAGCTGAAGATCAATTCCGGGATGGTTCGCCTCACGGCGCATCGCTTCGGACATGATGTTTGTACGCTTCTGGGACAGGTAAGCCTGGTCTGATCCGGCCTTGATGCCAGATCGGACTTTTTGTGTGACCGGGCAGTTCGGCTTTCGAGCCTTTCTGCCCATTCGTGGAGGCGAACCGTGGATCGTTCACAAAAGGAAGCGACGATCGCGGCCCTTAATCTTGAGCTGCAGTCGGCAGCCCTCGTCGTCGTGACTAAGCAGTCCGGCATGACGGTGGCTGAAGTTACCGATCTGCGCCGCAAGATGCGGGCCGCGGGTGCCAGCTTCAAAGTGACCAAGAACCGGCTCGCCCGCATCGCCCTCAAGGGCACGCAGTTCGAGAAGACCGAGGACCTGTTCAAGGGTCCGACCGCCATTGCCTGGTCCAAGGATCCGGTTGCGGCGGCCAAGGTTGCCATCGACTACGCCAAGACCAACGACAAGTTCAAGGTCATCGGCGGCGGTCTGGGCTCGACGGTTCTGAATACGCAGGGTGTTGAAGCCCTGTCGAAGCTGCCGTCGCTGACCGAACTTCGCGCGTCCCTGCTCGGCATGATCCAGACCCCGGCGACCCGTATCGCTGGTGTTCTGCAAGCGCCGGGTGGCCAAGTGGCTCGCGTTCTCGCGGCCTATGCCAAGAAGGACGAGGCGGCCTGAGCCGCATCCGTTTTTACCCAAAGTTAGTGTCCCTAGGAGAACACCATGTCCAAGCTCGAAAAGCTGGTTGAAGAACTGTCCGCTCTGACCGTCATCGAAGCGGCCGAACTGTCCAAGCTGCTGGAAGAGAAGTGGGGCGTTTCCGCTGCTGCTCCGGTTGCCGCTGCTGCTGCTCCGGTTGCCGCTGCTGCTGCCCCGGTCGAAGAGCAGACCGAGTTCACCGTTGAACTGGTTGACGGTGGCGACAAGAAGATCAACGTGATCAAGGAAGTCCGTGGCATCACCGGCCTGGGCCTGAAGGAAGCCAAGGACCTGGTCGAAGGCGCTCCGAAGGTGGTCAAGGAAGCTGTGTCCAAGGACGAAGCTGCCAAGATCAAGAAGCTGCTGGAAGATGCCGGCGCCAAGGTCGCCGTCAAGTAATAGTGGCGTTCTTCGCTGCATAAGAGGGCGCTGGACGGTGGCCCTCCCGAAAGGGAGGCCCGCCGCCCGGCGTCGTCTGTCTTTTCTGGACCGGGTTTGTCCGCTATTATGGCGGGCTCACCCGGGACAGAACCAGGGTGAGCCCCGGTCACAATCGGCACTGCCGGTTGAACGGGGGTAAAACCTAGGCATTTCCTGGCTTTCGGCGCTTAGCCGGAGATGGAATGCCGACTATACGACGCGGAACGGTGGTGCCCCACCTGGGGTTCCCGCCCGCGTCGATTCGTGTTTTGGGATGGCGGGAAGGATTTTCCACCGTTCCAACCAGGGCACTGATTTAGCGCGCGACAGCACCGGGCGAGTTCACGAGAGGCACCATGGCCAAGTCGTTCACGGGACGTAAGCGTATCCGCAAGAGCTTCGGGCGGATCCCCGAAGTGACCCGCATGCCGAACCTGATTGAGGTTCAGCGCAGCTCCTACGATCACTTCCTGCAGATGGATGTGACGCCGGAGAAGCGGGCGGTTCTCGGCCTCCAGGAGGTCTTCAAGTCGGTCTTTCCGATCAAGGACTTCTCCGATCGCGCCGTTCTGGACTTCGTGCGGTACGAACTGGAACAGCCGAAATATGATGTCGAGGAATGCCAGCAGCGCGGCATGACCTTCGCGGCTCCGCTGAAGGTGACCCTGCGTCTGACCGTGTTCGACATTGACGAAGATACCGGCCTTCGCTCCATCCGCGATATCAAGGAGCAGGACGTCTACATGGGCGACATGCCCCTGATGACGGCCAACGGCACCTTCATCATCAATGGCACCGAGCGCGTCATTGTGTCGCAGATGCACCGCAGCCCCGGTGTGTTCTTCGATCATGACAAGGGCAAGACCCACAGCTCGGGCAAGTATCTGTTCGCCGCGCGCGTGATCCCCTATCGCGGTTCCTGGCTGGACTTCGAGTTCGACGCCAAGGATATCGTGTATGTCCGTATCGACCGCCGCCGCAAGCTGCCGGCCACCACGCTGCTTTACGCGCTGGATGGGGCCGACACCGAGGCATCGCGCGCCGAGCGCAAGGCGCAGGGCAAGGACCTGCTGCCTTATGAAGCGCAGGGCATGACCAAGGAAGAAATCCTTGGCAATTTCTATGGCACGGTGACCTATCAGCGCGCCCGCGACGGCTGGACGACCAAGTTCGATCCGGAGCGTCTGAAGGGCCAGAAGCTGGCTTTCGATCTGGTTGATGCCCGCACCGGCGAGGTGTTGGCCCAGATTGACACCAAGATGACCCCGCGCGTGCTGAAGCGCCTGGTCGAGCAGGGCCTGACCGACGTCAAGGCCCCCGTGGAAGAGATCGTCGGTCGCTATCTGGCCGTTGACATCATCGACGAGAAGACCGGTGAGGTCCTGTACGAGGCTGGTGACGAGATCAGCAGCGCGTCGCTGGACCGTCTGGAAAAGCAGGGCGTGGAAGAACTGCCGGTTCTGGCCATCGACCACCTGAATGTCGGCGCCTATATGCGCAACACCATGGCGGCGGATCGCAATGCCAGCCGTGAAGATGCGCTGATCGACATTTACCGTGTCATGCGTCCGGGCGAGCCGCCGACGCTGGAAAGCGCGGAAGCGCTGTTCCAGGGCCTGTTCTTCGACCAGGAACGCTATGACCTGTCGGCCGTGGGCCGCGTGAAGATGAACGCCCGTCTCAATTTCGAGACGGACGATCAGATGCGCGTGCTCCGCAAGGAAGACATCCTGAAGATCCTCCGCATCCTGGTGGAACTGAAGGATGGCCGTGGCGAGATCGACGATATCGACCATCTGGGCAACCGTCGCGTCCGCTCTGTCGGCGAACTGATGGAAAACCAGTATCGCGTCGGCCTGCTGCGCATGGAGCGCGCGATCCGCGAGCGCATGTCGTCGGTGGAAATCGATACGGTCATGCCGCATGACCTGATCAACGCCAAGCCGGCCGCTGCTGCTGTGCGTGAATTCTTCGGCTCCTCGCAGCTGTCGCAGTTCATGGACCAGACCAACCCGCTGTCCGAGATCACGCATAAGCGTCGTCTCTCGGCCCTGGGGCCGGGCGGTCTGACCCGTGAGCGCGCCGGCTTCGAAGTCCGCGACGTGCATCCGACCCACTATGGCCGTATCTGCCCGATTGAGACGCCGGAAGGCCCGAATATCGGTCTGATCAACAGCCTGGCGACCTATGCCCGCGTCAACCAGTACGGCTTCATCGAAAGCCCCTACCGCAAGGTGGTGGACCAGAAGGTGACGTCGGAAGTGGTCTACCTGTCGGCCATGGAAGAAGGCCGCTACATGGTGGCCCAGGCCAACGCCCCGCTGACGACCGACAGCAGCTTTGCCGAGCCGCTGGTGTCCTGCCGTAAGGGTGGTGAATATCTGTTGGCCCGCCCCGACATGATCGACCTGATCGACGTGTCGCCGAAGCAGGTTGTGTCCGTCGCCGCGGCGCTGATCCCGTTCCTGGAGAACGACGACGCCAACCGCGCGCTGATGGGCTCCAACATGCAGCGTCAGGCCGTGCCGCTGATCAAGGCGGATAGCCCGCTGGTTGGTACCGGCATGGAAGCCACGGTTGCCCGTGACTCAGGTGTGACCATCGTGGCCCGCCGCGCTGGTATCGTCGACCAGGTGGATGCCACCCGTATCGTGGTCCGTGCGACCGAGGATACGGACCCGGCGGCCCCCGGCGTCGATATCTACAACATGCTGAAGTTCCAGCGCTCGAACCAGAACACCTGTATCAACCAGAAGCCTCTGGTGAAGGTGGGCGACCGGGTGCAGAAGGGTGACATCATCGCTGACGGTCCGTCCACGGACCTGGGCGAACTGGCGCTCGGCCGCAACGTGCTCGTCGCGTTCATGCCCTGGAATGGCTACAACTTCGAAGACTCGATCCTGATCTCCGAACGGATCGTGCGCGATGACGTCTTCACCTCGATCCATATCGAGGAGTTTGAGGTCATGGCCCGCGATACCAAGCTGGGCCAGGAAGAAATCACCCGCGATATTCCCAACGTGGGTGAAGAGGCTCTGAAGAACCTCGACGAGGCCGGCATCGTCTATATCGGCGCCGAAGTCCGTCCGGGCGACATTCTGGTCGGCAAGGTGACGCCGAAGGGCGAAAGCCCGATGACGCCGGAAGAAAAGCTGCTGCGCGCCATCTTCGGTGAGAAGGCCTCTGACGTGCGCGACACGTCCTTGCGCCTGCCGCCGGGTGTGGTGGGTACGGTCGTGGAAGTCCGCGTGTTCAGCCGCCGTGGCGTGGACAAGGACGAACGCGCTCTGGCCATCGAGCGGGCCGAGATCGAGAAGCTGGCCAAGGACCGCGACGACGAAAAGGCGATCCTGGAGCGCAGCTTCTATAATCGTCTGAAGGAACTGCTGGTTGGCCAGTCCGTCGTTTCCGGTCCGAAGGGCCTGAAGTCCGGCGATACCGTGTCCGACGAGCTGTTGTCCGGCCTGACCCGTGGTCAGTGGCGCCATATTTCCGTCGCCGATGACCGCGTGATGGAAATCATCGAGCAGACCGGCAAGGTGTTTGACGACAGCGTCCAGCGCCTGCAGGAGAAGTTCGAGAACAAGGTCGAGAAGCTGCAGCGCGGCGACGAGCTGCCGCCCGGCGTGATGAAGATGGTCAAGGTCTTCGTGGCGGTGAAGCGCAAGCTTCAGCCCGGCGACAAGATGGCCGGTCGTCACGGCAACAAGGGCGTTATCTCGCGCATCACCCCGATCGAAGACATGCCGTACCTGGAAGATGGCCGGAATGTCGACATCGTGCTGAACCCGCTGGGTGTGCCGTCCCGTATGAATGTCGGTCAGATCCTGGAGACCCATCTGGGCTGGGCCGCTGCCGGTATCGGTCGTCAGATCGGCGCCATGCTGGACAAGATGCGGGCCCAGGCCACGGACGCCGCTGTCAAGTCCAAGACCCTGGACGAACTGCGGGCCCGTCTGCGCCACATCTACGGCGAGGATGTCTATGGTGATGACATCTCCGAGATGACCGATGCGGAACTGATCGAGCTGGGCAACAACCTGCGTCGCGGCATTCCCTTCGCCACCCCCGTCTTTGACGGTGCGCGTGAAGAAGATATCTGCCGCATGCTGGAAGAGGCCGGCATCGACCGTTCGGGTCAGATGCAGTTGATCGACGGCCGTACGGGTGAGCCGTTCGACCGCCGCGTCACGGTCGGCTACATCTACATGCTGAAGCTGCACCACCTGGTCGACGATAAGATCCACGCCCGCTCCATTGGCCCCTACAGCCTGGTTACCCAGCAGCCGCTGGGTGGTAAGGCCCAGTTCGGTGGCCAGCGCTTCGGTGAAATGGAAGTGTGGGCACTGGAAGCTTACGGCGCGGCCTATACGCTGCAGGAAATGCTGACGGTGAAGTCGGACGACGTGTCCGGTCGTACCAAGGTTTACGAGGCCATCGTCCGTGGCGACGACAACTTCGAAGCCGGTATCCCGGAGAGCTTCAACGTTCTGGTCAAAGAACTGCGGTCACTGGGTCTGAATGTCGAGCTGAGCCAGCGCGACTTCTAACCAGTCCGGTTATGTGGAAGCGGCGGGCAGGGGTCCGCCGCTTCCCGGTTCCAGATGATTTTCGAGGCCAGGGCCCCGATCCGGCCCACCCCCTGGGGAGACGGCATATGAATAATGAGTTGATGAACATCTTCGGCCAGCCGCAAGGGCCGCAGAGCTTCGACCAGATCCGCATCTCGATCGCCAGCCCGGAGCGTATCCGCTCCTGGTCGTTTGGCGAGATCAAGAAGCCCGAGACGATCAACTACCGGACCTTCAAGCCGGAGCGCGACGGCCTGTTCTGCGCCCGCATTTTTGGTCCGATCAAGGATTACGAGTGCTTGTGCGGTAAGTACAAGCGCATGAAGTATCGCGGCATCATCTGCGAAAAGTGCGGCGTGGAAGTGACCTTGTCCAAGGTCCGCCGCGAGCGCATGGGCCATATCGAACTGGCCTCGCCTGTTGCCCATATCTGGTTCCTGAAGTCGCTCCCCTCCCGTATCGGCCTGCTGCTGGACAGCACGCTGAAGGATCTGGAGCGTATCCTTTACTTCGAGAACTATGTCGTCATTGAGCCGGGCCTGACCGATCTGAAGCAGGGCCAGCTGCTGTCTGAAGACGATCTGGTCGACAAGCAGGACAAGTTCGGCGAGGACGCTTTCACGGCAAAGATCGGCGCCGAGGCCCTGAAGGACATGCTGTCCTCCCTCGACCTGATCACCGAGAAGGCCAATTGCCGCGACGATCTGCGTGAGACGGCTTCGGAAGCCAAGCGCAAGAAGCTGGTCAAGCGTCTGAAGATGCTGGAAAGCTTCCTGGGCGAGCCGGTTGAAGTTGAAGACATCGCCGCTTACGAGCGGTTCGATGGCTATAAGGAGCGCATCGAGCGCGCCGACGGCCCGACCATCTACAAGACCTATCCGAACGCGACCCGTCCGGAATGGATGATCCTGGAAGTCGTGCCGGTTATTCCGCCCGAGCTGCGCCCGCTGGTGCCGCTGGATGGTGGCCGTTTCGCGACCTCGGATCTGAACGATCTGTACCGCCGCGTGATCAACCGTAACAACCGCCTGAAGCGGCTGATCGAGTTGAAGGCGCCGGACATCATCGTCCGTAACGAAAAGCGCATGCTGCAGGAAGCGGTTGACGCGCTGTTCGACAATGGTCGCCGGGGCCGCGTCATCACCGGTGCCAACAAGCGTCCGCTGAAGTCCATCAGCGACATGCTGAAGGGCAAGCAGGGTCGCTTCCGTCAGAACCTGCTGGGTAAGCGCGTCGACTATTCCGGTCGTTCGGTTATCGTGGTGGGCCCGGAGCTGAAGCTGCACCAGTGCGGCTTGCCGAAGAAGATGGCGCTTGAGCTGTTCAAGCCCTTCATCTACGCCAAGCTGGAACTGTATGGTCTGGCCAGCACCATCAAGGCCGCCAAGCGGATGGTGGAAAAGGAACGTCCCGAGGTGTGGGACATCCTGGAAGAGGTCATCCGCGAGCATCCGGTGATGCTGAACCGCGCGCCGACCCTGCACCGTCTGGGCATCCAGGCGTTCGAGCCGACCCTGATCGAAGGCAAGGCGATCCAGCTTCACCCGCTGGTCTGCACGGCGTTCAACGCCGACTTCGACGGTGACCAGATGGCCGTGCACGTGCCGCTGAGCCTTGAGGCTCAGTTGGAAGCGCGCGTCCTGATGATGTCGACCAACAACATCCTGTCGCCGGCTTCCGGTCGTCCCATCATCGTGCCGTCCCAGGACATCATCCTGGGTCTGTACTACATCACGATGGAACTGCCGGGTGCTGTGGGCGAGGGCATGGCCTTCGGTTCGATCGGCGAGATCGAGCATGCGCTGGCCGCCAAGGCTGTCACCCTGCATTCCAAGGTGCAGGCGCGTTACCACACGGTTGATGAGAACAATAAGCCCATCACCGTGCGCGTGACCACGACGCCGGGCCGCATGCTGCTGTCGGAAATCCTTCCGCGCAACCCGGCCATCAAGTTCGACCTGATCAACCGCCTTCTGACCAAGAAGGAAATCGGCAACATCATCGACGCCGTCTACCGCCATTGCGGTCAGAAGGAGACGGTGATTTTCGCCGACCGGATGATGCGTCTGGGCTTCACCAACGCGTTCAAGGCCGGCATTTCCTTCGGTAAGGATGACATGGTCATCCCGGCCGAGAAAGAGACGCTGATTGCCGAAGCGCAGGATCGCGTGAAGGAATTCGAGCAGCAGTATCTGGACGGCCTGATCACCCAGGGCGAAAAGTACAACAAGGTCGTCGACGTCTGGTCGGAAACCACCGAAAAGGTGGCAACGGCGATGATGAAGGTGATCGAGCAGCCACGTCCGGGCTTCGGCGTGAACTCGGTCTACATGATGGCCCATTCCGGTGCCCGTGGTTCGCCGGCCCAGATCAAGCAGTTGGCCGGTATGCGCGGGCTCATGGCCAAGCCGAGCGGCGAGATCATCGAGACGCCGATTATCTCCAACTTCAAGGAAGGCCTGTCGGTTCTGGAGTATTTCAACTCCACCCACGGTGCCCGTAAGGGTCTGGCCGACACGGCTTTGAAGACGGCGAACTCCGGTTACCTGACCCGTCGTCTGGTGGACGTGGCGCAGGACGCCATCATCACCGAGATCGATTGCGGCACGAAGAATGGCCTGACCGTGAATGCGGTCATTGATGGCGGCGATGTTATCGTTCCGTTGTCGGAACGTATTCTGGGCCGTACCGTCACGTTCGACGTGGTCAATCCGCTGACGGGCGAAGTGATCGTTCCGGCAAGCGAACTGATCACGGAACGCGAGGTTGAGCTGATCGACCGTGCCGGTATCGACACGGTGCATATCCGCTCCGTGCTGACCTGCGAAACCGAAGACGGCGTGTGCGCCCACTGCTATGGCCGCGATCTGGCCCGTGGCACGCGGGTGAACATGGGTGAGGCTGTCGGCGTTATCGCCGCCCAGTCGATCGGTGAGCCGGGCACGCAGTTGACGATGCGTACCTTCCATATCGGTGGTGCGGCGCAGCGTGGTGCCGAGCAGAGCTTCATCGAAGCCACGCTCGACGCCAAGGTGATCGTCCGCAACCGCAACCTCGTGCTGAACAGCGAGGGTGTGCCGGTGGTGATGGGTCGCAACTGCGAGCTGGCACTGCTGGATGAGCAGGGCCGCGAGCGCGCCAAGCACCGCGTGCCCTATGGTGCCAAGCTGCACAAGGCGCTTGCCGTGGACGGCGCTTCCGTCCAGCGCGGCGACCGTCTGGCAGAATGGGATCCGTACACCCTGCCGATCCTGACGGAAAAGGAAGGTACGGTCACGTATGTCGACCTGGTGGAAGGCGTGTCCATCCGCGAGGTCATGGACGAAGCGACCGGCATTTCCTCCAAGGTCGTGGTCGACTGGCGTCAGCAGCCGCGTGGTGCGGATCTGCGTCCGCGCGTTACCCTGCGCGATGAGGCCGGCAACGTGATCACGTTGCCGAATGGCACCGAAGCCCGCTACTTCATGAGCGTCGATGCCATATTGTCGGTGGAGAATGGTGCGAAGGTCCGGGCCGGTGACGTGCTGGCCCGTATCCCGCGCGAAAGCTCCAAGACCCGTGACATCACCGGCGGTCTGCCGCGCGTGGCCGAGCTGTTTGAAGCCCGCCGCCCGAAGGACTTCGCGATCATCGCGGAGATCGAGGGCCGGGTCGAATTCGGCAAGGATTACAAGGCCAAGCGCCGTATCGTCGTGAAGAATGACGATACCGGGGAAGAGCGTGAATACCTGATCCCGAAGGGCAAGCACATTGCCGTTCAGGAGGGCGATTATGTCCAGAAGGGTGACAGCCTGATGGATGGTAGCCCGGTGCCGCACGACATCCTGTCGGTGATGGGTGTCGAGGCGCTGGCCAACTATCTGATCAACGAGATCCAGGACGTCTATCGTCTGCAGGGC
Organism: Niveispirillum irakense DSM 11586; assembly: GCF_000429645.1. Classification (GTDB taxonomy): domain Bacteria; phylum Pseudomonadota; class Alphaproteobacteria; order Azospirillales; family Azospirillaceae; genus Niveispirillum; species Niveispirillum irakense. The sequence continues at coordinate 123,178 of NZ_AUCG01000003.1, forward strand.
GTGAAGATCAACGATAAGCATATCGAAGTGATCGTCCGTCAGATGCTGCAGAAGATTGAGGTCACGGATCCCGGCGATACCACGCTGCTGATCGGTGATCAGGTCGACCGGTTCGAGTTCGAGGCGGAAAACCGCGCCGTGCGCAAGCGCATGGATGAGGGCGAGCCCGATCTGCAGTCGGCGACCGGCAAGCCGGTGCTTCAGGGCATCACCAAGGCCAGCCTGCAGACCCGTTCCTTCATCTCGGCTGCATCGTTCCAGGAAACCACGCGTGTCCTGACCGAAGCTGCCGTCCAGGGCAAGAGCGACAACCTGGAAGGGCTGAAGGAAAACGTGATCGTCGGTCGCCTGATCCCGGCCGGTACCGGTTCGGTGGTGAACCGCCTGAAGGCCATCGCTGCCGAGCGCGACCGTGCGCTCCAGGCGTTGGAAGAAGGCGGCGAAACCCCGGCTCTGCCGCCGGAAGCTGCCGAGTAAGGCCGGCTTCACGGACAGAAGTAAGAAAGGGCTGCCCTGGCGACAGGGTGGCCCTTTTTATTTCAAAGAAGTATCGGCGGGGGTTCCCGGTGCAGAACTCACGGGGCTCGGTTCCTTATTGCGGCATTCCTATAAATCGTCACTGTGGCGTGGGCGTCTTCCCAGGGAACCAGTATGTCTATTCACGAGCGCACCCGTGACCATGTCCTGAAGATGTTGACCGAGGCGCCGGCATCGGAAGCGCAGCTCAACCAGGTTTTCGAGTTTCTGGTTTATTATCGCTGTCTGCTGCTGAATAACACCATCGTGAAAAATGGCGGCCCTGTTGTCCGTGGGGGCCCGTTTGCCGGCATGATGCTGGTTGATCCCGCCAATCGTTGTAGCGCTCCGCTGCTGCTCGGCTGCTATGAGGAGGAGCTGCACGCCATTGTTCGCGGCATTCCGGATGCGGGCTACGACCGGGTGATCAATATTGGCTGCGGCGAGGGCTATTACGCCGTGGGGATCAAGCGCCTTATGCCGTCTCTGGAAATGTGGGCGCACGATATTGATCCCAAGCTTCAGGAGAAGTGCCGTGGCATGGCGGCCCTGAACGGGGTCGATATTCATGTCGGCGGGGTGTTTGAACCTGAAAGCTTCGCGAGCCATACCGGCGGGCGGACATTGGTCTGGTGTG
>NZ_AUCG01000004.1 GCF_000429645.1 Niveispirillum irakense DSM 11586
AGGATTTCATTCGCCTGGCGCAACTCCCGGATCTCCCGTTCCTGCGCCTTCAGTTTCTCCAGCACATCCAGCGGAACGCCGGCACGGCTGCCGCTTTCCACCTCCGCTTTCTTGACCCACTCATTCAGCGTATGCGCCGAACAGCCGATCTTGGACGCCACGGACGACACCGCTGCCCATCGCGACGGATGATCCTTCTCGTGATCCACCACCAGCCGAACAGCCCGCTCGCGCACCTCAACTGAAAACTTGTTCGTTGTCTTGCTCATCGTAGCCCCATCCTCTCAGGAGTTGGAGCCGCCGACAATCCCGGCGCGGTTCAGCCGGTGAACGGGCGATCGAGATTGAACGGCTGCGTTTGGCCCTGGCCAAGGCCCGGCGGGAGCTTTACGGCCAATCCTCCGAGCGGGGCCGGCTGCTGGTGGAGCAGTTGGAACTGCAACTGGAGGAGTTGGAGGAGACCAGCACCGAGAACGAGGTGGCCGGCGAACTCGCCACACCCATTCCCGCCCTTGCCGTCACGCCGCGCAAGCCGGCCCGGCGGCCGCTGCCCGAGGCGCTGCCACGGGAGCGGATCGTGCATCCGGGGCCTTGTGTTTGCGACCGCTGCGGCGGCAGCGCCTTGCGCAAGATCGGCGAGGATGTGCTGGAGAGCCTGGAGTGCGAACCCCGCCGCTGGAAGGTGGTGCAGCATGTCCGGGAGAAGTTCGCCTGCCGGTCCTGCGAGGCGGTGAGCCAGACGCCGGCCCCCTCCCATCCGATCCGGCGTGGGCGGGCCGGCCCCAACCTGCTGGCCATGGTGCTGGCCGGGAAATATGCCCAGCACCTGCCGCTGCACCGGCAGAGTGCCGCCTATGCCCGTGAAGGGATCGACCTGGACGTCTCCACCCTGGCCGACTGGGTTGGAGCGGCGGCGGCAACCCTGGCCCCGCTGGTGGCGGCGATACAGTCCCATGTTCTGGATGCTGGCCGCCTCCATGGCGATGACACCCCGGTACCGGTCCTGGCCAAGGGGAAATCCGCCACCGGCCGGCTATGGGTGTATGTGCGGGATGATCGGCCGTTCGGCGGCAGCGATCCTCCCGCCGCCCTCTACCATTATGCCCGCACCCGTGCCGGCGAACATCCGCAGCGCCACCTGGCCGGCTGGGCCGGAATATTCCAGGCCGACGCCTACAGCGGCTATGCCGGCCTCTACGACCCTGCCCGCAAGCCCGGCCCCCTCCAGGAGGCCGGATGCTGGAGCCATGTCCGTCGCCGGTTCTTTGACCTGGCCAAGGACGGCAAGTCGCCCCTGGCAGCCGAGGCCGTGACGCGCATCGACGCGTTGTTCGCCATCGAACGTACCATCAACGGCCTCGCCATCGCGGAACGTGCCGAAACCCGCCGGGAGAAAAGCCGGCCCCTGATCGACGATCTGAAGCAATGGCTGCGCCACGCATGTGCCCGCCTGTCGCCCAAGTCGGATCCTGCCAAGGCCATGGACTATGCCTTGAAACGTTGGGGCGCCATGACCCGGTTCCTGGAGGATGGGCGCATCTGCATGTCGAACAATGCCGCCGAACGCGCCCTGCGCGGCATCGCCGTCGGACGCCGGAATTGGACCTTCTGCGGCTCCGATGCCGGCGGCGACAGGGCCGCCGCCATCTACACCCTCATCGAGACCGCAAAGCTCAACGACGTCGACCCTCAAGCCTGGCTCGCCGACGTCCTCGCCCGCATCCACGACCATCCCGCAAAGGCCATCGCCGACCTCCTGCCCTGGAACTGGAAGGCAAATGCCTGAATGGGCCTACGCCGGACGCTTACCAAGAGCAAAAGCTTGCTGGGGTTTTTGCTGTCCGGAAAACCCACCCCAAAACATCGCCTAGCTACCATATACCCGGATTCATCACGGAAATTTTTTTGCCGGAGAGATCGGTCGCATTTGGCCTCCGGCGCCGGGTTGGGGGTTCGATTTTTCGGCTCAGGGCTTCGCGCAGAACCGGGACGAAATCCAGCCTCGACATAATCGCGCCGAATGGCAGCCAAAGGGTGTAAATCTTGTTGCGAGCGGGCGTGCCTCATCATTCCCTTCGATCGGGCCCTTCGATCAGGCGGTCAGTTTTCGCTCGCTGGAAGCAGAGGGAGTCAGGGTGAGGCCAGGGCGCGCCAGGCGGTGAAGAAGATGTGCTGGACAGGGCAGGCGTCGGGCATGGAAATCCGGATCCGCCGTACCGAGGTGACCACCCGGGCACCGATTTTCAGCAGCTTCTGCCGGATGGTATGGGGGGCGGCCTTGGGCCAGGTCGGTGGCTTGCAACGCCATCAGCCGCAATTGCGTCATCAGCACATAGGCGAAGCCGGCCAGGATCAGCCGGGTCTGGTTGGTCTTGAAGGCATGGGCCGATGCCCGGTATCCGAAAAGATCGAGCTGGCAGTCCTTGATCCGGTTCTCCATATCGCCGCGCGGGCAGTACAGCGCCGTGTAGATCGTCTAGGCCAGCCGGTCGCGTGGCGGCTTGTCCCCTTGGCTTTCCGCCCTGTCGCGGGCTTGGGCCATGGAATCGATGACGGCAAGCGCGTTCCAGTCCAGGGAGGTGACCAGAAACCGGCAGCTTTGTTCCTTCTCAGACCGGTGCAGCACCTTGGCGATGACGTGGCGGGGCCGGGCCCAGTTGCCCGAGCGGGTCTGGTGATGGAAATTCCCGAAGAGTTCCGCCGTTTCGCCCGTGGCCAGGAATGCCATCGCCGCGCGTGAGCGGATCTTGCGGGCCTTATGCAGGAGATAGTCGTTGTGCGGCAGGCCGAAAATATAATCGACACCGTTGGCCTCGCACCAGTTCATCAGGTTCGCGCGCGCGAACCCGGAATCCCCGCGCACCAGGATGCTCACCTGGGGCCAGTGGCGGCGGATGTTGCCCACAACCCGCTTGATGGTTGCCTTGGCCCCTTCGGCACCGTCCACATTGCCGGGGCGCAGTTTGGAGAGCAGCAGATGCGGGCCACAGTAAATATAAAAGCGGCAAAAAGCAGCGATGCTCATAATAACCGTGGAAGAAGCTGCCCCGCTGATGCCCATGCGTTTCAATATCCATCGCGTCGATATCCAGGATGATCTGCTCCGGCGTTGTCGCATAACTACCGGTGAACAGCTCGACATATAGATCCTGCGGACGCGACGGCTGAACGGTGAATTTGTGATAACGCCGGTCGGCCTCCTCGAAACGCCGCTCCAGCCGACCCAGCGTCGAACTCCCGGCCAGCGCCGGCAGCGGCGCGCCACCCGGCACCTGGCCGCCGCTGTTACCTTCAACAGCGGATCGTTGCGCATCCGGTCGTGATCGTTGAGGTCCTCGTACCCCAGCGCCATGGCGATGACCCGCGGAGCCAGCAGATCGGGCAGCGGATGCGTCACCTGCTTACGGTTGCGCCGGTCCTCAAAGCAGGCCGCCATCCGCTCAAACAAATTCAGCCGACCGGCCGCCTCACGCAACAGCAGCCCGCCCGCATCCGAGGTGATTTCTCCCCCGTCAAACGCCCCCATGACCACCCGCCGACCATGATCCGTAAACCGCATCCCGAAAAAAACCCTGTAAATTATTAACCGCTCCAAAATAATGGTAATTACTTGTTATCAAACATAAATCCGGAAAAATGCCGACCGCCGGTGACAAATCCGGGATTACCCAGGCCGAGACCAAGGATTGCCGCTACGTCCTGGCTGACAAGGGATATGACAGCGACAAACTGCTGGCCAAAATCAGGGAAAAGGGCGCAAAGCCGGTCATTCCCGGCAGAAAGTCACGCAAGAAGCCCATCCGCTTCGACAAGGTCCGGTACAAGTTCCGATGGATGGTCGAGGCCGTCTTCTGCCGCCTCAAGGATTTCCGCCGCGTCGCCACCCGATACGACAAGCGCGCCAGAAATTTCTTATCCACACTCGCCATTGCAACCATCGTGGCGTACTGGACCTGATTAAGTCTGGACCCTAGGGCTGGCTTTGGCCTTGATCCTCGGTTTCATCCCGGCCGGTGCAGCCATGATTGCGGACATTATCGTTGCGTTGATTATGTTGGGGACTGGCCTGTTCGGCTTCTGCCTAGCCTAGCGGCAGCTGGGGCTGAAGTCCTGCCGCTCCGCATGACATCCGACCCGATTAGAGGGACAAGTCGATGAACTCACCCTACGGGTCAACTTTTGACGCCTATACAGACTCAAAATTCAATGCTGATTGACATGCCGACGCTTACTTTTCGCGGGAACGAACGGTCGTTGAAACGGGCCTATCATTTATGAACCGGTCCTTTCAGGTCGCATGATGGGGAATGCGCTGACCATGCCAAGTGGGATCAGCGGCGCCGCCCCGCACCGGCAGAGAACCGTGTCGACCTTGCGCCGGACGGCCTCCAGCGTCAGCGGCTTTAGCAGCACTCCATGGATGTCGGGGGCAAGCGCCTTGACCACTTCTGCTTCCTCCGATGGGGCACAGGTGATCAGCAACCTGACGCCGGGAAAGGCCTGCTGGAATTCCCCAACCAAGCCCGCGCCACGTGTCGCGATGAAGGATGCACCCAGCAGCACCAAATCGGGACGCAACCAATCGATCCCCTTGGCATAAGCTTCTTCCGGTGTGGACAGTTCATGAGTCTCGATTTCGTCATGCAGCATGAACTGCAAGGCCGCTCGGGTGACCTCGTCCGCGTCCACGACAAAGACCCGTCGCTGATCCACGGCTTTGGTTGTTTCCACGCCAATTTGCATTGCCTTGTCCTCCGACCCCGTTCCCGTCATGGGACATTGGTTGATATCGTTGACACTTAAGCAAATTCCGTTCCGCGCGCGTGGGACACGGGAAACCTTGATTTGCCGTGACGGAGGTACGCGACGGCTTGTTCCGTTTGCGACAGGCTGACATTGGCTGTCGGGTTCGACACATCTTTGTCGGATGGGGTTTATTCTTAATATAGTGAACAAAATCAATATTTTGAGAATTTTTGGCCAGTTGGCACGCCAGTTGCTCCATTCCGCATCGGCTAGTGAGGGCTGAGTACACGCCTACGCGCTGTCGAGCGATGTGCTCCTTCCCGACATCCGCTGAGCCAACTTCTGCGAACGAGGATCGTTCCGGCGGATGCCGGGGCGGCATTGGCAATCGGCTTAACTATCGGTTCAAGGAGAACTCTCAATGTCGGCTCTGCGACAGATCGCTTTTTACGGCAAGGGTGGCATCGGCAAGTCCACCACCTCCCAGAACACCCTGGCGGCCCTGGCCGAGATGGGGCACCGCATCCTGATCGTCGGTTGCGACCCCAAGGCGGACAGCACGCGCCTGATCCTGCACGCCAAGGCCCAGGACACCATCCTCTCCCTCGCCGCCGCCGCCGGCAGCGTCGAAGATCTGGAGATCGAGGACGTGATGAAGGTCGGCTACCAGGACATACGCTGTGTGGAATCCGGCGGTCCGGAGCCGGGCGTGGGCTGCGCCGGCCGCGGCGTCATCACCTCCATCAACTTCCTGGAGGAGAACGGCGCTTATGAGGATATCGACTATGTCTCCTACGACGTGCTGGGCGATGTGGTGTGCGGCGGCTTCGCCATGCCCATCCGCGAGAACAAGGCGCAGGAGATCTATATCGTCATGTCCGGCGAGATGATGGCCATGTACGCGGCCAACAACATATCCAAGGGCATCTTGAAATATGCCATGTCCGGCGGTGTGCGCCTGGGTGGCCTGATCTGCAACGAGCGCCAGACCGACAAGGAATTGGAGCTGGCGGAAAACCTGGCCAAGAAGCTGGGCACGCAACTGATCTATTTCGTGCCGCGCGACAATATCGTGCAGCACGCCGAACTGCGTCGCATGACGGTGCTGGAATATGCGCCGGAATCCGATCAGGCCAACCATTACCGGGAACTGGCCCGGCGCATCCACAACAATGCCGGCAATGGCGTCATCCCCACCCCCATCACCATGGACGAGCTTGAGGACATGCTGATGGAGCATGGGGTGATCAAGACCATCGACGAGAGCCAGGTCGGTAAGACCGCGGCCCAGCTCGAACTGGCCTGATCGGCGGAACCCGGGTCCGGCTGGGCTATCCCGCCGGACCCTCCCTTCCCGGGTAACATGAGGGCAGTCACATGAGCATGTCTGAAACGCAGAATGTTGCGGAGATCAAGGCCCGCAACAAGGAGCTGATCAACGAGGTCTTGCAGGTTTACCCGGAGAAGACCGCGAAGCGCCGCGCCAAACACCTGAATGTGCATGAGGCCGGCAAGTCCGATTGCGGGGTCAAATCGAACCTGAAATCCATTCCCGGCGTCATGACCATTCGTGGCTGCGCCTATGCCGGGTCCAAGGGGGTGGTCTGGGGGCCGATCAAGGACATGATCCATATCAGCCATGGCCCCGTCGGCTGTGGCCAATATTCCTGGGCGGCGCGGCGTAACTATTATATCGGCACGACGGGCATCGACACGTTTGTGACCATGCAGTTCACCTCCGACTTCCAGGAAAAGGATATCGTCTTCGGCGGCGACAAGAAGCTGGCCAAGATCATCGACGAAATCCAGGACCTGTTCCCGCTGAATAACGGCATCTCCATCCAGTCGGAATGCCCGATCGGCCTGATCGGCGACGATATCGAGGCGGTGTCGAAGGTGAAGTCCAAGGAATATGAGGGCAAGACCATCGTGCCCGTGCGCTGCGAGGGCTTCCGCGGCGTGTCGCAGTCGCTGGGCCACCATATCGCCAACGACGCCATCCGCGACTGGGTGTTCGACAAGGCCGAGGGCAAGGACGCACCGGCCGGGTTCGAGGCCACGCCCTATGACGTCGCCATCATCGGCGACTATAATATCGGCGGCGATGCCTGGTCGTCGCGTATCCTGCTGGAAGAAATGGGCCTGCGCGTCATCGCGCAATGGTCGGGCGACGGCACGCTGGCCGAGCTGGAGGCCACGCCCAAGGCCAAGCTGAACGTGCTGCACTGCTACCGGTCGATGAACTACATCTCCCGCCATATGGAGGAGAAGTACGGCATCCCCTGGTGCGAATATAATTTCTTCGGCCCCAGCAAGATCGCGGAATCGCTGCGCAAGATTGCCAGCTATTTCGACGACAAGATCAAGGAAGGGGCCGAGCGCGTCATCGCCAAGTACCAGGCCCTGGTCGACGATGTCATCGCCAAGTATCGGCCGCGCCTGGAAGGCAAGACGGTGATGCTGTTCGTGGGCGGCCTGCGCCCCCGCCACGTCATCGGTGCCTATGAAGATCTGGGCATGGAGGTGGTCGGTACCGGCTATGAGTTCGGCCATAACGATGATTATCAGCGCACAGCCCAGCATTATGTGAAAGACGGCACGCTGATCTATGACGACGTGACCGGATACGAGTTCGAGAAGTTCGTTGAGAAGGTCCAGCCCGATCTGGTCGGGTCCGGCATCAAGGAGAAGTACGTCTTCCAGAAGATGGGCGTGCCGTTCCGCCAGATGCATTCCTGGGATTATTCCGGCCCCTATCACGGCTATGACGGCTTCGCCATCTTCGCCCGGGACATGGACATGGCCATCAATGCCCCGGTCTGGAAGATGGCCGAGACGCCCTGGAAGGCCAAGCCGAAACCCCACCTGATGGCCGCCGAGTAAGCGGCCTCCGCCCCGTCCCGGCGCCTCTTTGCAGGGCGACGGGACGGTCCCGGATAATCCCTTGGAAGGGTTCAAGATCATGACGCAGAGTGCAGAAAATGTGCTCGACCATTTCGAGCTGTTCCGTGGTCCGGAATATCAGAGCATGCTGGCCAACAAGCGCGAGCTGTTCGAGAACCGGCGCGATCCCGCCGAGGTGGAGCGGGTGCGGGAATGGGCCAAGACGGCCGAATATCAGGAAAAGAACTTCGCCCGCGAGGCGCTGACCATCAATCCGGCCAAGGCCTGCCAGCCGCTGGGTGCCGTGTTCGCCGCGGTGGGGTTCGAGGGCACGCTGCCCTTTGTCCATGGATCGCAGGGCTGCGTTGCCTATTACCGCAGCCATTTCTCCCGTCATTTCAAGGAACCGACCTCCTGCGTTTCCTCTTCCATGACGGAGGATGCGGCGGTGTTCGGCGGCCTGAACAACATGATCGACGGGCTGGCCAATACCTATTCCATGTACAAGCCCAAGATGATCGCCGTTTCCACCACCTGCATGGCAGAAGTGATCGGCGACGACCTGAACGCCTTTATCAAGACGGCCAAGGAAAAGGGCTCCGTACCCGAGGCGTTCGACGTGCCGTTCGCCCATACACCGGCCTTTGTCGGCAGCCATGTCACGGGCTATGACAATGCGTTGAAGGGCATTCTGGAACATTTCTGGGATGGCAAGGCCGGTACGGCACCCAAGGTGGAACGCCAGCCCAATGGCAAGATCAACTTCATCGGCGGCTTTGACGGCTACACTGTCGGCAATATCCGCGAGATCAAGCGCATCTTCGACCTGATGGGCGTGGAATACACCATCCTGGGCGATAATAGCGATGTCTGGGATACGCCGACGGATGGCGAGTTCCGCATGTATGACGGCGGCACGACGCTGGAGGATGCGGCCGCCGCCGTCCATGCCAAGGCAACCCTCTCCATGCAGGAATATTGCACCGAGAAGACGCTGCCCTTCATCGCCGGTCATGGCCATGAGACGGTTTCCTTCAATCACCCGGTCGGTGTGGCGGGCACCGACCGTTTCCTGATGGAAGTGGCCCGTCTGACCGGCACCGAAATCCCCGATGCGCTGGCGCGCGAGCGCGGCCGTCTGGTCGATGCTATCGCGGACAGCAGCTCCCACATCCATGGCAAGAAGTTCGCCCTGTATGGCGATCCCGACCTTTGCCTGGGGTTGGCCGCATTCCTGCTGGAACTGGGCGCGGAGCCGACGCATGTCCTGGCCACCAATGGCAGCAAGGGTTGGGCGGCGAAGATGCAGGAACTGTTCGACAGCTCGCCGTTTGGGAAGAACTGCAAGGCCTATCCGGGCCGCGACCTGTGGCACATGCGGTCGCTGCTGTTCACCGAGCCGGTGGATTACCTGATCGGCAATACCTACGGTAAATATCTGGAGCGTGACACGGGCACGCCGCTGATCCGCATCGGCTTCCCGATCTTCGACCGGCACCACCACCACCGCTATCCCGTCTGGGGCTATCAGGGTGGCCTGAACGTGCTGGTGCGCATCCTGGACAAGATTTTCGACACGTTCGATGCCAACACCAACATCCCGTCGAAGAGCGATTACAGCTTCGACATCATCCGCTGATCCCGTCTCCCGCGCGTTGCGGCGTCCTCATTCAGGGGACGCCGCTCACCATCCAAGCGACCGCCAGGAGAACCGGCATGACCACCCTGTCCGCCACGATCCAGGAAGTGTTCAACGAACCGGCCTGCGGCAAGAACGCGGCCAAGTCGGAGAAGGAACGCAAGAAGGGCTGCACCAAGCAGCTTCAACCTGGCGGGGCGGCGGGGGGCTGTGCTTTTGACGGGGCCAAGATCGCCCTGCAGCCCCTGACCGATGTTGCCCATCTTGTCCATGGGCCGATCGCGTGCGAGGGCAATTCCTGGGACAATCGCGGGGCCAAATCGTCGGGCCCCAGCCTGTGGCGCACGGGCTTTACCACCGACATCAACGAGACGGATATCGTCTTCGGCGGGGAAAAGCGGCTTTACAAGGCCATCCGCGAGATCATCGAGAAATACGACCCGCCGGCCGTCTTCGTCTATCAGACCTGTATCCCGGCCATGACCGGCGATGACATCAATGCCGTGGCCAAGGCCGCGTCAGCGAAGTTCGGCAAGCCCGTCATTCCCATCAACGCCCCCGGCTTTGTCGGCCCGAAGAACCTGGGCAACAAGCTGGCCGGCGAAGCCCTGCTGGACCATGTGATCGGCACGGTGGAGCCGGACTACACCACGCCCTACGACATCAACATCATCGGCGAATATAACCTGTCCGGCGAACTGTGGCAGGTGAAGCCGCTGTTGGATGCGCTGGGCATCCGCGTCCTGTCCTGTATCTCCGGCGACGGGCGCTACAGGGAGGTTGCGCAGTCGCATCGGGCCAAGGCGGCAATGATGGTCTGTTCCAAGGCCATGATCAATGTCGCCCGCAAGATGGAGGAACGCTATGGCATCCCCTTCTTCGAGGGTTCTTTCTACGGTATCGGCGACACCAGCGACAGCCTGCGCGAGATCGCGCGGCTGCTGGTATCGCGCGGGGCGCCGGCCGAACTGCTGGACCGCACAGAGGCGCTGATCGCGCGGGAGGAGGCCAAGGCCTGGGCCAGCATTGCCCCCTTCAAGCCCCGGTTTGCCGGCAAGCGGGTGCTGCTGATCACCGGGGGCGTGAAATCCTGGTCGGTGGTGGCGGCCCTGCAGGAGGCGGGTCTGGAGATTGCCGGCACCAGTGTCAAGAAATCCACCAAGGAAGACAAGGAACGCATCAAGGAACTGATGGGCGAAGACGCCCACATGATCGAGGACATGACCCCGCGCGAGATGTACCGCATGTTGAAGGACGCCAAGGCCGACATCATGCTGTCGGGCGGGCGGTCGCAGTTTGTGGCGCTGAAGGCGGCCATGCCCTGGCTGGACATCAACCAGGAACGCCACCACGCCTATATGGGGTATGTCGGCATGGTCGATCTGCTGCGGGAGATCGCCAAGACCCTGTTCAACCCTGTCTGGGAACAGGTGCGCCGGCCCGCCCCCTGGGATGACCCGGCAGACAATTGGCAGGCCCGCGCCCTGGCGGAAGTTGTCGCCCCCCAATTGGCGGCGGAGTAGGGGCCATGGCCAAGGTTACCCATGTCAAAAAGGCCTGCACGGTCAACCCGCTGAAGATGAGCCAGCCCATCGGGGCGGCACTGGCCTTCATGGGCTTGCGCGGGGCCATGCCGCTGCTGCATGGTTCGCAGGGCTGCACCTCTTTCGGACTGGTCCTGTTCGTCCGCCATTTCAAGGAGGCGATCCCGCTGCAGACCACGGCTATGAGCGAGGTGGCCACGGTGCTGGGCGGCTATGAGAATGTCGAGCAGGCCATTCTCAATATCCACAAGCGCACCAAGCCGGAAATCATCGGCATCTGTTCGACCGGCGTCACTGAGACCAAGGGTGATGATGTCGAAGGCTATATCCAGCTGTTCCGTGAGCGCCACCCGGAGCTGGCTAGCCTGCCGCTGGTCTATGTCTCCACGCCCGATTTCAAGGATGCGTTCCAGGATGGCTGGACCAAGGCGGTGACGCGCATGGTGGAAGTGCTGGTGCGCGTGCCGGCACCCGGTGCCGTGCGTGACCCGGGCCGCATCGCCGTGCTGCCGGGCTGTCACCTGACGCCGGGCGATCTGGAGGAATTGCGGACCATCATCGAGGATTTCGGCCTGCGGCCTAGCTTCCTGCCCGACCTGTCCAGATCGCTGGACGGCCATATTCCGGAGGATTTCACGCCCACCACCATTGGCGGCATCGGCGTGGATGAGGTGGCGACGCTGGGCGAGGCCGCCTGGGCCGTGGCCATCGGGGAGCAGATGCGCCCGGCGGCCGAGGCGCTGCGGACACGCGCAGGGGTGCCGTTCCGCCTGTTCCCGCGCCTGTGCGGGCTGGCAGCGATGGATGAATTCATCATGTTCCTGTCGGCGGCCAGCGGCCGGCCCGTGCCGGCCAAATACCGGCGTCAGCGCGGCCAGTTGGTCGACGCCATGCTGGACGGGCATTTCCACATCGGCGGGCGCAAGCTGGCCATTGCCGCCGAACCCGACCTGCTGGCCGATGTCGCCGGCATGCTGCGTGAGATGGGGGCCGAAATCACCGTGGCGGTGACCACCACCCATTCGCCTGTCCTGTCCGGGATCGATGCGGCGGAGGTGCTGATCGGCGATCTGGAGGATCTGGAGCGGCTGGCCGGCGAACGCGGCTGCGACCTGCTGGTTACCCATTCCCATGGCCGCCAGGCGGCGGCGCGGCTGGGCATTCCCTTTTTCCGTGTCGGCATTCCCATGTTCGACCGGCTGGGGGCCGGGCACCTGTTGACGGTCGGCTATCGCGGGGTCCGCGACCTGATCTTCACCATCAGCAACCTCGTCATCGCTGATGCCGAGCAGAACCATCAGCCCACGCCCGAAAGCTGGCGGCTGACGGAAGAGGATGGCGCCGCCGATGGCGCCCAGCAGAAAGGGCAAGCCGCATGAAAATCGCCTTCGCCACGCAGGACCTGAAACGGGTTGATGCCCATTTCGGCTGGGCCCGCAACATTGCCATCTACGACCTGCAGCCCGAGGGTCACCGCTTCCTGGAGGCGGTGGAGTTCGCTGGCGACCTGCAGGAGGATGGCAACGAGGACAAGCTGGCGCCCAAGATCGAGGCGATCAAGGATTGCGCCATCCTCTATGTCGCCGCCATCGGCGGGTCGGGAGCGGCGCGCGTCGTGGCCAACAATATCCACCCGATGAAGGTCAACCAGCCAGAGCCGATAGAGGATCTGCTGGAGAAGCTGCGCGACGTGCTGAACGGCACGCCGCCGCCCTGGCTGCGCAAGGCCATGGGCAAGGGCACCGCCCGGACACTGGATTTTGAGGAGTGATGACGCCATGACGGAATTGATGGAACTGTCGCCCGACCAGGCGGCCGCGCAATCGCCCTTCATCCGGCAATTGGTGAAGATCTGGCGTGCCCAGGATGCGCACGGCACCTGGGACGGCAAATCCGACCTGGATTTGCTGGAACCCTACATCATCGACAAAGCCCAGCGCCGCCTGCTGCCAATCATGGGCGATCCCGACCCGGAGACGATCTGGCGGCTGGAACTGTTCTTCAACGCCATCGCCTTGTCGATCGAGCTGGGAACCGGTGTGATGGTCTCTCCCATGCTGAAGATGAGCCATGAAGGGTTCGGCCGCATGGTGCTGATCGGCGGGCGGCTGGTCGTGGTGAACAAGCAGTTGCGCGACGTTCACCGCTTCGGCTTCGACAGCCTCGCCAAGCTGGCAGAGGAGGGGGCCAAATATGTGCAGCAGGGCGTGGAGATGATCGGGCGTTTCCCCGACGTCGCCCGCTACTGACCCGGTGCCGGAGGATAAGACATGAGCGACATGGATGCCTTGAAGACCGAGATCAAGAAGCTGTCGGCCAAGGCCATGCAGGCCAAGATGGACCTGCATGACCTGTCGGAGGAACTGCCCGTCAACTGGACCTCCATCCTGGACGTGGCCCAGCGCACCCATAGCGCGTTTGCCGAACTGGAAGCCAAACGATCCCGCCTGAAAGCCTTGGAAAGCGCCTGAGCCGCAGCCCCTGAAAGGAACCACCGATGTCTGCCCCCTTCACCCGCGATGGCCGGTCCTGGCAGCCGGACTTCCTGATCGCCATCGATCCCAAGCGCTGCATCGGCTGCGGGCGCTGCTTCAAGGTCTGCGGCCGGGGCGTCATGGAACTGAAGGGGCTGAATGAGGAAGGGGAACTGGTCGCGCTTGATGATGACGACGATGAGGAAATCGAGAAGAAAGTGATGGTAATGGCCGATGCCGGGGCCTGCATCGGCTGCCGGGCCTGTGCCCGCGTCTGCCCGGCCAATTGCCAGGTTCATTCACCCGTGGCGGCATAAGGAGGGGGCGATGCGTGCGGGCGAGGCCTATTCCTGGCTGATGGCGCGGACCTGCGATGGGGCCTGCGACGCGTTTGACCAGCATGTCGTTGCCTGCATCCTGTCGCTGGCCTGGGATGAGGCCGTGATCGACGGCGCCAGCCTGCCGGAAGGGCTGGGGCTGGACGGTGACGCGGCTGCGGGTCTGATCGTGCGGCTGTTTCCCGATGCCTTTCCCGCCCTGGCGCCCCTGGTGCCGGGGCCGGCAGCGCTGGGCGATGATGAGAGAGCGGTGCGCGACCTGCTGTGGATGTATGCTGATGGCGGCACCGGGCTCCAGCGCTGCCTGTCGGCGATGATCGCGCGGCGCTGCACCCGGCCCAACCATCTCTGGCAGGATCTGGGCCTGCGCAACCGGGGGGAACTATCACAGCTGATGCGCAGGCATTTCGGCCTGCTGGCGATGCGCAACAGCCAGGACATGAAATGGAAGAAATACCTTTACCGCACCATCTGCCGGGCAGACGGGTTCAGCCTGTGCACGGCCCCCGTCTGCACCGAATGTGATGATTTCGACAGTTGCTTCGGCGCGGAGGAGGGGGAGGCGGTGCTGGCCCATATCCGTTCCGACCGGCCGCGTGTCCCCGCTTGACCAACTATCATCCGCCAAGGAGGTCCCGCCATGAATGTGCCCTCCGACATTGCCTATGCGCTGTGCCGGCTTGACGACATTCCCAGCCGCAAGGCGCGGGGCTTCCATCTGCTGCGGCTGGAGGAGGACGGGATGGCCCGGCCCTGGACCATCATCGTTGTCCGTTGGGGCCGGCAGGTGGTCGGCTATGTCAATCGCTGCCCCCATGACGGGGTACATCTGGACTGGGAACGCAACCAGTTCCTGGACCCCGACGGCACGCGCCTGATGTGCGGCAAGCATGGGGCCCTGTTCGATCTGGGCACCGGCGCCTGTGTCGATGGTCCCTGCCGCGGCCAGTCCTTGACGCCCGTTTCGCTGACGGTGCTGGACGGCGATATCTGTGTGACGGGCGTGACCCTGGCCGAAGAGGATGAGCCGGCGCTGATGTGCGAGGCGGAAGGGGTGTGAGGGCACCCCTTCCGCCTCCCGTTTTCATCAAACCGGCCGGTTGGCGTTGCGGTTCTTCACGGGTTCCATGCGCGCCACCCCGTCAGCGAAGCTGAGGAAGGGATATGTGGCATCAAAGCGGGCCGCCACGTCCAGAACCACGTCCAGCTTACCGCCCGTATCCAGCTTTTTGATGTCGTTCTTGTCGATGCCCATCAGGTCCATCATCTCCTTCCAGACGGTGGATTCATCGCAGGGCAGGATCAGATAGGTGATGTTGTCGATCACCACCCGGTAGCTGGCCAGCAGATCGATATTATTGCAGAAGATGAAATACCGGCCGTCGGGCCGCAGCAGGCCGCCCAGCACCTCGGCCACCGTTTCCAGATAGGCGAAGGAATGGATATAGCCGGCCAGCACGGGCAGGGTGGTCTCACCTTCCTGTGCTGCCGTCAGCACCTGTTCAATCGAGAAATCCGGCGGGCGCTTCTCGTCGGCGATCTGCGGCTGGAACTTCAGGGCGATATCGCCGCGGAAGCCGAAACGGCCGGGATGGCTGGTCGGGCCCTTCAGCACGGCGTTGAACAGGCGCCCTTCCTGATCCAGGCGGGCAAGGGCGGTCTTGTCGATGGTGGTCATGGGCGCAACGCTCCTGTTTGACGGCAAGGGACAGCCCACGGGAAAGGGGCGTCGCCCCACCCTTGCAATCCCTCTGCCGGTTTGGTCGGGGCAGGACAGGTGCTTCCAACACCTGGATTTATCTGTGATCGCGTGCCAGTTGCGTCGGTTCCCGCCCTGTCGGGTTTGCGACAGAAGCGCGACAAACACGACAGCGATGAAGGAAAAGCCCAAGGCTTTTCAAGGAACTGTGTGGTGGCACGCACTTTGCTTTGCTGGGGGTGTCCCGCAAAATGGCATCAGAGGGTAATTCCCATGATCACCTTGACCCCCAGCGCCCTGAACGCCGTCCGCAGCGCCATTTCCGGTGCCGCCAATCCGGCCGGCGGGCTGCGCATCGCTGTCGATGCCGGCGGCTGCGCCGGCTACAAATACATGATGGGTCTGGCGGGCGAGGCGGCGCCCGAAGACAAGGTCATCGACCAGGATGGCGTGAAGGTCTTTGTCGATACCAACAGCCACGCGCTGCTGGACGGCACCACCATCGATTTCGTCGTGGCCCTGGAAGGGTCCGGTTTCACCTTCGACAACCCGAACGCCAAGTCCAGCTGTGGCTGCGGCAAGTCGTTCGGTTGAAGCCTGCCATCGCTTGCGACAGGAGCCTTCCCATGCTCGTCCCCGACATTGCATTCGACAAAGCCCCGCCATCCGGCACAGAGACGGAGGATCCCCGTTTGCAGGTGGTTCGTGCCGCCATTGAAGAGATACGCCCCGGCCTGCGCCGGGATGGCGGCGATTGCGAATTGCTGGGCATGGAGGGCGATACCGTCCGGGTCCGGCTGTCGGGGGCCTGCGTCATGTGCCGGCTGTCCACCGCCACGCTGGACGGTATCCAGGCGCGGGTCGTGGAGAGGCTGGGCGCCTTCGTGCGGCTGGTCCCGGTGATGGGGCGGACGACCGGAGCGCACTGACGCCGGCGACCGGTCCCGCCCTCCCTCCCTGGCTGAAAGGGTGGTCCCATGCAGCATGTCTATCTGGACAATAACGCCACGACACGCACGGACCCGGAAGTGGTCAGCGCCATGCTGCCCTATTTCGACGTGCATTTCGGCAATGCCTCCTCCAGCCACCGGTTCGGATCGGCGGCGGCGGACGGGGTGCGGCAGGCGCGGCGGCAGGTGCAGGCCCTGCTGGGCGCGGCGCAGGAGCAGGAGATCATCTTCACCTCCGGCGGGACGGAGGCCAACAACATGGCCCTGCTGTCGGCGCTGGAGACCCAGCCCGACCGGGACGAGATCGTCGTCACCGCCGTGGAACATCCGGCCATCCTGTCGCTGGCGACCCATCTGGCCAAGACGCGGGGTGTGACCTTGCGGGTGGTGGAGGTGGACAGTCAGGGCCGGCTGGACCTTGATCAGTTCGACGACTATGTCGGATCGCGCACGGCCCTGGTGTCGGTCATGTGGGCCAATAACGAGACGGGAACCCTGTTTCCCATCGCCCGCCTGACCGAGCGTGCCCATGCCTTCGGTGCCCTGTTCCACACCGATGCGGTGCAGGCGGCCGGCAGGGTGCCGATCAACATGGCCTCGGTGCCGGTGGACATGCTGTCGCTTTCCTCCCACAAGCTGCATGGGCCCAAGGGTGTTGGCGCCCTCTATGTCCGCAAGGGCGTCGCCCTGCGCCCGCTGCTGCGCGGTGGACGGCAGGAACGCGGGCGCCGGGCGGGGACGGAGAATGTGCCCGGCATCGTCGGGTTCGGCGCCGCCGCGGCCCTGGCATCCCGGTATCTGGAGGTGGAACAGGGCTGGGTCGGCGCGCTGCGCGACCAGTTGGAGCAGGGGTTGATGCAGCGCATCGGCCAGGCCCACGTGCTGGGCGATATCCACCACCGGCTGCCCAATACCAGTTCCATGGCTTTCGACTATGTGGACGGTGACGCGCTGCTGCTGCTGCTGGACCGGGTTGGCATCGCCGTTTCCTCCGGCGCGGCCTGCGCGTCGGGAGCCATGGAGCCATCGCATGTGCTGCGCGCCATGCGTGTTCCGGCCAACGCGGCGCGCGGCGCCATCCGTTTCTCACTGTCGCG
Source organism: Niveispirillum irakense DSM 11586 (assembly GCF_000429645.1). Taxonomy (GTDB): domain Bacteria; phylum Pseudomonadota; class Alphaproteobacteria; order Azospirillales; family Azospirillaceae; genus Niveispirillum; species Niveispirillum irakense. The sequence continues at coordinate 17,371 of NZ_AUCG01000004.1, forward strand.
TGACACAACGACCCCGGATATCCACCGGGTGCTGGAGGAATTGCCCCCAATTGTCGCCCGTCTGCGCGCGAACTCGCCCCTGTGGCGGGACCATGCGCCCGTCCCCGCATAAGGAGAGGCACAAGATGCTGAACGCACCCCCCATCATCATCAATGACAGCACGCTGCGCGATGGCGAGCAGGCGCCCGGCGTGGCCTTCACGGCGGAGGAGAAGCTGGCCATCGCCCTGAAGCTGGAAGCCGCCGGCGTGGATGAGATTGAGGCCGGCATCCCCGCCATGGGGGATGAGGAAATTGAGGCCATGGCGGCGGTGGGCGCTGCTTTGACACGGTCGGCTGCCATCGCCTGGTGCCGGATGACGGAGGCCGATGTCGACGCGGCGTTGCGAACCGGCCTGAAGCGCGTGAACCTGTCGGTTCCTGTCTCCGACCTGCAGATCCGGGTGAAGCTCAACGCCACGCGCCCGGATATCATCACCCGTATCCGCCGCGTCGTCTCCTACGCCCGCGATCATGGGCTGGAGGTGGCGGTGGGCGGCGAGGACAGCAGCCGCGCCGATGTGGATTTCCTGCTGCGCGTCATCGCTGCGGCGGAGGAGGCGGGTGCCCACCGGTTCCGTTTCGCCGATACGGTCGGCATCCTGGACCCGTTCCGCACACATGATATTTTCCGCCAGCTTTGTGCCGAAACGGACCTGGAACTGGAATTCCATGGGCATGACGATCTGGGTTTGGCCACCGCCAATACCCTGGCCGCCGTGCGCGGTGGGGCCAGCCATGCCAGCGTCTGCGTCCTGGGCCTGGGCGAGCGGGCCGGCAATGCAGCGCTGGAAGAGATTGTGGCCGCCCTCGGTCCCATCGCCGGCCGCCGGTCCGGCGTGGACCTGAAACAGTTGACGGAACTGGCCGAACTGGTGGCCGCTGCAGCTGGTCGCCCCATTCCGGCCGCGAAATCCATCGTCGGCCCCTCCGTCTTCGCCCATGAATCCGGCATTCATGTTTCCGGCCTGCTGCGGGACCCGGAAACCTATGAGGCGTTGAATCCCGCCTGGTTCGGGCGGGTGCGCTCCATCGTGCTGGGCAAACATTCCGGCATGGCCGCGATCATCAATGCGCTGAACGCGCTGGGCGTGTCCCCGGAGGAGAGCCGGGCAAGGCGGGTGCTGGAGCAGGTGCGTAACAGCGCCATCGTCTGGAAACGCCCGGTCAGCGACGGGCAGTTGCTGGGCTTCTACGAGGCGGTCGGCGACTGACCCGGGGGGAGGGCAACATGGCTGGAAAGGCTCACCTGCCCGGCCTGTTGGCCCTGGTCGGCGAGGATATCGGGTGCGTGAAGGCGCGCGACCCCGCCGCCCGGCACCTTTTTGAGATCGTTCTGACCTATCCGGGTCTGCACGCCATCATGCATCATCGGGTGGCCCATCGGCTTTGGCATCGGGGCTTGCGCTTTCCGGCGCGGTTTCTGTCCTGGTTCGCGCGGCTGGTGACCAATGTCGATATCCATCCCGGTGCGTGTATCGGGCGGCGCTTCTTCATCGATCATGGCGCCGGCGTCGTGATCGGGGAAACGGCGGAGATCGGTGACGATGTCACGCTCTATCACGGGGTGACGCTGGGCGGGACAAGCTGGTCGCCGGGCAAGCGGCACCCCACCATCGGGGACGGTGTCCTGATCGGTGCCGGGGCGAAGGTTCTGGGGCCGATCCAGGTCGGCGCCGGGTCGCGTATCGGTGCCAATTCGGTGGTGGTGGAAGATGTGCCGCCCGACATGACGGTCGTGGGCATTCCCGGCCGCATCGTGCGTGATCCCCGCTGCCGCAAGGCCGTGGCCGGCCGCATCGATCTGGAACACCACCTGATCCCCGACCCGGTGGGCGAAGCACTGGTTCTGATGCTGGACCGCATCACCTTTCTGGAGGCGCGACTGGCCCATATGCAGGGCCGGTCCCTGTCTTCCCGCGAAACTGTCGGGGCCACCGGAACCGATTTTCGCGTCCAACACAAGCAGGGGACCGGCCATGGGCATCCTTGATGAGTTATCCCGCCTTTCCTCGGCGGAGGATTTCTTTCTGCATCTCAACGTGCCTTACGATCCCGCCGTGGTGCGGGTTGCCCGGCTGCACATCATGCGGCGCATGGGCCAATATCTGCGCGGTTCCGATGTCGATGGCGACCTGACCGGAGCAGACGAGGCCGGCCTGCGGGACCTGTGTCGGGCGCATCTGGAACAGGCCTATCAGGATTTCGTCGCCTCCAGCCCCATTGCCGAACGGCTGTTCAAGGTGCATCGCGACGCCGTGGCGCCCAAGGCCCCGGAGCCGAAACCCTTCGTACCCCTGGCGGCGTTGGGCGCGTTGAAGGTGCCCTGACGCATCATCGGTGCAGACCCGACAGGTCTGTCGGGTCTGCGACAAAGACCGTCAGGCCAGCGAAAGTGGCGATGGGCGTGAAATCAATCAGTTAGGTGCAATCAGCCGGTTGGCGCGCCCCTTGCAATCAGGGGTACAGGATCACAGCGGCGAGGGACGGGAGATTTGAACATGCACATCGTCGTCTGCCTGAAACAGGTTCCCGACAGCGCCCAGATCCGGGTTCACCCGGTGACCAACACGATTATGCGCCAGGGCGTGCCCACCATCATCAATCCCTATGACCTGTTCGCGCTGGAAGAGGCATTGCGCCTGCGCGACCGGTTGGGGGGAGAGGTGACGGTGCTGACCATGGGGCCGCTCATGGCCGAGGACTCGTTGCGCAAGGCGCTGACCTTTGGTGCCGACCGTGCCGTCTTGCTGACCGACCGGTCCTTCGCCGGGTCCGACACGCTGGCCACCTCCTATGCCCTGTCCATGGCCCTGACCAAGATCGGCCAGGAATTCGGGGGCCCCCCGATCGTCTTCACCGGCAAACAGACCATTGATGGTGACACGGCCCAGGTCGGCCCCGGCATCGCCAAGCGCCTGGGCCTGAACCAACTGACCTATGTCGCCCGCATCTGCGATCTGGACCCCCAGGCGGGAACGATCAGCGTGGAACGCCGGGCCGAAGGCGGGGTGCAGGTGCTGGAAACACGGATGCCCGTCCTGATCACCATGCTGGAAGGCACCAATGAGATGCGCCGCGGCTCCTTGGACGATGCCTATCGCGCGGCGCGCTCGCAGATCGTGAAATGGAGTGCGGCCGATGCCGGCATCACCGAACTGGCCAAATGCGGCCTGAAGGGCTCGCCCACCATCGTCAAGAAGGTGTTCGCCCCCCAGGCGCGGGCCGAGAAGGTGCAGCATATCGCCAGCAGCGACCTGTCCACCGATGCGCTTGCGGCCAATGTCATGGCCGCGATCTTCCAGAAGCAGCCGGCGCTTGAGGGTGACCTGCTGCGCTTTGCCGCCGGGCAGTGATCCTACGGCCAGAGAGGAACCAGACCATGAGCGACGCACCGAAGACCGATACCCCGAAGACCGCCGCCGGCCGGGCCGGCACCAAGCGTGAACTGCCTGAGCATTTCAAGGCCTACCGCCATGTCTGGGTGGTGATCGAGTGTGAGCACGGTATCGTCCACCCGGTGTCGCTGGAACTGCTGGGCGAGGGGCGCAAGCTGGCCGACAAGCGCGGCGTGGAACTGGCCGGCGTCGTGCTGGCGGGGGACCCTTTGACCGCAGCACAGGTCTCAGCGGCGGCCTTCGAACATGGCGCCGATCTGGCCTATGTCATCACCGACCCGATCCTGGCCCACTACCGCAACGAATCCTATACGCGGGCCATGACCGATCTGGTCAATAGCTATAAGCCGGAAATCCTGCTGCTGGGCGCCACCAATCTGGGGCGCGATCTGGCGGGGTCGGTGGCCACGACGCTGCTGACCGGCCTGACGGCGGATTGCACCGAACTGGCCATCGATGATGAAGGGTCGCTGGCGGCCACGCGGCCCACCTTCGGCGGTTCGCTTCTCTGCACCATCATGACGCTGAATTACCGGCCGCAGATGGCGACGGTGCGGCCGCGCGTGATGTCCTTGCCGGAGCGCCAGCCTGGTCGCTGGGGCCGCATTGTTGAACATCCCCTGAACCTGACCGAAGCGGACATCATCACCAAGGTTCTGCGCTTTGTGGCCGACCGGGAGAGCGACAAGGCGCAACTGGCCTATGCCGACATCGTCGTGGCCGGCGGGCTGGGCCTGCGCTCGGCGGAGAATTTCCAACTGGTGCGGTCGCTGGCCGAAGTGCTGGGGGCCGAATATGGCGGGTCTCGCCCCCTGGTGCAGAAGGGCTGGATCGGTGCCGACCGGCAGATCGGCCAGACAGGAAAGACCATCCGGCCCAAGCTTTATATCGCCGCCGGTATCTCCGGCGCCATCCAGCACCGGGTGGGGGTGGAAGGGGCGGATACCATCGTCGCCATCAATACCGACCCCAAGGCCCCCATTTTCGAATTCGCCCATCTGGGCGTGGTGGCGGATGCCATAGAGCTGCTGCCGGCCCTGACCCGGGCCTTCAGGGCGCATCTGTCGGTCAACCGCCTTGCCGGCTGAAGGAGGCTTTCCATGATCGAGGAACGGTTTGATGCCATCGTCGTCGGCGCCGGCCCGTCGGGCAATGCCGCCGCCTATACGATGGCCAAAGAGGGGCTGAGGGTTCTGCAACTGGAACGGGGGGAATATCCCGGTTCCAAGAATGTGCAGGGTGCCATCCTCTATGCCGACGCGCTGGAGAAGATCATCCCGGATTTCCGGGAGGATGCGCCCCTGGAACGTCATGTGATCGAACAGCGGCTGTGGACCATGGATAATGGTTCCCATGTCGGCATGCACTACCGTTCCGACGATTTCAACGAGGAACGCCCCAACCGCTACACGATCATCCGCGCCCAGTTCGATCGCTGGTTCAGCGGCAAGGTACGGGAGGCGGGGGCCGTGCTGCTGTGCGAGACGACGGTGACCGAACTGCTGCGCGACACAGCGGGTCGCGTTATCGGCGTGCGCACCGACCGTGGCGGCGGCACGGCCTTCGCCGATATCGTGATCCTGGGCGAGGGGGTGAATGGTCTGGTGGGCCAGCGCGCCGGCCTGCGCCCGGAACTGAAGCCCGACACCGTGGCGCTGGCCGTGAAGGAAATGCACTTCCTGCCAAGGGAAACCATCGAGGCGCGCTTCAACCTGAAGGGCAATGAAGGCGTGGTGATCGAGGCCATGGGCACGATCACCGACGGGATGACCGGAACGGGCTTCATCTACACCAACCAGGAATCCATCTCCATCGGCATTGGCTGCATCGTGTCCGACTTCACCGAGAGCAGCTGCACCCCCTACGGGCTGCTGGAGGCGTTCAAGCGCCATCCGTCCGTGCAGCCGCTGCTGGAAGGATCGGAGTGCAAGGAATATGTCGCCCACCTGATCCCGGAGGGGGGCTACAACGCCATGCCGCAGCTTTATGGCGACGGCTGGATCGTGGTGGGCGACGCCGGCCAGTTCGTGAATGCCGTCCATCGCGAAGGCTCCAACCTGGCCATGACCACCGGACGCGTTGCGGCGGAAACGGTGGTTTGGCTGAAGCGCCGGCGCGAGGAACTGAGCAAGGCCAATCTGGCCGAGTATCAGCGGCGCCTGGAAGAGACCTTTGTGATGAAGGACATGAAGAAGTATCGGAAAATCCCGAGCCTTCTGCATCACAACAGGCAGTTCTTCAACCTTTATCCGAAGCTGCTGAGCGGTGCCGCGCAGACCTGGTTCCGGGTCGATGGCATCGACAAGCGCACCAAGGAAAAGCAGATTTTCCAGTCGTTCCGCGCCGGCCGGAAGCTCACCGGCCTGATCGGCGACGCCTTCAAACTGGCGAGGTCATGGCGATGATGAACATGGTGGAAGGGGGCGGCAGCGCCCCGGTCAAGGTCGAGGAACGGCTGTTCCAGAACCGCTATATGGTGGATGCGGGCCGCCCCCATATCCGCATCCGTCCGCACGAGACGCCGTCAAAGGCGCTGCTGGCCATGACCCGACTCTGTCCGGCCGGCTGCTACAGCGTCAATGACCGTGGGCAGGTGGAGGCCGTGGTGGACGGTTGTGTGGAATGCGGTACCTGTCGCGTCGTCACGGCCCAGACCGGGGAGTTGGAATGGAACTATCCCCGTGGCGGCTTCGGCGTGCTGTTCAAGTTCGGTTGACCGTATATGCGGGGGGTGCTGCTGTGGCAACGTCGCCCATGATCATGCCGCGCACGCGAAGGTGCGTCGCTTGTCACCACCGTCGACGCAAGCAGCCTCATGGCACCGAGGGGCCGCGTTCAGGTTCAGAAATCGTTCGGATTCATGTATTTGCACGGCAATAATTTGCCTGGTGAATATTGTATTTAATTTGCGTCACTCTGGTGAATCCGCTTGCGAGTTTCTTTTGCACCTGCGAACCTGTCTGCTGGTTGCATCGTTTGATGAGCATCACCGCCCTCGCTATGCATCCTTATCGGTAGGCCTCGAGACACGAAAGGGTTCGTGCGATGCCTATGGTCACTTCCGTTTCGCAGAATGATGCCACGTCCCCGCCGTCAGCCCCTGGCATGGAGCGGCAACGTACCAACGGTTATTCATCCCGTGCCGATATCGCGCTGCACGGGGTGTATGAGATTTCCAAGATCCTGGCGGTTCCCAACCGACTGGAAACGACCCTGTCCAATGTGCTGGCATTGCTGTCCAGTTTCCTGGAGATGCATCACGGCATCATCGCTCTGTTAAGCGAGGACGGGACGCCACAGATGGTAGTGGGGCTCGGCTGGACAGAGAAGAACGCCAAGCAATATTTTGACCGGTTGCCGGAACGGGCGATCGGACAGATCGTCACGACCAAGATGCCGGTGGTGGTGGGCAATGTAGCGGACCATCCGCTGTTCGACGACTGGTCGGCGCCTGAATGGGGGGAAACGTCGCGTGTTTCCTTTATCGGCGTGCCCATAAAGGACCGTGAACGGGTTATCGGCACCCTGACCCTGGACCGCACCTGGGATGCGCAGGCGACCTTCCGGCTGGACGAGGATGTGCGGTTCCTGGTGATGATCGCCAATCTGGTGGGCCAGACGGTACGGCTGCATGACCTGATCGCCCGCGACCGCGAGCGGTTGATGACCGCGCAGCGGATGCTGGAAAAGGAATTGTCGCAAACCGTGCGTCCGGAGCGCGATCCGGGACCAGCCGGCATCGTCGGTGACAGCCAAGCCATCCGGGCCGTGATCGACAAGATCAAGATTGTCGCCCGCAGCAACTCCACCGTGCTGCTGCGCGGGGAATCCGGCACCGGCAAGGAGCTTTTCGCGCGGGCGACCCATGACCTCTCGTCCCGTCGTTCGGGACCTTTCATAAAGCTCAACTGTGCGGCCCTGCCGGAAAGCATGCTGGAATCAGAATTGTTCGGGCATGAGAAGGGCGCCTTCACCGGCGCCTTGGCGCAACGCAAGGGGCGGTTTGAACTGGCCCATGGCGGCACCCTGTTCCTGGACGAGATCGGGGAGATCTCTGCGTCATTCCAGGCCAAGCTGCTGCGGGTGCTGCAAGAGGGGGAGTTCGAGCGGGTGGGCGGGACGCGGACCCTGAAGGTCGATGTGCGGCTGGTCTGCGCCACCAACCGCAACCTGGAGGAAGCGGTCGCCCGCGGGGGGTTCAGGGCCGATCTTTATTACCGGATCAATGTCGTTTCGATCTTCCTGCCGGCCCTGCGCGATCGGCGTCAGGACATCATGCCACTCGCCGGGGAGTTCCTGCGCCGGTTCAATGACGAGCATGGTACCGCCAAGACGCTCAGTGGGTCAGCGCGTGCCGTGCTGGAAAGCTGCTTCTTCCCCGGCAATGTCCGTGAGTTGGAGAATTGCGTGCGGCGGACGGCGACCCTGTCGCGGGCGTCGGGCATCAATGCCGACGATTTCGCCTGCCGTCATGATGAATGCCTGTCCGCGACCCTGTGGCAGGGGGCGATCGGCCCCGGGAACGCCCTGAAGATCATTTCACGTCCGACGGTTCCTGTTGCGCTGCCACCGCAGCCCGCGCCCATTGATGAAGGGCCGGACGACGCCACCGGCTTGCCAGGCGCCTGTCCGCAAGCTGCCACCTGTTCGGCAGCGCAGGGCGAGCGGATGTCGGAACGGGAGCGCATTCTGCAGGCGATGGAAATGGCCGGCTGGGTGCAAGCGAAGGCGGCCCGGCTGCTGAACCTGACCCCGCGTCAGGTCGGTTATGCCCTGACCAAGCATAATATCCAGGTCAAGAAATTCTGACGACGGTCCAGGACCCATGCGTCCCGGCAGGGGAGGTCACAATGAAATTGAGCGCGCGCAACGTCATCGCCGGCAGGGTTGTCGCCGTCACCAAGGGTATGACCATGGCCAATGTGAAGATTGAGATCGGCAACGGGGGCCTGATCACATCCTCCATCACCAACGAGGCGGTGGCGGAACTGGACATCAAGGTCGGTGACGATGTCTCCGCGATCGTCAAATCCTCCGACGTGATCATCGGCAAGGATTGATGACGAACCGCATTGGCCAAGACCATAAGTCCTGATCAATGCGGTTCACATGTCCTGGGCGCCGCTGTCCGGCGGCTTGGCCTATGCGCGCATTCGCGCGCGGCCGCTCAACGCCGTGTACGCATCCGCGTGGCGCGGCGGCTGGTTTCTTCCCACCAGTTTGCGATCACATCCCGCTCGCAGAGCAGTGTGGTGCCATACCCGCCGGTGAAGTCGCACTATGCATTGTAGAAGCGCCAGGGCACGCCGGTGAGCACCGGCAGTCCAGCTTCCACCGCCATGGCCAATTCGCCGCGCAGACCCCGCCCTTCGGCTTCGGTCTTGCCGAATTTGTTGATGACGACCAGTTCCACCTGTTGTGCGACAGCATTTCGGACAGCCAGGGACGCGTCGGCCAAGCCGCCCGTGTCAAGACGACAGGACACAGCCCCCGGCCCCAGATTCTGGCAGATGGGAATGATCCGGCCCGTGCCCAGATCCATGACCTCCATCAGCTTGACGGGTCCGCAGATGCCCTTGCGGTTATTCTGTACGATGCCCCCGACACGTCGCCCCTGATCCAGCAGCTCCATGGCGAAGGAGGCCAGCAGGCTGTCAAGGTCATCCTCCGGTCGGTAGATGATTGCTGCGAGATTCATCAGGTTGTCGGTGTAGGTGAAACCATCCGGCATATCCTTCTCCCGTCGCTGAAGGGGGGGGACCGGCACAGGCGCCGGCGCCGGCTGGTCGATGCAGCGATCATGCCAGCCGGGCTTTTCAGCCCCTGTGCCGATAGAGCGGATCGCGGAAAAGCGGAATCGCTTTGGAGCGTGAAGCCGCTCGCTGAACAAGAACTTAGAGCCGGGTGCGTTTCCGTTTAAACGCACCCGGCTATAGCGGCCATCATCAAGGTCGGGGATGCGACAGGCTTGTCAGCTTCCCGACGCGCATGGTCGGCACCGACGGTGCCATTAAGGCTGAAAATGACCGTTTCCTGTGGGGTGCCGCCCTGGCACGGCCTTTGCTCTTCCCCTGCCGGTCCAGGACCATCAGCGGAAGGACCGCCCCTATGAAAGTCATGATCCGCCGTTCGCCGGAAACCGGCCTGTCCATCTATGTCCCCAAGAAGGACCTGGAGGAACCGGTGGTAGAGACGGAGCACGAAACCTTATGGGGCGGCTGGATCCGCATCGCCAATGGTTGGGTGCTGGACCTGCCGGAAATGGCTGCCGACACGCGGCTGCCCGTGACGGTCAACGCCCGCAAGCGGGGGGAGGAGGACTGACATGGCCGTGCTGGAAATGTCTGCGGAGCGGCTGGTAAGCCGAACGGCGGAGGCAGAGGCGCTGGTCAGCGATCTGGCCCGGCAATTGGTTGAAGGCGCGCTGGTGCCCTATCTGGGGCCGGGTCTGCTGGAGACGGGCACGACGCCCGTTCCGGGGACACCGGAGGAACTGGCCACGTTCTTCGCGACCAAGGTGGCGCTGCCCCGTCGCGCCAAGGGTAATGCCTGGGCCTCTGCCCAGCATATCGAAAGCACCCGCCACCGGGCGACGCTTTCCGCCTTGATGGCGGAGGCGTTCTCGCAGCCGGTGGCACCGACGGACCTGCATCTTCATCTAGCCACCCTTCAAGTTCCCCTGATTGTTGACAGTTGGTACGATGGCGCGATGCGTGCCGCCTTGTCGGCTCGGCGTCCTGCCGGCGATTGGGGGGAGGTGCAAGGCATTACCCGGGCTGGCATCGGTGAAGATCGCTGGTACCGGTTCTATGATGCCAATGGCGCGGAGGTGGGGCGCGATCAGGCCACCGCGTGGGGGACCTTGCTCTACAAGCCCCATGGCGCTGTGACGCCGGCCCGCAATTTCCTGATCTCGGATGCCGATTATGTCGAAGTGCTGACAGAGATCGACATTCAGACACCCATCCCCGACGCCGTGAAGGAACGGCGGCGCTCGCGCGGCTTCCTCTATATCGGCTGCCGCTTCCACGACCAGCTTTTGCGCACCTATGCGCGTCAGGTTTCCAAACGGTCTGGCGAGCGGCATTTCGCCTTGGTGGACCCGGACATCCTGACCCGCAACGAGGTCCGGTTTCTCGGCGAGCAAGGCATAACCCCCATCGCCCTGCCCCTGCGGCGCGCTATCGACATCCTCTGCGGCACGACATGACCTGTCGCAAAGACCACAGAGACTGTCGTCAATCCCACGATGAAAAATTCAGGCAACACATTGTAATCACATAATAATTTTTTTGCAGTGCCGATGGCCCGCCCTTTGCTGAGAGACCATCCGGCGTCCTTCGCGGACAACGCGCTTCCCCCCAATCGGCTGGCAGATGCTGCCAGCGGCCCAACGCCAAGGAGCGGACATGCATGGATCGAAACAACAGGGTGGCGGTGTCAGCCATCTGGTGAATATCGACGCCGTGATGCAGCAGGTGGCCGAACATAAGGGCTGCGGCACGACAGGCGGCAGCGGCAAGGCCAGTTGCGGATCGTCAGCCGGTCAGAACGACCTGCCGCCGGAAATCTGGGAGAAGGTGAAGAACCATCCCTGCTACAGCGAGGAGGCGCATCACCATTATGCCCGCATGCATGTTGCCGTGGCGCCCGCCTGCAACATCCAGTGCAATTACTGCAATCGCAAATATGATTGCGCCAATGAATCCCGCCCCGGTGTGGTCAGCGAGCGGCTGCGCCCGGAACAGGCGGCCAGGAAGGTGCTGGCCGTCGCTTCCACCATTCCGCAGATGACGGTGCTGGGCATCGCCGGCCCCGGCGACCCGTTGGCCAATCCGGCTAAGACCTTCAAGACGTTCGAGCTGATCGCGCAGACGGCACCCGACATCAAGCTGTGCCTGTCGACCAACGGGCTGGCGCTGCCCGATTATATCGACGAGATCGCCCGCTACAATATCGACCATGTCACCATCACCATCAACATGGTGGACCCGGAGATCGGGGCGAAGATCTATCCCTGGGTCTTCTGGCAGCATAAGCGCTACACGGGCGTGGAGGCCGCGCAATTGCTGACGGAACGGCAGTTGCGCGGGCTGGAGATGCTGACCGAGCGCGGCATCCTGTGCAAGGTCAACTCCGTGATGATCCCCGGCGTCAATGACCAGCATCTGGTCGAGGTGAACCGGGCCGTGAAGTCGCGCGGGGCCTTCCTGCACAATATCATGCCCCTGATTTCCGCGCCCGAACATGGCACGGTCTTCGGCCTGACAGGACAGCGCGGGCCGACGGCACAGGAACTGAAGGCCCTGCAGGATGCCTGCGAAGGCGAGATGAACATGATGCGCCATTGCCGGCAGTGCCGGGCCGACGCCGTCGGCCTGCTGGGCGAGGATCGCAGTGCCGAGTTCACCACCGAGAAGATCATGGAGATGGAGGTCAACTACGACCTGGAGGGCCGCAAGGCCTATCAGGCCCTGGTTGAGGAGGAACGGATGGCCAAGGTGGCGGCCAAGGCCGAGGAACTGGCCGGGCTGGAGGGGGCTGACGCCGATATCTCCCTGCTGGTCGCCGTTGCCACCAAGGGGTCCGGCCTGATCAACGAGCATTTCGGCCATGCCAAGGAATTCCAGGTCTACGAACTGTCGGCCAAGGGGGCGAAGTTCGTCGGTCACCGCCGTGTCGATCTCTATTGCCAGGGCGGCTATGGCGACGAGGACAGTCTGGCCACGGTGATCCGCGCCATCAATGACTGCCACGCGGTCTTCGTGGCCAAGATCGGCGGTTGCCCCAAGGCCGACCTGACGGCGGCCGGGATCGAGCCGGTGGACCAGTACGCGCATGAGTTCATCGAGAAATCGGCGATCGCCTGGTTCAAGGACTATCTGGCGAAGGTGGCCTCGGGTGCCGTCACCCACACCCCGCGCGGCGATGCCGCCATCCGCCAGGGCGCCCTGATCGTCGCGGCCTGACATTCCAGCCACCGGGCTTCACCCGGTTTCAACGGGAGTAATCGACCATGGCCTTCAAAATCGTCGCCTCGCAATGCACGAGCTGCTCCGCCTGCGAGGCGGAATGTCCCAATGTCGCGATCTCGGAAAAGGGTGGCACCTTTGTCATCAATCCGAAGAAATGCACCGAATGCATCGGCTATTTCGACGTGCCGCAATGCGTGGCCGTCTGCCCCGTCGACAATACCTGCGTCATCGATAATGCCTATCCGCGCTATCAGGCGGCGGGCTGAAGGGGGGGACCGCGATGAACTTCACCCTGACCCCGGCGGCCAGCCGTTTCATCCGCCTGATGCTGCGCAGCGATGGCGGTCCCAGCAGCGGCTTCCGCCTGCTGCTGAGCCCCGGCGGCTGTTCCGGCCTGTCGGCCGATATCAGCGTCAAGGCCGAGCCGGAACCGGGCGATGCCATTGTCGAACGCGATGGTGTCCGCCTGTTCCTGCCGGCGCAGAGCCGGCTGCTGCTGGACGGTGTCACCATCGACTTTGCGGACAATGCCGCGCAGACCGGACTGGTCTTCCGTGAAGCGCGCACCGTTTCCTGCGGCACCGTGGCGCCGGTCGAGCTGGTTCAATTGCAATAGCGACGGGGAAGGGACGATGTCGAGCCGCCAGGCAGCCTCCGTGATGGCCGAAGCGCCAGACTTGGCCGACGCCTTGCTGGGCGGCGGCCTGCATTCTGCGGCCTACCACCATCTTTGCGCGGCAGGTGCTTCGTACCACCAGGATGCGATCGCGGAGCGACATCTATCCCTGGCGCAGGCGGCGGCTCCGGGGCACGCGGCGGTGTTGATCGCCTATTACCGCTATTATTTCTACAAGGGGCGCTTGCCGGAGGCGCTGCAGATCGCCCGGCTCTGCCTGACCAAGGCCGCCGCGGATAATGGTCTGCCGCCGGACTGGCGGCAGGTTGCCGCTGGCGACGCCGCGTTCGGCCATTATGACGCGCTGCTGCCGCGTTTCTTCCTCTTCGTGCTGAAGGGCTATGCCTATCTCCAGATGCGGCTGGGCAATCTGGAGGAGGGGGAAGCGGCGGTGCGCAAGCTGCTGGAACTGGACCCCGCCGACAAGATCGGGGCCAGAGTCCTGCTGGGCGTCATCCAGCGCCGGGGGGAGGTCGACGATGACTGAGGTCGACGAGGCCATCGACTGGCAGGGTCGCCCTGTCTCCTGTGCCGGCTGCGATCACGAGAAGCTTCAGGCCGAAGGGGGATGCCGCCTGCTTCATGCCTGTGTCCGCGATCGCTATGCCCGTCGCATCGACCGTTTCTTCGCCTGGAACCAGGGATTGGCATCGGCCTATCTCAAGCATCCGCATTTCGAGGTGCGGGCCATCGCCGCCAAGTTCGCCGACATCTTTTTGCTGCCGCCGCTGCTGGACGACCCGGACGAGACCGTGCGCTGGAACGCCGTGCGGCGATTGCCGAAACGCTATGCCCTGCGCCTGCGCCGGGACCCGCATCGGGAGGTCCGTATCCGCGTCGCCACCCTGCTGGAGGAGGCGGACCTGATCCCCATGATCCATGACCCCGACTATTATGTCCGCCTGGTGCTGGCGCGGCGGGTGGGGCCGGGCCTGCTGGCCCGTCTGGTGGCTGATCCGGAACCGGAAGTCCGCCGGGCCGTGGCGCGGCGGGCACCGGTGGAATGGTTGGTCGGCATGGCCCGCGACGGCGACGCTGACGTCCGTTATGAGGCTGCCATACGGCTTCGGGAAGATCTGCTGGCAGTCCTGAAATATGACCCGGACTGGCGTATCCGGTTTGAAGTGGCCAGCCGCCTGCCATTGCCCGGTGTCGCCGACATGGCGCGGGACGAGGATATTCTGGTGCGGGAGATGGTGGCGGCCCGCCTGTCGACCCCGGCGCGGCCATCCCTGCTTCTGGAGACGAGCCCATGAGCAAAATTGTCCGCGACAGCGAGGTGGTGGAGATCGTTGACCCGCCCTTCTTCACCTATGGGGACAAGGTCCGGTCCCGCCGCACCATCCGCAATGACGGCACCTATGCCGGCAAGGAGATCGGCGACATCCTGGCCCGCAAGGGGGAGGAAGGGTACGTGGTCAGCATTGGCACCTTTCTTCAGCAATTCTACATCTATGGCGTGGAATTCCTGGGCAGCGGCAACCGTGTCGGCATGAAACGCAAGGAGCTGGAAGCGGCTCAGGCGGCGGCCGACGATGACGATCTGCCCCTGCCCACGGGATTGCCGCTGCCGGGAGGACGGGCAGCATGATCGAACCAAGACAGCCGAAATTCCAGTGGGGCCAGCGCGTGCGCACGCTGGCGGACCTGATCAATGACGGGTCCTTCCCCGATGCCGCCCCCGACCTGCTGCTGGCCCCTGCCGGCGCCATCGGGGAGATCGTGCAGGTCGGAATGCATGTAGAGGCGAACCTGCCCGTCTATCTCGTCGAATTCCCCGACCGGCGCGTCATCGGCTGCCGGGAGGAAGAGATCGCAGCGCTTTGACAAGGCAGGGAGGCCGGCGGCAATGGGTGAGCGGGCTGTACAGGTCAATGTGGCGGTGCCGGTACAGGCCCCGCATCCCAACGAACTGGACCGGCGGCGCATCGAAAAGGCGCTGAGGGGCCGCCAGCGTTACCTCTATGTCGAGCCGACCGTGGTGCCGGTGGCCGGTGGCTATCGCGTGGAAAGCCCCTGCTGCTCGCGCAATGTCGATCCGGCCGGTGGTGTCGTTGATGTGGCACTGATCCAGTTCGGCGAAGGTGACTGGCGCTTGTACCGCAAGGATCATGCGGGCGGCACCTGGTCCTTCCACGGCAATTATCCCCGCTTGGGTGACCTGCTGGACCTGCTGAATGTCGATGTCGACCGGCTGTTCTGGCAATGAAGGAGGGAGCGGACCATGGCTGTGACCAGCAGTGAACTGGACATGATCGAAGGGATGCTGAGCATGTCCGCGGGCGCTGATCCGTTTCCCGCCCTGCGGCGGTGTCTGCCGCATCTGGTCTGGACACGTTGCGACGCGGCCGATGTGCTGGAGGAACCGTTCCGGTCCATCGGTCCCTTCGACTTGCATCTGCTGGATGGCAGCGATCATTGCGTGCGCCTGACGCCGGAACCGGACAGGGCCAGCGGCGTGTTGCTGGCCCGGCGGGGAGGGGTGTCATGACGGAATCCCCCCTGTCCCTGGTCCCCTCGGCGATGGAAGAGGAACTGATCCCCCTCAGCGATCCGGATATCACGCCCGTTGAAATGGCGGCGGTGGGGCGCGTGCTGCGCTCAGCCCACCTGGCGTCGGGAGAGGTGACGGAGGCGTTCGAAGATGCGTTTGCCCGCTATCTGGGCCGTAAATATGCAGTGGCCGTGGCCAGCGGCACACTGGGCCTGCTGATGGCGCTGCGGGCCCACGGGATCGGTCCGGGGGACGAGGTGATTGCCTCTCCCTACGGCTTCCGCGAAACACAGCACGCCATCCTGCTGTCCGGCGCGCGGCCGGTCTTCGCCGATATCGATTATTGGGCCGGCACGCTGGTGCCGGAGAAGGCGGCAGCGCGTATCACGCCGGCCACCCGCGCCATCGTCGCCGCCAACAGCAACGGCCACCCCGCCGCCTGGGCCGGGCTGCGTGCCCTGGCCGACGCCCATGGCCTGATCCTGATTGAGGATTCCAGCGAGGCCATCGGTTCCCGCTATCAGGGAAAGCTGGTGGGCAGCTTCGGCGATACGGCATTGTTCGATTTCTCCCAGCCGCTGGCGTTGAGCTGCGGGGAGGGCGGCATGGTGGTCACGGATGATGTCGACATCGCCATGGCCCTGCGCCGGCAATGCCGGCGCCGGCCGGACGAGCGCACATCCGTCGTGGTGGGGGCAACCGCCCCCTATCAGGCGCCGCTGAGTGATCTGGCCGCCGCCTTGGGTTGGGCGCAGTTGAGCCGGCTGGAGGAGATTCTGGAAAAGCGCCGGCAGGTCCAGCATCTCTATTTCCGGCATATCCAGTCGTTCGAGGGCATCAAGGACCCCTATATCGGGCCGGACGTCACAGAGGTTCACTGGTTCCTCTATCTCGTGCATCTGGGCACCCGCTTTTCAAGATCCAGCCGCGACGCCATCGTCGAGGATCTGCGGCAGGCCGATGTGGAGGCCGCCGCCTATTGCCAGCCTTTGCACCTGCAGCGCCGCTATTTCGAGCTTGGATATCGGCGCGGCGATTATTTCGTCACCGAAAAGGTGGCGGACAGGGCCGTGGCACTGCCGTTTCACAGTCACCTTACCGAAGACCAGATCGCCTTCATCGTCACCACTATGAAGGATGCCTCCATCAATGTCGGGGCTGGGGCGGCGATCTACTGATCCAGCATGAGAAGGAGTTTGCGATGTCCCTCGTCACCATCATGCCCTCTGGCAAAACCATCGACGCCGCGGAGGGCATGACCCTGCTGGCGGCGATCCTGGCCGCCGATGAGAGCCTGACCCACAAGTGCAACGGCAATGCCACCTGTGGCACCTGTCACGTCTTCGTGCAGGAGGGGCGCAAGGGCCTGACGCGCATCGCGCGGGAGGAGAATGAGAAGCTGGACAGCATCGTCGGCATCGGATCGAAGTCGCGGCTGGCCTGTCAGGCCAAGGTACTGGGAACCGAGCCGATCAAGGTGGAACTGCTGGGCTTCGCGTCCGGTTTCTGAGCAACCCCTGAACAGGAGCACAAGGCGATGGAACAGGAAAATCTGATGATCCATGTCCGTTTCGCGCCGGACGGCAGCGTGACGGAAATCGGCGAGCGTCCGCCGAACCTGTCGGCGCAGGCCTGGTTCAACCTGCTGAGCGACAAGGCGCTGGGCCGTTATCAGGTCTATGCCGGTGGGCGCGGCCTGTTCCGACTGCCGCGTGAACTGGTGCAGGAACTGAAGACGGCGGCCTGACGAGAGGCCGCCCCGGTTCCCGAATAATCAATACGGTGACAAAATGACCGCAAGGGCCGGAGGGTGTTCACCCCTCCGGCCTGTTGCGCATCCAGTCCGCCAAGGGGGTCAGGGCCTGCATGATGGCGTCGCGCGCCGGGGTGCTGGATACCGTATCCTCCAGGGCCAGACGCATACAGTGCAGCCAGGAATCCCGCTCCGCGATACCGACCGGGAAGCCCATGTGCCGCGACTTCAGGCGCGGATGGCCGCGCTCGGCGGAATAATCGCCGGGTCCGCCCATCCATTGCGCCAGATAGAGGCGCAGGACCCGCTTGGTCTCCGTCAGGTCGGGCGCATGGATCGCCCGTAATTCCCGCGCCTCGGGAAGATTGTCCATTAAATCATAGAACCGGTCCACCAGCCGGGCGATGGTGGGGGCGCCACCGATCACTTCATAGATCACCGCTTGTTGGGTTGTTTGCGTCATCATGGCTCGCTCGGGGTCTGCCCATCGGGTTGCGAATAGGCAGGTTGCATAAAACATGCCGCAGGGCGGATCAGGTAACCGCCGTTGCCGACAGGGTTTTCGTCTCAAATCCCCCTGTCGGGATTGCGACAAAGTCGGATTGCCGACGTGGCCTGAATATCGAAAAGCCGCACAAACCGGGCGGATCGGCCGCTGGCATGGGGGTTGCTGTAGGGATGGGGAGCCATTCGCATTGCCACGACCGGGATATCGATCGCCATGTCCGATGTCACCATCGCCGAACGCCCCGCCGCCGGACCCGAAGACATTCTGGACAGCATCGTCCAGGGGGAGGGCTACAAATACGGGTTCTTCACGGAGATCGAGGCGGAGGAAGCGCCGCCGGGCCTGAATGAGGATATCGTCCGGTTCATCTCGGCCAAGAAGGGGGAGCCCGGCTGGCTGCTGGACTGGCGGCTGAAGGCCTTCCGACGCTGGCAGACGATGGACCCACCGGACTGGGCCAAGCTGAACATCGCCCCCATCGACTATCAGGCGGCCAGTTATTATTCCGCGCCCAAGTCCCTGAAGGACGCACCCAAAAGCCTGGACGAGGTTGATCCCGAACTGCTGAAGACCTACGAGAAGCTGGGCATTCCCCTGGGTGAACGCGCAGCCCTGGCCGGTGTGGCGGTGGATGCCGTATTCGACAGCGTGTCGGTTGCCACCACCTACAAGGACAAGCTGGGGGAACTGGGCATCATCTTCTGTTCCTTCGGGGAGGCGGTGCGCGAGCATCCGGACCTGGTGCGCCGCTATCTGGGGTCCGTCGTGCCGGTGGCCGATAATTTCTTTGCCGCATTGAATTCGGCCGTGTTCAGCGACGGTTCCTTCGTCTATGTGCCGCCCGGCGTGCGCTGCCCGATGGAACTGTCGACATATTTCCGGATCAATGCGGCCAAGACCGGCCAGTTCGAACGCACATTGCTGATCGCCGACAAGGGCGCCTATGTCAGCTATCTGGAGGGCTGCACCGCCCCGCAGCGCGACGAGAACCAGCTTCATGCCGCCGTGGTGGAACTGGTCGCCATGGAGGATGCCGAAATCAAATATGCCACCGTCCAGAACTGGTATCCGGGCGATGCGGACGGCAAGGGCGGCATCTATAATTTCGTTACCAAGCGCGGCGCCTGCCGCGGCGACCGCGCCAAGATCTCCTGGGCGCAGGTGGAGACGGGGTCGGCCATCACCTGGAAATATCCCAGTTGTCTGCTGGAAGGCGACCATTCAGTCGGCGCCTTCTATTCGGTGGCCATCACCAACAACCGGCAGCAGGCCGATACCGGCACCAAGATGATCCATATCGGGCGCAATACCAGCTCGACCGTGATCTCCAAGGGCATATCGGCGGGGCGCGGCCAGAACACCTATCGCGGGCAGATCAAGGTTCTGTCCGCCGCCGATGGGGCCCGCAACTATACCCAATGTGACAGCCTGCTGATCGGCAAGTCCTGCGGTGCCCATACCGTGCCCTATATCGACGTGCGCCATCCTGGTGCCAAGGTGGAGCATGAGGCGACCACCTCGAAGATCAGCGACGAGCAGATGTTCTACTGCCAGCAGCGCGGCCTGACGGCCGAGGATGCCCTGTCGCTGATCGTCAATGGCTTCTGCAAGGAAGTGCTGAACGAACTGCCGATGGAATTCGCGGTGGAGGCGCAGAAGCTGCTGGCCGTCAGCCTGGAAGGCAGCGTGGGCTGATCGCCCACCCGCACACATGAACCCCCAGCTTCCCGCCTTTGAACGGAAAGGATTGTCCCTATGACGAATATCCTGGAAATCCGCGGCCTGCGGGCCTGCATCACGGGCGGGCGGGAGGTGCTGAAGGGCATTGACCTGACCGTGGCGCCAGGGGAGGTGCATGCCATCATGGGCCCGAACGGTGCCGGCAAGAGCACGTTGTCCAGCGTGCTGGCCGGCAAGCCCGGCTATGAGGTGACGGCGGGATCGGTGTTTTACAAGGGCGTCGATCTGCTTTCCATGCCGCCGGACGCGCGGGCGCGGGAAGGATTGTTCCTGGCCTTCCAGTATCCGGTGGAAATCCCCGGCGTGAACAACATGTATTTCCTGCGCGCCGCCCTGAATGCCGGCCGCCGCCAGCGCGGACAGCCGGAACTGGATGCCCAGCAATTCCTGAAGGCCGTCAGGGAGAAGCTGAAGCTGCTGGATATCGGTGACGACCTGTTGCGCCGCGCCGTCAATGTCGGCTTCTCCGGTGGGGAGAAGAAGCGCAACGAGATTTTCCAGATGGCCATGCTGGAACCCAATCTGGCCCTGCTGGATGAAACCGACAGCGGTCTGGATATCGATGCGCTGCGCGTCGTGTCGGACGGGGTGAACCGGCTGCGCGATCCCGGCCGGGCCATCATCATGGTCACCCATTATCAGCGGCTGCTGGACTATGTGGTGCCCGACCATGTGCATGTGCTGGCCGATGGCCGCATCGTCGCCTCGGGCGACAGGCATTTCGCGGTGGAGCTGGAACAGACCGGCTATGCCCATCTCTGTGATGCCGCCTGATGGAGGGGACCATGCTGATCACAGATGGCAGCGCACCCTTCCAGGAGGCCTTCCGGCATCGGTTGGCTGCAGCGGACCAGCCGGACTGGCTGCGCGCGCAGCGCCGTGCGGGGATGGAAGGCTTCACGGCGATGGGATTTCCCTCGCGTCGGCACGAGGCCTGGCGCTTCACCGACCTGGACCTGCTGACGTCGGAGCCGCGTCCGCCCAGCCTGACCGATGCCCCCAGCCTGCCGGCCGATAGTCTGGAGCCCTGGCGTCTGGCCGGTCCGTCGCATCGGCTGGTGCTGGTCAATGGCCGTTTCGACCCGGCCCTGTCCGCCATCGGCGGCCTGCCTGCCGGCGTCTGGCTGGCCCCGCTGGCGGAGACGGTGCAACGGCGTCCCGATGTGGCGGCCACGGCCTTTGGTGCCGATGTCAATGCCTTGTCAGCCCTGAACGCCGCCCTGTTCGCCGATGGCGCCGTCCTGGTGCTGGCACCGGGAACGGTGCTGGAGACGCCGGTGGAGATTATCCATTACAGCACCACGGGCGATGCCCAGGCCTCGGCCCATCCCCGGCTGCGGGTCATGCTGGGGGAGGGGGCAGGCGCTACGCTGGTGGAAACAGCCGCCGGCGATGGCAATGGCTGGACCAACGCCGTCATCGACGTGACACTGGACGCGGATGCGGAACTGATCCATGTGCATGTGCAGAACGAAGGGACGGAAGCGGTCCATACCTGCCTGCTGACGGCGGAACTGGCGCGTCAGGCCCGCTATCGGGCCTTCACGCTGGTCACCGGTGCCTGCCTGTCCCACCGTGATATGCAGGTGGCGCTTGCCGGCCCCGGCGCCGCCTTCACCCTGCACGGCGCCTATCTGCTGGATGGTGGACAGGAAACAACCCTTGCCGTGCGGGCCGACCACAAGGCACCCGATTGCCGGACGGAAGAGGTGGTGAAAGGCGTGCTGCAAGGGGCCGCGCACGGTGTGTTCCTGGGAACGGTCGCGGTGCGGCCGGGGGCGGACGGCACCGATGCCCGCCAATTGAACCGCAACCTGTTGCTGAGCCCGTCCGCCCGCGTCGATACCAAGCCGGAGCTGGAAATTTTCGCCGACGACGTCAAATGCAGCCACGGCGCTACCGTGGGCAGCCTGGACGAAGCGGCTTTGTTCTATCTCCAGGCCCGCGGCATCGATCCGGTGACGGCCCGGTCCATGCTGGTGGCGGCCTTTGCCGCCGATGTGATTGATGCGGCCCGGCTGACGGACGGGGTGGATGCGCTGCTGCGCCGGCACCTTGACCGCTGGCTGGGCCGGGAAGGGGGGCTGTCATGAACCTGCTGCTGAAGGAACGCACCATGCCGGCGACGGCACCAGCGTTTGATCCGGAGGAACTGCGCCGGCAATTCCCCATCTTCGCGCGCAATCCGGGTCTGGTCTTCCTGGATACGGCCGCCAGTGCCCAGAAGCCGGCTGCCGTCATTGACGGTCTGGCCGACTTCTATCGCGGCGACTACGCCAACGTTCATCGCGGCGTCTATCGGTTGAGCGCACGATCCACCGAGCGGTACGAGGCGGCGCGGGAGACGGTGGCCCGGTTCCTCAACGCGACCGCGTCGGAGATTGTCTTCGTGCGGGGTGCGACGGAGGGGATCAATCTGGTCGCGCAGAGCTGGGGGCCGGCCTTCCTGCAACCGGGTGATCAAATATTGGTGTCGGAACTGGAGCACCATTCCAACATCGTGCCCTGGCAGATGCTGCGCCACCGCCTGGGGATCGAGCTGGTGGTGGCGCCCATTGATGGGACGGGCGGGCTGGACATGGCGGCCTTTGCCCGGCTGCTGGGGCCGCGCACCAAGCTGGTCGCCGTTACCCATGTCGCCAATGTCAGCGGCTGCGTCGTGCCGGTGGCCGAGATTGTCAGGCTGTCCCACGCGGCCGGTGCCAGGGTGCTGCTGGATGGATGCCAGGCGGTGCCGCGCCTGCCGGTGGATGTGCGGGCGCTGGGCTGCGACTTCTATGTCTTCTCGGGCCATAAATGCTATGGCCCGACGGGCATCGGGGCGCTTTACGCCCGCAACGGGTTACTGGATGCGATGCCGCCCTGGCAGGGCGGCGGGGACATGATCCGCACCGTCTGCTTCGAGGAGACGACCTATCAGGAAGGGCCGCAGCGGTTCGAAGCGGGCACGCCCGACATTTCCGGTGCCATCGGTCTGGCCCTGGCCCTGGACTTCATGACGGGGCTGGGCGGTGACGCCATCCGCGCGCATGAGGCGGACTTGACCCGCTATGCGGAGGCGATGCTGGGCGATATTCCCGGCGTCAGTCTGGTGGGGGCGGGGCCTGAGCGGCTGGGGGCGGTATCGTTCCTGGTCGATGGCATCCATCCCCACGATCTGGCCACCATCTTTGACCAGTATGACGTGGCTGTGCGCGCCGGGCATCATTGCGCCCAGCCGCTGATGGACCGGCTGGGTCTGCCGGCGACGACGCGCGCCTCCTTCGGGGTTTACAGCACCAGGGCGGATATCGATGCGCTGGCGGCGGCGGTGCGTGCCGCCCAGAAGCTGTTCGGCTGTTAGGGGGGGCGGTGATGGATCTGCGCGATCTTTATCAGGACATCGTCCTGGATCACGGGCGGCATCCCCGGAACTTCCGCGTGCTGACCGATGCCAACCATCTGGCCCATGGCCATAATCCGCTGTGCGGCGACAAGGTCACCGTGTTCCTGCGGTTGGAGGATGACCGGATCGCCGATATCAGTTTCGATGGCAAGGGCTGTGCCATCTCCACCGCCTCGGCCTCGCTGATGACGGAGATCCTTCTGGGGAAGACCCTGGCGGAGGCATCGACCCTGTTCGGCCATTTCCACGACACGGTGACCAAGGGTGATGGTGCCGATCTGCCGCCTGATCTTGTCGAGGATGGGGAACGTCTGCTGCCGCTGACCGGGGTTAAGTCCTATCCGGCGCGGGTCAAATGCGCGACGCTGGCCTGGCACACGCTGGAGGCGGCGGTGAAGGGCGGTGGCATTGCCCAGCCGGTCAAGACGGAATAGGAGGAGACGATGGATATCGCCGGCCCGCCGCACGACATCGACCAGGATATACCCGTCCAGCGCACCTTCGACACGGCGGCGCTGAAGGCCGATGTGATGGAAGCGATCTGCACCATTCGTGATCCGGAATTGCCCGTCAATCTGGTTGATCTGGGCCTGATCTATGACGTGCAGGTGCGTGAGAATGGCATGATCCATATTGAGATGACCTTGACGACGCCCGCCTGTCCCGTCGCCTCCGCCCTGCCGGCGGAAGTACAGCACCTAGTCTCCCTGGTGCCGGGTGTAACCTTGGTGGTCGTCGATCTTGTCTGGGAGCCGCCCTGGTCCCAGGCACGCATGTCGGACAGTGCCCGGTTGGAACTGGGATTGGTTTAGGTGGCCGATCTTAGGGTGAGTTGCTCGTATATATATTTACGGTAAAGTTGTCGCGCCATCAGCCAAGCCGATTTTCCACATCCAATAAAGCCCCTGCAATATCAGAATTTTGCCGGGGTTTTTGCTGTCCGCGCCAAGCGCCGACCAAAACCCCGCAGGTAACATATAGGTAACAACAGAGAGTGAAAATGGGCGTCGCTGGCCTGCTCTGCTTCCTGGAAATGTATTGTAAGCGTCAGCCATCGGTCATCTTGCGGTAAGCCTGATTGATAGAATTCTGCGTGCCCGGATCAATTGGTGCAGGCGGATGGTGGGAATATGAAGAGAGGAGGGGATTTGCTTCGCTAAGCGCGGTGGCTATGAACCGATCCACCGCAGGCGTGACGGTTCCGATTGTCCGGCGTCAGCCCCTGTGGCCAGCGCGCTGTGCTGGGCCCATGGCTGTCGCAAGTTCTTTGAGCTGGCCGATATTGCCACCAACGGCGCGTCGTGGCGATAAAGCGCCCCACATATCACCCATCGCCCTGGAGGCCGTGAAGCGCATCGACGTGCTGTTCGACCTGGAGCGTGAGATCAACGGTCTATCGGCCGACGAACGCCTGGCAGTCCGGTAGGAGCAGGCCAAGCCGCTGGTCGATGAACTGGAAGCCTGGATGCGACAGCAGCGTGCCGCCCTGTCCCGGCATGCACCCGTGGCCAAGGCGACGGACTATATGTTGACCCGCTGGGAGGAGTTCACCACGTTTCTGCATGACGGAAGGGCCTGCCTGACCAATAACGCGGCCGAACGCGCCTTGTGCGGCGTGGCCCTGGGGAGGAAGGCTTGGTTGTTCGCGGGCTCCGACCGCGGCGGCGAACGGGCCGCCATACTGTACGGCATGATCGTCACCGCCAAGATGAACGATATCGATCCCCAGGCCTGGCTCGCCGATGTGTTCGCCCGCATCAACGACATCCCGCAGAAGCGCCTGCACGAACGGAGTGGAAGGCCAAGCGAAAGGCCGAACAGGCAACGGCCGCCTGGGCGCCAATGCACCTCCGCCAATTGCGAAACGACCTGCGGGGCTCACCGGATGGATACTGTCGACATGAATGCGCTCAGGGCTTTTTCCTTCTCCCAAAAGTTGAGATCACGCTCCGCTAACCATCGTTCGTCGTAATAGGTACAATCATATCGCTCGCCCCCGTCGCACAGGATCGTGACAATCGAGCCCTGCTCGCCAGCGGCGTGCATTTCCTCAATCAGTTGGGCGCAGGCGATTAGGCTCGTGCCGGTCGATCCGCCCACGCGGCGTCCCAACCTGGCAGAGAGTGCACGCATCGCACCAATGCTGTCGGCATCCTCCACCGCGATCATCCGGTCGATCACGGAGGGGATGAAACTCGGCTCGACGCGCGGGCGCCCTATCCCTTCGATCCGGCTGGCACAACCATCTGGCAGCGACGTCAACGAAGGGTCGTCGAAATGGCGATGGAATATCGAATGGACCGGATCGGCAACGCAGAGCCGCGTCGCATGACGCTGATAGGCGATATAGCGCCCGATCGTCGCTGACGTGCCCCCCGTCCCGGCGCCACAGACGATCCAGGTTGGGATCGGATGCTCCTCCTCCGCCATCTGGGTAAAGATGCTCTCGGCGATGTTGTTGTTGCCGCGCCAGTCGGTCGCACGCTCGGCATAGGTGAACTGGTCAAGGTAATGACCGCCTGTTTCCACCGCGAGTCGGTGTGCCACGTCGTACACGGTTCGCGGGTCATCGACAGCATGGATCTCGCCGCCCTGAAAACGGATCGCATCGAGCTTGGGCGCGGCCGTGGTCGCAGGCACGACCGCGAGGAACCGAAGCCCCAGCATCCTGGCAAAATAGGCCTCGCTGACCGCCGTCGACCCTGATGAGGCCTCAATGATACAGGTGTCCGGCCCGATCCAGCTGTTGCACAGCGCATAAAGAAACAGCGACCGTGCCAACCGATGCTTCAGGCTGCCGGTCGGATGGCTGCTTTCGTCCTTCAAATAGAGCGTGATGCCGGGATAGCGCGGCAAATCCAGCCGGATGAGATGGGTGTCGGCCGAGCGGTTATAGTCTGCCTCGATCCGCCGGATCGCTTCTTTTCGCCACGTCCGGACGGCGGCGGTGTCATGGTCAGTGGGCATTGGCGGTCAATCCATGGCGAATGAGCATTGCAGCGGGATCGGCATCGCGTCCGCGAAACGCGCGGAAGCTGTCGGCAGTCGGCCGGCTGGCGCCCCGGGCCAGCACTTCCTCACGGAACTTCATGGCCGTGAGGCGATCAATCAGTCCGGCTTCGGCAAAGCGCTGGAAGCCATCGGCGGCGAGCACCTCGGCCCAGAGATAGCTGTAATAGCCTGAGGCATAGCCGCCTGCGAAAATATGGGTGAAGGCGTGCGGGAAGCGGTGCCAGGGGGGCGGATGAACCACGGCGATCTCATCGCGCACCGCTTCGACAACCGCCATGGGGTCGCTGCCCATCGTTCCCAGGTGGAGCAGAAGGTCGAACAGCGAGAATTCGACCTGCCGGACGATGGACATGCCCGACAGGAAATGCCGCGCCGCAACCAGCTTGTCGAACAGCACATCGGGCAGGGGCACGCCGGTGTTATGATGGCCCGACATGTCGCGCAGGACAGTTCGGTCCCACGCGAAATCCTCCATCAATTGGCTGGGCAGTTCGATCGCGTCCCACTCGAAACCGTTGGTCCCCGCGATGTTTGGGCGGTCAACCCGGGTGAACAGGTGATGCAGGCAATGCCCGGTCTCGTGCAGGAAAGTCACGACTTCCTTGTGGCTAAGGAGCGAGGGATGCTCCTCTGTCCTGGGCGCGAAATTGCAGACGAGATAGGCGACAGGCACCCGCTGGACATTGCCGTCGTTCAGTCGCGGCCGCGCCTGCGCCATCCAGGCGCCGCCGCGCTTGCCGGCGCGCGCATGCAGGTCGACATAGACACCCGCGAAGACTGACCCCGCCTCGTCCACCACGTCATAATAGCAGGCGTCGGGGTGATAGACTGCGACATCTGCGCGCGCGATCAGCCGGATGCCGAACAGCCGGTCGAGAAGCCGCTGCCACCCGGCGACAACGCGCTCGACCGGGAAATATGCGCGCACTTCCTGCTCGTCGATGGCATAGCGCGCCTGACGCAGTTGCTCGGCAATATAGGCCACATCCCAAGGCTGAATCTCCACCAGCCCCAGATGTGCGGCGGCATAATCGGCCAGTGTGGCCAATTCCTGTTCGGCGGCCGGTTTCGCCCGGGCAGCCAGATTGCGCAGAAACACCAGCACTTCGCCCGCATCGGGGGCCATCTTGGTGGCGAGCGACCATTCAACCGGATCAAGGAAACCGAGCAGCCGTGCGGCCTCACGCCGCCGCTCCAGGATATCGGCGATCCGGCCTGAATTGTCGAACCGGCCCGCATGAGGGCCTTGATCTGACGCGCGCGTGCCCGATGCGGTATAGACACGCTGGCGCAGACCCCGATCCTGGGCAAAGGTCAGGACCGCATTAACGCTGGGCATCTGGAGCGTGACCAGCCAGCCGGACAGTCCCTTGGCCCTGGCGGCGTTGGCGAACATCGCCTTGTCCGCTTCTGAAAGGCCCGTGAGCAGGCGTTCTTCCTCGATCACCTCGGACCAGGCGTCGGTCGCATCGAGTACCGCATTGCCGAACGCGGTCGACAGTTGCGTCAACTCGACCGACAGCTTGGCGAAGCGCGCCCGGTCCTCGGTCTCCAGCGCGACCCCCGACAGCGTGAAGTCGCGGATCATATGCCCGACCGCCACGCGATCCGCTTGCGCCCGCCCGGCGAAATCCGGCGTGGCAGTCATGGCGACCAGCACCTCGTACAGGGCCCGGTTTTGCATGACCTGAAAATGGTTCTCGACCAGACGCTTCTGCCCGACGGCGAAGGCGGCCCGCAATTCAGCCGTGTCGGCCACTGC
Source organism: Niveispirillum irakense DSM 11586 (assembly GCF_000429645.1). GTDB lineage: Bacteria > Pseudomonadota > Alphaproteobacteria > Azospirillales > Azospirillaceae > Niveispirillum > Niveispirillum irakense. The sequence continues at coordinate 45,113 of NZ_AUCG01000004.1, forward strand.
GTGGAGATGCGACACCACCGACCAGACGGCGACGATTGCGGTATCGGCGCGTTCCAGCGGCAACCACGCCGCTTCGAAGCTGGTGGGTCGGGTCGTCACGATGGTCGCGACCACCGCCTGATGATCGGCGATGGCCCTGTCGAGCGCGACAGCGACATGATCAGGCCGGATGTCGCCGAAGCGTGGCAGGGCCAGCGTATCCAGCAAGGGGTTGGTCATCCTGTTTCCCCTTCAGATCTGCAAATTGGCATCGGTGCCATCGGTCGCGATCATATGGGTGTTGTGCCCGGCCAGATAGCGTTCGGCCTCCAGTGCGGCCATACAGCCCATGCCCGCCGATGTGACAGCCTGGCGGAACAATTTGTCCTGGACATCTCCGGCCGCGAACACGCCCGGTACGCTGGTTGCGGTCGAGCCGGGGGCGACGAGGATATAGCCCTCCTCATCCATATGGAGTTGCCCCTTGAACAGCGCGGTGGCGGGGTCGTGCCCGATGGCAATGAACAGGCCATGGAGCGACAACTGCGATGTTGTGCCGTCACGGGTATTGCGCAGGACAATGCCGTTTACACTGCTCGTATCGCCCAGCACTTCAGCCACTTCGGCATTCCAGATCATCTCGATTTTGGGGTTGGCCCGGAGCCGCCTCTGATTGGTCCGATCGGCACGCAGGGTATCGCGGCGATGGATCAAATAAACCTTCTCGGCGAAATTGGTGAGGTAGAGTGCCTCCTCGACCGCTGTGTTGCCACCGCCGACAACCGCGCAGACCCGCCCGCGATAGAAGAAGCCGTCGCACGTCGCGCAAGCTGATACACCGCGCCCACGATAGGCCGCCTCGCTTTCCAGGCCCAGCCAACGCGCCGACGCGCCGGTCGCCACCACAATTGTGTCGGCGGTATAATGCGTACCACCGTCGCTAATCGCCAGGAACGGCGTGCGGGTCAGATCAACGTCGACGATCAGGTCACTGACAACCTCGACACCCGCCTTGCGGACCTGCTCGCCCATCCGTGCCATCAGTTCGGGGCCGAGCACGCTTTCATCGCCCGGCCAGTTCTCAACCTCGGTCGTGATGGTCAACTGGCCACCGGGCTGCGGCCCTTCGATCAGTATCGGGGACAGTGCGCCGCGGGCGGCATAGATACCGGCGGTATAGCCCGCCGGGCCGGAACCGATGATCAGAACCTTGCTGTGCCGGCTGTCTGCGGCCTGTCCGTCCTGCATTTCAGACTTCCTTGTTCGCAGGCTTGGAAGCCGTTGCGATGATCGGCGCGTTTTCCATCATCTCGATCGCCTGCCAGCCTATTGAGCGATACTGCGCCGACGATTCCTCCAGTCGCTGCAGACGCTGACGGAACCCACGGGCAAGCGCCGGATGGTCGCCATCAAGGATTGCGAACACGCGCTCCAGGCCAGAGAGCTCCGCTTTGTAACCATCCTTTTCGGCCTGCTCACGAAGCTTGAAGACCCGACTTTCCTTTTCGTCGGTCCAGTCGATTTCGGCCAATGACCGTGTCAGGTCGAGTGTACCCCGCGCGGTCAGCGTATCGCGCAGGACGGTGCGCATCGTACCGGGCCAGGCCGCAGCTTCCACGACGCCGCCGGCCTGGCGATCAAGCGGCGCATCGCCAATCCTGTCCGTGGCTGCGACCGCCGCCATGCGCACGGATTTCCAAGCCTTCCGGTCGGGCATGTCGCCGTCCATGGCTTGCCGGTGCAGGGCCATGATAGTCTGGCGGCACTGCTCAAGTTCAAGGTGACGGCCGGTGATCGCGGCCAGCCCCGCATCATCGAGCAGAAACAGCACCAATTGTGAGACGATGCGTGAAAGGTCAACGCCGACTGGGGTCCGCGCCAGCCACGCTTCGGCGAAGGCGGCTGCTTCATCCCGTTGGAGAAAGCCGTTGACCAATCCCGGTAAGGCTTCGGCCAAGGCGATGGGGTATCCCAGCCTCTCGGCATAAGCCGGCGTGTCGTCGGCCTCGACGACAGCGCCGATGACATTGGCCTGTCCGTTTTCCCATGCGGGAAAATAGACGAAGCTGCCCGCCGCAACGTGATGCCGCAGCCGCGCCTGCGCCTGCGCCTTGATTGCCGGGTCGTCGTGAAATGCGATGTCCGCCATCATTCCGCCCCGATATGCGTATCGACAAATGCGTCGAGGCGGCTGCGCGACACGGTACCGAAGGTCCTGGCCGTTTCCACGCCGTTCTTCACCACCATCAGCAAGGGAATACCGCGTACCTCGAACCGCTCTGCCAGCTTCGGGTTGGCCTCGATATCGACCTTCACGATCTCCATCTCCTCGGCATACTCCTTGGCCATCTCTTCGAGCGTGGGGGCCAGCGCCCGGCAAGGCGCGCACCAGGGGGCCCAGAAGTCGACCAGCACGGGCTTGTCGTTTTTCATCACGATCTCATCGAAATCCTGTTCGGTCGCATTACGCATGATAAATCGTCCTTTGGGGAAAAGGTGGGTTCAGCCGGCCTGTCCACCGACCATCATCCGGTCGATACGCAGGGTCGGCTGGCCGACGCTGACATGAAGCGACTGACCCTGCTTGCCGCAGGTCGCCATGCCGGTGTCGAGCGCTTGGTCGTTGCCGATCATCGAGATATGGCGTAGCGCCTCGTGCCCGACGCCGATCAGGGTCGCGCCGCGAAGCGGGGCGACCAGCCGGCCCTTTTCGACCAGCCAAGCCGCAATGGTGGTGAAATTGAAACGGCCGGTAACAATGTCGACCTGGCCGCCATCGAACTCGGTGGCATAGATGCCGCGATCGATTGAAGCAATGATATCGGCCGGATCAGCGGTACCGTTCGCCAGGAAGGTGTTGGTCATGCGCGGCATAGGCAGATGCGCATAGGACTGGCGGCGGCCATTGCCGGTCGGGCGGGCATTCATCAGACCGGCGTTCAGCCGGTCCTGCATCAGCCCCATGAGCACCCCGTCCTCGACCAGCACCGTCCGGTCAGGTGCAGTGCCTTCATCGTCGATGCCCAGCGATCCCAGCCGCCCCGGAATGCCGCCATCATCGATCACGGTCACGCCGGGCGCGGCGATCCGTTCGCCGATCTTGCCGTCGAAGGCCGACAGATGTTTGCGGTGATGATCACCCTCCAGCCCATGGCCAACCGCTTCATGGAACAGCACGCCCGGATAACCCGGCCCCAGCACGATCGGCATTTCACCGACCGGCGCGGGAATGGCATCGAGATTGTTCAGCGCCATGGTGACGGCGGTCGCCACCATCCCATCGACCGCGTCAATCGGAAAGCCATCCAGCCCGGCACGCCGTCCGAGCCCGGCCTGTCCGCGGGCGCGCTGGCCATTCCGTTCGGCGACCACCACAACCGACAGGATCGTCATCGGGCGGACATCGCCCACCAGCAGTCCGCCGGCTTCGGCAACCAGAACCGTGGTATCGGTCGCACGGACATTGGCATTGACGCTGACGATATGCGGGTCATGCGCGCGCGCGCGTTCGTCGATCCGTTTCAGGATCGCGATCCAGGTGGTCGCATCCTCGACCGCGACCGGATCGATCACCGGATAGAGATGGTGGTCCGCCCCCCGGCGGTTCAACGCGATACCGTGCGGATGGTTCGTCACCGCGCCCCGCCGCTCCAGCGTCCGAACGGCCTGCACCGTGTCGAGCAGCGCGCCCGCACGGATGTCGGCAGAATGTGCAAAGCTCACCTGCCCGTGATGGGCCGTCCGGGCACCCACGCCCTGCCGCATCGAAAAGCCGCCCTGGGTGACGCGGCTGCCTTCAAGTTGCCAGCCGCGCATGCTGGTCGTCTCGAAGAAGAGTTCGGCGATGTCCGCCCCGCCAGCGGCCAGCACACCCAGCGCCCGACTGATGGTGGCATCGTCCAACCCCGCCGGGCCAAGCAGACGTGCTCGTGCGTGGTCGAGCGCCGTATCGCCGCCGTTCATGCCCTGCCTCCTACCTGCATATCATCTATCAGGATCGAGCCGGTGCGGATCGCCCCCAGCCGCTCCGTGTCGCGGCCGACTGCGCGGATACTATTCAACATCGCGGGCAGGGTGCTTGCCAGGGTCACATCGGTGACCGCGTGGACCACCTCTCCGCTCTCAACCCATAGGCCCTGTACCGCCCGCGTCCAGTTGCCGCTGGCAGGATCGGTCTTGCCGCCCTGGAGTTGGGTGACAATCAGGCCGGTACCCAGCATGCGGAGCATCGCGTCGCCGTCCCCGCTATCGGCTGTGCTGGTCAGGCGGAGATTGTAAAATCCGTCTGCGTTCCCGGTCGAGGCCAACCCCAGTTTGCGCCCCGAAAAGCTCGACAGGAACAACCCCTCAACCATCCCTTGGCGCAGGACCAGGCGCGACGATCCGGCGACGCCTTCGCTGTCAAAACCACCACTCGCAAGCCCCAGCGGCTCGAACGGATCTTCCCAAAGGTCCAGATGGAGCGCGGCCACGCGGCGTCCAACCGGATCCGGGAGAAAGCTCATCCGGCGATATTGCGCCGCGCCGGTCAGGGCGCCTGCCAGTTCGCCGACCAGGGTCGCCGCGGTACGCGGTTCGAAAAGAACGGGGCATCGCCGGCTGCCCACCCCCTTCGCGCCCAACGAACGGTGCACGCGCCCGGCGGCGATCATCGCCATCTGTTCGGCGGGAAGCAGCGCATTGACCCGGCGTTCCTGAGATTGGCAAAAATCGGACGTGCTGCCGCCCTCGTCCCGCGCAAGCATCACCGTCCAGCGCGTGTCGTTAGACCGCATCACGCTGCGGCAGAAGCCGTCGCTGGTTGCCAGCGCCCACAGCCCTTCGGTTGCCACCGCCACCGACTCACCCGCGCGCAACCGGCTGTCCGAGGCGGCGATGCCGTTTGCCACGTGATCCAGCGTGGCAGCAGCCTCCAGCAATGTTTCCGGGCTGCGCAGGCTTTCGGCGTAAATCGGCGGCATGGGACCCGCAAAAGCCAAGCTTTCCATCGGGGGCATGTCGGCATCGGGATCGGGCTGGACGTGGCTGGCGATCAGCATCGCCTCTTCGACCAAGCGCTCGACCGCCGCGCGGTCCAGCCTGGCGGTCGAGGCTGATCCGCGCCGCTGATCGTGAAAGACGGTCAGGCTCAGACCCTGCGATCCGCTGCGCTCGGCCGTCTCGATCTCACCATTGCGCATGGCGATCTTGGCGACGCCTTCGTGATGAACCGAGGCACGGGCACGCGCGCCGCGCTTGCCCGCCAGTTCGACCGCCAACTGTGCCGCATCGCGCAGCTCCGCTTCGGTCTGGGTCAGCAACATGGTCATGGCTTCACCTCGATCCGGGCCGGGTTTGCATGGCCGTGATCCAGTTGCAGGCGGTGGGTGTGATAGGCTGCCAGCTTTTCATTGTGCACGACGCTGACGATGGTCGCGTCCGGCAGCGCCTCCAGCACCGATTGATAGAAATGCGAGGCGTTGTCCGCATCGAGCGCGCTGGTCGCCTCATCCAGCACCAGCAAGGTCGGACGCTGGAGCAGGATGCGCGCCAGCGCGACCCGCTGCTGCTCGCCGGGCGACAGCTCATCCTGCCACATGCGCAACTCATGCATGGCATCGACATGCTTTTCGAGCCGGACCTTCTCCAGCAGCGTCGCGATGGTCGCGTCGTCATGATCCTCCGCCCGGTCGGGAAAGCAGATCGCTCCCTTCAGCGTGCCGAGCGGCAGATACAGGCGCTGCGGTACCAGCATGGCGGTGCCCCGCCGCGTCATCGCCACCTGTCCCGCGCCATCCGGCCATAACCCGGCGATCGCCCGTAGCAGCGTCGTCTTGCCTGTGCCAGACGGCCCCTGGATCACCCAGCGTTCGCCGTCGCGGATCGTCCAGTTGGCAACCTGCAGCAATGGCTCACCGTTGGGACGGCGCAGGTGCAGACCCACGGCATTGATCGCCACCCCATCCGGCGTTCCACCGGCGATGAAGCCGATCCCGCGCGGCCGCTCGTAATTGATCGCATCCTCCAATGCCTTCAGACGATTGATATTGGCGATCTGCGCGGCTATCGAAGGATAGGCGGCAACGATGTATGACAGGCTCGATGAGAATTGCGTAAAGGCATCGCGCGCGCTTTGCACCTGGCCGAAAGTGATCGCGCCAGCGAAATATTTGGGAACGGTCAGGAACAGCGGTACGACGGTCATGACCCGCTGATAGATATTCTGCCCCGCACTCAAACCGGCATTTGCCAGCATCAGCGGATACCAGTTCCGGCGGATATTATCGAACGCGATCCGCAGTCCCTCCCGCTCGGTTGCCTGCGCGCCGGAAAAGGCGATCTGCTCGCCATTGCGCCGGATGTGCAACAAGGCACTGCGGTAATCGGCCTCATAATGCTGCTCGCGCATCTTGCGCCGGATGAACGGCTTCCCGATCCAGGTGATGAACACGGTGCCAAAAATGACGTAAGCGATCGAGAACCAGACCAGATCACCGCCCGGTAGCGGTATCTCGTAACCGAACAGCGGAATTGAAATTGGCGACGAGGTTTGCAGAAGGATGGAGGCGAACACGACCGCGCGAACCGTGCTGAAGATGACGCCGATCAGGATAGCGAACGGGGACGTGCCATAATGCAGACCGATCGATGTGAACGACCTGATATCCTCGGCAATACGCTGATCGGGATTGTCGATCATGCGCAGCCGTTCGATTTCGTAGAAGCGATCCCGCGCGAACCAACGACCGAGATACCAGTCGTTCAGCCATCTGCGCCACCGGATCGACAGCGTCCAGTTGACGATGTTGTGGGCGAACATGGTCCCCACTTCCAGCGCTGCAATCATCAGGAACATCACGACCAGCGGCAGGAACTTGGCGCCCTGCCGCTGCTCAATCGCGTCGTAGAACTGACGCTGCCATTGGTTGGACCAGAAGAACGCATAGGTCGTGCCAATCTCAATCGCGCAGTAGCAGACGACCAGAAACCAAGCCCATTTCCAGTCGTCTGAAACGAAATAGCGCGTGCTCAACCGCCAGGCATGCGCCCAACGCTCGCGGGTGGACTGGGTGGACTGGAGACCCGCTTCTTGGCGGGTCTCCTCGACATTGGTTGGGGGCGGTATCATTGGTTGCAACTACCCAATCAGAACAGGCGTTTGGAGATGCTCAGACGCACGTTCCGCGGTTCACCGACCGGCACATAGGTGAAGGTCGACGCCGACCCGTAATTCCGCCGGTCGAAGATGTTGCGGATCCCGACATTGATGTCGAAGTCGCTGACACTCAGGAAGGCGTTGGCATCGACCTGTCGGGACGACGGCACGACATATTGGCCCAGATTGTTGGCAAAGGAACTCGATCGCCCGTACAGGCCCGCCGATACGCCCCCGCTGACGTCTTCCGACAGCTCCGTACGATAGGTGGAATAGATGCTGTAGGTGTCGCGGGGCTGCTGCGCGATGACGGTCTGAGAGGCGTTGGTCGTCAGCAGCTTATATTTGGTGCGCGTGAGCGATGCCAGGACCGTCCATCCCGGCAGCAACTCACCCGCAATGTTCAAGTCGATGCCACGCCCGCGCTGGCCCGGACCCGGAAAGAGGTTCGTGGGATCGGTGGGATCACGCACGATGATATTGTCCTGCTGAAGTTCGAAATAGGACGCGTTGATTGTTGCATACTTGTTGAAGAGGTCGATCTTGACGCCTGCTTCCTTGTTGGTGGTGATGATGTTCGGCAGGATGCTGCCGTCCTTTGACACGGCGAAGCTGGCCTGCTCACCACGGGCGTAGTTTGCAAAGATCGAGATGTCTTTCGTCGCATCAAAGATGATGCCGCCACTGGGCGACAGGCCGTCCTTGCGCCGCACCACGACCGGCCCCGGCCCGGCGAAGAACGTCTGTGATTGGCTTTCGAACCAGTTCTTGCGAGCGCCACCCAGAACCTTGATCTTCCAGAATTCGATCAGGGCTTGGCCATAGACCCCTTCCTGCTTGCCCCCGTTTTGGACTAGTACATCGCCAAATGGCGAAAACGGGACGACCGGGACGGTGGTATTGGCGCCCAGCGTGAGATTGGAAACCCGGGTATAGACCAGGCCGCTGCGCTGCGCGCTATCGCCGTCGCTATAATTGTACCCCGCATTAAAATTGGCTTCCAACACGTCGCCGATAGTCCTCTTGACCCGGACGAAGCCGTCAACCGAATTGGCCGTGCCTTTCTGCCGCGAACCCTGGATATCGGCGACCAGATCGCCCGCGCGGCTATAGCCAACATTGGCGGCCCGGGTCGTCAGCAGGGTTTCGTCTCGCATCCCGCGTGCCACGAACTCGATGCCCGGCACGATCTGTTGCGTCGCATCGAAGTAGAAGCGGTGGGTCGAGATCCGGATACCCTGCTTGGACGAATAGATCGGCACCGAGGGATCGCGGTCGATGAGCTGACGCGTCTTGTTGTCGAACAGCGTATAGGCACCGATCCCGACAGTCGCCTCATTGAGGCTGGCGCCGATCACGATGTCGGTCAGGCGATCCTTGTATCGCAGCGACGGTGCGATCAGCCAGTTCTCGTCGCCGGTATAGCCACCGTAATTGTGGTCCATGGTCTGCCCGCTGGCGATCAAGCGCCCTGACAGCGTATCGTCTTCGGTGATCGCGCTGTTGGCGTCAACCACACCCCGCGCCAACCCGAAAGAGCCCGTGTCGAAGCTGACGGCAAGCCGTTCCTCGGCGCTGGGCTTCTTCGTTACTACATTGATATTGCCGCCCATATTGCCGAACCCGGCAAGCAGAGCATCGGGGCCCTTGAGGACTTCGACCCGCTCGATATTGGCGACCGGCTGATCGGCACCGGCAGGGACCCCATATTGCGATGCGGTGGTCAAGCCGTTGACCAACCCACCCGCGGAAAAGCCGCGTATCGTATAGGTGGCGCCGCTGTTGGGGGTGTTGAGCTGGGCCGACACGCCACCCGCGTTGCGCAGGATGTCCGTAATGTTAAGCGCCTGCTGTTCCTCAATCGTCTTCGCTGTAATGACCTGCGTATTGCGCGGTTGGTTGCGCAGGCCCAGGCCGTTGCGGTCGGAGGTGCTTGCCTGGCGCACCAGCACACTGGTTTCCGCTTCGTCGCGCCGCGCTGTCACGATGATTTCGCTAAGGATGACCAAGCCCGCCTTGGCGTCTCGAACGACGACGAGACTTGTGCCGCGGGTTGCGGCTTCAATCGCTTCATATGCCGACCGGGCGCCGCGAACGGATTGCGAATTGAGTGCCTTGACCGCGTCGGGGTCGAAATTGACCGTAACGCCAGACTGCCTGCCGATGGCATCCAGCGCACGGTCCATCGGCATCTCGGGAACGTTGATCTCGTCCGTCTGCGCGATCTGGGCCGTGGCGGTGGGGGCCACCCCCATTCCGAGGGCTGCGATGACACTCAGGCTGGAAAACCCGAGCAGACGACACCCCTTCTTACCAGTCAGAAACAGCATGTACTCCCCTCTCCCAGGACGCGCGTCATCCCGCGCAGCATCGCCGCGCCCGGACCGAACGAAATCCCTGTAGCCAAACGGTTAGCGCCTCACGGCGGATAATGCGGTGGCGATCCTCAACCGGTGCAACCGCAGCCGTACCCCTGCTGATAGTAGTCCCGTGTCTTGGCGCAATAACGTGCCCGCCGGACTTTCCTATCGAGGGAGAGGCTATGCTTCACTCATGTGACAGGCAAATTAGAAGTGTTCATGCCCCCATGAGCGGCATCGATCATGACCGTTGTCCGGGGGCTGACCGGGTATATTCCTTAATCTGCTTGACGAACCAGGCCAGCATCGGATCGCGGCGTTTATGCGCCGCGCATTGCGCGACGATGGAGGTAGCGGGCCTGACAAAGGGTGCCCCGACTACTTTTACCGGCAGGATCGATGCATAATATTGAAAGAGCCACACGCTTCCGGTGGCAACCAGATCGCTGCCGATGATGATCGCCGGCAAGGCCGCCTGCGAGGTGGTACGCATCACGATTTGACGGGCTCTCAGCAATTCCGATGCCCGCGGATCGCTGGCAAACACCGATAGCCGTTCGTCACGCGCGATCACGTGTCGCGCAGCTCGGTACGTATCCTCATCAATCTCGTACTGGTCGCCAAGCCTGGAATGTCCCGTCCATATCATGCAGGAAACAGAATCCTTGATGATCGGCACTTGCTCCAGTTCGGGAAGCGCGGCATCCATCGGCAGGACGAGCAGGTCGGCCCCCTGATCAAGCACGCGGCGCGGATCGCTTGCGTCGAGCGGGATGACGCTTACGGTCAGTTTCGGTGCTGCGTCGACCAGCAACCGCTGCACAGTGCCGAGCAGAATTTGCTCGATGGCATCCGGTGCCGCCACTGTGATGGTCCCCGAGGAGGTCAGCGGGTCGAAGACCAGAGAAAAATTGAAGGTTCCGTTGACCTCGCGCATGACACGGCGGGCCTCGTCGCGAAGTGCGAGGCCCAGCGGCGTCAGTTGCGTTTCACCATTCAAATAGGTGATGAGATCGTCGGCAAAATGCTCCCGCAATCGTCGCAGTGCGTGGCTCATCGCCGATTGGCTCAGCCGCACGCGCCGTCCGGCTTCGGTCAAAGTCGGCGCATGAAGGATAGCGTCAAGCGGGTAGAGCAGGTTCAGGTTAAGGCGGTGGATGGGGGCGTGAATATCGGTTCTTTCCGCTCTCGATGGCCCGAATTTTACCATTCTGCCTCTCTCATTCACGGCGCCTTATATTCGTTATTCCATCACATTGCATGTGCTGTCCGGATCACGTCCCTGGCGGTGATGTGGGAACAGCGGGGTCATCGCGCTCTCCGGCGTATCTGGCCGGGATTGTCACGCAGCCACATCCGGCAGTATGACGATGGGATCATCGCTGAGCGGGTTGATTGTTTCCAGTGTCATGTAGCGGGCGCGCTGCATGGTCCCATTTGATGGGTTCGTTTATGAGCGTCTGGCGGTCTTGGATTGCCTGTATCCATCCGGTGAGCACCGCAGGTGGTTCCGCGATTGGAGGGGGGTGCATTGGCGCCCAGGCAGAAAGCGCCGCGCAGCCTGGGCATGTATCGGAGCTCCCCCGCCGCCGCGGACGAGCCGCGGGATCGGAGAAGGCGGAAAGGGTCGAGGCGGAGCTTGCACAGGCGGCGCCATCCAGGGACGGCGGGCTGCGACGGCAGCGCGGCGCCGTTTGGGACCCTGCGGACATCAGGGACTACGAGGAGGAAACGTGACAGCGGACGCGGATACCGCGAGGCTCGAGCTTAACCGCGGCGGTCGATTGAAGCTCCCTTGGAAGAGCGAGAGTTCGAACGGCTCACCAGGGACCTGTTCGCCCGGCTGCTGGACAACGTGAGCGCGACTTGAACGGTCGTGCAGGTCACCGTAACGAGCCAGCACGCTGTCATCGAACTGCTCGCAGAAGATGCGCCGCCCGCACAGGACAGCATCGCACCGAAATCGACGCGCCACGATTGTCAACTCTACTTGCCGACCGCCAAGAGGCAGATCAGCGGGGCGCCGCATATATCTGCTTTGAACCCTCCGGCTTGGCCGCCCGCAGCCTGGACAAGTTGCTGAGGGATAGCGTGATCGAAGCCAAACTTGGACGCGATCCCCGGCAACCTTCATTTCGTCTGCTACAAACCCGGGCGGCGTGAGGCCGGTGCGCTGAAATCGATGTTGCGTTGCTGATCCTCCGGTGAATCAGCAAAAGCGTGGCCCGCAACAGCAGCAAATATGAGTCAGAGCCATTTCTCGATGGAAATCCCGGGTCAGTTCCGCGTGGAAATCAACGGCCAGGAGACCAGCACTACGCCCCGTTCCGCCATGATGGCTGCAGCCAGCCGGTCGAGGTGCTTCTCGGAAATGCCGTTCAGCAGGGCGGCGAGCGGCGCCGTCTGCATCTGCGTAGGCTGCCCTTCGCCCCCCTTGTCGTTCAGCGAGGCGAAGGTGGTATCCGGATTGAAAGCTTGCGGATGCCGAACGGCCTTGGGCTCTCCGCGCTCCTCCTGCCAACGCGCGTAATTGCAAAAATCTGATGATAATCCCGAAGGTGCCTCGGATCGACCATGGCTTTGACCTATCAATGGAGAATGATTCTATTTTCACATAATAACTTGACATTAAATAGATTTTCTCATGTCAACTTCTATTTATTTCCCAATCAAAAATATTGGATTTGACAACCATTTGGATGTTTATATAGCAATTAATGAAATTGAACAAAAAGATAAAATGTTCACCTTGGGTTGGGTCTGAAAAATGATGAATTAAAGATATTAATGCGCGGCAGTGCGAGGAAAGAATGTTCAATTTCGATACAAGTCGGGCTGAGTTCCGTTCATTGTACTTTGAAAAAAAGCCGTGGCTGAAACGTAAGTGTTTCGATCCATCTCCATTCGGTTGGTCTACGATCGACCAGGCGTTGGATTTTCAAGATCCAACCCGCGAATTGCTGAAGGTCCTTCACAAAGGGCGTGTCGAGCCGTCGCATTACGTCGAGGAATACATGGATGTCGGGCTCAGGCGCAGGCGTGTCCGCAAGGATCGCCTGTACCAGATGCTGGCATCGGGGGCCACGGTGGTGCTTAACCGCATCGAACTGGTATCGACGCAGGTGCGCGACGTTTGCCTTGAAATCGGCCGGCTCGTCGGTGCGCAAACGACATCCAACGCATACGCGTGCCTTGGTGGCGAGCCTGCAACCAACGTCCATTGGGATACGCACGATGTCTTCGTCGTCCAGATCGGAGGGCTGAAGCGTTGGCGCATTTATGAACCCACGCATCTCCTGCCGGTCAGCAACCAGGTGAGCAACGATCGGAAGGATGAGCTTCCGGCAGAGCCGGTGATGGACGAGATACTCGAGGCTGGTGACACCCTTTACGTTCCGCGGGGGTGGTGGCACCGCGTCGAGCCGGTGGAGGGGAGCGATACGCTGCATCTGACCGTGGCGATCCACGCACCGCTCATGCTCGACTATCTCGTGTGGGCATGCGCGTCGGTCCTGCCCGACCTGCTTGAGGTTCGGCACTCTCTCGTCGGGGAGGCGCATGACAGCCAGCGTGTCGCAGACGCGGTTGCGGCCGTCGGCGAGTTGCTGACGAGGCCGGAAACCGTCCAAGCGTTTCGCGAACGCTCCCAGCAGCGCGACCGCGTGGTGTCTCCCTTCAACATCGCGACATTGCTCGACCAGGCTAAGGATCCGCTTCCGATGTCTGCCAAGCTGATACTGAACTCCCGTCACGTTGATAGGGACCAGGCCCAGTTCGATATCAATGGAACCGCCATACCATTGCGCGGGGCGCACAGGGCTGTCGCGGCCGCCCTATCCGCCGGCGTAAGCGTCAATATGGCGCAATTGCAGCGGCAGTTGCCCGAGTTTCCGGTAGAGACCCTGGGTGCGATCGTAAAGGACTTGGCGCGGGCGGACATCATTCAGATCACGTTTCCTGAGGAAACACGCAAGTCGTCGCGGACTGCCTGACCATGGCCGGTTCCCAGGCAGGCGTGCTGTTCCGCGAGCAGGTGGCCGAGGCGAGGCGGCAACGCCTCTACGGAGAGGTCGTGCTGACGGACAGCCGCATCAGCTCCAAGTTCGTTGCCGTAATCGCCGTCGTAAGCGTAGGCCTCATCATCTGGGCGATGACCGCCACGTATCCCAGGACGGAAACGGTGCCGGGGGTCGTCGTAACGACCAAGCCCTCCGCGAAGGTCCTGGCACCTCGGGCAGGCGTCGCGGAGCGTGTCCATGTGCGGGAAAACGAGAGGGTTCACCAAGGGCAGCCGCTTGTCTTCATTGGGGTGGAGATACGGGATGAGGGCCATCGCGGTGCGGCCAATGACACGTTAACTGCGCTGGACAGCCAGAAAGACAGCGTCGGCGTCCAGATCGCAGCCGCGCGGAGCGTCATGGCCGCGGAACGGGACAAGCTTGGCCGGACCCTCGAAGCGGTCGCCATGGAGCAGCGATCCATCCGAGTCCAGATGAAGATCCAGGCGTCCATCGTAAAGTCGAAGACCGAGGAACTGGAGCGTATCCGCCCGACGGTCGAGAAGGGATACCTGAGCAGGTTGGAACTGGACCGCCGCGAACAGTCGCTCCTTATCGAGCAGCAGCGGCTTGAGCAGTTCAACCAACAGCTGGTCCAGCTCGGCGTCCGGCGCCAAGACCTAGAGGCCCAACTTGAGCGGCTGCCTGCGGACGAACGCCGGCAGTTGGCGGAGCTTGAGGGGCAGCTCAGTTCCATCTCCCAGCAGAAGTCGCGAACGAAAGTCGAGGTGGGCTATACCGTGGTGGCGCCGATCGAGGGTCGCGTTACCGCCCTCCAGGCTTCGCCTGGCAAAGGCATAGAGCCCGGCGTTCCGCTCATGGTGATACTGCCGGAAGACTCCGATTTCCATGTCAACCTCTACGCTCCGTCCAGGGCGGTAGGTTTCATCAAGGTCGGGCAACCGGTACGCGTTTCCTATGACGCGTTCCCGTACAAGCAATTCGGAACGTTCAGTGGCGAGATTGAGTCCATTTCGGGCATCGCGTACGCGCCGGGCGAATTGGACACGCCGATCAAGGTCGGCGAACCGGTGTACGCAATCAAGGTGCGCCTCGCCAACGAGACCGCCACCGCTTTCGGGCGGTCCCTTCCGCTTCAATCGGGGATGACCCTGACGGGCAACATAATTCTTGAGCGCAGGTCGTTCCTCGACTGGCTGCTGCAGCCGCTCAACGCGGTCAGGAAACGCACATGACAAGCATGACCGACCTGTTCACGCCGGAGAAGTTCGTCCGCCAGGCCGAGGCGGGAGAGTGCGGCTTGGCCTGCCTCGCTATGATCTCGCGCCACTACGGTGACAAGGACGGGCTGTCGGCGTTGCGACGGCGCTATCCTCTCTCCGCGCGCGGAAGTTCGCTGAAGGACGTGATCGCCATCGCCGATCAGATGGGTTTCCACACCAGGGCGTTGAAGAGCGACATCCCGTCGCTGTCTAAACTGGGGCTGCCGGCGGTCCTGCATTGGGATCTCAACCATTACGTCGTGCTGGACAGGATACAGGTCCGGGCGAAAGGCACGACCTACTATATCCTGGACCCAGCCAGGGGTATGCGGAGCATTGCAGAAAGGGAAATCGCCGAGCATTTCACCGGCATCGTGTTGGAGTTGACGCCGAGCGCCGCTTTCACGCCCAACACCAGTCGCGCCCGGCTGCGGTTTGGCCAGCTATGGTCGAAGATACGCGGTCTCGGGCCGGCCTTGGGACGTATCCTCGTCCTGTCGGCAATCATGCAGGCAGTGGCGCTCGCGATACCATTCTACATGCAGATAGCGATCGACACCGCCCTGCCAGGCTCCGATTTCGACCTGCTGAACATCATCGCGCTCGGCTTCGCCGGACTGCTGCTCTTGAACGCCGCCGCCCTGTGGGTTCGAAGCCGGCTCGTCCTCAGCCTCAGCAACAGCCTCGGCTTCCAGACGGCGGTCAACCTTTTCCGGCACACCCTGTTCCTGCCTACCGCCTGGTTCGAGAAGCGCCACCTGGGGGACATTTCATCCCGCTTCTCCTCCCTGCAGCCGATAACCGACCTCCTAAGCAAAGGCCTGGTGAGTTCCGCTGTGGACGGGATCCTGGCGATTTCGACCCTCTGTCTCATGGTGGTCTACTCGCCGCTTCTCGCCTCGCTGACCGTCGCCATCATCCTGGTCTATGCGGCGGTTAAGGCGGTGTTCTTCAAGTCAATGAAGTTCGCCAACGCCAACGTGCTGACCGCGCAGGCGCTGGAAACATCGGCGTTCATCGAGAATATGCGGGGCATCGCGGCGATCAAGACGTTCTGCCAGGAGGGCAACCGGCAGCGCCATTGGCAGAACCGGAAGGCGGAATTCGTCAATGGCAATCTCCGCCTCGGCCGGCTGACGGCAGGTTTTGAGACGACCAACGGCTTCGTCGTCGGAATCGAGAACATCGTCTTCATCTACATCGCGATCGGCATGGTGCTCAGCGGCGACATCTCGCTGGGCATGGTCTTCGCCTTCCAGGCCTACAAGCAGCACTTCATCGGTGCGACGACCCGCCTGGTCGACCAGGTCATGAGCTACCGGCTGCTCGACGTTCACCTCGAGCGCATATCCGACATCGCCCTGGAACCGGGGGAGCCCACGGAGAAGATGGCCGCGGCCGCGCCGTTGGGAACGATAGAGCTCCAGAACGTCAGCTTCTCCTACGGGTTCGGCCAGCCCTTCATCCTGAAGGGTGTATCGATGCGGATCGATCCTGGAAGGACCACCGTCCTTGTCGGCCCCTCCGGCGCCGGCAAGACAACCCTCTTCAAGATCCTCTGCGGTCTGCTCCAGCCGACTTCCGGCAGGATGCTCGTCGACGGCATTCCCCTGCAGGAATACGGAGTGCGGCGCTATCGCAGCCGGCTGGGCGTCGTAAGCCAGGATGACATCCTTTTCAGCGGCTCCCTGGCGGAGAACATCGCCTTCTTCGATCCGGACTACGACATCGAACGTGTTGTCGGGTGTTGCCGGCAGGCGTCTATCCATGACGACATACTGAAGATGCCGATGAAGTACGAGACGTCGGTCGGGGACATGGGATCGAACCTTTCCGGTGGCCAGAAGCAACGCATCCTCCTGGCACGTGCACTGTACCAGAGGCCCGACATGCTGATGCTCGACGAAGGCACGGCGCACCTGGATGTCCGCACCGAGGCGCGGGTCGTCGATGCGATCAAGCAGCTCGGTGGAACCCGCCTGCTTGTCGCCCATAGGCCGCAGACGATCGAGACGGCCGACATCGTCTACCAAATCGTCGACGGCCATGCGCGTCGACTGGAGTTCGTACCCGATGCCGGGCAGGCGAAGGCGGCAGAACCTTCCATGCGCCTGTCCAAGCATGCGGTCCCGGACAGTCCGGGGCCGGAGTTGACGTCCACAAACTAGAGCGAAAACTTAAGGAGAGATGAAATGAGGCATTTCAGTGGTGAGTTCGAGGGTATCCGCTTGCTCATGGGCGACGAACTCGAGCAGATCGCGGGCGGCGAGGGCGAGGATACCGATGACCTGATACCGTTCGACGAATGCCAGGATCGGCGATCCGATGGGCTTGCACAGGCCCTGGGAAACCGGATAGCCAACGCGCCGGATACAGCAAACATCGAATACGGTGCAGTTATATTTCGGAATGCCGACGGCACATTGGGCCAAACGAGAATGCTGATAGGAAATTCATCAGGCGTTCCCGATTTCAACTCCTCCCCCCAGAGCCTTGGGTTCAGTAGTTGGACACAGGTCGTTGGTATTCTCCATAGCCACCCTACTGTACATAGTAGCGGTGCTCAAATCACACCTGATTGGAATCACGATAAGCCTAGTGGAAATGATTGGCAATACATGGATTGGATTGCATCTCAGTCAGGAGTTGATACTAACAATCTTAGGCAGTACATTTATCATGCCGGACAAATGAATGAATATTATTATAATGACAACAATCAAACTCAATGGTCTCCCGACAATCGATGGAAGTTTTCGGTGAAGTCGGACAGCTATCAACCCAATGCAACGTGCCCTGAAAACTGAGGTGACCTATGTTGGCTTACATGACTGCGCTTGTGCTTGCCAGCGCCGCTGCAACGCCGATTGATGGTAAGGGAGATGAACAGGGGCCTCCCCCTTTCGTAGAACTCGCACTTCCTCGGAGTGTCACACGGACTGTGTCCGCACTATGCGAAGATCGGCAAATTATTGTTCAGCTCGAGGAGAGCCTGGATTCTGTAAGAGTAATATCTTACAGCGGGGCCTCCGGAATAGCCAGTGTCGATGAATTGAAAAAATGGACAAAGCAGATGGAGGCACTCAGCAATGTATACGGAGTTTTCATCACATGTCATGGCAAAATTGACAATGTAATGATTACTGGAACCGGCCAATCTGGTGCTCCGGGCCAATCGCGTGTCGTCGCTATTTGGAATGAGGGGAAAATGCGGTTTACGCCGTAGGAAGAAAGTAGCTTGGCCACGGTTTGTTCTGTGGTCAAGCTACTAACTATTCGAGCTTCTTTCATTTGGGAATATTCTGTAAGAAAAAGGCATTTTAAATCCAAAGCAATCAAAGCCATGCCCCAAGGAGCCAGGAGGCGCTGTTCTTCGGTTCGTTGCTCGATCGGGGTGCATGTACCGCCCGGGAGGTCCTGTCCATGACGCCGGAAGGCCAATTCCGGCTCCGATATGAAATGCGGGCCCTGTCTATGGGATCCCGCTACGGCTATTCGTTTGGAGAAACGGTTCTGAACAGACCAAGCGACCTGGCCTTCAATCTCATACGGACGCCTGACGTCTTGACCGCGGCTTTCCATAGGGGTGGGGAAGGAGGGTATTGGGTTGTGCGTGAAGTGCGCTCCAGCCGTCTCCCCGCCCCGTAACCATCACCAAGTGGTCGATACCCTTCGGGTCCATCGCTGTCCGCTCCTCTCACCCGACAATCTATGCCTAGTCGAGGGCCGGGACAAGGTACCGCCAACCGGTCCCGGCGGTGCTGTCGCTGGCGGGATAAAACTCTCCAGAAGTGGCGAATGAAAAGTCCCCAGTTTTGGCAGAGGGCAAGGCCCCGGGGGCGTGCCCCCTGGACCTTGCGGCCATCTCTACGCCATCCTGTCTCCCGCTGTCTGCGGGGAGGATGCCGGTGATTAAGCTTGGCGACCTTGTCATGATCCTGGACCTTGCCCGCCAAGGGCTATCCGTTTCCGCCATCGCCCGACGTACCGGTTTCGACCGCAAGACCGTGCGCCGGCATATAGAGCGTGGGCTGGAGCCACCCGCCTACACACCCCGCCCGCCGAGGCCGAACAACGCTATCATGACACCGTAAGGGCTCAGCAAATAGCGGCGTAACTCACGAAACTTCGCCGCCGACAATCCCCGCGCGCTTCATTCCTCTACGCGAAACGCAATCCAGACGAGAACCTTGACTTGTGTTTAGGAGGTTTAGTTTGTAAAAATCACTATGTTTGGCATATCATTTTTACATGATCGACGTGCAGATTGGGACAAACAATAGACGAGGATTAGGCGGAACAAGTATGCAATCTCCCCCGGATTTAGTCGATGGCAAGGTGATCCAGGTTCTGCTGGTCGAGGACGATGTGGATTTCCGCGTCGCCTTGGAGGATTTGCTGTCCCTTTCGGGGCTGACGGTCGCGTCGGCGGTGAATGCAAGAGAATTCTACAAGCGGTTCGCCATGTCGATGCCGGACATTGTCGTGATCGATGGCAACCTTCCAGATGAAAGCGGTTTCGATGTCGCGCGCTTCGCGGCGGCGTATCCCGTGGGCGTCATCATCCTGACCGCCCGAAGCGCGGTCGGGGACCGCATCACGGGCTACGAGGCCGGCGCCGATCTGTATTTCGTAAAGCCGGTGGATGGGGGTGAGTTGGTCGCTGCTATCCGGACGCTGGCGGTGAAGCGTCGCGGTCGGCACGACGGCGCCCCCCGATCGCCGCGATCGGTGGCTGGCTGGACCTTAAAGATCCATTCGCGGCTGCTGATGGGGCCGGTCGGGCAGTTAGTCTATCTGACCCTACAGGAGGCCCGGCTGCTGGCCGCGCTCGCCAGGGTCGCGCCCGGTGCCGCAGAGCGGTCCGACCTTCTCGACGCCATCGGCCATGACGGCGAGATCGGCGACCGGCAGGTTCTCGATTCGGCGATACGCCGGCTGCGCCGGACCCTGGAGGAGGCGGTCGGAGGCACAGCCGGGATCGCCACGGTTTCCGGGGTCGGCTACAGCCTCAGCATGCCCCTCGGCCTCGATCCGGGGTGACGATCGACAGTGTGGCAAAAAAGGGGCAGGCGACAGGATGGGACTGCATTCCGGTACGTTGTTTGTCACGCTGCTGATGTTGCTGGTCCTGGCGACCCTTTTCATCGCGGTGATCGGCCGGCACTACCGCATGATGCGCGGGCTCGATCTGTGGGCGTGGGGCGTCGGGTTGACGGTCCTATTCTGCGGCGCTTTGCTCGGTCGCGGCATCCTGCCGGATACGGTGACGATCACACTGGCGAATGCCCTGTTGCTGGCGGGGCGTGCCCTGATCCAGGCAGGGCTGTGCCAGTTCTTCGGGATTCCGCTGCGGACTGGTCTGCTGGCGGCGCTTGTGCTTGCTGCCTCGCTGCCGCTCCAGTTCCTGTTCGACGACATTCACGCCCGGATCGTCCTCGTCAGCTTCGGTCTCAGTGCCCTGGCCGTCATGGCAGCTCACATCCTGTTCATCGCGCCAGGAGCCATGACCGCGGGCCGCCGCATCGCCGCTGTCGTCTGGTCGGTGGAGGCCGGGCTGATGGCGTTCCGCGCGGTCCATGCCGCGATCAGCCCCGCGCTGCTCCCCGGTGGCAATCCCGGCCTTGTCGCCGAGGTCTTCCATTTGTGGAGCATCGCCTCCCTGTTCATGACGATCGTGTCAATGGTGATGATGGTCGCCGAACGGATGGCGGTGGATCGCGAGGCGGCCATGGAGGTTCAGCGTGTCGCAATTGCGGAGCAGCGCGACCTGTTCGCCATGCTATCGCACGAGTTCCGCAACCCGCTCGGAGTCATCCAGGCGACGGCGGAGGGGTTGCTCCTCGCCGCAGGCCGGCTGCCGCCGGGAGCGGAAGAGCGGATCACCCGGATCCGCAACGCAACCGGGAGGATCGGCAAGCTCATCGACGATTGCCTGACGGAGGAGTGGCTGGAGAGCGCCAGTCAGGTGCCGAACCGGCGTCCCGTTGACCTCAAGGCGCTGGTCGAGACCGTGTGCCGGGATCAGGCAGCACTGAGCCCCGATGTGCGGATCGCCGTCTCGCCGACCGACCGACCGATGCGGGTGCATGGGGACGCCGCCCTTCTGTCGATCGCCCTGTCCAATCTGATCGTCAACGCGGTCAAATACGCCAGCCCGCCGGAGGTGGCGGTCCGCCTGACGAGGGATGGCCGTGCCGTGCGTCTCCAGGTGGCCAACCCCGGCGTGCCTATCCCTTTGGACGAGCAGGCCCGGCTGTTCGACAAGTTCTTCCGTTCCGGTCGGGTCGGTCGGACTCCGGGTGTCGGACTTGGCCTCTACCTCGTCAAACGCATCATTACGGTCCATGACGGGAGCGTCGGGGTAGAAAGTGGCCCTCGGGACGGGACCAGCTTCACGCTTGTTTTGCCATTGTTGGATACGAATACGCCGTAACCTTCCACCCTCGAATGGGAAACTTGTGATGAGCTCGCTCCGGATTGGCGGGCAGCCCGATACAACATTTTGTGGTCGTTGATCGGATCCACGCTTAAAATCAAGTCAGATTTTAAGCGATTCGATCCGCTGGAGCTTCCGGGAAAACAGGCGTGGCTCAGGCCGGTTTGGGAATAAACTCATGGATGGGTGACAACATCGAGATCAAACTCGCTGCTGACAGGGCTTTGGCCGGCGGCGCTGGCCGTCAGGACCAGGATTGTCGGGGTGCTCGGCGCGATGATGGTGGTGGTTCCGCTCTGCTTGGCCGCGTCGAACGGTATCGGTGCTCCCGGTTGGCCGAGCCCGACCGCGAGTGTCAAGGCTTGGGCGTTCCGCGTCCGGTAGGTGACGGTGACCGTCTCCCCCGGCGCCGGTCGTTTCGGTGTTGCCGACAGGAACGTGACTTGAAGATCTGAATCCGGGCCGAGATGGGCCGTCAGCGGTTTGCCGCCGGTCCCCGGACCGCAGAGGGTCAACGTCCACTTACCCTCGGTCATCGTGACGACCGGCCATCCGGGAGCGGCATTGGCGACCCGCCAACTGACGGAGCTATTGGTGTCGTCGGTGTAGCGGAACCAGCGGATCCGAGCCGGGTTGAAGGAAAGGGTCGCGGTATGAACCTTCGGCCCCTTGCTGCCATCCGCCTGGAGCGTATAGGTCACCGTCTCGTCGTAAGCGGTTAATTCTTTGCCGGGAATCACGCTCCTGGTGCCGGTGGGGCCGACTTTGACGAAGCCGCTCGGGGATGCCAGAAGCAGCGGCGGGACCGCATGATCGCTCGACCAGGACAGCGTCACCGGGCTATCCGTGTCGATAGGGCCGCTGGGAACGGCTTTCAGCGTGGCGGAGACCTGCCCGACATAGGCCACCGTAGACGCTTCCACACTTTGGCGGTCATCGGTGTAGAGTTGCAGCAGGTAGGTGGTCATGGGCTCGTCCACCTGCACGGTCACTTGGTCGCTGCCGCTTTCGGTCACGGGCCGCTTGCCCACATAGGGCGTGATGACGACGTAACTGCCGCCGGTCACGGTCCAGCTCAGCGTTGTGGTTTCCTTCTGCGTCACGACGAGGGGATCGGCGCTGAAGGCTTTTATCGCCAATCGGGGAGCGGTCTTGACGATGGTCGGGTTGGCGGTTCCGCCGGAGAACTCCTCGGTCACGGTGAAGACCGCGACGCCGGTCTGCTTGCCGACCGTCAAATTCTGGAACTCAAAGCCGATGGAGGCCTTGGCCTTCAGCGCTGGACCAATCAGCTTCACAATGGGCGGGGTGGTGTTGAAGTTGGGCACTGCGCGCCAACTCGGGTCGGTCGATTCAATGGTGAGGCCGGTCAGCGACGTGGTGATGCAGTCGTCCGACGGACCGACGGGAATGGAGATGTAGATCGTCTGGTCGGCGGCTTCCAACGAGGCTGGAGCATCGGTTGGGTCTGGATTTGTGACATAGAGGATCGGGGCAGTGGTTTCGCCCGCAATCAGCGTGCCGGGGGTGAACGCATAGGTGTAGAGCGCTTTGGTGGCGGGCTCGATCGCCGGGGGGATGATGGCCTGGGACATGGCAATGGGCCTTTCGAGGAAATTCATGCGGGCGAGCGGCGGAACCGGGTCCATGGGAGGCCTGCCCGTGGGATCCGTCGTGTCGTCCGGCGCGGTGGGGACGAGGCCGAGCCAACCTTCGCGAATCTCCGGAGATCTGGTCGGCAGCAGCGCCTCGGGCTGGTTGCCTTTCACGTCGGTGACGGTTTCCCACACGGTGACACCGGTGCGGGCGATCCAGCTCCAGTTGCCGGAGACGGCGGCGGGTAGTGGCATCCGCACCCGCTGCGGATCGAGCAGCACAGGGCCGAGGCGGAAGGTGGCCCGGAGCCGGTCCATCATCGACACCGATCCTGGGGGCAGTGGCAGTGTGACCACCGGCGTGATACCGGCAATTGCGGTCAGCAGATTGCGCGGGTCCATCAGCACTGTCAGCCGGCGACGCGGACCATTCAGCACTAGCGGCACCGACGGGTCGGGATTGAGATAGCCTGATCCGGCAGTCGGGGCATCGGGGGCCAGCAGGGTCGTCAGCCGGGCCAGCGCCTCGCCGAGATTAGCGCGCGGATCGCCGGTGGATGACGCCACCGCCCGGCGCACCGTCCCGAAGGCGCTGTTGAATCCGCGTAGCGGGTTGAGCCTGCCGTAGTCGTCATCGAGGCAATAGCCGAGCACCCCGTTGCCGGACAGCGCGATGTCGCCGACATGGGTGGTGAACGGCACGGCGGTGATGCCGCCGTCATTGCGCTTACCGGTGTCGGCCCAAGACTGGTTCCAGGCCGGATCGCCTGACAGCGTCAACCCAATGTCGGCCCGAACCACCGCCACCGGGTGGCCGATCAGGACGGCCAGACCGTTTCCCGCCAGCGGCGCCGTTGCCGCCGTGGTCCACAGCGTCACATCGATGACGTCCAGCAACTCCTGCAACGCTTCGTCGCCGGATGTCGTCTCCTGCGCCAGCAGTCCCTGGACGAACCCCAACAGATGCGCATTGTCGATCTGCGGCGGCGCCCCCAGGGGAAGGGTCAGGCCCGGCGCCGGATCCCAGCGCAGGCCACGACCGTCGTCGGTCTCTACCGACAGGATGTCGCCCAGCGCCGTGCCGTCTGCGTCGAACAGCTTGACACTGTTGTCCAAATGATTGGGCAGCAGCCAGCCGCACACCGGGTTGGTGCGGTCGGAAGCGTTGGAGGGGGTCGAATCATCCTCCGCGTCGAGGAGGCGAAGGTCCAGCCGCACCGACTGCTGGATGCGTGGCGCCAGCTGAATCAAGCGACGGTTGTCGGCATCGCCGCGGTTGGGGGTGACCACGCTCTTGGCGCGGATCGGCAGAACGCTCTCGCCTTCGTTGGAGGCGCGAAGGATCTGTCCGAAGGCATCCACAACCCACAGCCTGTCGATGATGAGATGGCCTGCGCGCAAGGGGTGGAAGCCGGGGGCGCTACCCGGACTACCGTTGCCCGGCAGGCAGACCGTTGCCGGTGCCCGATCGATCCAGTCCTGTATCTCGGGATCGGCACTGGTGAGCCGGGTCATCTGCTCCCGGCGCATCAGCATGTGAGCGCCGAAGCCGCTCATCGCGTTGGTGACGATGTCGCAGCGGGCAATGTCTGCCGCCGCCGCCTTCAGAAGGGCCTGCTGGTACTGCGGCAATTCGGCGGTGTCCGGGTTGGTCGTGATGAGATCGTTCAGCTTCTCACCCAGCCCGGCGGCGATCCGGGTACCCAGCACGGACCGGCCGGAGAGGGTTTCGACCGGCTGGCCGATGGAGCTGCCGGTCCAGTCGTAGTCGAACCCGTCCAGCGTCCAGCCGTCCAGCATCGTTGCGGCGGTGGAGCCGGTCGGATGCCACGTCGCCTGCCAGTCGATGAAGAGGGGGGTCCAGGGGGGAGACCAGAGCATTACCGACCGCTTGAGCGGCACCACCCCCTGGAACCCGACGGCGGCGCCGATCGCCTCTTCGGTGTAGCCGGTCTGCGGCGTGGCATTCCAGGGCGCCGTCTGCTGGGCGGCGATCGTCGCCGCCAGCGCATTGAGCTGGGCCGGAGAGGGAGAGACGCCGGCCTTCCCAAAGGCCATCGCGGCGAAGAGCCGGGCGTTGGCGGTGTCGAACAGCATAGCTTCGACGAGGAAATCGGTCATCTCCTTGGGCACGCCGGAGCCGGCGGTGGGCAGGGCGATCCGGCTGGCGATGTCTGTCGCGGTGATGGTCTGGGCGGTGCCACCAACCGGTTCGATCACCGTCAGGGCCGAGACCGTCTGTCCGGTGAAGCGGCAGAACAGGGTTTCGTCGGGGCCGCCATCGGCTCCCGGTGCCTCCAGCCGCGTGTCCGTCTGGGCGCCAGCGATCATCACCGTTGGCGTGCCGGCGCTGTGGAAATGTGGTTGATCGTTCCGGGACAGAACGAAGGAGATGCCGAGCAGGGCTTCGAGCGCCGCCCGCCCGGCTTCGACCGCGGCCTCCTGCGTCGCACGTTGTGCGGTCAATGTTTGAAGCGCCGCCTTGGTCGCGGCAATCGCCGCTTCGGTGGTCTGGTATTCCGCCCGACCGGGGAGGGCCTTGGTCAGCTTGTAGACCAGCGCAAACAACTCGTTGGCATTGCTGGCAATCAGCCGATCGGTCTGGTCGAGCGCTGACTGGCTGGCGTTCAGCGCGGTCAATGCCTGCGTTTGCTCCACCGAGAGATCGACCGTCTGGAAGGTCCGGCCACGGTCGGTCGTGGAGTTCTCCGGCAACGCTACCAGCCACACGGCACCGCCGGCGGACTTGGCAAAGCGGGCTTCCAGAAGCCCGGCGGCGAACGCCGATGGATCCTGGAGATAATCAAACAGCCGGTCCTGCTGCATCGCGAGGATCAGATCCTCCAGGTCCGGCTGCTTCAGCGTTGCCGCCATCCAGGCGGCGATCGCCTCGACGGCGGTCGAGCCGACTGCCACCGACAGCGGATTTTGCCCGTCAAGGATCGGCGCCCGCGGATAGCTGGTGCCCGGCCCCGACCATGTCAGTCCGAACAGCATGCCGTGGCACAGCGATTGGCTGGCGAACCGGGCCTGTGCCGGCTCAATCGCCGGACCGCCGGTCATCGGGTTGTCCTCCTGCCATGCCTGCCACGCCGCTTCGGCCTCCGCCAGCCCTGGCCGCCCATGCACGTCGAACCCGAGGGCGGTCATGATCCGCTCCCAGCCCTCCTCGCTGGTGAATCCACGCGGTTCGTCGACGTTGACGCCAAGCAGCGGATCGAAGCCGGCGGGGCGGTACCAGCCAAGGGCGGTGTAGCTGATGGTAGCCGAGGACAAGTCGGCGAGCCCGTCGTGGAAGTACAGCACGTTGCGCGTGTTGTCGGTGGTTGCGATCCAGCCGACGCTGCCCGGCCCCATGGATCGCAGGATCGGCGTAGCCGGGCCGTCAGGATCGGTCCAGTCGGCCAATGACCATGCCTTGCCGATCCACCGGGTGCCGCCCGGCTGATCCGGATCCGGGTAGCTGTTTGCTCCCTCACCGATGGCACCGAGGAAATCGCTTTGCAGTATCCAGGCGGTGAGAACCGGGGCAGTGCCGGGTGCCACGACGGCTGAGCGGACGATCAGCCAGCGGTTCGGCAGTGCGGGGAAGGTGACCGAGCCGTCGGCCTCCTGCCGACCGCTGCGCAGGCCGTGGGGCAGTGTGATCTGGAGATGAGCGCCGGTCGCTGGCCTGTTGCTGGCGGTGCGCAGCTGAAACGGTTGCGGCTCCGGATCGATCCCGTCCGGCACATTGCGGTAGTCGATGGCGAGGTCGGCCCAGCTTCCGGTCTGGTTCAGCGTGCCGATCAGCAGGCACTCCACATGGATCGGCACAAAAAGGCAGGGGCCGGGCCACAGCGGTTCGGTGGCCGGGGTCGCGGCGGGTGGCGTGACGGCGGCCGGGTCGGCCGCATCGGCGGGGTTCTGCAAGACGATCATGGCCAGTCGCTCCAGGGCTCAGACGGCACCGCCGACCGGGTCGGTCGCGTTCCATTGGAAGCTCTGCATCCCGGCGGCGCGAACCATCTGCACCGCGAACTCCGCTGCGGTGAAGGTTCCGGCCTGGTCAAGCGCGCCCAGCCTCCGCATCGCGTCATGCAGCGACGCCGCCGATGCGGCGACGTCCAGCACCCCCGGTCTGGAGGTTCCGCCGCGTAGGGCAATCGGCGCCTCTTGGTCCGGAATCTGAGTACCGGGCTCATGGTCGCCATGGCCGAGGCCGCGCAGGAAGCTCATCCAGCCGGTGGGGCTGCTGGCGGACGGGCGGAGACCGAAATGCAGCCCTTCGGGCGGCTGGAGCATCCGAACCGTCCGCGGCAGTCCGTCGAACAGGGCGATCATCACATCGGGCGACAGGCGTTCGAACCGCAGGAGCGGCAGCGGCCTCGCCGCTTCCGCGTCGGCATAGGCGGCGACCTCCATCCCCGGCCAGCCGGACACCACCGCAGAGCGCAGCAGCAGCCCGGTGATCGGCCCGCCGATTCCACCCCTCTCCGTCTCAGCCGGCGCCGTTTCGGCCCGGTCGCGCAGCGACGCACGGACCTCCGACGTCCGGTGGATCGCCGCCTCCACCAACGCTTCGAATGCCGCAAGGGTCTGGATCGTATCGGCACTGCTGCTGAGGCCGACGCTGACCGCACCGTCGATCAGCCGGGATAGCCAGTTGGTGTCGACATAGAAGAAGCGGAGCGATTCCCGAGGCAGCATCCGGGCGTCGGGCACGATGTACTCGAACGGCAACCCATACAGCAGCGCCAGCCGCGACAGCCAGGTCACCACCGGCGCCGGCACGTCCGGTAGGGCGGCGGCGTCCATGGGGGTGGCCGGCGTGACGGTGCCCCGGTCGCCGGAGGGCGGTGCCAGCGCCAGCGCCGTCGCGGTGGCGAACAGCGTGTGCAGGGTGGCTGTCCGGTTGATGGCCGCCCGATCGGCGGTTGCGCGATGCATGGCGGTCACTCCGTGATGTCGGCCAGGCCGAAGATGTGGTCGAGCAGTGTTTCCAGCGGGTCCTGGCCGACCATGGTGGCGATGCGGGTGATGGCACCGCCGACATTGGCGCCGTTGGCAGTGTCCGGTAGCCGGTCCTCCCGCCGGATCCGGCGGGGGATGGTGCCCGGCGGCACCTGCGCCCTGTCGGTGGCGGGAACCGATGGCGGATCGACGGCCAGCCCGGCGAACGCATCTGCTAGCGCGGTCGTCGCGGCGAGGCGCGAAAGCGCCAGCGTCCCGCTGCCCCGCGCCGTGCCTGCGGGACGGTTTCGGACCGCGCGGGCGGCGGGCGGCAGGGCGTTCATCAGCGCGTCAAGGTCGACGTTCGCAGCAACTGCGGCGTGATGGGACTTGCGCCACTCGAACATCTGCCGTGCGAAGGTGGCGTCGGACAGGGCCAACAGTCGACCGATCTGCCAGGCGGCGGCCTGCGACACGTCGAACAGGGCGGTGGCCGGGTCGTAGCGGATCGCCTGATCGCTGAAGGCGAAAGGGCCGAGTCCGTCCGGCGTGGTCGGCACGGCACTCGCCGGCCCCCGATACCAGGCGGTGGTTCGCTCACCCACCCGCATCCGGTAGGTGAGCGGGACATACCCCATGTCGAGGCCCATCGCCGCAACGGCGACCGGGTCGCTGTGGTCTCCGGGCGAGATGGCGATCGGGCCATGCGGCAACCGTAGAAGGTCGATGCCGCCATTGTCGGGAAGGGCCTGCATGATCTCTATGAAATCGCCTTTTGCGGCGTCCGCCCGCACCTTCCACCAAGCCAGCGAGGCCAGCCGGATCGTTTTGTGGCGAGAAGGAATCGTTGCGCCGGCCAGATGTTCCTGGTGCCCTTCCAGCGACACCAGGAACAGGTAATTAACTGTTCCCGCCCGGATCGTCCGGTTGCCGACCACGACCGAAAAGATGCCGTCTTCGGTCAAGCCCAGGATTTCCTTCCGGTCGGTGTTGACCTCGCGGACATGGGCGAGCCAGGGCAGATCCGCCAGGGCCGGCGCGACCGCCTGGAAGAGCGCCACGTCAATGTCCAGCAGCAGAACCGGCTCCGCCCCGTCCGCCGCAGACACGCCGGTCAGGGCTGGTCCCAGCACCGTCGGGTCGCCAGGCCGCACCAGTTCGGCGACCGTGCCGGTGCGCACTGGCGGTGGGATGTTGGCCGCGCTGGCTCCCTTGTCGCCGCCTTCTAGGCCAAGCTCCTCGGCGGTCAGGCCGATAAGCCCGATCCACGGCGTCGACGGCCTGTCGGCCGCGGGTACGCTGCCATCTATCGTGCGCTCCCATGGCAGGGTGGGGCGGCGTAGCACCACGTTGGGTAGCGTGTTTTCCCAGGCGCCGGCCTGATCAGCTGGCGGCGTCACCATCTGGAGATCGTCGGGTGCCAGGGTAAAGCGCGTTCCCCGGATCTGAAATGGCATCGCGGCCTGGTAGGCTGGGTCCGTGTCACGCCCCTTGATGCCTCCCACCGTCTGGGTTGCCGACAGCCGGTAAGTGCCGGCCGGCAATGGCGGCAGGGACGCTTGATAGAACCGGATTTGTCCTGGTTGCAACGTCTCGCCGTCGGCGGCCAGCGCAATCGCGTTCGACATGTCCCGATGGTCTCCTATCTCCGTTCTGACGCTTCTGATTGCCGCGACAACCGAACGGTGACCGCCGGTGTCCGGTCGACGGGTATCCCGGACCGCCGACCGCGCGTCGGCAGCGGCGTTACCGCCCGGCCCAGCGTTGGCAGGCGGTGGTCGGCCCACCCCTCGGCCACCGCTTTGGGCGCCGTGGGAAAGCCGTAGACCCCTGCCAGACCCTCGACACCGCGGACCAGCACCGCATGGCATTCACCAGCGGCGGCCGGGGCCAGGGCGGCGGCGTCGAACAGCAGGATGGTGCCGTCCACAGCGGTGAGCCGGCGGGTCGGCGTCGCCAGCCCGTCGTAGCAGACCGTCCAGGGCGATCCGGTGGCCGCCAGTTGGACTTCGGCTTCCGCGGCCCTGGGCTCAGCGTCCAGGGCCGCAAGCACCACGGCGACGGTGCCCACTGGCCCCTCGAAGACCGTCTCCACCCAGCCTGGCGCGGTGGCATCGTCGCCGCTCTGAATCCTGTTGCTGCTGAGCAGGGTCGCGCCATCGACCGGCCCGCGCTTCACCTCGCCCTGGCGATGACGCATCAGCGACCGGGCCTGGGGCCGCACCGTGCATCCGCCGCCAAGCAGCGTGTAGGGACCGACCTGGAACAGGATCGACCGGAGGTTCCAGCCGGTGGCACCGCCGCCGAACGCGGGCCCGTCATCCTCCACCGGCGCCGCATGTCCGAGCAGGGCGATCCGTTGCGTCGCCTCTGGCAGCGTTCCGCCTTCTGCATCCGCTGACAGAAGACGACCGATCCGGTCGAAGGCGTAGATCCGGACCCTCGTGCCCGCAGGGCTGGGAGTGGCGATCTCCAGCCGGGGGGTGCCGGGTCCGCTGCCGGCGTCGAGCACTGCGACCACTCCCGGCCGCATGGGAAGCGACACCGCGCCATCCTCGTCGGCTGCTAAGGCGGTCGGCAACGGACCGCCGCTGGTAATCCGCTGCCCGCTGTCGCTCCAGCGGGCCGAAACGCGCGGGTGCGGCAGCAGAATGGAGCGGCTTTCGGCATCCCCGCCGTTTGGGGTGGACCGGCCCGACGCCCGTAACACCGGCGCCGGGCCGGGCAGGGCATAGGCCTGGGTGGTCCCCAGCAGGCTCGGCGACCGCACCGGCGCTGCCGCGATCGGTGGCAGCGCCACCGCCGACACCCTCCGACTGATGGGTGCCGGCCTTGCGGAGGTTGCGAGGTCGCCACCGAGCGCAGCCAAGCTTGGGGCCGCCCGGAACAGTCGGTCGGCGAAGCGGGCCAGCACCGCCAGATCCTGGTCGCGGATCACGGCCACCGCATGGTGTTCGAGCTGCTGCAGGATGGCCGCGCGCAGCGTGGCCGGGCCGTCCGCCATCACCGTCGCCATCAGCGTGGCAAACCGTCCGGTTTGCGGCAGCGCCGCCGGAACGACGGGGCTCGGCGTGCGGGCGAAGGGCAGCGGCAGGGCTCTGGCCTGCTCGTGGCCGAAGGAGCCCAGCAGGTCCATCGGCTTCAGCGCATTCACCAGATGGTCGGAGCTGGCACCGAAGGACAAACCAAACACGGCGTCGGCGATGAAGCCGGCTGACGGTTTTCCTTTGGGGTCGAAGCTCTGCGGCGACCACATCGCCGCCGCCGCTCCGCCGCGCTCGGCCGTCACGGTGACGCCGGGGCGGTCGACCGGCACCGTGGACCAGACGCCACGGTCGTCCTCAACCTCCAGCGTGACCTGGATGGCGGTGGTGACATCCGGCAGATTCATGGGGCGGATGCCGAATTCCGGACTCGTGGCGGTGAAGTCGATGCCGGCCATGCCGATGGTTGACGCCGGGATGGCCGAGCGGACGCCCAGCGTGAAGGGGGTCGGGCGGACTGCCGGCCCGAATTCGCTGCCATTGTCAAGCAGGCCGTCGGCGACCTGGAGCGTGACCACCGCCTGTACGGCATCGTTTCCACCCGCCACGGTGTTGGCCGTCACGCCGGCGATCGGTTGGGGCAGCATGCGCTGCTGGAACTCCTCCCAGCTCAGCGGTCGAGTGGCGGAGTCCTTCCGGTCGGTGGCGCCGAACGGGATGGAGAAGGAGATGACATACCAGTCGATATCCACGCGCCCGGCGAAGGGCGGACCCCACAACACCAGCCCGGCGCCGAGCTCGGCGGAAACCGTGATGCTGATCCCGAGGACTTCGAAACCGAAGGACACGCCCACCGTGACATGGACGTCCGCCATGAAATGGAACGGCTGCCAGGCGATCAGGAAGTCGGCCCCCGCGTTGAACCAGGCCTTGAGCGGGCCGCAGGTGAACATCGCCTTGAGCGAGGCGCCGGCCATGATCATGGACGGGGTCAGCGCGAAGTAGGAGCCGCCGTTGATCCCCAAAGACGCGATTGAGGAGTCCAGGACCGGCCAGCGGAACCCCAGGCGCGGCACCTTCGGGTAGTGGGCCGGCGGCTGGAACGCCGGGTGGTAGCCGCCAAGGGTGACGACGAAGTCGCCGGAATGCGGGTTGTCGCCAAACCAGAACCGGAGGGCGAAACCGCCGGTCAACCTGCAGTCCCGCGCCAGCAAGAAGGACGAGGGGCTGAGCTGGGCGGTGACGGAGATCTCACCTTCAGCCAGCTTGAAGGACGCGACCAGCGACAGCTCTACATATGCCAGAGCCTCTGAGGGCGGAAGCTGCGGGGGCAGTGTGGCGGTGGCGACGCCGATCAGGTCGATCTCGGTGTCGCGACCGAACTTCAACAACAGGAGCGCGAAGACGTCGAAGATTTCGAAGCTGGAGAACCGCAGGCCGGCCGCTCCCCAATAGGTGCCGACGTCGGGGCGCACCACCTGGGACAGCAGGCCCAGCGCCGAGGCCGGGGTCGGGTCGGCGCCGAAGACGGCGGATGACCGGGCGCCCTGGACGAGCGGGAAGGACAGGACGTCGGCTGCGCTCGGTACGACGATGTCGCGGTTGATCGCGAAACCGCCGGCCAACCCGTTGACGAAAAAAGCCGGCGTTCCACCGAGCGGGCTGTTGAGGTTGAGGAAGACGAAGAAGGACACCGCGTCGCCGCGTGAAGGGTCGGAGGCATCGACCGGCATCAGCGCGAAGGAGCCTAGCGCGCAGAGCGTAAAGGTGCCGGTCTTGACCATGATCTGGCCGTCGTAGCGCAGCGGGTCGCTCTGCTTATAGAGGCCGCCGGAGAGTTCCACCGATCCGCTGGAAAACTTGACCGACAGGCCGGACAGATCAAGACTGTACTGGCTGTAGTCGGTGATCCGGGTGACGTCGACGCTGACCGACAGGTCCATCAGCTCCACCGACAGGCTCGACAGGTTGAGGCTGCCGTCGAACAGGACGCTGGCGACGCGCGTCGGGTTGTCCCAGCCCATGCCGATCCTGTCGGTATGCAGGGGGCCGAAGCTGCGCTGCACCGGAATCCAGATGCGGCTTCCGCCGCTGCTGTTGCCGTCGTGAAGATCGACCCCCAGCCCGCAGCCGGACACCCATCCCGCCCGCAGGGAGAAGCCCGGATTGGCGACCGGGTTGGCCTGGGTACCGCTGCCGCCGGATCCCAGCAGATTCTGCGCCACCGCATTGGTGCGGGGGCCGCCGGTCACGCTGTCCGGGGCGAGCGGGATGGCAAGGTTCACGGCGTCCACCCCGCCACCATAGCGGCTGATCGGGGCGTCCTGCGCGAAGTCGAAGGCCAGCAGGCCGCGCGGCCTGATCGCACCCAGTTGGAAGCGACCGAGATCGACGAGCGGTCGACCGGCCTTGCCCTGAAAATCCACGCCGATGTTGACGAGCCGCAGCGTGACGGCGCCGAAGTCGGGGGTTCCGTCCCGGACCGGCACATAGACGGCAATCCCCGGCTTGGCCTCCGCCGGGTCGGCGCCGGCGAGCGTGATCCAATCGGTGTCCATGGCGCCGAGATGGAACAGAAGGTTGGGGGTCTGCTTGAGCGACAGGCCGGTGGCGGCGAAGCGGATCCCGTATTCACCAAGACCGGGACCGGGTTCCAGCCAGATGCCGCCGCCGTCATCGAAGCCCAGCACCTGGACCGGGGTCTTGGCGAGCGTGGACAGGAACCCGGCGAGGAAGCCGGAGACGCCGAGCGCCCGCAGCGCGTCCGGCGTGTCAAGTCCGTATCGTCCGCTCTCCTCGGTCAGCAGCCGGGCGTTGGTCAGCACTCCGCCGGGCGTGAAGGGCAATGTGGCGGAGATCGGGGCGTCGAGCCAGCGCCCGACCGCCTGCGTGTTGAGCACGATCTCCGAAACGTAGCGCGGCAGCACGGTGGTCATCACGTCCAGTAACCAGCCGGCCAGCGCCTCCTCCAGCCGGTCGCCACCACCGTCGCCAGGGGTGATGCCGAAAACCCGCGGCAGCAGCTCGACCGCCACGGCGCTTGGTGCGCCGCCGGTCATCATCGGATCAACCCAGACAGCAAGACCGCCGCGACCGCTGTCGTAACCGACCGTCAGCCCCGGTCCCTGGTCGTGCGCGATCATCGTCCTTGCGGTCAGCCCGAAGGAAAAGCGCGGCGTCGCCGCCCCGGCAAGCGGAATGCCCAGGCCGGTCGGCGTCAGGGTGACGACGACGTTGCCGGCGGTGGTCAGCGACAAGGTCGCCCAGATGCCCACCAGCCTGTCGGTTTCGCTTCCCCCGCTCCGCGCACCCGCCAGAATGGTTAGGGGGAGCCGGTTCGGCGCCGGTGCGTAAGTGACCAAGCCCTCGGCGCTCGACACCCCGTCCAGTGCCGGGCGGAGCAGGCCGCTGACCGCGGCCGCGGTGGCCGTGGCGTTTGCCGGCGCCAGCCGGGCGCGCAGCCAGTCGAGCGCTGCGGTCTCCAGCGCCCCCCCCGTGGGTCCGCTCCCCGTTTCCTGGGCCGCGATCAGCGCCTGGATCAACGTGTCCACCTCCAGCGCGGTGGCGGCGGCGCGCAGGCCCGACACGAATCCGGCCAGCGCGGCGTCGCCCTTCGCCTCCAGCCCGTCCAACAGCGTCCCGCTCAGGGTCGTGAGCAGGGATTGCGCGACCTGCGCGGCGACCGCTGGCAGGAAGCTCTTCCAGCCGCCGAAGGGCACGAGGTCAAGGATCGGTCTTCCCTTCCCTTCCTCACCGATGGTCAGGTGGAACCCGGAACCGCCGCCGCCTTCCAGGAACAGCGGTGCTTCGAGGCCGGGAATCGCTGCGGTCAGCCGGACGTGGCCATCGAGGTTCGGCTGGTGGTCGGCGGTCACGGTCAGGCCGAAGGCCATGCCGGTCAACCGGACGCCAGCCGCCAAATCCTGAGGTCGGGCAAGCGCCGGGGCCAGCGTGAACAGGCCGCTCGCCGGGTCGGCGGTGGCGGTCACCTGAAGGCCATAGGGAAGACCGGACAGGACAACGCCATCGGTGGCTGGTCCCAATGTCAAGCCGGCGGCGGTGCCGGTCGGTAGCCCGGTCAGCACCGTACGGAGCCGCTCAATATCCAGCCTGCCGTCGCGGCCCACCACGGCGCCGGACAGCAGCCAGCCCACCGGATCCTCGAACAGGCCGAGCGGTGACGCCATCCGCCACCGTCCGGTGTCGGGGTCGGCGGCGGCCAACCCGAAGGCCTGGAACAGGCAGCGCGCCAGCGGCTGGCGTGCGAGCAGCACCTCGTCCACCACTCCGGTGACGAAGGTGCCCAAGGCATAAGCCGGCGCGAGAGCGGCGAGCCGGGTGAGGAAGATGTCGGAATCGAACGGCCATAGGTCAATGGGGGCCGGCTGCGGAACGCTGCCGTCACCCCACGTCAGGGATACGGCGACCTGCGGTGGGGCTGTGCCGGTGGCGTTGCAGGAAAGCGTCGTCATGACGCTGAATCCGGCATCCGGCACGTAGAGGTCGAGGGTTGCGGTCAGGGTTCCCGTCTGGAGATCGACCTGCGCCATCAGCGACGGATCGAGGAAGGCCCCGACCGTCAGGCCGCCGCGTGGCAGGGTCAGTGTCAGCGTGCGACCGTTGGCCATGGAAAGCGTAAACGGGCCGATGGCGACGGTTTCCAGCCCCTTGGCCATCTCCGCCACCACCGCCGACCGGGCATCCGCGTTGGCGAACAGGGCGACCAGCCGTGCGTGGAGCTGGCCGGCGGGGTCGCGGGCGACGGCGACGATCGCCTGTGGATCGGCGGCATATCCGTGGGCGGCATCGGTGACGAGGCCGAGACCGGCGAGCAGCGCCAGCAAGGGCCTTGGCATGAGCGGCAGCGTGAAGCCGAGCGCTTTGCCGACTGCCAGGAAAAGGGATTGCCGCGCCCCCGGGGCGGCGAGCAGGGTCTTGAGCTGCTTGGCGAGGAAGGTCTGCGGCGAGGCGATCAGCGCCTGCCAGCCGGCAGGGTCAATGCCGTAGAGGCCGTGGGTCGCCGGCACCGCCAGCCCCAGGTCGGTCAGGACGCGGTAGATCAGCTGGAAGCTGTCATTGTGCTTGAAGGCCGTCGCCACGACGGTGAGGCCGGCATCGACCATCAGCAGGAGAAGAGTCGACTGTGCCTGGGACAGCGGGGTGGTGGTCGACAGGACGTGCGCGGCGGTAAGGCCGTTGGCGGCCTCGTGGAGCTTGGCGACAGACAGGACCGGGTTGAGCGTCGCCGCCGGTGTCTTTCCGGACGGGTCGAGCGCCAGCGTGAGGCCCAGTGTCACGCTGGCCACCGGGTACGGCCCCGAGGGCACAAGGGGGCCGTCGACCCCCGACAGCACCAGCCTGACCAGCAGCCGTGGTGGACCACCGGCGCCATCGGTTGGCCGTCCGTCCGTCCAACCCAGGGCCAGCGGCTCCAGCTGGACCGTGGTGTCGGCCCGCACCCGTCCGGCAGTGACGCTGCGGCGGGTGACGAGGCCCGGAACCACCAGGGTCCGGCTCTCGTCCTGCCAGAGGCTGCCCATCAGCGGCCAGGGCAGGCCCAGCGGGACGAGGTACGGGTCGGTCGGCCCGCCGGTTCCGGCGATGGGGGCCGCCGTCGCCGCCGTTCCGTCGATTGCCCAGCCGAGCAGGCCGAGCGCCGCGCAGGCTCCGGCGTCCTCGGCCAGCAGCTTGCGGATCTGGTGGCGCAACTGGCCGATCGGGTCTGAGAAGCCGGTTGGTCGCAGCGCCGGCATGCCGGCTGGCCAGTCGATACCCGCCGGCATGAAGGGGCCAAGATTGGGCAGCAGGCCGAGCCAGCCGTCGAGCGCCAGGCCGCCACGCCGCTCCGCTCGGTAGAGGGCAACGCCGAGCACGCCGGCCAGGATCGCGCCGAAGGTCTCCGCCTGCCGGGTCACCAGATCGGCGAGGCCGGTTGTATCGGTGTATGTCATGTCGGTGCCGACCGACTGCGCGATGCCGTCCACCAATAGGGTGGGGGCGGTCGCCGACATCGACCAGCGCCATCCGTCGTAAGGGCTCCAGAACAGGGAGAGGCCGCCACCGGATACGCGCAGCGACGCACCGGCCACCGCCGGCCCGGACGCTCCCTGGGGAAGGGTGGCGACGACGCCGACGCCGGGGAAGATCCGGGCACCGACGATCCCGGCACCGGCCACGGTTCCGGCGTCCAGCGCCAGCGCTTCGATCCGTAGCGCGAGGTCGAGCGTATGGCCACCGACCGGCAGGCTGGTGGCCACGCCGATCCCCAAGATCAGGCGGCGGGTCGAGTCCCTGCCTGGAGCGGTCGCGGACGGTTCCGTCACATAGGCCAGTAGCGTCGCCGGACTGCCGACCGGACCGAGCGCCACTCTCCACGGGTCGGCGGCGCTGCCGCTGCCGCCGACTTGGCCATCGCTCCCGTCGTCGCCGGTTTCGGTGCCCGACTGCCGCAGCACTGTGCCCATTGCCCGCAGCATGTGAACCAGGGCGGGCTTCCCGCCGACCAGGACGTCACCCCGGATCAGCGCTGCCCAGTAGCCGCCCAGCGCCGCCAGCGGATCCTGGGTCATTTGGATCAGGCCGGCCATGCTGAAGGGCGGCGTCAGCGCTGTCGGCCATGCCGCGCCGTCGACCGTCGGTGCGGCGACGCCGAGGAGTGCGGCCAGCGCCGGCCCGGCCGCACTGTCGGTGCCCAGCCCGAAAAGCGTGCCGAACGCGCCGCCGATTGCGCTGTTCAGCTCGGACTCGACAGTGTCCACCAGCGTGCCCGGCTGGGTCAGGTCGATCGACGGGTAATGGCCGTTGGGGGTCTGTACATCCTCCAGCCTGAAGGCCGGTCGAACCAGCGGCCCGCCAGCGCCGGTCGTCACCTCCATGCCTCCACTCAGCGCGCCGAACCGGTAGGCGCCACCGGCGACAGTCCCGGAGAACAGCGGTTCGCCCTCCGTGCCATTGGCCAACCTGATCCCCGCCTTGAAATGACCAGCGGACAGCCCTGCGGCCCCATCACTGCCCCCGCCGGCCAGCGCGAAATCCAGGAATTCCAGCGCGGCCCGTCCGCTCAGGGCCACGCCCGACGTTCCGAGCGCTTTGCCGGTCGAAACGAAGGCGAGGCCGGGGTAGAAATGGCGGACACCCTGCGGATCGACCTGTGTGCCGGCGGTCAGGGTCAAACTGCCGACACCATCGACGGCGAGCAGGTCCACCGCATAGGGTGCGTCGCGGGTCCCGCTGCCGGAGAGGTTGGCGGCGGGGCCGGTGGGGCCACCGATCGCAGCGGCAACCGCCCGCATCCAGCCGGACAGGACGTTGCCGTCAGTGGACAGCGCGGTGAACCAGTCGATGAAGGGGCCGGCGGGGTCGCCGCCGGAGGCGGCCAGGGCGACGAAACGGTCCCAACGCAGCAGCGGCAGGGTCACGCCGGAGACACCCGGCACGCGGGTGCCGAGTCCCAGTGCCGGCAGAAGGCAGGATAGGGAAGGCTGGTCGCCGACCGCCTTGCCTAACGCCGCGATTGCCAGCGTCGCGGTGGTCGACAGCAACTCTGCCCCGCCGACCGCCCGGAGGTCGGCCAGTGTGCGATCCTTGGCGACGGGATCGCCCGGCAGCGTCATCCGCTCGACCATCAGCGACACCGACACCGGCGGGTCTGCCGCCGGTGCCAGATCGAGCGACAGCCGGACCCCCTTGAACGAGAAGCCAGCGACCGCGACCAGCGGGGCGTTTTCCCCGGTGACCTCGAAGCCGATGGTGAAGGGATGGGCGGCCTGCCCGGCTGCCACGGACACACCGCCGCTCCCGAGCCGGATGATGGGGATAAGCCCCCAGATCCGCAGCGTGACACCGCTCTCCCCTGCCTCCGCCTCCACGCTGGCGGTGTGCGCCACGCCAAGGCCGAAGACCGTCGGCGGCTCGCCTGGGGCG
This sequence comes from Niveispirillum irakense DSM 11586, assembly GCF_000429645.1. Taxonomy (GTDB): domain Bacteria; phylum Pseudomonadota; class Alphaproteobacteria; order Azospirillales; family Azospirillaceae; genus Niveispirillum; species Niveispirillum irakense. The sequence goes on from NZ_AUCG01000004.1 coordinate 83,741, forward strand.
CCGGCGTCGGACGGGTCCGGTCGCGTCACAAGATGGAGGCCGCTCGGTCGGTCGGTTCCCGACTGGTTGATCGGGTACCAGGTGCCGAGCGAACCCGGCTCCTTCACCGGAATGCCGAGCGAGCCGCCAGACATCTGTCCGATCAGTTGCGCCAGCACCAGAGCCAGCGTCGCCGGATGGTCGCCCAGCCCCTTACCCGATTTGGTGACGGGATCGCTGAACCAGCCTGGGTTGAGCCGGTAGCCGCCACCGGAGCCGACCGGTTCCAGCAGCCCCAGCGCCACGCCGAGCTGAAGCACGGGCGCGTCGATGCCCGCCCCATCGATCACGAACAGGTTGGCGTGATCGGTCGGGCCCCCGTTTGCTTCCGCGTCCGGCTCCACGCCGGGGATATCGCCGCCGCGTGCCGCCATGCTTCCGGGATGCAGCAGAGTCGGGTTCTCATCCGTCAAGGCCGTCACTCCCTGTCACGAGGCTGCTCCGCGACGGCTTGCGGAGAGCCGGAGAGCTGCGGGTTGAGGAGCGAGGCGTAGAGCGCCAGCGCGTGACCGGTGGTGCTGTTGAGCGGCGACAGGATGCCGCCCGACAGATGGATCAGGGACGGCAGCGGCGCCATCGCCAGCGGGCCGCCGTTGCCGGCGATCACATCGTTGCGGCGGATCAGCTGATAGCTGAACTCGGCTATCTTGTTATAATGCTTGGAGACGTAGGCTTCATCGCAGAAGCGCACGGTGCCGAACCCGTAGAGCGCCATTAAATGCGGGCAGTGCTCCACGTCAGGGGCTTTCAGCCTAACGGCCGACAGTGCCGCCAAGGCCCCGCCATAGTCATGGCCGGTAACATAGGTTGCAACGTCGAAAAAGCCGTAGACGTTGGCGTTGAAAGTGCGGAGCACGGTGCCCCTATAGAGCAGGTCGCCGGTAAAAGTGCCTTGGACGTCGCTGCCGCGTCCTAGGGAATCGCGTTCGATGGTGCCGTATTTGCTAATCTTTCCGGTAAAGTTGCAGACGACGAGGCCGGTAACGGTATAGTTGGTGTCGTGAGAGTCATAGTCTTCGAAAATATTATAACCGGTACAGTGAGTGGATAGCACGCCGGCAACCGTTCCGTCGTCCTGGCGGGTAACGGTTCCCGTCAATGTAAAATTGAAAACACCGTCCCGCTGGAGGGGGTGCTTGGGGTCCAACACCAGCTGGATCGAGACGACAACGCTGATCAGGTTGCCGTCGCCCTTGCCGGTCAGGACGGTGGCGTTGTCGGACAGCGTGTCCAAGAGTGCCTTATGGAACTTGACATGAAACGCGGTAAGGTCGGTCAGCACGAGTGCTTCCCTCGCCCCAAGGTATTCCTTCAGGGTGCCGTTGCCGTAGAGGCTGAGGCTCTCCGTCCAACTGACCGGTCCGCGAATGGCGACCGCGGCACCGAACGGCCCTTTGTACAGCGTCGCCCAGAGCACCCCGCCGACGAGCACATCGGCGACCCGGCGGCAGCCCAGAGGGGGGGAGATGCCGAGCTCCGGGTGCTGGCGGCGCGCATAGACGTCGGCGCACAGGCAGGATAGGGTGTAGGCGAGATCGCGGTTGAACCCCGGTGGCGTGACATCGAGGGTGCCGTTTTCCGGCAGTGCTGGCAGCGGTTGGCCATAGGCGGTCTGGTAAAAGGCGGGGGTCCGATCTAGCCAAGGCGTGTCTATGGGCGGAATGCGCCCCTGGCATGGTTTGGCGGTGCCGGAATAGGTGAAGCCCGCCGGCATTCCGGCGCTGGATGGATAGAAATCCAACCCTTCGGCGTTGCACCGGAACAGGGCGGCCGTGGCGGGCGGCAGGGCCCTGGCGGCGCTGGCCGCGAACGCGCCGTCGCCGAAGGGCGGGGTGGAGAAGCTGTAGCCGCCGATGGCGCTGGCCGGGCTGGTCGCGGGCGCGGCGCCGCCGGGTCCGGCGCGACCGGGCCGCAACTCCAGCGTCAGAAGCTGGGCGAGGGGGCCGCCCGGTCCCATGCCAACCACCAGCAGCGGATAATAGGCCGTGAAGCCGGGAACCCTCGCCACCGTCGCGAGTCCGTTCCACACCAGGGGGCGCAGGCTGTCGAACATGTGCGCGTATCCGGCGGCGATTTTTCCTTCCAGCCCGATCGAAGCCGGCGTGCTCCAGGTTTCGGTCAGATACTCCTGGACGAAGAAGCTCTGGAACAGCGGCCATCGCGCCGCCACCGCCAGCACGCACACCGGTGTGTCGATTCCGGCGATGGTCCCGGTCAGGAACATGCCCTGCGCCCCGCCCGCCGCCTTTCCCGTCGAAAAACTGGTGACGAGGTTGAGGCCGGACGGCGGAAAGACATCGACGAGATCACCGGCGGCGAGATCGACGAGATCGAGGAGAACCCTGGCGGTCTCGGCCGCATGTTCGACAACGCTGCCCATGATATGGGGGCTCCCGTTCGGTCGGGGTTGGCGGCGGGCCGGCAACGTCCCGCCGCGGTTATGATCAGAGGGACGATGGAGCAGGCCTGACGACCAGGATCGGCGCGTAGGACATGTCCGTGCCGGCGCGGCCATCGCTCCCCTGCTGGCCGGGGTAATTGTCCACCCAGGGTTGATAGTGGATATGGTAGATCTCGCCACTCGTGCCGCCCATGCCGCCCCTGCCGCCCGTGCCGCGAGAGCCGAATCTTCCTGCATCGAAGGTCCATTCGGAGTCGGGGGCCAGGGATGTGTAGAGGACCGTTATCTGCGGACCCAGCGTGGCGGCATTGCCGCCATTTCCGCCCGGTCCACCGCCCCCCCCCCGGCCGGGAGCGCCCGCCCACAAGGTCGTGCCAAAAGCTGTCCCGGTTTCCGGGTTTGTGATGACTGAGCAGTAGGGATCGACGACGGCTCCGGCGCCGCCCATTCCACCTATTCCGCCCATTCCACCCTTTCCGCCCATTCCGCCATTTCCGCCGACGAGTTGAACGAGGATCCTGCCGCTCAACTCGCCGGCCACGACGGTCACCCGCGACGCTCGGCAGTCACCGTTGCCGCCGGAGGTGCCGGGCTGTCCGGAACCGCCGTCGCTGCCGTGGACGGAGTCGGTTGGATGAAGGAAACATTCATGGATCCCCATAAAATTTAAGCTCTGCCCACCGGTCGCGTCGGCGCCTTTGGCGCCGTCCTGGCCGGGGCCGCCGTCCTGGCCGGGGGTGCCGTCGATGCCAACCACCTTGATAACGCCCGGCTTCGGTCCTTCGAAAATGAACCGGTCGGCCGTGATGGTTATGGGGATGGAAATCTCGATCACGCCTTCGGACTTCACCGTCACGGTTCCGAAAGCCGCCAGCGCGCCCAAGGTCGGGTCCTTTTTCGCATAGGGGCTGTTCGGCCCGATGATCAGCGGGTTCTCCGCGGTGACGGTGATGTCCTGCGCGGTGGCGACGACCAGCTCGGCCGGGAAGCGCAGCGCGTCAATCAGCGGTTCGTGGAGCCTGACCCTGTCGCTGTCCCCCATGACATAGGCATGCAGGGCAAGGTCGATCATGTCCCGGTCGGTCGGATGGATTGGGTCACCCAGAGGCTGCCCGCTGTCGCGGGCGCGGTCGATTGCGGCGTTGGCATCGATCGGGGCCGCCGCCGGGTAACGGATGGTGTCACCGGCTGCGCTCATCGCGCGGACATGCTCATCGGGGATTCCGGCCAGCTCCTTCAAATGCCGGACAGATTTGACAATAACGCGCCGGCTGCCGAGCGTGTCCTCCATCGGGTCGCCGGAGATGACCATCGGCCCCTGATGCGTCTGTGGGCCGAAGCTCCGGCCTTCCACGTCATCCAGTGTATTGCCTATTCTACGCAGCATTGTGCCGAGAAGCGAAACAGGCTCCGAAGAAGCGTTGCTGAGGCTCATGATCCATCCCAGCTGTTTATGGCGTCTTTAAGATATGCAATCGAAGAGAGTATAGGGGTTTTCAAAGAGGGATTGTATGGAGGCGATCTGACCTGATTCTGATGGAAATCTGACGGATGGCGGGGACGCAGGTCACTCATTGAAAGCCGCTCATCAGCGCGTGCAGATCTCTTCAGAGATGGTTGTGGTCAGTAACTTTGCCTGCGGGCGAATGTCGGGCACGGCGGTGTTTGCCAGGACGTTCGCTTTATGATGGGGTGGACCCCGTAGAGGCCATGAAAGGTTGTGCTGTCCGCGGCCCGCAGTCGGCCTGCACCATCCGTCTCAAGCCCAAGACGCAACGGATCGGGCAGACACAGCCCCTGATCGAGGAGACGGCACAGCAGCAAGTCCTGTGCGCGCAATATCACCGTCCGGTCCGACGCAGTTGATGGCGTGAGCGAAATGGGCAGTTTCATTATTCGCGTGACCCCGCCGCCGGTATCGCAGCAGCGGCGATGTCCCGTCACTATCCAGGTCAAGTATCCGTCCCGCCACCACGGACAAGCGTTGCTGATCCATCATTTCCTGAACGCGCCCGGCAATGGTGGCGGCCAGCCGATGGCGATGGACATCCCACCAGGGCCGCAGGTGACGGATGAAACGCTGGCGTGTTTTGGCTGGCAGGTTCTGCCAGTATTTGGCTGTACCTGCACGCAGAGTGTCGATCACCTCGTGCCAGCCACCGCTTGGCGAGCGATGGCGAAAGGGTGGGAAGGGGCAGCGGCGGTTCGGCGGTACTTTCGCGCCGACGCTGCGGTTGTAGAGACGAGGACTTCGATCGGATGCATGTCAGGTGATGAAGAGGGTAACTTTCAGCTTATTGGGTCCACTTCTATTTTAATGGCTTTGTAAAAACCGTCACGAGATCCACTTGGTTTCTTTCATTGAATTGAATGTTCAGAATATCTTCTTCGATTTCATACTTTATCCATGCAGGCGCATTTTTCTTCAAAAGCTTGATATATCCACCCCCGCCTTTGTCATGGGGCATGCCTAATTTCTTGACAACTTCATCCTCGCTATCGCCGAAACGGACGCCTTCAGGCAGTTCACCCTGATACTGGCTATTGGCCTCATAGCCGTTGGAATAGAAATGGATAGCATTGACATAAAGATCATTTTCACCTCCGGGAGGATAGGATTGCACAATCCAGGGGGCTTCCTTGAACATGATGGCAACCCCATATTCCCGGAACTGCACAAAGCCGACATGGGCCGAATGGGTCGCGCCATTGTCGGAGTTTCGGACCAGTTCCTGTATCTCCGGTTCCCCTATATTCTTGCGCAGAAGATTTCGCATTCGATTAAAGTTGAAATCCGTTGACATCTATAATCCCCCAGAGAGTTCTCTGATCTTGGCGGCGGCTGCTTCCGCCGCGGCCTTGTTTTCGATACTTGCACCATCGATCATCGCTTGGGAATCACGAACGGCGGCTCCTTGTGGGTTAAGCGCATCCCCCTGAATCTGGGCCGGGGTATTTCTGCCACCAAATGTGGGGCTTTGCTGGCGATGCCAATCCTGCGGCACGGCGACGGCGGTTCCCTCATCCCGGACCTGGATAATCTCTTGAGGTGTCAAGGGGCGCCCCAATGCTGCTTCTGTCCGGGCCACATTGGATGCATGCGAGGGCTGATGGTCAAGGTCCAGTTTGTCGCCGGTTAGCGACCGATTGCGGAGGTTCTTATAGGTATCGACCTCATAGGGATCGACCCCTTTGCCATCCACATCGCAACTAAGACCCAGCGGATCGACCCAGCTTATCGGGTTTGGCGCATAGGCGGCAAGGTTGGTGCCGCCGACCAGCCGGATGGGGTCTTGTGTGGTGAAGCAGCCTTCATTGGGCGCGTAGTACCGGTGGCGGTTATAGTGCAGTCCTGTTTCGGTATCGTGGTACTGCCCCTGGAAGCGCAGGGGATTCTCAACATGCGCCACGTGTAATTTTGCCACCGTTCCCCAGGCCCGATACTCCCCCGACCAGACCAGTTCACCATTGTCATTGGTCAGTTCCTGCGGCGTGCCCAGATGGTCGAGATGGTAGTGAAAGGCTTGGGCTGGCTGTAAGAGCTCCGTGCGGCGTAGCTGCGCCAGCGGCCGGAAGCTGCCTGGCTCGTGCAGATAGAGCACAGCCAGAGGATCTCCGCTCGGCTGATCCGTCGCATGCGGAGTGCTTTCGGCCAGCAGGACATCGCCGTCCCAGAGAAAATCTGTGCGCCGCCAGGCCGGCTTTTCCCCGGTGCCAGGGGAGGGGGCATTGTCATCATTGGCGCCTGCCGGCGGCAGGTGCGCGCTCTCCTTCCATAGCCGCCGCCCGAAAGCGTCATACCCATAGCGCGACAATATCCGTCCGCGTCGATCCGACCGCTCCGCCGCGACCATCCTGTTGTTGGCGTCATAGGCGTAACGCAGTGCCACCGCGCCGCCCGCCGCCCGCCATTCCCGCACCCGGTTGCCCCAGGCGTCATATTGAAACTTGGCATCGCCATGCACCAGCAGCCGGTCGCCCTTTGCCTCCCCGCCCCAGAACGCCGCATCGGGGCCGGAGGCCAGTATGTTGCCGGCGGGATCGGGGACAAAGCCTTCCGGGTTGGTGCCCTCCACCGCCAGAAGCCGGTCGCAGGCATCATAGCGGTAGCGGCGAACCCCACGCCTGGCATCCTCGACGGCCACCAGACTGTCGGCGCCGTCATAGCCATAGGCGCGGGTGAACAATACGGCACCGCCGCGTCGCACCCCTTCCTGCCGGATCAGGCGGCCCTGCGGGTCAAAATCCTGGCGTTGCAGTAGACTGCCGGCTTGCCGGCCGATCTCGCGGCCCGCGGCATCGCGCTGGAAACGCGCCAGATCCCGTCCATCCAGACCGACGGCGGCAGGCAGCCCATCCTCGCCCCAGGTCAGATCGATCCGGCGTCCGTCCGGCAACAGCGTCGCAATCCGCCGCCCACGCACATCATGCTGATGCTGGATGGCCAGCGCCCCCTGGCGCTCCACCATCAGTTGCCCGTCGGCGTCATAGGCGAACAGGGTTGTGTGATCCGGCGTCTCCGCCGCCAGCAGCCGGCCCACCGGGTCATACCGGTAACGATGGAAACGCCCATCGGCGAAACTGGCCTCCAGCAGCCGGCCCAGCCTGTCGCGGCTGTAACGGGTGGTCCTGCCCTGATCCGTGCGCTCCACCACGTAGCCGCCAGCATCTCGGCGATATTCGATCAGCCGACCGTCGAAGCCGGTCTCCGTCATCAATCGGCCGACCGGATCGTAGTCCAGCCGGTAGCGCTCACCTTTTGCGTTGGTCAGGCCTGTAAGGTTCAGTTCGCTATCGTAATGATAGCGGAAGCCAGAACCGTCGGCGGCGATCCGTTCAAGGGGATAAGGCAGCCCGTCATAGCGCCAGCGCGTTACCCGCCCCAACGGATCCCTGTGGCGGGTGACACGATCCTCTGCGTCGTATTCCAGTTCCACCGTGCCACCGTCGGGCCGATGCACGGTGACCGGGTTGCCATTAGCATCCAGGCTGAGACGTAGCGGCGCATCGGTACCGCGTTGGGCGGAGATGACGCGGCCCAGCGCATCATGCTCGTACTGGCGGTAAGGGCCTTTCTCCGTCGCTTCGGCCAGTAGCTCACCGCTGCCCGACCAGGTAAAGCGCTGCAAGATGCCGAGCGCGTCACGGATGATCAGGGGCAGCCCGCGCCCGTCGCGCAGATATTGCCTGCTATTGCCTGAGGGCGCGATATGCTGCGCCAGATTGCCACGCGTATCATAGGTGAAGCGGTGAGTGGCGCCATCGCCCTCCACCACCTGGACGGGGCTGCCAGTGTCCGGACGGGCCGGATTGTCTCCGACCTTCACGCCATAGGTGAGTTTCAGCGCGGCACCGCTGGCATCCACCCGCTCCACCAGGCGGCCCCAGCCGTCATAGGTCATGCGCAAGGTGGTGCCATCCGGCCCCGTTACCGACAGAAGGTGGCCGGCACGGTCGTAGTCATAGCGTGTGACCCCACCCAGGGGATCGATCTCCTGCTCAATCAGGCCGACCGGGTTCCAGCGATAGAGGCTGCGCGCCCCGCGCCCCGTGACCACGTCGGTGGTCCTCGCCTCGGTGTCATAGCGCAGCCGGGCGTAATAGAGACCGTTATCCCCCCAGGTCTCCACACAGCGTGAGGCCCGTCCGCGGGCGATATCATCCCAGACGAACCGGAAGCAAAGCCCGCCGCGGCGCACCTCTTCCACCAGCAGGTGATTGTCGTAGCGGTAATACCAGGCATTGCCGCGGGCATCGGCAGCTTTCACCAGATCGCCGGCTTCGTCATAGTGGTAGGTGACCAGCCGCATCGACCGGGGTCGGCCCTCTTCATCCGGCCCATCCGGATGCGGGGCGTCGATGGCGGTGATGCGGCCGGCAGCGTCCGTTTCCACCGCATAATCACGGCCAGCGCTGTCACGGATCGCCAGCAGCCGTCCGCCGGGCCCGCGCGATAGCTGAATCTGATTACCATTGGCGTCGGTCACCGCCACCAGATGGTGCAGGCCGCTATCACCATCATGTGCGCTGAAGCCATGGTTGTTGCCGAAATAGTCGGCCAGCCACCAGCGGTGCCCGTCGGTATGCAGCAGCAGCCGTTCAACGCTGTTCAGCGTGGGCTTGCCCGGTGCCGGGTCATCGAAGAAGGCCAAGCGTCCGTCGCCCAGCCGCGCGGCCCAGCCGCCGCCATCTGTCCAGCGATAGAGCGCCATGTCATAAGGATGGTGCCAGCCCGATCCCAACTCCCCCTTATGGGTGGAACTGGACATCCAGATCCGTGCCCAACCGAGGGGCAGGGGGCCTTGCACCTCGAAATCCATCGCCTCGGTGAACAACTCACCCGTGGCAACATCAACGGGATGACCCGCGGTCTTGCGATAGCCGAACTTGCCGCCGGCGAAGCCGCCGACGCTGGCGCCCAGCGCCTCGCCGATGATGCGCCCGCGCTCCCCGCCGACGGCTTCCCCGACATTGCCGCCGACATAGCCGCCGGCCATGCCGCCCGCCATACCCCCCACAACGGTACCGCCGAATTGCACAAGGCCGCACAGTCCCCGCGCGATAAAGGCTGCGCCCGCCCCGGCACCCAGACCCATGATCGATCCGGCGGCAATCAGGAATTCCGCCGCGCCCACCATCCATTCCGGCACTTCGCTGTCGATGGGCAGGTAATTGCCCGGCTCCCGCCCGATGAACACGTCGGGAGAGCCGGCAGCGATTACCCCATCGCATTCCAGCTTGTCCTTGATGCGGGCGGCGGGGTTGCCATTGATGATGACGGTGCGGCTGCCCTGGGCGATGCGTTGGGGTGTGGGGCCGTGGTCGGTGCATTTCCCCTTGTCGATGATGGCGCGTGCCGCTGCCTTGCCATTGATGATGACGTCGTCGGAACAACCGGGGGCGATCTCACCGGCCGCATGGGTGAAGGTGCTACCCAGCGCCTTGCCCAGCAGGGCGCCACTCCCGGTCGCCGCCATCACCCCGCCCACAGCCCCGACTACGGCCAGCGCCGCACCGCCGGTGCCCACCACCGCGACCACGGCAACGGCGGCGGCCAGCCCGATGGCGGCGCCGACCAGGAAGCCGGCCATGGCGCTGGTATGCTCAATCGGGTCGCCCACGCGGGCGGCGTTGAATTCGCCGTCCATAGCTCAGCGTCTCCGGGTTGTCGGCGGGATCATGGGGAAGGGCTCAGGCGGTCGCTTCAGGCGTTGGCCAGGCGAAGCTGTTCAGCATGATGAGGAACTGTTTCTCCGCCTCGGGGAAGCGGTCGGCCGGGGCGGTATTGACAATGGAGATGACGCGCCCATCGGCCAGAAGGCTGTAAAGCTGGCGCTGCTTGACGATGCCGGCCCCGGCATTCCACCTGAAAACTATCTCCACGGCCGGCCGGCCGGCCAGCATGACATCGCGGCGCAGCTCAAGCTGGAAACCCTGAGCCCTGCCGGACAGATCTTTCATCTGCCGGTTCACATAGGCGCCCACCGCCTCGCCCGCGTGCGGTCGGTCATAGGCGATCATGATGTTGGGGGCCACCGGCCCGCTATTATCCGCCGGTGCCGCCCAGGCGATCATCGACCGGTCGGTCCAATCGTCCGGAACCTGGAAGGAGAAGTCGCGGGTACGGCAGGTCTGGGGCATTTATGACATCCTGACGGGTGGGAAATGGGTATCAAAGCGGCTGCTTCAACGCCTTTGCGACGGTGACTGCCTTATCCACCGGCTGGCTGCCGGTGGCGGGCATGGCGGCGATCAGGCTGTCGGCCTTCGGCATCTGACCGGCCAGCACCTGTTGTGCGATGGCACCGGCAGCGGATGGGTTGGTGCCACCGGGAAGGGCACCGCTGACAGCGGGCAGCATGTTCTGTGCGGCGGATGCAAGCTGTGCCGCATCGCGCAACGGTTTGGCGGCCGCGTCGCCGGCAAGCGCATTGCCAGCCTGGGAGAGGCCCTGTGAGAAAGCACTCTGGGAGAGATTCTCCGGCAGGCCCTGGGCGAGGGAGGACACCATCCCCGCACCGGGCGCTCCCTCGCCCGCTAGGGATGCGGCAGCATTGGCCAACGTACCCGGCAAGGCACCAGCACCGGGGATCAAGCCGCTGGCGGCGGCACCGGCCGCATTGGCCATGGCGCCGGTCAGTGCACCTGCGGGTGCCTGGGCCCCGGCACCCAATGTCTGGGCCAGATTGGCACCGGCGCTGAGCAATTGTCCGGCTGGCCCGGGCAGAGCCTTCGCTGCCATCTGGGCTAGGCCGCCCGGCGTCATCATCTCCAACGGCTTGAAGGGAGGGATGCCTAGATTGGAACCGATGGCACCGGGTTGGAACAGATTGGCGAAGATCGACATTCGCGGAGCCTCTGTTGGGGGCGCGGATAGATGGCAATAATCCTGTCGCGGGCGCTACCCGCTATTGAATTTTTACCCGAACTGTACGGGCGCGCGGGACCGATCAATCGGTGAAGCTGTTGGTGATAAAGGGGTGTTTCCTTGAGGATGAAGGGGAGGGAGGGGTAGCCCGTCCGGCTGCGGATTACTTGGGCATCATCGCCGTCAGGAAGCTGCCGAACGCGATATCGAAGCCGCGGCGGTTGATGGCGGTGATCAGATACGGGTCGGGTTCGATGGTCTTGGTGGCCAGTGTGAATATGGCCCAGCCCTTGTCGGTGCGCACAATCGTCTGCTTGACCAGACCCGGTGAGCCGCCGACCTGCACCTTCTGTTCCTCCACGGCGATCCAGACGCCCGGCATGCCGCTATCGACCGGTTTCAGGTTGGCGCCATGGAAATCGACGCCATTATTGCGCAGCCAGTTTGCGGACATCGCGGCCACGGCGTTCTCATCCTTGAAGCGCCCCCGAGGAGCGGTAAAGACATTGACGATCCCGATCGTGGCGTCGCCCAGCTTGTTGGTCAGGGTCCAGGACTGGCTATCAGCATCGACGCCGGTATCGGGGGTCGCGATCCAGGAAATAGGCATCTTGAAACCCAGCTGGAACACCTTGTTCAGGGGCAGATCCTGCGTCGGCTCCGCGTAATTCTGCTGCGGCACGGCGGTCAACTGGAAGCTTTCCGCTGCCACAAGGAAGGCTTCCTCCACCTCCGGATAGCGGGCCTCATCGCTGAAGCCGTGTAGAATGTAGATATACCGGCCGTTCTTGAAGGTGCGGATCCGGAACAGCACCGGGCGCCCGTTGACGATCTTGCGGGCCTTGATGTCCGCGTTGCGGCCGCTGGCGGCGGGGACGACGCGGGCGGCTAGGATCTCGTAATTATTGACCTTCAGCCATTCCCGCACCCAGTCATCCGGGGCCATTTCCCGTTCCACCTCGAAGCCGAGCACTTCCATCAGGCTCTGATCCGTCTTGTCGCCATAGGCGATCAGGAGCTGCGGCTTGCCATTGGGCGCAGTCGGTCGTCCCTCCTTCTCGAACCACAGCCAATCGCGCGGTATCAGCACGCTGAAGGCGAACGGGGCGTGGGGGCTGGGGAAGCTCTGCCGGATGTAATCCTTCTCGATATCACTCCGGGTTGCCTGGATGCTGGTGCGCAACTCGGTCATGGTGCTTTCCTTCGCGTGACTTTTGTGTGGGACGGTAATGGCAAGGTAAACGAAGCCGATGAACACGATGATGAGGAAGGGCAGGATGAGCAATTCGGTCAGCCTGCCCCTGGCCCGCATCGTCTCTATATCATTGCGGCCATAAGGCAGAAGAGCCATCCGCCAGATGCCGGGAAGGTCTTCGGGGACCCTTTCCAATGTGGCGAGCCTGTCACCGATGGGACGCCATTGCATCAGACCAAGCAGACAGAAGATCAGGAAGCCGATGAAGGCCATGATCGTGATCAGCAGCCGGGTGATGAAGCCACCGACATGGGCCTCCAGCATCCAGCCCAGCCCGCTGACACCCAGAAGCGCCAGGATAAGCAGCAGGAAGGCGGGGATCATCCGTCCACGCCGGGGAAGGCGGGCGGCCAGCCGCGCCATCTTCCCCGAAAGCTCCAAGCGATCCGTCATTTAGGTGCTGGCCCCACGCTCATATCGAGTTCCGTTTTTATCCCAAACAAGGTTTCCACCTCGCCAAACAGGTTCATGTGATATCTGTCCGTCATCCTATCATGGAAGGCGGCCGCCCCCGCGCCGCCACCGATCGAGCCGGCGGACACCCCTTGCTGCGTCCGGGTGGTGAGGGTCCAGTCGTCCGGAACACCCCACAATTTGCCGATGGGGATGGTGAGATTCTGTTCGAATTGGGCTTCCGCGGCGCGGGCACCGGCCTTGCCGCCGAGGCCGATGCCGGTATATCGGCCGTCATCCCCCCATAGGACCTGGCCCTTGGCATCGGCGGAGAATATTTCGCCCGTGACCTTGCCACCGAGACCGCCGGTCTTCAGGTCACCCAGGACGCCTTCGCCGCTCATCCTCGCCATGGCGGCCTTGCCTTCACCGGCGGCACCGAAGCCGTCCTTGGTGATGCCGGCATGGCCCTGGACTTCGGCGGCATAGACATCCAGGTTGCCGGTCAGCGATCCGACACTGTTGGAGCCGGTGGCCGAGATACGGGCGCCTGCGATCTCAGCCTTGGCATCAACCGTCGCCTTGTCCGGCCCGATGGTACCGGTGACCGATCCTTCCGCACCCATGACCTTGGCATTGACGGCGCCTTTCTGCTTGTCAGCGGCCCAGGCGGAACCCTCGGCCGTGGCGGTACCGCCCCAGCCACCACCACCCCCGCCACCACCCCCGCCACCGGAGGAGCCGCCGGCCACGCCGGAACCGGGATCGGCGCTGTTGCCACCCCCGCCGCCGGAAGCCGTCACCTCCTCCTCGGGTGGTGGCGGGGTTTTGTCCTTGGTGTTCAGCCAGATCAGTTCGCCATCCAGGCTGATGCCTGTCTTGTCGAGGATGATGGTGGAGCCGTTGGAGACCAGGATGATCTGATCCGGCGTCATCTGAATTGCGCTTTCGCCGACCTGTAGGACGAGGAGGTTTTTGGCGCGTTGTACGGCGGCGTTGCCGATCTGGATGAACTGGTTGTTCTGGACAACCATGGAGAGGTCTTTTTGGGAATGGAAGGCGAGTTCCTCGGCGCCTGCTTTATCTTCCATGGAGAAGAGGTTGAAGCCGTTTCCGCCTGGGGATGAGACGGTGCGAAACGCGGTCTGTGTTTTCTGGGCGGGTAGGGAAAGGGGGGCGGATGTTTCGGAATTTGGGACCATTCCCAGGATGACGGGGCGGTCGGGATTGCCCTCCATGAAGCCGACGACGACCTCCATGCCGACACGCGGGATGGTCTGGGCGCCGAAGCCTCGTCCGGCCCAGCTTTGGGAGGCGCGGATCCAGCAGGATGAGCGATCGTCGGCGGTGCCACGGCGATCCCAGTAGAACTGCACCTTCACGCGACCGTAGGCGTCGGTATGGATGTCCTGGCCCTTGGGTCCGACGACGATGGCGGTTTGCATGCCGGGGATGGTGGGGCGCGGCGTCACGCGTTTAGGCACGAAGGGTGTCGATGCCGGGATGCAGGTGAAGCTGTTCTGGTATTGCGTTGTATTGCCGCCGCCGGTCTCATAGCTCTGGTCTCGGGCGGAATGGGTGACCGACAGCACGACATA
>NZ_AUCG01000005.1 GCF_000429645.1 Niveispirillum irakense DSM 11586
GCCTATGACGTTGCCGGGCTAGTCAATGGTGACAGTGCCAGTGTCGTCTCCGGTGTCGCCTTCAACACCAGCGCTACACAAGCCAGCGGCGTCGGCACCTATGCCGTCACCGCCAGCGGCGGCACTGCGGCCAACTATACCATCCAGTATCAGGCCGGCAGTCTGACCATCGATCCGGCGGCCTTGACCCTCCAGGTCAACAACACCCGCCGCACTTATGGGCAGGCCAATCCCACCTTCACCTATGACGTTTCAGGGTTCGTGAATGGAGATACTGCCAGCGTCGTTTCCGATGTCACCTTCAATACTGGCGCCACGCAGGCCAGCGGCGTCGGCACCTATGCCGTTACCGCCAGCGGCGGCACGGCAGCAAACTACACCATCCAGTATCAGGCCGGCAGCCTTACCATCGATCCCGCGACCCTGACCGTCCGCATCAATGATGCCAGTCGCAGTATCGGTGCGGAAAACCCGGTCTTCAGTGCTCAATATGAGGGGCTGGTTAATGGTGATAGCGGAAATGTGGTGACGGGCCTTGCCTTCAGCACCAGCGCGACCAGCGCGTCGCCAACAGGGGCCTATGCAATCACTGGCAGCGGCGGAACGGCGGCGAATTATGTCGTGACGATTGTCGCTGGTACGCTGACCATTCTGCCTGCCACGACATTGCCGCCGGTGACGGGGGGTGGGGAAAGCGTGCCCCCGATCACCGTTGTCAACGTTATCGCCCAACCCCGTCAGCCGGTTATCTCAACCCCCACGGCGACGGCGCCCGTCTCTCTTGGCACCACGGCCCCATCGGCATCGACGACGGTTGAACCCTCAACCGCCACAACCGCTGCCAATAGCCCGCCCACCAGCCAGCAGGTCGCCGCCGTGGCGACCGGCGCAAGTGCCACCAGCAGCAGCGCAAGCGGACCTGCCAGCGGCACCGAAGGAAACACCTCCCCGGCCGACACTGAAACCGTGGCCGCCATCGTGGCAGCGGAACCGCCACCCGCTTCCGGGCGGGCGACTGATAGCGCCACGGTACCAGAAGTGATCATCCCCGGCCTGTTGTCCTTACAGACGGTGCGGACACCTGCGGTTTCCAGCAGCGGCCAACCGGTCGATCAAAATTATCCCGCTATGGGACGCGCCTGGTGACAAGGATGAAGCCCCGCATGGACCGCCGCCTGCTTTCATCCGCCGCCTTCGCAGCCGGCCTGACCCTTATCCTGTCCGGCTGTGCTGATCGTCCGACCACCTTGGCAGGTGCTACGGGGGGAGCCATTGCCGTTGGTCAGATCGGGGATGGGCTGCAATGCCGGGCCCAACCCGTCGCCATTCCTGGCCAATCGAAGCTCTATGATATTTTCTGCGGCGACTGGCAGGAACCGGGCGGCCAGATCCTGGTCAGCCCGCTTGGGAACATTTTGCCTGCCGGCGATGCCGGGCGGCAGGCCCTGCGTGAGCAATCCGACCGGTCCGCCTGGGCAAACCAGCTCGCCTTCAAGGCCAGTTGCCAGGAACCGGGTTGGGCCAGCACGCCGTCAGGCGAAGTCATGGTCCAGTCCTGCATGCTGCGCGAGGGCGGATGGCCGCATCTGGGCTTGGTGCTGGCCCATGATGGCCAGCTTTATCAGGCCGATATCATCCCCTCTCTGGCCGACCTTCTGCCACAGGCTGCCGCCGCCCTGGCCGGTCGTCCCCTGCCCGCACCAGAAACCAGTATCAGCACCACCCTCGGGCCCAGCGTCACCCCGTTCGGCCCTGGGGAGATCAAGCGGTTTGAAGGCGCGGCGACACAGGGGCGGTTAGCCAACAGCCTGGAAAATTTCGCCGAAGCCGAAGCCTCCTATCGGCGCGCGTTGGAGACGCAAAGCCGTATTCTGGGATCGGATTCTCCGGCCCTGGGCGAAACCTTGATGAATCTGGCTTTGGAAGTATCCAACCAGGGCCGGTATGAGGAAGCCGATGGACTGTTCGCCAGGGCCGAGGCGCTGGTTTTGCGATCGTTTGACCGCACAATGCGGGCGCGGTTGACCGCCTATCGCGGGTTCCACGCCCTGTCCGCCGGACGCACCACGGAAGCCCTGGGTCTGGCCCGTGACGCCACCGCTGCCCGCCGCGCCCTGGTGGCGGAGTTGGAGGGCAACGACCCGACCGGCATGAACCGGTCTGTGCTGGGCAATCTGGCCGCCGCGCGGGCGGAGTTGATCCATAGTCTGGTGCTGGAAGGAGCGATTGCCATCAAGCTGC
Organism: Niveispirillum irakense DSM 11586; assembly: GCF_000429645.1. Classification (GTDB taxonomy): domain Bacteria; phylum Pseudomonadota; class Alphaproteobacteria; order Azospirillales; family Azospirillaceae; genus Niveispirillum; species Niveispirillum irakense. The sequence goes on from NZ_AUCG01000005.1 coordinate 2,242, forward strand.
GCCAGGCGGCCCCCGCTGAACGGGCGGCAACCGAAGCACAGGATATTTTCGACCGCACACCAGGCCTGCCGGCCTGGTGGCAGAGCCGCCTTCTGGCACAGCGTGGACTGGCAGCGGCTGTGGCGGGCGATACGCGGCGCGGTGCCAACCTGCTGACAGTAGCACTGGAAACCAATCGCAAATTGTTCGGTGATGGCTGGCCGGTCGCGTCGTTACTGCTGGAACGGGGCCGGGTGGAGCAGGAAGGCGGCATGGCGGCAGAGGCTTTGGCCAGCTTCCGCAGTGCCTTCGCCATGATCCAGGCAGCCGACCAGCCGCCGGTTCAGTTGCCCATGGAGCGTATCGCCCCCTTCATGCGGGCAGCGCTGGCCATCGCTGCGCGCAATCCCGCATCGGCGCCCGCCCTGCATGCCGAGATGTTTGCTGCCAGCCAGTTGGTGCGCGAGGGGGCTGTCGGCCAGACCATTGGCCGGGCCAGCGCCCGTTTTGCCGCGGATGATCCGGCCATCGCCGCCATCATCCGCGACCAGCAGGATGCCAGCCGCATCCGCGACCGGCTTCGGCTGGAGCTGGCGACGGAAACCGCCAAGCCGGATAACCAGCGCGATGCGGCGCGGGAGCAGACGCTGCGCGCGCAACTGGATGACGCGGGACGCCGTGCGGCGCAACAGGATGCGCGGCTGTTGGAAGCCTTCCCTGATTATGCACGGTTGAGCCGGTTCAACACGGTGCCTGCTGACAAGCTGGCCGCCGCCTTGCGCGACAATGAAGTGATGGCCATCTTCGCCCTAGCGGAGAATGACGGCTTTGGTTTCCTGGTATCCCGGGAAGGGATCACCGCTTATCAGGTACCATTGGGCCAGACTGCCGCCACGCGGCAGGTGGGGGAATTGCGCCGCGCCTTCACCCCACGCCGGGATGGACTGCTGCCATTCGATCTTGCCCAGTCGCACGCGCTTTACCAGACGCTGTTCAGTCCGGTGGCCGAGCAGGTGAAGGCCGCCGGACGGATCGTATTCGTAAGCAATGGTGCCCTGTCTGCCCTGCCGCCGGCGGTGCTGGTGACGCAAGCCCCATCGGGACGGGATTATGCCCAAGCCGCATGGTTGATGCGGGATCATGCCATTGCCATTGCCCCGTCAGTTACCGCTTTCCTGTCGTTGCGGCAGACAGGGCGAAAAGCATCGGCGCCCCTGCCCTTCCTTGGGCTTGCCGCACCGCCGTTCCAGGGCAGCCCGGAAGATGGGATGGCGGCGTTGGGCCGGCAATGCCGCACGGGCGGCGGCGTCGATCCTGCTTTGTTGCGGGCTTTAACACCCCTGCCGGAAACCGCCGATGAAATTGCCCAAGTCGGCGCTTTGTTGAAAGCGGCACCGGCTGACCTGTTGACCGGCGCCACGGTGACCAAAGCAGCCCTTCGGCAACGTCCGCTGGCTGATTACCGCGTGCTTTATTTCGCCACCCACGGCCTGTTGCCAGGAGAATTGCGCTGCCAGTCGGAACCGGGATTGGCCCTGGCCCCGCCGACCACCGCCACCCCGGACCCCGCCAATGACGGGCTGCTGACAGCATCGGACGTAGCCATGTTACGGCTGAATGCCGAACTGGTCGTGCTGTCCGCCTGCAATACGGCGGGCGGGGATGGCCGTTTCGGCGGCGAGGCACTGACCGGGCTGGCGGAATCCTTCTTCTTCGCCGGCGCGCGCAACATGCTGGTCACCCATTGGCAGGTGCCCTCACGCCCGACCGTGACCTTGATGACGGGCACATTCGCTGCAATGGCCCGGTCCGCACAGGATCGTGACGCCGCCGCAGCCCTGGCCGCAGCCCAGCGTGCTGCCCTGGGCCTGCCGGGACAGGCACATCCCTATTTCTGGGGCGCCTTTACCTTGATCGGGGATGGTATATTGCCGGCGGGGGGCTGATCCCCCGTCCGGGCTGTCAGCCGGCGATTGCAAGGCGCTGGTGGATGGAGTTCAGATGCTCCTCCCGCAGCAGGTGCAGCCGCATGGAAGCCAACCGGTCACGGCCATGGTTGGTATATTCCAGCAACTCGATCCCCTCGCAGATAAGCGGGTTCAGCATCTGCCAGAACAGGGAGACGTAATTGGCGCGGAACTCCACCGCATCGGTCACGCCCAACTGGCGCAGCATGCCGGACTCAGCCAGCTCCAGCGTCAAGAGCTTGATCTTTTTCATGAAATAGGGATCGGCCACCATACCGATCACCCTGGCCGCCCGCACCAGCCCGGCAAAACCCAGCATATCGGGCTGACGATCCGGTGAAGGGGGGAACCGAGTATAGTCGATATAGGTCGCCAGCAACTCCGCATCCAGGACCCTGGACGTGCCGAACTGGGCCCGCACGAACATCATCCCCCGATCCGGTGCATAGGGACGCAGATAGCCATCCGTCGCCCCTGGTGGCAGATCGATGCGCGTGCCGTCCGCGGCGATGACCACACTATCTGCCGTATCTTCAGGCAGCAGGCGACGGTTGAAGCCAATGGCAAAAAGCAGAAGGGCGGCGATGAAATGCATCGCCTCATGCGCGTCGACATCCCCGTCACGCAGCATCTTGCCTTTCAGCATCTCCATCCCGACACAGACCACCTGAACCGTATGGTCCAGATTATGGTACAGCGCGTCGGTACGGGCCGCATGGGTGGCGCCGGTACGGCAGGCCCGCTGTAAGGCCTCGCAATATTCAGCCGGGGCCAGTGGGAACAGACTTACATAATCGTCGGCGATCCGCTTCAGCAGCGCCTCGATCACGATATCGGCGGGACGGAACATGTTACACCCTTCCCCGACCATGATGTTCTTGCACAAAGACATGCGACATCAGGCTGGATATCCATTTACGCCCCTCCAGCGTCACTTCCAGGAAGGACAGGCCGCCCAGAATGTGATGATGGACATGGTTCCAGAAAAAGGCCGGATATGTGCGGCGCAAATCAGCCGGGGACTGGTTGCCCATCTTCTCATTAGCGCCAATCTCGGCAAACTCCTGAAACAGGGCCGGCAATTTGCGCAGATAATCCGGATCGGCCATCTGGCCGATCAGATCGGCAGCGGATACCAGGCCCGGCCAGCTTTCCAGCGCCTTTTCCCCGCTGGCGGGTACAGGAAACCGTGTATTTTCAATACAAGTGCAGACAAAGTCGCTATCAATAATGCGATCATCCTTGAAACGCCAGCTGACAAACAGCTTCCCCCGCTCCACATGATAGGGGGTCAGATAGGCATCCGTCATACCGGGCGGAACGGTCACCGTATCGCCGGCGGCATTGATCACCGCGATATTGCCCCGATCGCCGGGGCACACACCCTGCAGGTAGCCGATATCATGGCACAGCAGGGCAACCAGATAATTCACCCATTCAGTCGGGCTGACATTGCCTTCGCGCAGCATCTTGCCATGCACGATCTCCTGCCCGACCATGGTCACCATGATCGAATGTTCGTAATCATGATAAGGGGCGGTGGAATTGACCAGCGCTTCCATCGCCAGAACGGCGGTGGTGGAAAGGGCGTTGGTATGTTCGGGATACAGGCTGCCATAAACGCGGTGGAACCCATCCAGCAGACGGGCGACAAACGCATCAATCACAATCTGCCTGCTGTCAAATCCATGCATCCTGAGACCGGTCCTCCTGTTCATGCCGCGGCCCCTCCGGGCTTGGCGATCAGGTCGCACCGGCTGGCCAACAGATAATCCGCCATGGTGGCATGGGGGCGGAAGTGTTTTTCCAGCATGTACCACATTGTTTTGTTGAGATGCGTCGTTTCGAACGCCGCTATGGCGTCCGGCCCCTGATTTTCAGCCAGCATGGCCGTGACGCGGGCAATCGCCGCCATCAGCAGGCCGCGCCGCGCATGGTCGGGATGGATCCAGCCAATAGGGAAGAACCAGCGCCCCACCGCCACCTGATGTTCGCAGATGATCCAACCCAGGGGATTATCCTGCCCGTCAAGGATCAGCAGGCTGTAAAGCGGGTCAAGTTGCGCCAGCCAGGGCCTGGGGTCGCCCCAATCCGGCAGGGTACCGCCATCCCCCATCATTGTGGCAAGGGTAACTAGGCGCTCCTTCACCTGCGCCGGTGCGTGCCCCCAGGAAATGATGCAGATATTATCTCTTTCCAACCGGGCCAGAAGCTGATCCCGACGGGTGAAGACGCGCTCTGTGCGGTCCACGGTGCTTTGCAAGCGCAGACTGGCCTGCCGGGGTGGTGTCCAGCCCGACCGCGACAGCAGCGCCGCCAGCGCTGCGCTTCCCGGTAACCGGTCCGACCATTCCGTCACCAAAGCGCTATGCCCCTGCCTGGCTCCCCAATCGGCAAAGGCGGCCATGAGCCGGCCACCGGTGCCCAGGCGCCGCCAGCCAGAAGCCACAACGATGGAATAGAGTTGGGGCGGCGGTTCCCGCACCAGATTGGGACCGGCCAGCAACAGGCCCACCGGCCGGTCATCGGTCCAGGCGGCGAAGGCAACGTGACGGACTTGATCCAGCCCACTCAACAAACCCGCCATGGAACGGAAGGTCAATGGGGCCAGGATGGATGCCTCGGCCGCATCCGCCGGGCGGATGATGATGTCCCCATTGCCTTTGCCTTGCTGCAAAGGGCTGGCATCCAGGATCATGATGGAAAGGCCCCCCGGCATCTCTCATATAGAGACCGCACTTTGACATGTATGAGGTCCAGCGGCATCTGCCCAGCCGCCCCGCCTTCCGCCTTAATTCTATGCGAAAATGACTGGCGCGCTTTAGCCGGTTACGCGCGCGCATAGTAAAGTTGGAAAGAGAATTATCGCAAAGCGTCAAATCCTTTCCGCATAGCCCGGCCTGTTTGAAAAGATCGGAAAGGAATATTAAACACTATACTTATCAGCGGGCGGTTCCGTTGATTGAAGGGATTATGGTTTCAACCATCCCCGGATCGAAGCGGCCGACCGGCCATATTCTTCCACTTTCCCGGAGACAAAGATGAGTGAGGAGAGCAATCCGCTCCAGAAGGTCCGTGACCAGACGGTCACAGCCCTGATCCATCGCGCACAGACGGATGCGGAATTCCGCGATGTGCTGCTGAACGACCCGCACAAGGCGATTGAGCGCATCCTGGGCGTGGATCCGTTGCCGGGCCATAAGATCAATATCATTCAGGAGCAGCCGGGAGAGATCAACATCGTCCTGCCGGCCAACCTGGACGAAAGCGAATTGCCGGATTCTCTGCTGGATCTCGCCTCTGGCGGCACATCTTTCTCCGCCTTCATCCTGTACGGCCCGCCGTACCCGGATAAGAAGCCGAAGAAGCGCTAAATATTACAAAATATATTTTTCCGGTGGAATATTATCCACCTGACAACTGCGGCCTTTGACCATTACCGGTCAGAGGCCGTTTTTCTTTGCGGTCGTGACGGGCAAAATAAAGGCGGTGCCCGAAGACACCGCCTGTGCCGGGATCAGCAGGTCGGGCAATCTGCGAGACGCTTCAGCAGCCTGTCAAACCGGTCACCCGCCAGGGAAACCGTGTCCAACAGCCCTTCATCCAGTTCATCGCCCTGCACCGTGTCTTCCTGCAAGGGCTGGTCGGCGCTGTAGCCCATACGCTGAACCGTGCCGCGCAAACGATCGGCCAGGAACAGGGCGATGGCGCGGTAAAAGCGCATGGCGAAACCAACATCGCTGGCCAGTTTGGCCGCCAGAACCTTCTTTTCCAGCATCAGGACCGATCCCGGCCCCGCCGCCGTGACGGAGGCGGAAGGCGGTGCACTGTCAACAAAGGACAGTTCGCCGATAATCTCGCCTGCGCCCAAGGCAGCGACATTGCCGACATTGCGCACCACCACATCCATGCGCCCGTCGAGAACGATGAACAGGTGGTCGCTCTGCTCGTTCTGGCGGACCAGAACATCCCCTGCATTCACGGCGCGGCGGCGGCCCTGGCGGGCCATCCATTCCACATCCATGTCGTCGAGCTGCCCCAGAATATAGAGTACCTTACGCATCTGTCCCTCGCCTTCTCAGCGGTGTCTCAATCACAGCATCTGACGCCGCGCCAGCGCGGCAAAAACCCCATCATGGGCCAGAAGCTCGGCGAAGCTGCCCTGCTCCACCAGCCGGCCCCGGTCGATCACCAGAATACGGTCCACTTTCTGGATGGTGCTGAGCCGGTGGGCGATCATCACCCGCGTCACATCCAGCTTTTCCAATGATTGCATCACGGCGGCCTGGGTGCGGTTGTCCAGGGCGCTGGTCGCCTCGTCCAGCAGCAGCAGACGCGGATGGCGAACCAGGGCGCGAGCAATCATCACCCGCTGGCGCTGCCCACCGGACAAGGTGCCGCCACCTTCCGCCAGCACCGTATGCATGCCCATGGGCATGGCCTCGATATCGCCCGCCAGCCCCACCTGACGGGCGGCTTCCCACGCATCTTCCAACCGGCCATTTTCCGAGCCCAGAATGTTGGTCAGCATGGACCCGGCAAATATACGCCCGTTCTGAAGCACAGTGCCGATCTGGCGGCGCACACTGTCCGACGCCAGCCGGCTCATCGGCCGGTTATCATAGAAAATCTCGCCCTGATGCGGCCGGTCGAGGCCCAGCAACAGGCGGAACAGGGTAGATTTGCCACTGCCGGACGGGCCGACAATGGCCACAAATTCCCCCGCCCGGATGGAGAAGGAGAGGTTTTCCAGCACCAGCGGGCCGTCCGCCGAATAGGCGAAGGAAACGCCGGAAAACTCCACACCCCCGCCGAGCCGACCGGCATCGACACCATCGGCCACTTCTTCCAGCGGCGTTTCCAGCAAAGGTTTAGACCGTTCCCAGATCGGGAAAATACCCATCACAGAGGTCAGCGTGGCGACAAGTTGCGTCATCGCCCCCTGAAACTGGCCAAAGGCGGTGAAAAAAGCCATGAAGCCGCCGGCCTGCAGGGCCGCAGTGCCACCACCATCCACACCGGCCAGTGATTGCAGCGCCTGTTCAGCCATCAGCCCTTTGGCGATCAGCACCACCGATGCCATCAGCACCACGGTTGAGATGGGCGCGAAGATGGATTGGAACACGGTCTGCGACCGGGCCACCGCTTCCCCCGCCAGGGAGTGACGGCGCTGGGCGCCATAGCGGTGCATCCAATGCACGGTGGCGCGTTGGACAGCCGCCGCCACCTTCAGCTTGGCAATGCCGGTGATGAATTGCAGCACCAGCCCTTCGGCCATGCCGCGTTCCTTCGCCTCCCGCCTTTCATGACGAAGCTGGATCAGGCTGAGCCCGACCGTAATGGCAATGGAAAGCGCCACCAGTCCCATGGCGATGAAGGCAAGCTTCACCGAATAGAAAAACAAAACCACCAGACTGGCCAGCGACATCACCCCGCCCAACAGGGCAGACAGGGCGGCCCCGGCCAGCATCTCCCGGATAGCATTGATGCCAAGCGCACGGTCGGACAGATCGCCAATCGTATAGCGTTTGAAAAAGGCTGCCGGCAACCGCAGCAGCCGGTCGACAATGGCGGCCTGCAGCTTCATGTCCAACCACGCCTGCAGGCGCAGCACGGCATGGGTCTTGGTGAATTCCAGCGTACCGATGCACACGGCCACCGTCACCAGCCCCGCCACCAGCAGCCAGAGCTGATCAACCGCCGCCGCCGGCACCACCTTATCCACCAGCAGGCCCGTCGCCACCGGCGTGAACAGGCCCAGCATGGCCGCACCGAAGGAGAGTAGCCCGATGCTGAGCCGGTCACGGCCGGTACCATGCAGGCCCAGCCGCACAAAATCCAGCAGCCCGACCGGCCGGGCCGGCAGGGTGGGATAAATGGTCTGCGCGCGCGGCGTCAGCGTCAGGGCCAGCGCCTCCGTCACCGGGGTCAGGGTGCCGGCACGCGGGTCCCAGAGATCATAGCCCCGATCCCCCGGCAACAGGGCCACCGTCCGCCCCCCTTCCGCCAGTCGCGCCACCATGGGCAGGCCCGTGCGACACCACCAGCGATCCCGCAACAGAACCTCGCGCCCACGCAGACGCACGGCACGCAAGCTGTCTTCCAGGGACAAAGGCTCCGGTGTTTCCACCGCCAAAGGGGTGGAATCCACGCCCAGCAGATCGGCGATGCGCCGGATGATGGCGCTTTCCTCCCGCCCTGCCGGCGCCTGATTGCCAACCCGGCCCTTCAGGGTCGGATCGACCAGCGTAGCCAGCAGGCCGTAAGCCTCCTCCACATTCTGGCGGGCGAGTTCTTCGCGCCGCCGTGCCGCACCCGCCTGCTCCGCAGCTTCTGCCGATAACTGGGCCTCCACCTGCCGGCCCAGCATCTGACCCACCTGGGCCAGGGCGCTCTCCAGCAACCCCTCTTCCCGCATCTCGCGGGAACTGCGCAGGGACAGACGGGCCGCGCCATTGGCACGCAGCCACCGCCCGGCGATCAAAGGGATGGGCAAGGGGGGCATCGGGCCTTCCGGCCCTTCAACAACCCCTTCCTCCACCGTCACCCACAGGCAACCCTGGGACGGGTGCAGCGTCACCGCATCACCTTCCGCCAGATCATGCCGCCCCTGGGTCAATACGCGGGCAATCTGGCCGCCCGGCAAGTCCCGCGGGCGCAGGATGGCGCCGATCCATTGGTCGATATCGGGCAGCGGTGGCGGCCGGTCGGTCGCCAGTGTCTCCACCTGGGCATCCAGGCCCCCCACGGCCAGCAGGCCCAGCAGACCTGCTTCCCCGCCGCCGATCTGCGACACGGGCCAGATACAGCCCCCGGCGGAAACACGGGTGATGAAATGGCGGCGCCCCTGCTCCTGCCCATCCCGACAGCGCACGGCAAACAGATCAACAAATCCCGTCACCACGCGCAGGGGACCGGGAAGCATCCATAGGGGCTGCGGCGCGTCGGCACGCAAGGCGCGCGCGGTACGGGAACGGGGCGGAACGGTCGTCACGGTTTCCTGCATTTCCCGCCTCACCCTTCCGCCGCGACAAGGCCGGCATAGGGGCCCTCTTCCGCCACCAATGTCTCATGCGTGCCGCGCTGCACGACGCGGCCTTTTTCCAGCACGATGATCTCGTCACAATCGCGGATCGTGGACAGGCGATGGGCAATGATCAGGCAAGTGCAGCCGCGCCGGCGGATATTCTCGTCAATCGCCTTTTCCGTGATCGGGTCAAGGGCGGCGGTTGCCTCGTCCAGCACCAGGATGGCCGGATCACGCACCAGCGCCCGCGCGATTTCCAGCCGCTGCCGCTGCCCGCCGGAGAAGTTCAGCCCGCCTTCCAGAACCTGGCTGTCATAGTGGCCGGGACGCTGGCTCACCTCGCCATGGATTTCCGCATCCTTCAACGCCTGGGTCAGTGCCGGTTCAGGCACCGTGCTGTCCCAGAGGCTGAGATTATCGCGCACCGTGCCGCCGAACAGGAAGACATCCTGATCCACATAGGCAACTGAACTGGCAAAAATATCGGGCGGAATTGCCTTTAACGGATAGCCATCAATCAGGATTTCCCCCGACCAGGGCTCCAGCAGGCCGCACACCATGCGCCCGATGGTGGATTTGCCGCTGCCGGAAGCCCCCACCAGGGCAACGCGGCGGCCCGGCGCCACGGTCAGGGAAAGGCCTTCCACCATCGCCGGCTCACAGGGGCTGTAGCCGAAGCTGATATCGCGCAGTTCCACCCGCCCTTCCAGCCGCGCGCCCGGCGGCGGGGCATGGCCAAGGGGCTGTTTGTCCGACCCATCGGCCTGATCAGCGACATAGACATCAGCGATACGGTCCAGATCACCCCTTATGGCCTGAATCTGGCCGGCAAGCTGCACCAGCCCGGTGATCGGTGTGGTGAAACTGGCCATCAGGGCCTGGATCGCAACTAGGGACCCGACCGTCAGGCTGCCATCAATCACGCGCCATCCGCCAATACCCAGCAAGGCCGCTGTCGACAAAGCCGCCAGCAAGGTGGGCGCCGCCCCCAGTGTCACATCCAGCGACCCCAAACGCTGGCGCGTGGCCAGCACACGGGCCTGGTAGCCGGTCCATTTGCCGAACATGTCGGCCTCGCCACCGGAAACCTTGATGGTCTCGATCCCGCCGATCAGGCCGGCGGTGGCGGCCATCAACTTACCCTCGTCACCAGCCAGCTTGCGGTTCAGGTCAATGCGGCGCCGTTCCGCCAGTTTCAGCAGGGCAATGTTCCCCAGCACCAGCACAATAGCCACAAGGGCCAGCAGCGGATCGAAGGCCGCCATCGCCAGCCCATAAAACAGTACGGCGGTGAGATTGAACATGTTGGTGGCAAGGCTGCCGGACAGCAGTTCTGCCACACGGTCCACCGCCGCTGCCCGGTTTGCCAGATCGCCCGCCATGCGCTGGGTGAAGAAATGCATGGGGCGGGAAAGAAGGTTGGTCAGATAGCGGGTGGAGAGGGCAAGCGCCAGCTTGGCCCGCAGCCGCATCAATTGCCGCTGCTGGAAGAAGGTCAGCATCCCCTGCATCAGACCGGACAGCAGGACGCCCAGGCACAGCGGCACCACCCAATCTTCCATCTGGTGGACCAGCACATTGTCGATAAACACTTTCGACAAGCCCGGCAGCACAATGCCCGGCAACACAAGCAGCATGGAAAAAGCTGCCGTCACCGCCAGCGGCGGCCAGGAATTGCGCAGATAAAGGGCCGCCTGATCCACAATACGGGGTCGCCTGCCGCCCCGCTTGAACCCCTCACCAGGGGAGAAAGCCAGCACAACGCCGGTAAAGGCCTCGTCCAGTTCCGCCAGTGGAATGCGCGTCGGCCCGTGGCTGGGATCATTGATATGGGCATGGCCGTCCTTGATCCCTTCAAAGACGACATAATGGTTGAAATTCCAATGGATGATGGACGGCACCGGCAGGGAAGCAAGCTGACCCGGCTCTTTGCGGAAGCCCTTTGCCACCATGCCGCGCGCCCGGGCCGCCTTCAGGATATTGGAGGCCTTGGACCCGTCGCGCGACACACCGCAAGCGATGCGCAATTCTTCCAGCGTCGCCCATTGGCCATGATAGGCCAGGATCATGGCGAGGCAGGCCGCCCCGCATTCCACCGCCTCCATCTGCAGGAAGGTCGGCACCCGGGCCACCTTACCGGTCGGCTTGGACAGGGCTTCCGCCGGTTTACCCGTCTGTCCAGGGTTCGGGCGGGCGGCGGTCGTTGCTGCACTCATGCTGGCCATTCCGGTCACGCCGTCTGGCCAAGCAGCTTGCGGAAGAAGGGCAGGATCAGTTCCACCGGCCGCTGCCGGCGAACCGTGATTTCCGCCGCCACCATCGTGCCGCTGGTCAGGTCAACCTCTGGCCCGGCACCGGATGTCCAGGTGAAGCCGCTGGGGGTGCTGGCCGGCACCAGATCCACCCTTGCCTCGTAAGGGGCCCCTTTCTTGGTAAATTCACGCACCAGCGTCTCATTCTGCACCACGGCGGCGATGCCGCTATCGGTGGAAGGATATGCTGACACAGAACGGACAGTGCCGATCAGCGTGCCGAATTCCTCCTTCTTCACCGTCGCCGGCGCGATACGGACCTGCATGCCCGGCTGTACCGTCTTGCCCTTGTCGGTTGGGATATAGAGAATGGCTTGCAGGCTTTCGCCCACCGTCTCAATGGACAGGATCGGGGCGCCGGTGCCGACCACACTTCCCGCCCCGACCTTCAGTTCCGTCACCCGACCACTGACCGGCGCGCGGACAGCAGCGGAATTGGCCAGTTGCAGGGACAATTCATCCACCCGCCTCCGCGTTTCCGTAACAGAATCCCGCAGACGGTTGATTTCACGCTCCCCCTCCAGATTGGCCTGCATGGACTGGCTGTCCAGACCCACAAGTTCGGCCTGCGCCTCTGCGAAGGTGCGCTGTGCCTCGCCCAGCGCCTCCTGTGCCTCCTGCACCCGGCTGCTGGTTGTGTAGCCCTGGGATTGCAGTTCCCGGCGACCGGCAAGCTGTTCCTCCAGGAAGCGGATTCGCCCACGCGCCGCTTCCGCCGCCTGGGCCAGGGCCTGACGCCGCCGGCTCAGGTTCTCCTGGCGCAGCGCCAGTTCCCGCTCCAGGGATTTTTCCCGTGCCGTCAGTTCGGCCTCCCGCTCCGCCAGCAGGGCGCGGGTATTGTTCAGGTCCAGTTCCGTTTCCGCTTGGGCAATGGTTGCAACCACCTGCCCCGCCTGCACCATGTCCCCGACGGCGACATCCAGTTCCGCCAGGGTGCCGGCGGAAAGAGTCATGGCCGTTACCACACGGCCACCCTGGTTGATCAGGATGCCCTGGCCCGGCGCGTCGGTGGGGATGGAACCAGCAAAGCCCCAGACGAGGGCGGCAACAGCCGCCAGTGCCAGCCCGCCAAGGGCGACCCGGGCACGCATGTCGGTGACGTTGACGACCAGATCAAGCTGCTCCGGCGACGCGATACGCTCCAGCGCAGCCTTGCGGAATATCTGCGTCGACATAGGTCCCCGTACGTCTTGTGTTAATGCAAATTCAATAGAAATAGGGCAAGGCACGCCTCGGCGCAGCCACCCCGAACAATGCGTTAGGGCTCTCCCGAAGGGATAATACAATGCGCAACGGACAGTCCGTTATAATTAATCCTCACATTGCATTCTTGTTTGCAATCCACGGGAATATGCGGAATTTGTCGTGGGTTGCAGCCTTGAACAATGCGATGCCCACGCAGCGATGGGCATCCTGAAAAGCGGTTGAGGGACGGGATACCCGGTCCTGGGGCGGCAACTGGCACGCATGGGGGATGACCTTGCCTTTACTGGCGATGACAGATCAACTCGACGGTCGGGCCGAGATTCTGGAACTGGGACCGGGTATCCGTCTGCAGCTTCTGGACGTCACGGCAGCGCGGGAGCTGGACATAACCGGAACAGGACCGGCAGATGGTCACTGCCTCAACCTGATTGGCCTGACCCATGGCGGGCTGCGTCTCTCCATGGATAAGGAAGCGCCGGAAGAAGGCTGGGTCAGCGTCAATGCAGGGCGTACGCACCGTTTCATGCCGGGTGACGGGCAAGTGCATATCCAGGTTCCGGCAGGGGAAAATCTGCGCGGGATCGGCCTGCAGGTCACCCCGCCAGCATTGGAAAATCTGTTCGGCGCGGCTGGCGTACCGCGCGTTCTGCAATGCTATCTGGAAACGGGACCGAAACCCGCCTTCTTTGAGAGCAGACTGCCCAGCGCCGGCACGTTACGGGTGGTAGACAGTATGCTGGCACAGGATATGGCCGATCCCGCCCTGCGCCGGTTACTGCTGCTGGCAAAGGCACTGGAATATCTGGCGCTCACCGTCTCTGACCTGGAAGCCCCGGATGATGATCCCTCCGGCCTGTCCGCACAGGAGGTGGAAATCCTGCGTACGGCCCGGGAAAAGCTGCTGGCAGATCTGATCAAGCCGCCTTCGCTGCGTCAGTTGGCAACCTCCGTAGGGCTGCATGAGAAGAAGCTGAATGAAGGGTTCAAGACCCTGTTCGGCGTCACCGTGTTCGAATGTTTGCGCAACGAACGTCTGGAACAGGCCCGGACATTGCTGTTCGATCTGGACATGCCGTTGAAGACGATCGCGTGGAAGGTCGGCTACAGCCACGTCAATAATTTCATCACCGCCTATCGCAATCGCTTTGGCGAGCCGCCGCGCCGGCATCTCTCCGGCACACGGGAAGGGTGATTTACGCCGGCACCGGCTGGGGCGGCAGGTCCGCCCATTGCAGCCGGGCCTGGAAACGCCGGTCGGTCCAGGCCGCAAAAGGGGCCACATGGTCCAGGATGGTCCGGATCATGGCCTGATTGGTGCCCCGCGTCTCATAAGCGGCGGGGCTGTCAGGGCCATAGGCAGCAGCCTGAAGCCGCGTGACTTCCATCAGTCCCCGGAAAAGCCAACCCGCGCGGCGCAAGGATGGCACGACATAGCCCAGCGTATAATGGATACCCTCCATCCGCGGTGACCGTTCCCCGATGATCCAGCCGACGATCCGCCCGTGATGCAGCAGCAGGATGCTGACCGCCGGATCGGCATGATCCATGATCCAGCCCACCGGGCGCAGCATTTCCTCCACCTGACCGCTCTCACAAAGGGCAGTGATCGCCGCGTCGGCGCCCGGCGGCCTGGTCGAATGAAGCATCAGGCCGAAGCCCTCATCATCCTGCCGGCGAAACAGGGCGGACCATTTGGCAGCAACCTTCTCGGCAAACGGCCCCGCCGGCCCACCGACCCGCACCTCTTCCAGCACTGGGGTCTGCCAACCGGCATGCTGCAACAACGCTTCATAAGCGCCCCGCAAACGCATGCGGTCATTGTGATAGGCGATCAGCCCGGCATGGCCAGAGGCCAGCGCCACGCTGCGGGCCTGCGCCAACAGGGCCGCAGCCACCCCCCGGCGGCGCAGCGGCGGGGCCGTCATGATGGAAAAGACACGGGTAAGCCCCGGACGATCTGGCCCCAGCAGCAGGCACCCGGCCGGGACCCCGTCCAAAGCGGCCGTCAGCGCTGTAAAAACCTCTGGTGCGGGCTGCGCGACATCGTAATCGACAATCTCCCCCGTCAGGACATAGCGATGGCGGGGATAGAGAAAGCCGGCAAAGCCAGGGCGGATCGCCCCGCCCGGCAGATTTTCAATCTCAAGCACAGGCATGCCCGAACCGGTCAGGGGCCCCAACCGCCCTTCGGCCCGCCCTGATCCGTGATGGCGGCACCAGCCGATACCAGTTCCAGTTCCAGGTCGGTCAGTTCATCATCATTGGCGATATCGATGAAGCTCTTGATATCGCTCAAGGCCTCCCCCACCGTATCGGCCCCGATCTCAAACCCGCGCGATGATGCTTCCGCCCGCAGGGCCGTGATCAGCGTGCCGAGGTCGCGGCAGGAAGACAGACGCTGCATCAGCGCCTCATCCTCGCGCACCATACGGTAGAAATCGATCAGCGCATCTTCACTCATTGCAGTATCCCGGAACGGGTTTGGCGTAAAGTTCGCCTAGAAAGCACTCACGGTGACGGGGGTCAACATATACGGTCCAGAGCGCGAAAACTGTGAGGCAAAGCACACCCTTGACCAGCCACCTTCCTTTCCATACCGGCCATGGCACGGAACCGGTCGGGAATGCGGCTTTATTCAACATTCCCGCGATGGCCAACAAAGGCAATATGCGCCACCCTCTGCGAAACAGACCAACAACTATGCGGGCAGGCAAATATCGGAAAAGGCTCACGCATAGCATGTCGGGATCGACAAGCGCCGCCGCCACACCCTAGACCATTATCAGACGATGGACGCCAATCGACAGGGACAAGGGAAAGATCGGTGGCAAAAAGGCGGGGCCTGGGCCGGGTAACCACACCTTCCATCCGGCAACGGCAGGATAGCGAATGTGCCGTCGCCGCCCTGGCGATCATCCTTGGACATTATGGCCGGCACGTACCGATGGAACAGTTACGCCACGAAACCGGCGTATCGCGCGATGGCAGCCGCCTTTCCATCATCGCCGCCACGGCACGCCGCCACGGGCTGGTGGTGCAAAGCTTCTCCCGCCCGCCGGAAACGCTGGCGGATCTGGGCTTTCCCCTGATCGTGCAGGTGGATTTCAACCATATGATCGTGGTGGAAGGGCTGGATGCGGAGAATGTGCGGGTGAACGACCCTGCACGCGGCCCTTATGTCATGCCGATGGCGGAGTTCGATGACCGTTTCACCGGCATTGTTCTGCGGATGCGGCCGGGGCCGGATTTCACACAGCTCGCCCCCACCCCCGGTGCAGGATCGGTCGTGGCCGACATGGCGCGGCGTCAGGCGGGGTGGCTGGCTTTCATCCTGGTCGCCACCCTGGGGGGCTGGACGGCAGCAGCCTATGCCGCCCTTCAGCCGGAGCAAGCAGCCCTTCCCCTGGCAATGGCTGCCCTCCTGCTCACCCTCCGCATCTGGGGCCAGCGCCATCTCGCACGCACCATCACCCTGGGAGAAGGGGACAGGCTGGCCCCGCGGCTGCTGGGCCAGCCCGATCTTTTTTACCGTTACCGCTTCGCCCGGACGCTGGCGGGAACGGCGGAAGCGCCTATGCGTCTTGCCCAATGGGTGGAAGGCAAGGCGGGATCGGCCCTGCTGGATATGATCGCGCTGGTGCCATGCCTGATCCTGCTGGCCCATCTTCATCCATTGATCGGGACAGGTGCCCTCTTTCTCACCCTCTTATGCCTGGCACTTTTCTGGCGGCAGGCGGGCCGGCGGCAGGCCCCGGCCAGCGGTGGCGACCGGTTCGGTGCAATGCCGGCCCTGCCGGCAGCCGAAAGCTTATGGTCCATCGGGCTGTTGAAGCTGGCCGGTCGTCACCATGCCTTTCTGGATGGAATGTTGAACCGGGAGGCCCAGCGGCTGGACCAGATGCAGCGGGCCGGGGCGGCCATGCTGCCCTGCCTGCTGGCACCTATCGCGTTGACACTGGCACCGACCATGGCGGCGACATGGATAGCCCCGGCAGAGAGGGTGCCCATCGGCATGCTCTCGCTTCTGATCCTCTATCCCCTGGTCCGGCTGGCACTGTCCCACAGCCTGTTGCGCGCGCCTGTGGAAGAAGCACAGGCCATGGCCGATCCGGGCCCGCCCGCCCTGGCAACACTGACGACCGGTATAAAAGCGGGAAAAGCGGCAGACGCAGAAGCCGCAAGACTGGATCGGGTCAGTTTCGGCCATGTCATCGGCCAGCCAGCGGTGATCCATGATCTGTCACTGGTCCTGCCCACCGGTTCCCAGACCGGACTGACGGGGGAACGCGGGGCCGGGTGCAGCACCCTTGGCCTGCTGCTGACGGGGCTGGCCTTACCCTGGCAGGGTACGGTCACCATCCCCGCGGCGGCGGCCCTGGTAACGCGCCATGGCCTGCTGCCCGGCACAGTGCGGGACAATATCAGCCTGTTCGACCCGACAGTGACTGATGCGGCCATCATGGCTGCACTGGGACAGGCCTGCATCGACAGGGCCGTACTGGCCAAACCAGGGGGGCTGGATGCCCAGGTTACCGGGGATGACGGGCTGTTCAGTGGCGGGGAACGGCGACGGCTTCTTTTAGCCCGTGCCCTGGTTCGCCAGCCCCGCCTGCTGGTGCTGGACGGCATCCTTGACGGGCTGGACCTGCCGCTGGAACGGCGCCTGCGTGAGGGGCTTCGCCATGCCGGCATCACCCTTGTGATCATCAGCCAGCGGGGTGAAACCCTGGCGGCCTGTGATCAGTGTTTCCACCTGAAAGGGGGGGCTTTGGCACCGTGGCAGGCCGTGGCGGACCTTTCCACCCCGCCCCCCTTGCCGCAGATTGAAACCGTCCCCCTCCCCCCATTGGCCGCCCCCGCCCCCTGCACAGCAGCGGAATGGCATGCCCTGTCCCTTCTTGCCGGGAATGGTACTGCAACCCCGCCCCTGCCAGGGCAAACGCTGATGGCCGCGGCCCGGCATCTGGGGCTGCATCTGCGACCGGTGCGCCTTACCAGCGGCTGGATGGCACGCGACCACGGGCCCTTGCTGCTGTTTGCCGATGATGGCCGGATATTGCCCCTCCGCCCCATCGCAGGCACTTATGGCGAGGTGACGGCAGGGGGGATGAAGAAACTCACCTCTCTTCCAGCACTGACCGACCGCCAGCCTTATTCAGTGCAGCCAATCGCCGATAGTGATCCTACTGCTTTCCGCGCCGGGCGCGATTTGGCGGCGGCCCTGTTGCTGCTGATCCTGGCCGCGGCATCCTTGCTGATGGCTGGATATGGCCCCCCAGGCCTGATGGCGGCACTGGCGGGGCTGGTCCTGGCGCTGGCGGCGGGCGGCTACTGGCTGCGGGCGCTGGGTATCGTCGCATGGCAACAACAGGCAGGTACTGCCGCACGGCTGTTGCGTCTGCCTGCCTGGCATTATCGCGGGTTGGGACAGGACACACTCACCCGGGGGCTGAGCGGGCTTTCCACCCTGCTGCTGGACAGGCCGCCGGCCTCGATGATGGCGGTGGCAGGGGGGCTGCTGATGCTGGCTGGCGTGATGGCTGGTGCCCTGCAAACCCTCCCCGTGGCAGGGACGATGGTGGCGGGCGGCCTCCTGTTTGGCTGGTGCCGGGCGAGGGGCGAAGCGGCACGGCAAAAGGACCATGTGGCATGGGAAAAATTCACCTTCGCCATGATGAGCCATTTTCCCGTTCTGCGGCGTCTGGGGGCGACCGGGGCACTTCAGCAGCATGCCCGTCTGCTGGCGTTGGCTTCAGATAGAAGCCATGGCCGGACGCAAGTCCCGATCAATCTCTACCGCGCTTTGTTGCCCCTTCTGCTGGTGGCAGGCGCAAGCTTTGCCGGGGGCATCGGGCTGCCAGGCCTGCTGGCCTTGATCGGGGGCACCCTGGCGGCGGAGGGTACGTTCATCCTCATGGCGTCATCCCCTGCGAAAAGAGCGGCGCACCCCCTGCTCGCCGCCACACCGGAGGCCCTGTTCCACCAGGAAGGGGACGATGATTTTTCCGGCAGCCTCGCTTTGGAGGCGGTGCGCTTCACCTATCCAGGACAGGCCCGGCCCGCCGTGGACGGGGCCAGCCTGATGGTGGCGCCGGGGCAGGTTGTGGCGCTGACCGGGCCATCCGGCTGCGGCAAGTCCACCCTGCTGCGGCTGCTGCTGGGGTTCCAGCCGCCAGACCAAGGAACAATCCTGATCGATGGCGTGCCCTGTCCCATCTCCCGCCTGTTCGCGCTGCGCCAGCGGATGGACGCTGTGGAGCAGGATATGCCCCTGCCCCTGGCAACCGTGCGCCACCATCTGACCGGCACCTTTCCCCGCCCGCTGGAGGAGTTGGAGGCTGTGTTGAGGCTGGTGGGATTGTGGGACGATATCGCAGCCCTGCCCATGGGGCTGCAATCGCTGGTCTCTGACAGCAATCTGGCTGCCAGTCAGGTGCAGCGCCTGCATCTGGCCCGATGCCTGCTGACACGGCCGCGCCTGCTGGTGCTGGATGAGGCGACCGCCGCCCTGGACCCGGAAACGGAACGCACCCTGGTTGCCACCATCCGTGCCATGGGCAGCGCCCTGCTGCTGGTCACCCATCGCCCGCGCACGCTGGCCCTGGCCGACCATGTTTACAGGATGGAAGGCGGAAGGATGGTCACAGCATGAAGGAACGCAAACCGCTTTACCGCCAACGGGCGCTGGAACGGCTGACCGTTCCCGACCATACGGACACACCGCCCCGCTTCACGCCACCACCCCGCATTCTGGCACAGGCCGGGCTGGCCCTTGCCGGACTGTGGCTGGCCCTCTGGCTGGCAGGGTTTTGACCCGTCAGACGTGACAGGGGCGCAGATCCGGCCCCAAGGGGATTTCCAACCGGCAACGCAACCCATCGGGCTCGAACAGCAGGGAGGATTTGCCCTGAAGCTCATACGCCACGCTTTGCCGGATCAAGGTGGACCCAAAACCGGCATGGGCCGGCTGGCTGGCGGGCGGCCCGCCGCTTTCCTTCCATTCCAGATGGATGGTGGGGCGATTGGTGGCGGGTGGCTCCACCACCTGCCATGTCACCGCCAGATGCCCGCCACCCCGCAGGAAGGCGCCATATTTGGCAGCATTTGTTGCCAGTTCATGGAAGACCAGGGCTAGGGCGAGCGCGGCACGGGGCCGCAATTCAATCGCAGGGCCTTCCAGGGTCACATCCTGCGGCTCCTGGGCATAGGGTGTCACCTCATGGCCGATCACGTCGCCCAGCTTGACCCATTCCCAGAAATGTTCGGCCAGCAGATTGTGGGTTTCCGACAAGGCGCGCAGGCGCCCTTCAAAGGAAGACCAGAAACCGTCAATGGTCGTGTGCCGGCGACGCGTCTGCGAGCCGATGGACAAGACGGTCGCCAATGTATTCTTCACGCGGTGCGACAGTTCCGCCATCAGCAATGCCTGGCGTTCTTCCGCCTGTCGCCGCTCGGTCACATCCACGATCTGGATCACGGCACCGGAAGGGCCATGTCCACCATCAAGGGGCGTTACAGAGAACAAGACCGGCACGACACGGCCTTCCGGCGTGGTCACCGTACAGGCCTGGTCGGTAACGGCGCGGGCCGGATGTCCCGGCACCAGGGGGGCACCCAGACGCTCAAACAGGCATTGCCCCCCCGTGGCGCCAGAGATCGGCCCCAGCAAGGCCTCCGCCGGAGGGTTGATATAGGTAACGGCGCCCGCCTCGTCCGTCAGGATCAGGCCGGTTCGCACATTATGGGTGATGGTGCTGGTGATCAGCGCCTGATCGGCCAGCCGCTTATTGGCGGCGGCAAGCTGATCGGCCAACGCGGCGCGGGCCTGGGCGGCATTGCGCTCCGCCTCCAGCATCAGGGCCCTGCCCTCACGCTCCCGGAAGTCAGCCAGCAGACGCCGGTTCTGTTCCTCCAGGAAGCGACGGCGCATGATGGCGCGCAGCCGGGCGCGCAACGGCGCCAGGGGGCCGCCCTGGACATACAGATCGTTGACACCGGCCTGGAGCATGTCGTGCGTCATCTGCGTGCCGGGCACGCTGCGCAGCACCAGGATGACAGCCGGGGCAGGCCCGCCGGGGACCGCCAGATTACGGCAGAATTCCACGCCGGGCATGTCGGGCAGACGCTCTGCCACCAGCACACCGTCAGCAGGCGATGCTTCCAGCAGCTTCATGGCCTGACGGCCGTCAACGCTGCGCTGGATCAAGCATCCTTCATCCAGCAGCAAAGCCTCCAGTTCACGCGCGTCACTGGCCGGGAACCCGACCAGCAGCGCACGCGGCTGGCGGAAAGTGGTCTGGGGCAGGACATCGACATCGGCATCACGGCGGGCATGGCGCAGCAGGTTGCGCACCCGCAGCATCAACACCGCCGGGTCCGTGGATTTCGGCAAGAAATCATCAGCGCCGCTGTCCAGCCCTTCACGCTGGCGCATCGGCGTCTCGTCCGCCGTCAATACCAGAATCGGCATTGAAAGGGTCGCCACATGCAGGCGCACCTGACGGCACAGGTCAGCCCCTTGAAGGCCTGGCAAATGATGATCGACGATCAGCAGATGCGGCACTGTACGATTGAGAACCCGTAGCGCCTCTTCCGCACTGTCCACATGCTCAACCTCGTACCCCTGCTCTTCCAGGAGGAACAAAAGGCGCATGGCCTGGGTGGGGCTGTCCTCCACCAGAAGGATGCGTTGCCGGCTCATCTCTGTGTTCCCCGGTTGCGCCGGGGCCCCCTCACCGCCGGGTTCAATCAACAACGGCCACCGCCATTTCACCCTGGCCAAAAACGCTGCTGGCAAGCTTTGCCAGTTCACGCTCAATCACCGGCTTGCGCAGATGGGGACGGTCACGCCAGACAGGCGGCAACCCCGTCGCTTCATAACCGCTGGTCAGGATAAACGGAATGTCACGGGCAGCCAGTTCCTCCGCCAGTGGAAAGACCAGGGTACCTGACAGGTTCACATCCAGGATGGCCCCATCAAATTGTTCGGCACGCACCATATCCAGCGCCTGATCAACCGTCGCGACAGGACCGCCGACACGGAAACCCAATCCCTCCATCACGTCTGCCGCATGGATCGCGATCAGGAACTCGTCCTCCACGATCAGGATATGTTTGCCCTGCATGCCCAACCATTCCAATCCACTGCTGTCGCAGACGCGCAACGATGCCAATTTTTAGGCGGGAACGGACAGGATTTCGCTAGTCGTTGCGCCCTAACCCGAAAGCCATAGGCATAGCAAAGGACTATCCCCCTCCCCCGATTGGGGGAGGGGCGGGATTTTCCCAGCAGACGACATCACATCGTAGTCAGGCGGCTTCAAACCCAACCAGCTCCACACCTTCCGCCACCTGATCACCAACCTGATAGCGCAGATCAGTGACTTTCCCATCCGCAGGCGCTTTGAGGGTGTGTTCCATCTTCATTGCTTCCAGAACAATGATGGGTTGCCCCTTGGTAACGTCTGCTCCCTCCGTCACCAATAGGGCAATCACCTTGCCCGGCATGGGGGAGATAAGGCGGCCATGGCCAGAGGCCTCTCCGTCCCTCCCCGCGTGGGGATCTGAGAGGAGGAGCCGGTATGTGCCGCCGGCATAGAACAGATTGACCTCACGCCCCTGGCAGACCCAGCGGGCGTTGACACGGGTACCTTCCAGTGTCGCCCGCAATATTCCATCCGCTGGATCAAGTTGACCACTGGTCTTGATGGACCGGCCATCCTGCTTGAGAAGAAAACCATCGCGCTGCCATTCCACCTCCACCGGATGAGTCGTGCCGCCCTCTCCCGGCTCCCGCCATGCCAGCCGGTCCACCGCAGGCAGATTCAGCGCCAAACCGCCCACCGCGCCCCAGGGATCAGCATTAGCCGGTTCACGACGTGACAGCACCAGCCCCAGGCTGGCCAGTGCCAGCACATCCGCCGCCGGGGCCGCGTGTGGCGGCAGAAGATCGTCGCCATAACGCTCGATAAAGCGCGTATCCAGATCCGCCGCCAGAAAGCCCGGATGGGCGGCGATAGCGGACAGGAACGGCACGTTCGCATTCAGCCCGGCAATTTCCGTTTCCGCCAGCGCCCGTCGCAACCGCTGCACGGCGGACGCGCGGTCACGGTCCCAGACGATCAGCTTGGCGATCATCGGGTCGTAATGGATGGAAATAGCGTCGCCTGCCCGCACGCCCGTATCCACCCGCACATGCGGCCCCGCCTCGGGGAAGCGCAGATGGCTCAGCCGGCCCGTCTGTGGCAGGAAGCCCTTGGCCGGGTCTTCGGCATATAACCGAACCTCAATGGCATGGCCGTTGATGGCCAACTGTTCCTGCGTCAGTGGCAACGGCTCCCCTGCCGCCACCCGCAATTGCCATTCAACCAGATCCTGGCTGGTAATCGCCTCCGTTACCGGATGCTCCACTTGAAGACGGGTATTCATCTCCATGAAATAAAAGGAATTATCGCTATCCAGCAAAAATTCCACCGTGCCGGCGCCGACATAGCCGATGGCCAGGGCCGCCGCCACCGCCGCCGCCCCCATGCGGGCGCGAATGGCGGGGTCCATGCCGGGGGCCGGCGCCTCCTCCACCACCTTCTGGTGCCGGCGCTGGATGGAGCAATCGCGTTCAAACAGATAGACGCAATCGCCCTGACTGTCGGCAAAGACCTGGATTTCCACATGGCGCGGGCGGGCCAGATATTTTTCGATCAGCACCCGGTCATCGCCAAAGCTGGCCTTGGCCTCCCGTTTGGCCGAAGCCAGCGCAGCGGGGAACTCCGCCGCTGTCTCCGCCACCTTCATTCCCTTGCCGCCACCGCCGGCAGAGGCCTTGATCAGCACGGGGAAGCCAATGCGCGCCGCCTCTGCCGCCAGCAGGGCTTCATCCTGATCAGCGCCATGATAGCCCGGCACCAGCGGCACACCCGCCTGCTCCATCAAGGCCTTGGCCTCTGACTTGCCGCCCATGGCGCGGATGGCGCTGGCCGGCGGGCCGATGAAGACCAGCCCGGCAGCGGCCACCGCCTCGGCAAAAGCGGCATTTTCCGACAGGAAGCCATAGCCGGGATGGATGGCATCCGCGCCCGCCGCTTTGGCCGCCGCAATGATGCGGTCACCCAGCAAATAGCTTTCACGCGCCGGGGCCGGGCCGATATGCACCGCCCGGTCGGCCATCGCCACATGCATTGCATCGGCATCCGCATCGGAATAGACGGCCACGGTGGACAGGCCCAACCGGCGGGCGGTGCGCATCACCCGGCAGGCGATTTCACCCCGGTTGGCGATCAGAACTGATGTGATCCGGCTCATTTCACCCATCCCGGTTTGCGCTTGTCAAAGAAACTGGCCAGTCCTTCGCGGCCTTCTGCCCCCGCCCTGGCATTGGCGATGCGGGCGGCTGTATCGGCCATCATCGCATCACTCACTGGACCATCAACCGCGCGGATCAGGTCTTTGGCCGCTGCCAGAGCCATCGGCCCGCCGGCCAGCAGATGGGCAATATGCCGTTCGGTGGCAGCGTCCAGATCGTCCGGCCCCACCACCTCATGCACCAGCCCCAACCGATGGGCTTCCGCGGCACCGAACCGTTCCGCGGTCAGGAAATAGCGGCGGCAGGCCCTGGCACCCATGGCAGCCACCACATAGGGGCCGATGGTGGCGGGGATCAGGCCCAGCCGCACTTCCGTCAGCGCGAACTGCACGGCATCGGCGGCGATTGCGATATCGCAAGCCGCCACCAGCCCCACCGCCCCGGCAAAGCAATGGCCATGGATCACAGCCAGGGTCGGCTTGGGGCATTCATTCAGGGTGCGCAGCATGGTCGCCAAGCCCATGGCGTCGGCGACATTTTCCTCCTGGCTGTAGCCGGCCATCCGGCGCATCCAGTTCAGATCGCCACCAGCAGAAAAACTTTTGCCATTACCGCGCAGCACCAGAATGCGGACCGCCGGATCATCGCCCAGCCGGCGGAAAATGCCGGCCAGGTCGGCGATCACCGTATCATTAAACGCATTGTGGATTTCCGGTCGGTTCAGCGTGACGGTTGCCACACCGCGCGGGTCGATGGAGGTGAGGATATCGCTCATAATCGCCCTCCTCACATCCGGAACACGCCGAACTTCGCCGGCGGAATGGGCGCGTTCAGCGCCGCCGACAAAGACAGACCCAGCACATTGCGGGTATCGGCAGGGTCGATGATGCCATCATCCCACAGCCGGGCAGAGGCGTAATAGGGGTGGCCCTGGCGTTCATATTGCTCCCGGATCGGGGATTTGAATGCTTCTTCGTCTTCGGCACTCCAGTCCCTGCCCTGTGCCTCCAGCCCGTCGCGGCGCACGGTGGCCAGCACATTGGCCGCCTGCTCACCGCCCATCACGGAGATGCGGGCATTGGGCCACATGAACAGGAAGCGCGGGTTGAAGGCACGGCCACACATGCCGTAATTACCGGCCCCAAAACTGCCGCCAATGATCAGCGTCAGTTTCGGCACATTGGCACAGGCCACCGCCGTCACCAGCTTGGCCCCATCCTTGGCGATGCCGGCATTCTCATATTTCCGGCCCACCATGAAGCCGGTGATGTTCTGCAAGAACAGCAGCGGGATTTTGCGCTGGCAGCACAGTTCGATGAAATGCGCGCCCTTCACCGCACTTTCGCTGAACAGAATGCCATTATTGGCGATGATGCCCACCGGCATCCCCCATAGCCGGGCAAAGCCGCAGACCAGCGTGGTGCCATAGTTCGCCTTGAACTCATCCAGTTCAGAGCCATCGACGATGCGGGCAATGATCTCCCGCACATCATAGGGTTTGCGGGTGTCGGTGGGGATGATGCCGTACAGGTCTTCCGCCGGATAAAGCGGTTCGCGCACCGGCTTGATATCCATCTCCGGCTGCTTCACCCGGTTCAGGTTGCCGACAATGCGCCGCGCAATGCCCAGCGCGTGGCCATCATCGCTAGCCAGATGGTCGGCCACGCCAGAGATGCGGGTGTGAACGTCGCCACCGCCCAGATCCTCCGCCGACACCACCTCCCCCGTGGCCGCCTTTACCAAAGGCGGGCCGCCCAGAAAGATGGTGCCCTGGTTCTTCACGATGATGCTTTCATCCGCCATGGCGGGCACATAGGCCCCGCCCGCCGTACAGGACCCCATCACCACGGCGATCTGCGGCACCCCATTGGCCGACAGGGTGGCCTGATTATAGAAGATGCGCCCGAAATGGTCGCGGTCGGGAAATACCTCATCCTGATTGGGCAGGTTGGCCCCGCCGCTATCCACCAGATAGACGCAGGGCAGGTTGTTTTCCTGGGCGATATCCTGGGCGCGCAGGTGCTTTTTCACCGTCAGCGGGTAATAGGTGCCGCCCTTCACGGTGGCATCATTGGCGACGATGACGCATTCCTGGCCGCTGATCCGACCGATGCCGGTGATGATGCCAGCAGCGGGCACATCATCGGCATAGACCTGATATGCCGCCAACTGGCTGAATTCCAGGAAGGGCGTGCCGGGGTCCAGCAATGTGCGAACCCTGTCACGCGGCGATAGCTTGCCGCGCGCAAGATGCTTGGCCATGGCCTTCTCCCCTCCGCCTTGGGCGATGCGGGCAACGGTGGCGCGCAAATCATCCACCTGGGCGCGCATGGCGGCGGTGTTTTCCGCAAAGGCCGGGCTGCGCGGGTCGATGGCGGTGGAGAGGATGGGCATGGGGGGCCTCACAAATGACCGCGCTTGCCTTTTTTCCCACCGTCACCCCGGCGAAGGCCGGGGTCCAGTATCGTAGGGCACAGCGCTTGTGAACTGGACCCCGGCCTTCGCCGGGGTGACGGTAGGGAGGGGACTTAAAGCCTCACCCTCAAACCGTCTCGCGGAACAACTCCCGCCCGATCAACATCCGGCGGATTTCGCTGGTACCGGCGCCGATCTCATACAGCTTGGCGTCACGCAGCAGACGGCCGGTGGCGTAATCATTGATATAGCCATTGCCACCGAGAATTTGGATCGCATCCAGCGCCACCTGGGTGGCCTTTTCCGCCGCCAGCAGGATGGCGCCGGCAGCATCCTTGCGGGTGATGCGCTTGGCATCCGCCGCCCGGCCCACGGCATAGACATAGGCGCGGCAGGAATTCAGCGCGACATACATGTCCGCCACCTTGCCCTGGATCAACTGGAACTCACCGATCGGCTGGCCGAACTGCTGGCGTTCATGGATATAGGGCACGACGATATCCAATGCGGCCTGCATGATGCCCAGCGGCCCCGCCGCCAGCACCGCGCGTTCATAATCCAGGCCAGACATCAGCACGCGCACGCCGCCATTCACCTGGCCCAGCACATTCTCTTCCGGAATTTCGCAATCCTGAAAGACCAGCTCGCCTGTGTGGCTGCCGCGCATCCCCAGCTTGTCCAGCTTCTGCGCGCAGGAGAAACCCTTGAAGCCCCTTTCCACCAGAAAGGCGGTGATGCCCTTCGGCCCCGCCGCCGGGTCGGTCTTGGCATAGACCACCAGCACATCGGCATCCGGGCCATTGGTGATCCACATCTTGGTGCCGTTCAGCACATAGCGATCGCCACGCTTATCGGCCCGCAGCTTCATGGACACCACGTCCGACCCCGCCCCCGGCTCGCTCATCGCCAGGGCACCGACGAAATCACCGGAAACCAGCTTGGGCAGGTAGCGCGCCTTCTGATCCACATTACCGTTCAGGCGGATCTGGTTGACGCAGAGGTTGGAATGCGCGCCATAGGACAGGCCGACGGAGGCCGAGGCGCGGGAGATTTCCTCCATCGCAACCATGTGTTCAACATAGCCCATGGCGGCCCCGCCATATTCCTCCTCCACCGTCACGCCCAGCACACCCAGGTCACCCATCTTCTTCCACAGGTCCATGGGGAACTGGTCGGTGCGGTCGATCTCCGCGGCACGCGGGGCAATCTCGTCATTTGCGAAGGACGAAACGGCGTCGCGCAGCGCATCCGCCGTCTCGCCAAGGCCGAAATCGAACGGGGCAAGGCTGTTGCTCGGCATGGGCGTTTCCTCCGGTTCTGGCTTTTATAAAAACGGTCATACGTTTTTTTAATGGCGAAATCAACCCGTATCCGCGCGGGCCTCGCGCCGCCGGGAATGCAGCAAAACCCATTGACGCCAGCGCGCCGGAACAGCAGGTTTGGCGCCCGTTGCGTACCTGATGGGGAGAAAAAGCGGATGGCCCGCACTGCCGGCAGCCACGGCCCGAAGACGATGGAAGCCATCCGCAAGGCGGCGCTGACCCTGATCTTCAAGAAAGGGTATGAAGCGATCACCTTGCGCCAGTTGGCTGATGCCGTCGGCATTCAGCCCGGCTCGCTCTACAATCATGTCCGCAACAAGCAGGACATCCTGTTCGATCTGGTGCATGACCATATGACGGTCCTGCTGTCAGAGGCGACGGCGGCAATCCCGGCGGATGCCACCCCCAGGGCGCAGTTGGAAGCTTTTATCAGCTTCCACGTCATGTACCATATCACCCGGCGGGAACAGGTGTTCATCGCCAATTCCGAGTTACGCAGCCTGGAACCGGATAATCACGCCACCATCGTAGCGTTACGACGGGAATATGAAGGGCTGTTGATCGGTATTCTACGCCGGGGCCGGGAGGATGGCAGCCTGCGGGCCGAGGAGCCGACCATCGCCGCCTATGCCATCCTGTCCATGCTGACTGGTATCTGCACCTGGTATCAGCCGGGCGGCCGCAAATCGGCAGAGCAACTGGTGGCCTTGCACCGGGATTTGATTCTAGACGGAATCGCCGTTCGCTGAACGGGTGGCCGGTATCCGCGCCGACGGGCGCGGCGGCGGCACGGGCATCAGAGAGAGACCGGCAGCATCAACAATGGCGCCAGCCGCCCTCGCCCAGGGATAATTCCGTCCCGTCGGCGCCGATCACGCTGACGCCCGGCTCCCCTTCCACCACCCGGCCAATACGGGTGACGGTGATGCCGGCGCTGGCGGCAGCGGCGGCAATATCGTCACCCTTATCCGCCGGGGCGGTGAAGGCGACTTCATAATCGTCACCGCCAGTCAGGATGGGGATAAGCAGGTCCGGTTCCGCCACAACCAGCCGGGCAGCGGCGGGGGAAAGCGGGACCGCCGGCACATCCAGGCGCAGGCGTACAGCGCTGGCCTTGGCCAGATGCCCGATATCGGCCACCAGCCCGTCGGACACGTCCAGGGCGGCGGTGGCGAAGACCCGCAGGGAAGCGACAAGGTCCAGGCGCGGGGTCGGCCGGCGCAACCTTCCCAGCAGATAGGTCTTGTCCGCGTCCGGCACAGGGCGGGTCAGCGTACCGAGGGCCAGTTTCAGGCCCAGCGCAGCGTCGCCAATGGTCCCGGTCACGAACAGGGCATCGCCTGCCTTAGCCCCCTTGCGGCGGATCATGTGACCGCGCGGCACGATACCCAGTGCATTGATGGTCAGCGACATCGGCCCATGGGTGGACACACTGTCACCGCCCAGAAGATTGATGCGGAAAAGGCGCTGCGCCTCCCCCAGCCCCTGGGTAAAGGCGGCCACCCAATCATCGCCTATTGCACGCGGCAGGGCCATGACCAGGCTATAGGCCAGCGGCTCCGCCCCCTTGGCAGCAAGGTCAGACATGTTGACGGCCAGGATCTTGTGCGCCAGTTCCGCCGGATCATCACCGGGCAGGAAATGGACACCGGCCACCATCCCATCCGCCGTGACCACCAGTTGCTGGTCATGCGGGATATCCAGGATGGCGGCGTCATCCGTCAGGTCGAAGGCGCCGGGAACGCCCACAGCCAGCGGCCGGAAGTAAGTGGCGATCCGGCCAAATTCACCCAGGCGACTGCCTGCGCTCACTGGTCACCCTTCCGGGCGGCGGCCTTGGCGGCCATCTCTTCCGGGCGCAGGGCACGGGCCAGCTTGTCCAGCACGCCATTCACCATGCCCGGCTCGCGCCCGGCGAAGAAGGCATGGGTCACGTCGATATAATCATTGATGATGATGTGCGGGGCCACGGCGGGATTGGCCAGCAATTCCCAGGCGCCAGCCCGCAGGATGGCGCGCAGCAACAATTCCATGCGCTCCAGCGACCATTGCCGGTCCAGCAGGTCACCCAGCAACCCGTCCACATCGGCCAGCCGGCCCTGGACACCGCGCACGATCTCCGCGAACAGGGTCGGCTCGGCCGTCACAAACTGCTCGCCATCCTGTTCCTGGCCGATGCGGTGACGGACAAATTCCATGATCACCGTCTCGCTGGACACGCCGGCAAGGTCGATCTGATAAAGCCCCTGAACGGCGGCCAAACGGGCAGCACTGCGGCGCGCCTTGGCGGAACCGGTGGGCTTTATCTTGGGGGTCGGCTCCGGCTGGGTCGGAGCGACGATCTTCTTACGCGGCGGCATGATCTGGAACCTGGAACTTCAACGGGAATAAAGACGGAACTGCTTTTTCAGATCGATCATCTGCAAGCAGGCATTGGCGGCGAAGCCGCCCTTGTTCTTCTGGTTGACGGCGGCGCGAACCCAGGCCTGTTCCCGGTTCTCCGTCGTCAGGATGCCATTGCCGATGGCCAGCGTATAGCGCAGCGCCAGATCCTGAAGACCACGCGCGCTTTCGGTGCAGACATAATCGTAATGGGTCGTCTCACCCCGGATCACACAGCCCAGTGCGACATAACCGTCAAACCGGCGGCGACCGGAATAGAAATCCATGGAGCGGACGGCGAACTGGATGGCCGCCGGCACTTCATAGACACCCGGCACCTGGAAGATTTCATAGGTCGCGCCGGCCTTCTCCAGCTCGGCGACAGCCCCCTTCACCAGTTCATCGGCAAGATCATCATAGAAGCGGGCTTCCACGATCATGATATGGGGGCTGTCAGCCATAGGTCCGGTTCCTTGAAAGCAGGCGGTTCTATGCGGGGATCAAGAGGCGGACGGTATCGCGCGCTGGCCGACAATGGTCAACCCATAGCCTTCGAGGCCCACCACCGTCTTTTTGGTATTGCTCAGCAACACCATCTCCTTGACGCCGAGATCATTCAGGATCTGGGCACCGATACCATAGTCGCGCAACTCGCCACCCGGTTCCAGATTGCCATTATCGACATTGCGCAGCCGGTCGGACAGGGAGAAGGGCTGTGCATCACGCATGATGACGACAACGCCCCGCTCTTCCCCGGCAATTGTGCGCATCGCCCCTTCCAGGCCGCCGCGCGGACCATGACGGGTATCCCCCAGCAGATCTTTGACGATATCCAGCGCATGCATACGCACCGGCACCGGGCCGGAAGCGGCCACATCACCCTTCACCAGGGCGATATGCTCAGCGCCGCTCATGCGGTTACGATAAACAACCAGCTCGAACCGGCCACCGAAATGGCTTTCCAGCGTGGTGCGATAGCTGCGCTCGATGATGGTTTCAGTACGGCGGCGATAAGCGATCAGATCAGCGATGGTGCCGACCTTCAGCCCATGCAACTGGGCGAACTTCACCAGGTCCGGCATGCGGGCCATGGTGCCATCATCATTCATGATCTCGCAGATCACGCCGGACGGGTTCAACCCGGCCAGCCGGGCGAAATCGACCGAGGCTTCCGTATGGCCGGCGCGGACCAGCGTGCCGCCATCGCGGGCCAGCAGCGGGAAGACATGACCCGGCGTCACGATATCGCGCGGATCGACCTGACGGTCGATGGCGACCTGGATGGTACGGGCACGGTCCGCGGCGGAAATACCCGTCGTCACCCCTTCCCGCGCCTCGATGGAGACGGTGAAGGCAGTCTGGTGGCGGGTGCCGTTCTGCTGCGCCATCAGCGGCAAGCGCAGCCGCTCAATCTGCTGGCTGTCCATGGTCAGGCAGATCAGGCCGCGGCCATAGCGGGCCATGAAATTGATCGCCTCAGGCGTTGCCATCTGGGCAGGGATAACCAGATCACCCTCATTCTCCCGGTCTTCATCATCAACCAGGATGAACATGCGGCCCTGGCGGGCTTCCTCAATCAGTTCTTCGGTCGTGCTCAACACGGGCTGGTCTTCCGCCGACAGGCGGCTCTCATGGCCGGACATTGTTATTACGCCTCTTTTCCCACCAGACGCGCCACGTAGCGCGCCAGCATATCGACTTCCAGGTTGATGCTGTCACCAGCGGCCGTCTGACCAAATGTAGTCTGCTGCGCCGTATGGGGAATGATGTTGACGCCGAAAATATCGCCATCGACCTCGTTCACGGTCAGTGACACGCCATTCAGCGCCACGGACCCCTTGGCCGCGATGAAGCGCGACAGGCTGGGCGGGGCCTGGAAACGCCAGCGGTGGCTGTCCCCGTCCGGCGTGACCGACACAACCTTGATGACGCCATCGACATGGCCATAAACCAGATGGCCGCCCAGTTCATCACCCAGCTTCAGCGACCGTTCCAGATTGACCGGGGTGCCGACCTTCCAGTCCCCTACCGTCGTCTTGGCGATGGTTTCCGCCGATACATCGACACGGTAGGCACCGGGCAGTTTCTCAATCATAGTCAGGCAGACGCCATTGGACGCGATGGAAGCGCCAAGCGCCACATCATCCAGGTCGAACGACGTCGCAATCGTCAGGCGCAGGTCGCCACGACGATCGTCAATTTCGGCGATGCGGCCGATATCGGTGATGATTCCCGTAAACATGCTGCTTAACCTAGGCGGTGGAGGTCGCTTTCGCGAGGGCTAGATGGTTGCGCCGCGCGCATGGCACGCGGGCGCACCGGCACGGCCCCAGACCATGCGCCGGGGCACGGGGGAAAACAAGCCTGGAGGTGGAGCCATCCGCGGGCTGGAGGCGACCTTGTCGCTACTGAATGGCGGGCACGCCCAGATTGATGGAATCGGCCGGTGTGCCCGCCTGGGACGCCGCGGCGCGGCGGTCCGTGGGGGCAAGCGTGCCGGCATGGATACCCGCGACACGGCCAGCAATCTCTTTCGATGCGGCAACCAGGGCAGGATAGGGCTGATCCGTCACATCCACCCAGCCGATATTGTAATTCTCCCCATCACTACGCCCGGTGGCCGGCTGATCCACCCATTGGAACCAGTGCGTCCCCACCACGAACGAATGGGCAGCGGCATTTTCCACATAATAGCGATAGGCCTGCGCCCGCTCCTGCTGGTTCATCGCCTGGACCAGACCGGGGGCGAGACCCCGCTCCGGCACGCCGATATGGAATTCCCCGATCAGGATGGGCAGCTTCAGGTCGGTAGCAATCTCATCCAGCATATCGGTGGGCGGGGCCCAGCGATATTTGTTCATGCTGTAGACATCAAAGTCCTTGGCCAGCCGCACCACATCCATCGGGGGCGTGCCACCGAAACGGATGCCAAGATTGAGATGGTGGGGATCATGCCGTTTCACGGCCTTGTTGATCACCTCCAGATAGCGGGCAAAGGCCGCCAGCACCAGTTCGCGCCGCTTTTCCGGCGTATCGCCCTGCTTCAGCCCGTCACGAAACCGCTGTTGCAGGGCCGAGGGCGGGCCGGCCAGCACCATATCCACCAATTGCGCCTCGCGCGCCGGCCAGGGCGGTTCATTCCCGATGAAATAGCCCAGCAGCCAGGGATCATCCCGCCGGGGGGCAAGCTGTTCGGCCGCAATCCTGTCCACCCGCTGTTCAAAGACGGGGGAATAGACATCCGGCATCCCCATGATGGAATTTTCCGTCTGCCAGCCATGGAGCGTGATGACATAGGGCACCTTGGCATCACCGGCGCCATGATCGGCGATCAGCGTCCCGTAGGTCGTATTGATGCCCCAGGACCGCAGGCGCCGCACCGTATCAACGGCCCAGGGCGCCTGCCATTGGTCGCCATAGCGGCGGATCAGATTAAGCCGGTGGAAACTGACGGGCTTGTCGCCCGGCGGCACTCCCTCGAACATGGCTTGCCGGCCCGCGATCCGGGTACTGGGGCCGGGGCCGATGCCATTGATACCAGCCGACCAGAACAAGGCCCCTTCCGGGTCCACAAACCACCAGCGTCCGTCAATCTTTTCCACCCGGAAAAAGCCGGTCGCCTTGGCCCGCTTATCGGCAAAGCCGCCATAGCGGGTACGGTCCGCCGGCGCCGGGGTCTGGGCCAGATTTGCGCTTTCCGCCTGCCAGGCTTGGCGCAAACCCGCCTCATCATGCGCCTTGCCCGGCCAGTCCAGCCGGGCATATTGACCGAACCGGTCCAGGACCGGCTGACCATCCAGGATCGCATCGCCGGGATCTTCGGTCGCCAGACGCACGGCGCGTATTTCCAGGGTCGGCGCATCAACCGGATAGCGCATGGTCAGGCGCATGCCCGTCACCTTGCGCACTGGGCCATGGCCGCCCGCCTCCACATTGATCCAATAGGAATCGCGCGGCTTGTTCACTGTGGCCGCCAGATCGACCCCATCCCCAAGCCCCTGGCGGAAGAAATGCAGCGGGATGGACGCCCGCACCCAGACATTGGCCAGCGGGTGGATACGCTTGGAGACAAAGCCGTCCGCCGTCTCCAACCCCAGTTCAAACCGCTGGCTGGTGCTGGCCTTCATTTCCAGGATCAGGAATTTCGCCCCCGACCAGTCTTCCGGTACGCTTGGCGCCACCTGCGCCAAGGGCCAGGATTGCGTGGCCACCGCTTCGGTAAAGCGGGTGGATAGGGCAGCCGAAGGGCCGTCAGCGGCCAGCGCCCCTCCCCCCGTCAAAGCCAGTGTGAGAAGCCCGACAGCAACAGCATAAGGACGACGCAGCAGCATATTCCCATCCCATTCATCTTTTTATTTATATGACTAATAACATGGTGGGTGGCGCATAACAATCATTGCCGGTAAAATCCCATTTCATAAGTTTTTGTTTCAAAATATGAGATTAAAGGGAGAAACGCATGCGGAAGATGGCATTGGCCCTGATGCTGACGGCCCTGCCGCTACAAGCGGCCTATGCGGAAGTGGGACAGCGCTTCCCATCGGAAAAGCGGGAGATCGTGGACCCGATCACCAAGGCGACGCTGACCGTGCTGACAAGCAATCCAGGCGGCGATTCCAAAATCTACCAGACCCACCCGCAATGGACGTCGGATGGGCGGCATATCATCTTCCGGTCGTCGAAACGGGCAGCAGATGGCAACGGGCAAGCATTCGCCGTAGAACAGGCAACCGGCACCATCATCCAGTTGACCGAGGGGCCGGGCGTGAATATCGGTACGCTGAATGTGGCCCGCCGGTCCAACAAGCTCTATTACCTGCGGACACAGGATGGCCGCACCCGGCTGATTGAACTGGACCTGGACAAACTGTTCGCGGACAGCGCCGCCGGTAAGGTCACCAAGGGCGGCTATGAGCGGGAAATGGCGCTGCTGCCGGCTGACTATCGTGATTCCGGCGGCTTCACGCTGGATGCGGATGAGAAGACCGCCTATCTGGGTGTGGTACTGGAAGACCCGCCGCCCCGCCCGCAAGGCGGCCCCGTTCCCCAGGTTCCCAGTGGCATCCGCGCCGTCGATCTGCAAACCGGTGAGTATCGCAAAGTGATCGACGTGCCCTTCCGCATGGGCCATGTCCAGGCCAACCCGTTCGTCCCCGGCGAGATCATTTATTGTCAGGAAACCGGCGGCGATGCCCCGCAGCGCATGCATGTGGTCAAGGCCGACGGTACGGGCAACCGTCCCCTGTTCCCGGAAGCACCGACAGATTGGGTGACGCATGAGGTGGTGGTCGATGCCGACCATGTCATGTTCAACCTGATGGGCCATACGCCGGAACTGCGCCAGCGCCCCACCGGTATCATGGTGATCAATCTGCGGGATGGATCGGTGCAGAATCTGGGGCAGAACGAGGGGCGCGGCTTCTGGCACAGCGACGGCACCCCGGATGGACGCTGGGCCGTGGGCGATGATTTCGATGGCACTATCACCCTGATCGACCGCAAGACCGGTGCGCGCACCGTCTTAAGCAGCGGCCATTTCATGCGGCCCGACCATACCCATCCCAATTTCAGCCCGGACGGAAAACACATCCTGATCCAGTCCGGCATGCTGTCCCAGGGCAAGAAACTGGACCTTATGCTGGTGCCGATTCCGGCCACCCGGTAACCCAGGCTGATCCCCTTGCGGGTTCCTGCCCGCAAGGGGACATATCCAACGCCGCAAAGCACAAAAGAAAAAGGGCGCCCCCACATGGGGAGCGCCC
The DNA here is from genome assembly GCF_000429645.1 of Niveispirillum irakense DSM 11586. Lineage (GTDB taxonomy): Bacteria > Pseudomonadota > Alphaproteobacteria > Azospirillales > Azospirillaceae > Niveispirillum > Niveispirillum irakense. The sequence continues at coordinate 37,913 of NZ_AUCG01000005.1, forward strand.
TTTCTCCGTACAAACCCGGCGAACCGGGAACCAAACGCGATTAGCGCTTGGAGAACTGGAAGCTACGACGGGCCTTGGCCTTACCGTACTTCTTACGCTCGACGACGCGCGGATCGCGGGTCAGCAGGCCAGCGGCCTTGAGCGCCGGACGCAGGCCCGGCTCGAAGTAGGTCAGAGCCTTGGACAGGCCGTGGCGCAGGGCGCCAGCCTGACCGGACAGACCACCGCCGGAGACCGTGGCAACCACATCGAACTGCTCGACGCGGCTGGTGATCTGGAACGGCTGGTTGATCATCATGCGCAGCACGGGGCGGGCGAAATAAACCGCCAGCTCACGACCGTTCACGGTGATCTTGCCGGTGCCGGGCTTCACCCACACGCGGGCGACGGCGTCCTTGCGCTTGCCGGTAGCGTAAGCGCGACCGAAGCTGTCCAGCTTCGGCTCAACCGGGGCGGCCGGCTCGGCGGCGACGGCAGCAGCGGCGCCGGCCTTCAGATCAGCGAGGCTGTTGATGGTGGCCATGATATTAGGCGCTCCGCTTGTTCTTGGCGTTCATGGCAGCGATGTCCAGCACTTCCGGCGCCTGGGCTTCGTGCGGGTGAGCCGCACCAGCATAGACGCGCAGATTGCCCATCTGGCGACGACCCAGCGGGCCGCGCGGAACCATGCGCTCAACGGCCTTCAGGATCACGCGCTCGGGGAAGCGACCGTCCAGGATCTGGCCAGCGGAACGGCCCTTGATGCCGCCCGGGAAGCCAGTGTGCCAGTAGAACATGGCATCGTCCCGCTTGTTGCCGGTCAGGACGACCTTCTCGGCATTGATAACGATGACATTGTCACCGCAATCCAGGAACGGGGTATAGGTGGGCTTGGTCTTGCCGCGCAGAATCATAGCGATCTGGCTGGCGAGACGACCCAGGACAACGCCTTCCGCATCGATGAGAATCCACTTCTTCTCGATCTCGGACGGCTTCAGGTTAAAGGTCTTCATCGGAGCACTCGGGCTTGAACGGATGAAGGCGCCACCCACCGGGGCAGCACCGAAGCGGTGGGTGATGTACGTCGATACGCCTTCCACCGCAAGCAAAAAAAGACGTAAAGCCAATATGCTACAAAACGGTATTATAATACCTCATATTCAAACCATTTGATTTATAACGATAATTTGGCACACCCAATCATAGATCAGACCCTATCGGTCCGACGCATGCGGGCAGGGCATGGGGCCGTTGCAGCAGCAATACCACCAACATGGCGGAGCAGGCCGGGAACCCAACAGGGTCAGAACCGTTCATTCAGCGGGGTGCGTGATTTTGCGTGAATGATGAAGGAGCGAACCATGCACAAGCATAAGAAACTGGGGATCGCCGGCGCCATGGCTGCGGCCGCCCTGCTTTTGTCGGCCTGTGGCAACTCGATGGAAGAGCGCGCCGGCAGCGGCGCCCTGATTGGCGCCGGCACAGGCGCGGTGCTGGGTGGCAATGTCGGCAGCACGGTTGCCGGTGGCCTGGTAGGCGCCGGCGCTGGTGCCGTCCTGCACGAAACCAAGAAGCGGAACTGATCCGGACAAAGGGCGGCGGCCAGAGTATGGCCCCTCCCTTTTCCTGTTCACGCCCTTTCCATTTTCTCTTTTTCTGCCGATAGCGTGCTGGGGATTGCGTAATTTCCCGTGGCGTGGGCCACAAGCTCGCCGGCCTCTTCCCCCTCCCCTTCGGAATGGATCAGCACCTCGCCATAAGCGAGTTTGCGGCCCAGTTTCAGGATACGGGCCTCTGCCACCAGCGGCCGGATCGGGGGCTTGCGCAGAAATGTGATCGTCATATTGCTGGTGACGGCCAAGGGCTCCGGCCCGATCATGCTCAACACCGCGCCATAAAGCGCGACATCGGCCAGCGCGAACATGGTCGGTCCCGACAAGGTGCCACCGGCCCGCACCATGTCCGGCTGCGGGGTCGCGACCATGGTGCAAAGGCCCCGCTCCATGGCACGGACGCTTAATCCCCCCTGGCGGACCTGCGGCATATGTTCATCCAGCAGCGCGATGAAATCATCGCGGCGGATGGCTGCTTTTGCCTGATTTTCCATCCCCATACCGGCCCTCCCGTGAAAGTCCTTTTCGACAGCGCGACATAAAATGTCGAAATCTTCTCGTTGAAACCTGAAGTCGTTTCGCGTTTCCTAAGCCCGATTTCGCGTCGCTGGCAGCATAAGCCGGCATAAAGAAACAGGAAACGCCCCATGAGCGATCAATCCTCCCGTCCCCAGGGTTTTGAAACCCGCGCCATCCATGCCGGTGCCGCACCCGATCCGGCGACCGGTGCCCGGGCCACGCCGATCTATCAGACCTCCAGCTTCGTCTTTGACGATGTGGAGGATGCGGCCACCCTGTTCAATCTGGAGAAGGTCGGCTTCATCTATTCCCGCCTGACCAACCCGACCGTCGCCACGCTGGAGGCCCGGCTGGCCGATCTGGAAGGCGGTGCGGGTGCAACCTGCACGGCCTCCGGCCATTCGGCACAGATGCTGGCCCTGTTCCCGCTTCTGGGGCCGGGAGACGAATTCATCGCCGCCCGTAAACTTTATGGCGGCTCGCTGAATCAGTTTGCCAACAGTTTCCCCCGCGCCTTCGGCTGGAAGTGCCATTTCGTCGATGGTGATGATGCGGAGAATTTCCGCCGGGCGCTGACGCCGCGGACCAAGGCCATCTTTATTGAAAGCCTGGCCAATCCCGGTGGCGTGGTCAGCGATATCGCCGCCATCGCCAAGGTGGCGGACGAGGCGGGCATCCCGCTGATCGTCGATAATACGCTGGCCACCCCTTATCTCTGCCGCCCGATTGAGCACGGGGCGACGCTGGTTGTCCATTCCACCACCAAGTTCCTGACCGGCCACGGCACCTCTGTCGGCGGGGTGGTGATCGACAGCGGCAAATTCGATTGGGCCAAGGATGGCAAGTTCCCAGCCTTGAGCGAGCCCGAACCCGGCTATCACGGCAAGCGCTTTACTGAAACGTTCGGCCCCGCCGCCTTCACCATCTATGGTCATGCCATCGGCCTGCGCGATCTGGGACCTTCCATGGCGCCGCTGAATGCCTTCCTGGGCATCAACGGGGCAGAGACGCTGGCCCTGCGGATGGAGCGGCATTGCGCCAACGCGCAGCGCGTTGCGGAATATCTCTCCCGTCACCCGGCCGTGGCCTGGGTGAATTATGCCGGCCTGCCGGACAGCCCCTATCACACGCTGGCACAGCGCTATCTGCCCAAGGGGGCCGGGGCCGTCTTCACCTTCGGCCTGAAGGGCGGCTATGAAGCGGGCGTGAAGCTGGTGGAAGCGGTCAAGCTGTTCAGCCATCTCGCCAATATCGGCGATACACGGTCGCTGATCATCCACCCGGCCAGCACCACACATCGTCAGCTTTCCCCGGAAGCACAGGTGGCCGCCGGTGCCGGACCGGATGTGGTGCGCCTGTCCATCGGCCTGGAAAGCATCGACGATATCATCGCCGATCTGGAAGCCGCCCTGACAGCGTAATGAAGGAGAATCGGCCCGGCACCCCATGGTGCCGGGCCGACATTTTTCAATCCGCGCCCGCCATCCGCGCGGTATCAGCCATCGCGACCTTTTTCTGCTCCCGTGGCAGGCCCAGGGCCGCCAGCAAAATCAGCAGTGCCAGCCCGGACAGGGCGATGAACACCAGTTCCGGCCCGCCCGTCCGGCCATAGGCCCAAGCCACAAGCTGGACCGCAACCGGGGCCATGCCAAAGCTCAGCACGAATTTGGAACCATAGGCGATGCCGCGATATTTCGCCGGCGTGTACCGGGCCAGCAGCAGATTCTCCGCCGGGATCTGCATATTCATCAGCGACACGACAATGGCCGCCAACAGCACCGACGACCAACCCAGCGTGACATAGCACAGCAGATAAAGCGGGATCTGCCCCAGCGCACAGAACAAATAGATACGGCGCACAGACAGCCGGTCGGCCAGTACGCCGCCCAGGAACTGCGGCAAGGCCCCCAGCAGATAGATGAAGGTCACCAGACCGCCCACCCCCAGCACACTGCCGGCCATGGCGGGACCGACGGCGATGTCGAACCATTTCGGCACGATGGTGACCAGGGCGTTGAAGATCAGGCCACCGCACATCATCGTCACCGACAGCAGGATGAAGGCGCGCACCGCCTGATCCCGGGCCGGCGCGGCGCTGGTGGTCAGGTCCGCCTTGCGGTCCACCACGGCACCGGTCGCAATGTGGAACAGCAGCACGGCTCCAAACGCCAGGGACACCAGCCCCGGCACCAGGAAAGCCAGATGCCAGCCGCCCAACTCCGTCAGCCCGCCGGCGATCAGCGCGCCAGCGGCCACGCCAGCACTGCCGAAAATCCCCATGATTCCCATCGCCCGACCGCGATTAACCGCGTTCTTGACGATCCAGGAAATGCCAACCGGATGATAGATCGATCCGCCCAGACCGATGACCGCCAGGGACCACATCAGTTGGTCCGGCGTATCGGACAAGGCCGCCCCCAGCGCGCCCAGCCCGGACAGGATGAACATGGCCACCATCATCTTGGCATCCGACCAGCGATCCCCCAGCCAGCCGGCCAGCGGCGCGCCCACGGCGACCAGCAGCGACCCGAAGGTCCAGAGTTGGATCAGCGTGTCGTAATCCATCCGCCATTCGCGCTCCAACTCCAGCACCACGGTCAGGTACAGCACCGTCATGACATGCATGGTGGCGTGGCCGATGCAGGAATAGGTGATGGATAATCGGGCGGAACGCTGATCGGCGACCATGGCGTCACCCTCCTTTCAACGGCAATACATATATATAAGTGGGGAAGAGACTCTTAGAGACCGTCCCCCGCCAGCCAGGCCAGATAGGCTGGAAGACCGTGGGTAATGGGCAAGGCGATGATACAGGGGACCTGATAGGGATGCAGTGCCTGTACCCTGTCCGACAAGGCCTGGAACCCGTCAGCAGGCAATTTGGCGATCAATACCAGTTCATCCGCCCGTTCCACCTTACCCTGCCAGCGATAGATACTCTCCATGCCGGGCAGAAGATTCACGCAGGTTGCCAGCCCCTCCGCCACCAGGGCCTCACCGATCCGGCGGCCCGTCTCCAAATCCGGCACCGTGATATAAGCCAGGATCATCGCCATTTACCCCTCCACGATGGTTGGGACTGTAGCGCGCTTGCAGGAGCCCGCTTCCAGCGGAAATGACAAGGCCGCTTCCCATCTGCACAGGCAAAAAATCGGCCTCAGAAAAAAAGTTAAAAGAATGCGATATCTTCATTGCATCCCCGGAACGTCGTGGATATAGTCCGCGCCCGAACGACGGCGGGTCAAACGCCGGTTGTTCCAGAGAGGTCGGAGCGTGGCGCAGCCTGGTAGCGCACTAGACTGGGGGTCTAGGGGTCGCAGGTTCGAATCCTGTCGCTCCGACCATTCTCTCTCCCTTGTACCCCAAGGGCTTACAGCGAAAAGCCGCCGTCAGACATGACGGCGGCTTTCGTGTTTTCTGGCTTGGGTGTAAATTTTGGGTGTAAGTCGCGCAGGCACCTACGCTCTCAAAGCCCCCCGCGATCAGCCAAGATGATCGCCGCCCCGCCAAAGCCGTGGGCCTGGTTCACCACAGCGACCGTGGGTCCCAATATCTGTTCATTCGCTAAAAGAGCGGCTGGCAGAAGCCGGCATCGAACCTTCGGTCGGAAGCGTCGGTGACAGTTACGACAATGCCCTGGCGGAGACGGTCAACGGACTGGTCAAGACCGAAATTATCCACCGTCGCGGGCCGTGGGGCAGTGTCGAGGCCGTGTAATACGCCACGCTGGAATGGGTCAATTGGTTCAACAACCGACACCTGCTCGAGCCAATCGGAAACATCCCACCCGCAGAAGCCGAAGCCAACTTCTATGCATACAGGATAACACAGGTATCGCCGTGGGAGGCTCCCGGCGATGCAAACAGAAAGGGCGGGTGGCATTGCGCCACCCGCTCCCGAAATTGCTAAACGTCCGTTTTCACGGATCAGGCTGACTTGGTGGTCGCCAGGTCGTAGGAGGCGATGATCGGCGACTGCGGATTGTGCTGGCTGTCGTACGGGATGTACTTCATCTCCACCTTGGTGAAGTTCAGCGTGATCTCCTCTTCCGGGCGATCGTTGGTGGCAACGATGTTGTAGGAGGAGATCAAGGTGTTGGTTAGGGTGAACTCGATATAGGTGTCGCCCGGATTGCCGGAAGACACGATATGGATCTTCGTCGTCACGCCGTTGCGGCCCGAGCAGGCCTGGGAGAACAGCTTGACCGAGGAACTGTCGCTGGTCTTGGTCAGCTTCACCTCACCCACCGAGGGCTCGGAGCCTTCACGGTTGTTGGTGGCACCGGCCAGCGTGTTCATGTGGCGGGACACACCCCATTCCAGGGTCTTGATGTCCGTCCACTGCTGATGGTTCTGATGGGTGGCATCGCCGGCGATACCCTCGATCTGCACGTAAATGGGCATGAGACGCTCCTCGTTTGATGAAAAGGACAAGATGAAAGGGTGACCGATGCTCAGGCCGCCGAACTGGCCGGTCGGCTATCCCAGCCGAGCTGGGGCACCATGTCGAGGTCGATGCGGAAGTCGCCGGCGGCGTCATCCCAATCGACTTTGGCGGCGGCAATGCTTTGCCGCGCGGCCAAGCTTTCCAGCAGGCGCCGCGACAGGGCCGGCATAAGCGAACGCGACAGCACATGCTCGATGGCACGCGCCCCCATGTCGCCTTCACCGCAGCGGGCCAGCAGCCGTTCCACGACGGCGGTGGAAACGGTGAGGCCGGCGCCATAGGTCTGGCGCACACGGGCCCGCAGCCGTTCCAACTGGATATCGATGATGGCGCGCAACTGATCGCCGCTCAGCGGCAGATAGGGCACCAGCGTGACGCGGCCCAGGAAAGCCGCCTTGTAATGTTTCAGCAATTCCGGGTGCAGCATCCCGGCCAGCCCATGCGCATCGGGCAGCGTGTCGGGATCGCCCCCTAGCGCCATCAGCAGGTCGGCACCGGCATTGGATGCCATCAGGATGGTGGTGTTGCGGAAATCGATGTCGCGCCCTTCGCCGTCGCGCAGGATGCCTTTGTCGAACACCTGATAGAACACGTCCTGCACGCCGGGATGGGCCTTCTCCATCTCGTCCAGCAGAAGCACACCATAGGGACGGCGGCGCACGGCTTCGGTCAGCACCCCGCCCTCGCCATAACCGACATAGCCCGGCGGGGAACCCATCAGGAGGGACACCTTGTGCTCTTCCTTGAATTCCGACATGTTGATGACGGTCAGGCTCTGTTCCCCGCCATAGAGCATGTCGGCCAGCGCCAGGGCTGTTTCCGTTTTGCCGACGCCGCTGGGGCCGGCCAGCAGGAACACGGCCGGCGGCTTGCGCGGATCATGGATGCCGGCGCGCGCTGTGTGCAGCACATCGGCGATCAGACCCAGCGCGCCATCCTGGCCCACCACCCGCTTACGCAGCCGGTCTTCCAGGCCCAGCACATTCTCCACCTCCGAGGACAGCATCCGGCCGACCGGGATGCCGGTCCAGCGGGCGACGACGCTGGCCACGGCGGCGGCCGTCACATCATCATGCAGCAGCGGGGTTTCCCCCTGCAGGGCGGCCAGTTCGCGGCGCAAGGTCGCATGCCGCTCCCGCAGGCCCATCGCCTCGTCCTCGTCCAGAACTGCGGCATCCGGGTCCTCCAACCTGGCGCCGGTATCGGCAATCTTGCCGATCAGAGCCTGTTCGGCCTCCCAGCGTCCGGTCAGTTCCGCCTTGCGGGCCCGCACGTCCGCCAGCCGTTCGGCCAGCGCATCCAGGGCGTTATCATGGTCGGTACCCAGGCGGGTTTCCCGCATCAGCACGGCCTGTTCGGCCTCGATGGTTTCAACGTCGCGGCCCAAGGCTTCCAGTGCCTCCGGCGTGCCGGCCCGGCTCATGGCAACCATGGCGCAGGCGGTGTCCAGCAGGCTGACGCATTTGTCGGGCAATTGCCGGCCGCTGATATAGCGGTGAGAGAGATGTACGGATGCCCGCACCGCCTCATCCAGGATGCGCACACCATGGTGGCGCTCCAGGGTCGGCACCAGACCGCGCATCATGGCGATGGCCATCCTGGGATCCGGCTCCTCCACCTTCACCGGCTGGAAGCGGCGGGTCAGGGCGGCGTCGCGCTCGACATAGCGCTTATACTCGCTCCAGGTGGTAGCGGCGATCATGCGCAGCGCACCGCGGGCCAGGTCGGGCTTCAGCAGGTTGGCAGCATCGCCCTGCCCAGCCTGTCCGCCGGCACCAATCAGGGTATGCGCCTCGTCCACGAACAGGATCACCGGCTTGGGCGATCCCTTCACCTCGTCGATCACGCCTTTCAGGCGGTTCTCGAACTCCCCCTTCACTCCGGCCCCGGCCTGCAACAGCCCCAGATCCAGGGTGCGAATGGAAACCTCGCGCAATGCGGCAGGCACGTCACCGGCTGCGATGCGCAGGGCCAGGCTTTCCACAACGGCAGTCTTGCCGACGCCCGCCTCGCCCACCAGGATCGGGTTGTTCTGGCGGCGACGGGTCAGAATATCCACCACCTGCCGCACTTCGGCATCGCGGCCGATGATCGGGTCGATGCGACCGTCACGGGCCTCCTGGGTCAGGTCGATCGTATAGGCGTCCAGGTTGGGCATACGGCCACCGGTGTGCGGCGGTGCCGCGCCGCCCTCGGCGCCCGTCTGGCGGGCTGGATCGACGGCGGCCATGGCTTCAAGCCCGGCGCGGTCCAGATCGGCTAGCCATCCAGCCAGATCACCCATCGCCAAATTGCCCCGCTCATCCTGGCAGAGCGCCAACAGCAGGTGCAGTGGGCTGACGGAAGCAGCCTTGAAACGCAGCGATGCGACCAGCCACGCCTCGCGCATGAGCGTCACCACGCGCGGGGAAAAGGCCGGCGGTCGGCTACTGCCCGTGCGGCAGCGTTCCAGGGCGCGTTCCAGAACCCGGCGGAGCGCATCTTCGGTCACCCCCAGACGGCGCAGCGCCGGCGCCAGCACGCCATCGGGCCGATCCAGCAGAGCCAGCAACCAATGCTCGATCTCAATCTCATAATGGCTGCGGGCCATGGCGGTACCGGCTGCAGCCTCAAGCGCACGGCGCGAATATTCATCCAGGCTTGCCACCAGGGTTCTCAAATCCATCGCATCCATGATTACCGCCTGTGTTCGATAAGGTTAGATGGCGCAGAGCCGAACGAAGCGTCACAATTCGTAAATAATTGCATCATTTAAAAGAATCAAAATTGAATAACGTTATAGATACTGAAATTTTCAACCATATAAACCCGATATTGGGATTACCACTTCTGAACCAAGATATTTTTTATTTCTAAAGTACAGTCAACACTCATCAATACCACTAACATCGATCACTGTATCATCCGGATCTCTTACCATCGGAAATGCGCTCAGCCAGCCGTCGTACCCCAAACGCACCCCGGCAGTCGGGTGGCTATCCAAGACACAGTCGGGAACGTCATCGCGGCGCAGAATCAGCTGTACGTCAAAATCCAGCCCGGCTCCGACATAGAGCCGGGTCAGTTCGACCAGACGCTTAAGGCCTGCCGCGCCGGGTAGGTGGTCCTGGAACTGTCGCCGTGACAGCGGGCCCAGGATCAGACGAAAACGCCCCTGCACATCCCACATGCGGGCACCAGCCACGCTATCCACGCCCAGACGGTTGTAACCGCCCAACTGTCCGAAGCTACCCTGCAGGCAGGTCTGTTCGGACGCCGGAATGGCGATCCAGCGGCCATGAAACTGGCGTACCTGAACGGGCACCCCGCAGGCATCGGCCAGCATCCGTTCCAGGGAAACGGCGGCACGTGGCTGCTGGCTGAACAGACCGGCGAAATAGACCATCACCTCGTCACGCACCGACAAGCGTCCGCGCAGATGGGCGGTGCCGAAACCGGCCATGGACAGCAGCGCCATGGTGGCGGGATCACTGCCCGAGAGACCATGACGCTCGTAGAGCGCTGGCAGCCGATAGCGCCGCCAAGCCTGGAAGAACAGCGCCCCGATCCGGTCGTTAAACAGGTCCAGGAAAGCAGCGAACCCCGGCGTACGGTCCTTCAGGCTGCGGATGATGGTTTCGGTATAGACCTGCGGCAAGGCGGATACCGGGCCGGTCAGGGTCATCAGGTTCAGTGCCATGCCGGCCCGACCATCCCCCTCCTCCCCTGGACCCGGCAGTGAAAGCCGCTGGATTTCATGGGCGGGGAAACTAAGCGAGGCATTGGCGGAAAACCGAACCGGAAGGTCGGAATCGTTTCCATCCTCGTTCGCCGCCGTCAATTGCCGTTCAAGCAATTGCACGGCGCGGAACAGATCAAACCGCTGCGGCTGATCGCGCAGCAGATCGATGAGCGGGGGTGGGTTGGTGGCGTGGCTCATACCACCAACCCGCCACCGATCCGCGCCGGCCAGCGCGCCGTCAGTTCGCTGCGTCCCTTGGCGCGCAGGCCCAGTCGAGTGAAGGAATTGATGCTGGCATAGAGGGAGAAGAAACGCTCCAGCACGGCTGCCAGCAGAAAGATGCCAGTGGTGCCCACGCGCTCAGGATCCAACACCAGCTCGATATCCAGGCCCCGGCACAGGGTGGCGACATCGGTATGTGGGGCTCGCGCCGTCGCTCGTTTGGCGCTGACCGAGATGACGGCATCGACCAGGGCACGCGTTTCCGGCGTATCCTTCAGATCGTAAAGCCGCAGGATGGAACGCAGCGCATCAGCCCCATTCGGCCCCTCGACCAGTGATAGATGGTTCAGGGACAGGTGGGATATCAGCCGCCAGCGCGCGCCATTGCCCGTCTCTGGCCGGATCACCGGCGTCGGCGGCGTCAGGCAGACGATGGATTGCAGCGGGCCGCCATTGGACAGGATGAATTGCGGATGCCCGCCCCCGAAGGGAAGCTGGGCTGGCAGGTCGCGATTGAAGCACAGCGTCTCCACGCTCACCGTCCAGTCGGCGGGGACCGAAGGGTTCAGGCCCAGATCGACCAGGGACAGGAACATATCTGTGCTGGGATCACGGCTGGATCGCGGACGGCGCATCGCGTGCCAGAAATGCTGCTGCCGGTCGGGGCGGGCCGACTGGTGGCTGCCATAGAGCGGGGTGATTTCCACCTTTTCCCCGCGTGGGGAAGAGGCAGTGACGCGGTTGATAGCGTAGATTTCTCGCGCCTCCGGCCGCCTTGCATCCGGCTGCACCAGATATTCATTGACCTCATGGCCCAGGATGATCGGCTCCGCTGCCTGGCGGAACAGGTTGACCACCGGCACGCAACCCAGCGCGAACACGGCCGGGCGGACAAGTTTTTCCCCCTCCGGCCAAGCGCGGTCCAGATAGAGATAGATCTCCATCTCCTTGCCCACGCCCCGTAGGATACGTGCCGACAGGCCGCGCAAATCGACGAACAGGAACTTTTCCGGAAAGGCGAACAGCTCCGACAACAGACGGTAGCCGATGAAGGATTGCGGGCCATAGGGGACCATGCCGTCGTCGGGCTCGAACCCCACCGCCGACAGATGATCTGGCCCCAGCGTCACTGGCATCGGATCATTCACATCCTCCACCAGCGCCATGCCGATCACATTGTTCAGCAGCAGTTCATGCAGCCGGTACACCACCTCGGGCGCGCCGTTCAGGAAGAAGCGCAGCCGATCCGGACCCAGTTCCGTCAGGCTCATGCCCTGGGCGGTCGAGGCGATTTTCAGGCGCAGCACGGACTTGGCCTGACGCGCGACCGGCACCAGAGGTGCGGCGGCTGGCATGGAGGCCAAGCTGGCCGCCGTCACATGGATCGGCCAGATTTCCGTGGGCATGGTGGTGCGGAAACGGCAGGGCTCGCCGCGCACCGGCTCCGTTTCCAGCGCCGCGCCGCGCGGCACGGCATGGCTGCCGGTCAGTTCCGGTGCCGCCTTCATCTGCACCACGGCCATGGAGGGCATGGGCGTCACGTAATGCGGATACAGCATGCCCAGCAGGGCGTCGGTCAGTTCCGGGAAATCATCATCCAGCTTCTGGCGCACGCGCGCTGTCAGATAGGCAAAGCTTTCGATCAGCCGAGCGACATGCGGGTCGTCCACGGCATTCGGGCTGACACGCAGATTGCCGGCGACCTTAGGATTGTCGGACGCGAACTGCGCGGCGGATCGCCGGATGGAGGCCAGTTCCTGGGAATAGAAGGAAAGGAACGTATCAGGCATGGCTGCCACTCTTGATGGAGAAGGTCTGGCTGACCGGATCGAAGACGGATTCGAACACGATGGGCTCCGGCGACGGCTCCACCCGGATCACCGCCTCCACCCGGAAACGCAGGGTACGGTCAAGCGCATGGTCGCTGGAAATGACGGAAACAGAGACGGCAGCCAGACGCGGTTCGAAATGGCGGATCGCCGTTTCCAGGGCGCGACCGAACAGGACGTGTCGCTCGGCTGTCGCCATGTTGATGGCTGTGAAGTCGGGGATACCGTAGCGCAGGGGACTGCGCGCCAGTTCCCCGATCTCCCCGCCCGGCACGCCGGGCCGGCGGCGGGTGTTCAGCAGTGCCTCCAAGTCGCGACGGATCGCCTGCTTCAACTGGGCCAGTGCGGTGTTCCAGCCAACCTGACGCAGGGCCGGGCCTTCCACTGGCTGCAACAGACGGTCCAGGACGGAGGGGGTGATGGTGACGGGGGCCGGCGGCATGGTCTTACGCGGCCTCACGGCTTTGGAAGCGCAGACCCGTCAGTTCCATCACCGGTACGGCACGGTCGCCGACGAGGAAACAGCGCTGCCCCTTGCCTCGTACCAGCCCGTCGCAGTCGTCGATCCAGTCGGTGGCGCGGCCCAGCTTGAAGCCGGCACTGTCCGGCGCGATGCCGGCATAGATTGCGGGCATGTAGAGGGTGCCAGCGGTGCCGTCATTCATGGTCACCCGCACCTCCCGCCAGATCAAATCCAGCAGGTGCTTGCCCGGCACGAAATCCAGCCCCGCCACATCACCCTGATCGACCCACAGATAGCGGCCATCCATGGTCAGCAGTTCCAGCAGGCCACCGATACTGTCATCCAAATCACGAAAATCGTCGAACCCCTGGCCGGTGGCGGGAATACGCGCCACCTCCGCCTGGGCATAGAGATCGGCAGCAGCCTTCGCGTCTCCTTCCCGCCACTTCACCCCCGCCTCCAGATGCAGGCGCACGCTCTGCGTCGCCTCACGCAGCAGTTCCGGCGGGCGACCGGCGCGATACCAGTCCTGGCGCGCCGTCTCTGCCCGGATCAGGTGACGGACGACGCTGACCCGGCGCTGGAACTCCGGTGCCTGGTTCAGCAGGATGGCGAGCTGCGCATCGGCGCGCTCCAGGTCACCATTGATGCAGAACAGTTCGGCCAGCCGGAAACGGACGGCACGGTCGGTCGGCGACTGGCGCACCTTGTCGGTGGCGGTGGCGATGGCGCCGGGCAGGTCATCGGCATCGATGCGGTCTTGCAGGGCGGTGGCGGTCATGGACGTTAATTCCTTACAGGAAAAAGACTTGCAGCTTGGCTTCGACAAGCTGCCTCCCCCCGCGAAAAGGGGGGAAGGCAGGAAGAAACTTCACGCGTCACGCCTGCGGCCCCACCAGTTCCGTCACCAGGCGGAAACTGGTCTGGATGTCGTCAAGTTGAAAATGCGGCTTCAGATGAATGACGCAGCCGAAGGCGCCGGGCCGGCCGGCAATGTCGCGCACCTGCACCTCCGCCTCGCGCAGCGGATAGCGGGCCTTGAAGGCGGTGGCAGCATCATCATTGCCCAGGCAATAGCTGCGCAGCCAGTTGCGCAGGTGATCCTCGAAATCCGAGGCGGTCGCGAAGGAGCCGATCTTGTCGCGGCCGATCAGCTTGATGTAATGGGCGAAGCGTGAGGCGCAGAGGACATATTGCAGCATCGCCGACAGCCGCGCATTCGACGTGGCCGTGGCCCGGTCATATGTCTTGGCATTGTGCAGGGATTGGGTACTGTAGAAGACGCAGGCATCCAGGTAGCCGACGCGCGACAGCGGCACCATGCCCATCTCACTCAACTGCTTTTCCTGGGTATCAGAGAGATAGACCTCCAGCGGTGCTGCCGTCGGGCCAGAATGGCCAAAGGATGGGAAGGCGTGGCCGGGGAAGTCCATGACGACGCCGCCCGTATCCATCTCCTCCGGCGCGCCCCGGATATCGGCGAACCAGCCATAATGATGGTAGGCCCGCATCGCCACCGTGGCGAAGGCGAAGGCGGCATTGCCCCAAAGATAATCTCTCGCACCCGGCCGCCCGGCATGTTCGGCGAAGCGGAACCCGTCGACACGGGACGGATCGTGGCCATAGGGCCGGCGCATCAGGATGCGCGGCAGGGCCAAACCGACGAACCGTGCATCGTCGGCATCGCGCAAGGCCCGCCAGCGGATGAAATCCGGCCCGTCGAAGGACCGCGACAGGTCCGCCGTGCCGCCCATGTCGCTGAAACTGTCCAGCCCGAACAGAGCCGGCGAGCAACTGGTGACGAAGGGGCAGAAGGCTGCCGCCGCCACGGCGGCGATGGATTTCAGCGTTCCCACATCGTCGGTCGGGTGATCGGCGCTGCGATTATGGCGGACATAGTAATCGCCGATCAGCAGGCCGAATGGCTCCCCACCCGGCGTGCCAAATTCCTCATTGTAGACCTTGGCGAAAAGCTGGCTCTGGTCGAACTCGATCGATCGTTCCAAATCGCGCGCCAGTTCCCGCCAGGCCACGTCCAGCATGCGGATCTTCACCGCCCGCGCCGACGCCGCCGTCTCGACAAGCTGAAGCAGGCCCCGCCAGGAGGCCTCCAACTGCTGAAAGCGCGGATGATGCAGGATGGCGTTCACCTGCGCCGTCAGCAGCCGGTCAATGGCGGCGATCATCTGGTCAATGATCAGCCGCTTGTCGGGATGGCGACGCAAGGACGCGCGCCAGTCGGCGCCCCCCGTGGCCGGGGCGGGGTGCCGGACGGGTGAGTTACCCGCCGGCGCCGCCTTGGTCGGGGGCGTCAACTCCAGGGTTTGATGCATTATTGCTTGCTCGGGATGCGGGCCACCATGCGCAGGGACGTGGTCAGCTCTTCCATCTGCAGCCAAGGCCGCAACCAGGCGATGGCGTTATAGGAGCCGGGCTTGCCGGGGATTTCCTTCACCGTGATCTTCGCCTCACGCAGCGGATAGGCGGCCTTCATCTCCTGGCCGGCCCCTTCGTTGGCGTTGACATAATTGTTGATCCAGCGGTTCAGCCAAGCCTCGCAATCCTCGACCTCCAGGAAGGAGCCGATCTTGTCGCGCGCCATCACCTTCAGGTAATGGGCGAACCGCGAGGTCGCCATCATATAGGGGAGGCGGGCGGAGATGGCGGCGTTGGCCGTCGCGTCAGGCCGGTCGTACTTCTTGGGCTTCTGTACGGTCTGGGCGCCGAAGAACACGGCATAGTCAGTGTTCTTGTAATGGCAGAGCGGCAGGAAGCCCAGCTTGCCCAATTCGGCGTCGCGACGGTCGGTGATGCCGATCTCCGTCGGGCATTTCTGGTCCGGATCGCCATCATCGCTGGTGAAGATATAGGTTGGCAGGCTTTCCACCTTGCCCCCACCTTCCGCACCGCGGATGGCGGTGCACCAGCCATACTTGGCGAACGCCTCCGTCATGCGCGCACCCATAACGTAGGACGCGTTCATCCAGCAATAATGGTCATGCTCCTGCGACTGGTTGCGCCCGTCCCTGCCGGGCGGCGTTTCCTCGTAATTGAACTCATCGATGGTCAGCGTGTTCGACCCATAGGGCAGGCGCGCCAGGACGCGCGGCATGGTCAGGGTGACGAAACGACTGTCCTCGCTGTCCCGGAAGCTGCGCCACTGGGTATATTCGACCGTGTCGAAGATCTTCTCCAGATCGCGCGGCTTGGCCAGATCCCGGAAATCCTGAAAACCGAAAAGCTTCGGGCTGGCAGCCGACACGAAGGGCGCGAAGGCGGCGGCCGAGATGGACGAGATGCTGGTCAGCATCTGCACATCCTCGGGATGGTTGGTGAATTCATAATCACCGATCAGCATGCCATAGGGCTCACCGCCCGGCGTGCCGAACTCGTTCTCGTAGAGCTTCTTGAACAGTTCGCTCTGGTCGAACTCCACCGCCTTGGACAGATCCTTCATCAGTTCGCGCTTGCGCACGTTCAGGACGCGGATTTTCAGGTTGGCGCTGGTCTCAGTATTCATCACCATGTGATGCAAACCGCGCCAGCTTCCTTCCAATTTCAGGAAGTCAGGGTGGTGCATGATGGCGGCAAGCTGCTTGGACAGCTTGGCGTCCAGCGCCTTAACCGCCTCATTGATGGTCAAGGTCAAGTTACGGCTGTAGGTGACGGTGCCGTTCAGCGCCTCCTGCGTCAGGGTGCGCAGCAGTTCCTCAACACGGGACGGCTCGGTCTGCTTGGTGGCGCTGATGGCCTGGTCCAGCAGCGACAAGCCGCCTTCCAGGGTTTCCGCCTCGGAACGGGGGGAGACAAGCGTTTGGGCGGACATCACTTCACCTCTTCGGGCTGGGCGGTCAGTTGCTCGGACAGCTTGCGCAGTTGCGCATCGTCCTGAAGGATCTGCTCCAGCAGGTCCTCAAGCTGGGTGGAACGGTCGGCCTTGGTCAGCAGATCGCGGAGCTGGTTGCGGGTTTCCAGCAGTTCGCGCAAGGCCGGCACCTGCTGAACGATCTGGCCGGGCTCCATATCCTCAAGGGAGGCGAATTTAAGCTCCACGGCCATTTCACTGCCGTCGCCGGCCAGTTCGTTGGCCACGCGCAGGCGAAGCTGCGGCGCCATGCGGGCCAGGATGTCGTTGAAATTGTCGCGGTCGATCTGGATGAACTTGCGGTCCTTCAGCGGCTTCACGTCGTCGGACGGATCGCCGGAGAAATCGCCCAGGACGCCGACGACGAAGGGAAGCTCCTTCTCCACCATCGCGCCATCGGTCTCGACCTCGTACTTGATATGTACCCGGGGCTTACGGACCCGCTCCAGCTTGTCATGCACACTGGCCATTTCACTTCTCCTGAGAACTAAAGGGTTGGATCAGAGCGTGGTCATCGGGGTGGGTCAGGAAGGGGGCGGCGGCACCCTGATTCCAGCCGCCGTCAGCATGGCACTGCGCACCGCCGGGTCGGCGACCAGTTCAGCCAGCAATTCCGGCAAAGTCATCTGGCCGCGCCGTACCAAATCCTCGATCGTGTAGGAGATCGGGGAATGCGGCTCGGTACGGCGAAAGAAGCGGCCGATATCCGCCAGCAGGCGCAATGCCTCCTCCCGGCTGGGAATACCTTCAGGCCCGGTCATGGCCGGCAGAGACGGCGACTGGATCGGGGTGCCGCGTGCATCCGTTTCCAAGATCGAGGCGCTGTTATCGGCATAGGCCTTCTCCGTTGCTTCCGCCGTCACCTCCTCCTCGGCCAAGCCGGTAAGGTAGAGGGCGGCCCGTTCGATCTCTTCCAGCAGATTGGCGATGGTGGAGGTGGGAGGACCCTCGGCGCCGCAGCGCTGTAACAGGATCCGATCCAGCGCGGTGAATGCATCGCGGCAGGCGCGGATATCGGACAGCAGCCGCCGTCGTTCCTCCATCGGTACCTGCGCCATGCGCAGGCGCAGCGTGTCGGGCGTGTCGGGCGCCGGGCGACCGGGGCGTGAGCGGGTATCCGGCGTCTGCACGGTCCGCTGCGCCAGCTCGAAATGCCAGAAAGCGAAGGGCGCCACACCGGCATCGGTGCGGATCAGCCCCACCTTGCGGATGGGCTGGATCAGGGTGCCTTCCGCGCCAATGCCGTTCAAACCGGCAACGGCGGCCATACGCACGCCCACACCATCCTCGTCCAGCTCCGGATGCACGCTGTCCCAGTAATCCCCAGCCAGGCCCGCCAGCAGCCGGAACCCGTCGGCCAGTCCGGCGAAACCGCCCAGCCGTACTGCCGCCTCCACCACCCAGACGGCGATCTCCATATCCTTGGACCGTTCAGCCAGGACGGTGCTGCCGGTTTCCAGTATCTGCTGCCATTCCTTGGTGGGCGCCTGGGCCTCGTCGTCACTGTCGGCCCGCCGTTCCACGGCGCGCGCGGTGGCCCGCATGTCCTTTAATTGATAATAGACAGCGTCACCGCCGCCCTGGCTGCGCAGGTCGACACCGCAGGGGGGGCGCTCCCCTTCCACCGGCGCCAGCAATTTTCCTAGATCGAGAAAGCCCATGCTCACCCCCTGCCCCTGGCGAACAGGCCGGAAAGGCGGGATAGCAGGCCGGGTTGGGCGACGGCCGCGGGATTGTCCAGGGCACGCACCAGTGCCGAGAGGTCGGATGCGCGATGTCTGGGATCGGGATGCAGCATGGATTTCACCACCGGGCGCAGCCGGTCGGGAACGGCATCCAGCGGCGGCACGCCGCTGCGGGCTTCCACCGCTTGTTCCATGGTCTGGCCCATGGGCAGCTTCTCGCCGCGTGCGGCGGCAGCGATGACCAGACCCAGGCTGTAGATGTCGGACGCCACACCGATGGCCCCGCCATGCATGCCAAGCTGTTCGGGCGAGGCGAAGGAAAATTTGCCGGCAAAATCCAGCCCGTCGCGTGGCGTCACGCCACCCCGCAGTTCCGCAGCCACCCCGAAATCGATGATCTTGGCAGCCGCCGGATTATCGTCGGGCAGCAGGATATTGTCCGGCGACACGTCGCGATGCACCAGACCGGCGGCATGGATGGCGGACAAACCTCCTGCCAGCCGGCGCAGCAGCGCCTCCAATGCCGACAGCCGCAGCGGTCCGCGCCGAATGAGCTGCGACAGCGACGGCCCATCAACATATTCCAGCAACAGCATGGAACGACCGTCATTGTCGCGGTACAACCCGGCGCAATCGACCACAGCCTCATGCCGCACCCTGCGCAGCAATCGCCCTTCGGAATGGAACAGCCCGACAATGCGCGGGTCATCGCGATAAGAAGGAATGATCACCTTGATGGCATGATCGGTCTTCAGGTCGCGGTGGCGGACGCGGTAGATCTCACCCATGCCGCCACGGGCCAACAGGGTACGCACCTTGAACGTGTTCAGCATCACCGCGCCTGGCGCGAGCGACCAGCCGCTGCTGTCGGGCGGTGCCTCACCGGCCTCATCGTCCCGCCCGTCGATGGATTTGGCAATGTAGCGTTCCAGCACGCCGCGCGCCGTGCGCAGCAGGTCAACCGTTTCCGCCTCAGCCAACCCGGTGCGCCTGGCCTCCGCCCGGATGGCACCGATCAGGCCGGCAAGATGGGTTTCCACCACCTCACGCGTCTTGGCCTTGGCCAGCGGCCCGGGTGTGGCTTTGATGGCGGTGAACTCGACGGGTTCCACCAGCGGGGAGGCGTCCCCAGGCATGCAAAGGGTCGGTTCGTCGGGAATGACGGGCTTCTGACCCAGCAGGAGGGAGGTTTCCTCGTCCGGGATGACGGGCGGCGCCAGCAGCAGGGACGTTTCCTCGTCCGGCACGACGGGTTCACCCAGCATCAGCGAGGTCATCTCGTCGGGAACCTGCTCCATCGGCTGATCCTCCTCCCGCACGGAGGCACGGATAGCTTGGCTCATGCCCCCACCTCCCCGGCGGGTTCGGCCGGTTGCTCCATCTTCACCGGCACGGCATCGGCCGGGATATCGACGATGATGGCGGTCAGGTTGTCGGGGGCGCCGGAGACCAGGATATTCTCCACCAGCGCATCCACCGCCTCACGCGGGGGGAGGCTGGTGATGATCTGGCCGATCTCCGCATCGCGGAGAACCTTGGTCACGCCATCACTGCACAGCAGAAACCGGTCACCAGGCTGCAACGTGTCATGCACCATGTCCACCTCCAACCCGTCAGCGGCACCGACAGCCCGGGTTACCAACATCGTGCTACGCTGGTTGTTCCCCAGCCCGGCGGCAACATGGTCGGAGGTGAGTTGGCGCAACGCCCCATCGCGCAGCAGATAGATGCGGCTATCGCCGGCCCACAGGCAGGAGAAGCGGTTGGCGTAGACCAGCAACACGACGGCTGTGGATGCGATCACCGCCTGGTCGTCTAGCAGCCGCGCCCGGTCGCGCAGCATGCTGTTGGCATCCTTCAGCGCGTCACGGACATCATCCACGAAGCCAGCATAGGAAAGCGGCGGCAGCACGTTTTCCAGGATGTTGACGATGGTAGCGCTGGCCACCTCGCCATCGGAATGGCCGCCCAGCCCATCGGCCACGCACCACAGCCCGATCTCCTCGCGCAGCAGCAGGGCGTCCTGGTTCACGGGACGACGGGTGCCTGGATGGGTACGGCCATGGGCCGGCATCGGTGCCACGGGACGCAGCAGCAGGATCGGCAGAGCGGTCTCGTCCAGATGCAACACACTGTCCGCCGGCCGCTCCCAGCCCCATTCCTCCCAATGCCCGTCCATGAAGGCGGCGAAGTTCTGCGGAGCTGGCAGGCCGGGCGCGATCAGCAGGGAGGAGGCGACCCGGTCGGAACCGGTGGTCCACCACAGGCTGAAACTGTTATTAAAGCCGATCAGCACCTGATCCAGCAGCCGTCCATAGGTGTCGGCCAGGGGGCCTCCGCCCTGCCCTTCCAGCCCAACGCGCAGGCCGTGATTGCCGACCGCACCGCGCGTTGTGTCATAGGGCGGGGCACCCAGGGCCGACAGGGCGTGATCGAATTGCTCGAACACGAACCCATCCTCCAGGGAAGACAGCGCCAGGTTCTCCACCTTATCGAACCAGCCGCGCGCCGTCTCGATCAGGCGGATCGGGGCGACGCAGCCTGGCAGCGGCGCCGCCAGCACCAGCGGGAAATAGCGGCCCACCCGGTCGACGGACGGCATCAGCACGCCGGCTAGCGGCGTCTCGCCGCAAACGCCCGGCCCCAACACGAAGCGCCAGATCGGGGTTTCCAGGTAGGAGGGCAGCCAGGCTTCCCCCATCTGGCGGCGCGAGGTGGCGATAGAGGCTTGCAGCCACTCGTCAAGCGGACGCACCAGCCCCGGCCCCAGCCGGCGCGAGACGAAGTCACCCCGCGCCGGGATCTTGCCGAAGAAACCCGGCTCATGCGCCGAAGCGCCGGTATTTAGAACGAGGTTGGACAACGGAACTCCCTCAATTCTTTGAGGACCAGGGGATTGAGTGCGGTGCTGGACCGGATCTCGAAAACGGCGTTGTGACCGTCGGCGGCGAAGGAGACGCGGGCCGTGTCGGTGCCCGTGGCGGAAACCCCGCCCTTGTCGGCCAGCCGGAACAGGGCCCAGGGACCGGTTTGGGTCAGGCCCTGCGGAGTGCCGGAAGTCGTTTCGAACACCACGCGCGCCACGCCGTCGGCCTCACCCGCCGGCCATTTCAGGCCGGTCGGCCATTGCGGGCCGTGGCGGTACTCCACCTCCTGCCCGCCGCTGGACAGGCGCACGCCCGTGGCCTTAGGGTCCAGCATTATCGGCGTCACCTGCAGGGTGACATTCGGGGACTGGCCACCATCGGGGAAGAAAGCGTCGCGGATTTGCGCTGCGTTCTGGAAGGCGACCAGCACAGAGCCGGGAATGCCCAAGCCCGTACCGCCAACGCGGTTCCACTTCCACCGTGCGCTGGACGTATCGACCAGCGGTCGCAGGTGGGTGTTGAAGAACTTGTCCATCATGCCGTTGGGCGCGAACAGGCGGGTGAAGTCGCCCACGGAGATTTCCGTGTCGGCGCCGGCATCGAACGGGTAGCGGCCCCGCACGGCCCGCCGGCAGAAACCGCCAACCTCCCCACCCCACAGGTTGGCAAGCTGGGCGCGTGCCCCGCCCACAGACTGCTGCGATATGCCGTCGGAGAAGGCGCCGACCCAGGCAGCCACGGGCTGCGGCAGTTGCGGCACCTGGGCACTCAACCGCTGGATCGGCCCGCCGCTGCCTCCGCGTGAGGCGCGGGCATACATGTCAAGCTGACCATTAGCGGGGCCGGAGGCAACCGCACTCAGTTCCTCATAAGCGTTGGACAGCAGGCGCAGCAAATCCTCCACGCGGGCGGGCGCGCCATCCACCGGCGTCACGAAATCAGCGATGGGCTGGAAATGCTGGGTGACGCCGTTGGCCCCGACCGGCACGTTGGCCGCCGCAGCCGCCACGGCCGCCGCATCGTTGGGATCGACGCCGGGTGGCACCGACAGGCGCGTCTCATCCGCCACCGCGCGCAGCAGCTTCAGCATCGGCATGTCGGGACCGGAGACCATGTTCAGGACGGTGACGGTCTGCTGCACATCTTCCATCGGCACGATGCGGATATCGTTCAGCATCTCGTCCCAGACCCGGACATAATCGGCGAAGTAGAGTTCCAGGACGCGGGCGCGCACCTGCTCCATCTGCGGGGCGGCCGGACCTTCCTTGTCACCCATCACCCAGCTTTGCTCCTGCACCTCCTTCTGCACGGCATCCAGTGCCGGCAGGAAGGCCTTGTAGAAGCCTTCACGGGTGTAGACGCCCGGAATGCCATCATTCAACGGCTGGCCGGACAGGCGGGTGAAGACACGCTCGCCGGTGCCACCAGCATGGTTGACGGGCAGCCACTGCTTCTGCTGGGCGACGTCGCCGCGCTGGCGAACCAGGGCGTAGACACGCTCGGCCGGGGTCAGCTTTTCCAGGCTGCGGCGGGACTGGTCGATCAAGTTGGCATCCAACGCGATGGGCGCCAGGTTGCCGGCCAGCAGGCTGTTCAGATGACGGCCAAGGCTGTCGCGCACCGCCTGGTTGGACGGGCCGGGATAGCGGCTGCTCCAGTCATTGACCATCCAGGTGCGGACAGCAGTCGTGTCAAGCGGGCCATGGCTACCCAGCATCAGATAGATGCGCAAGGCGGCGGCGGTGAAATCATCTTCGCCCTGGCGCTCGCGGATCTGGTTCTGCAACCGGACCAGCAGGCGCGGCAGCAGCAGGCCATTCAGCGCGTTATGATAGGCATTGCCATGTACGGCGGTCAGCTTATCGCCCTGATACAGGCCGAAGGTCAGCCAGCTACCCGCATCCTTGCCTTCCTCGGTCAGGCCGGTGGGCAAGGCGCGCAGGATGTCCAGCGGCTTGACCACGCGAGGCAGGTCGTCATCGGCGACATTCTGCGTCGGGATGCCTTCCACCGCCTTCTCATAGTCGGCCAGTTGCTCGTTGATCTGCGCCACCTGGCGCTCATTGGTGCGATAGCCCGTGGTCCAGGCGTAGGCCATCACCGCCAGCATCGTGAAGGCCAGGGCATAGGCGGCGATGCGCAGGCGGCGGCGGCGTTCCTCTTCCTTGGGATTGAGGCTGACGACGGCGGCCTCCGCGAACATCACTTCGCGGAACAGTTTGTTCAGGAAATAGGCGCGGCCCTGGCGGTTATGCGCTGGCAAGCGCACGGGCTCCAGCCCGAAGGTCGAGGTGATGGTGGCCATCGTCCGGTCAATGGGCATGCCCTGCTGGACCGAACTGGTGAAATAGACGCCACGCAGCAACGGACGGCCATCATAGGCGCTGGACCGGAAGATCTCGGTCAAGACTTCCAGCATGGCGTCGCCCAGGCTGGCCACCTGATTGGGGAAGTTGAACACCAGACCGCGGCGGTCGATATCGCTTTCCTGCTGCACCCGTTCGAGCAGCCGTTCGTTCAGGCGCGCGATCAGGGCTTCCAGTTCCTGCGGGAACAGGGTGACAACGCCAGCATTCTCCGCCGAGCCATCATCCAGCGGATAGGTCATGCCCCAGACCTGCTCACGGTCGGCCTTGCCCAGCCCGTCGAAATATTCAACGAAGCCCGGCACCAGATCGACCTTCGTGAACAGCACATAGACCGGCACGCGGATGCCGAAACTGTCATACAGTTCGTTCAGGCGCTGGCGAATGGCACGGGCATGGTTCAGGCGCTCGGTAGGGTCCGGCGACATCAGGTCGGCCAGGCTGATCACGACGATGGCGCCATTTACCGGCTGGCGGGTGCGATAGGTCTTAAGCAGGTCCAGGAAGCCCAGCCATGCCTTCTGGTCGGCCTGCGGGTCGCTGTCCTGGGTGGTGTAGCGACCGGCCGTGTCCAGCAGGATGGCTTGGTCGGTGAACCACCAGTCGCAGTTGCGGGTGCCGCCGATACCCTTCAGCGGGTCGCGGCCCATGGTGTTGGACAAGGGGAAATTCAGGCCCGAGGTCAGCAGGGCCGTGCTTTTGCCCGAACCCGGCGGTCCGATCATCATGTACCAGGGAAGCTGGTAGAGATGCGACCGGCCCATGCCGCCGCCACCGGCTTTCTTGCGCAGGGTGGACAAGGCCTCCATCAGGCGCTCGCGCAACTGGCGCAGCTCATCGGCCGACGTGTCACCGCGTTTGTCGGCCTCCCCCGCCTGGGTCAGGTCGCGCATCATACGGTCATCGGTCTTGCGGGCCTTGAAATTGACCTGAAGGTTGAAAGCGGCCCAGACGACGAAGATTGCGACACAGGCGACCATGCGCGCCATGTCGCTTTCCAGCGGACGGTAATCGCCGATAGCCACCAGCGCGCCGAAATACCAGACGATCAGCGCAAAGCCGACGGCCCAGATCAGCGACCAGACCCAGCGCGCGCGAAAGGGGCGGCCCAGCATCGACACATAGGGCTGGACCTGCATGGGAAGATATTGGGTGATCATTGCGGCGATCCTTCCACCGGGCTGCTGCGCAGGATCACGTCGATGCGACGGTTCGCTTCGCGACCGGCTTCGTCATCGTTGGAAGCGACGGGTTGGGTATCGGCCATGCCCTGGGCCTTCAGGCGCGCGGGGTCCTTCAGATGGGCGGCGATAACCGCCGTCACGGATTCCGCGCGCGCCTGCGACAGGTGCCAGTTGGACGGGAAGCGGATGGTACGGATGGGCACATTGTCGGTATGGCCGGTGATGGTCACCTGGCCGGCGCGCGTATCCAGCGCCTGGCCGATGCGGGTCAGCAGCCCGTCGTAACTGCCCTCCACCTGGGCGGAGCCGGACGGGAACATGCCGGCATTGCGGATGCGCACCACTGTGTCCGTACCCTGTGCCACCACCGACACCAGACCTGCCTTGATCTCTGGCGCCAGGAAGGCGGTGAAATGATCGACATCGCGGGCCTGGGCCTGCACCGGCGGGGCCGGATCGGCGATCTTGATGCTGGGCGCGCCCGCTGGCGGCAGGGTCGCCATCTTCTCCAGCGTGGCATCGGACTGGCCGTTCAGCGCGAAGCTGAAACCGGTGGCCATCAGGGTGATGAGGATCAGCATCACCGCCATGACAGTCCAGAACTCGATACCCGGCACCAGCGGCCGGTGCGGTGCCTCCACCCCACGCCAATGCGGTGCCAGTTCACGCTCCGGTTCACCCCGCAACTGCATCAGCGTGCGGTAGAGATTGTCGCGGATGCGGGAATGCTCCAGCGCCCCTTGGGCCAGAATGCGCAGCCGTCCCTCGAACCCCAGCGACAGGCAGAGATACATCAGTTCCAGGACATGGGCATTGCTGGCCGCATCCTTCAGAAGATGGTTCAGTAGGTCGTAGAAACGCTCGCCCCCCGTCACGTCGACATGGAAGGTGATGACCATGCTGGAGCGGGCCCAGGTGCTGCTGGCGCCCCAGGGCGTGTTCAGCACGACATCGTCCACGGTGGCGCACAGCGCGTAATGCGCGGCGCGCGCCGCCTCCGCCGACACGGGCGTGCCGTGGATGCGCTTCTCAAAGGTCTTGATCTCGTTGGCCACACGGTCGCGCAGATCGGTGATGTTGGGCTGGCTGGCTGACACCCGCAAACGACGGATCAGGTTCAGGAGCGGCCCGGCCGCGGCCACCACCGGGTTCAGCCCACCCAGCGTCAGGTCGATCGTATCGCTGGCGGCGAAATCTGACGGCGGCGGCACCACCGGTGCTGTGGCACCACCCGACGACGGGCGGCGACCGCCCGGTGTCGGCTTGATGATGGTTTCCTCATGCGTGGTTTGGCCGTAACTGGCATAGCCGGACATCAGGCGCTCCCCTTGATGGCCCAAAGCTCCATCTCAACCTGGGCGAATTCACCGGCCAGATGCAGGGCGATGCCGCCCGACGTCTGAAGCTGCTTGAAATGCGGGCTGGCGCGGTCCAGTTCGAAAAAGACCTGGCCGGAACGGTAGGGAAGCTGGCGCGGCGCCACCGGCAAGGCAGCGACCTTGATGCCGGGCAGCGCTACGTTCACCAATTGGGCGATCTGTTCCACCGGGCCAATCTTGACCTGGTTGGGAAACAGCCGGCGCAGGCTCTCCACCGGCATGTCGCCATTGACCGCCAGCACGAAATTCGCGTTGAACAGCAACGACCGGTCGGCAATGACGCCGACTTTGATGCCGTGGCGGCGCGGCTGCAAAGGTATGGGCACCGCATTCTGTTCCAGGACCGCCGACAGCGACGCGCGCAGATCGGCCATCACCGGGCGGAAGCTGCCTTGCAGGTCCTCGTGCCGGTAATCGGGAAACACGGTGGCGCGCTTGCCCTCCGCCGTGAAGGTCGCCAGTTCACCGGCGATCTCCACGCACAGCCGGTAGAAACGTTCCGGGTGCAGCATCGGGGCGGTGGCCGCATAATGGCGGAGCAGCGGCTCATACCGATTAACCGTCTGCAGCAGCATGAAATCGGCGATCTCAGCGGCACCCTTGGCACCCGATGAGGGGCCGGCGACGCGGGCCGCCAGTGCTTCGGCCCGGTGCTGGATCAGGGCCTGTATCTCGGTCAGGAAACCCTGCAGCGGCGGCTGCGCCGCGACGGACGTGGTGGGAGCAATGAACTGTTCATCCAGGATGATGGCACGGTCGGACCGCACCTCCACCACCCGCGCGATGGCAATCTTCTCATAGCCCGACAATGGCTGGGTTTCCGGCGCCAGGCGCAGGCGCAGGCGCGCCACATCCATCGACGCTGACTGGCCGCTGCCCAGATTGGCATCGTCCGCCTCGAACCGGGCAGGGACATAGCGGGTGATGGCATCCTCGGAATTGGGATTACCCACTTCCGCCGCTCCGGGCTGGCGCACCGGCAAAGTCAGATAGATCAGGCAGTTCTTCACATTATCGAACAACTCCAGCGGCGCCGGATGATCGGCATCGTCGGGAATGGAGAAGGGCGTGCCGTCCGGCAGGATGCCGCGCGCGGAGGCGATGGCGAGCTTGCCGATGCCCATCAGTTCCCGATTGATCACCAGTTCGCTGAAGCCCCACGAGAAGGGGGTCAGGGGGGCGGTGCGCGCCTCTACCAGCCGCTCGACATGGCGATCCGCCTGCTGGAAATGCTGGACCCTCAGGAACATGCCCTCGTTCCAGACCACGCGGTTGGCGGACATCATCATCGGGTGCCCCTCACTTGGTTTCTTGCGGGCGCTGCAGCACCGTGACACCATTGGCGCCTACTGTGACGTCCAGCACGACGGTGCCGGTCGCCGGTACGGCCACGACCTCGCGCCATTTCGCCTTGTCGATGCCGCGATAGGCGGCAGTCACGCCCACAAAATTCACCTTGTCGTTGGCCGGCAAGGTGACGAATTTCTGGTCGCCGGGGGCCAGCACCAGTTCATGGCGGTCCAGCATGTCGGCGCCGATAGTCTTGGCGTCCTGCTGGAGAAGCTGAATGGGGGCGGCCAGGGCGAAGCTGTCCTTGGCCGCCAGGCCATAGACCCGCACCACCACCGGGGCCGGACGGCCCTGGCTATCTGGATTCACGTCGCGCGCGCTGGTCACATACATGGGAATGGCTCCACGCGGCGGCGGCGGGTCGCTGGCACAGCCTGACAGCAGCAGGGCAACGGCGACGCCCAGGACGGGCAAGGTAGGAAGGCGGGATCGGATCATCTCTGTTCAGCCTATGCTCGCTAGAGATTGCTCAAAGACTGCGGAATTGCTTGGTATAGGCGGCGGAGAATTTGCCCCCCAGCGGCGGGCCGGAGGATTGCTCCCCCATGATCCGCTGATGGGTCTGCTCGTACTTCTCCCAGCAGCGGGCCTTGTGGACCTGCGGCAGCAGGGAACTGCCGACATCGGCACTGACCGCTTCCGGGGAAAGCTGTTCCAGCACGTCGCCTACCACCGTCTTCATGCCAGCGATCAGCGCCACCTCATGGGCCTTGATGTCCCGCAGGCTTTCACGGATCGCCTCGGGCGCATCCATAAAGCCGGTGACACGGCGACCGATCAGCACGGCCAGCGTGCCATCCAGGTTTGCGGAGAATTTCAGCGGGTTGTTTTCCTTGGCTCGCAGCAGGGTATGTTCGATGCGGAATTCCGACTTCAGGAAAGCCCGCAGTTCCAGCAACTCGCGCAGCCCCCCTACCGCCTCCCGGAAGGCCAGCCCTACCTTGTGCATCAAGGCCGCATGATCAGCATTGTCGAGGGCATCCAGCGGCAGACCCAGGCCGGCCATGAAGGCCTCCACCGGATCACTGGGCCGCTCGACGACCGACAGCTCGGCCGGCCCCTCCCCCGGCTTAGGTGCTGGGGCCGCGACCGGCTCCTCCTCCACAACTGCACGCGGTGTCGGCCGGGAAAAGGCTGGGCGGACGATAGCCGGCTCCTCCGGCTCCGACACCGCCGGAACGGCAGGTGGTTCGGTTAGCACCCCACCTTCATCATCGGCGTGCCAATCGACGGGGATTACCGCACGCTGCACCGCGGGCGGCTCGAAATGGCTCGCCGTGCCGGGCCCGATCTCGAACGGGGTGAACCCGGTATCTGGCAGGCTTTCGACCATTTCGCGGTCATGGGAGTCCAGCGGATCGCCGATATGCCGGCGACCGCCCAATATATCGCTGACGGAGGTCGATCCGGCACCATAGGCGACGGGCGCGCTGTCCATCATGGAGTCCAGGCCGGATGGCACATCGCCGAAGACCGACCGTGCCGGCGCCGCTTGGGCGGCAACCGGTTCGTTGATCGCTACGCCCAGGCTGCAGGGGCCGAGATTGACGACATCGCCATCGCGCAGCGGCTGCGTATTGCCCTTGCCCAACGGAGCGACGGCATCGCCGACATAGACGCCGTTGGTGCTAGTATCGATGATGAAATAGCTACTGCCACGCCGCTCCAGCCGGCAATGCTGCTTGGACAGATGCCGGTTTGGATCGGAAACGATCCAATCATTCTCCGCCCCGCGACCGATGCTGAAACTGGCACCGTCGAAGCCGCGGGTTTCCCCTTCTGTCAGGGAACTGTCACCGGCTGTCAGAACCTTCAGGACAAGCGCCATTTCTTCCTCGTCGCCATTTGCGCGTCTGGGGAATTAGGGATTCGATCAGTAAAAGGTGCTTTTGATAGCATTTAAGAGAATTTTCGTTTTCAGAAATATATCTCATAGAGTGAAAGTCACTTTCACACGAAAAATGAGTATCACAGGCTCTGTTAAGCAACTATTATCTATTTGGTGTTATGATCATGAGGCATATTTTTGCTATATAGTTAGCACAAAGAGGCAAACCATCCACTAGTTTGGATCACCACTTCAGGATTACACGCTTTCGGGATAGGGCAGTCCTCTGGTGGAAATCCGCTTTACCAGCCGATGGTTATAGACCAGGAAACAGATGAGCATCCTGTCGGTCCCATCATTTCGCCGATTTTCCAAAAAAACAAATTATCAGTGAATTATAATATTCATTATTTTTGCGTACTATTGTAATATTTTTAGCCTTTCTGATAAGTCCCGAAACTTTTATACAGTTTCCTAAAATGGAAAACTTAATTCAATTTTCATAATATTTAGGAAAATTCGTTCGAATCCCCGACATCCAAATGGCGTGTTTTATAAAATAAATATAAGATACAGGGCTGAAATTTGCTCTTTTACAAATCATCTCCCTTCAGGGGTACCCCAATTGCCGTCGCCAAGTGCCCATCCGCTGCGTTGCCAAAACCCGCTTAACGCGAATATTCCATGACTTATCCAGTTTCTGGGAATGATCCATCGGCCTGAGGTTCAGGGATCAGACATGGACGGATACACGCAGATCAACCGGATGCTGTCGATTGACACGCCGCTGGGCCCTGACCAGTTGCTGCTGGAAGCGTTTGAGGGGACGGAGGGTGTTTCCAGCCTGTTCAGCTTCCGCGCGACGGTGCGGGCCGGGTTCGACGATCTGGACCCGGCCAGCCTGATCGCCCAGCCGGTCAACCTGCATCTGCGCCTCAACGAGGGGTCCTATCGCACCTTCAACGGCATCGTCGCCAGCCTGACGGCGGGCCATGCCGCTGGGCGCGGCCAGCGCCATTACGAGCTGGAGGTCCTGCCCTGGCTCTGGCTGCTGACCCGCACCAGCGATTGCCGCATCTTCCAGAACAAGAACAGTCTGGAGATCCTGGCCACCATCTTCGACGAGATGGGCCACAGCCAGTATGATTTCTCCATGGCTGGCAGCCCGCCGCCGCGGCCCTATTGCGTGCAGTATCGCGAGACCGACTTCGCCTTCGTCTGCCGCCTGATGGAGGAGGACGGGCTCTATTTCTTCTTCCGCCACGAACCCGGCAAGCACACCCTGGTCCTGGCCACACAGACCAGCGCCTATCAGTCAGGCGCGGAACCCACCATCCCGTTCAGTGCAACATCGGCCCTGTCCAACCATATCAAGGAATGGAAACGCCGCCATTCCTACCAGGCCAGCGCCTGGACCATCGCTGATTATAATTTCGAGACCAGCAAGCTGCGGCTGAACCAGACCGTCCCCACCATCTCCAACTTCCAGCAGCAGCCCCAGCACGAGCATTTCGAGTTTCCCGGACTGCATGGCGATCCCGGCGATGGCGAGCGCCGCGCCAAGCTGAACATGCAGGCCGAGGAGGTGGAGCGCGAGACCATCCAGGGAACGTCCGACGCCCGCACGCTGGCCCCCATCGGCCGCTTCCAGATGAACGGGCATCCCGTCCTGGCGGAGAACGGCTCCTATGTCGTGCTGTCGGTCACCCATTCCGCCCGAGACCAGAGCTATGAGACCGGCGGCGGCAATACAACGCAATACCAGAACAGCTTCACCTGCATCCCGGCATCGACACCCTTCGTGCCTAAACGCGTGACGCCGCGCCCCACCATCCCCGGCATGCAAACCGCCATCGTCGTCGGACCCAAGGGCCAGGACATCCATACCGACGCCTACGGCCGCGTGAAGGTGCAGTTCTACTGGGATCGCCGTGGCACCGCCGACGATCGCTCATCCTGCTGGATCCGCGCCTCCCAAAGCTGGGCCGGACGAGGCTTCGGCGCCCAGACCATCCCGCGTGTCGGCATGGAGGTCGTCGTCGGCTTCATGGAGGGCAATCCCGACCGCCCCGTCATCCTGGGAATGGTCCCAAATTCCGAAACATCCGCCCCCCTTTCCCTACCCGCCCAGAAAACACAGACCGCGTT
>NZ_AUCG01000006.1 GCF_000429645.1 Niveispirillum irakense DSM 11586
CCTTCTCTCAATCGATTCACTTGTCCAAGAACCCGGCCCAAAAGCCGATAATCCATCGCCCCGATCTCCATCAGAAGACCGAAACCGGCACCCACAAAAGCAGGAGGATCTCGCCGTTGCAATCCCCATCCAGCGCATAACCGCCAAACTCAGAGACTGCGAAACCATCGCCCGGCAGCTTGTCGCCGCCGCGTCGGTGGAGCGCTTTCTAGCCAACCCCAACCAACCAGTCAACCAGTTTTTTTCATCCGTCCGCTTTTTTATTCAGCAGCAACCAAACCGCCAAACCCAAGCAAACCAAAACCCGGCCAACCATCCCGCCAAATCACCAGCACCCAGACCCAAATCCAGACACCAGCAACCCGACAGGGGCAATAGTCAATTCCACTTGTCCGAAGAGCAAAACCCTTCAAAGAACCAACCGCGGAACAGCATCTCAACGAGGCCAATCGTTCGCGGGGAGGTGTTTATAGCGCTCGTCGGGCGATCACGCAACATAAATTTACGCCAACTGCCACAGAAGTGAAATGCACTTACTCCAGGCAGCGGTGAGGAGCAGTGAGTGTCACCAGATCAGCAAGGGAAACCGCTGTCTCTGTCCGCAGGTCGCCAGCCTTCGCCATTAGGAACAGTGAGGCTGATGACGTTTCGAGCGTCTTGCGCAACCACCAAGCCTGATCAGCCTGATACTTCCTTGTAGACAGTTTGGCTGTGTAGTTTCCGGGGAACTGTGTCGCCAAAGTGTCGATAAATTCGGCGGACCGCGTGCCCACAGGGGCTATAAATTCCCCATCAATATCCGGCACGATATATAATTCGATATGGATGGCAATGTAATGACCATCTGGCTGGCGCTTCAGCCAAAGCAGGATGTGCTGGATGTCCGAATTTAGCCAGGTGTGCATCTCGTGCACAACGGTAAAGGATGGCTCGGGCATCTCCCCCAGGAGCTTCTTTTCGATTATAAAATTTAATCGCCAAGGCCAGTTCCAGTTAGCAAGGGGATCGTCGGCGTCCTCCGGTGGCAACGGGTTTGGGTCTTGGGTGAGCAGCTTGGCAACAACAGCTGCATCAAAACAGGTAGGTTTCCCTGAATCGGCAGCGATCGAGGGGGACGATAACAAAAACAGGAAAAAAAGAAAAAGGATGGCGCGGATCATTCGGCCATCCTAATTCCAATTTAATCCAAACAGTAGGGAAATGTACCTCAGCGAACTTACTTCGTCGCTTCGAAGAAATCGTTGCCCTTGTCATCGGTGATGATGAAGGCGGGGAAATCCTCCACCTCAATGCGCCAGATGGCTTCCATCCCCAGTTCGGGGAAGGCAATGCACTCGACCTTCTTGATACAATCCTGGGCGAGACGGGCGGCAGCACCACCGATGGAGCCCAGATAGAAGCCACCATGCTTCTGGCAGGCATTTTTCACCGCCAGCGAGCGGTTGCCCTTGGCCAGCATGACGAAGGAGCCACCGGCTTCCTGGAACTGATCGACGAAGCTGTCCATACGGCCAGCGGTTGTCGGGCCGAAGGAGCCCGAGGCAAAGCCCTCCGGCGTCTTGGCCGGACCGGCATAATAGATCGGGTGGTTCTTGAAATAATCCGGCAACGGCTGCCCGGCGTCCAGGGCGGCACGTAGCTTGGCATGGGCGCTGTCGCGCGCCACGATCAGCGGGCCGGTCAGCGAGACGCGGGTGCGGATCGGGTACTGGGTCAGAGTGGCCCGGATCTCCGCCATCGGCTTGGTCAGATCGATCTTCACCACCTCGTCAGAGAGGGACGCGGCATCCACGTCCGGCAGGAAGCGGGCGGGATCTGTCTCAAGCTGTTCCAGATAGATGCCGTCCTTGGTGATCTTGCCCAAGGCCTGACGGTCGGCCGAACAGGAAACGCCAATGCCGATCGGCAGCGAGGCACCATGGCGCGGCAGGCGGATCACCCGGACATCATGGCAGAAATATTTGCCGCCGAACTGCGCGCCAATGCCCAGCTTCTGGGAGGCGGCAAACAAAGCCTCTTCCATCTCCAGATCACGATAAGCGTGACCGCTTTCCGAGCCTTGCGTCGGCAGGCCATCATAATAGCGGGCCGAAGCCAGCTTCACCGTCTTCAGGTTCAGTTCCGCCGAAAGGCCGCCGATCACCACCGACAGATGGTAGGGCGGGCAGGCCGAAGTGCCCAGCGAGGCCATCTTCTCTTCAATGAAGGGGATCAGCCGATCGGGCGCCAGTACGGACGGCGTGGCCTGGAACAGGAAGGTCTTATTGGCGGAACCGCCACCCTTGGCCATGAAGAAGAACTTATAGGCATCTTCCCCCTCGGCATAGATCTCGATCTGGCCGGGCAGGTTGGTGCGGGTGTTCTTCTCCTCATACATGGAGAGCGGGGCCACCTGGCTGTAGCGCAGGTTCCGCTTCAGATACGCATCGCGGATACCATCGGCCAGTGCCAGATCGTCGGCACCCTTGGTCCAGACGCGGCGGCCCTTTTTGCCCATGACGATGGCCGTACCGGTATCCTGGCACATGGGCAGCACGCCACCGGCAGCGATGGAGGCGTTCTTCAGCAGGTCCAGGGCCACGAAACGATCGTTGGCCGACGCCTCACTATCGTCCAGGATCTTGGCCAGCTGGGCCAGATGGCCGGGGCGCAGCAGATGGTTGATGTCGATGAAGGCCTGTTCGGCCAACAGGCGCAGCCCCTCCGGCTCCACCTTGAGGATGCTCTCGCCCTCGAACTCACTGACCGAGACATAATCGGACGTCAGCTTGCGATAGGGGGTCTTGTCCTCGCCAAGCGGGAACAGGCTGAAGCTCTGGGGCGAAAGATCATCAGGCATGGGTCGCTCTTACATCCGGGGCTTTCGGGGGTGGCGGGCCGGGCCGCCAGCAATGGGCATGACATAGCGCGTCGGCAGGATGACTGCCAGCCCGGCGATGGTCGCAGAGCCCACGGGATGGATGGGCTGCCCCTCCCCTTCCCGCGGGCAGCCGCATCAGCCCTGGGCAGCGATACAGACAATCTCCACCAGATAGCCGGGGGTCGCCAGCCGGGCTTCAACCGTGGCGCGGGCCGGAGGATTGGACTGGTCCACCCAGGCGTCCCAGACTTCGTTCATGGCGGCGAAGTTGCCAATGCTGGAGAGGTAAATGGTGGTGGAAAGGATCTTGGACTTGTCGCTGCCAGCTTCCGCCAGCAGTGCGTCGATCTGGGCCAGAACCTGGGCCGTCTGCCCCTTGATATCGGCATTGTTATCGGTGGCGACCTGGCCGGCCAGATAGACGGTGCCGTTATGGATGGCGGCTTCGCTCATACGGCGACCGGGCTGAAGACGGACAATGCTCACCGATGCTCTCCTCAGATAATGGCGCCGCAACCGGAATGATAAGGCGGCGCTTCTGCCATAAGGCGCTACAGCGCAGGCGGCAAGCCCGCTTACCGCCGGAAACAGGGATAGCAGACATGCGGCTTGCTGGCTGAAATTACGAAATGAACGACAGACTTGAATAAAAATTACGCCCCGGCACGGGAATGCCGGGGCGTTCTGGAAGAAAGTGACTGATTTGCGCTTCTAAGACAGGGAGAGAACTCCCCGTCCTTATTCACCATCCAGCGGCTGCGGGCGCAGCGGTGCCGGCTCTTCCTTCGGGGTCAGCATCCGGCCCAGCTTGGGGGAGAGCCAGTGCTGGAGATCATCCATCACGGTGAACATGGTCGGCACAAACACCAGCGACAACAGGGTCGAGGTGATAAGGCCACCGATCACGGCCACCGCCATGGGCTGACGGAATTCCGTATCCGCCCCCCAGCCCATGGCGATGGGGAACATGCCCGCCGCCATGGCAATCGTGGTCATGACAATGGGTCGGGCACGTTTGGCGCCAGCATCACGCAAGGCTTCCGCCCGGCTCATCCCATGGTCGCGGATGGCGACGATGGCATATTCAACCAGCAGGATGGAGTTCTTGGTGACGATGCCCATGAGCATCAGGATCCCGATCAGGGCCGGCAGCGACAAAGACATCTGCCCGATCAGCAACCCGGCCACCGCCCCGCCCAACGACAGGGGCAGCGCCGTCATGATGGTGAGCGGCTGATAGAAATTGTGGAACAGCAGGATCAGCACGGCGATGATCAGCAGGAAGCCGGTTCCCAAAGCCACGGCAAAGCCCAGGAACAGGATTTCCATCTGCTCCGACCCACCATAAGCGGGCTTGGAGACGCCAGCCGGCATATGGGCCATGGATGGCAGGGCATTGATCGCCTTCATTGCCTCTCCCAGTTCCGCCCCGTTCAGGTCGGCCTGGATTGATACGCGGCGGGCACGATCAAACCGGTCGATCTGTACCGGGCCGGACCCCATATCCAGTTCTGCCACCGCATTCAGCGGAACGGTTGCACCGTTATTGGCCCGCACCCGCAGATTGGCGATGACACCCAGGTCGCTGCGCGCCGCCTTATCCAACTGCACCCGGATCGGCACCAGACGGTCACCCAGGTTGAACTTGGCAGAGTTGGTGTCGATCTCACCCAAAGTGGCAACCTTGGCCACCTGCCCCAGGGCATAAACCGAGACACCCTGTTCCGCCGCCCGGTCGAAGAACGGCTTGATCTGGATTTCCGGCCGCTGCAACGGTGCGGTGGAGGTGACATTCTTCAGGATGGACAGTCCCTTCATCTCGGCCAGAACCTTGGCCGCATGCTCGTCCAGCAGCTCGCCATTCTCGCTGGTCAGCATGATGGAGACGTCGCGATTGCCAAAGCCACCCGTGGAGTTGAAGCTGAACCGGGCGCCCGGAATACGCTGCAATTCCGCCAGCACGCGATTTTCAAAATCCTTCTGGTGAACCCGCTCAGACCGGGGCTTCAACAACACGGTGATGGCACCCCTGCGGACCTGACCGCCGCGACCGGCACGTTCCCATGTTGCCTCCACCTCGGGCTGTGCGCGCAGGATATTGGCGGCGCGCTGGGTGGTGCCATCCATCTGTTCCAGCGTCACGCCGGGCGCCATTTCGACCTGCAGGTTGGAGAAACCGATATCCTGCGAGGGTACGAAGCCGGTCGGCAGCAGCGTCGATGCGAAGACCGAAAGGATGAAGAAGGCAGAGCCGGCCAGGATCGTCTTCCAGCGATGCAGCATGCACCAGTCCAGCAGCCCCAGATAGCGCTGCACCCAGGCGGGCGAGTCATCATGGTCAGGCTGGGCGGGCTTCAGCAGATAGGCTGCCATCAATGGCGTAAGAAGGCGGGCCACCAGCAGAGAGAACAGCACCGCAACGGCAACCGTGATGCCGAAGGACTTGAAATATTGTCCCGCAATACCGGGCATGAAGGAGACGGGCACGAACACCACAACGATGGTCATGGTGGTGGCAACCACCGCCAGCCCGATCTCGTCCGCCGCCTCCAGCGCTGCCGCATAGGGGCGTTTGCCCTGTCGGATATGGCGGACGATATTCTCAATCTCCACGATCGCGTCGTCGACGAGGATACCCACCACCAGGGCCAGCGCCAGCATGGTCACGCCATTCAGGGTGAAGCCGAGCAGGTGCATCGCCAGGAAGGTTGGGATGGTCGAAAGCGGCATCGCCAGAGCGGAAATCAACGTCGCCCGCATGTCGCGCAGGAACCACCAGACGACACCGACCGCCAGAAGGGCACCGATCACCAGCGCCTCAATCGACGCGATATAGCTGTCGATGGTGAATTTGACGTTGGAGATGATCAACTGGAACTGAAGGTCGGGATAGTCCTTGCGGAGTTGTTCGACCGTTTCCAGCACACCTTCATAGACGGTGACTTCGCTGGAATTCGGCGCCCGGCTGATGGCGAAGCCGACAGCCGGCGTTCCGTTCAGACGGGAAACAGCCCGGAGTTCAGAAGTGCCGTCCACGACATCGGCAATATCGGAGAGGCGGACCTTCGTGCCATTGGGAGTGGAAATCTCGATGGCACGCAACTCATCCACACTGCGCGCGCGACCCAGGGTGCGGATCGACTGTTCCGCCGTGCCCAGTTCCCCACGCCCGCCCGGCATATCGACATTCAGGGCCTGGAGCTGCTGGTTCACCTCACCCGCCGTCACACCCAGCGCCATCATACGGGCAGGATCGAGATTGACGCGGATTTCGCGGCTGAGACCGCCCAGACGCTCCACCTCGCCCACGCCGCCAACACGCTTCAGCGACCGGGCAATCTCACTGTCAATCAGCCAGGAAATCTGCTCGACCGAGCGGTAAGAAGAAGTGACGGTGTAATAAAGGATGGCATCGCCCGTCACATCCAGCCGCTGAACCTGCGGTTCATAAATATCCTGCGGCAGATCGGAGCGGATACGGCTGACGGCATCGCGCACATCATTGACGGCGCGGTCCGTGTTGTAGCCGATCTTGAATTCGATCGTGGTGTTGGAATTGCCATCCGTCACCGTCGAATTGACGTGATCGATACCGGTGACGTTGGCCACCGCATCCTCGATCTTTTTCGTCACCTCCTGTTCCAGTTCCGACGGCGCGGCACCGGGACGGCTGACATTGACATTCACCACCGGGAAGTCGATGTCCGGATTGTTGGTGATGTCCATCGTCAGGAACGAGACGAGGCCGGCCAGAGTCAGGATGATGAACAAGACGATGGGCGGAACGGGATGGCGGATGGCGACCGCCGAGATATTGCCGCTGCTCATGATACGGATGCCTCTCGATCAGGTCGGATCATTATTGCGGCGGCAGGGGGCGGACATCGCCACCCACCACACCATCGGAAATGGTCACCTTCTCGCCCTCCCGCAGATAGGGGGCGCCCGTGAGAACCACTGATTCCCCGGCCGTCACACCGGACAGGATCGCAACCTTGCCATTGGCACGGCTGCCGGTGCGGATTTCCCGAACATGGACAACATGATGACCATTCTCGTCTGCCGCCTTATCAGCGACGACCAGCAGGGACTTGGCATCACGGTAAACAATGGCGGCTTCCGGCACCACCGGGGCCGATACGGTACCAACGCGGGCGATACCGGAAACGAACATGCCGGGGCGCAATTGTGGCGAAGCCGGCAGGGCGATCTTCACCTGACCGATACGCGAGCGGACATCAACAACCGGAGAAACCAGCCGAACCGTCCCGACAAACGGGTTGCCATCCGCGTCCGTGGCATTCAACACAACCTCCTGGCCGGGCGCGAGGCTGGGCAGGTCCACTTCCGGCACCTCGGCAACCAGTTCCACCCGGTCATCACGGATGATGGTGAAAAGCTCCGTCCCACCAGCCGACATCACGGCGCCCAGACGGGCGTTGCGCTTGGCAACGGTGCCATCGGTGGGGCTGCGGATTTCCGTCTGTGCCAGTCGGACAGCGGCCTGGTCACGGGCCGCGATGGCGACACCGACGCGGGCCTTTGCCGTTGCCGCCGTGGAACGGCGGGCGTCCAGATCACGACCGGAAATGGCACCGGTACGGGACAGTTCCTCCGCGCGGCGGATATTGGCTTCAGCTTCCGTGGCGATGGCTTCGGCTTCGCGCAGCGACGCCTCCCGCGAGGCCAGTTCCGCTTTCAGGACGCTGTCATCAAAACGGGCAAGGACTTGGCCAGCCTTCACCTTATCCCCTTCATCGACCAGCACCTGGACGATGGCAAGCCCGCTGACCTGGGTTCCGATCGGCAGTTCATCCCACGCCGCGAGGGAGCCGGTAACCATCAGGTTGCGGGCCACATTTTCGGGGGCCGCCGTTACACTGGTGACGGTCAGGATGTTCGATGTACTGCCCGATGGCGGCACCGCTGGTGTCGCCGGTTGCTGGCGGTTGAGAAAGAAATAGGTCGCCGCCGCGGCAGCCACAACCAGCACCGTCCCCAGAATCAGCCATTTGTTCCTGCCGCTCGGCCGCTTGGCCGCATGGCCCTGGGACATAGCCTGACGGGGAAATGACCCCATATCAGACGGGTTGGGACGGGAGGGAAGGGGCTGGACAGTCATCTTCAACGTAACCTCTGGCCAACCGCGGCATCGGGCGCGGCATCCGGGCGAGGGAAATCATGCGCGGCCCTCCTGCTTGCCAGGATTACCCCGTCACTCCCCCCTTTTCTAGCCGGACAATACATCTACACAGCGACCGCGTGAAGAATAGGATGGTTTCGCGGTTGTAACGTATCGTTACCGGCACGATCGCTCTATTCACTCACCGGAAATAGTCGATGATGAAGCCCGTGGTAAAAGCCGAACAGACCGTGGTCAGCAAGGTCGCGCTGGCAACACGATTGGGGTGGGCATCATATCGCTGGGCGAAAAGAAACGCATTCAGCCCCGCCGGCAGCGATGCTGTGGTAACGGCAATAGCTAATTGCAGATCAGGCAGATTGAAAAGATACCGGGCAGATACAAAAACCATCGCCGGCAAGATCATCAGCTTGACCAGAACCATGAACAAGGTGCGCCCGACAAGGTCTGTCACCGCCACGCCGACAAGGCTGGCGCCCAACGCAAAAAGCGAGCAGGGAACAGCCGCCGCCCCCAGCATCGCGACCGCCTGATCCAGCGGCAGCGGCAGCCGCCCGCCCAGGGAACCGAAGGCAAGCCCGGACATATTGGCGATAATGACCGGATTCTTCATCAAGGCCAGCAGCGTATTGCCGGCCACCCGCCACGGCCCGCCGCCCCCTGCCCTGCCGGCTTCCGCCACCACGGTGGTGACCCCGACCAGGAAAGCGGCATGGAAGGTCGCGATCAGCAACATCTGCTGCAGACCCGCCTGCCCATAGGCGGACAGGGTCAAGGGCACGCCGACCAGCACCATGTTGGAGAAATTGCCCCCCAGGGTCAGCGATGCAGCACCCGCTGCCTGCTCGCGATAATGGAAACGGGCATAGAGAAAAGTGGCCAGCGTCACCAGCGCCAGGGCGCTGTAATAGGCGGCCAGCAGAGCCATTTCATCCGCATGGGGCAGGCCGCGCGCCGCCATGGACCGGAACAGCAGCGCCGGCAGGGCCAGATAATAGATGAAATTGCCCAGCGTCTTGGACACGTCGGCGGGAAAAAGCGGCGGGCGACCGACGGCAAAGCCTAGCGCCACAAGACCGAAGACCGGCAGGATAATGGTAAGGATCGTATCCACGCCCGGTCAGCCCCCTGAAGCACGGTCAAGCCGCGCCAGCGGCAATGCAAGTATGAAAGCCAGGGCCAGCAGGCCCAGCACCATCGCCACGACCCCGCCCCAGCCAACGCCATCCCATGCCAGACCGCCCGTGGCCCCCAGGATGCTGGAGCCCATGTAATAGCAGAAAAGATAAAGCGAGGAGGCCTGCGCCTTGGCTGCCGCCGCCCGGGCGCTGACCCAACTGCTGGCCACGGAATGGGCGGCGAAAAAGCTGAAGGTCAACAGCGCGACCCCACCAACCACCAGCCAGAGCGGGCCAGCCGCCGTCATCGCCACACCTGCTGCGATACCAACAATCCCGACCGGCAATACCCGACCCCGACCAATTCGCCCAGCCAGCGCGCCGATCCAGGCCGAGCCGCCCATGCCCATGACATAGGCGCTGAAGATCAGGCCGATCATGGTCTGGCTGAGATTGTAAGGCGGCTCCAGCAGATGGAAGCCGATATAATTATAAAGGGTGACGAAGGCCCCCATCAGCAGGAAAGCCTGAGAGAACAACAGACACAGGCCGGGATCGCGGAATTGTCGCAGCAATCCCCGCGCCAGCGCTGCCGGATCAGGGGCCTGACGCTGAAAATGGCGGGATGCCGGCAATAATCGCCACAGGCCCAGGGCCGCCACAAGGCCCAACACGCCAATACCAGCCGCCACCGGGCGCCAGGGCATGAAATCAACCGCAATACCCGTGGCCAGTCGCCCCACCATGCCGCCCAGCGCTGACGCGGCGATGTAAAGCCCCATGGCAAGCCCCAGGGCCTTCGGCTCCATCTCCTCCCCCAGATAGGCCATGGCGACAGCGGGCAACCCGGCCAGCGCCACGCCCATCAGGGTACGGGCCACCAGCAGCCCATGCCAGGACGGGGTAAAGGCCACGATGATGGTCAAGAGCGACGCCGCCAGCAGCGACGC
This sequence comes from Niveispirillum irakense DSM 11586, assembly GCF_000429645.1. Taxonomy (GTDB): domain Bacteria; phylum Pseudomonadota; class Alphaproteobacteria; order Azospirillales; family Azospirillaceae; genus Niveispirillum; species Niveispirillum irakense. The sequence goes on from NZ_AUCG01000006.1 coordinate 10,072, forward strand.
GACCATGATCGGCTTGCGGCCCCATACTTCCGACAGGCTGCCGGCTGCCAGCAGCGACAGCGCAAGCGCGCCCGTTGCCAGGGACAGCGACAAGGCGCTTTCCGCCGCACTGACCCGGAATTCCGCCGCCAGCAGCGGCAGCAGCGGCTGGGTATGGTACAGCAGGGCAAAGGTGGTCAGGCCCGCGCCGGCCATGGCGAGGCTGGTGCGGCGGAAGGCCGGCGTGCCAGCGGCAATGCGCCCTTCCGTCACCTGCTCCGGGGCCGGCATGGCCGTCCCTCAGCGATAGGTAATTCGCACCTTGTCGGCGACTTCCTTGGCGGTCTTGCGCGCTTCGTCCGTATCCGTGCCCAGCGCCAGGGCCACACCCATGCGGCGATAGGGGCGGGTCGTCGGCTTGCCGAACAGGCGGATATCCACCTGCTGGTCGGGTCGGCCCGTGGACAAGGCGTCGGCAACACCGTCGAAACCGAAGGCATCTGACGCCCGGTCAGCCAGGATCACCGCGCTGGCAGCGGCGCCGCGCAGGGTGACGGCCGGAATGGGCAGGCCCAGGATAGCGCGGGCATGCAGGTCAAATTCCGACAGGTTCTGCGATGCCAGGGTCACCATACCCGTATCATGGGGACGGGGGCTGAGTTCGGAGAAGATCACCTCGTCGCGGGTGACGAAAAATTCCACGCCGAAAATGCCGTACCCGCCCAGGTCATTCACCACCTTGGCCGCCATCTCCTGCGCCGATTGCAGCAGATCAGCGCGCATCGCCATCGGCTGCCAGCTTTCCTGGTAATCGCCCCGTTCCTGCCGGTGGCCGATGGGCGGGCAGAACACGATGCCGTCGCGCGTGCGCACGGTCAGCAGCGTGATCTCGTACTCAAACGGCACGAATTCCTCGACAATCACCTTGGCGCGGTCACCGCGCATATTGGCGACAGCATATTCCCAGGCGGTCTTCAGATCCGCCTCGGCACGCACCGTGCTCTGCCCCTTGCCGGAAGAGGACATGACCGGCTTGATCACACAAGGCAGGCCGGTATGGGCGATGGCGGCCACCACCTCGTCATAGCTTTCAGCATAGCGATACCGGCTGGTGCGCAGGCCGAGATCAACGGCGGCCAGTTCGCGGATACGGTCGCGGTTCATCGTCATGATGGTCGCGCGGGCGGACGGCACGACGGTGAAGCCCTCCTGCTCCAGCTCGGCCAGCATCTCGGTGCGGATGGCCTCCACCTCCGGCACGATAAAATCGGGCCGGTGCTTCTCCGCCGCGGCGCGCAGCTTGTCGCCATCCAGCATGGGGAACACTTCACGTCCATCGGCAACCTGCATGGCCGGCGCATCATCATAGGCGTCGCAGGCAATCACCTGCGCGCCCAGGCGCTTGGCGGAGATAACAAACTCACGCCCCAATTCACCGGAACCGAGAAGCAGGATTTTCGCCGTGAAAGCCATGATGGATCGCTCTTGTCTGGTCATACCCGTTGCGCCAGACCCTACGTTCCTTCAGGCCTGCCGACAAATGCGCTCTGCCCCACCCTGCATCGCCACACCCGCCGATCACGGGCATCCAGCGCCCATTGACGGGCGCGGCACTTGGACGTAAAGCCAAGCCATGACCGATCAAGCCCCCGCCCCCACCCTGGAAACCCTGTTCGTCACCCGCATCTACCGCGCCGAACTGGACGCGGGCGAGGGGTTCAATGATGAACTGGCCGCCTGCTGCATGTCCGCCGCGGAAGATGACCGGGCGGGGCAGAAATGGTCGCTGAAGAACGGCTATGCCGGCTACACCTCCTATTCCTCGATCGACGATCTGCCCTGGCGCTATCCGGCGGTGAAGCTGCTGAAATCGCATCTCGACCGGCATGTGAAAGCCTATGCCAAGCTGCTGGAATGGGATCTGGGGGGCCGCAAGCTGGAACTGGATAATCTCTGGATCAATGTGCTGGACCCCGGCGGGATGCACGGCTCTCACATCCATCCCAACAGCGTGATCAGCGGCACCTATTATGTCGATATCCCGGAAGGGGCCAGCGCCCTGCGCTTTGAAGACCCCCGTCTGGCCCTGATGATGGCGGCGCCGCCGCGCAAGCCCAAGGCCGCGCGGGAGCTGCAGCCCAGCATCGCCATGGCCCCCAAGCCCGGCACCCTGCTGCTGTGGGAAAGCTGGCTGCGCCATGAAGTGACGCTGAACCAGGCGGAAACGGAACGCGTGTCGATCAGCTTCAATTACGCGTGGCGCTAAGCAGCAGGGACACCGCCCGCGCAACGGCCTGATTTGCCCCCTCCCCCTCTCGGGCTAACAGCCGCATGGCGGGGTACCAGGGGCGGATAGCGGTGCCCAGGCTGGTCCAGTCCGGGCCGGACAGACGCCAGGTAGGCGTGCCCAGCGCACCCGCCAGTTCCCCGATGAAGGTCGGTACGGCGATTACCAGATCAAGGCCGGCGATCAGGGCCGCCAGCCCGTCCAGATCGTCCCGCAGGTCCAGATCGTCAAAGCGATGCAGGGTCAGGCCGGCTTTGGCCGCCCGTTCCTTTTCCGCTTCTGTCGCGCCAAGCTGCAAATCCACCAGATGCATCCCCGGCACCCGCGCCAGCGGTGCCAGCGTGGTGACATCGGTATAGGACAAGGCCCGTTCCACCGTGATGCTGGAGGAACGCCAGGCCAGACCCACCTTCAATCCCGGGCCTAAGGCCGCCAACCGGGCAGCCCATTGGCCCTGTGCCGAGGCATCCGCGCACAAGAGGGGCATTGGCGGGGCAATATCGGCCAGATGCGGCCAGAGGATGCCCGCTAGATCGCCGGCAGCAATGGCAAGATCGGCGTCAGTCGGGCGCGGTTGCGCCGCCCTGACCAGGGCCTGCGGAAACGAACGGGTGAACAGTCCCACCAGCCTCGGGTCCGTTTCCATCACCACCCGGCCACCCAAGGCCAGAAGGGCCGGATAGGCGGCCGCGAACATGATCTGGTCGCCAATCCCCTGTTCACCCCATACCAGCAGCCGGCGTCCATCCAGCGGCTCCCCCCGCCAGACCGGCAGGTCGATATCACGGCCCCGCACATCCGGGCTGCCCGCAAAACGGCTAGCATAGCCCCGCCATCCCCCCGTCAGATCACCGTCAGCCAAATCCAGCAGAGACCGGTTATAAAGCGCCGCCGGCAAGTCAGGTGCCAGGGACAGGGCCTTGTCATAATGGCGACGAGCGGCGTCATCCAATCCCCGAAGCGATTCCACGCGCCCCAGATTGTTCCAGGCATCGGCCAGGGCAGGGTCATCGGCCAGCGCCTGCCGATGCGCCGCCTCTGCCCCCGCCAGATCGCCGCTCATGCGCAATGCCTCCCCCAGCCCGGTGCGCAGCAGGGCGTCCTCCCCCCCTGCGGCAAGGGCCTGACGATAGGCATCGGCCGCCTCTTCCGGGCGGTCCATGTCACGCAGAAGCTCCGCCATATTGGCCAGCGCCACCACCCAGCCGGGTTTCAGCGACAAGGCCCGTTTCTGCGCGGCCAGCGCATCTTCACGGCGGTTCAGGCGGCGCAGGGCATTGCCCAGGTTGCTCCAGACTTCCGGTGCTACCGGCTGTTGCGCGAGGGCCTGACGATAGGCTTTCTCTGCCGCCGCTGGCTGGTCCCTGTCCTGAAGCAGATTGCCGAAATTGACCCAGGCCGCGGTGTAAGCCGGCTCCACCGTCAAAGCCCGGCGCATCAAGGGTTCCGCCGCCGCCAATTCACCCATCTGGTGGTGCGCCAGCCCCAGCAGATGCAGGGCGACCGGCTGTTCCGGCGCCTGGTCCAGCACGGCCCGGTAGAAGGGCATGGCCGCCTGCGGATCGCCACCACGTTGATGCTCCACGCCCTGGCCCAGCAGTTCCTCCACCGTGCCGACGGGCAGTGGGGGGGGAGCGGGCGGTGTCTCCTGCCCCAAACTGGTCAGCAACCGCACGACCACCGGCACCTGATCCACCACCTTTCCAGCGGCGGGCACGGTGATGATGCGCTGGGAGGCGAACCAGGGCCGCACCCCCGTGCCAAGCCGGGTCCAGTCAAGCGCTCCGGACAGGCGCCAGACGGGTACGCCCAGGGCGCCGGCCAACTCCCCCACCGCTGTTGCTGTGGAAATGACAAGATCAAGGCCCATCATCAACCCGGCCACCGCTTCCAGGTCGTTCTTCTGATCCAGGTCAGGCCAGCGATGGATGGTGATACCGTGCGCCGCCTCAAAGGCGGCAATCTCCTCCACCGCCCCGTCATATTGCAGGGAAACCACCTGCACCCCTGGCAGGCGGGCCAGGGGCAGCCAGTCGGCCAGCGTGGTATAGGCGTCAACCCGATCCGCCGTCTGCAACTGGCTGCGCCAGCACAGGCCGATCTTCAGCCCCGGCCCCAGCGCTGCCAGACGGTCCGCACCCGCCGCCGCCTTGTCCGGCAACGGGGACAGAAAGGCCGCCCCATCCCAGCCGGCCAAGGCAGGACGGACCAGGGACGGCAGCGAACCCGCAGGTATGGCAAGATCGGGGGCATGCGCCATCCCCTCCCCCTCCGGCACGAAGCGGGCGAAGGGAAAGGCGCGGCTGAACAGGCCGATCAGGCGGGGGTCCGCCTCGACCACCACATCCCCATCCAGATCACCTAAATGACGGTAAAGGCCGGCAAACATCACCTCATCGCCCAGCCCCTGTTCCCGCTGCACCAGCAGGCGGCGGCCTGCCAGCGGTTCCCCCTGCCAGCGCGGAAGGGGCAAAAGTGCGACACCCCGCACCTCCCCACTGTCAAACCGGGCTTCATGGCCTTGCCAGCCAGCCTTGAGATCCCCCAGCGCCAGCGACAAAAGCCCGTGATTATAGAGCGCGCGGCCAAAGCCCGGCCGCAGGGCAAGCGCCCGGTCCAGCGCATCGCGGGCCGCTGGGCCGTCACCCTTCTGGACCAGCAACAGGGAGCGGTTCACCTCCGCCTCGGCAAAGCCGGGATCAGCGGCCAGGGCCCGGTCCTGACAGGCCATCGCTTCGGCTATATTACCCTGACGGGCAAGGCACAGGCCCAGATAGCTCCAGGCATCGGCCAGATTGTCATCCAGCGCCAGGGCCTGACGCAGGGTGCCAGCCGCCTGTGCATACTGGCCCAATCCATGCTGGGCCACCCCCAGATTGGCAAGCGCGCGGGGATAATCCGGCCGCTGCTTCAAGGCCCGCTGGTGCGCGGTCACCGCCTCGGCCGGGCGGCACTGGTCCATCAGCGCCGTGCCCAGATTGGTCCAGGCTTCAGGATATTGCGGCCGCAGGGCCAGGGCCTGACGGAAGGCGCGAGCCGCATCCTCTGGCTGGCCCAGCGCTTTCAGGACGCTGCCCCGGCTGTTATGGGCGATGGCGAAATCCGGATCGGCAGCAAGCGCCTGATCCACAAGCGCCAGCGCTTCCACCCCATCACCCTGCGCCAGCCGCACCACGGCCAGCAGATGCAGCGCATCGCCATGGTCGGGATCATGGGCGAGAATGGTACGATAGCCCTGTTCCGCCCCTGCCAAATCTCCCTGCTGGTGCAGGCGCAGGACATCCGCGATGGCCGGCGGCGGGCCGGGCGGAAGAAGGGGCAAGGGATTGGCAACCGGCAGGGCAACCTCCGGCACCGTCAATAGCCGCTGCAATTCCGCCCGCATCGGCGCGACGCAGGCCTGCACCGGCGCATTCGCCACAGGCATGAAAACACGCATGCAGGCAAACCAGGGACGCACAGCGGTGCCCAGACAGGTCCAGTCCGGGGTGGGCTGGAAGCGCCATGTCGGCACACCCAGGCTTGCCGCCATTTCCCCCACCGACGTGCTGGCGCTGATCACCAGATCCAGCCCGGCGGTCAGCGCCGCCGCCCCTTCCAGATCCTGTTTCAGGTCCAGATCGTCCCACCTGTGCAGGGTGATGCCATGATCGCGGGCAAGGGCCGCCACCTCTGCCTTGGTATCCCCATATTGCAGATTGATGGGGATGATACCGGGCAAAGACAGGATCGGCAGCAGATCGGCCAAAGACAGATAGGCCGGCGCGCGCACGGAATCGACCAACCCCGACCGCCAGCAGATCCCCACCCGCAGGCCTGGCCCCAGTGCGTCCACCCGCCGGGCGAAATCCGCCGCCCGGTCAGGATCGGGCGCCAGCCAGGGCCGGGCAGTCGCGAAATCCCCCAGGCGGGGCCGCAGCCAGCGCGGCAAATCCCCCATAGGGCAGTGATAATCGGCATCGGTCGGGTCCGGCGTTTCGGCCCGCACCAAAGCCCCCGGCAAAGACCGGGCAAACAGGCCCACCAGTCGGGGTGAACATTCCACCACCAGCACCGCCCCAAGCACCTGCAGGGCCGGCAGCAGGGAACCGAACATCAATTCATCGCCAATCCCCTGTTCCCGCCAGACCAGCACGCGCTTTCCCGCCACATCCTGTCCCTGCCAAGGGGGTATGGTGAAGGAACGCGCCTCCGCCTGCTGGGTAGAGTGGAAGCGCAAAGCCTGATCCGCCCAGCCCCGGTCCAGCCGGCCCAGTTCCAGATCCAGCATGGCGCGGTTGGTACGGGCCAGCACCTCCCCTGGCCGGCGGTCCAGCAACCGGTCCAGCACGGCCACCGCCGCGGTCGGGCGACGGGCTGTTGCCAGCGCCTGGGCATAATCAATCTGGGCATTGGCATAATCGGGGGCCTCTCCGGCCACCTGCGCCAGCAGGGTCAGCCCCTCCTCCATAAAACCCGGCACCGTGCGCCCGACGGCGACCAGGGCACTGCCCAGGCTGGTTCGCGCCTCCACGGAACCGGGATTCAGGTCCAGTGCCCGGCGCAGTGGGGCCAAAGCCTCCTGCGCCCGATCGGCCGCCTTCAGCGCCTGTCCCAGATTGACCCAGCCTGCTAAAAAATTGGGATCGGCCCGCGTGGCATCCCGGTGGGCCGCGATGGCGCCCTCCTTATCCCCCCTGGCAGCCAGCACATGCCCCAGCGCATCCAGTGCGGCGGCAAAGCCGGGTTGGGCCGCCAGGCACCGGCGCAGCAGCGCCTCCGCCTCCCCATTGTCGCCCTTGTCGTTCAATGCCAGCGCGAGGTTGACCTGCGTGCCGGAACTGTCAGGCCGGTGTGTCAGTGCCTGCCGGTAGAAGGGAATGGCATCCACCGGGTCGCCCCCCATACGCAGGCAATTGGCCAGATTGACCAGGGCCGCGACATAATCCGGCTTCAGCGCCACGGCGCGGCGCATGAGCGGCACGCCTTCCGCCGCCTGCCCTTCCTGGGATAGGGCATAGCCCAGCAGATGCAGCGCCATCACATCATCAGGATCATGGGCCAGCACGGCCCGATAAAGGGGGATGGCCGCCGCCCGGTTTCCTGATTGATGCAGCACCATCGCGCGTTGCAGCGCGTCCGGCGATAGTGGCGCCGGGGCCGGAACGGAAACAGGCACCGGAACCATCAGCAAGTCCCGCAGATGCCGTGCCATGGTGGGTAACATGCTGGCGGCCGGCAATCGCGGCAGGGCTTTGAAATCCCGCATGCTCCCATACCAGGGGCGCACCGCTGTGCCCAACCGGGTCCAGTCATCATCGTTGGAAAAACGCCAGACCGGTACGCCCAAGGCGCCCGCCAGTTCGCCTACCGCCGTCCCGGCTGAAATGACCAGATCAAGCGCCCCCATCAGGGCGGCCACACCATCTTGATCATCCCGCAGGTCCAACCCTTCCGGCCGCAGGAAACAGGCATCGGGATATGCGACCACCGCGGCGTCCAGTTCGGCCCGCGTCTCGGCCACGGCAAGATCATATTGCAGCGGTACCCAGCAGATACCCGGCAAGGCAAACAGGGGGGCCCAATCGGCAAGGCGGCTGTAAAGCCCCTCCCGGTTGGCGCTGCGCAGCCCACTGCGCCAGCAAAAGCCAATGGTCAGGCGCCCGCCTGCCTCATTTTCCAGATACCGGCGCCAGGCTGCCACCCCCGCCGGGTCTGGCACCAGCCAGGGCTTGCCATCGAAGCTGGCCAGATCACGGCGCAGGAAACCACCCAGGCTGGCCACCGCGATCTGATAATCAGCGGCAACCCTCTCCTCAGCAGCGGCAACCGTCAGGCCGGAAAAGGACCGGCGGAGCAGGGGCACCAGCCGGGCATCACATTGCACCGTCACCGGCCCATCCAACCCGTCCAGGGGAGGCAAGAAGCCGGCAAACATAATCTCATCCCCCAGCCCCTGTTCAGGCCGGACCAGCAGGCGGGCGCCCTTCAATGGCCCACCCTGCCAGGGGGGCAGAGGCAGGTCGCGCCCGGCATTGCCGGGTTTGGCGCGGAACCGTTCCTCATAAAGCGGCCAGGCCTCTGCCAGCTTGCCTTTGCCGAACAGGTCCAGCGCCACATTCAGCTTCGCCACGGGCAGATGCGGGTCCAGCGACAGCGCTTTACGGAAACAGGCATCCGCATCCTCCAGCCGGCCTTGCCGTCGCAGCAGATTGCCCAGATTGGCATGGGCCATCGGAAAGCTGGAATTAATCTGCAATGCCTGCCGCAGCGCATGTTCCGCTTCCTGCGGGCGGGCCAGTTCCCCCAGCGCCGCCCCCAGATTGGACCAGCCATCGGCGCGCTGGGGGGCGATCTTCGTGGCGCGGCGGGCCGCCACCTCCGCATCAGCCGGGCGTTCCTGTTCCAGCAGCACGGCGGCCAGATTGGACCAGGCATCCGGCATATCCGCCTTCAGCGCCAAAGCCCGGCGGAACGCGGCCTCGGCATCGCGAAAGCGGCGCTGAGCCATCAACATGCCGCCCAGATTATTCTGGATGGAAGCCGATTTAGGATCGGCCTTCGCTGCCTTCTGGACCAGCGCCAGCCCTTCCTCCGCCACGCCGGTCTGCCACAGGGCCAGCCCCAGCAGGTGGGTGGCATCCACCTGTTTCGGGAGGCGTGCCAGCACAGCCCGGTAAAGCGGGATGGCGCCGGCGGCATCGCCGCCCTGGTGACGGGCGATGGCAGCCGACAGAAGGCTGGCGGGCGAGTCGGCGCTTTGGGTCTTGTCGCGGTCCATTCCAGGTCCGGGCGGCGGGCGGGAGGCCAGCTTATCCCAAGCGCATGCCGGTTACCAAGCCGGACAGCAGCACCAATGTCACCCCTGATGTTTGAAACACTTAACCCGCCTGCACAAACTGGGTAGCATCATGCGCAGAACCCGGATGCCCCGGCCCCGCGAACGGACAATAAGCGCATGAACGCGATCGCCTCCCGCCCTGCCACCCTGTTCAAGGGTGCCTCCATCATGATCACCGGCGGGACCGGTTCGTTCGGGCGGCGCTTTGCCCGCTGGCTGTTGACCAACGCCAAACCGCGCCGGCTGGTCATCTTCTCCCGTGATGAGTTCAAACAATATGAGATGCAGCAGCAATTCGCCGATCTGGACAAACAGGGCGTGCTGCGCTTTTTCATTGGGGATGTGCGCGACCAGCAGCGCCTGGACATGGCGATGCGGGAAATCGACTATGTGGTCCATGCCGCCGCACTGAAACATGTGCCGACGGCGGAATATAACCCGCTGGAATGTATCCGCACCAATATCAATGGCGCGGAAAATGTTGTGCATGCCGCCATCTATAACAAGGTGAAGCAGGTGGTGGCCCTGTCCACCGATAAGGCGGCCAGCCCGATCAATCTCTATGGCGCGTCCAAGCTGGCCTCGGACAAGATTTTCGTGGCGTCGAACAATCTGTCCGGCTCCGTTGGCACGCGCTTTGCCGCCGTGCGCTACGGCAATGTGGTCGGCTCCCGTGGCAGCGTCGTACCCTTTTTCCGCAAACTGGTGGCGGAAGGGGCGACCAGCCTGCCCATCACCGACGAGCGCATGACCCGTTTCTGGATCACATTGGATAAGGGTGTGGAGTTCGTCGCCTCTTGCTTCACCATGATGCAGGGGGGCGAGATTTTCGTGCCCAAGATCCCGTCCATGCGCATCGTGGATCTGGCCCGCACCATGGCGCCAAACCTGCCGCACCGGGTTGTCGGCATCCGGCCAGGGGAAAAGCTGCACGAGATCATGATCACGGAGGATGATGCCCGCCAGACGGTGGAACTATCCGACCGCTATGTGATCGAACCCGCCTTCAACTGGTGGGATCGCGGTTCCTACGCCAAGCATGACGCCAAGCCCGTGCCGGACGGGTTCAGCTACCGGTCCGACACCAATCCCCATTGGCTGACGGGGGAGGAGATGCTGGCCCTGCTGGACCGCCCGGCATGAGCGGGCGCTTCATCCCCTATGGCCGGCAATATCTGGACGAAGCGGATATCCAGGCCGTTACCCAGGTGTTGCGCGGCGACTGGCTGACCCAGGGGCCCAGCGTCGGCTGGTTTGAGAAAAGTTTCGCCGCCCATGTCGGTGCACGCCATGGCGTGGCCTGCGCCAATGGCACGGCCGCGCTGCATCTGGCCCTGCTGGCGCTGGGCATCGGGCCGGGCGATGCAGTGATCGTGCCCAGCATCACCTTCCTGGCCACCGCCAATGTCGTGCGCCATGTCGGCGCGGATGTCGTCTTCGCCGATGTCGATCCCCATACCGGACTGATGCGCCGCCAGGATGCGGAAGCGGCACTTAAGCGGGCTGCCACCAGGGGATGGCGCGTGCGGGCCATTATGCCCGTGCATCTGGCGGGGCAACCCGCCGATATGGCCGGACTGGCCGATCTGGCTGCCGCCAAAGGGCTGGTTCTGGTCGAAGATGCGTGCCACGCCGCGGGCACGCAACTGGCTGGTGCGGATGGCAGCACCCTGATGGCTGTGGGGGCCTGCGACCGGTCGGCCATGGCCTGTTTCTCCTTCCACCCGGTCAAGACGATGGCGACCGGCGAAGGCGGCATGGTCACCACCAATGATGATGAACTGGCCGCCGCCCTGCGCCGTCATGTCAGCCATGGGATGAGCCGGGATGAAGCAGATTTCACCCGCACCGACGCCGCCTACGGTGCCGATGGCAAGCCCAATCCCTGGTATTATGAAATGGCGTCACCCGGCTTCAATTACCGGCTGACCGATATCCAGGCGGCCTTGGGCCTGTCGCAACTGGCCAAGCTGGACCGGTTCGTGGCGGCACGGCGCACGCTGGTGGAGACCTATGATCGGGCCTTCGCCCCGCTCGCCCCCTGGCTGCGCCCAGCGGCGCGGGTGGCGGATGCGGCACCCGGCTGGCACCTTTATCCGGTGCTGGTGGATTATGCCGCCTTGGGCCTGGACCGCAGCGCCTTCATGGGTCTGTTGCGGCAACAGGGGATCGGGACCCAGGTGCATTACATCCCCGTCCATAGCCAGCCCTATTACCAGCAGCTTTACGGGCCCCTGGACTTGCCCGGCGCGGAAAGCTGGTATCGGCACTGCCTGTCCCTGCCGCTGTTTGCCGGCATGGCCATGACCGATCTGGAACGGGTGGTCGCGGCGGTGACCGATGTGGTGACAAGCCGCGTCCCCGCATCTCGATAACATTGAAGAACAGAGCCTGCACCATGCCCGCCATCCTGAACCCCATGGACATGACCGGCCGCCACATCCTGGTCACCGGTGCCTCCGCCGGGATTGGCCGGGCAACGGCCATCATGCTGTCGCGGCTGGGTGCCAGGGTCACCATCACCGGCCGGGACGAAAGCCGGCTGGCCGCCACATTCGCCGCCCTGGCCGGTGACGGGCACCATCACGCCGCCTTCGATCTGTCAGCGATTGATGCCATCCCGGCCTGGATGAAGGAGCGGGCACGCCTGACCGCCCCCTTCCACGGCATTGCCCATTGCGCTGGCATCCAGACCCTGCGCCCCATCCGCATTTTTCAGAGCGATTTCTTTGAAGAGGTGATGCGCACCAACTTGGGTGCCGCCCTGGCGCTGGCCAAGGGGCTGCGGCAGAAGGGGGTGAAGGCGGACAAGGCCAGCCTTGTCTATATTTCCTCCACCGCCGCCACGGCATCATCGCCGGCCAATGTCGTCTATGCCGCCGCCAAGGGCGGCATCATTGCCGCCACCAAGGGCCTGTCGGCGGAATTGCTGCCTGATGCGATCCGGGTTAATTGTGTCGTGCCCAGCATCGTGATGACGGAACTGATCGAACGCGGCTTTGAAAAGCTGAATGAGGAACAGATCCAGCATCTGGAAAAGCTGCAGCCCCTTGGTTTCGGCCACCCGGACGATGTGGCCCATGCGATCAGTTTCCTGCTGTCCGACGCTGCCCGCTGGATCACCGGCACATCCATGGTGGTGGATGGGGGCCGTACGGCATGACAGATGGCTGGGCGCTGCTGGGACGTGCCGCCGATCTGGCAGAACCGGGGCAATGGATCACCGGCTGGCTGGGCGCGGTGCCGGTGGTGGTGCGCAACTTTGCCGGCACGCCGCGCGGCTTCCGCAATATCTGTTCCCACCGCTTCGCCCAGATGCTGACCGCCCCCACCGGCAAGGGGCCGCTGCGCTGCCCCTATCATGCCTGGGTCTATGATGCCGATGGCGTACCCAAGGCCATCCCCTTCAACGATACGGATTTCCATCTGGGTGATGCCGACCGACAGGCGCTGGCCCTGCCGGCGGTGGCGGTGCTGGTGACGGGTGGACTGGTCTTCACCCATCTCCAGCCCGATGCCGATCCGGCACCCGTTATGGGCTGGCCGCTCACGGATGGCCCCTTCCCCCAGCACCTGCCGGATGGGTCGCTGATCGGTCCGGATGCGGCGATCCTGGAACGGCGCAGCAGCCAACGGGGCTGTGGATGCTGAATTACGACCAGCCGCCGCCCCGCCGCCGCCTGCTGCCCGCCCATTGGTTTTATGCGGCGGACAGTTTCGCCCGCGAAAGCGAAGCGATGAGCCACCGCCTGCCCTGGCGCTATGCCGGGCTGGCGGGCGATTCTCTGGTCGACGGTGTGGAAGTCGAGGCGTGCGGTGGGTTTTTGTTCCGCCGCCAGCGAATGGATGCGCCAGCGCTGGCCGATTGGTTGGGGCCGTTTGCGACACGGCTGGACTTAATGTCCCCTGCCCTATCGGCCCCAGTAGGGGCCGATGCCGTGGAATTTGCCGCCAACTGGAAGATCCTGGTGGAGAACACGCTGGATGATTTCCACGGCTCCACCGTGCATCCCCAGACCATCCACCCGGCGGTGGATGCCGACTGGCGTCAGCACCTGCACACCGAACGCCATGGCCCGCACAGCCATTCAAGCTGGAAACTATCCGCCGCCACGGCGCAATGGTGGGAAAAGCTGGTGGCACGCGGCGGTCTTGCCCGCTTCGCCGCCCAGGACCGCTATGACCATACGTACATCTTCCCCGACCTCTATGTCGCCAGTTTCCACGGTGCCATGGTAATTGTGCATCGGGTTGTGCCTTTGGCGGTGGACCGGACAAGGCTGGAATGGCGCACCTTCCTTCCCAGCCACAATCCAGGCGACCGCAAGCGCGATGCCTTCCGCCGGTCCCTTGCCGGACAGTTGGCCCTTTCCGCCCGACAAGTGATTGAGGAAGATCGGCCCTTATGTGAAATGGTGCAGGCTGGCCGTGCCGGTGCCACCGGCCCCGGCATGCTGGGCTGGCGGGAACAGCGTATCGGCGATGTGCATGACGCCCTGGCCACCCTTCTGGACATTTGAGGCCATTGAATGACCCAATCCCTGTCCTTCCGCCGCCCCACCCCGGATGATGCGGCCTTGCTGCTGGGCTGGCGGCGGCTGCCGGAAATTTCCAGCCAATCCTTTTCCGATGTGCCGGATGATCTGGACCGGCAGCGCGACTGGCTGGCCCGCAGTGCGACGCGCAGCGATTTCCACCACCGCATCATCCAGGTGGATGGGGTGGATGTCGGCTATGGCAGCATCACCATCACCCAGCCCGATTGGGGCGTGGGCACCATCGGCGTTTATATGGGTGACCGGCGGGGGCGCATCGGCATCGGTGCGCTGAACTTCGCCCCCATGCTGAACCATTGTTTCTACACGCTAGGCCTGCGCAAGCTGGTAAACCAGATTTTCGCCGATAATGAGCGGGTGCATAAGGGCCAAGCCATGCTGGGCTATCGCCATGTCGGCGTGCTGCGGGCGCACGCGGTGAAGAACGATGTGCCCCGCGATGTGCATCTGTTTGAAATGCTGGCAGCAGACTGGTTCGCCATCCGCCCCCGTTTCGGACTGATGGCCGATATGGATGGGCGGGTCTGGTAACACCTGAAATGAAACCGGCCGCCAGGGGTCTGGCGGCCGGATCGACAAGGTTTCATCAGCCCTTCACCAGGGCTGTCCCCGGCGCCAGCAACAGATGCAATACGCCATCGCTTGGTATGGCGCTGGTGCGCACGCCAAGGGGGCCTAGTGCTGCCAGATCGGCACGGGCGGAATTGGCCAGTTCCACACGCAGCCGCGTGCCATGTCGTGTTACGCGGCGGATATTATCCGCTCCCCCCAGGGCTGCCAGACCCGCCGCGCTTAAGGCCACTGCGGTTACCGGGGCCGCAGCCTCGGTCGGTACCGGTGCTGGGCTTCCTGCCTGGGCCAGCGCATCGCGGATTTCCACGGCCACGCTATCGGCGATCGGCCCCAGCACCACCTGCAATGCCTTGTCAGACGGGCGGATGATACCGCGGGCACCCAGTGCCTTCAGGGCAGTGTCGTCCACCTTGCCCTGATCAACGACGATCAGGCGCAGGCGGGTCGTGCAGGCGCTGACGGAGGTAAGGTTGGCGCCACCGCCCAATGCTGCAACAAAGCCCGCCCCCCGACCACCGGCCTGAAGGGCACTGGCGGCGGCAGTGTTTACCGGCGCCTCATCCTCACGTCCCGGCGTCTTCAAATTGAAGCGGCGGATAACGAAGCTGAACACCGCGTAATAAAGCGCGAAATAGACCAGCCCAACCGGCAGCAGCAGCAGCGGCTTGGTCGCCTTGCCATAATTCAGCACATAATCAAACAGACCGGCGGAGAAGCCGAAGCCCAGCTTCACCCCCAGCACATCCATCGCCACCATGGCGATGCCGGTCAGCACCGCATGCAGCACATATAAGGCCGGGGCCAGGAACATGAAGCTGAATTCGATCGGCTCCGTCACCCCGGTCAGCAGCGCCGTCAATGCCAGGGAGAACAGCATGCCGCCCACGGCCTTGCGGCGATCCGGCAGGGCGGCGCGGTACATCGCCAAGCAAGCCGCCGGCAGGCCGAACATCATCACCGGGAAAAACCCGGCCATGAAACCGCCCGCCGTGGGGTCACCGGCGAAGAAGCGGCGCAGATCGCCAGCCGTGCCGTTAAAATCCCCCTGCACGAACCAGAAGACATTGTTCAGGATATGATGCAGGCCAGTCACAAGCAGCAGCCGGTTCAGCACGCCGAAAATGAACAGGCCGATGCCGCCCGCCTCGGCGATGCCATGGCTCAACCCATCCACGCCGGCGCTGATATGGGCAAAACCCAGCCCGATAATGACAGCCAGCACCAGACCCGCCGCCCCCGCAACAATGGGCACAAAACGGCGACCACCGAAGAAGGCCAGATATTCCGGCAGCTTGATGGTGGAGAAGCGGTTATAGAACACGCCCCCGATCAGACCGGAAATGATGCCGACCGGCACATCCAGCCGCGTCACCGCCTTGGTCTTCCAGGCAGCGATGGCGAGATCACCAACCACCTCTGGCGGCACGGTCAGCAGGGCCTTGCCGGCTTCATTAGCCACCAGGAAACAGACGATGCCGGCCAAGGCCGCTGCCCCATTGCCATCCCGGGCATAGCCCGTGGCCACGCCGATGGCAAACAGCAGGCCGAGATGCGCAAACAATGCGTCACCAGCAGCCGACAGGAAGCCGATATCCAGCAAATCAGGCTGGCCCAGGCGCAGCATCAGACCGGCCACAGGCAGAACGGCGATGGGCAGCATCAGGGCGCGGCCCAGCGGCTGCAGCTTTTCCAGGATCGCCTTCATGCGCCAAACTCCCGGGCCAGGGTACGAACATCGGCCGCCGTGGCGCAGGTCAGTGCGGCAGCGGCATGGGCCTTGGCCTGATCCAGCGTCAGGCTGGACACAAGCGCCTTGATTTCAGGAACGATGGCAGGCGTAGCCGACAATTCCGCCACGCCCAACCCCACCAGGATAGGCACGGCCAACGGGTCCGAGGCCAGGCTGCCGCACACACCCGTCCATTTGCCATGGCGCGCCGCGCCCTGGCAGGTCTGCGCAATCAGGCGCAGCACCGACGGGTGCAGACCGTCGATGGAGCCGGCCACGGCAGCATTGCCGCGATCCATGGCGAGGGAATATTGCGTCAGGTCATTGGTGCCAATGGACAGGAAATCGGCCTCTGCCGCCAGCAGGTCGGCTGTCACCGCCGCCGCCGGGGTTTCCACCATCACGCCCAGTTCCACCTTCTCGGTGATGCCCATCTCCGCCCGGACGCGGTCCAGCACGGCGCGCACACGCCGCAACTCGTCCACGCCTGCGATCATCGGCACCATGATGCGGCACTGGCCCACCGGCTGTACCGACAGGATGGCGCGGATCTGATCCTCCAGCATGGAAGGATAGGCGAAGCCGACGCGGATGCCGCGCAGGCCCAAAGCCGGGTTCTCCTCCGCTGGGATCGGCAGATAGGGTGCCGGCTTGTCACCGCCAATATCCAGCAGCCGCACGATCAGCGGCCGGCCTTCCAGGGCGGTGGCAATGGCTTGGTAATCGGCAGCCTGTTCGGCCACGGTCGGCGCCGTTGCCCGTTCCAGGAACAGGAACTCAGTCCGCAGCAGGCCGCTGCCCTCCGCGCCATTGGCTATCGCCTGCTTGGCATCGGCTTCCGATCCCAGATTGGCGAACACTTCGATCCGGGTGCCGTCGGCGGTATGGCAGGGCTTGCCCGCCGCGGCCTTCGCCGCCGCGCGCCGCGCGGCAATCACCGCCAGCTTGTCGCGCGCAGCATTCAGCGTGGCTTCATCCGGGGCGACATGCAGGCAGCAGCCGGTCGCATCCAGGATCAGGTCCGTACCGTCACCCACGTGTCGCAGTGCCGGGCCAATAGCGACCAGCGCCGGCAGCCCCATGCTGGCCGCCAGGATGGCAACATGGGAAGTAGGGCCGCCGCGCTCAACGACAAAGCCGACAACATTTTCCGTATCCAGCGCCATGACCTGCGACGGCAGCAGATCTTCCGCCACCAGCACCGTGCCGGGCGGGAAGGTGAGCGGCGCATCCGCAACCCCTTCCAGCACGGCCAGAACCCGGCGCTCCAGATCCAGCATATCATCGGCGCGTTCAGCCAGATGGGCATCGCCGGTAGCGCGCAGGGCATCGGCCTGGGGCCTTACCGCCTGCCGCCACGCATGGCCGGCGCTGGCGCCGCCCTTGATTGCCCGCGCCGCCTGCTCAACCAACCCTTCATCGGCCAGCATGGCGCGGTGGGCGCCGATGATGGCTTTCTGCGGGCCGGTAGCATGGGCGGCTTCCCCGTCCAGCCGGGTTACCAGGGTGGCAAGGGCTTCGTCCAGCCTTGCCTGTTCCACCGTCGGGCCCTTGCCCTCCGGCGGCACATCGATTTCCGGCAGGCGGAAGGCACGGGCCTGACCTACCGCCAGACCGGGCGACGCCGTCACGCCAGCCAGCTTGCCGTCCGCCGGAATATGCGTCACGGCGGGCTTTGCAACTGGGGCAGCAGCAACCGGCTTGGCCTTGGCCGCCGTCGCCGGGTCGGCTTTCTCACCCATGCCGCTTTCGATCAGCGCGACGACGGCACCCAGGGCCGCGTCCGCATCGGCACCCTGGGCGGTGACAGTGATGCTGTCGCCCAGACGGATTGCCAGCGTCAGCAAGCCCACGGGGCTGCGCGCATTCATCGCCTTGTCACCTTTGGCGATGGTGACACTGGCGCCATAGGGGGCCAGGGCTTCCTTGATGCGGGCCGCCGGACGGGCGTGGATACCATGCGCCAGCGGGACAATCACGGTGTGAGAGATGCCCTCCCCGCCCGCCAGCTCCGCAGTCGTAACTGGCGCCTGGGCGGTGAGGATGAAGATATAGTCCCCCGCAGTGACCGGCCCATTTTCCCGCGTGCGGGTCAGGCTGTAGCCCTGCGTCTCCAGCAGCAAAACGGGGGTGATGACAGCCGGCGCCGCCTGAACGATGGCGTCCAGATCAAACCGGATCAGCACATCACCACGCGAGACCCGGTCCCCCTGGGCGACGAGGGGCGTGAAGCCCGTCCCGCCCAAGGCCACCGTATCGATGCCGATATGCATCAGGATTTCCGCGCCCTCGGCGGCACGGATGGTGACGGCGTGTCCGCTCTCATTCAAGGCGGTGACAACGCCGTCGCAGGGAGCAACAAGTTGCCCGCTCGTGGGGTCGATGGCCACGCCATCCCCCAGCATGCGGCCAGCGAAAACAGCGTCGGGCACTTCATCGAGAACCGTCAGCCAACCGGTCAGGGGGGCGCCGATGGCGATGGACGCCCCGGCGATACCGTCGATCATTGTGGTCGGTGGTGTCATGCTCAGGGCCAAAACTCCGGTTGGCGTCAGGCGATGCGGGTGCCGGCGATCCAGGTCCCCGCAGGATGGAAATCAGCCGTCAGGCGAACCCAATCGGCGGCAAGACCGGGCGACAGCGTCCCCCGCTGATGCGAAAGCCCAAGGAAGGCCGCCGGCGCTGATGATGCCATGATGGCAGCCTCTGCGGGCGACCGGCCCAGACGGTTGATGGTATTGCGGAAAGCAGCCGTCATGTCGATGGCGGCACCAGCCAGCGTACCATCCTCACCGACGCAGCGGCCATCCCGTACCAGGATACGGCGGCCATGCAGGTCAAATTCCGTCACATCCACGCCAACGCAGGACATCGCATCGGTAACCAGCATGAAACGGTCAAGCGGTCGCGCCCGCAACGCGATGCGGAATGCGGCATCATGGGCATGGAAACCATCGACAATCAGCCCGCAATAGGCAGTCTGATTATCCAGCGACGCCCCGACAACACCGGGCGAACGATGCACCAGGGGCGACATGGCATTATAGAGATGCGTCACCCCCGTCATGCCGGCGGCGAAAGCAGCGGTCGCTGTATCATAATCAGCATCGCTGTGGCCGATCGCCAGGATGACCCCCAGCTCGCGCAGCCGGGCGATGTCATCCAGCGGCACCAGTTCCGGGGCCAGCGTCAACATTACCTTGCCGCGACGGGGCTTCTCAAACAAGGCCAGCATTTCCGGGTCCAGGCGGCGGAACTTGCCCGCATCATGGATACCCTTGCGCGTCACGCTGATGATCGGCCCTTCGACATGCACCCCCAGGAACCCGGGCACACCAGCGGAAAACGCTTCATCTGCCGCGTCCAGCGCCCGGCCAATCACCGCCGGCACATCGCTGATCAATGTCGCCATGAAGCCGGTGGTGCCATATCGGGCATGGGCGCGGCCGATGGTGGCAATACCCTCCACCGTTGGCTCATCATTGAACAACACGCCGCCGCCGCCATTGACCTGCGTGTCGATAAAACCAGGGACCAGCCAACCCCCCTCCAGATCGACCGTTTCAGCAGCGGTGGCATCGGCGACGGAGAGCGGTGCGACAGACGCGATATGCCCGTCGGCCACCGCAATCGCGGCACCATCCAGAATGCCGGCCGGTGTCACCACCCGGCCATTGACAAAGCGGAACCCGGTCATCGCGTTTCGGTCACCTTGGAGAGGAAGAGGGGACGATCCGGATCATGCCCACGCGCCAGGGACAGGGCATTGGCCATCTGATAGAAGCTCTGGATCATCAGGATCGGCTCAATCACCGGGTGCGCGGCCAGGGCCGGCAGACCGGAACCACCGTCGGCCTTCGCGTCGGCCAGGCACACATTGGCGCCGCGCTCGGCAAAAAGCGATGCCGCCTCACGCACGCCGTTGCCGGCAGCGTCAGAACCGGCAAAAGCCAGAACGGGAAAACCGTCGCGCACAATGGCCATCGGACCATGGCGAACTTCAGCGGCGCTGAATGCTTCCGCGTGCAGGCCGCAGGTTTCCTTGAACTTCAAGGCCGCTTCCTGGGCGATGGCAAAGCTGTAGCCACGACCGATGGTGAACAGGTTGCGCGCATCGCGCAGAGCGGCGACAGCAGCAGACCAATCCAGACCATTGGCACGCTCCAGCAGCGCAGGCAGAGCCTGCACGGCGTCACGCATGCCATCATCATCCGCCCATTCCGCCACCAGGGCCGCAAGCCCAGCCAGGGAAACGATGTAGGATTTTGTTGCCGCAACCGACTTTTCCGGCCCGGCCTTCAAACCGATGCAGGTATCCGCCAACGCGGCCAGGGGCGAGCTTTCGTCATTGACGAAGGCAACCACGCGGGCACCGGCCTTTTTATAAGCCTCCGCCGTTGCCAGCAGATCCGGACTGCGACCACTTTGCGAAATGGCAATGCAAAGCGCGCCCGCCGCCACAACCGGCGCGTCAAAAACCGAAACCACAGAGGGTGCCGCGGAAGCCACAGGCACACCCACCCGCGTTTCGATCAGGTATTTGCCATAGGTCGCGGCATGATCGGAAGAACCACGGGCCACCGTTACGACCAGCGACGGCGGCGCCGACCGCAAGGACACACCCAAGGCACGGAGTGCGTCGCCATTACCTTCCAGCAGGCGCCGAACAGCCACACCCGCTTCCGCCGCCTCTGACGACATCAGCGTGGTACCTTGCCCCCCGGCCACGTTCTTCTGATCAGCGACCACCATCATCATCCATTGCTATGTATCCCGTTGCGACCATAATAAGTCACATATTGGTATTGTTCAAGGTTCTATATACGTCTTATCAGACGGGCAATAGAGAGCGAAGCTGGGCGACTTTTTCCGCATTGGTTCGCAGGCGCGGACCATTCTGGAAGCCGAAACGGCGCTCCGCGTCCCCTGCCGCCTCCAGCGGCGCCCTGCATGATGCATGGATTTCCCGGACGCCCGCCGCCAGCAAAGCCGGCACAGAGGCCGCGTCAACGCCACCGCCCGCCAGAATGATGATGCGGCCATCGGCCTGCCGCACCAACTTACCCAGCGTCTCTACCCCATCAATCGCACGCGGCTGACAGCCGGAGGTGAGAATCCGATCAAACCCGAGGGTAATGGCCTGCTCCATCGCCGCCAAGGGATCGGCGCAGAGATCGAAGGCGCGGTGAAGGGTCAGGGACAGGGTACGCCCGCGCTTCTCACCTTCCTGGCGTGCATGGGCAACCCATTGCTGCAAAAGGCTTACATCCAGCCCGCCAGCATCATTGCTGGCACCAATCACCACACCCGCCAGACCAGCTTCCGCCGCATCTGTAATGTCCTGTGCTATCAGCGCCGCCTCCTGTGTATCGTACCGGAAATCCCCATCACGCGGCCGGGCCAGCATAAGGGTCGGGATCGGCGCGGCGGCTGCCAGACGGATCAGGGAAGCCGATGGCGTGAGCCCCCCCACAGAGAGCCCGGCACACAGCTCCATCCGGTCACCGCCACCCTGAACAGCCGCGGCGATCCCCGCCCCCTCTTCCACACAAACTTCAAGCATGATCACACCATTAATACCAATATATAACCATTTAGCAATTCATAGCCGGGCATTCGGCTGATGCCGGGAATTTCGCGCTGCCAAGGCCAGGAATTTTCTAAGGCGTTAAGCCAAAGATAAATCCAATTTATGCTTTTGAGAAATCCTTATTGAACAAATCTGTCACTTATTTCATGGTCATGATAGCGCAAACAGACAAGAACAAATCCGCGCACGCCACCTCCCTCCTATGGTTCCTGCTCAGGGACGTACATGATGAAAAAATGCTTATGGCCTGCCCTCTTCGTAGCGGCATTGGCAAGCCCTGTCGCCGCGGCGGAGTATATCGCCCCGCCGCTGCCCGCCGTGGGGACGAACACGATGGCGGATATAGAGTTGCTGGTACCGCGCCCGGCAACAGAGCCCTGTATCGTCGAGCTGTTTCCCAAAAGGGAATTTGTCGGTGACCAGCCTGTTCCCTTCGATTATGCCCCACCAAAAAACTGCAAAGGCCCCTGGGCCAAAGTCGTGATTGAGGCGGATTATGCCGTCTCCGCCGGCCGACAGTTTGACCGCACCGCTATCATCGATATTGGCGGGGTCAATGTCTATTTCGGCACCACCATGGAGCCCCGCAAGGATATCGCCCCGGAATGGCATGTCGAGCGTGACATTACCGACTATCAGGCTCACCTGCTGCAAAAGCATAAAGGGGCGACGCTGCTGGTCAATTACGTTGATGATACCTATACCGGGCATCTGACCGGCAAAGCCCGTATTCTATTTTATCCGGCAAGCAAAGACGTTGCGATCGCAACCACCGCCCCCTTCGTCAAGCCGCTCTCCGATGCGCCGGTCCGTCTCGATTCGGATAACCCGAAGCTGGTTTCCTCCGTCCGTTTCCCCGCCAATCTGGAAAAGCTCTATCTGGATCTTCTGGCCGAACCGCAAGGGGCCGACGAATTCTGGTATGCTTGCGTTGAGGATCGTTTTGCCGGTGATGGCAAAGGCAATTGCGGTGGCGGCGCGTGGCGCGAAGTCGATGTCTGGATCGATGGCGCGCGTGCCGGGACGGCCCCCCTTTATCCCTGGATTTATACCGGCGGTATCAATCCTTATATGTGGTTCCCGACACCCGGTATTCAGACCCTGAATTTCGAGCCGACGCGGCTGGACCTGACCCCGTTTGCCGGTTTACTGACCGATGGCAAACCGCATGAGATCGCCGTGACGATCCATGGTCTGCGCAAGTACTTCCTGGTGACGGGTACCCTGATGGGCTGGCAGGACGCGGGCGCAAAAAGGGTAACGGGCGCCGTGATCAGCAACACTCTCGGGGAACCGACGGTAACCGTCGATTCCCAGCGCCTGCGCCCTGGGGCTGACGGCGATTTAAACGGAGACAGCCTGACAAACCAATCCCGAACCTATGAAATTGCGGGATATGTCGATACTTCGCACGGACGGGTGGAAACACGGGTCCGCAGCGGCGTGCGCTTTATGAACCGGCAGGATTTTGTCAGCAGTGCAGAGGGCGACATCTGGCGTGTCGATCAGGTTACCTTGATCGATAACCAAACGCAGACCATAGACCAGCGTGGCTCTACAGTGAGCCAGTTCCAGGCTCGATATCCATTGACCATCGATATGAAGGTCAATGGTGATGAAACCAACCGGACACAGAATTTACGACTGGCTCAGGGGCTGTGGTCTTACAAGTCCAGCACCGATCCATCCGGCCAGCGACGCTGGCAGGAGACAAATTATGTCGTGCAGCCGAGCCTCCGCGCTGAACTCGACCCTAAATCCCGACGGTCGCGTAAAGTCGAAGGAAGCTCGTTTATTCGGCTTCATATAAAAGACAGCGAAGATGGATGCTATGATCGTATGATCAATATCAAAGACAATTCTGTCGCATCCGCATCCGATAACTGTCCATGATATGGGGAACGACCTCTCATTTCTCTGGAATGAGAGGTTTACAGGCTACAGGCGTGCCTTGTTTGAAAAATAATTCGGCATGGCATGCCGTGGTCTGGCCGATAACGCGTCAGCACGCATAAAAGTCACTGTCATCTCATCTAATGAAAAAAGTTCCGAATTTTAAAATAAAGGCGGAAATTACGACTTTACTTACACCATTCTCTTTCACGGATAGAGAGATTTCTTCTATAAATTGGATTTATAGATATTTATTATAAGTTCATTTTGGTTATGTTATTTCACAAATTTGATATTACAGGGCTTAATTTGGTATTGAATTGATCCGATTGGCATGTCAGCTTTGTGTTCGGTATGTGACAGTTCGCTTTGCGCATATCCGATTTAGGGGGCAGGCACCAAGAAAATTGGGAAAAGGGGCATAGCCTGAAAAAGGAGGTCTTTTCTTTCAGGCGCTCAGTCAATCAAATTAAAAATATTCGTATACTGACCAACGATAATAATTTGGCGCTTTAATCAAGTACAAAGCACATGGGTTCATTATCGGAGCCATATGCACGCAAGCGTCTCTGAACTGGGGTTAGTAAACAGGGGGAGTTAATGAGAGTCTTGAACAAGATTCTGCTGGCATCCACATGCGGGGCCAGTTTGTTAGCGTTATCCACGGGCGCCCTTGCACAGCAAGCGGCATCCAACTCGGAAACGCTTTCTGAAATCATCGTGACCGGTACGCGCATCTCCCGCCCGAACCAAAAGGCAGCAGCACCGATTCAATCGGTGACGGCCGCCGAGATTCAGGCGCAGGCTGCGGTGAATATCGAAGAAGTCATGAACCGGATGCCGCAGATCGCACCGGACAGTCAGCAGAATTACCAGGATTCCGACGGTCGCCAGCGGATCAAGCTGCGCAATCTGGGCTTTGAGCGCACACTGGTCCTGATCGACGGCAAGCGCCTGGGCACCCAGAACGGGCAGGATACCGGCATCATCCCGACCAGCCTGCTGGAGCGTGTGGATGTGCTGACCGGTGGTGCCTCCTCGGTTTATGGCTCCGATGCTATTGCGGGCGTGGTGAACTTCGTTCTGAAAAAGAACTACGAAGGTTTCCAGGTCAACGCCAACCACAATTTCTATTATCACGACAATAAGCGTACCCAGGTCTCCGACATCGCGGACCGGTACAGCTTCAACCCGGCATCGGGAACACACCGCGATGGCGGCCGTACCGATGTTACGGTGACGGCAGGCAAGTCCTTCTTCGAAGACCGGCTGCATCTGTCCGGCTTCGCCAATTACCGCCGCGCCAATCTGGTGCCCTACAGCGCGCGTGAAACCTCTGCCTGCCAGTTGACCGAGGTCAGCAAGGACGGCGACCTGAACTGCACCGCCTCCACCTATACGCCGGCGGGCTATCTGTCCCCGCGCGGTGGCACCAATAACGGGTCGGTTTATCTGAACAATCCCAACGGGGACAAAACCTTTGTTCCCTATGGCAATGGGCCGGGCCTGGCGGCCAACCCGTATGACGGCTATTCATTCCAGCGCAAGAATGAGCGCTGGAATGCCGGTGGCTTCGGCACGCTGGAACTGACGGATTCCGCAGAGCTTTACACCAATGTTC
The DNA here is from genome assembly GCF_000429645.1 of Niveispirillum irakense DSM 11586. Lineage (GTDB taxonomy): Bacteria > Pseudomonadota > Alphaproteobacteria > Azospirillales > Azospirillaceae > Niveispirillum > Niveispirillum irakense. The sequence goes on from NZ_AUCG01000006.1 coordinate 35,120, forward strand.
TGTGGTTCCGTGACAAGTCGTCCAATCCGTTCCCTGCCCGCGTTTATAGCTACACGGCTTATGGCAGCGATCCGTATCAGGTGAACTGCAACAACCCGCTGATGTCGGCGGCCCAGGCCCAGAGCCTTTGCGGCAGCAATGCCGGCACCGGCGCGATGCTGCCTCTGGACGTCCGTTACCGCTTCAACAGCCTGCCGGATGTTGAAGATGTGTATATCAACAAGGGCACCCGTATCAGCGGCGGCATCCGCGGCGACTTTGCCGAGGTCTGGAGCTATGATATTGGCGGCGTCTATGCGCGCAACCAGCAGGATACGAAGGGCGGTAACTTCGCGGATTATGACAAGGTCAACCGCTCGCTGAACGTCGTCAATGTCAATGGCACGCCCACCTGCGTGTCGAAGATCAATGGCACAGACCCGGATTGCGTGCCCTTCGACGCCTTCCGCGCCAACAACAACGACCAAGCGCTGTTCGACTACCTGCTGACCGGCCGCAACGGCACCAACACCAGCGTTGGCACGCTGAAGAACGTCCTGGCCAATGTCCAGGGTGATCTGGGCGCCTATGGCATCACGTCACCATGGGCCGAAGATGGCGTCGCCATCGCGCTGGGCGGTGAATATCGCCATGATGAGTTGCGCAGCTATGCCGACGAAATCTATCGCGAAGAAAATGGCGGTACGGACAGCACCCGCCGTCAGCATGCCTGGGAAGCCAATGCCGAATTCCAGGCTCCGCTGGTGCAGAAGCAACCGGGCGCGGAACTGGTGCAGATCAACGGCGGCTACCGTATCTCCAAATACAGCAGCAACCCGGATGCCTTCTCCACCTGGAAGGGCGAAACCATCTATGCGCCGGTAGAGGACATCACGTTCCGTGCGTCCATCAACCGGGCACAGCGTGCCCCGACGGTTGTTGAAATTTCCCAGGCCAAGAACATCAATTATGGCACCCAGGGCGGTTCCCATAATGATTTCTGCGCCAGCACCCCGCGTCAGGTTCAAGATCCCAACGATCCGACCAAGACGATCACCGTCTATGATGCCCCGAAGGCTTCGCAGGCCGTCTGCGCCGCCACCGGCCTCGCACCGGCGCAGTATGGCAGCCGCGATCTTTCCTGCCCGGATGGCAAGTGCACGGTCCAGTATGGCGGTTTCACCGTCGATCCGGAAACCGCTTATACCAAGACCATCGGCGTGGTCTTCACGCCGCGCTTCGCCAAGGGCCTGGTGGTGTCCGTCGATCGGTTCATGATCGATCTGAAGGATTCCATCGGCTATAACGATTACGATTATTTCTGGAACGGCTGCTTGCAGCAGGGCAGCGACTTCTTCTGCTCCAAGTTTGTCCGTGGCGCGAATGGCAGCCTGTTCAGCGCACCGTCCAGCAACCCGACCTCCGGCTTCATCCGGGCGGGTACCACCAACTATTACCGCAGCAAGTCCCATGGCTGGGATATCCAGGCCCAGTACAAGCTGGACATGGATGATCTGAATTGGGGCGATATCGGTACGGTCGACTGGAACTTCGCCGGTTCCTTGACCACGCTGGCCGGCGGTCAGGATTCGCCGATCCTGTCCAAGTATAATTGCGCCGGTTATTATGGCGGGCCGTGCGGTCAGTTGATCCCGAAATGGTCGCATGGTCTGCGCACCACCTACACCTCGCCGGAAGGCGCTTTCACCGCCTCCTTCAACTGGCGTTACCTGGGCTCGCTGACCAATGTCAGCAATTCCGGCAAGCCGGAACTGGGCTGGAGCGAAGGACGCGATCGCAAGACCTTCTATCGCATCCCCGGCTACAGCTACTTCGATCTGGCCTTCACCTATCGTGTGGCCGAGGGGTACACGGTTCGTCTGGCGTCGAACAATCTGTTCGACAAGCGCCCGCCGATCCTGCCGGACTCCTACAATTACGGTCTGTCGCGCAGCAACACCCTGGCTGCACGGTATGACTCCCTGGGCCGTCAGATCGCGATCGGTGCCACGATCGACTTCTGATAAGTCCAAAAGCGTAGCCCTTTGCAGCGGGACCGTCACCGACGGTCCCGCTTTCTTTTTGCGGGCGTGGCAAGGGTTTGGGCGAAGGGCCGAGGAGGCTGCATAACTTGATAGCCTAGACCTATCAAATTTTCATAATTTATCTATTTCATATATCAGAGCCGCACCTATATGTTAGGCGTCGTTGCGGGCCGATGAGGCTTGCACCCCCTTTTAATGCTAATTTTTGGGAAGCAGACATGTCTCTCGTGAACACCAAGATCAAGCCCTTCAAGGCCCAGGCATTCAAGAACGGCAAGTTCATCGAAGTGACCGATGCCGATACCGCCGGCAAGTGGTCCGTGTTCTTCTTCTACCCGGCCGATTTCACCTTCGTCTGCCCGACCGAGCTGGGTGACGTTGCCGACCATTATGAAGAGCTGCAGAAGCTGGGCGTGGAAGTCTATTCCGTGTCCACCGACACGCACTTCACCCACAAGGCTTGGCACGATGCGTCCGAGACCATCGCCAAGATCAAGTACACCATGATCGGTGACCCGACCCACGAAATCTCGTCCAACTTCGAGGTTCTGCGTCCGGGCCAGGGTCTGGCCGACCGTGGCACCTTCATCGTCGACCCGAACGGTGTCATCCAGGCCGCTGAAGTGACCGCTGAAGGCATCGGCCGCGACGCGTCCGACCTGCTGCGCAAGATCAAGGCCGCCCAGTATGTTGCCGCCCATCCGGGCGAAGTCTGCCCGGCCAAGTGGCAGGAAGGCGAAAAGACGTTGGCTCCGTCGCTGGACCTCGTCGGCAAGATCTAAGTCAGTACCGGGAGCCGCCCCTGGCGGGCGGCTCCCCCCCTCCCCTACCTTTTACTTTTAAAATTTGTCAGGCTGATGCCCGTGCCGAAGGCACGGAATACCCTTTCTTTGCCTGCGTATCCGGAGAGCCCGCATGCTTGATAATGCCATGAAGACCCAGCTCAAGGCCTATCTGGAGCGGGTCGTGCGTCCGATCGAAATCAAGGCTTTCATCGATGAGAGCCCGCGTTCCAAGCAGATGCTGGACCTGCTGAACGATATTTCCTCCGTGTCCGATCAGGTCACCGTGACCGAGATCGCAGACGCCAAGGATGCCCGCATCCCCTCCTTCGCGCTGACCTCCCCCGGTCAGTCGATTGATCTGGTTTTTGCCGGCCTGCCCATGGGGCATGAATTCACCTCCCTGGTGCTGGCGCTTTTGCAGGTTGGCGGCTATCCGCCCAAGATCGAACAGGCGCTGATCGACCAGATCAAGGATCTGGATGGCGATTTCACATTTGAGACCTATTTCTCCCAATCCTGTCAGAATTGCCCGGATGTGGTGCAGGCGCTGAACCTGATGGCCGTCCTGAATCCCCGTATCCGCCATGTCGCCGTTGATGGTGCCGGCTTCCAGGACGAGGTGGAGAAGCGGCAGGTCATGTCCGTTCCCACTATCTATATGAACGGCGCCGTCTTCGGCACTGGCCGCATGGGTGTTGAGGAGATCGTCGCCAAGCTGGATAGCGGTGCCGCCGCCCGCGAGGCCAAGCGCCTGAGCAATGCCGAGCCGTTTGATGTACTGGTTGTCGGCGGCGGCCCTGCCGGCGCTGCGGCCGCCATCTATGCCGCCCGCAAGGGTGTGCGGACCGGCGTGGCCGCCGAGCGTTTCGGCGGTCAGGTGCTGGACACGATGGAGATCGCCAATTTCATCTCCGTGCCCCACACGGAAGGCCCGAAGCTGGCCACGGCGCTGGAAACCCATGTCCGCGATTATGAAGTGGACATCATGAACCTGCAGCGGGCCACCAAACTGGTCACTGACGGCGACCTGATCGGGGTTGAATTGGCCAATGGTGCCACGCTGCGGTCCAAATCTGTCATCCTGTCCACGGGTGCCCGCTGGCGCCGGATGGGCGTGCCGGGTGAAGAGCAGTACATGACCAAGGGTGTTGCCTTCTGCCCGCATTGCGACGGCCCCCTGTTCAAGGGCAAGCGCGTCGCCGTGATCGGTGGCGGCAATTCCGGTGTGGAAGCGGCGATTGATCTGGCCGGCATCGTGGGCCATGTCACCTTGCTGGAATTTGACAGCAAGCTGCGCGCCGATGATGTGTTGCAGCGCAAGCTCCGTTCCCTGCCCAATGTCCGTATCATCCTGTCCGCCCGCACCACGGAAGTGACCGGCGATGGGGCCAAGGTGGACGGCCTGAAATATGAGGACCGCACCAGCAACGAGATCCACCATATCGCGCTGGAAGGCATCTTCGTGCAGATCGGCCTGCTGCCCAACACGGAATGGCTGAAAGGTACGGTGGAACTGTCGCCGCGCGGTGAAGTTCTCATCAATGATCGGGGGGAAACTTCGGTTCCGGGTGTGTTCGCGGCCGGTGACTGCACCACGGTCCCCTATAAGCAGATCGTCATTGCCATGGGTGAAGGCGCCAAAGCCTCCCTCGCGGCATTCGATCACCTGATCCGCACGTCTGCGCCCGCTGTTGCGCAAGAAGTGGCGGCATGATCAGGTGGGGCGGCGCCCCCCTTCCCCCCGCTTCCCCCCTGGGGGGTGCCGCCACCTTATTTTACTTTGAGTGTCGATGACCCTGCGTGAACTGCAATATCTGGTCGCCCTCGCCACCCACCGGAACTTCCGGCGGGCGGCGGAGGCATGTCTGGTCAGCCAGCCCACCCTTTCCACGCAGATCAGCAAGTTGGAAGATGAGTTGGGCGTCCTGCTGCTGGAGCGGGATCGCCGCAAGGTGATGCTGACACCCGCCGGCCAGGATGCGGTGGAACGGGCGCAGCGCATCTTGCGCGAAGTGGATGAGATGAAAGAGGCTGCCCGACATGCCGGGACAGTGGAAGCCGGCACCTTGAAGCTGGGCATCTTCCCCACGCTGGGCCCCTACCTGCTGCCCTATCTGGTGCCCCTGATACGTGATCGTTATCCGCAGTTAAAGCTGCTGCTGTTTGAAGAAAAAAGCGACACGCTGCTGGCGCGCCTGGATAAGGGAACGCTGGATGCGGCCTTCCTGGCATTGCCGGTCAAGGATGACCGGCTGCAGAGCGAGTTCCTGTTCCGGGAACCTTTCCTGATGGCTGTGCCGGCTGACCATCCGTTGGCTGACCATGGCAGCGTGACCTTGGACGATTTGCGCACCCACACCCTGATGCTGCTGGAAGAAGGGCATTGCCTGCGCAATCAGGCACTGGAGGTCTGCCAGTTGTCCGGCGCGCAGGAGACGTCCGAATTCCGCGCCACCAGCCTGGAAACCTTGCGGCAGATGGTGATCGCCGGGATGGGCGCCACCCTGCTGCCGGCGCTGGCAATCAACAGCACCGGCAGCGAACCGCAGAATATGCGGCTGTTGCGTTTCCAGGATGAGGAGCCCAGCCGGGAAATAGGGCTTATCTGGCGCCGGACCTCCCCCATGGGTTTTCTGTTCAAGCAAATCGCGGAAATCTGCCGCGATGCCATGCGTAAAGAGGCAAAGCTGGCAGCAGCCTGAAAGGCGGGCACGCTTGATCAGGCCGCCGTCGCGATGGCTGACAGTTTATCGCGGTCACAAATCATCCGGTTTGGCGACGTCTCATGTAACGCACCCAAGCGTTTGAAGTCAGAGATGGTTCTGCTGGCAGTCTCCAGCGTTACTGCCAGCATGGAGCCCAGATCTTCGCGGGTGAAAAGACGGATCGGCTCCTCTGGCTTTTCTTCCGACAGAAGCAGAAGTAACCGCGCCAACCGCTGGCGGGCGCTGCCGGTGGAGAGGCCTGTAAGAAAGCCGTCCGCTGTGGTCAGCGCTTCATGCCATTTTTCCATCAGCTTGTAATGTACCCGTGGATTTGTCGCCTGCAGGCGGCGGACCTCGCTGACAGGAATGCGACAAACCTCCACCGGCTGAAGGGCGATCGCCATATGCTCATAGGTGGGGCGGAGTAACGCTTCCAGGCCTGCCACACCGCCCAGCCGAACCAGGCGCACAATACGTTGCGCTCCATCGGGCTGGTATTGGACCAGCTTCACCAGCCCCTGCCGGATCGTGTAAACTGCGTCGGCGGGATCATCCAACCCATAAAGCTGACCGCCTGCATCAAAATGGATTTCCTCAATCGGGGAATGGAATTGGTCAAAATCCTCTTCCCGCAGGTCGGCGAAGAGAACCAGATGCCGGATACCACAGCTTCGGCAGGCCGCAGCCCCCTTCCATGCATTGTTAATCTCCGGCGGCTTCACAGCCCGATCTCCCCTTACAATCACCATTAAACCCTTTGAAAAACGGTGATTGCTCAGGTTACCTGGGCCGGCAACCGATACGTAGGTAAATAATGACGCGGGCGGACCATTGCGTCCCGCGCCTCTTACCCGCCCACTTATCCTTGCCGCCTGCGCAAGGGGAGTTCTTGGGCAGCATCGGCAGGTGGTCCTGTCTCGGCCTCCTCCTGGGCGGCTTGCGGCGCCTGATCCGTCGGCTCGTCGGCCAGGATCGGTTCTTCACTGCTTGCAGCGGCGCCGGTGATAAGCCGTGCGCTACGCTGGAAGGTGATAAAATTCCAGGCCCAATGGATGCCGACAATCCAACGGTTGCGCCGGCCGACCAGGAAATGGATATGGACAAAGCTCCAGAACAGCCAGCCGATCAACCCTTTCAGCTCAATCCGCCCGATACGCACGACTGCCGCCTTGCGCCCGACCGTCGCCAGATCACCCTGATGGCGATAGATAAAGGGCCCCGGCTCTGTCCGCCCCGCAATACGGGCGGCCAGCAGACGCCCCACATAGGCACCAGCCTGCTTGGCGGCGGGGGCCAGGCCGGGCACCGGCTTGCCTTTTCCATCCGTGATGGCAGCGGTGTCACCAATCACGAAAATGTCCCGATCATCCGGGAGTGAGAGGTCTGGGCTCACCCGCACCCGTCCCGCCTTGTCTTTCTCCACCCCCAGCCAGCGGGCGGCGGGCGATGCGATAACACCGGCAGCCCAGATAATGGTGGCAGCCTCAATCCGCCTTTCCCCGAGCGCGACACCATGCGTGTCGCAATGGGTGACAGGCTGGCCAGTCACTAACTCAACGCGCATGGCGGCAAGGGCACGGGCAACATAATCCGCCAGATGTTCCGGCAGCGCCGCCAGTAAACGGGGGCCTGCCTCTACCAGCACAACCCGTGCCGTCCGCGGATCGACATGGCGGAAATCCAGCGGCAGCGCGTCACGGGCGATTTCAGCGATGGCGCCCGCCATCTCGACACCCGTCGGGCCGCCGCCGATAACCACGAAGGTTAACAGCCTTTCCCGTTCCACCGGGTCGGACGTCGCCTCTGCCCGTTCAAAGGCCAGCAGGATACGACGGCGGATTTCCGTCGCATCCTCAATGGTCTTCAACCCCGGCGCCACGCCCTCCCATTCCGGGTTGCCAAAATAGGAATGGGTGGCCCCGGTCGCCAGGATCAGGTGATCATAGGGAATATCACCGACATCGCTGTGAACATGACATGCGTCACGGTCGATCCCGGTCACCTCCGCCATCAGGACGCTGATATTGGGATGTCGGCCCAGAATGCTCCGGATCGGCCACGCCACGTCAGCCGGCGACAGCGCGGCGCTGGCCACCTGATAGAGCAGCGGTTGGAAGCAATGATGGTTCTGCCGGTCGATCACCGTCACCTCGGCCTGGGTACCAGCTAAGGCCTTGGCGGCTTCCAGCCCGCCGAAACCGGCACCCACGATGACGATATGCGGCCGCCGCTCCCCTGTCACCGCTTCTCGCCCGTCAGCAGAAATTGCTGTACCAGGGCGGGCAGATTATCGCGCAGCCATCCGGCCATCGCCTCTTCCTCCCGGCGGATCGCCTCCAATGTCGCGGCGATGGCGGGTTCACCCGCGGCCTGGGCCGCCGCGATAAGGACCGTATAATTAGCCACCTCGAACTGCTCGAAAGCGTGGCTGAACACCGCCCCTTTGACCACTTCATCGGTCACGAACATGCCAGACAAAGCCTGGGCCGTTCCGGTAAAGGCGGCGAAACCGGTTTTCAGGCTGGACGTGTCGGCGCCAAGCTGATGCAGGCATTGTTTCACCTGTTCAGCCTGCCCCTTTGTCTCCTGAATATGTTGATCCAGTTTTGCCGAAAGTGACGGATACTGGTTGAGGCGCGAGCGCAGATTATCCATCAGTTTCTCGGCCTGGACCTCCATCGCATAGGCGTCCTGCAGCCAGTCGATCAGATGTTCGCGCGGCGTGGTCATATCCTGTCTCCGCAAAGTTGGGTTGGTTCGTCATGGCAACGCTGCGCAGGGGGTGAGAGTTGCCACCACGGCAACGGCTCTTTCGTGTTGATGCTTCCTCTTTTGATAAAATCTGGAGCGAAAGAGGCGCGAAACGCGTTGTTTCCATCCCTTATCAAAGCAGCGAAAGGACGGTCACCAGAACGGCCCCCACCAACGTCCCCAAAGCCAGCAGACCAAATAATCGTTGATTGCTCATCCAGACCTCCCCTGTCATGGAACGGAACACACCCGCACCACCGGTTTCATTCGCGCGGCTTGTATGAACAGGCGGCGGTGCACCGCCTGTTGCGATCTGCCCCGCCGCCTCGTCATCCGTGCCCAATGGCGCAGCCGCCGGATCGGGGAAAGCCACCTTATCACCCGTTTCCCCGGTATCGGTCGCTGACCGCAGCCGCTGCCCCTGGTCCGGCCTCTCCGCTGCGGGGGCCGCAGGATTGGATTTATGCTGTTCATCATTCATGGTCATGCCTGCTGATCAGCTTGTTGAAGCGGCTGGGAGCATTGGTTTCCGTTTCTTCCTGATAAAGGAAACAAAGCTCCCGTTCTTCGAATTTGGCGAAGAAGTCCTCCCAACTGACCGGCTCAAGCGCACCTGCGCTATGATTATCGCCATCAGCAAACAGGATGCGCAGCACCCCGATATCTTCCTCATCACCACTCGCCTTCACATGGGCGGGCCGGCCGTTACGGGCTTCCACCCATTGGCGGATAAGCCTGTGGTCCTGCGTGGTCCTTGCCTCGCTCATCTCAACCTCTCATGCCGACGGGTGGGACGGTGCCTCCCCCTGTGTAACGACGTAGCGCCCTGCATGTGCGTCGTCGGCAGGCGGCCTAACCCCGATGCCCGACAGGTGAGGCCACGGGTTGCCCCCTTTGGTTTCCCGCCCCCTCGTCTTTTCCCCGTGACAAAAGCCGGCCCCACCTTCTGCCCGGCGGAGAGCTACCCACCTGCTGTCAGCAGCGAGAAGCGCCGAGATCGGCCCTTGTGTTTCCTCCAAAGAAACAAACGGAGATGAAAATGAAGATCAGCGAGATCATGTCCCGCGATGTGACCTTGACCACGCCGGATGAAAGCATCCGCGAGGCCGCGCGGAAAATGCGGGAGATTGATGCCGGCATTCTGCCGGTCAGCGAGGGCGACCGGCTGGTCGGGATGATCAGCGATCGTGACCTTGCCATCCGGGCCTTGGCCGATGGCCGATTACCCGACACGCCGGTGCGGGAGGTGATGTCCACCGATATCCGCTATCTTTTCGAGGATGAGACGACAGAAAGCCTGGGCGATAACATCGAGGATAACCGCCTGCGCCGCTTCCCTGTCGTGAACCGGGACAAGCGGCTGGTGGGCATCGTTTCGGTCGGCGATCTGGCCCGGCACAGCCAGGATACGCGGCAGGTCGCATCCGCCCTTCATGCCGTATCAGGAAACCGCCAGGGCTGAACGCCGTTATCTGATTAAGAAGCGGCTGCACGATGCCGCCCCTCCCTCCCCATTCCGACGATGCAGGAGCCACCATGCTGGACGATCCGCGCTTTGACGCCCCCCGCCCGCCTCAGCCCCGGCAACAACAGGACATGCCGGGCCACACGGCCGCCATGGACCCGAAACCCGATCATGGTGAAGAAACTTATCGCGGCAGCGGCCGGCTGCAAGGAAGGGTGGCCTTGATCACTGGCGGTGATTCCGGCATCGGTCGTGCCGTTGCCATCGCCTTTGCCCGGGAAGGGGCGGATGTCATCATCTCCTATTACGATGAACATGATGATGCGGCGGAAACCGGAAGGTGGGTTAAAAATGCGGGACGCGAACCGCTGCTGATCGCCGGCGACATCTGCGAGGAAGCGCATTGCCGCCATCTTGTGGACCGTGCGATGGAACAGTTTGGCCGGCTGGATATCCTGGTCAATAATGCCGCCCACCAGGCCTCCTTTGCCGATATTGCCGATATCACTGCGGAGGAATGGGACATTACCTTCCGCACCAACATCCATAGCCAGTTCTATCTGGCAAAGGCCGCCATCGCGGTGATGAAACCCGGCGCGAGTATCATCAATACCAGTTCCATCAATGCCAAAGACCCCAACCCGCAATTGCTGGCCTATGCCACCACAAAAGGGGCCATCGCCAATTTCACGGCCGGTCTCGCCGGGATGGTGGCGGAAAAAGGTATCCGCGTGAATGCGGTTGCGCCAGGGCCGATCTGGACACCGCTGATCCCCTCCACCATGCCGGCGGAGAAGGTCGAATCCTTCGGCAGCAATACGCCCCTGGGCCGGGCCGGTCAGCCGGCGGAACTGGCGCCGGCCTATGTGATGCTCGCCTCCCCGGAATCCTCATACATCACCGGCGCCATCATCCCGGTCACCGGCGGGCGCCTGATGCTTTAACCTTCCGGCACGTCCCCCGGCCCTGGCGGCACCATGACCAGCAGCACATTTTCCGCCGTCAGGGCCGGTCTTTCCTCCCCCTCAATCTCCATGCTGGCAACAAAGACAATCAGCCACTGGCCGGGCTGACGCTGGCTTGCCTGTTTCAGCGTGAAATGGGCGCGGATACGCCGGCCCGTCCGGACGGGTGCAAGGAAACGCACGGCGTTCAGCCCGTAATTCACCATCATGCTCGCCCCTTCCAGCGGGGGAACGGCCTGTTGAAACAACCCCGCCAGCAGGGACAGCGTCAGATAACCATGGGCCACCGTTCCGCCGAATGGCGCTTCCCGGGCCGCCCGTTCAGGATCGACATGGATGAACTGGTGGTCCCCGGTCACGTCGGCAAACCGGTTGATACGGTCCTGGTCGATCAACACCCAAGGGGAAGAGCCGACGCGCTGCCCCACCCGTGCAGCCAGTTCGCCGACCGGTATCGCCTGTAATGCCGCGCTCATGCTGCTTCCTCTGTCAAACATACGTTTGACCTCAGCATGAGACAATCAGGCGACTTTGTCGATAAAGCTCAACAGCGGCACCCAGTCCGCCTTGATATCAAGGGCGCGCTTGCTGGTCAGGTCAAAAAGGGCGAGCCCTTCGGCCGCAAGATCGGGATAAAGCTGACTGTCGCGCAGGCGGGTCACCACCTGATGCCCCACCCCTTCCAGAAACTGGTCCAACCGGTCGGCGGCCTTGGTGCGCGGGCGCAACCGGTTACCGATGATGGCAACGGGCACCTTGTTCTTGCGGATAGATTTCAACTCATCCAGCCGCTTCAAATACCGTTCCGTCGCCGCCTCATCAAAGGCACCGGGCAGGAGTGGCAGCACGACCAGATCGGCCAGCTTCACCAGATCTTCCACATCCTTGGGCTTCATCGCCGCCGGGACATCGATCACCAGCCGCCCCGGCCCGTCGGGCACATCGCCAACCTGCTTGGTCCAGTCCCGGCCTTCAATGGGTGCTGCTTTTTCCGACCGACGCTTCAGCCAGCCGGAGGCCGATTTCTGCCGGTCCATCTCCGCCAGAATGGTGCGGTGGCCGGCAGTGGCGAAGGCGGCGGCAAGATGGGTGGAAATGGTCGTCTTGCCGACGCCGCCTTTGATATTGCTGACCAGGACCGTAAGCATGCTCTTCCTTTCACTCTCTCATCGGCGCGATGTGCAGCCGGTGACGATCACAGATCGGCAGCCGGATCGTCAGCCGATGGCCGCTTCCAGAACGGGGCCGTCTCCGCAAAGCGGCGCCAGTCGCGCACCACTGCCTCTTCCCCATCATGCAGGCCGCGCGCATGCCAGCCGATCACCAGCCCCGCCCCGCGCTGCCATCCTTTGGGCAGGCCGGACCGGCCCTCAAGCTCATCCATCAACTTGGTGATGGTGGCGACATCCTGAAGATGGCCTAACCGGTCCTGCAGGCTGGACAGATCCTCCAGGAAGCGTTTCAGGGCCTTGCCCTCGTACAGACCCCGGAAGAAATCGGCCGCATAGCGCAGCTTTTTCAAGGCGATGCGCAACTCGTGCCGCTGTTCCGCGCCGGCATGGGCAAAGCCCTTGCCCTCCTTGCGGGCCTTGCGCAGGCGCTTGTCCAGCAAAGCGGCGGCCAGTTCCGTAACGGGGCGCAACAGCAGGGCCGAACGTTCGCTGACCGGCTGGTTGCGCCAATGCCGCCCATCCAGCCAGGCTGCCAGATCCAGCAGCAGAGCCGTATAGCGGGGGGAGCCGACGGCGGCGCGCGCCTCCGCATACCCATCACGGCGGGCTGCCTGAGCGGCCTTCTCCAAAGCCGCCAACCCCGGATGATCGACCAAGGCGGCGCTGACCGGGGGCAGCAATTCCCCCAGGAAGACATCCCATTCCCGCGCCGCGCCCAGGGAGCCCGCCAGCCATTTGATTTCCGGCACCAGCTTTTCCGCTTGTTCCGTGGGGATCAAGGGCCGGAAGATCTGAAAGGTGGAGCGCAGCCGGCGCAAGGCCACCCGCATCTGATGCACCCCTTCCGGATCGTCACCGGTCAGGGTGGCCTGTTCATTGGCAGTCAGGTGGACAAGGCAGCTTCGCACAATGTCGGCCAGCGCCTCTTCCACCGTCGCCTCGTCACTCAGCGCCAGCTTGGCGGCACGCTGGGTTTGCGGCTCCGCCCCATCGGCCAGCGCATAGCCGCGCGCTGACTTCGTGGCCATTTCCAGCCGCATCGGCACCTGTTCATGGATGGCGCGGGCCATGCGGTAAAGGCAGGCCGTATCCTCCCCTTCCACCAGCTCCAGTTCCAGTTCATGGACGGGCAGCACAGCGCCTTGCGGGGTGGTGATCTCCCCCTGATCAATCGCCACCTCCACCTTCATCCCCTCTTCCGGGGTGATCAGGCGGATCTGGCGGCGGATGCGGGTTTCAAACAAGGGCAGCAGATCAGCATTGGTCAGGGGCCCCAGCGGGGCCAGCACGTCCGGATCGGGCAACAGCGCGATATCTGGTTCTGGCCCCGGTACGGGCACCTCCCATTCCCCCCGGACCAGGGCGCCGATCCCCGGCGGCGGGGCGGATTTCAGCGTCTGAACCAGCTTCTTGCCCTGCCGGCGCACGCGCAGCGACAAGCCATTTTTCTGCAACAACCGGTCCGCCGTATCAAAATAGACGCTGTCCAGCGACTTGGCGGCGGGTTTGGCCCCTGGCGTGGCCAGAACCGGCAATTTGCGCAGCCGGTCCATATCCTCGGCGCGTACCGACAATTTCAGTTCGATTTCACGGGGGGACATGGTCCGTTTCGCCCTATGCTCCATGGTGGAAACAGGGGCGGCAGAAGGTGATTCTCCCGCGCCCAGCCTCATTTGCGACAGAACGATGACAAGTGTTTCAAATCCTGTCTATCGCAGCCGCCGCTTTTTTTTGCATTCTGCCCGTGACAGATCGTCGGCGGCGCAGTTGCCGGGGGCGCACTTTTGTGCTTCCCTCCGCCCGCTTTTGCGCACTCAATGCGAAATATTCTTCAAGCCCTCGGGGAAATCCGTCATGCGCTTCCAGACCCTGGATACTATCGACGTTGCCGGCAAGACCGTGCTGGTCCGGGCCGACCTGAATGTGCCCGTGGCCGATGGGCAGGTGTCCGACACCACCCGCATCGACCGTCTGATCCCCACCCTGAAGGAAATCGCCGCCAAGGGCGCCAAGGTGGTGGTGCTGTCGCATTTCGGTCGCCCCAAGAATGGCCCGGATGAAAAGAACAGCCTGCGTCAGGTGGTGTCGTCGGTGGAAAAGGCGCTGGGCGCCCCGGTCGCCTTCGCCGCTGATTGCGTGGGCGAAACCGCCAGCAATGCCATCGCTGCCCTGCCGGCTGGCGGCGTGCTGATCCTGGAAAATACCCGCTTCCATGCGGGGGAAGAGAAGAACGATCCGGAACTGGCCAAGGCCATCGCCGCGCTGGGCGATGTCTATGTCAATGACGCCTTCTCCGCCGCACACCGCGCCCATGCCTCCACCGAAGGCGTTGCCCACCTGCTGCCGTCTGCCGCTGGCCGTCTGATGCAGGCGGAACTGGAAGCACTGGGCAAGGCCCTGGCGGCGCCGGAACGGCCGGTGGCCGCTGTGGTTGGCGGGGCCAAAATCTCCAGCAAGCTGGAACTGCTGCTGAACATGGTGGCTAAGGTCGACATGCTGGTGCTGGGCGGCGGTATGGCCAACACCTTCCTGTTCGCCAAGGGCGTCTCTGTCGGCAAGTCGCTGTGTGAAGTGGACATGGCCGATCAGGCCCGCGCCATCATGGACAAGGCAGCGGCTTCGGGCTGTGAGCTGCTGCTGCCGGTTGACGGCATGATGACCAAGGAATTCAAGGCCGGTGCCGCCCATCGTCTGGCCGATGTCACCGACATCGCCGCTGACGAGATGATGCTGGATGTCGGCCCGAAGACGGTTGAATTCCTGTCCCTCAAACTTCAGGGCGCCAAGACCCTGGTCTGGAATGGCCCGATGGGCGCATTCGAGATTCAGCCCTTCGACAGTGGCACCAATGCCGTTGCCGGTCTGGTTGCCGCCTTGACCCAGCAGGGCCGCCTGCTGTCGGTTGCTGGCGGCGGTGATACGGTCGCAGCGCTGGAACATGCCGGCGTGGCCGACAAGTTCTCCTACGTTTCCACCGCCGGCGGCGCTTTCCTGGAATGGCTGGAAGGCAAGACCCTGCCCGGTGTCGCCGCCCTGGAAAAGCACGCCTGAAGCGGGATTGGCGGGGGGCCTGAAAGCCCCCTGACCGGTTCTACAAATGACTGAAAAAGAAAACGCGCCCGGTGATGTGCCGGGCGCGTTTTCTTTTCCGATGGTAATCCCGGTGGGATCAGAACCCGTCGGCAGTCTCGATAACGTGGGACACGATACCGTATTCCTTGGCCTCTTCAGCCGACATCCAGAAATTACGGTCGGTGTCCACGGCCACCCGCTCGATCGGCTGGCCGGTTTCACGGGCGATCACCGCGTTGATGCGATGACGCATCTTGATGATCTCCTTCGCCTCGATGGCGATATCGGTGGCGGGGCCACCCACACCACCGGCCGGCTGGTGGATCATGAAGCGGGTGTTGGGCAGGCAGTAGCGATCTTCCTTGGCGGCACCCAGAAAAATGTGCGCGCCAGCGGAAGCGACCCAGCCGGTACCCAGCACCTTCACCTTCGGCTTGATGAAGCGGATCATGTCATGGATCGTGTCGCCGGATTCGACGTGACCGCCGGGCGAGTTGATCACCAGCTTGATCGGTTCGTCATTTTCAGCGGCAAGGGCCAGCAACTGGGCGACGACGGCCTGCGCCACCTTCTGGTTGATCTCGCCAAACAGCAGGATCGTGCGGGCCTTGAACAGGTTCTGCGCCACGCCGGGCGGGGCCTTCGCCTGTTCCTTGGCCTCGGTGTCCGGCTTTTCTTCTTCGTCGAGACGGATCGGATGAACGAGCAAGGGAAGCGCTCCTGGTTTGAAGACCTTTACAACAGTGACCTAGCCGGAAATCGGCCCCGGTTCAACCCGTCGCATCAGCCATTATGGCGATTGTCGGAAATGGTTTCTAGGAGAGGTCGATCCAGACGCTCTTCAAATCGGTATATTTCTCCATCGCGTGCAGGCTTTTGTCACGTCCGAAGCCCGATTGCTTGAAGCCGCCGAAGGGTACGGTGATATCGCCGCCATCATAGCAGTTGATCCAGACACTGCCGGCCCGGATCGCGCGGGCCGCTTTCATCGCCGTGCTGATATCGCGGGTCCAGACGGCCGCCGCCAAGCCATAGATCGTGTCATTGGCGATACGGAACGCCTCTTCCGTGCTGGAAAAGCTGATGGTGGACAGGACAGGGCCGAAAATCTCCTCCCGCGCGATGGTCATATTGTTGTCCACGCGGTCGAACAGGGTCGGCTCGATATAAAAACCGCCCGTCTCCTCCCGTGCGGCGAAGCCACCCAGGCGCAGGGCCGCCCCTTCCGCCTTGCCCTTGGCGATGTAGGACAGCACCCGTTCATGCTGGCGGGCATCGACCATGGCACCCATGGTGCTTTTCGGGTCCAGCGGGTCGCCGGGCTTCCAGCGGGCGGCATGGTGGGTTACCCGCTCCAGGAATTCGTCCTTGATGCTTTCATGCACCAGCAGGCGGGAACCGGCGGTGCAGACCTCACCCTGGTTAAAGAAAATACCGCCCACAGCCTCCCGCGCGGCGCGGTCCAGGTCGGGCGCATCGGGCAGGATGATATGCGGGCTTTTGCCGCCGCATTCCAGCGACACGCGCTTCAGGTTGCTTTCGCCTGAATAGCGCATGAAATATTTGCCAACCTCGGTGGAGCCGGTAAAGGCCAGCATATCCACATCCATGTGCCGGCCGATCGCTTGGCCGGCCGTCTCCCCGAAGCCGGGCACGACATTCAGCACCCCTTCCGGCAGCCCTGCCTGCACGGCCAGTTCCGCCAGGAACAGGGCCGTCAGGGGCGATTGTTCCGCCGGTTTCAGCACGACAGAATTACCCGTCGCCAGCGCCGGGGCGATCTTCCACACCGCCATCATCAGGGGGAAGTTCCAGGGCACGACAACGCCGATCACCCCCAGCGGCTCCCGCAGGATCAGGGACATGGCGTCCGGGCCGCTGGGGCCCACCTGATCATAAAGCTTGTCGATGGCCTCGGCGTAATATTGCACGCAGCGTACCGACAGGGGGATATCGACATTGCGGGCATCGCGGATGGGCTTGCCCATGTCCAGCGTTTCCAGCAATGCCAGCTCGTCGGCATTCTCCTCCATCAACTGCGCCAGCTTTGCCAGCACGCTTTTGCGCGCGCGGGGGTGCCGGTCGCGCCAGACGCCATTCTCAAAGGTGCGGCGGGCCGCGGCCACGGCGCGGTCCACATCCTCCGCATCGCATTCCGCAACCTGGGTCAGCACCTTGCCGTCGCGTGGGCTGATACAGTCGAAACGCTTGCCACTGGCGGCATCCACAAACCGGCCATCAATGAAGGCCTGATTGCGGAACTGAAGCCGGGCGGCCTTGTCGTGCCAGCTTGGGGTGGCGTTGGCGTCCATCCTGTCCTCCTGGGCCGTGGTGGCCCCTTTTGCCTGATGGTGTTGCGGGCAAGAGTGCATCCGCCACCGCGGCAGGACAAGTACCCGCATTTCGGCAAAGTGTTTAAGCCATCCGGCAAAGCGCCGAACGGATGCAGGGATCACAGAGATGGCCTATTTATCGTTTCAGCAAATCTGCCAATTTGATTGGAGCATCCGATGTCTGGCAATCACTCCTCCACAGCCTCTCTGGCGGCGCTGCGTGATACGGTGATGGCAGATCGCGCGCTGTTGTCTCGCCTTTCCACAATCGCGGACCAGGAAGCGGTGCTGGACGAGTTGATGGCCGTTGCGAGTGCCAACAAAATCTCTGTTGATAGCGGCACTGTACGCCAAGCCATGAAAGAGGAACTTGCCTCTGTCCATGAGGGCGAACTCTCAGACGAGGAATTGGAGATGGTCGCCGCGGGGACGCGAAGCGATGCCCCGAAAATAGATGGTGGCGGCAAACGCCGGCCCTCATCTGGCCCTGCCTAAGTACATTTTCATGGCCGATGAGCAGCAAAGGCCATGCTGTTTACCGAATCCTTCATTTATGGAGAATGAGCAATGACCGGTACCGCCCACTATGATGAAAACATGGTCACCCTGCGGGATGCCATTTTTGCCGATCCGGCTCTCGTGGATCGGCTGTCGGGCATTGAGGACCGTGATGTCCTGGCCCAGGAAGTGCTGAGCTTCGCCAGCGCCAACGGGATCAATGTGGATATCGAAGCCCTGCGCGGCACGCTGGATGAAGCCATCGACAATATGCGTTCCTCCGAACTGTCGGACGAGGATCTGGAGAATGTGGCAGCCGGCATGCTCGTGCCGTCATATTCCAAGCAGTCGCCGAAGGGCGAGAGAATCACCATTGGCTGATTTTTTGCTGCACCCGTCTGGCAACAGGAACGTCAGGCTCCCATTGTCCGCATGACATGTTAGCAGTTGCACAATCGTGGCCAGGATGAGGGGATAGTGTCCTCTCATCCTGGCCACGATGGTTTTGATGCGCCCCCGTCATATTGCCCTTGCCGTGCTTGTTGCCCTGATCTGGGGGTTGAATTTTGTCGTCATCAAGCTGGCACTGACCGGCTTTCCACCGCTCCTGCTGACCGCGCTTCGCTTCATGCTGGCCGCCTTGCCAGCCCTTTTCATCGCCAAGCCCGCCGGGCTGCGCTGGCGCGACATGGCCCTGGTGGCGACATTCCTTTTTATCGGCCATTACGCCTTTCTATTTTCCGCCCTGGATAAAGGCATGTCCGCGGGGCTGGCATCTGTCGTGCTGCAAAGCCAGGCCTTCATTACCATGCTGCTGGCCGTGCCTATCCTGGCCGAGAAACCGGGCCGCCGGCAGGTGACAGGGGCGGCAATCGCTGCTGCCGGTCTGATCATCACAGCCAGCACTGTCGGACTGGATGTAACCTGGATGGGATTTGCCCTAACCCTTCTGGCAGCCGCCAGTTGGGCCATGGGCAATGTGTTGACACGGCGCCTGCCCCCGACGCCCACTTTCCCGCTGATGGTCTGGCTGAGCCTGATTCCGCCCTTGCCGGCACTCGCCCTGTCACTGCTGCTGGAGGGGCCGGAGCGGATCGGCCACGCGCTGACCCATGTCACCTGGACCGCGGGTTTGTCCCTGCTTTACATCGCCGTTCTTTCCACCCTGGTGGCCTTCGGGATCTGGGGCTTTCTGTTGAAGACGTACCGCGCTGGGATGGTGGCGCCCTTCTCCCTGCTGGTGCCCGTTGTCGGCACGATTACGGCGCATCTCGCCTTTGATGAAAGTTTCGGCCCGCTGCGCATGGCCGGCATGGTTCTGATTTTTGCCGGTATCATGGTGCCTGCCCTGCCCTGGCCGCGCCGTCCCCGCATGGTATGACGGGGACGGCGCTGCGATCAGGCGGCCCGCACTTCGGACAGGAAGCGATCAACTTCCAGAGTCAGACGCTCCGCTTCACGCGAGAGTTGGGCTGCGGCACTCAACACAGAACCGGCAGCCTCGCCCGTTCCCTGGGCTGTTTCATTGACGCCGCTGATATTGCTGCTGATTTCCTGTGTGCCAATGGCCGCCTGCTGCACGTTGCGGGCAATTTCCCGCGTGGCTGCATCCTGTTCCTCCACAGCAGCAGCAATGGTGGTGGCGATCTCATTGATATTGCCGATGGTCTGGGTCACCTCCACCGTGGCGGCGACGGCACTGTCGGTCGCCTGCTGCACAGCAGCGATACGGCTGGAAATATCCTCCGTCGCCTTGGCCGTCTGGGTCGCCAAGCTCTTAACTTCCGACGCAACGACCGCGAAGCCTTTACCGGCTTCCCCGGCGCGGGCGGCTTCAATAGTCGCATTCAAGGCCAGCAAGTTGGTCTGGCTTGCAATATCGGCGATCAACTGCACCACGGCACCGATGGCCTTGGCCTCCGAAGCCAGTTCCTGGATGGTGCGGTTGGTTTCCAGCGCGCGGTCGCTGGCCTCGCGGGAGATAGTGGCAGAAGAACCAACCTGCCGCGTAATCTCACCAATGGAACTGGTCATCTCCTCGGCAGAAGCCGCAACCGTTTGCACATTTGCTGATGTCTGCTCCGTCGCGCTGGAGACGGCAGCGCTTTGCTGACGGGTCTGTTCAGCCATGGCGGAAAGTTCCTGCGCGCTACCTTGCAATTCGGTCGCTGAGCTTGCAACCAGCGTTACAACCGATTTCACATTCCGCTCGAACTGGCTGGCCATATCATGCAGGGCGCGACGGCGCTCTGCCGCGGCGTTCTCTTCCGCCGCCTTCATCTGGGCGCGCATACGCTCGGTTTCCTGGGCATTCCGGCGGAACTGTTCCAG
This sequence comes from Niveispirillum irakense DSM 11586, assembly GCF_000429645.1. Classification (GTDB taxonomy): domain Bacteria; phylum Pseudomonadota; class Alphaproteobacteria; order Azospirillales; family Azospirillaceae; genus Niveispirillum; species Niveispirillum irakense. The sequence goes on from NZ_AUCG01000006.1 coordinate 55,221, forward strand.
GCCACTGGCCAGATGCCCCACTTCATCCCCCCGGCCAAGACCAGGAACAGCCAGATCCAGATTACCGTCCGCCACCTTGCGCATCGTCTCTGTCAACCGGCTTAACGGGCGGGTGATGGTGCCGATGGCAATGTAAAGCGACAAGGCAACAGCAACCAAGGCGCCAACCCCGCCGATGGTCAGCATGCTGGCCGTCGCCGTCACCACTTGATCCGTCGCCTGCTGGGCCCGATCTTCAATGGCCCGCCGGATCTCCTCGGTCAGGCGAATATTCGCGTCGCGCAAAGACACCATTTTAGGGTCAAACCGTTCGCTGATCGCCTTACCCGCCTCTTCATCGCGGTTCTCAATGAGAATCTGTTCAATTTGGGCAAATTCTTGTCGCAATCCAGCCAATCCATTTTCCAGGCTGCGAACTTCCTCACTCCAAGCCGGCACCAGACCGCGCAGGTCTTTGTAATCGGATGCAGCTTGATCCATGCTGGTACGCGCTTCGGCGATGGCAACGTTAATCTGCGCCTCCTCATCCATAGCCATCGCTCTGTATGTCTGCTGACCAGCAGCAATAACCGTCCGGTTAGTACGTGCCAGCTTGACCATCGCGTATACTTCTTCCTTTATAAGCGATGTATAGTTTCCATTCACCTTATTAATGTTTCGTTCACCAATGAACATTATTAACGACATCATCACGAGCATCATGACGATGATCGATGTTATTCGCACAGTAATGGAAATATTTGTTATTTTCATTGTCTCGCCCCTTCCTACTACTAGTTTCCCCGGATGCCATACTGGATTATGTCGGTTTAGTTTCCGAGATATCCATGCAACCGTTTGAGTCTGGCAGGGATATCGGATTTTTCAATATCGGATTTTTCAATTTACAGCGAGCTGCCGCAAAAATTCGGGAGAAATCGCTGTGCTGATCGCCCCTCGGGAACACGCAATTGTTGGCGCATGCCTGGAGCGTGCCCGCCGCAATGCCAAAGTGACGCAGCAAGAGTTGGCGCGTCGATTAGGCAAACCCCAATCCTTCATTTCTTCGTATGAGACCGGGCAGCGCCGGGTTGATGTGCTCGAAATGATCTTGATTCTGCACGCGCTGAACATTGATGCGCGTCTGATTTTTGATGAAATCTATCTGCACTTCCCACGAACCCCCTGACGGGTGCTGCGCCGTGCTTGACAGAAGCTGTCCGACACGGTGCCATGCCCGCCATTATCAACCCGCGGACCTTTCCCATGACCGCCCCCGACCTTTCCGCCGAAATCGCGGCCTTCCGCCAAGCCCATCCCGATATCATCGCGGTGGACGCACTGTTGCCTGACCTGTGCGGGGTGTTTCGGGGCAAACGGGTGCCCATCGCGGAGCTTGATAAGCTCTATAAGGAAGGGGTGGCCCTGCCCGGCTGCACCTTCGCCGTCGATATCACCGGCGATACGGTGGAAGAGACCGGCATGTCGGTTGAAAAGGGTGTGCCGGACCGGGTGTGCCGCCCGGTGCCGGGAACGCTGACCCGTGTGCCCTGGTCGGCCAAGCCGCTGGGGCAGGTGCTATTATCGATGCGGGGGGAGGATGGCAGCCCGTTCCCCTATGCCCCCCGGTCCCTGGTGGAAACGTTGCAGGCGGCGTTACGCCAGCGCGGCCTTACGCCCGTCGTGGCCGTGGAGCTTGAATTTTATCTGATCGACCGTGATAGAGCACCCGGCGCGCAGCCTTCTCCCCCCACCAGCCCCCGCAGTGGGCGGGTCCAGGACCGTACCCAGGTTTATGGGCTGGCCGAGCTGGAGGATTTCGAGGATGTGCTGGATGAGATCACAGCCGCCGCGCAAGCCCAGGGCATTCCAGCCGGCACCGCCATTGCTGAATATGGGCCGGGCCAATATGAAATCACGTTGAACCACCGGCCCGATGCCCTGCGTGCAGCCGACGATGCCGTGCTGTTCAAGCGCGTGGTCCAGGGAGTGGCGCGGCGCCACGGCTTTGAAGCCACCTTCATGGCCAAGCCTTATGCCGACCAGGCCAGCAGCGGCATGCATATCCATATGAGCGTGCTGAATGATGCGGGGGAGAATATCTTCGCCGATCCTGCGCCGGAAGGCTCCCTGCTGTTGCGGCAGGCCATCGGCGGGATGGCGCAGACATTGCCGGCGACCATGGCCCTGGCTGCGCCCGGTGCCAATAGCTGGCGACGCTTCCAGGTCGGTTCCTACGCGCCCACCATCATCGGGTGGGGCGTGAATAACCGAACCGCACCTCTGCGCATACCCGCCGGCGGGCCGGAAAGCCGGCGGGTGGAATATCGGATCGCCGGGGCCGATGCCAATCCCTATCTGGTGCTGGCGGGCATGCTGGCCGGGCTGCTCCACGGCCTGGACGAGCATATTGATCCCGGCCCGCCACTGGAGGGGAATGCCTATGAAGCAAGCGCCCCTCATCTGCCGACCGAATGGGGAACCGCGCTGACGCTGTTCACCACCTCCTCCATCCTGCGCCAATGGTTCGGGGATGCTTTTGTCGATACCTATGCCATCACAAAACAGGCGGAGCGGGCGAAATTCGCCGCCCAGGTGACCCCGCTGGAATGGGAGTGGTATCTGCGCGCCTGACTAAAAGCGGGAATAGCGTCTGGATCAGGGGCGCGGGCACCAATGGACCGGAAGCGGCTCTATCCCGCGGCGCCCGCGACAGATATACTGACTTCCAATCATTCCGCAGCCGGATGCTATACCCGTGAGCGAAGCCAATCCTGCCAATCTCGATCGTATCGAACTGCTGCAAGCGCTAAGCGTGGAGCAGCGTGCCGCCATTGCACGCCAATGCAGTTGGCGGCATTTCCATCCCCACGAACAGATTGTGGACCGGGCATCAGACAGCCGGGACGTCTGCCTGATCGTAGAGGGCCGCGTCCGCGTCGTGAACTATTCCCTCTCCGGCCGGGAAATCACCTTCGACGATATCGAGTCTGGGGGCTATCTGGGGGAATTATCGGCCATTGATAGCGGCCCCCGCTCCGCCTCCATCGTGGCATTGACGGAAACGCTGGTCGCTTTCATGTCGCCCCGCCTGTTCCTGGAGACGGTAACCACGCATCCGGCCATCGGCACCCTGGTCATGCGCCGCCTGGCCCATATCGTCCGCACCTCTACCGGTCGAATCATGGACCTTTCCACCCTGGGGGCGAATAACCGGGTCCATGCGGAGTTGCTGCGTCTGGCCAAGGCTGGCATGCGCGATGATAATACCGCTGAGATCACGCCGGTGCCGATCCACTCTGATATTGCCAGCCGCGTCTCCACGACGCGGGAGACCGTGGCCAGGGTGATGAGCGACCTTTCGCGGGATAATCTTGTTATTCGTCAAGGCAATAGCCTGATCATCCAGGATTTTGATCGGCTGGAGGAGATGGTGGAAGAGGTGCGTGGCGATTGACCCCGCCATGCAGCAACGCCTGTGACAGAGAGTGGTTAAATTTTGAGTGTGTTATCATCGACACGCTTTTTCCCTTTTAAAGCCCGTCGATCTGGTCTATATAAAAGTGACTTGACCGTTGCATATGCGCCACGGTTAGGGACTTTACCTCCTTATGAGGCTCCCTTCATCTCTGGCCGGCTGCCAATCGCAGCCGGCTTTTTTTTGCCTGTATGGAGAGACGGCAGGCCCCTGCCGCGGCGCCCCGTGGGGCTGATCAGTTATTGATCCGGGCAAATTCACGGAAGGTGACGGCAATCTTGTCTTCGACGATGGTCACCTCACCGCGCGCCACCATCCGGCCGGACACAACGATATCGGAAAGGTCGTCGATCTTGCGATCCAGCTCCACAATAGCGCCACGGCCCAGCTTCAACAGGTCGCGGACACGGATGTTGGAGGTGCCCAACACAACGCTCATCTCCACTTCCGTATCATAGACGGCGGAGATTTCCGGCTGCTCAGGCACGACCTTGACGCTGCCGCCGCCAGCCATTTCCCCGAACATTGCATCAATATCGTCCTGGTCGGGCATGAACCTGTCCCCCATCAGCCCTTCAAACTGTCGGTGATGGTAGCATGGCTGCCGCCCGTCTTGCAGCGACAAAGGCAGCCACCGCGCGCCAGGGCATCAGATCAAAAGAACGCCGGGCCTGGCCGGAGGGGGATGGTAGCACGAAAAGCGCGATCCCCTCCCAGTCCGCCGGTTGCCGACCCCAGGAAATAACGGCGTTGCGCCCCAGAAAGACGCGCGCGCCATTCTTGCTGGTAAAGGCGATGGCCGCCGGACGATGGGCGCGCATCTTGACCTGGAAGCCGGTGACATCGAAAGCGTCCGGCGACAGGTCGGCATCATTGCCAATCTCGGTCTTGTTCAGGTCGGTCAGTCCGATCCCCAGGTCCAGCAGGCCCGGATATTGCGCGGCCCGCCAGCGCTCGGGCAGCAGGCCGATCTCCCACAGGGTCGGCCAGAAACGGTTACCCGGATTGGCATAATAAGCCGCCTGGGCGGCGGAGATGCGCGAGGGGGCCGTACCGCAAAAAACAAGGTCAAGGCCGGGGCGTAGCAGGTCGGGCAGGATCATGCGGTCAATCTGGCCCATCCGGCCTGCTGGGGCAAGGGCGGCACTTCTTGCCCATCCCCGATGCCGATAGCCTGAAAATGGCTGAATCCCTCACTTGGCACGCTGATTGCTTTTAACATTCCCGACCGGGCCGCCCAGCCCGTTGGTTTGTTCCAGAGGGTAAGACGATGGAAAATTCACTCTACATCACGCTGTCCCGGCAGGAAGCCCTGCGCCGGCAGATGGAAGTGGTTTCCAACAATATCGCCAACATGAACACGACCGGCTTCAAGTCGCAGCGCATGCTGTTCCTTGAATATCTGGAACAGCCGGACCGTAAGGGCGACAAGATGAGCTTCGTCCAGGATTACGGCCTGATGCGCAATACCAACGCCGGCCCGCTGACTGTGACCAGCAATCAGATGGATGTGGCGCTGCGGGGGGAGGGTTACTTCGCCGTGGAGACGCTCTCCGGCCCGCGCTACACCCGGGGTGGCTCGCTTCAGCTCAATGCCAACCGGGAACTGGTGGATCGCGCCGGCCTGCCGATCCTGGATCAGAACAACCAGCGCCTCACCCTGCCGGCCGATACCACCCAGGTCTTCATCCGGGGTGACGGCACAATCGAGACTGAACAGGGTCAGGTCGGTCGGTTGAAGGTGGTGAATTTCGCCGATCAGCAGCGGATGACCGAGTTGGGCGGCGGCCTTTACACCACCGACCAGGAAGAAATTGCCGTTGCCCAGCCCGATATTGCCCAGGGGGCGCTGGAAGGCTCCAACGTGCAGAGCGTGGTGGAGATGACGCAGATGATCGACGTCATGCGCACCTATCAAAACGTCCAGAAGATGATCGATACCGAACATGAACGGATCCGCACCGCGATCCGTCAACTCGCCCGCGCTCAGTAAAGGGGATCAGGAAAATGCGTAGCCTCTCCATCGGCTCCACCGGCATGCTGGCCCAGCAGTTGAACGTGGAAACCATCTCCAACAATATCGCCAATATGACGACGACCGGTTACAAGCGTCAGCGGGCTGAGTTCCAGGACCTGCTGTACCAGAACCAGCGTCGCGTCGGCTCCACCTCGTCCGATGCCGGCACCATCGTCCCCTCGGGCATCCAGGTCGGCACGGGTGTCAAGGCCGCTGCCATCTACCGGATCAACGAGCAGGGCAACATCAACCCCACCGGCAACACGCTGGATATCGCCATCAACGGCCAGGGCTATTTCCAGGTCCAGTTGCCGAACGGTGAGACGGCCTATACCCGCGATGGCACGCTGGGCCTGTCGCCAGAAGGCACCATCGTCACCCATGACGGCTATCAGGTGATCCCTGGCATCGCCATCCCGCAAAACACGGTCGACATCACGGTCAACCCGAATGGCGAAGTGCTGGCCAAGATCGATGGCCAGGTGGAATTGCAGAATGTCGGCCAGATCCAGCTGGCCACCTTCCCCAACACGGCCGGCCTGGAAGCGATTGGCGACAATCTGCTGCTGGAAACGCCGGCCTCTGGCGCTGCCGTGGCCGGCAATCCCGGCGGGCCCGGCTTCGGTCGCCTGATGCAGGGTGCCGTGGAGACCTCCAACGTCAATATCGTGGCAGAGATCACCCAGCTCATCACGGCCCAACGGGCTTACGAGATGAACTCCCGCGTCATCTCCACCACCGACCAGATGATGCAGTCGGTCAGCCAGCTCCGCTAAGCCCTACCTTATCCGCTGCTTCCGCCGCCGGAGAACGATAATGAACCGCCTCGCCGCCCTCCTGCTTTCCGCCACGCTGCTGTCGGCCCCCATCGCCAGCGCCGCGACCTTGAAGCCCGCCGGCTCGGTCGCCGCCACCCAGATCACCCTGGGCGATCTGTTCGATGGGCTGCCGGCGGATGTTGCGGCGCGGATGGTGATGGCGGCCCCCGCCCCCGGCAGCAGCCTGACATTGGATGCCGGCATGCTGGCGCGGATCGCTGGCGCAAACGGCATCACCTGGCGGCCCATCAGCCCCTACGACAATGCGCAGATAAAGCGGGAAGCGGTGGAGGTCAGCACCGCTGGCATCCAGGATGCGCTGCGGACCGCCCTGATCCAGGCGGGCACCGGTGCCGACGTGGATATCCAGCTCGATAACCGTACCTTGAGCCTGTTTTTGCCGACCGGCAGCGACGCCTCCGTCCGGGTGGAAAATCTTGCCTATGAGCCCGCCCGTGGCCGCCTGACCGCCGATCTGGTGGCGCCAGCCAGTGGACCTGAACTGATGCGCCAGACCGTTACCGGTCGTGCCATCGATATGGTGGAACTGCCGGTCCTGACCCGCCGCCTGCAGACCGGGGAGGTCATCAGCGAGGGTGATCTGACCTATCTGCGCACCCCCCGTGACCGGCTGATTGCCGGGGCTGTCACCGATAGCACTGATCTGGTTGGCAAAACCCTGCGCCGCACCGTCACGCCCAATCAGGCTGTGAACAGCCGCGACGTGCGGGAACCGGTGCTGGTGGCCAAGGGGGCGATGGTGACCATCATGCTTCAGTCGGACCTGATGACCCTGACGACCCAGGGTAAATCCCTGGCCGATGGTTCCCAGGGTGAGTTGGTACGGATTGTGAATACGTCCAGCAGCAGAGTGATCGAGGCGATCGTGGCCGGCCCCAATCTGGTGGCCGTCCGTCCCGCCGGCCAGATCGCCGCCGCAAACCAATCCGCAGCCCGTCCGGCTACCGTCCGGGCGAGCCGTTAAGGAGAACCGATATGTCCGCTGCCCAGACGTTCCGTGCCGTCCGTACATTGACCCTGCTGACGCTGGGCGCCACCATGCTGACCGCTTGCGGCACCGCCGACCGGCTGGCCAATATCGGTAAGGCCCCTGCCCTGTCAGCGATTGAGGATCCGTCCCGCAATCCTAATTACCAGCCCGTGCGCCTGCCCATGCCGGAAGCACCAGTGGTGGACCGGCAGGCCAACTCGCTGTGGCGGGCCGGATCGCGCGCCTTCTTCAAGGACCAGCGCGCCGCCCGCGTCGGCGACATCCTGACCGTCAATATCCAGATCAATGACCGGGCGCAGTTGCAAAACCGCACACAGCGCACCCGTAACGGCACGGACAGCCTGGGCATTCCCAACCTGTTTGGCCTGGAGGCCAGCACCAACAACATTCTGCCAAACTCGGTGGACCCGGCCAATCTGATCAGCACCAATGGCACCAGCACCAGCAATGGTGACGGCCAGATCCAGCGGCAGGAACAGATCAATCTCCAGGTCGCGGCCCTGATCGTGCAGGTTCTGCCCAATGGCAACATGGTGGTCCAGGGCAAGCAGGAAGTGCGCGTGAATTACGAGGTGCGGGAATTGATGCTGACCGGCATCATCCGGCCGGAAGACATCACCTCGGCCAACACGATTTCCTATGAAAAAATTGCCGAGGCACGGATTTCCTATGGCGGGCGCGGCAATGTCAGCGAATTGCAGCAGCCGCGCTGGGGCCAGCAGGTGCTGGAAGTCATCAACCCGTTCTGATGAAACCAGCAAAAAGGCGGCCCGGAGAGCCGGACCGCCTTTTCCTGCCAGGAGTAGCCAGCCGATCCCAGACAGATCGACCGATTTTTCTTACCGGGCCAGCCAGCCGCCATCGACGGCGAGCGTGGTGCCGTGGACATAGTCTGCGGCACTGGAGGACAGGAACACGGCGGCCCCGCCCAGATCGGCGGGCGTGCCCCAGCGGTTGGCCGGGATGCGGGCCAGGATATCGCGGTTGCGACCCTCGTCTGCGCGCAGGGCTTCGGTATTGTTGGTGGCGAAATAGCCGGGTGCGATGGCATTCACATTAATGCCCTTGGCCGCCCATTCATTGGCCAGCAGCTTGGTCAGCCCGGCAATGCCGCTCTTGGACGCGGTATAGGACGCCACCCGGATCCCGCCCTGGAAGGACAGCATGCTGGCAATATTGATGATCTTGCCGCCCGTGCCCTGGGCCAGGAACTGCTTGGCCACGGCCTGGGCCAGAAAGAAGGGCGTCTTCAGATTGACGTCCAGCACCAGATCCCAGTCGGCTTCCGTGAAATCCAGCGCATCGGCACGGCGGATGGTGCCAGCGTTGTTCACCAGAATATCCAGCCGGCCAAAAGCGGCCACGGCCTTTTCCACCACCTCGGCCACCGGCGCACCGGTGCCCAGATCGGCATGGACGAAATGGAACTTGGCGCCGGCCGCTTCCACCGCCTGCTGCGTGTCGCTGGGCGTGGACCGGCCAACGGCGACAATGGCCGCCCCGGCCTGGGCCAGCGCCAGCGCAATGCCCTGACCGATACCGGTATTGGCGCCGGTCACCAGCGCCACCTTGCCATCAAGGCTGAACGGATTGCTCATCGGGATGCTCCTTGGGGGGAGTGAAGGGCGGGTGTGAAGTGGGGGGGAATGGGGGGATTTGTGCTACTTCCCCGTCACCCCGGCGCAGGCCGGGGTCCAGGGTCACAAGCGCGTTGCTCTACGAAACTGG
>NZ_AUCG01000007.1 GCF_000429645.1 Niveispirillum irakense DSM 11586
GGTGGTCATAGCGAGGGCCCCCCACCCGATCCCATCCCGAACTCGGCCGTGAAACCCCTCTGCGCCAATGGTACTTTGTCTTAAGGCACGGGAGAGTAGGTCGCCGCCAGGTCCGCCCGTAACAGGTAAATCACGATACCAGAACCAAACGCCCCTCGGCACATCGCCAAGGGGCGTTACCTTTTGCGGGCCGCAAAACGGCCCTCTGACGCGGGGTGGAGCAGCCCGGTAGCTCGTCAGGCTCATAACCTGAAGGTCACAGGTTCAAATCCTGTCCCCGCATCCAAACAAAAGCCGCTGAACTCGTAAGAGATCAGCGGCTTTTTGCTATCTGCGCCAGGCCGATACAGCTGACAGTGACGGAACACCCAAACCCGAATGTTCCGCCTGCTTGACCAGCGTGTGAACCCGGCGGCAAACCGGGGCTTCCCCGCCCAGCTTATCGGCCAGCGCCAGCACATGGCCCTGCAAGGCATCGATCTCGGTCGGGCGGTGCTTCTGCAAATCCTCCCACATGGAGGATCGCGCCAGCGGATCAATACGCAGCATGGCCCCTGCCAGCCGTCGGAACAGGAAATCCGGCAAATCCAGGAGAAAAGGCAGCCAAGTGGGGCTGATGCGTCCCAGGCGCGCCGGGCGGATGCCGGCCTGGCGCAGAAGGGTGAGGGTTTCGCGCTGCTGTGCCGCCAGCAGGCGTCGCCAGCGGCGGTCGCCCAGTTGTTGCGCCAGTGGCAGACCCGAAAGGGCGTTCAAAGCATTATTCAGGTTGAGCAGCAGCTTACCCCATTGGACACTCACCATATCCGGGTGGGCGATCACCTTCCATCCCGGCACATTCAGCATCTCTGCCAGACCCGGCACTGTATCGGCGATCATGACCTCGCCCGTAGTCGCGCGGTGGAAATGGCTCTCTGTGGGCCGGGCGACGTTGAACGGCACCATGCCGGCCAGCACCTGCCGCCCTGGCAAATGGGCCTTCAGCCGGTCGGCATTGCCGATGCCATTCTGCAAACTGACAATAAGGGCATCGGCAGGCGCATGGGTGGCGATCAAGGCTGCCATCGCGTCCGTATCCGTCGCCTTCACGGTCACCAGGATCAACCCGGCATCGGCAAAGGCGATGGCCGGCTCCGTTTCCAGGTGGAGGGCATCTGGCGATAGAACCCGATCAACCCCATCCAGGTCTGACAGATGCAGTCCCCCAGCCAGCGCCGTTGCCAGGGCAGGGCGCAACAGCAGGGTGACCGGCAGGCCGGCCAGGGCCAGGCAGCCCCCGGCATAACCACCGATGGAACCGGCGCCGGCGATAGCGATCCGCCGGCCCGCTGGCAGGGTAAAGGCCATCTGCGTGTCAGGCGGTGGTCTGCCGGGGATGGGCGGCCACCGGGCCGGCAATGCCGCTATCGACCAGCCGGTTCACCTCCGCCTCCACATCCTTGCGCAGCCCCAGGGCAAAGAAAGCTTCAGCCATCAGGAACAGGGGCGCCATGAAGATCTGCCAGAGATTGGCGGTCAGGGCTGGCTTGTTGCCCTCAAACCAATGGCCCAGCAACTGTACGGCCCAGCCGCCGACAAAGGCGGCGATGCCGATACCGGCGGCAATGGCCGTGGGCAGTGCTGCCACCTGTTCCGCCAGCCACAGGACCGGGAGAGTGACCAGCGCCAGGGAGCCGCCGATCAACGGGTCCAGCGCGACATAGTAAAAGACCAGTCCCGCCACCAGGATCACGGCAAGGCTGATGTTCATCCCGGCAATGTCGAACCGGGCATAGGTCGCAGCCAGGATCAGCGAGAAGACGATGGTCGGCACGCCGAACGCATGGGTCAGCTTATTGTGCGGGTGGCGGTGATAGGCGGCATAGAATGCCATGGTGCGGGCCAGACGGCTCATTCTCTGTTCCTCCCGATATCGATAGGCGGCTCTTAAAAACAGACCGATTGGTTTGTTTTTACATCGAAGCGTGGTTCGTGGCAATGATGAAGCGATGAAGGGAAGAATCGAGATCGTCATGGAACAGATGGCATCACAGCCGGTGGCCCGGCGCAGCCAGACACAGCGCCGGGAGGAGATGCGCCAGCGTCTGGCGGCGGCGACCCTGGATGCCCTGGCTGAACATGGTCATGCCGGCGCGTCGCTCTCGGTGATCCTGGCGCGGGCCGGGGTGTCGCGCGGTGCCTGGAGCCATCATTTCGAAACCAAGGCCGAGATGCTGGCCCTGGCCGCAGAAGGGCTGCTGCGTGACGCCATCATCGCCGCACGCACCCTGGCCTTGCCGCTGCCGGCTGATATGTCGGACCCGGCGGCCCGGTTGTCCGCTTTGCTGGAGATGGCCTGGGGGCGCTTTTATCAGGGACGCCACCGCGACCTGCTGTTCGAGGTGGTGCTGGCGGCGCGGACGGATGCGGAATTGCGCGCCCGTCTGGCCCCAATCTTTGATGCCTTTATCGGTGAGGTCGGACAGGGCTGGGGGATGGCTTTGGCCCCATCGCCGCAGCGGGGGGCGGCCATGGCCGATCTGATGGTGCTGACTGTCTATATGCTGCGCGGTATGGCGATGCAGGAACTGGCAGCCGGTGACACGCCCCACCATGCGGCACTGCGCCGGCTCTGGGTGGATATGCTGATCGGCTTTCCGGCCCCGCCCGCCACCTGATCAGGCCGGCGGCAGGGGGACGGGGGCCGGATCGCCATCAAGATCCGGGGCTGCCGGGCGCTGGGCGATGGCGCAAAGCCGCTGGATGACGGCAGCCTTGGGGCTGGACACTTCCCCTTGTTCAAACGCGACGACATGAAGCCGGCCCCGCGCCAGTTCCAGCAACTCCCCCGCCCGCAGCAGGAAAGCGGGGCTGGACGGACGGCCAAAGCGCTGGTTGCCCATGGCGAAGGTCTCGTAAAGCAGGATGCCGCCCGGCTTCAAGGCGGCCAGCAGGTCGGGCAGCAGCGGGCGGTAGAGATAATTGGTGACGATCACGGCATCGAAATCCGCCAGGGCTGCTGGCCAGGGATTGCCATTCTCCAGATCCGCCTGAAGCAGGTTCACCCGCTCCTGCCCCACAAGGTCGGCCACGCCGCGCAGGTCGAGATCCACGCCCGTGACATGACAGCCCCGTCCATGGAAGAAGCGCAGATGCCGGCCACCCCCGCAGGCCAGATCCAGCAGCCGCGCACCGGGGGGCACCAGGGGCGCAAACCGGGCGATCCAGGCAGAGGGTGGGGAAAAGGGCAGGCTGTGGCTCATCACATGTTTCTCATCAGGGCAGCGGCGGAAAGACGGGGCGATGGGTGCCTTGCATGACAATGGCATTGCAGTGGGCGTCCCCTGTCGCCATGTTCATCGGCAGAAGGCGGTCGCCATCATGGCATGGGGGACCGATGATCGACAGCAATGGGATGTGGGATCGGGGATGATCCTGTTCGATCTGAAATGCGGCCAGGGCCACCGGTTTGAAGGATGGTTCCGCAACAATGATGCCTATGAGCAGCAGGTGGCTTCCCACGCCCTGACCTGCCCGGTCTGCGGCGATGTGCATGTGGAAAAAGCTCCGATGGCACCGCGCATCGCCAAATCCGGCCGCACCCGGGAGGCGGAGGCCATGCCGGCCCCGGCCCCCGCGGCCAACCCCGAGCCGGCCGAGCAGGCGCAGCAGGCCGAAATGCTCCGCGCGTTGCGGGAACTGCGCCGGCAGGTGGAAGCCAATGCCGAACATGTCGGCGACCGTTTTGCCGAGGAAGCGCGCAAAATCCATTATGGCGAAACCCAGTCCCGCGCCATCTATGGCGAGACCAGCCAGGAACAGGCGGAAAAGCTGCAGGAAGAAGGCGTCGCCTTTGCCCGCATCCCCTGGCTTCCGACTGGGAACTGACCGGCTGCCATGCCGTGACCTTGCAGGGAGGATTGCTGGAATCCGCTTGACCCTGCCGGCCTGATGGCGCATCAACCCTCCTACCGTTGACGCCTGTTCGCGCGCGGGACCGTGCTGGACGACATCCCGGCCCGGCCCCGGTGAGAGCGGGCGCGTATCCATTTGTGGGGTTCGCCCCGCCAATCCCTGTCCAGGGGCGGCCTTGTGGTTGCCGGATGCGCTTCCCTTGAAACATTCAGATGTGGAGACGACAGATGTCGATCACGGCTGAGCGCAAGACTGCGCTGATTGAAGAGTACAAGACCAAGGAAGGCGATACCGGTTCGCCGGAAGTGCAGGTTGCCATCCTGACCGAGCGCATCGTCAACCTGACCGAACACCTGAAGACCCACGCGAAGGATTTCCATTCCCGCCGTGGTCTGCTGGTGATGGTCGGTCAGCGCCGCCGTCTGCTGGACTATGTGAAGGGCAAGGACAAGGCCCGTTACGAGAGCCTGATCCAGCGCCTGGGCCTGCGTCGCTAAGACGCCGGAACGGTCGTCTGGTCGCCGCCATCCGATCCATCATCGGCAAGGTGCCATCCCACGTGAGCCATCGCCTGTTTCTCCCATGCCAGATCACCGGGCCTGCTGCGGCAGCCAGGGGGATGGCGTCGGTGAAGGGGATGGCCGGGCTGACACCCTTTGGCGGCGCGGCGATCCGGGCTTTACGCCCGACATGATTGAGGACGGCCAGCCGGGATCCCTTCCGGCTGGCCGTTTTCGTTTTCCGGTGCCGATGAGCGGTGCTGGAAAACATCTGAAGGGATGAAACAGGCGGGGCCGTCCGATTAGGCCCCGGCCCGGCGCCCAATCCGGGGCGATCCAGGGTTTCGGATGGAAGGAACGATAAGATGTTCAAGGTCTTCCGCAAGGAAATGGAATGGGGCGGTCGCAAGCTGGTCATCGAGACCGGCAAGATCGCTCGTCAGGCCGATGGCGCCGTCATGGTCAGCTACGGCGACACGGTGGTGCTGGCCACTGCCGTTGGCGCCAAGTCCCCGAAGCCGGGTGTGGATTTCTTCCCGCTGACGGTGAACTATCAGGAGAAGGCTTTCGCCGCGGGCAAGATCCCCGGTGGCTTCTTCAAGCGTGAAGGCCGTCCGACGGAAAAGGAAGTCCTGGTCAGCCGTCTGATCGACCGTCCGATCCGTCCGCTCTTCGTCGATGGCTATCGCTGCGAGACCCAGGTGGTCTGCACCGTGCTGAGCCACGATCTGGAAAATGACCCGGACATCGTGGCCATGATCGGCGCGTCCGCCGCGCTGACCATTTCCGGCCTGCCCTTCCTGGGCCCCATCGGTGCCGCCCGCGTCGGTTACGAGAATGGCCAGTTCATCCTGAACCCGACCGCTGACCAGATGGATAATGCCATCCTGGATCTGGTGGTTGCCGGTACGCAGGAAGGCGTGCTGATGGTCGAATCCGAAGCCAAGGAGCTGTCGGAAGAGATCATGCTGGGCGCCGTGATGTTCGGCCACACCCAGTTCCAGCCGGTGATCGACATGATCATCGACCTGGCCGAGGAATGCGCCAAGGAACCCCGCGACATCGCCCCGCCGGCCTTCGACAAGGAAGCCGTCAAGGCCCGTATCCTGCAAGTGGCCGGCGCGGACGTGAAGGCCGCCTATTCGATCCTGGTCAAGCAGGAGCGTTACGCTGCCGTCGGCGCTGCCAAGGACAAGGCCAAGGAAGCGCTGAAGGAAGAGTTCGCGCCGGAAGCCATTTCCGAGATGTTCAAGGAAGTGGAAGCCGACATCCTGCGCGGTTCGGTCATCGAGACCGGCAAGCGCATCGATGGCCGCACCACCGTGGATATCCGCCCGATCGTGGCTGAAGTGGGCATCCTGCCCCGCGCCCATGGTTCGGCCCTGTTCACCCGCGGTGAAACCCAGGCGCTGGTCGTTGCCACGCTGGGCACCAACCAGGATGAGCAGATCGTGGATGCGCTGGAAGGCGAATACCGCGAAAACTTCATGCTGCATTACAACTTCCCCCCGTACAGCGTGGGTGAAGCCGGCCGCATGGGCAGCCCGGGCCGCCGCGAAATCGGCCATGGCAAGCTGGCCTGGCGTGCCATCCACCCGCTGCTGCCGTCCAAGGAAGAGTTCCCCTACACGCTGCGCGTCGTGTCGGAGATCACCGAGTCCAACGGCTCCTCCTCCATGGCCACGGTCTGCGGCACGTCCTTGTCGTTGATGGATGCCGGCGCCCCGCTGGCCCGCCCCATCGCCGGCATCGCCATGGGCCTGATCAAGGAAGGCGACAAGTTCGCCGTTCTGTCCGACATCCTGGGTGATGAAGATCACCTGGGCGACATGGACTTCAAGGTCGCCGGCACCGAAGCGGGCGTCACCGCCCTGCAGATGGACATCAAGATCACCTCCATCACGGAGGAGATCATGAAGATCGCCCTGGCGCAGGCCCAGAAGGGCCGCATCCACATCCTGGGTGAGATGAACAAGGCGCTGAACACGGCGCGCGGCGAAGTGTCGGGCAATGCCCCGCGCATCACCGTGATCAACATCCCGAAGGAGAAGATCCGCGACGTGATCGGCTCCGGCGGCAAGGTGATCCGCGAGATCGTGGAGCAGACCGGCGCCAAGATCGACATCGAGGATGACGGCACCGTGAAGGTGTCGGCCGTGGACAGCAAGTGCTCCGACGCCGCCATCAAGTGGATCAAGGGCATCGTGGCCGAGCCGGAAGTGGGCGAGATCTATGACGGCAAGGTCGTCAAGGTCATGGATTTCGGCGCCTTCGTGAACTTCCTGGGTTCCAAGGACGGTCTGGTCCATATCTCCGAGCTGAAGAACGAGCGCGTGGCCAAGGTCACCGACGTTGTGAAGCAGGGCGATGCCGTGAAGGTGAAGGTCCTGGGCTTCGATGATCGCGGCAAGGTGAAGCTGTCGATGAAGGTTGTCGATCAGGCAACCGGCGAAGACCTGTCCAAGAAGGACGCCCCGGCCGAGGGTTGATCCCTTTTGCCGTTGCGGCCCTGAACAGGGACTGTGTGGAAAGGCCGTCGGGGTGACCCGGCGGCCTTTTTCATATTATGGTTATGTAAAAAATATTTGACACGGAAAATCACTTGGCGCACTTATTGTTAAATAAACTTAACATAAAGAATGGGGCGCTTAACATGTCCTTCCGAGAGAAGCTGATCTGGTTGCAATTGCTGGCGCTGGCCGTTTTTGGGGTGGCCTATTTCGGCCCGGTCTTCGGCTCTTATCTGGGGGTGACGGCGGTGCCCGGGGGCCAGTTTATGTGGATGGTCTATTGCATCCTGGCTTTAATCATCGGCCTGCCGGTGGCTGCTGTGGGGATGGCGATCGTCGCCAGCCTGCGCACACCGCGTGAAGCGCGCAGCCCCAGGGATGAGCGCGATCGTGTGATTGCGCTCTTGGGAACGCGGACGGGCTTTTATGTCCTGGTCACCGGCGTCCTGGTGGCGATGCTGAGCATGCATGCCGGCTCCGGCCCCGTCCTGCTGGTGAATTTCATGCTTTTCGCCCTACTGCTGGCTGAACTGTCACGCCTGGGTACTCAGGTTTTCCTGTATCGGCGGGGTTGGTGAACGATGCTGCCCTTCACCAACAATATCCGCCGCCTGCGCTTTGATGCGGGGGAGATGACCCAGCAGGATCTGGCTGAACGGATAGGCGTTACGCGCCAGACGGTGGCCGCCATTGAACAAGGGAAATACTCACCATCCCTGGAGGCTGCGTTCCGCATCGCCCAGGTGTTCAAGGTACCGCTGGAAAGCGTCTTTCAGTGGCAGGGTGATGGCAAGGCCGGCGCCCCATAGGGAATTTGAAAAGCGAGAGGCGCCGCATTGCCGGCGGCCTCTCGCGTTCGGCGGACAGCCGGGATCAGGCCGCCGTCAACCGCGCCAGCGCCTGCACGGTCTGGACACAGGCCGATGCGGCTTCCCGGCCTTTCTTGATGAAATGGTCGCGGAAGAAGCCGTTATGGGCGTCATGTTCGTGGAAATGATGCGGGGTCAGCACGGCGGAGAAGACGGGCACGCCGCTATCCAACTGTACCCGCATCAACCCGTCAATAACGGCGGATGCCACGAAATCATGGCGATAGATGCCGCCATCGACCACCAGCCCGGCAGCGACGATGCCGGCATAGCGCCCGCTTTCCGCCAGCTTCTTGGCATGCAGCGGAATCTCGAAGGCGCCGGGCACCTCGAACAGATCGACATGGGCGGCGGGGATGCCCAGATCGCCGATGGAGGACAGGAAGCTATCGCGGCACTGGTTGACAATATCGCTGTGCCAGCAGGACTGGATAAAGGCGATGCGTGCCGTGGCCAAGGTTTCAGACTGATTCATGGTCTCCCTTTCCTTCAAGGACCAGAACCAGGGCATGATGACAGGCGCCGGCCCCCGGCACCGTGCCGGGCGGGTGGCGAGCCTGTCCTCTCTTCCATCCGGACTGTAACCGTCGGCCCCGGAATTTCACCGGATCTGCTGACCCCGACCGGGATATCCTGGCCGGGCGCTCGCGGGCTATACCGCCGGTGGGGATTTTCACCCCGCCCTGAGAGATGGTGGCGACCGGAATGGCGGCCACGGTGAAAGCCGATAGCAGGGATGGGGGCGTGGGTGCAACGGTGCGGAACGGGGTGGGTGACGTTGCCCATCTGATGGTTGGGCTCACCTGATGGTTGGAGACGGTGGCGGCCCCGGTGTCTTGGCATGCAGGGTCTTGCCGGTTACGGCGTAACAGACGGAAGCCTCAAAGGGATTTGCCCATGGTGACCCGTCGTCTGTTGCTGGGGGGGCTGACCGGTTTTGGCCTCGCCTGGTCCTTTCCGGTTCGCGCCGCTCTTGACCCCTCATCCCCTGACATTCCGGCTGTCACGGCACTGATCCGGAATGCTATCGCTCGCCACGGGCTGAAGGGGGTGGCGGCCGTGGCGCTTCAGGCCGGCCAACCCTTCTATCGCGGCTATTTCGGTGCGATCAGGCCCGCCACCGCGATCCCTGTCGCCTCGGCCAGCAAATGGGTGGCTGGCCTGCTGGTGATGTCTTTCGTCGCGGCGGGAAAATTACGTCTCGATATGACCATGGCTGAGGCGGGGCTGGTGAAGGCTGGCCCCGCCGGCGCCATCACCCTGGCCCAGTTGATGAGCCATGTCTCCGGCCTGGAGCCGCTGAGGCCCATCCGGCAAGATCGGCGCTATCCAACCCCGGCCTCCGCTGCGCGGGCTCTTGGCGAGATGGAGATGGCGGCGGTACCGGGCACGGTTTTCGCCTATGGTGGCGTGTCCATGCAGGTGGCTGCCTATCTGGTGGAGCAGGTGGGCGGGGCGGATTGGAACAGCCTGTTCCGCCGCCATATCGCCGATCCGCTGGGCCTGTCGCCCGCTTGCCGATGGGGGGAGAAATGGGGGGTGGCAGGGGGCCTGATCGCCAGCCCGGATGATTATGAGCGTATCCTGTTGATGATCGCGGCCCGTGGCGTGACCGGGCAGGGGCGGCGCATCCTGCCCGAAAGCATATTTCCGGCGATGGAACGCAATCTCGTTGCCGGTGCGCGGCGCGAGAAACTGCCGCCGGCGGCTGAAACGCTGGCCGGCTATGGTATCGGCTTTTGGTGCGAGACGGCGGCAGCCGATGGTACCTGCACCATCCTGTCCAGTCCCGGTGCCTTTGGCACTTATCCGTTGCTGGACCGGCAGCGTGATATTGCCATCCTGCTGATGGTGGAAAACCGCCTGCCGCGGGTCATCAAGGAATGGCGTGGCATCATCCAGATTTTAACGCAAGTGGCCCCACGGCCCTAGCGGATGGCGCAATCCCCACCCGTCCTGCTTGCAAAAAACAGGGAAATGAGTAGCCTTCGCAGCATCCGCCGGCAGGGCCGGCCCCAAGGCAGTGACAGGGACGATGCTGGAAACCCTTCCCCTCTATTTCACCTTTCTTGGTGTGTCGGTTGCCCTGCTGGCCGTCGCCGTCACCCTTTATATGCTGATCACCCCTTATCGGGAGGTGGCCTTGATCCGGGAGGGCAACAGCGCTGCCGCGGTCAGCCTGGGGGGCACTGTGATCGGCATGGCGATTGCGCTCTTTTCCATCGCGTCGGGCACCTATGCCATCGTGGATCTGCTGCTGTGGGGTGCCGTTGCCCTGGTCTGCCAGCTTGGCGTCTTCGCCATTGTCTGCCTGAAGCTGCCGGGCTTTCGTCAGGGGATTGAGCAGGACCGGCTGGGCTATGGCATCACGCTGGGCGCTTTTTCCATCGCCATGGGCATTCTCAACGCCGGTGCCCTTTCGATTTGATGGGGGCTTCCCCACATTTGCCCCGATAAGGGCCGCAAAGGCCGATCCATTTTTTCAGGAGCATTTCCGCGATGATGCAGTTCTTCCGCACGCTGCTGGGCGTCAAGGGTGAGCAGGTGGGCCGCCAAGTGGTGGACGCGCTGGTCGAACTGGACCCGAAAAGCGCGTCGATCGCCCAGTTGCGGGTGATGGAAGCCGATCTGGACAAGGCCGGCAAGCTGCTGGCCAACCTGCGGGTTGAGCTTCAGCGCGAACGTAAGGAAGCCGTGGAAGCACGGGAGAATTATGGGCGCCGTCTGGCTGCCGCTGAACATCTGAACAACCAGCTCGCCACTGCCGGCGCCACCGACGATGTGAAGCGCGCCAGCCTGGAATCCAGCCTTGCCAACCTGCTGACCCAGTTGGAGCAGTTGGAAGAGGAAGTGCTGATCGAGGAGCGGGAGGCCGACGAGGCCGAGGCGCTGGTGGCTGAAGCTGAAGCCGCTTATCGGGAAAAGGCCAAGGCCCTGTCGGAGGCCAAGACCGCCCTGGCCAAGGCCGAACGTGACATGGAACGCGCCAAGATCGAGGAGAGCCGGGAGAAGGAACGCGCCAACCGCGCCGCCCAGATCGCGGGTCTGCGCGGCGAGGGCGACGGGTCCAAGCTGACCGTGGCGGTGGATGCCATGCAGCGTCGCGCCCAGCAGGCCCGCGTCAATGCGGAAGCCGCGCGCATGAAGGCCCAGGCCCTGACCGATCTTTCCTCCCGCAACAGCGACAATCTGGGGGATGCCAATATCGAGGCGGCGTTGAAGGCGGTCAGCGGTGGCCCCACGCCGGGCCTGTCGGTGCATGAGCGTCTGGCCCGGTTGAGCGGCAAGTCCGCGGCCCCGACCGCCAGCCTGCCGTCGCCCGACAAATCGGCCTGATCCCGCCGCCGCCCAGGGAGGAAAATGCCATGACCGACGCCCCGTCGCCCGCGCCCAAGCGCCGGCGTTCTGCCTATATCTCCACGCTGCTGATCGGCGGGGCGGCGGCTTTGGCCCTGTCCGCCTGCGATGGTGGCGATGCGGTGGAACAGACCGAGGCGAAGATATTCCCCACGGTGGAAAGCTGTCAGGTCGAGTTCTCTGCCGAGGAATGCGCCAAGGCATTCGAGCAGTCGCGCCAACTGCATATGCAGAACGCGCCGCGCTTTGCCGACATGAATGCCTGTGAAGCACAGATGGGACCGGGGGCCTGCCAGCCGATGGCGATGGCCCAGCCCGATGGCTCTGTTTCCAACGTCTTCGTGCCCGCCTTGATGGGCTTCATGCTGGCCCGCGCCCTGCAGCCCAATCCCGGCTATGGGGGCGGCTATTATGGTGGCGGCTATTACATGCCGCGCCCCATCTATATTGACCGTGGCGGCTTCATGCGCAGTGGCGGGGCGGAAGTGGGGCGCTGGTCCGGTTCCCGGGAAAGCTTCAGCCGCTCTTCCGTGCCCAGCACGGTTCAGACCCCGGTCAGCCGGTCGGGCCAGGTCGGTCAGCCCTCGCGCAGCACCAGCCGGGGCGGCTTTGGCAGTTCTTCGCGTGGTTTCAGCGGTGGCGGCTGATCCGCCGTTCCAATCAGAGTAACATCATGCAGCGTGTCTCGATCCGTCCCCGCCCCGACTGGCCCGCCCGGATGGAGGCGTTGGGGTTTGATTTCCACACCATCCCGACATCCGAGGACCCGAGCGGCCTTTATTGGGATGAAAGTGCCTATTGGCTGTTCACCGAGGCCGAGATCGACCTTCTGGATGATGCCAGCGTCGAGCTGCACAAGATGTGCATCGCCGCCGCCCGCCGCATCATTGACGAGAAGCTCTATCCGCTGTTGAACATTCCCGCTTCCGCCGTGCCCGCCATTGAGGCGTCATGGGCGCGGCGGGAAGCGGGAAAGGAATTCTCCCTCTATGGAAGGTTCGATCTTGCCTATGGCGGGCCGGACCATGGCGATGGCATGCCCAAGCTGCTGGAATATAATGCCGATACGCCCACCGGCCTGTATGAGGCCGCCGTGGCGCAATGGGCGTGGCTGGAAGAGGTCTTCCCCGAAGGCGACCAGTTCAATTCCATCCATGAAGGGCTGGTGGAGGCCTGGCAGGGTCTGCTGCGGGCTGACCGGCGGCTGGCGGCGGACCAGGGTCGGCGGGGGACGGGGGAGCAGTCGCTCGCCCTGCACCTGACCTGCGCCATGCCGCATAAGGAGGATGAGGGCACGCTGCGCTATATCCAGGATACGGCAACGGAAGCCGGCCTTGCCACCAAGGCCATCGCGCTCTCCGATATCGGCCTGACGGAAGAGACCAGCCCCTGGGACCGGTCCACGCGCTTTGTCTTCACCGACTTGGAAGACCAGGATATTTCCAGTCTGTTCAAGCTGACGCCATGGGAATGGCTGGTGGCCGATGATTTCGGCACCAAGCTGCTGGATCTGGTGGCAAAGGACCAGATCCGGGTGGTGGAGCCGGCCTGGAAGATGCTGCTGTCCAACAAGGGGCTGTTGGCCGTGCTATGGGAAATGTATCCCCACCATCCCTATCTGGTGGAAGCGCATTTCGACCGCCGCGCCTTTGCCCCCGGCACCCGCGTGGTGGCCAAGCCGCTGCTGGGTCGGGAAGGGGCGAATATCTCCGTCGCCACGTTGGGCGAGGGGGGCACATTGGCCAGCCGACCGGTCCTGGAAACCGAGGGGCCTTACGGGGCGGAAGGTTATGTCTATCAGGCCTGGTCGCCGGTCGTGTCGGCACGGGCGCCCGATGCCAAGGGCGTGATGCGGGACCATCACGCTGTGATCGGTGCCTGGATGGTGGGTGACCAGTGCCGGGGCATCGGTATCCGGGAGGACAGCACGGCTGTGACCCGTGATACGTCCCGCTTCGTGCCGCACCGGTTTGAATAAACCAATCTGCCTTGAGTTTGACCCTTGGCGGATTGGTGTCGGCGGTGGCTGCCGCCGCGTGGCTCGTGCCGCGTTAGAGTTTGTCAGATTTAGGTTGGATCAACCTCCACCGTCACCCCGGCCTGCGCCGGGGTGACGGTGGTAAGAACCATGTCCGATTCCATTTAAACCTGACAAACTCTAGCCAATCCAACGGATGTTGCTGCCCCGCCTTCCCCATCGGGGGGAAGGCGGGGCAATGGTGCCCGGTTACAGCTTCACGCTGACATCCACGATGCCGTGATCATCGGGATTGTCATGGGCGTGGAAGCCCAACTCGCGGCAGAGGCTGAGCATGGAGACATTCTCCCGCAGCACCTCGCCGAACACTTCGCTGATCCCCCGGTCGCGGGCATAGGCCAGGATTTCCCGCATCAGCAGCGACCCCAGCCCCTTGCCCTTCATGTCGGACCGGACCAGCACGGCATATTCGGCCCGTTCATTATTGGGGTCGGCGGTGATGCGGACGACACCGAAGATCGGCCCCTTGCCATCGCCATCAATCTGGCCGGTGGGGATGGCGACCAAGGCCATTTCCCGGTCATAGTCAATCTGGGTCAGGCGGGCCGCCATCTGGTGTGACAGGCGGCGCAGCGGCGCGAAGAAGCGCAGGCGCAAATCTTCCACACTGGTGTGGGAGACCTGATCATGGATTGCCGTCTCATCCTCCGGCCGGATGGGACGAATCAGGAATTCCTGCCCGTCGCGCAGGGTCACGCGATGTTCCAGCCGCTTGGGATAGGCGCGGATGGCCAGCCGCTTCTTGGCCTGTTCAGTAGCGGGCACCACGCGGATGCGGGCATCCAGGGCCAGGATACCGGTCTCATCCGCAAAAAGCGGGTTGATATCCAGTTCCGCGATTTCCGGGAAATCAATGACCAACTGGCTGATCTTGGTCAGGGCCAGGGCGATGGCGTCCAGGTCAGCGGCGGGCCGGTTGCGATAGCCCTTCAGCAGCTTATAGACCCGTGTGCGGGCCATGGCCTCATGCGCCAGGTTCAGGTTCAGCGGGGCCAGGCTCAAGGCCTTGTCGCCCACCACCTCCACCGATGTGCCGCCGGCACCGAACAGGATGACGGGGCCGAACAGGCTGTCATCCACCATGCCGACGATCAGCTCATGCGCGCCGGGACGGTGCGCCATCTCCTGCACGGTAAAGCCCTCAATCCGGGCTTCCGGCATGGCGGTGCGGATACGCTCAATCATCGCCTCCGCCTCGGCCCAGACCTGGGACGGGGCCAGGTTCAGCGCCACGCCCCCCATGTCCGATTTATGGGTGATATCCGGGGACAGGATTTTCAGCGCGATGCGTCCGCCCAGCCGCTTGGCCGCGCGTTCCGCCTCTGCCGGGCTGCTGGCGGTGACGGTCTGGACGCAGGGGATGCCATAGGCGCGCAAGACCTCCTTCGCCTCATATTCCGACAGCCAGGGCCGCCCTTCCGCCAGGGCGGCATCAATCGGCGCGCGGGCGGCGGCCATATCCACATCAAACTGGTCCGGCGCGCTGGCCGGCATTTCCATCAACAGTTCCTGATTGCGCTGATAGCGCACCAGATGCAGGAAGGCGCCCACCGCCTGACCGGGCGTGTGGTAATGCGGGATGCGGGCAGCTTCAAACAGGCGGCGGGCGGGGGCGGCCTGCTGTTCACCCAGCCAGTTGGTCAGGATGGGGATCTTGCGGTCGCCGCCACCGCGCTGGTTGCGGGCATGAACGATATCCACCACGGCCTGGGCGGCATCGCGCCCATCGGCCACCGCCGTCGGGCAGTTCAGCACCAGCACGGCATCGCAGTTCCGGTCGGTCAGCAGGATGTTCAGCGCGTCGGCATAGCGCTTGCCATCGGCATCACCAATAATATCCACCGGGTTGCCATGGCTCCAGGTTGGCGGCAGCACCTTGTTCAACTGCTCGATGGTTTCCGGCGCCAGTTGCGCCAGCCGGCCGCCGCCGGCGATCAGTGCATCGGTGGCCAGCACGCCGACACCGCCGCCATTGGTCAGGATGGCCAGCCGGTCGCCCTTGATCTGCACGCCCGTGGCCAGGGTGCCGGTGGCGGAGAACAACTCGTCCAACTCCCCCACCCGCAGCATGCCGGCGCGGCGGAAGGCGGCATCATAAACGGCGTCAGCTCCGGCCAGGGCCCCGGTATGGCTGGCCGCGGCGCGCGATCCTTCCTCGCTCTGCCCGGCCTTGATGACGATTACCGGCTTGGCGCGGGCCGCGGTGCGGGCGGCGGACATGAATTTGCGCGCGTTGGTGATGGCTTCCACATAAAGCAGGATGGCGCGCACGCCAGCATCCTGGGCCAGATAATCCAGCATATCGCCGAAATCGACATCCGACATCGACCCCAGCGACACCAGATGGGAAAAGCCGATGCCGCGCGGCGTCGCCCAATCGACGATGGAGGTGACGATGGCGCCTGACTGGGCGACCAGAGCGATATCTCCCTTCAGCGGCGGCACATGGCAGAAACTGGCATTCAGCCCCTGGCCGGGCACCATGATGCCCAGACAGTTCGGCCCAATGACGCGCAGCAGGTGCGGCTGGGCGGCATCCAGCACGGCCTGCTGCAATTTGCGCCCTTCCTCCCCCATCTCACCGAAGCCGGCGGTGATGACGACGGCGGCCTTGGTGCCGCGCGCGCCCAACTCGGCAATCAGGCCGGGCACGGTGGCGGGCGGGGTGGCGATGACCGCCAGATCGGGCACGACCGGCAGGTCGGCCACCGATTTATAGGCCAGCACCCCCTCGATGCTGCTTTCACGGGGATTGACGGGCATGACCGGGCCATCGAACCCGGCATTGAACAGGTTGCGGGCGATCACCTTGCCGACCGACCGGTCGCGGCGACTGGCCCCGATCAGGGCGACAGAGCGTGGCTTGAACAGCCGGTCCAGGTTGCGGATCGTCATCGGGGCGCTCCTTATCAACTGGCAATGCCCATCGTCGGGGCAGAATGGATGCTGACAGATCGGGGCCGCACCATAAACCCCATCAAAAGGGGCGCGATGATATGGGTCAAACAGGAAGGCGATCAGGACGGGAATGATCCAATCCCTTCCCGGGGGACGGCGGCGACGGTCGTCGCGCGCCCAATGGCGCGTAGCCGAGCCGCCGGATGGCGGCGCGGGCGATTGAAGCCCGGTGATCGGTTTCGATCATCGGGACGGCATAAAACCTTACTTCTCCAGTCCTTTGAGGGCGAGGCGGGCCTGTTCATGGCCGGCTGATGCCGCGCGGGACAGCCAGATACGCGATGCGTCCAGATCCTGGGCCACGCCGCGCCCTTCCCAATACATCAGGCCCAGCCGATAGGCGGCTTCCGCCAGGGGTGGGTCTTTGGGCGGCAGTGGCGCGCCGGGACGCGGCTTGGGCGGGGGGCTGGCGGCCAGCCGGTAGAACCGGGCGGCCAGATCAGCATTGCGGCCGATCCCGGCCCCACCCCGGTCAAAGGCGTCTGCCATCAGGAAGGCGCCGATCGTGCTGCCCTGGCAGGCATGGTCGAAGGCGACCGACAGTTCCGGCCGATTGGCGAAGGGCTGGTGCCCCGCCTCCACCCCGGCGCGGCGGATATCCACGCAAGGATCGGCCATGCGGCAGGCGGCCAGCCCGGCACAGACCAGCGGTTCTGCCTCTGGTGTGGTGGTACAGGCCGACAGAACCGCCAGCGCCATCATCGCCAGCATCCGCACGGACAGGGAGCGGGGGGAAGGACCGTGTAGGCGGGGTGCCATCAATGGTTCCGGGCAATGGGGTGATAAGGGACAGCATAGCATCGCTGTTCCCTCTTTCCACGGCGCGGTGGTGGACTATCTTCGCTGACAGGAGACCGGCAGGGGCCGGTCAGGGGGGCCTGTTCATGATCCGCGTCCATCATCTCAATATTTCCCGGTCGCAGCGGGTGCTGTGGCTGCTGGAGGAAATCGGCCTGGACTATGAGGTGGTGCGCCATTGGCGTGACCGCCGCACCATGCGCGCGCCCAAGGCGCTGCGCGACCTGCATCCGCTGGGCAAGCTGCCGCTGGTAGAGGTGGATGGCAGGGTTCTGGCCGAAACCGGGCTGATCATCGAATATTTCATCGCCCGCAATGCCCCCCATCTGGCCCCGGCGCCCGAGGCCGGCGACGATCACTGGCGCTATCGCTATTGGATGCATCATGCGGAAGGGTCGCTGATGCCGCAATTGCTGCTGAAGCTGATCGCCACTAAAATGGGCCTGCTGGCCCTGCCGATCCGCGGCATGGTGAATGAGCAGGTGAAGCTGCACCTGGATTTCGTGGAGAAGGAAGCCGGGCGCAGCCAATGGCTGGCCGGTGACCAGTTCAGCGCCGCCGACATCATGATGAGCTTCCCGCTGGAAGTGGCGGCGCAGCGGGCCGGGATGGGGGATGATTATCCCCATTGCCAGCGCCTGTTGAAGGCGATGCAGACCCGCCCCGCCTATCAGCGCGCCTGGGCGCGCGGTGACGGGGCCGATAAGCGGTGAATGCTGGTTGGGCCCCATCTTGGCCATAGGCAGGACGGGGCCAACCTTTCAGATCAGGAAGGTCTTCGGGTCGGGGATGGGCCGGCGGTCAATGGCTTTCAGCAACGCCACGACGGAGCGGATCAGGAACCAGAGGGCGACCAGCAGCAAAAGCACGATCCCCACCCCGATCACTGACAGGATCGCGCCGATGAAGGTGAAAAGCAGGCTGAGCCAGAAGGTGCGGATGGCATAGGTCAGATGCCCGGCCCAGATGGTGCCTGCCATCTCGTCCCGCTTCACATAAGCGATGATCAGGGCCACCAGCGCGGTAATACCGAAAACGCAACTGGCCACATTCAGCGCATGGACCAGAACGCAGGTGTCACGGAACCGGTTTTCTTCCGGCGTGACGTAATCATTCATCATCCCCCGTTCCCTCTTTCCCCAAAGTTCTACAACCCTGACAGAGTTGACCGGTACCATCCCCCTGGCAAGGGGAAAGGGCAGGTGGTCCCGCGGGCGGGCATGAAAAAGGCCGGGCACCCACAGATGGATGCCCGGCCTTTTCATGATCTCCCCGCAGGGGGACGGATCAGCCTTCGGTCTTGTAGCGATCGAAGCTTTCCTGGATCAGCTTGGCAGCCACGTCAGCCTCGTCCCAGCGGACGATGCGGACCCACTTGCCATGCTCCAGATCCTTGTAATGCTCGAAGAAGTGGGCGATCTGCTCGACCAGGATCTGCGGCAACTGGCGATAGCTGGTGATGTTGGAATAGAACGGGTGCAGCTTGTCCACCGGCACGGCCAGGATCTTCTCATCCATGCCGGCATCATCTTCCATGATCAGCACGCCGATGGGG
This sequence comes from Niveispirillum irakense DSM 11586, assembly GCF_000429645.1. Lineage (GTDB taxonomy): Bacteria > Pseudomonadota > Alphaproteobacteria > Azospirillales > Azospirillaceae > Niveispirillum > Niveispirillum irakense. Next base: position 18,477 of record NZ_AUCG01000007.1, read on the forward strand.
CGGGAGCGCAGCACGACGCCCGGCACCACGGGGGTGGTGCCGACCACCATCACGTCAATCGGGTCGCCATCCAGCGCCAGCGTGTGGGGGACGAAGCCGTAATTGGCCGGGTAGAACATGGCCGTGTGCAGGAAACGGTCCACGTACAGCGCGCCGCTTTCCTTTTCCAGCTCGTACTTCACGGGCTGGCCGCCCTGCGGGATTTCGATGATGACGTTGATGTCCCAGGGCAGGTTTTTGCCGGAGGGGATCTTGCTGATATCCATCGTTCAGCCTTCTTGGCAGCATTTCCTATCGGGCGGGCCTCTCCCGCCACGCAACCGGCGCGCATCCTAGCGGAGTGCAGGTGCGAAAAGAAGGGACGGGACCGGGGTGCGCCCGTGCATTTCCGCCGCATCTACCAAAGTCGGTACCGCCGGGCTGGCCTGGCTGGCCCTATCCATGCTCATATCCCGGCATCTGTCTTCCTTTAAGCCATATGCCGCCCGTGACCATCGCCGATCCCATCGCTTTCGCCCCCCTGCTGCTTGATGCCGAAGCCCGCTTGATCGCGGCCGGGATCGACGATGCGCGCCTGGACCTGCTCTATCTCGCGGAAGCGGCCTTTAATGTGCCGGTGGCCCAGCTTCGCCGGCGGGGGGAGGTGGTGGTGCCGGCTACCGGCCTGCCGGCCTTTCAGGAGAAGGTGGCCCGCCGCCTGACGCGGGAGCCGGTGCAGCGCATCCTGGGGCGGTGGGAATTCTGGGGGCTGGATCTGGCCCTGGGGCCGGAAACGCTGATCCCCCGCCCGGATACCGAAACGGTGGTGGAAGCGGTGCTGAAGCGCCGCCCGGACCGGCGGACCCCCTGGCGGGTGCTGGACCTGGGGACCGGAACCGGGGCCATCCTGCTGGCCTTGTTGAGCGAATATCCAGAAGCGACCGGGGTCGGTGTCGATCTCAGTCCCGAGGCGGCGGCGGTGGCGCGGGGCAATGCGCAGGCGCTGGGCCTGGGGGAACGGGCCGGCTTTATCGCCGGGGACTGGGCCAGCGCGCTGGAAGGGCGCTTCGATATCGTCGTCTCCAACCCGCCTTATATTCCCGAGGCAGAGGTGGACGGGTTGCAGCCCGAGGTCGCCCTGTTTGAGCCGCGGCGCGCCCTGGCCGGCGGGGCCGATGGGCTTGATCCTTACCGCCTGCTGGCGGGGGAAATGGCGCGGCTGCTGGTGCCGGGCGGGCTGGTGGTGATGGAACATGGTGCCGACCAGGGGCCTGCCGTGGCTGGGCTGTTGCGCGAAGCCGGGCTGGCGGATGTGGCAACCCTGCCCGATCTGGGCGGGCGTGACCGGGTGGCGCTGGGCACAATCCCCATCACACCGCGCGACTTGTGAAAAAACCTGTTGGAATGCAAGTCAACTATCGCTAGGGTCCGCAGCATATGGCGGTGGCGCGTGGGGCGCCCGCCATGGCGAAGCCCTCGGACCGGGGCTGGCAGCCCAGGGGATGGAATACCCGACCTCCCCCTCTAAAACACAGGTCGACCGCCAGAAAGCATATGCTCGAACGATGGTGAAGACCGGGTCGCCAATGTCCGAAGGCAGGAAACCAGGGGCCAGAGCGCAAATCGAATGAGACAAGGACCGAACACACGGCGTTCACGCGGCCGCGGCGGCAATAATAATGGCGGCGGTGGTGGTGGCGGTGGAAATGGCGGCAACGGGGGCGGTAATCGCCGTCAGAGCGGACCGCAGCGCCACCAGAATTATGACAGCAACGGGCCGGATGTCCGCATCCGCGGCAATGCTTTTCAGGTTTATGAAAAGTATCAGGCGCTTGCCCGTGATGCACATGCCTCCGGTGACCGGATCGCGGCTGAGAACTATCTCCAGCACGCGGAACATTATTACCGCATCATGTGCCTGATCAACGAGCAGGAAGCCCGCCAGCGTCCCAATGGCTATCGCCAGGAACAATCGCCCCAGCAGGGCGGTTACGAGGGTGATGAAGGGGATGAGGGCGACGAGGCGGAAGCCGACGGCGCTGAACAGGACCAGCCGGCGGCCTGACCTGCCCCTCTGTCTGAACCCGCCCGGCGATCCTGTCAAAAGGCGCCGGGAAGGTTTCTGCCTGTGATGGTTTTTCCGTACCGCTGCCAGCGGCTGGCCGGGGCGCTGATAGCGCCCTGCCGGCCCCTTTTCATTTTACTTATACCAATTCGCCGAATGATTGACCCTTGGTCAACCCTTCGACGGCCTCAGGCGCCGGCGCCAACATCCGTTGGCTTGGCTGACGCGGCACGAGCCGCGCGGCGGCAGTCGCCGCCGATACAAATCCGCCATGAGTCAAACTCAAGGCGGATTTGTATTACACTCCGCTTCCCACATTCCGCATCATTCGCGGAACCGGTCCCCACCCGGCGTGGGGAAACGCCTTATCCCAATCTCCCGTGATCGTGACCGATCACAGGAGATTTCGTGCTTCCTGGCTCGCCGGGTGGGCCATGCTGCTACCAGGCGGCGGGTCGGCGGTCGCCGCCCTCAACTCCGAACAGGCTTGTCTGTCAGGTCCGGCTGCGCCAGCCGGGGGCTTCTGCATCCAGGATGCGTTCCAACTGGCCGACCCGCTGTTCCAGCCGTTCCGCCCGGACGGTCAGCTCATGGGCGGCGCCTTCCGACAGGCTGCCCTGCCGCATGGCGCGCATCTTGGTCAGGTGCTTCATGACGATGGCCACGATGGGGATCATCAACGCCATGACCGGCACGATATAGGGCGTATTGAACATGTTTGCGACCTTCTGCGTCAGGTGCCGGCGCCAGCGGGCGGCATAAGGGGCAGGGAGAGAGGATCAGGGCTTGTCGGCCAAGTGGCGGAACTTGCGGTTCAGTTCAAATTCCGGGCTGGTGACATAGCGCTCGATATCGGCGACCCGGCGGTCGATCTCATCCATGCTGCGGAAGCGCCGGCGCAGATCGACCTCGCCCTGGGCCTGTTCCAGGTCAATGGCCTGCCATTTGCGGATATGGTTCAGCACAATGGCGATGCTGGGAATGGCCAGGGCCAGGACCGGCACAATATAGGGTGTATTGAACATGGGGGGCGGCTCCCTCAGGGCGACGGGCTTCTCATGGCGCCCTTCCGGTCTTTACTTGCTCTCCAGATCCTTGAACTGGCGGTGCAGGTCATATTCCCGGGAGGCGACATAGCCTTCAAGGCTGCCGATCTCGCGGTCCAGATCGCGGAATTTGGCGCGCAGGGCGGACAGGGTCTGGTCGGGCTTGGTTGCAACCGAGCGCCAGAATACTTCTTCCTCGCGGCTTTCATACAGGCCCATGGGCTGCTGCTTCAATATCCACCACAGGATCGGATAGCCGAACAGGAAGACGGGCGTGAAGGCGAAGAAACCGATGATGAAACCCAGCCGGACGATCCAGCTGTCGATATTCATATAATCGGCGATTCCGGCGCAGACGCCGCCCAGTTTCACATCCGTGCGGCTGCGATACAGCCGGTGCGGGTTGGGTGAGCGACCGTAATTCTCCATCATCTCCTCCCCATCCAGCGATGTGGCATCGCCTGTCCCTTCATGGTCGCGATAGAACCGGCGGGACCGGGCGGGTGACAGGCCCAGATATTCGCCCCAACTCTGGTTAGGGTGCTTTCCCAGCCATTCATATTCCCAGTTGCGGCAGCTGCCCCCGGGGCCTGACCCATATCCGCGCCGCTGCCGGCCGGGAAAGGGAGGCGGGGTGGTGGGGTCGAAATCCCGTCTTTTCATGATTTCGACCTCCAGCCCGGTGCTTCGGCGTCCAGAATCTTTTCCAGTTGCCGGATGCGGTCTTCCATCTTGCTGGCGCTGTGCCAGAGATCGGACAGCATCTGCTCATCATCCGCCGACAGGGTCTTGGCGATACGCCATTTGGTGACATAGTGGAAAATGATCCAGACCGGCGCCACGATCACCAGGAAGATGATCGCGACGACGAAAATTCCTTCGGACATGCTAGGCCCCCTTTTCTCCCCGTGATGTGGGGTTTGGTACCGGATGGCCTGCCCTGAAGGCAAGGCCATGCCGGTTTCCACCCCGACACCTTACTGCTGCGTCTTCTGGGCCAGTTTCGCCTTCAGGGCCGCCAGTTCGGACTCGACCTTGGATTCCGCCTCCAGTTCGGCGATCTCCTCGTCCAGGCTCTTGCTGCGGCCCATGCCCAGAACGTCTGACCGGCCTTCCAGCACATCCAGGTTGCGTTCCACCTGGTCGAAACGGGACAGGGCATCGGTGATCCGCTCATCATAAAGCTGGGTGCGGACCTTCAGCCGGTTGGTCGCCGTCTTGTGACGGGCGATCAGGGCCTTCTCGCGGCTCTTGGCATCGGCCAGCTTCTGCTGCAGGGCACCGATATCCTCGTTGGTCTTGGCCAGGGCCGTATCCAGACGGGAAAGTTCGGTGGCCATCTGCTCGGCCGCTTCGGCCAGCTTGGCCTTGGCGACCAGCGCCCCCTTGGCGAGATCTTCACGATCCTTGGAGAGGGCGAACTCGGCCTTGCGCTGCCAGTCTTCGGACTCGCGGCGCAGCTCAACCAGCTTGCGCTCGATTTCCTTCTTCTCCGCAACGGTTTTGACCGCAGAGGAGCGCACCTCGACCAGGGTGTCTTCCATTTCCTGGATGATCAGGCGGACCAGCTTTTCCGGGTCTTCCGCACGATCCAGGATGGCGTTGATATTCGAATTAACGATGTCGCCGAGGCGGGAAAAAATGCCCATGTCAGGCTCTCCTTCAGGCAAGGGCAATGAAAAGGTTGCTCAAACCGGTTGCGACCGCAAGGATGATCCATGCTTCCACCGGCACAGCCCGGAAATCTTCGTAAAGATCCCGACCCATACCGCCGGCATGGCGGGCGAAAAACCCGCTCCGGCCCCTGATACCGTCGTCGGTCTGGCGGCTGCTCAGGCCCCCGTCAAGGGTGAAGTCGGTCATCGCTGCGGTTCCTTCCGTCTTGAGTGTCCCCGGTGTCGGGTTTCTATTCAGCAAAGGGCGTGCCAAGTGTGGCTGCTATCCTTGAAATCGTTTAATATCAATAAGTTATAGGTATTATTGAAAATGGAGGGGTTGTCGTCCGTTGGTACGGATGTCAACTCGTGGCGATTTTCACCACTCTCTCGCCAAACCGCCCACTTTCCGCTAGGGTGGAGCAAATAAGGTGAGAGAAACGCCCATGTCGCCTAATGCCAACCCGCCTTCGCTGATCGGTCAGGCCCCATCTTTCCTGGGGTTGATGGAGCATGTTTCCCAGGCGGCCCCTTTGAACCGCCCAACGCTGGTGATCGGGGAGCGGGGGACGGGCAAGGAACTGGTGGCCGCCCGCCTGCACTATCTGTCACCGCGCTGGGACAAGCCTTTCGTCAAGCTGAACTGCGCCGCCCTGTCCGATACGCTGCTGGAAACGGAATTGTTCGGGCACGAGGCTGGCTCTTTCACCGGCGCCGCCAAGCGCCATGTCGGCCGATTCGAGCTGGCCGATGGTGGCACCCTGTTCCTGGATGAAATCGCCACGGCTACCTTGCGGGTGCAGGAGAAGATCCTGCGTGTCATTGAATATGGGGAGTTCGAGCGCGTCGGCGGGACGGTGACGATTGATGTCGATGTGCGTGTCGTTGGCGCGACCAATGCTGACCTGCCGCGCCTGGCCGATCAGGGGAAATTCCGCGCCGATCTGCTGGACCGGCTCTGCTTCGATGTGGTGACCATCCCACCGATGCGGGCCCGACCGGAAGATATCCCCATCCTGGCCGAACATTTCGGTGTGAGCATGGCCAAGGAGCTGGGCCGCCCCTATTTCGGCGGGTTCAGCAGCGAGGCGATGCAGCAGCTTCTGGCCTATGACTGGCCAGGTAATGTGCGCGAGTTGAAGAATGTGGTGGAGCGGGCGGTTTATCGCGCCGCCGACCCGGACATGCCCATCAGCGATGTGCAGTTCGACCCGTTCGAATCGCCCTGGCGACCCAAGCAGATGTCGATCTATGTCGATGCGCCGCCGCAGCCGGCCCCGGCACCAGCACCCTCTTCCAGCGCACCGTCCGTGGCAGACGAAACCGGGGCAGGCAATGGGCTGCCGCCCTGGCCGTCGGAGGGGCCGTGCGACTTCCTGGGGCTGGTCTCCGATTTCGAGAAGGCGCTGCTGCGCTCGGCGCTGGAGCGCAACCAGTTCCACCAGAAGCGGGCCGCATCCGACCTGGGGCTGAATTACCATCAGTTCCGGGGATATCTGCGCAAATATGGTCTGCTGGAAAAGCGGCATGGCCCCCGCAATGGGGATGAGGCGGAGGATGGGGACGCGGGCGAGTAACCTGCCCGTGCCATCCCCCGTCATGCCGGGCGATCAGGCCTCGCGCAGGCTGGTATGGCGGGCACGGGCGCCCCGTTCCAGGGCAGCGGCGGTCAGCCGGTCTACGTCCAGCCCATGGCGGATCAGTTCCAGCATGCGCAGTTCCTCCTGCGTGGCGCTGCGATCGGATGCCACCACCTCGCAGGCCAGCATATAGGCGGTTTCCCGCAGCGCCTTGGGCAGGCTGCCCCGGATCAGGCCGATGGTCTTGTCCAGCCCGTCCGGATCGGACAGCAATTCAGTGCATTCACGCGCGATGTCGGTCAGCATGTTGATCGAGAAGCCCCGGAAAGCCGGGAGGGACCGTACATTTTCGCCGATGGTCAGCAGTTCCGCGTCGGTCATGTCACCATCGGCGGCAGAGGCCAGGACCATGCTGTAAATCAGGGCGCGGTAGTGATCGATCATCTTATCGTCCCGGGCCGGCATGGGGGGTACGGCCGGGGTGGCCGGCCTTGGCACCCTGGCATCACAGCCTGACGGCTGGTCCGGCACCGATCCAGCCCGAAGCAGGCTTACCCCTTTCGCGACCGCCTGCTTCAGCGAATCGGCAATGGCAGGCCCGCGGCTTCCGTCCAGACGATGCGCGATGGGGGCAGCAGCAGGGTTACGGTTGTGCCCTGCCCGAAGACACTGTCGATGGTCAGCCGCCCGCCATGCAGCTCCGCCATTCCCTTGGACAGGGTCAGGCCCAGGCCGGTGCCGGGATTGCTGCGGGCATAGACATTATCCACCTGATGAAAGGGGACGAAGACCTTGTCCAGATCCTCCGGCTTGATGCCGATGCCGGTATCGCTGACGGCGATATTGATGCCGCGCGCCGGGTCCATGCGCGCCACCAGTTTCACCTGACCGCCGGGGGAGGTGAACTTGATGGCGTTGGAAAGCAGGTTCAGCACGATCTGCTTGAACTTCACATCGTCGACCAGGATGGGCGGCATGCCATCGGCGATGTCGATCACAAGGTGCAGACGCCGTTCCATGGCGCGGGCGCGGACGATCCGCTCGCAGCCGCGCACCAGCTCATCCACCCCGCAGATCCGCTCCCGCAGTTCCACCCGTCCTGCTTCCATCTTGGACACATCCAGGATGTCGTTGATCAGAACCAGCAGGTGGCGACCGGACGCGATGATATCGCCGGCATAGGCGACGGTGCCGTGGGGCTGGCCCTTCTGCTCGGCACTTTTCAGCTCGCTCTCCAGCACCTCGGCAAAGCCGATGATGGCATTCAGCGGCGTGCGCAGCTCATGGCTCATATTGGCCAGGAATTCCGACTTGGTGCGGCTGCCCAGTTCGGCCTGGGCCTTGGCCTGTTCAAGCTGTTCGGCGGCGCGCCGGTTGCTGATGGTGAGGGAGGCAAGCTGTACGGCGCGGCGGGCCCGTTCCATCTCCCATTCCTGGGGTTCACGCACCTGGGTGGCATAGATGGCAAAGGCGCCCAATGCCTCTCCCTCGCTGTTCAGGATGGGCAGCGACCAGCAGGACTGGAAGCCCGCCTCCAGGGTGATATCGCGATACTTGTCCCAGCGCGGATCTTCCCTGATGTCCCGCGTCACCACAACGGCACGCCGATAGATCGCCGTCCCGCAGGACCCAACATCCGGCCCGACGGTCACCTGGGCGAAAGTCTGGCACATCTTTTCCGGCAGGTTAGGGGCCGCCCCGACGGTAAGACGCAGCCCGTCATCGCGCAGCAGCATGATGGAACAGCAGGCCGCCTCCAGATGCTCTTCCACCCCCTGGCAGATGGCGGTCAGAACTTCGGACAGGTCGGCACCGCTGGCGGCCATCTCCAGGATGCCGCGCTCGATCATCAACAGGCGTTCCGCCCGCCGCCGCTCCCGGTTCTCCATCTCCAACTGGCGGGCATTCTCCTTGAAGACGGTGACGGCCGATGCCATCGCCTTCAATTCCTTGCCGATCAACTGCTCCGGCACCTTCACACTATGGTCGCCACCGGCCAGCGCGTGCATGGCGGTGGTCATCTGCTGAATGGGACGCAAAACCCGGTTGCGTACCAGTAAGGCGGCAAAGCCCAAGGCGGCCATGGTAAGGGCCAATTGGATACTGTTGAGCCAGAGCCGCTGGCGTGCGGCCACCTTCATCTGCTCTGTCGCGTCGGCGGAGGCTGCCACCGCTGTTGCGATCATATCGCTGGCGACATTCAGCACATTGGTGCCGGTACGCATCAGTTCCGGCAGGCGCAGGCGCCCGTCACCGCGTTCTGCCGCTTCCATTACAGCAGCGCGCAGCGGCAGATAGCGTTGGTAGAGGGCGCTTTCCATCTGTTTCAGCGCCATGGCCGGGCTTTGCGGCAACAGGGCGGAATCAGCGGATTCCCGCAGGATGCGCCACGCCATTTCCGTTTCCGCCAAAGAGGTGGCGGCCTGCGCCGGGCTGGCCCTGCCGGACAGGCCCAGCAGTGAGGCGCGATAGAGCACGCCCATATCCTGCCCCACCTCCGATCGCAGACGGATGGCGTCCCGGGTCATCATTTCCGCAGCACCGGCCGCCCCGCCCAAGGACAGGGCTGGATGGTTCATTTCCCGCAGCAGGTTCAGCAAGGCTGCGGAAAGGCTCTGGGCCGCCTCCTGCCACTGTTCCACCACCTGCCGCATCGACACGGTCTGATCGGCGGTGGGGCCACCCTCACCGGGGCGCAGCATCGCATCCACGGCGCCGCGCACTTCCCTGAGACGGGTGAGTGCGACGCGGACCGAGGCGATATCCTCCGCCAATGTCCTTTCCAGCGGGATCTGGTCCAGGCGGCGAAGCGCGGTATCGGCGGCTTCGTCGGCCTGACGGCGGTGGCGGGCAATCTGGTTTGTCAGGTCGGCATCAAGGGCGCCGGGCAGGCGCGCGCTTTCCAGCATCAGGTTGACCATGCCGGTTTCGATCGCATGATCACGCGACGCGACCAGAAGGTTGCGACTGACCAGTTTCAGATCAACAATTTCCCTGGCGAACTTATAGTCACGCCACCCTCTTTGCAGGTCGGCCGCCGTGCCGACGAGCTGGACAAAGGCCAGGACCGCCAGGCCGCCCATCAGGACTTTGCGCATACACTCCCCCGCCCCGCGCGGATTGAAACCGGCCGGACTCTGCGATGACCATGGCAAGTGTACGATCGGGGCGGCAAGCCTGCAATCGTGGCGATGTAACGCCCCGATGCCGGTGGTCGTATCGGGGCTGGCGCTTATGCTTTGTCGGCGATGCGGATGATCACATCCACCCGGGCCAGCCGTGTGCCTGTCGGCAGGTCGGGCATCGCATCCAGGCGCAAAAGGGTGCCGGAGATATCCTCCAGACGACCGCTGCCCTCATGGAAAAGATGATGGTGGTCTTCGATATTGGTATCGAAATAGGCGCAACCGGGGTCCACCACCACGTCGCGCAGCAGCCCGGCATCGCGGAACTGGTTGAGCGTATTATAAACCGTGGCCAGGGAGACCGGCACGCAGGCCGCCACCGCTTCCCCATGTAATTGTTCGGCTGTGACGTGGCGATGGCCATTGCCGAACAGCAGTCCCGCCAGCGCCAGCCTCTGGCGTGTCGGGCGCAACCCGGCTGCAATCAGCCGCCGGGCCAGCTCTTCCGGGCAGACGGGCGGACGGGGGCCGGCACCATGATGGCCATCGCAGGGGGAAGGCATGTCGTTGGGCATAGGGGTCGGTTCAAATCTGTCACGGTGGGGGCCATCCGGACCCGTGATGTGGCGCGGCTGGTCGATAATGACAAGGGGTATCAGGCCTGAAGCGAGGATCTGTCCAGCATGATGCAGCGGCCTTGATCTGGGAAATGGCCGGCAGGCGCGGGGTCAGGCGTTGCCGAAAGGCCCGCCGTCATCCTCCGGCTCCTCCTCGTCATCCTCATCTTCATCCTCGTCTTCATCCAGCCCGTCAAACGGGTCATCCCCATCTTCGAACGGGTTGCCTTCCATGTCGTCGCCGGCGGGTGACAGCAGATCGGACAGGGAAAACCCGTCGATCTGGGCCAGCAGGGCGTCATCCTCCATCTCGGTATCTTCCGCCGGGCCGACCACGGCCTTGCGGATTTCCCGTTCCAGCATGGCCAGCAGGGTGGTTTCCCTTTCGCCGCCAAGCGAGGCTTGCGGGAAGGCGAAGCTGAACAGAGCCACCGTCGTGTGGCCATCCACCGCCGATCCCCGCAACCAGAGGAAAAACCGCAACGGTTCCCCCTCTTCTTCCCCATCAGTGACGAAGCGGGCAAGCGCATCGCCCTCACCCAGCCATTCCATATCGCCTTTGCCCTGGCGGCCATCCGGTCCCTGGGCGAACTGCTCCGCCGTCTGGCGCAGCACGGCCTGGGCCAGCAGCTCTGCATCCTCCCCTTCATGGACGAAGCTGTGGACAGCGACGCGCAGGCTGCCATAGCCCGGCTCTTCCCGGGAAAAGATGGTCAGCTCGTCTTCTGTGCGGCTGTGCCAGTCCCAGGGCAGGCGGAAACGCACCTGATCGCGATGGGCGACATTGCGCATGGTGACGCGCTGGACAGGGCCGGGCAGGGACGTGGGGTGGAAACGGACCCGCGCCGCCTCCTCCCCCAGCCGGTCGATCAGGGCCGCCAGATCGGGTTGGGCGGCCGATAGGGCCGGCACGTGAAGCTGCAGCGTCACCACATGCACATGGTCGGGGGGCTGGAAGTCCGCCACCTTCCAGACGAAAACCTGGCGGTCCGGCGGCTGGGCCACGGCATAGGCGATCCAGCGCCTGTCCTCGTGGCCTTCCTCCTCCTCATCCCCCTCATCTTCCGATGGCAGGATGCCGGGGGGCAGTACATTCTCGCGGTCCAGATACTGGATCGCCTCTTCCGTGCGCACCCCATAGGGATTGCGGTAGGTCGTCACCGACACCAGCAGGTCCACGGGGTGGGAGCCCGGCGACTGGAAGGCCAGCCCGCCATCGTCCCGCGATATGGGTTGCCAGTTCGCCGGCACGCGCAAGGATGCCGCGCCGCCATACAAGGCGACCGGATTCCATTCACCGCCCGGATCACTGTCGAAAGCTTCATCCCTCATGCTGGTGAATCTAGGCGCAGCCGGCGGTGGAGTCCATGACCCCCGCACAAAAGCCTGTTCATGGCGCAGGTGAACAGGGTTTTTTCTCCCGCTGCACGGGCCTGTGGTGGCTTCCTCAACCCACAAGATCGGGGGTGATGGGCAACGACACAAATGGGTGCGAAAACGGGAACTGTCATAATACCTTCGACAACCCATTGTCACATACAAGTAGATTCAATATGTTCCGCACAATCGTAGCCCCTCTTGGAAAATAGGACGGACGGTCCCGGATGGCAGCAAAACGTCGCCCCCCGTCGAACCCGGACGATACGGCACCGGAATCGATGCGTGCGGTTTGTCGCAACGTCGTGGTCGGCGGGCGGCGCACCAGCGTGCGGATGGAACCGCTGTTGTGGGAGTCCCTGGCAGATATCTGCCGGCGGGAAGGCCATAATATCAATGACATCGTGACGATGATCGATGGGCGGCGGGGCGACAGCGCGCTGACGGCGGCGCTGCGCATTTTCATTCTGTCCTATTTCCGCACCGCGTCGGAACCGGCCGGCCCCGTTACAGGCATGGCGGAGGAACAGGCCCATTTTGGCACGGCGGCCGATTTCTCACCCGTTTTCCAGCGCGCGTTGGGCGTGTTCGATGAGGACTGATTCTCACCGTCGGGTAGTATTGTTTTTACAACTTTAATTAGAATAACTTTCCGTACGCCTTCGGCCGGGCCGCCTGCCAACCCTCTGGGCAGGCAGGCACCTTGCCGGTCAAAGGCGGGAATCACCAGCGCAGGCCGGGGATGGCGGCAACGGGGCGATGGCCGCTGGCCTCCACCAGGGCGCCCAGCTTCTCCGCGTCGGGATGCTCGCCCCAATTGCTGCCCAGCTCCTCGCGATGGATACCACCGGTGACCAGCAGCCCGTCGATTCCAGCGGCATTGGCGCCGGCAATATCGGTGCGCAGGCTGTCGCCCACGGCCAGGATGCGCGACGGCGGCAGGTCACCCAGAAGCTGGAAGCAGCGACGATAGACGGGGGCATGCGGCTTGCCGTGGTAGCGGACCTCGCCACCCAGCTCCTCATACCGGCGGGCCAGTTCGCCGGCGCAGATCACCATCTTGTCATCCACCACCACGACCAGATCGGGGTTGGCGCAGATCATCGGCAATTTGCGGGCAAGGCAGGCCTGCAAGGCCGGCTCATAATCAGCCAGCGTCTCGTCGAAATCATCAATGCCGGTATTCAGCACGAAATCGGCCTGATCCGGGGTCTGCACGCGGCGATGGCCGGGCAGGCTGTCATAGACATCATTGTCGCGCGGCGGGCCGATATGGAACAGGTTGCGCCCCAGCCCCCGGTGCCATTCATCGGGCGGATCGCGCAGCGCCTCATGCGTCGCCTCGCCTGACGTATAGGCCGCGTCATACAGGTCGCCATCAACCCCCATCGCTTCCAGCTTGGCCACCGCTGCCGGGATGCGCCGCGGCGCGTTGGACAGAAGGCAGACGCGCTTGCCGCGATTATGCAGCTCCGTCAGGCAATGGACCACGCCGGGATAGGGCCGCACGCCATCATGGATCACGCCCCACAGGTCGAGGATGAAACCATCATAGCGGTCCACAATGCTGGACAGGCCGTCGATCAAAGGCAGGGCGGTCATGGCGATTCCGGCTTCAAGGCGAAAGGGAAAAGGTTGCCGGAAGGGTGGGCGCCAGGGCGCAGCGGCACAAGGCCGGGATCGGCATGGCAGATGTGAGGGGGAGGGATATGCCGGCCCGGCGGCGGGCACCGTTATGCCTTGTCCGCCTGGCCCTGCTTCTTGGCCAGCCTCGGCTCCCCGAACAGGTAGCCCTGGCCAAAATCGATATAGAGATCAAGCAGTTCGATCAACTGCGTCTCGGTCTCGATCTTCTCCACGATCAGGTCGATATTGGCGCGGTCAAGCTGCTGGCGCAGTTCGCGCACGGCGCGGGGGTCGGCGAAGCGGCCATCCGGGTCCAGCAGGCGGGCGGCATCCAGCTTCACATGGCGGATATCGTGGCGGGCCAGTTCCGACCAGTCCATGTCCAGCCGCCAGACCTGATCCATGGAGAAGCGGAAGCCCAGCCGGCGCAACCCATCCAGGAAGCCGGTGGCGAACAGCCCGCCCTGCATCAATTCATCCTGGCTCAGCTCAAAAATCAGTTTGCTGGCAAGGTTGGGGTTCTGCGCCATGTACTGGACGAATTCCCGCATGAAGCCGGCATCATTCAGCGTGGCCGCGGAAATATTGCAGAAGAAACCGACATTCTGGTGCCGCTTCTCCGTCTCGCGCAGCAACTGGATACAGCGGAACAGCAGCAGATTGTCGATGGTGGCAATCAGCCCCGCATCCGCCGCGACGCCCAGATATTGCTCGGGCAGCAGGTAGCGCGGCTGTCCGTCCGGCCCCTGCCCGGCACGGATGCGGGAAAACAGCTCATAATAACGATGCCGGCGCTGCGGCAGGCTGACCACGGGCTGGAGGAAAATATCCACCTGGTCGGTGCGCAGCGCCTCCTTCACCCGGTCCAGGGTGGCGGCGGGATCGGGGGCCGGGGGCGTGGCGGTCAACATTATCGCTGGCGGCCGGGGGCTTTGCGTGAAAAGCGGCCCCGGATCAGGGGGGGCGGTGGCAGGAATGTCCGGCGCGTCAGGGGCTGGGGCTACAGGCGCCGGCCGCACGGTGGCGGGAAGCTGTTCAGCCAGCCGTTCCAGCACGCGGGTTTCCGACAGGACGGCTTCCACCTCCCCCCGCGTCACGGGCTGGTTACTGGCCAGCCGCTGGTCCAGGGCCAGCAGAAGGTGTTTCACCTCCTCCTGCTGTTCGCGCAGGCGCCAGATCTTGCGGTCGGTGCGGTCCTGGGCATCCTGCCGGGCCCAGAATTCATGCAGCAGCCCGCCGAAGGTCAGCACAAGCAGGCCATAAAGCAGGCCGGTATGCTGGTCCATGCCCGCCACGGACAAGGGCAGGGTAACCGCCACTGTCAGGGCCAGGGCCGTATAGGCGGCGGCGAAGACCAGATGGCGGACCCAGCGCATGGCGACCCTGTCCCCTGTTCCTACGGCGTCTGCTTGGCAGTGATCGTGTGGGCAGCACCCACGGCATCGGCGACATGGGCGAAGCCGTCGCGGGCCAGCAGGGCAGCCAGATCGGCCTTGATACGGCCCACCAGCCCCGGCCCTTCATAGACCAGGGCGGAATAAAGCTGCACCAGGCTGGCCCCGGCGCGGATCTTGGCATAGGCATCGGCCCCCGATGCCACCCCGCCCACGCCGATCAGGGGCACACGGCCACCCAGCAGCCGGTAAAACTCGCCCAGAACCTTGGTGCTGGGCTCCATCAGCGGCACGCCGGAAAGGCCGCCCGCCTCCGCCGCCAGGGCGGGGGGGATGGCGGCGGGCCGTGCCAGCGTGGTGTTGGACACGATCAACCCGTCGATCCCGCTTTCCAGCACCACGGCGGCAATGTCAGCCTTGTCCTCGTCCGTCAGGTCGGGGGCGACCTTCAGCAGCAGCGGCGGGCGCACATCACTGCGGGCGCGGGCTTCCAGGCAGCGGCCCAGCAGATCGGCCAGCGCGTCGCGGGACTGCAAGGTCCGCAGGCCCGGCGTGTTGGGGGAGGAGACATTGACCGTCAGGTAGGAGACCAGCGGCGCCACCCGTTCGATGCAGGTGACATAATCGCTGGCCGCATCTTCCGTCAGCTTGTTCTTGCCGACATTGCCGCCGACGATCCCGGCCCGGCCCAGCCGCAGCTTCAGGTTGGTGGCATAGGCGTCCAGGCCCTGGTTATTGAAGCCGAAGCGGTTGATGACGGCGCGCGCGCTGGGCACGCGGAACAGGCGCGGCTTGGGATTGCCATCCTGGGGCAGGGGCGTGACCGTGCCGCATTCGACAAAGCCGAAGCCCAGCTTCAGCATCGCGTCAGGCACCTCGGCATTCTTGTCGAAGCCCGGCGCCAGCCCGATCGGGTTGGGGAAATCCAGGCCGAAGACGGTGGTTGCCAGACTGGGCGCATCCCGTCCGCCGACACGCGGCACCAGCCCGGTCTTCAGGGCCTTGATGGTCAGGTTATGCGCCTGTTCGGCATCCATGGCCATCAGCAGCGGCCGGGCCAGGGGATAAAGGTCGATCATTGGCCGGTCCCCGTTTCCGCCGGAGCCACATGGTCCGGCATGATGTGCAACCCGTCCGGCCCCAGCGGCAGCGGGTCTACCCGCAGCACCGCGCCGGCGGCCAGGGGCCCGTAAAGATGGGGGAAAAGCTGGCCCCCACGGGAGGCTTCCCATTTCAGCGCATCGCCGCACGCCTCGGGATCGACCGTCAGCAGCAGCAGCCCGGTCTGGCCGGTGCGGTGGCGGGCAGCGCTCTCGGGCAATTGGGTGCCGGTTGAGAAATGGATGAAACCGTCTGCCCGGTCCTGGGAGGAACCGTCATAGCGACCGGCGGTCTGAGCGGCCTGCCATTCCTCGGCGCGGCACATATGGAAGATCGGAGAGGCCATGGAACCTGGCGGGTATATGGGAAATAAGGCCCCAACCTAATCCGAATGGGCGATGGATGCCAGCGGCAGGATGGTGTCGCCCTTGCTGCCTGCATTGAAGAATATGAGAATGCGTCTTACTTGGATGGTGATGGTCTATACCTCTGAATAGTAGAAAAAGGTAAGAGAAGCGGAGTAATCTTCAATTGTGGTTGTCCGAAATTCCACGCAAAATTCAAAAGGGAGTGTGGTCATGAAGAATGCAGCTCGTTCTTTACAGGACATCAACGAGCAGGCGCTGAGTGATCGTATGCGTTTTGCGCTGGAAGAGGTTGAGCAGATGGGCATTCGTGGTCTGACAGCCGTTCCCGTCAAACCCACGCAGGAGATGCTGACGGCGGGTTCCCGCGCCGGTGGTATCGGGGTTGAAACGGTGATGGCGGTCTACTCAGCCATGTTGCGCGCTGCCGATTGATGGAAACCTCGGTCGCTTTTTTCTGTTCTTGTTCTCCGTAGTCTCTCTCTGTTCCCAACTCCGGCGCCGTCCACGTCACTGTGGACGGCGTTTTTTTTGTGCGGGTTGCGCGGCCGACCCCGTCTTCAATCCCGATAGAACAGGAAATCATCCAGGACCAGAACCGGTGTCCGCCCGCAGGCCCAGGCGGGATTCTCACCGGCACTGTGGAAGCGGGTTGCCCCGTTTCCCGGTAACGGAACCGCCTTTCCCGTCATGGCCAGGATGCGGCGGGCGATGCGGAGCGCGATGGCGAAGCTGGGGTCGCGGCTGTCCACGGCCTGCACTGCCCCCTCTTCCGCCGGGGTGCGACAGGCGAACAGGCTGGGATCAAGGGCGACCGAGGCGATATGCCGGCCGTCACGCTGGCTGATATTCACCGCCATGCCGGCCATTGCCTCCATGACCGCCGGACGGGTGCCAGGGGCGATGGTGCGGCTTTCCCCCCACAGGCTGCGGGCGAGCGTTTCCACGCTGCTGCCATCATGGATGGCGCCGGCATCGCGCACAGGGGGCGCGGGCTGGCTGTAATCAGGGGTCAGGCTGGGCCGGCTCATCGTCCACCCCCATCGGCCAGCCTTCCGTCCAGCTTGGTTTCAATCCGCAGCAGATGGCTGGTCAGCCGGTCTTCCAGGGCCTTCACCTCGGTGATGGAAGCATAGCTTTTGGCCACTTCCAGCTTATAGGCGGCCAGCGATTCGCGCAGTTGCGTCGATGTTGTCTCCAGGTCGCGGCGCAGCGGGTCCAGCGCCTGTTCACTTTCCTTGCGGGTCTGCTGGACCAGCCAGAACAACCCGCCCAGGACGGGCAGTTCAATGGCGGTGATCCACCAGATCAGGTCCAGCGGCGGCGGGCTGTTCATGGTCGTCTTTCCTCCTTCACCATTCAAATTCAGGGTGTGAAATCAATCGCGGCCTGTACCGCCCGGCGGGGAAGGGCGCGGTCAGGGTGCTGGGGCGGGCAGGCCAGGATGGCACCGGCCACGGCGTCCAGCCCGTCATCGCGGCCTTTGCCCCGGGGCTGCCATTCCCGCATTTCGGTCAGCAGCGGGCTGTCCATGACGCTGTCATGGATATGCAGGTCGCCCCGATAAAGCGGGCATCCCAGCCGGCCAGGATGCGTTCGGCCTTGGGGCGGTTGGCATATTCGCCCACCACGCGGGCGGTCAGCCGCCGTTCGCCCAGCACGGTGCGCAGCGTTTCCGGCAGAAAGGCACCGATGCCGTTGCATTCCACATGGATGGTCGGCACGGCGAATTCCGCCGCCAGATCGGCCACGGCCTGGCACTGGATGGCGGCGGCCTGCCGTTCCGATCCTGCCGGCACGGTCAGATAGCGGACCCGATGCAGGAAAAAGCGGCCCTGCCCATCCTCCCCCAGCAGCACGGCAACGCTGCCATCGCCGCCCTTGCGCCCGTCGCGCCGCCTTGTGCCCAGGGCGGGGTCCCACCAGATGCGCAGGCTGCGCAGCCGTTTCTCCCCCAGCCGGTGGCTGGTCTGGCCACTGACCTGCACGATGCGGATATCCTCCGCGTAGGTGACCAGCCGTTCCGGCTCCAGCCGCCCATCCTCCGTGGCGATGGGGATCAGCATCATCTGGCTGGTGAATTTGTTCGGCCCGCTGCGGCGGCGGATACGCTCAATCGCTTCGGGCGGGAACCGTTCCGGCCAGGCGCTGGTGCCATCGGCCCGCAGCAGCGGTTTTTCCAGCCGGGCGAACCCGTCCAGAAAGGGGCTTTCCTCCCCCGCCGGCGGCTCCAGGCTGTAGATGGAATGGAACGTGTGCGGCGTGCCGATATAGAGCACCAGCCCATCGGGAGAGAGGACATAGGCAATCTCCGACAGGCGATGGCGCAGCTCCGCCCGTTTGGTGTCGGTATTGGCGCTGTTGGGCACCTCTACATCATCGCAGACGACGATATCGGCATGGCTGCCGGTGAAATTGGCCGTCACCCCCTTGGCCGCCATGGACGGGTCGCGGCCCACCCGGTCGCGGCGGATGATGAATTCCTCCGCCCCCCACATTTCCGGCTTGTCCGGTTTCAGCCCCTGGCAGGCGGGGTGGCGTTCAATGACGCGCTTGACGGTGCGCACCATCTTCTTTGCCAGATGATAATCGGCGGCCAGCACCAACACCCGCCGGTCGGGCAGAAGATGCAGCAGCCAGGCGCAGAACAGCCCGACCAGGGTGGATTTGCCGCTGTCACGGAAGGCCAGCAGCAGCAATTCCCGCCGCCCATCCTGCCATTGCGACTCCAGCCAGTGGCAGATGTCCCGGTGCAGGGAGGGGGTTTCCATGCCCTGCTGCCCGTTCCATTCGCTGACAAATTGCTGAAAGCTGCGTTTATCCCCGTCCCCCGCCATCATCGGCAGCGGCCGACCAGGAACCAGGCCGTCCCGTTGGACAGGGCCGTCACCCCATCATATTGCCCTTCCAGGGTCAGGGCGGCGCCATCGGGGCCGGTGGCCCCGTCCGTTCCGCTGGTCAGGGTGACGGGATGGGTGCCGGGATCGGTCTTCTTCACCGTCACGACCATGCCGGCATTATCAGCGGCGGGGGCCGGCAGGCGCACCTCCACCGGTCCGGCAAAGGCGGAGACAAGGTAATATTCCGCCCCCAGATCGGGCTGGAACAAGCCCGCCGCTTCATGGAAATGCAGCGATGCCGGCGTGCGGCTGGCCGAGACGACCCACCAGCCGGCCCCGTTGGAAAAGACGCGGACGAAATCATACTGTTTGCCCAGGCGCCAGCGCCGCCCGTCCGGCCCGGTGCCGCTTTCCGCCGTCACGGTGACGGTGCCGGCAGCAGGGTCGGATTTCTTGATCGTCACCACCCGGCCCACCGCCTGCGGGGCGGAAGGGGCGGGCAGGCGCACTTCCACATCGCCATCGGCGCCGCTGACCAGATAAAGCGACTTGGCCAGATCGGGGCTGAACAGGCCGGCTGTGTCGTGGAATTCGGCATTCACCGGCTGCTGGCTGCCCGATGTCACCCACCATCCCGCGCCATTGGACAGGACGGATACGCTGTCATAGCGGTTGGCCAGCAGCATGGGCCGCCCGTCCGGGCCGGGGCCACCCAGTTCCGTCACCGTCACCGGGTTGGCGCTGGCATCGGTCTTCTTGATGGTCAGCATGCGGCCATTGGCGGTGCCGGCAGCCGGCAGGCGGAACTCCACCGGCCCGCCAAAGGCCGATACCAGATGGCTGGTGGAGGCAAGGTCGGCTTCCACCAGCCCGCCGCGTTCCGGCTCCACATAATGGGTATCGACGCTGAACCCCTCCACCCGCAGGTCGGTGATATGGGTTTCCTTCAACAGGTTGCGCAGCGGATATCCGGCATTGACGGCGGTATAGGCGCGGCTGTCCGCCGGGTCCCAGATCGGCTGCCCGCCGGTGGCGGAGAACAGGTTGACGATGGCGCTGTTCTGGCTGCCATTGTCGATGCGGATGCCGGGCAGGGCGCCCAGGCTCTCGGCATAGAAATTGACGATCAGGTTCTGGTCCGTCGCCGCCCCCAACCGCAGGCAGGCCTCCGCACCTGGATGCAGGTTCGCCTCGCAATCGGTGAAGCTGTTATTGAAACGCCCGGCGGAAACAAAGAAGCCGCAACCACTCATGGGAGCGGACAGGCTATAGACGCGGACATCCTGGAATTTGTTGGCGTTGGGCGTGTCGCCATTGCCTTCCACGGTCATCAGCACGCCATGCAGGGCGGGCCGCGCCACCAGCACGCGGGCAATATGGTTCCAGTAACAGGGCCGGTCGGTATCCAGATAACCATCCAGCACCAGCCCGATCAGGCAATCCCAGATGGAGACATTCTCCACCATGTTCTTCACGGCCGGCCCGTCGCGGCCATAAATCTTCACGCCCGATGCGCCGCCGACAATGCGCAGGTTGCGCAGGGCGGCATAGCCATCCACCATCTCCACCGCGTTAAATTGGCTGGGATATTCCGGCAGGTTGACGGGATCGTAGGCCGCCATGCGGGCCTGGATCACGCTGCCTTCCCCCTCCCCATACAATGTCTGGCCATAGGTCAGTGGCAGGGTGGCGCTGGTGCGATAGGTGCCGGCGGGCAGGAACACGGATTTATGCGCGGCCAGGGCCGCCAGGATGGCACCCGTATCATCGGCAATGCCATCGCCCACGGCACCGAAATCCCGGACAGAGACAAGATCGCGCAGCTTTTCCGCCACCGGTCGCTCAACCGCACCGGCTCCCTGGGCCACGCTATGGGCCATCACCGGCAGGCTTTGCAGCGGGACCGGCACGGGGTTGCCAACGGCATCGAAACCCAGGGCGCGCCCCGCCCGCTGTGCCCGGTCCGGCAGCAGATGGGCCGATGGCAGGTCGGTGGCGGGCGCGCGCAACATGCGTTCCTGGTCGGCGGCCAGTTGCTGCACCATGGCGGTCAGCCGGTTCAACTGCGCATTCAGGCTGGCGGCGGACAAAGCACCGCTTTCCAGGAAATCGGCCTCCCGGTCCAGGCGCAGCCTGCGTTGCAGGGTGATGATAGTGCCCGCCGGTGGCGCCTGTTCCAGCCGCACCGCCCCGCCCGCCGCATCCCCCACCCCTTCAATGACAAAGCCGCCCGTTTGCGGGGCGGCATCCAGATGCAGGGTCAGGTCGGCAGCACTGTAAAGCGGGAAGGCAAAGGGAAAGCGCGTGGTGTCGCCATCAGCAATGTAATGCGCGCGCGGGCTCACCGCCGGCACGGGGGAAGTGTCGGTCGTCATGGATATTTCCTGATCGGATAGGGTTGCGGCGCGGCTTACGCGCTTCGGGCCAGCCGTTCCAGCCGCTGGCGTTCCTGTAGCTGCGACAGTTCCAGCAGGTTGCGGCGATAGTCCGCCTGTTCCCGGTCGGACAGCGCCTGGATGCGCAGCGTGTCCAGCTGTTCCGCCGCGGCGGCTTCGTCCTCCGCCTCGCGGATCTGGCCCAGCAGGATGGCCTCGCCCGATCCGTCGGCGGTGGAAATGCCCTGTGCCCCCAACTGCGCGCGGGTGCGGCCCACGGCGCGGCGCAGGGCGCGTTGCCGCCGCTTTTCCTCCGCATCGGCGGTGGTGGCGATCTGGTTGGCCTGATTCTGCAGACTGGTGCGCAGGGTGGCGGCCTCTTCATCCTGGCGGTCGCGCAGACTGTCCAGCTCCACCCTCTGGCGCTCGGTCAGCAATTCCCGCTGCCGGCGCTGGCTGCCGCTTTCAATCCCGGCCAGGTCACGGACGCGGCCAAGGGTGCTGCGGGCGGTGTCGATGGCGCCCAAGGTTGCCAGAACGGGCGTGGTGATTCCGGCCATTACTCATTCACCTTCATCTCTTGGGTCACGGACAGCAGGGTGAAGGGCAGGGGCCGCGCCTCCTCAATCCGCCAGCAGGGGCGGGTCGGGTCCAGCGACCAGCCCAGCGTGGCGATGCGCTTGTCCCCGGTGAAGGGGGGCGGGGCTTCTGCCACCAGGGTGGGGATGGCCAGGGGGCCGGTGGTGCGCCGCAACGGCACCTCCACCAGCCCCCGCCCCAGGTCGGCGCGCAAAGCGGGCGTGTCCTTCAGCCGGAAGGTCACTGCCAGCGGACGGGCGCGCCGTCCCTGTCCCGTGGCCGCCAGCGGGTTTGGCGGCATGGGTTCCACACTATGGGTGAAGGCCAGCCCGGCCTGCAGGTGCCGGACGGGCCGGTCCAGCCGGATGCGTCCGGCCATCACAGCCTGATCCTGCATCAGCAGCCCATCGGCCAGCACGCTGACCCGGCGACCGTCCAGATGGTCCAGCCCGGCCCAGCGCGGGGTGGGGCTGGCGGCATCGCCGGTCAGGCCGGCATCCACCGCCAGCGCCTCATCCCACGCCTCTACCGACACGGTGCCGTCGCGGGCCACCATCCAGTACAGGATGGTGCCGACCATGGCGGCGGACAGGATGCGGCCTTGGGTGCGGATGCGGGTCCAGGCGCTGATCTGTTCGGCGCGGAACAGGGTCAGCGCGGCCAGGCTGCCATCGGCCTGCACCGCCAGCAAAAGCCGCCGTCGCCGGTCATATTCCAGTTCCCGCGTGCCGGGCAGCAGGTGGCGGGCGGTCAGCGACAGGTCGGTCGCCTGATAGGAGCGGTCCAGGTCCGTCCATAAAAACTCCCGGATGCTGCCATCACCGGCGGCGAACAGGGTGGCCCCATCCACTTCGCGCGGCGGGATCTGTGGTCCCGGATGGCTGCCGATGCGCGTCTGCCGGTCCAGCCGGATGGCGCTGGGCGTCAAGGGTTCCCCCGTCACCGCCCATTCCCCGCCGGTGGTGAAAACCTGCAGATGACGGCCGGAAAAGACGGTGCGGATCGGGTTCACCTCATCCGACAGGATGGCGAATTCAATCGCACTGTCATCTTCCCCTTCGCCCAGGTCGAAATTGAACAGATCGCCTGATTTGGACAGCCACAGCCGGTTGGGCAGGTCACGCGACCCGCCAATGACCAGCCGGTCCTGGTGAAAGCCGACACTGACCGGCCAGCCCTGCATGGGGGAAAAGGCCGCCTCGTCCCAATCCACCGTGGGGTCGAGATGGGGCAGCGTGTCGGCCAGATCCAGCTCGATCTCCACGGGCGAACGGACGGCGGCAATGCGGCCCGGCAGCCGGTGCAGCCGCAGGGCCATGCCTTCATGCGCGGGGCCGAAGACGGGGGCCGAGGCCCGCACCCGGATGCGCCCGCCCGGCCCTGATGGTGTCAGGGTGATGGCGGGATCGGCGAACCGGTGGAACGGGATGCGCGGACGCCCCGCCTCTTGCGCGAATTGCCAGGGCTGCAGGCGCCATTGGTCCTGCCCGCTGCGTGCCAGACGCTGCGGCGGCACATCGGGATGGCAGATCAGCAGCACATCGCCGCTCTGCGCCCAGTTGATGGCGGCAAGCTGGTCCAGGGTCCAGGGGGCGGGCAGGCGGGCTGCCACCCGGTCCTGGTCGAAGATGGTGATCTGCCGGTCGGTGAGGGCCAGCAGATGGGTCTGCTCGGTGCTGAAGGTGAAGGCGACCAGCCGGCCCGCCCCCGGCAGAGTGGCGATGAAGGCGGTGCCGGGCCGGCGGGTGATGCCGCCGGTCGGCTGCACCAGCACATTGGTCAGGTCCAGCGCGCCATTTTCAAAGGCGCGCAGGTCGCCCCGGCCCAGCAGGTCGCGGCTGACACAGCCGCCGGTGAAGCTGGTTTGGATTGTGCGGGTGCGGGTCATGACAGGCGCGCCTCAATCAGGCTGAAATCTTCCAGGCCCGGCTGGCTGTCCTGACTGGTGTCGATCTGGCGGGCGCGGCGGAACTCAACCTCCGCCTGGCGCATCAGGCTGTCGGCCCGGCTGGTATTTTCCGTCATCGGCACGCAGAATTCCGCCGCCAGCCGCGTCACCAGCGCCTGGGTGAAAAAGGCGGGGAACCCGGCCTCGTCCAGGCGGGCGATATAGGTCAGCAGAACGGAAGGCGCATCGCAGAGCAGATGATGCCCCTGGATGCGGAAGGTCAGGCCGCGCCCCCGCCCCGCCGTGCCGGCGGAAAGCGCGCGCAGGAAATCATCCGGCAGGGCGAAACCATGGGCATGGTCGCCCGCCGGGGGGGCCGCCAGCCGCACCAGGGAGGCCTGCCTTGTGGCAAAGCTCCAGCCATGGGCGGCCAGCAGCGCATCGCGGCAGCCGGGATAAAGCCCGGCTGCCAGTTCAGCCTCCGCCGTGCCGTCCTGGAAACTGGCAAGCGGGGCCGCCCCGATCCGCATCAGGGCGCGGGCACACAGCCCGACGGCGGAAATGGTCATTGACTGTCCTTGTGGTCTTGGCGATGGCGAGGAAAAGGCGGGCCGTGCCTCAGGCGGTCAGGCCGCCGATCCCCACGTCACCGGCGGCATTGCTTGCCACCACCAGGATGCGGCTGGCCCGCGCCCCGCCGGTGCCGCTATTGGCCAGGATCATGTCGCCCACCCGCAGCAGGTGGCTGGCGGCGTTGAAATAGCCGGCATTGGCCGTGCTGGCGGCGGTATCGGCGGTGGTGTAGTGCCAGAGCGTGAAACCGTTGGCATAGGTCAGCACGCTCAGGTCTTTCGGCAGAAAGGCCATGGGCTTGGTTCCTTGAAACGGGATGGGATGTGAAGCTGATAAGGGGGAGGAATCTCCGACGCCTTATTCCTTACAGGGCAGGGTGACGATGCCGGCCTCGTCGATCAGGCAGGCACCCTGGGACATCATGTTGTTGACGAAATGGGCGGCGCGGTCGCCATGCCAGGTGATGTCGCTGGTCACGTCCGCGCCGCTGCCATGGCCGATGGCGGTCTTGTGGTACCAGTGGCACAGGCGGGTGCCGCCGGTCAGCGACAGGCCGGAATGGGGCATCCACAGCGTGCCCAGCCAGCGCTTGGCCTGGGTGCCGCGCCAGGGCAGGTCGGCATCGCCGATATAATCGGCATTGGCGAATTCCTCGATGCCCAGCAACTGGCTCCATTGTTTCCAGCCGACAATGGCGAAGCGCTGGCCATCATCGGGCACATCGGCCGCACCCAGCATCTCAAACGCGGTCAGCACCTTGTCGCGGGTCAGCCCGTCGCTATCATTGCCGGCCAGATGGCTGTTGCGGTCCAGTTGCTGGATGATCAGCTCATCCGTCTTGCGGCCCAGCGCATAGGCGCCGGCATTGGCGATCACGCCGCGCTCGTCGATATTGGTCTTCAGCTCGTCCAGCTTGTCGATCCAGTCGCCGGCATAATAATCGGCCAGCAGACATTCGACCGATTCATGTTCCAGATTCATCACCGGCACCTGCCCATGGCGGGATTTGGTGGCAGCGGTTCCCTTGCCCACCTTCTGGAAGGTGGTGCTGGCGCCCTGGATATTGTTCTTGCTGCGCACGGTGGCGCGCAGCTTCGATCCAAGCCGCTGATAGGCTTCATGGACCTCACGTTCAAACTGTTTGACGAAGGCTTTTTCGATGTCGGTGGACATGCGGCAGGGGCTCCTTGGCTCTGGGAGGGGCAAAGCGGCGCAAAGCATGCCGGGCCTACAGGATAAATATCCTGTCAGGTTGTCCGGGTTGTTCCAGCCGGTTCAGCCGGAAGGCGATGGGAGTGGGGGGTTTTAGTGCAGAGGCGGCTTTGCCGCGATCACCGCGCTCGGGCATGGCTCGGGCGGTGTTAAGTGAGATTTAGGATATAAAACCTATATCGTCAAGTTCTTTTTCCGCCGTGAAAAATGCTTTCACAATCGGGGCTGGTCGCGGCACCCTGCGGCTACAGCTTTGGGGGGAAGAAAAACATATGGAAATCTATCAGCCCACCTGGTTCATCCCGACTTATCAGCCGGTCCAGCATGGTGACTGGCAGGTGCAGATCGGACCGATGGTGCTGTGCAAAGGCTATTGGAGCCCGGCGCGCCTGTGTCTGAACATGGCCGGCCTGCTGCGCCGGGAAGCTGATGGCACCTTGCGCACCTGGATGTCGATGACCCCGATGGAGATTGAAAGCCAGGAATTGGGCTGTCAGTTCGCCCGTGGCCATGTGCTGGTGATGGGCATGGGGATGGGCTGGGCTGCGGCCAATTCTGCCTTACGACCGGAGGTGACGCGGGTGACGGTGGTGGAGCGCGACCCTTTGGTGCTGTCCATGATCGAGACCCTGGATATTTTTGGCCAGTTGCCGGACGCGGCACGGGCCAAGATCCATATCGTGCAGGGCGATGCCCTGGCCTATGTGCCCGATCAGCCGGTTGATCTGCTGATGCCGGATATCTGGCTGCCGCTGGTCAGCGACGGGCGGGTGGAACAGGTGCGCCAGATGGCGGAGAATTGCCGCCCGAAACAGATATATTTCTGGGGTCAGGAGATGGAAATCGCCCGCCATGCCCGCGCCTGGGGCTTGGGCTGGGACGCCCCCGGCATCCAGGCCACGGTGGAAAGGTTCGGCCTGCCGCTCTTGATCCCGGAGGGTGTGGATTATCCGGCCAAGCTGGCGGCTGCTGCCAATCACTGGATGCAGGATCGCTGGCTGCCGGCGGCGGCCTGATTCGGTCTTATACCAATCCGCCGGAGGCAGCGCCCGGCGCATGAGGGAGCGTAAAATCTCCCTGGATCGGTCACGATCAAGATACCGTGTTTGCAGTCAAGCGGGTTTGAAGGGTGTGCGTGTTTTCAGGACGCCGTAGGCGATGACCAAGAGCTTTCTGGCGACGGCGACGAGGATTGCTTTTGGTGCCTTGCCGTTTTCCATCAGCCTGTCGGCAAAGGCCTTCAGGACGGGATTATGGCGTCTGGCGGACAGGGCGCACATGTAGAGGACGGCGCGGACCCTGGGGTTGCCGACCCTGCTGATGTGGGCTCGACGGTTTACGGAACTGCCGGACTGATGGTCTCTTGGGTCCAGCCCGACGAAGGCGGTGATCTGCTTGTTATGCGAGAAAGCCCGGAAATCGGGGATTTCTGCCAGCAGGAT
>NZ_AUCG01000008.1 GCF_000429645.1 Niveispirillum irakense DSM 11586
GCGCCGCGAACCCACTCTCATTGTTGTCGAACACCTTGTGCCGCTTGCTATCCCCAGCCAGCAGCACCGCATCAAATTTGAGCTTGGCAATGTCGATACCCAGGAAACCCGCCATCGTCCCCTCCGCCAGTCAATAGATGCGCCGCGTCCGACGACCATCCTTGTGCATCCAGGCTCACCGGCAAAGGGGCCTCTGATACCGTACAGTCTCTACGCGGCAAAACGGCGGGGGCCTGATCTTAATCTCGAACTCAAAGGAAAAAGGGAGATACAAGCTCACCCGCCGATGGCCAAACCATCGCACGGAGTGGCCGCAGCAGACATACAAGGGAAATTAGTATTACAGGGTCGCCAGCAGCGGCTGCCGGGACCGGTGCAAGGCTTCCCGCAGGGCCTTGGCAAAATCCAGCCGCTCATCGGGTGACAGAAAGCTGCCAACCACCAGCGATTTGCCGTGCGATGATAGCGTGACTTGGCTGTGATGGCGCGGCGGGTCTTCCATGGAGACGCGCAGCCATGCGGGCTGGAAGGTCCAGCGCCGTTTATGCCGCCGGTCCACCTTTTCCACGATCAGCCGGTCTGCCGTCAGTTCCACGGTTTCATAATCATGCGCGCTGCGATAGCTGGCCTTGAAGGCCCAATAGAGCAGGGCGACATCCACCCCCATGAAGCCGACAATGGGCCAAGCGCCGGAGAGAAAGAACAGGGTGCCGATCCCG
Organism: Niveispirillum irakense DSM 11586; assembly: GCF_000429645.1. Lineage (GTDB taxonomy): Bacteria > Pseudomonadota > Alphaproteobacteria > Azospirillales > Azospirillaceae > Niveispirillum > Niveispirillum irakense. The sequence goes on from NZ_AUCG01000008.1 coordinate 720, forward strand.
ACGCTGAACAGGCCAACGCACATCATCAGCCGGCGAAACCCACGGGGGCTGAGGCTGCGATGGGGATAAAGCACGGCCCGGAAGAAGACGGGACCGTCGCCGGCGGAGGGGACCACATCATTCATGAAGCAAAACATATGGCGGGAAGCGCATATCCGGCAAGGGCGGCCAGCGCGATAAAGGGGCGACAAAAGAGGCCATGCCATCGGATGCTGTGCGGGGTTCTTTGCCTGCCGGGTGAAAGGCACTAAACTGACACCACCCCCGCTGCCGCCCATGGTTTTCCGTTGAAACGCACCGCTATCGAAGAATTTTTCCGCCGCCTGTCGGAACGCAATCCGCATCCCCAGACAGAACTGGAATATTCAAACCCCTATACGCTGCTGGTGGCGGTCGTGCTGTCGGCCCAGGCCACCGATGTCGGGGTCAACAAGGCGACACGGCCGCTTTTCGCCATCGCGGATAACCCCGCCGCTATGGTGGCGCTGGGTGAACCGGTGGTGCGGGATTATGTGAAGACCATCGGGCTTTACAAAACCAAGGCCGCCAACGTCATCAAGCTGTCGCAGATCCTGCTGGACCAGCATGGCGGGGAGGTGCCGAAACGGCGCGAGGATCTGGAGGCTTTGCCCGGTGTCGGTCGCAAGACGGCCAATGTCGTGCTGAACACCGCCTTCGGGGAGCCGACCATCGCCGTGGATACCCATATTTTCCGCGTCTCCAACCGCACGGGTCTGGCGCCGGGCAAGGATGTGGATGCGGTGGAACAGGCGCTTTTGAAGCGGGTGCCGAAAACCTACCGGCTCAATGCCCATCACTGGCTGATCCTGCACGGGCGCTATGTCTGCAAGGCCCGCAAGCCGGATTGTCCGGCCTGTATCGTGCAGGATCTTTGCGATTATCCGGCCAAGACGCTGGCCGGTGAATGAGGCCGGTGGAAATGCGGACATGAAAAACCCCGGCTGAAGGGTCAGCCGGGGTTTTTCATGGGTTTTGAGGAACTCTTCAGGCGGATGCTGCCGCCAGATCAGCAGCCATGCTTCTTGTCGCAGGCCGGCTGGCGCTGTGAGGGCACGGCCTGGCTTGCCGGTGCCGACACCATCGCCACGCCATCGGGCTGGGTTACGCCATGCTGGAACTGGGCATCGATGCTGGCCAGCACACCCTTGAAGCGCTTCAGTTCCTTGCCATCCAGATTGCGACCGGTCGGCATGTCAACGGAGAGCGGGTTGACCTGCTGGCCCCCCTTCAGGATTTCATAATGCAGGTGCGGGCCGGTGGAACGGCCCGTGGTGCCGACATAGCCGATCACGTCGCCCTGGGACACGCGGGCGCCGCGGCGCATGCCGGTGCCGAAGCGGGACATATGGGCATAGGCCGTGGAAATCTGATTATTGTGGCGCACGCGGATATAGTTGCCGTAGCTGCCCTTGGAGCCAGCTTCTTCCACCACGCCGGCACCGGCGGCATAGATGGGCGTGCCGGTGGGGGCGGCGAAATCGATGCCCTTATGCATCTTGCCGTAGCCCAGCACCGGATGACGGCGCATGCCGAAGCCGGAAGACAGGCGCGCCCCGTCGATGGGGGTACGCAGCAATGCCTTGCGTACCGATTCGCCCATCGCGTTGAAATATTCGGCCACACCCTGGCTGTCTTCGTACCGGTAGATCGCCTTCTTCTTCCCCGACAGGGTCAGCGAGGCATAAAGTATATCGCCGGCACCGCTGGCAACCTCGCCATCCTCGGTCACGATCTGCTCGTACAGGATTTCGAACTGGTCGCCGGGCTGGATGTCGCGCTGGAAATCGACATCATAGGAATAGTTGCGGATCAGGGCGGCCAGCACGGCCATGGGCACGCCAGCCTGACGCCCCGACTCGAACAGGGAAGAGTTGATTTCCCCGCGCGCGGCGATGGGCCGGCGCTCCAGCTTCTTTGCCACTTCGGCGGCCTGGAAGCGGACACCGTCAAAGCTGACGGAAACCGACCGTTCCACCGCCGGCTGGAAAGCGAAGCCGACAAACTTGCCATCCCCCTCGGTCCGATCAAAAAGAACCTCGATCGGCTGACCGGATTTCATCCGGCGGGGATCATAAACCGCCCTTAGCGCGTTAATCGCTTCATGGGCATTGGGCTGGGGGACTTCGGCTTCGATCAGGACCTGCATCAGCGTGTCGCCACGGCCCAGGCTGACCAGGCGACGCTCCACAGGGTCGGCGGCCTGTTCGCTGTCGCCCCAGCCATCGGCAACCAGGGCCGGACCCTGGCTGGCATCAATGGTCGCCCCATCGGTGGCGGCCATCTGCACCGTTTGCGCAGATGTCTCAGGCGCAGGAGAAGACGAGGAGAGACTCGTGGTGTTGAGGTAGGTGGCAGTTGCCGCACCACCGATGGCTGCCATGGCAACAGCCGCGAACGCAAAACGCCTCAGCACGGACGAACCTCCATCCTCATGCTCCCTCCATATACGGGGAAATTATTCGCCCCGTCCTGTCAGGCCCGGCCGTCGGGCCGAAAGTGGTACCTCCAACGCGTGACCAGAACGCAACAGTCAACTGGCCCTCTTAACCATTCGCCTGCGAATGTATCAAGGGTCCCGTGCTTCCAGCGTCTGGGTGCAGCCGGATAATTCCCTATCCGGTGGATCGAATGCGAGCAAAAAGAACTGCTTCCAGGCAAAAAAAACACTGGCATTTAATAAGACGCCGTGATTGGCGATAATTGATATCGAAACGATAGAATGCTGCCGGCCTTTATCCGGCAACCGGTGAAGAATAAGGCCGGTTTCGATTTTTATACCTTGGAGACAAGGATGGGGTGATCGCCGCTTGTTGCACCTTCCGCACAACGGTAGCCTCCCCCCTCATGCTGGTGCTGTGGCATCGGCCCAGATGCAAACCAAGGGAAGGAGATACCCGATGAATAGGCGGTTGGTCCGTTGTCTGATGGTGAGCGCTGCCTTGTTGGCGGTTCCGACAATGGGGATGGCACAGGCGGCAGATCCGGCATTGGCCCCGGCTTCTCCCGGCCTTTCCATGGCCCTGGCCCCGATCCTGGCGGGTGAACATCGCACGGAGGCAAACCGCGCCCGTGATGGCTGGCGTCACCCGGTGGAAACACTGGCCTTCTTTGGTGTCGAGCCGGGCCAGCGCGTGGTGGAAATCTGGCCGGGGGCTGGCTGGTACAGTGACATCCTTGCCCCGCTTTTGAAGGACCAGGGCACCTATATTGCGGCATTGCCCGATCCGAACGGGGCGTCGGAAGGGATGAAGGCTGGCATCCAGCGCTTCAAGGACAAGCTGGCGGCAAATCCCGGCCTTTATGGCACACCGGAACTGACGACCTTCGGGGCCAAGGCGCTGGAGGCGATGCCGGCCAATAGCGTTGACCGCATCCTCACCTTCCGCAATGTCCATAACTGGATGCCGGGCGGCTGGGCCGAGGATGCCTTCAAGGCCATGTTCCGGGCGCTGAAGCCGGGTGGTGTGCTGGGTGTGGTGGAACATCGCGCCAATACGGACCAGCCGCAGGACCCGAAGGCGGCTTCCGGCTATGTCCGTCAGGATTATGTGATCAAGCTGGCGACCGATGCCGGTTTCCAGCTTGTCGCCCTGTCGGAGATCAATGCCAATCCGCGTGACACCAAGGACCATCCCAAAGGCGTCTGGACCCTGCCGCCCACCCTGGCGCTGAAGGATCAGGACAAGGACAAGTATCAGGCCATCGGGGAAAGCGACCGTATGACCCTGCGCTTTGTGAAGCCGGCGCGGTAAGCCCGCACGGTTGGGCAGGGGAAGGGTGCTTCCCCTGCCTTCCGGGCTCAATCAAGGGTGGCCGCGGCCCCAGCTTCGCGCCATGATTGGCGGCGATATCCTCCGGAGCCTTGCTGCAATGATCGACCAGAACGGCCAGCCTGTCACGAAACCGGCCCTGAAGACGTACCTTGCCACCTATAATGCGGGTGTGCGGGGCTCCAAGGAGTTCGGTGCCTTGCCCCGCGCCCTTGTCACCATCTGCGATGGGTTGGTGCCCGGCAAGACCACCTATGTGAAATGTGTCGAAGGGCAGGTGCAGCTTTCGCGCCGCAAAGACGGCACCGTGGCTGGTAACGGGCTGTGACCCCGCACCGTCTGGCCCTGTTCCAGCCGGACCTGAACCCGGCCCCTGCCTGGGTGGATGATCTGATTACGGCGGGCTGGGAGGTTCGCCTGTGCCGCTGGACAAGGGATATTGAGGCTTTTGCGCCCACGCTGGTCATTGCCGCCGATGCGGCGCTGGGCAAACGCACAGGCCACCCCTGGGTCGGCTGGGTGCGGGAGGAACCGGCCCGGCTGCGCACCGATCGCCGGCGGCTCGATACGGTTTTGTCCCATGACGGCTTTCTGGTGGAAAGCGGCGATCAGGCGCGGTTCCTGACCGATAGCCTTTCTCCCACGGAGCGGTCGGCGCAGTATTTGTCGATTGATGATCTTACCCCGGCAGCCCTGGCCCGGCTGGCAGACTCTATCCGGGCGTCGGCGGGGTTCGCGCCAGCCCCTGCCGATGATGCCGGTCCCACTATTGATTACATTGTCCGCGTCGGCGGGCGCGATATCCGGTTTGTGCGCCGATGCCTGGATAGTCTTGCCGCCCAGACTGTTCCTGGCGTCGGTGCCATCCTGGTTCGCCACGGGCCGGTGGCGGGGCTGGAAGAGCTGATGGCGGCCTGCCGCCCGCATCTGCGCCGCCTGTCGCTGCTGGATGTGGCTGGGCCGACGACGCGCAGCGCCTGTCTCTGGGCCGGGCTGGCGGCGGTTGAGGCTGATCTGTTCGGCATGCTGGATGATGATGATGCCCTGCATCCTAACCATGTGGCGAGCCTTGCGCCGATGGCGCTGGCCGGGTCGGTTGCCATCGCCGGGTCGGTGCAGGTGTGGGATGATGCCGGTGGCCCTTTCCCGCCGACCGATCCGCGGGCTGAGCATCGCGCCTTCCATCTTCTGCCCCCCGCGGACCGGGCAGGCCTGTTCGGCTGGCAGGTGGTGGTTCATTCCAGTGCCTTTCTGGCCCCCTCATCCCTGCTGCCTATGGTGGGCCCTGATCCCGCCCTGGATTTTGCCGAAGATAGTTTTCTGATCCGCCGTCTGGCCCGTGCGGCGCCGCTGGCGGCATCCTGGCGGGTCAGCACTGATTTTCACTGGCGGCAGGGGCAGGCCGATAATACCGCCTTCCGTCCCGAGGGCAGGCAGGAGGCCATGGCCCGCATCGCGGACCGGGAACGGCTGGACCCGGTCATTACTGAGTGGCGATCCAGGACGGTTGAGGAGATGCTGGCGCCGCCCCCGGCCTGGGGGCAGCCGGCGGACAGTCCCGACCTGCCCCGGCTGGCCGATGCTGCCGCCTTCCATGCCCTGCCGGGCGAAAGGCCGCTTTATATTTACGGTGCCGGCCGGGGCGGGCGCATCGTGCTGGGGGAAGTGACAAAACATCCCCACCTGACCGTGACCGGCATCCTGGACAGCCGGACACAGGGCACCGCCTTCGGCCTGCCCCTGTTGCGCCCCGCCGATGTGCCGCCGGATCATCTTGGGAAGGCGATCTTCATCATCGCCAGCGAACATCTGACGGCAATGACAGAGACCTTGCGTTCCCTGGGCGCGGTCCATATCCATGATGCCACCCCCCATATCCGCCTTTATACGGCGCTGCCGGGCTGAAGGAGGCCCCATCCATGGACCTGGAAACGATCCTGACGCAGGGATATGCGGCCCTGGCGGCCGGGGGGCGTCTGGATGAGGCTACGGACCTGTTTCACCAGGCAGTCGCGCAGGCGCCTGACGATGCGCGCGCCCTGATCGGCCATGCCATTACGCTGCGGGCCCATTCTGCCCCTGCCAAGGCGGAGGCTGTGCTGCGGTCCCTGCTGAAGAGGGACCCGGCCAATGCCGATGCCTGGGCCCAGTTGGGAACGACCCTGCGATTGCTGAACCGTTTCCCGGAATCCGGCGCCGCCCTGGAAAGGGCGCTGGAATTGGTGCCGGATCATGGCTATGCCCAGGCCAATCTGGATTATCTGGGCCGGTTCTGGCGCCGGGGCGATGTGGTGCAGATCGATTATCCCCCGCGCCTGCGGGTGCGTCATGGGCACGGAAGCCCGGCCCATCCCCGCCTTGCCGCCCTGCTGGCCGCAGAAGAGTACCGGCTGGCCACGGGGGCACTGACGGCCATTGCCCCTGATCTGGCCACCATCCCGGCCAAGCCGGTTCCCGATCACCCGGAAGCGCCCTGGTGGGACAGCATCTGGTTATCCCGCCTGGATGCCGGGATGCTGTGTGCCATGCTGGCCCATCACCGCCCGCGCCGGCTGCTGGAAATCGGCTCCGGCATGTCGACACGCTTTGCCCGCTGGACCATTGGCCGCTACGGCCTGGATACGCACCTGCACAGTATCGACCCTGAACCGCGCGCTGAAATTGACGCGCTGTGTGACCTGACCACCCGCAGCGGCCTGGAAGAGGCGGACATCGCCCTGTTCACCGCCCTGGAGCGGGGGGATATCCTGTTCTTTGACGGGTCGCACCGGTCTTTCCAGAACAGCGATGTGACGGTGTTCTTTACCGAGATCCTGCCGGAACTGGCGCCGGGCGTGATCGTGCATATCCACGATATTTTCCTGCCCTATGATTATCCGCCGGACTGGCTGGGCCGGCTTTATAACGAGCAATATCTGCTGGCCTCCCTGCTGCTGGCGGGTCAGGCCCGATATGACATCCTGTGGCCCGGCGCTTTTGTGGCTGACCTTCCCGCTGTGGATACGGCCCTGCCGCCGGCCTTCCAGCAAAGCCGGGGGGGTTCCTTCTGGATGCGGGTGCGCGAGGAGGGCGGATCGCGGAAAAGCGGAATCGCTTTGGAGTGAATCTGCTCGCTGAACAAGGATTTAGCCGGGTGCGTTTCCGGCTAAACGCGCCCGGCTCCGGGGGGGATAATGTATGGTCCCCAGTGCCCAGGCGTCGCGACAGGCTGGGTTGCGCCTGTCCAAACTTCTCAGGATCTCCATGACGATCTCGTGAACGGATCATCAAGTCTTCTTAATACCGCACGGTGAACCCCAGTCCCGGCTTTGTGAAACAGAAGATTAGATGGCAAGCCGCCATCGACATGGCCGATCAGGATCATTCTGACGCCCGATCTGTACCGCTGTTCACGACGGCGGTGTTCCTGTTATTATTGTGGTATTCTCTGGCTCTAGCGGCTGGGGCGACCGAAGAGATACGAATGTCGAAGACCATTGTTTTCGTGACGGGGACGCGCGCCGATTACGGGAAGCTGAAACCTTTGATAAAGGTGACGGAGGAGAGTGACGCTTTCGTCCCGATAATATTTGCGACCGGCATGCATACGCTGGAGAGATACGGTTTCACGATTGATGAAATCCGGGCGAATGGTCACAAGAAAGTTTATATGTACACCAATCAGGTGATCGAAGAGGGCATGGATCTTATTCTCGGCAACACGATTGCCGGGTTTTCCCGTTTTGTCCGTGATGTGAAGCCGGACCTGATTGTTATCCATGGCGACCGGCTGGAGGCCCTGGCGGGGGCTTCCGTGGGGGCATTGGCCGGCATTCCCGTGGCCCATATTGAAGGCGGGGAAGTATCTGGAACGGTTGATGAATCGATCCGGCACGCCGTATCCAAGCTATCCCATATCCATCTGGTCGCCAGTAGCGACGCCGCACAAAGGCTGCGTCAGCTGGGCGAGGAAACGGAACGTATTCATATCATTGGTTCGCCCGAAATCGACGTGATGCTGTCGCCCGAATTGCCGAGCCTTGATCAGGCCTGTGCCCGGTACGAGATTTCGTTCAGGGACTATGGCATCGGCATTTTCCATCCTGTGACGACGGAACTGGAAACGATAGCCGAACAGGCTGAAAATTATGTCCAGGCATTACTGGAAACAGATGATAATTACATTCTGATCTATCCCAACAACGATATTGGCTCTTCTGTGATTCTAAACTGTATGCGTCGCCTTTCAGGCAATAAACGCTTCCGTATTTTCCCGTCACTCCGGTTCGAATATTTCCTGACTATCCTGCGTAACGCCCGCTATATCATTGGCAATTCCAGTGCTGGTGTGCGTGAGGCCCCGGTTTATGGTGTGCCTTCCATCGATCTCGGCACGCGGCAGCGCGGCCGCGCCACAAGTGCTTCCATCCGCTGGGCGCCTCTGGAAAAAGAAGCCATTGCTGCGGCTATCCGGAGCGTGCATGAATCTGGGCCTGCCATCCCCAGCTTCAGCAATGGAACAGGCCATAGTCGGGAGGCCTTTCTTGACCTGCTCCGGCAGGGGGTGCCTTGGGACCTGCCGATGCAGAAGCGGTTCCAGCCCCTGCTGTCGGAAGAGGCAAAATCCTGATGGCAAGGGCAATGGCAGCGGGCGAGAGGGGGATATGATGTCGGTTGCGGGCACTTACTATAATTCCGCAGAGATGGTGGAGCGCTTCCGCGACAAGTCGGTCAGCCAGTTCTTTCGCAGCGAGACGGCTCTGCTGGAACGAATTGCCTGGTCTGAAGTCAATTCCTGTCTGGATGTCGGCTGCGCGGCCGGGCGCTTTCTTGGATTGCTGCGCCATTACGGCTTTGCCGGTACCTATACGGGGATTGATCTGGCGCCTTCAAACATCGCCAACGGCCGGGCGGCTTATCCGGAAGCGGCGTTCATTTTGGGCGATGCCCTGACCATTACGCCAGACCGGCGCAGCAGCTTGGTGAACGCCACGGGCATCATCCAGAACGAACTGCGCTATCTGGCTTTGCTGGACTGGATGTGCGCGGCCAGTGACCGCTATGTCATGTTCGACTTGAAGGTCGCAAATATCCCCACCACCCTCAATGATCCCGACAAAGCTTATTGTGCCTGGGAAGGGCATCGTATCCCTGTTCTCTGCCTGTCAGAGGCTGATTTTGCGGCTTTGCTGGGGGATCTGGCCAAAAAAGGTCATGTGCATTATCTGCGCTACCCGACCCCTTTCAACGCTGAAACAACCGTACCCGACTGGCTGAGCTCTTGGGAAAGCGTGGGTGTCCTGTTGGATATGAACGGTCCCGCTGGCATCAGCCATATTGAGATCGACGCAGCAGGATCAAAGGGATGAAAGCAAAATTAAAGATCATCCAGCTGGCATCGATCTGCAGCAACCTGGGCGACAATGCCAATATCAGTGGCCTTCGCTGGCTTATCCGGACAAGTTTCCCGGAGGTGGAGGTTGAGTTCACCGACTGGGATATCGTTGATTACAGTTGGTCGCGGACCTATACGGAAGCCGATATCGATTTTGTGAACAGCCATGATCTGTTGATCATTGGTGGTGGCGGCTTTTTTGAAATCCTGCCGAATACGCCTTCCTGGACGGGTACCCGTTTCAACCTGCCCGAAGCCTTATTCGATAAGATCCGCATCCCGATCATGTTCCATGGCATCGGCACCCATCGGGTGCGGGCTGATCTGGCCGGTGTCGATCTGCAGCCGCAGATCGACCGGTTCGGACGTTTCCTGGAACGGATACGGGCTGATGATCGGGTTTTGCTCTCCTTCCGCAACGATGGGTCGCGCCATGTCCTGCGGCGAACCTTCGGTGATGCCGTGGCAGACAGTGTCACTGTTGTCGCTGATGCCGGGCTTTATGCCCATATCCCGGACGATAATCACCGGGCACAGGCACGTCTGCCCGATGGATTGACGGGAGCCCCCCTTGTGGCGGTCAATTTCGGCGGCGATCTGCTGGAAGCGCGTTTTCCGGATGGCGGCACGCAATATGACCTTGTGGCGGGTAACCGATGGAGCCATCCCGTCGATTACGAGAAGCCCCGCATCGTTGATCACCCTGGCTTCATGCGTTTTGTTGAGGGTTTTGCCGATGTGGCGCGCGGCTGGCTGGACCGGCACCCGGACATGCGGCTGGTGTTCGTTCCCCATATATATCGCGACCTGCAGATGGGGGCAGCCCTGCTGTCTGAACTGGGCTTCCCCTATAATCGCCGCCGCGTGACCATGGCGCCCTATCTGCATGGCCCGGACGGCCACGATTATATTTTCGATTTCTATCGCCGTTGCGATTGCGTCATTGGCATGCGCTTTCATGCCAATGTATCCCCCGTCGGTCTGGGGGTACCGACCATCGGACTGACCACATTCCCCATGTTGCACGGATTTTATGAGGAGATTGGCTGTCTGGACCGCACGGTCGATCCGCGCAATACAAACGCAATGGCCGTAATGGACGGGCTTCTGAGCCAGACCCTGCGTGATAATCAGAATATTCGGCAGCGCTATGCTACCGTCCGTAATCAGTGCGAAACTGTTTCGCGCGATTTCATCAGCCGCATCGGTGGCCTGATCAGGGGGATTTGATATGGAGGGGGAGGAAACCGGTCGGTTAAGCATCCGTGAACGGCGGCAGCGCCAGTATTGGGATGCAGGACCACAGGATTTCCTGGTGGAAGCCCCCCCTTTCCCGCGCAAGGTGATGATGGAGCTGTCTAACGGCTGCAACCATGCTTGCCTGTTCTGCGCCAATCCGCATATGCGCCGCCGTGTCGGGCGGATGGATCCGGGGCTTGCTTCACGCCTGATCGTGGAAGCCCGCGAGGCCGGGGCGGAGGAGATCGGTTTTTATACGACAGGCGAGCCCTTTATTCACAAGGACTTGGCCCGCTTCACGGCTGAGGCCAGCCGCGCCGGTTACCGCTACATCTTCATGAACACGAATGGCGCTCTCGCGACACCCGACCGGGCGCGGCCAGTGCTGGATGGGGGCGTTAACTCGGTCAAGTTCTCGATCAATGCCGGTTCGCGTGCCACATATGAGGCCATCCACGGTCGGGACGAGTTCGATCTGGTGATGGCCAATCTTGAGGATATGTCCCGCTATCGCCGGGAAAAGGGGTTGGATGTATGGCTGGCAGTATCCATGGTCATTACCCAGCCCGTCGCGAATGAGGTGGAAAGTCTACGCCAGCGGGTCCTGCCCTTCGTGGATGAGTTCATCGCCTTCGAATGCGGTTCCCAGGTCGGCCAGATGGATGTGGCGGAGCGGATGCTTTCCGTTGGACGGGAGGCACCCCGTAATCAATCCATCTGCTCCCAGCCTTTTACGGTCCTCTACATCACGCAGGAGGGGCATCTCGACCTTTGCTGCATCGATTATCACAATTATCTGGCCGTGACCGAGATTGGCGAGCGGCATGTCCGCGACGCCTGGAACGATGCGGCTTTCCGCGATATCCGCGCCCGTCATTTGCGGGGTGACCTGGCAGGCACACTCTGCGGGACCTGCTGGCAGGGCTGCTCCCAGAGAGCCGAACCACTTCGCCCCGATCTGGCGACATCAATCAATAAAGAGGATTTTGACCGGCAAGTGGCTGCCTTGATTGATGCCCGGCTGTCGAGCCCGGCCGATATCGGGCGCTGAGGGAAGCGACGGGCATGCGGGTGGTGATGTATCACTATGTCCGCCCCCTGGCGGCGGATTCCTGGCATCGGCTGAAGGCCCTTGACCTTGGCCGGTTCAAGGCGCAACTCGACCATCTGGCCCGGCAGGGGCGGTTTATCGGGCTGAAGCCGCTGCTTGCCCATGCCCAGGGTGCCGGCCCCCCTCCGCCGGAAGATGCCCTGTTGCTGACTTTTGATGATGGGTATCGCGACCATCTCCGCCATGTCGTGCCGGAACTGAGGCGACGGGGCTTGACGGGCGTATTTTTTCCACCGGTCTGCGCGGTCGCGGAGCGCAACCTGCTGGATGTCAACAAACTACATTTCATCCTGGCCAGCGGTGTCGATCCTGTCACCCTGCTGGCACATGTGGAGGCAATGGCGAGCGATCATGTTTGCGACTTTGATCGGGACGGGATGCGCCGCGATCATTGGAAGCCTAATCGCTTTGATGATGTGGATACATCTTACTTGAAGCTGCTGCTGCAGACGCTGTTACCGGCGGCCGCTCGTGCAGCAATAGTGGACGCTCTGTTTCTGGCACATGTTTCGGCGGACCCCCGCGGATTTGCGGACGAGTTGTATCTGGATCAAAGCGATCTCGGTCTCATGCTTGATATGGGGATGCATGTCGGGGGGCATGGCGCACAGCATTTGCGCCTTTCCTGGCTTCCGGCAGCCGAACAGCAGCAGGAGGCGCAGCAAAGTGCGGATTTCCTGCGGTCCCTCGGTGTGATGGATGCCGATCTCAGCTTCTGCTATCCGTTCGGCGACCATGATGAGGCGAGCCGGACCGCGGTAAAAGCGACCGGCTTCAAGCTGGCATTCACAACGGTCCCCACCCCCTATCGGCCAGGGGTAGATGATTGTCTGGCGATCCCAAGACTGGATACGAACGACATCGCCTTTGATTGATCAATCCCATTCAGCAATCCCTCACCAATAAGGGAAGGAACATAATGGCGATCCTGTGTGTGATTGGCGCACGTGGAGGCAGTCGAGGACTTCCTGACAAGAATATTCGCCCCCTGTTGGGGAAGCCGCTGATTGCCTGGAGCATCGAACATGCCCGCAAGGTGGCAGCGATCGATCACGTCCTGGTTTCCACGGATAGTCCGCGTATCGCCGAAACAGCCCGTCATCACGGTGCCGATGCCCCCTTTCTGCGCCCGGCTGAACTGGCCACGGCGCAGGCCGCGAAGTTCCCCGTTTGGCAACATGCCTTGGCAGAAGCGGAACGTTTTTATGAAAAACAGTTCGACATTCTGGTCGATCTGGATTGCACCTGTCCGTTGCGTGATCCTGCGGATGTCGCGGCTGCCATTGACCGGCTCCGCCAGGACAGGGAACGGGGTGTCGATATGGTGATGGGGGTGGCGGATGCCCCCCGTAATCCATATTTCAATATTCTGGAAGCGGATGATACGGGCCGTCTGCAGGTCAGCAAGCCGCTGACCGGCAATGTCTTCAGCCGTCAGGCGGCACCCCGCGTCCTGACCCATGCCGGCAATTTTTATGTGATGACGGCGGATTATCTGCGCCGCTCCGGTTCCCTGCTGGAAGGGCGGGTTGAGGGCTATGAAGTTGACAATGATATGGCCTTCGATATCGACGATGAATTAGGGTACAGCATCGTTGAGCATTTGATGCGGCGCCGGTTAGGCCTCGTGGCGACAAAACCCGATTGCGGATGATTGATATGGCAGAGCTTTCCATTGCCGGCCGTCTGGTCGGACCCGAGCATCCCCCCCTGGTCATTGCCGAGGTCGGCATCAACCATGAAGGGGAGATTGGCAAGGCTCTGGCCCTGGTGGATGCGGCCGTGGCGGCTGGTGCTGAACTGGTCAAGTTTCAGTGCCACATAACCGAGAAGGAGATGGTGCCCACGGACATGACGCCGGGTGACATCAGCCCGGAACGGCTATGGGACATTATTAAGCGCTGTGAACTGACCGAGGCGGAAGAACGCCAGGTGCAGGATTATTGCCGGCAGAAGGGCATCATATACTTGTCCACCCCCTTCTCGCGGGAGGCGGCGGACAGGCTTGACGCCATGGGGGTTCCCGCCTTCAAGATCGGCTCCGGCGAGTGCAATAATTACCCGCTGATCGACCATATCGCCCGCAAGGGTAAGCCCGTCATCCTATCCACGGGCATGAACAATATCGACACCGTGCGCCCGGCTGTGGAGATTTTACGGCGCCATAATGTGCCGTTCGCCCTGCTTCATTGCACCAGCCTCTATCCCACGCCTTACGAGAAGCTGCGACTGGGGGCGATCAGCGATCTGGCCGCCCATTTCCCCGATGCGGTCATTGGCCTATCCGATCACACGATGGGGGTCTGGACCTGCATGGGCGGGGTCGCCCTTGGTGCCTCCATTCTGGAGAAGCATTTCACCATCTCCCGCGAGTGGCCGGGGCCTGATACGGGGATGTCGATTGAACCTGATGAGTTGCGTGATTTAGTCATCGGCTCCAAGGCTGTCTGGCAGGCCCGCGGCGGTGCCAAGACCATCTTGAAGGAAGAGCAACCCGTCATTGATTTTGCCTATGCCAGCGTGGTGACCATCGCCCCGGTGCGTGCAGGTGAGCGGTTTGACGAGAGCAATGTGTGGGTCAAGCGTCCCGGAACCGGGGCTATTCTGGCCGTGGACCTGCCGCGCGTCATAGGCGCGCGCGCCAGTCGCGACCTGCCGGCCGAATACAAGCTCGATCCTGCTGATATCGTGGATTATCACGGCACAGCGACAGGGAAGTGATCATGGCTTCCGCCATCGTTGACAGCAGCAGCATCGACCGGTGGCGCCAGGCCATCCGCAGCGAAACCTTTGCCCATTACCAGTATCAGATGGGCATTGCATTGGCGCGGACAGGGCAGGCTGAAGCGGCCATAGCCAGTTTCAAGCGGGCACTGGAGCAGCGGCCTGACCATGCTGGTGCCCGCCTGCGTTTGATCGGTCTGCTGGAAAGCATATCGGGTGGCGCCACCCAGGCGCAGATGCTGCGCGCGGAGGGGTTGCGCCTTTATCCGCATTTCCAGGAAGCAGGCGCTCTGGTGGTGCTGGCTGATGACCTGAACATTGCCACAGCGCCGGCTTTGGCCGACAGGATCATGAAGCAGGCACAGGTTCATGGCATTCCTGATCGGCTCCGGGGCCCCATCCTGCTGGGTCTGGGGCAATTGCTGACGAAGGCCAAACAGCCACACCAAGCCGAACCGGCTCTTGCATTGGCACACCAGGCATTGCCTGACGATACCGGCATCCTCTCTCTGCTGGCGGGAATCCAGTTGGAACTGGGTCGGCTGGATGCGCTGGCATCAAGTATTGAAAGCTGGCTTTGTCTGGCGCCCAGGGACCCAGAAGCCCTGTTCTACAGGGCGCGTCTATCTTTGTTGCAGGGAGATTATGCTGCGGCGGATGCCGATCTGGACGCTGCCATCAATGCGGGTCACGCGGATATTCCGCTTTTGCGGAGTTTCCAAATCCGCAGCCAGTTGGCCAACAAGGCACCTGCGCGCGCGGTGGCCCTTTATGAAGCCATGGATCAAGCCGCGCGTGACCACTGGATATGTCAGGCTTACGCCCTCCTCGCCCGGCTGGATGTGAAGCCTTCCAACGATCTGGCAGTACAGGCAGACGCGCTGCTCAGCCGCAGCAATCATCATCCCCTGGCGGTTGTCGTCAAATGCTTGGTTGTCCAGAGATGCGGCGGAGAGTGGCGTTCGCTTCTCTCCCCCCTTCTCAAGAAAACGCCGGGTGCCTTCGTTTGCACGGCGGCGACGGTTTTGGAAAGCAGGGCGGGTGATACCGCCGCAGCATTGGGGCATTGGCGTGAAGCCCTTTCCTTTAATGACCCGTATGTCCGCTTCTATCTGTCAGTTCTTGGGCCTGACGTGGAGAATATAAGCGCAAGCGCTGGATTATAAACCAACCAGTTTATCCAGCGAGATAGGAACAGCCTTATCCGTGAAGGCGGAATTATCTGGAATTTCAACAGGGGAAGCAGGGATGTCTGCGAACAGGCTCCACGAATGTGGAGTAGCATTTTCCCATTTTATCAATCAGCTTGATATTAAGACGTCCGCCGGCTCCGCCGAGGCGCCGCTGCTGGTCGTCATCAATAATTGGTACCAGACGCCTGTTCCCTTTTTCAGTGCCCTGATTGGCCTGGGGGCCTTGCAGCAGTCCGGCTGCCCGCTGGTTTTTGTGATTAATGATTGCCCCTATCCTGGCTCTGCTGCGGCTGCGCCCATCGCGGTGATCAAGGAACATTGCGCGGGTTTGGCCCGGTTTGGGCGGCTGGTATATCTCAGTGAGCATGCCGAAGCGGAGACAGGCGACAGCATCGTCGATATCCAGGCGGAGGCGGTGGCCATGGATCGCCGTCACCGTTATGGCTTCGGCATCATTCCCGCCGACCATCTGCCGGTCTTTGACAGTGAGGCTTCAGACCATGCGGGGCCGGCACTGCGCGGGTTCGCAGCGCTGCTGGCCACTGAAAAGCCGGCCTGCGTGCTGATCCCCGGCGGGGTGGCCAATACCATGCATGGATTTATGGCCCTGGCGCGGCGCCAGGGGGTGCGCACGGCTACTTATGATGCGGGTGCGGGAACACCGCGGGTCTATTTTTCCGGCCATGATGTGGCGGCCCAGGGATGGGAGGTGCCGGGGCTGGTACGCCAGATCCTGAACCGTGCTGACCCGCGCGAGTTGGAATATTGCCGGGGATTGGCATATCGACATGCCGATCTGGTGGCGACGGGCGCTGACGATATGCTGCGGTTCCCTTTTGAGATGCCAGCGGCGGTCATGAATAACGACCTGTTGTTTTTGACCAGCATGGAGCAGGATTCCTCGCTGCTGGGGGTGCCGGGGATATTTCCCACCCAAGAGGAATGGCTGCGGGAAACCATTATGGCGGTCCGCCGCACCCATCCACAGGCCCGTATCACCGTGCGCCAGCATCCGGATGAACGCCGCTTCCGTTCTCCCTATGGTGAACGTGCCGTGGCTATTGCCCAAGCCTTGGCGGCCAATGACCCGCTGCTCACCGTTTACGATACGCGCGATAATATCCAGACAAGGGCGCTGATCGCCGCGTCGTCACTGGTCTTGTCAGCCGGGAGCACGGCGGGGCTGGAGGCCGGCATGCTTGGTCGGCCCGTCCTCAGCCACGCCATGGTTCCTTATGTCGGCCTGGGATTTTGTGAACGGCCGGCGGACCGGGAAGATTTTTTTGCCCGCATCCGCCGTCATCTGGATGCCCCGGCGCGGCTGCCTGCGGAGGCCGTTCTGGAGGCGGCACTGTTCTACTATGCCAAAAATTATTGCTGGCGTGTGGAAATACCCGTTACGCCCGATCCCCCGATCTTTCTGGACTGGATCAGCACGGCCACGACACTGCCCTTCGCGGTAGAGGGGTTCCGACATGTCGTGGAAGCGATCGCTACGGGCGCCAATCTTTGCCAGCTTCGGCATGGCGCCAATCTGCGTTCAGCGGGTATTGCCTGATCACACGCTGTTGTTTTTCAGCGCTTCCACCAGCCGCATAACCAGGCAGGAGGCGTCATGCACCGGGCCGGTCGCGCCATCGTTCAAGGTGGCGATGATCTCCCGTGCATATTGGCTGGCGACCAGGATTCTGGCATCCCTCAGGTCCAGGTCCGGGCCATAGCGCCGGACGGGCAGGCCGCAATGCTCCCCCTCCCGCCGGCTGTCGAGAAAGCCGGCGATCTGAAGCCGCCCCTGCTGGCGCAGCAGATCATGGATCAGCCGCCCCCCGGTGGAGGCGCCATAAATCCAGACCGGCAGATCGGCCGGCAGCGACAGAAGGTCGATCGTGCTGGTGATGAAGCCGATGGGCGAGGGCAAGGGCCGTGTCGGGATCAGGGCCGCCGGGTTGTCCACCTGCAGGCAGCGATCCAGCGCGGCATTCAACACCTGCTCGTCCGGCGGGGTCTGGAAGGCCAGCAGGTTGCCCCAGCAGGCCGCATCCCGGGTTGCCGTGGGGTAAAGGGACAGGCGGCACCATTGATGGGTGATGCCATAGCGGATGACCGGGTGCCATTCACTGACCAGCACCGTATAGCCGCGATCCGTCAGATATGTTGCGACATCCTGCATGCGATAGCCCAGCCGCGTGGTCTTCGCGTCCTCGAATTCGCATTCAATGACCGAGGGTCGCAGCCGGTCCCAGGGCACACCGCGCAGCACCATCAGATCCCAGCCTTCCGCGTCGATCTTCAGGAAATCGACATGGTCGATGCCATGGGTGCTGGTGAAAAGATCAAGTGTGGTCACGGGCACCTGGCCCGCCTGTTCATGGCTGTCCCGGAATGGCAGAAGGCTGCTGATGCCGGTGCTTTCCGCTGACCGGAAGAAGCTGGCAGCCGCCATCGCCGTTTCGCCCAGGGCGACGGGATGGATGCTGACCCGTTCTTCCCCCTGGAAGCGTGCGGACAGCTTCTCCCGGTTCTGCGCATCGGGTTCAAAACAATGACAGCGCCAGCCGCGATCCAGGAAATACTGGCTGCTGCCGCCGAAATGGGCGCCCACATCCAACATCACGCGCTCACGCCCCGCCGGCCAGCCATCGCTGAGGATAGCGACCAGTTCGGTCTCGTCCAGATGGGCGCCCGCCTCACGCGGGTAGGTGTCGGATAAAACCCTGTGCGGCAGGGTTGCAGGTGCTGCACTGGCAGCCAAGGCCTGGGTGAAATCCAGCCGGGTCCGGTCGATATCGAAGGACGTGGCCGCCAGTGCCTTGGCCGATGCGACCATTTGGGCGCGTCCGGCGCTATCAGCGATGAAACCCGCCAGAGATTGGCTGATATTGTCAGGGTCCGCGCTGTCGATGATGCAGCCGCTGCCGCTTTCGGCAATCAGGTCGATGGTGGCATTGTCACACGGGCCGATGGCCAGGATCGGCGCGCCGCAGGCCAACAGTTCCGGCAGCTTGTTCGCAACGGAATAGCGGCAATAGGTGCGGGACAGCGGATCGTCATTATAGGCGATGATAACGGCATCGGAATCGGCCAGCCATTGCCGGTATGCCGCCTCATCCCGTTCTTCAATGCTGATGCAGGTCGCGCCCAACCCGGCGAAAAGCGGTGCGGCCAAGGCCTGCCAATGGGGCCTTGTATTGATCTCCAGCCGGCAGGCAACGCCGCTCTCGGCCAGCTTTTCCACCGCGCGGGCCAGCGACAGCAGGGCCGACAGGGTCATGTCTGCGGCCATCGACCCAGCATAGCGCAGGGTGAAACCCGTCCGTTCACCCCCCGGTGCCGGGGCCGGCCATTCCGCCAGCCGGACCCCGTTGCCGAAAGATTGGAACGGGACACCGTATCTTTCCTGGAAGGCGGTGGCCATGGCCTGCCCGATGCCCAGCCGCAGGGTCGCCTGTGCCAGCAGGAAGCGCAGGTCGCGGTCCATTGCGGCGGCCAGGGCCGGCTTCGTGGTTGCCAGGGCCGCCGGCCAATCATCCATGATCCAGATTGCCAGGGGGGCTTGCAGCAGACGGATCAGGCCCATGGCGGCAAGGTGGAAGCCAGCCGGTTCCGGCACGGGCCGGTACAGCACGATCTGCGGCGCATAGGCCCGTGCCAGTTCCACCGCCAGCCTTTCATCCACCGGACCCGCCAGCCGCCCCATGATGGATGGCGCTCCCGCCAGGGCAAGGCCGCCGACAGGTGTTGCGTGGATCTGGAGATATTTCTCCGCCGGCCAGTGGGTAAACAGGGCCTCTTTCACCGCACCGGTGGCGGACCCGTCCTGCCGGCGGGTGATGTCGATCACCAGGATGCGGGGAAAAGCGTCGGCCGCTATCATGGGATCAGGCGATGCGGATGGCGAAGCCGACACCATAGCCGGCCTCCCGGTAACTGAAGCTGGAGAAGCGTGGATCATCGACCACCATCCGCTGCCACAGCATCCAGAGTTCGGGATGGGCAGGGTGGGCAATATCGTCAAACACGACGGCCCCGCCGATGCGCAGGCGGGGCAGCACATCAAACAGATCCTGCGCCGCCCCTTTCAAACTATGGTCGCCATCGACCGTGATCAGGTCATAGGCCGCATCGGGCTGGGCGGTGAAATGGGCGGGCAGCGTCTTGTGGGAATCGCCGTCGATAAAGTGGGTCAGGCCGGGGCGATGGCCCACCTTCGCCAGCTCTGCTGCGACGAAATCCGGTCCGGGATTGCTCATCCCGGCGTAGTTATTGACCCACATGTCGAACAGGTCCATCCGGCAATCCGGGGCGCGGCTGGCCACCGCACAGGCGCTGCGCCCCCGGCGCACCCCGATTTCCAGATAATCGCGCGGGCGGATCAGGTCCGTCAGGCACAGCAGGACGGTGACGATATCGGCATAGCGCCAATCGGCGCCGAACCGCGCCCGCCCATCCTGATAATAACGCAGCAGATAGCGGCTATAGGCGTCCGGCTCCAGCGCCCCCAGCAGGTGAGTGGCGTCGGTCAGATAATCATGGCTGTAAAGGCGTTGCTCCACCGTGGGGGCGGCGGCCATCACGGGTGGATACCAGGCCGTCTCGCCTTGCGGTATCTCGTGGCAGTTGCCGGCGGTCATGCCGACCGGCACGGTATAATCGGGCCAGCGGATCGACAGGTCAGGACCGACGACAGGTGCGGGTGCGGCGTCCGCTTCCACCGGTTTCAGCACACGGGCAGGATTGCCGCCAGCCAGCCAGCCGGCCGGCACATCGGACACCACGACCGATCCCGCCGCGATAACCGCGCCGGCCCCGATCCGCACCCCCTTCATGATCAGGCTGTTCATCCCGATCCAGGCGCCATCGCCAATATGGACCGGGGCGCAATCAATGACGGCATTACCGGCGCGTCCGACCAGAACCGCCCCGAAATGGGCCTGGCGGTTCGCCGCGGTCCTGGGATGGCTGTTATTGTCGAAAATCTGCACGCCATGGGCCACCAGCACATGGTCGCCAATCTCGATCCCGGCGGCGGCACTGATGATGGTGTCGTCACCGATATAGCAGTGCCGCCCAATATGGACATGACCGTCCCCGAACGCATCCACGCGCAAGATGCCGCGCAGCACGGTACCGGCGGCAACCTTGATGCGTGCCGGCTCGCCAAGGGCATTTGCACAGCAGGCCGACGGTCCGACCAGCACAGAAGGGTCGACCATGGCGCCGGTATCAAAACGGTGCGGCGGCCCGCCAGCCGGCTGTGTGATCAGATCGGCGTAAGGCTTGGCACCGCCACCGGCAAAGGCATGAAACTGATCGACGGGCATTTCGCTCCTGCCGGGGCCGGCAAGGCCCGCTCAAGGTCAATTCTGTTCCGTCATGCCATAAAGCCGGCCCTTGATCCATGATCCTGGGCCGGGTGACGGTAACCGACTGTCTGAAAACAGGTGACAGGGACCTTTGCCTGCCATTAGCTATGTCAAAGGCTTGAAAAACAGCGCGGGGGTTAACTTGCCAGTGAAAGGCCGACAGCCTTCGTCCTGCTTCCCGGCACCGGCTGGTGATCATGGCAATGCATAAGGGCGCTGGCCAGCTTGCCTGGGTGACCGGCGCCGGTGGTTTCATTGGCGGCGCCGTTGCGGCCCGGCTGGCGACGGATGGCTGGCGGGTTGCCAGTTTCGGCCATCATATCCATGACCGTTCCCTTCCCGCCGGCACCCTGCTGCTTTCAGAGATTATTGATCAGGATGTGGTTATGGCGGCGGTGCGCGACCATGGCCAGCCGGCTCTGGTCGTCCATGCCGCCGGCGGCAGCCATGTCGGGCAGGCGGATGCGCGGCCGGGGTTGGATTTTGCCCGCACGGTGCAGACAACGGGGGAACTGGTCCATGGGCTGGGGCTTGCCGGATGTGAGGGCACGCATCTGGTCTACCCGTCCAGCGCCGCCATCTATGGCCAGCAGCCCGCCGGCCCCATTGCCAGCGATACCGATCCCGCCCCCATCAGCCAATATGGCTGGCATAAATTGATGGCGGAGACCGTGTGCCGGCAGGGGGCGCAGCGCTATGGGCTGCGCGTGTCCATCATCCGCTTTTTCTCCCTCTATGGGCCGGGCCTGCGCAAGCAACTGTTCTGGGAACTGGGCAACCGGCTGCTGGCAGGGCAGGACCGGCTGGACCTGGCCGGCACGGGCCAGGAGACGCGCGATTTCCTGTCCATCGGGGATGCCATCAGCCTGATCCTGCATATGCAGCGGGGGGAGGGGCCGGCGGTCCGCGTGGTCAATGGCGGCAGCGGGCACGCCACCCCTGTCGCCACCGCCATTGCCACCTTTCAGCAAGCCCTGGGGACGGCGGTGCCCGTCACCTTTACCGGGCAGGTACGCGCGCATGATCCCCAGCATCTTTGCGCCGGACTGGCGGGGCTGGACTGGCATGCCGATACGGGGCTGGCGGATGGGCTGGGGGCCTATGGCGCGTGGTTGCGGGATGTGGGGGGCACGCGGTGACAGACAGGCCCTTGCAGATATTGCTGCATTTTCAGGATCGCTTCGCGGGATGGGGCGGCGGGCTGATTTATCTGCGCGCCGTGATGGCGGTCCTGGACCGGCAGCCGGTGGCGGACAGGCCGGATATCGTGGTCTTTGACGATCTGCCCGAAGCGGTTGGTGCAACCTTGCGGGAAAGCTGGTCGCTGCCGGTGGTGGCGGTTGTGCTGGCCCCGGATGGCACCATCCACCATTGCCGGGATGCTACCACCCGCAGCACGCTGGAAGCCCTGCCGCCACCGGAGCGGCGGCGCACCCTGGCCCGTCAGGCGGATGCGATCTACCCCGTCATGCCGGGGGATGCCTATCCGGTAAATCCCAAACATTGGTTATGGATTCCGGATTTCCAGCACCGGCATCTGCCGCAATTCTTCACACCGGAGGACTGGAACGCGCGGGAGGCGCGGTTCCGTGATCTGCTGGCACGGCCCTGCCCGCTGATCCTGAGCAGTCAGGCGGCCCTGGATGATCTGCGGCACTTCTACCCCGACCATGCGACGGTGCCCCATGTCTGGCATTTCCGCAGTCTGGCCCAGCCGCAAAGTGCGGCGCGGTTGCAGGAAGTTCGCCAGCGCTATGACCTGCCCGCCCGCTTCCTGTTCATCCCCAACCAGTTCTGGGGCCACAAGGACCATGCCACCGCCTTCCGGGCACTGGCCTTGTTGCGCGAGCACGGGGGCGAGATCGACCTGATCTGTACCGGTGGCAAGGAGGATCACCGTGATCCCGGCCATTATGACCGGCTTTTCGCCCAAGTGGCGGATTGGGGCCTGCAATCCTCCCTCCGCCATCTGGGCAGCATCCCGCATGGTGACGTGATGGCGTGTCTGCTGATGGCCACCTGTATCCTCCAGCCCTCCCGGTTTGAGGGGTGGAGCACCCTGGTGGAAGATGCGCTGGCGCTGGGCGTGCCGCTGGTTGCCACCGACCTGCCCGTGCATCGAGAGCAGATCGGCCAGGGCGGGCACTTCTTCTCCCCCGGTGATGCCGAGGGGCTGGCCGCCCTGCTGGCCTCCCTCCTGCCCAGCCTGCCCGACAGCCAGCCGGAGACCAAGGTTCTCGCCGCTGCCGCGGCCTATGACGCGCTGCGGGCAGAGGCGGGGGCGGCTCTGCTGGCCCTGATGCGGGCAGAAAACCAGGGCTGAGCCGGCCCCCGGCCGCTCAATCTTCCCGCTTTGTGCCGGCCAGGATGATGGACACGCATTGCGCCTGCTTGCGCAGGTCGATCAGGGCCGGGGCGTATGTACCCCAGATATGCATGGTGCCGTCCGGGTTGGTGGCCATATCGCAGGAAAAACCCAGCGGCCCCTGATGGATATCGCCGATCGGCACCAGACGCCCATCCGCAAACCAGTTGCGATACTGGTCATAGCGTCCGCGATAATAGGCATTGGGTTCATTCTCGACATAGATGTCGATGGCATGGACCCAGCGTCCGCCCGGCTTCAGCAGGCGCAGCCCATCTTCCAGGAAGTCCTGCAGGCTCTCGGTCGGGATATGTTCCACGACAGAGATGGAGAAGATGATGTCGATGCTGGCATCGGGCAGGGCGGGATCACGCTCCCCCAGATAGCCCATCCGGTTCTCGATCCCCTCAAACTCCGATGCCCCTTCCGGACCGCCATGG
The DNA here is from genome assembly GCF_000429645.1 of Niveispirillum irakense DSM 11586. Classification (GTDB taxonomy): domain Bacteria; phylum Pseudomonadota; class Alphaproteobacteria; order Azospirillales; family Azospirillaceae; genus Niveispirillum; species Niveispirillum irakense. The sequence continues at coordinate 24,320 of NZ_AUCG01000008.1, forward strand.
GTGCCATCGAACCGGTCCAGGTTGATGCACTCATTATGGCGGGCGAGATAAGGCAGGATGCGGGGGCGCCCGCCACCGGCCTCCAGGATGCGCTGGCCGCGCGCATCCTTGATCAGATCATAGACGGCGATGTCCTGGGTGGCTTTCAACTCGCTCACCCCGCGCCAGCCGCATTCCTGCAGCAGCCCCCGGTCCAGCATGTCCCATAGCCAGGGCTTGCGGATAATGTCGTACATGGTGATGCCCCTTTTAGGCTGGCGGGTATTTTTCTGCGATGCCCAGGCCCCGCAGCAGGTTGCGCAGGGCGGCGACATTGACCCGGTCCACGCCTTCATGCGTGTTGGACCCGTTATGGGCACCCAGGATCACATTGTCGAAGCCGCGCAGCGGGCTGTCTGCCGGCAGCGGCTCCTCCTCGAACACATCCAGCCCGGCACCGGCAAGATGGCCGGTCTGCAGTGCCGCTATCAGCGCCGTCTCATTGATGATCGACCCGCGTGAGACATTGATGACATAGGCCCCCTTCTTCAGAAGGGCGAAGGCATCGGCTTCCAGCAGATGGTGGCTGTCCGGCGTCAGGCTGCAGGTGACCACCAGAAAATCCACCTGGGGCAGCATGTCTGCCAGGGGCAGCCGCGTCAGGCCGGTACGCGCATCGAAATCCGGATCCGGGGCGGCATGGGGATCACTGCCAAACGGCACCAGCCCGAACCCGCCGGCCCGGCGCACCACGGCCTGGCCGATGCTGCCCAGCCCGATGACGCCGATGCGCTTGCCCGACAGGGTGGTGCCCCGCGTCTTGGTCCAGACCCCGGCGCGCACGCCCCGGTCAATCAGGTGCAGGTGGCGGGCCAGCATGATGACATAGCCCAACGCCATGTCCGCCACCTCTTCCCCGAACATGCCGGGGGTATTGTAGACGGGGATATTGCGCTCGGCGGCGGCGGCCACATCGATGGCATCAATGCCGATGCCCCATTTGCAGATGACCTTCAACCGGGTGCCGGCCTCCACCACCTTGCGGGTCACATGGTCGTCACCGGCGATGATGGCATCGAACCGGCCGATCAGGGGGACCAGTTCCTCCTCGCCCAGATATTGAACGATGGTCGGCAATTCCACCGCCACATCATGGTCGGCCAGCCAGCCGCGGAACTGGTCGATACAGGATTGCAGTTGCCGGCAGGTGATCAGGACATGGGCCGTCATTGCGCGTCACTCTCCCGGCTGCGCAGACGGAACAGCTGTTCCGCCAACAGGAAATTGGTTTCAATGTCGATATCCTGTGCCTCGATCTCATCGATCTCGAACATCAGGGGCCGGTCACCGATCCGGTTGCGGCGGCGGACCAAAATCTCCCGCGTGAACAGATAGATGCAGGAATTTTCCTCATAGACCGGCGGTAGGTCCTGGGTGCGCAGCAGGATGGCGGCATTATGGTTGATGGGCCGTGCCAACTGGTCCCACAGCCGGGTTTGCAGCCGCGTGACAGAGAACAGGCTGTCGAAGGCCGGCGTCTTTTCCTGAAAGGTGCTGATCGCGCCTTCGATGGATTTCTTGGTCAGCAGCGGGTTGGTGCTGTGGGTCTGCAGGTACAGGTCGGCGGGTACAACGCTGGTGGTGTGCAGCAGCACATCATTCATCGGCGTGGCCCCATCCCGCAGATGCGCGGGTCGCTCCAGCAGGCGCACACTAGGGAACAGCCGGGCGGCTTCCTCCAGGATCACGGGGCTGTCCGTGTCAATCACGACCTGGGAGATGGCGGGGCAGTCCAACAGCGTGCCGACAATATAATGGTAAAGCGGCTTGCTGATGAATTCGCGGTAATTCTTGCCCTTCACGCGCTGACTGTCATGCCGCATGGGCACGATGGCGACAATGTTTGTCATTCCGGCTCTTTCCGATCCCTTGGGCGCCCGGCTTTGTCCCCGCCCTGATTACCGGGTATTGGCGCGCTGCCATAATCAATCCGCAGATTACCCCGCGCCTCGTCCCGGTTCCAGGCCGATGGCGGCGTGGATGCGGGATAGAAGAAGGCGCGCTTCAGCGCCTGCGGCACCTCGCCCTGCAGGCGGTGGCCGCGCCAGGTGCCCCAGAACTGCATGAAACGGAACCAGAGGATTTCCCAGCCCACCCCCGGCAGCTTGCCCTCCTTCAGGGCCTGCCACAGGTCGCTGGCGATATTGGCGGTCAGCAGGCGCAGGAAATCGGGAAAGCCGAAGCGCAGTTCAGGCATGATGGTGCGCAGGGCAATCGCCTCGCGCTGATAGCGTTTCAGCACCCGCTCGGGCGTTTCTTCATGCACATGGATGATGCAGGCGGTGGGGTCATAAACGATGCGCCGCCCCTGCCGGCGCATATGGGTCGCCCATTCCAGATCTTCCAGCCCTGTCAGCACCTCGTCATAAGCCCGTTCCAGCCAGAAGGCGCGGCGGATGGCGGCGTTGGCATTGTTGCAGAACGGGTGCTGCTGATCGGGGTTGGGCGTGTCGCTGAACCAGCTCTGAAAGAGGCGATGTTCGGAATAGCGGGTGCGCTCGTCCCCCCGCTGCCCGCCATAGACAATGGCGACATTGGGATCGGCATCGAAGGGGGCCAGCAGCCGTTCCAGCCAGTCGGCATGGGTGGGATAGACATGGGCGCTGGCAATCACGATCACATCGCCCGTGGCGGCGGCACAGCCCATATTAAGGGAGCGGCCGAAAGAGAAACGATCTGGCGTGATGTGCAGGATGCGGACCGGGAAATGGGCCGCAATATCCAGCGTCGCGTCGGTGGAGCCGCTATCCACCAGGATGATCTCAATATCCCGGAAGCTCTGCCGTTCAATGCCGACCAGCAGCCGCCCGATATGCTTGGCCTCGTTATAGCAGCGGATGACCAGGGAGATGCGTGGCAAATCAACCCTCTCCAACCCGGCCTGCCAGCCGGCGACATACAGGCGCCAGAGCGGCACCGCGGTTGATTTTTTCGTATATATCAAGTAGATGGACGTATCAATGTCCGTCCTTGCACCGTGGGGTGGAAGGGGGCGCCACCGGACCTTTTCAGGCGGGGATCATGGATACGAACAGGCGCCTGCTGGTGCTGGGCAACGGGCCATCGGTCAAGATCGGGGATTTTCCCAAATTCATCCATGCCGACACGATCGGGATGAATGCCGCTTACCGCCATTGGGACCGGATCGGCTGGTATCCCACCCATTATGCCTGCCTGGATTCCCAGGTCGTGGTCAGCCACGCCGATGCCATTGCCGGCATGATCCGGGCCGACCGGTTCGCCACGGCTTTCCTGCATTGGCATGTGCTGAAACGCCATCCGGATCTGGCGGCTGATCCGCGTGTCACCTTTCTCTGCCAGTTGATGGATGGGGAGGATGATCCCAAGCGCTGTGCGGCCTTGAAGCTGGACCATGCGCCCAGCCGTTTCTTCGTTCAGTCCGCATTGCCAGACTGGATCACGACGGGCAGCAGCGCCGTCCGTTTTGGTGCGCATCTGGGCTATCGGGACATCGGGATTGTCGGGATCGACTGCAATTATCAGGAAATTCTGCCCGAGGCGGTGTCCCAGGGCGGGGTGGTGCTGCGGATCGATAAGCCGGTTGACCATAACCCGAATTATTTCTTCAATGATTATCAGCAGCCCGGCGATATCTACCAGATCCCCAATCCGGTGGGGCTGGATGGCAATCTGCATCGTAAAGCCATGGCCACTATCCCGCAGGACAATATCACCTATGGCTATGGGCTGGACCTGCACATCCTGACCCGGGAGAGCTGGCTGTTTGAGGCGGACATCCTGCCTTATCAGCCTTTGGATGCCTTCCTGGGATTGGGCTGAGGCATGGCGGGGGCGGCACTCCGCCTGTGTCTGTTCAATCCCATTGATCCCGCCCGCCCATTGGCGGAGCGGGAGCTGGCCCTGCGCATGGCCATCGCCGTGGAAAGGCTGGGCTGGTCCCCTATCATCGCCCATAACAGCGCCACTCTTGCCGGCATAAAGCTTGATGCCGTCCTCAACCTGTTTCCGGTAGCGGCAGGCAAGATGACGGATCATCTGTGGCTGGCCTGTGCCTGGGGGCCGGCCAGCCTGCTGGCGGGGATGGCCCCGGCGGCCCGTCAACGGGCGCAGGTGAATGAGTTGAGCCATGACGCTTATCTCATCTCCGGCACCGGGCCGCGGGCGCATCTGGAAAGCGTGATGCGTGATGCGGGGCGCATCATGCCGCCCCATCTTCCTTTCCATGTCAGTTCGCCGCGCAGCGACCTGCCCCCCACGCTCGGGCCCGATAGCCGGCTGTTCTATGTCGGCGCCAACTGGGATGGGCAGCGTTACCCGGCCCTGCTGCGCCGGCTTGCGCAGGCCGGGGCCCTGGCCCTGCACGGCACGGCGGAGCGCTGGTCGCATCTGGCCGATGCCTGGCGGGGGCCCTTGCCCTTTGATGGCATATCGGTGATCCAGGCCGCCCATCATTGGGGCATGGGCCTGTGTCTGCATCTGCCCCAGCACCGGGCGGAAGCCGTGCCCAATATGCGGGTGTTCGAGCTTGCTGCTGCCGGGGCCGTCATCATCACCGACTGTCATCCCTTTATTGAGCAATGGTTTGGCGACAGCGTGCTGTATGTCGATACGGAGGGCGGGGAAGAGGCCGCCGCCGCTGCCATCCTGGACCAGTTCGCCTGGGTGCATCGCCATAGGGAACAGGCACGGGCGATGGCCCTGCAGGCCCAGGCCCTTTTCAACCAGCATCTCTGTCTGGAAGCGTTGCTGGGGCCTTTGCCGGACCTGCTGGCAAGCTGCCGCCGGCCCTCCGCGTCTCCCGCACCGCTTCATATCGCGGTGCTGCTGCCTGAAGGGGAGGGACAGGAAGACCGGCTTGCGCAACTGGCACGGCAAACCGGGCCAAGCCTTACCCTGACTGCCCTGGTTCCGGCCAGCGATGGGCCGCTCCCGCCTGTGCCCGCCGGCATCAGCCTGCGCGACCTCTCCGGCCCGGCCCGGCTCGACACGCTTCTGGCCGCTATGGCCGATGCCGATGCCCTGACCATCCTGCCGGAGGGGGTGGAATGGTTTGCGGGGCATCTGGCCCGTCTGGCACAAGCGACCAGCCCGCATGGGGCGGCCCTGGCCACCGGTTTGTGGCCTCGCCCGGCGGAAGAGACGGGTTTTCCCCTGGACCCGGCTGAAACCATGGCCTTGACCCTGGAAGCGCCGGACGCCGCTGATCGGCGCCTCGCTTCTGCCACCCTGCGGGCCGGCGGCCTGTTCTGCCGCAAAACCCGGCTGGCCGGGCTGGGGGCACAGCAGGGGCACGATTGGCTGGACCTTGCCCTGGCTTTGGCGCCGACCCTGGCGATGGCGGGAGATATAAACAGACAGCCGGTTCCCGGCCATCGCCTGTCCCAACTTCCCCCCGAAAAACCCGACCGGGTGGCGGCCTTGCCCCCCTGGCCCACTGTCATCCAGACAATAGACGCCATGGCAGAGCGGCCCGCCCTCTTGACCGGGATCAGCGATCTGGACCCCGTTCTGGCCGGCAGCATTCCCTGGCTGTGGCGGCCTGACGATTTTCAGAAGCTGCCGGATACCGGTCCGCTTTGGCTCTATGGTGCCGGGCGGGGAGGGGAGCTGGTGCTGGCGGCACTATCCCCCACGCAGCGCGCCCGGCTGCGCGGCTTCCTGGACAGCCACCGGCGCGGCGAGAGGTTCGGCCTGCCGCTCTGCCAGCCCCAGGATCTGGATGAGGGGGACATGGAAGCGGCCACCATCATCATCGCCGCCCAATATGTGTCCGACATTCTGCGCCACCTTCAGCAAGGCGCCGCCAAACCTGCCCGCATATTCAATGCTTATCCCTATATCGCCGCTGTTCAGGAAGCCATGGGCAACGCCGGATAGCGGGGGGCTCACCTGTACTGGGGTGTTGAGCCGTATTTTTCATTTTCTTAAAAAAACCTATTGCATCTGATTTTTGCGGGGCCTATACAGCGCGTCCCACGACGGCGGCGCCGGTTGGTTTCGCAGTTGTTAGGTTTGGTGGTTCTGGGATTTCTCAGTATTGCCGAGGTTCTTTGAAGAGTTTTTCTCTTCGGACAAGTTGAAATGACTATTGCCCCTGTTGGGTTGCTGGTTTCTGGATTTGGGTCTGGGTTCTGGTGATTTGGCGGGATGGTTGGCCGGGTTTTGGTTTGCTTGGGTTTGGCGGTTTGGTTGCTGCTGAATAAAAAAGCGGACGGATGAAAAAAACTGGTTGACTGGTTGGTTGGGGTTGGCTAGAAAGCGCTCCACCGACGCGGCGGCGACAAGCTGCCGGGCGATGGTTTCGCAGTCTCTGAGTTTGGCGGTTATGCGCTGGATGGGGATTGCAACGGCGAGATCCTCCTGCTTTTGTGGGTGCCGGTTTCGGTCTTCTGATGGAGATCGGGGCGAAGGGTTATCGGCTTTTAGCCGGGTTCTTGGACAAGTGAATCGATTGAGAGAAGGGATGCGCAGGCGGCGTGTCCGGGGAATGAGCGGAAGTCAGGCTCG
>NZ_KE386937.1:0-3447 GCF_000429645.1 Niveispirillum irakense DSM 11586
CTATCCATCCGATACACCGAGCGGCTGGGCTTGGCTGGCATCGAACCGTCGGTCGGCAGTGTCGGTGATTCATACGACAATGCCTTGGCCGAAACCGTCAATGGCCTCTACAAAACTGAGGTGATCCACAGGCGCGGACCTTGGAAATCCTTTGAAGCTGTGGAATACGCAACCCTCGAATGGGTCGACTGGTTCAACAACCGCCGCCTGCTCGAGCCCATCGGAAATATCCCGCCCGCCGAGGCGGAACAACGCTATCATGATGCTGTGAGCACTCAGCAAATGGCTGCATGACTCACGAACTTTGGCCGCCGACAATCCCGGCGCGGTTCAATGTGAGCGGCCCGGGTCCTGGTCTCTATCTGGTAGATGGCAGGGGGGATGAAACCGGGATCAAAACTTCTCTGAATTCTTACTCAGCATGATCAATGTGTTGCAGCCGGAATCCCCCCCCCTCGCTCTTCCAATCGCGGGATCTCGAAGACCGCTCAAAATGCGACCCTATGCCTCCCTCAGCCCCGATTGCGATCAACGCGGCAAACTGCCCGCGAACAAATCGTCCAGTTTTTCAGCCTTGAGAATGCGCTCGCTCCACGCATTGCGCGTCGGGAAGACGGCCCAGATCGACGAGGCTGTAGTGGAAATCCAGTAAGTGGGGGGGGCCGGATCGCCGCGTCGGTATCTGTCGCCTCGGCCAGCGACAGCGGCACGGTCCATTACGTCGCACCGTTATAGACCACCATTGTCACCAATGCCGGGAGCGGGCGCGACGAGCCGTCCGGATTCCGCCCCTCCGTTCGACCTCAGTGTTCCAGGATCTGATGCTGATAGCCGAGTGAAGCGCGATGTGCGGCTCCGGCTTCGACTTGTGCTCGATCAGCGCGAAATCGGTAACCGGGCGACCGGTGACGGTCTTGGTTTTGTACAGCCGATCGATGCGGTAAGCGCGCAGCCGCTGCGACACGAAGCTTCCCGGCAGCCGTTCGCGCAACAGGGTTCCCGCCCTGCCCGGTTTATCGGGCAGGGTCTGGAAGAACTGGTCGTGGCGCTGGATGGGGCGGGAGGGCATGTCGCGGTCGGGGGGCGGTGGAAATGCTGCCGTGAGGCCAGGTGGTCATTCGCCTGATGTTGATGCGCCGCCGCCGATCCTCGGCTCGAGTTCGAACGCCTGACCGGCGGCACGGCCGGCATGGTAGGCGTCCTTCAGGACGCTTCTTCCCGTCTGAACCGCTTTCTCGGTGAAGCGCATGCCGAGACGGGCCAATTCCTGTTCCACGATGTCGGCCTTCAGCGGCACCAGATCGCGCCCCGTGCTCTTCAGCGTGGCCCGGCTGCGCTGGCGCTTCAGGTCGGTGAGTTTGCCGGCGATCTCGTGGACCATCCCCGCCTGGAACGACCGCGTCGCGCTGGCCTTCTGATTGGAAGGATGGTCGGCGTAGAGTGGCCCTGCCTTGAACGCCGCCGTCTCGACCATGATCGCTGCGCCGATCAGGTCATGCAGACACCGCGCCGCCGTCACGTCGGCCGGCAGGCCGAAAAGCACAAACCGCAGGTCGCCATCCCTTCCCGTCTCGATCCAGTAGCGGCAATCGCAGAAGCGGGCGACGACCGGCATGGCGTCGTCGATCGGTGCCCGGCGCTTGCGACCGGTCTCGATGGCCGTCCCCTCGCAGGTCTGCTGGCGCATTTCCAGTTCGGACAGGGACAGGCCGTGGCGGTCGAGAAGTTCGGCAACCTTGGCAGCGGCGGCCAACGCCTCCTCCTCGGTGCAGCCCTGTTCGACCGTCTTGGCCTGCAGCGCCTGGATGCGCGCGCGAAGCCGGTCGAGTTCGGCGCCCGCCTCGTCTGTGGCCTTGCGGCCCGAGGCCGGTCGGGCGCGACGATTGAGTTCATCGAACAGGTCACGGTAGAATGCCGGGATCTCACCGGTGCGGATGGCGCGGTCGATCTCCGCTTCGAACGCTTTCAAGGTCTCGCCGGCGGCAGCATTGCCGACCGCCGCGCGGCGGTGCAGCGTTTCCATCTGCAAGACCGCGATCCGCTCATAGGCGGCGGCGAGCCGTCCGTTCCCTCCCTCACGGGCGACGCGCAGATACTGGATGACGGTGATCAGGTCGTCGACACTCGTGCGACCGCGAATGACGTTCTCCTGCTCGGGCGACGGATCGCCCGACGCCCAGGCCGCCGCGATTTCATGGAACACATCGTCCGGGGCCGCCACGTCCTCGTGGTCATCACCGCTTCCGAAGACACCCGGCAGCACCAGCCGCAACTCGGCAATCGCGTCGCGGTACAGCGCCTCGGCGCAGCGGGCGGGATTGGCGAGCGCGCGGCCATCGCGCGACAGCCAGGGCCGGATCGTCGTCAGGGCATCATTGTCAAGCAGGGCGGCAGCGCTGATCAGCACGTGAAAATCGTCCAATTTCACCAGACGCCCGGCAAGACGCGCGCCCGGTGCCGCGATCGGTTCCAGCCCGAAGGTGACCAGCGTGAACGCCTCCCCCGTCAACAGGTCGCGCGCCGGATGGCGCCCGGCGTTGGCGGCGGCGGTGATCGTGAACAGGGTAAAGCGATGGCCGGCCAGGGCCGCCACCACCGTTTGGCGCGATCCGGCCGGGGCATGGCCTGCTTGACGTGGCGTTCGACAGCCGTCGACCGACCCGGCGGCGCGGTGAACAGGGCCAGATCGGCGACAAGCGCCAGGACGGCGGCGTCGAATCCGGGCGACACCATCAGCGTTTCGACTCCGCGCGGCATCAGCCTGGCACCGACCTCCTCCAGCCGCCGCTGCGAACTTTTCTCGGCGACCGCCTGCATCTCCGCCATCAGGGCATCAAGCAAGCCTTCCAGAGCCCCCGTGCCGTTCCGCCCCCGGTTTCTCTCTCGTCCCATCTCAAACCTCTGTCATTCGGGGGCTGCATCGGCGACTGTGGCGTCGCTTCGCCTCGTTCTTCCGATCAACACCCGACTTTCCGTATCGCGCCATCACCATTTACCGCCGCAGTCGCGTCAAGCGGAATCCATTTCGCATTGGCGACAGGGGCCGCCCCGGCGCGCCGCGCGCGGCCCATCCAAACAATCGCTGGAATAAGGCGTACCCGTGCTGGCGAAGTTCGACCACCGACCGAACTGCGAACAGTTACCGCAATAGAATCAGCCAATTGCCGTTGTGGCATCGCCACCATCATCAGTACCGCTGAACCCTCATGAATTATCTGGATTGAGGGATCATCGGCGGCACCCCCGGCACATCGGTGCAGAGATCGCTGTTGATGAGCCCCTGCTGCTCCAGCGCCTCCCGCAGTGCCGGGAAAGCGTTCAATTCCGCCGGTCCGAGGCTGCGCGACCAAGGGCGGGGGAGGAGGAAGCGGGTGCAGGTGTCCCGAACCAGACGGTTCAGGGGTTGGGTCAGGCGGGTAACGTCCCAAATCCGGGCGGTCTGGTCAT
>NZ_KE386937.1:5275-10362 GCF_000429645.1 Niveispirillum irakense DSM 11586
CCAAAGCCTTGCTTTCTCCGGCCATTTGCAAGAGAGCGCCGAGCGAATCCCGCACGCCGGCCTGCTCCGCCAGCCCATCCCCGGCAATCCGGCGGGCGGCCAGCCCCAGGCGGGCGGCAAAGGGGTAGTCCCCTTTTTCCATCTGGGCGAAGGCTTGATCGACAAATATCCGGGCCAGGGCCAGCCGGGCCACCTGGCCGCTGTCCCAGGCCTGCCAGCCAAATCCCGCCGTCGCCAGCATCAGCAGGCCCAGGATCGTCGCCGCCGCCCGGGTCCACAGCAATTGCTGCCGCCGGACCCGCCGCTGCTGCTCCGCCTCGCGCTGCTCCGCCGTCACCGACGCCTCAATGAACTCCACCAGTTCCGGCCCCAGATCCGCCCGCCGCCGGGCCAGCAGATCCCTGGCATCGGTCAGCGGCTTGCCGGGGCGAAGCAGCAGGCTGGGCCGGTCGGCCGGGGCGGCGGATCGCCACAGGGTGGCCTCCTGCTCCAACCGGGCGCGCAGGGACAGATCCGCCCTGTCCCTTTCCACCAGCGCCACGGCGTCGGGCCAGTGGGTCAGCAGCGCCTCATGGGCCAGGCGCAGCACCGGCGGGCCATTTTCCACGGCGGCGGCCACCAGCAGACGGGCGGACGGGTGCAGCATCGCGTCGGCCAGGGTGCGGCGGGGGTCCCCCTCCGGCAATTGGGCCAGCGGCAGGGAGCGGGCGGCGGGCTTGCTGTCCGCGTCCTGCCCGATGGTGACCAGGACGCGCAGCAGCCCAGGCAGGGCCGCCCGCACCGCCGGCTCGGCCGCCGCCACCACCTGTTCGGCCCGGCGGGCGATGGCGCCATTCAGCCCGCCAATCTCCGCATAGGCGGCGAAACGCAGCATTCCGGTTTCGTCGCGGCGCTGCCAAAGCTGGTCCAGGCAATATTCCAGCAATGGCAGATTGCCGATTTCGGCGGCAGCATCCTCACGGATCACGTCGTCCAGACCGATCCCGACATCGTTGCGCTCGAAACGCAGCCCGGCCTCCCGGGCGGGCAGGGTGATGATCTGGGCGATTTCCGCGCCCCGCGGCGGCTCCAGCAGATAGATCCCGTCGCGGGACAGGGATAACAGCGCTGGCAGCGCTGGCATCCGGTCATAGAAATCGGCGCGCAGGGTGGCGACGATCCAGACCGGCCCGGCCTTGGCCAGCAGCGCCAGCACCCGCACAAATTCCCGGCGCGCGTCATCGCCGATCCGGCGGTCGGTGAACAGTTCCTCCAGCTGGTCCAGCACCAGCAGCAAGCGGGAGCGGGCGATCTCGGTCAGGCCGGCGGCCTTTCCGGCCTGGTCAAGCCCCTGTTCGATGACGAAGGGCACGCCCTCTGGGTCACGCAGAAGCTGGGCGTGCAGGTGTTCCACCGTGTAGCGCAGACCCCCCAGTTCCGGCAGGGCGCGCAGGATGGCGGCGGCCAGGGTGGCCAGGGGCTGGCCCGGCACCGGCGGATCGGTGGGGCGGAAGATGGCATGGCGGCACAGGGCCACGCGCTCCACCATCCCCGGCAGGGACAAGTGCGGCAACAGCCCGGCCTTGACCAGCGAAGATTTGCCGGAACCGGAATTGCCAGTGACCAGGACAAAGCCATTGCCGGCGGCGCTGCGCCTTGCCAGCAGGTCGCGCAGATCGTTACGGGCGCGGATGCGGCCGAAGAACACGGGCGCATGTTCCGGCTCGAACGATTCCAGGCCGCGGAACGGGCTGCCCTGGTGCCAGCGGATGGTCGCCGGGCCGGTCGCATCGCCGCCTGTCGCCTCAAGTCGGCGCAGCAGCAGACCGCGCAGATGCAGGGCGACCTGTTCCTCGAATCCGGTGGTGTCGGCGAAGGTATGGAAGGCGGCCAGGGCCGATTTGCTCTCCGCATCCAGGAACCAGCGGTTGGTAAACGCCTCCAGCGCCCGCCTTTGCGCCCGCTGTTCCTCCAGCGCCGCGTCATCATCCAGGCTGGCCATCACCCTGGCATCTTTGCGATAGACCAGCAGGTCCGGTCGCCCGTGCCCCTTGCTGGCGGCAAGGGCGTCTTCAAATTCCCATTCAGTGCCGGTCACCGGCGTCCGGCCACTGACCGCCCCGGCATAGTCTGAGGCCGGCAGATGCAGGCCCAGGCGGGACCAAAGGATGACCAGCACGATATCGGTGCCGCTTGGCTTTGGAATATTGTGCGGATCCTGGAAGTGATGGGCGGCCAGCAGCGGCTCCCGCTCCCACAGCACCGGTTCCAGCCGGAAATGGTGGGCGAATTCCTGATCCAGCCGGCGGATCACCGTTTCGGCGACCAGCCGCTCTGGCCGCACATCGGCGGGCGAGGAGATGAAGATCCGCAGCGTTTCCATACACGCTCCCTTCCGACTGGTGCCAGCAGGGTAAGGCTGCCCATCTCCGGCGACAAGGCCGGAAAGTTGTAAAATGACGGTGATTGTTTCGCTCGACGATTGCCGGGCACCGGCCGGACCTGTATCCTGCATTGCGGATCAAACAGCCGATCCTTCAAACAGGGGCGTGATGGCGCGGATATTCATCTCCCACTCCAGCCGGGACAATGCCAAGGCGGCGGCGCTGAAACAATGGCTGGGGGAGCAAGGGTCCGACCTCACCTTCCTGGATTTCGACGAAGATAGCGGCATCCCGCCGGCCGCCAACTGGGAACAGACCCTGTACCGGGAGGTGGAGCGGTCACAGGCGATGCTGCTGGTGCTGACGCCGAACTGGATGGCGTCGAAATGGTGTTTCGTCGAATACGCCCAGGCCCGCGCCCTGGGCAAGAAAGTATTCCCGATCCTCCATACGCCGACCGGCGAACAACTGGTTGGCCAGGACCTGCAGCGGATCGACCTGCTCAGTGACCGCCAGGGCGGGCTGGAGCGGCTGGCGCGGGAATTGCGCACCGTCTCTCAACTTTCCTCACCGGACGGGTTCGACCTGCCCACCGGGGTGCGGCCCTTCCCCGGCCTGTCGCCCTTTGCTGAGGAGCAGGCGGCGGTGTTTTACGGGCGCGACCTGGAAATCGCCGCCGCGCTGGAAAAGCTGCGCGCCTGCCATACCAATGGCGGACCCCGGCTGTTTTTCGTCCTGGGTCCGTCGGGTAGCGGCAAATCCTCGTTCCTGCGCGCCGGTCTGCTGCCCCGGCTGCGGCGCGATACCGGCAACTGGATCGTGCTGCGCCCCATCCGTCCCGGGGCCAAACCGCTTGACCCGCTGATGGATTGCCTGACCCGCGCCCTGACGGATGACCCGGCCGTGGTCGCGGACTGGCAGCGGCGCCTGTGCAGCCCCGATCCGGCCGCCGACTTGTATGATCTGGCCCGCCAGCTCCGCCGCCATCACGGGCAGCCCGATGCCAGCATCCTGGTGCCACTGGACCAGTTCGAGGAGGTGCTCACCCGGACCCCGGCGGCGGAGCGGGCCGCCTTTCTGGCCCTGCTCAGCCGGATGGCGGCGGCGGATTCACCCTTTCTGCCGCTGGGCACCCTGCGCTCCGACTATCTGCCGGGCTTGCAGCAGGAACCGGCCCTGACCGTTCCTTACAAACCACTGCTGCTGGATGAAATGCCGCTGGAGCGGATCGGCGATCTGGTCCGCAAGCCCGCCCGCATCGCCCATCTGGCGGTGGAAGAGGGGTTGGTGACGCAACTGATCCAGGACGCCGCCACCAGCGACGCCCTGCCCCTGGTGGCGGCGGTGCTGGAGGAGCTGTATGACCGGCGCGGCGACGACGCCCGCCTGACCCTGGCCGCCTATGAAAGCCTGGGGGAGCGGGCCAGGGGCCTGACACCGGTGGATAATAACATTCGCCGCCGGGCGGAGACGGCACTGGAGAGTGCCGGGCGCAGCACCGCCGACCGGGAGGCGGATGAGGCGGCCCTGCGCGAAACCTTCGTCACTGCTCTCGTCCGCCTGACGGGTGCGGGTGGCACCTTCGTCCGCCAGCCGGCCCGGCTGGCCGACCTGCCGGAACGGGCGCGGCCCCTGATCGAGCAATTGGTGGCGGCGCGGCTGCTGGTACGGCGCGGGCAGGAGGATGGCGGCCTGGGTGGCAAGGTGGAGGTGGCGCACGAATCCCTGTTCCGCGTCTGGCCCCTGTTGGCCGGCTGGCTGCGGGAGGAGACGGAATTCCTGCTGGGGCGGGAACGTCTGGCCATCGATCTGAAGGAATGGCAAGCCCTGCCGCCGGACCGCCAGCCAGAAGGGTTGCTGCGCGGGCTGTTCCTGGGCCGGGCCCGGAGCTGGCTGCACGCCCATCCGGGCCGGTTTGGCGAGGCGGAGCGGGCGTTCATTCTTGCCTCCGACATGGCGGAACGGGCGGAGGGGGCGCGCGAACGCCGGATGCGGCGCGCACTGACCGGGGCGCTGGCCGCCACGGCGCTGATCTTCGCCGGCGGGGCCGGGGTCAGCTATTACTATTACCGCCAGGCCGAACGGACCCTGGCCCAGGCCACCGCGGCCGCCGATACGCTGGTGTTCGATCTGGCGCAGAAATTTAAGAACCGCGGCCTGCCCAACCAACTGGTGCGCGCCATTCTCGACCGCGCCATCACCCTGCAGGACACGCTGGCGGCGGACAATGGCGACAATAAAGCCCTGCTGCGCAGCCGCGCCGCGGCCCTGGATGAGCGGGCGCAATCCCTGGCCAATTTCGGCGATCCGCACAGGGCCCTGGCAGCCGCAGAACAAAGCCTGGAGATCGCCCGCCGGCTGGTCAAGCAGGAGCCGGAGAATACCCTGTTCCTGCGCTGTCTGTCGGTCAGCCTGGACCGGGTCGGTGATCTTGTCGGGCGCCGCGATCCGGATCAGGCGGGCAAGCTCCATGCGGAGGGGCTGGAGATCGCCCGCCGGCTGGTCACGCGGGAGCCGGAGAATACCCAGTTCCTGCGCGAACTGTCGGTCAGCCTGAACCGGGTCGGTGATCTTGTCGGGCGCCGCGATCCGGATCAGGCGGGCAAGCTCTATGCGGACGGGCTGGAGATCGCCCGCCGGCTGGTCACGCGGGAGCCGGAGAATACCCAGTTCCTGCGCGATCTGGCGGCCAGCCTGGACCGGGTCGGTGATCTTGTCGGGCGC
>NZ_KE386937.1:11402-29562 GCF_000429645.1 Niveispirillum irakense DSM 11586
GATCCGCCGCCGGCTGGTCACGCGGGAGCCGGAGAATACCCAGTTCCAGCGCGATCTGGCGGTCAGTCTCGTTAATCTGGCCAGCATCGGCGATCAGCCCCGGGAGCGCTTCACCGAAGCGCTGACCATTCTCACCCGGCTGCAGGCGAAAGGCCTGCTGACCAAGGACCAGGAAGGCGGGATCGATCTGATCAAAGCCGACCTGGCCCAACTGCCCCCAGCGTCCGCCGGAACAAAACAGCCATGACCGACCATCCGCCCAAGCCCCGCCTGTCCCTGTCCGTGGCCATTACCGGTCACCGGCCCAACCGGCTGCCGGACCATGCCCGGGCCGGGGTGGCGCTGGCGTTGGAAGGGCTGTTGCAGCGCCTGACCGCTGCCATCCATCCGGTGCTGGCCACCCACGCGACCCTGTTCAGCCCACAGCCGCCGCGCCTGACCCTGCTGTCGGCTTTGGCGGAGGGGGCGGACCGGCTGGCGGCGGAAGCGGCCCTGGCCCAGGGCTGGGGGCTGGAAGTGGTGCTGCCGTTCCCGCATGAGGAATATGCAGCGGATTTCACCGAGGCGGGCGCGCAGGAGGCTTTCCAGGCCCTGCTGGCGCGGGCGGATGCGGTGCTGGAATGGCCGGGCACGCGCGACCGGGCCGATCTGGCCTATGAGGCGGCGGGGCTGACCCTGCTGGATCATGCCGATCTGCTGATCGCCGTCTGGGACGGCGGCCCCGCCGCCGGGCGCGGCGGCACCGGGGAGATCATGCAGGCGGCGGTGCGGCGCGGTATGCCGGTGATCATCGTCGATGCCACCGGGCAGCGGTCGCCGGAACTGCGCTGGACCTCCCGGGTTCCCTATCCGCGTCCGGCGGCGTTCATCGAGGATCTGCCGGGGGCCGGGACGCAGGATCTGACGGCCCTGGTCGACGATCTGCTGGCCCCGCCGGCATCGAGGGAAGCCGACGGTCGCCCGGACCCGCATGGGGAGGTAGAGCATCTGGCCACCTATCTGCAGGAGAAACGCTGCAGCTTTCACGGTCGGCCGGAATGGCACCTTCTGCACGCCCTGGCCCTGGTGCGCCGGCCGCGCCGCAGCGACCTGCACAGCCGCCCGCCGGAAGCCTGCGCCAGCGATCTGCAGGGCCGCCCGGCGCATCTGCCCGCGGTCACCGCCGATGCGTTCGGCTGGGCCGATGCCCTGGCCACGCATTACGCCCAGATCTTCCGCAGCGCCTTTGTCGCCAATTTCCTGTTCGCCGCCCTGTCGGTCGTCGGGGTGGCCCTGTCGCTGCTGGTGATCAAAAGCCTGAACTGGCTGGGCGACGAGATGAAATGGGCCTTCGTGCTGGCGGAGCTGCTGCTGATTTCCCTGGTGCTGCTGAATACCGGCCTGGGCCACCGCACCAACTGGCACCGCCGCTGGCTGGAGGCGCGGGAGGTGGCGGAACGGCTGCGGGTGGCCGTGCCCATGATCGGGCTGGGCTGTCGCCCGGCGGGCGGGCATGGCCGCGCCCGCATCTGGACCGGCTGGTACAGCCGCGCCCTGCTGCGCGCCAGCGGCCTGCCGCCGCTCCGCTTCACCGCCGATGTGATCAGCAGCGGTCGGGAGGGGCTGGCGACATTGCTGCGCGACCAATGCAGCTATCACCAAACCACCTATCAGCGGTTGCACCGGATGGAGCACCGGCTGGAATTATTCGGCGAGGTCTTGTTCCATGCCACGCTGATCATCGTCATCCTGTATCTGGCGGCGGTGGGGGTGGATCATCTTTGGCTTGGCGGCGCGCTGGAACATGGGCTGGACGAAATCAGCCACGACCTCTGGCACCGGATCACCTATGGGGTGACGGCGGCCACCGTCGGCCTGCCGGTGCTGGCCACCGCCGCCTATGGTATCCGGCTGATCGCCGATTTCGAAGGCAATGCCAGCCGCTCCCACCGGATGGCTTCCGAGCTGGATCAACTGCTGGCCGCCCTGGCACAGGACCATCCCACCGACTTGCCGGCGGCGCAGGACCGCGCCCGCCAGGCGGCGGAGATCATGCTGGGCGACGTGGCCAACTGGCGTCTGGCGGCGGAAGGGCGCGGGTTGGCCAAACCGGGCTAAAGGACCATCGGTTTTTCCGTCAGGTCGGATCATCGCAGAATCCCCGCATTCTTCATGTCCAGGATCAGGGCGTGCAGCACGGCTGCGCACGTCTTCCAGGGGGGGAGCCGTCGGCGTCCAGGCTGCGGGTGAAGGCGGTGTAGCGACCGACCCCGGTGGTGTCCCAGATCGGCGCGCCGCCGGTCGAGACGAAGAACCCGCAGCCGGCCATGGGAGCCGCCAGGGAATAGACACGGACGTCGTGGTGTTGATTTCCACGCGGAACTGACCCGGGAAAGCGGCTTATTTCCATTGAGAATTGACCCATGTGACCGTCCCCCCTTGGCGTTGAGCGACGGGGGGTACTGGAGTGATCGACATGGGACTTTTGAATGTCATCCGCGGTTTGGCCTTGCGTGAGAAGGTTGCGATCCGGGAGATCGCGCGTCGGACCGGCCTGTCGCGGAATACCATCAAGAAGTATTTGAACGCAGGCACGATCGAGCCGAAGTTCTCGATACCAGAACGTCCCGGCAAGCTGGACCCGTTCGCCGACAAGTTGGCAGGCTGGCTCAAGGCCGAGGCCTCCCAATCGCGCAAGCAGCGCCGAACCTTGAAACATATGTACGCCGACCTGATCGCGCTGGGGTTCACCGGTTCTTATAACCGCGTTGCGGCCTTTGCCCGTGAAGGGCGGGCGGAGCGGCAACGCGAGCAGCAGACCGCAGGCCGCGGCGTTTTTGTTCCGCTGACTTTTGGCCCTGGCGAGGCCTTCCAGTTCGACTGGAGCGAGGATTACGCCGTACAGCGGTTGAACGAGAGCGTCGGGTTTGGGGCCTTGCTCGACAGGTCCATGATCGTTCACTCTGCCGGCAAGTGACGGAGGGTGGTGATGGCTGAATTCAAGAGGATCGGGTTGTCGGCGCGACGCGCGCCCCTGACCATGCCGGGCGATCTGAGCCTTTGCCTGCAAAATGAAACCGACCCGGTGGCAGCGGGGGACGATCTATCCCTTACCCTTTGTCGCGCCGGTGCCGGTGATAACCTCTCCCTGCTGTACCTTACCGGCCCGGCGGAGCGGTTGGCGCCGCTGCGCCCGCTGTTGCCGGCCGGTCTGCGCGGAATCGGCATCCCCTGGCGGGTATCGGCCGGCGACGTGGGCGGCAGCGCAATTCTGTCCAGATTGGCTGATGATATCCTGTCCGCCCTGTTGATCGGCGCGCGTCCATTATCGCGCTGGCGCAGCCGCTTCCTGGCTGTGCTGCGCGGCCCGGCGGGGTGCCTGCCAACCGGTCTTGGCGCCGGTCCCGTGGCAATGGCCGACGAAGGTGCGCAAGAGCGGCGATACTGGCTGCCCGGTCTGGCCGAGGTGATGCAACCAAGCTTCCCCGATCGGCCCGGCCTGCTCAGCACAAGCTGGACCGGACCGGCCCCGGTTCTCTCCCTCACCCGGCGGGGCGAGACATGGCACCTGCCGCTGACGCATCTGATGCTCCACGCAGCACCAGGTGGCCTGTTCGTGCTGGAATGGGGGATCGAGGGTGCGGGCTGGCCCACCGATGCAGAGAGTGGCCAGCCTTTCTGGCAGCAGGTGGCGGGGCTGGATAGCGGCCAGCGACAGGAGCCGGCACCGCGAACCCTGGCCGAGCTGCTGGATTTGAACGCGGCACTGCGCCCCCTTTACACCGCCTATGAGATGCCACCCGCCGCCCGCGATACCCATCGCCTGCAGCTTGGCGATGATGTTCTGTGTGACATGACGATGGGGGCGGTGCCGGGACAGGAGGGGCCCTGGCGGGCGTTAGCGGGGTTGATGCTGGCACCCTGGGGCCTGAAGGCAACGGACGTGGCGCTGATGCAGGATGAACGCGCCCGGCTGGTCGGCGCGGTGACCCCCCTGGGACCGCCGCCGCCAGACCTGCCGCCCGTCACCGCCGATTGGCGTGTCATGCTGGGGCGCTTTTCCGGCGTGGACCCGTTCGCACCCACGCCCGCCTATGACCCCGATTGGTCAGCCGCCGAACTGGACCGCAGCCTTTATGACCGGTTCTCCACCCTTGGATCACGCTATATGGTCACGGACCATAGCCTGACCCTGGTCGGCCACGGCGATTTCGCCGCAGAGGTGGGGGGGCGGCACCTGACCGGCCTCTACCGCCGCCTGTTCCTGGTGGCGCTGCTGCGGGCCGCTGCTGCCCAGGGCATCCGCGCCGATCTGGCCCGCCTGCCGGATGCGGAAGCGGTTGGCGATATCACCCGCTTGTGGCGGCCATTCCTGCTGACCCTGGGGCAAGGCCCGATGACGGGGCAGATGCAGGGGTCAGAACTATTCAGCCGGATGCTGGATGCCACGACCGCCGATACGCTGTTGGCCGAAGCCCTGTCCCTGCTGGACCGGGCTTCGGCAGGCTGATCCAGGCAACACAATGGGAGACGCAGCGGGCGTTCCGGCGGCGACCGACGCTGCTCCCCCTATCATGGCAGTTTGATCCGCCTCCAAACGCGGAATGTCGCTGAACTGGAACCGTGATCTCCAGGTCCTCGACCGTGAGTTTCAATCCGCTTCCAAACGCGGAACACCAAAATAGCTGTCATGCCTTATCAAGGTCATTTACAAAAATATGCCCTACTTCATTAAAAAATCAAATATATTCAACATGTTCGTTTAATTCCACAGGGTGTTTTTCTCGCCTCAGCCTTATCGGGGGTGACGGTGGGTATCTTCACCGATATCATCGATGAATGGAGATATGTTGGGGCTTTATACTATTATGAATATCAAGACCTTTCGGGAAACCCTGTTCTGGCCCCTCTCGGTCCCGGAGGGAACAATCGAGGATATTGAAGCACGGCTGACCGCGGACAGACGCTGGCAGAAATGTCCCCAACCCTTCGCCGCCATTCCCGACACAAATGCAGAGCAGGAAGAACTGGCCACCCGCTATGCCGCGGCCGTCTATATGCACCCGTTTGTGCAGAAGCTGCTTTACCCCCACCCGACCGGCGGGGGTGACGGGCACCCGGCGCTGCGCCGGTACCAACCGACCGAGGGTCACGGGCCAAGCCGGATCAGGGTCACCCTGTCCGATGATGCGAAAACCGAAATATCGTTCAAGGTAGACCGGTTGGAACTCTCGCTCTTCCGGGCGGGCATCGTGATATTGCGAATTGATCTTTGTTGCGACACACCCAACCTGTCCCTGGCCATGGTGCAACAATCCCTGGATGAGGTGCGGCGTTGCTATGTACCCTTCTGGGAGGGGGACAAGCCAGGGCACGTGCCTGCCTTTGTGGCGGTTGAATATGCGACGCAATCAGAGACTTGGGCGGCACCGACCCGGCAGCAGGGCTTGGCCCTCTCCAACAGTTCCTGTGGCCTAGCTCCGCCACTGCTGCCCTGGTGGGCGGCCCTGCTGGCCCCACTATCCCTAACACCCGATGCGACCGGTAAGACTTATCTGTCGCATGTCGTAGATGACCGGTTGCCCGGCATGGCCTTCCTGACCCTGGATGACCCGACGACCTTGGGCGAAGCGGATTGGGTCCGGCTGTGTTTCGCGGACCCGCCGGATTCCGGCCTGCCTTATGCGGCATCAATCCTGCGGGATTTCGACCAAAACCATTGCTATGACCGGTTTTGGGAACCCGCGAGGGCGCCCGGGATGTGCAGCCGCTATCTGCTGGCGGGGTATCAGTTCACCTTCGTAGGCTGTAACGAGGGCTTCACGCTGAATGTTTTGCAGGGCCATTTCCGGCACCATTACGCCGACATGGCGCTGGTGCTGCAGTACCAGCAGGCCGCTCTTCTGCGGTTGATGGAACGGTTGACGCCCCCGGGCAATGGGCGGCTGTCCGATCCTGAATTCCGACAGCGCTTGCGGGATGCCCAGGATGAGTGGCTGGATTTCCTGGGCCATGGCTGGTTCCCCACCCTGTCCAATCAGGTCCAAGGCCAAGAATTGTTCGAGAAATGGCGCGACCAGCTACGCCTGCCAGCGCTGTACCGCGAGGTCAGCGAAAAAGCCCGCGACATGACCGCCATGCTGAACGCCGCCGAAGGGCATGAGGCGACGCAGGAGGCCCATAGGGCGACAGAGGCGGGGCTGCAACTCAACAAGATTGCCGCGATCGGCCTTGTCGCTTCGCTGATAACGAGCGTGATGGGGGTTAATCTTATTGTGCCGGATAACCCGCCTCTTATGCTTGCTTCCGGGTGGTCATTCTTCATCGTGGGTCTCGTCACCCTTGGCGCATGGCTCACCGGTCGTATGATAGCGGGGAGCAAGCCCACTGGCAGTTCCAGGTTTTTACGGACTTTCGCCATCAACTGTCTGGCAATCGCCGCCCTAACATTGTTAATCGGCAGCGTTCTTATTCTGAAGGCACCGCCAGAAGAGAAGCCGGATTGTCTGGATGCGGTGCGGGCTGCTTGTTGTCCATCTTGACCGCCTTTCGGATAGTATTGAATTCCTTTAGATCAGGATAGGTGAAACGGCCCTCCGGCTCCGGTCTTTGGCCGACCTGTTCCGCCCCCCAATCGGGCCGGCAGGATCGCAACCACTGTGTCACCGGGCGTACATGGGGCCAGTTGGTCCAGTGCTGCGCCATAAAGGTTTCGAACGCCTTCAGAAAGGGGCGCAACGACAGCGTGCCATCCGTCCAGCCTTCGCCCGACGCCCCTGCCCGCTCGGCGGCGTCGGGCGGTTGCAGCAGGGACCGATCCGCCAGATCATGTGGTTGCAGCGACAGGCGCAGCCCCCGCACCAGAACCTGACCTGCCCCAAACGGCTTGGCCCGACCGATCTGGTGACGATAGGGCTTGGCGGGATCACCGCCATGGGTCAGCACCCAGAGCAGCAATCCCAGCTCAACGGCAGTGACATTGCGGACGCGAATGTCACTGCGGAATATCATTTTTTCGCCGTCACGCTTGTGGCGCAGCAGGCGCAGATCGCTGCCAATCTCATTCAACTGTTCGGCGTTGCGGCCCAATCGGCTGACCTGATGCGTCAAGCTGGCAACCAGCCGCTTGGGCGCCGATGCCAAATCCTGGGGCCGGAAGCGTGGAACATAGCGTTTCCGGCCCGCCAGCCGTGCCTCGGGGTGGGAGTAATCCTTGATACGGCCCGCAAGGTAGAAGGGTGCGAAGGATGCGCGCGGCGCTCCCATCACGGTGCGGATCGTTCCGGTTTCCTCTGCATCACCCGCATTCTCAAGGTAGGCGAACCCGAATGCGACACGCCCCTTACGGGCTACCGACTGCCCCTTCGGCGCTGCCGGCGTGAAATCATCCGCCTCCAGCACATGGCCGAACAGGGATTCCACCAGATCGGGCTTGAACGCGGCAGGTGCGGCGGGCTGCTTGTGCGGCTGCCCCCGTTCCTTGTCCAGCAGGTCGCGCACGGAATGCTCGTGGGCAATCTTGAAAAAGCGGGTAAGGCCCAGTTGCAGGGTTTCCGGGTTGCCATCTTTTTCCTGCACATAGAATACCGGAACCTTCCCGCCGGCCTTCAGCGTTGGCCATAACACAGCCAAGCTGCCATCAGGCTCACGGCGACGCCGGGCCGGCTTGGTATTGATCAACCAGAACCGGTCCCAGGCTTTGGCATCGACCTTGAAATCCTTGGCGGCGGGGTCATCGAAGAAGACATATTCGTTCTTCTTCGGCTGTCCTTCCCCACGACGATCCTCTTTCTCCTTAATGTCCGCTGCCAATGGCGGGGCGGGTGATTTATTGGAAAAGACCAGCCGCCCTGGGTTGCCCACAGCATTCGGCTTCGCAAAGCCATCCCTCGGCTTGGTACCTGTGCGGTTGAACATCAGCACAGGTGCTTTATCGAAATCGATATATGGGGTACGTCCGCCCAGAATCTCGAAACCGGCTGCCCTATAACGGTCCACCATCGGCCTTTTAAGCCATTTGGCCCGCCAGTGGTATTTGTCTTTCTCCGCCGGGAGTTTCAGCAGGTCGCGCAGATCATCATGAGCAATGCGCCGCCATGTACTGCAGGGCGTAATATGTATTTCTGGCTTTCCGCCGCTGATCTCCTTGTAACGCAGCCAACCCGCTTTCAGCTTGTCTGCATCGAGCAGGGAATCTTTCTCATTCTCGGGCGGTCGCACCCGAGGATGCGTAAAATCCCGCAAGCCATAGCGATGATGACCATTGATCTGTGACAATCGGGCTCCCGCCACGATCTCCGCCGATGCCCGCACCATGCCGCGCAGCGTTGCGCCGGGAATGGCGTAGCGGCCATCCGGCAGGCGCAGCGGCCGCGACAGCCCGTCCTTCTCCGAACCGATCAGCATGGGGCTTTCCACGGCCCATTCCACACTGATACGACCTGTGAAGCCACCCGGAAGGGGTTGGAACAAGGGCGACGGCGGTTCCGCCATCACGACCTTGTCGTTTAGCTCCACGAACCGATAGGGCGAGGTCAAAAGGTGCAAGGGCACCGGTTCGCGTGGCCTGCCCGACCCCGATGCCGGTCTTGCCGTTGAGGAAACCGGCGGCTTGTTCTGGCGTGCCGGCGGAGCCGGTGCGAAACGGCGCGAGAGTTCAGACCTGAAGTCGGTGGCCGCTGCATCGGGATCATCGACGATGTCGTCAGCATCCATTAACTGATCATACAGTTTATCGGCCTGATCGTCGAAAACCGCCTCACGCCGCAACATGGCACCCGGTTTATCCAGCAACCGCTCGCACTCTTCGATCAGTTTCGCCTTCAACGCGGCCAAGCGGGGATTATCAGCCATTTATGCCCTCCTGCACCGCGACGTCGAACCAGCCGAAGCCTTTGTTGGTGCCATGACCCAGCAACAGGCCGTCTTCCCGGATGGCAGCCAGCAGTTCCTCGGTCAGGCTCGTCGTCTCATCATCCACATCCGGCATTAAACGTAAGGTCGCTGTGGCCTCGACCCCGGTATAGGTTGTGGTGGTGAACAGGGCACCGTCGATGGGCGCGCCGGAAAAACGGTCCAGTTTCACCGAGGTGACATCCCATTTTGTTCCAGCGGTCACCTTCAGTTGTTCCAGCCACAACCGGCCCCTGTGTCCGGTGGTGCCGAACAGGGCACAGACAGCGGGGGCATCGCCGGCAGGGGTGCCGTCGCCGGGATCGCCCTTCAGCGCCTTAAGCCAGCGGGCCTGGGCGCGCAGGGCGCCCATCAGGCTGGTGCCGGGAATATGCGGCAGGTTGCCATCCAGGCTCTGCCCCGCCAGAGCCGGATTATCCTTGTCCGCCTCCTGCCCAGCCTTGCGGTCGCGCTTTCGGGAACTGTCCAGCACAGCGAAGGGGCCGGGGCAGGTCAGCGTCAGGGTCCAGGTTCTGCCGGCAAGTACAGGCGGCGTTACTTGCGACAAAGCGGGGATGGGCACAGGTGTCGTCGACATTGTCCCGTCCGCCTGCAAAGCGTGGCGGGTGACGGTGAGCGTTTCGGGCAGCAGCCGCACGCGGCCTTGCCCATCGCCCTTGCCCTTGCCCAGTTGCGCACCATGCGCCAGCCGGACCAGCAGTGGCAGCAGGGCCTGCCATTGCTGGTCCAGCACCTGCGCATTATCGGCGATCAACAGCATGTCGAGCGGGATTTTCGTGCCGGGTGCCAGCATCTCCTGAAAGAACAGCTTATGCGCATCCGCCGTGCCGGTTTCCGGGTTGATGGCGGTGCGGGCGGCGGCGAAGCTGTCGCCGCCCAATTGCGCCGCATAGGGGGCTGTGGCCACCGGTTCCGGGACGCAGCTTCCCCCCCAGATGATGACATGGCTCATCCTGCCATGGTTCTTCTTGTCCAGCTTTGGCACGCCGAACAAGGCATCGGCCTGCGCGCGCTCGGCCATCAGGCCGCGCAGCAGGCCCTTCAGCGACGAACCCGGGATGAAGGGCAGACCGTCGCCATCGCGCAGCAGGGTGGACAGCAGCGGGTTCTCATCCTGGTCGGATTTCTTCAGCTTGTCGGCAACCACCCCGCCATCACCCAAATGCAGCGGGCTTTCAGTGATCAGCCAGCCCTTGATGTCCATACGATAGGGGTGCAGGCCCATGCCCAGATGATCAGACATCCATATTCTCCACCCGGGCAATGCCATGCATTTCCCGCCCCAGCGCCGCATGATCGACCAGATTCACGCGGAAATCCCCAAAGCCGTTTTCCGGCAGGAAGGGACAGGTCCGCCAGTCCGTCGCCCAACCACCATTGGCACCACGGGCCGGCAGCCCTGTGCTCAGGCGGCGTTCCAACGCCGCCGCCAATGCTCCTTGCAGCAGAAATACCGACCCCGGCGCCGTCAACAGGAAGGGCCGATAGACGGAGGGGCCGTAATGGCGCCGCCGCATCCCGATATAACCACCGGCCAGCCGGTGGCGCACAAAAAGGTTGCGCAAGATCAGGCCCGGCTGGTCCAGCGCCCGCCGCCAATATTCCTGATAAGCCCCCTGCACGGCATCCCCGACATCATCCGGCAGCATCAGGGCCGGGGTGATCAGGGTGACGGCCCACAGGTCACCATTTTGCGGGGAGACCGGCCCAATGCCCAGCCCCGGCGGGGGGGCAGCGTTCCGGAACCGCGCGCTGGCACCCGTGGTGCCGACGCCATCCAGCCCGGTTCCGCGCAACAGTGCGATGATCTGGGCAAACCAGACCGGATCGGCCCCATTGCGATCAACCCGCAACCGCCAGAACCGGCGTTGACCAGCGCTCGCATCCTGCCAGGACGACAGGCCGATATCGACATAAAGGTCGCCATCGGCCGCCGTGTAGCCTTCACCGATCCGGGTATGGATACGCGGCAATGTGGGAATGTCGGATGCGGGCAGATGGTCCGGCCGCGCCTGGTTTTTCCAGTCGCCGACATAGGCAGGCACGGCCCCGTTGCGCCCCATGGGGATATGGGCGGGCGGCACCAGCAGCGCATCCAGGATCGCCCCGTCCCCCTCTTCAAGCTGCGCCAGGGACTGGGGCAGCGGCAAGTCGCAAAGTCGCCCGTCCTTCTCCACCGGAAAGGCATGACCGATGCGGATGCTGGACAGGGCCTGGCCCAGCGGACTGCCCACCGCTTCCGGCTGTTGCCCCGCCAGTTCCAACGCCCGCGCCAGCGCCCCCTTGATGGCCGCGCCCGGCACGATGGCGGACCCGCGCCAGACATTGTCCGACAAACGTTGCGCATCCACCAGCAACCGCCGGTCGAAGCTGACATCCAGCCACAGACTGTCGCCCACCCCTTCGGCCACCGCCGCCGGCCATAAGGGTGCGCTGGCGGCAACCGCGACGGTCGCCGCTGTTACCCGTCCGAACCCGGCGCTTTTGGCCCCGCCGATGGCAGGCACCAGGGCCCAGGCCCTGGCCAGCAGGCCCGCCAGCCGGTCCCGTTGCCCAGGCGGGCAGCGCAGGATAGCTTTACCGGTGAAGGAAACCGCCTCCCCCACGGGGGCCACCAGTTCCACCACCTGCAAGGCACCATGCTGAACGGCACCGGTGGTATCGTCGATCTTGATACGGGTGATGCTGTGGGGGTCAGCCGGCGGCAAACGCTCAGCCACCAGATCGGCGGTGATCAGGCACCCCCGCTCGGGCGCGTTGGGGGCGGTGACGCCCCCGGCGGCATCGGGGGAGGCGCGGCCGAACAGCGTGTCCAGTTCGCGCCGCTCAGCGGCCCCGACCGTGACCAGCGACACCATGGCCGCCCGCAGCAATCCCTTCACCTGATCCGCCGGGATCAGGGGGTGGCCCGCCTCATCCCGCAGGGCCGGCGTATCAATGCCCAGGCCGGCAACATCCAGACCGGGCAGGATAAAGGGGCTGCGCAGGGTGACAGAGAGGGTCAGTTCGTGCCGATGGGTCATGCCGGCACCCCCGCCTGGGCCAGAACGGCGAGTGGACCGGGCCAGCCATACGGGAACGGATCAATATAATCCCAATATTGGGCCAGCAGCGCCAGTTTCAGCCCGGCAGGCCGCGTTCCGCCCCAATCATCAATGGCGGCCAGTGCCGCCTCACGCCCCCGGCCCGCCTTGGACAGGTAATCGGCGAACAGGGTGACAACCCTATCGGCCGCCGCCATGCCGGCACCGGTTTTCAGTTCCCGCAATTTCTTGTGCAATTGCGACCGGGGCAAGCCCGTCTCCTCATCCCGCACCAGCTTCATCAAGCCCGGCAGCGCCACCAGTTCCGGCACCGTCAGGGTGAAGGCGCTGCCATGCGCCGTCTGGTCCAGTCCCGGATAAAGGGCGGCCCGGTGCCCGTGCAGCCCATGGCCGCCATCGGGCAGGTCGGCGCTTTCAAAAACCTCAATCTGCAGGGCATCGATACGTTCCCCCGCTGCCCCCCTGGCCTGCTTGGCGGCGTCGGCCAGATTTTCCGCCATGGCGCGGGCCTGGCGCAGGGGGGTGCGGCGGTCGCAGATCACCATACCCATGCCATGGGTCAGGGGCTTGCCCTGCACCGTCCAGCCATGCGCCCATGTTGTGAAAAATGCCTGCGCCCACCACAGGGCCAGCCACGCCGGCAGGGCAAACGCCATTTCATCCCCACCCCACATCAGGGTTTCAAAGCGCAGGGCCTTAAGGCGGATGGGACGATCATCGGCCAGATCGTGATCCGCAATCTCCCGCGCCACACGCGCCGCATGGTCGCCGTTGCTTTGGTCGATCAGGAATTGCAGCATCGGCTTCAGGAATTGTTGGCGCTGCTGGATGCTCAGCTCATTGGCGAAGATTGTCAGGGGATGCAGCCCGTCATCCGGCGTGATCCGCCCCCTGATGTCGGTGAACCCGTTGCCATCGATATAAATCACCGCCAGCTTGTTACGCAGTGTGTCCTTGATCGGGTCCGTATCCGGCAGGTCGCCCGGAATGTCGTCGACGCTGTTGACGAAACGGGCACCCAGCGCCGGATCGTTCAGTTCCGTGACGTAGAAATATTGCCGCATATGCCGGCCAAAGGTGCGCCGTGCCGCGACGGAGGCCGACATCCAGGCCAGATTCTGCCCCTTTTCGGCAAATTCCCGGTCCGCCCAATCGCTGGGCACCGGTACCGGGCGTGTGGCCGGCAGAATGCCGCCGAACCGCGCCTTGTCTGGCCGGACGGCATCACCCTTGGCGCCGGTAAAGGGCGGTCCCAGCCCTTGCCATTGCTGTGCCCGCAGATCGGCCCGTGCAGCGCGGATGGCGGCATTGATGCTGGCATCCTTGCCATCGGCAGCATCCGGTCCCACCGGGGCCATCGCCACCAGCACCCGCAGATGCGCCAGCGGCAACGCCCCCTCCCACGTCACTGCATCGAGATCGTGACCGGACATGGTGCGCAGGATTTTGTTGATGCCGCACCAATCCGCCCCTTCATGGGCCAGGGCGGCCCGCAGGTGGGCCAGGGCATTCCGGGCCACCGCCGGTTCAGCATCAAAGGTCAGGGCGGCCAGGGAAGCGCCAGCGAATAGCCGGTTGACCGAAGAAACACCGTCAACCCCTTTCAGCAGAACCTGCACCCGGCTGGGGGCATACAGCAAGGCCAGACCGGAACCCCGGATACAGGACAGATCGGTCGTGTCATAAAGGGTGGCATCGAAATCCACCCCCTCTACCCACAGCAGAAAACGCCCCATACCCTGCGCCCCAATTCATGCAACTGCGGGGGATCGTGCCATAGGGGTTGTGTTGTGGGAAGTGGATTCAGGAACAGGATTGTGACGGGCATAGGTTGGGAAATTATCCCCCGCACACCAGGGCCAAACCCACCCGGACGCTCCGGCGGGTTTTTCCGGCCCACGCAGAGCCCGCCCGGAATGCGGGGAATGACCATTCCTGCCGTCTTGACCCGGCTTCAATCCGCTTCCAATCGCGGAATGGTGCTGAACTTGGGATTCAAATATTTTTTATTTCAATTTATCCGTTTCAATCCGCTTCCAATCGCGGAACGGTGCTGAACAGTCTTCAAGCTTATCATCGGCGGATTTTTGAAGTTTCAATCCGCTTCCAATCGCGGAACGGTGCTGAACTGTAATAGGTGTAAACCTCATTGCAAGCTCACTGAGTTTCAATCCGCTTCCAATCGCGGAACGGTGCTGAACAAATCCGAGGTCGAACCTAACAACCACTCGGAGGATGTTTCAATCCGCTTCCAATCGCGGAACGGTGCTGAACACAGACAGACACAAAATGCGAGCTGATGGGCCTGGTTTCAATCCGCTTCCAATCGCGGAACGGCGCTGAACTTAATGTCACTGGCGATGATCGAAACAACGTCAATTTCAATCCGCTTCCAATCGCGGAACGGCGCTGAACTGTGCACGCCTTCTGGTCCGTGACCTTCACCCTCACGGCCCCCTTCTCCGCATAGAGCAATCGTCGTCGCCCCTGGAAGCCGGCCACCGCCTTCCCCGTGCCCGCATTATCAGGCGTGCGCCCCTATGCCCATCCACATCGCCTGCCGACCATTCATCGGCAGGAACACCCCCCCTTTGCCTGTTGAGAGGCCAAACATGACCCATACTGCTGACAAGGCCCCGACCACCCTGGCCGTGGCCGCCAAACAATACAACGCCCGCGTTGCCGCTTCCCTCGAGTTGGAGCAGGCCCCACGCCCTTCTCCGACGGTTACGACCGGTGACTGCGCCACCGCGTGGGCACTGTTGGATCGCGGCCTGGCCGCATCCCCGCAGATCGCGGACGCCCTTGACAAGGGCGGCTGCCTCATCATTGTTGAGGTGCCCGGACTGGACTGGGTTCGCCCTGTCCGCGAAACGCTGAAGCTCTACCTTTCCGGCCCCACGGAAATGGATGACGCGCAGTTCACCGCAATGCTGGAAACCTTGGCTCTCGCTAATGACGAGGAAACGCCGCTACCGGAAGTACCCGAGTGCCTCTCGCCCCCGGAGTGGGTATGGTTCAGCGGTTCGGACGAGAAGGATAAGCACTGGGCTCCGCACGACATTGATTCTATGACCACGGCGTTGGGCAATGGCAAGGGCGTCATCGTGCTGACCGCTCGGCTGGATAGCATGCCGGCATCCGTCAGACATGCTGCGGATCACCATCTGACACTTCCGACGCTGGACGGCGCTGCAATGACGGTGGCCGCACACGTGCTGACGGGGCACCATCCCACCATCACCATCGATGATCGCCTCTGCGGCTACCTCAACCCCGATATCCTCCGCATGTCACAGCGGCCGGGAGAGGACGGCGACGCCTGGATCCGGCGTCTCCGGTCTTACGTGAACCTCGCATCGCAAGCCATCCCGTATGACGGTCCCAAGCTGACCGATCTTCACGGCATGGATGACGCGAAGAAGTGGGGTCTCAACTTGGTCGAAGATCTCAAGGAATACATGGCGGGACGCTTGCCCTGGCAGGACGTCGATCGTGGTTGTTTGCTGGTGGGGCCCACTGGCACGGGCAAGACCTCCTTCGCCCGGATTCTGGCTGACACCACCGGGCTGCCGCTGGTCACGGGATCGCATTCCGAGTGGCAGGCGGCAGGGCATCTTGGCCAAATGCTGTCCGCAATGCGCGGCACGTTCAACCGAGCGCGGATGGAAGCGCCCTGCATCCTGTTCATCGATGAGGTCGATGCCTTTCAGGATCGGCAATCACTGCGGAGCAATCAGCGGGACTACAGTGTTCAGGTCGTCAATGCGCTGCTTGAGTCGACTGACGGAACCCTCGCCCGCGAAGGGGTTGTACTGCTGGCGGCGGCCAACAGCTTGTCGATCGATCCGGCCCTGGTCCGGCCTGGGCGGCTCGATCGGGTGATCATGGTGTCCCTGCCTGACGATCAAGCATTAGCCGGAATCCTGCGCCAGCACCTTGGTCCCGATCATCTCCCCGGTGTTGACCTCCTTCCTTATGTGGCGGGCATGGTCGCATCCGGCGCTGAAGCCGAGCTTTGGGCCCGTGACGCCAAGCGTGAGGCCCGCCGCGCCGGGAGGCCAATGACGCCCGAGGACCTGCTGGCTCATATCCCTCGTCCTGAAACCATTTCCCCCAATCTGCATTTCAGGGTCGCGGTGCATGAGGCTGGCCATGCTGTGGCCGCCGCGGTCGAGCTGCCGGGCAAGATCCAGATCGTCAAGGTTCAGGACGAACATGCCAGTGTTCGGTTCGAACTGGGCCAGTTCGACACCGAGGCCGATGCCCGTGCTCATATTCGCATCCTGCTGGCGGGTCGCGCGGCGGAAGAGGTCCGCCTGGGAGCCCCAGGTTTCGGGTCCGGCGGTCCCGCGCACAGCGATCTTGCGCGCGCCACCACCCTGGCAGCCGCCATGTTGGCGGGCCATGGGTTCGGGGACCGACTGCTTTGGCTGGGCAACGCCGTCCCCGAGAATACCCACTCGTTCTTGTCTGCTCACCCCTCCTTGGCGCAACAGGTCGGTCGCATGCTGGCCGAGGAATATGAACGGGTATTGGCGCTTCTTCGACCGCGCCTGCCGGTCATCGACAAGGTGGCCTCCATCCTGGTCGAATTTGGAAGTCTGACGGGTCCGGAGTTGGAAGAACTTATCGCGGCCATGCCCATCAGCACCGAATTGGCCCCCTGATGCGTGGTTATCGTGGGGGCCCATTCACCCCAGTGGGCCGATATCTGCGCCAGGCCAATAATGATGCTAAAAGGGGCCGTCCATATGGGCCGGTGGCCGGCTACCGACAAGTGATAACATTCGAATAGAGGTTCCGGCCCCCCCCGACGAGCCCCTATTCAATAGGCGCGCCATAGATGGTTGGATATCGGCACCGCGCCAAGACCCAATCCAACATGTGCAAGACGCACACATGGATTGCGATCCTTCGGCGTCAGATGAAGGGTGGGCTGTATCAGAAGGCTGGAGCAAATGGCCTGGGGAGAGGGCGCATTGTGCGCCCTATGATCAAGGTGCAACGATGTCCAAGCCCCCACCCCCAACCGACAGACACCTCACCAAGCGGGCTTCACGGCTCGTCCTGGAAGCCTGCAACGACAATGGCGACCAGACCGTCAACATCGAAGCCACTTTATCGCAGCTGGCGCGCCAGTTGGGCCAGTTGCTGGCGCGTCAGCATTTCCAAGCGCTTGCAGCCAACACGGCCATCAAGCCGGATACCCTGCTCCCTTGACAAACTGTCAGCAGCGTCACCCGCCCCACCATTGACATCGCCCGACCAAACAGGTTGGATTTCGTATCCTGGAGTGCCTGCATGCGTGCCGCCATCTACGCCAGATATTCGTCCGACCAACAAAGCGCGTCCTCCATCGAGGACCAGATCAGGATTTGTCGGGAGCGGGCGCTTCGGCAGGGCTGGAAAGTCGCCGGCTGCTACAAGGACGCAGCGACTTCCGGTGCGTCCATGGTGGGACGGGCCGGCATTCAGGCGCTGCTTCGCGACGCCCAGTCCGGCGCGATCGACATCGTGCTGGCCGAGGCCCTGGACAGACTGTCCCGCGACCAGGCCGACATCGCGATCCTTCACCGTCAGCTCACCTTCCTCGGCATCAAGATCGTCACGCTGGCTGACGACGAAATCAACGAAATGCACATCGGCCTGAAGGGGACGATGAACGCCTTGTTCCTCAAGGACCTTGCCGCAAAGACCCACCGCGGCCTGCGCGGCCGTGTCGAGAAGGGTAAAGCGGGCGGCGGGCTTTGCTATGGCTATGACGTGATCCGGCAGTTCGACGCCCATGGCGAACCCATCAGGGGGGATCGCCGGATCAACGATGCCGAGGCCAGCGTCGTGCGGCGCATCTTCCGGGAATTCGCCGACGGTGTCAGCCCACGCAGTATTGAACCGCGCCGGGATTGTCGGCGGCCAAAGTTCGTGAGTCATGCAGCCATTTGCTGAGTGCTCACAGCATCATGATAGCGTTGTTCCGCCTCGGCGGGCGGGATATTTCCGATGGGCTCGAGCAGGCGGCGGTTGTTGAACCAGTCGACCCATTCGAGGGTTGCGTATTCCACAGCTTCAAAGGATTTCCAAGGTCCGCGCCTGTGGATCACCTCAGTTTTGTAGAGGCCATTGACGGTTTCGGCCAAGGCATTGTCGTATGAATCACCGACACTGCCGACCGACGGTTCGATGCCAGCCAAGCCCAGCCGCTCGGTGTATCGGATGGATAG
>NZ_AUCG01000012.1 GCF_000429645.1 Niveispirillum irakense DSM 11586
ATGACGCCGGATCAGATCATCCTGGTCTCCAACGGCTCCACCATCATCCTCGACAAGACAGGCATCAGCCTGGATGGCGAACTGATCTGGCTGAATCTGAAGGAGAAGCTAAGCGTTCCACCCGACGACCCGCTGGCCGCCGGCGGAGCGGGGGCCGCAGCCGGGGCCATGATGGCCGCCGACGGCCAGCCGCTGATCATGACGCCACAGCAGAAACTCTGCCGGGACTTGGCGACGGCCCGGGAAATGGCCCTGCTGGCCGCCCATGCCTCCGACTACGACTTGCCGATCTCTCCACACCACCAATATCTCGACCCCGACACGCCGGAGGGGGTGGCGGAGTTGCAGAAGGTTGGTATCGAGAAGGAAGATTTGATTCCTGAAGGTTCTTCTTTTAGAGCAAAAATATATTTCGATGAAATAACAGGTAATTATATTGTTGGATTTCGAGGGTCAAAAACGACTGAAGATTGGGACAATAACGTCATTCAAGGCTTGGGTCATGAATCTGATCATTACAATATGTCAAATAATCTAGCCAAAAGAATTTATGTATCAACAGATGGAAAAGTAATTTTTATTGGTCACTCTAAAGGTGGCGGCCATGCGTCTGCTGCGTCTCTTATCACTAAAGCGCCCGCTTTCACCTTCAATTCCGCAGGTGTACATGCACGAACCGTAGGGGGCTATCCAGAAATTTCTCCAGACATTCAGGCCTATTATAATTCGAGCGATCCTTTATCGACTGTCCAGGACAATAGAGAAGCTGTCCTGCAGGGAGCCGTCGCTGCTGCAAGAACCGTCCCTCCAGCAGGGATCATACTCGAAGAGAAAATCCGGCAAGATGAGGGTGCCAATCAGCCGATGCTACCCAGAGCCTATGGGCAAAGACATTTGTTACCGGATAACCCTGATATCTCCAGACATCCGTTATCGATGCACAGCATGAATAACATAATTGGTGGCATCGAATTGAAAAGGAGCAATAATAAATGTCCATGAGATTTTTTATAATTTTGGTATTTTTATTTTCTCCATTCATAGCATATCAGATTTTTTCTTCTGACAGGAGCATGATCATGAATGTAGTCGCCGATACCTATCCGGATTATTTCGAGGACACCGACGCTTTTGTTTTCGCGAAAGCCGTTGCCAGAGGTGACGTCAGCGCAGCGCTCGCGGCCGCCTTACGACTGCCCGAGGGCGTCAATACGGTGGGGAGGGAGGGTGTGACGGCGCTCTGGCTGGCGGCTGACAGATATGATTATCGCATGGTGAAAGCCCTCTTGAATGCCGGCGCCGATCCTGATGGCGGCAAGGGCCTGCCACCCTTAGCTAAGGCCGCTGCATTAGAAGATATACAAATGGTTAAAATTTTTCTGGGTCATGGAGCAAATCCGAACAAGAAAAAAAATACTAAACCTATAATTTATACAGCTTCCATGACCGGAAATATAGATATCGTAAATTTATTGTTATTGAACGGAGCCGACATCGAAGCAGAAGACGGCGTTGGGACCACTCCCATCCTTTCCGCCGCTATGCTCGACCGCTGGCAACTGGTGCTGTTCCTCATGGACCGGGGAGCTTCCGTCTGGCCGGCCTCAGGTGGCATAACCGTCGGCCTGCTTGCCGCAAACTCTCGCATCCTGCCCAGCCATCCGGACGGGGCGGTGCTGCCGCAGGTGATCGAACGGCTGAAGGCCAAGGGCTTTCCCTGGCCGCCGCCCAAGGCCTCCGAGGTCCGCGCCATGATCGAACGGGGCCAATGGCCCCCGCCAGGGGCACGCTGAGGGGGTGTCTTTCGCCATTGGGGATACCCCGATTATCGTCCCTTGCTCACCCATCCGTCATGTTGAAGGACTGCTGCTTTCCTTCATATTTTGAACGTCTGGGATTTCCTTTGATTCCCACATCAGTAAATCTGCGCCCTTCCCGTCATCAATATTTCACATTCAAAATGATCATTTTCATTCCTCAGGAATACCCCAAAGCGGTCCTGGATCGTTATTCCTGCTGATCGGCGTGAATCGTTGAGAATTTTAGGGAAGATGGCCTGAGGTTCAGGGATCAGACATGGACGGATACACGCAGATCAACCGGATGCTGTCGATTGACACGCCGCTGGGCCCTGACCAGTTGCTGCTG